>JADJWL010000029.1 GCA_016716385.1 Bryobacterales bacterium | reverse complement strand
GAAGCCCGCCAGCAGGATCACGATCTTGGGTAAGCTCGCCGCGTATGAACATGTCGTGATTGCTGACCCCGGTATAGACGGGGCCGCCGGGTCCGACAAATTGGTCAGGGCGACGGCTAAGCGGTGTTCGGAGACGGCCCGGCCAACTGCATCCGCTGCACGCCGCGCAGCGAACGCTCCAGTCCAGGGTCAGGTCTCGGCTCGGCCGGCAGGACAGGGGCCGCCGTCGCTCAGGCGGGGGCGATGACTCCGAAGAACGGTTTGCTACACGACGCTGAAACTCCCAGGGCATTCTCCCCGAAGAAATTTCCGATTCGGTCCGATGAGCAGGATATGGGGCAGGATCACACTGACGACCGCTAGAACCACATGCGGTTCCGGCTCGGTCTCTCCGCATGGCCGCGGCAGTTGAGCACTCCGAATCGCCAAGCCGTCCTTCTGTTCCTGCGGCGGCGCGCCCACCTGCGCGACCCGGCGGGGGGTTACGGCACGCGTCCGGGGACGCCGAGGCGGTCGGTTCGGGCGCTGCGTAGACGAACGGGCCGTGCGATGACTGGGCCTATGTGGACTCTGTCGCTGGTTTCCTCTGCTGGTCATGCCGCCATCCCGTCAGCACGCCAATCCGAGCGGGTCATGGGACCGCAGCAAGGCGCTTTCCAGCTACCTGCACGCTACGCGGAAGATGTTCTTGGACGAGATCGCTTTATCTCTCGCCGCGGCAGTGGAACTTCGCCGGCGCCGGACCGCTGGCTCGCTTGCTGAACGCGCCGAGCACATCGCCCTGACCGAGTTCCTGTGGAACCTCATCGCGAAGACGGGTTCCGATGCTGCCTCCCGCGACGGCGAAACGCGAGGTGACTGAGGCGTGACGATGAAGCGGGTGATCGCCCGGATGACTTGATCGACGCAGTCCGGCCCAGGCGCCCGGAACCGCTGCGGCCTTCAGAACGCTTTGCGGGCCCCGGAGAGGTGATCGCGGGGTTCGCATGAACGCCGTGACAGGACGATCAGTTTTTATCCGCGACACGCAGGAGGATTCCTCCGCGCCTGCGTCTCCGCGCGTCCCCGCGAACTGGATGCCGACCAGTGGATTCCGATGTTGGCGGCTCACCTGACGCCGCCACACCCCGCAGATCCGCGAAGTGAAGGCGCATCCCGACTTCCCGAAGCAGTGGGTGCACGCTTCGGCGTGTTACGGTGCCTGCGGGAAGACCCGCGAGAGTCGTAACGGGACTCTCTGCCTAAGCCGGAGCCCTCGCTGCGCGAGTTCAAAATCTATGCGGCGGAGCGCCACCAGTCCATGAGTGCACTGATGCAGGAAGCACTTCCCGCAACCTGATGTCTGGTTCTACATCCAGGGTCTGAGGCGCGCCAGCGCATGTTCGAGCGGATGCGGACGGCGAAGGATCGGGGCACGAAGGGCCGGATCATGGACTCGGCGGGCGAAAAGCTTCCGCGATGCTGGAGTTCGTGGATACCAACATCCTCGTTCATGCCCATGACGCGGCAGATCCGCGGAGGCACGAAACGGCCGTTGCCCTTGTCTCCCGCGCTTTCAAAGAACACGGTTCCGGCGCTCTGAGTACACAAGGCGTGGAGTTCTACTCGGCTGCCACCCGCAAGCTGGGCTATCTACGAGGCCGAAGCCGTAGATTGCGGACTCTGGCTTCTGGATGATTCAGCGCCCAACTCACGGGGACCTGTTGCACGCCTGCGAGCTCCGCCGGGAAATCAAGCCTCCTGGTGGGATGCCCTGATTCTGGCAAGCGCACTGTCCATCGGCGCGAACGTGCTTTGGAGTGAGGACTTTCAGCACGGGCGGCAACGACTCCCTGGTCATCAGAAATCCGTTCCAGGCTTGAGACGGAGCGCCTTACACCCTCTCAGCGCCCGCTTGCCGCCAGCGCCTGCCGGATCGCCTCGACCGTCACCGGTATATTTGCTTGAAGCCGTTAAAGCGGTAGCTCCTAGCGATCGTCAGAGGCGTCCAGCCCCGCTTGTTGGGGCGGTTCCAGACGGCGATATTCGGCCCCTGCGGCCAGAAAATCCACCCGCTTCGTGGAGTTCCTTTAGGCCGCGCCGTGCATCGCGGTTTCGCCATTGGTCGTCGACCGCGTCGAAGGCGGCGCCGGCGTCGAGTGCGTGGCCTGAGCGCGCTTCCATCACCCTCCGGTCTGGTGCCGGCGTCTTCATCGGGGAGAGCGCGTCCTGGAGGCCTGCCGCGGCGATGAGGGGTGGCGTTGTCTTCGTTCGGGATATTTGGATCTGTCGGGCGGCGCAAGAAACCGCATCAGCCTGGCGTCCGCCGTCCGGGCGGCGTACAGGAAGAACGGCGTGTCGCGCCCAACGTATTCAGGCTCGTGAGTCCCACGTTCACCCGCTTCGTCATGCGGCTGTTGAGGTCCGCGCCGCTCTTCACCAGCGTCAGCACAAAACCTATGCTCGTCATAGAGCCTGACCGTAGGGCGCGGGATTGCTGAAATCGCCGGCGTCAGGGTATTCGCACCCACGTGACCGCGTGCAGCGCCGTGTGTATCCGGCGAGATTCGCGTTCGGGCCGGCGCGCCGGCGGCGCAGCCGGCCTGAGCGAGGGGTGCGGCCGTTCACCGCAGCCAGGACGAGCGCGGTGGTTCCCGCTTCCGGGCCTGCCTGCAGGACGCCGGCCATCGGTCAGCGGGACCGTGTCGTTCACATCGGCGCCGGCCTTTCCGGCGCGCGAACACGCCCGGCCGCTCTCGCGGACGGCAAACAGGAACGGCGTGAAGCCGGAGTCGGGGCGCTCCCGGAAATCGGCGCCTGCCGCAATCAATGCTTCGACGGCCTCGACGTGCCCTCTCGGCGGCCGCCCAAGTGAGGGCTTTTCGTCTGGCCACTGGCCTCCTCGCAGGTACATCGGCGCTGCGCACGAGCAGCGCCCGCACTGTCGCCGCATCGCCCGTGCGCGACGCCGTCATCAGCGCGGGTCTCGCCGCCCGGGCAACCCGGGTGCTGGGATCCGCGCCCGCATCGAGCAGCAGCCGTACGATCTCCGCGTTCCTGCTCGTGCAGCCGGGAGCGATAGCGCCGTCATGCCGTAGCGAAGTTCTTCGCGCCGGCATCTGCCCCGGCACTGAAGAGCAGCAGGCGTGACCGATCTGGCATATCAGCGCCAATCCAGGTGCGCCGCCCCTGGCAACGCGCAGGTTCCGCCCGGCGTGCGGGGCATTCGGATCGGCGCGGCCTGCGATCGCTTGGCGGAAGTGTCGTGCGATCCTGCGATCAAAGTTGCGTCTGCTGAAGCGGGCGCTTCGGCGGTCGCACACGCGCCGGCGAGCACGATGGCGGCGAGTGCTCACGACAGCGGTTCGTCCAGCTCGCGGATCCTGCCGTTGCTGTCGCCACGTGATCCAGCCGGACGCCCGCGCCCGGTCGATAAGCGTCAGTGCAGGTTCGCCATGGGCAATGCCCGCATACCGGATGTGGAACCGCCGCGCAGTATCCCCGCGCCGCCCTCCCCGCCACCAGTACCGGCAGGTTCTGGATGTGGTCGTGCTTGTCCGGATTGCTCATGCCGCTGCCGTAGAGGAGCAGCGCATGATCCAGAAGCGAACCGTCGCCATCCTGCGTCGATTTCAGCTTCTCCAGATAAAGGCGAACAGCGAGACGTGGAACGCGTTGACCCGCGCCACCTTTGCTCAACTTCTCCGGATCGCCCCCCATTGTGCGTCAACGATGATGGGGCTCGAAATGCCGATCTCGGATAGGTCCGGTTGCCGGTCTCGCGAGCAAGCTGGAACGTAATCACCCGCGTGACGTCGGTCTGAAACGCCAGCACCTGCAAGTCGAACATCAGGCGCGCGTGATCCGCGTAGGCCGCCGGGACGCCACGGGCGATCCACGTCCGGCACGTCGTTTGAGTGTCCGCATCCGACTTCGCCTCTGAATCCGCCGCACCAGTTCCCTCACGGTGTCCAGATACTGGCGGACCCGGGCGCATTCCCGGGGCCAAGCTGCGCCTGCAACCGGCCGAAAATCCTCCCCCTCACCCAATCGAGCAGGTTGCTTCCTTTGCACCGCGTGCGGCGCTCGGCGGCACTGCCGCCATCGCCGAACAGTTGCCGAACTGCGATGCGCGGATGCGCTCCGGCCGGCAGCGGCGTGGTCGGCGACGACCACGAAAGGTTGTTCTGATACACGCATGCGTAGCCGTTGTCGCACTGCCCTACCATCGAGCAGGTCCATCGCCAAGTTCCAGCGACGGCAGCTGCGTGTGGCTGTCCGATCTGCCGGGCCGCGATCTGGTCGACCGTGGTGCCCAGTTGTAATCCGTGCTCTCCGTCCACTTTCGCCTTGGCCGCGCTCAGGAACGCTGCATTCGACGTGGCGTGCGTGCCCGGGAGGCGTTCCTGAGTTCCAGGTCCGGTTACTTCGACGTGCTGCGCACAGGCGCTAGCGCTTCAGGCTGGAAAGCGCGTCAGGCGGCCGTCGCAGGGCGGAGCCCACTCCGGGAAGTGCGCCCATCGTGTGCGGCAGAGAGTGTCCCAGCCGGCGTACCGGTTTTGCCGGCTTCGGCCAGCGCGGTCATCGCCGGGCCCATCCCGTCGAGCAGGGCAGCGCCAGCGACCTTCCATTCCGCGAAGGACTGTGCGGCGCGGCGCGGCTTCTTCCTGGTGACCATCAAGGAGCCCTCCTCAACTGGAACGGCGTACTCCCGGCGATCCTGAGTGGGACAACAGACGAGAACCGGAAATCGCTGTCCTGTGCCTCGTGTATCGACCTGGCGCACCGCCGGCGCGTCGGTGTGTTCCATACCCCGGCCCTTTTGCTTACGTCAGCAATTTCTCCGTGAAAGAGGGTGGCAAAAGCACGGCCGCCCTGCAGGGCGGATTTCTCCAGTCCGTCGATGCCTCGAACTCGCTCCCATCCGGCAGACCGCCCCGGAGGCGTCGACCGGAACGCCGTCTTCCAGGGTCGCCACCGGCTACCGCGCCGTAGTTTTCCAGCGAGAACCCCGGCGGGTCCATCAACCGGTGACAGCCAGCGCACGCCGGCTTCGCGGTGCCGGGCCGGCGCTCGCGCACCGGCCATGTTTTGCTCATGCCGCCGCTTCCCCCACGCCGGCACCTCTGGGGAGGCGCGGAGGCGGCGTGCTTACAGGTTCGGTCCAACGCTCCATTTGCCCGAATCACCGGCGAGGTACGCGTCGCATACGACGACGGTCAGCACGCTGCCGTTGCGAAGCAGTCCCCGCGCCGCTGTCCTCGGGCAGAAGCGACCTTGCGGAAGCGGGCTTTCGCCGTAGACGTTCGGGATCCCGTAATGTTTGGCGAGCCGCCCGTTGAGGAACGTGTAGTCGGCGCTGAGCAGGAAACGAGGGTGCTCCGGTCCTCGCGCTGGATGCTATCGAAGAAAAGCTCGGTTTCCCGGCGGAAGGCCCGTCGGGGAGTTATCGTCGAAACCCGGGAACAACCGTACGTCCGGCGTGTCGGGACTCGAGGTTCCGGAAGGTGCAGCCACTGTCCGGCGAAATTCGCCGCCAGCGCGCTGCGACCGCGGGTCCGTCAGCAGGCGGCGGACCTGCCGCCCCACAACTGCCGGCTTGCGCAGATGGTCCGCGCTTGGCCGGCGTCAGCAGCTCCTCGTCCGGGATGCTGCTCCACAAAAGAACGACAGCCGCGAAGCCAGTTCGAGATCGCTGATGCGGATAGGACCGATGCCAGCGGCGCCAGCGGATCGCGCTCGACGCGAACAGAACCTGGGTCACTTGTACCGCGCAGCGCCATTTCACGCCGTGGTCGAAGTCCCCGCCATGCGGCCTCACGATAGAAGCAAGAAGGAGTTGCAAACGTCACGCCGTCACCAGCGGCGGAACGCGCGTCGCAACAGCGCCGCCAGAATCCGCCAGTCCGGCGCAGGCGTCCTCTTCCGCAGGACGCCGGGCGGCACACGAAGATCCGCCGCCGGCTGGCGAGTCGCCTGACCCCACCGTGCATACGGCCCGTTCACCGTCAGCGAATTTTCGCATACAATGGGCCGCGGGTGACGGTCCATGCTGAAGTGCGCCTCGCATGGCTGCTGCCGGTTTCCCAGCGTTCCGGGTGCGGCGCGGAACGCCGACCGTGTGCGCGGACCTGCGGTCGCCGTCAGCCGCACCCTCGGGCGTTCGTCCACGAGGCTGTGGTCCTTGCCGGGCGGAGAGGCGGCTCCACGCTGAACAATCCGATCCGCTGCCCGTCGAGACTCCATCTCCACTTCAAAGCCGCCCGCGCAATCCTTTCGACGTGTTCGTTGGTATCGCGCGCGAGAAGCGCACGACAATCTCGTATTCGCCAATCCATGGGGAAAATGTAGCCGACGGCGGTTCCTCCGCGTGTGCCCAGGGGCAGACCGTCAAAGTGCCTCTTCCTGGGTGAGGTCGGCGGGAAGGTGGAAGCGTGTCGCTGCCGGGCGAGCGTCCGGCAGACCCACGGCGAGCCAGCTGATGCGGCGCGCCGCCCCCAGATAGCGTCTGGAGCAGTGGAGGCGGCAGATCCCCGACCGCGACATTGTCGAAGCCGTGGCTCGACTCGTCCGGGCCGGCAGCAGCGCGTCGACCTCAACGTCCAGCGCCAGCAGATCGCGGATCGCGTTGCGGTACTCGGTGCGGTTCAGCCGCCGGAAGTATCGGTGCGGCCCGGACCACCGCACCCACATCCAGCTCGATTCGAGGAACCGCAGAACGGCTTCGCAGGCCCCTCGTCCGCCGCGCCGGTGGAACGATGCGCAAAATCGCACCGCCGCCTTCCACGCCCGCGTGCCGCAGGGGCGTTCCGCCGCGATGCCCGGTCAGGGTGAACCCTCCAGCAGGCGACTTCGCCCCATGGCACCCCACGCAATACCGCCGGCTGAAGATCGTGGATGGTGAGCGGCGCGGCAGCCTGCGGTTGGTAGCAGCCCAGACTCCGAGTCCGGCGATTGCGAAACACGCCAGGATCGCCCACTTCAGATGTCGGCTTACCAGTCGACCACCGAGCCGTCGTCGGTGTCGTACTGCGGGGTGGTGGAGGCGGGGCTCGCCGACTTGCGCCATCAGCTTGTTCTCGTCGATCGTGATCCCCAATCCGGGTTCGGTCAGGATGGGCCGGTGCCCATTCCGGACCGGAGGCAACGGCTTCGCCAACAGGTCCGAGTACTCGTTGTCGCCGCGTTCCTGGATCAGGAAGTTCGGAATCGAGGCCCTGACCTGGAGGCTTGCCGCCAGTGAACACGGCCCCTGCGGGTTGTGCGGCGCCAGGGGCTAGCAGTAGGCCTCGGGCCATGCCCGCGATCACCTTCCAGTTCCGTGATGCCGCCGGCGTAGCAGACGTCCGGCTGCAGAATCATGGCCGCGCGCTTCTCGAGGATCTCCTGAAGCCCCACTTGGTGAAGATGCGCTCGCCGGTGGCGATCGGCATGTGCGTTTTCTTGGCCAACTCGGCCATCAGTCGACATTGAGCGCCTGGACGATCTCTTCGTAGAACCAGGGATCGAATGGCTCGAGCGCCTTCATCAGACGCATCGCCGTGGCGGCTGAATCCGCGCCGTGAAACTCGACCCCGATGTCCACGCCTTGCCTAGCTGTGCGCGGAGCGCCTTGAACCGCTCGCACACTTCGTCCACCATCCTTGGCCCTCGTTGTACTTGAACGGAATCCGCGTGCCCGCCTGGCCCAACCTTCATCGCGTTGACACCATTCATCGGGCCGACCGTGCCCGTAGACCCGAATCTGGTCGCGGGTTGGTCCGCCCAGCAGCTTACGGCACCGGGCGCGCCGTAGGCCTTGCCGGTGATGTCCCACAGGGCCCCAGTCGATGCCACTCGAGATCGCCGTTTTGATCGGTCCGCCGCGATAGAACGCGCCGCGATGGATCGCCTGCCAGTGGTGGACGCCACGCGGAGCGGGTCCTGGCCGGCCAGGTAGTCGCCAACTTCCAACGCGCCGGCCGCGCAGGCTTTCGCGTCGTCCTTCCAGCATCTCGCCCCAGCCGGTGATGCCGGCGTCGGTCGAGATCTTGACGAACACCCAGGAGTTGTGCAGGACGAACGACTCAGCTCCACGTCACCTGATGCCGTCGTTCGACCGACTGCCGCGGCGGCATCGCGGGAGGCCCCGCGTTGAACGCATCGCCGAAGTGCGGCGTACGGCCCCAGAAACAGGGATCAGCCAGAGTTATGGGTCAGTTGGCTATCGGAATATACAGATCGGTTCCTTTGAGTTTGGCTGGTCTTCTGATCGTTCATATATCAGCCCCGTTTGCTCCAGGTGTCGGGACACGTCCGGAAACCATCTGGCGAATGACCGGCCGAACGCGGCTGGTCTGAATCGCGCCTGCATTTCCTGGGACAATGTCAGAACGCAACATGGCCCAACCACTTCCTCCCGCCGATCGCAGATCCTCCTCCCGGCCCTCTCCACCCCCTTTGCCAGTCACCGGGGCCGGCAGACCCTAATATCCGTCCTCCGTTGAATCACAGAAACGCAGTCTTTAGTATTAGCAGCCGCCGTGCCCCAGGTGGACTCGCGTCGCGTGCTCCTTTCGTGATACTCTCCCTGTCCAAGAGGAGCGACGCGACTCAGCCATGCCTGAGATGGATGAGATGGATGAGCGGCGTCCCAGCCCTGGGGACGCCGCGGACCTGCTGGTGGGTGAAAGAGATTGCGGCGTACCTCGCTAGCTACCACGGTCATCCAGCGCTGGGAGAACCAAGGTCTGACGCACCACCGGGCACCCAGGCTTGAAGCCTCGGATCTTCGCAAGGCGGAGCGAGATTTCGACGCGTGGTGGGACGCCCGCGAACGGATATCTACGAATTGACGCCGGCTGGCTACGCGGATGAGCCTCGGTCGAGATTGAGAGTACTGGCGCTGGTCCCAGCGCCCATGGCCCGGCCGAAGAAGGCTCGCTGGCCGGTAGTCGCCATGGCGGTAAAAGTCCTCGCCGGCTTCGCGCTGGTGGTTGGCCTATTTCCGCCGCCGGCCCGTGACCCGCTCCCGCCCGCTGTTCCCCTGACCGCATCTTCGTTAAGGCTGTGGCCGAGGGCGGTGCACTCCAGAGATCCAGGTTCCCGGCGCCCGGTCAACCGATCGTTCCTGGACCCGGCGGACGATATCTCTATGCCTTCGACGGGGCTAGCCCGCGAACGATTCACGTTCTCGATCCCGACCGCCTGGCCGCGGTCTCGGCGATTCCAGTTCCCGGCGTGGCGACGGAGATCGAAATCTCTCCGGATGGCGCCACCGCCCATATCGCCACCTCACCGACGGGCTGGCAAGTTACGATCTAAAGTCCGGCGAGTCACGGTCGATCCACGAGGGATCCTCGGCAACATCCACGATCTCGCTTTAACGCCGGACGGCGAAATGGCTGTATCTGTCGATGGAAGTGCCGCGGACTCAAAAAGTTCCTTACACGGGACGGGCGATGCCGCCTATTCGCTCCGTGGTCTGCCCGATGTTTCTGGCTTTCGACGTTACGGCAAGTTGTCAGCCGTCAGTAAGCAATGGGAGCCCGGCGGCGTTCCCGGCCGTGACAGCGTCGACATCGTGGATACGGCGACCGGGCACCGCCTGGCGCTGCTTCAGGGACCTCCCCTGGTGGGTGGCGAAATTCTCTGGATCCCCGGCTCCGACCGGGTCTTTGTGCATGGTTGGGACGCCTGCAGGACCCCCGTATACGGGCACAACCGCGGCCCATAGCGGCTCCCGATCCGGACCTTCTGGGGAAGACGGCCTTCCCACCTGACGGGGCCCTTTGTCGATGGGCGGTACAGAGTCAGCGCATTCTGGATACGACCCAGTTCCGTTCAGGAGGCTCGCCTGGGAGAGGTGTGGTCGCCCCGGAGTCAGGTGAATGCCGGGCGGCAGGATCTACATGGTGGGATTCGGGGTCTCCGACCGTGTGCGGCGGACCTCCCGGAAACAGGGTGCGACGCATCCCCTGCAGGGCTTGAGGCCACATGCTGCGACGCTCGACGGCACGCTCAATGACCGGGTGGCGGACCGGTCCCTGACCTCTCGCCCGAGCCGCCTGCGTACATCCCCCCGGTCTGGGGGCCAAGGCACAAGCGCCTCAGGGAGCAGGCGCTGACGCTGGCGACACTAACATGACGGCGGACGGCCCGCGTTCCTGACGGCACGTTCAGCCTGGGTCCGGTCGAGGCTGCGGAACGGTCGCCGCGTTCGAGGTGGACGGCGCACCGCTGTGGCGACTGAACCTCGATGACGAACGAAAGGCCGTGCTGGAGGCCGCCAGCCTGCCCGAGCCGATCGTGGGCGCGCGCGCGATTGGGCGGGAAAGTGGAACCCCTCGCCGTGACGCGCGTCAGGGGGATCGCGTGGCGCGCCTTCTGACGCCCGGCAACAGGGGACGCGGACACGCTGCCAGCGGGGAGGGCCCGTGCTGCTGGGCATCCGGACTCCTGCGGCTCAGCCCCATGGCTGGTCTGTTCGACGAAGTGGCGCTGGTAACTGCCGCGGTCGCAGACGGCTCACCTGTGCGAAGCGATGCGGCGGGGCAGTACGTGTTTGACCGGCGAGGTGTCGGAGTTCGCGGCAGTTCCAGACGGCGCGTGTCAATGACCAGGACCGCAAAAGGCAGCAGCCGTCAATTACCGCTAAGGCGTTACCCTTACTTCACGTAGAATCTGGCTATGCCGGCGTGGGTGGACTCCGTCTCCCGCCGGGCTCGTCGGCGGCGGACGGGCCGGACGGAGGAGCCGTCCCGCTCCTTGCCGCCACATTCGCGGCGGCCGGTCCGGAGGTGAACGAAGCCGGTCCGCCTGACTTGAGCGGAGGGTGCCTTGTCCGAACGGGCGGGTTCCTCATCACCTGAGGCCGGATGGCCTCCCGGAAGGATTCGACGCGATGGCCTACTTTTCATCGGG
Source organism: Bryobacterales bacterium (assembly GCA_016716385.1). Classification (GTDB taxonomy): domain Bacteria; phylum Acidobacteriota; class Terriglobia; order Bryobacterales; family Bryobacteraceae; genus JADJWL01. The sequence goes on along the minus strand of JADJWL010000029.1, from coordinate 5,826 downwards.
AAATACTCACCTAGGGAAATACCGCGCGCAATTTGCGATGGCGCTGGCAGTGTTGGTACTGCCGGTGTTGGTCTCCGCCCAGGAGACTCCCGGACGTCACGCCCCGGTGCTGGTGGAATTCAGCCTTGTGCCGGCCTCGGTGGACGTCTCAGCGGGACCTCAGACCGTCACGTACACCGCCAAGGCGACCGACGATCTTTCCGGCGCCTGCTGCATCAGTGTCGACGCTCACCGGGCCGTCCGGGCAATTTATCTTCGGCCAGGTGAATTCGACGGCGGGCACTCCTCTGGAGCGCACGTTTCAGGGAAGTTTCCAGTTCCCCCGCTACAGCCAGCCCGGATTGTGGAGTCTGCAAGTCACCCTCTGGGACAGCGTGAGCAACCGTAACCACCTGCCGTCGGCAGTCCTGGCCGGGCTTGGCTTTCCGAACTCCGTGACGGTCTCCTCGGACCCGGCGGATACGGCGGGTCCGACTCTGGAGGATGTGGAAATTGTCCCCGGTGCGATCGATGTCTCTTTAGGGGGCCAGACCGTGACCGTGCGCTATCACATCAAGGACGATCTGGCGGGCGCGGTCTTCCTGCCCCCGCCGGGATTCGGGCTCCCCTACTTACTGGGGCATCGTGCTCACCAGCCCGAGCGGCAGGCAGACCCAGCACGCCTGGACCGACGCGATGACCCTTGTCAGCGGTAACGCAAACGACGGCTGGTGGGAGGGCAGTCTGACCATCCCGCGATACGCGGAGGCCGGCACTTGGAGTCTCAGCGAATGCGTCTCCAGGACTTCGCCGCCAACTGGCGCTTGTACTTCCGGCCGGACCTGACAGCCAGGTTCGGCTCCAAGATCCAGTTCACCGTGGCATCCAGCCCCAGCGACACGACCCCACCGACCCTCTTCAGCTTCGACTATACGCCGAAGTTCATCAACACGACAGAGGGATTCCAGTTCGTCACGGTCCGCGTGCAGGCGGACGACGACCTGAGCGGTTTGCTCTTCGGTCCCACGACGCCCCTAGCCAGCTTCTTCGAGAGCGGCATCAACTTCCGCAGCCCCTCTGGGCAGCAAGTGCGCGGATACTGCTGCTCGACTTGGACGCTGGTGGGGGGAACACCGCTCAACGGCACCTGGGAGGCTCAGGTGTTCTTCCCGCGGTTCAGCGAAGAAGGAACCTGGAAGGTATTTCAACTCCAGATCAAAGACGCCGTCCGCAACATGGCGCACTTCAACGCCGCCGACCTGGAGGCCCGGATGCTGCCGACCGAACTGGTGGTGATCAAACCCGGGCGGCGAGTCCGACGGATCCGTCCTGAACCCGGCCCTGGGGAGGAACGGTCCAGGACGACGTCTTCGGTGAGCGCGCGCAAGTGGTGGCGCCGCCGGGGGTGCTGACGGAACCGACGGACATCTCCATCGACGTCTTCCCGGACCCGCTCGCCGTGCCGACGCCGTCCGGCTTCCAGGCGGAGGGCACGCTGTTCGTCAACATCGAACTGACCCCGCAGCCCGCCTACCCGCTTCCGGCGCCGGGCCTGACCGTGGTGCTTCCGCTGCCGTCCGCCCGCATTCCGGGCAGTTCGCTGCACCTGTTCCGGGTGAACCCGGCCACCGCCACTCTCGAACCGGCGATCGGCGTCGACGGCAACCCGGTGATCGGAACTGTGAACGGACCCGAAGGGTTGTCCGCGACGTTCACGGGGATCGCCCGGCTGAGCACGGTGATTGCGCTGGCGCCGAACGAGATCCTGGTCGCGATCGACATCATGCCGGGTTCGGACAGAAACCCGATCAATGTGAGGAGCCGGGGTGGTGCCGGTGGCGGTCCTGGGCAGCGCGTCCTTCGATGTCCGGACCCTGGATCTGACCAAGATCTGGTTCGGCCCGGCCCTCGCCCGTCCGGCGGCCCGGCCGCCGCAGCCGCAAGGTAACACTAGGGGTTTGGAAGACGTGAACGGCGACGGGTACCTCGACCTGGTGCTGCACTTCAACCAGGTCGACACCGGCATCCAGTCCGGCGCGACTAGCGCCTGCCTGTACGGCGAGACGACTGGCGCGGTCCCGGTGAAGGGGTGCGATGCGGTCACGACGGTGCCGTAGGGGATGGACGGCAGGGCGGGATCGCTTTCTTTGCGGCGGTCCCGCTCTATCTCGCTGGAATCTAGAGGCAGCCAATGGTGCACTCTTCGACGCAGGTGGCACTCGGTCGACCGTCATGCTGCAGAACGGCCGCCGCCGGCACACTGGCGCCCACGTCGGGTCGAGCCACCAGACGCTGCGCCTTGGCCCCTGCCGGAAGAGCAGCAATCCACGGTACCGTCATTTGCCGCTTTCCTGATGCGCGGGCCAACACCTATCATTTCAATTCAATGAACGCTGGCGGTCGGTTGCAGCCGAGGCCGCAGGTCAGCCAGGACCCTTAAGGAGGACTTCGAATGCAGCGGAAAGTAGCCAGTGCCGCCCCGGTCTTGTTCCTGGTGCTGGGACTGTCCATATCGGTGGTGTACCCTGCCGGTGGGCAACCGCCCAAGGTCGTGGAGAAAGAGGGTCACTTAGTTGCAGCTTCCGACAGCGGTAGCTTCATGGCCGGAAAGGAGGAGAGAGACCGTGACAAACCATGCATTGCTGCCGTTGCTTCTGATCACGAAGGGTTCTATCACGAGGTTGCTGGTCTTTTGCGGCTGCCTCTCTGGGCTTAGCTATTCTTCTGCGAGTCAACCGCTCACCCTGCAGGAGGCACAGTCCCGCAATTGGGTGACCACCCAATTCCATGGGAACGGCGCGAGCAGCGGCGACGCGATCGTCCTGACCATCGTGCGTTTGCCAGGCGCGCCGACTGGGACTTTGCGTGTCACCGTCCCAGCCGGGACGATGCTTCGGAGTCATTCCAATGCCTACCAGGACATGGCAATCGCAGCTGTGCGGGGCCGGATCGTCAGTGCGTCGTCTTATGTTCCCTCTCCGGCAATCGAACTTCCAGACAATCGACCTGTAACGTACTTGGTCTCGGCGTACTGTGCGAATTTTGAACGTGAGAACCCTACGGAGGCCAATGGCTTCTCACTCGGCCCACCGGATCCCATGATGGCGTGTCTGAGCGAAGGTGGTCGCTCCCTTTCCATTGCCGCACTCCAGGCGGCCGTGTGGATGCACACGGACCGGATGACCTACTCACGGATGAGCAGAAAATTCAGCATCACTCGAAGCGAATGGACGGCCGCCGAAGCTGTTTACCACCAATGTCTGACACCTCCGCCCTCTTTGGTGCCTCCAGCCCTCAATTCGCCCGTGCCACCGGCTCTGCTCAGTCAGGCGCCTTCGTCTCCTGATCTCTTGGGGCGCCGTCTGCTCGCTGCCGCCTTTGGCGGTGAGAACGATAAGATCGTGTCGCTGCTTGACCAAGGCGCCAGCGTCAGCTACCAGGAATCCGAAGCTGGCTTGACCCCGCTCTTAGCGGCCTGTCATAAGGGCCACTTGGCTGCTACCGAGATTCTGCTCAACGCTGGGGCGAACTTGCGCGACGAAGACCACAACGGCTGGACAGCACTCGAACACGCTCTCACAGAAGGGCACTTGCAGCTGGCGGGTTTGCTCCTTTCGCGCGGCTTTCCGGTTGCGGAACGAAACAGGCATGGAGCGACTCATCTCGGCTTGGCTGTGAGGAGGCGCTCAACCGAAGATATGAAACTCTTGCTCGACCACGGAGCGGACCCGAATCAACGCGACTGCACCGCGACGGCTCCGCTTCACTATGGGGCGTGGCTCGGCTTGACCGATGTTGTCCAAGTGTTTCTCGGTAAAGGTGCCGATGTGAACCAGCGCCAAGTAACACACGATTTCTCACCCTTAGTCCTGGCAACGATCTCGAACCACCCACAGATCGTTGCACTTCTAGTGGCTGCGGGCGCCGACCTGAGCTTCAAAATCGGTGGACTCACGGCCCTCGATTTGGCTCGGGAGAGCGGACTTGCGGACGTGGTGGCCACTTTAACCAAACCCAGAAGCCGTCTCTCCTCGCCCAAGCCTGCCGTATCAACAATGCCAGCCAGCTTCCGATCAGACCTGGCGGGATGCCGCGAAGCTGGCCCCGGATCACTGGGGCCAGAAGATTTGAAGGCAATCAACGACGCCCTTGTCCGGGAAGCGGCCCGCGGAAACGCCAGCGCGGTACTGGATATGATCGCCATCGGCGCGGACGTGAATGCGACAGTGGACTCGGGTTTCTCCGCGGTAGCCGCAGCCGCCGGAGAAGGTCACCCCCTGGGCGTTCGCATCCTTGCACAAAACGGCGCCGATGTGAACGCCAAGACCAGTGGGAGCTTCTCGCCAATTACACTCGCCAGCCTTCGAGGTCACCATTCCGTTGTGCGGGAATTGATCGCTGCGGGAGCGAAGACCACGGCAGATCCCAAGAGGAGGAAGTAGTCATGATTAGAGCGTTCTCGTTCACTGTCCTGATCGGCGGCCTCGCGCTTGCACTGGCCTGCGCCAGACGAGCGGCCGATCTGACAATTCTTCTGGAATGCGCCGACCGTGGCGAGGTGACGCGATGCCTAGCGGAGTTGGAAAAAGGATTTGACGCCAAGAGACATAACGAGCTCTCCCACAAGGTCCAAGTGTCGCCATTGCACTTGGCTGCCGGCGGGGGTTCGATAGAGATACTGAAAGCGTTCCTTGATCGCGGGTTGCTGGTCGACTTTGCGCTCGCGGATGGGTCCACCCCCCTACATTTTGCGGTGATTGGCCGTCAATCAGGATCGGTGAAACTCTTGTTGGCCCATGGAGCTAACCCCGATGCGGTTTCGGGTAGCGGCTCGGGTGGCGGAATCCGGCCTTTGGATTTCGCCGCTCAGGCAGGCAATTCGGACATGGTCGACATTCTCCTGAAAGCTGGCGCAGACCCCAACAGCGGAGGGCGGATGACTGCCCTGAGCAGTGCTGCGATAGTTGGACATACCACGGTCGTCAAGCAACTGATTAAAGCAGGCGCGCGTGTGGATATGACAACGGCCCGCTTGACTCGCGACCGTGGTCACAAGCAGACGGCGCGGATCCTCTTCGCCGAACTCTGCCGGCCGTTGCAAGTCTTGCCGATTCCCGAGGTGGACGAACCGATCCGGCAAGCCAACGACTCGATTCGTCAGGTCCGCCGGTCGTTGGGATGTCCGTAAGTCTACGCGGCGATCATGAAGACGCGTTTGTGAATGATAAAGTGGCGCTGGTGAGTGAACGATGCCGAAATCGCAGACTGCGAGCTTGATCTCCAACCTCGCGAAGGACAGGCAGCTGAACCGCCTCAAAGGTCGCCAAGTCCGAACAGCCGCCTTTGCGCTGTGCGTTGCCTTCGCAGTTGGATTAGTAGTATGGTTGTGGTGGTGGCAGGCCACTCTAGCGCTCGTTGCAGCAGTCACTTTTGCCGTTATAATGTCCGGATCGCGCCAGGGAGTTACCTGTGGCTTTCTCGGCCTTGCTCTTCTTATTGGTGCAATTCATGAGTTGGTTGGGACCTATCCGATCGTCGGTCGATATCTGTTCCGCGGTCTCACAGTTGTCGCGTTTGCCATCTGTTTGGGATTCCTTCTTCATCGCATCGTGCAAACGGGTAGGGTCATAGTCTGTCCGAGATGCCGAAATCGCCACACGATCTATTCTGTCCACCGACGTAGCTTATGCCCCAGATGCCGAATACTGATTGTCCTAGGTGAAGATCGCAAAGCATCTATCGAGTTGTCATCCTGTACCTACTGTGGCCTCTCCACTGCAGTTGCAGTTGATGCCGAAGTCTTTCTCTGTTCTAACTGTGGAGTTCCGAGAGATCGCTCAGCCAACT
>JADJWL010000028.1 GCA_016716385.1 Bryobacterales bacterium | reverse complement strand
TGGTCCAATAGACCGGCCCGCCCGGCGCATAGGGCTGCGACACCCGCTTCACCTTGCCCACTGGCGAGCACGCGCACGCCGCGTACTCGGTATCGACAATCGACTTCGTCCCGCCGCCGTCGCCGCGTTCGACCTTGACCGTGCGTCCGAGCCCGTCGAGCGTGGTCTTGGTCCAGCGCCCGGCCAGCGTCGCGGTCTGCGTGGGCGGCGAGATGGTGTAGCTGAACGTGGTGGTGGCGCCGTCGTAGCCGGTGGCGGTGGCGGGACGCCCGAAGAAATCGTAGCTCATCTGCCGCGTCGCCAGGTTCGGCGTCTCTGGTGCGAGGGCGAACGCCAGCCACGACGTGTAGCCCACCGTGTCCTCGTACGCCCCGTTCGCCGTCAGCCGCGAGGGCATCGAGTGGTTCGTATACGCCTCGGTCGTCGCGGTCACCTCGTGGCCCAGCCCGTCCCAGCGCCGGATCGCGTTCCCGCCGATGTCGTCATTCCGGTACACCGTGCGGTCCCGGCGTGGACCAGGTCTTGGATCACGTGCCTGACGCCGCTTCGCGACGCCGCTTCGGCGGCCACTTGAACGGCATATCGGCGACTGCGGCGTGTCCCTGGCGGGCCTTCGATCGCAGTTCACTCGGGCGACTTAATGGTTTGTGTGCGGCCGGCTGACGACGCACTCAGTACCGGACATCGGAATACCGAGGCAGTTGGCGGAGTCCCATTGTGACGAACTGCCCCCAGGTGGTTCTGTGGCATCTCGGACTTCGAACGCGGTTCCTCGATAAAAAGAAAGATTCCCGTTCGCGGTACTCGAGGACAACTGCCATTCGGCGATTCGAAGAGCGGACTTCGCCTCCGATGTCAAGGCACCGGCGAAAATATTGGCCCAGAAACTCCGTCACCGTAGAAGTGACGATCGCCTTTGAGATCGAGATTCGCAATGCGGAAAGCATTAATCTCACGTACAGTCCTGGTCTTCCAGTCGTCCCAACCGATATGTCTCGTCGGCGGATGCGCGCAGTACACCGCTCTCTCGCTTGAGGACGTAGGAATCCGGTTCGGCTCTGCTGGCCCAGGTGTCTGATGACATCTTCCGATGGCTTCCCCAACCACAACACCCCGATACGCTTGGCCATCCGAGCTGCTGAACGGCTTGCATCCCACCTTGTTGGGCGAGCGCCACCGAGGATAAAACCAAGGTGGACAACCACCGTTATCCATCCTGATGGCGTCCACCACGGACATGGTGTGTTCAGGAACACCGCAGGGCTGACCGGCGCACCTTGATAGCGCACCTCAAAGTGCAGGTGCGCCTCACTTGAGGGTTGACCAGCCGCGTTCCCAGTTTGCCCAAGCGTACCAAGTCCACCATCTGCTTGTGAACCCGATTCGGACCCGTGTTCTTCATCTTAGATAAAGATGGGCGTCCGATCCAGGAGTCCGTACCGATATCAATCACCAGTTACGACTGGCTACGAGCTCCCGCACGGATTACCGTCCTGGCGCCATGAGTACCCTGCGACCTGCTCCCCTGGGACACCGGCGATGTCAAGGCCCTGATGCAGGCGCCGCCAGTTCTGGATGTCTCCGAAGGACCTCGTCCCCTGACCCGGGCCGAAGATGGCCAGGTGGCCTCGTGGCTCCTGGGCGAATCGGGCCGATTGACCGGATGATGCCTCAGGTTGTTGCCGGAATGTGCATAGGGATAGAGAAAGCTCCGTCGGGCATCAGTTCAAGCCGAAATGGATCAGGGCCACCTCTGCCCATTATCCGTAGCAAGTCACCCCAGGCATCCGCCAAAAGGTTCTCGTCTCTGCATGACCCGCCTGCATCCATCCGCATGCCAGGAGGGCAAGATTGACCGGTCACCGTGATCCGAAGTATCGTTCCGACATCTGCGACGACATCCTGCAGACCATCCGGATCGATGCGATTGATCGGATCGTTCCTCACATACGAGTAGCGATTCCATGACTGCGGGTCGGCTGGTCCTCCGAAGCCGTGGTACGGATCCGCCGTCAGAAACCGCCCCATCGTGCTGCCGTAATACCGCTGGTCCGCGTAATCCAGCCCCGTGCCGCTGTCCCGGTAGTACGTCGCGAACGCTTCGTCGTTCCACGGGCCGCCTCCGTACCGCTCCCCGTACGGCCAATACTTCCCGTTCACCGACCCGATCCGGTTCTCCTGCTTCAGCCGCCGCCCCGCGAAATACCGCCCTGCTGGACCGCCTCCAGCCGTCGGCGGCGTCCGGTTCAAGCGGTAAGTCCCCAACCGCTGCCCCGTCACGCCGCAAAGTACACCCACTCGGTCCTGTCGGTCTGCTTCTTGTAGACCCGCCGGCTATCCGGCGCGTAGCCGTACTCCTCCCCGTTGGCCGCCGTCAACCGGTTCTCGACGTCATACGTCATGCCCCACATCGAAGGCATCGCCGTCAGGTTCCCGTTGGCGTCGTAGGTGTACTGCCAGTCCGAAATCCGGTTCGTCAGCCCGTTGTAGCTGAGGAAACTGCTGCGGCGCCGACCCCTTCGTCACCGTCTGCGACAGCCGGTTCCCGAAGCCGTCAAACGTGAACGCCTGCCCCCACTCCGGACCCGTCGTCTGCGCCGCCGACAGCCTGTTCCAGACGTCATACGAGTAGTTGATCTCCTCGCCCGACACCCAGTCCTTCTGCTGCGTCACCCGCCCGTTGTTGCCCGACGCCGCATACCGGTACTCCAGGTGAAACCCCGACCCCTGCTGGATGCGCGTCAACTGCAAACGCGCGTTGTACTGCCGCGTTTCCGTCCACTGCGGCGTGGCGAGCGTCAGCATCTGGTCGGCCGCGCCGTACGCCGTGTCCCACACGAGATACGTCCACGACTGGTCCCGCAGCTTCTGCGGACGCCCCATCGTGTCGAACTCGTAGGTGTGTTGCTCGCCGGTGAGCGGGTAGGCCGCTGTCGTGAGTCTGCCCTGCGTGTCGTAGCTGGCGGTGGTGTCGAGGTCGCGCGATCACGCCAGGCGAAAGCCCAGCCGCAGCCGGCGCTTGGTCATGCGCCCGGACTGCGTGTACGAATACATCTCATACCAAGTGATCCCGCCCACGCAACCCGCGCCGCCCCACTTGGCGGCTGTCCGCCGGCCCCAGCCATGCGCCGTATGCCCGCCGTCGTACGGATTGGTGTCGTAGGAGAAGTCCACCCGCTCGCACAGCCGCTCGGACCCGCCCGCGTACCGCCGCACCTGCACCAGCCTCTGGTGGCCGTCGTAGCTGTACTGCACCTGCTGCCCCTTGGCGTCCGTCTTCGACGCCACGGTCCCGTCGGTGTTGTACGTGTAGCTCGTCGTCCCGCTCTCCGGGTTGGCCACCGACTGCAGCCGCTGCGTCGTGCTGTTGAAGCTGAACGTCCGCACCTGTGTCACTCCGGACCGCGGCATCGACACCTGCGTTAACCTGTCCAGCACGTCGTAGGAGTAGTTCGTCTCGACGTTCGCGCCGCCCGCCGGGTTCGGCTCCACGACCTTCACCAGGTTGCCGGCCGCGTCGGTCACCTGCCGTTTCCACTTGCCCGCCGGATCGGTCGCGGTGGTCTCGTTGCCGACGTAGCTCATGGTCGTGGTGCCGTCGCCGCCCGGCAGCGCCACCGACATCGTGCGCCCGAGGGCATCGTACGTATAGGTGGTCCAATAGACCGGCCCGCCCGGCGCATAGGGCTGCGACACCCGCTTCACCTTGCCCACCGGCGAGCACGCGCAGGCCGCATACTCGGTATCGACAATCGACTTCGTCCCGCCGCCGTCGCCGCGTTCGACCTTGACCGTGCGCCCGAGCCCGTCGAGCGTGGTCTTGGTCCAGCGCCCGGCGAGGGTCGCGGTCTGCGTGGGCGGCGAGGTGGTGTAGCTGAACGTGGTGGTGGCGCCGTCGTAGCCGGTGGCGGTCGCGGGACGCCCGAAGAAATCGTAGCTCATCTGCCGCGTCGCCAGGTTCGGCGTCTGGTGCGAGGCGAACGCCAGCCACGACGTGTAGCCCACCGTGTCCTCGTACGCGCCGTTCGCCGTCAGCCGAGAGGGCACGGAATGATTCGTGTAGGCTTCGGTGGTCGCGGTCACCTCGTGGCCGAGGCCGTCCCAGCGCCGGATCGCGTTCCCGCCGATGTCGTAGCCCGTGTACACCGTGCGTCCCGGCGTCACCGTCTTGGTCACGTTGCCCCGGTAGATGAACCCCGTGCCGAACCGCTGCGTATCGTGCTGCCGCAGGCCGCTCACGTGCTTGAGCAGGTCCCCGCCGCCGCAGGAGACGCCGAGATAGCAATCGTAGAAGTTCTCCACCAGCACGATGTTCTGCGCGCCATTGTAGACGCCCGCCCTCGTCAGCCGGTTGCGGATCTGCCGCCACGTGTAGTTCGTGTCGTAGATGTACTCGTAGTAGTAGGTGCGCATCGGCGTCGAAAGGTTGCCCCAGTCGTACACCTTGGTCAGCGTCACGTTGCCGTGCCCGTCCTCGTCCTGTTCGATCTTGGACTGCTTCTGCTGCGGCGTGCCCGGATGCAGCGTCGTCACGAGGCTGGAGATGTACGGGTTCTGGTGGCTGTTCTGCGTCCACCCGTACGAGAGGAATTGCAGACCCGGCGCCCACCCGGCCGGCCGCTTCTCGCTCAGCGACAGCAGTCCCCGGCGCCAGTCGAGCGTCGTGTGGAAGTACCACACCGCTTGCGGCCCGGACGGATCGTCGATCACGGTCCAGGTGCGCGACTGGGCGACGGCGTCGTCGCCATCCGAACGGACGAACGGATACGTCAGTTCGCTCGCCCCGGCCGACGGCCGCAAATAGCGCGTCTGCACTTCGCGAATGGTACGGTTCCCGCCGAAGGTGAACGACCGGTAGTCCCACCGCAACTGCCCCCCGAACGGCAGCGTCACCCGCGTCAGCTCGCCCGTCGCCGCCGTATAGAGGAACGCGTGCGCGAGCCCCGTCTGGCTCGTCACCGAGTTCAGCAGCGTCGTCGTTCCATAGGGGTCCGGCGGCGAGAACGGTGACTGAAGGGTTTGGCCCCCCGAGTACGCGAATGTATAGTTCTCCCCGCTCGATATCGTGGACTGGATCTGGGTCAGGTGCGGCGTCGGATCTGCGTTGTAGGTGAACGTGTAGCTGCGCCACACGCCCCCGAATCCCTGTTGCGCCCGCACGTCTTCGATCTCCTTGATGCGCGCCGAGGTGTTCTCCAGCGCCACCCACTTACCGGGATGATAACGCACCCGGATCTGGTTCCCGTTCGTATCCTGGATCAGCGTCGGATACCGTGTGCCGGCGTCCGGTTCGGTGGATGCCGCAAGGGATCCCATGACAAAAAACGATCCGTCGCGGAAGTAGAGCTTCCGGGTGGACGGCTCATACACCACGTAGTCCGATTGCCGCGATCGCCAGAACCCCGTCTGGAACTGGTCGTCGAGATCGTACTCGGCCCCGGTGGCGTCCGTATAGACGTACTTCGAGAGCGTCCACGCGTTCGAATAGTATGGCGTGATCGCGCCCGCCATCAGCCGCCAGCCGAACCCGTAGCCCACATCCGCGCCCATCAGCCAGGTGCCCCCGCTGTCCTTCCGCCACACCTGGGAGTTGTAGGACAGCGCGAAGGTCTTCGACCACCCTCCCCGCGCCTGCGCCACGATCGGCAAGGTGAAGTTCAGATTGCCGCTCAGCATGTCGATTTGCCGCCGCCGGCGCCCCAATAGGCCCCCGGTCGGCCGGATTCCGCCCGTGCCGGGAGGGTCTTGAACTGCGGGGCTGAACGGCGTCACCGAGTCGTCCCAGAATGAGCGAACTGCCTTCTCAGTTGTGGTGCCAGTCGATCGGCACCACGTTGAGCTGATACGTCACGCCCGGCGAGAGTCCTTGAAGCTGAAGAACGGTTCTGAGGTGTGCCCCACCCACCCCATCCCCGTAGATCTTGTAGCTCCACGTCCCGATGCCGTTGATATCGTCGGGCGGCGGCGTCCACTGCAGATCGATCTGTGTGGGAACTCGCCCGGGTACATGTTCCCGGCGCCCACGGCGTTGGGGCGATGCGGTCCTTGAGTCCGAGCCGGGCCATGTGCATCCTGGCCGTCCCCCACACTCCTCCCACCGCGACACCCGGCTTGCCTCCGGGCATGGAACTCGTCGTGACGTGGAGCGAGTATTGGTCGTTGATATACACGATCAGGTGGACCGTCCCGCCCTGGTTCAGGGTGAACGATCGCATCGTCATCTCCTCACCGCACATCGCCACGGTCGATCCCAGCAGCCACAGACCGCCGCCGTCTTTCCGGTACGCCGCGAGCGTGCCGGAGCACCCGTTCACCCCCACGACTGTCTGGAGCGACACCAGCAAGTACTGGCCCGTGCTGGTCTGCACCTCGGCGTTGTTGCTGGCCCGGTGCAGGTGGTAGAACCATGCCGCGCCTCCGGATGCCTGCGGGTAGAGCGTTGTGTTGATCTCATACTCGTCGGTGCCATCCGGCACGGCCGCCTTCGAAACCAGCGTGCCGGTGCCCTGGAGTCCATTCGGCCAGTAGATAGTGGCGGAGCCGTTGTGGAACCAATCGTTTGTATTGATCCCGCCGCCGAAGTTGTCTACGTAGTAGTACGGGAATACGCGGCCAGCAGAACGCCCGGGAGAGCAGGGCGGCTGCCGCAAGAGGGCGAAAGATGCGCCGGTTTGCCATGGCAGGCTCACTCCCATGCGGTCGAGCTGAAATCCTTCCGGTGTTTGCGGAACTCGGTTTCGATGTCCTCGCGCCTCGCCTTGCCGACCTCGAAGGCCTTCACCACGCGCGCATCCGTCCGGATCGCCCGGAACGCCTCCGGGTCTTCCGCGACGAACTCCACCAGGGCGAACTGCCCGTCGTCGCTCACGATGGCCGTAAATCCGAGAATCCCCGCCAAACCAGGCAGCCCGCCACGGCATCGCCCGGCCGCGGTGGGGCCGGAACGAACGCCGGGCGTCGCGGGTCTTCGGCGGTCCCCTGTCCAACCATGGGGACTACCACCAGAAGCCGTTCATGACGGTGCCGGAGCGGAACTTTGCTTCGGGAGGCGGCGCTCGGTGTGGCCGCCGCGACTTGAGCGACAGCCGGAAACGACACACACATCAGCAAAAACGCGCAAAAGAAACGCATCGAGGCAAGCCCTCCAACGACCTAATGGCTGAATATTCCATCCGGTTGATCCACCGGATGCCTCAGCGTAATCTGGTTCCGTCTCGGAATCAAGCAAAAAAACTGATCATTGCGAGGAAAAGGCCCCATGTTCCAGGAAACAAGGCAACTATAGCTCTCCCGTGCATGTTCTCAGGTGAGTAGAGCGTCTAGGGGATTTACCCGGGTGCCTGGATCGAGAGACCGAAACATTCCCAGGCTTCGGAACGGCCTTGGCTGCCGTCCGGTTACGCGTTGCTAAGGAATTCATTTCAGAGGCCATAGGCTCTTCGCCAATCCGCTTGGCGGCGTCTGCGCCGTTCGGTTCCAGTGAGGCTGTCGCACTGATTGGGGCTGCTTTCGGAAGGTATGTGGAATGAGGAGTTTACAGCCGCCTTGTTTTCTAACCTCTGATCGTATTGAGTCCAGGCCTGTTCCGATTCCGGAACAATCCGGATCTGCCGTTTCTTTGGCTTACGCGCATGAGCGTTGTCGAACGCAAATCGGAATCCGACTACGCTGAACCCTTAGAGTCCTGGATTGCGTTACACGGTGCAGCGTTCGCGGCACGCACTGGCCGATTGGGGAAAAATGCCACAACCATGCTGGTTCGTTTACATCTCGGGAAGCGCCGAACCGGGGCTCCGAGCCGCGACCGTTAAGGAAGCGGTATTGCGTCCGTTGCCAGTCTCCTGTCTTGAAAGAGGAGAAAATGATGACTTTCGTCGAAAAGTAATCGGGCAGGGCGCTTCGGTCATGAGCCCCGCCTGCGTGTATGAGTACATCTCATACCACGTGATCCCGCCCACGCAACCCGCCCCGCCCCAGCGCGGGCGCGCTCAGTGCAATCCGATCTTCGCTTCCGCTGCGGCACGCTCCACTCCAGCTTCATTCCCAGGTTCGTGATGAAATCCGTGTCCTGACAAGCCTTATCGCGCGTGGTCCGGCGCACTCCAGGTCAGCCGCATCTCGGAAGTGGATCTCCTCTCGGACGCGGAGGGGCCTGCCCAGTCACCGGCAGCGAGCCAATCCGGCGGCGGCCCCAGCCCCGCGCGGAGCGGATTCATGTCGACCTCCCGGTACCCTGCTAACCCGGAGGATCGTCAACAGAAAGCTTGCGGCAAATCCCTCTTGGCCAAGAGATTGGAAATTTCGACGTGCCTGGGAACCGCTTCGGCGTGCCCTCTGTTTGCGGGTTCTCCCAAAGGGAGTGCCTTTGCCTTCCCTTCGAACGACACAACCGCAGCGTCGGAGGTGCCAGCAACGCCCTCGCGCTTCATCCGGACCACAAACGAGCTTTTGCGAGCCTCGAGGCAAAGAGCGGAACGATTCCTCGCGCCGGTGCGCCAGGATCAAAGCGATCGCCTCCTTGAGATTCTCGAGGCACTCTTCGCGCGTTGCGCCCTGACCGTTCGCTCCAGGGACTTCAGCACAATACGCAATGTGCCATGGGCCATCCTGTTCGACAATCGCCGTAAACTCGTTGCGCATACTCTTAGCGTACCGCTGTCGAAGCAGTGCGCGAGCGGCTATGGAGCGGGCGTCTGGGGAGGCCCGCGCGATCCTGCCACCGGTCAATGCCTGAATCAGCCGCATCTACGGCATCGCCATCAAGCGGCGCGGATCGCTTTCGAGACTCTCTGCACCGGGAGGACCTTCGGGCTCAGTGGCTGCGCGCCTGTGGACTTCAGCCGCTGATCCGGATCGACCCGCTGCCATGAGGGAAGAGCGCCTGACCTGACTGACGATCACACGTTCAAGAAACTTCCTAACATCAACAAAATAAAACTCTCCCCGAAGCAGACACGCCTGTTCGCTTGACCCGCCCTGCCATCCTGAAAGCGAAAGGACTCCCCATGGCAACCGAAACGCAGATCGCGGCCAACTGCCGCAACGCGCAGCATTCCACTGGTCCGCGCACCCCTGAAGGCAAGGCCGCGTCGTCGCGCAATGCCGCCAGCGTCGCCGGACTCTTCCCGGCATCTCGTCCTGACCGGCGTCGAAGACCCGGCTGAATTCAAGGCGCCCTTGACGGCCTGTTGGAGGACTTCCAGCCGCAAACCGCCCATCAGCAAACCGTCACCCGCTACGCCCGGCAGTTGTGGCTGAGCCAGCATGAAAACGAACCCATTTCGAGCGCCGAACCCGAGCCGCCGGGCGCCGAAGCGCCGGCGCGCACTCCCGAAATTGCGAAAACGAACCCAATTGCCGAAGAATCCAGCCCCCGGCCCGCGACCTGCACGCGTTGCCACAACACCCGCCGCCGCGCCCCGCGCCTGACGCCACGGCTGAAAGCGTTCCTGGAGATCCGGCGCACCATGCGCCGGGCCGCTTGAACGTCGCGCGCTCAGGCGTTGGCGAACGTGGCGGGCGGAATCTGCGAGACACCCGAAGGTGGCGCGACGGAAACTCGGCCAGCACCCGCATGCTCAGGAGGCGCCAAACGGTTCGAGAAACGTACGGAATGCACTCCTCCAGTGGTGGTGGCGTGTCTCCTGTTCCGGGATGCCGCCCCACTGAAACGCCAGTCCCAACCTCGGTCACAGCTTCCAGAATTCTCTAACCGACACAAAACACGCGATGTCCCCCCACGCCCCGCCCCATCCGCTTGACCCCGCTTGCCATCCTGAAGGGAAAGGACTCTATGGCGACCGAGAAGCAGATCGCGGCAACCGCCGCAACGCGCAGCATTCCACTGGTCCCCTTCGACCCCTGAAGGCAAGGCCGCGTCGTCGCAATGCTGGGGTCACCGGACCTTCTCCCGGCATCTCGTCCTCACTGGCGTCGAGGACTCCGGCCGAATTCCAGGCCCTCCTCGATGGCCTGCCTGACGGTTTTCAGCCGCAATCCGCGCACCAGGAGGATCTCGCCACCGGCTACGCCCGGCAGCTGTGGTTGTCTCAGCGCATCGCGCGCATGGAGTGCGCCATCGCGCAAACACAAATCAACGAGGCGTGCCAGAACTTCTGGGGCAATCAGCTCTCCCCGACGACCCCGCCGAGCACGACGATCGCTGGCTTCGCGTCCTGGCCGAAACCTGACCGACGCTCTGGCAGCGCTTGAGCGTCCCAGAAGCACGCCGCCATCGTCGAGCGCGAGATCGCCTGTCTCTCCGCTTGTTGCGCCGCGAGATGCCGCCACAACAAAAAGTGCGAAACGAACCCATTTCGGTCGCCGAACCCGAGCCACCGTGCGCCGAAGTGCCGGCGCCCGCTCCTGAAATTGCGAAAACGGAGCCAATTTCCGTCGAACCCAGCCCTCCGACCGGCAGCCTGCACCCGCTGCCACAACATCCACGGCCGCGCCCTGCGTCTCACCCCACGGCTGAAAGCGTTCCTGGAAATCAGGCGCACCATGCGCCGGGCCGCTTGAAGTGCCTGCTCGTCTGACCCGCCTTCATTACCGTGGTAATCTGAAATGGAGGCACTTGCGCATTCGAAGATGACCGTTCGAAGGACAGGTCTCCGTCCGGCGAAGGTCCGACAGCGCCTCGGCGTGGGGCCCGGGTCGGTCCTCGAATGGGACGACGATGGAGGCCGGGTCGTCGTTCGCAGGGCCGGTCGCTATTTGTCCGGAGGATATCTACCGGGCGCTGTTCGATCCCCGGCACGGCGTCGCAGCTTTGAGGAGATGAAGGCCGGCATCCGGGCGACGGTGAAACGGCGTGATGCGCGCCGTTGACACCAACGTTGGTCCGGCTTCATCGCCCGGGATGATCCTGGGCAGGTGGCCGTCGCCGAAGCCTATGGCGGGCGGCGCCTGTGCTGTACCTGGTGGCTGCCGAGGCCGCGTGGTGTTGAGTCGGTCTACGAGCGCGACTCCGCCGCCATCGCGACCGCCATCGAAATGCTCTTGAACCACGAACATC
>JADJWL010000027.1 GCA_016716385.1 Bryobacterales bacterium | reverse complement strand
CAGCCGCAGCCGGCGCTTAGGTCATCCGCCCGGACTGCGTGTACGGAGAAAACCATCTCATACCCCGTGATCCCGCCGACGCAACCCGTGCCGCCCCACCGCGCCGCCGTCCGCCGGCCCCAGCCATGCGCCGTATACCCGCCGTCGTACGGGTTGGTGTCGTAGGAGAAATCGACCCGCTCGCACAGCCGCTCCGACCCGCCCGCGTACCGCCGCACTTGCACCAGCCTCTGGTGGCCGTCGTAGCTGTACTGCACCTGCTGCCCCTTGGCGTCCGTCTTCGCGCCACCAGGTTGTTGCTTGTACGTATAGCTCGTCGTCCCGCTCTCCGGGTTCTCCACCGACTGCCAGCCGCCCCGTGGTCGTGTTGAACCTGAACTCGCACCTGTGCCTCGCGGACGCGGCATCGCACTTGCGTTAACTGTCGCACGTCGTAGGAGTAGGTCGTCAGACATTCCCGCCGGCCGGGTTCGGCTCCGCGACCTTCACCCGGGTGCCCAAACATCGGTCACGTGCCTTTTCCACTTCCCGCCGGGTCCGTCACGGTGGTCTCGTTCCCGATAGCTCGCGGGTCGTCGTGCCGTCCCCGGCCGGCAGCGCCACAGTCAACACCCGCCCCAGCTCATCATACGTGTACGTCGTCCAGTACACCGTGCCCCCAGGCGCCCGCGGCTGCGATACCCGCCACACCTTCCCCACCGGCGAGCACGCGCACACCACGTACTCCGTCTCCACAATCGACTTCGTCGTACCGCCCTCGCCCTGTTCCACCTTGTCATCCGTCCCACCCGTCGAGGTCGGCTTCGTCCAACGGCCCCGCGAGGTCCGGTCACCGTCCATCGGCGAGGAGCTGTGGCTGAACCCGTCTGCCGTACCCCGGCACCGTCGTGCGGGTGGCTTTCCGCCGGGCCGCCCCCAGAGAAATCGTAGCTCATCGACCCGTCCCACCCGGTTCGGGTCCGGAACGTGCGCCCTTCCAGGTTCCCGTTGACACCACCGAGTCCTCGTCGCGTCGCCGTTCGCCGTCATCCGGGCGGGCACCGAATAGTTCGTCTAGGCCGGTGGTCTCGGTCACCACCTGAGCCGTGGCGTCTTCGACTCCGGATCACGTCCCCGCGATGTCATAACCCAGGGTACACCGTCCGTCGGCGGCGTCGCCGTCTTGGTCGCATTGCCCCGGTAGCTGAACCCTGTGCCGACCTCGAGTCGTGCTGCCGCGGTCCGCGTTCAGATACTTCGGTAGGGTGCCGCGGAAACAGGGACATCCGGGTAGCAATTTATCATAGAAGTACGCCACCAGCGCGATGTGCGAGCCGCCCTTGCCAGACTCCCGCCCTCGTCAGCCCGGTTTCGACATCTGCGCACGTGTCGGAATCGTCTCGAAATGTACGCGTAGTAGTAGGTCCGCGTCGGCGTCGACCAGGTTCCCCCAGTCATTCACCTTGGTCAGCGCCCGTTCCCGCCCGTCCTCGTCCTGTTCCGGTCTTGGACTGCTTCTGCTGCAGCGTGCCGGATGCCGATGGTCACAAGACTGGAGCCATGTAGGATCCTGGTGGCTGTTCTGCGTCCACCCATGCGAGGAATTGCAGACCCGGCGCCCACCCGGCCGCCTGCTTCGCTCGAGGACAGCAGTCCTTTGCGCCAGTCGAGCGTCGTGTGGAAGTACCACACCGCTTGCGGCCCGGACGGATCGTCGATCACGGTCCAGGTGCGCGACTGGGGACGGCGTCGTCTCCATCGGAACGGACGAACGGATACGTCAGTTCCTCGCCCCGGCCGACGGCCGCAAATAGCGCGTCTGCACTTCGCGAATGGTACGGTTCCCGCCGAAGGTGAACGACCGGTAGTCCCACCGCAACTGCCCCCCGAACGGCAGCGTCACCCGCGTCAGCTCGCCCGTCGCCGCCGTATAGAGGAACGCGTGCGCGAGCCCCGTCTGGCTCGTCACCGAGTTCAGCAGCGTCGTCGTTCCATAGGGGACTGGTGAGAACGGTGATCGAAGGTTTGGCCCCGAGTACGCGAATGTATAGTTCTCCCCGCTCGATATCGTGGACTGGATCTGGGTCAGGTGCGGCGTCGGATCTGCGTTGTAGGTGAACGTGTAGCTGCGCCACACGCCCCCGAATCCCTGTTGCGCCCGCACGTCTTCGATCTCCTTGATGCGCGCCGAGGTGTTCTCCAGCGCCACCCACTTACCGGGATGATAACGCACCCGGATCTGGTTCCCATTCGTATCCTGGATCAGCGTCGGATACCGTGTGCCGGCGTCCGGTTCGGTGGATGCCGCAAGGGATCCCATGACAAAAAACGATCCGTCGCGCCTTCCGCCACACCTGGGAGTTGTAGGACAGCGCGAAGGTCTTCGACCACCCTCCCCGCGCCTGCGCCGTCACGATCGGCAAGGTGAAGTTCAGATTGCCGCTCAGCATGTCGATTTGCTCGCCGCCGGCGCCCCAATAGGCCCCGGTCGGCCGGATTCCGCTCCGTGCCGGGAGGGTCTTGAACTGCGGGCTGAACGGCGTCACCGGAGTCGTCCTCAGAATGAGCGAACCGCCTCCCCAGTTGTGGTGCCAGTCGATCGGCACCACGTTGAGCTGATACGTCACGCCCGGCGAGAGTCCTTGGAAGCTGAAGAACGGTTCTGAGGTGTGCCCCACCTCCACCCCATCCCTGTAGATCTTGTAGCTCCACGTCCCGATGCCGTTGACATCGTCGGGCGGCGGCGTCCACTGCAGATCGATCTGTGTGGGGAACTCGCCCGTGTACATGTTCCCGGCGCCCACGGCGTTGGGGGCGATGCGGTCCTTGGGTCCGAGCCGGGCCATGTGCATCCTGGCCGTCCCCCACACTCCTCCGACCGCGACGCCCGGCTTGCCTCCGGGCATGGAACTCGTCGTGACGTGGAGCGAGTATTGGTCGTTGATGTACACGATTAGGTGGACCGTCCCGCCCTGGTTCAGGGTGAACGATCGCATCGTCATCTCCTCACCGCACATCGCCACGGTCGATCCCAGCAGCCACAGACCGCCGCCGTCTTTCCGGTACGCCGCGAGCGTGCCGGAGCACCCGTTCACCCCCACGACTGTCTGGAGCGACACCAGCAAGTACTGGCCCGTGCTGGTCTGCACCTCGGCGTTGTTGCTGGCCCGGTGCAGGTGGTGGAACCATGCCGCGCCTCGGATGCCTGCGGGTAGAGCGTTGTGTTGATCTCATACTCGTCGGTGCCATCCGGCACGGCCGCCTTCGAAACCAGCGTGCCGGTGCCCTGGAGTCCATTCGGCCAGTAGATAGTGGCGGAGCCGTTGTGGAACCAATCGTTTGTATTGATCCCGCCGCCGAAGTTGTCTACGTAGTAGTACGAATACGCGGCCAGCAGAACGCCCGGGAGGAGCAGGGCGGCTGCCGCAAGAGGGCGAAAGATGCGCCGGTTTGTCATGGCAGGCTCACCCCCATGCGGTCGAGCTCGAAATCCTTCCGGTGTTTGCGGAACTCGGTTTCGATGTCCTCGCGCCTCGCCTTGCCGACCTCGAAGGCCTTCACCACGCGCGCATCCGTCCGGATCGCCCGGAACGCCTCCGGGTCTTCCGCGACGAACTCCACCAGGGCGAACCGCCCGTCGTCGCTCACGATGGCCGTAAATCCGAGAATCCCCGCCAGGTCCGTGCGCTCCGCCACGGCATCGCCCGGCCGCGGTGGGGCCGGAACGAACGCCGGGCGTCGCGGGTCTTCGGCGGTCCCCTGTCCAACCATGGGGACTACCACCAGAAGCCGTTCATGACGGTGCCGGAGCGGAACTTTGCTTCGGGAGGCGGCGCTCGGTGTGGCCGCCGCGACTTGAGCGACAGCCGGAAACGACACACACATCAGCAAAAACGCGCAAAAGAAACGCATCGAGGCAAGCCCTCCAACGACCTAATGGCTGAAGATTCCATCCGGTTGATCCACCGGATGCCTCAGCGTAATCTGGTTCCGTCTCGGAATCAAGCAAAAAAACTGATCATTGCGAGGAAAAGGCCCCATGTTCCAGGAAACAAGGCAACTATAGCTCTCCCGTGCATGTTCTCAGGTGAGTAGAGCGCCTAGGGGATTTACCCGGGTGCCTGGATCGAGAGACCGAAACATTCCCAGGTTTCGGAACGGCATTGGCTGCCGTCCGGTTACGTGTTGCTAAGGAATTCATTCCAGAGGCCATAGCCTCTTCGCCAATCCGCTTGGCGGCGTCTGTTCCGTTCGGTTCCAGCAACTCTGTCGCACTGGATTGTGGCTGCTTTCGGAAGGTATGTGGAATGAGGAGTTTACAGCCGCCTTGTTTTCCAACCTCTTGATCGTATTGAGTCCAGGCCTGTTCCGATTCCGGAACAATCCGGATCTGCCGTTTCTTTGGCTTACGCGCATGAGCGTTGTCGAACGCAAATCGGAATCCGACTACGCTGAACCCCTTAGAGTCCTGGATTGCGTTACACGGTGCAGCGTTCGCGGCACGCACTGGCCGCTTGGGGAAAAATGCCACGACCTTGCTGGTTCGTTTACATCTCGGGAAGCGCCGAACCGGGGCTCCGAGCCGCGACCGTTAAGGAAGCGGTATTGCGTCCGTTGCCAGCGTCCTGTCTTGAAAGAGGGGAAAATGATGACTTTCGTCGAAAAGTAATCGGGCAGGGCGCTTCGGCCATGCGCCCGGACTGCGTGTATGAATACATCTCATACCACGTGATCCCGCCCGCGCAACCCGCCCCGCCCCAGCGCGGGCGCGCTCAGTGCAATCCGATCTTCGCTTCCGCTGCGGCACGCTCCACTCCAGCTTCACCCCCAGGTTCGTGACGAAATCCGGTGTCCCGACAAGCCTTATCGCGCGTGGTCCGGCGCACCTCCAGGTCAGCCGCATCTCGGAAGTGGATCTCCTCTCGGACGCGGAGGGGCCTGCCCAGTCACCGGCAGCGAGCCAATCCGGCGGCGGCTCCAGCCCCGCACCGCCCGGATTCATCTCGACCCTCCCGGTACCCTGCTAACCCGGAGGATCGTCAACAGAAAGCTTGCGGCAAATCCTCTTGGCCAAGAGATTGGAAATTTCGACGTGCCTGGGAACCGCTTCGGCGTGCCCCGTTTGCGGGTTCTCCCAAAGGGAGTGCTCCTTGCCTTCCCTTCGAACGACACAACCGCAGCGTCGGAGGTGCCGTAGCAACGCCTCGCGCTTCATCCGACCACAACGAGCTCTTGGTGAGCCTCGGGAGGCAAAGAGCGGAACGATTCCTCGCGCCGGTGCGCCAGGATCAAAGCGATCGCCTCCTTGAGATTCTCGAGGCACTCTTCGCGCGTTGCGCCCTGACCGTTCGCTCCAGGGACTTCAGCACAATACGCAATGTGCCATGGGCCATCCTGTTCGACAATCGCCGTAAACTCGTTGCGCATACTCTTAGCGTACCGCTGTCGAAGCAATGCGCGAGCGGCACACGGAGCGGGCGTCTGGGGAGGCCCGCGCGATCCTGCCACCGGTCAATGCCTGAATCAGCCTCACCTACGGCATCGTCATCAAGCGGCGCGGATCGCTTTCGAGACTCTCTGCACCGGGAGGACCTTCGGGCTCAGTGGCTGCGCGCCTGTGGACTTCAGCCGCTGATCCGGATCGACCCGCTGCCATGAGGGAAGAGCGCTCCGGACCTGACTGACGATCACACGTTCAAGAAATCCTCTAACATCAACAAAATAAAAACTCTCCCCGAAGCAGACACGCCCGTTCGCTTGACCCGCCCTGCCATCCTGAAAGCGAAAGGACTCCCCCATGGCAACCGAAACGCAGATCGCGGCCAACCGCCGTAACGCGCAGCATTCCACTGGTCCGCGCACCCCTGAAGGCAAGGCCGCGTCGTCGCGCAATGCCGCCGTCGCCGGACTCTTCTCCCGGCATCTCGTCCTGACCGGCGTCGAAGACCCGGCCGAATTCAAGGCGCTCCTTGACGGCCTGTTGGAGGACTTCCAGCCGCAAACCGCCCATCAGCAAATCCTCGTCACCCGCTACGCCCGGCAGTTGTGGCTGAGCCAGCGCATCGCCCGTATGGAATTCGCGGTCGCCCAGTCGCAGATCGACGAGGCTTGGCAGAAATTCTGGGGACCCCAACCGCTCCCCGACGACCCCGCCGAGCACGACGAGATCGCCAGCCGTGTCCTGGCCGAAACCTGGACCGAAGACGCCTCCGGCAGCCGGATCCTGGAGCGGCTCCAGAAGCACGCCGCCATCGTCGAGCGCCAGATCGCCCGTTCCCTCCGCATGCTGCGCCAGGAGATGCCGCTACGACAAAAGTGCGAAAACGAACCCATTTCGAGCGCCGAACCCGAGCCGCCGGGCGCCAGAAGCGCCGGCGCGCACTCCCGAAATTGCGAAAACGAACCCAATTGCCGAAGAATCCAGCCCCCGGCCCGCGACCTGCACGCGCCGCCACAACACCTGCCGCCGCGCCCCGCGCCTGACGCCACGGCTGAAAGCGTTCCTGGAGATCCGGCGCACCATGCGCCGGGCCGCTTGAACGTCGCGCGCTCAGGCGTTGGCGAACGTGGCGGGCGGAATCTGCGAGACACTCGAAGGTGGCGCGACGGAAACTCGGCCAGCACCCGCATGCTCAGGGAGGCGCCAAACGGTTCGAGAAACGTACGGAATGCACTCAAGTGGTGGCATGGCGTCTCCTGTTCCGGGATGCCGCCCCACTGAAACGCCAGTCCCAACCTCGGTCACAGCTTTCCAGAATTCTCTAACCGACACAAAACACGCGATGTCCCCCCACGCCCCGCCCCCATCCGCTTGACCCCGCTTGCCATCCTGAAGGGGAAAGGACTCCCCCTATGGCGACCGAGAAGCAGATCGCGGCCAACCGCCGCAACGCGCAGCATTCCACTGGTCCCCCGACCCCTGAAGGTAAGGCCGCGTCGTCGCGCAATGCTGGGGTCACCGGACTCTTCTCCCGGCATCTCGTCCTCACCGGCGTCGAGGACCCCGCCGAATTCCAGGCCCTCCTCGATGGCCTGCTCGACGGTTTTCAGCCGCAATCCGCGTACCAGGAGATCCTCGTCACCGGCTACGCCCGGCAGTTGTGGTTGTCTCAGCGCATCGCGCGCATGGAGTGCGCCATCGCGCAAACACAAATCAACGAGGCGTGCCAGAACTTCTGGGGCAATCAGCCTCTCCCCCGACGACCCCGCCGAGCACGACGAGATCGCCGGCCGCGTCCTGGCCGAAACCTGGACCGGGGACGCCTCCGGCAGCCGGCTTCTGGAGCGTCTCCAGAAGCACGCCGCCATCGTCGAGCGCCAGATCGCCCGCTCCCTCCGCTTGCTGCGCCGCGAGATGCCGCCACAACAAAAGTGCGAAAACGAACCCATTTCGGTCGCCGAACCCGAGCCGCCGGGCGCCGAAGTGCCGGCGCGCACTCCCGAAATTGCGAAAACGAACCCAATTGCCGAAGAATCCAGCCCCCGGCCCGCGACCTGCACGCGCTGCCACAACACCCGCCGCCGCGCCCCGCGCCTCACCCCGCGGCTGAAAGCGTTCCTGGAGATCAGGCGCACCATGCGCCGGGCAGCTTGAAGTGCCTGCTCGTCTGACCCGCCTTCATTACCGTGGTAATCTGAAATGGTGGCACTTGCGCATTCGAAGATGACCGTTCAAGGACAGGTCTCCGTTCCGGCGAAGGTCCGACAGCGCCTCGGCGTGGGGCCCGGGTCGGTCCTCGAATGGGACGACGATGGAGGCCGGGTCGTCGTTCGCAGGGCCGGTCGCTATTCGTCCGAGGACATCTACCGGGCGCTGTTCCCGATCCCCCCGGCACGGCGCAGCTTTGAGGAGATGAAGGCCGGCATCCGGGCGACGGTGAAACGGCGTGATGCGCGCCGTTGACACCAACGTGCTGGTCCGGCTCATCGCCCGGGATGATCCCAAGCAGGTGGCCGTCGCCGAAGCCTATGTGGCGGGCGGCGCCTGGGTGCCGTACCTGGCGGTTGCCGAGGCCGCGTGGGTGCTGGAGTCGGTCTACGAGCGCGACTCCGCCGCCATCGCGACCGCCATCGAAATGCTCTTGAACCACGAACATCTGAGTGTTCAAGACGCCGAAGTGGTCGAGGCCGCGGTGCGGCAGTTCCGGCGGCAACCGAAAACCGGCTTCTCTGACTGCCTCATGTTGGAGGTCGCCCGCAAAGCCGGACACACGCCCCTCGGCACCTTCGACCGTGCTCTCGGCAAAGTCGTTGGCGCTCAAACGTTGAGATGAACGGAGACCCATCAATCGGTTCCCTTCGGCGGCGGGCAACGGAACCCTGTCCACTCAAAGCCGGTGGATCGCAACAGTAACCATGCCTGCTCCCGCCCCGGTCTCGATATCATGAAAACGCATGATCAGGATTCTGTTCCTCGCCGGCGCGCTGGGCCTCAGCGCCAATGCCCAGCCCCCCATCGCCGAGTTGCCGGCGGCCCGGCAGGCGCTCGACGACGCCGGTTTCGCCGGGACCATCGTGCTCTATGATCCCCAGCGGAACACCTGGCAGGCGGGGCACGCGGAGCACGCTGACAAACGCGTGTTGCCCGCCTCCACCTTCAAGATCCTGAACTCCCTGATCGCGCTCGAAACCGGCATCGTAACCGGCGCGGAGAGCGTCCTCCCGTGGGATGGCGTCGCACGCAAGCGCAGCGAGTGGAACCGGAACCTCGACCTGCGGACCGCATTCCAGGTTTCGGCGGTCCCGCACTACCAGGCGCTGGCCCGGCGCATCGGCGCCGATCGGATGCAGCGCTTTGTCGACGCCGTGGGATACGGCAACCGCGACATCTCCGGCGGCATCGACCAGTTCTGGCTGGCCGGCGGTCTGCGCATTTCCGCCCGCGAGCAAGTCGAGTTTCTGGCGCGGCTGTACCGTGGGGATCTGCCGTTCTCGGCGGCTGCCATGGCTGCGGTCAAGGACATCATGGCTGGCGAACGCACCTCCGGTCCCGTCATCCGGGCGAAGACCGGTTGGGCCGTGCCGCCGGGTCAGGATCAGGCCGGCTGGTGGGTCGGCTGGGTGGAACGTCCTTCCGGCGTGACCATCTTCGCCACCCGCCTCGAGACCGGAGGCGCCCTTGACGATGCGTTCCTTCCCGCCAGAATCTCGGTGACGCGGCGGGCGCTCGAAGCGCTGGGCGTCCTCTAACGTGTCAGAATCGGCGCCCGGATCGGGCGGCCGGGGGCCGCGCCGTCGACAATCCTGGCGTCGCGCACTACGAACGTGCCGTTCACCAGCACGTGCCGGATCCCTGCCGACGGTTCGGCCGGCTTCTCATACGTGGACCGGTCGATCACGGTCGCGGCGTCGAAGATCGTGATATCCGCGTCGGCGCCGGGACGGATGCGGCCCTTGTCGCGCATCCCCGGGACACGGTGCTCCAGGCGGCGCGCCGGGGCCAGCGTCATCTTGCGGAGCGCTTCCATCAGCGTCAGGCTCTTCTTCCCGCGGACATAGTGCCCGAGGATGCGCGCATAGCATCCCGCCGACCGCGGATGGCCGGTGCCGTCCTGATAGCCCACCCCGTCGCTGGCGATCATCGTGAGCGGGTGCTCAATCGCCGCATCCACCATGTCTTCGGTGTTGGTGAAGACGATCACCCGCCCGCCGGTCTTGCGGTATTTGAGAAACGTTTCCCGCGTCAGACGCTCGCCCGTCGCGGTCCACATCAGCTTCCGGTACTCGCTCTCGGGCTTGTCGATCCACGTATCGAACAGAGCCGCCTGGATGCTGGTGGACCCGGCGGTGTAGGGATACGCTTCGGTCGTGATGTCGAGGCCGCGGGCGCGCGCGCCTTCGATCATCTCCAGCATCTCGCGGGTGTACTTGAGCGCGGTCGAGTTGATGTGCACCACCTGCACGGACGCCCCGGTGACCGCCGCGACGGCGATCATCTCCTGCAACGCTTCGACCGGCGAGCCGCCCCCGGCCGCCGAGCGCATGTGGACGTGCCCGACGGCGCCATGGCGCGCCACGATCCGGTACATCTCCATGATCTCCAGCCGCGAGGCGGCGGGCGTGTACGCAAGGCCGAACCCCGCGGTCGGGGCGCCGAGGCGCAAGCCCTCGTCCAGACGGCGTCCGATCTCGGCGATCTCCTCGGGCGTCGCTTCGCGCCGGCCGGTGTCGCCCGTCACCGCGCGCCGGATGGGCGGATGGCCGACCGACGTGCCGAAGTTCACGAGAGTCTTGCCCTCCCGCGCGGCGTACCAGCCGGCTACGTCATCGGTGCCGATCTCCAGTTCCAGTCCGCTGGTGACCCCGTCGAGTGCCTGCAGCCGGTACGTCAGCGGGTCCTGGCCATGGCGGTGCAGGTCGATGAAGCCGGGAGCCACAACCAGCCCGGACACGTCGGCGACTGTCTTGCCCTCCAGGCGTCCGGGACTGACGGCGCGGATCACTCCGCCGGAAATCCCCACATCGCGCACGGCGTCGAGGCCGCTTTCCGGGTCCATCACCCGGCCGCCCCGCAGCACGAGGTCGTAGGTTTGGCCCGCCGCCACCCCGGCGGCAAGAAACAGGAAGCAAGCGGCAGCCCGGCGCATCATCCGGACATTGTACATTCCGCCGGCCCCTGGGGTATGGCATAGTGACATTTATGAACGCGCACCAGCATCCGACCCGCCGCCACGCCATCGGCGCGGTCGCCGCCGCCGTCGCCACCGCGGCCCGCCCGATCCTCGGCGCCAATGACCGCGTCAACCTTGCCATCGTCGGCCTGGGCGGTCGGGGGCGGAACCACATCGAGCAGTACTCCGCCATCCAGCAGTGCCGCATCGCCTCCCTGTGCGACGTCAACCAGGAAGCGCTCGAACGGGCCCAGGCGATGGTCCGCAAGGCGTCGGGCGGCGAGGCAAAAGGGTACCGCGACATGCGCGAACTGTTCGACTCGAAGGACATCGACGCCGTCTCGATCGCCACCCCGAATCACTGGCACGCGCTTTCCACGATCTGGGCATGCCAGGCCGGCAAGGACGTCTACATCGAAAAGCCCGCCAGCCACAACGTGTTCGAAGGGCGGCAAATGGTCGCCGCGGCGCGCAAGTACAAGCGTATGGTGCAGGTCGGGTCGCAAAGCCGCACGATCGCGCACAAGCAGAAGGCGATGAAGCTGCTGCACGAAGGGGTCATCGGGCAGGCGTACATGGCGCGCGGTCTCTGCTACCGCCGCCGGCAGTCGATCGGCCGGACGCCGGTCGTCCCCGTACCTCCCGGCCTCGACTGGGATCTGTTCCTGGGCCCGGCGCCGATGCGGGCCTATTCACAGAACCGGTTCGCCTACAACTGGCACTGGTTCTGGGACACCGGCAACGGCGATATCGGCAACCAGGGCGTCCACGAAATGGACATCTGCAACTGGGGCCTCGGCGAATACGCGTTCCCGACGGCCGTCTCCTCCACCGGCGGCAAGTACATCTGGCAGGACGACCAGGAAACGCCGAACACCCAAACCGCAACCTTTGAATACGGCGAAAAGCAGATCGTATTCGAGGTCCGCAACCTGCCGACCGGCTCGGAGGCGGGGATCCCGATGGGCGGCGCCAGCGTCACCGGCAACATCTTCTATGGCAGCGAAGGCTTCATGATCGTGCATCCGACCGGCTACACGGCCTACAAAGGCGACTCCCGGGAAGTCGTGGCCCAGGGGAAACACGAAGAGCCGTCCGTCTGGGATCCCAAGCCGCACATGGCCAACTTCCTCGACGCGGTCCGCAAGCGCGATAACAAATCCCTGACAGCGGACATCGAGATCGGCGTCGCCGCGGCCGATCTGTGCCACCTGGCCAACATCAGCTACCGCCTCCAGCGCCGCCTGACCATCGATCCGGCCACCCGGCGCTTTGTCGACGACGAGGGAGCGAACCGGATGCTGTCCCGAGATTACCGGCCGCCGTATGTGGTCCCGGCGTCGGTCTAGATGAATCCCAAGGATAGGGCAGGAGCATCACAAGACTCGGGGCCGTTGAGGGGTCCTCGGAATTTTCTGCTAGAGTGAGAACCGTGGCGAAGTCGCTCGTAATCGTGGAGTCGCCCGCCAAGGCGAAGACCATCAACAAGTACCTCGGGAAGCAGTTTGTCGTGAAGGCCTCGCTGGGCCACGTCAAAGACTTGCCAAAGAAGGATTTGGCTGTCGACGTGGACGGAGGATTCGCGCCGCGCTACGAAATCATCGAGGGTAAGAAGAAGCTCATCCAGGAGCTGAAGCAGGCGGCCAAGGGCGTCGACGCCATCTATCTCGCGGCTGACCCGGACCGCGAGGGCGAAGCCATCTGCTATCACCTCCAGGAAGAGCTTCAGGGAGTCGGAAAAGACGGTAAACCGCAGATTCTACGGGTGATGTTCAACGAAATCACCGCTAACGCGATCCGCAAAGCGTTCGACGATCCGCGGGCCGTGAACGTGAACCTGGTGGAAGCGCAGCAAGCCCGGCGCGTGCTCGACCGGCTGGTCGGTTACAAGATCTCCCCCCTCCTTTGGGACAAGGTCCGGCGGGGTCTGTCGGCCGGGCGGGTCCAGAGCGTGGCGCTGCGGCTGATCGTGGAGCGGGAACGGGAGATCCGGGCCTTCCAGAAGGAAGAGTACTGGTCGATCGAAGCGGAGCTGCACGCCGCCAAGCCGCCGCTGATCCGCGCCAAGCTGGCCAAGCGGGGCGGGGAGACACCGGCGCTTCCCGACCAGAAGACGGTCGATGAGCTGCTCGCGCAGTTGGAAGGCGCCGAATATGTCGTCCGATCGGTCGTCACGAAAGAGAAGAAGCGCAATCCGGTCGCGCCCTTCATCACGTCGACCCTGCAGCAGGAGTCTGCCCGCAAGCTCCGCTTCAGCGTGAAGCGGACCATGATGCTGGCGCAGCGCCTCTATGAAGGCGTCGAGATGGGCAAAGAGGGACCGGTCGGCCTCATCACGTACATGCGTACGGATTCGACCCGTGTCTCCGAGGAGGCGCTGACGGAAGTGCGCCAGTTCGTCACGGATCAGTACGGACCGCAGTACCTGCCGAAGACGCCGAACCTTTACAAATCGAAGAAGGATGCGCAGGATGCCCATGAAGCCATCCGTCCGACCTCGATGGAGCATACCCCCGAAGCCGTTGAAAAGTATCTGGCGGAAGACGAGTTGAAGCTCTACCGGCTGATCTGGCGGCGCTTTGTGGCGTCGCAGATGAATCCGGCGCTGTTCGATCAAACAACCATCGAGACGGTGGCGACCGGCCGCGACGGCATCGAATACCTGTTCCGCGAAACCGGGTCTGTCCCCAAATTCGACGGCTTCCTCAAGGTCTACGAAGAGGGCAAGGACCAGAAGGACGAAGAGGACGAGGAGTTGAAGCACCGCCTGCCGGCGGTCTCTGAAGGCGAAGTCCTGCGCTTCAAGGCGCTGGTTCCGGAGCAGCACTTCACCGAGCCGCCGCCGCGATTTACCGAAGCGTCGCTGGTCAAGGAACTCGAGGCCGACGGCG
This sequence comes from Bryobacterales bacterium, assembly GCA_016716385.1. GTDB lineage: Bacteria > Acidobacteriota > Terriglobia > Bryobacterales > Bryobacteraceae > JADJWL01. Next base: position 183,369 of record JADJWL010000027.1, on the reverse strand, counting down.
TGGGCCGGCCCTCGACGTACGCCTCGATCCTGTCCACGATCCAGGATCGCGAGTACGTCACCAAGGAAGGTGGCCGCTTCATTCCCAGCGAGCTGGGCATGGTCGTGACGGACCTGCTGCTCGAAAGCTTCGACGACATCTTCGACGTCAATTACACGGCGCGGATGGAGGAAGAACTCGACGAGATCGAGGACGGCAAGCTCGACTGGCGCATGGCCATGGCGGACTTTTACGACAAGTTCGATAAGGACTTGCGGCACGCCGCCGAGCACATGACCGACATCAAGCGGATGGAGAAGCCGACCGGCCTGAACTGCGAAAAGTGCAGCCGTCCGCTGGTGATCAAGTGGGGCAAACACGGCAGCTTCATCGCCTGCACCGGGTACCCGGAGTGCAGTTACACGCGGGAGATCGCGGTGGAAACCGGGGCCAACGGCTCCGGGTTCGCCGAGCAGGGCGCCGAGGAGTACTGCGAAAACTGCGGCCGTCCGATGGTGCTCAAAAAAGGCCGTTTCGGCCAGTTCTTCGCCTGTACGGGTTATCCGGACTGCAAAACGACCAAGCCCATCGGAGGCCCGCAGAAGAAGGCCGACGTCGCGCTCGAAGAGAAGTGCCCGCAGTGCGCGAGCAACCTGGTGCAAAAGCATGGCCGGTTCGGGGAATTCGTTGCGTGCAGCAACTACCCTGCCTGTAAGTACGTGAAACAGAAGACGATCGGGATGAGCTGCCCGTCCTGCGGGAAGGGCGAGATCATTGAGCGGCGGTCCAAGCGCGGCAAGACGTTCTACGGCTGCAACCGCTATCCGGAATGTGAGTTCGTCTCCTGGGGTAAGCCGGTGGGCGAGCCGTGCCCGCAGTGCGGCGGAGCGTACCTGGTGGAGAAGTGGCTGAAGGCCGGAACGTTCTGGCAGTGTCCGAACACTGAATGCAAGTACAAGGTGGAAGCGCCGGTTGCCGAACCGGTAGCGTCCTGACGCGCCGCGCATTCTTCGCCCTGGCTCCGGCGCTGGCGCAGGCAGCGGCGCCGCCCAACATTGTCCTGCTGCTCTCTGACGATCAAGGGTGGGGCGACACTGGCTACAACGGGCATCCCGTTCTGAAGACCCCGCACCTCGACGCGATGGCGGCCGCCGGGCTGCGGTTCGACCGCTTCTATGCCGCCGCTCCGGTCTGCTCGCCCACCCGCGGCAGTTGCCTCACCGGACGCCACCCGTTCCGCTACGGGATCACCTGGGCGCTGGGGCACGGCGTCTCGCGTGACGAGTCGCTCCGGGAGTCGGAAGTGACCATTGCCGAGGTCGCACAGGCCGCTGGCTATACCACCGGACATTTCGGGAAGTGGCACCTCGGGGTCGACAAGAGGAACGGCGAACTGATCCCCACCCCTGGCCGCCATGGCTTCGACCGCTGGTTCTCCACCGAGAAGAAAGTCCCGACGTACAACCCGGATACGGTCGAGGGAGACGGCCCCTATTACGAGGACGGACGGCGCGCCACGGCGGACCTTGCGGGCGACGACTCGCGCGTCCTGATGGATCGCGCGATCCCGTTTATCGAGGCGGCCGCCGCGGCGAAACGGCCGTTCCTCGCGGTCATCTGGTTCCATAGCCCGCACGAGCCCGTCCTGGCCGGGCCCGAACACCGGCGGATGTACGCCGCCGAGCCGGAGAAAGCGCAGCATTACTACGGCGCGATTACCGCGATGGACGAGCAGATCGGACGGCTGCGGCGCACGCTGCGGGAACTGGGCGTTGCGGGCAACACGCTGGTCTGGTTTTCGAGCGATAACGGGCCCGAGGGCGATGCGATCGGACCGCGGTCCCCGGGTTCGGCGGGACCGTTCCGGGGCCGCAAGCGAAGCCTGTTCGAAGGCGGGATCCGGGTCCCGGCGATTCTCGAATGGCCGTCGCGCGTGACGCGTCCGGCGGTGACGAACATGGTCTGTTCGACATCGGATGTGTTCCCGACTCTCGTGGAAGCCATGGGGCGCCGCGCGCAGCCGGCGGGACCTCTCGACGGCATCAGCCTCCTGCCCCTTCTCGACGGGAAGATGCGCCAGCGCCCCTCGTCGCTTGCCTTCGAGACGCAGGGCGACCGCCGCCAGACGCGGGGTTCTCCCCGGCTGGCCCTGATTGAGAATCGCTATAAACTGTTGACCGATGGAACCGCCGAAGGCGAGATGCTGTACGACGTGCTCGCGGACCCGCGCGAGCGGATCAACCTGGCCGGGAGCCGCCCCGCCGTGGCGGACGTCATGCGCCGCCAGTTGCTGCGCTGGAGCGAACAATGCGCGCGCGACTACGGCGCGTCGGGCAACGTGGCGAAGCCATAGCCCTTCGCCCGCAGCGTATCGATGAGCAACGCGGCGGCGTCCACGGCATACTGGCGGTCCGCCCTGGGGTTGGCATGATGGCCGTCGTGGATCACGACGATCTGGCCCGGCGAAGCGTGCCCGGCGACCTGCCGCGCCACGCGCTCGCCCGTGCGGGCTTTGAACCAGTACCAGTCCCAACTCATCCAGGACCAGCCCGCCATGCGGTATCCGCGGCGTTTCAGTCCCTCAAGCATCGCGACGCTCCGCCAGCCGGCGTGCGGACGGAAGATGCGGCTGGGCCGGAAACCGGTCAGTTTCTCGACGTGGTCCGCGTCGCGGTCGAGGCGGCGGGCCATCGCCCCCGGTGGCAGCAGGAAGAGCCAGCGCGCTCCGGTGTGCTGGGCGACGGCGTGTCCCTCGTCGCGCATCCGGATCAATAACGGCGCGGTCTCCGGCGTGACGTGGGCGGGAATAACGAAGAAGGTTGCCTGGACCCCTTTAGCCTTCAGAGTGTCGAGCAGGGCGGGGGTTGCGGTAGGATTCGGGCCGTCATCGAAGGTGAGGTAGACGACGCGGGCATTGCCATCGGCTTTCCACAAGGAGTCTTTGCGGTAGCCCACTTCCAGCAGCCCGGGAAACGGTGCCAGATGCGTCAGCGCCGCCACCGCGGCCGCGATCGCAGCCACAACGATCATCACCACCATGGTAGCGCCCGCTGCGGACCGCGGCCTGTCTGGGGCGTTGCCGGTTCGACGAGGTGGACACGCACCGGTACTCTCGCGAAGGTGGATTCCGTCTCGGCCGCCTTCTTGTCACACTGCTTCTCAGGGAGCGTTGATTCGGATCGCCGCCGCTACGTGTCCTCGGCGATCGGGCGGGTGGGGTCGATGAGCAGCCAGAGTAACCCTCCCACCACGTAGACGCCGCTGGCCACCGCCAGCATCGCATCGAACGAGCCGAACGCGGCCGCGAGCCAGGCGGCCGAGACCGACGAAAGCATCGCCGACAAGCTCGACGCAGTGTTCATGAAGCCGCTGGTGGTTCCGCCGAAGCGGCCTCCGACATCGGTCACAGTCGCCCACGCGACCGGCAAAGCCAGATCATGCGCGCCGCTCGCCACCGCGAGGCAGAGCACCGCCGTGACGGGGCTCCCCGACAGGGACGCCAGGCCGAATCCCGCCGCCGCCAGGAAGAAACTGCACACCCCCATTCCGCGGCGCGACCACTTCACGCTCCCGGTGCGTTTGGCCAGCCAGTCGGCCAGGACGCCGCCGGCGAGGCAGCCGAGAGCGCCCGCTCCCAGCGGAAGTGCGGCCATCAGGCCCGAACGCTCCAGCGTCATGCCGTGTTCGCGCATGAGGAAGGTCGGCAGCCAGGTCACGAAAAAGTAGAAGCCGTAGGCCGAGCAGAAGTACATGGCGAACAGCGCCCACAGCGTCCCGCTGCCGAGGATGCGGCCCCAGGGCGCGGATTCGCGCTGTCGTGGCTTCGGAGCCGGCATTCCGGACCGGATGTGCGACAGTTCGGCTGCGTTCACATCCGGATGCTCCGCCGGGTCGTCGCGGAAGGAGCGCCAGAACCAGACGCACCACACGACGCCTACCACTCCGAACAGGATGAACGTCTCCCGCCAGCCGAGGCGCGCCACCAACACCGCCGCAATCGGGGGCGCCAGCGATCCGCCGAGGCGCGCACCGGTCCACAGGACGCCGTTGGCGCGGGCTCTCTCAGTGACTGGGAACCAGCGCGCAAGGGCGCGGGCGAGCGTGGGGAACGCGCCGGCTTCGGCGGCGCCGAAGACGAACCGCGTCGCCAGAAGCTGCCAGTACGCTGTCACCATGCCGGTGAGCGCCGTGAACACCGACCAGCCCCCGACAATCCGCGTCATCACTTTGCGCTGTCCGATGCGGTCACCGACGAGGCCCGCGGGAACTTCGAAGATCGCGTACGCCAGGGCGAACGACGCGAACACGTAGCCCATCTGCACCTGCGTCAGGCCAAGTTCCGCGGTCATGGCGGGCGCCGCCGCGGAGATGCAGACGCGGTCCAGGTACGTGATCACCGCGGCGAAGAACCCCATCGCCAGCACGCGATTCCGCACCCGTGTCGGCGGGGCCTGAACGGCGGTCGTCATGAGGCCTTCAAGTATATCCCGGCCATGCGATGATCGAATATGCGGCTTGCCAGCCTGCTTGTTACCGCCGCCATGGCCCACGCTCAACCCCTTGCTGTTCAAACGTTCACGCTCGACAACGGGATGAAGGTACTCGTCCACGAGGACCGCGATATCCCCAACGTCGCCCTCTACCTGTTCTTCAAGATCGGCTCGCGCGATGAGCGTCCGGGAGTGACCGGGATCTCGCACTTCTTCGAGCACATGATGTTCAACGGCGCGAAGAAGTACGGGCCGAAGCAGTTCGACATCGTCATGGAGGCCAACGGCGGCAGCAACAACGCGTATACGTCGCGCGACGTCACGGTGTACACCGACTGGTTTCCGCGCTCGGCGCTCGAACTGATCATGGACATGGAGTCGGACCGGATGGTGCACCTCGACCTCGATCCGAAGATGGTGGAGTCCGAACGGGGCGTGGTGTATTCCGAGCGCCGGCAGCGCGTCGACAACGACAACTTCGGGTTGCTTGAAGAACAGCTTGACGCCGCGGCGTTTCTCGCGCATCCGTACGGCTGGCCGGTGATCGGGTGGGCTTCGGACATCGAAGCGTGGACCATCGACGATCTTCGGCACCATTACCGCATCGGCTATGCGCCGAACAACTGCGTGATGGTCGTGTCGGGCGATGTCTCGCGTCGCGAAGTGGAAGAGCTGGCGAAGCAGTATTTCGGAGGCATTGAGCGGCAGGAGCCGCCGCCCGCCGTGCGGACCGTGGAACCGGAGCAGTTGGGCGAACGCCGCGTCGAGATCAGGAAGGCGGCGCAGTTGCCGCTGCTGATGGTGAGCTACCACGTCCCTCGCTCGGCCGATGCGGACCGGACGACGCTTGAAGTGCTCACGGCGCTGCTGACGCGTGGCCGCAGTTCGCGGCTGTACCGCAGGCTGGTGGACCGCGACCGTCTGGCGCTCGATGTCTCCGCCTACGCCGGCAAGTCGCTCGACCCGGGACAGCTTGTGTTCTATCTCGAAGTGACCAGCGGAGTGGATCCCGCCAAGGCGGAGGAGGCGCTGTTCGAAGAGATCGACGCGATGCGCAAGGACCTGGCGGACGCACGCGAGCTGGAAAAGGCGAAGAACCAACTGCTGGTGCAGTTATACCGGCAACAGAAGACCATCGCCGGAAAGGCCAACCTCCTCGGACAGTACGAAGTATTTCACGGCGGCTACGAAACCCTCGCGCAGGCGGGTGAAGCCATCGCTTCCGTGAGCGCCGAATCCGTGCGGGAAGCGGCGCGCCGCTACCTGGATCCGAAGAAGAGAACGATTGCCACACTGATTCCCGAAGCCGCGGCTGCGAAGGAGTCGGAATGAAGACGGCCGCCGCGCTGCTGACCCTTGCTCCCATGGCACTCGCCGTTACCTTGCCCCCGTTTGAGAAGGAGACGCTGCCGAACGGCGTCACCGTTTGTTTGATGCCGCGCCGCGACACGCCGCTGATCGCCGTGCAGGTGACCCTGCGCGGCGGCTCGGAAGCCGACCCGGCGGGACAGGCCGGGCTGTCCGCGCTGACGGCGGAACTGCTGCGCCGCGGCAGCGGATCGCGTACGGCGGACGAGTTCGCCGAGGCCTTGGATTACCTGGGTGCGGCCTATTCAGCCGGCACGCAGCCGCAGGCGATCGTGCTGCGGCTCGAATTTCTTTCGAAGGACGCTGAAGCCGCGCTCGGCTTGCTCGCCGACGCGGTGGCGCGTCCGGCCTTCGCCGAAGAGGAGGTGCGCAAGGCGGTCGAGCAGGCGGCCGACGAAGTCCGGTCGCTCAAGGATCAGCCGGGGCAGGCGGCGCAGTTGTACTTCCGCTCGTTGTTCTACGGCCCGGAGCATCCGTATGGGCGGCCGCCGCGCGGCGATGAGATCAGCCTCGCGAAGGTGAGCCGCGCGGATGTGGTTGCGCATCACAAGAAGCTCTATACGGGACGCAACCTGATCGTGACGGCGGCCGGGGATTTCGATTCCGGCGCCTTCCGGACATTGCTCCGCAAGACGTTCGGAGGGCTGCCGGCGGGTGAGGCGTACCGGTGGCGCGAGGCGCCCCCGATTCCCGCGGCGAAAGAGCCCACGCTCTGGCTGATCGACAAGCCCGACGCGACGCAGACGTATTTCCTGATCGGCCAGCCCGGTCTGGCGCGGACCTCGCCGGACCGGGTTCCGGCGCAGCTCGTCAACGCCTTGTTCGGCGGGCGCTTTACGTCACTACTCAACGATGCGTTGCGTGTGGATTCGGGCCTGACCTACGGCGCTCGCTCCGTGCTCGACCTGAACCGCCTGCCGGGTGCGATCAGCATGTACACGTTTACGCGCACCGACGCGACGAAGCAGGCTGTGGACCTTGCGCTCGATGTGCTTGGGAAACTGCGGAAGAACGGTGTGAACGAAGAACAGCTTGCGTCGACCAAGGCGTATATCAAGGGCTCGTACCCAACCGAACGGCTCGAAACGGCCGATCAGCTTGCGGGACTGCTCGCCGAGATGGAACTCTATGGCCTCGGGCGCGACGAGGTCGATGACTTCTTTGCGCGGGTCGATGCGGTCACGGTGGAGGACGCGAACCGGATCGTCAGGAAGTACTATTCGAGCGACGCGCTGCAGTTTCTCCTGCTGGGCAATGCGTCGGCCATCCGGGAGTCGGTTGCGGGCTACGCCGAGAAGCGCAAGGAGATTCCGGTCACGAGCCCGGGGTTCGGGGGCAGTCATTGAGGCGGCGGCCAACGAAACTCTGATCCTGATCAGGTGCGAAGAAGATCGGCCATCTGCCGGGAGGTCATCTTGCAGTCCCGTGCGATCTTCAATAGCAGTCCTGGACCGATTGTCTCAGAGGCATGAACTGGCACTACCGTTCTTCTCCCGTCCTGATGCTGCAAGAAGTGGTGGCTTCCTCGGATTCGAACTACTCGGAATCCTGAGCCAGCAAGTGCCGAAACGAGTTGCGCCCCTGTGACGCGCGGTGCGCGGTTCATGCAGCGATAGTAATTCGCTGAATGCCGACGAACTCGAGATCCCCTTGAGGCACGCCCTCGACATCGAGGCAAAGCTCGATGGCCTCTCGAATACGCAGCATCACGTCATCCAGCGAGCGCGCCTGCGTGTGACACCCAGGCAACCGGGGGACGGACGCCACGTAGAAACCCTCTTCGTCGCGTTCAATCACTACGTCAAACTGCCTCTGCATGTTCGCGCCTCTAACCCTGATTGTACGACGCCGGTGCGAGCTTCAGGACCGTCGAGCTAACGCAACTGAACCAGTGTCTCCGGTCCGGTGGACACGTCGCCGCACGTCACCTCGGCCTCATCGTCGTCCAGCGGCAGGCCCGGCGCTCCCGTGCCGGTCCGGGGTGGCCCGGTGCGCTTGAGCAGGGCTTGTCCGGCACTGACGAGGTATGACGGCGCGACCATTTCGAGGGCCGCTGCCAACGGCTGGGCGATCGTCGACAAGTGGTCGGCGATGAACGAACGAACGGCGTCCGATACGACCGCAGCGTGTTCCGCCTCGCCGCGGGACTCCGCGTAGGCTTCTTTCAGCTTGAGGTACGCAATGAAATTGATCTCCACCGGCACCTGGTCCGGCGGTTCGGACCCGCGTGGCGTAAAGGCGAACGCGTTGTAGTATGCCGTCAGTTCGGAGATCAGGTAGCCGAGTTGCACGCCGCTCAGGTAGCTGGCTTCGCGTCCCGGAGCGGGTCCGCCGGGACCGAAAAGGGAATGGTAGGTTCCCTCACTCGCTTCGATCACCGCTGCATCGGCTGCCTGGCGTAACACGGGGTCTTCGGTTTCACGGGCGAGCGCTGCTATCTGCGTCTCCCAACCTGGAGCCGGACACTCGAACAGCAGCGCCAACAGGCGCCATTCCGCAGCTTCTACCAATCTGGTCATCATTCCCCCCGCCGCATCAGCGGAATCCAGCCGGTCCGCATTTTGCGCGCACCGGACTCCTGTTCCGACCCTTGCCAGACCGCGAATGCGATCTGCGTCCGCTGTCCTGGATTCAGGCCTTCCGGCAGCCGGCGGCTGATCACCACAGACCAGCCTTCCTTGCCGTAGCTGCCTTTACCCTGCGCGTCCAGCGATGGCCCCGGTGACAGCGTGCCCGGTCCGGCGGCGATCAGGTCCTCCACCGGCTTTTCTCTGGGACCGCTGCGCACATTGCCGAGCGCACGCGCGGGCGCGTAGAGCTTCTGCATCTCCTGCTGCGCCGCTGAGCCTTTCTCCAGCGACTGGGCCTCAAACGGATAGTGATCGATCGAGGCGTTCGGATAGAGATCGCGAATCGTATCTCCGCGGCCGTCGACCGAAGCCTGCCAATCGGCGCGCCAGTACGTCACTTGAACCGTTTTCCCTTCGCCGCCCATCTGCGGATCCGGCGGCTCGGGCGCGAGCTTCTCGGGGATCTGAACGGCGCAGGCATCGATCATCCTGGCGGGTCCCGGACGGTCGTCGCGGGCGACGTCCGGCCAGGTGAGACGGAACGCGACGCGTGCGCCATCGGTCAGCGCCCGCACCCGGACCTCGGGCGTGCTCGGCGTGAGCAGCCGTGGCTCGACAAGATCCTGCGGGATCATTTTCGCGAGATGCTCGCTCGCGCGATTCCACGCGGCGTCATCGGGACTCTCCGGAAGCTTTGCCACCTGGTCCGCGATTACCTCCGGCGCCAGCTTGGGGGCGCGGGCGCACCCGGCCAGAAGGAGGCTCAACGCCAGAACTGTGCATACGGCTTTCATGATGCATTCTCCTCACGGGCAATTGATCCGCACGAGCTGGTTGCTCGGATCGAACGCCGGGCGGATGTGGACCGGCTCGTTCATCGGGACACGCACGACCTGCTGCCCTTTGTCATCGACTCCGGTGACGATGTCGCCCTGCCGGCGGAACCGGTCGACGATCATCTCGGTCGACCCGAACAGGCAGAGCAGGCTCGCCAGATCCGGATCGTTCGGGGCGTTCCTGTACGTTCTCACTGCTTCCGCCGCGCCGGGTCCGAAGAGCTGGCGGTTGAAGGAATCCGGCACATGCACCGGGGGGATGTAATACACGTTCGGCTCCAGTCCGAACTGCGGGAACAGCGGCAGCGCGATCTTCTTCACGTGCACGAGGTAATCGATCGGGTTGTCGGCGCGGGCCTGTCCCGGCTTCGACAGCCACCCGGCGAGCCGGATCTTCCCGATGCAGTTCACGAAGCATTGCGGCTGGATGCCCTGTTCGATCTTTCGGGAAGCACGCGATGCACTTCTCCGAGGTTCCGGTCATCGCGTTGAAGAAGACCTTCTTGTACGGGCAGCCTTTGACGCACTCCTGGTAGCCGCGACAGCGTCCCTGGTCGACGAGCACGATGCCGTCCTCCGGACGCTTGTAGATCGAGCCACGCGGGCACGACGCCAGGCACGCCGGATACGTGCAGTGGTTGCAGATGCGCGCCAGGTAGAAGAACCAGCTCATGTGTGGAAGCCTCATGAGCGCGCCCGCGTCGACCTGACCGGCACAATCGTCTTCGCCGACGTTGGGATAGGCGTAGTCCTGGTCCTCGGGACGCCAGCCCAGGACGCGCTCGCCCGCAGGCGCCGACTCGAACACCGTCTTGCCTTCGTACTGACTGCCGGACCAGTTCTGGCCGTCGAGCATCTCCAGCAGCTTCAGGTCCCACGCCAGCGGGTAGAAGCCGTAGGGCTTCGACTCGACGTTGTTCCAGAGCATGTACTCCTGGCCCTTGCCGGAGGTCCAGGTCGTCTTGCAGGCCAGCGTGCAGGTCTGGCACGCGATGCACTTGTTGGTGTCGAAGACCGCAGCGAATTGCCGCTGTGGCCGGGCCTCCGGATACCAGTAGGACATCTCCCGGCCAAGTTGCCAGTTATAGACGCGTGCCATTATGCGTTCCCCCCTCTGCCGCCGTAGAAGCCACCCGCCAGGTAGCGCTGCATCGCGGCGGATTCGTACTTCGGCCGGATGCCGAGCGCCGCCGGACGCCACAGCTTCTGGTTGCGAGCCCACCCGGCTCGGCCTTGCTGATCTTGACGAACGCCTCGCGCGGCGCGCCGGTGGGACAGTGGATGTCCGGCTCAAAGCCCTTGCGCATGCCCTGGCCGAACATCGTCTTGTGCTGCAGCGAATCGGTCATCCAGGTGGGCTTCAGCCAGCCGCGCGTGGCCGACTGGTGCGAGCCGGAGCGGAACATCGCCTGGTAGCCGCTGCGAGGATTGCGTGCAAGGCCATCCTGGCGCTGCTTCTGCCCTTCGACCGATCCTGGGGTCGCCGTGTACATGTTGAACCACATGCGCGTCACGCCGCGCGGCGTCCCTGGGTAGTAGCGGGCGCGGCAGAGCAGGCGTGCGAACTCCATGTTCTTCTTGTCTTTCTGCCAGCCGCGGAACGGACGGTCCTCGGGGTCGGGATCGATCCAGATGTAGTCGCCGTCTTCCACGCCCATTTCTTTGGCGTCGGTGGGATTGATGTCGACGTAGCCTTCGGTCACGAACGGGCTGCGCCGGTCGTGCCGGTAGAGGTCGCCGAACGGTCCGAAGAGCACGGCAATCATGTCCGTATCGATGGGTGTGGTGTGCGAGCCGTGACGGTACTTCGGCGTGTGGAAGATGAACTTGAAGCCGTCCTTGGCCAGCGGATGCGCGGTCTTCTTCGTTTCCTCCCACGTCAGGACCACATTGCGTCCGCAGCGAGTCTCGCAGGACAGATCGTCGCGCCGCACCCCGTACTCTTCGGGACCCGCGCAGCGAATGGCATCGTGCTTCGGCGCCACGATGACGTTCGGTTCGTAGAAGGTTGAATCGACCGGCTCGCGGTGAACGGGCAGGTTCTCGCCGGCCTCGATGAACTCGTCCTCTTCGCGGTAGAACTCGAGCCGGCCGGTTTTCGTGTACCAGGGCCGGGAGTCGGTCACCTGATCGTAGCCGACGGCCTTGGGCGTGGTGCGGCTGTTCAGCAGCGCGGGGATTCCGCGCTTGGCTTTCTCTTCGAGGTCGTCGAAGCGGTAGCCCTTGGTATTGCTGGAGAAGTTCAGGACCCGCTGCAGGTACACGTTGGTCCGGTCTTCCCGTACAAACTTCCAATAGTCGAGGAAGCGTTGATCGTCGGTCAGGGCCGCCATCTTCTCGCCGACCAGGGCCAGCACTTCGATGTCGCCCATGGTGTTGAAGACGCGCTTCAGCGGCGTGCGGGGGAAGCAGACGAGGAACGGGTTGGTCACCGACGCCGTCATGTCCGGGTGTTTCAACTCCGCCCACGAGTCGACACCGAAGACGATGTCCGCCCACTCGCAGGATGCCGTCCACCACCACTCGTGCACAGCGATCAGTTCGATGCGCGGCAGAACGTTGATCACGGTGTTGAAGTGCCACTTCACGTTGCCGAGAATCGAATTCGCGTTGGCGAACCACATCGATTTGGTCGGGCAGGGGATGTGCGTCTTTCCGGTCAGCAGCCGGTTCCCGACCTTCAGCGGATGATCCTCGTGGTTGTAGTAGTGCGCCGACTCCGGCTTCCAATATTGCCGGGGCCGCGCGGGTTTGGCCGGATCGAGCTCGATGTCGAAGGGGTTTTCGTTGATGTACTGCGGCGCGCCGTTGAACAGCGCCACGCGGTAATTGCCGGCGTAAGACCCGATGTTGCCGCCGATCTTGCCCACGTTGCCCGTGAGGGCGGCCAGCAGAATCGTGTCCCGGTCTTTGTTGTCGCTGTTGAAGAACTGGTTGGGGCCCATGCCGATGGCGAACAGGGTCGTGCCCGGCTGCTTAGCCAGATGCCGCGCCAGCCATTCGATCGCCTCCACGGGGGCCCAGGTGATCTCTGACGTCGTCTGCGGCGTGAAGTGCGCCGCATACTCGTTGACGAGATCGAACACCGGACGGCACTTCACGGTTTCGCCATTGGCGAGTCTTACTTCGACGGAACCATCCAGCAACGGGTCAGTGACACTCGAGTTTCGCCCAACCATGTCGTGGGTCAGGACCCGGGGAGCGTTCGCAGCGCGGTCCCACCAGACCGTATCGCCCCACTCGTCGCGAAGCTCCTGCGTGGCCACGATACCGGTCTGTGCGATCGGGATCGGCTCACGCTCGTTCCTGCCAAGAACGTGTGTATTCTTGAGCGCGGCCAGTTCGCCGCCGAAGACTTCCTGCGCGCGCAGGTACTTCAGGGTGTCCATGCGGACCAGGACCGGCATGTCGGTCCATTGCCGTACGTAGGCCGCATCGTAAAGCCGTTCCTTGAGAATCACGTGCGCCAGACCCAGCGCCAGCGCGGGCGTCGTGCCCGGACGAACAACGATCACTTCATCGCCCTTCGATGCCGTGGCCGAGTATTCGCAGGCGATCACGACCACCTTGACGCCCTTGATCCGAGCCTCGGTGAGCCAGTGGGCATCGGGCATCTTGGTCGTGATCCAGTTCATGCCCCACACCACGACCGTCTTGCAGTGCTCGACCGAGTTGAGATCGAACTCCACCGTTTGCTGGCCGGTGACCATGGGGTGTCCCGGCGGCAGGTCGGTGTGCCAGGAGTAGTTGTCGAAGCCCTTGGCGCCGAGCGCCTGATCGGGGCTTACCTTGCGCACGTGGGCATCGAGCAGGGCCATGGAGTTCGCGAGGCGGTAGAGCCCGAACACGCGCGTGATGCCCAGGAGCGGCATGCCCCCGCGGAACTTCATCGTCTGGACACCGGCGCCCTGCGTCGCGTCGATACAGACCTCGTCGTAGTGCTGGGCCTGCAGCCGCCGCCTGCCCTCGTCGCCGCTATACGTTTCGGCGATGTTCTTCAAGACCGCGGCTCCGATCGTTGCGCCTTCGTCATGGGAGATGCGGAGCCACTCGTCGCGCGCGCGCTGGAAGTACTTCTTGGGCGGCAGGCCGTCCTTCTCGCGCGGGAAGCCGTCTTCGTACCACTTTTTGTATCCGGCGCGGATCATGCAGCCGTTGACGCGGCGATCGCCGTAGAAGCGGCGGGTGAGCGCGAGACCCTTCTGGCAGATGCGTGGATCCCAGCGGTTGGTTGCGCGGTTGCCAAGCAGGTCGGTCGCCTCGCCGTATTTCATCGACGGACCGATGCGCGTCACGACGCCGTTCCGCACGTAGGCGTTGAGGATGCAGTTGTGCGTGTCGTTCGGCGCGCAGGTGAACGTAAAGGTTGAGTCGTACTTCCACAGGTCGCGGTAGGTCCGCTCCCAGCCGCGATCGGGATAGGTGGCCAGCGGGTTCTGGATCGCGTCCAGACCCCAAGCCTGCCGCGTCGCGGCCACAAGGCCTCCGAAGCCGGCGGCCGCTGCCATGCCGAGGAAATCGCGGCGATCCAGTTTGCCATTCATTTCTTACCTCCTAGGGATCTCAAGTGCGCGACGACGGATGCGATGTCGTCCTGCGTTAGCGCGGGATAAACAGGCGATGGAGAATGGAAACCGGGCATCGCCGTACCGCGCCGTCCGCGGCCGATCGTTTCCGTCAGGTACGTGTCGGTGGCGGTCTCCAGCAACACCGGGTTCGCCAGCGACGGGCCCTCGGCGCCCTGGCCCTGGCCGCCGTGGCATCCCGAACAGACAGATTCGAAGATACGCTCGCCTGCATCAGGGGAGGCCGTCACCCAGCGCGCCGGGCGCGGGTCGGGTTCCTGCCGCGTGCCGCCGATGGTGCGAAGGTGGCTGACGACGGCATCGATCTCATCCTTGGTAAGACCGCCTTCTCTCAGCCAGCCGGGCATCCTGCGGCCGGGCCGGCCGCGCGTCACGGACTCCGTGAGAAAGGCGTCGGAGACCAGCGCGAGGAAGTCCGGATTGGCGACCGAGGGAAACGCCGCCAGTCCAGGCGCGCGGCGGCCAAGGCCATCCATGCCATGGCAGCCGGCGCAGAACGCGCCGTACACTGTGGCGCCGTCGGAAGCGAACTCGCGCTCTCCGAACTTCGTGGCTTTCACGCGGTCGCGCGGCACGAAGGCGTCGCGCAGTTCCTTGCGCCGCAGTGACTGCGTGAACAGGGTCAACTGCCGGATCTCGCGTTCGGCCAGCGGCGCTGGGGGCATCTGCGAGCCGATCACCACCGACGCCGGGGCGCGGAAGTGCTCCGCGAGCCAGTTTTCCATGACGCGGGAGCCCGGGACATGCTCAAAGCTCACCTGACCCGGGTCCTTGAATCCGGCGATGCTGAGATCCGGACCATCGTCGCCGCCAACGCCGCTCACCTGGTGGCATCCCAGGCACCCGGTGGACAGGAAGACGGACTTCGCCTGCACCAGGTCCGGCGCGGCGACACGCGTCTCGAGGTAGGCGCCCAGCAGCTTGAGGTCAGGTTCGGACACCGGCTGGAAGGTTTTCGTCCAGGGTCCCGCGGGCTCCGTCCGCGACTTGATCAGATGCTTCGCGTACCAGTCGCGGTCATAGCCCGATAGCGACGCGCCGGAAAGATCGGGTCCTTCCATGCCGCCCCCGTCGGGTCGCACGGTGCCGCCCCGTCCGTCGACACGGTGGCAGGCCAGGCAGTCCAGCCGTTCGAAGGCGAGCGTGGCGCGCTGGAGTTGCGTCTTTTCGGGAACGCCCAAAGCGATGTGGCAGGTCCCGCAGCCGGCGTAGGAGAAACTCTCTTGAAGCATTGGCTCCGGCCAAAAATGGACGCGGCCGTGGGCATCGTCCTTTTCCGTAGCCAAACCCTGGCCGCCGTGGCACACCGTGCAACCGTACTCGGCCGGGTCGTGAACAACGGGCTTGTGCGGCGCGAGAACTTCGCCCCCGCGGACACTCTGCTCGCCCGGACCCATTGCCACATGGCAGGAGACGCAGCGGTCCGACACGCCGAGTCCCTCATTCACCACCTGGCGCAACTGCACCGGGATCGCTCCCTCGTCGGACTGGCCCTGCGATTGAATGCGGCGCCACTCCTTGAGAAAGTTCTCATCCACGGCGGCCGCGCCCAGCAGCAGCAGCGTGCCGGCGCTCGAAAGCAGGAGGAGATACTTGTTCTTCTTCATGGCGTCAATGCTGTGGCCAGTCGGCCGGTGACCAGAAAAACTCCCAGTTCGGACCGCGGAAGTAGGTGCCGATGATCGTCAGCACGAGGAATCCGCAGAGGAAACAGGTGAACAGTCCGAGCGCGCCGGCGCGTGCCGATTCATACCGCCGGATGCACCAGATCGAATAGAGCGCGTAGATCGCAGTGAGCACCGTCGCCGGATTGATGAACGTAACGATGAGCTGCGGGATGTCCGGGAACCACTCGCGCAGCCAGCCGAACCGGATGGCGAAGGCTTCGAGGAGAACCGGCACAGCCAAGCCGAACAGCAGGGACAGCCGCACCAGAGGCCAGCCGCCGGGTCCGCCGAACCATTCGCCAGTGCCCTTGGTTTCGCGGTCGAGATACGGTATCAGCGCCAGCCCCAGCAACACAATGGCCGGAATCGCGATGCCGCCCATAAAGGCGCTAAAGGAGACCATCTCCTGCAAGCCGAGAAAATACCAGGGCGCCTTCGCGGGATTCTCCGGCACGTTCGGATTGGCGAGTTCCTTCAAGGGCGCGTCCGAGACGAGCGAGAGCGCCACGCAGATCAGCAGCGTGAACATGAGCACACCCAGTTCCGCGTAGAACAGGTGCGGCATCGACGGGACCGTGTTTTCGGGACCCCGGCCGACGTTCGGCGTACGGCCGCGGACGATCGCCGCAAGATGGTATGTCTTGGCTGGCGCCTCGGTGAACACCGGATAGGTTTCTTCCGCCCGCTTCTTCGTCAGCCGCTCATCGGCATCGGGCGGACGCACGAGCCCGCCGTCTTTGCGAATGCGCCAGAAGTGCACCGCCATCAGCGCCGCCAGCACGAGCGGCAGAATCATCACGTGCAGCATGTAGAAGCGGATCAACGCCTCGGCGCCCACCTGGTCCGAGCCGAGCAGCAGCAGTTTCTGGAATCCGCCGGGATCGAAGTAATCAGTGATGTTCAGCGCGTCGGTCACTTCCCGTGGGGATTGGGCGATGTTCGCGCCGATCGTGATCGCCCAGTAGGCCAACTGGTCCCACGGCAACAGGTAGCCAGTGAAGGACAGGCCCAGCGTGGTCACCAGCAGCCCGATCCCGATCAGCCAGTTGTACTCGCGCGGCCGCCGGTAGGCGGCGGTGTAGAACGCGCGCGCCATGTGCAGGATGACGCCGATCACCATCACGTTCGCGGACCAGCGGTGGATGTTGCGGATCAGCCGCCCGGTCGGCACGACGAAGTGAATGTCCTTCATCGACTGGTACGCCACGTCCGGGAATGGCTTGTAGTAGAACATCAGCATCACGCCGGTTACGAGCGCGATCAGGAACGCGGCGAACGTCATGATGCCGAGACCCATCGTGGTGGTCCAGCGCAGGCTCCACCGGTGCGTGCGAACGGAGTGCAGGTGGAGGAAGACGTTCCCGAAGACAAAGGTGGAGCGCGTCCGGTCGGTGACGGGCGGACCGGTGCGGAACGCCGTCTCCTTGAGCCGGCGCGGAACGGCTTTCAGGTTTTCGACGAATTCGCGCAGCGCGGGACCGCCTGCATCTACAGGAGTCATCACGACACCTTCGTTCCTGGAGGCACCACGGTGTCTTCGTCAATCGTCGCCATCCCGCCGCCCAGGCTCACTTTGAGCCAGGGGAGCGCGCGGGGCGCGGGTCCTTTGGTGACTGTGCCGTCGGCGAGGAAGCGTGACCCGTGGCACGGGCATTCGAAACCTTCCGGATTGGCCTTCACGACACAACCCAGGTGCGTGCAGATGGTCGAGACGGCGTAGACGCCTTCGGCATCCTTGAACAGCGCGACAGAGCGGCCCGGCGGGACGTACGCCTCGCCCGCGGCGAGCGTCTCGGGCAGCGGCACGCGAAACTTCTTCGAAGGCGAACTCAACACCGCCGCCTTCGGCAGCTTCAGCATTCCGATCATGCCGAACAGCAGCGCGCCGCCGGCGGTCCACAGCGCGGAAAGGCCGAGCCAGTCGCGGCGGGGTACCGGGTCGGGGTCCAGTCTCGAACGGGGAGGTTTGGAGGATGTGGTCATAGAGTGCTCCAGGTGGTGGAGTAGGAAACCCGCTCCATCGTGATGGCGTCGACCGGACAGCGCATGGCGCAGGCGGCGCAGCGGATGCACCGGTCTTCGTCCTTGAGAATCGCGGAGTGCGCGGCAAGGTCCTCGTCCGGACCAAGCGATGCTTCGATTGCGGCACGCAGTTCCGGCGTCTGGGCCAGTTCGCTGAGGGGCGTCAACTTCAGACACAGGGTGGGGCAGACGTCGGCGCAGCCGCCGCATAGCACGCAGCGGACTGCGTCAAACACCGGCGTCACGCCGCAGTCGAGGCAGCGCGAGGCCTCGCGCATCGCCTGTTCGGCGTTGTAACCGATCTCGACGAGGGCTTCAGGGTGGCTGAGACGGTCCGCGGGATCGGCCAGCGGCACCGGCACGCGCCGGGTCGACTCGTAGCCCGGCTCGCGGCGGTAGCGCTCCTGGACGAGATGCGCTGTCACAGCGTGGCTGGCCAGCTTCCGCCCGGTGACGTATTCGTAGACGGACCGCGCCGCCGCTTTACCCGACGCCACCGCGTCGATCAGCAGGCGCGTGCCGTGCGCGAGATCGCCCGCGACGAAGATGCCGGGCGCGGTCGTCGCCAGCGTCTCGGGGTGCACCTTCGGCCAGCCCGGACGGAATTGCTCCACGTCGGATCCCCCGTCTTCCAGAAATGCCAGTTGCGGCGACTGGCCGACGGCGAGCATGACCGTATCGCAGGACAATGTGATCCGGTCGGCGTCGTCATACAGGGGAGCGAAGCGGCGGTTTTCGTCATAGACGCGCAGGCATTTGCGGAATCGCGCAGCGGTGACGGCCCCGGCGGCGTTGCGCACGATTTCGACCGGCCCCCAGCCGTTGACGCGATCGATGCCTTCCTCGTCGCCTTCGATAATCTCCGCCGTGTCGGCGGGCATTTCTTCGAGTCCCTCGAGCGAAACGAGCCTGACGCTTGCCGTGCCTGGCAGGCGCGCCGCCGTACGCGCGGTGTCGTAGGCAATCTGGCGCAGCACTGAGCGAGCGACGTCGTAGGCGACATTGCCGCCGCCCACCACGACGACCTCCCGGCCGACCGGCATCGTCTCACCGAGGGCCACGGCGCGCAACAGGTCGACCCCGCCGAAGACGCCCGGACCCTGTTCGCCGGGCAGGCTCAGTCCGCGGGACGACTTGGCGCCGACGGCGACGATCACGGCGGCGAAGTCGCGCCGGAGGTCAGCGAATGCGACATCTTTGCCGACAGTTACCCCGCACCGAACTTCCACGCCCAGAGCCTCGATGACTGCAACTTCTCGCGCGATCACTTCACGCGGGAGCCGGTAGGCCGGTACGCCCACGGCCAGCATGCCCGCCGGAACCGGCTCCGTTTCGAACACGACCGGACGGAAGCCCAGCAGCGCCAGATCGTGCGCCGCCGACAGGCCCGCGGGACCCGCGCCGATGACGGCCACGGACTGCCCATCCGCCTTCGGCAGCCGCCTGTCCAGGCTCGCGCGCAGCAGGGCGGCCATCTCTTCGGCATTGGCGGCAACCGGCGGCGCGAAGTTCTCCACGTCGCGCAGAACCGCAAGCGGGGTCCGTGCTTCGGGGCCGTGTTGTTCGCAGACGAAGCGCTTCAGCGCGCGAATGGAGATGGGCCGGTCGGCGGCGACGAAGGTACCGTCGTCATCGACACGGGGCACCTTGCCCCGGCGGCACGCGGTCTCGCAGGGCGCTCCGCAGACGCGTCCGCAGATGGAGGCGAAGGGGTTGGGACCGCGGGCAATCAGGTAGGCCTCGGCAAACCGGCCCTCGGCGATCGCCCGCACATAGCCGCGCGCGTCCGTGTGCACGGGACAAGCCACCTGGCAGGAAATCAGGCTCTGGTGGTAGCCGTCTCCGGGAACGTCCACGCGCAGCGGGGTCATGAGACCGTGCCCTCCTTCACGCATGCCATCAGGCAGGCGCCGACGATGTTGCTCCGGGCCGCGTAGGGTTTTGCGAGCAGGTCCGCCAGGGTCCAGCGCGCGAGAACGCTGGTGATCGAGTCGTGCAACTCCTGGGCGGCGCGGTGGAAACTGCACACGGCGGATCTGGGAACGGAGGACTTGCAGTAGTCGCCGACGATCGTCCCCTGGCATGCTTCCACGACCGCCAGCAACGTGATCTGTTCCGGCTGCAGCAGGAATCGCACCCCGCCCTTGACGCCCTTCTCGGCTTCGAGGATGCCGCTCCTGACGAGGTGCCGGGTGACCTTGGCCATGTAGGTGGGGGATTCACCCAAAGCCTCGGCGATCCGGCGCGGGGACCAGCAGGCGCCCGGATCCTGCTGCGCCAGCAGCATCAGCGCCCGTGTGGCCGAAAGTGAGGTCTTCCCAAGCATGGTCTCTCAAAAATTACGATAACACGGATAGGATATATCCGCATTCTGCTGGTGTCAAGCACTTTTCGCGAGGCGTGCCGGCAGGATTGCGGATTGCGCCGAGGTGCGCTGGAATTTGGGAATGTCTCGATTCGTGGCGTTGCTCATGGTGGCGCAAGCTGTGGGGGTCTCGCAGGTTCCCGCCGGCGTGGCGGCGGCCCGGTCCTGGACGGCCGGGCACCAGAAGGAGGTCCTTGGGGAATTCTCCCGTATGCTGGCGATTCCCAACGTCGCCTCCGATGCGGCTGCGATGCGCCGGAACGCTTCGTTTCTGACGGAGGCGTTTGCGCGCCGGGGTGTCAGCCTGCGGATGCTGGAAGTTCCCGGCGCGCCACCTGCGCTGTTCGGCGAGAAGCGGACGCCAGGCGCGGCGGCAACGATCGTTCTCTATGCGCATTACGACGGACAACCCGTCGTCCCCGCCAAGTGGACCAATGGCGAGCCGTTTCAGCCGCAGATTCGCGATGCCAGGGGCACGGTGATCGGGTTTGACTGGTCTGGGCTATTCGATCCGGAGTGGCGACTGTATGCGCGATCGGCCAGTGACGACAAAGGGCCCATCCAGGCGATGCTCGCGGCGCTCGACGCCCTGGAAGCAGCACGGGTGCCGTTGACGGCGAACGTGAAGTTCTTCTTCGACGGCGAGGAAGAGGCTGGCTCCCCGCACTTGCCGGCGATCCTTGCGAAATATGGATCGCTGCTGTCGAGCGACACGTGGATCTTCTGCGACGGGCCGGTGCACCAGAGCCGCCGCCCGCAGATTGTCTTCGGAGCCCGTGGGAACACGGGCCTCGAGCTTACGGTCTACGGCCCGAATCGCGAGCTCCACAGCGGCCATTACGGCAACTGGGCGCTGAACCCCGCGCTGATGCTCGCGCAGCTTCTGGCCTCGATGAAAGACGAGGACGGGCGCGTACGAATTGAGGGATTCTATGACGACGTGGAACCGCTCAGCGCCGCGGAGAAGGAGGCGCTGGCCGCCCTGCCGGACATGGAAGCGGAGCTGAAGCGGGAGTTCGGTCTCGGCGGCACGGAGAATCCTGGCAAGCGCCTCGAAGAACTGATCACACTGCCCGCGCTCAATGTCCAGGGGCTCTCCAGCGGAGGCACGGGCGCCGAAGCGAGGAACGTCGTCCCGTCGACAGCAGTGGCCAATCTCGGCGTCAGGCTGGTCAAGGGCATGGATCCGGGCAAGACCCGCGAGCAGATCATCGCCCACATCCGCCGGCAAGGCTACCTCGTGGTGGAGAGCGAGCCCGACGCGGAAACGCGGTTGCGACATCCCAGGATCTGCGGGGTTCGCCGCCGGGCGGCGTCCGATGGCCAACGCGCGGTCCGTGTTGCGATGGACTCGGCGATCGCCCGCCGCGTGATCGCCGCCGTCGAGTCCGCGCACGGCCCGGCGCTGAAGCTCCCGACGCTGGGAGGCACGCTGCCGGTCGCGGCGATCGAAGACGCCATGCGCGCTCCGGTGATCATCGTGCCCACGGTGAACCACGACAACAACCAGCACTCGCACGACGAGAACATCCGCCTGCGGAATCTGTGGGACGCGGTGGCGACGATGGCTGCTCTGATGACGATGGAGTGAGCGCCGCGTCAGCGCAAGCCGATCAGCCAGAGCATCAGGCTTGCCGCTTCGCGCAGATAGATCCACCAGTTGTCCGGAGCCTCGGACGGGCGGGGCGAGCCGTGGACATCCAGGCCGTGCGACTCCAGCATCACCTTGGCCCGGTAGATGTGGTATCCGTCGCTCACGACGATGCATGAGCGCAGCCGGAGGGTGTTCATGATCTCGACCGTGGCCGCGAGCGAATGCGCGGTGTGCGCGCCCTCCGGTTCCACGAGGATTGCTTCGGCGGGGACTTTCTGGCTGATCAGGTACGACCTGCCGACACCGCCTTCGGTGAAGACGGGATCGCCGCCCGCACCTCCGGTGGTCAGGATACGCGGCGCGAGGCCGCGCCGGTAGAGGTCGAGCGCGTGGTCCAGCCGCGCTTTGAACACGGGTGAAGGACGGCCGGCGTACTCGGCCGCTCCGAGGACGACGATGAGGTCGGCGCTCCGGGCTTCATCCAGCGTCGATTGATGGCGAACCCGGAAGGTGAGGTAGGTGAGGAGGGCGGCCACCAGGACCACGCCAAGGAGTCCCGTCCGCCAGAGGAGGCGCTTCATCTGCGGTATTCTGATCGTTCATATTGTCACGTTTCCCGCAGTGAATCCAGCGCGCACCGTTACGAGTCCGTCGAACCCTTTGCTAAAGGAAGCGCGCCGTGTTTTGCGCCAGGGAGGGCTCACCGCGGACGGCCTGCTGGTGGTCGAAACGTTTCACCTGTTGGACGAAGCGCTACGCAGTTCCGGCTCGGTACGCACGGTGGTGGCATCCACCGCGCGGCGTGCGGAGATCGATGCCCGCCGCCTGCCGGCCGCCGCGGCGCTGATCTGGGCGACGCCTCGCGCGCTCGATGCCGTTTCCGCGACCGTGACGGCGCAAGGCGTCCTCGCGTTCGTCGAGCCGCCTGGCTGGGGGTGGGACGACGTGATGCGTGCGCCTGCCCTGGTTGTCGTGCTGGACGGGTTGCGCGACCCCGGCAATGCCGGGACAATCCTGCGCGCCGCTGAAGCCTTCGGAGCGACCGGCGCTGCTTTCGGAGAAGGATCGGTCAGCCCGTATCATGCAAAGGTGGTGCGCGCTTCCGCCGGATCGCTGTTCCGTCTCCCGTGCCTGGCCGGCATCCCGCCATCCGAAGTCCGGCAGCGGCTGGAGAAATCGGGTTGCGCGCCGATGGTCACGGTTCCGTCCGGGGGGATCGCTCCGGCGGATGCCGCGCTTGACCGCCCGGTGGCCCTGGTGATCGGCAATGAAGCGCAGGGCGTCAGCGCGAGTTGGGATGGATGCAAGCGGCTGAGTGTTCCCACCGCGGGCGTGGAGTCGCTGAACGCGGCGGTGGCCGCCAGCATCGTGCTCTACGAGGCGAGCAGGCAGAGGGCGCGATGTTCCTAGGCGACGCGGAGGCTCCGCGGCCTCTCGCCGAGCGGATGCGTCCGGCGCGGCTGGACGACTACGTGGGGCAGGAGCATCTCCTGGGTCCGGGGAAACCGCTGCGGTTGCAGATCGAAACGGACCGGCTGACTTCGATGATTCTGTGGGGACCGCCGGGCGTCGGCAAGACGACGCTGGCCCGCCTGATCGCGCGTCTGACCGAGTGCGAGTTCGTCCCGTTCTCCGCCGTTCTCAGCGGCATCAAAGAAGTGAAGGCCGTGATGGCGGATGCCGAGCGCCTGCGCCGGCTGGGACGCCGTACGATCCTCTTCATCGACGAAATCCACCGCTTCAACAAAGCGCAGCAGGACGCGTTCCTGCCGTATGTCGAGAGCGGCGACGTGATCCTGATTGGCGCCACGACGGAGAACCCGTCGTTCGAAGTGATCTCGGCGTTGCTGTCCCGCGCGCGAGTGTACGCCTTGCGTCTGCTCACCGTGCCCGAACTGGTGACGCTGCTCGAACGGGCGCTGCCCGTTGTGGACGTCACGGCGGACAGCAACGTGTTGGAGCAGATTGCCATCCACGCCAACGGCGACGCCCGCGCGGCGCTGAACACACTCGAGATCGCTGCCGGCAGCGGCGCCATTACCCTGGAATCCATTGAGGCCGCCCTGCAGCGCAAGATGCTGGTCTACGACAAGAGCGGCGAAGAGCATTTCAACCTGATTTCGGCGTTGCACAAGTCGGTGCGGTCGAGCGATCCGGATGCCGCGCTCTACTGGCTGTCGCGGATGCTCGAAGCGGGCGAGGACCGCATGTACCTCGCGCGCCGCCTGGTCCGCATGGCGATCGAGGATATCGGCTTGGCCGACCCGCGCGCGCTCGAGCAGGCGATGGCAGCCCAGCAGGCGGCGCATTTTCTCGGCATCCCCGAAGGCGACCTCGCGCTGGCGCAGGCAACGCTGTATCTGTGCGTTTCGCCCAAGTCCGACGCCGCCTACCGGGCGCTGGGCACGGCGCGGTCGGATGTGCGGAAACTCCCGGCTGAACCGGTCCCGATGCAGCTTCGCAATGCTCCGACTTCGGCGATGAAGGAGTGGGGATACGGCAAAGGCTACGAGCACGCGCACCTGAGCGAGGACGCAGTCTCGGGGATGGAGTGCCTGCCGCCGTCGCTCGCCGGCCGGATCTACTACGAACCCACTCAACGCGGCGCGGAGAAGCGGATCGCCGAACGGCTGGACGAGATCCGGCGGGCGCGGCAGGCGAGGCGCGAGGAAACGTAGTCACCGCCGCTGTATCATGAGGGGCGATGCTGCGCCGCTCCTTTCTTCCCCTTGCCCTCAGTCCGCTGCTCTTCGCGGAGGAATACCCTTACGGCCCGGACTCCGCGCGGCAGCCCGGAGTGCCCCAAGGCAAGGTTACGAAGCACACGCTCAACACGAGTGCGGTCTACCCCGGAACCGTGCACGACTACTGGATCTACGTGCCGGCCCAGTACGATCCGGCGCGGCCCGCGGCGGTGATGATCTTTCAGGACGGCGCCAACTTCGTCAATGAGACTGGACACTCGCGCGTCCCGATCGTATTCGACAACCTGATCCACAAAGGGGAGATGCCGGTCACGATCGGCATCTTCATCAGCCCGGGAGTGCTGCCGGCGCGGCGCCCGGGCGAACAGGCGCGCTTCTACCGCAGTTTCCAGTACGATGCGGCGACGGGCCGCTACGCACGGTTCCTGATCGATGAGATCCTGCCTCTGGTCGGCAAGTCGTACAACCTAACCGACGATCCGAATTTGCGCGCGCTGTCCGGGGCCTCGTCCGGCGGGAACTGCTCGTTCACCGCGGCCTGGGAGCGGCCGGATGCCTTCCGGCGCGTGGTCAGCTTCATTGCGGGCTTCACGCACCAGCGTGGGGCGCTCATTCTGCCGTCACAGGTGCGCAAGTTCGAAGGGAAGCCGCTGCGCGTGTTCCTCCAGGACGGGACGGGCGACGTGAACATCCAAAGCAACCAGGATATGATCGCGGCCCTGGACCTGGCGGGCTACGACGCCAAATTGGTTGTCGGCAACGAGGGCCACAACATGAAGCATGGCGGACCCCTGCTGCCCGATGCGCTGCGCTGGGTGTGGCGGGACTGGACCCGTCCGGTCGCCAAGCCGCTCACTTCGTTCGCGTCCCGCTTCGTCGATCCGTCGATCGAATGGGAGCGAGTGAGCAGCGGGCACAAGTTCACCGAGGGGCCCGCGGTGGATCCGGACGGAAACGTCTACTTCTCCGACATTCCGAACAACCGGATTCACAGGATCGATCACGCTTCCGGCAGAGTCAGTGTGTTCAAAGAGGACACCGGCGGCGCCAACGGCCTCATGTTCGGTCCTGACGGGCGTCTCTACGCCTGCCAGAACGGGAAGCGGCGAATCGTTGCGTACGACAGGAACGGCGCCGAGTCGGTGATCGCCGAGGGCGCCGGTTCGAACGACCTTGCCGTGACGACGGGCGGGGAAGTGTACTTCACGGAGCCTCAGGCCAAGCGCGTCTGGTTCGTGAACCGCCAGGGAGAGAAGCGGGTGGTGCACGAGGGGATTGCGTTTCCCAACGGTGTCGGGCTGTCTCCGGACCAGTCGCTGCTGCTTGTGGCGGATTCAGTCAACCGCTGGGTGTGGTCGTTTCAGGTCCAGGCGGACGGGTCGCTCGTGCACGGCCTGCCGTTTCACCGCCTGGAGATCGAGGACGAGACCTCCGAAGGGCAGACGCGGTCCGGCGCGGACGGATTCACGGTGGACAGCGAAGGCTTCGTCTATGTCTGCACACGGCTCGGGCTTCAGATTTCCGACCCCGCCGGGAGGACTTCGGCGGTGCTGTTGAAGCCCGGCGGCAAGAATATCTCGAACGCGGTCTTCGCCGGCCCGTCGCTCGACACGCTCTACGTGACGGCAGGGGACCACGTCTACCGCCGCCCGATGAAGCGTCAGGGAGTCTTTCCCTGGAAGCCCTCGCAGCCGCCCAAGCCGCGGCTCTAGTGCGCTATACGCCGAACGTCTTCTGGACGCTGACCACTTCGTCTTCCGGGCTGTGGCGCAGTTTGAACCCGAGTTTCCGGCATACTGCCTGCATCGCCGTATTCTCCGGCAGGATCTCGGCGACAACCCGCCCGACGCCTTCTTTTTCGGCGATTTCGAGCAACCGGCCGACGAGTTTCGAGCCGAGCCCCTGGTGATGGTAGGCGTCCGAAAGGATGATGGCGAATTCGGCGTCCCGCGTGGCGTGGAGTTTCGTCAGCCGCCCCACGCCGATGATCTGGGCATCGTGCTCGACGACCAGTGCCATTTCCCGGTCGTAATCGATGAAGCAGATCCGCGTGAGCCGCTCGTGGGCAATGCGCTGGCTCAGATTGAGCATGTGGAAATAGCGGAAGTAGACCGATTCCTCCGAGAGGGTCTCGTGGAAGTGGACCATCTTCGGTTCATCCTCGGGCCGGATGGGGCGGATCCGGACGACGGCGCCGTTTTTCAGCGTGAAATCCTCCGCGTACTGCGAGGGATACGGACGGATGGCAAGTTTGGGCAGCGCTTCCAGGTTGGTCTCCGGGGGATGGAGAATCACGCGCGCATCGAGCGCCATCAGCCTGTCGGAGGTGGCCAGCAGAGGATTGATGTCGATCTCCTTGATCCAGGGCTGCTCGGCAACCAACTGGCTGAAGCGGACGATGAGCCGCTCGAGAGCGGCCAGGTCGACGCTCTTGCGCCCGCGCACGCCTTGGAGCGCAGTGTAGATCCTGGTCTCCTGCATCATGCGCCGGGCCAGCGTGGTGTTCAGAGGCGGCAGAGCCAGGGCGCGGTCGCGGAAGACTTCAACCAACTGACCACCCGCTCCGAACAACAGCACCGGGCCGAACTGCGGATCGAGGCTGCTGCCGAGGATGATCTCGTAGCCCGACGTGCTCACCATTGGCTGCACCGTCACGCCCTGGAAGTGGCCTTCGCCCGCTTTCTCGCGCACGCCGGTTTCGATCGCCGTCCAGGCTGCGCGGACTGCCGTCTCATCGAGCAGGTTGAGCTGAACGCCGCCGACGTCGGTCTTGTGCGTGATGGTCTCCGAATACAGTTTCAGCACCACCGGATAGCCGATCCGCGCCGATACCGCGACGGCTTCGTCCAGAGTCGGCGCCACCACGGTCTCGACCACTGGAATCCCGTAGGCCTTTAGAACCTGCTTCGACTCCGACTCCGTGAGGATCGTCCGTCCCGCGTTGCGGGCTGCCGCGAGCATCGCGTCCACGGCGCCGCGGTCGACCGGTTCCGATTCCGGAAGAGCCAGGGGCGTCTCGTAAATGCCGCGGATGTTGTAGCTGTAGCGCCACATGTACTGGAAGGCGCGGGCGGCGGTGTCGGGATACGGGAAGGTTGGGATGTCGGCGCGATTGAGCACGGCTTCGCCTCCGGCTACGTCGGCGCCGCCCATCCAGCTTGCCAGGATCGGCTTGCCCTCGATGCGCGCGTAGGGACGCAGTTGCTCGGCGATCTCCGTGGGCGAGGTCATGCCCTGAGGGGTCAGGATGACGAGCAGGCCGTCGCTGTTGGGATCCTTGGCGACGATCTCGACGGCCTTCGCATAGCGGTCCGGTCCGGCGTCTCCCAGGATGTCGATGGGATTCTGGCGGCTCCAGTGAGGAGGCAGGATCGCGTTCAGCTTCTCCATGGTCTCGGGCGCCAGTTCGGTCAGCTCGCCCCCCTCGGCCATCAGAGCGTCCGTAGCGAGCACGCCCGGCCCGCCGGCGTTCGTGAGGATGGTCAGCTTGGGGCCCCGTGGACGCGGCTGCTTGGCGAGGACTTCCGCCATGTAGAACAGGTCGCTGATGCGGTCGACGCGCAGGACGCCAGCCCTGCGGAACGCGGCCTCCAGGACCTCGTGGCTGCCGGCCATGGACCCGGTGTGCGACGCGGCGGCCTTCGCTGCCGCTTCGCTGCGCCCGGCCTTGATCAAGATGATCGGCTTGGTGAGCGCCACTTCCCGTGCCGCCGACAGGAACGACCGCGCGTCGCCGATGGTCTCCATGTAAATGACGATGGATTTCGTGCGCGGGTCGTCGCCCAGGTAGTAAATGAGGTCGCCCCAGCCCACGTCGAGCATCGAGCCGATCGACAGGAAGGCGCTGAACCCCACAAGCTCGCGCAGGCTCCAGTCAAGGATCGCCGTGCAGAGCGCGCCGGACTGGCTGATGAACCCGACATTACCGGCGCGGGCCAGCGTCGTGGCGAACGTGGCGTTCATCCCGGACCAGGGCGCCATCACCCCCAGGCAGTTCGGTCCGATGATGCGCATGCCGCCGCGGCGGGCTTCCTCGAGGACTTTCCGCTCCAGCTCGGCGCCGTGCGCACCGGCTTCCTTGAACCCCGCCGAGATCACGATGGCGCCCTTCACTCCGGCATCGGCGCACTCTGAGATCACGCCCGGCACCGTCGCCGCCGGCGTGACCACCACGGCCAGGTCGATGGCATCCGGAACATCCTTGACGGACTTGTACGCCTTGATCCCGAGGACGTTGGGACGCTTCGGATTGACCGGGTAGACTGTCCCGCCGAAGGGGCTGCTCATGAGATTCCACAGCAGCGTGCGGCCGACGCTCTGCGGGGTTTCTGTAGCGCCAATGACCGCCACGTTCTTCGGTGTGAAGAAGATATCGAGAGGCTGGCGCCGGGTGTAGACCGAACTCATGGACTGCTCTTTTTTCAGGGACGAGCTCATTGTGCGTGGATTCCTCACGGCCAAGGTAGCACCCATCGGGCCAAAGCCGTCCCGAAACGCTAACTTCCGGCTGCACTGGGAAGTAGCACTCACCTGGCGGAGGTGCTGGCTGGGCTGGAGTGGGCGATCTGCCCCAACTGCCGCGAGTGCGGCGGGTTTTTGGCGCGGATGGCATCACGATGGCGCGCCCGCGGAGCGGGGTCTCGTGTTTTGTTGCGGTTCCGTCACGGCAGACGACGTGCACCGTCGGGCCGTGCATGAGCGCCTATTACACCTCAATGTCCGGTATGCTCGGCTTTCAGAGCGCGGTCGACACGGTGGCGCACAACCTCGCCAACGCGCGCACCGCCGGCTACAAGGCCTCGGACGTCCAGTTCCGCGACCTGATGACCCAGGCAATGGACGCCAAGCCGAAAGGGCTCGGCACGATGTCTCCGGCAGCGGTGCGGGTGTTCCGGCAGGGTGCGCTCGAGTTCTCTCCTTCTCCTCTCGATGCGGCGCTCTCCGGGAACGGCTTTTTCGTTGCGACCGACGCAGCGGGCCAGCCCGCCTACACGCGGGGCGGCAGCTTCCGCGTGGGACCGGACGCCGCCGGCGTCCGCCACCTGACGTTGCCCGACGGCAGCCGCGTCCAGGGGTTTGGAGCGGGCGCCGCGGTGGCTGCGGACATCGTGTTGCCCCAGGGGCGCCCGCCCGCCGCCACGACGGCCATCAGACTGCTCGGCAACGTCAGCGCCGAGCTTCCCGTTGGGGAATCGACCGGGTTCCTCGCCACCGTCTACGACGCCGCGGGCGTGGGCCGCACGTTCCGCCTGACGGTGCAGCGCGAGGCGGGCAATGCGTGGCGGTTGACCGGAAGCGTCGATGGCCAGCCCGCCGGAGAATCGCTGGTGGGGAGTACGCCCGACGGCCGGTTCCTCACGCCGCCGCTCGGATTCGCCGGCGGGGGCGTGGGTCCGTTTACGGTATCGTTCGAATCGGTGACGCTCTTTGGCGGGGATTCTGACTTTGCCTCCAGCCAGGACGGGCGCGCCGCCGCACCGGTGGCAGGGTACTCCATTGCGGATGGCGGGCTCGTCCTGGCGCATTTTGGCGACGGCGACGTACAGACCGTGGCACAGCTTGCCGTGGCGCGGGTGGCGAATCCCCAAGGGCTGCGGGCGCTCAACGGCGGCATGTACACGCTGACGCCGGAAAGCGGCGAAGCCGAATTGCTCACCGGGCCCAATGCCGGGGTGGAGATCCTCGGCGGCATGCTCGAACAATCGACGACGGATCTGGCGCGCGAGTTTACCAAGCTGATCGTCTTCCAGCGCGGCTACCAGGCCAATTCCCGGGCGTTCCTCGTTTCCGACCAGATGCGCGAGGACCTGAACCAGATCATCCGGTAGTCCCTGGCGCACGACTTATAATGGCGGGACATGGACGCCCGCTCGCTCCTCCTTCTTCTCCCCCTGGCGGTCTCCGCCCAGGTCGCCACCGATGCCCGGTTCGAAGGCCGTCCGGCCATCCGGCTTTCGAATGAACAGGTCAACCTGACGGTGTTGCCGCTTGGCGGCGCCTTCGTCGAGTTGACGCTCGCCGGCGATCCGGAAAAGCTGAGTCCGCTGTGGAATCCCGTCCGCTACCCGCGCGGCGGTCAGCCGCACCGCGGGTTCTCGCTTGGCCACTTCGTCTGCGTCGACGGTTTCGGACCGGTGTCGCCCGAAGAACAGAAGGCCGGACTGACGGGGCATGGCGAGGCCCACGCCCTGCCTTGGAAGCTCGACAGTTCAGGCAAGAGAGGCAAGGAGAGCTGGATCACGCAGTCCGTCGAACTGCCCATCCTGCGCGAAAACTACTCACGGACGGTGCGGCTGGTGGACGGTGAAAACGTTGTCGCGGTGGAGAGTACGCTCGAGAACCTGCTCGGCTTCGACCGGCCTGTGGTCTGGGCGGAGCACGCGACGATCGGCAAGCCGTTCCTGGCTCCGGAGGTCACCGTGGTGGACCAGTCGGCGGGCCCATCGCAGACGCGTCCGTACCGCGCTCGCCCGGGGGCGCTGCCGCACCGCCTGCCATCCGGAATGGACTTCACCTGGCCGTTCGCCCCGACGGCGGACGGCGGTCGCGTCGACCTCCGCGCCGTGCCCAATCCGCCGAATTCGGGCGACCACACGACGACGCTGATGGATCCCACGCGGCCGCACGCGTTCGTCACGGCGCTGCACCTGGAGAAGCGGCTGCTGCTTGGCTACGTGTTCCGCCGCGAGGAGTTCCCGTGGCTGCAGATCTGGGAATTCTATCCGCCCGACGGCAACCTCGCGCGAGGGCTCGAATTCTCCACGCAGCCCTACGACGTCTCCCGCCGTGACGCGATTTCGACCGGCTCGCTGTTTGGCGCGCCAACCTACCGTTGGCTGCCGGCGAAGTCGAAGATCTCGTCGCGCTTCCTGATGTTCTACACCCGCGTCCCGGAAGGCTTCCGCGGGGTCGACGACATCCGGCTCGAAGGCGGAAAGCTGATCATCGAGGACCGGCGGTCCGGCAGGAAGATCGAGCTGGCCTCGTCCGTGGGCCTCTAGTCGGCGGCCTTCCGGCCGGTTCCCATGAGGAACGCCATCAGGTCGCTGATGTCGTTCATGCGGTAGCCGTCGAGCAGGTTGTCGGGCATGATCGAGATCTGCGAGATCCGTTTCTCCCTGACGTCCGCCGCGGGAATGTCGATCGGGCGCTCCACTTCGGCCGTCTTCAGGACAAGCTTGCCGCCGGCTTCGGAGACGAGCAGGCCGTTGATTGTATCGCCGCTCTTCGTTTCGACGATCCAGCTTTGGTACTGGTCTGAGACGGTCTTCGAGGGCCACAGAATCGCTTCGAGGACGTCCTGCTTCTTGAAACGTGCGGCGAGCGTGGTCAAGTCAGGCCCAAAGTCCTTGCCCAGGTCGCCGTGGCGGTGGCAGTTCGCGCATTCGGCCTCGAAGACTTTGCGTCCGGCTTCGGCGCTTGCCTTGAGCGTCATCGGGTCGTACATCTGGAACTCGAAGATCTCCTCCGGGCTGACCGCTTCGACACCCTTGCGCCGCTGCACCACCGCCACCTGCGACCGCTGGCGCTCGTCAAGCTGCTTCGGATCGACCGGGGCGAACTCCGGCACGCGCTGGTAGGCCAGTTCTTTCTCTTCCTTGCTCATGAACGCAAGAGAGGAGTCGAACAGGAGGTTGATGAAGCCCGTAAAGCTCGCTCCGCCGCGCCACTTGGCCGCTCTGGGGAACCAGTGGATGAGTTGCTGCTTGTCCTCCGGTGTCCAGCCCTGTTGCATGGTACGGAGGCAATAGGCGTAGTGAATCTGAAGCTGCTGATTCTCGTCGCCGCGCGGCATCGCCTTGAGGATGGCGGAAATGGCTTCCGGCTGGCCGCAGTAGGCGAGGGTCCGGGCGAGTTCGCGGTTGAGCCGTTCGTCCTGGTGTGGGAACCGGGCGAGCAGCAGGTCGCTCACTTCCTTGCGCAGCGCCTCAGGCGCGCCCTTGGACGCCTTGATCGCGGTGAGGTGGTGGGCGCGGAGGAGCCGCAGGAGGTCGTCGCTCGAAAGATCGGTGCGCTTGAACCAGTTCAATTGCCGGCTGAAAACCGGTTCCAGATCGGCGTCGGACTGGGCCGTCCGGGTCAGCGCCACCATGGCCTCGATCGCGGCGCGGGAATCGGTCTCGTCGAGCGCCTTGGCCTGCCACTCCTGCCGGGGGATGCGCTCCAGCGCGAGTCTGCCGGCATACCGGACGAAGCGGTCGTCATCGTTCAACAGCGCGTAGACCTGGTCGACCGGCGCAAACGACGGCTGGTCGGCCGAAAGTCCCATGCGCACGATGGACTCGGCGGCACGGCGGCGAACGAATGGATCTGCGTCGGGCAGGCCGCTGACGGCGATCGCTTTGGCGCGGTCGCTGCGGTGCATCCCGACGACGAGAATCGCCGCCGCGCGCACCGATGGATCGGGATCGGCGGCGAGAGGACGCAGCAAGTCGGCGTTCGGCTTCGGCCCCAGGCGTTCCAGCAGCAGCAACGCCTGCACCCGATCCGCGGGTTCGGCGCTCGCATTCTTTGCCAGTTCGGCCAGGTCGCGGCCCCAGGCGTCTCCCATCGACTCCTTGGCTGTCTCGAGCGCGGCGTGGCCCCAACTGGACAGCGGCTGCGGCTGGCGGACCACCGCCAGAAGCCCGGTGGGTTCCTTCGGCGCCGTCAGCTTCTCCCACCACGACGGGGTGTAGCGGATCCGGTAGAAGCCGCCCTCGGTGTCGCGCCCGCCCGTCGTGAAATACACAAAGCCGTCGGGGCCGACTTCGAGGTCCGTCACGTTCAACGGCTCGCCGTAGACGAAGTCCACGGGGTCGGGACGGTCGGTGCGATACGAGGCTCCCTGGCGAACCATCTGTGAGATGAGAATGCGCCCGCGGGACCAGTCCCCTTCGAGGAACGCATCCCAATACGCCTTCGGATACACGCGGTGCTGGTAGAACTCGACGCCGACCGGGGAACCACGCCCGGCTTCGCGCACCGGAGGCAGCGTGTCGAGGGAGTAGTCCGGCAGCTTGGCGGAGCCCGTCCGCCAGCCGTAGTCCGCGCCCGGCACGCCGTGGACGGTGCGCACGGCGCGGTACCACGGCATGTTGATGTCCCACTCCATGTCGCTGTCGAACGTGAAGGCTTCGCCGTCGCGGTTGTAGGCGTGGTTGAACGCATTGCGAAACCCGCCGAAGAGCAGCGTGTAGCGGTTCCGCTCGACGTTCAGCCGCAGGAGGACCCCTCCCGGCGCCCGGATGTTCGCCGCGTGCCCGCGGGCGTCGTTGTAGCTGGGCAGCAACTGGACTTCGTCGTAGTCGCGGTACGGCGAGCTGGGATCGATCAACTCCTGCTCGACAAACGTATGGTTCCCGAGCATCACCGTGGGATGTCCGTCAGGACCGCGGCGGATGTCGTGCGGTCCGTGTTCGCCCATGCGCCCGGTGAACGTGTGGAGCATCTCGAAGGTATCGGCCACATCGTCACCGTCGGTGTCTTCGAGGCGGTAGAGGCCAGCCTGCTTGTTCACGGTGTCGTTGCCGATGGCGTACAGGGTCCGGCCGGCAAACCACATACCATGCAGATATTCCACTTTGTCGCTGAAGATCTTCTCGGTTTCGAAAACGCCATCGCCGTCCTGGTCGATCAGGATCGTGGGATGCCCGCGCTCCTGCGAGACAACGGGACGCCCGAGGCTGTCGAACGTGACCTGGATGAGCGAGACCGTTCTGCCTTGCGGCAAGGCGGACTCGACGGTGAATCCCTTGGGCACCTTGTAGCGTGACGGCGCGGCTTCACGCGAACAACTCGCGAGAAGAAGCCCGGCGGCGGCAAGGCAGACGAAGCTAGAGCGGAGCATTCCTCACAGAATATCGCGAGAAGACGGGTTCTAGAGAAGCACCGTGTCCAGGTCTTCGGCCGCGGCGGGAGCGGCGGCGCCAACGGAATTGCTCTGGACGAACTGAATGAGCCGCATTTCGGAGCCGTCAAAAAGAGACTCGACCAGCGAGGCGACCGCGGCCCGCTGCATTTCCTCTCGCGTCGCTTCGGCGCGGTACACGTAGGCGCGGCCGACCTTTCGCCGGCTCACGACGCCGCGGCCCATTAGCCGGTCGAGCAGAGTCGTGACGGTGGTATAGGCGAGAGGCTTGGAGTTGGGCAGGGCCTGCCGGACGCTCCCGGCACTCGATTCTCCCATGTCCCACAAAATGCGCAGACAGAGCAGTTCGAGCGGCGGCGGCACCGGACGCGCCATCAGCCTTCCCGACCACCTTCGCTGGACAGAGCCTGCCGCAATTTGTCACCAAAGATCCCGGCGTTTGCCGCAGGCTTGGACGGAGGAGGCGGCGCCGCGGGCGGAGGCGGTTTCCGGGGACCGCCGAGGTAAGCCGCCTTCCGGAGCACGGACCGCTCGAGCGAGTTGTGGTACCCCGTGAACTCCCCGTTTCCGGACCGGGGGTCGGCAATCGCCTGGCGCATGCATTCCATCTTGGAGTCGAGATCGTCGAGGTAATGCAGCAGCAGCGCTTCCGGGAACATCGGGACCTTGGGCGAGCCGAACTCAAGATGCCCGTGGTGGCTGATGATCATGTGCTCCAGCAGGTTGCGCAGCCGTGGCGGGAAGTCCGGAATCGCGGCCAGTTTTTCGCCGATCATGCGCAGCGCAATCATCATGTGGCCAAGCAACTGGCCGTCGCTGGAATAGCTGAAGCTGCGCTCGTAGCTCAATTCGTGAATCTTGCCGATGTCGTGGAGAATGGCGCCGGTGAGCAGGAGATCGAGGTCCAGGTTGTGGCCGCGATAGTGAGCGGCAGAGGTCTTGCACAGGCCGCAGAGCGACAGGACGTGTTCGATCAGACCGCCGAGATAGGCGTGATGGATCTGCTTGGCGGCGGGCGCGGTCTTAAAGCGGCGCGCGATCTCCGGGTCCGCGAAGAGAGCCTCCAGTAGCGCTTTGAGCGGAGCCGAACCGATGCCGGCGATGACGCCCCGCAACTCCTCCAGCATCTCGTCGCGGTCGCGCGCCGAAGCCGGGAAGTAATCGCCGAAGTCCACTTCGCTGTCGGCGATGCGTTGTATCCGGTGGATCGTCAACTGCGGGCGGTTGTGATAGATCTGCAGGAGCGCTTTGACCCGGACAAAATCGTCCCGGTCGAAGGTTTCCATCACTTCGCTCACGTTGTCCCACATCTTTGCATCGAGGTCGCCCGTGCGGTCGCCGAGAATGAGGGAAAGGAACGGTTCGCCGGTCTTCTTCTGCCGGATCTCCTTGCTCTGCACGAGGAAGGTGGTGGTGAACGTCTTGTCCGGCTCGATCTCGCTAACGTAAGGGGACTTCATTCGCCTCGAAGCCGCCCGCTACTTTTCATCCTGCACCGTGGGCGGCTCGTCTGGATCGCGCTCAATCGCGCTTCTGCCTTTGGGCAGCGGGACCGTCCACAGCACGCGTCGCCGCGGAGCGCGCTCGGCCACCTCAGCTTTGGTGGTGGTCTCGGGCTGAAGCTGGGCCGGGTCCTTCCACGATGTGTCCTTGCCCGGTACGGCGGAGGTGTCCACCCAGCCTTCGCGGAGTTCGAGGAAGGCGTCCTCGCGGAGCTTCACCAGATACTCGCGGATGCGGGGTTCCATGCGGGGCATGTAGAGCCGTTCCATGATCTCCTGCTCCACGTCCTCCAGGGCGGCCTGGCCCTCGGCGTGACGCTCTTCGACCTTGATGATCTCGAAGCCGTTCTCCACCCGCAGGGGATCGCTGACGAAATTGCGCGGCGCATCGAAGACGAGGTTTTCGATCTCCTTCTTCAGTTCGCCGCGTTTCCACCAGCCCAATTCGCCATCGTTCTCTTTCGACGGCGCCTCGGAGTGCTCCCGTGCGAGTTGATCGAAGCGTTCGCCCTTGCGTGCGCGGGCGGCGAGGTCGTTCGCCTTCTTCTCGATCTCCGCCGCTTCATCGGGAGTCTTGCCCTGCGTAGAAAGGAAGATGTCGCGCAGGAAGACCTGTTCCTTCCTGATGAATTCTTCCTTGTGTTCTTCGTAGTACTTCTCGATCTCCGGGCGCGGGATGTTGATGCGGCCGCCGACCTCCTGGCGGATCACGCGCTGGACGAGCAGTTCGTCGCGCATCTGGGACTTGAAGTCCTCGAACGGCTGCTGCACCTGCTCGGAGAGCCACTGCTGGAACTTATCGGGGTCGTCGATCTTGCTTTGGACCTGGATCTCGGCGACGCGCCGGTTGACGTCCGGATCCACGTTGATTCCGATTTCCCTGGCTTTCTGAACGAGCAGCAGCCGGTCGATCTGGTCCCGCAGGATGTTCTTGGAGCGCTCTTCAAAGACCTGCTGGCGCTCGGCTGCCTGCATTTCCTTGCGCGCTTCCAACTCGCGCCGCATTCCTTCACGGTGGCGTTCCATGTCGGTGAGCGTGATGATGTCGCCGTTGACTTTCGCCACGATGCTCTCGATGACCTTCACTTCAGCCAGAGCCGGGAAGGCGAGGGCAGCAGAAACCATAACCAGACTGCTGAACCGCATATCTTTTGATTATACGGCGGCTGCCGTGACTGCTTTGGCGGCGGGCGCAAGCGGGCGGCTGAGACCGCGCATCCACCTCGCCCGTTCTCCGGGGCGGTCGAACTTGTTGTTCCACAGGTCGGCGAACTCGCGCATGAGAGTGTCCCGGCGGGTGGCGATCTCGCGCATCACGGGCGTGTCCGGCTTCACCGGAAGCAGGGCGAGCATGGTGACGCAGTCATTGATCTCCCCGAGGGCCTGTTGGATCTCGCGGAGGGTGGCGAGTCGGCGTTCTCCGGACGGTCCATAGAGGGGCGCGAACAGTTCCAGCGTGTAGCGGAGGCGCTTGCCGAGAATGCGCAGTTCATGGAACCGTTCGGGAGCGCCGGTCTCGGTGAGGGCGCGCCCGGCGAGGAAAAAGCTTGCCGCCAGCGAAGGCAGCACCGCGGCGGCGTTGGCGGCTGCAGGCCGCGCGAGATCCCAGGGTGCGACGCCTTCCCCGCGAGAGCCGGACTTTGCCCGAAGGCGGCGCCGCCAGTTCTTCCACGATTCCTTTGCCTGCCAGCGGTGGACGCGGACGGCGACTTGTCGCAGTTCTTCTTCTCGTTCGGTGGCGAGAACAGGAATCAGATCCGGGGCGCCCGCGGCCGCCGACTCGCCCAGGTACTCGATCGCGATATCGCGGTCTCGGACGGCGCCCGCGAGCTTCCGCACGGCAGCCAGCCGCTTTCGTATCGCCTTCGCTTCGCCCTTGGGGTAGAGCGGCGCGAAGATGGACAGACACTGCGAGACGCGGCGGATCGCCACCCGCAAATCGTGGATCGCGTCGGCGTCCGGCTCACCGGCGGTGCGGACGATCTCCCCGGCGAGCTTCTTCAGCAGGGTGCGCGCCTGCCTGCGCGCGAACGCGCGAATGTCCTCCTCTGGCTTCATCTTGCTTTTATTATCACGCCGGAGACGTTCAATTCCCGCCGGAAGACCGCGCGGAAGGCTTCAGCAGCCTCTTGCGCGGCCCACACTTCCAATTCCGGCGCTGCAAGGGCCCGTGCCTCGATCTCGATCTGGACTGCGGACAGGCGGATGCCCAGATCCCGCACCACCTGTTTCCGGCTGCGGTCGAGAGCGTCGGCCAGCCGCAGCAGCGGCGTCATCGACGTGACGATTCTCTGTTCCTGGGCGTTCAACGCGGCGAAGCCGGTGTGACCGGAGGAGGGAAGCGAGCGCCGGTGGTAGCGGCACAGGTTGGCGGCCATCATCCGCTCGCGCTCAGTAAACCCCGGGAGAGCTGAATGCAGGACCACGTAGTAGGAATGCCGGTGGTGGCGGGTGTCGCTGATGAAATGGCCGGCATCTTTCAACATCGCCGCGGCTTCCAGAACGATCCCGGCGGCGGGCGACGCCTGATGCACCGGTTGCAGCGCGTCGAACAGCCGCCGTGCGATCCAGGCGACATGCCGGGCGTGCGGCATTGACACCCCGTAGCGGCGCGCCAGCCGCTCCACCTCGCGCTTCTGCTCGCGGCTGAGTTGAGGGCTTGACGGTTCGGCGCCGCGAGTTGCCAGGTCGGCGATGATGCCGTCGCGCACGCCGGCCACCGAGTAGGTGAACCCGGGCAAACGCAGGTCCTGGAGGATTGCGAGCAGGACGGAAGCGCCCGCGACGATGATCTCCGCCCGCTTCGGTCCGATGCCCGTGACCGTCCGCCGCCGTTCCAGGCTGGACGCCGCAAGGTTGCGCTGGAGTTTGCGCAACTGGACCGTGGTGGCGCGGAGCCGGTCCGCCCTTTCCCGCGCGGAGCGGGGAATGCGGTGGACGGCGCACATCAGAGCCGAAGCTGTGGCCGAGGTGGCGATCACCCGGTCGGTGGGATGCATCTCGGCGACCCGCGAAGCAGGGCGGATCTTCTCCTGAATGTAGTCGTCGAGGCGCTGGAGTTCGGCTGGCGAGGGCGGGTCCTGACGAAGGAACATCTCCGTCAACCGAACCGCTCCCAAGGGCTTCGAGAACGCCTCGATCACTTCCCCTGCGCGGTCGAAGATCAGCTCCGCGCTGCCGCCTCCGATGTCGATCAGCAGGAGGCGCTTGTTTCCCTGGGGCCACCGGCTCTGGACTCCGAGGTGAATCAGCCGCGCCTCTTCGGCTCCGGAGATGATCTCGACGGGCACACCGAGCGCGGCGGCCGAGCGCGAGAGGAATTCCTCCTGGTTCCGGGCATCGCGCACGGCGCTTGTGGCGACGGCGCGGACGGCGGTCACTTCGTGACGGCGAATCGCCCGCGCCATCCGCTTCAGGACCTCGCACGTCAGGTCGAGCGCGTCCCGTCCGATCACGCCGGTGCGGAAGACGCTTTCGCCGAGGCGCGTCACGGTGCGGTCGAGGAACAACGTCTGCACCGGGCCCGCGCCGGATTCGGCAACTTCCAG
Source organism: Bryobacterales bacterium (assembly GCA_016716385.1). Taxonomy (GTDB): domain Bacteria; phylum Acidobacteriota; class Terriglobia; order Bryobacterales; family Bryobacteraceae; genus JADJWL01. The sequence continues at coordinate 144,287 of JADJWL010000027.1, read as the reverse complement.
CCGGATGGAGTTACTGCCGATATCGACCGCTGCGAGACGCATCGGGGACCATCTGGATTATACCGGCCGCAGACGTACCAGGAATCCGCGCAGGGCCTCGATCGCTTCCGCGCCCCTGGACGGCGGCAGCGGCACGCGCAGTACGCCCGCCGGTGTGAACTGCGCGCCCTCGGTCTCCGTCACGGCTTGCATGAGCCGCTGCGGATCCACGCGCGTGTCGCGGTGGAACTTCACGTTGGCCGTCCCGCCGCGCCGTTCGATGTTCTCGATCCCCAGCAACTCCGCCGCGGTCTTGAGCGCGCCGTAGTCGAGCAGATTCCGCACTGCTTCCGGCAGAGGACCGTACCTGTCGGCGATCTCCGCCGCGACCTCCGTCCGCTCGGCATCGTCGCGCGCCGCCGCGATCCGCTTGTAGACGCGCAACCGCTGCGTGTCGTCGGCGATGTACGCGGTCGGGATGCGGACGTCGAGCCCAAGGTTCAGAGTGGCGTGAATCTCGGGTGGCACCTCTTCTCCCTTCAGTTCGCGTACCGTTTCATCGAGGAGGCGGACGTACATGTCGAAGCCGACGGAGTCGATGTGCCCGTGTTGTTCGCCGCCGAGCAGATTGCCGGCGCCGCGCAGTTCGAGGTCAAGGGCGGCAATCTTGAACCCAGCGCCGAGATCGCTGAACTCTTTGAGCGCGGCCAGGCGTTTGCGGGCGATCTCGCTCAGCTCGGTGTCCGGCGGCACGAGCAGGTAGGCATAGGCGCGGCGGTTTGACCGGCCGACGCGTCCGCGCAACTGGTACAGCTCCGAGAGTCCGTAGTTCTGCGCATTCTCGATGACGATGGTGTTCGCGAGAGGAATGTCGAGACCGTTCTCGACGATGGTCGTGCTGACGAGGATGTTGTACTCGTGGCGCATGAAAGCGAGCATGGTGCGCTCGAGTTCGGATTCACCCATCTGGCCGTGTCCCACGCCGATCCGCGCCTGTGGGACGAGTTGCTGGATCTCGGCGGCGCGCGCCCAGATGGAATCGACGCGGTTGTGGATGTAGTAGACCTGCCCGCCGCGGCCCAGCTCGAGTTCGATCGCGGCTTGTATGACCTCCGGGTTGTAGTGCGACACCGTGGTCTGAATGGCGAGACGGTCCTTGGGCGGGGTCTCGATCACGGACATGTCGCGCATGCCGAGCAGCGACATATGCAGCGTGCGCGGAATGGGCGTCGCGCTCATGGCGATCACGTCGACTGTCTGTTTGAACTGCTTCAGCTTCTCTTTGTGCTTCACGCCGAAGCGCTGTTCTTCGTCGATGATCACAAGTCCGAGGTCGGCGAACTGAACGTCGGCCGACAGCAGACGGTGCGTGCCGATGGCGATGTCGATGCGTCCCAGGCCCAGTTCTTCCGTGAGGGCCTTGAGTTCCCTGGCGGTGCGGAAGCGGCTGAACATCTCCACCCGGACCGGGAAGGGCTGGAAGCGGCGCTTGAAGGTTTCGAAGTGCTGGAAGCAGAGGACGGTCGTGGGCGCGAGCACCGCCACCTGTTTGCCGTCGCCCAGGGCCTTGAAAGCCGCGCGCATCACGACTTCGGTCTTGCCGAAGCCGACGTCGCCGCACACGAGGCGGTCCATTGGCTGCGGGCTTTCCATGTCGCGCTTGATGTCCCGCACGGCGGACGTCTGGTCGCGCGTGGGACTATACTCGAATGCGTCTTCGAACTCGCGCTGCAGGTCGCTGTCGGGGGAGTAGCTGAATCCTTCCGCCATGCGCCGTTGCGCGTAGAGCTTCAGGAGTTCCTCGGCCATGTCGCGCATCCGCGCTTTGACGCGGGTCTTGGTCTTGGTCCAGGTGACGCCGCCGAGACGGTCGAGCGCAGGCTTCGCGTCGCCGGAGCCGCGGAAGCGTTGGACGAGGTCCATGCGCGCCAGTGGCACGTACAGCTTGCTGCCGCCGGAGTACTCGATGAGCATGAAGTCGCCCTTGGCATCTCCCTGGGCGATCTCGCGGAGGCCAAGGAACTGGCCGACGCCGTGCTCCGCGTGCACGATGAAGTCGCCGGGTTGGAGATCGAGCGTGTCGGCGGAGAATGTCGCCAGGTGCGATTTCGCGATGCCCGGTTCAGCGACGAGAGCGGAGCGGTCGAACAGGTCGTCGGAGCCGATGACCGTGATTCGCGCGTCGGTAAATGCTGTTCCTTTGCGCACCGCGCCGCGGACGAGGAACGTCGACGCCGCCGTTCCAGCGAAGTACGCTCGCTCGGAGAGATAATCGCCGGCGCGGCTCGCCGGATCGAGCGCGAGTTGGTAGGGCACGCTGTACTCGTTGAGGACGTCGGCGAGGCGCTCCAGTTCGCCCGCCGACGGGGCGAAGAAGACGACGCGCTGTCCAGAGTCCACCAGCGAGCGGGCTTCGGAGATCGCCGCCTGCATGTTTCCGTGGAATGCCATCGACGGGCGCGTGCCGATGTGGAGGCTGTCGCCCTCCAGGGCAAGCTGCCGGAAGTCCAGCCATTGCTGGCCGGCGGCGGCTTCGCGCAATCCATCCCAATCGAAGTACAGCGCTTCGGAGTCGATTTCGCCGGGATGCTGCCGCAGGCGCGTCCAAAGCCGTTCGGACGCCGCCGCCAGGGACTCCGTCTCGCTCCACACGATCAAAGGCTTTTCGGCGAGCGAGAAGAGCGGAAGCGTGCGGGCGCCCGATGCGAGTTCCCAACCGGGATCTTCCCCCGTTTCGCCGGGGCGCTGGAATTCCGAGAGCGGCAGCAGACGGCACGAGGTCACCTTCGAGATCGAGCGCTGCGATTCGATGTCAAAGCGGCGCATCGATTCGATCTGGTCGCCGAAGAACTCGACGCGCACGGGCCGCTCCACGCCGGGAGGGAAGACGTCGAGGATGCCGCCGCGCACTGAATACTCGCCTACGGACTCGACCGGTTCCCGGCGCCGATAGCCGACGCTCGTCAAGTGGGCCGTCAGATCGTCCAGCGGGATCTCCTCGCCTGCCTCCAGGGAGACGGCGAGTTGTTCGTAGAACGCCGGCGGGGAGACGCGGAACGACGCGGCTCCGAGGGGAACGATCGTGACGGAGGACTGGCCCGCCGCGAGACGGTACAGACCCACGGCCCTCTGTTCGCAGATTTCGGCGTGCGGAGACAAGCCCTGGTTCGGCAGCACGTCGAGGGAAGGGATCAACTGCGGGCGCTGCGATTCGCGGCCGGAAACAAGAAGATCGAAGAATGTCTCCGCCGTCTCAAGAAGTGATTCGGCTTCCCTGGAGCCGGAGGTGACGACGATCACCGGGCGCTCCGACAACTGCCACAGGAGCACGGCATGGAGCGCGCGGGCCGGCGGCGTGAGCCCGGAGATCAGCAGGCGCGGTTCGCCCGCCGAAATCCGCCGCAGCGCTTCCTGGAAGGCCGCGTGCTTGCCAAGGCTCTGAAAGAGATCGCGGATCGCCGGGTGAATCATTCCGCGGATCGGGCGAGAATCGTGTCCACGATGTTGGTGGTGGAATAGCCTGGCTCGAGCGGCAGGGCCATGACCACGCCACCGGCCGCCTCCACCTCCTCGCGGCCCGCGATGAAGTGCGCCCAGTCCGCGCCCTTGACGAGAACATCCGGCAGAACGGCGGCGATCAACTCGCGCGGCGTGTCCTCATCGAAGAACGTCACAATGTCGACCGCCGCCAGTTGCGACGCGACGGCGGCGCGGTCCTCCTGCCGGATGAGCGGGCGCGATGGCCCCTTGAGCCGCTGGACACTTGCGTCGGTGTTGAGAGCGAGGATCAACAGGTCTCCCAGAGCCCGTGCCCGTTCAAGAAGGCGGATATGGCCGGGGTGCAGCAGGTCATAGCACCCGTTGGTGAAGACCACCTTGAGCCCCTGGCGCCGCCATTCCGCGCGCGCCGCAACCAGTTCTTTCCGCGAAAGAATCATCCCCACCGGGAAAGTGTAGCAGGAGGCATCATTGCGCCTGCGCCACGAGCGGAACCTTGGTGCGGATGCGGTCCTGGATCCAATGGGCGTCCCACCATTCCACGGGGTTCACCTGGACCCCGTCGATCTGCATGCTGAAGTGCAGGTGGTCGCCGCCAGCGAGTCCAGTTGCGCCGCTTCGTCCAAGGCGCTGGCGGCGCTCCACCATGTCGCCTTCCTTCACGTCGATCCCGCTCAGGTGCGCATAGATGGACTGCAGTCCGTAGCCGTGGTCGACCACGACACAGTTGCCGTAGATTCCCAGGTCGCCCGCGAAGACGACCTTGCCGCTGTTCGCCGCCGTCACGCCGACGTGCTCCGTCACCGAAAGATCAAAGCCGAGGTGGACCTGCTCGTCCACGACCCGGCCGTTGTAGGCGTAGCTGCGCTGGTCGGCGAAGTGCGACTCGACCTTCGAATTCGAAAGCTGGACAAAGGGTTCGGACCAAAGAAAACGTTCCTCGGTCTTCAGACGCAGGTCATAGAGCGTGGCGTTGTTGCGGAGGCGGAGTTGGCGGTTCACCCACAGGAAGCGGTCCAGCAGGCTACCCGGCGGGATCTCGGTGCGCTCGCCGATCTGCGGCACTACCTTCTGCATGAACGCGTCGCTGACTTCGAGCTTGCGCTTCCGGAACGCCTTGGGGAAGACCTTGTGCCAGAACGTGGCGGTTGCCTCCGCTCCGCCGGGATTGCTCGCGAAGACCGTGGGCTGGGTGGTAGCCGGGACGTCCCAGGAGAACGCGAAGAGCGCGAAGCGATCTCCGGAAGCGGCGCCGGGCAGAGGATAGCTGCGGAAGGTATGCGGCCCCACCTTGACGCCCGCATCGGTCCAGTAGCCGCCGGGTGTGAATACGACGAGTTCCGCGCCGCCCTGGTTGATGTAGTGCTGGAAGCTGTCCGCGGTGACGCGCGGAGGAGCGGTGTTGACTTCGATCTCGAAAGCAGCCGCGGTGATGCGCGCACGCAGGTCGTTCGATTCGGCCTCAACGATCAGGCGTGCCTTGCCGTTGTGCAATTCCGGCGCGCGGCTTTGGCCGGCGATTACGGTGAATTCGTCGCGCTTGCGGTCCTGGCGCCAGAAGAGCAGCCGGCTGGCCTCCCGCCGTTCCTCCTGCATGACGTGGCGCTTTCCGTCCTGCTCGGCGATCACCGTCATCCTGCGGATGCCGTAGGGACTGTTGACACGGATGGTCACGGGTGTTTCGATGCCCACCACGCGGAGTTCCGGCTCAACGGCCAGTTCCACGCGAGCCGAAAGAAACCACAAGAGAATCGGGATGGCTGCCACGCCGAGCAGGACGGCCGCGGCAAGCTTCTTCAGCGGGCTGTTGTCCATTCCTGAATCCAGTTGAGAAACGTGTTGTACCAGCGGAGCGAGTTGATCGGCTTCAAGATCCAATGGCCTTCGTCGGGGAAGAGCAGCAGCTTCGACGGCACTTCCCGCATCTGAAGGGCAGTGAACAACTGCAGGCCCTGTCCGACTGGGACGCGGTAATCGAGATCTCCGTGGATCACCAGAGTCGGCGTCTTGAAATTCTGGATATGCCGGCTTGGGGAGAAGCGGTCGTAGATTTCCGGCTGCTCCCAGGGCATGCCGCCGAACTCCCAGATGGGGAAGAACAACTCTTCGGTCTCCAGCGCTTCGCTGCGCAGGTCGAATACACCGGCGTGCGAGACGAGGGCGCGGAAGCGGTCGGTTTGGCCGAGAATCCAGTTGACCATATACCCGCCGTAGGAGGCGCCTGCGGCGGCGATGCGGTCCGGGTCGACGAAGCGCTGGCCGGCGAGGTGGTCGGTAACCGCCAGGATGTCGTCGTAAACTTTGCCGCCCCAGTCACGGTTGATTTCGTCAATATACTTCTGGCCGAAGCCGGTGGAGCCGCGCGGATTGGCCATCGCCACGACGAAGCCGGCGCCGGCGAAGACCTGCGCGTTCCAGCGGTAGCTCCAGGCGTGGCTCCAGGCGCCCTGCGGGCCGCCGTGAATCAACAGGAGTGCAGGATAGCGCTTGCCCGGGTCGAAATTCGGAGGCTTCAGCAGGAAGCCATGCACGCGCGCGCCGTCGGCGCCCTCCACCCAGAACTCTTCGTAGTCGGAGACGTGATGGCCGTTCATCACCGTGTCGTTGAGACGCGCGAGGGGCTCGGCCATGCCACCGCCGGATGACGCGCGGAAGATCTCGACCGGGCTGCGGCCGCTCTGCGCCGTGTAGATCATCGTGCGGCCGTCCGCGGTGAACTGCATGTCGTCGAGCGTGGAATCGCCCGTCACGGCGACGCGCGCGCCGCCGCCTCCCACGGGCACGTACTGAATCGACTGCCGGCCCCGGTCTTCCACTGTGAAGAACAACCGCTGCGATTCCGGAGACCAGCGGAAGCCGGTCACCCAGCGGTCGAGGCCTTCGGTGAGGTTGGTGAGCGTGCCGGTGGCCCGTTCCAGCACCAGCAACCGCCAGCGGTCACTTTCGTAGCCGGCGCGAAACTGCGACCGGTAGGCGAGGTAGCGGCCGTCGGGCGAGTATTGGGGCGAACTGTCCGCGCCTGGATTCACCGTGATCTGGGTCGCTTCGCCGCCATCGATCGGGACGACGTAAATGTCGGTATTCGTGCTTGTCGCCGGCTGGTCGCTGTTCACGGCGACGTAGCAGACTTCTTTCCCGTCCGGCGAGATCGCGTAGTCGTCCGGTCCGCCAAGCGAGAAGGGCGGCACGTCGCGCGGACCAGGGGTCAGGTCGCGGGGGTCGCCTCCGCTGGCGGGCATCACGAACAGGTGTGTGCGGCGCTTGCCGCGCCACTGATTCCAGCGCCGGTAGAGCAGGGAAGTGTACTCGCGCGCCTTGACCTTGTCGTTCTTTTCCGCCTCCAGTTCGCGCTGGTTGCATTCGGCGGAAGCGCACTGGGGGTAGACATCGCTGGTGAACAGCACGTGCGTCCCGGTGGGCGACACCATCACGCCGCCCGCTTCGGTGGCGATGTTCGTGAACTGGCGCTGGTTGTCTCCCAGTGCGTCCATCATCCAGATCTGCGACCCGCCGCCGCGATCGGAAACGAAGGCGATGGTCTTTGAGTCCGGCGTCCAGCGGGGACGGTCGTTGTTGCCGTCCCGCGTCAATTGCCGCGGGACACCGCCGACGAGCGGGATCGAGTAGATCTGACGGGGACGCGCCTGGTTGGCGAGGTCCATCGTCTGGACTACGAAGACAACAGTGCGCCCGTCCGGGGAAAGCTGGGGATCGGAGATCCGAGACAACCTGAGAAGAGCGTTGGCGTCGAATGGCTGCTTCTGCGCGCCCAGGGGCAGCACAAGAATCGCGGCCAGCAAGGCAATCCGGCGCATATGTTTCGATTGTGGCACATGATACGATAGCTACTTTACGGTCGTTGGCAGCGAAGGCTTTCCCAGCACCAGATTCCATCGGATCGATATGCTTCGTACCTACCGCGGCGTCGCGCCCAAGGTGGCCGGGTCTGCCTACGTGGATCCCAGCGCACAGGTGATCGGCGACGTCACCATCGGAGAGCGTTCCAGCATCTGGCCGAACACCACAGTGCGCGGCGATGTGCACTGGATCCGCATCGGCGATGAGAGTAACGTGCAGGACAACTGCTGCCTGCATGTGCAGCGGAACGAGTATCCGCTGACCCTCGGAAACCGCGTTTCAGTGGGCCACTCTGTGACCTTGCACGGGTGCGTCGTGGAGGATGAGTGCCTGGTGGGGATCGGCGCGATCGTGCTGAACGGCGCCCGGATAGGGTCGGGCTCGATCGTGGCGGCGCGCGCCCTGGTGACGGAAAGGACCGAAGTGCCGCCGGGCAGCGTCGTGATGGGGGCGCCCGCCAGGGTGGTGCGCCAGGTCACGGAGAGCGACCGCGAACTCATCCGGCGGACATCCGAAAACTACGTTCACTACCGCGAGACCTACCTCGCGGACGGGGCTCAGTCTTGATCCGCGCCGTCAGGGGCACGCGCGATCTCCTGCCGCCTTCCACCGCCGTCTGGAACCACGTGGAAGACGTGGCGCGCCGCGTGTTCCGCGCGTACAACTACCAGGAGATCCGCACGCCGATCTTCGAAGAAACCGCACTGTTCGCGCGGGGCGTGGGCGAAGAGACCGATATCGTCAGCAAGGAGATGTACACCTTCGACGATCACGGCACCATGCTCACGCTGCGTCCGGAGAACACGGCTTCGGTCATGCGCGCCTTGATCGAGCACCGCCTCGATCAGCAGCCCGGCGTGCAGAAGCTCTATTACCTCGGTCCGATGTTCCGGCGCGAGCGGCCACAGAAGGGCCGCTACCGGCAGTTCTACCAGATCGGAGCGGAGGCGATCGGTTCGGAGTCTCCCGCGGTCGACGCCGAAGTGATCGAGCTTGTGATGGAGATCCTGGCGCAGGCGGGCATTGCCGGAACGCACGTACTGCTGAACTCGGTGGGGTGCCCGAAATGCCGTCCGGTGTTCACTGAACGGCTGCAGGCGCAGCTTGCCGGGGTCGCCGGGGATCTGTGCGAGGATTGCCAGCGCCGCGCGGTGACTAATCCCCTGCGCGTTCTCGACTGCAAGGTTCCCGCCTGCCAGCCAGTGATCGAGCGGCTGCCCTCGATTCTCGATTCGCTGTGCGAGGACTGCTCGCCGCACTTCGCGGCGGTCCGGCAGTACCTGGAAGACCGCGGCATCCCGTACGAAGTCCGGCCGCGGCTGGTGCGCGGTCTGGACTACTACCGGCGCACGACGTTCGAGGTGACTCACGGCGCGCTCGGGGCGCAGAACTCCATCCTCGGCGGCGGGCGCTATGATGGTCTTGCAGAGTCCCTGGGAGCCAGAATCAAGGCGCCGGGCATCGGGTTCTCGATTGGAGAAGACCGCCTGGTGCTCGCTATCGAGGAGACTTCTCCCCAGCAACATCGCCATGTCCTCGATTTGTTCCTGGCACCGATGGGCGAGGCGGCGCAGCGGCACGCCGGAGTTCTGGCCCGCGACCTGCGCCGCGACGGGTGGACCGTGGAAACCGGCGAAGGCAAACTCAAGCGCTCCCTCGATCTGGCGAACAAGTTGGGAGCGCGCTTCACTCTGATCGTCGGCGACGACGAGATCGCCAGCGGCGCCTACTCCCTCAAGAACATGACGACGGGCGAACAGATCGCCGTCCCGCGCGGGGAGATCGCCGCGCACCTCAAGTAGACGAAAGACCACTATGGAATCGAGCGTATCTCTGGACTTTTTGGGCGAGCTTCGCAGGACTCATTCCTGCGGGGAGCTGCGAGCCAGCCATGCCGGACACCGGGCGCTGGTGATGGGCTGGGTGCACCGCCGGCGCGACCTGGGCGCGGTGATCTTCATTCACCTGCGCGACCGCGAGGGCGTGACGCAAGTCGTGTTTCTGTCCGACGTGGACCCGGCGATTCACGCCAAGGCCGAGACGTTGCGCTCGGAGTACGTGATCGCGGTCGAGGGCAGGGTGGAACGCCGCACGCCGGACACCGTCAATTCGAATATCGAGACAGGGGAAGTCGAGATCGTCGCCGAGCAGGTGTGGATTCTCAACGAGAGCCGCACGCCGCCGTTCCCGATGGAAGACGCCGTGGATGTGGCCGAAGATGTCCGGCTGAAGTACCGCTTCGTCGACCTGCGCCGCCCGCGCATGCAGCACAACATCGTGTTGCGATCCAAAGTATCATTCGCGGTGCGGCAGCACCTCTATTCCGCGGGCTTTCACGAGATTGAGACGCCGTTCATGACGCGTTCGACTCCGGAAGGCGCGCGCGACTACCTGGTGCCGAGCCGCGTTTCTCCCGGAAACTTCTATGCGCTGCCGCAGTCGCCGCAGATCTTCAAGCAGCTCCTGATGGTGAGCGGCTTCGACAAGTATTTTCAGATCGTCCGCTGCTTCCGTGACGAAGACCTGCGTGCGGACCGGCAGCCTGAGTTCACCCAGATCGATCTTGAGATGTCGTTCCCGCAGCAGGAGCGGATCTTCGAAGTGATCGAGCCCATGGTGGCGCGGGCGTGGGAAGCCGCCGGTTACCGCATCGAAGTGCCGTTTCCGAGGCTGAGCTATGCGGAGGCAATGCGGCAGTACGGCATCGACAAGCCCGACCGGCGCGTGCCGCCGATGCACGAGGTGAATGACCTGTTCAAGGGCGCCGGTCTCAGCGAGCACGATCTGCCGCTGATGGCAATCTACGTTCCCAATGTCGGGACGATCAGCCGCAAGGAACGCGACGAACTGAAAGCGTTCGGGACGGAACGCGGGTTGCGCGTGTTCGATGACGCGAAGCGCCTGGAGCGTGACTATCCCGAGGCAATGGCACAGGTCCGGCAGCGCACTGGCGCGGGAGAGAACGATCTGCTCGTTCTGGCCGGCTGGTCGGGTCTGCCATCGGGACACCGACCGGAAGAGACCGTCTACCAGGCGTGCGGGCAGCTTCGCCTGTACGCCGCGCAGAAGTACAACGACCGGCACAAACTGCTCGACCCGAAACGGTTCGAATTTTTGTGGGTGGTCGATTTTCCGATGTTCGAGTGGGACGAAGAAGACAACCGCTGGAACGCGGCGCACCATCCGTTTACCAGCGTCCATGACGATGATTTGGAGAAGCTCACGTCCGACCCCGCGCGCTGCCGCGCCAAGTCGTACGATCTCGTCCTGAACGGCGTCGAACTGGGGTCGGGCTCGATCCGTATTCACCGCCGCGACGTGCAGTCGAAAGTATTCGCCGCGCTGGGATTCAGCGAGGAAGAAGCGAAGCGGCGGTTCGGCTTCCTGCTGGACGCGCTGGAATACGGCGCGCCGCCGCACGGAGGCATCGCACTCGGCCTGGACCGGCTGGTGATGATTCTGGCCGGAGAGACATCGATCCGCGACGTGATCCCGTTCCCGAAGACGGCACGGGCCACCGACCTGATGTGCGACGCGCCATCGTCCGTGCCCGAGCGGCAGTTGCGGGAGTTGGGAATTGCATTGCGAAAAGCGTAAGAGAAAGGTGACACAGCCATGAGGAAGAAAGTAACTGTCGTCGGCGCCGGGAACGTGGGCGCCAACTGCGCACTGCGCATTGCCGGAAAGGAACTGGCCGACGTCGTGCTGGTCGACGTCGTCGAGGGCGTTCCCCAGGGGAAGGGCCTGGATCTCCTGCAGTCCGGACCCGTCGAAGGGTACGACGTGATGGTGACGGGCGCCAACGACTACGAGCCCACGGCGAATTCCGACATCGTCGTGATCACGGCCGGCTTTCCCCGCAAGCCTGGCATGAGCCGCGACGACCTGTTGATGGCGAACTTCGAGATCGTCAAGAACGCCACAGAGCAGGCCGTGAAGTACTCGCCGGATTCGATTCTGGTGCTGGTGACCAATCCACTGGACGCCATGTGCCAGACGGCGTACTGGGTGTCGAAGTTCGCGAAGCACCGCGTGGTTGGCATGGCCGGCGTGCTGGATACGGCCCGCTTCCGCACGTTTATCGCGCGTGAACTGGACGTGTCGGTCGAGAATGTCACAGCGATGGTGTTGGGCGGCCACGGCGACACGATGGTGCCGCTGGTGCGTCTCTCGAGCGTGTCCGGCATACCGTTGACCGAACTGCTGGATCAGGCGACGCTAGACCGGCTGGTGGATCGGGCGCGCAACGGCGGCGCGGAGATCGTGAAGCACCTGAAGACCGGTTCCGCCTACTACGCGCCTTCGGCCGCGGCGGTCGAGATGGTCGAATCGATCCTGAAGGACAAGAAGAAGGTCCTGCCGTGCGCCGCGTATCTGGAAGGCGAGTACGGCATCAACGGTCTCTACGTCGGCGTCCCGGTGAAACTCGGCGCGCGCGGCGTGGAGAAGATCTACGAAGTGAAGCTGACCGATGACGAATCCGCCGCGCTCAAGAAGAGCGCCGCGGCGGTGGAGGAACTCGTCGCGGTCATGAAGTCCAAGATGTAAGCAGCAGCTTACGGTCAGACGCCGCGCCTGTGCCCGTACAGATCCACGTGCAGGCGCGGCGTATACCGGAAGCCTTCCCGTTTGCAGGCTTCGGCCACCCAGACGCCGCGTTCCCGCAGGATCGCGGCATCCGTGCCTTCGGGCATCAGCACCACCTTTTCGCGGGCGGCGCCGGTCTCCGCGATCACCACTTCGATTTCATCGAGATCTCCCGGCAGGGACACCACAAACTTCATCTGGTAGTCGTATTCGCTCATGAGCCGCCGCAGGATCCCGGGCTGGTAGCGGAGACGGTCGTGCTGCGCCGCCCAATGCCCTTCGGGCGTCGAATTGGCGAGCTTCGGGCTGAGGCTCATCAAGTCACAGGCAACCGGCGCGTAAACGGTGCCGGCGGTTTCGATCGTGATGTGCAGACCCCTGGTGCGCAGCATCTGGGTGAGAGCGGCGATGTCCGGCGCGATCATCGGCTCGCCGCCCGTGACCACAACATGGGTTGTGGGATACTTCGCGGCCGCGGCGAGGATTTCGTCGAGGCTCATATCGGCGCCCTCCGGCTGCCACGACGTGTAGGGTGTGTCGCACCAGGAACAGCGCAGGTTGCAGCCGCTTGTGCGGATGAAGATGGAGGGCACCCCGACCAGCGTGCCCTCGCCTTGAATCGAATAGAAGATCTCGGAGATCTTCACGTCAGCCTACAGCGAAGCCGTGCTGCTTGCGGTGGTGGGGACCGTCAAAGGTCTGGGTGGATTTGAACAGCTCGTGACGTCCGTCGCCGGCTTCGGCAGCCACGCGATCTTCGAGCGCCCGCATTTCGGCGGCGGTCATGGGTTTGAAGTCGCGGGCGATGGCGATGTCCTGCTTGAGGTGAGCCATCGAATTGATGCCGACCACCTGCGTCGTGACCGGCAGACTCAGGCAGTAGCGGAAGCACTCTTCGGCGGTCAGTCCTAACTCAGACAGGATACGGCCGTTGGGAAAGCCGCCGGCGAGGCCCTTCATCCCGATGACGCCGACATCCTTCCGCAAGCACACGGGCACGACCTCTTTCTGGAAGCTGCGGAAGTGCGCGTCGAGCACGTTGATCGGCATCTGCGAGGCGTCCCAGGCATGGGGCTTGTTGAGCATCTTGAGATGGATCAGCGGGTCCTTGTGGCCGGTGAAGCCGATGTAGCGGACCTTGCCCGCCTGACGCGCTTCGAGGGCTGCCTTGAGGCCGCCCTTGTCGAAGACCCAGTCCGGATCGTTGTGGTAGCACATTTCGTGGAACTGCCACAGGTCGATGTAGTCGGTCTTCATGCGGCGCAGGCTGTCGTCGAGGTTCTTCATCGAGCCCGCGTGGTCACGCTCGCAGTTCTTCGTCATGAGGAAGACCTTCTGGCGCTTCCCTCCCTGAAGAGCGCGGCCCATGATCTCTTCCGACCCGCCATTGTGGTAGTCCCAGGCGTTGTCGAAGAAGGTCAGACCCTCGTCGATGGCGGCATGCATAATGCGGATAGCTTCGTTCTGATCCTTCACCGCGCCGATGTGCCATCCGCCCAGGCACAGGATCGACACGCGCACACCGGTGCGGCCCAGGATGCGCGTCGGCAATCCAGCCGCGCCCGCGGGCGAGGTCTGCGCCAGCACCTGCTGGGCAAGCGCCGCGGCCGTGGCGCCCTGCAGGAAATGCCGGCGTGAGGTGGTGCGTTCCATACGTCCTCCCGATGCTCTCACTCTATCGCGGCGGCAGGACGAAGTCGATACCGGGCCGGACGCCGTAATCCGGCGGCAGCGTCCTGTAGTCGACCCCGGTGCGCGAATTGAAATCCCACTGCAAACGGCCTCCGGCGATTGTCAATTCGCAGAACAGGCGTTGTTTGCCGCGGACCATGCCGTCACTGGCGTCGCGGTAGCCGAAATCGCCCTGCATGAGGTTCCAGACCGCGACATCCGCCACCGCGCCTACCGTCAGGTTGCCGAGTTCAGGTCGCTTGATCCACTCCGCCGGCGCCCACGTCGACGCGCGGATCACGTCCTTGAGCGGCATGCCGATCGCCATCATCTTCGACATGGTCGTCGGCATGTCCATCATGGCGCCGTTCGAACTGCCCGTATGCAGGTCCGTCGAGATGGTGTCCGGGAAGAAGCCGTTCCTCGCCGCCGCGACCGCGCTGCGCAGGACGAAGCTGCCGCCGCCGTGGCCGACGTCGAATTTGACGCCGCGCTTCCGTGCGACGTGGAAATAGTCGTAGAGCTTGCCGTTCTCATCCACCCACGGCACGGGCCCGCGGAAACAGTGCGTGGACGCGTCGCCCTTGCGGAGGCGCTGCGTCACCAACTGCCAGTAGGGCCGCTCCGGCAGGAAGTAGCCGAAATCGACCATGATCGGGATATCCGCCATGTTGCCGGCTTCGATGGCGCGGTCCACCGAGGCCCAGTCCGGATGCTGGTAGTGGGCCGATTTCACACCGACCACGACATCCTTGTGCTTCTTGGCCAGCGCGGCCACTTTGTCCGGCTGAAAGTCGCTTGCGACCTGCTCGGTGACGTCGGTCATCATGCCCAGCCCGGCGATGTTGATCAGCGCCAGAACGCGGGTGCGGGCGCGGTCGATCACCGTGTGGCGGAAGAACTCGAAGTTGCGCCAGCCGCTGCTGCCGGCATCGACCATCGTGGTGACGCCCGTGCGGAAGCTGAACGCGTCCGGCTGGACGCTGTTGTCGCCCGCCCAGGCGCCCTCCTGGAGCGTCGTGTTGAAGACGTGGACGTGCAGGTCGATCAAGCCGGGCGTCACGTAAAGGCCCGCGACATCGAGTGTCCGGCGCGCCTGTGAGGCGTCGATGGAGGGAGCCACGGCGGCAATCCGTCCTTTAGTGATGGCCACGTCCATCCGGCCGTCGATGCCGTTCTTCGGATCGATCACGTGGCCGCCTTTGAGGACGATGTCGTAGCTTTGCGCCCAGCAGGAGCTGCCGAGCAGGAAAACGAAAACCCAACGCATGAGACATACTGTATCAGGCGCCTGCTTGCGGTGGTCCGGCAAACAACTGGCGATACAAAGCGAGACTTTTCGCCGCTGCCGTCTCCCAACTCGCCCGCGCGGCGAACCGCGCGGCCGCTCCCCGGCCCATTTCCGCGGTTCCCTCCAAATCACGGACAGCCTTTGTCAGGGCCATGGCCAGGGCGCCGGTGGAACCGGGTTCCACAAGGTAACCCTCTTCGCCCTCCCGCAGGAGGTCGGGCAAACCGCCCAGTCTGGTTCCCACGATGGGCGTCCCGTATCCCAGGGCCACCGACGCCACACCGCTGAGCGAGATCGCGGTATGCGGAAGCACCACGAGATCGCAGGCTTGAAAGTACAATCCCACCATGTCATCCGGGACGTAGCCCAACCGCCACTCAATACGGTCTTGCAGGTGCAGACTTCGCGCAAGTTCGTGGTAGCGGTCCATCGGTTCCATCGGTTGGCCCGCCACGAGGAGCCGCACCGCCGGATGGTCCACCGCAGCCAGCGCCTCCAGGAGAATGTGCAGCCCTTTGTTGGGCTTGATCAGCCCGAAGAACAGGCACAGTGGACCATCCGTTGCGATGCGCAGCCTGGCTCGTGCTTCGGCCTTGGACAGGGCTTCTCCTTTGAACCGGCCCAGATCCCCGCGGGCGATCACATGCACACGGTCCGGCTGTACGCCCAGCCGCACAGCTTCACCTGCGAGTTCTCCGGTATGCACCACAACCGCGTCCATGGAGCGGTAGAAGGTCTGGTAGTGTGCCCGCTGGAATCGCCACAACGATTGCTCCTCGAACAGGTCATGGGCCGTCGCGACAGTCCGCCATCCGCGCCGCCGCAGCCCCGCGGCCAGTCTGCAGTCCAGCAAGGGCGCCAGAGCCCACTGGTAGTGCAGGATCCCCGGTTCACCGACGAGCAGCCTTTGCAATCGTAAGAGTCCCACCGGGTAGGATGCCGCCTTCAAGACGGCACGCCAGCGATGGCGCTTGCGCGACCACTCCCGTAACCGTCGCCACCCCGACACGTGCCGGTAGAAGGGCAGTTCCACCGAGTATCCCTCCGCCTCGGCCAGGTGGCCAAACAGGGGATGCGACGTGTAGAGGGTTGTCCGGGCCCCCAGCCGTCCCAGGGCCTGGGCAAGATTGCTCGTGTACTGCGGGGAGAAGTTTGCAGGATCGATGATCGAGACGCGCACTGCCTCCGTCACGCCTCAGCCTATGCGCGCAGCGACCCGGAACGTGTTGGCGTGCGCCTCCACGGTGGGATCGATGGGCTTCGAATAGCCGCCCCCGAGCGTGGCGGCGAGAGGGATACCGCGCTCGCGGCAGTGGCCGATCACCATGCGGTCGCGCGCGCGCAGTCCGTCGTGCGTCAGGGCCAGCCGGCCGAGCGTGTCGGTGGCGAGCGCATCGACTCCGGTCTGGAAGAATACGATGTCCGGCTCGAACGCGAAGACGCGGGGGAGCGCTCCGGCGAGCGCCGCCAGATAGGCGGCATCCTCGGTGCCGTCGTCCAGTTCGATATCGATCGTGCTGCGCTGCTTGCGGAGCGGGAAGTTGTTGCGTCCGTGAATCGACAGCGTCAGGACCCGGCGGTCGGAGGCGAACAGCGCCGCGGTGCCGTCGCCCTGGTGCACGTCGAGGTCGACCACGGCGGCACGCTCGACACGCCCTTCGTGTAGCAGGCGGCGGATGGCCACCGCGATGTCGTTGAACACACAGAAACCGGCGCCGGTGTCGTAGAGGGCGTGGTGCGTCCCGCCGGCGAGATTACCGCCGAAGCCGCGCCGCAAGGCATCTTCAGCGGCCATCAGCGTACCGCCAACCGAGGCCAGTGTGCGACGCACAAGGCCTTCCGACCACGGAAATCCGATGCGCCGGACAATCGCCGGTTCCAGGGTGCCATCGAGAAAGGCGGACACGTAGCCGGGGTCGTGGGCGAGCGCGATCACCGCCGGATCGGCGAACGGCGCTTCGGAGAACTGGAAGCCGCCGCACGCGGCGAGGCGGTCGCGCACGAGGCGGTACTTCTCCATCGGGAACTTGTGTCCCGGCGGCAGCGGGATTGCGTAACAGTCGGCGTAGTACAGCGTCATACGGCACCATCCGCCTTGGGCCACTGGGGCGTAAACGTCTTCAGGGATTCGAGGGCCCGCTTCAGGCTGGTCGCCCTCCGGGAGGCTGCACCTGGGTCCCAGTGGGCTGCAACGAACTTGCTCAGGACGCCGTTATAGTCAGGGCCGATGATGGCGGTGCTGTTTTTCCTGGGTACGATGCCGTCCCTCAGATCGCGCTGTCTGGACTTGGCTGCAATCTGGATCAAGGCTGCCTTAGGATCAGCGATTGCCTCCGGATCATCGGGCAGCAGCTTCGGAGAGACGCGGAGGAATGCCGCCAGATTCGTTCGGTCAGCCAGGAGCCAGGATTCAACCTCCTGGACGGCAATCCGGAACAGGAGGTTGGGGGATTGCGGCTCCTGGAGCCAATCCTGAATCAACGCCAGCGGACACGGATACTTCGAATCAAGATCGGTGAGCAAGACGAAGGGTACTCCCGCAGCCGCCCGGTTCCATCCGCGCACGGTCTTGCGCAGGTATCCGAACCCTCCCCGATTGAAGACCTCGCCGACCGCATAGTGGCCACTGCACTCAAGCAGGAGGCGGCGGACGACAGCCTCGCTCAGGAGGTCCTCGACTCCAATGTGGACCGGAATCATACCGGATCGAAGAGGCTCAGTTGGTGCAAGTCCGGTGGAGCGGTCCTGGGCAGCGCCACTTCGGCCACACTCAAGCCAGCCGCCAGCGAATCGCGAATGTCCGGGCGATCTGACGCTAAATAGACCTCGGTACCCTCTGGTCCGGGCCTCAGCATGACGGTCTCTTCCCCGCCAATGCCCCTATCGGACAGCAGGTCCCAACTGTGCGTACTGATAAGAATCTGTCGCTTCCGCTTGCGTTGCAGACGGTAGATAAGCGCTGGCAGGCGCCGAACGATCTCGGCATTGAGCGAAAGCTCAGGCTCCTCCAGCAGGAGCGGCGCATCTCCGTCGAGCAAAGACCAGAACAATCCGATCAATCGCAGTGTGCCATCGGAGAACTGATCCTCTCGCTGAAGTCCGGCGTTGGGGCGCCAGTGCTTATAGATTGCCTCCAAGTGTGGGACTCCGGCCTCGTCTTTCGTATCCTTCAGTGCCTCGAGGTTGGGTACGGCTTCCCGAAGTGCCCGTTCGATTCGCCGCAGCCGCGATTTCTTCGTCTTTTCGGACGTGCGCGCAACCATTTCAAGAAAGTTGCGCCCGTAAGGATCCTCCGGTACGCCCGGTCCTTGAAATGCGTCCGGGTGGCGTAGGAGTTGGGGAACCAAATGCAGGTACCGCACCGACTCGAAGAACCGCGCCACGTCACGGAAATCCACGTTGGCGCTGATCTGTTCCAGGTGCGTTTGGGTCAGCCGCTCGTCGTCGGCGCGGTCTTGGTCATCCGGACGTTCGAGAATCAGCCCGTTCCTGTTCCATACTCTCTCGAACCGGAGGATGGGCTGCCTGTAGCCGCGGACTTGCTGGGTCACGCCAATGGCGTAACGCCACAGGGCAACTCCGCCGGGCTCCGCCAGTTCGACGTCGATCTCAACGTCGGGTTCCTTGCGGGCCGCAAGGCAACGGATCTTCGACAACCCGCCTCGCTGCGAAATCGCCTGTTGCAGTCCGCCGCCCGCTTTGGCAATATCGCGCAGGAACCGGATGGCATCGAGGAAGTTCGACTTCCCCGATGCATTCGGTCCAATCAAGAACGCGCGTTCTCCAAGCGCCACGTTGGCCGTGCGGAAATTGCGCCAATTCTTCAGGATCAGCCGGGATACAATCACTCGCCCTCATTGTATCGCCCCGCCTCAGCAGGCCTTCCGGGCAGGGGTGCCGTTACCGCGCCGCGTCAACGTTGGATACGCGCCGAGCCGCCCTTGGCGAACGCGCGGACCTGCTCGACCGTGGCCATGGTCGTGTCGCCGGGGAAGGTCGTGAGCAGGGCGCCATGCGCCCAGCCGAGCCTCAAGGCATCCTCTTCGGATTCGCCCGACATCAGGCCGTAGAAAAAGCCGGACGCGAAGCCGTCGCCGCCGCCGACGCGGTCATAGACGTCGAGTTCGCACGTGGGCGAAACGTAAGTCTTGCCGTCGATCCAGGCCACCGCGCCCCAACTGTGGCGGTTGGTGGAATGCACCTCGCGCAGGGTCGTCGCGACGATCTTCACGTTCGGATGCTTGGCGACCACCTGATCGATCATGCCGAAGAATGCGCTCGGGTCGAGCTTCGACTTGGCTGCCACCTCAGGCCCCGGAATGCCGAGACCCTTCTGCAGGTCTTCCTCGTTGCCGACGAGCACGTCGACGTTCTCTACGATGCGCGCCACCACCGAGACCGCGCGGTCCTGCCCGCCGGAGATCTTCCACAGTTTCTCGCGGAAATTGAGGTCGAAGGAAACCACGGCGCCCGCTGCCTTGGCCGCCTTCATGCCCTCGATAATCACCTCGGCGGTGGTCTCGGAGAGCGCGGCGAAGATGCCGCCGCTGTGGAACCAGCGCACGCCGCCGGCGAAGATCGACGCCCAGTCGAAGTCGCCCGGCTTCAGCAGAGACGCTGCTTCGTTGGCGCGGTTGTAGAACACGACGGGCGCGCGGACGCCCTGGCCGCGGTCGCTCAGGACCGCCGCCATGTTCGGACCGTTCACGCCGTTGTGCTCGAAGCGCTTGTAGATCCCCTGTACGCCCATGGCGCGGACGCGTTCGGCGATGAGGTCCCCGATGGGGTAGTCCACCATGGCCGTCGCGACGCCTGTCTTCAGGCGGAAGCAGTCGGCGAGGTTGGCGGCGACGTTGAATTCGCCGCCGCTCACGTGAATCTCGCACTGGTGCGCCTTGCGGAACGGAATGATGCCCGGATCGAGCCGGTGCACCAGTGCTCCCACGGACACGAGATCGAACGCACCACTGGCGGGGATGTTGAGACCGTATGGCATTTTGTGTTCTCCGGTTACAGGTCGCTCAGACCTTCGAGCTTGCCGGTTCCGTCACCGAGCGATTCCGGATGGACGTCCATCCGGTCGAGGATCGACAGGAACAGGTTGTTCATCGGCGTCTCGTCCGGGTAGCGGACGTGCCGTCCCGGATGGAACAATCCCGCGCCGCCGCCGGCGACCATCACCGGCAGGTCATGATGCCAGTGCTTGTTGCCGTCGCTCAATCCTGAGCCATAGACGAGAGCCAGGCTGTCGAGGAGCGTCCCGTCGCCTTCTTGAATCGCAGCCAGCCGGTCGATGAGGCCGGCGAACAGCTGCGTGTGGTACTGGTTGATCTGAACGAGCTTGGCGACCTTCTCCTCGTCGCCGCGGTGATGGGAGATGCCGTGGTGCGGATCCGGCACTTCGATCTCGCGATACGTGCGGTTCGAGCCCTCACGGCCCAGCATCAGGGTCGCGATGCGGGTGACGTCCGTCTGGAAGGCCACGGCCATCAGGTCGAACATGAGCTTGGCGTGATCGGCGAATTCCGCCGGGATGCCCGCGGGCGCATCGAACTCCGGCGTGGGCGACGGGCCGCGATCCGCCGATTCTTTCTCGGCTTTCGCGATTCGCTGCTCGATTTCGCGGACTGCGTAGAGGTACTCGTCGAGCTTGCGGCGGTCGCCCGCGCCGAGTTCGCGGTTCAGCTTCTCGGTGTCCTCGCGGACGAAGTCGAGAATGCTCTTCTGGTAACGCTGGCGCTTGGCCCGAGTTGCCGGGTCAAGCAGTTCGTCACCCGATCCGAACAGGCGCTCGAAGACGAGGCGCGGGTTCACCTCGGGCGGCATCGGCGTATTCTCCGAGCGCCAGGAAACCGAGTTCGAATACGCACAGCTATAGCCCGAGTCGCAGTTGCCGACCATCCCGCCGTGTTCGCAGCTCAACTCGAGCGACGCGAAGCGGGTCTTGTGCCCGATGGCTTGCGCGGCCACCTGGTCGACCGAGATTCCGTTGCGGATGTCGGCACCATCGGTCTTCTTGGGGTGAACGCCGGTCAGGTACGACGCCGCGGCGCGCGCGTGGTCGCCCGGCCCGTCGCCCAAAGCGCGTCCGTTGATCTGCGAGAGCCCCGACAGCACGAGGATGCGCTCGCGGTGCCGCGCCAGCGGCTGCAAGACCGGAGTCAGTTCGAAGCCGCGGCCCACGGTCTCCGGCGTCCAGGACTGCATGATGATGCCGTTCGGCACGTAGACGAACGCCATCCGGACCGGCGTCTGGGCGGGGTTCCTCCGCGGATTGGCGAAGGCTGGCGCCATCGCGTCCAGGAAAGGCAGGGCCACAGCGGTGCCTATGCCACGCAAGATCGTTCGTCGGGAGAGCGGAGTCTTCATCGTCGCTTACGTTCCTTCTCGAGCGCGCCGCATCTGGAACGGCAGGCTGTTCGCGATCGCCAGCACGAGGCTGGAAAACCGGTAATCCTGGCGGGCCACCTCGCGGACAATGTCCTTCACCACGCGGCGGTCGTACGCCTCCAGACCACGGCCTAGGGCATACGTTAACATCTTTTCGGTCAAACAGCGAGTGAACGCGTCGGGGTCCCGGGCGAGGATGTCCCGCAACTCGGCCGGAGTGCCGAAGGTTTCGCCACCCGGCATCTCCCCGCCGCTTTCCACCGGGAAGGCGCCGTCATGCGTGCGCCAGCGCCCGATGGCGTCGTAGTTCTCGAGCCCGAAGCCGATGGCGTCCATACGCGCGTGGCACGAAGAGCACGCCGGGTTGGCGCGGTGCTTCTCCATCTGCTGGCGGAGCGTTCCCGTCAGGCCGACCTCGGATTCGTCCAGTTCGGGCACGCCGTCCGGCGGTGGGGGCGGGGGAGCGCCCAGCAGGTTCTCCAAGACCCATTTCCCGCGGATCACAGGCGACGTGCGGGTGGGATAGCTCGACACCGTGAGCACGCTGGCGTGCGAAAGAATGCCGCCCCGCCGGCCGTCCTGGAGGTCGATGCGCTGGAAGGTGGGCCCCTCGACGCCCTCGATGCCGTAGTGGCGCGCGAGCCGGTCATTCACGTAGGTGAAGCGCGCGGTGAGGAACTCAGTGACGGGGCGGTCTTCGGCGATCAATGCCGCAAAGAACCGGCGCGTTTCCTCGCTCATCGCGGTACGCAGTTCGTCGTCGAATTGGGGGAACTTGTCCGGATCGGGCTGGACGCTCTCCAGGTTGCGCAGGTGCAGCCACTGGCCGCCGAAGTTCTCGACGAACGCCGCCGCCTTGGGATCGGCCAAGAGGCGCCTCACCTGGGCTTCGAGATTGGCGCGAAGCTTCTTCTCCCCCGCGAGCCGGAATAGTTCGTCATCCGGCATCGTGTTCCAGAGGAAATAAGAAAGCCGTGAGGCGAGAGCGAACTCGCTGACGGGATGAACCGCGCCGGCGGCGCCCTCTTCGGACGGCTCGATGCGGAACAGGAAGTGCGGCGACACCAGCATGGCCTGGGTCGCGACGGCCAGCGCCTGGGCCACGCTGTCGCCTTCGGCGCGCGCCATGCGGTAGAAGCGCATGAGCCCCGCGGTCTCTTCGCGGGTGATGGGCCGCCGGAATGCCCGTCGCGCGAGGCGTGTCACGAAGGGCTCGGCGCAAGCGTCTTCGTCGCACGATCCAATGAGCCGCCGCGATTGAGCCGGAACCGGTGCGGGGTCATACGGTCCGCGGATTTCCAGCAGGTTCACAAAGACCTTCACACCCTTGGGGCGGTTCTTCTTCTCCGGATCGGGAGGCTGCGATTCTTCGAACTTCTGCTCTGCCGTGGCGGCGTCGTCCATCACGAATGCGGCTTCGATCGTGTGCTCGCCGGCGGTGAGGGGAACGCGCGTCTCAAAGCGGCGCGGCTTGTATTCGCCCGCATCCACCTTGTGCGGATACGGCGTGGCATCGATTGTGAGGACGACGGTGGCCGGTTCCGGGGAGCGCCCGGCCGTGCGCCGGTCGGTGACCGAGATGGCGAAGGAATACTCCGCGTCGTGGGAGAAACGGTAGCGCAGATCGAGGCGGCCGGGACGGCTCCCGGGCCGCGCCGGCGTGCCGTCGAGCCGGAACCGCTCAGCCTGTATCCGGTCCACGGTGGGTTGCGGAAGTGGGCCGGTTCCGAACGCGGCTTGTGTGACCCGCTCCGCGGACCGCAGGTATTTCTCCATCAGCACGGGCGACAGCGACAGGACATCGCCGATGTTGTCGAATCCGTAGCCGGCGTCGTCGGCCGGGAAATCGTCGGCGGGACGCAGTTCGACGCCGAGCAGGTCCCGGATGGTGTTGTTGTATTCGGTGCGATTGAGCCGCCGCGCCGTCACCCGTCCGGGGTCAGGCGGAGTGGCCGCGTCGTACTGCTCGAACAGAGATTCGATCCAGCGGGTGACCGCCTGGATGTCGGTTTGGGCAGGCCGGCGGGTCCCCTTGGGAGGCATTTCTCCGGTGCGGATCTTGTGAACCGCCATCTCCCAGACGACGCGATCTTTCGGATCGTTCGAAATGCCGCCGAAGCTCGCCAGATCGATTTCAGCCTGCTTCACCGACTTGTTGTGGCAGACGACGCAATTGGCCTGAACGAAGGGCTTGACCTTGCGGACGAACTCGGCCGGATCGACGCGTTCGGCCGCGCCCGGCAGGCTCAGCAGGACGGCGGCGAGGCAAAGACGCGGAAGCATGGGGACTTAGCCGTATCCTAGCGGCCGGGCTCGGGTACTGTCAAACGCGCCGGTTTCCAGAAAAAGGACGATAATCCAAAGTAGATTGGAGGGCGTATGAAGCGTCTGTTGCCTTGGGCCGGCGGGGCTGTCGCCGTGATCGCAGCCTGGGTTCTGTGGAGCGAGCCCTTGCAGTTTGCGCTGGGCGGAGCGCTGATCAACGCCGGATACCGCATGCAGGATTCTCTGGCCCGCTATGACTTCCAGCACGAGCACGCGAATCCGGAAGAGGTCTGGGAGCAGTTCCTGGGCCAGAACCGTTTGTCTTCGTCGATCCGCTGGCTGTTTCCCCGAACTTCGCGGCATCCCGTGGTTGCGATTGTGGCCTGCATGGACGGGCGTCTCGATACGAATGAGATCGCCGGCGACACGCGCCGCTACTACTACGTTCTCCGGTTGGCCGGGTCGGTGCTTTCGCTGAAAGAGGAAGAGATGCTGGAGCTGGCCGTTGAGAATGGCGTCGAGGTGGTCGTGTTTACGACGCACACCGATTGCGCGGCCGAAAAGGTCTCGGCCGATCCGGCGGCACGGAAGCGCTATCCCCATCTGTCGCAGGCCGTGGACGAACGCGAGATGCGCTTCCAGGAGTTCCTGGAACGCCCGCTGATCGCCAATCGGCTCACTGAGGGGCAGTTGCTTGTGAAGTGGATGGATATCGACACCAAGGACGAGCGGTTGGTTCCGCACGCCAGGAGCGCACGCTGACACCCTGATGGAGACGATCGGGAAGTACAGGGTCATTCAGGAGCTGCAGTCCGGAGACCGGCCCCTCTACCTCGCCCGAGGCGACGGTGACGCGCTTGTCGCGCTGAAGACCGTGCGCACGGATGGTCTGCCGGAAGAGAGGCGGGAGCGTTTCCTCCGCGAAGCGGCGGTGTGCCGGGACCTGAACCACCCGAACCTGGTCCCGGTGCACGATTCCGGCGAAGCTTCCGGCGTCCTCTACCAGGCGATGGAGTTCCTGGAGGGGATGGACCTGGGCCGCGCGTTCGCGGACGGGCGCGCGTTCACCTGGGAAGAGAAGATCTCCATCATGGAGCAGGTGGCGGCGGGGCTCTCCTTCGCTCACGGACGCGGCCTGGTGCACCGCGACATCAAACCTTCGAACCTGTTTCTGGAAACCAACGGGCGCGTGCGCATCCTCGACTTCGGAATGGCGCGCATCGATTCGTCGAACCTGACGAAGTCCGGCGCGATGGTCGGCACGTTGAACTACATGGCGCCGGAACAGTTGCGTGCTGAGACCTCAACCCCACTCAGCGATGTCTTCGCGGCCGGCATCGTGTTCTACCAGCTTGCCTGCGGCCGCCATCCGTTTTCGAGCGGACGGGCGACCCTGCCCGAGGTGATGAGCGCGATCCTATTCCACAAGCCGGATCCGCTCGACGAGCGGGCGATCGGGGCGCCGGACGGCGTGTCGCTGGTCATTGGGAGGGCGCTGGAGAAAGATCCGGCGCGGCGCTGGCGGAGCGCGGACGAGTTGCGACACGCCGCCGGCCTGTGCCGGTTTACGCTGCGGATGGGACCGGGTTCCGGCAGGACGGTGTTCGCGTTCGCGCAGCAGCCTGCCGGACAGCCGGAATCAGCCGCGGCTCCGGCGCCGGTTGAGGAGGGCGGAGGGACGAACACATGGATGGCGCCCGTCCTGATTGGATCGGGCCTGCTCGCTGTTCTGTTGCTGGCGTATTTCGTGATGATGCGCGGCTGATCAGCGGTTGCGCTCAAGGTCCTCAATCTTGTCGAGGACCAGCCTGAGATGCAGATCGACTTTGTGGTCAAGAGCTTCGATCCGCCTTTCCATCGAATCCATGCGCTTCTCCATCGATGAGACCCGATCGTCAAGACGACGCGATTCGGTCTCGACCAGATTGGTCAGAGAAACCCGCAAATCCGTCAGGCGGTGACTATTGACAAGAATGCCAATGGCAACCAGCGTCAATGTCGACAATTGACCGGCTACCAGGATGTAAAGCTGTTCGTTGCTCATTGCTGCTTTACTTGCCCTCAGGCTAGCACGAACGTCTCAGTCCGCCCTTCGCCACTGGCCGTTGGTCCAGACCAGCACGATCCGCGGCGGCTCCTGCTTTTGCGGGGGCGGGACCGCGTGCCGTTCAATCTCGATACCCGGGTACACAAGCTGACCGACAAACACGGGCGTCCAGTTGTCCTCGGGAAATGGTCCGCCTACCAGCGCGATTCTTGCTCCGCGTTCCGGAGGCGGCAGGCCGCGCAGGGCCTCCGCCAGGGCGCGGACATCGGCCTCGCTGAGGTGCGGGCTCAGCTCGACGCGCTGGGCCCCGGCGATCCACAGGCCGGCGAGGAAGACGGCGCCGAGGCGCACCCAGCCGAGCCGGGGGAGCCAGCGGTCCCAGACTGCCGCCACGAGCGCCGCCGCCGTCAGCGCGAGTCCGAACGCCGCGACGTAGAAGGCGAACCCGCTGCGCGGCGGAATGCAGGCCAGCGGCGCCGCACCGGCGAGCATAAACAGCAGTCCGAACGCTGCCGTGCGCGACTTCAGGATCCAGGCGAGCGCGGCCGGAACCACCAGCCAGGCGAAATGGACCGGGGCGGAGTAAGGGTCGAGGAGCGCGCCGACATAGCGCCCCGTGTTCTCGAGGCAGGCCGGGATGTCGAGTGTCACGCGGTAGCCGTCGACGGTCGAAAGGACGGACTTCGATGACAGCTTGCCGAGGACGTACGGGACGGCCATCCCTGCCGCGGCCCAGACGAGCAAGGGCGGCCGCGTGCGCTTCCAGAGCACCTCGTAAGTGATCAGCACCGCGGGCAGAACGACGGCGATCTCCTTCGAGTTGAGCGCGAGCACCCACAGCAACAGGACCGCGGGAGTCGGGGCGCGGTCCCCGCGGCGCGCCTGCGCGTAGAGACCCGTGGCCGCGGCGAGAAACGCGAAGCAGAGGAGATCGTAGAGCGTGCCGGTGCTGCGATAGAGATCGCTGAAGCCGGCGTTGTAGGACAGCAGGAGTCCCGTGAGCGCGCCGGTGAACGCGGAGTCGCTGAGCATCCAGGCGGCCCAGAACGCGAGGACGACGTTCACAGCGATCAGGATGTGGCAGAGAACCCGGAACGGCTCGGGCTGGAACCCCCAGATTGCGTAGACTCCCCGGTAGACCACCGCGCCCAGCGGGCGGTATGCGGGCGACCAGTAGGCGGCGTTCGCCCACAGCAGGCTGCCCCAGTTTTGCTGGCGGGCGAAGTAGAGGTTCATCGCGTCGTCGTCGGTGAGCCCGGCGTCCAGACCCGGCCCCACGTACAGCGCCAGAAACAGGGTCGCAAGCGCCAGCGCCAGGACCAACGGGGCCCGGTCCTCCGGCGGTACACTGAAAAGTTGGAGCCCTTTCACCCGATCGTCTCCAGTCCCCATCTGATCACCATCGCCGGGAACTTCTGGAAGCGTCCGCTCGATACCACCCGCTACGCGGTGGAGCAGCGGCTGATTTCAACTGAGCCAGGCGTTGCAGTGCTGCTGTATTCGCAGCGTCCGGCAGGGCCGTCGGTGGGAAGCATGGTGCTGCTCCATGGCCTCGAAGGTTCGGCGGAATCGGGCTACATGCGCAGTCTGTCACAGGCGGGCCTGGAGGCGGGCTACACGATGCACCGGCTGCACATGCGAAGCTGCGGCGGCACGGTGAAGCATGCGCCCACACTGTATCATGCGGGCCTCACGTCGGATGTTCTCGCCGTGTTGCGCTTCCTTGCGGGTGAGGAACACGTTCCCCTGCACCTGGCCGGGTTCTCGCTTGGTGGGAACGTCGCGCTGAAACTGGCGGGCGAACTCGGAGAGCACGCAGGCGAGCTGCTCACCACGGTGTGCGCCGTGTCGACGCCGATCGATCTCGAGGCGTCCGCGAGACGCATCGGCCAGCCGGACAACCGCCTCTACGAGCGCCGCTTCCTCAAGCGAATGCTGGCCCGCGCGCGCGAATTCGGCCTGCCTGAGACGCAGCTCCGGGGGATCGGGTCGATCTATGCGATCGACGATCGCGTCATCGCGCCGATGTTCGGCTTCCGCGGCGCGAGGCACTACTATGCCACGCAGTCGGCCAGCAAGTACCTCGACCGCATCCGGATTCCTACTTTGTGTATTCAAGCCCGGGACGACACGTTCATTCCGTTCGAGATCTTCCGCCATCCGGCGTTCGAACGGAACCCGCATCTGACGCTGTGGGTGACCGAACACGGCGGCCATCTCGGGTACCTGTCGCGGCGCCGCCCGCGCTTCTGGCTGGACCGCCAGCTTCTGAGCTGGATCGGCTCCCGTCAGCCGGTGAGCGGCGAGGTCAGTTCCACCGACAGCGGGTCGCCGATTTTCTCGCCCCACTTTCTGAGATAGCCTGCCAGCTCAGTGACCTTCGCCCGGTTCGCCGGGCTCTCAAAGACGTTCTGCGTTTCACCCGGGTCGGCGGTCAGGTTGTACAGTTCGGCCGCGTGCGCCTTCGTCTCGGGCGGAGCGTCGGGGGTGAACTTGCGCAGGATCAGCTTCCACTCCTCGAAGCGCACCATGCGCTCGTCGTACGGACCGCCCATCACGCGCGGCTGGGTGACATTCATCTGGATCACCGGCTGCTTCCAGCCAAGGTCGCCCTTCAGGAGTTCCGGCAGACGCGTGTGGCCTTCGACGCGCGCCGGGATCGGGATGCCGGCCAGGTCGAGCAGGGTCGGCATCAGGTCGATCGTGACGACGCCGCCCTCGTAGACCTCGTCGTGGGGAATCACGTGGGGAAAACGCATGATCCAGGGAACCTTGGCGCTTTCTTCATAGCCGACGCGCTTGTTCGTACTCAGGGGGCGTTCGGCGAAGGTCTCGCCGTGCTCGGAGACGAAGATGACGACTGTGTTGTCCCGCAGCCCAAGCTTGTCCACCTTCTCGAGCAGCCGCCCGATGTTCCAGTCAATGGCCGTGCACGCCGCGTAGTACTCGACGTGCGGAATACTCTGGCCCTCGTACATGTCGACGTAGCGCTGTGGAGGGTTGTAGGGATCGTGCGGCGGATAGTAGGAAACCTCCAGGAAGAACGGGCCCTCCTGGTTCTCCTCCATCCAGCGCATCGCGTCTTCGGTTTCGACATCGGGGCGGTAGGGGGAATTGTCCCGCTCGCCCAGCCAGTGGGGCCACTGCGAGTTGTAACCGTTGTAGTAGTCGAAGAAGCCGGGATCCTTCTCGCCGAGGTGCCACTTGCCGATGTAGGCCGTCTTCCAGCCGTGGCTCTTGAGCAGGCCGGGATAGTGCGGTTCCAGTTTGTACTGCGGGTCGCCGAACACGGTGTCGATCTTGTAAACATTGCCCCGCAAGTTGTGGGTGATTGGGTAGACGCCGGTCAGCAGAGAGGCGCGGGTTGGCGTGCAGAGCGCCATCGGCGAATACGCGTTGGCGAAGCGCACCCCTTCAGACGCCAGTTTGTCCACGTTTGGCGTCTTCACGAACGTGTTGCCCGCGACGCCCAGCGCATCGGCGCGCCACTGGTCCGCGAGGATGAACAGGAAGTTCGGTTTGGTGGCCGGTCTGCTCCGGCAGGCGGCCGCCGCGAGCGCCGCCACACCGAAAAAATCTCTACGCCGCATTTGAGAGGCACGATACCAGAGCAGGAGGCGCGGCGCAAATCCTCTGGCACAATAGAGGGGTCATGAACAAGCAGGAGATCCTTCTCGCCCATAAGACCTACCTGTTCCCGGCGGTCTTCCACTATTTCTCTGAGCCGCTCGTGCTCGCCAAGGCGAAGGATCAGTATGTCTGGGACGCTGACGGCAACCAGTACCTCGATTTCTTCGGCGGCATCGTGACGGTCAGCGTCGGACACTGCAACGAACGCGTCAACGAGCGCGTGCGAACGCAATTGGACCGCCTGCAGCACGTCTCGACGGCATTCGCCTACGAGCCTTCAGTTGCGCTGGCAGAGAAGCTGTCGTCGATCGCGCCGGCGGGCATGACCGGGGCGGACGGTGCGCCGCCCAAGCTGTTCTTCACCAACAGCGGGACGGAAGCGAACGAGACGGCGATCATGGCGGCCCGCTGCTATACGGGCGCCGCCGAGGTGATCGCGCTGCGGCACTCCTACCACGGGCGGTCGTCGCTGGGAATGAGCCTGACGGCGCATGCCTCGTGGAAGATCGGCGGCTCGCCGCAGCCGGGTATCGTGCATGCGCACAATGCGTATTGCTACCGCTGCCCGTTCGGGCTGACCTACCCTTCGTGCGAAGTGCAATGCGCGAAAGATACTGAAGAGCTGATCCGGACAACCACCTCCGGGCGGATCGCGGCGTTTATTGCCGAGCCGGTCCAGGGCGTGGGCGGGTTCATTACACCTCCCAAGGAGTACTTCGGGATCGTCGCCGAGATCGTCCGCAAGTACGGCGGGCTGTTTATCAGCGACGAGGTCCAGACCGCGTGGGGCCGCACCGGAGGCGCCTGGTTCGGGATCGAGCAGTGGGGCGTGACGCCGGACATCATGACCAGCGCCAAGGGGCTGGCGAACGGTTTGCCCATCGGCATGACGATGGCGCGCGCCGAGGTCGCCAATGCGATGAAGGGTATGACCATTTCGACCTTCGGCGGCAACCCGATCGCGACCACGGCAGCCAAGGCTGTTCTGGATTTCATCGAAGAGAAGAACCTGCGGGCGAACACGGTCGAGGTCGGGGCGTACCTGCGGGAGCGGTTGCTGGAGTTGCAGGAGAAGCACGAACTCATCGGCGACGTGCGTGGCATGGGGCTGTTGCTGGCGATGGAACTGGTCGAGGACCGCAAGACGAAGGCGCCCGCATCGGCGGCCACCAACCGGCTGATGGAAGCGGCGCGCGACCAGCGTATCCTGCTGGGTAAGGGCGGGCTGTACGGGAACGTGCTGCGCCTGTCGCCGCCGATGAACATCGCGAAAACGGATGTCGATGAATTCGTACGCTGCCTGGACCGGGCGTTCACCGCGGTGGCCGCGCCCGTAGGCTAAATGGCGGAGCTGGCCGCCGTCCTGTGGGGGGCGGGCTTCACGATCGCTTCGTGCTGGGCGTGCGGCCGGGTGCTGCTGGCCGCGTTGCGGCTGCGGGTGACGCGGACGGAAGAGCTGGCGCTGGGGTATGTCGCCGGCGCGGGCGTTCTCAGCTTCGTGGTGACGCTGCTGGCTCTGTCGGGGTCGGCTCGCGCCGAGGTGTTTCTGCCGGTGGGGCTGGCCGCGATCGCCCTCGCCGCCTTCCATCGTCCGCCGCGGGAAGCCGATTCGCGGTTGCCCTCGCCCTGGGACCGCCTGCTTCCCGTCGCCTTTGCCGGGGTCGCCGGCTTTCTGCTTCTTTACGCGCTGGCTCCCGAGTTCAGCCCGGATGGCATCGGCTACCGCATGGGGCTGGTCGCCCGGTATGCGCGCGACGGCGGCATGCAGCCTGTCCCCCACAATTTCTATGCGTTCCTGTCGCAGGGCGTCGAGATGCTGTTCCTGTTCGCTTTTGTGTTCGGGAAGCACTCGGCGGCGGCGGTTGTGCACTGGGCGTTCCTGGTGGCTCTGGGTCTGTCCCTGATGGCGGGGGGCCGCAGGATCGGGGCGCCCGGGGCCGGAAGCGCCGCGGCTCTGTTCGTGATGGCGTGCCCGCTGATGGCGGTCGATGCGGTGTCGGCCTACAACGATGTGGCGGTGGCGAGTATTGCCTTCGCCCTCTGGCTGGCGCTCGAGAAATGGGGACAGACCCGGTCTTTCGGGTGGCTGCCGGTGGCGGGAATGCTCGCCGGATTCGCTTATGGCGCGAAGTACACTGCCTTTCCGGCTCTGCTTCTCGCCCTCGGATGGGTGGCGCGCGGCCGGAACGCGGCCGCCGTGGCCGCGGTCGCCCTGCCGGCGGGTCTGTGGATGGCGCCCTGGATCCTTCGCAATCTCTACTGGTATCAGAACCCTGTCGCACCATTTTTGAACTCGTTGTTTGAGAATCAGTACGTATTTTATTCATTCGAAATGGACTACCGACAGCAGATGCGGTCCTATGAGGGGATGGTATGGCATGGGATCCCGTGGGAGCTCGCCTTCGAGGGGGGGCAGTTGCAGGGGTTGATCGGACCGCTGATCCTGCTGACCCCGCTGGCGCTCCTGACGCTTCGCTCTCCTTCAGGGCGAAGCTTGCTGGCTGCGGGCGGGCTGTTCCTCCTGCCCTGGTTCCTCAATCTCGGCGCACGCTTCCTATTGCCGACAATTCCCTTTGTTTACCTAGCCTTAGCGTCGAGCCTCGGCCGTCTGGCGCCGGCCGTTGCGGTTGTTCAGGTGCTGCTGCTCTGGCCGCCTGCCGTCGCGCGGTACGCGGAGCCAAGCTGGGCGCTAACCGGGTCTGTCCCTGTTTCGGCGGCGCTCCGGTTGACTCCGGAGCGCGAGTGGCTGGACCAGCAGCCGGCGTACCGCATCGCAAGGATGGTGGAAGAATACGTGCCGCCCGGCGCAGCCGTGTATGCCCAGAACCAACTGGCTGAAGCCTACCTGACACGGGAAATCCGTGTCAGCTACCAGTCGGCCTCCGGCAATGTCCTTTCCGCTCTCCTGTGGACAGGGTTGCTGGAAGACTGGGCTCCGTCGGCCGAGACCCGCTTGGCGTTCGACCGTCAGGATGTCGAGGGCGTGCGCCTGGTCCAGACCGCCAGCCACGCATCCGACGAATGGCATGTGCATGAGTTGAAAGCGTTTGCCTACGGCCGGGAGTTGCCTCGCGAGCCGCATTGGCGGGTCCGCGCCCAGCCGAATCCGTGGTCTGTCCCGGATGCGTTCGACCATTCGCCGGTTACCCGATGGCGTGCCGGACGCAGCCTTGCCCCGGGGCAGTTCCTGGAAGTGGATTTCGGAGGCATAGTTCGCCTCGACGCTCTGGCTGTGCTCGCCGCGCCCGTGCAGCGAAGCGCCCGCTACCGCCTGGAGGTCCGGGACTCCACCGGCTGGCGGCCGGTGGAACACCAGGAGGCGGTCGTCGCCAGGAGTCCGCGTGCGCTTCGCCGCGCCGTGACCGCCGAGATGCTGCGCAAGGGAATCGGCTATCTGCTTGTGGAAGAAGGCGATTTCGGCGCCGCCGAGTTCATCGCGGCTCCTGGGGAATGGGGTCTGTCCCCCATTTCGAGCGAGTCTGGCGCTGTGCTCTACCGCATTGATCCGCAATGACCTTTGCCGTTCAGCCGGGATATGCGCCATACAACCCCGGAATGCCACAGTTCAATGCCTAACCCTAGGCACATCTAGACGGTTCGGCCTATACTAAGGCGACTCGGACACAACCGACATGCACAAGCCCATCAAATACGCTGAGAAGGCCCTCTCTTACCTCGCCAACGGCGCCTGGACCGTATTCGCGGCCGCGAACAAGATCAAGCCGAACCCGGCGTTCACGCCGAAATGGTCCGACAAGCCGCTGCTGAAGTCGTGGCAGAAGTCCAAGCCCCCTCTCGGCTGGCCGCGCGCCACGGACTCCCTGTGTCCCCGCTGTATTCCTGAGATCCGGCAGAAGATCGTCGACGGCGAAGTCGACTACAAGATTCTGCTGAAGGAACCGGTCGGTGAGATCAAGGCCCAGATCATCGAGCGGGACGGCAAGATCCTGATGGTGAAGGACTGCCCGAAGCACGGCCACTTCGAAGACGTGATGGCGATCGACACCGCCTTCTTCCGTCACCTCGAAGAGGTGTTCCCCGGCCGCGACATTCCTGCCCACAACGACGACAAGCTGCATAACCATGGTTCTTCGACGATCCGCCACGGGCGCGGATCCGTTCTGACGGTGGACCTCACCAACCGCTGCAACATGATGTGCGACCCCTGCTTCATGGACGCCAACCAGGTTGGCTTCGTCCATGAATTGACGTGGGACGATATCAAGACTCTGCTCGACAACGCCATCTCGATCAAGCCGCGGCGGCAGATGTCGGTGCAGTTCTCGGGCGGTGAGCCGACGCTTTCGCCGTACTTCCTCGACGCCATCCGCTACTCGCGCAAGGTCGGCTACAACAGCGTGCAGGCGGCCACCAACGGCATTGAGTTCGCCAAGAGCACGGAATTCTGCCGCCAGGCCGCCGAGGCGGGCCTGCGCTATGCGTACCTCCAGTTCGACGGCATCGGCAACGCCGCCAACTCGCATCGCGCGGTCGGCAACCTGTTCGACATTAAATTGCAGGCCATCGAGAACCTGCACTCGGCCGGCGTCGACATCGTCCCGGTCACGACGATCATCAACGGCATCAACAACGAGCAGGTTGGCGCGATCATCCGCTTCGCGTTGGACAATCCGAAGAAGATCCCGTTCTGCTCGTTCCAGCCGGTTTCCTTCACCGGCCGCGACGAGGCCGTCACCGACGAACGGCGGGCGGCGCAGCGCTACACGCTCGCGCACCTGGCGCACGACGTGAAGGACCAGACGGGCATGGGCGAGCCGGTGCGCGACTGGTATCCGATTTCATTCATGAGCACCTTCTCGGACTTCGCGGACCTGATCCACGGTCCGGCGGCCGACTGGGGCCAGCTATCCTGCGGTTGCCATCCGAACTGCGGCATTGGCTTCGCCGTCATGTGCGACAAGGAAACGAAGGAAGCTGTCCCTGTGACCGCCTTCCTGAACGCCGACCGGCTCGCCAAGGACATCGCGCAATTGACCGACGCCGCCCGCGGCAAAGCCATGTCGGGCGTGGGCGTGGCTCTGGCGCTGATGCGCAACTACGATTCGTTCCAGGCACCCACCCACTTCAAGCTCAGCGATATGCTGGCGAAGTTCGACAAGTGCTTCCGCATCACCAACCGCAACTACGGCAGCGTGTCGGGCAACCGGACCCGCGCCGACATCGAGAAGCGCCGCGCCGACCGCTGGAACTTCCTGTTCATCGCCGGCATGTGGTTCCAGGACCTGTTCAACTACGACTTCCGCCGCACCGAGCAGTGCATCATCCCGTACGCCACACAGGAAGGCGAGATCTCCTTCTGCGCCTACAACACCGGCGTCGGCTGGCGGAACATCATCGAGAAGATGCACATGACCGCCACGCTCACCAAGTGGTACGACGAGCACGGCAGGCACGAAATCGTCGCCGGCGGCAAGCGCCTTGAATTCGGCGACGTGCATCACTCGCTGATCCTGCGCGAGGACGATGTCTTCCGCGGCGCCCAGGACGACCTCGACAAAGCCGGCATCGCCAAGACCGCCCGCGACGAGAAGCGCCGCAGCCGCGACGAGAAGCTGAAGGACGCTGCCCACAACGCCAAGATGGCGAAGCTCTACCGCGAGCACGTGCTCAAGGAGAAGCCGGCTCCCGAGGGTTTCGTCCCGGTGAACAACCTGATCGCGCCCGCGCCGCCGAAGAAGAGCGAGTCGCGCGAAGAGGTTGGTTCTTTTGGAGACTAGAAGCTAACAACCGCCGTGTTTTCCACGCCGCCGGGTGACGAGCCCGGCGGCATTTTTTTTGTGCCCGCCTTCCATGACAATCCTGTGAAAGAGATTTGAATATAGCGAATCAAAATTATTGTCTTGGATCGGTCACCTGCCGGGTGATAGACTCCTTCCAGCCGCTTCTATAGCGCATACCCGATAACGCACCTGCCGGCCGCACACCTCGACGTGCGCTCCGCAACCAACGGACTCCCGTCCGGCGGGTGGAAATTCTCACAATCAATTGGAGAGTCAATGGACACACGCTCGAAGTGTACCTACGTGCGGGCAACGTGGATTCGCTGCGCGACTGCCCTATTCGTTCTGTCCGTGGCAAACGCTCAGGACAGCAAATCGTCCGGCAGTTTTTCGCTGAATCAGGACGTCTTCTTCGGATTTTACCCCCAGATCAACGGGGCGTACCGTCAAAGCGGCACGCTCGACTGGACGTATTACGGGATTTTCTGGACGACGCCCTCTTTCGGCACCGGCGGCGGAGGAGGCCTCTGGACCGAGTTCGGCGGTGGCGTCAACGTCAGGACCATGGAAGGTAAGCTGCAGGTCAATCCGCAGCTCGGCGCGCTGAACGGAAAGCTTCTGTCGAACGGCAGCTTCCCGGTGGCGCTGGAGGGCGTCGTGCCGAACATCACGGTGAATCTGAACACATCCCGGGCCGAGGGCCAGTTCTACCTGGGCTACTACCTTGCGGCGCGTAAGGGCGAAGTACCCGACGCGGGCGGAACCGGTCTCGTCTCCGCCCCAGTCCAGAACAACTTCGTCCACTGGTGGGGCAACGGGGGCGTGAAGCTTTCGCCGGTGATTTCCGTGGGCCTGCACTACGAAGCTCTCTATTCCGACCCCAGCGGCACGAGCCCGCCGTCCGCGGCGCACCTGTACCGCTGGCTCGGGCCCTATGTGCAGGCGTCGTTGCCGAACAACATATCGGTCCGGTTCACGGCGGGTTCGGACGTGATGGACCGTCCCGCCACCAACGGCACCGACTCGTTCTACAAACTCACGGCCAGCTACAGCTTCTGATATGATCCGGGACTGAACCATGTCCCGGACGGTTGCTGTGCTGGTTTTGCTTGTGGCATGGGGTGCGCCCGGTGTGGCGGCTCCGGAAGCCCTCCTGGCGCGCCGCTGCCTTTCCTGCCACAACGACAAGGCCCGCAGCGCGGGACTGAGCCTGGCCACGCGGGCTGACGCGGTCGCAGGCGGGGCGCTGGTTCCGGGCGACCCGGCCTCCAGCCGTTTGTACCAACGGATCGAACGCGGTGAAATGCCGCCCGGCGCGGCGCTGCCGAAAGAAGAACGCGAAGCGATCCGGGAGTGGATCGCGGCCGGAGCCCCCTGGGCGGGTGCGCTTTCCGAACAGCCGTCAACGAAACGCGCCGGCCGCGACTGGTGGTCTTTGCAGCCCTTGGGCGCCGCGCCGCCGCCCGGAGGGACCGGCCGTGCCATCGACCGCTATCTGCAGGCGGCGTTGGCGTCCAAAGGCCTGAAGATGGGGTCGCCCGCGGATCGACGGACCTTCATCCGGCGCGCCACCTTCGATCTGACGGGGCTGCCGCCCGAGCCGGAAGACGTGGCGGCGTTCGTCTCCGACCCCAGTCCCCGCGCCGAGGAATTGCTGATCGACCGCCTGCTGGCCTCACCGCGGTACGGCGAGCGCTGGGGGCGGCACTGGCTCGATGTAGTCCGCTTCGGCGAAAGCCACGGCTACGAGCAGAATCACCTTCGCGACCGGGCCTGGCCGTTCCGCGACTACGTGATCCGGTCGTTGAACGAGGACAAGCCGTTCGACCAGTTGATCCTCGAACACCTGGCGGGCGACCAGGTGGCGGCGGGCGATCCCGCCGTCGAGGCCGGAACCGGGTTCCTCGTGGCGGGTCCTTTCGACACCGTCGGCATCGCCGATCTCGCCGGCACGCTGCAGAAGCGGGCAAACGCGCTCGACGACATTGTGACGGCGACGGCCGCCGGCTTTCTCGGGCTCACAGTCAACTGCGCCCGCTGCCACGACCACAAATTCGACCCCATCCCCCAGACCGACTATTACCGCCTCCAGTCCATCTTCGGCGGCGTCCAGTTCGCTGAGCGCCCGTGGGCGCCGCCGGCGGAAATCGCGCGG
Organism: Bryobacterales bacterium; assembly: GCA_016716385.1. GTDB lineage: Bacteria > Acidobacteriota > Terriglobia > Bryobacterales > Bryobacteraceae > JADJWL01. The sequence continues at coordinate 107,175 of JADJWL010000027.1, read as the reverse complement.
TACGAGGCCGCTCTCCATCCGTTGCGCAAACGGGAAGACGAACTGGCTCGCGAGATCGCCGCCTTGCGCGACCGGGCGAAGCCTTTGCTGGCCGAACGGCGCGCCGGGATCGAAGCCAGCTTCCGCCCGCCGGTCGATCCGAAAGGGACAGAAGAGCGGTTTGCGCCCGTGCGTGTGCGCTTCCTCCGGATGCGCATCGAGTCGGCGTCGTCGCCGAGCGTTTCGCTCGACGAACTCGAAGTGTTCGACGCCGCCGGGCGCAACATTGCCCTGGGCGCCACCGCCAGCGCGTCGTCGACCCGCATGGCGGACGATGACGCCAGCGCGTACGACGCGCGCTACGTGACCGATGGCAGCTTCGACAAGCGATGGATCTCCGATACGACGCCGGCGTCGGTCACGATTGAGCTACGGGAAGCGGCGGAGGCCGTCCGCATTGTCTGGTCGGCGGACCGGCTTGGCGCGTTTCAAGGGCGCTTCGTCCGCTCGGTGCCGGTCGATTACGTGATCGAAGCCTCCACTGACGGCAGGACGTGGCGGCATCTGGCGGATGGGCGGAACCGCCTGCCGTTTAACGCCGCACGCCGCGAGACGCTCCTGGCCCAGATCGCTCTTCCGGAGGCCGAGCGGACTCGCTGGGTGCAGGCGGACGCGGAACTGGGTGCGGTCCGGGCCCGGATCGGTGCGTTGCCGAAGCCGCCGTCGGCGTTCCTCGGGACTTTTGAGCAGCCTGCGAAGGCGGCATACGTGATGCAGGGCGGCGATCCGATGCGGCATGGCCCGGAGGTCGCGCCGGCCAGCCTCGATGTCCTGGCGGACCTGCTGCCGGGCTTCACCTTGCCGGCAGACGCGGCGGAGGGCGAACGGCGCCTGCTGCTGGCTCATTGGATAACCGACCGGCGCAATGCCCTGACGGCGCGTGTGCTGGCCAACCGGGTCTGGCACTACCACTTCGGACGCGGCCTCGTGGGGACGCCGAGCGATTTCGGCTCGTCAGGCGAGCGCCCGTCCCACCCGGAACTGCTCGACTACCTGGCCCGCCGTCTGCTGGTGTACGGCTGGCGGCTGAAGCCGCTGCACCGCGAGATCATGCTGTCGGCCGCCTACCGGCAGTCGTCGGCGCCGGATGCCGCGGCCCTGCGCGCCGACTCCGAAGCCCGCCTGCTCTGGCGGTTCCCGCCCCGGCGGCTGGAAGCCGAAGCCATCCGCGATGCAGTCCTGGCCGTTTCCGGCAAGCTCAACCGGGAGATGTACGGTCCCGGCTTCCGGCTCTACCGCTACACCGTCGACAACGTCGCGACGTACTATCCGCTGGAACAGTTCGGACCGGAGACCTACCGCAGGGCCGTCTATCACCAGGCTGCCCGTTCAGTGCGTGTCGATCTGCTGGGACAGTTCGACTGCCCGGACTCCTCGCTTCCGGCGCCGCGGCGCGACGTCACGACTTCCCCGCTGCAGGCCCTGACGCTGCTGAACAACGCATTTCTGCTCGACCAGGCCCGCTTCTTCGGGGAGCGGCTGGAACGGGAGGCTCCGGACACCGGCGGGCGCATCCGGCGCGCGTTTCTCCTCGCGCTGGGCCGTGAGCCGGACCGGGAAGAACAGGCCGCGGCGGAGCGGCTCATCGCCGGCCACGGACTCGCCGCCTTCGCCCGAGGCCTGTTCAACGCGACCGAGTTCGTGTCTCTGCGCTGAGGGCCGCCTGGCCTAGCCGAAGCGGAACACAGCGCTGCCCAGCACATAGACGATGAGCGGCACGATCACGAGAGCGATCAGGTCCAGCGTCGTGCCAGCGCGGAACATACCGGGAATCGTGATCCAGCCGCTCGAGAAGACGACCGCGTTCGGCGGCGTCGCCACCGGCAGCATGAACGCCATTGAACTCATGATCGTTGTCGGGATCAGCAGCAGATACGGGTGAATTCCAAACTGCAGAGCGGCCTCGGCGATGATCGGGCACAGCATCAGCACGGTCGCCACGTTTGACGTCATCTCCGTCATCACGACCGCGAACAGGCAGGCGACCGGGAAGATGACCCAGACCGGAGTCCCCTTCAAGCCCTCGAGCAGGGTGCCGATCCACTGCGCGAGTCCGGTCTGTTCCACCCCCGCGGCCAAGGCAAAGCCGCCGCCGAACAGGATCACCACACCCCAGGGCACGCCCTTCTGGATCATTTCCCAGTCCGCCACGAAGCGTTCCCAGCGGCCCTTCCACTCCATCCCGCCGCGCGCGTTGACCGGGAGGACGCACAGCACGACGGTCATCAGGATGCCGACCGTGGCATCGTGCAGGTGTCCCGGGTTCGGGAACAGGCTCGACCACCCGGGAATCGAGATGTCGCCCAGCCGAACCGGCTGGCGGAAGATCCACAGGAAAGCCGTGAGGCTGGAGATAACCAGCACCGTCTTCTCCGGCGCGATCATCGGACCGAGCTTCCGCCTCTCCTCATCGATGACGGACTGGCTGGCCATGAAACGAATGCGTCCGAGGGAGAGGGTACTGCCGAAGCGGCACAGGAAGAGCCACGCCACCGGGAGAAACACCAGGACCACAGGCACTCCGACCAGGCTCCAGTCGAGGAACGTGATCACGGGCTCATTCGGGAACCGCTCCTGGGCGAATCCGAGAAAGGCGAGATTCGTGGGTGTCCCGATCGGCGTCCCGACGCCGCCGATGCTGGCCGCATAGGCGATGCCCAGGAGGAGCACCACGCCGAAGGTCCGGCGGATGCGCTCGTTGGTGTGCTCGTCTCGGGCGCCGTCGATCAGCGCCGACTCCGCCACCTGGATCACCACCGCCATCGCTACCGGAAGCATCATCATCGTGGTGGCGGTATTGGAGATCCACATTGAGAGGAACGCCGTCGCCACCATGAAGCCGAGAACGAGCCGCGCCGGGTGGGTGCCGACCTTGCTGATGGTGGCCAGGGCGACGCGGCGGTGGAGGTTCCACTTCTCCATGGAGAGGGCGATGACGAAGCCGCCGATGTAGAGGAAGATCAGGTGATTGGCGTAGTGCGGGGCTACCTCGACGCTGCGCATGATGCCGAGCGCGGGGTACAGCGCCAGGGGGAGCAGCGCGGTGATTGAGATGTCGACGGCTTCGGTGAGCCACCAGGAGGCCATTAGCGCCACTACGGCGGCCATCTTCTGGGCGGGCGCGGTCAGCCCGGCGGGGGCCGGGGCGGCGAGAATCGCCATGAACAGGGCGATCCCGGCAAACAGGCCGAACAAACGGCGCCTGCCATAGTCATGCTGGACGGCGATCAAGCGATTGAGTCTCCTTCGGGCGCAAAACGCGCAGCAGACCAACATACTCGAAGTGAGTGCCTCGCAGCTACCGCGGTCCGCGATTTGGTACGTTGTCTACAGGCATGCGTTGTTCACGATTGTTCACTTCCGCAATCCAGACGCTCCTCGCGTTAGCCGGGAGCGCCATTCTGTGGGCGCAGCCGCCGCAGGGAGCGGCGGAGATCCACGGTTTGCCCGCGAGGGCGGCGCCGGTCGACTACCAGGCGGCGGCGCAGGTGGGCCAGTTCACCATCGCGGCCGATTTCACAGGCCACGCCATTCCCAACGCCGGGGAACTGCTTAGCTCCGAGGATCACGTGGCGGTGGAGGTTGCGATCTTCGGACCTCCCGGGGCGCACCTGACGATAACGGCGACGGATTTCTCGCTCCGGGTCAACCGCAAGAAGGGCGAACTGCCGAGCCAACCCTGGGTGTTGGTGTCGAGGAACATCCGGGACCCGGAGTGGGTTTCGCCCGAAGAAGCGGCGGCGGAGCCGAAGTCGAAGGGTGGTGTCACTGGTGGCGGCGGGGGCGGCGGGGGCGGCGGCCGCGAGATGGGGGCGCCTCCGCCCCTTCCCCCGAAAGTGCCGGTCGATGTCCTGCGCGGATGGCAGCAGCGGCTGGGCAGAGCGGCGATCGCCGAGGGCGACCGGGCTCTGCCTCAGGCCGGACTGCTCTTCTTCCAATACCGGGGCAAGACGGAGAGCGTCCGTACGCTGGAACTGCTGTACGAAGGGCCCGCTGGCAAGGCAGCATTGAAGCTGCGCTAGCCCCGTTTCGAGGAACCGCTCGCTAGCCGAACAGTCCTTTCCATTGTTTGAGGCTGTCCAGAGATTCACTGGCAACGCCGAGGACCTCGACGTTGACCCGATATCCACGGCGGGACTTGGCGCAGGACGCCGTACGGCCCAGCAGGACCAGGCGGTCCCACTGGACCTGGACAGGTTGAGAGAGTGCCAGGGGGCACTTCACATCGAGACGCGCGCCGGAGGCGCTGACCGCGCGCAGACGTCCGCGGACGGGACGGGACTCGTCATCGAGCAGAGCAATGGAGATCTCCTGGTCGAGGCAGAGCCAATCGTGAGAGGGAGTCGTGGCAACCACTTCAGTTCTATAGTGCGATTTGCCGGCGATTCCTCTCAGTGAAATTCCTCAAGAACCCGCGCAATCGTGCGGAGGGGTTCCTTTGGTCCAAAAGGTTTGTGGAGGGTCGCGTCAGCTCCAAGAAGCCCGGCGGCGTGTAGATAGTGATCCGGGTGGGCGCCGGACATGGCCACGATGCGCGCCTCGGGGAATTCCTGGCGGAGTTGGGAGATGGTTTCCAGCCCTTCCTGCTCCGGCATGATCAGGTCCATCAGGACGAGATCGGCCGGAGCCTGGCGGTACAGTTGCAGGGCGGCGCGGCCGTCCGCGGCGGCCCGGACCCGGTAGCCTGCGCTACCCAATAATCCTTCCAGAACAAGACGGACTCCGGGATCGTCGTCCACGACAAGGATCGATCTGGCTGTCTTCATGAGGTGACTCCAAGGGAAAAACTACTCAATCTGCTACACTTCAGGGCATGAGCCGATACGAGCCCCCCACCGAAGTTCGGCCCTCTCTCCCTGCCACGATCGTTATTTTGCTTATCGGCGGAATCTTCGTGCTCCGCTGGCTTTGTACGTACGTGATCGAATACCAGTGGTGGCAGGAACTGGGACAAGTGGAAACGTGGCTGGCGAGGCTCTTGTACAACATCGCGCCGATGACACTGTCTGCCGTGATTGCGTTTGCCACGCTCTGGATGGCTCATGCGCGCGGGATGAAGTTCGCCGGGATCTCGCTCCGGCATCATCCGGACTACGCCAAGCTCAGCACTCTGGTGCTGCTGGGGTTGGGGATTCTGCTGACCCTGGCCAGCGTGGATACCTGGGCGATCCTGAGGTACTTCGGATCGCGGAACCTGCCGGAGTCGGCCACGGCCTGGGTCGATCCCGCGTTCGGACTTCCGCTCAGCTTCTACTTTTTCGACCTGCCGTTCTTCGGCACGCTCCGTCAATACCTCGTGGCGCTCGCGGTGGTGGGCTCGCTGGTGTACTGGCTGACGGCGCGGGGCTGGCAGCTCCGCCACCGGTTGTTCGATCCGGAAGCCATGGCGGACTTCACGCCGTGGATGCTGCGGCTTGAGGGCGCCTGGGAGTCACGGTTCCTGCGCGCGATGGTGGCGCTGCTGCTGGTCTCGATCGGGGTCGGGTTTTTCCTTGGCCGGTACGAAATGGTGCTCAACGAGCACCGCTTCATGGTTGGCATGGATTATGCCGATGCCAAGGTCGCGCTGCCGATGCGCTGGCTGCTGGTCGTAGCGGCCGGGCTCGGCGCGATCGGCGTGCTGGCGGGACGCTGGATGGTAGCGCTGCTGGTTCCGGCGGCGATGATTCTATCGGCTGTCGTGCCCAGCGCCTTTTCGCGGCTGTACGTTCGTCCGAACGAGATTACGCTCGAGCGGCCGTACGTGGAGCAGCACATCCAGGCCACCCGGCAGGCGTACGGCCTCGCGGAAAAAGTGCGGGAAATGACATTCCAGCCGCGCCCCGGCCGGCGGATCAATATCGAACACAATCGCGAATTGTTGGACAATGTGCGGCTCTGGGACTGGCGGCCGTTCCACGACACGGTGATGCAGATCCAGGCACTGCGCCCGTATTACACGTTTTTCGATAGCGACGTCGACCGCTACCGGATCGACGGGCAGTTGCGCCAGTTTCTGCTGTCGCCCCGGGAACTCGACATCCGCCAGCTTCCCGACGCGTATTCGCGGTGGATCAACCCGCACTTCATCTATACCCACGGCTACGGAATGGTGCTGGCCGAGGTGGCCAAGATCGAGCGGGACGGCCTGCCAGTCCTTCTGATTAAAGACGCGCCGCCCACGGTTTCCGTGCCCGGAATCGAGTTGAACCGGCCGGAAATTTACTACGGCGAAGTCGTGCATGAACCGGTGTTCGTCAATACCTCCGAGCCGGAGTTCAACTATCCATCCGGCGACGCCAATGTCTTTTCCCGCTACGAAGGCAAAGGGGGATTCCCAGTGACGTCCCTGCCGATGCGCGCGGCGGCGGCGATCACCCAGGGCGACTACAACATCGTCCTGACGAGCATGTTCACCGAGAACAGCCGCATGATGATCCGGCGGGACGTCCGCAAGCGCCTGGAAGCCCTGGCCGATTTCATCACGTGGGACCCAGACCCGTACATGGTTATCACCGAAGCGGGGCGGTTGGTTTGGATTCTGGACGGCTATACAACCTCGGATGCGCATCCATTCTCGCGTACAATCCGGTTCCAGCCGACCGGCCCGATCAACTACATCCGGAACTCCGTGAAGGCGACAGTCGACGCCTACGAAGGCAACGTCAACATCTACATCTTCGATACCTCCGATCCGATCATTCTGTCCTGGGCGAAGCTATTTCCGAAGCTTTTCTCGGACGAAGCAGATATGCCTGCCGACCTGCGGGAACACGCCCGCTATCCGGAAGCGCTGTTCCGCGTCCAGACCGAGATTTACCGCACGTTCCATATGACCAACGCGCAGGCGTTCTACAACCAGGAAGACGTGTGGGACATCGCGCGGTCGACGGCCGATCAGGGGGGACAGACCCGCAGCGTGAACCCGGTCTACATCATCGCCACCGTGCCAGGCGAGGAGAAGCCAGAGTTTCTGATGGTGTTGCCCTACACCCCCCGCAACAAGGACAACCTGATCAGCCTCATGCTGGCGCGTTGCGACGGAGACAAACTGGGCGAGATCATCGTGCTCGAATTGTCCAAGCAGGAGTTGATCTTCGGGCCGATGCAGATCAGCGCCCGGATCAACCAGGATTCGACGATCTCCAAAGACCTGAACCTTTGGAACCAGCAGGGCTCGCGCGTGATTCGGGGACAGACCCTGATTCTGCCCATTGAGGACACGTTCCTCTACGTGCAGCCGATCTACCTGCAGTCGACCGAAGCGCGGATGCCGCAGTTGAAGAAGGTCGTCCTGGCGGAGGGCAATTCCATGGTGTATGCCGACACTTACGAGCAGGCGCTGGTGGCGCTGAACGAAGGGGTCGTCATGCCATTGGATAGCGAAGGGGTCGAGATTACGCAGGTGGACACGCCGGGTACGCCCGCTCCGGCCGCGTCGCCTCCCCGGGCGGACCAGCGCATCGACCGCGTCCGCAACCACATGCGACGCTACCGGGAGTTGTCCGCCGAAGGGAAGTGGGCCGAAGCGGGCCGGGAGTTGGAGGCAGTCGAGTCGGCGCTCCGCGACCGCTGACCGTTTATGGGTGGGCCCGCTCTGTCGGTCGTCCTGGCGACGGACACGTTCGCCACGATTCAGGGTGTGATCGAATGCCTCGGGCGGCAGACGCTCAGGCACGCCATAGAGATCGTGGTGGTGAGCCCCGACCGGTGCCCGCCGGACCTTACCGATGTCCGGCACGTTCCGCATCCCGTGAACGATCTGGCCGATGCGCGCGCCGCCGGCGTGCGCGCCGCGGCGGCGCCGCTGGTCTTCATCGGGGAAACGCATTCGTTTCCGGATCCTGATCTGGCGGAACGCACCGTCGCTGCGTTCAGCGATCCGCAGTGGTTCGTTGTCGTGCCCGCGCTGCGCAACGCCAATCCTACCGGTGTGCTGAGCTGGTCGGGATTCCTCTGCGACTACGGCGCCTGGGCGGAGGAACTGCCGGAGGGGCCGCTCGCCGGCATTCCTGTGTACAACGCCACGTTCCGGCGCAAGATGCTGCTCGCTCTCGGCGACCGGTTGCCCGCCGCTCTCGCCCAGAGTGACGATCTGGCGGTTGCCATGCGCGCCTCCGGGCAGCGCGCTCTATTTCTGCCCTCGACCTGTGTCAGCCACCAGAACACTACGCAATTCTGGCCCTGGGTGCGGAACCGCTTCCTCGGAGGGCAGATTATCGCCGCCAACCGGTCGCGGACGTGGCCGTGGCCGAAGAGGCTGGTGTTTGCCTGCGGCGCCTTCCTTGTTCCCGCGGTTCTTCTGCCACGTTTCCTGCCGGGATGGCGCGCCCGAGTGCGGCGGGGACCCGCGGGCACCATGGCGGCGGTGCTGCTGAGCCTGTGCCTCCGCGCGGCCGGCGAAACCCTTGGCTATGCCGGTCTCTTTGTCGCTGTCGCTGAAAAAGGGATCCTCGATCTCGAACTGCACAAGATGCACTACTCGCGCTAGCCGGGTTGCGCACTAGACTGTGGGCAGTGTTCGCGTGCACACTGGATCAGTGAGGAGGAGCGGCAGAAACGGTGAGATTCTGGGTAGCGGTTCTGCTCGCGGCGCTTCCGGCCGCGGCTGAGGATTGGCCGGAGTGGCGCGGGAAGGGGCGCGTGGGCGTCTGGAGCGAGACCGGACTGCTGGAGCGGTTTCCCGCGTCCGGACTCCGGGTTGTCTGGAAGGCAGCGATCGGCTCCGGGTACGCGGGTCCCGCGGTGGCCGCTGGGCGCGTGTTCGTTCCCGATTTGCAGGACGGCCGGGAACGGGCCCTGTGTTTCGACGAAGTCTCCGGTCGGCTGCTGTGGAACCGGTCCTGGGAGGCCGACTATCGCGGCCTCGATTACCCTTCCGGTCCGCGCGCGACGCCGACGGTGGATGGAGATCGCGTGTACGTGCTGGGCGCCACGGGGCACCTGGCATGCCTGCGCGTCGCGGACGGCGCCGTGGTGTGGCGCAAGCACTTCCCGTCGGACTATGGCGCGGACATCCCGATCTGGGGCACGTCGAACGCGCCGGTCGTTGACGGGGATCGTCTGATTGCCGTGGTCAGCGGCAAACCCGACGCCAAGGTCGTGGCCTTCGACAAACATACAGGCCGGGAGATCTGGCGCGCCCTGTCGCCCGCGGGCTCGGAGCCAGGCTATTCGCAGCCGGTCATCATCACCCATGAGGGACGGCGGCAAGTGATTGTCTGGCATGCGGGCGGCGTGGCCTCGCTCGATCCGGAGCGCGGCGCGGTGTACTGGGAGCAGCCGTTCAAGATCCACATGAACACGCCGATCGCCACGCCCGTGTTCGCCGCGCCCCACCTGTTCGTCTCGGCGTTCTTTAACGGCGCGCGGCTCTATCGACTGGGCCAGCGCGACGCCGAACTGCTGTGGCGCGGCACCGCCGACCGCGAACAGAATAACGACACGCTGCATGCGCTGATGGCGTCGGCCATTATCGACGGCGGCCATATCTACGGCTTCTGCAGCTACGGGCAGTTGCGCTGTCTGCGCCTGTCCGACGGGGAACGCGTGTGGGAGTCGCAGGAAGCGACGGTGGAACGCATGCGCAACGTGTCGGCGTTCCTGGTGAAGCAGGGAAGCCGCGTGTGGATCTCAAACGACCGCGGCGAGCTGATCATCGCCCGCCTGTCGCCAGCCGGCTACGAGGAGATCAGCCGCACGAAGCTCATTGAGCCGGATTCGCGCGCCAGTGGACGGCGCGAGTTCAAAGCCGTGCACTGGTCGCACCCGGCGTACGCGAACCGGCACGCGGTGGTGCGGAATGACAGTGAGATCCGCCGGGTGTCTCTGGCTGCGGAGCCGTAGTTCACGTTTCGTGGCGCAGGACCAGACCGGAGGGCAGTTCCTCGCCGAAGATGCGTCCGAGGTCCTGCTCGCTGCGGCCGTCCTCTCCGTCGAGAGCAGCCAGCAGCCGCGCGGCCTGCGGCAGGGATTCGAACTTCCGGCGCACGGCCTCGACCAATGCGGGCGCCAGGTCGCGGGTGGGATCGCCCGTCGCGCGAGCCATGGCGGCGAGAGCGTCTCCCAGTGTGGCGGTTTTCTCGGACGGCTGCACGGCGAGCAGCGTCTCGACCCAGCGGGCCGCCGTGGCCGGCGGCACGATCTGGTTGACCGGGCCGTAGAGCAATTCGCGCGCGCCCAGGCGGGACAAACACCACAACTCGGTATCCCGGAACGTTCCTGCTTTCACCTGCCGCGCCAGTTGATCGCCGAGTTCGGTCTTGGTATGGTTTGGCAGCAGTTCGAGGCTCGCTGCCGTGCGCCAGAGCTCGCGCGCCAGGCTCGAGTTCAGGCGCGCCTTCTTGCCGCCGCGCGGGAAGAGGAGTCCGGAGATCCGCTGGTAGAGATCGGCCTGCTGATTCCGGTTGAAGCCACCGGAGACGCGGCCCCAGAAGATCCACCATTCGATCTCGCATTGCACCTGGTTGGAGAAGGGAAGTCCGGCGGACCAGACACGCCGCGCCTGTTCGATGCGGTAGTCATCGCCCGGGGAGCCGAGCCCGGGACGCAGGCAGAAGCCGCACAGGTTCAGCCAGCGGACGCAGTATGCGGGGTTCTTCTTGCGGCCGTCCGCGCAGTCCAGGAAGACATCGGCCAGGCGGCGAATCGTTTCGAGCGGCCAGGATCCGCGGCCCAGGCCAAGAACGCTTTCGAGCCTGGCGGGCAATTCCTCGGGTTCGACCGGCGCGCGTCCCGACGGGGAGAAGACCTCGCGCACCAGATCGCAGGCCGCGGTGAGCGCGTCCTCGCTGATGACGGCGGCAGCTTTGCGCGGCGCAGCCGATTCCGCCGCGGCCTTGCGCAGCTCGAATTGCAGCCGCCAGCGGTTGTCGCTGATCTTCGATTCGCACCAGGTTTCGAGCGTGCCGACCTCGGTCAGCCGCGCGCCGACCTTCACCGGAACGAAGCGTTCCCGGTCTTCCTGCCGAAGCGGATCACGGCGCAGCGGCGCGTGCGGGTGGATCGATTCGTCGCCGGCGTCGAACTTGACGACATCGCCCAGCGGATCGTCGGTGCGAGGAGGGAGCTGTAGAGCCGGAAGGCGACGGGCCGGTTGGCCACCAGTTGCAGCGCCTCGTGATCGAGTTCCACCGTGGTGCCGTCTTCGGTGCCGCGCGGGACCAGGCAGACCGTGGCCACCTTGCCCGCCTCCGGTTCGCCGAGGCCGAGATAGTACGTTCGCGGCAGGCCGCCGCGGACGAGGACGCCGCTGCCCGTCGAGCGGACGTAGGAATAATACGCGGCGCCGGTGGCGACCGCGAGATCGAGGTCGCGGTTCTCGAACACTTCGGGACGCTTGCCGTACCAGTGGGCGATCGCGTCCGCGACGCGCTGCCGGCAGATGTCCGGGATGAAGAAGCCGCCATTGAACAAGACTGCGTCCGGGACCTGTGCGGCGCTTTCGAGAAATACGCCGAGATGCTTGGTCACGGCCGGATCCGAGACGTAGGGCAGGCCGAGTTCGCGGAACAGGCTCTTCTTTTCTTCCTTGGGCGCCTCGCCGCGCGAGGTGAGCGGGAGAAAACCGTCCAGCGTGAGTTCGAGCGCTTCTTCGCGCAGGATCTCGGTGCGCAGCGTTCCGCCGACCAGCGAGCCGCCTCCGCCCGTAACCGTGATCTCGACGCTCTTGAGGTTCGGATCGCAGAGCAGGCGTTCCTTCGCCGCTGAGCACTGGCGGCGCAGGCCGCTGCGCTGGCGGATCGAAAGCGGTTTTCCGAGCTTGGCTTCCACCAGCCAGGCCAGCGTGAGGTCGAGGTTATCGCCGCCAAGCAGCAGGTGCTTGCCGACCGCGGTGCGGGTGAACTCGATGCGATCGCCGTCGCGCGCCACGCGGATCAGGCTGAAGTCGCTGGTGCCGCCGCCGACGTCGCAGACCAGCACGATCTGGCCGTCGAACAGCAGCTTGCGGGAGCGCGCGAGGTTGTTCGCGATCCAGGAGTAGAACGCCGCGGCCGGCTCTTCGAGCAGTGTCAACTGCGGCAGCCCGGCCTCGGCGGCGGCGGCCACAGTCAACTCGCGCGCTTCCTCGTCGAACGACGCGGGCACGGTGAGCACCACGTCGTGTTCCGTCATCGTGGCGTTCAGTTTCCGTTCCCAGGCTTCGCGCAGCGTCGTAAGGTATCGCGCCGAAACTTCGACGGGCGAAAACACACGGCCTTCCTGCTGCGCGTCCCAGGGCAGGATCTTCGCCGTCCGGTCGACGCCGGCGTTCGAGAGCCAGCTCTTGGCCGAGTGCACGAGCCGCGTCGGAACCAGCGCGCCCTGTTCGCGCGCGTAGGCGCCGACCGGATGGTCGCCTTCGAGGAGCAGGAACGAGGGAAGGGTCTTGCCCGTCTCGACGCGTCCCGGGGCCACCAGTTGCGGGACGCCGAGCGTATGAATCGGCGGAAAGTCCGTGTCTTCGCCTTCTTTCGGGTCGATCCAGGCGAGGGCGCAGTTCGTGGTGCCGAGGTCGATGCCGATCTTCATGTCTGCTCCACGCGCTCCCGGACGTTGAATTCCAGCTTCCAGCGGCGACCGTCGCGGGCCACGCACCAGAGTTGCAGCATGCCGGTCTCGGTGACGACTGTTTCAAACGAAACCGGCGTCATTTGTCCGGCGCCTTGGGAGGCGTCGAGCACGACCTCCATCGGCGACATCTCTTCGACATCCGGTCCGATTTCTTCCAGCAGTTCACCTGGCGCGTCGTCCTTGCGGGCCGCCGACGAGAAGAAGCGGAACTCGGCTGGTTCGCCGACGATCAGACCGAACTCGCGGCCCGGCACCGGCACGTGCGAGCCCTCTTCGGTTCCGAACTGCGCGACGGTCAGCGCTTTCAGGGGGCTCGGCATTCCCGGGACCGCAGGCATCGCGGACTCGATGCCGACGTAGTAGGAGCGTGACAGGCCGGCACGGATCCGCACGCCGCGACCCTGGCGCGCGCGGCCGTAGTAGGCGGCTCCCCGCGCCACGGCGTGCATCAGGTCCTCGCCTTCGAGCACCCGCGCCGGCGGGAAGCCCGCTTCCGCGAGCCAGCTGTTGAGCACCTCCATCAGCCGCTCCCGCAGCGGACCGGCATGCAGCACACCGCCGTTGAACAGGACGTGCGTCGGCGCAGCCAGGCCGTCGGGACCGCGGCGGGCGACATGTTCGGCGCGCGATGGCGGCTGGCGCAGGAAGCGCGCCAGGTGGCGTGTGATGGCGGCATCGGCGGCGTACGGCAGGCCGATCTCCTGGAGACCGACGCGCCGCTGCCGCTGCGGCATGTCCGTGCTGCCGACGCGGGGGAAGAACCCGTCGAGCAGGACGCGGTCGCAGTCCGCCCGCCGCAGGGCGGCCTTGATCGTTCCGCCGACCAGACCGGAGCCGCGCCCGAGGATCGTCACGGGCTCTTCGTCCAGCGGCGCGCCGGGCGTGAGCAGCCGCTCCTTCGCCGCGCGGCACTGGTGCCAGAGTGCATACAACTGCTGCCCGTCGAGCTTGCGGCCCTTCGCGGCGAGTTCCGTCTCGATCGTCCGGGCGAGCGCCAGGTCCATGTTGTCGCCGCCGAGCAGGATGTGCTCGCCGACGGCCTCGCGATCCAGTTCGAGCACCCCGTCGCGGTCGATCACAGCGATGAGCGTGAAGTCCGTGGTGCCGCCGCCGATGTCGGCGACCAGGATCAGGTCGCCCGCCCGTACCTGGTCGCGCCATGCCTCGTGGCGCTCGATCCACGCGTAGAACGCCGCCTGCGGCTCTTCGAGCAAGGTGACGCGGGGCAGTCCGGCGCGCCCGGCGGCGTCGAGCGTGAGTTCGCGGGCAACCGCGTCGAACGAAGCTGGAACCGTGACCAGCACTTCCTGTGCTTCGAGCGGATCCTCCGGGAACTGGTGGTTCCAGGCGCGGCGCAAGTGCTCCAGGTAGCGCGCGGAAGCGTCCACGGGCGAGACCATCGGAACGCCCTGCGGCGCCTGCCAGGGCAGGATCGGGGAGGTGCGGTCGACGCCGGCGTGGCTCAGCCAGGACTTGGCGGAGGCGACCAGACGCGTCGCGCTTTCGACGCCGCGCTTGCGGGCGAGCATCCCAACGACGGTCTCCGGCGCGTCGTCCCAGGGCAGGGCCAGCGACCCTTCCGGGAAGTCCGCCGCGCCCGGCAGGTAGAGGCTGCTCGGCAGGAGCGGTTCGTCCCGCACTTCCCCCGGATTCACCAACTGCGCGACCGGCGCTGTCCGGACCGGTGCGCCGTCCGGTAGCGGAGAATAGGCGAGGGCGCAATTGGTGGTGCCGAGGTCGATTCCGACGGCGTAACGGGATTCGCTCACCGTGGCCTTACTCAACTTCGAGTTCCGCCGGGGCGAGGATGTCCGGCTTCTGTTTCGCGCCGAGTTGCGGCAGTTCCAGCCGGACGCAGCGCCAGCCGCGGTGACGCAGGGTGCCGCCCTCCGGCGGCTTCGGCGGAACGTTCCCCATCCACTTCACCGCGGACCCGTCGCCCTCCGGCGCACGGGTGAAGGTTCCCTCGACGCCATCAATCACCGGCTCGACGCGGGCATAGCGATCGAGAGTCTCGCGGCACTGCGCGTGCAACTCGCGGACGGCGGCGCCCACCTGATCGTCGGTGTAGCCGCCGATGTCCTCCATCAGGAAGTCGACGAGGCGCGCGTCGCGCTGGAGGATGCCGAGAATCTGCATCGCACCGTCCGCCGGACCGCGCTCCGGACCGGGCTTCGGCGCGGGCTTGGCCGGCTTGCGCGACAAGCCGAGCGCTGCCGCGGCGTCGTCCGGGAGAGAACCGCTGAAGAGAATGGCAAAGAAACTACGAAAGGCAAGTATGATCCGTCCCAAAGGCCTGCAATCTCCAATCCTTCAGGATACCGTGAGACGCCGTCAGCGCGGGTCGAGGATCTCGCCCCAGACAACCTCATAGACTTCGAGGTCGTTGTCGAGCCCGCGCCCGGCACGGATGAACACCTGGGTATTCAGTCCGAGGTCGCCACTGCCGGCTTGCCGCCCGTGCGCCCGGTAACGGGTATCGTCGCGGACCCGGAACACCTTCTGGCCATCCTTGCGCGTGCGGAGAACCAGCAGGCTGTCTTCGTGCCGGACGACGATTCCGGCGAATGTCAGGCGCCCGCGCGGCAGCAGGAGCGAGTCGAACGCACTCCACGAAGACCAGGTCCGGCCCGCCGAGAGCGTGCGCCTGGGTTCGGTGGCCGGTTGCGCATCCGGCTGGCGGTCGGCGACCTGGACGAGGCGAGCGTAGGCGAAGCCCGGTTTGTCCCGCCGTTCGGAGACGACGTTCACGACCAGGCCGGCACGCAGGATGCCGGCCTGCAGGCGTTCGCCCTCGCGCTCGAAGAACGTGTGTTGATCAAAGCGGAACCAGAGGACTTCCGAATCTTTCTTCGTGCGCACGCCCGAATTGCCCGTCGCCGGTCTCCAGGACCTCGCCCCGCACGAGTGACAGGGGGGGAGCGGCTTCCTGTGCGAGCAGGCAGATCGCGCACGCCATCGCCGCGAGAACGCGCATCCTGGTACCACCATACACCGAAACCCCCACGGTGCCCGGATAGGCTATCCTGAAGGCTTCTCGCCTTTCCCATACCAAAATTCCTGTGCGCCTGCTCCTGATCCTTGTCGTTGCCGCCGCGGCATCCGCGTCCGATGTGGAGACGCAGCATGGATTCGACGGAAGTATTCCGTTGCGTCCGAAGATCGATCTGTTGCTGCATGGGCGCCTGCGGACGAGACCCGCCGAACTCGGGCTGTACCAATTCCGCGGAGGACCGATCCTTTCGTACCACGCATCGCCCAGGACCTCTCTGCTGGGAGGCTATTACTACGCCGAACAGCAACAGCGCGCGGACGACGCGTTCATCGCCGGACACCGGATCTTCGGAGGTGTTGAAACCGATCTGAGATCGGTGCGGCGGTATGAGATCGACGGCAGGGTAGTGTATGAGCGCTTCCTGCCCGACCAAGTTCCGGATTTCAATCGTTACCGCGCCCGCCTCCGGGTGAGCGCCAAAGGGCCCATCGCTCCCTACGCCAGCCAGGAGCATCTGTTCGACGACGGCGGCTGGCGGAGCGCCCGCCTGGCGGCCGGCGTGCGTTTCCGGGTGGCGCCGTGGGTTCAATTGGATCTCGGCTATTTCTTCGAGGAGCGGGCGGCCCGGATCGGTGTCGACCGGCACATGTGGCTCACGTCCATCCATTTCCAGCGAAAACCGCGGCGCGGCGATCCCGATCTGTAACGCGCGCCTGCGTTCCCACGACCCCTCTGGTATTCTGGCTGGTGCACGCATGAGGATCCTGATTGCAGGGGGCGGCGAGGTCGCCTCGCTGCTCGCCCGCCGGTTGATTCGGGAAGGCAACGAGATCACCATCCTGGAAGAAGATCCCGCCCGGTGCGCCCACCTGAACGAGTATCTTGACGCCCGCATCGTTCGCGGCAGCGCGATCGGCGTCCGGTCCCTGCGCGAAGCCGGCCTGGCGGACGCGGAAATGGTCATCGCCGTGACCAGCTTCGACTCGGTCAACCTGCTGTGCTGCATGGTGGCGGAGGCCGAATCGAAGGCGAAGATCAAAGTCGCACGCATCCGGACCCACGAAGTGGAGCACTGGCGCCATATCGCCGCGCAGTCCGGCCTGCGCATCGACCTGATCATTCATCCAGAGTCGGAGATCGCCACCCGGCTGCCCCGCGTCCTGCGCGTCCCCGGCGTGTCGGACATCTACGAGTTCGCCGGAGGCGAAGTGAAGCTTTTCGGCATGCATGTGGAGCCGGGCAACTGGGTGATCGGGAAGACCATGGAGGAACTGGACCGCGCCGGTCCGCCGAAGAACTCCCTGATCGCGATGATCTTTCGCGGCTCGCAGGTGATCATTCCGCGCGGACCGGACCGGATCGAGGAGGGTGACCACGTTTACATCGTGACGACCGCCACCGATCTCGATGCGGACTTCGCCTTCATGGGTGTGCACGCCCAGCGGGAAGTGCGGCGGGTGTTTATTCTCGGTGGGAAGCAGTTGGGCATCCGCATCGCCGAGGATCTGGAAAAGCAGGGCAAACAGGTCAAGCTATTCGAACGCGACGCCGCCCGCTGCGAGAAGATCGCCGGCATCCTGCGGGATACAGTGGTGGTCCACGGCGACGGCACCGACGAGGCGACGCTGGTCGAGGAGAACATCGATGGGATCGATGCATTCCTTGCCCTGACCAACGATGATGAGGACAACATCATCGCCTCTCTGCTGGCGCGCCGGCTCGGCGCCAAGAAGGTCGTCGCGCTCATCAACCGGCTGAACTACATTGCAATGGCCCAGCGGCTCGGGATTCACACCACGGTCAGCCCCCGCCTGGCGGCGGTGGATCGCATCCTGCAGTTTGTCCGTAAGGGGCGCGTGATGTCTGTCACGACCTTTCGCCAGGAAGAAGCCGAAGCGATCGAACTGATCGCGCCCCGAGGATCCAAGTACGTCGGAAAGAAGCTGCGGGATCTTCACCTGCCGCACGGCGCCATCGTGGGCGCGATTGCACGGGCGGACGGAGAAGTCCTGATTCCGCGCGGCGACGCCTCAATCGAAGTGGGCGACCGGGTCATTTTCTTCGCGCTGGAGAGCGTGGTGCCCAAGTTGGAATCGGCGTTCCTGCGTGACGATCCGGAACGGCGGGGCTAGATGCGGCTGACCAACGTCGGCTATGTGCTGGCCCAGTTCCTGCTGGTGCTGGGAGGCGCGATGCTGCTCCCGCTGCCGCTGGCCATCTGGGGGACGAACGACCCTTCGGGACCGCTCCTTTGGGCGTGTGCGGCGACATGCGCATGCGGGGCGGCGCTGCTGGCTGCCTGTCCACGGCCGCGGGCGGACCTGGTGGTCCGGGAAGCGTTGCTGCTGGTGGTCGTCGTGTGGCTCTCCACAGGGTTCTTCGGGGGCCTGCCCTTCTACTTCTCCCCGTACTTCTCTTCGTATACCGACGCAGTCTTTGAGGCGGCTTCCGGCTTTACCACGACCGGCGCTACGATCCTGGCCGATGTCGAGGTGCTGCCGCGATCTCTCCAACTATGGCGGCACTTCTCGCACTGGATGGGGGGTATGGGAATCGTGCTTCTGGGGATCGCTGTGCTGCCGCTGCTCGGCACGGGCGGCATGCACCTGTACCGCGCCGAGTTCTCCGGCGCAAAGTCCGAAAAGCTGAAGCCGCGTATCACGGCGACCGCGATCGCGCTCTGGAAGATCTACTTCGCCCTGACGTTCGTGTTGTACGTGCTGCTGCGGCTGGCCGGCATGGATGTCTTCGACGCGGTCTGCCACGCGTTCTCGACCCTCGGTACCGGGGGTTCTGACGCGCGGCGCCAGCATCGGAGCGTACCTGGAGTCCGCTGATCGAGTACGTGATCGTCTTCATGCTGCTGGCCGGGATCAATTTCGCCCGCCAGCACCAGCTATGGGTCGAGCGCCGGCCCGGCAAGTTTTTCTCCGACGTTGAGATTCGTGCGTTTCTCGTTCTGACGGCAGCAGCCACTTTTGTCATCGCGCTGGTTCTGCTCCGCGAGGGCTACGATCTCGAACGTGCGTTCCGTGCCAGCCTGTTCCAGGTCGCCGCAATCGCGACCTCGACGGGATTCGCCACTGACGATTTCGAGGCATGGCCGCCTCTGCCGCAGTTGCTGCTGCTGGCGCTCATGTTTCCCGGCGGGTGCTCCGGCTCGACCGCGGGCGGGCTGAAGGTCTCTCGCATCGTCCTGCTCAGCCAGGTGGTGCGCCGCGAGTTCCGCCGGATGGTCGAACGCCGGGGAGTCTTCGCCATCCGCATGGGCGACCACGTGATCGACGAAGGGGTGATCCAGAACGTCCTCAACCTGATCTACTTCTCGTTCCTGTTCAACATGGCCGCCTGTCTCCTGCTGGCCGCGATGGGGATCGATATCCTCACGTCGATTTCGGCCGTCGCGGCGTGCATGTTCAACATCGGACCCGGCCTGGGCTCGGTCGGCCCGATGGACAACTACGGGCACCTTCCCGCCGCTGCGAAGTGGGTACTCACCGCCTGCATGATTGCCGGCCGGTTAGAGTTCTTCACGGCGATCGTCGTGTTCACGCCGTCGTTCTGGCGGAGGTGATAAGCTTGCGCCCCGATGCACTATTCTGTTGTCATGCTTCTCTTAGCCATGGCCGCCGAAGCCCTCTTCATCGCCACCCCCCTCACCGCGCCCCATAGTTTCACCCCCGAGATCGAAGGACCGGGCGTGGATCGCGCGGGCAACATCTACGCCGTCAGTTTCGAGCGCAAGCCGACCATCGGGCGCGTGACCCCGGACGGGAAAGCCGAAGTCTGGCTGGAAATGCCCGAAGGATCGCTCGGCAACGGCATCCGCTTCGACCGCGCCGGCCAGATGTACGTAGCCGACTACACGGGACACAACGTGTTGCGGATCGATCCGGCGACGCGGAAGATCACCGTGTTCGCGCACGAGCCTTCGATGAACCAGCCCAACGATCTGGCCATCTCTGCTGACGGCACGCTCTGGGCGTCGGATCCGAACTGGAAAGAGAGCACCGGGCAGGTGTGGCGGATCGGCCGTCATGGCAAGGTGACGCGCGTCGCGGCCAACCTCGGGACCACCAACGGCATCGATGTGAGCCCCGATGGCCGCACGCTGTATGTGAACGAGAGCGTGCAGCGCAACGTGTGGGCGTTTCCGCTCCGGTCCGATGGCTCTTTGGGCGAGAAGCGCCTCGTGATCCAGTTTCCCGATCACGGCATGGACGGAATGCGCGTCGATGCAAGAGGCAACCTCTACATCACGCGCTACGGCAAGGGGACGGTGGCGATCGTGACTCCAGAGGGCAAGATCCTGCGCGAAGTGGACGTGCTCGGGAAGCGGCCCAGCAATATCTGTTTCGGCGGACCCGATGGGCGGACGGCGTACGTGACCGAAGTCGAGCAGGGGCGCCTCGTGCAGTTCCGCACGGATGCGCCCGGGCTGGAATGGCAGCGCTGGCGTTAAGCCCGCTGCTTGCGCCTGGCCGCGAGCTTCTCGCGGAACTTCGCCACTTTCGGTGAGACGACGAACAGGCAGTAGGGTTGCGCCGGATTATTGCGGAAGTACTCCTGGTGGTAGTCTTCGGCGATCCAGAACTCTTCGGCCGGCCGGACCTCGGTCACGATCGGGTCCGGCCACGCGCCCGATGCGCCGAGCTCGGAAATGATGCGCTCGGCTTCGACGCGCTGCGGATCGGAGTGATAGAAGATCGCTGAGCGGTATTGCGGCCCGGAGTCGTTGCCCTGGCGGTCGGGCGTGGTCGGGTCGTGAATCGCAAAGAAGACCTCGAGGATGTCGCGGTACGAGGTGATGGCAGGATCGAAGGTCACCTGCACGACTTCGACGTGCCCTGTATCGCCGCCACAGACGGCCCGGTACGTCGGGTTCCGGACGTGCCCGCCCGTGTAGCCCGATTCGACGGAGACGACGCCTTCCATCTCGTCGTAGACGGCTTCCAGGCACCAGAAGCACCCGCCGCCCAGCGTCGCTTTTTCGAATTCCGCCATGTTAGGCCTTACCTTTCTCCAGGAAGTCCTCAATCTCCACTGTCTCGGCGTCCGAAAGCCGGAACGTCAGCGCTCCGATCACGCCCTCGACCTGGGCGGCGGAGCGCATCCCCACGATGGCCGCCGTCACCGCGGGATGACGCAGGGTCCAGGCGATGGCGACTTCGCCGGCCAAGCGGCCGTGGCGTGCGCCAATCTCCTTGAGCCGCTCCGCGACCGCCAGATTCCGGCTTAGGCTGGGCTCCTGAAAGTGCGGCTTCCGGCGGCGGAAATCATCTTCGGGAAACGCCGCAACCCGTTCCCTGGTCATGCGGCCGCTGAGCAGGCCGTTCTGCATGGGGGAATACGCGAGGACGCCGATCCCCGCCTGCATGGCGGCGGGCAGAATCTCCTGCTCCACCTCGCGCGACAGCATGGAGTACGGCGGCTGCAACGAAGTGACGGGAGCGATGGCATGGACACGGCGCAACTGGCTGGCGCTGAAGTTCGAGACGCCGATAGACCGAACCTTCCCTTCTTTGCGCAGTTCTTCCATCGCCCGCCAGCCTTCCTCGATATCCTCGTCCGGTTCGGGCCAGTGAATCTGGTAGAGATCGATGACGTCGACCTGCAGGCGGCGCAGGCTGGCATCCACTTCGCGGCGGATCGACTCGCGCTTCAGGCTCTTGCCGATCACCCCCTCATCATTCCAGATGCGCTCACACTTGGTGAAGACGTACGGTTTGTTGGCTCTTCCGGCGATGGCGCGGCCGACGATCTCTTCCGAATGGCCGAGTCCGTAAACGGCGGCCGTGTCGATCCAGTTGATTCCGTGGTCGAGCGCGGCGTGAATGGCGGAAATGGAGGCTTCATCGTCCTGCGGTCCCCAGCCGAACGCCCAACCGCCGCCGCCGATCGCCCACGCTCCCACGCCGATCGGCGTCAGGCGCAGATCGCTATTCCCGAGTTGTCTGAGATCCATCCATCCCAGGATAACTTCAGTAGCCGCGCTGCTTGTCGACGACGTTCGCGAGCGGCAGGCCGTTGGCGTACCGGCGGACATTGTCCGCGAACAGCGACACGAGGCGCTTCTGGCGGTCGGGGCTCCAACCGGATGTGTGCGCGGTCATCGAGACGTTCGTGCAATCGAAGATCGGGTGGTTGGACGGCGGCGGTTCCTGCGGGAAGACGTCGAGACCGGCGCCGGCGATCCAGCCTTCTTTGAGCGCACGCACGAGAGCCATGTCGTCGAACAGCTTGCCGCGCGACAGGGCGAGAAAATACGCGGTCTTCTTCATGCTGCGGAAGACCTTCTCGTTGAACATCTTGTCGGTTTGCGGCGTATGTGGGGCGGCGCTGACGAGGACATCCACCTGCGGGACCATTTCCTCGAACCAAGCCGGATCGCGCAGGATCTCGACGTACTCGGGTCTGGGCAGGGGCTTGGCGTCGGTTCCGACGATGCGCATGTCGAAGCCGTAGTAGGCGCGGCGGGCGATCGACTGTCCGATGCCGCCCATGCCGACGATGCCCATGGTCCGGCCCGCAAGTTCGGTGTGATGGTCCGACTTGACGGTGCCGACCGGCTTCATTTCGCGCTTGTAGAACTGCGGCATGTAGTACTTGGTGATGCCGCGGGTAAGGCACAGAAGCAGGCCCATGCCGGTTTCCGTGATGCCGGGAGCGAATGCACGGGCCATGTTCGTCAGCACGACGGGAGACGTCATCAGCGCCCGGTCGAGGCTCTCGACGCCAGCCGCGCCAGTCTGGACCCACTGCAGTTTCTTCGCGGCGCGAAGTCCGTCGGCGTTGATGGTTCCGTAGACTACTTCGGCGTCGCCCACCTTGGCCAGGAACTCTTCCCGCGAGGAGCAGATCGTGACGGTGACGGGCGTCTCCGGACAGGCGGCCTGGATCTCCCGGATTTCGTGCGGTTCGAACTGGTATTGCGTGACGATCAGGAGCGGCGCCTTGGGCGTACGCGCTGCCGCGGCGCTCATCGCGACAGGGGCTTGGACGACAGGCGACCGCGACGCGGCCGCGGCTGCCGGAACGGCCCCGGCGGCGGCCATGAAGTTCCGGCGGGAGACGGGACTCTGGGACATGGTCCGAATCCTATCACATCCTGTCTGAGGGAGAAGTCTGGGTCCGGAAGGGGTGCGGCAACGCGCCGACGGCCCATCCCCATGGGGCCGGCGCCCTTCGCTACGGCAGCCTCAACTGCTTCGGCCGCACGCCTTGGGACCCTCTAACCGCATTACAGCAGACGGGAGGCATCCGGCGGAAATTGATTATTTCTATGCTTCCGATCATAATTTGTTAGTCTGGCGGGTTTTCCGGCAGGCAAGCGCCATGGACTTGGACCAGCTCCATACGTTCCTCGAGATCGTCCGTCTGAAGAGCTTCTCGAAGGCTGCGCAGACGTGTTTCCGGACCCAGCCGGCGATTTCGGCGCAGGTGCGCCAACTGGAACAGGAGCTGAAGGCGCCGCTGTTCGAGCGGTTTGGGAGCAAGATCACGCTGACCCCGGCGGGGCGCATCTTCGGCGAGTACGCGGCCAGGATCCTCGATCTGCGCAGGCAGTTGCAGGACAGCATCAACGAACTGGAGCAGAACCCCCGCGGGTCGCTGGTGATCGCGGCCAACGAAGCCACCTGCATCCATGTCCTGCCCCGCGTGTTCGGGGAGTACAAGAAGCTGTTTCCGGCGGTCCAACTGCTTGTAGACCGGTCGTATGGGGCGCGCGTGGTGGAGGCCGTGCTCGACAATACGGCGGACTTCGGCTTCACGCAACTGCCGGTTGAGGAGAAGCGCCTGCAGGTGGTCGTCATCCACCGTGACGAAGTGTGCCTGATCGTGCCGCCCCGGCATCCGCTGGGGAAGCGGAAGAGCGTCCGCGCCGGGGACCTGGTCGGCCAACTCCTGCTCATGCCCAAGCAGGGGACGACGCGGACCCGGCTCGACCACTGGCTGGAACTGGTGGAGGATCAGATCTCGGTGTCGATGGAACTGGACTCGACCGAGATGATGAAGCGCTTCGTGGTGGCGGGTCTTGGACTCTCTTTTCTTGCGGCGTCTAACTGCCGCGAGGAGGTGGAGTCAGGCCGGTTGGAAGCAGTGTCGCTGGCGCCAGAGCCGATGATCCGGCGGCTGGGCCTGGTCTACAGGAAGGACAAAGCGTTGTCGAAGGCGGCGCTCGGGTTCATCCAGGTCACGCTGGCGCATGTGGGAGACGGCCAGGAGGCAGCGGTTCTGGCCGGAATCGGTCTATCCGAGGGATAATCAGGGAGGCAATACCATGGTCTGTCCGGCGTGCGGCAAGGATCTCGGCGAATCGGCAACGGCGGTTTGCCCGGAGTGCGGAACAGGTGCGACCGGTGTCGTCAAGACATCGGCCATCCTGATCGCGGCGGGCAGTGGACACAACGTGTACCGGTCAGTGGATGAAGTGCCGGAGGAACTGCGCGACCGGCTGATCCAGTCGACGACCGGCTTTAATTCGGCAACGGTGATCATCGCCGACAGCCGCGGACGGAAAGAACTGGCGCGGGCTCTGCGCAGCCTTCCGGTTGAGGTGTCGCCGGCAGCGGCGGCGGCATCGACTCGCGCCGTCCGCGTCCTTGGATTGCTTCTCCTGGTTCTCTCTCTGTTGCTGGTCTGGCTCGTGTTCTTCGACCGCTGACGCCGATTTCCACTCGTCGCAGGTTCGATCAGGCCGATAAGTCTGGTTGGAACCGGACGATGGAAACGGCCGCTGAATTGACAATCCTCGGAACATACCGGGAAACTCTCCCCTGTGCGATCACGGCTTGCGAAGGCAGGGATGTGCGCCTCCGCCTCGGCCGGCGCGTCCCGCCGGGGTCCGCGGTCCGGATTGCGCTTCCCGATACGCTGCTGCTGGGCGAAGTCGTGGCCTGCGCCGGCAGCCGCGGCGCGTTCGACGTCACGCTCGAGGTGGAGCAGGTGCTGCGGCATACAGCGGCCCTGGCGGCGATGGCGCGGCGTTTCCTCGACGACGCCTGATCCGCCGCCCGCTGTGCCATCATGGTCTTCGGGTCTCTGCGAAACACGTATGGCGAAAAAAGCGGTGGTATTCGGCGGCTCCGGCCAGCTCGGAGTGGAGTTGGTCCGTGTCTTCACGGAGCGTGGCTACCAGGTGGATGCGTTCGAACGGTCCGAGGCCGACATCACCGACGGCGGCCGGATCGAGCAGCTTCTGGCCCGGATCGATCCGCAGGTGGTGCTCAATTCCGCCGCTTACAACCAGGTGGATGTGGCCGAGCGCGAACCGCAGGCGGCCTACCAGGCCAACGCCTTCGGCGTCCGTAACCTTGCGCTGGCGTGCCGGCAGATCGACGCCCGG
Organism: Bryobacterales bacterium; assembly: GCA_016716385.1. GTDB lineage: Bacteria > Acidobacteriota > Terriglobia > Bryobacterales > Bryobacteraceae > JADJWL01. The sequence goes on along the minus strand of JADJWL010000027.1, from coordinate 82,264 downwards.
CTCGTACACTTCTCCACCGATTACGTCTTTGACGGCACGGCCGGCCGGCCCTATACGGAAGACGATCCGCCGCACCCGCTCGGAGCGTATGCTCTTTCGAAGCTGGCGGGCGAGTTCTGCGCGCTGGCGTACCTGGATGCGCCCCTCATCTTGCGAACGTCCGGCGTTTTCGGGCCGGGAGGGCTGCGGACGGCGCGGGGAAACTTCGTCGAGTTGATGCTGCGGCTGGCGCAGTCCGGCAAGCCGATCCGGGTGGTGGAGGATCACTTCGCGTCTCCCACCTACGCACCGGTCCTGGCGGAACGGACCGCCGACCTCGTCGAAGCGGGACACAGCGGAATTCTCCATGCCGGAGGCGGCACGGCGATCTCCTGGTTCCGTTACGCGGAGATGATCTTCCGGCTCGCCGGCCTGACGCCGGAACTGTGCCCGACCAATGAGCGGGAGTACCGCACGGCGGCACGGCGGCCGGCCTACTCCGCGTTGTCCAACGCGAAGATGGAATCGCTGGGGATCCGCCCGTTTCCGCCTCTCGAAGAAGCCGTCCGGCTCTACCTGGAGGAGCGTCAGCGGCTGGCGACGTAGTATCCCTGGCGCGCGTGCACCTTCAGCTTCTTATCCTTGGCGCGCACGTCCAGTTTGCGGAATTCTCCGGACTGGCCGGGTTCGGAAGGCGTGTAGGCGACTGAATACTGGCTGCGCATTTCGTCCTGAATCTCGCGGAAGAGATCGCTCAACGTGTTCTTCCTTGAGACACGGAGAACCCGGCCGCCGGTCTGCTCGGCCATCTTCTTGATGGCTGAATCGCTGTACCCGTAACCGGCGCCATGGTAGGCGCGCGGGTCGACGTAATAGATGGCGTAGATGATCGCATCGGCCTTCTGGGCCGCCTCGATGGCCCGTTCCAGCTTGACGCGGCTTCCGACATCCACGCCGTCTGTGATGACGATGATCGCTTTGCGTCCCGCTTCCGAACGCAGACGCTCTTCCGCGGCGAGCATGACCGCTTCGTAGAGCACGGTGCCGCGCATGCTGTTCGCAGTGGGGACCGGCCCGGGATGCAACCCGCCGACCGGTGTGTTCAGGCGCAGCTTATCCAGGCCTTCGCGGAGCAGGGCGGTGGATTGCGTCAGGTCCTGGAGCAGTTCGGAGTCGGCGCCGAAGCTGATGAGGAAGGCCATGTCTTTTTTCCGCAAGACCTCGCGGAAGAACTGGTCGGCGGCGCGGCGCTCCTCTTCGATCAGGCTGGCCTGGCTGCCGCTGACATCGACCAGGAGACCGATGGTGAGGGGGAGGTCCGTTTCGCGAGTGAAGTACTTGATGTCCTGGCGCTTGCCTTCTTCGAACACCTCGAAATCTTCCGCCGTCAGGTTTCCGATGAGTCCGCCCCGTTTGTCGCGGACGGAACAGAGAAGACTGACGACGTCGACATCCACCTGAATGGTCGACAGGGGTTCTTCGTCTTGCGCTTTGGGCTGCTGCGACCAGAGCGCGCCGGCTACCAGGGCCGCAGCGGCGAGTCCAAAAAGGGATTTCATCGGCGTCCTTCCCACCTTACACTGGTTGGGACGGCGGCTGGAACTCCGCTGTTTCAACACAATGCGAATTGCCGTGAATCATTTGAAGAAGGCCGATCCCCTGCTAGCCAAGCTGGTGCAGGTGGTCGGGCCATACCGGATCGAGTATCGCGAGCCTCAGTTTGCAACGCTGGCGCGGTCGATCGTCTACCAGCAGTTGAGCGGCAAGGCGGCGGGAACGATTTACGGCCGTCTGGAGGAGGCGACCGGCGGTGTGACGCCGGACGCGGTCCTGGCCTTGGACGAGGCGCGGCTGCGGAGCCTGGGCCTCTCGTCGCAGAAGACCAGCTACGTGCGGGACTTGGCGAGACGCACGGCCGAGGGCAGCCTGCGGTTCGGAGAACTGCCGGCACTGGATGACGAGACGGTGATTGCGCGGCTGACCGCGGTGCGGGGCGTCGGCGTGTGGACCGCGCAGATGTTCCTGATCTTTGCCTTGCGCCGTCGGGATGTGCTGCCCGTGGCGGATCTGGGCGTCCGGAACGCGATGCAGCGGCTGTACGGCCTGGACGCGCCGCCCGACGCGCCCCGGATGGAAACGATTGCGGCGCCGTGGCGGCCCTGGCGGTCGGTTGCCTGCTGGTACCTGTGGCGCAGTCTGGACGGTCCCGCAGCTCTATAGCCACACCCACGACGTGCAGGTGCTTCGATGCCCGTGAATTTGGAGCGTCCGAAAAGGGGGACAGACCCGATTTTACTGATTCAATCTGCACGGTCAGTTCTGAGCTTGAAGAGCGGGGAGCGTGCCATTTCTGCCCGTCCGGATCTGCCACTCGGACCACGTGGTATTAGACCGCAGGAGCCATGCGGTCTCACAGGTTGATGCTGCGCCGCGGAGCCAGCAAGCCGGAGGCGGACTCGCTGGCTCCACGGCGGGCGACGGCCATGCCCACACAAGGAGAAGGATCAACGCCGCAGACATGGCCGTCACTTACTGAGATGAGCGAAATGAGGTTCCGGTTCCGTGTCCTTCTACTCCTCCCGCCAGCCGTCACGGACCCGCACGGTGAAATCCTTCCGCCGGTCGTCCTCGATGACGAAAGCTTCCACTTCAAGGACCTGGAAAGGGCGATCCAGACGCGGCTGGGAGTCGTAGATGAGTCTGTATTGGTGTCCCACCATGAGCAGCACCGAGCGCATCACGTTGGGGAACGCGGTGACGAAGCGGGGAAAGAACGCCTGTCCACCGGTCTTGTCCGCCAGCATCTGCAGGAACGCCTGCGCGCGCAGCAACTCCATGCGCGCATTCGTTCCCAGGTACATCTCAAGCCGGCCGCGTAGCGCCGAGCCGGCCCCGATGCCGAAGATCGTGGCGCCGGTCGCTTCGACCTTGCGCTGCGCTTCGCCCAGCGTCCGCCGGCTGAACGTGTCGATCCCGGAGCCAATCAGGACTACAACGTGCCGGCCGCCAATCAACTGCAGCTTCTCCGCCGTCTCGTAGATGGCGTCGTACGTGTTCACTTCGCGCCACATCGGCTGGCCCAGGCGGTTCCAGGCATCGAGAATCTCCGCACGGTTGCGCGTAAAATCCGAGGCGACCTCGATTGTCTGTGCGTAGGTCACCAGCGAATACCAGTGGCCGTCCGGCGCCGACCGCACAAAACTCGACAGCGACTGTGTGATGTCGTCCCAGTACCAGGCCGCCATGCGGCTGTGTTCCACCAGCAGCGTGATCATGACCGGCAGTTCCGGTTCCTCCAGCCGGAAGTCGCGCGATTCGCCGTTTTCGGACACGCGAAAGTTTTCCTCCGTCAGACCTCCGATGAGACGGTCTCCGTCTTCGACGGTCAGATACACGCTCCGCTCCACCAGTGGCTCGATCGGCATCAGCGGAGTCGGCAGCAGCAGAATCGCCAGGAGAATCCAAATGAGAATTCTGATCATGGCGCCTCCAGAATGGCCGGGCACAGGTTCTCAATCGGGTCGCCCGGCTTATACCGGGGCAGATCGGGCTCCGGGCAATCCTCGACGGGAGACAGCAGGCTTGGCCGCTGTTTCTCGTCGGCTTCCGCCTTCTTTGTGACGTCTTCGAGGGCTCGCTTCATCTCTTCGAACGCCGTCGTCGTGCGAACCAGACTGTCTTTCGGCGGCAGGAACATCATCTCGCGCTGCGACTCGACCATCCTGTCGTAGAACGGCGGGTGCGTGCGGAACCAGCTCAAACCAGCGACGTACCCGAAGCGCGATGCCATCAGGCTAAAGAACTCTGTGAATCCGCGGGGGTCGATGCCGGCATTCCAGGCGTACTGCACACCCAGTTGATCGGCCTCGCGTTCGAAGTCGCGGCTCACGCCGAGCAGGTCGAGACTCAGGACAAGCCCGAGTCCGTAGAAGCCGTATTGCAGAGCGTAATACGTCCCGATCCCCGCGACACCGCCGGTGAAGATCAGCGCCGCGATCTGTGCCGCCTGGTAGAGAATTCCGGCGATCGTGGCACGGCGCATTAGACGGTGCCCGTGCCGGCCCGTCATATGCGCGATTTCGTGCGCGATGACCCCTGCCAACTGCGCCTCGGTTTCGGCGGCTTCGAGCAGACCGCGCTGGATGAAGATGTACCCGCCGGGCAGTGCGAAGGCGTTGATTTCCTTCGAGTTCAGGATGGTGACCTGCAGCGGCACCTGCAGGTCACTGGCGGCCGCGATCTTCTGCGACAGATCATTGACGTACTGCACGACCGCCGGGTTGTCCATTTCCGGCGGCATCATGCCCATCATCTTCATCTGCTGCACGGCTTCGTGGCCGCGCTTGATGTCGTCCTGCTGCCCGGAGCGGATGTTCCGCAGACCGATATCGCGCACGTCGCCATAGCGCCGTTCATAATGCTTCTCCGCCGCGATTTCCGCTTCAATCTTCCGCAGCTCGGCGGGCCATTTTTCGACCAGTTCCAGCTTGGCAAGCTTGTTGTCGAACGCCGTCGGGATGGCGTGATTCGCCAGCAGTTCGGCCTGCTGCTCCATCTTCCGCAGGTTCTGGATGCGGCAGTGTAACTCGTGCCGTTCTTCGTCGTTCAACCGGGCAGTGCGGCGGCGCAACTCGGCCTGTGCGTCGCGAAGCTGCCGGTTGTAGCTCTTCGCCGCGTCCTTATACTCGTCGATACACGTGTCCCTGGCGCGCTCCAGGTGCTTGCGGTGCGCATCGATATGGCTCTGAGTGAAGCCGAGACCCGGCGCCAGATCGAACAATTCCTCGTAGGATTTTCCGAGAGCCTGCGTCAGAGTCAGATCCGGTCTGGTGGAGGCCAACCCCGCTACCGGCTGGACGGCCAGCAACAACGAGAGCAGGATGGCAAGACACTGGTAAGGCATTCATCCTCCTTTCCGTGCCCGCGAGGAAGAGGACTGGATGGAAACCCAGGGAGGGTGCGCGAAAAAGGAAACAACTACCCAGCGTCTCCCGGTCGCGGGCCGGGATTCGTTGCCAACGTCATTTCTTCTCCCTTTATTATCGCGAACGGCGCCGCGACGGTCAAAGCGGCGCGGTCTGCCGTTGCAGCGCCGCCTGCCGTTCCACCCACTTGCGGATGACTTCGTAGCCGGCGTCGGACGGCTGGTAGCGCTGCCCGCCCTGGTGCCCGTCCTCCTGGCCGCTTTGAATATTCAGCGGCTTGGTGAGCAGCTTGCTGCGCTCCAGGTGATCGAGATCAACCCGCTGCTGCAGCCGCCTGTAGTTCGTCAGCAACTGCTCGGGTGGGATGTAGCCCGCGGAGTCCGGCGGATCGAGGTACAACGTCGGGACGCGCCCGGGGATGCCGTGGCAGGAAAGGCAGGCTCGATTGTCCTCCGGGCTCAGCTTGCCCAGTTCGGTGAAGACCACGTCGCGGAAGTGGAGCAGATCCTTGATCCAGTCTTCGGTGGCCGCAAGGGGGCGGACTTCCACGCCCGTGATCGTCTCCTTCTGCTGCTCGATCAGTTTCGCCAGTTCCTTCCCATAGACGGAATCGTCCGAGTTCAGGATATTGCGGATGCGGTCCTGGAGGCGCCGCTCCGGCTCACGGTCCACCCAGGCCGCCAGCGCCGTCCGGACTTTCGGGTTGCGGCGCAAGGCGGTCTTATTGGCCAGGTTGACGGCGAACTCGCGCGTCGCCTCCGGCGTGCCCGGGGCGAACCATTCGACAAACATGTCGAGGACCCGCTCCTTCGCTTCGACGATCGGGTCAATGCGGATCAACTGGCCCCGGCGGGTCTGCTGGAACATGGAGCCGCTGCCCTCGTCGGCGGCGAGTTTGACGTAGTCGATGCCGAACACGTAGAGCGGTTCGGCGTCGGGGTTGCTGCCCAGCATCTCGACGGTCAGCCGGTTCTCGCCCTTGACGAACTCGTGTACCCCAAGGGACACCGGACCGCTGGGGGTGAGCGTGCGCCGGTAGAAATCGAGGGCCTCGGTGACCGGCTGGCCGTTCAGCGACAGGCGCACGGTGCCAAGTTCGCGGTCGTAGAGGAACGCCGCGATCAGGTTGTACCGGCCCGCCTCGGGCGCTTCGACGGCGAAGGTGAGGCGCGCGCCAGGGGCGGCCTCGCGCCACCAGAGAATCGAGTTCTTGCTGGCAAGACCGTCGGGGACGATCTGTTCGGTCGTGCGGCCCGCGGTCAGGTCGAGCACCTTCAGGTCCTCGGCTTCCACGGCGCCCTCGATCGCCTGCTCCTCGGAAAGGCGCCCTTCCTGGAACGTGATCATCCATTCGGTGGATGGCAGCCAGAAGCGGGGTTCTCCCTCCAGGTGCTGGAAGACGACCTTGCGCTGAAGCGTGGGGTTGCCGCCCAGGATCTGGCCGAGAAGTTCGGCGCGGTCCGGCGCTGCCGCAGCTTCTGGTGCGGGGCGGAATGCGGGTCCCCGGGGCAGGGACGCGCGAGGCCGGCCGGCGGGAATCAACGCGCGGTAGAACTCCGCTTCGGCTTCCTCGCTGACGCCGGAGAAGTCCCACCGGACGCTGCCGAGAAAATTCGCCATCGCTTGAGCATCTTCCTTGCGGCCGTCCGCAAGGAATCGCTCCAGCTTGGACAGCATCGAGCGCAGGGTCTCGGGCCGCGCCGGCAGGCTCAGGGTCCGCGGGTTGGCCAATGCGCGCGCGGCGACGGCGACATTCTCCAAGTCGCCTGTTTCCAGCAATTTCAATAGAGTTTGTTGAAGTGGCGCATAGCCTACGTTGGCAGCGCCTTCGAGCGCGATCTTGTCCCAGGGAATGCCGTCCGCGGCGCCTCCGCCGTAGGTGGACAGCACGACTTTGCCCATCAAGTCGGCTGAACCGGGCGTCGAGTAGCCCATCTGCCCGGCGCCTCCGTCGTTGCCGCGCTCCTGGAAGTGCGACGCCGCGACCGCCGTCAGACGGCGTTCCAGGCGCTGGCGTTCCGTGCTTCCCGCCACGGCGCGGCGCGAGTCCAGAAGCTGGTAGAATTCGGCGAGTTCGCGGTATTGCTGGTCGGCGTTCTTCTCGCCGGTCTGGTTGGCGATGTGGCCGTTGACCATGAGAAGCGATGCGGTGGAGTACCGTAGCGCGATCTCGGCGTGGGCGTTGGGTTCGTCGCGCAGAAGCGACTCGGCCCAGGCGCGGTTGACGGGTCCGCGCACGCCGGGATTCCAGATCCACCAGCGCCAGGCGGCTTTGCGCGCCCAGACGCGGACACCGGGATGCGGATCGGCCATCGCCCTGGCGAGCAGCGTCCCCAGCCGCTCGGCGCGCATCCGGCTGCCCGCGCCGGAAAGGTCCGCCCGGGTGAACAGCGCCTGCATCGCCGATTGCCGGGCGACCGGCGAGTCCGCGGTTTCGATCACCGCCGCCACTGCGTCCCAGCCCTGGTCGTCGAGCAGATACTGGCGTAGCGCCCAGAACGCGGCTTCGCGGCACGCTTTCACCGGATCGCCCAGGCCGCCGATCAACGCGGGAATTCCCTCGGGAGCCAGCCCGCCAGACAAGCCGAGATAGGCGTAATAGCGGACCTGCGGGTGTGGATCCTTGGCCGCTTCGAGGAACACAGGGGCCAGCCGCGCGTCATTCCATTCCTGGGCGTGCCGGACCCGCGCCGCGCGGGCGATCCAGGATTCGCCGCGCCTGGCCTGGAAGTCGGAGAGGCGCAGCTCGGGCGCCTGTTTGGGGAAAAGCTGGCTCAGCGCGCGGATTCCATAGGCCGTGGTGACGAAGCCGGTCTGCGCGGCGCGATTCCACAAACCGTACGGGAACTGGTTGGCTAATAGCCAACGCACCCCGCCATCGACCGCCGGGTCGCCCGGACGGCGTCCCGCGGCCTGCAGTGCCAGCAGCGCGACGGCCGTTGGCGCCGCGTCCGGCTCTTCGTCCATGCGGACCCATGTCTGTCCCTTGTCTGGAGTGGTGCCGAGGTCGAAGCCCCAGCCGCCGTCCTTCTGCTGGAGCGCGAGCAGGCGGCGCAGATCGATTTCCACCTGGGCGGCGAAGGCGGCGTGAAACTCGCGCGCCGCGGCGGCCTTGGCGGAGTCGCCTATCAGCCGCTGGACAGTTTCGACGTAATCGGCGGGCCAGATCTTGTGGAAGAACTCGATGCGGTGGCCGAGGTCGTCGGACACCTTGATCTGCCAGTCGCCGGTCCCGACGATCTTCTTCGCCTTCTCCTCCAGGCCCCAGAAATACTTCTCCTCGCCGGTGTCGCGCCAGGCGCGCTCCAGGACCTCCGCCGAGAACTTAAACACGACGTTCGGTCCGAAGTTCGATCCCTTGCCGGCGGCGTTGATGCCCTGTGGATCGGCCGTCTGCAGCACGTAGTTCGCCGTGCGCCGCTGCTGGTAGCGGTGCAGCGCCTTGGGCTTGGCCGTGCGTTCGTGCAGCACGATGTTGCGTCCGGCGACGCGCGATCCGGCGGGCGCGTCGCCCAGGTCGAGCGGCGCGAGGCTCGTGTTCGCGGCGGCGTCTTCGAGCTTGTTGGTGGGACGCAGGCTCTCGTACATCGTGTTGACGAGGCGGCGCCAGTTCTGGACGCGGTCCCAGGGCCGGTAGCCATTGCGGAAGGCGTCGGCGACGCCCCACACGCCGGACTGCGTGTGGCAGCTCATGCAGTTCTCGCCGAGGACGCTGGTGCCGTCCCGGACGCGGTGGTGCTGCGCGATGTGCCGCGGACGGTGGATCAGCCAGGCATCGACTTCAGCCAGGTGGTAGCGGATGGCCGCCTCGATGGCGCGCTTGGGATCGTCGTACGGCGCCGGTTCCACGATGCGCAGTTCGAGTTCGTAGGCCGGCTGGTTCGCTTCGACACGCAGGTAGTACGTGCCGCCCGGTTCCAGCACGCGGGTCACGAACGAGCGGAAATTGTCGTCCTGCTGGTGGATCCGCTCGTTGATGTCGCGGCCTTCGTAATAGGTATACACGGGCTCGGGTCCCGGAATCACTTCAACTGGCGGGTGGATGTAGGGCACCGGGCTGGCGTTGCCGAATTCGCGCAGGGACACCGGCTTCGACGCTTTCTCCGCCGGTGGCGTCCCCGGCCTGTAGACGCGCATTCTTGCGCTCACCACCGGTTCGGCCATTTGCAGGTTCGCCGTCAGGATCATGGGGCGGGAGCCGCGGAAGTCGAGGCGGTACCAATCGTCGGGCGAGCGGCCGGAGCGGGAGTTGTAGAAGTACTCGAGTTCGTCGGCGCCGCCCAGCACGCGAATCACCTGCTCGCCCTCACCAGCGGCGAACGGAAGGCGGACCGCCTGCTCCGGCGTATTATTGGGCTCGGCCTCGATCAACGTGCCGTCGTGGAAGGTCTCTTCGAGGGGCGCCAGTTCGACCGCCAGCGCGACGCCTGAGACCCGCGGCGTCTTGTGCGGCAGGGGTGTCGCCAGAGGCGCCAGTCCCTTGTCGTGTTCGAAGACAGGCTTTTCCTCCGGCGTCTCGTCGAGCGATTCGATGGTGAGGCGGTATGTGCCGGCCTTCGGCGCGCGGTACACCAGGTACACATCGGGGTCGAGTGCATGCAGCACCTTCGACCAATCCGCCGTGGCCGAGGCGTGCAGGTCGCCGCGCTCGCCGTTGAAGGCGAGTTCCGGCAGAGCGGGACCCGTCCAGCGCACCGCGATCCGGCCGTTCGGCGGCAGGGTGGCGGGGTTTCCGATATGCACGCTGACGGAGAACGCGGCGCCCTCCTGGAGCGTCCACTCCTGTTGCCACGCGCCATCGAGCGGGAACGATTTCTTGAACGGCAGCCCGCTGTTTGTGCCCAGAGCCACGTACAGGGGCAGCCCGGCCAGGGCAATCCACCAGAACTTCCGCATTTCGCCTTTTATATCAATTGGAGGTGCAGTTCGCCACCGGGCACGGTCCGCCCTAGCCGATAATCTCGCGAATGGGCTCGCCGAAATCGATGTCGAGGCGCTTCTGTCCGGGCACTTCGAGCTTCCTCGGGTTGAGTCCCAACTGGTGCAGCACGGTTGCGTGCAGATCCGTGACGTAGTGCCTGTGCTCGACGGCGTGGAAGCCGAGTTCGTCGGTGGCGCCGTGCGCGACGCCGCCTTTCAGACCGCCGCCCGCCATCCAGCAGGAGAAGCCGAACGGATGGTGGTCGCGCCCTTCGCGCAAGCCCTCGACGCCAGGCGTGCGGCCGAATTCCGTGCCCCACACGACGAGGGTTTCGTCGAGCAAGCCGCGCTGCTTCAGGTCGCGGATCAGACCCGCGAGCGGCAAATCCACTTCGCCGCAGAGGCGGCTGTGGTTCTTCTGGAGTTCGCTGTGCGCGTCCCAGCCGTTGCCGTCCGTGCGGTAGCCGTGAAAGACCTGGACAAAGCGCACGCCGCGCTCGACCAGCCTTCGCGCCGTGAGCAGGTCCCGGCCGAAATGCTGCGTGTTCTCCTGATCGAGCCCGTAGTTCTTGCGGATGTGTTCCGGCTCCTTCGCGAACTCGAAGACCTCGGGGACCGCCGTTTGCATGCGGAATGCCATCTCGTAGGACTTGATGCGCGCGCGGATCGACGCATCGGCCGGGTAGCGCGCGGCGTCGAGTTCGTTCAGCTCGCGGATGAATTCGAACTCGCTCTCCTGTTCCCGCGCCGGGAGCCCGTCGGGACGCGTCGCGTAGGGCAGGGGATTGGCGGGGTCGCCCGACAGGTGCACCCCCGCGTGCTGCGGTCCCAGGTAGTTGCCCCCGCTGACACCCGCTCCGCCGAGGTGCGGCGGCACCGGCGGCCCCAGCACGACGAACTTCGGAATGTTCTCGTTGAGCGAGCCCAGGCCGTAGTGCACCCACGACCCGACCGACGGGAAATAGCCCTGGAAGATGTGGCGGCCGGTGTGGAACTGCAACTGTGCCGCGTGGTCGTTGTCGGTCGTCCAGACCGAGCGGATGATGGCGAGGTCATCGACCACGCCCGCCAGGTGCGGCCACCAGTCCGAAACCTCGATGCCGCTCTGGCCATGCTTCCGGAAGCCCACCTGCAACGGCAGCACGGTCGTCATCAGTTTCCGATCGATACCGGTGAACTGCACAACGTTCTTCTTGACGAAAGCTGAATCCAGCACTCCCTGGTGCGGCGTCTCGGCGATGGTCTTGCCGGCGAACCGGTTCAACTCCGGCTTCGGGTCGAAGGATTCGAGATGGCTCACGCCGCCCTGCAGGAAGATCCAGATGACGGACTTGGCCTTCGGCGCGAAGTGGGGTTTGCCGTCGGGCGGCGCCCAGGCCGCGTGCCCGCTGGCGGCTGCGTTCTGCTGAAACAGGGCGCTGAGCACGAGGCCCGTAAAGCCCATGCCGGTGCCGGACAGCCACTGGCGGCGGTTGATGCGCCCGCAGGCGTTTGGAACGAAAAGTCGCATCGTGCAGCCTATCGAATTGTCACAAATTCATCGCGGTTGAACAACGCATGAACCAGGCTCTGCCTGGCTCGCAAATCTCCATCCGGCGCGCCGTTCTCGCGGGCGAGGGCGGCCTGCCGTTCCAGATAGGCGGTCGACTTCGCCATCTCGACTTCCGACGCCGGGCGTGCCAGAACGGCGAAGAACGCCCGGCGGACGAACTCCTGGCCAGGGTGTGCGCCGAGGCGGTCCGTCAGCCGCCTGGCCTGTTCGAGGCTGAGCGTGCTGTTGGCCAGCGCCAGCGCCTGCTGCGGCGCAATCGACTCCGTTCTCCGGTAGCAGGCCGTAGGATCGGCGCCGTCGAAAACCTTCAGGAACTCCAACTGCGCGTCGGGGGTGATGTGGAAATACACGCTGCGCCGCGGCGTGTCCTGGTCTTTCACTTCATGCAACTCGGGACCGCCCATCGTGAGGTCCAGCGCGCCGCTCACGTAGAGAACGCTGTCGCGGATCGCCTCGCCTTCGAGACGCCGCGGATTCATCCGCCACAGGTACGTGTTGCCGGCATCGATCGCCGCGCTGGGATCGCCTGGCGGCGGCGTCGCGGACTCCATGCGATAGGCGCGGCTGGTGACCAGCAGACGGTGCAGCTTTTTCATGCTCCAGCCGCTTTCCATAAACTCGACGGCCAGCCAGTCGAGCAGCGCGGGATGCGTCGGCGGCTTGCCGTTCGCACCGAAATCGGTCACAGCCGGCACAAGCGGCGCTCCAAAATGCCGCATCCAGATGTGATTCACGGCGACGCGCGCCGTTAGCGGATTCTCGTGGCTGGCGATCCACCGCGCCAGCGCCAGACGGCGTCCGGTGCTGATCTTGGGGTGGGACGGACCCAGCGGCGAGTAGGCATCAGCGGGCTTGGAGAGCGCCGCGACGGCCGCCTCCAGGTTTCGTTTCGCCGCGGCGGCGTTGCGGTCGCGCGCCTGATCCTGGCCGGCCAGCGCCTCGTTCATCTGCGTCTGGGCGCGGAACAGGTTCTCCTCGGCGCGCAGCAGGTTGGCCTGGCGCTCCAGTTTTTTCGCCTCAGCGGTCAGCGTGTCGAGGTCGGCGGGAGGTGTGCGGGAATACTTCGCGTGCTCGGCGCGAATCCGCGCTTCGAGCGCCTGGATCTCGGCCTGGATCGCCGCGATTTCCTTCTCGGTTGCCGTAATCAGGTTGGGCGTCTCGCGCAGGACTTCTTCCGGGCTCTTGCGGGGGAGTCGATCGATCCATTCGACGATCTGAGCGATCTCCGCTTCCGGCACAGGCGGGCCGTTGAGCGGCATGCGCGGCTGCTTCTCGCCCCTGAGAAGCTGGACGAGCAGGCTCGATCCGCTCTTGCCCGGGACGGCGGCGGGTCCGCTGCGGCCGCCGGTCAGGATCGCCTGTTCGGACGCGAGGCTGAGTCCGCCCCTGCTGTTGCGTCCTTCGTGGCAAGGAGCGCAGCGCTGCCCGAAGATGGGATGGATGCGGCTCTTGAAGTCGACCGGTTCCGGCGGCGGTGGCTCCGAGACCCGGCGCCGGGCGTCATCGAGCGAGGCGCGCAGCGACGCCAGTTTCTCCTCGGCCACGGCCCGGCCCGCCTGCGCAACCTGCATGAGATCCCGCGCAACGAACGGCCGGACATCCGGATAGAACGCCTCGACGGGCAGCTCCACCGGCGCGATCTTCACGTCCGGCCCGCCCAGCGCGCGGGGGGTACCGGGCTGCATTTCCTGATCTTTGTCGGGCTCGTTTTCGTCGCCACGGATGAACAGGTATGTCTTGGCGTAGACGGGCGGCACCTTGTTTCCACCGCCCTCCGGGTCGGGGCCGAAGTCTTTCGGCTCGGAATCATAGGCGCGGGCCAGCCCATCCTTCTTCTGGTCCGGTTCGCCTGGAATGCGGTCGATGCGGATGTCGTGCGGCTCGAAGAAGGCGCGGAAGCGATAGTAATCCTGCTGTGGGAACGGGTCGTACTTGTGGTCGTGACAGCGCGCGCACTTGAGCGTCACGCCAAGGAAGGCCGCGGAGGTGGATTCCACGGTATCGAACAACCAGACGTTGCGGTTGAACCGGTACCAGTTCCGCGCCAGAAAGCCCGTGGCGGCGAGTGTGGCCGGGTCGGTGGGCGCGATTTCGTCCCCGGCGAGCATTTCCTCGATCATGCGCGCGTAGCTCTTGTCTTCGTTGAGCGAGGCGACGATCCAGTCCCGCCAGCGCCAGATGTGGCGGTGGCTGTTGCGGACCTCGCGCAGCCCGCTGCCGTACCAGTCGCTGTAGCGCCAGACATCCATCCAGTGTCGGCCCCAGCGTTCGCCGTACCGCGGGCTGTCCAGCAGGCGGTCGACCGCCTGCTCGTAGGCATCCGGGGAGCGGTCTCCGGCAAACGCCGCCGCTTCTTCCGGGGTTGGAGGCAGGCCGGTGAGATCGAGCGAGAGGCGCCGCAGCAGGGTGTAGCGGTCCGCTTCAGGTTTCGGTGTCAGGCCGAGACGTTCGTGTTCGGCGGCGAGAAACGCATCCACGGGATGCGCCTGCCATTCCGGGTTTCGCACGGCGGGCACTGCGAAGCGCCGCGGCGGCTGAAACGCCCAGTGCGACGATGCGGATGCGGCGGGCGCATCTTCGGTCCCGGCTCCGTCGCGGATCCACGCCGCGAAACGGGCGATGGTTTCCGCGGGCAGCTTCCTGCCGCCCAGCGGCATACCGGGTTGGCGTTGATGGGTCAGGTACGCGTAGAGCAGGCTTCCTTCGGGATCGCCGGGGACCACCGCCGGACCCCGGTCGCCGCCGCGCAGCATCTTCGCGCGCGTGGAAAGATCGAGGCCTCCCTGCCTGACCTCCGCGTTGTGGCATGCATTGCACTGCGCGTCGATGACCGGCCGGATGTTCTCCCGGTACGACGTTTGCGCCCAGGCAGCGGGCGCAATCAGCCCCGCACAGGCCAGGACCAGCGGGTGCACGGCGCGCATAATTTCACTACTATAACTCGCCTCGCGCCGGAGTTTGGGACTTGCCGGATGGCGCATACCCGGCGCAGACGAGAATGGGCAGCCGGGGATACTTCGGAAATCGCGGGTCCGTCTTGTGCAATCCGCACAGCAGGAACTCGCTGCCGCGGTCGGAGCGGATGCGCCGTGCATGGCGGCAGCTCAGGCACAATCCGGGGTTCAAGGCTTGGTCCCCTCTTCGAAGACGATGGTCGTGTCCGCAGTGAACCGCTTGTAGTTGCTGTACTCGATGCGCATCCGCTGGCGGAGCGGACCGGAGCGGAAGTGCAGCGTGTCGTCGCTGTAGGTGGTCTCGGGGAACCAGAAGCCCGAGTCCATCTTGCGGCGGGTCGTGGTGAAGTGCGGGAACAGGTTTTCCGACTTCGAGCCGATCAGTTGAGGTTCAGCGCGGCCCGCGCTGCGCACGATGGAGAAGTCCTCCGGGTGGACCCAGAGCAGGCCGCGGAAGTAGCGCATTCCTTCGAGGTATTGGCGCGGCGTGACCTCGAGCACCCAGCACACCGTGCCTTCGATCTCTTCGGTTCCCTTGTACCGTGTTTCGTGTTGCCAGAGGCGGTCCCGGGTGAGGAGCAGGGGTTGGATTTCCCGGATGTCGCGGAAGTCCTCTTCGGTGAGCCGCAGGCGCTGCAAGCTGTTCCAGGGGGCGCGCTCCAAGGCTTCGGACCGCTCGCCGGAGGGCGAGAAAATCACGTCCCGCGTCTCCCGGTATTCCCCCGCTTTCAGCCCGCCGCGCCCGATCTCTTCGATCACCACGAGTTGCCGGTAGGTATACTGGGCGCGCTCCGCTTCGCTCGCCGTCTCGCGCTCGGCCACGCGGCGCGCCAAGTCGGTCGGAGGTTCCTGGGCCGCCGCCGCAGTGAGGATCAGGGCCAGAAGAACGACCTTCATGGGCACCTCCATTATCCCTCTCCTATCGGGCGAAAGAAATTTCTTGTCAGAAGCAAGGTTCGGAGGTATACTCGCTCCACTGGTTGCCAGGGTTCGCAATCTAGATTCATTTTTCTCAAGGAATAGGGAGGTCTTCCCATGCCTTTTTCAGGCGCCCTTCGGCTCGTTCTCGCGGGCCTTCTTGCGTTCCAGGCGCTTCACGCGCAGACCGCGACCGGAGTGATCACCGGCACCGTCACCGACACCTCAGGCGCCGCGATGCCCGGCGTCAAGATTACGCTCACGGACCAGCAGACGAATCTTTCCCGCGAGCAGGAAACCAATGCGGCGGGCCTGTACGAGTTTCGCGCCCTGACCCGGGGCGTGTATCGTCTCCAGGCGGCGGCGGAGGGCTTCCGCACGGAGCAGATCGTCGGCGTGGAACTGACCGTGGCGCAGAGCCGGCAACTGGATGTTCGTCTTCAGGTGGGCCAGGTGGCCGAGACGGTCGAAGTCCAGGCGAGCGCCGGGCTCGTCCAGACATCCGACGCGAACCTGTCGCAGGTGATCGATGAGAAGCGCGTTCGCGAACTGCCGCTCAATGGCCGGAACTTCATGCAGCTTGCCTTTCTGTCGACCGGCATCGTCGCCGCCGGACGCGCCAGCGCGACCCAGCGGCAGGCCAACTACGGACCGGCGTTTTCCGTCGGCGGGCAGCGGGACAATACGAGCACGGTCCTGGTGGACGGCGTCGAGATCAGCGGCATGGAGTTGAACAACTACCCCTACGCCATCCCTTCGCTCGATTCGGTGGCCGAGTTCCGCGTGGTCACATCCGGCGCGTCGGCGGAGTTCGGCGGCAACTCCGGGGCGTTCGTGAACGTCGTCTCGCGCCGCGGAACCAACGAGTTGCACGGCTCGTTCTTCGAGTTTCTGCGTAACGACAAATTGGACGCGCGCAATTTCTTCGATCGTACCGGGAAGGCGGCCCCGAACAAGCGGAACCAGTTCGGGTTCGTGGTTTCCGGTCCTGTGATGCTTCCCAAGCTGTACAACGGGAAAGACCGCACGTTCTTCATGATGAGTTGGGAGTGGCAGCGGCAGCGCAACGGCACCACCAGCACGGCGCTCGTGCCCACCGCGCAGGAGCGGACCGGCGACTTCACCGGTCTGGGCGCCACCATTGTCGACCCCTTCACCAAGACGCCGTTTGCCGGGAATCGCATTCCGGAAAGCCGCATCAACCGGACCGGCCGGGGCTTGCTTGATCTGTATCCGCTGCCCAACAATCCCGATCCGGCGCGCAACTTCGTCAACGCACCGCTGCGGCGCTTCGACACATCAGTTCCCGCTTTCCGCGTGGATCACCAGTTGACCGCGGCGACCAATCTCTTCTGGCGCAGCACGATCAACGAACCGGACGACGTCGGTCCGGGCCAGTCCCTCGCTCAGGCGTTTCCGTATGACGCCGTCCAGAACGAGAGGCATATCCATCACACGCTCGGGAGCACGCATCTGTTCGGTCCATCCATCGTCAACGAGTTCAACGTGGGCTTCGTGCGCATGAACCGTCTGCGGAACTCGGCGGATTCGTTCCAGCGGGACTGGGTGTCGGAACTGGGGATTCAGGGAGTTCCCACGCAGCCGCTGACGTTTGGCGCGCCCGCCATCACGGTGTCCGGCCATCCGCAGGCGGGCTTTTCGACCAACAATGCGTTCTTTCAATGGATCACGCAGTCGGCGCAGTTTGTCGAGAACCTGGCGATCCAGCGCTCGAAGCACACGTTCAAGATCGGCGGCAGCTACCAGAGGAAGCAACTGAACTCGACGCAGTGGGGCGCGCCGAACGGAAACTACGCGTTTACCGGCGTATTCAGCTCCCTGCCGCCGGTCGGGACGCCGACTCGCGTCAACGCCATCGCCGACACCCTCCTCGGATTCCCGGCGACCTACGCCGTCCAGACGACGCCCTTCGAGCAACGGCTGCGCTATTCGAATGCCGCCTGGTACGTGCAGGATGACTGGCGAATGACGCCCACATTCACGCTGAACATGGGTCTGCGCTGGGAATACTTCGGTAAGCCCATCGATCTGTTCGACCGCATCGCCACGTTCAACCTCGCCACCGGAGAGCAGTTGCTGCCCGGGCAGGACGGCGTGCCGCGCAGCCTGATGAACGCGGACAACAACAACTTCGGTCCGCGGTTCGGCTTTGCCTGGCGGGCGCGCGGCACCGAGGATCTCGTCATGCGCGGCGCCTACGGCGTCTACTACAGCCCGCCGATCGGCAACGACTTCCGTTCGCGCGGCTTCCAGGATCCGTTCGCGTTTCAGATCAACCGCGTCTTCCGCCCGGCGACACCCACCAGCCCGCTGCCGGAGTTCACCGCCGACAATCCGATCGGCGGCGCGGACAGGTTGACCAACCTGACGCGTGCGGGAGTCGATCGCAACCTGCGCGACGCCTACGTCCAGCAGTGGAATCTGAGTATCCAGAAGCTGGTAACCACGAACATGCTGTGGGAAGTGGCGTACCGCGGATCGAAGAGCACGAGGCTGCTGACGAATCTGAACTACAACGAGATCAACCCCAATCCGCCGCAGCCTCCGGCGTTCCAGCAGATCTTCCCGTATCCGAATCTGGCCGGCGTCAGCATCCTCGAGTCGCGCGCGGCGGGCAACTACCATGCATTCACGACGCGCTTCGAGCGGCGCTACACCAATGGCTTCACGCTGCTGGCGAACTACACCTTCTCGAAGACCATTACCGACGTCGATTCGAGCACCGTCGGCGTGGCGATTGGCGCGGGGTCATTCGGCGCGAACACGATCCGGAACCTGCGGGACAACAAAGGTCCCGCGCCGTTCGACCGCCCTCACCAGTTCAATCTGAGCGCGGTGTACGAACTGCCGTTCTTCAAGACTGGGCATGCTCTGGCCCGGCACGTGCTGGGCGGCTGGCAGGTCGCGCCGATCTGGACAGCCTATCAGGGCGCCTACCTGACACCTGGCAACTTCAACGTCCAGTTCACGGGAGGGCGCCCGGACGCGCTGCGGAATCCGAACCTCAGCCGGGGCGAACGGACGATCGACCGCTGGTTCGACACTGACGCGATTCAGAACGCCACACCCGGCCGCTTTGGGAACGCCGGTAAGGGCATTATCCAGGGCAGCGGCGTCAACAGTTGGGACCTGAACCTTGCGAAGAACTTCCAGTTGAACGAGCGCGTCCGGCTCCAGTTCCGGGCGGAGTTCTTCAACGCTTTCAACCACCCGCAGTTTGACGATCCGGTGCTGCAGCCGGTGGTGCGCAATGCCGCGGGGACGATCCTGAATCCGAACGCCGGCAAAGTCACCTCGGCGAGCGACTTCGGATTCCGCCAGACCGAACGGTTGATGCAGTTCGCGTTGAAGCTGAATTTCTGAAACGCAACGCTGCGGCCTCGGGGGGCGTCGGTGCAGACAGGATGAATCTGCGCGCATCGGTCGCGGTGACGTTCTTTGCGTGCGCCGCCTGTACGCCGCAGCCGGCGCCCCCGCCGGCCAGAATAGCTTTGACTCCGTCCTATTCCGCGGGAACCATCCTGCCCGACGGCTCCCGTGAACCCGCGCCCGTCGCGCCCGGGCTGATCCTGTCGATCTACGGGACGAATCTGGGACCCGCGGTGGCCTGTGGCGGCGACCCGCATCCCACAGCCCTTCAACAGCCCAATCCGATGCGCCCGGATCAGGCGGCCGTCGAACTCCGGGTCTTTCCCACCCGGCTGTGTGAGACAGAAGTGCGGGTCGGCGGGATCTCAGCGGGGCTGCTCTACGTGCACAGCGGTCAGATCAACTTCCAGGCACCTCAGGCTACCCTGACCAGCGGGACGACCACCGTGCAGGTCATCCACGCCGGAACCCCAGGACCGCTTGTGACGCTGGACGCTTCGCCCGCCCCGGTCCTCGGTTCGGCCAGCGCGCTGGCGGACCGGATTGGGATGGGCTGCAAGCCGTGCGTTGGAACACGCAGTATTCCGGCGGATGCGCCGCCGTTCCCGCGCACCAGGGCTTGCGTTACGGCCTTTACGGCCATGTATATTACTGCGCGGCGGAGGCCGGCGGCGTGGTAGCCGAGTCCTTTTACTTCCCCAGGGATCGCGACCCTCCCACCGTTCGCCTCCAGCGGGCGGATTTCCGGCTGCCCGTCCCTTACCCGCCCATGAGCGCCGAGGTAGAACAGGTTCTTGCGGAGCGGCTGACGCGCGCCTATGGCCCCGGTTCCGTGCCGGAGAACGTCTTTGGGGCCGGCGCCTACCGGCCCAACCCAGGGCTGTCATGGCGTGCCGGCGGCGTGACGATCGTTCTGCACCGCAACCGGAACCATGTCGCTCCCGCCGGTGTCCGGCAAGGGGTTCAGTTGGTAGCCGTGCGTCAGGAAGTGCTCGATGAACGAGACCGCGAACGCCAGGCGAGCGAAGGGCTGGTCCCATTCGTTCGCACGGAGCAACTGCGTCGGGAGCTTGGCCCGCTCTACCCGGAAGCGGGCGCCGCCACCTTGCCCGCGCTGCTGGAGCTTCTCGCCTTGGTTGGGACCGGGGACCCGGACCGCAATGCCCTGCTCCTCGCCGCCGCGGACAGCCTCGTGGTGCGACTGGGAGAGGAGTTGGTGTCGCGGTCCGTTCAGCACGCGGGCGAGGTGTTGACAGAGGCGCCGCTGGCTGCGGAGGCCCGTGAACGACTCAGGCCGCACGGCGTCTCCTACTCAAGAATCGGGCACTACAGCGGCGCCCTCGAATACGACCGCAGCCTCCTCCTCAAGGCGTGGACCGGCTCTCCGGCCACGCCCTGGGGACAGAGAGCGTTTCTTGAGATCCAGCGCCTCGGTTGCTCCGTGCCAGGATTCGGCTGCGATGGAGTCAACTGTTTCCTCGAAGTGATCCGTCAGGGCGAGCGCTTCCTGCTGGACTTTCCAGACACGCCATTCCGCCTGGAGCAGACCTACCATCTCGCCTTGGCACACGAAGCCTGGTGGTCGCTGAGCCTGGCCGCGCCGGACGACATCACGGCCCACGGCGCGCGCGTCGATGCACGTTCGGGAGAGGCCGCCCGCCTGCGCGCCATCGAGTTGTACGAGGAACTGCTCCGGCTCGCCCCGAATAGCCCGCAGGCCTATTTAGGGCAACTCGCTCTGCCGCGCCTCAGGCTAAGGTTAGACACGGCCGAACGTGCCTTTTTCTGCTGGTCGTGCTAAGTGCCTGCAATTATAGTTGCCAGAAGCGAGCAGAAAGGTGGTATGATCCCCATAGGCTGACGGTTGCGTCGGCCATGGTGCGCCTGCTATGTTCGTCCGCCTGTAGGTCCGGTCCAGACTAGCTCGCCGTGAAACAGACACCGTCCCGTTGGGGGCGCTTTGAGGAGTAAGAAGCATGACAAATATTTTCGTAGGAAATCTTTCCTACCGGACGACGCAGGAAGAGCTTGAATCTGCGTTCATGGAATTCGGTCCGGTGGAACGGGTGAGCATCGTCAATGACCGTGACACGGGCCAGCCACGCGGATTCGCCTTCGTCGAAATGACGAATGCAGCCGATGCCGAGCGCGCGATCAGCGCATTGAACGGTCGCGAGCTCAACGGGCGCGCGATGAACGTGAACGAAGCCCGGCCGCGTGAAGAGCGCGGTGGTGGCGGCGGCGGCGGACGTGGCGCCGGTGGCGGCGGTGGCCGCGGCGGGTACGGCGGCGGTGGCGGTGGTGGCGGCGGGCGTCGTCCCCCACGCTGGTAAGCCCAGATCGACTGAACGGCGGCCGCTCCTCCCCGGAGCGGCCGTTTTCTTTAGTTCGGGTAGCCCGACGGATCGATTCCCGGAATGATCCGCAACGCGTTCTTGTAGTACAGCTTCTTCAGGACCTCGTCCGGCAGATCCAGCCCGTACATCTTCCAGAAAGCGTGCCGCTTGCGGTAATAGTCGAAGTATTCGTCCGCGGTCTCGAAGACGCGGAAGTAGACGTAGTACTCGCTCGGCGCCCAGGTGTCCTTGCCGAAGAGCACCCGGTCCTGGTAGCGGATGAACCACTGCCGCGCAAAGCGGGGCTGCCGTCCCAGTTCGGCGAGAACCGCCGCCACTTCCGTGTACATGTTGGGGTACTTGTCAAGCAGACGTCCCAACTCTCCCAGGTCGCCGCCCAGCCAGCCAAGGTGGGCGTTGATGAATCTGGTCTTCGGATGGCGTTCCACCCGCCGGTACAATTCGCTCATCATCGTCTCCCAACTCGGATAGCGGTCAGGCGGACGCGCCCGGCCGGGGAACTGCTTCAACTCAAGCCAGCGCTCGTTGTGCTTGTCATGCGGTTCGAAGAACTGCTTCGGCTCGGCGACGTGGATCAGGATCGGCACTCCGAGCCGCCCGCAGACTTCGAATGCCTCGTCGAACCGCGGGTCGTCCACCTGGATTCGCTTACCCGAAGAGTCCTTCAGGTCCATGCCGAAATTCTTGAAGAATTTCAGTCCCTGCGCCCCGGCGCGGATGTCGGACTCCAGTTGGGCGGCGACGCGCCTGGCGTATCCTGGTTCGTCGAGCCCGTTGAAGTCGAGGTTGGCGAAGATCGCGAAACGGTCAGGGAAGCGCTGTTTCTGCGCGGCGAGGTTGCGGCGGAGGTTGTCCCCGTATCCCCCGGACAGGTTCACCATGAGCCGCAGGTTCAGCTTGTCCATTTCCGCCACCAGCCGGTCCAGGCAATCGCCCGTGCAGCGGTTCTGATGGTTGTGCGCATCGACGAACGGATACCTGGCGCGTGTCACCGGGTTCTGAGGCAGCACAACGCCGGTCCGCGGCTCGTACTCGTCAATCGTCATGACAAGATTGGGGTCGCCCGCGGGTTCCGGACGGCGGCGCGGACTCTGCGCGAGAGCGCCGGCCACCAGCAGTGCAACGAGGAGAAAGCGCACCATAGAGATCGCTCCATCTTACCCGAACTGCGTTTGTCTGTGATAATAAAGAGGACATGCGCCTACGATTCCTGCTGCTGGCGGCTCTGGCAGGTCTGCTTCCCCTGTGGGGACAGACGCCCATGACGTCGCTCCGCGTCGAGGTGAAGACGCAGGCCGGCCGTCCTGTGGACCGTGCGAGTGTGATCGTGCGATTTGTAGAAGGCCGCTCCGTGGCAAAGCTCGGCAAGAAGATCCGGACCACCTGGGAGATGCGTACGAACCAGGAAGGCGTGGCCAAGATCCCGCCGATCCCGCAAGGCAAGATCATGGTCCAGGTGATCGCGAAGAATTACCAGACGTTCGGCGAACTGATCGAAGTGGACGAGGAAGAGTCGACCGTCGAGGTGGTGCTGAACCCACCCCAGGCACAATACTCGTCGCACCAGTAGGGAGTCCGCCTCACCGGGTTCGAGCCGCTGCGGGCTGCATCCCGAGATCAGCCTGATCGGTGAAGGAAGCTCTCAGGCGCTCTGCGCTTCCAGCGGACGCGGCTCCGCCTTCATGTCGAGATCGTCCGCCAGGATGATGGCCTCGGCCAGCTCCCGCATTGGACGGCGCATGCGGCGGCTTTCATTGCGCAGGCGCAGGTACGCTTCCTGTTCGGTGAGACCGTGCCTGGCCTGGAGAATCCCCTTGGCCCGTTCCACGATCTTCCGCGTCTCGAGCGCACGCTTCATCTCGAGCGTCTCCGACATGAGGCGGGTGTTCTCAATCGCGATGGCTGCCTGTCCGGCAATCACCTTCACGAACCCGATCTCCTCGTCGGTGAACGTCTTCGGCTGACCCGTGTAGATATTGATGGTTCCAATCACGTTCTCGCGCGTCATCAGCGGCGCCGACAACAGAGAAACCAGACCGTTCTTCCGCGCCAGTTCCGGGTAGCGGTACTGCTTGTCCGCCATCACGTCCGGGACCACGAGCACGCGGCCTTCGCGCACGACGCGGCCGATGAGTGAGTCCTCGATACGCACCGGCATCTTGTGCAGGTACTCCGGGGACGAGCAGCGTGCGGCGCGGATCACGAGTTCCCGGCGCTCTTCGTCGACCACCATGATCGAGCAGACGGGTGCATCGAAGGTCTCGGCCACCATCTCCGAGATCGGCTGCAGGATCCGGTCCATGTAATCTTCCGCCGCGATCGTCTTCGCCACGGCGGCCAGTGTCTGGATGCGCTTCGACGCGTTGCGCGACTGTTGCTCCAGGCGCGCCCGCGCGATGGCTCCGGCCATCTGCTCTCCGACGAAGGAGACGAGCGCCACCTCGTCCGCCGAGTGCTGATGGGGCTCGCGGTGATGGACGTTGATGACGCCGATGAGAGTCCCCCGGTGCGTCAGCGGCACCGAGAGGAATGCCTCGTAAGTATCCTCCTGCAGCGCGCCGAACGCCTTGAAGCGCGAATCCGCGGCGGCGTGTTCCGGCAGCGCGACGACCGCTTCGTGCTGCGCAACCCAGCCCGTCACTCCTTCTCCGACGCGGATGCGGATCGCGCCGATTTCCCCCGCATGCGGCAACTGCGAGGCACTGAGCACCATCTCGCCTGAACCGGCATCCAGAAGATAAACAAGACACGCGTCACAACCTGTGACATTTACGGTCAACGCGATCAGTTCCTGGAGAACGGCATCGAGTGTGGTATCGGAATTGACGAGATTGCTGATGCGGTGCAACAGCGCTACCTGGGAGTCTGCCGGTTCAAGAGTAGTCAACACATCTTCTATCGTAGGGGGTGGGAATCGGGCAGGTCCAATCCAAAATTTCTATTCCCATCAAAGGAAAAACTCGTGCCGGCGGGGGTGTGAATATCCTGTGAATCCCTGTTCGCCCGGTTGCCTCAGTTCGCTGCAACCTATGGGCCCCGAGGCACATCCTATACTGATAGAAACATGTTGAGAACCGCACTTACCCTTCTGATTGCGGCCAGCGCCGCCATGGCTCAGTACAAGCTGGAACCGGCCGGTCCCCCGCCGTCCGACCTCCCTCCGGCAATCGCGGAGACCCTCCAGAAGGACGGATCCAAGGTCGTGGGCGGCGGCGGCAAGGTGGTTTGCGAGATCTGGTTCCGGTCCGAGGCTCCCAGCGGAGGAAGTTCGACGGAAGAAGGCGTGGACATTCCCACGATCCCGTACGGAGCGTTCCTGGGAGTCCTCCGCTTTACAGAACGCGGCGAGGACCGCCGGGGACAGGGTGTCCAACCGGGACTCTACACGCTGCGGTATTCGCTGCATCCGGTCAACGGGGATCACCTCGGCGTGGCGTACCAGCGCGATTTCGTCGTCCTGACGCCTGTTGCCGAGGATAAGGATGTCACGGCCGCGGTTGAGGAAGAGCCGCTCATGAACATGGGCCGCAAAGCGTCCGGCACCCCGCACCCGGCCGTCATGAGCATCTGGCGCTCCCGGCAGGACTCGATCCCGTCCATCCAACAGGATGGCGATCACGACTGGGTGCTGCACACGAAGTTGGGCGACCTGCCGCTGGCGATCGTCGTCGTCGGCCGCGCCGAAGGCTAACGAACGACCGACGCCGCAACGGCATTGGACACGGAGCGCAACAGGCGACCGCTGTCCATGCCGGACGGCCGCGTCGTGAGAATCACCGCGAGCAGATCGTTCTCCGGGTCGGCCCAGGCCACCGTGCCGGTCGCCCCGGAGTGCCCGAAGGTCCGCGGTGAGCCGAGTTCGCCGAAGTAGCACCACACAAGCGAATTCCGCAGGCCCCAGCCCAGACCCCACGGCGCCTGGATCTTCGTATTCTGGTCGCGGATCATTTCGTCGACCGTCGTCTTGGCGAACACGGTTCTTCCGGCATACGTCCCGCCGTTGAGCAGTGCTTGCAGCAGGCGGGCAAGGTCCGACGTGGTCGAGTGCACTCCGCCCCAGGGATGGCCCATGTCCCGCCAGTACGGCGAATTCGCCCCGAATCGCTCCTGGTCGGTCCGGTTGCCGCCCCCAGTCTGGCACCAAGCGGAATCTTCGATCTGCTTTCCGCCCAGTCCGAGGGCCGTGTCCTTCATGCCCAGCGGCGCGAACAGGCGCTGGGCGAGGAAGTCGCGCAGCCGCATACCGCTGATCCGTTCGACGATCTCCGCGGCTAGCAGCGTGCCCTTGCTTTGGTAGCGGAACGACGTGCCGGGCTTGTAGAGCAGAGGCGTCGTGAACGTATGGCGCACAAACTCGCTGAGCGGGGCGTGCGCACGCCGCAGGTCGGTGTTCTCGGGCAGCATGTCCGGCAGCCCGGATGTGTGCGTGAGTAGGTCGCGCACTCGGATCAACCCGCGGTTGCCGCCCTTCAACTCCGGCAGGTAGCGGCTGGCCGGTTCATCCAGCAGCACTTTGCCTTCTTCCACCAGCAGCATGAGTCCGGCGACCGTGATCGGTTTCGAGATCGAAGCCAGCAGATAGATGGTGTCCGGCTGCGTGGCGGGCGCGCCGGCGCGGGGATGCAATTTCCCCCATCCTTTGTGCAGGACGATCTTCTCCTTGCGCGCCACCAGGATGGACGCCGACAGGATGTCGCCCTTCTCGACTTCCGCCGCCAGCAGATTCGCCGCGCGTTCGAGGCGCTCGGCCGACATCCCGACCGTCGACGGGACGGCCGGCTGCAACTGTCCCCACATCGTGGCTGCCGCCATCACTCCCAGCATCAGGTGCTTCACAGTTCGCCCTCCTCCCCAAGCATTCCCAGGACCCGCTCGAACGCCGCCAGCGTCCTGTCGACGTCGGCGCCGGTGTGCACACCCGACACGAGGCCGCCCGGGAAGCCCGTCACATCCACACCATGCAGCAGGAAGCCGCAGCGGATCTTGTGGATCAGTTCCATCGGCGTGCCGCCTTTGAGCCGCGCGGCGGACACTCGCCCCGCGTAGATATCTTCGACGCCCGCGCCATCGCCCTCGCGGTTGACGAACAGATGGAAGCCCGAGAACTCGCCGTACACTCTCCATCCGAGCCCGCGGCGCTGGAGCGCCGCATTCATGCCGTCGCGGATTGCCGCGGCCGTCCGGTTGGCGCGGTCGATGATGGCGCCATCGCGCAAGGCGTTCAGCGTGGCGACGCCGGCCGCGGCGGACACCGGCGACGCGTTGAACGTCCCCTGGTGCGGCACCGCGGGCGGCTGCGGCTTGTCCTGGTCACCGCGGAAGTTGAGCAGTTCGAGGATGTCCGCCCGCCCGGCGACAGCGGCGCCCGGGTAGCCGCCCGCGAGGATCTTGGCGAGCGTCGTCATGTCCGGCTTCACGCCGTAGTGCTGCTGGGCGCCGCCCGGCGCGACGCGGAACCCGGTGACGACCTCGTCGAAAATCAGAATCGCGTTGTGCTTTGCCGTCATCTCGCGGAGGTGGCGCAGGAAATCCCCGTTCAGGGGCGCCTGCCCGAACGTGGCGCCGGTCGGCTCCAGAATGACGGCTGCGATATCGTCGCGGCTGGCGAGAAGCTGCGCCAGCTTCTCCAGATCCGGTGCGCACACGAGACTCTGTTCCGCGATCCCCGTGAGGATGCCGGCCGCTCCGCCGGACGGAAACGCCACGTGGTCGTGCCAGCCATGGAAGTGTCCGCTGAACCGCACCACGGCCGGCTTTCCCGTATAGGCGCGCGCGAGCCGCAGCGCCATGTGCGTCGCCTCCGTGCCGGACGAAAGAAACCGCACCCGCTCCGCGCTGGGCACCATTTCCTGAATCAGCTCTCCCCACTGCACCTCGAGCGCATGCGAGGCTCCGTAATGGGTTCCCCGGCCGATCTGTTCGGTGACCGCGTTCACGACACTCGGATAGCTGTGACCCAGGATTAACGCCCCGTGGCCGCCGACGTAATCGACGTATTCGTTGCCATCCACGTCCCACTTGCGCGGACCGCTGGCGTGTGCGACGTAGATCGCGTGCGGCTGGAGGAACCGCGCGAAGTGCGTCACGCCGTCAGGAAAGACGGTTTGGGCGCGCGCCGCGAGCCGCGCTGAGCCGCGCGTCTTTTCGGCGTACGCCTTGAGAATGGGGGATTCGCTCAGCGGGGTACGGGTAGCCGGAACATGCGTCGTCGCCACGGAAACAGGACTCCTCTGGGTTGAGATACCTCAGGCTATCACGCGGCTGCGCTTCCACCAATAGTAGGCGGGCACGCCGCTGGCCAGCAGCAGCAGGCCTAGACCCGCCGGTCCGGGCCGCGTGACGATTGTGTTGATGACGAAGCCGAACGCGATCAGGCAGAACAGCGCCGGGGTCACCGGGTAACCCCACATGCGATACGGGCGGGGGTGGTCGGGGTAGCGTTTGCGCAGCACGAATACACCCGCCACGGTCAGGCCGTAGAACAGCCAGGACGTGAAGATTACGTACGAGAACAACCGCTCGTAAGTGCCGCTCACGGCCAGCACAATGGCCCACGCGCCCTGCATCGCCACGGAGAACGCCGGCGTTTCGTAGACCGGATGGATCTCGCCGAACTTGCGGAAGAACAGGCCGTCACGAGCCTGGGCGAAGTACACGCGCGGCGCGGAGAGAATCCCCGAGTTGATGGCGCCGGAGATTGAGATGAGAATGATCAACGCGACGATCGTTCCTCCGCCGGCGCCGAACGTCAACTCCGCCGCCGCCGCGGCCACGCGTTCGTTCGCCGCAATGCCTTCGAGCCCAAGGACTTTGAAATACGCCAGGTTCGCCGAAAGGTAGATCGCCATGACGATCGCCACGCCGAGAGCCAGGGCGACCGGCAGATCGCGCGCAGGGTTGCGGACCTCGCCCGCCACCCACGAAACCGAGAACCAGCCCTGGTATGACCACAAACAGGCGATCATCGCCACGCCGAATGTGCTGATGGTCATGTCCACGCCTGGGCCGGTCCAGGACATTTTGGAAGGCGCGTCGTAAAAGACGGCTGAACCGATGAGCAGGACGATTCCCGCGACCTTGGCGAACGTCAGCACGTTCTGCACGCCCGCCCCCAGCCGGACGCCGCGGTAGTTCACCCACGTCAGCACCGCGATGATCGCGACGGACGCGAGTTTCGACGTCACGGGCGTGAGTGGGACGAACTGTCCGAGATAGATGGCGAAGCCGACAGCCAGCGTCGCGGTGCCGCCGGAACGGATGACGAGAAACAGACCCCAGCCGAACAGGAACGCCCAGAACGGCCCGAACGCCTCGCGCAGGTGGGCGTACTGCCCGCCGGCAGCGGGCGCCATCGCACCGAGTTCGGCGAACGCCAGCGCCCCGCAGAGCGAGACGAGTCCCGCCACCACCCACACCGCCAGGATCCACTCGGTCGATGGCACGGTCTGCGCGATCGAGAACGGCACCAGGAAGATCCCCGATCCGATCATGGTGCCGACAACGATCGAGAGGGAATCGACCAGACCAAGTTTGCGCGGCAGATCCGATGGGGGGGAAGCTTGCATGCGGAAAGTCTCGCCATTATACTTCGAGAACGCTTCCGGCCATGATGTCGCGCCGCGCATTTCTCGGGTCCGCACCGCTGGCCGCCGCGGCACAGCGGCCCCCGTTGCAGCCAAACGTCGTCCTGATCGTCGTGGATGATCTGGGCGCCGGGGACCTGGGGTTCCAGGGATCGCCGGACATCCGCACACCGAACCTCGACGCGCTCGCCGCCGATGGGGTGCGCTTCACCAACTGGTATTCGAACGCGCCGGTCTGTGCACCGGCGCGCGCGAGCATCCTGACGGGCATGTACCCGGCGCGGGCGGGCGTCCCGGCCAACCGGCGCGCGCTGACGCCCGGCACCCGGACGCTGGCGCGCCTGCTCCGCGATGCCGGTTACGCGACCGCCTGTATCGGCAAATGGCATCTCGGCGACACCGAGGACACGGTCCCGAACGCCCACGGTTTCCAATACTTCTACGGCTTCCATTCGGGATGCGTCGACTTCTACTCCCATCGCTTTTACTGGGGCGAACCGGCCCGCGCCAACTTCCACGACCTGTGGCGGAACCGCGAGGAGATTTTCGAGGACGGGCAGTACCTGACGACGCGCATCACCGAGGAATCGGGGCGGTTCCTGGAGAGGCACCGCGGCCAGCCGTGCTTTCTCTACGCGGCGTACAACGCGCCCCACTACCCGATGCACGCGCCCGACGCCTACACCCGCCGCTTTGCGCACCTGCCGCTCGAGCGCCGCATCTACGCCGCGATGATCGCTGCCGTGGATGACGGCGTCGGAGTGATCCGCGAAACGCTTCGCGCACAGAACCGGCTCGAGGAGACGCTGTTCATCTTCGTTTCCGACAACGGCGCGACCACCGAACGCCGCGCCGGCCTCGATCAGAAGCCCGCAACCGCCGGGAGCAGTGGGAAGTACCGCGGCTACAAGTTCAGCCTCTTCGACGGTGGGATGCACGTGCCGGCCTTGATCAGTTGGACCGGGCGCCACACCGGGGCGAAGACGGTGCACGAAGTCGCCATGTCGATGGACATCCTGCCTACGGTGTGTGCGGCGGCGCATATTGCGCCTCCCGACGAAGTGGACGGCCGCAACCTTCTGCCCGTGGCGTTCGAAGGCGCTCCGTCGCCGCACGAGGCCATCTTCTGGGAGTCCGGCGGCCAGAAGGCTGTGCGGAAAGGCCCGTGGAAGCTGGTCGTTGACGGCCGCACGTTCGATGGAACGCCCGCCGGCAGCAAGCCGCTGGCAGGCGTCGATGCGATGTGGCTCTCCAATCTCGACGAGGATCCGGGTGAATCGCGCAACCTCCGCGCCTGGGAACCGCGCCTGGTCGATGAACTGGCGACGGCGCTCGAGTCGTGGCGCGGGAAACAACCGCGGTAGACTGGTCTCCCAAGAGGTTCTTTATGCGTATCGCAGTGCTGGCCGCGCTTTTCGTGACGCTGGCCGCCGAACTGCCGGCCCAGTTCAAGACGATGTTTCCCGCCGTGCGCGGCACGCGCGAGATGGTGGGCGCGGCCAACAACCAGGAGGTGGAAGCCGGCTTCCGCATCCTGCTCGCCGGGGGCAATGCCGTGGACGCCGGTGTCGCCGCCACCCTCGCCGCGGCGGTCACCGAGCAGGCGCGCTTCGGCATCGGCGGCGAGATGCCGCTGCTCATCAAGATGAAGGGCCAGCCTGTGGTGACCGTGGCCGGTGTCGGACCCGCGCCCGCCAAGGCGACGTTCGAGTTCTACCGCGACCGCAAACCGGAGCCCTGGGAAGACGCCCGGAACTTCGCGCCGATCCCTTCCTACGGCATCCTCGCCACGACGGTGCCCGGCGTCTTTGACGGCTTGATCCTGGCGCTGGAACGCTACGGGACGCTGTCGTTTGCGCGCGTGGTCGAACCCGCCATCGAATACGCGGAGAATGGATTTCCGCTGGGCGAAGAGTTTGCCGCGTTTCTCGGGAACTACCAGTCAATCATCGAGCGCTGGCCGGCTTCGAAGACGTTCTTTCTACCGAATGGCACGGTGCCCAACGAGGGAGACGTTTTCCGCGCGCCGACTCTGGCGGCCACCCTGCGCGAACTCGCCGCCGCCGAACGCAAGCAGCGCGGCAGCCGGTCGCGCAAGTTGCAAGCCGTGCGTGACTACTTCTACCGCGGACCGCTCGCCAAACGCATCGCGGCTTTCTCGGAACAGAACGGCGGACTGCTGAGCTACACCGACCTCGCCAACTTCCGTGCCGAAATCGACGAACCGCGGAAGGTCACCTATCGCGGCTACGAAGTCTACAAAGCCGGCTTCTGGACGCAGGGTCCGATGCTTTTGCAGACGTTGAACATCCTGGAAGGCTACGACCTGAAGGCGATGGGTCACAACACCGCGGAGTACCTGCACACCGTCGCCGAGGCGGCGAAGCTGGCCTATGCCGACCGCGACCGCTATTACGGCGATCCAAAGTTTTCAGAGATTCCCGAACAGATCCTGCTTTCGAAAGATTACGCCGTGGAGAGGCGCGCGCTGATCGACCCCGACCGCGCTTCGCTCGACCACCGTCCCGGCGATTTCGGCGGGCCCCTTTCACTCACCGAAGTCCGCAGCGGGCGCGCGGGCGAAGCGCAGGACACGACCTGCGTGAACGTGGTCGATCGCTGGGGCAACGTGTTCTCGGCGACGCCCAGTGGCGCGTGGCTGCCTTCAGTGATTGCCGGCGATACCGGAGTGCCGCTTGGCTCGCGCCTGCAGTCGATGGTCATGATTCCCGGGCACGCCAACCAGCTTGCGCCGGGCAAGCGCCCGCGCGTCACCCTGACGCCGACGATCGTGCTCAAGGACGGCGAGCCGTTCCTCGCGATGTCGACGCCCGGGGGCGACAACCAGGACCAAACCCTGCTCCAGACATTGTTGAACATCGTGGAGTTCGGCATGCCGCCGCAGCAGGCGGTGGAGGCGCCACGCTTCCAGACTGGGCACTTGTACGGATCGTTCGGGCAGCACAACTTCTCGCCGGGAAGCCTCACGCTGGAAGCGCGCATCCTCGGCGCAGCCGCCAACGGACTCCGTGCCCGAGGGCATCGCGTGCGGATTAGCGGACCCTGGGCGAATCCGTCGGCGCCGGTCGTGATTCAGGTGGGGAACGGAATTCTCGATGGCGGCGCGGACCCCCGGCGCGCACGCTTCATCTTCGGGCGTTGAGCGACTCGAACATTGCTTCGAGGGCGCGTGTGCGGTGGCTGACGTCCATCTTGCGCTCGAGCGGCGCTTCGCCGAACGTGCAGCCGAACGGTTCGTAGAAGAAGTGCGGATCGTAGCCGAAGCCGTTCGCGCCTCGCGGCTCGTCGACGATGAGACCACTGACGTGGCCCTCGAATTCGCCGACGATCCGGCCGGTGTCCGCGAGCACGATCTGCGCGACGTAGCGCGCCGAACGGTCCCCGGTCCCCGCCAGCCGTTCGATCAGGAGGCGGTTGTTGTCGGCGTCAGTCGCGCCTTCGCCCGCGAATCGCGCTGAATAGACACCCGGCGCTCCGCCCAGCGCCGTCACTTCGAGTCCGGAGTCTTCGGCGAACACGAGTCCGGGCACGCGGCTGCTGTAATACTGCGCCTTCTTACGCGCGTTCTCGAGGAATGTCGCGCCGTCTTCTTCGCATGGCGGGATGCCGTGGACCGGCTCCACCTGCCATCCAAAGCGCTCCGCCGTCCTGGTGAACTCGCGCAACTTGCCCGGGTTCGAGGTGGCGCAGCGGAGCGTCACAGGCCGGCCGCCTCTTTCTGCGCTTCGACCAGCCGGGCGATGCCCGCGCGCGCCAGGGACACCATGCTGGCGAGTCGGTCGTCGCCGAACGGATGCTGCTCCGCCGTGGCCTGCACTTCGACGAACTGTCCGGAATCCGTCATGACGAGGTTCATGTCGACATCGGCGCGCGAGTCTTCTTCGTAGCAGAGGTCGAGCAGGGGCTCGCCGTCCACGATGCCGACGCTGGTGGCGGCGACAAGCTCGCGCAGCGGGGACTTGGGCACCGCTCCGAACTTCACCAACTGCCCGAGCGCGATGGCCAGCGCCACGCAGGCGCCGGTCACGGCGGCTGTGCGGGTGCCCCCGTCGGCCTGGATCACGTCGCAATCGAGCGTCACAGTGCGCTCGCCCAGCGCGCGCAGGTCGATCACCGCCCGCAGCGAGCGGCCGATGAGGCGCTGGATTTCGAGCGTTCGCCCCGAAGGCCGGCCCTTGTTCACTTCGCGCGGCGTCCGCTGCTGGGTCGCGCGCGGCAGCATCGAATACTCCGCCGTGACCCACCCCTTGCCCGATCCGCGGAGGAACGCCGGCACGGTCTCCTCCACGGTAGCCGCGCACAGCACTTTGGTGTGGCCCACGCTAATCAGCGCCGATCCCTCGGCGGTCGCCAGGAACCCCGGCACAATCTCCACCGGACGCATCTCGTCCGGCTGGCGCTTATCGATTCTCATGTCAGCTTGACTTCAAGACCCCGTAAACCATCAACAGCAGCAGGATGATTCCAACCACGATGAGGATGAGGCAGGGCAATCCCTGCTTCGGCGCGGGCGCTTTGGGTTTGCGTCCGGCAGGCTTCAACTTGGCCATGTGTGTTCCCCCAATCGTACCACCGCCGCCGGTTGACGGAGGCGGCGTCAATGTGTAATTATTCATAGGTCTGAATAAGAATTCACCCGTTGCACGGCCATGAACGCGCTTTCTCCAGACCAGATCCTCCGTCTTGCCGCGCCCGACGTGACGTGCGATCTCGACCTCCTGGACGACGAGTTGCTCAAGCTGCTCGATGTCGCGGCCGAGGTGAAGCGTTCGCCGAAACGCTACGCGCAGGCCCTGAGCGGACGCTCCATCGCCCTGTTGTTCGAGAAGCCATCGCTGCGGACAAAGATGACGTTCGAACTCGCCATCAAGCAGCTTGGCGGTAACTCCGTCGCGGCCGACGGTCCCATTGGAGCCCGGGAGCCGCTGCGGGATGTTGCCCGCAACCTGGACCGCTGGGTGAACGCGATTGTGGCGCGCGTGTTTTTGCAATCGACCGTTGAGGAACTGGCGCGCTGGTCGAACGCCCCGGTCATCAACGCGTTGTCGGATCTGTACCACCCCTGCCAGGCGCTGGCGGACATATTCACGCTCACCGAGGTGTTCGGCAACGTGCGCGGCCGCAAGGTGGCGTTCGTCGGGGACGGGAACAATGTCGCGCACTCGCTGATGCTCACCTGCACGCGGATGGGCGTGAACTTTGCGCTTGCCACGCCCCAGGGCTACGCGGCCAGCCCGGCGATCCTGGCGCGGGCGCAGTCGGCAGCGCTGGTGACGGGCGCGCGTCTCGAAGTCACGGACGATCCAGTGGCCGCCGTCGCCAATGCGGATGCCGTGTACACCGATGTCTGGGCGAGCATGGGCCAGGAAACCGAAGCCGAGGCCCGGCGCGCGGCGTTCGCGCCGTACCAGGTGAACGAGGCGCTCTTCGCCAAGGCCCGGCCTGACGCGATCTTTTTTCACTGCCTGCCGGCGAAGCGGTCGCAGGAAGTGACCGACGCCGTGATCGAGTCGCCGCGTTCGCGCGTGTTCGACCAGGCGGAGAACCGTTTACATACGCAGAAGGCCCTCCTGCTGATGCTGCTGTGAGGAGCCGGCATACGATTTCTATGAAAAAAGTTGCTCTTGCTTACTCCGGAGGCCTGGACACCTCCGTGATCATTCCGTGGCTGAAAGAACACTACCACTGCGATGTCGTAGCCGTTTGCGGCGACGTAGGACAGGGCGGCGACGAACTGACCGGCCTCGAACAGAAGGCGCTTAAGACTGGCGCTTCGGAGGTCCACATCGCCGACCTGCGGGAGGAGTTCGTCACCGATTATCTGTGGCCGATGGTCCGCTCGGGCGGCGTCTACGAACACAAGTACCTTCTCGGGACGTCGATCGCGCGGCCGCTGCTGGCCAAGAAGCAGGTAGAAGTGGCCCTCGCCACCGGTTGCGATGGCCTCGCCCATGGCTGCACCGGCAAAGGCAATGACCAGGTGCGCTTTGAGCTCACCTACAAGGCTCTGGCGCCCCACCTGGGCGTGATCTCTCCGTGGCGCGAGTGGGACATCGTGTCGCGCGAGGATGCGATCGAGTACGCGCGCAAGCACGACGTTCCGATTTCGCAGACGACGACGAAGATCTACAGCCGCGACCGCAACCTCTGGCATATCTCGCACGAGGGCGGCGCGCTCGAAGACCCGGCCAACGCAGCGCCGGACGAGATCTGGATGCTCACCAAGAGTCCCGCGGAGGCTCCGGACACGCCGGAAGCGGTTACCATCGGCATGGAGAACGGCGTCCCGGTGTCGGTGAATGGAACGCGCCTGTCCGGCGTGGGCGTCGTGGAAACGCTCAACGAAATCGGCGGGCGGCACGGCGTCGGACGCATCGACCTGGTGGAGAACCGCTTTGTCGGGATGAAGTCGCGCGGCTGCTACGAAACGCCTGGCGGGACGCTGATCTACGCGGCGCACGCCGAACTCGAAGCGCTCACTCTCGACCGCGCGACTCTGCGCTACAAGCAGCGCCTGGCTCTCGACTACGCCGAGATGGTCTACAACGGCCTGTGGTTTACGCCCTTGCGCGAGGCGCTCGACGCGTTCTTTGCCAACGTGTGCGAAGTAATGACCGGCGAAGTCACGCTCGAACTGTACAAGGGCAACGTGCGGCCGGTTTCCCGCAAGAGCCCGCATTCGCTCTACTCGCTCGATATCGCCAGCTTCACCATGGGCGCGAGCTACGACCAGAAGGACGCGCTCGGCTTCATCAACCTGATCGGATTGCCGATCAAGGTGCGGGCGCTGCTTGGAGACAGGCGCGGATGAAGCTCTGGGGCGGACGGTTTCAGACGGGACCGTCGGAGACGTTCGAGCGCTTCTCGGGCTCGCTGCACTTCGACCAGCGGCTGCTCGAAGCCGACATCGCGGGCTCGCGCGCGTTCGCCCGGGCACTGGAGCGTGTCGGGATTCTCAGCGCCTCAGAGCGGGCCAGCCTCGACGCTGCGTTCGCCGAAATCGCCGCCGAGCCGGTGCCGACTGAAGCGTCCGACGAAGACATCCACACGTTCGTCATCCGCCGTCTGAAAGAGAAGGCGGGTGCGGCGGCGGACAAGATCCACACGGGA
This sequence comes from Bryobacterales bacterium, assembly GCA_016716385.1. GTDB lineage: Bacteria > Acidobacteriota > Terriglobia > Bryobacterales > Bryobacteraceae > JADJWL01. The sequence continues at coordinate 46,555 of JADJWL010000027.1, read as the reverse complement.
CGCAGCCGTAACGAGCAGGTCTCGCTCGATACCCGCCTGTGGCTGCGCGCCGAATGCGACGCGGCGCGCACCTTGCTGGCCGGTCTGTGCGAAGCGCTGCTGGCGCTCGGGGAGCGGTTCCCCGATGCCGTCATCCCCGGGTACACCCACCTGCGGCGTGCCCAGGCCGTCCTGTGGCCGCACTACCTGCTGGCCTACTTCGATATGTTCGCGAGGGACTTCGAGCGCTTCGGCGAAGCGCGGCGGCGCGCCAACGTGCTTCCGCTCGGATCGGGCGCGCTCGCCGGCAGCGGGTTCCCCTTCGACCGGGAAGCAATCGCGCGCGACCTCGGCTTCGACGCGGTCACGACCAACAGCATGGATGTGTCCGGTGACCGCGATTTCGTTCTCGATTATCTCTACGCAGCGTCGACTACAATGGTGCACCTGAGCCGCCTCGCCGAAGACTGGATTCTCTATTCGAGCGAGGAGTTCGGCTGGCTGGAACTGGGCGACGGCGTCACCAGCGGATCGAGCCTGATGCCGCAGAAGAAGAATCCGGATTCGCTTGAGTTGATCCGCGGCAAGGCGGGACGCGTCATCGGCGCGCTCCAGGCGCTGTTTGTCACCATGAAGGGCCTGCCGATGACCTACAACCGCGACATGCAGGAAGACAAGGAGCCGCTGTTCGACGCCGCCGACCAGGTGAAAGGGTCGCTCGAAATGGCCCGCGGAGTTGTCGAATCCGTCGAGTTGCGGCCCGCGCCGCCGCGTAGCGCCGTGGAAGAGAGCTGGGTGGTCGCGACAGATCTTGCCGAAGCCCTGGCGCGCAGCGGCACTCCGTTTCACCAGGCCCACCAGCTTGTCGGCCGCCTGGTGTTGGAAAGCGTTCGCGCGGGGAAGAAACCCGCTGAGTGGACACCCGAAGAACTGGCCGCATTCGCTCCGCAGTTCGACGCCGCGACCGCCCGCCTGCTGTCGCCGGATGAGGGCATGAAGTCGCGCGAGATCCGCGGTGGCACCGGCCCGCAGGCTGTCCGCCAGGCTCTGTCGGAGGCGCATACCCGTCTGGAGGCGATGCGGACGTCATGAGCAAGAGCTTCCGTCACGGCCAGATTCTCAAGCTGATCCGCGGCGGGGCGATCATGACGCAGGAAGAACTTGCCCGCGAGTTGCGCAAGCAGGGGATCGACGTCACGCAGGTGACGCTCTCGCGCGATCTGCGGGAACTCGGGCTGGTCAAGACCGCGGAAGGCTACCAGACCATGTCCGCGCGGGAAACCGGACCGTCTCTCGAGGGACTTGCGGCCGAATTCCTCTATGACGCCCGGGCGGCGCGTAACCTCGTGGTCCTGCGCACTCGTCCGGGACATGCCAGCTCCGTTGCCGTCGCTCTTGACAACGAAGAGTGGCAGGAGGTTGTCGGCACCATCGCGGGCGATGACACCGTCCTCGTGATCGCCCCTGACGACCGCACGGCCGAGAGCCTGCGGAAGTCGCTTCTCGCCATGATCCGGGACTGATGCCACAATAGAATCAGGGGTGCGGAAATGCCGGTTGCGGCTGGCGAACTCGCCGCCCATACCCGCCCGGCGGAGTTGTTTGAACCGTTGGACGGCGGACGCGTCCGCTGCCTGGCGTGCGGTCACTTGTGTCCGATCGCGGAAGGCCAGAGCGGCGTCTGCAAGGTCCGTTTCAACCGGGGCGGCACATTGTATGCGCCTTACGGGTACGCCGCCTGCGTGCAGTGCGACCCGATCGAAAAGAAACCTTTCTTCCACGTACAGCCGGGCTCCGCCGCGTTCAGCTTCGGCATGCTCGGCTGTTCGTTTCATTGCGGCTACTGCCAGAACTGGCTGACGTCCCAATCGATCCGCGATCCGCTGGCGATGCAATCGTTCACAGCGCGCGACCCGCGGGAGATGGTGCGCCTCGCCATCGACCTCGGCGCTCGCAGCATTGTCAGCACGTACAACGAGCCTCTGATTACCGCGGAGTGGGCGGTGGCCGTATTTCGACACGCGCGCCGTGCGGGTCTGCTCACGGGATTCGTGTCCAATGGCAACGCGTCGCCGGAAGTGCTGACCTACCTGCGCCCCTGGCTGGACGCGTTCAAAGTGGACCTGAAGTGTTTCCGAGACCGTCCGTATCGCGATCTCGGCGGCAGGCTCGATCCGGTCCTGCGGTCGATCGAAGAGATTCACGCACGCGGATTCTGGTTGGAGATCGTCACGCTGCTCGTTCCGGGGTTCAATGATTCCGATGAGGAATTACGCGAGATGGCCGCGTTTCTGGCCGGTGTTTCGCCGGACATTCCCTGGCACGTCACTGCCTTTCATCCCGACTACCACTGGGCGGACAAACCCGCGACGCCGCCAGCGACACTGATCCGCGCTGTCAGGATCGGACGCGAAGCAGGGCTGCGTTACGTCTACGCCGGCAACCTGCCCGGCCTCGTCGATGATTTGGAAAACACCCGCTGTGCGTCCTGCGGCGCGCTTCTGATTGAGCGCACCGGATTCCGCGTCCGGAAGAACCGGTTGGATTCCGGCGGACACTGCCCGGTGTGCGCAGTCCGGGCTCCCGGGATCTGGAACGGCGCAGTGCGGGTTCTGGAAGGATGAAGCCATGCCGCAGGTGCATCGCCCGCCGACGTGCGGGCACTGGTATCCGGCCGATCCGTTCGCGCTGCGCGACATGCTGGACGAACGGTTCACGGCGTCGCTTGAGCGCAGCGACGCGCACTTGTTCGAAGGAGCGCTGGGTTGCGTGGTGCCGCATGCCGGTCTCGCGTATTCCGGAGGCGTCGCGGCGGCGGCGTTCCACCTGATCCGGAGTGCGCGCCGGGTGATCCTGTTGGGGTTCTGCCACCAGCACCCGCTCGAGGGGGTCAGGACGCCGGACATCGGCGCCTACGAGACACCGCTCGGCGAGATCGAAGTGGAGGCGTGCGACTTCCCGCGCATGCCGGAGAGCCAGCTCTGCGACCACTCTCTCGAAATGCAGTTGCCGCTCCTGCGCTACGCGTGTCCCGAGGCCCGGGTGATCCCGCTGTACGTGGGCCGGCTGACCTCCGAGGCGCGCGCTCAGGCGGCGGCAAGACTGCGCGCCTACCTGGACGGATCGACGGCGATTCTGGCAAGCTCCGACTTCACCCACTTCGGCGATGCCTTCGGCTTCCACCCGTTCGCGGCCGACGCGCACGCTCCGGAGCGGATCAGGGCCCTCGATCAGGAGGCGATTGACGCCGCGGCAAGCCTCGATCCCGACTGGTTTCTCGAGACCTTACGCACAACACGAGCCACTGTCTGCGGCTACCTGCCTATCCAGTTGCTGCTGGCGACCCTGCGCGAATGGCCAGAGGAGATCTACGGCCGCCTTCTCGACTACCAGACCTCGGCAGAGATCACGGGAAGCTACGACAGTTCGGTCAGCTACGCTGCGCTCGCGTTCCTGCCCGCGTCCGCGTACCGGCTCAGCGAGGCCGATGGCGCGGCGCTGGTGTCGGGCGCACGCAACGCAATCGAACTCTACCAGCGGACGGGACTCCGCAAGCCGCCCGCGGCCACTGGGTCGGCGGCGTTAGGCAGGAGGATGGGGGTCTTTGTCAGCCTCCACCAGCAAGGCGAGTTGCGCGGCTGCATCGGCGCGCGGCTCTCGACGCTGCCGCTGTCCAGACTCACTCCGCTGATGGCTCTGCGTGCGGCGCTCGACGACCCGAGATTCCAGCCGCTGGCTCCCGGCGAGCCCGAGTGCGATATCGAAGTGTCGGTGCTGACGCCGATGAAGCGGGTGCACGACCCTGCCGGGATCGTCCCGGGCGTGCACGGTGTCTACGTTGAAAGCAAGAGCCAGGACGGTCTGCTGCTGCGCCAGGTCGCAGCCGAGCGCGGGTGGGATTCAGAGGAACTGCTTTCCGCTCTGGCGCGCAAAGCCGGTCTCCCGCGGAACGTCTACACCGCGTCCGGCACGCGGCTGAGCGTGTTTCAGGCGCAGATTTTTCACCGAGACTCGACCGGCGGCGTGGCGGACTCGTTGACGACGAGCCGGAACACGTCCGGGCGCGCGTAGTGCCCCGTCACGTCCAGATCGTACTTTGCTTCGGGAATTTCGTCGAGATTGAGTGTCGCGGTGAGGATGCGCTCCCCCGAGTAGTCGGGACCGGCCAGCACTTCTCCCAGCGGACTCACGATCAGGCTGCCCCCGCGGATCAGCACTTCGGGCGCACTCTCGGCCGGATAGTCCGGCGGGTAGGCGTCGCGGCGGATGTACTGGCAGGCGGACAGCACGAAGCAGCGTCCCTCACAGGCGATGTGGCGCATGGAGGGAACCCACGAGTCGCGGTCGTCCACCGTGGGAGCGCAATACAGTTCGATGCCTTTCGCGTACATCGCCATCCGCAGCAGGGGCATGTAGTTTTCCCAGCAGATGACCGCGCCGATGCGCCCGGCTGGCGTCGCGAACACCGGCATCGTGGAGCCGTCGCCGAAACCCCACACGAGGCGCTCCATCGCCGTCGGCATGAGCTTGCGGTGCTTGCCCAGCAGTTCGCCGGACGGACTGAAGAACAGGACAGTGCAGTAGAGAGTCGCGCCACTGCGTTCGATCACGCCGATCACGAGATGCACGCCGTGGCTGCGCGCCGCTTCCGCGAGCAGCGCCGTCTCAGGACCCGGCACGTCAATGGCGCTCTCGAAGTAGCGGCGGAACATGCGGCGGCCTTCCGCACTGCGCACGCCGACCCGCGCGCCGAAGTCGAGACCTTTCGGATAGCCGCCGATAAAGGCCTCGGGGAAGACCACGACCTGCGCACCGAGTTTGCCGGCTGCCGTGGTCCACTCCGCGGCGCGCGCGGCACTGGCGGCAGCGTCGAAGGGGACGCTGCCCGCCTGCACCACCGCTGCCTGGACGACGCGGCTCACTTGTAATTGCTATACGGACCCACGTACTTCCACTCGTACGCAGCCAGCCCGTCGGCGTCCCAGACCACTTTGCCGGCTCGAACCGTCATGGCGCAGCGCAGGTTGCGGTCACCGGTGAGTTTTCCGTGGCCGGAATCGAGGAACGCAAATTTCCCGCGCTCGAGTTCGATCACCGCGATGTCCGCGATCGAACCCTCGCTCAGGTGGCCGAGATCGGCGCGCCGGATAACGGTGGCTGGACGGTAGGTGCTGCGCTCAATCACCTGATCGAGCGTCATGCCGATATTCAGGAACTTCGACATGACCCCGATCTGCGTGGCGCGGGGCAGCATGATGCTCGACGTGTGGATGTCGGTCGAGATCGTGTCCGGCAGAAAGCCCTGTTGAATCGCGGGCACGGCGATGCGGAACCAGAAGCTACCCGACCCGTGGCCCACGTCGAACAGGATGCCGCGACGGCGTGCTTCCCACATGTAGTTCTGCACGCGCTTGTTCTCGTCGAGCTGCGGTGTCAGCCGTCCGTAGAAGTGCGTGTGGATCTGGCCAGGCTTCATGTGCTTCAGAATCAGTTCTTCGTATCCGCGGCCTGGCTTCGGGTGGAAGTCCACCATCAGCACGCTGTTGCTCTCTTCGGCGGCCCGCACGGCGCGATCCACCGCCTCCCAATCCGCGGGCTGGTAGTGGGCTGTTTTGATGCCGACGATCGTCTCCGGGTACTTCTTCACCATGCGGACGGCGGCGGAGACGTCCATTTCGTTGACGTCGTCTTCCACCTTGCCGCCGTACATGCCCGCAGCAACGATATTGAGGAACGCGAGGAGCCGCACTTCGGCGTTGTCGATAACTTTGGTCTTGAACGCTTCGAAGCCTTTGGCTCCGGAGCTACCCGCATCGACCGCGGTCGTCACGCCGAAACGGAGCGTGTTGTGATCGGGATCGAGGTTGAGCGGCGCGCCCTGGACGTCGAAGTGCGTGTGGATGTCGATGAGCCCGGGTGTCACGTAGTAATCGCTGACATCGACCGTCTTCCGCGCAAGCCGTCCCGAAATGTGCGGCGCGACTTTGGCGATGCGGTCGCCGGAGACGGCGATGTCCAGCCGCTCATTCCGGCCGTTCTTCGGATCGATGACGTGCCCGCCCTTGAGGATCAAATCATAAATCTGCTGCGCGCTGGCGGGCGACAGCGCAACGAGGAGTGCGAAAACTGCCTGCTTCATGGGATCACCGTATAGTCGCCGGCCGTGGTCCATTCGGGGAACGCCAGGCCGTCCACGTCGTACACAATCTTGCCGTCGCGGACCGTGAGGACGCTCTCGATCTTGACGTTGCCGAGATGCTTCTTGAGCCAGGCGTCGAAGTAGGGGAAGACGCCTTCGCTCTTCTTGAGAATCGCGATGTCGGCGTTCTTCCCTTCGCCCAGCGTGCCGTGTTCGGGGAACTTGCTAATCGCCTTGGCAGGAGTGACCGTCGAGCGCATGATGGCTTCCTGCAGGCTCATTCCGAGCACCACCATCTTCGAAATGCAGTTCGGCATGTCGGACTTCGTGCCCATGATGCTTGAGGCGTGCAGGTCCGTGGAGATGGTGTCGGGATAGAAGCCTTCGCGGGTGGCCGCGGCGGCGACGGGCCACATGAAGCTGCCGCCGCCGTGTCCCATGTCAAAGATCACGCCGCGCTTGCGCGCCTCGATCGACCAGGGCTGCACTCTGCCGCGGAACCGGTCGACCAGCTCGAGCTGGCGGTCGTTGTACATGTGCGTGGCGATGTCGCCGGGACGGAGCCGTTCGAGCTTCCCCTTGGTGGTGCGGTCGCTGGGAGAAAGAATGCCCAGGTCCACCATCACGGGTACGTTGGCCAGCTTGCCCGCTTCCACCGCGCGCTCGAGCGCGGCGTAACCGGGACGCCCGAAGTGCGCCGTCTTGATGCCGACCACGATGTCGCGGTTCGCCTTGATCGCCGCCGCGGTCTTGTCGGGCAGCATGTCGGATACGTCGCTCTCGACATCGTTGCCGACCATTCCGCCGCCGGCGATGTTGATCAGCGCGTACACCCGCGTCCGGGAGCGGTTCACGACCAGCTTGCGGAACTCGTCGATCGTCTTGTAGCCAGGGCCGCCGGCGTCGATGACGGTGGTCGTTCCGGCAGGCAGGTGCGTGTCGTCGGGTTTGATCGACCCGCTGTAGCCAAAGGTGTGCGCATGCAGGTCAATGAGGCCTGGCGTCACATAGTAGCCGGTGGCGTCAATCACCTTCTTGGCTTGGCTCCTGTCGATCGATTGCGCGACTCGTGCGATGCTGTTGCCGGTGACGGCGACGTCCATGACGCGGTCGATCGAGTTCGCCGGGTCGATGACGTGGCCGCCCTTGATGAGCAGGTCGTACTGCTGCGCTGAAGCGACAGCAGCCGCTGCGAGAAGAAGGGCTGAAAGTCTCACGGTTCTCCTGTAGAAATCACACCGTAACACAGCCTGAGAGGCGATTGCGCGAATGGTACGGGGTTTGATAGCCTGCCTGTTCCAATGATGACTCGTCTGCTGACGCTCCTCGCGGCGGCCGCGCTCGCCACCGCGCAATCGCCTTTTCCTTCGCCCTATCCGCCCACCAACGAAATCGAAATCGACAACATGACCGCCGTGCCGATGCGCGACGGCGTCAAACTCTACGCCGACGTGTACCGCCCCGCCAAGGCCGGGCGATATCCCGTCATCGTCTGCCGCACTCCATACTCGACCGAGCGGTTCCCGAGCGCGTACCAGGCTGGTGTGTTCTTCTCCCGCCGCGGGTACGTCTTCGTGTTCCAGGATACGCGCGGGCGTTTCGAGTCCGAAGGCAAGTGGGAACCGTTCCGCGACGATATCGAAGACGGGTACGACACCATCGAGTGGGCCGCCAAACAGCCCTGGTCGAACGGCAAGGTCGGTATGCAAGGCGGCTCCTATCTTGGACACGTGCAGTGGCGAGCAGCCATGGCGAAGCCACCGAGCCTGGTCACGATCTTCCCGAACGTCGCCTCCACCAGCCTCTACCACGACTGGATCACGCTCAATGGCGGATGGCGTCTGGCGTTCAACTTCGGTTGGGGCGCGGTGCGCATGGAGTCGCGCGTGATGCAGAACACGGGTCCGAACACCATCACGGACGGCCCGCGCGGGCAGCACTTCGACACGTTGCAGTGGCACCTGCCTCTCACGGAGATGCCGAAGCGCGCTGGCCGCGGGCCGCAGTTCTACCAGGACTGGCTGAAGCATCCCGACTACGACGCCTACTGGAAGAAGATCAACGTCGAGGAGATGTTCGACCAGATCGGAATTCCGGTACACACGGCGGGCGGATGGTTCGACATCTTCAGCCAGGGGACGCTACGCGGCTACGCCGGCGTCAGCGCCAAAGGCGCGACAGCCGACGCGCGCAAACTGAGCCGCATGGTGATCGGGCCGTGGGGGCACGGGCCTTCCCGCAAGTACGGCGAGCTGGACTTCGGCGAGCACGCGAACATGAATGGCCTCGCCGTACAGTTGGCCTGGTTCGACCGCCGATTGAAAGGAATCGACAACGGGCTCGACAATCAGCCTCCGGTCACGATGTTCGTCATGGGCAAGAACGTCTGGCGCCGCGAGCGCGAGTACCCGCTGGCCCGCACGCAGTACCGCAAGATGTACCTCTCGGGTGGAGGGCGCGCCAACACCGCTGCCGGCGATGGACGTCTGAGCTGGGATGCGCCGACTGCCGATTCGAAGCCGGACAAGTACCGCTATGACCCCGACAACCCCGTGCCCAGCCACGGGGGCAACAACTGCTGTGGCGCACCGACGGTGGCGGGACCAGTCGACCAGACTCCCATCGAAGCGCGCGGCGACGTCCTCGTCTACACCTCGCAATTTCTCGAGGACGAGGTGGAGATCGCCGGACCGGTGAAACTGGTGCTGCACGCATCGAGCGACGCGCCGGATACGGATTTCGTGGCCAAACTGATCGACGTGTATCCGGACGGGCGATCATTCAACATGGCTGAAGGGATCGTCCGCGCCCGCTACCGCGAAGGCCTCGACCGGCCGAAGCTTCTCACGCCCGGCCAGGTGTACGAGTTCGAGATCGACATGGTTGGCACCGCGGTCGCGTTTCAGAAGGGGCACCGGATCCGCGTCGACATCACAAGCAGCCACTTCCCGCAGTTCGACCGCAATCCGAATACGGGCGAACCGTTCGGCACAACCGCCAACGTCCGAGTGGCGAACCAGACTATCCACCATACGCCGCAGCGTCCGTCGCACCTCGTGCTGCCGGTGATTCCGAAGTAGGAGACGCCGCCATGATGGAACGACGCAGATTTCTTCAGACCATGCTCGGCGCCGCGGCCCTGAGCGCCTGCGGGCGCGGCGCGAAGCGGCCCAACATCGTGCTGATCATGGCCGACGATATGGGTTTCTCCGATCTAGGCTGCTACGGCGGCGAGATCGAGACGCCGAATCTCGACGCGCTCGCCCGCAACGGCCTGCGGTTCGCGCAGTTCTACAACACCGCGCGCTGTTGCCCGACGCGGGCGTCGCTGCTGACCGGCTTGTATCCGCACCAGGCGGGCGTCGGGCACATGGTGAACCCGCGCGAGAATTCACCCGGCTATCGCGGCGACCTCGCGCGCGAGTCCGTCACGATCGCCGAAGCGCTGAAGCCCGCCGGCTACAACACGCTGATGTCCGGCAAATGGCACGTGACGCCGGTGACCGATTCGAAGCACAACTGGCCGCTCCAGCGCGGCTTCGACCGTTTCTACGGCACGATTCACGGGGCGGGCAGCTTCTACGACCCGGCCACGCTCGCCGAGGGCAACGACTACGTCGAGCCCGACAAGCCGGAGTTCAACTACACCGATGCCATCAGCGATCGCGCGGCGGCCTTCGTGCGCGAATACGCCGCGAAGCCGGAGCCGTTCTTCCTCTACGTTCCGTACACGGCGCCGCACTGGCCGCTGCACGAGCCGGAGTCCGGCATCGCCAAGTACAAGGGCCGCTACGCGCAGGGCTGGGACGCGCTGCGCATGGAGCGCCACCAGAACATGATCCGGATGGGGCTGGTCGATGTCCGGTGGCCGCTGACACCCCGCGATCCGGATGCGCCGGCTTGGCCGCAGGCGAAGGACAAAGAGTGGCAGCAGCGGCGCATGGAGGTCTACGCCGCCCAGGTCGACCGGATGGACCAGGGCATCGGACGCATCGTGGCGGCGCTGCGGGAGTCGGAAGCCGAAGAGAATACGCTGATCCTGTTCCTGGCCGACAACGGCGGCTGCGCCGAGGAGTTGCGCGAGAATCCCCGCCAGCCGCGCGCGCGGCACGTTCCGGAGAAGACTCGCGCGGGAGAACCGGTGCAACTGGGCAACGACCCGCAGGTAATGCCCGGACCGGAGAACACCTACCAGAGCTACGGCATTCCGTGGGCGAACGCCAGCAACACGCCGTTCCGGCTGTACAAACACTGGGTCCATGAGGGCGGCATCTCGTCGCCGCTGATCGCCCACTGGCCGGCGCGTATCAAGAACCCGGGGACGATCACAAACGAGCCGGGCCACGTGATCGATCTGATGGCGACCTGCGTCGATGCGGCGGGCGCGAAGTATCCGCAGGAGTTCGCCGGGACGAAGATCACGCCTCTCGAAGGCAAGAGCCTGATTCCAGTGCTGGCCGAGGGCAGGCGCGAAGGCCACTCCGAGATCTATTGGGAGCACGAAGGAAACCGCGCGGTGCGCCAGGGCAAATGGAAACTCGTCTCACGCCATCCAGGCGAGTGGGAGCTCTACGACCTCGACGCCGACCGCACCGAACTCGACGACCTCAGTGCCAAGGAGCCCGCGAAGGTCGCGGAGCTTGCCGCCAACTACGACGCTTGGGCACGGAAGTGCGGCGTCGAGCCCTGGACCTAGCGGTCTTCCGCTCGGTACGGATCCAGTCGCGGTGGCCTGGCATCGGCCTCGAACACCCAGACCGAGCGTGTGCGGTAATACTGGATCAGTTCTTCATTCTTCTCAGCGCCCAGATCCCGCGCCCAGACAATCGGGGAGCGGTCGATATCGGCGTTGTTGGCGATGACGACGCGGTGCAGCGAAGGCTCATCGGTGCGGACGAAGATCAGGTGCCGCCCGCCGCGTTCGAGAAGCGCGTCGGCGACCTGAACGCGGGGCGAGCGCCGCTCAGTCAGGCGCGGTCCGAGAGCGTCGCCGGGCACGATCAGCAGCGGCATTCCCGCTGCCAGCGCGATCGTGTAGAAAGCGATGCGCCGACCCACATCATGACCGTGCCAGCGCCAGGCACTCAGCCGGCGCAGCGATTCCATCAACAGGAGCAGGATCACCCCCGCTACGGGTGCGGCATAGTGGGGAAAGAAGAACGGATACAGCGCCATGCCTGCCAGTGTGGCGGCAAGTGCGATCCAGGCGATGCGCAGTCGCCTGCGCCTGAGCGTCAGCGGCAGCAGCAGCAGCGCAATCCAGATGGGTGGGGCGGCAAAGAAACGCAGGAACCTCTCGGCCTTCGCGCCAGTGACGGCGACAAATCCTGACCATGACTCACCCGCTTCGTGCGCGGCTCGCTGCCAGCGGTATTTCTCTGCGAGGTCGGGGGAGAGGTCCGCGGGCTCGGCGGCGGGCGCCTGCCAGTAGAACGTCGTCGGGGTCCCTTGGATCTGCCGGTTGAGTTGGTAGGGCAGGAGCCAGGGGCTTCCCGTGACGGAGTTGTTGTAATAGGCGAACCACAGGCCGCCCGCGAGCAGGACGCCGCCGAGGGCCAGCAGAGGTGTCCATGCGCGCGGCGGGCGCATCAGGCGCAGCAGCACCGCTCCTCCCGCGACGGCTCCCGCGAAAGCTCCTTCGTACGGCCGGCTCCACAGGAGCATGACCAGTCCCAGGCCCAAGAGCGCACCCGAAGCCGGAGCCGGATTCCTGAGCAGCCTCGGCAGGGCGCCGAACACCAGAGCTCCGCCAGCGGCCGCGAAGGCTCCGCCCCAGTAGCTGTTCATCCAGTGGCTGAGCAGCAGGTAGCTGGAGATTCCGGTCAGCGTGCCCGCCACGGCCCAGACGGGCGGGAGCCAGCCGCGCAGCATCCAGAACCAGAGAGCAGCCGCCGCGCCGGCGGCGAGCCAGACGCCGAACCACTCGGGAACTCCGAAGATCTTTGCCAGCGCCATCGGCATGGCGGGACCCGGCGGATACTTCGATGTATAAGTCGGCTCCTGCAGGACGTACGCCGACTCGAAGTGCTCTGCGTGCCGATGCGGCGGGTTGGCGAGCCGCCCTTGCGACAGCGTGTCGGCGATCAGGAGGTACCCGAACTCGTCGTGCACGGTCGGAAGCGGTGGCGGGTAGAGCGGCAGCAGGATCAGGCGGATGGCGATGGCGCCGCCTCCAAGGATGAGCATCGCGCGCCGTGTGTCCCGGCCGAACCGGGTGGCCCACTGGGCCGCGCTTCGGGTTGCCCGTCTGCCTGCGCCGGGAAACGCCAGCGCCACGACGGCCAAGGCAAGCCACGCCATCCCCTGAGCCACCTCTTCGGCAGTCCATTCCGGACTCGCGAAGAACTCCGCTGTCGGATCGATCTCGGCCTGGGTGGCGGCCGGTTCAGCTTCTGTTTCAGGCTCAGTGGCCGGTTCAGCGGATTCCCCCTGGAACATCTCGAGCATCGCCACCATGCGGCCCGCTTCGGTGTCGTTCGGGGCCTCCTGCTGCACCTTGCGCCATTCGGCGAGCGCCTCGCCCGTCCGGCTCGCCTTCATCAAGGCTCCAGCCAGTTCCTTTCGCGCAGCCGTGTAGGTTGGATCGAGGCGCAACGCCGCGCGGTACGCCGTGACCGCATCGCTGGGGCGGCCGGCCAGCGCCAGAATTGCGCCCAGCCGGACCCGGTTCTCGGGCCGGGCCGGCTCGAAGCGAATCGCCTCCCGGATCGCGGTTTCGGCGTCCGAGAAGCGCCCCATCCGGGTGTACATGATGCTCAGGTTCCGGTAGATGGGCTCGTTTTCGGGGGTCACCGCGATCGCGTGGCGGTAGAGTGTTTCGCTGTCCCGCCATGTGTGCACCTGGAAGAAGGCGCGGATGCCGAGTCCCGCGATCAGCACCGCGACAATAGCGACGGCCAGGGTGCGGCGCCGTTCCAGGACGTGGGCCGCGCCCCACACTGCCGCGGCAAGCAATCCAATGTGCGGGATGTAGGTGAAGCGGTCGGCAAACGCCTGGCCTCCTGTCTGGAACAATCCGATCGCCGGCACGAGCGACGCCGTGAACCAGAGCCAGCCTGCTAAGAGGAACGGGTACCGGCCGGCAATCCGCCAGGCGGCAACTGTGATGCCTCCGAGCAAGGCGAGAGACAGTCCGATCTTCCAGGCCGGATGGACGACGTACGGATAGAATGCCGCCAGCGGGTAAGGCGCAACAGTCATCCGCAGGTACTCGGCGTACCCGACGATCGCGCCGCCCAGCCTCAGCCGGAAGGGCAGGTCCGACGCCTGGACCAGTGCGCCCGTCCCTTGATTGCCTGCCAGGGTGATCACAATGACGGCGGCCGACAGCGCGAACAGCGGGATCTTTTCCCGCAGCAGGCCCGGCAGTTGTTCGCGCCACCGGCCAACCTGCAGACGCCCCAACGGCCAGAGATCGAGCCACAACAGCGCGAGAGGAACGGTGACCGCCATTGGCTTCGACATCATCGCCAGCAGCGCCGCGGCGGCCACCATCCCGTACCTGCGCGCCGCCGGCGCGCGCAGGTAGCGGACATAGGCATGGCAGGTCAGCAGCCAGAACAGGCAACTGAGCACGTCCTTGCGTTCGGCGACCCAGGCCACCGACTCCACGCGCAACGGATGCACCGCGAAGATTGCCGCCAGGATCGCGCTGCGCCAGCGGGCGCCCGTCAGCATCGCGAACAGCCAGTACACCAGGACGCCGTTGACCGCGTGAATCACGGTGTTCATCAAGTGGTGCCAGCCCGCGTTCAATCCGAAGATCTGGCTGTCCAGCATGTGGGAGAGCCACGTGAGCGGCTGCCAGTAGAAGAGCTCAATTTGCGTGAACGCCCAGACGATGCCGCGCCACGAAATGCCGTCGCGAATAAAAGGATTGTCGTAGACTGCGTGCGGGTCGTCGAGGTCCACGAACGGATAGCCGAACGTTTGCCCAAAGATCGCGAACACAGCCGCGGCCAACGCCAGCGCGATGCGCCAGTCGGGCCTGGGAGACTCAGCCCGCATATCAGGTATGGCGGAAGGTGGAGGGTCCGGAGCCGGAAGCGGCTGCCTGTTGCGTCGTGCCATGCGTGCGGTAGCGACCTGCGGTAGTCCTCACCATGGTATGCGAGACTGAGAGGCACATGCGATGGGTTGTCTTCCTCCTGATCGCGCTCCGAGCAGTTGCCGCCTCCATTACCGGCGAAGTTTCAGACGAGAATGGACTATTCGTCGCCGATGCTCGCGTCGATCTGCTGGCTGGCTCCACGACTCTCGCCAGCACCCGCACGGACTCCAGCGGGCGATTCACCCTCACCGACGCGACCCCAGCCGGCGCTGTTCTGGAGGTTCGCAAAGCAGGATTTGCCGTGCAAAGGCTCGTGGCAGGGCCCGGTGCGACGCCGCTTGCGGTGACGCTTGCGGTGGGAGCGCAGTTTTCCGAGATTACGGTCACGGCTGGCATGGGAGCAACAGAGGCGGGCGAGGCGCCGCGTCGGGTGGCGGTGGTATCTGCAGACGATGTTGCAAGGCGCTTCACCACGGTGCTTGCAGACATTGTCCGGGAAGAGGCGGGAGTGGACTCGCAGCGGACCGGCTCCTCTATGGGCGGGATCTTCGTGCGCGGGGTCACGGGGAAGAACGTGGCCATCTACCGGGACGGTGTCCGCTACACGACCTCCGCCCAGCGCGGCGGGGTCAGCACGTTTTTCAACCTCAGCGAACCCACCGGCCTCGACACGTTCGAAATCCTGCGCGGACCGGACTCCGCGCAATACGGGTCGGACGCGGTCGGCGGAACGGTGCACATGGTGTCGCAGTCGCCGTCTCTCGATGGCTGGCGCGGCGAGTTCGCGCCGCTGTACAACTCTGCCGCCCATTCGTTCGGAGGCAATCTGCTGCTCACCTACGGTACGGAACGATGGGGCGTTCTGACCAATCTCGCAAATCGCCGCGTGAACACGCTGCGTACGGGGCGGGGAATCGACAGCCGCGCCGCCGTCACCCGCTTCCTGGGATTGCCTTCCACGGTCCTCGGCGACAGGCTGCCCGACACGGCATTCACGCAATATGGCGGCATGGTACGCGGGCAGTATGCGGTGACGCAATCCCGCCGGTTGATCGGGCATTATGAGCGGTCCCAGCAGGACGGCGGAAAGCGCTATGACCAGCTTCTCGGCGGCGACGGCAACCTGATCGCGCAACTGCACAATCTCATGCTCGATTTCGGCTACCTGCGCTATCAGGAGTTCGCCGCCGGCCCGCTCGACGAACTCAACGTCAGCGTCTCCTACAACGCGCAGCGCGAGGAGCGGGAGAACCAGGGAGGGCAGGGCAATCCGCTGGGAACCATCACCCGGCAGTATGAGCGCCAGACGGTCTGGGGGACGCAGACGCGCGTGGGCAAGCAGGCCGGGCGGCACACGCTCGAAGCCGGCGCGGACGGATACTTCGAGCGCATGCGCTCGCCGTCGTTCACCTACAGCCCGGCGAGCGGCGTCCTGCAACGCTCGCGGCCCAGGGTGCCGGACGGCGCGCGCTACGCGATGTGGGGCGTCTACGCGCAGGATTCCTGGACGCTCGGCCGGCTGCGGCTGAATAGCGCCATCCGCCACGGCGTTGCCAGCTACCGCTCCCGCGCGGTGAACGCGCCGGTGGTGGCAGGAACGGCCCTCTTTCCGGACGATAGTCTGCGCGTCGCGAACCTCACCGGACGGGGCGGCGCTACGTTCCTCCTCACGCGGAATCTGCGCGTGCACGGCCACTGGAGCCGGGGATTCCGCGCCCCGAGCATGACTGACCTCGGCACACTCGGTTTGCAGGGCAACGGCTTCTTCGAAGCGGCGGTGGTGGACTTGGCCGGACACGGGGCCACGATCGGAGACGGCGCCGGCGAGGACGCGCGGCCTTCGGGACGCCAGGTCGCGCCGATCCGCTCGGAGACGAGCCAGAACTTCGAGGGCGGGTTCCACTGGACGGACCGGCGTACGCGCGCCGGTGTCACGTACTGGTCCATGGACCTGACGGACGCGATCGTGTCCCAGACGTTGCTGCTGCCGCAGGGCGCGGTGGGCAGCCTGCTGGGCGACCAGACGATTGTCCGGCAGATCGCGTCCGGCGCCGTATTCGTTACACTGTCCGCCGCGCCTGTTCAGGTGCGCGGAAACCTGACCGGAGCCCGATTCCGGGGCGTCGAGCAAACGTTTGAGACGAGGATTTCTTCGCGCTGGACGGTGCGCCAGAACTTCACCTGGACGCACGCCCGGGAAGACGGCAACGGCGCGCCCCCCGATCTGGAGGGAGGCGTGCCGCCGCCCACGATCCACCTGAGTTTGCTGTATGCCCCGGCGAAGCGGTATTGGATCGAGGCCTATACGTTGGGCGCGCATCGCCAGACGCGCCTGTCGTCGCTTGCCTTGGCGGACCGCCGGACCGGCGCCGCGCGATCCCGCAGCGCGATCGCCAACTTCTTCAACCGCGGAGCGGCCGTGCGGGGACTGGTGGCCGGAGGCCGCTTGCTGCCCACCGGCGAGACGCTCGCGGAGGTCCAGACGCGCGTCCTCGGCGACGCCGCGTCTGCTCCACTCTTTGCGGCACAACCTGGCTACCTGCTTCTGGGGATGCGGGGCGGCTACCGGATAGGGGAAAATGCAGACTTGTACCTGGACCTCGCCAATCTGACCGACCGGAATTACCGCGGCATGGGTTGGGGCATCGACGGGCCAGGCCGCAGTGTGACGCTGGGCTGCCGCTGGCGGTTTTGACCGCCGCGGAACTTGACCCTTGGGAGACATGATGAAAAGACTGGGAGTCGCGCTCTTTCTGCTGCCGCTTTGGCTCGGCGCGCAATCCACGTATCCGTCCGTTGCCGGGCAAGCTGTCCTGGCGGGCGAATTCAATCCGAAAACCACGCTGCCGCGGCTGCCGGAGATGGTGATCCGCGCGCCGGGCCAGGTGTATCACATGCCGCCCCACCGGATCCTGCCGCGCGAGGAGTACGAGCGGCGGAAGTCGAGCATCCCTTTGCGCGCGCCGACGCCGTTTGTCAGCCCCTCGATCCAGTTCAACAACGCGTTTGCGATGCCGCGCGCCGCCGCGGTGTCGCCCAGCCTGCCCCTGGCCTCCACTCCCGACCGGAATTTCCCCGGCATCCCCATGACGCTGTTCCAGCCACCCGACCCGGATCTCGCGGTCGGGCCCGACGACGTGATCATGGCGGTGAATTCCTCCATCGCGCGCTTCAGCAAGGACGGCGTCAATACCGACACAGTGATCCTGCCGCAGTGGTTCAACCAGGGCACGACGATCGTCACAGTTTGCCCTTCCGGGATCTTCAACTGCCTGTTCTTCGATCCGAAGATTCTCTATGACCAGCTTCACGGGCGATTCATTCTCTCGCTGATGGTGCTCGACACGTTCTCGAACAACTCGCACCTGCTGCTCAGTGTTTCCAACGGTGCGACGTGGGACAGCGGCTGGAAGAACTGGGTGCTGAACGCCCGGCTTGACGGCAACGCGCTGACGGCCAACTGGTCGGATTTCCCCCAGCTCGGCTTCGATGACAAAGTCGTCTACGTCACCACCAATCAGTTCAGTTTTTCCGCGAACACGTTCCAGTATGCCCGCGTCCGGATCATCCGGAAAGCGGATCTCTACAATACCGCCACGACCACGCTCAGCTACCGCGACATCATCAATCTGAAGAACGAGGACCAGACGACCGTTTCCACGCTGCAGCCGCCGCGCCCGCGCGGACGGATCCGGCGCAATCCCGACGGCGGATTTCTCATCAACGCCGCCGACAGGGCGCTGGCGACCTATCTCACGCTGTGGCGCATCGACAATCGCGAGACCGACCCGGTGGCCGTCCGCACGACAGTCTCTGGCGTCTGGACCTACGATTACCCGCAGCGGGTTCCGCAGGCCGGGACGCACATCCAGCTCGATCCGGGCGATTCCCGCGTGTTGCGGTCGATCATCCGCGACGGCTTCCTTTACGTGACGCAGAACGTCGGCTACCAGGACGAGTCGTCCACGGTTGCCTATACGCGCATGGATCTGAAGAACGGCGGCAAGGTATCGCTCCAGGCGCGCTGGATCAACGGAAATTTCCTGTTCCCCGCTTTCGACATACCGGCATCGCTCGGGCCAAACGAGAACGCTCTGCCCAACAAGCTCATCGCCGGAACGACGACGAAGCCCGACGGCACGCTGGGGTTCCCCGGCATGGTCGATATCGGCGAGGGTTTGGGCTTCTTCGATCTCAGCACCAACGGCGTCAGCGCCCGCTGGGGGGACTATAACGGCGCCGACATCGATCCGGTGGAAGGTGGCCTGTGGGCCACCGGACAGGTGTCGCAGAACCGCCCCGACGGGCAGAATCTCTACGTGAACCGCATCGCGTACTTCCCGCGCCAGACCACACCCACGTTCACCGACGTGAATCCGGACATTTACTACTACAACAACGTCAATATCATGAAGCTCTGGGGCATCACGCTCGGCTGCAGCGCAACCGAGTTCTGCCCGGAGAACACGGCTTCGCGCGAGGACGTGGCCGTGTTCATCATCCGCGGCCTCTTCGGCGAAGATTTCACATATCCGCAGACACCTTACTTCACCGACGTGCCCGCGGACCGTTACTCGTTCAAGTACGTGCAGAAGCTGCGGGAACTGAACATCACGGCCGGTTGCGGCGCCGGCGTCTTTTGTCCCACCGCGCCCACGACGCGGCGCCAGGTGGCGGTGTTCATCATCCGGTCCAAGATGCAGCCGCTGTTCGTCAACGACGTGTTCCCGTTCCCCGAGACGCCGTTCTTCACCGACGTTCCCGCCTCGGCGCCGGAGTTCCGCCACATCCAGCGGATGCGGGAATTAGGAATTACGCGCGGCTGCGCCGTGGACCGGTATTGCCCGGATCAGGAATTGACCCGCGGGATGCTGGCCGAGTTCATCGTGCGCGGTCTGATCAACTAGGAGAGCGTATGCACCGACGCCATTTCGTGATGGGCGCGGCGGCAGCGGCGCTGGCCCGTCCGGCGGCGGCCCAGGCCACGCGGAAACCGAACGTCCTGTTTCTGATGACCGACCAGCAGCGGGGCGACTGCGTCGGCGCGTCGGGAAATCGCGTGCTCCACACGCCTCACCTGGACCGGCTGGCGAACGAGGGCGTCCGCTTCTCCTGCGCTTACTCGACGACTCCCACCTGCACACCCGCACGCGCCAGCCTGCTCACCGGGCTCGGACCCTGGCGCCACGGGCTGCTCGGCTATTCGCGCGTCGGGCGCAAGTACCCGGTGGAAATGCCGTCGGCGATGGCTGAAGCCGGCTACTACACGACGGGTATCGGCAAGATGCACTGGCACCCGCAGCGCAACGCGCGCGGCTTCCACCGGCTGCTGCTGGACGAATCGTCGCGGCAGGAATCGCCCGAGTTTCGCTCCGATTACCGCGCCTGGTTCTGGTCGAAGGCGCCGATGCTCGATCCCGACGTGACGGGCATCAGCTTCAACGACCACCGCGCCCGCGAATACGCGCTTCCCGAAGAGCTCCATCCCACGCGCTGGACGGCCGACGCCGCCGTCAGCTTCCTCGAACAGTACCAGCGTTCCGAGCCATTCTTCCTGAAGGTATCGTTCGCCCGCCCGCACAGCCCGTACGATCCGCCCGGACGCTGGATGAAGCGCTACGAAGACGCCGCGCTTCCGGCGGCATCGATCGGCAGATGGGCAGAGAAGTATCGCCCGCGCAGCGACGACCGCCCGGAACTGTGGCACGGCGACCTCGGCGCGGCGCAGGTGCGCCACTCGCGGCAGGGCTACTACGGATCGGTGAGCTTCATCGACGAGCAGATCGGGCGCATTCTGGAAATGCTGGAGCGGCGTGGCTGGATGGAGGAGACTCTCATTCTTTTCACCTCCGACCATGGCGACATGACGGGCGATCATCATCTCTGGCGGAAGTCGTACGCCTACGAGGCGTCGGCGCACATCCCGATGCTGATGCGTCTGCCGAAAGGCCTGCATGACGCGGCGCGCGGCACGGTGCGTCCAGAGCCGGTCGAGATCCGCGACATTCTGCCGACCTTCCTCGACGCGGCGGGTTCGTCCCGGGGCGAAGGCATGGACGGCCGGAGCATGCTCAGCCTGCTGAGGCGTCCGGCGGACTGGCGGAAGTGGATCGACCTCGAGCACGACGTGACCTACGCCGAGAGCAATCACTGGAGCGCGATGACGGACGGGAAGTGGAAGTACATCTTCCACGCGCCGGACGGCCAGGAGCAGTTGTTCCACCTGTCGGAAGATCCGGGCGAGGTCCACGACCTGGCGTCGAGTACGGGGCACGAGGCCGAATTGCGGACTTGGCGGAGCCGTCTGGTCGAGCACCTGGCGCCGCGCGGCGAGGCCTGGGTCAAGGGTGGGCGGCTGGCGTTGCGGCCGAAGTCGATGAAGCATTCGCCGCTGTATCCCGGCGTATAATCGGAACGAGCGAACGTGGCGGAATTGGCAGACGCACCAGACTTAGGATCTGGCGCCCGAAAGGGCTTGGGAGTTCGACCCTCCCCGTTCGCACCAATGGCCCCAGCCCCAGGCCGCGATCGCCAGGCATCCGGAAACCGTTGACGATGTACTCAAAGCGAGTTAGCGCTGCTCTCCTGCGCTGGCTGATGGTCGGGTTCCTGCTCTGTTCCGTCGCCGAAGCCCAAGTCTGCCGGCTCTCCGTTGCCGGGCTGAATCGGGCCCGCCGGGCAATTCGCAACGTCAACGCCGAATGCCCCCATCCCGTTCATAGCGCACCATTCGGCAACTGGGGTGTGACGTCGAACTTCGGTGTCAAGCGCGATTCGAACCAGTTCCAGGGCTGGTGCCGCGATCAGCGGATGTGCGACAACAACGGCAATTGCAGCAACGTCTGCCGCGACGGCTGGCTCGAGTGGAACAGTTGTACCGACCATCCCCTGTTCTCCCCGCCCAACTGCACGCTCTACAACGACAAGGACTGCACCGAACAGGTCTCGGTCACCGGAATCAATGTCCACGGGACCCGCGAGGTCGAGGTGCCTGTCCGGTGTCCGTTCGATTCGACCGGCGACGGATTCACCGACGACGGGGGCTGCAAGGACGTCAAGACGGTCACCAACGGCGAGAACTTCCTTTCGCTCTACGAGTTGGATCCGGGCTGGAGCGACGAGCTGATCCAGACACTGTACTTCCCTGAGACGCCGGTGAGTCTCGACTGCGGGCCGCTCGACTGCCCACCCGCCGGAAGCGCCTGGGTTCAGCCCTCCCGCTACGAAAGTCCGGCCGAGCCCGCGCGGGTGTTCGCCGAAATGGCGATGGTGGTGAATTTCGGCGTGTTCGCAGATCCGGGACGGGCCTGCCCGTTCCCGGTGTCCCAGGCGAGGCTCGTGTCCGCAGCCAGCTATGAGGGCGCTGCCGTGGCGCCGGAATCCGTCGCGACCGTCTTTGGACTCTCACTCGCTGAACGCGTCGAAGCGATCGCCGGGACCGAACCGGTTCCGGTCCTTGGCGGCGCGCGGGCCACCATCACTGACGGCGCCGGATTCACGCGGGTCGCACGCCTGTTCTACGCGTCCCCGACGCAGGTGAACCTGTTGATTCCCGCCGAAACCGCGCTCGGCCGCGCCATCGTGACGATCGAGCGCGAGGGCCAGCCTGTGGCGCGCTCCTTGCTGACCGTTGCAGGCACCGCACCGGGCATCTTCACGGCCAACGCGGACGGCAAGGGAGTCCCAGCCGCGCTGCTCCAGCGCTACAACGATGCGGGCCATGTGCAGACGACCCCTGTCTACCTCTGCGGCGCGACGCCGGGCAGTTGCGTCGCGGCCTTCGTCGAGTTGGGCCAGCCCGGCGAGGACGCCTACCTGCTGCTGTTCGGTACCGGCATCCGCGGGCGTTCCAGTCTGGAGACGGTCACCGCCACCATTCAGGGACACGCCGCGAAGGTCCTCTATGCCGGACCGCAGGGAATCTACCCCGGCCTTGACCAGATCAATCTGCTGCTGCCCAAAGCAATGCTGGAGCGCGGTGCCGCGCCGCTCGAAATCACGGTCGAGGGACGCGAGTTGCCCCCGTTTTCGCTGAATTTCCGCTGATATACTCAGAAGATTGGCGCTGTCCCGACGGCAACTCACGGCTCTTGGCTTGTTCCTCGCGTGGCCGGGGTGTGCCGACGAGACGATCCGCTTCAACCGGGACATCCGGCCGATCTTCTCCGACCGGTGCTTCGCCTGTCACGGTCCGGACCAAGCCAATCGCAAGAGTGCGCTTCGCCTCGACCTGGAACAGGCGGCCAAGTCCGATCTCGGGAAGGGCCGCGCCGGCATCGTGCCAGGGGATCCCGAGCGCAGCGAAGTGTACAAGCGCATCGTTTCGGACAAGCCGGCGCTGCGGATGCCTCCGGCGTACGCGGGACACGCGCCGCTGAGCGAGCGCGATGGCTCTCTCATCCGCGAGTGGATCCGGCAGGGGGCGCGCTACGAGGCGCACTGGGCGTTCCTCGCGCCGGAGTCTCCCCGCCGGCCCGCGACGCGTTTGTCCGGTTGGATCCGCAACCCGATCGATGCGTTTGTGCTGGCGAGACTCGAGGCCGCGGGCTTGCCGCCTTCGCCGGAAGCGGACCGCACGACCCTGCTGCGCCGTGTCTCGTTCGACCTGACGGGTCTGCCGCCGGCGCCGGATGAGGTTGCGGCGTTTCTGGGCGATTCCGCGCCCGATGCGTACGACAAGACCGTGGACCGGTTGCTGGCTTCCCTACGGTACGCCGAGCGCATGGCCATCCGCTGGCTCGAGGCCGCCCGTTACGCCGATACCAACGGGTATCAGAGCGACGGTGTCCGCGACATGTGGCGCTGGCGGGACTGGGTGATCGACGCGTTCCGCACGAACATGCCGTTCGACCGGTTCACGGTCGAACAGATTGCAGGCGACCTGCTGCCGGACGCCACGACATCGCAGATCGTCGCCACGGGCTTCCACCGCAACCACCGCACGAGCGCCGAGGGCGGCATCGTGGACGAGGAGTTCCGCGTGGAGTATGTCGCGGACCGGGCCGAGACCACCTCCACCGTCTGGCTCGGGCTCACGCTCGGTTGCGCGCGCTGCCACGACCACAAGTACGATCCCTTCACGCAGAAGGAGTTCTACCAGCTCTTCGCCTTCTTCAACAACCTGCCGGAGAAGGGGTTCGTGTACAACTTCGGCAACGAAGAGCCGTACATCAAGGCGCCTTTGCCGGAGCAGGAACGAAAGCTGGCGGACTACGACGCGCGCGTCGCCGGGCTGCGGCACGAGCTCGAAAGCCGGCAGCCGGAGTTGGAACGGGCGCAACGGGCGTGGGAGCGGAAGATCGCCTCCGGCAAGCCGCTCGACTGGAACATTGGCGAGGGTCTCGTCTTTCACGATCCCCTCGACGGGCCCTTCCAATTGAACAAAGCCCGGCAGTTCGACGGCAAGGACTTCGTTCTCGGGGGCGCGGAGGTAGGGCGCTTCAATTACCGTGACCCGTTCACTTTCGCCGCCTGGATCAAGCCGGAGTCAGCCAACGGCGCCATTCTGTCCCGGGCGGAGGACTACTTCGAAGGACAGGGTCATGCGCTCTATCTGATCGAGGGCAAGCTGCGGCTGCATGTGATCTTTCGCTGGACCGACCTCGGCATGCGCGTCGAAACAGAGGAAGCACTGCCGTTGGGCGAATGGCAGCACGTGGCAGCCACCTACGACGGCAGCATGAAGGCGGCCGGCGTGCGGCTGTACGTGAACGGCAAGCCGCGCAAGCTCAAGGTGCTGTTCGACCAGTGCATCTGGCCCATCGACAGCAAGGAACCGTTCCGAATCGGGGCCGGCGGCGGCCTGCGGTTCACCGGGGCGATTGACGACGTGCGTGTCTACAACCGCGCGCTGGCGCCGGCGGAAGCTGCGGTGCTGGCGCTGCTCGACCCGGTGCGCGAGATTGCCGCTCGGCCGGCGGCGCAGCGCAGCGCTGTCCAGGCGGACAAGCTCCGGATGTGCTTCCTCGACCGTGGCGCGCCGAAGGACATCCGGCTTCTTCGCGCCCGGCTTGCGCTCGCCGAGGCGCAACGGAAGCTGTACCACGACCAGATTCCGACCGTGATGGTGATGGCCGAGCGGGACGAACCGCGTGAGACGTTCCTGCTGAAGCGCGGCGCCTACGACGCGCAGGGAGACAAGGTGGAGCCCGGTGTGCCGGCAGTCCTGCCGCCGCTGGCCGCGGACTGGCCGCGCAACCGGCTGGGGCTCGCCAGGTGGCTGGTCGACCGCCGCAACCCGCTAACCGCGCGCGTGGCCGTGAACCGCTTCTGGCAGATGCTGTTCGGCACGGGACTGGTCAAGACCGTTGAGGACTTCGGCTCGCAGGGCGAATGGCCGGTGCACGCGGACCTGCTCGACTGGCTCGCGGTCGAATTCATGGAGAGCGGCTGGGACGTCAGGCACATCCTCAAGACGATCGTCACGAGCGCCACCTACCGGCAGGCGTCGGCGGTTTCTCCCGCGCTGCTGGAGAAGGACCCCGAGAACCGCCTCCTTGGGCGCGGACCGCGGTTGCGGCTGTCTCCGGAGATGATTCGCGACCAGGCGCTGGCGGTGTCGGGACTGCTGGTCGAACAGACCGGCGGGCCATCCGTGAAACCCTATCAGCCAGAAGGCCTCTGGCAGGAGTTGCACGGGGGCAAGGGCTACACGCCCGATTCCGGCGAAGGGCTGTACCGGCGGAGTCTGTACACCTATTGGAAGCGCACGGTAGCGCCCCCGGCGATGGTCAACTTCGACTCGCCGAGCCGCGAGGTGTGCGTGGTGCGGGAGTCGCGCACGAATACGCCGCTGCAGGCCCTAAATCTCATGAACGACGTCACCTACGTCGAGGCGGCGCGGAAGCTGGCCGAGCGCATGATGCGGGAGGGCGGCGCGTCGCCCGGGGAGCGGATGGGGTGGGCGTACCGCGCCGTGCTGGCCCGTCCCGCGCAGGCGCGCGAGATCGAGGTGCTCGAATCCGCGTGGCGGCGCTTCCACGAGTTCTATCGATCGAACCGGCGCGAGGCGGAGCGCTACCTCGCGCAGGGCGAATCCCGGCGCGATCGCAAACTGGACCCAAGAGAACTGGCGGCGTACACCGGAGTCGCCAGCCTGCTGCTAAACCTCGATGAAGCCATCACCAAGGAGTGACGCAATCCGCCTCGCGATGACCCGCCGCCACTTTTTTGGCCGCGGCGCCACGGGCATCGGTATGGCCGCGCTGGCGTCGTTGCTGAAGCAGGATGCCGAGGCAGCCGCCCTGCCGCATCACAAGCCATCCGCCAAGCGGGTGATCTATCTCTTCCAGTCCGGCGGCCCCTCCCAGATGGAGCTGTTCGATTACAAGCCCCGCCTGGTCGAGTTCCAAGGCAAAGATCTGCCGGACTCCGTGCGGCAGGGGCAACGGCTGACGCAGATGTCAGCCACTCAGTCGAGCTTTCCCATCGTGCCGTCGAAATACGCATTCGCGCGACACGGGCAGTCCGGCGCCTGGGTGAGCGAACTGCTGCCGCATACGGCGGCCCTCGCCGACGAGCTGTGCTTCATCAAGTCGATGCACACCGAGGCCATCAACCATGATCCGGCCGTGACCTTCTTCCAGACCGGTTCGCAGATCGCCGGGCGGCCGAGCATGGGGTCGTGGGTCGTGTACGGGCTCGGCGCCGAGACCGAAGACCTGCCCGGGTTTGTCGTGATGATCTCGCCCGGCGGCGGAGGCGGCGGCCAGCCGCTCTACGACCGGTTGTGGGGCAGCGGCTTCCTGCCGACGCGCTACCAGGGTGTGAAGTTCCGTTCGGTGGGAGATCCGGTGCTGTACCTGAACGACCCGCCGGGGTTCCCGCAGGCAAACCGCCGCGTCTACCTGGACGCGCTCGGGGAGTTGAACCGGATGAAGCACGCCGCCTCCGGCGACTCCGAGGTCGAGACCCGCATCGCGCAATACGAGATGGCGTTCCGGATGCAAAGCTCGGTCCCGGAGCTGACCGATCTGTCGAAGGAGCCGCAGCACGTGCTGGATCTCTACGGTCCGGACGCCACCAAGCCCGGCTCTTACGCCTACAACTGCCTGCTCGCCCGCCGCCTGGCAGAGCGCGGCGTACGGTTCATCCAGCTCTATCACCGCGACTGGGATCACCACGGCGGTCTCACGAAGGGCTTGCCGCAGCGCTGCCGCGAGACCGACCAGGCGTCGGCCGCGCTGATCCGCGACCTCAAGCAGCGCGGCCTGCTGGACGAGACGCTGGTCGTCTGGGGCGGAGAATTCGGACGCACGGTCTATTGCCAGGGGAGGCTCACCGCCG
The DNA here is from genome assembly GCA_016716385.1 of Bryobacterales bacterium. Taxonomy (GTDB): domain Bacteria; phylum Acidobacteriota; class Terriglobia; order Bryobacterales; family Bryobacteraceae; genus JADJWL01. The sequence goes on along the minus strand of JADJWL010000027.1, from coordinate 20,102 downwards.
ATGACTACGGCCGCGACCACCATCCGCGCTGCTTCACGATGTGGATGGCCGGCGGCGGCATCCAGCCTGGTTTGTCAATCGGCGAGACAGACGACTACGGCTACAACATCACGGCCGACCCGGTTCACGTCCACGATCTGCAAGCGACGCTGTTACACTGTTTGGGCATCGATCACACCCGGCTGACGTTCAAGTTCCAGGGCCGGCATTTCCGCTTGACGGACGTACACGGGCGGGTGGTGAAGCCGGTGCTCCGACATGCCTGAGCGTATCGAAGCCGACTACTGGATTGAAACCGCGTGGCCGCCCGCCGAGGCGGCCGAGGCGATGGCCGGAGAGCAGTCGTCCGGAACGTTTGTCGCGATTCCCGGGGAGACACCGGAGTTGCGTGCGCGCGCCGCGGCGCGCGTGGAGCGCTGCGAGGAACTGGCGCCCGCAGCGACGCCATCGCTTCCGTACGCCGGCGTCCCGAAGGGCGCGGGCTCGCCCGTCTACCGGAGGGCGCGTGTGACGCTTTCCTGGCCCCTCGGCAACCTCGGTCCGTCGCTGCCCAACCTGATGGCGACCGTGGCCGGGAACCTGTTTGAGCTGAAGCAATTCTCGGGACTGCGCCTCGACGACATCCGCCTGCCGGAAGCGTTTCGGGATGCTTACCCCGGGCCGGGCTTCGGTGTCGCCGGGACAAGGCGGCTGGCGGGAGTCGAGCGCCTGCCTCTGGTTGGAACCATCGTGAAGCCAAGTGTCGGACTGTCGCCGGAGGAGACCGCCGCGCTGGTGACCTCTCTCGCCGAAGCCGGCATCGACTTCATCAAGGACGACGAGCTTCAGGCCGACGGTCCCGCCTGCCCGTTCGCGGCGCGCGCCGAAGCCGTGATGCGCGCGATCCAGCGGCACGCCGACCGCACGGGCAAGAAGGTGATGTACGCGTTTAACCTGACGGGCGAGATTGACGAGATGCGGCGCCGCCACGACCTGGTCACGGGGCTCGGCGGCACGTGCGTGATGGTGAGCTTGAACAGCATCGGTCTGGCGGGTCTGACGGCGCTGCGGCGCTCAGCCGCGCTGCCGGTGCACGCGCACCGCAACGGGTGGGGCATGTACAGCCGTTCGCCGGCGATTGGGATGAGCTACGTGGCGTATCAGAAGGTCTGGCGGCTGGCGGGCGCCGACCACATGCACGTGAACGGATTGCGCAGCAAGTTCTGCGAACCGGATGAATCCGTGATCGCCTCGGCACGCGCGTGCCTCACACCGATGTTCGACGGCCCCGGACGCGGATGCGAAGCGATGCCGGTGTTCTCCTCCGGGCAGTGGGCGGGCCTCGCGCACGACACCTTCCGTGCTCTCGGCAGCGCCGATCTGATCCACGCCTGCGGGGGCGGCATCCTGGCGCATCCGGGGGGCGCGGCGGGCGGCGTCGCCAGCATCCGTCAATCGTGGGAGGCCGCGCTGGCGGGCGTCCCGCTCGATGAAGCCGCGGGGCTGCACCAGGAACTGCGCGATGCGATCGCGAGGTTCGGCGGATGAGCAGCCTTCCGGACGGTATCGTTCTCACGTTCTACGGCGACGACTTCACCGGGTCGACCGACGCGGCCGAAGTTCTGGCGTTCAGCGGCCTGCCGACGGTGCTGTTTCTGAGCGCCGCGGCGATCCGCCATCTGGACCGGTTCCGCGAGTTCCGCGCCGTTGGCGTAGCCGGCGTGAGCCGCAGCCAGGGCCCGAACTGGATGGTGCATCACCTGCCACCGGTGTTCGAGAAGCTGCGGTCGCTCGGCGGCCGTCTCTGCCACTACAAAGTCTGCTCCACCTTCGATAGCGGTCCGGACGTGGGCAACATCGGGTGCGCCATCGAACTCGGCCGCCAGGTGTACCGCAAGCGCTGGACACCGCTGGTGGTGGGCGCCCCCGCGCTGGGCCGCTACGTCGTGTTCGGCAATCTCTTCGCCACGATGAAGGGGGAGACTCACCGTCTCGACCGGCATCCGACCATGAGCCGGCATCCGGTGACGCCGATGAACGAGAGCGATCTGCGTCGCGTGCTGGCCGCGCAGGCGCATTTCGACGTCCGCCTGCACGATTTGCACGCGATCGTCCGCGGCGACGCGCTGGATACCGAGAGCGCCGGGGTTGTCCTGTTCGACACGCTGGACCAGGAGTCTCTCGAACGGGTGGGCGAAATTGTCTGGACGCAATCCGACGGGGGGCTGTTTGCGGCCGGCTCGTCCGGTCTGGAGTACGCTCTGGTCGCCTACTGGCGGCGCGCCGGACTGCTGCCGCCGGCTGAAGTGCGGAAGGACGCGGGCGCGGTGGACAGGCTCGTTGCCGCGTCGGGCAGTTGCTCACCGCAGACCGAGGAGCAGATCCGGTGGGCGCTGGCGCACGGCTGGACGGGGATCCGCCTGGACGCGGCGGCACTTGCCGAGGGTTCCGGGACAGCCGTGATCGACGAGGCGCTGCGGGCGCTTGGAGAAGGGCGCAGCGTGATTCTCTACAGCGCCCTTGGACCCGAAGACCCGGCGGTGATTCGCGGCCGCGCCGGACTGGGGGACCGCCTCGGGGCCGCTACTGGACGCATCCTGCGCGAAGTGCTCGTGCAGTCTGGCTTGCGCCGCGCCGTGGTCGCCGGGGGAGATACGTCCGGACACGCCGGCCAGCAGCTCGATATTTACGCCGTGACTCCGGTGCAGCCTGTCGCGCCCGGTTCCCCTCTCTGTCGTGCCTGTTCGGACGGGCCGTTCGACGGCATGGAGATCGTGTTCAAGGGCGGCCAGATCGGCAAGCCGGACTTCTTCGAATCCGTGCGTTTGGGCCGGTAGACCCGGATCAATGGTCGGCGATTCCGCCGTCGGGAAACCGAAGCGGCTGCCGCGTGGCGGGCTTGTACGGACGCTGTGCCGCAAGTTTCTCATCGAGATCCACCCCCAGACCGGGGCGGTCGGGCGGAAGAGCAAAGCCCTTTTCGTAACGCGCCGCGCCTCCGTAGAACAGATCCTTCCAATAGCCCTCGGCTGGAGAGGTGATCTCCTGAATGGCGAAGTTCGGCGTCGCGAAGTCGACGTGCAGCGACGCCAGTGTGCTGACCTCGCTTTGCGGGTTGTGCGGCGCCAGCTCGACGCGGAACGCCTCGGCGATGGTGGCGATCTTCTTCATCTCCAGAATGCCGCCGCAGTGAACCACGTCGGGCTGGATGTAGTCCACCAGGTGTCTGGCGCAGATCTGGGAGAAGCCGTACTTGGTGAACAGCCGCTCGCCCGTGGCCAGCGGGATACGCGTCTTCGAACGCAGGTGCGCCAGCTCGTCCAGATCTTCGATCTGTGTCGCTTCCTCGACGAAGAACGGGCGGTACTCCTCAGCGCGCGCGCAGAACTCGACGGCCATGGTGGGTGTGCACTTGCCGTGGACGTCGATGCAGATGTCGAAGTCGTCGCCGACGGCTTCCCGGACGGCCTTCAGGTTGGCGATGCCTTCGCTGACCGAGCGGCGCGGCTCGATCACGTCGTTGCGCGTGGTGACGAAGCCGCCTTTGCATGCGGTCCAGCCCTCCTGCTTCTTCCGGAGCCAGTTTTCGGCGTACTCCTGCGGCGTGCGTCCGCCCGCGTGGACGTACATCTGGACGCGATGCCGCGCCTTGCCTCCGAGCAGCACCCAGACCGGCTGCCCGAGCGCCTGCCCGAGAATGTCCCACAGCGCGATCTCGACGGCCGAGATCGCCGAGTTGAGGATGGGTCCTCAACGCCAGCGCGGCCAGCGGTACATGGCCTGCCAGTGCATTTCGATGTCGGTGGGATCCTGCCCGACGAGGTAGCGGTGATGCTCCTCGATGGCCGCCTTCATCGTCGCCGCCTTGCTGGTGACCGAGCCTTCGCCGAGTCCCGTGATGCCCTGGTTCGTGTAGATCTTCACGAACACGTAGTTCTTGTTGTTGGCGTCGATGACGAAGGTCTTGAGATCGGTGATTTTCAGGTTGTACTGGCGGGCTTTCTCGCGTGCCTGGGCCAGGAGTCCCTCGGGCCCGGTGAGGGCGGCGATGCCGGCGGTGGCGGTTCCCATGGCCGCGTGGAAGAAGTCGCGTCGGGTCATGGGCGATACTCTATCACTGCCCGCGATCACCGCCTGAGGCGGCGCAAGCGCAGGCTGCGGTACCAGACCGGGTCTCCGTGATCCTGCAAGTGGAGATATCGCCCGCGCGCCTCGAGATCGGCGCCACGCTCGCGCAGGCGGCCGATGGCGTCCTTCCATTTCGGGTCGGAATAATCGAGATCGATGACCTTCTCTTCGTTGAGCCAGTGCTCGATGCGTGTCCCCTGGCAGACGATGCGGCCCGTATTCCATTCGCCCACCGGGCGGGTCGCGTCGCGCGAGGGCGCGGCGAAGTAGTAGAGAGACGCGGCGGAGCGGTCCGGAAAGCGGCCGTCGCGATGCCGCTGGTTGTCAAGCACCTGGTATTCGTACTGGCCGGGGCGGTAGTAGACGCCGCTGTTGCTGCCCGGCGCAACATTCCACTCGAAACGCAGTTCGAAATCGTCCGGGATCTTGAAGCGGGTGTAGGTGATGCCGCCCCGCGGCGCGACGCGGGCTAACGCGCCCTGCTCGGCTGCCCAATTTCCCGCCGGCGCATCCCACCCGTAGAGGTCGTTGCCGCTGAAGATCAACTCGAAACCGGCGGCCTTCTCTTCGGGGGGTAGCGTGTTGGGCTGGGCAAAGCACAGCGCGGGCAGCAGGAGCAACCAGAGCACCATTGGGAATTCAGTATATCGGGAATTGCGCGACTCACTGGAGCGCCTCCCAATCATCGGTGGCAGCGGGCTCAACAAGATCGCCAACCGGACCCGTCAACGTGGACCGGAGCGCTCCGAAAGTCTCCTTCGGGGGCGGATAGACAACCGCCAACGGCTTTCCATCCGCCATGATTTGCAGGGGCTCTCGCCTGCTGTGCACCCGCTCGAGGAGGCGGAGGCATTCAGCGTCGAATTCGGCCAGGTTTACCTGCTCCATACCCTAGCTAGTGTCGGACCAATTGGCCAGACGCTGCAACCCGCCACAATCCTCCACTGCGGCGCGGAGCCATTCGGCGACGCTCCATGCCTGGGCGATGCAGCCGCGTGGTTCGTGGGGAGGCTCGGCGTCAGCGATCTCCGAAATCTGGCCCAGCCCGGCGACGGACAAGTGCTCGTGCAGATGTGCGAGCCAGCCCGCGGCCTCTTTCCGGGCGGGGTCTCCATAGACCTTGACGCAGGCGGAGATGAATGGACCGAGGAGCCACGGCCACACAGTCCCCTGGTGATACGCCGAGTCGCGTTCCATCACGCCGCCCTCGTAGCGCGGCCGGTAGGCGGGGTCCCGCGGCGACAGGCTGCGCAGGCCGAGGGGCGTCCATAGCTCGCGCCGGACCGTTTCGACGACCTGGCGCGCTCGCTCCGGCGCGAGCATCGTGTGGTGCAGGCTCACGGCGAACACCTGATTGGGGCGTACCGAGGCGTCGCGGTGCGTGTCCGCGATCACGTCGAACAGGCAGCCGGCCTGGGGATTCCAGAATCGGGCGTTGAAACTCTCCCGCGCGCCATCTGCGAGGCCGCCGTATGCCGCGGCCTGTCCGGCGTGTCCGAACCGGGCCGCCAGATCTTCCATGATGCGCAGCGCGTTGTACCAGAGCGCCTGGATTTCCACGGGTTTGCCGTGCCGGGGCGTGACCACCCAATCGCCTACCTTGGCGTCCATCCAGGTGAGTTGGACTCCGGGTTCTCCGGCAGCCAGCAGACCGTCAGCATCCGCACGGATCCCGTAGCGGGTTCCGCGCAGGTGCCACTGGATCGCCTCCTGAAGCTTGCCGTACAGATGGTCTTTGACAAATCCGAAATCGCCGGTGGAGTGCAGCAGCGAGCGGACCGCTTCGAAGAACCACAACGTGGCGTCGACGGTGTTGTATTCGGGCGATTCGCCGGCTTCGGGAAAGCGATTCGGCAACATGCCGCGGTCCAGGTGTTTGGCGAACCCGAGCAGGATGCTCCGCGCGACCGCGGCGCGTCCGTTCACGAGCGTCAGGCCGGGGAGCGCGATCATCGTGTCGCGGCCCCAGTCGCTGAACCAGGGGTATCCGGCAACGATCGTCTTCAGGTCGCCCCGTTCGACGATGAACTGGTCCGCCGCCGCCGTGAGCGCCCGCACCATGGGTTCGGGCGAGGGCGACGCGGCAACGACCGCGGCGCGGCGCGCGACCTCGGCCTTGCGCAGGATTGCAGCCTCGGAGATATCGCGTGGTTCTGTCGATGCGATGACGGTCGCGCCGCCGTGGAACCGCAGCAGGCACGGGTTGAACAGGTCTTCCCGGTAGTCGAGCCCCCGCCGTTCTTCTTCGGCGTACTCCACGTTCTCATACCAGCGGCCGGTGGCCTCGAAACCCGCCGCGTTGTGCGCGACGTGAAGCGCCGGCAGGTCTGCGTACGGCCTGACAGACGCCAGGTATGGCTGCCACTCGACAGCGGGGTTGAGCGCGCCGTTGCGACGCGTCAGGGCGTGGTAGTCGCGGAACGCAATCAGCGGGCGGATCTCCAGCGTACAGCCGGCGCCCCCTGTGACCTCGTATTCGACGACGACGGTATTCTCGCCGTGCACCATGAACACGCGCTTCTCAATCGCGACGCTTTCCACTTCGTACGCAAAAACGGGAAAGGGATCGAGACGGAACTCCTTCAGGTACCGGTGGCCCTGCGGATGGATGACTCCCGGATACCGGTTGGCCGAGAGGTCGAAGCGTCTTCCTTCGAAGACGAGCGTCTCGTCGAGTTTGGCGAGAAGGAGCATCCGGCCCACCGGTGGCCGCGTGGCCGCGACCAGCAGGCCATGGTACCGCCGGGTGTTGAGACCGGCGATGGTCGAGGATGCGAAGCCGCCGAGCCCATTAGTCTCCAGCCATTCCCGCCGCAGCGCTGCGTCGAGGTCACGGCAAATCTCCGTGCCGAATCGCAGGGTCACGTCAGCGGAAGCGCTCTTCGCGCCAGGGGTCGCCGTGCATGTGGTAGCCGTTCTCTTCCCAGAACCCGGCGCGGTCTTCGGCGATCAGCTCAAAGCCGGAGCACCACTTGGCGGACTTCCACGCATAGAGCCGCGGCACAATCAGCCGCGCCGGACCACCGTGTTCGAGGGTGATCGGCTCACCGTCGTGCAACAGCGCCACGACGGCGTCTTCCGCCAGAAATGCGTCGAGCGGCAGGTTGGTCGTGAAGCCGTGATCATAGCCGTGGGCCACGACGAAGCACGCCTCCGGCCGCGCGCCGCCCGCCAGTTCCACCAGATGACGCGTCGAGACGCCTTCCCACAGGTTGCCGAGGCGCGACCAGCGTGTCACGCAGTGGAAGTCGGCGAAGACCCGCGTGCGCGGGAGCTTCTGGAAACTGTCCCAGTCCCAGGAAACTTGCCTGGCGGTCAGCCCGAATAGGGAAAGCCTCCATGTCGCAAGGTCGACCTGCGGGGGGTCCGTAGGCGTCGAGGACCGGCCACTTCTTGGTCCGCGATTGCCCGGGGGGCATGCGGTTGGCCCGGGTGGTATCGGGGCTGACGATGACGTCCGCCGGCAGACCGTCCGGCGCGGGAACCGGGGCCCCCTGCAGCTTCGTTTCATCCATGGCGAATCTCCAGTATCACGCCGCGGGCTGGATCCGCACCAGTTGCGCCTTCTCCGGCTCTTCTGCGCGGAACGAGAGCACGTCCATCGGGCAGACCGTCACGCAGATCCCGCATCCGATGCAGGAGGAGTTGATGTTTTCAATCGTCTCCTGCTTCATGGCGAAGTTCATCACATTGATGCCCACCTGGCAGTTCCGGCTGCATTCCCCGCAGGCGATGCACTTGTCGTTCGAGTAGATCGCAAAGCGGCTCGACTTGAACTTGGTGAATAGCGCGGACATGATCTGCATCAGCTTGGCGAGCGGGCACCAGTAGCGGCACCAGACCTTGCCGCCGAAGAACGGGTAGAGCGTGACCGGCAGAATCCCCACCAGCCAGACGTCGGCAATCAGGTGGTACCACTCGAGTCCCGCCCCGGCAGGCTTCTGGAGGAACTTGAGGACGCTCTGAGCCAGGACAGCGGCGGTGATGAAAACCGCGGCCAGCAGGACTGCCAGGTTCATCCACTCCCAGCGGATCGACGCGTTGCCCTTCGGGGCCAGGTGGCGCCAGCGGTCCCCGAGGGTCTCGGCGAGCCCGCCGCATCCGCAGATCCAGGAGCAGTACCGCTTGCCGTGGAACAGCACCAGCACGGGGATCAGGACGAACGTCAGAGTCACGCCCCACACCGCCCAGATCTGGTGCGGGTTGCCGAAGAACGTGTAGAAGAACAGCGGCCAGGCGTAGACGATACCGTACGACCGCCAGGCGTTGTTGGCGAAGTTGGGATCGCTTGCGAGCTCGCCCACCCACTTGTACTCGACGGCCCAGCGGAACAGGAACTCCGGCACGAGGAAAAAGAACAACCACTGGAAGCTCAGCAGCGACGTGTAGCGCCAGATCTGGAACGAGTCCTTCCGGTCGAGGCCCCCAGCGCTTCATCGCGTGGACGCCGAAGATCGTCATCAGCGCGGTGTACAGGACGGTATACCAGAACGACCACGGCCGGCCAAAGAACGAGAGGGCGTCGGCGCCCCAGCCGCGATAGGGCCAGAATTCGTGGCCGGATGCCTGTTTGGCGCCGTAGACCGTGTAGCAGATCAGGAAGGAGACGCCGAGCCAGGCGAAGCGGCTTCCCCGGATCCCCTGCCAGAGCAAGGCGCCGGCGCCCGCCGCGGCCAGGGATAGTCCCGCCAGCCCGAGCTTCAGGCTGCCAAACAGCCACAGGCCCACCAGCGTCGCCAGCACGAGGGCCGCGGCGGCGAGCGGATTGCCCGTCCAATCGTTTTCCATGCGGATCCCGAGGGAACGGAGGAACTGCTCGGGGACTTCGGCGCCGATGAGGACGAACGCCGTGTCGTAGGGAAGGCGTTCGATTCCGCCCGCGACGCTGACTTCAGCCTCGCTCTCATCGAACCGCTGCACCTCGGATTCGAACAGCACGCGAATCCGGCCGGCGGCTACGGCGGCGTCGAGCTTGCGCTCGTTGTCCTTGAAGACGCGGGCAAACTCCTTGCCGCGGTAGGACAGAACGACGTCGTTCTGTTCGGACAGTGTCACGGCAGCTTCGATCGCACTATTGCCGCCGCCGACCACCAGGATCTTCTTGCCGTGGTAGTGCCGCGGGCTGTAGAGGCGGTGGTAGACCTGTTCGCGATCCTCGCCCGGAACGCCAAGACGGCGAGGCGTGCCGCGCTGCCCAGTGGCCAGGACAACGTACCGCGCGCGGTAGGCGCCCTTGGGCGTCGACACCTCGAACGTGCCGTCCTTCTTCCGGACAATCGCGGTGACACCCTCTTCGGTGCGGATGTTGAGACGGTTCTCGCGGACGATGCCATGCCAGCGGGAAACCAGATCCTCCTTGGTGGCGCCGTCGAGCCAGAGCTTGCCCTTCGCGGGGCGGGAATCGGGCTCGGCGTAGACCCACTTGCCCTCAGGGAAGTCTTCGATCGTGTTGGCGATCTTGTTCTTCTCCAGCACGAGCACGCGCAAGCCGCGGTCCTGCGCGACGAGAGCGGCATTGAGTCCGGCGGCGCCCGCTCCGACGACGATCAGGTCGTGGTCCATCGGAGCGGGCGGCTTGCCGTGAACGAGCGAGGCGATGTGCTCGGCGACGTCGTTGCCCTGTTCCATCGCCAGTTTGACCACGGGGGCCCCGGCCAAGTCGCCAACGATGTAGAGCCCGGGGATATTGCTTTCGAAGTTGTCCTGAATCTGCGGACGGCGCATCGGCATGTTGGGACTGTCCAACACTGCCCGCGCCGCGCGTGCGGCCTGTTCAAACAAGATCTGCCTCCGAGGGAGTCCGGGGATCAAGCGTTGCGCCGCAGTCCAGGCAGCGTTTCGCGGCCGGGTGGTTCATCGCGCCACAGGCCGCGCAGGCGAGCGCGGTCCGGATGGGGCGCGGCGAAACGGGACCCGTCTTGCGGCAGCAGATGGCCAGCCAGCCGGCAATCGGCAACAGGAAGCCGCACAGGAATCCGGTCCAGGGATTCAGACCCCTCCGGAACGCCGCCTGCGCCGCCAGCGCTCCGGAAATCAGGCCGGCGAGGCAGTACAGCGCCACCAGCAGCCCGGGCCAGCCCAGGCCGCCGGGTTCCATGCCCGGCATCCAGCCGCCGCCCGGAGGCGCCTGCAGCAACAGAATCATCATCGATGCCCCACAGTTCTGATGCCAGACGGCGGGTCTTTCTTCTCCCGAAGCCAAATCGTCATCTCCCGTTTGCACAACTGTGAATTTCAGTCATACTGGAGTCAGCCGGGCACAGGTCCGGCAGCGCACGGGAACCCGGAGATGGCCGCCATTAATCTGTCAGGGTATCTGGTTTGTCTTGTTCCTGTCTTGTTCTTCGTTGAGGCCGCGCAAGCCCAGACGGTGATGCAGTCCGCCGGTGGTGGCGCGCGCCTGTTCAGCACAGACATTGCTGTGCTCGAAGCGGGCGATCCGCGCACGGATCTGCCGTGCAAGGTGACTCCGTCCAAGCCGGTCCTTGGTTTCGACCTGCGGTTCCACGCCGGCTACGAAGTCTCGGTGCCGCTTCGCGAACTGGCCGGCTCCGAGGATCTTCTGACGATCGTGTTTCGCGTGAGTCCAGCCGGCGGCGGGGATCCGGTCCACTTCTCGCAGCGGATCCGCGTCCCGGCAATCGAAGACGGATCGAAGGGCGAAGCCTTCCTCCAGGGAACGTTTGACCTGGGCGAAGGGACGTACGATGTCGCCTGGCTGATGCGCAACCGCTCGGAGCGCGTGTGCTCCTTCTACTGGCAAAGCGAAGCAAGCCTGCCGTCCAAGGACAAGGATCTGAAGATGGCGATCGCCGCCGGCATGGTCGAGGGCACCGAGCCCGAACCCTTCCGCGAGGAACCTCCCATCGAGCGCGAGGAGCGCGATCCGCTGAACGTCAAGGTGCTGGTGAACTTCGCTCCCCAGAACGAACGCGCGTCGAGCTTGCAGCCGATCGATACTGGCGCGCTGATCTCGATTCTGCGCCGGATCGCCCGCGAGCCGCGGATCGGCCGCTTCTCGGTGGTCGCGTTCAACATTCAGGAGCAGCGCATCCTCTACCGTCAGGACACCGGCGACCAGATCGACTTCCCTTCGCTCGGCGACGCGCTGGACTCCATCCGCCTTGGGACGGTCGACCTGCAGCGTCTGGGACGGAAGAACTCCGATACGGAATTCCTGCAGGAGTTGATCGTGCGTGAGATGGCTTCCGACGGGCGTCCCGACGCTCTGATCTTCGCCGGACCCAAAGTGATGCTGGCGCAGCAGGTTTCGCAGGAAGCACTCAAGGAGATCGGCAAGGTTGAGTATCCGATTTTTTACATGAACTACAATTTCAACCCGCAGACCAATCCTTGGCGGGATGCCATCGGCAATGCCGTGCGGTTCTTCAAGGGGCAGGAGTACACGATCTCACGGCCGCGCGACCTGTGGTTCGCCTGGAGCGAGATCGTCGGGCATATTGTAGAATTGAAGTTAGAAAAAGGCACCGGGGTCGCCTCGTCACAATGAGTTTCCTGACTGTTGGGTGTAGCGCCGTCCTGCTTCTTGCGTCAATCCCTTCCCACGCGCAGAATCTGCTGGAACAGAGCAACCTCGCTCCCTTCATCCCCACGCCGCAAATCGTCGTTGACGAAATGCTCAAGAGCGCCGGTCTGAAACAGGGAGAGATGTTGTACGACCTGGGCAGCGGCGATGGCCGGGTCGTCATCACCGCGGCAAGCAAGTTCGGCGCCAACGCAGTGGGTGTGGAACTGAACGAATCGCTAGTGAAGCTGGCCACGGCCAGAATTGCAGAACTCGGGTTGGCGCAGAAGGCTTCGATCATCCACGGCAACGCGCTCGACACCGACCTCAGCGAAGCCGATGTCGTCACGCTGTTCCTGCTCACGAAGTCCAACGAGATGCTGCGGCCGAACCTGGAGAAGTATCTGAAGCCGCAGGCGCGCGTCGTTCCTATTCGTTCGAGATCCGGGGCTGGCAGCCGAAGCAGGTGGAGACTCTCCGCGTGGATGCCAAGACGCACAGGATCTATGTCTACGTGGCGGGCGATCAGAAGAAGACGGTCGCTCCCGCAAAATCCCGCTGACCCTCGTTGTAACTAATTGATTATAAGTGGTTTTTAGTTTCGGTGGGGGGCCGTTCTGCGTCCCCGCGGCAGCTCTCTCCTCCCTCGCGTCTCTCATGGATGTTGACAACAACTGACTAAAGATTGATACTGGAGTTGTACTAAATCGGGTTTCCGGAGCGACGCAAGTAAGGAGAGTCTGAGCAGCATGGGTAAGATTATCGGAATCGACTTGGGCACCACCAACTCCGTGGTCGCGGTCATGGAAGGCGGCCAGCCCGTCGTGATCGCCAACCAGGAGGGAGCGCGAACGACGCCCTCGGTGGTGGCATTCGCCAAGAGCGGGAGCGGCTGGTCGGCCAGGTGGCCAAGCGGCAGGCGATCACCAACCCGGAAAACACGATCTTCTCGATCAAGAGATTCATGGGCCGCCGCGCCGAAGAAGTGACCGAGGAGATGAAGCTGGTGCCGTACAAGATCGCCCGCGGCGACAACGGCGACGCCCGCGTGCAGATCACCGGGCAGAAGTACTCACCGCCGGAGATTTCGGCGATGATTCTCGGCAAGCTGAAGGAAGCGGCCGAGGCCTATCTTGGTGAAAAAGTGACGGAAGCCGTGATCACGGTTCCGGCCTATTTCAATGACGCCCAGCGGCAGGCCACCAAGGACGCCGGCCGGATCGCCGGGCTTGAGGTGAAGCGCATCATCAACGAGCCGACGGCCGCAGCGCTCGCCTACGGTCTGGACAAAAAGAAGAACGAAACGATCGCCGTCTACGATTTCGGCGGCGGCACGTTCGACATCTCGATTCTCGAAGTGGGAGAGGGCGTGGTGGAGGTGAAGTCGACCAACGGCGATACTCACCTCGGCGGCGACAACATCGACCAGCGCATCATCGACTGGATCATCAGCGAGTTCAAGAAAGAGCAGGGGCTCGATCTGTCGCGTGACCAGATGGCGCTCCAGCGGCTCAAGGAAGCGGCGGAGAAGGCCAAGATGGAGCTGTCGACGCTGCTTGAGACCGAGATCAACCTTCCGTTTATCTCGGCCGACGCCACCGGCCCGAAGCACCTGCAAATGAAGCTGACGCGGGCGCGTTTCGAGTCGATGGTGGAGGACATCCTGAATCGCACGGTCGGTCCCTGCCGGCAGGCGATGGAGGATGCCGGTGTGACGCCGAACCAGATCGACGAGGTCGTGCTCGTCGGCGGCTCGACCCGCATCCCGAAGGTGCAGCAGATCGTCCGCGACCTGTTCCTGAAGGAGCCGCACAAAGGCGTCAATCCGGACGAAGTGGTCGCCGTCGGCGCCGGCGTCCAGGGCGGCGTCCTCGGCGGTGAGGTCAAGGACGTGCTCCTGCTCGACGTCACGCCGCTGTCGCTCGGAATCGAGACGCTGGGCGGCGTGTTCACCAAGCTGATCGAGCGCAACACCACCATCCCGACCCGGAAGAGCGAGATCTTCTCGACCGCGGCGGACAACCAGACCTCGGTCGAAATCAAGGTCTTCCAGGGCGAACGGGCGATGGCGCGGGACAACCGTCTGCTCGGGGTCTTCTCGCTGGTTGGGATTCCACCGGCGCAGCGGGGCACGCCGCAGATCGAAGTGACCTTCGATATCGACGCCAACGGCATTCTGAACGTCACGGCCAAAGACCGCGCGACCAACAACGAGCAGAAGATCACCATCACGTCTTCCTCGGGGCTGTCGAAGGACGAGGTCGACCGGATGGCGAAGGATGCCGAATCGCACTCCGCCGACGACCGCAAGGCGAAGGAGCAGATCGAAGCGCGCAACCGCGCCGACGCGATGATCTACAACGTCGACAAGACGCTCAAGGAACACCGCGACAAGATCGGCGCCGAGGACGCCGCCGCAATCGAAGCGGCGCTCGAAGAGACCCGCAAGGCGATGGCCGGCACCGACACCGAGGCGCTGCAGGCGGCCACCGACAAACTAACTCAGGCCAGCCACAAACTGGCCGAGGCGATGTACAAGGCGTCGTCCCCCGGGCCGCAGCCCGGTGACGGAGCGCCCGGCGCCGAACCACCGAAGAAGGACGATATCGTCGACGCCGAGTTCGTCGACGTAGACGACAAGAAGTAATCCCGCGGGCGCGCTCCCTGCGAGATGGGAGCGCGCCCGCTCGAACCGTTGCGTATGCCGGCGAAATCCGATTACTACGAAGCTCTGCACGTCGCACGGAAAGCGTCCCAGGACGAGATCCGGAAGGCGTATCGCCGTCTTGCGCGCAAGTATCACCCTGATCTCAACCCCGGCGACAAAGCGGCCGAGGAACAGTTCAGGAAGATTCAGGAAGCCTACGACATTCTGAGCGACGCCAAGAAGCGCCAGATGTACGACCAGTACGGCTTCTACTCCGAAAACGGATTTCCCAGCCCGGGACCGCCGCCGGGCGACCCGCACGTCGGGTTTTCCGGATTCGATTTCACCGACTTCTTCGCGAACCAGCCGGGAGCCGGTCCTGGCGCTCCGGAGGGCGCGGGTTTCCGTGACCTGTTCGGCCAGTTCTTCGGCCGCGGCGGGCAGCGCGCGGAAGCGACGCGGCAGCCCGGCGCGGACCTGGAGTACGGTCTGACAATCGATTTCTGGAAGGCGATCCGGGGCACGCAGGAGCGGCTGACGATCAACCGGCACGACGTCTGCCAGGTGTGCAGTGGGAGCGGGCAAGCGGGCGGCCAGTCCGTGACGTGTCCGCAATGCGAGGGTTCCGGCAGCGTCGCGCAGATGGCGGGAGCGATGCGCTTCACCCTGACGTGCCCGCGCTGCGGCGGTTCCGGGCGGCTGAAGAACGCCTGTGCCGCCTGCCACGGCGACGGGCGCATCGCCAGGCCGGACACCGTGGAAGTGCGCATTCCAGCGGGCGCGGCCAACGGTTCGCGGCTGCGCGTGGCGGGGAAGGGAAGCGCCGGGACCATGGGGACGCCTCCCGGTGACCTGTTCATCACGGTCCGCGTTGAGCCGCATCCGTTCTTCGAGCGTGAGGGCGACGACATCCGCATCCGCGTGCCGGTGACCGTCTGGGAGGCGGGCTTGGGCGCCAAGATCGAGGTTCCGACTGTCGACGGCAAGGCGTTGCTCAAGGTCCCCCCAGGCACCCGCAGCGGACAGCGCTTCCGGATGCGCGAGAAGGGCGTCTTCAACGCCCGCAAGAAGGCTCACGGCGACCAGATCGTCGAAGTACTGGTGCAGCCTCCCGAGGCCAACGATGAACGGACCCGGGAACTGCTGCGCGAACTGGCCACGCTGCATCCGGGCGACCCGCGTTCGGATCTGTGGAGACAACTCTAGCCATGGCGCGCAAACGATCCAAGGCGGCATACATGATCTCTGCCGTGGCCGAACAGTACGGCGTGCATCCGCAGACACTGCGCCTGTATGAACGCGAGGGGCTTCTGAAACCGTCGCGCAGCGACGGCAACACGCGCCTCTATACGGATGAGGACCTGGAATTGCTCGAAGTGATCCTCCACCTCACGCGCGACCTTGGCGTCAATCTTGCCGGTGTCGAGATCGTGCTGAACATGCGCGCCAAGATGGCCGAAATGCAGCGCCAGATCGAAGAGTTTGTCTCGATTCTGAACCAGGAGCTGGCCGCGCGGGCGGAAGCGCCGCGGGCGGACACATCGAAAACTCTCATCCCGATGGTCCGCCGGGCGGATCAGCGATCAGCTTTCAGCGATCAGCGACCAACTCCGGTGATCAAGGCTGACGGCTGAAAGCTGAACGCTGAAAGCTCCCTGAAGTATCCTTGTGCCGTGGCCTCTCCCGCCCGCTGGCTGGTTGCGATCCTTTGGCCGCTGGCAGCCGCCGACTACGCTCCACCGGAGTCCTGCGCGCCTTGCCACCAGGAGATCGCCGCCCGCTATGCCGCCACGGCGATGAGCCGCAGCCTGTACGCCCTGACGCCGGCGACAGCAGGCGCGGACTTCCGCGAGCCTCAGTCCTTCTACCACGCCTCCTCCGACCGGCACTACGCGATGGAGCGGCGCGGCGGGCGATTCTTCATGCGCCGCTGGCAGGACGAGGACGGCCGGCGGATCAACGAAATCGAGCGCGAGGTGCACTATGTGCTCGGGTCCGGCAATCATGCCCGAAGCTACCTCCATCGCGCGGCCGACGGCCGTCTGGTGCAACTGCCGCTGGCCTGGTACGCGGACAAGGGCGGCTTCTGGGCGATGGCGCCGGGATACGACCGTCCGGTGCATGCCGATTTCCGGCGTCCGGTCGATTACGAGTGCCTCACCTGCCACAACGGGTATACGCCGGAGCTTTTCGGACAGGATGCAACCGAGCGCGGCGTGCGGATCCAGGGACGGCTCACCGAAGGCATCGACTGCCAGCGCTGCCACGGTCCGGGCGCGAAGCACGTGGAAGCGGCGCGGCGGGGCGCCCCGGCCAAGGCGCTGATCGTGCAGCCGGCGAGTCTGGGCCGCGACCGTCAGATTGAGGTGTGTATGCAGTGCCACCTCGAAACCACCAGCCGCCCGCTGCCGCACAAACTGATCCGCCCCGGACGCGGCGTCATGTCGTACCGTCCAGGGGAGCCGATGCGCGACTGGGCGCTGCACTTCGATCATGCTCCAGGCACGCCCGAGCAGGAGAAGTTCGAAGTCGTGAGCGCGGTCTACCGGCTGCGGAAATCGGCCTGCTTCACCGCCAGCGGGACGATGACGTGCACGACGTGCCACGATCCGCACGAACCGGCGTCCCAGGGGCGCTACGACGCGGCGTGCTCGAGCTGTCACACGCGTTTTCTCGAACGCACGCCGATGCACGCGCGGACCGGCTGCGCCGGATGCCACATGCCGTTGCGCCGCACCGAGGACGCGGTGCACGTGTTGCTGACGGACCACTTCATCCACCGCGATCCGGCCGCGCGCGACTGGCGCGCGACGCTGTCTGCGTCGCTTGAGGGCGAGGGCCGCCCGTACCAGGGAGAGGTGGCGCTGCACTATCCGCCGCCTGACGCCTTGCGTCCGGAGGACGAACTCCTGCTCGCTGCCGCGCAGGTGAAGGAGCAGACGAATCTCGCGGCGGGCATCGCGCGTCTTGAGCGGGCGCTGCGCCGCTTCCCCGACGCGGCTAAGGAGTTCCGCTTCGAACTTGGCGAGGCGCTACGGCACGCGGGCCGGTTGGACGCTGCAGCCCGAGCGTACGGCGAGGCGTCCTTATCGCAGGCGTGGCGCGGCCTGGGGCTTGTCGAAAGCGCTCGTGGGCAGCCTCAGGCGGCCGTCGCTGCTTTTGCGCGCGCCATCGCGGCCGACCCGCTCGACGCCACAGCCTGGAACGGGCAGGGCGAAGCGCTGCTGCGGCTTGGGCGTCCGGCGGACGCCGCCGCGGCGCTGCGTCGCGCGATCGCGGCGAATCCCGATCTCCCCGAGCCCCACCACAACCTGGCCGCCGCTCTCGCCGCCGCGGGCGACGCCGCGGGCGCCCGCCACTCCGCGCTTGAAGCGATGACGCTACGCCCGGACTTTGCCGCGCCTCATGCGCTGCTGGCCAGCCTGTCGCAGGGTCCGGAAGGCTTGCGCTACGCCAGGCGCGCCGTCGCGCTCGACCCCCGAGACGCGGGCGCGCACGATGTCCTGGCGCTCAATCTTGCGCAATCAGACCAGTTCGCGGATGCGCGCCGTCACTGGGAGGAGTCGCTGCGTCTGGCGCCGGACCGCGCCGCGGTCCACAACAACTTCGCGACGCTGCTCGTGCGCATGGGCGACCGGGTCCGCGCACTGCATCATTACCGGAGGGCTGTTGCGCTCGATCCGGGATTCGCCCCCGCGCGTTTCAACCTGGCGGTCACGCTCGCCGAAGCGGGCCAGACGGCCGCTGCCCGCGCCGAGGCCGACTCCCTTCTGCGAGGCCATCCAGATTATCCTGGCGCCCGCGCGCTTCGCGACAAGTTGCGACAATAGCCGTATGGCGGCCAAGAAGATTCTTCTGATCACCGGCGATTACGCCGAAGACTACGAAGTGATGGTTCCCTTCCAGGTCCTGCTGATGGCGGGCCATACCGTGCACGCGGTCTGCCCGAACAAGAAGGCGGGCGAGGACATCCGCACCGCCATTCACGATTTCGAAGGCGACCAGACGTACTCAGAGAAACGCGGTCATAACTTCAACCTGAATGCGAGCTTCAATGACGCGCAGCCGGAAACCTACGACGCGCTCGTCCTCCCGGGCGGCCGGGCGCCGGAATATCTGCGGCTGAACCCGCGTGTGATCGAGATGGTCCGGCACTTCTCCACTGCCGGAAAGCCCATCGCAGCGATCTGCCACGCGGCGCAGTTGCTGGCCGCGGCGGGCGCGCTGCAAGGGCGGTCGTGCTCGTGCTACCCGGCGGTTGCGCCGGAGGTGACTGCCGCGGGCGGCACGTACGTCGCTCTGGCGATGGACCAGGCGCACACCGATGGCGTCCTCGTCACAGCCCCGGCTTGGCCCGCGCATCCCGCCTGGATGCGCCAGTTCCTGACGGTCCTTGGGACCAGGATCGAAGCCTGACCACCGGGCCGCTAACCGTCCGATGCGTCCCGCTCGACGTCGTTTAGAGACCGTCCGCGATGAAGCGCTAGCGTGCCGGCTACCATCCGGCGTACCGTAGGGCTGCAGGCATGGGGACTCTCTGGCAGCATCCGGACCAGGTGTTGGTCAATACGCTCGGCCACTTGGCGGGGGTCCTGGTCTTTGGCATCTTTCTGGTTCTGCTTGTGCGCCAGGGCCGGGCCTGCCGGCCCCATCAGGCCCGGCTGCCGCTGGTCGCAGCCACGCTTGCGTTCCTGTGGAACCTCGCGTCACTGGCCGTGCTCAGCGTGCGCGACACCAGCGGACGATGGTCCGAGATCTTCGCAGCATTAGGCTTTTCCGTGTTGAGCCTGCTGCCCGCGGTCTTGTTCGACCTCAGCTTGCGGGGGAAATGGCCGCGGATGGCCCAGGTCAGCTATGCGCTCAGTGTTTTCGCCATCTCCCTCCATCTGTCCGAGCTGTATTCAGACGTCGCCGACCTGCATCGCATCGCCCTGGCGTTGATCACCGTCGGATTCGGCGCCCTGACGGCATGGGCCTCGGTCCGGATTCTGCGGACGGCGACCGCCGAAGAACGTTCGGAGACGCCCCGTCTGCTGGCGACGATGGCGCTGTTTCTCTTCGCGGTTTCCTTCGTCCATTTCGCCGAGGGCCATGCGCAGCACGCCTGGTCAAGTGAGCTGGCGTTTCATCATGCGGGCATTCCCCTGGCGCTCTTCGTGCTGCTGCAGGATTTTCGCTTCGTCCTCCTCGATGCTTTCCTCCGCTTTCTCACGAATGGGTTGCTGGCAGTGCTCTTCAGTGTGCTGCTGATCGCCGGGGCCACCTGGACGCTGGCGGAGCCCCGCGACGCATTTCAACAGGGCCTTCTCCTGGCGGCGGGATGTCTTCTGCTGATTCTCTTCGCCCTGGTGCGATCGGGAGCACAACGCCTGCTGACACGGTTGGTCTTCCGGCAACCCGACCCCGAGCTGGCCACGCAACGGATCCGCCAGTTGGCGGCCGATTCCCCGGACGAGCCGGCATTCCTGCTTCAGGCGTCGCAGTTCGTGGCCGGATTGATGGCCGCGAATCTCATCGATATGCCGGAGACGTCCAGCCTTCCGCGAAACCTTGTGGCGCCGGCGATGGCTTCGGCCGCGGCTCCGGGGTTGGAACCGCATGGAGTTGTCGCGATCGTGCCGGTCCGTCTGGCGCAGGAGGAGCCGCATCTCATCCTGCTCGGCGCGCGCCGCGGCGGACGCCGCTACCTGAGCGAAGATCTCAACGTCCTGGCGCGCCTGGCGGCGCAGATTGCCGAACAAATCGAGATCCTGCGCGACGGTGAGTTGCGGCGGCTCGTGTCCCAGGCCGAACTCAAGGCTCTCCAGGCGCAGATCCATCCGC
>JADJWL010000026.1 GCA_016716385.1 Bryobacterales bacterium | reverse complement strand
GACCGGCCGTTTACCGAAAGTGAGCACCAGTTCCTCGAGCGCATCCGGGAATGGGGCAAGAAGGTCGTCATCGTGATCAACAAGGCGGACCTGCTGGAGACGGATGCCGACCGGGAGGCTGTCCGCACGTTCGTCCGGGACAACGTTCACGCGCTGCTCGGCTTCGCCCCCGATCTGTTTGCCGTATCCGCCCGCGCCGCGCTTCAGGCGAAAGAGCGCTCGGACGCACCAGCGCTGGCGGCCAGCGGCTTCGGCGAACTCGAAGGTTACGTGCGGACGAAGCTCGATGACCGCGAGCGATTCCGGTTGAAGCTGCTCAATCCGCTTGGTGTCGGGCTGCGGCTGTGCGAACGCTACGCCGCCGTGATCGGAGAGCGGCTGGAAGTCCTGCGCGCCGACGTCGCCACGGTGGAGCAGATCCGTACGCAGATCGCGGGTTTCCGCCAGGAAATGACGCGCGGCTTCCAGTTGCGCCTGGCCGACGTGGACAACCTGCTCCATCAGTTCGAGAAGCGCGGCCACGATTTCTTCGACGAGACGGTGCGCGCCGGGCGCATTTTCGATCTGCTCAACCGTAAGCGGATTCAGGCGGATTTCGAAGAGCACGTCGTGCGCGATCTGCCGCGCGACATCGAAGCGCGGGTGGAACGTCTGATCGACTGGCTGGTGTCGAGCGATCTGCAGCAGTGGCAGGAGGTGCGAGACCGGCTCGCCAGCCGGAAGTCCGAGCAATCCGAACGCGTCGCCGGGCGCCTCGCGGGCGGCTTTGAGTACGACCGTGGGCGGCTCCTCGATACGGTCGGAAAGGCCGCGCAGCAGACCCTCGACGCGCACGATCACCGTGCCGAAGCAAAGCGGCTGGCCGAATCGGCGCAGATGGCCGTGGCCAACGCGGCGCTGCTCGAGGCCGGAGCCGTCGGCTTGGGGACCCTCGTATCGCTGCTGGCGACGACGACCGCCGCCGACGTCACGGGCATCGTAGCGGCAGGGCTTCTGGCGACGGTCGGCTTCTTCGTGATCCCCAGACGCCGCCAGAATGCCAAAAAAGAACTCGGCCGTCGCGTGAGCCAGCTTCGGGAGCAGCTCATGGGCGGATTGAGTTCCCAGTTCGCGAGGGAAACGGAACGCTCGGTCCAGCGCGTGGAAGAGGCCATCGCCCCGTACGTCCAGTTCGTGGAAGGCGAGCGGCTGGCGTTGGCACAGCGCCAGGAGGAACTGGCGGCGCTCGATGCGCGGTTGCGGGGGTTGCGGACGAACGTATGACCCGGCGCGCCGCCGCCTGCCTGGTCCTAGCCTGGTACGCGTTTGCGAACTTCCCCGGCACGTATGTGACGGCTACGCCCGGACTGGACCCCTCCTGGCAGTACGCGCTCAACGTGATTCATGGCTCGGAGTGGCGCTTCGGCCGGGATATCGGGTTCACGTACGGTCCGCTGGGATTCCTGATGGAACCCCGCGCCGTGGGCGACAATCTGGCGCTCGCCCTGGCGCTGGAAGGCGTTCTGCACCTGCTTGCCGTGGCAGCCTTGGCGGTCTGGATCCGGGCGGGTCACCTGTGGCGCGTGGCGGCATTCGCCGTGGGACACAGCGTGTTCCTGAGCTTCGGAATCTGGCGGGAGTACGGGCTGATCTCGATCCTGGGCCTGTTCGCCCTGACCGCACGCTACGGGCTCCCGGGATGGCGGTTCTGGGCGCTGTGCGCCGGCGTTCTGGCAGGCGCCGGCTTGTTTATGAAGATCACGTTCGGACTGGCTGCCGTGAGCATCCTCGGGCTGATCGTCGTGATGGAGCGGCGGCTGGCGGCTTGGACCGCCGCGGGCTGGAGCGCCGCCACCGCGGCAGCGGTCATCTGGAACTTCTCAAGCACGGCTGACTTCCTGGACTGGCTGCGGATGGGCTGGGACATCAGCGCCTACTACGGCGAAGCAATGAGCCTGCCCGGCAACACCCGTGTCCTCGGTCTCGCCGCGGCGGCAATGGCCGCGCTGGCGTCGCTCGCCGGCTCGCGGCCTCTGCGGATGGCCATTCTGCCGTTCCTGCCGTCGCTGGCGCTGTCGTTCAAGCACGGCTTCATGCGGCAGGACGGCCATACAGTGGCGTTCTTCGGCTACGCCACCGCGGTTTGCGCGTTGCTGTTGCTGGCGGCGGCGCGGAAACGGGATACGGTCCACCTTGCCGCCGTCTGCTGCTTTTGCACGCTGCTGACCCTGGCGAATAGCGCCTGGTTCCTCTCCTTTCCGCCGGTGACGGCAGACGGCACACTCCGGCACCTCACCGGAGCCGCAGGCGTGGACCGGCTCCGGGCGGCGTGGGACCTCGCCGGCACGCACGAGACGCTCGTCGCGGGCATGGAGCGCGAAATCGCGCCGCGCCGTCTCCCGGCAGCCTGGCGCACCATGATCCTGCGCGATGGCGGGAGTGTCACAAGCCTCCCCTGGGAGATCACGGAAATTCATGCCGACAGGTTGCCCTGGCACCCGATCCCGACAGTCCAGTTGTACTCGGCCTACAGCGAACCGCTCGACCGGCGCACGGCGGACTTCTTCGCGTCGCCGGACCGCCCCCGCTTCATCGTACTGGAGACGATGGCCGTCGACGGGCGGGCCTTGTTCCTCGATACGCCGCAGACGATGCTCGCGCTCCTGCAGCACTACGAACTGGCGGCGTCCGGCAGCGCGCGCCTCCTGCTGAGGAGCCGCACACAACCGCTTATCGCGGACGAAACGCCCCTCGAAGTCCTCAGGACGCGGTGGGGACAGCCGGTCGCCGTGGAGGCGCCGCAGGGCCTGGAGCGCTGGCGCGTCCAAACGGAGCCGGCTCCGTTCGGACGGCTGATGCGACTCCTGTTCCGCTGGCAGCCGCTGTCGCTGACGGTTCGGCATCGCAGCGGCCGCGTCGCCCCGGTCCGCATCCTGCCCGCGACGGCGTCCGGCGGCTACCTGTTCCCGGCGCTGCCCCAAAGCGCGGCCGACTTCGAAGATCTGCTGGCCGGGACCATTTCCGATCCGGTAGAGTCGTTCACGTTTGAGCCGCCGCTCTTGCCGCTGTTCAATCCCGAGATCGCGATCGAGCGTTCGACCGCCCCGGTCCGTGCGCAGTTCGCCGCCGAGGAGACCGCGCCCGTCCTGGAGAATGTCCGCGCCATTGCCGAAGGAGGGATGGAATACTCGCTGTCGGCTGAGGTGACGGGCGGATCGCGCGCCGTACGGCACGTGCAGTTCCTCGTGAACACCGGCCTCGATGGCGCGGGCGCCTGCTACGTCAGCTTCGACAAAGCAGCGGGGCGGCTGTCTCTTATGGCGGACTCGGGGTCAGGCGGAGCCGGAACTGTAACCCCGGGGATGGAGGAAACCGCGGTCAACTCGGCCTGCGCGCTGGACGGCCTGCTGTCCAGTGTGGAGCGCGAGGGCGAACGGCTTCGCGTTGTGGCGCGGGTGCGGTTTTTCCCCGAGTTCGCGGGAACGAAACGCCTCTTCGCGACAGCGGATCTGAAGAGCTGGCACGAAGCGCCGAACATCGGGATGGAACCGGGAGAGTGCGTCACGGAGGCCGATCTGCCCTGGCCTGAACGGGAGGACCCGCCGCGCGTCCTGCACCTGATCTTCAACCAGCGGCTGGACGGCGCCGGCACCTGCTACCTCCAATACGACATGGTCAGGGGAAAGTTCACACTGGCGGGGGACTCCGGCCGGCAGTGCCGAATTCCGTTGGCGGAGACGCGCATCCAACGCTCCGCGGAAGGCTGGAAGTTTGAGGCGCCGATCGAGTGGCTGGCCGGATTTCCCACGCCCCGCCGCGTCTTCTATCGCGGAGACAGTTCGGTCTGGCGGACTACCCGGGCCGGGCAGCGCTGCGCCGCGCCTTAACGACGAGCGCGGTCATCGGAAACGCGAGAGCGCCGTTCTCCCGGTATTCCTCGCAGCGGGCCGCCAGGATTCGCCGCACGCGAGGGGCCCGGTCCGGATGCACCGGCGCGGCGGGCGTCGCCCGGAGAAATGCGCGCCAGAAGTGATCGAAATCCTCGTAGCGCCAGATCTCCGTGTGCTCCTGCACGGCGATGTCGGTGAATCCCGCGGCTTCCAGTTCGCGTTCGATCCTGCCGGGACGGCCGAAGCGTGCGGGAGAAGGCCCGCGTCCCGGGATCCGGTCTTCCAGGAGACGCCACAACAGAGCTTCCCCAACGCGCCGGCGCAGCAACCAGCGGACAGCCGCAGGCGCCGCCGCCTCGGCGAGAGAGGCCATCGTGACGCGCAGGCACCCGGTGCGCCGGGGCAGCGCCCAAACCACGAGACCCATCCATCCGTCGTCCCGCAACACACGACCGAACTCGGCCAGGGCACTCGCGGGGGCCGGCACGTACATCAAGCCAAAGACCGAGGTCAGATAGCGGAACGAGCCGTCCCGGAAGGGGAGAGCTTCCGCATCGGCTTCCTGGAAAGAAACCGCACCGCCCGTTCCCGCCTGAGCCGCCAACGTCCGCGCCTGGTCGAGCATGGCGGCAGAAAGGTCGATCCCGGCGGCCCGGCATCCCCGGTGGGCCGCCTCGACCGCGAGGTGTCCGGCGCCACAGGCGACGTCGAGGAGCGCGGACCCGGCTGGCGGATCGAGCCAATTCAGCAGACGCCGGCCGTACGCCGCAGTCAGCGGCGCAACATGCGCCGTCCACGCCGGAGCAACCCGGTTGTAGGCCTCGCGTTCTTCCGTCCGGGAGCCGATGCGTCTACCCCTTGTGGAACAGTACGGAGTCGAGCGAGAAGCGCCCCGCTCCGTTCAGGAGCAGGAACAGTCCCATGCACGCGTAGACGAGCGGCAGTTCGTACGAGCCCGCTCCGACAAACGGATCGCCTTTGGCGATGTGGGTCCAGGTGGCGACGCACATTGTGCACAAGATGCCCAACGCGGCTGGACGCGTCAACAGGCCGATCGCAATACCGATCCCGCCGAGAAACTCCGAGACGGCCGCCAGTGCGAGCAGCAGTCCCGGCGTCGCCGCGTCCGGACCCATCCATCCGAACGGGTTCTGGATCTTGGGAATGCCGTGGATCATGAGGCCGAGACCGGCGGCGGCGCGCAGCGCCAGCAGTCCGAATGACGGTCCGCCGCCAAGAGGAGGGCCTGCCAGGAAGCTTTGGATGTTCATCGTCAGAAGGTCCAATCGTAGAGTCCGGGATCGGAAGAGCCTGGAGTCTGCTTGAGATGCAGGCGGAGCAGGCCGGCGGCGAGGGCGCCTGTGCCTACCTTCGATTCATAGTAGCGGTCCCCGGGCTGCCGGACGAAAAGCCCCCGGCCGTCCCGTTCCACCCAGAACGTCTTCACCGCGACCCCCGCGTAGTGGCGGGCATCTTCGATGTACCGGTCTTCGGCGGTGAGGTCGTACAGGTCAAGGGACAGGTTAAGAGCGAACGCAATGCCCTCCACCGAAAAGCGCTCCGGCAGTGGGGTGCGCCGGGCGATCGCCGCGACCTTCTTCGCGATCGAGGTGAACTCGCCGCTTTCGAGAGTACGGGCGAAGTATGCCGCGACCCGGCCGTAGGGCAGGATGCTCGCGCTGCCATAGGCGAAATGCCAGGGAGCGACGGTGTTCTCCGACAGAGGAGTGCCGTCGAGCGCGACCTCGGTGCGGTATTCGTCCCGCGCCACGTCGTAGAAATGCCGGTCGTAGGCGCGCAGCAGGGCGACAGCACGGTCGCGCAGCAGCGTTTCCTCCGGAGCCAGCCGCCACGCCTTGAGCAGCCAGTACGCCAGCAGGGTGGCGCCTGCCGAAGCATTCTTCGTTGCCGGCCGGGGATCACCGAGGCAGCCCATTGTCAGGTTCGTGGCGGGCAGCCTGTAATTCCAGTAGAGCGCTCCGGTGTCGAGACCCCAGCGTCTCCACAGCGGCTCCCCGCTCCGGGAGTGGAGGAAAAGAAACGAGTACGAGTAGAGCCCGGTGTGCTTGATCCAAGGCTGCCCGCGCGGTGCCTGAAACCCGGCGCGCCCCCACGAGGCGTGGCGGTTGAACCACAACGCCGGATCGTCGCCGTAGTAGTGATACCGGATGGCCGCGATCGCGCGTGCTGTGGCTTCGGGATCGGCGTCCCACAGCAGGCCCCACGGGGGCGTCCACTCCAGCATCTCGTGGGACCGGCGTTCCTCAGCCGGCGCGTCACGGAAGAAATCGTAGTAGAGGTGCTCCCCCCAGGCCAGGAACCCGGTTACCGGGTCCTGCGCCACGCGCAGGAAATCGCGCACATAGCCGCGAGCGGCGTCCCGGTACCGGGAATCGCCGGTGACGGCCGAAAGTACGGGGAAGAACTGGAGCGTGACCGCGTCGTGGTAGAGATTGCAGCCGCCCACCGCGCGGTCGTTCGGGCGCACGCCTTCCGGCGGCGGGACGCCGTCACGCGGCACGGTGAACCCCTGCGTATCGATCACGCCGGCCCAGAGCGCCGTGTGCCGCGATCCGTGGCGGTCAAGACCTTTTTCGATGAGAGTGTCGGCGAACGTCCGCACGTAGGGGAGCGGCTCGATCGCCTGCGCGTGCAGGAAGGCGGCGAGCCACGGGAGGAAGATCAGGCGGCGCACGCCTTCACCCTATCGCAGTTGGCGCGGCGGCGCGACTGCGCCTGGAAAACACGGCATGGATCCAGCGTGCGCGCGGCGGGGTCCAGGACGATTGAACGCGCTCGATCACGACGCCGGCTTTTCGCGTCAGCCGGGCTGTCAGGCCCAGCGGCTCCGGACGGACCAGCCTGGCGCCGCAGTGAATGCATGGTTCCTGCTGATCGTAAGGGCCATCGGGATTGCCCGCCAGCCGCGCAAGCCAGACGGCTAGATGATTGGTCGCCTCACGGGTTTCGCCGACGTAGGAGTGCTGAACAGCGACAAGATCCGGGAACAGATCCGCCAGGCGCCGCTCGTCAAACCGGTTCACGTGCCCGTAGGGCGGACTGAGCTTCCCGCAGGACCGGCAGCGCATCTGTCCCAGACGGAGATCCTGCCGGAATGGGACTCCGATGACGACCTCGTGGCGCGCAACGCGGGCCAACTCCCGGCATGCCTGCTCGACGGCGGGGATGTGTTCGATAACCTCTGAACAGAGCACGCAGTCGAAGGATGCATCGGGGAAATCGAGGTTGCACGCATTGCCGGCCACTGTGCGAATGCCGGGAGATTCCCATGCCGGCCGCTCCAGGTCGAGCGCGGTCACCTCACGAAAGTGCCGGGGCAAGAGTTGGGTGATCCGCCCATCCCGTGCCCCGACATCGAGAATCGATCCCCGGCCGCGCGGCAACAAACGGATCAGGTCCGCGATCCTTTCCTGTTCGATCGCGCTGTGGGAGATGGCGGACATCTTGCCTGCTGGTTTACCCGGGGCCCTCGTGAACCGGCTCGGCAGCTTCTTCCAGGACGGCTTCGGGATCCAGCGGCACTTCGCAGAGGCAGCAGTCGCTGCAACGGCCGCAGCGCTCGCACAGGTGCATGGAACAGGCGTCCTTGGTGCAGTAGCGGCAGATCCGGGTGGACTCCTGCTCGCAGATGCTGCAGATGAAAGGCATTTGGGCGTCAGGGTTTGGGCTTGGCGGGCCGGGGTGGCGGCTGGCTGACAAGAACGCCCCGGCAACGCTGGGCCTCCTTGTCCATCACCTCGAACTCCTGCTCTTTGTACTCGGCGAGCTCCATGATGTAATGGCGTAATCCTTCGCGGGATTCCGAACTCTCCCGAAGCAAACCCGCCAGAAGTTCCGCCAGCGCGGGATTCTGGTACTTATTCAATCCTTCGGCAAGCGATCCAACGAGCCGGTCGAGCGCCTGGAGGCGGAAGAACAGGTCCATCGCGATCGAGAGCTTCTGCGGTTTTTCGCTGAGTGCCTCACCCGCCAGCCGGACGCCTTCCACATGCCCGCGAGCCGATTCCCAATGCTCCACGTATGTCCGGGGAGCGCCGCGCTCCACCCATTCTTTGGCGCGAACCTGTTCAAGGATGGGCTCGATGCGGCCGACCTGTGACGAGACCGACTTGAGCGTCCCGCGGATATCCCATTCGGAGGTGATGCCTCCCCCTTGCCCCAGGCTGAGGCAAGGGAAACTGGCAGCTAAGAGGGCTACTACCGGCAACCTCATGGATCTGCCTCTTATCGTATCACCTGCACGGCACTATACTGGGGCGGATGGCCGATGAATTGCCCGATCTTGCCGAGAGGGTCAGCGCTCTCACCGCCTCGGCGGCGCTTCTCGAAGAAAAGTGGCGAGCGCTCAGCCCGCTGACCGGGCGACCGGCCGCGGAGCTGGCCGTTCTGGCGGGCGAAACGAAGCTGCTGGCGAGCGAGGTCGGCAAGCTCGAGTCCGCGGTGCGCGAGGCGGCCGCCGCGGCGGGGGCGGCGGTCCCGGAGGAGCCGCTTTCCTTGGCGCAGACCTCCGCCATCCTGGACGCGTTGCGCGCCGAGCGGGAGCGGCGCCGCCACGAAGAGCGCCGCACAGCGGCGGTAGGCGTCCTCGACCGGGTCATGATGCTTGGCCACGCGGATGAAGCGGCCTTCGAGCCCTTGGTGAAGTGTCAGGCCAAGGCGGCGGTGCTGCGCCGGCAGATGGCGGACGGAGGCGCCTCGGAAGCGACCGAGGCGATCCTGGCCGGCCGGCATCCGTTCTGCGTCCTTCTCGACACGATCGGGAGATTGCACCGGCTTTCCGATGACGAATGGAGCGGCCTGCTGGAGAGTCTGACGGCAGCTTTCGGGCGCAATCTCGCCGTGGCAATCCTGCGTGGACGGATCGTGTCGGGCGCTCCCGCCCCGGCCGCCGCGCCGGAGCCACCGCAGGCTGAGCCCAAGAGACCGCCCCCGCCCGAAGAACCGCATGCCGTGGCTGCGGAGCCCGTTCTCCCCGACGAACTGGCTCGCGAGATCGACCTGACCCGTGCGGCGATCGAGGACGCTGCCGCGAGCGGTCTGGCGCGCGACGCCGAGCGAGCCCATTGGCTGGGGTTGATCGCGGCGGCATCCATCCGCGTCCCGGCAGCGGAAGTTTCCGCCGCCTTGCGCGACGTCCGCGAGCAACTGGCGTCCCGCCGCAGCGAGATCTTTCACGAGATCCGTCAGGGTCTGCTGGCCGACCGCCTGCATCCCGGAGCAGCCAGGGCGCAGGCGCTGCTCGATGCGGGCGACCTCGCCGGCGCCAGGGAATGCCTCGATGCGATCCGCAGCGGCGCGGCGCGTCCGGAGCCGCGCGACGCCTTCCGGGACTTCTTCCCGACGCGCCTCGAAGCCCTGGAGCAGTTCCTGCAGGGGGACGGGGCGGGTCCGAGCGCGATTCGCCGTGTCCGGGGGCGCCGGCCATTCTGCGGCATCGACACCTCTGAGCTCACACCAGACATGGCTGAAGCGACAGCATCGATGCTCGAAGCCTGGTTCGCCGCCAAGCGC
This sequence comes from Bryobacterales bacterium, assembly GCA_016716385.1. Taxonomy (GTDB): domain Bacteria; phylum Acidobacteriota; class Terriglobia; order Bryobacterales; family Bryobacteraceae; genus JADJWL01. The sequence continues at coordinate 564,696 of JADJWL010000026.1, read as the reverse complement.
CGGCAGAGCATCGAGCCCGCGGCGCTCGATTCGATCCTGGCGGGACTGGGCTTCTCGATCGCCGCCCCGGCGCGGGTGATCGCAGCGCGCCGCAGGCCTCTCTATGCCGTGACCACGGCCCCGGTGCGGGGTCCGCGAGACTGTGCCTGCCCGGAATTCGGGTCCGCGGCGGCTGGGCAGTACCGCGTTCTCTGCACGTGGGACCGTCCGGCCGAAGCGGAGATCGTCAGCGAAGCGACGGAGGCCGGAGAAGGGCTTCCTCTGCTCGTCCTCCATTTCGGTCTCGTCCCGGCGGGACGCCGCCGGGAACTGGCCCGGCTCTGCGTCGCAAAACGCCTGGCAGTCCTCGTCCTCGACGACGCACTCCTCCTGCACCTCTGTGGCTACGGCGAGGACCGGTTGGCGAAGCTGTTCGACTGCGGGCTGCCGTTCGCCGGAGTCAGCCCGTACCGGGACGGAGCAGCGCCGGAAATCTTTCAGGGCCGCGAGGCGGAGATCAGCCTTGTCTGTGACCCTACCGGCCCCCCGTTTGTGTGCGGCGCGCCCGGTTCGGGGAAATCGATGCTGTTGCGCGAAGCCGCATCCCACTTCGATCGCTCTTCCGGACAGGTGTCCGTTTACGCCGATCTGGCCGCCGCGGGCTCTCCCGCGCGCGCCTTGGCCGCGGCCGGCATCCCCGACGTGCCGGCATGGCTAAACAGTCACCGGAGCCGCAAGCTGCTGGTTGTGGTGGATCACGCCGGACCTTGGCTCTCGGCCGAGCCCGAGGCCGGAGCAGCGTGGCTGACGCTGGCCGAAAAGTCTGGCGGACGCGTCCGGTTTGTGTACGCCGGGACACACGAGGTGCTCCGGTTCGCCCGGATGCGCGGTCTGCCGGTGCTCACGGTAGGCCCTCTGCTCGATGAGAACGGCTGGCGCCACGCGCGCGCCCTGATCGAACGGCCGTTCGGCGCCGCCGGGTGGCGCTTCGCATCCGCGGACCTGGTCACGCGGATCCTCGGGCAGTGCAACTATCAACCGGAGGCAATCCGCCTGTACTGCCACTCGATCCATACCAACCTGGCCTCGCGCGCGACCGCCGCTTTCGATTCACAGACATCTCCGCCGTATGTACTGCGGTCCAAGCATTTGCCCGATGTTGCCGATGTCCCCGAAGTTCGTGACCTGCTGCGGCGGCGCCTCCGCGAGGCGCTGGCGCTGGATCCGCGGTACCGCAGGGTTGCGCAGCGGCTGACCGAGGCGCTGGACGAAAACCCTCCGGGCGACGGAGTCCCTCTCGACCGCCTCGTTGCGGACATGCAGGCGCGCTGGACCGACTCCGGAGGTGAGGGCACGCTGCGGGGTCTGATTGACGAAATGGCTGCGCTCGGGTTGCTTGTGGAATGGCAACCAGGCTGGTATGCACTCCGCGATCCCCTGACCGCGCGCGGACTGCTGCGAGAAAAGGCGAAGGGCTAACGTCCGAAGAATCCGCTGACTTCGATCACGACGTGCGACGGCCGGTAGGTGAACACGTTGATCGCCCCGTCCGGACCGGCGGGGATGACACCCGCTCCGCTGACGATCTGCCCGTCGAACGCGTTCACGAGCGAGGCATTCGGCCGCGGCTGGCCGGCCGGCCACAGCGTGAGATACGGCATCGGATTGCCGCCCGGCATCACGGTCGCGTTCACCGCCCACGCCTTGGCGTTCGTGGTGAGGCCCGCGCAGTGGGACGCCGCGCCCACGGGAATCGTGCGCGTCGTTTCATTGCCGAACTGCGGACCGCCGAACGTGCCTGAGAAGGGTCCGCCACCGCGCGTATCGGCGACGCGGCATTGACGCGCGGGGTAGAAGAACAGGCCGTTGACGCCGTCATCGGGCGCGAAGTACCCGTTGATGTCGACGAGGAAATCGGTGTCGCCGTAAGTAAACACGTCGAGCGCCCCGCCCGCTCCCGCGGGAATAATCACGCTATTTGCCAGCACCCGCGCCGAGGGCGAGTTAATACTCGACACGTTCGGCTGCGGACCGCCCGCGGGCCACAGCGTCGCGAAGGCAAGCGGCTTCGGTGGAGCCACGGTCACCGTAATCGAGTGCGCCGCCGCCCCGGCCGGAATCTGGCAGTACGGCGTCTGCGGGAAATGGAAGCGGCGGGTCTCGCCGGCGCCCATCGCCGGGGGACCGAACGGGCCCGGAGGCCAGCGGTACTCGGAACGCGAATCGATCACCCGGCACGGGGTCAGGGGATAGAAAACGAGATTCGAAGCCGCCGGGTCGTCGGTGAAGTACCCGCTGATGTCGAGGATGAGATCGGTGTTGTGCGACGTGTAGACCTGGATTGTGCCGCCGGGGCCCGCCGGCACGATCGCCGAATTCGCCACGATCAATCCATCGGGCGAACGTGCGGTCCAGTAGTCCGGCCGGGGATCGCCGCCGGACCAGACCGTGACGAAATCGACTCCCCCGCGCGGGACCAGCGTGACGTTCAGCACATACGCCTTGGCCGATGCGGGAGTGGGACACAGAGGCGAGGAAGGAACCGGGAGCGTTCGCGTCTCGCCCGCCCACAGGAACGGAGGACCGAAAACGCCCGTGCGGCCTTCGAAGTTGTACTCAGGTCGGGTCTCAAGCAGACGGCACGGCGTGATGGGCACGAAGCGGGTCGCGGTGGCCTGGGGAGGCGGCGGGGGCGGCTGCGGGTCACTGACGACGATGCGGATGGCCGTCGAGGGGATCCATTGGGGTGAATTTCCGCCCGGCATGAGGTAATTGGCCTGAACCCGCCCGTTCGCATTGGCGGCGTCGATCAGAGTCTGCGTCCAGGCCGCGACATCGTTCCCATCGCCCCAGATCGGATTGCCCGCCGACGCGCTGGTGGCCGAAAGGACGTGCGCCGCCGAGGGCTCGGCGCGGAACGCCGCGATCAGGTGGTACGTCCCGGGCGTCGTGGGCGCTGTCAATCCGACGTTGACGGTCCGGTTCAGTCCGGCGGCCGGGGTGGTGAACCCGCCGCTGTCCGTCATCGCGGCGGCCGGGTTCCCCCAAGTCGGCGTCAGCCCCATGGCCATCGTCGTACCGGTCGGCCATGCCGAGTCAATCGCCACCTGGATCGAGCCGGAGATCAGGGCGCCCGGCACCACCGTGACAGTCCGGTTCGAGGCCGACAGCGCCGTTGCGTTCAAGGTCCCGCCCACCAGTTGCAGGCTGGAATCGAGGCCGGGGTTGGACGGCGCCGGCGCCGAAACCGTCACCGGCTGCGGATGGTGGTAGATGTCATTGGCGGTGTTGCTCTGGGTCAGGTTGGCGTTGTGGTCCAGGTAGGCATGGACGTAGTATGTGCCGGCCGTATTCATCGGGAAGCTGGCTTGCACGACCGTCGAGGAGCCGGCGGCGATCGCCGGCGTCGGTACGCTCTGCTGCGGATCGGCGCCGCTGCTCGACCCGGGATTCGTATTCACCCGGACCATCGTCACGCTCGACCCGGCATGGCCGCTCCCCTGGTTGCGGACGGTCACAGACGCCGTGAGCGTGCCGCCGGCCAGAAGCGAGTTAGCGCTGAGAGTAACGCCCTGGACCACGAGGTCCGGCAGTTGCGCTGCGGTGACCGACAGGCCGGCCGACGCGCTCCCCGAGGAGGTGCCGGAGATCGCCGGGGCCGTCGCCGTGACCGTCATCGTGTAAGCACCGGAGCTGCCGGCCGGCGTCGTGACCGCAAGCACGACACTCGTCTGGGCGCCGGCAGGCAAGGACACCGAATTCGGTGAGAACAGCGGCTGCATTGGCGGCGAACTGGGGTTGAACGCCGCCCCCAGCGAGAAGCTCCGGCTCGGGCAGCCCGCCGAGTCGTTGTTCCGCACCGAGACGTCGTATGACGTCGATTGCCCGGCGACCGCGTTCTGGCTCGCGGGGGCGATCGTGACGGTGGGATTCGCCTGGGTACAGGTCGTGGCGCCGTACTCGACCGTCACGTTCAGCAGGCCGCTGACGATGCTGTCCACGCGGATCGACAGCGGTGTATACGGATCCTGCCACGTCTGTCCGACGCAGAGCGCGGGATCCCCGAAATTGCCAGGTCCCGGTGTGAAGTCAAGCAGATCAGTGTCGCCATTCGGCGTGTGCTGATCCTGGTAGTGCAGGATCGCGCCGCACGACACCTGGGTGTTGAGCTGGCTCAGATAGATCGGATTCGACGGGAAATACTGCAGCCAGAACCAGGAGTTATCCGAGGCCAGTCCGCGCCGGATGCGCAGAGCCTTCACGCCCGCGGGCCGCGCGTCGTAGCCCTGGACCGAGTACGAGCCCGCCTGCGTTACGGTTTGGTACTGCGACGGCGTAATCCAGTTCAGCCGGTTGACGGCGTGCGGCGCATTGTAGAAGCCAAAATTCCACGAGCCCATCGTGCTGAACAGGTCCCCGTACTCGCCGCGCGTGCCGGCCACGTTGAGCGGTCCGAGGACGCCCTCGCTGTGCCGCCGGCTGCCGGAGTGGCCGAGCGTGAGGTTGTGCCCAACCTCGTGGGTCACCAGGCGGACGCCCTGAGACCGCGTGGCCATCTGGTCGCCGCGGAGCCAGGTCCAGGAGACGCCGCACTTGCCGTCGCCCGGGCACTCCGACCCCCAGCAGCCGAGCGTCGCCGTCCCAGCCGTGCCTGAGCACAGGTAATTCGGGACCACGATCACGATCCGCGCGTAGTCGTTGTAATTGAGGTCGGCGTCGGCCGCCGCGTACGCCGCCTGGCGCAGCGAACTGGAATTGCTGCAGTAGTTGTAGTCCTGCTGCAGCATGTAGGGCCCGACGATTTTCAGCCCGCCCGACCCACCCGGAGGCTCGACCCAGGTTTGCCCGTCGGAATTCTGCTCCCAAAAATCACTCACGGACCAGTTCGGGGTGTTGCTCTGCGTCGTGTAGGCGTTGCCCAGGAACACACCGTTGATGTGGTTGGCGGTGATGCCGGAAGGCAGGCTGGCGCTCGGGAAGTTGACCAGAATCACTGCGATCTTCTGGGCGCCGGTCTTGACACAGGCGGCCGACAGCGGCTGCCGGATCACAGCGGCGCGCTCGACAAGGAACTTGTCCCCGGCGGCGATCCCTTCGGCCTCGATCCCAGCGCCGCATTCCAGGTCCGGCGGCTCGTTGCCGGCGAAGTGGAGGTCGTACACGCGCCGGCCCACTCGCAGGCGCCGGATCACCCGGTGCGAGACCAGATCGACGCCATCCTCCACGGCCAATTCGACTTCGCCCCGCCACCTGGGGCGCGATTCGAGCCGGGCGCCGGGGAAGCGGCCCGCCATCTCGCGCAGGACCCCGGCGGGAAACGCCATGCGGCGCGCCTCGTCGGGATCCTCGCGGATCAGACGAATGAGCCGTTGCTCCCGCTCGGCCAGCAGGGCGGCGGCACGGTCTCCGGATAGGTCCCGCAACCGGAGGATCTCCGTATTCAATTGCCTGGTCCGCGCAGCTTCGGGACTCTCCTGGCCGCTGAGCAGACCAATCGACAGGACAACCAGAGCCAGAGAGCAGCGGGCGCGCAACACGGGTCCAAACCTTTCCTTACGTAGCTTATCGGACCCGCGGCCCGAACACAGCCGACCGTTTCCCCTGGAATCGCTCAAGGAAAAGGCCTATGGCCGATGCTGGATGCTCACTGGAAGGCAACCGGTGACAGGCGCCGATACCGAACCAGTCCGACCGGCACGCCCAGGACTCCCTGCACTGGCAGACCCCAGATCTCGCGCCCGTGGTCGACGACCACGAAGTACTCGACACCGGATCCAGGCAACTCAGTCCCATCGTCGGCTTTCAGCGTGTACGTCCACTTTCCCGTACAATCGGGACTCAACTCCAGGATGGAGCCGGTGTACTCGCCGTTCACGATCGTGCCGCCGATGCTCGCTGTGAACGTTCCGTTCAGTTCTTGCCGATAGTCGATGACGCCCCGGGTCAGAAACGCCGCCGGTGCGGACGGGTCGGCCCCTGGAGCCGGCCGAACTCCGTCGGAGGCTCCCGTCCAGGTTCCGCGTATCATTTCCGCTTGGCAAGCCGGGAGTTGCCCGGCGGCCAGAAGCGGAGTATGGGACAGCCGCTTCCACCGGCATTGCCAGACGGCCGGCCTGCGGAACATTTGTCCCGTGCTGATCGTTTGGACTTCGTTTCCGTTATCCAGCACAACGATCTGTTCCTGCAGGTTCCAGAACCCCGTCATCCCTGGGACCGTAGCGCTGAAGGTTCCGGTGCAGTCCGGGTTGACCACGATCGTGCCTGTTGCCGCCACAACGGCAAACTGACCACCCAGGTTGCCGCTGAGTTTCAGCGAAACCCGGGAGTCGTAACCGATTGAGACCAAGCCCACAGCCGCGCCGGGCACGGCGAGCGGGACCGGACTGGCGGGCGAGAACACAACGCCGTGACTCGACGCCGCCCACACCCCAACCACAGATTGCGTGGAACACACGGATTGGGCCAACAGCGGAGATCCGAGGATGGCCAGCAGCGGCACAGCCAGCGCGCCAGTTGTTTGTCGGAGCATTTCCTTTACCTCCGGGAATAGTTTGAGCCCGGTGAATCCGAGCCGGGAAGCGGCAACACGCGACAGCGGCGGCTTTGCCGCATGTTGCCGCATCCTGATACACTGGAGGCGCCCTGGGATCCTGTCGTGGAGTTTCTACTGTGGGCGTCCGCAAGCCACTCCAGCAGTACCTGTCCTTCTCCTCCGAAGAACTTCTCGATTCCTGGAAAGAGATCGCGAGCCATCTGTCCCGCGATGTGAGAACAGTCCAAAGATGGGAGCGCACCCGGGCTCTACCGGTCCACCGTTTGCCGGGCGGCGCTAAGCCGGGCGTGTTCGCCCTCAAGCCTGAAGTGGACCGTTGGTGGCAGGGGGAGCAGCAGCGCCCCGGCGACTTGCCGGAGACCGCGACTCCACCGGTCCGCGAACCTTCGGTGGCCGTTCTGCCGTTTGCCAATCTCAGCGCGGATAGGGAGAACGAGTACTTCTCCGATGGGCTGGCCGACGAGATCATCACGGCGCTATCCCGGATGCCAGGATTGCACGTGACGGCGCGTACGTCGTCGTTCGCCTTCCGCGGGAAAGAGCGGGACGTTCGCGAGATCGGTGCGGCCCTGGGCGTCAGTACGATCCTCGAGGGCAGCGTCCAGCGTTCCCGCGATCGCATCCGCGTCTCGGCGCAGTTGGTGAGCGCGAGGAACGGCTTCCATCTCTGGAGCGAACACTACGATTCCCACCTTGGGGACCTGTTCGAGATTCAGGACCGGATCTCGCGGGCCATCGCCGGGGCTTTCGCCGTGCACGCCGGACCTTCGTCTGCGGTCCGGCCGGCGCCCCTTCCGGAGGCCTACCACCAATGGCTGAAGGGACGGTACTACCACCGGTATGAAAGTGCTGAAGTGATCGGCCACTGCATGGCCTGCTACCGGCAGGCCATCGCCCTCGATCCATCCTTTTCGCGGCCCTACCTGGGATTGGCCGAATCGTATCGGGGCCTGTCTGATTACGGGAACGTCCGTCCCAAAGAGGTGGGTCCCGATGGATGGGCAGCCATTCGTACGGCGCGCGGCCTGGACGATTCGATTGGCGAGGCCTACGCGTTGTCCGGGGCCTATCGCGGCTGGCTGGAGTTCGATTGGCAGGGAGCGGAGGAGGACTTCGCCAAGGCGGTGATTCTGAGCCCCGCCGCGGTGGAGGCGCATTCGCTGCGCGCGATGACGTGCCTCGTTCCGTGTAGCCGTTTGCATGAAGCCGTGCTGGAGTTGCGGAAGGCACTCGAGCTGGACCCGCTCTCTCTGCTGATGCATAGCTGGCTCGGGTGGGTGCTCGGCTTCAGCCGCGAGTTCCCCGCGGCTCTGCGCGAACTGGAGGCCGCGCTGGCGCTGAATCCGGAGTATCCCGTCGCCCTCGGTCTTCGCGGGTCAATTTTGTACTACGCCGGACGGGTCGAAGAAGGCGTGGCGTCGTGGCGTGCCGCCGTGGAAAGAATGGGGCGGGCAGCGGGTGCCCTCGGTGCGCTAGGCTACGGCATCGCCCGTCTTGGCCGCCGGGCGGAGGCCGCCGCAATCCTTGGAGAATTGGATGCCGCAGCGGAAAGAGGCTACGTCACGCCGATCAGCCGGGCCTGGGTGCACCTCGGCCTGGGCGATGCCGATGCCGCATTCCACTGGCTGAACCAGGCGGTCGACGAGCGCGACCCGCACCTCCTTCACCTTCCGTCGAAACCGGTCTACGATCCGATCCGGGATGACCCGCGCTTCCATGCTCTGTTGAGCAGGATGCGGCTTACCTAGGCTCACTGTTTGACAAAGAGACGGGTGCGGTAGCATACACAGAACGACGATGCGATCCGCCCTCCTGCTCATCACATTGGCACTACCGGCTGCCTCCGAAGTCCACACGATTTTCCCGAACCACCATTCACGGAACCTGTCCGCCCAGAAGGAGCCGATCCTCCGCGTCCGCTCTGGCGACCGCGTGGTCACCAGGACCTGGGATTCCGGCGGGGGCGACGAGTATGGCGTGCATCACCTCCAGCACCCGTACGTCCCACCGGAGGGCGGCAACCCGCTGTTCGGGCCGTTCTATGTCGAAGGCGCCGAGCCGGGTGACGCGCTCGAAGTCCGACTGGACAAGGTCCGTGTCAACCGGAACTATGGCTACACCACCACCGGCATCCCGGATTCCCGCCTCAAGCCGGGCGATACGGCCAACTCGCGGCCGGCGGCGTACGAAATGCACGCCGTGCGTCCCAAGCGCGACGATCTCATCCCGTGGGACATCGACCTGCAGAGGCTGACCACGAGTCCGCGCCTGCGCCCCGCCATGCGATCGGATTGGAAGATCGAGATTCCGGTACGGCCTCACATCGGGACGATGGGGGTCGCTGAACCGGGAGCGGCCAGAGAGCCGTACAGCCCCATCTCCACCCACGGCGGCAACATGGACTACAACGACATCGCCGAAGGCGCCACGCTCTACTTTCCCGTTTACCACCGCGGCGCGTACTTCTACCTCGGCGACGGCCACGCGCTGCAGGGTGACGGCGAGGGATTCGGGGCGGGTGTCGAAACTTCTCTGAACGTCGAATTCACCGTCCGCGTGGTGAAGGGCAAGAACCTCACCGGGCCGCGCCTGGTCAACGCCACCCACATCGCATCCATCGTCAACAACCCGGCAAAGGATTCCAACACCGATTCCCGCCTGCGGGAGGGCAACTCTGATATGCTGCGGTGGCTGCGTGAAGAATGCGGCCTGACGCTGTGGGAAAGTCACATGCTGATTGGCTCGGTCGTCGAGCACAAGATCGGCACCTACTGGACCACGACCGTCACGCTGATTCCTAAGCGCTACGTGCCCGCGCGCTGCCACCAGCTTGAGGACGCTTCCCAATGACCCATCGAATCCTGACTGCCATCTGCCTGCTCGCTCTCGTGCCCGGCGGACTCTCCGCCCAGCGCATCTTCCGCGCCGGAGCGGCCACCAGCAACATCACGCCGCCGGTGGGCGCGCCGACCGTCGGCGGCTGGACGCCGCAGCCTTCGAAGTACATCCACGACGAGCTGCACGTGCGCTGCCTGGTCCTGGATGACGGCCAGACACGCCTGGCGCTGTCTGTGTCGGACAATCTCGGCATCCCCCGCTACGTGTATGACGAAGCCAAACGCGCGCTGCAGCAGAAGACCGGCCTGCCCATGACGCACATACTGATGTCGTCGACCCACACGCACTCCGGGCCCAGTTCCCGCGCCAACGGCCACATCACCGGCGGCGGTGAGCCGCTCGACGAATATCAACGTTTTCTAGCGGTCAAGCTGGCCGATTGCGTCCAGAACGCCATCCACAACCTCGAACCCGCGCGCGTTGGTTGGGGAGCGGGCTCAGAACCGGGCCAGGTGTTCAACCGCCGCTGGAAGCTGAAGCCTGGCAAACATGCGGTCAACCCCTTCGGCGGCATCGACACAGCCGTCATGAACCCGGGCGGCAATCCGGATATTCACGAGCCCGCCGGACCGGTCGACCCGGAGGTTGCGTTCCTTTCGGTGCAGTCGGCCTCGGGGCGCCCGATCGCTCTGCTGGCCAACTATTCGTTGCACTACGTCGGCGGCGTCGGCCCGAACCACATCTCGGCGGATTACTTCGGCATGTTCGCCGGACGGATCCGGCAGATGCTCGGCGCGGACGGGCAGGACCCACCGTTCGTCGGCATCCTCTCAAACGGCACCAGCGGCGACGTGAACAACAACGACTACTCGCCGAACCGCAAGACACCGTCCCGCCGCTATGAGCCCTACGAGAAGATGCGCATGATCGCCAACATCGTGGCCGCCGAGGTCTACCGGGTCTATCAGACTACGCCGCACCACGACTGGGTCCCGCTGCGCATGCTCGAGCGCGAGATCCCGATGGGCGTACGCGTGCCCACAGCGGAGCAGGTCGCCTGGGCCAAAGAGGTGCTCGCCCGGCCGGCCGGCGCCGCCGCGAAGCATCAGCGGGAAGAGAACTACGCGCACCGGATCATGCGGATGAGCACCTGGCCCGCGGAGATCCCCTACATCGTCCAGGCCCTCCGCATCGGCGACCTGGCCATCGTGGGTCTGCCGAACGAGGTGTTCGCCGAAACGGGTCTCGAAATCAAGAAACGCAGCCCGTTCCCGCGCACGTTTACGATTTCGCTCGCCAACGGCGGCTATATCTACCTGCCGACACCGGAGCAGCACAAGCTGGGCGGCTACGAGACATGGATCGGCAGCAGTCTCTTCGAGGTCGAGGCCACGACCAAGATCATGAAGACGCTGGTCGAAATGTTCGACGGACTGAAGCGCTGACGCTTACTGCGCGTCGTGGCAAAGCTGGCAGTCATTTGACGCCTTGTATTGCTCGTGGCACTTCATGCACGAGTACATGTCGAGCGGCTTCTCCTGAAACAGGACGTCCCGCTCGGCGACCTTGCCATGGCAGACGCCGCAGTCGACACCGGCCTTGCGGTGATGGACCTCGTGTGAGAAGTAGACGAACTCCTTCACCTCGTAGACCCGCTTCCACGCAATGGCGGTGCCGCTTTTGCGGGCTTCGGCCACCTTCCGGATATGCGGGCTGTCCTTCTTGACCGCCGCATGGCAGGCCATGCAGCGCGTCTCGGCTGGAAATCCCGCGAAATCGCCCGGAGCTTTGATGGCGTGGCAGTCCAGGCATTTCAGGCCGACGCCCATGTGCGTCTTGTGGCTGAACGGAATCGGTTGCTCGACGGGCTCGCCCGGCGTGAACGGTTTGGGTTCAGGGGGCTTGCTGGAGACCTGTCCGAACACGAATCCCGCCGCCAGGACCGCTGCTACAGCAAGACTGCCGCGGGCCGGACTCATTTCGGAAGCGCGAATGCCGTGAAACCGGCCTTGGGACCCTTACCCGTCGCCGCGGGATGCGGGCTTGACGCCATGATGACGAACTGTCGCCCGCCGGCCATATAGGTGGCCGGCGTCGCAAAGCCTCCGCCGCCGAGAGCATATTCCCAGAGCAGCTTGCCGTCCTTCTGATCGAACGCGCGGAGGACGCCGTCCAGCGTGCCGGACGAAAACAGCAGGCCGCTGCTGGTCGCGATGTTGCCGCCCCGGTTGTAGGTGCCGGTCGGCTTGATGCCCCGTTTCGTCAAATCCTTGTACTCGCCAAGCGGCGTCTGCCAGAGGATTTTGCAGTTATTCAGATCGACAGCGGCAATCAATCCCCACGGCGGACGGATCGCCGGGTAGCCGTCCGCTGTCTCGGGACGCAGGTACCCCGTGTGTTGATACGGATATGAGGCGCCTTCGGGCGCGTCGATCAGCTTCAGGCTCCAGGGCAGCTCGTTGTGATTGACGAAAAGGACGCCCTTATCGGCAACCCAGCTCGCTCCGCCCCACAAGCCGCCGCCGTGATAGCCGGGGAAGCAGACGACTTCCTTGTCCTTCATCGGGGGCGTAAACATCGGGGCCAGCACCACGTCCTTGAGGCGCGTGTTCACGAGATACTCGTGCGATTCCTTCGACAGCTTCGCAATGTCTTCCGGACGGAAGTTCTGCCGCGAGAATGGCGGCGGATTCGTCGGAAACGGCTGCGTCGGCCAGGACTCCTCCCCCGGCACGGTCGACTTCGGCACCGGCCGCTCTTCGATCGGGTACAGCGGCTCGCCCGTCTCGCGGTCGAGCAGGTACACCCAACCCGTCTTGCCGACCTGCGCCACGGCATCGCGCGGCTTGCCGTTGTGCAGCACGGTGACCAGGTTCGGCGCGCAGGGCAGATCCCAATCCCACAGGTCGTGATGCACGGTCTGGAAATGCCAGACGCGTTCGCCGGTCTCCGCCTTCAGGCACAGGACGCAGTTGCCGAACAGGTTCGTGCCCTTGCGATTGCCGCCCCAGAAATCGAAGGTCGGCGAGCCTGTGGCGATGTAGACGAGCCCGCGCTCAGCATCGAGGCTCATGCCACCCCAGCAGTTGGCGCCGCCGTTTTCCTTCCACGAATTCGGCGACCAGGTCTCGTAGCCGAACTCGCCGGGGTGCGGAATCGTGTGGAAGATCCAGCGCCGCTTGCCGGTGCGGCAGTCGTAGGCGCGGATATGTCCGGGCGCCTCGCTGCGCGGCCCCTCACCTGGACGCGTCGTGACGATCAGCAGGTCCTGATAGACGACGCCGGGCGTCGTGGAGTACAGGCTCATCTCCGGCGCGAGTTCGCGGTCGAGGTTCTCGCGCAGGTTGATGCCGCCGCCGGATCCGAAGGAATCGATCAGCTTGCCGGACTTCGGGTCGAGCGCCAGAATATGCTGGCGGACCGGCGCGAAAATGCGCTCATCCTTGCCGTCCTTCCAGTGCACCAGGCCGCGCGACACTCCGGCGGCGCGCGTCCGGGCGGTGGCGGCCAGGCCCGGATTCGACCACAGTACCTTGCCCGTGGCGGGGTCGACCGCGTAGGTGTCGAGGCCGAAGCCGGCCAGGTACATGATGCCGTCGATGACGATAGGGGTGCACTCCATCATCCCGACCGGCCGCACGCCCGAAGGCAGCGTCTCCAGCTCCCATGCGATTTCGAGGTCGCGGACATTGGACGGCGTAATCTGGTTCAGCGGCGCGTAGCGCGAAGACGCGTTGTCTCCCGCGTAGGAGCGCCACTCCCAGTTGCTGGTGTCCGCGGCGGCGGAAGCCATCACCAGGGACGCGGCCCCGGCCTTGAGGAAATCACGGCGATGGACAGGCATGAGCGTTGATGCAGGTTCCAGAGTTGACGTTTCAGATCAGCAGGTATGACCCCGAGCCGACACCATTGTACAATTCTCGCGGCAGGCAGTAACCCGGCGCGTTATTCTGATCTTACAGACTGGTCTGTGCTCATGGCCCCGGCAAGACGAACATTCAACTCGAAGAGGAGGCTTTGCCCTGCCGCCGAGATTGCCTCGCGACAAGCAGCCTTGGCGGCTCGAATCGGCCAGCTTCGATACACCGGAAATCCCGAGCATAAACGCAATCCTGGCGATTTCGGTTTGAACCCTCCCGCAGGGCCGCGCCCTAACAAGACCCTGTGCGATGAGGTTAGAATCTTCAACCGGGCGGAGGCACTGGAGCTGTTGCAGGCTGGTTTCCAAAAGGGCACGTTCAGTGCTCAGGAGCGTGGCGGTTGGCCCCAGAACGTCTGGGCGGTGACCGAAAATGGCGAGCCACTTGAGGCACAACTCGAAGGCCAAGGCGCCTACCACGGATACCCGATGCCGCGTAGCGATCCGTTTCGAGAACAGGTACTGGAACGATGGAGGAATCCTTGACCCCCTCCATGCGGATCGAGTTGGAATGGCTGCCTCCATTTCACGGGCCGGCAGAAGTCGCAAGGACTTCCGCCGCGGTCGAAATTCGTTTCGGGGATGAGAATGCCACCCAATTCGAAGATGCGTTTTCACAATCGGTCCAGCAGCGCGCCAGGGTCTCGGCGTACCCGCTCGCCATCTGGCTTGCATCGTCGTGGTGGCGAATCCGCTGGGAGCCCCTTCCGGCACGGGTCCGGCTGACCCGGAACGGGGCTCCCGCCGATGCCGGCTGGCGCATGAGCCATGAGCTTCCAGCGGCGGGGTACGGCTTCATCTGGCCACAATTAGTGTTCGCCAGCGACGGGGAATCGATCCGGGTCAGGTGCCACCGCTCCACGGTTGTTTCCGGCGAGCCGGCCCGCTTCCTGTCCGATTTCGAGACGTTCATCCGCGCGGACGAGTTCGAGGTCGCCACGGACAACTTCATCGACCTCGTACTCCGGAGGCTTGACGCCTTGGGAGAAACGGAGTTGCACCGGATATGGCAGGAGGTCCTGGCGGAACGCTCAGACCCTGGGTCTGCATCTGCACGAAGGTTGGAGGCCCGCCTCGGATACGAACCAGACGAGATCCCACCTGAACTCCTGGAGCGGTTCATGGGGCTGGTGTCTGAAGTGGGGCCGGACGCAACCGACGAAATCGCCCCCGTCTGTGCGGGCAGCCATCCAATGGACGTCTTCAACACGGTGAACGAACTTGCCTCGCTGCCAGGTCTCGAGGGACGCATTTCCTTCCCGGGTCTGTCACCCGGTGAACCTGGAAGAATCCCCCCATGGGAGCGGGGACAGCGGCTGGCGCACACCTTACGCCAGTCTCTCGGGTTCCCTTCGCAGCCGGTCAACGATACAGCGCTGGCGGACCTGCTTCATCTGCGCCCCGAGCACTTGGCCCCCAACGGGGTGCCGCGCGCTCCAATGGGCCTGGCTGTCCGTCGGCCGGGAAGTGGCGCACTGAAGCTACTCTTCCGGAAGCAGAACCGCCCGGCCCGGCGGTTCGAGGCGGCGCGCTTCATCGCAGATAGCTTGTGTGCGGGAGAGGCGGATCGCTGGCTTCCGGTGACCGACGCCGCGACCGCACGACAGAAAGTCCAGCGTGCGTTTGCGGCCGAGTTCCTGTGCCCGATTGAGGCGCTCCGCGACTATCTCGGGGATGAGTTTCTTCCCGAGGCATTCGAAGAGGCGGCGGAGCATTTCGGGATTTCGGAGATGGCGATCAAGAGTCACCTGGCGAATCACCACCTAATCCCACACAGCCTCGTCGAATCCGAGACCATTCCCTAGCCGTTTGCCGCGCGCAGGATCGCGGCGATGCTCCGTTCGACGTCCTCGTCGCGGGTCGCCCACGACGAAACGCTGATCCGCATGGCGACGTGGCCCTGCCATTCGGTCGGACCGCACCAGCACGTGCCGTCGCGCTGCACGCGGCCGATCACTTCCGTCGTGCGGGCAGCGTCGCCAAAAGAGACCAGGACCTGGTTCAGCACGACATCGTTCAGGATCTCGCAGCCGCCCTCCCGCAGCGCATCGGCGAAGCGGCGCGCGTACCGGCAGTTTCGTTCGATCAGGTCCGCCAGCCCAGTGCGACCGAGCGACTTCAGCGCCGCCCAGATCTCGACCCCGCGTGCCCGCCGGGACAGTTCCGGCGTGTACTGGGATGGCTCGCGATGATCGCCTTGCGGCAAATAAGCCGCGGACAGCGCCATCGCCAGCCGTAATGCCTCCGGGTCCCGCACGAACGCCAGACCGCTGTCATAGGGCACGTTGAGCCACTTGTGCGCGTCCGTCGCCCAGGAATCGGCCTGTGCGACGCCCTCCACCAGGTGGCTGTACCTGGGGCTCGCGGCCGCCCACAATCCGAACGCGCCATCGACGTGCACCCACGCACCAGCAGCATGCGCCCGTTCGCAAATCTCCGCCGCCGGGTCGAAAGAACCAGTATTGACGTTTCCCACCTGCAGGCAGACAATCGCCGGCCCTTCCAGGCGCGGCATTTTCGAGGCGATCATGCGGCCCTGGGCATCAACCGGCACTCGTACGACGCGCGACCGCCCAAGTCCGAGCAGCCCCAGCGCCTTGAACACCGATGGGTGCGCTTCGTCGCTGACGGCTACCGTGATGGGCGGCGCGCCGAAAAGCCCGTCGGCCTCGACGTCCCAGCCCGCGCGGGCGAGCACCCGATGCCGGGCCGCCGCGAGAGCCGTGAAGTTCGCCACGGTAGCGCCCGTGACGAAAGCGCCTCCAGCGCCGGCCGGAAGCTTGAGCACCTCCAGCAGCCAGTCCAGCGAGACTTCCTCCAGCACCGTCCCGACCGGCGACGCGACATAGAGCCCGGGACACTGATCCCAAGCGCCGGCAAGCCAGTTTGCTGCGAGCGCCGCCGGCAGCGAGCCGCCGATCACGAATCCGAAGTACCTGCGGCCTGCCATCCCTGTCGTCGCCGGCGAACCGATCCGGTCGAGCGTTTCGAGGACGCGCTCGGGCTCCATCGGCGCCTCGGGCAGCGGTTCGTGGAATTGGGAGAGCGCCGCCAGCGCCTCCGCCGAGGGAGCCACACCGCGATTGTCCAGCTCGTCGAGATAGCGCGCGGCCGTCCCGGCCGCAAGGTTCAACAGGGCCCGCATACCATCAGAAGCCGCTCACCGCGTCACCGACTGCGCGTGGCGGAACGGCAGGCTCAGGACCACTTCGCGCATGAGCGTCCGGGCGCGGTAGCCATCGCGTTCCACCGCTTCCACGATGCGCTGCACCGTGCACTGGTCCGCGTCCTGAAGGCCGCGGCCGAGAGCATAGCCCAGCACCTTCGACGTCACGTGCCGCAGGAACTCGCCTTTGCGCGCCATCAGCGCTTCACGCAATTCGATCGGCCCGGTGAAGCGCTCCCCCGTCGGCAGTTCACCCGAGGCATCGAGCGGCTGGCCGTTCTCCGTCTCGCGCCAGCGGCCGAGCCAGTCGAAGTTCTCCAGACCGAAACCGATCGGATCCATTAGGTTGTGGCACGCCGAGCAGGAAGGATCCTCGCGGTGCTTCATGAGCTTCTGCCTTACCGTCAGGCCCTTCTGGCTCTTGGCCTCCGTTTCGAGCGGCGGGACGTCGGGCGGCGGCGCCGGCGTCGGTGTACCGAGCAGCGTTTCCAGTACCCACGCCCCACGCAGGACGGGGCTCGTCTGCTTGAAGTGCGATGTCAGCGCTAGCACCGAACCGAGGCCGAGCACGCCCGCACGCCGGTTGTCCGGCCAGTGAATCTTGCGGAAAACGTTGCCCTCAACACCCTCCACCTTGCCTTCGAGTTCGTAGAACTTCACCAGGCGCTCGGTCAGGAACGTATAGTCGCCGTCGAGCAGGTCGAGCAGGCTGCGGTTCTCCGAGACGATGTGGTGGAACAGCAGCACGGGTTCCTCGCGCAAATCGCCCGCGGTCTCCGGCGTGTAGAAGTGCTGGACCTCGTTGACGGTCGGCGCGACGCGCCCGCCGACCTCCTTGGTCCCGAGCCACTGGCCCACGAACGTGTTGGCGAACACGCGCGAGCGGGGGTCATCGAGCATGCGATCCACCTGCGCGGCCAGAACCTCGGGCTGGCGCAGGCGGCCTTCGCCGGCAAGGCGGGAAAGCTCGGCGTCGGGCATCGTCGACCAGAAGAAGTACGAAAGTCGCGAGGCGAGTTCGTGGTCGTTGAGCGCATGGATGCCCGGCTGGTCCGGCAGCGTCTCGACGCGGAACAGGAACTTGGGCGAAGTGAGCACCGCCTTCAGCGCCAGCTTGACCGCTTCTTCGTACGGGTCGCCGCGCTCGGCGGCGCGGTCGTAGAGGCGGATCAGCGTCCCGACCTCCTCCGGCGCGACCGGCCGGCGGTAGGCCTGGCGTGCGAAGCCCGTCAGCAGCCGCTCGGCGGCCTTGCGCGGTTGCGGCGGCACCTCACCGGCTTCGAGACCGAACAGGCGGTAATGCACCGCTTTCTTTTCCGCCGCCGGTTCCTGCTGGCGCTGGTTGACGTTGAACGTGTAGATCTCGATGGGGTGCTCGCGCGCCTGGACCGACACCGTGTGGACGCCGCGCGCCATCTTGACGTTCCGCGAGCGCGACGCCGGCCCCGACGAATCGTAGCGCTGGAAGTGCAGCACGCCCGCCTCGACGCCGTCCACCTTCACGGCTACGTCGATCCCGTGCTCGCGCGGGCGCTCAAGCGATACGCGCAGTTCGTAGTCGGCGTCGGCGTAGACCGACACCTGCGCGGACAGCTCTTCGCCCGGGGCGATCGGGCGCTTGATGGCTTTGGTGTCCGTGTGCGGTGGTTGCAGCTCGGCGACGCCGAAGCTGCGCTGGAGCGGCGGCGTGATGATCGCCATGTCGAGCACCTGCTGGTTCGCCTCCAGGTAGCGCTCCATCAGAAGCGGCGGCAGGAACAGGGTTTCGGCGTTCGTATCGAAGCCCTCGCCGCCGGAGCCGTCGGCCGGGAAGATCTCGTTGACCGCAAGGTCGACACCGAGCAGGTCGCGGATCGTATTGCGGTACTCGCGGCGGTTCAGGCGGCGGACGAGCGCAGGTCCGGCGAAGTCGCCCGCATTGCAGGCGGTTTCCCTGAGGCGCGTCTCGATCCACTGGGAAATCCGCATGCGGTCATCCTCGGCGAACTTCGAGGCGACGGGCGGCATGGTGCGGTTCCGAAGCTGCACGGCGACGTTGCGCCACATCCCGCGCTGCGTTTCGATGTGAGCCGCTTCGGTGGCTTTCAGAAAGTCGATCTTGTTCTTCGGATTGTCCGGATTGTGGCAGGACTTGCAGTTTTCAAGCAGCACCGGGCGGATCGAGTGGGGAAACTCGTCTCGCGGAGCGGCCGCCGCGCAGACAGCGAGCAGTCCGGAAAGCAGCAGGAAGCGCACACCGCGAGTCTAGCGGTCCGGCAAGCTGACTCGCAACCGCCTCCGTGCCGCTGCTTGTTCCCCCGCTCCGCCGCGCGGTATTGTTTGAGAGTCGCGTGATCCACGTCCACAACGTTTCGAAGCTCTACCGGCTGTACTCCCATCCCCTTCAGCGCATCCGCGAGATCCTCCCGTTCGCTCCCAAGGATGCCTTCACCGATTTCTGGGCCCTGCGCGACATCACGCTCGAAACGGGGCGGGGCGAGACACTCGGCATCGTTGGACCGAACGGGTGCGGGAAGAGTACGCTGCTGCAGATCATCTGCGGCATCCTCCAGCCGACGACGGGCCGTGTGGTCAAACGCGGCCGGATCGCCGCGCTGCTCGAACTCGGCGCAGGCTTCAACGCCGAGTTCACGGGACGCGAGAATGTCTTCCTCAACGGCGAGATCATGGGACTCAGCCGCGCCGAGATCGCGCGTTCCATGCCGTCCATCGAAGCCTTTGCCGGCATCGGCGACTTCATGGAGCGCCCCGTCAAGGAGTACTCGAGCGGCATGTACGTCCGGCTGGCGTTCTCGACCGCGATTCACGTGGAGCCCGAGATCCTCGTCGTAGATGAAGCGCTCGCCGTGGGGGACGCCGTCTTCGCCAACCGCTGCGTGCGGAAGCTGCAGGAATTGCGCGCGCGCGGCGTCACCGTGCTTTTCGTCTCGCATGACCTGGGCCTGGTGAAGCAGCTTGCGAACCGGGCGATCCTGCTCCACGGCGGCCGCATCCTGGCCGAGGGCCATCCGAAGGACGTCGTGAACCAGTACATCGGGCTCGTGCTCGACAAGGATCCCGCGCCGAAACAGCGCACGGCACAGGCCAGTTTCCGCCACGGCGACCGCAGCAGCCGGATTCTCCGCGTGGAGCTGCTGGATCGCACCGGTGAGCCGGCGGAGGTGGTGGCCTGCGGCGAACCGGTGACCGTGCGGATCGTGGCCCGGTTCAGCGCCGCGCAGACGGACCCGATGGCCGGCATCCTGATCCGCACCCGCACCGGACTCGACGTCTACGGCACCAATACCCGCATCGAAGAGACGCCGCTCGGGCCGTTCGCCGGCGGCGAGGAAGTGGAGATCCGCTTCCGCTTCGATTGCTGGCTGACGCCGCAGGAATATACACTGACCGTAGCCACACAGCATGCCGATGGCACAAGCCACGACTGGCTGGACGAAGCCATCTCGTTCGAGGTGGCGGGAGCGTCCGGCGTCGCCGGCATGGTGGACTTGCGGGCGGCAATCGACTGGCGGAAACTCGATGGCGCGATTCCAGATCCGGGTACACCCGCGGGCGAAACGCAACGCCGTTGAACCCAAGCTGGGCGAGGCCTACCGGCTGCACCTGGCCGCCCCGCCGGTGGAGGGCAAGGCGAACGACGCTTGTATCCGCTACCTCGCCGAACGGTTCGCGGTGCCGCGGGCGGCGGTGCGCATCGTGAGCGGGCGCACAAGCCGGACGAAACTCATCGAAGTGGACGGCGCAACCGCCGCGGACGTGGAGAGGATTCTCGGAGGAGAGCGATGAACTTGGAATCGATTCAACAGGAATTGCGGGCGCTCGAACTGGACGGCTGGCTCTTCTTCGACCACCACGAGCGCGACCCGCTCGCCTACCGGATCCTCGGCTTCAAGCCCGCGCGCCACGTGACGCGCCGGTGGTACTACTGGATTCCAGCGTCCGGGGAGCCGGTCGCGCTGACGCACCGCATCGAAGCGGGGATGCTCGACGCGCTTCCCGGCGAGACCCGTCACTACTCAGGATGGCGCGAGCAACAGGAGGCGCTCGGGGCCATGCTGAGCGGCTGCCGGCGCGCCGCCATGCAGTATTCTCCGCTCTGCGCGATTCCCTACGTGTCCCTGGTCGATGCGGGAACCGTGGAACTGGTCCGGAGCTTCGGCGTCGACGTCGTGAGTTCGGCCGATCTCGTACAGATGTTCGAAGCGCGCTGGACGGCCGAGGCGTACGCCTCACATCTCGAAGCAGGGCGGCGCATTGACCGCATCCGCGCCGCGGCGTTCCAGTTCGCCGCCGGCGGGGTGCATGGCGCCGGCATCGATGAGCACCGTGTCCAACAGTTCATTCGCGAGGCGTTCGACCGCGAGGGGCTGTTCACCGATCACGGGCCGATTGTCGCGGTGAACGCGAACGCGTCGAACCCGCACTACGAGCCGACAGCCGAAGTCAGTGCGCCCATCCGGGCGGGCGACCTGCTGCTGATCGACCTCTGGGCGAAGCTGAAGCAGCCGGGCTCCACGTATTACGACATCACCTGGACCGCCGTCTGCGCGGGCGAGCCGACCGAACGCATGCGGAGCGTGTTCGCCATCGTTCGGGAAGCGCGCGACCGGGCCGTGCGCACGGTTGCGGAAGCCATTGCCGCGGGGCGCCCGCTACGCGGTTTCGAAGTGGACGACGCCGCGCGCGGCTACATCGCAGCGCAGGGCTACGGGCAATACTTCACCCACCGCACCGGACATTCCATCGGAGAAGATGTCCACGGAGCGGGCGCCAACATGGATCATCTGGAGACGCGCGACGAACGGCGCGTCCTCAGCCGCACGTGCTTCTCGGTGGAACCCGGCATCTATCTCGAAGATTTCGGCATCCGCTCGGAAGTCAACGTCTACGCCGGCGACGAGGCCGCGGGGGTCACGGGCGAGGTCCAGACGGAGTTGCCGCGGATCGGCTAGCCGCTATTTCTTCTGCCGCTGCTTCTTCCAGGCTTCGTACTCGGCCTTCACCGCGGGATCGAGCGGCGTGGGGTACAGTTCGCTCGACTTGTACTTGCCGGTCATGAACTTGTCCTTCGTCCACTCGTCGTGCAGGTGCGTCTCGACCGCGCGGTCGAGGATGGGCTGCACAAACTGCGGCGGGACGAAGTAGATCCCCTCGCGGTCGCCGAAGACGACGTCCCCGGGCATCACGGTAGTCTGCCCGATGCGCACCGGCACGTTCACCGCCGTGAGCATCACGTTGCCGATGGCGGACGGATGCACACCGCGGAAGTAGGCGGCCATCTGGAGCGGGACGATGCCTTCGAGGTCACGAATGGCGCCGTCGACGACAAAGCCGTTGCCGCCGGTGGCCGAGAAGATCGCCGTGGCGAGGTTATCGCCGACAAACGTGCCGTTTTCGATCTTGCCGAACATGTCGACGACGATCACGTCGCCCGGCTGCAGCATATCGATCACACGCTGGTTGGCGCTGCGCGCCAGTCCCTTGGCCTTGGCGTCAGCTTCGGCCACATCCGCCACATCGGGACGGAGCGGCATGAACTGCGCGGTTACCGCGCGCCCGACGAGCTTCCGCCCCGGATGCAGCAGGCGGAAGCCGCCCTCGAACTGGTTCGGATACTTGGCTCCGTTGAGCACACCGAAGATATCCTCGGCGGAAAGCCTGCGCATCTGCTCCAGCAGATTGTCGGGGACCTTGGGCCGCCCGTTGGGAAAGCGGTCGAAGGGGTTGTTCGCCGTGTAGCGCACCATCTGGTCGCGGTCGAACATAAACACCTGCCCCGTGGCAGGAGTGAGAGCAACTAGGCTCAAGCCTACGATGATGGACCGAAACATGGTTCTTTCCTTACTTTCCGCGCAGCACCGCAACACCCGGCAGGTCGATGCCCGACAGAAACTCGAGCGACGCGCCGCCGCCGGTGGAGATGTGCGAAATCTTCCCCGCGACGCCCGCGGACTTCACGGCCTTCTCGGAATCGCCGCCGCCAACCACCGACGTCGCGCCGGAACCGGCCACCGCTTCGGCCACCGCCACCGTGCCGGAGTCAAACGGCGGCTTCTCGAACACGCCCATCGGGCCGTTCCACACGATCGTCCTGGCCTGCGCGATTACGGACGAGTATATCTCAACGGTCCTGGGACCGATGTCGAGCCCCATCGTGCCGTCGGGAATCTGTTCGACCACCTGGAAATCGGCGCCTTCTTTCAACTCAACCGCCACGACGTGATCCACCGGAAGCTGGAGTTTGCCGCCGGCCTGCTCCAGGAGATGGCGGGCCAGATCGATTTTGTCCTCCTCGACGAGGGACTTGCCCACCGGAAGGCCCTGCGCGCGGAGGAACGTGTAGGCCATGGCGCCACCGATCAGCAGGTGGTCGACGATCTTCAGCAGGTTCTCGATCACATCGATCTTGTCGGAGACCTTGGCGCCGCCCAGAATTCCGACCGCGGGGTGGTCGGGATGCTGCGTGACCATGGTCAGATATTTCAATTCCTGCTCCATGAGCAGTCCCGCGGCAGCCACAGGGACGTGCGCCACCATGCCGACGGTCGAAGCATGCGCGCGGTGCGCCGACCCGAATGCGTCATTGATGTACACGTCGCACAGCGACGCCAACTCGCGGGAAAAGGCCTCGTTGTTGGCTTCCTCTTCGGGATGGAAGCGCAGGTTTTCGAGCAGCAGGACCTCGCCCGGCTTCGGCAGCATCACGCGGACCTCGGGTCCGACGCAGTCCGGTGCAAGCGCCACCGGGACGTTCAGCAACTCCCGCAGCCGCACCGAGACTGGCTTGAGGCTCATCTCGGGATTCCGCTTGCCCTTGGGACGCCCCAGGTGCGAAGCGAGGATGAGGGCCGCCCCTTTCTCCAAGGCGTATTGAATCGTGGGAAGCGAGGCGCGGATGCGCTTGTCGCTGGTGATCTCCTGTCCGCCCGCAGCCAGCGGAACGTTGAAGTCTACCCGGATGAAGACGCGGCGGTCTCGCAGGTCGATCTCGTGAAGGTTCGCCATAATCGCTTTTCTTGAGCTTACCAGCCTTGCGGTTGGATGCCCGCCGCACGATAGGCCTCAATCAGCGCACCGGTGGCGGCGTCCAGGCGGGGCGGGCGGCAGGAGCTCCCGTTCAACTCGACGAGCATCCGGAAGCGCTCCAGCAGAATCTCGCTTTGGAACACGCCGCCCGCGTACACGACGCGCGTGCCCTCGTCCTCGGCCCACAACTGCCGCCGGACCGCACCGGCCAGCGTCGCCAGTTGCTGGGCTGCGTGCTGCAGCAGATCGCGCGCCACTGGATCTCCGTCGCGCGCGGCTTCGTCGACCAGGCTGGAGAGCGCGGCGATGCGCGGGCGCGGGTAATCTTCCGTGTAGAAGCGGTGCAACAAGTCGTTCGCGTCCGTCGCGCCGGTGGCGGCGAGCAGTCGGTCATGGAGAGCGGTCGCCGGCCCCCAGCCTTCGTGGTAGCGCAATGCAGCCCGCAGCGCCTGCCGGGTGAGATCGAAGCCGCCGCCTTCGTCGCCGAATACATATCCCCAGCCGCCCACGCGGGCCGTGCGTGAAGCGGCGTTGCGTCCGAAGGCGATGGAACCGGTTCCGGCGATCGCGATGATGCCCGGTTCGCCCGCGGTGGCTCCGGCAAGGGCAATCATCGCATCGTGCGTGACGATCAGTTCGTCAGCGGGGAGCAGTTCCGCCAGGATCTCGCGCTTGTCAGCGGGCCCGCCGCTCATGCCGAAGCAGGCCGCGCGGTAGCGGATGCCGCGCGGATTGAGCCCGGCTTCGGCGCACGCCTTGCCGACGCAATCGGTGACCGCGCTGACCAGCTTCTCCCTGCCCCCTGGACCCCGGACGTGATTGCACGGTCCGCCGACGCCCATCCCGACAATCGTGCCGGAATCGTCACCCAGGACCGCCTTCGTACTGGACTGCCCGCCATCCACACCAAGGAACCAGGCCATGCTTTCCATTGTCCTCAATCCAGGCGGTACAGAATGGCGTCCCGCTCCTCGGCCAGCGGCGTCACGCCCCACAACTCCGGCTTCTCACGGATATCGTCCGCACCGTAGTCGAAAGGATACATCAGCAGGTAGCGCACGCCGCGTGCGCGGATCTCGCGCGTTGCGGCGCGGCGCAGTCCGAGGGGTTCGGCGGTGCGCCATTGCTCGGGCTCGCGCGCCAGGGTGCGCCAGCGTCCGTCCTCGCCCTGCCCCTCCAGGATGAGCCGCACTGCGTACTGGCTCGGCGCGAACTCGAGCGACACCGTGTCCAGCGTTGTGCTAGCTCCGAAATCGGCTTCCACGAACATGCCGGCGAACAGAGGCTGCCAGCTTCTCCAGCGCGTGGTTGGGCTGTTGTCGAACGCCAGGCCGATGTCCCAGGGATTCGGCCACGCCCGCAGGCGCCAGCGGGCGTCGCGGCGCAACTCCCGCTCCCCCTCGAAGACGCGGAGTTCGGCGATACTCCAGTGATCTTTGCTGTCCGCGGCCTGCTGGGTGAGCCGGATCCTGCGCAGCCGTGAGGCGGGAAACCGGAAGCGCTGCCGCATGACGGAGCGGAACTCACGAACGATCGGGTTCCACAGGATATCGCCCGTCGTGAAGTTTCCCATCGACTGGTATGCCACGAGCACCTCCCGCGTCATGTACGCCTCCGGCGTCTGGGTGAACGTGAAGACGCGCTCCCCAGGCGGAACGTGTTGCTCGACCATACGCGCCACGCGATAGAAGAAGAGGCGCCGGTCAAGGAACTCCTCCTCGGGTTCGATGCGCAACGCCGCCCGCAGCGGCAAGTCTTCAAGGCGCCACACGCCCGGCTGGGCATACGACGGGATCGCCCACGGCCACGAGAGCATGGCATGGACGGCAATCACGGCCAGCGCCGCCGGACGCCACCGGGTCAGCGTCAAGGCCAGCGCCAGCGCCAGGAACGGCAGCGGCGGGATGAGGAACCGCGTTCCGATATTGGCGAAGTACACGCTGCCAAACCATGCTCCGGAAAGCAGCAGACCCCTGCCCCGCGGATGCCAGAACGCAGCCAGGGCCAGGGGCGCCAGGAGGAACACCGGGCCGAGAAGTCCCCCGAGGGTTACGCCTCGCACCGTTACCTCGATCGGGATCTGCCAGTAGCTCTCGAGTCCCTCGTAAAACCGCATGCTCCGGCTGTAGTCCCGTTCAAATCCCGCCGAGACATACGGATTCGGAAACAGCGCGTTGAAGAACGGCGCGAAGGGATTGCCCAGCCACAGCCAGTTCTTGATGGCCCAGGGCAGGATCATCGTAAGCGCGGCCGCGCTCATGAGAACCGCCGGGCGCCGCCACGGCTGGCCGCGGTGCCACAGAGTCCAGCCGATCACGGCCAGTGCATACGGCACGGTGAGGAAGGCTGTGTACTTGACGGCGTAGCCGAAGCCCGCCACCAAGCCGAGAATAGGGATCCATCGAGGGTCGGAGTCCTCGCGCCAGCGGTCTACAAGCCAGTAGACGGCGAACACGACGCAGGCAACCGCGAGGTCGTTGTACGCGGACGTAGCGTCGACGCCCACGACAGGACTCAGCGCCACCAGCAGGATCGCGCAAGCGCCGGCGTCCGGGAACCCGCGGCGGCGCGCGTAGCCAAGCATCAACAGACTCAGTGCAGCGAGAAAAGCGAGATGGACCAACGACGCAGCGGAATGCCGTCCGAACGAGAACGCAAACAGGAAGAGCAGATCCGCCCCCTGGGACAGGTGCGCATACAGGTTGTCCGGGACAAACACGAATCCATGGGCGCGGGCGTAGCGCGCAACGAGTCCGAGGTGGTAGGTCGATCCGTCGGGGCTGATCTCGGGCGCCATTGCGTTCGCCAGGTACAACACGCCGTAGACCGCTCCGGCAGCACCTGAAACCCATTTCCAGGGGCGGGAGATCTCCGGAAGGCGGGGCGCGGGCGGTAGCCGGCCGGTCCGCCAGGCCGCGCCCAGGGCCGCGCTGCCCAGCAGCAGGAATGTGGCGGGATAGGCGAGCTGCAGAGCGCACAGCAGGAAGGCGCCCAGGCTCAGCAGCGCGGCGCCCGCCGCGAAGCAGATGCCGAACCGTTCCTCCCATCCCAAGGGATGCAACAGGTCGCGCAGGACGGCGCGGCCCAGTGCGAGAGCGGTCAGAATGGTGAAACCGGCACCGAACAGAACCGCCGCCGCGTTCAGCATCTCAGTCCGTAAATCCGGCACGCGTCAGAATGATGCCGAGGACGCTCCCGTCGGCGGGCGAAATCCAGGCCGGTTCGATCTGCATGCGCACCGTGTTCATAGCGCCCGCGCGGAGCATCGCGGCAGGCACGGGATGAACGTATTCGTGCCCCCCGGCGTTCTCATAACGCCTGACGTCGAGCCGCTGTCCGTTGACGAAGTAGGTCACCGTCACCGGGCCGGTGTCGCCGAAGGTCTGGTCCGCGATGGCGAACTCGCACTGGAGCCGCAGGTGCTCCACGGATTCGAGGTAGAAACGCAACTCGGGATTGCGGCCGGTCCAGCGCCAGGCATCGGCCTCGATTGCGTGTGAGACATCGCGCACGATGTGGGCTTGGGAAAGCGGATCGGCCATGGAGACAAACGGACCCACGTCGCCGAGGCGCGGCTGCGCCAGGGACGGACGCTGGATCGGAGGCGGGTAGGCAGGCGGGTCAGGCGCACAGGCGGCCAGCGCCGCCGCCAGCGCCGCAAGGCTTCCTCGAAATCGCACGAATCCTGAGTATAGCTGGACACCGTTCCCGCCGCCGTCGTATCCTGTCGGCGGCTCATTCATGGTCACTCTCGGCCTCACCTACGTCTTCCTCTCGGGCCTGTGCAACGGCCTGTTCACCGCCCCGATGAAGATCATCCCGCGGTGGAAGTGGGAGAACATCTGGTTTGTGTTCATCCTGACGGCGTGTCTCGCCATGCCGTCCGCCATGGTGTTCAGCGCGATCGGCAGCCCGCGCGAGATATTTGCCCAATCGCCCGGCGGGGCTGTCGCCGCGGCCGTTGGTTTCGGCTTCGCCTGGGGCTTCGGAGCAATCCTGTTCGGACTCAGCGTGCACCATCTGGGCGTGTCGGTAGCGAACAGCCTTGTGATCGGACTCAGTTCCGCGCTCGGATCGATCGCTCCGCTGATTGTGCGGGGCCAGTTGCGTCTGGACGTCAGGCAGGGCGTGCTGTTCCTGGGGATTCTCACGTTTCTCGCGGGCGTCTGGCTTTGCGGCAGAGCTGGGCGGATGCGCGACAAGGACGCGCCACGGGCGTCCCTGGCGGGCTATCTCGCCGCCGTGGGCGCGGGCGTCATGTCGGCTGTGTTCAACATCGGGTACAGCCTGGCGCTGCCCATCGCGGACACGGGCGAGGCCATGGGCTATAGCCGCTTCGACGCAACCAACTGCATCTGGCTCCTGATGCTCGGAGCGGGCTCGATCCCGAACATCGGCTATTGCGGCTACCTGATGCGCATCAACCGGACGGGGCGGCTGCTGGCTGAGGCGCCGTCGCCGATGACGTGGGGATTGAGTATCGTGATGGGGCTGCTCTGGGGCGGCAGCATTTTCCTCTACGGCGCCGCCACGCCGCGGCTGGGCGACATCGGCCCGTCGATCGGCTGGCCGTTAAGCCTCGCGGTCGCGCTGCTGGTAGCGAACCTGATGGGGGTCCTGCTCAAAGAATGGCGCGGGGTCGACCCGCACGCCGTCCGTCTGATGCGCCAGGGCATCGCGACGCTGCTCGTGGCAATCGTCATCTGCGGCGCGTCCAGCGCGTTGTAGCGGTATCTACACCGTCGCCAGCAGGCCACCGCACTCGGCCAGCGATTCCTCGTCGGATGCGCGCAATCCGGGCTGATAGACACAGCGCGGATCTTCGGCGAGGTAGTTGCCCGTGAGCGCGTACGCCCGGGACCGCGACCCGCCGCAGATCTTCGTGTACTCGCACGCGCCGCATTTCCCCTGGCGCAAGTCCGTGTCGCGCAGAACCCGGAACAGAGACGAATTCCGATACAGATCGACCAGCGAGTCGCGGCGCACATTGCCCGCCGCCACTGGAAGGAACCCGCTGGGGTAGACCTCCCCGACATGCGAGATGAACACGAAGCCCTTGCCGTCGCTGACACCCGCGGTGCGCCAGATGTTGGACGCCGAAGCTTCGTTGAGCTGCCCGCGCTCCTCCTTCATCCGCTGCGCGATGTAACGGCGGTAGTGCATGCCTTCGGTGGTCTTGACGCCAAATGGCGCCGTCTTCGAGGTCTGATAGAGGAACTCGAAGACCTGTTCGTACTCACCCGCGGTCAGATCGTCGCCTTCCATGGCCCGGCCCGTCACCACGAGGAAAAACAGGCTCCACATGGTGCCGTTGACCTCGCGGACCAGGTCGGCGATCTTGGGCAAGTCGCGCAGGTTCTGCCGCGTGACCGTGGTCTGAATCTGCATCTCCAGCCCGATCTTCTGGGCGCGGCGCATGGCGCGCATGAGCGTGTCAAACGTGCCGGGGACGCCACGGAACGCGTCATGGGACGCCGCATCGTGGCCGTCCAGGCTGAGCGCGAGGCGCGCCACGCCGAGGTCTTTGAACCTGTCGACGACCTCTTCGGTCAGCAGGGGCGTGGCGCTGGGCGTGACGTTGGTCCGCAGGCCGAGCGAAACACTGTAGCGGATCAGGTCATACAGGTCGTGGCGCTTCATGGGATCGCCGCCGGTGAACACCATCAGAGGATTGCCGAAGGAGCGGATCTCCCGCAGGAGTTCGTACGCTTCTTCCGTGTTCAGTTCCTGAGGATTTCGGTCGGGCTGGGCGGAGGCGCGGCAGTGAACGCACGTCAGATCGCACGCCTGAGTGACTTCCCAGATGACCAGGAGCGGGGATTCATCGAAGTTCATCATCATGGCCGTGCTCTCCCGATGGGCAATCTGCGGGCCAATCCGAACTGGTTGAAAAGACTGATGTTCTGTGTCTGCCGCAGTGGGGGAAATGCCCCACGTAACAGTTTTCCGCGCCGTTACGCCTAGAATAAGTGCAGGAGGCATCATGCTATCCATGCACCTCATCCGCGCCGTCGAGGATCACAGCGACCGCATCGCAGCAAGCGCCATCGAAGAGATTCAGCGGAACTCTCGCCTGAAGCACCTGCGCTCCCTGCCCCACGCCGAACTGGCGGGATGGGCGGGACGAATCCTGGGAAGCATCGCGTCCGACCTGGAGCCGGAAGAACGGCAGAAGTTGGGCCGCCGCCACGAGGAGATGGGTCATCTGCGGTTCACCGAGGGCGTGCCGCTGCACGAATCCGTGCTCGGCATGCAGATTCTCAAGAACCAGGTGATCGACTTCGTCCGGAAGCAGGACCAGCCACGCGACATGATGGAGTTGTACAGCGAGGAAGAGTTGGAGCGCCAGATCGTGCACTTCTTCGATTTCCTCCTCTACCACACGGTGGCTGGCTACGAGAAAGGCTGGGCGGACACGCAGTAAGGTCCGCCCGTCAACGGAAAGGATCACGCCGGATGGGATTGGCGCGGGCGGGTGGTGCGTCGCTCCTTTGGCTGGCGCGGGGGAGCGCTCTGCTCCTGGCGCTGTTCTGGGGCGCGTTCCTGATCGAGCACCTTGTGGAGTGGTACGGGGACATGCCGCCGCGGGTTGTCCTGGCGATGGGATTCCACTTCGGGATGATCGCCGGATTCGTGACGATGCTCCATTGGCCGAGGGCCGGAGTACCTCTGGTTGCCGTGACGTCCATCGCGTTCTTCACTCTGGCTGGGTTCGGCTCTTTTCCAGGCATCGCGCTCCTGAATCTTGTTCCAATTGTCCTTCTCGCCGCCGCATGGCTGGCCTCGGCACAGCGCGGGCGCGTGATATTCTGATCAGCGGACGGTGCTCACCCGGCAGCAGAGAAAGACCCGGTTTCTCCTCGGCTTATCCGACATCGTATTGACGACCGCCGCGTTTGCGGCGGCCTATCAGACGCGCCTGCATCTTCCGCTGGAGCGCGTCTTCTTCCTTACGACGGCGGAGAAGGCGCTGGTCCTCGTCTTCGCGTGGACAGCGTGGATTGCCGTGGCCTTGTGGTCAGAGACGTACGACCGCGTGGACACGGGCGCGCCCCGAGTCATCCTCAGAGACGCCTTCCGCCAGAGCCTGATCGCCGTCACGAGCGTCGTTCTGTTTCAATACCTGCTGCGTTTCGACATCAGCCGCCCGATGCTGGCGTTCTTCGGACTCTACTCGTGGATCCTGCTCTGCCTGTTCCGCCTAACGGCCCCGAATCTGCTGCACGGCCTGGGACGCATGCACGGCCCCCATCACGTGCTGGTGGTTGGCACTGGGGACGCGGCCGTCCGCCTGGGCTTCCAACTGGAATGCAGCGAGGCTGAAGGGATCTCGCTGCTGGGCTTCCTCGCGGCGCACCCCGAACAGTCCGCCGGCGAAATCGCGCTCGAACGGGCCTATCCGGTTTTCCCAAGGCGGGAACTGCGCACGTTGCTGCGCAAGAGCGTCGTGGACGAGATCGTCTTTGCCGTGTCGAGCCGGGACCTGGCCGATCTCGAAGACGTGTTCCTGCTCTGTGACGAAGAAGGGGTGAAGACGCGCGTGGCGGTGGATTTTTTTCCGCACGTGCATAGTTCTGTCGCCCTGGACCGGCTCGGGCAGACTCCGGTTCTGACGTTCACGGCGGGACCCACCGACGAGGTCCGGCTGCTCCTGAAGCGGCTCACCGACATCGTGCTGGCTGCTGCGGCCCTCATCCTGCTGGCTCCGGCGATGGCGGCGATCTCCTTGCTCGTGCGCGCGACTTCACGCGGACCGGCGATCTTCCGGCAGACACGTTGCGGCCTCAACGGCCGCCCGTTTACCTTTTACAAGTTCCGCTCGATGTGTGAGAACGCCGAGGAGCTGAAGGCGTCCCTGATGCACTTGAACGAGCGCCAGGTTGTGTTCAAGATCCGCAACGACCCGCGCCTGACGCCGATCGGCCGATTCCTGCGACGCTTCTCCATCGACGAGTGGCCGCAACTCTGGAACGTACTGCGGGGCGACATGAGCATGGTCGGCCCCCGGCCGGCGGTCCCGGATGAAGTGGCCCGCTACGAGCAGTGGCAGCGGCGGCGCCTCCGGATGCGCCCCGGACTCACCTGCCTGTGGGCGGTCGAAGGCCGCGACGCCGTCGATTTCGAAACGTGGATGCGGCTGGACATGCGGTACATCGATACGTGGTCTCTGGGACTGGACTGGAAGATCCTGTTGAAGACAATCCCCAGGGTGCTCAGCGGACGTGGTGCAAGCTAGAGGAGAGGAGATTGTATGGAGCTTCTTCCAACTCAGGACGAGGTACTGCGCATTCTGCGGGATACCGGCGCCTTGCGGGACGGGCACTTCGAATATCCCACCGGCCTTCATACGAATGAGTACCTTCAGGTCCCGCTCGCGCTGCGCTATTACCAGAACACCAAGACTCTGGGCGTGAGCCTGAGCCGCCTGCTGCGGGCCAATCCCGAGATCCGCGCCATCGCGTCGCAGCTCTCGATCGTCTCCCCTACGACGGGCGGCGTCCCCCTGGCGTTCAGCATGTGCGAAGCGCTGCGCGCGCACCAGGTCTACTGGCTCGAACGGCCCGACGATACCCACCCGATGCGCCTGCGCCAGTATCTGGAACCCATCCCCAACGAACCGGTCGTGATGGTGGACGACGTGCTGCGTTCCGGCCGGAAGTTCCGCGAGTTGAAAGACCTGCTGGAGGCCGGAGGCGCGCATGTCGTGGGTCTGGCCGCGGTGATCTTTCAGCCGACGCCGCAGATGGTGGACCTGGGCGACATCCCGCGCTATTATCTGGCGCAGATCAACCCGACCTACTACACGGACGCGGCGGAGTGCGCGTTGTGCCGGGAAGGGGTCCCCCTGGAGAAGGTGTGGATCTGAGCGCTGCTGTATCCGGGTGCAACATGTTACAAATGGATGTCTCGTCAGACGCTTAGGCCGGTCCGTCACTAGAATTCCACAGGCTTTTCGACAGGACCGTTGAAAAGTCGAGTACTGTCGCCGGCGGGGGGGAACGCTTGCAGCTTACGGTTCTGGACTGGACGGTCATCGCGGCCTACTTCGCATTCAGCCTCGGGGTGGGCCTCTACTACAGGAACCGGGCGAGCCGGAGCACCGGAGAGTTCTTCGTCTCCGGGCGGAATGTTCCTTGGTGGCTGGCGGGCACGTCGATGGTGGCCACGACGTTCGCCGCCGACACACCCCTGGTGGTCTGCGGGCTGGTCGCCGAACACGGGGTGGCCGGCAACTGGCTGTGGTGGAACTTCGTCGCCAGCGGGATGCTGACGGTGTTCTTCTTCGCCCGGCTCTGGCGCCGTTCCGGGGTCCTGACCGACGTCGAGTTCGCCGAGATCCGCTACGCGGGGCGCCCGGCGGCATTCCTGCGAGGCTTCCGCGCCCTCTACCTGGGGCTTCCCATCAACTGCATCGTGCTCGGCTGGGTCAACCTGGCGATGGTCAAGATTCTGATGCTGGTGTTGGGCGTGACCAAGCCCGAGGCGCTGCTCATCGTCCTGGCGATGATTGCGCTGACGTCGCTGATCTCCACGCTCTCGGGACTCTGGGGCGTGCTGGTGACCGACCTGTTCCAATTCGCGATTGCCATGGGCATGGTGATCGTGCTGGGTGTGGTGGCGGTCGACGCGGTGGGCGGCATCGACCAGATGAAGCTGTCGCTGGCGGCGCTCGACCAGGCACGGAACCAGGCCGGACAACCTGGATCGGTGCTGAGCTTCCTCCCCGACCTCGGATCGGCCTGGATGCCGATGATCACGTTCCTGGTCTACATCTCGGTGAACTGGTGGGCGACCTGGTATCCGGGCTCGGAGCCGGGCGGCGGCGGGTTCATCGCGCAGCGGATGTTCTGCGCCAAGGACGAGAAGCATTCCCTGCTGGCGACGCTGTGGTTCAACATCGCGCACTTCGCTGTCCGGCCCTGGCCGTGGATCCTGACAGGCCTCGCGTCGCTGATCCTCTATCCCGACTTGGCCGACAAGGAGGCGGGATACGTGATGGTGATGATGGACCACCTTCCGGTGTCCCTGCGGGGCCTGATGCTGGCGGCGTTCGCGGCGGCGTTCATGTCGACGGTGGCGACAAACCTCAACTGGGGCGCCAGCTATCTCGTGAACGACGTCTACCGGCGCTTCCTGAAGAAAGGCCGGGATGAGAAGCACTATGTCCTTGTTTCCAAGCTGGCCACGGTCCTGCTGACAATAGCGTCGATCGTGACCACGTACTACATGGATTCGATCACCGGAGCCTGGAAACTGCTGATCCTGACGGGCGCGGGCACCGGGACGGTGCTCATCCTGCGCTGGTACTGGTGGCGCATCAACGCCTGGAGCGAGGTGGCCGCGATGGCCGCGGCGTTTGCCGTGTCGGTGACGCTGCAAACCGCCTTCGGCCTGTCGAGCGACGACCCGGTGCAGTACGCCTACCTCATGCTGATCACGGTCGGCATCACCACGGTGGTGTGGCTGGCGGTCACCTGGCTGACGCCCCCGGAACCGGAAGCGCACCTGGTGGCGTTCTACCGCAGGGCGCGGCCCGCGGCGGCGTTGTGGGGACCGGTGGCGCGGCTCGCCCCCGACGTCCCGCGCACCAAGGGAGCCGGTTGGGATTTGTTGGACTGGATCTGCGGCTGTATCCTGATCTACGGTGCCTTGTTCGGAACCGGGAAGCTGATTTTCAAGGAACCGCTGACCGGGGCGCTATACCTGCTGTTGGCCGCGCTGGCGGGGGCTGTGATCTACTGGGATCTGTCCCGCCGGGGATGGAGGACCGTACTTGAGTAAAGGACTATCGATCGCCCTGCTGCCGCTGGCGCGACGCCGCATGGGCGGCGTCAAGACCGTTTCGTCGGGAGCGCTGAACCGCACGATCCCGCAGGACGAGTACGTGGAGCGGTGCATCAGCTACCAGCGCGAAGCCGAACGCCAGCACTACAGCATGCCGCGCGTCGTCGACGGCCTGTGGCGGTGTGAGGGGCTCTCAACGACGCTGGGCAAATACCGGCTGCCGGAGAACACGCTCGCCGACCCGCGCCTGCCCCCCGCTGCCTGGGGCATCACACACGTCGGCTACGGCGCGGCGTCGACCGAGTTCGCCCACTTCGACGACGCCAAGCTGCACGAGATCGCCCGCACCTGCTGTCACCCGGACAACCAGGGTTTCTTCTACGAAGGTATCGGGTCGATCGTCCGCATCTACGAGCCCGGGATCTTCAAGTTCATGTGCGGGATGCTCGGCCTGATTCCGAAGGGCGCGCCTCCCGGACCGGACAGGGACGGATTTTACACGAAGTTTTTCACCGCGTTCGACGACGAGCAGGCGCGGTTGATCGTCCACGGCTACGGGCGCCTCGTGGGTTTCAGCAAGATCAGCGTCTACGCGGCGATCGGCGAAGCGATGCAGTTGCCGCAGCACCGCGTCGAGGCGTGCGTGCAGGGAATCGCGTTCGCCTTCGCGATGATGAACGCCGAGGAGATGCCGCGGCTGCTCGAGAACAGCGCCATCGAGTATCCGGACCCTGTCCGGCGCGCGTTTCAGACGGGCCTGACGTACGGCATGGTCTTCTGCGACTGGTTCGCGCCGGGATTTCTCGCTGCCTGGAAGCCGGCCGGCCCGCTCGAGGAGAAGTTGATCGGACACGCGCGGCGCGAGGCGGAGATCAACCGCCAGGCGGGGCGGATTCCCGCGTTCGCACTGCACGAGGCGCTGCCCTGACGATCACTCGCCGCGCTTGAACTTGGTTTCGTCCTTCCACGCTTCGAGCGTATTGAACACGATCGGGCAGTAGGTGGCGCGGTCCGGCATGTCCCACATGCGGCTCACCAGTGATCCGTCCCCGCGCACCAGGTGGGGGAAGTTCACGCATGCCCGCGGGCGGGCGTCGTAGACGGTGCAGTCGTTGCCCGCCAGAAACACGCAACCCGTTTCCGTGCGCTTCAGAATCAGCCCCTCTTCCTCGCTGGGCGCGGTGTACTGCGCGCGGAATTCACGGATGCTCATGCCGAGGAACTTGGCCAGGTGTTCGATGTCACGGTCCGTCAACCGCACCGTTCCCTCGCGGCAGCAGTTGGCGCAGGCGCGGCAGTCGATCGCTTCCTCCACTTCCTGCGCGATGCGACGCAGGCGGCGCTCCACGAAGTCGTGCCGCTTCAGGTGCACACGCAGCCGCTGGTTCTCGGTGCGCAGTTTCTCTCCCTGGCGGCGGATCTGGACGAGGTCGGTGAGCATGTTCCATTCCGATTGTCCTACGCGATCCGGTACAATCGGAACCACACGATCATGGCTTCACGACGCGATTTCCTGCGAGGCGTCACCGCCGCCGCTTCCCTGCCCGCCAGTTGGCACGCCTTCCGCTCCGCGCTGCAGGCGGCGCCCGCCAAAGGCTCCGAGCCGTTCTGGGATATGGTCAAAGCCCAGTTCCCGCTTGAGCCCGGCCTGATCTACCTGAACGCCGCCAACGTCTGCCCGGCATCGCGTCCCGTGATGGACCGGCACCTGCAGTACCTGCGCGACTT
This sequence comes from Bryobacterales bacterium, assembly GCA_016716385.1. Taxonomy (GTDB): domain Bacteria; phylum Acidobacteriota; class Terriglobia; order Bryobacterales; family Bryobacteraceae; genus JADJWL01. The sequence continues at coordinate 528,702 of JADJWL010000026.1, read as the reverse complement.
CCACGCCAATCCGTCGTTCCAGAATCGCGCCAAGTACGACGGGATGCGCGAGACCGTGCGCAACAAAGCCGCGGCGCTGCTGCGCGTCAGCGCCGACGAGATCGCGCTCACGCGGAACACGAGTGAAGGCACGAACATCGTCGTGCAGGGACTGGAACTGAAGGCCGGCGACGAAGTCATCATCACCGACCACAACCATCCCTCGAACAACGATTCGTGGAAGGTCCGGGCGAAGCGCGAAGGGTTCCGCGTGGTGAGCCTGCCGGTTCCGGCGCCGGCTCCTGGCGCGGACCAGTTGTTGGGCGGTTTTGAGAAGGCGATCACACCGCGGACGAAGGTGATCGCGGTCACCCACCTGACCAACACCACGGGCTTGCTCTATCCGGCCAAGGCCATCACGGAGATGGCCCACCGGCGCGGCATTCACGTCCACCTGGATGGCGCCCAGAGCTTCGGGCTGCTCGATGTGGACCTGCGCGCCATCGGCTGCGACTCGTACACGGCCAGCGCCCACAAGTGGCCGATGGGGCCGCTCGAGGCGGGCATCCTGTACGTGAAGCAGGAGCGGATTGCGGCGGTCTGGCCGTCGGTGGTGACGGCGGGCTGGTCGGACACCCTCAAGGGAGCGCGGAAGTTCGAAGTACTGGGGCAGCGCGACGACCCGCGCGTCATCGCGCTCGAACCGTGCCTGGACTTTCTGGCGATGATCGGCCTGAAGGAAGTCGAGGCGCGCGCGCGAGCGCTCGCCCAGCGTGCGATGCGGGGTCTGAAGGAAATCCCGGGGGTGACGCTGCGCACAAACCTGGAGCCGGAACTCTCCGGCGCCGTGATCAAGTTCCACGTGGCGAGCGTCCCGACACGGCAGGCGTACGACACGCTGTACGCGAAGAACCGGCTGGGCATTGCGGCGACGAACGCAGGACCCACCGAGGGGCTGCGTTTTTCACCTCACATTTACAATTCGATGGACGAGATCGACCAGGCGGTCGCGGCAGTTCGGGCGCTGGTGCGCGGATAACACCCGGATATTAGAACTGCGATAGCACCGGGCGTCAGCGGGGCGATGCGGCGCCCGGTCGCATTTTTTCAATTGACAGCCCCGCCATTCGGGCGTATTCTTGAGTTGCGCGTGTTTGATCTGGAGACATTCTCATGCGGATAGCGCACTCGACTGTGGCACTTTTCCTCACGGCCTGCGCCGCGCAGCTTGCCGCCCAGACCTGTCAATCATTTCCGGATGGCATGGGGAAGACTCTTTCCGCGTTCGCCTTCGCCGGCCACGAAGCCCCCTTTGAGCAGGATTGCAAGACCCGGGCCTTCGCCGCCGGGGGGGGGGTGGGTCAGCGCCTTCACGGTTGTCGTCTATAACGTGGACTATGACTTCTACCGTGCCGAACTGCCAGGCAACCTCTCGTATTCCCTGACAGCGACCGCTCTGCTCTCGAATAACGGCCGCCAGACTCTCTATTCTCAGCCAATCACCGTCGTCACTCCAGGGTCTTTCCCCGATGGACGGTTCGATTTCGATGAGGAGTACGATTATTTCAGGAAGACCGGACGATTGGTTCTCAACCTGCCGTGGGACACTGTCGGTGTGGAAGTGGAGGCGGTCGCCGTGAACGGCGGCAGTCAAGCCTCGCAGCACCGTGTCCTCGTCGACGTGGTTCTGGTGGACTATCACCTGCTGATGGACCAGAGCCCGGAGAGTTTCGCGCCGCGGAGCGCTCTCGACCCGGCCGAGATATCGGGCTGCCAGGGGGCGGCGGTGACCCTCTGCTACCCGCGCTACCGCGCCTGGCTAATCCCCGAAGAGGTGGATGTCCCGCCGCAATGGACCACGCACTTTCAGGTAGCGGGGCGGCTGAAGTTCGAATTCGGCGACCGTAGCGAGCACCCGGGCGTGGCGACGAATTGGGGCAACCAGACCGGACCGGATTACACGATCGACCGGGCCAAACAGACCGACCCCAACCTCGCCCCGCCAGGCAGCACCGGCAAAGTGGACGCCCTCACGACGACGGCGGATGTGCGCGAGGCGACGCTGGTGGTCACCTCGGAAGACTACGGGGGTGTCGGATTCCTCTACGCTTCGATGACGATCGACGGGCTAGCCGAGGACATCTGGGCCAAGGTGGGGGATGACGGGGAGGCGTTGCTGCCGCTGGACACCAACGGCAACGGCATCGCCGACGGCTGGGAGAAATCCGTGAACGGCGGCCAACTGATTACGGATATCAATGCGGACGCCGAACCGCCTCAGGGTTCGTTCTATACCGGCGATGCCCTGTCCGTGCACGACGAGTACCGGGGTTTCCACTTCCTGGAGTCTGCGACGCAGACAAAGTGGACACGAACCGATCCGTTTGGAACGCGGGACGTGTTCTACTACGCGGACAAGAACGATTTTGCCTCGGCGCTCCAGAACATTCTGGCGCAGCAGCCGGTAGGCATCACGTATCGGCGGGTGAATCCCCAGCAGGCCGTTGGGAAAGACAAGATCCTGGATCGAAATCAACTCGACCGGAACAGCGTGATCGGGGATCGCGAAGCGCACGCTCTAAAGTTGATCGACAAGCGCTTGGGCAAGGAAGGCATGTACAAGATCCTCGGCGAAGCCAAGGGCGGTGATCAGAAGAATCCGACGAACAATGGCTTTCCAGTCTTCATCGATCACGCCGCGATCCAGACCACGCCCGGGCTACCGGTGGCCGTAGGCTTGGCACAAGTCATTGCCCACGAAGCGGGACACAAGTTCCACCGCACCCACCCGGTCCGGACGCAGCCCTCAATCTGCTGCACCAGGATCGAGCGGCCGAACAACTTGAATGACATAGGATTGGGCCAATGGGTCCTGGATCCCAATCACAAGACAGTTCTTGTGCGTCTCCGGTTTTACCAGTATTCGGGCGAACGTATTGCTGAGCGTGCCGTGGTGGCCGGGCAGCCCAAGAACAAAGCCAAGTCAGTGAGGAAGGCCAAGAATACGACACTCACGGACGGCGAGGGGACGCACGCAGTGTTCCGGGTCGAGTTCACAGACACGGTCCAGCCGGCGAACGAGATCTGGGTCGAGGTGCAACAACAGAAGATTATGGACTGGACTGCCTATCTGCCGCTACAGACCGCCGGGCAGTGGTCGTTTTCCGATTTGGATTCCGGCGTTCTCTGCGTCCGGATTCAGTGTCAGCAGTAGGTTCTGGAGGGATGCCCCAATGAAGAAGCGAATCGCGTTTGCAGCATGTTTGCTCCTGGTTCCTTCGATGTGGACGCAGCAGGTGCCTGAGTTCGAGCAGGACGATCCGATTCCGGCGGACGTCCTACTGCGAGCGCAACTGTCGAACAATTCCGAGCAGCTTCAGTTGACGGTCTCGACGGACAGGACTCAGTACTTGGTCGGCGAAGAGATGACTGTTACGGTCAAGGTGAAGAACACCACTGCGGCGCCACTCGAAGTCTACGATCCTTTCGATATCGAAGGGAGCGAGTTCCGGTTCTGGAAGATCGTGCCGGGGCAGACCGAACCTCCGCTGTTGTATTCCTCGCACAGCGTCGGATTGCGGTCTGACTGGCAGGATACCTGCTGTTTTCCGGCAGTCCTGGTGCTGGCGCCCGGTGAAGAACGGCAGAAGGAATTCCGCTCCATCGTGAACGAAGATCACACGCAACCTCCGCAACTGCTGTACCGGTGGCCGGCTCCTGAGGAAGAGGGGTCATTCCGGATCCGGTTCACCTACGGTGCGAAGAAGGCGGAGACTGATTTCACGACCGTGTCGCCGATGCTGGCGGCGTGGGGCGTAGTCCGGTTGCTACCAGATAAGTTCGTACCCGCACACGAAGGAATGCCCGAATGGACGTATCAGCGTTACCGGCACGTCTTCGCCGCGTTCCAGGAGTGGCCCGCCGCAACTTACATCTGCGTTGCGCGGACCGAGGACGCTCAACCTCGTCGCTGGGTCTTGATGGGAAGGGACAACCTACATCCGCAAGACGCCGTCGCAATGCAACCCTACAAGCGTGTAGCCACGGCGACGCCCGGCACGGCCGTCACGGAGATCGAGGTGACGGTGGACGGGCAGGGGAACCTGACGATCATCTGGACCGAGGCCACTAACGGCGGAACCGTCACCAGCCAGCGCACGATCCACCTCGATGCCGACCTGAACCCGCTGTGACCCGCTGGCGGCAGTGCAGAATCCCGGAACAAATTGCCGGGCGACGGTGTCTCTCTCCATAGCGCTCACGGCGTTCTTCGGGACCGAAGTCCGGTGGAGGCGGAAAGAAGATGGATTGGACACCGCATCTCTCCAGTCGTTTCAGTGCCTGTCAGCGGCACGCAAGAGCAGCGCCAGGTTTCGCCGCGTTCCTAACCGGCCTGCTCCTGGTTTCACAACTGTGGGCGAACCAACACGATGTGTCGAGCTCGTGCACTGGTCTTTCGAGAAACGCAACCCGTTTCTGGAACTCTACTATACTTGGGACGCTCCAGATGAGGAAGGCAATTACCGCATCCGGTTCCGGTACGGTTACACCACGAAGGCGGAGACCGACATCACGGTGGTCTCGCCGATGCTGGCGGCCTGGACGACGGTGCGGCTCCTCCCGGATGCGTTCATCCCAGCCGAGGGGGGGATGCCGGAGGATACATCGGAGCGCCACAGGCACGTGTTCGCGGCGTTCCAGGAGTGGCCCGCCGCAACGTACATCTGCGTCGATCGGACGATAGCTGGCAGCCCGAACCGGTGGACCCTTATGGGGCGCGGCAATCTGGCGCCTGTGGATGCCCGGGCCATGAGCCCCTACAAGCGCGTGGCCACGGCGACGCCCGGCACGGCTGTCACCGCGATCGAGGGGACCGTGGACGGGCAGGGCAACCTGACGATCATCTGGACGGAAACCGCCAGCGGCGGCAGCACCAGCCAGCGCACGGTCCACGTCGATGCCGATCTGAACCCGCTGTGACCCGCTTCCTTATGATCGCGTTCAGTCGACCGGCAGGGCGACGGGAAGCGCCTGGGCGTCCCCGACGCGCAAGGTCAACGGGACGGCGGCGCCTCGGGGTGCGGCGGCCGGAATGTCCAGGTTCACCTGGTACAGACTGACAAAACCCGGGGCCAGTCCGGCGAAACCGACCGGCGCAGGCGTGTCTCCCAGCAGGACCCGCGGCAGAAAGCGCACACGTGAGAGCGGATCCACGGGCGCGGGCAGTCCCGGGCCCACCAGCGGGAACACCGGTCCCAGGCCGATTCCAAAGATGGTCGTCGGTTCGCCGCGGCGCGCGGGGTTCTCCCGCGTCACCAGCGACCCGTCCGGCCGTAGCGCCAGCGCCGTGCCATCGGCCGCGACCAGAACTCCAGGGGAGGCCGTCTTCAGGGGAAGGGTCACGGCCTCGCTGAACAACGCGCCGCGCCGCACGATCACGGTCACCTGGTCGGACACAATCGTAAAAGGAATCTGCGCGTTGATCTGGCCCGGCGAGACGAAGTATAGCGGGGCCGTCATGCCGTTCAGGGTCACCTGCACCCCGGCCAGGGTGTTCGGGAGTTCAGGCCCTTCGGCCTCGGCTGTCTCACTGGCAAGGTTCCAGCCGAAGATCGAGACGATCGCGCCGGACGAGGCGAACGGCTCGTAGGTGCTGGCGTGCCGCACGTTGCCGGGACGCACCGCGGGCGGCGCAAGGTTGGGGCGCCAGGTGGCGGATTGCTCCGGCACGGCTACTGGTTGCGTCCCGGCCACCAGTTCACGGGCCGGCGTCCCGTCAGGCCACCGCCCCATGAACCGCTGCTCCGGGCTGCCATTGCCGAACGCGATGGCCCGCGCGGTCTCGTTGCGGCGGAATGTCAGGCCGGCGACGGCGTCGAACAGGCGGAACAGTCCGTATCGCTCCAGCCCCCCAAGCCGGACGGGATCGTTGTCCCCGGACGGGATGCCGTGTCCCGCGCGCTGGCGGCATCCCTGCCAGGAGTCGCTGCGCAGCAAGACGTATTGTTTCTCCCGCAGAGGAGAGGTCTCGAAGATTTCGGCCGCGATGCGGTGGTCAGTGACTTGGTCCTCTTCGTACACCTGGACGATCAGGCGCGTGTCTGAGGGGAGGCTCGCCCATTCGGCGTACGAGGTCTCGAGGACATACCACGGCGCCATGATGAACAGGAACGCGCCGTTCGCACCCCACTTCTCTTCTACCAGTCCGCGATAGGCGAGCGCTGGCACGGCGCCGCCGCCGAACGAGTGACCGGCAAAGGCGACCCGGCTCAGGTCGAAGGCGCCGCCGAAGCGGTCCACGGCCTCGCGGAATCCTTCCCACAGGGCGTCGTAGCGCTGGCGGTTGGTGGAAAGCACGGTCAGGTAGGGCGCGAAGACGACGGCGTTGCCCTGGCTGACCAGGTGCGAAATCAGGCCCGCGTAGTCCGACGCGCGATTGTTGCTGAACCCGTGGGCGAAGAAGATGACCGGGTAGGGTCCGGGCTTGCCGTCCGGGAAGTGGATGGAGACGGAATAGAGCAGCGTGCGGCCCGTGCGGAAGGTCTCGACGGTTTCGCCGTACGGTCCTGGAGCGCCGTAGCCGGATTCCGGACGCGGCAGGGCGGACGCGCAGTCCTGGCCCTGTCCGAGGGCCGCCGCGAGCAGCACCAGGGCGAACAGCTTACTCATAGCGCAACGCCTCCGTTGGGTTGAGCCGCGCCGCCCGGTTCGCGGGCAGCATGCCGAACAGCAGTCCCACGGAACAGGACACCGCGAACGCGATCGCGATGGATGAGTAAGAAACAGGGATACGCAGGTTCTCGAGGAACAGTTGCGCGCTGAGCGGGATCGCGACGCCGACGAGGATGCCCGCGACACCGCCGACAAGGCTGATGATGACGGCCTCGGCGAGAAACTGCGTCAGCACCCAGCGCCGGGAAGCGCCCACCGCCATTCGAACGCCAATCTCCCGCGTGCGCTCGGTCACCGTCACCAGCATGATGTTCATGATGCCGATGCCCGAAATCACAAGTGCAATCGCCGACACGAGGATCAGCACAAGCTGGAGGATCAGAGAAATGTTCTTCGCCGCGTCGAGGATCGCCTGCAGGTTCTCGACGCGGTACCGCGCGCCGGGCCGGTGGCGGCTTTCGAGAATCTGCTGCACCTGGCGCGTGACGGCTTCGACGTCGGACGCCGAGCGCACCTGGACATAGAGTGGATCGATGCGCTCGACTTCCGTGAAATAGCGCAGGACTGTAATCGGGATGACGATCGTGTCGTTGGTGACTTCGGTCTGGCCGAAGCTGTCGACTTTTTCGCGGAACGTGCCGATCACGGTGAACTGCAGTCCGAACAGCTTGATCACCTGGCCCACCGCGGCGGTCTGGCTGCCGTACATCCGGATGGCGAGTTTGTCCGTCAGAATGGCTGCCTTGGACCGCAGCGTGACGTCGCTCTCATCGAGGAACCGGCCCGCGCCGATGACGAGGTTGCGCACGGCGGCGTAGTCCTGATCGGAACCGATGACGCGGACGTCCTGCTGGCGGCCATCGATCAGGATGCGGTCGCCTTCGGTCATCACTCCCGTGGCCGCGACAATGCTGGGCGCCAGTTGCTCGCGCACCGCTTCGACGTCGGCGATCTTGATGTAGTCGGCGGCGAAGCGCACGGCGTCCTGGGTGCCGGTCTCGAAGTAGGCGAAGATCATGTTCGAACCGATGCCCTGGATCTGCTCGAGAATGTACTCGCGGCTGGTCAGCGAAATCGTGACCACGAGGATCACCGAAGCATTTCCGATGAGCATGCCCAGACACGTGAGCAGCGTGCGAACCGGATTGGCCCGAAGGGCCTGCAGACTGAAGCGGAGAGCCTCCCGGGCGAACATGAGGAAACTACGCGCCCGCCTCGCGCAGGAGGGCTTCGGCCTCGCGACGTTTGGGATCGTCCGGGGTCAGGTCGGCCGCGAGGTAGCGCCGCAGCAGGTCGCGGGCTTCCGGCAGGTTGCGCTTGCTTTGGATCAGGGTCTCGGCGCGAGCGTACAGCCACTTGGGGTGGCCGGGGCCGAGGCGCGCCGCAGCGCGGAACAACTCGTCGCTCTCGGCATAGCGCTGCTGCCGCGCGAGGAAGCGGGCCAGATCGAGAACCCGGCCGATCTCCCGGGGCGCCAATTCCATCGCTTGCCGCAATTCCTGCTCGGCCGCATCGGGACGCTTCTGCTTGCGCGCAACCTGGGCGCGTGCCCAGTGTCCTTCTACAGGGTCGGCGGCGGCGATACGCCCGGCGAGGGCTTGGGCCTTGCCGACGCCCCCGCCCAGAAATCCGGGCGCCGCGAGGTAGTATTCGAGCAGGTCGCTCATGGCTTCCGTATTGCGCGGGTCGAGCTCGACGGCTTTCTCAAACGCTTTGCGCGCCTTTACGGCAAGTCCGGGCGCGGCGAAGGCGCTGGCCGACTCCGCGCGCCGGCCAAAGGCTTTTCCCAACCAATTCCAGGATACGGAATTACCCGGTTCCAGCGCGATGGCCTGCTCGAACGTCTCCACGGCGGCTTTGAAGTCATCGAGCATATACTGGCAGCGGCCGCGCAGAGCCAGGGCGGGGGCGCCTGTGCGCCCGGACAGGTCCGCCAGCGCGCCGTCGTAGTCCGTGCGGTTGTACTTCCGCCAGGCCGAATCGAGGTCCTGCGCCACAAGATACGGGACAAACGCAGCCACGAAGACGAGCATCAGTTGTCGAAGGCGCATACGGCTCCCTTGGCAAAAGGATGCGGCGCCCCGGCCGTCCGTTACACGAAGACGGTGGCGATCTCGACGGACGACCGCTGCCCCGCCACGACAACGATGCCGCTTTCCGTCACGTGATGCAACTGCCGGTCCTTCTCCAGGTTGTAACCGATCTCGGCGTCTTCCGGGATGCGGACATTCTTATCGAGGATGGCGCGCCGCACGCGGGCGCGGCGGCCGATGTCGACGTTGTCCAGCAGGATTGAGTCCTCCACCAGCGCCCCGGAATGGATCTTGACGGCGCGGGCAAGGACCGAGTTCCGCGCAGTGCCTCCCGAAAGAATGCAGGCGCTCGAGACGATCGAGTCGATCGTCTGCCCGCGCCGGTTGTCGTCATCGAACGTGAACTTGGCGGGAGGGTCGGGATACCCGACGGTGCGGACGGGCCAGAGCGGGTTATACAGATTCAGTTCCGGCGCCACCGCGCGCAGATCCAGGTTGGCTTCGTAGTACGCATCGATGGTCCCGACATCGCGCCAGTAGGGCTTGACCGACGCCGGCTCGCCAGGGATGCGATTGGTCTGGAAGTCATACGCGTAAATGTCGGCGCGGCCCACCATGCCGGGGAGAATGTCGCGGCCGAAATCGTGCGAACTGCCGGCGCGCGCGGCGTCTTCGTGCAGTTCGTTCAGCAGGGCACGCGTCGAGAAGACGTAGTTGCCCATGGAGGCGTAGACCCGCGTCGGGTCGCCGGGAATCGTCGGCGCATCGGCGCGCTTCTCATGAAATCCCACGATGCGGCCGTCGGCGGTGGTCTCGATCACCCCGAACTCGTTCGCGTACCGCTTCTCCACCGGGATCGCAGCCACGGTTACCTGCGCCCGTTTCTGCTCGTGGTATTCGATCATGCTCGCCACGTTCATGCGGTAGATGTGGTCGGCGCCGAAAATCGCCACCACGTGCGGATCGGCCTGTTCGATGAGGTTGATGTTCTGAAAGATGGCGTCGGCGGTGCCCTGGTACCAGGTTTCCTGCGGCGACCGCATCTGGGCGGGCACGGGAATGATGAACTGGTTCTTCATGACCCCGCCGAGTTGCCAGCCGTCATTCAGGTGCTGGAGGAGAGACTGGCTCTTGAACTGCGTCAGAACGTAGATCGAATAGATTCCCGAGTTGATGAAGTTGCTGAGAACGAAATCGATGATGCGGTACTTCCCGCCGAACGGGACGGCGGGCTTGGCACGCTCCTTGGTGAGCGGATAGAGCCGGGTGCCCTTGCCTCCCGCCAGCACGATTCCGAGGACTCGCAGTCGCATTGCGTCTCTCCTCTCAAAAACGTCCTGATTTGTTTCAGCGTTTCATTGTGACAGCGTTCCGCCAGGGCGCGCAAGCGGGATGCTATCCGCGGTCGCCATACTGGTCGCGCAAGCGTTCGAGTTCCCGTTTCAATTCGGTTTCGGCGGCGGCGTACGACGGCATCCCTGCTACGTTTCGGAGCTGCTGCGGATCGCTCTCGTTGTCGAACAGCTCCCAGTAATCGTCGTTGTAGTAGTGAATGAGCGTGTAGCGGCTCGTTCGCACGCCGCGGTGCGGACCGACGCGGTGCGGCGTGAGGTACGCAAAGTTGGGATCGGCGTGCGCGTCTTTGCCAAGGCCGTGCAGCGCCCAGGAGTTGTCGTAGTAGGCGTAATAGTGGCTCGTCCGCCAATCCGCGGGAGGAGCGCCGGTCAGCAGCGGGCGGAGGCTGCGGCCCTGCATCGTCTCCGGCACGGGCAATCCTGCCAGATCGAGGATGGTTGGCGCGAAGTCGATGTTTGACACCATGCGCTCGATGATTTCGCCGCGGAAGCCAAGGCGCGGGTAGCGCAGCACCAGTGGCACGCGCAGCGACGGCTCATACATGAACCGCTTGTCATACCAGCCGTACTCACCAAGGAAGTAGCCGTTGTCGGAGGTGAAGATGACGACTGTATCTTCGGTCTGGCCGTTGTCGTCAAGCCACCCAAGGACGCGCCCAAGATTCTCATCGACACCCACGATGTTCCTGTAGCGGTCCTTGACAAAGCGTTGGTAGATCCACTTCTTCCGTTCTTCCCGCGACAGATTCGGCGGCAGGTCGGGATAGTCTCCCGCCAGCGAGACATCGAGCTGCATGTCTTCGGCTTCGGCCGCGACTTTGCGTGTCCCGTGGTCGTCGTTGAACGTCTCCGGATAGGGGACCTCGACATCGCCGAACAGATCGGCGTGCCGTGGCGCGGGAGTGAACGGGCGGTGTGGCGACTTGTGCTGGTAGACCAGGCACCACGGGGCGGCAGCGTGAACGGACAAAAACTCCAGCGCGAAATCGGTCGTGATGTCGGTGGCGTAGCCTGGCACCTTGCGGCGTTCGCCGTTGACGATGAAGTCGGGATCGAAGTAGACGCCCTGACCCGGCAGGATCCGCCAGTCGTCGAAGCCCGCCGGGTTCTGCGGCAGATGCCACTTCCCCATGAGACCTGTGCGGTATCCCGCTTCCCGCAGGAGTTTGGGAAACGTGGGGAGCGACGGGTCCAAGGTCTCAATGGCATCGCGCTTCTCGGAGTTGCCGTAGATTCCATGGACATGCGAATAGCAGCCCGTGAGCACAGTGGCGCGGCTGGGAGCACACAGGGAATTCGTAACGAAACAGTTATCGAAGCGCGCACCCTCGGCGGCGATGCGATCCATGTGGGGGGTTTTGAGAATCGTGTTGCGCCCGTAGCAGCTCATTTCGAGCACGGTCTGATCGTCGGTCATGACGAACAGGATGTTCGGGCGCCGCGACGGCGCGCGCCCGCAGGCGGCGAGTCCGGCGGCGAGCAGGAAGGCGCGTCGGTTCATGCGTGGGAGGTCTCCTTGCCGAGGTAGGGTGTGAGGTCCGGGAAGAGCAGTTCACGGATTTCCGGCGTCCCCAGGTCGGACGCCAGCACAAGCGTCGCTCCGGAATCGACGGTGCGTTGCGGAGCCTGGCCGCTTAGGTGGAGGCCGATCGCACGCGTGCTCTCGTATCCCATGCGGAAGGGATTCTGCACGATGAGCGAATCGATCCAGCCCTCCTTCAGATCGGCCACAAGAGGTTCGGACGCGTCAAACGCGACGAGCCTTACCTGGCGCGCGTCGCGGCCCTTCAGCGCCTGCGTGGTTCCCGCCGAACTCGATTCGTTGTCGGCAAACAGACCGGCGAGGTCGGGATGCGCGGTGAGGATATTCTCCGCCGCCGCACGCGCCTTGGCGCGGTCCGCCATGCCGAATTGCAGGCCGACCAGGTTGATGCCGGGGAAGCGGGAACGGATCTCGTCCTGGAAGCCGTGCTCGCGCTCCATCGTGGAAGCGGAGCCGGGCATGAATCCGACAATCCCGACCTTGCCTCTGCCGCCGAGGATTTCGCCCATGCGCCGCGCCGCCATACGGCCCGCTTCGGTGTTGTCGGTGGCGACGTAGGAGAGATAGCGCTCGGTCAGGATCGCCGAATCGAAGATGGCCACGGGAACTCCGGCATCGGCCGCGCGGTCAACAACGGTCACCAGGGCGCGGCGGTCGACCGGGGCCAGCACGATGCCCGCCAGGCGCCGGTTGACCATCGACTCGACGATTTCGATCTGCCGGCTGGCATCGATCTCCAGCGCGGGAGCATTCCACTCAACGGCGAGGTCGAACTCGCGGGACGCCTTCACGGCGCCAGCATGCACCGTCTGCCAGAAGAGATGGGCCGCTCCCTTGGGGACCACACCGACGACCCGCCGGGTATCGCGCCGGCATGCGGCGGACGCCGCGGCGGCAAAGAGGAAGCTGCGTCTGCGCATCGCAACTCATCTTGCCACAGAGATGCGCGCTCGAACTACCGGCGCACCCACACGGTCAATGCCCCGCCGGCCGCCGGCACGCCGTCCACGGACACCTTCACCGCCGCATATCCCGCAGTGGTGCCTGGCACACGAATCCGCAGTTCCCACACGCTCGACACCGCTCCCGGATGCAGGCGCGCCGAATCCACGCCGACAGGAGGGTCGAGCGTCACAGGCAGATCGAGCGCGACCGTCTCTCCGAAAGGCGTCACTGCCCCGCTCCTCAGCGCCGCGCCAGTCACTCCGACGCCATTCAAAAACACCGCCACCAACGACCCGGGCTCGGCCGGGGTTGCGCAGGTGTTGATTGTCCCGTCTTCATTGACGGCCAGCGGATAGGAGACGCCGCCCGCCATGGCGGGGACAACCCCGTCGCACGTCAGTTCCGGATCCCACCGCAGCATCGGCGCGGGCTGGCGAGCCCTCACTCGGAACGTTCGCGATTCGCCGCCGATCGTCATCACAACGCTTTCTACCGCGGCGATCTCGTAAGGCGCTTGCAGGTTCACTTGACGGCCCGACACGTACAGGAGCGCGGCCGGCGTCCCGTTGAACTCTGCCGAGAACCCGCCCAACGAGGCCGGCAGGATGCCTCCGGCGGACGGGGCTCCGGTCAGTTCCTCCTCAGCCAGGCCGTCACCGAACAGAGTGAGAAGCTGGCCGGGAGTGACGGCGGCAACGCGTACTCCAGTCCCGGCGTCGGTCACGCACGCCACGCGGTCGCGCGGCCCGTAGAAATCCAGACGCAGGATCGACGACCCGCCGGCCACGTACGGGCCCTGGTCTCCCTGGAATGCCAGCAGCCCGGCTCCGTCCCGGTCCAGCAGTTCGGTCGCGACCACGCTCGATGCGTCGAGCGCGATCCGTGACACGTAGCCGGAGGGCACACACGGCGCGGGAGCATCCAGTCCCGGCAGGTCGGGCGAACTCGCGACTCCCGCCAGATAGATGGAGTTTGAGTCCACCCACATATCGGTGATGGTATCGGTCGCGGTCCCGCTGAAGTAGGTCGAGAACAGCAGACTGGTGCCGGTGTTGTTGAGCGCGGCGACGTAGCCGGACGATCGCGGGATGCGGATCGCCGGACGCTGCGGGATGGAGTCCGGCGGGTAGGGGGCGCTGGCGATGTGTTGGTCCAGCAGCACGCCGGCGGTGGTGGGAAAGTCCCTGGAATTCGTGGTCCCGGCGATCAGTACATTGCCCTGCTCATCCACGTGCAGGCCGTGGATCTGCGACCCGTACTGCCCGGTCAGCCAGGTGGAAAAGATCACTTCCGTGCCGCTCGGGTTCAACTTCGTGACGAAGCCATACAGGCAGGGAATCCCGAGAAATCCGGTGCCGCCGCACGCCGCGTGTCCGTGCGCGGTCTGAAATGCGCCCGCGCTGATGGGAATATCGTCGCCTCCCAGCACCTCGCCCGCCACGTACAGGTTGCCGCCGGCGTCGTAGGCAACCCTGCCGCTGCCGAGCCCGCGCACGGCCAGCAGCAACGTGGATCCGGCGTCGTCGAGTTTGACGGTGTACATCGCATTGAGGATATCTGTCGCCATTGCTGCTCCGGGCGTCGTAGGGAACCCGACGCCGACCGACTGCCCGGTCACCAGCGCTTCTCCCTCGGCGTTGACGGCGATGTCCCGGCCCGAGGTATTGGACGGGCCGCCGATGAGGGTTGCGTAGTGCACCGCACCCGTGGCATCGACCTTGACGACAAACGCCTGGTACGATTCGGCCTCCAACGTCGTCTGGAGCGCACCCGGTGTCGCGGGAAAATCCCGCGAAGTGCTCGTGCCAGTGATGTACGCTGCTCCGAATCCGTCAATGGCCAGCGCAGCGGCACTCTCGGTACCGGTCCCGCCGATGACCCGCCAATAGAGCAGGTCACCGCCGCTGGCGCTCAGCTTGGCGACGAACACGTCGTCATTCCAGGCGCCGGCGACGTAGAAGTGCTCTCCGTCTGTCTTCATCGCTCTGACGCTGGCGCCTTCCGGCAAGGTTGCGAACGTGGCCACCTTTGACGCGGCTGCCGGGGCAGCCGACGCGAGGAGTACGAGCACGGATATCGTCGTGGTTCTCATTTCGCTCCTCTGCGCCGTCTCAATGAAGCAGGTCAGTGCTCCAGCAGCCGTTCGCTCTCGCGGACGAGGTCCTCCACCTGCGGGAGGATCTCGAACTCCAGGTCCGGATGGTAGCCGACCCAGGTGTCGAGCGCCGCCACGCGCCGAACGGGCGCGTCCAGCAGGTCGAACAGTTCGTCGGAGATCCGCGCCGCCAGTTCGGCTCCGTAGCCCCATGACAGCACGTCCTCGTGAGCGATCAGGACGCGGCTGGTCTTCGAGACCGAGGTGCGAATGGCGTTCCAGTCGTACGGAGCGAGGCAGCGGAGGTCGATCACTTCGAGGCTGACTCCGGGGTGTTTCTTCTCCACCTGGGTCGCCGCCAGGAGCGCCTTCTGGACCAGCGCGCCGTAGGTCACAATCGTCAGGCTCTTGCCCGGCTTCACCACCTGCGCCCGTCCGAACGGGATGAGGTAGTTCTCTCCGGGGTGCGGCGCCCGGTTGTAGGGCTCGCGGTAGAGCTTCTTATGTTCGAGGAACAGCACCGGGTCCTCCGTGCGCAGCGCCGTCCGCAGCAGGCCGCAGGCATCCAGCGCGTTCGACGGCATCACGACGCGCAGTCCGGGAAGGTGGGTGAACGTCACTTCGCCGCACTGGCTGTGATAGATTGCGCCGCCGTTCAGATAGCCGCCGATCGGGACGCGCACCACCACCGGACAGAGGAAGCCGCCGTTCGAGCGCCAGTGCATCGTGGCCATCTCGCAGCGGATCTGCATCATGGCGGGCCAGATGTAGTCGAAGAACTGGATTTCAGCAACGGGACGCAAGCCGCGCACGGCCATGCCGATGGCGCGTCCGACGATGCCGGCTTCGGCCAGTGGCGTATTGAAGCAACGCTCGGGGCCGAATTCCATCTGCAGGCCGTGCGTCGCTTTGAAGACACCGCCCTTCCCCTTCACCTCGGTCAGATTGGACACGCGGCTGCAGTCGGCCACATCTTCACCGAAGACGAGGATGCGCGGGTCGCGGCGCATCTCCTCGGCGAGCGTCTGGTTGATCGCGTCGACCATGGTGCGCGGCTCGCCACGCAGCTTCGGGACGCTGTCGAAACCGCTCGAACTCGGGTCGGCGCCGCTCGTGTAGAGGTGCCGCAGCGCGGATTCAGGCGCAGGCGGGTCCGCACGCAACGCCTTGGCTGTCGCTTCTTCCACTTCCAGGTCCACCTCGTGCATCAGGCGCTGCAAGGTGTGGCGGTCGAGCACGCCCTCATCGACGAGCCACTTCGGGAAGTGGATCACCGGGTCGCGCTGCGCCTCACCGGCGCGTTCCGCCTCGGTCCGGTACAGCCGTTCGTCGTCGGAAAGCGAATGCGAATAGGGACGGATAACTTGCGCATGCACGAGCACCGGCCCGCGCGACTGGCGGCACACGGCGATCGCCTCGCCCAGGACGGCGTGGGAAGCAAGGAAGTCGCAGCCGTCGACCGCAAAGCGGCGCAGTCCCGGGAAGCCGCTCACGAGTTTCGAGATGCTGCCGCCGGCCGTCTGCTCTTCAATGGGAACGGAAATGGCATAGCCGTTGTCCTGGATGAAAAACAGGACGGGAAGATGGCGCAGGCAGGCGAGGTTCAGCGCCTCGAAGAACTCGCCTTCGCTTGTCGCGCCGTCGCCCGAACAGACCACCGTGATGTCGTCGGCATCGGGATGCCGGTAGCGCCCGGCTTCGGCGCAGCCCACGGCCTGGAGGAACTGTGTGCCGGTAGGAGATGAGGCCGACACGACATTGAGTTGCGGCGCCGACCAGTGGGAAGGCATCTGGCGCCCGCCCGAACCGGGGTCCGCCGCAGCCCCCACAGCGCCCAGCAGCATGTCGAGCGCGGTCATCCCAAGCGAGAGACAGAGAGCGCGGTCGCGGTAGTACGGAAAGATCCAGTCGTGTCCCGGCTTGAGGTGGAATCCGGCGGCGACCTGCACGGCTTCGTGTCCGGCGCCGGAGATCTGGAAGAAGATCCTGTTCTGGCGCTTGAGCACGACCTCGCGGTCGTCAAGCCGCCGGGCAAGTTGCATCAGACGGAAAGCGCGGATCAGGACTTCGGGCGCCAGCCCCCCGAGCCGCCCGGAATTGGCGAAGGTCTCTAGCGGTGCCGCCATGGGCGTCGGTCCTTTCTTCCCTCAGTGTACGCGGACCGGTCGCTACGTGGCCGTCAGCTTCCAGATGAGCCGCTCCATCAGGATGCGGTCGTCGGGGCGGGGACCGCGCATGTCGCGGTCGGCGGCGAAGATCTCCCCGAGCGCCGCTTCCAGTTGCTTCGCCGTGCAGGCGGATGCAGTCTGCCAGACTTGTTCAGCCTTTGAGGGCCACATCGGGACACCGTGCCGGCTGAAGTGGCTCTGCACCTGGCCGGCGCCACGCAGACCGGACTCCTTCGCCATCAGCGCCAGCCGCAGGATGCCGGACAGGAACGTCAGCGCAAGCGGCAGGTACTCCCCTTCGCGAACAAACGTGTCGAGCAGATCAAGCGACTTCCGGCGGTCGCGCCGCGCCAGTGCGTTCACGAGGGCAAAGACGGTGGTGGCGCGGGCATCTGGCACAAGGGTCGAGATGTCTTCGGTGGTGACCGCTTCCGCCCCCTTATACAGGCTGAGCTTCCGGATCTCGACAGAGATGCGCGTCACGTTGGCGCCGAGGGATTCGGTGAGTTCCTGCAACAGGTCGCGGCTGATCGTGAGTCCGGCTTCCCGGGCCAGACGCGCGGCTTCAGCGGCGGCCTGCGCCGGCGTTTGGCGCCGGAATTCGACTACACAGGGGATCCCTGCGAAGAACTTCTGCACCCGCTCGAGCTTCTTTTTGTCCTCGCCCTCGAAATCGAACGCAGTGGCTTCGAACAGGATCGTCACCCCGGGCACCGGATCGCGCAGGTAAGCGGCAAGGCCGGCAGCGGCAGCCTTGTTTTCCTGGTCGGCCGCGCGTGCGTGCGGCAGCACGCCTTCCGCATTGGCCGCCACCAGCAACCGCCGGGAGGCAAACAGGGAGAGTGACCGCGCGTCATCGAGCAGCGCGGCGAGATCGGATTCATTGAGATCGTGGCGGGAGAGGCCTTCCTCCCGGTCCTCCTCAGGGAGCGAGGCCGAGACCAGAGCACCACGGCAGCGGTCGCGGTGATAGGCTTCCGGACCGAGAAAGAGGCAGACCGGGGGCGGTCCCTGGCGGGTCAAAGCACTGAGAAACTGGTCGGGCGTCACCGTATCCGCTAGCTTAGCCTACCCCTAACCTCATGGAGTGGGTCAAGTTTGCCGAAGAGACTAGCAGGGTAGCCGATTGCTGACAGCGATCCTCATTAGTACCGATCCTGCTCTCGGTTCGGTGCTGGAAGAGCTGGCGGTGTTGACCGGCCAAGTTTCCTTCCGGCAGCATTTTGAGAAGTTTCCGTCCCGTTATGAGTTGGCTCGTGTGCTCAACTCGTATCAGCCCGAACTCGTCTTCGTGGACTTGGGACGTTGGGAGGCTGCGATCGAGCTGACCGGATGGGTCCGGCAGCATGACACGAAGATCGCGGTCGTCGGATTCGGCGACCGCCTGGCGAGGCAATTCGGCGCACAATATGCCGACGCGGGACTGGCGGCGGTGCTCGCGGTGCCGTTTGAGTACCAGGAGTTTCTGCAGGCGGTGGATGATGCTATCCACAAAGTCCGGGCCAAGGTCCAGCCGAACCTGCTGGCGTTTCTGCCCTCCAAAGCGGGGAGCGGATGCACGACGACGGTCCTCAACGTCGCGGCGCGGCTGGCCGGCGAAGTCGGCCAGAGAGTCCTGGTGCTCGAAGCCGATCTTCATTCCGGCATCCTGCCGGATCTGCTGCACGCGCGCGATACATGCTTCATGAGGGACGCACTTGAACACGCGGCGCAGATCGATTCGCCGAGCTGGCGCCGGTACACGGTCTCGCGCGAGGGGTTCGATGCGATTCTCGCAGATCGCGCAAAGAAAGCGCCGCTGCCTACGTGGATCGACTACTACCATCTACTGGGATTCGCCGCCAGCCGCTACGACACAATCCTAGTGGACCTACCAGAAGTGGTAAACGATGCCACAGTGGAGATCGTCCGCCGGGCGCGGCAGGTCTTCGTTGTCTGCACCCCGGAGATCCCGTCCCTGGCGCTGGCCCGCCAGCGCCTGGCGGAACTGGCTCTGCGCGGCGCCGCCCTGAGCCGGGCGGCGATCGTCGTAAACCGCTGGCATGCCAGTGACTTAAGCCCAGTTGAGGTGTCGGAAGGCCTGGGCCGGCCGGTCGCCGCCGTCATTCACAATGACTACCGGACGATCCAGCGCGCCATCCTGGAATCCCGTCCCGTGCACAGCGACACGCGACTGGGGCGCGCGTACCTCGATTTCGCGCGGCAACTGGCCGGCGAAGCCCCAGCGGCCCCGGAAACGGGCAAATTCTCACTCCGCCGCCTCTTGCTTGGGTCAACCGCCTGATTGAATCCCTCCGGGAAAAGGTGTACACCTGAAGACAAGGTTCCCCACAGAGAAGTGGGGACGGAGGAGAGACAATTCATGTTCAGCGCCGTTCTGCTCATCGAAGATACCGGTGCGTCCGAGGCGATTGAACGGCTGGCAATCGACTCAAAGCTCGTGGCCGTTCAAAAAACCCTGACCCGATTTCCACCGGTGTTCGAGTTGACACGTGTCCTGAACCTGTATGCCCCGGACGTCGTCTTCCTCGAACTCACCGACTGGCAGCGCGCCGGGGAGTTGCTGGCCCACATCAAGGCGCACTCCGCGCAGACGGCGGTGATCGGTTGGGGTGACTCGTGGCTGGAGCGCTACGCGACGAAGTTCCGCGAGGCGGGCATCGCTGCGCTTCTCACGCCGCCGTTATCGGCGTCAAAGTTCCAGGAAGCGATCGATCAGGCGATCCACAACACGCGCGGGGAAATCCAGGATAACCTGATCGCGTTTCTGCCGGCGAAGGCGGGCAGCGGAGCCACGACGATCGCCCTCAACGTGGCCGGTGCACTGGCGGGCGAACTCGAACGCAAGGTTCTTCTGATGGAAGGGGACCTGCACTCCGGCGTCCTCTCCGTTCTGGTCGACGCTGACCCCGAGTATGCGGTCCGCGATGCGATCCTGAACGCCGGGTCGCTCGATTCCTCAAGCTGGCGGAACTTTACGCACCAGGCGCTCGGCATCGACCTGCTCCTGACGAAGCGGACCCGGCGTTCCGGCAGTCCGTCCTGGACGCACTACTACCAGTTGCTTCAATTCGCGATGCCGCGCTACGACGCCATCCTTGTCGACCTGCCGGAGGTGATCAACGAGGCCAGCGCGGAGATCGTACGCCGCGCGTGGTGTGTCTATACGGTCTGCACGCCGGAGCTTCCCTCGTTGACTCTGGCCAAGTGGCGTTGCGAGGAACTTCGGGAACTGGGGATTCCGGGCGACCGCATCCGGCTCCTGCTGAACCGGACGCGGGAGGATAGCATGACCGCCCAGGAAGTCGAAGAGTTCCTCGAAGAACCCGTGTCGGTGGTGTTTCCAAACGACTACCGGGCTGTGGAACAGGCGATGACGCAGAACAGCTATGTGGCGCGGGAGACAGCCCTGGGACGCGCGTTCTCGTCCTTCGCCAGGCGGTTGGTGGGTGCGCCGGAGATTGAGGCCGAGCCGGCCGCGGCGCCGCAGAAGTCCGCTTTTGGCTTTCTCCGGTCCCTGGTCCCCAAGCGACCCTGATGTTCTCGTCGCGCATCCGCTGGGATGCGGATCCGAACGCGGTGTCGGCGCTGGCGGCGCGGAAGCGCGCGGCGGGCGCTGCGCTGCTCGATCTCACCGAATCCAACCCGACCCGGGTGGGCTTGCCGTTCCCGGCGAAAGCGATTACGGCGGCGTTCGGGGCCGTAGGCGGGATGCTGCGGTACGATCCTGTGCCGGCGGGATTGCCGGCGGCGCGGGACCTGGTGGCCGCGCGGACGGGCGCCGCACCCGACCGCATCTGCCTGACAGCGTCGACCAGCGAGGCCTACGGGTTCCTGTTCAAGCTGCTGGCGGACCCCGGCGGCAAAATCCTGGTGCCCCGCCCTTCGTACCCCCTGTTCGAGTACCTGGCAGGTCTTGAGTGCCTGCGCGTGGAGGCATATCCGCTGCATTACGAGGACGGGTGGTACGCCGACCGGGCCGCTCTCGAAGCCGCCATCGATGCCTCGACGCGGGCGATTGTGGTGGTGAACCCAAACAATCCAACCGGTTCCTACTTCAGCCGCGGGGAAGCGGCGTGGCTGGATGCGCTGGCTGCCCGTCATGGCGTGGCGGTCATCGCCGACGAAGTGTTCGCGGAATACCCGATCGAGGTTCGGGATCATGCGGCGACGGCCATCCGCGGCCGCGAGGCGCTCACATTCAGTCTCGGAGGACTGTCGAAACTGGCTTGCCTCCCGCAGATGAAGCTGGGCTGGATCGTGACGAGCGGTCCCGGAGACCTGGTTGAAGCGGCGCGGGGACGCCTCGAATGGATAGCCGATACCTATCTGTCGGTGGGTGCGCCGGTCCAGGACGCGCTCTCGGCGCTCCTCGACGCTGGCGACGCTGCACGGGGCGTCCTACGAGTCCGGACGCAGACCAACCTGGCTGCACTGCGGGCGCAGTTTGGCAGCAACTCGGCGGCCACGGTGCTGCGGGTGGAAGGCGGCTGGTCGGCCGTCATCCGCCTGCCCCGGGTGCGCAGCGAAGAGTCGTGGCTGCTGGAACTGCTCGACCGTTACGATGTGTTGGCGCAACCGGGATACTTCTACGACTTCGAAACGGAAGCGTACCTGGTCGTGAGCCTGATCCCTGAGCCTGCAGTGTTCGCCGAAGGGGCCGGCCGCATCGCGGCAATGGTAGCTACTTCGTCATGACGGTCCAGCGGAGAGGGCGTCCTTCCGGGCCGAACTCCTCGATCCGGACCTTGGCGGCCTCTTCGGGAGGCACGAGGTTGCCCCGGCTATCGAGGGAGAGCATTCGGGTCTCGACCACGGGAACAGCCTCGTTCGCTTCCTCGGGCGAGGACACCTCTGTCCCGTCCTTGAAATAGACGAAGCGCCGGTTCTCGGGAACCGAGTCGGCAGGCACTTCGCGCACTTCTCCGTTGAACATGGTGACCATCCGGATGGTTCCGGGATGTTCGGTGGACGGCATTCTAGCGGTCTCCCTCAGGGCCGTGCAGCCGGCAGATGCCAGGAGGCCGATCCACAGGATCGCACGCGCCGCGACGGTCACTTCTTGAACATACCATCGAGAATCTCGTAGCGCTTCGGATACTGGGCTTTGGCCGCCGCCTCGCACTTTGTGCCCTTACTCAGCGAATACATGACAAGGGACTCGGAGAAATCCTCGCCCACGGAACTGTCAGCGTACTTCGACGGCGATTTCGGGTCGGACTTGATTGCGTCTTCCCACTCTTTTTTCTTCTTGTCGTCCTTCCAAAGCTTCTGCGAGTAGGTGTGGCCGCCTTCGTGGATCATCGTGGAATCGACGAACTCCTGGCTCCACGGCGTCTTCTTCGGATAGAAGGTCACACCGTTCTTGCCGCCCGTGGCCGCGGAGGAGAAGTTCGGTGTGTTGTATTCCTTGGCCCAATACGCATCATCCGGATTCTGGTTCGGGCTCACGACGACCTGGTCAAAGCTGTCCAACTGTTCTCCCGGAACCGTCCCGAGACCTTCGGCTACCTGATCGATGGAAGGAGTGTGCTTGCCCTTCGGCGGGTTCTTCGGCATGATCACCTTCACCTTGCGGCCCTTAACCTCGACCTCGTGGATGATCGCGTCGGATTCCTTGTTGTCTCCGGGGAACTTGTGCTTGCCGGGCTTGCCCTTATCGGCGGTTGCCTTCGAGCGAATCTTGTCGAAGTTCTTCTTGGGCGCTTCCACCGTATGGGGCTTGTTGAGGTACTCGCAGCCCTCGGGAATGAGGGGACACTTGGCCTTCGCGGCGGGCGGCTTGGTTGTCGAGCCGCTCGTCTCAGGCCGTTTTGCGCCGCAACTGCACATGCCTCCGTCCTCCCCTGCTTAACCGCACCACTTGTCAAGATAGCTGATTGCGGCGGTGAACAGGCGCTCGGCGCGCTGGCGGCGGTCCGCGGCGGGGTCGCCGCTCAAGGCGTCAGCCACCCAGAGGAACTGCGGGTCGGTCTCCACAGCGTGCCCCAGCAGGTACTTGAGGCCGACGAGCGTCAGCACCCCGCGGCTGGTAGCTGCATTGTGCTGCTGTGCTGACGCAATGGCCGCCGCGACCATCGTCCGCAGCGCGTCCGGGCCCGCGTCCGCGTACTTCTGGGGCCAGATCCACTCCAGCCGGCCGAGCACGTACTCTTCGAAGGCGCCCGCGGCCGACGGCGGCAGTTCACGGGTGCTTTCCTGGCGGACGCGCCGCTGGGCCTCGTCGATATGCTCGTTGGCCGGTCCGGAGACGCGTTCGAGGTACGCCAGGGTCTGGTCGAACAGCCGGTCCAGGCGGACGTTCTCCTCATCGGGGCTGGTCAGGATCGCGCCCGCCCAAGGGATCTGCGGGTCGGTCGCGAAGCCGCTTCCCAGCAGCAGAGTCAGGTCCGTGTAGAGCTGGATGCCGCCTTCGAGGGTAATTCGATGAGACCTGGCGTTCTCCATCGCACACTTGACCACGCGCGCCACGCCTTCCTCGCCCAGCATTCCGCTGTGCTTCGGGAAAGCTTCCCGGACGTGCTCCTGGAGCCGCCGCTCGAAGCCGGCGAGGGCGGCCTCTTCGAACACCCCCATCTGTTCCTTACGAATGACGGCCATCGATCCTCCATTCTGTGCTTAGTCGCGGTGCACGGTGGAGAGGGAGAAGGCGGGCAGGCAGACGGCGATATATTCCGCGCCCTCTTCCTCGGGAGTACTGTAGCGGATCCACTCCCCCTTGTGTGCGATCACAGCCTGCCCGGCACGGACATCGATCCGGCCGCCGCGGTGTTCCACCCGAAGCATGCCGCGCAGCACGACGGTGAACTCGTCGAACTCCGGAGTCTGTCCCGGCTCCACCCAGCCCGCCGGACTGCGCATCCGCGCGACGCTGGCTTCGTTCGTGGCGGTGTTCACCCGCCCGACGAATTCCTCGATGACCTTCGGCTTGTTGCCGGCGGCTTCGACACGCGCCGGACCGCCGATGAAGGTGGGCACTCAGTTCTCCTTCTGGATCGCGGCGACCAGTTCAGCGGCACGGTCGTAGATCATGTTCGTGTCGTTGGAGCAGCCGAGGAAGCGCATCCCGCGCTCTTTCCAGAAGCGCGCCAGGGCGGGCGAGCGCGTCTGGGTGCCGGGGGCGATGCCGCGCGCGTTGCAACTGTCGCGCACCTTCTCCATCGCCTCGACGATCTTCGGGTGCTGGAATTCGCCGCCGACGCCGAGCGAGATCGACAGGTCGGCCGGGCCGATCATGACCGCGTCGATGCCGGGAACCGCCAGCAACTCCTCCCGCGCCTCGACCGCCCGGACGGTTTCGATCTGCAGAACCACGAGCGTCTCGCGGTTGTAAGTTTCGATGATGTCGTTGAAGCTGGCGGGCTGATAGTTCAAGTTGACCGGCCCGAGGCCGAAGCCCCGCACACCGACGGGCGGGAACTTGGTCCAACTCACGGCGCGCTCCAGCAGTTCCGGCGACTCGACGCGGGGAAAGATGATGCCCTCGGCGCCCAGGTCGAGCGAGCGGGCAATGAGGGAATACTGCAGGTCCGCCACGCGGACAATCGGACTGAGACCGGAGAGCGTGGAGATCCGGCAGATGTCCTGGACGGTCTCGAGGTCGAAGCCACCGTGTTCGGTGTCGATGAAGGCCCACTTGAATCCGGCGGCTGCCAGGATGCGGGGGATCTCGACCGATCGGATCTGGCCGAATCCGGTGCCCAATTGGAGCTCGCCTGCGGCGAGCGCGCGCTTGACGTGGTTGGTGAACATGGAAGCTGCCATTGTCCTCAATCGCCAGCGCGGGTTCAAGTGGCGCCGGCGTTGTGCCTTAGCCCAGCGCGCGGCGCAGGTTCAGATCGACGTTGCCGCCCGACAGGATGACGCCCACCGATCCCAGGTTGGGCGGCAGCTTCCCGAACAGGACCGCGGCGGCGGCAACCGCGCCGCTCGGCTCCACCAGAATCTTCAACCGGGTCAACAGGAACTCCATCGCGTCGAGGATTTCCTCTTCGCTCACGAGCAGCACGTCTTCCAGGCGCTCACGCAGGATGGCAAACGTCAATTCGCCGGGGATCGGAGGCCGCAGGCCATCGGCGATCGTGTCAGCCAGGGGAATCCCGACGCGCTCGCCGGCACGGAAGGAGAGATACGTATCGTTGGCGCGCTCGGGTTCGGCGGCGAACATGCGCAGCCCGGGCCGGCGGCTCTGCGCGGCCAGGGCGCATCCCGAGGCGAGCCCGCCGCCGCCGACCGGAGCCACCAGGGCATCCAGCGGACCCGCATCCTCGAGCAATTCCAACGCCGCCGTCCCCTGGCCGGCAATGATCTTCGGATGGTCGAACGGGGGAACGAGGACGGCTCCAGTCTGCGCGGCCAGGCGGCGCGCGATTGCTTCGCGGTCCTCGCTGCGTGGGTCGTAGGTGACGATCTCCGCCCCCTGGGCACGGGTGGCTTCGAGCTTCGCTTTCGGCGCGTTCAACGGCATGACGATCGTGGCCCGCGCGGCGGCGTAACGGGCGGCGATTGCCGTGGCCTGGGCATGATTCCCCGAGGAAAACGCGAGAACGCCGCGGTCCAGTTCTTCGCGCGTCAGCGACAGAATCCGGTTGGCGGCGCCCCGAATCTTGAACGCCCCGCCGGTCTGGAAGTTCTCACACTTGAAAAACGTCCGCACGCCGGCCCGCATGTCGAACCCGCGCGAAGTCAGCACGGGTGTGCGCTTGGCAAGGGGCCGGATACGCTCTCGCGCCTGTTCGATATCGGCGAACGTCACGCTCATTTCTTCAGAATACGGTAAAGGCTGCTGTAGTCGTCGGTCCAGAGCCGCAGCTTGGGGTCGGGCGTGATGAGCGTCGCTACGTCGCGGATGTGTTCGCGACCGAAGATGGCGCCGGAAGACGAGATCAGCACGTAGGTTGCGCCGAAGATGGCCGGATCGTTGTCGTCGTCCTCACTGTCGACCAGCCGCGCCTGTTTCCCGAGCGTGCGCGCGATCTGCTCCACCACCGGGACCAGGTCGAGATAGCGGTTCGAGACGTGCACCGCCAGGATTCCCTCGGGCTGCAAGTGCCGGAAGTAGAGTTCGAAGCACTCCTTCGTCAGCAGGTGCACCGGGATCGAATCGCTTGAGAAGGCGTCGACGATGAAGACGTCGTAGTTCTGCGGCTCCTCCCGTTCGAGAGAAAGCCGGGCGTCGCCGAGGATCACATCGATCTTCGCCGCGGAATCGTGCAGGAAGTAGAACTCGTTCCAGGCGAGATCCTCGACCACGGGGTTGATCTCGTAAAAGCGGTAGAGGTCACTCTCCCGGCCATAGGAGGCCAGCGTCCCGGTGCCGAGTCCAATGATGCCGACGCGCATCGGAGCCAGCCGCGGGAAGTGCAGCAAGGCCAGACCCGCGCCGGAATCCGGACCGAAGTACGTGGTGGGGAACTTGCGGCGGTCGGGGTCGAGGTACTGCTCGCCGTGGTTGATCGTGCCATGCGTCAGGGTGCGCACGCCGCCGAAGCGCGAGCCGGAGTCATGCACCTTGAGCACGCCGTAGAAGTTCCGCGTGATGACGCGGTAGCCTTCGAGCGACGAATCCACCTGTTTGAACAGGAACGCCATCAGCCCGAGTACGAACAGCGCGCTCAGGATCCATTCCGGCTTCCAGCGCCCGCCCGCGATAGGGCTCTCCGGGTCGCGGCGCAGGATCAACAGGACGATCAGGGCCAGCCCGGCGAGCGACACGTGAAGTTCGAAGTTGTCCGGAAACACGTGCGGCGCCAGGATGCCGACAAACACGCCGCCCAGGGCGCCTCCGGCGGCAATCATCAGGTAGAAGCCTGTGAGGTGGCTGGGATGCGGTTTGAGCCGCACAAGTTCCCCGTGGCACACGATGGCGCAGACGAACAGTCCCGTGAGGAACAGCGGACCGGCGATGTAGAGCGGCAAATTGTGCACGTCGCTCGACAGCGCGTACGCCATGCTGGCGAGCGAAATTGCGGTGAGCTTCAAGTAGGTGTCGCGCTGGTACCAGCCCTCGGCGTCAAAACAGAGGATGAAGGTCAGCAGGTACAACGCGAGCGGGACAATCCACAGAAACGGGACAGAAGCCACGTTCTGCGTGAGGTGGTTCGTGATGCTGAGCAACAGGCTCGACGCACAGGCCGGGAGCAGCAGCCAGGCGAGCCGCTGGCGCCACGTGGGCCGGGGCGCTGCCTCGTCCGGGGTCGCCGTGAGTTCGACGTCCGGCAGTCCCCAGATGCGCCACGCGGCCAGAGCGCACAACACGATAAAGACGGCGTATCCCGCGGTCCAGGTCCACGCCTGGGTGCGAACAGCAAGATAAGGCTCCACGACGATGGGATACGACAGCAGGGCCAGCATCGATCCGATGTTCGACAACGCGTAGAGGCGGTAAGGTGACAGCTTGCCGGCGCGGAAGAACCAGGACTGCACCAGCGGACCGGTCGCCGACAGGATAAAGTATGGCAGGCCGATGGTCGCGGCCAGCGCCAGCAGGATGCGCGTCGTCGGCTCTGCGTCGCCGGCGGGTTTCCACGCCGGGTCCGGGATGACGGGGAGCATCAGAAGGCTCACGGCCAGCATCGCCCAGTGCGTCGCGGCCTGCACCCGTTGCGGGCGGCGGACGAGCAGGTGCGCGTAGAGATAGCCACCCAGCAGGCCTACCTGGTAGAACAGCATGCAGATGGTCCAGACGCTGGCCGATCCGCCGAACCACGGCAGGATCATGCGCGCCACCATCGGCTGCACTTGAAACAGCAGGAAGGCGCTGAGGAAGATGGTCGCGGCCGAGAGCAGCATCGGCCAGCTACCGGTAAGCCGGGATGCCCGTCACCCGCTCGCCGATGACGAGCGCATGGATGTGATCGGTGCCTTCGTAGGTCTTGACCGTTTCGAGGTTACAGAGGTGCCGCATGATCGGGTATTCGTCGGTGATGCCGTTGGCCCCTAGCAGGTCGCGGCTGAGCCGGGCGACATCCAGCGCCATGGCCACGTTATTCCGTTTCAGCATGGAAACGTGGGCCGGTTCCAGCGTACCCTGATCCTTCAGCCGTCCGCCATGGATCGCCAGCAGTTGCCCCTTGGTAATCTCGGTGATCATGCAGGCAAGCTTCTCCTGGACAAGCTGGTGCGAGGCGATGGGCCGGTCATCGAACTGCTTGCGCAGGACCGTGTACTGGCGGGCGGTTTCGTAGCAATCCATCGCCGCGCCGAGGGCGCCCCAGGCAATCCCGAAGCGAGCCTGCGTGAGGCAGGCCAAGGCCGCTTTGAGACCCTTGGCGGCAGGCAGGCGGTCCGCCTCAGAGATCCGGCAATCGGCGAAAGAGAGGCTGGAGGTCACCGACGCGCGCATGGACCATTTGCCATGGATGTCCGAGGTGGTGAAGCCGGGCGTCCCGCGTTCCACGAGGAATCCGGCGATCCCTTCATCCGTGCGCGCCCAGACCACTGCGACGTCGGCCGCGGTGCCGTTGGTGATCCAGGTCTTCTCCCCGTTCAGGATCCAGGTGTCCCCCTGGCGGCGCGCGGTCGTCCGCATCCCGGCAGGATTGGAACCGAAATCCGGTTCGGTCAGGCCGAAGCAGCCGACCGCCTCTCCCGACTGCAACCGCGGCAGCCAGCGCTCCTTCTGAGCATCCGACCCGAAGGTGAGGATCGGGTACATGACGAGCGCGCCCTGAACGGAGACGAAACTGCGCAAGCCGGAATCGCCCCGCTCCAGCTCCTGCATAATGAGGCCGTACTCCACGTTCGACAGACCGGCGCAGCCGTAGCCCTCGAGATTGGCGCCGTAAAAGCCGAGGCGGCCCATTTCCGGGATCAGGTCCTGGGGGAAGCGGGCATCGCGATAGCAGTCGCGGATGACGGGAAGCACGCGTTCGTCGACGAACTGGCGGGCTGTCTGGCGGATCAGCCGCTCATCTTCGCTGAAGAGAGTCTCGATGAGGAGGTAGTCGACCCCCCGGAAGCTGGTTGTGGGCACTTTTTGTCAGGCTAGCAGTTTTTTCGTGAGAACTTTGCCGCGCCAAACGCACTATTGGAATAACGGACGCGCAATGCGACTAGCCTGGGCGCTCCTGCTGCCGGCGCTGCTCGGCGGCCAGGGGCCGGACGCCGATCCGGCGTACGCCCACCTCACTCAAGCTTACGGACGGCTCCAGGAGGCCCGCTACGACGAAGCCATTGCCAGCTTCGAGCAGGCGGTGGCGGCTGCTCCCGAACGGTCGGCCATCCGCAAGGACCTGGCCTATGCCTATCTCAAGACGGGCGAGCGCGTGGCGGCGCGCGATCAGTTCGGCGAAGCCATGCGGCTGAATCCGCGGGACTTGCATGTCGCGCTCGAATACGCCTTCCTGTGCCATGAGACCGGAGAGACCGCGCGCGCGCGGCGCGTGTTCGACCGGCTGCGGCAAGCGCCGGACGCCGACGATGCCACCAGGACCACCGCCGCCGAGGCCTTCCGCAACATCGACGGGCCTCTGGCGGAAGGCATCGAGCGCTGGTCGAAGGTAATCGAAGCGTCGCCGGACGACGTGGCGGCGCACCACGAACTGGCGCAACTGGCCGAGCGGCGGGACGAGTTCGAACGGGCGGCGCGGCACTATTGCGAGGCCTGGCGGCTGAAACCGGAGCGCACCGGACTGCTCGTGGACCTGGGCCGCGTGCTGTGGTCGCTGAACCGGCTGGACGAGGCGACAGCAGTGCTGGTAGCGGCCTCCCGCGCGGCGGAGGCGCGGACGCGCGAAATGGCCCGCGCGCTGCTGCCCGAGCGGTATCCCTATGTCTCCGAGTTCCGCAAAGCCATCGACCTGACGCCGGAAAACGTCCGGCTGCGGAGGGATCTCGCGTACCTGTTGCTTGAATTGCGCCGCCAGGGCGAAGCCGAGCGCGAATTCCGCGGGATCCTGCGGCGCGAGCCGGGCGACCTGCTTTCCGCCGCGCAGCTCGGCTTCATCCTGTACGACCGGGGGGAACGGGCCGAGGCGATGCCGCTGCTCGAGCGGGTGCTCGCGGGAAAGGACGGCGTGCTGGCGAACCGGGCACGCGCGCTGCTGCGGATGCCCCAGCAGCTTCCGCAACGGGGCGTGGAACCGGCGCCAGTGTCGGCGTCGGCCAGGACGATGGCGGAACGCAGCCTGCAGGCAGGCTATCTCAAGGACGCCCTGCGCTACCTTGAAACCGCGCACGAGGCCGACCCCGCCGATGCCTGGGTGCTGCTGCAGTTGGGCTGGGTGCACAATCTGCTGCGGAGCGACCGGCAGGCCATTGGCTGGTTCGACCAGGCGCGCCGGACGGGGGACGCCAGGATTGCCGCGGAGGCCGACGCCGCCTACCGCAAGCTCCGCCCGGCCCTGGCGCCGGTCCGCACGAGCACCTGGCTGTTCCCGATCTATTCTTCCCGCTGGCGGGACTTCTTCGGATTCGGCCAGGTGAAGACCGAGTTCCGGCTGGGCGGGCTGCCCGTGCGTCCGTACCTGTCGACGCGCTTCGTGGGCGACGTCCGGCGCACGACCGGCGGTCCGATGCCTCTGGCTTTGTCGGAGAACTCGGTGATCCTCGGGGCTGGCCTGGCAACGGGGTATTGGAACGGACTGATGGCCTGGGGTGAGGCGGGCTGGGCCGTCAGCTTCATCGGCCGGCGTCCGGAGGGCGGGCGGATGGTCCCCGATTACCGCGGCGGCCTCTCCTACGCGAAAGGATTCGGCCGGACAATGCCGCACGATTCCTCCGGGCTGTTCTATGAGATGACCGCCGACGCCGTCTTCATCAGCCGCTTCCAGAACACGACGCTGTTTTACTGGCAGCAGCGGGCCGGCCTGACGCTGCCGCGCCTCGGCGCCACGCGGACGCAACTCTACTGGAATGGCAACTTCACCGGCGACGCGCGGCGGCTCGACTGGGCAAACTTCGCCGAAACCGGGCCAGGGGTCCGCTGGCAACTGCCGTTCGTTTCGAAACCGGTGCTGCTGTCGGTGGACCTGCTGCGCGGCTACTACACCGTGAACCAGCGCGGCGTGCGCAGAGCGCAATTCGACGATATCCGCGCGGGGCTCTGGTATGCGTTTTCGCAGTAGCGTTCTGGTCCTGGCGTCGCTCGCCGGATTGCATCCGGCCGGGGCGGGGCCAGTGGGGGGCGCCGGGGTATCCCGCCCCCCAACCTTCCATTTCCACGTCGCATCCACCGAACCGGGGTCGTGGCCCGCGATTCTTGAAGCAATCGGGCTGCTTGCGGGTGAGGCGCGGGACGCCGGTATCCTCGTGGTGCGCCAGGGCGCGCCAGCCGATCCGGCGCTGGCGGCACGGGTGGAAGGCGGGCTGCTCCTGGTGCTGGAAGGAGAGTCGCCCGCGGCCGAGTCGTTCGGGTTCCACGGGCGCGCGGAGCGGATGGAGGTCACCCGGATCACGGATGCGCAGGCGCCCCGGCTGCCCATCATCTGGCAGGAGAGCGCGGACCTGCCAAGGTTCACGCTGCCCGATGCGGCCCGCGTCTTCGCCGTCGAGACGTGGACGCAGGAGCCGGTGATGGCCGGCATGCGGCTGGGTGCCGGGGCGGTGCTGTGGGTGATCGCCAACCCGGGCGACGCGGGCTACGAACGCTTCCCCTACCTGCCGCAGGCGCTGGCGGATCTCGGTCTCCGTCCGCCGGTCGCGGGCAAGGACCTCTGGGCGTTCTTCGACCACTCCTACCGCCTCCGCGCCGATCCGGAGTACCTGGCGCGGCGCTGGCGGCGCGCGGGCTTTGCCGGACTGCATGTCGCGGCGTGGCATTTCTTCGAGCCCGATCCGGCGCGGGATGTCTACCTTGAAAGCCTGATCGCCGCCTGCCACCGCAACGGCATTCTGGTGTACGCCTGGCTCGAACTGCCCCACGTGAGCGAAGCGTTCTGGCAGCAGCATCCGCAGTGGAGGGAGAAGACGGCCGTCCTGCAGGACGCGCACCTTGACTGGCGGAAACTCATGAACCTGCAGAACCCGGACTGCTTCCGCGCCGCGGCGGCAGGCGTGCGGACGCTGGTCGAACGCTTCGACTGGGACGGAGTGAACCTGGCCGAGTTGTACTTCGAGTCGCTCGAAGGGGCGGCGAATCCGTCGCGGTTCACGCCGATGAACGACGACGTGCGGCGGCTCTACCGCGAGAAGCGCGGCATCGATCCCGTGCGCCTCTTCGCGCCCGGACGGAGCGAGGCGGATCTGCGCGACTTCCTCGACTTCCGCGCCGGGCTGGCCCGCCGCATGCAGGAGGAGTGGATGGCCGAGGCCATCGCGCTGCGTGAGCGCAAGCCGCATCTCGACATCGTGCTCACCCATGTCGACGACCGGTTCGATTCGAGCATGCGGGAAGCGATCGGGGCCGACGCGGCGCGCGTGCTGCCGCTGGTCGAGGAGGCCGGGGCGACGTTCCTGATCGAAGATCCGGCCACGGTATGGCACCTCGGTCCCCGGCGCTATCCCGAAATCGCCCGGCGCTACCAGCCGCTGGCGCAGCGCCCGGAACGCCTGGCGATCGACATCAACATCGTCGAACGCTACCAGGACGTGTATCCCACCAAGCAGCAGACCGGCGTGGAACTGCTGCAGCTTGTCCATCTGGCTTCAGGGGCGTTCCGGCGGGTCGCGCTCTACTCGGAGAGTTCCCTGCTGCCGCCGGACCTCGCGCTGTTGCCCGCGGCGGCGGCGAGGGTGTCGCATCTGGAGCGCCAGGGGACACAGGTGACCGTCGAATCGCCCGGGGGCGTGGGTCTGGCGTGGGAAGGACCGGCGCTGGTCAACGGTCAGGTCTGGCCCGCGGCTTCCGATGCGGCGGTCTGGTTGCCTCCGGGAAAGTACGCCGTGGAGCCGGCGCCGGCCGCGCCCCCGCTGCGGCTGACGGACTTCAACGGTCTCCTCCGGGATGCGGGCGTGGAGGAAACCGGCATCTGGATCCGCTACAAGTCTTCGTCGCGGGCGCTGGCCGTGGTGGACCGGAAGCCGGCGCGGGTGCGGTTGAACGACGCGGACTACGCCACGGAACTGAAGCAGGGTCCGGCGGGCTGGGTCGTGATGCTGCCCCGCGGAGAGGGCACGGTCCAATTCATGACGGAGTGATCCCGTCGATCCGGATCGCAGCCCCGCCATGATACCCTCGGGCAGATTCAATGAAGTCCGTGGCGGTATCGGGGAACATCGTGGCCGACATTCTGGTGCGTCCTTTCGAGGAGGTCCGCTGGGGTGCCTCGCAGTGGGTGGACGCCCTCGCGGTCAGCCTGGGCGGCAACGGGGCGAACACCGCCTACACTCTGGCCCGCCTGGGCACGCCGGTGCGGCTGGCGGGCGCGGTGGGCTCGGACGAATTCGGGGCGTTGTGCCTGGCCAAGCTGCGCGACGGCGGCGTCAATGTCGATGGGGTGGACGTGATCCCCGGCGAGAGCGCGGCGACCGTGGCGCTGGTCCGCGCGAACGGGGAACGGATGTTCCTGCACCGTCCGGGAGCGAGCCTCGCGGCGCTGGCGGAACCGCTGTCCTGGCGCGAGGGCACAGCGCATTATCACCTGGCGAGCCCGTTCGCTCTCCCCAGACACCGGCCCCACGTCGCCGAGTGTCTGCGACGGGCGAAGGCAGCGGGACTCACGACCTCACTGGACACCCAGTGGGACCCGCAAGGCCTGTGGATGGAGACACTGGCTCCGGCGCTGCCCTGGGTGGATGTGCTGTTCGTCAACCACCTTGAGGCGGCGCGGTTGACGGCGTCCGACGAACGGGATGAACAGGCCCGGATCCTGCTCGGAGCAGGCGCCGGAATGGTCGTGCTGAAGCAGGGACCGGGCGGGGCGTCCCTCTACACACACAGCGGCGTGGCGCACGTTGCCGCCCCCGACGTGCCTGTGGTCGATACAACCGGGGCGGGCGACGCGTTCGCGGGCGCCTGGATCGACGCCTGGCTTCGCGGCGCGGATCCGGTCGAGGCCATGCGGCGCGCCAGCGATGTGGCGGGCAGCGTCATCCAGCACATGGGCGCGGTCGGCGGGCTATAGCCGTTCCAGGGCGATGGCCGCCGCGCCGAGCACGCCCCCGTGATAGCCGAGATCCGAGATGCGCAGGTTGAGGCCCCGCTGCGGCCACACCGTGACGATGCGCGACAGTTCCTCTTCCAGCGCCGGCAGCAGCAGCGGGTTGTTCTGGGCCACGCCGCCCGAGAACACGATGAGTTCCGGGTCCAGCAACTGGACGACGCCCGCGCAGCCGCGCGCCAGAAATTGCGCGAACGTGGCGATCGCCCTCCGCGCCGGAAGCGCGCCCGCGTTGGCGGCCAGGATCACGTCCTCCGCGGACGCCAACGCGGGATCGCCGGCATAGCGCACGAGCGCGGCGGCGTTCGCGTACATCTCGAGGCAGCCGCGCTGCCCGCAGGAACAGGGCAGACCGTCCGGCACGAGCGGCATGTGGCCGATTGCGTTGGCGAAGAAGTGCCCGCCCGAGTTCATCCGTCCGCCGACGTAGCAGCCGCCGCCGACACCGGTCCCGAGCGTGATGCAGACGAAATCCCGCGCGCCGCGAGCGGCTCCGAAATGCTTCTCGGCGACGGCGAGGGCGTTGGCGTCGTTCTCCACCGCAACGGGAACGCCGAGCGCGGCTCGCAGCTCTCCCGCGATGTCGGTCCCGGTCCAACCGGGCAGGTTTTCCGTTGCGTAGGCGACGCGCCCGGTGTGGGGGTTCACCCAGCCGGCGGTGGCGACGCCGAGCGCCAGGGGTTTGGCCTCCGCCAGATCGAGGCAGCGCCGCCCGACGCGCTTCAAGT
Organism: Bryobacterales bacterium; assembly: GCA_016716385.1. Taxonomy (GTDB): domain Bacteria; phylum Acidobacteriota; class Terriglobia; order Bryobacterales; family Bryobacteraceae; genus JADJWL01. The sequence goes on along the minus strand of JADJWL010000026.1, from coordinate 494,145 downwards.
GGTCGAGCAGCACGTCGCGCCCGCCGCGCGGGGTCGGCTCCGTGCCCTCGTGCGCGATCGCGCCGCGGCCTCCGACCAGCCCGAACTTCGTGTTCGTGCCGCCAAGATCGATGCCGGCCACCAGCGCGGTCTCGCGGCGATCCATCACCCGCACAAAGCGCCGCGCGATGTCGGCCGGGCGGGTAATCGCCGAACCAACGACAACGGCGAACGCGCCGGCGTCGAGCGCGTCCCGCGCCTGCTCCGGCGTCTCGATGCGGCCCTCGGCAATCACCGGAACTCCATCGCCTCGCGCCAGCTCTGCAATGAAGTCCGGCTCGAACCGCGTGACGCCCGCGGTCTCTTCTGTGTACCCGCGCAGGGTTGAAAGGACGAAGTCCGCGCCCGCGGCTGCTGCGTCACGCGCTTCTGAAATCATGGCGATATCCGCCAGCGCCGGGACGCGCAGTTCCTCGCGAATGCGGCGCATGCGATCGAGCGCGCCGAGCCTCTGCCCGCGCGCCGTGCAGTCGAGGGCAATCATTGAAGCACCCGCCGCGACCAGTGCCGCGGCCTCGTCGAACGATCCGGTAATCAGGACCGCGCCGTCCTCGTGCACGCGCTTCTGAATTCCGATGATGGGAACGTCGACGGCTCCGCGAATCGCCTGAATGTCGGCCGGGCCGTTCGCCCGGATGGCCGCCGCACCAGCATCGACCGCCGCGCGGGCGAACCGCGCCATCGTCGCCGGATCGTGAAACGGGTCGCCTTCCGCCGCCTGGCAGGAAACGATGAGTCGGTTGCGCAAGGTGTTCATCGGGACTGGCGGAAGCTAGTGGGAGTCGAACCCACCCACGACACGAAACGCGCCGCACGCTGGTTTTGAAGACCAGGCCCAGCACCGGCCAAGACTAGCTTCCATTGGCAATTCTAGCGTGACGGGCGCGCTACAATCGGGAGAAGTGCGCGCGACCGGGCAAGACACCCAACACGCCCCCGTCCGGATCACCATCTCGAAGGAAAATTACCTGAAGGCGATCGCCGAGGCGGAATCCGAGGGCGAAACAGTCATTGCGGCAACTTTGACACGCTGGCTCAACGTGTCGGCGCCCGCCGTGACGATGGCGATCAAGCGGCTGAAACGCGACGAGTTGATTCACGTCGAACCGGACGGCCGCATCGCGCTCACTCAAGGCGGACGCAAGATCGCGAACCGAATTCTGTTCCGCCATCACCTCATCGAGCGCATGCTGACAGAGATTTTCGGCATGGAATGGTACAAAGTCCATGACGAAGCTGAGCAGCTCGAACATGCGGTTTCGGCGGATTTCGAGCGGCTGCTGATTGAGAAGCTCGGAAGCGAGGGCGATTGCCCCCACGGCAACCAGTTCGGGCTGGATTCGCCCGAAGAGCGCCGGCGGCGGGGCTGGCATCCTTTGGACGAAGCGGACGCCGGTGCAACCGTCACGGTGGTGAGCGTGTTCGAAAGGGACCGCCAGCTTCTGGAATACCTGGACGGTCTCGGCCTGCGCCCAGGCGTGTCGGTCGAGATCGTCTCTCGCAATTACGACGAGACTCTGACACTCCGCCTGGACGACAGACTCCTGCAACTGGGTCATCCAGTCGCGCGCAAGGTGTGGATTACGGCCGCGTGAGCGCGGTCAGAATTGCAGCCGCAGCGCCAACTGCATCGAGCGCGGTCCGCCCACCTGGAACAGTGGATTCATGCCACCCAAGCCATTGCTCAGGATCCTCGTGGACCGGCCGAAGTTCGGGTTCGTCATGACGCCGATCGGAATATCGAAATTCGGCGTGTTGAAGAGATTGAAGGCGTCGGCGCGGAAGTCAAGCGCGAGACCTTCCATGAGCTGGAACTGCCGGCGCAGAGACAGGTCCACCTGCGTCAACCCGAAGCCGCGCAACACCCCGCGCCCCAGGGTCCCCTGGCGGCCTTCGGCAAGCGGCGTGAGACGGTCCAGCGCGGCGGGATTGATCCGGCGGCCGCCCGGGAATCCATCGCCATCCAGGTAAAGAGGCTGGCCGGGGACCACGTCCGGGCGAGCCACGTTGGTCAGCCCGAGACCCAGTGGATCGTTGCCGGTGACGATCGAGACAGGCGGGGCGGTCCGGAGCCGGACGATCGAATCGAGGGCAAAACCTCCAAGGATCGCGCGGCCCGCGCGATTGTCCACCGGCGCCGGGATCTCGTAGCTGGCCGATCCGGTGAACGCGTGGCGGATGTCGAACGACGACGGTCCGCGGTCGGCCGAAGGTCCGAGACGGTTCGCGGGTGCGGCCAGGTTGCTGATCGATTCGTCCGAGGCCGTATCGAGCGACTTCGACCACGTGTAAGAGGCCAGAGCCTGCAGTCCGCGCGCCATGCGGCGCTTGAACTGCGTTTGCAGCGAATGGTAGTCAGAGAAGCCTTCGTTGTTGACCGCGTCGACGCGGGTGAAGTTGGGGTTCTGGAGCGTTTGGCGCCGCAGGCTCTCGACGCGCGCCAGACGCCGCCCGGCGGAGCCCACGTAGGACACTGAGAGCGCATTGGCATTCCCCAGCGGCTCCTCAATGGCGAAGCTGTATTGGAGCGAGTACGGCAGATCGTAGCCGGGGTAGTAGGCGAACAGGCGCTGGAACGGCGGGTCGAATGTCTGCGGCCCCACCTCGGAGCGGAAGATCGGATCGTCGATGGGCCGGTTGGCCACGGTGCGAATGCGCGAATACGGGTAGTTGCCAGGGCTGAGGGCCGTCCCGGTAAACGCGTAGCCCAAGTCATAGAACATGCCGAAGCCGCCGCGGATGACGGTTCCCCGGCCACGGAACGGCTGGTAGGCGATGCCGAGTCGCGGCGCGAAGTTGGCGTAGGTCGTCTCATACAGCCGCGTGCCGCGTGGAGCGAGTGTCGCCGACGCCGGATTGTCAATGCCGTCAATGGTCAGAGGCAGGTTGCCGTTGGCCTCGGATGGCGCCGGATTCACTTCCCAGCGCAGCCCGTAGGTGAGCGTCAGGCGCGGCGCCAGGCGCCACGCATCCTGGACAAAGATCGACATGTTGGAATACCGGGGTTCGAGGAAGTTGTCCACCTGCCGTACGTCACCGGTCGGGACGATTCCGCTGGCCAGCGTCGTGATGTTCGGGACGATCAGCGTGGTGCTGAACAAGCGGCCGCCGATGGAGGGGGCCAGACGCCGGTAGTCGGCGCCGAACTTGAACGAGTGCGTTCCAGCGACCCAGCTCGTCGTGTTCACGATGTTGAGTTGATTCTGGGTGTTCGCGCTGAACGTGCCGGGGCTGATTGTGTTCTCATCGCTGCCGCCGATGGTGAGGTAGTACAAAGAAGTTGCCGGATCGGCCCAGGAGGGAAAGAGGAGGTCCGTCGGCAGAATCTTCGCCCCGCCGAACGTGTCCTGCTGGTAAATCTGCGAGGCCTTGGACCGGCTCCAGTTGAAGCGCAAATCGTTAGTCACCGCGGGCGTGAGAAGCATCGTCGACCCGGTGGTGAAGGTTTCGGTTCTGCCGGGCAGCGTGGCGACGAAGCTCGGCGTCGCGAAGCGTCCCCGCTCCCGGTTCTCCGAGGGCGCGTAGTTGTAACGGCCGAAGAGGGTGAACCGGGGAGTGAACGAGTGATCGATGCGGATGCTCGTCGCGTCCAGGTTCGACGGGTTCGAGAAGCTCGTGATGTAGGGAGTCTCCAGAGGCAATCCATCGATGGGCGGCGCGACGGGAAGCGGATACGCTTCGAGAAGCTGCTTCACGAGCCCGGTTGCATTCTCGCGCGCCGCCAGCGACGGCACGCGCGACGGCACGGAGATGACAGGCTGAATCAGCCGCAGCCCTTCGTAGGAAGCGAAGAAGAACGTCCGGTTACGGCCATCGTACAAGTTGGGCAGAGCCACCGGACCGCCCAGGGTGAAGCCGAAATCGTTCTGCCGCAGCGCCGGACGGCTCAGCCCGTTGAAGTTGCCGAACCAGCTATTGGCGTCGAGCTTGTCATTGCGCAGATAGTTGAACGCCGACCCGTGCAGGGTGTTGGTGCCGGAGCGCGTCACGATCGCCACCTGAGCGCCAGGCTGCCGTCCATACTCCGGAGCGTACGTGGAAGTCTGGATGGTGAATTCCTGAACCGCGTCGACCGAGGCGAGAGAGCTCGTGCCGCCTTGCGCGGAGAATGACGGAGTGCCCCCGCCGGCGCCTTCGTAGGGAATCGTGGCAAAGGGCATCCCGAAGTTCGCGCTAACGCCGTCCACCGTGAAGTAGTTCGTACCGGTGCGCTGCCCGTTGACGGAAAACTGGCCCTGGTTCGGAAGGTTGGCGGGAGCCAGGACGACGCCAGGCGACAAGTTGATCAGCGTCTGAAAGCTGCGCCCGTTCAGCGGCTGATTCTCGATGAAACTGCGGTCGACAGCGGTGGCGACCGCGGGCGCCTCGCCGATGAGCGGCAGATCACCCGTCACCATGACTGTTTCACCGCGTGCCGCGACCGCCAGCGTGACGCGCATCGAACGCTGATCGTTGGCGTTGATCACGACGTTTTCGAAGCGGGCAGCCGCGAAGCCCTGCTGCTCGACAGTGACTTCGTAAGTGCCGGGAGCCAGTTGCGCGAAGACAAACGTTCCATTGACCGAGGACGACACCGTGCGGGTCTGTCCCCTGGCGGGATCGAGCAAGGTCACGGCCGCCGCAGAGATGAACCCGCCCTGCTCATCCTGGACAGTTCCAGACAGACTCCCCGCCGAAGACTGCGCGAACAAAGGGAGTGCGAAAAGAGCCGCAATGGCGGCCCGGACGACTCGGCGATGCTGACGTTTCATTTTCCTGATCTCTGCTCAAATGCGCGGCTGTGGACGACAGCCGAGCGGACTCTCTCATCGCGCCAGGCAAACACAACCTGGTCGCCGGCCACGGCCACCTGGGGAAATCCAGCCGAGCGCGCGGCGGCCGCAGGCGCAATCGTGCGAGAAGTTCCGGCTTCGCCCTCGATGCTGACCCGGCGGGCTCGGATATCGGCCTTCCCGGCAGCGGACTTCTCCAGCCAGACGGCGAGGTAATTCTGCTTATCAAGAACCGTGATCGCGGGACGGCCCAGCGGGTCACCGTCGTCGATCCGAATCGGCGGGGTAAAGGTTGCGCCGCCGTCCCGCGACAGCGCCATCTGCACTCTCGGACGCTCGTCCGCGCGCGTCGTCCAGACCAGACCGATGTGAGGGCCGACGGCAGCCATCGCCGGTCCGTCCGTCGGACAGCCCTGGATCTTCCATCCATCCGGGTGAACAACGGCCGGCTCGGTCCACGCCCCATCCACGAAGCGGACCACCGAGATGTCGCGGATCTCCCCGGGCAGATGGTCACGGTAGGCGGCAACCAGGCCTCGGTCAGACCGGACGAGGGCAGTCGGACAGCACGAGCAGGCGTCGGCATCGACTTCCTTGTCTGCCACGACGCTCCCGTCGGGATGGAATGCAACGAACCGGACCGTCTTCCGGTGGCCGCCGTCCCGCGCCTTGGGAGGGGCGAGGTACACCGCCCCGCTTCCATCGGGAGCAAACCGGAGGAATCCGGCATAGTCCTTGGGATCATCGAGATTGGCGCCGTGGATCTCGCGCCATTCCCGCGCGCCCGGCGGGCGCCGGGCAATACGGATACCGTAGCCGTACTTGCCGCCCTCTTCAGGACGGGTCAGCCAGTGGGCCAGCATTGTGCCGCCGGGAAGGATTGCGATTGCGGGGAAGTCCGCCCAATTGACGAACCAATTCCTGCCCGTGGCAATCGTTTCCGGCTGACTCCAGCCGGGGCCGGCCCACCTGGCAAATCGAAGGGCAGATTCCGACTCCGGAAGAGGGTCGATCCACGAAACGAAAAGTCCCCCGTCCGGGGCGGTTGCCAGAAACGGCATGCCGCTCCCGGGAAGTGCCGGGGGGTCTAATGGACGCACGCCTTGCACCGTCGGTGGGACGGCGGCGACAGAGCCGCGGATGGCACCCTGCCTGTTCTGGGCAAGCATCGATGCGTGGCAAAGAACACCCATCGTGATGAGCAGGAAGAGGCGCTTCACAACAGCTCTGGAAGACTGGTCGCGGTAAACGTCGGGCACTGGAACCAAGTCTGAGGTTCGCAAAGGACCGGCGGTCTGACAACGCGTCAAATTGTCGCACTGACGGCGCTCGCGGCAAGCGGCGTCCTGTCGCACCAGCGCCTTTGCAGCCAGCGGCACGTTGAGCATGGAAGCGTTGAACATGACCTGCTGCCAGTCCTGCGGCCGCAACTTACGCTGCGCCGCAACTGGAGTGTAGCACGAAAGTTATTTTCGTACTAACAGCCGCGTTTCAGGATTCCTGCCTGATGGAGACGGCGACGGGCCGGGGGACGCCTTGGGGTTGACCGGTGGGCAGGGACACGATAAACCGGGCGCCTTTGCCCGGCTGGCTCTCGGCGCGGACCGTTCCGCCATGGGCCTTCACGATCCAGGCGACAAAGCTCAAACCGAGGCCCAGGCCGCGGGGACCCGCACCCGCCAGCCCAGGAGCCCGGTAGAACCGGTTGAACACGTGGGGGAGGTGCTCGCGCGCGATACCGATCCCCGTATCCTCCACGACCAATCCAACCGCGCCGGGCCGGTCCTTCCGGACAATCGCGGTGACACGTCCGCCGCTGGGGGTGTACTTGATCGCGTTCGCAACCAGGTTCGAAATGAGCCGTTCGATCTGGATGCGGTCCAACTCCGCCGGGCAGGGCTCGGGAGCATGGACCTCAAGGCTCACCCCCGCCTCTTCGGCGGGAATTTGGAACTGCTCCAAGGTGTCGCGGACGCAGGCGCTAAGATCGAAGACCGTCGGCTGAAGAACCGTCTGCCCCGTCTCGGCGTTTGACAACTGTAGGAGCGCGCGGACGAGGTGTGACAGCCGTTCCACGTCGCCGAGCGCATCCTGGATCGCTTCGCGATATTGCCTGGCATCCTGGGCCGTCATCAGGGCGACTTCCAACTCGCCTCGAAGGGCGGTGAGCGGGGTCCGGAGTTCGTGGGATACGTCGGCGGAGAACTGTTTCGTCTGCTGAAAGGAAACCTCCAGGCGCTCGATCATCTGATTGAACGTGGAGATCAGGAGGTCCATTTCGTCGCCGGTTCCCCGCAGAGGGATCCGCAAGCTCAGATTCGACCCGGAAATCCGCTGAGCTGTGTGAGCGACATCGGTCACAGGGCCGAGTGCGCGCCCCGCCAGCCGCCAGCCGAGCAGCCAGCTCCCCAGCACCACGATAGGAACCAGAACGAGGTACGTCTTCATGAACCGTTCGACCACGCTGCGGTTGTCGCGCAGAGATCGGCCGATTGAGACGTAGTAGGGCCCCCGGTCTTTGGTGGAGCCGGGGACGGGGCCGGACCGGAACAGATAGTTGATTCCGTCGGTGCCGGGGCGAACTTCGCTGAAGGGCGCGTACGACTCGAGGATTCTCGCGATCTTGTCCGGCGGTTCGATCCCGGTACGGGCGTACGCCTCGGAACAGTGCAGGACGTGTCCCCGGGCATCGGTCACCAGGATGATCCGTTGTAAGCGGCTGACGAAGAAGTTCTGCTCCGCGTCGGAGCTGTCGAAAGACCATGATGGGACGCCGTTCTCAATCACGAGGAAACCGCGCAGGGCGGCCCAGTCCTGCTCCAGCAGGTCGCGGGTGTTGTCGCGCAGACTGGTGGCGAGGCTATTGTGAAACAGCAGTCCGACACTCGTCAGAAGAAGCGTCGAGAAGAGGGCGTAACTGAGGGTGAGGCGGAACCGGGCGCTTCGCGTCGCAGCGGCAAGCCGCCTTGTCCATGACCTTCGGTGCGGTGGCGCCGACGGGATCACGACACTTCGACCGCCGCCGGAGCGCGATCCGGTTGCGCCTCGATCATGTAACCGATGCCGCGAACCGTGAGAATCAGCTTGCGCTGCCAGCGGTCATCGATCTTCGACCGCAAGTGCCGGATGTACACGTCAACGATGTTGGTCAACCCGTCATAGTCCTTCTCCCAGACGTGATCGACGATCATCGTCCGGCTGAGGGGCTTGCCGGGATTCCGCATCATGTACTCCAGGATGCCGTACTCCTTAGGAGCGAGGTCGATGCCCTCGCCCGCGCGGGTGACCTTGCGGCGAACGCAATCCATCACGAGGTCGCCGACTTGCAGACGCTCCGCAGAGGGCTGGCCCCGGCGCAAGAGCGCCCGGACACGGGCCAACAACTCGACAAATGCAAATGGCTTGGTAATATAGTCGTCCGCGCCCACTTCCAGACCATGGACGCGGTCGTCCACCGCGCCCCGGGCGCTCAGGATCAGGACCGGGCAGGTGACTTTGCGGTTACGCAGCGTTTCCAGGACGGACAGACCGTCGATGTCAGGCAGCATCAGGTCCAGCAGGATCAGGTCGAAGTCGGAATCGTGAACCCGGTCGACGCCTTGTTTGCCGGTATTTACGACCTCGACGGTATAGCCTGCACCTTGCAATCCCTTGCTGACGAAATCCGCGATGCGCTGTTCGTCCTCGATGACGAGAACACGGGAACTCATAGATTGTCTTTAGAGTAACGCAAGTCCAGGGAGAAAGGTTACGTCAACGGCCCGACTCGGTCTGCCGGATTTCGGACACGACGCCGTCGACCTCCTCGATCCGGATCCGGATCCCGCGGCGGGCCTCCAGCAGGGCCTCCGGCAGGGGAAAGTGGGCGGCAATCATCCGGTCCCAGGTCTCGGCGGCGCCGATCTTGTCCCGCATGCGGATCGAGTCATTGAACTTCTGCCCGAGCAGCGGGTAGTAGTTGAAAACGCGTTCGGCGTCGGCATCGCCGAACGTCTTCCCCTCTACTTCGACTCCGTCCGGTCCTGTGACAAACAGTCTAGCCTGACGGACCCAGAATTCCTTCTGGACCGGGTTGGTCAGGCGGAAGTCGACGACCAGCACTGAACGGCTGGCGTCCATCGGCGCGACCCGGACCTTGAGGATCTCGCCCTCGACACCGACTCCTTTCGGGAGGAACAGCACCGCTGCCAGTGCTCCGAGGCCGAAGACCGCCGCGGTCAGCAGCAGCAGTTGCTTCACGAGGCCTCCGCGGCCACCAACCGGCGAATCTCCCGCATGGAGTTGTGCGAATGCTCGATCAGGCGGTCATCGAAGATGTGCGTCTCCAGGCCGATCTTGCCCTCGTAATCATCCGTTTCAAGCGACTTCAGGATCGCCGCCCAATCGAGGCGCGTCGGACTGTCCGGAAGCACACTGCGTCCCTTGACCTGAACATTGCCGATCCGCTTCTTGGGCAGCAGGGTGTATCCGTCGGGATAGGGAGTCTCCTGGAAGGCCAAATCGTTGTACGGATCCCAGTTGATGCCGAGAGCCTTGGACCTGACATCCCTGAGCAGCGCTGTCAACTCTGACGAGGTCGCGACATTGCACGCGCCTTCGTTTTCCACAAGCAGCCAGACTCCCTCGCGCTCAGCGATCCGGGTCATCTCTCCCATCAGATCGGCGACGCGCGACTTCACCTTCTCGGGATTGGCGACGCGGAAGCCAGTGAACACGCGGAGGCGGTCGACCTCGAACAGTTGGGCGGTCCGGATCGCGTGGCGGAGATCGTCGCGCCGGCGGTCGAACTTCGCTTTCTCGGCCTCGTGGGCCTGGGCGAGGGTCTGTCCCGGACGGAGGCGGCGCTTGGCCGGCTCCATCCCCGGCAGCGCGAACTTCAACAAGGATGTGTTCAAAAACGACACGCCCAAGCCGTTGTCGCGGAGTTCCTTAGCAGCCTTCTTAACGAAGCTCTCGGAGAGGAACGCATACTCCCGGACGCCTCGCTCGTCGCCCTTGTAGCCCGGCACAGCCCGCAGTTCGACCCAGCGGATGCCGTGGTCCCGGGCAAAGGCGATGGCTTCGGCCGGCGTCTTGCCGACCTCGTCGGTGATGGCGGAAATGCGCGAGAGATCGATCGGGCCGGAGCGCTTCGCACCCAGCACCGTCCCGGCGCCCGCGAGAACGGCGAGGGCTTGCCTGCGATTCATGGTATTCAGCATCATACCGCCTGAGCTAGTCCTTTTGGAGCACCTTGGCCCCTAACGCCCCGCCTGCCGTGCAAAATACGGTGACGATCGCGAAGAGGAAAAGAAACGACGTGAAGAAGAAGAGCGCCTGGCCTCCCGGGGTTTCCAGCATCCGCACGGCCTCGGCCATGCGCGCATCGTCGGCGACGGGCATGTTGCGCAACTGCTCCTGGTACATCTCGGAAAGCTTGACCTGACTTCCCACGATGGACACCGTAAACAGGACAGTAGTGATCACAAAGCTCAGGATGCCGGTGATCCAGCCCATACGGGCGCCGCCGCGGACCGTTAAGGGTTGCCCCGAACGCCGATGGAAAAGATAGGCCGCAAAGAACCCGGCTCCCACCAGCCAAATCACGAATCCGAACTGGATGACGAGATTGAGAACAGTGGCCAAGCATGCGGCGGCAAGTCCGGCACGCAGCGCGATCGGGTTGTGAAACCCGGGTCCGGCCGGAATGGCGGTGACCTGGGGCAGTTCGATGGCGCGGGGACTCCAGGGAATCGGGTCGGGACTCTCAAAGATAGTGGGTTCCTCGCGCTGTGGCTTGCCGCACTTATGGCAGAAGCGCGCGTCAGCCGGGAGTTCGGCCCCGCAGGTGCAATAATCTGGCATGATGGGAAGGCATGGGGCCTACCACCTTCAGTTTGCCCCAGGCTCTCCGGCCGACGCAAGGAGGATCCGGGTGCCGGTCCCGGCGCGCCGCAGCGCGATCACGCGCCTATGGCCTCCCTCGTGAAATTCGAAGCTGTCGCCGGTGACCAGCCAGTGCGGCAGTTCCTCGCGGTAGAAGGCCTTCACCTGGTCGAGTGAGTCGGTGGTTTCGTATTCCGCCTTGCTGACGGCTACATCTTTGGAGACACCCTGGATGTCAATCTGGACGGCAGCGGATTTCTCCTTGCCTTCAACCGGAGTCGCGCCTGGATACAGGGGCACTCCGAAGTGGCGAGGGGTCAGCCCGGCTTTCGGTTCGACACGAATGCTGCCGCCGGGGGTCTCCACTTCGACGATCTTGCCGTCCGGCGAACGCGTCACTTGGACATTCGGCAACCACCGCGAGCCAACATAGTATGCCGCACCGAGGGCGATCACAACGAGTACGGCAAGGGTCCATAGGATCGCGGCGAGCGCGCCGCCTCGCCGGCGTGAATGGTCCCGCATTGGATTTGCTCCTTTAAGAACAGTGTACGGAAACGGCGGCGGGATGTTCCGCGGAAAGAGAAAGAGCGGGGCCCGGCCATGCCGGCCTAGCCCCGCTCAGGGTGACTGTTGGTTGGTTACCAGTCGACCTTGAAGATGATCTGGTGGTAAAGACGTCCACCAAGACCGGAGAAGCTTCCCTGGTTGCCGGTGATCTTGCCGAAGTTCTGCGGAGCGCGGAAGTCCACCGTGGCGCCGGGGTTGCTGAAGAAGTAATACTTGAACGGGTTGTTCACGTCCCAGCGCAGGGAGCCGGTCAGCCGCTCTTTAAACTTGAACGACTTCGAGATGCTGACCTGGTGCCAGAGATTTCCCGGGCCCGTGATGATGTTGCGGCCGACATTGCCGGCCGTGAACGAATCAGGATACGCGAACGCATTGATGTCCATCCACGGGTCGGCCAGCGCCGTGTTGTGCCGGTGGTTGCCCTTCCGGTTCCAGGGCACCTGGATGTCGTCGTAGGTCTTGCCCGGCGCCATGTTCGGACGCAGCCCCATAGGCAGGAATACGCTCTGGGCGCCGGCAAACGTGAAGTTGATCGGGATACCGCTCTCGGCCGTCTGGATCACATTCAGTTCCCAGTTGCCCAGGACGCCGTTGACGATCGGATGGACGTCGTTCATAAATTTCTGTCCCCTTCCGAAGGGCAATTGCCACAGCGCGTAGGTCACCCAGCGGTGGGTCACATCGTAAGCGGAACGGCCCTTCTCGAGCCGGCGATTGTAGAAATCGATGCCGCCAGCGTTGCCATCGGCCGATGCTTCGTCAATTGACTTGGCCCAGGTGTAGAAGGTGGTGAGATTGAACCCGCGCGAGTACCGCCGCTCAAACTTGAGCGTCCCCGAGTGGAAGCTGGAATGGCCATAGTTCGAGTGATTGCGGATCACTCCGAAGTGCGGATAGGGCCGGAAATTCTGTGCCGACCGGCGAATCGTTTCCAACTGCACCGGATCGGAGGAAATGTTGAGCGGAATCTGGTTGATGTCCCAGGCGTTCAGCAAGCCAACGCCAGCCGAACCCTGATAGGAGGCTTCGACCAGCATGTTGCTTCCCGCTTCCCACTGCACGCTGCCGTTCCAGTTCATGATGTACGGCATGCGCATGTTGCGGTCGAAGAAGGACGCCGTCCGGCTGGCGAAGTTGGCGCCGCGGAACGGCACCGTGCCGTCGGGTTGAATCGGGAACGAAATATTGGGCGGCCCGTTCCGCAGGTAAAATGCGATGTCGGGATTGCCCGGTTCCCGCTCGGCGACAGCCGTCGCGAAGTACTCCTCGAAGTTCTCGTTCAGGCCGTTGGTCCACAGGTCCAGCGTATTGACGGCGAAGCCGCCGCGGAACACCAGCCGTGGATTGATCGTGTACGCCATGCCGAGGCGCGGCTGGAAGTTGTTGAGGTCCCGGTTGGCGAGAAAGCCTCTCGGGTGCGTCAGGGCACCCTGCCGGCCCGTCAGCGGATCGATGGCATCGGGATCGAACTGCGACTGCTGGCCGAACTTCGTGCTGAACGGCGACTCGTACTGCCAGCGCACGCCCAGGTTGAACGTCAGCTTCTGATTGGCGCGCCAGTCGGTCTGGAAGTACATGGCGTGCGAGTTCCAGCGCGGCAGCCACGTGGCCACCGAATTGGTGAACTCGGCCTGGATGACAGAACCCAACTGGAATGCCGCCAGCGGATGGCCCGTGTTCGGCCGGAACGGAAACTCCGTCCCGCCCATGCGGTACACCCCGCCCGGCGCCGAAGCCACCAGCACGTTGTGCTGGGTGCGGAGATACTCGTAGCCCATCTTGAACGTGTGCCGGCCGCGGACCATCGTGAAGTTGTTCTGCAACGAGTAGTTCTCCGCGATTTCCTGCGAACGGCCGCCGTGGAAGTCCGTGTACAGCCTCCGCATGCCGGCTACGCCGGTAGCGCCAGCGCCGCCGCTGGCCGGACAGTGCCCCGTGAAGTTGGTGGCGCACACGAAGACCGGCATCGTCCCGGGATCGACATTGGGCATGCCGAGCCGCGTGCCCCAGTCCTGTCCAACCGTGTCGGGGTTGCGCTGGAAGTTCCGGCGGTTCATCCCAATGCGGAACTCGTTGATCATCGTCGGACTGATCGTGTAGGAGTCCGAGATCACGAACTGGTGGTGGTTGATCGGGATCGGCACAGCGTTGAAGTCGAAGTCCCGGTTGTTGGCCGCCACCTGCCAGCGCCCGTTCCAGGACCGGTGCCGGAAGAGCGAATACCGCCCGAAGATCTTGTGATTGTCCGAGAACGAGTGGTCGATTTTGTTGTCGAAGCTCGTGCGGTAGGAACGGAACAGCGTATCGGCGCTCAGCGCGTTGCGGTCGCCGGTCGCGTTGGTGAACTGCTGGTTGTTGCGGTTGTTGGGCGCCGTCCACGGGTTGAGGTTGAGAAAATTCTGGTAGACGGGATCGAACCGGCTCACGGGCACCTGGTTGCCCGGAAACTGCGTGCGGCTGTAGTCGCCGTTCGGCAGGCGGGTCAGCGTCGCGGGATCGTAGACCGGGAAGCCGAGGCCGTCGAAACTGTAGTCGCCCGCCAGCATGCGCGGCGTGGGGACGTCGGTGTCGTTGTTCTCCGAAGCTTTTTCGTGGTGGCGCTGGAAGGCCCACATGAAGAACGTCTTGTTCTTGCCGTCGTAGATCTTGGGGATCTTGATCGGACCGGAGAACATCGCCGACATGAGATGGAAGCCGAAAACGTTGGTCGGCCGGTTGGCGTCCTGCCAGTTGCGGTGGATCATCTGGCGGGACATGTAGCGCTCTTCGAGCGTGCCGTGGAAGTCGTTGGTGCCGCTCTTGTAGTTGATGTTCATCATGCCGCCGCCGGAATGGCCGTATTCGGCCGGCAGCGTGGTGGTGAGCACCTTGATTTCTTCCATCGCGTGCTGCGCGGTGGACATGTTGCGGCCGGTGCCGATGCTCCCGGTGCCGGGCGTCATGCCCGAGACCCCGTCATTGGCCATGACGAAGGCGCGGGATCGGCCGCCGGCTGCGTGACCCGGGCCCGCTTGCGAGGTCACGTTGGGGACGAGCCAGAGAACGCTCTCGACCTTCATCTGCGGCGTGGGGAGTTTGGTCAGTTGGGTACCGGTAACGAGGTGCCCCGTGGCGGACGTTTCGGTTTCGAGCAGCGAAGCCTGCGCGGCGACTTCGATCTGTTCCACCACGTTTCCTACTTCGAGAGCAGCGTCCAGGCGGACGGTTTCGGTGGACCGGACCTGGATGTTCGAGCGCAGCACGCGGCGGAAGCCCTGCGATTCAAACGAGACTTCGTACATGCCCGGTGTCAGATACGGGACCCTGTACAAGCCTTCCGCGTTGGTTTGGGCCGTGTGAACGAATCCCGTTGCCTTGTTCGTGATGCGGACATCGACGCCGGGAACGATCGCTCCGGTGGAGTCGGTGACCAACCCGGTGATAATACCTTGTCCCGTCTGCGCCATGGCCAGACTCGGGACGAGAAGCAGAAGCAGGACTCCCAGCGCGCATAGCTGGAGCCAGCGGTTGCAGGACATTCGAGATTAACCTCCAAGGAACTCTTGCCGCCCTGTCCGCCCCTTCGAGGACAGGCTCCTGCGGTCAAGTTGAGGTTAATTCTAGTGGAATCTTCTCGGAGATGGCAAGAGAAAACGGCGACAATTCGAATGAACACACACTAATCGTTCTTGGTAAATTGACGATGGTAAATTAACTGACAATGATGTAAGAAGTTTGTGGTTTGAAGGAGCGGGCCCATGCAGGCACCCGCTCCCACAGTCAGATGAAGGACTGGCCGGCTACCATTCCAGCTTGAAGATGATCTGGTGGTAGAGTCGCCCGCCTAAACCAGAGAAGCTTCCCTGGTTGCCCGCGATCTTGCCGAAGTTCTGCGGAGCCCGGAAGTCCACCGTGGCGTTGGGGTTGCTGAAAAAGTAGTACTTGAACGGGTTGTTGATGTCCCAGCGCAGGGAGCCCACGAGGCGCTCCTTGATCGGGAAGCTCTTGGACAGGCTGAACTGGTGCCACATGTTGCCGGGTCCGGTGATGATGTTGCGCCCGACGGTCCCCGCCGTGAACGAATCCGGATAGGCGAAGGCGTTGATGTCCATCCACGGGTCGGCCCGGGCTGTGTTATGGCGGTGCTCGCCCTTTCGGTTCCAGGGCAGCCGGATGTCGTCGTAGGTCTTGCCCGGAGCCATGTTTGGACGCAGGCCCATCGGCAGGAAGACGCTCGACGCGCCAGCGAAGCCGAAGTTGATTGGGATGCCGCTCTCGAAGGTCTGGATCACGTTCAGTTCCCAGTTGCCCAGGACGCCGTTGACGATCGGGTGCGCATCGGTCATGAAGCGCTTGCCTTTGCCGAAGGGCAATTGCCAGAGCGCGTAGGTCACCCAGCGGTGCGTCACATCGTACTGCGACCGGGCCTTCTCCAGGCGGCGGTTATAGAAGTCGATGCCGCTGGCGGCGCCGTCGTTGGACGCCTCGTCGATCGACTTGGCCCATGTGTAGAAGGTGGTCAGGTTGAAGCCGCGCGAGTACCGCCGCTCGAACTTAAGCGTCCCCGAGTGGAAGCTGGAGTGGCCATAGTTCGAGTAATGGCGGACGACGCCAAAGTGCGGGTAAGGGCGGAAGTTCTGCGCCGCCCGGCGGATGTTCTCCAACTCCACAGGATCGGAGGAAATGTTCAGCGGAATCTGGTTGACATTCCAGTTGTTCAGGAGGCCAACGCCAGCCGAGCCCTGATAGGAAGCTTCGACCAGCATGTTGCTTCCCGCTTCCCACTGCACGCTGCCGTTCCAGTTCATGATGTACGGCATGCGCATGTTGCGGTCGAAGAAGGACGCCGTCCGGCTGGCGAAGTTGGCGCCGCGGAACGGCACCGTGCCGTCGGGTTGAATCGGGAACGAAATATTGGGCGGCCCGTTCCGCAGGTAAAATGCGATGTCGGGATTGCCCGGTTCCCGTGGCATCGGGATCGAATTGTGACTGCTGGCCGAACTTCGTGCTGAACGGCGACTCGTACTGCCAGCGGACGCCCAGGTTGAACGTCAGCTTCTGATTGGCGCGCCAGTCGGTCTGGAAGTACATGGCGTGCGAGTTCCAGCGCGGCAGCCACGTGGCCACCGAATTGGTGAACTCGGCCTGGATGACAGAACCCAACTGGAATGCCGCCAGCGGATGGCCCGTGTTCGGCCGGAACGGAAACTCCGTCCCGCCCATGCGGTACACCCCGCCCGGCGCCGAAGCCACCAGCACGTTGTGCTGGGTGCGGAGATACTCGTAGCCCATCTTGAACGTGTGCCGGCCGCGGACCATCGTGAAGTTGTTCTGCAACGAGTAGTTCTCCGCGATTTCCTGCGAACGGCCGCCGTGGAAGTCCGTGTACAGCGTCCGCATGCCGGAGACGCCGGCCGCTCCCGCTGCCCCGCCAGGAGTCCCGGGACAGTGGCCCGTGAAGTTGGTGGCGCACACGAAGATCGGCATCGTCCCGGGATCGACGTTCGGCATACCGAGTCGCGTGCCCCAGTCCTGTCCAACCGTGTCGGGGTTGCGCTGGAAGTTGCGGCGGTTCATCCCAATGCGGAACTCGTTGATCATCGTCGGACTGAGCGTGTAGGAGTCCGAGATCACGAACTGGTGATGGTTGATCGGGATCGGCACAGCGTTGAAGTCGAAGTCCCGGTTGTTGGCCGCCACCTGCCAGCGCCCGTTCCAGGACCGGTGCCGGAAGAGCGAATACCGCCCGAAGATCTTGTGATTGTCCGAGAACGAGTGGTCGATTTTGTTGTCGAAGCTCGTGCGGTAGGAACGGAACAGCGTATCGGCGCTCAGCGCGCTACGGTCGCCGGTCGCGTTGGTGAACTGCTGGTTGTTGCGGTTGTTGGGCGCCGTCCACGGGTTGAGGTTGAGAAAATTCTGGTAGACGGGATCGAACCGGCTCACGGGCACCTGGTTGCCTGGAAACTGCGTGCGGCTGTAGTCGCCGTTCGGCAGACGGGTCAGCGTCGCGGGATCGTAGACCGGGAAGCCGAGACCGTCGAAACTGTAGTCGCCCGCCAGCATGCGCGGCGTGGGGACATCGCGGTCGTTGTTCTCCGAAGCTTTTTCGTGGTGGCGCTGGAAGGCCCACATGAAGAACGTCTTGTTCTTGCCGTCGTAGATCTTGGGGATCTTGATCGGACCGGAGAACATCGCCGACATGAGATGGAAGCCGAAAACGTTGGTCGGCCGGTTGGCGTCCTGCCAGTTGCGGTGGATCATCTGGCGGGACATGTAGCGCTCTTCGAGCGTGCCGTGGAAGTCGTTGGTGCCGCTCTTGTAGTTGATGTTCATCATGCCGCCGCCGGAATGGCCGTATTCGGCCGGTAGCGTGGTGGTGAGCACCTTGATTTCTTCCATCGCGTGCTGCGCGGTGGACATGTTGCGGCCGGTGCCGATGCTCCCGGTGCCGGGCGTCATGCCCGAGACCCCGTCATTGGCCATGACGAAGGCGCGGGATCGGCCGCCGGCTGCGTGACCCGGGCCCGCTTGCGAGGTCACGTTGGGGACGAGCCAGAGAACGCTCTCGACCTTCATCTGCGGCGTGGGGAGTTTGGTCAGTTGGGTACCGGTGACGAGGTGCCCCGTGGCGGACGTTCGGTTTCGAGCAGCGAAGCCTGCGCGGCGACTTCGATCTGTTCCACCACGTTTCCTACTTCGAGAGCAGCGTCCAGGCGGACGGTTTCGGTGGACCGGACCTGGATGTTCGAGCGCAGCACGCGGCGGAAGCCCTGCGATTCAAACGAGACTTCGTACATGCCCGGTGTCAGATACGGGACCCTGTACAAGCCTTCCGCGTTGGTTTGGGCCGTGTGAACGAATCCCGTTGCCTTGTTCGTGATGCGGACATCGACGCCGGGAACGATCGCTCCGGTGGAGTCGGTGACCAACCCGGTGATAATACCTTGTCCCGTCTGCGCCATGGCCAGACTCGGGACGAGAAGCAGAAGCAGGACTCCCAGCGCGCATAGCTGGAGCCAGCGGTTGCAAAACATCTGAGTTTCAACCTCCAAGGAACTCTTGCCAGCCCGTCCGCCCCTTCCAGGACGGGCTCCTGTGGTCAAGGTGTCACTCAGTGTATTGAATGAATGTAATTAAGGCAAGCCAAAAGAAGATTAAAGGCGAGACACAAGAAAAGAATCGGGCCCGCCCGTGGCCGGAACGGGCCCAAGGTGAAAGTACGTAAATTAAACTGTCTTAGTGATCACCATTCGACCTTGAACATGATCTGCTGGTAGAGACGGCCTCCGAGCCCGGAGAAGCTTCCCTGGTTGCCGGTGATCTTGCCGAAGTTCTGGGGATTGCGGAAATCGACCGTAGTGCCCGGGTTGTTGAAGAAGTAGTACTTGAACGGGTTGTTGATGTCGTAGCGCAGGGAGCCCGTCACGCGTTCCTTGAAGCGGAAGGCCTTCGACAGGCTGAACTGGTGCCACATCATGCCCGGACTGGTGATGATGTTGCGTCCGGAGTTGCCGGCGGTAAACGAGTCGGGATAGGCGAACGCATTGATGTCCGCCCACGGTTCGGCGCAGGCGATCTGGTGGCGGCAGGGTCCCTTCCGGTCCCACGGCACCTTGATGTCTTCGTACGTTTTGCCGGGCGCCATGTTCGGCCGCAAGCCCATCGGCAGGAAAACGTTCGAAGTGCCGGTAAAGCCAAAGCCGATGGGAGTCCCGCTCTCGAAGGTTTGGATCGCGTTGAATTCCCAGCCTCCAAGGACGCCGTTGACAATTGGGTTCACATCGGTCATGAAGCGCCTGCCCCGGCCGAAAGGCAGTTCGTACAACGCGTAGGTGACCCATCGATGACGGACATCGTGGTTCGAGCGCGCCTTCTCCAGGCGGCGGTTATAGAAGTCAATACCGCCTGCTCCACCGTCATTCGACGCTTCGTCCATGGACTTCGACCAAGTATAGAAGGTCGTCAGATTGAACCCTCGCGAGTAGCGACGTTCGAACTTGATGGTCCCGGAGTGGAAGCTGGAGTGGCCGTAGTTTGAGTAGTGGCGAATCGTGCCAAAGTGCGGGAACGGGCGGAAATTCTGCGCTGCCCGGCGGATCGTTTCCAACTGGACGGGGTCGGTCGAGATGTTGAGCGGGATCTGGTTGATATTCCAGTTGTTCAGCAGTCCGACGCCACCCGAACCCTGGTAGGACAGTTCGAGAAGCATGTTGTTGCCGGCTTCCCACTGCAGGCTACCGTTCCAGTTCATGATGTATGGCATCCGCATGTTGCGGTCAAAGAAGGACGCAGTCCGGCTGGCGAAGTTCGATCCAGAGAAAGGAACGGTGCCATCGGACTGGACCGGAAACGTCACGCTGGGAGGGCCGTCCCGGAGGTAGAACGAGATATCAGGATTTCCCGGCTCGCGCTGGACCACCGCGGTCGCGAAGTACTCCTCGAAGTTCTCGTTCAGCCCATTCGTCCAGAGGTCCAGCGTATTGACGGCAAAGCCGCCGCGGAAAACGAGTCTGGGGTTGATTGTGTAAGCCATCCCGACGCGTGGCTGGAAGTTGTTCAGGTCCCGGTTGGCGAGAAAACCTGTCGGATGAGTCAGGGCCCCCTGGCGTCCGGTCAGAGGATCGATCGCGGTGGGATCGAACTGCGACTGCTGGTTCCACTTGGTGGTGAAGGGCGACTCGTACTGCCAGCGAAGTCCCAGGTTGAACGTCAGGTTCTGCCTGGCACGCCAGTCCGTTTGCACGTAGAACGAATGGGTATTCCACCGCGGCAACCAGGTGGCGACCGAGTTCGTGAATTCAGCCTGGACCACGGAACCAAGCTGGAAGGCAGCTAACGGATGGCCGGTATTGGGTCTGAATGGGAACTCCGTCCCTCCCATGCGATAGACGCCGCCAGGCGCCGAGGCAACGAGGACATTGTGGCGGGTGTTCAGATACTCGTACCCCATCTTGAGTGTGTGGCGCCCACGAACGATGGTCAGGTTTTCCTGGAGCGAGTAACTCTCCGCGACCTCCTGCGACCGGCCGCCATGGAAGTCGGTATAGAGCGTTCGCATCCCGGACACACCAGCGGCGTTCGCGGCGCCGCCGGGCGTTCCTCCGCAGTGGGCCGTGAAGTTTGTCCCGCAGACGAAAATGGGCATCGTCGTGGAGTCGACATTGGGCATGCCAAGCCTCGTACCCCAATCCTGGTTCATCGTGCTCGGGTTGCGCTGGAAGTTACGCCGGTTCATGCCAATCCGAAACTCATTGACCACCGTCGGGCTGAGCGTGAACGAGTCGGAGAT
This sequence comes from Bryobacterales bacterium, assembly GCA_016716385.1. GTDB lineage: Bacteria > Acidobacteriota > Terriglobia > Bryobacterales > Bryobacteraceae > JADJWL01. Next base: position 473,628 of record JADJWL010000026.1, on the reverse strand, counting down.
GACGACCTGGTGATGATTGATCGGGATCGGGACGGTGTTGAAGTCGAAGTCAGGATTGGCCGAGGCAATTTGCCAGCGGCCGTTGAACGACCGGTGCCGGAACAGCGAATAGCGTCCAAAGATCTTGTGTGCATCGGAGAACGAGTGATCGATCTTGTGGTCAAAGCTTGTGCGGTACGACCGGTAGACGGTGTCGGCGCTGAGTGCCTGGCGGTCGCCCGTGGCATTCGTAAACGCCTGGTTGTTGCGATTGTTGGGTGCGGCCCAGGGGTTCAGGTTCAGGAAGTTCTGGTAGACCGGATCGAACCGGCTGACCGGAACCTGATTCCCTGGAAACTGCGTGCGCGTGTAGTCGCCGTTGGGCAGACGGGTCAGGGTCGCCGGATCATAGACCGGGAAGCCGAGACCGTCGAAGGCGAAGTCGCCAGCAAGCATACGGGGCGTGGGGACGTCACGGTCATTGTTCTCCGATGCCTTCTCATGGTGGCGCTGGAAGGCCCACATGAAGAAGGTTCGATTCTTGCCGTCGTAGATCTTGGGGATCTTGATCGGCCCGGAAAACATGGCGGACATGAGATGAAAGCCGAAGTTGTTGGTCGGCAGGTTGGCGTCCTGCCAGTTACGGTGGATGAAGTGTCGCGCCATGTAACGTTCTTCGAGAACACCGTGGAAGTCGTTGGTGCCGCTCTTGTAGTTGACGTTCATCATGCCGCCGCCGGAGTGGCCGTACTCGGCCGGCAACGTCGTGGTGAGCACCTTGATCTCTTCCATTGCGTGCTGCGCGGTGGACATGTTGCGGCCGGTGCCGATGCTCCCGGTGCCGGGCGTCATGCCAGAGACCCCGTCGTTGGCGATGACAAAGGCGCGCGAGCGACCGCCGGCGGCATGACCGGACCCGGCCTGGCCGGTGACGCCCGGAACCAGCCACAGCATGCTCTCAATCTTCATCTGGGGCGTGGGCAGCTTCGTGAGCTGGGTCCCCGTCACCAGATGCCCGGTCATGGACGTTTCTGTTTCGAGCAGCGATGCCGAGGCCGCAACCTCGATCTGTTCGACGACGCTCCCGACTTCCAGCGTGGCATCGAGCCGCACAGTCTCCGTCGACCGAACCTGGATGTTGGACCGCACAATCCGGCGGAATCCCTCGGATTCGAAGATCACCTCGTACATACCGGGTGTCAGATACGGAACCCGGTACAGTCCTTCGGCATTCGTCTGGGCGGTGTGAACGAAGCCGGTCGCCCGGTTGGTGATCCTTAAGTTGACACCGGGGATGATGGCGCCGGACGAATCGGTCACCAACCCCGTCATGATCCCCTGACCCGTCTGTGCCAGACCGGCTACCGGAAGAAGAACGAGCAGCAAGCAGAGGGCCGCCCGTGTGTTTCTGAGCAAACTGAAGTTCATCCTTTTGGACCTCCCCTAGAGCCAAGACCCGGGTCCCCGCAAGGCCGGGCGCATGCTTGAGAATGGGGATAGTATATTGAACTCAGTTCATGAATACAAGTACATTTTTCGGTGGTCGCCACCACGTTCGCGAGGTGTTTCTCCAGAGACCTACTGACGCACCCGGACGGTCGCCAGTCCGCCATCGACCCCGAACACCTGGCCGGTGACCCAGCTCTGCTCAGGACACAATAGCCACTCGATCAGAGACGCAATCTCATCCGGCTCACCGACCCGGCCGAGCGGGTGGAGTGCGGCGGAGGCTTCTTCGTTCTCGAGGAGACGCGCTGCAAGCGGCGTCCGGACCAGGCCAGGAGCCACACAATTCACACGGATGCCCTGACGCGCATAGGTGGACGCCGCAGACAACGTGAGCCCGATGATTCCTGCCTTGGCCGCCGCGATTGCTTCGTGGTTCGGCAGACCGACTCGGGCTGCCGCGGACGAGAGCAGGACAATGGATCCCCCGGAGCCCCGCATGGCCTTGCATGCGGCGCGGACCGTGTAGAACGCGGAAGTGAGATTGACCTTCAGCACCGAATCCCACTCCGCGTCGGTCGTCACGTGGGCTGGCTTGAGCAGAATGGATCCGACACACAGAACCACTCCCGTGAGTCCGCCGAGCCGCCCGGTCGCGGCCTGAAACAGAGCACCCACCGCGGCTGGGTCGGTTACGTCACATGGGATTGCGTGCGCGCCAAGAGTTGACGCGAGGGATCTGAGGCGCTCTGCATCCCGCGCCGCGAGACACAAAGCTACCCCTTTCGAAGCGAGCCGCCGAGAAAGCGCGGATCCAATGCCTCCGGAGGCGCCGAGGACAAGAATTCGACTGGGATTCATGGGAAAAAAAAAGGGCGCCTTTCCGGTCGGTCAGGCGCCCGTACACTGTGCTTGAAGCCGAGAGTTAAGGCAGAATCACACTGTCGATGACATGGATTACGCCATTCGACGTCTCGATATCCGTCTTGATGACCTGCGCCTGATCGACCATCACCTTGCCGCCCCACGCCTTGATGCCCGCTTCCTTGCCATTGACGGTCTTGGCGGACTTCAGCTTCACGACATCCTTCGCCATGACGCGCCCGGGGACCACGTGGTAGGTCAGTACCGCCACCAGCTTATCCTTGTTTTCCGGCTTGAGCAGATTCTCCACTGTGCCTGCGGGAAGCTTGGCGAAGGCGTCATCGGTGGGCGCAAACACGGTGAAAGGACCGGCGCCCTTGAGGGTGTCCACGAGGCCCGCGGCCTTGACGGCGGCGACCAGAGTATTGAAGGAACCAGCGGCGACGGCCGTGTCCACGATGTCTTGATTGGCCTTGGGAGCGGCAAATAATCCGGAACCCGAGACGGTGAGAGCAATGACTGCTGCGGCGGCGAAAATCCGACGTTTCATAGTGTTGTTCCTCAATCGCAAATCCTGCGGCGGGCTGTAATCCCTGCCTGCACACTATCGGATGGCGCCTTAAGGAGACGAAGAACAAAAAGATTTCCACAAAAAGAATGCGCGCTGCGCCGCCCCGGCGGCATCTCGCGCGCGGAGCGATCCGAAAGCGCGCGGACGAGATCCGCGCCCGCGGCGGCGAGCCTGAAGAGTAGTCGCGCCATACTCGGAGGCTCCATACTCAAGGTATGCAGTGCCCTGTTCCAGTCCATCGTACGGATCGCGTCCTGCTGGCCCACGGCGGAGGAGGACGCCTCACGCAGGAACTCATCGAGCGCCTCTTTCTTCCGGCGTTCGCCAACCCCGCGCTGGCGGCGCGCCACGACGGCGCCGTTTTCGAAGCACAAGGCGGACCCCTGGCGTTCACCACCGACGCCTTCGTCGTCGACCCGCTCGTGTTTCCCGGCGGCACCATCGGCGACCTGGCGGTCAACGGCACCGTCAACGACCTGGCGATGTGCGGCGCGCGGCCGGTTGCCTTGTCGGCGGCGTTCATTCTGGAGGAAGGGCTGCCGATGGAAACGCTGGAACGGGTCGTCGGTTCGATGCGCGATGCCGCGTTGCGCGCGGGAGTCCCGGTCGCCACCGGCGATACCAAGGTAGTGGACCGGGGCAAGGCGGACGGGATGTTTATCACGACTTCGGGTGTCGGCGTGGTGGAGTACCCGGTATCGCCCGCGATGGTCCGGCCCGGGGACAGGATTCTGGTGAGCGGTCCGCTGGGGGCTCACGGGGTGGCGATCCTGTCGGTGCGCGAGGGGATCGAGTTCGAGACGGCGATCGCGAGCGACACCGCGCCCTTGTGGGACGCCGTGCGAGGCCTGTGCGAATCCGGGGCGGAGGTGCACTGCCTGCGCGATCTGACGCGAGGAGGGCTGGCTTCAGCACTCAACGAAATCGCCGCCGCGGCTGGTGTCGGAATGGAGATCGGCGAAGCGGCGATTCCCGTGGAGGCGCCGGTGCGCGCGGCATGCGAGTTACTGGGACTGGACCCGCTATACGTGGCGAATGAAGGGCGTTTCGCGGCGTTCGTAAGCGGCGCGTCGGCGGACCGGGCCCTGGAAGCGTTGCGGGCGGCAGGCTGCGAGGAGGCCACGATCGCGGGGGAAGTGGTGGAATCGCCGGCGGGAACCGTCATTCTCCGCAGCCGGATCGGGGGACGCCGCGTGGTCGATATGCTCTCGGGAGAGCAGCTTCCGCGGATTTGCTGAGTGTGGTAGGCGCGGCAGGACTCGAACCTGCGACCCTCTGCTTAGAAGGCAGATGCTCTATCCACCTGAGCTACGCGCCCGTTCCTTCGCTCATTCTAACAGGCGGCCCCTGTCTGCCTTGAACTCTACAGATCCACCAGCCGCTGGCTGGTGTCTCCGAAGCTTTCCAACTCGACCCCCATCCGATCCATTAGCGAAAGATACAGGCTGCACGCGCGGCGGTTGTCGTCGCCCTGGTCGAAGTAGTCGATGATCCGGCCCGGCTTCAGAGTCCCTCCGCCCCGGCCCGCCAGCAGGATCGGCAATTGCTCGGCCGAGTGTGCGTCGCCGTCGAACAGGCTCGAACAACACATCAGCATTGCACTATCCAGCAGAGACTGCCCGCCTTCGTCGATGTTCTTCAGCCGCTGGATCAGGTAGCCGAACTGGGCGATGTGGAACTGGTTCGTCTTGAGGTACATCGCCTCGGCTTCGGGCGCCTTGCCGTTGTGCGTCAGGTCGAGATGCAGCGCGCCCTGCACGCCCTCCAGGAACTTGAAGTTCATCTGGGACAAGTCATTGTTCAGCATCAGCGTGACAATGCGCGTCTTGTCCATCTGGAAAGCGAGCACGATCAGGTCCAGCATCAGCTTCATGTGATCCGGGATGTCCTGCGGCAGCTTCTCCCCGGGACGCTCCATGTTCGGCTTAGCCAGCGTGGGACGCCAGCCTTCCAGTCGTTCTTCCTTCGACGCGCGGTCGATCCGGGTCTCGATGCTGCGGACCGATTCCAGGTACTCGTCGAGTTTCAGCCGGTCATTGCGGCTGATGTGCGGCTGGAGCGAATGCGTCTCATTGAGGACCGCGTCGAGGATGCTGCGATCCAACTGACGGCCCTTGCCGTCGCCGACCAGAAGGTCGAACGTGCGCGACGGGTAAATCTCCTTGGTCGCCGGCTTCGAGTCGGTGGCCCAGGAGATGCACGAGCCATAGATCATTGACAGCCCGTCTTCGAGCCGGAGTTCGTTCGGCTCGATGCCGAGCGCCAGGCTGGGCACCACCGTCTGCCCGCCGATACGCCGCGCCAAGACTTGGTCGAACGACGTGCCAACGCGGATCACACTCGGGTCGAGGCTGACGGTCGCGCCGGAGAGCACGTTCGGCGAACGGCCGAGGTGGGGGCTGGTCGATTCGAGCGCCTTCTGGTGATAAAGACCCCGCAGGAACTGGATGTCTTCGCGGTAGGGGCGCATCGGCTCCAGCGCCGGACCGATCTCCATCGACGCGCCGGTCCCCTTGGCCCACCAGTGCTCAGGCTCGACGCCGTTCGAGAAGTAGATGCACGCGAACCGCCGCGGCGGCTTGTTCGACGGGGTCTCCGCTCCCAGCAGTGGCAGCGACTCCATCCAGGGCAGCGCCAGCGCGACTCCCGCGCCTCTCAGAAAATGACGGCGTGTCCTCTTCATGATCCACCTTTCGTGTCCGGGTTCCTCGGGGCCGGACCGCCCGCAGTTTGTGGCGCGGCGCCTTCGTCCCCACGCCGGTACCGGAATTGCCGGCTGGTCGCGATTCCCGCGATCAGCTTCGAGAAGTTCGTCCGGCCGCCGTCGGCAACCAGGCTTTCGACCAGCGGCTGATCGGACCCGAGCACCGTACGCCCGAGCGCGTAGCCGATCAGCTTGAACGACAGATTCCGCAGCACCTGGCGTTCCTGCGCGCTCAGGTAATCGAGCAGACCGCCGACGCCCGCCAGTTCGGTCTTGTCGGCCAAGCTCGCGGTGTCGTGGACGGGCTTGCCGTCGGCATAGGTATCGCGCCAGCGCCCGACGGCGTCGTAGCGCTCCAGGGGGAAGCCGAGCGGATCGATGCGCGAGTGGCATCCGGCGCACGTGGCGTTGCGCTGATGCGCGGCCAGCCGTTCGAAGATCGACAGCCCGGCGAACTGCTTGTCGTCGGCCGGGATCGACCCGGCGTCGGCCGGGGGCGGGGGCGTCGGGGTGCCGAGCACGCGGCGCAGCACCCAGTCGCCCCGCTTGACCGGGCTTGTGCGAAGCGGCGCGGAGGTGGCGGTCAACACCGCGCCCAGGCGCAGCATGCCGCCGCGCTGGAACGCGTGCGCATCGTCGACGCGGACCGCATCCGCCGCGTCTAACTCCTTGTCAACGCCGTAGAACTTCGCCAGTGCCTGGTTGAGGAACGTGTAATTCGCGGTCAGCAGCTCACCCACGGGACGGTCCTGGCGGACGATGTGGTCGAAGAACAGCACCGCTTCGTCGTACATCGCCTTCTTCACGTCCTCGGTGAACTCCGGGAAGCGCCCGGTGTCGACGCCGCGGTAGGTATCGAACCGGTAGAAGCCGAGCCACTGGCCGAAGAACTCCGTAGCGAAGCGACGGGCCTTGGGGTCGGCGAGCATGCGCTTCACCTGGCGCTCGATCCGAGCCGGATCGGTCAACTCGCCGGCCGCGGCGGCGCGGCGCAACTCGCCGTCGGGGACAGAGGACCACAGGAAGTAGCTCAGCCGGCTCGCCATCTCCCAGTTGTTCAGCGGCCGAACGCCGGAGGCGACCGCAGCCGCCGGCTCGACGCGATACAGAAACGCCGGCGCGACCAGGATCCGGGTGAGCAGCGCACGAATCGCTCGGGGGTGGTCGAGGCCGGAAGTGCGGCGGGTGCTCGCATAGAAGTTCCGCAGCCCCTGCTTCTCGGTCTCGGACAGAGGACGGCGCCAGGCTCGGTCCGCGAACCGGATGCAATCTTCAATGTGGCCCGGTTCAGCGGCCTTACGCGCAGCCATCATGGCGTCGTACTCGGTGCGGAGTGTCTGGCCGTAGCGCCTGGGCACCTCCGGCAGTGCCGCAATCTCCTCGGGCGTCATCTCAACGATGCTCTTGCCCTTGAGATCGAGTTTGAACTTCTCCTCGACGAAGTCGAAGAACGCGTCGTGGTACTCGAACGATGTAAGGAGGTCGGTCCAGGCCTCATTGAGACGCTTGCGCTGGGCGTCGTTGAGGATCTTCCCGACGATGAACGGGTCCTGGCGGTAATACTTCACCTTCAGGTGATACCGGTCGCGCTCCGGCTGGTTGTAGACGTTGTTGAAGGGCGCCGGGATTGGGTCTTTGTCCGACGGCGTCGGCTCGCCCTGGGAATTCTGCGGCATGTTCTCTGCGAAGAACAGCACACCCGCTTTCCAAGCCTGAAAAGCCGCGGTGTCCGGGTGCCCGAGCAAGACGGAGAAAGGCGTGCCGCCCGTCAACACCTGATACTCCTGGTCGGCGAGCGTGCAGCGCACGACGGCGTCGCCCGCGTCCGGAGCGGTGAGCGTTACCGTCGCCTCGATTTCGAGCGCGCCGGCGCCGGGCGGCATGGCGATGTCCACGTAGAGCGCCGAGTCGGCTGCCATCGCAAACTCATCGGGTCCTGCTGGCGCCTTGCCGAAGCCAAGACGCTCCAGGCTCTCCGCAGCGGCCACTTCGCGTAACGGATGCGCGGTATCGGATACGTCGGCGCCGCGGAACCGGATCGTGGCATTGCGCCAGATCACGATGGGTTTGTCCTGCGAGCCAGGGTTGACCGAGGTCACCGATAGATGAATGCGCCCCGGCTTCTCCACCTTTCGCCGCCCGCCGCGCACGGCGAACTTCACTGTCTGTTCCGGCTTCGGCTGTAGGGTTTCGGCGGTGAGTTCGAACGAACGCTCATCCCCGAGGCCACCTTCGGCCACGCCTCCCGCACCGAAGAGCCAGCGGGCCCAGACCGTGACGAACTCCTGCAGGACGTCACTCCGGGCGCGGGCATCGGCGGCGATACGCCGCGCATCCGGACCGGCCGGCGTAGGCAGGCTGCGCCATCGCGCGCTCACCTCCGTCGTCGGATAGCCGGCCGAGGCATCGTGCAGCATCGCCCAGATGTGTTCGGCGAACCGCGCGCTGACGCCCTCTTCGGCTCCAATTTCGGCGAGGGACTTTGCCGCGTCGCCTAGCACGCCGCGGTGCCGATACCGCCACGCCGCATAGAAGGCCTTGGCGTACAACTCGACACCGTACGGTTTGCCGCCTTCGCCGGAAACCCCGCGGAACCCGTTGCCCCGGTAGATCTCCTGGATGCGGCTGATCGCTGATAGCTCCAGCCCGGTCTTGCCGGGGTCTTCGAAGAACTCGACCGGACCGGAGCCAATCACCGCGTGAGCCGCGACCGTCTTGGCCGCTTCGAGGTAGCGCTCCAGACCAGCATCATCCATGAACTGGACGTCGCCGAAATTCGTGAAGCCCTCGCCGCCGGCCGAATCCGCCGATAGGTCGCCCCCAACCTCGAGATCGAGCCCGGTCAGATCGCGAATCGTATAGGTGTACTCCGCGCCGGTCAGACGGCGCACCGTGACACGGCCGGGGTCCCCTGCGTGCTTCTCGGCGTATTCGCGCAACCGGGAACGGATCCAGGCCGCAGCATGGGCCCGGTCTGAATCGCTGGGCTGAGGCATCTTGGACGGCGGCATCTGCCGGTCCTCCAGCGCCAGCGCAACTCTCTCCCAGTGCAGGAAGCTGTCGCCCACCGACTCTTCGGCGAGGAGCTTTTCGAGGCTGAGCCCGCCCATCGCCGCCTTGCCGTGGCAGCCGAGGCAGTATTGACGGAACGTTGCGGTAGCGCTCCTGGCGGGCTCACCGGTAGCGCGCACGCTGCTCTGGGTCAGCAGCAGGCAAACGGCAGAAACAAAGAAATAAATCCGGCTCCAGGAACTCCGTTCCAACTGCGCCTCCGCGACGTGGGGGTCTTTCGATTATATATTGGAACTCACGCCGCCCGGCAGGACCGGCATACCCCATACAGCAGGACATCGTGGCCGGTGACCTGGAAGCCCTTCGGGACCATGGCATCGACGCCTTTCACGCAGCCAGGCAGGTCGAAGACCTGTCCGCAGGTCTGGCAGTGGAAGTGGTGATGATGTCCCTTTCCGGCCAGTTCGTAGCGGGCTGACTGACCGGGCAGGTCGACCGCCACCAGCCAGCCCTCCTCGACCAGGTTCTTCAGGTTCCGGTACACGGTGGCGATGCCCAGACCCTCGACATGAGACTGCGCCGCCGCCAGCACCTCCTCGGGTGACAGCGGACGTCCGGCTGTGTCGAGCACGTGGCGGATCGCATCGCGTTGGCGGGTGTTTCGGATCATGCGTGCGGTTTTCCCCTCCGTTCCAGCATACGCAGCCGGCATCCGTCTTGCTGGCTCGATCCTTCTCATGATAGTATCAAGAACGCTTTCTCATTATCATTCGAGTCGCCTGTGCACATCTCTGAAGGCTTCCTACCCCTGGCTCATAGCGCGCTCTGGACGGCGGCAGCGGCGCCCTTCGTTCTGGACAGCGCGCGGCACGTCCGCCGCGTTTGCTCGGGACAGCGGCGGTTCGAACTGGCCGCCGCCGGTGGAATCCTTCTGTTGCTGACGGCGCTGAAAATTCCCTCCGTTGCCGGCAGCAGCAGCCACCCCACGGGCATCGCGCTGGCAGCGATCCTGTTCGGCCCAAGGGCGGTTCCTGTGCTATGCGTCGTCGTGCTGGTCCTTCAGGCATTGGTGCTCGCCCACGGGGGACTCACGACACTGGGGGCCAATCTCTTTTCCCTCGGGATCGCCGGGGCGTTCGTCGCCTCGTGGCTCTACCGGGGCCTGAAGGCCGTTGGGATCCCCGTGTATGGAGCGTGTTGGGCCGCGGCTGCCGTTTCGAGCGTAGCGGTGTACGGAGTGACGTCGTTGCAGCTCGCATTGGCCTTTCCGGATCCGGGCTCGGGAGTCTCCGGAGCGGCAATGAAGTTTGCGGCCGTCTTCGCCTGGACCCAGATACCGATTGCGATCACGGAGGGCTTTCTGACGAGCGCGGCGCTGAAGCTCCTAGCCAGGTCGAGGGCGGACGCGGGCCTGCCCGAATCGGTCGGAGTGCCGGGATGAGACGAGCTTGGATTGCGGCAGCAGCGGCGCTAGCCGTGTTTGCCGGGGGATGGTGGGCCGCGGAACTCGCGTCCGGTACGGCCGGTTCCGACGAGTCCGCAATGCAGGTGGTGGAACAGCTTTCCCCGGGATACGAGCCATGGATGTCCGACACCGGGCTCACACCGGACCCGGCGCGGGAACGGTTGCTTTTCGCGTTCCAGGCGGGCGCCGGCGCCTTGCTGTTTGCGGTGGGGGTCCTGTGGCGGGGCGCAAGAACCGGCAGGAGGGAGCCGTAACCGATGCACGTGCACGAAACCATCGAAAGTGTGGCCCACGCAAACCGGTGGACGCGCCGGCATGTCGCGGATAAGGCCGTGCTCTCAGGGTCCCTGCTGGCGTTGTGCCTGATCCTGCCGCCCTGGCCCTGGTCGCTCGTCGCGGCTGCGATCGCGGCGGCAGCGGCGCTCCGGGGAGCCGGGTTGCGTCCCCAGGCTTGGGGACTCGCGCTGAAACCCGTTCTCTTGTTCATCGCCCTCGGAAGCGTCCCGCTGGTCTTCATCAGCGGCGAGCGCGCGCTGGAGGCGGCGCTACGCGCTCTGGGTGCGGGCTCGGCGGTCATGCTGTTCGCGGCCACAACCCCCGCGAGCGAGGCGCTCGCCTCGCTGCAAAGATGCCGGCCGCTCGCACCGTTGGCTGAGATGGCTTTTCTCATCCTGCGATTCACAGCGGTCTTGCGGGATGTCTGCCGGTCGATGTCGATCGCGTTCCACTGCCGCGCCGGCAGCCGCCGCTGGACGCGGGGCATGCTCGCAGCTCAGGCTGCCGCCTCGCTGACGGTGCGAGGCTTCGCCATGGCGCACCGCGCGGAACGCCTGAGCGCCTTGCGGTGCGTGCGCGAGCCAATTCTCTTCTGGGCGCCGCAGCGGACGGGGTCGGCCGCGTTTCGTATGGCCTCAGCGGCGCTCCTGCCCGCGGTCTGCGCCGCAGCCTACTTCTGCGGGGAGCCGTTGCCATGGCCGTAGCCTTGCTTGAGACCGGCGATTTGCAGTTTGCCTACGGCCCGCACCACTGGGCGATTGACGGCCTGCGCCTGCGGATCTTTGCCGGCGAACGGATCGCGCTCGTCGGAGCCAACGGTGCGGGCAAATCGACCTTGCTGCATATTTGCGTTGGCCTGCACGCGCCCTGTGGGGGAGAGTTGCGGCTGCGCGGAGAACCGGTCCCGCGCAACGCTGCCGGCAGCCGTCGTTTGCGGGAATCCGTCGGACTCGTGCTGCAGGATCCGAATGACCAGTTGTTTGCCGACACAGTCGAGGCCGATGTCATGTTCGGCCCGCTGAACGCCGGTCTCACCAGCGCCGCGGCCGAACAGAGAGCTGCGAGCGTCCTGCGGGCTATGCATCTCGATTCGATTCGCGAGCGCAGGATCTCGACATTGAGCCTCGGAGAGAAGAAGCGTGTGGCCATCGCCGGGATTCTGGCGATGGAGCCTGCGGTCCTACTGCTCGACGAACCGACCGCGGGACTGGACCATGGCGGCGCACTCGCACTCATTGACTGCCTCGAAGTACTGCGGAACACCGGGGTGGCTATCGTGATCGCGACGCACAACACCGACCTGGCTCTGGAGTGGGCGGACCGGATCCTGATCCTGGAATCCGGACGGACGATCGCGGAAGGCGCGCCACAGGAAATCCTGCAGGACGAGGCTCTCTGCGAGCGCGCTCGGTTGCGGCAGCCTTCGCTCTATCGCATCGCCAGGGAGTTGCGGGATCGTCTTGCCCTCCCGCCTCCGGACGCACCGGTCACCACGGCAGTTGATCTGGCGGACTGGCTGGAAGCCTCTCTCGCGCCGAAACAGGAGGTCCTGCGATGAGCCGGAACACGGAAGTGGCCACCACACGAAAGACGTTCGCCCAAGTCCTGGTCTGCGTTGGTTGCTGCTGCGGGCGCACGGACAAGGGCCACCCGGAAGTTCCCGTGGACTGGCTGAAGCAGGAGTGGCGCCGGCGGCTGTTGCCGAAGAAAGTGCACCTGACGATCAGCGGCTGCCTCGGCCCGTGCGATGCCACCAATGTGGTCCTGGTCATGATGGGCGACCGGCCCGTCTGGCTTGGCGGTCTCGAACACAGGGAGCACTACGCCGCGCTGGCCGACTGGGCCTCGGCCTGCGACCAGGCCGGCGGTCTCGTTCCTCTGCCCGCCTCCCTGGCGCGCTTCCGGATGGAGCGCTTTCATGAACGCCAGTATTACGAGAACGATTTTGACGAGGATTCGTGCTGCTCCAACGAGGATGCGGCATAGACAGAACTGAACCAGAGGAGATTGCGCTGTGCCTGAAACTGCAAACAAATCGCTGACTCCGGTGACCGTCCTGACCGGATTTCTGGGCTCGGGAAAAACGACACTGCTCAACCGGATTCTCACGGAGAATCATGGCAAACGGATCGCGGTCATCGAAAACGAATTCGGAGAAGTCGGGGTGGACAACGAACTGGTGGTCAACGCCGAGGAAGAGATCTTCGAAATGAACAACGGATGCATCTGCTGCACGGTCCGCGGCGATCTCATCCGCATCCTCGGCAACCTGATGAAGCGCAAGGATGCATTCGACTACATCATGATCGAAACGACGGGTCTGGCCGATCCGGCCCCGGTCGCCCAGACGTTCTTCGTCGACGACGAGATGCGCCAGAAACTCGCCCTCGACGGCATCGTGACGCTCGTCGACGCGAAGCACATCTGGCAGCATATCGACGACTCGGACGAGGCCCAGGAGCAGGTGGCGTTCGCTGACGTGATCCTGCTGAACAAGATCGACCTGGTGCCTCCGGCCGAACTCGACAAGCTGGAAGCGCGTATTCGCGCCATGAATCCCGCGGCGAAGATCTTCCGGACCAGCAATGCGCACGTCGAGATGGACAAGATCCTGAACCTGGGGGGCTTCAATCTGGACCGCGCCCTCGAAGTCGATCCGAGGTTCCTCGAGCCGGAATACCCCTTTGAATGGGGCGGCGTGTTCCAATTCAACGCCGGAACGCATGAGGTGATCCTGCAGGACGGCCCGGATCCGGCGATGAGCCTGGTGGCCCTGCCCGTCAAGGACGCCACCTACGAGAGCCTGGAAAGCGTCCAGATGGATGCCGTGCTGGCGTTTTCCGATGCGGAGCACCCGGTCGAGCCGGGTGGCGTCATCCGGCCGGGAAAGACGCTCCACCGGCTGCTCCTGCCGGACGGCGAGAAGCGCTTTCGCCTTGAGACCCCGGCCGGCGGCCACTACGCGCTCTTCACCGAGCACCATCCGGAAGAGTTCCAGATGGCGGTGACCGGCTCCGGACCTGTCGAGGCGCGACTGGCCAAGGAGTATAAGCCCGATCATGAACACGATGACGAAGTCTCATCGGTCGGCATCACCACGCCGGGCGACCTGGACAACGGCAAGCTGAATGCCTGGCTTCGGGATCTCCTCATGAACAAAGGCACCGACATCTACCGCATGAAAGGCGTGCTCAGCATCCGGGGCGAGGAAAGCCGGTTCGTGTTCCAGGGGGTCCACATGCTGTTCGACGGGCGGCCCGACCGGCCGTGGGGCAGCGAGCCGCGGCACAACTCCATGATTTTCATCGGCCGCAATCTGGACCGCCAGGAGTTGACGGAAGGGTTCCGGAAATGCCTCGTCTAGGGGGCTTCGCACCCGCCGCCGTACGAAGCCCGCGAATCGCCTGGCAGGCGGATCTGGACGACCACGTCATCGACCTGGCCTACTCTCCAGACGGCCGGTGGCTGGCCGCGGCCGCGGTTGGTGGGCCAATCGCAGTCTACGAGGCCGCCACCGGCGTTCTTCACGCAAGGCTCCCCGGGCACGCCGGCGGCACGTTCACAATCTCCTGGAGGCACGACTCGTCGCATCTGGCAAGCGGCGGCCAGGACGGATACCTGCGGATCTGGGACATCGTCACCGGCGCCGCGCCCAAAGAAGCAGAAGCGGGCGCGGCTTGGGTGGAACGCGTGGCATACGCCGTGGATACCGACCTGCTAGTGTCGGCAGCCGGGCGCAAACTCCGGCTGTGGAACTCGGCCGGCCAGTTGTTGCAAAGCTATCCCGACCACCCGAGCACCATTTCAGATGTCCAGTGGCAGCCCGGCGAGCGGTACTTCACTTCCAGCTGCTACGGACAGGTCGCAACCTTTCGCGCCGACACGGCCGAGCCGTTGAAGAAGTTCCAATGGAAAGGATCGATCCTGCGGCTGGCCTGGAGTCCGGATGCGAACTACATCGCCACCGGAAACCAGGACTCGAGCGTCCACTTCTGGTACCGCAAGACCGGGCGCGATCTCGAGATGTCGGGCTACCCGGTAAAGGTGCGTGAGCTGGCTTGGGACCCGACCAGCCGATTCCTGGCAACCGGCGGCAGCGCCGTCGTGATCGTGTGGGACTGCTCAGGGAAGGGTCCGGCGGGCACACGGCCCATCCAGTTGGACGGGCACGCGCTCCCGGTCAGCACCCTGGCGTTTCAGCATCGCGGTTCCCTGCTGGCCTCGGGCGGCAAAGAGGGAAACGTCTGCGTCTGGAACCTCAAGAAGGAAAAGCTGCTGGCGAAGACGACTCTCGATGGCGAGGTCACGCAGGTTCACTGGGCGCCGAACGACCGGGACCTGGCTGTCTCGTCGTCCCGCGGTGTCGTTCGCGTGCTGCAGCCGGACGAACCCTAGAGCTCACGGAGACTGGTATGGACTTGTTCCGCTCCCGGCAAAGTGCCGGCGTCGAGCGGATATCCCGGATCAAGGAGTGGGTTGCCACACAGTTCGACCTTGGTCCGGATGCTGTCGTGATGGTGTCCGAAGTACGTTGCTCCGAGCCGGGCTGCCCTCCGCTCGAAACCATCATCGCCGTCCTGGAAGGCTGCGGGGACAGGCGTCAGGCCAAGCTGCACAAGGCGGTGCAGGAGATCGATGCCAACGACATTGCCGGCATCACCTTCGGACCCTAGCATGCAGGAATGGAGCCGGCTGCTACCCGTGCAGTTCGCGGCGTGGGATCAGGATCGCCGGCATCCCCAGGGCGACCTCCTGGTTGCCTACGGCTTCGTCCGCGTCCCGCCGCCTTCGGCCGCGGCGGGCAGTGCGCGCTACGAGTTCCGGATCTCGGCCCGGGCGGCGGTAGCGCTGTGGGATTTTGGTTTCCTCTACTCGCGCTGCGGGCGCGGCGCCGTCTGCCTCGACCGCCAGGAAGCGGCAGCGCTCTACTGTCCGGAGGCCGGGTTACCCGACGGCGCGTGGACGCGGGAGGCCGTGCTGCGGCGCGCCTCCCGGACGGCGCCAGCCCCGCTCTACCTGACGAAGAGAGCGATCGAGTGGATCAGCCGCTACGAGGCATGGCGGCTGGCGCAATTTGGGTTCGAGCACCGGCCTCCGACCCAGGTTTCCGCACTGCAATCGTCGCCTCGCGGCGTCTCCGCAGACGCCAGTGCCAGAACCCTGTGACGAACGCCACAACCGGGACCATGCCCAGAAGGACGTAGAGCACGCGCGTCGCAAGCCCGCCCCAGAGGCCGAAGTGCAAGGGGATACACCACTGAATCAGTTTGGCACCGGCCGCCGCCTCGCGCGTGTCCTGGACCGCCAGGACCTGCCCGGAGTACGGATCGACCGCGATGTTGGCGTGGTTGCGGGTGACGTTCCAGTCGTCCCACTCCTTGCGGACCAGCAAGGGCCGGCCTGGCTCTGACGGAAGGCTCACGCGGCGGATCCGTCCCGGAAGAGCGGAGTCCGCCGAGGCGACCAGCCGGTCCAAGGGCAACGGCGTGGCGCCAGCGGGAACGGCGACCCGGACGGGTTCCGCGGCCGGTGTCCCGGTGAGTGCGTAGACCACCTTCTTCGAAGTGTCAGGGAATGCGAACTCCATCGCCGTCAGAGCGAAAATGACGGAGAAGATCAGCGGATAGACGCCGGCTGCGTTGTGCAGGTCGTAGAGCAGCCGGGGACGGCCCGCCCCTGCTTTGACCGAGAAGCGCCCCTTCCACACTTTGGATCCCGCCTTGCGGCCGGGCCACCAGAGCCACACGCCGGTGGTGAGCAGGATCAGGGTCAGCATCGCGCCATACCCGTTTGCGGTCCATCCCGCTCTGCCTGCGAGGAGGTAGAAGTGCAGGTAGCAGAGAAAGCCGTAGAACGAGCTGATGCGCGTGCGCTCGCCGAGGATCGCCGCGCTATACGGATCGATGTGAACATCGGTCTGCCCTGCGCTGGCCGGTCCGATGCGGATGACGAACGGGCCGTCCGGCGTGAAAGGATAGTTGACATAGGAGTACGACGCGCCGGGATACCGCTGGTCAAAGGCGGCGAGGATTTCAGAGAGCGGCTTTCGCTCCCCCCGCGCATCGACCCGCCACAAGTGAGGATTGAGCGAGCGGTCGATTTCCCGGCCAAACACCAGCAGGCTGCCCGTGATCCCGAGCATCACCAGGTACAAGCCGATTCCCAGGCCGAGCCAGAGGTGCGCCTGGTAGAGCACATTGCGCCAGCGCCACGGCGATCGAGGTGTTGCCATGGTCCTTTACCAGCGATACCGGACCTGCAGCGAAACGCGTCGCGGCATACCCGGGTTGCCTGCGTTCTGGGCCGAGAAATCGTCGGCTATGTAGTAGACGTCGGTGAGATTAGTCGCCGCAAAAACGAACCGTACTTGCTTCAGGTCGACGCTGACCGCCGAGGAGAGCAGCGTGTAAGAGGGCAGGATCTGCGGGTTCAGAATGTTGTCCCGCAACGGGCGGGCGCCGACGAAGTTGATGGCGGGCGACCAGGTGACGTTGCGCAGGATCTGCACCATGGCTCCCGCGCCGGCAATGTGATTCGGCGCCATGCGCAGACGGAAGCCCGAGAAGTCGGCCGCCAGAGTGGGCCGGAACTCGATATGCCGTGCGTTGTGGTGCGCATAGTGAGCCCACGCCGTGTGGGCGCCGATCCTGGACCGCAGTTCTGCCTCCAAGCCGTTGACGCGGGTCGTGGCATTGACGAAGACAAAGGTCTCGGGACCGGAACGGAAGGACCGCTGCCCGTCGGTCTTCTTCATGTCGAAGTAACTAGCCTGCCCGAACCAGCGGCCGGAGCGGACCCGGAGCCCGCTTTCCAGACTCCGCGTCACCTCGGGCCGCAGGAGTTGCGGAACGATCAGGCCACCCTGTTGGCTGAGCGCTGGGAACTGCGGGCGGAACCCCTCAACCCAATTGCCGAACCAGACCAGACTCGCGCCTCCCCGGTCCAGAACGACAGCGTCAGCGCCCACGCGCGGGCTCACCCGAGAGCGAACGTGAGCGGCCACCGTCCCCGTGTCGGACCGGCGCAGCGACTGGTCAAAGCGATCCCAGCGCAGGCCGAGCGTCGTTCCGAACGGACCATACTCGAGCCGCTCCTGCAGGTAGAGGCTGGCGATCCCCTGCTCGAACCTGGAGTGCGTGACCGGTCCTCGGATGCCGCGCGGATCGTTCGCCGCATTCGGTCCGGGGACCGGCGTGGTCCAGTCGGGTCCGCGGAAGGTCGGGGCGTTGGTGAAGTTCGGTGAGTTCTGGTCCTGGCCGCCCGATTCGTGGGTGAATCCGCCGAGGAACGTGCTCCGAAGCTGGTCGCCGCTGACGCGCCAGTTGAGCATCGTGTCACTGATCCAGGTATCCTGGACCGCGGCGTTCTCGAAGTAGCCTTTGGTGGCCACCGTCGGCGGCGGCAGAATCGTAATACCACCGGTGAAGAACCGGTCGTAGCGATTGAAGTTCGTGGAGTGCGTGAGGATCACGTCGCGGCTCAAACTGGCATCCGCCCGCCCGGTCAGTGAGTGCAGGCGCGCATCGAAGCGGGCATCGGGAATGCCGAAGCTGTCCTCGCGCCGGACACCGAACGCCGGGCGCCCATCCACCAGCGGAACGATTGACCCGCGGGTCGCTTCTACATCACTGAGGAAATAGTGCAGCCTCAGGTTGACCCGTTGCGCAACGGTCTGTTCCGCCATCAGCGTCATCGCGCCCATGTCGCGGCCGACGCCTTCCTGGAAGCCGTCAGCGCCCTGCAACTGCCCAGAGGCGGCGAGGCGGCCGGACCGCCAGGGCAGGCTGGCGGAACCCATCGTTTCCCGATGCCCGAAACTGGCGAGGCCGAAGCCGATGTCCCCGGACCGGCCCCTGCGCGCCGGCGGAGTCGTGAAGAACTGCATGACGCCGCCCACGGCGCTCCGGCCGTACGCCGCCGAAGCAGGTCCCTTGACAAACTCCACTTCCTGAACGCTCTGTACCGGCACCATCGTCAGGTCGGCGCTGCCGTTCAACTGGCGCAGCGGCACACCGTCCATGACGACCAGCGTGTCGGCCGTGTCCCGCAGCCCGCGGGTGGCGACACGTGTAAAGGCGTTTCCCTGGGTGCCGTGCTGAAGCCCTGGCACACTGCGGAGCGCATCCTCAAGAGTCACCGCGCCGGCCTTTTCGACTTCGTCGCGGTTGACCCCGCTCAAGAGGAACGGGACGCGCACCGCCAGTTCGGGGATCCTACTGGCTGTCTCCACGTAAGCGGCAACCGGGCTGGGCACGAGTTCCACCGCCACGGCTTGGCCGGTCTGCACGACCCTCTCCCACTCGGAGAATCCGGCCCGGACGACACGAGCCCGGTACGAGCCGTCGGGCAACCCATCGAACACGAAAGCGCCGCTTTCATCGGCGAGAACGGCACGCCGGACGGCTCCGCTGAGTTCGACCAGCGCATCGGGCACAGCGGCGCCGCTGCCGTCCCGGACGCGGCCGGAGATGGTCGCGGCGGCGCAGTGCAACGCGAAGAGAACCGCGGCGAGCACGGCGGGAGCAAGGGCGGGACAGCGCATATTGATATCGTGCTATCAATATGCGTGCCTCGCACGGGAAAACGGGTGAACGTGCCCGGAGTTGCGATGAAAGGTTCTTTGACGCCCGTGGTTGGACTAGGCGTTGCCGGACTGCCTCTTCTGCGCAAGATACCAGTCACTGGACTGGTCCATCAGCTTCTGGACCCGCCCGACCATCGCGTGCGGGTCGCGCAGGTAGCCGTCCATTAGCAGGGCTGATTCGAAGAGTTGCTCGGCCACCAGTTCCAGGTACGGATCGCGGGGGTCGGCCCGGTAGATCCCGAGCAGGTTGCGAACCAGGTGGTGGTCGCGGTTGACCTCCAGCACCTTCTTCGGGATCGAGCTGTCCTTGTTCAGGATCTGCAGGATCTTCTGCATGGACGAAGTCATCGCCCCGTCGGGGTTGACCAGACAGCACGGACTCTCGGCCAGCCGCTCTGACACACGGACCTTGTCGACGCGGTCACCGAGAATCTCCTGGAGCCGGCTGAGGAAGCCGTCGAAGGCCTCGGCATCTTCCGTACTGAGCGGGGGAGCCGTCTCGCCGGCGGCAGGCGCCAGTTTCTCCAGTGACTTCATATCTGCGCGCTCGACAGGAACCAGGTCGTACTCTTTGTAACGCCCTAAGGCCTCCAGCGCGAACTCATCGACGGGTTCATACAGATACAGCACCTCGACCTTCCGCTGACGAAAGGCCTCCAGGTGCGGACTCGCCACCAGAGCAGCGCGGCTGGGACCGGCGGCGTAGTAGATCTCCTTCTGGTCAGGCAGCAGGCTGGCTGCGTAATCGTCGAGAGAAACAAGGGTCTCGTCGCCACCCTCGCGGCTCGAATGGAACCGCAGCAACCCGGCGAATTTCTCGCGGTTGGCGTAGTCGGTGTATCCGAGCTTGAACTCGCGGCCGTGCTCCCGCCAGAAGGTGGCGTAGCGTTCGGGGGAATCCTTGGCCGCCTTCTGCAGGTGACCGAGCACCTGTTTCACGATGGTCGACGCCATCTTCGTGACGGCGAGGTTCTCCTGAAGCGTTTCGCGGGAAACGTTGAGCGGCAGGTCCTCGCTGTCGACAACGCCGCGAAGAAAGCCCAGATACTCGGGCACAAGGTCCTTGTTCTTGTGTTGGATGAGAACGCGGCGGACATACAGATCGAGACCGCGCTCTTCGCGAGCCAGGCCGGGCATCTCGTCAGCCTTCGGGGGAACGAAGAGCAGGGCACGGAACTGCACCGGAGCGTCCACATCGATGTGCAGGGTTTCGAGCGGGGCCTCGGAGTCATGCGTCAGGAACTTGTAAAACTCCGTGTATTGTTCAGACTTCACCGAGGCTTTCGGTTCCCGCCAGAGCGCCGTGACGGTATTGGCGTGCTCGCCATTGACGGAAATCGGAAACGAGACGAAGTTGGAATGCCGCTGGACAATTGATTTCAACCGGTACGGTTCGGCGAACTCGATGGCCGAGTCGCGCAGTTCGATCTCGATGCGCGTCCCACGAGGCCGTTCCGGAGCCGGACCGATCTGGTAGGCGCCGAGGCCATCGGATACCCACTCCACGGCCGGATCCTCCGGGCGGTGGGATCTGGTCAGGAGCCGCACCTTCGAGGCGGCCATGAAGACGGAGTAGAAACCCACTCCGAACTTGCCGATGAGCGCTTCAGCCTGCGCTTTCTGATCCCCGATCTCGCGGAGGAACGCGGCGGAACCGGAGTGCGCGATCGTGCCGATGTTCTCGACCACTTCGTCACGCGACATGCCGCAGCCGGTGTCTTCGATCACCAGCAGCTTCTTGTCTTTGTCCGCGGTGATGTGGATTTCCAGCGGCAGGTCCGGATTTGCCACCGCCGCCCCGCGGCTGGTTTCGAAACGTAGTTTCTCCAGGGCGTCGGACGCGTTCGAAATCAGTTCGCGGAGAAACACCTCCCGGTTCGAATACAGGGAATGGATGAGAATATCCAGAACCTGCCGGACTTCCGCCTTGAATTCGTGCTGCGTAGTCTGCTCTTGCTCCACCATGGCGTGGTTGAAACGATCCCTCCACGCCGTATTGTAGCAATCGCCTCAAGCGGCGCCATGAACCAGGCGCGGAACCCCGCGGTTGGGCGTCAGGCAGATACGGAGTTCGAAGTGCTCATCGCCGGCAAGAAAAGGCAAAACCAGCCATTGTTCCTTGGCTGCTGAGCGGGCCACGAAGTTCATACCGTAGATCACGGTCGGGATGCCCAGCCCGAGCGGGCCAAGCGTCTGCTCGGCCGTGGTCTTGAAGTTGCCGACGATCATGTTGGCGACCTCGGCGACCGCATCGAGGACGTCGTCATCGACCTCCTCGTACGGAGCCATCAGCAGCGCCGCGGCGATCCGCCGGGCCAGGTTCGCGCTGCAGCAGAACGACCCGGAGCCCACCCAGCTTCCAGCCATGCCGACAACCGCGATCAAGCCGTCGCTCGGTCCGGGGGCTCTGCGTTCCCAGTACGCTTCGCCCGGCTCGGCGGGAATGGCCAGCATCGTCTCGAACACCTCAAGCGCCGCCGAACGCGCCGGAGCCACAATCCAGTCGGGGTTTTCCATCTGTAACCTCTGTCAGAACAGGCCTTCGAGCTTTTCCTTGATCTGATCGGCGGTGAACGGCTTACGGACGTAGCCGTTGGCGCCCAATTGGACAGCTTCCATGACCTTGGCCTCGCCGCCCTCGGTGGTGATCATGATGACCGGCAGGTGGTGCCAGTTGCCGTTGGCGCGAATGTGACCCAGCAATTGGAGACCATCCATATTGGGCATGTTGATGTCGGACAGGACGAGGCCGACCGGTTGTATCTTGAGCACTTCCAGTGCCTCGACACCGTCTCCCGCCTCAAAGACCTGGCCCAACGGCACCCCGGCCTGCTTGAGCATTCGCTGCAGAATCTTCCGGATCGCCGCCGAATCATCCACAATCAGCACATCCAGTGCCATGCACCCTCCCTCGCCGCACTCTGTTGGGGTGATCGGAGGGGGCGCTGGAAAACTGTAGCGGCGGTGCCAGTGGGGGAAATCACGCACCTACCACGATCGTATCCAGTTGATTCTGCTAGCCTCGCCAAACGGCAGCCAACGTGCGACCTTGACCCGGGAGGTAGCCGCCTATGTCCACCCGCCGCGCTTTCCTCGCCGGCGCCGCCGCTACAGGCGCTGTGCGCGCCGGCGTCCAGCGCGTTCCGCTCCGCACCCACGAATGGTTTGGCGACTCGGTCGAAGAGTTCGAGTTCCCCGCCGGATGGGAGGTCGACATCCGCCACATGCGCGGCTTCGGGACACCGCCGCTTTCCCCGGGAGGTCTGCGCCAGGCGATCCGGAATCCTACCGGCGCCGCGCCCCTACGCGAACTGGCCGCCGGCAAACGAACCGTGGCCATCGCTTTCGACGACTTGACGCGCCCGACGCCTGCCTCCGCCGTTGTCCCGTTCCTCGTCGAAGAACTGCACGCGGCCGGAATCGCCGACGAAAACGTCCTGTTCGTGACGGCCTACGGCGCGCATTACCAGATGAACGGCCTCGAAGTGGCAAAGAAACTGGGTGAGGAGGCCGTCCGGCGGCACCCCTGGATTAATCACAACATCTGGGAGAACCTGACGGATTTCGGCGTCACCCGCGCCGGCAATCACCTGCGACTGAATCCCTACTACGCCGCCGCCGATCTGCGCCTCACGATCAGCGGCCTCAAAGCCCACGGGACACCGGGCTATGGCGGCGGGCCGAAACTGATCCTGCCCGGCATCGCCGGCATGGACTCGATCCGGCACATGCACCTCAAGATCGCCCGCGCGCCCAAGCCGCCCCACGCCCCGGACGGGACTCCGATCTTCTACGTCCGCGACAACGAGCAGCGGCAGGACATGATCGAGGCAGCGCGGCGCGTCGGGGTGGCTTACAGCGTGCAAATCGTCTACGGCGCGGACCGGCGTCCGGTACACGTGGTTTCCGGCGACGTGGTCGAAGCGCACCACGCGGCGGCGCGCTACGCCGTGAATCATCTGGCCACCGAATACGCCCGCGACGCCGATGTCGTGGTGGTGAACGCCTATCCCAAAGGCTCCCAACTGCACGAGCATTTCGGCTGGGGCTCGCGCGGCCTCAAGGACGGCGGCAGCGTCGTCGTGATCAACCAGAACCCGATGGGCGAGTACGTCTGGCATTATCTCGACGAGGCGAAGTTCTTCGACGGGTCGAGCTACTTTAAGCAGCGGGCGGCGCGGCGCAAGCGCTTCCCGCAGGCCGGACAGGTGCTGCTCTATTCGCAGTACCTGCAGGCGCGGGAACTCGATCACCCGTACTTCCCGCCGGAAACCGAAGGCTTCCGGGACTGGGATTCTGTGATCGCCCGCCTGCGCCGCGCGCACCCCAACGGGGCGAAGGTCGCGATTTACCCCTACGCCGGGATCCAGCACGGTCCCGCGCGCCTGGACCTCGATTGACCGGGCCCGGAGCGGGCTGTATACTGAAAGATTGTTGGAAGGAACTCGTCTGTAACAGATGGCCAATACGATTTCCGCGCTCAAGCGCATCAGGATTGCCGAACGCCGCACGGTGGTGAACCGGATGCGCCGCTCCCGTCTCCGGATTACGGTTCGCGCCATGCGCCGGCTTCTCTCCGCGAAGGACTTGGCGGGCGCGCAGGCCGCGCTCCCGAAGACGTTCTCAGTCGTCGACAAAGCAGCCAAGACCGGCGTGATCAAGAAGAACACCGCGGCCCGCTATAAGAGCCGCATGCACGCGCGCCTGAAGGCACTCGAAGGCACGGCAGCGTAACTCGTCCCCCGAAACCGGTGGCTCACAGTTCTGCGCCAGGCAGGCAGCCAACCGGAGTCCTTCTGACGCTCAGGCAGAGATGAGCTGGCGGCCTTGCGGATCCGGGACAGGCACGCCGCCCTTTAGTCCTCCACTCCCGGCTTCGTAAGTTTGAATTGACCTCCGCGCGACCGCGATGTTCCACGGGCGACGGCGTCACTTTACCCCTGCTGACCCGCTTTGCACCCGGTACGCTCACAGATCCAGTCGCCGATTCTTTTCAAGGCCGAAGGCGCGAACGTCTCCTGGAGTCTGGGGTACTCGTCAATGTTCCCTGTCTCCGCCGTTTGAAACAGATGATTCAAGCCCGGCAAGATCTCAGCCGTGATATCGCGATTGCCGCCTTGCTCCAGCGCGGCGCGAATCGAGGCGATGTTCGGCTCAGCTTTCACCTGGATATCTTTGCCGCCCGCAAGCGCCAGAACCGGCGCTCGAACCCTCCTCAAGTGAGCCGCCGGGTCATACCGGACGAACGAGCGAATCCAGGGCGACAGCATCGCGGCGGAGGAATTGAAGAAGGGCCCGATGCGAGCCTTCTCATCCGGCGCCAGATCGCTCTCCAAGCGCGCCAGGACGGCGTCGATCCTAGCTTGGGCCTCAGCCGCTGGTAGATCGGACTTCATGACCGCATAGACCTCGGCGTTGTAGGGCCTGACCTTCGCCAGGAGTTCTTCAGAGATTCCCATCGCGCGGCCGGCATCAAGTCCTTGTGCTTCCAACACCTCCTGCGCGGGGATGCCGAGACCGGCAAGCATCACGACGAATTTCACCGAATGGTTTCCCGCCGCCACGATTGTCGCCACAATGGCGCCTTCACTGTGCCCGATCAGGCCAACACCGCGGGCATCGATATCCTTGCGAGTCATCAGGTGGCGCCATGCAGCTTCCGCATCTTTCGCGAAATCGGCCGTTGTAGCCGCTCCGAAGTTCCCGCTGGACCTGCCGACGCCGCGGTCATCGTAGCGAAGCACGGCGATGCCCCGCCGGGTCAGGTAGTCGGCAACGACGAGGAACGGTTTGTGCCCGAAGACGGTTTCGTCACGGTCCTGCGGGCCCGAACCGCTGATCAGTATTGCCGCCGCGAACGGACCCTCCCGCTTTGGTTTCGTCAGCGTCCCGGCCAGCCTGACGCCGTCGTCACCGCCTTCGAAGACGACATCCTCTTCAAAGTAGGGAAACGGCGGCTGTGGCCCTTGAGGGCGAGGGCGGGCGGACGCCTTCTCTGTCTTTTTCAGCGTGAGCGGCGCACTGAGACGTCCCTGAGTCCAGGTGCCTGTCATCTCCCGGGCATTGATGGCGCCTTCGAACCTGCCTCGACCGGGTTTGAACTCCCACGAGATCCTGCCTTCCCTGGTCACGCGCAGATCGGACACCGGCAGGTCCCTGGCTCCCTGGTCCGGACTGTCCAGCACCGCGCGCAGATCCCCTTCAGCGCCTCGCATGACGCGCAGGATCAACCGCAGGTTCGCCGTGCCCGCGTTCAGCGTTCCTTCCCAGATGCCGAGGGGACTTGGCGCGCCCTCCTCGATCAAAGCGACGGAAACGGGAGGCTCCGGCGCTCTTTCCGTCCGCTTCAGGGTAAGCGGTGCAGTCAGGGCTCCCTGCCTCCACTTCCCACTCATCTCGGTTTTCTTGAGAATTCCTTCGAATCGTCCCCGGCCAGGCAGAAAGTCCCAGGCAATCGCGCCGTCAGCGCTCACTTTCAGGCCGCTGACCGGCAACCCCACGGCACCCTGGTCGGGGCTATCGAGCTTGGCGCTCAGTGTCCCGTCGTCGGCCCGGCTGATGTGGAGGACAAGCGTCAGCCTGTTTCCGTTTGCGTCCAGAACGCCAGACCAGATGCCAACCGGGTCCGGTGCCTGAGCCCACAGATTCATGCTCATCGTCACGAGCAGGAACCATATTCTGAGATGCATGGGCCGTAGTTTACCACTGCGATACGGATTCAGAATTTCGAGGGCAGGGCGTGTGCTAGGTCTCCACAATTTCCCGGATCACGTGGCCGTGCACATCCGTCAATCGGCGGTCAATTCCGCTGCTGCGGTAGGTCAGGCGCTCGTGATCGATCCCGAGAAGATGCAGCACCGTGGCGTGCACGTCGTACCCATACAATTCCTTTTCCGCCGGCTTATACGACCATTCGTCGCTCTCGCCATAGGTCGCGCCGCCCCGGATGCCGCCGCCGGCCAGCCAGCTCGTGAACGTAAACGGGTTGTGATCGCGGCCCTTGCCTCCCTGGCTGCACGGCATGCGGCCGAATTCCGTCGTCCAATAGACGATCGTGTCGTCGAGCAGGCCCAGAGCTTTCAGGTCTTTGATCAGCGCCGCCGTACCTTTGTCCATGCCCGCGGCCATCTCGCCGTGGTCCTTGGCGATGTCTTCGTGACTGTCCCAGTTGCGGCGGGGGTGGCCGTTGTCCGCACCGCTCCACACCTGCACAAAACGCACGCCGCGCTCGAGCAGACGCCGCGCGATCAGGCAGCGCCGGCCGAAATCCTCCGTCACCGGATCGTCGAGACCGTACAGCTTGCGCGTCGCCTCGGACTCGCCCGCGATGTCCAGCACTTCCGGCGCGCTCACCTGGAGGCGCGCCGCCATTTCGTAGCTGCGGATACGGGCGTCGAGACGGGAATCGCCGGCGCGCCCCGCGGCGTGGCCGCGGTTCAACGATTCGAGCAGCGCCAGACCCTCCCGTTCGCTCTTCGCGTTGATGAACGCCGCCGCATCCGGCGGGAACAGGTCATGGATCGGATTCGGCCGTCCGACACGGATCATCGTGCCCTGGTGCATCGCGGGCAGAAATCCGGCGGACCAGTTCGACGGCCCGTTCGGCGCGAACCCGCGCGGATCCGGCAGCACGACAAACACCGGCAGGTTGTCGTTGAGGCTACCCAGGCCGTAAGACACCCAGGCGCCCATGGCCGGGAAGCCGGGCAGCACAAAGCCGGTGCTCTGTAGGAACGTCGCCGGCCCGTGCACGTTGGACTTCGACACCATGGAGTGCAGGAACGCGATATCGTCCACGCACGAGGCGATGTGGGGCACCAGGTCCGACACCCACTTGCCGCACTGCCCGCGCTGCTTCCAGTCCCAGGGACTCTTCATGACGGGGCCGGGATCGCTCTGGAACAGCTCCACCTTGCCGCCAGGATCGAACTTCTCGCCGGCCTTCCGAATCAGCAGCGGCTTGTAGTCGAACGTGTCGACCTGGCTCGCCGCGCCGGACATGAACAGTTGCACGACGCGCTTGGCCCGCGGTGGATGGTGCGTCCCGGCCGCCAAGACGCCGTCGCGGTCGAGCATGTGGGCGAGGGCGATGCCGCCGAGGCCGCCGCCCAGATTCCAGAGAAAGTCGCGCCGGGAAGTCATAGGCTTCAATCCACGAAGACGAACTCGTTCAGGTTGAACAACAGGCGGCAGGCATTCACCAGACCGTGCGCCCGCCCGTACTCGATCAGCGCGCGGCTCTCCTCGGGGCGCGGCGCACGGCCCAGCGCCAGTTCATAGGCGCGCTCGACGCGGGACGGCAAGTCCGGGCGCTCGCGTTCCAGGCGCGCGGCGAAGTGTTCGGACTGCCGCACCATGAACGGATCGTTCAGCAGCGCCAGCGCCTGGATCGCCGTGAGCGTCACATTGCGCTTCGCCGTGAGCTGGCTGGCGTCCGGACAATCGAGGCTCTCGAAGAACGGGTCCGGCACGCTGCGGACGATGAAGCGGTAGATGGCGCGGCGATGGGCGCCGGGGCCGTCGGGATCGAAGCGCGCGTAGTCGTATTCCGGCGAGTGGTCGTCGCGGAAAAAGAAGTGCTCGGCGGGCGGTCCGCCCACTGTCAGATCGAGCTTGCCGGTTACGGCGAGCACGGAGTCGCGGACGGCTTCGGCTTCGAGGCGGGTCCGGTTCATGCGCCAGAGAGAACGATTCTCGCCGTCGATCTTCGCGAACGCGTCGTGGTGCCGCGAAGACTGCCGGTAGACCGCCGAAGTCAGGATCAACCGGTGCAGCTTCTTGAGCGAGCCGTCGTTATCGAGCAGGAACTGCGCCAGCCAGTCGAGCAGTTCGGGATGCGAGGGTTCGGCGCCCATGCGCCCGAAATCGTTCGGCGAATCCACCAGACCCGCACCGAAGTGGAAGTGCCAGACGCGATTGGCGATCGAGCGCCAGGTGAGCGGGTTCTTCGAATCCGTGACCCAGCGGGCCAGCGCGGCGCGGCGTTCCCCTTCAGCATCGATGGCGCCGAAATCGGCGGGCAATCCGGCGACGGCGGACAGCGCGCCGGGCGTCATCAGGGACCCTTCCGCTTCGACACTGCCGCGGGCAAGCAGGTGCACGGGACGCGGGCTCCAGGCGGGAGAGAAATTGCTCTGCCGGGCGAAGTCGTTCGACGCCGCGTAGACCCAGGCGGGCTTGGGTAGCGCGCCCAGCGCGGCATCCAGCCTGGTCAGTTCGCCACGGAGGGCCTGAAACTGCGAGCGCCGTGGTTCCGGCAGCAGGCCGAAGGTGATCTCCTGCCGCTCTTTCTGTGCCGCCGCGACCTTGGCCTGCAGCGCGGACCTGCGTGCGGGGTCGCTGCCCGCACCCGCCGGGGGAATGCCGCTGATCTCCTTGCGCAGGGCGGCGACGGCGCCATCGATCGCTCGGGTTTCTTCGTTGTCGAGGCGCGCCGCCTGGTCGTAGAGCGGCTGCAGCCCGGCCAGCACTGTGCGGCGGGCTTGCAGCAGCGGGCGGCGTTTGCCCCACACCGCCGGATCCTCGTCGTAGGGACGGTCGGCGCGATCCACGCCTCCGAAGACGGCCTGGAGCTTGTAGTAGTCCGCCTGCGGGATGGGGTCGAACTTGTGGTCGTGACAGCGCGCGCAGTGCACCGTCATGCTGGTGAACGTCGACATCGCGGCCATGACCATGTCGTCGCGGTCGAGCGATCGCGTGATGCGCTTGTCAACGGTGCCCTCGCGCAGTTCCACGTGCCCGACGAAATCCCAGGGTCCCGCCGCGACGAACCCTGTGGCCACCACAGCCCGCGGATCGTCCGGGTAGAGAACATCGCCCGCAAGCTGCTCTTCGACGAAGCGGGCGTACGGTTTGTCTTCGTTAAACGACCGGATCACGTAATCGCGGTAGGGCCACGCGTTGCGCCGGGGCTTGTCTTTGTCGTAGCCGTGCGACTCGCCGTAGTGGACGACGTCGAGCCAGTGGCGGCCCCAGCGCTCCCCGTACCGGGGCGAGGCGAGCAGGCGGTCGACGAGCTTTTCGTACGCCTCCGGATCCCGGTCGTTCACGAAGGCTTCGATGTCTTCGGGCGACGGCGGAAGGCCGTGGAGATTGTAGGTCACGCGCCGGATCAAGGTGCGGCGATCCGCTTCCGGGGCCGGTTCGAGCGCCTGCGCGCGCTGCTTCGCGTGGATGAAGGAATCGACCGGCGTGCGTCCCCAGCCCGCGGCGGGCGGCGGTTCGAACCGCTGGAGGGGGCGAAACGCCCACCAGACGGCCGGCGCCGGAGGCCCGCTGCCCTCGGGAGCGCCTTGGAGGATCCAGTCACGCAGGACCGTCAATTGCGAGGCGTCGAGCGGGCGGCCGCCTTTCGGCATGGCGGGGGGTGTCCCCGACACCTGGAGCCAAAGCCGGCTGGATTCTGCGTCTCCCGCATGCACCAGGCTCCGGACGCTGTCGAATGCGTCCAGCGCAACGCCGGCGGCGGCGCCGCTTCCGCGATGGCAGGCCACGCATCGGCTCTCGAGAATCGGCCGCACGTCGCCCACGAATGTCACGTCCGCGGCGAGGGAGGACGTCCAAAGGAGCAATGCCAGCGCGGGACGCATCACGATTTTCCTGCCAGGATAAATAGTACACTGCTCCCGATGACTCACGATACCAGCGTCTCCATCCATCCCTACTTTAAGGTCAGCGAAGGCAACCTGGACAAGGTCCGCCCCCTGCTGGAGCAGTGTGTCGCCATCACCAGCCAGGAGCCGAAGTGCCAGTATTACGGCTTCAGTCTGAACGGGCACGAGGTCTTCTGCCGCGAGGCTTACGAAGGCGCTGAGGGGTTGATCGAGCACCTGGCTTCGATCGGTCCCACGCTGCGGCAACTGCTGGATCTGGCGGAAATTGCCCGGCTGGAGGTTCACGGTGTGGAGACGGAGTTAGCCAAGCTGCGCGGTCCACTGGCTGCGTTGAACCCTACCTACTACGTGCTGGAATACGGGTTCCACCGCTGAAGTCGCGATCAAATAAAGAAGGGCTCCAGCGTAAGCCGGAGCCCTTGTATTCAGGTGGAAGCCGCTCTAGGGAGCGACGTCCTGTTCGACGTGGAAGTTCGTCCACTCCTCAGACCAATCCACTTCTCCGAAAGCGCCAAGGAAGTTCGCGCTTTGATCAAAGAAGCCGTTGTCCGGAGGCCGCAGCCAAGTCGGCCGGAAGACCGGCGAACCCGTCATCGGACGGAAATCCGGGTCGCTGTGCTCGAGGGGGCGACGCAGCAGTGGATCTTCGACGACAAAGTTCCGGCCTTCGCCACGCGTTCCCTCGGCAAAGGTCAGCGTGCCGCTATGGACCTGACTGGCCAGAGTGGTTCCTCCGCCAGCCCCGAGATTATTCCTCCAGAGCAGGATGCCGTTCATCCGGAGGGTCAGGTCGTCGAAATTTGCCTGCGTCGCGGAGCCATCCGCCTGGACGCCGGTGCTCGACCAATTCGTCACGATCGCATTGAAGATGCGTCCACGGGCGCCCCGGCGCAAGTAGATGCCGGGAGAATTCGATTCGGACGATCCGGGTTGGCCGCTGCCCACGATCGTCAGGTTCCAGAAGCGCGGATCGGAGAACGGAGTTGCGGTATTGTTGAATTCGCTGTTATCGCCCTCGATGCCGCGGTTGCCCCGGTCGATCGGATTCTGCAAGGTGAGAGCAAACTGCACGGACCCGGTCCAACCAAGCTGGAAATCCAAGTTGTCGTCTTCGGCATAGGTCGCCACGAGGTACTTGCCATTGGCGTTGCCGCCGAACCATTCGAAGGCATCGTCATTGCCGTAGTGGGCCTGCAGATACTCGGCGACAGTCGCGCGGCCGCAGCCGGCCCAGACGATCGAATTCGTTTCGTTGTTCGGCGAAAGCTGGACGCCGGAGTATTCCGACCGGACGTAGCGGAGGGTCCCGCAGTTGTGATTCTCGTCCGTGCCGCCCCACTGGGTGTCGGGACCCGGCTGGAGGCCTTCCACGAAGGACTGCTCCGCGGGCACGTTCCCCGGCGCCTTCCCAAGCATCAGAAGGCCGCCCCAGTCGCCGCGGACGCGCGTTCCGATGGCGTCCGTGGGGGTGCGGCTGGTCATGATGATCGGGCGGCTGCGCGTGCCGCTCGCCATGATCTTGCCGCTCGGTGTGATCAGCAGGACGGAAGGTGGCTGCGAGCCGGTCTGGCCGAAGATAAACGTTCCCGGCTGAATCGTCAGCGTCGCTCCGTTACGCACGCCGACGACGCCGCGCAGCAGATACGCCTTCGTGTTCACTAAGGTGCGGTCGGCGTCGATATTGCCCTGCAGGTCGACGTACTCGTCGACAACGCCGATCTTCCAGTAGGCCGACTTCACCACGCGCGTTCCGGTGTAGTCGCGGAACTCGACAACGACCGTGTGCATGCCGAGTTCGTTGGGAATCGTCAGCGTCTGCGGCAGCACAGCGCCACCGGACCCGATCAGCACACCCTTCGTGGCCGTCGGCACGCGGACAATGCGGAAGCCCTGGGTCACGGTCTGGCCGAAAATGTCGGTCGGCTCAGCGGTGGCATTCGGCAGGAACGTCCGTGCGCCGGTCTGATTATTGATTCGATACGCAACGATCGTGTAAGGGTACAGATCGTTGTTCGGTTTCACCGTCCACCGGAGAGTCAGGGGCTCACCCGGGCGGTAGACATAGCGGTCCGACCAGATCCACATCGCAGCCGATGTGCCCTGCTGGACCAATCCCGTCACTTCACGCTCGGCGACCGCATGCGAAACATCCACCCAGCGCGCCGTCGCTTCGGAGGCCGCTTGCAGCGCCGTGCAGGCGCCCGCGACGGCCAGAAGCATCATTGCTCGCGTTCTGTTCATGTGTTCTCTCCAAATGATTTCTAACAGCCTGCTTCTTTGCCCTATTGGAATAACGAAACGCTGACGCCGGCCTCGAATGTACGGCCGACACGAAAATCGCGGTACGGCAGCCCGGCCTGGGTCCACCGGTAATGGTTGTCACCCAGGTTCTGCGCCGCGAAACGGAGACTCCATTTGCCGTTTTCCTTGATGTCGTACTGGTAAACGAAGTCGATCAGGGTATTGCGCTCCTGGTAGATATCCGGGAGATTGAAGGTCCCGACATCCGTGATCCGGCGCGATACGGAGTTGACGTAGAAGCGGGCGTTGCTGCGCCACTGCGGGCGCACCCACTCTGTGATGACGTTGTAGACGTAGCGTGACTGGCCGACCAGTGGCCGGTTCTTCGACGTCAGGATGAGCGCCTGCCGCTCCGGAAGCACCACATCGGAATCCACCACCGTGAAGTTCGACTGCACGGAGAACTGGCTGAGGCGGCGCGAGAGGAACCCCAGGTTGCGCCGGAATTCCAGTTCGATTCCTTGATTCGTGGCGCCATCCGCATTGATGAAGCTTTGGCGCAGATCCGCCACCGCCTGAATCGTCACTTCCACCGGATCGTCGAACTTTTTGATGAAGTAACTGGCGGCGATCAACTGGTTGCCGCCGGTGAACCACTCCCAGCGGAGGTCGATGTTATCGATCCTGGACCGCACGAGGTCGGGGTTGCCAACCGTGTTGAATCCGCCGACGACGTTGGTGAAGTCAAAGGGAGACAACTCGCGGAAATCGGGACGGGCCAGTGTCTTGCTGTAGCTGGCGCGGAGATTCTGACGTGCCGAGAGAGCGTAGATCGCGTTGACGCCCGGCAGGGGATCGCGGTTCACCAGACGCGCCACCGACGGGACCGAGCCGGGCACCAGCGGGTCAAGAGTGTTCACGTTGATCTGCGCATCCTCGACGCGCAACCCGCCCACGATGCGCCACCGGCTGCCCAGGTTCACATCCAGCATGGCGAAGCCGGCGTGCACGTCCATGTTGGCGTCGTAGCGGTCCGTCCCGCGGGTGCTTTCGATCAGGACGAAGCGGTCGGCGGCGATGTTCTCCGGCCGGAACAATTCGTTCGACGGAACGGTCAAGTCGAACTGCTGCCGGAATGGTATGAAGCGAAAACGGCGGGCATTGAAATCGCGCTCGCGCAGCGTCGCCCGGTAACCGACCTTGAACAGCCCGGTGAATCCGCCGCGGAAGAACGGGATGCTCCAGTCCACCTGCGGCTCGTAGATACGATCAGCCAGATCGTTGTAGAAGCGCTGGCCCGAAAGAGAAGTCTGAAGGAACTGAAAGCTGCCGTTGGGCAGCTCTCCGCGGATGATTTCGCGAAGGTCAGGTTCGTTACGCGAAGACCGGGAGTAGGTCATCTGCCACTTCAGAAGGCTGTTCCTGAAGTTGGACATCGCGTGCTCCCCTTCGACCGAATGCGAACGGAGGCTGCGTTCGATCCAGCGGAGCCGTTCTCCGAGAATGGGGCCGTCGATGCCACCGTCAAAGCCCTGGAGGAACCGCGACTCTTTGTCCGAATCGTGCGTGTACGTGTTCCGGAAGACGATCTTATTGGCGGGCGTCAGCCGCATTGCGAGGTTGAAGACGCCACCAGTGCGCGTGGTCTCAATGTCGTCAAAGAAGTCGTCGTAGCTCGTGAAGTCGATCGGTTCGGTGCCTGAGGTCCGGTAGAAGTTCCGGCGCTCGCTATAAACCTGTGGCTTGTTGTTGAAGCTGATCGCGCCAACCAGGCCGAAGCGCCCGAAAGTGCCACCGCCCACAATCGAATAACTCTGGTTCGGGCGCATCGAGTCGTTGAAGGTCGGCTCCCAGTTCCGGGAGAACTGGCGGCCGAAGCCGGCCAACTGGTCGGCCGTGAAGACGCCCTGGAACAGCCGTTCGTCGCGTGGGATGCCGGCGGGGATGGATCGCGTCCCGTCGTCATAGCCGAAGATGTCGCGGCCGCCGCCCGGATACGTCCGGAAGCGGTTGAACGTCGTCCGAGTATTGAAGCCCGAGGTGCCGCTGAAGTTCAACATGCGGGTCGTGGGGAAATCGATGGTGCGCATGTCGACGAGGCCGCCGGAGAACTCGCCCGGAAGGTCCGGCGTGTATGTTTTCAGGATCCTGATGTTGTCGATGAGTGCCGCGGGAAACAGATCGAGAGGCACAACGCGGCGCTCCGGCTCAGTCGTGGGAATTACCGCGTTGTTGAGTTGGGTCGAACTGTACCGCTCACCCAATCCGCGAACATAGACATACCCGTTGTCGACAATGGAGACGCCGGTCACCTTCTCGAGTGCGCCCGCGGCGTTCGACGCGGTCCCCGAGCGGAGTTCCTCACCGCTGATGCCATCGCTCACCACGGCCGCCAGTTTGCGCTCCGTGAGCATGGCTTCCTCAGTCGAGGCCACGGCGCCGACCTTCTCGACGACATCGACAGTCGTCACGGCCCCTTTCGGCACGATGACGGTACTGGCCTCGACAGGCTCGGTCCCGGATACAACAATATCGGAGACTTCTGTGTCCGAGTAATTGTCCGCACGGACGACGATCGTGTACGTTCCGGGAGAGACGGAGAGTTGGAACTTCCCGTCGAGGTCGGTGACGGTCTCGATCGATGGCTCCTGCTTGACGAAAACCGCGGCGCCGCGGACCGGTTGACCATTGGCGGCGGAAAAGACCGTGCCGACGACCGAGCCAGTCTGCGCTGCGCCGGGGAGGGACGACAACACAACAGCAGTTGCGAGAATTGCGAGGCGTGTGAAACTGGAAATCATACTTCTCTTCCTGGGTGCTGAAACCTCAAACTACTGGGTTACCCAGAAGCTCACTTGATTCGAGGGGACTCCATCGATCGTCACGACCACCGGAACCTGGCCGCTGATATAGGACTTGTCCGGCACGATGGCGTTGATCTGCCAGAGACCGGGGAACTGGGGCGAGAGACCGCTGAACAGCACCTGCGCCTCATCGACCGACACGTAGACTTTGGTTACGCCCCGCGCGTTGACGAGCGTGCCCGCCGCGGGCACCGCGCCGTCAGCCACCGTACCGTCGAGCGCGCCCTGACCGGTGGCGAAGATCTGAATGACGCCGCCGCGGCGTGCGGGCGCACCCTGCACGGCGTACTGGCTGTCCTGATTCAGAATGCCGCCCTGCGCAAGTTCATCGCCCAGCGCAAAGAAGATGCCCGGCGACACGGAAACCACGTCCATGGGACCCTGCGCGAGGGTCGTCTCCCCCCGGACAACGCGCACGTTGACGCGCGCCTGGGACTCACCGGCAGGCAGAGCATTCTGCGGCACGACGAAGCTCACCACGTCCGGCCCAACGGCATAGAGAGGCGCCGCAGTCTGTCCCACGAGCACCCGCACACCGCCCAGTTCGGTCGGCAGCGGCACACTGGGAGCGCTCTGCGCCGTCACACCGGCATAGGAGCCATAGGCCTGCGCATAGGCGCCCGGGGCCACGGGATACCGCACCTCAAACCGCGCTCCGTTGATCACGGCGAGCGGACCCTGCGCGGACAGCGTCGCTGCGGCGGCGCAGACCAGTAGGGCAGTCTTCAGCGAAGTCTTCATTGGCGATCCTTTTTCGAGAAGTGAAAATCTTGAGGGCGAACTCTGGCAGTCTGTCGAGCGCTTAGCAGAGTTGCGGCCCTTCGATCATGTCGTGATATCGAACAAGAAGTAGGGTAACAGTCTAGTGTTACGAAAGAATCACAGGACAGTTGCGGTGAGATGAAGAGATGTAGGCTTCGAGTTTCGTGGAACTACAGATTATGACAAAAGAGTTACGAGAGACGCACGGAGCCGCTCGATGTCCCCTTCATCATTGTAGATGTGGGGAGAGACGCGAAGGTTTCCGCGGCGGGCTGCAACGAGTACCCGGTCGTCCGCCAGTCGGTGCGCCACGGCCTCCGCGTCCTGATTCGGGAAGCGGATGGTCACGATGGGAGAATCCGGCGAACTGTCGACACAGCCGCCGAGATCCACCGCGACTCGCCGCACCGCCGACGCCAGCTCCAGGACCCGGCGCTCCACGGCATCCGGTCCCAATTCGAGAAACAACTCCACCGACGCTTCGAGGGCATACAGCAGCGAGAAGGGGAGCATGCCACCCTCGTAGCGCTCTGCTTCTTCCTTGAACTCGGGGATTCCGTGGTGGAGGTTGGCGTGATTGCGCCAGTCCTTGTGGCTGCGCCATCCGATCACGGCCGGCGGCAGAATTTTTCGTAAGTCTTTGCTTACGTAAGCGAACGCGGCACCGTTGGGCGCCAGGAGCCACTTGTACCCGTCGACAGCGTAGACATCCGGACGCACATGGCGGAGATCGCACGCCAGCGCGCCGAGGCTCTGGGTGCCATCCAGAAAGAAGAGCGCACCATTGTCGCGGGCGATCCGTCCGATCTCTCCGACGGGCGCACGGTATCCGGTTGAATAACCGACCTCGCTCAGCGCGACGACTCGCGTGGGCGGCCGCAGCGCGGCTTCGAGTTCGAAAACGGAACCGCGGCGAATGCGACGCCGCGCGCGGCGAGCATCTGCCCGTAATAATACTGATTCGGGAAGTCGTCTGCGAGGGTGACGAAGCGGTCGCCCGGACGCCAGTCAATGCCGCCCAGCAGCAGCGAGAGCGCCGTCGAAGCGTTGGGCATGAACGCGATGTCGGCCGCCTCGCAGTGGATTAGCCGCGCAATCGAGCCGCGCAGACGGTCGGCGTGGTCGAACCACTCGAACAGGTCGGTGCAGGCCAGTTCGTCGCGCCGGACCAAGTGGCGCGTGACGGCGTCGACGGTGCGGCGCGGCAACTGGCCGATGGTGGCGGCGTTGAGGAACGTCCAATCGGCGAGCGCGGGGAACTCAGCGCGCAGCGCGGGCCAGTCAGGCGGCATCTCGAACCAGCGCGGCCACGGCCTGGGCGGCTTCCCCGGCGGGCACATCCCGCGATTCGCGGGTGCGGCGCGTGACCACTTCGACCTGTCCCTGCGCCAGTTTCTTGCCGACCGTTACGCGGAACGGGATGCCGACCAGATCGGCGTCCTTAAACTTGACTCCGGGACGCTCGTCGCGGTCATCGAGCACGGCATCGAGACCGAGGGCCAGGCACTGCCGGTAGATCTTCTCGGCAGCTTCCGCCTGGGCGGGTTCCGAGCGATTGACGGGAGTGACGACGACCGTGAACGGCGCGATGGACGCCGGCAGCGCGATGCCGTCCTTGTCGTGGCGCTGCTCAATCGCAGCGGACAAGATCCGCCCGACGCCAATGCCGTAAGAACCCATGATGACGGTCACCTCTTCGCCGGCATCGTTCAGGACACGCAGCCCCATCGACTCGGAATACTTGTAGCCCAGCTTAAAGATGTGTCCGATCTCGATCGTCTTGCGCACCTCGATGGGCTTGCCGCAGTTGACGCAGGTGTCGCCGGCGACGACCTGGCGCAGGTCGAAAAATTCGGCCTCGAAGTCCTCGCCAGGCGTGACATGCCGCAGGTGGTAATCGTCTTCGTTTGCGCCGGCGATCATGTTGCGGCGTCCGGAAAGGGCGCGGTCCGCGATGATCCGCATCCTGGCGCCGACCGGTCCGAGCGAACCGGCGTCGGCATCGAACCAGACGCGAATCTCGGCGGGATGCGCGGGGCGGATCTCGCGAGCCTTGAGAGCGGCGGCGAATTTCGTCTCGCTCAAGTGGTGGTCGCCGCGCAGAAGCGCCAGCACCGGCTTTTCGTCGGCGACCATCACCAGGCTCTTGATCTGCGACGATTCCGGCAGTCCGGTGAATTCGGCGACCTCGGCGATGGTCTTGCGCCCCGGAGTGTGGAACTTCTCAGGCGCGAAGTCGCCTGCCGGATCCGGCGCCCGCGGCGACTGCGGAACGGAGACGGCCTTCTCGAGGTTGGCCGCGTAGCCGCACTCTTCGCAGACAGCGATGTAGTCTTCGCCAGCATCGGACGCCACCATGAACTCGGTCGACTGGCTGCCGCCCATGGCGCCCGAGTCCGCCTCGACCGCCGAAAACTCAAGCCCGCATCGCTGGAAGATCCGGCAGTAGGCGTCGTGATGTTTGTCGAATGCCGCGTCGAGCCCGGGCGCATCGAGGTCGAACGAATACGAGTCCTTCATGAGGAACTCGCGGACCCGCAGCAAACCGGACTTCGGCCTCGGCTCGTCGCGGAACTTCGTCTGGATCTGGTACCAGATCTGCGGAAGCTGCTTGTAGCTGCGCAGTTCGCCGCGCGCGATGTCCGTCATGATCTCTTCGTGCGTCATGCCGAGGCAGAGGTCGCGCTGGAAGCGATCCTTGAGGCGGAACATGTTGTCGCCCATCACGTCCCAGCGACCGGATTCCTGCCAGACTTCCGCGGGTTGCAGCGCTGGCAGCAGCATTTCCTGAGCGCCGATGGCGTCCATTTCCTCGCGGATGATCCGCATGATCTTCAACAGCGAACGCTGCGCGAGGAACAGGTAGCTATAGAGGCCGGCGGAAAGCTGGCGGACATAGCCCGCCCGCAGCAGCAACTGGTGGCTGACCACCTCGGCCTCGGCGGGCGTCTCCCGCAAGGTGGGGATAAAGAGTTTACTCCAATACATGGGACGGAAACGCGGAAAGTCTCACCAGTGTACCACCCGGCTACAGCGCAGCCAGGGTCCGGTCGACCACCGCGATCGTTTCGTCGATATCCGCCGGCGTGTGCGCACAGGACGTGTAGAAGCGCCCGTCCGGCACGCCGATCACGCCGCTGCCCAGCGCGGTGATCAGGAAGCGTTGCAGCTTCGCGCCATCGTCATCGAAGGTGTCGCGGTAGTGGGTCAGTTCGGTCCGGCCGGTGAAGTGGAGCGCGAAGGCTGTCCCGAAGCCGGTCACCTGGAGCGGGACGCCATGCCGGGCCGCCGAGGCGCGAATGCCCTCCATGAGCCGCTCTCCGCTACGATTCGCCTGCTCGAGTAGCGCGCCACTGTCGCGTTCCAGTTCGCCGAGAGTGGCGTTGGCGGCGCCAAGCACCAGCGGGTTTCCATTGAACGTGCCGCCGAAGGCAACGCCGCCCGTGTACATCAGTTCCATCACGTCCCGACGTCCGGCCACAACGCTGAGCGGAGCGCCACCGGCCACCGCTTTGCCGAACGAAGCCAGGTCTGGCGCGATGCCGAAGTGCTTCTGCGCGCCGCCAGGACCCATGCGGAATCCAGTGATCACTTCGTCGAAGACGAGCAGGCAGTCGTGCTTACGGCAGAGGTCGCGGACTCCCTCGAGATAGCCGGGAAGCGGCATCAGGCAGCCGCTGTTGCACAACACGGCCTCCATCATGACCGCGGCCACGCGTCCGGCATGGGCATCAAGGATCTGCTCCAGGATGTCGAGGCGGTTCCAGGGTGCGATCACCGTGTTGTCCGCGGCGTTGGCCACCTGTCCTTTCGACGGAAGCACGGGCTCCGGACGCTCCAGCGGACCCACGGCATGGGCGGGAGGATGGTAGCTGATGAGCGCCGAATCCATCCATCCGTGGTAGTGGCCTTCGAACTTCAGAATCAGTTCACGTCCCTTGGCGGCGCGCGCCAGCCGGTGCACGAGCTGCACGGCTTCGCTGCCGCTCGATGTGAACATCACTCGCTCGGCGCACGGGACCATGCGCTGGATGCGCTCGGCAACTTCGATCTCCAGCTCGTGCTGGGCGCCGTAGGTCAGCGGCTTTTCCGCCTGCGCGCGCATCGCCTCGACCAGCTTCGGATTCGCATAGCCGAGAATGTTGGGGCCCCAGGCGAGCTGGTAGTCAATGTACTCGTTGCCGTCCACATCGCGCAGGCGCGCCCCGCACCCGTTCTCGAAGTACAGGGGCTGCGGCGCCTTGGCGCGGAAGGGGCTGCTGACGCCGCCCGCGAGCGAGCCGCGCGCGCGCTCGAGCAATGCCCGGGAACGGTCCCAATTCCTTGTCATATGGTGTCATTCTAGCGTGACTGCGTGGTAGGCTCCGGGTATGTTCGTCCGGCTGCTCGCGGTCTTGCTATCCACGGTTCCTCTGCTGGCGGAGGTCCCTCCGCCTTCGGAGATCGCGCGGATCGTCGGCGAGGCGATGGAGGCGCAGCTCGTTCCGGGCGTTGCGGTAGCGGTTGTGGCGGGCGATCGCACCGTGTACCTGGCGGGACATGGCGTGCGCGAAGTTGGCAAGACGCCGCCGGTCACTCCGGACACGCTCTTCTGCATCGGCTCGCTGACGAAAGCGTTCACCAGCGCGGCCCTCGGCATGCTTGTGGACGAAGGCCGCCTCCGTCTCGACGACTCCGTACGCCGCTACTTGCCGTGGTTCACGCTGGCTGATCCGCTGGCCGCGGAGCAGGTGACGATTCGCGACCTGCTGCTGCATCGCACGGGTCTCGACCGCCACGATCTTCTCTGGAGCGGCGCACCGTGGAGCCTCGAAGAGAGCGTGCGCCGGATTGGACACGTGCCGCTCAGCTACGGATTCCGCTCGCGCTACTCGTACCAGAACGTGATGTACAATGCCGCCGGCCTGGTGATCGCGGCGGCCGCGGGCATGCCGTGGCACGAGTACGTGGAGAGACGCATTCTCCGCCCGCTTGCGATGCGCGGCGCCGTCTTTACCAGCGGCGAAGCTGTGACGAGCCGCGACTGGTCCGCGGCGCATCGCTACGGCGCGGGGAGCATACCCGAGGCGGTGCCGTGGTACCACGACGACGGGCAGATCCGCGCCGCCGGCTCGATCAAGGCCGGGGTACGGGATCTGGCGCAGTGGATGCGGCTGCATCTGAATGAGGGCGTCTTCGACGGTAAGCGCCTGCTTACTGAAAAGACGTTTCGCGATTTGCATGCTCCACAGATCCGGATTCCGGATGGCGGCTCGTATGCTCTTGCCTGGCAGGTCAACGATCACAAAGGTCACGTTCTGTGGTCGCACGGGGGCGCCGTCGCGGGCTTCCGGGCACATATCGTTTTGGCGCCCGGCGAGAGGACCGGCGTGGCCGTGCTGACCAATCTCGACGAGTCCTGGATTCACCAGCCGCTGGCGATGCGTATTACCGAGGCGCTGCTGAATGTACCTTCGCCGGCGCCATTCACCGCTCCGGCGAAAAAACCCGAGACGAAGCCCGCGAAGCAGGCGGTTCCTCTGGCGCAGGCATCACGTTACCGGGGACGGTACACACACCCCGGATATGGAGACGTTCGGGTGAAGGAGGACGGCGCAGGCTTGACGATGGCATGGAGTGGTTTCCGCGTCCCACTGCGGCATCTCGGCGACCACCTGTTCGAGACTTCCGGCGATCCGCGCATCGCGGGCCAGGAGTTTCAGTTCGCAGGCGACACGCTGCGCGCCCTGGGGGTGACGTTTCGTCGCGCGACACCCGATCCGGAGGCACGGAATGCGGTCATCGCGGCCCGCGTCGCCGACGCTCTGCGTGTCACGCCTGGCGAGCGGGTGTACCTCACCGGCCCCGCCACAAAGCTGCAAGACGCAGTACGCACCGCTTTGCTGGCGCGCGCGGCCAGGATGGCCGCTACGCTGGACGAGGCGACGGCTGCTGTCGTTCTCCCGGGCGAGTACGGCAATATGGCGTCCTGGCTGGACCGCGGAGGTGTCCGCCGCGCCGTCCATTTTCACTGGGACGACGGCAGCCGCCACGCCGACGGACTCAACACCTCACACGACGAGGAACTGGACGACCTCTACGCCGCGGCGCTCGACATCGATTACGGCAACTTGCGCGCCCTCCAGCAGCGGGCTGCCGAGATTCTGCGCCTGGGAACCGTACGCGTCTCGACGTCCGCCGGAACCGACCTGATGTTCCGCGTTGGTGTGCGTCCATTCAACCTCCAGGATGGCGACGCTTCGCCCGACCGCGGGCTCCGGGCCCGTATGCGCATCGATCGCGACATCGAACTGCCCGCCGGGGCGTTGCGGGTTGCTCCGATCGAAGAATCCGCGATGGGCGTCGTGGTTCTCCCCGAAGCGCGATTCGGCGAGGCTACCGCGCGGCAGGTCGCGCTCTACTTCGACAACGGGAAGATCACGCGCATCCGCGCGGAGCAGGGTCAGGAAGCAGTGGAAGCGGCCCTGAAAGACGGCGGCGAAGGCGCGATGCGCTTCCGTGAATTCGCTCTCGGGTTCAATCCAAAGCTGGCGGAGAACACGTTGCCCGGCGTGATCCCGTACTACGGCTATGGCGCCGGCGTGGTGCGGGTGAGCCTGGGCGACAACGAAGAAATGGGCGGCGCGGTCCGCGGCGGGCCCGTGCGCTGGTTCTTTCTGCCCGACGCCACCGTACACGTCGACTTCCGCTACCTGGTGCGCAATGGAAAGCTGATGCTTACAGATCCTTCAGCATCTCTCGCGCCGCGTTGAATCCGGGCGCTCCCATGACGCCTCCGCCGGGATGGGCGCCCGACCCGCACAGGTAGAGTCCACGCACTGGCGTCCGGTACCGCGCCCAGCCGGCCACCGGACGCAGCACGAACATCTGGTCGAGGCTCATCTCCCCGTGGAAGATGTTGCCGCCCGTGATGCCGAAACGCCGTTCGAGATCGAGAGGGGTCAGGACCTGCATCTCCTCGACAATCGAACGGATGTTGGGCGCGTACTCGGCGATCAGATCCAACACGCGGTTGGCGAACGGTTCGCGGAGTTCGTCCCACGTTGCATCCTTCAGCGTATACGGAGCGTATTGCAGGAAGATGCCCATCACGTGGCGTCCGGGAGGCGCTAGCGACGGATCGTACATGGTCGGCACAGTCATCTCGAGCAGCGGCCGCTCCGAGGGACGGCCGTACTTGGCATCGTCCCAGGCGCGCTCGACGTACTCGATCGACGGGCAGATGTGCATTGTGGCGCGATGCTGCGGTCCCGGAGCGCCTGGGTACGCCAGGAACTCGGGGAGTCCATTGAGCGCGAGATTGATCTTGAGGGACGTGCCCTCGCAGCGGAAGCGGCGGATGGCGGCGGCGAATTCGGGGTCCAGTTGCCCGTCGCCGACCAGGCGGAGGAATGTCGTCGGCGGATCAACGTTCGATGCAACGGCGCGCGCCGTGATTTCTTCGCCGCCTTCCAGGACAACGCCGCGCGCCAATCCGTTGCTCACGAGAATGCGCCGGACCGGCGCGTCGGTGCGGATCGTGACATCGTAGCGGCGCGCCGAAGCAGCGATCGCTTCCGATACCGCGCCCATGCCGCCGCGCACGAATCCCCACAACCCCCGCTTGCCGCCGACTCCACCCATGCAATGATGCATCAGAATGTAAGCCGTTCCTTGCGAACGTGGGCCGCCGTTGGCGCCGATGACGCCGTCTGTCGCCAGCGTCACCTTCACTTCGGGAGATTCGAACCATTCATCCAGCAGATCGGCCGCGCTTTGTGTGAAGATCTTGACGAGTCCTGTGAGGTCGCTAGGGTTCAAACCCTTGAACCGCGCCAGCAGTTTCAGGTGCTCGATCAGATCCAGAGGGCCGGACGGCGGGAACGGCGGTGGAGTGATCAGCAGCAGCGACTCGACAACGCGCGCCAGCCTCTCCAGATAAGCCTCGTAGCGGGGGAACGCCTCGGCGTCGCGCTTTGAAAACTTGGCGATTTCTTCGAGCGTGCGCTTCTCGTCCTGCCACATGAACAGGTGGCGGCCATCGGGGAAGGGGGAGAAGAACGCCGGATCCTTGGCGTCCACGACATAACCAAAGCTCTCGAGTTCCAGTTCATCGACGATGCGCTGCTGCATCAGGCTGGTCAGGTACGAAGCCGTCGAGACGCGGTAGCCCGGCCAGACGGGTTCGGTCACCGCGCAGCCGCCGACCAGTTCCCGGCGTTCCAGCACCAGCACTTTGCGTCCGGCGCGGCCGAGATAGGCGGCGGCGACAAGCCCGTTGTGTCCGCCACCCACGATGATGACGTCGTATTGATGGGCCATCGGAGTGCCTTCAGTATAAAGCGCGGACGCTCCGTTCATCGGCGCGGGAGAGGCCCGAATGCCTGGAGATGTCGTCGCGCTTCTTCAGCTTGCGGCGATAGCGCGCGAAGTATTCGCCGATGTCGCCGCCGAACCCGAAGCTGTACATGATGTCGGCGAATTCCGCGGTGTGTTGCAGGCCGATGGCGTGTCCGCTCTCGTGCAGGCAGGTGAGATAGACAATGGCGTGGCGGAAGAGGGGATCCTTCGCGGCGGCTTCGGCGAAGCCGGG
The DNA here is from genome assembly GCA_016716385.1 of Bryobacterales bacterium. GTDB lineage: Bacteria > Acidobacteriota > Terriglobia > Bryobacterales > Bryobacteraceae > JADJWL01. Next base: position 429,675 of record JADJWL010000026.1, on the reverse strand, counting down.
ACCCAGCACGGCCATGTCAGGACGCACATGTATCTCGGCGCCGCGTTCCCCCTCCACGAGGATCGGCCGCGCTTCTCCGTACAACTGCATGCTGCCGGGCGCCCAGTAGAAGCGGATGCGCGCCTTCCGCTCGTCCGCCGCCCGCTGAAACGCCAGCTTCCCTTTGGACGCGTTGGCCCAAGCGGCCAGCGCCCAGTCCGCGAGTTCGGGGTCGGCTGCCTCGCATCCGGACGCGCGGGCAAGCTTCTCGTCGCATGGCGCAACCCAATACGAATAGGTTTCGCCAAAACACGCCGACGCGCACAGGATCAGGACAGCGAGTCTCATCTCTCGAGACGCTCGGCCTGCAGGGCGCGGACCTGCTCGGCGAGTTCGTTGACGCGGCGCGTCAACTCGTCGATCGCCTGCTGCTCGGGGTCGGGCAGCTTGCCGTGTTCGAGCGTACCATCGTCCCCTCGGGACCGCACGATGCGGCCGGGGACGCCCACCACAGTGCACCACGCGGGAACGGCGTGCACGACCACCGATCCGGCGCCGATCTTCACGTGGTCGCCGATCTCGATATTGCCCAGGACTTTTGCTCCGGCCCCGACGACGACGCAGTTGCCGAGAGTCGGGTGCCGCTTGCCCTTGTCGTGACCGGTGCCACCCAGGGTGACCCCCTGGTAGATCAGGACGTCGTCACCGATTTCCGCGGTCTCGCCGATGACGACACCCATGCCATGGTCGATGAAGAAACGGCGTCCAATGCGTGCACCGGGATGGATCTCGATTCCGGTCAACGCCCGGTTGAGTTGAGAGATGAAACGCGGCAGCAAGGGGACACCGAGCTGCTGGAGGAAGTGGGCAAACCGATGCCACAGAACCGCATGAAATCCGGGATAGCAGAGAACGATCTCAAGGATACTCCGAGCGGCGGGATCCTGGCGGAAAACCGTATCGAATTGTTCCTTGATGCTGCGGAACATGGCGTCTCGCTACCCTCTATGGTCCGCCCCGGCCAAGGGATTGTCAAACATCGGGGAGAATAGGGAGGAGAATAGGGGAATGCTGCGGATCGCACTGGCCGAGTGGCGGCGGCTGGCTCAGTCGTTTCGGACCGTCAACGTCCTGATGTTCGCCCTGGTTGTCGCGGGAGTCCCGTGGCTGATCGGGCTGAGCATGCTGGATGCGCTGGTGATCCTGCCCTTTGCGTGCTTGCCGGTGTTCCCTGTGGCGAGCCTGGCGGTCACGGCGTTCGCGGGGGAACAACCTGACGATTCGGTCCTCGGCTGGGTGTTGGCCAAGGCCGGCGCCGTCGCGCTCGCGGGCTGGCTCTTCGGAATCGCCACAATCGTGGCCGCGCTGGCCGTGCTGAATTGGATGAACTGGCACGGCAAGCTGCTGCTGCCGTCAACTGGTATTCTCGGCGCTGCCGCAGCGCTCAGCCTGGGTGCGATCGCTGCCGTGGCCTCCGCAGGTTCGCTTGCAGCCGTGGCGGCGCACTCGGCGCCTTCCGGATACCGCAGGCTGCGGTTGATTCTCCTGGCGACCGTGATCGGGCTGCTGATGGGGCCGCGCCTGCTGCCTGCGTCCTGGACCGGGTGGCTCGCTTCGGACCTTACCGACGCTGGGATTGCGCGGAAAGCATGGCTGGCCGCTGCGCTGCTCGTCGTGCTGGCAGGGTTCCTGGCACGAGCGGCGGCTGCGCGCTATTCCTCGCTGGACTCCGGGGAGTCCTCGCCGGCCGTTTCGAGTCCCTCGTCCTCGCCAAACTCGGAACCGGACTCAGGGGACTCCTGAGCCGCCAGCTTGCGTTCCGCCTTGCGGGCGGCCTTATCCTTGCGCTTCTCCATGCGGGCAATCTCCCGCTGCCGTTTTTGAAACGATGTACGTGAACGTGTTGCCAATGCGGCTTCCCTCCTTCCCCATCTCGTGGGGCTCTACGCGAGAAAGTTTCCCGGGGCCGATGGCCACAGGTGCGCCGCCTGCGGGCGCAAAGTTGACGTGCCGGATAATAGGAGACGGGTTTGTTGCGGAACGATGAACCGTCACTCTCTACGATAGCAATTTTTGGCGGCCACTGCCCGAATTGCGCTACTCTCGTGGTTCCGGACGATGCTGAAGACCCTGCTGCTCTGTGGCGCCGCCGCCTGTGTGCCCCTGGTTGCCCAACCCATCCAACTTGTTCAGGAAACAGGCCTCAAGGACTACGGCGGCGTTCCGTTTCTGGCTGATCTGACGGGCGACGGGCGCAACGAGTTCTTGTGGTTGCAGTCGCCTGGCATGTTCTATTCGAAGGTGTATGACCGGCCGCCCTACGCGGGCCGGTTTGCCTTCAGCCAGGAGGAGTTGACCCATTTCTGTCTCACGGCGACGGACACAAAGGGCAAGATCCTCTGGCGAGTCGGACAGCCGTGGCGTGGGACCCGGCCTTTCGTCACGCATTCATCGGAACGCTCCCTGGCCGTCGCGGACCTGGACGGGGACGGCAAGCCGGAAGTCGCCGTGATCCGCCGCGGCGCCCTGGTCATCCTGGATGGCCGGACAGGAACCGAACGGAGATCAGCCGCGCTGGAATCGGACAACATGCAGATCGTGCTGGCGGCACGGACTGGCAGCGGGCCTCGCGATTGGACCCTGCTCGTCAAGAATGCCGAAGCCGCCTACCCGCCGCATGAGTATGGCAACCCGGCGTTCTTCTACTCTCCTGACCTGAAGGTGAGAAAGAAGGCGGATTACCTGGGCGCGGGACATACGCCAAGGGCGCAAGATCTGGACGGCGATGGCCTCGACGAATTCCTGATCGGGTTCAACCGTATCGGCCCGCGCTTGCAGACGGCCTGGTCATTCCGTCCGGTCCCGGACGCCGAGTGGAACCCGCTCGAAATGCACGTGGACGCGATGGCAGTGGGCGAACTGCAGGGACAGCCCGCAATCGCCTACGCCGCCAGCAACCAGACGTTCGCGCTCACGGCCGGCCGCGGCAGTCTGCTCTGGAAGCGTCCAAGCTCGCACCCGCAGCAACCGCAGATCGGACGCTTCGTGGCGGGAGGGGGTAACCAGGTGCTGATCGTCAACAAGCGCGGGACGCTCGACCTCGTGGATGAGAACGGGAAGGAACTGTGGTCGTGGGACCCGCCGGCGCATTTTCCGGCGGGGCGGTCACCGCACGCCGCGGGACGATTCCACGTCTTCGACCCCGCCGTCCTGCTTCCACGGACGGGCCCGGAAGGCACCGATACCGTCGCGTACTCCGACAACGGCTGGCCTTACCTGGTGGACGGCAAAGGGACGCTCTACCGAACGTTTCCGCACACGCCGAACACCGCGCAGGAGTTCGGGAAAGTCCCCGGGCGTCCAGACGACTACGGGTACGGCTACTACGTGCGCGTCGACACGACGGCTTCGACACCGGACGCTTGGCGCGTCGTGATCAATGACCGCCGCTGGATGTGGGTCTACTCGGTCGCCCGCAGCAGGTAAAGCTACTGCTTACGGGCGCCCGGCGCGTTCAGGCCCAATCGTGGCGACCCGATCACCCAATCCCAGCCGCTGGCCGGATCCGCCCGGTAGTCCTTCTCGAGGCGGTCCCACTCCGTGCGCGTCAGACCGTTGAGGTCGTAAACGACATGGCCGTCGCGGATCGTCATTTCGCAGGCCAGCCGGCGGGTGCCCGTGAGTTTGCCGCCACTGACATCGACGAATCCGAACGTGCCGGTTTCGACCCGCAGGACCGCAATGTCCGCCGGGGCGCCGGCGCCCAGGTGTCCCAGTTCCGTCCGCTGAATCTGCCGGGCCGGGTTCCAGGTGGAACTCCCGACGACGTCTTCAAGCCGCATCCCCATGTTGAGGAACTTCGACATGACGTTCAGCATGTTGTTCATCGCGCCGTTCATGCTGCCGGTGTGGAGATCGGTGGAGATCGAATCGGGAAGGAAGCCCTGGCGGATCGCTGGGACCGCCTGACGGAAGAGGAAGCTGCCGCCGCCGTGGCCGACATCGAACTTGACCCCGCGCCGGCGGGCTTCGAGAAGATACGGAAGCAGCTTGCCGTTCTCATCGAGCATCGGCACGGCGCCCAGATAGGTGTGGGTGTAGATGTCGTTCGGACGAAGCTTCTTGAGGACGAGCTCTTGAAATGGCCGCTCCGGACGGAAAGCGCCGTAGTCAACCATCACGGGCACTCCGGCCAGTTCGCCCGCCTTCACGGCCCGCTCGACCGCAACCCATTCGGGTCCCCGGTAGTGCGCGGTCTTGATGCCGACAATCAGGTCGCGGTTGGCCTTGATCGCGGCAGCGGTCGCTTCCGGGTCCATGTCGTCCACGTTCTGCTCGGATGCGCCGCCGCCCTGGCCCGCCCCAACGATGTTGATCAAAGCAAACACGCGCGTGTAGACCTGCCCGGCGACGGTCTCCCTGAACGCGGCAAACGTGCGCCAGCCCGACGAGCCGGCGTCGACGGCCGTCGTGACACAGCTTCGCAGCGTGTGGCTGTCCGCGTAGACGTTCTGGTCGATCGGCAGCGACCCGCGCAGACCGGCGCCCGGGATGATGTGCGCGTGCAGGTCAATCAGGCCGGGGGTCACGTGGAGGCCCTCCAGATCGATCGCCTTCACTGCCCGCGCGGGATCGATCCGCGCGGAGACATTCGCGATCCTGCCATCTTTGATCGCCACATCGCGCCGCCCGCTGATCCCGTTCTTCGGATCGACGAGGTGGCCGTTGCGGAGCAGGAGGTCGTACGCAGGCTGCGCCGCGAGGGCCGGCGCGAACAGTAGAATGATTGCCCATCGCATGGCAACCATTCTAGTCAAGCGGCTCACGCGCGGAGAGCGCCACGCAGCAGGTGGCTCGCCTGCGCGATGGCGGCGCTGGCCGCGGGCGTTTCCGCCAGCGCGTTGAGCATCATGAAATCGTGGACGGTTCCGCCATAGCGGGCGGCGGTGACGGGGACGCCCGCATCGGCCAGCTTGCGCGCGTAAGCCTCGCCCTCATCGCGGACCAAGTCATATTCGCTGGTCGCGATGAACGCCGGAGGCAGGCCATGAAGCAGTTCCTCCGGCGCCCGCAGGGGAGCGACGAGAGGTTCGCGGCGGACCGAGCGCCCGGGTGCATACGCGTCCCAGAACCACTCCATCGTCTCGCGGGTCAGCAGCGGTCCGGCGGCGAACTCCCGGTACGAGCCGGTGTCGAAATTCGCGTTCGTGATGGGACAAAAGAGCACCTGGAAACGAAGCTCCGGACCGCCGCGCTCCCGCGCAAGGAGCGTCACAGCGGCGGCGAGAGTGCCGCCCGCACTGTCTCCGGCAACCGCCACGCGCGACCCATCGACGCCGAAGGCCTTGCTTTTTTCAGCCAGGAACCTGGTCACCGCGTATGCCTGTTCGACAGCCACCGGGTACCGGGCCTCCGGACTCCGGTCATACTCGACGAATGCCACGGCGGCGCGCGTCCGATGCGCCAGTTCGCGCACGAGGCGTTCATGGGTCCCGAACCCGCCGAGCATCCAGGCGCCGCCATGCAGGTAAACGATGACCGGGGGCGCGGCGGGCGCGGTGGCCGGAATGACGAGACGGAACGGCGCATCCGCGAGTGTGTACCGGGTCATGGACGCCGGCCGCAAGCTCACCGGTATAGCCTGCATCTCGGCGAAGGCCGCGCGCGCCTGGCCGGGCGTCATGGTGTGCAGCGGCGGCGCCCCGGACGCCTCGAAGCCGGAAAGGAACTGGCGCGTGGCGGCGTCGATGTGCAGGCCGTTCACGGACGCGCCTCCAGGATCAGATTGAACGGAGTCCGGGCCGCCTGACGGAAGTGGCGGAACCCAGCCTCGCGAAAAATCTCGCGAAGTCTGGCTTCACCCGCTTGCGCTCCCAATGCGGCCCCCACTTCCTGCGAGAGCGAGTTCGGCGTGCAGAAGGCCGTGGACGCGGCGTAGAACAGACGTCCGACAGGGTGCAGATTGTCGGCAACCGTGTCTCCCGCATTCGGTTCCACCAGCATCACCACGCCGTCGGGCGCGATGGCCTGCCGGGCATGTTTGGCCGCACCGAGCGGGTCGCCCAGGTCATGCAGGCAGTCCATGAAACAGATGAGGTCGTAGTTGGCGCGAGGATACTGCTTGGCGGACGCCGCAGCAAACTGAGCACGCCCGGCGACCCCGGCTTCGGCGGCGCGTTCCGTTGCCGTGGCGATGGACGCATCGTGATAGTCAAAGCCGAAGAACCGGGAGTCCGGGTAGGCTTGGGCCATGATGATGGTCGAAGCACCGTGACCGCAGCCGACGTCGGCCACGCGCGCGCCGGAGCGCAGTTTCTCCTCGACGCCGTCGAGAGCGGGAATCCACTGCGTGGTGAGATGAGCGCGGTAGCCGGTCCGGAAGAAGTACTCAGTCGCCAGATGCAGGGAGCGGTGCTGCTCGTGCCAGCCGATGCCGCGTCCCGTGCGGAACGCCTCGAAGATGCGTTCCTGGCCGAACCACATGGACGCCGCGGTACCGAAGCCGTTCGCCATGAACACCGGGCTGTCCTCGCGAGCAAGCACCATGGCGTGCTCGGCGGGAAGTTCGTAGGTGTCGGTGGCCGGGTGATAGGTCACGTACGCGCCTGCGGCTTGATTGTTGAGCCATTCGCGCACATAGCGCTCATGGGTCCCGGTTCGGGCTGCGAGGTCTGAGGCGGTCATCGGGCCAGCGCCTGCCATGGCTTTGTACAGGCCGAGTTTCCCGCCAAGGTCGGTCATCATGACCGACATGGACGCCGCCATGTCGTTGACCACCTGGCCCATGAACTGTTCCAGGCGCGCTGTGTCGATCGTCGTGTTGTCTGTCATTGCTTGCCTCCAGTTGTCCATGCGGGAAGAAGGGGGGAAACAGGGCATCATGAAGCGTGTCCCACGGCACTGTGCCAGACTGAGTCTTCGGCCATGCGAGATCTCGGCCGGTTATTCATCCCATGACGAGTGATTCATCGGCGCCTTCAGGCATCCGTCCAGCGGCAGCGCATGTCAATGCTTTGATGGGCGCGGTCTCCTTTGGCGCCGCGGCTGTCACGTCGTTCCTGTTGACACCCTTTCTTCTCCGGTCGCTGGGCGACGCGTCTTACGGTATCCTCTCCCTCGCGGGAGAGCTGGTTGCCTACTCAATCGCTTTCGACTTCGGGATTCGAGGCGCTCTGGCGTACTTCGTCTCGCGCTTTCGCGGTGAAGGCAAGCCGGCCGAAGCAGACACGTACGTTCGCACCGCCTTTTGGATCCTGATATTCTCCGCATGCGTCGCGTTACCGGTCGCCGGGGCCGCGGTTTGGGGCCTGCCGTCGCTGTTTCAGATCGACCGCGTTGATTCAGGAGACGCGCGCCGGGCGGTCGGCGTCCTGCTACTGGTGCCAGTCCTGAATCTGCCGTGGTCGGTCCCGAGTGCTGTGTTGGGGGGGCTCCGGCGCTATGACATGGTCAGCACGGCTAGCATCATCGCCACAATCGCCAGCGGAGTGGGCGTCGCGGTCACACTCGCCCTCGATGGAGGGATTGTAGCGGTCGCCACGGTCCAGGCGTGCAGTGCAGCGCTCGCCTGGGGTTTCCACCTTGTTCAACTCAGGCGCCTGAACTATCGCTTGCATCTGTGGCCGCCGGATTTCACGATGGCGCGTGTGCGCGACATTCTGCGATTCGGGTCGGCGAATCTCACGATGACTCTCACGCAGGTTGCATTGCTGCAAACGGATCTCCTCGTCATCGGCAGGATCGCCGGGGCGATGGCGGTGGCCCGTTACACCATCGGCCGCTATCTCGGTTTCCATCTGCTGACCTTGGTCAGTTCGATGGCCGCAACACTGCCCACCGCGTTCACGCACTTCGCCACCGTCGGAGATCGCGAGGGACTACGAAAGCTGTACCTCGATGCATCGGCCTGCATCGGTGCCGGAGCGTGCCTCCTGGCCGCGGGGATCATCGTCTTCGGCGAACCGTTCATCCGGCTGTGGGTCGGCCCCACGTATACTCAGGGACCTTGGTGGGACCGGAGCGATGCGGTCCTGTACATGATGACAGCCGCCATGCTCGTGCGCGGCGCCGGATCCGTTCCAATGCAGTACCTGTTTGGGATACGGCGGCTCCGGCCCCTGATCATCGTGCGCGTTCTAGAGTCGGTCGTCCATCTCGCCGGGAGCATCGTTTTCGTCTCCTGGCTCGGCTTAGCCGGAGTCGCACTCGTGAAGCTTGCCGTCAGTGCGGCAAGCCATGTCCTATTTGTCTTCCCCGTTACACTGCGCCTTGCAGGCATCCCGATCCTGGTGTTCTGCAAGGTGGTCCTGATACCGATGGCGGCGACGGGCGCCGCCACCGCCGCGGCCGGACTTGTCCTGAAGACTTGGTTCCCACCGGCTACCTGGCCGGCGTTTTTCGCCGATTGCGCGGCCGCGGGTGCTTGCGGGCTGGTTCTGGCATGGACCATCGCCATCCCCCCCAGCTACCGCCGCAAGGTCCTGGAGCAGGTCCGCCGGATCATCCGTTCCTGACGCCGCTCACCGCACCGCGCGTTCGATCCACTCCAGCATCACCTTGCGGTACTCGCGGAAACCGGGCGTCCGGTCCCACCCGCCGACGCCGTGTGCGGCGCCTTCGACCAGGGACAAGTCGCACGCGCCGCCGGCCTTGGCGATCGCCTCGCACATGCGCTCGGATTGCTCGTGCGGCACCTGCTCGTCGCGCGTGCCGTGCAGCAGGAGATACGGCGGCAGGTCCCGGTGGATGGCGGCGATCGGGGATGCGGCGGCAAGCGCCTTCATGGAAGCCGGCGACAGATCTTTCACACCGAGCAGCCCCGACAGGCCTTCGGACACGGCCCCCCGCTTCTGCGTCAGGTGCGCGAGATCGTGCGGCGCATAGAAGGCCACGACGCCCTTCACCGGCAGCTTCCGCGTCCCCACCATAGACACCAGATGTCCGCCCGCCGACTCCCCGATCAGAACGACCTTCTCCGGGTCGACGTTGAACCGCGCGGCGTTCGTCCTCACCCATTTCACGGCCGAGATCACGTCATCCACCGGCGCCGGATAGCGGTGAGCCGGAGCGAGCCTGTAATTGATCGAAAACCACGCCACGCCGCCCGCCGCCAGCGGCTCAAACAATGGCTTGACGAAGGTCTGTTTGTCGCCGCGGGTAAATCCTCCTCCGTGAACGATGATCGCGGCGGGAAACGGGCCGTCGCCCGCCGGGACGTAGGCGTCCAGGGTCAGCGTCAACGCGCCTTCCGTCACGAATGGGATGTCCGGCTTGAGACCGGGTTCCGGCTTCGGTTCGGGCAGGGGCTTGCGGGGCAGCTTCTCCTCCCGCGTGGCGGCGAAATAGGCAAACGATGCCATGATCGCCGACGCCTGTTGCAGGTGCTCGGTCTGCAGCCGGTCGTACACGTCCATGTTCGTGTGGTGCGTGCGAGTCCCATATTCGAGGGGATCCTGGACGAACTGGAACCCCGGCAGTCCGACCGCGTTGAACGACAGGTGGTCCGTGCCGGAAGTGTTCCGCCGCGTCACCGCGCGCGCTCCAAGATCGCGGAACGGCGCCAGCCATCTTTCGAACACCGGCCGCATGCTGTCGTTGCCCTGCAGGTAGACGCCGCGGATCTTTCCGCTGCCGTTGTCCAGGTTGAAATAGCCGGCCAGCTTGCTGTGCGCTGGTTTCAGCTCCATCGTCTCCGGATCGGCAAAGTGTTTCTTCACGTACGCCTTCGACCCGAGCAGGCCTTGTTCCTCGCCGGTCCAAAGCGCCATCCGGACCGTCCGGCGTGGCTTCAGATTGAGTGTCTGCAGCAGACGCATGGCCTCGATCACGACGGACGAGCCGGCGGCGTTATCCGTGGCGCCCGTTCCTCCGGTCCAGGAGTCGAGGTGTGCGCCCAACATCACGATTTCGTCCTTGAGGTCCGTTCCCGGGATTTCGGCCACCACGTTGAACGCCTCTTCCGCCTCGTGGAACTGGTTCCCGATGTCGAACTCGACGCTGACATTCCGCCGGCGCTCGATCAGGCGCACGATGCGGTTGTAGTGCTCGGGAGTGAGCAGAACCCAGGGTGGCGACATCACGTCACCGTCCTGCAGATGCGGCCCGGAGCCGCGCACGGTGCCGCCATCGGTCGTATCGCCGGGCGCCAGGACGAGGGCGACGCCCTCGTCCTGCAGGAACTGGTGCAGGCGGTTCCGCCGTGCGCGCGCGATTTCCCGGTCCAGGGGCTTCGGCGGATCCGGCAGCCCGAACACGTTGTTCGGCACGACGTTCAGCTTCGGATTGTCGGACGCGATCTCGTCCAGTTGCTGGCCGCTGAGGACCACGGCGGGCGCGCGCGTCATCGGCACGAGCGTGCGGGGCTTCGAGATCAGCACGATCCTGCCCTTCAGCTTTCCCTGAAAGCGGGGAAAGTCGTCTTCTCCTGAAATCGGCGCGAGGATGGGCGTTCCCGACACCGGCCCCGGCGTGCCGGGCGACCAGGGACGGGCATACCCGATCAGCGGCTGCTGCTGCGGCTCCCGGATGTGCGCGACGAACCGCTGGGCCGACCACCCCTCGCCGAACGTTCCCCAAGGTTCCAGAGCGACGTTGGCGAGTCCCCACTGCCTCGCCTGGTCGGCAACCCATTCCGCGGCCGCGCGCAGTTGAGGGGACCCGGTGAGACGCGGCCCGTGCACATCGGTCAGGAAGAACGCGTGCTCCATCACGCGGGATTTTCCGAAGGCCTCCTGCCGGATGCGGTGCACCGCGCCCAGATCCACTTCGTCGGCCGCCCAGCAGGCCGTCACGCATAAGAACCACGCCACTCCGCGCATATAGACGCAACGGTACCATTGCCGCGGGCAGCCGACAATTGGGCCTCGCTAGCGGATGGCGACGCGGTAGGTCTCGAGAGTCGCGCCGAGCGCGCGCTGCAATGACGCCAGAGCCTTGTTCAGTTCGAGCTTCGCGACCACCTCCCGAAGGCGTGAATCGGCGTATTCGTTCTGCCGGGTCAGCACCAGGAAGTTGGTCGACTCCCCGTTCTGGAACAGGCGTGTTTCGCTGTCCAGCTTTTCCTTCGCGGCGCGGACGCTGGCGCTGGCGGCCTGGATCCTCTGCCTCGCCGTCTGGATCGCCTGGTAGGCGTTCCGGACGTCGGCCGCCACCAACTGCTCGGCCTGGGTCCGGCGTGTCCGGATCTGCCGCTCGCTGATCACCGACTGCGCCAGGTTCGAACGCGCTGTCTGGTTGCGCATCGTGAAGTCAAACGAGAGACCGACCTGGAACGTCTGGAAACTTCCCCCGAACAGGTTCGAGAGGGTCGTGCCATAGCCGCCGATCACTCGGTCAGGCAACGCATCGCCGCCGAAATCGGGTCTCACTGGCGTCAACCCGGCCCGCAGCGACAGTTCGTTCAGCCGCTGAACGAGGACTTCCTGCGACTGCGAGAACGGGTTGTCGACCTGGTTGACAGATCCACCCAGCCCTGTCAGGCCCCAAGCCGCGACCAGGTTCATCTCCGGCTTCAGTGCGTTCTGGTTCTGCTTCTTCTGGACGTCATTGACGGTGAGTTGCGCGTCGAGCGCCCGCAATTCGGGACGCGAGGCGATCGCCTGCCGGATGCTCTCCTGGAGTTCGTAGATCGCCGGCGGCTGTGTTTTCCCGATCGAGTCCGACGGGACGATCTCGTCATTCCACAGGTCGGAAGCAGCACCGCCAGCCAGCAGCATCTTGAGGCTGTTCTCGACTTCGGTCACCAGGCCAACGGCTGCGTACCAGGAATCCAGCCGTCTCTCGAGCTCGGCCTCGGACGCCGACAGTTCCACCGGCGCCAGCGTCCCGGCATCGATGAAGCGCTGGTTGCGGGCGAGCTGCTCGCGGGCCAGATCGACAAACTCCGCCCGCACGGCAGCATCGCTGCGGGCTGCCACGAGGTTCCAATATGCCTGCTCGGTGCGGAAGACCACTTCGGTCACGCTCAGTTCAAGCTCCACCTCGCTCAAGTCGGCTCGCTTGCGCCGGATCTCGAGCTCGCTGCGCTGGGCATCGGTCTCCCGGTTGCGCAGCAGCGGCTGCGTGAAGTTGAAGAACAGACGGGAGGTCACGAACGGATTCAGGCCGGCGAAGGGGTTGTTCGTCGAGTCCCGCGAGTTCTCGAACGAGATGCCGAACGACGACCCGCGCTCGGGAAGCCGCTGCTGGAAGTAGAAGTTCTGGCGGAAGTAGCGGTCCACCAGTTTTCCATTCTGGCCGAGCAACAGCGAGCCCGTAGGCACATTCGCACTCTCGATGCCCGGCGCCCAGCGGAACGTCGGATCGAAAAAGCCACGGGCGCCGGCCGCCGATTCCTGGCTCAGGTTGCGGCTCAGGCGCTCAACTTCGATTTCAAGATTATTGGCGAGCGCCATCTCGATCGCCTGTTCCAGGGACAGGCTGCGCTCCACCGGACCCACGCCGACCCGCTGCGGTCCGTTCGGCTGCGCGGCGAGAGGAAGGGCGATTGACAAGAGAACAAGAACGATTGCAGGCATTGCAGGTTTATCCAATAAACACGTCGACGCGGAGACCGGCTGGGAGCACCTGTCCCGGATCGAGCTCGATCAGGGCGTCGAGCACTTTCGTGTCGACGCGTTCCGAGGGGCGCTCGGTGAACACGTTCTTCTTTCCGACCAGGGGTCCGACGCGGACGACGCGTCCGGTGAACTCCCGCTCGCCATAGGCATCGGCGCGGATACGAGCGCTCTGGCCCGGCGTCACGCGCGCGATATCGGACTCGTCGATCTCGGCCCGGACGCGCAGGACGCGGTCGTCGCCCATGGTGAAGAGGGGCGCCTCGGACCCGTCGGCGAGCGCTTCCCCCGCCCGGACGTGCCGGCGGAGAACGACGCCGTTGACCGGCGAGCGGATGAACGTCTTGGCGTACAGAGCGCGCGCTTCGGCCAGCCGGGCTCGGGCAAGGGCGACGTCCGCGGTCGCGCGGGCCGTATCCTCCTCGCGCGCGTCGGCATCGACGAAGGCGAACCGCTCCTCGGCGGCCTTCAGCCGCGCCTGAGCGACGCTCCATTCCCGTTCTGCTCTTTCCATTTCCGAGCGGGAGACATCGCCGCTTTCAAACAACGCGCGCCGGCGGTCGCGTTCCGCCGCGGCATTGTCCAGCACGGCCTCCGCCTCAACGATAGCCGCTCGAGCTTCGCGGCGCTCTTCGTCGCGCGAGCCGTTCGTCACGCGGCGCAGGAGAGCTTCGGCCTGCGCCACAGAGGCTTCGGCCGCAACGACGCGGGCTGCAAAGTCATCGTTCTCCAACTGCGCCAGGGTCTGTCCCGCACGCACGCGGTCCCCTTCCTCGACCGTCACCCGCAGCACCTTGCCTCCAAGCGCGGAACCGACTTTGACCTCTTCGGATACCGGTTCGACCCGGCCCGGCGCCGCGACCCAGCGGACCGGCGGCACCTCCGGCAGGGGTCCTTCAGCGGCGCTGGAGGTGTGCTGGAGAGCGCGCCAGGCCGCCCCCGCGCCCAGACAGAACATCAGCAGAAGTGCCAGTGTGCGTTTCATTGCGTCTGCTCCTTGATCTTTCCGTCCTCGATGCGGACCAGCCGGTCCGCGTATTCCAGCGCCCGGCTGTCGTGCGTGACGATGACGACGGCCCGTCCCCGGTCATGCGCGAGGGAGCGCATCATGTCCAGAACCGCACGTCCGGTATGCGAATCGAGTGAAGCCGTGGGTTCGTCCGCCAGGATGATTTCCGGGTCACCGGCAAGAGCACGGGCTATGGCGACACGCTGTTTCTGCCCGCCGCTGAGGTCCGCCGGAAACGAGCGGAGTTTGTCAGACAGCCCGACCTGTTCCAGTAAATCGCGGGACCGGCGGCGGGCCGCGCTTCCGCGGATGCCCTTCAGGTCGAGAGCGAGCGCGACATTCTCTTCCGCGGAGAGAGTCGGGAACAGGTTGAAGCCCTGGAAGACGAAGCCGATGTGCTCCAGCCGGACGCGTGGCAGTTCCGACTCGCCGAGCCCGGCCACCTCGCGCCCCATGACCCGCACGGACCCTGCGGTTGGGCGCAGGATGCAACCCATGATCGAGACGAGCGTCGTCTTCCCGCTGCCCGACGGCCCCACCAGCAACGTCACCTTGCCGCGCGCCACATCCAGATCCACCCCATCCAGCGCACGCGCCGCGGCCGCGCCGGATTCGTACACTTTTTCGAGACCTCTCACGGAAATTGCCGCGTCCATCGCTTCACCCTTTGAACACCATCGCAGGGTCGATACTGGTGACCTTGCGGATCGAGACGACCGATGCCGTCGTGCACATCACCACGGCGAGCACAAAAATAGAGGCGGCCAGCTCCGGCGGGAGTAGAATCAGCGCACTTCCGTTCTGGCTGGCGCGGACAACGGGAATCGAGATCGCCATCGCCATCAGGTAGCCAAGCACCGCGCTGATCCCGGCCTGCTCCAGAATCACACGGTAGATGTACCCGTTCGATGCCCCCATCGCTTTCAACGTGCCGAATTCGCGGATATGGTCCATGGTGGTGGCGTAAATGGTCTGCGCCACCACGACAAGACCCACAATCAGGCCCATGGCCGCGGCGATCAGCACGGTGACGCCGGCGCCGGTCGTATACAACCAGTAATCCTGCGTCTTCTTCGAGAACTCAGCCGTCGTAAACACATCGACATCGGCGACGCTGTCACGCAGCCGCTGCTGGAGCGCGACGACGTCGGCGCCGGGCGCCGCCTTGACGAGCACGAACACTGTCTGATCCTCGGCCAGCCCGGTGTAGGTCAGCGCGTTCTTGAAGGACGTGAACGCGTGGGGTGACGTCGTAAAGGAGCGAATGCCGCGGGTGAATCCGGCAACGCGTGCCCGGCGGCCGTTGATCTCCACGACTTCTCCGAGGGCCCGGACCCCCAGTTTCGACTTGTAAAACTCGTCGATGATCACCGTATCCGGTTCGAGCAGCACCGCGAGGTCGCCCTCAATGAGATTCCACGGACCGCCCATCCCGTCGCGCGGCTCGAAGCCGACGACTTCAACGCTCTCTTGCAACCCATCCGGACGCTTCCAGGTGGCGAACTGCACAATGTACTTCTCGGAGCGTGCCACGGCGGAGTCCGCGCGCACCTGGTAGAGCTTGCGCTCGTGGAACGGCACCCCGACGTCCAGGTTCTGCATCCCGACGGCAGTGACCCACAGGTCGGCTCCGGAGTGGTCAATGACGGCCGAAGTCACGGTCGTGAATCCGAGAAACAGTCCCAACTGCACCACGATCAGGACCAGCGCGAACACGATGCCGACGAGGGTCACAGCCAGCCGGACCTTGTCGTGAAGCAGATTTCGCAACGCCAGAGAGGCCATTCGTTACCCCGCTTGCAGTCCCTCGATCAAACCGCTGATCAGGGTCTCAGTCACCTTCTGCCTGTCCGCCCACGGGAATTCCGGCATCACGATGTAGAGCGACACCAGGCCGTGGACCCCTGCCCAGAGCGCCTGGGCGGCGGTGTCGGCGTTCTGCTTCGGGAACAGACCCTGCTGCACGCACGCCTCGACGGCCGCCCGCAGATTGCCGAAAGCGCGCATTCCCATACAGTCGGGTGACTGATACGTGGATGGGTCGATCTCGTCATCGGCCATCATGAACGTCACCCGGTAATGGTCCGGATGAGCGACTCCGAACTCGACGTAACCGCTGAGTCCTTCTCGCAGAAAATCGATCGGACTGTCGTACGTCCGCTCGTTCAACTGCTCCTGGCGCTCCACCAGGCGGGCGAACGTCTCCTCACAGAGCTCGAAGATCAGTTCCGACTTGTCTTTGAAATGGAGATAGATGGTTGCCGGCGAGTACTCGATTCGTTCGGCGATGCGCCGCATCGAGACGTTCTTGAAACCCTCTTCGACGAACAGCTTCCGGGCCACCTCCAGGATCTCCTGCCGGAGTTCCTCTTTATGCCTGGCTTTCCGCTCCTGGACGCCCATAGTGAACACCGTTCATTTAGATTACAGTGTTCATTGTAGTGCTGCTTTTTCTACTGAGTCAAGCGAAAAATGGCAGGGGGACTGATCGCACTATACTGGATGGCAATGGACGGCCCGTCGCTGGAAGAAAGAATCGCCCGCGTGCCGGCCTGGTTCCATCGCATGGAACTGGCTCCGGGAGTGGTGACTCCCGGCGTTTCCGACTGTTCGATCACGTTGAGCAGGCTGGAGTTACCGGAGGACTGCCGGGGGATGCGCGTGCTGGATGTTGGCACGCGGGACGGCTTCTTCGCCTTCGAGATGGAACGGCGTGGGGCCGAGGTCGTGGCGATCGATTATGTCCCACAGGAGCAGACGGGCTTCCGGTTGGCGGCGGAAGCGCTGGGTTCCCGCGTGCATTACCTTCGGGAGAACCTGTTCCACGTGACGCGGGAGAGGCACGGTGGATTCGACCTCGTTTTGTGTCTGGGGGTCCTGAACCATGTCCGGGATCCGCTCGGGGCTCTGGACACGCTACGCGGCGTCTGCCGGGGCGAGCTCTTCCTGGAGACGGCAGTCTCCGGTCCCGGCACAGACCCGGTTCTGCGGTTCCACCCTCGTGACTCGGCGGGCGGAGACTTCACGATGTACTGGACACCGAATCTGCCGTGTCTGGAGGCGCTGGTGGTCGAGGCCGGGTTCTTAGTGGGAAGACTGACGCAGTTTGGCGACCGGGCAGTGTGCCGGGCGGCGATTTCTTTGGACGAAACCTTGCGGTACTACGCCCGGATCGCACGGGAACTCCCCTAGAGCGGTCACGTCGCAGACAGCTCTGGTTTGCGGTTGAGCAGGAGGTCGAGAAATCCCTTCCTCCGTTCCGGGGCGTCGCCCTTCCTCGCGAGCATCGATTCGGCGAGATGGCGGCAGCGTTGCCCAAGCGCCGAGGACGGGCTGACGGCTTTGCCGGCGGTGAGCGCCTTGTTCACTCCCGCGTAGTCGTTCGGGAAGTTCATGTAAATAGGACACCCGAACAGCTTCTCCATTTCCTCCGTCGTGATTTGCTGGGACTTCTGCGTCCGGTTGAGGATGACCGCCACCTTGCTGTCCAGGTCCTGCGCGCGCAGACACCGCAACTTCTCCCGGGCCAGATGAAGGGAGGGCAGTTCCGGCGTCGAAACGAGGAAGATCTTCTTGGACTCGTGCATGACCTCGACGGAATATTTCTCCATCATGCCCGAGAGGTCCACGCAGAGGGCCGAATAGTTGCGGCGGGCGAAATCCAGCAGATAGCGGATTTGGGTGGTTTCGATGCGGAACCCTGGAGTCAGCTTCCCGGTGGGTAGGACGTCCAGGTTGCCGGACCGGGAGACGATCTTGGGCCACAGATTCTCATCCATCTCACCGGCGTTCTCCGCGGCATCGAGAATGGAGAACTGGCTTTCCAGCAGCAGCATAAAACCGACGAGGCCGCTGTTCAGGTCGAGGTCCATCAGGAGAACCTCGGATTCGGGAAGGCTCGACATCGCCAAGGCAGTGTTGACGGCGATCGTCGTCGCGCCGACACCGGCCTTTGCGGGAAGAAACGAGTAGACGAGATCGGTGGCGTCGATCTTCGGGGGATTCCGGGCGATAATCTCCTCGACACGGCTGAGGGCGCCGGCGAGAGAGGCGTACTCAAACGGAGGCGAGAGAAACTCGCGCATGCCAGCCCGCATGGCCCCTAACAGCATGTTCGCTTCAGATGTCCTGTTGATGGCAACGACCTGGGTTCCCGGGGCATACGTCTGGATCTGCTGATAGATTTCCAGGGCCAGGCTGGGGGTCTCGAGGCTGAGGAAAATGACTTCGGGACCTGCGGCACGGAGAAACCGCACCAGATCCACTCCGGTAGGGTAGGACATCAGGCGGCGGACGACTCCGGCGCGCCGCGAGGAGAGTAATTCCCCTTCGAGTCGTTCTCCGAGATCCCGGTCAGGACAAATGATCACCGAACGCAACATGACGATCTCCGATCTTCAGAGTAGCGGACTTCGCCAGTCCCGAGTATCCAGGGAACGCAGGAGCAGCTCAACTAGATCACATAGCAGCATCAGTACTTTACCGTAGTACTTGGATAACTCACGCGGAGGGACTGAAACCCACCCCACAGGTAAGTATCGGCCCATTTCCGGGATTCCGTTAACGGTTGGTGGGCACCCTGGGGGCGTGCGGTATGATGAAGGGGTCACCCTCTTGCAGACGGGCCGGTAGCTCAGTTGGTAGAGCATTTGACTTTTAATCAAATGGTCGCGGGTTCGAGTCCCGCCCGGCTCACCAATCAAATCAATGGTTTACAACCAATCGAAGGCGCGGTTTCGTGCTCGCTGTGGGGGGATCTGTGGGGGGACCATCCCGCTGTGGGGACATCGCCTCCACCGCTTCCCGCTTTGCCTCCATTCGGACGTGGGAGTACCGTTCCAGCATCGCCCGGCTCATGTGGCCCATGATCGCCAGCATAGTCCCCTCGGGAACTCCGGCTTCGGCCATCTTGGTGCAAGCCGTGTGCCTGAGATCGTGCCATCGGCAAGACAGGCCTGCCGCGGTCCGTGTCGTCGTCCATGCCGTGCTCAGGTCGGACGTGGGACGGGTCGGGTCGGTCGGGTAGGGTGAGCCGAACGGGAAGACGTACCAGCCCGGCTCCGGCTCGCCGAACTTCTCCATGAACCATTCCCGGTGTCCCGTCAGGATCCGCTGAATGTCCGTGCTCATTGGAATGATGCGGCGCCCGGCTTCGGTCTTGCTCCTCGCCACGGTCATGAGCCGCTGGCCGAAATCGACGCGGCCCCACTGCAAGCCGACCAACTCCCCGGCGCGCATTCCGGTTGCCAGAGCCATCCGAACCAGCGTCAGCAGGTTGGGGGATCTGTTCTTCGCCGCGGCCGCCAGGAGTCTCTGTTCTTCGTCTGCCGTCAGAGCCACGCCCACATCGGAGCGTTCCTCCATCTTCCTGACGCGTGGCCACAGGGTCTTCCAGGACTTCCCGATGGCTCGGGAGAGCTCACCCAGTTCCGCGTTCACAGATCGGCCGCCGGCGCCCTCGGCAACCCGAGCCGCCATGTACTCTTTGATGCGCTGCTCCGTCAGGTCGGTGACGGTCTCGGCGCCGAGCATCCGGTTCACATGGCCGATGCACACCTTCATGAACGCCACCGATGAAGGCCGATGGTTCGTTGGGTACGCTCTGGCGTAATCGTCGGTGATGTCCTTCACTCGCCGGATGCGGTTTTCCCGTTTCTCAACGGGGATCCCGGCCAGTGCCTTTTCGAGATCGATCCGCCTGTTCCGCTCCGCCTCTATCGCTATCTGCTTGCGCGTCGTCTGCGCCGACTCCCGGATGCGCCGCCCGGCAAGGATGAACTCGTACCACCAGGTTGAACCGCGTTTGTAGACCGCCATGTTGCCTCCTATTTCGTGCGCCGCAGTTTGGCCGCTTGGTGAAAGATCCTCTCGGCCTCATCGCCTGCGAGTGTTCCCGTTCGTGACGCAACAAGCGCTTGTGCCAGTTGCTCGATTGCGTCCTTGTGCTTCGCTACAATTGCGCCCGCGCACACACAAGCACGGTGCAAGAGTTTATTCCACGTAACGATACGGTACGCGCACTCAGTGCGAAGCTCCGCCAATGAGCGCGAATCACCTCCAAATCCCGTGTGGTCCCCGTAGAACGCTATCTCGCCCGCGCGCCCACCGTAAAGAACCACTGCTTCTTGGTAAGCGAACATCCGCGCCGCTAGCGCGCTAGCGCGTTTGACTTGTGCGTGAGTGACATGCACAACAACCCGTGCGGGCCTGACACGCACAACCCGCCCATCGGTGCTCCCAGCGTGCCGCACGCTCACCAGTTCCAAGCGAACGCCCATGACAAAAGCGCATACGGCATGCCCGGCTTCATGGATCGCGGCCCGCAGCTTACCGGCTTCGCCACGCTTCGCCCGGTGCCTGTAGAGTCTCTGCCGGCATGCGGAGGAACAGACTCGCCCGTTCGTTCGCTTCGGCGTGAACTGATTCCCGCATGACAAACAGGCTCTCTGCTCCACCGTCCGAACGCGGCTTTTGTCTCGATACGCGTAACGACACTTTGCGCTACAGAATCGAGTACCGATCCTCGCATCTGGGGCGATTGGCCCGCCACACTGAAGGCAGTCTGTCATCCGTTACGATGTTTGCTCCGCAAACTAGCATAGCACCTTCGCGTGGTAAAAATCGTAACGCGCCCTTGCAGGTCCTCAGTAGATCGGCTTCGGCCGCGGCGGATGCATCCGGTCCCGATCCGCCGCACGGATGGCGTAGGGCGCCTGCTCCGGCGCCTCGACGTTGGCCGACGCGCAGAAGTCGCAGCAGGCCCCGCAGACGAAGCGCCCGCCGGTGGGTGGCAGGTGCGGAGCATCCGCCTGCTTGCCACAGCGCCAGCAGCGCCGCGGCGTGCGGGAAACGAAGCACGCTGGTTCCCGTGCCCAACTCTCGGGACGGGTCTGGATGCAATCGTAGGGTTGACGCCGTGGGAATGTGGGAATCAATCGGGGTACCTCAACGTGGAAGTGGGAAACAGCAGACCTTGCTGGCCGTCGTACTCGACACGCTCGACGGCCTCAGCGTCGAGTCTCGCGAGACAAGCCCGCGCCCAGTCTAGCTGGCAGCGCTCGCAGCGCTGCGGGTGGCGTAGCATGTGCTCCGCGATCTCCCGGTTCTTGCGGTCGGCCTCAGCTTGGTAGCGTCGTAGTGCCATGGCAAAAAGTGGGACGGCCAGCCCCGCGCACACAGCGCCAGCCGCCCCGTAGCATCGCCCAGGGGAGCAACCCGTCGATGCCTGCAAACTGGGCATGGCTGACGAAGGCCGCCCGGTCTGCCACACACGCGAACGGGGTAGGAGTGCCCGCCGCGCGATACCGTCAACTCGCGATCCGCTGATCCAGCCACGCCAGAACCGCATCCGCTCCGTCGTCGTCGTCCGCGCCGGCCAGACCCTTCCAGCCGGACGCGAGCAACGCCTTTGACTGGCGGGCCGATAAACCCGCAGAACGAAGGAACCGCTCAAAGGAGCGCACGTCTGCCAGATCCCCGGACTTGACCGCCGTCACCAGCGCCTGAGGGTTGGCCGGAATCGTGACGAGGGAGACTTCGTACAAATCGATGTCTTCCAGCATCCGTACCTTGCCCTCGAACTTCTCGCGGAGCGTCTGGTACCCAATCGACATCGCCTTGACGATGCCTTTCTTGAGCCGTGAATACGTCTCTCTGCCGATGCTGCTGTCGAGGTCGAGTGATCCCTCGACCATCAGCCCGGCCGCCGTGTCTTGCAGCTTCGCCAGCCCTACGGGTTGGCTGAGGTCGTGCGACCAGAGCAAGGGACGTTCGGCCCCTTGCTCTGCCAGTGTGCGGGTGAACGCGCCAGGTGCGATGCGGTCTCCCTGTCTGTCGGTGTCGGCGTAGGTGCTCGCGAAGCCGGTAAACTGCCCCTTCTCCGTGAGTCCCTTCAACTCCAGGTTGCATCCCCAGAAGTTCATCGAAGCCCCCGTTTAGAACGACCCGTACAAGAACGCCCCGCCGCGGTAAACCGTGAGCGTCAACCGCATTTCCGCACGGACGGCTACGAGGTTGCGGATGAAGTAATCGTCGTGGTGTTGCGAAAGCTCGACGGTGGCGCCCATCCGCTCCCAGACCTCCGCTTGGTCGCTGTCGCCGATCAGAAAACGGGACTGCGGCATCGTCGTGCTCACCACGACGGGCAAGCCCCACAAAGTCGGCGCGCTCACCTCGCTCGATGTCGCCGGATCGCTGGCGATATAACGGCCAGTATTCGCGCCGCCCGCCTCTTCTTTGACCAACTGGCAATCGTGCCAGGATCGCGGGTGCAAGACGATGAAGTTCGGCGACTCGTTCGCCTGCTCCAACTCCAGAATCGCGTGGCGAAGCGTGTCAATGACGGAATCGCCGCCGAGTGCGTACGTGCCCTGATACGCGCCCGCTTCGGTGATCAGACCCGACAAATGCGTGCCCAGACCGTCGCCGACAAGCAACTCTGACTCTTCTTTTTCGCGCAAACCGAAAAGCAGCGTCGAGTTGATGAAGCGGCCCAGTTCGCCGAAATCGTCCAGGACTTGACGAGAAAGCGGAATCCAATGAGCAACCGTCGTCACGTTCGCCGACTCAATCGAGAACGTGACCGCCGACTCCGCTTTGCTGGTGCCATCGCTGCCCTGTGGCGATGCCGCGTTGGTGAACCCGCTCTGCTTGACGAACTCCACCGCGTTGTTCGTCGTCGGGCGGCGCCGCAGGAGGTCGCTGATGACCAGCCGCCGGCGTGCGGTCGGCACGATGCCCGGTGCCCGCTGCGGTACCAGAATGCCCGGCGTGGATGAACCAACCGCCGCCGAATCGATGAGCGTTTTTCGCTCCAAACCCGCGAACAGCGGGCCGTCAAGCTGCAGGATGCTGCGCCCCGCAGTCTTGAAGCCCGAGACGAAGCCCTCGGCGCGGGCGATGCGGTCGCCGATGGAGTCGGTGTGCGTGTGGCTTGTGTCTCGCGGCTCACGCTCCTGCACGGACTGAAGCTCATCCATTCGCATGCTCAGCAGCTTGCGCGCTTGCTCCAGATCGGACTTCGAAGCGAAGGACTGCTCGAACTTTTCGAGCCGTTGAAGAATTTCCTGACTCATGACGTTAAACCCCTCTCGTGTTGTTTTGTGTGCCAATCCGAAAGGGTTTGAAGCGTCTCGCTACCCGCAACCGGCGTCTCGCGCGGCGTGGGTGGCCTTCGAGTGGCACTTCCATGATATCGCTTTTCGACTGCGAAAAACATAGCCGTGTGAGAATGTTCGGGTCAGTTTGGCCGCGGCGCCGGTGCATCCGGATCCGCGCCGCCAATCAGCTTCTTGATCAGGTCGTGATGCTGGCCCACAGCAGTATCGACTACGCGCAGACGCGCATCCACCATGCCCAGACCCTCAGCTTGCGCGCGCTGGTTTTTGACCAACTCCACGACCATCGACGCAAGCCAAGCGATCTGTTCATCGTGCGGCCAGTCGCCGAAGTTGCTAGGCGTCATCTGTTGCTTCTTTTCCATTACCATGTGCTCCTATCGATCCTGGAATTGTGTCGAAGCCCCAACATGTCCCAGATGCGGACGAACTGTGCGCGCGCTTCCCGCTCGACCTTGACGGCTGGGTTCAAGTGGACAACGCCCGTGCTGGCCGTCGTGCTTGTCAGGCCCTCTGCCTGCACGATGTGGCGCGCCGCATCGGCAGTATCCAGCGCCTCTAGCGCGCTCAGGAACAGCGTCCTACGCTCCAAGGATCGTGCTTCCGTCGGTGCCAGGGTGATCCACAGTTCCCGGCTCCGCTCGGAGAGATGCTCCGGCGGTTCCGGTACGGTGATCTCGGGTTCCTGCTGCTTCGTTTTCTTCATCGTCGTCCCTCAACTTTTTATGTTTCGCTTCACACTCGGCGAAAACTGCGAATTACCAAATCCGTGGCTCAAGTTGGTAGGCATCTCTAATTCCATGGAGATCGAAGTATGCCATTCCCCCTTCGACCCTGCGGTTGCCACCTTGCACGATGGCAGTGATACTTTGGCTGATACCCCGGTTTGTTGGGATTTCTGGTATATATGGGTTTCTTGATACTATTGATACTATTGATATTATTGGTAGAGATAAGTTGTTCTCTCCATTGACCCGCACACTTTCGCGTTGCGGCAAAGTACCAAAAGTATCGGAAATCCCCCGTATGCGGCCCATCATCCTATGCACCCCGCCAAGGTGTACTCTCCGTGGTTCGGTCTGCGGATCAGGTCAGCCGCCAGCAGCCGGTCAAGATGCCGATGCGCCGTCATCTTGCTCCAGCCGGTCTCATGGGTCAGTTGTTTTGGCGTGAAGACCGAAGTCCCAAACAGGCGGCCGATCTTGACGAACTCGGGATACAGTTCCGCCGCAACGTTGCTCATGACAAACTCGAAGTCCAAGCTGTCCTCGCGGAACCGCAGGACGATCCCGTTATCGGCGCAGTGTCGGCCACGTGCCCGTACCAGCCGCTCGGGCGCCTTCATATCCAGTTCTGGATACCGGCTGATGTGGATCAGCGATCCCATGCCCGCCGCCATGGCGAACGTGCCGGCGCCTTGATCGGCCCACGATAGGCCTGAACTGCCTTTGCTTGAATGGTGGACGATCTCGACAGCCGCCCGCTCAGACTTCGCCATTCGGGCGCACAATGCGATGTCCTCGGCTTCGGCCTTCACAATATCGACGCCTCTACCGCGGCTACCGCGAAGCACGGTGAAGCTGTCCAGCAGGACCATTCGTAGGTGGTGCTGTCGAACTTGCGCCGCAATCCAATCCATCAGTTCGCCGCCCCACTCGTAAGGCACGCGGTCGGTGAAGTGAATGGGAAGGTCCGCTGTCGGGATCGGGGAGCGCATCAGAATCTCGCGGATGCTTGACGCGCCGTCTGGGTCGTCACGCTCGACGATCAGAACCGGGCCGGCTTCCCGGACGGCATAGTAGCCAAGTAGGGGTTGCCCGCTGGCCACGGCCACGGCCATCTGGACGCCCAGTAGCGTCTTGCCCGCTTTCGGCGCCGCGAACAGCATGTTTGCGGCCCGATCCAGTAGCAGGCCTTCGATCAAGAATTCTGGCTTAGGGATGTCCATCTTCAGTAGCTCCTGAACACTGATCGTGTCGATTTCCGGCCCCGTGCCGTTCCTTGGCTGAGTGTCTCGCCATGCCCCAAGGTCATCGCCGGGAAGCACGTCATACCGCATGGCAGCCCTCCACAATGGCGATGAGTTCGCACTCTGAGTGACCCTCGGCGAACCAGTCCGAGATATCCTTCGCGTTGCCCGGCAACGTGATAATGCTGATGCTGGCCGCGATGCCCAAGAGGGACCGTGCGACTTTGACCGCATGATCCGCGCCAGGGGCATCCCGATCTGGAATGATGTGCACCTCGCGGCCGCGTAGATACTGCGAATCCGAGTCCATCCACTTCCCGGCGCCGCCTACGTTGCAGGTAGCCACGAAGCCGTGTTCCCGCAAACTCTCGACATCCTTCTCGCCCTCGACAATGAACGCGATGGGCGCATCGATCAGTTCGGGCAGACGGTACGGGACGCGACGCGTACCCTTGGCCGTCCACTTTCCGTCTGGGCGTCTCTGGCGAAACGTCTTGCTGCCGTTCGGCTGGATGAACCGATGCACTTCCAGCACGACTTCGCCGGATTCGTCGGCATAGTAGTAGGTGGCGACGCGCTGGCCCCAGTCGCCAGGGTGATCCCGCTGTTCCGACTCCGGCCATAGGCCCATGGCCTGCAACGCATCGACTACGGCCCGCTGCGGGCATCCGGCATGGCAGCAGACCAGCAGCTTGCCGTTGCTGTCGGTCAAGCTGAGACTCGGGTTCGTGTCCTGATGCGCCGGACACTTCGCCGTCCAGCCGCTGCCCGACTTGCGCCCGCCAAGTGCTTGCGCGATCTGCGCCGCCGTCACTGGTACACCTCCGGCAACGCTGCCACGATGCGATTCAAAGATTCGCGTTCCTGCTGTTCAATCAGTCGCGTTTGTTCCAGTTCGTAAGGGTCGATGTGTCGCTCGATCCGCTCCCGGATCATGCCCCGCAATACGTGCGATGGCAGCGCGTCCAATTCGACAGATGCGCCAGTGAAGGACTTTGACCGCGTATCGCTTCGCTTGGTCGGTCGGCTTGGCAAGTCGTACAGTGCGATATGGTGCGGCCAGACCGCGAACCGCTCGAAGTGGATCTCAGCGTCAGGCGCGAACCGCCGAAGGTCGGCTTCGATCTTGCGCGGGATATGCGCGCCGCTCGGGTCCCAATCGCCGCAAAAAAAGATGTACGTGGGCTTCTCGCTTGCCGCGATCTCCTCCGCTGCCGAGAACAGGAACGATAGGCTTGGGTAGCCGCGACACGGCATCAATGGGACACCGTAAACCGAAGTTTCTTGGTACAAGACGCCGCTCAGTGCTGCTTTTTCACACCAGCATTCGACGCGGACCCTCTGCCGCTGCCAGAGATCGCGCTTGTAGAACTCCGCGGACTGTTCCAACATGGCCCGCAGCGATCCATGAGTCTCGGGTACGTGCATCCAGCGCGTTGAGTCGGCCAGCCAGGAGAACGGGATTACGCCGGCGCGCCGCATCTCGCTTAGAAGTCGCACCACTATGGACTGATACGCCGCTTCGGTTTTCGGGATGGCGCCGGTACCCACCAGCCGGTAGAACACGCCCCGGACAGTCTGCGGGTGATCCTCGGCGAGCGTGTTGTAGAGCGCTTCCCTGATCGCGTCCATCTCGGCGCGGGTCCGGCGCTTTGTTGGGCATGCCTCACTAATTGCGCTTTGATCGGCTTCGAGAATGCTGTATTCTGGATGCACGGTTTCACCGCCTCGTCAGTCGCCCAAGGCCCGCGCCGCCCGCGCGGGCTTTCCTTTTACGCCGCATTAGGAGCCCCGCCGCGTTCACACGACTCGACGTAGCGCAGGATGCCCGCCGAGGGGTACCGCACGACGCGCCGCGCAAGCCGGCGAAACTCCGGACCTTTGCCGTAGCAGCGCCATTTCCGCAAAGTGAGAATTGAGACGCCCAACATTTCGGCGACGTCTGCTTCCTTCAAAAGCTTGTTGCTTTCCATAGCCCCAGTAAGCCACGAAGCGCCCGCGCTGCGCTATACTGTTCCGTTGGACACAATTGGACAATGAAACAGATTCGGCTGTTACGTGCGCAGGTCGAAAGAAGGGGAAAGCGCTTGGTGGTTTCGGACGCCGAAGCTCCGCTTCGTGCCACGTGGGTTACCGCCGGCATTGTGGATGACCTCGCCGAGGTCCGGACCTCTGACGATGTGGCCTATCTGGCGCGTCGGTTTGGGTTCCTTCGGGAGACGAAGCGACTGTCGGAGCCAATCAGCGATTGGCTGGACTTCTGTGGCGCGCTCCGCGCGATCCTTGCCGCATCCCGAGCGCTCGACAATGGCCTTACGCCAGACCGCGAGACCCTAGTTGCGATCTCGCCCGCGCTCGGTGGCCGTCGCTGGAAGGTGGACGCCGGTGGCGCCCGGCTGATTGTCGCCCAGGGTCTCAACCGTATGATGCAAGACGCCGCCATCGCGCCGTCTATGGTGCCCGATGGTAACGGATGGCGCCTCAGTTTGACGGGTACAGGGTGGGTGGATGTGAGCCTGTTATCCCTGCTCAGGCCCGCGGTCTACTTCTTGGTGCAGCGGGTGATGGGTCGAGACTCCGCGGCGTTCTGCTCTATCTGTGGTGGCGAGATCTACGCCGAACGCGCCCGACCCGCCGGCCGAAATCACTATTGCCAGGATCCGGACTGCCGGAAGGAAATGTGGCGCCGCCTCAAGGCCGATCAGCGCCGCAAGCCCGCGAGTGTGGGGGGAATTGTGGGGAACCCATCGGAAAAGTAGGCCAAATATGGCTTTCCATGGCCTACAATAGAATCCCCCTATCTCCTTACTGCTCAACGGGATACCGTTTATTTTCAACAGCTTAGAAATAGCCACTGTGGGGACTTTTAATCAAATGGTCGCGGGTTCGAGTCCCGCCCGGCTCACCAAAAGCTTGTCCTTCCCTTCACGACCGCTTTGTGCGGAACATACGGTAGGCGGCAAGCAGCAGGACCGCACCGGCTATCGACATGAGGAAGCCGGCGCCCTGTCCCTCCTGGTACCACCCCAGAGCACCGCCAAGGAAACCGGCGACGAACGACCCGGCGATTCCGAGCAGCATCGTCACGAAGATGCCGCCAGGATCCTTGCCCGGCATAATGAGCTTCGCGAGCGCTCCCACAATCAGGCCGATCAGACAGATCCATAAGAGATGCATCCGGCAGTACCTCCTATTCCAATGGACTGAGTACTAGACCTGCTCCGGCCTCTCCGAAGCCTTCGCCAAAAACCCGGCGGAAGATTGCTTTGGCGCCGTCGCCCGAACAGTGCGCCGGCCGGATTCGTGCGACTCCCAGTTCTTTGAGCCGTGCCGCAATCGCAGTGATGTCCGCCTCCGGCGTCTGGAACAGGTGGAAGCCGCCCAGCAGCAGGTACACGCTGTCCTTGCCCCGCTGCCGCAGCGCGGTCTCCACCAGGGTGACGATTCCGGGATGGCTGCAGCCGGTCAGCATCACGAGCCCTTTCGATGTCTCGATCAGCAGCGACTGTTCCGGAGGACGCCCGGGGACGAACCCGGTCGTCCAGACACCGGGCACGATCTCCTCGGGCACCGTGACGCGCAGCGGTCGCATGCCGATCGCCGCTGCCTCTTCGAAAGCCTTCGGCGGAAACGCGTCCAGAAACCGCACCGGAATCGAGGGGTTTTGCGGCCACAGCCGGTAGATCCCGTTGCGGTGGTCACCGTGCTCGTGAGAGATCACTGCCGTCTCGATCGAAGCCGGACTGACGGCAAGCTTGCCAAGGTTTTCCAGGAAAAGATCGGGCTTGGTCCCGGAATCAAACAGGACGCGGCGGCCCTGGAACGTCACCACGGCGGCGAATCCCCAGTCCTCCTGTACCCCGGGGCGGGCCGAGGTGTTGTCATAGACGACACGAATCTCGAGTTCAGCAGCGGGCAGCAGCGCCGCAAGCAGCAACAGAACGAGGGCTTTCATTGGCCAGGCTCCGGGTACGGCAAACGGTCCGGGAGGATGCGAACCGGCGTCGTGAACTTGAACGGATGGCGCAGGCCGCTATCGAAGATCAGCTCAACGAAGAACGCGACCCATCCCTGCGCCGGCTCAGGGACACGGGCGACGTAGACGCCGTCCTTGCCCTCGACAGGAGCTGACCGGTACGCAGGACCGATCGTCTGCATCCGGAAATCCCGCGCCGCCGGATTCGCGGCATGCCAGACCCGCACGACCCTGGGTCTATCCTGACTCCGGACCTCGATGGCGCCATCGGATCGCAGCTTCCAGGAGAAGCGCGGCCGGGGAGTGCCGGCGAGAAACGCCGCGTAGCAGGTGCTGACCCCCTCAATCGCATCGGACCCCTGCAACGAATGGTCCGTGTTGGGGACGTAGCGCAAGTACTTTTCGCCCTTCAGTTCGTCGAAATAGAACTGGGAGGAGTCCGGCAGGAAGAACTGGTCCCCCGAGGAGTTCACAATGAATTTCGGCATCGTCAGGCGGTCGCGGTATGCATACGGATCCTCGATCTCGAGGAGCTTGCGCATCCGCGGCGTCTTCATCCACGTCATGATCTTCTCGTTCTCGTAGTCGCGGACTGCCTCGGCCCAGAAGCCGAGACTCCGGAAATGGTGCAGGAACGATTTCTCGACGTTCAACGTGTCGATCACGACCGGGATGATCGCGGCCACCCGTTTGTCGACCGCGGCGACCGACCAGGTCGTCCACCCGCGCTTGGACGCCCCAGTGACCACGTAACGATTCACGGTATGGCCGCCTGCTTCCGGCTTCCGGCAGAAGTCCGTCACCGTGTCCATGGCCCGAACCGCGGCCTTAGTCATCGGCAGGCGCATGGGCCAGCGGTCATCGCCGCCGTTCAGGAACTTCGACCAGGTGAACGCGATGCTCGCGTCCTCCCAGCGCGGTTTGCCATCGCCCGCATAGGTCAGCGGCTGATTCGGCACCATCCGCAGGACGGCGACAACCGAACTGGTATCGCGAGCGAGTCCGGGGACCCACGAATCGACCGGGCGGACGCGCCCATCGTTCGAACCGCTGGTTATGTAAAGCAGGCCAGTCCGGTGCTTCACCTCCGCGGGCACGGCGATGAACATCGTGTGGGTCCAGACGGGACGGTCGACTTCATCGGCCGAGCGCCACGCCTGCGAAGTCATTTGGACCGTAAAGACGCGGACACCCCCGGCCTCCTGGTTGCCGGCTACTTCGTAGCGGTAGTGCGGATCCGGGGCGGCGACATAGCGGTCCAGCGCGGTCGGCGGAGACGCCGCCAAACCGGCTGCGAGCGCGAGCAGTTTGACGCTACATTGAAGAATGGTGCGCACAGGCGATCCCCTGGGTCTTCCTCGATCATAGCAACGGCATGAACTCAAATCTGAACCTGAATGTGCGGGGGTTGCGGCCCTCCTCGACACTGGCGATCAACGAACGGTCCGATGAATTGCGCCAGCAGGGACGCCGGGTGTTCAAGCTCGGTCTGGGGCAAAGCCCGTTCCCGGTGCCGCTTCCGGTGGTGGAGTCGCTCCGCGCCAACGCATTCCAAAAGGAGTACCAGGCGGTCCGGGGACTGCACGAACTGCGGGGCGCCGTCGCGGAGTACCAGCGCGGCCTGCACCAGATTCCATGCACCGCCGAAGACGTTCTAGTCGGACCCGGGTCGAAAGAACTGATGTTCCTGGTGCAGCTCGTCTACTATGGCGATCTGATCATCCCCACGCCCAGTTGGGTGTCGTACGCGCCGCAGGCACAGATCATCGGCCGCCGAGTCACCTGGATTCCCACGCTACCGGAGAGTGGCTGGCGCCTGGACGCCGATGATCTCGACCGGTTCTGCCAGGCGGATCCGAGCCGTCCCCGCATCCTGATCCTGAACTATCCGAACAATCCGACCGGGCTCACGTATTCAGCGCAGGAGCTGGAAGCAATTGCAGCCGTGGCAGTCAGATACCATATCGTCCTGATTTCGGACGAGATCTACGGGGAGTTGCACCACACAGGAGGTCACGTCTCGATCGCGCGGTATTGCCCGGAACGCACAATCATCTCGACGGGCCTGAGCAAGTGGTGCGGAGCCGGGGGCTGGCGGCTGGGGACGTTCACCTTCCCCCGGTCGATGCGGTGGCTGCTCGATTCGATGGCCGTGGTCGCCAGCGAGACGTTCACGTCAACATCTGCGCCGATCCAGTACGCAGCAGTCCGGGCCTTTCAGGGCGGCATCGAAATCGAACACTACCTGGTCCGGGCCCGCCGCATCCTGCAAGCCCTGGGACAGTACTGCGCAAATCGTCTGGAGGCGGCGGGAGTGAGCGTGTGCAAACCGCAGGGCGGCTTCTATCTGTTTCCCGACTTCAGCCCGCACGCCGCAATGTTGCGCGGGCGGCAGATCCACACGAGCGAACAACTCTGCGAGCGCGTGCTTAACGAAACCGGTGTGGCGATGCTGCCCGGGTCGGATTTCGGGCGCCCAGCCGAGGAGTTCACGGTCCGCATCGCGTACGTGGATTTCAACGGGGGCCATTGCCTCACGGCCGCTGACGCAGTGCCATCCGATCAGCCACTGGACGACGCGTTTCTCGAACGGCACTGCGGGAACGTCACAATGGCCGTGAACCTGATCGGGGACTGGGTGGCAGGAGGATAACGCCGTCTCAGGCGGCGCCCGCGGTGGTCAGGAGCAGGACGCGGGCAGGCTGCTGGGAGGCCGTTCCAATGGAATAGCCGGCTCCGGCGACACAGGCCGCCCCGCCTTCCGCCAGGTACACCTCCGATCCGTCCCACATCAGCCGCACACGGCCTTCGATGACGCAACAGACGGCCGCGGCGGCGGGCGGCATCGCCGGACTTCCGCTGGAGGACACCTGCAGTTCAAGCAATGTATAACGCAGAGGTGCGTCGGCTTCGGCCAGGAAGCGCGCCTCGCTTGAGGCGGTGCTGGCGCGAGCCACACGCGGGGCGGCATCGGCAACTTCGGGGGCGGTGGAAAGTTCCACGCCTCGGGGCCGGGCCAACCGGCGCGCCTGTTCGACCTGGACCGGCGTGAGGGGAAGGACGGGAGCGTCCGGGTCGCGCATGGGACGCCCGGATTCGAGTTGAAACTCGTCGAAACCGGCCGGCAGGTAAATGGCGTAGAAGAGCGCCGGCTCGCGGCCGCAATCTTCGAGCTTATGGCTTACCCCTGGAGGGATCGCGCAGAAGTCCCGCACCCCAAGGTCCAGCGCATCGCGCGCGGTCACCAGCCGGACGCAGCCTCGGGCAACGAAGTACAGCGCCTCTTCGCGCAGCCGGATGTACGGTGCGGGAGAGCCTGGAACCGGCGCGGTCCCACGCGTGAAGGCGGCAAGTCCGCCTGTGTCCACGCCCGGCAGGATCAGGTCCACCCGGCGGTCCAGCCACCATACCGTTCTGTCACGATCGGGCGGTGTCATTCAGGAGTCCGGATACGCAAACGGGCGGAGCGGTTGATCCACCGCCCCGCCCGCATCAGGGAACTGCATCGGTCTACTTGCCTTCGTTGTAGCGGCGCTCGGCTTCCTGCCAGTTGACCACGCTCCACCAGGCTGAGACGTAGTCGGGGCGGCGGTTCTGGTACTTGAGGTAGTAGGCGTGCTCCCACACGTCGAGACCTATGACGGGAAACTTCCCTTCCATGAGTGGCGTGTCCTGGTTCGGGGTCGAGCTGACCTCGACGCTGCCGTCAGCGTTCTTCACCAGCCAGGCCCAGCCGGAACCGAAACGTGTCGCGGCGGCATTGCCGAACTTCGTCTTGAACTCGTCGAAGCTGCCGAATGCCTTCTGGATGGCGGCGGCCAGATTCCCCACGGGCTCGCCCCCGCCGCTGGGTCCGAGGATTTGCCAGAACAGGGTGTGATTCGCATGGCCGCCGCCGTTGTTGCGGACGGCCGTACGGATCCCCTCCGGCACGATCGCGCATCCGTTGGCCAGCAGTTCTTCAATCGACTTGCCCGCGAGTTCCGGCGCCGATTCAAGGGCCTTATTGAGATTCGTCACGTACGCGTTGTGATGCTTTCCGTGGTGAATCTCCATCGTCATCTTGTCGATGTGCGGCTCGAGCGCGTCGTGCGCATACGGAAGACTCGGAAGAGTGAACGCCATGTCTTTCTCCTTGTGGTTGATTGAACTGTCGGAATCCTTCTATTATCCCTCAGCCAGCCGCCATCTCGCGTTCGACGGCTTCGGCGACTCGCAGCATGCGTGCTTCCTCAAAGTGGTTCGTGAGAATCTGCGCGCCGACCGGCAGTCCTTCCGACGTCGTTCCACAGGGGACGCTCATGCACGGGATGCCGGCCAAAGAGCCGGTGATCGTGTAGATGTCGGAAAGATACATCTCCAGGGGGTCGCTGGTCTTCTCGCCCAACCTGAACGCCGGGAAGGGGGAGACGGGCGCGACGATAGCGTCGACTTCGGTGAACGCCCGGGAGAAGTCGCGCGCGATCAGCGACCGGACACGCTGCGCCTTCAGATAGTAGGCGTCGTAGTAGCCCGCGCTGAGCACGTACGTCCCGAGCATGATGCGGCGCTTACACTCGGCGCCGAAGCCCTCGCCACGCGTGTTGCGGTACATGTCACTCAAGGTTTCGGACGATTCCGAGCGCGTCGTGTAGCGGACGCCGTCGTAGCGGGCGAGATTGGAGCTCGCTTCGGCCGTGCAGATGATGTAGTAACAGGCGACGGCGTAATCGGTGCTGGGCAGCGAGATCTCGCGGATGTCGCAGCCCTGGCGGCGCAGCCCGTCCACGACCGCCTGGATCCGCTGGCCGGATTCACTCGTCAGATCGCGGAAGTATTCCTTCGGCAGGCCGATCCGCATCCCGGAAACGTTGCCGTCGAGGGCTGCGGTATAGTCGGGCACCGGGGCGTTGGCGGAGGTGGAATCGAGCGGGTCGCGGCCGGCGATCGCGCCGAGCAGCGTCGCGGCGTCGCGCACGTTGCGGGCAAACGGCCCGATGTGGTCGAGCGAACTGGCAAACGCGACCAGCCCATAGCGGGAGACCCGGCCATAGGTCGGCGTAATGCCGACGACGCCGCAAAACGACGCCGGCTGGCGGATCGATCCGCCCGTGTCCGAACCAAGCGAGACCACCGCGGTACCCTGTGCCACGACCGCCGCCGAACCACCGCTGGATCCGCCCGGCACGCGATCCGGCGCCACCGGGTTGCGCACGGGTCCGAACGCTGAATTCTCATTCGACGAGCCCATGGCGAACTCGTCGCAATTGGCCTTGCCGAGGATCACGCCGCCGGCAGCTTCGAGCTTCTGGACTGCCGTTGCATCGTAAGGCGGGATATAGTTGGCCAGCAGCTTCGATGCGCAGGTGGTCCTGAGCCCCCGGGTGACGATGACGTCTTTGACGGCGACAGGGACGCCGGCAAGCGGCCCGGGATCTTCACCGCGGGCCAGCGCGGCGTCCACCGCCTGCGCCGCCGCCAGTGCACGCTCGGGGGACAGGTGGATGTACGCGTTTGTCTTCGGGTTCTCGGCCTCGGCGAAGCGAAGGGCTTCTCCAGCCAGTTCGACGGCGCTGAACGTGCGTTCGTGGAGACCTTTGCGGATTGCGTCAATCGTGAGTGTGGAGACTTCCATCTCTAGCGCTCAATCACCTTGGGGACTTTGAAATGGCCCGCACCCGATAACGGCGCGTTCGCCAGTGCGACCTCCGAGCCCAGGCCGGTGTGTTGCCGGTCCGGACGCAGCGTGGCGGTTTCGTCGTCGGGATAGAGGACCTGCGCCATCGGAGGCACATCGGAGGTGTCGAGTTCGTTGAGCTTCTCGACGTAGTCGAGGATGCCGCCCAGTTCCGTAACCATGCGGGTAACCTCTTGCGGCTGCAGGGTCAGGTTGGCGAGGTCGGCGACGTAGCGGACATCCTTTTCGGTCAGTTTCAAGCGCTTTCCTTCTTACGGGCAGCGACGTACAGGCGTCGCAGTCCGGGAT
This sequence comes from Bryobacterales bacterium, assembly GCA_016716385.1. Taxonomy (GTDB): domain Bacteria; phylum Acidobacteriota; class Terriglobia; order Bryobacterales; family Bryobacteraceae; genus JADJWL01. Next base: position 395,107 of record JADJWL010000026.1, on the reverse strand, counting down.
CGGCGATGGAGTCGGCCTCATCGAATAGAGGGCCCGCGGCACTCGTGGCAACACCCGGCAGCATGCGCGGGGGAGCCACGCGGAACTCGATCTGGCTGATGTGCGGCACGGTGAGCACCTGGCGCAGCTTGGCGAGGATCAAGGGCCGCATGGCGCCCAATTGCTGCTGCCAGACGGCATCCTCGACGCCGACGATCAATCGCGACCCCACCATCCGCTCAGCTTGCGCGTGGCGGGCGATCCGTAGGCCGACCGCGGCCTTCCACGCCGAACGAACGATCAGGTCAGGATCGGCGCCGCCGCCTGGAAACTTCATCTTTCCGATCAGCCGGCTCGCCCGCTCCATAGGATTACAAACTTTCAGAGTGTACCATGGGCCTCCGGAAGGCTCCCTTCGAGCCACTCCGCGAGTCCCGCCGGCTGCACGCGCAGACCCAGATAGAAGGGTCCAAACAAGGCATAGACGGCGCTGGCTTCATCGAAGCGCATTTCGTAGATCAGGCGCTTGAACACCAGAGGATCGTCGGCGAACAGGTCGACGCCCCACTCCCAGTCGTCGAACCCGATCGATCCGGAGATGATCTGTTTCACCGTCCCCGCGTACTTGCGGCCGATGAGACCATGCTCGGCCATCATGCGCTGGCGGTCGCCCATCGGGACTTGGTACCAGTTGCGGGACTCGCCGCGTTTCTTATCCATGGGATAGAAGCAGAGATAGCGGTGCGGCGGGATCTCCGGATACAGGCGCGGCGCCATCGCTTCGGCCTGGCGGGCAAGTGTCTCCGCGGTGGCGCGCTCCCACTCTTCGCTCCCCGGCGCGATGCCGCGCTCGGCCAGCGACGCGTACATTTTGACCGTGGATTCGTACAGCCCCAATTCCACGACCGAAACGTACGAGGTCGTGGGTTCGAGGAACGCGGCCAAGTCCAGGTTCGCCAGCTGGAGTTCCGCGGCGTTGGCCTGATCGAAGCTCTGGCGGAAGTGGACGAACATCAGGTCACCCTTGTGGCCGAGCATCGAAAAGACAGCCGACTCGCCCTCGGGTGTCTTCGCCATTGCTTCCAGCGCCGCGATGGCCTGGGCGGCGACGATGGCACGGCGATCGGCGGGGAGTTCCCTCCAGGCAGTCCAGCGGAAGCGGAACATCTGGTGCAGGAGCGCCGATCCTTCGAGCGTCAGCGGCACGGCGGGCGGTACGGATTGCGTCGTCTCTGGCCTCATACGGTTTTGTCCTTGGCGTAACACAGCAGTTCCAACGGGCATTCGGCGCAACGCGGACGCCGCGCCACGCACAGCGACCGGCCGTGGTGAATCAGTTGATGCGCGAAGAGAATCCACTTCTCGCGCGGCAGGATCTTCATGAGATCCCGCTCGATCTTGACCGGTTCGTCTTCCCTCGTCAAGTCCAGGCGGCGGGCGATGCGCTGGACGTGCGTGTCCACGACGACACCGGAGGCGATTCCATACGCCGTCCCCAGCACCACGTTGGCCGTCTTGCGCGCGGCGCCAGGAATCGTGAGCAGTTCTTCGATTGTCCGTGGCACCTCACCGCCGAATTCGGTCACCACCCTGTTCGCCGCGCCCACCACGGACTTCGCCTTGTTGTTGAAGAACCCGGTGGAACGGATGTCTTCGGCGAGAACCTCCGGCCTCACCGCGGCGAAATCCTCGGGCGTGGGGTACTTGGCGAACAGCCCCGGCGTCACCTCGTTCACGCGCTTGTCGGTGCATTGCGCGGAAAGGATCGTCGCCACCAGCAGTTCCCAGGGGTTGCGATGGTGGAGAGCGCACGTCACGTTGGGAAACATCTCGTCGAGCAGCGCCAGGATCTTCGCCAGACGCGCCTTGCGGTCCGCTGCCGTCCTAGGCTTGGAGATCTTCTGTGAGGGAGCGCTCAAGGGGATCGGGAACACCCGTATAATAGCATCTCCTTGCGCATTCCTCTCCTTCTCGCAGCACTGGCGCTGGCGGCTTTCGGCTGGGGATTGGGCGCGCCCTTTCAGTTCGACGACCGCGCGCTCCTGGAAGATCCGGTCCTGCGCGCGCCCGCCGGCTGGGTCACTATCTGGCTCGAACGGACCCGGCCACTCACATGGTGGACCTTCTGGCTGAATCGCCAGGCCGGGGGCGTCTCCGGCTTCCACGCCGTCAATCTGGGACTGCACGTCATCGCCGTGCTGCTGCTGTTCGCCGCGCTGCGCCGGCTCATGCCGGAGCGTCCCGCGTTGATCGCGGCGGCGCTGTTCGCAATTCATCCGGCCCAGGCGGAACCGGTCGTGTCCATCTTTGCGCGCGCGATTGTCCTGGCAACGGTGTTGTGTCTGGCATCGCTGTGGCTGTGGCTCAAGGGCCGGCATTGGGCCGCGACAGCGGCATTCGGCGTCGCGCTGCTGGCCAAAGAAGAATGCGTCGCCTTCCCGCTGTTCCTCTTGCTGCTGACGCTGTCGATCTCGCGCAACCGGAGGGAGTTTGTGCCGGTGGGCGCGATGCTGGGGCTGTCCCTGGCAGCGGGAATGCGGGTTCTCCTGGCGACACGATCCGTTGAGGGCGCCGGGTTCGGAGCTTCCGTATCGCCATTCGAATACTGGCTGGCCCAGGGTGTGGCGATCCCGCGCTACCTGCAGTTGCTGGTGCTTCCGCATGGCTTCACGGTAGATCCGGCCATCTCGGTGGCCGGTTACGGTGCGGTGGGGTGGTTGGCGCTGGCGGCGTCGGTGGTCTGGGCCCTGCGGGCGTTCCCGCACGCCCGTTTGGGCTTCTGGTGGATCGCCGGACTCGTGCTGCTGCTGCCCAGCTCCTCCATCTTCCCGGCCGACGACCTGGCTGCCGACCGGCGCCTCTATCTGCCGTTGATCGCCTGGGCGCCAGTCGCCGGATTGGCCCTCGAACGGCGGCGGCTTGCGCTGCTGGCGTCGCTGGCGCTGGCGCTGGTGGCGCTCAGCGTGGGACGTTGCACGGTGTGGCGGTCGGAGCAGGCGCTGTGGACCGAGGCAGCGCGGCGGGCTCCCGAGAAAGTCAGGCCCAGGATCCACTTGGCTCGTCTCGCCCCGCCGGACCGCGCGCTGGCGATCCTGGAGGAAGCCCGGCAACAGGCGCCCGAGGATCCGCGCGTCTTTGCCGAACTGGGCCGGGTCCACCTGGCGCGGCGCGATCCGGGTGCGGCCCTGGCCGATTTCGGACGCGCCCTCGCCCTCGAACCGCGCAATCCCTCGGCGTGGAATAACCGGGGCCTCGCGTTCCTGCTGCTCGGGGACCGCGAGAACGCCGCCCACGATTTCCGCCGCGCGCTCGAAATCGACCCTTGCCACGCGCAGGCCCGGGACAACCTCGCGCAGGTGGGGGGAGAACCGCCCGCGCCTTGTCCATTGCTTGACAAACCCTAGCCCGGTTTCATACAACTGGCAATCACCCCATGTGGCAACAAGACTACACTCCCATCGCCGGCAGTCTCGGTCTGTCCTCCCTGGGCGCCGCGCTCCCGATCTTCGTGTTGCTGATTCTGCTTGGCGTCCTGCGGAAGCCTGCATGGGTCGCGGCCCTATCGGGACTGGGCGCGGCGCTGGCGGTGGCCGTTGGCGTCTACGGGATGCCCCTGGGGCAGACGGTCTCCGCGACGCTGTATGGAGCGGCGTTCGGACTGTTCCCGATCGGGTGGATCGTGTTCACCGCCATCCTGCTCTACCGGATCAGCGTCGATACAGGGAAGTTCGAGATCATCAAGGATTCGATCGGCGGGCTGTCGGAGGACCGGCGCTTGCAGGCGCTGCTCATCGCGTTCGCGTTCGGCGCGTTCATCGAAGGCGCGGCCGGGTTTGGGACGCCCGTCGCCGTTGCCGCGGCGATGTTGACGGGACTCGGTTTTTCACCGTTCTACGCCGCCGGCATCTGCCTCCTGGCGAACACGGCGCCGGTCGCGTTTGGCTCCATCGGAACGCCGATCATCACGCTGGCTGGACTCACAGGCTTGCCCCTCGAAAAGCTCAGCGGCGGCGTGGGGCGCATCTGCGCACCGCTATCGTTGTTCATTCCCGCGTATCTGATTCTGGTGATGGGCCGATGGAAGGCGCTCCGCGGGGTCCTGCCGGCCGTGACCGTAGCGGGTGTGGCGTTCGCCGTGGCGCAGTTCCTCGTTTCCAACTACGTAGGGCCGCACCTGACGGACATTATTTCGTCGCTCGCGGCCATCGGTGGTCTGATCGTGTTGCTCAAGGTCTGGAAGCCGAGCGATACGTTCACTCTGGAGGGCGAGCACAATGCGCACGTGCCGAAGAAGCATCCACCGATGGAGGTGTTCATGGCGTGGCTGCCCTACCTGTTGCTGGTGGCTTTCGTGTTGACTTTCCAGATCAAGCCGGTCAAGGCGGCCCTGGACGCCACAACGCTGGCGATCCCTTGGCCGGGCCTGCACAACACGATCGAACGCATGCCGCCAGTGGTCGCGCAGGCGTCCGGATATGGCGCGATCTACAACTTCAACTGGCTCACGGCGCCGGGAACCGCTTGCTTGTTCGCCGCAATCCTTTCGGCGATTCTGCTCGGCCTTTCCCCGCGCGGTTTCTGGAAGGTGTTGAGCACTACCTCCCGGCAGTTGGCGCTCTCCGAATTGACGATTGTCTCGGTGCTGGGCCTGGCATTCCTGATGAACTACTGCGGAGCCACAGCGACCTTGGGGCTGGCGTTCGCCGCCACCGGGCAACTGTTCCCCTTCTTCTCAGCGATGTTGGGCTGGCTTGGCGTCTTCCTCACCGGCAGCGACACATCGGCCAACGCTCTGTTCGGCAACCTGCAGGTGGTGACGGCTGGGCGGCTCGACCTGAACCCGATCCTCACGGCGTCGGCCAACTCGAGCGGCGGCGTGATGGGCAAGATGATCAGCCTGCAGAGCATCGCCGTGGCTGTGGCCGCAACGGGGATGAAGACTTCCGAGGAATCGAAGCTGTTTCGCTTCACCCTGGGCCACTCGATCTTCCTGGCAACCTTGCTGGGTCTGATCACCATGTTTTACGCCTACGTCATGCCGCAGTGGATGCTGCAGCCCTAAGCGGGACTTGACCTGCGTGATACGGTGAGAGCGGGAGGACATTCCGTCCGCCCGCTTCCCATGAAAGCCCTATGGTTTGCCGCCTGGCTGGCGTTGACCGGCCTGGCCGGGCCGCGGTGTGCTCTGCCGGCCGCGCAGGAGGAACGGATCACAGATGCTGACTGGCTGCGCGTCTGGGCCGAAATGCAGCGGCGGGACTCGTCGCGCCGTGTAGCCGCGGAACGGCGTGCAGCCGCCGAAGAGGTACGCCGCTTTCACGAAGCCGCGTCGGCGTTCGCCGAAGCCTGGAATGCGTTCGCCGCCGAATACCTGGAGCGCGGCACGTTGAACGTCCGCAAGTTGAAAGAAGTCCGCAAGGCGTGGCGGCGCCTGGAGCCGCTACTCTACGATCCGCGCTAGCGGTTCGCGCCGAGAACAGGGAAGCGCCGCATCACTGCATCGAGTTCCTCGGCGCGGCCTGCGGCACGCGGATCGCCGGTCCGCGCCAGGTACCCGTCCAGCCGCTGCGCCAACTCGCGCTTGATCCCCGCGAAGTCCTCGTCACCGGCCAGATTCCGGAGGTTTGCCGGATCGTCGGCGGCTGAGTAGAGTTCTTCGGCCGGGCGCGGGCCGAAGGCGAGGTCGTACAAATGGCGGTACTGCTCGCGGTTCCGCCAGAGGTAGGTCTTGGTGGGGCCGCCGTCGGAATCGCCGAATCCTCCCGTCGGGTCATCCGCCGGCCAGACGGGACCGGGATGGTCTCCGGCGGGCGGGCGATGCGGATCGAGGTTGCGGATGTACAGGAAGTCACGCGTGCGGATTCCGCGGCACGGATACCCGGCGCCATTGGCACGGCTCCCCGGCAGGTGGCGTTCGATCCCGAAGACAGCGGCATCGCGCGCGGGATCGATCTGTCCGGAGCCGTCAGCTTCGAGCAGCGGCATCAAACTCCGTCCCGTCATCGCCTCGGGAACCGGCAGGCCGGCTGCTTCGAGGAACGTAGGGGCGAAGTCGGCGAAGGTCACGAAATCGGCGACGACGCGCCGCGGCGCCACGCGGGCGCCCCAGCGGATCGCCAGGGGCATGTGGACCCCGTACTCGTAGAGATTCGCTTTCGCCCGCGGAAACGCCATGCCGTTGTCCGAAGTCACCACGACGAGTGTATCTTCGAGCAGGCCGCGTTCGTCGAGCAGGACGAGGATGCGCCCGAGCTGCTGGTCCTGCCATTCGATCTCAAAGGCGTAATCGGCGAGGTCGCTGCGCACTTCGCGCGCATCGGGCAGAAACGGCGGCACCTGGATCTCTTCAAGCCTGCGGCTCCACTCGATCCCGACACCGTCCTCGAATTCGCGGTGCGGCTCGATCATCCCGGCCCAGAAGCAGAACGGTGCACCCGCGGGACGCGCGTCGAGAAACGACTGAAAGTTTGAGGCGTAGTCGATCGGGCTGATTTCCGTCGATGGTGGCTTCAGCTTCACCTCGTTGTACTGCGGGCCGCACGGGTTGTGATCCCGCCCTGAGACCTGCCAGTTGCCAGGACCCCAGCCCTTCCCGGTGAACCCCACGTGGTAACCCGCTTCGCCCAGCAGATCCGTATAGATCGGGATGCCTCCGGGCCAGATCGTGTGATTCATGGACGCTTCGCGCAGCCGGTAAAAATCCTGGCCCGCCAGGGCGCTGCCCCGCGAGGGGCAGCAGGAAGGAGTCGAGACGAAGGCATTCTCGAACAGGACCCCCTCGCGCGCGACGCGGTCGAACGCGGCGGTGCGCACCAGGGTCGAGCCGTAGGCGCTGGCGTGGGGAAACGACTGATCGTCGGTGATGCAGAAGAGGATGTTGGGCCGTGCCGCCCCGGTCTCCCGGCAACCGGCCAGGCCGCTGGCGGCCAGCGCCTGGAGAAACGTTCTGCGCGCAGTGGACCGCATTGCTGACTAGGGTAGTACAGCTTGCCCCCAAACGGGGATGCTCTGTGTTACTTTAGTGAAAGCGCTCTCTGCGCGCCTTCGCGCGCGAACTCACGAGCGAGGGATTGAACCACCATGCATGCCATTTTCAAGACCGGGGGGAAGCAGTATCGTGTTGCGCCCGGCGACACCGTGCGTGTCGAGCGCCTGCCCCACGAAGCCGGCACAGCCGTCGAGTTTCCGCAGGTGCTGGCCGTATTTGGCGACGACGGGGCCGTGCTGACCCAACCGGAGTTGAGCAGCGCGAAGGTTGTCGGAACGATCACGGACAATGACCGCGCCAAGAAGATTGTCGTCTTCAAGTTCAAGCGCAAGAAACAGTACCGCCGCACCATCGGTCACCGGCAGAACTACAGCGAAATCAAGGTAGACAGCATCGTCGTCTAGACCGGGGAGGAATCGATGGCACACAAAAAAGGCTTAGGAAGTTCCAAGAACGGGCGCGATTCCAACGCGCAGCGGCTCGGCGTGAAGGCGTTTGGCGGCCAGACCGTCACCGGCGGATCCATCATCGTGCGGCAGCGGGGCACCCGCTACAAGCCGGGCAACAACGTCGGCCTCGGCAAAGACGACACGTTGTTCGCGATGATCAACGGCATCGTGGAATTCCGCGACCGCGGCCGCATGGGTAAGTTCGTCAACATCGTCCCTTCGTAGAAGAGTTCCGGAAGGTTCAGGAAGTCGGGCCGCCGCGTCAAACGGCGGCCCTTTCGTTTTTATGTTTGTCGATGAAGTCCGCATCTACGTGAAGGCCGGCGACGGCGGCAACGGCTGCCTGGCCTTCCGCCGGGAGAAGTTCGTCCCCCGCGGCGGCCCTTCGGGCGGGGACGGCGGGCGCGGCGGCGACATCGTGATGACGGCGACCGAGCATCGCAACACGCTGCTTCACTTCCGCTTCAACCCCGAGCACAAGGCACAGCGCGGCCGGCACGGGGAAGGCAGCAACCGGACCGGACACGACGGGAGATCCGTCGAGCTCGAGGTGCCGGTCGGCACCCTCGTCTATGACAATGACACGGGCGAACTCGTCCACGATTTCACCACTCCGGGAGAGCGCGTCGTCATCGCGCGCGGCGGACGCGGCGGTCGGGGCAACGCGCGGTTCGTCAGTTCCACCCACCAGGCGCCGACCGAGACCGAACCGGGGCGTCCCGGCGAGGAAAGACGGCTGCGGCTGGAACTGAAGCTTCTGGCTGACGTCGGGCTGGTGGGATTCCCGAACGCGGGCAAATCGACGCTCATCTCGCGACTCTCCGCCGCGCGTCCCAAGATCGCGGACTACCCGTTCACAACGTTGGAGCCGCAACTTGGCGTCGTGCAGTTGGAGAACTTCGATTCCTTCGTCATCGCCGACATCCCAGGCCTGATCGAAGGCGCGCACCTCGGGCACGGGCTCGGGGTTCAGTTCCTGCGGCACATCGAGCGGACACGGCTGATCGTGCACCTGGTCGACGTAAGCGACTCGAGCGGGAGGGACCCGGTCGCGGACTTCGACGTCATCATGAACGAACTGGCGGCGTTTGACGAGAGTCTGGCGGCGCGGCCCATGATCCTGGTGGCGACGAAGATGGATGTGGCTCAGGATCCGGAGCGGGTGGAAGCTCTGCGCGTGTTGGCGGAAGAACGGGGAGTTCCCTTCTTTGCCATTTCCGCTGTCACAGGCGAGGGGCTCGAGGCGCTGCGCTACGCGATGGCGGAGATGGCCGCGAAAACGATACAGCCCTCCAGCGTCCCTGAGGACACCGGAGGGCTGAAGCCGGAAATCTGGAATTAGGCGCTGAAAGAAGAGCCGCAGCCGCAGGTGGACTTCACGTTCGGATTGCTGAACTTAAAGCCCGCTCCTTCGAGCGTCTCCACGTAATCGACCTCGGCGCCCTCCAGATAGAGCAGGCTGGCCTGGTCGACAAACACCTTCAAGCCCTCGTAGTCGTAAGACTTATCGAGCATGGAGGGGCTGTTTTCGAAAGCCATTGAGTAGCTGAACCCGGAACAGCCGCCGCCGACCACGGCAATCCGCAAGCCCTGCGGCTTGGGATCCTGCTGATCCAGAATCTCCCGAACTTTATCGACCGCGCGTTCCGTCAACTGAATCATGCGTACACTCCACCTAAGGGAATTCGTTTCGAGTATAGCAGATGCGCCAAGGCTGCCAAAGGATTCACAGCGCCTTCCGTGGGATGCTCAGGCTGCGCCAGCCGCTTGCATTGAAATGCTTCGCCAGCAGCACGATCTGCCCGCAGTGGTAGGCGTAGTGGGCAATCTGGCGCTGAATCGCCTGCATGACGGAATGCGCTTCACCACGGATGACGACTGTGCGGCCGAGGTCGGCGTCGGAGAGCGGCTCGATCGCGGCGAAGACACGATTCCACCCGTCGTCCCACAGGGCGAGGAGTTCCGCACGCGTGGCGGGGGGTGCGAGGAACTCGGAGTCACGGTCCCGATCGGGCTTCTCACCGTCGGTGGTGAGGAAGTCGGTCCATCGCGACCGCATGTTGCCCGCCATGTGCTTGACCAGGAGGGCGATTGAGTTCATTTCGGGGTCGAGCGTGACCTGAAGCTGCTCGTCGGTCGCCTGAGCCATGGCCTCTTCGGCGAGCTTCTTGTACTGGCGGAAGACGGCGAGGGCGTCGGCGATGTAGGAAGTGGTGAACTCAACTGGCATGCCCTATTATCAACCACTTGCGTTCACGAGAACAGGGTCTGTCCCCCTTTTGGCGGCATTTCGGAGAGAATAGGGAGCTATGCGGATCCTTGCTCTTGGACTTCTGTTCGCTCTGCTGGCGCCGGCCCAGGACCTTGTGGTCTTCCCCGAAACCGGAGAGGGTACCCACGCTCAACTGACCCGCCGGCTCAACGCCATCGGGCAGGAACACCTCGCACGGCGTGCCGCCGCCGTCGCCGCCATCCAGACGCGCGAACAAGCCATCGCTCGCCAGAATGCCGTCCGCGAGAAGATCCTGCGGCTGCTCGGCGGACTGCCCGCCGAACGCACCCCCCTCAACACCCAGCACTTCGGAGCTGTCGAGCGCGGCGATTACCGCTTCGAGAAGATCATCTACGAGAGCCTGCCGGGATTCCACGTGACCGCGAACGTCTACCGGCCCACCGCCGGAAACGGCCCGTTTCCCGCGATTCTGATGCCGGTCGGCCATAGCCCCGAAGGCAAGGAAGGCGAGCGCACCTCGGCCATCGCACTGGCGCGCAAAGGATTCGTCGTCCTCAAGTACGACCCCATCGGCCAGGGAGAGCGCCTCCAATACTACGACCCCGATCTGCGCACCTCGCGGCTCGGCAACTCGACCCAGGAGCATTCGCACGCCAACGGGCACACCACGCTAATCGGCGAGAACGTGGCGCGCTACCGCGTCTGGGATGGCATCCGCGGCATCGACTACCTGGTTTCTAGGCAGGACGTGGATCCCGAACGCATCGGCTGCACGGGCTGCTCCGGCGGCGGGACGCTCACCACCTACATCGCCGCGCTCGACCCTCGCGTGAAGGCCGCCGCGCCCGCCTGCTACATCACCAGTTGGGAGCAGTTGCTCGAAAAGCTCGGACCGCAGGACGGCGAGCAGAGCTTTCACTGGTTCCTGAGCGAAGGACTCAACATCGGCGACTACGTCGCGCTGTTCGCGCCGAAGCCATGGCTCATCGCTTCGACGATCGACGATTTCTTCCCCCTCGAAGGCGCCCGCCAGACCTACGAGGAAGCCAAACGATTCTACAGCCTGTTTGGCGCGGCGGACCGGGTGGAATGGTTCATCGGGCCGGGTCCGCACGGCGTTCCCCTGCCGACGCGCGAGACCGTCACCGGATTCTTCCTGCGCCACCTTCGGAACGGCGAAGGAGATCCGAAGGAAGCGCCGGTCGAACTCGATCTGCCTGAGACACTGCTCGTAACCAGGACCGGGCAGGTCAACGACTCCCTGCAAAGCGAAACCGTGTTCACCTTGAACCGTACCCGCGCTGCGGCAATGATGCCGAAGAGGGCGCCCATCGGGGGAGAGAGCGACGTGGCCGCTCTGCGGCAGAGACTGCGCCGCGACATCCGCGAAGCGGCCGGAATCGAAGGGCAACCGGGGCAGACGCCGCCGCGCGTCACGATCCACGAAACCACGGACCGCGGAACCTACGCCCTGCACCTCTTGTCCTTCCCCGTGGACGAAGGCGTCTACGTGACCGGAGTCCTGCTGGCGCCTCACGCGAGCGGACGGAAACCTGCCGTCGTCGTGACGGATGCACGGCCCAAGTCCGCCCAGGTGGCGCCTGGCGGCGATCTCGATCAGCTTGCGCGCGCCGGCGCGGTGGTGCTGGCCATTCAACCCCGTGGGACTCCCGAAACCGAACCGGTGGCGGCGAACACTCTGGTCGGCGATTTCCAACTGGCCTTCCGCGCGACACTGGTCGCCAAGACTCTCACCGGAATGCGCGCCAGCGACATCCTCCACGCGGTCGACTATCTCGCGTCGCGCGGCGATGTCGACCCGGCACGCATTGCGGGCCTGGGCAACGGACTTGCGGGTGTCTACCTGCTCCACGCCGCGGTTATCGACGAACGCATCGGACGCCTCGCCGTCCAACAGACCCCGGCGCTGTTCCGCCTTGCGGTCGAGCGGCCGATCCACCGGCACCTGTACGAGATCGCCATCCCCGGCGTCCTCACCCGTTACGATCTCGACGAGTTGACCGCGGCGCTTGCGCCCCGCCGCGTGACCTGGGTGAACCCTGTGGATACAGCCGGGCGGCCGCTGCGGCTGGCGGAGTTCCGCAACCTGTACGATTACGCGATGGAGGCGGACAAAAAAACAGGGCGGGCCGGACGCACCGAAGTGCAGTTCCGGGCCCGCCGCGATGGAATCGGGAAGTTTCTCGGCCTACCCTAGGTCGAACTTCTCCTGGTGCAGGACAGGGTCGCTCTTCACCAGCACGGGGCGGCCCAGGATCTCCTCGAGCTCCTCGAGATAGCTGGTTTCGTGAGACTTGAGGATCTTGGCGACGCCGGGGCTCACGCGCAGCATCACGTCCGGCGTGTCCACCGCCTTGGCCATCTTGTGCGCCTCTTCGATGATCTCGCCGATCACCGTCTGTTCGCTCTTCACGTACCCCGCGCCTTCGCAGTAGGGGCACGGCGAGCAAAGAGTCCGTTCGAGGCTCTGTTTGACACGCTTGCGCGTGATCGCGACGAGGCCGAAGTCGTTAAACTGCAGGATCTTGTACGGGGCACGGTCAGCCCGCATGGCCTCTTCGAGCACCTGCATCACCTTCTGGCGGTTCTTGCGCTCATCCATGTCGATGAAGTCGACCACGATGATGCCGCCAAGATCGCGCAGGCGGATCTGCCGGACGATCTCCTTGATTGCATCGGTATTCGTCTTGACGATCGTATCTTCGAGGCGATTGGATTTCCCAACGAACTTGCCGGTGTTGATATCGATCGCGACCAGTGCCTCGGTCTGGTTGATCACGATGTAGCCGCCACTCTTCAGCCAGACCTTCGGCCGGAGCGCCTTCTCGAGTTCGGAGGTGATATTGAAGGCATCGAAGATCGGCGTGGACCGAGTGTACAGCCGGACGCGGTTCACAAGCGACGGCTGGAAGCGCTCGACGAAGCCCACGACATTAGCGTAGACCTCTTCGGAATCGACCCAGATGTTCTTGAACTGCGGCGTCAACTGGTCACGCAGCACTCGCTGGACAACATCGAGATCCTGATGCATGAGGGCGGGAGCCTTGCGCTTCTCGGCCTTCTGGCGGATATCGAGCCAGAGGTTGTAGAGGAAGTGCATGTCATCGCGCAGTTCCTGTTCGGTGCGTCCCTCGCCCGCCGTCCGCATGATGAACCCGCCGGAAATGCCGGCGCGATGGGTGTGCAGGATGCGCTTCAGCCGGTCGCGCTCTTCGTCGGAACCGATCTTCCGCGAGACCCCGACGTGCTCCACGGTCGGCATGTAGACGACGTAGCGGCCCGGCAAGGCGACGTAGGAGGTGATGCGGGCGCCCTTCTGGCCGATGGGCTCTTTGGCGATCTGGACGATGATCTCCTGGCCTTCCTTGAGCAGATCGCTGATCTGCGGCTGCGGTGGACGCTCGCGCTCCTGGCGCTCGGGCTTGCGGGATTCGCCGCGGGGCACAGGCGCGCTCCGGGTTTCGGCGGCGGGCTCGGCTGCCGGCGGTTCGGCGGTGCGTTCTTCGGCCGGAGGAGCACCGCGTCCCCGGCGCCGGTTCCGCCGCGAGACGCGCTGGAGATAGCTCTTCCCCTGCTCCCGCAGGGTGGCGGTGAGGCTGGTGGGGATCCGGGCCGGTTCCGGGCCCTCGTCTTCGACCGGCTCAACCGGGGTCTCGGCCGCGTCGGTGGCGTCAACCACTTCGGCTGGAATTTCTTCTTCCGGCGCTTGTTCGTCTTCCTCGGATTCTTCCTCGGACACCGCCTCGGCTTCCGCAAGAAGCTCCGCTGGCACGGCTTCTTCGAAGGCCTCGGGTTCCGCCTCTTCTTCCGGTTGTTCTTCCGGTGCGGGAGCTTCCTCCGCCTCCTCGGCCTCCTCGGCCTCCATTTCTTCGACCGCTTCGGCGATGGCCCGGGCGACCTCGGCTGCTTCCTCCTCGGGGCTATCCTCGTTCTCCGGGGTCTCCCCGGGAACGTCGTCCGACGCGCCGCGGTGGTACTTCCGGAGCGACTCGCCGGGCAGGATCGAGAAATCGTCCTCTTCGGCGGCGGACCGGGAGGGCTCTTCGGCAGTCACTGCGGGGGGCTCAGGCTCGGTTTCCCCGGTCGCGTCCGAGGAGGCGTACTTCGATTCCGGAAAGCCCCTGGACTTCCCACGACGCCGGCGCGACCGGCGCCCCCGGCGGTCGCGGTCACCCAGGCTGGACTCCGCCGACGCTGGAGCAGCGGACGGAGCGGCGGCCTCCGGTTCCGCGGCGGCCAAGGCAGGCGCTGGGGGCGGCGGAGGCGCCGCGGCGCGTTCCTGCCTTCCGTTGCGTCCGGACGGCGCCCGGTCGTCGAACTCTTCGTTCTCTTCGAAGAAATCCGATACGTAGAGGAACGCGTCCCTCTCCAGACCGATGTCGACAAAGGCGGACTGCATCCCCGGCAGAACCCGCGTGACCCGGCCCTTGTGGATGCTCCCCGCCAGCGAGTATTCCTGGGCTCTCTGGTAATAAATCTCGACCAGTTGTTCGTCCTCCACGATGGCCACGCGTAACTCGTGGCGATTGGAAGCGACAACCATCTCCTTCGACATGTAAACCTCCCGTGGTCGCCGGAGAGGAAGGCAGGCGGCAGCGGAACTTCGAATGTCGAAGTCCGGCTCAGAACGAAAAGCGCCTGGAGGCGCCAGCACCGAAGCTCACGCGGACGGACCAGGCGGAGTACGAGCATCCTGCAACACCTGGCCTGCCGGGGAACCACGCCTTCGTCCGGCGGATTCCGATTCCGTTCGCTGCGTCTGAGAGTCTTCCGGCTCCCAACAGCTCAATTCGATTCACGAAACACCGGGCGCGCAGTAGCGCCGCCACCCGGCGGAAAACTCAAACTAATTCACAAACCGCCGCAGACGAACGTTGTTGACCAGCCCCAACATCATGAACGTCGAAAGCGTGTTGGAACCGCCCGCACTCATCAGCGGCAGGGGAATCCCGGTGACCGGCATACGGCCGACCACCATCCCCACGTTCACCAACAGGTGAAATAACAGCAAGGCCCCTACACCCATACAGATGTACATCCCAGCCCGGTCGGGCGCCGTTTGTGCATTCTGCACAATCTGCATGAGCAACATAAAATACAACGCGAGAACCGCAACAACCCCAACGAAACCATGTTCCTCGGCGAAGGCCGAGAAGATAAAATCCGTATGCGCCACGGGAAGGAACCGCAACTGCGTCTGCGTCCCCCGCGTCACGCCCTGACCCCACATCCCGCCGGCGCCCACGGCGATCTTGGACTGAATCACCTGGTACCCCTTTCCCTGCGGATCGAGGTCCGGATCCAGAAAGCTCGCCAACCGGGCCTTCTGATAGTCCTTCAACATGTAATAGCCGGGCCAGAGGATCACAATGGCCACGAGCGCGATCGCCAGGACGTACTTCCACCGAAGGCCGGCCAGGAAGACGCCGCTAGCCAGAATGGGGAGGTAACACAGCGATGTCCCGAGATCGGGCTGCCGCATCACCAGAACCATCGGGAGAGCGAAGAGCCCCCCCAATCTGAGCAAATCGGCCAACTCCAGCGTCTCGCTCCTCATCTCCGTAAGGAACCGCGCCGCCAGGAGTATGAGCATAAGCTTAACAAATTCTGAAACTTGAAAGGTGAAGCCAAGGACCGGGATCCAGCGCCGGCTGCCAAAGACTTTCGTGCCGATCAGCAGGACGGCCAGCAGCAGCACCAGCCCCGCCAGATAGAGGATCGGCACCTGCCCCATCAGCGAGTGGTAGTCGATGGACGCGATGATCGCCATCAGGACGAGGCCGATCACGACGAAAGCGATCTGCTTCCACCAGGCATCGTCCCATTTTGTGTCATGGGTGGCGCTGTAGATCTGCAGGATGCCAAGCGCGCAGATGACGACCGTGATGATGATCAGTGCCCAGTCGAGGTCGCGCGCGGAGAGGTAATGCGCCATCCGGTTACTCTATTGTCGCCGCCGCGCCCGCGGGCGGCAAGTTGCGCGTGAACGTCTGCGGCTGGCTGCGTTTCTGGCGGGACTTCTTGTCGAAGTGGACCTTGATGACGTCGCGGACGATGGGCGCGGCCAGATAGCCGTGCTCGCCGCCTTCGAGCAGGGCGACAACCACGATTTCCGGATGTTCGCGCGGGGCATAGCCGAAGAACCACGCATTGTCCTTGTACAGGTGACCCTGCTTGCTCGATTGAATGAACTGGTTCGAGACGACCTGCGCCGTCCCGGTCTTGCCGGAAACCTCGATCCCGGGGATTCGCGCGCGTCCACCCGTACCCCCATCGTTCACCACGGCATAGAGGCCGTCCATGATGCGGCGGACATTGTCTTCCTGGAGGCTCCACACGCGGGGCTGTCCGACTTTGGCCTCTTTGGACACACGCGGCTGGTGCCACACGCCACGCATCACGAGCCCCCCGATGGCGTGCGCCAACTGTAGCGGGGTCACCGTGAGCGCGCCTTGTCCGATCGCCACGGAAATCGTCTCGCCCGGATACCACTTCTCCCGGAAGCGGCGGACCTTCCAGCGTGTCGAAGGCACGACACCTTCGCGCTCCTGCGGCAGATCGATCCCGGTCTTCTGCCCCAGGCCCGCCATCTCCGAATAGAACGCGATCCGGTCGACGCCGATGCGGTTTCCCACGTTGTAAAAGAACACGTCGCAGGACTGCGCCATCCCGCCGTAAAAGCCCATCGTGCCGTGCCCGCCCCGCTTGTGGCAGCGGTGGTAGTGGCCGTAGAACGACGCTCCCCCCGAGCAGTGCGTTGTCATGCCCGGGTCGATCAGCCCGGATTCGAGGCCGGCCAATGCCACAATCGGCTTGAACGTCGAACCGGGCGCCAGTTGCGCCTGGATGGCCCGGTTCAGCAGAGGATGGTCCGGGTTCTGCACGAGATCCCGCCAGTCCGCGGACCGGATCCGAACCGCGAATTTGTTCGGGTCGTAAGCCGGCCGGCTGACCATTGCCAGGATCTCGCCCGTGCGCGGGTCCAGAGCCACGACGGCGCCCTTGCGCCCTTCGAGCCCCAGTTCCGCCACAACTTGAAGATCGAGATCGATCGTGAGGTGCAGGTTCCGCCCCGGGATTGCTTCCTTGAGCACTTTGGCCCCATGCTCACGGCCGAGATTGTCGACGACGACCTGGCGCTGCCCGTCGATTCCGCGCAGCCAGTCGTTGTATTGGCGCTCCAGCCCGGCCTTCCCGACGATGTCGCCCTGGTCATACGCAGCGAACTCCGCCATGTCCAGCTCGGCTTCGCTGATCTCACCCGTGTAGCCGATCAGGTGTGCCGCCAACTGGTCCCGCGGGTAGAGGCGGCGCTGGGCGTGGATCACTTCCATCTCCGGGAAGAATTCCTCGTCACGGTGCGCTTCGACAAACGCCAGTTCGGCCCGCGTCAGCTCTTCCTTGATCCGGATAGGTTCGTAGCGGGGGCGGCTGCGGTCGAAGCGGCGGAGGCGTTCGAGCAGTTCGTCGTAGTCGAGGTTCAAGCCCTGCGCAATGGGGTCGAGATTTTCCTGGCGGAGATTCTCGCGGGACAGGATCAGGCTGAACGAGGAGTGATTATCGACGATGATCCGGCCGTCGCGGTCCAGAATCTTGCCTCGCGGCGCCAGGATCGGAAGGCTCTTCACCCGATTCCGTTCCGCGCGCTGGTTGTAGAAGTCAGGATTGCGGACCTGGAGGTCCCAGTATCCGGTGACAAGAAACAGGAACACAGCCACCGCGAAGTACTGAAAGAACGCGATCTTGCCGCTGGCAAACTTCGGGTCGTCGCGCAGCAGCGGCCGGTCCGGAACCCGTCCGTCCTGATCGGGTTCTTCGAGCAAAGGGCGCACGTCTAGGGGGAGGACCTAACTCCTCTCCCTTAGTCTATCCAAAAAACGAAAAACGGAAACCGCCACCGCGGCGTTGAGGATGCCAAGGATGGCCGTGCGCTTGGCGTCGAAGCCCGTTTGCAGCCCGAGGAGTCCCTGCGACAGCGCCCAAAATACTACCTGATGAAAGTAGAAGAAAAAGAATCCGAGCAGCGCCCGAATGAACCCGTGGTCCACGTCGAACCGCAAAGCGACCGAAGCGGCGAAGTAGCCGACCAGGGTCTTGACGATGCCGTACAGGCCGAGAGGGTTCTTCGACAGCGAGTCCTGGGCAATGCCGATCAGTGCGCCAATCAGAGTGCCCGCGACCGGACTGCGGCGCATCAGCGAGAAGTACACGGTCACGAGCAGCGGAAGCTCAAGGTACGCCAGAAACTGGAAAAACAGCGGAAGGTAGACCTGCAGCAGGATCGAGACGAGCGGCACCAGCACGAGGGTCCACGGGCGGAAGGTGTAGACGGTGCTCTCACGCTGGCTCCCCAGCAGCAGCCTCTCGGTGGAGTAGCTCATGGGAGGGAAATGGCTTCCGCCGGTGGCGCCTCGGCAGGCGGGGTCGCCGGCCGCGGGCTTGTCCCGGGCAGGTTGAAGTCCGGAGGACGAGCGCCCGGCCCACCTTCCCCGAATGCGTGCCCTTGCGCGTCTCCGATCGCCCGGTAGCGTTCGCGTAGCCGGTCCGCATCGGTGCGCAGCCCCCGCGAGGCGGCTTCCCCGATGGCACCCGGATCCTCGGGAGGGGCCGTACCCAGGTAGATACCGGTCTGTACAGGCTGTTCCGGCAGGGGACCGTGCACTCCTTCGAGGACGATAAGCACTTCTTCCAATCCATGCTGGAAGCCGCTCGGCTCGATGACGATCTCCAGAAACGGCGACTTCTCGTTCACGATGCGGACCTGCCCGACGGGCATACCCTTTGGAAAGACCAGGTCGTCCCCGGAGGTATAGAACCACTCGCCGACATCGACTTTCTCTTCAGACTGAACGAAGTCTATTTTGCAGGTCCCGAAGCCCTGCCCCTTCAGCGTGCCCCGCACCCGGTGCCGCTGCGAGATCACACCGGCGGCGAAGCTTGGGTCGGTGATCAGGATCACCTGCGACGCGGTCGGGAACACGGCGATGACCTTCCCGACGATACCGTCGGGCGTGACCACCGCCATGCCCTTCTGGACGCCGTCGCCGGCGCCGCGGTCCACATGAACGATACGGGAGGAGGTCCCGGCGCCTGCGGCCAGAACGCGTGCTGCTACGGTTCGCGACTGGGAGCGCTTCTGGAACGCGGTCAATGCGCCGGCCCGGTCCGCGGTGGCCAGTTCGGAGCGCAGGAACTGGTTCTCCATCTTCAGCCGCCCCACTTCGTCCCGCAACTGCAAGTGCTCGGCGCGAATGTCCCGCAGCGAGATGTAGTTGCGGTAAAAGGAGGCCACCGAACTGCGCGTCGCCTCGATCGCCTTTGCCATTGGAGTGACCGCGGTCACCGCCCACACGCGGATCAGGCGGACGTCCTGGTTGCTCCGGACCTGGTAGGCGAGCAGCAGCAGTTGCGCCAGGATCATCAGCAACAGGAAGCTGATGTTGCGGTAGCGGTTCAGCAACGAATCCATCGGCGGCCCGGGCGCCTTGCCCTTGCTCTCAGTCTATCGAGATCTTGCGCAGCAGCTTGAAGTCACTCAGCATCCGACCCGTGCCGAGCACGACCGACGCCAGTGGGTCGTCGGCGATCGAAACCGGCAGGCCGGTTTCCTCGCGGATGCGCTTGTCGAGGTTCTTGATCAGCGCCCCGCCGCCGGTCAGCACGATGCCGCGGTCGCTGATGTCTGCGCTCAACTCCGGCGGCGTGCGCTCGAGCGCCACGCGAATGGCGTTCATGATGGTCGCGACGCATTCCGAAAGCGCCTCGCGAATTTCGCTGTCGTCGATGGTGATCGTCTTCGGGACGCCCTCGATCAGGTTGCGGCCCTTGATCTCCATGGTGAGCGGCTTATCCAGGGGATAGGCCGAGCCGATCTCGATCTTGATCGCCTCCGCCGTCCGCTCGCCGATCAGCAGGTTGTACTTGCGCTTCAGGTACTGCATGATGGCGTCGTCCATCTCGTTGCCGGCCACCCGTACCGAGCGCGAATAGACGATGCCCGAGAGCGAGATGACGGCGACGTCCGTGGTGCCGCCGCCGATGTCGACCACCATGTTGCCCGAGGGTTCGGTGATCGGCAGTCCGGCGCCGATCGCCGCCACCATCGCCTGCTCCACCAGGTGCACCTCGCTTGCCTTGGCGCGGTAAGCCGAATCCATCACGGCGCGCTTCTCGACCTGTGTGATCTCGCTCGGCACCCCGATCACGATCCGCGGATGGACCAGCACCTTGCGATTGTGCGCTTTCTGAATGAAATAATTCAGCATGCGCTCAGTGACCTTGAAGTCGGCGATGACGCCGTCCTTCATCGGCTTGATAGCGACGATGTTCCCGGGCGTGCGCCCCAGCATCTCCTTAGCCTCTCGGCCCACAGCCTCGACCTCGCCGGTGTTCTTGTTGATAGCCACGATCGATGGCTCGTTCACGACGATGCCCTTGCCTTTGGCATAGACCAGAGTATTGGCGGTGCCGAGGTCGATCGCAAGATCCGACGACATGAGGCTGAACAGCGAGCGGAAATTCATGGATACTGGCGGGAGGATTGCCTTCCGAATAGTACCATATCCGCGCGTTGAGCAAGGGCCGTCTCCAGCCGCTGACGCACCAGGCGGAGCGCGTGGAGATAGCCGTCGCGGCGGGACAACCGGGCGCCCCGGACCAGCCCCTCAAGCGCTGTGGCATGGCGGGCCAAATCGGGATACCGGTCCGCCGCCGCCCGGTCAAAGCGGCGCCAATCCGGCCAGGCGGACTCCGGAAGACTGAGCCGCATGTCGAGCCACTGGCTGAGAAACTGGAGCCGCTGGCACGGCGCAAGTTCCGGGAGTGTCCCGGATTCGAGCGCGGCCAGAGTCGCATCGAGATTGCGGATCTGGTAGCGGTCGCCGCCAATGCCCCGGCGCCTCATCTCCCGGCGGATCAGCACGTGCTGCGGGATGTCGCCGGCGTGCACGGCAAGACACGCCAGCGGCCCGGGGGCAAATACGGGTGCGTCGAAGCCCCGCGCGGCCAGCCAGACGTGGCCCAGCTCATGTCCGAGCAGTTCTTCTTCCGCGAACCGCCATTCGGCGGAGCGCGCCGCGTTGAGCAGGATGAAGTGCCGCTTTCCGGAGGCATCCTCATGGTTCAACGTCAGGGCGTGAGCGGCGTCCAGTTCGCGGCGGAACGCGGGATTGGCGAGATATCCGCCGAGAACCGGCTCGTCCGGATCCGCACGAACCCCCGCCTCGACGCGAACGATCACGACGGGCGCGGCGATGTCCCGCCGCCAGGCGTCGATCGCATCCCCGGCCGCGGCCGGCAGAGCAAGGAGCAGCCACGAAAGCGCGGTTCTCACATGCGCATCACGCCGTCCCATGTCAATTCCCGGCCGGCGTAGATCGCCTCCCGCGCCATGATCGCCACGAGCGTGCTCTCAGCCGCGCTCACACCGGCGTTCTCGATCTTGCCGGTCCGGGCGCCTTCCACGAACTCGTTGACGGCGTCCTGCGTGATGTCGCCCTGGGTCTGGACGACCTCCGGCTGCGCGCCGCGCTCACTCGAGCGGTGAATCGTGTAGCCCTGGCGGGAGGTCGTGACGCTTCCCTTCTCGCACATGAACGTCTCGGAAACGTCGCGGAAGCCGACCGAAATCTGGTTGGCGGCATAGCTGAACACCATGCCGTCGTCGAAGATGTAGGTGGCGGCGAGGTTGTCCATGATGTCGCCGATGTCCTTGCGCACGGCCCGGCCGCCGTAGCCGAAGGCGCGCACCGGATGCTTGCCGGTGAACCAGTTGACGACGTCGAGATTGTGGCAGTTCTGCTCGACGAGGATATCGCCCGACAGTTCCCGGTAGAAGAGCCAGTTGCGGACCCTCTCTTCACTCTGCGGATGCCCTTTCCGGACCGGCAGGCCGCCCCCGATCCAGGCCGCGCGGATCGTGCGAATCGCACCCAGTTGACCCGACTTCACAATCTCGTAGGCCCGCCTGTAGTCCTTGCCGTAGCGCTGCTGGTAGTCGACGGTGATGCGCCTGGTCTTGTCGGCGCGGCGGGCGGCCTCCATCACCCGGCGGCACCCGGCGGCATCGACCGCGGCCGGCTTTTCCATGAAGATGTGCTTTCGCGCCTTGACGGCCTTCTCGAAGTGCTCCGGGTGGAGGTACGGCGGCGTCGCGATCAGGACGGCATCGACGTCGCTCGCGAGCAAATCGTCGATATTCTTGAACGTCCTGGCGCCGGAGAAGCGCTTGCTGGCTTCCGCGATCTGGTCGTCGTAGATATCGCAGATCTGGCTGACGCGGGCGAATTCGTTCTTGGCGAACAGGCCGGCGACGTACGAGCCGCGGCGTCCCGCCCCGACAAGGCCCACGGTCAAGGCCGAATTGGCCTGGGAGCCGCGCACAGCGGAAGGTCGCAGAATTGTGAATCCGGCCACCGCGGCGGCGGCGCCGGCGGACTTAATGAAGTCCCGGCGCTTGGCAGTCTCGCTCATCGTTTCCTCCTTGGAAAATCGCTTCTCATTATACGAATCAGGCCGGAGCGGCGGCGATTCCGACACCCAGGGCGCGGCAGTCCGCCTCCACCATTTCCCGCACCAGCTCCTCGAACGTGGACCGGTGCTCCCAGCCGAGCATATGCCTGGCGGCGCTGGCGTCGCCAAGGAGCACGTTCACTTCCGCCGGGCGGTACAGCGCCGGGTCGATCACGACGTAGTCTTCATAGTCCAGCCCGGCATGGCGGAACGCGAGAGACACAAACTCACGGACCGAGTGCGTCTCGCCGGTGGCCACGACGTAGTCAGCGGGCTCCGGTTGCTGCAGCATCAGCCACATCGCCTCCACGTACTCGCGCGCGTGGCCCCAGTCACGCTTGGCGTCGAGATTCCCCAGACGCAGTTCAGTGGCTTGTCCGGCGGCGATGCGGGCCACCCCGGACGTAATCTTTCGCGTGACGAATTCGTAGCCCCGCCGCGGCGACTCGTGGTTGAACAGAATCCCGCTCGAGGCATGAAAGCTGTAGGCTTCCCGGTAGTTGCGCGTCAATTCGAAGCCCGCCACCTTGCTGATGCCATACGCCGACCGGGGATGGAAACGGGTGCGCTCATTCTGCGGGACTTCGTCCGCCTTGCCGAACATCTCGCTCGATCCGGCGAAGTAGAACCGGCAGTCGGGCGCGATGTTCTTGAGCACGGCAAGCAGGTAGTGCGTCCCGTTGATATTCGTATTGAACGTGGAGAACTCGTCGTCAAAAGAGTAGCTGACGAAGCTCTGCGCGGCCAGGTGGTAACACTCGTCCGGGTGGATGCGGTTGACCACCTGGTGGAGGCTGGCATAGCTTTCGAGCGACCCGGCGTGCAGCGTCAGGCGGTCACGCAAATGCACGATTCGGCCCAGGCGGTGCTCCGGGTCCTCCAATGCCACTCGCCGCACGAGCCCGTGGACCTCGTAGCCCTTGTTCAGGAGGAGTTCCGCCAGGTAGGAGCCGTCCTGCCCCGTGATGCCCGTGATCAGGGCCCTGCGCAGTGCCATAGAGGACAATGGTATCAAGCGGGACGGTCCTGTTGTAACCTGTCATATTGCCGGTGCGCCTATTCAGGAGACAGAATCCGGCCGGCGCCGCGGGAGCGGGATGCTGGTCGATTTCAGAGTGATTCAGCGGGCCCAGAAGGGCGATGATGCCGCCTTCAGTCAGGTGGTACAGGCCTACCGGAAACGGATTCTGGGCACGATCGCCCGACTGATCGCCAAGCCGGAGGATGTCGAAGATGTGGCTCAGGAAGTGTTCCTCCGGCTGTATTTTTCGCTGGATCAGCTCAGGACGGCGGAGGTCTTTGAACCCTGGCTTTATCGCCTGATTGTCAATGCGTCCTATGACTACCTGCGGAAGCAGCGGAGACGGCAGGAATCGCGGATGGCGGACCTGTCCGAAGAGCATGTAGTGATGGCGGACGCCGCCGCCGGAGAGAAGGCGGGCCTCGAAGAGAGGAGGCGCCAGGAGATCCGGGAGCGGATGGAGGAAGTCCTCGGGGGGGTTTCCGAAGAAGACAGGATTCTGCTTATCCTGAAAGAGGTTGAGGGTCTCTCGTTGAAAGAATTGGAGAAGATCTACGGCGCGAACGAGAATGCGCTCAAAGTTCGCCTGTACCGGGCACGCCAACGAGTGTTAAAATCCCTCAAAGATCCCAAGTCCGGCCCAAGTGGAGGAACCGCATGAGCGATCGACCAGTTTCCGATCTCTCCGGCGATGAGCGGCTCGATGCGCTGTTCGCCGCCTACCGCGACGCCTGTCCCGAGCCAGAAGCCGGCCGCAACTTCATGCCGGCGCTTTGGCGCCGGATCGAGGAACACCAGCAGCCGTCGGTGCGTTTTCGGCGCCTCGCGCGCGCGTTCGCGACGGTAGGCGCGGTGGTGACTTTGGCCATGGCGGCGTTTCTTTTCGGCCCGCTTAACGAGCGGATGACCTCTCCCGTCTACCAGTCTACGTATGTCGAAGTACTGGCGGACGAGCAGGCGACGGAAGCCGCCGCCCTCGGCTTGCTCGGCCGGCCCGAAGTGGAGAGCGATCTGGATCTGCTATGAAGTCCCGTCTGGCCGCCCTGTTTTACGCCTTGTTGATCTTCGGCAGCGGTGCGGCTGTCGGAGCCCTCTCGCAGCGGTTCCTCGTCTCCGCGACGGTCAAGGGGCCGAGCCGCCACGACGAGTATCGGCAGCGGTACATCGAAGAGACGCGCGCGTCTCGGTCTGAACGCCGCCCAACTCGCGGAGCTCGAAGAGATCCTGGACGCGACCCGGGAGCGGTACCGCGCGTTGAACCGTTCGAAGAAACCCGAAATGGAAGCAATCCAGGCTGACCAGACCCGCCGGATTCTGGAAATGCTGGAGCCTGAGCAGCGCGAGGCGTTCCACAAGCTCCAACGTGAACGGGAAGAGCGGCGCAAGAGCCACTCCGGCTGCTGAGGAGCTTAGGCCTTTTGCCTGTTGCCGCGCATCGCGGCGTACTTCCGCTCAAACTTGTCCACGCGCCCGGCGGTATCGATCAGCTTCTGCTTGCCCGTGAAGAACGGATGGCAGGAGGAGCAGATTTCCACGCGGATGTCGCCTTTGTGCGTCGAACTGGTCCGGAAGGTGGCGCCGCAGGCGCAAATCACACTGATTTCGTTGTAGGCGGGATGAATGCCAGCTTTCATGAGAACGTACGATCCCTTCGGAGGGCTAGCGCGGACTCCGCGCCAGTCCGTAGAGTAGCACAAAATCGAAACCCCCATCCGGACGTGAATCCGGATGGGGGCGGTAGCCGGTTGGGAGTTTCCTCCCGCGGGCTCTAGCACCAGAATCGCGCCGAGGCAGCCGATTCACAGGAACTTGATCCCGAAACACTGGACGGGATCGTCAGCGTTCGAACGGTCGACTCAGCAGTCGGCCACCTCGCGCAGTGTACTGTCATTCATATTGACTGGACCACCTCCTTTCCCAGTGATGCTTTCATCCTAACTCCGGCGTGGCCTTGCGAGCAAGAACAAATTCTTCAATCCGCGTGAGGTTGCGCGCGCTTGCTGACAGCTAGTATTGTGAGAGGTTCCTTATGCCTACCAAAGTCCCCATCACGGTCGCCCACGGCGACGGCATCGGCCCGGAAATCATGGACGCCACGCTGCACATCCTCAAGGAGGGTGGCGCCGCTCTCGATATCGAGACGATCGAGATTGGCGAGAAGGTCTACCTGGCTGGTAACTCGGCCGGCATTGAGCCCAGTTCCTGGGAATCCCTGCGCCGGACCAAGGTCTTTCTCAAGGCGCCCATCACGACCCCGCAGGGCGGCGGCTTCAAGAGCCTCAATGTCACCTGCCGCAAGGCGCTCGGGCTATTTGCCAACGTGCGGCCCTGCGTCTCCTACCATCCGTACGTCAAAACCAAACACCCGACGATGGACGTCGTGATTGTCCGTGAGAACGAGGAAGATCTCTACGCGGGCATTGAGTATCAGATCAGCGAGAACGTCGTCCAGTGTCTGAAGCTGTTCAGCCGGCCCGGTTGCGAAAAGATCGTCCGGTACGCGTTCGAATACGCGCGCACCAATGGCAGGAAGAAGGTCACCTGCTTCACCAAGGACAACATCATGAAGATGACCGATGGTCTCTTCCACAAGATCTTCGACGAGATCGCTGCCGAGTACGGGGACCTCGAGAATGAGCACTGGATCGTCGACATCGGCGCGGCAAAGCTGGCCGACACACCCGAGGCGTTCGATGTTGTGGTCATGCCGAATCTGTACGGCGACATACTCTCCGACGTAGCAGCGCAGATCGCGGGTTCGGTCGGTCTGGCGGGTTCGGCAAATATCGGAGAGCACGGCGCGATGTTCGAAGCGATCCACGGCTCGGCGCCGCGGCGCGCGGGACAGAATCTCGCCAACCCGTCGGGGCTGTTCCTCGGCTCCGTCCTGATGCTGGTTCACATCGGCCAGGCCGACGTCGCCGCGCGCGTGCATAACGCGTGGCTAAAGACAATCGAGAACGGGATCCATACCTATGACATGTTTAAGGAAGGGATCAGCAAGCAGAAGGTCGGCACGAAGGAGTTCGCACAGGCGGTGGTGGCGCACCTGGGCCAGAAGCCGGAGAAGCTGAAGCCCGCCGCCTACTCGACCGCGGAGCGGAAGCCGGTCCCGACGGGAACACTGCGACATGGCGCCACGATCGACCTCGTCGGTATCGATATCTACGTGGACTGGCCGGAGGCGAACCCAAACTCGCTCGGAGAGAAGCTCTCCGCGCTGGCAGGCGATGGACTGTCCTTGCTCATGATGTCGAACCGTGGTGTGAAGGTGTGGCCTGACGGAATGGCGGAAACCTACTGCACGGATAGTTTCCGCTGCCGGTTCATGGCGGCGGGCGGCGCCCCGGTGAGCCAGGAACAGACGCTGGCGCAGGTGGGCCGCGTGATGGCCGCGGGCATCTCCGTCGCGAAGACGGAAATGCTGCGCAACTACGACGGCAAGCAAGGCTTTTCGCTGGCCCAGGGACAGTAAGTGACGCCGGAAGCGCCCCCGCTCGTGGGCGTGATCATGGGCAGCAGGTCGGACTGGGAGACAATGCGTCACGCCAGCGAAACGCTTGCCCGGTTCGCTGTTCCCCATGAGTGCCGCATTGTCTCGGCACACCGGACGCCTGGCCGGTTGGCCGAGTACGCCGCAGCCGCGGAGTCGCGCGGGCTTGAAGTGATCATCGCCGGAGCGGGGGGCGCGGCGCACCTGCCTGGCATGGTCGCGGCGCAGACGATTGTTCCGGTGCTGGGCGTGCCGGTCGAGTCGCGCGCACTGAAAGGAATGGACTCGCTGCTCTCCATCGTGCAGATGCCTGGAGGCGTGCCGGTGGGGACCCTCGCCATCGGACCCGCCGGCGCCCGTAACGCGGCACTTTTGGCCGTCGCTGTTCTCGGCGCATCGCGACCCGCCCTGCGGGAGGCCCTACGCCGCTTCCGCGAAGAACAGACGCAGCAGGTCCTGAACGATACTTTGCCGTGAATCACGTGATCGAACCGGGCGCCGTCGTCGGAGTTCTGGGCAGCGGCCAGTTGGGCCGCATGTTCGCCATCGCAGCCCGGCGCATGGGCTACCGCGTCCATACCCTTTCTCCCGATGCCGACACGCCGACCGGCCAGGTGGCAGACATCGAAGTGCGCGCCGACTACGGCGACCTTGAAGCGGTCCGCAGGTTCGCCGCGGGTGTTTCAGTCGTGACGTTCGAGTTCGAGAACGTATCCTCCGCCGCGGCCGAAGCGGCCGCCGAATTCGCCCCGGTGCGCCCCGCCGGACGCGTTCTGCACATCACCCAACAGCGCCTTCGGGAGAAGACCTATCTCGCGGATCACGGCTTCCCGGTTGCTCCGTTCCGCCACGTCAGGACGCGCGGAGACCTCGACACAGCGCTGGCGGAACTCGGCGGCGCCTGCATCCTCAAGACCGCGGGCTACGGGTACGACGGCAAGGGCCAGGCCCGGCTGAACAGCCCGCAGGACGCGGCTGCCGCGTGGGAGGCGCTCGCCGGCGCCGAGGCTGTGCTCGAGAAGCGGATCGATTTCGCCTGCGAACTGAGCGTGGTGGCCGCGCGCGGGCTCGACGGTTCTCTCGCCGACTACGGCGCGGTGGCGAATACGCATTCGAATGGGATCCTCGATCTCACGCTGGCCCCGGCGCCCGTGGAACCGCGGGTTGCCGCGGAGGCTTGTGCGATTGCGCGCGCGGTCCTCGAATCGCTCGAGGTGGTGGGCGTACTCTGTGTGGAGTTCTTTCTCGACGGCTCGGGACGCCTGCTGATCAATGAACTCGCGCCGCGCCCTCACAATTCCGGGCACTTCACGTTCGACGCCTGCGTCACCAGCCAGTTCGAGCAGCAATTGCGCGCCGTCTGCGGGCTGCCGTTGGGGGCAACCGACCTGATGCGTCCCGCCGCGATGGCGAATCTTCTCGGCGACCTGTGGAACGGCGGTACGCCGCGCTGGGACGCCGCCTGCCGGTTTCCCAACGTCAAGCTGCATCTCTACGGCAAACTCGCCGCCCGTCCGGGCCGCAAGATGGGACACCTGACCGCGCTCGCCGCCACCGCCGAAGCCGCCGCGGACGACGCGCTCGCCGCGCGACGCGCCCTCACCGCCGTCGTATAGTGGAAGTTCCGGCGGAAATACAGCGATGAATCCACTGCAACAATTGCGTGAATACGGGCAGTCTGTCTGGCTGGACTACATCCGGCGCGATCTGGTCACCAACGGCGAACTCGAACAATTGATCGGGCGCGACGGCCTGGCCGGAATGACGTCAAATCCAGCGATATTCGAGAAGGCCATCGGCGGAAGCAAGGACTACGCCGCGAGCCTCAAGGACGCGCAGGACCGTGGAATGGCGCCGATGGCTGTGTACGAAAGTCTTGCCATCCCCGATATTCAGGCCGCCGCCGACGCCATGCGCGGCGTCTACGACACAAGTGGGGGCCGCGACGGGTACGTCAGCCTCGAAGTGTCACCGTTCCTCGCGCACTCCACGCAGCCGACGATCGAGGAAGCTCGCCGCCTCTGGAAGGCGGTTGGGCGCGACAACCTGATGGTGAAGGTGCCCGCGACTCCCGAAGGGATTCCGGCGATTGAGCAGCTTCTCAGCGAAGGCATCAACATCAATGTCACGTTGCTCTTTTCACGCGATGTCTACGAGCAGGTGGCGCGGGCCTACATCCGCGCGCTGGCCAAGTATGCGGCGTCCGGCGGGGACGTGCGGCGGGTCGCCAGCGTCGCCAGTTTCTTCGTCAGCCGTATCGACGCGGCAGTGGAAAAGCTGGCCTCCGCGGCAGCGGGCGAGCGCAAAGCCAAGCTCGAATCGCTCGCCAGCCGCATCGCGATCGCCAATGCCAAGCTCGCCTACCAAGTCTACCTGGGCTTGCTCGAAACCGCGGAATGGCGCGAGCTCGCCGCGCGCGGCGCGCATCCGCAGCGCTTGCTCTGGGCCAGCACGAGCACCAAGAACCCGAGCCTGCCCGACGTGCTGTACGTGGACGAGTTGATCGGCCAGGATACGGTCAACACGATTCCGCCCGCCACCTATGACGCCTACCGCGACCATGGCAAGCCGCGCGCCAGCCTGACCGAAGATGTGGACGGGGCGCGGGCCGCCCTGGCCGAACTGGAGTCGCTCGGCGTCTCACTCGACACCATTACGGCGGACCTGCTGCGGGACGGCGTGCGCCTGTTCGCCGACGCGTTCGACAAACTGCTGAACGCGGTCGACCGGAAGTGCCGCCCGGCTGACCTGGAGCGGGTGAACCGCCAGGCGCGCACGCTGCCGGAACCACTGGAACAGCAGGTTCAGGTCATCCTCGACGACTGGCGGGCGGGTGGGAAGGTCCGGCGCCTCTGGTGGCGGGACGCGTCGCTTTGGACGGGCGGCGACGAAGCCCGCTGGCTCGACTGGCTCGACATTGTCGAGAAGCAACTTGCCGATGCCGCGCACTTGCGTGAGATCGCTGAAGACGCGCGGGAAGCCGGCTTCAGCCACGCGGTTCTGCTTGGAATGGGCGGGTCGAGCCTGTGTCCCGAGGTGCTGGCCCACACGTTCGGCAATGCCACCGGGTATCCGGAACTGCGCGTCCTCGACTCCACCGATCCCGCGCAGGCACGGGCGGTCGAGGCCGCGGTCAATCTCGACGAGACCCTGTTCATCGTTGCCAGCAAGAGCGGATCGACGCTGGAGCCCGACGTCTTCATGCGGTACTTCTACGGCCGCGTCCCCGAGGGGCGGCAGTTCATCGCGATTACGGACCCCGGCTCACAGCTCGAGCGGACGGCCAGGGAACTGGGTTTCCGGCGCGTCGTTCGTGGGGTTCCCGCGATCGGCGGCCGGTACTCCGCGCTGTCGAACTTCGGCATGACTCCGGCGGCGATTCTCGGCATCGATCCCGTGGACTTTCTCCAGACCACGGACCGGATGGTGGCTGCCTGCTCCCCGGCGTCGCCGGCGAGCGAGAATCCCGGTGTGGTACTGGGCGCGGTGCTTGGAGCGGCCGCGCGCGAAGGGCGCGACAAGTTGACGCTCGTCGCCTCGCCCGGGATCAGCGGTCTGGGCGCCTGGATCGAGCAACTGGTGGCCGAATCCACCGGCAAGAACGGCAAGGCCATCATCCCGGTCGATCTGGAGCCGCTCGGCGATCCCGGCGTCTACGGAGAGGACCGCCTCTTCGTGTATCTGCGTCTTGATTCGGCTCCCGCGCCGGCCCAGGATGCCGCCGTTCAGGCGCTCGAACAGGCCGGCCATCCGCTGGTGCGGATCTCGGTCCCGGCTGCTGCCGATCTCGGACAGGAGTTTTTCCGCTGGGAAATCGCAACTGCGGTCGCGGGCGCGATCCTCGGCATTCACCCATTCGATCAGCCGGACGTGGAGGCAAGCAAGATCGCCACCAGGAAACTCACCGAGGCCTACGAACAGACAGGGGCTTTGCCCGCGGAGGAACCGTTCACCGAAGCCGGCGGGGTCCTGCTGTTTGCAGACCGCACGAACGCGGCAGCGCTGCGGGACCTTGCGGAAGGAGATTCACTGGCCGCGTGGCTTCGCGCGCATCTGGGTCGCCTTGCGCCGGGCGACTACTTCGCGCTGCTGGCTTACGTAGAGATGAGTGCCGCGCACGCCGACACACTGGCCCGCATCCGCCGAAGGGTTCGCGATGCGAAGCGCGTCGCCACCTGCGCCGGGTTTGGACCGCGCTTCCTCCACTCCACCGGACAGGCGTACAAAGGCGGCCCCAACACCGGAGTGTTCCTGCAGATCACGGCGGATGATGCGGCGGACCTCGCCGTGCCCGGGCGCAAGTATACGTTCGGCGTGGTGAAGGCGGCGCAGGCGCGGGGCGACTTCGCCGTGCTGGCTGAGCGCGGACGGCGCGCGCTGCGCGTCCACCTGCGCGGCGATGTCGCGGCCGGCCTTCGCACAATCGAAGACGCGGTCCTGTGAGGCTTGCACGCCCATGCGGGCTGCACTACAGTGGAGCCTGATATATGAATGCCTGCAAACAACCATCCGATGTCTCCCGGCGCTCCGTGATCGCGAGTGCGTTCGCGACACTGGGTTGGGGCGCGTTCCAAAAGGCCGATGCAGCGGCGCAGACGCGCAATGCTCCGATCCCGCCCAAGGACAACCTCAAGATCACCAAACTGGAGACCTTTCTCGTCAAGCCGCGCTGGCTCTTCCTGAAGGTGCATACCGACGCCGGGATTGTTGGATTGGGCGAGCCCCTGCTCGAAGGCCGGGCGCTCACGTGTAAGCAGGCCGTCGACGAGATCGCCCCGTACCTTGTGGGCAAGGATCCGAGGCGGGTGGCGCACCACTGGCAGGCGATTTACCGGCACGCGTTCTACCGCGGCGGACCGGTCCTGACCTCCGCCCTGAGCGGCATCGATCAGGCCCTGTGGGACATCAAGGGCAAAGCGCTCGGCGTGCCGGTCTACGAATTGCTCGGCGGTCCGACGCGCGACCGGGTGCGTGTCTATGCCCACGCCCGCAGCCTGGATAACGTCAAGACGCAGCTTGCCGCCGGGTTCACAGCGTTCAAGACGGGTCCGGCCAAGAAGCGGCCGATGCGGTACGTCGAGACCCCCGCGGCCATCAAGTACGCAGCCGGGAAGTTCGCGGAACTGCGGGCCTTGGTGGGCGACGAAGTCGACATCGGCATCGACTTCCACGGGGCGGTCAGCCCCGCAACGGCGAAACTGCTGATCAAGGCGCTGGAGCCCTACTCTCCGATGTTCATCGAAGAGCCTTGTCAGGCGCAGAATCACGATGTGATGGCTGACATCGCCCGTTCGACGCATCTGCCCATCGCCACCGGCGAGCGGGTGTTCACCAAGTGGGGCTTCCGCGAGGTACTGGAGAAGCAGGCGGCCACCATCCTCCAGCCGGATCTGTGCCACGCCGGCGGCATTACCGAAGTGCGCCTGATCGCGGGCATGGCCGAGGCTTACTACGCCGCGATCGCCCCGCACAATCCCATGGGTCCGATCTCGCTGGCGTCGGGCGTTCAACTTGCAGCGTCGATCCCGAACTTCCTCTGCCAGGAGCAGGTGTCCCTGGGCGAAGGCTACCTCAAGCAGCCGTTTACGGTGCGGGAGGGCTACCTCGATCTGCCCGCCGGCCCCGGTCTCGGCATCGAACTCGACGAGAACGCGCTCGCCGATAAGATCAACCACGACTGGACGAACCCCGAGACCTACGACGCCGACGACGGTTCGGTGGTCGACTGGTAGGTTGCGGCTCCGGATTCATCCGGCATAAGATACCTAGACAAATCTACTTCCGCGAGGAGTTTTGCCGATGTTCCGTCTGGATGCCGATCGAGCCGTTGAATTCTGCGATGGACTGCGGAGGCGCGACTTCCTCCATGCCGGATCGCTTCCGTTCCTGGGATTGGGGCTGAGCCATTTTCTCGGCTGGAAGGCGCAGGGCGCGCTCGACCAGACCAAGGACGTGAATGTCATCATGCTGTTCCTGGTCGGCGGACCGTCCCAACTGGACACCTGGGACATGAAGCCCGACGCGCCCGCCGAGATCCGCGGGCCGTTCAAGCCGGTCCGGACGAACGTGCCGGGCATCCAGATCTCCGAGAACTTCCCGCGGATGGCGAAGAACGCGGACAAGTACGCGCTGGTGCGCAGCCTGCATCACAACGCCGCCGCCGTGCACGATACCGGCCACCAGATGATGCAGACCGGGCGGCTCTTCCAGGGAGGCGTGGAACATCCGCACATCGGCTGCGTGCTGAGTAAGCTGCGCGGGCCGAAGGGCGACGTTCCTGCGCACGTCCTGCTGCCCAAGCCGATCGGCAACACAGGCGGCAACATGCCGCACGGCCAGAGCGCGGGCTTCCTTGGCAAGTCCTACGATCCGTTCGTCCTGAACGCGGATCCGTCAGATCCGAACTTCCGGGTGCCGGACATGCTTCCGCCGGAGTACCTGTCGGCGCTGCGCGTGGACCGCCGCAGGAACTGGCGGGCGATGGTCGACCAGACCGTCAGCCGCTTCGAGACGTCGCAGGACGCCCGCCTCCTCGATTCGACGTTCCACCAGGCGTATACGCTGATGTCGTCGGCGCGGGCGCGCGAGGCGTTCGAGCTGTCGAACGAGAACGAGAAGACGCGGGAACGCTACGGTTTGAACCGCTTCGGCCAAAGCTGCCTGCTGGCCCGGCGCATGGTCGAGGCCGGCGTGCGGTTCGTCACCGTGAACATGTTCGAGACGGTGTTCGACGAGATCACCTGGGACATTCACGGATCGAAGCCGTTCAGCCCGATCAGTTGCTACAAGGACTTGGTGGGTCCGATGTTCGACAACGCGTTCACGTCGCTGATCGAAGATCTCCACGATCGCCGCATGCTCGACAACACGATGGTTGTGGCAGTGGGCGAGTTCGGCCGGACCCCGAAGGTCAACCCCGCCGGCGGGCGCGACCACTGGCCCGCGTGCTGGACCAGCGTCGTTGCAGGCGGCGGCGTGCGCGGCGGGCAGGTTGTCGGCTCGTCCGACGAGATCGGAGCCAATCCGAAGGACCGGCCGGTGACGCCGGCGCAGTTCGCCGCAACTGTGTACCAGGCTCTCGGGATCCCGCTCGAAACCGAGTTGCCGGGCGCGCAGGGACGGCCGATTCGTGTCGTCGATCACGGTGTCGAGCCGATCCACGAACTATTCTCGTAACCCGGGCGCGGCGGCCGCCGCGCCACGAAGAGGGCTGAATGTCGAAGGCACTGTGCGTCCTATGGGCGGCTTCAGGCGTTGTGTTCGCCGCAACCACGCTGGAAGTGTTGCCCCCCACCGTTGACTTGCGCGGTTCCGAGGACCGGCAGCAACTCCTCGCACAGGCCGCAGCCGATGGCCACAGCGAAGATTGGACCCGTTCGGCGGCCTGGCACTCCTCGAATCCCGCTGTCGCCACGGTGAACGCGGAAGGCGTCGTCACACCGGTGGGCGACGGATCGGCGACGATTACAGCCAAAGCGAAGGGCCAGACGGCGTCGGCGTCGGTGCGGGTCACGGAATCGAAGGCGCCGTTCACATGGAACTTCACGGCTGACGTTGTCCCGGTCCTCACAAAGATGGGCTGTAACCAGGGCGCCTGCCACGGTGCGCTCGCGGGCAAGAACGGCTTCAAACTCACCCTGCGCGGCTACGACCCCGAGGTCGACCACCAGACGCTCACACGCCAGCATGGCGGACGCCGCGTTTCTCTGGCCGATCCTCCGGCAAGCCTGCTGCTGCGCAAGGCAACGATGCAAACGCCGCATGGAGGCGGCAAACGTTTCGCCAAGGATTCGCTCGAATACAGGGTGATCGCGGAGTGGATCGCCGCCGGCGCGGCGGCGCCCGCGGATGAGGACCCGCGCGTTGAGTCTCTCGAGGTTTTTCCCGCCACCGCCATTCTTCAGCCAGGAGCGGAGCAGCAACTGGTGGTCCGCGCCCGTTACGCGGATGGGCGCCTGCGCGACATCAGCCGGTGGGTGAAGTTTGCGTCGAGCGACGAAGGTGTGGCAACCGTCGATGATGCGGGCAAAGTCAAGATGACCGGCCACGGCGAGGCGGCCATCACGCTCTGGTACGCAAGCAAGGTGTTCTACGCCCGCTTGAGCGTGCCGTTCCCGTTCGAGGCGGACCCGAAGGTATATTCGCAGTTCCCCCGGCGCAACTACATCGACGGCCTTGCTGTGGCCAAGTGGCAGGCCTTGAACCTGCGCCCCTCGCCACTGGCGTCCGACGCCGCCTTCCTGCGCCGGGCGTTTCTCGACGCGGCGGGCATCCTTCCCACCGCCGAAGAGGTGGAAGAGTTCCTGGCTGACTCCTCGCCGGACAAGCGCGCGAAGCTGATCGATCAATTGCTCGAGCGCGAGGAGTTCGTTGATTACTGGAGCTACAAGTGGTCTGACTTGCTGCTCGTCTCCTCACGCAAGCTGCGTCCGAACGCGATGTGGTCGTTTTACCACTGGATCCGCGACTCGGTCAAGGAAAACAAGCCCTGGGACCGGTTCGCGCGCGACATCTTCACCGCGCAAGGCAACACGCGCGAAATGGGCGCGCTCAACTACTTCGTCCTGCATAAGGATCCGGTGGAACTGAGCGAGAACGTCACACAGGCGTGGCTCGGGCAGAAGCTCACCTGCGCGCGATGCCACAACCACCCGCTGGAGAAGTGGACCCAGACACAGTATTACCAGTTCGCCAACCTGTTCTCGCGTGTCGGCATGAAGAACGGCGCGGTCGCCGGGGATACGGTGGTCTATGCGAAGGCCACCGGCGACATCAACCACCCGCGCCTGCTGCGTCCGCTGCCGCCCACGCCGCTCGACGGCGAGCCGTTCGATCTCGATTCGCCCGAGGACCGCCGCGCGCATTTCGCCGCGTGGCTCACGAGCCCGGACAATCCGTACTTCGCGCGAGCCTTGGTCAACCGCGTTTGGGGCAACTTCATGGGCCGCGGGCTGACCGAGCCCATCGACGACGTGCGCGCCACCAACCCGGCGTCGAACGAGGAACTGTTTGCCGCTCTGGCGGCGGACTTCGCGCACCCGAAGGAAGGCGTGCCGTTCGACGTGAAGAGGCTGATCCGCACGATCATGAATTCGAGCGTGTATCAGCTCTCGGCCGATGCGAACGCCACCAACCAGCACGACACGCAGTATTACTCGAAGTACAACGTGAAGCGCCTGCCCGGCGAGGTGATCCTGGACGCAATGTCGCAGGTGACCGGTGTGCCGTCCCGCTTCGGCGGGTACGCCGTGGGGACGAGGGCGATGCAATTGCCCGATGTGCGCGTGGCCTCGCCGTTCCTGTCGGCATTCGGGCGCCCCGATCGGATCATCTGCGACGCGGGGGAACGGTCGAGCGAGCCTTCGATCACGCAAGCCCTGCACGCGATCAACGGGGACACGTTGAACCGCAAGCTCAACGACCCGAACGGCTATGCCGCGCTCGCTCTGAAGCTGGGCATGAGCGACGCCCGGATTGTCGAGCACCTGTACCTGGCTGCGTTCAGCCGCTATCCCACGGAAGCCGAGAGAACGAAGGTCGTGGGAGAGTTGCGGAACGCCAGGCCCGCGTCCGGAACCGCCGAGGCGCAGCGGGACACCCGCCAGAAAGCGCTCGAAGACATGATGTGGGCGCTGCTGACGAGCAAAGAGTTCCTCTTCAATCAATAACCATGCGCACGCTCGCCCTTTTCGCCCTCGCCGCGGCCGCGCAGGCGGCTCAGATCGGCAGCCTCGCCTGGGCTCCCGACGGCCGGATGCTGGCTCTCGCCGGCTACCGCGAAGTCCGCCTGGCCGATGCGCAAGGCCAGACCGTCACGACCCTCACGGGCCACGCCGAATACGTGCGTGCGGTGGCCTTTTCTTCCGACGGGAAATTGCTGGCCGCCGCCGGAGGGACTCCGGGCCGCCGCGGCGAAGTCAAGATCTGGGACGTGGCCGCCCGCCGCGAGCTGCGCACCATCACGGGACATGGCGATTGCATCTACGCCGCCGCGTTCGCGCCGGACGGCTCGCTCGTGGCGACATCGAGCTACGACAAGCTGATCAAGCTCTGGGATCCGGCCACGGGCGCCGAGGTGCGGACCCTCAAAGACCACATCGACGCCGTCTTCTCACTCGCGTTCACACCGGACGGATCGCGGCTGATCTCGGCCTCCGCCGATCGCGGCGTCAAGATCTGGAATCCCGCGACGGGCGAACGGCTCTACACGCTGTCGGAGCCGCTGGACGGGCTGAACACGGTCGCCGTCCATCCTGACGGCAAGCTGATCGCCGCGGGCGGTCTCGACAAGACGATCCGGATCTGGTCGCTCGGCGCGCAAGGCGGGACTCTGCTGCGCTCGCTGATCGCGCACGAGGACGCGATCCTGCAGCTTGCGTTCTCGCCGGACGGCAAGACGCTCGTCTCGAGCGCGGCCGACCGGACTCTCAAGGTATTTCTCACCGAGGACCTGAGCGAAGTGAAGATCTACGCCAGCCAGCCGGACTGGGCGACAGCTATCGCATTCGCACCAGACGGGGCACGGTTTGCTGTCGGCCGGTTCGATGGCTCGATCGAGTTCTATGAAGCGTCGCGTGGCGTCAATGTCGCGGGACGGCTGGAGGGGCAACGATGAAGCGCTTCCCGATCCTGTTCGCCTGCGCCGCCGTGGCGTTGGCGCAGACCGCGGCTGAGTGGCCGACAGGGCCCCGCACCACGCCTCCCATGGTGAACTCGGTTGCCCCGCAGGGCGCCGCGCGCGGCGCGACGGTGGAACTGACAGTGGAGGGACTGAATCTAGCCGGCGCGGACCGGGTGTTCTTCAGCCAGCCCGGAATTGCGGCGCGTATCCTGCGGGTGAAGGAACTGCCCGACTTGCCGGAAATGCGGCTGGGTTCCGCGGGCCTGCCGTCGACGATCGATCTCGGCGCGCTGCCGCCGCGCCACCAGGTGACGCTCGAAGTGGACGTCAGCCCGGACGCGCCCACCGGACCGGTCGACCTGCGTCTCCAGACGCCGCTCGGCACGACTCCCGCCGGCCGCTTCCTGGTGGAACCCTACTACGGCGAGAGTCCCGACCAGGAACCGAACAACTCTTCCGAGACTGCGTTTGAATCCTTCCTGCCCACGATTCTCGTTGGGACGATCGCGCGCCCGGGCGATGTGGACTATTTCAGGATCGCCGTGAAAGAAGGCGAAGAGGTCGTCTTCGAGGATGGAGCGCAACGCCTGGGAACCGCGCTGCAG
Organism: Bryobacterales bacterium; assembly: GCA_016716385.1. GTDB lineage: Bacteria > Acidobacteriota > Terriglobia > Bryobacterales > Bryobacteraceae > JADJWL01. The sequence continues at coordinate 357,187 of JADJWL010000026.1, read as the reverse complement.
CCGGTGATCACGATCTTCGATGAGGACCTCGGCGAAGTGGCCGAACTGGTGCTGGACCCGGCGTCCCCGCCGGTGCTGGCGCATCGTTTTAACAAGGCGGGAACGTACTTCCTGCGTATTTCGGACTACCAGCAGGGGGGCGGCAACGGGCATGTGTACCGCATCAAGACAGGGCGCCTGCCCGTGGCGCTCTCGGCCTTCCCACTGGGCGTCCCGCGGGGCGGAAGCGCGCAAGTCGTGTGGCGCGGCTTCAACCTGAAGCAGGATACTGCCGAAGTTCAAGGCACGCCGTGGGAGCACGACGAAAGCGTCGCGCGGGTGCGTCCTGCCGGGCGCGGCGGCAGCGCGCTGAGCGATGTGACTCTGGCGCTGGGCGACGCTCCGGAGATCGCCGCCAAAGGGGGCGCCGAGCCGCAGACGGTGCCGGTTCCCGCGATTGTCAATGGCCGTCTTACCGAGGCCGCGCACACGTTCCGCTTCCGCGCGGGCAAGGGCGAGAAGCTTGTGTTCGAGGTGCTGGCCAGCCGCCTCGGCTCGCCGCTCGATTCTGTGATCGAAGTCCTGGACGCCGGCGGGAAGCGCGTCGAGCGCGCCACGGTGCGCTGCGTCCTCCAGACATCGGTCACGTTGCGCGACCACGATTCGGTTTCACCCGGCATCCGCATTCAATCGCCGACAGGCTTCAAGGTCGGCGACTGGATGATGATTGGCGGGGAGATCCTCAAAGTCGAAGCAATGCCGCGCACGCCCGACGACGATTTCCGCTTCCAACAGTTCGGCGGCCAGCGCATCGCGTATTTCGACACCACCGGCGAAGCGCACGCTCTCGACGCAGCCGCGTACCGCGTGGAAGTGCATCCTCCCGGCGCGCAGTTCTCCAGCAACGGCCTGCCGCTGGTCCGGCTGCACTACCGTAATGACGACGGCGGTCCGGGCTTCGGCAAGGACTCGCGGCTGCGCTTTACCGCGCCGGCCGATGGCGACTACCTGCTGCGCGTCTCCGATGTGCGCAGCCTCACCGGCGAGGCGCTTGCCTACCGGCTGGAGATGCGCCGGCCGCGGCCCGATTTCCGGCTCTCCGTCTCGCCCGCCAACCCAAACGTCCCGCTGGGTGGGCGCATCCCGGTCACCGTGACCGCGCAGCGCCTCGATGATTTCGACGGACCGATCGAGATCCGGGTCGAAGATCTGCCCGCCGGCTTCGAATCCACCGCCGGCACGATTCTGCCGGGGCAGGACTCGACCACCCTGCTCGTGGCCGCGCGCGCCGATGCAGCGCTCGAATCCGCCGCGCCCTTCCGCGTGCTGGGCCGCGCGGGCAACCTGACGCGCACCGCGGGGAATGCCGATCCGCTGCAACGCGTGTGGCTGATGCCGGAGTCCGACATCGCGATGACGTCGGAAACGCGCGAGGTGGAATTGGAACCGGGCGGCACGGCGGAAGTAACGGTCTCGATCGCGCGACGCCGCGGGTATGGCGGGCGCGTTCCAGTCGAGGTCCGGAACCTGCCTCCGGGTGTGCGCGTGCTCGACGTGGGCCTCAACGGCGTCCTCATCAATGAAGACGAGAACCGGCGTTCGTTCACCCTCGAAGCATTGCCGGACACTGAGCCAGGCGAGCAGCCGATCTACGTCTCCGGGCGTGTGGAGACGCGTTCGCCGCAGCAGACATCCTACGCGGGCGAAGCCATCCGGCTGCGGGTGAAGCCGCGCCCGCAGTTGAGCGGCATCGCCAAGCCAGGCAATCAACCATGAAATTCGGAGTCAACACTTTCATCTGGACCGCCAGCTTCGACCGGTCGAATCTTGGACTTCTGCCATCGATCCGCGAAGCGGGTTTCGACGGCGTTGAAGTTCCGCTGTTTCGTCCGGCGGAGTTCGATACGGAAGGCATTCGCCAGGGACTCGCGGAGCACGGTCTCGAATGCACCGTCTGCTCGATCCTGACCGGCGGGCTGAACCTGATCGATCAGGACGCCAATGTGCGGGCCGCCACGCGAGCGCACCTCGAAGCCTGCATCGAGACCACCGCCGCAGTGGGGGCGACGATCCTCGCCGGTCCGTTGTATTCGCCCGTCGGGCATCTGCCCGGGCGGCGCCGGACGGCGGATGAATGGAACTGGGCCGTTGAAGCCTACCGTTCCCTCGGTCCGGCGCTGGACCGGACGGGCGTCACGCTCGCCATCGAGCCGCTCAACCGCTTCGAGACGTACTTCCTCAACACGGCCGCCGATGCTGTTGCGCTCTGCGAGGCCGTCGGCCATCCGCGCGTCGGAATCCTGCTCGATACGTTCCACGCCAACATCGAGGAAAAGGACATCGCGGCGGCCTACCGCGTCGCGGCCCCTCACCTCAAGCATGTCCACACCTGCGAGAACGACCGCGGCACGCCGGGCAGCGGGCATGTCGACTGGGCGGGCGTCTTTGCGGCGCTGCACGAATCCGGCTATAACGGCTGGTTGACGATCGAAAGCTTCGGCTTCGCGCTGGGAGATCTGTCCGCCGCGGCGTCCATCTGGCGCGACCTGGCGGCAAGTCCGGAGGCGATCGCCTTCGACGGCGTGCGGTTCCTGCGATCCATGTCCTAACGCTCCCTGCTGCCGATAAGACAGGCAGCGGGAGCGGTATGCACTACCACGTTGGAGATACGGTCGGCGCCTACCGGGTCATCGCCGAGATGGCGCGGGGCGGAACGGAGCAGTTGCTCAAGGTCGAGCACACCCTGACCCGCCGCGTCGAGGCGATGCAGGTGGTGGACGCGGGCGCAGCCACACAGTTCCTCGAAGACATCCAGCGGCAATCCAGGCTGGCGCACCCCAACATTGCCGCCGTCCACAATGCGTTCACCGACCGGGGCGAGTTGATGCTGGTCATGGAACTGGTGGAGGGTGAGCCCCTGTCACGGAAGAGCCAGGCAGCCCGGCTCAGCACCGGGCAAGCCGTGGACTACGCGATTCAGGTGCTCGACGCGCTCGAGTATGCCCACCGGCAGGGCGTGTTTCACGGTGACCTGACTCCGGCGAGCATCGTCGTGGCGGTTGACGGCAAAGTCAAGCTGACGGGTTTCCGCGGCGCCGATGCCGCAACCGATCTCCGCGCAGCCGCGGCGGTTCTGCGGGAGCTGCTCCCAGGTCCGCCGCCGCCCAAGGTCCAGGAAGCGATGGACCGAGCCCGATCGGAGCGTCCGGAAGTGCGCTTTCGAACAGCCGGCGAGTTCCGCGATGCACTCCGTCTGGCGGTGTCAGCCGCACCGGGACCCCCGGCCGCGCCCGTGGCGGCGGCCGAAGATCCGCTGCACGCCGCGCTCGCCCGCATCGAAAGCGACCCGAACTTCCCTGGCTGCGCGCATCACATCCGCGGGCTGATGGCGCTGTCGGCGAGTCCGGAGGTGTCGGCGCAGACGCTGGCGGCCATCGTCCGCAAGGATGTCGCGCTGACTCTGCGCATTCTCAAGGCAGCCAACTCGGCCTACTACAACCGGTCGGGCCGCCCTGTGCTCAGCATCACGCAGGCGGTCGTGCTCTTGGGCGTCGAGACCGTGGCGCAGGTCGCCTCGGGCATGAAGATCCTGGATCATTACGCCCGCCACGCGCCCGGAGTGCGGGAACTGGCGGCCTTCTCGCTGCTGACGGCGAGCCAGGCGCGGCGGATCGCCGAGGCCGCCGAATTCCCCCGGCCGGAGGAAGCGTACCTCTGCGCGCTGCTGCGGAACCTCGGAGAAGTGCTGGTGGCCTACTACCAGCCGCGGGAGTACGCCCGGATCGTCGCGGCGCGGACCACGCCGCGCGAGGTTCTGGGGTTCAACTATGAGGAACTGGCGGTCGAAGTGTTGCGCCGGTGGGGGATCGGCGGTTCTCCGGCTGCGGCGATCCGCGCCAACCCCCAGGTTCTGCTGCGGCAGCCGCCCGGCCTCGAAAGCAAGCTCTATCTGATCACGGCGTTCAGCCACCTGGCGGCACACGCGGTCCACCGTGCGGGTCCGGAAGCGGGCGACCAGGCGCTCATCGAGTTGATCGAGCATTTCCGCCCCCGCCTGTCCGTGGGGGAGAAGGCCTTGCGCAAAGTCCTGGAAGATGCCGTCGAAGACGCCCGCGACACGATGACGGCGCTCGGCTTGTCGCTCGACAGCCTCACGTTGCAGTCCCAGGTACGGGCCGCCACCTCCTGGCTTGGCGAAGACACCGGGCATGCGCCGCCCGCGGAGCAACCTTCGGAATTCATCGTCCGCATCGAGAACGCCCTTCAGGACGACGGCGAGTTCGATCTGACCTCGGTGGTGACGATGGCCCTCGAAGCAGCCGTGCGCGCCGCGGGTTTCGAGCGCGCCGTCTTTGCCCTGGTGGATGCCGACAGCGGCCGAGTTCAGGGCAAGCTCGGGTTCGGCCCCGAGGCCGACCGGCTTGCCGACGGGTTCTCGTTCGCGGTCAGTCCGCGCGGCGGGCCCGTGGGTCTGGCCGTGTTCCACAAGCAGGACGCGTATGTCCATCTCGGCCGGGACGCCGCGGCGCGGGACTCGCTTGTCGCCCGCCTGTTCGGACCCGCCCTGTTCCTGGTGGCGGTGGTGGTGGTCCGGGGCGTCGCCGCCGGCTGTCTCTACTGCGACGCACTGCGCGGCCATCCGGAACCTTCGGCCGCGCAGCGCGACATCGCCGGCAGGCTGCGGGACCTCACGGCCCTGGCGATCGACCGGAGCCGCAACGGCACGGGCATCGCCCTGTGAAATAATCGCCTCTGATGCGACTCGCCGTCCTCTTGAGCCTCGCGGCTTCCTGCGCCGCCCAGCCCTTGCTGCAGCACACCGACGTCTTTGTCTCCGGCAGTGAAGGCTATCATTCGTTCCGGATCCCGGCCATTGTCACGGCCGCTGACGGTTCGCTGGTGGCCTTCGCCGAAGGCCGCCGGGACAACCGGACGGACCCCGGAGGCGGCGACATCGACCTCGTGGCCAGGCGCAGCACCGACCACGGCGCCACCTGGTCCGCGCTTCAGATCGTCGACGACCCGGGAGAGAAGTGGGCGGCGTCGAACCCCACTCCCGTGCTGGACCGCTCGAACGGGCGCCTCTGGATTGCGTACAACCGCTGGGAGCCGGGGTTCGGCACCGACGCGTCCCGGCCCGGCACGACCAACAATCAGACGTGGCTACGCTGGAGTGACGATCATGGCAAGTCCTGGTCCGCGGCGCGCGACATCACGCGCGACTCGCGCGATTTCGAGAACACGGGGGCGCTGTTCCTGGGTCCGGGCGGAGCGATTCAGGCCCGCTCCGGACGCATGATTCTGCCCTCGGCGATGAAGTTCGACGCCTACAGCGTCTGGGCGCAGCCGGCGGGGTCTCCGCAGTTGATGAACGTGTTGCGCGCCTACGCCATCTACAGCGACGACCACGGGAAAACGTGGCTCCGCGGCGAACTCGTGCGCGCGTTCACGAACGAAAACCAGATGGTGGAACTGGCCGACGGCGCCATCCTGATCGACGCGCGGCAGGGAAACGGCGACCACCGCTGGATCGCGATCAGCCAGGACGGGGGCGCCACGTGGTCCGCGCCGCGGCTGGGTGAGCGGGTGACGGCGGTCGCCACGGCGATCGAACGGTTCGACGCCGAGCGCCTGATCTGGACCGGTCCCGCCGGTCCCGGACGCAGGAAACTCGTCGTCCGGGTGAGCCGGGACGAAGGCCAGACCTTCTCCACCGAACGGGTGCTGTACGGCGGCATCGCCGCCTACTCCGACCTCGCGATGCTGTCCGACGGGACGGCGGGCGTCCTGTGGGAGCGCGGCGTCAGCGCGTTGTCGCAGTTCATCACGTTTACGCGCTTCAACCGCGAGTTCATCGAGTAACCGGCCTTACTCGTAGGCGACGGTTTTGAGCGACGTGTTGCTGTAGTCGATGACTGCCGTGTCGAGGCCCGACGCCGTGAAGCGCGTGCCCTCCCCCGCGCTGCCGATCCCAAGCAGGCCCGGGGTGAGTCGCATGCTGCTAGCAGTGTAACGCGGAGTGCCGCGAGGTCGACAAGGCGCTATAATCAATATTTGTCCGAGGCGGAGTTCGGCTCTGCGGAACTTCGAACGGAGGACCTATGTTCTTCAGCATTCAGGAACTGGAAGTCCGGAAGATTCCGTTCAACGAGTCTTTCGAGCCCGGGAAGGTGGACTTCTCCGGGTCCGGACTGCGGCAAACCAGCGCCCTGACCTCGTCCGGAATCGCCAGGCTTCTGGAGGACACCGGCGGTGAGGTGCGCGTCACGGGGAGCCTGCGGGTGGAGGTCGAGGCGGATTGTGACCGCTGCCTCGCCGTCGCCCGTTTCCTGGTGGAGCAGGATTTCGATCTGTTCTATAGTCCGGCGCCGGAAGTGGACGCCGACGAGATCGAGATTCACGATAGCGAGACGGAGATGTCCTTCTACCAGGGTGAAGGCTTCGACCTCGCTGAGGTAATGCGGGACCAGATCCTGCTGGCGCTCCCGATGCAGAGAATCTGCCGGGAAGATTGCCGGGGAATTTGCCCGCTGTGCGGCGCCAACCGCAACGAAACCGCCTGCCGCTGCGAAGTGAAGACGGCGGACGACCGGTGGGGCGCCTTGAAGGGATTTCATGCCAGCCGCGAGGCTAAAGGAAGTTGAGTACGAATGCCGAATCCGAAACGAAGACACTCGCAGCAGCGCACCGCGACACGGCGCGCGCACGATGCATTGAAGCGCCCCGGGGTATCGGAATGTCCGAACTGCCATGAGCCGCGACTCCCCCATCGCGTCTGCCCTACGTGTGGTCAGTATAAGGGCCGCGAAGTCATTGAAGTCTCCGAAGAGTAGCGAGAGCTTTCTGAGCCTCTCCTCCTCAAACCCCGTCACTATTGCCGTGGACGCGATGGGCGGGGACCACGCCCCCAAGCCGGAGGTCGAAGGCGCCATCCGTGCGGCCGAGACCCTGGGCGTCAAGGTGATCCTGGTGGGCCGCGAGGAGTTGGTGCGCCAGGAACTCCAGTCGCATTCCGGCTGGCGCGAGCTGCCCATCGAAGTCGTGCACGCGAGCGAGCAGGTGACGATGCACGACAGCGCCGCCAAGGCGGTGCGTACCAAGCGGGACAGCTCGCTTCGTGTCGCCAGCCGCCTGGTGCGGGAGGGTCTGGCACATGGCTTCGTCTCCGCGGGCAACACCGGCGCCGCGATGGCGACTGCCAAGATGGTGCAGGGCGTCGTCCCCGGCGTCGAGCGGCCGGCACTGGCGGGACTGTTCCCGACGATGGCCGGCACGCCGGTGGTGGTCGTCGACGTCGGCGCCAATGTCGACTGCTCTGCACGGATGCTGGCGCAGTTCGGTGTGATGGGCGAGATCTACGCCCGGGTCGTGCTGCACCAGGCCAACCCCCGCGTCGGACTCCTGTCGATCGGCGAGGAAGAGCACAAAGGCAACGACGTCACGCGCGCGGCGACGCCGCTGCTGAAGAGCCTGCCGATCAACTTCATCGGCAACGTCGAGGGGCGCGACCTGTTCTCCGGCAAGGCCGACGTGATCGTGTGCGACGGCTTCATCGGCAACGTGTCGCTCAAGGTGAGCGAAGGGCTGGTCGAAATCATCAAGCACATGCTGCAGGAGTCGCTGCGCGCGACGATCACCCGGCAGATCGGCTATGTGCTCTCCCGCGCGGCCTTCACGGACTTCAAGAAGCGCGTCGACTACTCCGAGTACGGCGGCGCTCCGCTGCTCGGCGTGAAGGGCGTGTGCATCATCTGCCACGGCCGTTCCAACGCCAACGCCATCAAGAACGCGATCCGCGTCGCGGCGGAATTGTACCGCGGCGGCGTCAATTCGCGGATCGAAGTCGAGCTGCGCGAGTGGAACGGCGCGCGGACGGCAGCCGCCGACTAGCGCCGGCGAGCTAAAATTAGAGAGTGCGTCACATTCTGTGGTGTCTCTGCCTGGCGGGAGCCGCGTTTCCCGCGGTGGCGCAGCGCCTGGACCCTGTCCAGTGGTCGCTTTCGATCGAGCCGGCTTCGGCCGCGCCGGGTTCCACCGTCACTGCGAAGGCGACCGCGACAGTAGAGGCAGGCTGGCATCTCTACTCGATGACCACGCCGCCACCGTCCCTGCCGACGCAGATCAAGCTTGCGGAATCCCCAGTCGCGGGCGAGATCCGCGTGCACCAGCCGAAGCCCGAGCGCAAGTACGATCCCAATTTCCAATCGGACACTGAAACCTTCGACGGCTCGGTCGATTTCTACGTGGAGATCCCGATTCGGGCCGACGCTCCCACGGGACCGGCGGAACTGGCGATCGAAGTCCGCTACAACGTCTGCGACGACACGCGCTGCCTGCCCCCGCGCCGCAAGACGGCCTCGGCGGCCATCGACATCCAGCCGGGCGCGTCCGCGGCTGCCCAGGCGATTCCGGCGGGATATGTGGTTGCTGGGGAAGAAGCGCCCCCGCCCCCGGCCCAAGCCACGTCCGAAGACGAGGGATTCGGCGCCTTTCTGGCGGTCGCGTTCGGATTCGGCATGCTGGCCGTCTTCACCCCGTGCGTCTTCCCGATGATTCCCATGGTCATGTCGTTCTTTCTGAACCAGGGAAGCAGCAACCGGATGCAGAGTGTGGTGCAAGCGGCAGTGTTCTGCCTCGGAATCGTCGTTCTGTTCACGTCGATTGGCCTTGTGGTGACGGCGGCGCTCGGGCCGTTCGGCGTGGTCCAGATGGCATCGAACCCCTGGGTCAACGGCTTCATTGCCGCCGTCTTCTTCACCTTTGCCCTGAGCATGTTCGGCGCGTTCGAGATCACGATCCCCTCGTCGGTGCTGACGAAGCTGAACAAGGCCTCCGAGCGCGGGGGCATCGCCGGGACGCTCGTGATGGGCCTGGCGTTTTCGCTCACCTCGTTCGCCTGCGTCGGACCGTTCGTCGGGCCGCTGCTGGCCGCCTCGGCGCAGGGCGGCGGTGTCCGGCCCGCGGCGGGCATGCTGTTCTTCGCCGCGGGACTCGCACTGCCGTTTTTTTTCCTGGCCCTGTTTCCGTCCTGGTTGAAGCGGATGCCCCGCAGCGGTGGCTGGCTGGCGCGCGTGAAGGTGGTAATGGGGTTCATCATCGCGGCGGCGATGCTGAAGTACCTGAGCAACGTGGATCAGGTGTTGCAACTCGGACTGCTGCCGCGCGAGCGCTTCCTCTCCGTGTGGATCGTTCTGTTCGTACTCTGCGGCCTCTACCTGCTCGGATTCGTACGACTGCCCGGTGTGTCGCGCGACGATGAACTCGGCGTCGGGCGCCTGTTCACGGCCACCGCGTTTCTGGCTGTGGCGATCAGCCTGGTTCCCGGCATGTTCGGCGGGCGGCTCGGAGAACTGGACGCGATTGTCCCGCTGCCGGCCGAGGGAGGGTTCGCCGCGGCGGGCGGCGGGCAGAGCCTGGTCTGGGAAAAGAACGACCTGCCGGGCGCGCTGGCCCGCGCGCGCAGCGAGGGGAAGCTGGTATTCGTCAACTTCACTGGCTATACTTGCACGAACTGCCACTGGATGAAGGCGAACATGTTCACCAGGCCGGAGATCGCCGCCGAGATGGACCGCTTCGTGCTCGTCGAACTCTACACCGACGAGCGCAACGAAGCGATCGCCCAAGCCAACCAGGACTTACAGGATTCCAAGTTCCAGACCATCGCCATCCCCTTCTACGCCATCCTCGATCCGGATGAGAAGGTGGTGGCGAGCTTTCCAGGCTTGACGCGGGACCCGGCGCGGTTCCTCGAATTCCTGAAAGCCGGAACTTCCCGGATGCGCGGATGAAACGAACGATTCTTGCCCTGTTGGGCGCCCTGACCGCCGTTCAAGCGCAGGAGGCGATCCGCGGCTTTCCGCCGCAGCACGTCCCGGCGCAGGTGGAGCGTGAGAAACAAGTGCGGGCCATTCCCGAAGGCCAGCGGATCCGGCAGTACCTGCGGCATATCGCCGCGGACCCGCACCTGGCCGGTACGCCGGAATCCCAGGCGATCGCGCAGTGGGCAGCGCGCCAGATGCAGAACTGGGGCCTCGATGCCACGATCGAAGAGTTCGAGGCGCTGCTGCCGACACCGAAACGCCGCGTCGTCGAGATGGTGGCGCCGAAGCGGTTCACGCCGAAACTGGCTGAGCCGGTCATCCCCGAAGACCCCGATTCCGGAGACAAGGGCCAGCTTCCCGGCTACAACGCCTACGCGGCGGACGGCGACGTCACGGCCGAGGTAGTCTACGTGAACTACGGCACGCCAGATGACTACAAGGTCCTGGCCGAAAAGGGGATCTCGGTCAAAGGCAAGATCGCGCTGGCGCGCTACGGCGTCAGTTGGCGCGGGGTGAAACCGAAAGTGGCGGCCGAACACGGCGCGGTCGGCTGCCTCATCTACTCGGACCCGCGAGAGGACGGCTACTTCGCGGGCGACGTCTTCCCAAAGGGCCCGTGGCGGCCGCGTGACGGCGTGCAGCGCGGCAGCGTCATGGACATGGCTGTGCACCCGGGCGACCCGTTATCGCCCGGCTGGGCTTCGGAGAAGGGCGGCAAGCGCCTTCCGCTCAAGGAAGCCGCCACGCTGCAGAAGATTCCTGTGCTGCCGATCTCGTGGGGGGATGCGCTGCCAATTCTCGAGAGCCTCGAAGGCGACGTGGTGCCGGAAGACTGGCGCGGCGCCCTCCCTGTCACGTATCACTTTGGCCCGGGTCCGGCGAAGATCCGCCTGGCGCTGGAAACGAACTGGACGACCCGCCCCGTCCACAACGTGATCGTGCGCATTCCCGGCGCGGAGTATCCCGACGAATGGGTGCTCTACGGCAACCATCACGACGCGTGGGTGAGTGGCGCCAACGACCCGGTGTCCGGAGCGGCGTCGTTGATGGAGACGGCCCGCGCGCTGGGTGAATTGCGCAAGAAGGGCTGGCGGCCGAAGCGCACGATCATCCTGGCGCTCTGGGACGCCGAAGAGTACGGCCTGATCGGGTCGACCGAGTGGGTGGAGAAGCACCGCGACCTGCTCCGGCGAAACGCCGTGGCCTACATCAACTCGGATTCGCTGAGCAAGGGCAGCTTCGGTTCGGGCGGTTCGCACACACTCGAGCAATTCGTGGCGGAACTGGCGCGCGACATCGTCGATCCGGCCACGAAGAAGCCGCTGAGCGAACTCCGCCGTCCGAAGCAGAATGCGCCCAAGGACTTCGATCCGGTCCGCGATTTTCGCATCACGGCCCTCGGTTCGGGTTCGGATTACACGGCGTTCGTGCATCATGCCGGCATCGCCTCGCTCAATCTGGGCTTTTCCGGCGGTGTGTCGCGGGGCGTTTATCATTCGATCTACGATTCGGTCGCCTGGTACGAGCGTTTCGGCGACCCGGGCTTCCAGTACACGGAAGCGTTCAGCCAGCTCGCGGCAACGGCTCTGCTGCGCCTCGCCGATGCACCGCTCCTGCCGTTCGAATTCAGCCGCCTCACACGCACGCTGTCTGAGTACCTGACCGAGGTGGGGAAACTGCCCGCCGGCGGCAAGGTGGCGCTGGACGGGCCTCGCCACGCGCTGGCGCGGCTCACGGACGCGGCGCGAAGCTGCGACGCGCGCTACGGCGAAGCGCAGGCCAAAGCGGCTGCGGCGCGTCCCGAAGCGCTTGCACGCGCCAACCGGCACCTGTTCGAGACGGAACGGGCGATGCTGCGGGCGGAAGGTCTGCCGAAACGCGGGTGGTTCAAGCACCACTTCTACGCTCCCGGTTTGTACACCGGTTACGGCGTCAAGACGCTGCCCGGGGTGCGGGAAGCCGCCGAAGCGGAGGACCCGGCTGAGGCCAACCGTCAGGCCGCGGCGCTGGCGGAAGTTTTCGATACGCTCCGCCGGAAGATCGAAGAAACCGAAAAGGCCCTGGCAGCCCTCTAATCGGGCCGCTAGTACTTTCTCTTCACGGGTTCTATAGGTACTACGAGTGCTGCCAAACAACCCTCAGGGGTTCCGCTCCCTTTTCTTGGGAAATCGGGGAAATCGAAAGGGTTGGCTAAGAAGATCGACGGAGCCGCTCACCGCCCTGCGAATGCTACACTTCTGCCGCAAGGGGGAAAACGATGCTGCTGCGAGATCGAACCGGGCAGGGATTTCTCCTGCTCGCCGCATATTTCTGCTGGTCCGCGGGGGCCGGCGCCCAGCAACCGGAACCCAACTTGAACCGGGAGGATTCCGCGGCCCTTGTGCTGCGTTCCGTCCAACTGGCCGCGACGCCGGCTGAGCGACTGACCCACCTGGAATGGTTCGTTGCCGATTTCACTCAAGACGCCGATGCCGGCTGGGCGTGGGAGCAGATCCAGCAACTGCACATCGGCGCGGGGCGGCATCGCGAAGCCGTCGAGGCCGGCGAAAAGCTGGTCGCGGCCGACCCGGATGACATGCTCGCGATGCACCGGACGCTGGAAGCGGCCCGCTCCAGCGGCGATGCCGGACTGGCTGAAGCATGGGAGGCGCGGACCGCGGCACTGGCCAACCGGATCGTCTCCGTCGAACCGAAAGAAGACTCACGCTGGCAAGGCCGGGTCGAGCTGGCCCGGCAGATCCTGGCCCATCTTGAGTACGCTGACTACGGCGCCTTGCTCGAAGTCAAGGATCTCAAACAACGTCTGAAGCGCATTGATGAGTTTGCGGCGAAGTACCCGAACTCGCAATACGCCGTCAACCTTCGGGGGCAGCGCCAGGCGCTTGTGGCGCAGTCGGGCGAACCAGCGCAACGGCTGGCCGCCGCCGAACGCATGCTCATGCAGGACCGCCACCACGACGATTCTCTGATCGTCGTCGCCGAAGCCCTGTTCGCTCACGACCGGGACCTGCCCCGCGTCATGGCGCTTTCCCAGAGCTTGATCCAAGTCATGGCCACAAGGCCCAAGCCGGAGGGAATGACCGAGGTCGCCTGGGCTCAGAAGAAGGCCAACTACACGGGCCGCGCCCACTGGATGATCGGCCGCATGCAAGTGGACCAGGGTGAATACGGCAAGGCGATCCGGTCGCTGAGCCTGGCGATGCCCGCCCTGCGAGAGATGGGCGGACCGGTGGCATCGGCCCTGTTCTACATTGGCTGGGCACACTACCGGAACGGAGATTACGACGCCGCAATCCGCTACTACCAGCAGTGCGCCAAAATGAGGAGCCCTCTGCAGGCGCAGGCCGTGCGGAACCTTTCCGTCATCGAGTCCGAGCGAGGAGCGCGGTAGTCAGCGGCGCGCGCGCAACGCGCGTCCGGCCTTGACCGCGGTCATCCGGCCGTCGTCGACGGCAACCTGCCCGTTCACGATCACATACGGCAGGTGCTCCGGGAATCCGAGCGGATTCGTGAAATCCGCGGTGTCGCGAATGCGGGCCGGGTCGAAGATCACGATGTCGGCCTGTTGCCCCACCGCGATCCGGCCCCTGTCATAGACGTGCACCCGGTTGGCTGCAAGCGACGTCATCTTGCGGATCGCCTCTTCGAGCGAGACCACCTGTTCCTCCCGGACGTACTTGGCGAGGATGCGCGGGAAGGACCCGAAGGCCCGCGGGTGCGCGCCCGTCGCCTTGGCCTGATTGGTCGGCGAGGCGTCGGTGCAGAAGCTGACGAAATCGGCGCGCATGGCGAGGTGCTTCTGCGCTTCGTCCATGCTCTTCGGGTTGACGCTGGTGCGCCCGTTCCTGACGAGATCGAAGAACGTCGCCCATACGTCGGCGTTGCGCATTTTGGCCACCTCGGCCACGGACTTGCCTTCGTAGCTCTTGTCGGCGGCCGAGGCGATCAGCACGTTGTCCCAGTCGCTGCCGACGTGCCGGTACCAGTTCTCCCAGTCGGTGGTGGTCTCGACTTCGCGCCGCAGGCGCTCCCGCACCGCGGGATCATCCAGCGTTTTCAGGAACGGCGCGGAGCCGCGGGCGTAATGCCTGGGATGCAGAAACGAGCCGAGGCCGAGGCCGTTGCGGATGTAGGGATAGATGTCGGCCGTCACGTCGAGGCCCCGGGCGCGGGCGGCACGGATCGCCTCGATCGCTTTCGGCATCAGGGGCCAGTTGTCCTGACCGGCCGCCTTGAGGTGGTAGATGTGGACCGGCACGCCCGCCTTCTCGCCGATCTCGATCGATTCGGCGATGGCTTCGAGCAGCGCGCTGCTCTCGTTCCGCATGTGGGTGGAGTAAATCCCGCCGTATTCTCCGGCAGCCCTGGCCAGCGCGACCAGTTCCTCGGTCTTGGCGTAGGTCCCGGGGGGATAAATGAGCGCGGTCGAAACACCCACGGCGCCATCGCGCATCGCCTGGGAAACCAGCGCCTGCATCCGCTTCAGTTCTTCGGCATTCGGCGCGCGGTCTTCGTCCCCGAGCACAATGCGGCGGATCTGTGCGGCGCCCACGTTGTGCACCACGTTCAGCGCGATCCCGCGCTTTTCGAGCACCTGGAAGTATTCACCGTAAGTCCGCCAGTTGTAGCCTGCGCGGCGCGCTTCCTGCGGAAACGTCTGGTCGGTGTGGGGTGCGTCCGACGAACCTTCGCCGGCAAACATCGTCGTGATGCCCTGGCGCAGCTTGCTCGCGGCGGAATCGGGGTCGAGCAGCAGGGGCAGGCTGCGGCCGCCCATCAGGTCGACGAAGCCGGGAGCGACGACCTGGCCTCGGGCGTCGATCGTCCGCTTGGCGGAACGCCCCGAGAGCTTCCCGATTTCCACGATCGCACCGCCGCGGATGCCGACGTCGGCGTTGTACCAGGGGTTGCCCGATCCGTCGACCACGCGGCCGTTGGTGATGAGGAGGTCGAGAGGTTGGGCCACCGCGGCGCACGCGGCGGCGAGAGAAAGAAGGAGAAAACGAATGCGCATGGGCTGAGCCGCCATTATAGTGGATAGGTCATGCTGATGCGTTGCCTGCCCGTGATTGCGCTGCTGCCGCTCCTGTGCGCTCAGAATTCGCCGCCCCCTCAGGAACTGGAGGCGATGCGGGAATCGCTGCGCCGCCTGGATCGCGAGGTTACGGCTCTCCGCGTAGCCCGGACCGATCCGGCCCTCGTCGCTGACGTAGACGTGTATCGCAAAGCCGCGGAGTGGATCCTGCGCTTCCCCGAGGAGTTCTTTAAGCCGGAGTATGCCGGGCAGACGCGGCAGACGATCGAGCGGGGTCTCGCCCGAGCCAAGGCGCTGCGGGCCGGTCGCGCCGGCTGGGCCCAAGAGAAGGGCCGCCTCGTGCGCGGCTACGTGTCGCGGGTCGATGGCAGCACCCAGCCCTACGGCCTCACCATTCCCGCCTCATACGATGGCCGGCCGATGCGGCTCGACGTCTGGCTCCACGGACGCGGCAACGAACGCCTGGAGATCAGTTTCATCCACGGGCACGATTCAGCCGAGCCCGTACCGCGCGACCAGGATTACATCCAGCTCGACGTGTTTGGCCGCGGCAACAATGCCTACCGCTGGGCGGGCGAGACCGATGTCTTCGAAGCGATCGAGTCCGTGCGCCGGCGCTACGCGGTCGATCCGGACCGGATCCTGGTGCGCGGGTTCTCGATGGGCGGCGCCGGCGCCTGGCATCTCGGCTTGCACCACCCCACTCTGTGGGCGGGCGTCGAGGCCGGCGCCGGGTTTAGCGAGAGCATTGAATATGCCCGCCTGAAGGATCTGCCGCCGTGGCAGACACGCCTGCTCACGATCTACGACGCCTATCTCTACGCGCGGAACGCGTTCCTGACGCCCATCGTTGGCTACGGCGGCGAGGAAGACCGCCAGCTTCAGGCGTCCGTCAACGTCCGGGAGCAGCTTGCCAGGGAGGGGATCCGGTTCGAAACGCGCGGCTACGCCACCACCACAGGCGACCTGCGGGCCCTGTTCCTGGTGGGTCCGAAGATGGGGCACCGCTTCCATCCCGACAGCAAGGCCGAATCCGAGAGGTTCCTCCGGGCTCACCTGCCGCGGCGCGAACCGGCACACATCCGTCTCGTGACCTACACCGAACGCTACGGACGCGCCGGCTGGATCTCGGTTGAGACGCTGGAGCGGCAGTACGAGCGCGCCGAGGTGGAGGCGTTGCGCGGCCCAGGGGGCATGCGCATCACGACGGCGAACGTCGCCGCGTTGCGCGTCCAGGGGCCCGCGGGGCGTTACACGGTGGACGGCCGGGAGATCGAGGCTCCGGAGAATCCTCTGTTCGTGAAGCGAGAGAACTGGCAGACCGCACCGGCGCTGCCCGCACTGAGCAAGCGTCCGGGATTGCAGGGTCCGATCGACGATGCGTTCCGCGATGGATTCCTCGTCGTCCGGCCAACGGGCGCGACGCGCAACGAGCCGTTGCGCCAGTGGACCGCACAGACGATGAGCCGATTCTTCGGCGAATTCGCCAAGTGGATGCGAGGCGACGTGCGGCAGAAAACCGACCTGACGGTGACATCGGCCGACATGCGCCGCCACCATCTTGCGCTGTTCGGTGACGCGACGTCGAACGCCGTCCTGCGCCGCGTGCTGCCGAAACTGCCGGTGCGCTGGACGCGCGAGGAGATCGTCATTGGCCGGGAGCGCTTCCCGGCCGAAGGCAACGTGCTGTCCCTCATTTACCCGAATCCGGAACAGCCGGACCGCTACGTCGTGCTCAACAGCGGCCACAGCTTCGGAGAGGCTGAATTCAGGGGGACGAACGCGCTCCTGTTCCCGAGGATCGGCGACTGGGCGGTGATCCGCGCAAGCGACGGCGCCGTGGTCGAGTCCGGCTTTTTCGACCGCTACTGGCAGCCGTCGGAGTAGGATTCTGTACTTGCGAGCGTTTACCGAGCCGCGACCGTGAGGGAGCGGACGTGGACAGCCCTTCTGTTTCGCGGCGGCCACGCAGCGAGGCAGATTCGCCGCCGGATGGCTTCCGGCGGCCCGTCCTGCTCTTGAAGCCGGAGACGTTCTCGAAACGCGTGCACGGACGGCGCTGCGGTGGAGTCCGGCTACTTCGTCCATCAGTTGGTAGAATCTAGATAACAAGGTGGATTCTATATGGCACTCAGCATCAAGCATCCGGAAGCGGACCGGTTAGCCAGGAGGCTGGCTTCGGCCACCGGGCTTTCCCTGACCGATGCCATCCTGAAGGCGCTGCGCGAGCAGTTGGAACGGGAAACCGGACGCAGGCAGGGCAGTGGACTTGCCGATGACCTGCGAGCAATCAGCGACCGTTGCGCGGCGCTGCCGGATCTCGACACCCGCACTCCGGAAGCGATCCTGGGGTTTGACGAGCACGGGTTGCCCCGATGATCGTGATCGATACATCCGCGCTGCTGGCAGTTGTATTCGCGGAGTCCGATCGCGAACGATTCATCGACTCACTGGCTGAGCCGGGCCAGAAACTGCTCTCAGCGGTCAACGCGCTGGAGGCGGCGATTGTGGCAGAAGCGCGAAAGGGACCGCCGGGCGGAAGGGAGCTCGATCTTCTGCTGCACCACGCCCGGATAGAGGTCGTCCCGTTCGACGGGACGCAGAGCGAGGAAGCACGGCGAGTCTGGCGGACTTTCGGAAAAGGGAACCATGCCGCCGCGCTCAATTTCTGTGACTGCTGCGCCTTGGCGCTCTCCCGGATTTCCGGCTATCCGCTTCTCTTCAAGGGTCAAGATTTCACGCGAGCAGGAGCGGCGAGTGCCATGGCGTCGCCTTTGTAGTGCCTGGCAGAGGGTCTGCCGGCGGCACACTGTCGCAGGCATACTTTTCCGTATCAAGTTTGTGTGATAGCATCGGCGCTACCATGAACACGCGTCCCGATCGACGGTACTTCCTGATGGGCGCGGCCGCGGCCTCGGCAGCCCAGTCCGTCGCACAGAGTAGAGAGATCCGTACCGCCTATATCGGCGTCGGCGCGCGCGGCGCGAGCCTGCTCAAACAGGGCCTTGACCAGCCCGGTGTCAAGGTATCCGCCATTTGCGATATCGACCCGCAAGCGCGGGACCAGGCCTTAAGCGCCGCCGCCCGCGACCGCCCGCGGTCGATCACCGAGTGGCGCGCGGTGCTCGACCTCAAGGATATCGACGCCGTCTTCATCGGCACCCCGTGCGATCAGCACGCCGAGATGGCGGCCGCGTGCCTGGAAGCCGGGAAGTACGTGTACTGTGAAAAGCCGCTCGCGATTACGCCCGAGGGTGTGGATCGTGTGCTGGGGGCCGCCCGGCGTTCGAAGGCGTTTCTCCAGATCGGCCAGCAGTTGCGCTACTTCCCGTCCATGCGCGAAGCCATCCGCCAGGTTCACGAAGGAATTGCCGGCAACACCTACATCGTCAAGGCCCACCGCCACGGGGGTAGGAGCCGCCCGCGAGACGGCGCTCCGGAACCTACCGCGCAGCAGAAGACCCGCGCCGCCTGGTATGCGGACGTCAAGCGCTCCGGCGATCTGATCGTCGAGAACGCCGTGCACAACATCGATGCCTGCAACTGGATCACGAACAGCCGGCCTGTCAGCGCCTATGGTCATGGCAAGAAGTACTTTCCCCGGCCGATTCCGCCCGGCACCGAGATGATGGACGGCTTCAGTGTCGAGTACATCTACGAGAACGGGATGCACTGCGACTACAGCCAGATCAGTTTCCACCCCAGTCATTTCAAGACACTCCCCAGCGGCATGTGGTATTCGGTTTTCGGAGAGAAGGGCACAGTCCACCTGACGCACACATCGGCGACGTTCTACGACCTGTACAGTGAATCGGAGCCGCGCAACCTTCTCCCCGCTGGCATTGGAGACAAGGACACGGCCATCGCCGACTTCCTCGCGTGCATCCGGGAGAAGCGGCAGCCCTTTGCGGACGTCAAGGTCGGGGCCATCGCCGCCTTGACCGGGATCATGGGCCGCGAGGCGATCTACAAGGGTCGTAGCGTGACGTGGAAGGAACTGGGGGTTGAGGTATGAGAACCGGAATCACCGGAGTCCTCGCGTGCAGTGCAGCGCTGCTGATCGCTGGTCTTCCCGTGGCCGGGCAGAGAGCCCAGGCCCCGGGTGGGCTCGAGGCGGACTGGGTTGCGCTGTTCAACGGAAAGGACCTGACCGGCTGGACCGTCGTCGGCAAGGAACGATGGGTCGTCGACGACGGGACGATTCTGGGCGAGAGCGCGGCGGGCAAAGACGGCTTCCTCAAGACGGACAAGACGTACAAGGACTTCCATGCCTTCCTGCGGTTCAAGTGCGAAACTCCCATCAACAGCGGATTCTTCTATCACTCCGACATTCAGGAGGACATCAGCAAGGTCCGGTTCATCCAGGTCGAGATCGACAACCGGATCGGCAGTCATACCGGCGGTCTGCACGGTGACCGGACCCCGGAGGGCGGATCGAGTGGCTGGATCGTCTGGCCGGCTCCGGAACTGGAGACCGTGATCAAGCCGTACGAGTGGAACGATCTGCTGGTACAGGTGGAAGGCAAGCGGGTCCGCACGTCCCTCAACGGCGTGCAGATGATTGACTTCACCTATCCGAACCCGAGGAACACCGACGGCATCATCGCGCTCCAGATCCATCCGGGCAAGGCATCGCGTATCCGCTTCAAGGACATCTGGATTCGCGATCTCACGGTGCGCTGATCCATGGTGGCCAGGATGGCGGGTGGCTTGACGGGGGTGGGGGTGGCACCTACAATGAAGGGGAAGGAGGCCGTATGAGATCAATTGGCCCCATGGAGCTGCTCGTAATCCTCGGCATCGCCGTTCTGCTGTTTGGCGGAAAGAAGATTCCGGAGGTGGCGAAGGGCCTGGGCGAAGGGATCCGCAACTTCAAGAGTGCCTTGAAGGGCGACGAGAAGGTCGAGGACAACAAGAAGCAGGCGTAAGCTTCGTGAGGTCGCCCGCACGTTGGGCCACCACTCATCCCGGCTTCATCAAGAGACACGAAACCCCGCGGCGGATGCCGCGGGGTTTCTCATTTCCAGGGGGAACTGTTACTTCTTCTTCGGCGGGACAATCGCGTCCTTCGCGGCCTTGGCCACGCGGAACTTCACGACCTTCTTGGCCGGGATCTTGATCGCCTGACCGGTCGCCGGGTTGCGTCCCATGCGGGCCTTGCGCTCCTGCCGCACCAGACGGCCGATGCCGGGCAGAACGAACACGCCGTTCTTCTTGACTTCCTTGATCGCCGTCTCGGACAGCGTGTCGAGCAGTTGCTTGGCTACCTTGTTGCTAACCTCGCAGGTCTCCGCAAGATGCCGCACAAGCTGCGTCTGTGTCATCCTCTTTACTTCCGCCATAAACCTCCTTCGTGATTCTCCCTCAGTCAAACGGCGCCGCTTCGGTGCGGCCCGAACGTACCTCAATCATACGGGAAGGGATTTGGCGAAGTAAAGAGAAATGCGCGTCAAACCCCTATTTTTTCTCGGTTTTTCGCATGCCGCATGCTCCGGACCCCTGTCTGGCGCGGTCCGGAGCATACTCTGCAAAAGAAGAGGCACGTTTCCAGCCCTTAGGCGCGCGGCCGCGCCGTCTTCGCGGAGGCCTCTGCCACGGGTTCCGGCGCCTCTCCGCCGGGCAATCCGAGCTGGCGGCGCAGTTCTCCTTCAAGCTGGTCGCGCGTGTCGCGGTGGTCGCGCAGGAACTGTTTGGCGTTTTCCCTGCCCTGCCCGATGCGGTCGCTTTTGTAGCTGAACCACGACCCGCTCTTCTCGACGAGGCCGTTGGCGACACCCAGGTCCACGAGGTCGCCTTCGCGCGACACGCCTTCGCCATAGATGATGTCGAACTCCGCTTCGCGGAACGGCGCGGCGCATTTGTTCTTCACGAGCTTCACCTTGGTCCGGTTGCCGATCACCGCCTCGCCGTCCTTGATCGCGGCAATGCGCCGGATATCGAGCCGCATCGAGGCGTAGAACTTGAGCGCCCGGCCGCCTGTGGTGGTTTCGGGACTCCCGAACATCACGCCGATCTTCTCGCGGATCTGGTTGATGAAGATCAGGCAGGTTTTCGACTTCGACACGTTGGCGGTCAGCTTGCGCAGCGCCTGCGACATCAGCCGTGCATGGAGGCCCACATGCGAATCGCCCATCTCTCCGTCGAGTTCGGCTTTCGGGACCAGCGCCGCCACCGAATCCACCACCAGCACGTCGATCGAGCCCGATGAGACCAGTGCGGAGGTGATCTCGAGCGCCTGCTCGCCGAAGTCCGGCTGCGACACCAGGAGGTTGTCCACGTCGACGCCCAGTTTGCGCGCATAGATCGGGTCGAGCGCGTGCTCCACGTCGATGAACGCCGCCATGCCTCCGGCCTTCTGGGCTTCCGCCACCACTTGCAGCGCGATGGTGGTCTTACCCGAAGACTCCGGTCCGTAAATCTCGACGATACGGCCGCGCGGGAAACCGCCGACGCCCAACGCCGCGTCGAGAGCGATCGAACCGGAAGGAATGATCGCCACCGGCACGATCGCGTCCTTCGAGCCAAGACGCAGAATGGACCCCTTGCCGAACTGCTTCTCGATCTGGTTGAGCGTCAATTCGAGGGCGCGGGAACGGTTGTTGTCTTCAGGCATGGGCGCCGCCTCCTCGCGGCAATCGACGATTATACCAAGGGCGAAGAAAAAGCGGAAGTCGCTACCGCCCCCTGGCCAGCCGCCGCAGGGACTCGACGTCGAAATCACGGTACAAACCCAGGCAGAACAGCTCAGGGGCGTCCTGATACGGCACCGGCCGGTCGAACAGTACGCGCAGAGATTCGATGCCCTCCTCCTCGGCGATCTGCGTGATGGCGTCAGGCGCCAGCGAGGCTGCGGTCAGCGCGGTGATCTGCGAGCGCATGCCGGTCGTATGCAGCTTCACCGGCCGCCGGCTCAGCCAGCCGGCAATCGCGACCAGGTGTGCGGCGCGGATGCCCAAAGGCGGCTCGCCGGTCGCCGCGAGCATCTGCGCCCATTGCCCGGCGGCGGGCTTGTCCGGCGCGGCATCGCCGGTGAACAGAAGATCGAGCGCCAGGACGAGGTCGCCCCGGTCGAGCGCCGCATGGGCCGCGCCGCTCGCGGCCCGGCGTCCGCGATCGTTCAAGAGAATGGTCGCAGGGGTGTCTTCTGGAGCGTCCAGCCGCCGCAACCAGGCGCCCGTGGCTGCCAGCCCGCCCTCGAAGTCGAACCGGTACCAGCGGGCTTCGACGCCTTTCTCGATAGCGCCTCCCACGGGAAAGACACTCCGCAGCCGGGCATCGGGTGGCCGGACAACGCGGCGCAGCGCCGCCACGCTCGGAGCCTCCTGTCGCACCCGGCTCGCCATCTGGCGCGCCAGACCGAGCAACGTCAGGTTGCCGTCCGGCAGACCCACAGTCAACGCCTCGGGCGGGAGCACCTCGTCCTTCGCGACATTCTCCCGCTCAACAGGCTGAAGACCGAAGTGGCGGGCGAAGAACGCGTAGGACTGCATCCGGTTCTCGAGTTCGTAGTTGTGATCCCCTGGGTCGAAGTTCTCGTGCCAGCCGAACCGGTCCTGCACGCCCAGACGGGCGTAGATGGGCCGGATGCGGTCGAAGATGTCCGCTTTGACCAGAGGCGCGCGGAAGCAGCAGTTGTCGTTGGCATTGTAAATGAGCAGCGCCGGACGCGGCGCGAGCAGCGCCGTGAGATGGGGGTAGTCGTAGCGGGCGAGGAATCCGGCAGGGTTCTGTTCGAGGTCGCCGATGTCCCCCGGCCGCTCGATTCTGGCCCGCAGGGAGGCGTATCCCGCAACCGGCACCGCCGCAGCCACGCGTTCGTCGAGCGCGCTCAGGACGATGGTCTGCCAGCCGCCCCCGGAGAGCCCGGTCACCCCAAGCCGCTCGGGGTCGACGCCGTCGTGCGCCGCCAGATAGTCCAGTCCCTTTCGCATGGCCAGATAGAACAGCCCGGCGCCGTTGGCTCCGGCGAGGTCGAAGTGCGCAGCCCACCAGTGGCTGTTCTCCGCATGCGTCATCTCCCCAAAGAAGAACCACTCCAGGTTGAGGGCGTAAGCCCCCTGCCGCGCCTGCTGGATACAGCGGGCCTGCTTGTACGGCAGAGCCTTGCCGGGCTGCCCGTGGCCGTTCACGTTGAGAATTCCGGGCCGCTTTCCTTCAGCGACGGCAGGCTCGTACAGGAGCGCTACCGACCACAGCCCCGGCACGATCTCGTAGCGCAGCTTGCGGATCCGGTATCCGCTTCCTTCGATGACGCCATGCTCGGTGAACCGTGGCGGAGCGTGCACGATGTCCCCGGGCCAGCCTGCGAGCAGGACCTCCCGCAGTTCCCGCCGGATCCGCCCGGCATCCCTGGGCCAGTCCCCACCCGGCAATGGCGGCACGCGCCCCAGGAGATGCTGCTGCAACTGGTACACCACCACCTGCCCAGTCTGGACGTCGGGCTCGATGAGCCGCCGCAGGCGCGCCGGTTCGATCGTCTGGCCATAGGCAAACGCCGCCGGGATGAGCGCGAGAGCTGCGTACTTCACCGTTCGATCCCCAGCAAGGCGTGATATTTCTGCGGCAGGCGCATCGGACGCATTTCGCGGTTGCAGAAGATGTGCTTGGTTTCGCCTTCGGCCAGCGTGCGGCCATCGACATGCATCTCATAGGAGAAACGGATCAGCCGCGAATGCGCGTCGCTCAGCCAGGTGCGGACGCTCACTTCCTGGTCGTAGAGCGCGGGCAGCCGGTAGCGGCAATGCGCCTCGGCAACCGCCAGCAGGACGCCGTCCTCGGCCTCCATCTGCTGGTAGATCAGGCCCACCGACCGGCAGTAGTCGACACGGGCAATCTCCATCCAGACAAAATAGTTCGCGTAGTAGACCACGCCCATCTGATCGGTCTCGGCGTAGCGGACCCGAATACGCGATTCGCTCACGTGCATCGCAGCCGATTATAGCGCCCCGCCGCAACGGCAGACCGCCGGCGGGCGTCTGATACACTACGGGAACCAAATGCGGATACAGGTGCTGTTTTTCGGCATGCTGAAGGATATCGCCGGCCGCTCGGGGGACTCGGTCGAGCTTGCGGAAGGCGCGGTTGCGGGCGACCTGTTTGACCAGTACGCGGCGCGGTTTCCCGGTCTCGGAGAGCTGGCTGGAAGCATCGTTCTGGCCCGTAACGAGGAGTTCGTCGCCCGTGACGCGGCGCTCCGGGAGGGTGATGAGGTGGCGTTCCTGCCCCCGGTCAGCGGCGGGGCAAGCCCGTACATCGCCCAGAGTGCCGACGGCGACGGCAACTTCTTCGCCCTCACGCGCAAACCCATCGACACAAGACGGTTATTGGACCGAGTCCTGCGTGGCGAAGACGGCGCGGTGGTCACTTTCGAGGGCGTCGTCCGGAACAACTCCAAGGGCCGTGCGACGCGCTTTCTCGACTACGAGTGCTACGAGGCGATGGCGCTCAAGGTGATGGCCCGGATCGGCGGCGAGATTGCCGCCCGGCCCGATGTGGGCCGCGTCGCCATGGTGCACCGGCTGGGGAGGCTGCTGATCGGGGAAGCCTCGGTGGTGGTCGTGGTCACGTCCCCACACCGCCGCGCAGCCTTCGACGCCGCTCTCGATGGCATCAACCGCCTGAAACGCCTCGTCCCGATCTGGAAGAAGGAATACTTCGAGGACGGCGAAGTGTGGGTGGAAGGGGAGTGGGATGCCGATGCGCCCGTGGCCGGCGGCGGGTAAAGCGGCCCTTGTGGCGGCGCTCGCCGGACTCGCCATTCTCGCTCAGGAACTTACGATTCGCGTGGACGTCAATCTGGTCCGCCTCCTGGCCACTGTCAAGGATGAAGGAGGCAGGCTGATCGGCGGGCTGGACCGGGGAGATTTCGAAGTCCTCGACAACGGCGCTCCGCAGGAAATTGCCATCTTCGAACGCCAGACCGAGCAGCCGCTCTCGATTGCTCTGCTGATCGACATCAGCGGGTCGACCGCGAAGGAACTGAAGTACCAGACCGATTCCGTGCGCCGCTTCCTCGGCGCGCTGTTCTCCGAAGGCAACCCCGCGGACGCGGTGGCCCTCTACACCTTTAACTACGAAGTGACCAAGCTCGCACACTTCACCCGCAACCGTTCCACGCTCGAGAAGATGCTGCCCACGCTCAAGGCCGAAGCGGGCACGTCACTTTACGACGCGGTCTTCCTGGCGTCGGAAGACCTGGAGCAGCGGGAAGGACGCAAGGTTCTGCTGGTGGTGACCGACGGCGGCGACACCACAAGCGACAAGGATTTCCATGCCGCGCTCGAAGCCGCGCAGCTTGCCGATGCGGTGATCTACTCGATTCTCGTCGTGCCGATCAAGGGAAACGTCGGCCGGAATGTGGGCGGAGAGAACGCTCTGACGACCCTCGGGGAGCGCACCGGAGGCCGCGTCTTCACGCCGTCGGTGGGCCCCGCGATGGACGCCGCCTTTGCAGAGGTGATTCGCGAGCTTCGCACCCAGTATCTGATCGGCTTCTATCCGCGCAACGTTCCTCTCACGAAGGACCGCTTCCACCGGCTGGATGTCCGGACCAGCCGTCCGGGTTTGCGGGTCTCGGCGCGCACTGGGTACTATGGGGAGGCTGAGAGCGTGCCGGGACGGGCGCCGGACAGCATTTCCATCGTACCCAAGCCAGCCGGCCGGCAGGAGAGATAAGTGGCTTCCAAGAAGGGGAAATCCGGGACCAAAGCGCCCGAGCAGACATTCGAAGAAGTGCGTTACCTGAAGCGCCTGATCGAGCAGCGGACACCCGTGCGGGTGCGCCTGAGCGACAACCAGGAAGTGTCCGGCATCCTGGAATACTTCGATGTGCGGTTCCTACGCCTGACGCGCAACGGACAGCCGAATCTGTTCCTGTTCAAGCACGACATCAAGTATCTGATCGAGGAAGGCGTCTAGGGCGTGCCGCCGTTCCTCGAAACCGCGGTCGAGATTGCGCGCGAGGCCGGTGGGTTGCTGGCCCACTACTTTGACCGGCGTGTGGCGTTCGAATTGAAGGGCGAGTTCGACCTCGTCACCGAAGCCGACCGCGCATCCGAAGCCCTGATTGTCGAGCGCCTGCGGGCGCATTTTCCGTCGCACGCGATCGTCGCCGAGGAGGGCGGCGGTCACGAGACCGCGTCCGAGTACCGCTGGTATGTCGATCCGCTCGACGGCACCACCAATTTCGCGCATGGCTACCCCGTTTACAACGTCTCGATCGGGCTCGAGCGCGCCGGCGAACTGGTTGCCGGCGTGGTCTACGATCCGTCGCGCGGCGAGATGTTCGCGGCCGAGGCAGGAGCCGGCGCGTATTTGAACCACCGCCGCATCCGGGTATCGGCATGTCCGAAGCTGGAAGCGTCGCTTGCCGCCACGGGATTTCCCAACTACCTCCGCACAAAGAACGCTAACATTCATTTCTACTACCAGTTGGCGTTGGCAAGCCACGGTGTCCGGCGTGGCGGCGCGGCGGCGATCGACCTGGCGTACGTCGCCTGCGGCCGCCTCGAAGCGTTCTGGGAGTTCGGACTGAAGCCGTGGGACATGGCCGCCGGCGTCCTGCTGGTGCGTGAGGCGGGCGGCGCCGTGACAGACATGCACGGCAGACCGTTCTCACTCCAAGGGCCGCACATCCTGGCCAACAACGGACACACTCACGAGCAGATCCTGGAGTTGTTCGGCGAGATCTTCGCGGGCAGAAACCGCCACCGGATGCCTGCGGTCGAGGCCTCGCTTTAGCGCTGGTGCCGCCGGGCAAGGTAGAGTTCGGCAGCCAGGGCTTCCACTTCCCGGTCGGCGGCGGTTTGCCACGCGGCTTTCTGCCGGCCGGCCAGACGGTCGAGCAGGTGGACGCGGCGTTCCGCCTGCCGGATCATCTCCAGTTGCGCCTCGATCTTTTTCGCGCAGGCCGCCATCTGCCCCGAAAGGATCGAGCCTTTCCTCGCGAGGTGGCTCCGCCAGGCGGCGCGCGCCGCCAGATCCCCGGCTGTGACACCAGGTTCCGCCGCGGCCTCGGCCGCCCGGATGCGCTCCTGCTCGAGGGCGCGGATGCGCGATTCGATGGCGCCCCGTTCCGCCAGTAGCGGTTCGAGCCGGGCCTGTTCGATCTCCAGTTGCCGTGACCGCAGGTCGCGCACGCGGGTCAGGCGGAACGTAAACGGTTTCATGCCTGCAGCGCCGCGGCCAGCGTATCGAGCCGGTGCAACGTTTCGGCGATCGGGGTCCGCGCGTGCGCGTCCTGGCGCAGGAATGCCTCCAGGTCGGCGCGCACCCGGAGCGCCGCATCGATGCGCGCGTTCGAGCCCGAGACGTAGGCGCCGAGGTTGATCAGATCCTCGGCCCGCTGGTAGGCCGCCATCGCGTCCCGGATGCGGTTGGCGGCGGCTTTCTGCGCATCGGTCGCGATGTCGGAGGTGAGCCGGCTGACCGACTGCAGGATGTCGATCGCCGGATAGTGGCCCCCGGCGGCCAGATCCCGCGACAGCACGACGTGGCCGTCGAGAATGGACCGCACGGCGTCGGCCACCGGTTCGTTGAAGTCGTCGCCCTCCACCAGCACGGTGAAGAAGCCCGTAATCGAACCCGGGCGGAAATTGCCTGCCCGCTCGAAAACCCGTGGCAGCAGGTTGAAGACGGACGGAGTGTAGCCTTTCTGGGAGGGCGGCTCCCCGGCGGCGAGACCGATCTCCCGCTGCGCCATGGCAAGGCGGGTGACCGAATCCATGACAAGCAGCACCGATGCCCCCTGGTCGCGGAAGTACTCGGCGACGGCCAGCGCGACGAAACACGCGCGCACGCGCAGCAGCGCGGGACGGTCCGAGGTGGCCACCACGACGACCGATTTCGCCATTCCGTCCGGCCCCAAGTCATGTTCGAGGAAGGCGCGCACCTCGCGATTCCTCTCACCGATCAGGGCAATCACGCTGACGTCGGCGGAAGCGTTGCGGCACATCGAGCCAAGCAGCGTGCTCTTGCCGACGCCGCTGCCGCCGAACAGGCCGACGCGCTGCCCCTTGCCGCAAGGGAGGAGGCCGTCGATGGCCCGGATGCCGGTCACCAACGGTTCGACGATGTGTTCGCGTGCAAGCGGGCCGGGCGCGGGGGCGTAGAGATTGTAGAGCGCCTCGGCCTCGAACGGCGGGAGCGGCGGACCGGCGGCGTTCACCTGCTCTTCGTCGATAAAGCGCCCGAAACCGTCGAGAATGCGGCCGAGCAGCCCGCGGCCGACCCGCACGTGGGCGGCGGTCGGCAAGCCCGCGACGGGATCGCCCAGTTGAACGCCGTCCATTTCCTCGAGCGGCATCGACAACAGGCGCCCGTCCCGAAACCCGATGGTCTGCACCCGCACCGCGCGCCCCGAGCCGGCCTGAATCTCGCAGAAATCTCCAATGGCCACGGCCGGGCCTTCGGACTCAATGAGCAGGCCGGCGATTCCCGTCACCCGCCCCGTGAGCCGGAAGGGCTGGGCATCATCGAGGGCGCGCAGGTAGCGGCCGAGATCGATGCCGGCACCGGGGGTGGATTGCGTTGCCATGGGCTATTTCGGCAGAAGATCGGTGAATCCCCGTTCGATTTCCATCAGTTGCGCATCGAGGCTGGCGTCGACAGCGCCTCCGCGCGCCGTCTCGAACACCACCCCGCCCAGGGCAAGACGGCGGTCGGGCAGAATCTCGACCCTGTGCGGCCACGAGGCGGCTGCCTGGCTCAACACTTCCGCATGCTCCGGATGGAGTCGGATGCGGTGAATTTCGGACACGTCGATGCGGTCGATCGCCGCCTTCACGATGCCCAGGACGGCCGCCGGGTCGACGCTCAACTCGCGCCGCAGGACGCGGCGGGCGATCGCCAGCGACAGCCGGACAAGATCGGCTTCCGCTTCCCGCCGCAGCCGCGGCCTGTAGGTGGCGAGGCCTTCGGCCACCCGCGCCAGGTGTTCGAACCTGCCTGCCAAGCGCTCTTCGGCCGCCTGACGTCCGGCATCTTCTCCTTCCCGCCGGCCTCTCTCGTACGCCTCCCGCGCCGCCCGCTCAGCCTCCCGTCGGAGCGTTTCCGCGTCCGGACCATCTTCGCCCGCGGCTTCGGCCTCCGCTGCTCCGTAAAGGGGCTGCACAGGGAGAGGGCGGCCGGACGGAGGCATGTGCCGCCAGTCCATCCGGCAGATCTCAGCGCGGTTCTCATTCACGATCCGGCAGGCCATGGACCAGAAACTCCTACACCACGTACTGCTCTCCGACAGCGCCCTTCAGACTCACCACACCCTCGCTTTCCAACTGCCGCAGGACGGCGATAATCTGCTGCTGGGCCGTCTCCACTTCGCGGATCTTGATGGCGCCGAGCGCTTCCATGTCCTCACGCATCATCTCCGCCCCGCGCTGCGACATCGATCTCAGGAAATGCTCCTTCAGTTTCTCGCTCGTTCCTTTGAGCGCCACCGTCAGCAACTTGCGGTCGATGCGGGCCAACACCTCCTTGATCCCGTTCTCATCGATCAGCATCATGTCCTCGAAAACGAACATCAGGTGACGAATCGTCTCGACTAGGTTGGGATCCTCCTGCTCGATCCGGTCGAGCACCTCCTGGCTTGACACCGAATCCAGACGGTTAAACATCTCGGCTACGGCCCGCACGCCGCCGTACGACTCACGGCTGAACTCACCAAGGGCTTTCAGCTTCTGATCGATCACAACGGCGATTTTGCTGATGATCTCGGGCGAGATCTGGTCCAGGTTCGCCATGCGCAAGGCGATGTCGGCGCGCATCTCCTGCGGCAGGGATGTCAGCAGCGCGGCGGCCTGGGTCGAGTTCAGGTGGGACAGAACCAGCGCGATTGTCTGCGGATGCTCGTTGTGGATGAATTTCGCCAGTTGCTGCGGATCGGCCTTCTGCAGCACGTCGAAGTTGACGACTTCGTTGCGCAGCGTCTTCATCAGGCGGTCCAGCACCCGCTTGGCCGCGTCCGGACCGTAGGCATTCACCAGAACCTTACGCGCGTAGTCGATGCCTCCCTTGAGGACGTACTCATGGGCGAGGTGCATCTGGTGAAACTCGTCCAAAACCGCCTCCGCCTGTTCGGCGCTGACCGAGGAGATGCGGGCGACTTCGCGACTGAGCTGGGCCACTTCCTCTTCGTCGAGGTTCTTCAGGATCTCACCGGCGGCCTCCTCGCCCAGGGTGACGAGGAGCAGCGCCGCCTTCTTGGGCCCCGGGATCATGGCCAGGGGCCGTTCGGTGTTCTGAATCATGCGCTCGCTCTCCCGTATCGCATATCGGCACCAGGCATTCCGGCTTTAGGTCTCGTTCTCATGGATCCACGTGCGAATGAGCTGCGCCATCCCCTCGGCGTCCTTCTTGGCCTGCTCGCGCAGATGTTTGTTCAGGACCTCCGATTTCTTGGTCTCGACCGGGGGTAGCCGCAGCGAAGCCAGAGCCTCCCGCTCCAGCCTGGCGCGTTCGGCCTCGCGCGCCGCGAGCCGTTCCCCGGCGTCCTCGCCCGCGTCGCCGCTCTCACCCTCGACACCGGCCAGAGCGCGCGGCAGCTCCGCCTGGACGCGTTTCCGCCGCCGCGCGCGCACCAGGAAGTAGGCCAGCGGAGCGCCGAGCAGCAGGAGCACGCCCAGCGCGACTCCCGCCAGGAGAGCCGGGTTCATCTGTTCAAGGAGGGTGCGCCATGGAGCCGGCATGCCGCCGGGCTGGTCGGGCGGCGCCGCCGGCGACGGAGGAGGCTCGGCGTGGCGGGTGCTGTCAAAGGGCAACGTTTCGACGGTCAGCACATCGCCCCGTTCCTCGGACAGCCCCGTCGCCGCCGCGACGAGCTGGCGGATCGACTCGACCGTAGCTGGGTCCGGAGGGACGAGGACCCGCTTCGCCCCAGGCCCTTCTCCTTCCCAACGCAACTCCTGGTCGAGCACAATCGCCAGCGACATCCTCTTCAGCGCGCCCTTCGGCAGCCGCAGCCGGCGCACCGTCTTGCTCGTCTGGAACGTCACGTTTTCGCTCCGGCGGGACGCGCTCACGCCGGCCTTCCCCGCTGTGCGTGCGTCGGGCCGTGGCAGGTTGGACGCGGTTCCGGGCACGCCCCCGCTGATCGCCGATCCGCTGGTGTCCTCGCTCTTCTGGGAATTCAACATCACCGAGCGGGACGGATCGAAGGTCTCTTCGCTCTGCTCGCCGCTGGTCAGGTCAATGTCGACGGCGGCGCTGGCGCGGAATCGCTCGGACCCCAGCAGAGGCTCGAGCGTGAGATGGATCTTCTGCACCAGGTCCCGCTCCAGTTTCAGCTTGTACTCAAGCGTTTCCTCCGGCGGCTCCGCCCCTTCCTCGCCCGAGGTCTTTCGCGGACGTACCAGCAGCCGCCCGGTGGTATCGACCACGGTGACCGCTTCCGGAGCCAGCCGGTCAACCGCGCTGGCCACCAGGTGGCAGATCGCCTGTCCGTTTTGCGCGCTCAGTGCACGGCCGCTCCGCAACGTGACGACAACACTGGCCTTGGCCTCCTGTCGGGATTCGAGGAAGACCGAATCGCGCGGCAGGCTGATGTGCACCCGCGCGTGCTCGATTTCGCTGAGCGAGAGAATCGAGCGCTCCAGTTCGCCCTCGATCGCCCGGCGGAAGTTCACCTGCTCGGCAAATTCAGTGAGGCCGAAGTTGTTCTGGTCAAACAATTCGAAGCCGATCCGGCCGGTCTTGGGCAGACCGGAGGCCGCCATCTTGAGACGCGCCTCGGCCACCTGTTCGGCCGGGACGCGAATGACGCCGCCCGTTTCGTCGATTCGGAACTCGACCCCGTCGGCGCGCAGACGCTCCACCACCGCGCCCGCATCCTCGGCGGCAAGTCCGGAATAGAGCGGCTTGAACCCGCGCTCCCGGTTCCAACTGCGTAAGCCGAGAAGCGCGGCGACGATCGCCACCACCGCCACGCCGATGGTGACGCGCTGGCGGAGCGAGAGGCTGGCGAGGAGCTTGCGGAGTTGTTCCATGGCGGCGGGCGGCGGCCTACACCGGCGCGCGCATCACTTCCTGGTAGGCCTGGACCACCTTGTTCCGCACCTGGAGAAACAGCTCGAAGGCCAGTTCCGCCTGCTGGGTGGCCAGGATCGTCCCGTGCAGGTCCTCGCTTTCGCCGGCCAGGAAGCGTTCGGTGCGCGCCTCGGCCGTGCGGTGAAACGCCTCGACCCGGCCAACCGCATCCGAGAGCGCGTCGGCGAACGTGGGTCCGGCGGGCTCGCGGCGGAGCAATGGGTTGGCGGCCGGCACGCCCGCCGACAGCCCGGAGATTGGAGAAATCGCCATGGTTCCTTATCGCAACAAATCGATCGAACGCTGGATCATGTCCTTCACCGCCGAGATCGCCGCGACGTTCACCTGGTAGCCGCGCGAGGCCGCCATCAGGTCCACCATGTCTTCGGCCGGACTCACGTTAGGGAATGCCACATACCCGTCTGCATCTGCGTCCGGATGCCCGGGCAGGTAGCGCCGCACGGGCTCTCTGGTGTCCTCGACCACCTCGGCCACGCCGACGCCGGTCGAATACGCGGCCATCTCGGTCTGGAAAACCGCGGCAAACGGCGATCCCTGCGGTTCGCTCGCGAACACCGCATCCTTCCGCCGGTACGGCCCGCCTTCCGGTGTCCGCGTCGTTTCGGCATTTGCCATGTTCTCGACGAGCAACTCCGCCCGCACCCGCTGCGCCGCCATCCCGGAGGCGCTCACCGAAATCGCCGACAACAAACTCATCCGCTCCTCCCTTCCTGAATCGCCGAGCGCACCATCCGGATCTGCCCGCGCGCCAGTTGCGACGCCAGTTGAAACCGCAAGGCGTTCTCCGCCAGAAGGCGGGCCTCCCGGTCAAAACTGACGTTGTTGCCGTCATTCTTCACGCGCAGCCCCGGCGTCTCCACGACGTGCGGTTTGCCGCCTTGCGTGAGGCTCAGAAACTCAAACTGGAAGTCGATGTCCTTGGTCTTGTAGCCCGGGGTCCCTGCGTTGGCGATGTTGGCCGCCACCAGTTTCTGCCGCGCGGCCAGCAGATCCATGTAGTGTTCCAGCCTTCCGGCCAGGGGCGTCAGCATACCGTGCGGTGTGCACGCCGGGTGCCACTTCGGAACCCCTTGCCCGATCGCCCGATGCCGCGCGCGGAGTGACGGAAAGTTGGCGGCGGTGTGAAATCGATGGCGGTACAATCGGCTGGATGTCCTGGTCCCGTGTCCTGATTTGGTGCACCGCGCTCGCCGCCGCGAGTCTGCTTCCGGCACAGGAGGAGGTACTGATTCCGAGTTCGCTCGACGGAGTGGAACAAAAGGCGCTCCTCGACATTCCCCCCGCCGCCGCACCGCAGCCGCTCCTCGTGCACCTGCATAGTTGGTCGGCTACCTACAACACGTCCGGAGGCTGGAAGGAAGCGCTCGAGGAGACCCGCCGCCGGGGCTGGGTGTTCCTGTCGCCGGACTTCCGCGGGCCGAATGACCGTCCCGAGGCCTGCGCCTCCGAACTGGCCGTCCAGGATGTGCTTGACGCCGTCGCCTTCGTTCTGGGCCGGGCGAAGATCGACCCGCGCCGGATTTACGTCGCGGGCGGCTCCGGCGGCGGCCACATGACGCTCACGATGGCCCACCGCGCACCCGGTCTCTGGGCCGCGGCCTCGGCGTGGGTACCGATCACCGATCTCTCCGCCTGGCACCGCTTTTCGAAGACGCAGGATACCCGCTACCACCAGATGCTCGAGAAGTGCACCGGCGGCCCGCCCACCGGCGAGCCCGCGCTGCTCCACTACCGCCGCCGTTCGCCGCTGTTCCATCTCGGCGCCGCGCGCGGCCTGCCTATCGACATCCAGGCAGGGATTCGCGACGGCCACGAAGGGTCTGTCCCGGTGCGGCACTCGCTTTCGGCATTCAACGAACTCGCCCGCGCGAACAACGCCTGGGGCCGCCAGATCCCGCCGCCGGCCGTCGACGCGATCGTCGCCGGCGCCCGGCTGCCCGAGGGACTCGAGAGCGAGCCGGCGACGGAATCCGGACGCAAACACGCGGTCCTGTTTCGCCGGACGGCGGGACCGGTGCGCCTGACCCTGTTCGATGGCGGCCACGCGACCGACCTGCCCACCGCGATCCAGTGGCTCGAATCGCACACCAACCAGCGCCAGGGTTTGACCCTCCTTTCCGGTCTCGACTCGCACCGGGTCTACCAGCGGGAGGCCGGCGGTGGCGCCACGCTGCGGATCACCGGGGTCGCGGCCGAAGCCGGCTCGGTGGAATCCCGGTTCGGGGAAGGACCCTGGCGCGAACTGACCCAAGCCGGCGCGGGGTTCTGGGAAGCACGACTGCCGGTGCGCGGCGGCGGACCCTACACGATTGAGTTGCGTCTCGTCGCTGGAGGAGCCGAACGCGGATTCCGGCGGTTCGAGGAAGTTCTGGTGGGCGATCTCTGGGTGCTGGCGGGACAATCGAACATGGTCGGGCGCGCCGAGCTCGCGCCCCGCCAGGAGATCCACCCGCTGGTCAAGGTTCTGACACCCGACGGCGAATGGCGCACCGCGCGGGACCCGCTGCACGAACACCGCCACTACCGTCCGGGGGAGAAGCACGGGGCGGGCCTGGGACTCGCGTTCGCCAAGGAAATGGTGCGCCGCACGGGAGTCCCGGTGGGATTGATTCCGGTCGCCGTCGGCGGCACGTCGCTCGAACAGTGGAATCCGGACCATAAAGCCCAGGGGCGGCAGTCCCTGTATGGCAACATGCTGTCCCGCTTCCAGGTCGCGGGCGGCAGGGTGACCGGCATGTTGTGGTATCAGGGCGAGGCCGACACCCGGACCAGGGAACTCGGTACCACCTACGGGGAGCGTTTCGCGCGCTTCGTCGCCAGCGTCCGCGCGGACTTCGGCCAGCCGGATCTGCCCGTGTATTTCGCCCAGCTTTCCCGCTACGGCGCCGAGCCCGGCGAGGGTTACTCAGCCTGGGACGAGGTCCAGGAGGCGCAGCGGCTCGCCGACAGCCGGATCCCGCATTCGGGAGCGGTGGCCACTGTGGATCTGGACCTCGGCGACCCGATCCATCTCGACCGCCCGAGCCTTGAACGCCTCGGACTGCGGTTCGCCCGCCGCGTCCTCGACGGGCCCGGGCCGCGCCTTGCCGAAGCCGTCTGGCTCTCGCGGAACACACTGCGGATTCAACTGTCGGGAGTCAAAGGAACGCTCGACGCCGGTCCGCGGGCGACAGGCTTCTCTCTCAGCGCCGCCGACGGCTCGCCGCGACTGCTGCTGTTCCGCGCGACACCGGAGCGGTCGGCGATTGTCTTCGACGTGGCGGAAGCGCGTGAGGACGAGCCCCTCTTCCTCTGGTACGGGCGGGGGCTCGATCCTCCCGCATTCGTGCGCGATGCACACGACAACGCCCTGCCCGCCTTCGGACCGGTGGCGCTGCCGCCGCGCCCGCGCTAGGCCTTCCGGCTCAACACTTCTCGAATGCGGTCCGCGACGATGATCTCTTCGCCGGGCTGGAGATTATACGGAAAGACGCCCAAGCCCTTCCACGGCGGATTGAAGTTGCGCATGTCGCTCGCCTCAATCGACGGGTTGCCTTCGCGCAGCAGCCGCACCATGTCCGTGAGCGAGATGCCGATCCTGGCCTCGTCCCACTGCACACTCAGCCGCGGGGAGTGGCTGTAGTCGTTGTTCGTAATGTACTCCGTGTGGACCGTGGGGGCCCCCTTCAGCCGGTCGCGCACGCGGTCCAGCATTGCGTGCCATTCCCGGCGTTCGGCGTCGTGGTCCTTGTTGACGAACAGCTCGAGGGCGGTCACAAAGCCGACAATGTCTTCCTTGCCCACTTTCGCGATCCGCGCGAAGTAGTTATTCGGGGCGGCGTTAGCGTAGGCCTTCCGGATCCACTCCTTCTTGCCGATCAGCATGCCGGTGGACTGCGGTCCGCGAATGTTCTTGCCGCCGGAAAACGCCACCATGTCGACGCCCATCCTGACGAACTTCGAGAGGTTTCCGGCCGGCGGCAATTCGGCCGCCGCGTCGAGAATCACCGGGAGCCCGGCGGCGTGCGCGATGGCGACGGTTTCGTCGAGCTCGACCTTGTACCCGAGGCAGTGGTGGCTGGCGACGAACGCAATGGCCGCCGTCTGGGGGCCGATCGCTTTGCGCATTTCGGCCGCGGTCTCGACGATGATCAGCTTGGCGCCGACCATGCGAAAGGCGTGATCGTAGGGGTTGCGGTGGCGCGCCTGCAGGATGATCTCGTCCTTCATGCCGGTGAGGTCCGGCAGCCGGCGCATCTTCTCGCGGTCGTCGCCGGCGACCGCGGCGCAGGAAGCAACACACAAGCCGGCGGACGCCCCGCAGGTGACGAAGCCCGCCTCCGCGCCGGTCAATTCGGCGATCCGCAGGCCGGCCTTTTCCTGCAATTCATGGATCGGGACAAAGTTGCGCGAAGCCTCTTCCATCGCCCGGAGGACCTGGGGAGACATCAGCGTCCCGCTGAGGGTCGTCAGCGTGCCGACGGCGTTGATGAACGTCCGGACTCCCAGCTTCTGGTAGACGGGCGAGACCTCGTGAATGCGGGCGGGCGCACCCCAGGCGGACATGGCCAGGGGCGAGGCGAAGAAACTGCGCCGCGTCCAGCGGCGGAGAAGATCTTGGAACGGCTCGGGCATAGCGCTAGTATAGGCCCGCCCGGCCACCGGCTGCTACTGCGCGCTCAACGCCCTTCCTGGATGTCCAAGCCGAAGAGTTTGCCCGTCATCAACCCGCTCTTCGAGGAACCGCCGCGCCAGAGGTCCCATTTCGGGTCCGCGTACTGGCCGAAGAAGCGCTGGAGCCGCTGGCGCAGGTAGGCTTCGGTCTTCAGGTGCTCCTTGCGTCCCCACAGGTTCAAACGCTCGCCCGGGTCGGTGGCGAGGTGGTACATCTCATTCGGCTGCTCATGCACGCGCTCGATGAACTTCCACTCGTCCGTGCGGATCGCGCGGACATTCTCGAACTCGAAGAAGACGGCGTTATCCCAGGAGGGCGACGCGCCGCGGAGAAACGGCGTCAGGTTGCGGCCGGGCGATGGCGGTTTGGCCGGCATCGGACCGAGATTCAGGTACTGGAGCAGCGTCGGCATCACATCATAGTTGCTGACGAGTTCCTCGCGGCGAGCCGGTTCGATCGTGCCGCGATGCGAGACGATGAACGGGATCCAGGTGGTCCAATCGAAGGCCGTAAGAGGCCGTGTGTGGTCGCCCATGCCCCAGAAGCCCGAGTGCCCTCCGGCCAGCCCCTGATCGCCGATGAACAGCACGATCGTATCGTCACGCAGGTTGAGGCGTTCCAGCGTGTCGAGAACCCGGCCGACCCCGTCATCGATCCCGCTCACCTCGGCGGCATACTTGCGACGCACCTCGATGTCTCGCGTCCAGGCGCCGTAGTTGAAGTTCCACGGATGCGGCGTGTCGCGCGGCATCGAGGGCAGGGGGTGATCGCGGTAGTAGCCGAGGTGGCGGTTGCGGATCTCCTCCTTCATCGACGCCCCCAGGCCGTACGGGCCGTTGTAGGAAAGCATCAGAAAGAACGGCTTCTCCGCGTTCTGCTCGATGAAGCGGACGGCGTGGTCCGTCCAGAAATCCGTCAGGTATTGCGGCTCAGTGCGGACCTGTCCGTTCTCGATCACCTGCTGGTTGTAGAAGCCGGGGCTGGCGCCGTGCGGCATCGTGACCCAGTAGGAGAACCCGTCCTGCGGTTCCGCGTTCTTGCCGAGGTGCCATTTGCCGCTCAATGCGGCGGTGTAGCCGGCGCGGACCAGCGCGCGCGGCAGGGTTTCGAATTCTTCGAGGGTGTAGTACGCGCGCGGCCCCATCTGTGCGCCGTTCGCACCAAGGAAGCGGTGGACGCCGTGCTGGGACGGCATCAGCCCCGTCAGCAGGCTGGCGCGCGTAGGAGAGCAGACCGGGTTGTTCGAATGGGCGCGCTCAAACAACACGCCCTCCGCAGCCAGGCGGTCGATGTGCGGCGTGCGGACGTCGGGATTGCCGTAACAGCCGAGGGTCCAGGCGCCGTGATTGTCGGTGAGGATGAGGACGACGTTCGGACGCCTCGCGGGTTGTGCCCCGGCGGCTCCGGCCAGCGCGCCCAGTGCGGCTCTGCGGGTGATCATCGCGGCGTCAGTCCTTCAGCTTCCGCAGTAGCGCCTGTGCCTCGCGGATGACCAGATCGGCGGCCCCTGTTCCGTAAGGCGACCGTTCCACCTCGTAGCCGCCGTGTTCGTATTCCGACGCGATGGGCATGTAGTCGCCGCCGGATCCTGATGAATAGCCGCAAAACATGGTGACAGCGAACGGCGACGCCTTCTTCACCGCGGCGCCGATGCCGGAAAACGGCTCGCCCGGCATCGCGACCAGGGCGTATTCGCCGATGCGCAGCGCCTGGACGTCGACGGGCAGCGTCTCGGTGCGCGGATTCCGCCAGGAGCGCAGCAGGTCGCTGAAGCGCCGCAGACGGGCTTCGGCCTGATGCTTCTCCCAACGGTCCGCGTTGGGGCCAAGTTTCTTCACGGCGGCCTCGGCGTCAGCCACCTGGCGCTCCATGCGGGCAAGCTCTTCGCGCGTATAGGTTCGCGGAGGCGCCTGCACGGTCACGGTGGCGAAGCGCAGGGTCGCGTCCCGCGGGCCCTTCACACGCCAGTGCTGCTTGGCCTGATAGGCCGTCGATTCCACAAAGCCCTCGAAGAACGGTTCGCGCCGCACGGTCTCAATGCTGAGAGCGAGCGCCGCGGCCTGGTGGCCCAGAATGCGGCCCAACCGATGCGGAACGGCGAGATCTCCGGTGAAGCCCTCCATCGGGCCCTGATCGCCGGCGGCGCCCTGGAAGTAGAGCGCCAGAGCCCCGGGCAGGGAATCCTCGATCACCTTCCGCGTCATCCCGATCCAGTCCGGCGAGATGGTCTTGTTCTCGTACGCCAGGACGGTGCCATGGCACTGGAAGTTCACGAGCACCGCGAGGGGTTTGCCCTGCGCGTCGTCGATGCGGAAGACGATGAGTTCGCGGTCGACGGTGCCCTCGGGGTTGCGGCCGACCGCGGCCGGCCGCCCATCCTTGGCCCGGACGCGGCGATTGATGTTGATCGTGCCTTCGCCCCGCGCGGCGCCGAGATGCGCCGGCACCAGACTCGCGTTGGCTTCCATGATCGCGCCCACGATCTTGTCCGCGACCGCCGCGTCGTGCCGTGCGATCAACCCCTCATAGAGGAAGAATCGGTGCCGACCGGTCCCTTGCCGCCGCTGAAACCGGTTCCGGCGTGCGTGTGGGTGGCGGCGAGGCGGATGTGCGCCGCGGGAATGCCCGTGCGCTGGGAGGCGCGCTCGATAATCTCTCTGGCGCCCCGGACGAACAGCGCGTCGACATCGACCATGGCGAATTTTTGTTTGCCGTCGGAGAGCACAATCGCGGTCGCGAACATGCCCGCCGGATCGATCGCCTCGGCTTCGACGTGCGTTTGCGAACCCCAGTTCAGATGGGCAATGCCGACCGGCGGCGCGATTGAGGCGCGGGCCACGCCCGCCAGCAAGCCGGACGGCGGTGAGTCCTTCGGCCCCTGTTCCACGACGTCGGCGCAGAGCGTGGCGGCGGCAAGCAGGGCGAGCGGAATACGCATGGTTTACCTCCCTACGAGAACGATCCGGACATCCATCACATTCGTGTTGGTGGGTCCGGTCCTGATCAGGTCTCCCAGAGTATCGAAGAATGAGTACGAGTCGTTGCGGTCGAGGAATGCCGCGGGTTCGAGTCCGGCGGCGGCGGCGCGGGCGGCGGTGCGGCCGTCGGCGATGGCCCCGGCCGCATCGGTCGGACCGTCCGTGCCATCGGTGCCGCCGCTAAGCACGACGGTGTTGGGCTCGCCGGCGAGATCGATCCCGGCGGCCAGCACGAACTCCTGGTTCCTTCCGCCTTTGCCTTGGCCGCGGAGCGTCACCGTGGTCTCGCCGCCGGTGATGATGCACGCGGGCGGCTTCAGCGGCCGCCCGGACTCGCGGATCTCGCGGGCGATCGCCGCGTGCATCCGCGCCACGTCCCGCGTCTCGCCTTCGATCGATGTGGACAGAACCAGCGTGCGGTATCCGAGCGCGCGGGCTTCACGGGCCGCGGCGTCAACGGCAAGACGGTTGCTGCCGACGACGAGATTGCGGACCTTCCCGAACACCGGGTCGCCCGGCTTGGGTGTCTCGGCGATCTCGCCGCGCATGCCTTGCGCGAACCGCTCGCGGACGCTCGCCGGAGCCTGGCCGGCGATCCCGTACCGCTCGAAAATGCCCCAGGCCGAGGCGAACGTGGAGCGGTCACCGACGGTGGGTCCGGAGCCGATCACGTCAAGGTCGTCGCCGATCACATCGGAGAGCAGGAGCGCCAGCACGGGCGCCGGAGCCGCCAGACGCGCCAGTTGGCCGCCCTTGAAGGCCGAGAGATGCTTCCGCACGGCGTTCAGCTCGTGGATATTGGCCCCGCAGGCCAGCAGAAGTCTGGTTGTCGCCTGCTTCTCCGCGAGCGTGATGGGCGGCGGCGGCAGCGGCGTGAGGGCGGAAGCGCCACCGGAGATCAGGCAGATCACGAGATCGTCCGGTCCTGCCGATTGCGCCAGCGCGGCAATGCGCGCGGCGCCGGCAACACCCGCCTCGTCCGGCACTGGGTGTCCGCATTCGTTGAGTTCCACGCGCCGGAGCCTGGCGGTGTGCCCGTACTTGACGTTCAGCAGCCCGCCGGAGATCCGCTTGCCCAGAAGCCGTTCGACCGCCTGCGCCATGCGGGCGCCAGCCTTGCCGGCGCCCAGGACCAGAATGCGGCGATAGCGGTCCAGCGGATACCGGGCGCGTCCGGCGATCAACGTGCCGCCGTCGACACGGACATGCCGCAGGACGGCCTCGTACGGGTCGGCCGCCTTCAACGCGGCGCGGAACAGGCGAAGAGCGTGCGTGCGCAAGGTCATTGGAACACCGGAAGCGCGAGGATGGCGCCGGCCGTTACTTCAGGATCGTCGCTTTCGATGGGGATGCGGAACGTCGCGGCGGCGTAGGCGGCGCGCCTGCAGGCAAACAACTCCGCAAATTTCTCCGGATCGCGGGCCAGGGGCCGGTGGTTGGACGGCGCCGCCCGGGCCATCGCCCGGTCGAGCGTGACATCGAGCCAGATCGAAACGCCGGCGCCCTCGATCAGGTTCACATTTCTTGGTTCGGCGAATGCGCCGCCGCCCAGCGCGACGACCATGGCGTGGCCGTCCCGCGCCTGCGCGGCCCGGGTCGCGAGGGCGTCATGCTCGGCTTGGCGGAAAGCGGTCTCGCCGCGTGTCTCGAAGATCGCCGGGATGCTTTCTCCGGCGCGCGCCTCGATGTCGTCGTCGAGGTCGACAAAATCCCAACCGAGACGCTCGCTCAGGACCCGGCCCACCGTGGTCTTGCCGGAACCCATGAAACCGACGAGGAAGATGGCTTTTGGCATCAAGCTGCTTCCTCGTCGAGCTGGTAGTACTGCGAAAGCAGCATCCGTTCCGCCAGCGCGGGCCAGAGACGGGACAGACCGACGAGGAACCTGCCGGCGCCAGGCGCGACCACGGTCCGGGCATCCCGTTCAACCCCGCGCGCGATCGCCTCCGCGCACTGCTCCGGCGTGATCGCGAATTTTTTCGAACGGCGCAGGCGGGCCGGCGGTTTGCCCGCCAGCGCGTGGTCCTGGAACCCCGTCTTCACGTATCCGGGACAGACGAGCATGACGCCGATTCCCTCGCGCCGCAGTTCCATGCGCAGCCCGTCGCTTAAGCCGTTCACGGCGTACTTTCCGGCTGAGTAGAGCGTGAACCAGGGTAAGGCGACTTGTCCGGCGATGGAACTGATATTGACCACCAGCCCCCCGCGGCGCTCGCGCATCGGCGGCACCGCCAGGCGGATCATGCCCAGAGCGGCGAAGAAATTCAGCTCGAACATGGCCCGCACATCGGCCTCGGGCGCAAGCCAGGTCGGCGCATAGAGGCCGACGCCAGCGTTGTTGACCAGGATATCGAGACCGCCGTGCCGGTCGAGGGCGGCC
The DNA here is from genome assembly GCA_016716385.1 of Bryobacterales bacterium. Classification (GTDB taxonomy): domain Bacteria; phylum Acidobacteriota; class Terriglobia; order Bryobacterales; family Bryobacteraceae; genus JADJWL01. Next base: position 315,303 of record JADJWL010000026.1, on the reverse strand, counting down.
TCGACCGTCTGGCGGCGGGTTGCCTCAAGCGTCAGGTCGCCCGCCACGACGGCGTCGTCTCCAGCCGCCACCGCCCGGAGTCCGGCTTCGTTGCGGGCGGTCAGGGTCAGTTTGGCGCCACGCTGCCGGAATGCCGCCGCGCACGCCGCGCCGATGCCTTCCGACGCCCCGGTGACGAGGACACTCTTCCCTTCCAATGTCATGAGAAAACGCCATAATAGTACCATGCGGACGACGATGCTCCCCCTGTTCCCGCTCCCGGCCGTCGTCTTTCCACGGACCCGCCTGCCGCTGCACATTTTCGAGGACCGGTACAAGGAAATGGTCGGAGATGCCCTGCGGGACCAGACGGAGTTCGGCATCGTGCTAGCCAAGGAAGAAGGCCTGGTGAACGTCGGCTGCACAGTGGTGGTGGAGCAGGTTCTGAAGTCCTACGAGGACGGCCGCATGGACATTCTCACCGCCGGCGTGCGCCGGTTTGAGATTGTGCGCCTGGATCAGGAGAAGTCGTACCTGCGGGGCGAGGTCATGTTTTTTGACGATAACGAACCCGGTCCCGCTCCGCGTGACGCGCAATGGAAGGCGTTGGAAGAGTACCGCCACTGGCTGGAACTGGGTGAGCCCCAGCCGGGCGGCGAGGCAGTTCTGTCCGATCCACAACTCAGCTTTCAGCTCGCCCACGCGTTGCGGGACCTGGATTTTCTCCAGCAATTGCTGCATAACCGGTCGGAACAGGAACGTCTCGAAATGGTCGCGAAGTTCCTCCACGGGTACATCCCCAGACAGCGGCAGACGGCGCGGATGCGCGTTCTGGCGCCGCTGAACGGGCACGGCCCTAAACCGGACACGATCGTGTGATGTTCACTGAGCTGCCCGCGGCGAACTTCCCCCACCGGCGGCCGTTCGTAGCGTCCCTGGCGGCGCATGGGGTGGCCTTGGTTTTCGTGTGGACCGTCCCGCAATTCGTCCTGGTGGAGTCGCTTGCACCGATGCGGCAGGTGATCGCACGCAACGAACGAACGTTGATTTGGTACCGCTTCGACCGGGCGCTGCCGGAGATCTCGCCTCCCGAGGCGCCGAAGCGGCCGCTGACGGCGCGCCGCAAGAGCGCGCGGCAGGCAGTGGCGTTCCGTCCGCCGCAGGCTACTCCGGGAGAGCGCATGGCCTGGGTACCGGAGCCGAAACTGGTCCAGACACCGGACCTGGAAGCACCGAACCTCCTGGCGTTCAACCGTCCCGCGCCTGTTCCGGCGCCACAGCCACGCCCGTTTGCACCTCCCGTTCCTCAGCCCACCGCTGCCCCCGGGGTGGCCGAGGTCACCGGCGCGCCCGAACTGCGCGCGGAACTCGCCGGGCAATCGCCTGTAGCGACCCCAGTCGCGAAGCCGCGCCCACGGGCCTTTCGGGTACCTACGCGCCGCGCTGAGGTCCCGAACGTGGTCGACGCCGGCGTGGCCCCGGCACTGCCTTCGGAATTGACGCCCCCGCCTCTGACCGCGCGGCTCCGCGTGGCGGCACGGCCTTTCGAGACCCCGCGCGCGCGGGAACGGGCTCCGGACGGTCCGGTCCGGTTGGACGCTCCGGAACTGGCCCGGCAGATGGCTCCGGGCGACGTCATGATTGTGCCGGGAACCCCGGCGGTCGCACCGCGGCCCGCGCCGCGTGCGTTCCAGCCGCCGGCAGCCTCCGGCCGAACGCCGACAGAGGCGTTCACGGAGGTGGGGGGCGCGCCGGAACTGTCCGCGGCAGTGATCGGACTCACCCCGCTGGACCGGGCGGCGCCGGTGATCCCGGACGGCAACCTGGCCGTGGAACTGGCCGCGGCGCCGGAGGCCTCCGCGGAAGACTCCGGGGCGGCGGCCGTCGAGTCGGCCCGGCTGTCGCTGCCCGGTCTGGCCGTTGGCGGCGGCCGGGCCGCCCTGGCGCGCGATCCGGTCGTCGTAAGGCGCGAACCGGTGCGACTGGCGCGCGCAGCGCTGCCAAACCGGGAGAGCCTTGTTGAATCCACGCGCCCTCTGTTTGAGCGGCCGCAGGCGAAATCGGGCGCCCGCGTAGCGTCGTCCCCGGATCCGCGTTTTGCCGGCAGGGTCGTGTACGCGCTCGCCGTCCAGGGGCCGAATGTCACCAGCCATTCCGGGAGCTGGATGATGTGGTTCGCCGACCGGGAAGGTCACGCCCTGGATTCCGCCGAGCTGGTAGCGCCCGTCCCCGTGCGCAAGGTGGATCCGGCCTACTCCCCCGCCGCCATTGCGGAGAACGTCGAAGGGTTCGTACGCCTCGCGGCGGTCATTCGGGCCGACGGGGCGGTCGAGGAAGTGACGCTCGTCCGGGGCGTCGATGAGCGGCTGGACCGCTCCGCGGTTGCCGCATTATCCAAGTGGCGTTTCGAGCCGGCTCTTCGCGACGGCAAGCCGGTCTCCGTCGAAGCGCTGGTCGAAGTTCCGTTCCGCCTGCAGCCATGAGACAACACCTCATCATCGACGCCGACGACACGCTTTGGGAGAACAACATCTACTTTGAGCATGCCTTCTCGGAGTTCGTGGACTTCCTGGGCCACTCGACGCTGAATGCGCACGAAGTCCGCGCCATTCTGGACGAGATCGAGATCGCCAATATCAGGATCAACGGCTACGGCTCGCTGAACTTCGGCCGGAACCTGCGCCAGTGCTACCAGAAGCTGTGCGAACGGGACATCGGCGCGAGCGATCTGGACACCGTGATGTCGTTCGCGGAACGGATTCTCGACCGGCCGGTGGAATTGATCGACGGCGTGGAAGAAACGCTCGCCTACCTGGCCGAGAGACACGATCTGACGCTGTTCACCAAGGGCCACCCGGACGAGCAGAAACTCAAAATCGACCGGTCCGGCCTGGAGCGGTATTTCGGGCGCGCGGAAATCGTCAGGGAGAAGGACCGCCCCGCTTACGAACGCCTGGTTGTGCTCCTGAGGGCGGAACCCGCGGTGACCTGGATGGTGGGCAACTCGCCCAAGTCCGACATCAACCCGGCGTTGGCGGCCGGTCTGCGCGCGGTGTTCGTGCCGCACCCGAACACCTGGGGACTGGAACACGAGCACGTGGACCCCGATCACGGCAGGCTCCTGGTGGTCGAGCGCTTCACGGACTTGAAACGCCATTTCTAAGCATCGCGCGGTTGGCGATACAGTAAGGGCCATGACATCCCGACGGGAAGTACTGTTTGCCGCGGGGGCCACGGCCCTGCTGAGCCAGCGGCTGGCCGCCAAAGCCGTGGGCCGGCCCGCTCCCCTGCAGGCTTCGAAGAAGGTGCGGCTCGCGATTGTGGGCGGCAGCTTCGGCGCGCAGTTCCAGTTCCACGAGCACCCGAACTGCGTTGTGGCCGCAGTCACGGACCTGCGGGCCGACCGCCGCAGGCGGCTCACCGAGGTGTATCGCTGCGATAACGCCTACCGGTCGCTCGAAGAACTGCTGAAGGCCGAAAAAAACTCGACGCCGTCGCCATCTTCTCCGGCGCGACCGATCACGTCAGGCACGTAGAGATGTGCATGAACCGTGGCTTGCACGTGTATTGCGCGGTGCCGGCGTGCACGACGCTGGAGGAAGCCGAGAAGCTGAAGTCGCTCAAGGAGAAGTCTGGGCTGCGCTACATGATGGGCGAAACCAGCTACTACCGCCCGGGGTGCATTACGGCGCGCCATCTGTTCGAGGACGGCTGGTTCGGCCAGATCTTCTACAGCGAGCTGGCGTACTATCATGACCGCGGCGACCTCAAGACGCTGGTGGAAGACAAGACCACGCGATTCTACGAACCGGACGGCCGGCGCAGTTGGCGGTGGGGACTGCCGCCGCTCCTCTACCCGACCCACTCACTGGGTTTCCTGGTGGGTGTGACGGGAGAGCGCGTCCGGTCGGTCTCGGCGCTGGGCTGGGGGAACCGGCATCCGTACGTCACGGACAACCAGTACAAGAATCCGTTCTTCAACGAGAGTGCGTTGATGGAAACCAGCGGCGGCAACATGACGCGGTGCAACGTCTTCTGGCTGGTGGGCGAAGACGGCGAGCGGGCCCAGTGGTACGGCGAACACGGGTCGTTCTACATGGCGAACTCAGGATTGCATGCTGATCTCCAGCGGGAGCGCGAGGGGAAGCCCAAGCCGTTCTCGTACCCGAATTACCTGGAGGATCCGATGCTGCCGCCCGCGATGCGCCACGGCAGCGGCCACGGAGGCAGCCATACGTTCCTGAGCGCCGAGTTCATCAACGCCCTGGTGGAAGACAGGGAGCCATCCGTCGATGTCTACACGGCTCTCGCGATGACCGTGCCAGGCCTGGTAGGACACGAGTCGGCGCTGCAAGGCGGGGAGCGGCTCAAGGTGCCGAGCTTCGACAAAGCTTAGCGGCGATGTCCTGCAACCTGGCTGTGGTCTGTCTCATCGGGAATCCTATGAACCGGTTCCTGGGTCTGGCGCTTCTTCTGTGTCCGGCATTGCTGGCGGCTGAGAACCCGCCCGAGGCAGGGACGCTCGCTCCAGCCTTTCGTTTGCCCGCTCAGGACGGTTCCCCGGTCACTCTCGAAGAGTTCCGCGGCAAATGGGTGGTTCTCTACTTCTACCCGAGAGACGGCACGAGAAGCTGCACAATCCAGGCGAGGAATTTCCAGCGCGACCTGGCGCGGTACGAGAGCTTGAATGCCGTGATCATCGGCATCAGCGTCGACCCGGTGGACCGTCACGAGGAGTTCTGCGCCCAGGAAGGCCTCACGTTCAAGCTGCTCTCGGATACGGACAAAGAAGTATCAGGCCGCTACGGTTCGCTCAGAAACCTGCTGGGCATCAGGATTTCGGCGCGCAACACATTCCTGATCGACCCCGACGGCAAAATTGCAAAGGTCTGGATGGGGGTCAACGTGCGCCCGCATAGCGAAGAAGTCCTGGCGGCGCTTCGCGAACTGGCAGCACGTTAATTCAGGCACCTCCCGTGACCGCTACCGGCGCCCCCGGACCTTCTCCAGGCGCCAGACGTCGCTCTCCATGTTGTTGCCCGCCACCATCCATAGGAATCCGTTGTGCACGAATACGCTGGCGGCGTGGCGCGGCTTCCATGGCGTATCCGGAACCTCCTCCCAGTTGACTCCATCGGCGGAATGCCAGACGTCGTTCCGGTTCCCGCCATCGGCGTTGTAGCCTTCCAGCACCCACAGGCGGCCATCCCACACCGCGACCTCGTGGTATTGCCGGGCCTTCCATGGCGCTGCTTCCGTGTGGCGCTGCCAGCGGACACCGTCCGCGGAACTCCAGACGTCGTTGTAGAACCGGCGCCGCGGTGTCTCCGGCGTATCGTAGGTGCCGCCACCGAGGATCCAGATGCGTCCGTTGTGAACCGCCGCGCCGCCGATCATTCCCCGCGCGGACCAGTACGGTTCGGCGGGCCGCACCTGCTCCCACCGGACACCATCCTCGCTAGTCCAGATGTCGCGGTGGAAGCGCTCGGGCGAAGGCGCGAAGGCGGGCATCGTCTGTCCGCCCAGGACCCAGATCCTGTCCCGGAAGACAACCGTATAGTGCAGCGCACGAGGCGCCCAAGGCACATCCGGCGTCACGCGCTGCCACGCCTTGCCGTCGGCCGAACTCCAGACGTCGTTCTGGTAGTGGTGCTGGTTCACGTCGCCGCCGACAATCCACATGCGACCGCGATGGACGGCGTATCCGGCCGTATGGCGGCCCTCCCAATCAGAGGCCGGATCGAACGACGCGTCGAGGAAAGTGTTTGGTTTGACCAGCGCCCAGTCTTTTCCGTCCGCGGAGTTCCAGACTTCGTTGTTGCAGATGCGGGGAAAGAACACCTTGTCGCGCGGGCTCCAGCCGCCCAGCAGCCACATTTTGCCCTGGAAACTCAGCGCGCCGGCGCCGTCGCGGGGTGCGAAGGGCGCGCGCATCGCCACATTGACCCAGCGGTACTCGGCCCAGAGCGCGGGCACGAGAGCGAGAGCGAGGACGATCCGGAGAGCCGTCATGATTCGATCCAGTTCCTTTCCTGCTGGAAGAGCGAAATGCCGGCAATGCCCGCCGCTCCGGCTTCAAGACACAGGGGAATGGTCATGGCGGTGATGCCCCCGAGCGCCAGGACCGGAATCGAAGCGGACTTCGCCGCGCGCCGCAGTGTGTCGATCCCCAGCGGCGCGCCCATCCCTTGCTTGGACTCGGTGTAAAAGATCGGCCCCAGGACGGTGAAGTCCGCTCCTTCGCTTTCCGCGGCGGCGACGTCCTCCGGCGAATGGCACGACACACCGATGAGGAAATCCGGCGGACAGATCCGCCTCAGCTCACTCGGGGGAACCGAGCGCGACGGCAGGTGCACGCCATGAGCGCCGCAGGCCAGAGCGACGTCGAGGCGGTCATTCACGAGAATCCGCGCCGCGGTCCCTCGGACGGAGTCGAGGATGCGGGTCACGAGCGCGCACAGAGCCTTCGCATCGAGGTCCTTTTCCCGGATTTGAATCCGTTCGATACCGGCCTGCGCCGCACTCGCGACCAGGTCGCAAAGCGCATCGGCGCCACCGAGCGCGCGGCTGTCGGTGATGTAGTAGCGGATCATGGGAGGGGTTCGTAATACCGGTCACCGGCGCAGGCGCGGCACAGGACCCGATTCTCCATCCGGACCTCGCGACGGAAACTGATCCCCTCCCCGCATGCCTCGCAGACGACCCGGCCTTCCTTGAACCCTGGGAATTCCTCCGGTCCCAGCATCACCCGCACCCAGGCGTGGGCAAACATGGCCTCATCCGGCAGTTCCCGGTAGGCGACCATCTGCTGCTCGTTCTTCGATGCGATCTCCGGATGAAGCTGGCGGGCGGCCTCTTTGGCGGACTCGAGCGCCACGATGCGGACCGCGCGGCCGGTTGCGGTGTCGCAGAATGTAGCCGCCATCTTACCGAAGTCTCGAAATTTGAGCGCGCGCTTTCCAAGCCGGCAACCGGTCACGACGGGAATCGCATCGGTGGCGCAGCGGTCGATCTCCACAAACGTCACGAGTCGCTTACGGTCGGCTCCGTGCGGATCGGAGATCTCGAGCAGGCGCAGCCCGTAGAGGGCCATGCGCAGTCCAAGAATCTGGCCGGCGCACATGTGTCCGTGCGCTTGGGCAGCGAGGGCTTCATATTCCGCGAAGGCTTTCATCTTCCCAGTGACTATTATCGTGCAATCCGCGCTTGGTACCATTTGAGGCATGGACCAAACTCTGCCTCTGGAGATCAGTCCCGCGCACGTCAAGGCGATGCTGTCGAACGGGTCCTCCGTCCGGCTGATCGATGTCCGGGAGCCTTTCGAACACCAGCAGGCGCGCATCGATGGTGGGGAACTGATTCCGATGCGGTCCATCCCCGCCGCCCTGCCACAGATCGAGGGGATCGAGGACCCGATCGTCGTCTACTGCCACCATGGCGTGCGCAGCCTCCAGGTAGTGGCGTGGCTCAGGGAACAGGGCATCGAGCACTGTACCAGCATGGAAGGCGGGATTGACCGCTGGAGCCTCGAAGTGGATCCCGCGGTGCCGCGCTACTTCTGATTGCGGAACGAGAGTACTCCCGGCGCGTGCTTGAGGCGTGCGCCGCTGGCGTCCTGACTGGCGAGCGCTTGCTCTATCCGCACTACCGCTTTTACCAGTTGCATTGGCTCGTAGACTGAGAAGACGCGCCCGCGCGCGGTCTTGGTCAGACGCTCGATAGAATCGGCAAACGGAAAGCGGCGCGAATAGAAATCCTGGTGGATGTAGAACACCGGAGGGAGTGCTTCGGAAGCGTCGAGGAGTTCCTTTGGGAAGCGGTCGGGATAGGGCGTGTTGGGTCCGATAAAGATGATGGCGTCCGGCGGATTGGAAGCCGCCACTTCACGGTTGAACAACTCCGCCAGCAACTCAAGGTGTCCGTCCTTTCGTTGGAGCACGGAGAGATCGACCGTATTCAATTCCAGGTCGTCCATCGCCTGGCGCAACTGGCGCAGGGTTGAGCCCGTCAGGCGGGGAGTCCGGAACACTTCCTTCTGCTGCAGGAGTGAGAACGCGGTGACGGAGGTTTCGACGAACGGCGACCGCTCGAGCAGTCCCACCAGCGTGGCAAGCAGGAGACTCTGATCGTAGCGGGTCAGAGTTGTTGAGCGCGGGTGCATTGGAGCGGCGTGCAGAAGAATCGCCACACGGTACGGCTTCTCCGAGACATGCCGCTGCAGCGAAGTAAATTGCAGCGGAGCCACTGTGCCATTGGGGATGAGGCTGGGCAGCTTGCGCTCGTCTCCACGCCGTCGTGCGGTGACCTTCCACTGCTTCTCGCAGACACGCCCTGCGTTATCTTCCAGCAACCAGTCAACCGAGTAGACGCCCTCGCCGATGAAATAGCCGCCGGCCACAGTCAGCTCCGCTCCACGTTGGAGCGGGAGACTCCGCAAGGTCAGGACCTGCCGGAAGTAGTAGGGCCGGCCCGATTCGCTACGCACCCGGAACAGCACGCGGAACGCCTGCGAACGGGCGAACTGCCTGGCAGACAGGGACGCCCTGTAGCCTGACTGGTGCCGCAGGGCGAAGTTCAAAAAAGGCTTGAACGGTTCGACGGTGCAGCCAAGGGGTTCTTTGCCGCGAGCGCCCTCTTCGAGGCGCTCCGCCGCCTGCCGCTCGGGCAACCCGCCGGGCGCCAACAAATCCTGTCCGGCTAGCGGAACGGCCGCCAGGAAAACAACAGCAGCCAACTTCGGGCGCAACATGGACCTACTACCATTGATGCCACATTTCGCCAGCGGGTCAAAATTTCAGAAGTTGTCGACTTCCCGGTAGGCGGCGATGACGGCCATCTCGCCGTCCTTCCCCGGTCTGCTGTTGCCGTGCTCCATCCCGACCACCCCTTGGAAGCCCTTCTTATGGAGCCACTGGAAGATGAATCTGTAGTTGATCTCGCCGGTGGTAGGCTCCTTGCGGCCGGGATTGTCACCGACCTGGATCGCGGCGATCTCGTCCCAGGCCATCTCCATGTTCGGAATCAGGTTTCCGACGTCGATCTGCTGGTGATAGAGGTCGTCGAGGATCTTGCAGCTTGCGGAGTTCACGCCTTTGCAGATCGCATACGCCTGAGGCACGGTGCGGAGAAAGAGCCCCGGGTGGTTGGCATACCAGTTGAGGGGTTCGAGCACCATGATGAGACCGGCAGGCTCGCAGATCTCCGCCATCACTTTGAGGTTGGTGATGCAGTTCGCGGTCTGGAAGCCGGGGTCGAGCTTGTTGTTCACGTTGCTGGGGACGACAGTGGTCCACTTGGCGCCGACGCGCTTGGCGGTTTCGACGGCGCGGCGCATGGTGGCGCGCAGGGAGTCCTGGAACTCGCGGTCGGTGCGGGTGACGAAATCGGAAGTCTTGAAGTCGGCGTGGGAGACGAAGACCCCCATCAGCATGCCATTGCGGCGGAGGGCCTCGCCGGTGCGGGTCTGGAGGGCGGGTTCGCGATTCATCGCGCCGTTGTCTTCCCAGCCGGTGAATCCCTGGCTGGCGGAGAAGTTGATCTGCTCGATGATGTCTTCGCCGGCGGAGTGCCGGAACATGCCAGGGTGGGGACCGTAGCGCAGCTTGAACTTGGCGCGGTTGCTTTGGGCGGCTGCCGCTGCCGCCAGCGCCGGGGTGGCAAGGAAGTGTCTCCGGATCATGACGCCTCCTATTCAACCAGAAAACCAGGCGCGTGGCGAAGCCACTTTTTGGCGTGACAACCACCACATATTTGTGGGGCCTTTCTGCGGCAGGCTGAAAAACAGGGACAGACCCTGTTTCTCATGAGATTGAAGCAGTAGAATGAATAAGTTGGAGAAAGGTCACCGCGGCGGCGGGGGAGTTGCGGTATTGTGAACCCGTATGCAGTCCGGACCGGACACCGAACTCGCGTGGCTCACGATCGGACAGGCATCCGAAAGGATCCGCAGGCGGCAGGTCTCGTCCGCGGACTTGACGCGGGCCTGCCTGAATCGCATCCAGACGACCGGCCGGCGGCTCAACGCCTTCATCACCCTGACCGCCGAACAGGCGATGGCCGACGCCGCGGCGCTGGACAAAGAAGCCAGGGCCGGGCGCATCCGCGGACCGCTCCACGGCATTCCGGTCGCCCTCAAAGATCTGCTCGATACCGCCGGCGTGCGGACCACCGCCGGCAGCGCCCAGTACGCGGGCCGCGTCCCAACCGAAGACGCCGCCTGCGTGCGGCGGCTCAAGGACGCTGGAGCCGTGATCCTGGGCAAGCTCAACATGGATGAGTTCGCCTACAACTTCACGTCGGAGACAAGCTACTTCGGTCCGATCCGGAACCCCTGGGCGCCCGACCGTTCGCCCGGCGGCAGTTCGGGAGGATCTGCCGCCGCGGTCGCCGCGGGCCTCTGCTACGCGGCTCTCGGGTCCGACACGGGCGGATCCATCCGGCTGCCCGCGGCGCTCTGCGGCGTCGTCGGGATGAAGCCTTCGTACGGTCTGGTGCCCACCGGCGGAGCGGCGCCTCTGGCCTGGTCGCTGGACCACGTCGGTCCGCTCTGCCGCACCGCGCGCGACGCGGCCATCGTCCTCGCGATTCTGGCGGGGCGCGAGTTCGAGACCCCAGGCACCGGCTCACTCCGCGCCGGCGTCCCGCGGGGCGTCTTCTTTGACGGACTCGACCGCGAGGTGGCAACGCGAATCGAGGAAGCCCTGGCAGTCCTCAGCCGGCTGTTGGCGGGCGTCCGCGACGTCCGGATTCCCACGCTTAAGCCGTCGCCGGCTCTGCCGGAGTTGCCGCACGGCTATCTCCGCATCATCATGGCCGAGGCCTACACGTTTCACCAGGAGATGATCGAGCGCGATCAGGACCGGTACCACCCGCAGACGCGGCAGATCATTTCCGATGGCGCCGGGATCGATGCGGCGGACTACATTCGCGCCCGTCTGGAAATGGACACGTTGCGGAGGACGGCAGCCACGTTGTTCGAAGACTTGGATGTGCTGCTCACGCCGACGGCGCCCGGTCCGGCGTTTGCGCTCGGATCGAATCCCAGCCTCATCTTCCTGCGCAATACCGCGCCCTGGAACGTTTACGGTCTGCCGTCGATCGCGGTCCCGTGCGGGTTCACGAATGCCGGGCTGCCGGTGTCGATCCAGATCACGGCCCAGCAGGATGCGACGGTCCTGGCGCTCGCCGGCGCCTACCAGCAGGCGACGGACTGGCACACCCGGCGGCCGCCGGCTTAGGGGACGTCCACCGTGTCGACGCTCTCCTTGATGCGCGACACGCCGATAATCATGATCTCCAGGGGCTCTGTGCCGGCGTTCTCGAAGCCGTGCACTTCGTTGAACAGCACCGGAATCGCGTCGCCCTCGCGAATCGTCTCGGAATCCTTCTCCAACTGGAACTGCCCGGCCCCCTTCATCACGTAGTGCAATTCTTCGACTCCCACATGGCGGTGGCGTCCCACCGACGCGCCGGGCGGCAGGAGGACGTGGTCCATGTACGCCCAGTTCGTGTAGAAAACTTCGGGCTGTAGCGTGCGGCGGTACTGCGCCGTCCCCTGGCCGCCATTCATCCGCTCGACCGGCTTCAGCAGCTTGCGATCCAGACGCATGGTGATGAAGACGGGAATTTTGTCCTTCGCGACGCCGACCCGGTCATCGCCCAAATCAAAGGCGTCGTAGCGGCCCTTCACCCGGCTGACGGCAATGTTCATCCATTGCGTGGGGCGGTCGGTGGGATTGTAAATGGCGTGCGAACTCCCCATGCGGCAGGGCGCGCCGGCGGGGCCCTCAATGCGCGAGGTCCTGCCGTTGACGGTGAACTCGGCCTCGTTATCGAGGATCACGAACATCTCCTCCATCTGGTTGTGAAAATGATGGCCGATGCCGCCGCCGGGCGGGATCACGCCACGATGGAGGAACAACAGGCTTGATCCCATCGCATAGCCATCCACCAGACCCTGGTAATGCAATTCGCCCGCGCCGCCATGTACGGCGCGGATCTGGCGGTACTGCGTGGGATCGGTGCGCACGATCCGCTTTGCGAGAGGGTCGCGGGCGGCGAGCGGAAGCGCCGCGAGCAGAAGCCAGACGAGCAGAGTCTTCATATGCGGGAATTATAGTTCGCTTGACACCCCGCGTATGATCGGGGTAGAAGACGTGGCCCCCATGAATACCGCGATACCGCGTCCGCGCTTTGCTCTCGGCGTGGACGCGCGGGACGGCATCGCCCTGGTCGAGTCGCACGAAGGCATGTTGCGCATGCGCTACGGCGAGTGCCCGGGTCCGGATGCGCTCCCAGCGGCGGTTCTGCGAATCGCCAGAGCACCCGAAGTGATGGGCCGGCTCGCGATCATCGCGCTTCCCGGCACCCAGGCGCCGGACATCCCGGTCACCTACGCGGAACCCGGCGAGCTGCTCGAAGCGCTGTGGACAGTGCTGCGCGAGGACCGGCTTGCGATCGCGGCCGGCCTGGGCGTCCGCGCAGAGCTGGAGCGCCAGCTCGCCGAAGTGCGCGCCGTCGTTTCCGCCGCCGGCTGCGGAAGCGCGTCCACCCGGCCCGCCGGCGGACTCGTGACGGCGCTCGCGCTCGCGTGCTGGTGGCTCGAAGCCGCCTGACGCACCGGCCCCACGCGATATAATCAGGCTTCACCCCACGAAAAGAGACTCCATGAGCACACCAACGTTCCTCAACTACATCAACGGCGAATGGGTGGGCGGCGCGGCCACGTTTGAGAACCGCAATCCCGCCAACACAGACGAAATCGTCGGCCTGTTCGCGAAAGGTACGGCGCAGGACATGGCGGCCGCCGCCGAAGCGGCGTCAAACGCCTTTCCCGCCTGGTCCGCCATGCCCGGACCGGCCCGCGGCAACATTCTCTTCAAGGCCGCGGACATCATGGAAAAGAAGTTCGATCAACTCGGCGAGGAGATGACCCGCGAAGAGGGCAAGACCCTGCCCGAAGCCAAGGGCGAAGTGCGCCGGACGATCAACATCTTCCGCTATTTCGGCAGTGAAGGGTCGCGGCTGCCCGGGTACGTTGTTCCCAGCGAGCGAGACCGCGTGCACATGTTCGCCATCCGCAAGGCGATCGGTGTCGTAGGCCTGGTGACGCCTTGGAACTTCCCCAGCGCGATTCCCGCCTGGAAGCTGGCTCCTGCCTTGATCTGCGGCAATACCGCGATCGTGAAGCCCGCGTCGGCCGCGCCGCTCAGCGCCTGGCGCATCGTCGAAGCCCTGCACGAAGCGGGCGCTCCGAAGGGCGTGGTGAACTTCATCGCCGGCTCCGGCGGCGAACTCGGCCGCGCGCTGGTCGAGGCAAAGGGACTCAAGGCGATCTCCTTCACCGGATCCTGCCAGATCGGTGAATGGCTGCACGGGGAAGCGTCCAAGCGCCGCCTGCGGATCCAGTTGGAAATGGGCGGGAAGAACCCGACCATCGTCTGCGCCGACGCCGACTTCAACTCCGCGGTCGAGAACGTCGTCAACGCAGCGTTCTTCTCCACCGGCCAGAAGTGCACCGCCACCAGCCGCGCCATCGTCGATGAAGCGATCTATGACCGCTTCGTCCAGGCGCTGGTCGAACGCACCGCCAAGCTGAAGGTGGGCAACGGCATGGAGCCCGGCGTCCACATCGGTCCCGCCGTGGACCAGGGGCAGTTGGACACGGTGCTCCACTATATCGAAGTGGGCAAGAAGGAAGCCGGAGCGCCGAAGATCGGCGGCAACCGTCTCACCGGCGGCGACTACGACAAGGGCTACTTCGTCGAGCCCACGATCTTCGCCGACGTGACCGAAGAGATGGTGATTGCCAAGGAGGAGATCTTCGGCCCCGTCCTTGCGGTAATGAAGGCGAAGAACTTCCAGGACGCACTGCGGATCGCCAACAACAGCCCGTTCGGACTTTCGGCGTCTGTGCAGACGACGAACGTCGCGAACACCTTCGATTTCGTTTACGGGATGGAAGCGGGCCTCATTACCGTGAACCTGCCCAGCGCCGGAGTTGAATACCAGCTCCCGTTCGGCGGCACCAAGGAGTCGAGCTTCGGCCCGAAGGAGCAGGGGCCGGCCGCGCTGGACTTCTACTCCGACTACAAGACCATTTACCTGAAGTATTGAGAACCGCCACACTCATCGCCATGCTCGGCGTGGCCCCGCTCTGGGGCCACGTCATGAGCATGAGTACCGGGACGCTCACCGTCGAGGGCAATCGCGCCCGCTTCGAACTGCGTATGCCGCTCTATGAGATCGCCCACGTCACCGATCCGCAGCGCGCCCTGTTCGACGCGTTGCGGTTCTCGTCGGAGGGCGTTGCCGGCCGTCTCGTGAACCCCTCCTGCCGCGAGGATTCTGACGAAGATGCATACCTCTGTTCGGCCGAGATCCAATTCCAGGATCCGGTCGAACGGCTGCGTGTCGAATGCCGCCTCCACACCGTGACGGTCCCAAACCACGTGCATATTCTGCGCGCAAGCCGGGGCGAGATGCGTGATCAGGCAGTATTTGACTTTACCTTTACCCAGGCGGACCTGCGCTTCTCTCCGCCATCCATGTGGGAAGTCACCACACGGCAGGCGTTCACCGGGGCTAAACGAGCGGTGGGCGGCGCCGTGCAATGGTTGTTTTATTTGGCGCTTGTGCTCGCTGCCCGGCGGCGCTCGGAATTCCTGGCTATCGTGGCAGCGTACCTCGCCGGGCAAATGGCGTCGGCGCTTGTAGTGCCGCTGACGCCATGGAATCCCGCACCGCGTTTCGTCGAGGCCGCCATGGCCCTGACGATCGCCTATATGGCCGTGGAAATCCTGCTTCTGCCCGAGGCGGGACGCCGCTGGCTGGTCGCGGCCGCCCTCGGCACGCTCCACGGGTTAGCCTTCGCGATGCTGCTGCGGGACGGCGATTTCTCAGTTGCCGCGGTGCTCTCGGGCGCTCTGATCGCCGAACTGCTGGCGTTATTCGGTCTCGGGTGGACGGCGGCGCGCGTGGGGACGCGCCGCCCGGTGCCCGCTTTGGCCGCGGTTCTGCTGGCGGCCGGACTGGCGTGGTTCTTCTATCGACTGCGGGCCTAGCTTGTAATCAAAATGAAACAGAACAGGACAGTCGGCCTGCGGCTAGAACGAAACGTTTTCCGCGAGCAGCCCCTTCGGGCCCTCCCGGACTTCAAACTCCACTTCCACCCCCTGATCCAGAGTCCGGTAGCCGGAGGATTGAATTGCGGAGTAATGGACAAACACGTCATCGCCGGTGGAACGCTGGATGAATCCATAGCCCTTGGCGGCGTTGAACCACTTCACGATACCCTTTTCCCTCACTTCACCCTTCTCCTTGGACCACGCGCCGCCGCTCCTGCGACCTATCCCCCTAAACGCAAAAAGCTACGGGAAGGAGATCCCGTAGCTGGCATCACTTTGCGGCAAACAGCATGGACAAAAATTCAATAAGATTGTCGCAGATGCGGCGGGAACGGTCAAGTGAGAATTCGGTTATCGCGCGAATTGTCACAAAAGGAACAGGCGAAAGCGCCGGCCTGGTCCTCGGTATCGGGGACGACTGCGCGGTGTTCCGGCCGGCGGAGGACGAAGATCTGGTGTTCACGACTGACCTGTTCCTTGAGGACCGTCATTTCCGCCGAACGGACCATTCCGCGGGGTCAGCCGGGCACAAAACGCTGGCGCGCGGACTGAGCGATCTGGCTGCGATGGGGGCGTCGCCGCGCTTTTGCCTGCTATCGCTCGCCCTCCCCGACTGGGCGGATGACGCGTGGATTGACGAATTTCTCGACGGCTTCCTGGCTCTTGCCAGGCGGGCCGGGATTCCCCTCGCGGGAGGCGATCTGGCGCGGCAGGAGCGGTTCGCCGCCGACATCGTCGCCTGCGGCGGGGTACCGCGCGGGCTGGCCCTGCGACGGTCGGGCGCTCAGGCTGGGGACTGGATCTACGTTTCCGGACAGCTTGGCGGCGCCGCTCTCGGGCTGGAATCCGGCACGGGCGCTGCCTGGGAGCGGCACCTCCGTCCCGAGCCCCGCCTCGACCTCGGCTGCCAGTTGCGGACCTGGGGCGCAACCGCGGCGATCGATGTGAGCGACGGCCTGGCGCTCGATCTGCACCGGCTGTGTCTGGCATCCGGCGTGGCCGCGGTCCTCGACGGTATTCCGCTGTTCCCCGGCGCCTCGCTGCAGCAGGCGCTCCACGGCGGGGACGACTACGAACTGGTTTTCACCCTGCCTGCCCCGCTCAGCATCTGCGCTCTGGGCGATCTGCCCCTGACGTGCATTGGGCGCATCCGGAACGGCGAGCCGGGCACGATGTCCCTCGGCGGGCAGGCGCTGGTCCCGGCAGGGTACGATCATTTCCAGACTCCATGAACCAATCGAATCCCGCTCCCATCATTGACCTCATCGAAGCCTTCCGGCGCTCCAAGGCAATGTTCGCCGCCGTCGAACTGGGGGTGTTTGAGCAGTTAGCCGGCGATCCGGCCGGAGTGGCCACTCTTGCCCCGGCCCTGACCGCCGATGCCGACGCGCTGGAACGCCTGCTGGATACCTGCGTGGCGCTGGGCCTGCTGCTCAAGCGCGACGGCCTGTATTCCAACACCGCGCTGGCCGCGCGTTACCTGCTGCGGTCGAGTCCCGAGACCCTCATCGGATACATCCTGTACTCGAACCAGGTCCTGCACCGGATGTGGGGCAACCTGGAGGACGCCGTCCGCGAGGGAACGCACCGCTGGCCACAGACCTTTGGTCTCGATGGCCCCATCTTCAGCCATTTCTTCCGTACCGACGAGGAGATGCGAACGTTTGTCCTGGGCATGCACGGGTTCGGCCGCATCAGCTCGCCCAAGGTCGCCGCGGCGTTCGATCTGGGGCGCTTCAACACCATCGCGGACCTTGGCGGCGCCACCGGACACCTGGCGATCGCCGCGTGCGAGCGGTATCCGAAACTGCGCGGCATCGTCTTCGACCTGCCGCGCGTGATCCCGGTCGCGCGGGAAAAGATCGCCGACTCGCCGGCCCGCGACCGGATCGAGTGCGTCGCTGGCGACTTCTTCTCCGATCCGCTACCCGACGCGGACCTCTACGCCCTCGGCCGGATCCTGCATGACTGGTCGGAGGAGAAGATCGGCCACCTGCTGCGCACTATCGCCGACCGTCTCCAGCCGGGCGGCGGGCTTCTGCTGGCCGAGAAGCTGCTCGATCCCGACAAGTCCGGACCCCTGTCAGCGCACCTCCAGTCGCTTAATATGCTGGTTTGTACGGAAGGCAAGGAGCGCACGCTCGAGGAGTACCGTGCGCTGCTGCTCGAAGCGGGCTTCAGCAAGGTGGACGGCAAGCGCACGGGCACCCCTCTGGACGCCGTGCTCGCGGTAAAGTGAAGGGTTACGCACATGCGGCTTTGCGCCCTCTCCGGACTTCTACTGATCGCTATGACGACACCCGCGGCTGTACGCATTGAAAAGACCGAATACAAAGGCTGGAACAATTGTTTCCGCGTGACGAATGGCGAGGTGGAACTGATTGTCACGGCCGATGTCGGCCCGCGCGTCATCCGCTTCGGTTTCACCGGTGGCCAGAATCTGTTCAAGGAATTCGACGAGCAGATGGGCAGATCGGGCGAGAGCGAATGGCGCATCCGCGGCGGACACCGCTTCTGGATTGCGCCCGAGGTAGCGCCGGAGATTTCCCCGGTTACCTACGCGGTCGATAACTTTCCGGTGGACATCGAAGCGCGCGATGGCGTCTTGATCGCCACTGCGCCCCTTGAACAGAAAGCGGGGCTGCGCAAACAAGTCGAGATCCGCCTGGCGCCGTCAGGCACGCGCGTCGAAGTGATCCACCGCGTGACGAATCACAACGTCTGGACCGTGGAACTTGCGCCGTGGGTTCTGACCGTGATGGCGCAGAGCGGGGTCGGGGTGTTCGGCCTGCCGCCCAGGGGCACCCACCCCGAGGTCCTGGCGCCCACCAACCCGCTGATCATCTGGGCGTTCACCGACCTGAGCGACCCACGGTGGATCTTCACGAAGAAGTACATCGCGCTGCGGCAGGATCCGGCCAATTCCGTGCCCATGAAGATCGGCTCCTTCCACACGGAAAACTGGGGCGCGTACCTGTTGAACGGGGAGGCGTTCATCAAGCGCGCGAAGGGGCAGGCGGGCAAGCCGTACCCCGATCTGGGCGCCTCGTACGAGACGTTTACCAACGGCGACATGCTGGAATTGGAAACCCTCGGCCCACTCGAAATGCTGGCCCCCGGCGCCACGGCGGAACACACCGAGCACTGGAGCCTGCACAAGGGCGTCACGGTGCGGGATTGGACAGACGCCGAACTGGACCGCGTGATTTTGCCGCTGCTATAGAACAATGAGCCAATCGATGAGGCCCGGAGCGGGATCGCCCGACCCGCCCAAGCGCCGCAGTTGGGCCGAGCCGTTCCGGATCAAGGTCGTGGAGCCGGTGCACGTCCCCACGGCCGACCAGCGCCGGCACGCCATCGAGAAAGCCGGCTACAACACGTTCCTGCTGCGGTCCGAAGACGTCTACATCGATCTGCTGACGGATTCCGGGACGTCGGCGATGAGCGATTCCCAGTGGGCGGGCATGATGCTGGGTGACGAGGCGTACGCCGGCAGCCGGAACTTCTTTCACCTCGAAGACGCGGTGCACAAGTATTACGGCTACCGGTTCGTCGTGCCGACGCATCAGGGCCGCGGCGCGGAGAACCTGCTCTCGAAGATCCTGATCCAGCCGGGCGACGTGGTACCCGGCAACATGTACTTCACGACGACCCGGCTCCACCAGGAACTGGCCGGCGGCCGGTTCGTCGATGTGATCGTCGATGAAGCCCATGACCCCGCGAGCACGCATCCGTTCAAGGGCAACGTGGATCTCGACAAGCTCGAAGCCACGATCCGGCACTATGGCGCGCAGCGGATCCCCTACGTCTGCATCGCGGGCACGGTGAACATGGCCGGCGGGCAACCGATCTCACTCGCCAATCTGCAGGCGGTGCGCGCGGTGACGCAGGCGCATGGAATCCGGCTGATTCTCGATGCCACGCGGCTGGCCGAGAACGCCTTCTTCATTCAACACCGGGAGGAACGCTACCAGCATTACTCGATCGCCGCGATCGTGCGCGAGATGTGCGCGTTGTCGGACGGCTGCACGATGTCGGCGAAGAAAGATTCGCTCGCCAACATCGGCGGTTTCCTCGCCGTCAACGACGAGAACGTGTTCGAGGAAGCGCGGAACCTCGTGGTGGTCTACGAAGGGCTGCACACGTACGGCGGCATGGCCGGACGCGACATGGAAGCGGTGGCGCGCGGCATCGGGGAATCGATGCAGGATGAGCACATCCGCGCGCGCGTCGGGCAAGTGCTGTATCTGGGCCAGAAGTTGATTGACTGGGGCGTTCCGGTGGTGCAGCCGGTCGGGGGGCACGGCGTCTTCCTGGATGCCCGCGCCTTTCTGCCGCACGTGCCGCAGCAACAGTATCCGGCGCAAACGCTGGCCGCGGCTCTGTATCTCGACTCCGGCGTGCGCACGATGGAACGTGGGGCGGTGTCGGCCGGCCGCAATCGCGACACCGGTGCCGAGTATCTGCCCAAGCTCGAACTTGTCCGCATCACGATTCCGCGCCGCGTGTACACACAGGCGCACATGGATGTCGTCGCCGAATCCGTCTACTTCGTCCATGAGAAGCGCGAAGAAATCCGCGGCCTGCGCATGACTTACGAACCCCGCTACCTCCGCTTCTTCCAGGCGCGCTTCGAACCGTTATGACGGCGCACAGCGACGACACCCGCTTCTTCGGCCATCCGCGCGGCCTCGCCACGCTCTTCATGACCGAGTTGTGGGAGCGCTTCAGCTACTACGGCATGCGCGCCATCCTGATCCTGTTCATGACGGCTCCTGTGGCCGGCGGCGGGCTCGGTTTCGAGGTAGCGAAGGCGGGAGCGATCTACGGGTTCTACACCTCGATGGTCTACCTGGTGAGTTTACCGGGAGGCTGGGTGGCGGACCGGTTCCTGGGCCAGCGCCGCGCCGTGCTCTACGGCGGCATCGTGATGGCGCTCGGCAACTTCAGTCTGATGGCGCAGAATATCGCGTTCTTTTACACGGGCCTCGGGCTCATCGTCATCGGCACCGGACTCTTGAAGCCGAACATCAGCGTCCTGGTGGGACAACTCTACACGCCGGACGACGCCCGCCGCGACGCCGGGTTTTCCATTTATTACATGGGGATCAACATCGGCGCGTTCCTCGCGCCCTTTGCCTGTGGCTGGGTCGGCGAGCGCATCGACTGGCGCCTCGGAATGGGGTTGGCAGGCGTGGGGATGACGGTTGGCGTCATCCAATACCTGCTTGGGGGCAAACATCTTGGCCAGGCTGGGTTGCGTCCGGGCGGTCCCGCGGGACCTGAACTGAAACGGCGGGTTCTGACTGGACTGGCGATCGCCGCGGTCTGCCTGACGTTCCTGGCGCTCACCGTGGGACTGACGGCGCAGATGCTCTCGAACGCCCTCGGCTTCCTGTTGTTCGCCACGGTTGCGGGATTTTTCGCCTGGATGTTCTTCTTTGCCGATTTCACCCCTGTGGAACGGAAGCGGATGTTTGCAGTGGGCGTGCTGTTCCTCGCTTCCTGCTTCTTCTGGTCTGTGTTTGAGCAGGCTGGCTCGACGCTGAACCTGTTCGCGCAGCGCAACACGAACACAGAGGTCCTGGGCTTTGCGTTCCCGGCGAGCTGGTTCCAGAGCGTGAATGCGTTGTTCATCATCGCACTGGCTCCGGTGTTCGCGTGGCTGTGGGTGCGCCTGGGTGCGCGGGAGCCATCGAGCCCGGCGAAGTTCGCGCTTGGATTGCTCGGCGCGGGAGGCGGATTCCTGCTGTTGGTCGCTGGTGCGCAACTGGCGGAGACAGGTGTGCGTGTGTCGCCGCTCTGGCTCGTGGGGGTCTACCTGCTGCACACGATCGGCGAACTCTGCTTGAGTCCGGTGGGCCTGTCCGCGATGACGAAACTGGCGCCGGAGCGCATCACGGGACTGCTGATGGGCGTCTGGTTCCTGTCGATTTCGGTCGGGAACTACCTGGGAGGGCGGATGGCGGCGCTCTACGAAACGCTGACGCTGTCAACGCTGCTGGGGGTGGTCGGCGGATTCGGCGTCGCCGCGGCGCTGCTTCTGGCCTGCTTCGTCAAGCCCATCAAGGGGCTCATGGGCGGCGTGAAATAGGCGCGGGCAGCCACTTCTTTTCGACTTTGGCCGCGACCGCTCCGGCTAGCGTCGCCACGTCGTAGCGGATCTGCATCCCGAGCAATTGATGGACAGCCCGCCGTCCGACTCCATAGTCGGATTCAATCCACCGCGCCAGGTCGGTCGTGGCGATCTGCAGCCCCCTGTTCAAGGAACTGTCCGACACCGCGCCGATGCTGATGATGTGGTCCGGCGTGACGACCCGCGGATTGCCGATTCGCGCGCCCTTGCGCAGAGAGACCGTGAACTCGACATCCAAGGACGTTTCGACACCGGAGCCGATCACTTCTCCATGTCCCTGGAGCGCGTGCCCGTCCCCCATGAATAACAACCCGCCCTCGTGGTAGACCGGCAGCCAGACTTCAACGCCTTCGCGAATCTCCCAGTAGTCCATGTTGCCGCCGTAGAAACTGGAGGGACCGGAGGTCGGCGAGAAGTCGCCCGCGGGGGCGACTCCGATGCAGCCGAGCATAGGCGCAGCAGGAAACTCCAGCTTGAGGCGGCCATCGGTCGGCTCCCGCAGCCGGAGCACAGCGCGCTCAATGTCGATATCCCAGGGCAGGAGATCGCCCCGTCCGGGCAGGATCAAGCCCTCGGTATACGGACCGGGCATCTGCGGGACCGAATCCGGAGTCACCGCGCCGGCCGACATCCGGTGCGCGGTATAGCCGGTGCGCCGGTTCAGGCGGACCCGGTTCAGACGGACGAGCAGCGCGTCGCCCGGTTCCGCGCCTTCGATGAAGAAAGGTCCGGTTAGCGGATTCCCGTGAGTCTTCGTGCGCCGGACTCCGGAAAAGTCGAAGCCGGCGGAATCGACGGTCTTGGTGGCGACCGTATCGCCCGGGCGGATCCGCTTCACGACCGCGTGCGACCGCGAGAACGTGTGGTGATACTGGTCCGCGATGACGGTATGCGTCTCCGCGGTAGCGGCCGAAGCCGCAAGCAGGGCGAGAATCAGCCTCATCCCTTCGACCCGCCGATATGCACACGCACAACGCCGGGGGCCACCTCCAGGCGTTCAATGCCATACCCCAGCTCAAAGGGCTTGCCAACCCGCGCATCGGGGTAGTAGGCGCGCAAGTAGGTGTTGATCAGGAACTCGAGAGCGGCGCCTTCGATCGGGACGCCGGAAATGGCTACCCGCTCCACATCGACGGTGGCCCAGCCACGGCCCGAACGGATCCGCGCCGCCACCTCAACGGGCCGTTCGCCATCCAGAAGCTTGGACAGCAGCCAGCCAGGATCCTGACCCTGTGCCTGCCGGATCTTGACAAAGTCGATCAAGGCCCGGCCGGAAGCGACGCCGTCGCTCAACGTCAACTGCGCGTCCCGGATGCCTGCCGGCGCCACCCGCCTGATCTCCGTATGGAGATACGCATTTAACTCGCGCGCAGTCAGCAGCACGCTCGTACCGGGACGCGCCCGCTCGGTCTCAATCAAATTGAACTTCTGGCGGGCTGCCGCGTAATCGTTCGCGGGAGCCCCCCCCAGCGGCAACCAGACGAGGACAAGGGCCGCAAAACGCCTCATCCTTCCATTATAGGCGTCACTTCTGCTGCATCGACTCGATGTGCTTCACCAGGTTGTAGACGCGCAGTTGCTGGAATCCCTTCTGGCCGCGTTCCATCTCCCGCAACAGGACGCCCCACACCGGCATATCCTTCGAACCATGCGCCGCGACGCTGGTGTCCATGCCGATCACGTAGCTCACCTGCATTTCAGGGAACGTGCCGCCATTGTTCTTGCTCAGGATGGTCAAGTCGGTTGCTGGCTCTTTGAGCGCAGGGGCCGCCGGGCCATTGCCTTTTCCGTCCATACCGTGGCAGGAGGCGCAATAGGCCTTGTACATCGCCGCGCCGTCGGTCCGGTCCGTGCGCGACATCGGCACCTGCTTAATGCCCTTCTGCTGGGCTTCCATCAGCGGAGCAGCCAGCATCAGGACGAGAAACACTGCCACGAAGACCGCAACAAGCGATCGAATAGTCATGTCGGGGAACTCCTCCTTTCGGATGATCCTCTGTGCCTGAAGCACGGCTCAGACCAGTGTGGGAAGTCTCACGAAATGAGGCGATTCGCAGCGGCGGGGGCCCCCCGTGGGTCTACCTGCGCAGTTGAGTTTCCCCACACCTGCGCCAAGGTCCACCAGCAGGAATTGGGGACAGACCCGCTCCGGGTACGGGCCTGTCCCCCGCCAGAGTCCGCTACCGCACGGGAATCAACGTGCTGTTCGAGGACGTGTCGCCGCTCTGAACAACGACGGGGACGGTGCCGGAAACGCCCGCCGGAACGGTCGCGACAACGAAGTTGAGTCCCAGCAGACCGGGAACGGTACCGGACAGCAGCACTGGCGCTGGACGCCCCCCGATCGTGACGGTCAAAGGTGCTGCCACCGGGACAGTCTCTCCGGGGATCTGCCCGGTCGCCAGCGGAGGCTGGCTGACACCGAAGCCCGTGCCGAAAAACGCCACCTGATCACCTGCCTGCGCCGGGGTGGCCCTGCGGATGAAGGCACCGGCGGGAACCGTTGCGGCGATGGCGCCCTCGGCGTCGAAGTAGAGGGCGGGCGCCACCGCCTTCACCTCAATCTGCGCCGCGGCTGACTCGCCGTTGGACGTCTTCACCACCACCGGATGTATTCCCGGGGTGGCCTCCACCGGCACCTGGACGACGAGGTAGTCTGAGATCGCGAACTCGGGCTCGTACCCGAGACCGACGATCGGGGCGGCCAAACCGGCGATCGTGACGCTTGTGCCGTTCACTGTTAGCGGCTGGACCTGCTTGTCCAGGCCTCCGACCACCGGGCTCGCAACCTTGGAAAAATCGGTGCCGAAGATCGTGGCCAGCCCCCCTGGCGCCGAAGCCGTCAGGGACGGATCGCTCACCGCGCTGATGATCGCCGAGACCGCCGGGAGCGCCGTTCTGGGATCTGCTATCTGCGCCCGCACGGCGCCGCCCGGATGGACGGTCGTGTGCAGGTTGACGTAAAACTGCTCTGGATTGGCCAGCATGTCATTCAGCGCCGTCAGCGCGGCGCCTCCTTGAATGATGGCGCGGTAGGTCAGATTGCCGAACCCGGTTTCGGTCAGGACAGCGTTCGCCCCGCCCTGCATCCCGCTGTTGATGACGACGCCGCCATTGGCGCCTCGTGCGCCACGGTGAATGTGGAGGCCCGTAAACCGGGTCTCTCCCGGGAAGCGATGGTTCACGATGAACGTGAAGGCTGCCGCGGCGATTCCCTCCGGCCCGCGCAGGGCATGGATCTCCACCGCCCCAGGGCCTGTAGCGTCAAGGTCCGCGATCGGAGGCACTTCCTCCGCCGGAGTGGCTTGGTAGGTGAGCCGGATCGCTTCGGCCTCCGTCAACTGCGCGCGGATCGCGCCGCCGGGATTCACCGTCGTGTGCAAGTTCAAGTAGTAGTCCTCCGGGTCTTCGAACAAGCCGTTCAGCGTGTTGATGGCTGCGGCTGCGGTCACCTCCACGTCATAAATCAGCCGCCCGGCGCTGGTCGGATCTCCTCCGGCCCGGAGGCCCGTATTGATCGTGACAGGTCCGTTGACGCCTGCCACACCGCTGTGAATGTGCAAGCCGGTCAGGGAGACGTCCG
This sequence comes from Bryobacterales bacterium, assembly GCA_016716385.1. Lineage (GTDB taxonomy): Bacteria > Acidobacteriota > Terriglobia > Bryobacterales > Bryobacteraceae > JADJWL01. The sequence goes on along the minus strand of JADJWL010000026.1, from coordinate 290,480 downwards.
ACGGAAACGCATAGCTCACATCGAAGGTCACCATGCCTCCGGCGAACGATCCATTGGGATCGTACGCACGGGCAGCGAGGATGACGCCGAGGCCCGACGCGTCCAGGCCGGCGATCGGCGGCACCTCGTTGGCCGGGGTCATGCGGCTGATCAATACGGTTGTCTCCGCCCGCCGCAACTGCCCGCGGATGATGCCGCCCGGATGCGTCGTCGTGTGGAGGTTCACGTAGTAGGCGCCCGGGTTGGTGAGCAGGTCGCGCAGGGTTTGGAGAGCGTTGGCATTCGTCGGAAGCGCCTGCCCCTGGCGAATGATGATCCCTTGCCCGCTTTCCGCCGACGGAGTGGCCGCGTCGCCGCCACGAACGCCGGAGTCCAGAGTGACTGGTCCGTTGGCGCCTGCCGCACCGCGGTGGATGTGTAAACCGGTGAACAGAGCAACGCCGGGAAGCCGGTAGGCGACCTTGAACTCAACTGAGCCGGAAAGAACCTCTCCCTCGGCATTGCGTATCATGTTGACCGTCAGCAGCGCTGTGCCTGCAGCCTGGAGATCGGTAATCGGGGGGACTTCGTTGGCACTGGACAGCGGCGCCAGGAACGTATGTGTTTCCGCGGTCTGGCCGAAAGCGGCCGCCGCGCAGACAACGAGGCTGAGAAGCGCTCTTTTCAATCTTGTAACCCACCTTTCGTCTGGCCAGTATATAGCGCCTTTCCCCGGGATGCGAGGGATTTTTCGACGGAAGCTATACTGGAGAGGCGAAGAACCGGTAAAAGAACGGAGGACGCGTGGGTTCACCAGGACGCCGGAGGTTGTTCAGTAATAAAGAGTTGCTTTTCCTGTTCGGACCCGTGGCTCTACTCGCCGCGGTGTGGGGGCTGACGGCGTACCCGAAAGCCTTCCTGATCCTGCTGTGGGCCTCCGGCCGTACGGGGGAGTGTCCGTTCGAGAGGGTTCTCGAAGTGGCGAGCCAGACTGAGCTCCTCAACCAGACGACAGCAGCGCTGGCCGCAGGCAGCCAGGTCGTTGAGTCGGCGGACGGCTTGGAACGGTGGCGGACACCCCACGGGGATTTCTGGGCTCCAAAGGAGACCCACGTGGCCTTCCTGCTCGCCGAGCAGGTCACCCGGGTGTACGGCGACGGCGAACGGCGCGTCCGGTCCGGCGACATTGTGCTGGACTGCGGCGCCAACATCGGCGCATTTACGTGGGAGGCCCTGCGGGCGGGCGCCGCCAAAGTGGTGGCGATCGAGCCCTCGGAGCGCAACATCGAGTGTCTGCGCAGGAGTTTCCGCGCCGAGATCGACGCGGGCCGCGTCGTCGTCTATCCGAAAGGCGTCTGGCGTGAGACAACCGAACTGGTCTTTCACGAGTATGACAACTCCGCCCTGGATTCTTTCGTGATGGAAGAACGCAAGGAGGACCGGGGCAACAAGGTCCGCGAGATCCGGGTCCCGGTCACAACAATCGATACGATTCGAGCCGAACTCGGCCTGGACCGTGTCGATTTCATCAAGATGGACATCGAAGGCGCGGAGCGGCACGCCTTGGCGGGTGCGGCGGAGACGCTGTCGCGCGACCGTCCGCGGTTGGCGATCGCGGCGGAGAACCTGGACGACGATCAGCGTGTGATCGGACCAGCGGTGATGAGCGCCTGGTCCGGCTACACAATGGAATGCGGACGCTGCTGGGCGCCGAACCCGGTCACCGTCCGGCCCGATGTCTTCTATTTCTTCTGACGGCCGATCCCGAGCTGGCGGATCTTTTCCTGAAGGCTCTGGCGCTCCAGGCCAACCGCCGCGGCCGTCTTCGTGACGTTGCCCTCGAACTCACGGAGCTTGCGGGCGAGATATTCCGCCTCGAACAGCCTCTTGGCCTCGCGGTATTGCGCCGCGTCCAGAGCCTCTTCCAGCGCGAGGCCCTCTCTGCCGGACTCTACATCGCAACCCCGGACCGTTTCGCCCGCGATCAGCACAAAGAGCTTCTCCAGTTCGCTTCGCAGTTGCCGGACATTGCCGGGCCACGGCGCCGAGGCCAGACGGACGACGGCGTCGTGCGTCAGGACCGGCCCCGGCCTCCCGTGCTTCCGCTGCAAATCCCTCCAAAGCTGCTGAACCAGCAGCGGGATATCCTCCCGCCGCTCGCGCAAAGGAGGCAGGCGCAGGACAATGCCGCAAAGCCGGTAGTACAGGTCTCTGCGGAATCCACCGTCCCGGACAAGCTGGTTCACGTCCTTGTTGGTCGCACTGATCACCCGAACATCGACCGGGATCGAGCGCGTCCCGCCAAGCCGTTCGATCGCGCCGGATTCCACGGCCCGCAGGATCTTGCTTTGCGTTCCCAGGGTCATATCGGCGATCTCGTCGAGGAAGAGCGTCCCCTGGTGGGCTCGTTCGAACGTCCCCGCGCGTGCCGTCTCCGCCCCGGTGAACGCGCCCTTCTCAAATCCGAACAGCTCGCTCTCGACAAGCGTCTCCGGCAGGGCGGCACAGTTCAGGGCGACGAACCGGCCTTGGGCGCGCCCGCTGCGGGCGTGGATCTCCTGGGCCAGCAGGTCTTTCCCGGTGCCGCTCTCGCCCAGCAGGAGCACCGGCAGGTCCGTGGCGGCGATCCGCTCCGCCGTCCCGAACAGCTTGCGCATCGCCGCCGATTCGCCGGCCATTCGGCCAAACTGGCCTTCGCCCGCGAGGTGTTGGCGCAGCCCCCGGACCTCTTCCCGCAATTCGGCGCGCTCGAGCGCCCTCTGGACAACCAGACGCAGTTCGTCAAGATCGAACGGCTTGGCGAGGTAGTCGTACGCCCCTGCCTTCATCGCCTCAACGGCCAGCCGCTCCGAGCCGTGCGCCGTGATCATGATGACCGCCGGACCGCCGGCTCCGATCTCGCGCAGCAGGGCCATTCCGTCACCATCAGGCAGGGTGTAGTCGAGCAGGATCAAGTCCGGCATGCCGCTGGCGATGCGTTCCCGCGCCTCGGCGACGCTTGCGGCTTCGAGAACCCGCGAGCCGGACGAGAACACCCGGCACATCGCGTAGCGGGCGGCGGCTTCGTCGTCAACGACGAGGACAGTTCGGGGCACGAATAGAGGAACGATCTCCGACCCCATTATGCCGCTAACGGAACGTGAAGCTGAATCGCAGCATCGTGAGCCAGTGGTCCGTCCCATACGTGTAGTTGCGGATGCCGAATTGCGCGCCCATCCGGTCGTGAAACCACCAGGTCACTCCGCCGCCGGCGTGCCACAACGAGGCTGACTCCTGCCGGAACAGCAGGCTGTAGCCGCCATCGACAAAAGGAACGACTTTCTGGCTGCGGCTCCTCGATGAAGTGGTAGGCCGGACCCACCGAGGCCACGCCGAAACCTTCCTGGAAGTTCCTCCGGGAGAACAGATACCCTGCCTCCCCTTGCACGGCTAGTCCCTTGTAGACGAACGCATCGCCTCCACCGATGATCCCCATGAACGAACGGATCTCGGGGTTGACGGCAAACGGAACCGTCACCGAGCCCTGACCGTTGTAGCGCTCTTCGGCAAAACCGGCGACCGCCAGGAGCAGCGGCGCCGCAAGGAAATAGTTGAGTCTCATACGCCGCGTTTGAATGCACCTCGCGGACCGCACCGAAGATTCCAATTAATCAATAACTTAGCGGATCACAAGTGTCAGAATTTCCCGACACTTCGCACTTTCCGCTGGCGGCTATACTTGAAGCGGATGGATCTGCTGACGGGCGCATTCCGCTTGGCGGGCTTCGGACTCGGCGCCGTCCTGCACACCTTCCTCGTGATCCTGGTGGCCGGACAACTCCGCCGCCGCATTCATCTTCTGGTTCTGGCGGGACTGGCCGCGGGCGCCACCTGGCACGTTGCCGGCTTCGCCGGGGCGGCGGCGCTGGCGGTCCTGACCGAGCCTGCCGAGTGGCCGCTGCTGGCAGGCGTGAGGATGGTAGCCGGCTGGCTCGCAGTCGCGGCTGGGATCGCCAGCGGCATCGTCCTGGCTCGTCGGCGCCGGGAAGCGCGGGAAGTCGAGAGGCGCTTCAGAATCTGGTTTGTACTCAGCGCCGCGCTGGTCGCCGGCGCCCTCACACAGGGGACAGCCTCGGCCTCCCTGGTTCTGGCTTCTCTGGCGCCGCCCCTCGTGTTCGCCACGTTCGTCTACCGGTACCATTTCCTGGGCCTGTTCCTCAGCCGCCGCGTGCTGTTTGCGCTCGCGATGGGCGCTGTGACCGCCGTGTACCTGTTCGTGGTCCGCCGTCTGGCCGATGCGGCGGAACTGGAGTTCGAGATCTTCGGCCGCCTCTTCGAACTCGCGCTGCTGTTTGCCGCCGGACTGGTCTGGCTGCCGCTCTACAGGTGGATGAACCGCTACCTCTCCCGAGGCGCTCACCTGTACGACGAAGCAAGCCGCCGCGTCACGCAGGACGCCGCCCGGATCTTCGATCTCGGCGCGCGGCTTGATTACCTCGCCGCGGAACTCACCCAGGTCTTCGGTCTGCATCGGGTGCTGTTGATCTCGCTCGGGCCGCCCCGGCTGGCCGGCTCCGCGGGAGACAGCCGCCTGCCCGAAGAAACCATCTCCGCCCTCACCGCGCGCGCACAAGCCGCCCGTTTCGAATCCGCGCATGTCGAGCGGGCTTCCGGAGCGGACCTACGCAATCTCCTGCGCGCCGCCGGGTTCCACTATCTGTTCCCGCTCTGGCACGAAGACCGCCTGGCCGGTCTCCTGCTGGCCGATGTCTCGCCCAGGCTCTTCCTGGACGAATCCGAACCGATCCTCCTAGCCATCGCGCGCGAGGTCGCGCACTCGATCGAAAACTGCCTGCTGATTGAGAACAAGGTTCAACTCCAGCGCACCCTCGTCGAACAGGAGCGGTTCGCCACGCTTGGCCAGCTCGCGGCTACCGTCGCTCATGAGGTAAAAAACCCCTTGAGTTCGATCAAGACCCTGGCCCAACTGATGCGCGAAGACCCGGAGGTGGAAGCCCGCTATGGCCGCGATCTGGGCTACATCGTGTCGGAAACCAACCGGCTGAACCACACGGTGCGCCAACTGCTGACCTTCGCCAAACCCGCAACAGGACAGGCCGATGGCGCGGGCGGCAAGATCCACCTCGGAGACCTGTTGAACATTCTGGTATCCACCCTCAGCCGGGAGTCCGGCGGGGTCGCGATGCGTGCCGAACCGGCCGATCCGTCACTGTGCGTCCCGGCGGGCCGCCGCCAGGCAGTGGAGCAAGTCCTCTTGAATCTCGCTCTCAACGCGGTGCAAGCCTGCGGCGATCGAGGGGAAGTGACGCTGGCGGCACGCCGCGCCGGTGGGCGAATCTTGATTGAGGTAACGGATACGGGTCCGGGTGTGCCGGAGGCCCTCCGCGAGCGCATCTTCGAGCCGTTCTTCACGACCCGCCAAAAGGGCACGGGACTGGGCTTGGCCATCGTGCGGAAGAACGCCCGTCTCCTGGGCGGTGACATCGAAATGGAAAGTCCGCTGATGGATGGGCGGGGCTCCCGTTTCCGCATGAGTTTTCCGGAGGCCCCATGCGAGTGATCCGCGCCTGTGGCGTTCTCCTGCTGCTTGTCGCTCCTGCGTGGCCGGAAGTGTTTCCGGAAGCCCGGATACAGGAGATTCGGGCCGTGCTGGACGCCATCTACGACCTCGACTACCGCGAGGCGGAACGCCGCTGCCAGCATATGATCGACGCCCGGCCCGCCGATCCCACCGGCTACGCGTACCTGGCGCGCACCTACTGGTCAGAAGCGCTCAACATAGCCAGGGGCACATCGATTGAGCGTTTCACAACACCGGATTTCTTTGCGGAGGATTCGCGCGACCACGTGGAGCCGGGAGCGGCCGTCGAGGCGCGTTTTCGGGATGCGACGCGGCGCGCCGTCGAACTGGCCAAGAAGCGGATTGACCAGAACAGCGATGATGCCGCCGCGCTGTTTCTGCTCGGGGTCGCCTACCAGAACAGAGCCAGCTTCGACTTTGCATTCCGGCGCGACTGGTGGTCGGCGGTCAAGAATGGCGCGAAAAACTATAGACTGCATCGCGCGGTCCTGCGCATCGAGCCCGCGTTTACCGATGCCCGGCTGGCGTCTGGAGTGGTCACGTACAGCACAGCCCAACTGCCGTGGCGGGCGCGCTGGGTGGCGGTCCTGTTGGGCTACCGCGGCAGCCGCCAGACCGGTCTCCAGGAACTGGAGCGCGTGGCGGCGGAAGGAAACATCGCTGCGGACGACGCCCGCACCGTGCTTGCGCTCCTTTATGCGCGGGACCGGAACTACGAGGCCGCTCTGGCCAAACTCCGCGAGATCCACCAGCGGCACCCCACAAACTACCTCGCGCATCTGGAGTCCGCCGGAATCGAGCTTGCCAAAGGGGACCACACGGCGGCGATCCGCTCCTACCAGGATGCGTTGGAGCGGCGTTACGACGGGCTGGAGCGGGCGATGATCTGCAACCGCCTCGGGGTGGCGTACCGTCGCGCGGGCGATCCGGCTAAGGCCGCGCAGTGGCTGCGGCGGGCTATCGAAGACCGTAGCGCTTCCGAACGCACCGTGACGGTGGCGCGCCTGGAACTGGGCAAGACGTTCGACCGCGAGGGTCAGCGGGAACAGGCGGTTGAGCAATATGACTTGGTCTTGTCCGCGCCCGACGTGGTCGGATCGCGCAAGGAAGCCACCGAGTTGCGGCGCAAACCCTACCGGGGAGTTTGAGCGCTGATTGTAAACCAGCGCTCTCACCGCCGCGCTTCGTCGCGGCGCTGTTCCAGGCGGCGGCGGGCATCGGCGTAGAGTTTCCGCGTCGCCTCTTTCTCTTCTTCGTTGTTCCACAGGGGCTGAGCCAGCGCCCGCTCGAGAGTCTGGTCGAGACGGTCAATGAAGGACTGCGCATCGGCTCGCGACCGGACCGGTTCATTGCCCACCAGGACCCAGACCGGCATCGTCGCCGCGAACGGAAACGGGCGCCGGATCGGGGAACGGCCGTACTGCGCCTTGACTCGCGCGGATATCCAGCCGCTGTGGTCCGCCTGAATCGTCCGCTCGAAGCGTATTTCCCGCTGATCCGGCGTGCCCTTCACGGTCTCGACGACCTCGCCGTTGCGGAGGATGTCGACTTCGAGAATCGGCATGATCGACTTCACTTCGAGCGCGACGCGCAACGCCTTGCCGCTCTGAAGTCGCACTTCGTCGCCCGGTTCTTTGCCGTCGACGCGCAGGAACACCAGCGGTCCGGAGGTCACGAACGAACGGCCCTGCCGGAATGCGCGGATCCATTCGTCGTAGTCGAGGCGCTTGCCGGAGTTGACGTAAACCCGGTTCGACGCCAGGATGTAGCTGCGGTAGAAGTTGGGGAAAGCGTCCTCCCCGGCCGAGGCCACGACTTTGTACCCGCAGTTCCAGGCGCGGTACAACGGATCCATCCCCTGGATCGCGTTCACCTCGACGAAGTCCACGTTCTCAAGCGCGAGGTCCACCGGGAAGTGCGACCCGGCCCCGTGCGCGTAGCCGGCCAGCGCGCCCTTCTGCGCGCGCGCGGACTGGAACGCCGTCGTGTTCGTGGGGTACAGGCTCTCGACGATCGTGTTCTGGTAGCCCACGTAATCCGGGATGACGAGGTGTTCCTTCAGGTTCAGGAACGCCGCGTGACCCCAGAACGGCGGGTGATATTCCTGGTTGTGGTAGAGGATGCGGGTGGCGGTCGACACCGGGTCCGGCTTGCCGCTGAAGTGCATCACGTCCGGGATGCGCTGCTCCTTGTTGCAGATCAGGTTGTTCAGCACGTGGACGTCCTCGGCTTCGGCCTGCTCCATGAGCCGCGCCGGCGTATTGAAGTAGACGCCGGAGTAGTTCATGTGGAAATGGTTGTTGCCATCCCACCAACCGCGCGCGGAGGTGTTGTCGAGGCGCTTCAGCGAGAACGTCACCGAGGCCGGCTTGTCCACCGACACCGTCACCTTCTGCTCCTGCGTCAGATACTCAAAGCCGCGTGAGGCATCGAGAGTGACCGGACCCGGCGGAAGGTCGAGCGTGGATTCGCCCTTCGTGTGGAACCAGTGGTATTCGCCGGCCTGATCCATGTGGTCGAACATCATCCAATCGGCGCGGAACCAGCTATCGGGTGGAGCGTGCCCGCGGCCGTCGGAAGCCGTCAGGTGAATGCGGCCGGGCATCGGCTTGCCGGTGGCGGCGTCGAGAATGCGAACCGTGAGCTTGCCCATCGGCCGCTTCCACTGCCACTCGCGCACCGGCACGTGCTCCAACTTGCCGCCGAACCAGTGGAACAGCCAGAGCGACGTGTCGCCCGTCTCGTTCGAGATGAACGCGATGCGGTTCCCGTCGGGGGACCAGCGGGGCGTCGTGCGATCGAAGTCGCCGTAGGTCAGCGGGAAGACGTCGCCGCCGCGCGGCGGGATCGCCCACAACTGCTGCCACTGGCGCCCGAGATAGGAACTATAGACCAGCTTGGCGCCGTCGGGCGAGAGCGTCGGGCGGGCCTTCCAGGTGGTCTCTTCGTAATAGAACCGCTCCAGTTTGGCGTCCGGCTCCGCCTTCATCCGGTAGAAGCCGCCCGAACCGTGCTTGTTGTCGCGGTTGGAGATCAGAATGAGTTCTTTGCCGTCGCGGGTCCAGGTGGGATGGATATGGAGCGCCCACTTGCCGTAGTAGACGGTCGGCGGGATGAGCTCGAAGTCCCGCGTGAGGGCAATCGGATCGCCGAACTGGCCGTTCCGGAACTCCATCATGTAGATGTTGTAGTTGCCGTTCGGATGCGTCGAAACGAACGCGAGCCGCGTCCCGTCGGGCGACCATTCGGGCTCCACGTTAATCGAGTTGCCGCTGGTGAGCTGGCGGACCGAGCCGTCGCGCAGGTTGAGCAGTTTGAGATGGATCGTTTCGTCGCGGTCGGAGGTGAACACGATCCAGTTGCCGTCGGGCGACCACGCCGGCATGGAGGCATAGCCGGGATCGTTGGTGAGTTCCTCCGCCCGTCCGCTGCCGAGTTGCATGCGCCAGATCGAGCCGCGCGCGGCAAAGGCGATCGACCGGCTATCGGGCGACCAGGCGGGGAAATTGGGGCCGTTGGTGATCTGAGGGAGATAGCATTCCAGCGTATACGGCTCCCCCGTCATAATGCGGGAGAAGACGCGCCGCTGGCCCTGGGCCTGGGCGGCCGCCGTCCAGGTAAGGACGGCGGCCATTCCCAACGCGAGACGCCAGCTAGAACTCATAGCGTAGAGCAAGCTGCATCTGGCGTCCAAGCCCGGCACTGGTGACGCGGCCGAAGTTGCCCGAACTGATCTCCAGCGTGGGTGGGTTGAACGGCGGCGTGTTGGTAACGTTGTAGCTCTCCCACCGGAACTGGATCTTCTGGGTTTCCGTCACGGGGAAGTTCTTGAAGACGGCGAAGTCCAGATTAATCAGACCAGGAGCGGTGAGGATGTTGCGTCCGCTGTTGCCGTAACGGCCCCGGACGAGAGCGAAGGCCGCCGTATCGAACCACCGGTCGAGCGTGCGGTCGCTCTTGCTGAGGATGCGGCCATCGGCAATGCGGTCGGGTCTGTGCGTGCAGCGCGGGCACCCGTCGTCGACAGGCTTCACGTTCTGCGTGGGGTGAATCGGCAACCCGGTTTCCATCGCGAGCGTCCCGTTGATCTGCCAGCCGCCGAAGAGTTGGCCCATCAGATCCCGTCGTCCGGAGAAGAACGGGAACTCATACAACCAGGCGGATGTTGCCCGATGGCGCTGGTCGGTTTCGGCCAGGCCCTTCTCGGAGCGCCAGTCGTACGGGTTGTTGTGCCGTTGTGCGCCACAACAGGCGAACGAGCCGAACATCGTCTTCGACCAGGTGTAGGTCTGGATGAGCGTGAAGCCGCGCGAGAAGCGCTTCTCCAGTTTGGTCAGCAATCCGTGATAGCTGCCGGAGGCATCGAGCGAAATGTTCTCGATGGGGCCCCACTCCGGGTAGATGCGCTGGTTGGTCCCTTGCGCAAACGGGTTCACCGTGCGCGGGGAGTCGAAGTGGTTCGAGCTGGAGCCTGAATAGCCGACCTCCAGAACCATGCCGAAGGGAATCACCTTCTGGATGTTCAGGTTCCACTGGTGGACATCGCCCACGCCGCGCAGGGGGTCGGCTGAGTTGATCTCAGGATTGATGTTCAGCGCACCGGCCTGATCCGCGTTCCGCATCCCGATGCGCGGATTGCCGGCCGGATTGAGTTCGTTGATATTCAGGTTGTTCGGCGGATTCGCAGCCAGCGCCGGAATGAACATGTTCATCATGTTCACGTTGTAGAAGATCCCGTAGCCGGTGCGGACGACGAGGTTGTTGCCTCCCATCGGCCGCCAGGCGATGCCGATGCGGGGCGCGAACAAGTTCTTGCTCGGTGTGTTAAGCGGGCCGCGCGTGAGCACGTTCGGATACAGTTCCAGTCGCGTAAAATCGAAGTTCCTGGACTGCCCGCCAATATCTTCGATGGCGGAGTTGTACTCGTACCGCAGGCCAAGATTCAGGGTCAGACGCGGAGTGACCTTCCAGTCATCTGTGATAAAGCTGTGCGAGCGCCAGAAGCGCGAACGGGGGAATGTCCCGGGGTCGGCGCCCGGCGGCAACTGGTCCGTGAAGCCCAGGCGCACCTGCTGGGGCTGGTCCAGCAGGAAGTCCGCCCAAGCCAGGCGTCCCCGCTCGGCGCCCGTGATGCCCGGCGACGTGCCCGAGTGCAAACCAGTGAAGCTGAACGAGCCCCGCACAAACGAGATGGTCCGGCGGTCCAGGCGCAGCATTGAATAGTCGCTGCCGAACTTGACCGAGTGGTTGCCCTTGGTCCATGACAGCGTGTTGCCGATCTGGCGTGACTCGTCCCAAATCGTGTTGATGTCGGCGTTGCCGAGGCCGCTCAGGCCGGTAATGGCGATGGACGGAAGACCTGTGTCGGACGGCGTGTTGGTCTGGCCCGGAATTCCCAGATCGCGCAGGATGTTGAAGTCCGTTCCGCTGACATCGTCCCTGGTGCCAAAGACATCGCGGTTATAGGAGATGCGGCCTTCGTTCAGCAGGGACGGCGTGATGATGCGCGTGTAGTTGACCGTTGCGTTCTGCTGCCGGCGCGGACGGCGCGTCACAAAGAACGGATGCGGGTTGACCGGAAAGCTCGGCAACTGGACATCCTGGATACCGTATCGTCCGAAGATCTTGTCCCGGTCCGAAGCGTTGTGGTCGATGCGGACAAACGTCTGATTGTCGTCGTCGTTGTTCCGCGATCTGCCGTTGAAGTTGTTGGTCCCGGCAAATTCGGCCGGACCGAAATTCGGATCGGGCCAGAACTGGTAGAAGTTGCGGGCGATCTGCGAAATCCGGCTGGCCGGAATCTGGTTGTTGGCGAACGGCTGGCCGGAGGACAGGTCCCGGATCGGGATCAGCGAACCATCGGCGCGGCGGAAGAAGGGCTCCGTCAGATCGCCAGTCTTCATCCGTGTCGTCGGGTAGTTGGCGAACCCTTGCACGCTGCGGCGCTCGCGGTAGAACTCGCCGTTCAGCGTGAAGAAGGTCCGGTTCTTGATGATCGGGCCGCTCAGGACGCCGCCGAACGTGTTGCGGCGCAGCGGCTGCTTTTTAATGTTCGGGTTCTCGAAAAAGTTCCGCGCATCGAACACCTCGTTGCGCAGGAAGTGGAAGCCGACACCGTGGAACTCGTTCGTGCCAGGGCGGATCGAGGCGATGATCTGCGCGCCGGACTGCGTGCCGTACTCGGCCGAGTACCAGCCAGCCTCAATGCGGAACTCCTGAATCGCTTCGACCGAAGGCCGCATGCGCACGACGCCGTGGATCGACGTCCGGAGCGGAGCGCCATCGAGCATGATGGCGTTGTTGTGAACCTTCTGCCCCTGCGCGGCGACGCCGAAGCCGGCGCCGAAACCGCTCGTGGTGACGCTCGATGCCGGGCCGCGGCTCATTCCCGGAGCCAGCAGCGCGAGACGGAACAGATTGCGGTTGGCGGGCAGCGGCAATTCGCGAATCTGTTGCGAGCCGATCACCGTGGAGATCGTGGCGTCGTCTGTCTGAACCGAGAGAACTTCCGCTTCGACGGAGATCTGCTGGGTCACTTCGCCGACAACCAGTTTCACGTCGACGCGAGCGCGCTGGTTGACCTCAAGCCGGATGCCGCGGATCACCGCGGTGCGGAATCCCGCGGACTCGGCAGTAAGATCGTAGGTTCCGATGTCGAGCGCGGAAACCTCGTAGACACCTTGTGCATTGGACTCCGCCGTGCGTTTGACCTGGGTGCCAACGTTGACGACGGTGATGGTGACTCCCGGCACCACCGAGGACGACTCATCCGTCACAGTGCCAAGGATTGTGGAACGGCCACCTTGCGCAGACAACACGGCCGGAAGGGCGAGAACTAACAGAAGCGGCAGCGCATGGCGCACCTGCATACTAGAAACCTCCTCATGGGGCGCTAGTCTATCACCTGTTATGCACTGATCACAATGAAGAAAAATTATATGAATCGATCTCAGTTCGAGAAAAGGGCTCCGAATCACCGCCGGGGCGGGCGTTCGAGCGACAGACGGACGAACAACATCGTCGCGGCGGCGTCCACCGTGGCCGGCCGCCGCCGCAGCAATGTCTTTTTACTCAATCACTTCAGAGCACCTTCGGGCACTCAGCTATTAGAACTCATAGCGCAGAGCGAACTGCATCTGGCGTCCGAGTCCGGCGCTGGTGATACGGCCGAAGTTGCCCGAGCTGATCTCCAGCGTGGGCGGGTTGAACGGCGGCGTGTTGGTGAAGTTGTAGCTTTCCCACCGGAACTGGATCTTCTGGGTCTCGGTCACCGGGAAGTTCTTGAAGACCGCGAAGTCCAGGTTTACCAAACCGGGGGCGGTCAGGATGTTGCGTCCGCTGTTACCGTACCGGCCGCGGACAAGAGCGAAGGCGGCCGTATCGAACCAGCGGTTGAGGGTGCGGTCGCTCTTGCTGAGAATGCGGCCGTCCGCCAGCCGGTCCGGACGGTGCGTGCACCGCGGGCAGCCGTCGTCGACCGGCTTCACGTTCTGTGTCGGATGGATCGGCAAACCGGTCTCGAGAAACAGCGTGCCGTTGATCTGCCAGCCGCCGAAAAGCTGTCCCTTGAAGTCCCGCCGCCCGGCGAAGAACGGGAACTCGTAGAGCCAGGCGGAGGTGGCGCGGTGTCGCTGGTCGGTTTCGGCCAATCCCTTCTCCGAGCGCCAGTCGTAGGGGTTATTGTGCCGCTCCGCCCCGCAGCAGGCGAACGAGCCGAACATCGTCTTGGACCAGGTGTACGTCTGAATCAGAGTGAAGCCCCGCGAGAACCGCTTCTCGAGCTTCGTCAGCAGCCCGTGATAGCTGCCGGAAGCGTCAAGCGAAATGTTCTCAATCGGCCCCCATCCCGGGTAAACGCGCTGGTTCGTGCCCTGCACAAAGGGATTGACCGTGCGCGGTGAGTCGAAGTGATTCGAACTCGATCCCGAGTAGCCCACCTCCGCCACCAAACCGAACGGCAGCACCCGCTGGATGTTGAAGTTCCACTGGTGGACATCGCCGACCCCTCGCAGCGGATCGGCCGAGTTGATCTCCGGGTTAATATTGAGCGCCGACGCCTGGTCGGCGTTCCGCATGCCGATCCGTGGGCTCCCCGCCGGGTTCAACTCGTTGATATTGAGATTGTTCGGCGGATTCGCCGCCAACGCCGGAATGAACATGTTCATCATGTTCACGTTGTAGAAGATCCCGTACCCGGTACGGATCACGAGGTTGTTGCCGCCCATCGGCCGCCACGCAATCCCAATCCGCGGCGCGAACAGATTCTTGCTCGGGGTGTTGAGCGGACCCCGGGTCAGGACGTTGGGATACAACTCCAGGCGGGTGAAATCGAAATTGCGCGACTGCCCCCCGATGTCCTCAATCGCGGAATTGTATTCATACCTCAACCCCAGGTTCAGAGTCAGGCGCGGCGTCACCTTCCAGTCATCCGTGATGAAGTTGTGCCAACGCCAGAACCGGGACCGGGGGAACGTTCCAGGGTCCGCGCCGGGCGGCAACTGGTCGGTGAAGCCCAGGCGCACCTGCTGGGGCTGGTCCAGCAGGAAGTCCGCCCAAGCCAGGCGTCCCCGCTCGGCGCCCGTGATGCCCGGCGACGTGCCCGAGTGCAAACCAGTGAAGCCGAACGAACCCCGCACGAACGAGATCGTGCGGCGGTCCAGCCGCAGCAGGCTGTACTCGGTACCGAACTTCAGCGAATGGTTCCCCTTAGTCCACGACAGTGTGTTGCCGATCTGCCGCGATTCGTCCCAGATCGTGTTGATGTCGGCATTACCCAGACCGCTCAGGCCCGTGATCGCGATCGACGGCAAACCCGTATCCGATGGATTGTTGGTCTGGCCCGGGATGCCGAGGTCCCGCAGAATGTTGAAGTCCGTCCCGCTCACGTCGTCCCGCGTTCCGAACACGTCCCGATTGTAGGAGATGCGGCCTTCGTTCAGCAGCGAAGGCGTCAGAATGCGCGTGTAGTTCACCGTCGCGTTCTGCTGGCGGCGCGGCCGGCGGGTGACGAAAAACGGGTGCGGGTTGATCGGAAAACTCGGCAACTGGACGTCCTGGATCCCATAGCGGCCGAAGATCTTGTCCTTGTCCGACGCGTTGTGGTCGATCCGGATAAACGTCTGGTTGTCGTCATCGTTGTTTCGTGACCTACCGTTGAAGTTGTTCGTCCCGGCGAACTCTGCGGAGCCAAAGTTCGGTTCCGGCCAGAACTGATAGAAGTTCCGCGCTATCTGCGAGATCCGGCTGGCCGGAATCTGGTTGTTCGGAAACGGCGCCCGCGTCGTCAAATCCTGAATCGGAATCAACGATCCGTCCGCCCGCCGGAAGAACGGCTCGGTCAGGTCACCCGTCTTCATGCGGGTCGTCGGGTAGTTGGCAAAGCCTTGCACGCTGCGCCGCTCCCGGTAAAACTCGCCGTTCAGCGTGAAGAACGTCCGGTTGCGGATAATCGGGCCGCTCAAGACGCCGCCGAACGTGTTCCGCCGCAGCGGCTGCTTCTTAATGTTCGGGTTCTCGAAGAAGTTCCGTGCGTCGAACACTTCGTTGCGGATGAAATGGAAGCCCACGCCGTGGAACTCGTTGGTTCCAGGGCGGATCGTCGCAATGATCTGCGCGCCGGACTGCGTGCCATACTCGGCTGAATACCAGCCGGACTCAATCCGGAACTCCTGGATCGCCTCCACCGAGGGCCGCATTCGGACCACACCGTGAATCGACGTCCGCAGTGGCGCGCCGTCCAGCATAATTGCGTTGTTGTGCACCTTCTGCCCCTGCGCCGCGACGCCGAAGCCGGCGCCGAAACCGCTCGTCGTCACGCTCGACGCCGGTCCGCGGCTCATGCCCGGAGCCAGCAGCGCCAGGCGGAACAGGTTGCGGTTGGCCGGCAGCGGCAACTCCCGGATCTGCTGCGCGCCAATGACCGTCGAGATGGTTGCGTCGTCGGTCTGGACGGAAAGGACTTCCGCCTCGACCGAAATCTGCTGCGTCACTTCGCCTACCAGCAGCTTGACATCCACACGCGCGCGTTGATTCACCTCCAGCCGGATGCCGCGGATGACCTGCGAGCGGAATCCAGGGGCTTCAGCGGTGAGATCGTAAACCCCGACGTCCAGTGGAAAGACCTCGTAGACGCCTCGATCGTTCGATTCCACGGTCCGTTTGACTTGCGTACCGGCATTCACAACAGTGATGTTCACGCCCTGGATGACCGCCGACGACTCGTCGGTGACCGTACCCAAAATCGTAGAACGGCCGCCCTGCGCGGACAACATGGCCGGAAGAGCAAGAACGACCAGAAGCGATAGCGTATCGCGTACCCGCATGCGAGAAACTCCCATGGGCCGGTAGTCTATCACCTGCCGCATACGCCTGCCAACATAAAAAACATTGAAAAAAATCGATTAATCGCGATAAATCAGAAAAAGGACGTCAGGGGATCATGCCGAGCAGCGCATTGACCAGCAACGACGCCATCCCGATGGGGATCAGCCACTTCCAGCCAATGTTCATGAGTTGGTCATAACGGAACCGTGGGAAGGTTCCGCGCAGCCAGATCAACAGGTAGAGGAACAGCGCCACCTTGAACAGGAACCAGAACAGGCCGCTCAGGTGGACAGCGATCCCCGGCGCCAGAAACGGAATCCCCATCAGGACCAGCAGCGCGCAGACCACCAGCAGACCCCGGCGCTGGGCGGCGCTCGGAACGCGCTTCAGCAGGCGCAGGCTGGCGACTCCCGAACCAATGAACACGGCCGCCGGAACCACGCTCTGCATCGGGTACGTCAGCCAGCCGACGCTGGGGAACGGGTGCAGCCAGCCGCCGAGAAACATCGTGACGGCGACGCCGCTGACCACGAACATGTTGGCGTACTCGGCCAGAAAATAGAGCGCCCAACGGAAGCCGCTGTACTCGGTATGGAAGCCTGCGACAAGCTCCGACTCAGCCTCGGGCATGTCGAACGGCGCGCGGTTCACTTCGGCCGTTGCCGCGATCAGGAACACGGCGAACGGGATCAGCATGAAGCCGAAATTGGCGAAGCCGAACCAGACGCCTTGCTCCAGCTGCTGCCTGATGATGCCCTGGAGGCTGAGCGTCCCGGAAAGCATCAGCCCGGACTCGAGCGCGAACGCGATCGCGACTTCGTAGCTGATCAACTGCGCCGACGCGCGTAGCGCGCCGAGCAGAGGGTAGTGGCTGTTCGATGCCCAGCCCCCCAGGATGATCCCCAACACTCCCACGGACGACATGGACAGGATCACCAGCAGGCCCACATTCACGTCGGCGAGGAAGATCTTCTCCGCGAACGGCAGCATGGCGAGCCCGGTGAGCGCGGTGAAGGTGGAGATGCAGGGAGCGAGCCAGAAGATCGTCCGGTCGGCGGTGGCCGGGGATGACATCTTCCTTGATCAGCAGCTTTAGGGCGTCGGCGATCGGTTGCAGCAGGCCATGCGGACCCACGCGCATGGGCCCCAGCCGTACCTGCATGTCGGCCAGCACCTTCCGCTCGACGAGCACGATGTACCCCGCCACCAGCGGGAACAGGGCAATCACCGCCAGCGTGAGCATCAGCGGCGTGAAGTAGGGATGATCGAGGATCGAGGTCAGCATCGGATCACCGCAGGATCGAAGTCTGCGCGAGGCGCAGGAATGGTTCCGGGTAGTCGCCAATCGCCAGCGTCAGCACCCCCGCCGAGACACCGGCCAGCCGCAGGCCGAAGCTGCCGGCCAGCGGCTCCTGCTCCGCCGAGGGATCGAGGAACATCGTGCGCACCATGCGGAAGTAATAGTAGATCGCCACCGCGACATACAGGGTCGCGATCACGGCGAGAACGTAGTGGCCCGTCTCGATGAGCGCGAGGAAGATGTAGAACTTCCCGAGGAAGCCCGCGGTGGGCGGAATGCCCGCCAGCGACACGAGAAACACAAGCATCAGCATCGCCATGCCCGGGCTGCGGCGCATCAGTCCGGCCAAATCTTCGATCTCATCGCCGATCAGGTTGCCGCGCCGCAGCGCCACAATCACCAGGAACGCACCGAGATTCATGAACGTGTAGACCAGAATGTAAACGGAGATCCCTTGCAGTCCGGTCTCATTTCCGGCCACGAGGCCCAGCAGCATGTAGCCGGCGTGGGAGATCGAACTGTACGCGAGCAGCCGCTTGACATTGGTCTGGCTGATGGCGGCGAAGTTGCCGACCGTCATCGTCAGGACGGCGATCGCGGCGAGAATCGGCTCCCAAACCTCGCGCGAGGCGGCAAACGGCCCAAGAAAGATGCGCAGCAGGAAGGCAAATGACGCCGCTTTCGAAGCAACCGAGAGATAGGCTGTCACCGTGGTAGGCGCACCCTCGTAGGCATCCGGCGCCCACATGTGGAACGGCGCCGCCGAAATCTTGAACAACAGCCCGACCGCGGTTGTGATCAACGCCAGCCACAGCACCGGATCGTCCAGTTCACGCGCCGCCATCGCCTCGGAGATGGCCGCCAGTTTGGTCGACCCGCCGATCCCGTACAGGATGGAAAACCCGTAGAGCAGGAAACCCGACGAGAACGCGCCCAGGATCAGGTACTTCATCGCGGCTTCGTTCGAGCGGCGGTCGCCCCGCAGGAAGCCCACCATCACGTAGAAGCACAGGGCCATCAGTTCGAGGCCGATGAAGAGCGTCACCAGGTCGCTGCCGGCGGCGAGGAAGAACATGCCGCTGTTGGCGAGCAGGATCAGTCCGTAGTATTCCCCATGATGCTCGCCTTCGATGTCGAGATAGCGGTAAGAGACGATGGCAACGATCAGCGAGGCGATCAGGAAGATCCAGTTGAAGAACAGCGAAAACCCATCGATCACCAGGGAGCCCTGGAACGCCTGAATGTCCGTGGCGCCCGAGGCGGCGAGGTAGCTCTGCTGGCGCCACAGCGTATAAGCCGTGAACGCGATGCCCGGCAGGACAAAGACCGGCAGCAGCCATTTGCGGTCCTTCGGATTCGCAGCGCGGAACAACGCCATGATGTCCGGCGCCCAGTGGTCCAGCAGCAGAATCGCGCAGCCGAAGAAGGCCAGCATGATGGCCGGCAGCAGCACCAGGTGATCGGTGGCGGTGTAGAACGGGGTCATGGCAGCGGGGCCTCCTGGACGGCATTGAGGCCGGGCAGCGGATCCTCGGCAGCGGGACGCGCGGCGAAGTAACCGGGCTGCACCCTTTCGACGATGCGCGCCACCGGTTTCTCCAGAATCTCGAAATAGGGCTTGGGATAGACGCCGATCCAGATGGCCCAGGCGATCAGGGGCAGAAAGACCGCCATCTCACGCAGGTTCAGATCCGGCAGGCGCAGGTTCTCACTGCGGGTGACCTGTCCGAGCATCGTGCGCTGGTAAAGCCAGAGCAGGTACGCCGCGCCCAGCACGACGCCAGGCACGGCCAGCGCGGCCCACAGCGGATTCGTTTCGAAGGCGCCCTGGAGAATCGTAAACTCGCCGACGAAGCCGTTCAGCAGCGGCAGGCCGGCCGAACTCAGCATCGCGAACGCGAACACGACGGCGTACTTCGGCATCACATGCGCGAGGCCTCCGTAGGCGGCGATTTCGCGCGTGTGCCGCCGCTCATAGATGACGCCGACGATCAGGAAGAGCATGCCGGTCGAGATGCCGTGGTTCACCTGCTGGATCACCGAGCCCGCGAGCCCGTTCGGGTTGAGCGCGAAGATGCCGAGAGTACAGAAGCCGAGGTGGCTCACCGACGAATAAGCCACAAGTTTCTTCCAATCCTGCTGCATCAGGCTGACGAAGGCGCCATACAAAATCGCGACAATGGAGAGCGCGATCATGGCTTGCACGATGACGGCGTCAATCGACGCCTGCGGCAGCAGCGGCAGCGAGAAGCGGATGAACCCGTAGGTGCCCATCTTCAGCAGGACGCCCGCCAGGATCACCGATCCGGCGGTGGGCGCCTCGACGTGCGCGTCCGGCAGCCACGTGTGGAAGGGGGAACATCGGCACCTTGATGGCGAACCCGAGGAAGAATCCCCAGAACACCCAACGCTCGATCCCCAGCGGCATGTTGCACTGAGCAGGTCGGCGATCTCGAATGAGTAGAAGCCGGTCTGATCGAAGTGCTGGAGGTAGAGGGTCAGGATGGCGACCAGCATCAGGACCGAACCGGCCATCGTATAGAGGAAGAACTTGATCGCCGCGTAAAGCTTGCGCGGTCCGCCCCAAATGCCGATGATGAAGTACATCGGGATCAGCATGGCTTCCCAGAACACGTAGAACAGCAGGGCATCGAGCGCGACGAAGACGCCGATCATGCCGGTCTGTTGCAGCAGGAACATCGCGTAGTATTCCTTGACGCGCTCGGTGACCGAACTCCACGACGAGAGAATCGCGACGAAGCCCATCAGGGTCGTGAGCAGGACGAGAAGCAGGCTGATGCCGTCGATGCCGATCAGGTACTTCGCGCCGATGGCGGGAATCCATTCGACGCGCTCGATCAACTGGAATCCACCGTCGCCGCGGTCGAAGCGGCCGATGAGCAGCAGGGAAACCAGAAAGCCTGCCACGCCGACCAGGTTGGCCCACCAGCGGATCAGGTTCTTCTGCGCGCCGGGATGAACAGGACGAGCAGCCCTGGCCAGGGGGTGAACAGAACGATGCTGAGCAGGTGCTGGTCCATAATCACCTCGCCACGTAGTAACCGAAGAACAGCAGCGCCCCGATGAGGACGAACAGCGCGTAAGACTGCACCTGCCCGGTCTGCAACAGCCGCACCGGGTAACCGGCCAGCTTCACCAAGAAAGCCGTCGAGCCGGATGGCGCCGTCAATAATCCAGGTGTCCCACCAGATGGAGAGTGTTGACGTGAAGCGCGTCAACCATCCGGCGCCGTTTACCGCGCCGTCCACGATGACGCGGTCGAACGCCGCCATCCAGCGTCCGCCACCGAGGCACAGGCCGCGAACGAACAGGAAATCGTACAGCTCATCGACGTACCACTTGTTGTAGAGAACCTGGTCAGGCCCGGCGGCCCAGGCCTTCAGGGATTTCCGGGCGGCTCAGGATATGGTGCGTGCATGAGGATGCCGGCAGGCGACCGACACGGAGAGGGCCATCAGCAGCCATTCAGGCGGCTCGATGTGCGGCCTCGCCAGCGCCTCTTCGGCAACACCGGTTCCAGCCAGTGCTGGAAGGCGCCAGGCGGAGCGCGGACCAGATGTGGGGCACGCCGATCCAGCCGCCCAGCACCGATCCGGCCGCGAGCACGACCAGCGGCACCGTCATCACCGGCGGCGATTCGTGAATGTGCTTTGCAACGTCCGGGGCGACGCGGCTCTCACCGTAAAACGTCATGAACATCAGCCGCCACATGTAGAACGCTGTCAATCCCGCGGTGACGAGGCCGACGCCGTACAGAACGCACCGAACCGTGCGGCGAGCTGACGGTCTCCCAAAGAATCTCGTCTTTCGAGAAAAAGCCCGCCAGCCCGGGGATACCGGCGATCGCCAGCGACCCGATGAACATCGTACGGAAGGTGATCGGGATCTTGTCCTTGAGTCCGCCCATGCGGCGCATGTCCTGCTGGCCGGAGAGCGCGTGGATGACCGATGCCGGAGCCGAGGAACAGCAGGGCTTTGAAGAACGCGTGTGTATACAGGTGGAACACCGCGACCCAGTACGCGCCGACGCCGAGCGCCAGCAACATGAAGCCGAGCTGGCTCACGGTGGAATACGCCAGCACCCGCTTGATGTCGTTCTGCGTGAGCGCCATCGACGCGGCGAAGATCGCGGTCAGCGCACCGACGACCGCGACGATCGTCATCGCGTGCGGGGCGAGCGAGAACAGGTCCGACGAGCGCGCCACCATGTAGACGCCCGCCGTCACCATCGTGGCGGCGTGGATCAGCGCCGACACGGGCGTCGGGCCTTCCATCGCGTCGGGCAGCCACGTATAGAGCGGAAGCTGCGCGGACTTGCCGGTCGCGCCGACAAACAGCAGCAAGGCGGCGGTCACAGGATGCCCCAGGCCGCCGTCTCGGCCGCCATGGCCTGAAAGCGCCTCGCGAATGCCGTGAACCGCCGTGCCGGCGACGGCGAACAGAAGCAGCATTCCGAGGATGAATGCCGCGTCGCCGATGCGGTTCACGATGAATGCTTTGTTGCCGGCGTCCGACGCCGATTTCTTGTGGAAGTAGAACCCGATCAGCAGGTAGCTGCACAACCCGACGCCTTCCCACCCGACGAACAGCAGGACGTAGTTGTTCGCCAGCACGAGCATCAGCATGAAGAAGACGAACAGGTTCATGTAGCCGAAGAAGCGGTAGTAGCCGCCGTCGTGCGCCATGTAGCCGACTGAGTACACGTGGATCACGAAGCCGACGCCGGTGACGACCAGCACCATGACCGCGCTCAGTGGATCGAGCAGGAAACCCCAATCGGCGCCAAAGACGGCGATGCCGCCGTCGAGCGTGCGGAACGGCAGGCCGGCGATCCAGCGGTACAGGACGAGTTCATGCGACCGCGTGGCCGTGCCGGCCAGTTCGACCACAGCACCGAGCGCCAGGAGGAAGGAACCCAGCACCATCCCGGGGCAGAGCGCTGACCACCGGCGCACGCGGGGCCGGGTGGCCGCGACCGGCAGCCCGGAACGCCACGGCCCTGCGGGTCCAGCCACCGCCCGGCGGCCAGCATGATCGCCGCGCCGCCCAGCGGGAGCAGCGGGATGAGCCAGATGAGATCGAGAAAGTTCATGCGCGCCGCCTCACCACTTGAGCAGATCGAAATCGTCCGCGTTGACGCTTTCCTTGTTCCGGAACAGCGCGATCAGAATCCCCAGGCCGACGGCCGCCTCCGCCACCGCAACCGTGATCACGACAATTGCGAAGATCTGCCCGTCCACCGCGCGCAGGTGCTGCGAGAACGCCACCAGGTTGATGTTGGCCGCGTTGAGGATCAACTCGAGCGACATCAGCAGGATCACAATATTGCGCCGGACCAGAATCCCGACCGTTCCGATCAGCAGAAGCGCGGCGCTCACAGCGAGGTAGTGCGCGGTTCCAACAGGATGCATCGTCTAGATCCTCTTCTTCGCCATCACGACGGAGCCAATCACCGCAACCAGCAACAGCAGGGATGCAATCTCGAACGGCAGCAGGTACTGCGAGAACAGAACGTCTGCAATACGTTCCGTATTCCCGGCGGTGGGTTCGGGGACCGGCGGCGGCGCGGCAATCCGGAACGCCGGCTCGCCCTTGCCCAGGAAGTAGAACAGTTCCAGGCCGACCAGCGCCACGCATCCCAGGGCCACCGGCCACATCCGGCTGAACTGCCTCTGGGCGGCGGCGGCGTCCAGGTTGACCAGCATGATCACGAACAGAAACAGCACCATAATGCCGCCGACGTACACGATGATCTGCACGGCGAAGAGAAACTCCGCGTGGAGCAGCAGGTACAGTCCGGCCACCCCGAGCAGCGACGTGATCAGGAACAGCGCACTGTGGACGGCGTTTCGCGTCGCGACCGTGAGAATCGCACCGCCGAGGGTAAGCAACGTGAACAGGTAGAAAAAAACTGTATCGAGCACTGTGCTATCCGCCCCCCGGGCTCCGTTCCGTCCCGGACGAGCGGAGCCAGGTCGTCAGAACTTGTACGCTGTTGGCCGAGGTCCTTCTTCCAGCATCTGGCGGTCCCAAATTGCGCCCTCCCGAGAGTAGCTTGCCAATTCGAAATCCTGTGTCAGTTCGAGCGCGTCCACCGGGCAGGCATCCTCGCACAATCCACAGAACATGCAGCGGGATGTGTCGTAGGTGAACGTCGTCAGGTCCTTGCGGCGGGTCTGTTCGTTGCGCTCCCAACCGACGACGATGAGATTCTCCGGGCATGCCAGCGCGCAGAGGTTGCAGGAGATACAGAGCGTCTCCCCGTTCTCCGGGTTGATGTTGAGCCGCGGCGCGCCACGGTAGCGTTCAGCCACCTTGGGACGCTCGGCGGGGTACTGCTCCGTGTAGATCCGCTTCGGGTCCTGGTTACGGAACGTCACCCAGAGACCAGTCCACAGATCCGCGAACAACAGACGCTTCAGTAGATCGCCCATACCTGTATTCTCGACCGGACGCACCCCTACCGGTCAATTTCGCCCAACACGATATCGAGCGTTCCAATGATCGCCACGACATCGGCTACCAGCCCTCCCCGCACCATGCGGTCAAGGGCCTGCAGATTCACAAAAGACGGCGGACGAACCCGCAACCGGTAGGGCTGCGTGGATCCGTCACTGACGATGTAATACCCCAACTCGCCCTTGGGAGCCTCGATGGACACATACGCCTCGCCCACCGGCGGCTTCAACACCTTCGGAACCTTTCCCATGATGGGACCGGCGGGGAGGCTCTTCACCGCCTGCCGGACGATCCGCACCGACTGCCGCATCTCTTCCATGCGCACGACGTACCGGTCGTAGGTATCGCCATTCTCCCGTGTCGGGATGTCGAACTCGTACTGCTCGTAGCCCGAGTAAGGCTGTGCCTTGCGCAGGTCCCACTTCACCCCGGCGGCGCGGAGGATGGGGCCCGTGACGCCATATTCCTTACACTCTTCCGCGTTCAGGACGCCGACGTTAGTCAGCCGGGCGACCCAGATGCGGTTCGTGGTCAGCAGCCGTTCGTACTCATCGATCTTGTCCATGAACCAGTCGCAGAAGCGGAGGCACTCGTCCTCGAAGCCGTCATAGGTTTCGTACTGCAGGCCGCCGATGCGGAAGGCATGGGTCGTGAGACGGGCGCCGCAGTAGTTTTCGAAAATCTTGAGAACCTCTTCGCGCTCCCGCAGGCAAAGGAACAGCGGCGTCTGGGCGCCGACATCGAGGGCGTGAGTGCCAAGCCAGAGCAGGTGGCTGGCGATCCGGTTGAGTTCGGTGAGAATCACGCGCACGGCGGGCGGCGCGCGGCGGCGCTTCGACGCCCAGCAACTTCTCCACCGCCAGACAATACCCAAGGCCGTTGGACACCGCGGCGACGTAGTCCATGCGATCGACGTAGGGCGCGAACATCACGTACGTGCGGTTCTCGCCGATCTTTTCGACACCGCGGTGGAGATAACCGATGACGCAATCCGTCCCAATGACCTTTTCGCCATCGAGTTTCAGGATCACGCGCAGCACGCCATGCGTCGACGGATGCTGCGGCCCCATGTTCAGGACCAGTTCGGAGGAGTCGAGAAAGGTGGTTTCCGCCATGGCCTTGGCTCACTGGGCGCTGTCGATGCCGAGGTTCTCCTGGACCCAGCGTTCGTCCTGCTGGATGATCGAGTAATCCTTGCGGAGCGGGTAGCCCTCCCATTCGTCGGGCATCAGAATGCGGCGCAGGTCGGGATGCCCGGCGAACTCGACGCCGAACATGTCGAAGACCTCGCGTTCGAGCCAGTTCGCCGTCAGATGGACGCCGGTCGCAGTCTGCGGCTGTGCGCCCTCGGCAACCGACGTCTTGATCCGGATGCGCTCATTGCGGGCGAACGAATACACGATGTAGACGAGCTCGAAACGCTCCGGCTTGTCCGGATAGTCGACCGCGGTGACATCGACGAGATAATCGAAGTCCCACTCGATTTTCAGAAACTCCAGGACCGGGACGACGACGCCGGGCCGCACCACGGCGAAACTCTGATCGCGATAGGAGGCAGTTTGCAGGACGTCCTCGCCAAAGCGGCTCACCAGCGTGGCGGGCAGGTCGCCAGTCCATTCGGCGGTCTCCATCACGGCGGGCGGCTTCGCCGCCGGAGGGGCTTTCGGGGGCGCCGGCTTCGCGGGCGGAGGCGTGCCGGCTCCCGGTGTGGCGTCGTCAGCCATGGTTCGATCTTGCCAAAGCCTTTCAGAATACCCAGAGGCCGGAGAGAAGTCAAAGCGGAAGGACGGCCGGGGCGGTCTATAATGGGGAACGTGCCGAAGGTCAAGGATCTGGAGGCGCGCCTCGAGCGCACCGAGCAGCAGCTTCGCCTCTTTCAGCGCATCAGCCGCTTCCTTGCCAAAGAGATGACGTTGCAGGAGGTTTTGCAGGGCGTCGTTTCTCTCATCGTCGAGTTCATGGAGTGTGACTCCTGCCTTGTCTATCTGCTCGACGGTTCGGATCTGGTGCTCTGTGCATCGAACACGCCACACCCGTCCACCGTGGGGAAGGTCCGGCTGCGCGCCAACGAAGGGTTGACCGGCTGGGTCGCCCGGGAACGCCGCCTGCTCGCCATTTCCCGCGAGGCCTACAGTGACCCGCGGTTTCGCCACTTCGGCGATCTCCCGGAGGACTCCTTCGAGGCGTTTCTTTCCGCGCCCGTGATCGCGCGCAACCGCGTCGTCGGGGTGATCAACGCGCAGCACCGCAGCCCCCACCAGCATACGGGCAGCGAGATGGAAGTGATCACCACGGTGGGCGAACTCGTGGGATGTGCTCTCGTGCTGGCGCGCATGGAACCGACCGCGGTCGCGTCGGCCAACCACGCGGAACTCGTCCGCGCGTCCGGGCCACTGGCGATGCCTGGCGTCTCCTCGTAAATGCTCCGGCTTCTCGTGCTTGCGCTGGTAATGCAGGCGGCTGCTCAGGCAGCCTCGTGGAAGATGGTGTTCTTCCATGACGAAGACGAGACCGAGTTGAAGGTGGCCGACGCCGCCTTCGGCTCCGCCGCGCGCGGCATCGTCGTCGGAACCCTGGACTGGACGAAGCGCGAGCGCAGCCGTCCGGTCGCTCTCCTCACTTCCGACGGCGGGACAACCTGGGAGCAGACGCCGCTTCGGGAGAGGCCCGTGTCCGTCTTTCTTCTGAACGACAGCCTGGGCTGGCTGGTGACCGACAAGGGCCTGTGGCAAACCGAGGAGTCGGGCCGTTCCTGGCGGAAGCTGAAGGCGCCCGGAAAAGATCTGCTGCGAGTGCACTTCCTGACCCCGGAGCGCGGCTGGGCCGTCGGAGCCAGGAAGCAAGTCTACGCCACAGACGATGGGGGTGAGAACTGGACAGAAGTCGTCGAAGCGAAGAAGCCGGACGCAAAGGACGAGCATTCCTGGTACGGCGGGATCACGTTCGCCAATGACCGCACGGGCCTGATCTCCGGTTGGAGCCGTCCGCCCCGCCGGGACGAGGGCAGGCTGCCCGACTGGGTCGAACCGGAACGGAACCGGCGCCGCCGCCAGTGGCCGACGATGACGATGCTGCTCGAGACGCGGGATGGTGGGCAGACCTGGAGCAGTTCGGTTTCGTCCCTGTTCGGCCGGGTCAGCCGGATCACCCTGTCGCCCCAGGGATGGGGTCTGTCCCTACTTCTGTTCGAGGATCAGTTCCAGTATCCTTCCGAGGTCGTGCGGTTGGACTGGACGACAGGCAAGAGCGCGAGCACTTTCCGCGAGAAGGACCGGCGCATCACCGACGTCTGGATCGATGGCGGGCGGGCCTTCCTCGGCGGCACAGAACACGTCGGCCCCCTGGCGCGCAGTCCAATCCCGCGGAAGGTAAGCGTGTATGAGTCCGAGAACGGGTCCCCGTGGCGGGCAATGGACGTGGACTACCGGGCGGTGGCGAGGGCCGTCCGCCTGGCGGGAAGCGGCGGCCGCTACTGGCTGGTTACGGATACGGGCATGATCCTGCGTCTGGAGCCCTGAACCAAATTCGCGCCTCTTTGTTTTATTCACAGACCCGCCCCGGTAAACCACTGATTACAGTACGATTATTCTTAGCCCAAAAGTACCGATTTTCATTGACCTGTAACACGCGTTAGGGCCATAATGAAAGTGGTTCCAAGAGGTTCTGGAAGCAACGAGCTTTTCAGACCGTAGCGGTTCCTGAAGCGATGAATCGCTTCGTGCGCGCTTAGAAATAGGGGCGCAGGAGCGGGGAGCAACGGGAAGATCGGGCGGCCAGAAAAGTGGTTTCTTTCCAAGCCGTTCGCGACAACGCGTCGATCCCGAGGGAGAGATTCCCGGAGGGGAGTGGAGCGCGAAACGACTTGGGGAGCGCTTGGCCAACGTCAGTAACGGGTCAGAGGTCTCAAAACCGGTGACTGGTACCGTGCCGGTAGACAGATCGGCCTGACCGAACGAATTGGCGGCCACCAGGCGGGCTGTGAGGGGTATGCCGGGAACGGTGACCTCGGAATGGTGAGTGCGGTGACGGACCCACTGTTCCGGGCGAGTGAAAGGCAGCAACGAAACAGCCGAATCCGGTTCGTAGCCTCCCGCAGGTGAACGCGGCGGCGCTGACGGATTCCCGATCCAAAAGATCGGAGTCCCGAGCCAAAGCAGGGTCGCCCGGGATTACGAACTGCCGGACTCTAACCGAGCATGCCGGCGGGGAGTCGCGATTGCAGAAAGGGTCACTTGGAACCACTTTCTTTTCAGGCCAGCATCTTCTTCACCACATTCCCAGCCACATCCGTCAGCCGGAAATCTCTGCCCTGGTGCCGGTAGGTCAACTTCAGGTGATCGAACCCGAGGCAGTGGAGAATGGTCGCGTGCAGATCGTGCACGTGGACCTTGTCCTCCACGATATTGAACCCGATGTCGTCGGTCGCGCCGATCACCTGCCCGGGCTGGATCCCGCCTCCCGCAAGCCACATCGTAAACGCCAGCGGGTGATGGTCGCGGCCTTCGTTGCCGGCGACGCCGGGCTTGCGGATCTCCACCATCGGCGTGCGGCCGAACTCCCCGCCCCAAACCACCAGCGTCGAATCCAGTAGCCCGCGCTGCTTCAGATCGCGGATCAGCGCCGCGACCGGCTGATCGGTGGCATCGCAGTTCTTCTTGAGCTTCTCGTTGAGCTCGGTATGGTCGTCCCAGCTTGCGTGCATGAGCTGGACAAACCGTACGCCCCGCTCGACCATCCGCCGTGCCAGCAGGCAGTTCACGGCAAAGGCCCGTGTCGGTTCCTTGTCCGCGCCGTACATCGCGAGCGTCAGCGGCGATTCCTTCGAAAAGTCGAGCAGCTCCGGTGCAGCGGCCTGCATCCGAAAGGCTAGTTCGTACGAGGCAATCCGCGAGGCGATCTCCAGGTCACCGGTCGCCGCCTGGCGCTCGGCGTTCAGGTCGCGGAGCAGGTCGAGATTCGCGCGCTGCGTCTCGCGGCTCACGCCGGGCGGACTGGATACGTACAACACCGGATCCCCGCTCGACCGGAACGTAACGCCCTGATAACTCGACGGCAGAAACCCGTTCGCAAAGTTCGACGCGCCGCCGGAAGTGCCGCGCCCCGAACTGAGCACGACGAAACCTGGCAGGTCGGCGGACTCGCTGCCGAGCCCGTACGTCACCCAGGAGCCGACGGTCGGGCGGCCGAACTGCGTCGACCCGCTCATCAGCAGCAACTGGCCAGGGTGATGGTTGAACGCCTCGGTGAACATCGAGCGGACGAAGCAGACATCGTCGGCCACCGTGCCGAGATGCGGCATGTAGTCGCTGATCTCCATGCCGGACTGCCCGTGGCGCGTGAAGACACGCGGGCTCGACATCACGGCGGCCGTCGGCTTGATGAACGCCAGCCGGAGGTTCTTCGTCATCGACTCGGGCAGCGGCTTGCCGTCCCACTTCTTGAGACCTGGCTTGGGGTCGAACAAATCGAGCTGGCTTGGCGCGCCTTCCATAAACAGGAAGATGACGTTCTTCGCCTTGGGCGCGAAGTGCGGGGCACGCGGCGCCATCGGATCCGTGCGTTCGGCGGTGCGGCCCTCGCGGGAGAGCAGATGGGCGAGGGCGATCGTTCCGATGCCGCCGGCGCACTCCTGAAGGAATCCGCGCCTGGTGTGGATGTGTTGAAAGTGGCGCCAGTCCATGATTTCTACTCCCGCGTGATGAACTCGTCGAGATTGAGCAGCGCGCGGGCGGCCATCACCCAGGTGGCGGCCTCTTCGGGCGCGACGCCGGCCTCCTCGGGGGCATACACGGTGCGGGCTGCCTCCGGGTCCCGTTCGAAGATCCTGCGTTGCTGTTCGAGATAGCTGGCGAGCCGGTCCTTCTCGCGCGGGGATGGCTCGCGCGACAGGCACAGCCGGTAGGCAAGGGCCAGGCGGTCCGCGGTGGAGCCGCCCGAGCGCAGAAGCTGCGTCGCCAGGCTCTGGGCCGCCTCAAAGAAGACGGGGTCATTGAGCAGGTTCAGCGCCTGGAGCGGGGTGTTCGAGCGCTGCCGGCGGCTGCACGTCAGGTTGGCGTCGGGCGCATCGAAGGTCATCAACTGCGGATACGGCGTGGT
The DNA here is from genome assembly GCA_016716385.1 of Bryobacterales bacterium. Lineage (GTDB taxonomy): Bacteria > Acidobacteriota > Terriglobia > Bryobacterales > Bryobacteraceae > JADJWL01. Next base: position 260,721 of record JADJWL010000026.1, on the reverse strand, counting down.
GCGCTGGAAGTGCACGTACAAGCCGCGGCGGTAGCGGTCCGGACCCTGGCTCTCCTCCCACTTCACGGAGTTCGCATAGCCCAGCGCGGCGACCCCTTCCGGCTGCGGCGGCCGCACGCTCGGTCCTCCGATGCGCGTGTCGAGCAGTCCGGAAGCCTGCAGCGCGGCGTCGCGGATCGCCTCGGCGGGCAGGCGCAAGCGCGACTGCCGGGCCAGCAGAATGTTCGCCGGATCCCTCTCCCGCAGATCGTCGCGGGCGTTTGAGGACTGCCGGTAGGCGGCCGACAGCACGAGCATCCGGTGCAGCCGCTTCAGGCTCCAGCCACTTTCGCGAAACTCGACGGCGAGCCAGTCGAGCAGTTCCGGGTGCGAAGGGCGCTCGCCCTGCGTGCCGAAGTCTTCCGAGGTCCGCACCAGGCCGCGGCCAAAAATCTCCTGCCATTGCCGGTTGACCGTGACACGCGCGGTCAGTGGATTCTCCGGCGATACCAGCCACTCGCCCAGCGCGAGGCGCGTCGGCTCGCCTGGCAGCGGCGGCAGGAAAGCAGGGGTGCCGGGCTGAACTTCGATGCCAAGTTCACGGTAGTCGCCGCGAAGCCGCAGGTGCGTCCGCACCGGGTCGGGATTCGGCATCAGGACCGGCGCCTGGCTGAGCTTGGGCAGCGTCGTCTCGAGTTCCTGGAGCTTCTTCTGCAGGTCGCCCAGCTTCGCTTCGTCGTACTTCTCCTTCAGCACGGACTTCCCATAGCGGACGAAATGATTCGTCATGGCCACGTTCTGCCGCGCGGAGCGCTTCTCCGGGCCGAGGTCCAGCATGCGGTAGGCGGAGTCTTCGAGCACGCGCAGAACGTTCAGCGCGAAGTCCAGGTCCAGTTCTTTGCCGGGGTTGTGGCGCGCCCATTGCATGCGCTCTTCCCAGGCAGCCTGGAGGGGAGCGACGTTGTACTCGGCGAGCAACGCGCGGCGCTTCGCCTGATACGATCCGAGGCCCGCGAGATGCGGCCCCATTTCGCCGGGGAGCGGTGCGTCGATGTACTCCTCATCCGCGCGGTCAAAAAACGCGTACAACTGGTAATACTCTTTCTGCGAGATCGGGTCGTACTTATGGTCGTGGCACTGCGCGCACCCGAAAGTCAGTCCCAACCAAACGGACCCGACCGTGTTGGCGCGGTCCAGCACCTGCTCGAAGCGGAACTGAAAGACGTCGACACCGCCCTCGCGATTCGTCAGGGTGTTGCGATGAAACGCCGTTGCGATGCGGGAATCGGGGGTGGGCTCCGGCAGCAGATCGCCCGCCATGGTCTCGCGTGTGAACCGGTCGAACGGCATGTCCCGGTTGAGCGCCGCAATCAGCCAGTGCCGGTAGCGCCAGGCGTGCGGCCGGACTTGGTCCTTCTCGTAGCCGTCGCTGTCGGCGTAGCGCGCGAGATCGAGCCAGTGCCGGGCCCACTTCTCGCCGTAGTGCGGCGAAGCGAGCAGACCGTCGACCAGGCGCTCGTAGGCATCGGGACGAGTGTCGGCGAGAAACGCCGCTGTCTCTTCCGGAGTGGGCAGGAGACCGGTCAGATCGAGAGTCGCGCGGCGGATCAGCGTCTCGCGGGACGCTTCCGGTGACGGGGCGATTCCTTCTCCTTCGAGGCGCGCCAGGATGAACGCATCGACCGGATTTCGGACCCATTCCTTCCGGCGGACCTCGGGGACCTCAGGACGCCGCGGCGCCACAAACGCCCAGTGCTGTGGCTTCTCCGCCCGCGGCGCGGCGCTCTCGGCGGTCGCCTTGGCGGACCAGTTGGCTCCCTGGTCAATCCAGGCACGGAGGATTCCGACTTCGACAGGGGTTAGCTTCGCGCCCGCGGGCGGCATGACGCGCCCTTCTCGCGTTCCCGCGACCATGTGAATGAGGGTGCTCTCCGCGCTCTTGCCCGGTATGATCGCGGCGCCGGAGTAGCCGCCTTCGAGCAACCCTTCCCGCGAATCGAGACGCAGACCCGCGGTGCGCTGTCCTGCGTTGTGGCAGCCCTGGCAGCGTTTGGCGAAGAGCGGGGCGACCTCGCGGCTGAAGTCGACTGTGTGCGCGGCGGGCGGCGGAAGCGTCCCCTCCGCGGCCAGCATTGCCGCAGCGCCGAGGAATACCGACAGCTTCCGCATATATCTGTTATGTTAGCCCTGCGTGACCGGGTTGCGCAGAATGCCGATGCCTTCGATCTCGATCTCCACCGTGTCGCCAGGACTCATCTTCGCCGTCGATCCGGGCGTTCCGGTGTAAATCAGGTCACCCTGCTCCAGCGTCACGTACTGGCTGATGAAGCTGACGATCCTGGCCGGACCGAACAAGAGGTCCGCGGTAGTCTGCTCCTGCACGACCTTGCCGTTGAGCCGTGTCTGCAGCTTGAGGTTGCTGTAGTCGAGGCCGGTGACGACGCACGGGCCGAGCGGGCCGAAGGTGTCGGCGCCTTTGGCGCGCCACCATTGCAGGTCCTTGTCGGAACCGTTCTGCCAGTCGCGCTCGCTCACGTCGTTGCCGCAGGAGACTCCGAAGATGGCATCGCGCGCCGCGGCCTCGGAAAGCTTGCTGGCGCGCTTCCCGATCACCAGCACGAACTCGCCCTCATAGTGCAGGTTCTTCGATTCACGCGGGATCACGATCGGATCGCCGGGATGCTGGAGGCAGGTGGTGGGCTTATAGAACATCTCCGGACGCGTGGGAGGGGTTCGTGTCCCGAGGTGGCTGCGGTAGTTGAGACCTACGGCGAACACCTTCGGAGCGACCACCGGATACAGCAGCTTGACGTCGCCCAGCTTGTGCCTGGTGTTCGTGGCCGTGCGTGCGCCGAACAGCCCGCCGCGGATTTCGCGGACAGTCTCTCCGTCGAGAATGCCGTACGACTCGGTGGAGCCCTTACGGAAACGGACGTAGCGCACCGGTCCGGACTGCGCCTGCGCCATCGTGGTCGCCGCCAGGGCGGCCAGTGCCTGCCTTCGGGTTGGTTCCATGCCCCGCCATTATACCGGCAGCCTCATCCTTGATGGCAGGCATCCAGCAAAGCATGGCGAAGACGGTCCCTGGTTTCGCCGTCAAGCTTTCCGCCATCCCTGGTGAGGTAGAACACGTCCATCGCCTTGTGCGCGGCAGTCTCTACCAGGACGACCTCGATGCTGCAGCCCAGTTCTGCGATGGCGTGGGCCAGGTCGAACAGAAGCCCCGGCCGGTCTGCGGCTACGATCTCGACCAGCGTTGCCGAAACCGAGGCGTCGGGATCGAACACGATGACCGGCGCGACGTGCGCTCCACGGCTCGGCGGCGCCGGGCGCGGACGGTTGCGCAGCAGATCCTCCGCCTTCACCTTGCCCAGCACCACCCGCTCTACAGTCGCCAGCAGACGGTCGCGCTCTTCAGGATTCAGTTCGAGCGTGCGGAGCGGATCTGCGAATACGAACGTGTCGAGGACGTCATGACGCCGGTTGGCGAACGCTTCGGCGCGGAGAATGCTCAGCCCGAACGCCGAGAGCGTCCCACAGACCGAGGCGAACAGGCTGGGCCGGTCGCTCGCGAGCACCGTCAGCTTCCAGGCGCCATTGGTCCGGTCCAAAGCAACGGCGACCCCGCGCGACCGGGCGCGATCCAGCATCGCCACGTGCTGCTCGATCTCTCCGCCTGAGTGTGTGCGCTCATAGCGCTTCGGAAAGCTATCGAGAAACGCCGCCCTCGGGGAAGCCTCACCCGATGGAGCGGCAATGCGGTCCGTATCGAGTTCCCGCGTAAGCTCGTGGTGAACCGCCCGGAACACGTGCAGGAGCTGGGAGGCGCGCCAGGGTGTCATCAACGTGGGATTGACGGCGCTGATGTCGGCGAAGGTCAGCAGCGTAAGAGCCCGCAGGTTCTCGACGGTTCCGATGGCGGCGGCGAGCGATTCGAGGACAACCGGGTCGCTTAGGTCGCGCGACTGCATGGCCAACGACAGATCCAGGTGCCGCGCGATCAGAAACCGGACCAGCGAGCGCTCCTCCTCAGGGACGCCCAGGCGTTCCACGGCGGCATTGGCGAGACGGAGCGAGCCGTCCACATGGCCGGCCGACTCATCCGCTTTGCCCGCATCGTGGAAGAGAACAGCCAGCAGCAGGGCGGACCGCCGGCTGCATTCGGCCCATAGGCCGGCGAACGGCTTCAGGTGCGCCTCCCCCGCTTCGGGCAGCGACGTCAGCGCGCGAATCCCCACGAGGGTATGTTCGTCCACCGTATAGCGATGGAAGAAATCGCGGACCACGAGACAGTCGATGCCGCTCAACTCAGGAAACAGCACCGTCAGGAACCCGCATTCGTGCATTTCCCGAAGAGCCAGACACGCGTGGGGCAGACCCAGGATCCGCTTGCACACCGGCCACACCCCTGGCGCCGAATTGAGCCAGGAGGCAATTGCCGCGGCGTGGGCGCTGAGGCGCTGTTCGGCGTCGAGCGAGAGTTGCACGCCGTGGCGCGCGACGAGCTCAAACAACTGCAGCGCCACTTCGGGTGTCCGGCTGAGCCGGGCCGGTTCGCGGACGTAGACGCGCCCGCGGACTACACTGAAGTCCGCGTTGGAGAATCGCGATGTGCGGTCGCGAATCTGCGCGAAGAGCGAAGATGAATGTCCCTCCGCGGCTTCGATCGTGCGCGCGGCTGCGCGGAAGACGTCGCGGGCGTGGCGGTAATACTGGCGCATCCAGACGGCGGGCGCGACGCTCTCACGTTCGGCGAGCATTTCCTGACGGTCAAAGCTGAGGACGTTCGCGTCGCGCTGCGCTTCCCAGTGCAACTGGCAGCGGACCCGGAACAGGAAGTCGCGGGCCTGGCCAAGGCCGGCTCCATCGTCGCGGCTCGTGCCCAGCGCCGCCAGCCAGCGGACCACCTGGAGGTCCCGAAGTCCTCCAGGAACCTCCTTGATATTCGGCTCGAGATGATAGATCGACCCTCCGAATCGCGCGTGACGCGCGGATGTGAGCCTCTCGATGCCCCGGACAAGAGCTTGGCGCTGGGCATGGAAGAAGCGGGATAGCCGGTCCTCGAACCGCTGTGACATGGCCACGTCGCCGTCGATCAGGCGGGCGTCGAGCAGGCTGACCGCCAGTTCCACGTTCTGCTCGTGCAGTTCGCAGCACTCCACCGGCGTGCGGACAGACTGGCTCACGCGAAGTCCCGCGTCCCACAGTTTCTGGAGAAACGGCGAGAGTAGCGAGGCCGAATCGCGCGCGGCGCGCTCGCTTTCGAACAGCAGCAGCAGATCGATATCGGAAGCGGGAAAGAGTTCGCCGCGGCCATAGCCGCCCACGGCGTAGAGGCAGAAGCCGGGCGTCAGGAGCGCCGGCGTTTCCCGGGCCGCGTGCCGCACCACGCTGTCGACAAGGGTGCCACGGGCGCGGAGGTGCGACTCCGGAGCGCCGCCCCGATCAGAGTGCGGCGTCGCCACGATCGTCGTTGCGGATCCGGATCGCTTCGGCGACCTCATAGACAAAAATCTTGCCGTCGCCAATCTTGCCGGTGCGGGCGGACTGGGTCAGGGTTTGGATGGCTTCAGCGACACGGCCTTCGGGGAGCACCAGTTCCAGTTTGATCTTCGGCAGCAGGTCGACATTGTATTCCTGCCCCCGGTAGACCTCCTTGTGGCCCTTCTGGCGTCCGTGGCCGCGCACTTCCGTAATGGTCATGCCGTCGACGCCGATCGCCTTCAGCGCCTCCTTCACCTCGTCGAGCTTGAACGGCTGGATAATCGCTTCGATCTTCTTCATGAGCGGACTCCGGTTACGACTCCAGGATGTAGCCTTCTTCGCCGTGCTGGCTCAGGTCGAGGCCCTGGATCTCGTCATCCGCCGGCACCCGGACCCCGATCAGCACGTCGCAGATCTTCAGGATCACCCAGGTTCCCGCAGCCGCGAGAATCCAGGCGAACAGCGCACCCAACGTCTGATTGACGACCTGAAAACCGTTGCCATCCACCATGCCGAGGGCGGCGGTCCCGAGGCCGTCGTTGACAGCCTTCGTGGCAAACACGCCCGTGAGGATCGCGCCCAGCGTTCCGCCGACGCCGTGGACGCCAAACGCATCGAGAGCATCGTCGTATCCGAGCTTGTGCTTCACGGCGACCACCATGAAGTAGCACACGAGGCCCGCCGCGAAGCCGATCAGAATCGACGGCATCGGTTTGACGAAACCAGACGCCGGCGTGATCGCCACCAGGCCCGCAACCGCGCCGGAGATCCCACCCAGGCAGCTTGGCTTGCCGGACCGCATCCACTCGGCAAGGAGCCACCCCAGGGCACCCGCCGCCGCGCCCAGGTGCGTCGCGACAAACGCGGAAGCCGCGAGGCCGGATGCGCCCAGGGCGCTGCCCGCATTGAACCCGAACCATCCGAACCAGAGCAGGCATGCCCCGGTGAAACTGAAGACGAGATTGTGCGGCTTGATCGGCTCGTGCGGATAGCCGTGGCGCTTTCCGAGATAGATCGCGCAGATGAGCGCCGAGACGCCGGAGGTGATATGGACCACAGTGCCTCCCGCGAAATCGAAGCAAGGCAGCGGGCCATCGCCGAACGCATTCATAAATCCGCCCTTGCCCCACACCATGTGCGCCATCGGGAAGTACACAATGAGCAGCCACAGAATCGTGAACAGCACCATGGCGCTGAACTTCATCCGCTCGGCGAACGCACCGGAGATGAGCGCAGGCGTGATAATGGCGAACATCATCTGAAAGGCCATGAACGTCAGGTGCGGGATCGTTCCGGCGTAGTCGCCGTTGGGCTCCATGCCGACGCCGTCAAGAAAGGCGAAACGCAGGTCGCCCACGAACATGTTGCCGTCTCCGAAGGCGAGGCTGTAGCCGATCACAGCCCACATCACCGACGCCAGGGCCATGAGGACGAAGCTATGCATCAGGGTACTGAGCACGTTTTTCTTGCGCACCAGTCCGCCGTAGAACAGAGCAAGTCCTGGGCCCGTCATCAGTAAGACCAGGGCCGTGCTGGCCAGCATCCAGGCATTGTCCGCCGACCCTTGTGCGGCTGCGGCAGCCTGCTCCAGGGCCGCGATGCGGTCTTCTCCAGCCGGCTGCTGGGCCAGAGCCACGAAGGGCGCAAGAAGGCTGTATGCCACACGTCTCATCAACAAGATGTCTCCTCTTGGTTCTGCGGCGTCCGGGGATGTCTTTCCATTATTCAATGGGCCCCCGCAGTGACAAAACGGAACGTTTCTATGGGCCCGATTGGATTTTTTTATGGATTTGCCGCGGCGGTTGACCGCGGCACCGCGGCTGTCCGATAGTAGGCCCTGGGATGAGCAAGATCTACGATGTCGCCGTAATCGGCCTGGGAACGATGGGCTCGCTGACGTGCCTGGAACTGGCGCGGCGCGGGGCCAAGGTGGCGGGACTCGACCGGTTCGCGCCGCCGCACAGCTTCGGGAGCCACTCCGGCGAGACCCGCGTGTTCCGCACTGCCTACGCGGAACACCCGGATTACGTGCCGCTCGCGGTGCGGTCCGGAGAATTGTGGGACCGTTTCGGCGAAGAAGCCGGAAGGCCGCTCCTGCACCGCTGGGGACAGATCAACATCGGGGCGCCGGACGACGGCCTCATCCGCGGCATCCTGGAAAGTTCGCGACTGCATGGCATCCCGGTCGAGTCCTTCGATGCCGCGAGGCTCAAGCGCCACTATCCTCAGATCCACCCGCAGCCCGGCGAGGTCGGATTGCTCGAACCCACGGCGGGATGGATCGATGTTGACGCCTCCATTCACTTCGCTCTGGAAGCAGCGCGGCGGGCAGGAGCGGAGATCGCGCTGTGCCACCCCGCGTTGGGATGGACCCGTGCGGGCGCGTATCGCACAATCCAAACCGCGGAAGGCGAAATCGTCGCGGAGCGCGTGATCGTCACAGCCGGAGCCTGGGCTGGAGGGCTCTTACCGCACCTTCCGCTCCGGGTGCAGCGGCGGGTGCTGGTCTGGGTGCGTCCGGAACGGTCCCAAGAGTTCGCGCCCGGCCGCATCCCCGTGTTCACGGCGGCGGAGAAGTTCTTCTACGGCTTCCCTGCGTCGGCTTCCGGGGAGGTGAAGATCGCGGTCCACTGGTTCGACGGAGACGAACTGCCGCACCTGGAAGAAGTGGCGGCGCCCTCTGAACGGGATCTCGTGCCGGTTCTGGAAGTCGCGGCGCGCTACCTGCCCGGGCTGGCGGGTCCGCTTCCCGGCGCCCTGGCGCGGGTATCTCGCGCGAAGACGTGCCTGTACACGATGACGCCGGACGAGCATTTCGTCGTCGGCGTTCATCCGGACGATCCCGCTGTCTCCTTTGCCGCCGGATTTTCGGGTCACGGGTTCAAGTTTGCTCCGGCAATCGCGGAGGCTCTCTCGGACCTTGCGCTCCGGGGCGCAACCGCGCTTCCCATCGACTTCCTGAGCCCGCGGCGCTTCGCCTGACGCGCGCTAGACTGGAGGGAATGCCGGGGTATTATCACGACCATGACCTGCCGCACTTCGCGAAGATCGGCGACCACGCACCTGAGTTGTGGCGCAAGTTCAGCGAGTGGTACGGCGCGGTGTTCGCCGAAGGCGCGCTGACGGAGAGGGAGAAAGCGCTCATCGCCCTCGGCGTGGCGCACGCCGTGCAATGTCCGTACTGCATCGATGCCTACACGCAGGCGGCTCTCGAAAAGGGCTCGAATCTGGAGCAGATGACCGAAGCCGTGCACGTCGCCTCGGCCATCCGCGGCGGCGCTTCGCTCGTACACGGCTTGCAGATGCGCAACGTCGCGGATAAGGTGAGCATGTGAGTCTGGTCAGTCTGCGGCATCCACTGGCCTCGACTTCCGAGCAGCTTCGGGTGCTCGGCCAGTCAGCGGCGCGCCGCAAGCCGTTCGTCCAGGCGCTGGTGGAGTCGCAACTGCACCCGCTGCGGGCAACCGGTATCCAGACGCTGCAGGTCAACGTCGGCAAACTCTGCAACCAGACCTGCCACCATTGCCACGTTGACGCCGGCCCGGACCGTCGCGAAGTGATGTCCCGCGAAACCGCCGCGGCCTGCCTGCGGATTCTTGACGAGGGAGACATCCCGACTCTCGACATCACGGGGGGCGCGCCGGAACTCAACCCGCAGTTCCGCTACCTGGTGGACGGCGCGCGCGCCCTCGGACGGCACGTCATCGACCGCTGCAACCTGACCGTACTTCTGTTGCCGTCGCAGGCCGACCTGGTGGACTTCCTCGCCCTGCGCCAGGTGGAGGTGATCTGCAGCCTGCCCTACTTTCTGGCGGACCAGACCGACGCGCAGCGCGGCGCCGGCGTCTTCGACAAGTCCGTCGAGGCGCTGCGCCTGCTGAACGCCGCAGGGTACAGCCGCCCCGGCTCCGGCCTGCTGCTGAACCTCGTCTACAACCCGGTGGGCGCGTTTCTGCCGCCGGCGCAGCGCGCGATCGAGGCCGATTTCCGGCGCGAGTTGGCACGGCGTCACGGCATCGTCTTCAATTCGCTGTACACGATCACCAACATGCCGATCAGCCGGTTCCTCGAGTTCCTGTTGCGCAGCGGCAACTACGACCGCTACATGGACCGCCTCGTGAACGCCTATAACCCGGCGGCCGCGGCCGGCGTCATGTGCCGCACGATGCTGTCGGTCGGCTGGGACGGGCAACTGTACGACTGCGACTTCAACCAGATGCTCGATCTGCCCGTGAACTCCGGGGCGCCCACGCATATCCGCGACTTCCGCGCCGCGGACCTGCGCGCCCGGTCCATCACGACCGGCGAGCACTGCTACGGCTGCACGGCCGGCGCGGGATCGAGTTGCGGGGGCGTCACGGCAGCCTAGGCGGCCTCTTCGGCAAGCGCCGCGCGGATTCCCTCGCGATACGTCGGATAGGTCAGCCGTACGCCGAGCAGGTCGCACGCGGCCCGTCCGTCGACGCGCCTGTTCGCGCGCCGGGTCTCGCTCTGTTCCGTCAAAGGGACGCGGGGTGGCGGCGGCAGCCCGAGCAGCGTCGCGCAGAACTCCGCGACCTCATCCGAGGAGCAGGGGAATTCGTCCGCCACCGGCCACGCTCCAGCCGCCTCCGATGCCAGCGCCGCTTCCGCTAGCGCCGCCAGGTCCTCGACATGGATGCGGCTGGTGAAACGGGGCGGCCCTTCCGCCAGGGTAAACCGGCCCTCCCGCATCGCCTGGTGGACGCCGCGCCACGGACCGTAGATGGCCGCCGGCCGCAGCACCATCCACGAGGCGCCGCTGGCCGCCACGGCCTGCTCGGCGGCGATGCGCAGCTTCAGTCGCTCACTCGTCGCGTGAACCGGCGTGTTTTCATTCACTTCGCGCACCACGCCATAAACCCCGGTGGTCGACAGGTAGACGAGGCGTTGCGGTTTCCGGCCAATGGCGCGCAGCAGTTCCGGGGTCGGATCAACGGGTCTGTCCCCGTTTTGGACCACCGGAACCGAGTGAAGCACGGCCAGCGGACCGTCCGGAAGGGACAGCGGTGCGGGGCGGCAGACATCGAGGAACAGAGGGTGCGCGCCCAGCGCCGCCAAACGGGACAGCCCCGCTTCCGAAGTCGCTGTGGCCCAGACGTGGGCGCCGCGAGTGAGCAAGCGGAGCGCGACCCGCTGCCCTGTGTACCCACAGCCGAGAATCAAGTAGGTCATGGCAGATCGCAAACGAACCGGAGCGGCCAGTCCGCACAATGCCGGACACCGATGCGGGGCGTCGCCCGGACCGGTCCCGGTGGCCCGTCGCCTTCCCGCACGACCAGCGACCCGCGCGTCACGTCGCGCCCGTTGTCCGCCCGGGTGATGCCGAAGGCTTGGGTGAGCTTGCCCGGTCCGGACGCCAGGTCGCGGCTGCGTCGCCGGGTAGACATGGCCTCCGTTCCGGCGACCGGCCAGGCGGCGCGGATCAACACGCATCCGGGGGTGCCGTCGGGCTCAGCGATCAGGTTCAGGCAGTCGTACATCCCGTAAATCAGGTAGACGTAGGCGTGTCCCGGCGGCCCGTAGATGACGCGCGTCCGCGGCGTCACCCCGCGCGAGGCGTGCGCCGCCAGATCGTCGCGACCCAGGTACGCCTCCGCTTCGAGAATGATGCCCGCCGCCTCACCGTGCACCAGCACGCGCCCGACGAGGTCGCGCGCCACCTCCACGGTGGGCCGTTCATAGAAGTTGCGCGGTAGAATCCTGCCCCACACCGTCTCTCTTCAGAATACGCCGGGAGTACACTGGAAGAGGCAATGCGACTGTTCACCGCGATCGATCCGCCGGAGGCGGTCGTGAACGCCATGTCCCAACTTGTCGCCGATTTGAAGCCGCTGGCCCGGCTGGCCTGGAGTCCGCGGCGCAACTGGCACATCACGACCAGGTTCATCGGTGAGTGGCCAGAGTCCCGCCTGGATGAACTGCGGCGGGCGCTGGACAACATCACCCGGCGCGAGCCGTTTCCCACGTCGGTCCGGGGACTGGGATTCTTCCCCAACGGCCGGGCCCCGCGGGTGTTCTGGGCGGGCATCGAAGCGGGCCCGGAACTCGCGGGGCTTGCGCGCGACACCGACGCGGCGGTCGTCCGGTTGGGCGGAGCCGCCGACGACAAGCCGTACTCTCCCCACCTGACCCTGGGGCGGAACCGGGACGGCGTCTCTCTAAGCCGGCTCCAGCAACGCGTTGCCACCCTCGGGGAGTGTGACCTCGGGACGTTCACGGCGTCCAGCTTCCATCTCTATCTCAGCGAGACGGCGCCTGGAGGCTCTATCTATACCCAGCTTGCGGAGTTCCCGTTCCATCCATGACCCCGGTCCTCACCATTGTCCTGGCCTACGTGATCGGCGCTGTGCCGTTCGGCTTCCTGGTCGTCAAGCTGTTGGCGGGCCGCGACGTGCGCGCCGCCGGCAGTGGCAACATCGGCGCGACCAACGTCCTGCGCACCACCGGACGCGGTGCCGGTTTCCTGACCCTGGCTCTGGATATCGGGAAGGGCTACCTCGCGGTCTGGCTGGCCGGCCGCATGACGGACGGGAACCTGCTCTGGATGACGCTCGCTGCCCTGGCCGTGATGGCCGGGCACGCGTATCCGGTGTTTCTCAAGTTCCAGGGAGGCAAGGCGGTGGCCAGTTTCATCGGCGCGTACCTCTGCCTGACGCCCCTGCCTCTGGCCGCCGTGCTGATCGTCTTTGTCGTTGCCGTCGCCATTTCCCGCCACGTTTCGTTGGGCTCGATCCTGGCGGCCGGCAGCTTTCCGTTTGCCGTGTGGCTGATCTCACATCCTCCGACGTTTGTCGTATTGGCGGCGGCCGTGAGTGGTGGCTTCATCATTCTGCGCCACAAGGAGAATCTCGCCCGGCTTCGCGCGGGAACCGAGAGCGTCCTTTCGCTGAGGGGAAAACGGGCTTGAATCGGCTTGCTGTGGTTGGTGGCGGGAGTTGGGGAACGGCTCTCGCGATCGTGCTGGCGCCGCGCTTCGATGGGGTCCGGCTGTGGGTCCGGGAGCCGGACCTGGCAGCCGAGATGCGGGAAACCCGCGAGAACCGTGTCTTTCTCCCTGGGTTTCAGTTACCGCCCTCCGTCGGAATTTCAAGCGATCTCAGCGCGGCTGTTGACTCAGCGGACATCCTCCTGAGCGTGGTCCCTTCGGCGTACCTGCGTGGGCTCTATGAACAGATGGCGCCGATGCTCCGGCCGGAAACGCTGTTTGTCAGCGCCACCAAGGGGCTGGAACGGGGCACATTACGACGAATGTCGGATGTGATCGCCGAGACCCTCGCACCGCGCTTTCCAGCGCGTGTCTGCGTGCTCTCCGGCCCGACGTTCGCCCGCGAAGTGGCGCGCGAAGATCCGACTGCCGTCGTGGTGGCTTCGTCCGACCGCGAAGCGGCGCAATTGATCCAGACCGCGTTCTCCGGACCCACGCTCCGCCTCTACACGAGCGCCGATCCGGCCGGCGTTGAGGTGGGCGGCGCCGTGAAGAACGTCGTCGCGATCGGAGCGGGCGTCTGTCATGGCTTGGGCCTGGGACACAACGCTCTGGCGGCGCTGATCACGCGGGGACTGGCCGAGATCTCGCGCCTGGCCGCCGCCATGGGGGGCGACCCGAGAACCTTGGCCGGACTGGCGGGTCTCGGCGACCTCGTGCTCACCTGCACCGGGGAATTGAGCCGCAACCGCACGGTCGGCGTCGAGCTGGCCCGCGGGCGGAGCCTCGACGAAATCGTGGCGTCCATGCGCATGGTGGCCGAGGGCGTCGAAACCGTGCATGCCGCTCTCGATCTGGCCCGCAAGTACGGCGTCGAGATGCCGATCACAGCGCAGATGCACGCTCTTCTCCACGAGGGACGTTCCCCGAGGGAGGCGATCCGCTTGCTGATGGACCGCTCGCTCAAGGACGAATAGCGCAACTTCCGCCGCCGCCAGGGGTTCGAATGGATATGGGCGTCGCGTCGTACGCCATTGAATACGACGCCGAGTTGATGCTCCGGGTGAAGGACGGGGACCCGGCCAGCTTCGGCGTCCTGCTCAGCAAGTATCGCGGGCCGGTGATCCACTACCTGCACCGGATGGTGCAGAACCGCGACGTGGCGGAGGAACTGGCGCAGGAGGTGTTCCTGCGCGTGTACAAGGCGAGGGCCACCTACGAGCCGGCCGCGAAGTTTACGACGTGGTTGTTCCGGATCGCGACGCACCTCGCCCTGAACGCGCTGCGCGACGGGAAGCCGGAACGGGGCGGGCAGAGCCTCGACGGGGGCGTCGAGCACGCCGACGGGAGGCCCAGCGCCGAGCAGCAATTGATTCGTGAATCGCGCCTCGACATGGTGCGAAGGGCGGTGGCCGCTCTGCCGGAAAAGCAGCGGGCGGCGGTGCTGATGCACAAGTATCAGGAAATGGAGTATTCGCAGATCGCGAAAGTATTGGGTTGTTCGGAATCGGCCGTGAAGTCACTGCTGTTCCGGGCGTATGAGACGTTGCGGGCGCGTCTGGCGCACTTGGCGTAACGCCCGCGGGAGTAGATCATGGAATGTCCGTTGGAGATGGGAGGACGGCCGGAGATCCTGTTGGAACCGGGCGCGGAACGCCACGCCGCGGAGTGCGCCCGGTGCCGGGACTGGCTCAGGAATCTCGAAACGACACGGCAGGCGCTCGACCTGTGGCAGCCGGAGCCGGTGCGCCCGGGATTCGACCGCGCCTTGTGGCAGCGGATCGAAGCGGAGGAGGCGCGCCGCTGGTGGCGGCCATGGAGGCCGCTCGCTCCGGCGCTGGCGGCCGCCGCAGTGTTGGTGGGAGCGGTGATCCTGTCGAGCGGCCCTGAACCGCGTCCGCTGGCGGAGTTCGCCGAGATCGAGCAGATCGAGCAGACGCTGAGCGACGTGCAGATGCTCCGCGACCTCGGCCTGACACAGCCTCTGTGATGGGAGACGCCATGCGCACGTGGTTCAGTCTGTTGATCCTGATCCTCTGGCTGGTGGCGCCGCTGGCCGCGCAACCGCGCGGGAAGGGAATTCTGCCGCCGCGGGAGAAGAACGCGCAGGCCCTTCCCCCGGCGCTGGAACGCCTCTACAACATGTCTCCCGAGGAACGGAAGCGGGCGCTCGACCGGCTGCCTCCGCGGCGGCGGCGCGTCGTGGAGCGCCAGTTTCAGGAGTACATGAAGCTCTCGCCCGAAGAACGGCAGGCGGTCCGTGAGCGGTACGAATTCTTCCAGGCCATGCCGCCCGAACGCCGGGAGCGCGCACGCGAGGTCTACCGGCATTTCTCCGCGCTGCCGCCGGAGCGACGGCAGGTCATCCGGGAGGAACTCGCCACGCTCCGTCACTTGCGACCCGTCGAACGGCGCGAGTATCTCAGGAGCGAATCCTTCGCGGGCAAGTTCGACGAGCAGGAACGCCGCATGCTGTTCGAGCTTGCCGAGATCTTCGCGCGGCCGCGCCGGCCTTAGCGGAGGTCGAGGCGCATCGCCTTGCCCGGCGCCGAGGACCGGTGTCCGACGCTGCCCGTCAGGAAAAGCTGACGGAAACCAGGGGCGAAAACCAGGTTGCTGACGTCGTAGATGCCCGCCGCGCAGCGCTACCGGAGCGAAGGCATCCCGCTCAACGCTGAATCGCTGGCTGGTCTGGACGCCTGCGAGGCTCAGGGCCCTACCCCGCCAGGATCGCCTGGCAGTACTCGAAGCAGCGCCGGACCTCGGCGACCGTGTCTTCGCCCTTGTACTCGTATTCAATATTCGCCGGAATGCGCGAGTTGTTGTCCCGCAACCAGAGCAATACCTCGCGGATCGGCGTGTCGCCTTCTCCGAACGGCAGGTTCGCGCCCTGGTCGCGCTTGCGGTCCTTGATGTGCAACGTCACGATCCGCTGGTGGTTCTTCGCCAGGAAATCCACCGGGTCGAAATTGGCGGCGGCGAAGTGGCCGATGTCGAGGTTGATCGCGATGTACTCGGAATGCCCCTCCATCGCCGCGAGGAAGTCGTCCGGCGTGGCGAACTCGTTCTCGTGGATGCGCGAGTGGTTGTGCATGCCGACCGGGATCTGGGCGTTTCTCGCGTGCGGATCGATGCGCTTGGCAGTCGAGACGTTCGATGATGCCGTGATCGCCTCCACGCCCAACGCCTGCGCCATCTCGAAGCCGCGCGCGATCTCTTCGTCCGAAAACGTCTCGCGGAAGCTGTAGTTGTACGCGTGCAACTCGACGCCCGCGCGCTCGAACTTCGCCCGCACATCCTCCCAATGCCTGATCGGTGTAGACAGGCGCCATGCCCGAAGGTCCTCGCCCTTCAAGTCGCGCGGTTCCACATGGCCGGACCAGAGTTCGCACGTCTTGATCCCGATCCCCGCCATCGCCTGCAGAGCATCGTCAAGCGAGCGGTCGCGAAAGCTGTAGGACTGGACGCCCAGCCGCACCGTGGATGCCGCGGGTTTAGTCGAGCAGGCGGCCACGGGCAGGGCGGCGAGAGCCAGGCGGGAAAAATTGCGTCGGGTAAGCATCAGCCGCCAGTGTACTCGTCCTGGGGCCGCCCGCGCCACAACCGTTGCGCCCAGAGCCACAACAGAGCCGGCAGAAACAGGGACAGCCCCGTCACCATCACGGCGTGACGTACCGGGAATCCGCTGTCGATGATCCGTCCAGCGACCGTGCTGGCCAGCGAAATCGCGAGCATGTGAAACGCCAGTTCCGCGGAAAAGATGCGGCCCCGGAAGCGGTCCTCGGTCTTCAACATCAGCAGCGTCGTCGAAAAGACCCAGATCGTCGAGCCTCCGCCATGCGACAGGGCAATCGCGGCCATCGCCAGCGGCAGCGTCGGCGCCTGGCTCAACAGCAGGTAACCGCAGCCGGCGGCAAAGAAGGCCACCACGATGCCGCGCCTCAGCCGGCTTTCGTTGCGGCCCGCCCAGGGCGCGGTGGCGAAAGGACCGATCAGCGCACCGACGCCGCGCGACGCCATCAGTAAGCTCATCGCCAGCATCGCGCCGCGATTCGCCTCCGATCCTTCGAGCGCGATTGGAAACACGCGCTCCCCGAGCACCGGCAGCAGCACGAGGTTCGCGCCCAGCAGGCCGAGACCGCCCTTCACCAGCACCATCGCCAGAAGCCGCACGTCGCGCACGACGTACGTGAAGCCTTCGCGGAGAGGCGTGAAGTCCCCCATGTCGCGCAGACGGAGCGGTGGGGCGGTGTCCAGGTGAGGTTCGGCGAACTTCATCCGGTAGAGGAAAAGCGCCGAGCCGACGAAGGAGACTGCGTTGATGACGAACACAGCGTCGCGCCCCAGCGCCGCCGCCACGGCGCCGCCGAGAGTCGAGCCAATCGCCAGATTGAACGACCACGTTGTCGCCGCCAGCGTGTTCGCCGTCCACATCTCCTTCTCGCCGACGATGTTCGGAATCACCGACTGCCGGCCGGGCTCAAAGAACGACCACCCCAATGTTTCGAGGAACAGCAGCGGATAGACGAGCCAGACCATGCCGGGCGTCCGCACGAACAGCATCCCCAGCACGATGACTGCCCGCGCCAGATCCGACAGAATCATCACCTGCCGCCGGCTGAGGCGGTCATTCACAACGCCCGCGAACGGAGCGGTCAGCGTCTGCGGCAGCACCTGAAGCACGACCGCAAGCGCGACCAGCTCCGCTTTGCCGGTCAGTTCGAGAATGAGGCTATAGAGGGAGAGGGTATAGAACCAGTCGCCGATCTCACTGATGATCTGCGCTCCCCACAGGAGCCGGAAATTGCGGTTGCCGCGGATCAGTCGACCGTATGCGGCAAGCGAGATCATACAAGCTCGCTAAACAATCCCATCCGCTGCTTGACCAGTTCCACCGTTTCACGGGCGAGAGGGCGGACCCGCTCGGCGCCGTCGCGCAGCACTCCCGCGAGATACCCGGGTTCAGCCACGATCTCGCGGTACCGGCTCTGGAACGGCTCCAGACCCGCGATCACGGCGTCGGCGACCTGTTTCTTCAGATCGCCGTAACGCATGCCCGCGAAGTGCGCACGCACCTGCTCGTCGGTCCATCCGGTGAAACCCTGGAAGATCGCGAGCAGGTTCGCGACTCCCGCGCCCAGCGTGTCGAAGTCGACGCCACTCTGCGAGTCGGTAGTGGCGCGCAGGATTGTCTTACGGATCTTCTCCGGCGGGTCGAGCAGCGCCACGGCGTGATTCGTCCCCGTCGCGGACTTGCTCATCTTCGCGGTCGGATCGTCCAGCCCCATCACGCGCGCGCCCACCGTGGGCAGGCTGGTCGAGGGCATCGTGAACGTCTCGCCGTAGAGCGAGTTGAAGCGCTGGGCGATATCCCGGCTCAGTTCCAGGTGCTGCACCTGGTCCTCGCCCACCGGAACGATGGCGGCCTGGTAGAGCAGGATGTCGGCAGCCATCAGGACGGGGTACTGCAGCAGACCGTCGCCGACCGACTCCTGCGCCGCGGCCTTGGTCTTGTACTGCGTCATGCGCTCGAGCCATCCCACCGGCGTCACACACGTCAGCATCCAGGCCAGCTCCGCGTGTTCCGGCACGGCGGACTGCACCATCACGCGCGACTGCGCCGGATCGATGCCCGCCGCGAGGTAGATGGCGGCGATCTCCTCGATCTTCGCGCGGAGCCGCGCCGGCTCCTGGTATACCGTGATCGCGTGCAGATCGACGATGCAGAAGATACACTCGTAGTCGGACTGGATGCGAACCCAGTTCTTCAGGGCGCCGAGATAGTTGCCGATGTGCAGATCACCGGTCGGCTGCATGCCGGAGAGAACGCGCGCTTTCATGGATGGAAAAAGGACCGAACTTCCCTATCGTAAGCGATGACTGAAGCGCAAACCAACCTCCGCCTGCGGATCGAAAAGCTCGTCTACGGCGGAGACGGGCTGGCGCGCCACGAGACCGGCGTCTACCTGGCGCCATACGTGCTGCCGGGCGAGATTGCGGTCGCCGCGGAAACGCAGCGCCGCGGCGGGGTCTGGCGCGCCGAAAACGCCTCCGTCGAGGAACCGTCGCCGGAGCGCGTTCCGCCGCGCTGCCAGTACTTTGAACACTGTGGCGGCTGCCACTACCAGCACGCCGCCTACGGGTACCAGCTCCAGCAGAAGGTCGAGATCCTGCGCGAGGTGCTGCGGCGCATCGCGAAGATCGACGACGCGGGCGAGATTCCGACAGTCTCGGGCGATCCTTGGGAATACCGCAACCGGATCCAGTTGCACGTTGCCAAGCGCCGCATCGGATTCCTCGAAGCGCGCTCGCGGAAATTGGTGGATGTCGCCGCCTGCCCGATCGCCTCGCCCCGGTTGAATCAAGCACTGGGGACGCTCCGGCGCCTCGCGGGGGACCGCCGCTGGCCGGATTTCCTCGATTCCTTCGAGCTGTTCACCAACGAACGGGAGATCCAAATCAATGTCCTCGACGTGCGCCGGCCGGTGGCCAAGCGCTTCTTTGACTGGTTGTCGGAAGAGATCCCGGGACTGGTTCCCGGTCCGCTGACCTACGAAGTGGCAGGGTTCCGTTACCGGGTCAGCGGCAAGAGCTTCTTTCAGGTGAACCGCCACCTCACCGGTGACTTGGTCCGCTTGGTCACGGGCGATGTCGAGGGCGGCCGGGCGCTGGACCTCTACGCCGGGGTCGGGCTCTTTTCGCTGCCTCTGGCGCGCGGATTTCGCTCGGTGACGGCCGTCGAGTCGGTGCGGTCCGCGTCGGACGACCTGCGCGCGAACGCGGATGCCGCGGGGATCGAACTTCGCACGCCGCGGGCGAGCGTTGAGGAATTCCTCGAAGCGGAGCGCGAGTCCTACGATTTCGTGCTTGCCGACCCGCCCCGCAGCGGCCTGGGGAAGCGCACGGTGGCGGAACTCATCCGGATCCGGCCCAAACGCCTGACGCTGGTGGCGTGCGACCCCGCTACGCTGGCCCGCGATCTGGCCGAACTCCTGGGCGCCGGATACCGCATGGACGGTATCACGCTGATCGATCTCTTTCCGCAGACCTACCACATCGAAACGGTAGTCCGGCTGACGGCCTCGTAGACTACGCCAGGTCGAACTCGATCGTGTGGTCGAACGGAGTATAGCCGGTCAGGTAGACGCTGGGGCCGTCGAGTTTCGGCTCGGCGCCGCGGACTTGCGTGTAGTCGTTCAGGCGCAGTCCCGGCCCGAAACGCAGCGTGTCACCGCCCACCGTGTACGACGCCTGCCGGCCCGCCAGGATGTAGGAATCCTTGGGCGCCCCTGGCGCCTCCACCACCCCTTCGAGCTTCCCGCCGGCGCGCAGGTTGATCTCGATGGCGACCGGCACATCCTTCGTCCCCGACGCCTCGATCCGCATCTTCGCGCCGCGCGGCGTTTCGCTCACACTCGCGCGGTAGAAGATGTCGCACACTTCGGTACGCCGCCGGCGGGGGCGGACCGCGTACCACTGGTCCTCGCCCGCCGGCACCGGCCGCGGCGGGTCAAAGGGCTGGTAGTAGCCCGCATCGAGTTCCTGCTCGTAGACAAAGCTGTCGCCGCGGCGCCCGGCACGCATCGGCTTGAACTGGCCTTTTCCGAAGAAGGCTGCCGCCATCCGGACCGCGTTGACCACCGCCCCGCCTTTCCGGCACGCCATCAGCCGGCTGTTGCCGTCGAGCAGGAGCGTGACGCTGCGGTTGCCGCGCCGGATATGCGCGTAGTCCCCGCTCGGAAACTCCTTGACATAGTCATCCGGCAGCGGCTTCGCCGCCGGACCCGGCTGCAGGAGTTCCGGGTATTCCATCAGCGGGTTGAGACTCGGCGCCAACTGCGAGGCGAGTTGCGCGTAGTGCCCGTTGCCATCCTTCACCGCGAGATAGCGCAGCGCGAACCAGGATTGTTCGGGCAGACCGGGCTGGTTGCGGTCCTGGCGCCGTGAGATCTCCGTCACGACCTCCAGATTCGGGTGAAGCAGGTACATCAGCGCGTCGAGGTTCCGCCGGACGGGATCGAGCAGGGCCGGGCGGTTCAGCTTGTGCGCCACGGCAATCAGCGCGGAATTCGTGATCGGGTTGTAGACCAGCGTGCTGCGCTCGCCGTATTGGCCATCGTCGTCGATGTCCACCCCTTCGGCAAGCCACAGATTGATCCGCCGCAGGTAGTCCGGATTGGGAAACAGTTCCTGCATCTGAGCCAGAGCCCCGCAGAGGACCCAGCGGTGGTTCGGCGTGTGGATCCCGCCCACGACCAGCGCCTGCGCGCCTTTGAGCAACACCGGCTCCATCAGGCGCATGAACTCGCGCTCGTTCGCCTGGCGCGCGAGGTAGAACGCCGATGCGCCGGAGCGGACGATGAACGCCGTGTCGGCGGGCGAATTGAAGTTTGTCGTCAGCAGGTCGAAGTTGCCATGCTCGTTCTGCATGCGCGCGGCCGCAGCCGCAGCCAGGCGGATCCGTTCGGCTACGGTGCGGTCCTTGTAATAACGCGACTTCGGCTGCGTGAAGGCGGTGATGAAGACATTCAGCGCGCCCACCGGACCGTTCCCATGGTGCAGACCGTAGGCATCCGGGATCGCACCCAGCCACCGGCTCCTGGGATCGGTCACCTGGATCTCGAGATACCGGGCGACCCCCACGTCATGACTGGCGACGGCGGTGTCGAGGGCTGTCCGGGCTGATGCTTGCGGGGCGGCCCAGGCACTGGCGGCGGTCGCCAGCAGGGCACGGCGGCTCAAATGAGGCATTCGGTCTCCGAAGGCTCAGTGTAGCAGCGCGCTAAGCTCTAATGGTGATCCCGCGCATCCTTCTCCTGGCAGCATTCCTGGCCCCAGCATGGGCACAGACCCCGTTCACCGTAGCGCACCGCGGCGGCATGGCGCGGCAGCCGCAGAACACCCTCGCGGCCTTCCGGAACGCCGTGCGCCTTGGCGTCGACGTCCTTGAGTTCGACCTCGTGCCCACGCGGGACAACCGGCTCGCTGTGATCCACGACCTGGATGTCCACTCCCCGCTCTGCACGTTGCCGGGAGGGGGCGCCTTCCCGTTCGGACCGGTGCGGGCGCTGCCCTTCGACGATCTGCGCCGCCTCGACTGCGGCTCGTGGCGGAATCCCAGGTTCCCCCTGCAGGAGACGTCGCCGGGCGCGAAGATCCCGTCCTTCGAGGAAGTGCTGGAGGCGTTTCCCGACAAGCGGATCCGGTTTCTGGTGGAAACCAAGATGGCGCCCGACGGCGACCCTCGCTTTGTCGATCCCGGCCAGTTTGCTTCGTGGATCGCCCGGGAGATCCAGAAGCACGGGGCGCAGGACCGCGTGATCCTGCAGTCAGGGGACTACCGCACGCTGGATGCAATGAAGCGTGAGGAACCGCGGGTCAAGATCTGCCTCGTGAACGCCCGGCGCTTCAAGCCGGACTATCTGCCGCTGGCGCGCCGGCACCAGGCCGACTACCTGATGCTGGGGATCGCCGACACCACCGCGGAGCAGGTCCGCGAACTCCGCGGCGCCGGATTCCGCATCGTTTCGAACGTGATCGATGACGTGGACGGCTGGCGCAAGGCGCTCGACATGGGAATGGACGGCTTGATGACCGATGACCCCGTACGGCTGCTGGAGTTCGTCCGGTCAGCCAACCGGTAGCAGGCGTTCCAAGGCGGCGCGGAACGCTTCGAAAAACCCGGCGCGCTCGAACAGGTAGAAGTGGCCGCCGGGGAACAGGCGCACTTCGGCCCGCTCCGACGTCACCTCGCGCCATGGTTCCAAATGCTGGCGGTCGAGGCCCGGATCATCGGAGCCGCCGTACACGAAAAGCCGCACAGAGAGCGGTTCACCAGGTTCGTAGCGGTAGTTCCGGTAGAGCTTCGTATCGGCGCGCAGCGCGGGCAGCAGGGCGTTGCACAGCTCAGGGTGGCTGGCGACCTCGGGAGGCAACCCGCCCAGCCGCCGCACCTGGGCGAGCAATTCCTGGTCGGATGGCTCCGGCTGCGGCGTCAGCCCGATGCGGAAGCGGGGGGCACGGGCTCCGGAAACGAACAAGGCGCGTGGACCAGGCAGACCCTTCGCGCGAAGAGCGCGCGCCAGTTCGAAAGCGATGCCCGCTCCCATGCTGTGTCCGAACAGAACGTAGGGTCGCGCTGCGTACGGGGTAAACTCCGCCGCCAGTGCGGCGACCAGTTCCGCCATATCGGTGAGCGGCGGCTCGGCGGTGCGGGCCTCCCGGCCCGGCAGGCAGACGGGACACAGTTGCACGGATTCCGGCAGTGCGACGGCCCAGCGCCTGTAGAGGGACGGTCCCGCGCCGGCATGCGGCAGCACGACGAGCCGGAAACCGCCCTCGGGTATCTCCGCCAGGTCCGGGAACCACAGTTGCGCCCGCTTCTGCCGGAGCCGGAGCGCAAGCAGTCGCTTCCGCTCTTCGGACAGCACGTCGCGGCGCGGCCCCGCGACCGGCCCTTGTTTCTTCGGCCGCCGCAGCACGTCTTCGAGCAGGCTCTCGAACGGAGCCGCGCTCAGGCCCGATACGTAATCCAGCGCAGCTTCGCGCGACCGGTTGGAGATCTCGTCGAAATGCGCGCGGTCCGACGTCAGCCGGCGCAGCGCGTCGACCCAGGGGCCGGCGTCCTGCGGCGGGACCTCCGGCACCGGAACCATCGTTTCGGTCACCCGGCTCTGATAGCGACGGATGGGATGCACCGGGATCAGGTACGGCACGCCCAGCTTCGCCTCGGGGATGCCGCCGACGTCGCTGGCGATGACCGGGACGCCGTGCAGCATTGCCTCCACCACCATCCGCGAGCGGGCCTCCATCCACACGGACGGCACCAGCATGACGCGCGTCCGCGCGAGCAGGTCGCGAATGTTGTCCACCGGTTCGAGCACGGCCACGTTCGGCAGACGTCCGAGATCGGCCAGATCTTCCGTCGTTGTGCCCCACATGCGGACGGCGGCGAAGCGCAGATCCGGCATGCGCCGTGCGACTTCCAGGAAAATGGCGATGCCCTTCACGGCGCAGGCGTTTGCCATCGTCACGAACTCGTGATCGAAGCCGGCCAGGTTGGGATATTCGGCCGGCTCCATCAGCGAAATCGGGACATGCACCGCGTCCAGACCGCCCTCTTCGCGGCAGTAGCGGGCGACGTATTCGCTCACGCCGACGACCGCGTCCACGCGCCGCAACGCGTGGGTGCGGCGCTCATCGGGCCACGAACTGTGCCAGCCGAACGGGACCGCGATCGTGGCGCGTACGAGATAGACGACGCGCGCCCTCGCCGCCCCGAGAGCCAGATCGAGCAGCAGGTGCATCGGATCGTCGGTAGACGCGAGGATCACGTCCGGATCGAACTCCTCGATCTGCCGCCCGAAGTAGCCGCGCAGATTCGTTCCGGTCGTGAAGGTGTGAACGTCAACGCCGCCAAGCGGGAAGCGCACAGCGCCGTCCGGAACTTCTTCTGCCGAGACACCGCGTGCCACCAGGTCAGCCAGAAGGCGCGCGTGGCCGGTGGGTCCGAAATGCTCGATGCGGGCCACCGCGCGCACGGCGTGACCCCGGGCGGCGAGGGCTTCCATCAGCAGGCGGTTCGACTTGTCGCCGCCCCCGTGCGCCGGATAGTAGAGCGAGTTGTGAGCCAGGAGGATGCGCATCAGTGCTTCTTCAGACGCCGCAGCAGCAGGGCGCGCCGCTCAGGGGAAAGGCGGTCGAGGGCTCCCGGCGCCCTTTCCACCGGGGTCCCGCCAGGAGCGGGCTCAAGCGCGAGCAGGTACCGCTCCATGTCGCGGGCGTCGAGGCGGGACACGAACGCAAGAGCAGCTTCGCGCGATACCCGGGCCTCGGTTTCCCAGGCGCTACGGTCACTCAGGAGCGTGCGGAGCGCGTCCTCCCAGGGGTCGATCTCCTGCTCCACCCGCTTGGGACGCGGCATATGGGTTTCGTCGCAGACCGGATCGTAGCCGGGGACAGGATTCACCGGGATCACGAAGCCGGTTCCCGCCTTGCATTCCTGCAGACCGCCCGAGTCGCTCGCGATGACCGGCACGCCCCGCAGCATCGCTTCCATCGCAATCAATCCGAAGCCTTCGTACCAGATCGAGGGCATCAGCAGGATCCGGGTCTGCGCCAGCACTTCCTCGATATCCGCCACGTTCTCGAGCAGGCGGCAGTTCGGCTGCGCGGCCAGCGCGGCTTCGTCCGCGCGCGTGGTCCCCCAGCCGCGCAGAGCGGCGAACGGGATCTCCGGAAAACGGGCGGCGAGGGCGAGAAAAATCTCAATCCCCTTCACCACGCAAGGGTTGATCATGAGCACGAACCCCTCGCCGAAGCGGCCCAGGTTCCGGTAGGGCGGCTGCCCGTAGAGCGGCGGGTGGATCACGGCGGCGTCCCGTCCCGTGTGCTCGCGGATGTAGCCGGCCATGTGGCGGCCGATCGCCACGACCCCGGCGGCGCGCCGGACCAGTTCGGTGGCCGCCGGGTCCGCATGCCAGGCGGCCGGTCCGAAGGGGAAGAACTGCGGCGTGTGGGCCACGTACACCAGCCGCGACGGCGCGGCTGAGGCGGCGGTCCGCAGCAGGACATGGCCGAGATCCTCTGAGGAAACCAGAACCCAATCGGGCGCGAAATCGCCAATCGCTTCTCCCAGCACTCCGGTGTGCCTGGAGAGTTCCTTCACCGACAGAATGGCCAGGCGTCCGCGGGTGCTCCGGCGGTCCGGTGCGCCTTCAAGAGCAGGCGCTACGACGAGGCAGTCATGGCCGGCGGCGGCCAGCGCATCCAACCAGATCAGGTTGCTGCGTGTGGACCCGCCGCGCGGCGGGTCATACGAAGCGTTTGAGGTGAGGAGGATGCGCACGTTATCCTTCTGCCTCCAAGAGACGCCGGACCTCCTCGTCGCTCATCTCCTCGATCTCGGCGAGCAGCCCGGCATACTCGTCCGGATGGGTCTGGCGCAACCGGTAACTTTCGATCCGGAGCGCCAGATCGGCGAGGGTGGCCGAAGCCGAATAGACGTCTTCGACCGGCAACTCGACGCCAAATGCTTCCTTGACCCGCAGAATCAGCAAGACCGCAAGCAGCGAATGTCCGCCGGCATCGAAGAAGTTGTCGCGCGGCGAGACCCCCGGGACCTTCAGCACATCGCACCAGATCGCCGCAAGCCTTGCTTCGGTATCGCTCATTCCTGCCGCCGGTGCGGCAACTCCCTGTGCCGCGCGCATCGCCGCGAGGATCGCGCCCGGAGCCAACAATTCACGCGCGATGCGGGCGAAGTCAACGAATTTCCGCGCCCCGGGCTTCGCCGGCCGCTTCTCCTCAGGCGGTGGCGGAGGGGCGATCTCCGGTTCGTACCGCAGGGACGCCAGTTCTTCCACGGGAATCGTCAGAGTAGCCGTGCCGTTCGAGGCGAGGGCGCGGCCGGTGGCACTCTCCAGGAACTGTCTGGCCGGGCGGTTCTTCGCAGTCGCTTCCCAGCGCAGCCGGACCGCGCGCCTGCCGCGGCTCTGCGCATCGCGGGCCACCTCGGCCAGGATGCGGTGCTCGACGCCCCGGCCGAGCACGCGGCAGCTCAGCAGAAACGTGTCGACTTCGACCTCCTCGCCGGCGTCCACAGTAATCACCACGCCCACGATCCCGTAGTCGCCGAAACGGTCCGTGACGCGCGCCGCAAGACAGCGGTAGCGGGGGTCGGCCAGCAGTGCCTGGATTTCGCTTCCAGTCCTGCGGATCGTCGTGAAATTGAACTGGTTCGTGCGGTGCGTCAACTGCGCCACGCGGGGAAGGCTGGCGTCGTCAGGCGGCTGCAGGACGACCTCAAGCTGCAACCCGGCGAGAAACTGCGCGAAGCTTTCCGCCTTCTTGAGTTCGCGGCCGAACTCCTGCACCTGGCTGTAGTAGGCGTTCCGGAGGCGGTCTTCCTCGGTCACCACCGGACGGTCGAATGCCCAAACATGACGCAGGAACCGCGGCAGCAGCGGCGGTTCCGGCAAGGTAAGGCAGAGCACCTCGGGCAAGGCATCCTCCACCTCGGCGCACTCTCGCGGGTTATCGTCGAGAAACACGAAGCTGTCGAGGCCGAGGGACAACTCGCCCGCCAGTTCGGCGAGGTTCTGCGCCTTCGATTCCCAGTTGATCCGCCACGCGGCGAAATGTTCCAGGCGCAGCGGCATCTCCGGATGCGCCGCGAACGTGTCGAGAACGTCCTGCTCGTTGTTCTTGCTGGCCATGGCGAGCAGCGCGCCGTCTTCCCGCTGGGCGAGGGCGAACTCCTGCAGGGCGCGGCGGTCGTCGCTCACAATCACACCTTCGGGTCCGTCTTCGCCGCAGACGCCGTCCCACAAGGTGTTGTCGCAATCGAAGACCAGGACCTTGTACGGCGGCCGGTAGAGCGCATCGGCGAGCCGGACGATGCCCGTCCCGAGGGCGCAGAAGAATTCCTCGGTATAGGGGATCCGGCCGAGACGCTCCGCGTCCGGATCGTTCTGCCGGGCAACGGGGTACCGGCACGCCAAGTCCTGCGCGTCGAGGAGGTGGACTCCAGGCACGGCATCGAGGCACTGGGCGACCACACCCGGCAGACCGGCCAGCCAGTCCTGCAGGGGGCCCGATACGGCCCGGTCCGACGGTGGACAGAGGCAGAAAATCAGCGGCACGCCGAACCGCGCGGGCGCTTCACGGACCGCGTTGAGCAGCGAAGCAAGATTCGAGTCGAGCGCCTCAATCGCCTCGGGGGCCCACTCCGGAAACTGACCCAGGTCCTCCGCCCGGACGAGCGCTACATTGACGCCGTGGCGGTTGCGCGCAAACAGGCTGCCCGGATCGAGCAGGGCCTGATGCACCTGGTTGTACGCAGCGAAGCGGACCTCAAAAGCAGCGTCCAACTGGTGCGCCCAGAACCCCAGGACGGACTGAAGCGGGTCGGCCGTGAAGGTCGCGCCAATGCAGAACTGGAACGGTGGAGATGACAAGAGTCTGTGGCTCCCTCGAGGAACGAACGACGTGGAACTTTCAATTGTATCCCCTGCGCCGCCCGCGTCCAGCGCGAGGGCTTCAGGCTGTGGTCGCGAGGGGTTTGGCTTCGGCGGCGCGAGCCGCGAGGTAGACTCCGAACAGTGGTTTCAATTCGCCCCGGCCCCAGCGCGCGAGCTTCCATTGCGCGCGCAAGTGGCGGACCTCGGGGCGCGCTGCAAGGTCGACAAGCAACTGGTAGGTGCCGCAGTAGAATTTCTGGGAGAACGTAGCGACGGGCTTGGCGCCCCAATCGGTTCCGTCGGCGGAGCCCCAGATCGATACATCCAGGCTCTCCTGTTCGATGATGCGCCGGATCCCGAGGGTCAGGATGACAACACTCCCCGCGGCTTCGCCCAACTCGACGATGGGACCCGAACCTTCTTCCCGGACAACAGAGTCTGGAATCAGAAAGGATGGCAGCATTCGGTCGCCTCCTTCTTTCAGGATCGCACAAATGCGCCCAATTTTCGAGAGTTTCCCGTTAATTGGCCGGACGCAGCCCCTCGGTCTCTCCAAGCCCCCGGCTCAGCCACCCTGGATACCAGCGGAAAACGTTGCCGGTGAGACTCCCCACGAAGATCAAACCGTCATTCGTGACGTGAAGCCAGTGCCCCGGGCTCTCCATCGACCCCAGAATGCGCCCGGAATCGATATCGATCTTCATGATCCGGCCGGCCAGCGTATCGTATGTCAGGTTCTCGATGTTGTTCCGGTGCGTGATCGCCCACATCTCCCCGGACGGCGTCAGGAACAGGTTCTGAGTCGCGCCGAGATGCGTCCATTGCCGGATGAACTCACCCGACGCGGTGAAGACCTGGATCCTGTTGTTCTCGCGGTCGCTCACGTACACGCGGCCTTGCGGATCGACACCGATCGAATGCGGTGTGTTGAACTGGCCGGGCGCCGTGCCCTTCTCCCCCCAGGCGCGCACATACTGGCCCTCGCGTGTATACTGCACCACGCGTGAGTTGCCATACCCGTCGGAGACATAGACGTGACGCCCGTCCGGAGAAAAGGCGATGTCGGTGGGGCGGTTGAAGGTCTTCGCGTCGGTGCCGGCCTGTCCCTTGACGCCCCAGGTCTGCAGCAGTTTGCCGTCGCGGGTGAACTGCATCACGAGGTGGTGGCCGTTGTCCGTGACCCAGATCCTGCCCTCCGCGTCGGCCCGCATGCCGTGGGCGTTGCCGAACAAACCTTCGCCCCAGGCGCGCAGGTACCGGCCCTTGGCGTCGAACACGACGACCGGAGGCGCCTTCCTGCCGCGGTGGAAGACGTAGACGTCGCCCTGGGCGTCCACCGTGACGGCCGAGACGCGGCCGAACTTCCAGCCGTCCGGCATCGTGTCGGGCTCTTCGCCGAACCGAATCTGGACGCGGTACTTGAGCAGACCGCCTTCGTGCGGATACCAGCCCTGCTGCGCGGCGGCCGCCGCCGCCAGTCCGGCCAGGATCAACAGACCGACACGCATGCCACACCTCCCGGACTGGCATCATACACCGCCGCACGCGCGTTGTGTCACCCCGGAGGCCATTTCCGCATCCCTAGTGAGAGAGGAGAGGCAGGGAATGCTCTATCAGGTGAAGTCAGCCCGCCCGCTGGCCGAGATCGAAAAAGGCTTGCAGGAGTCGGCCGCGAAACACCAGTTCGGTGTCATCGCCGTCCACGATCTGAAGCAGACGATGAAGAACAAGGGCGTCGACTTGAACATGGAATGCCGCATCTTCGAGGTCTGCAATCCCCACCAGGCCAAGCGGGTCCTGGAGACAGACGGCGCCATTTCGACCGCGCTGCCCTGCCGGATCTCTGTCTTCGGGGACGAAACCGGGTACACGGTCGCCACGATGCTGCCGACCGAAATGATGCGGGCGTTCGACCGGCCCGAGATCGCGCCCGTGGCTGACGAGGTGGAGCGGGTGATCGTCCAGATGATGCGCGACGCGGCCGGCGCCGCCTAGCCCGTCACGAACCGCAGCCTCAGGCTCAACACGCGGTGGATGTTCTCCTGGTGGCGGAACTCACCGAAGACGTAGCGCCACTCCGCTCCACCCGTGCGCACGAACACGCCGTTCATGGCGTTGTAGTAGTTGTTGAACGGCCGCCCGCCGGGGTCCTGCTGGATCATGCGCACGGTCTGCCAGGTGAGGCCCGCGTCCATGCTGCGCGCGATATGCAGGCCATACGCCTCGGGATCCTCGAGCCTGTACAGGTCGCGGGCGTACGGAATTCGCGCCGCCATGAGCAGCGAGCCGTCCGGCAGATAGATCCCGCTCGAAGGCGCTCCCGTTCCCGCCAGATTCGTCGGCTGCGGCCTGGACCACGTTTCGCCGCCGTCGCGTGACTCGGAACGGTAGAACCAGGTATCGCGTGGGGACTGCTCCAGGCGACCCAGCTTCGCGCGCGCGCGAATGATCGAGACCAGCCTGCCGTCCGGCGCATGATGCAGCGTCTGCTCGTTGAACCCGACCGGCATGTCGGGATCGTCCCGCATCTCCACCGGCGCCGGCGGACCCACCTGGCGGTAGCGCCATAGCTTCCCGTCGTTATCGCTGAGCAGGACCCCGCACTGCCAGTTCTCTCCTTGCGCCGCCGCGCCCCAGACCTGCAGCACCAGCCGCCCGGTCCGCATCACGACGCCCGGCGCAGCGAACTGCTCGCCGAGGAACGTGCCGCTGGGGTGCACCGTATAGTCGAAGCGCTCCTCGCCTTTCTCCCGCCTCCCGATCAGGCAGCTTCCCGGCCGCCAGCGGACATCTTCTCGGTAACTCCCGTCCCGCACAGGCTTGCGCGTGTGGAAGCCCACCGTGATCAAAGTGCCGCGGGCGGTAGGTCCGAACGGCGCCAGGCCCAGAAATTGGCCCGACGCATCGCGCCACATGTCTTCCGGCAGTTCCCGCCCCAGCGGTTGGGGATCCGTCCAGGTGCGTCCCCAGTCGGGGCTTTCCGCGCTGCTCGGCAGCAGGCCGGCCGCGGCGTCGGACGCCCGCATAAAGGACATCCACAGCTTCCCGTTGACTCGCACGGCGCTCGCCGCACTGGCTGGAAAGCCCTCGGCCTGCCGGTCGAAGAGAACCCCGTACTCGTCGATTTCGACCCGCCCCTCGCGGCGGCAGGCGGCCGTCGCGGCGGCGGCGCCCAGCATCCACTCCCGCCGCGTCATGCCCCGATCCCCAGTTCTTTCAGGAAGGCCGCCGCCTCGCGGACTTCCTGATCGGTCGCCGACTTGTCCGGCGGACGCAGCCAGCGTCCGGCGATCCCTTGAGCTTCAAGCACGGCGCGCCAGAACGCGTGCGACCAGCGCCGGAAGAACGGAACGTCGTACTTCTGAATCACGCCCACCATGGCGGCTTCGTCTCCGGCGGCTTCGGCCTCGGCAAACCGCCGTGCGACCTCAGGTGCGAATGTCGAAAAGGTGCTGTACCAGGCTTTCATTCCGTACGGGCGGTACGCCAGGAACCCGCCTTTCTGACCTCCCGCGAAGATGTTGAGCCGGCCGCCGAAGCGGGCGAACACGTCGCGTGAGTAGAGCGGCGGGTATTCCTCCTTGTACGCGGCCACGGCGTCGATCCGCACGAGCCGTTCCAGCATGGGCAGCGGCACCTGGCCGTGCAGGACAATCGAAGGCGGTCCAACAGCCGCGACCGCCCGGAAATGCTCGAACAGCAGGTCGGGATCGCCCGCCGACGGCAGCATCACCTGCACCGCGTCCGCGCCCAGTTCCGCGGCATAGCGGGCATAAGCCACCGCCTCTCCGGTCCACCAGTTGCCGGTCGCGGCGATGGTGAGACCGCGTCCGGCCACGCCTTCCACGAAGGTTCGCGTCAGGCTGCGGATTTCGTCCGCTGCCAGGCGGTCATAGCGGTTGTTCCCCGCCGTCAGAGTAAAGACCCGGCAACCGGACCGCACGCCAGTGTCCAGGACTTTGCGGAACCCCGCGCTGTCGAGCGAGAAATCCTTCCGGAAGACGGTCGGGGCTGAGCAGATGGGCCCTGTCAGACGCTCGCGGAACTGCGCGGGAGACACTTGGGACGCCGCTCGTCCGGGCCGGGCGGCCAGAGCGGCCGAGGCGATGGTGAGAAGCTGTCGGCGGTTCAACGCGACGAGTGTATCACGAGCCCGGAGCGCCTCCGCGGCCATGACGGATCAGGCGGACCGCCAGGTTCAAACCATCCGGCGGGACCGTGAAACTGGCTTTGTCCCACGAGGGCGGCCCCATCCGGCCGAGCGCGTTATTCGAGAACCCGTAGGCTTCCTTGGGGATCCCGAACGCGCCCCGGTCCAGTTGTTGGTTCTCATTCTCATCGTGGAAGACCGAGAAGGCATATTCTCCGGGAGGAAGAGCATCGAAAACGAGGGTGACGGAGCCTGGTGCCGCCGAAACCGCCTGCCCCCGGAAGGCATCCGAGGGCGACTTCAGATACGCCGCCTTGCTGCTCCATAGCGCCCCCCGAACAACACCGGTTCCTGACGAAACGCCGGAAACGGTGATTTCGACACGGGTTCCGGGGAGATCCGCCGCTTGGCAGGCAAGCGCGGCAAGCAGGAGGAGCAAAACACCCATGCCCTAATGGATGCCGCACTCCTGCCGCCCGGATGGAAATCGTGAGGGGTTAGATCTGCGAATCGAGCATCTTCTGCAGGTCGGCCTTGCCAACCAGACCGACGCGCTGGTCCACGACCTGCCCGCCTTTGAACAGAAGCAGCGTGGGAATGCCGCGCACGTTGTAGCGCATGGCGGTCTGCCCGTTTTCGTCGACGTTCAACTTGCCGACTTTCACCTTGCCGGTGTACTCATTGGCAATCACGTCCACGGTCGGCCCCAACTGCCGGCACGGGCCGCACCACTCCGCCCAGAAGTCCACCAGCACGGGGACTTCGGCGTTCAGGACATCCTGATCGAAGCCGGAGTCGGTAAAATTCAGCGTATTCTCGCCAGCCATGATGCGTATCTCCAAATTCCTTTCTGCGTCACTCGTTCGAATGGTCTGATGATCCAGGCAGGGGAAAGGATTCAGCGGCTCCGGACCAGAGACTCGTACAAACGGACGTAGCCGGCTGCCGAGCGGTCCCAGGAGAAGTCTTTCGCCATCCCGCGCTTCATGCGGGCAGTCCAGCTTTCCCGGTCCCGGTATGCCTGAAGCGCTTCCCGGACACACGCCAGCAGGGCGGCCGCCGAGTACTCCGAAAACCGGAAGCCCGTCTCTTCGTCAATGGTATCACCAAGACCGCCGGTCACGCGGACCACCGGCACCGTGCCGTAACGCAGGCTGTAGATCTGGCTCAGGCCGCACGGCTCGTACCGGCTGGGCATCAGAAACATGTCCGAGCCGGCCTCGATCCGGTGGGCCAGGCCGTCGTCGTAGCCGATGCGCACCGCGAGCGCTCCCGCCGAAGCGCGAGCGGCCTTCTGGAAGTCCCGTTCGAGGTCCGGATCGCCGGAGCCCAGGACCACCAGCGTGGCGCCCTCCGCCGCCAGTTGGCCCGCGATCTCAAGGATCAGTTCGGAGCCCTTTTGCGGCGTCAGCCGGGTGACCACGCCCAGGAGCGGGCGCTTCTCCGCCTCGGCGCCCAACCCGAATGACCGCAGCAGGTCCCGCTTGCAGGCTGCTTTCCCGGCAAGGTCCCCGGCGCTGTACGGCGCCGCGATGGAAGGATCGTGCCGCGGGTCCCAGGTTCCGTAATCGACGCCGTTCAGGATGCCCGTCAGCGCGTCGCGGCGGTTGCGCAGAACGCCGTCCAGGCCGAGACCGTATTCCGGCGTCTGGATTTCCTCCGCGTAGCTGTGGCTGACCGTGGTGATCGCATCCGAGTACACGATACCCGCCTTCAGGTAGCTCACCTGGCCCCAGTATTCCGCGCCGTCCGGATGGTACTGGACGGAATCGAGGCCGGTCTGCGGCAGCACGCTTGCCGGAAAAACTCCCTGGTAGCCGAGGTTGTGAATCGTCAGGACGGTCTTGATGCCGAGAAAGGTCGGGTCCATGCCCCAGCGGCCGCGCAAGTACGCAGGCACGAGGCCGGTCTGCCAGTCATGGCAATGGATCACGTCAGGCCGGAAGACACGCCGCGCGACTTCGAGCACCGCCCGCGAAAACACGGCAAACCGCGCATGGTTATCCGGGTAATCGGCGCCGTTCTCGCCGTACAATCCGGGACGGTCGAAGAGCGGGGGGCAGTCAAGCAGATAGACGGGGGAGTCGCCCCCGGTCCGCCACAGAGCGCAGTCGTAGTGAAAGCCACCCACCCAGACCGGCAGCGCGTGATAGACGCGCTCGGCCCCTTCGAGCGAAATGCCCCGGTAGCAAGGCAGCAGAACAGCCGGCTCGACGGGACCGCAGCGGCCGAGTGCCGCGGGAAGCGCGCCGAGGACGTCCGCCAGGCCGCCCGATTTGGCATACGGGGCCACCTCGGAAGCGGCCATGAGCACGCGAATCATGAGTCCGCCGCCACGAGCCGGATGGAGACGGAGCCATCCTGGCGGGTTGAGTGCTGGCCGCGCCAGCGCGTCCGCCACAAGGGAACGGCGACGATCTCGTTGGCCTCACCGGCCGGAATCGGGTGCACCGACACCTGATCGGCCGCCTCCGCGGAGACCACCTTCGCGGCATCCGCCGGCGTGGCGAACCCCACCATGAAGATCTCGCCGTCGATGCGTTTGTGCATTTCGAACGTGCGGCTGGCGCTCTTCTGGAACAACGGTGGATCCGGCGCGCCTACCGAGTATGTGAACCCGTAGACGCCTCCCGTAATCGACCCGATCCCGGTGCCGTCATCGGCCTCTGGGACAAGTTCAACGCCGTTCTCCTTCCGGAGACGCAACCGGTCTTCGTGCGCGGCCCTTTCGGCCGGAGTCCATTCCTGGACGTTCAACTCTTCTGGCATCGTTCTGGCGTTTCCAAACCCGGAAGATACCAGTATAGTAGGCGGGAAGGACATGATGAGAACCAACCGAGCCCTGTTTCTCGCCTTCTGCGCGCTCGCGCTCAACGCGCAGGAAGTGGAGATCGCCGCATCCGTTTCGTTTCTGGAAGGCCCGACCGTGGACCGTGACGGCAACGTCTATTTCACTGACACCCGGCCGCAGCGCATCATGCGCCTGGGAACCGACGGCCAGTTGTCCGTCTTCCGCGAGAACAGCAACGGAGCGAACGGCCTCGTGTTCGACCACGAGTGGCGCCTGGTCGCCTGCGAGGGCGGCCGCAATCCGCGCGTCACCCGCACCGACATGAAGACGGGCAAGATCGAGGTGCTCGTGGACAAGTACCAGGGTCAGCCGCTCTGGGCGCCGAACGATGTGACCGTCGACGGAAAAGGCAGGCTCTATTTCACGGACAGGAAAGGCCCGGAGCAGGGGGCCGTCTACCGCATTGACCCGAACGGCGCGGTGACCCGTATTCTGTACACTCCGGAGGTGGAGATGCCCAACGGCCTCATCGTCTCGCCGGACGACAGGATCCTCTACGTCGTGGAAACCAATGGGCGCGAGGGCGGCGCGCGGCGGATCAGCGCCTGGGACCTCTCCCCGCAGGGAACTCCCAGCAACCGGCGCGTCTTCTACAATTTCTACCCCGGCCGCAGCGCCGATGGGATCACGATCGATTCCGAAGGCAACATCTGGGCGGCCGCCGGACTGAACCGCCGCCGCGGCACCCACGAAACTCTCGACACCCGCTGCGGGATCCACGTCATCACCCCGGCAGGTCAGGTGAAGGACTTCATCCCGATCTGGGAAGACACGCTCACGAATGTCGCCTTCGGGGGCCCGGACCTGAAGACGCTCTACATCGCCGCTGGCAAGACCCTGTTCAAGGTGCGCACGAAC
Organism: Bryobacterales bacterium; assembly: GCA_016716385.1. Classification (GTDB taxonomy): domain Bacteria; phylum Acidobacteriota; class Terriglobia; order Bryobacterales; family Bryobacteraceae; genus JADJWL01. The sequence continues at coordinate 225,493 of JADJWL010000026.1, read as the reverse complement.
GTCGCCGGAACGCGCCGGTAGACTAGGACGACACAAACACCTGAACGCTGGTGACCGCGCGGTAGCCCATGTGGGCGTAGAGGCTGAAGCCGTCCGGGGTTGCCTGCAGGATCGAGGCGGTGAGTCCCGTTGCCGCGGTGGTGTCGGACAGAGCTTCGCGGAGGATCGCCTCCCCATAGCCTTTCCCGCGCTGGAGCGGCAGGGTGGCGACGTTGTAAATGCCAACGACGCCGGCGGCGGGCAGAGTCGCCGCGGTCGCCACGGGCTCGCCGCCTGCATAGGCCACATACCCGCGGAAATCGCCGTGCCAGACCGCGTCGATGAGGAAGATCTCGCGGAACCAGCGTACCGGCACGTGGAAGCAGGCTGACCCGATATCGCAGAAAGCGAGACGGGTCGCCGCGTCGCCGACGCGGCGGAGCACAAACGGCGGCAGTTTCCGGCGTGCGGGAGCCAGAGACGGCGCCACCATTCCCGGAAGTTCCGTCGACAGGCGCAGGCCGTACCGGGAGGCGGCTGTCCGCGCGGCCCGGCGCGCCGCCCGGTCTAGATGTCCTTCCCCGAGCCACAAGGCCCAGGATTGAGCCCGGGCACGGAAGTGAACGGAAGCGGTCGCGATCCTCCGCTCAAGTTCAGCCGCGCCCCCCACGATAGGCGACCCCAGAAACGCGGCATTGAACATCTGAAACTCCGCGCCGGCCGAGGCAATCGAGACACCGCCAATTTCCCGGACGTCCGCCGTGGGACGGTCGCGCGCGATCGTGCGGAAACACTCACGCAGGTTCAGATCGACCGCCGCCGGGGACATCCACCTGATCTTATCCGATGCCGAGGCCGGCAACACCGCGCAGAACGATCCAAAGCTTCTCCGGCATCGGGACGCGAATCCGCCGCGAGAAGACGTCGAAGCCGCTCACTTCAATCCGTCCGAGCAGCCGCCGGTAAATCTCGATCAGCGCCCACAGAGCGCCCCGGCTATCCGGATCGGCCAGCGCGATCAATGGCCTGGAAGCGTCGTAATACTGCCGCGCCCGTCCCGCTTCGAAGCGCAGCAGTGCGGCGACTTCAGGAGTCAGCCGCCCTTCCAGGAGGGCGCTTTCAGTCACGCTGAACCGGACCAGGTCCTCGGCCGGCAGGTAGATCCTGCCGCGCCCCGCATCCTCCCGCACGTCACGCAGGATGTTGGTCAGTTGAAACGCGATGCCGCACTGCTCGGCCAGCGGAAGGGCCCGCGGATCGCGGTATCCGAAGATGTGGATCGTGGTCAGTCCCACGACCGACGCCACCTGGTAGCAGTAGCGGTAGAGCTCGTCGAAGGTTCCGACGCGGCGGGGTTCCAGATCCGAGCTGACCCCGTCGATCATTTCGTGGAAGAAGCGGTGCGGAATCCGGTAGCGGCGCACCGTATCGAGGAACGCGGGCAGCGCCGGGTGTCCCGACGGATCCCCGCCCAGCGTACGATCGAGCGTCCGGCGCCATTGCCGGAGAGGCTCGATCGACGCGCCCGGTTCATCGCTCAAATCGTCGCAGAAGCGCATGAACGCATACACGGCGCACATCGCCTCGCGTTTGGCGCGCGGCAGCAGCAGAAATGAGTAGTAGAAATTGCGCGCGCGGCGGCGCGCGATTCGCTCGCAGTAGCGGTACGACTGCGCCAGCGCATCCATGTCAGGCCGCGCGCAACCCCACGCGAAGGAGCGTCCGCAAGAGGAGACCGACGCGCTCGGTCTTCGAGATCGCCGGGCGCGCCGAGAGGACGTCGTAATCCCGGGCGCGGATCTTCTCGAGAACCCGGAGACCGCCGCGGCTGAACAGGTCGAGGTCGATAGCCAGCCGCCGGTCCACCAGGTTCACGAGCGGCAGCCCGCGATGGAAGAGCGCCTCCGCATGATCGACGGCCTCCCGCAGCGCGGCCCGGAAAGCCGGCGAGGCTTCGCCGGACTCGATGTCGGCTGTGCCGGACCTGTGGCGGGCCAGCAACTCCAATGGAAGGTAGACGCGGTCCTTGCCCCAGTCGATTGCGACGTCCTGCCAGAAATTCGCCAGTTGCAGCGCGGTGCAAGTATCGTCGGACAGCCGGCGCCGCTCGTCGTCCGTGTAGCCGCACAAGTGCAGCACGAGCCGCCCGACCGGGTTGGCCGAGTAGCGGCAGTACCCGTGCAGTTCGTCCCAATTGGCGTAACGTGTCACCGTCTGGTCCTGCACGAAGGCGCGAATCAGGTCGGAGAACGGCTCTTCCGGAATACCGTGACGGTTCACGGTGTTGGCCAGGGCGACGAACACCGGATGCGCCGCCCGGCCCGCGTACATGGCGGATAGCGACTCGTGCCACCACGCGAGCAGGCGCAGGCTCTCCTGGGTATCCCCAATCTCGTCCCCGAGATCGTCGGCCCAACGGCAGAACGCGTAGACGTTGTAGAAATCCTGGTGCAGGCGCTTCGGCAGCAGGATGCTGACCACGTGGAAGTTCTCGTAATGGTGCGTGGCCAGCCAGCGCGTGTACGCCTCGGCCTCCGGCAGCGCCGGCCGTGCCGCCAGCGCTTCCGGCGATCGCACGAATTCGGCGGGCGCCAGGAACATGGCCCGTCAGGGAATGATGGCCGTCTTCAGGTGCCCGTTGTGGCTCATCAGGTGGCGCATCACTTCGAGGAGATTCGTGAGCGGCTCTTCACGGTTCACGAAGTCCTGGGCGGTGATGGCGCCGCTCGCGACCACGTCGAGCGCCTTGCGGACATGCGCGGGCGTATGGTGGAAACTGGCCCGGCAGGTGATCTCGGAGTAGTGCAGCAGCGCGGTGTCAAAGCTCACTTTGCTGTCGTTGGGGCAGCCCCCGAAGAAATTCACCGCACCGCCCCGCCGCACCATATCGACTGCCCAGTGCCACGTCTCCGGCTGCCCGACCGCCTCGATCGCGATGTCGGCGCCGCGTCCGCCCGTCCAGTTCCGGATCACCTCCGGCGGATAGGCGTGCTCGGCCGTAGAAAGGACCGCATCCGCGCCCATGGCCGTCGCCCGGTCGAGTTGGGTCTTGCGGCGCCCGATCGCGAAGACACGCGCGCCGTACACTTTCGCCAGCCGCACAAACATGAGCCCGATGGGACCCAGACCGATGATCGTTACCGTGTCGCCGGGACGGACGCCGGTTTCCTCGAGACCGCGCATCACGCACGCCAGCGGCTCGACCAGGGCCGCGTCATGGTAGCTGACGTGGTCCGGAATTGCGTAGGTGTTGCGGTCCACGATGCGGCCGGGAATCCGGATGTACTCGGCGTAGGCGCCGTTGTTGAACAGCAAGTCCTCGCACAGGTTCTGCTGGTCGCGGCGGCAGTAGTAGCAGGCTTCGCAGGGCGCCGAATTCGCGGCGACAACGCGCTGGCCGGGACGAAATCTCTGCACGCGCTCTCCGGCGGCGACGATGTCTCCGGCCAACTCGTGCCCAAAGACGGCCGGCGGCACGATCATTCGCGCGTGGTAGCCGCGGCGGAAGACTTTGACATCCGTCCCGCAGGTCAGCGCCACCTTGACGCGAACCAGGAGATCTTCCGGCCCGATTGCGGGCACGGCGACCGGCTCAACGCGCAACTGCTCCTTGCCGTATAAGACGGCCGCCATCATCTGGCTTTTCACTCTTCGCACCTCTGGGGCTGAACCACAATTTTCAACGATTCCTCGCGCGGATGCAACGCCAAATCGATCCCGGCCGCGATCCGGGTCAGCGGAAGCCGATGAGAAATAAGGTCTTCCACCGGGAGTTCGCCGCTGAAGACGAGCCGGGCCGACTCCTTCTGTAAATCGATTGATGCGCTGTAACAACCGAACACGGTCCGTTCCTCTTTACAGATGCTGGCGCCAGAGACCTCGATCCGCTCTTTATCGCTTGTCTGCGCAAACAGCAGGATCCGCGCTCCGGGCCGGGACACGGCGACCGCCTGCTCCACCAAACCCGGCGCCGAGGCCGCCACAAGCACGAGATCCGCTCCGCGTCCGCCGGAAAGCCGTCTCACTTCCGCGGGGAGATCCGTCACCCGCGGATCCCAGGCCTGCTCCGCCCCGAAACGGCGGGCCAAGTCGAGCCGCGAGGCAAACGGATCGGTCGCACAGACACGCGCGCCGGTCCGCACGGCCAGCATCGTGAAGACCAACCCGATCGGTCCTTGTCCCAGGACCACGACGGTGTCGCCCGGTTCAGGGTCGCATTGCGCCATCGCCTTCACGCAGGTGTTCACCGGTTCGACAAACGAAGCCTGATCGAAGGAGACCCCGGGCGGGATCTTTTCCACGCCCCGGCGGACGATCCAATCCATGATCCGGACATACTGGGCAAATCCCCCGCCGGCCGGTTCGAATCCGGCCGTGATCCCGACGCGCTTGTAAGTTTCGCACTGGGCGTAGACGCGGCGATGGCAGTAGAAGCAGTCGAGACACGGAATGTGGTGAAACGCAACGACCCGGTCACCCGGAGCAAACTGGGAAACTCCCGTTCCAGCGGCTACTACGACGCCCGCCGTTTCGTGGCCGAACACGCGCGGGGGAGGCAGCAGATCATACTCCACCTTTTTCAGGTCTGTATGGCAGATGCCGCAGGTTTCCACGCGGACGAGAAGTTCGCCATCGCCGATCGATGGGGTGGGAATGGTTTCGACGCCAATGCGGCCCTGCCCGCGATAGACTGCGGCCTGCATCGTGGCGGGCAGGCGCTCCGCGGCGGCGGGCACAGGTTCAGAACTGGCAGTCGGCAACGAAATCCCCCAGCGCCTCGGACGCGGCGTGCGTCGCCTCGCGCAGCCGCCACAGGCCAGGAGCAATGGCCAGCGGATGGCGCAACGCGGCGCTCACGATCCGCGCCTGGCGCAACTGGCCATCGCTTCCGCGCATGGCGTTGAAATCAAGCGGCAGATCCTCCGAAGCAGTGTCGGAGACCGCCCGGACGCAAGAAAACCGCAAAGACCATTGTCGCACCAGTGGAGCCAGTCCCGCAGCCTCCATCTCTACCGCGGCTGCCCCGGTCGCCCGGAGTTCCCGTTTCTCCCGCGCGGTACACACCACGTGTTCCCCTGACAACAGCACCCCGGTCGCGTAGGAACGCGATGTCCGCGGGGCAAGAGCCGGCAGCGCTCCGCCCGGCCAACGCACCTCGGAGGCGACAAGAACAGCGCTCAAAGCCAGATCCGGATCCAGAGCTCCGCAAAAACCGTAGGAGACAATCGCGTCCGGCTCGACATGGCGCCGCACCACCTCGGCGGCTTCCGCGCTGCACTTGGCCCCCATGCCGTTCGCGACGAGGACCGCTTCCCGTCCGCGGAGCCTGACGGATCGCACCCAGCGCAGCGGCGGCCAAGCCAGGCGGCGCACGTCCTCGCACCGGCGGAGCAGACCGCGGAACTCCCGGGCTTCGGCGGCGATGAACAAGAGCACGCCCATGCCTCAGCCCATCCCGTTCGCGGCAAACCAGTCGACCGCGCGGCGCAAGGCGGCATCCACCGGACCGGGTTCGAAGCCCAGCTCCCGGCGCGCGCGCTCCACCGAGACCCACATCTTCTTCCGCGCCATGCGGACTCCGTCGAGGGGCGCACGCGGCTCCCGGCCGGTCAGCATGGCCCAAGCCGTGGATCCGAGCGCGGCGGCGTAGGCCGCAGCATGCGGAATCCTTACCCGCGGCGCGGGGCGTCCCGTGATGACCGCCAGCTCGGCGAAGATCTGAGCCAGGGTCAGGTTCTCGCAGCCGAGAATGTACCGGCGTCCCGATTGCCCCTTCTCGGCGGCCAGCAGGTGGCCGCGTGCCGTATCGCGCACATCGACGAGATTGAGCCCCGTGTCAACGTACGCGGGCATCGCGCCGCGCATGAAGTCGGCGATGATCCGTCCGGTGGGCGTGGGCTTGACGTCATGGTCGCCGACCGGTGCGGTCGGATTCACGATCACCACCGGAAAACCGTCGCGCGCGAAGGCGAGCGCTGCATGCTCGGCGAGGAACTTCGAGCGCTTGTAGGCGCCCGTCATGTCCGCCAGAGATACCGGCGTCTCCTCGTCGCCCACACCGCCGGCGGGAATGCCGATGCAGCCCACCGTGCTGGTGTAGACGAACCGTTCGACTCCTGCATCCCGCGCCGCGGCGAGCAGATTCCGCGATCCCTCGACGTTCGAGGCGTACAGTTCGCGCGGGTGGCGTGCCCACAGCCGGTAGTCGGCCGCGACGTGAAAGACGAGACCGCAGCCCCGGACCGCGGCAGCCAGTGACGCCGGCTCGCGCAGGTCACCGGTCACCCGCTCGGCGTCGAGGCCCGGATCCCGGCTGGAAGAACGCACGAGCAGGCGAACCCGGTAGCCTCCTTCGATCAGGGTGCGTGCGACGTGCCAGCCGACGAATCCCGAGGCTCCGGTGACCAGCGCGGGCTTCACAGCCGGTCCGCGAGGCCGCCTTCGGAGACGCGCTGGTATTCGGCCAGCGCAAGCAATGGGAAATAGAGACGGTAGTAGTGATAGGTGAGGTAAAAGACGCGGGGAAAGCCGGTCCCCGTCGAGAGATCCTCGTGCCAGGAACCGTCGGGCCGCTGCGTCCGGATCAGAAACTCGACCCCCTTCCGGACGCTTTCGCTCGTCGTATCCCCTCCCGCAAGCAGGCCGAGCACGGCCCAAGCCGTCTGCGACGCCGTGCTCGGCGCCGCGGTGAAGACGCCGCAGTCGTAGCTGGCGCAGTTTTCGCCCCACCCGCCATCGGCATTCTGGATGGAGCGAAGCCACTCGGTGGCACGAAGCATGTGCGCTTCATTGGGGTCCTCGCCGGCCGCTCGCAAGCCCCGCAGCGCGAAACATGTTCCGTACAGATAGGCGACGCCCCAGCGGCCGTACCAACTGCCGTCGGCGCACTGGCTCTGGACCAGGAAGCGCGTTCCCTGCCGCACAGCGGGATGCGAGCGGTCAAGACCCTGTGCCGCCAGCGCTTCGAGGACGCGTCCGGTGATGTCCGCGCAGGTCGGGTCCAGCATCGCATTGTGATCGGCGAACGGGACCTTGGTCAGGAACTCCCAGTTATTGTCCGCGTCGAATGCCGCCCAGCCTCCGTCCTTGGACTGCATGGCCAGCAGCCATTGGGTCGCGCGCCGTTCGCACTCCCGCTGGGCAGCGCGGTCCGACGCCCGGAGATGGCGGAAGGCAAGCAACACCATCGCGGTGTCGTCGATATCCGGATAGAAAGGGTTGCGGAATTCGAACGCCCAGCCGGAAGGCTCCACGCGGGGCCGCTTGACGCTCCAGTCCCCCCTGGTGCGGACTTCGTTCGCCAGCAGCCAGTCCGCCGCCCGGCGCAACGCCGCTTCCGGGGCGGCGCCTGCTTCTCCCAGGGCGTACCCGCCGATCGCCGTGTCCCACACGGGGGAAAAGCAAGGCTCGAAATAGAACGCGTGACCGTCGTCCACCAGCAGACTCTCGAAGTGCCGGACCGCCTCGGCGCGCACGGGATGGTCCGGCGCGTAGCCGAGGACATCGAGGGCCATGATGGAGTACATCATGGGCGGATAGATCGCGCCGAGTCCGTCCGAACCGGCGAACCGGTCGAGCATCCACTGCTCGGCACGGCGGATCGCGGCGCGCCGGACGGCCCGCGGCCCCATCTTTTCCCAGAGCTTCAGCGCCTTGTCGAAGGTGAGAAACGCGCGCCGCCATCCCGAGGCGGCCGGGGTTCCGGGTCCAGGCGCGAACAGTTCCTCCAGGGTGAACCCTTCCGGGACCGGCTTCCGCGGATCGGCCGCGTGGACGATCGACAGCGGGATGACGATGGCCCGCGTCCACGCCGACATCTGGTACACCAGATTCCCCAGCAGGATGAGCTCGGGCGGGATCGAGGGCACCTGCTCCCTGGGATAGAGTCCGAACAGGCTCAGATTGATCTTGACGTACGTGTTGGCGGCGTCCAGCCCCCCCATCGCCAGGATGCGCTCCCGCGCACGCGCCAGCCGCGGGTCATCCGCGGGGAGTCCAGCCAGCTTCAGGGCACAGTAGGCTTTGACCGTCGCACTGATCTCGGACGGACCATGCGTGTAGATATTGAATCCGCCATCCGGCAACTGGCGGTCGAGAATCGACTTCGCCGCCCGGTCCATGCGATCGCGGACAGGCGGATCCCAGACGCCGGCGGACGGCGGGTACATCCATAGCAGGAGCAGGATGTAGTCGGCCTCGAGAGTTGCATCCGCCGTGAGTTCGCCCCGCCAGTACCCGTCGCTTCGCTGCAGACTGAGCAGGACATCGGCCGACCGCCCGATGGCGGCGCGCAGGCCGGATTCTCGCGCTTCCTGCAAGTCCAGGGTCAGACTCATACCGAAATGGTCGTCAACCGTGAGGCGTTTGCGAGTTCCGGCGGCAACGCAAAGCGTACGTCTTCTTCGATGAGTTCCACTTCCTCCAAATCCTGGAAGCCGGAATCCCGCAGAAACTGGACGAGGCGCTGGACGAGCACCTCCGGCGCGGACGCGCCGGCGGTGACCGCCACGGTCGTCACGCCGTCGAGCCAGGCCGGATCAATCCCGGACTCATCGTCCACCAGAAACGCGCGCACGGCGGAGTTTGCGCCAACTTCGACCAGGCGCATGGAGTTCGAACTGTTTGAAGATCCCACGACCAGCAGCAGGTCGCACAACGGCGCAACCGCCTTCACGGCCATCTGACGGTTCTCTGTGGCGTAGCAGATGTCCTGCGCCGGCGGACCCTGAATCTTCGGAAACTTCTGCTTGAGACGGGCCACGATGTCGCGGGTCTCGTCCAGGCTCAGCGTGGTTTGCGTCAGGTAGCAGACCCGGTCGGGATCGTCCACCCTCAGCACATCCACGTCCTCTACCGTTGAGACAAGAGCGCTGCGGTCGGGCACCTCGCCGAGCGTGCCGATAACCTCGTCGTGATCCTTATGCCCGATCAGGACGATCGTGTAACCCTGCCGCGCGAACTTGAGCGCCTCAAGGTGAACCTTGGTCACCAGGGGGCAGGTCGCGTCGATGACCTGAAGCCCGCGCTCCTTGGCCAGTTGCCGGACGGCCGGGGCGACGCCGTGAGCGCTGTAAATCGCCCGCCCGCCGGCCGGAACCTCGTCCAATTCCTCGACAAACACGGCGCCGGACTGCCGCAGTTCCTCGACGACATGCTTGTTGTGCACAATCTCCTTGCGCACGTAAATCGGCGCGCCGTACGATTCGAGTGCGATCTTGACCACGTCGATCGCGCGCACGACGCCCGCGCAAAATCCACGCGGCTTCAGCAGCAGAATCTTCTTCTGTGGGGTTAGGGGCATGCGGGAACTCGCAAACTCAAATTATATCAAAGCGGTCTCAGAGGCCCTGCGTCCAACGGACAGTGGCAAAGGCCCCGGCAACAGCCGCAACATAGAACGCATCGGTCCCGCGGAACACCCGGCGCCCCCACAACGGCATCTCGCCGCTGAACCCGCGCGCGAGCATCGCCGCGTAGACCCGGTCGGCGCGCTCCCAGCTCCGCAGGAAGACCAGCGCGACTTGCCTCGCATGCAGGCGCACGGTACCGGATCGCGGGGGGCCGCAGAGGCGGCTTTCGCGCGCCCGCTCCGCCCTTTGCCACTCCTCCACTAGCAGATCGATGTAGCGGACCATCAGGCCGGTCACCGTCGTCAGCACTTCCGGCGCGCGGAGCCTCCGCAAGCCCCAGAGGAGGTGATGGAACCGGCAGGTGGCGGTCAGCAGCGCCAGCAGCAGGACGGCGGCGAACGCGCGCAGCAGCAGCGATGCGGACACCGGCAGCGATGCCGGTCCGGGGGCGGCCAACAGCGGCAGCGCCGCCGCCATCACGACGAACGGGGATGCCAGCAGGCACCGGCTGGCAAAATAGCGTAACGGCACCCGGCTCAGCAGCAGAAGAACGCCCAGGATTGCATAGTAGGCCCAGTAGCCAGCAATCGCGCCACGAGGCGCGCTGGCCACCGCAAGCAACGCCAGGAAACAGGCGCCGATCTTGGCGCGGGGGTCGAGGCGGTGGAGTGGTGAATCGAGGTGAGCGTGTGTATCGATCAGGCTCAGGGTCATGTGCGCCGGACCCGCCAGCCGTAAAGCAGCCCGGTCGCCCCGAAAATCACCGCCAGACCCACAAGCGCCTTTTGAAACATGCCCAGGCCGCCCGCGGGCCCGCTGTCCGGAACGGCTGCGTCGACCGTCACGCGGACTTCGCTCTTGTGCCCCGTCTCGTCGTCAAGCGTGACCGCCCACTCGCCGTCGCGGTCCGGAACGAACGCGAAGACACCTCTGATGTCCGTACGCCCGGTTTGGAACTCGATCGTTCCTCCAGGCGAGCGCACTTCCACCGCGAGAAACGCCGCGGGCTCGTCCGATCCGTACGTGGAGCGGATCACGACCACCCCTGCCCGGAGTTCGGAGCGGCTCGTCAGATCGTGGGGCCATGCGGTCCAGGCCGTCAACATCAGCAGCCAGCAAAGCTTCATGCGGGGCTCCCTGCGAGGATCCTCGGGCTGACACGGCGGAAAAACGCCACGATTGAGGCCGTCACCGCGCCCTCGGCAGCCGCGACCACCGTGTACAGTCCGGCAATGTAATAGAAACCCTTGCCGTAACCGGACAGTTCGAACTCGGCCGCCATCAGCAACGCGGGGACCAGCGTCGCAACGAAACCGGCGATTGCCGCCCGCGGCGTCTCGGGAATCGTCTTCGCGCGCCAGATCAGCGCCCCGAGCAGCGCCCCGGTCCCCATGTTGAAAACATTCAAGCCGAGAGAGAGCAGTCCGCCGTGCTGGAACAGGAGCGTTTGGGCAAGCAGCGTCGCGTACAGCACGGGAAACGCCCGTTTCCCCAACAGGATTCCCAGCAACCCGAACAAGCCGAGGTGGACGGACGTTCCCGCCAGGGGGAAGTGGATCAGCGAGACGACGAAGGATGCCGACGCGAGCAGCCCCATGCGGGTCACCTCCGCCGGGTCGATGCCCCTGCCGAGCCAGTACACACCCCCGAGCGAGACGCCATGCGCGGCGAGCGACAGAGGAACCGAAACGATGCCGTCGGCGACGTGCATACCCTAGCCGCTAGGGTAGATCGAAATAGAGGACGGAGGCAAAGAACGTCGAATCGTACGGCTGTCCGGCCGGAGCCTTCTCCGAGGCTTCGACGACCAGCAGGAACGATCCGGCGCCGGGGTGCCGGTAGGTGAAGCGGCCGGCCGCGTCGCTCTTGCCGAGCGATTTCTCTTTGAGACCCGGGCCAGCCAGATTCACTTGGGCGCCCGCAAAGGGCTTCCCGTCACGCAGCACGGTGAAGGTCACGGTACGTCCGGAGACCTCGGGCACAGCCTCAAACGCCAGCCCCAGTGGACCTGGCTGGCCGGGATCGCCGAGGAAGGCAATCGAGCTGCGGTATTCTTTGGTAGCCCGAACGGCGTTGGGATGCTGATCCCGGCCGCCAGCCCTCATCCCCTGCGGCGTGCGGCTGAAGATCGCGTCTTGAACGGCGCAAATCCGGTAGAGCCCGGCTTCAGAGAGCGTATGCCCTGCCTTCCAGATGAGTCCGGCCTGGGAAGCGCCGAGTTTGACGCGCTTTCCGGCAGGCGTCACCGCAAAGATCTCCAAGCCATGCTGAGGCGGCAGAATCTCGCTCTGCGGAAACACGTGGCCGCGGCCGACTTCGATGCTGACGGCAGTCCCGCGAGAAGGTCTGGACGGCGACGGCGCCACCCACGTGAAGTGCGCCGGTAGAACCGATGCCACGAACAGGGCGACTGCAAGGCTGCGCAGCAGGGAAAACGTCATCGCCCGGCATCATAGCACGAATGGAGGATTCGTATGCGCGTGGGGCGAGCCGACCGGCTCAGCCGGCTTGAGACCGGAGGCGCCTCGTCAGCCCAAGGGCGCCCAGACCCAGTCCGAAGAGTGCCCACGTTGAAGGCTCCGGGATCTCGGTTCCGGAGATCGTGATGGAACCGCCGCCACAGCACCCGTCGGTAGAGTCGACATAGAACCCGAAGACATCGCCGGAATTCAAGACCACGCCGGAAACAAACCCGGATTGGATGTCGGGACCGTCGTCATTCGAGAGCTGAAAGAAGGAATCGTTGACGAAGTACCCGGCGGGATCGAATGAGGGCCCATCGCCGTCGAGCGTCACAAAGAACCAGAAGAAGTCCAGCGTAATGCCGGCAGGCGCGGTAATCGAGAAGGTTGTGACAACGTCGAAAAGCTCTTCATCGTCATCGTCATGACCGAACAAAGTAATGGACGAAGGGGCGCCCGACGTGTCCACTGAACCGTTCCCGCCGTCGGCGTCGAAGATCCAATTCGCCGGATCGTAATCTCCGTCAAAAGTGATCGGCGCCGCCGCAACGGACGTGCCGAAGAGAACCGCAAGGACCGCGGCGGCAACGATCAGCCGGGGACGTGTCAATGCTCTAACCTCCGCTTCTTGATATAACACACCTCTGGGCTCGTGGGTAATTGGTTCTTTACCCTAGGCGGGCCTCTGGAGCATTTTGAAAGCAAGGCTGAGCGGCGGGGGCGTTGGGCTTTGCGGACTTCACCGCCGAACGCTCTGGCTACAGCAGCCGCTTCAAACGCAGGGCCTGCTTCGTTTGAACGCGGACCGGGGCGCCCGCCTTGGTCCCGGCGGAAGTTGCTCCTTCGCGGTCGCGGACCAGTTCCAGTTCACCGTTGACGAGGCGTCCGGTGAAGCGCAGGCGCGCTTCGTTGATCTGGTTTCCCGCCTGTTCCGGAGCGGTCACGACGAAGGTAATCAGGTCCCCCGCGACAACCGCGTCGCTGATCGGACCGCTGCGGTAGTCGCCATAAAGCTTGCCGCCGAGCGTGCCGCCGGTCTGGGTGAACTTGAACGCCACGTCCACGAACTCGCCGTTGCGCACTTCCATCTGCCCGACCCAGATGCCCGCCAGGTCGGCCCCGCAGAGCGTACCAGCGAAAAGCAGCGACGCGAGCAGCCGCATCTCAGGCGTCCTTCAGCAGGCCGGTCAGTCTACCCGTGCTGTCGCCGAAGCGCTCGACCGGCGTCCCGAACGCATCGAGCATCGAAACGTAAAGATTCGCGGCCGGGCTGTCTTCCGTATAGGCAAGGTGCTGGCCGGAATCGATGCGCCCGCCGCCGCGTCCGCCGAGGACTAGCGGCAGGCGGTGTGGATCGTGGCGGTCGCCGTCGCTCAACGCCGAGCCGAACAGGATCATCGAATTGTCGAGCACTGTCGAATCGCCCTCCTTCATGCCGTCGAGCTTGCGCAGCAGGTAGGCGTATTGTTCGATGTGCCAGCGGGTGATGATCTCGTACTGCCGCAGCTTGTCGGGGTCCTTCTGGTGGTGAGAAACGTCGTGGTGGCCGGCGCTCACACCTTCCAGGAAGCGGAAGCTGACGTTGCTCACCGCATTCCCGAACATGAACGTGCTGATCCGGGTGGCGTCGCTCTGGAACGCGATCGCCATCATGTCCAGCATGAGTCTGACGTGCTCAGTGTGGTCGCCGGGACGATCCGTGGGCGCCGCCTTGGGATCGATCGAAGCGAGGGGCCGCCACTGACGGCGCTCTCCGCTGCCGGCGCGCTGCACCCGCTCTTCGAGCGAGCGCATCACCGAGAGGTATTCGTCCAGACGTTGCTGATCGGCCGAGCCCACCCGCCCCCGAAGGCGTTTGGCGTCGTCGAGGACGCGGTCCAGCAGCAGCGCGTCCATTTTTGCCGAATCCGCGCCCAGCCCCTCGGTCGCGCGGAACAGCCGCTCGTAGACAGACCGCGGATTGATCTCACGCGCTAGCGGCGTCGTCGGCGTGCTCCACGAAATGTGCGAACCGTAGATCCGCGTGTAGCCGACCACGGCGTCGACGCCAACCGCCACCGGCGCCACGCCCAGTTCCAGCGACGGCAGCGGCGTCTGATGGCCCGCGCGCTTCGCCGCCACCTGATCCATCGAGACACCGTTCGCCATGTCCGCGCCCGGGGTCTTCTTGATCGTGGTGCAGGTGAGGATCGCCGACTCTTTCACGTAGTGGCCATCGCCGCCCTTGGACGCTTCGTTCCAGAGGTTGCTGAGCACAACGACCTTGTCCTTGAGCGGGGTCAGCGGCTGCAACGATTGGGAAAGCTGGAAGTCGTGGCCCGTACCTTCAGGGGTCCAGGCGCTCACATTGACGCCATTCGGCAGGTAGAGCATGGCCATGCGCACGGGACGCGCCGGTTGCGCGGTCGAGGCCATCGCCTCCAGCCACGGGAGGCTGAGACTGACGCCCAGTCCCCGGAGCATGGTTCTGCGGGAAAGCGTGTGAGTCTTCAAGGTTCACTCCTTCCGGGCCGCTCCGGCCTGGTATTGGAACGGAACGCTCAGCACGATCGCTTCGATGAGCGACTGCGCACGGTAGTTATTCTCTCTCACTTCCGCGACGATCGCATCCACCGTACACGAGTCCGCCAGGGTCAAACCGCGGCCGAGCGCGTAGCCGAGCATCTTCGCCGCCAGGTTGCGCACAAACAGGTCCTTATGATCCATCAGGATCGTTTTGAGCTGGTCCGGACCGTGAAACTTGCGGCCGTCAGGCATCTCGCCGGAGTTGTCGACCGGCTTGCCGCCATCCTCGTCTCGCCATCGCCCGATTGCGTCGTAGTTTTCGAGCGCGAAGCCGATCGGGTCGATCCGGCTGTGGCAGCTTGCGCAAACGGGATTGGCGCGGTGCTGCGTCAGCCTCTCACGCACGGACTTCGGCGGCGCGCCCGCCGCGATTTCTTCGAGCGGCGGCACGTCGGCGGGCGGCGGCGGGGGCGGCGTCCCGAGAATCGCATCCATCACCCAGGTCCCGCGCAGGACAGGGCTTGTGCGGTAGGGGTACGACGACACCGTCAGCACCGCGGGCATCCCCATCAGGCCGCCGCGGTTCGTGCCCTCCGGCAGTTCCACCCACTGCGGCTGTTTCCGGCGCCCGGGGTTCAACGGCATCTCGAACCCGAAAAACTTGGCGAGATTGCTCGTGCCGATCGTGTAGCGCGAATCGATCAGGTGCAGCAGCGACTCATCCCGCATCAACAACTCGCGCAGAAACAGGACCGGCTGCAGACGGATGTCCGAGCGCAATTCCTCATCCCGGACATACTCGGGGAACAGTTGTGCGTCCGGCTCGTGGCCGGCCGTCAGCTCTCGCGTGCGAAGCCACTGCTCGACGAAGCGCTGCACAAAGTTCAATGACTTGTCGTTGCGCAGCATCCGCCCGGCCATCGCCCGGACCACCGCGGGTTCATGCAGCTTGCCCTCCGCCGCGATATCGAACAGCAATTCGTCCGGCATGCTGCCCCACAGAAAGTACGACAGGCGCGAGGCCAGCGCGTATTGATCCAGACGGCGCGCTTCGGACCCGGAGTTGGGCGGCTCCGCGCGAAACAGGAACAGCGGCGACACGAGTGCACCGCGTAGCGCAAAGAGAATCGCGGGCTCGAAGGCCGGATCCTGTTCGCGCGCCGCGCGGAAGAGCGCCATGTAGGGCTCGAGGTCGCTCGCCTCCACGGGACGCCGGAACGCGCGGGGCAGGAACGCTTCGAGAATACGGCGCGCGGCCTGATCCGGGCTGATGCCGTCGCCGGGCGCCGCGATCAGGATTCGGGCGCGCGACTTGTATTCCTTGGCGGCGAAGTCCATCGCAAAACGCGCGGCTTCGAGGTACTTCTCCGAATGCAGCGGGGACAGGAACAACGTTTCGGCAGCGTTGTCGAAGCCCTCGCCGCCGGCGCCGTCGGCCGGCAAACTCTGCCCCACGTCGAGATGGATGTCGAGAAGGTCGCGCAGGGTCGCCGTGTACTCATCACGATTGAGACGGCGGATGGGCGCAGGTCCGGGTGTCATGCCGCCGGCGCACGCCTCTCTGCGCAACGCCGCTTCCACCCAACCGGTGAACGCTTCGCGTGCGTCGAGATCCGGCGCGGGCGAGCCCTTCGGTGGCATCTCGCCATTTCGCACGCGGATCGCCAGACGGCTCCACCGGTGCGCCTCCGTCCGCAGGCTGGCCGGCGCCGCGAAGCGGTCCAGGCGTACACCCGCGACCGCGGAACCGCCCTCATGGCACGCCTGGCAATAGGTCTTGAGGAATTGCTGTGCGCGATCGAACGTGTAGCCCGGTTCCTGCCCTGCCGCCGGAAGCAGCACAACACCCACTGCGATTGCCACGCGCCAGACACAACGCATACGGATTCCTCTAGAATACATGGGCCATGATCCGAAGGGGCCGCGTCGAATACTGGATCCGCCAGGCGCTCCTGGGGCCTGTCGTCCGCGCGTTGCGGCCTGTGTCCTATTGGACCGCCTACGTCTGGCGGCGGCTGTTGCTCCGCACCACGTTCATCGCGGTCACCGGCAGTCTGGCCAAGACAACGACGAAAGAATGCCTCGCCGTGATCCTCTCGACGCATGGCAGGACTTTCCGTTCGTTCCGGAACCAGAACGCAACCGGAGCGGTTGCCTTGAACCTGCTTCGTGTCCGGCCTTGGCACCGCTATGCCGTGCTCGAAGTGGCGGCGGGAGCGCCGGGAACCATGCGCCGCTCCGCGCGCCTGGTGCGTCCCGACGCCGTCCTTGTCTTGAACGTCCTGAAGACGCACTCGACTGCCTACGAGAGCCTCGAACAACACGCGGCAGAGAAGGAAATCCTGCTGCACGCACTCCGTCCCGGCGGCCTCGCCGTGTTGAATGGCGACGATCCGCTCGTGCGCCGCATGACGGCGCGTGGCGGGCGGGTGCTGCGCGTCGGAACCGCTTCGGGCTGCGACCTTCGCGCGAGCGATGCTACGTCGCTCTGGCCGGACCGGCTGTCGTTCACACTCCATCATGCAGGCGGCGACCGCCGCATCTTCACCCAATTCGTCGGAACGCACTGGCTGACCGCGGTCCTGGCGGCGCTTGCGGCCGCGGCCGGGCTTGGTGTGGAGATCGGCAAGGCGGCGAGCGCCATCCGCGCGGCCGAGCCGTTTCCCGGGCGTTTACAGCCTGTGCGGCTGCCCAATGGCGCAATTGTGCTGCGGGACGATTACAATGCGTCGATCGACACCGTCGAGACGTCGCTGCGCGTGCTGGAACAGGCGGCCGCACCTCGGCGCGTGCTCGCGATCACCGACCTGTCGGACTTTGGTGGGAACCGGAAGCAGCGGCTGAAGTATCTGGCCCGGATTGCCCCGCGCGCGGCGGAGGTGCTGGTGCTGGTGGGCGAGATGGCGGAGTATGGACGGCGACGCGCGATTGACCAAGGCATGGCAGCGGAACAAGTGCATGCATTTCCGGCGTTGCGCCCCGCCGCCGAGTTTCTGCGTCTTGAGTTGCGGGCGGGCGACCTGCTGCTCATCAAGGGTCGTACCACCGATCACGCGGCGCGCCTCTTCCTGGCGCAACTGGGCCCAGTCGGCTGCTGGAAGGACTATTGCCCGAAGCGGATGCTTTGCGACATCTGCTGGGAGTTGGACATCACGCCCCGGCAACTGCGGCAGGCAACTCTCGTCCCGCCGCCCGAAGCGGCGCACGGGAGACTATGATAGGGGTCGAGGGAAGAACGATGAAAATTGCTGCCGGCCTGCTGGTTGCAGTGATCGCCGCGTTGCCTTTGGCAGCCGCGGAAGCTTCGGGAAAGCAGCCCCTGCGGAGCGCGACAGACTACGGGGCTGCCGCATACCGGGACGGCATCGGACTTGGGGTCCGCCTGCTTTCCCTGGATGAAACACGGCGCATGGGCTTGAGCACAGCCTGGGTTGTCGCGGAAGTGGGCGTCTACCCGGGCGACGGAGACCTGCGGGTGACGGCTGCGGACTTCGTGCTGTACGCTGACGAGGGACGCTTGCGCGTCCTGCCTGTCTCCGCCTCCGCAATGCCCAGGGCTGCCGTCACTCCGCCGACCGGTCCGGCTCCGGTGTCCTTCGCGAGCGAGCGGGACGGCGGTGTGCTGATCACCACCGTACGCGAGGCACAGGTCAGGCAGAACGGCCCGATGGCCCCCGCGCCGTCCAGCTTGGTGACGGACTCCGCGCTGCCGGAAGGAGCCGCGGGCAAGCCTGTGGCCGGATACCTGTACTTCGCCCCGGCGCTCGGTCCCGTGGCCGGCGGCGCCTTTGAACTCGAGTACCTGGGGGCAACCCGCCCGATCCGCCTGCGGCTGTCCAGAGCGGAATAAGCGCCACGTTTGACACGGCATTGAAAACGATGCATTCTAAATGCATCTTATGAATTCGTCTTCTCTCTTCGAACAACTCGGCGGCGCGGATGCGGTTGAGGCCGCGGTGGACCGCTTCTATCGCAAGGTCCTCACAGATGACCGCGTGTCCCGCTTCTTTGACGGCGTCGACATGGATCGCCAGCGCGCCAAGCAGAAAGCCTTTCTGACCATGGCATTCGGCGGGCCTCACAATTACACCGGCAAGGATATGCGCGACGGACACGCACACCTGCTGAAGATGGGCCTCGACGATTCCCACGTCGATGCCATCATCGAGTTGCTCGGATCGACCCTCCGGGAAATGGGTGCTGGAGAGGACCTGATCGGCCAGGTCGCCGCGATTGCCGAATCCACACGAAACGACGTCCTGGGCCGCTAATGGCGGCGATTCGTTACGGGGATCGCCTCTACGAGCTTCGGGAGAGCGAATCCGTCCTCGATGCCCTGTTGCGCGCCGGTGTTCCGGCGCGCCATTCATGTAAGGCGGGCAGTTGCGGTTCCTGCATGATGCGGGCTGTGGATGGCGCCGTCCCGGCCAAGGCTCAGACCGGGCTGAAGGATTCGTGGAAGGCGCGCGGCTATTTCCTCGCCTGTGTGTGCCACCCGGACAGCGATCTGGAAGTTGCCGCGGCGGAGGACGACGCCGAGGTGCCGGCCACCATTACCTCTCTCGACAGACTCGCCGATGACGTGCTGCGGGTACGGCTCCGTTGCGGCGCGCCGTTCGAGTTCCGGGCCGGGCAATACGTGACGCTGGTTCGGGACTGCCAGCTCGCGCGTAGCTATTCGATTGCCAGTCTCCCGGAGGAGGGCGAAATCGAATTGCACGTCAGGCGGATTCCGAATGGGCGCATGAGCGGGTGGCTTTCCACCGAGGCGGGAGCGGGCACACCCGTCAGCCTCCTCGGTCCCTCCGGCGAATGCTTCTACGTTCCGGGTCGCGAGGACCAGCCGATGATTCTCGTCGGTACCGGGACAGGATTGGCGCCGTTGTACGGCATTGTCCGCGATGCGCTGAGGAACGGCCACCGGGGTCCGATCCAGTTGTTTCACGGCGCGGTCCGCCGCGATGGGTTGTACTTGCACGACCATTTGACCCGTCTGGCCGCGGCCCACGCGAATCTCGAGTACACAGCGTCGGTCCTTGAAGCTCCTGATGCCGGCGACGCAGTGAGCGGACCGATCGACCAGCTCATCCTCCGCCGCTTCCCCAATCTCGACGGATGGCGCGGCTTCCTCTGCGGCGATCCGGCTCTGGTGGGGTCGCTCAGGAAGAAGCTGTTCCTGGCGGGCATCGCATCGCGCGACATTTACGCCGACGCGTTCCTGCCTTCGGCGACATAACGTAGCCCCCGCGGCGTGCTGTAATTGGATCAGGTGCAACTCAGTCTTCACGCTGACTACGCGTTGCGCGTACTCCTCTACCTCGGCACGCATCCTGGCCAGGTCATTTCCACTCAGCGGGTGAGCGCCGCCTACGGGATCTCCAGAAATCATCTCGTGCGCGTTGTCCAGACCCTGGCTGAACATGGATATGTCCGGGTGACGCCGGGGCGCTCTGGAGGCGCGGTTCTGGCGCGGGATCCGGGCCGCATCCGGCTCGGAGACGTCGTGCGGGACGCCGAACCGAGCCTGCGCCTGGTCGAGTGCTTCGACGAAACGACGAACACGTGCCCCATCGTGTCCGCCTGCACCTTGAAACGGCGCCTCTACGAAGCGCTCGAAGCGTTTCTCGCGGAACTGAACCGGCACACCTTGGCCGATCTGCTCGACGGGCCGAAGCGCCGCAGCCTCGCCGCCTTGTTTGTCCAGATCACTGTGCCTGCAACTCGGTAGCGAACAGCAGCGCCATGGCTCCGCCGCGGGGATCCGTTCCGAGGATGGCCGTCCGCTCCAGGTACTCGTCGAGGCTCGTTTGCTTCCCGGTGCCGGTGCAGACATCGACGAGCCGTCCTTCGGGGCCGATCCTCCGCCGCACCCCGGCCCACGCGCGACCGACCGCGGGCTGATACTCGTCCACCCCGATCCAGCCGCCGCGCATGCCGTGCAACAAGGCGACCGCGATCATCGAGGTGGCGGACAGCTCTGGATAACTGCCCGGCACGTCCACGACCTGGCGCCACAAGCCGGACCCGTCCTGGTGCCGCAGCAGCGACGCGGCCAGTTCGCGGTACGCAGCCAGCAGCGGGCCCGTACCGGGGTGGTCGGCCGGAAGGTCGCGCAAGCTCAGCGCCAGCCCGAGCAGTACGAACGCGTTGCCGCGGCCCCACGCTGCTTCATCGAGCGGCGAGTGGCGGTGCAGGCCGTCGGCGCGGCGCGTCAGCTTCAACATGAACTGGATGTGGCGTACGCACTGGTCGAAGTAGCGTCTCTCACCGGTGAGAGCGCCCGCCGCCGCCAGGACCGGCCCGCCCATGAACACCGCATCGCTCATCTCGAGGTGCGCGGGCATGGCTTCGAGCGGCTGCCCGGATCCGTCAAAGCCAAGGTCGGCCGCGGCGCGCACCAGTTCGGCGTACCGTGGATTGCTCGTCCGGCGCGCCAGCTCGGCAAAGACCAGGTGACCGGACAAGTGGCTGCCGGTGACGCGCTCTGGCAGGGCGCGCCGCTCGCCGGAGACGTAAGGCGCCACGATGCGCTCCACATCCGCCTGAGCCCCCAATCGGAGCCGCCCTATCAGCGCGACAGCCGGAATGTAGACGGCATCGGGCAACTCATGTCCATAGACAGCGGCGAGTTGCCGCGCGACCTCCGCGGGGGAGAGCGCCTCGCGCCGGCGCAGTTCGGCCCGGGCCGGCGACGGAGCCTGGAAGCGCGCCCGCCGCAGTTCCCGGAGCAGGGCCGCCAGCCCGCCAGGACCCCGGACAGTCGCGCGCAGCGCTGGAATCGTTCCCACTTCCGCGGGCGCGGCCGCGGGCAGCGCAGCCACCAGTTCGCCCGGATCGTCGAGCGGGCGTGTGAACGGCAGCAGCTTCTTGAGTGAAGCAACCGCCTCCCAGCCTTGCTGCGGGCCGGTCCGGATCTCGACCACGAGGTCCGGCGCCTGCAGCCCGATCCAGCGCCACAGGTAGTGCGCCTCACGGCCGTGGCGCTTCTGGTACGCGTCGCCTGGCGGCGGAAACTGCGGCCAGGACGTCCCACCGGGATTCGCCAGTGCTACCGCGGCGATCGTGTAGGCGGCGCGCTCGCTGGAGTTGCTGAACCACGCCAGTTCATCTTCCACGAGGCGGCTGGCGGCGGAGGGTCCGTCAAGACCGGCAACGAGAAGAATCCGCGCCTTCTCGGAAGTCACGTCCGACCAACCGGGAGGCAGCAGCGCCTCGATGGGACGGGCGTCGCGCGTCAGCCCGAGCGGCGTCCTGACAGAACCGGATTGTCCCCACAGCGCGGCCGTGGACAGGAGGCAGATCAGGGCGCATCGCATCAGGCGCCATTATAGCGGCGCGGCTACTCGCTGAGGTCCGGCTTTGGTGTCGCCGCCGAACCCTTGGGAAGCTTCGGCTCCTTGATGTACTTCCAGGGGATCTCGCCGGTCAGGCTCTTGAGCCACGTCACGATGGAAGCGGTATCCGCGTCGCTGATCGTTCTTCCGAGTTCATATTCAGCCATCAGCTTGACGGCTTGTTCAAGCGTTGCGACCTTGCCATCGTGATAATACGGCCCGGTCTTCTCGATGTTGCGCAGCGAAGGCACCTTGAACACCAGCTCGTCTTCCGCTTTGCCCGTGACCTTCGCCCGGCCGAGGTCCGAACGGTCCGGCCAGGCCTTCACCAGGCCGAGCTTCTGGAACATCGAACCGCCGACGTACGGGCCGTTGTGGCAGGTGGCGCAACCGGTGTCGACAAAGGTGACGAATCCCTGCTTTTCCGCCTCGGTCAGGGCGCGCTGATCGCCGGCCAGAAACTTGTCCCAGCGGGAAGGGGTGGTGAGCTTGCGCTCGAATGCCGCCACGGCCAGGGCGAAGTTGTCGAAGGTCACGGGATCGGCTTCGCCCGGGAAAGCCTTGGCGAACGACTTGCGGTAGCCGGGGATCGACTTGAGCACTTCCAGGACGAATTTCTCGGACGGCATGGCCATCTCGACCGGGTTCATCACCGGGCCCTTGGCCTGCTCTTCGACGGTCTTGGCGCGGCCGTCCCAGAACTGCGCGATATGCCCGGCGGCGTTGTAGACAGTGGGGGAATTGCGGTCGCCCGTCTTGTCGCGGAAACCGGCCGACGTGGCCTTGCCATCGGCGCCGTACTGGTCCAGCAAATGGCACGAATTGCAGGCGATCGTGTGTGATTTGGAAAGCCTCTTTTCGTAATACAGCATGCGGCCAAGGTCGATTTTCTCCGGCGTGAACGGGTTCTCCGCCGAAGGCATATCCTTGGGTAGCGGCGCGAACATCCGGAGGTGGCGTTCCTCGATTTCGGCCGCCGGCGCCAGACTCACAAGTACGAGAAAGAGGACGGGAAAGAGATAACAGCGTGCATCCAGCATATCCCTTTCATCATGCCATGCCCGGCGGGCGGATGCCGAAGTGGCTCAGCAGGAGTGGTGCGTCGCCTTCGAGGAAATCGAACTGACCGAAGGTCTCCGGCCGCGCCCACCGGATCTCGCCGAATACCCGGTTCTCGGGCTCCCCGGAAAACGACCCGACGTCGAAGAAGACCAGCAGGATCGGCACACGGCCGGGGTAGGCGAACGGGTACCTGTCGATCTCGGCGAGCCCTGACGCCACGATGCCGAGTTCTTCGTCCAGTTCGCGCACGAGCGCTTCTGCTGGTGTTTCGGCTCCATCCACCTTCCCCCCGGGGAACTCCCACTTTCCCGCATGGGAGGAGCCCGGGGCGCGGCGGCAGATCAAAACCTCCCCGTTGCGGCGCAGGATGCCGGCGGCGACCGTCGTCATGGCGTGAACGAAAGCGCGTACAGGCGGAGCCCGCGCGAAGCGCTCACCAGTTCGAACATCCCGAGGTGATTCTCCTCGCAGGTAATCAGCGAGTAGAGCCTGGGCCGGGTGACGTCGATGAAGCCTCCCTGCTGGACGTCGTCTCCGTAGAGCTCGGGCGCCGCGGTGATGCCGAGGCGTCCGGGCAGGCCATCGTCGGCGGGAGCCGCCACCAGGTGCACGCCGCGGGCGCAATAGTTGACACGGAGCCGCGAGGGATCGTCCGGGCCGGAACCGGCCACCTGGCAGTATTCCTCGCGCGACACCCAGAGGCCGCCGAGTTCCACGCCGTCGTCAAACAGCGTCAGGTGGTCGGGCAGATCGTACCGGGAGCACTGCTCGGCGGCGAATCCTCCTTCGTTGGCGGGCTGACCGCGCTTCCACCCGAGATACAGCTCCGGCGTCGCCTCGTCACTGGGGACAGCCGCTTCGGCAATCAGCGGCGTGTCATCCTCGTCTTGTCCAAGCAAGTGGCGAATGGCGCGCTCCGTCTCCTGATAGCCGCCTTCGCCCGACCGGCGGTGCCGGAGGTATCCGGAACCGTCGACGAGGTAGCGGGAGGGCCAGGCTCGGTTGGCGAACGCCTTCCAGATCCGGGTGTCGTTATCGAGAACGACCGGGTAGGTGACGCGCAGTTCGTCTAGACCGCGCCGCACGGCGGCGGCATCGCGCGCGAAGGCGAACTCCGGAGTGTGAACGCCGATGACCGTGAGCCCGGAAGCGGCGTAGCGCTCCTGCCACCCACGGATGTAGGCGAGCGACCGGATGCAATTGATGCAGGTGTAATCCCAGAAATCGACGAGCACGACGCGCCCGCGCAGCTCCCCCATCGCAAGCGGCGATGAGTTGAGCCAATTGGCGGGCGAAAGCTCCTGAAAATCCGGGCAGCGAACAGAACGGGAATCGAGTTTCATCGTGCCTGGCTGAGGTACTATTGGAGCACAAATGCTCGCCGAGAAGCTGCTGGATCATTTCAGGAATCCAAGGCACGTGGGGGAATTGCCGCCCCCAGCCGTGACAGTCGAAGTGTCGAATCCGGTGTGCGGAGATATTTTCCGGCTGTCCGCGCGGTTCGAGAACGGACGGATCGCCGAGGCCGCCTACCGCACGCGGGGTTGCACGGCGTCCATCGCCACCGGCAGCGCGGTGACCGAGTGGCTGACCGGACGGACTGCCGCGGAGGCGGCTCGGCTGACGGCGGAAGAGATCGAAGAGGCCGTCGGCGGCCTTGCGGCCGAGTCCCGGCACGCCGCCCGGCTGTGCCTCGACGGCGTGAAAGTCCTGCTGAAGACCGCTGGAGACCCCCAATGAAACGATGGTTTTGCGTACTCCTTGCCGCGCCGGCTCTGTGGGCCGAGCCGGTCGTGGCGGACCTCGGGTGGCTTGCCGGCCACTGGCGGGCCGAGCGCGGCGGAGCAGTGATCGAAGAAGTCTGGACGGCGCCGGAGCAGGGGAACATGACAGGAATGTTCCGCATGCTTCAGGAGGGACGGGTCGTCTTCTTCGAGCTGTTCTCGGCCGAAGACAGCATCGGCGGAGCCGTCGTGTATCTGCGCCACTTCCGCGCAGGCCTGCTGGCCCTGGAAGACCGGGAGAAACCGATGCGCTGGGCCGTCGAGGAGGTCTCGGCCGGACTGCTGGTGCTCCGCCGTTTCGACGATCGCCTGGCTCCGGCGAAGCTGACGTACCGCCTGGAAGGGGATGAACTGGTCGCCACCTTGGAGCGGCCACAGGGCGGCGAAGAGGCGGTCAGCGAGTATCGCTACCGCCGCGCCGGGAAACCGTAGCGGGGCCTACTTCGGACGCGCCGGCTGCCTTGCGCGGCGGGCACGGGGCTTGCTGTCGGGTACCGTGTCGTCCTCGCGCGGTGCGGATCCGCCCTGCCGTCGCATGATCTTGTCGAAAGCGGCGAAATCCGCCCGCGCACGCCGCTCTGAAAAGTACTCTGCCGTCTGCATCGCCGAGACCTTCTCCGCCACCGCGGTCACGACGAACTGGTTCAGGCTGGTCCGGTCTTCCCGGCTCAGCCGCTCAGCCGCCTCTTTGAGCGATCGCGGCAACCGCAACGGATACGTGCGCGTTTCTTTCATGTCCTGATCCTCACTAACGCTTCTCGCGGACGGAGAACCGCCACGCCGAATCGCGCCGCAACGATTCCAAAGTCCTTCAGATTGAACGTCGTCAAGATGTCGGCCCGGCCATTGATCGCCGCTTCCAGCACCAGTTCGTCGTTTGGATCCCGTAACTGTGGCCGCCAAAGGAAATGCGTCTCCACCGGCTCGGCCATGGCGATCACGGCATCCAAGAAAATATCCACCCGGCGCCCAGACAGACCCGCCGCTAAGCGGTGTTCCGGCCGGCGGCATACCGCTTCGTACTTCATCTCAAGCGGCACGGTCATCAGCAGCGTCACCGCTCCTTCGCGCGCTGTCCGAAGGATTGCGGCGGAAGCACCGGATGGACTCCGCATCGCTGCGACCACCACGTCAGTGTCCAGCACGAATCTCACATCACAGATGATATGACATCACTGCCGATATTATCGTACCGCTTTTTCGCGCCGGATGACTGGCCAGGATAGCAGGCTGCGGCGGGAGATCGCAGTGCCTATTCGTCGTACTTCTCGAACACAAGCTGGTCGCCTGCACGGGTCCCGGTCGCCTCGGCGGTTCCGGCGGGCAGTTCGAGTACGGAGTACGCCGTCAGGCACGCGGAGAGGCGCCGCGGGACCATCGTGTGGCGAATCTTCTTCACGCGTTTCTTGCGGTCGAGATAGAGGACATCGATCGCAAACTTCATCCCGAAGCTATGGACCGCCTCGCAGGGAGCGATCCACAGGCCTTCGCCCGGATCGAGCTTCTCATGGCGCAACAGACCACGGCGGCGCTTCTCGCTCGTGTCCGCGATGTCGGCCCGGTCGGCCAGCGTCGTCCCGCGGTCCGGATTGGTCACCCGTAGCTTCAAACCTCCAGTTGTACCACGGCGGCGCGCGGCGTATCCGTGGTACGTTCGATTCATGGCG
Organism: Bryobacterales bacterium; assembly: GCA_016716385.1. Classification (GTDB taxonomy): domain Bacteria; phylum Acidobacteriota; class Terriglobia; order Bryobacterales; family Bryobacteraceae; genus JADJWL01. The sequence goes on along the minus strand of JADJWL010000026.1, from coordinate 199,350 downwards.
CCAGCGCCGGCGTATGCGGCCCTCTTCGTCGATTTCGAGAACATTTTCTACTACTTAAAGAATCACCTGGATGCCGGGTCTGACCCTGGCGACTACGTCGTCCAGATGATCCGCGAGCTGCGGTTCCGGCTGCAGCAGCGGTTCGGCGAACAGGTGATCATCAACCATGCCTATGCCGATTTCGAGCGGATGGAGCAGAATGCGCAGGGAGCGCTCTACCTGATCGGGGTCGAGGCGCACAACGTGCTCGGCACCGATCACAAAAACGCGGCCGACATGCGCCTCTGCATCGACGCCCTCGAGACGCTCTACACCAGGCAGGAGATCCGGACGTTCGTGCTGGTGGCCGGCGACCGGGACTACATTCCCGTCATCCAGCACCTGAAGAAGCACGCCCGGACCGTGCGCGTGATCTCATTCCGCGGTGCGCTGTCGGGAGACCTGCTGACCAATGTCGGCGAAGAGTTCTTCCTCGACGCGGCGCAGCTTTTGCCCGGCGGAGTCCACCTGCTGGCGCCCGATCCGAGGCCCGCACAGCCTCCGCGGCCGGCGGCTCCGGTTCCGGTTCCGCCGAAACCGCAACCGAAAGTCCACTTCGAAGAAGTCAACCGTGTGGCCGACCCGGAGACGAAGCAGGCGCTCGAGGCGATGCTGCGGCACTTTGGCGACAAGAGCGAAGTCTGGATGACGCCATACCTGCACAAGCTCCGCGCCGAGATGCCGCTGCTGGCGGAGTTCGAGCGCCGCGCGCTTGTGCAGACGCTGGTCGGCGTGGGCGCCATCCGCGTCGAGAAGCGCAAGGGCGAACCAAACGACTACTCGGTGATTCTGGTCAACTGGAACCACCCCGACGTGCGCGAAACGAATCCTGGCGACGTACCGGTCTAAGCGTCGGCGTGGCGGCTGAAGCGGCGGTCGAGTGCCGCCTTGTTGCGGCTCGACAACTCGTCGGAGAGCGACTTCATCTCAGCAGCCTCCAGAGGCCGGAACGCCTGCGCCATCGAGACGTTTTCCTCGATGAAGCCAAGCTGCGGCATGCCGACGACCGCCGTCGCCACGGGCAATGACAGCGAGTACGCCAGCAGTTTGTCGAGCGGGGCCTGGCCGATCAGGTCTTCTTGCGCGTACACCTTCATGGCGATCACGCCGAGGTTCTTGCGCGTCGCCACAGGCAGCGCGATCGACTCGAAGCTCGGCTTCATGTCGGGGTTGATCACCATCTTGCCCCGCCCGCTCGTCATACCGACCAGAGCCGCATTCAGCGCCATCTGCGTGCAGTCGAAATCGTGGCGTTCCAGCGCCTGCGCCAGCACGCCGGGATCGGTGTGGCTGGTGACCCCGATGAAACGCGTGATCTTCTCGTCACGCAGCTTGTAGAGCGTTTCGAGAACGCCACCCTTGGCCTCGACTTTGGCCAGGTCTTCTTCGTCGGTCAGAGAATGAATATGAATGAGGTCGACCTGATCGGTGCGCAGCCGCTTCAGGCTGCCTTCGAGGATGCGCCGCGCCTCATCTCCATCGCGCGCTCCGATCTTGGTGGCGACGAAGATCTCTTTCCGGCGTCCTTCGAGCGCCTTGCCGACCCGCTCCTCGCTGACACCGTTGCCGTAGTTGTACGCGGTGTCCATGTAGCCGATGCCCAGACCGAAGGCCCGTTCGAGTGCTTCGAGGGCTTTGTCCTCCTCCTTGTACATGAGGAAGCGGCTGCCTCCGCCCATCGCCAAAATGGTCACGCGGGCGCCCGTCCTGCCCAGGACCCGCGACGGCAGTTTACCGTTGGCCGTCTTGCAACCGGCGGCCGCTCCGGCGAGCGCCGTGGTTTCGAGAAATCTGCGTCGTGTCAGACTCATGGGTCTTAGGGCTCCTCTCGCGTTTCGCTTCCGAGCGTACTTCAATTCGCCTGGGGCCGCAAATCACTACCCGAGGCCCGACTTGACGAGAAGGCCGCGAACCGCTTCCAGGTCGCGGCGCATGGCCGCCAGCACCAGGTCCTTCGGCGCCGTCAATTGCTTGCGTCCCCCGTCGGCGCCGCCAAGCTCCGGGTACTCGTAGTGGAGCTGCAGCGGCCCCCGGAATCCGACCGCGCGCAGCATACGGAAATAGAGCGGGAAGTCGACCATCCCCTCACCGATAGGGCACCACCGCGGCCGCCACGCCCCCGACGCGTTGCGTTCCCAGCGGAAGTCCTTCACGGCCGTTCCCCGCACGAACGGCGCTAGAAGCCGCAGGCTGGTGACCCAGTCCCCGTAGCCGCCTTCAATCGTTGCGTGCCCGATGTCGAAGTTGACGCCGACACGCCGCGGGTTCCGGTCGCGCAACAGGAGCCACAGGTCCCAGAAGGCGGCGCCCACCTGATTCGGCCCCGAGTGGGTGTGATACATCGCCGACATGCCGTAGCGGTCGTTGAGCTGCTCAAGCGCCGCGACTTTCGGCTGCAACGCGTCCAGTTCTTTCGTGATGGAGCCATCGGGGGTGAACCGGAACCCCCCCCAGCGGTAGTCACGAATGCCGAGGGCGCTGGCGGTCTTGAGGACCACCTCCGCGTGAGGCGTGGACGCATCGACGATCCCCGACGTGATCATCGGCACGATGAGGCCAGCGGCCCTGGCGGCTTCGACGGCCTTGGGAAGATCCTCAGCAACCCGCTCCGGCTCGACGTGGCCGCCCGGACGCACCGTCAGATCGATGCCGTCGAATCCGAGGTCGCGGGCAACCTGTGCCATCTCCCGGTAATCTTTGGTCCAATGCAGGTGCTTCGAGAAGATCAGCACCGGATACCCGCCGGCGGCACCCGACGCCAGCCCCGCACCCGCCATCGCCAGCCATGTCCGCCTTGTCATCCAGTTATTATCCGCCATTGAACGCAGATGCGAGAATCGGAGCAGGTGAGCAACGAAGAACTGGCGCACGAAATATGCCGCGTCCTGCGCCGGAACGGGCGGCAGGCATTCCTGGTGGGCGGCTGCGTGCGCGACCGTCTCCTCGGGCGTCCGGTCGAGGACTTCGACATCGCCACCGACGCCCGGCCCGGCGAAGTGGCGGCGCTGTTTCCGGGCTGCCACCTGGTCGGCGCGCATTTCGGCGTCGCCGCCGTCCATCGCGGGGACGCGCGGGTCGAGGTCGCGACGTTCCGCAGCGACGGCCCCTACTCCGACCACCGCCGCCCCGACTCGGTGCGCTTCGAAACGGACCCGCGCGCCGACGCCTTGCGTCGCGATTTCACGATCAACGCCCTGTTCCTCGACCCGGCAACCGGCGAGATTCTCGATTTCGCCGGCGGACGCCAGGACCTGGCACAGGGCGTCGTTCGCGCCATCGGCGATCCCGCGGCGCGCTTTGCCGAGGACCACCTGCGCCTGCTGCGGGCCGTCCGGTTCGCGGCGCGGCTGGGCTTCACCATCGAGCCTCGAACAGCAACTGCCATCCAGGAGTCCCGGCAGGGACTGTTGACGGTGGCGCCCGAGCGGACCCGCGCCGAACTCGACCGCATCCTCACCGAGGGCGGGGCGCGTCCGGGTTTCGAATGGCTGAATACACTTGGGCTGCTCGACACCGTCCTGCCGGAAGTAGCAGCGATGCGGGGCGTGGCGCAACCGCCCCAGTTCCACCCCGAAGGCGACGTCTGGACACACACCCTGCTGATGCTCGGAGCGATGGAGAACCCCTCGCTATCCCTGGCTTGGGGGATCCTGCTCCACGATGTCGGCAAGCCGCCGACATTCCGGGTGGCGGAGCGCATCCGTTTCGACGGGCACGCCACAGTGGGCGCGCGCATCGCCGTGGAGATCCTGACCCGCCTGCGGGCGCCGGGAGCGGTCGTCCAGCGCGTGGACACGCTCGTCGCCGAACACCTGCGCTTTATCGATGTCCCCCGCATGCGCGAGAGCACCCTGCGGCGCTTCTTGCGCGAGCCTCACTTCGAGGAACTGCTGGAGCTCCACCGGCTGGATTGCCTGTCGAGTCACCGCAACCTGGGCACCTACGAGGCGCTACGGCGGAGGCTGGGTGAACTTGAGGCGGAAGAATTGCGCCCTCCGCCGCTGGTCCGAGGCGGGGATCTGATCGCGATGGGCTATGCGCCGGGGCCGCGGTTCCGGGAGGTGCTGGCGGCAGTCGAAGACGCGCAACTGGAGAGCCGGGTGTCGCGGCGCGAGGAAGCTCTGGAACTGGCGCGCCGCCTGCTCGATCAGAACGGGCGGTAGGCGAAAACAAGGATCAGGGCGCAGACAGCAACCACCACTGCGCCCGCCAGCGCCAGCGCCTCCAGCCCGTTCAGGCCGCGCTTCCCTTCCATCGTGACTCTCGAATGAGCCAACCGCTGGGCCGTGCCGGCTTCCGTCATTGACCCCAGCTTGTGTACTGGATTGGGTGTCCTCCGAGCGCCTTTAGGCTTCTCCATGGCGGCCTGCGCCGCCGGAGCCTGCTCACCAGCGCATTGATCGAGCCGGACCCCGGTCGATGAGCATTGGATCAAAATAAGAAACCGGTCACTAACTTCGCAGAAAGCTCCTGTACGATCTTACTCCTGTTCTACGGCGCCGGCTCAGGGGCCGCGGCGCGCAGCACGAAACTCTGGTTGGCGCCCGGCAGGGTCCGCTTCGAGCTCCCATCGGTTACCGGCAGATCCCGCGAAGTGGTCACCCCGGCCGAGTACAGGTTCCCCGCCGCATCCGCGGCGGCGGCCAGCGGCACGTCGGTCAGGGCGCCGCCAAAGAGGCGGGAAAGAACCAAGCCGTCCGCGCCTCCGCGTTCAGGGTCGATGAGCGTCAGGAATCCATCGATATTGCCGCCCGGAGCAGGGTCAGTCTGATTGTCGACGAAAGGAAAATCCGTCGACGTCGTGTACCCGGTCAGGAGCAGACGGCCGCCCGGAGCAGCAGCCATGCCGTAGCAGACATCCGTCCTTGCGCCGCCGAGGAACGTCGAGTAAATGAGCGCATCCTCAGGAGGACGATTGAAATCGAAGCCCATCAGGATCACGTCAGCCGCACCGGCGGATCGCGTGCGGTGGGCGGTTGGAGTCGCGGGCAACTCCTGCGACAGCGAGTGCCCTGCCACCCAGATGCGGCCGCTTTCGGGATCCCGCACCATCGCCTTCGCAAAGTCAGCGCCCGTGCCGCCGGCGTAGAACGATACCAGCAGCGCATCGAGTCCAGGCTTGCGCACGTCGAGTTGGCTGACAAACAGGTCGAGCGCGCCGTTGGAGCGGTCGAAGTCCCCTTCGTAGGTGACCGGGAAGTCCTCAGAGGCAGTCTGCCCGGCCAGGTAGACCAGCTCTTCATCGTCCACGGCGATTCCCGCGACATCGTCAGCCCGCGAGCCGCCGAAGAACGTTGCGTATTCCAGGGCGTCGCCCGCGTTCGGGTCAAACTTGGCGACGAAGATCTCGCGCCCGCCGCGGTTGCAGCACTGTAGCGATCCATCCCCAACGCCGGGCAGTTCTCCGGAGTCCGTCGTGCCGGCAAGGTAGATGCGTTCGCCCGGACCGTGGGCCACGCGTGCGCCACTCTCCGAACCCGGGCCGCCGTAAACGCCAACGAACCAGACCACTTCGCCGTCCAGATCCTCAGGTCTGAGCTTGGCCACGAACGCGTCCCACTCGCCGCCGAAGTCCGGGGTGGCGCCGCCAAACCGGGGCAGGTCCCGGGACCGCGTGATACCTCCCAGGTAGATGAACCCGGCGGCATCGATTGTCATGGACGTGGCAATGTCATCGGAACTCCCTCCGAAGTGCGTCCAGTAAGCGAAGCGAAGGCTTCCGTCGGGCTCAGGGACAAACTTCGCCAGGTACGCGTCCCGCCGTCCGGCGGGTTCGTCCTGGATCGCGGCGAACTGCAGCGGACGATCCACCTGGGACGAAGAGGCGCCGGCCAGCCAGAGTCCCCCCGCCGGATCGACCGCCGCCGCGTAGGTTTCTTCGGTCTGGTCGCCGCCGACGAAGCCAATATGAAAGATCGGGTCAATCACCAGCGGGAGCGACGGATCGTAGGAGCCCAATGCGAAACGGACATGTCCCCCATCGAGGGTGTACCGGGCATCGACGCCCCGCCTGATCCCGTTCCGCAGTTGATAGGCCACCGGCGCCTTCAGGGCGAGCGTACCGCCAGGGGTCTCCAAAGCCAGGGCCCCGTCCGCGGCGATGGACAGGCGGCTCGCCCCTTCGAAGCCCAGGGCGATGCGGTCCGGATCGGCCCCGGGCGCCACGAGGAAGTCGAACTCGAGCTCCCGGCCATTCACGTAGTATTCGAGATCGATGCCGGGATACACGGCGGACGCACGGACGCGGCGGAAGTGGGGGATCCCGTTCTTCCAGGCCGATGGGTCCGGTCCAAGGATCGAAGCGGACCGCGAAGGCAACAGTTCAGCCCCTTCCAAAGAAGCAGCCGACCCGCCGGAAAGACGCATGGCGGCTACCGCCGCGCCGGACGCGAACACGGCGCCGGCGTCCGTCACCCGAAGGCTTCCGGCGCTCCCGCGGGACACGTATCCCGCGCCGTCCGGCTCGAACCATGCCGGAAGGACCGACAGCGCCTGCTGCGGCGCCGGAGAACCATGAACGAGGAAAGGTAGAAAACCCGCAAGAATGCCAATCGAAAGATACTTCACCCGGCTTGTCTCCAGACTATCTGACCACTATACCGAAAGGCGAACGCCCGTACTCTTGCCTGACGCGCCCGCCGCCCGGACGGTGTACAACAAAAAAGCCCCGCCTCGCCGTAAACCGGGAGGCGGGGCTGACAACGGGAAGTCCCGAAGCGAAGCTTAGTACTCCATGTCGGGGCCGTGGCCGCCGCCGGGCGCCGGAGCCGATTTCTTCTCCGGAATCTCGGCCACCATGGCTTCGGTGGTGAGCATCAGCGACGCAATCGAGGAAGCGTTCTGCAGAGCGGAACGCGTGACCTTGGTCGGGTCGATGACACCGGCTTCCACCAGGTCCTCGTACTTGTCGGACGCCGCGTTGTAGCCGAAGTTCGCGTTCGTGTTGTCACGCACCTTCTCCACGACAATGGCGCCTTCGAAGCCCGCGTTGCCCACGATCTGGCGCAGGGGCTCCTCGCAGGAACGACGCACGATGGCGGCGCCGATCTTCTCGTCGCCGTCGAGCTTCAGGTCGCTGATTGCCGCGGCTGCCCGAAGCAGGGCCACGCCGCCGCCGGGAACGATGCCTTCCTCCACAGCAGCGCGGGTGGCGTGCAGAGCGTCCTCGACGCGCGCCTTCTTTTCCTTCATTTCGGTCTCGGTCGCGGCGCCAACCTTGATCACCGCCACGCCACCGGCGAGCTTCGCCAGCCGCTCCTGCAGCTTCTCGCGATCGTAATCCGAAGTGGTCTCTTCGATCTGCGCCCGGAGCTGCTTGATGCGGCCCTCAATCGACTTCGCCTCACCGGCCCCGTCGACGAGGGTCGTGTTGTCCTTGTCCACCGTGACGCGCTTCGCGCGGCCCAGATCCTCGAGGCGGACGCCTTCGAGCTTGATGCCGGTCTCTTCCATGATCGCCTTGCCGCCCGTGAGGATCGCAATGTCCTCGAGCATGGCCTTGCGGCGATCGCCGAAGCCAGGAGCCTTCACCGCGCAGGCGTTCAGCGTGCCGCGCAGCTTGTTCACCACCAGGGTCGCCAGGGCCTCGCCCTCGACTTCCTCGGCGATCAACAGCAGCGGACGGCCGGCGCGCGCGATCTGCTCGAGCAGCGGCAGCAGGTCCTTCATGTTGCTGATCTTCTTCTCGTGGATCAGGATGTAGGGATCCTCGAGCACGCACTCCATCCGCTCCGGGTCGGTCACGAAGTAGGGCGACAGGTAGCCGCGGTCGAACTGCATGCCGTCCACGGTCTGCAGCTCGGTCGTCATCGTCTTCGACTCTTCGACCGTGATGACGCCGTCCTTGCCGACCTTCTGCATCGCCTCGGCGATGATGTTGCCGATGGTCGGGTCGCTGTTGGCGGAAATCGTGCCGACCTGGGCGATCATCTCGCCCGTTACCGGCTTCGAGAACGACTTCACCTTCTCGACCACAACTTCGACAGCCTGCTCGATACCGCGCTTCAGGGCCATCGGGTTGGCGCCGGCGGCCACGGCCTTCACGCCTTCGCGGAAGATCGATTGAGCCAGAATGGTGGCCGTCGTCGTGCCGTCGCCCGCCACGTCGGACGTCTTCGACGCCACTTCGCGGACCATCTGGGCGCCCATGTTCTCGAGCGGATCCTTCAGCTCGATTTCCTTGGCCACCGTCACACCGTCCTTGGTGATGTTGGGGCCGCCGAACTTCTTCTCCAGAACCACGTTGCGGCCCTTCGGACCGAGCGTGACCTTCACCGCGTCAGCCAACTGGTTGACGCCCCGCAGAATCGCTTGGCGCGCCTGCTCGCTATAGGTAATCGACTTCGCCATGAATCCTCCTTCGAATGCCGACTCTTACTTCGAGCCGCTATCCAGCACGCCGAGGACTTCGTCCTCCCGCATGATCAGATACTCTTCGCCGTCGAGCTTGATGTCGCTGCCGGAGTACTTGCCGAACAGGATGCGGTCGCCCGCCTTCACGTCCAGCGGAATCAGCTTGCCGTCATCCATGCGCTTGCCGTGACCCACGGCAATGACTTCACCTTCCTGCGGCTTTTCCTTCGCCGAATCAGGGATGATGATGCCGCCACGGACGGTCTCCTGCTCCTCGATCCTCTTCACCACGATTCGGTCGTAGAGCGGACGAATGTTCACCATGACCTTGTTGCCTCCAATCGACTGTCGTTAGGGTTGATACCGAAACTTTTCGGCCGGGCCTGATGTCCGGCCCACGTCTTAGATTATTAGCACACTCTGGGGAAGAGTGACAAGATCCTCCTGTATGTAATTGAAATATAGTAAGATAAATCGATTGACAGAATCAGGGACCTCGCACTGAAAAGGGCTGGATGGAAGCGATGTATAATCGCTGCATCTGATGTCTAACCTGTGGGGAGCCGTGGCATTGCTGCCACTGGCCCTGAGTGTTGCGATGCCCGCATCTCCCAACCGCTCTCAAGCCCGCTCGATGGTTGTGTCCCGACACGGGATCGTGGCGACCAGCCAGACCTTGGCCTCCCAGGCGGGGGCACAAGTCCTCGCCCGGGGCGGATCGGCGATGGATGCCGCCATCGCCGCCAATGCCGTGCTCGGCGTTGTCGAACCGATGAGCAACGGCATCGGCGGGGATCTATTCGCGCTCTACTGGGAAAAGAAGACTGGCAAGCTGTACGGCATCAACGCCAGCGGCTGGTCCCCCGCCGGACTCACACCGGACTACATCAAGACGAAGAACTCGTGGCGCATGCCGCAGGACGGCATCGATTCCGTAACCGTGCCCGGCTGCGTCGCCGGCTGGGAAGCGCTGCAGCGGAAGTTCGGGCGGCTGCGCTGGACCGATGTCTTCCAGCCCGCCATCCACTTCGCGCGCGAGGGCTTCCCGGTGACCGAGATCATCGCCGAGCACTGGGAGTTGTCGCAGAGTGTGTTGCGCGCCGATGAGAACGCCCGGCCGCTGTTTCTCCCGGGCGACAAGGCGCCCCGGACCGGCGAGATCTTCCGCAACCCCGATCTCGCGCGCGCCTACTTGGAAATTGCCCGGAACCCGCGGTCGTTCTACACGGGCGGCATCGGCAAAGCCATAGTGGCCTTGTCACAGAAACTAAGCGGCACTCTCGCCGCGGCGGACCTCGCCGAGTTCGAACCGGAGTGGGTGACGCCGGTCTCGACTACCTACCGCGGCTGGACGGTGTACGAACTGCCGCCAAACGGCCAGGGCATCGCCGCGCTCACCATGCTCAATCTGATGGAGCGCTTCCCCCTCGACACCCTGGACCCGCTTAGCGCGGACGCCCTTCACATCAAGATCGAAGCGCAGAAACTCGCCTACGCCGATCTGGTCCGCTACGTGGCCGACCCGCGCTTCGCCAAGGTGCCGGTGGCGGGCATGCTGTCCAAGGACTACGCCGCCGAGCGCGCCCGCCTCATCGACCGGCGCAAAGCGAGCGATACGGCCGCTCCGGGCAAACCGCCCGAGATCGGCACCGACACGATCTACCTGGCCGCGGTCGACCGCGAGGGCAACATCGCCTCGCTGATCCAAAGCCTGTACGTCAGCTTCGGCTCGGGTGTGCTGGTGCCCGGATACGGATTCCACCTGCAGAACCGTGGGGCGCTGTTCGAGCTTGATCCGGACCACCCGAACGTCGTGGCGCCCCGGAAGCGGCCCTTCCACACAATCATCCCGGCCTTCGCCGAGAACGGAGACCGGAAGATCGGCTTCGGCATCATGGGCGGGTTCAACCAGGCCCAGGCACACGCTCAGTTCATCTCCTCGATCGTGGACGGACAAATGAACCTCCAGGCGGCGCTTGAAGCGCCGCGCTTCACCAAGCTGACCTTCGGCGGCTCGGACGTAATGATCGAGGGCCGGGTCCGCCCCGACATCCGTGTTGAACTGACTGAGCGTGGCCATCGCCTCGACGTGCTGGGAGATTTCAACGGCTGGATGGGCGGCGGCCAGGCGGTGATGCACGATGCCGCCGCCGGCGTCAATTTCGGTGCGTCCTCGCCCCGCAAGGACGGTGCGGCGGTTCCGGAACCCGCACCTTACTTCAGCCCCCGCGCGCGCCGATGAAGCTCGAAATTGAGGTCAAGCTGCCGTTTGAGGAACCGCCGTCGGCGATGCGCCGGCGCCTCCGGGGGCTCGGCTACGTCCCCTACGGCCGGCGCGTCTTTGAGGCGAATACGGTCTACGACACGCCGGATCAGCATCTGCGAAAGTCCGGCCTGCTCCTGCGCCTGCGATCGGTGGGCGGCACGCACCTCCTGACGTACAAGGGACCCGCCATCCCCGGCCCGCACAAGACGCGGGAAGAAATCGAGGTGTCCCTGAACGATTCCGCCCCGATGGCCGCCATCTGGGAGCGGCTCGGATACCAGCCGCTTTTCCGCTACGAGAAGTACCGCACGGAGTTCCACAAGCCTCGCACCCGCGGGCTCATCTGTCTGGATGAGACGCCCATCGGCAACTTCCTGGAGCTGGAAGGAACGGGTGCATGGATTGACCGGACGGCGCGCGCGCTCGGCTATCCGCCGGACCGCTACATCACGGAAAGCTACGGCGCGCTCTACCTCGAGTGGTCCCGGAACCGTGGGAACACTCCCCGCCACATGACCTTCGAAATGCTAAGATGAAGCATTCATGGACAGCTTCCGCGATTTTGAGGCCGGGCCGGACCCGTTTGGCCGTAAGTACCGCGTTGTCTTCAAGTGGATGCAGACGGCGATCGCGATCCGCGGGGCGGATACCGTCGACGTCAAGTTCATCGTCACGGCGGATGACGGCGAGACCGTGGAACGTGTGATCGCCCTGCCGCACGCACTCCTGCTCAAGCACAGTGATTCCACCGGACAGCCGGTGACCGATCCCTGGTGCAACCGTCTGGCGGCGGAGCACCTGCGGACCATGATCGAGACGGGCGAGGATCTCGACAAATCGCTCGTCACCCTGGACGAACACCAGATCGCCACGGCCGATGCGGCGCTGCCCAAGCCCGCTGTCCGTTAGACTGCTCCTGCCGCGTCCGGACGTTACAATGAGGGGATGGAGTGGGCGGTCACCGCGGTCTGCGCCGCGCTTCTTCTCTTTCAAGCGGACCCCTACGCCGAGGGGCTGAAGGCGCTCGACGCCCAGCAGTACGAAACCGCGGCGGAACTTTTCTCGAAAGCCATCGAAGCCGACCCGGAGGACTACGGGGCACGCTTCAATCTCGCCTTTGCCTACTCCATCCTGAAGAAACACCCCGAGGCGATCGCGGAATACGAGAAGGTGCTGTCCCTGAAACCGGGTCTGTATGAGGCCCAGGTGAACCTCGGCGTGCTGCTCCTCGACAGGAAAAAAGCCGCCGATGCAGTCCCGCACCTGGCCGCGGCCGCGCAAGCCAAGCCCACAGAGTTCCGGCCTCAGTTCTACCTGGCCGAGGCTCTGCTCGAAAGCGGGGCCCCGGACAAGGCGGTGGAGCACTACCGCGCCGCCGCCGGGATCAAGGCGGACGATCCGGCTGTCCAGCTTGGGTTGGGACGCGCCCTCGCGCGGCAGAAGCGCCTCGACGAGGCCGCTCCCGCGTTTGAGAAAGCGGCGGCTCTCGATCCCGCGTTCCGCGACGCTCTCCTGGAACTGGCCGCGCTCTATGAGGAGACGGGCCGCGGCAAGGACGCGATCCCGCTCTATGCGCAGTTCCCCAACAATATCGCCGCGCAGGAGCGCCTCGGCAGGCTCATGCTCGCCGAAGGCCGCGCCGGCGACGCCACCGCCGTGCTCGAACGCGCCGTGGCCGCCGATCCCACACCCGCGAACCTGCTCGCTCTGGCGGGCGCGTATCGCAAGGACAACCAACCCGCCAAGGCGCTGCCGCTCGTCGAGAAGGCCGTCGCCGCCGAACCCCAGGCTTTCGACCTGCGCATGATGCTGGCCGTGCTGCTGCGCGACCAGAAACGATACCCGGAGGCGGCGCGCGAGTTCTTCGCCGCCGCAAAGATCAAGCCGGACGCCGCCGAACCCTGGAGCGAACTGGCCGGAATGCTGATCCTCGTCGAGGACTACCCCCCGGCCTTGGCTGCCCTCGACCGCGTGCGTGCGCTGAATGCCGAGAAGCCTGGCCACCTCTACTTTCGTGCCATCGTGCTGGACAAGACGAAGCAGTACAAGCCGGCCCTCGAAGCGTACCAGGCATTTCTCGCACAGGCAGGCGGCGGGCATCCCGACGAAGAGTTCATCGCCCGCCAGCGCGTCCGCATCATCACCAAGGAGTTAAGCCGGCGATGAAGCATCTGACGCTTGCCCTTCTCGTTTCCCTCTTCCCGGCCTTTGCCTTCCCCGCTCCCTCTTTGGACCAGGTCCGCGCAGAGCGCAACCTCGAGAAACGCTCCGACCAGGCTCTTGCCTACGCCGAAAAGGTGCTCAAGGACGCCCGGAAAGCGTACGACCAGGGCGACATGGAGACGGTCGCTGCGCGCCTGGCGGAAGTCCGGGAAGCAGTCGATCTCTCGCTGCAGTCTCTCGAAGAGACAGGCAAGGAAGCGCACAAACGCCCGAAGCATTTCAAACGAGCCGAGATCAAGACCCGCCAGCTCCTGAAGCAGTTGGATGCTTTCGACCGGCAGATGAGCTTCGCGGACCGCGACCTGCTGAATCCCGTGCGCACGCATCTGCGGGAAGTGAACAGCGACCTGCTGCTTTCCATCATGGGGACGAAGCAGTAGCCCAGGTATACTGGGAGGCCATGGAGAAGTCTGACGTGACGCGGCGGCATTTTCTGGCTGCCCCGGCCGGCGCGCTTGGCGCGGCCTCCCTGCTTCCTGCCCAGTCTCCCAACGGAACGGTCCGGGTCGCTTTCATCGGTGTGGGCAACCGGGGATCGTACCTGCTGCGCCACATGATGAGCGTGCCCGGCGTCCAGGTGGTGGCGATCTGCGATCTCAATCCCGAGGCGCTCAAGGCAGCCGTGGCTAGGGCCAACCAGGCAGGCCACAAGCCGGACACCTACACCGAGTACCGGCGGATGCTCGAGCGCAAGGATATCGACGCAATCGTCATCGCCACACCCACGAAAGCCCACAAGGACATGGCGATTGCCTCGCTCGAAATGGGCAAGCACGTGTACCTTGAAAAGCCCATGGGCTTCGACCCCGAAGAGTGCGGCGTGATCACCAGGGCGTCGAAATCGGCCAAAGGCATCCTCCAGGTCGGTTTCCAGTTGCGTCACGATCCGAACCGTTCGGCGTCGGTCGACTTCATCCAGAAGGGCGGCATCGGCGACGTCCTGTTCCTGCAGGGGTACCGTCACACGGGGGACCTGCCGAGGAACACGCTCTGGTATTTCGACCGCGACGTCTCGGGCGACAACATCGTCGAGCAGGCCTGCCACATCATTGATCTGCTGGTCTGGGCCACCGGAACGCATCCGTTGCGCGCCTACGGAACGGGTGGCGTCAGCCTCTACAAGGACATCCCGCCGGGCCGCACCACTATGGATAACTACGCGGTGATCTACGAGTTCCCGAACGATGTCCGGATGACGTTCAGCCACATCTACTTCGATCCGGCCGGCTTCTCCGGCATCAAGGAGCGCGTGTTCGGCTCGAAGGGAGCCGTCGATCTGGCGACGGGGATCGTCCGCCCCCTGGATTCCAAAGAAGAGCGGAAGCTGGAATCGCCCAATGCAGGCAAGGATTCGACCTATCTCTCGCTCGAAGCGTTCATCGGCAACGCGCGGGGCCGCAAGACGCCGCTGAACAACGCCGATACCGCGCGCATCTCCACGCTGGCCGCGATGATGGGGCGGAAATCGATCTACGAGCGCCGCCTGGTCGCCTGGGACGAAGTCGACGTGTAAGCTGGGCTACACTAGATTCCTTGATCGACCTGCATACCCACACCACAGAGTCGGACGGCACGTATTCTCCGCAGGCCCTGGTGGAAGCGGCGGTGGCCGCCGGTCTGGAAGCGCTGGCCATCACCGACCACGACGCCCTTTCCGGCTATGACGAAGCGCTGCCCTCCGCTCAGCGGCTCGGGCTCAACCTGGTGTGCGGCATCGAGCTATCCACCAAACTCGACGGGCATACGGTCCACCTGCTTGCCTATTTCCTGAACGGACCGCCCAGCCTCGCGTTTACAGACTGGCTCACCCACATGCAGGAATCGCGGCGCGACCGCAATCGCCGCCTGGCCCTGCGGCTGCAGGATCTGGGCCTTGACGTCACGCTTGAGGAAGTGGAAGCCGTCGGGCGGCGTATGACCGGCCGTCCGCATTTCGCGCAGGTGATGCTCAGGAAGGGCTACGTCAGGAACCTGCAGGCAGCCTTCGACGATTATCTGGACGAGTCCGCCAAGGGCTACGTGGACCGCCGCGAGCCCGAGTTGATGGAAGCGGTGGAACGCGTGGTCGAAGGCGGCGGGGTCGCCAGTATTGCGCATCCCGTGCGAATTGGGGGGCGCCCGCGTGATGCGATGCACGCTTTGATGGGCGAGCTGAAGGAACGCGGGATGCAGGCCATCGAGGTGTACCACAGCGACCACGGACCCGCGGAAGTTGAGCTATTCGGGTCGATCGCGCGGAACCTCGGCCTCAAGGAAACCGGCGGCTCGGATTTCCACGGCGACGTGAAGCCCAGCATCAAGCTGGGCACGGGGCCGGGTCACCTCAGGATTCCGCGATCGGTTCTGGACCAGCTACGCGAGACGTAGCACCACGCAGACCTTCTACTTCCACGGCCGTCCCAGGGCTATTGTGCGGGACGCGCAGGTACGCAAGTCCGACGATCTGCCCCTGAACCGGGGAATACACCGCGGACGTGACCTTCCCCACGTCCGCGCCTGCTACCAGAATCCGTGCTCCGGCGGCGGGCGGTTGGCTCCCTTCGAGGCGTAAACCGGCCAGCAGCCGGTTGACGTGACCGCGCGAGCGGACGCGTTCAACGATCTCCTGCCCGATGTAGCAGCCCTTGCTGTAGTGCAGACCATGCTCCTGCGCGGTCTCCATCGGTAGCGTCACCTCGAAGATGTCCTCCCCGTAACGGGGGCGGCCCTCTTCCAGCCGCACAACACGCACAGCTTCGTCATCCGCTTCGACGGCGCCGCTCAGGCCGGCCAACGCGCCGGCCTCAGCCGCCTTTGGCACGGAAATCCGCCAGCCCCCCACGCCCGTCACGGAACACCGGACAATGAAGCCTTCGTTCCACGGTTCGTGAGTCCACGGCTGCGCCGGCCGCGGGATGCCCGCCGCGGCGAGGACTTCCGCTGCCCGCGGGCCCTCCACCGAGAACGCGGTCCAGGAAGCGGTGCGGTCCTCGAGCGCCACGTCGTCAGCGATGATGAAGCGGTCGAGATGCTCGTAGATCCGTTGCGCCGCTTCCGGCTCGACGTCGATCAGAAAATGATCCGCGAAGCACAGGATCACGGCGTCGCAGATGATCTTCCCCTGTGCGGTGAGAAAGAACGCGTAGCAACCTTGACCCGGCTGGAGTTGCTGGATATGGTTCGTTGACATGGCGTGAAGCAACCGCGCCGCATCTTCGCCCGCCGCCGCGATGCGGCCCCGCGTCCCGAGACGCACGAGTGCCGCGGTCTCATGTAGTGCCTGGTAACCCTGCATGGCTGTGGTTCAGATTCCAGTCTAGCGCGCGCGGTGTAGTAGCATCGGAAGTTATGCCAAATGGGGCCGAGCTGTTTGTCCAGAGCGTCAAGGCGCTTGGAATCGATCAGATTTTTACGCTGGTGGGGGACCACCTGAATGAAGTCCTGTCCGTGGCGGAGCGGGAAGGGTTGAAGATTCTCGACATGCGCCACGAGTCGGGCGTGACGCACGCCGCCGACGCGTGGGCGCGCATCCACCGCAAGCCTGGCTTGGCGCTGGTGACGGGCGGGCCGGGGCACACGAATTCGCTCACCGGCATCGCCACGGCGCAGCTCGCGGCCAGCCCGCTCATCGCGGTGTCGGGCAGCCGCGCCACCACCGCATGCGAGCGCGGCGCGTTCCAGGATATCGAGCAGGTCGGCATGGCTGAACCTGTCGTGAAGTGGGCCGGCGAGCCGCCGAACCCCGGCCAGGTGCCGTTCTATCTCGGCCGCGCGTTCGCCGAGGCGCTCTCCGGTCGGATGGGCGCGGTTCATCTGAGCATCCCGGTCGACGTGTTCACGGGTCAGGCGCAGGCGCCGGCTCGTTTGCCCATGCCGCACAAGCCCTCCGCGCAGCCGCCCGCCTCAGCCGATGTGACGCGTGCGCTGGATCTGCTGAAGAAAGCGTCCAAGCCCGTCGTCATTGCCGGCAGCGGCATCTGGTGGGGCGACGCCGGAGCCGAACTCCAGACGTTCATCGAGAAGACATCTCTGCCGCTCTATACGATCACGATGGCGCGCGGCATGGTGTCCGACCGCCACCCGCTGTGCTTCGGCTACTCCGACCCGGCGCTGAATCACGCAGTCCATACGATCTTCCCCGAGTCTGACCTCGTGCTCGTGCTCGGCAAGCGCATCGACTACCGGATGGCGCTGGGCGGTCCGCGGCTGTTCCACCCGGACACGAAGTTCATCCAGGTCGACCTGCACCAGCAGGAACTCGGCATGAACCGGCCGCTCGAAGTCGGCATCCTGGCGGACGTGAAGGCGACGCTGCACGCCATGAACGAAGAGATCGGCGCGGCAAAGTGGGAACCGTTGCCCTGGCTGGCCACACTGCGCGAGCGCCGCGCGGCCTGGGAAGCCAAGCTGGCGGAGGAAGCGGCTCAAGGCGGCGCGCCTCTGCATCCGGCGGCGTTCTTCACTGAACTGAAGAAATGGCTGCCCGAGGACGTCTTCTACGCCTGGGACGGCGGCGACTTCGTCCACTGGGGGCGCGCGATCGTCCCGGCCGTTCATCCCGGCAAGTGGCTGCGCCTCGGTCCGCTGGGCACGATTGGCTCAGCGCTGCCGAACAGCCTCGCCGCCCAACTGGCGAATCCGGGAAAGCCTGTCGTGATGATCACGGGCGACGGTTCGTTCGGCTTCTACATCGGCGAGTTGGACACGGCGGTGCGCCACAAGCTGCCGGTCGTGATGATTGTGGGCAACGACGCCGGCTGGGGTCTCGAGCGGGAGTTGCAGGGCGACGGGCAAGGCACGACGGTCGCCTGCGAACTCCGCTCCACCCGGTACGACCTGGTGATGCAGGGCTTCGGCGGCGGCGGGGAAACGATCGATACGCTCGACCAGGTCGGACCCGCTGTCCAGCGGGCTTTCTCTTCCGGCATTCCCTACTGCCTGAACGTCAACGTACGCGGCGTGCGCTCCCCGTTCACGCAGTGGCAGGTGTCGGCGAAGAAGAAATAGCGTCGAGCCGGGCGGCGGTAAACGCCGCCAGCCCGGCGTAGAACGGGTGCTTCGTCGCTCCGGCGAGTTGGTTCAGGTACTCCGGCATCCAGGCGAGATGCTCTGCCTGGAACCGCGCCAGAGCCGCAGGTTCATGGCGCACCAGATGTGCCGCAAACAGCAGCAACAGACCGATGTGGTCGGCCGGCTCGTTGCTGAGTTGTGGCTCCAGGCCAGCCTGCCGGTACCAGCCGGTCGCCGAGACGTGGCTCTCGCCCATCAGCCGGGGTTCTTCGCCCCGCGCGGATTGCCACGGGGGACACACCGCGCCCAGCGGATCGTAGAAGAGGCGCACGTATTCCCGGTCGATATCTCCGGAGCGAAGCGCGAGGAGGAGCGCGGCGATCTCCTCCTGCGCCTCGCGCAGTCCCTCCAGCAGATCAGCCAGCCTCGCGGCATCCGACGAGAGAAATGCGCTTCCCGCAAATGCGAGCTGGTTGGCCAGAACTTCGTTCATACCGGCTCCACCTGCACCACGGCATCCATGATACAGGCGGAGCCACCGAAGTTCTTGGCGGCGATGCACTCCTCGATCGACTGCGACGGAACAATGTCTCCGTCGCGCACTCCCTTGCCGCCGGCCGCGGTCAGCAGCCGCGACCGGTGTCCGAAACCGTGGGCCACCATGACGCAATCGGGACGCATCGATTCGCTTAAGTGAGCCGGGAGTTCGATCGAACCGACGCGTGACCGCACCTGCACCATCGCACCCTCGGCAACGCCCAGCTTGCGGGCCAGCGCCGGGTTGAGGATGGCCGCATTCGTCGGCATCATTTCGTGCAGTATCCGGTTGTTCTGCGTCGTATTCCGCTTGTGGACACCGGGGATGAAGGTCAGGTAGTAGTAGGGATACTCAGCGCTCGGTTCCTCGCGTTTGGGATGCCAGTGCGGGAGCGGTTCCCCGTCCTTCTCGAACTGCGGAACGTAGATCTGGCACTTCCCGCCCGGGATGTTGAAGGTCGTCCGTGGTGTGAAAGGCTGCTCTTTCATGTACGTCCCGATCTTGCGGAACTCCGCGAACGATTCGGCGATGCCGGACCGCTTCACCTGTTCGTCAAGCAGCTCGTTCGGGTTGATCCAGGCGCCATCGGACTTCTTGAAGTAGTCCGGAGCCATTCGCTTGCCGAGTTCGAGCCCCAGAAACGCCGGGGACCGCGTTTCGAACAGCGCTGGCACGACAGGCTGCCGCACCTGGACCTGAGGAATCGGAGCACGGTAGACACGCGAGACCAGTCCCGCGCCCTCCAGATAGATGGTGGAAGGCAGAACGATGTCCGCCAGCTGCACCGTGTCATTGGGCAGAAAGTCCATCACGGCGAGAAAATCAACGGTCTTGAGAGCCTCCACCATCTGCATCGGCTGCGGGAAACCCAGTACGGTGTACCCGTAGAACAGCGCTCCTCTGATCATGCCGGGGTGTTTGTTCAACATGCCGTCAGCGAGCGTGCTGAACATCCCGCCGGCAGCGGTGTTGGCGAGCGGCAGCTTGTCGCGGCCGTCGACCCTGCGCCCCTGCGGCGCTGGGAACGGATTGGGCGGCGGATAGATCGCCTCGTCGCCGGGAATCGCGACCGTTCTCGGAAAGTACCGACCGCCGCGCCGGTCGGGGGTCCCTGCCAGGATGTTGAGAATTGAGATCGCAAAGGAAAGCTGCGTGGCGTTTGCGTAGTTCGCCGCCAGCGTCTTCTTGTGCGCGGGTGCGATCGCCGGCCCTTGCGTGGCGAACTCCCGCGCGATCCGCGCGATCACGGCAGCCGGGATGTCGCTCAACTTCTCGGCCCACTCCGGGGTGTACGGCTGGAAGTGCGCGCGTATCTGATTCTCATACTCGGAGAAGTTCGTGAGACTACTTACGAACTCGCGGTTGTACAGGTTCTCCGACAGGATCACGTGGATCATGGCCAAGGCGACGGCGAGATCCGAACCCGGGCGGATCGAGTGCCACTCGTCGGCAAACTTGGCTGTGACCGTGTGATTGGGGCTGAAGAAGACAACCTTGGCGCCCTTCTCCTTGGCCCGGACCATCCCTTGCGCCGTGACGATCTTGTTCTTGGCGATGAGATCCCAGCCGAACAGCAGGATGTATTTTGACTCCTCGAAATCGTAGACCCAGGTCTTGCCGCCCACCGTCCAGCGCATCACGACGCTGTCGGTCAGGAAGCATTCATCCCAGTGATTGACGACGTTCACAGCGCCGATCGAGCGGAAGAACCGTGCCAATAAGGGGTGGGCTTCGCCGGAGACAAACAGCAGCGACTCGTCCCCGTAGGTCGTGCGATAGAAATTGAAGCGTTCGGCCATGGTATCGAGCGCTTCCTGCCAGGTAATGCGAACCCATCCGGGGTCTTCGTCGAGCCCGCGGCGGGGATTCGTCCGCTTCATCGGATACTTCAGGCGGTCGGGGTCGTAGAGATAGCCGAGTCCGGCGGCGCCTTTGGCGCACAGGTGTCCGTCACCGGAGAAGTCTCCCGACACACCTTCGAGGAAGCGCGCCACGCCGTCACGCACCGTGGCTGTGATTCCGCAGTTCGGACTGCAAACGCCGCAAGCCGTCAGGATCTTCTGTTCGTTGGCGGCGGCAGGACCCGCCGCGCGGAAGTAGCCGTTCAGGGCTGCCAGCAGGGGATCGGCGGCGGTTGCCGCGCCCCCCGCGCTTACCAGTTGCATCCAACTTCTACGCGAGAGTGCCATCGCCGTTACCATCCTTTGTCGACAAACCGCATCGCAGGCCGGGTCAGGATCGGGGTGGAGAAATTCTCGATGCGATCCACGCCCTGCCCTTGAATCTGGTCCCACTCACCCCACTGCAGGGCTCCGGTGGGGCAAATCGTGGAGCAAGCCGGCTCCAGATTCTGATCGACACGATCCACGCACATCGTGCACTTCTCCATAATTCGGGTTGCAGGATGTAGTTGGGGGGCGCCGTAGGGGCAGAACTTCACGCACATGCCGCATCCGACGCATTTGTCTGTGTTTACCAGGACGATTCCATCGTCCCGGCGCCAAATGGCCTTCACCGGGCAAGCCTTGATGCACGTGGCGTCAGCGCAATGCTGGCACGCCAGGGACAACGCCTGGCGCTCCACGTTCGGAAAGACCCCTGATTCGTAGGTCCTCACCAGGCGGTACCGGATGTGGGCCCCCGTCTCGACGCCGTTCCACTGCTTACAAGCCGCTTCGCACGCCCGGCACTCGATGCACTTCTTCTGATCGAAGAGCCAGCCATACCGTACCATGCCAACTCCCTTCTGGTTGTGCGTCTGTTTGCGCGCACAACCTGCCAGCTATGCATTCTCTGAACCAGACGGCTAAATTGCTGATAGCTGGAGGCCGGGGCCTGGACCGTGGGTATGGACTCTCACTGAAACTGCCGGTTCCTGGGTGTGGGTGCGCAGTTTAGGCTGGTTCAGAAGTCTCGCTAAACAAGACTTCCGGGTGGTCGCGGATCACCAGTTGCAATTCCCACTTGGAGGCAAACAGGCCGACGAGGCGATCGTCACGGTCCCGCACCAACGAGAAACCCGAGATCGGCCAGCGGACCCCGGCCAACTGTTCGGGCGTGGCGACAGGCCAGCGGGCGCAAACATACGGTAACGAATCGACCCTCGCGCTCACTCCGTATTCCTGGGCCAGCCGGGACTCGACGACGTCGAACTGCAAACGTCCGACGGCGCCCAGGATCGGCTCGCGGCGGACGCCGTCGACGGCGTGGTACACCTGCACGACGCCCTCGTCCGCAAGCTGCTCGACACCCTTGCGGAACTGCTTGCTCTTGCTGATATCGGTGGCCCGCAGCACGCCGAAATGCTCAGGCTGAAAACTCGGCATGCGGGCATACTCGATGTCCGGCGTGCTGCTCAGCGTGTCGCCGATCACAAACACACCCGGGTTGACGACGCCCACCACGTCGCCCGCAAACGCTTCGTCCACGGTTTCACGGTCCCGCGCGAACAGGCGGTGCAAGCGCGTCATGCGGATCTTCCTCCCGAGCCGCGGGTGGTGCACGAGCATATCGCGCTCGAAGCGTCCGCTACAGATGCGCAGGATCGCCATGCTGTCGCGGTGGGAGGGGTCCATGTTGCCCTGGATCTTGAAGACGTATGCGGAAAACTCAGGGTTCGCCGGGTCCACCGGCCCGGCGCTGCCGTGGCGCGGGCGCGGACCCGGGGCCAGGTGCCCCAGCGCGTGCAGGAACACGTCCACGCCGAAGTTGTTCAGGGCGGAGCCGAAAAATACGGGCGTCTGGCGCCCGGCAAGGAAACGTTCCGCATCGAACGGAGCGCTCGCCGCTTCCAGCAGAGCGACCGCGTCCACCAGGTGCTGCGCGCGGTCTTCCCCTACTTCGGCGGGAAACGAGGGATCGTCCATCGACAGTTCAAACGAGCTGGCTCGGACCTGCCCGCCGCCTGCGCGGCTATACCGGATCAGGCGGCGCGACGCGAAATCCACGACGCCCTGGAATTGCGGACCGTCGCCGACAGGCCAGTTCATCGGACACGGCGCGATGTCGAGGATGCGCTCGATCTCGTCCAGCAACTCGAGCGGGTCCCGGCTGGGCTGGTCCATCTTGTTGATGAACGTCAGGATCGGAATATGGCGCAGGCGGCAGACTTCGAACAGCTTGCGCGTCTGGGGCTCGATCCCCTTGGCCGCGTCGAGCACCATGACCGCACTGTCCGCGGCGGTGAGCGTACGGTAGGTATCTTCGCTGAAATCCTGGTGGCCGGGCGTGTCGAGCAGATTCAGGAGCCGTCCCTCGTGTTCGAACTGCAGGACAGTCGAAGTGATGCTGATGCCGCGCGATTGCTCCATCTGCATCCAGTCCGAGGTGGCGTGACCGCGGTTCTTCTTCGGCCGGACGGCGCCGGCGGTCTCCACCGCGCCCGCGTACAACAGCAGCTTTTCGGTAAGCGTGGTCTTGCCGGCGTCGGGGTGGGAGATGATGGCGAACGTCCGGCGGCGCTGGATGGCGTCGCGCAGAATGCGCAGTTCGGCGGAATCGAGAGGAGAAACAGTAGACATTGCGGACGGAAGCGCGGTCAACTCGTGAGGGGACCTACATGAGACCCTTTCAGTATAGCCAACCCGCGCTACTCTAAGAAGAAAGCTATGTTGACCAGAAGAGATGCGATCGGTGTCATGAGTATCGCCGTGGCGGCGTGCGGCCCGGCAGCCAAAGAGGCGACCGCCTTCGAACTGCCCCCACTGGCCTACGCGATGGATGCTCTGGAACCTCACATTGATGCGCGGACCATGGAAATTCACCATGGCAAGCACCACGCCGCGTACGTCAACAACCTCAACAAAGCTCTCGAGGGCCAGCCGCACCGCCCTCTGGAGCAGATTCTGGCCGGACTCGATGCTCTTCCCGAAGCGATCCGGACCGCGGTGCGCAACAACGGCGGCGGACATGCCAACCATACGCTGTTCTGGGAAGTGATGAAGCCGAACGGCGGCGGCGCGCCAGGCGGCGAGCTGGCGCAAGCCATCGAGCGGCAGTTCGGGAATTACGAAGGCTTTCGGGAGCGCTTTACGGGCGCCGCGATGAGTGTGTTCGGCAGCGGCTGGGCGTGGCTGGTCGCCGCCGCGGACGGGCTCGCCATCCGACGTCACCGAACCAGGACTCGCCGCTGATGGCAGGACGCACCCCGCTGCTGGGCCTCGACGTGTGGGAGCACGCCTACTACCTGAAGCACCAGAACCGCCGCGTCGAATACGTGGATGCGTTCTATAACGTGATCAATTGGGACGCCGTCGCCGGCCGGTACGCCGCTGCGCTCAAGGCAGCACGGTAAACACCGCTTCGTTCGACGGCTGCCCCGCCACTTCGACACGCAAGGGAGCCGGTCCGGGAGCGAGGCCGGCCGGCACGACGTAGTTGATCTGCACGGCCCCGATCACACCCCAGGGGATGCCGGCGAACGCAATGTCCGCTTGGCGGCCACCGACCAGGACGCGCACGGCCGCGACAGGCGCCGGCAGTTGCCCGATGGGCGTCTGGGGCGGCGGAGCCGCACCGCTCGCGATCGCCGGCGACACGGCGCCCGCGCCCGTGATGAACGCCACACGCACCTCTCCCGGACGCCCGGAAACGTCAGGTGTGGGCCGGGTGCCATCGAGCAGGAAAAGCCCGGGAGCGATGCCGCTGACGGTGGCTTCAGCCGTCTGTGAGCCCGCGGAGGTCTCGACGACGATCGGGACCGGCCCGCTCCCCACGCCATAGGGAAGCTGGGCGTTGATCTGTCCGGGTGACACATAGTACAGGGGGCAGGGGACGCCGTTCGCGCGCACCGTAGCGCCTTGAAGAGCCGTGGGCAGCGGCTGCGTGGACGCCACTGCCTCTGCCGCAGCCAGGTTCTGGCCGAAGATTGTGAACAGGCCTCCTGGCGCCAGACCCGGTGCGAAGCTGGCGGCATTCACGATGGACGCTCCGCTGAATACCGGCGCCGCCTGGCCTCGTCCGACGTACCGCACCAGCCCGGACGCTGCCCACGGCAGGCCGCTGGTCTGGTCGACCCCCGAAGCTGCGACAAGGTCCTCGAAGGGCGGGTCCTGCCCCCGCGTCGCCAGCCGTACCGTGAGGCTGCCCAGAGCGGGCACGCGACTCGTGCCGAACCAGGTGAAGATGCGGTCAGAGTAATCCTGGCCGCTGATGCTTACCTGGCGGACAATCGCCGAAATGCCGGCGGTCTCCCGCAGCCGCAGATCGAAGAAGTAGCGCTGGCCGGCAGCGTTCGGATCCGTTTCCACAACCGGGTTCGGGACGGCTTCGATCACCACCGCCGAGCGTCCCGCCGCCATGGCCACCCGAACCGACACGGTCCGCGGCGTGGCGGCGCCCGCCTCCACCGTGATCGTGCCGGTGTGGACCACTGGCGTGCTGAGGGATGCGGCGTCGATTGAGACCGAGACCGTTGCCGGATTTCCGGCGATCGTCGTCCCCGTGGCCGCAGTCAGACGGATCCAGGGCGCCGAGGCGCGCACGCTATAAACCACCGCCTGCGATGAAGCTGTACGCACTTCGAAGGCTGCCGCCGCGGGTTCCACCGATGTACCGGCCACGCCGCCAAACGAGAGAAGATCGGGACTGACGGTGACGTCCGGCGCCGGTTCGCCCATCAGCCAGCGCTCGATATCCGGAAAGTACTCGGAGAAGCGTCCGTAACTGTCCCGCGCCGGGTCGACATCGCAGTAGCTGCCACCCGGTGGCGGGCCGGGACCGTGGCTGAGCGCCCCGATCAGCCGGCGCTCCTGGTCGAAGACCGGGGATCCGGAAGAGCCGGGTTCGGTGATCCCGCGGCTCCAGAGCACCCGGACAAACCGCGACGCCGGCGCCAGTTCCCCGCCGACGATTGTGTTCACGGCGTTCGCGGTCTGCCCGAAAGAAATGCGCTTGTACGAGCCGTCCGGGTGGTGGACCCCCGTCGCGGCGCGCCCCGCCGGCACAGATGCCGCGGACCATCCGGCGAGCGTCACGTCCGCGGTCGGGAACGCGTTCAGAAGGAGAAACGAGTAGTCACCCCCGCTATACCGGGCGGTCGACAGGACCCTTCCCCCAACCACTCGCGGGAACCCGCGCGGGCTCTCCGGACCCGGGGCGTTGCAGGACGGCGACTCATAGAGCCAGTAGGCCTCGATCGTCCGCGCACTCGTGTCCGAGTCGACGCAATGCGCCGCGGTCAGGAAGTAGGGCTGCTTGTTCTGGCTGGTGGAATTGAGGAGGGCACCGCTGCAGACGAAGAAACTGCCGCCGCGGACGAAGTTGTAACTGGCCACCGACGACCCGGTACCCCGCCAGTCCGGCTCGCAACGGAAATCGATGTGACAATTCGCGGCCAGCCGCCGGTCCGCCGCGGGGCGCCCTGTGGAAAACGGAGCAACCCAGAAATGCCCAATAGAATCAACACGAAAAGAGGGTCTGTCCCCGTTTCCGGCGGGGAAAAACTCAAGAACGACAGTGTCTCCCGGCACCGAACCGGTCCAGAAGCTGCCGTCGCCAAAGGGACCCCGGTCCGTGTACGGGCCGTCCGTCAGTTCGCCACTCTCGTCATGGACCCACAGAGTGCCGCCCGCGAAGCCGTCAATCTTCACACGAACGGCCGCCGCCCCGGGGCTGCGCACGGCGGCCCGGAATGAGCCCTTCCTTGCCTCGGACAAAGTCAGCTCGCCGGAGAGGGGACGGACCAGACCGGTCGACGTCAGTCCGGGAGGATCCGGCGGCTGGAGTGTCAAGTCTGGAAAACTCAGCGCGTGAATCGGTGCCGCGGGCAACGATGCCCAGGCGGGACGTGCCGGTTCCGCCTTGACGGGGGCCCGGTAGCGGAATGGATCGGCCACCGGATGGGCTGCCAGGATGCTACACCACAGGAGTCCCGCCAGCAGCCTATTCATCGTTCCCTTATAGCAGAGCCCGAAACGAAAAAACCGCATCGAAACACTCTCCAGAGAGTCCAGAGAGCCTCGATGCGGTCCGCCCCAGTTGGGCTTGAATCCGGCGCCGGGATTTCCTGGGAAAAACAAACGCTCTTCCCAAATTGGAAAAGAACTCACCCCTGGTCAGTTCCGCGTCCAAACTTCCCAACCAGGAGCGCCAGGCTAACCCCGGTACTGGGGATTCATGGGGTGAATCGTTACAAAATCAAGATGACGCCAAAAAAAGCCCCTCTGATGCAACTTACGAGCGGATTCCCCGAGGGCATTCGAAATCGGAACATCGGCTCCCGCAAGCACGCTGTTTCATACCCACCGGTTTCACCGCCAGTCCGTTGCAACAGAGGGCAGGTTCAAAGTACTTCTACCGATTCGCCGTTGATGAGGCAGTCCTGTTGCCAAACCGGACACTGATCTAAGTGTTTGATTCTACTACCATGCAAGCAGCGGTTGGGACTGGCATGTGTGTCGCGCGGCTCCGCGGTTCGTGTCGCTATGACACAATCGAGTTGACGACATGCGCCTCCGTCCCGTTCTCCCGGCCCTGCTGCTCGGCCTGATGGCCGTGCCTCCCGCAACCCCGCAGCCGGCGGAGGAATTCCTGGACATCTACACGGAGCACCCCAGGCTGTTCCTGCGCGCGCAGCGGCTGCGCCTGCTCCAGCGGGAGCGCGAGCGTGAATCGATGCGCTGGACCCAGTTCCAGCGCCTGATCGCCGGGAATGCACCGCTACCCGAACCGGGATTCGCACTCGCTCTCTACTACCAGGTGGCGCAGGACGAAGAGGCGGCGCGGCGCGCGATCGCCTTTGCCCTGAGCGCCAAGGCGGACTTGCGGCAGCAGGCGCTGGTGTTCGACTGGTGCCAGCCCGCGCTGCGTCCGGAAGAGCGCCAGGCGCTGGCGGGTCGGCTTGCCGAAGGCCTGCGGGCGCCGCGGAAGCCGGGCGCCGCGGCCCAGAGGGACCGTCTGCTCGCCGCCGTCGCCCTTGCCGGAGACGCTCCCGAGGCGGCCAGGGAAATCGAGTACGCGGTCCGTGAATGGTGGCGCGCTGGGATCGTGCCCAAGCTCCGCGCCGGAGAGCACCCGCTGGCCCGCACCGACAGCTTTGCGCTTCTGGAGCTCCTTCACGCTGTCCGCGACAACACCCAGGTCGAACTGCGCGAGGGCTTCCGGCAGTTCTTCGTCGATCTGCCGATCTTTCACCTGCTGAGCTACTACCCGCCCAGTTATCCGGCGGCTGAGAACGAGTACCACATTCCCTGGGCGCCCGGAATCCGCGAGCCGGACCTTGACGCGGCCGCGCTGTCGCGCGTGGCGGAACTGGCGATGGTCGCCTACGACACGAATGCTCCCGAGACTCAGGTGCTGCAGGGGTGGCTGATGAACGACCGGTTCCTGCTGCGAGGTCCGTTCGGCGCGCCGTACGAGTTTCTGTGGGCCAACCCCTACCAGCCGGGCCTCAGCTACTTCCACGTCCCGCTGGTCTTCTATAGCGCACACTTCGGCCGTCTGTTCGCCCGGTCCAGTTGGGATGAAGATGCCACGTGGCTCGGGTTCGCCGGCGGCGAGCTCCAGGTCTTCATGGACGGCAGCCCCGAAATCCTGCCTTCAGGATCCAAGGCGGACGTGCCGGAAGCGCTCGTGATGCCGGGCACTCCGGGCAAGCGGCTGGTGGTGGAGGTGGGTGACGAGCAGACGCTGTTCTTTGTCGGCGTTCCGCCGAACCAGCCATTCGACATCGAAATCGATGATCAGGAATTGTACGAAAAGCGCAGCGACCCGGGAGGGGTTCTCGTTGTGGATGCCCCGCGTGGACGGACGGCGGGCATTCTGGTGCGGGCGCGCTGAATCACGCCGACTTGGCCGTCACGGCGGCGCTCTCGCGCTTCCCTGCGAGGATTTCTTCCAGGCGCCGGCGCATCTGGCGCCCCACTATCTCGGGAGCGTAATGCCGCCGAATGAACTCCTGACCGGCAATCGCAATGCGTTCGCGGGGACCGCCGGGGGCCGCCACGGCACGCATCTGGGCGGCGGCGTGCTCGATCGAAGGATCGGCCCACTCGGCATCCGCGTCGTACGGGTGGCAGCCGGCGCCAACCCGCTTCATCGTGTAGTCGACGAGAAACGCCGTATCCTCGCGGGTAAACTCCATGTTGCCGGAGTATGCCGTCGCGATCACCGGTTTGCCCAGCGCCATCGCTTCGGCGAGCGTCAGGCCGAAGCCTTCCGAGCGGTGGAGCGACACCAGACAGTCGGATGAGGCGATCAGTCCGGCAACCTCCTCCCGGCTCAACTCTTCTTCGAGCAGCGTGACAGGCAGACCGGCGGCAGCCTCCCGCAGGCGCCGCATCTGAAAGACGCGGCTGCGGCTGTTCAATACCTTGATCGCCAGGTGACATTCCGGCGAGCCGCCAAACGCCTTGGCGAACGCCGCGATGACCCCGAGAGGGTTCTTGCGCTCGAACACGCTCAGAAGATCGAACAGCAGGACGAAGACGAACGCCCCTTCCGGCAATCCGAAGTGCGCGCGCCCGATCCTGTCCGGACGCCGGATCGTGATCGCATGAGGGATCAGGGTCACGGGCACAGGCGCGTGCTGCGCGAACGCCTCCTGGCAGAACTGGCTCGGCGTCCAGACCTCGTGCAACGGGGTAAACGACGAGGCCCACCGGGCCGGAAATTCGGCCAGCTCCCAGTGCCAGTAGCCGATATTGTAGCGGCCTCGGAACAACTCCGGCGCCGCCGTCGAGGCCGCCCACGGAATCTGGTCGGCGTTGACGTGGAACAGGTTGAAACGGTGCGGCAGCGTGGTCGAATCGCGTCCCGCCCGCAGATCCGCTTTGGATGTGGCGGGCTGGCGCGCCAGGTTGCGCACGGCGGCATCGATGCCGGCCGCGCGCGCCGCATCGACCGCGTTGCGCGCCGACTCCCCCACGCTTAAGGCCGACCTCGTGTGGCCGATCACATTCAGTCCGAAGGTGCCTTCGGCCGCGTCCGGCGCGCACGCCGGTTCCATGCGGCGGGGCGCCGCCGCCGGAGCCTCGCCGGACCCGAGACCGCGCACAAGCCGGCCCCAGCGCTTGCGTCCGGCGGCGCCGGCTTGCAGAGCCAGCAGCCTCAGCCGTGCCGCAAGAGTTCCTCCCGCCTGCTTCCACTCCGTGCGAATCGGATCGAGGAGCGCGCCCGCAATGCCAACCTCGTAGCGCCCGTAGGACAGGAGCCACTCCAGGAAGCGGACGCCGTCCGGGCCGGCGACATTGGGGAACGCCTCCTGCAGGTCCGGGCGTGAGTCGTAGACGAACCGCGCGAGCCGCGTCAGCCGGACGCGCCCGTTCTGCGCTTCGGGCTGGCTCAGCCATTCGAGCGGGCTGACGGTCTGCGCTTCGAGCGCGAGTTCGATCGACGCCTCGCGAATGGCCTCGGCCACCATCGGGCTGACCGGACCCTCATTGCCTCTCCGGCCCCGCGCCTCACGCAGCGCCGTCTCCACCGGAGCCAGAAAGTCCTCGTGCAGTCCGTGCTCGCGGACGGCCGACTGGCGCATCCAGTCGAGAAATGCGTTGCGATCCGGACCCCAAATATCGGGCATGGCCGCCTTCACGTCGTCGCGGCACGTATAGATGCGGTACGCGAGCCGGGTCACTCCGGCAGAGCGCGCCGGATCGTGCGGCGCATTCCAGAACGCCAGAAACGCGCGGTACCCCTCATCGGAAAACGGGTCCGGGATGCGCTGTTCCATCGACGGTGCGGCGTTCAATACCGCGCGCCCGAGGTCCGCGATCGGGATTCCGTTACGGAAAAATCCCCACGTGTACCGCCATTGCCGGCTCTCTTCGAAGCCGAGTTCGAACAACTCGTCCCGGTAGGCCAGCACCAGGCCGCTGGCATCGCCCAGGTCGTCCAGCCGCAGCCGGTTCTGGTGTTTCGACAGAAACTCGGGCCGCAGCGGGTCGAACCCGCTGAAGTGAAAGAAGCGCAACGGCTGTCCCGCCGCGGTGTAGCCGTCCGCGGTCAACCGGATCCGCCTCTGCTTCAGATTCCAGTACGCCACGTTGTAACCCGGATCGCGCAGCACGGCCACCCCGGAGAACAGACACGGCGCCAGATCCATCCAGCCCTGGTCGACAAACAGGCCGCGGGGAATATCCACCACGCACTGGTCGTAGAGCTTCTGCTGCCACCATTCGAGCAGCCGCCCGCTCTCCACCCCCTCGGACAGCGCGCAGAAACCCAGGTTGTACACCCCGGCCTGCAGGATCTGCAATTCGCCCGGGTAGAGATCGTCATCGACGGGTTCGGTCAGGTGGGGCGTGAGGACGGCGGTCTGCCCGTTCAGTTGCTCCAAAAGCGGGTCGAGCGACGCGTACAGGCGGATATCGGGATCGAAGTAGAGGACCCGCGCCGCGCCGTAACGGCGGAACAGCAGTTCGAAAGCGAACGGCTTGACGGCTGTCGAAAGTTCGAGAATCGAGTACTTGAAATGAAACCACGCGGCGTTGGGGATTCCCAACTCCTGGGAGAGGATGACATCGAACTCCTCCCCGGCGGGGTCGAAGCAACCTTCCGGCTCGTCTGCCAGGATCACGACGCGCCTGGCTTCCGGATGGAAGCGCCGCGCCGACCGCATCAGGCAGCGCGCGAAAGCGAGATAATTCTTCGCGACGATCGTGAACAGGACCGTCTGGGATGTCATACAGGCCCGGTAGAATCCTGATTCTACACCAAGCTCCGAAACAATTCCCAGCTTTTCCGTGCGCAGCAATCCCAGCGGTACTGTTGCGCGATGCTTCGTCCATTGGCGCCTAGCGATTCCCGCAGGCTGTCCGATTCCAGCAGTTGCGCCATCGCGCTGGCGAGTTCGGCCGGACTCCCGGGATCGACGGCAACGGCGCCGGCGCCGGCAATCTCGGGAAGCGAAGACACGGCCGAGGTGACAACGGGAATCCCGGCCGCCATCGCCTGCGCGACAGGAAGGCCAAAACCTTCATACACCGATGGATAAACGAACACCGAGGCGCCGGCCGTGAGCGCCGGCAAGCGTTCCTCAGGGACGTAACCGAGGTAGTCCACCCCGCGGATGCCTTGCCGGATACGGGCCAGCACACTCGGGTCGCCCCACCCCGGCGAACCCGCCAGAACCAGGTCGAATGCCTCGCGCAACTCCGGGCGTAGCCGCTCGTAGGCATCGAGCAGCGTAGCGACGTTTTTCCGGGGCTCAATCGTCCCGACGAACAAAATGTAAGGTTTAGCGCGCTGGAGGGGTTGGGCGCAGAAAAAGCTCTCGGCCACTCCGGGGTAGATCACCGTAACCCGGCGCGGATCCAGCTTCAGGATCCGTACGGCATCGTTCTTGGTGCTCTCACTGATGGCGATCAGACCGTCCGCCCGGCGCATCACGCTGGCGGCGAACTTCTTCGCCATCCTCACGTTAGCGGGAGAATGGAACTGCGGGACAAGCCAACAGGTCATGTCGTAGATGGTGGCCGTGACGCGGGTGTTGGTGGGAGGCCGCAGCAGTTGGTGGGAGGCGTGAAAGACCGAAACCCCGGCCCCGACGCCGTTGAGCAGGGGAACCGGCAGGGTATTGGCCAGGTGGAGCCAGGCGAGCCGCGCCATGGTCGCGGGCCGGTTCAGCACACTTTGCTCGTGCACCACCTCACCCGGCGGGGCCAGCATCGGAAACAACTCAATCGAGTTCGCCCCGCCTTCCAGACGCAGCGCTTCCGTCCAGTAATAGACGTAGGTCTTGACGCCCGCACTGCGCAGGAGCAGCGGCGTTGCGTCGATGCAGACCCGAGTCTCGCCCATTAACCCCCCGTCTTCGCCGTTGAGCCCCGAAAATGCGCGAAACAAACCAGTTCTCTTCTTCGCGGGGCTTGGCTATGGTTTACTATTAGGGATTCTACTATGCCCGGCAAGTCCCTCCGCGTCAGACGAGTGCTGCGCGCCGTCCACAGGCGCCTGAGGGAGCACACGGTGGTGGCGCAAAGCCTGCTGTCCACCAGTCACCCTGTGATGGCGCACATCATCCCGATGCGCCGCTGCAACCTGGCGTGTACCTACTGCAACGAGTTCGACGATTTCTCGCCTCCAGTGCCGCTGGACGTGATGAAGCTCCGGCTCGATCTGCTGGCCAGGCTCGGCACGAAAGTCGTCTCCATCAGCGGCGGAGAGCCTCTTCTCCACCCGCAACTCGATGAAATCATTGCGCATACCCGCCAGCACGGGATGATGGCCGGAATGATCACCAACGGCTACCTGCTGGTTCCGGAACGGATCCGGCGGCTCAACCGGGCGGGCCTCGAACACCTCCAGATCAGCATCGACAACGTGATGCCGGACGAGGTGTCGAAGAAGAGCCTGAAGGTGCTCGACAAGAAGTTGCAGATGCTGGCCGATCATGCCGAGTTCCACGTCAACATCAATTCTGTCGTGGGCGGGGGGATCCACAACCCGCAGGATGCGTTGGTTGTGGGGCGGCGGGCGATCGAACTGGGCTTCACCTCAACCGTAGGAATCATCCACGACGGCGAGGGACAACTCGAACCGCTGCGCGACGAAGAGCGGGACGTGTACCTGGAAACCAAGAAACTGGGCCGCGGCAGCTACGGCCGCTTCAACTTCTTCCAGGACAACATCGCGCACGGCCGCGCGAACAAGTGGCGATGCCGCGCCGGGGCACGCTACCTCTACATCTGCGAAGACGGCCTCGTGCACTACTGCTCGCAGCAGCGCGGGTACCCCGGTAAGCCGCTGGAACTGTACACGAAAGAAGACATCCGCCGGGAGTTCCTCACGGAAAAGTCCTGCGCCCCCTACTGCACGGTGGCCTGCGTCCACTACACCTCGTACATCGACTTCTGGCGCGCGCCACAAACCATCGCCGGACCCGGGCAGGCGGAGCGTACGGCCGGCCAGTTGGTGCAGATCAAGTGAGACTTGCGGTTGCCCTCCTGGCCGTCTGGCCGGCTGCGGCTCTCGAACTCGTTGGCGTCGACAAGATCTGGGATCAGGCGCCGCACAACGCCTTCACGGACCTCATCCGCTACAAGGACGAATGGTTCTGTGCCTTTCGCGAAGGAAAGGGACACGTGTCGCCGGATGGCGCGCTCCGGGTCCTGGTGTCGCGCGACGCCCGGACGTGGTCCTCGGCGGCGTTGGTGACTTCGGCCACCGCCGATTTGCGTGACCCCAAGCTCGCCGTGACCCACGAGGGCCGGCTCATGTTGACCACCGCGGGAGCGCTCCACGAACCGAAGGACCACCGCCACCAGTCGATGGCGTGGTACTCGAACGATGGCCGCACCTGGGAAGACCCGCAACCCATCGGAGATCCCGGGTTCTGGCTCTGGCGGGTGACGTGGCATCGGGGCTTGGCCTACAGCATCGGTTATGCGACCGGCGACGCCCGTCTCGCGCGGCTCTACCGCAGCTACGACGGGAAGCGCTTCGACCCGATCGTGAAGACGCTGTTCGGCCGCGGCTATCCGAACGAAACCGCGATGCTGTTCCTGCCGGACGAGACGGCGCTCATCGTCCTGCGCCGCGATCAGACGGACAACACCGCACAGATCGGCACGGCGAAGCCACCGTACCGGACGTGGGCATGGCGCGATCTGGGAGTCCGCCTGGGGGGGCCGCAGGCCCTGCGGTTGCCGGACGGCCGGATCCTGGTGGCGGCCCGGCTGTACGACGGAAAAGTCCGCACGTCGCTCGGGTGGCTCGATCCGGCGACCGCTCGCTTCACCGAAGCGCTGGCGTTGCCCTCCGGCGGCGACACGAGCTACGCCGGGCTCGTGCTGCACGAAGGGATCGTCTACGTGAGCTACTACTCGTCTCACGAAGGCAAGACGTCAATCTACCTCGCCCGCGTCAAGCCCTAACGGCGGACCGGGAGAACGGCGGAATTGGCCGGGACCTCACCCTGGCTCACGGCGATGGTCAGGTCGCCATCCGGAGCCGCCACCGGAACTGCCAGGTTGATCTGATAGAGCCCCACGAACCCTGGCGTCAGCCCGGCGTAGAACACCGTGACAGGCAGGCCCCCGATCGTGACCGTGGGCTGGATTTCCGCCACCGGCAGGGGGTCCACAGGGACAGCCTGCCCGGTGGCGGCATTGCCTGCGGCGGCGCCCATCCCAACCAGATAGATCACGAGGATCTCGTCCGGCCGTGCGGGGGTGTCCGGCTGGACGATCGAGCCATCCCTGCGCTGGGCAATCACATGGTTTTGGCCGAAGACCGCCAGACCCGGTTGGACCGGGGTCGTGACAAGCGTGTCCGGCAGCGTGTACCCGCCCCCGGCAGCCACCACGATGGAATGCTCGCGGTTCGCCTGGAGTTCCACCGGCAGTTGCACGTTCAACTGGCCCGGGCTCAGAAAATAGAACGGCGCCTGCAGACCGCCCACCAGGACCGAGGTCCCTCCAAAGGTCGCGGGCAGCGGGAGGATGCCAGGCGTCGCTTGGCTGGCCGCCAGATTCGAGCCAAAGACCTGCACAACGGTGCCCGGCGCGAGCGTCCCGCCGACCACCGGGTTCAGGTTATTCAGAGTCCCATTGCGCGCCAGAATCGGGGCCTGGTTTGCGGAGACGGTTCCGGCGACATCCACCTTGAGCGTGGGGAATCCGGGAGCCGTCGCCGTCGCGGTCATGACGAGCGGAGACGCGGCGCGCCCCGGAGTCCAGGTGCCGGTGAAGACCCCGCTGCCCGGATCATTCAGCAACAGCGGCAGTGGCGCATCCCCGTTGTTGAACGTGACCACCACCTGTCCGGACGCCGCCGGATCGCCGCAGTCGTCAAGAAGCCGCAGCGCGACCGGGACCGGCCATCCGACCGCACCGGCGAAATTCCCTGGGACCGACGTTGGCGTCAGCGTCAGCCGCGACGGTGTACAGCCGGCCGCCGCGCGCGCCTCCGACGCGGGAAGCGCCGGCCGCACGATGAGCGTGATCAGGCCCGAACGGACCTGACCGGTCCCGATACGGACGCTGAGTCTGCCCTGGTACACGCCGGGCGCAAGGCCGGCAGGGTTGACGCGCACGGTCAGGTCCACAGGCGTGAGGGCCGAAACATTCCCGGTGGGGGACGCCAGTTCCAGCCACTGTCCCGCGTCGATCGGGTTCGCCGCGGCCTGGTAGGCGACCGGCGTCGACGAAAGCGTGAACAACCGGACGCGCTGCGCGGCCGGAACCGGTCCGCCGATCGCCGTGGTGAACACGAGTCCGGCCGGATCGAATTCCGGCAGCGGCGCCGCCGGTGGCGCTGAGGTGCGGAAGACGGCGACGAGGAAGCGCGGTCCGTTCACCGCGTTCGGGTCGATAATGCGCACCAGGGCCGACTGCACTCCTTCGGAAAGTGACAGGGGATTGGCCGCCAGTTCCACTTCTGCGGAACCGCCGGGCGGAACCTGCCCGCTGGACGGATTCAGGGACAGCCAGCTTTGGGTTTGTGTGATCTCGCTGCGCCAGTTGAGGGTCTGGTCGCCGGAGTTTGTGATGCGGACGGTCCGCCGCCGCGTGGCTGCAACCCTGGCCAGCGATTCAAGAAAGACGCCTGTCGTATCGAGTTCAATGGCCGGCCCCGGCGGGCGCACCACCAACTGAACGGGAACGCGGACCGGTTCGCCCTGACCGGCGAATACGCCGGAAGTGATGACCACTTCCGTCCGGTAGCCTCCCGGCGTGAGGCTGCCCGCGTTGGCCTGGAGCCGCAGATTGACCGGCGCATCCGGCTGGATGGTCGCCTGTTGCGGCGCGACAGTCAGCCAGGGCACGGCGGGGTCAAGCCGCACACTCAGTGCGACCGGGTTGCCGCCGCCCAGGTTCCGCACGGTCAGAAGCCGTTCCGAGGTCCGGATCGCCGGGGTTGCGATGAACCGCACGAACTCCGGCGCCGCGCTGAGGCGGGGCGGCTCGGCCCGCACCGTCAGCGTGACGACGAGGCGCAACTCCTGGCCCGAGGAGCTGGTGGCCAGCACGCGGCCCGAGTAGGTCCCGGCCAGCAGTCCCTGTGGACGCGCTTCGACCGTAATGGTCGCCGGAGTGCGGCCGTTGCGCAGCGTCACAATCATCCAGGAGGGCGGAGCAGAACCCGGCAGCCCTCCATCGAGAGTCAGCGCGAACCCCGCGGGCGCCGCCGACACCACGTCGAACGTCTGCGCCGGCGGCGAGTCGCCGTTGACAAACGCGGTGAACGACAGGTTCCGCGACGTGAAGTCAATCGGCGGCACGGCGGCGCCGATCGAGATGAGAAAGACCTGCGACGCGGCGCGCTGGGCGGAGTCCCGCACCTGAACCGTGAAGGCGAATGATCCCTGGGTCTGCGGGGTGCCGCTGAAGCGCCCGGACTCGCTCAGGTTCAGACCGGGCGGGGTCTGCCCGCCCGCAACGGTCCAGACGAACGGCGGCTGTCCGCCGCTGGATGCAAAATCAAACGTGTACGGCGTATTCACCGCACCCGCCGGAAGCTGCGAGGGATTCGTAATCGTCAGGGGCAGCGGACCGGGCAGGATGAAGACGCGTGTGACAAGAGTATTGACCGCGTCGGTCACCCGTACCGTGATCTCGAACTGTCCTCCCTGCTGGAGAACCCCCGTCAGGAACCCCGCCTGGGTCAGCGTAAAGCCCGAAGGCAGGCCTTCGGGCGCGCTCCACACATAGGGCGGCGATCCGCCGGTTGCCGCGAACTGGAATCCGTACGCCTCGCCGAGAGTGGCCGGAGGCAGAGGCGAGGTGCTCGTGATCGTGAGCAGGCTGGCGGTCGACGTGATCGTCAGGGTGAAGTTCCGCGTCGCTGTTGCCTCAACCGCGTCTCCCACCTGGACGACGAATCCCGCGGTCCCTTCCGCGGTTGGCGTGCCAGTGATCAGGCCGGAGGGCGACAGCGAGAGCCCGGGCGGCAGAGTTCCCTGCACGACCGACCACACGTAGGGCGTCGCGCCTCCCGAGGCCTGGAGCGCCTGTTGGTACAACGTCCCCACGACACCGGCCGGCAGGGGAGAGCCGGTAAGAATGGTCAGCGGACCGGTCCCTGGCGGGTTGATCGTCAGGCTCAGGGTCTTCGTCACGCTGTTCTGCGCCGCGTCGGTGACGCGCGCGACAAATCCGAAGGTACCCGAAGTGCCAGGGGTGCCTGCGATCCCGCCGGAGGGCGAGAGAATGACTCCCGGAGGCAGGTTCCCCTGGGCAATGCTCCAGGCATACGGCCCGACGCCTCCGCTCGCGCTCAACACTTGCGAGTACGGGGTTCCCACGGTCCCAGGCGGCAGCGGCGAAGACGTGTTGATGGTCAGCTGTCCAGCCCCAGCCGGAGCTACGGTGAGTTGGAAGCTCTTGGTAGTCTCAAACGTCGTGGAATCGTTGGCGCGGATCACGAAAGCGAACGCGCCGGGAGCCGTGGGCGTGCCGCTCAGCGCCCCGGTGGAGGACAGGCTCAACCCGCTTGGCATGGTCCCCTGCGCGAGACTCCAGGTGTACGGTGTCGTCCCCCCGGTCGCCCCGAATTGAACCGAATAATTCGCACCGGCGGTCGCGCCGGGCAGCGGGGACGCGGTTGTAATCTCCAGCGGTGGCCCCTGCGGATTCACACGGAGCGTCAACCAGATCGGGCCGACGAATCGCTCCAGCGAGTCGCCGAGCCGGATCGGGAACTGAAACACGCCGACGGCAGCGGGTGTCCCGGCGAAGCGGCCTGGCTGCTCGCCTGGAAGGAAGAGCCCCGGAGGCAGGAAGAATCCGGGGAAGACCTCCCAGACATACGGCGGCACCCCCGAGCTTGCCTGCAGCGTAATGTCATAAAATTGACCGACCGTCGCATTCGGCAGCAGTGTTGGGGTCGTCATGACCGGCAGCGGCGGTTCGATATACAGAACGTAATCGCGTGAAGGAACGGTCTGCGGTCCCTGCGCGGTTACCGTAAAATCGAACTCCTGGCCAGACACGGCGGTGGTGCCGGATAGGATCGCCCGCGTCGGGTTGTTGGGGTGCGGACTGAGTGAATAATTGGGAGGCAGGGAGCCGGAGCTGACGAAGAAGTTGTAGATGCCTGGCGCCGCCGGCGGGTCAAAGTACAATTCCACATAGTACGGGACGCCCGATACGCCATTCTCCAGGGACGCCGGCTGAATTAGGGGTTGCGCCAGAAGCGGGGCGGCGAGTAGGGGCAGCCAGGCCAGGGTCCCCGCGATGCGAAATCTCATAGTTGGATTATTCCTGGACAGTCAGAGTCGTTTCGTTGCTGCTGATGCCGTCCTGCGTGACCGTCAGTCGCAGTTCGCCCGTAGAACTATCGGCAGGAATCTGGAAATTCACCTGGTAGAGCCCGACGAAGCCGGGGGTCAGTCCGGCAAACAGCGGGGTGATCTCACGACCACCGAGCCGCACCGTGGCGTTGACCCGTCCGAGTGGGTCGGCCGGCGACGCCGTCCCGCTTGCCACCGGCGGGTTCGTGGGTCCCATGCCCGTCAGGTACAGAGTGAGGACGCTGTCCCGCCGCGCGGGCCGCTCCGGGCGGGCGAACGTGCCGTCGTCGGGGTACTGCGCGATCACCCGGCCATCGGGAAACGCGAGGAGTCCCGGGGCGGCGCGGGCGATGTTGATCTGGTCCGGCGCCGTCACCTGGTTGTTCGCCACCACCAGGATGGCATGCTGCCGGTCCGGTTCCAGTTCCGCCGGCAGTTGCACATTCACCTGACCGGGGCTGACGAAATAAAGAGGCGCCTGAATGCCACCCACCAGGACCGCGGTATTCCGGAACTCGATCGGGAGCGGCACGGCCCCCGGCGCGACCGTGTCCGCGGCCAGGTCGGATCCGAAGATCTGGACCGCCGTACCCGGGGCAAGCGGGGCCCCGACCACCGGGTTGAACGTGCTCAACGTGCCGTTCTCAAACAGGATCGGCGCGCGATTCGGCGGGACATTGCCGATCAACTGCGCCGTCGCGGGAGGCAGGTTCCCTGCCGTCGCCCGCGCATCCACCGTGACCTGCGCGCGCTGGTTCACCGGCACCCAGGTCCCCGAGTACAAACCCTGCGCCGGATTCGTCAGATTCATCACGAGCGGAGGATCGCCGTTCGTGAAGCTGGCGATCACCTGCGCGTCCGTCACCGCGGTCCCGCAGTCATTGCTGACCCGCACGACGAGCGGCGTCGGCCAGCCCACCGGAGTCTGGAAATTCGAGACGAGGCCCGTATGGACGAGCGCCAGGCGCGTAGGCGTGCACCCGTCGGCATGACGGGTCTGCTTGGCCGCCGCGGCGCCCGGACGCGGCTGCACGACAAGGGTGATGTTGACGACGCGCATCTCCAGCGTGGACAGCGTTACACTGACCTCGCCCGTGTACACCCCCGCCCGCAATCCGGCCGGGTTGACGATCACATCCACCTGGCCCGGCCTCACGGTCGTCGCCGTACCGACAGGCGGTTGCACGCTGATCCACCGGCCCAGGTCGTCCGCGCGGCCCGCGCCCTGATAGCCCACCTGCGTCGGGCTGCTGGTGAACACCTGGATTCGCTGCGGTGCGGGGGCTGCCCCGCCTTCTACGGCCGTAAAGAACATGCCCGAGGGTGACGGCGCCGGCCGTGCCTGGACGTTCCTCGCAATCACGTTCACGACGGCGACGATGTACTGCGGCGAATTCTCCGCTTCGGGCGAGCGCAGTTCGACAACGCCATGGTGCGAGCCGGCGGGAAGGCTCCTGTCGCCAGTAAAGAGCGTGATCGATCCGGCGGCTTCGGGCGTGGCGGAACCCGCCTCGCGGTCGATCGACAGCCAGTTCTGCCCGCGAATCACGCGCGCCGTCCAGTTCAGCGTGCCGCCGCCCAGGTTCAGCACACCGACACCGCGCCGGACAGGCGTGCCTTCGCCCTGGATCATCTCGAATTGCACGCCGCTCACGTTCGTTCCGATCGCCGGGTCGGGATCGCCGACGAAGACGGACACCGGCACGTCCACCGTACCGGCTGCCGATGCGATGCGGATGGCGGCGCGCGCAGCCCGCCCGGAGACCCGCGACGGATCCACCAGGACCCGTACCGCCACCACTTCGTTGCGCCGCGTGACCGCGCTCGCCGGCGTCACGGAAGTGATCCAAGGCGACTGCCCGACAACCGACGCCGTGAAATTGATCTGCGGGCCGCCGCCCGTGTTGCGCAGGTAGATGGTGCGCTCGATCGGCTCGCGGCTGGCTCGCGCCGTGTACCGGAGCGCCTGGGGAAACACGAAGAGTTGCGGGTCGCGCCGCTCCACCGTGAACTCAATCGGGACAAAGATCTGCTGCTGCGCCGAACGCGATGCCGTGAGCCGGATCCGCGCCCTGTACGTCCCGGACTGCAGAAACAGCGGGTCCGCCGACACAACGAGACGCGCGGGTGTCGAGACGCTGGCTGTCTCGCCTGGTCTCACCTTGAGCCAGCCCATCGCCGGGATGGTCGGCTCGCCGCCGTCGGTATTCACCGTGAACTCGATGGGCGAGCCGTCGGACGAGGTGAGCGTGATGACCTGAGCTTCCGAATCGTCGCCGTTCAGCGGGGCCGTGAACGACAAGCTGTAGCGGGAGAGCTGGAGACTGGGCGCGGTTTGTGCGTGGCCGAGGAGCACGGCGGCTCCAAGGCACACGACGACCTTGGCAATCGACACGTTCTCCATTCTACCCCTCGCTACTCGGCGGGGTACACCATGGTGAGCGGATCAGGAAGCGGGATCCGCGTGATGCCCGCCTCCCCGGCGATCTTTGCGAGCGAATGCTGAGGCCTGTCCGGGTGCCCCTTCAGGATGCCGTCGACGTCGCCGACAACCAGCACAACCAGCCTGTCGGGGTGCAGGTACTTCGCCGCGAGCTGCTGGATACTCTCCGGCGTGAGCGTGCGGATCCGTTCCGTGTACTTCTGCCAGTAGTCGGCCGGACGGCGCGTGTAGTAGTCGTTGGCGAACAGGGACGCCTTCTGCCCGGCGGTGGCGAACCGCAGGGGCAGGGATTCGATCGCCTTCGCCTTGGCCGTATTCAGTTCTTCCGCCTTGACCGGAGCGGTCTTCATGCGCCCGATTTCTTCTCGCACAATTTCGATCGCCTGGGCGACCGTCTCGCTCTTCGACTGGAACCCGGCCACAAACACGCTCTCGTAATACACGCCGGCGGGAAACGATGAACCCGCCGAGTAGGCGAGCCCTTCGTCCGAGCGGACCCGATTGGTGATGCGCGACGTGAAGGCATCCCCGCCCAAAATGCCGTTCATCACCGCGAGTCCCAGATGGTCCGGGTTGGCTTCGGTGACTCCCATGTGTCCCATCCGGACGCGTCCCTGGTTCACACCCGCTTTGTTGAC
Organism: Bryobacterales bacterium; assembly: GCA_016716385.1. Lineage (GTDB taxonomy): Bacteria > Acidobacteriota > Terriglobia > Bryobacterales > Bryobacteraceae > JADJWL01. Next base: position 157,692 of record JADJWL010000026.1, on the reverse strand, counting down.
CGCATAGACCCCGGGCTTCGGTGTGTGCTGCGGTTTCGGCACGGGCGGCACGGCGATGCGCGGGCTGGGCCAGTTGCCGAACGCCTGCTCCAGCTTGCCTAGCATCTCCTTCGTCTTGAAATCGCCCGACACGGCGAACACGAAATTCGCCGGGTAATAGTAGCGCTTGTGGAACGCGGCCATGTCGTCCCGCGTGATGGACTCGAGCGTCGCTTTGGTCGTGGGAACTACCGTGAAATGCTTGTCGCCCCGCATCAGGCGGGCGAACTCCCGCTGCTCGATGTCCGCCGTGCGGTCGTTGCGCTGCTCAAGCGACTGCAGAATCTGGCTCTTGGCGAGCCGCAGCCGCTGCTCGGCGAAGCCCGGTTCGCGCAGCATCTCGGCGAAGAGAGCGAGGCAGGCGTCGATGTCCTTGGCCAGGCAGTTCAGGTTCGCCGACCCGTTGAAGTCATCGATGCCCGAACCGAGACTCGCGGCCAGAAACGCCGCTTCCTCGTCGAACACCTCCGGCGGCTTGTTCCGCGTCCCCCCGCTACGGATCTGTGACCCGGTCAGTCCGGCGAGCCCCGCTTTCTCCGGAGGCTCCAGATAGCCTCCCGTGCGGATGATCACCTCGACATTGACCAATGGGAACTCGTGATCTTCGACAAGAAACGCCACCGCGCCGTTGGCCAGCTTGTGCTGGAAGTCGGCGGCCTTCGGAGGCGTAAATTGGCGCTCATCGAACCGCAGTTCCCGCGGGTGCTTCGCAAGCTGCTGCGGCGCGGCGGGCAAGGCGGCGAGGGCCGCCACCAGGGCCAATCCGACGCCCTTCACTGCGCACCTCCAGCCGACGGTTTGGCCGCGGCCCGTTTCGTGTGCAGCAGCATCACACTGCGGCCTTCCGGTTTGAAATAGCGCTGCGCGACGCGTTGGATGTCCGCCGGCGTGACCGCCTGCATCAGCGGCGGATCCGTGTTGATGGTCTGCCAGCCACGGCTCACATCGGCAATCAACAATTGGACCATCAGCGCGAAGTCTGCCTGCAGGCGCCGGAAGTTCGACGCGGCGAGTTGGTTCTTCACCTTCTGCAGTTCACGATCCGGCACCAGTTCGTTCTTGAGCTTTTCCAGTTCCCCGTACAGCGCCTTCTCGACCTCTTCCGGCGTCTTGCCGGGCTTGGCGATGCCGCGCAGCTCGAAATAGCCCTCGTACTTGTAGCCGTTGCTGCCCGCAAACGCCGCGTTGGCCACCTGCTGCTCGAGCACGAGGGACCTGTACAGCCGCCCCGTGCGGTCGTTCAGCAACTCAGCCAGCACCATCAATGCATATTCATCCCTGTTTCCATCGGCCACTGTGTGGTAGCGCACCACCACCTGCGGCGGCGCCTCGGCGTACGCTACCATCCGGCGCTCCGTGTAGGACTCCTCCTCCGCGGTCCGGACCGGTTCCGGGTCGCGCGGACCGCGCCGCAGGCGTCCGAAGTAGCGCTCCGCCAGCTTCTTCGCCTCGGCCACGTCGACGTTGCCCACCAGGCACGCGGTCAGGTTGTTCGGCGCGTAGTTCAGGTTGTAATACGCGTTGGCATCCTCGCGCGTAATCGCCTCCAGGTCGCTCGGCCAGCCGATCACAGGCCAGGAGTAAGGCGACGACTTCCAGAACATCGCGTTGAACTCCTCCATCTGCTTCCCCGTCGGCGTCGAGTCGATGCGCAGGCGGCGTTCCTCGTGGACCACGTCCCGCTCGCTATAGAACTCCCGGAACACCGGGTTCACCAGCCGGTCGGCCTCCATCCAGTACCAGAGTTCGAGCTTGTTGGCCGGGACGCTGATGTAGTAAATGGTGAAGTCCTGCGACGTGCCGGCGTTCATGCCCGCCGCGCCCTCGGAGGTGTAAATCCGGTCGAACTCGTTGGTGACCAGCAGCTCCTTCTGCCGCGCGTTGAGCCGGTTGAATTCTTCGAGGAGCTTCTGGTGGCGGGGCGTGCGGACCTTCGGATCCTTCACGTTCTCGATTTCGCCCAGGCGCTTCCGCCGGGCGAGATCCTGCTCTTCCTCGCGGATCGCCGCGTAGACCCGGTCGAGCTCCAGGTTGATCTTGAGATCTTCTTCGATGTTCCTGGTCCCGATGGCGTGGGTCCCTTTGAACATCATGTGCTCGAACAGGTGCGAGATGCCCGTCACACCGGGGCGCTCGTTGACCGAGCCCACCTTGGCCACCCATCCGGCAGCGACGTTCGGGGAATCTTTGCGCTGGACGACGAGAAACTTCATGCCGTTCTCCAGCACGAACTCCTCCACGGGAACTTGCTGCGCCCAGGCGGCGCACGCAAGGAACAGAGCGGCAACCGTTCTCAAGAACATCTCCCTATTGTGACCCAGCCGCCGCCCTGCCATTCATGACCCGCTACTTGCCCGTGGCCGAGTCCCGCGCGTTCAGGAAGGACGACACGTTGTTCTTGTCCACCAGCACGACGCCGGTATCGATGAACACCGGAAGCGGCGAGAAGGAGTCCTCGGCCCACTTCTTGTCCAGGGAGGGGAGCGGATGCAGATGCAGGTCCGCCAGCACCTTCAACCCGAAGAACGCCATCGTGTAGGGCTTCTGGGCGATGGTCGCGGAAATGACACCTTTCTCGATCAGTTCCAGCGTGCGCTGGTCCGTATCCATCGCGACCACTACCTTGCCTGTGACGTTCTTGCGTCCCAGCACATCCGCCACCTCGGCGCAGGCCACCGCTTCCAGACAGATGAAGCCGTCGGGCTTGATCTTGTCGACGATCTCCATGGACCGGTCAAACGCCACGGTCGGATCACCCTTGATGTCGACCACTTCGGCGATCTTGATACCGCGGGCATCGAAGATCTCTTTGTAGCCACTCAGCCGGTCTCTCAGGTTCTGCTGCTCGGGCATCGTGTAGACCACCACGGTTCCCTTGCCGCCCAGTAGCTCCGCCGCCCGCTCGCCACCCATCAATCCGGCGCGGTAGTTGTCCGTTCCGACGAACAGGAGGCGCTTCCCGGGGCTGTCGGAGTCCACCGTCATCACGGGGACGCCGGCGGCGATCGCCGCATCGATTTCCGGTTGAATGACCGACGGATTGGCGACCGAGATGAGGATGCCGGTTGGCTTCTTCGCCATGATGCGGCGGAACTCGTCCCGTTCAGCCTGCGGATCGTAGGTGTCCGGCCCGACCATCTCGGCTCGCACACCCAGTTCACGGGCTGCTTTCTGGAAACCCGCCTGCGCTTCCTGCCAGTAGGGAAGCTGCTTGTTTGTGGTGATGAGGTAATAGAACTCCGAGGGGTCGTGGCTCGGACCGCCGCCACAACTTGTCAACGCCAGGAGGGCGGCGCCGAGGAGCACACCGCTCCCCGCACGGGAGAAAGAGAAGGAACGTTTCATGACCTTTCGCTCCATTGTGCCTGAAGATGGAGCCGGATTCCACCACCGCCCTTCTCTTCTCCGCTCATCCGGCCTCGCTCACTCAGGCTGGATGTGCACCTGTTCGATCAAGTCGAAGTTCTTGCCCTTTGCAGCTCCCCCCAGGACAAAGAGAGATGGACCGTGCCCGGCCGCGCGGTGCGCCACCCGTGGCGTCAACTGTGCCGCCTTCGACCAGGCGGTGTCTCCGGCGCCCAAACGCAGCAGGCTCCCGTCCGCGACGCTGGCGTACAGCGAACCATGATGCACCGCCACGGCCGGGGAAAAGCCGAGGATCTTGCCCTCCGGCAGATCGGGACCTTCGGTCCACTCGTTGGTGGCCGGGTCGTAGATGGCGACCGACCGCACCACTTGGGTCTTGTCGCTGATCCCGCCCACCACGTAGATCTTCCCCTCATACACCGCCGCCATCAGGGCGCGCCGCCGGAACGGTTGCGGCAGGGAGGTCCACTCGGGGGACGCGGCGGCGAGATCCAGCACGGCGATGGTTTCCAGCCACCGGGTGCTCTTGCCGGCCATGGTCCAACCGCCGACAGCGTACAGCTTGTCCCCTGCGGCAACCAGGTCGTGGGACGAGCGCGGTTCAGGCAGCGGCGGGAGGGGTTCCCAGGCTCGAGTAGCCGGATCGAACCGCGCGGCGTCGGCAACGGAATGGTTATCGGCCGGCTGCCCTGGTTCGTTCCGTGGGGCCATGCCCCCGACACGGTAGATCCTGCCGGCGTGTGCCACCAGGTTCATTCCCTGAAGCGCCGGTCCGGCGGGAAGTTCTTCCCAATCACCCGTGCCATCCAGCCGCATTCTGCCGAAGCGTCCGGACACCGCCTCGGTCGAATAGGAATGGGTGGGCGCAATGTGCCCGCCATACACGTACAGCCACCCGTCCAGCACCGCGGCGCCAAAGCTCGATGTTGCCTCGGGGAGCTTCGCTGGGTTGGGTCCAGGAAAGTCGAACACGATCGTGGCGTAATGCCGCGCTTGCTCGTACTGCTTGCCGTCGTGTACTCCCTGCGCGCTCTCCCAGAAGCGCGCCCAGGCGCCGTAGCGTCCGGCGGCGGCGAACCGCTCTGTACTGAGGCCACTCGAGTCCGTCCTCACCTGCTTCGCCGTCCCATCGGGCAGGAGGACCGTGATCTCGGCATCCGGCAGGGCGGCGCCGCGTGCGGCCAGCCGCAGTGCGAATCCGTCCCCCGCACGCTCAGGATGCAGTTCGACGGGCGCCTTCCCGCCAAGCCGCGCTTCGCCGGAGAACGGATCGCCGACGATCGCTTTCGGGTAGTAGACCAGCAGATGCCGCGGGCCCTCGCCACGCTGCAGCACGCCAAACTCCATCTTTCCGTGAACCACCCGGTTTCCTGAGCCTGGCAGGCCAACGGTACAATATGCCGGATCCGCCTCGGTCAGAGCCAGCACCTCCTCGCCGCCTCCGGCGTGCCGCAGCGCAAGGCTCATGTTCCGGAACATTTTTGTGTCCAGACCCGGCTCAAGCGTCTCGTTCATGAAGACCCGTGCCGACGAGCCCCCGTTGTCAGGGGCGACAAAGACAAAATGCGCCCGGGCCATACCGGCGGTCCCGAGCAGAACGAGCAACGCAATTTTCAGCTTCATTGGTTTTCCTCTTCCGCACGCGCCTCGACTCCGAGGCGGCCCTGGATTCTGGTTTCGTAATTGGCCGCGCTCTGATGAATCAGGTCGACCAGTTGCATGTACGCGTCAGGCTGAAATGTGATGTTGACCGGACCTACCTGCACGTGAACACAGCCGCATTCCCCGCAGTCGTAGACGCGGCCGAACATCGGGATCTCGGCGTAGATGAAGGGTTGTGACATGATCGTTTACTTTCCCCGGCCCGACCGGATGCAGACCAGTTCGCTGCCGAACCGCAGCAGGAGCGCTCCGCCCGAGGCCGCAACTCCGTACAGGCGGCCCGCGGCGCCCGTCTCGTTGGAAGCGAGCTGCTCCGGGTCGCGCCCTGCCCGGTAGACCTCCGTCTTGCCGGACTTCGTGAAGAAGTACACGTTCCCGCCGGCGCCGAGCGGCGATGCCCAGCACTCCCCGACCCGGGTGTTCCACAGTTCGTTTCCGGTCTCCTGGTCCAGTGCAAAAGCGACTCCAACCTTGTTGACCAGAAACACCAGGCCATTCAGCGCCAGGGGACTGTTGAAATAGGCCGTCGCCCCGGTCGCCCTCCAGAGGATTTCCGGTGCCTGGCCGGCGCCCGGACCGAGCCGCAGAGCGAGATTCGAACCCCGTTCGCTCGAGCCGATGAGAACCAGATCCCCGGCTACCGTCGGGGACGCCAGCGTGTTGCCCTTCACGTTCTCGACGGTCCATAGCAAATCCCCGGACCCGCCGTCGTACGCGCTCACCGACCCGTTCGCGCTGAGGATCAGAATCTCCTGCTCCCCGGCCCGCAGGATCGCGGGAGTCGTCCACGCCACACGAGAAGAGAGATCGGTCTTCCACCGGTTCCGCCCCGTCGCCCTGTCAATCGACAGCAGGTACGACGGTCCGGCATGGGTCACGGCCAGGTACAGGCTCTGCGACCCCGGCCGCAGCGAATTGCCGATCCCGTGGTTGCCCTGGAAGCCGCCATACTCGCGCGTCAGGGCGCGCGACCACAACGGCTCCCCGGAGTGATCCATGGCCAGAAGGTCTCCGCTTTCGAAGAAGACGTAGAAACCGCCGGCATCCGCCGCCGGAGTCGGCGCGCCCTTGCTGACCATGTCGCTGCTCTTGATTCGTTCCGACGCGGCGAGGCTCCGCTCCCAAAGGCCGCGGCCCGACTGGAGATCCAGACACCGGATGAGAAGGTGCTCTTTCTCCGGACCATCGACCGAAGTCACCAGGACCTTGTCCTCCCAGATGACCGGGCTGGACTGGCCGTAGCCAGCCAATTCGGATGTCCAGGCGATGTTCCGTCCGGGTGCCCACTCAGTCGGAATCCGCCCATCGTCGAGAATGCTCGCTCCATTTCCGCGGAAGCCGGGCCACCCGTTGGCGGCCATCAATGGCGTCGCCGCTGCGATCCCAAGAAACTCCCTCCGCCTCATCGCATTTCCTCCGGGCTATTCATCGCGCGTCAGCCGGAAGCGCAGGCCGGCGCGGTACATGCGGCCGTAGTCGGGACGGTCGAACGTCGGCGTGGGCAGGTTGAGCTTGCGGTCCCGGCTGTTGGCCAGGTTGTCCACCGATCCGTAGAACTCGACGTTGCGGGTCAGCCGCTTGGAGGCATAAGCGTCCCAGATCGCGTAACCGAACGCTCTGGTCCCCTGGGCCGGATTCAGCAGGAAGTTGCTGAAGAACGTCCCCCGGAGATTCGCCAGCAGCCCCCAGCGGGGGTTGTTGTACTCAGTCCGGACGAAGCCCTGGTGGCGGTGGCGCTGCGGCAGGTGCAGCCGCGTGACCGCATCCACCGGATTCAGATACGTGTAGGCGCCGCCGAGCCGGAGTGTGCGGGTCAGGGTGACGTCCCCGTTCAACTCGAATCCTTGGGTATAGATCCGGTTGAAGTTCAGGTACACGAACGTCAGCCGGTTCAACAGCGGGTCAAACGACGACGGGATGCCATACGTGTCAAGAATGCCGCGAAGCTGGGGCGGCGTGTTGGGCCTGCCTACATTGATCGCTTCGATGAGGCTGCCGACGTCGTTGCGGTAGAGATTCAGGCCCGCCCGCAGCCGGCGGCTCTGGTAGTTGATCCCGGCGGAAAAGCTGCGGGAGGTCTCCGGCCGCAGGTTCGGATTGCCGATCACCTGGTAGAAGGTCGCGGGATTGGCGAAGCGGAAGTACAGTTGCCCAAGGTCCGGCGCCCGGAATCCCCTGCCGAAGGAGGCACGTACGACCCACTGGTCGTTGAGCTTGACGACGAGGCCCGCCTTCGGGACCGCCCACGTTCCGAACAGAGAGTGACTCGTCACCCGTCCCCCGATGTTGAGCTTGATCCGGCGCGTGACATCGATCTTGTCCTGCAGCCAGACGTCGTTGGCCGTGATCTGCTGGCCGGCGTTGTCGCCGACCAGGCGGTTGACGCCGCGATAGTGATCCTGGGTCCATTCGTATCCGCCCTGAAGAAACTGGCGCAATCCGAGTTGCTGCGAGATGGTGCCGTCAAGCCTCTTGTACCGCTGGTTCAGATTGGCCAGCGCCGGCGGGTCCGGCCGTCCGATCACCGTCTGCGTGGAATTCTCGTCGTACCGCGCCGAATACGCGCGCAGTTGCAGGGTCGTCGTGTTGGTGGGCAATAGGTCGGCGATTACGGCGTAGTTCTGTGTGCTGTCGTTGCTCAGGCCCTGCGTGAAGCCGGTTTCGCCCCGGTTCCGGCCCTCTTCGCGGTTGTGGTAGCCGTTGGCCAGGACGGTGAAGGCCGCGCGTTCCGAAAGCTGGTAACGGGACCGCAAGACGACGTCGTTGCGGCGCCAGTCGGGACCCACGGTCGTCGGGCTGTTCGGGAACAGCGTGTAGGAATTCATCCGGTGCTGCTCGAGATCGAGAAACACCGACAGCTTCTTCCACCGCGTGCCGACATCCATCCGGGCGTCGAACATCCCGAGGGACCCGCCCGACACCGTGGCATTCCCTTCGAACGGCCGGGTTGGCTCCCGTGTGATCATGTTGATCACGCCGCCGATAGCGTCGCTGCCGAAGAGCGGCGACGCCGCGCCCTTCACCACTTCGATGCGTTCGAGCGGGGCGGCCGACTGGCGGTTCAGGTTGAGCGCGCCGCGCTTGATGCCCCGCGCGCCGACGATCGGCAACCCGTCCTGCAGCACCAGCACCTGCCGCGAGTCGATGCCCTGAATCTGTTCGGCCGCCACCGTGGCGGTCGACCCGCTGCGGGTGATGACTCCCGGCACCTCCGCCAGAATGTCCGACACCCTCTCGTAGCCGGTCGACACCATATCCTGGCGGGTGACCACATCCACCTTGACCGGGCTCTCCTCAATCAGTTCTTCCACCCGGGATCCGGAGTACACCGTAACCCGCGTATGCTCGCCGGACGGAGCCAGGATCAGCGTAATGTCTTCGGCTTCGCCCTCCGTCGCGCTCACCGTGCGGGTGACGGAGGTCTCGCGCAGGTTGTCCGCGGTCGCGCTGATACGGTAGGCGCCGCGCACGGTGGCGGAGAACTCGAACCTCCCGTCCTGAGCAGTGGTCTCCGTGGCCGTGGCTCCGGTCAGCACGTGGCGAAGAACAATATTCGCTCCGGAAATCGGTAGGCCTTGCGTGTCCTGAACCGTTCCCCGGATCACCGTGGCCGCTTGTGCTCCCAGGGTAATGGCCAGCGTGGCAAACGCCAGTCGGCCCATGATCGATGCCATACAGTCGCTTCTCCTCTTGAGGGAACGGCCGCAACTGTACAATGAAGGCAGTCGTCAGCCGTTCCGGTTGTCGATCTGGGCTCGCCGGTGCTTCGCCAAAAGTGTTCCGGCGGGCCCACTGTTGTCTTGTCCGGCCCAGGCTGCCGCCTAAATCGGACTGTTTCGATCCAGTATGCAACGGACAGGGCTTCAGTTGCAAGTAACTTGCGAACAAAATGTGGCTCTGCTGGCTGAGGCGCGAAACTTCGCCTATGAGTTGCAACTAAAGGCTGCTGAAGCGCCTCAGAGGACGTCGGCGAAGCCGCGCTTCAAGTGGCGGAAGAACAGCCCCCCGACGAAAAACGCGGTCAGACTGAAAGTCGCGATGAGGAGGGTTTCGTCGAGCCCCGGAGGATTGTAGGAAAGCAGCAGCTTCCGGTAGGCGCCGACAATGTAGGCCAGCGGATTCGCCGTGAGGAGAAAGCGGAAGTCATCGGGCACCTGATCCTCGGTGACGAAGATCGGCGTCAGCCAGAACCAGAGAGTCAGCATGACGGTGACGACCTGGGAGGTGTCCCGCAGATAGACCTGCAGGCTCGACGCAATCCATCCGATACCCACCGCGAACATCCCGATCAGGAAGATGTAGAGCGGCAACAGGATCAGCATCACGCTGATTTGATTCAGCACAATCGCCACCGCCGCGATCATCAGCCCCAGAGCCAGCGCGTGATTGACCAGTGAGGAGAGGAAGATCGAGATTGGCACAACCTCGGCCGGAAAGACGGTCTTGGTGATCAGGTTCGAGTGTTCCAACAGGGAGTTCGAGCTGCGCTGGACCGTCTCGCTGAACAGCAGCCACGGGAGCATGCCGGCAAACAGGAAGAGGGTATAGTTCTGTGTCATGGCGCTGGCTGGCAGACGCGTCTGGAAGCAGATCTGAAACACAAACGCGTAGCAGAGCAACAGGACCAGCGGGTGAATCAGCCCCCAGACCCAGCCGACGGCGGAACCGACGAAGCGCTGCTCGAAGTCACGGCGCACGAGCTGAAACAGCAGACTGCGGCGCTCGACGAGGTTGCGGAGGAACAGAGTACCGGGAAGACGAGGCATGCTCAAACAGGCGGCCGCGGACCGGGCCGCCACTGCCTCAGGCTACCATGGAAGATTCATGCCGGCTGAACTCGTGTGTTTCTCCGAACGGTGCCGCGCGCGGTATCCCGTCACGGAAGTGATCTACAACTGCCCGCGCTGCGGCGGTCTGCTGGAGACCGCCTATCCGCCGGCGGCGGACGCGGACGCGCTCAGGACACTGTGGCGTGAGCGGCGGTTGAGCAACGCGCCTCTCGACCAGAGCGGCGTGTGGCGCTACCGGGAATTCATCCCGTTCCTCGAGGATCCGGCTCAAGTCGTGACGCTGCGCGAGGGGAACACCCCTCTGCTCCCGGCGCCCCGCGCCGCCCGGTACGCGGGCCTGGACGCGATCGTCTTCAAGCACCAGGGGTTCAACCCGACCGGCTCGTTCAAGGACAATGGCATGACGTGCGGAGCGTCCCAGGCCGTGCGCCTCGGGATGCGCCGGGTGGCCTGTGTGTCCACCGGCAATACGTCGGCCTCCATGGCGGCGTACGCGAGCGCGGCGGGTCTGGAGCCCATCATCTTCATCCCCCACGGCAACATCGCCTACGGGAAACTTGCCCAGGCGCTCGAGTACGGCGCGCGGACCTTCCAGGTGGAGGCTAACTTCGACCAGATCCTGGCGCTCGTGCGCACTCTGGCGGACCGCCTCGGCATCTACCTGCTGAACTCCATCAACCCGTTCCGGATCGAAGGGCAAAAGACCATCATGGCGGAGATGCTCGATCAGCGCGACTGGAACCCGCCCGACTGGGTCGTGCTGCCGGGAGGCAATCTCGGCAATACCTCGGCCTTCGGCAAAGGGCTGCGGGAGTTGCACGCCATGGGCTTGATCCGGAAGATGCCGAAGCTCGCCGTCATCCAGGCCGAGGGATCGGCGCCGTTTTTCACCCTCACGCACACACCCGGGATGCAGGAGCTCGACCCGGTGACCCACCCCGAGACCTTGGCGACAGCGATTAAGATCGGAGACCCGGTGTCCTGGCCCAAGGCGCTGCACGAGGTGGAGGCGTCCGGGGGCGTCGTGGAAAAGGTGAGCGAGCAGGAAATCGCCGACGCCAAGGCCGTGATCGGGGCCTCCGGCGTCGGTTGCGAGCCCGCTTCGGCGGCGACGCTGGCCGGCATCCGGAAGCTGCGCGCGGCGGGCGTGATGCGCGCCGATGCCGATGTCGTCGCCGTGCTGACCGGAAACGTCCTCAAGGATCCCGACTACATTTACCGCTACCATACCGGCCAGTTGGACGGGCCGGACGGCCGGCGGATCGAGGCCACTTTCGGCAATCAACCCACCGTGGTCCCGAACGACGCCGGCCGCATCGCGGCGCTGCTCGAAGGCTAGCGCGAGCCGGCCTCGGCGAGCACTTCCTTCACGATCGAACGGATCTCTTCGCGCGAGGCGCCGTTCGTGTCGAGGCGGAATGGCTTGCTCGCTTCGCCGAAGTACACGCTCATGTGCGGGAACGGGATCTCGATACCGGCTTCGTCGAACTTCTTCTTGATCCGGCGGTTCATCTCGCGGCCAACCGTCCACTGCTTAATGGGCAGGGTCTTGATCCGCGCCTTCACAACGACCGCCGAATCGGCGAACTTGTCCACTCCCATCACTTCCAGGGGCTCGATGATCAGCGGAGCGTATTGCGGATCCTTGAGAATATCGTCGGAGACCTCTTTTAGCACTTCGACCACCCGGTCAGTGTCTTCCTTGTAAGCCACCCCGATGTCGAAAACGTAGAACGAGAACTCGCGCGTCAGGTTCGTCACGCGCTGGATCGTGCCGTTGGGAAAGATGTGCACGGCGCCGTCCAGGCTGCGCAAGACCGTCGTGCGCAGGTTGATCTCTTCGACCAGACCACCCTGCCCCTCGATCACAACCACGTCGTTCACGCGGATCTGATTCTCGATGAGCATGAACAGACCGGTGATCACATCACGGACGAGATTCTGCGCGCCGAAGCCGACGGCCAGACCAACGACACCGGCGCCCGCGAGGATCGGCGCGATGTTGAACCCGACCTCGTTCAGCATCATGATGATCGCGATCACCCACAGCACAGTCTTGGCGGTTCTGCGAATGATGCCCCCAACGGTTGTGGCGCGTTTTTCGAGTTCGATGCCCTCGTTCCCCGTCGCGCGTGCCTGCAACTGGCGGACGATTTCCTTGCGCGCGCGGATCAGCACACGGTCGAGGACCCTGGTGATGATGCTGACGAACAGGAAGATGAGCCCGATGCGGACGAGTTGCGCAACAAAGGGCGGCAGATCCTGGAGTTCAGGTATCGCTGGAAATTGCCACATCCTTCCAGGCTAGCAAGCCGGGGTGGATGAGGGTGCGTCCGCCCCTAGCGGCTGCCGCGCCAGAATCCCCAGCGTTGCGGCCGCTGCGGGTCGGTCGGGCTGGTCCGACGCGAATCGTCTCCCTCAGCGGGAGCGGGTCCGATCCGCATATCCGGGAAGGCGGGCAACTCGGCGCTGGCAGCCGCCTCGGCGACACGGGCCGGCGGCTGCTCGGGTGCGGCATCCGCCATGGAGATGACGAGCGGTTCCGGCGCTTCGGCGGCAGGCTCAGGCAGCGACTGCGCGGCTGCCACAGGGATTGGCTCGGCCTCCGCGGCGACGGCCTCGGCAAACGCCACGAGATCCGCCTCGTGAGCGCGTTCGGGTTCCGGCTCGGTAGCGACAGCCACCGGCTCAGGTTCAGCCGTGGGCTCCGGTTCAGGCTCCGCCGTGGCGACGGGCTCGGGCTCGACGGCGGCAACGGGCTCGGGCTCTTGTTCGACGGCAGCAGCTTCCGGAGCGGGGACTTCCTCTACCGGTTCGGACTCCGCCGCGGCGGCCGGTACGGGTGCAACCTCGGCGACAGCCGGCTCCGGAACCGCGGGTTCTTCTGCTTCGGCCACCGGCGCGGCGCCGGCGGAGAATTCGAGTTTGCCGCGCGAGGCCGCCACCACCAGCGTCCGCCCAAAGAGCGCCGCTACGGCGTCCTCCTGCGCAACCCACTGCTCCTCGTCCAGATCGTCCGCCTGATCGAGCAGGGTGAGCAGGGAATTGAGAGGGTGGGTCCCCGCAACCAGGGCAGCCGCATCGGGATGGCGTTCCGGCCACGCCGTTCCGGCAATGGCGTCGCGCAGCTCCCCGGTCGCCGCGTGGCATTCCGCCAGCGGAGCGAATTCTTTCTTTTCGCGGTGGGCAATGGTGAGGATTCGCGCCAACACCGCCAGGGCGGCCGTCTGTTCTTCCGTCGCACCACGCCGGTTGTTCTCCGCTGCCGCCGCCGATTCGAGCAGGCGCTGCAGCGATCCGAGGTCGGCCAGTTCGTCAAGGGCCGGCAGTGGCTGCACCATCATGCCTTCGGCGAGACCGTGGACTTCGGCGCGCACAGCCTCGAACTGTTGCCGTGCCTCGCTGATCCGGCCGGCCAGCGACTCCGGCGGACACATGCCAGGGTTGACGATCTGCCGTGCGGCGCCCGCCAATTCGGCTGCCAGCAACTCGAATGTTTGCTGCAGATCCGCGGTTTCCTGTTGAAGTTTCGTGTACTGGAGTTCCATATGCGACACCTACCCGAGCGTTTGATGGTATCATCCGCCGGACAAGTGAGGCTAACCCCGGTTGACCTTAAATGGCGAAGGGAATCACCCGAAAGTGGAAGATTCTGAAGCCCAGTACGCATCCTGCCATCGGGGGAGCAGTCATGGGTGCGATGCCGCCTCCAGACGGCGCTGCTCCAGCCAGCGCAGCCTCCCCTGATATTCCTGCAGAAGTGTCGAAACACCCGCCCAGTAGTAGCCCGTGACGAATAGGAGCAGGAACGGCACCGACAGGAAGTTCCGGGTTTCGACGGCGAACGCGATCATGGCGACGAAGCCCGTCCCGATGGCCAGTTCCACGTACGGCAGCCATCCGCTGCGGCTGCGGTAGCGGCGGGTGGAGAGACGCGCCTGTCCGGACCCGATCGCATACTTCGCCGTGCGGACAAAGCTTGTCTGAACACCGAACAGAGCCTCCAGCACCGCCCGGGTGTTGATCACGGTGAGGGCAACGCCGACGGCCATCAGCATCGGCAGCAGCAGGATGCCCCGCTTCCACGTCTTCGGATACAGTTCCCGGTACGCGCAGAGGTAGAACGCCGAGATCGACCAGAACGACGCCACGATGAGCGGCAGATCCAGAAACAGCATCTGGAACGGACCCATGTAGAAGCGCACGATCATGACGGGCAGCAGGAGCGCCGAGACGATCACCATCAGCGGATAGGAGATGTTCGGCGTGAGGTGCATGACGGCTTCGTACTTCACCCGTACCGGCAGGTCCGCTTTCAGAATGCCGGGCAGCAGCTTCTTCGCGCACTGCGTCAACCCCTTGGCCCAGCGCGACTGCTGGACCTGGAACCCGTACATTTCAACCGGCAGTTCCGACGGGCATTCGACACCGGGCACGTAGACGAACCGCCATCCCTTCAGTTGGGCGCGATAGCTCAGGTCGGAATCTTCCGTAAGCGTGTCATGCTGCCAGCCGCCAGCATCGTCGATCATGGCGCGGCGCAGGATCCCCGCGGTGCCGTTGAAGTTGAAGAAGAACCCCGCGGTGGAGCGGGCGCCGTGCTCCAGAACGAAGTGCCCGTCGAGCAACAGTGCCTCGATTTCGGTCAGGAAGTTGTAGTCGCGGTTCAGATACGTCCAGCGGGTTTGGACCACACCGACCGACGGGTCGGCGAAGAAGTGGACCGTGCGTTCGAGGAAGTCCGGCGGCGGCACGAAGTCCGCGTCGAAGATGGCGACGAACTCGCCAGTGGCCGTGTCCAGACCGGCCTGGAGCGCGCCGGCCTTGAATCCGGCGCGGTCGGCGCGGTGCCGGTACTCGATCGGATAGCCCAGGGCCTGATACCGTTCGACGAGCGCCTCGGCGAACGGATGGGTGTCGTCGGTGGAATCATCGAGCACCTGGATCTGCAGCAGGTGGCGCGGATACTCGATCTTGACTGTTTCTTCGATCAGCCGCTCGACAACGTAGCGCTCGTTATAGATGGGGAGCTGAATCGTGACCCGGGGCAAGTCCTGGAACCGCCGGGGGGCATCGGTGGCGGTGCGGGAGCGGTTCTTGAAGTAGGTCCGGATCATCTCGTAGCGGTGCAGCCCGTACACCGACAGGATGGCCAGGGCCCCGAAGTACGGGACGAGAATCAGCCAGTCGAACCACGTGAGTTGATGGATGCCCGCGAACGTGGGATCGAGGAAAGCGTCGACCAGCCGGGACACGGCGGTCTCCTGCTCAAGCTGGGCGAGGAATAGGTGGCCAGTCGGCATATGTTGGCAGGCGCCCAGCTACCAGTGTACAAGCGTCGCGGGTTGCTACGATAGAACCCTCAACGCATGCCCTGGTGGATTCTGGCCGCTCTGTACGAGGCGATCCTGCTCCGGCTGGTGTTCTGGGGGGATCTGCGCGGACGCGCGGTGGAAACCATCCTCCTGACTCTGGCCGCCGGGGCGCTCTACGCGTGCGCGGTCTATCTTGGCGTCCGCCGTGGAAGCGGGGCGCGGGTCATGCTCGGTGCGGCCCTGCTGTTCCGGATCACGGCCTGGCCCCTGTTCCCGGCCCTGTCCGATGACGTCTTCCGCTACCGCTGGGAAGGGCAGGTTCAGGCGGAAGGCGGCAATCCGTACGGATCCCGCCCGGCCGATCCCGAGTGGAGCCACCTGCGCGACGCGGCGTGGCAACGGATTCCCGGCCACGACTTCCGGGCGGTCTACGGTCCGCTCCAGCAGCTCGTACAGCGCGGCATGTACGGCATGGCAGCGGTATGGACGGACGATCCCTTCCGGCAGGCGTTCTGGATGAAACTGCCGGCCGCGGTGTTCGACCTCGCTACGATCGGGCTTCTGCTGGTTCTGGTCCGGCAGCGCGGGTTGCCGGACGCCCAGGTCGCGGTCTATGCCTGGTGCCCGCTGCCCGTCCTCGAGTTCTGGGGGAACGGCCACAACGACGCTTTGGCCTTGTTCTTTCTGGTGCTGGCGCTGGTCTCAGTCCGTGCCTCCGGGATCGGACTTGGCCTCGGGGCCGCGATTGCGACCAAGCTCTGGCCGCTGGCGGTGGCGCCGCTGTTCGTCACCCGGAAGACGTGGCGGGGGCTGATTGCGGGGGCACTGCCGGTCCTCTTGTTGCTCATGCCTTTCCGGGACATCGCCTGGAGCACGGTATGGGAGAACCTGCGATTCACGACAGGCTTCGTCGGGGGGTGGCGGAACAACGACAGCCTGTTCGGAGCGCTGCTCTGGATCGCGGGCGGGGATCTCTACCTGGCCAAGAAGCTGGCCTTCGCCGGCGCGGGAGCGGCTCTGGCTGTCGCGCTTTGGAAGCGCTGGCCGATCGAGCGTGGCGCCCTGACCGTCCTGGCCGTGCTGCTGCTGGTTTCGGCCAACTGCCACCCGTGGTACCTCATCTGGATGCTGCCGTTCCTCACCGTTCTGCCGGTTCCCTGGATCCTGCTTTGGATCTGCCTCGCGCCGCTGGGACACGCCGCCGTCATCGGCTGGCACGCCGCAGGTGAGTGGAATGGCTCGACGCCGATCAGGTGGTTCCTCTATGCGCCGGTCTCCGTGTTTTTTCTCTTGACAGTACTACCGGTACTAGTACAAACTAGGAGTGTCCTCGGCCCAGTGCTCCCGGGCCGCCGCCGGCAGGGACCCTCCGCTCCCTGCTGAAAGGTTCACGAGGACTTCGAGGTTTCCGGCCGGCCCCCTCCCTCGCCCGGTACAGGCCAGCCGGAAGCCTCGGCGAAATCCCCTTTACGCCAAAACCTGCCGGATGACGTTGCCGCCGAAATCGGTGAGCTTCTCGTGCCGGCCGTTGTGCAGAACCCAAAGCCGGTTCTGGTCGAGGCCGAGAAGGTGGAGCAGGGTCGCGTGGAAGTCGCGCATATGGTAGCGGTCGCCGATCGCGCGGAGCCCGAACTCGTCGGTGGCGCCGATGACCTGTCCGCCCTTGACGCCGCCGCCGGCGAACCACATCGTGAATCCGTGCGGGTTGTGATCGCGGCCCGTTCCGCTCTCGGACATCGGCAGGCGTCCGAACTCGCTACCCCAGACGATGAGGGTGGAATCCAGCAATCCGCGCTGTTTGAGGTCGGTCAGGAGAGCGGCGATGGGCTGGTCGGTATGCCCGGCCATCTTCTCGTGGTTGCCGACCAGGTCCTTGTGGGCATCCCACTGCGTGATCAGCGGCCCGCCACCGGAATAGAGCTGCACGAAGCGGACACCACGCTCGACCAGACGGCGGGCGAGCAGGCAGCGCGATCCGAAGTCGGCCGTATGCGGCTGCTCGACGCCGTACATGCGGCGCGTGGCCTCGCTTTCGCGCGACAGGTCGACGGCTTCGGGAGCGTGGCTCTGCATGCGGTACGCCAGTTCATAGGAACTGATCCGCGCAGCGAGTTCGGAATCTCCCTCGGGCGTGTCCAGTTCGTTCATCTTCTGGAGCAGGTCGAGGGCCTTGCGCTGGCGCTCCGGCGTCATGCCGGCGGGCGGTTCGAGGTGGACGATCGGACGCGGACCGGGGCGGAACACGGTCCCCTGATGGACGGCGGGGAGGAATCCGGCGCCCCAGCAAGGGGTACCGCCTTCGGGCGTCCCTTCGGGCTGCGGCATCACGACATACGCCGGCAGGTTTTCGCTTTCGCTGCCTAACCCGTAGGTCACCCACGACCCCATGCTCGGGTAGCCCATGAGGATGCGCCCGGTATGCACCTGATACATGGCCGGGGCGTGGACGACGCTTTCGGTATAGAACGACCGCACGAAGCAGATATCATCGACGCGCTTCGCCAGGTGGGGAAACAGCGTCGACACATCCATCCCGCACTCGCCGTGGCGGCTGAATTCCCACGGGCAGGCCAGGATCGGCGTCTTGCCGTCGGTGAACTGGCCGTTGACCTGTCCGAAGCTGTCCGGCAGGCGCTGGCCCTGGTGCTTGGCCAGGAGCGGCTTCGGATCGAAGGTATCGATGTGACTGGGGCCGCCGACATTGAAGATGAAGATCACCGACTTCGCCCTGGCCTCGAAGTGCGGCTTCTTCGGCGCCAGCGGATTCACGCGCGCGGCAGCGGGCGCGGGCAGAAGCGACGCGAGCGCGATGCCGCCGAAGCCGTTGGCGGCGCGCAGCAGCAGGTCCCGGCGGGAGAGGACAGGGCGCAGGTGGTCAGGGAACATAGACGAACTCATGGCGGTTCAGCAGCGCTAGGGTGAAATCGGACAACGGCGATTGGCGGAGGAAGTCCGCGGTGAGCGTCAACTCCTGTTCGGTCGCGCCGCGTCCCAGGGCCAGCCAGAACGCCTGCCGGACGGCGCAGTCGCGGTCAGCCCCGCAAGCGGTTTCAAGACGCCGCGCGAATGCCTGGGCCTCGTCGTGCGCGAAGCTGGAATTGAACAAAGCCAGGGCCTGCAGCGGGTGGGTGCTCACGTTGCGCTGCGCGCAGGAGGTGATTGTGTCGGGCTGATCGAAAGCGGCGAGCATGGGCAGGCGCACGCTGCGCTTGTTCAGCAAATAGATGCTGCGCCGTTTGTGCTCGCTTGTGTCGGGTGTGACCGGCCAGAGGTTGTCCGGCTCGCCTTCGGTGAAGAGCAGGTCGTAGATCTCCGGCTCGATCGGAACGCGCACCGGAGGACCGCCGATCTTCGGATTCAGAGAGCCGGATACCGCGAGCACGGAGTCGCGCAACGTTTCCGCCTCCATGCGCTTGCGGTTCATGCGCCAGTAGAGCCTGTTCGCCGGATCGATCTTCGCCTTTGCGGCGTCTTCGGCCGCGCTCTGGCGGTAGGTGGACGAGAGGACGATCAGGCGATCGATCTCCTTGACGCTCCAGTTGCGGGCGACGAACTCGGCGGCAAGCCAGTCGAGCAGTTTGCGGTTGCTGGGGCGCTCGCCTAGACGGCCGAAATCGTTCGGCGTCCCGACGATCCCGGCGCCCATGCGGAACTGCCAGATCCGGTTCACCATGACGCGCGCGGTGAGCGGATGATCGGGATCCGTCAGCCACTCCGCCAGCGCGGACCGCCGTCCGGTGGCTTCTTCGGGAATCCGGAAGCCGGCCGCAACGACGATCGGCACACCCGGTCCGACTTCGCCGAGCTTGTGCTTGAAATCACCAATCTTCAACACGTGTGTCGGATGCGCGGCGCCGGAGTTGACGGCAGCGTACACCGCGGGGAGAGGCGCCGGCCGGTGCAACTCGATCTCGTGCATTTGCCGGCGCAGCGCGGCGCGCCGTTCGCGCTGATCCTGGGGGAGCGCGTCGACCAGTTCGTTCCAGGGCACCCGGATCTGCGACTCGGCTTCCTTGGCGAGGCGCTTCTGTTCTTCGTCGCGCCGGTCTTTGGGGACCTCGAGAACGGCGGCGTAGTGCGGTGCGAGGAGGGCGCGCTTGGCGGCTTCGAGCCGTTCGCGGAAGGGCTTTTCGATCTCGTCGATCTGCGCCTTGACCGGCGCCAGGCGGGCCTTGTGTTCCTCCTCGGCGAGCTTGTGCGCGGTCTTTTCCTCGGGTGTCGCGATGTCGACGTTCCTGCCCTCGGTGGCGGCAAAGATCGCCTGGATCCGGTAGTAGTCCGATTGCAGGATGGGGTCGAACTTGTGGTTGTGGCAGCGGGCGCACCCGACGGTCAGGCCGAGGAACACGTTGCCGACGCCGGCGGCCATCTCGGTGAGCACTTCCTGCCGCTGTTCCTCTTTGTCCACCATGCCGCCGACGATGTGCTCCGGACCCGCACGGTGGAAACCGGTAGCGATCAGCGCATCGCGGTCGCCGGAATAGATCTCGTCGCCGGCGACCTGTTCCTTCACAAACCGGTCGTACGGCTTGTCCTGATTGAACGAGCGCGCGACGTAGTCGCGATAGCGCCAGGCATGGACCCGGTCCCGGTCGCCTTCGAAGCCATTGGTATCCGCGTAGCGGACCACATCGAGCCAGCGCAGCGCCCAGCGTTCGCCATAGGCCGGAGAGGCCAGCAAGCGCTCCACCAGCCGTTCGTAGGCATCGGGGGATGTATCGCGCATGAAGGCCTGCACGGCAGCAGGATCGGGCGGAAGACCGGTCAGGTCCAGCGTCACGCGGCGCATCAGTCTGGCGCGGTCAAGGGGATCGGAAGGGGTCAGCCCTTTGGCGCGAAGTGCTTCGAGGATGAAGGCATCGACGGGATTGCGAACCCACGCGTCAGAGAACGCGGGGACCTCGGCGCGCTCGACCGGTTGAAACGCCCAGAACGAGCGCCGGTTGAGCACGGAAGAAACGTCCTTTTCGCTATCGGGCCAGGCAGCCAGCAACAGCGGGAGTGCGGCGACCATCAGCAGCCGGGCGGCAATACGCATACGAATCTTCTTATTATGCAGTGACAGCGGCGCGCGTTCAATGCCGGCCGCCCGCGAGGCAGGAACACCTCGCCGGGGGCGGACCTTCCGGCACGCGCCAGGAGGCAGGATTCATGGCATGTCCTCGCTCCCGAAGAGTGCGGCGTCGACCAGGTCGGCCGGGAAGACGCAGTCCTGGGACTGGAGGAACTCGCACATGTACTCCTGGCGGAACCAGATGTCGGTGAGGTTGTGGCGTTCCTCTTCGAGGAATTCGGGGCCGATGCGGGGGCATTCGGGAGCGGTGACCTGCCAGCGGGTCCAGGTGGAGCAGCCGTTGATCCAGGCGTCATAGAAGAAGCCGGTCTGGCCGTGGGGCGTGGAGATGGCGAAGATGGCGGCGTTCGAGTTGGCGGCGATCATGGGGCGGAGGGCGAAGTAGGTTTCGTCGGGGACGCGGGCGGCTTCATCGAAGACGAGGAGGCTGACGGCGGAGAAGCCGCGGATGGTGGCGTCGCGGCCGGGGAGCGCGACCATGCGGGCGCCGTTGGGGAGGAGGAGTGAGGTTTGGCTCCTGCCGTCGCCGCGGGGGCGGATGTCGCACAGGCGGAGGAAGGCGGCGGTCTTGTGAAGGAGTTCGGCGGACTGGCGGAGGGCGGGCGCGGCGGCGACGACGAGGGTATCGGGGTCGCCGTGGACGAGGCGGTGGGCAATGAGGGCGGCGGTGACGGTGGACTTGCCCCACTGGCGGCAGCAATTCAGGAGAATGCGGCGCGAGGTGGAGCGGAGGATTTCGGCCTGGACGGGGTCCGGGGTGAAGTTGAGGGTGTGGCGGGCGAACTCGTCCGCGTCGACCCAGAGTTTGAGGAGAGAGGACGGCATGGCGATCATCCGCCGGCAGGCGCGGGCTCTTCGAAGAGGGCAGGGTCGAGGGCGATGAGGGCTTCGCGGATGGCGTCGAAGGCGGCGGGAAAGGGCTTGAGAGCGCGGGCCATGGCCTGCTGGACGGCGCGCCAATAGGCGTCTTCCTGGGGATTCACTTTGGGTGTGGCTGGGGTTTCTGGCTCGACGAGGGGCGGAAGGGGGGCGCTGGGTTTGGCCGGGTCGTAGCCACGGAGGTGGGCAAAGGCGTGCCAGGCCAAGCCGACGGGGCAGAGGTTCCAGCGGGCGGCGAGGTCCTGCCAGGGGGCGCCGGCGCGGATGGCGGCTTCGATGGCGGCGCGCTCGGGATGACAGCAGATTTCACAGTGCTGCATGGCGGAGCTCCTGGAATTCCGGACCGGTGGTTTTGCGATTGGCGGCGATTTGTTTTTCCGTGGCCATGCGCGGAGTGTCCTTTCATTTGCAGGATCGCATGGGGGTGGAAGCGAATGGGACGCAGGCGGTGGGGGCGACAGCGTGTTTTGTTGGGGTTAAAACTTTTGGAATCGGTGTGACGGCGTCGGGGTGATTCGGACGAAATGGGTTCGGATGCGCGGAATTTTTTTGCGCCGGGATGGGGCCGGCGGGCGAGGCGCGGCCTTGCATTTCCAGGATCGCATGGCGGGTGGATCAGCGTGTGGGGGGCGGGTGTGGCGCGGCCGGCCTGGCTGGGGTGCGAGGTTCTTCAGAATCAGTGGATTGCCGGGCCACCGGCCGCGGGATCGAAGCGGTTGCGTTGGGGTCCGGATGGACGTTACCGCATCGCCCCGCGGAGGATCACCGAGCCGGGCGCCGGGGCCGCCCACCCGGACGACGTGGGACGCACCTGCGGCGGCGCGGTGCTGAAGATGGCCGGATGAAAGAACCACCGACGGCGTGGCCACGGTCAGCCCGAGGTTGTGAGCCGTCCACGCCAGCTCGGCTCGCAGGGTGCGCGGGCCTTCGGAGAGCCGGTGCGCGGAATTGCCGGCCGGAGCGTTGGCGCCGAAGCGGTTCGCCGGAACAAGGCGAAATTCACTCATGTATTCGGAAAGGTGTCTCACAATCGTTGACACATTCTGGACGGCTCCTAAAGATCAGAGCGAGACCGCTGACGGGCAAGTCGGACGCGGGCGTGCCGGGTGCCGGCAAGGGACGTATGGCATTAGAGTTCTCCTTCGCCGATTGGCGCGTGCGCTGACGTCGAGGTTCTCGAACTGACTCCCACATTGGCCGCACGCACGCCCAAGACGATGGTAGGGAGCGTGAGGCGCATGGACGGCACCGGTCCTCCAAAGCTGTGGACGCGTGCCCGGATCGCCCGAAGCCATCGATCCGTTCGACTCAGCCAGACCCACCGGTCATCGCGCAACGTAGCCCGCGATCCCGGATAGATGTTGAACCTGCCTCCATCCGGCGTTGTGACCACAGCCATGGAGTGCGCGCACGTGAAGACGACTTCGTTCGCGCCAACATCCTCTCCTGCGGCTACCCTGCGGGAGCGCCCGTCCAGAAAGACCAGGGCTGGTCCGGAAACGGCAATGACTCTCGCTACCGTATAGCCTCGGCTCGGTTCGTGGGCGTGATCCGGAACTCCCGGCACGCCGCCGCTCACGGCAGCCCCCAGAGCCATCGCTATCGGCAAGAGCTTCTTTCGACCTCTCCCACGGGACTTGTGATTGCTGCTCATGCGTTTGAGTTCGTGAAGGGCTTGATCCACTGCCCAGCACACGTCGTGCCATCGATGCAGAGACGCGAAATAGCGTGCCAACGCCCAACGGAGAGCGGCCGAGCCCTGCCGGCGCAGCCGGAAAGCTGGCCGCGCTGGTCCCTGGCAACGGCCAAATCCGGTCAGCTGACCAGATGCCGTTACAAGTTGGCCAGTCTTGGCGGTCCACGATTTCAGCCCGTGTCTGGTCAATCGACAGGGGATCGGGACGCGAGGCGGGTTTGGTGCCTCCCGTGCCCTTCTGAGTCACGTCCGATGTCCTTTCGAAAGGGGATTACGAAAATGCTCAAACAGTACCTGTACTTGCTGGCGGCCTTGGTTCTTGGAACCGTGGCTGGTTGCTCAACGGCGTCCACAAAGTCAGCCGATGTTGCAAACAGTATCCGCAGTTCGCTTGATCAGGCCGGCCTCACCGACGTCATGGTCAGTCAGGATCGTGACAAGGGTGTCGTGACTCTGCGCGGCAACGTCGCGGATGACAAGGACAAGGCGCACGCCGGAGCCCTGGCGCAGTCCTTCGCCGGATCCCAGGTTGTATCGAACCAGATAGCCGTTGTCAGGCCGGGAAGTGTGCTCGACGACAAAAGGGTGAATTCGGATCTGGATGAAGGCATCGAGAGCAACCTGAATGCGGCTCTCATTCGGAATGAACTTCACGACAGCGTGAAATACTCCGTGAAGAACCACGTGGTCACTCTGACAGGCGAAGTCGATACTCAGGCCAAGCGAGATCGTGCCTCGGAAATTGCGTCCCTGGTTCCGAATGTGCAACAGGTTGTAAACCAGTTGCAGGTGAGGAATCAGAAGGCCAGTACGATAATGTAGTTGCCTCGGAGTCCCGTTCCGATGCGGCTTCGGAACTGATTGCTCACGCCACTCGAATTCAGCCATGATGGGGTTCGGGGAGCCCTTGAGCGGAGAGAGACTAACTGACTCGTCCTGATGCTCGAGAAGAGCGCGAACCTCATGGATGAGGATTCAGTTCGCTTCGGACCGGGACTTGGCGATTCGCAATGTCGGCCATGAGTCCACGTGGTTGTGCCTCGCCTCCGACAGCCCGAAACGTCTCGAGGCTTTGCCGTGGGCTTCGTGCTGCAGACATTGCGAAGAAGCGGCTGAATCGGCATCTGCTCATTTGTGCGCTCCCCTGACACCTTGTATGCAGCAACCGGATGAACCTCGACCGAACCTAACGAATGCACCATCCCGGATGGCGGCCCGGACGCCCTTGATCTTCCTTGCGATTTTGCTCTCGTTGCTCCTTCCGAACCTGTTGCGGATTGCCTGGCCCTTTCTCACCCCGCTCATCCTGGCTTCGATCCTGGCCATTGTCGTCAACCCGGCCAACCAGTGGATGATCCGGAGAATCCATCGGCCCGGATTCGCCACATTCGTCACCACCATCCTCGCCACGCTTCTCGTGGGAACAATCGTCGCAGTTGCCGGCTTCGCATTGACTCGCGAACTGACTGCCGTCTACCACGAACTGAGCCAGCACTCTCTGGCGGAAGGCGGCTGGCCGGCTCTTGTGGCCCACACCGTCGATAAGGTTGTCGCGACAATGGCGATCCTCCTGCCTCTCGACAATGAAGCGATTCGGAAGGAACTTCTTGACGGCATGGGGGCGGCTACAGGTTACGTGCTCAATAATCTTAGCGCCGCGGCGGGTGGCTTGACGTCCGCGTTGATCACGGGCCTGCTCACGACCATCTTTCTTTACTTCGTACTCCGGCACGGCAGCGACTGGATTGAGCGGTTGGTCGTCCTGATCCCACTGGACACGCGAACCTCCACCAGCCTCGTCAGAACGATGTATGACTCGGTAATAGCGAACGTGAACGCCGTGATCGCTGTCATGGTGGGCCAAGGCCTGTTGCTCGGCCTGGGATTCTGGGTTGCCGGCGTCCGGTCTCCCGCGCTCTGGGGCACGATTGGGGGGCTGGCATCCATCGTTCCGGTCGTGGGCAGTCCGCTGGTCTGGGTTCCCGTCGTAGTCGGCTTTGTCTTCAAGGGCTCCTATTGGACAGCGCTGTTTCTCGGCCTCTGGTGCGCCCTCATCGTCGGATCCGCGGACAACGTGATCCGCGCCGCGGTGGTGGGTGCTCGCGATAAACAGCACCCGGTGGTCATTGCGCTGGCGGCAATTGGCGGGGTCTACGCCTTTGGCGTGATGGGGATCCTTCTGGGTCCGCTGGTGGTTTCGCTGGCCGCCGCACTGCTGAAAGAAATCCGGGAATTGCTACCGCCGCGCTGGAACCACCAATGAAGCAGCCGTGCCTCCGGTCCATTTGCGAGTCTCAAGCGTCATCGTGATCCAGTGCTGCCCCTGAATTGTTACGAATCCTCCCTCGTCCGGGTCTTCCTCCATTCGCGAGGGCCTCAAAACCGGAGATCACGTCGAACAGTTCCTCGTCGATGCCACTCTGGCGCAGCCGGTGGAATACTCTGTTGAGGGCCTCCAGGAGTTCATCGATGTTCTTGTCGGCGCGCTGCATCGCCGCCAGGCGGCTCATGTTCTCGCTCGCGAGGGATTCAGCGCACGCCCTAAAGAGCGAAACGAAGAGATACTCGCGGATCAGGGCCCGCAAGGTCTCCGGGCTGCTGCCGAGCACCTCGGGCAGATTCCTCGTCGGCCAGGGAAGCTCGCCGAGATCGCGCCGCCAGGTTTCGTCCAGCGGCAGAAGCCGCTGACCAATGGGCTCATAAACTGCTCCGGACGTGGGGCGGTTGTAGAAGAGGTGAAGTTCGACGGCCTCGCCATGGCCGCGGCGCGCCTCGCTCTCCACAAGGATCTTGCCGACGAGCGGGGTGATGGCCCCGACAGAATTCGGCACGGTGAACAGGCCGGCCAGCGGCAGGCCAGCGTCCTTCAAGCGCGCATGAACACGTTCGCCGACGGCCCAGATCCGCGGTGTTCCCGTCAAATTCCCCAGAGTCTTCCTCGCATAGTCGGCCACCACATCATTGAACTGGCCCACCAAGCCCTGGTCGGAACCAAACACGACCGCGCTGATCGCACCCGCATTCATGCGTCTTGTTCCTCCCGTGATCAACTCCGCTGAACCAGCGATACGGAAACAGACACTCAACCCCAATTGCACGGTGCGATAGTAGTCACCGAGCGCGCGCACCGCCTCCTCGTACTGGCCAATACTCGAAGCAGCTAGAGCCTTCATGGCGCTGACGACGGATTGGAGATCTGCTGCGCTGTCGATCTTTCGGCGCAGACTGGTTGTCGTGTTGCTCACGGCAATACCCCCATCCGGCGCGCCTTGCGGCTTGGCGGCGCGCGGAGCCATCCGATGCGCTGAGTTCGGTGCTTTTCGGCCTGTACCATCTGGGACCCCTCCCGGGCGTCACACTTCGGGTTTTAGTTCCGCGGAGTGGAATGCCGCGAGCGCCTGGCGGGCGATCCCGATGATCGTTGTGCGATCCGCGTCAGTCAGCCCGCCGGCGCCATCCAGTCGTTCGCACACCTCGGGCGGGATCTCCGCCGCCGCCTTGCGCACTACCACTTCGGCATCCGGCATACGGTCCAGCGGCACATCGCGGAAGAGTCCGGCGCTCAAGGCGAGCAGCACAGCGATCTGCGCGGACACGGACACTGGGGCGAACTCCGGTTGCTTGAGGCAGGCTCGGATCCGCAATCCGTGCTCGATGACCTTTCGGTTGTCTTCGTCCAGGCGGGCGCCGAATCGGGCAAAGGTCTCCAGTTCTTCAAACTGCGAGAAAGCGAGTTTGAGGTCGCCCGTTACCGCCCGGTAGGCTGCCCTTTGCGCCTTGCCGCCAACGCGCGATACCGATTGGCCGACATCGACTGCCGGCAGTACTCCCAATTGGAATAGTGACGGTGAGAGGTAGATCTGCCCGTCGGTGATGGAAATCAGGTTGGTCGGAATGTAGGCCGAGATGTTTTGCGCTTCCGTTTCGATGATGGGCAGGGCGGTGAGCGAGCCGCCGCCCAGTTCCTTGCGCAAGTGCGTTGCGCGCTCCAGCAACCGGGAGTGGATGTAGAAGATGTCACCGGGGAACGCCTCGCGGCCGGGCGGTCGGCGCAGCAACAGAGATAGTTCGCGATAAGCGCGGGCATGATGGGTGAGATCGTCGTAGACGATCAGCACATCGCGGCCTCGCTCCATAAAATGCTCCGCGATGCTGGTGGCGGCGTACGGGGCGATGTAGGCAAGGCCCGGTGGGTCATTGCCCTCGGTGACAACCACCACAGTGTAGTCCATCGCGCCCTTCTCCCGGAGGGTGGCCACGACCTTCGCGATAGCGGCCGCCCGCTGGCCAATGGCGCAATAAACGCACAGGACATCCTTGCCGTGCTGATTCAGGATGGTGCCGATCGCAATGGCGGTCTTGCCCGTCTGCCGGTCACCGAGGATCAACTCGCGCTGGCCGCGTCCGATGGGAATGAGCGCGTCAATCACCTTCAGTCCGGTTTGGAGCGGCACCGTCACCGGGGCGCGGTCCATGATGGGTGCAGCTGGACGTTCGATGGGCAGGCGCTCGTTGGCGGCTACCGGCCCGTTGCTATCGAGCGGCCGGCCGAGCGGATCAATTACACGCCCCAGCAATCCATCGCCCACGCCCACATCCATGACCCGGCCCGTGCGCTCGACTTCGTCGCCCGCGTGCAAATTCCAGTACTCTCCGAGCAGCACGACACCGATCTCGTCTTCGTCCACGTTGAATGCGATGCCGAATACATCGCCACGAAACTTCACCAACTCGTCGAACCCGACGCCCGGAAGGCCGGACACCAGGGCGATGCCGGTGGAGACGTTGGCGATCGTACCCACTTCGCGCAGTGTCAGTTGCGGCGTGAAGGCTTCCCGCCCTTGCGTGAGGTTGGCGAACGCCCGGTCGAGCGCACTTCGTAAGGCATCGGGTGACTCGCTCACTTCACCTCCCTCTTCGCTTCGGGTGTGGGCTGTTGTTCCACCAGCTTGCCGACGCTCATTGTGAGTGACGCGAGATAATCCGCGATGCTCCAGGCGACCTTTCGTCCGTTCGTGGTGAGTTCGATACCGCCGATTACGTCCGGCGCGGTCTCAAAGCGGACATGCACTTCGTCCGAAAAGGTTTCGTTGAGGGCATGTTGAATTGCGGCTCGTTGGTCCGGCGGTAGATCGAAGGCGCTGCGCACAAGAGTCGCATCCGGCGATGTTCTCAGCGCCTTGGCAAGACCACGCTTCGCTTCGTCGCTCAGGTCTCGCAACCGGCGCGTGAACGCCTCGCTCATGCGTTCCTCAAGACTTGTCCCGGCGAGGTCCATGAGTGTCTTTCGCGCGATGGCAAACACTTCCGCCTGAGTTCGGCGCGCGATCTCGTCGTTCAGACTGATCTGCTCACGTCTCAACGCTTCCTTCTGCTTGGCGCGCAGAGCGTCGGCCGTCCGCCGCGCTTCGTCAATCAGGCGCTGACGCTCGGTTCTTGCCTCGTCCGCGGCTTTGCTCAAGAGCGCGTCGCGCTGCTGGTCGATCTCCTGGTTCTTGTGCTGGAATTCGTCACGCTCTTTTCGGGCTTCGCTCTGCTTCGTGCTGGCGTCCGCGAGTTCCGCGGCGATCCGTTTCTCCCGCGCATCAATGGCATCCAGGATGGGTTTGTAAAGAAAGCGCTTCAGCAACCACACCAGGACGAGGAAGTTGACCACCTGCGCACCGACGGTGAACCAGTCGATTAGCATAAGCTCACTCTCCGGCGGTTTGGGCGATGACGTGATTCCAGAAGGGATTGGCAAAGATGAGAATCATGGAGACCACGAAACAATAGATGGCCGTGGACTCAATCATCGCCAGGCCGACGAACAGGGTCCGGGTGATGGTGGCGGAGGCGTCGGGCTGCTGGGCCAGCGACGTCATCGCTGTCGCGACCGCCTTCCCTTCCGCCAATGCCGGGGCCATCGTACCGAAACCGGTGGTCACGCCGGCGGTGACAATCGATGCCACCGCGATCATCGTCATGTTGTCCATAGTGTCTACCTTCCTTCCTCGCGTTGTTGTTTCAATGGTTGTACTCCGGTTCGGATTCGGGCCTCCGGACACGCGTCGCGGCGGCGATGTAGACCGTGGCCAGGATGAAGAAGATGTAGGCCTGCACCATGCCGGTAAGAAGTCCCAGCGCCGTCATAATGACCGGGAAAAGGATGGGCGTGATGGCGAGCAGGATACCGATGATCATCGCTCCGCTCATCATGTTGCCGAACAGGCGGACGGCCAGGGCCAGTGTGCGGGAGACCTCGCTAATGATATTGAACGGCAGCATGATCGGCGTCGGCTGCGCGTAGGACTTGAGGTAGTTGCCCAGACCCCGTTCCTCGACGCCGAAGAACGTCACGGCCACGAACACGCACAACGCCAGCGCCGCTGTGGTCGAGAGAGAACCCGTCGGAGGCTGGTAGCCGGGAATGATGGTGCAGATCGCGGCCATGGCGAGGAAGAGGAACAGGGTGGCAAGGAAACCGAGATACCTTCTGGGGTGACTGAGACCGACCTCCTCGATCTGTTTCTCGATAGCGATGACGATGATCTCAAGAAGATTCTGCCAGCGGCTGCGTTCCAGGCCGACGGAGAGTCTGCGGGTAATGAGTTTCGCGCCGAGGGCCAGAACGAGCATGAGTGCCCATGTGAAAACAATGGTGGCGTTCAGCGTGAAAAAGCCGCACTGCCAGAAGATGATTTCGTCGGGGCTAAGGCGCATAACTAGCCTCCTTGGCAGAGGACTTGGAGTGTTCGACCGGCGGGCCTGTGAGCCGCGTCACGATGAAGCGCCCGGTGATAAGGCCAACGAGACACGCCAGAAGACCGTCCCAACGGCCTCCCGAGACGAAGTACATACCGGCGAGGACGATGCCCGTTCGCACCACAAGGCTACCGAGAAACCAGAGCGCTGGGCGCTTCGACAGAACGCCCCATCGCACCGTCCACCAAAGGCCGCCAAAAAAGAACACGCCGAGCAAAAGCCCCGCACCCCCCACCAACATCAGAATCACAGGGTCACTCATCGCCATCTTGCCGCTCCTCCTGGATGGCCTTGTCTTCCCTTGTCACCCAATACCAGGCATTCCAGCACCCGATCGCCAGACCTGCCACCAGCAGGGCCAGCGTCCACGAGCGGCCGCCCGGGAAACGCTGGTCCAGCCAGATACCGAGCGCCGCGCCAAGCAGGGTCGGGATTGTCACCGACCAGCCGATCAGTCCCATCATGCCCAAGCCGAACCAGACTGTTCGTTTGACATGGCGTTGCGCGCGGAGTTTGCGCGCCGCCTTCGCGCCGATCTCCTGGCCCAAAGGCGACTTCGGCTTCAAGGGTCCAGTTGGGGGTTCGTCAGTCATGATGGAAGTCCGCCATCCGGCGAATGAGACCACTTTCCATCTTCGCCAGCGCTGCGCGTACACTCTGCTCCCGTTCGTCGAGGTGCAGAAATTCCCGTTCCACCGCCTCGCGTAGGTGGCGGAGGTCAGTTCCGGCGATGACGTTGCGCACAGAGACGAGCACGTCCGGGCCGGTCTTGATCAGCACCCCTTCATCCACGGCGAGGTACACCTCGCCCTCGGCCTGACTTTCGTAGATGAGAATTCCCGGTGGAAGCGCGGCCACACAATCAAGCCGACGGGGCAACAAGCCGAACGAACCCGCCCGGGTTTCTGCGACGACGCGGGTCACGCCGGTCTTTTCAGCGAAGACCTGGAACGGCAGGAGCACCTTAAGATTCATCCGGCTTGTCTGCATGTTCGCCCTCTGGTGCGGATTGATGAGATTTGGGTTCGGCCTGGGATGAGTCCCTGGCTGCATTGCTGCCGGATTCCGCTTTCTCCTTCGCCTCGCCTACGGTTCCGATCATATAGAGCGCGCTCTCCGGATGGTCTTTGAACTCATCGCGCAGGATGCGCTCGCAGCCGTCCAGTGCATCTTCGCGGCTGACGAGCTTGCCTTTGAGCCCGGTGAACTGCTCCGTCGTGAAAAACGGCTGCGTCAGAAAGCGCTCCAACCGGCGGGCGCGGGCCACCACCTTGCGGTCTTCCGGCGACAGTTGCTCCAGGCCGAGCATGGCGATGATATCCCTCAGTTCCGAGTACTCCGCGAGCGTGCGCCGGATCTCCTGCGCGAGGCGATAATGCCGTTCGCCGACGACGCCTGGCGTGGCCATTTTAGAGCTGGACTGCAACGGGTCGATCGCCGGATAGAGCCCCTCGCTCGCCCGCTTGCGCGACAGCACGATGGACGCCGAAAGGTGGGAGAACGTATGGACCGCCGCCGGATCGGTAAAATCATCCGCCGGCACATACACGGCCTGGATAGATGTAATAGCCCCGGTATCGGTATTGGCGATTCGCTCCTCCAACCGCGACAACTCGGTGCCCATCGTGGGCTGATACCCGAGGCGGGAAGGCATCTGCCCCATCAAACCGGACACCTCGGAACCGGCCTGAATGAACCGGAAGATGTTGTCGATGAGCAGCAGGACGTCGCGGCGCTCGTCGTCCCGGAAATACTCGGCCATCGTGAGCGCTGCGTGGCCCACGCGGAAACGGCTGCCCGGGAGTTCGTTCATCTGGCCAAACACCATCACCATGTTCGGCAGGACCCCGGCTTCCTTCATCTCGCGATACAGCTCCTCGCCTTCGCGACAACGTTCGCCGATGCCGCAGAACAGGCTCACGCCTTCGTGCTGGCCGACCATATTGTGGATCATCTCGGTGAGCAGGACTGTCTTGCCCACGCCGGCCCCGCCGAACAGGCCCGCCTTGCCGCCGCGTTCCAGAGGCACCAGCACGTCGATCACCTTGATGCCCGTTTCGAAGACCTCGGACTTGGTGGAACGCCGTGCCAGCGGCGGCGGAGCTTGGTGGACGGTACGCCACTCCACGTCCGAAACCTCCCCCTCGCGATCGATCGGCTTGCCGAACACGTCGAACATACGTGAAAGAATGCCCTTGCCGACCGGCGCTTTTAGAGGTCCGCCCGTGTCCTCAACGGCCATCCCGCGCGCAAGGCCCTGCGTGGGCGTCAATGCCATGCCGCGCACGCGACGCGCATCGAGTTGCGCCAGCACTTCGATGGCGATGTTCCCGTCCTTCCCCGCGCGCAGCAGCGAATAGATCGGAGGCAAATCGCGATCGAACCGGATGTCGACAACGCTGCCGCGCACGGAAACCACGCTGCCTTGGTTTGTTTCACTCATCGCGTCTGACCCTGGTCCAGATCGCCGCGCTCGCGCGTCGCTGGCCGGCACATCGGCAGACTCCCTAGTAACGGAAAATAGCCGCGGCTCCCGCGGTAGTCGGCATGTCCGATGCCGGCACCACCACAACCTGCCCGCCCCTCTTCAACACCAACTCCGCCAGATCGTCGAGCAAGTCATCGACCTGGAGATCGTCCATCCGGCTGAAGATCACCCCACCGGCTTGTTGGTCCAGGTGGCCGGGGATTCGCCGGTCCGCCTCCACGAGTAGCGATTCAACCCGAGACTGGGCGGCGGCGAGTGCCACCTTCTCCAGATCGTCTGCGCCCAGGCCCTTGGATCGCGCCTCCTCAAATCTCTCCGAGAGCTTTCGCACGCGCGATCGGAATCCCGGCTCGACAATGGCCCACGCCCGCTGGCGCAACTGGTCGATCGTGAGCGAACCCGCATCCACCTCGATCCCGCTGTCCACCAGAAACGGGTTCCGGCTGACCTGGCGGAATGGGGTATGGTACTGCCCGAGTGTGGCAACGATGAGAGGCAAACCGGATGGCCGGGAGTAGTGTTCCAGAATCGCCCGATCGACGGCACGAAAGAATCGTTCCTCGTCGATCTCCACTTCGTCCGTCTTCGCGCCGTGACCGTGGCGCATGCTCGATCCCAGGCTTCTCCCACCGTGCGATGTAACGGTCTGATGAGGCTCTGTCAATTCGTCCCCCAGTGCTTCGGTGATCGTACCCGGAACCCCGGCCACCAGCTCCATTTCGTCCAGGTGGTCGCGATTGCCCTCGAAGAGCTTGATCTCCCGCCGGTTCAGACTCAGGACCTGATACCGGTCGGCCGATTGCAAGATACGCAGCAAGGGTTTGACGTGAAAACTGTCCGCGGCGACAGCCAGTTCGGAAACCGGCCGCTGGAGTTTGACCACCCGGAACAAATCGGCCGCACCGAGCACGGCCAGACCATCCCAGGTGTGATTCCAGAAGTCCGTATCGCCGGCCAGTGCCTGGAAGGATTCGAGCCGAGTGTCAGTCTTCTCAGCCGGATAGTGACTCAGCAGCGACTCTTCAAGTGTCTTGAGCAGATTCTTGTAACGGATGGGATCCTGCTGATTCTCGGGATGGCGCCGGTGTGTTGGCAGATAGAGCGAGAGGCAAGGAGGCTCGTGCTCTTCGAGAAGCATCCGGAGACTATCTTGAATGAAGGATGTGGGCTGGCCCATTACTTCCTCGCCTCCAAACGTCCGAACTGGCTATTGAGGAGACGACTCATCTTCCGGGTCGCACCCTGCACTGCCTGCTCGACAGTCGCTGCCTCCTCTGTGACTGCTACCGGGTTTCGCGACGTCACCCGGGCCTCCAGGAGGCAACGCTTGTCGTAGTTGCCAAATCGTTCGCCGTTCACGTCGCTCAGATGAACTTCCACGCGTGTGATCTGGTCGCTGAATCGCGCCAGAGCGCTGTTGACGTTTTCTTCGATCGACGCTGTCAGCGCACCGTCCATGTCTACGTTGCTATCGCTATTCACTTGTATCGTCATTAGGTTGTTCCACTTCTCTACTACTTACGCAAGGAGCCTACAATCCGATTCAGTTATGCGGATCGATCCCCCGGCATGGCGCAAGGACCGTCATCAACACAATCGCGCGGCGCAGGTCGAACGGATCCCGCAGGGCCCCCGCGGCGCCAGACCGGATGCTTCGGTGAGCCGGCGCCGTTACTGGTTTTCTTGCCGCTGACGCGGGATTGGGACCGGGCGACGTCAGGGCGTCGAGCACCGCACGGTGGAGGACTGTTGCCTTGGGCGCTTGCTGCTCCTGCGGAGGCGGCTCCTCCCCATGCCCTTCATCGGTTCCTTGCCGCTGCCGCAGCACCCGCAACAGGTACTGCGCCAGTGGCAGCACCAGCAACGCGAAAAACAGGAGGACTTGTTCAGCAGACATCGTCCGGCCTACCGGTTTGACGAACCGGGTTCATTTCCGCCCTCAGCGATCGACTCGCGCATCGACGAGTCCGCCTGGATGTTCTTCATGCGGTAGTAGTCCATGATCCCGAGATTGCCCTGCCGGAACGCTTCCGCCATGGCCCGCGGGACTTCCGCCTCCGCCTCGACCACGCGCGCGCGCATCTCCTGTTCGAGCGCGACAGCCATTGCACGCCGCTCCTCAGCCTTCGCCTGCGCGATCTGCTTGTCCGCATTCGCCTGATCGATTTGGAGCTTGGCACCGATATTCTCGCCGACATCGACATCCGCGATATCGATCGAGAGAATCTCGTAGGCGGTGCCGGCATCCAGACCGCGGCTGAGGATGTTCTTCGAGATGTGATCCGGATTCTCGAGAACGTCCTTGTGGGTTGCGGCCGATCCGATCGTGCTCACCATCCCTTCGCCGACGCGGGCAATGATCGTCTCCTCGCCGGCGCCGCCCACCAGGCGGTCGATATTGGTCCTGACGGTCACGCGCGAGACGGCGATCAACTGGATTCCATCCTTCGCGACGGCGGCAATTCGTGGGGTGACGATCACCTTCGGGATCACTGACATCTTGACGGCCTCCAGCACATCGCGCCCCGCCAGGTCGATCGCGGCCGCGCGTTTGAAGGGCATCTCGATATTCGCCTTGTCCGCCGAGATAAGCGCGTTGACAACGCGGACCACATTTCCGCCCGCCAGATAGTGTGCTTCGAGGTCGTCGATGGAAATCTGCAACCCCGCCTTCACCGCGCTGATCCGGGCGTTGACAACCGTTGCCGGAGGCACGCGCCGGAGCCGCATGCCGACAAGAGTCATCATTCGCACCGAGGCGCCGGATGACCACGCCGCGATCCAGAGTGGAATCGGAACGATGTAGAGCAGGACGATCAATAGGACGACGACCGGGATCAGCAAGCCAAGGGCGCCGATCGCGCTGAAATCGAGATTATTCATGTGTCTCCTCCTGGTGCGGCGGAACTTGGCGGACGACGATCCGGTTGCCGTCCACACGGGTCACTTCGATGGCGGCGCCACGTTCGATGAAGCCGCCGTCCGATACGACGTCGATCCGAGTGCCGCCAATCTCGGCAATGCCCGCCGGCCGGAGCGGCGAGAGGGCCGTGCCACTTCGCCCCAACCACCGTAGGTCGCTCTCCGGGCCCGAGACGAAGCCGAGTGCCGCTTGCATGCCCGACGCCAGGATCAGACGCCGGCCGAACGGCAGGCGAGGCAGAAACCGAAGCAAGACAAACGTCCCCGCCATCGCCAGCAACAGAGAAAGCGCAACCCGTCCGAGAGCGTTAACGATCACGGCGACGGTGGCGCCGGCGCCGGCTAAGGTCATGCCAAATCCCGCGACAAGTGCGAGCACGCCGGCAACCCCAGCCACTGTCATCCCTGGAATCACGAACACCTCGAGTGCGATGAGCAGAACTCCGATCGAGACCAGGAGCAACTCCTCCCATCCCGCCAGCCGGACGATCCAGTGACCCCAGAAGAAGAGCCCGAGCGAGAGCAGTCCGATCGTGCCTGGAACAGCGAAGCCCGGGGTGCGGATCTCGACGAGCAAGCCAAGGAGTCCCACACTCATCAGGAGCGAACTGACGATTGGGTTGGTGAGAAACCGGACGAAGGTTTCGGCCCACGTCTGACTGGCTTCGCGCACTTGGGCGCGCTCCAGTCCGGCGGCTTCCAGCGCGGCTTCGACAGTGGAGGCCGTCAGGTCCGCGACCTTGTGTTCGATCGCTTCGGAGGTCGTCAGCGTGAGCAACTTGCCCGTGGCGATCACTTCGGCAATCTCCACGTCGGCGTCCACCATGGCTTCGGCAAATTCCGGCGGGCGCTTCCGGACCTCGGCCGTGGCGCGGAACTCTTTCCGGACGTAGGAGACCGATTTCTCGTCCGCCGGCTTCGATTCGCCGGTCCCGCCGACCACCGGTGCGGCGGCGCCGATGGTGCCGCCTGGCGCCATGATCAGCGTTTCGCAGGCCATCGCGATTAGCGCTCCGGCTGAGATGGCCCGCTGATTGACGAAGGCGATCGTCCTGACCGGGGAGTTGATCAGCGTGTCGCGCATGGCGACCGCCGCATCCACCCGTCCCCCAAAGGTGTTGATGTCAAGGAGCACTGCCGCGGCGCCGGCGTCTTTCGCCTCGCCAATCGTACGCGCGAGGAACGGCGACAGACCGAGATCGATCATGCCCTCGATCGGGACCACGTAGACGATCGGACCGGCTGACTGCGTGGCGGCGCTGTTCATAATTGAGGCGGCAAGGCCCGCGAGCAGCAACACAACCAGAGCGGGAAGCCACTGCCGGCTTCGTCCGCCGGCGATGCGCTGTCGAATCGACATGGGGTCCTTGGGGATCATCGTGACCTGCTTCCACAGGTCCGCGGCCAGCGGCGTCTAACGCGACTGGGCCACCGTGAGCGGAGCTCTCAGCGTGAAATGGAGGACGGACTCGCTGGGGATCACGGCGGCGTCGCCGTGCGTCCCGAGGACTGTGCCGGTCCCGGCCCCGGCGCCCGCTGCCGCGCCGATCGCGGCGCCCTTGCCGCCTCCAACAATCCCTCCGATCGCGGCGCCGACACCGCTGCCAATTCCGATCTTGGCTGCGTCCTTTCCCTTTGTCGCGTTTGCGTCGCGGGTGATGGCGTCGGTCGAGATGTCGACGACATGGCCGCCACTGGTGTACAGCCGGGTCATCTGGACGGCGATCGTGGCAACACCCTTCACACGTCCACCCTTATCGCTCTCGACGATCCGGCCTTCCACCTCCGCTCCCCGCGCGGCAATCTCCCGGCTGCCAAGGACGAGGGGTTGCTCCAGGTGCGCGGTAAACGGTTGTCCCGCCACCTGGGTACTGGTGGACAAAGCAGTCGTTGTCCGCACCACGAGCGGCGTGCCCTCCGGGAGGGTCACGGAAACCGAAGGAGGCCTTGCGGCGCGTGGAGCAGCGGGCCTCTCCCTATTGACGCCGGTCTTCTCCACTGCCGCCGCGTCAGGGCTAGTTCCGGCATCCCGAGTGCACCCCGCCTGGAACACTGCGGCCACCACAATCAGGCTTGCGCCCAGGAATCTCTTCGTCTTCATGTCTGCCTCCCCTCAGCACCGCCTGGCGTCACAGAATTGACCGGCGTCCCTGAATCACGTTGATGGCGATCACCACCACCGCCAGGACCAGCAGAAGATGCACCATGCCGCCCATCGTGTAGGACGACACCATTCCCAGGGCCCACAGTACGAAAAGAACTACGGCAATTGTCCACAGCATTGTCTTACTCTCCTTTCAAGAGTTCTGACGCCTGTCACTGTTGCTTCAGGCGAACCGAGTACAAGATTTGTTGGAACGTGTGTTCGTAACCCTGGAACTCGCGCTCCGGGGCGGTGAACACGAAAAACAGCAGCCCATCCGGACGCGCCAGAGTGACCAGCCAGTTGGTCTCGCGGCCCCTGCCCTGGATAGGCGAGTCGTTCGACAAGTACGTCGAAAGCCCGTTCTGGCCGCTGATGCCGATACGCTCATGGCGGCGCACGACGCGGAGGTTCCGGTTGGACTGGCGGAGGTCCTGGACCAACTGGTCAGTGGCCTGTTCCACGGTCATCCCGGTGTTCTGCCCAAACGCGGGCCCTTGCAACTGCTGGCTGCCGCGGGACGCGTACGGCTCGTAGACATTCACGAGAACTCCGTAGGCCATGGCTTGATTCCCGCTGCCGTCACTCACCATGCCGCCGCGGGGTGCGATTGTCATGGCGTCGGCCTGTCCGTAAGCCTGCCAATTGTCGGGGTGGTCAATGCGTAGAACGGAGTTCTCGAAGGACACGAATCGCTGCGAGGCTCCGTCCGGCTGCCCGGGAGCAGTCTGTTGTTGCTGGGACTGGAGCTGGTTGGGCCGCGGCGCGGGCAGTCCCTGGACGTAGCGTTTGATCTGATCAAATTCCTGGGAACTGGTCTGCGCGTGTTGCGGCCCAAGTCTCGCAGCTTCCTCGTTCGAACTTTCGACGCGGCGATCCGGATTGGGGTGAGAGTTGAAGAATGCGACCCCATTTGAGCCCTGGAGCTTCCCGAAGAAATCGCCCATGCCCCGCGGGTTGAGACCCGAGTCATAGAGGATCTGCGTACCCATGAGGTCCGCCTGGCTCTCGGCATCGCGCGAATACTTGAGCAGGATCGAGTTCACCGTGAATCCTGCGCCGAGTTGCGCCAACGCAGCGGCGGTGGAGCCGCTGCCAAGTATCCCGCCGAGGATGGCAAGCGGCATCTGCGCGGCGGATGCCTTGCTTGCCTGGTTGGTGCCGTGGCGTAGCGCTACATGCGAAATTTCATGCGCCATGACGCCGGCCAGTTGCGATTCATTGTCGGCGGCCTCAATCACGCCGCGGTTGATATAGATGTTTCCGCCGGGAAGCGCGAACGCGTTGATCCCGCGGTCGTTCACAGTCTGAAAGTGATAGGGGAACTTGGCGCCGGGCGCATTGGCCGCGAGCCGCTGGCCTAGCTTATTGATGTAGTTGTCCACCCGCGAGTCGTTCAGCATGGGGACTTGCTGTGCGACTTCGGCGGCCGCCTGTTTGCCCAACTCGACGTCCTGCTCTGCCGAGAACATATTCCAGCCCGGCTTCAGCGCCGTGCGGCTGGTGCCCGCGGTGGGAACAACGTAAGTGGGGCTGGGTTCATTGCGGCCCAGGACGGCATGCCCGCTGCCACTCTGCCCGCTGACCTGGGAGCCGCTCACCTGCCGGAACTTGAACCTCTGGTTCGAGTCGCCGTTGTTGTCATAAATCTGAACTACGGCTCCGTCGCGGGAAGTGCCGTCCGGAATGTCCAACACCTTGCCGGACTGTGAAACAATGAGCGCGCTACCGTCCTTTCCGGCGCCGATTCGCCACTGCTGCCCGGAGCGTCCGTCAAAGCGCGTCGCCCGCACGGGCGTGCTGTTGCGGTTTCCGACCGCTTCGAGGGCGTATCCATTCATCGTGTTCCGCACAGAATAGAAGCCGCCGGTTGTAGGGTGGATTTCCCATATCTGGTTATCGGTTCCGCGCGACGAGAACTGGATGACGGTTGTCTGGTCATTCCGGTCGAGGTCAATCACCTTTCCCGATTTCAGATTGGTGATCTCATAGCGGCCGGGACCGTTGAATCCGCCTTGCGCGCCTGCCTCGTAAGGCAGACCTAGCGCGCACAACACCCCGGCCACCACGATGGCCAAGCGTCTGGTGCGGTGCATCTGCTGACTGATCAACATGCCGATCTCTCACTTTCTTTCCACGCTTTCGCGTGTTTAGAGGCGCGTCGCGAGGGAGCCGAAAGTCGCCTTATCTCCGTGACTGATCACTTCGGCGGCTTCCTGGACCCGGTGCCGCAACTCGGTTCCGCGAGTCCGGACGGAGTCTTCCGCCACGGCCGCCTTGTCCTTCACCCAGTTCGCACCGTCTTTGACCGTGGAGCCGATGAGGCTGCGCGTCGCGGGTCCGGAACGGGGCGTGAGGAGCATGGCCAAGACCATGCCTGCGCCAAGCCCGGTCAGGAAATACGGTAGTGCGGTTTTAGTGCCGTTCGTTTCGCATGCTGCCATTTTTGTCCTCAATTCTTCCTGCTATTCAAGTGCAATTGAGAGCCCACCCCGCGGACCCTTTGAAACCAGCGTTCCCGTGACTGTGCGGCATTCGCTGAATACCGCTTCGTGCTCGATGTGCAGCATCCGCACGAGTCCCAGCCGGGCGGATGCGGCCACGTACACGCGGCGCGGCAGCCAAACCTTCTCGTTCAACCGGACCTGCTCAAAGGTCGCCCGCGAGCCTTTGGCCAGGCGCACCAAAATCAGGCCAACCGCAATGGTTTCAGCCACCTCGACCTCGGCTTTCGCCAGACGGTAGTCGCGTTTGTCGATCCAAAGCCTGCCCTGAAGCTGCGCCAGGATCTTCGCCGTGCGGGAATGCGGCCGGTATTCCTTGCGTGGAGTGGCATCGATCACGTAGAACTCGGCGCCGTCCCGTGACTCGTCAGCGGCGAGCCGGAAGTCGAACGCATCCGGCAACTCCTGCCACATCTCGCGGAGCCAGTCGGGGCGGTTCTGATACTTGCCCTGCCGAAGCGCCCGCTGAGCAGCCGTCTCTTTCTGCCGGGTTGCGATGCCCTTGGTGAGCTTTGCCCGTTCCTTTCGCTCATCGTCTGGCTCCAAGGGACGGTCGTCGCGCTCGACCAGCCGCCGGTACGGTGAACCCTCCACCAGCGTGACGTCATACCTCTTCACGTCCGTCGACTTCACCTCACCGTGGCTGTCCAATCGCCGCACGCCGACGCGCTCCGAAAACCCGTACTGGCTCGCTACCTTCCAGTTCCGTTGGTCGGCTGCCACGGTTCTGCGGATGATTTCGACTACATCCACTTCGGCCCACAGCGCTGTGGCTGACGTGAGGCTCAGCAGGAAGATCCCGATGCTCGCTGAACGAATGGAAGAGGGACTCATTTTGCTTTCCAGCCGGTGAAGTGCAATCGGCTGCCCGTTTGCCAGATGGTGTGCCTGCGCCGATCCGGCTGCCTGAGGCTTGACGCCGGGTGGTCAAAACGACCGACTACGGTCAACCCCTTAGGCGGCCACGTCAGCGCGAAGCGGAAACCGGAGGGTGCGCGCGAAAATGCGCCGGACCCCCTCCAAACCGTGTCCGCAGTCAAATTTTGCTCCGAAACAGCGCCCATTGGCCGGGTTCGTGCAGTTAGGCAGCGGAAATGCGGTCCCGCAGTGAAGGGAGTAAGACGACAATGATTGTGCCTGGAACCATCCTGGTCGAAAAGGACACCCCGGTCCCCGGCTTCTTCCGGTCCGAAGGCGGCGCCTACCCGCACGCCTGGACGGCGGTCAGCCACAGTCTGACGCCTGGCGAACTCGACCGGGAACTCGCCGGCGCGGGTTGGACCTTCTTTTACATGGCAGGCGAAATCCGCACGTCCGCCTTCGGGTTCGACCGGCCGGGGATGATTCAGGCGGCTCTGAAGCGCCTGATCGCGAACGTCAGACTGCAGCACGCCAACTCGCTGCAGATTGACGGCGTGGCGGAACACTCCTTCCTGGGCGTGCCCTGCGTCCGCATCTCCGCCCACTCGCGTCACATGCAGAAGGGCTTGGTCTTCTCCGGAATCCGGCATCGGGAGGGCGTGGCGGATGTGCCGGCCAACCACTCAGATTGAACGGCAGGAGGCGCTGTTCCTCTTGCTGGCAATCCGCAGCGGGCGGTGCTTCATGAATCCGGAGCCGTGGCATGTATGGGCACTGATCGAATTGATGAACGAGGAGCCACACGGGAGCCGCGCGTCTTCGGTTGGCGAGAATATCGTCCAGCCGCTGCTGCTCAAGCGGTCTGCCTGACCAAATACGGTCAACAATTTTGTTGCTGTTACAATTGAAGGAGTAAGCCCGCGCGGCGCCAGCGCAGAGAGACGTTGGAGCGTGTGGTGGAAGGAGTGGCGATGGCTTCGAAAGTCCCGGGGCGCCGGACATGAGTTGGCTCCTGGAGCACGGTCCGGGCCAACTCGAACTGCTCTTCCGGGCCATCGTTTTTCACCCGTCGGTCCCCATCCTCATTGCGGACGATGCAGGTGCCTGCCTCGATGCCAGCACCGGCGCGGGCAAGCTGGTGGGGCTGCCGCGGGACCGGCTCGTGGGACGCAGAGTGGACGAGCTGGCGGACCCAGCTTTCAAGCCCCAGCTCTCGAAGCTTTGGAGCGCTCTTCTTGAACAGGAAGTGCAGGAAGGCTCACTCCGGCTGGCCGGACCCGATGGAACGGCGTGGGACGTCGAGTATTCGGCCAGGGGCAGTGTGTTGCCGGTACGCCACCTCGTGGTCCTGCGCCAGAAAGCAGCGGCGGCGCAAGCGGAGGGCCGCGCCGCGGGTGAAGACACGCCAAGCCAGCCCCTGGACTATGCCCTGTACCTCCTGGACGTCAACGGATGCATCGCCGCCTGGTATTCGGGAGCGGCGCGCATTTACGGCTACGCCGAAGCCGAGGCTCTTGGCCAGCACGTGTCTCTCCTGTATCCGGCCGAGGAGAGTCCGGCCGCCGGACCCAACCGGGAGCTGAACCGGTCGGCGGGCCAAGGCCATTTCGGCCATGAGGGTTGGCAGATGAGGAAGGAGGGTGCGCGGTTCTGGGCCAATTGCATCACCGTGGCGCTGAGAGATGAGGGCGAGCACCTGCAGGGTTTTGCACGTGTGGTCCGTGACTTTACCGACCGTCACGAAAGAGACGAAAAGCTGCGGCTCAGCCGCTCGCGAGCCCTCCCTGTTCCAGCGCAGCCGACCATTGCCGGTATCGTTTCCGGCGAATTCGACCGTGTTCGCGATGCCAACGATGCATTCCTCGATCTGCTCGGCTACAGCCGCGAAGATCTGCTCGCGGGCCGCCTGTACTGGCCCGATCTCACACCCCGGGAGTATGCCCTTCTCGACGACCTGGCGCACGAGGAAGCCCTGCGCTTCGGCGCTTGCACACCCTATGAAAAGGAACTGATTCACAAGGAAGGCACGCGGGTTCCTGTCCTGGTGGCGGCCGCCGTCCTGAAGCTCTCCCCATTTCGGTGGATCGCATTCGTCCAGGACCTTGGCGCGCGCAACGCGATCGAGAACGTTTGGGAGACAACGGCCGAACCGCAACAGAACTTTGTCGAGATGGTCGGGAGCAGTGCGGGCC
This sequence comes from Bryobacterales bacterium, assembly GCA_016716385.1. Taxonomy (GTDB): domain Bacteria; phylum Acidobacteriota; class Terriglobia; order Bryobacterales; family Bryobacteraceae; genus JADJWL01. Next base: position 115,017 of record JADJWL010000026.1, on the reverse strand, counting down.
TGAAGCGGATCCAACGGCAGATCGAACTGGTTGCTCCCACCGACGCGAACGTGCTGATCCTCGGCGAGACAGGCACGGGGAAGGAATTGGTCGCCCGGGCGATCCACCAGTTGAGCCCCCGGCGGAATCTGCCATTCGTCATTCTGAACTGCGCTGCGATTCCGACGGGCCTTCTCGAAAGCGAGTTGTTCGGCTACGAGAAGGGGGCATTCACCGGCGCCCTCGGTCAGAAGATCGGCCGCTTCGAGATGGCGCACCGGGGGACTCTGTTCCTCGATGAGGTCGGCGACATCCCGCTCGAGTTGCAGCCCAAGCTGCTTCGGGCCTTGCAGGAGAAGTCGTTCGAGCGGCTGGGCGGCACGCGGACGATCCCGATCGATGTCCGGCTCATCGCCGCAACCAACCGCAACTTGACGCAGATGATGGGCGACAAGCTGTTCCGGAGCGATCTCTACTACCGGCTGAAGGTTTTCCCGATCACGACGCCTCCGCTGCGTGACCACCCCGAGGACATCCCTGTGCTCGCCCGGTACTTCACAAGAAAGTACGCGACAGCGATGAACAGGAAGATTGAGAAGATCCCGTCCGAGACGATGCGCACCCTCACGAGTTGGCACTGGCCGGGGAACGTCCGTGAGCTTGAGAATTTCATCGAACGCTCGGTGATCCTCTCTCAGGGAACCACCCTCCGCGCGCCCCTGGCCGACATCCGGGTGGATGCGGCAACGAGTTCCGGCAGCGATTCCCTGGAGCGCATCGAAAAGGAGCATGTGATCCGCGTGCTCCGGGAAACGGGCGGCGTGATCAGCCGGGCCGCTACCCGTCTCGGAATGCCCAGGACAACGTTGAACGCTCTCATGCGAAAGCTCGGCGTCTCCCGCCGGGATCTCTGACCGCCACCCGTCAATCGGCGATCCACGGTCAGCCGTTCCTCAGCGTTACCGCCTCCCGAATCCAGCGGCGCCCTCTTCCTGCCGAATGGGCTCAACACGCATCGGCGTTGGCGTTAGAAGTGCACTAACGGGTGTGTCGCCCGGTTCACCGGGCCGACCGAAGAGGCGGAAAATGAGACTGATTCTAGTGGCTACCCTGGCTCTTGCGCCGGTAATCCTGGCGCGGGAGAGCGAGCCTGTCCAGCGGCTGGACGAAGCGGCCGCGGTGTTTGGCGAAATCATGGCGGTGCCGGACCGCAGCATCCCGGAAGACCTGCTCGCGAATGCCCATTGCATCGTGATCGCGCCTGGAGTCAAGAAAGCGGCCTTTATCTTTGGCGGCAGATACGGTAAGGGATACCTGTCCTGCCGCGACAAGAGCGGCAGTGGCTGGTCCGCGCCTGCCACGGTGCGCATCGAAGGCGGCAGCATGGGCTTCCAACTCGGCGCATCCTCGACCGACCTGATCCTGCTCGTGATGAACGAGCGTGGAGCGGCGAGACTGCTTGAGACCGAGTTCACGATAGGCGCCGGAGCATCGGTAGCGGCGGGACCCGTCGGACGCTCAGCAGGCGCCCAGACGGACGCACTCATGAGAGCGGAGATCCTCTCGTATTCGCGATCCCAGGGAGTGTTTGCGGGTGTCGCCCTCAAAGGAGCTACCCTGCGGCAGGACCTCGATGACAACGAGACGCTCTACGGCAAAAAGCTGGAGAACCGGGAGATCGTCACCAGCGGGATGCCGGTACCCCAATCGGCTGCTGCCCTGATTGCTCTCTTGAACAAGCACTCGAAGCGGGAACGCTAGTCGAGCGCAGCGGAAACAAGAAGGACACAAGATGAAACTTATCGGTACGTTCCTGGCGGTGTGCGCTCTTGCCGCCGCCCAGGCGCCACAGTCTCCGACCCTCAATCCAGGTGAAATGCCGGTGTACCGCGTCAATGTGACGGCGCGTACCGCGAAGGCGATCAACTACCAGCATCGCGGCGGCGCCACCAAGATCGACTTCCGCGGCACCGAACTGCTTCCGGCGGCCCATGGCGAAGCCAAGGTCGAGAGCAAGCAGGGCTACATCGAGATCGAAGTGGAATTCCGGAACCTTACGCCGGCGAACCGGTACGGCGCCGAATATCTCACGTACGTGTTGTGGGCGATCACGCCCGAGGGCCGCACGGCCAACCTCGGCGAGATCCTCCTCAACGGGACCAAGGCCAAGCTCAACGTCACAACCGAAATGCAGGTTTTCGGGCTGGTTGTGACCGCGGAGCCTTATTACGCGGTGACGATGCCCAGCGACCTGATCGTGATGGAGAACGTCGTTCGCAAGGATACGAAGGGGAGGATTGAGGAGATCGACGCCAAGTACGAACTGTTGCAACGCGGTCAGTATCAAAGTCTGGCTAACCCGCTGGAGTTGAAACTCGACAGGAAGCTGCCGCTGGAGCTTTACGAAGCGCGCAATGCCGTGCAGATTGCGCGTGCGGTTGGCGCCGGCCGGTACGCGGCCGACACCTTCCAGAAGGCCGAGCAGAACCTGGCTCAGGCGGAAGCCTACCAGGCGCGCAAGGCGGGAAAGAAGCCCGTCACCATGATGGCCCGGCAGGCGGTGCAGACCGCGGAAGACTCGCGGGCGATCGCGGTCAAGCGCCAGGAAGAAGAAGCTTTGGCATCGGAGCGCCAGTTGTCAGCGGAGCGCGAAGCAGCCGCCGGTCGCGAAAGTGCGGCCGCGCAGTCCGAGACCGATCGCGTCACACGCGAAGCCGAAGCAGCGCGGCTCAGGGCGCAGGCGGAGGCCGACCGTCTGCTGCGGGAGAGGAACGCGCAGACCGCGTCGTCCCTCGCTGAAGCGGATCGGCTAAGGCTGGAAAACGAGGCCCGCACGGCGGCTGCCGCGTCCGAGGCCAGCCGTCTGGCGTCCGAAGCGGACCGTCTGGCGCGCGAGAACGAGGCGCAACGGGCGGCCAGCCAGGCTGATCTGGATCGCGCGGCCCGCGAGCGGGCATTGGCGGAAGCTGAGAAGGCAGAACTGCGGAACCAGTTGCTGGCGCAGTTCAACGCCATTCTCGAAACCAGGGACACGGCGCGCGGCCTAATCGTGAACATGTCGGATGTCCTGTTCGACACCGGCAAGTACTCGCTCCGGCCACTGGCACGCGAGAAACTGGCCAAGGTGGCCGGTATCGTGTCCGGACACCCTGGTCTGAAGCTGGACGTCGAGGGCCACACAGACAGCGTCGGCGGCGATGACTACAACCAGCGCCTGTCCGAACAGCGCGGCGGTGCCGTGCGCGACTTCCTGACGCAGCAGGGAATGCCTGCCAACTCGGTGACGATGAGAGGATACGGCAAGACTCAGCCCGTGGCCTCCAACGACACGAGCGCAGGGCGGCAGCAGAACCGGCGGGTCGAACTGGTGATCTCCGGTGAATTGATTGGGAGACAGATCGGCGCGACACCCGTCGCCAACAGGTAGCGTGAATCCAAATCTTTGGAGGAAGCCATGAACTGGGATCAAATCGAAGGCAAATGGAAGCAGTTCACCGGGTCTGCCCGCGAACGGTGGGGCAAACTCACGGACGATGATTGGGACAAGGTCGCTGGCAAGAAGGAACACCTCGTCGGCCAGATCCAGGAGCGGTACGGTATCGCCAAAGAGGATGCCGAGAAGGAGATCGACGAGTGGTCCAGGAAGCTGGACGAGGCCAGGAAGCATCCCTGACCGATCACATGGGGCCCTCGGGCCCGCTCAGCGTGAGAAAGGGTGAATGATCATGACGAAGCGATTTTCCGGATGGGTCCTTGGATCGCTTCTTGCGTTCGGAACCATGCCGGCGGCAACTCCGGGAGCAGATCTCTCGCGGTACCGCGATTTTCAACTTGGAGCGGATCTGGCGGCCGTCACCGCACAGACCGGAGTCAGGTCAGCTCAGGTCAAAACGATCCACACCCGCCCGGTCCTCATGCAGGAGTTGGAATGGCGCCCACGAGCCCTTGGCTGGTCGGCGAAGTCAGAACCCGTGCAGAAGGTACTGTTCAGCTTCTATGACGGTCAACTGTATCGAATCGTCATTGACTACGACCAGAACTCGACCGAGGGATTGACGGAGAAGGACGTCGTCAATGCGCTGTCGGAGGAGTTCGGAGAGGCTGTCAAGCCCCCGGCTAGCACCAATCCTCCGCGGGATGCCTTCGGCAATACGGAAACCGTGCTCGTACGATGGCAGGATTCGCAGTATCGTTTCGACCTGATCCGCAATTCGTACGGCCCGAGTTTCAGGCTGGTTGGAGTCCTGAAGAAACTGGAGGCGCCGGTCCAGGCGGCCACTCTGGAAGCCAAGCGGCTCGACCGCCAGGAAGCGCCCCAAAGGGAAGCCGACCGGCTGGCGAGCGAGGACGAGGCCGCAACAGCCGCACTTGAGAAGGCGCGGCAGGTGAACAAGCCGAAATTCCGTCCATAGCAATGGGCGGTGTGAGGATCGAGGTAGGTCCCGATGAGCATTTCCACGATGGCTGAAATTGAGGTTTGGGAAGGCGAGGGGGGCGCTGCAGTCGAGGCGCCCGCCGATCCTGTTCCCGCAATGCGTGGCAGCAAGGCTCAAGTGGAGTGGGCCGAGCGCATCAGGCGCGTCGTCAACGCCGAGTTCGACCGCGTCGCCGCCGTCTTGCGGGCGGTAGGCAAGAGACAAAGGGGCGCTCGCCGGATGAGCACGGAAGCGATTCTCGTCATCCTGGAAGACAAACGTGCCGAGGTGATGAGCAGAAACCAGGCTGGCTACTTCATCCGCGAATGGCAGGAAATCAGCGGCCAGGTGCGACAACTGATCTTCGAAGACGCTCGATACAAGGCGATGAGGCACGAGCGGTTGGCGTGAAGCCAGGGCAAAGTTCATCGCCGGTATCCACGACGATTCGCAAATCGAACCTGCAGTGCAGGCCCGTCTCCATTGAGTCAGGGTTTCTGAGTTGTAGACCGCATGACTCCGGCTGTAACCCCATTCAACGATCGCCTGCTCAGGGTATGGCCCGAGGCCCAATACGGTCAAACGACTATATTCGGTCAGTTGGCCGTGGACGTCATGAACGGGTTTGGGCGCCCTTTCTAGCCAGTTATCCCGTTGAATCCGTTGGTGACACTCACCCGGAAGACCGGTTGGTCTTCTTCGTGCCGTGCTGAGAAGTGCAGTTCCATCGCATCCCAAGGAGGACTATGGCGAATTTCAGATCGTGGGCAGTCTTGCTCAGTTTCGGGGGGGTCCTTGCAGTATTCCCTCTCAGCGCCGGCACAGTTGGGCCGGCGGCGGCGGCCAAGCCGTTTCAGTTCGAGGAGCGGCAGATCAACGGAAACGCAAATGGACTCCAACGCGCGGTACCCGCCTCCCGCGGAGCAGGGAAACGAGGCGTTCGCGTGAAGGTCCAGCAGGCGGAGAGCGTACCGCGGACCACTTCCGTAACTGTCCCGGAGGGCACGGGAGGTGAACTTCCCTTATTGCTCAGTGGATTGGCCGGCCTTTGGCTCTTGAAGCGAAAGAGTTGATCCACTGTGTTTTTTAGCCTGCGGTGGCCCTTCGTTCGTGGTCGGGGGGCCACCCGTTTTTCGGCGGCTCGGATGACGATACTTCTCCGCCATCGCGTTCTTCGACCTCAAGAAACGAGTGTGCCATGAACATTTCCGTTGACATACCGGACGACATCGGACGATCTCTCGCCGGGCGCTCGGACAATCTGTCCCGGGCGGTCCTGGAAGCGCTGGCCGCGGAGGGATTCCGCGCGGGCGCGATTACGACATCGCAGGTTCAGAAGATGCTTGGGCTGGGCTCCCGGCGGGACACAGAGGCATTCCTCCGGAGGGCCGAAGCACTACACGACTCGACGGCGAATGAGTTGGAGCGGGAGATCGCCGCACTTCGTGGAGCCTGTCTGGAGTGATCCAGCGCGACGGTGGCGAAGGTTGTGGCGTAGCCGGAGATCCCATACGGCATGAGGGGAGAGCAACCATATGCGGTCACATGGCCTCGTATGGTCAGTTCCGCGCTCCGGCGGCGGGGTCGTGAGGCTGTCAGGTCCAGGCACAGAGCGTCGAAGCCGGCTCGATGCGGTTGGCCCGCGAAGTGCTTTGACAAAGACAGGGAAGAGAGGTGGAAGCATGCGGCGGAGAGCCATCCCGCTACGAGCGCCCGTGACGAAACCCCAGCGGAACGGGGATGGGCACTATGAGACTTACGCGCGAGGGCTGGGGGTGCTCAACTCACCGCTGTTGAACAAGGGCACGGCCTTCTCGGCTGAAGAACGGAAGTTGCTAGGCCTCACGGGACTGCTTCCGCCCGAGATCGGCAATATCGAGACTCAGGTCAGGCGCGCCTACGTCCAATACGAGCGGCTGCCCGATGCCTTGAGCAAGAACATCTACCTGACCGCCCTGCACGACCGGAACGCAGTGCTGTTCTACAGACTGTTCTCGGAACACCTGCGCGAGATGATCCCAATTGTCAACGATCTAACCGTCGGCATGGCGATGGAGCAATACCATCATGAGTGCCGGCCACCGCGGGGCGTGTACCTCTCGATCGATCATGCCGACGCAATCGAGGACGCGTTCTCTAACCTCGGCGCCGGCCCCAACGATGTCGACCTGGTCATCGCGACCGATGCGGAACAGATTCCCGGGATCGGCGATTGGGGTGTGGGCGGCATCGAAGTCGCGATCGGCAAGCTAGCAATCTACACGGCGGCGGGAGGCATTGACCCAACCCGCGTGATCCCGGTGATGCTGGATGTCGGCACTAATCGGGAAAGCCTGCTGAGCGATCCATTGTACGTCGGGAACCGGCACGCCCGGATCCGCGGGGCGGAGTACGACGCCTTTATCGACGCCTACGTCAATGTCGTGACCAGGTTGTTCCCGAACGCCCTGCTGCAGTGGGAAGACTTCGCACCTGGGAATGGGCGGCGCATCCTCGAAAGGTATCGCGACCGGATCCGCACCTTCAACGATGACATGCAGGGCACCGGTGCGATCACGCTGGCGGCCGTGATCTCCGCAGTCCGCGTCTGTGGGACGCGGCTGGAGGACCAACGCATCGTGATCTTCGGCGCCGGTACGGCGGGTATTGGAATCGCTGACCAGATTCGAAACGCGATGGTGCGCGAGGGGCTCTCAAAGAGTGAGGCGGCGAAGCGCTTCTGGTGTGTGGACCGCCAAGGGTTGCTTACGGCGGACATGGCCGGTGAGTTGCGCGACTACCAGGCGAGCTACGCCTGCCCAACTGCGTACCATAAGGGCTGGAAGCACAATGGGGATGGAGGCGGGGTGAGCCTTGCCGAGGTTGTGCATCGAGTGAGGCCGACGATGCTGATCGGTGCGTCGACAGCGCCGGGCAGTTTCACGGAGACGATCGTCAGAGAAATGGCGGCGCATACGGAACGTCCGGTCATCTTTGCGCTTTCGAATCCGCCGGTGCTGGCTGAGGCGAACCCCTCCGATCTGATTGCCTGGTCGGATGGGAGGGCACTGATCGCCACGGGGAGCCCCTTTGCTCCGGTGACGTACAGGGGAGTGACATACGTTGTCGGGCAAGTGAACAACGCCCTGCTGTACCCGGGTCTGGGTCTTGGCGTCGTTGTCTCGCGGGCCCGCAGGATCAGCGACGGAATGTTCGTGGCGGCGGCGAGCGCCGTATCCAGCCTGGTGACGGTGCACCAGCCCGGCGCGTCGCTGCTGCCGCACATCGACGACTTGCGCACCGTGTCGGCAACGGTAGCGGTGGCGGTCGCCGAGGCCGCCGAAGCCGAGGGCCTGGCCGGACCCAGGTTGGGCGACATCGTGCAGCAGGTGCAAGACGCCATGTGGCAGCCGGAGTATCGCCCAATTCTTGCCCTCTGACTGACCGGGCGGGGGCTGTGTCCGCGGCTGCTACCCATCGAGATCTTTATCAAAGTCCTTGCCTGGAAGCTGTCCGACGCCGCGGCGCGCATCGCGTTCGGCTGCCTGGCCGGCCGTTGCGGCCATCTCCGGCAGCATCTTTCATCGGCTTCGGCCGGAATACACGGGCGCGCCGGATCCGTGGACGTTGCCTCCATCACGCAAGAAATTCGAGAAGTCCATCCCCTGCAGCGATTGCCCGAACGTCCAGGCTTGACTCCCGGCTCTCAACCTCGAAGGCGGCGTCGCGCCTGTTACCGGCGACTTTCCTTCCACCGCTGACGCCTCGGGATGACAGCAGACTTCACAATCCTGCATGGCGGAGCTCCTGGACGGCGGCGGCGGCTTTGGGGCGCTTGAGGAGGCGCAGGGTGCGGGCGATGTTGCGGTCGAGGATGGCGAGGTGGTGCTGGGCGCGGGCGATGGTGCGGGATGAGTCGCGGGCCCAGGCGACACCGAGGCAATGGGCGTCGAGGGCGGCGGCGAGGCCGGGGTCGGTGGGCGGAGGCTGATTGCCCCAGAGGTCGCGGCCGGCGGCGTCGAGGGCGTGGGCGGTGACGGCGGCTTCGACGCGGGCGGCGCGGCGGGCCATCCAGACCTGGCGGGCGAGCTGGCAGACGAGAAGCTGCTCCTGGGCGGATTCGGGCTTGAATTCGGCGTTCAGGGAGGCGAGGAGAGCTTCGAAGTCGGCCGGGTTTTCGATGGCGGTGACGATGAAGTCGCGGGCCAAGAGACCGGTGAAGAGGCCGTTGCGGGAGGAACGGGCTTTGCCGCGGGCGGATCTGGGTCCGGTGGAACGCTTCGCATTGTTGCGATTGGCGGCGATTTGTTTTTCGGTTGCCATTGCGTAGGGTGTCCTTTCACTTGCAGGATGGCATGGGGGTGGAAGCGGACCGGGGACGTGGTGGTGGGGTAGGCTTGTGTTTTGTGGGGGTTAGAGAATTTCGAATCCGTGTGACTGAGCCGGGGTGGTTTTTGCGAATTGGGTTTGGATGCGCGGAATTTTTTTCGCGCTGCGCTGGGGCCGGCGGCGGAGCTGCGGCCTTGCGTTTCCAGTATCGCATGGCGGGGGATGCGGGGGCGGGCTGCGCCGGACCTTGGGGTTTGCGGAGTTATCGAACGGGTTCCGTGGGTGCGGATGCGCGCTACCGCATCACCCCGCTGCGCAGGACCGCTTCCTGACGGTCACGGATCGGAGCCGTGGTTTTTTTGCAAAGACTTACAGAGCCGCCACGACCCGGCTAGAGGAGTTCACAGAATTCTTCGACGGTCAATCCGGCTTCCCGAATCAGTGCCCGGAGAGTTCCCCCTGGCAAGCTCTTTGTGGTTCGGCACCGAGAGCCGGCGATGGGGTGGCTCGGAGCGCCGCAGGATGATATGACTCCCATGCTGGCCGTCGACCTCGTAGCCCATCTTGCGGAATGCCTTGACGGCGTCGCTGCCGGAAATCACCGGCAATTTCATCAGCCGGAGACCTCGATGACCTCTTCGTCAATGCTGGGAGGCACGGGATCGCCATGTCTTTTTAGACTGGCGAGGTAGCCTTCGATGGCTTCGCGGATGTTCTGTGCCGCCTCGTTCCGGGTGCGACCCTGCGAAACGCATCCCGGCAGGGCCGGGCACGTGGCCACAAAAACTCCGTCCTCATCCTGCTCCAGGCGGACCCTGTACTTCATCTTGCCCTCAGTCTAGCAGGCGACTGCCCTAAGGAAGGCGACAGAGTCCGCCACGACGCCAGACCCGCCGCAGGGTCGAGGCCCGGCGCTCCGTGAACAGGTGACGCCGGTTTGAGGAATGCGAAGCCTCTTCGACCACAGCGCCCCGTCTCCCCTCCGGCATCATCTGCACGGACACGAGGTTGTCGAGACGGTGGCGCATGTGGGATACGCATCGATGCAGGCGCCGGATCTCGCCTCGGCGGACTTCTCGGATCCGGCGCTGGCGGAAGCCTACCGGAGGCAGAATCTGGTTCCGCCGCCGCGTCCGGCGCCGGTGACGAATTGGGGGGAGGCGATTGCCGAGCATCAGGGGCGCCAGCAGCAGGCCGCGCCGCCGGTTCCGGTCGATGACCTGCGAAAGCCGTCGCTGGTGTATGTGCGTTCGCAGGCCTTGGCGACGCAGGTGCGGCCGGCGATTCAGCGGGTGCAGCGGAGCCTGTTGCCGCAGGGGACGGCGCTGATTGCGCGCTTGCAGCACGGGGTGAGTTCGGCAGCGAAGGCGCCGGTGATCGCGGTGGTCGAGTACAACTACGAGGACGACGGCGTGATCGTGGTGCCCGCGGGCACGAAGGCGTACGGGGAACTCACCGGGGCGACGCCGCAGGGTTGGGTGACGCTGAAGTTCCACACGCTGGAGTTCCCGAACGGGGCGACGGAAGAGATCGACGGCTCCGCGCTCGGCATGCAGCGGCAGGCGCTGCGCGGCGAGGTGTCAGGGCAGAACCACGGCAAACGATTCCTGACCCGCGCGCTGACCGGCGTGGGGACGATTGCGGCGTTCGCGGTCGGCGGGCGCGGGATGAGTGGCGGGATTGATAACTCGATTCTGCTGCGGGAGCGGGTTGCCTCGAACGTCGCGCTCGCGGGCGAGCAGGAGATGGCGCGGCTGGCGTACCAGCAGAATATTGTGGTGACGGTGCCGGCGAATACGAGGCTCTATTTGGTGATGCATGAAAGTGGCGGCAGGCGGGGGGCTGTTCCGGCAGCGGATACGCCGACAGCCAGCGTTGGCCGACAGACGGCGGAAGCGGCCAGCCATTTGGGGCTATCGGAGCAGGAACTGCAGGAGTTGATCCAGATCCGCATCGAGATGCGCGAAATGAACCGCATCGTGCAGAAGGGTAGCGATGACCAAACTCATTTGCGCGACTTCTGATGTCCTTCAACAATCGGGCCGCACGAGGTGGATTGTACAAAAGGACGGTCGGAGCGAGATGGCTGGCCTCCAAATGACTCGTGGCCGCCCAACTACATGAGGTGGATCGGCTATATGACAGCCTATCCAGACTCAGAGACTGACCGCGTGCACCGGAAGGGTACTCGGACGGCAAACAGACCATTGGCATGGCACCGGGACTATAATCACCTCAGGGTAGGAACAGTTGGAGAAGTTGGAGGTGGTAACTGTGCCAGTGGCTGGAGGTTCAACGCGGGCCTCTGTCTTTGTAGGCTCGTCCTCGGAAGGTGTCGAGTTCGCACGTGCAGTTAGGGCTGCATTGGAGCGCGAGACGGAGGTCACAGTATGGGACGAAGGCGTTTTTGAATTGGGGCTGACTTTCGTGGAAGGTCTGACGCAAGCGCTATCCCGGTTCGATTTCGCCGTGCTCGTGCTCACTTCAGATGATATTATTCAGTCGCGATCAACAGAAGGGTTCGGCCCGCGAGACAACGTAATCTTTGAGCTTGGCCTATTCATGGGGCGGCTTGGCCGTGGGCGCACCTTCATTCTGCAGCAGTCTGGCGCTACCCTGAAAATTCCTTCGGATCTCTCCGGTGTGACGACGGCTCAGTACTTTTGGCCACGGAACGACGGGAACGCCAAAGCTGCTGTCGCGACTGCATGCGACACAATTCGAGACCGGATCCGGTCATTGGGGCCGCGAAACAAGAATAACGATGAAATCGGCGGTAGCGGCCTTGACCTTTCGCGGGTGGCCGAACGGGATGGCGCGATGTGGACCCAAGTTGGTGGCTGCGAGGTTCGGGTTGAGAATGGCCGCATAGAAGAGTACCCGACAGAAAGTACAACCGTCGTTGTACTCCCGTGTAATGAGTACTTCGATGACCGTTGCGCATATGACACGAAGAGCGCACTTGGTGCCTACGTTAATAAGGTATTCGACGGACGGGTTGACGAGTTTATTTCGTGTTCGAAAGTTGAGTGTGTGAAGAGGCTGGGGCCTGGAATTGAGTTGCAGAAAACAGTCGACGAGCGGGCACGAAGCTTCGGTGCCGGTCGGGCTGTTTTGCTCATGAACCCGCTCGGTCAAGAAGCTCCGATTGGCCTGATATCCACAACCACGCAACGGGCTGGCCAAGGCCTTGCAGCGAAGGCATCCTACCTGTTTGATGGCGTCGGTGAACTCGTCACCCGATTAGTCGATGCTCGTCTACGCGATCTTCTGATGCCGATTCTCGGTGCCGGCCACGGTCGCATAGAGCCTGCGCTCGCCTTCGTGAGCCTGGTGTTGGCAGTAGCAGAAGCGGTTCGCAATTCGGCAGGGGGAAGCCCCTTGCGAACGGTCACTATCATAGTATTTCGAAAGGATGCGAAAAGCCTGCCTCAGGTTCATCCGACCGTGGTCCGCCGCACGCTGGCGCTCATCGGCTCGCCTCAGGATGTTCATGCCGCGGAAGAATGACCCAATGTCGAACACCATCAGTGATCCGTTTGATCTTGAGCGGTTTGTCGACGCTCAAAGTTCCGTAATTGATGGCGTGTTATCGGAGTTGCGTATCGGCTGCAAGCTGGGTCATTGGATGTGGTTTGTTTTTCCGCAGATCAAGGGCCTGGGTAGTAGCTGGATGGCAGACAAGTATGGTATTTCTTCGCGGCTTGAAGCTGAAGCGTTTCTCACTCATCCCGTTCTCGGACCAAGGCTAATTGAATGTACTGAGCTTATCATCCACGTGCAGGGCCGATCAGCAGAGCAAATCTTCGGCCCCATAGACGCGTTGAAATTCCGGTCGTCGATGACGCTGTTCTCTGAAGTTGCTCAGGATTGTTCGGTATTCATGGACGCGTTGGAGAGGTACTTTGGCGGCCGGCCAGATCAACTTACACTTGATCGACTCTGAAATCTTTCTCGCAGGGGGACTCAGAAGAAGACTCGGAGACTTCGTGCCGTTGCTGACCGACTTAGCACGGTGGGCTAATGTGTCGGAAGGCGGGCGCTGACCGGATCTGCCACCTGACTCCAGCGATCAAGATTGCCCGGATCCTTTAAGAGTTCTGACGCCCTGATCCCGTATTGCTTTTCGAGTGGTTTCTGCGCAATCGAGAAAGTTCAGTCATCGAGGACGCATACCGGATCGGCGAGTAAGTTCATGTCCACAGAGTTGAAGGAACGTTATCTCTCGAGGCAACGCGAGGTAGCCCCTCCGCTGGAGGAGAATGCGGCGGCTCTGCTTTGCGTTGACCAGAGAAGTTATTATTCTGTGGTTGTTCGAGAGGATTCTTCGGCATGCCGCGAGCGGTCGGCTCCGAGGCTGGGAATTGGGGGCTGGCGTACTGGGTCTGCCAGCACCTGCGGAGGGGTGTGGATGGACTGGTGGCGGAGGTGGGGTTTCTTCAGGAGCGGGCGCGGACGGCGAATTCAGCTCAGCGGATCGCGTGGTTGTGGAGGTGCTGTGCCGCTTTGGCGCTGCTGGCGGCATTGCGGGTGGTGTTCAGTTGGGCGAATGCGACGGCGGGGAGTCCGATTGCGCTGGTGGCGGGTTGGTTTGCGCTGCTGTTGATGCCGAGGCCGGTGCCGCGGTTGCTGCTCGTCTTCGCGAGGCTGCTGGTGGCGACGTTCACGGCGGCGAATCTCGGGACCTTAATCGCGTGGGCGACGGCGGCGTATCCGGGGCTGAAGGCGGGGTCGGGTGTGTTGACGCTGGTCAACATGGCGGTCTGGATGGGCATGACGGTTTGGGCGCTGGCCGCGTTCCGGCGGCGGCGCGCCGGGGCAGCGGCGGCGGTTTCCACGTCGAAGGTGGCGGAGACTGTGAATGTGGGGGTGGAGGCGAATATCCCGGCGGTCACCTTCGCGTCGTTTGGCGGCGGGGAGGATGCCAAGCGCGAGGTGCGGATGGTGGCCGCGAACCGGTTCAACCGGGGCGGGGCGCCGGTGGTCCGGAACGGGATTCTGCTGTATGGCCCGCAGGGGACGGGGAAGAACCTGCTGGCTGAGGCCACGGCGGGCGAGTTTCGCGCCAATTTCCTTCATCTGCGCTGCCCGGAGTTGATGAGCGTGGGGGTGGGTTCGACGGCGGCGGAGGTCCGCCGGGTGTTCGATGCGGCGGCGTAGCGACGGCCGGCGGTGCTGGCGCGGCTGATTGCGTCGCAGGCGAAGCGGAGCTTCTATGCGATCACGCTGAGCGACATTCTGCCGGGCGCGGGGGGCGGTTCGGTGAGACGGCTGACGGAGGTGTTCGGCAGGGCGCGGCGAGTTGCCCGGACACGGTTCGGCTGAGGGACTTCTCAGCGGCGCATGTCATCGTCCTTTTTCGGTTTCGAGGATGGTCTTGATGTCCCGCTTGCCGTGTAAGACACGGACGACACGAAGCACGCCTTTCTGGATCACGTAGTAGATGCGCATGTCTTCGAAATCCTTCACCGGCCAGGAGCGAAGGCCCGCGAGAATGGGATTCTTGAAAGCCCTGGGCGCTCCCATTTCCGGCATCTTGCAGAGGGAGATGGAGTTGTCTACAGCCTCAAGGAACCGGGTTGCCGCATCAAGAGCGTCTTCCAGCAGGTAGTAGCGATACTGCCTGAGGATGTCGTCCCTAGCGGACGGCCTGATGCAGTGCTTCACGGATTCATTTTCCGGCCGTGGTGTTTCCTGGCCAGGTCCATCGCCTCGGCCTTGAGGTCTTTCCAGAACTCGCGGGTGAGCGGAATGTCATTGCCACCGGTCACGAGTCCTTCGACAAGGAGCGCTTCGAGCCGGGCTTCCTCTTCGCGTTCCTGGGCCTCGCGCAGCAGTGAGCGGAAGTATTCGCTTACGTTGCCATATCCCTTGGTGGCAAGCTGTTCGTCAATGAACGCCTTGAGAGATTCCGGCAGAGAGATGGTGACGGTGGTCATGGCAAGTCTCCTTTCGTGGTCATCCCTTCACTGTATCGATTATAAGATTAGATCTTAATAGATAAGAGCGTGGCAGGCGGCGCTGCTGCTCGATGCGTTTGGGGACCGGCTGGCGGAGGTCCACATGAGCGAGGTGAATACGGCGAGCCGGCACGATCCGATTTCGCTGAATGCGGTGGCGGCGTTCAGCCGGGTGGCCGGGGCGATTCGGGAAGAGGTCCCGATTGTGCTTGAGCCGCTGATCGACCGGGGGCAAAGCGACGTGACCGCGGAGGTGGAGCGGGCGCGCGCGGTGTTTGCGGCGGTGGCGGCGACTGTGGGGTAGGGGCGGGCCGGCACGCGGCGCCGCTCAATTCCTTCGCCTGAGGATGTCGTCCCTGGCGGCCGGCCTGATGCAGTGCTTCAGGGATTCTTCCGGCCTTGGTGTTTGCAAACGCCGCTTTCACGTCCGGCTCGCTTCGCGGCGAAGCCCCTCATGCACCAGCATCTTGAGGAGGGTCTGGTATCCGATGCCCTTTCGCGCTGCGAGTTCTCGGGCCTTGGCTACATCGGGTTCGGGCAATCGCAACGCAATTTGGACGCTGGCGACCTTGTTCAACTGACCAACAAGGCGCGAGACGCTCGGTGCGCCTCCTTTCCCGGTTCCGGCCGCCTTCTGCTTTACGAACTCGCGGCCTTCGCGGCTGGCCCACCAGTCCGCCTCCTGTGCTTCGTTGACGAACTTGGGCATGACGATCGGTTTCTTGTTCATCACCTTCACTCCCCTCGCACGCGCCGGGCGAGGTAATCCTTCTTCTGCCCGGCATCCAGGTCGTACGCGGTAACGACTCGGATCGTTTCGCCGCGCTCAACCAGTACCACGGCCAGCATCCGTCCGGAATCTGTCTCGCCGTAATAGACGTAGCGCGCTTCCCCCTCCACGTCTTGCTCATAGACCGGGATCGGGTCGTTCGACAGCGCTCTTTCGACTTCTTCAGCCTTGATCCGGTGCGCCCGAATCTTGCGCAGATTGTTGGCGTCCCAGTCGAACACCGCACCCCCATTGTATATGCATTGCATGACTGCTGGAAGATGGGGAGCGGCAAGCCAATCGGACACCGGATTGCGCGCTACCCGGAACCTGAGCGTCGGGTCAGCCACCACCACAGCGTGCGCGCTGTTTGCGGTTTGGACGAGGCGCCAGTCATGGGATATCGTGATGAAGCAGTTGGCGATGCTCTTCCCGGACTGTCTTCGTCCGGAGGTGCTCGACGCGCTCTAAGGTAACCGGCTCCAACCGCTTGACACATTTCGCGTTACAGTCCCACGCGATGCCCAGGTACTCCCGGCGAACCTGGTACCAGCGGCCGGCGAAACGGCCCTCGGGATCCGCTGCGCCTGTGAAGCGAACGGGGGGGCCGATGCCCGGCCTCAGCGCGGCGGCGCACGTCATTCCATGCCCCGCCACTGGACTCGCTTGGCGGGACACGGCAGGCTCACCGCTCGATTTGGGCGGCGGGGGCTCCGCCGCGGCATCGTCAAGGGCCGACTCCACAGCGACGATCGATCCCGACTCCGCGAGGGATGTCGAAGCGGCTATAGCCGCTCATCGGGAGCCGCTGGAGCCGCCCGCTTGGGACTGATGCTCGACTCGACGGCGGCCGTCTCCGCCGAACGCCAGAGCAAGAACGCCCGGCAACGACTCGGATCGGTGGCGCTCGAAACCGGTGACGATGGCATCGCGGTTTCCGTCGTGAGTGTACTGCGCCCACGGCGTCACTCGCGCCGCCTGGCAACCCCTCAGTCTGACGCGCCGGCACGCCTGGCGCGCCACCACAAGGCGGCCAGCGCCAGCGCTGCCAGGCCCATCGTTGACGGCTCAGGAACTTCATTCAGCAGGGTCCCCGGCAGCACACCGCTGGCCGACCGAACGACCCGTCCTTCAAGATCGCCCAGGCTCAGCGTCGCCGTGTTCATCATGTCCAGATCCCAGGTCGCCGCCCCTCCGTTGACAAACCCCGGCAGATTCATGAAGATCCTGACCGTCGGATTCAATGCTGTGACCGTGACGCTGCACGACACCTGGAACTGAAAGAAGCCGCGATAGGTGACCAGGTCGGGACCGTTCACTCCGTTGGCGCACAGCGGCGCGGGACCGCCGAGAAACATGAAGTTCGTGAGCGATGTCGCGTCCGTGAACACTCCCGAATCGATCACGGTGTCCCCGCTGTAGATGTGGATGCGCCCACCCACTCCGGCGCTGTCGATCGTCCCTGTCGCGGTGAAGGTCCCCTCATAGGTGGCGGTGAGGTTCAGGTTGTACGATGCGCCATAAAGCCCCTGGAAGGCCGACCCGTCGAACGTGATGGTGTCGTAGAACAACGCCTGTGCTCCCAGTCCGCCCGATCCCGACGTTCGAACGGTCCGGATTCGCAGCGCTCCCTGGGACAGGTCCGCCCCGGCGGCCACCAGCGAGCCGGGGCCGGACTGCACACGCGTGGCCGAGGGGCTCACGAACTGCGAATGGACCCCATCGGCGTTCAAGTACGTCGCGTAGCCCACGGGCGACGCCAGTGCGGGCAGGGCCGCGCAAGCCAGGACAGCAAGATGTTTCGCCAGCATGAATCCTCCGCTTCGATTGGCGAAGGATCGGGCCGGAACACGTCAGGAAGCGGCCAGCGGCGGGATGTCCTGGCGGCCCGATGCCGCTACAATGAGGGTCAATGATTGAGATTCTCAACCCGCGCGCCTCCGCGTCGAATGCGCGGGTGGCGTTGTTCGACTTCGATGGCACCCTCTCGCTGATCCGCTCGGGCTGGGTGGACGTCATGGTCCCGATGATGGTGGAAATTCTGCTGGACCTGAAGACCGGCGAAACCGAAGAAGAACTGACGGTGATTGTCGAGGAGTTTGTCGGCCGGCTGACCGGGAAGCAGACGATGTACCAGATGATCGAACTGGCCGAGCACGTCGCCCAGCGGGGCGGGACGCCGCTCGAGGCGATCGAGTACAAGCGCCGCTACCTGGACCTGTTGAACGCGAAGATCGCCGGACGGATCGCCGAACTGCGGGACGGCGTTTCGCCGGAGAAGTACCTGGTGCCGGGCTCGCGCGCGCTGCTCGAATCGCTGCGCGAGCGCGGCCTGCGGATGTACCTGGCGAGCGGGACCGATGAGATCTACATGAAAGAAGAAGCGCGGCTGCTCGACGTGGCCCGCTACTTCGACGGCGGAGTCTTCGGGGCGCTCGACGATTACAAGAGCTTTTCGAAGAAGATCCTGATCCAGCGCCTCATCGCCGGCGCGGAGTGCCACGGGCCCGAGCTGCTGGGCTTCGGCGACGGGTACGTGGAGATCGAAAACGTGAAGGAAGTCGGCGGGACGGCGGTGGGCATCGCGACGCAGGAGCCGGAGTGCCGCGAGATCGACGCCTGGAAGAGGCAGCGGCTGGCGGGCGTGGGCGCCGACTACATCGTCCCGAACTTCGAGGACGCCGCCGGTTTGCTCGAGGTGCTTTTCGCCAACGGTCAGCCGGTCCATGCCGTCTAAGTACGCCTGCTTTGACCGCGGGCGGCTGACGGTCCGGCCGCTGGCGGAGCGGGTGCACGACCTGAGCCTGAGCCACTGGATGGCGCTGGACGAGGCCGCTCCGGAGTTTGCGGATCCCGCGCTGCCGGAGATCGCGGCGCGACTGGCAGGTGCACGCGCCGGCGGGGCGTCCCGGATCCTGATCATGGGCGCGCACCTGCTGCGGGCAGGGGTCAACCGGCACCTGATCGACCTGGTGGAGCGCGGGTGGCTGACGCACGTCGCGATGAACGGCGCGGGCGTGATCCACGATTACGAGCTGGCGCGCATCGGGGCGACCACCGAGAGCGTCGCGCGGTACATTCAGAGCGGCGAGTTCGGCCTGTGGCGGGAGACGGGCGAGTTGAACGACTGGGTGGCAGAAGCCGCTCGCGAAGGTCTGGGCCTCGGAGAGAATGCCGGCCGGCGGCTGGCGGCGAGCGGCTACCCGCATGCGGACCTGAGTGTCCTGGCGGCGGCCTGGCGTTGCGGCGTGCCTGTCACCGTGCATGTGGGCATCGGGTACGACATTCTGCACGAGCATCCGAACTGTGACGGGGCGGCGTTCGGCGCGGCGAGCTATCGCGACTTCCTTGTGTTCGCGCGCGCGGTGGAGGGGCTCGAAGGCGGCGTGCTGCTGAACTTCGGGTCGGCGATCATGGGGCCGGAGGTGTACCTGAAAGCGCTGGCGATGGCGCGCAACGTGGCGCATGCGGAGGGCCGGGAGATCCGCCGGTTCGCGACGGCCGTGTTCGACCTGGTGCCGATCGCGGGCGATGTTCACCGGGAGCTGCCGAAGACCGATCCGGGGTACTACTTCCGGCCGCACAAGACGATCCTGGTGCGCACGGTGGCCGACGGCGGCGAGAGCTTCTACGTGTGCGGGCCCCATCGGGCGACGTTCCCCGCTCTGCGGCGGGCAGTGCTGGAGGCGGCATGACCGCGGCGGAGATTCTGGCACGCGTCCCGGGGGTGGCGGTGCTGGTCGTGGGCGACGTGTGTCTGGACCGCTGGTGCACGTATGACCCGGCGCAGGCCGATGTGTCGCGGGAGACCGGACTGCCGCGCATCGGCGTGGTCGCGACGGAAGCGACGCCGGGGGCCGCGGGCACGGTGTGCAATAACCTGCGGGCGATGGGCGTGGGGCCGGTAGCGGCGATGAGCGTGGCGGGCGGCGACGGATTCGGGTTCGAACTGCGCCAGGCGCTCGACGCGCGCCAGGTGTCGCACGAGCACGTGATCGAGCAGCCCGGCTGGACCACGTTCACGTACACGAAGCTGTTGAACTGCGTCACGGGGAGCGAGGATCTGCCGCGGGTCGATTTCATCAACACCCGGCCGCTCCCGGCGGAAGCGCAGCGCGCGTTGATCGACCGGCTTCCGGGCGCGGTGGAGGCCGCGGGCGCGGTGCTGGTGTCGGACCAGGCCGAGACGGACGAAGGGGGCGTGGTCACGGCGGCAGTCCGGGATACGCTCGCCGACCTCGCGCTGGCCTATCCGGGCAAGCCGTTCGTCGTGGATTCGCGGCGGCGGATCGAGCACTTCCGGCACATGATTCTGAAGCCGAACCGGGACGAGGCGGACACAGCGTGCCTGCGGGTGGGAGGAGGATACCGCGAGTTGCGGCAGCACACACGGGCGCCTCTGCTGGCGGTGACGCGGGGTGCGGACGGTGTTCTGCTGATCGACGAACGGGGAGAGCGGCTGATTCCGGCGCCGGCGGTGGCGGCTGTCGTTGACATTTGCGGGGCAGGGGACAGCTTCGCCGCCGGCATGGGAGCGGCGCTGGCCGCCGGCGCCACACCGGACGAAGCCGTGCGGTTCGGCCACCTGGTGGCCTCGGTTACGATCACCAAGAAGGGGACCGGCGTCGCCACGCCGGAGGAAATATTGCATGCTGACGCTCGCTATTGACATCGGGGGCACGAAGTACGCCATGGCGCTGTTCGACGATCAGACCATGGTGTGCCGCGAGTCGCACCAGACCGACCGAGTGCGCGGGCGCGACTGGATGGTGGCGCAGGTGGTGGCGATCGCGCGGCAATGGCAGACGCAGTGGCCGATCGACCGCTGCGGGATCGGCTTCGGCGGCCCGGTGCATTTCGCCGAGCAGCGCGTGGCGCTGTCGACGCACGTGGGCGGGTGGCGCGACTTCCACCTCCCGACGTGGATTCAGGAGCAGTTGGATGTGCCGGCGATCATGGACAACGACGCCAATGTCGGGGCGCTCGGCGAGGCGTTTTACGGGTCGGGCCGCGGGTACCCGTCGTTGTTCTACATGACGCTGTCGACCGGCATCGGCGGCGGCTTCTGCGTGAACGGGGAGATCTGGCGCGGCGCGGATTCCTACGCCGGTGAAATCGGCCACATTTGCATTCAGCCCGATGGGCCGGAATGTGGGTGCGGGGCGCGCGGCTGTCTGGAGCGGCTGTGCAGCGGCCTGTGGCTCCAGCGCGACCATGGCAAGCCGGCGTCGGAACTGCTGCAGGATCCGGAGTTTGCCAGCCGCTACGTGGTCGACCTGGCGCGGGGTGTGAAGACGTGCATTATGCTGCTGAACCCGTCGCGGATCGTGATCGGCGGCGGCATCAGCAAAGCCGGCGACGCGCTGTTCGTCCCGCTGCGGGAGGAACTGCACCGCCAGATCACAGACTGGTCGTCGGCGCGGATCGATGTGGCGCAGGCGGAACTGGGCGACGACAGCGTGCTCTACGGAGCGCTGCGACTGGCGGACGAAGTGGACAAGCGATGAACTTCCCTCTGCTGTACAAGACGGCGCTTTTGGGCGCCCTGGAAACGCTCGACCTCGAACTGGTCGAGCGCGCGACCGGCTGGTTCGAAGAGGCCCGGCGAGAAGGCAGGACGGTTTTCGTGTGCGGCAATGGCGGCAGCGCTTCGACCGCGTCGCACTTCGCGTGCGACATCGTCAAGGGCGCCAGCTACGGCTGCGAGCGACGCTTCCGGATCCTGGCGCTGACCGATTCGCTGCCAACGATCACGGCGTACGCGAACGATGTCGCCTACGAGGCGGTGTTCGCCGAGCAGTTGAAGAACTTCGCGCAACCGGGCGACGTGTTCATGGCGATCAGCGGGTCCGGCAATTCGCCCAACGTGGTGCGCGCGATGGAGTACGCCAACGCCGTGGGCTGCCGGACGCTGGCGCTGACCGGGCGCGACGGCGGCAAGCTGGGCCCGATGGCGGAACTCAACATTCAGGTGAGCGAACCGCACATGGGGCGCATCGAAGACGTCCACATGATTGTCTGCCATATGATCTGCTATCACTTCATGGACGCGGCCCGCTCACAGGCGTAGCCGCAGCCTGTCACGGTCATGACTGCGGCTCGCGCCCCAGTTTCGCGGTGGTGATCGCCTGGCCCAGGTGGCGCTGCGTGTGCTCGGCGATGTGCACGAGCAGACCGAGAACCGTCGTTGGCAGGCGCTTCCGGCCGATGAAGCGGGCGTCGTGGATGGTGGCGGGATCGATGGCTCGCAGCCTCTGTTCCGCCTCGTTCAAAGATGCATCGACCGCGGCCAGGAGATCCTCAAGCGAAGCGCTGGGCTCCGCTTCGGCGCGCAGCGCGGTCATCTGGGCGTCGCTGAGCGGCCGGTCCATCAGGTACGTCATCAGGCGGTCGACGCTGCCGGCGATGTGGCGGAGCTGAAAGCCGAGCGCCGGGAGAGGGCCCACCTGCCGCCAGACGGCATCCGGCGGCAGACCGGTGGTGTGTTTCGCCAGATCCTCGCGCACCTGGGCGAAGCTGAAGAAGAGGGGCTGCACCAGCGGGTGGATGCCGGGCAAGGGACCGCGCAGCCAGGGTTCGGGGCCGGTCATTGCGCGGCTCCGCGGAAGGAGCGCTCCACCTTGTCGTCGGGGTCGGTCGAAACCGGATGGTCGCGCCAGAGCCAGCGCATCATCTCCGGCAGGATCGCTCCACCGTGCTTCGAGCTGTGGCTGCCGATGCCCCAGACGTAGTTCACGTCGTACCCCTTGGCGGTCAGTGCTTCCATCAGACGGACGTTGTGATAGAACCAGTCGCGGTCCTGGCGGTAGGGCTTCAGGCCGTCCCGGCCGGCGCCCCGGTAGTCATTGCGGCCGTCCTGGAGGAAGACGCGCAGGGGCTTCTTTTCGCTGCGGCGCACAATGTCCGGATACTGCCCGCCTCGCAGGTTGACGTACGTCCCGATCAGGCTGAGCACCTTGCGGACGTGATCGGGCCGGTGCCAGGCGACCGTGAACGCCGCAATGGCGCCGGAGCTGGATCCGCCGATGCCGCGGTGCTCAGGATTCTTCGAGATGTTGTATTCCTTCTGGAGCGCCGGCAGCAACTCTTCGGTGATGACACGGGCATACCGGTCGTCCAGCGATTCGTACTCTTCCAGGCGGTTGGTGTCGCGGCCGCCCCAGTCGCTGAGGGTGGGTTCCGGCTGGTCGGGCCGCCGCGCGGGATTGATGAACACCCCGATCATCACCGGAATCTCGCGGCGGTAGATGAGGTTATCCATCACGTTGGGCGCCCGCAGATCGGCTTGCGGGTTCATGTAGGCATGGCCGTCGTTGAACACCATCAGGTGCGCCGGGCTCTTCGGTTCGTACTGCGCCGGACATAGACCCAGTAGGTGTGCTGCGTGCCGGGGAACGCCTTGCTGGGTAGTGTGAACGGTCCCCGTATATGGCTCCTTTGGGAACGCCGTCCTGCGGCAGGGAGTCCGGCCCGAGGCGGTAGTAGACGTCCTTTTCGGCGAACGGCCGCTGGGCGAAAGCTCCGGGCAAGAGAATCGCGGCTGCGAGGAGGAGCGGAACAGAGCGCATTCCGCCAGTTTACTTCTCGCCGGGACGGCGGAGCGTGGGGGCCTTGCGCTTCTGCTGCGCCTCTTTCTTCTCTGTCGCGCGCTTCTCCTTGACCTCTTCTTTGGACATCATGGCTTCGATGCGCGCCTTTTCCTTCCGCTCGCGCTCGAGCACCTCGGCGCTGCGCTCCTGAAGATCTTCGCTGGCGAGCTCAATGCTGTCCTCGGTGGTCTCGATGGCGCGGGCGAGCACGAACTCGTACCGTTCGAGGTCCTTGGGTTCGCTCTCCTCGAAGCTCTGGAGAGCCTCAAGCATCTCCTTCTCCGCCTTCAGGACCGCGCTCATGCCATCGGCGATTTCGATACGGCGGCGGAGGGCGTCGTCGCAGACCATGTCGACGGCATCGATGATGCCGGTGTAGTCTTCGAGGGTCTGGTGGATCAGGGACGAGCGGCCGGGTTTCTCTTCCATGAAGAGCTGCTTGAGCAGATCGATGCGTTGCCGGGCGAATGTGACGTAGAGCTTCAGGCGCTCGTTGGGTTCCTGGACGAGCCGGACCTGGTCGGCTTCGGCGGCGGTAAGAAAGTCGCGGCGGGCGGCGGGCGCGGCACTCACGAGGGCCAGCAGCAGCCCGGCCAGCAGAAGCAGTCGCATGGCGGCCTCCCTGTCCCTTGAGTATCGCACGCGCTCCCTTGCTTCTTCGTACAATGGGCGGGTGAAACGAATCGCGGCCTTTTCTCTCTTCACGATGCTGCTGGCGGCGCTCGCTCTCAGCATGCAAACCGCTCCGCAAGCGCCTGCAAAGCGTTGGTACAAGGGCAACCTCCACACTCATACGCTGAACTCCGACGGCGATTCGACGCCGTTCGAGGTGGCAACCTGGTACCGCGAACATGGCTACCAGTTCCTCATCCTCTCGGACCACAATTTCCTGACCGACGTCACCGGTCTGAACGCCGTGCTGGGCGCCAAGGAGCGATACCTGCTGATTCCCGGGGAGGAGGTGACGGATCGTTATGAACAGTCCTCGGTTCATATGAATGCGTACAACCTGGCGGAGCTCATCCAGCCACAGCGCGGGCGCAGCGTGGCGGACACGATCACGAACAATGCGACAGCGATCCGGAAAGCCGGCGCCCTGCCGTCGCTCAATCACCCGAATTACCGCTGGTCGACGACGATCGACGATATGCTGCAGGTCCGCGGCCTGACCCACTTCGAGGTGTACAACGGACACCCGCAGGTGAACAATCACGGCGGTGGCGGGGCGCCTTCGCTCGAAGAGATGTGGGACGCGCTGCTGACGGCGGGGCGGCAGATGTACGGAGTCGCCGTGGACGATGCGCACTACTTCAAGCGGTTCGGGAAAGATCTTTCTAACCCGGGCCATGGCTGGGTGTGGGTGCGTTCCGCCAGCCTTTCGGCGGACAGCATCACGCGGGCCCTCGCCGAGGGTGACTTCTACTCGTCCACGGGCGTGAAGCTGGCGGATATCTCTATTTCCCCATCGGAGTACCGGATTACGATCGACCGCCGGGCCTGGGAGAAGACAACCACGTACTTTATCGGCCCCGGTGGCAAGGTACTGGACCGCAGTTTTGACGAACAGCCGGCCTACCGGTTCAGACCGGCGGACAAATACGTCCGGGCACGGGTCGAGTCGTCCGGGGGCGAAGTCGCCTGGACGCAGCCGGCGTTCCCGAACGGCCGTCCCAGCGAATAACTGAAAAACTCTGCGACCGGCGCGGACGCCCGGCATCCAAATGCTAATGGAAAGGGCCAATGCCAGAACGATTGCTCCCTGAGGCATTGCATATCCGCAAGCGCCTCATCGAAAACCACTTGGACGAGATGCTCACGTGCGGGCGAGCGCCGGAATCCCGTGTGGGCGAGGCGATGCGATATGCCGTGCTGAACGGTGGGCAAAGGGTCCGGCCTTTGCTGGCCCTAGGTATCGCGGATGTCCTGGGGGCCGAGTCGGCACTGACCCTTCGCGCGGGACTGGCGGTGGAATTGATCCATTGCGCGTCTCTGATCGTCGACGACCTGCCCAGCATGGACGACTCCCCGACACGCCGGGGGCAGCCGTCGACCCATGTCCGGTTTGGAGAAGCGACCGCCATCCTGGCAGCCTTTTCGCTGGTCGCGAAGGCAGCGCGATCCGTGATCCCCAGGAATGCGGCCGCGACCGAGTCGGTGCGGCTGCTTCAATTTCAGAATGAACTTCTCGGCGTCCTGGACTGCGATGCCCTCGTGGGCGGACAGGAGATGGACCTGGCGCTCGACGGGTCGAGCCGCGAGAGTCTCCGGGCGACACTCAACGAGTTGAAGACCGCACCCCTCTTTCTGCTTGCCGTGCGCGCCGGTTTGCTGCATGCGAGGCTCTCCTCGTCACAGAACGACCGTCTGCTCAAGTTCGGCCGGGCATTCGGCATCGCGTTCCAGACGACCGATGACTACCTGGACGGGGAGTGCCCCGACTTGAATCGTGTGACCGCCGACCTTGATGCAGCACGGGCGTTCCTGCCGCCGCGGACGTCGCGCGAAGCCGTGCCGCACCTTCTCCTGGATTATCTGTATGCAAGAGCCATCGAAAAAAGTCATTGTTATCGGTAGCGGCTTCGGCGGCCTGTCGGCGGCTGTCCGCCTGCAGGCGCGCGGATACGACGTAGAGATTGTCGAGGCCCGCGACCAGCTCGGTGGACGCGCATACGTCTACCGGCAGGACGGCTTCACGTTCGACGCCGGACCCACGGTGATCACCGCGCCTTTTCTGCTGGACGAGATCTTCGAGGCAGCCGGCCGCCGCCTGCGGGACTACGTGCAGATCGTGCCGGTTGACCCGTTCTACCGCATCGAGTTTCACAACGGCCGGTCCTTTGAGTACAACGGAGATGAAGCCGAGACCGAGCGCCGGGTCGCCGAGTTCGCCCCGGGGGATCTCGAAGGCTACCGCACGATGATCGCCCGCGCGAAGTCGATCTTCGCCAAGGGCTTCGTGGAGCTTTCCGATAAGCCATTCCTACGGTTCAGCGACATGATCCGCATCGTGCCGGACTTCATCAAGCTGCAGTCCTACCGGACGGTGTACGGATTCGTTTCGCAGTTCATTCAAGACCCCCAACTGCGCCGGGTATTCAGCTTTCACCCGCTGCTGGTGGGCGGGAATCCCTTTCAGACGACATCCATTTACGCTCTGATTCACTACCTGGAGCGGCAGTGGGGCGTCCACTACGCCATGGGCGGCACCGGCGCTCTGGTGACCGCGCTGGGCAAAGTCTTCGAGGAACTGGGCGGCAAGGTACGGCTGTCTTCCCCGGTGCGCCGGATTCTGACCCAGGGGAAACGCGCGGTGGGGATCGAAACCGTGCACGGCGAGCGGATCGCGGCCGACCTCGTGGTCAGCAACGCCGACGTGGCGAACACGTACCGGCTGATGCTGCCGCCGGAGGTACGCCGCAAGAATACCGACCGGAAGCTCGAAGCCATGCGCTACAGCATGTCGCTCTACGTGCTGTATTTCGGGACCTCGCGGCGGTATCCGGACATCCGGCACCACACCATCATCCTCAGCGACCGCTACCGGGAACTGCTGCACGATATCTTCAACCGGAAGGTGCTCTCGGATGATTTCTCGCTGTATTTGCACCGGCCCACCGCGACGGATCCGGCGATGGCGCCTCCCGGATGCGATTGTTTCTACGCCTTGATTCCCGTCCCCAATCAGGCCAGCGGAATCGACTGGCGGACCGAGGCGAAACCCTTTCGAGACCGGGTGATGCGTTTCCTGGGCGATCATTACCTGCCGGGACTGGAGGAGTCGCTCGTGACCGAACGGGTGTTTACGCCGCTCGACTTCGAGACGACTCTGAACAGCTACCAGGGCGCCGGGTTCTCGTTCGAGCCGGTGTTTCAGCAATCGGCGTGGTTCCGCCCGCACAACGTGTCGGAAGATGTCGAGAACCTGTATTTCGTCGGCGCCGGGACGCATCCGGGCGCGGGCGTGCCGGGGGTGCTGTCTTCGGCGAAGATCGCGGAGCGGTTGATCTGCGAGCGGGAACCGCTGCGCGCCACCGTGCGGCGCGAGCCGGAACTGGCCGCGGCGAGGCCGTGATGATCGCCGACGGGTTGTACCGGGAGGCGGCGGCGGCGACGGCGCGGGGCTCGAAGAGCTTCTTCCTCGCCTCGCGGTTCTTTCCGCCGGAGATGGCCCGGTCCGCGCACGCGGTCTACTGGTTCTGCCGCCACACCGACGACCTGGTGGACGAGTGCCCGACGCCCGATCAAGGCCGCCGGGATTTGGAAGCCTGGGCGGCCGCCCTGCGGCAGACGCTGGCGGGGCAGTCCGGGCTTCACCCGATCCTGGACCTGTTCGCCCACACGGTCCGGACACATGCCATCCCGCACGAGTTCCCCTTCGATCTGATCGAGGGCATGCGCATGGATCTGGCAGCCGTGCGCTATCGCACGTTCACTGACCTGCGGGTCTTCTGCTATCGCGTGGCTTCGGTGGTGGGGCTCATGATGACGCAGGTGATCGGCTTCCGCGACCCGGCGCCGGCCCACGCGATCGACCTCGGCATCGCAATGCAGTTGACGAACATCCTGCGCGATGTCGGGGAAGACCTCGACCGCGGCCGGATCTACCTGCCGCTCGAGGAGATGGCCGAGGCAGGTTATCCGGAAGCGGACCTGCACGCACGCCGCGTCACGCCCGCCTTCATCCGGCTGATGGAGTCGCAGGCGGAACGCGCGCGGTGGTACTACCAGCAGGCGGAACCGGGGATCCCTCTGCTGGACCGGCGCGGGCGCTTTGCCGTCTACGTCGCCTCGGACGTGTACCGCGGCATCCTGGCGCGGATCGAAGCGAACGGCTACGATGTCTTCAGCCGCCGCGCAGTGGTTCCGGCGTGGCGCAAGTATAGCATCGCGGCGCGGCGTCTGGCGGCTCCGGCGGCCCGGTCGTCGTTGGAGAGGTTGGCATTCTGGCGAGCTTGAGATCAGCCATGGAACGCGGGTCGTGGGCGACCTGCGCCGGCCTGGCGATTCACTACGCGGCCTTCCGGGCGGGCTGGATTCCCCTCTGGCCAGAAGCGATTGGCGAGTGGATCATGGCCCGCACTCCCAATGACTGGGCGCTGGCAATTCTGTCGGCGCTGGGAGAATGGGCCAAGCCGTTCGCGGTCACGGGAGGGCTCGCCGCTCTGGGTTTCCTGGCCACGACCTCGGCACTCATTCGGGGGTGGCCGATGCTACCGGCGGCGATCGCTCTCAGTTGGGGAGCCAGCCGCTTCTTCGAGTACGGCTCCCTGGCTGGTCAGGCTGCGTTCTGGGCGCCCGCGCTGGCGGTTCTGTTGTGGCGGCCGGCAGCGGTGACGCCCAACCCGGCGCGGCGCGCGTTTCTCGGCCTCCTCATGGCGGGCACGACCGGCGCGGTGGCCGCGGAGAGCTTTTCGCGCAACCGCGCGATGGCGCGCCGGGCGGTCGATCCGGTCGAACTGTTTCCGTTCTCGCCGCCGCCGGATACCTTCGCGCCCGGTTTCGTCCGGCCCGCAGTCACGTCCGTGCGCGACTTCTACCTGATGAGCAAGAACGCCGTGGATCCGGCGATCGATCCAGGATCCTGGCGGCTGCGCATCACGGCGAACGGCCGTCTGCTTTGGGAGTTGAGCTACACGGAATTGCTGTCTGCCCCGCGCATCGAACGCTATTCAACGATGCGCTGCGTGAGCAATACGCTGAAGACCAACCTGATGGGAACCGCGCTTTGGAGCGGCCTGCGCATGGGTCAACTGGTTGACCCGGGGACGCTGCCGCGCGATATTGTCGAGGTGGCCTTTCTTGGCGTGGACGGGCATGGCGACAGCCTGCCCCTGGATTACGGCGTTTCCGACGAGATCCTGCTGGCGCTCGGCATGAACGGCAGGACGCTGAATCGGGGGCACGGCTTTCCGATCCGCCTGGTGGCGCCGCGGTATTACGGTTTCAAGTCGGTGAAGTGGTTGAGCGAGATCGCGTTTGTCAGCGAGCCGTACTTCGGGACCTGGCCCAGGATGGGCTATACGAAGGAGCCGCGGGTCCACACGGGTTCGTCCATCGACCGCGCCGTCCGCGACGGCGGTACCGTGCGGGTCGGGGGTGTGTCGTTCGCCGGCACCCGCGGCATCAGCGCGGTCGAGGTGCGGGCGGACGATGGCCCCTGGCACCCGGCGCAGCTCGACACGCCACTTTCCGCCGCGTCTCTGACACGCTGGTACGCCGAGATCGGCGCGGATCCGGGTGCGCGCGAGGTGGAGGCCCGGGCTCGCGACGGCGAAGGGAACTGGCAGGCGGCGGAGCCCTCGCCGCTGTTTCCTTCCGGAGTCAGCGGTCCGACGCGGCGGAGGATTTCGGCGTGAACGAGCAGTTCGCGCTGCAGGTCGCTCTGGTTTTTGGCGCCGGAATCGTCTTTTTTCTGATCAAGTCGAGGTTGAACTTCCAACTGTTGCCGAAGCTGCCCCTGACGACGGCCGGCCCGGATCCGGATGTGACGGTCGTGATCCCCGCCCGCAACGAAGCGGCGAACATCGGGCGGGCGGTCGACAGTTTCCCCGGGCGTCCCGTCCTTGTGGTGGACGATCATTCGGCTGACAAGACCGCAGCCGTGGCGGCGGGGGCCGGCGCGAAGGTGATTCCCGCGCCGCCGCTGCCCGAGGGCTGGCTCGGCAAGCCGCATGCCTGCTGGATTGGCGCGCAGCAGGCCCGCTCCGCGTGGCTGCTGTTTGCCGACGCCGACACCTGGTACGACCGCAAGATGGCGCTGTCGCTGATGACCTATGCGGAAAGCGAGGGCCTCGACATGGTGTCGGTGTTCCCGCGCCAGGTGCGCCAGTCGTTGATCGAAGAAGCGATCCTGCCCTATGCGTTCGCGCTGTATTTCTGCGGCGTGAGCGCGCGGCGGGTGAACGGCAGCCGCACGGAAGCGATGGCGAACGGCCAATGTTTGCTGATCCGGCGGGAGGCGTACTTCGCCATTGGGGGACACGAAGCCGTAGCCGGCGCCATCATCGAAGACGCGGAACTCGCGGCGCTAGCCAACGCAAAGGGCCTCAAGACGCGCGTCGTGCGCGCCGGGCACCTGGCCAACGTGCGGATGTACGACAGTTTTGGAGCGATCCTGCGCGGCTTCGAGAAGAATTCGTTCCGGTTCCTGCTGGCCAACCCTCTGGGCGGCATGCAGGTGGTGCTGGCGTCGGCGCTGCTGACCTCGTACCTGCCGGTGCTGGCGCTGCTCGGATTCTTCGAACAGTGGCAGGCGATGGCTGTTTTCGCGGCTGCGCCGCTGGTCCTGCTGGCGCCGTGGTACGGCGGCGTGGGGGTTCTTCTGGCCCCGCTGGCGATATACCTGTTCCAACTGATCGCACTCAAGGGCATGTTCACGGTGGCGCTCGGGCGGAGAGTCGAGTGGAAGGGCCGGGCAGTCTAAGTTATCCCGTCCCGTGGGACCTGGTGCGGGGCTTGACGCCGCACATCCTGAACGGCACGCGGGAATCGCTCGACCGGTTCACCCGCGGTGTGGTCGACCGGATGGAACCGCCGCCGCTCTGGCTTGGGCTTGACGGACTTCCCGAGTCGCCGCGCTTCGTCCTCGTGGCGAACCACTACCAGCGGAAGGGCCTGTGGATCCTGCACACGGCGTCGGTGCTGACCCAGGGGATCCGCCAGCGGTATGGCGCGGGGGAGCCGCCGGTGCGCTGGATCGTCACGGCGAACTGGCCGCCGCTGCGTCTGGGGCCGCTACGGGCGCCGAATCCGGGCGACCTGCTGCTGCCCCGCGTGGCGCATGCCCTCTCCTGTTACCCGGTCGCGTTCGCGGGAGCGAATCCGGCGCGGACGGCGCGCACCGTGCGGCGGCTGCTGTCCGACGCTCGGGCCATGGAGCGGCCGGTCGGCCTGTTCCCGGAGGGCGTGGCGGGAGTCGCGGGCACAGTCGGCAGGCCGCTGCCCGGCGTGGATCGCCTGCTGCGTTTGCTGGCGGAGCGGGGACTCCCGGTGGTCCCGGCGGGAGTCTCGGAGGCGGGGCGGTTCGTGCTGCGCTTCGGGGCAGCGGTCGCACCCGAGGAACTCCTGGCCGCGCCGGATGCCGCGGTGCTGGCGCTGGACCGCGTGCGGGCGCTGATTGACGGAAGCCCAACGATCCCGTAGCATGGCGAATAGCGATATGGCGGAACCCGCGGCGATTCCCGACACGACGGCAATCCCCGACAAACTCTATTTCCGCATCGGCGAAGTGAGTGCCCTGGTTGGCGTGCAGCCCTACGTCCTGCGCTTTTGGGAAACCGAGTTCAGCGCTCTGCAGCCGAAGAAGTCCGGCACCGGACACCGCCTGTTCCGGCGCAAAGACGTCGAACTGCTGCTCAAGATCAAGCACCTGCTCTACGAGAAGCGCTTCACGATCGAGGGCGCGCGCCAGCATCTCCAGCAGGACAAGCCCGCGGCCAGGCGGAAGGCCGTCCCGCAGAAGCAGCAGGCGCTGTTCGGTGGTGACGGCGACGGCCTGGCGCAGATCCGCGCCGAGCTGGCCGAGATCCTGACGCTGCTCAAGTAGCTCGGCGGCGCAGGCGTCTGCGGCGCGCCTCGGCCGCCCGGACCCGCCGTTCATCCATCCCGAAATAGTGGGCGACCTCATGCCACACCGTTTCCTCAACCAGGCGCTTCAGGTCGGCTTCGTCGCGGGCGAGGCGCTCGTGCGGACCCTGGAAGATCGTGATGCGGTCCGGCATGGCGAAGCTGTGGAAGACCGACCGGTCCGTGAGCGGGCGGCCTTCGTACAGCCCGAGCAGGGTGCCGCCGCCGCGGATGCCCGCCGCCCGGAGTTGCCCGGGAGAGGGCTCGCGCTCGACGACGATCGCCACGTTTTCGAGGCGGTCGCGAAACGGCTTGGGGATGCGGGTGCACGCGCGTTCCACGAGTTTGTCGAAGTCGGCCGGATGCATCCCTGTTGCTATTCTACGAAGGTATGGACACGGATCGTCTCCAGAAGGTCGGACGGGGCCTGGGCATCGGCAAGATCAAGCGCCACATCTTTCTCTGCGCGGACCAGACGGAAGCGGAATGCTGCACGAAGGAGGAGGGGCTCGCGTCATGGGAGTATCTCAAGACGCGGCTGAAGGAACTGGGCCTGATGAAGGGAGACGCGTGCGTGTACCGGACGAAGGCGAATTGCCTGCGGGTCTGCGAGCAGGGACCGATTGCGGTCGTGTATCCGGAAGGCACGTGGTACCACCACTGCACGCCGGAACGCCTGGAACGGATTATTCAGGAACATCTGGCGGGAGGCAAGCCAGTGGAGGAGTTCGCGTTTGCGACGAATCCGCTGGCAGGCGGGGCGGATCGCGTCAGCTAGGCTATGATCATGGATATGGGCACGCTCCGCATTACCGAAGCCGAACTCGCCCGCGACGTGCGCGCCGTGCTGGCCAAGGTCGAGCATGGCAGCGAGGTGATTATCGAACAGGAAGATCACCGGCCGGTGGCCGTGATCAGCGCCCCCCACCGCAGTGGGCGGCCCATCACCGAAGTCCTGCGTGAAGCCCGGCAGCGCAACTCAACCGTCACGCTCGACGAGGACTTCGGCAAAGACCTCGAAGAGATCATCGCTCAACATCAACAGCCATGGAATCCGCCCTCCTGGGATTAGTGCTGGACTCCAGCACCGTGATCGCAGCCGAGCGCCGGGAGGAGTCCATCGCGGGCTTTATCGAAAGCATCTTCCGCACTCACGGACCACTGGAACTCTCGCTCTCTCCGGTGTCGGTCGCCGAACTGGTTCACGGAATTTTCCGCGCCCAGACTCTAGCAGCCAGCCAGCGCCGGCGCCAGTACATTGAGGAGCTGCTGAGCCTGCTTCCGGTGCATCCGGTTACCAAACAGACCGGGTGTCTGGTGGGTCAAATCCAAGGGCAGGAAGCGGCCAAGGGCAACGTGCTGCCGTTCAACGATCTGATGATCGCGGCTGCCGCCATCGAACAAGGCTATGCCGTGCTTACGGGCAACGTCCGTCACTTCCAGAAGATCCCCGGCCTGCAAGTGATCTCTTCTCTTTAACCGCCCGGCCAGCACCAGCACCCTGGCATTGATACAGCCATCGATCCAGCCTGCCTCTACTCGCCTCATGGCCCTCTGTTCCAGCAACCCACGCCACGGCGTAAGATCAAGAAGATCGTGATCGTGACTTAGACAGAAACGGCCCAGCACGTCCAGGCCGAGCCCGGCCTGCTGGCCTGGATCTCATGCCGGGCACCACGTGCCCTGCTAGGCGAAAACTCGCGCCTGGGGTTGCCCACCGAGAATACCAGCCTGCATCCGGGCCTCGCACTCGATAACTCAAATACCGCGACTGCGCTCCCGGCAGGCTTACGACGAATCGGCACTGGGTCTGGTTGTACCGGCAAAGAACGGGATGCGGAGACGGGGCTGGATTCCTTCGGGGGGCGGTTTACGAGTGCGGATGCGCCGTTCGCGGATCAGCAGGAGAGCGATCCACAAAGCTGGAATCTGTACAGCTATGTTCGAAACAATCGATTGAGGTTCATTGACCCGACAGGACGTATGCTTGCCGGAATCGGCGAGAGCCTCAGCTCTCCGCATCAGATCGCAACAATCGTTAGTTGATAGGATCAAACGTGCAACGGTTCGTGCAGAACCGACAACTGCGTAACTACGGAGATGAATATCACGGACGCGATTCGTGAATTTATCGCAGCCCGGCAGGAGCAGGGGTTGCCCCTGCCCCGGCGTATGGCGCATCTGCCCGGTGGCGCAGGCAGCTATCCGGCATCCGGGACAGGACGCGGCACGAACCGGGTCATTCGCGGACCGCTTGACACCGCCCGGTAGCATAAAGCCGGGGGGTGCGTGTAGTGTGGATGGCTCGGAACTCCAGCGCAGACTGAAAGAAGTTGGCTTCTATCGCGGCCGGATTGACGGAATCCTCGGCCCGCTTTCGGTGCAGGCGATCGCGGCATTTCTGCTGCATGGCCACGTCTCCGCGCCGCAATCGTGGACCAAGGCCCGGCGCGTGCTGGCGGCGAAGCAGTTGGTCTGCCGGACCGAAGGCATCGAAACAGGCCCCATTGACGGGCTGATGGGACCGCAGACCGCCTATGCCTTCCGGGTGTACGCGTACCGGCACACCGGCGGGCCGTCGCCGTTTCTGCCGGATCGCGACAGCACTCCTCCCAATCCGGAGCCCGCGACCGCGCCACCCCTGTGGCCGCGTCAGGCTCAGGTGGACGCTGTGTTTGGCGGCATGGGCGTTCACCAGGTCCGCCTGCATCTGCCGTTTCCGATGCAGCTTTCCTGGGATCGGACGAAGCCGGTCACAAGCTTTTTCGTTCACGAGAAGGTTCACGATTCCGCCAGGCGCTGCTTCGAGCGGATTGCCGACGCCTACGACGCGGCAGCGAGACGGGAAACGGGAATCGCCATCTTCGGCGGCTGCCTCAACGTGCGCCGGATGCGCGGGGGAAGTGCGTGGTCGATGCACTCCTGGGGGATCGCCATCGATTTCGATCCAGAGCGCAACGGCCTCAACTCCAACCGCGCCAATGCCCGTCTCGCGCGGGCCGACTGCCTGACGTTCTGGAAGATCTGGGAGGACGAAGGCTGGGTCTCGCTCGGGCGGACCCGTGACTTCGACTGGATGCACGTCCAGGCGGCGCGGCTGTGACGCGAAGCTTCACCGCACTTCCCGGACCCTCCCCTCCCGCGCCGCGACGATCTTGCCGGATTTCGCCGTATGGCCGTACAACGCGAGTGTGAGCGGCACGCCGGTCGTGCGATAGTCGAGCTTTTTGAAGCGGCCGGCGAGCAGGATGCTCTCCCGCTCCACCACCTGCCCCTCCATGGCGACGCGGTAGACGCGGTCCGGCACGAGGGTTGACTCCACGACCTTATGGCCGGTGTACGCATAGCGCGCGCCCGAAAGCTGCACCAGGCGGCTCGCTCCCGGCATGTCGACAGCCAGGGTCCGGTCCTTCTTCGGGTGCGGGATGTTGTCCTCGAGAATCTCGACAATGTCGCGGCCGGTCAGTTCGACCGTCACGAGGTACTGATCGAACGGGCGACTGCACTGGACCAGGTCGACGATATCGACCGTCCCTTGCGGAAGCGGCAGCCCGCGGTAGGCCCAGCCGTTGTAGAGCGCGAGGTCGGCGCCGGTGGCGGCGCGCATTGCGTCCGTGATCCAGTTGGCCAGGCGCTTCTCGGTGCCCGTCATGTCGAGGGATTCAGGCGCGGTGGCGACGGGATGCGCGCGCCATGCCGTCATCGGGCGCGGCTTCGCCGTCTGGACACGGGCCTGCCACCCGTTCCGGCCATGGGTGAGGCAGAGTTCCCGGGCCGCCGGGATGGCGCCGGTGAACACGCGGCTCCCATCGGTCCAGACCTCGACCGGCTGGTCACGCCGGAAAACCTCCGGATCGGGATCGAAGCAGAACGCAGCGACATTGTTTGTCTTGAATTGGGCCTTTGCCGATGACGCCGCTGCGGCTTCGATGGACGCCATGCGTCCCGGCTCGCGCATCGCCTCGATCGCGGTCCACCACGCTTGGCCGTGCAGGGGCGTGTCCGCCTCGAAGAAGTACGCGCGGGGATGGGGGTCGAGGCGCTGCGCGGCCAGCCAGGCGAGGACGCGGTCGAAGTCCTTCACCGGACCGCGGTGCCCCTCGCCGGGCAGGACTTCAGCCAATACCGGGACCCCGAACTTGCGCATCCGCTCGACGCCCACCGAAACGCCGCGGTGGTAGAAGTCGCTGTCTTCCGCTCCGCCGATCCAGAGAAACGGCGTCGTGAGAGCGTTCCGCGCAAGCCATGGGAAGCTGTAGGCGGCGGCCAACGGGGCGGCTGCGGCGAACACATCGGGGCGATGCAGCGCCAGGTAGGCGGCGCCGGTGCCGCCCATGGAATGGCCGGTCAGCGTGATGCGCGTCGGGTCGATGCGGTAGCGCCGCTGAACGTCCTCGAGGACGGAGAGCACGTCGTGTTCGCCGATGCCGCGGAATTCGGTGACGCCGCGTCCGAACGGGCTCACGACGATCATGCCGTGCCGGTCGGCGGCGGCTTTCAATGGCTTCACCTGGTACGCCTCGCCATCGAATAGCGTGTCCTGGTTGCCGCCCGTACCGTGCATCGCGATCACGAGCGGATAGGCGCGCGCGAGGTCATGGCCCGCGGGCAGGTAGAGACGGTACGGCTGCTCCGTGCCGTCGATGGGGGAGCGGTAGTGCAGTTTGAGGTCCTGGCCAAAGGCGGCGCAGCAGGCGAGCAGGCAGAGGATGAGGCGTGGCATCTCCCGCCATGCTATCGCGAGCCGCGTTTTCGCATTAGACTCTAGCCATGAACCGCGTTTTCCTTTTGGCCGTCCTGATGGCGGGCTCCGCCGCGGCGCAGTCCGGCTGGACGCCCGAGTTATCGATGCAGATCCGGAGCACCGGCGAAGTCCTGCCCTCGCCCGACGGATCGATGGTGGCGTACACGGTCTCGGAGTGGGTGATGGAAGCCGAGGTCAGCGAGCGGCGCACCCACGTGTGGACCGCTTCGGCGGACGGCTCACGGCAGGTCCAGTTGACCCGCGGCGAGAAGAGCGCCACGCAGCCGGAGTTCGCGCCGGACGGCAGGACCGTGTTCTTCCTTTCTTCGCGGAGCGGCAAGCCGAACATCTGGCGGATCCCCGTCTCCGGCGGCGAGGCCGAGCAGTGGACCGACTGGAAGGGGGAGATCGCCCGCTTCCACCTGTCTCCCGACGGCCAGTGGCTGGCGTTTGCGGGACGCGAGGCCAACGAACGCATGGAGCAGGCGCGCAAGGAGAAACGCGATTTCCGCGTGATTGACGAAGACCCTCCGGTGAACGGTTTGTGGGTCGTCGCGGCGCAGGGTGAGCCGCGGCGTCCGGCGCGGAAACTGGCCGGACTGAAGCGTCACGTGAACGCATTCACCTGGTCGCCCGATTCCAGCCGTCTGGCGGTGGAGCACTGGCCGGGCCCGGACCCAGAAGGTGTGTTCCGCGCCGATCTTTCGGAAGTGGACCGGGAGTCCGGCGAAGCGCGGGTTCTGGCAAATACGCCGGCCGGCGAGACTTCGCCCGCGTACTCGCCGGATGGCCGGTCGCTCGCCTACACACGGATCACGCAGCGGTGGGCCGGGGAGTGCCGGTTTGTCCTGATGCCGGTGAGCGGCGGGGCGGGACGCGAGCTGCCGCTGACGTTCGATGAATGCGGCCGCGGCACGAACCTGCTCGGGTTCTCGCAAAGCGGCCGGGAGATTCTCTACACCGAGACCGTCCGCACACGCAACGCGATCCGGGCAATGCCGCTCGACGGGCCGCCGCGCGACCTTTACATGCCCGCGAAGGGCACGCTCACTTCGTACGGCGGCAGCGCCCGTCTGAACCGGCGCGGGACGCACGTGGGTTTCGCGTTTGAGACGCTGACAAGCCCCACAGAAGTCCATCTGCTCACCGTCGCATCGGGCAAGGCCGCGCGCGCCGCGTCGCCGAACGCCGGCCTGCCGCTGCCGCCGGCTCCCGAGACCGCTGTCGTCCGCTGGAAAGCCAAGGACGGGCTGGAAATCGAGGGCCTGCTCACCTATCCCGCGGGTTACCGCAAGGGGACGCGCTACCCGCTGGCGCTGGTGATTCACGGCGGGCCGATGGGCGTATTCACCGAGACCTATCAAGGCAACGCGAACCTCTATCCTGTCGCCTCGTTCGCGTCGCAAGGGTGGGCCGTGTTGCAGCCGAATCCGCGGGGGTCGAGCGGTTACGGCGGCAAGTTCCGCTTCGCCAACTACAACGACTGGGGCTTCGGCGATTACGACGACATCATGACCGGGGTCGATCATGCGATCGCTTTGGGCTTAGCCGACGCGGACCGCATGGCCGTGATGGGGTGGAGCTACGGCGGGTATATGACGTCGTGGGTGGTGGGACAGACCAAACGATTCAAGGCAGCCGCGGTCGGCGCGGGGGTGACCAACCTGTGGAGTTTCACCGGCACGGCCGACATCCCCGGATTCATGCCGGACTACTTCTCCGGCGAGCCCTGGGACAACTTCGAAGCGTACAAGAAGCACTCGCCGATGACGTACGTGAAGGGCGTGACGACGCCGACGCTGGTGTTGCACGGCGAGTCCGACCTGCGGGTGCCGGTCTCGCAGGGATATGAGTTCTACAACGCCATGAAGCGTCAGGGCGTGAAGACGAAGATGGTGGTGTATCCCAGAATGCCGCACGGCCCTTCGGAGCCGAAGTTCCTGCTCGACATCATGCACCGCCACATGGATTGGGCCGTGGAGCACGTGCGATGATCGCGCGCCTGGCGCTCGCCCTGGCGTGCCTGCCTTTGTGCGGCGCCGATTTCGCGATTCCCGCCGATTACCTGCGGGAAGTGGAGCCGCCGCCGTTCTGGGTCGGCGATGTGGACGGGGTGGCGCGCTTTCTTGAGACACGTGTGCGCAAGGGGAAGGTGACACGGATCGGCGTCAGCGCCGGCGGACGCCCGATCCTGGCTGTCAGCTACGGCACGCCGCGCCTGGGCAAAGGGACCTCGACGTATTCCGGATCGCTCGGCTTCGGTGATATCCGGGCGTTTCTGGGACCGCAAGCGGCAAAGAAGGTGCACGTCGCCATGGCGGGCGTGCACGGCGGCGAGTTCGAAGGGATTGTCGGGCTGGTCAACCTGATCTCAGTGCTGGAATCGGGCAAGGACTTGCGCGGCAAACCCTGGCCTGCGATTGCCGAAGCAGCAGCGGCGATCGACCGCATCGTGATCGTTCCGGTAGCGAATCCGGACGGGCGGGCGCGGGTCCCGGTCCGGATGCTGGCGCATCGCGGCGAGGACCATACGGTGCAGGAATACTTCAATACCGGCGGGCGGCGCGACGGCAAGCTGATCGGCTGGCCGCAATGCAAGGAGCATATCCCGCTCGATTTCTCGACAACGCAGTTTCCGGGCGGCTATCCCAACGACGCGGGAGTGAACATCCAGCACGATGACTTCCTCTCCCCGCGGCGCCAGCCAGAGACCGAGGCAGTGCTGCGCCTGGCGTCCGAAGAACGGCCGGATCTTATGCTGAACATGCACACAGGCGCGTCGTTCATCCAGCCGCTGCGGACGTTCATGGCGCCCGCCATGATGCCGCATTTCGACGCCTTCTACCGGAGGGTGCGGGGCCGCCTGGCGCGCGAGGGCCTGCAGTCATCGGACGATCCAGCGGCGGCGGGCGATCCAGCGCGGGAACGGGTGATGGTGTACAACCTCGACACCGCTCTGCACCTGGTCAGCGGGACCCTGGCGATTCTTGTCGAATCTCCGGCGCACGGATTCTCGCGGAGCAAGCGCACCGGCGCGCCGTTCCGCCATACGCCTGAAGATTTGTTGAACGCGCAATTGCTCACGCACGAGGAGGCGTTGGGCTTCCTGCGCGAGTCGAACGGGCTAGCCGGCTGGAACCCGGCCCGCCGTTGAGCTGCGCGCGCGGTGCAGCGCGTCTTTCCAGCCGCTGAGCAGACTGTCGCGCCGGGAGGCGGGCATGGCGGGTTCGAAGCGCCGCTCGACCTGCCAGAAGCTTTCGATGGTGGCGAGTCCTGGCCAAAAGCCGGAAGCCGCTCCGGCGAGGTAGGCGGCGCCGGAGGCGGTCGTTTCGACGTCGGCCGGACGGACGATGGGGCGGTCGAGGATGTCGGCCTGGAACTGCATCAGGAAATCGTTCACCGACGCGCCGCCGTCGACCCGGAGTTCGGACAGGCGCGCCCCGGCGTCGGCCTCCATCGCTGCGATGAGTTCGGCGGTCTGATAGGCAATGCTTTCGAGCGCGGCGCGGATCAGGTGTTCGCGGCTGGTGGCGGCCGTGATGCCGGCGATGAGCCCGCGCGCTTCGGCATCCCAGTAGGGCGCGCCCAGCCCGACGAACGCAGGGACGAAGAAGACGCCGCCGGTATCCGGCACGCTGCGCGCCGCGTCCTCCGACTCGGCGGCGGAGGCGAGCAAGCCCAGGCGATCCCGCAGCCACTGCACCGCCGCCCCGGCGACGAACGTGCTGCCTTCGATGGCAAACCGCGGGCCGTGGTTCAACGCCGCGGCGCGGGTCGCGACCAGGCGATGGCGCGACCGGGGTTGACGCGCGCCAGTATGGAGCAGCGCGAAGCAACCGGTGCCGTAAGTATTCTTGGCGAGTCCCGCCTGGAAGCAGGCCTGGCCGGCGAGAGCGGCCTGCTGGTCTCCGGCGACGGCGGCGATCGGAATCTCGGCGCCGAGGTGGTCCGCCTGGGCCACACCGAAGGACGCGCCGGACGGCCGGATCTCGGGCAGCATAGCCAGCGGGATGCCGAACAGATCGAGAAGATCCGCGTCCCAGGCGCCGGAGGCGAGATCCATCAGCATGGTGCGGGAGGCATTCGAGATGTCGGTCGCGTGCACAGCGCCGCCGGTCAGCTTCCACACGAGCCAAGTGTCCACGGTGCCGAAGAGGAGCTCGCCATCGCGGGCGCGCGCCGCGGCGTCCGGCGTGTGGTCCAGGATCCAGCGCAGCTTGGTGGCGGAGAAGTACGCGTCGATGACAAGTCCTGTTCGCGCCGGGATCCAGTCGCCTGCCGGTCCGGCGGCCAGCGCGGCGCAGGCGGAGGCGGTGCGGCGGCATTGCCAGACGATCGCGGGGGCGACCGGCTGTCCGGTCGTCCGGTCCCATACGAGCGTGGTCTCGCGCTGGTTGGTGATTCCGAGCGCGCCGACCTCCGACGCGGTGGCGCCGTGCCGCAACAGAACAAGGCGGGCGGCTTCGTGCTGGGCGCGCCAGATGTCGAGCGGATCCTGCTCCACCCAGCCCGGCTGAGGGTACCGGCTGGCGAGCGGGACCGCTTCCATCGCGACACGGCGCCCGGAGGCGTCATAGAGAGCGGCCCGCGCACTGGTTGTGCCTTCGTCAAGGGCGAGAAGGTACGGCATCGGACGCATTATAATGGGAAGCAACTCCACTCCCATGTTTTTCAAACGCGTCCGTCCGACAGAGATCACGTTCGAAGAGCGCCTGAAGGCGCTGAAAGAGGCCGGGTTCAGCGTGGATGCGCTGGGCGGGGGCCGGGTGCGTGTCAGCCGGTCGGGCTGCGCGGCGGTGATCGAAGACGTGCCTGGCGCTCCTCCGAGAATCGCCGAGCGTCCGGGGGTGATTGTCGCCGGTGAGATCGGGTGCCTGATTGACGGGGGATTCCAGAAGTTCTTCGAAACCCCCAGCGGCAAGCGGAAGGCTGCGCTAGCCCACGAATTGAAGGCGATCCACGATTTTCAGGAGGACTTGGGCGAGACGCTCGGGTTGATCAGCCTGTACAACGAATCTCTCGGGACCGTGTCCACCAAGTACCTCTACGACAGGGTCAAGGACCGCGACCATGGCGTCCCCACGCGGCCCTGGGAAGCGTCCTAGTTGCGACGGCTCCGTCTCTGTTCGGTCGACTTTCTGAATTCGTCTCCGCTCGTCTGGGGGCTCGTCCACGGGCCGCGGCAGGACGCCTTTGACCTGACATTCCACACCCCTTCGGCGTGCGCCGAGATGGTGCGTTCGGGCGCCACCGACATCGGCAATCTCCCGGTGATCGAGTGCGCGCGGCAGGGCCTGACCCGGGTTCCTGGCGTGGGAGTCGCCTGCCACGGCCCGGTGCGCAGTATCCTGCTCGTGACGAAACGGCCCCTTGACCGCATCGCGACGCTGGCCGCGGATACAAGCTCCCGCACGTCCGTCGCGCTCGCGCGGATCGTTCTGGCACGGAGATATGGCGCGCGTCCAGGGTTCGTCCCGCATGCACCGGATCTCGACGCGATGTTGGAGCAGCACGACGCCGCCCTGCTGATTGGCGATCCCGCGCTGCGGGTCAATCCGGAAGAACTGCCTTACGAAAGCCTGGATCTCGGCGGCGCCTGGGTGGAGATGACGGACCTTCCGATGGTCTTCGCGATGTGGGCCGGTCCGCGGGACGTCGTGACTTCTGACGTCGCTGCGGCGCTGCAGGAGTCCTGCCGCTACGGCCGGCAGCGGATCGATGAGGTCATCGCGGTGGACGGCGTTCAGCGCGGTTTCCCGGAGGATCTGGCGCGGGACTACCTGACCCGGCATATCGTCAACGAACTCACCGAGAGAGACGAGGCGGGTCTGCAGCTCTACTTGCGCTATGCTCGCGAAGAAGGTCTGGCGCCGGAACGCGACGAAGCAGCCTGACCTTCCTGACCGGGCAGAGGCGGATCGATGGGGTTCATTGGCGGATCACTCGGGTATCGAATTCTGAAGAAATGGTACCCCGGCGGGACGGGCGTGCCGATGCCCGCGGGCGACCCGTTTCGTGAGAAGGAGATTTCCAAGCTCAAGCTCTATTTCGGCGAGTCCATCTACGAGGAACTTCGCGACAAGACCGTGGCCGATTTCGGTTCCGGTCAGGGCTGGCAGTGCGTGGAGCTGGCGCTCAACGGGGTCCGGAATGTCATCGGCCTGGACATCGTTCCCGCACACCTGGAGTCCGGCCGCCGGCTGGCGGCTGAGTATGGGGTCTCCGGCCAGTGCTCCTTCGTGTCTCGAGTCGAAGACAAGGTGGACGTAGTACTTTCCATCGACGCGTTCGAGCATTTCGAGGACCCTGCGGCAATCCTCCGCAAGATGCGCGACGTTGTGAAGGATGACGGGCTGGTGCTGATTTCGTTCGGGTACACGTGGTATCACCCGCTGGGCGGCCACCTGTTCTCCGTGTTCCCGTGGGCGCACCTGATCTTCACGGAAGAGGCGCTGATGCGCTGGCGAAGGGAGTTCAAGACCGATGGCGCGACGCGGTTCGGCGAGATCGAGGGCGGCCTGAATCAGATGTCGGTGGCCCGCTGGGAAAGGCTGCTGCAAGAGAGCCCGTTCGAGGT
This sequence comes from Bryobacterales bacterium, assembly GCA_016716385.1. Lineage (GTDB taxonomy): Bacteria > Acidobacteriota > Terriglobia > Bryobacterales > Bryobacteraceae > JADJWL01. Next base: position 72,111 of record JADJWL010000026.1, on the reverse strand, counting down.
GGCGGAAGCCACCTACCGGCCGATCTCCGCGGCACGGCGTCTCTACTGCCGTCTCACGCGAGAGCTGTTCACCTCCACCATGCAATTCCGCCTGCGCCCCCGCTAACATACAATACCCAAGGTGTGTCCCAGCCTTGCGGGCGGGGGCACCGGGAGACTTCGATCCATGCGTTTTCTATCCGCCGTCCTGCTCTGCGCGCTTCCCGTGTTCGGGGAAACCGTGACACTGCCCGGATTACGCGATTCCGTGGAGATCCTGCGGGATAAGTGGGGCGTGCCTCACATCTATGCCAAGAACCAGGACGACCTCTTCTTTGCACAGGGCTACGTCGCGGCGCGGGACCGTCTGTTCCAGATCGACCTGTGGCGGCGCGTGGGAACGGGGCAACTGGCTGAGGTGCTCGGCGAGAAAGCGATCGCGCGCGATACGCTGGCCCGCGCGGTCCGGTACCGCGGCGATATGGCCAAGGAGTGGGAGAGCTATTCGCCCGACACGCGGCAGATCGCCACGGCGTTCACAAGCGGCATCAATGCGTACATCAGGAGCCTGAAACAGCGCCCGCACGAGTTCGCCATCGCCGGCTACGATCCGGCGTTGTGGGCGCCGCAGGACGTGACCGCGCGGATCGCGGGCCTGCTGATGACGCGGAACCTGAACAACGAAGTGCGGCGGGTGCTCGACATCCGCGAGTTCGGACTGCCCACGGTGGAGCGCTATCTCAAGCCGGATCCGCCGATCCGCGTCGAGGTTCCGAAGGATCTCGATTTGCGGGATGTCAACGACGAGATTCTGGCGGTGTACCGGGAGGCGACCGGACAGGTGGACCTGTCGGACGTCGCGAACCAGGGGAGCAACAATTGGGTGGTGGATGGGACGATGACCACCACAGGCAAGCCCCTGCTCGCGAACGATCCGCACCGCCCCGTGCTGATTCCCGCGCTGCGCAAGACGGTGCACCTGGTGGGCGGCGGCTGGAACGTCTTCGGCGCGGGCGAACCGGCGCTGCCCGGCGTCGCACTGGGCCACAACGAGAGCGTCGCTTTCGGCTTCACGATCGTCGGCATCGACCAGTCCGACCTCTACGTCGAACGCGTCAATCCCAGGAACCGGAACCAGTACCTGTACAAGGGCGAGTGGAAGGAGATGGAGGTGGAGCGCCAGACGCTCCGCGTGCGCGGACAGCAGGAACCGGTGCAGATCGAACTCCGCTACACGCTGCACGGGCCCGTGATCCACGAGGACCGGAAGCGCAACCGGGCGTACGCCGTGAAGTGGGTCGGCACGGAGCCGGGGACCGCCGGATACCTGGCTGGAATCGCTCTAGCCCGGGCGCGGAACTGGAAGGAGTTTTCCGCCGCGGTCGACCGGTACAAAGTGCCTTCGGAGAACCTCGTGTACGCCGATACCGAGGGCAACATCGGGTGGTGGGCCGCGGGCATGGCGCCCATCCGGCCGAACTGGAGCGGATTGCTGCCGGTGCCGGGCCATACGGGCGAATACGAATGGGCGGGCTTCCGCAGAACCGAGGAACTGCCGCATGTGTACAACCCGGACAAGCACTACGTGGCGACGGCGAATCACAACGTCCTGCCGCCGGGATATTCGATCCCGCTCGGCTACGAGTGGGCGTTGCCCTTCCGGTTCATCCGGCTGGACGAGTTGCTCCGCGAGAAACCGAAGTTCAGCCTCGAAGACTTCAAGAGAATCCAGCAGGACGTGACCGCCGAGGCCGCCCGGCGCCTGCAGCGGATTGTTCGGGCATGGGAGGGACGTCCGGCGGAGGCGAACCAACTGCTGGCTTGGGATGCGAGGCTGGACAGGGACTCGGTCGAGGCGGCGCTCTACTCGGCATGGGCGAATCACCTGCCGGCGGCGGTCTTCGGCCGGAAGCTGGGCGCGCGGGTCACGCTGCTGCGCACGTTCGAGGAATTGGACGCGAAGCCGAATCCGAAGGCGCTGCGCCGGAGCCTCGATCTGGCGCTGGCGGACCTCGCCAGACGTCTCGGTCCGGACCGCAGCCAGTGGCGGTGGGGACGCCTCCATACGATCACGTTCCGGCACGCGCTGGGGATCGAGGAGTTCAGCCGCGGCCCGGTTGAACGTCCCGGCGACGGGACGACGATCAACTCGACCAGCGGAGGCGATTACCGGCAGACCAACGGCGCTTCCTACCGGCAGATCGTCGACCTGGCCGACTGGGACCGCTCTGTGATGACGAGCGTGCCAGGAGAATCCGGCGATCCGGCGAGTCCGCATTATGACGACTTGCTTGAGGAATGGGCGTCGGGCGGGTATCACCCGATGGCGTTCTCACGCAAGGCGGTCGAAGCAGCGACTGTGGAGAAAATCGAGTTGCGACCGGCGCGCTCGCTGAATTGAGCGATTCGGCGCACCCAGACGGTGCGGGATCTTCCAACAGTCCAGCGGCCACATCGCTCCAGATGCGTGAAAATCCGCACGTTTGCCGGTGGCACCAGGCGTGCAGGAGTGAGGCCGGTGGAAGGAGGATGGCATGATTTGGCTTCTCATCCTGGCGGCCGCGCCCCTCGTGGCTCAGACACAGGGCGGATCCGTGGCGCGGGGCCAGGAGATTTATAAGCAGACATGCGCGGTGGGATATTGCCACGGTCTGGACGGAACCGCCGGCCGCGGACCGAATATGCGGGGGCGTGCGCTGGACCCAAAACACGTGGAGCGCGTGATCCGCGAGGGTGTTCCCGCGACAGGGATGCCGGCGTTCGCAGATTTTCTTTCCGAGACGGATCTGCGCGCCTCGGTGGCCTACATCATGAGTCTCGGCAAGGCGCAGGCGCAAGCCGTCGCGCCGCCTGCGCCCGCGATGCCCGCGGCGGCTGCACGGGGCTACAAGCACTTCTTCGATTCGGATAAGGCGACGAACTGCGCGACGTGTCATTCCCTCGCCGGCCGCGGCAACGCCGTGGGACCCGACCTGTCGAGACTGGCGCGCCTCAACCCGCGTGGGATCCAGGTCGCGATCCTGTCGACGCGGACCCAGTACGTACAGGAAGTCAAGCTGAAGAACGGACAGACGTTCCCGGGGATGCAGTTGGCGGCGGACGGCGAAACGGTCCAGATGTACGATCTCAACCAGAACCCGCCGGCGCTCCGGGCCCTCAAGCGGGCCGAAATCGACTCGATGAAGGATAACGTCGACTGGAAGCACCCGGCGGAGTCGGTCCATTTTTCCAAGGCAGAACTGGCCGACATCATCTCCTACATCCGCTGGGCGTCATACGGCGACAAGAAGGGCGTCACCGAGGACGAGTTGTAGAGCATGGCCAGATCCTTCCTGTGAGGGCGGCGGCGGCCCAGGCGACACACCCGCCGGCGAGAGCGTCCACGGAATAGTGGTACCGGCCGTAGACGGTCGCCAGGGCCACCGCCGTCGCGTAGAGAAACAGACCACGATAGATGAACGGGTTCTCCGGCGCCGCGCGCCGCATTCCAATCGCAGCCGCGAAGACACTCGACACGTGGGCGCTTGGAAACACGGAGGTATGGATCCCGTGGACTCCCAGGAAGTGCCCGTTCAGGCGCCGGAAGACGGTGTCCACCGTGGGTGCATCGAGACCCGGATAGAGCGTCCGGGGAGGCTCGGAGGGCCAGAACGGAAACTGCGCGTATGCCATATAAATGCCCGCCAGAAAGACTGTCAGGAAATGGTTCATGCGGCCTCCTCTGCCCGTGAGCGCGAGGTACGCCATCGAGAACGTAGGGACGGCGTACACCGTCAGGTACGACGCTTCGAGCAGCGCCGGCAAGAGGAGGCCGAGGGATTCGATGGCCCGGCCGAAGCCCCAGTCGAAGAGCATCCGGTCCCATCCGATCCAGCTCTGTTCCAAGGTGTGAGAATGATTGGCGGGCGCAAACCAGCCCATCTGCCGGTAGGCGAGGGGCATCAGCGGGAGCGGCAGCCAGTCGCGGGCGGACGCGATCCAGCGGTTCGGGTGGCGCGATGCGTGGAGCAGGAGCGCGTAGCCGGATAGCACCGTCGCATTGACGGCAACGGCGACGGCGGCGATGCCGGGCCGCAGGGGCAGCGTAAGGGCGAGCAGGGTCGTGTAGCTGAAATAGAGGACGATGATCCACTCCGAAGAGCGGAAGCGGCCGGAGTCACTGCTCGGCGGCGCGGATGGCCCAGGTTCCAGACTTGCCTCCCACGGCGTCGAACTCGCCCCGCTGGATGGCGCCGATGGCGGATTCGAAGAAGCGGATCAGGTGCGCTTCGGCAGGGAGTTCCGTCTCGGCTTTCCAGGACCCGGACTGCGAGATCCCGCTCTTCACTTCGGCCATCCAGCCGCCTTCCCATGCGTCCAGGACCTTGCGTGCGGACCACGTGCCTTCGGCCAGCAGCTTGCCGGAGGGCTCGGTCAGCGTCCACGTTCCCCAGCCATCGACGCCAGCGGCGTCGCGGCGGGCCGTCCACGCCCCCATCAGCACGGTTTCGCCCATGCGTGCGGTCCAGGTCCCGCGAATCGCGGCTTGTGCGGCGGCGAGTCCGGCGAGGGGAAGAAGCAGGAGTCCGCGGCGGGGAAACTCCATGTCCCCTACGGTAGCACCGTTTGTCCTACCGCCCTGGCACGGCAAGGTAGTCGGGCGAATCCGTCCGGCAGGTTGCGAGGTAGTCCACCATCTTCCGGACAATCGCGGGATTGGCGGAGGCAATGTCTTTCGTTTCGCCAATGTCCGCGGCCAGGTCGTAGAGTACGAGGGGTCCGTCGAGGCCCTTGCGAATTCCTTTCCACCGGCCCATCCGGACCGCCTGCTGGAAGCCCCCGCTGTACTGTTCCCAGTACAGGGGCCGATCCGTATTCTGTTGCTTGCCGAGCAGTGTGGGGACGATCGATATGCCGTCTACCGTGCGCGGAATGCCGCGGACTTCGGCGAGGTCAGCCGCCGTCGGCAACAGATCGTAGAAGGCCCACGGCATGGAACTGACGCTCCCGGGCTGGATCTTCCCGGGCCAGCGCGCGAGCATGGGCACGCGCAAGCCGCCTTCGTAGATGGCCCCCTTCTGTCCCCGGAGCGGTCCCCAGGTGTTGAACGGCTTGAAGTCCGAGGTGCCGCCGTTGTCGCTGGTGACGAACACGAGGGTTCTTTCGTCGAGGCCTGTCTCTTTGAGCTTGGCCATGATGCTGCCGACATAGCGGTCCATGCGCGTCACCATCGCGGCGTAGTTCTTCGCTTCCTCGGGCCACGGTTCATTGGCGTACGGACCGAGATCGGGAACTTCGAACTTGGCATGCGGCACCGTCGGGGTGAAGTACAGGAAGAACGGTTCGTAGCGGTGGCGGTCGATAAAGTAGAGGGCTTCGCGCTCGAACAGGTCGGAGGCGTATTCGCGCCGCGCGCCATGGGAATTGCCCTTGATGGGTTCCCGTGTCTTGTTGCGCCAGAGGTAGAGCGGGTAGTGGCTGTGGGCATGCTGCTGATTGAGGAAGCCGTACCACTCGTCGAAGCCGTGATCGTTCGGCAGACCGGTGGTGCCCGGTTCGCCGAGACCCCACTTGCCGATCACGGCCGTCTTGTAGGCACGCTCCTCGTCGAAGGAGCCGCGCCATTCGGGTCCCTTGAGGAACTCGGCGACGGTCTTGTCGTCCTGCCGCAGCGGGACACGGCGTCCGGTGGCCGTGGAAGCGTTGGCGCGGACGGTCGTGTGACCCGTATGCTGGCCGGTCATGAGCGTGCTGCGCGCCGGAGCGCAGACGGAAGCACCGGCATAGCAATCGGTGAAGCGCATGCCTTCGGCCGCGACGCGGTCCATGTGCGGCGTCCGAATGTGCTTCTGGCCGTAGCAGCCGAGATCGTACACACCCATGTCGTCGGCCATGATGAAGACAATGTTGGGACGCGCGTCGGGCTGTTGCGCCCGCGCGGCTCCGAGGAAGGGAACTGCGGACAGACGGAGAAGGTCGCGGCGTTTCATCGGTGTCCCGCGATCTTACCAAAGAACACCTACATCACTTCGAAAACCACGTAACGGACCTGCCCGGAGCCCACATTCTGCACCCGGTGCTCGCCTCCGGCATGGTAGTGGACCTCGCCGGCCGCGTGCTCGGTCTCGGCGGTGCCGGAGGGGTCCGTGTACTTCAATTTCGCGGGCGTGATCGAGTAGACGACACGCGCGGCCGCCTGGTGCGGACGTTGCCTCTCACCCGGCTCCAGCGTGACTTCGATGACCTTGGCGGATTCGTTCTCGAAGACGACCTTCGCCTGATTGGGCGCCTGTTCGACGAGATCGGAGGTGACGCCCGGGGTCGGGTTAAACGCCTTCCGGGCAACTGTGAGGTAATCCGCCGTCGTTGCCGCCACATTGCGCACCGCGTGGACTCCAGCGGAGTGCCAGTGCGCGGTGCCCTTCTTGAGATCGTTCAACACTGGATCGCCATTCGGGGTGATGTAGTGAACCCGGTAGTCGCTCAGGGAGTAGACGACGCGGTCCTGGCCCTTATGAAGCGGCAGTTCCCCTTGCGGTGGAATCGTAAACCGGGTGACTGTGAGGTGATCGTTGTCCAGCAGGACCTTGACGAGGTCAGGAGAGGCGATGGCGATATCGTCGTGGATCCTGGCGGCCGCCGTCTCCTCTGTGGGTCCACATGCCGGCAGCGAAAGAAGAAGTATGGGAAGTACGACTTTGACGAGAGACACGAATCCGTCCTTTCTTGACGGGTGCCTCCCCTAGTTGCATAGTAACAGTCCGATGGACTGGTTGGTAGCGCTAACGGGAATCGAACCCGTATTTGAGCCTTGAGAGGGCTCCGTCCTAACCGTTAGACGATAGCGCCACAACCGGATGGTCACTCCGAGGATAGCATGCGGCCAATTACGCCAGCAATGTAGCGGGACCGCTGCGGCCGAAGTGCTTCGCCAGGCGCTGGCGAAGTTCAGCGCGCGCCCGCAGCAGCCGCGACTTCGCCGCAGCCATCGAGATGCCCAGCCGCTGGGCCACCTCTTCCATCGGCAATTCTTCCACGTCGCGCAGGATGAACGCGTGCCGGAGCAGCGGCGGAATGCGGCGGATCTCCCGCTGCAGGACCTCTCCAATCTCCCGCTTCGCCAGTTCGTCCTCGGGGCCCTGACGCGTCTCGGCGACTTCGAGCGTGCGGCGGTCTTCATTCGCCGTGTCGTCGAGATACTGGAAGTTGGCCCGCTTTTTCTGCCGCAAGCGCATCAGGCACTGGTTCACCACAATCCGGGTCATCCAGGTGGAGAACTTGGAGTCCTGTTGGAACTGCCCGATGTGCCGGTACGCTTTCCAGTAGGCGTTCTGCACCTCGTCTTCGGCCTCCTGGCGGTCGCGCAGAATCGACATCGCCAGCTTCAAGCTCGACGAGTAGTTGCGTTCGGTCAGTTCAGTGAAGGCCTCGTCCGAGCCTTGTTGGGCCAAGTCGACCAGCCGTTCGTCGGGGGTAGTGGTTCGGGTCATGCGTCTCACTCCTCGACCCTTAGAGTACCTGCGCCGGAGGACCGGGTCAATAGCCAGACAGAAAGATGTTTTTCTGTCACTGAAACCTATGGCATATGTTGCAGTCGGACTAATACGAATTTCTATCTTGTTGAATGGATTGTATCGTGAGAGAATTAGAACGTAGCGGGACAGAAAGAGATGCTCAGCTTTTCAAGGATGCTGATAGACACATTGGCATGACTGAAACATCTGCCGAGACGATCCAGCGCGTCCTGTCCTCCTACGAGATCGGGGCCAAACTTCGCCACCTGCGCCTCCGGAAGAAGGTGGGGCTGGTGGACCTCGGCCGCCACACAGGCTTGTCGGCGTCGCTGCTTTCACAACTGGAGAACGGCAAGATGGTCCCGACGCTGCCGACCCTGGCGCGGATCTCGATGGTCTTCGACATCGGCCTCGAGTACTTCTTCGGAGACCGGAGCCGGAAGAAGTTGTTCTCCATCGTCCGGTCGAAGGAGCGGATGCGGTTTCCCGAGCGCGCCGACGCGCCTTCGCCCGCGTACTTCTTTGAGTGCCTGGATTTCTCGGCACAGGAAAAGGGGATGCACCCGTATCTGGCCGAGTTTCCGCCGCGCGCAGCCGGGGAGGTGGCGATGCACTTCCACGAAGGATCGGAGTTCATTTACGTGCTCGAGGGTTCGATCCTGATCCGTTGCCGGGATGAGGACCACGAACTGGCGGCGGGAGACAGCGTCTACTTTGACTCCTCAGAGCCACACGGCTACCGCGGCGGCAAGTCTGGCGGCAAGGCCGTCGTGATTACAACGGAACCGAGGATCTGAGCGGGTCGCCCGTGTCGCGCATCCAGCGGGCGAGCAGCGTGCGCATGCGCCGGAGGCGGCCCAAGTTCGAGCCGGCAAGGTTCTTGCGCTCCCAGGGGTCGTTCTCCAGGTCGAACAGTTGTTCCCGGTGTCCCTGGCCGGTCAGGTAGACGATGTACTTCCAGCGTCCGGTCCGGACGCCGCGTTGCACGTCCTTGTAGACCAGGAACAGCGAATCGCGGCCGGCGCGCAGGTTGGCACCCAGGCTGGCCGACTCCACCTCCCGGGGGGTCCACAATGCGGCGAGCCCGCACAGGGTGGGGAACAGATCGTGCAAGTAGCACAAGCCGTGCTCGCGGCGGCCCCGCGGGACACCCGGACCGGCTAGCACCAGCGGGACCCGGACGCTGTGATCGTAGAGGTTCTGCTTGCCCATCAAGCCGTGCTGCCCGACCGCTAGGCCGTTGTCGGACGCAAACACGACAATCGTGTTGTCCGCCTGACCTGTTTCTTCCAGAGCATCCAGCACCCGCCCGATCTGCGCGTCGAGATGCGTGATCATCGCGTAGTAGGCGGCGATGTGCTCGCGTACCGCTTCCGGAGTGCGGGGAAAGGGAGCCAGCATCTCGTCGCGGATCTTCATCTCGCCATTGTCGAAGGGATGTTCCGGCAGGAAGTTAGGCGGCAGGCTGACGCGGTCCGGTGGATAGAGTGACGCATAGTCCCCGGGCGCGGTCCGGGGATCGTGCGGCGCGGTGTAGGAAACGTAGGCGAAGAACGGCTGATCGCCGCGGTGGGCGCGCAGAAAGCGGATGGCGGCGTCGCTGAAGATTTCGGTCGAGAAGCCGGCACCGATGCGGCGCTGTTCACGGGGGTACTCGCCCGAGGGGTCGAATGCATGGACCGGCACTTTGTCGTGGTCGGACATGCCACCAAAAAAGATCTGGTCCCCGTGGCTGAAGCAGCGGGCGTAGAGGGCGGGTCCGTTGTGCCACTTGCCGGTGCCGAAGGTGGCGTAGCCGGATTTGCGAAAGTGCTCGGGCATCAGCGCGAACGGCAGCGGATCTTTGGGACGGACGATTGAGCGGTCGGCGCGAAAGAGGTGTTGCCCGGTGAGCAGCATTGCGCGCGACGGGGAGCAGACGGCGGGAATCGTGCCGCCCATGATGAATGCGTGCGTGAACGCAGTGCCGTGCCGTACGATCCGATCGATGTTCGGGGTCCGGACCTCGCGGTTCCCGAGCGCCTGGATGGTATCGAACCGCTGGTCGTCAGTGAGGAGAACCAGGACGTTGGGGCGGCGCGCCGGCGGCGAAGCCAGTCCGGCTGCCAGGCTCAGGAACTCGCGGCGCGAGCGCATTGCCGTATCGTAGCGCTTCGCCAGGGACTGCGCTAACGCAGGAACTCCGCGCTGACGGCTTTCCGCAGCAGGGCGGGAGGCAGCAGGCCCTGGGCAAGGATGAAGTCGTGGAAGCGCTTCGCCTCGAAGCGGCCACCCAGCCGGGCTTCGACGTCTTTGCGCAACTCCATGAGCCGGGTGTAGCCGTAGAAGTACGAAGTCGCCTGGCCAGGCGAGCGGAAGGTGTAGCGGTCCACTTCCTGGCGCGCCATCGCGGGCGACAGCACCACGTCCTCGCGCAGGATCCGGCCGGCTTCTTCGGGAGTCACCTGGCCCGCCTGCAGTCCCGGATCGAGGAAGGCGCGGGCAGCGCGCATCATGCGGTGCTGGAGGCTGATCAACTGCCCTTCAAGCGGCATGAACGGCTGCATGATGGCTTCCGAATAAAGCCCCCACCCTTCGACGTTCGTGCTGTTGAACGCGAAGATCGCCCGTGTCAGCGACACGCCGTTTTCGATCAGAGCGGCGAACTGCATCTCGTGGCCCGGGCGCAATTCGTGGACGGACAGCGTCCAGGAAGCGGCTGCGAAGGTGAAGTCGTCGTAGCCTTCGGTCTGGCCCGACGCGTCGGGGATTCGCATCGGCAGGACGAACTCTCCGCTTTCTCCCGTGTTGCCGATCAACCGGGGCGGGCGCATGTGCGGCGCCGGCTGCCCGGCGCTTTCGGCCGGAGTCGCCAGGCGGATGCGCGCCGGGCGTTCCGGCAGGGTGACGAGATCCTCGCGCCGCACGATCGCTTCGATCTCGGCCAGCCGCTGCCGGTAATGGTCAAGGATCGTGTCGTTGTCGAGTTGCTCCTTCTTGAGCTGCCGGATTACGTCGCGATAGTCGCGGCTCCGCCACCCGCGCACTTCGGCGACGCGCGCCGCCACGTCGCCGGCCCGCACCTGAAGCGCTGCAAACGCCTCGCGCGCCATCCGGGTCAGTTCCGGAGCCGGGATGTCCACGCCGTAGTGCCGCAGCGCGTGCTGGTAGACGGGCGCCGGAAGAACGTGTGTTTCGCGGGCGCGCGGCAGCACTGAATCGCGCACAAACGCATGGTACTCGTCGACCTGCCGGCGCAGTGTCTGGAGCGGTTCTTCGTATCCGGCGATCTTGTACTTCGCGAACAGTTGGCCGAGACCATCGAGGAAGAAGCCCGCCTGGGCCAGGTCCTGTTCGACGCTTTTCCGGTAAGGGCCGGCCAGTTTCGCATTCTTCATGGCGGCAGCCAACCTCTGGCGAGCCGTTTCCGCAATGGGACGCGTTCCGGGCTCCATTCCGGCGTATCGCCGCAGGCGCGTGAGAGCGGCCGGGCGGCGCGATTCGGCCACCTGATCGTCGAGCAGCCCCCGGACGCCGCCGAAGACGGTTCGCGCGACGTTGAGATACGGCAGAATGTAGCGGTCGTTCAACTCCTGCTCGCGGAGCGTTTCGGCGGTCGAGTCGATGAGGATCTCGAGGTCCTGGCGGGTGCGGGGATCCTGCTCCTTCCTGAGTCGCTTCCGCAGTTCCTGGAGCACGCGGCGGCCTGCCGCCTGGGCATCGCGGCGGGAAGCGTCGCTGAGGTCGGAGACCTGTGCATCGTATTGTTCGAGTCCGAGTCCCGAAGCGGCCTCCGGGCTGTAGCGGAGCATGGCGTCCAGCACGTAGCGCGCGTGGACGTCGGAATCGGCGGCGGCGAGCGGCGCGGCAAGCACGACCAGGACCAGAAGAACTCCCATGACCTTATGGTAGCGTCGGGAATCGGAAAAGCGCGGTTCAGGGCTGATCTGGCGGAGCGGGAGGGATTTTGAAGGCCTACGACGGTTTAGCAACGCCCTTGCATCGATAGGCGGCGAGACCGACAACAACTCCCTCGGGCATCGACAGCGGCCCGCTGTTCCGCCCCGTGGCCGTCGGTGGGCGTCTCCAGGCCAGCAGGCTATCGGACCGCGCCGCTACATGCGCGACGCCTCGTTGGTCCGAGGCAACGCCTTGGGGTCTACTGAGGCGGAACCCGCGTCTTCGAAACCGCTCCTGGATTTCTACCTGGATGCCGTAAAGACCTCCGATCTGCTGATCCTGGTTTTGGCTTCAAAGGCGACGCCGCCCAAAAAGCATCGCTCAGCGCGGGCTTACCGGCTTCTTCTCATTGCCTGCGAAGATCCCTGCCCGTATCCAGGATGGGGCGCGGGTGTTCTTCGACGAACAGGGGCGACACCGCGTCTGGGGCGAGCAAATCCTTCTTGTCCGTCGCAAGGAAACAGGCGAGTAAGCACCGTCCTGTCAGACGAAAAGGCCCGGTTTTACGCCGAAGAGGGCACCAAGCTTGCGAGCCTGCTCAAGGCTGATCGGGCGTTTCCCATTCAGGGCTTCATTGGCATGGCTTCGTTGCCCGAAGACGGGAATCAGCGCCGTAGCCGTTCTACCCGAGGCCTCCAGCAGATAGCGCAACCGCTCCGCTGGCGTGCCATCGTCCGGGGGCATCGCGTGTCGGCGGTCGTAGTCCTCAACCAGGACGGCGAGGAGCCTCAAGAGGCGCGTCTCGCTCACGGTTCGGCGCGTCCCCTTGCGGACAAGTTCGGCCAGGCGCGCGGAGACCTCAGCGTAGCGTTCCTCGGTCTCGATCACCTCGGGCCGCACTTCGCGCAGGAGCCGGTCATACACGGTGGTTCCCATCACAGCACCTCCCTGTCGTACTCCTCGTGCGTGAACACGCGCTCAATCACGAGGATCTGTTCCTTGAAGTCCACGCTTGCGACCAAGCGGTACTTGTTTCCGCCAACATCGAAAACTAACCGTCCGCTTTGCCGTCCCAAATCCGTTGCGGGAAAGGTCTGCTTGACCGCGGGGAAGTGGGGCCAGTCCGCATTTGTGGCGACGGTGAGGAATCGCTGGAGCGCCTTCCGCGATCCGGCATGTTTGCTGGCGAATCGCGCGACGGTCGCCTCGCCCAAGATCCTCACGGTTTTATGTTCCCACTATTGGGAACAGTCCGCAAGCGGCCCAGTTCCGATAACTGCTCCATTCCCGCCAAGAGGCCCGCGCCCGGAAAGGACACGGCAGAAGGTAGCGCCGCATGATGGCCAAGAACTCGTCTCAGGTTTCCTTCCAGCTTTCCAGGCCCTCGCGTTCGGCTCGGCGACGGATGCGCCCCACGTGCAGGCATCGGCGACCCCCGCCCGCATGGCGTCCGAGAAGTTCAGGGCCAACTGCTCGGCATCCTCAATCGCGTTACGAGGGAATCGCGTTACGAGGGCGCATCAAGGTCAAGTTGGAGGTTTCACCCCGCCCAAGCCGTCTCAGGTGCTCCACAGTGTCCTGGTAATCGCTCGCCGGTCCCCCCGACTTCCGGGCCGAATGGTCCCAGATATCGGCCAGCATCCGGCAGGCAACGGACGTGCAGTCCTGCTCGGTCACCCGCAGTGAACCCAACAAGTTCTGAGGCTTCGCGCCCTTGACCCTGCGGGCAGACCACCCCTGCGCCGGCCTCCCGACACAGGCGCGCGGCCGTCGTCAGGCGTATTGCGAACGGCGAGAGCGCCACGCCTGCCGCTTGCCCGGCGCGTCGCGACGCTTCCGGCTGGCAGGGCATTCGGTCGGCCCTCGCGAGCCGAACGGCCTCCAGTGCGCGCAGGCTGGCCTGAGCTTCCGGCAGAGTGATGTTTCCCGCTGCCAGGGCAGCAAGCATCCGGTGAACCGAGTCGGTCCTGGGCATCGCAAGAAGGTTTTCAGTGACTACGCTCAGCGCCGCCTTACCAAGCGGCACGACGTCGCCGCCGTGCGCGATCTCCTGCATGTCTTTGGATTATTTAGGTCTGGCGGAGAGGGAGGGATTCGAACCCTCGGTAGACTTTAAAGGCCTACGACGGTTTAGCAAACCGCTGCTTTCGACCACTCAGCCACCTCTCCGTTCTGTGCTGGTCTTTCCGAATCGTACCATACGCCATACTTTCACGGTATGCTTTCCATGCGCGCCGATTCGTTTTCATCGCCGCGCTGCTGCCATCGCTGGCCGCCGCGGCGCTCGTTCCGACGTCCGCGCCGCCATCGCGCGCCAGGACTTTGCAGGCGCGGAAAAGCGGTGTGCGCGACTCCTCCGCTGGCGCCGCCCGAATGATCCTCGGTCTCTCCGGCACCGGCCGGGGCCACCTCGCCGCCGGCAATCTCGCGACAAGCCGAGCGGTTCGCCGCCGAAACCCCGCGAACTCGCGCTCGCTGAGCTGAAGAAGCGCCCCTCGACGCCGAAAAGGACCTTCCGCTCGCTCTGGGGGCTTCGATCGAAGTGCAGGCTCACGTTCTCGACAAGCGCGGCGAACGCGACCAGGGAGTGGCATTCCTGCGCAGTGAGTTGAAGACGTGGTTCAACACGTCCATCCGCACCCGGATCAGAAGAACCTGCCTGCTGAGCCTCGGGGGAAACCCGCCCTTCCGCTCAGTACAGAGCCACCTCGGACCCAAACCGACGCAGGTGTCCGCGTACCGGGGCAGACGCTGCTGCTGTTCTTCTGGGCGCACTGGTGTGGGATTGCAAGCAACAGGGGCCGGTCCTGGCCCGCCTGCAGCAGGTACGGTCCGCGGGGACTCGCCATCCTCGGCCCGACGCAACGCTTGGCTACGTCGCCGGCGGACAGGACGCCACCCGGCCGAGGAGACACCGTACATCGACCGGGTCCGCCGGCAGTTCTATGGCGCTCTCGACACGATGCCGGTCCCGCTGGGCGAGGAAACGTTCAAGAACTACGGTGTTTCGACGACTCCGACCTCGTCCTGAGTGGACAGCACCGGCATTGTCCGGCTAATTACCATCCGGGCAAGATGACCTACGAGGATTTGCGCGCGCATTGAGTCCGTGCTCCGGCGCTTCGTAAGTCCGCCGCGCGATAATCGGCTCGTGGACATCTTCTCGACGGGGGCGACCGGCTATGTCGGCTCGGCGGTCGCCGAAGCGCTGCTGCGCGCGGGACATTCGGTGGTGACGCCGCCCGGTCGGACGAGCAGGCGCGAGCTCGAGCGAAGGGCTACGGACAGCGCGTGCCGACCTGCGCGACCCGACTTCCCTCGCCACGGCTGCGACTGCGGCCGATGGGTCATCCATACAGCGTTCGCCTGGGCGCCCGACAGCGCGGAGCAGTGGATCACGCCGCAGTGGCCGCAATGGTGGGCGCGCTGGATGGGTCGGGAAGCCGTTTCTCTATACGAGCGGCGTGTGGGTGATGGGAGATACGGGCGGCCGGGTCGCGGGCGAGATGGTGCGCCTGGTACCGGCGGCGGTTGTCGCCTGGCGCCCCGGAGTCGAGCGAATCGTCCTGGACGCGGTGGAAAAGCAGGTGCGGGGCATCGTCATCCGGCCCGCCATGGTCCACGGCCCGCGGCGGCGGGATGGTGAGCAACTGGGTCCGTCAGGGACGCGACACTGGCGTCGTCCATGTCGTGAAACGGAGCGAACTACTGGACCTTCATCCACGTGGCGGACTTGGCCGACCTGTACGTCCTGGCGTTGGAAAAGTCCGGCCCTGGGGAGTTATCCTCGCCGCGGATGGACCGGCGATTCCCGTGGGCCAGATCGCTCCGCCGCCGCGCGGTGGACATGACGTGAAAGTGGAGTTCCAGACGGTGGAGCAAGCCCGAGAGCGTTTCGGCCTGCTGGCCGACGCCCTCGTGCTCGATTCGGGTGGGCGGCACGAAGGCAGGGCGGCTCCTGGGGTGGACGCCGTCGCGGCCGGGAATTCTGGAAGATCTGGCGAGGTTTGACAGGTGGGGCGGCTGGTGGGATTCGAACCCACGGCATCCAGAACCACAATCTGGCGCTGCCTGCCGACTGAGCTACAGCCGCCGTGTCACACCCGATTATACCAATGCCTACGCCTGTTTGACGGTTTCCGGTTCGCGCGGCTGAATCTCACCGATTCGGTGAATTCCTCCACGCCGGTGGAGGTGAAGTAGACGATCAGCAGCATGACCAGCCCCAGAGACACGACTGAGACGAACGCAATCAGCCGGCCTACGACGCGGATCGGGGCGAAGGCCTCTCGTGTGGACTGCGAGACCAGCACCAACCATTCCAGCTTGGGAAGCTCGGATCCTCAGACCGACATCGGCAAATCCGATGAGGTGCGCCGGACGCCCGGCAAGTCCGTCACCACGTAGCCTGTCCGCAGGCCTTCGGGATCGTTGATCGCCTCGGTTGCCGCGCCAGCTTCAATCGCGCGAGCCTTCTCGCAGGTCGGCATCGGGAGCCGCGATGATCGTCCCCGTCGTCCTGATGAGCGGGTGCGGCCGGTCTGCCCGATCCGGGAACGGCTGACCACGGAAACAGCTTCGACAGGTCGACGAGGGCGTCCAGGGTGCCGATCACCCGGGTGGTTCCCCTCTTCGAGGATCAGGACGCCGACACCGACGTAGTAGGAATGCGTCACGTCGTCGTACTTCACGTCGCCGGACGCTGACGCTTCCGCGGCCCTTGGCGTGATGTCCTGCCAGTAATCTTCATCGGCCTGGTGGTAGTCGAGCGTCTTGTGCGAGGCGGCGACGGTGGACCTTCTCATCGGTCACGGTGATCCGCAGCAGCGAGGATCGCGCGCCTTGTGCTGGAGCAGCAACCGCGAGGCGGGCGAGGCCAGCATCCGGTTCACGATCGGATCGGCCTCCGGCGTATCCCCGATCCCGTCGATGCGGGAGATGCGGTCCGAGAGATCGCCTGTTCGCTCATGCCTTGGTAGGACCGGTTTGAGGTTTCGACTGCGGCCACAACGTCCGGTGCGATCGTCAACTTTCCAACGTCCACGACTCGGTCCTGGATGACGACGGATTTCGGAGGCGGTTCCTGCCGCGATGAGGAGTGGAAGTGGTGCCCAACGGTCCGCTCGAGAAACGGTCGCTCTGCAAGATACTGTAGAGCGCCGCGACGCTGATCGGGACGGCGTCAGACACCGCCAATCAGAAGTGTCTTGAAAGGATACGGAATTCCGAATCGATCGTTGGCAGGCATCTGCGGCCTCTTGCGGGCGTGGCCTTCGAACGACGAATCTTTTGAGAAGCCGCGTGGGCGGCTCCCGGTGCGTCTCTCTGCCCTTGAATATCCCGAACCGGTCCCGGTTGAGGCGAAAATCCGGTGTATCCTGGCATGAAGCACCTGCGTTCCTCTTCGCCGCTGCCCTGTTCGCGGTATCCGCCCGGGCTCAACCGTTTCCGGTGCTAACCAGCCCGTTCAAGGCCAAGTCAAGACTTTTGCGGCTGTCGGACTCCCAGCTTCAGGTCATCGTGGAGCAGAACGGCGGGTTCGGCCGTTGGGCCTCGGACAAAGCAGGGCCGGATCTGGCAGGTACAACGGGAGATCGCGAAGACTCGTCGCGACGCTGGATCCCGGCGCTCCGGGATCACTACGCCGAAATCGAGGCGAAGTTTGCCGGAGGCGCGAACCAAGTCAGCCGAACTGGTGGCGCGCAATGGGGCGGTCCTGAACGAGGACCAGAAGGGCGAGACTCCGGGATCCTCGAAGAGGCGATGAAGCTCGCGCCGGTGATCCTGGAGGGAGCAGCGCGTGCACTGGCTGAACGGATCCGGCCTGTGCCAGCGGGCATCGCAGGACCGGCGACGGCAGGCTTCGCCGTGGCGCCGCTGGCTGGATGCGCGGTCCTGCGCAGATTATCCGGCGGGCCGGATCATCCGCGAGCCAATCCCGGGAACCCGGGCGCGCGATGGTTCACGCCCGTGTTCATCCCGTAGCCGGCGAGAGCGCCTATTCCACTCGATCGTGCCGGGCGGCTTGTGGGTGAGGTCCAGCAGGACTGCCGCAACACCCCTGACAGCGCCAGCAACTCCGCCGCCATGGCGGCGCGGAGAGGGAGTCCGGGAGCACGACAGCTTCCGCCGTCATTCCGTCGACCGAATGGACCGGACGGAGAACGACCGAGTCCGGGGCGTCGGCGGTTCCAAGTGGAATCAGGATGACCGGGAACTGCCAGACCGGGTCTCGAATCCGACTGGTGAGAGAGACGCCGGACAATCGCATCGGCACGGCGCAGCGTCGCGAGGCGGGCGGCGGTGAGCCCGAAGCCGGACCGACAGCGCGTCGACCGCGCGTTCCCTCCCAGGCACGCTGTTACGCGATTGACGTCATGCCGCCGGTTGATGACCTCCGTTGCCTCTCTCGGCCCCGGCCGTCAGGATGAGTACGGGCTTGTAGGAACGTGAATCCCCCTGGACCCCAACCGAATTGACGGCACCACCCACCCGTCGGCGTCGCGGATCATGGAGGCTCCGGATTCCACGCAAGGCAGCGGATGGCCAAGCCGGACCTGGGAACGGATGTCGCTCCAACAGCGTATCCGGCACGTTCAATTGACGTCCGATCGCCCGGACTTCATCCTTGTAGAACTGCGCCAGGGGTTTCGACAACGCGGCCCTCTTCGAGCAACTTCTGGATTCCCGCCACCCCGATTGTGGTGCGTCTTGATCGTGGCCGCCTTGGCCGTGCCGCCGGATTCGATCGTATCGGGATAGATTGTTCCTGCCCCAGCACAGTGGCCGTCCAGCAGGTGGCGCGTTTCGATGATCCGTTCCTGCAGCGCGACAAACTGCTCGCCGATGATGTGCCGCTTCTGCTCGGGGTCGCTCGCGCCTGAGCGCGCGCCCGGAACTCCTCGCACGCCATTTCGATGGCCAGCGTTCCCTCGGCGTGGAGCGAGTCGAAGGTGTGGCGGACGAAATCCGTCTCGCCCTCGCGCATCAGACCGGTGTCGACGTAGACGCCGCGCACGCGTTCAGCGCCCAGGGCGCGAAGGCACAGCGTATAGGCCACGGTGGAGTCGACGCCGCCGCTCACGAAGAAGAACACGTTGCGGTCCCCGACGGAGCGCCGGATCTGCCCTCGAGGCCTCGATGCTGTGCACGGGATCCCAGTCGCGGGGCGCGCAGCAGATATCCAGCACAAATTCGACAGGATGCGCTGGCCGTGCGGCGTGGACGACCTCGGGGTGAAACTGCACGCCGTACAGCCTGCGCGCGGGGTCGGCGATGGCGCTGTACGGGCAGGATGCCGTTTCGCGACGCGCCGGAAACCCTCCGGCATCGCGGTGACGAGGTCGCGGTGACTCATCAGACCTGCTGACCGCGCGGTGTGCCGGCGAGCAGCGCGGAATCCTCAAGAGTACGCAATTCGGCCGCAGCCGAACTCCGCCACGCTCCCCTTCTGCAGCTGTGCCGCCGCAATGGTGCGCGATCAACTGCAGGCCGTAGCGATACCCAGAACGGGGGATGCCGGCCGACAGAATCGCGAGTCGATCGACGGGCTGTCCGCGTCGTGGACACCTGCACTGGACCGCCCGAGATCCGATGCCATGGCGGCCCGGCGAACTCGTTTGCCGGGTGTCGCTGGCGCACACTTCCGCCTCGACTGCCCAACTCACGAATTTTCGCGCAATCGATGGAGATATTGGCCGCCCGCGTCGAGGACGCTGATGGCGGCGGTGGCAGATGCGGACTGGCGCGGCTGCGGCGCCGCCGTCCGCTGTGCGACGAGATGCGCTTGGCGTTCTCAAGCAAGCTATGGCTTCGGGATGGCATCGATCGCCACATCGACAATCTGAATCCGGTTTCCACTTCAATGGGCGCGCGTCTTCGACGCCGAAGGCCGAGACGGCCATTTCGCGCAGCAGTCCACGGCGGACCCAGGTCGATTCTCCGTGAACTCGAGCCCGGTTAACTCCACCTTTCTCTGGGTGAAGATACTGGCGGAACTTCTCGATCAGGGGCATCGTCAGGCGCCCGGTCTTGAATGCTCTTACGTCGTTCTCTCCGAAGTAGCGGGTGGCGTGCAGTTGAAGAGGTATACCGCGCAAACCCGCATCTGGAACTGGTTGAACTTGGGCGTCTCGTACTTCTGCCGTCGGGCGAGATGCCGTACCGCGCCGACGGTGCGTCGCTGTCGGTCATCTTCCGTCGAGCGGATTCTTCTCTTCGAGGGCCCTGTGTGGTTGTAGTAGTCGAAGGAGCGAGGTGTTCGAATAATCGCGCTGGATCCAGACGGGCCGCTCGGCGTGTAGTGTCGGTGGTCGGCCAGCCCGTATTCTGAGAAGCGGGTAGACGGTTTGAACCCAACCCTTGCCGAAGGTGTCCTCGCCGAGGATCCAGCCGCGGTCGTGATCCTGCAGCGCGCCAGCCACGACCCTCAACAGCCGAAGCCGAGTAACGGTTCACCAGCACCGACGATCGGGAACTCATAGCCACGGTTGCCGCGGCAGGCCACGTAAGGCTATCCGCCGTGGCGCGTCCCCGGTGGGACACGATTACCTGATCTGCCAGGAACTTGTCCGCTACCGCGACGCCTTCGTTGAGCAGACCGCCGGGGTTGGTCGCGAGGTCGGTCACGAGCGCCTGAATGCTGCCACCGAAGCCCAGCCGCAGGTTTTCTTCAAGTGCCGTGCTGGTGCCAGTTTCGTTGGACGAATCGATCTCGATGTAGGCAACGCCCGGCCTGACCCAGCCGTCCTGGACGCTCTGTGCGCAGAGATTTCGTCGCGGGTCCGAGAAAGGTGATCGGCTCGCGGCTGCCCTCGCGCGCTACGACGATCTCCACCTGCGTGCCACGCGGTCTTCTTCAGCAGGTCCGCCACTTCCGTCGTGTTCGGTTGTCGGTCGGTTGCCATTCACCGTCACGATCCCGTCACCCGGCCGGATGCCCGTTTGTAGGCGGGGCGAACCCGTGAACGGGGCGATGACGATCGTCTTATGGCGGTTGCGCGGCGCGACGGTCTGCCGACGCCAAGAAGTGACCCTTCTGGTCCTCGCGGAGCAGTGCAAGTCCCGCAGGGATCAGCAGTTCGAGTGGGATGTTGAGCGTGCCCAGCATACGCCGGATGGGCGCCCTGTATACCGTCTTCCCGGGTCAGCGGATCGGCAAATTCTGCTCGACCGCGTTGTAGATCCGGTGAACGTCTCCGAGGCTGGCTTTGATCTCACCCTCCCTGGCGCGCGGCGACTTCCACCCGCGGGCGTAAACACCCCCACCGGCGAGCAAACCGCGATGATCTGGGACAATCAGGAAGAGCGCTGCTTTCTCGCCATCCAGGACACCTTTTCGGTAGTATGACGCCAATCCGCGGAAGACACGCCCCCGCCAGCCTGCTCATTGGACGCGTGCCGGGACGTCCAGTGTTAGAAAGGATCTCACCACGGCATCGGTGAACTCACTTACGGCAAACGCCGGGCCGCCCACATCGCCGGTCGATGCTTCCCTTCTGGGAACACGGCCTCAACGTTCTTCACCCGCACTTGAGGCCTTCGCGCTCCCCGATGTGCGCCAAGCAACAGGCTCGCCGACTGGATCAGCGCGGTCGGGTTGGCATCGCCTTTGCGGCGATGTCCAGCGCCGTCCCGTGCACTGCTTCGAACACCGCCTGCGACGCGCCGAGTTGGCTCCGGGAACGATTCTCCAGGCCGCCGACACCGTCCACGCCAGATCGGACACGATGTCGCCGTAAGGTTCGGCGAACGGGCAATCGAACTGTTCCGGATGCATCACCAGCTGCATGGCGTTGTCCACGATCAGCTCAGTGTACTGAATCTACGGATAGCGTTCGGCGACTTCCCGGCAGCAGCGCAGGAACAGGCCGTCGCTCATCTTCATGATGTTCGCCTTGTGGATGGCGGTCACCTTCTTCCGGTTCTCGACCGCGGGTGTAGGCGAACGCCGCTCGGCGATGCGCAAGGATACCTGCCGGGTGATGATCTTGATGCTCTCCACCACGCCCTGGACCACCTCGTGCTCGAGGCCGGAGTACAGGTCCTCGGTGTTCTCCCGGAAGATCACCATGTCGATGTGGGTATCGTTAAACCGGCTAACGGTTCCGGGGAGCATCGGATCGGGCGGAAGTTCACGTACAGATCCAGTTTCTTGCGCAACGCCACGTTGACGCTCAGGTGGCCGCCGCCGACTGGGGTCCGTGGTGGGGCCCTTCAGGCCGACTCCGGTCCAGTCCAGCGACTCGACAACCTTCGGTGGCGCAGGACCTGTCCGAAAATCAGCAAGCGCGGAAGCACTGGCCTCCACGACCTCCAATCCACTGAATCCCGGACCGCCTCGATGACGCGCACGGTCGCCGCCGACACCTCCGGACCGATCCCGTCACCGGGGATAAGGTGATCTGATAAGCCATTCTCTTCCCATTGTATTCCGGGAGATAGCGGGCATGTCCGGCGGTCTCGGTCTATAATTGCCGGGTGATGCGGAAGCTCCTGCTTCTTCCCTGTTGCTGGCATTCCCAGTGTGGTCGGCGAAGTGTTGATCCCGGTGGATACCCCGATGACCCCTGGCCTGGGCCTTTCTCGAACGGGGAGTTGTTGCGCGCCAACAGCCGGGAGGGGTCGAGGCTCCAAACCGAGAACTACCTCGATTCCCGCGGCTATCTCCTTCATTACCCGCGCTGGGGAACCCTCGACGGCGCCGACGACGCCGCCGGGCCTTCTATAACTGGACCCTCTGCACGCCCTTGGCAGTTCGGATAACGTCCTCGGGTTGTTCCGGAAAGGGCTCCGAAGGCCATCTTCTCAGTACAGGAATTGAGGCGTTCACCACCCGGCATCGCCAAGGACGGGGCTACGAGGTTCCTCCATGTCGGACTGGTTCCACAACGGCGAGGGCTTCGTGGTTGCTATCTTTCCAGGGGCTGTCCAAATAGAATTGGACAAACTCTACGGCAGGCGCATGCGCCTTCATGCCAGCTTCTACATGAACGAGGACGGATGCCCCCAATTACGATCCACAGCACAAGGTCATCAAAAGCATCTGGACCGGCAGCAAGGATTTGATGCTGCAGCGCGCCACAAGAAGACTGGTGGGAGACCCCGCTTATGGACGTTTCCATCTCTCCTCCGCATGGCGGCAAGAGGCACCGGGAGACGGTCGACTTCGAAAGTAAATCGAAATGCTGGAGCACTGCTCGATTACCTGGACAGCGTCTGGCGTCACCGCTGAACCTTGCGGCGACGAACCTGGCGGCTGAACGCCTGCCGCTCGGCCACGAAAGTACCGCGACTGGCTGCTCGAGTACGTGGACGCGTGGAAGGCACATCACGCGCTTCAAACGGCGGCAACATCCCGGTAACTTATCGGTCTCGACGGCGAGTCGGGGCGAGTACGGCGGCAAGTGGTACAAGGGGACCTACGGCTGGAACTTCACGATCTGGTCGCCGGAATACCAGCAGATTGCCCACCGCAACACCTTCGACGCCGGTTCGTGGCCGGGCTTCAGCAACGCATTTCTCCTTACCGGCGATCCCGCCTACATCGCCGTGCTGCGCCGCCAGATGGACAACATCCAGCACAGAAGAAAATGGTGGACGGCAAAGAGATGGTGCCGCAGATGTATGGCGAGCACGACGGGCGGGTCAATTGGTATCACTGGACGCCGAGCGTAATTCCACCACCTGGCGGCCCGAGATTTACATGGTCCATGGACCGCGCCGACCTGGAACGGGTTCCCAAGACCGGATGATCGGCTACCTCGAGGGGATGGACGACGCCTACCCCGGAGACCGCCCTGCGCCGCGACCTGGACCAGGTCGGGAAGCAGATCGAAGAGATCCACAACGACCCGACTTAGCCGCCCGACACCCGTCTGGGCGGCTGGGTCCAGATCCTGCAACCCGGTGCAGACCAACGCCCTGACGGATCTCGGACGATGGGCTCTACCTGACCGGCAACATAGACTCTGCACGCGCGCGTCCGCTACTCCCAGTCCGGCGCGTCGGCGCAGCGGACTGCCGGAAGACGTCGCGGCGCTGGTGGAGAAGCTGACGGCGGACTTCGTCACGCTGACCCTGGTCAATACGAGCCCACCGACGAGAGGCTGGTGGCCG
Source organism: Bryobacterales bacterium (assembly GCA_016716385.1). Lineage (GTDB taxonomy): Bacteria > Acidobacteriota > Terriglobia > Bryobacterales > Bryobacteraceae > JADJWL01. Next base: position 48,643 of record JADJWL010000026.1, on the reverse strand, counting down.
TCCAGGCGGGCGGCTACGCAGGGCATCACTTCGATCGCGTCACGGTGAATGGCCGGACCACTGCGATCGAAGCCACCCTCTGTGAACGGGCATCTGGCGCCCAGGCGCCCGGCGCGCGGTTCGAATTTTCGATGAAGCGCTACGCGTTCCAGCCGACGCTGGCGCAGCCACCATGGGAACGCAGCCGGCTGGTGCGTCAGGAACGGAGCTTCCTAGCGCAACTCCTCCATAACGTCTCCAGCGCTTCGCGCGATGGGCTCGTCTCGGTTGGCAGGGGTTGCCAGCGGTGGCTCCTCGACCATGCTCATCATGTCGATCAGCGTCGGCTTCGTGTGTTCACATAAAGGACTCGGTCACCACCTCGCCCGCGCTCCGGCGGACTCGTTGCCATGACGCGGAGGGCGCGCAACTTGTCGGTGGGGTCGTAGTCGCGCCCAGCTTCTTGAGCCGCAGCAGAGACCCGTCGTGCATGCGCATGTCCTGGGACGTGCCTTCGTGAATCTCCACCTGGATGTCCTCGAAGTGCGGCACGAAGTCGATGTCGTGCAGCGGCTCGTCGTGGTCTTTCATGTAGCGGTAGCTCTTGGTGGAGCCCTCGTGGTCGTTGAAGGCCACGCAGGGGGAGATCACGTCGATGACCGCAAGCCCGCGATGCGCGATGGCCGCTTTCAGGATCGCCTGCAACTGCCGCTTGTCGCCGGAGAAGGAGCGCGCCACGAAGGTCGCCCCCTGGCTGAGCGCCAGGGCGCAGCAATCAAACGGCGGCAGGTCGTTGATGATGCCCGTCTTTCAGCTTTGGAACCGAGATCCGCGGTGGCCGAGAACTGGCCCTTGGTCAGCCCGTACACGCCGTTGTTCTCGACCATGTAGATCAGTGGAAGATTGCGGCGCAGCAGGTGCATGAACTGCCCCATGCCGATCGAGGCCGTGTCCCCGTCGCCGGTCACGCCCAGGCCGATGATCTTGCGGTTGGCCAGCACCGCGCCGGTGGCCAGCGCCGGCATGCGTCCGTGCACGCCGTTGAAGCCGTGCGCCAGGTTCAGGAAATAGGCCGGCGACTTCGACGAACAGCCGATGCCGGAGAACTTCGAGACCATCCAGGGCTCAATGCCCATCTCGTAGAAGCACTCGATGAGGCGCTCCGTGATGGCGTTGTGGCCGCAGCCGGCGCACAGCGTGGTCTTTGACCGCCGTAGCAGAGAACCTCCAGGCCGAGCGGTTTGTCTTTGCCGGCGGGGTGTCGCTGTGCTCATAATCCCTCCTGGCGAGACGATCATCCGTGACCGTGCGCGCGTCGACGGCAGCCCGCCGTAGTAGCGGACGCTGCGCAGCCGCGCGATGTCGCCGGACCAGGTCCAGCCGCATCAGCGCAGCAGTTGCCCATCGCGGTTCTGCTCCACGACGTAAACCGGTCGTGCGCGCGGATGAACTCCAGCAGCTCGGCCGGAACGGATATGCGCGCACCCGCAGATAGCTGGTCCGCAAGTTGTTCTCCTTGCGCAACTGCTCCCGCGATTCCTGGCCGCGTGGTGGATGTGCCGCACGCAGATCAACCCCGCCGCGGCCTCGTTCCGGTGGAATTCCGGGCCGGCGACCTGCGCATCGTCTCGAACTTGTGCGCCAGCCGGTCCACGTTGTTGACGTAATCGTCTTCGCGCTCGCTATACTGCGCCTGCTCGTTGTGGCCGCTGCCGCGGCAGAAGTAGGCCGCGGCGGGGTGCGGGGTGGCCGGCAGCGTGCGGTAGCCGACGCCGTCGCCATCCACGTCCTTGTAGCGGCCGAAGCCCGCCCAGCCGGTCGAGGTCCTCCGCGGTCAGGACTTTGCCGCGATCCAGCGGACGCTCGGGGTAGGTGAACGGATCCGCCATCCAGTTGTTCATGCCCAGGTCGAGGTCGGTCATCACGAACACGGGCGTCTGGAAACGCTCGGCCAGGTCGAAGGCCTCGCCGCATCATGGTGAAGCACTCTCCGGGCGAGGAGGGAAATAGCAGGATGCTTGGTGTCGCCATGCGACAGCAGCGCGGTCGACAGCAGGTCGCCCTGCTGTGTGCGCGTCGGCAGACCGGTGGAGGGCCCGACGCGCTGCACATCGACGATCACCGGGCGGAACTTCGGCGTAGTAGCCCAGCCCGACGAATTCCGACATCAGGGAAATGCCCGGACCCGCGGTGCAGTCATCGAGCGCGCCCCGCCCAGCCTGCGCCGATCGCCATGCCGATCGATGCCAGTTCGTCTTCCGCCTGCACCACCGCGTAGGTGGCCTTGCCCGGTCTCCGGATCGCGGCGGAAGCGCCGCAGATAACCGATGAGGGCTTCCACCAGCGAGGACGACGGCGTGATCGGATACCAGGTCACCACCGTGACGCCGGCGAACACCGCGCCCAGCGCCGCAGGCCGAATTGCCGTCGATGATGATCTTGCCCGCGGTTTGGTTCAGGCGCTCCACGCGGAACGGATCGGCCTTTGGACAGATTCTTCGACGCGTACTCGAAGCCCGCGTCGAGCGCGCCCTGGTTCAACTCGGCGGCCTTGACCTTCTTCGGGCCGAACTGCTTGAACAGCGCCCGCTTGATTTCCTCCATGTCGATGCGACAGCAGGTTGGCGACCATGCCGTCGTAGATCATGTTCCGGACCAGTTTGCGCAGTTTGGCTTCCGGGCACACCGGGCCGACCAGTTTGTCGAACGGCACCGGATAGAAGAGCAGATCATGCCGCAGTTCGTTGAGCTTCAGCGGTTCGTCGTAGACGCCGCCGCGCCGGCGGAGACCGGCCACGTCCTCGCTGGCCGTCTCCGGATTCATCGCGACCAGAAAATCGACTTCCTTCTTGCGGCCGATAAAGCCGTGGCTGGCGCCCGGATCGTGAACCAGGTGGGCAACCCGGCGATGTTGGAGGGGAACATGTTCTTCCCGGAAACAGGAATTCCCATCTGGAAGATGGAGCGCATCAGAACGTTGTTGGCGGTCTGGCTGCCCGATCCGTTGACTGTCGCCACCTGGATGCTGAAATCGTTGATGACTTGTCGGCCGGCATTGCCCGTGGATTCGCCGGCCGGCGAGATTTGGAGAGTAGACATTACCTTCGTGGACCTCCACCCCGCCGTGTACGGGTTATGCGCGCATTATACGCCCAAACTCAAATTGCTGCTTCCCGCAAGCGGGCGGCGCGGCGCGGATCGCGCGCGGCGATGTCACGTTCTTCGTAGGGATCGGCAACCGTGTCGAACAACAGATCCGGCGCGTCTTCGCGGCCCAGGGCGGGGCCTTCCGGGTCGAAACGGCGGATCAGCTTGAACTCGCCATCCCACACCATGCGCCACCGGCCCAGGCCAGACCGGACAATGTCGCGGTGCCGCCGTGTGCGCCCCGCCAGCAGCGGGCGGAGAGACCGGCTGTCCATCTCGCGTGGCGCGGCGACGCCTCCGAAATCGAGGAAGGTCGCCGCCAGATCCATGAGGGAAACCAGCGCGTCGCTGACCACGCCCTGTTCGACGCCGGGTCCGGCAGCCACTAGCGGCACGCCGACAGACTCGTGCCACGGCACCGACTTGCCCCAACGGTTGTGATCGCCGAGCATTTCGCCGTGATCGCTCGAGAACATGATGAGCGTGCGGTCGAGCTCCCCGCGCTGCCGCAGTTCCCGTATGAAGAGACCGGTCCAGCGGTCGATGTTTTCGATCATCGCGGCGTAATTTTGGCGGATCGCCACATGCGTCGGGACATCGAAGTGGCGGCATCCACGGGGCTGTGGAAAGTCGATGCCGCGCCAGCGCCGCGCCATGCCCGGAGTCACATCCATCGGCTCATGCGGACCCGTGAAGTTGACCACGAGGTGCCAGGGCTTGTCGCGCGGTGCGCGCCGCAGGAGGGTCAGCCCGTTTTGGCCGATCCAGTTGTCGCAGTACGCATCGTCCGGCAGCGGCGTGGGAAACGTCGCGGCGAAGTTCCGGCGGCGGGCGAAATCGTCCACGTGGGCCGCCGCGAGACCGCGCTGGTGCAGGTGAGCCATGTACGGGTCTCGAGGTTCGCGGGCACCGCTGCGCACGGCGTCCCGCTTGCCCGCGTTGTCGATACCGTCGCTGAAGCCCCACTCGGGCAGGAGCCTGCGCCCGTCCAGACCCCAGTCCAGCGTGGCCTTGTGAAGGTCGAGTTTGCCGCAGCCCATCACGTGGTAGCCCGACTCGCGCAGCAGCGTGTAGTAGGTGGTCTGCTCGAGGGGGTAGTCGCGCTGGTTGCCAGGTACGCCGCAGCGTTCGTACTCCTTGCCGGCCGCCAGGCAGGCGCGCGACGGCGCACAGAGCGGGGACGCCACGACGGCTTTCGTCAGGCGCACGCCCCGTTCCGCCAGGCGGTCGAGGTGCGGCGTACGCAGTGGGAGGCTCGTGTTCGCGCCGGTCCAGTCCGGACGCCACTGGTCCGGCAGCAGCAGCAGGATGTTGGGTCGTTCGCCCGGCATCGCGTTGCTCCACATGATACCTTCCCGTCGAGCCATAATGACTCTAATGCTGCGCAATTACGTTCACGGGGAATGGGCGGCGTCTCATGCGGCCGAGTCGCTGCCGGTTGTGAACCCGGCTACCCTGGAAGAGCTCGAGCACGTGCCGCTATCTTCCCGTGAAGAGACGGCCAAGGCGGTGGAGATCGCGCACGACGCGTTTCTCGCGTGGCGCAACGTGCCGCCAGGCGACCGGATCCAGCCCCTGTTTCGCCTCAAGGCGCTGCTCGAACGCCACATCGAGGAGATCGCCTCGACCATCACAATCGAGTGCGGCAAGACGCTCAACGAGTCCCGCGGGGAATTGCGGCGGGCCATCGAGAACGTCGAGACCGCCTGCGGCGTCCCGATGCTGATGCAGGGAGAGTTTTCGGAGAACATCGCTTCCGGGATCGACGAGTTCGTCATCCGCCAGCCTCTCGGCGTGACAGCGATCATCGCGCCATTCAATTTCCCGGCGATGATTCCGTTCTGGTTCCTGCCGTATTCGATCGCCTGCGGAAACACATGCGTGCTGAAGCCCTCCGAACGCGTGCCGCTGACCATGCAGCGGATCTTTGAGTTGATCGACACGTGCGGCTTTCCGCCGGGCGTGGTGAACCTGGTCAATGGCAGCAAGGAAGCCGCGCAGACGCTGATCGAGCATCCGCACGTCCAGGCAATCAGTTTTGTTGGCACGACGGCGGTCGCGCGCTCCATCTACGCGCACGCCGCCTCGCACGGTAAGCGCGTCCAGTGCCAGGGAGGCGCCAAGAATCCGATTGTCGTGCTGCCTGACGCCGACATGGAGATGACCAGCCAGATCGCCGCCGACTCGGCGTTCGGCTGCGCCGGACAGCGCTGTCTGGCAGCCTCACTGGCGATCACGGTGGGTGACGCGCAGCGGGCCTTCACCGACGCGATCGCCGCAGCCGCTTCCTCGCGGCGGGTCGGGTACGGATTGGACGATGGCGTAGAGATGGGTCCTGTGATCTCCGCCGACAGCCGCGAGCGCATTGAGCATTGGATCGCGCGCGGCGCCCAGGAAGGTGCGTCGCTGGTCGTGGACGGCCGCAAGCCCCGCATCAACGGCTTCGAAAGCGGCCATTTCGTCCGGCCCACGGTGCTCGACGGCGTCCGCCCCGACGGCGCGCTCGCCGCCACCGAAATCTTCGGGCCGGTCCTCGGCCTGCTCCACGCCGATTCCGTCGAGCAGGCGATCGCGCTCGTCAACAGCGGCCGCTACGGCAACATGGCCTGTCTTTTCACTTCATCCGGCGCAGCCGCCCGGCAGTTCCGCTCTGCAGCCGACGCGGGCAACATCGGCATCAATGTCGGCGTCGCGGCGCCACTGGCCTGGTTCCCGTTCAGCGGACACAAGGAGAGCTTCTTCGGCGACCTGCACGGCCAGGGCCGCGACGCGGTCGCGTTCTTCACACGGGCCAAGGTCGTCGTCGAGCGCTGGCCGCGCGAATGGTCGCGCCGCTTCTGAAGTCCCCCAGGAAACCCTTCATGCACGAAATCGCTTTCGAACTTGCTGCTTCCAATATCCGTTTCGGCGCGGGAGTTACCGCGGAAATCGGGATGGATTTCGCCGATCTCGGCGTCGCCCGCGTCATGGTGCTCACCGATCCGGTGCTGCGCGCGTTGCCACCGGTGGCCACCGTGCTCGAATCGCTCGAGCGCAACGGGATTCCCTTCGCGCTGTACGACCGCGTGCGCGTCGAACCGACCGACGAGTCGTTTCAGGAGGCCATCCGGTACGCCGTGGAAGGCGGCTTCGACGCGTTCGCCGCGGTGGGCGGCGGATCCGTGATCGACACGGCCAAGGCCGCGAATCTCTATTCCACGCATCCGCCGGCCGACTTCCTCGACTACGTCAACGCGCCCATCGGCAAAGGCCTGCCGCCTCCGGGACCTGTAAAGCCGCTGATCGCCGTGCCGACGACAGCGGGCACCGGCAGCGAAACGACGGGGGTCGCCATCTTCGATCTCGTACGCATGCATGCCAAGACCGGCATCGGGCATCGCCGCCTCAAACCGACGCTGGGGTTGCTCGATCCGGACAACACGCTGACGCAGCCGCCCGAAGTCGCTGCGGCCACCGGACTCGACGTGCTGTGTCATGCCATCGAATCCTTCACGGCGATTCCGTATCAGCAGCGCGAGCGCCCGGCGCGGCCCACGCTCCGCCCGGCCTACCAGGGGTCGAACCCGATCAGCGATGTCTGGTCGCTTCACGCCCTGCGGCTGGTGTCAAAATACCTGGTCCGCGCGGTGGAGGACATCTCCGACGACGAAGCCCGCGGCCAAATGCTGCTCGCGGCCTCCTATGCCGGGGTCGGGTTCGGCAACGCCGGCTGCCACCTGCCACACGGCATGTCGTACCCCGTCTCCGGCCGCGTCCGTTCGTACATGCCGCCCGGCTATCCAGTGGACCACCCGATGGTGCCTCATGGAATCTCCGTGATCCTGAACGCGCCGGCGGTGTTCCGCTTCACCGCGTCCGCCTGCCCGGACCGGCACCTGGCCGCCGCCGAAGCTCTTGGCTGCAACGTGGAGGGAGTACGCGCCGACGATGCCGGCCGCCTGCTGGCCGACACCATCACTGGATACATGGAGAAGCTAGGGGTCCCGAACGGGCTGCGCGCGGTCGGTTACGACACCTCGGACATTCCTGCTCTGGTGGAAGGAACGCTACCCCAGCACCGCGTCACCAAGCTGTCGCCCCGGCCGGCGGGCAGCGACGACCTGGCGGCGATGTTCGAGCAGGCGCTGGTCGCCTACTGACGTTCGCCGCGAGACGAGAACGCGCCGATGGCGGCCAGTAGCGCGCCAAGGAGCAGCCACAGGGCTGTCGTCCACTCCATGACGGCGCCGAACGTGTAGGGCCCCAGGAACAGCCCGCGCACCAGGATGACGAGCACGGCAAGCGTGTACACCGCATACAGGATCCGCGTCTTGCCCGTGACAGCCGCCGCAACCGACACCAGCCCGATGAGGGCCGCCAGCATCAGCCAGAAGGGAGAGCTGCCGATGCCCCAGGGCAGCATCTCCAGTTGCAGCGTGACGCTCCGGCTGCCGAGCGCCACCACGGCCACCCCCAGCGCGAACAGCGCCAGAATCAGGTGGTAGACATATCCAAAGGCTCGCAGCAATCCCCGCATGAGGCGCAATGGCCGGACCTCCCCTCGTTTCGATAAACTCCCTATTCTAACAGCGTTTTCGCGCCGTGCCCCGGTTGATCGCCGGGCCGCCGTATGTTATCAGTGGATACAAGTCGGACACGTCTTCCGGCCGTCCGCCAGCGACGGCATCCTGTAACCAGTCCGAAGAATAGGGTGATCTGTGGAGTCCGCCAACCGCAAGCTAATCCGTCCGTCGCTCAACGAAATCAAGGATCAGATGGCCGCGCCGCGCCGCGGCCAGAAAAAACCCACGCCACCCGATCAAACCAACGCCGAGAACTTCTACTACGTCAAGCAAATGCAGTCCAAGACGCCGATGGTGTTCGTCTTGAAGGACGGCGAGACGCTGCGCGGCGTGATTGAGTGGTACGACAAGTCATGCCTGAAGATCAATCGGAACGGCGAGCCGAACCTGCTGGTCTATAAACCAAATATCAAGTACATGTACAAGGACGAAGAGAGTTCATAGGGACTGCTTGCGCATTCCGAGCCGGTGCTCGCGGCGGACTGCGGCTTCCTCGTAACGGCGTCTTTCTTCTTCCGTTTCCGGTATCGCTTGCGGCGCGGGGGTGCGCTTCCCCTGGCCGTCCAGTGCGACGAACGTCAAATAGGCGGACGAAGTGTGGCGGACGGCCCCGGTCTTCAAATCCTCCACCCATACCTTGACGCCCACTTCCATCGAGGTGCGAAAGACCCGGTTCACCGAGGATCGCAGAGTGATCAACTGTCCGATCTGGACCGGGTGGAGAAAGGTCATGTAGTCAATGGACGCAGTCACTACCGCGCTGCGGGCGTGACGCAGCGCCGCCAGCGCCCCCGCCAGGTCGACCAGATGCATCACCTTGCCGCCCATGACGTGCCCCAGGATATTCGCATCGTTCGGCAAAGCCAGCTCGGAATACTCCGAAACCGATTCCCGCACGTACCGTTGCTCTAGTCGTTTTTCCATAAACGCCGCAAGTAGCTCCCAAGATAGACGCGCAGGTGGGACGCGATCTCTTCCGGCGCGCCGTCGAGCCCGGCGCTCCCTTCGTCGTAGCGGAAGGCGCCCCAGGCGTGAGGACGGTGCGCGGCCTCCACCGCCCAGGCTCCGAGGATGACGCCACCGTGGTGATCCCTGACGCTGAAGCGGATGGCGTCGGCCGGTGAATCCGCCTGGAAGGACGGGCATCGCCCGCGAGCGTAGCCGTAGTTGCACAATTCCCGCGTCGTTGCTTCGTCCGGAGTCCGGCCCGACGCCAGGCAGCCGCCGGCGTAGAGGTCCCCCAGGGGCGCGGGAGCGGTCCCGGTGGGATGCGGCAGGCGGGTCTGGGGCCGGAAGTGCGGGCAGGCCATTCCCCGCTATCCTAGCATTGCCGCTATACTGGCGGTATCCATGTCCAGCCGTGTGGAAAAGCTTCAGGAATTGTTGCGCCAGGACCCAAACAGCACCTTTGCCCGCTACGGCTTGGCCCAGGAGTACGCCAATGCGGGCCAGTTCGAGGACGCCGTCCGCGAGTACGACGCTCTCCTCGCGGCCAATCCCGGATACGCCGCGGCCTACTACCATGGCGGCCAGACTTTGGAACGGCTCGGCCGCATCGATGCCGCTCGAGATCTCTACCAGCGCGGAATCGCGGTCACGTCGCAATCGGGTGACGCGCATGCTCTCTCGGAGTTGGAAGCCGCTCTCAGCCTGATCTCTTAGGTGCGGCTATAGCGTGCCTCGATTGCGTTGACCTTGGCCAGCCGGCGCGCATGCCGATCCTCGGCCGAGTAGCGCGCCGCGACGAAGCGGTCGATCACGTCGCGCGCCAGTTCGGAGCCAACGATGCGCGCGCCCAGGACAAGCACGTTCATATCGTCGTGTTCGACGCCCTGGCGCGCCGAGTACGAGTCGTGGCACAGGCCTGCGCGGATGCCTGGAATCTTGTTCGCCGCGACCGAGACGCCGACGCCGCTGCCACAGATGAGCAGCCCGCGCTCTGCACGGCCCTCGCGGATCGCCAGACCGACGGCTTCGGCATAGTCCGGGTAGTCGGCGGGAGCGGCACCGTCGGTACCCAGATCCAGAACCTCGTGCCCGGTGCGCCGCAGGTGCTCGACCATCTCCTGTTTCAAGACATATCCCGCATGGTCCGACCCTGCAGCGATTCGCATTGCCACGTTATACCACGCAGTAGTGGCGGCGAACCGTCAACCAGGGTCACCCGGCCGGATCACGGCGAATAGGGCGCCCTCGCGTCCAGCCGAAGAGGTCTGCGTAGAAACCCCTGGCGCTTTCGGGGGCCGCCGAGGCGGCCCCCAAGTTGAGGATACGTCAGAAGTGTAGACGCAAGGTATATTGCACTTCGCGTCCGTAGTTCACCTGACTCGTGATGCCGCCGAACTGGGTGCTGGTGACCGTCAGGTTCGGGTTTCCCGGCATCACGCTGTTGGTGAGGTTGTATCCCTCCAACCTGAACTCAAGCTTGAACCGCTCGGTCAAATCGAAGTTCTTTGAGAGCGTCGTGTCGAGATTCCAGTATCTGGGGCCGGTAACGTGCGGGTACTGGAACGGGTTGGTGCGTGGGGTAAATGGGGTCGCCTGCTTGAAGACCGACGTATCAAACCACTTGTCCCATGTACGAGGACTCGAACCCGGTTCGCCGGTGACGTCCAACTGGCCGAAGCGTAGAAACGCCCCGGTATTGAACACGAAGATGCTGCTCGTTGACCAACCTCCAACGATAGCGTTCAGCACCGGATTCATTCCCTGGCCAAATCGGCGGCCCCGCCCAAAGGGGAGGTCCGTGGTCGTTCCAAGCGTCATGCGGTGCCGAGCCTGGTTCGACGGGATCATCGTCAGGATGTTCGCGTATTGATCGGGCGCATTGAAGAAAGCGCCGGTCTCCTCGCGGTTGTAGTTGTATCCCCAAATGATGCTGTAGCCGGAGGCATACCGCCGCTGGACGCGAAGCTGGATCGCTTTGTACCGGTTGTCCACTCCAGGCATGAACGTTTCCGTCAGGTCCCCGTACTGCGGATACTGGCGCAGCAGCGTGGAGAGCGGCACAGTCCGCTGGCCGCGCAACTGGCCCGGCATGACGTTCTGCGGCAATCCGAAGAACGGATTCGCGACGGCCACGTTCAGCGCGTTCTTGTATGTATAGCCAAGCTGCGGGTCGACCATATTTCTGGCCTGCCCGAATCCGGCGTTTCCGCCCTGACCCTCCGGCACCATGTTGTGTCCGAAGTTCATGAAGAACGTCCCGTCGAACTTGAAGCCGGCAAACAGATCCCGGTCGATCGTGAAGTTGATGCGATCGTTCATCGGGGTCTTGATATCCTGCCGCGTCCATTGTGCCGCGCCGCCCAGATTCGTGTACCGGCCGAAGCCGCGGCCGACCGGCAGGACCAACGGGTTGAACGACGGAAACGGGTCGCTGAGAACCGTCTGCGGGACGCCTTGCAGTTGCACCGGTCCCGTCGACGATGTCGAGTACCCGTCAGTCGCCGGCAGGCGCCAGGAATAGCCCAAGACACTCATCACTGGCACCGCATAGCGGGCATAGCCGATGCGAATCGCCGTCTTGTCGTTGCCGCGAATGGCAATGCCAAGGCGAGGGAGGAAGTTCGCCTTGGGCGCGCGGTAGAGTCCCTTGTTGTCGCTGTCGGTGTAAATCCACGCGCCATTGTAGGTGGGCGTGGGCGCACCCGGGATGGTGGCCACCTGCGGCGGCATCACGGGCGGGTTGGCCTGAAATTCCGGAATCGGATTGCCGAGGTCCAGGTAACGCGCCAGACGCCCTTCCCGTTCGCTCGGCGCGGTCTCATACTCCCATCGCAGACCGAGGTTCAGAGTGATATTGCGGTTGACTTTGAAGTCGTCCTGGAAGAACAACCCGTACTGGTCCTGCTCGGTGTAACGCGGCGACACATAGTTGGTGACCAGGCTGTTATCCACGCCGCCCAGGAGGAAGGTCGCCCAGGGGCTTCCATAGAGCAGCAGGTTCGGGTTGTTGAACGTGTTGGCCGTCATGTTCGCTGTGAACGGGAACGAGCCGAGGTTGGGGAGCTGCGAGTATTCGTAAGCGTGGCGGTACGCCATGCCGAACTTGAGATAGTGCCGGCCCCTGTCGTGTCCGACGCTTCCCTGGTAGGAGTACTTACGTGGGCGGTAGCTCCACCAGCTTCCCTTGCCAAAAACCGCTCCGCCGACGTTCAGATTCGGGTAGTACACGGCGGGCATGTCGGCTGTGTAGGGTTTGTACCAGGGGTTGTTTGGCCAGTACCGCGACAATCCGTCTTCGCCGAGCTTGGCCCATTCCGAGTCGTACTCGTCCTCGGAATAGACAACGCCGAGCCGGAAGTTTACTACCGTCCTCGCGCTGACCGTGTAGACGCTGTCGAACGCCGCGTTCAACGCGTCCATCAGGCCGCCGTTGTCGGAGGGTGTGGCCGGGCTGTCGCCGTAGTTCGGGTTGTCCAGGCGCGTCCGGATCACGCTGTAGCGGCCAAACACCTTCCAGTTGTCCGTGATGTTCCAGTCAGTGCGGTTCGAGAAATTCCAGTAGTCGAGGAACCACGGATAGCCGGTGCGGAAGTTGTTGACACCTGTCAGATCGTCGCCGGGATTGTTCGGCCGCCAGATGTCGTTGAGGAAGGCCCGCGAGGTTGGATCGAAGCGTGCCGCAGGAACCCTGTTGCCGGCGAACGGCGTTCTCGTCACGACGTTCGTCGCCGTATTCACCTGCGTGGTCCAGGGATCGAAGATCGGCCGGAGTGCACCATCCTTCGTCAGGGTCTTTGAGAAATCACCTTCCCGTTCGAGGTCGGTAGGCAAGGTCATCACCCTCGTGTACGGCTGCCGGTTTTTCCACTGCTCGTACGTGAAGAACGTGAACAGCTTGTTCTTGACGATCGGGCCTCCGAGGGTGCCGCCGCCGACGTGATTCCGCACCATGTTGGGAGCTCGTGTAAACGCATTCGAAACCGCGTTGAACTTCGGATTCCGGCCAAAATAGTACAGACTCCCGTGATACTCGTTCGTACCGGCCTTCATGCCGACGTTCATGACGCCGCCGGCCGAGAAGCCTGACTCGGCATCCACCGAGTTCTGCTGTACGGTGAACTCCTGCACCGCGTCCATCGGCGGAGCGTACGAACCGCGCGAGCCGACACCAATTGGAGAGCCGTCGATCTGGACTTCGTTGCGGCCGCTGGTCTGTCCGCCGACGTCGACACCGGTAGTCGAAAGCTGGTAGAACGGGTTGCGCTTCGACACGTCGGAGTAGCGGTTCACCACGGCGGGGTCGAGCAGCGCCAGCGTGAAGGGATTTCGCGCCAGCACGGGCAGTTCTTTCAACATCGTGCCGTCGATGGTTCGCGACAGCGTTGTCGTGTTGAACTGAATCTGTACCGCCGACTCGGCCACGAGGATTGTCTGGGTGACGTCTCCGATCTGGAGCGGAACGTCGATCGTGATGTCCGACCGTACGAGCACCTGGATATTTTCTTTGACGAACTTGCCAAAACCAGGGCTCTCGGCCGTAAGTGAGTACGGACCCGGCTCGACAAAGTCGAACAGGTAGCGCCCCGAGGCATCCGTGGTGCGAACCTGGCTAAGCAGGGTATTGGTATTGAGGAGGGTAAGTTGTGCGCCCGGAATCGTGGCATTTGACGCATCTGTGACGATGCCCTGCACACGGCCTCTGTAGTCCTGGGCCCACGAAGCAGCCACGATCAACGAAAGCATGATCGGGAAGGAGAGGTATTTGAAAAAGAACACGAAAAAAACCTCCTTTTCGTTGACTGGTTTCTATCACGGAGGACAATTTTCTGTCAAGAAGAATTAATTATATTTAACTGATCGGCCTCTGTCCCTTGTGCCCGGCATGCGGCGTAAGATGGAGGCTAGACCATGAGGTTGACTTTACTCACTCTCCTGTTGGCCGGGAGCCTCTGCGCCCAGCCCACCTACGATCTGCTGCTGAAGGGCGGCCACGTGATCGACCCGAGGAACGGGCTCAGCGCCGTCCGCGACGTGGCGATTCGCGACGGCCGCATTGCCGCTGTCTCCGCGAACATCGCCGCCGGCCAGGCGAACAAGACAGTCAACGTGGCGGGGCTTTACGTGACGCCAGGACTGATCGATATCCACGCCCACGTCTTCATGGGTCTCAATGGGACGATGCTCGCCGGCGGCCGCGCGAGCATCTATCCAGACACGTTTGCCGCGCGTACCGGCGTCACGACGATGGCTGATGCCGGTTCTTCCGGACGCCACAATTTCGCCGAGTTCAAAGAAACGGTCATCGACCGTGCACGCGCCCGTGTCCTCGTGTTCCTGAACATCGCAGGCAAGGGGATGACCGGCGGCAAGGAAGAGCAGGACGTGAGCGACATGGACGCCAAGGCCGCCGCCCAACTGGCCCTGGCGCACAAGGATACGATTATCGGCATCAAGGTGGCCCACTACAGGGGACCGGACTGGACGCCGGTGGAACGCGGCGTCGAAGCAGGAACTCTCGCCAAGATCCCGGTCATGATCGACTTTGGGCAGTTCCGTTCCGAACGGCCCTTCCAGCAGCTTGTGCTGGAGAAATTGCGTCCCGGCGACATCTATACGCATGCGTTTTACCTGCCCGTCCCGCTGCTGGACGGCAACGGACGCCTGCTGCCGTACCTGGCTGACGCACGCAAACGAGGCGTCCTGTTCGACGTGGGCCACGGCGGCGCGGCGTTCGCGTTCCGGCAGGCTGTCCCCTCGGTCCGTCAGGGCTTCCCGCCGGACACTATCTCCACCGATATTCATTCCGGCAGCATGACGGCCGGCATGAAAGACATGGCGAACGTGATGTCGAAATTCCTGAATATGGGAATGAGTGTCGATGACGTCATCCTCCGTTCCACCTGGAACGCGGCGCGCGCGATCCGTCGCGAAGAGCTGGGACATCTTTCCACCGGCGCCATCGCCGACATCGCCGTGCTCCGCCTGGAGAAAGGCCGCTTCGGCTTTGTCGACTCCTGGGGGGCGGGCATGAGCGGCACGCAGCGGCTGACCTGTGAACTCACCGTCCAGGACGGCTACGTGATCTGGGACCTGAACGGCATCACGCGGGAATCCTGGGACAAGTTGGGCAAATACGAAGCTCAGGGCGATCCCCGTTGGGACGCTACCCGCTCATCAGGAAGGCTCCGCCGCCCGGCCGGCCGTTGACCGCCTGTTACAATTGGCGGGAGTGGAGCCCTCGAAAGCCATCCTGCGCAAGGTCGGAGAAGCGATCCGCCGCTTCAAGATGATTCGCGACGGCGACCGGGTTGCCGTCGCACTTTCCGGCGGTAAGGATTCTCTTACGCTTCTGGAGACTCTGCTGGCGTTGTCGCGCAAGGCGCCGATCGAGTTTTCCGTCGCCGCGTTCACAATCGAGCAGGGCAAGTTCCTCCGCCCTATCGAACCGTTAGGGGAGTACCTGCGAAGCCGCGGAGTGGACTGGACGTACTTCCACGATGTCCCGTCGCACCGGCTGCTCGCCGAAAAGCCGGACCATGGTTGTGACCTGTGCAGCCGTTACCGCCGGCGCGCGGTGTACGAGGTCGCCAAGGGTCTGGGCGCGAACGTGATCGCGTTCGGGCATACGGCGGACGATTTCTGCGAAGCCCTGCTGCGGAACGCCATGTTTACCGGCAAACTGAGCGCCCTACCCGCGGTGACCCATTCGCGCGACGGAGAATTCCGGCTGATCCGGCCCCTGGTCTTTGTGACCGAGGACCTGACGACACAGTTTGCCGGCTCCCTCGGCGCACCGGTCATCCCGTGCGGCTGCTCACAGCGTACCGGCACCGTCCGGCGCTCGTTGCGCGATCTGTTCTCGTCGCTTGAGGGCGATTACCCGCACCTCAAGGAGAACCTGCTGAGCGCGATGGGCAATCTGGATCCGAGCAGGTTGCTCGACCCGCGCTATCTCGATTCCGACCGCGCGCCCGCCCTCGAACCGGAGCTGTTTCCGATTCTCTCCGAGTGAGCCCGCCGTGATCTTTCTGATCCTCGGTGGGATCCTGCTCGCTGCGGTGATTGCGGGCGTCCTCTATCAACGCCGCGGAACGCGAGCCGACGCGCTGCGCTATCCACCGCCTGGGCGGCTGGTTGAGGTGCAGGGCAGGCGTTATCACGTGCAAGAGATGGGCAGCGGCGAGCCTCTGGTTGTCTTGGAGTCCGGCATCGCGTCGTCATCCATTAGCTGGCACTTCGTCCGCGAAGGGGTGTCGGCCTTTTCGAAGGTGCTCAGCTACGATCGCGCGGGGTACGGATGGAGCGACGCGCGTCTGGAACCACGAACGGCGGAACAACTCACCGCGGAGTTGATGGACTTGCTCAACGCCGCAGGCCATTCCGGACCCTGTGTCCTGGTCGGGCACTCGTTCGGCGGCATCCTTGTCCGGCTCTTCGCCCAGCGGTATCCGCACGTGGTGGCCGGCCTGGTGCTGGTGGACCCGCTCGATCCAGAAGAATTCCTCACAATGGACGCCCGCAAGCGGCGCATGCTGGCCGGCGGCGTTGCGCTGTCGCGGTGGGGAGCGCTGCTAGCCCGGCTGGGCGTGGTGCGGTTTGCTCTGGCGCGCATGATGGCCGGATCGCGCTGGCTGCCGCGGTCGATCGGTCTGGCCGCGAGCGGCGGGCCGGGAATGTCGGTTATTGAGCGGATTCTGGGCCAATTGCAGAAACTGCCGGAAGCCACGTGGACGCCGATCCGCGCCCACTGGTGCCAGCCGAAGAGCTTCGTTACGATGGCGGGGCATCTCCGGCAGTTGCCCGAGTCCGTAGGGGCGATCGACGACGGCGCTCCAGTGGCGGCACCGTTGATCACGCTGAGCGCGGGGGATGCTTCGCCTCACCGCCTCGCACGCCAGGATGCCCTGGCAGCGCAGTCGCCCGCGGGCGCGCACAGACTGGCCAAAAGATCGACCCATTGGATCCAGCTTGACGAACCGGAATTGATCGTGGAAGCCGTACGCGAAGTGATCGCAATTCACCGGCGGCGTCCAAGCGCAGGCGGCGGCACCGTATAATCGGAACAACCCGGTGCGGGAACCCCTGGTTCCGCCGCTGGCTGCCATCGCCACGGGAATTTTTGCCGCGCAGTTCGCCGCTTTCGAGAGGGCAGAACTGCTGGCGGGAATCGCGGCGTTTTCTCTTCTTTCTCTCTTCTGCCTCGCCCGCGGGATGCGCCGCTGGTCCGGGCTATTGTGTCTGCTCGCGCTGGCGCTCGCCGGGGCGTGGCGCGGCACGGCGTCCCGGACGGGCCCGCCGCCCTTCCTGGACGCGGACAGGGACGAGATCCTCGTGTTCAACGGCTGCGTAGCGGAGCCGTCGGTGGTGCGTGACGGCCGGCTGCAATTCGTTCTCGAAATCGAACCAGGGACGCGGGCACGGGTCACCCGGTATCCGGCGCAGGACGAGATCCTCCCGGAACTGGGCTACGGACAGGTCGTCGAGTTCGAGGGGCGGGCACGTCCGACCCGGAACTTTGGGAATCCAGGGGCATTTGACTATGCCGGCCACCTGGCCCGCCAGAACATCTACTGGAATGTCACGGCGCGGACGCCGCCCGCCGCTTTGCCGGGAGAACGTTGCGGCACACGCTGGCGTGCCGGGCTGTTTGCCATTCGCGACGCCGCCGGCCGCAGGATCGACCGGCTCTACGCCGCGTCGCCCTTCCAGACCGCGATGCTGCGCGCGATCCTGCTCGGAGACGCGTCGCAACTGGAACGTGTCTGGACGGACGAGTTCCGCGCCACCGGCACGTTTCACGCCTTGGTGATCTCCGGCGCGCACGTCGGGGCCTTGTCGTTGTTCTTCTTGATCCTGCTGCGCGCGCTGTCGATCCCTCCACCCGCGGCGACGCTGGTGACGGTCATCGCGGCGTGGATTTACGCGGGGATTACCGGTTTCGGTACCCCTGTGGTCCGCGCCGCCTCGGCGGTGACGCTCCTTCTCGCGACGCAGATCTTCTACAGGCGCCGTCGCCTGGTCAATGCACTGGCCGCAATCGCGCTCGGGTTCCTCCTCGCTGACCCGGAGCAACTCCTGGAGGCGAGCTTCCAGCTCTCGTTTCTCGCCGTCGGCCTGCTGGGCGCCGTAGCGCTCCCCTGGCTCGAAGTGCACGTGGAACCGTTCCGTGCGGGACTTCGCCGGCTGTGGCTCGCCCGTTGGGACATGAGGCTGCCGCCTCGCGTCGCCCAATGGCGGGTCGAGCTGCGCCTACTGGCCGAAACGTTGACGCTGGCGCTACGGCTCCCGCCTCGCGCCGCTGGATTTCTGGTCGCGTTGCCGCTTCGCTTCGCGCTGGCAACTGGCGCCTTGCTTGTCAGTTCAGCGATCCTGCAGGCCGGGCTTGCATTGCCGATGGCGTACTATTTCCACCGGTTCTCGTGGTCGGGGTTCACCGCCAATGCGTTCGTCATCCCGTTGATGAGCGCGATCGTGCCCCTCGGGTTCCTTTCGTCCGCGACCGGTTGGGAGTGGACCGCGGGGATGGCGGCGCGTCTGCTCGACCTGTGCCAGTCCGTCGTGCACTGGCACGCCGTGCGGGAGCCAGTTCTGCGCGTGCCGGATCCGCCGCTATGGCTGGGGCTGGCAATGGGAAGTGCGATCGTCGCCGTGGCCGTGACGATGGAGGCGGGACGGGCTGTTCGCTGGGCTGCGCGCGGAATCGCCACTGGCCTGCTCGCGGTCATCCTCTGGCATCCGTTCGCACCGCGGGTGGATCCGGGTTGGCTGGAACTGACGGCCATCGACGTGGGACAGGGCGACGCACTCCTGGCGGCTTTTCCCGGCGGCGGCATCCTTCTCGTCGATGGCGGCGGCGTGCGCAGCTTCGATCCGAAGTCCCGGCCCAGGTTGGATATGGGAGAGGATGTGGTCGCTCCGTACCTGTGGACTCGCTCCATGCGGCGCGTCGACTGGATCGCTGTCACGCACCCGGATCAGGACCATATCGGCGGTGTAGCCGCGCTCGTGCGGAACTTCCGCCCGAAAGAACTCTGGCTCGGCGCGGCGCCACCGCCCGCCTCTCCGCAATACCGGCAGTGGCAGGAACTGTTGGAGACCGCGGCGGAATGCGGCGTCCTAGCGGTCACACTCAACGCCGGCGACCGGCGCGATTTCGGCGCGGTGCGAATGGACGTACTGGCTCCGCCCCTCATCCGCGGTGCGTCCCTTTCGCCCAACAACGGGTCACTCGTGATCCGGCTGCAGTACGGCGAGCGGGCGTTCCTGTTGCCAGGCGATATTGAACGGCGCATCGAGACGGGATTGCTGCGTTCCGGTCTCGTAACCCCGGCGGATGTGCTGAAGCTGGCCCATCACGGCAGCCGCACATCGACCAGCGATCCGTTCCTGGCAGCGGTGCGTCCGGCGATCGCGCTAGTGTCAGCGGGCCACGCCAATCCCTACGGACATCCCCACCCCGACGTCCTGAGGCGGCTAACAGACCAGGGAATTGCGGTCCTCCGCACGGACGAACTGGGGATGGTCACCATCCGCACCGACGGCCACCGCCTCGATGTGGAGGCGAACCGCTGGAAGCGGAGGCGGACCGGTTCGCTGCCCGCGTTCGAACGATAGACGCCCAACCCGGGTATACTGAGCCGCATGGCGATCCTTCGCGCTGTCCTGCTGCTTGCCCTCTCGCTTCCTGTTTTGCCGCAGGAGGTGCCGCCGCTGCCCGCAAATCTGGGCAAGAAGACCGTGCTGATCGGCGGCGTCGCGTTTGCAGAGGGACCCACGTTCGACAGCAAAGGCAACTTCTACTTCACGAACTACCTGCGCCGCGGGACGATCGGGCGCATGACCCCTGACGGCACCGTCAGCGTCTGGTTCACGCTCGACCGCGGCGCGCCGAACGGACTGCGCGTGGACCACCAGGATCGCGTCCTGGTCTGTGACCAGGACGGCGGCCGCCTGCTGCGCGTGAACGCCGAGGGCACGCGGATGGAGGTGCTGGCCGAGACCTTCGAAGGCAAGCCGCTGAACGGTCCGAACGACGTCATCGTCGACCGCGACGGCAACATCTACTTCACCGATCCGAAGGGGTCTAACGCGCAGAAGCGCATTGGCGGGCTGTACCGCCTCCGGACGAACGGGAAACTCGAACGCCTGCTCACCGGACTGGCGTTCCCAAACGGTCTCGCCATCACGCCCGACGGCAAGAGCCTGTATTACGTGGAAAGTTATCTCTCACGGCTCTCGGCTTTCGATTTCGGCCCGGGCGGCGAAGTCGCAAACCACCGCGCACTGGCGCAGTTCCTGCCCCATCCCCTCGACGGCATCGCCTTTGACGAACACAGCCGGCTGTGGATCACGCACTACACCGCGGGCTCGATCGAGGTGGTGTCGCGGGACGGCGAGTTTCTCAAGAGCTACGATGCGGGCGGCGAGCGTGTCTCGAACCTTTGTTTTCGCGAGGGAAAGCTCTACGTGACCCCTCACCGGCTCGCAAACCGTGCACGTGTTCGACGTCGGGCTCAACGGGCCGCCGCGCTGACCGAGATCTCTCTGAAATAGACAACGGACTGGGCGTCGTGGTTCTGCAATCCGATGTAGCCTCGATCGGGCCTTGGACCCCGCACCGGCTCCGACCATGCCTTGCGGGGCGGGACAGGATCGTCACCGTGAAACTCGTTCACCTTGACGCCGTTGAGATGCACGATTGTGGTTTGACCGCGTAGCGTGATCTCCATGGTGTTCCATTCGCCCGCCGGCTTCTGCGCACGCGCCGACACCTTGGCGATGGAATACAGCGCTCCGGTGGAATGCCAGTCGTCGCCGCCCTCCGCGATCTGCACTTCGTAGCCATTGTGGACGGCGTACCAGGGGTCGGAAGGTTCCTCCGGCAGGCGGATGAAGACACCGGAGTTGTCGCGCGGTCCGGTGGTCTTGAAGACAGCGCGAATCGTGCAGTCGCCGAACTGCTCGCGCGTGTACCACAGCAGACCCATGCCGCCCGCGGTCTTGAGCGTGCCGTCCTCGATTTCGAAGCGGCCCGGTCCGGTCATGCGCCAGCCGTCGAGGTTCTTGCCGGAGAACAACTGCCGCCACTCGGCCGCGCCGGCCAGGCCGGCGGCCAGCATCATCGCCAGGAGCACTCGCATGAGCCCATCATGCCATGGACGATCGGGGCCATGTACTATCAGGGCATGAAACTCGCGACCTTCCTGCTCATCGCCGCCGCTCTCTGCGCTCAGACGAAACCGCGCGCTCGGGAACTCGGCGCCCGCTTCTCCGGTGACCCCGGCCCCTTCAACGCGATTACCGATGTCGCCGGCGTCACGGTCGGTCACGAGACGATCATTCGCGACGGCACGGCCATCGTCCGCACGGGTGTCACGGCAATCTGGCCGCGGGGCAAGGAGAATCGCGACCCCGCGTTCGGCGGCTGGTTTTCGCTCAACGGCAACGGGGAGATGACGGGCACTGCCTGGGTCGAGGAATCCGGCCTCGTGGATGGACCGGTGATGATTACGAACACGCACAGCGTGGGGGTGGTACGAGACGCCTACATCCGCTGGCTGGTGGCTGGTGGGTCCCGCCCGGGGACGAACCAGCGGGGAACAGCGTTTTTCGCGCTACCTATTGTGGCCGAAACGTACGACGGCTACCTGAACGACACAAACGGGTTTCACGTCGAGCCGGAGCACGTGTACAAGGCACTCGAGAGCGCGCGCGGAGGCGTGGTGCCGGAGGGCAATGTCGGGGGTGGCACGGGCATGCGCTGTTACGGCTTCAAGGGCGGAATCGGCACGGCGTCGCGCAGAGCGGGCGCATACACGGTCGGGGCATTGGTCCAGTGCAACTGCGGCGCGCGGCAGCAGTTGATGATTGGAGGCGTGCCGGTGGGCGCGGAGATTCCGGTGACGACCCCGGTCGCGCGAGGCGAGGAATGGACGCGGGAGGATGTGGGGTCAATCATCATCGTGATCGCCACCGACGCTCCGCTTTTGCCGCATCAGTTGAAGCGCCTGGCGCGCCGTGCGACGATGGGCCTCGCGCGCACCGGAGCGACATCGGGGAACGGTTCGGGCGACCTGTTTATCGCGTTTTCAACGGCGAATGCGGGTGCCGGCAAGGAGACGGGGCTGTCCACGCTGACGATGATGGCGAACGATGACTTGAACCCGGTGTTTTCGGCAACGGTCGAGTCAGTGGAGGAAGCGATCGTCAACGCGATGGTCGCGGCGGAAGACATGACGGGTTTTCGGGGAAAAGCAGAGGCGATCTCCCACGGAAGGCTCCGGGAGATCTTCCGGAAGTACGGCCGGAACTAGAGCCGCACTGTGAAGTGGTGGCCAGGGACGGAATCGAACCGCCGACGCCAGCCTTTTCAGGGCTGCCAAATCAATCACTTACAGACGACTCTCTTGTGTTTGCATAGACTTACAAGCCGAGAACTTGGACGCCATTTGGACGCCAGTGGGGGCTATCTTCGAGTTTGGACTCCACGCGGACTCCACTTGGCCCTCCCTCCAAAGCCGTCATCTTCTTGGTACTCGGCGTGCTTCACGCGCGCGGTCTATCCCGTCCCTGTAGGTCCGCTGTCGAGAAGAAAAACGAATGCTGCCTTATAAGCGCCCCGCCCGTCCCTCCGCGCTGCGACCTCGGACGGCCGCCGGGATGAAATCCGCGATTCTGGTAAGCTGGCGGGCAGGCCGCTTGGCTTGGCCAGCACACGTTCAGCGAAGGCCGTATGGAGCCCCCCGACAAACAAGATCTCCGCCCGGCCGACGGCGATAGGAAGCCAAAGTACTCCAAGGAGTTGATTGCCTGCCTCGAGCGCCACATATCCAGCCGCGGCAGCGACGTCCCGCTGCGCCGCCCCGCCATTCCCGAACTGAGTGAAGCGGCGATGCTCCGGATCGAAGCAGCCGTACTCGAGGTTGAGGCGGAGGCTCGTGACAAGATTCTCGCTGCTTTCGCCACGATGCTTCCTACTCAGGAGCACATTGATGGCTACCAGACAGCACTGGACTCCGACGATGACAACGGCGCCAAGTGGATCACGTTCGAGATCCTGCGAAAATTCATCGGTTTCCCGATCTTCGAGATTGTTGCCGAAGAGTGCCTGGAGGCCGTTCCGCACACTGAGATACCAGCCAGCCTGGAGAAGGCGGCACAGTTTGCGATGGCTCACATGCCGCCCGACGACAGCTTCGTGTCCCACCTCAGGAGTCGAGAGTTCAAGACCTACCTGGCCAAGGCAACGCGGCGGGCAGCCGTGGCCAGGGTCAAACGCGATACGGACACAGCCAGGATCCGGGCGTCTCAGACCGGTGGGGCGCAGACCTCTGGCGCCGGTGGCGAGGAGGATTCGGCTGCCGATGCAAGTTCGAACCGCGGAGGAGGTGCGTCCTCCACGCTTGGACGCGAAAAGGGATTGCGTGACATTCCCTCACTGACCGATCCGATCTGGCGCGTGAGGATCGAGCAGAAGGGCCCCCTGGAGATCACCCGGCTTGATGGCACCGTTGACCGGATCGATCCATCCGAAACCGACGCACCCGCCGAGCACGAGTTGCATGTGGCCAAGGTCACGACGAATGCACGGGCGGCGTTGCGGGCCGAGTTGGAGGCCCTCTTCAGCGGCCCGGAATGGCCGCCGGTCACCGCGATCATCGAGCCGTTCAAGCGATATGCGATCGAGACCTACGATGTGAACGCGGAAACGAGTCGCCAGTTGATCCTATCAACAGGCGAGAACGCAGAGAAGGCTCTGAATCAAATGTGCCGGAACTTGCTGACCCGGGTCTTTGGCGGGGAATGGGAGCACAGCCCTGGAGAGAGGGTCGTCCGCACCCGCTGGATGGAGGACGCCGGTAGATGGAAGGGCAAGGAGATCGTCGTCCCTGCTGGGAACGATCCTGACCCTAACTGCGAATACCACAAGTTGATCGGGGACGCGATCAAGCACCGCTACCGGTTTCATGACGTTCAACCGGTGCCTGCCCCCGGGGAGCCTCCTGGCATTTACGCGTCCAATCTCGAGTAGTGGAACTACATCGGGCTGAAAGATCGGCACGACATCGCAATGGCCGTCAAACCGCACATCGAGGATCGCGTGGCTTACTGGACGACGGTCTATGCGGCCGCCCCCCTTCCGGCCGGCGAAACCTCGGCAAAGAGTGAAGTCCAGGCCCGATCGGATCCACCCAAGGCGGAACGGAGAGAAAGACCTGTAAGATCCGGTCGGAAAAGGTGGCTCGCCAGACTCAAGGCGCTGGCCCTCGCAACATGGCGGTATCGCCACCGATCCGCCGTGCCGAGCGTGTCGGCCCTCAAGAGACTGCACATCGATGCTGCTGACCTGCTCCTGGAGATAGGGCCGACGGTAACTCAGGTCCGGGATGAAATCGATCGGCTGAATATGGCCCACTACAACTCCCAACGGGAGGACTGGCGAGAAGCGCACGTCTATCCCCTGGCCATCAGGCGGTTTACGAGGCTGCTCATCGCTGCCTACCGTCTGATCGAACGTGAGCAGCAGACGGAACGCGCGGCCGGACGAGCTGAGTTGGCGCCGCCGCATTTCGAACCGCCTGCTCCGGAGACGATGCGCGGGGACGAGCCGGTTGGTGAAGGTGTCGGGAACCGCGATTCGCGCATCCCGGCGGAGCCTGCCAAGCCTCGAAAAGGCGATACCACGCTCCTCGCAGGCAAGCGACTGGTCAGCCTCTCGACTGCTGAGCGATACCTCGGGATCGGCCAGAGGCAGCGGCAGAAGCTCATTGAGGCAGGCACCCTCGATGTCGAGGGTAAAGGCCAGAACAGGAAAGTCACGGTCGAGTCGCTCAAGCAATATCTTCCCCCAGAAAACGCGAACTGACCCGAACTGACCCGAACCGCACGTATACCAACCCGAACAAAGCCGAATTCTAAGTACTGTCATTTCAATCGAATAGCGCTTATTCTCTTCTCGTAGGACCCGTTCGCAACCGAGAATACGAGATGAGAACCCAGCTACCTGTCATTGAAGACTTGCTCGACGAGCGCGACCTGGCCCGCATCACGAAGCGAAGCGTGGCCTCGATTCGCCGCGACCGTCTCCTCGGAATCCACTGCCCTTTCGTGAGGATCGGGAGTTCCGTCCGATACCGCCGCTCCGATGTCGAGACGTGGCTACGATCCCTGCCCCGACAGGGTGGCCAACAGGGGGAGGAATAACGAAGTGCGGACGCCGCTGAGCCTCGATCCCGCTGGCCGTGGGCCGAGCGTAGCGGCTCCAGGAGGATGGGGCGGCTCGATGACCCCGTTGGAATTCCTCGAAACCTTGTGGGGGGCGAAGTCCGAACACCTGCAAATCCTGATTTGGACACTGGCCGACAAGAAGACCCACAGGTTCCGCGACGCCGCGTCCGCAGCCACCTTCGTCCAGCAGTGCCGTGACTCGGATGTCTACGTGGGAGTTGGCTTGGCAGGCGCCGATGGTGGACCGGACCGGCGGGGTGGATCGGCCGAGGTTGCGGGTATTGCCGGCCTCTGGGCGGACTTCGACCTTCGTTCCGATGCTCACAGGGAGAAGCCACTTCCTGCGACGGTCGATCAAGCGCTTTCCTTGATCCCCGAATCGATGCCGCCTACGATCTTGGTCCACACGGGTAACGGCCTCCACGGCTGGTGGCTGTTCACGGAACCGTATGTGTTCGACGACGATGCCGATCGGCAGGCGACGGCTGCCCTTTCCATGCGATGGCAGACCTTCCTGCAGCGCCGGTCAGCAAGTCATGGCTGGCACTTCGATCGTCTCGGCGATCTGGCTCGCGTGTTGCGCATTCCAGGCACTGAGAATCACAAGGATCCCGCGAACCCAAAGGCCGTTACCGTTCACTCGACCACCGACCGACGGTACAACCTCTCGGACTTCGACGAGTTCCTCGACGCGTGGGAGATTCCCGGCCCTGATGAGGCCGAAGCCGGCGCGCGCGAATGGAAGGCTCGCTTCACTGAGCAGCCTCTCGTCATCGACTCACGCGCTCAGATTCCGGAGGCCACCCTGAACGCCTGGATGGCGGGAGACGATCGCTTCAAGAGGACATGGTACCGCCAGCGGGACGATCTTCAGGACAACAGCCAGTCGGGGTACGACATGGCATTGGCGAATTTCGGGGTTCGGGCGGGCCTCGACGACCAGCAGATCGTGAATCTGGTCATTCATCATCGTCGTCAGGCCGGGCAGAAGCCGCGCACGCGACTCGACTACTTCCAACGCCTGATTCACAAGGCCAGGAGTTCCTCGCCGCCACGGGATCAGTACGTTTGTCCCTCATCCTCATCGCTTCCAGGCGGGCCTGCCAGCGGTGACGGTCCGGCTCCTGCGATCGACTGCCCGCAGTCTCAAACTAGCCTGATCGGCGAAGAATCGCTGTCCAAGGCGCTCATCTGCGAATACATCTCAAGTGCCCTTGGCGTGCGCATCTACCAGGTCATAAAGTACACCGGCCACGACCCGACTTTCCACATGGTTCTGGAAACCGGCCGGATCGAGTTCAGCAGTGTAGGCAAGTTGATGTCGCAGAACCAGTTTCGCCAGCAGCTCGCCGCCCACGCTGGCATCCTGATCCCAAAGTTCAAGCCGCAGAAATGGGATCAACTGGTCCAGATGATGCTCGACGCCGCGACGATTGAGTCGGGTGGCGACGAGACCGACTGGGGCGGCTCTACGCGGCAGTATCTGGAGGCCTATCTGACGGAGACCACTTTCCTGGAATCGCTCGATGGCAAGTCAGGCCACGATCGCTTCTGGCCGGTGGTCCATGAAGGGCAGATAGCCGTCAACGCGAACCATCTTTTGATGCACATCAACAAGACGACTCTGCAGAATCTTTCCGTCAAGGAGGTCGTATCCAGACTGGGTGCCATCGGCGCGCGGAACGAACGACTGAGGGGCCGCTTTTTCAAGGAGCAGCGGCGATGGCTGCTCCCGGTGGACCAGTTCAAGCCGGCCGAATACCTCCCACCCAAGGAGGACCGAAGTGGGGAATGAGGAGCCGGAGGCGATTCTCAACGAAGTCGGCACGAAAGATCACAGCGTGACGTCGGAATACCGCGTCTTCGGGCCCCCAGGCACGGGCAAGACAACGGCTATCAGCCGCCAGATCCAGCGCGCGGTGGATCGCTTCGGCCCTGAATCGATTCTCGTCACGTCCTTCTCGCGCACGGCCGCTGCTGAGCTGGCTGGACGCGACTTGCCAATCCATTCCGATCGGATTGGGACCTTGCATTCCCTCTGCTACCGCGCACTGGGGTGCCCGGTAGTGGCCGAGTGCAGAGTCAGCGAATGGAATCGCAAGAACCCCCATTGGGCGCTAACCCGAGTTGGCAAGCCGTCGCGGCTCGACGGCGAAGATGCGGTCGAGGATGATGCAGGCGGGGAGCGGCCCGGGGACAGAACGCTGCAGCAACTGAACTGGCACCGCGGAATGATGATTCCGGCTTCCGACTGGCCAAGGGGGTTGCGGGAGTTCGGAGTCGAATGGAGTGGCTACAAGCGATGGCTCGGCACGTTGGACTTCGCGGACCTGATCGAGCACTGCCTTCGGGACGTGTCGACAGCTCCGTGGAAGCCATCGGTGATCTTCGCGGACGAAGGCCAGGATTTGAACCCCATGCAACTAGCGCTCGTTCGCAAATGGGGCGGCCGGGCCAATTACTTCATCCTGGGTGGCGACGATGACCAGTGCATATTCACGTTTGCGGGAGCCTCACCAGACGGGATTCTAGCTCCTGCCATCCCGGACGACCACAAGATCGTCCTACGCCAGTCCTATCGTGTGCCTCGCGCAGTGCACCGGGTTGCTGATCGTCTCATCCAGCAGGTCGAGCACCGGCAATCCAAGCCCTACCGGGCACGGCCAGCGGAGGGCGCCGTTGTCCGCCTTGCTGGAACCTACGAATCTGCCGAGTACGGCATCCTCAAGACCGCCGAGCAGCACTTGAAGGAAGGCAAGACGATCATGTTCCTGGCGACATGCTCCTATATGCTCCGCCCGGTCGTGGCCGCTCTCCGGAAGCGCGGTTTACCCTTTCACAACCCATACCGGAAGTCGAACGGATTCTGGAACCCCTTGAGGATCGGCAGAAAAGCATCGGCCACTGGCCGGGTCCTTGCACTCCTGTCGGCACACCCCAGTTTCGGCCGGAACCACCGTCCGTGGACCTATCGGGATATCGAACTCTGGACGGAGGTGTTAGCGACCGAGGGTATCTTGAAGCCCGGTGCAAGAGAGGCGCTGAGCGGTCGCGACCCCCGGCGCGCCATAACTGCGGACGCCCTGGCGGACATCTTTGAGCCAGGAGTTGTCTCAGCGCTGACCGCCACTTTGGGCTCCAACGACTGCCGAAGCTTGCTGGACTGGTGGCTGCGCCGGTTGCCGGCGGGCTCCGGCCGGCATCCTGTTCGCTTCCCGGCGGACGTAGCGGCGATGCATGGAGCGGATGCGCTGCTGAACCCCAACATCGTCGTCGGCACGGTCCACTCAATAAAAGGTGGGCAGGCCGACGTGGTGTACCTGTTTCCCGACCTCAGTCAGGCGGCCGATTCACAGTACCGCCGGCGGGGTACGTCGCGGGACGCGGTGATCCGGGTGCTCTACGTGGGGATCACAAGGGCTCGGGAGACGCTTTATATTTGCCAGCCCACTTCGATGCTGGCTGCTTCTATCTGATTGTAAATATGGAACTTGCGCATGGACCCGTATGAAGGTACCCTCCTGAGGCTGACAGGAGGCGTCACAGTGAAAAGAAGAGTGCAGCATCCCAGAGTCCAGGAGCGGAAGGACCGCAAAGGCTCCTACTGGTTCTTCCGCTATTGGAATGACGAGATCCTTCCTGACGGATCGGTGAAGACCAGCCGCAAGTTCCGCACCCTCGGTCCGAGTAAGGGCCCCGGCCGCATGACCCAGCGACAGGCGGAGATCCAAAGGGACGATTTCCTGGCCGGATTGAATGCTGCGTCAACCCGCTGCGAAGCCGCCGTACAGGCCCAGCAGCCGATCGACGTTCGCTCGGTCCTATTCGGGAAGCTGGCGGAAATGTGGCGCAAGGACTACGTCGACAACCCCAAGGTCCGGTTGGCTACCCCGACCCGCGAGAAGTACCGCTCCCGTCTCGAAAACCACATCTTGCCGCGGTGGAAGTCCACGCGTCTCGGCGAGTTCCGGGCGAAGGATGTCCTGGACTGGCTCCAACAGCAATGCTCCTCGTGGCACATGATGATCGATCTCCGGAACATCATGAGCGGGATCTTCGCCCGCGCTCAGGAGTGGGAGATCCTCGACGAGACGTTCGCCAACCCGATGACGCGCGTAAAGGTGGGGAGGAAGTGGAACGTCAGGCCGGATCGCATCCTGACCTACCAGGAGACAGCCTCGGTTTTCGAGCGACTGGCAGACCCGCAACTCCTGATCTGCGAGACGTGCATCTCCACCGGTACCCGCATCTCGGAGGCTGTCGGTCTGCAGCTCAAGCACGTTGATCTGGCCGCCGGGACGATCAGGATCCAGCAGCGGCATTGCCGGGGAGACATCGACGAGCCGAAGACCAGGAACAGCAAGCGGGTTCTCGTTCTCGGCATGCTCAGGCCTCGTTACGCGGAATGGATCAAGAAGAAGGGAATCACCCAACCGGACGATTGGATCTTCAGTCAGGACGGAGAGCGCGTCAAACCGATGTGGGATTCCGGCGTGCGGAAGGCCCTCAAGCTGGCGGCGCAGGAGGCCGGATGCGACTTCGAAGGCTTTGGCCTGCACTCGTTCCGGCGCGCAAACATCACGTGGCGCCAGGAGGTCGGCGGGAGCGCGATCGAAGCGAGCAAGATCGCCGGCCACGCCAGCGTCAGCATGACGGGCGACTATACCGTCGTGCAGCTACCCAGGCAGGAGGAGTTGACCCTTGCGATTCAGGACCGGGTGGCGGAAGCGAGGAAGAGGGCGCAAGGACAGTGTGCCGAGGGCGGAACGGACGTCGCGGCCTGAGCATCCGCCGCGCCGCCTACGAAGAATTCCTGGCTGGATCGGGTAGCGATCGTTTGGCGGCCCACAGGTTGTAACCGCCTGCTCCCTCCGCGCAGAAGCTCGACTTCGCGCTGTGGCTCCGTTGTCAAGGACCACCGACCGACTGGCTAAGCTTACACCGGATTCCCGATTTGATGGGAAAGTTCGTTCCGCTTAAACATCTCGGCCATGCCTTCGCGCAGGCAGCGGGCCGCCGATGAGTGTTCGCGTTCCAGCAAGCGCGCCAAGCCTTCCAGCGGCTTAGCGTCTTCCTCCGCGTCGGACAGTTTCCACGTCGCGCGTTGAGAACCTGCGCCTGCTGTGGCCGGGGGGGATGGCCCGGCATTAACCCTTCGCCCGGCCCCAGCCCGGCCAAGCTATCTGAGAAGTCGACATCGATCCAGCCGTTCTGGCGCAGGCACTGGGTGCTTGATGCTTTGTCGCTTCGTGGTGGGCAATAGCGACGGGCAAGCAGCCAACGTATCAGATTGAATCGACAAGTGATAGCGGGTTGTCCATCTTGCAGGAGGGTCGGTCCTCTCCTAGGGGGAGTTGCGAGCGCCCTCGGCGGCGGCGATTAGTGATATAAAAAGACTTCGCGTACTCTGCGTGGTGTGCGGATGGGTCTCCAGTACCCTCATCCTGCGGTCTCGAAGTCGCTGCCCGCCGCAGATAGCCCATCCTGCATTTTGGCTCGTTAGAGGTGTGCACAAGAACCGATATGAGCAATCGGCCCGCCTTCGTTCTGACACAATTCGAACAACTCGGAATTGGCAAACTCGTGAGTTGCTCTGGCGAGAGTGCCGAGGTCGAGTTCTTCGACTCACCTTTCGGGCCAAAAGTGCATAGAAGGTGCTTCAGTACCAAGCAGATCCGTGCCGTCGAACTCGGGCTTCAGACCAGAGTATTCTGGCTGGACCGCGCCACGGGGTTCTGGCGGACTGGACGGGTAGACGGTCCACCAATTCATGCCCAGACCTCTGGTGAAGCTGAAGAACTCTATTTCATCCGCTTCCCCAACCATAACGACCGCCACATCCCCGTGTCGGAGTTGTATGTCCGATGGTCGCACCCCGTCGCAGATCCTGCCGAGTTTCTCGCCGCTCAGGTTTCCGACACTCCGTTCTTCGCGGATGGAAGAAGTGCCATCGTTCGGCACTTCCTCTGCCAACGGGCAGGGTTCAAGGGCCTAACCGCACTCGCATCCTCTTCGATAGAACTCATCCAGCACCAAGTTACGATTGTTCGCCGGGTCCTTGCCGACCCTGTCCAGCGGTACATACTTGCCGATGAGGTCGGTCTTGGAAAAACCATCGAAGCCGGCGTGCTGATCCGACAGCATGTCCTGGATCACCCGTGGGACCACCGGATCTTGGTTGTCATGCCGGGGCACCTGGTCGAACAGTGGCGAATCGAGTTGGCGAAGAAGTTCTTCCTCACCGAGAGTGCTCAATTGGCGTTGGTGTCCGAGACCGAACTGGCGAATCGACCACTACCGGACCGACTGAGCCTTCTCGTTGTTGACGAGGCGCACAGGACTGCCGCGTTCGCCTTCGACACCGCCGCCCCTCAACACTGCATCTACACGAAACTGCGGCACATGGCTGTGAATGCGCGTAGCATCTTGCTGCTCTCAGGAACTCCCGTCCTGCATCACGAGACCGGATTCCTCGCCATGCTGCACCTTCTTGACCCAGGTGCCTATCCACTTACTGATCTCGCTGGGTTCAAAGAACGCGTGAATGAACGCCAGACTGTTGCGGAAGCCCTAATGGACTTGAGCGACGACGCGAGCATCTTCTTCGCTGAAGAGGCGTTGGCTCGACTGGAAGTCGCCTTCCCGTCGGACTCCACGCTCGCCGGATTCTGCGCCCGCGTGCGACGGCACCTATCGGACGAGGTCGGATCGCAGATTCGGTCAGTGCACCTACGAACCCTCCGCGAATACCTTTCCGAGACCTACAAACTTCATCGGAGACTGTTGAGGACGAGACGTGCCGATCCCAGCATTTCCGACTATCTACCCAAGCGAACAGGTGTCGAAGTCATTCCGGGTAGGGATGAAGCGCGGGATGAAGCAGCGGACTTCTTGGAGGCGTGGCGACTCGCGATCGCGGACGAGGGAGTGAGTGGTCACGCGGTGGCGGAGTTATTCGCCCACTTCGTCGAGGCGAGCGTTTCTCACCCGCGACTGCTAGCGAAGCAGATCGAGTGTCGACTGAAACTCGTTGAGGCGCCGATTTCGCCCGATGATTCCCCGGCACTAGACCATACCTCAAAAGCGCTGTTTCCTGGGGAATCCTCGTTCCTGAAAACCCGCTGGAGACTCCTCCTTGCTGCACTGACATCAGATGCACGTGTTGAGCGACTGCGGGACTGGCTTGCAGCACGCCAGGATGTAAGGCGAACTCTTCTATTCATTGACGATGCGGAGATCGCAAACACCGTTGCTGATCAATTGTCGACGGCCTTATCAAACACCGTCGTGATTCGATATCGTGGCTCGGCGGAGGAAGTGCGCCGTTTTGAATCAATCACCGGGAAGAGCTTGCTGGTCTGTGATCGCCGAGCAGAGGAGGGCCTCAACCTACAACGAGTCGCGGCCGTGATTGTTCACTACGATTTACCTCTGGAACCCGCACGCATTGAGCAACGCATCGGGCGGGTCGACCGGATCGAAGCCCGTGGACACCTTCGCAACGTGGTTTTTGAAGCGACACATCCATATGAACGACAGTGGCAGGAATGCCTTTGCGATAGCATACGGGTATTCAACCGGTCCATCGCGCCACTGCAGTACGCGTTGGCGGAATCTGTTCTGAGAATGAAGGCCTACTTCCTTCGGGAGGGAGTGGACGCCATTCAGAACGAAGCAAAAAAACTCACCTCGGTACTGGATCAGGAACTCAACAAGATCCAGGCGCAAGAGGCCCTCGATGCGATCGATGCTGCCGCAGATCATGACGAAGACACCTTTTCTGCCATGGTGAAGGTGGACGAATCCATCGCAGATCACGGCGAGGCGACCCTCAACGCGTGGGTAAAGGACCGGCTCCGCTTTGCCGTGCACGAGGGAGGGGACGGCGTCAAGCGGTACGTGTATGATCTCCGCAGGCCTACCCTGCTCCCACTCTCCAGTACGATCGCGCAGTTCATGGCTTGTATCGATAGTGCAGCGCAGCGGGTTGACTCCCGATTCCAACTACCGCTGAAGCCGTTCGCGCTTGACCGCAGCAAGGCAGAGAAGTACGAAATCCCACTGCTAAGAGTGGGACATCCCTTTATCGAGGCGCTTGAATCATCGGTCCGCAGCGACGATCGTGGCAGGGTGTTTGCGATGTGGCGGTTTGCACCCTCAAATCACGAACCAGCGCTGTATTTCCGACTCGACTTCCTCATTGAAGCAGATCTGACCGAAGCGGCCGGCCTTCTTGAGACCCTCGAGTTGTCTTCTCCATCGCTGCGGCGACGTGCAGACGACGCGTTCCCCCCGTGGTATCAGACAATATGGCTTTCGTCGGATCTGGAGAAGGTTGAAGATCAAGCGATCCTGCGCAACCTAGCCATGCCCTACTCTCGCGACGCTCGGCTTACCGGCGGGTACGACCGGAATCTGCGAGGGGAACGCTGGGAAGAGGCGTTGAAGCGGATCGATCTTTTGGACTGGTCGGACGTCGTTTTTCGGGCCAAGACCGTCGGCGCGACGATGCTCCGGCGCGATTCGAAACTCCTTGAGGCCTGTCGTAAACGTGGCAGCGAGTTTGATAGCGTTATCGCGTTGGTCGCCAGTCGCCTCGAAAGCCGAATCCATCGACTCTCGGGAGCAGCACGACTTTCCGAAGAACTGTGGGCACAACGTGAGGCGACTCTCGCAACCGCCATACGCCGAGGCATCGATGCCCCCCAGATCACGCTGGATTGCATTGGCGCCGTGATTCTAGCCGGCAGTCCGCTGGAGGCATAAGTGGAAACCCCGCTTCATGCCTTCCAGTCGGCGCTGCTAGGCGGCCCTCTGGAGGTGAACAACGGCGATGACCTCCTGCAGCGTCTCTCGGACGCAACCGCAGCCATGGCCCATGGCGGTGCTTCGGTCGGGACCGCAGATATTGCGGGTCTGGTCCGGCAGTGTTTGTCACGGATGACATTAGAGCACGCCTGCGACACACAGTTGCGGGTGCCCGCCGGTTCGGGGTGGCCCACAATCTCCGAGTGGCGGGACTTCAGCTGCTGCGCCGAAGTGGCAGGAGCATCTCATCTGCTCGTACGAGCGGAGTCCTGGCGCCCGCCTTGGCTCGACCCAAGCAGTGCCGAGGTCGTCGAACAGGCCGTGCTGCGATCGCCGCGCCGCGTGCTGCGGGCTGTGCCGATCGATCCGGTACTTGTGCCGTTCACGTCTCACGAGCAGTACTCGTCGGCTGGACAACGGGCGGCCGTTCGCGCCGCCTTTCTCATGCGTCCGGGAAGTACCCTCGTCGTCAACCTCCCCACAGGTGCCGGAAAATCCCTTGTCTTTCAGTTGCCAACGTTGGTGCACCGGAACTCCGGTTCCCTGACGGTTGTCGTTGTTCCAACGGTAGCCCTGGCACGCGATCAGGAGCGTCGGTTCTTTGAACTCCGCGACAAAAGGGGGAATCGGCTACTGCCTGGATCAACTGCACCTCTCGCATATCACAGCGGGTTGTCAACCGAGGAGAAATCCGCACTCATTGCGGCCGTCAAGGACGGCACCCAACCTATTTTGTTCGCATCCCCTGAAGCCATCCTCGGCACGCTTCGCGCCCCACTCTTCCAGGCGGCCGAAGACGGAAGGCTTCGCTATCTGGTGATCGATGAAGCACACCTCATCACGCAGTGGGGGCAGCAGTTCAGGCCCGAGTTTCAGAGCATGGCCGGATTGCGGGATTCTCTGCGGAAGGCCTGCGCCGTCGCGTCGACTGCCGTCCGAACCCTGCTCCTGTCCGCAACCTTCACCCAAGAATGCTATGACACCATTCGCCTATTGTTCGGATCCAGCGAATGTCAATTGGCCGGGGAACTCGGGCTACGGACAGAACCCTCGTTCATCATCGATCACGCCGCCAGCGAAAAAGAACGAGAGCGGCGGGTACTGGACGCAGTACGGCACCTCCCCAGACCGCTGATTCTCTACACAACCTTGCGTGAAGATGCCGAGACTTTCTTGGCAAAGTTGCAGGCAGCACAGTTCAGGAGGGTGCGTCTGGTGCGCGGTGGCGACATGGCTGCCGAGGGGGCCGGTGAACTCTTGCGCCAATGGCAGGAGCGGCAAATCGACACCATTGTGGCGACCTCCGCGTTCGGCCTCGGCGTCGACCATTCCGAAGTGCGGTCGATCGTTCACGCATGCCTACCAGAGACAGCCGATCGATACTACCAGGAGGTCGGTCGTAGCGGCCGTGACGGGCGGGCTTCGGTAGCGGTGTTGGTGACGAGTCCTTGTGATTTGGTCGTGGCGGAATCTCTTGCAACTGAGCGTCTCATTAGTGTCGACCGCGGGTTTGAACGTTGGCAAGCAATGTGGTCGAGGCGCACCATGTTGCCCGATGGGACTCACGTGGTGAGCCTGAACGACAGACCGTGGGACATCGACGAATCTGGGCCGAGAAACATCTCGTGGAACCTTCGGACTTTGATGTTGATGGTCCAAGCCGGGCTCATCAAACTGCTCCCCCACAAACCGCCCCAACTCCAGCCCAACGAGAATGAAACGGAAGTGCAGTTTGCGGACCGGAGGAAAGCCATACTTCAGCGGTTTGTGGCGGAGGTCGTAGTTGATATCCAGGATTCACAACATTCCAACCAGCAGCATTGGAATTCTATAGTAACCAGGACTCGCGAGAGGCTCTACGCCGCCGATCGCCAGTCACTCGATCTCGTTCGGGAATTGCTGAGCCTCACGCGTCCTCTGAACGAACTCTTCAGAGAGATCTACTCGCTCAGTGATCCGGATATCCAACCCCCCTACGTCGCCGGCAGTTGCCCGATAACCAGATCACGCCGATCGGATACGTTTGCCGCTCCCGCCCCTGATGCCATCGAATGCGCGGTGACTTGCTCGTCCGTCGATTCCTCGTTTCAAGAACTTATCGCCAAGTATTGCGACACCCCCAAGCGCTGCTGGGTTCTGATGCCGTCCCCTGGCTCGGACCGATCTCTGCTGCGACGAACTCACGAGGAGGTCCTTCGTTGCCTGACGCTCCTCGTCCACCGCGGGATCTTGGAAGTTGGACTTTCTGATGGGTATTTCTCCCAGAAAGACTGGGACCACCTGCGCACGAACTCACCCATCAGTTTCATTGTTCGGGGCGCCAGCGAAGACGATTCATTTTCTCCCCCGCCGCCCTTGCCTCGTGTCACTGTCCTATCAGCACTCCCCCTTGTACCAGCAGAAATTGAAAAGGCAATGTCACTTCAACGAACCACCCACATCATTTTGTTCCCTGATCACGCAGTAGATCCGAGGCAACCGGCAAGGCTGCTTCGCGAGATCGTGCCTTACTGTTCACTGGAGGACTTCATCTTGAGGCTCAGCGCGTGAGTATCCTGAACCGCCCCAGCGACGGACTTGTTAGCGTCTTGATCGCATTGCGCAATGGCCTGGTGTCATACGGGCCGATGTCCGACGATGCGCTTCTTGAGTTGGTCTCGCCATCAACGCTCGGCTCCAAGGATATGGCGAAGAAGACGCTCTCTCGATGGAAGCAGATCGGCGCATTCGAGGTTGACGATAAGGGACGAACGAATCTCACTCCTCGGATTCGGCACTTGCCGACCGCAGATATTGACGCGTTCCGCACTGCGATCCTTGATTTCGTGCAGGCACCCGAAAACAGTCCAGCACTGGTTGACGGCCAAGACGACGAACAAGAAGCGTCGAAAGCATCCGATTTGACCCGTGCACTCTGCTGGGCACTGACACAAAATCCGTTCACCTTCCCGCATGTGTGGTCGGGGGTCGAATCGCTGCAGAACGAACAGGGCGTCGATCCGAAGGTGTTTGTCAACGATACTCGATGGGGCGGCTTTGCCGAATGGTCGCTGTTCCTCGGATTCTGCGCCGCAAGTCAACGCCAAGGCATATCGCTGAATCCGTCTTTTGCCGTTCGCGTGGCGGCGCCGCGCGTCATTGTTTCGAGAGAAGTCGGCGTGCGCGACTTCGTGTCAGGCATCGCACGGATCTATCCGGTGCTGGACGGTGGGATGTATCGCACGATCGTCGAGCGACAGATTCTCCGGCCTTGGCGAACAACACAACCGCATGAGATCTCACCGTCATTATCGCTGGCACTGCTCACACTTGAGGCTGAGGGGTTCCTTCACATGGAGTTGCGGTCAGATGCCCCTTCATCCGTACTGACTGGGAGGCGCGGTCGCGAAGTGCGAATCGTTTCCCATATTCTGCTGGGCGAGGGTGCGTGATGGACATCAATGAACTCCTGAAGTTCTGGCCACAGTCGCAAGACTTGGTCGCCTGTGTGAAAACCGATGCCGAAGCGGCAAGCGAAGCAGTTTCGCAGGCCGTCCACCAACCGCTCACCCTAGAGCGACGGATCATCGGTGGTGATAGGAGCAGCGTGCAGGCGTGTGATGAATACGAAGTCCTTCGCGCCCTATTGGAACCGCGGTTGTCGGAGGGCCGCGTGATCTTGCCGATCGTCGGGAGTTCCGGGACCGGGAAGTCACATGTCGTTAGATGGCTGGATGCCCAAATCCGGCGAGCCAGCGGCGCTGACCAACGTGTGGTCATTAGGATTCCAAAGGGGACGAGTCTGAAGGGTGTCCTCACGATCCTCCTCAGCCACCTACCAGGAAGCGAGTACGAACCGTATAGGCAGGAACTTCTGCGGGCACAGAGCGAACTAGACCCCGAGGAGGCCGCGGGTCTGTTGTGCGAAATGCTCGCCCACACGCTAGGTGAGATGTGCCAGGGTGCCCGTCAGCGCCTCCTTGAGACGCCGGGCGATCCATCGGCGTTTATGCTGGCCGCGTATTGCAGTCCCAACATGCTCCCCAGCTTGCTCCGAAACCAGCATCTTCGCGACAGTCATTTCGTTCGAACGGGCGGAACTCCCGGTGTTGCGCGGCGACTAGTTGAACAATTGACTGAGAGCCGTTCCGCCGGCGATCAAGACGACAGACAACACCAATTCACATCCTCCGACCTGGTTTTTTCCTATGCTGATCGATCGCAGTTGGGCCCGGGTGAAGCCAGGGCGGTGAATCAACTGGATCGTGAGGAGCGGCGGCAGGAAGCAGTCCGTGTTCTGAACCTGGCGCTCGACGGGGCAAAGCAGAAGTTGCTTCGCCTCGACCCGACTGTCTCGGATCTCTTCGATGCTGTGCGGGCGCAACTGTTTGGCGAAGGCAAGGAATTGGTACTCCTTGTTGAAGACTTTGCTGTTCTCTCTGGGATACAGAAGCAACTGCTTCAGGTGATCATCAAAGAGGCGTTCAGAGACGGCAACCAAGTGCTTTGCACGATGAGGACGGTTCTTGCGTACACAACGGGCTATATGGATACAGCCACGGTGCTAACGAGGGCGAACGTGGAGTACCGTATTCCCGACGAACCGGGGACAGAAGAGGAGATCTTCGCACGGATTGAGCGTTTGGTTGGCGCCTACCTCAATGCTGCGAGAATCGGGCAACGGAGCATTGAGAACGCTTACGGCTCGAAACAGTCCGGTGACGTCAATACGTGGATACCACACTTCGCGGGAAATATCGAGGCAGAATCGAGAGCGACTGTTGATGCGTTTGGAAAATCGATTGACGGATACGAGTGGTTCCCGTTTAACTATCAGGCGATACGTGAGTTGAGCCGCGACGGCTGTGTCCAGAACGGGAAACTCGTATTCAATCCCCGCTTCATCATACAAAACGTCTTGAACAGGGTTCTCGCGAATCGGGACCTGTTTGAGCAGCGGCAATTCCCGCCGAACTCGTTCGTTTCCTCTGACCGCCCATTGCCTGCTGCCATTGTGCAGGCGCTTCAGCAACGTGTGCCGCCGAAGGAAGTCGAACGCTACGTCCCGTTCTTTACCTACTGGGCAGGCTTCCCGTCGACAATCGAAGAGGTCCAAGTCGTTCACTCGCGCGTTTTCAAGGCATTTGGTCTCGACAAGAGTCGGTTTGGCGCCGACTTAACGTCAAAACCGCAACCTGAAATACCCACCCCGCCGCCCACGCCTCAACCACAAGCGCAGGCCGAAACGCAACGCAATCCGGTTGAGATTCGATGGGAGGAGATTCTCGAACGATGGAGGGCGGGGGTGCAACTGCAGCAGACTGATGCGCGGACTCTTCGCAAGTGGGTCGCTGACGGCTTGGCCTCGTCTGTCGTCTGGGACTGGCACCTATTCCGGCCGCGAAAGGACGGCGACATTGATAGTTGGGCGAGCTACGTCTACATTCCGAACGCTGCCGGCAATGTCGGTCGCACGGCGGAGGAATCAATGGTTGCCCTTTGTTCCGACGCGACCCTGCAGGACGCAACCCGTAGCGCCGGTGTTGTCTCTGCCGTCATGGCGGTCGTTCGATACCACGGGATTCACAAGCACTGGGACTACGACGGTGCTGAGGAGGACCTCGCCCGCTACACGGCTTTGACGTCGCGGTTATCTGCCGACGCGCGTCTCTTCGTCAGGAAGCGCTACTTCAAGGCGGAATGGGACGGAATTCCGGCCCTATCGCAGGGCCTCCTTATCGGTGCACGCCTCCTGGGTATTGAGGGCGCCCGGAAGGACCGCGATCATGCGTCGCTCATCGGTTCACTGTTCGCGCCGAGTACAACGCCGGGCCCCGACGCGGCCGGGGCCCCCTCGCAATTTGACGAGTTCCTGAAGGTACTGCGGGTGTGCCGGCAAGGATCGCAAGAGAGTCCGCCCGAGCACGAACTTTGGTCGGGCCTCCTCCTAGACCACATCGGCGCTCGTCAGGGCGGGGCAGACAAGGTGCACGCAGTTGATGTGAGTCAGCTAAAGCCTGTCATTGAGGCCACGGTGAAGAACTGGAAGTTCGACCAGTCTCCCCCGGTCCAATCAGGTGCTGCTGTCCTAAAGGGTGTGCGGGAGTTGTACGGCGCGCTCAGGCGACTCTTCCCCGTCGTCACGAACCAGCAGTCGGACTTGCTCGCCTGGCGGACGGAAATGGTCGGTTGGCTTGGGACGGAGTTTGACAAGGCCGAACTTCTAAAGGAACTTAAGCACGTGATCGATATGGCGAAGGCGGCAGGCGTATCGAGTGGCATCAACACCTCTGACTTGCTTCGAACCCTAGAGGAGTTTCGCACAGCGAACGTAAAAGCCGCTCTTGACGACGTAGCGAGACTCGCTGGCGATGTCGATCTTTCCATCGTATTGTCGGTGTTGGGAGCCCGGAATGACCGCATCGCCACGCTTACGCGCCGCGTCCGGACTGCCCTCGATCAGTTCTTTGCCACAGTCGATACAGGTCTCGCAGCCGACTTGGCATTGTACGGAGAGACACCTGAGCGAGATGCGGTCCAGTCTCTTGTTTCTGAAGTCGCCGACTTCCAGTCTGTCATCGACATTATCGAGGCTCTATGACTTTAATCGAGCGATGCACGGCGACGAAGATCGCGATTGAGCACCGAAATGCGAAGCAGGCAGAACACACCAATTCAAAGGGACTGCGAGAGCGTGCAACGGTGCTGCAGGGCATTCGGGGATCGCTTATTGCCAACCTCGCACTCGTCGAAGTTCTCAGACGGCACGGTGTAGCGCTAACCAAGATGCCACCAGTCGCCACGGCGAAGTCAAGCAAGGCTCAATACCTGGCAACGCTTTCTACTGTGCCGCTCGATACTGGGAAAGAGCACGGCCAGTTTCGCCGTGCGGTCCAAAAGATGTCAGACGACCTTGCCACAGCCGTTCGGAACATCCTCTCTTCGATCGAACGTGAGTTGCCGAGTTCTGACGAGACGTTCCTGCGACAGGTGGAACTCTTGCCCCAATACAAGGCTACCGTTGACGAAATCAGGCGGCGGCGCCAAGAGTTGCTTGGCGGTAGGAGCATCTACGATCGCACGCCAACCGAGTTGGATGTCGTGCTGTCGAAGCGAGAGCAATTGCGGGAACTGGCAAACTCGCTACTGCCGGACGAGTTTCCCAAGGAAGTGCTTGAGTTCTACAAGCAGGCACGACGCAAGGAGGGAGCCCCGCTGGACCTGTTGACGCCAGATGTGCGCGCGTGGCTATCCGCTAGACAACTAATGCAGAACGTTCGGTTGTTCATCAAGGACTAGATCCATCCGCTAAGAGTGACATGGCAAGCGAAAGACACGCAATGGATCTCCTCAACCACCTTGAGGTGCTTGAACTGGAGCGCCTTCATTGGGGTGTCGTCGACGGTGCGTTCGACGAACGGGAGGTCGAGAAAATATCCGAGCAGTTCCTCGCGTCTCAGCATGCGAGTGGCAACGCGGTCGAGGTTGCAGACGGCTGGCAGTTGGTGGAAACACTTCTGGATGCGCACCTCCTTTGGAGACTGCCGGGAACACAGAAGTACAGAACGCGGATGGCCGAAGCCATCCGTCTGTTTTTGCGCCTTAGGCAGATCTTCCCGGACGCGCGAAACCAGGCGTGGCGCTCCTCCCCTACTCTTGTCGCCGACTATCGACTGCAGATTCGGCCACGTTTGTACCCATCCAGAACTGTTTCCGTCAATGTGTTGATAGAGAGCCTGAAGCAAAGTGTACCGTTGACGCCGCTCCAAGAGGCTGGCATTAGGGCACTGGTTGGATCAGGAACGCTGCAAGAACGTAAGTTGGGCCACTTCCAGTGCCGCGCGACTGACAGGATCCTGCGGTCCATTCGAGAGGCTCGTACCTCAGCGACGATCATCTCCGCAGGAACGGGTAGTGGGAAGACCCTCGCCTTTTATCTTCCCTGTTTCGCCGCTCTAATTCCGCACATATCAACCGATCACTGGACAAAGTGCATCGCAGTGTACCCGCGCAGCGAACTGCTGAAAGACCAACTGCGCGAGGCACTCGCTAATACAAAGAAGATCGCACCGGTGCTCACGTCGGCCCACAAGCGTAGGCTGAGCGTCGGCGCGCTTTACCGGGATGTCCCCTACAACGCGCAGGCCGTGCCAGGAAACGCCGCGTGGCCGCCGTTAAACGTTCGGGGAACGCGAGCCCATGAATGTCCATTCGTGAGGTGTCCATCGTGCAGCGGTAAGCTCGCCTGGTTGCTTCAGGACATCGAGCGCGAAATCGAGCGGCTAGTGTGTACTGAGTGCGCTTTAACGGTCGAAGCCGATGAGGTCGCACTAACCCGAGCGCGGTTGCTGCGCGAACCACCGGATGTCCTGTTCACCTCCACGGAGATGCTGAATCAGAGGCTTTCGGCGGCAAGATTTGCGGGCCTTTTCGGCATTGGCATCCGGACCGAGCGCCGCCCCCTTTTCGTGCTGATCGATGAAGCGCACGCCTATGAGGGCACGCAAGGTGCGCATGTCGCCTTCCTCCTTCGCCGCTGGCGCAGGGCAGCAGACGCCAACTGCCATTTCGTCGGCCTGTCCGCGACATTGGCCGACGCACCGCGATTTTTCTCTGATCTTATCGGGATAGGGCCCGGAGACGTGGGTGAGATCGCACCGGAGGAGAACGAACTGAAACCGGAGGGTGCCGAGTATTTGCTCGCTCTTAGGGGCGATCCGGCGTCCGGCACAAGTCTATTGTCGACATCAATTCAAACTCTGATGCTGCTGCGAAGGGTGCTCGAACGTGACGCGCGAACAGCACTCGGCAACCGCGTCTTCGGGTTCACAGACAACCTTGACGTCATCAACCGTCTCTATCACAATCTCTTGGATGCTGAAGGTTGGACATCGTTCGGGCGACCGAATCCCAGGCGCGCGACA
This sequence comes from Bryobacterales bacterium, assembly GCA_016716385.1. Classification (GTDB taxonomy): domain Bacteria; phylum Acidobacteriota; class Terriglobia; order Bryobacterales; family Bryobacteraceae; genus JADJWL01. Next base: position 6,069 of record JADJWL010000026.1, on the reverse strand, counting down.
GGTTCACTCGCGAACCTCCGCGCGTCGACTCTGCCGACTGCGTCGGAACGGTTCGCTGCTGGTCAGAACTGGGCCCTGGTCGAAGATATCGGCCATTCACTGTCATTGGGCAGTCGCGCCAGAATTGGAAGGACGAGTTCTCAAGACACCGGGGTCAGTGCAGACGCCGAGATTGTGGTGGCGACATCAGCGCTCGAGGTCGGCTTCAATGACCCTGAGGTTGGCGCGATTCTGCAGCACAAAGCTCCACTCAGTTCCGCGTCTTTCCTCCAGCGCAAGGGGCGCGCCGGTCGCCGAGCGACTATGCGGCCGTGGACGGTTGTTACCTTGTCAGATTACGGTCGCGACCGCGCCGCGTACCAGGCGTACGACCACCTCTTTTCGCCCTCTCTTCGGGTTCGGCAACTCCCGATCTCCAATCGAGCCATTCAGAAGATGCAGGCGGTGTTTGCCTTGTTCGAATGGATGGCGACACGCCTCCCGAACAGGAACGCGGATCCTTGGTCTGATTTCTCTCAGCCGTCGACCAATATCCCAGACCAGTCGTTCGCGGCCGCACACAGGGAACGCCAAGCGCGGTATGCGGAGGAAATCCGTCTCGTTCTGAACAATCCGAACGCGCGCGAGGAACTCGCGCGGTTTATCGCGCGTAGCCTCGCACTCTCCGAAACGGAAGTTGCTGCAGTGTTGTGGGAGCCGCCCAGATCCCTGATGACGGAGGTCCTGCCGACGTTGCTTCGGCGACTTGAACGTGACTGGCAGCGCGCGGATGGGTCCGGACCAGAGTATTTTGTGGCGAGAGCACCGCTGCCGGAGTTTGTTCCACGGGCACTCTTCAGCGACCTGCAACTTCCGGAGTTGGGCATCCGTGTACCACAGCGGCAACCCGGTCAGTTCACCGTCGAGTTGATGCCGGTTGCTCAGGGCCTACGGGAATTCGCACCCGGCAGAGTGTCTCGACGCTTCGGCGTCACGCACGGGCGTCAGCAGTTTTGGATTGCCCCGGGACAGAGTTCCGAAGTGGTGATCGATGGCTTCTGCCCGGCGAACGCGCGGCAGGATCTGGGCGGGTTCAGGTATCTCGCTGATCCGGCCACCCTCGTCGAGATAAGTGTGTTCCGTCCATACGTAATCGACACGACCCTGACGCCAGTCGACGTACTGCAATCGTCGAATTCCTTCCTCCATTGGCGCACCGAGGTGGTAACGACTTCCCTTGGTGAGGGTCTAGATTTGCCCCAAGGTTCACATTGGGCATCGGTGATAAGCGCAATCCGAATCCATACCCATCAAACGGGCCTTCCTGTCGAGCTGCGGCGTTTTGCCATCAGCGCGACAGCCCACATCGGCCGTCGCCGGGGGCAAAGCGAGACGAGGCGAATGACGTTCTCTGTCCTCACACCTGATGGCCGGATCCCTGCCGCACTCGGTTTCGTTGCTGACGTCGATTCCGTCGAGGTGGAGTTTCAGTACCCGCCAGGGCTACGGGAGTCGATTGTTCAGGACGCCGCGTTGGTTCGTGGACTGCGCGTCGCACGGTTTCGTCATCTCGTCCGCTCATCACCTGAGTTGGAATCGTTCGCAAACGTGTTTCAACGGGACTGGCTCTCTCAGGCCTACCTCTCCAGCATCACGGCCGAGTCGGTGGTCAACAACCTGGGATTGGAGGAGGCTGAATCTAGAGTGTTCGCGCGACAGTCAGCGTCGCAACTCGAAGATGTGCTGCTGACGATTCTACTTTGGGGAGCGGGCGCTGAAGATGTTGACGATGATTCCTCCGACGACGATGACTGCACCGCGCCAGCATGTACCGATGATGCCGATACCCCCCGTCGATACAAAGAACTCGCCGCCCTGCTGTCGATGAGCGAGGTTGTTGAGGCGATGCATCAGGCGGCGCGCGCACTGTGGGAAGACCCGAGCCACGACTGGGACCCGTGGCTACGTGAGTTGTACAAGGCGACGCTAGGGGCGGCGTTTTTCGAGGCATTGCACCACATCTGCCCTCGCACAGCGGCCGACGCGCTGAACCTCGAACTGACGGCTGTAACGTCGGCGACGGCGACGCAAACTAACCAGATGCCCGACGGTGATCGATTCTGGATTACTGAATCGACGCTCGGCGGGAGCGGGTTCGTCGAGGAATTTGCCGAACGATATTCCGAGGACCCGCGCCGGTTCTTCGGGTTCCTGGACGCGAGCCTCGATCCTTCTGATCTCGAAGTAGCAGCTGACGACTTGGTCCGAGTCGTGCACTTCCTGGCATCCGCGGACGCGCGCTTCGACCCACTGCGCACCGCCGTGGCCAAGACACGCGAGGCGCAATCGCACCAGGACAGCACGAGTGCGATTAAATCCCTCCGCATACAACTGTCTGACGCCGGCGTGTTGCCGAGTCCGACTCTCATGATCTCTCTTGGTGCGCGATTGCTTCGGCAGGGTTTCACCAGAGAGGCTGATCTGTTTCTCGCCCGACTGCTTCAGTTCTGGACCTCAGAGGAACAGCGACTGGGCATCGACATTGACGTCCGAGTGATTGCGTTCGTGAAGTCATTTGACCAGGACGTCGACGCACTCGTGGGTACTGGCGACGGGGGGAAGGCTTGGCGTTACGGGGTGCTCCTCGGAATGTTGTGGGCACGCGGCGCACAGATTCGAGGCGAGTCGCTGAAGGTGCAGAATCAGTTCGATCGCCAGGCCCTTTGCGACCGACTGGTCGTGAGAGCGGCAACTTCAGAGCGTTTGGCGAGGGTTAGCCTGGAAATTGCCGAGTGGTGGCCGACCCTCGCCAACGCTTTGGTGGAGCGTGGCGCCGCCGAGGTATCCTGCGCGATATCGAATTTCCCCGCTATGGCCAGTGCCCTGCACACGATTGCCGTTGCTCCCATTGAGTCGGACGGCCTCTTGACGTATGCGCGTCTCGGTGCCGTGCAAAGACAGGGAGGGCTTGTTGTAGTTCGCGTTGAGCTTCCGGAGGCATCGCAATGAGTCTGATTCGGCAATTTGTCCACGATTCGTCGGAAAGCAGAAACTCGGTGCGGGAGGTCCTCCAAATCCTGTTCGCAGCGGAACTGCTTCACCCCAGCAGGACGCTCTGGATAATATCGCCCTGGATTCGCGACGTGCCCGTCTTGGACAACCGTACCGGCGGTTTTGCGTATCTGTGCCCTGATTTCCCGCTGACGGAAGTGAGACTAAGCTATGTGCTACGAGAGTTGATCGGGCGAGGCACAGCCGTCGTGATCGCCACGCGGCCAGACCAGGGCAATCGGCAGGTCTTCGAGAGTCTCGGCGGAGCTAATGCGTCCACCCACCTCATTTTCGAGGAACGAAGCGAACTTCACGCAAAGGGAATCGTTGGTGACAGGTTCGCACTCACTGGATCCATGAATCTCACCTACAACGGCATAGAGCGCTTGACGGAAATGGTTGCCATCCAGTCAGCGGCTAGCCTCGTTGAACCGATTCGGCTGACATTCCAGGCCGAATACGGAGGGCATCTATGAGTTTTGAGGAGCACTTTTTCGGGCCGGGAAATCGACTTCGGTGGGATGCAATCGCCAGTGGACGACTTCCCCTCGACACGCAGCGGCGGCTCGGCCCATTCTTGGAGGAGTTCCGGAAGAACCTCCCGTACGTGCTTCTGCCGAGGGTCGATCAGGACGGTCGGGTAGAGTGGTATGTACTCTGTTCGTCTGCACGCGCTTGCCGTCTCGCGCGGGACGAACTCCGCGCTTTTCTCGGACAGTCGTACTCAGACTTTGAGGGCAGGCCTCCTGACCTGGACCCGACCGATCCCGTCGATGCAGCGGTATTGGCTTCCTATCCAGGCACAGCCTTTAAAGTCGAGGTGCCCGATCGAGATCTCCTCGAACATGCTCGCGAACGATTGCGCTTACTCATGCAGGTACGCCAGGAGCGGCCCACCCGCACAAGGTCCGTGCCGCGCGCCGTCGGGAGAATTCTGCGTGACTTCGAGTACGCACTATTGGCCGGCGATGTTGTCACCGCAAGTGACCTGATCAAGGAACTGCGATCTGCTGGACATCTCGATGCGCTCAACTTGCTGTTCCTGGAGGTCCGGAGGCTTGCTGTTGGCTTCGAGTGGCGTGGCATTCTGTCGCTTCCTGGGCTGGACGCGTTGCTGAGGATACGGCGTCCCCGTCGGGTTACTGAGGCTATCATTTCCGCGGTGTTCAATACCTATCTTGCGGAGTTCGTCCCGGATGTGCAGGCAAGTGCAGCGATCGACCGCTTCAGGGCCGAGTTGGCACCCCGGTTCTCTTCCTTGTACAGGTCGAAAGAGGGACTCCGTGGCCTGGACGTCGCGGTAAGTTTCATGGTTTCGGCCGTCGCCTCAGACCCCCAACGCTTTGCGGTCGCGGAGTCGATTCTTGCCGACGCCACCCTCATTCCGCCTGTCGAACTGAACTTCATCAATGCGCTTGCAGGCCTACTCAGGCGGCCTGACTCTGGCAGGCGGGTCGAACTCAGCGACGCTGCCGCGGCCTTCTCCATCGGAGATCTTGATTCTGCTTTTGCGATCGCGGTAGCGCAACCGGCGTCGTTTCGCAGGACCGCGATTCTTCTGAGGTGTGCGCGAGAAATCGGAACCTTGGAAGTGGCCGGGGTTGCCCTGGAAGCAGCCAGAGGCATCTCCCTAGATGAACTGCCGAAGTTAGAGACTAGCGCATCGCTGCGCAGCGCGCTTGAGTACCTGCAAGAATTGGTTGCTACACCCGTCGACGGATCGCAAATGGCGGATGCCGTCCCACGAAACTGGGCCGAGTGGCTTCAGCGGCTAAACCGGGACCAGTCGTGGAGCAGCGCGGTAGCGGTTGCGGAGGCGGGAGCGGTGGAGTGGAGCCGCGATGAACTCCGGAAAGACGCCGTGCAGATCCAGTTGTGCGCAGATCTACTCCTGGCGGAACGATCTCCAGGGGCGCAGGTCGCCTTGCGAAACGCTACCCCCTACCTCATAGAGTTCGTCGTAACTGATGAACCCGATGCTCGGCTTATGCCGCTCTATGACAGCCTCTTCCTGCTCCTCTGCGTAGATGCCGATCTTAGCGTGGCACAGGTTACGCAAATTGCGAGGATCTGTGCGGCACGACTCCAGATCGGCTTGAGCGCCAGCGACTACACTGCCACGGTACGCCAGTTGTCAGACGCGATTGCAGCGGTAGAAACGCCGGCAGTTTTGGACGTCGCATTGGAGGTCTTCGAGTTGCTGATCGTCAGTGCGTGCCCGAATTCCACGGAGCGGTTCGAATTCGCAGTGAAACTCGGCAACCTGATGAAGAGGTGGTTCCGAAGGGCTGATCAGACGCAATTCCTCCTCTTCAACAGCCTCGCACTCGACGTCGACGCACCCACAATCGCCGCTTCGCGAGAGGAAGTGGACAAAGCGGATGGCCAGTCTGCCCCGCTCTGGGCTGGGCTTTCGGGGAAGGCAATTGCACTTTACTCACTCCAAGAGAGTGCCCTACGACGAGCAGCCAGCATCATAGAACGCCTCACCGGTGCGCGTGTTGGCCGCTTCAGTGATCACGTCGGCGGTTCACCCGCTCTTCGATCGGCGGCCATGACATCGGACGTCTTCGTGCTGGCCACTTCGGCCGCGAAGCACTCCGCAACCACCTTTATACAGGACCGGAGACCCAAAGATGCCGTCACGCTATTTGCTCGCGGCCAGGGAAGTGCGAGCCTAGTGCAGGCGTTGCGGGATCATGTCCTCCAACGACGCTCTTTGTCCTCATTGGTTTGACGTGGGATGTTCGCCACTTGTGAGTTTTTGCCTTCCTGGTAGCTGGTAGCGTCGCGCGCTTTCAGATGTAGGCCGGTCAACTCGACGACTCGATCACTCGACTGGACCTGGTCACCTGGTCTGCCTCTCGGACGTGAGTCTGCCAGCAGACCGTCTCGATTGCAGTAAACGGGATCACTCGTTCATGCCTTGGGCGTCCAACATTTCAACGTCCTCGAACCAGGCAACTCCAGACCGCACGTTCCGAGAGATTTGGACGAGAGACTGCACGATAAGAGTTCTGCCGACCTTCGTATCATAGC
>JADJWL010000025.1 GCA_016716385.1 Bryobacterales bacterium | reverse complement strand
CCGATCCAGAACCGACGCTCCTGGTAGCCAAGGATTTCATTCGTAGAGGCCGATACGGCATCCGGATCTGAGACGTCCAGTCTGCCCAAATCATATAGCGAGACCAGTACGTCCGTCATGTACTGGGTCATGCAGATGACACCCACTTTCGAAAGCAATCGAGAGTCTCGGTTCCAAAGTTCCGGCCAGCGCTCCGAGATTCGCCGCCAGATGGAGTAGAAAAACTCCAGGAGTACATCATCGCTAGAGAACTCTCGAACCTTCTGCTGCTGTATGTAAGAAATGGAGGATTCGATTGACGTGGGGGTGACAATGCGATTCGGCTCAGGGGTAAGTGGCCAGGACACCATTCCTCGGAACGGACTATCAGAATCGTCGTTAACCAAGCCAACAAAGCCAACGTTGGGGTTGAGGTTGAGGCGTGCGGTCGCAAGTCGCTCCTTGAGTGATTCCTCCGTGTAGTGCAGAGCGAGCGCACGGATGTGGTCCACGGAGACCTTTGAGGCTTTGTTGTTTATCACGAGAAACTGAAAAGCCTTCTCCATGTCATCGACATCGAGCAATGCAACGACGCTAACGCGGGCTCCTTCGGCGAATGATTGCACTCCGAGCAATCGGTGTTGTCCGTCGATGACGAGTCCCGGCTTGGGCTCTCCTTCAACGTAATCGAACTCCAGCACCGCCACCGAGGTGTACCGGTCGTCAACCGCAAGATGCTCGCGGCTTAAGTCGAGTGTGATAATTACCGATGTCGGAATTGTGTTCCGGGCATCGCCCTCGAGAAAGCGTCTTATTGCCTTGACTTTGGCTGGACTCGTCTGTCTCTGCGGTGCTCCGGGTTCTTCTTCCAATCTACGGATCGCGGACCACGCGAGAACCTCCGAGGCCGGTGCGTGAAAAGCAACGAACGTTGGCGCGGCAGCATCATCCCTTTGGCGCACAAGTAAGCACTCGTATCGGTAATGGCTCATTGATCAAGCTCCCTAAAAGTAGGCTGGGTCATGATTCTCCAGATTGAAGAAGTCTGCAACATCGTCGTCGTCGCGTAGCCGGATGTCGGTCCACGGGCCGATCTTAAGAAAAGCATTCTTCCGCGAGCAGTGATTCAGGATTGCGAACCTGTGCGCTGCTCGGTAGTGGAGCGCGAATTTGAAACTTCCGTCGATTTCGTCGAGTCGCTGGGGGGTGGGACTAAGGCCGAGAAGGAGCGATTGGACGGCGGGCATTGCCCAAGTAGCGAAGTGCCGTTTCTTATTAGAATTGCAGGCACTGCAAGCGGGCATAAGATTCTCAGCGATGCTGTTCCCGCCGTAGGCGCGAGGCCAGACGTGCTCCAATGTGAAGGACGTGTGTGACTCCGTCTCCTCAAAGTCCATTGGAACATTGCACATGTAACAATGCGAGTGCCGCACCTCAGCCCAGTTGCGTAATTGACGTTGAAGTCCCTTCGTTGGGCTCTCAAGCGCGGCTGCAACGGCCCGGCGACTGAAGCGGAAGACTTCATCGACGTCACGATTAGTGAAGCCCAGAACGGATCGGAGGTGTTCCCGAAAGAGCCCGTCAAAAACAGGGCCACCGAATTCATACTGTTCGCTCAACGAGCGTCCAGCTACCACAATTCGCCCGGTCGTATTTACTGCAGCGAGTTCACGAAAGAACTCCACGAGATGGGAGTCTCTGCCGGTTCGTCTTAGAAGGGCTGCGAGTTCGACCCACGCACCCCCTTCGAGGTGCTTGTGGTTTAGCAAATCGCAGAGTTTTTCCCCATCTGTAGCTGCGACTAGGCCCATTAGCACGCCCCCAACTCATCCAGTACGACCCTAAAGAAGAACATCCTCGTCTGCCTCACGGGGTTGGTCTGTTCCAAACCAGTGACTTGTACTGCACCATCAGATAATTAGCCAACAACTGGATGTCTTTAGGAGTGTTCTGGATTTCATTCCACTTGCGCTTAACGCCCGGGCCGAAGTCCCAGTATCCCTCCGTCCATCGACAGACCTCTTGTAGCGGGACGAGGTCTTCGCGGAAAGAGTCCTGCCTCGGGACACCCGCGTCACGGTGGCGTTCGGCTATGGCATCCATTAGGAACCCCATGCTGATGATGCCAGCACCGTGCATCAACCGCGAGCGAGTCGGGGGGAGTCCCCAGGCTTTTGGGAACACCGCTGAGATCGCCGCCCAGAAGGATCTCAGCACTGACAGCATTGCCTCGGAGTCCGTTTCGCCAGAGATCGGGTCGCGAAAGCGGTAGAGTACACCGTCGCTGAGGCTGTTCTCCAGCATCTTCAGCATGCTGTTGTCCTGGATCACGCCGCTAGGCGTAGTGGGCGTCCGGATCTTGCCGTGGAGAGGCGACGACTCATCGGAGTTTAGGCGGAACAGGAGTTGGGCCGGGAATCGCCGCCGCTGCAGTAAGCTAGGCAACTTCATCTCCGTTGAAGGCAGCAATTCGTAGATGAGTCCCTTGGGCAGCGGTTTAGTCGAGTTCACGAGGATGAACTGCTCGCGCTGCTCGCGGTCGTCGTTCGTGATGAAGGCTGTCGCACAGATCGGAAAACTGGCTACCTGCGAGTCACGGATAGCGGCTGACCGCTGCTGGCCATCCACTATCAGCCCAGGCTTGTCCTGCTCGGTCGTCTGGTCGACGGGTATGATCAAGGTTCCCCAACGACTGTAATTTGTCGGCGCCCCCGGTTGGGCTACGAATCGGACGCGACTGTCAAAAGCTAACACAATGGCATTGGGCATCAAGGGTTCGTGGGACTCAATGTAGGTGCGGATTTCAGAGATGTGCGACAGGACCTCCGGGCGCTGATATCCTGCCAAAAGATTGTCTCCGTTGCGCCGAATCCGCGAGACAGTGGCGAACGTCGGCAGGAGTTTGCCGTCCACTGCGAAACTGTAGAAGGTACGATTGGGCCCCTGCCTTATTTCAAGCGCCGGCAGTTGCAGTTCGTGGGTATGGTTCATCGCTCTGATCCTTGGAAGACCGGTTCACGGCCGGGGCGGCGGTCGAGATGGCCTTGGAGTTGATGGTTGAATACGAAGAGGTTGTGAAAGCCGCGGCGACGATTTCGCTCAGCACCCCGGAAGATGATCACATGGATGCCCAGGCGGAGGCAGATCTCACACGGACAGTGCTTCCACGGTCGATCTTTCAGCACGCGCCGATACACCGCGGATCGGTCCGCTGAGGGATCGAACACCTGCTCATACTCGTGCAGGGCCGTCACCGTTTCGTCAATGGTCGTCTCATCGCGATCGAACGCGGTCAGCGCGTGAAGACATGCCGCCTCCAATCGACGAGCTTCGTCCTGCTGGACCTGTCCCGCCGTGATCTTGCGCAGCAGTTCCGGATTCGCCTCGACTTGAGGCACGCGGATGGCGGAATAGGCTCCCGAGTCGGTGTAGTAGTTGTTGCGGTCGTCTTTGAAGGCCTTACGCAAAGGTGACGTGCTGTCGAAACTGACAACGCCGAAGTCGCCGAAAGCTTGCACGTGTTCGCATCGAGTAATGCCTAAAAGGTGAAAAACGGTTTCGGGGCACCGGATAGCGCTGGCCGCGCGTAGGCAAGCGAGGATGTCAAGTGTCTTTAGTGGAACGAAGCCGCCAAAGGCGATGTAGCGGAAGCCCAACTTTTGGAGCACGTCCACTGCGTGAGCATACGACTGAGGGCTCCAACCCTGAGCGACGCCGATGGGCACGAACCGCTTCTGCTTGGCCTGGCAGTATTGCAGAAACGCCTCAGCCAGTTCAAAAGTCATGTCTTGGCGAGCACGCCAGTCAGAAGGAACTAAGTCGAGGGACTCGAACTGATTGTCCAAGCGGGCGTTGTAGCCGAGGATGACATGGTCGACAGAGAGGCCGTAATGGAATCCACAATCGGAATAGAAGTCGGCGACTTCTGCGGCGGTGTACGGCGGCCGTTCTTCGCGTACATAGGTGAAGGCACCGCAGTCGCCCATTGTCTCGAGCGATGTTGCCTCCAGGCGGAAGTACTCGCGCACGCCCACTCGCAAAAAGCGGTGGCGCTGTGGTGCACTATACTTACCCGTGCCGCCCCCAAGGCCGTCGACAACCGCCTTGGAGACAAGCAGGCCGTTGTACGGCGGCGTCGCAAAAATCTCGTGAGGGTACCGGTCGTCACGTTGCCGGACGCGCATGCTTGAACGAGTTTCCGTCTCGAAGTCAAACGAATCGTCGACGAAGTCTTGGCTATCAGGAAAGAAGAACTTCATCGCACCCCTCCGCGGTGCCGAACATAGCTGCACACGAGAAAACTCGACAGAATCCTGATGTGCCGCGGCACGTTCTGCAGTTCATCCCAGTGCAGATCACCAAGCTCCTCCCACCGTCCGGAGGTCCAGCGGCACAGCGGCGCAATGGTCTGCAATTCGTGTCGTGCTTCGGACAATGCGTGGGGTGAGTTCGGGTTGATCATGGCCATGATGCGGTCCATGAGGCGCCCCATCGCGCGCAACCCGGCACCGTGCATCAGGCGACTCCTATTCGCTGGCTTTCCCCATGCCTCCGGAAATGTCTGCTTGACTGCCGTCCAGTAGACGACCAAGACCTTCCAGATGCCGTCGAAGTCGGTTTCGCCGGAAGCGATATTGCGGTATGGGAAGAGGCATCCGGACGGTGCCGAAATGCTCTCCTGGATGAACTTGATCACGGAGGTGTCCGAGATCATCGCCTTCTTGCGTTCCTCGGCGGGCGAAGACGCCCGTCGAATCATGCGGTAGAACGGCGATGCCTCGTTCGTGTTCAGAAGGTCACAGAGAGCGGATGGGATTTTACGCGCCTCGAGTTTTGCGGGCAGCGGCGTTGAGACCTCAGGCAACAGCTCAGTAATTAGGCCCCGAGGGAGCGGTTTGGTGTTGTTCACTCTCAGGAACTGATCGCGCTGGATTTCCACGTCATCGGCCACGAACGCATTGACCGCGATCGGCAGTGAGCGGCGCTCGGACTTGGAAAGTGCGAGTGCGCGTTGTTGGCCATCCACGATCCAAGCAGGCTTCGTGGCACCGTTGCGGGGTACGGGGATTTCAAGCGTGCCGGCCGTTGCCAGTCCATCACCGACATTCGGACCACGGCTGGCAACGAAGTGAACGCTGGAGGACATAGCGAGAATCAGCGAGTTAGGGAAGAGTACTTTGTCGCTGTTGAGGTAATCGACGATCTCTTGGACGTGGCGTTTGACCTCGGCACGTTGATAGCCGATCAGCTTGCCCGCCTCATCGCGGGAAACACGGGAGATCTCAGCGACTGCTAGTAGTTCCTCACCGGTGAGAGCGAACAGGTATAGCGGATGGCCTTCGCACTGCTCGATTCGAAGGACTCGACGGCGGATGATCGAATTCCGGTTCTTGCGCATCCTCACGACGCCGCCTCCATGGCCATTGCGGCGCGGTAGAGATTCGAAAACCGTCCTTGCTCGCATGCCAGTCCCGCATCCCGGAATTCCCGCAACAGGCGCGACCGACTCGGTGCCGGCGAGCGGCGCAGAGCCCTACGGATGAAGGCGAGGACCTGCTTGTCGCTGCGAGGTTGCCGCTCGGGGGACGCCATCGCAGTGCGGGGGATGGAACGGGCAAGAGTAGCCAGTCTTTCCACGGTGGGCACGGAACTGTTCGAGGACGATAGGAGATGCCGGGCAACTCTCACATTAAGTGACGTCAGCGTTCCCCCCAGTGACCCAGACATCAGACCGTCACAGGGTAGGAGGTTGTGCGCCCAGGCATGGCGTTGCCCGGTAGTGCCGCACGAGACGATGGACAGGTGTTCTTCAAAGAACGGACGCCTCAGTGCCTCCTGCAAGTCGTCAGCGACGGCGTCAAGGTAGTCGACGGACAGGGCCACAAGAATGGGTGTGCGTGGCTGCGTAGCGGCCAGTTGCGCCAGGGTCCGTGGAGCGGCCTCTTCCCCATTGAGGCGCAGCGAGCAAACGCCCAGCCACCAAGAACGTATCGCGGCCGAGCGGTCCTTCGCATCGGTTGCGACATAGTCCTCGCTCCCGGGTGTGAACGCCGCCTGATAGGACTTCAGTAGGCTGTCCGATCGGACCAGACCATATCCCGCTGAGCAGATCCAGAGTCGGATCGTGACGCCCCTTTCGGCCAGTAGCCTCGGGATGCCGCGCGCGACTGCCCAGTGGTCACCGATGTACAACTCATCGGCGGGATAGCGATCGGCAGGCACGCGCTGCAGTCGCTCCTTCCAAATGCGCAGTCGCCCCGCAATATCGTGGTCGCTGATATCCCGCAGCGCCAAACCTGGCGCGGTCGGATACCGCTTTCGGTTTGTGCAGCTCACGACCAAATTAATTGCGGGCACCGTTCATTGACTCCTACTGTAGTTTTCAAAGGCTCCGATCTCCGAAATTACCATTGCGCACCAGCATTAGCAACGTTGGCTAAAGGCGCTCCCACGCAATCTCGGCGAAGGCGTCATGGTTGTGGATACTCTCATGATTCAACGCGCGCACGCGGAACCACCGTACACGCTCGTCGGCCTGGAGTGTGACTGCTACGTTACGGACGATGTCCTCGACGAACACGGGATTGTCATATGCCTGCATAGTCACGTGCCGCTCATCCGGCCGCTTGAGTAGCGCGTAGACTGGGCATGAGGCGGACGACTCGGCGACCTGGATTAGTTCCTCGATCCAGATCATCGCGGCGGTTCCGTCGACGTTCGTCCGTGTGCGCACGTCGATCGTGACCTCGCCACGTTGGTTGTGAGCCCCGTAGTCCGCGATCGCCTTGCTGCACGGACATAGACTGGTGACCGGCACAACCACGGAGAGTGTGAACGTCGATGTCTTGCCGTTGGCCTCTGCTGTGAATTGGCACTGATAGTCCATCAGTGCCTGGGCACCGGAGACGGGGGCGCTCTGTTCGAGGAAATAGGGGAAGGCTACTTCGATGTGTGCACTTTGAGCTTGGAGCGTCGTTTTGAGTTCTTCGAGTATTTGTGGCAACGTCCGCATTGTGACTTCGCCGCGATGCCGATTCAGCACCTCGATGAAGCGACTCATGTGGGTCCCCTTGAAGTGCTGCGGCAAGTTGACCGACATGGAGATGGCGGCGGTCGTGGCCTGGCGTTCGCGACTGCGGTCCAGGACGACGATCGGATAGCGCAGGTTACAAACGCCAACTTTGTCGATGGCAATCTCCCGAGTATCAGCGTGGTTCTGAATGTCGTGCATCATTGCCCCGATTCGCCCTCGTAGATGCACCCCGAGGTGCAAGTTTCCCGGACCACTACTTTGGACAGCAGGGGGAGGTCTTCTCGGAGTCGCTGCCAAACCCAACGAGCCAGGTTTTCGCTGGTAGGGTTCTCCAACCCCGGCACTTCGTTGAGGAAACGGTGATCGATTTGCTCCTCGACAGGCTTGAAGGCTGTTTTGATGTCGGCAAAGTCAATGACCCATCCCATTTGAGCGTCGACAGGGCCGCGGACGTGAACCTCGATCCGGAATGTGTGACCGTGGAGACGCCCGCATTTGTGATCGATCGGAACGTTTGGCAGGCGGTGCGCCGCTTCGATTGTGAATTCCTTGAAGATATCCATTGAGTCCTCATCCCGAAGTCATGCCCGAGCAGCCGTACCTAATCGGATCGGGCACTCCATTCTCTGCAAAGCCCTTAGTTCGGAGTAAGCAGGAGTCGCACTCGCCGCAAGCCTCCCCAGTGAGGGACGGATCGTAGCAACTGCTGGTCAGACTGTAATCGACGCCGAGTTGCAAACCGCGGCGAATGATCTGTCCTTTCGACATTGGAAGGAGGGGTGCGTGGATCTGCACGTGCGTTCGGCCTTCGACGCCGGCCTGGGTTGCGAGATTTGCCAAGTGCTCAAAGGCCTTAATGAACTCCGGACGACAGTCCGGATATCCGCTGTAGTCGATCGCGTTCACGCCAATGAAGATGTCATTTGCGTTCAGCACCTCTGCCCACGCCAGGGCGAAGGCCAGAAAAATGGTGTTCCGCGCCGGCACATATGTGATCGGAATCTCCCGCGACATCTCGTCGAGCGTTCGTGACTTCGGGACTTCGATATCCGCCGTCAGTGCAGACCTACCGAACGCCCTAAGGTCAATTCTTGCCATGTGGTGCCCGGCCGCACCCAGGCTCGCAACGATTCTCCCGGCGCATTCCAGTTCCCACCGATGCCTTTGGCCGTAGTCAAAGGACATAGCGTAGCAAGCGTATCCTTCAGATTTCGCAATCGCGAGCACTGTCGCAGAATCGAGTCCACCGCTCAGGAGAACGACAGCCGGTTTGGCAGTGGTTTTCATGCTCCCTCCTTCGATCCAGTCTGGCCAAAAAGTCTCATCTGCCTGGCACCTCCCAACTCGATTGGCTCGAGGCGATTCGCGTACTCCCGGATCGCCGTGACCTCTGCTTCGGTGAAAAGGACTTGCCTCGCGCGAGCCCTTCGACCCACGGGGATCTTGCCGCTCTTCCGCCAGAGCCAGAGGGACTGACGCGTTACGCGAAGTTCTTCCGCAACCTCGGTGAGGGCATAGTAGCTCTGGCCCGCGATATCGACAGGCATAGATGTAAACTCGCGTCATCCAATGTTATATCAAGTGTAGGCACGCCATCAAGGTAAACTGATGTAAAATCTCGTCAAGGCAGACGCGCCACGATTGGCAAGTACGGTGGTTTAGATTCAACAACATAGGGACCCTAAGGGCTGGTGTAGAGAAGAATGTAGCCCAAGGTGGAACCGGACGGAGTCTTCACCTTGATGACTCCGGACCAACCGGAGGGGTTGTTGGCGGCACCGAGGTCGGCGAAGCGGTAGCCGTTGCCGGCACCGCCGGCGAGGATGAGTTCACCGCTGGCGGTGAGTTCGAGCAACGTGCTGTCGGCGAGGTTGGAGCCGCGGCCGCGGATTCTGAGGGGTGACGTGGTGGTGTCTGTCGCGGCGATAACGGTTGGGCCGGCACCGAGAGACCCGTTTCCGGCGGCTGCCAAGACATGACGGGCAACCTGGTCAGCCATGTCCCCACCCTCCCCTACATCAACCGTGCCGTATCGGTCCGTGGCCGCGACAACTCCTCCATGATCGCGTCCATGTCGATGCGGGGAGCCTCGTCCTGCATCATGATCCGTGTCCGCGCCGCCGGCGTCAATCCGAACTCCCGCGACAGCCGGTTCAGCGTTTCGATCGACTGCCGGATGATCGACAGCACCGGCGACTGCTGCACGTAGCCGCTCGGGCCCTTATACAGGATCCCCGTCTCGTTCAGCTTGGTCTGTGCCTGGATCAACGTCGAGTACGTGATGCACAGGTTCGCCAGCGGAATCTCGTCCGCTTCGGTCAGCACGCGCATGCGGCGGAGGATCGGGACCAGGCGCCGCCATTCGCGCCGCGCAATCGTATCGAGATGCGCTGGGCAGCGCGGGACGACCTCCCGCGGCTTCGGCTCCCGGCGGTTGGTCGCGCGCTTCCCAGGGTAGCCCTCCGCCCGTTCAATCGCACTCGGCTTTGGAATCGGTCCTCGTTGTCCCATTCTGTGCTCAGAATCCTGACTGCACGCTTGCAACCTTTTGAAAACACGCGTAATAAAGATCCTGCCACCGCGCAGATTTCGCTTGATCGTGTTTCCGACCTGAGTGATGAATGGTCATGCAATGAGAACCAAAGCACAAGCCACCAAACACACCGCAGCCGCCTGCTACGCCGAACGCCACGCCGAGGCGCAGGATCTGCTGAAGCGAATCGCCAGCTGCCTGGCCGCCCACAAGAAGCAGCAGGCCGCCGAGCCCACCCACTGGGGTTACGCCGGCGACCTCGGACGGATCAACGAGCAACTCGCCTACGTCCTCGCCAGCTTGGGCGACTTCAGCGCCTGCAGGGCGAAGGGCCTCGAGTTCTGAGGAGTCGCGATGCGGAACAGAGCCACCAAACGAACCGTCGAGCGGACCGAGAAACAGATCCTGGCCGAGATCGCTGGCTTGATCGAGGAACTGGACCGGCTTGGCAAACGAGACGCGCGCAACCTTCTCGGTGGCGCGCTGCAAGAGATCCGCGACCGCCGCGACGGCAAGGACGCATACTTCCACGAACCACGGAATCACGAATAGGAAAGGACCACGATCATGACGACGTTTACCATCGACACCGACAACACGATCACCGCCTACGCCGCCGGAGAAGCAATCCCCGCTGGCCAAGCCCGATTCACCACCGAGAAAGAACTCGCCAAGCTCGCCAGCCAGTGGCCGGTCGGCCGCTTCGTCGAGATCTGGAACAGCTTCGCTGGCGTCCCGCCCTTCGGCGACCTGAAGCCGGTCAAGAAGTTCACCGACCGCAAGACCGCCGTCGCGCGGATCTGGCACACCATCCAGGCTCTGACGCCCCCTGCCGCGCCACAGGCAGCTCCTGACGCGTCGAAGAAGGCCAAGGCGACCAAGGGGTCCCGAGACGGCAAGCAGGCCGTGCCAGCGAAGACCCGCCACATCGATCTCCTCATCCAGGAGCGCGATGCGAAGGCCCGCGCGAAGAGGGAGGCCAAGCCCCAGTCCCAAGCCCGCGAGGGCAGCAAGAAGGCCCAAGTCCTGGATCTCCTTCGCCGCCAGGAAGGCGCCACCCTCGCCGACATCATGACCGCGACCGGCTGGCAGGCGCACAGCGTCCGCGGCTTCATCTCCGGCGCCCTCACCAAGAAGATGGGGCTCGCCGTCGAGTCCTACAAGTCCGAGAGCGGCGACCGCGCCTACCGCATCGCCTAGCGGCCCCTCGCCGGTCTTCCTCACGCCCGCCCCTCTGGCGGGCGTTTCTCCGTTCATGCCGCAGTTCCTCCGACCCGCTCCGCTGCCACTTCGGCGAATGTCCGGCCGTCGCCATCCAGCGTGGCCGTCTTCCCCGTCAGATTCTGCCAGCGCTGCACCACCACGTCGACGTACTTCGGATCGAGCTCGATCCCGCAGCAGATGCGCTCGGTCAACTCGGCCGCCGCCAACGTCGTCCCGCTGCCGAGAAACGGCTCGTAAACAATTTCTCCCCGGCGCGTGTGATTCAGGATCGGGCGCCGCATCAGCTCGACGGGCTTCTGCGTCGGGTGATCGACCTTTTCTTCCCCCGAGCCACCCATGATGAACTTCGGCGACGCCGAGTCCCAGACGGAACGGTTCTCGCCCGCCTTGCCGTACCACGGCGCATTCTTCTTGCGGACGTACCAGCAGGGTTCGTGCTGGAACCAATAGTGCGTGCGCGTCAAGACAGCGCGGCCCTTGTTCCAGACAATCTGCTGATGGTGAACGAACCCGATGCGCAGCAGTCCATCCAGCACTTCGCGGGTGAACTTCGATGCGTGCCACACGTAGGCTACCTGCAGGCTGGGCACCAGTTCGAATGCTTCGGACCAGTCGGCGCGCGTGTCGCCGGAGATCGTCGCGTTGCGGTGTCCTTCGGTCCGCTTCTTTTGCATGTAGCTCGCCTCCGCCGGGCCGCAGCCATTCAACCCAGCGCGATCCCGCCACTCCATGTCCAGTTCGACGCCATAGGGCGGGTCGGTCACCATCAGGATCGGCTGCCGGTCGCCCAGGAGGCGCGCCACCGCCTGCGGGTCTGTCGAATCGCCGCAGATCATCCGATGGCGCCCGCAGATCCACAGATCCCCGGGCTGCGAGGCAGGTTGCCGTGGCAGTTCCGGGACTTCGTCCTCGCGCGGGTCCGCGCCCTGGCCAGCCAGCAGCAGCCGGTCGATTTCCGCCTCGTCGAAGCCGGTCAGCAGGAGGTCCGCATCGAGCGCTTTCAACTCTTCGAGTTCCGGTCCCAGTAGCTCGAAGTCCCACGCCGACTCCTCGTGACTGCGGTTGTCCAACAGCCGGTAGCTTTTCACCTGCGCCGGCGTAAGGCCGCTCGCCACGTGCACCGGGACCTGCTGGAGCCCAAGCTTCTGTGCCGCCAGCAGGCGGGTGTGACCGACGACCACCACGCCTTCTTTGTCGACCACGATGGGCTGCCGGAAGCCGAATTCCTGGATCGAACTGGCCACTTTGTCGACTGCGTTTCGGCTCAGCTTGCGGGCGTTGCGCGCGTAAGGTGTTGGCTTTTCAACAGGCCACTGTTCAACGATCACTCAGACCCCCCCTCCCCAAAACTTGCGGATTTTCGAATTCGAGGCTCAAGATGGTTTCCATTTCAAGATCCCTGGATCTTTCGGGTTCCCCTTCCCCCCGGCAGCCCTCGGACCGAGCATCATCGCCGCGTCGAGGTCATCGATCTCATCGTCGGGCTCGATCGCCGTTACGTGGGCCCTCGCCGCGGGCGTCAATCCGAACTCGCGGGAGAGCTTGACGACTGTCTCCATCGCCTGGTGCACAACCGCGAGAAGCGGTGACTGCTGCACGAACCGTGCGCCGTTGCGCTCTCCTGGTCCACCGGTAGTCGAATCGGTCGCGGTGCGTCACGTTCGCGCTTGGATTCGAGAGCTTCCCTGGCACCCGGACGGATGGTCATCCGGTCGGTCCAGCGCTCAAGGTCGGGGCTGATCAGTTCCGGGCGCAGGGTCGTTCATCGAGGAAGCCGTGTCCATTGGTCGCAGACCAGCAGCCCATCTCCCATGGCAACGGAGGACTCACCTCATTCGCTTACCATGCAGTCCAACAGAACTCGGTGGAAATCTGGCCGCAGTTCCGCGGGCGCAATCGTCGACTCGGACGACCCACCCTGCAGCGGACGGAGCTTCCAACAGTGACGCCCGTCGCCGAGACGCTGCTTGAAGGAATACGCCGTACCGCGGTGGTCGCCTGCTTCAAGCGGACGAGGGTCGCCTGAACGCCGATGGAGGATCACACGGTTGACGTATCCCTTGCGGCGGACCACCTTCGCCACACCCTGGGCTTCTAGTTGAAGGGCACGCTTGGTGCTAATGAGGTCCAACAACTCGAAGTCGGACGAATAGACTGGGACAGCCAGAGCGGATGCCATGTAACGCACAACTCCTTCAAGATCGCTCGATTGAACGGATTCCGGCTTGATCAGCCTACGCGGGGGGACGCAATCCGGCGAACAAAGTGCGGGAACGAGTTTTTTGAATCGAGGTGTCCCGGCACCTCGCACAAGCTCTCTTCAATTCTTACCGAAAACAGAATCGCTCGTCAATGTTTGATGGAAGACGGATTCAACTTCGAGCGAAGTACCGTATGCGCCCAGTCCTCGCCGATGACCACCGCGAATCGCGAGACGCGCAGGTTCGTGTCGGTCGCGAGCCGCGCCCGGCGAGCCCGGTGTGGGGAAGGGCTACCTTTCCGAACGCTTGGGGCTTGCCTGAGGTCATTGTCGTTGACGACGATTCTTCGCACGGCATTCGGGACGCTTTGACGTTCCTGCGTTGTGTCTTTCACGGCGCGAGACAATCCCGGAGAAATCTGCTGGAAGATCGGCGCGCGCTTGTACTCGCCCTCGGAAGGTCTGACACGACCACGATGCCCACGTGCGATGTGATGCGGCTTTTCAGCAAATGCTGAAAATGGCCTTGCAGTGAAACGAACGACCCGCCGCCGGTGCGAGACGAAACCAGGAATCTTCCCTCCGCAGGCAGATCAGCACCGATCCTACCGCGCTGGTCGGCTCGGACTCCCTGCTGTGCGGCGTGAAAGACCGTATCATAGTTCTAGTGCCGGGTTCTAGTGCCGGACGGTGGTTGACGAGGCGCGGAAGCATTAGCAGTTCCCGGGCACGGGTCGGTTGAACCATGAGCACGGCACGGCACATGATGGCGCTGCTACGGAGCCACCTTGATGGCGACGACAAGGAGTTTTTGTCGGTGGCCATGCAAGCGGCTGCTCATGAGGCGCGCCTGGGCCACACAACCCTCGCCCAGCAACTGCGAGACCTGATCGACGAGGCCAAGCGGCGCCCTTCCGCAGTCGAGAACCGTCCAGGCCAGTTGATTGTCCTTGAGCCTCGGGGTGAGCTTGCGAACCTCCTGTCTGTTCAGAGCCCGAGCGCCCGCTTGGGCGATATGGCCTTGCCTGAAGCGTTGCTCGATCGGCTTAATCGCGTGCTTCTGGAACACCGACAGCAGAAGAAGCTCCGCGAACATGGATTGACTCCCCGAAGGAAGCTCTTGTTCGTCGGGCCGCCCGGAACCGGGAAGACGATGACTGCGTCGGCTCTCGCCGGTGAACTGCACTTGCCCTTGTTCACAATCATGCTCGAGGGCCTCATTACAAAGTTCATGGGCGAGACTGCGTCGAAGCTACGGGCGGTCTTTGAAGCGATCCGGCAGACTCAGGGCGTGTATCTGTTCGACGAGTTCGATGCGCTTGGCGCGCACCGCAGCCAGACAAATGACGTCGGCGAGATTCGAAGAGTGTTAAACTCCTTCCTCCAATTGCTTGAGAAGGACTCGTCCCAGAGCCTGATTGTCGCAGCGACGAATCACCCCGAAATGCTGGACCGTGCGCTATTCCGGCGATTCGACGACGTGCTGGAATACGAGCTCCCGGCTGCCGAGGTGGTTCAACAGGTCTTTCAGCGGAAGCTAGCCATGTTCCAGGCCTCGGATGTCGAATGGTCGCGGGTTCTGCCAGAAGTTGCTGGTTTAAGCCATTCTGATCTTGCGCGTGCCAGCGAAGAAGCAGCCAAGAAAGCTGTCCTCCGAGGGTCGACTCGAATCACAACAGAAGCACTTCTGGTTGCCATTCAAGAACGCAAGGCGGCTGCCCGATAGATGCCTGAATACCCGCACGACCTGCCGCATCTGTACCTGCGGGGCAGCGGCGCAGCAGAGCCCTACACCAGCAAACGGCGGGGCGGCGGCCGCAAACTCCCACAGCGAGATCGTGCAGGACACGCCGAGACGCTGGGACATGCGCTCGCGGGCGCGATGGCAGCCGCCGCCGTCAGGCGGCAGGAGCGGGACCCAGATCTTGCCGCCGGCACGCCTGGCTTCTACCTTGAGTTTGAGATCCCGCCCGGATCAGAAGAAGCCGTGGAGTTACTTGAGAACCGGGTCAAACACATCGAGTTAGTGACCGTGCGCCAGGCTTCCGATGAAAGCCCAGCACTAGCAACCGTCTTCGTGCCAGACTCGGCCGTCGATCATTTTCTGAAGAAGGTGGAGGCCTATCGGTCCGAGCAGACGAGGAAGGGCAGGCCGAAGAACGAGCCGCTCATTGCCCGCATTCAGAACATCGCCCTGGCGGCGGTGCGATCTCTTTTCACCGATGATCCCGCCTTATTGCCCGGTGTTGGAGAGCAGATTTGGTGGGAACTTTGGATTCGACAAGCCCATGCCGCCACGTTCGACACAGTTGCTCGTCGACTCGATGTGCCGGTCCAGCAGCACCGGCTTGCATTCCCGAGCGGCAGGTGCGTTTGGTCTTCGGCGATGAGATCACAATAGCGCGTTTGTTTCTGAACAGCGACGCGATCGCCGAGATCCGGCGCGCGAAGGATTCGCCATCGCTCTTCGTGCGATGGTCAAATGTCGAACAGGCGGCCTGGGCAACGGATCTCGTCGGCCGGCTCAACGGACCTAAATCTACCGACGTGGCCGTGTGCATCCTCGATACTGGCGTCACCCAGGCGCACCCATTGCTCGCACCGGCTCTCGATGCAGCGGATGTCCACGTCTATGATCCGGGATGGCCAGGCGGCGACACCCGGGGGCACGGTACAAACATGGCAGGGGCGGCGCTCTACGGTGATCTCATGCCGCTGCTCGCAGGCAACGGAGCCGTGTCGCTCACGCACGTACTTGAGTCCGTCAAGGTCTTGCCCGACGTCGGTGAGAACGAGCCCAGGCTGTATGGTGCCATCACCTTGGAGTCGATTGCGCGGGTTGAGGTGCAGGAACCTGACCGCCGCCGCGCATTTTGCATGGCAGTTACGAGCGACGTCGAGAACGACCGAGGCCGCCCCTCGTCTTGGTCTGCCGCAATTGACCAGCTCTCCTTTGGAGACGGCAAGACCCCAAGGCTGGTGCTCATCTCGGCCGGGAACATCCGTGAGGGGTTGTCAAAGGTGGACTATCCAGCGAGAAACGAGACTGAGCCGATCGAGAACCCTGCGCAAGCATGGAACGTGATCACGGTTGGAGCCTGTACCGAGAAAGCCATCCTCGTCGACCCAACCTATGCCGGTTGGGAACCGGTTTCGCCGGTTGGGGATTTGTCACCGACGAGCCGCACCTCGCTGATGTGGGACAAGAAGTGGCCAATCAAACCGGATGTTGTCCTCGAAGGCGGGAACTGGGCAGCCCTCGGCGATCAGTGCGATTGTCCGGATGATCTCGGCCTGCTGACGACTTACCACGATCCAACAACACGCCACTTTGACATCTTTCGCGACACGAGCGCGGCAACGGCAATGGCCGGGAACTTGGCCGGCAAGATCATCGCATCCGCACCTGATCGATGGCCGGAAACCATTCGTGCGCTGATCGTTCACTCGGCGGAATGGACGCCCGCCATGCGGGAGCAACTAGGAGCGAACCCATCCGAGGAGCAGAGAAAGATCGTCCTCAGGAAGTACGGGTATGGCGTCCCCAGCTATGAACGCGCTGTCTTCAGCTCGCTGAACGACCTGACGTTGATCGCAGAGGACACACTGCAGCCACTCTGGAAGGACGAAGAAGACGGCAAGGTCAAGAGCCGCCACATGAACCTTCACCAGTTGCCGTGGCCGCGAACGGAACTGGAGCAACTGGCCGAGACCGAAGTTGAACTACGTGTCACCCTCTCGTACTTCGTGGAGCCGAACCCCGGCGAGCGTGGTTGGCTCCGTCGCCATCGATACCCATCGCACGGCCTTCGGTTCGCCGTAAAGCGATCCCTCGAATCAGTCGATGCTTTTCGCCAACGGATCAACGCGGCCGTTGCGGCTGAAGAAGAAGGAATCGGGGCCATGGATGGCGGGCCCGACAATTGGCTGCTCGGCAGGATGAGGGATGCTGGTTCGGTTCATTCCGACTACTGGCGCGGCACCGCGGTCGATCTCGCTCAGCGTTCGGCAATAGGCGTCTATCCAGTCGGAGGTTGGTGGAAAGAGAATCCGGCACATGAGCGATATAACCGGCTTGTGCGTTACTCCCTGATCGTTTCGATTCGCGCCGTGAACGGAAACGTGGACATCTACACGCCCGTTCGGGTGCAGATCGCGGCGCCAATCCAGATTCCGACATAGAACACCGCTTCCGCATGCTACTCGCACAACAGGCGTTGGGGGGCCGCAGGCGGCGCCTCGGCGCTCACAGCATGATGCTCCGCGCATACGACTCCACGGTCCTTAGCTTCAGAGGGAAGGTCTTCAGCGTGGAGGTCATGTCAATCGCCGTGGCAGTGGCATACCCGAGCATTAGCGCGACAAACGATCGCTGCATCGGATCCGTCGCCCCAGCGAGTTGGCCTTCCAGTGCCTCGACTGGGACCAGCGTCACTTCGAAGGCCTTGCCGCCTACCGTTTCGAAGATCTTGACCACGTTGCGGGCACTGAGACCCTCTGGCCCGCCGAGCTCCAACGTCGTGTTCCGGGCAGCGGGATTGTCCAGACTGGCCACGGCGAATTGGGCCACGTCCCGGAATGAGATCCAACTGATGGCGTTCTCACCCGTTCCATAGACGGTAGTCTTGAAGTTGGAGTGATCGAATCCCGCCGACGGGCTCAGCCAGACCTCGGTGAAGTAGGTCGGCCGCAGGATGGTGTGCATCAGCCCGCTGTCGCGCAGGCGCGATTCTACCGCGCGCTTGGCATCTTGCAACGGGAACGAGGCCGCCATCGGAGGGAAGGAGGTGTACGCGAACTGTTGTACGCCTGCTTCGAGCGCCACATCGATGAGGCTCAAGCGTCCGTCCTGGTCAGTGCGTGGCGGGGTATTCTCGCCCGGCGTGTAGGCGAAGGGCATGGCCGATGCTGTGCTGATGACTGCGCTCACCCCGGAGCAAGCGGCTTTGAGCGAGCCCCGATCGCGCATCGCCTTGGACGACGGTTGCGCCCAGACGCTTTGAGGTTCTCGACCTTTGCCGCAGCGGATGAGGCACGCACGAGGGCCTTAACCGGTCTGCCGGACGCTGCGATCAAACGGCAAATCTCCGTGCCGACCATTCCGGTGGCCCCGACGACGAGGTTCATGGATTCCTTCCGCCCTACCATTCGTGCCGATTCCGTGCGCTCGAATCTCGGGGTCCCCCGACCGTTCCGTCTCACCTGCGCTCGCGCGAGTCATGACGACACCGAGTGCTGCGTCAGGTGCAGCCGGAGGTTGTGCGACTCGTCGAGCACGCCCACCTCGGCGACGCGGGGCGCCCGGCAACCCGTGCGCAGAAACACCACGTCCGGCCCGACCACCCCACGACCGCGCCCTTTGAACGTAGGAGGTCCACGCCGTACCCATTTACACAATGCCGTACCCATTTACACAATAGCGTGGCCGGGAAGTTCTTCCGTCTGCCCCGCCCGCGCAAGCCGCCTTCGCAATCCTCTTTCGGCTCGGGGGCAGGGCGGGACGGGTGCCATATAAGACGAGTGAATTTCTCCGCTGAGCAGCGAACAACAAAAAGACGCATACCATGCGTACCACGCGTACCAACTGATTGATAAGAGACGAGTTAGAAGAACCAGTCGGAAGCGGTGGAGTCGGACTCCGTTTGGACTCCAGGAGGACGGGGTTGAGGAGCAGACTCGACGTAAGTGTTTGAAATGAGTGGTGGCCAGGGACGGAATCGAACCGCCGACGCCAGCCTTTTCAGGGCTGCGCTCTACCAGCTGAGCTACCTGGCCGTGTTTTTGCAGTATACCAGAATCGCTATCCGACAGCGCGGCGCAGGCGGTCGAGGGAATCGCGCATCGCGTCCATCGAGTTCCAGCCGGTCGAGTCGCGATGCGCGGTGTCCCGGAGCAGGTCATGGGGCAAGCACTCGAACAACTCGACCAGGGCCGGGTCATGCCAGCCGGCATCGGTTTCATGCTGCATCACCCGGAGGGCTTCTCGGGTGGTAAGCGCCGCCTTGTACGGACGCTCCGTCGTGAGCGCGTCGAAGACATCGGCGATCTGCATGACCCGCGCCAGGAGCGGAATCTCGTCACCAAGCAGACCATCCGGATAGCCCGAGCCATCCCAGCGTTCGTGGTGGCCGCGGATCACCGGCAGGACCGGCTGGAGGCACTTCATCGGACGGCAGATCTCCTCCCCCCGCAGGGTGTGCGTCTTCATCACGCGCCATTCCTGGTTGTTCAGAGGGCCAGGCTTGAACAGAATGGAGTCGGGGATTCCGATCTTGCCGATGTCGTGCAGGTAGCCGCCGCGATACAGAGCCAGCAACTGCGGGTGCGGCAGTTGCATCGCCGTACCGAGCGAAACCGCGTACATCGCGAGGCGTTCGCAGTGTCCCGACGTGCAGGGGTCCCGCTGCTCGACGGCGGTTGCCAGGGCGAACAGGATCGATTCGGCCTCCTCCAGCCGGTCGATCACCGATTTCTGCCGCAGCATCGTCCGGACCCGAATGCGGAGGGTCTCGGGGGTGAAGGGACGGCTCAGCAGTTCGTCCGCGCCAGCGGCAACGGCATCGTCTTCGTGGTCTTCCACGCGGAGGCTCGTCACCATCAGCACCGGCACGAGGCTGGTCCGCCGGTTGGCCCGGATCCGCCGGCAGCACTCCAGCCCGTCCATCCCGGGCATGGATTGATCCAGCAAGACCAGATCCACCAGACGCCGCTCGAGCAGGTCCAGTGCCTCAAAGCCGTTTTGAACCGCGAGTGCCTCGAAGCCCTCGCGCTCGAGGATCGCGACGGAGAGCCGCCGGCTCACGTCGTGGTCGTCCACTACCAGGACCGCTGCCTGCGGCTCCAGGGTCCGGACGCTCTCACTCCAGGCGCTCGCCAAATGCTCGGGCATAGCGGCCAACGCCTCGGCGCTCAACGGCGCACCACGGTTGACGGTCCCATCCGATTGCATTGCCGGGGGGGTGTTGTTCTCCTCTCGTGGAACTTATCGGCCGGTCCGCCGGAATTCCACAGGCTCCCCGGAACCCGATTAAGCAGTTTCTGTGACAACCTGAAAGAAATGGACGGCGACCGCACTCCCACGAAGCAGATCGGCGCCTGGTTCCTCGGTCCAAAGGCGGAGAACGCCAGCCTGGTTGAGGAGATGATGCTCTACATCCTCCGCGACTACTTTCACTGGCGCCGCAATTATTTTCCCTCTGATGAAATCACGATCACGCAGCACATGCGCCGTGAGTCCCTCGACTGGAGCGACGCGCTGTTCCAGCAGCTCAGCGAGATGCTGGCCGGTCTCAAGCGTCACTTTCCGTTCTACAGTCCGCGCTACGTCGCCCACATGTTGAGCGACCAGACGGTGCCGTCAGTCCTCGGCTATTTCGCGGGTATGCTCTACAACCCCAACAACGTGACTCCGGAAGCGGCGCCGGTCACGGTGGAATGGGAGCTGGAAGTCTCGCGGGACATCCTCCGGATGCTGGGCTACCTGCCTCCACCGGACGGTGGGGCCCATCGGGAAACGCGGAAGGAATTCGGATGGGCGCACATCACCAGCGGCGGGACGGTGGCGAATCTGGAAGCGCTCTGGGTAGCCCGGACAGTGCGCTACTTCCCGCTGGCCGCTAAACGGGCAGCCATCGCCGCGGAATTGCCCCTCACGGTCAAGATTCCCGGCGAAGCGAAGGCCGTGCCCCTGGCGGAACTCGACGACCGGCGCTGTCTGTCCCTGCGCCCGAACGAAGCCACGTTTCTTCTGCCGCGCCTGTTCGACATGTTCCGCCACCGGCATGCGTGTGAGGAAGGAGAGGTCGCGGGCAGGGTGTGGCGACTGATTGAAGAGACCGGGATGGCGATCGCCGCGGCGGGGACGGCGCCCTGCTACGCCGTTGCTCCGCCGGCCCTGTTCGTCGCGGGCACGGCGCACTACAGCATTGTCAAGGCGGCGGATGTGCTGGGTATCGGGCGGGACCAGGTCTTTCTCGTCGACGTCGACCGGATGTTCCGCATGGATATGCGCCATCTCGAGTCCCAGGTGGACCTGGCGCTGGACCGGGGCCTGCTGCCTCTGGCGGTCGTCGGGATAGCGGGCACGACCGAGGAGGGCGCGGTGGATCCGATTCACCGCATTGTCTCCTTCCGCGAACGTCTTGAAAGCGGCCGCGGAGAGAGCTTCTGGCTGCACGTCGATGCCGCGTGGGCCGGCTATCTTCGATCTCTGTTCGTCCCCGGGCCGGAGCGGGCGCCGCGCTCCGATGCCCCACTCGAGGACCGGATCGCGGATGTGAACCGGTTTGTCTCGCGCGACCTGGAACTCAAGCGTAAGAGCTACCGGCGGACGGTCCACATGCGTTGGGGCAGCCGGGAGGTGGCGAGCGCCTTTCTCGCGATTCCCAAGGCGGAGTCCGTCACGATCGATCCGCACAAGATGGGCTACGTGCCCTACCCGTGCGGCGTGGCGGCCTTCCGCAATGACCGCGTGCGGCTGTTCCTGGTGCAGGAAGCGCCCTACATCACGGCAACGACGGCGCCGGATGCATCCGCGCGCGCGCATCATCCGCCCACCACCGTGGGGCCCTACATTCTGGAGGGTTCGAAGCCGGGAGCGGCGGCGGCCTCATGCTGGCTGTCCCATCGTTTGATTCCGCCCGACCGCAGCGGATATGGCGAAATCATGCGGGCTTCGTTGCTGGCCGCGCGCGAATTGTACGAACGGCTGGTCCACTGGGACCAGTCCTGCCGCGCGAACCGCGAGGTCCGCCGCACGCATTTCGTCCCCGTGACCGTGCACGCGCCGGATACGAACATGATCTGCTTCCTGGTGCATGAGCGTGGATGCAGATCGCTCAGCCGAATGAACCGGCTGGCGGAGCTGGTGTACCAGAAGTTCACAATTCAGGCGGAGCTGGGCGAGCGGGACTATTCCTACTCGCAGCCTTTCTTCCTGTCGCGGACCCGGTTCCACCGGCCGCAGTACTCGGAGCATTCCGTGGCGGGTTTGCTCGAGCGTGCGGGAGTCGACGCCGAGGAGTACGCGAAACTCGGGATCTTCGTGCTGCGGGCGACGGTCATGAATCCGTACTTAGTGTTGCACGCCGAAACGGGGCACCGGCAGGCACTACTGGCGGAACTTGTGGAGCGGCTGGCGGCAGAGGCGGAGGACTGCGCCGCGAAGCTGTGACTACGCTCCGGCGATCTTTCCGGCGCGCGCGAGTTCCGCCAGAGAGTGTTCCATCGTCACCATGCCCTCGGAACGGCCCATCAGCATCTGCGAGCGCAACTGGTGTTCCTCACCTTTGCGGATCAGGTGCCGGACGGCTTCGGTGGCGAGCAGGATCTCGACCGCCGGGTAGCGGCCGGACCCGGCGCGCGCGCTGACGAGTTGCTGCGCGATCACACCGGCCAAAGCGAGGGAAAGCTGCTGGCGGATCGGCCCGCGATGATCAGCGGGGAACGCGTCGAGGATGCGCGAGATCGCCTGCGGAGCATCGTTGGCGTGGAGAGTTGAGAACACGAGGTGCCCGGTCTCCGCCGCTGTCAGCACCGTCGCCATGGTCTCAACGTCTCGCATTTCACCGACCAGGATGACGTCGGGGCTCTGGCGCAGGACGCTGCGAAGCGCCGACGGGAAGTCCGGCGTGTCCTGGCCGACTTCGATCTGTTCCACGACGGACTGCCGGTTGGCGTGCTGGAATTCCACCGGGTCTTCGATCGTGACGATATGGACGCGCCGCGTCGCGTTGATCCGGCCGACCAGCGCCGCGAGCGTGGAACTCTTGCCCGAGCCCGTCGAGCCGGTGACGATCACCAGACCGTGCCGCAACGAGGTGAACCGTTCGAGGGAAGGTGGCAGGTGGAGCGACTCGATGGTCGGCGCCTCGGCCGGCAGGAGCCGCAAAGTGGCGGCGAGCGTCCCGCGCTGGTGGTGGACGTTGGCCCGGATCCGGCCGAGCCCCTCGCGTGAGAAACAGAAGTCGAGCGAGCGGTGGCGGTCGAGGAGGTCCTGGCGCCGCCGGTCGAGGAGCGGCTGCAGCAGTGTGGCGACGTCGGAGGCGCTGAGCGGCGGACCGACCGGCTGGGTCAGCGAGCCGTTGACCCGGAGCACGGGCCCGAGTCCGGCGACCAGGATGACGTCGGAAGCCTCCTGGCGCGCCGCCAGGCCGAGCAAGCGGTCGAGAGCGGCCAGACCCGCCGCGCGCGCCGCGGGGGACGGCTCTTCGCGCGGCGCCGGGGCGGCGCGGTTCAACTCGGCGACAATCCGTTCCAGCTCGTCTGGGTAATCGCTCATTTCTCAGCCAGGACGCGGGCACGCAAACGGCCTGTAGCCAAGCGGACCGCAATTTCGCTCCGTGCGGGCGCGGCCGCGGCATCGCGCACAATCGCCCCGCTCCTTGTACTGACGATGGCGTAGCCGCGATCGAGGATGGAAACCGGAGACAACTGGGCGAGCCGGGCCTCGGCGAGATCGAGCCGGCGGCGGGATTCCGCGAGGCGGCCCCGGACAGCGGCGGCGGCGGCCTTCGACAACGCCTCGTGGCGCGCCCGGCTGCGTTCGAGGCGGGGACGCATGTCTTGCTCGCGCAGACGGGAATCGACCGCCGACCAGCGCTTCCGCGAGGCAATCACGAGCGACCGGACAGAATCCCGCGCCCGCAATTCCAGGTCGTCGGTCCGCTGGAGCGCAAGTCCGATGGCGCGTTCGACGACGCGGCGCGCCTTCTCCGTCCCGATCCGGTGCAGTCTTTGGCTGGTGAGCGCGATCCGATATCGGGCATGATGCGCCAGGCGGTTGGCAAGTGCAGCAACGCTTTCGAGCAGTGCTCGCCGCTCAGGCGCGACCAGTTCCGCGGCGGCGGACGGCGTTGGGGCGCGCAGGTCAGCCACGAAGTCGGCGATCGTGAAGTCGGTGTCGTGGCCGATGGCGGACACAACGGGAACCGGGCAGGCGGCGATTGCGCGGGCCACGGCCTCTTCGTTGAACGTCCAGAGATCCTCGATGGAACCGCCGCCGCGCGCCACGATGACTACATCCGCCCAGGGATTGTGACTGAACCAAGCGATGCCCCGGCAGACTTCGTCCACCGCGCCTTCGCCCTGGACGAGCGCCGGATAGAGGCGGATCTGCAGACCGGGGAAACGGCGGATGAGGATTCCAGTCAGGTCTGCGATGACCGCGCCGCGGGGCGAGGTCACGATCCCGATGCGCCATGGGATGCGCGGCAGCGAGCGTTTGCGCGCGGCGTCAAACAGCCCTTCGGCGGCGAGCTGCTTCTTCAACTGCTCGAACGCCAGTTGCAGGGCACCGTGTCCAACCGGGTCGAGCCAGTCCACCAGAAGCTGATACTCGCCGCGGGCGGCGTAGACGTCGATGCGGCCGCGTGCCTGCACGGCCAGGCCGTCCTTCGGCTTGAACTTCAGAAACCGGTGCGTCCCGCGGAAACAGACACAGCGCACCTGGGCGGCGGTGTCCTTGAGTGTGAAATAGTAGTGCCCGCTGGCCGCCAGTTTGACCCCGGAAATTTCGCCGCGAACCCAGACATCGCCCAGCGACCGGTCAAGGGCTTCGCGGATCTCTTCGGTCAGCTCGCCGACGGTGAAGATCCGCCTCTCAGGCGTCAGATCGAGCAGCGACTGCCGCATGGGCTGCTATCCTCGGTCCCTGAGCTTGCCGGTCCGGAGCCCTTCGGCGACCTTGTCACGCTCCTTGCGGTACAACGGATTCTCCGGGAACTCGGCCGCCAACTCCTCGAGCAGCGCAAGGGACTTGGTGGGTTGCTTCTCGCGGATGTGCACGATCGCCAGCAGGACCTTGGCGAACGGCTTCAGATAGTTCCCGCGGCGCGCGGTCAACTCGACGTTACGGATGCCCTTCTCTTTGCTGCCGTCGATGTCGTCGACCCGGACGAACCAGCGGACGAAAAACGGCAGGCTGCCGATCAGGTACTCCGTTAATCCGGTACTGAGATACGCATCGTAGAAGCCCGGGTCTACCTTCAAGAGAAGGTGAGCGTACTCGGTGGACTTCTTGACGCCGGACAGACTCGCCATCTGCCGCTTCTCCACGAGCGCGGTGTAGTCGGTCTCGACGCCGTAGCTGATGCACATCGCGAACAGGGCGTTGGTGTCCTCCGGTTTCGAGGCCAACTGCTTTTCGGCGATGGCGCGCGCCCGGTCGATGTTGGCGAACAGTTTCTTGCGGATCTCGGGATCCGGCTTCAACTTCTTCTTGTCGGCAATTTTCTTGTCGTCGGCGAAAAACTCGCTCTCCAGAACCATGAGCCGGTCGAGTTCGTAGAACAGATATGCCGAGCCCTTCATCGCGGGACCCAGGGGATCTTTGGGATTGGCAGCGATGTGCTGATCCAGCGCTTTCTGGGCAGCGGCGAAGTCGAAGTTATACAGGCGCTCGAAGGCCCGGTCGATCAGGGGAGCGCTACGCTCCGTGGCGGAGGCCACGCCGGCCAGCGACAAGAGGCAGACCAGCCCGGCCGCCTTGGAGTTGCGCATATCTTTCCCAGTTTAGCCAAACAGGCGGTCGAAATACCGGCGCGTGCGGTTCTGGATCTGGCGCAGGCGCTCCTGGAGCGGGCCTTCCCGATACTGCCCCGGCAGCCAGCGGGCGACCAGCGCGGTGAGCGAATCCATCTTCGCCTGAGCCGCCGGCAGCGTGCCGGTGGACTGGCCGGTCTTGACGCGCAGGCCGTGATCGAGGGCGCGGTAGAAGGTCGCCGCGTCAAGCAGGAAGGCCGCGTCCTCGCGCTCAAGATGGCCCATCTTCTCGACGACATCGATGCGCTGCGGCGTGTTCAGGAACTTGTAGTAGATTCCCGCGCTCTTCAGGCGCAAGTACATCAGGGCGAAATCGATGTCGTAGTAGCCGCCGCGGCCGGCCTTGAGCGGATTCTTCTCGCCCTGCTCCTTCTCGAGCCGGGCGCGCATTTGCGCCAGCTCGGCGCGAGACCGGCCGCTCTGTCCGTAGCGGCGCCAGTCGACCTGTTGCAGGGTGCTGAGGAACTCTTCCGCTCGCGCCAAGTCTCCGGCGATCCCACGCGATTTCATGTACGCGATGCCTTCCCAGGCTTCCGCACGCGTGGCGAAGTAATCGCGAAAGCTCGACTCAGTTTGCACGAGCGCGCCTTCCCGACCGTTGGGCCGCAGTCTGGTATCGACGGCGAACATGGCGCCGGCGCCGGTATAGGCGCTCACCACGTCGATGATTCCCGACGCGACGCCGGTCCAGAACTCGAGTTCCGCCGCGTCCTCGTCCGGCAGGACGAACACGAGGTCGGCGTCCGAGGCGACATCGAATTCGCCCATTCCCAGACGGCCCAGCGCAACCACCATCAACTGGCTGCCCGGCTGGTAACTCCTGGATGTCAGGGCGGAGGGCGGGCGCCGCGCGAGCGCGATCCGGTAGGCTGCCCGGATGATGGCGTCAGCGAGTTGCGAGGTCCGGGCCAGCGTGTCGAAGATGGGCTCGGCACGGAGGATGCTCTCGGCCTGAATGCGCAGCATCTGGCGGTGGAAGAAGCGCCGCAGATCCTGAGCGTCGAGCGGGACGTTGCCGATGCTCCACGGCTGGGCGATGTCCAGGGCCCGCACCATTTCCGGGTGGCGGCTCAGGGTGTCCGAGTAGTGCTGGCTGTGCTCAAACAGCTCAATCGTGCAGTCGGCGACCTCGGAATTTCCGTCGAGGAACGCCAGCAACTCGGGTGAGGCGACCACCTTTTCCAGGAACGGTTCGAACCGTTCGCGGCCGCGCAGCAAGCGGCGCCGCACGAGCGCAGCGGCAAGGCCCGGGGCCTTCTGATCGAGGAAGCGGATCAGGTTGCTGGGAGGAGGGTCGGGGGTGCTTTCCTGTGCCGGTTCGACGGCGGCTTCCTGCTGCACTTCTTCCTGCGGCTTAAAGGAGTAGTAAGCGTGATAGGCCGGGCGATTGGCGTGGATGACGCGCTCGTAGATCTCCCGGACATCGGCAAGGTACGCGTTGACTTTCACGACGAGCCGCTCGGCGGTAAAGGGCTCGCCGTCAGCTCCCGGCGGGATCTTGCGGGCAAGGGTCTCGACCGCTGTGCCGTCGTGCGGCAGTGCGTGCGTCTGGCGATCGTCCTCGAACTGGAGCCGGTGCTCAACTGTGCGCAGGAACTGGTAGGCGGAAGCGAGCCGGGAGTATTCGGCGCCAGAGAGCAGGTCTTTATCCCGCAAGCGGAACAACGCGAACAACGTGCCGCCGTGACGGACCCAGGGTTCGCGGCCACCGTGCAGGCGCTGGAGACATTGGACGAGAAACTCGATGTCGCGAATCCCGCCGGGCGAAAGCTTCACGTCAATGGTTCCACCCGCGGACAGGGACTGCGCAGCCTGCCGCGCGGCCAGTTTCTCGCCGATGCGCTGCCGCGCCTCCGACACAGCCTCGATCGCGCGGAAGTCGAGCGTGCTGCGGTAGGTAAGCGGCTCGACGAAGCCGATCAACCTGCGTCCGAGCTTGCGGTCGCCGGCGGCCACGCGCGCTTTGATCATCATCTGGAGTTCCCAGTCGCGCGCGCGGTTGGCGTAGTAGTCCTTCATGCCGTCGAGGGAAAGACATAGCTCGCCCAAACGTCCGTCCGGGCGCAGGCGCAGGTCCACGCGGTAGCAGAGGCCTTGTGGAGTATAGGTCGACAGCAGGGTGGTGTAGCGGTTCGCGAGCTTCTTGAAGAACTCCTTGTTCGAGATGGAATCGCCTCCGTCCGTATCGCCGTTTCCGGAATACACAAACATGAGGTCGATGTCGGAGCTGTAGTTGAGTTCCTTGCCGCCCAGCTTTCCGAGGGCGATGACGGCGAATCCGCACTCGCGGAGATCACCGGTTTCCGAGGTGAAGCGGGGCGCCCCGTGCTGCGCCACCAACTCCGTCCGCACCGTCCGGTAAGCGAGTTCGAGGATGGCGTCGGCCAGGTTCGACAGTTCCTCTGCGACATCGGAAAGCGTCGCGAGCCCAAGGACGTCACGAAGCATGATCCGCAGAATCTTGCGGCGACGGAACCTGGCGAGGGCGACCGCGACGCTCACCGTCTTGCAGTGCTCGGCAAGATAGCGAGTGAGGCGCGTCTCGTATTCTTCGGCCGACAGCACCCGGTTGATTTCGCCGGTCGCTGCCAGTTGCTCGATCCACTCGGGCACGCGCAGCACCTCATCGGAGAGAAACCGGCTGTGGGAGAAGGTCGCTGCCAGGAGGCGGAGGGCGCGGGGTGACGACGTGATCCGGTCAAACATGTCCGGGCGCTCGTCGCGCAGCCGCTCGAGGTAAACCTCGGCGAGATGCCTGTCGGGAGCATGGGCGAGGGCGGCGTCGAGCCGGCCGGACAAACCTCTTGCTTCGGTGGACGAAGACGGATTCGGTGGATTCAGGCGGACACGGCCTCCAGCGCCATTATATCGCCGGCCTTCACGAATCCAGGCGTGACGACACGCGCGTAGAAGCCGCTCATGCCCCAACGCGGTGAGGAAAAATCTCCCTGTTTCACGGCCTTGTCAAACAACTCCCGCTGGAGATCGGGACCGTAGACGTCGAGCGCCGAACAGGGCGTCCTGAGTTTGGTCAGCTCGATGCGCGCCGTCCCGGCGAGAAACGTTTGTCCCGACCGGAGGAACCGGCGGTCGATGCCGCGCACAGTCAGGTTTTCGCCAAGGGAACCGTAGGAAACAGGATATCCCCGCTGTGCAAGTTCATCGATTGTTTCGGCGGTGATCAGCAAGACCGCCTGCATGGGACCGCCGTGGATTTTCGGATGGGCGCAACAATCTCCCTCGATGCCGAGGGGCGTGACGATGCCAGATTCGATCGGGCGCTTGGGAAGGCCGCCGCGGGAGACGTTGACCTGAATGATTGTGCCCGTCATGGCTACGGGAGCAGAGAACGGCGGGGAACCGCGAACCGGTCCCCCGCCGGGAGGTTAGATGTCGTAGTACAGTGCGAACTCGTACGGGTGCGGCCGCAGACGCACCGCCTCCGCCTCGTGCTTCCGCTTGTAAGTAATGTAGGTCTCGATCAGTTCCTCGGTGAAGACATCGCCCTTGAGCAGGAAGGCATGATCGTCGGCGAGACAATCGAGCGCTTCGTCGAGCGAGGCCGGCATCGAAGGAACCTGGCGCATTTCCTCCGGCGACAGATCGTAGATGTCCTTGTCCAGCGGATCGCCCGGATCGACCTTATTCACGATGCCGTCGATGCCCGCCATGAGCATCGCCGCGAAGGCCAGGTATGGATTGGCCGAAGGGTCTGGCGGACGGAACTCGACGCGCTTGGCCTTCGGGCTGGCGGAGTACATCGGGATGCGGACGGCGGCGGAGCGGTTGCGGCGGGAGTAGGCGAGGTTCACGGGAGCCTCGTACCCCGGCACCAGACGCTTGTAGCTGTTGGTGGTCGGTGCAATGATCGCCGAAAGCGCCCGCGCGTGCTTCAGCAGGCCGCCGATGTACCACAGGGCCATCTGGCTCAGACCGGCATAGCCATCGCCGGCGAACAGCGGGACGCCATCCTTCCAGATGCTCTGGTGCGTGTGCATGCCGCTGCCGTTGTCCTGGAACAGGGGCTTCGGCATAAACGTCACGGTCTTGCCGTACTGGTAGGCGACGTTACGCACGATGTACTTGTACAGCATCATGTTGTCGGCCGACCGCAGCAGCTTGTCGAACTTCTGGTCGATTTCGCACTGGCCGCCGGTGGCGACTTCGTGGTGGTGGCACTCGACCACGAGTCCGCACTTGATCATGGTCTGCACCATCTCGCTGCGCAGGTCCTGGTGATGGTCGGTGGGCGGGACCGGGAAGTAGCCTTCCTTGTAGCGGGGCCGGTAGCCGAGGTTGTTGTGCTCGCGGCTGGAATTCCAGCGCCCTTCCTCGGCGTCGATGAAGTAGAAGCCGGAGTGCTGGTTCTGATCGAAACGGATGTTGTCGAAGATGAAGAATTCGGCTTCGGCGCCAATGAAGACCGTGTCGCCGATGCCGGAATTCTGCACGAACAACTCCGCCTTGCGGGCGATCCAGCGGGGGTCGCGCTCGTAATGCTGCCGCGTGATCGGATCGATGATGTCGCCGTTCATGACCAGCGTGGGCGTCTCGCCGAACGGATCCATGAACGCGGTCGTCGGATCGGGGATCAGGAGCATGTCGCTCTCATTGATCGCCGCCCATCCGCGGATGCTCGATCCGTCGATGCCAAAGCCGGACTCGAACGTGCCCTCATCCAACTGGCTAATGGGAAATGTGATGTGGTGCTGCAAGCTCGGAATATCGGTGAACCGCACGTCGAGCTGCTTTGCACCGTTCTGTTGTGCAAACTCTAAAACTTCTTTCGGACTCATCCAGCCTCCACTGACAGGGGGGTCGATTCTAGTAGGGATGCCGTAGCAAAGGGAATTCTTTACAGGTTAGCAGCTTGGCGGAGTGGCGTCAACGGCGCCTCGGGATGTTTGCCGGTCGGGGGAAGGGAGCTTATAGTGAAAGCCTATCCTCACCGAAGGAGTTGGTTCACGGTTGGCACAATACCTGGTGATCTTTCTCGGAGCCGGACTCGGCGGCGTTGCACGGTTCCTGGTCGGCGGCGCCATGATGGCCCGCTACGGCCCCGGCTTCCCAATGGGGACGCTCGTCGTCAATGTGACCGGCTCGTTCTGTATTGGCCTGGTTATGGCCCTGCTCACAGAACGACTGCACGTCGACCCTCTGTGGCGGCTGTTCCTGGTAGTCGGGGTCCTGGGCGGGTACACGACGTTCTCGACGTTCGAATACGAGACGTACCGGGCGATCCACAGCGGCGCGGGTTGGCTGGCGTTCCTCAACGTGGCGGGAAGCGTCATACTGGGTTACGGGGCTGTGCTTCTCGGCACGTCCCTGGCCGCGCGCCCGTAAGAGATCCCATGGAACTGCTGCGCGACTTCTGGCGCTATGTCCGCCACCGCAAGAAATACTGGATGATCCCGCTGTTCGTCCTGCTGGCGTTGTTCGGCTCGCTGCTGGTGCTGGCCCAGGGCTCGGCCCTGGCCCCGTTCCTCTATACTCTGTTCTAAAAGCGCTTCAGGTTGCGCAGCAGGGCTGCGGAGTCGCCGCCTCCGCCCGGGATGCGGACGTGGTGAACCGGGCGCCAGTTCTGGTCGACTGCGCCGATATAGTGCAGTACCTTCTCGTCGCTTCCCATCAGGACAACTGAATAGGCGCGGTCAGGATAGGCCAGGATCTGGTAGAAGATGTCGCCACCCGCCTGCCGGGAGCGCGTCTCGGCCGGGGGGCCAAGCTTTTCGACGACGGAATAGTAGCCGTCCGAATACCGCAGCTCCAAAAAAGCCTGGTCCTTGGCGGTGAACACGATGCGCGGACGCAGTGTGCTATGGCTGGTCACCACCACAACAGCGACGGTGGCCAGGACACCCACCAGCAGTGCGCCGAGAATGAGCCGCCCGATGCGGGATTCTCCCGGTTCGAGGCGGATGTTCACCACGGGGGCAGCTTGTTCCACCACCGGCGCAACCCCTCTAGGCGCGTTGACCGCGACCGGCATCTCGATGACCCGGCGGTGATGGGGGACGACCGCCCCGGAGCGGGACTCCAACTCCCGGGTGAGTCCGACGATCACGACCGGTTCATCCACCTGCGATACCTTGCCGAGGAAGCGCCTGGGGATCCAGACTTCTTCGTTGGTCTTCGTATTGATGACCATGGTTTCCGACCAAGTGGCGCGCCCGAAGACCCACGAATTGTGCTCGATGTTGACGATTGGCGGGTAGAAAGAAAACGGCCTGTGCGCCAGTTGGTCGAACGGCGGCGGCGGTGCGGGCGGTGGCGTCATGACCGTTCCTGGCTTTTCTGCCTTCAGTCTATCGCAGAGCGTCGTGGTCGTTGACCGGAATTGTCCAGGCTCTGGACACAAGCTCCGGGCAGATTGTTGATCAGGAAGGGCTTTGCGGAATGGTTGGCCGAATGCACGGTTGCCGGTCCAGGAGGCAAGCAACTGTGAGAACGATCTCTCAGGGATCCAAAGGCGCCGATGTCCTTTTTCTGCAGCGCCTGTTGAACAAGCGCGGCGCCGCGCCCGCACTGACGGAAGACGCCGACTTCGGCGCGAAGACGAAATTGGCGGTGGTTTCCTTTCAGAACCGGAACAGGATCGTGCCGGCGAATGGCACGGTCACATCCGCAACGTGGACGAAGTTCGGACGCATCATCGAGCATGAGCACAGGGTCACACTCTACGGCCAGCCGACAAATATGACCTGCTGGTCGGCGGCGGCAACGATGATGACGGGCTCCAACCAGTCGGTCGGACCGGGCGGCAGCTCTATGTTTGGCGACGGGAGCCTGGATCCCAGCCTCGCCAACATCGAGGTCTTCGTCCGCGGCATGGGATGGCGCAACCTGGTGAACATGAGCGCTCCCCCACCTTCGCAACTCATTGCCGGGTTGGCCCGGGGCCCGATCTGGGTCGTTTTCCAGGGGAACGGGTTCGCCCACGCAGTCGTCTTCAGCGGGGTGTTCAGCGACGGAGATGAGAGCGGCAACGGGACCGTGTTCACAGTGCACGATCCGTGGCCGGCCGGAGCCGGGAAGGTCTACAGCACACCGTATACGGGCCGGCAGGTAATCCTGAAGTCGGAGCCGTCGCGGCCCAGGGCAATGATCGCCGCAGCCGCGGCCTAATCCTGATCGAGGTGGACTTCGTCGATGTAGCCAATCACGGCCATGTCGATGGGAGACTGCGGGCGGCCGACACTCGTCATCGCCGAATAGCCTTCGGTGGTCAGCAGCACCCTGTCGCCGACGCCCGCATCGACTGAGTCCAGAGCCACAAGGGGGACGCCCCGCTCACTTCCGTCCAGATGCAGTGGTTGGACCAGGAGCAGTTTCCGTCCTTGGTGGCTCGCATGCTTTTGTGTGGCCACCAGTTCGCCGACCACGCGTCCGATCAGCACGCGTGGACCTCGTCGACAATCCCGACGATGGTGGCGTCGGTCGGCACCTCGTCCGGCAGGAACGGAAAGCTGGATTCCTTGCCCCGGCACCAGTAGACCAGTTCACCGGCGCCCGCGCCGCAGGCGTCGGCGCAGACGACGGTCCGGCCCGCAGGCGTGAGGTCCGGCTTCACCGGCTGCACCAGGATCAGCTTGTGGCCCGAGAGCGACTCGGCTTTCGCGGTCGACCAGACCCGGCCTACGACACGCCCCAATTGCACGTCACGACTCCCGGCGGTCCAGTTGGACCGTGTCGACAATCCCGACGATCGCGCAGTCGACCGGGGCGTCCTTGCAGCCCTCGGCCATGCGGGCAGAAGAGCCCGAGACCGCGATGACCGTCTCGCGATTGCCTGCCGACACGGTGTCGACGGCGATCACGTAACCGGACTCATCGCCGCCTTCGGGCGAAACAGGCTTCAGGATGAGGAGCTTGCGCCCTTCGAGGCGGGGGTCCTTGCGCGTGGCGACAATGGTGCCCACGACGCGGGCCAGGATCATTTTCCAGCCTTGGCTGCCTTGCCGATGGGCAGGACGTCTTCCAGACTCGGGTGCGGCCGCGGGATCACATGGACAGAAATCAGCTCGCCGATGCGGCGCGCAGCGGCGGCGCCCGCGTCGGTGGCGGCGCGCACGGCAGCCACGTCGCCGCGCACGAGCGCTGTCACGTAGCCCGATCCGATCTTTTCCCATCCGACCAGCGTCACGTTGGCCGCCTTCACCATCGCGTCGGAGGCCTCGATCATGGCCACGAACCCGCGCGTTTCAATCATTCCCAGTGCTTCGCCCATCCATCCTCCCAACCAACCTGCATTGTCGCACTACCCGGCGCTGCGCGCTCGGACCGCTTCTTCCACGAGCGAGATCAGTTCCTGGCGCGTCACGAAGAACCGCTCTTCTCCCGTGGCCAGATCCTCGGCTGTCACCGGGCACCCCGGTTCGCCGCCGCTGCGCGACTTCACGCCGTAGCGGGTGCGCGAGTCGAGCAGCTTATCCACTTCGGCGCGAGGCAACACGTTCGGCCCGCCCAGCAACTCCGCCACCAGCGTGATGCGGGCGAAATGCTCGACAGTCTCCATCCGGAAAAACGCCTGCATCAAGTCGGCGCCATAGCAGACCGTGCCGTGATTGCCCATCATGATCGCGTCGTACTTCGGGATCAGCGGCAGCATCGGCTCGGTCAGCTCCGGTGTGCCCGGCAAGCCGTACGCCGCCAGCGGGACACAGCCGAGCCCGATGACCACTTCCGGCAGCAGTCCCAGGTTCAGCGGACGCCCGGCGGCCGCAAATCCGGTCGACACCGGGGGATGCGCGTGCACCACCGAGCGCACGTCCGGGCGCAACTGGTAGACCGTCAGGTGCATGTTGATCTCCGACGTCCGCTCGCGCTTCCCATGGATCTTGTTGCCCTCCATGTCCACGACGATCAGGTCGTCCGGGTGCATCATGCCCTTGCTGACGCCGGTGGGCGTGGCGAGGATTCTCTCGTCGTCCAGGCGGATCGTCAGGTTGCCGTCATTGGCTGCGACCCAGCCTTTTTGATACACCAACTTGCCGACATCGACGATGTCCTGGCGGTATTCTCTCTCGGTCTTGACCATCCGGAAGAACCGATTGTAGCAAACGGGCGGCGGGTACAATGATGAGCATGGACACCCGCCGGATGTGCCCCCACTGCCGGGCCTTCATCACCACGAAGGACCGCGTCTGTCCCTATTGCGACGAGCCAGTGGGAGAGCGCGCGATTGAACGCAGAGACCCCAGTCCGATCGCGGGCCTCATTCCGGCAAGCCGCTTCAGCGCAGGCATGATCCTGCTGCTGAATCTGGCCATGTTCGCCGCTACAGTCTTCTACAGCACAAAGGCCGGGAACGCAAACGCGTTCATGGGCCTGGACGGAGAGACGCTCTACCGGTTCGGCGCCAGCGTTCCGGGCGCCGCCTTCCGCGGCGAATGGTGGCGGTTAATTACGGCGGGATTTCTGCATGGGGGATTGTTTCATATCGCGATGAATACCTGGGTCCTGTTCGACCTGGGCGCGCAAGTGGAGGAACTCTATGGCACGGCGCGGTTCCTCTGTTTCTACGTGCTCTCGACGGTGGGCGGGTTCCTGGTGAGCAGCATGTGGGGCCACTTC
Organism: Bryobacterales bacterium; assembly: GCA_016716385.1. Lineage (GTDB taxonomy): Bacteria > Acidobacteriota > Terriglobia > Bryobacterales > Bryobacteraceae > JADJWL01. The sequence goes on along the minus strand of JADJWL010000025.1, from coordinate 1,063,611 downwards.
TCGGTGGGGGCGTCGGCGGCAATTTTCGGGCTGATCGGGGCGATGATCGCGATGGGTGTGCGCAACAAGCAGTCGCCGATGGGCCAGGCGGTGCGGGGGCTCTATATTCGCTGGGCGATCTATGGATTGCTGTTCGGGCTGATGCCGGGGCTCCGCATCGACAACGCCGCGCATCTTGGCGGCCTGGCGACTGGTTTCGCGCTGGCGTACATCGCGGACACGCCGAAGCTGGTCGATCGTCCGGTGGAGAAATTCTGGCGCGGCGCCGCGGTGGTTTCGGTTGGGATTGCGGTGCTCAGCTTTCTGCGGGCGTATACCGGGCCGACGAGTCCATTTCAGTAGACGCGAGTATCTGACGTGATCTGAAGTGATTCTCTAAGCGTCTGGCACGCGTTATCGCTGAACTATTAAATCCCTTGCGTACTCCGTTTAGTAGCGCCATACTGTCGCCATGCCGGTGCTCAAAGCGAGAACTTGTGGCGCGTTGGTACTGCTCGCCGTAACTTATCCGGGTTATTCTCAGAGTCCAGCTCCAACGCCCGTGCGGGTATTGGATCTGGAGCGAAGCGCGCGGCTGGATGAGGTCCTTCCGGAAGACTACAAAGGTCGTGCGGTGACCCATGCATTTTTCGCGGATTCCGCTGGCCTTACTTTTCTTGTGTCGCCGCCTGGGAAAGGAGGGCCTCCGCAAGTACTGCTTCGGATGAACCTGGCACTCTCCGATCCCCGGGTCTCCGCCCTGCCGGCCTTCCCAATTGCTGGGCGGGTCAGCACCGGTTGGGTGGATCGGACCGTGGAAGGCCGGCTCGTCCTGCTGCGCCAAACGGTCATACGGGAAGCGGCGCGGGTCACGGAAGAGTTGGTTTATCCCGACGCCATGGAAACCCTCGCGCTCCCGGCTCCTTTGGGCGCCTGGACGATCGACCGCCGCGTCACGGCGAGAGGCGTCGTGGGCCTGACGGGCAAAGGCGAGGTCATCCTGTGGCAGGACGGGCCGGCGGAAGTGTTCGGTACGGCCGAAGGAGACTGGACCGGCGGAGCGATGTCGTGTCTTCTGGATGGGGAGACCGTGCTGTTTGTCGAGCGCAGGACGGCGCGGCTGCACCGGGTGGATCTCCGCACGCGGTCGATCGAGACCCGGGACGTTGGCGCGCAAGAGGTCGTTGAGCGCCTGAATCGCTGCGCTCAACGTGCGGCCGCCGCCAAACGTCCCAGCCTGCGGCCGATTGTGGCGATCGGGCTGAGCTGTCGGCAAGGGCAGATCCTTCTGTCGCTGGGGAACTACCGGTTTTCGGATGGGGCACTGGTTCTCCATCTGAACGGAAGCGGCGAGGTCATCGAGAGCCTGCGATGCCGACTGCCGCAGGCGCCGGACTATCGGGTCTCTCCCGACAATCCCGATGGATACGCGCAACCTGCGTTATTGGCGTCCAGCGGATCGCAACTATTTCTGCTGGCTCGCAGGGGAATGGTCCTGGCCTATCGGCTGCATCCTTAGAACGGGAATGTGGGCTTCGACCAGGGTTCTCGCTCCGGCCACGGCGGGCTGGCGGCCATCACCGACGTGCAGAAGGTTATTGAATCATGGGCTGGCGAGCCCGTTCCAGCAGGACTCACCACACGGATCGGGAATAGTGTTTCTGGATGGTGGCGTCCTGAGTGGCCAGCGGCGCGTTCATGAGACGCGCGTTGGCGACGATCAACCGGTCGAATGGGTCGCGCGTCCATCCCTCCCGAACGGCGATTCGTGCGATCGAAGCAAAGGGAGCGTCGCAGACGCGAGCGTCCAACTCCGCGCATAGATCCGAGACGATGTCCATCGCTCCCACGGTGAGCCGTCCGGTCTCGTGAAGAAACTCGAGTTCGAGGATCGCCGCTGGAGGCAGGTAGACATCGTCGCGCTCAATCATGCGGCGGGCGGCGTCACCCACTTTGCCGAGCCTGCCCTGGTACAACCGGACGATGGTGTGAGTGTCCAGGTAGATCACGGCTTTTCGGACCAACCGTCGAGCCAGTTCATTCTGAGGATGTCGTCGGGATCTCCCACGAAGACGTCCCGCTTCTTCAGTCTTGCCAGCTTCGAAGGGGTTTTGGCCACGGCGATGCGCAAGACGACACCCTTCCTCACAATCTCGACCGGCTCCCCGCTTTCGACGACTGCGTCGAGGATCCGGTGTGATACGATGCGGAATCCGCCATGGCCTCCACACCCATTTCCAAGAGCCGGCTGATCGTCGCCGCGATCCTCGCGATTCTGGTCTACGGCATGATCGCCGCCATGCTGGGCACGATCCTGCCAGAACTGTCCCGTAAGTTTTCCCTGTCGGTGGACCAGAACGCCACCATTGCGTTCGCGCAGGCGCTGGGCCTGATCCTGGCCTCGGTTTCGGTCGGGCCGCTGGTCGATAACAAGGGAAAGAAGACGGGGCTGCTGCTGGGTCTGTCCCTGATTGCCGCGTCGCTGTTTGCGCTGCCGAGCGCGACCGGCTTCAACATGATTGTCGGCTGCCTGTTCTTCCTCGGGCTGGGCGGCGGCATCATCGTCACGGCGGGCAACGCGCTGGTGTCCGACATCAGCGAAGACAAGCGGGCATCGGTCCTCAACCTGCTGAACCTGTTTTTCGGCCTGGGCGGATTGATGACGCCGTTCATTGCGGCCAATCTGCTCGGGGGCGACGCGTTCAAGCTTTGCTACCTGACCGCGGGACTGACCGCGGCCACGCTGATCGTGCACTCGACCACGCGCATGCCTCCGCCTTCCGGCGAGCGCGGGTTCAAGATGGAAGAGGCGGGTCCGGTGTTGTCGGATGCGCGTTTGTGGCTGCTGGCACTGTTCCTGTTCCTGTATGTGGCCTGCGAGGTCGGGGTGTGGAACTGGTTTGTGAAGTATCAGATTGCGCAGGGCATGAACGAGCAGACGGCGCTCAACATTCTGTCCTTGGGGTTCGCGCTGGGACTGCTGCTGGGCCGTGTGGCCGTATCGCCGATTCTCATCAAGATCCCGGCGCAGGTGGTCACGATGGCGGCGAGCGTCCTGATGCTGTTCACCACCTATGGCATGCTCCAGACGAGCGATCCGACCTTAGCGGCGGTGGTCGTGTTTCTGGGTGGGATCGCCATGGCACCGGTCTTTCCGACCACGCTGGCGATGGTGGGGAACACTTTCCCGCGCATGACGGCGACGGCGATGGGGATCGTGATCACGAGCGGATGGATCGGCCTGGCCGTGAGCTCGCGGATTATCGGCGCAATCGCCGGCAACGATGACACGCAGTTGAAGACCGCGTTGCTCGTGCTGCCGGGGTTTTCGCTGCTCATGATTCTCACGAACCTCGTGATGTTGCCGATGCTGCGGCGTAGGGCGTGAAACGGGACAAATAGAAAGGGCGGGGGAGAACCGGGTTGCCGGTTCCCCGCCCGCCGCGTCGAACAGAGATGACCCTGTTGTAGTGACTTCCTGGTCCCCTTCGCAACGGGGAGCCCTCTTAGAATATCACGTGCGCCGACGTTACAGAACCGCCGGCAGGGCCAAGCCGGACTTCCGCAGCGCCTGATTCAAAACGATCTCCGCCTCCGCCTCGCCGATGTGCCGGGCGATAGACAGCTCACTCACCAGCAGATGCCGCGCGCGGTCCAGCATTTTCTTTTCGCGGAACGACAACGGCTTCTCAGCCTGCAAGACCAACAAGCTCTTGAGTACCTCGGCCACCTCGCACAAGCGGCCGTCCTGCATCTTGTCGGTATTCTCCTTGAACCGGCTCTTCCAATCGCCGGAACACGTGCATCGGCCTCCGGCCAGGAATTCGAGGACGCGAGAGACGTCCTGCCCCTTGGCTACCCGCCGGATGCCCACGGAAGTCACGTTGGAGAACGGCACCATGACTGTCATGCTGCTATAGACGAGACGCAACAGGTAGAACCGCTGAAACTGCCCTTCGAAACTCCGCGTGCTGATGTTTTCGATGGTCGCGACGCCCTGGTTTGGGTAGACTACTTTGTCACCGATAGAGAAGGTCATACACGGATCCTGTACACCTGCGCTCAGTTGCTGAAGATTAGGTTACGTTCTTGAGTCTCAATGGTAAAGGAAGCAGGGTGGTCTGTCAATGTCTAATCTTCAGGAAAACCGCATAAAACGGGCGTTCCGTCGATGTTTGCCGGCGAACAAAGGGCAAACCCATCGGGATAGGCGGATATCGTCCAGCGCCGTCGACTGGGTGGTAACCACCAACAGTAGGTGGTTGTGTTTCAAATCTCTCCAGCGGCGGCGCGGGCGGCTTGGCCAGGATGTTCGCGGGGCAGTTTGCGTTCATCGAGGAGGAGGCGCCTGAGGCTCCGCAGGTCATTGAGGATGCGGCGACTGGCTGTGATATGGTTCTCGAGCTTGGCGAGGTTGTAGGAAACGAGGAGTAGGGCCTGCTTGCGGCGTTCGGCCTGTTCTTCGCCTGCCAGAGCGATCTCAGTTTCGACCTCGCGGCGGGCTTCCCCAAGTGCTTCAGCAAGCAAGGCGACGTACTCGTAAGAGCCTTCGATGCTGTCGAACGGCGTGTCAGGATCGACCATCATGATCCCCCCAGCGCTCAGTATACGCGAGGACGGGGTTGCAAGCGAAGAGAAATTTCCGCCCGATGCCAGCGTTTCCCCTCATGGCGAGGCTCCCGAAGTCCTGGTAAGCTAGGCCCGGGAGCGAACATGTCAACATTTTCACGGCCCGCGCTTGTCTGTGCGATGGTCCTGGCAGGGCTCGGCAGCGCGCAGGCGCAGACGCATGGCCTGGAGTGCGGACGCGGTTTCCCTGCTGCAACCCGATGCCGGGGTGGTTCTTGGGATTGATCTGAAGCGAATTCTGGCTTCTCCTGCGGCTTCGATGCTGCGCAGCCAGATGGAGGAGTCCGGGTTGCGCATGACGGCGATGAAGGGCATGACCGACTGGGACCGGCTCGGGATCGACATCGAACAGATGCTGGTGTCGGTTTCGGCCAGAGAGGTGGCCCGGACCGGCAAATTGACGCCGGGCACGGCGGACTCGCCGCCGGCCCTGGTGCTGCTGAAAGGGCAGTTCAATCGCGCCGCGATGCTCAAGCAACTGCGCGGGCAGGCTGTGGAAACGATTGAAAATATAGCTCTCTACGCCCCGCCACCGGAAATGAACGATAAGCAGGACCAGCGGATTGCCTTTCTCGACAGCCGCACGATTCTGGCTGGAGATGCGGGGGAGGTGCGGGCGGCGATTGAGCGGCGGACCGCCGCCGAGCCGGCGGCGCCGCGCAAGACATTACTGGCGCGGTCCGCGCAACTGGCGGCGTCGAACGAAGTCTGGATGCTGATCGATCTGCCGCCGGGGGCGTTGCGCAACACGTCCAGCGATGAAATGGCGTCGAAGATGTTGGAGGACGTGCGGGCGGTCGATCTGGGGTTGTCTCTGGCATCTGGCCTGAACCTGAACATGAACCTCCGCACGCGATCGGAGACGGCGGCTCAGGAGATGACGGGCGCACTGCAGGCCATGCTGGCCCTCGGGGCGATGGGGCAAATGGAGAAGCCCGAAGTCGCCGATATGATGCGTAGGGTGCAAATCAGCCAGGACGTCTCTTCGGTACGTCTGTCGTTCAACGTGGACCAGGAATCGCTGGAGCGCGGCATCCGGCAGATGCGGGCGGGGTTTTCCGAGGGAACTGTGGCATCCGGGGGGGCGGCCCCGGCACCGGCGGCGCCGCGTGAACCACCGACGCCGAAACGGGAGCGGAATACGATCCTGATCGAAGGTCTGGAGAACGGTCCCGTAGAAATCCCTTCCTCACCGCGTCCGTGAGCGCCGCGCGTCCGGCAGCCGGTGGCACGCCCCGCCGGGGGTGGGCTATCTTGAAGAGTCGTCTTTGCTCTCACGATTGCGAACTACATGGCCTATCAGATTCAGCCTCTGCGTGAGTTTCTCATGCAGCCATCCCTGCCGCCTCAACTGGAGAGGCTCTCGGAGATGGCATACAACCTGTTATGGAGTTGGGAGCCCGTGCTCCGGGCTCTGTTTCGCCGGCTGGACCCGGTCCTGTGGCAGGAGGCCGGCTACAACCCCGTGATGGCTCTGGGCCGGATCCCCCAGGAAACGCTGGAGCGGGCGGCCGCCGATCCGCGCTACCTGGCCCTGTATGCACACGCCTGCGAACGCTTCGACGCCCAGGTTCACATGCGCACGCGGGACCAGGAAGGCGACCTGATCGCGTACTTCTCCGCCGAATACGGCATGACGGAATGCCTGCCGATCTACTCTGGCGGCCTCGGGGTTCTTTCCGGAGACCACCTGAAGTCGGCCAGTGACTGCGAAGTCCCGCTTGTCGGCGTCGGGCTCCTTTACCAAAGCGGCTACTTCCGGCAGTACCTGAATCCGGATGGGTGGCAGCAGGAGCGGTTTCCCGTCAACGATTTCTACTCGCTGCCGGTGCGGCCGGTCCAGGACGAAGCCGGACGCGATCTCAAAGTGTCGGTGACCCTGCCATCCGGAGCGGTCGCCATCCGCGTCTGGCGCATGGATGTGGGCCGAGTCCGGCTGTATCTGCTCGACACCAACATCCCCGACAATGCTTTGCCTCAGGACCGGTCGATTACCGATCAGCTCTACGGCGGCGATGTCGATACGCGGATCCGGCAGGAGATCATCCTTGGAATCGGCGGGATGCGGGCGCTGCGGGCCCTGGGTCTGAACCCGACGGTCTATCACATGAACGAAGGGCACTCCGCGTTCCTGGCGCTCGAACGGGTGCGGGTTCTGATGGAGACCTATGGCCTCAACTTCGACGAGGCGCTCGAAGCCTGCCGCAGCAACAACGTCTTCACCACGCACACGCCGGTGCCCGCCGGCATCGACCTGTTCGATCCGGGGATGATGTATTACTACTTCCAGGATTACTGCCGGGAACTGGGGATTCCCTTCGACCGGCTGCTGGCCCTGGGGCGCCGCGATCCCGACGACGGGGATGAGCGGTTTTCCATGGCCGTGCTGGCGCTGAAGACTTCCTCTTACCGGAACGCCGTCAGCCGCCTGCACCGTCACGTCTCTCAGAGCATGTGGAGCAGTCTGTGGCCGAATCTGCCGCAGTGGGAAGTTCCGATCACTTCGGTCACCAACGGAGTGCACCTGCCGAGCTGGCTGAGCCGGGGGTTGGCGGATTTGTATGACCAGTACCTGCAGCCGGACTGGCGGGAGCGGGCCGACGATCCGGCAACGTGGGAACTCGTCCGCGAGATTCCGGACGAGGAATTGGAAGAGGTGCACCGCCGCCAGAAGCGCCGCATGATCACCTTCGCCCGCCGCATGCAGCGGCAGGCGGCCGAACGCCGGAATGTCTCCCCGGTGGAACTGCGCCGGGCAAGCGAAGTGCTGGACCCGAATGCCCTCACGATCGGGTTCGCGCGTCGATTCGCCACCTACAAGCGCGCCACACTGATCTTCAAGGATATTGACCGGCTGACCCGGATCCTCTGCGACGAAGAGCGGCCCGTGCAACTGGTGATCGCCGGCAAGGCCCACCCCAAGGATCAAGGCGGCAAGGGATTGATTCGCGAGATCGTCCAATACTCGCACCACCCTGAACTGTGGCGGCACATCGTCTTCATCGAGGACTACGACATGAAGATCGCCCGCGAACTGGTGCAGGGCTGCGACATCTGGCTCAATAATCCGAGGCGCGGCGAGGAGGCTTGTGGCACGAGCGGCATGAAGGCGGCGATGAACGGCGTGCTGAACCTGAGCATCCTCGACGGCTGGTTCGACGAAGTGTTTGAGGATTCGGGGGGATGGGCGATCGGGGAGCGGGATCTCTACCGCGAAGGACAGGACGATCTGCACGCCTCTGCGATCTACTACCTGCTCGAAAACGAGATTGTCCCGATGTACTACGCGCGGCACGAAGCGGGCGGACGGGCGGAATGGATGCGGCGCATGAAACAGTCCATCATCCAGATCAGCCCGCGCTTCGACTGCCGGCGCATGGTGCGGGAGTATTATTCGCAGCTCTACCAGCCGGCCCATGCCGCCTTCTGGGAGACGTCGCGCGACAACTTCGCCAAGGCGCGCGAGAAGGCGAACTGGAACTCGCGCATCGCTGAAGTCTGGGACCGAGTCCGGTTCCTGGAGGCTAGTCCCGCCCCGAGCATCCCGGTGACGTCCGGGCGCTCCGTGCGCGTGCGGGCGGCGATCGATCTGGCCGGCTTACGCGCTGACGATGTCCGGGTGGAGGTGGTGTTGGGCCGTGTCGGGCCGCACGGGTACCTGCTGGATACCGAGGTGTCGGTGCTGCCGCCGCAGGAAAGCCACGACGCCGCGACTGTGTTCGCCACCGAAATCACTCCCCAGCAGACCGGCCGTCTCGGCTGGAGTCTGCGGATTACGCCGAACCATTGCGAGGACCCGCTGACACGCCCCTGTCCCGATCTGGTCCGCTGGGCGTGAGCCTAGGCGTTCCGTAGGTCGTGCAACAGGTCCAGCGAGCGGCCTGAGAGCTTCGGGGCCGCATCGGCTTCAAGGAAACTGGACCTCGCAAGCCACGTCTCGTATCCGCCGAGCGCGTGCTGGCGCGGCGTGGGCAGATAGCCCCCATAGCCGTTCGCCAGTTCAATGACGAACGAGGGCTGGAACGCGCTCTGGCGCTTCAGCTCGAGACCGGTCTCGGCGAACACCTCGCAGGGGAGAGCGACGATGCCCAGATCGCCGACGCGCATCGCCTGCAGCGTTGTTTTGAACGTCGCTGGACGCTGGTGCATGTAAAGGACTTCGCGCGCATAGATATTCCGCCGCGGATGTCCCCCTTCGGCCAAGAGCGCTTCCCGTGCCCAGGCGACACGGCCGGCATCGGGTTTTCGCACTCCCAGCGTGAGAGGTGCTTGGCGAACGTCGAGGGAGAGGTTGCGCTGGAACGCGATCCGGCCGTAGACCGTGGCAACTTCCTTCGCCAGCCGTCCGGCCACTTCCTCCATCCGCTTGTATGGCGGCGCCTGTTCCGCCTTGCGCCGGAAGTCGACGTTGTTCACGTCGCCGCTTGTGCCGTTCGAAAGGATCCCGACGAACGGCGCCGCCCCCCCTCGTGCATTGAGCAAGCGGCCTAACTCCCGGGCGAAGACGCCGAAGTAATCGGCGGAAATGTCGGTCCTGGGCACGCCGCCGACGTAGTGCAGGCCGTAGTTGGCTAGTAACGCGATGGGCGCTCCGCCCGCGCTCCGGACCGCGAGGACGCTCACTTCGGGGTCGACCGGACCAGCCGGTTCGATCAACGCATCGCTCGCGCGCGGCGGGCCCATCATCACCCGATCGGTCCGTTCACCGAACGGGTTCGGGGGAATGGCGTCTGGCTTGACGAACCAGCGGCGGTTGAACACGTCGCCCGGCAGGGACCCAGCGCCCCAGCCCGCTTCCGCCGGGGCCAGGTGGCCCACGGCGCGGCGGACGGCTTCCGTGATCCTGCCAACGAGCGCTTCTTCGTACGGTGGGTGCAAGTCGGTCGCGTTCACCGGCCAGGCCACCGGATCCCGCTCGACGCGCAACACGCGTGGCGCGGAGTGCGTATGGGTTGCTGAGATCAGCACCTGGCTCGCGGGAATCCCGGTGGCGGCCGCCACCTCCCGCTTAGCCCGGTCGACGACGCTGTTCTCGATCATACAGACGTCGCAGACGACGAAAACGAGGCGCGTGCCGCCGCTTTCGAGCACGAGGCAGCGCGCGAAGAGAGCGTCGTGGATCCGTTCAGCAGGTCCGTTGGCCATGATCGGGCCGTCGAGCGCGTAGCCCGGCGCGGGGGTGATTTCGGCGGTGGCGGCTCCGGCGCGCAGGGCTGTCGCGGCGTGCAGGAAAGGGGCTCCCGCGCCCGCGAGCAGGGCGCGCCTCGTATAGACCGGCATTCCGCCAAGTCTACGCGATTGACTTGACGCGCGGCAATCCGCTAGCATTCTTCGCAAACCATGCGATTCGTTCCCTTCGGCCTTCTTCTTGCCGCCACCGCTCTGCTTGCGCAGACTGACATGCCCCCGGCACGCTGGCACAACGTGCGGACGCTCTCGGTGGAAGGACAAGGCTGGTCCCAGACCAAACACCCGTTTGACCGGCTGCCCGCCAAGGCGCATGGCGTCGTGCGGGATCCCGTGTGGAATCTGTCGGAGGATTCCACAGGTTTCAGCGCGCGTTTCGTGACGAACGCGGAATGGATTCGTGCCCGCTGGACCGTGCGCAAATCGCGCCTGGCGCTGCCGCACATGCCCTCAACGGGCGTCAGCGGGCTGGACCTGTATGCCCGCAGCGGAGGCGCGTGGCACTGGGCCGGCGCGGGCCGGCCTGGTAGCGCGAAGGAAAACGACGCGTTCCTCGCGCGCGGTCTCGACGGCGAGTTGCGTGAATACCAAATCTACCTGCCGCTCTACAACGGCATCGAGTCGCTGGAGATCGGCGTGCCCGAGGGCGCGACGTTCGAACGCGCGCCACCGCGTCCTTCAGGGCAGAAGCCAGTGGTTTTCTACGGCACGTCGATTTTGCAGGGAGGGTGCGCGTCGCGCCCTGGAATGGCGTATCCCTCGATCATCGGGCGCCGCCTCGACTGGCCCACGATCAACCTTGGCTTCTCGGGCAACGGCAAGACTGAGCCCGAGATGGCGGCGCTGCTGGCGGAACTGGATCCCGCGGTGTACGTTCTCGACAGCCTGCCGAATCTGTCGCCGGAGGAGACCGCTGAGCGCATGGAGCCGTTTGTCCGCAAGCTACGCAAGGCGCGCGCACGGACCCCCATCGTGCTGGTGGAGAACGTGATGTACACCGACGGGCTGTTCGTGGAATCGCGGCGCCAGCGCTATACCGAGTCCAACAAGATCCTGGAGCGCCTGTACGCGAAGCTGAAAGCGGCGGGCGACGCGAATCTGTACTACGTCCCGGCCGGCGGGCTGCTGGGGGACGACGGCGAAGGGACAGTGGATGGCGCGCACCCGACAGATCTCGGATTCCTGCGCATGGCGGAAGTGATCGGGCAGACGGTTGCGCCGCTGGTCCGGCCGGGCATGACGTTTCCGGTCGAGCCCGGCTTCCGCAGTCTCTTCGACGGCCAGAGTCTCAACGGGTGGAAGCGCCTGGATACGGTTCCGGACATGCATGTGGGCGGCAAGTGGACGGTGGTGAATGGCGTCCTGACCGGAGTGCAGGATCCTCCCGGCAGGGGCGGCTTCCTGGTCACGGGGGAAACGTTCAGCGATTTCGTTCTGCGCTTCCAGGTTCAATTGGACTACCCGGTCGATAGCGGCGTCTTTCTGCGTATGGGCGAAGACGGCAAGAGCCACCAGGTGACGCTTGACTACCGGCCCAAGGGCGATCTCGGCGGGATCTACCTGCCCTGGACGCAGAACATGGTCCTGCGCAATCCCACCGGCATCGAGGCGTTCAAGCCGCAGACCTGGAACGACGTCGAGGTGCGGATCGAAGGGGAGCCCGCGCGGATCCGCTGCTGGATCAACGGCCGGATGGTGACCGACTTCCAGCATACGGAGGCGACGACGAAAGGCGTCCCGCGCCGCGGCCGGATCGCGTTGCAGGTGCATCCGGACGTGGCGCACCTCACGATCTGGAAGGAAGGCAACCAGGTACGCTTCCGCAACATCCGCATCAAGCCGCTGGACTGATCATCCGAGCGCTGCCAGCAGGCGGTCGATGTCCTGCTGATTGTTGTACACCGACGGGGAGATGCGCATTTTGTTCCCGAAGCGCATGGCGACGTGGACACCGGCGGCCCGGAGTTTCTCCATGGTCCGCCCGGGATCCCTGGCGACGAACGAGCAGATGGGGCTCTCGTTGCCGTGCGGCGTAATCGACGGGTAGCCGATCGCCGGAAGCTCCTTCTGGAGGCGGTCCGTCAGCGTCCGGACATGCGTACGAATGTTGGCGACGCCGAGTTCGTGGATGTAGCGGAGGCTTTCCTGCGCGCTGATCGCGCCCTCGTACGACGGGTAGCTCACTTCGTAGCGCCCGGGACCGGTCACCGGCTTGAAGGCGAAATCGTCGAGGCCGGCTTCGGGCGATTCGGTCCACGGGGCGTAGTTGAAGCGCACGCCACCTGAGTGCTGCGTCGGTTTCACGACAGTGCCCTGGAGATCCTCCCGAACGTAGTAAAAGCCGTATCCTTTCACGCCCATCAGCCACTTGTAGGTGGAGCAGGCGGCGATATCAATCCCCATGGCGCGGACATCGATCGGGATGGCGCCCGCGCACTGGATGATATCGGCGTAGAGGTAGGCGCCGTGGGCGTGCGCGAGGTCGCTCAGCGCCTTGACGTCCTGGAGATAGCCGTTCACGTTCGAGACAAGGGCGATGGAAATGAGCTTTGTCTTCTTGTCGACGGCGCGCTCCATGTCCCGGACTTCGGTGCGCCAGTCCCGGTTCTTCACGATGCGGACATCGAGACCGTCCTGCTGGCGCATGCGGTAGTTGTAAATCGCGGCGGAATAATGGAGGTCGTTGGTGACGACGTTGCCTCCGGTCGCTTCGATGTTCATGCCGTTCAGCAGATTGCTTTCGGCCTCGATCGTGCTGCGGGCGAAGGCGATCTCGGAGGGTTTGGCGTTGATGAGCGCGGCGAACAGCTTCTTGGACTCATCCCGCGCCCGGGCCCACTGCGGCCACCAGGGCTCTCCGACTTCGTTGGTCTCCCAATCGATGTAGCGATGCACGGCCGCGGCAGAGTGCACGCTCAGGGGATGGCACGAGGCATTGTCCAGATACGCCGCGGACCGCGCGCGGGGAAAGTCGTCCCGCACGGCGGCGAAGCCTCGTTTGGCTCCGAGTGTGAGAGAAGCGGTGGTTGTTGCCGAAAGGAAACGGCGCCGGTTCAAAGGCCCTCCTGACCCGGAAGAATCCGGGTTTTAGTCAGGATACCCGATCTGCGCCTCGTGGTACTCCAGAGCCCATTCGCGCATATAGCGGACGCGGTGCGGCACGACCTTGTAGAGAATGAACTCCGGGTTGTCGATCGACTTCAAGTACGCGCGGAGAAGCGGGTTCGAGTCCCAGATTTGCTGGCGCACCGCAGGGTCGCGGACATCTTCGGCGATGCCTGTGATGCGCACCTGGTCGTGATCCGGCGTGAGATAGCACAACTCGACCTTGGCGTTCGCCGCGATCTCGTCGGTCTTGCCGGAACTGCGCATCGACGCCACATAGACGGTGAACTCGTCGGTCCTGACCGGGGAAATCGGGCGGACCCGGGGCTGGTCGCCGTCAGCAGAGGCGAGCATGGGAAAGCGATCTGCCGCGACGACGGCGAGGGCTCTGGCGCGAACTTCTTCCGGGGAGAGAGGAGGCTCTGGCTTCACACGATCCAGTGTACGGGGAAGTGGGGGCGCGGCGCGCCCTAGCCCGCGGCTTCCACTTCGATCCGGCGCTGTCCGGCGTCGAGTTTCACGATCCGGAAGGATCGGATCTCTCCAGTTCTCGCCGTCGCCGTCCGGGGCGCGCCCTCGCCGCCGCCCTGTTTCCAGCGCTGCGTGAGCATTGAGGTCAACTGGCTCAAGTCAGGTTTACCGCCGGTATTGCCGGCGGGCGCCTGTTCTTCCGCCGCCGACAGGATGCATTGCGCGAAGACGTTATCGCCCAGTTCGACGGTCGCATTGGCCCCGCTCAGACGCGAGATGCGACCAGTGACCACATCGCCCTCTCTGTGCTCGGCGATGTATTCATCCACCGGCGTCGGCTGGAGCTGCTTCATGCCAAGGCGCAGACGGCGCTTGCCGCGGTCGAGTTCGAGCACCATCGCCTTCACAACCTGACCCGCTTTCACAACCTCCTGCGGGTGCTCGATCCGCTTCTCGAGCGACAAGTCGCCCACGTGGATCATCCCCTCGATGCCTTCTCCGAGGTCGACGAAGGCGCCGAACTTGGCCAGATTGGTGACCTTGCCTTCCACCACAGATCCCTGCGGAAACCGCTCTGCGACGGTATCCCATGGGTCGCCCAGGGCCTGCTTGAGTCCGAGCGATAACCGCCGCTCGGCGGGCTCCACGCGCAGCACCATCACCTCAACAGACTCGCCGGCCTTGACTACGTCGCTCGGCTTGCGCACTTTCTTCGTCCAGGAAAGCTCGGACAAATGAATGAGTCCTTCGAGGCCTGGTTCGATTTCGACAAACGCACCGAAGTCGGTCGTCCGGGTTACGACGCCGCGGAGACGCACTCCAGCGGGGTACTTCTCCGCCACGAGCGACCACGGGTCCGGTTGGAGCTGCTTCAATCCCAGCGACACGCGCCGCTTGGCAGGATCGATCTTGAGGATCTTGACCTGGACGGTGTCGCCGACTTGCAGCAAGTCGGCAGGCTTGGCTACGCGTCCCCAGGAGAGATCGCCGACATGCAACAACCCGTCGACCCCGCCGAGGTCGACAAATGCACCGAAGTCGGTGAGGGTACGCACGCGACCCTCCAGGACATCGCCTTCGCGAAGCTCCGTGAATCGCTGCTCCTTGGACTTGCGTTCTTCTTCTTCGAGAATGACGCGCCGGTCGACGACGACGTCCTCTTTGTCGGTCTCCAGCTTGATGATGCGGCAGGCGATAGATTGACCGATCAGTTGTTCCATCTCAGCCGCGTCGCGGGCTCCGCTGCGCGATGCAGGCATGAAGGCCCGGACACCCACGTCGACGCTCAATCCGCCCTTGACCACTGCCGTCACCGTGCCGGCAATCGCTTTCTTCTCGTCAAACGCCTGTTGGAGAGCCGTCCAGTCCTTGGGCTGAGCAACGCGAACCAGACTCAGCAGATAGTACCCCTCGGCATTCCGCCCGGCGATGGAGACCTGAAGCTGGTCTCCGGGCTGCGGTGGCTTGCCGTGGAAGTCGGCGGTCTGGAGGATCCCTTCAGTCTTGAACCCGATGTCGAGCACGGCCTGTTCCGGCGTGACGGTGACGACGGTCCCGAGGCGGCCCTCGGCGCCGGCGCCTGGGGTCTTGTGCGACTCTTCGAAGTCGGAGAGGATTTGGGCGAACGACGCTTCTTCCGGAGTGGACAAGACGTCGTCCGGGTCAACGGGTAGGTTGGACATGGACTATTTCGTCATTGTCACACATTCCGTCTTTGGCGCCAGGGCCGGCGTTGACGCGATGCGACGCGGGCTTCCCAACCGCGCAACCGTATAATGGGGATGACCGCGCCATGGGCGAAACCAAGACCCTGCTCGTAATCGGCGAGATGCCGGATCTGGCCGAACGGCTGTCGCAGGCACTTCGTCCCGGCGGCTGGCAGGTCGATGGCCCCCTTGTCGGAGATGACGCCGCAGCCGCCGCGCGCGAAGAACGCTACGAGTTGATCGTCGCCGACGGCGCGCACTGGATGGAGCGAGTGCCGGGCAAACCGATGCTCGTCGTCGAGCGGTCCTCGTCGCCCGAGCATGTCCTCACGTGCATCCGCGCTGGAGCCTTCAGCTACTTCAGCGAGCCGTTCGACGTCCGGGTGGTCGCGGACATGATTCTCCGCGCCGCCGCGGAACCCGGCTGGACCGACGATCTGAAATTGGTCTCGGGCACCCCGGAATGGGTCGAGATCCACGCGCGCTGCAAGACACAGGCGGTCGAGAGGCTGGTGCAGTACATGCGTGAGATGCTGCGGGACCTGGAGCCGGCGGACGGCGATGCGCTGTCAACCGCGGTGCGCGAGATCCTGCTCAACGGCATGGAGCACGGCGCCGGCAGCGACGAATCGCAACGTCTGCAACTGGCGTGCGTCCGGACACGCCGTGCGATCGAGTTCTATATTCGCGATCCCGGGGAGGGGTTCTCATGGGATGCCTTGCCCCATGCCGCGGTGTCTAACCCGCCAGACTCTCCCACAAGCCACATCGACTACCGATCCGAGCACGGACTACGGCCTGGCGGCTTCGGAATTCTGCTGGCGCGCAACCTTGTGGACGAACTCGTTTACAACGAAAAGGGCAACGAAGTACGGATCATCAAATATCTTGATCCGGATCAATAGAACAGGTACTTCCGCCACTGCTCATCCGCCTTGCCGATGAGGCGCATCAGGTGGCGGCTTGTATGCAGGCTGAACGGGCGGGGCGGCTTGGCCAGCTTCATGCCCGCTTCGTCGGGAGTCCGGTTCCCTTTGCGGTTGTTGCACGGGTTGCAACTTGTCACCAGGTTCTCCCAGGTGGTGTCGCCGGCCCGCGACCGCGGGATGACGTGGTCGAGCGTCAGCTCATGGGATGGCATGGTGCGGTGGCAATACTGGCACGTATACCGGTCCCTCATCAGGATGTTCTTGCGCGACAGGGCGCGCGTCTGCACCGGGATGCGGCGGTATTCCATCAGCCGGATCACGCTGGGCAGGCGGTGTACGGCGCGAGCGGAATGCACCGGGGAAGGGCGGACTTCCTCGGTTGACGCGACGCCCTTTAGGACAAGAATCAAGGCGCGCCGCGCGGCGCACACGTTGATCGGTTCAAAGCTGGCGTTCAACACCAGGACCGGCGCGTGCAGTCCGGTCACCCCATTCATAATCATCGAGCGGCTCCTGCGAACTGGGCTTTGGCGGTCGGTACAGAAAATCTGCGGTCGGTGCGGGCCAGAGTGGCCGCGAGGACGGAGCGTGCGCCCGCGCGCCGCAGCAACGCAGCACAGACGGAAAGGGTCGCACCCGTTGTCATCACGTCGTCCACCAGGAGGAGCCGAAGTCCTTCCACGGGCTTCCCGGTGAGGGTAAACGCGCCGGCGATGTTTTTGCGGCGCTGGGCATGGGTCAGTCCGGTTTGAGTCGCCGTATGGCGGCGCCTTCGCAGCGCGCGCAACACAGGGACGCCGCGGGATCGCGCTGCTTCAGCGGCAAGCAGTTCCGCCTGGTTGAAGCCGCGTGCCCACCGCCGGCGCCAATGCAGGGGCACGGGAACAACGGCATCGATCGCGGTGTCGACAGGCACCGCGCGGACGAGCAGGCGGCCGAGTGGGCTCGCAAGCGTGCGGATGCGCTCGTATTTGAAGAGATGAACCAGTTCGCGTAGCGTGCCTTCGTACCAGCCGTAATGGAAGGCGGTGTCGAAGCCGCGCAACCCAGCGGCGCACAGGGCACACCGGCCCTCGCAGTCCAGCGCAAAGCTGTTGGCGAATGGCATCCGGCACGACGCGCAGAAGAACTCAGCCTCGTAAGGCTGGGGCGCCGACAGACACTGCGGGCAGACGGGAACCCGGCTCAATCTTGCCAGGGGCCGCTCGCAGATGCGGCAATCGTCAGGGAAGAACAGGGAAAAAAAGGCGTGAGAGACCGTCTCAACCGCGGAAGCAAACCCTTCGACCCGTGACGCGCGGCTACGTGCGAAGGCTCACCTCCGCCGCCGCGCTGGGACTGTCTGGCTCGGTTTCCTCACGTGTCACGAGACACCTCACCTATACCTGGATTGTAGGAGGCGGCGTGAGCCGCTGTCAAACGGGTGGTTTTCAGAACGACAGTCCCACGAGGAGTTCCACCTGTTCCGGCCGTGTTTTGGGCAGCGTGGCGTCCCTGGCCCACCGTGTGTAGGGGAGGACAGGGCCAATCCGGATGCCGCACAGTTGGATCTCCGCACCTGCTCCCGTTGTCAAGCCGAGTGGCGACGGGTGGTAGCCGTTGCGGTTGCCGGACAGGCGGAACGACGGACCGGCTTCGAAGACCGGTTGCACACGCGACAGCGGCCGCATTCTGAGTTTTCCCAACACCGGAAACTGCCATATCAGTACGGACTCATCCCGCTGGCTTGCGTGGAGCGGCCGGTAGAGGCCGTTCGCCTCGATGGAGAAGCGCGGATGAAGATCCAATTCAAGAGCGAGACCGGCGAGGTATCCCTGCACTTCCTCGATCCGGGTCTCTGGCTGACTCCGCGTTGCGACGGTTCGGTTGCGCCAGGATTCTTCCGGGTGCGGAACGAAGGCCCTGCTTCGACGAAAGGCCGCAAGGCGCCCACCGGCGCCCGGTACTTCAGAAGCAACGGCCACTGCCAGGTGCCGATGGCGTACTGCCCGCCGTCAAGCCGCTGTCCGCCTGGCAAGAAGGTCCGCCGCTTCAAATAGAGGTTGCGATGCAATGCGCTCGCTTCGAACGAGAAGCTCTTGGTGAGCGCCAAGCTGAGCGACGGACCGGCAATGAAGCTGTTCGTATCCGAATAGAGATCGAAGATCCCTGGCCCAGCCGGGAAAGCCGGGTCAGGGAATGCAGTGCGGGTGAGGGGGAAATCCCTTGTCAGGTTCGTCCCGCCAACGAAACCGAGCGAAGTCCTTTGGCCCGGAAGAATGGCTGGAATGACGGCAAGGAACAGCACGATGCGGAGCAGAGGCAAGGGCACGGGGTCTCGGGCGCGCAATTCCGAGGCCAACACAGGGGCCCGCACGATCAGCGATTCTGCTCTCGCGGTGAATGCCTTCAGGTCACACCGTGCCTCCGCGTCCCAACCCGGATGATACCTGCACTATAATCAGGTTTCGGTCATGGACCACATTCTGTCGATCGTCCTGTTCACCCCGTTGCTGGGTCTGGCCGTTCTGTTGTTCATCCCTTCATCCAACACGGCCGCTATCCGCTGGTGCGCAAACGCGGCCGCTTTCGCCGGATTCGCTGTCTCCCTACCCCTTGTCTTCGCTTTCGATCCGGCGCTTGATTTCCAGTTCGTCGAGCGGCTCTCCTGGATTCCGTCCATCGGCGCTTCCTACCACCTCGGTATCGATGGCTTCAGCCTGCTGCTTGTGCTGCTGACGACGCTGCTCGGCTTCCTCGCGATCCTGTCGAGTTGGACAGCGATCCGGGAACGCGAGAAGGAATACTACGCGTACTTCCTCGTGCAGCAGACCGGAATGCTCGGCGTCTTCATGGCACGCGATGCGTTCCTGTTCTTCCTGTTCTGGGAGATGGTGCTGATTCCGATGTATTTCATCATCGCCATCTGGGGAGGACCGCGACGTTCCTACGCGGCGATCAAGTTCGTCATCTATACGCTGGTCGGTTCCGTGCTGATGTTCCTTGGCATCCTGGCGCTCTACTGGCAGCACTTCTCGGAGTTCCAGACCTACTCGTTCGCTATCGAAGATCTGATGCGGACACAGGTGCCGGCATCCATGCAGTGGTGGGTCTTCTGGGCGTTCTTCCTCGGCTTCGCGGTCAAGGTACCGATGTGGCCTTTCCACACCTGGCTGCCGGACGCGCACGTCGAAGCTCCCACGGCGGGTTCTGTGATCCTGGCGAGCATCCTGCTGAAGATGGGGACGTACGGATTCCTGCGATTTTCGCTGCCTCTGCTTCCGGATTCGGCGAAGGACCCGCAAGTGATCCAGATCGTAGCGGGTCTCTCGATCATCGCGATCATCTACGGAGCGCTGGCGTCGTTGATGCAGAAGGATTGGAAGAAACTGGTGGCGTATTCCTCCGTCAGCCACCTCGGCTTCTGCACTCTGGGGATCTTCGCGCTCAATCCCGCCGGGATCGCCGGCTCGATCCTGCAGCAGATCAATCACGGGATCTCGACCGGGATGCTCTTCCTCGTCGTGGGGATTGTCTACGAGCGGCGTCACACCCGCGAGATCGCGGCATTTGGTGGGCTCTACAAGATCATGCCGGTCTTTGGAATCGCCTTCCTGATCGCGACGCTCAGTTCCATGGGGATGCCGCCGCTCAACGGGTTCATCGGCGAGATCACGATCCTGAAGGGCGCGTATCAGACATCGCTTGCTTGGGCTGTCTGGTGCGCGATCGGGATCGCACTCGGGGCGGCGTATTTGCTGTGGCTCTACCAGCGGACGATGCTCGGCGACGTGAAAGAGACAAATTCCGGCTTGACCGACCTGAACGCGAGAGAGATCGCCGTCTTCGCGCCCCTTGTCGTTCTCGTGTTCCTGATCGGTTTGTACCCGAAGCCGTTCTTCCGCGTGCTGGAACGGCCCACGGCGCACATCGTGGAAAGGGTTCGTCCGGGTTACCATGCTGAGCACCGTCTGGTGAACCCGCTCGAGGCCCCGCGCCCCACCGCGGGTCTCGAAAGATAGCAGACGCCTCAGCCTTGAAACGTAGCGTGGCGGCTCAGTTGCCGCAGAGGCGTCGGGTAACCCACCAGGCAGTATTGATCAAGCGCCCACAAGACGACCGAGGCGACGCCCTCGGCCTTTGACAGCCCCACTTCCTTCAACCATGGGGACGTGTAGTCGTTGATTCCGACGAGGTGGGCGCTTCTGTCCCTGGGGAATCCGAGATCCATTGGCAAACGGACGGACATCGCCGCCTTGTTCAGGTCGCGTTCGAACGTGAACGTGAAGTTCTCCGTCTTGAACCGCTCGAGCACGGCGGGAGTCCAATGGTTCACCGGCAAGTTCACCGCAGTGTTGAGCGGCGTATCGTTTACGTCGGGCGGATAGAGGACCTCGAACTTCGTTTCCGGATAACTGGCCCGGACATGCGCCATGATGGCATCCGTGTAGGTGCCGATCAGACCGGAGAGATGCGCCGTTTCCTCGGCATGGGGAGCCGGGTCATCGAAATGGCTGAGAAATACATGCATCGGCCGGCCGTACTGCATTTCGAACGACGCCTTTGCATAGGCGTCGTAGAACGGCATCCCGCTCCCCGGAAACGGAAAGTACCACCACTGTGTCTCGCCGAACTGCAAGTATGGCGGGACTCCCGCCTCCACCATGATCTGCGCCATTTCACGGAAGCACTCCCGCCAGTAGGTGATGCTCACCGGCGAGAAGTTGGTCTGGATCGCCGGTGTGTTCAGCAGCGCCGGTTCGCCATTCGGATAGAACTGCGAGATGCCGGCCGCGGGATCGGTATCGCCATGCTGCAACTCTGTGCTGTAGGCGGCGATGACACCGATGCCGTAACTCTTGAGCGCCGCATAGTAGCTGCGGCTCCAATCCCGGACGGCCCGGTTATTTCTTGGCGTCGCTTCGAGGTCCACCCGCCAGCCCCGCATGTACGCGGGTTCCGCCACGCCGTCGGAACCCCCGGCGAGCGCACTCCCAGTCACCTCGATGCGGTACGGACCGGTGTCCGGGCTCGCCGTGATGCCGATCAGGTTCCCGGCCGCCCCCATTGCCCGCGCATGGATCGTCAGCATCGCACCATCGGCTTCCGCCCACACGGCCGTGTAACCGTCGTTCAGTTTCAGCTCGAAAGCCTTGGCGATGCTGGCCGCGGTGTCTCCAACGAGAGTTGCGTGGTAAGTCGGATTCGGTGTACCCCCGAGCACAAGAGTAATCGTATTCAGCGGCTGCTGGATCCAGTCCGGTGTGCCCTTGAATTCGAGGACCGCTGAGGCGTAGCTGCTCCCCTTCCGGTACAACTCGTAAAACCACAGGGCGCCCACGTAGTGATTTGCCGTACCCGTGTACCCAAGCGATTTCAGAAACCAAGCCGTTCTCTCTGGAGGCACAGCCAGAGAATGGTCCGTGTCCCAATCGGTGGCCAATGTCATCTGCGGATCTTCTGCGAACTCCGGCAGCTGTGTCGTGGGAACTGCGATCTCGAAGAAGTCGAAATAGAAGAACTCCCCGTTGCTGCCTGCCTGCCTGACAGACACGGTGTGCGGAATCCCGCCATCCAGGTCTGCGAGAGGAATCCGAACGAGCACATCCTCCCCCAGTGACAGAACATGCGTCGCCGGCACCCCGCCGTCCACCGTCACCTCCACGGCGCTGGCGTTCGGCGCTCTTCGCGTTCCCAGATACAGCGTGTGGTTCTGAGGCGCTTGGTAGGTCAGCGACACCGCCGCGTTCTGTGAAACCGTCCAGCGGATGGAGCCGCCGGAGTAGTTCCCAAGAGCGGGCGCAGCCCAAACGCCGCTGTAAGCGAGTTCCGAACGGTCATCTTCGATCCGTCTGCTTTCGGGACTCGCAACCTGGTAGAGCCGGTTCGTCCCGGTCACCGTCCAATCCGAAACCTCCACGTGGAACTCGCTACGCTCGTAGGCGCCGGCCTGCATGTCTGCTGCGTACGTCCATCGCAGCTTGCGGACATTCCCCGTAGGAACCACGGTGCTGTGCTCATCGGTGAGGCTGCCAAAATCGAGGCTGATCCGCCATCGCGTGGGCGCCTCACCTCCAGACATCTTCTGCCACCGCGGCGTCCACTCAACGCTCTGGCTTCCTGAGACATTCGCGTAGACACCCATCCGGTTGCCGTTTGTTCCCGTCGTCGCATCCGTGAACCACAATCGGATTGTTCCGGCGATCCGTTCTGCTGACAAGATCGGCGACAGGGCGTTGATGCTGGTCACCAGGACGTCGAGTGCGCTTTCCACTGTATCGGACGCCGTCATCTGATAGGTGTGATGCTCATCCAGCCACGCCACCTGGACATAGTCGCCGGCTGTCGGCGTGCCGCTCAACTGGAACGTGCATTGCGCCGCCGTATACGTTCCTTGGACTGGAGTCGCGTGCGGAAGCAGTGGCACCTTGTATACCTTCTCGCCGGTTCCCGGATCTGCCCAAACACGGAGGTGCGGCCAATCGACCGTCGGATAGAGGGTCGAGTCAATTGTAATGCAGTTCTCACGCGTCTCCTCATACTCCAGCTGCAAACCGCTCAGATCGCCATCTGGCAGGTACCGGAAGGCCGGATGCTCGAACGTATTGTCGCGGTTCCACTCGATCACCGCCCAGTCGAACTGTTGCCGCCAGTTCCCGCTGACGGCGAACCCACCAGGACCAGCGCCGCTCATTGCCGCAACCGCCGACGGTCTCTCGAAGTAGCACTGCAGATCGCGATCGGGCCGCAGCTTTTCCAATGTCTCAGGCATGGCGTCACCTCACAGGCGAATCACGACAGTCAGGTCAGATCCAGGCGCGCTCTGTCCGACACCCGCGATGTCAATGCTCACTCGTGCTCCGCCCTCGAGTGGCGGCAAATCCCGGCCCGGAACAGAGTTTGAGATCGTCAATCCGGGCGCGATCTCCAGCGTGCAGTAAATCACACCATTCTGGCGGATCCGGATCTGTACGGGGCTGCCCACTGGTGTTTCCCGCACCACGGCGAAGATGTCCCTCACGCTGTGCGGTGTGTCCACCACAAGGTCCGGCGCCGCGCCGTCTTGAATCGCCAGGAAGCCATCGATCGTGATTGTGTACTGTCCTCCGGACAGCGTCCGCAATCCATAGTCCAGAGTTTGCGTGAAGTTCACCACTCCCACGCCGCTGGCGCCCACCGTATTCGTTACGAACATCTCGGCACTCACGATCCGGGCGTCCGCCAATGAGATGGGAAACCGCCAGTTCCCGCTCGCCGGACTGCCGAAGAAGTCTCGCGGAAACGGGGCAATCGCGACTTTGCGCAGCAAGGGGTACACCGTCGTGCCTGGTGCGTGCGCTGAGGCCTCTGTGTCATGGACCCCGCGCTCCACGCGGTACGTACTGCCACCGAGTGCCTCAGTGATGCGCCACACCTCCGGACCGGCTTGGCACACCGTGCCTTCCGCCAGGGACCCAGCCGGTGTAATCTCGACAAAGTCATCCTGCGGCAGAGCCGCCGCCGCCAGCATCGTCGCCGGTGCGCCTGCCAGTTCATCCCAATAGAACAGCGCGACAGTGGCCGCCGTGACGGTTCGAGTGTTTTCGAGCGTCTCGAAGCCCAATCCCGCCACCTCGACCATTCCGCCACGTCCGGGCGGCAGCGCCAGACCGAACACCGGAGTTGGCGGCGGCTCGAGGTCGAGCGCCCCACCCCCGGCGCCGCCAAGGACCCACCGTGTGACAACAGCCGACTCAGCAGGCGATTCCTCGTTGTTCACATTGGCTGCCCGCCCCGTTACTTGAATCACGGTGCCCGGCCGGTTCGGTGCGAGGAACTGAATCGGACTCGCCGGTCCACTCGCGCCCGGCCGCCAGCCTGCCTCCGAAACTGTAAACGTGCTCGTGCTATCGGGCTCCGTCTCCCAGGAGCGCGAAAGATAGAGCGTCGTCGCGGTATTGAAGCTCACGCTCCGCTCCTGGCCTTTGCCCTTGCCGCGCATGATCCGGACCGTCATGCCCCGATACTCGTCTTCCGGCATCTGGAGGCTGCCGTTCCCGACGATCGTAGCCGAGTGGATCGTCGCCGCTATCTCCGGCTGCCTCTCCATCCGCCAATAGAAGTTCGCATGGTGGTAGTTCCGATCCGGCGGTGCGATCAACTGTGCCTCGTACCCTGTATCGGTGAATGATTCACCGAGCGGCTGATCCGACGCAATCCGTCTCAGCTCCCACGGCCCAACACCCCGATACACGTGGAATCCCGAACTCGCCAGCGGAAACCGCAATCCATTAAGTGTCACCGCGAAGCTCGCACTCCCCGGCGGAATCCTGGCGGACACGAGAAACGAGAGCACGCCCTCGCGTCCATCTCCGCCGGTCGGACTCACGGCGTAGTAAAGAGTCTGGTCGCCTGCCAGTGTCCCGCCGCCCCCGACCCCGGCAGCCAGACTGACGAACGGAGCGTCGAGATCGGGCGCCACCTCAACCGCCGGATGGCCGAACTCTGCCGCGATCTCTACAGATGCCCCCGTCTCCCTCCCCATACGCCCGCTCCTCGATGGAAAACTGCATCGCGCCGCTGCTATCGGTCACCGTTCCCAGGAGCGGTCTGGGAAGCCCCAGCCCCGCTTCCGTTTGGCGCCTTCCGCCTCGGGCGGAGATTCCGTTCGTATCGCTGTACCAGGTGTCGGAGTGCGTTTGTGCCACAATCCGCGCTGTCCGGAAATTAGCTCCAGGAGAAACCCGGATAATCCGGAAGGGCTGTCTTTCGAGACCGTGCTTCAAGTAAGTCAGCGTGATGATGTCGCCGGGCGCCAGTCCCACTCCGCGTACGCTTGTCTCGAACTCGGCATACAGATTCCCACGGATTGAGCGATCGAGGTGGAACTTCAGGATGCGTCCCGCCTGGCTGAAGTTCGGTACACCCAGCGCCGTCAGCGGTCCGGTGATTTCCTGCCCGCTCAAGTGCACGTCCCCGGCGTCGACCAGCGACAAGCTATCCTGCTGGTAATCGTTGAACTCGTCCTGGAACTCCATCGCAAACCGATTCGGTGTGTCGATCGTTGCCCGCGACCAGAGCCGGACGCTTGACTCTCCATTGCTCCCGCGCAGGACTCCGGAAGTCCCCCCCGCGCCATCGCCAAACTCGTACGCCGGCCAGCCGCCTTGTAGAGGCTCGACGCTGTTGCTCTGCGCCGGCTTCACTGGTTGCTGCAAAGCGAGCGTGTTCTCCACACGCAGCACAAGCTTTCCCTGCGCACCATACGTGAGCGATAGCCGCGAACCTGCCCGGATTCCACGAATCACATCCGCTGCCGTGCGGCGTTTTGTAAGAACGAGGTTACATTGAAATCGGGGTATCCACACCGGATTGCCATAAAGATCTGATCCTGCGATCGCTTCGTTGCAGTACGCCGCCGCCCGCCCAAAGCTCGCCAGGTCGATCTCATCCTCTCGCCAACCCGTCCTGCGCAGGATGTCCAACAGGACCCAACAGGGGTTCTTGCTGAACGCATCGCCCGTGTAAGCGCCCGTTTCATCAAACGTGGGCACCTGCAATCCGCTCATCAGGACGCGCACCCTTGGTAAGGAACGGCCATCGCTGAGTCGGTTCGGAACCACCACGGACAGGTATGCCATGCTGCCGTAAGGATCTCCTAACGGTTGGCCTAACGCGTCCGTGAAGTCGAGATTGAATCCCCCGCTCCGGTGACCGACGCCCACGAGATTGAACCAGCCCGTGCCGGTCATGTTGCGTCCCGCTTGGCCCGCGGGAATTTCCACATCGTTGACGAGCACCTTATGGACGGCCTCCACCGGCCCCATTCCAAGCAACACTTCGAGCCGCGTCAGATTGCCGTCATTGCGCGCAAATACGATCATCGGTGCGTGCCAGCCAGTACCGTAGACGATGGGGACAAGGTCGTTGTAGCGCCCCTCGTTCTCTGACACCGCCGCGTACTGGCTTCCCTTGTCCCCAAAGCTCCGCACGAGAACCGAGAGAGGAACGAACTCGATCCCGCCGAATCGCGCCGTGTGACGAAGTTCGGAATCCTCGCTGAACATCCCCCGAGCCTCGCAGTCGCTTCGGGTGTAGTTGCACGTCGTGAACGGAGCACCGCCGTTCAGGTTGCCTGCCCCGCCGGCTACGTCTGGAGAATAGCCGCACCGGTAGTAGCGGGAATACTGAACAGCTGACCCGCCGGTCGCAGCCTCCAGACGCTGGTCGGCAGTCGAAGGGAACTGCCACGGACACCGGCGCTGGACCCGGACCTCGGGCAGCAGCACTCTCTGGAGACTCATCCGGTTCACGGCAGACAGCCGGCACACTGAATCGGTCAGTTCATCCGGCGGATTCGTGCTTCCCTTGAACAGCGTGACTGCCTCGGTCGCTGCCTCATCCGCCTTCATGTCATAGAAGACGAATCGCACATCGAGATGCGCACCCTTCCATCCAAGGCTTTGTTCAATCTGCGAGAAGTGTGCGTCGGCATTCGCCAGCGAGAGAGAAACCCGTGGGACCGCGTCCGCTCCTTGATCCGATGCTGCCCGGATCTCGAACAGGTTGTGTCGCAGAACACGCGCCGAGTAGACATTGCCATCGACTGTCACGCGGTGGGTGCTCCAGCGCTCCACCGTTCCATTGTTCAGGTGACAGCTAAACAACAGAATTGGCGTTTCGGTAAGTTCCAGTTCCTTGTGCTCGAAGATGGTTGGCATCGAATGTATGCACCTTTCGTTCAGAACAAAGAACGGCCCCCGGGGCCATCAGGCCGTTCTCTCTAGCTCAGCAGCGCCTCGATCGCCACTTCGCACGAATACCTGTCCGGACCGTCCGCCACTATGCGCAGGAAATCTTCAGCGAAGCGGGCGCTGGTGTGGACGCCGCTTCGTGATGCGGTTGGCCGGTAGAGCGACGGAGCGCGCTGGCTCTCCACCTGGGCGCCGAAGACCTCGACCGTCTGTCCAGCCGCGAGTTCCACGCCAAACTCAATCCAAGGCTCACCCGACGGAAGTCCATCCGAAAGCAACACCCGCTTCCAGACCGGTCCAATGCGTCGAGTGTCTGAGTGGACTGCGTCAGCTGTTCGCAGGCTGAGGCTGACGGCGCCGGGCGTCGCGCTTCTAATCCACACGCTGAATGCGTAGGTGTGCCAAGCCAATCCTGTAATCCGTTGCGCCACGGCAAGGGGCGCAATGCCGCTGTTGTGAAGCGTCCAGGCTCGATCCGATCCCAGTGGATCGCCGGAGCCGGGCGTGACACTTAGCAGCGTATTCCGTTCCCATACGGCTTCCCCGAACGCCTCGCTCCACCGCAGAAGATTCGCTGTGGGATCGTGGAATGTGAATGTATGCAACCGACCCTCGGTCGCGTGGAACAGATTGGTCAATCGTTCAGTTTCTTCGCCGCGGAGCGCCCGGTGCTGAAGCCGCCACGACAGACGATCCAACGCTGCGTCCGCGTACTTGACCTGTCTGCCCTCGGATAGTTCATTGACTATCGCCCCTGCTAGCAGCCGCTTCTCTACCGGATACTGGGTCACCGACCCTGAGTTCAGTTGTGGATAGAACAGCATCACTGACTCCTGTTCTGCCGGATAATGACCCGTGCCTGACCCCGCAGTTCATCGACATAGCGGCTCTCGATCTGCGGTAAGGCGAAGCTGCAATCCGTATACTCCACTCCGTCGTGCGGATCGGTGAATGCGAACGATCCGATCATTCCCTGCGCAGCTACGAACAAATGTTCGATCGCGGACAGTTCCTGCTCATCCAGCAGATCGAGCCTGACGATCCACTGACGTTGCGGCGTACCTGAGTCCCGGTAGCGCTGCTCACTGCCATCCACGTACTGCAGAACCTCCGTCGCGTAGCGGACGCTAAGCTCTGCCGGATACTGCATCGCGGCCCCGGTCTTCAGGAGAGGAAAGTTGAGCATGGTCTAGAGATCCTGAATCACATCGTTTAAGGGATGAATGTTCAACATTGCATCGCGCACTGCGCGCGCAATGTCGTCGCTGTGATCGAGAAAGCTGCGGCTGTCCATCGCCTGCACTTGAATCGTGATCTGCGGAACCGGGTTCACGGGTGCTGCCGCGCGCACCGTCTCGGTCTGGATCTGGATCGCTCGCGGCTGTGGGCCGGCGCCGTAATCCACAGCCGCAAAGCCGAACGGGGAGTTGCCGCCCTCCCTGCTGTTGATCGCATCGAACCGCACAGGTGGCGGAAGCGCATAGCGAATCAACGGTGCCGCGGCTTCTTCTCTGTCGCCGCGCCTGAACAAGCTCGCCAGCGAAGTCACAAGAGGACTCAAACCGAATCCGCTTGTCAGAAAGCTCAACGCCGCGCTGCCCGCGTTCCGTGTGACCCCGCCACTCGACGCAACACCCGCCACGGGTGGCCGGAGTAGCGCCTGCGTGTTTGCCCAGACAATATCCGCCAGAGTCTGCCCCACCTGCGCCAACCCTGACACTTGGCGCGTTGTTTCACCGAGTCGCTCCGCAAGTTCGTCTCCCGACCGTGGGGCTTCTGACTCCTGCCCGGGCCCAGTCGGCCGGGGTGTCTCCACGTTCGTGAGGTTCACTGCCTGCAATCCGGTCCCGAGTGATTCCCCGCTTTGCAAGGTATTCCGAAGAATAGCCTCGACCACTTCTGCCGTCCCCTGACGCGGTGTCCCCTCGGGCGCCGTCAGGCTGACCGCCAGATCAGGAACCGGCACTCCTTCCAGCAGGCCTCCAGCACTTTGCCGGAACGCTTCTTGAACGATCTGTTCGAGTTCTCTGTCAGCCATCGCCTCTCTCCGTCGCCAACTCTTGTTCAAGTGCCGTGAACGCCTCCAGATCCTTCACACTGATGGGCTCCGAGTAGAGCATGCCGAGCCGGCGCCACAGAGCGTATCTATCGATCCACTCCAGGCTCCGCGCGGAGATGTAGCTCTTCGGGCATTCCTCGATCGCGACTCGTCCACGCGCCCACACTACATGCGCCGGCCCTCTCGCCCCCGCCGGCAGGAAGCCGCATCTCCGCTTCCGCTCCAGGCAGGACCTTCTGCAGTCGTCGCACCTCCAGCCGGCCGGCGCCGATTGTTGAAAGTGGAAGGCGACGATCAGTTTTTTCGCTCGGCCTCACTGAGCGAGCATTCCGACTTCACAGCTTCGAGCGCCTCGCGAAACAGTTCCTCGGGCCCGTTGTCGATCAGCCTGTCAGGCGTTGCCGGTTCCCCATCGATCAGCAAGCCTATGATCTCCTTGAGACCCCATTGCACATAGAGGCGTTCGACTTCACCCGTCAGAATCGCCGCCTCCATCCGCTCGCGCCCGTCGCCCGCGTTCAGATACTCCAGCCGGGCCGCGATCTCACGGATCTTCGTCGCCAGTTCCAAACGTCGCGCGAAGGACATCTTGGCGATCACTAATGTGACGCCTGGCGCCACAACCGACGCCTTCTGTAGAATGCTTTCGTAAGTCATCGGTTACCCAAATGCCACGACTAGTTCATCGTCGATCGTGCCCTGTGCCCTTGCGTCACGGAACGCCCACTGCAGCCGCCGATCGCTGTCATCGAAGTCGGGAACTTCCGGGACCACGCTCCTCATGTACGCCCCGAACAGTTGTCCCGACTGTTGGCCAAGCTGAAACATCACCGCGATCGGCGACTGTTGCCGCGCAGCCTGGTATAGCGCTTTGTGCGCCTCATCATCCTGTTCGTACAGGCTGAAGTTCGCCGACACCGATCGCCGCCCCGGTGCCAAACAACGCGCCAGTGCGCTTCCGAACTCGCGCGCCCGGAAATCGATGTCGTTCTCGAGCCGCACCGTGGCGTCAGTGATCGTATAGAACCGCTCGGGATTTGCGCCGAGCCACGCCTGTCCGAGATGGCCGGGAATGATCGTGTAATCGAATACGTCGGGCGCCGGCTCCGCGGGAAAGCTCGACAAAGCGCCCATCCCACTGGCGAAACTGACGCTGTCCAGGATGTCCTGGGCGCCTCCGCGGAATTCGAACTCGTGATAATCGCCGTTGATCTGAATGTCCAGACGGTCTACCGCCGCTCCGGCCAGAATGCGCTGGACTGACGTCGCAGGACTCCAGTAGTCGAACACACTCACTGACGGAAGCTGCGTCTGCAGCATGTACGTCACTGTCGGACCCACTGGCGATCCTGCCATCGGTGTCACCGACAGCGGTGCATTCAAAATTGCCGTGCTATCGTTCACCACGGCATCCACGAACCGGAGTTCGCCGCCATGCGTCACCGCCTGACCGGAGATCAGACCATGAACCGCGTTGAACACCAACTGCGATTGTGTCGTCCCTGCCGCCAGCACCCCACCAGTGAACAGCAACGGACTCCCGCCCAGGCTGGCCTCAAACAACGGTCCGTACCCGGGCTCGCCATTCTGGTCCCATCCCGTCATGTAAGTGCGCAACTGGAAGCTCGTCCGCTTCCGGGAACCCGTCGGCACTCCGCCAAACGTACGGCTGCCGGTCTTGTCCTTCCGGTCGGCCACGTCCAGTTGTTGCCGGGTCGTCAGTTTCACCGCGGGAAAACGGTTCCCGGCCGTAATTGCTGGCACCTGACCGTACCCCGCTTCCCGAGCCGCATACAGCCGGTTCGCATTCGAAGAAATGTAAGCACTGCACGACATAACGAACTCCGTCTCCTTCCCGAACTCTCCTACTGGCTCACCTGCACCTCAAACGTGACCTTCCCCGTCTGGATGAAATTTCGTCCGCCTCGTCTGACCGGGCCAAACGATGCTTCATACCCGCCCGTGTAGAACATCCCGTCTCCCCAGTCGCCTCGGTTCTGGTCCAGCACTCTCGTCACCACATCGACGTACACCTGTAGCGCCTCTTCGATTCCTTCCAGGCGATCTTGGGACACCCTCACCTCAATCGCCATGTGCGCTTTCCCCGAGAAGATCCGGAACTTCTCCCGGAGCTGGTTCACAATCTTGTCGCAATACACATGCGCCGCCGGATACTGCGTGCCTGCGCTCCGGTCGAGCAGATCGACCGCGATATTCGCTAGGTGGATCTGCCGTTCGCCGACTTCGGGCAACTGCATTCCTTCCACTTCGTTCATCGCGGCCAGGTTCTCGTTCAACCCGCTCGGCGACTGCAGCAGAGCCACAGTCTTGCTGGCCACCCGCTTTCCCACACTCGCCATGGTTCCCCCTATGCGCGCAAAGTGACACGCGGCATCGGCCGCAGAGTGTCCGGTTCCTGCCCCGTCCCAGGACGCTTTCCGCTTGCCAGCGACACTCCCGGCGCAACCCACGTCTGCGTGGGACTCAACGCCGTGGCGTTCTGCTGAAACAGATCGCTTGGCGTCGCCCCTACGTAAACGTTCCATCCGGTCGTTCCCGCCGGCGGCTGCGGCACACCCACCTCCAACGTCCCGCCGCCCTGGATCGCTATCGACGCCAGGTTGCTCGGAGCCCCCTCCTGTCCCGCCGCGTTCGTCCACGCAACCTGCACGCTGTAGACTCCCGTCGCAAGCGACCCCGCGGTCTCGCTCAGTACTGGCGCATCCGCTTCCGGAATCGGATTCGTCACCGTCCCAACACCGATCTGGAACAGAAGTCCTGCCGCCCACCGCCCCAGTGCTGAGTACTCCTGCCACTTGCCCCGGTAGCGTTGGTTCAATTGGCTGTGATGTGCATCCCGGTACACAATCGCCAGCGTGTGGAAAATCTGCCAAAGCCGCAGCGGCGCCGTCACCACCACCCTCGCCAGATCGGCCGTCCCGCCTCCCGGTACAGGCGTCCGGCGCAGCACGCTCAACAGTTCCAACCCCACCTCTTCGCGCGCCAGGTGGATCTTTGTTGTCAGGTTGATTCCTTCGCGTTGCGCCGTATCGAGAACTCCCGTCTCGTAGGCCATCAACTCCTCAATCGTGAAGACCGGACTATCCGTGTACAGCGCCATCCCCGCCTCCTGTCCTCTACTTCGCCGGCTTGGAGCCCTTGATCGCCCGCAGGTCTGATTCGGTGAGTACCGTGATGTGCATCCGGCTCGCCGTCGCCTTCTGCTCCGCGATGCGCCGCTCTTCAGCCAGTCGCTCCCGAAATTCTTTGGCCTCTTCGTCGCTCGCCAGGCGAACCCGTCCGTCCACGACCATCTTCGCGGCCACCCGCGGCGTCGTCTCGGAGAGAACTCCCGCTCTCCCCCCATCGGCGGTCTCCAGGCTCACCACGACCGGATACTCTTCGGCGATGCGGCCTTCCACCTCAGCGATCTTTTGGTAGTACACCTTGAGGTTCATCCTTCGTGTCTCCTCTCCCTCTCCAAACAAAAAGGCCGGCCGACGGAAGCAGTTCGCCCCCGCCGTCCGGCCCACCCCATGACCCTTTGGCCTAGCTCCGCACCTGGACGCCGAAGCTGTTCCGGATCACCGCCGCCCCGTACAGCACGTCCACCGTGAACTGCTGCGCCAGCGTATTCGGCTGGTAGCTCATGATCACCCGCATCCCGAAGTTGCCCAGTTCTGCGTATTCGGCGATCGCGCCGGTGCCCGGCAAAGGCTGCGGCAACCGGCGGATCACCAACCCAAGGGCATTCTTCGCAAACGCCATGTTGTGCGTCGTCGCAGGCGACACGCCCGTCTTCTTCACGAACTGCGAACGGAACACGAAGAAGTCCTTGATCTTCCCAACCGATCCGTCCACCAGCGCCCGCAGACCGGCCTCACCGGCGGTCTGGTACTCACTGAACCGCGGGATCTGCCTCAACTGCGAGTAGGTCGCTCCGTCCACTACCAGGTACTTTGGCTCGCTCGCTGGCAATTTCGCGTTGAACAGTGCCGTCTCAGCCGCGTCCACCGTCGCTTCGGTGATCGCCGACCCACCTGTGCCGACCGGCGAGTTCGTCGTGAACCCCGGATACAGACCCATCAGATCGCTCTCGATCCGCTGTGCGATGGCCACCACAGCCGGCTGCAGGTATACGTTGAGAAGATCCGGCACGGCCAAAACCTTCGTCACGTCCGGAATCTGGAACGTCGCCTCCACGTGCGAATCCAGCACGATTTGCGAATTCCCCAGATCCGGATTCTGCGTCGTCACCGACCCGCCCTCCGTGATGTTGTTCGCCTGCAGCGTCGGCGGAATCGGGATGTTCACCGTATCGCCGGCCTGCGCCAGCGTCGGCTCGTAGTCCCGGTTCACCAGGTTCCCCATCACAAGGTTCCCCACCAGCGCCGGCAGTGCATCCGCCGCCACCAGCTTCACGATCGCCTGTGCAACGTTGCTTGATGTAATCGATGGCATTCGTCTCTCCTCTCTTTCTTCTTCCTTGCTCTCTGCCGCTCACCCTCGCGGCTTACAGACCACGCATGGTCTGCCCCGTCACGCGCAGAATCTCCTGCCGGACGCGCTCCATCTCTTCTTTGGACATTCCAGGCCGGATCTTCTCCAGATCCACCGGCGCGCTCCCCGCCGCCGGGCCTTTCTGTCCAGCCGTCACCCCGGACCCGCCTGAAATCCGCGCCGGCAGAAACTCCGGGTTGGTCGCGACGAAGCCGGTCAGGTAGTCCTTCAGTTCCACTTCGCCCTGTTCGGAACGCCCCACGAGCCGCCCATCCTCGGAACGGCTCACCTCGTCCCGCACCGCCTTGAACGCCAGGTCTACCTTCTGCACGCCCAAACGCTGCAACTCCGCGCGGATAGCCGCGTGCCGCTCCGCTTCTTCCGCGCGCGCCCGGCTCCGGTTGTTCTCCTCGACCAGTTCATTCACCCGGCGTTCCAGTTGCTCGCGGCGCCGCCGTTCTTCGAGCAACTCCGCCTTATGCGCCGGTTCGCTCTTGTGCACCTCGGTCTTCGCGTACTCTTCCACGGCCTGCCGGACAATCGCTGCTACATCCAGCTCCGGCCGCTCCTGCAATTCGTCCATGGCTCTTCGTCCCCTTCCCGTTTGAGAAACTCGTCCCGCGCCTTATCCCTCCACCGCGAAAGACCGGTCAATCTCCTCCGCGATCTGGTTCTTTACTTCCTGCCGCGCGTCGCAGAAGTATTTGAGCGCCAGCTTCTTGAACAACTGCCGCTTCATCGTGGGCGATTGAATCCCGAGCTCCAGCAGCTTCTTCGCCTCATCCAGTTCGCCCTCGAAGTCTCCGATATCGAATTCATCCAGCCCGGACACATCGACGAAAAGCGCGTCCTGCCGTGCATCCTCAATCGCCCGTAGCACCTGCTTCATCGTTTCCTTCACGGCATCGCCGTACGCCCGCAGCACTTCTTGCGTGATCGCGAAATCCCGCAGCTTGCTCAAACCCGACTGCGGCGTCGCCTGCGACCCGCCGGCTTGTGTCAGCAGGTAACAGACACGGTAGATCTCATCCTTCAGCCGCACCAGGTTGTCTGCCGCGATCTGATAGACGTGTCCTTCCGGTTCCGTCCACCCAAACCGGTCCTGTGGCCCGAGCTGGATGTAGTAGCTTTCCCCGACGATCTGGTTCCATTCGCGCTCCGAATACACGACCGGCATAGCGAATAGCCCCATCGTCAGCGCCCAGGCAAGTGCGTTGGACTTGTTGAAATGTTCCAGTTGCAAAAGTGCCGCCTTGTTCATCAGCCACA
Organism: Bryobacterales bacterium; assembly: GCA_016716385.1. Lineage (GTDB taxonomy): Bacteria > Acidobacteriota > Terriglobia > Bryobacterales > Bryobacteraceae > JADJWL01. The sequence goes on along the minus strand of JADJWL010000025.1, from coordinate 1,029,065 downwards.
GGCCTTCCGACACCCGCATCTCGAACACCGGCACCCGGTCGAGCGCCGCCAGCCCGTGTGGTCCCTCGTCAACCAGTTCAATCTTTCCGTCGGTGCCCTCGCCCGCGGTCTGTTCGTACACCCGATACTGGCGCCGGTCGTAGTACAGCCAACGCGTCTCCCGCCGCCACCCGGAGTCCGTCACCCGGTCCTGCCGCAGTCCCTTCGTCCGGACCACAATCCACTCCAACGCACCCTGTCCGTCGCGGCTCCAGTTGATGACTTCTTCCGGCGTGTAATCCACCAGAAACGCGCGTGACCGTCCCGCCGCGTCCTCTTCAGCCCGGCTCGCGAACGGCCCCGTGAAACGCGGGAAATCCACCGCCACGTAACTCCGCCCGTAGACTAGCGTCCGTACCAGTTGTTCCCGGAAGAACTCGCTCAGGTTCGTCCCACGCAGGTCGCAGTTCTCCACGAACTCGCTGAAGAACGCCTTGCCTGCGTCGTTCGGTCCCTCGCAGATCAGGTTCGGCTCTCGCCTCAGCAGCGTCGCCCCGTACCAGTCGATGATCGACCCCACGTAGTTCTCGTAGAACACCCGCCCCAGCCGCTCTTCGTAAACCTCCGCTGGCTCCTTGCTGCGCCGTGCCAGGTACTCCCCGGCGGACTGCCGCAGCTCTTCTCCTCCCGCGTACAGGTCGCGGTACATCTTCCACATCCCCTTCCGCGCCATGTACTCCGGGTGCTCCCGTCTGATGAACTCCATCGCTCTCCCCCCACCTCAGAACAGCCGCTGCGCTTTCTCCCCGATTGCCGCTACCGGCTGGCACTCCTGCCACACCAGGTATCCCAATGCATCCGACAGGTGAGTCCGTCGCCGGTCCCGTTCCTTATCGATCACCGTCGTGTGCTCCTTGTACGTCACCTGCTCGAAGTCCTGGACCAGTTCCTTGCACCGTGCGTCCACCCACAACGCCACGTCGCCATCAGCGTTCCGCAGCTTGCCCGCCATCGCGTTGACGCGCTGCCGCACATCGGGATTCTTCCGCGGGATCCGGTACTCCACCGCGATTCCCCGCCCTCGGAAGAAGTCCCGCACGATCTCGAAGTCCGAGCTCCCCGTCGTCTGCTGGTTGTTTCCTGATGCGTCCCCATACACCCGTAAGCCTCCGGCGTGCTTTCCGAATCGCCGCACAAACTCCTCGCACGCCTCTCGCGTCGTCGCCCGCCGCAACACAATCTCGTCCAGCACCAGGACCGTCCCCCGCTCCATCTGCGCGACTACCGAGCACATTGGATCCACATTGAAATCCAGCGCCCACAGCAGCGTCGCCGTCGGATTCCGCTCCAGATTCTTCATGTGGACCGTCCGCTCAAACCCCTCGTAGACGCGGTTCCCGCTCAGGCTGAGGTACTCGCCGAGCGCCTCCTGTGCGTAGAACCGGGTGTCGTAGCTCGTCTTCAACCGGTCGTAGAAGTCCGGAACCTGCTTCAGCAAGTAGGTGTTCTCGTAGGGCCGCGCCAGCACAGCTTCGTACCCTGGCCGCGGCTCCCGGATGAACCTCTCGTACACCCAGTCGAACCCGCGCGGCGTCCACACTCCGAAGCCGCACAATCGCTGCGCCCCGGCATCCCGCAAGCGTGCCTCCAGCCGCATCCACGCCTGCTCTGCCGTGTAGGTCAGCTCATCGAGCCCGAACCACGCCAGGTTCGTCCCACGCAGTCTCTCGAAGTCGTCCACGGGCCGGAACACCACCTTCGACCCCGTGTCCTTCATCACCAGCACGTTCTCCGCTTTGTGAAACTCGTACGGCAGCCTGTTCGCGTTTAGAATCTCGAACAGCGCCGCCTGGGTCGCGTCCCGCAGCATCGGATACGTCGGTGCGCCCAGCAGTCCCATGCGCCCAGGATTCTGGTACGTGAGCCGAACCGCCTCATGGCACAACGCCGCGCTCTTGCCCGAACCCACCGGACCCGAGAACCCCTTAAACCGCGCGCCGCATGCGTGAAAGCGCCGCTGGGAAGGCAGTGGTTGATAGACTATGTCGCGCCTTCTGATTCGCTCGGTTCGACCCATGTCACCCTGATCTCGTCCGGCCGGTCTTCATGCATCTCCTCCTGCCACTGCATCAGGCGGATGATGTCCCCAATCGACCCCCGCACTTCATCGCTCTCCAGCTTCTCCGCGAATGCATCGATCGCCTTTTGGATCAGCGCTGCATTCCGCTGCCTGCGCCGCTTTCCTCCGCGCTCCATGTCGTTGTCTCCCCAGAAAAGCGAAAGGCCCTCCGTTTCCGGAAGGCCGTTGGTATCTCTCAACTCCCTGCTTTCGCCTTCAGCGTAGCAGGCCCGAGCTGGATATAATTTGCTGAGTATTTCCTATGTTGTTAAAACGAAAAGAAATAAAGTTCGGTTTGCCCGTGTGAATGGAAGTTGCGATCAGTTTAGTGTCGAACCACCGCAGGGCGCTCTAGTGCTTCTTAAGCAACCCCGTCAAGTCAAAGCTGCTGAACCCGGATATCCTTGTACTCGATCCAACTCCCTCGTCTGTGCGCCTGGAGCATGATCGAGCCGGTTGCCAGATTGTCCATCTCCCCGTAGTCCACGACCGTGTCGCCGTTAATTCGCACGACGCAACGGCGATCCTTCACGAACAACTGCAGCAGATACCACTCCCCTGAGGAGATCTCCGGATAGATCGCCCGGCGATGTCCGTACAGCGAACCCGTCGGATAGACCGCCCCTTCCACGTCGTGGATCTGGATCTCGTAGCGCGGATCCCGAGGATCGTCACTGTGGCATCGGAACAGGACGCCTCCGTTCGAATGCTTCGATGCCCGTACATACGCCTGCAATGCAAAGTCCCTCCAGCGCTCATTGGTCGCCAGATAGCCCAATCCATCCGCCCGAAGCACTCCCCCGATGGCCTCCCACGTCGAAGCATCCTTCCCTTCGGCCACGTGCCATTTCGCCATGTCCGCCGGAGTCGTATAGAGTTCGTTCCACTCCGTCTGTGAAGGCAACTCCCGGATGCGAATGTTGCGAAAACGGATTGGATACGACAGCGATTGAAAGCCCAGAAATCCGCTGCGCAGCCGGTAACGCAGTTCGGGAATCGCGTCGCAATCCAGATCCTGCGCCATCTCTCCGTTCGACCAGACCTGCAATCGCGGCCAGTCCATCCGGATCCGCAGCGTATTCCACTCTCCCTGGTTCTTGACGTTGATCAACCGGGGCGGGACAACCGGAAAGATCGCTCCCATCGACTCCGGACGCATCACCTCGTCCCGCTTGTGAAAGAGCTTCACCATCATCCCGCACTCGCCCGGCCGGCCATGCTCGGGCGCATGCAGATAGACGCCGGAATCGATCCACCCTTTGACGAAGAACTCGCACTCGAAATCGAAGTTCTCGTACTGCCTCTCCGATCGCAGCCAAGTGGGAAAGTTGGAGCTGCTATGAACGACGATAGCGCCCTCATCCACGTGGAAGGCGGTCTCCGTCCCGTGCTGGATCCGCCATCCGCGAAGCGAGACCCCATCGAACAGCGGCGTGGATCCCGCCCCGCGGTCCTGTGCGTCGAGAGCGGCCGGGACGAGCGCCAGAAGCTGGCGGCGCGTCATCAGACCTTCTGTGGAACCTCGAAGCCCTTGCGGTAGGACTCCCGCCGCAACATGCGCGTCGCTTCGGCGTCGCCCTTGCACGTGAACGTCTTCGAGTCGAAGTCGATCGTTCGGCCGAGGTGGTACGAAATGTTCGCCAGGTGCATCAGCACGCAGGACGCCTGCCCCTCTTCGATCTCGGCGTTCAGATCGCTCTGCTTCCGGCTGCGGAGCGCATCGATGAAGTTCGCCCAGTTGTTGCCGCCTTCCATCCGGCTTGGACCAGGATCCTGCTCGCGCCCCAGGAACGTCTTGTACTGGGTGTAGCCGTCGATGGCCATGTACCCCTTCGAGCCATAGAAGAGGTTGCCAACCGTATTGGAGTTCCCCTTCTTCTCCTCGCCGATCCCCGCTTCGTGGTTCGAGATCCAGTGCCGCACCTCGAACACCATCATCTGCTTGCGCCCGTTCTCATTGAACTCGAAGGTGGCGATCTGCGTGTTCGGCGTCTCCTGGTCGTCGTCGAACATAAACTTGCCGCCCATGGAACTCACCTTGGTCGGATACTTCACGCCGAGGCCCCAGCGCGCGATATCGACTTCGTGGATACCCTGGTTGCCGATGTCGCCGTTGCCGTAATCCCAGTGCCAGTGCCAGTTGTAGTGGAAACGGTTGCGGCTGAAGGCGCGCTTCGGCGCCGGACCCAGCCACAAGTCGTAGTGCACGCCGGCAGGCGCCGCCTCTTCGGGTGTGCGCCCGATCGTGTCGCGCCACTTGAAGCAAAGCCCGCGGGCCATGTAGACATCGCCGAGCGTGCCGCCATTTAGCCTGTCGACCGCCTCGCGCAACGCCACGCCGGAACGGCTGTTGGTCCCGTGCTGCAGGAGCCGGTTGTACTTACGCGCCGCGGCGATCAACTGCTGCCCCTCCCACACGGTGTGCGAGCAGGGCTTCTCGACGTAGGCATCCTTGCCCGCCTGGCACGCCCAAATGCCCTGCAGCGAGTGCCAGTGATTCGGCGTAGCGATCGACACCGCGTCGATGTTCTTGTCTTCGAGGACCTTCCGGTACTCAGTGAAGCGTGCCGGGCGCTTCTTCCCCATCTTCTCGATCTCACCGAGGCGCTGATCGAGCACGGTCTCGTCCACGTCGCACAGGGCCGCAATCTCGACATTGGGCATCTGCGAATACTGGCGGATGTGCGAATTGCCCTGGCCGCGGACGCCGACGATGGCGATACGGACCGTGTCGTTGGGGCTGGCAAGGCCGCGTGGCGCAACCTGGGCGCCGGCGACGGCCGCGGAACTCATCAGGAAATACCTACGATTCATATGCGACACTCCACAGTTGCCCCCATTCTATATCAGGCCAAGGCGTCCTTGGAGGCGCTATCCTGACGATGGAAGTGGAGGAACCATGCTTGTTCTTTTCATTACATTCCTATCGCTCCTATCGCTGGCCGCGCCCGTGCTCGCACAGCCACTCTACGTGATCCCGGACGGGATCGAAACCCGTTGGGCCAGCCCCGAGAATCCCTCCGGCGCCCGCGCCCAAGGTGGGCAGGAGAACGCCGGGCGCAAGGGTCGTCCCGCCGTCCCGATCAAAGCCGGTGAGCAGCTTATCCTCGCCGAGGTCCGCGGATCCAGCGGGACCGTTCGCCGCATCTGGGCCACGATCGATGACCGCAGTCCGCAGATGCTGCGCGGCCTGCGCATCGACATGTACTGGGACGGCGCCGCGAAGCCAGCCGTCAGCGCCCCCTTCGGCGATTTCTTCGGCACCGGACTCGGCCAGATGACGGCCTTCCAATCCGCTGCCTTCTCCAACCCGGAGGGCCGCAGCTTCAATTGTTACCTCCCCATGCCCTTCCGCACCGGCATGAAGATCGTCGTGACCAACGAAAGCGACAGGGACTTACGCTCCCTGTATTACGACGTCAACTACACGCTCGGCGACCGCCATGACCCCGAAGCGCTCTACCTGCATGCCCACTATCGCCGGGAGAATCCGACACGCCTCCAGCAGGACTACGAAATCCTCCCGAAAGTTGCCGGCAAGGGCCGCTTCCTCGGCGTCAACATCGGGGTGATCGCAAACCGCAAGCTCTACCACACGTCGTGGTGGGGCGAGGGCGAGGTCAAGGTGTTTCTTGACGGCGACACCGCGCTTCCTACGCTCGCCGGCACCGGTACGGAGGACTACGTCGGGACGGGATGGGGCCAGGGGCGGTACGCGCACCTCTACCAGGGCTGCCACTTCGCCGACCCCGAAACCATGCGCTATTGCTTCTACCGGTACCACCTGCTCGACCCCGTCTACTTCCGCACGGACATTCGGGTCACGATCCAGCAGATCGGCTACATGGGACCGGCGCAAACAGGGTTCCTCTACAAGACCGGGCAACCCGTGTATCGCACCGGACCCGGCCTGATCCCCAAGGAAGTCTTGGAAGAGGGTCTCTTCGAGCGGCAGGACGACTGGTCCAGCTGCGCGTACTTCTATCTTGACCGCCCGGAGAACGGCTTGTCCGCCCTCGACCCGGTCGAACTCCGGGTCGCCGGCTTGACCGAGTGACGGATGCTATGATCGGACCAAGCGAGTTCCTTATGAAACGGCGCACCTTCCTGCAACTCTCCTCGGCGGCGCTCGGCTCCGCCTCAATGACGGCTCTGGCCGATCTTCCTATGCCTATGACGACGCTCGGGAAGTCCGGCTTACGCGTTTCGAAGTTCTGCCTCGGCGGCTTCCACATGCGGAAGGGCGGCGAGGAACAAGGCGTCCGCATCATCCAACGGGCCATCGACCTTGGCGTCAACTTCCTCGACAGCGCCCACAAGTATCACAGTGGCGAGAGCGACATTACCTATGGCAAGGCCTTGCAGGGTGGCCGCCGCCAGAAGGTGATCCTCATGACCAAGGCGCAACTGCGCGACCGCGACGGCGCCATGCGGCAACTGGAAGAGAGCCTCAAGTGGATGAAGACCGATTACCTCGACCTCTGGCAGTGCCACGAAGTCGCCACCCATGAAGAGGTCGATAAAATCTTCGGCCCCAAGGGCTCTCTCGAAGCGTTTGTGAAAGCCAAGGAGCAGGGCAAGGTGCGCCACATCGGCTTCACTGGCCACCATGACCCGACCGTGCACCAGCGCCTGCTCGACGGATTCGACGGGTGGGAGACCGTGCAGCATCCTGTCAACCTGATCGACCCCCACTACCTGAGCTTCATTGATTCAGTTCTTCCGAATATCCGGAAGAAGGACCTTGGTCTTATCGCCATGAAGAGCAACGCCATCGGGAACATCACGAAGAACGCCGTGGCTTCAATTGACGAATGCCTGCGCTTCGCCTGGAGCCAGAACATCGACACACTCGTCTCCGGCGTCGAGACGGTGTCCGAACTCGAGCACAACGTTCTCGCCTGCAAGACCTTCCAGCCGATGTCGAGGCAGGAACAGCAGACGCTCCTAAGCCGGACTAGGCAAGGGAAGTTCGGCTCCGAGGTCGAGCAGTACAAGAAGAAGGAATCTTCCGCCTCGCACCCCGTGCACCAGGACGGCGACTGGGTCTGAGAGTTTTCTTCACTAAAAATACATCCGCCGGGGCTCTTGCAGCATTTTCTTCGTTAGCGGGCTGCCGAGAAGCACTCACTCTCTCTACGGCCCGTCTGAACATCCAACATTTCCGGTTCGAGGAAGAAGATGATGAAACAGTTTCTGTCGGTCCTTACGCTTTCGGCCCTGTCGGCCGTGTTTGCCTTTGCTCAGGAGGGCGCCCGCATTCGCGTCGTCCATGCGTCACCGGACGCGCCCGCGGTCGACGTGATCGTCGATGGGGCCAAAACCCTTGCCAACCTGCCGTTCCGCGAGTATTCCGAATATCTTTCGGTGCCCGCAAAGTCCTACGACATTCGTGTCAACGTCGCCGGGACCGCCACTGAAGTGCTGAGCGCGAACCCGACATTGGCTCCTGGCCGCGACTACACCGTGATCGCCGTAGGCCGCGTTTCCGGTGGAGAGAACCCGCTGCGCCTGCTCCTGCTGGAGGACGATAACTCTGCCCCTCAAGGCGATCAGGTGAAGCTGCGCGTCGTGCATGGTGCTCCTGGAGCTCCCGCCGTCGACGTTTACGTGACCACTCCATTCGAATCGCTTGACGCGAAGACCCCCGTGCTGACCAACGTCCCCTTCGGTGCTGCGTCGGGCTACCTGACGGTGCCGATTCAGATGTATCAGGGACGCGTGGCCGTGGCCGGCACCAAGACCATCGCGATCGATACGATGCGTCTGGTGACTTGGGGCGGAATGATCCGGACCATCATTGCGGTGGATACGCAAGGCGGCGGAGCGCCGTTCGACGTGATTCTTCTCCCTGACCGGGGTTAGGCGGATGAAGCCGGTCCGGTCCGCAGCACCCGGTCAGGACCGGCTCCTCCTCCGATTAGAAGCGAATTCTCTCGAAGCGGTCTGAATACACTTCCACGTACACCTGGCCGGGAAACCCTGGCCGTGCAGGATTCATCGCAACAGACCGGTACGGGAAGATACGCCCGATCAGATACTGCCACTTCCCCGACGCATGCGTGCACTCGTACGTTCCGCTCAGCGGTCCGCCCACCGATCCGAGTTGACCCAGCGGACTCGATTCGTCCACCAAGTTCGCGATGAACTGTCCGTCGCCTGCATTCCGGAAGATCACCTGATCCCCGTCGATGTCCGTAATCAAGACGCGGTTGTCGAACTTGATCTCCGTCTGGCTCACGGGGATGAACTGGAAGTTCACGATGGACACACCGGCGATCAGGCCTTGCGCCGTCCCCACCTGAAGTCCCAACCCGGTGGTCGGCTGAAAGTCGACCACCGTGTCGCGCTGGGTGAAGATCAGCCGCGGGCCGAATGTCGCGTCCCTGCCGCCTTTTTCTTCGGCAGCCGATGCCGCCTTTGCTAGGCCGAGCCCTCCGAGCAGAGCTCCAAACATGCTTCGTCTTTTTGTCATTCGATTCTCCTATCCTCTCTTCACTGCTACTTTACGGAAGCGGCTTCTCCGCCGGTTTGGTATTGGCCGACGACAAGATCACATCGTTCAGTTCATCAGGGTCTTGGTAGACCAGAATGCCGACGTAGGGTTCTCCGGGAGCGGTGGAGATCTGCACTGAAACGAAGCGCGGCGCGTCGCCCGGTCCATCCTTGCTCCAGCTTCCGAACCCCGTGAACGTGACAATATCTCCGTCGCCGGCGGCAAGCTGGCTGCGCGGCGACGGAACACAACTGACGTGCGCCAGACGCTCCAGGCGGAAAGTGCCGCCCGACCGTCCGGCATTGTTGTTGGTGTACTCGAACGTGGCGGTCTGCCCGGACGCCTGGCAGGGCACCGAGAAGGAGTACGAGAAACGATCTCCCAGAGACGACAGGACGTTGCTCGCCCCGCCCGTCTTGCGCCCCGTCACGGGTACGGCCGCGCGGATCCCCTGCATCCGGAGAAAGATGTCCAGCTTCCCTCCGGGACCGGCAATGAAACTGTTCGCCTTGACAAAATCCGGACTGGGAAAGCGAAAACCGGCGAACGACCGGACATGCCTTCCGCTGTAACGGAACACCGTCTGTCCGTTGGGCCCCTTCTCAAACCGCGCGTAGGTCGTCCTGGGATCGAGGCTGCGCTGCGCCACCAGAAAGAACGGATCGGTCGAGATCCTTCCGTCATTCTGGAGAAACAGGACTTCCGCCAGACTCTGTCCGTAGTACGACGGATACACCATTTCGCCGAGAATCCGCCCGGTCCGCAGGTCGATCATCCCGTGAGGGAAGTTGAACGGCTCGTCGGCAAACACAACCCGCTCCAGCTTGTACGTTTGCTGCGGAAACCGCAGGAACTCCACTTGACCCACGAGTCCGGGAAGAAATCCGTCCCCCAGAACCGAAGGCGGCGGCTCCGCCAGTAGTGCCTTCGGCACAGCGCTGCGGATCACAAACGGAACCGTGTCCCCGGTGCGCGGCCCAAACTGGACCAACAGCCGGCCCTGCAGATGGCTGCGGCCCGGTCCCGGACCCCCGAGCTGAGGAATGTCGAGCTCGAAGTCATCACCGAAACTCGTCGAATGCGTGTTGACCACAAACTCCTGAATCGTATTGACGGGGATATCGGGACAGTTCGGAGCGCAGTCCGCACCCTCTGGCGCCTTGGTGCTCAGGGTCAGGTGAGGATGCAGGCTCGTCCCTCTTGCAAGAATGCTGGCGCAGCGGAATCCCGGGCCGCAGAACGGCATCGGCCAGCGCACAGGATCGCCCTCAATGTCTTTCCCGAGAGGCAGGAACGTGCCGCCCTCAAAGCTGAAGTCGAGAAGACCGTCCTCCCTCGGTTCGAAACGAGCCCACGCATGCCCTCGGACGCCGGGAAACTCAATGACCGGCGACTCCAGCTTCGGGTTCACGTTCGCGAGCGCAAGCAGCGACGAGTTGAAAAAGACAACCCGGTACTTCAAGTTCGACACACCACCCGTTTCCAGGTCGACGTCGCCTTCCGAGAGGATGTTCGGCGGGTCGCTCACCTGGTTGAACAGAACCGGCAATTCGTACCCTTGAGGCGCCACCAGAACAGAATCCTCTCCGGGTAGAACGTTGTGAATCACTTCGAAGTGGGCGATGTTGCGGACCGGCGGATAGAACCGGATCGTGATGTTCCCGCTCAAGTGGGAGCTCGTCATCGCCATCCCGCCGAACAACTCGTTGCCGCAGAGGCCGAACGGCAGGTCCCGATCGTCTTCGCAGTCCACTGCCCGCAGTGTGTCGCCGAAGTAGCTGGCCGTCTTGTTCAGCGGTAGCGTCTGGACCAGTCCCGGGGGCAGTTTCAGCGGCTCCGGCAACTTCGGATAAATCACAATCGGCTCTGTCGCCTGCGATGCACCCGCAACCACCAGCGCGGCTGCCGCCAGACCCAATGCGCGCTTCATCGGCCCACCTCCGCGTCAGCGGCGCTGATCCCCAGTTCCGCCGGCGAATACTCTTCGCCCGTCGCGGGCCGGAACGCGAACACTGGATCGCTCGCCGCCGCGGCCGTCACCTGAACGGGCGTGAACGACCGTCCATACGTCGTATTGATCAGCCCGATCAATTCATTCGCGATCAGAGCATGACCCGTCCGTCCCGGGTGCAGACCGTCCAACGAATAGAAGCCACCCATGTAGTCCGCGTTCACCCGTTGCCCTCCGACGGCGATCCCTTGTGTCTTGACGCGCCGGAACAGCGCTGCCATATCGTAGACCACCGCACCGTTCTCCCGCGCCACATTCTGGATCTCCGTGTTGAGCGCCGCAACCCGCGCCCGGTACGGCGCCAGTTCGGCTCCGCGCATGATCGCGCCCGCCGGCAATTCGCGGATGCGCCCGCGCTGGAATTGCCCGCCCATCTCCGTCAGGCCCTCGCGTGTGATCCTGTCCTCCGGGGTCATGCCGTAGCCCACGTAGAACACTAACGACGGGGTGCGCATCAGCCGTGCGGCCGATTCGGCGTCGGTGAGGTAGGCCGAGTCCACCGGATCCGGGATCGTGCAGACGATCACCTCGGAAAACCGTGCCCGCAAGCGCTGCACAATCTGCTGGAAGTTCGAACGAAAGTCCGCCGGCGCCGGAATGCGCGCCGGGTCGCGCTCCACCAGTGCGCTGGCCGCCTCGTGGTAGCCAAGCGCCACAAGCGCCACCGTGGGATTCATCGCCTCGGCATACTCCACCTGCGACCACAGCGGCACGTCGTCCGGGAAGATAAGCGCAGGAAAGCCCAGCGCCAGGTTGACAAAGGTTTGCTGCGGATCGTCATCGTGAATCAACGGATGTCTCGGCCGGCGGGAAAGCGCGTCGCCCACCGTCATGCCCGGAACCGAGAGATCGAACACAAACAACGATGGTGCGCCTCTGGCCTGACCTGGATTCCGCGGAAACACCCGCACCGACGTCTGCGGATACGCTGGCAGGCGAACGGGCAGTTGCTGGTAACCGATCGGCTGTCCGAAACCCGGACCCTGCACGAGGGGCTGCGGAAAGATCGTGCCCATTTGCCGCGCTACAAGAGCGCCAAAGTTTGCCTTCTGGTTCGCATAATAGAGGCCCGCATCGGCCATCCCGGCCGCGATTCCTTCGCCCAGGACAACGAACGTCGTCGTATCGAGCCGGCGCGTCTGCGCGAGACTGGCTCCGGACAGCACGAGCACCAGAAGCGTAGTCGGAATGATCCGGCGCCCCGGCTTCCCGCGCGATTTCTGCCCGGCTGCCGGGCGGTCACTTGTCGAAGAAATAGAAAGCATGGACTGAATCCGCATCGTGTCTACAGAGGAACCAGAGACCGTAAAGCTTTGGAACCCGGAGATCCAATTGTCGCGCCTCTATCGCCGGCGCGCAATCCAATAGTTCAGCGGCGCGACGACTGCAGATCTCCTATCGGCAGGTTCCCCTGCCCGGTTTAGCCGCGCATCCCGATCATCTTGTGGGAGTACCATGTGCTTATGAAGTCCAGACGCGAGTTCCTCGGCGCCGCCGCGCTCACTCCTCTGCCGCTGGCCGCCGCCAGTCGCCCCGCCGCGCGGATCATCGGCGCCAACGACCGCATCCAGGTTGGCGTAATCGGCCTCGGGACGATGGGTTACGGGCACGTTCGCCGCATCCATCCGTACGGCCAGAAGACCGGAAGCGTCCAGATCACCGCCGCCAGTGACATCTACACGAAACGGCGCGAACGAACGCGCGACTTCCTCGGACTGCAAGACCAGGACCTGCACCACGAATACCGTGACCTGCTCGCCCGCAACGACGTCGATGCCGTGTTCATCGCCACGCCCGACCACTGGCACTTCCGCATGGCCATGGATGCGGTCGCCGCCGGTAAGGACGTCTTCCTCCAGAAACCAATGACCCTCACGGTCGACGAGGCTCGCACCCTCGCCGCTGCCGTGAAGCGTAGCAGGCGCGTGATGCAGATCGGCAGCCAGTACGCCTCCGAGCCGCAGTATCTCGTCGCCCGCGAGGCCGTCCGCGAAGGCCGCATCGGCCAGGTCCTCTGGGCGCAGGGTACCTACTGCCGCAATACCTTTCACGGCGAGTGGAACTACAAGATCGATCCTGAGGGAACTCCGGAAAACATTGACTGGAAGCGCTTCCTCGGTTCGGCGCCCAAGCGTCCCTTCAGCCAGGACCGCTATTTCCGCTGGCGCAAGTATTGGGATTACTCCGGCGGCATCGCCACGGACTTACTCTATCACCGCCTTGTCCCCTTCCTCACCGTACTCGGCCCACAGTTCCCGGTCCGCGTCTCGGCCAACGGCGGCATATGGGTCCACAAGGACCGCGAGGTTCCCGATACCATCTCCACCACCATCGAATACCCGGACTTCCAGGTCATCATGTCGTCTTCCATGGCCGCCGACATTCCCGGACAGCACTTGCGGCCCATGATCTATGGTCACGAAGGAACGATCGAGTTCAAGGGCAAGGAGGTTCTCCTCACCCCGGAGCCCATTTGGGCCAAGGCGAAAGGGCGCCAGCCCATCCGCCTCACGGCCGAAACGGGCGACCTGCAAGACCTGCACATGATTAACTTCTTTGACTGTATGCGCTCGCGGCTGGAACCCAACCTCGGACCCGAGTTCGGCTACCAGGTCATGGTGGCGATCGGTCTCGGTGTCGACGCCTACCGCGAATCCCGGCAGATCGCCTTCGATCCGCGCACCCAGCGCATCCTCCGCGCCGCTCCGCCGCGGCCCGGTTACGAAGGCCACGGCCGCAACGTGGACGAAGCCCAGCCGCCGGCCTAGAGAACCGCCGTGGCGTTCGTGCGCGTTGCCTCCGCCTCCCGGCTCCGGGAAGGCAACCTGGTCGAAGTGGAAGTAGCCGGGCGTTTTGTCGCGGTCTGCCGCAGCGGCGGCGCGATCTACGCGATGGACGGGATCTGTCCCCATAGCGGGGGGCCGCTCGGGCAGGGTGCTCTCCACGGCACGGCGGTCGTCTGCCCGTGGCACGCCTGGGAGTTCGACTGCCGTACCGGCATTCTGGACTATAACGAGCGCATCCGCGTTCCCACGTTCGCCGTGCGCATCGAGGGCGACGACATCCTGGCCGATTTGCCTTAACATGCCGGAGCTGCCCGAAGTCGAAACGATCGTGCGGGCTCTGGCTCCGCGCCTCACCGGGGCCCGCATCGCGGCAGCTTCCTTCCCTTGCGCGCGCGTCCTGCGCGGCCCGGCCCCCCAAGTCATCGGTCGCGTCATCGACGACATCAGGCGTCGCGGGAAGTTCGTCCTCTTCCAACTCGACGACGGCACGCGGCTCGAAGTCCACCTGGGCATGACTGGCGCCCTGCTGCTCAACCGCGATCCCGGTCCCTACACTCGCGCCACCCTGAGCTTCGATGAGCAATGCCTCCAGTACGACGACATCCGTCAGTTCGGGCGGATCGAGCATTGCCGCGGGCAATCGGGACGCTCCGGGGTCCTTGGGCCGGAACCCCTCGCGCTCGACGCGCAGACTTGGCGTGAGCACACCGCCGGCCGCCGCGGCAAGCTCAAGCTGCTCCTCCTGAACCAGTCCTACCTCGCAGGTTTGGGAAACATCTATTGCGACGAGGCCCTGTTCCGCGCCAGGCTCCATCCGGACCGCACGATGAACAACCTTCAATCTGCCGAGCGCCAAAGGCTGCTGCAGTCCGTTCAGGCTGTCCTTTCGGAGGCCATCGCCTGCCACGGGTCGTCGATCTCCGACTATGTCGACCCGGACGGCCGCCCTGGATCGTTCCAGGAAAGGCACCGCGTCTACGGACGCCAAGGGCATCCCTGCCCCCGCTGCGGCGCCGCGATTGTCCGAATCCTCTCCGCCCAGCGCGGCACGCATCTCTGCCCCATCTGCCAGCCGCGGTCTGCCGGTTTGCGATACTAAGGGGTTGCTGTCATTGGAGGAACACGTTTGCGCATTCTTGTTTCCGGCGCCGCCGGCTTCATTGCATCGCATCTCTGCGACCGGCTCATTGCCGAGGGCCACTTCGTCATCGCCTTTGACAACTATCTAACCGGTTCAGCAGCCAATCTCCGCCACATGGCTGGACATCCGAGCTTCCGTTTCTTCCGCCACGACGCGACCGAACCGCTGCCGGAATCCGCCACGAGCGAGCCGCTCGACGCAGTCCTCCATTTGGCTTCGCCCGCCAGCCCTAAGGACTACCTCGAGTACCCCATCGAAACCCTCGATGTCGGCTCCCTCGGTACTCGCCGTATGCTCGAAGCCGCCCGCGACCACGAAGCGCGGTTCCTCCTCACGTCTACCTCGGAGTGCTACGGCGATCCGCTCGTGCACCCCCAAACCGAAACCTACTGGGGAAATGTCAATCCCGTCGGTCCCCGCTCCTGCTACGACGAAAGCAAGCGCTTTGCCGAAGCGATCACGATGGCGTACCACCGCACACACGGTGTCCGCACGACCATCGCCCGCATCTTCAATACCTACGGCCCGCGGATGAAACTGAATGATGGGCGCGTCGTGCCCGCCTTCCTCGACCAGGCGCTCCGCAACCAGCCGTTGACGGTCTTCGGCAACGGAACACAGACCCGCAGCTTCTGCTACGTCAGCGATTTGGTCGACGGCCTGTACCGGCTGATGCTCTCCGACGAGCGCTACCCGGTTAACCTCGGCAACCCTCGTGAGATGACTATCCTGGAGTTCGCCGAGCAGATTCGCGCCCTCACCGGCGCCGCCGCGCCGATTCTCTTCGAACCCCTGCCCGAAGACGACCCCAAGCAACGGAGGCCTGACATCACCAAAGCCCGGACCGTGCTCGGATGGGAGCCCAAGATCCCGCTGGAAGAAGGCCTCCGCGCCACCGTCGACTACTTCCGTGGAGTCCACGCCGTCGCCGGATAAAGCAGGGCATACCCGAAGCACTTAATCTCGGTTAACATAGAGGTTGGAGCCATGGCCAACCCTTTCCTCCTCTGGCGCCGGTGGCGGGACGCCAGGCGGCGCACCGCTTTCGAGGATGTCTTGAAGCACGTCCTCACTCGTACAATCGAGGGCCGGGAAGCCGGCGTGGACTCGGTCGCCGGCCACCTCGGTTTCTCGCAGAAGCGCGTCTTGCACCTGGCGGTGGAAATGGAATCTGCGGGCCTGCTCCGTTCCGAGGGGGCTCGCCTTGCGCTGACTCCCGCCGGCGAGAAGTGGGCGACCCAGGTCGTGCGCGCTCACCGGCTCTGGGAAACCTATCTCGCTAACGAGGCGCACGTCCCCATCGAAGCGCTGCACAAGCCGGCCGAAGCAGCCGAACACCGGTTGACCCCCGAGCAGGTGGATGCTCTCGACGCCTCGCTCGGCTACCCGCGCAATGATCCGCACGGAGACCCGATCCCCACCGCATCGGGCCAAATCGCCGCATTGGACGCGCGGGCCGTCACCTCCTTTCCTCTGGGACAAGCCGCCGAAATCGCTCACCTCGAAGATGAACCCGCCGCCCTCTTCCGCCAGATTCCCGAGGCGCTGCGCCCGGGGACGGTGGTCCGGCGCGTCTCCAGTTCGCCGGCCGAAGTCACGCTCAGCGACGGCGCCCGCGAATACCGGCTGACGCCCCTGGTGGCTGGAAACATCCAGGTAGTTCCCGCGCCTGAGGCCAAAGCTGACCCTTCGCTCGCGCCGCTTTCGGCTCTCGCCCTTGGCGAGGAGGCCGAAGTTGTCGCCATCGGCCCTGGCCTTCGTGGATTCACCCGCCGCCGTCTTCTCGACCTCGGCCTGACGCCGCAAGCACGTGTTTCCGTCCACCTCGACAACGCTTTCGGCGATCCGCGCGCCTACCGGGTCCGCGGCGCAACCATCGCCTTGCGCCGCGAACAGGCTGCACACATCTTTGTCCGGCGCCATGGAGTGCTCGCCTCAGCATGACCCACAACTGCGACACCTGCCCAGCTCACGCACACCTCGCGCAAATGGGGATCCGTCTCGGCGAAGGCAGCCGCCTGGTCGCCTTGGCCGGAAACCCGAACACCGGCAAGTCATCGGTCTTCAATGCCCTCACGGGACTGAAGCAGCACGTCGGCAACTGGCCCGGCAAGACCGTGACCCGCGCCGAAGGCGGGTTCGCCTTTCAGGGGCAGCACTACAAACTAGTCGACCTGCCCGGTACCTACTCTTTGCTCTCCGCCTCCCAGGACGAAGAGATCAGCCGTAATTTCCTCCTCTTCGGTCGTCCCGATTGCACCATCGTCGTCACAGACGCCACGGCCCTCGAACGCAATCTCAACCTCGTCCTGCAGGTTCTGGAAATCACCGCGAAGGTCGTCGTGTGCGTCAATCTGATGGACGAAGCGCGCCGCAAGGGCATTGAGGTGGATCTCCGGAGCCTCTCCCGCGATCTCGGTGTCCCGGCCGTCCCCACAGTCGCCCGCACGAAGGAAGGGCTGCATGACCTGGTTCGAACGGTCGCCGAAGTAATCGATGGCACGATTGCCACGAAACCTCTCCGGCCCGGTCACCCGCCCGATGTCGAAGCGGCGGTCGGAGAAGTCGCCACCCTCATCGAGCAGCGCGTCCCCGGCATTCCCAACGCACGCTGGATGGCCTATCGCCTCCTCGACGGCGATTCCCGCATCCGGCAGGCTCTCGAATCCGGCGAACTGGCCGACCTGGTCGCCGCTCAAGGCACTCCCGCCGAGCGCCGCGCCACGCTCGTTTCCTTGCAAGGACGGCAATGACGGACCCGATCGCCCGCGCCGACCAGCTCCGCGCCAGTCTCCCGGCTGGGTTCCGCGACCAGGTCGTCGAGTCGCTGTACGAGGAAGCGCATCGGATCGCCGGCCGCTCGGTCAAGACAGGCGAGAACCGCCGTATCGATTTCGACCAGCGAATTGACCGGCTCGTTACCTCCCCCATCTTCGGTCTGCCGCTCATGCTAGTGCTCATCACCGGCGTGTTCTGGCTCACCATCATCGGGTCGAACTACCCGTCGCAGATGCTGGCGACGTCCTTCTTCTGGCTGGAGGACAAGCTCGTCGCCTGGTCAGCCGCGGCGGGAGCGCCGGCGTGGCTCACCGGCTTCGTCTGGAACGGCGTCTATCGGGGGCTGGCCTGGGTCGTGGCTGTCATGCTGCCCCCCATGGCCATCTTTTTCCCGATGTTCACGATCCTCGAAGACCTCGGATATCTGCCGCGTGTCGGCTACAACATGGACTGGCTGTTCCGCAAAGCCGGCGCCCACGGCAAGCAGTCGCTGACCATGGCCATGGGATTCGGCTGCAACGCCGCCGGAGTCATTTCGACCCGCATCATCGACTCCCCGCGCGAGCGGCTGATCGCGATCCTGACGAACAACTTCGTTCCTTGCAACGGCCGCTTCCCCACGCTCATCATGCTCGCGACCATTTTCGTCGCCGCGCAGTTCCCGCCGGCCGTGGCGTCGGTCGCCGCCGCGGGCTCGGTTGTCGGCGTCGTCCTGCTGGGCGTCCTGTTCACCCTCGTTGTCTCGGCGGTCCTGTCGCGCACAGTGCTCCGTGGCGAGGCGAGCGCCTTCACTCTCGAGCTACCGCCCTACCGCCGGCCCAGCATCCTTCGGATTCTCTATACGTCCCTGATTGACCGCACCATTTTCGTACTCGGCCGCGCGATGTTGACGGCCGCGCCCGCCGGCGCGGTCATCTGGATTCTTGGCAACATCGACTGGCAGGGCGCCAGCTTGGCCCGTCACGCGGCGAACTTCCTGCAGCCGCTCGGCCACGCCATTGGCCTCGACGGCGTCATCCTCCTCGCGTACGTGATCGCCATCCCGGCCAACGAAATCGTCGTGCCGACCATGCTCATGGTGTACCTCGGCACGGGAATGATGTCCGACGTCACCGGCTACGACGACATCCGGCGCATCCTCGTCGAGGAGAACGGCTGGAGCCTCCTCACGGCGGTGAACCTGATGTTGTTCAGCCTGCTGCATAACCCCTGCGCCACCACGATTCTCACCATGTGGCGCGAAACCCGCAGCACGCGCTGGACCTTCATCGGCGCACTCATGCCACTCGCCATCGCCTTCGCCGTCACCTTTACAGTGGCAACCGTGGTGCGGCTGCTCCTATAGAGAGCGGCTGGCACCACCTACACTCACGCGAGCGCTCGAAGCAATTTCTCCACATCGGCCATCGTGTTGTACACCGACGGCGATATCCGCATCTGCCGCCACTTGATCTTCGCCACCACGTTGGCTTTCTTCAGTCTCGCCTGCGTTTCCTCCGGGTTCTCCACCAGGAACGCCACGATCGGCGTTGGACTCCCCGGCGGCGTAATGCAGGGATACCCCATCTTCGGCAACTCCTCCATCAGCCGTTCGCACAGCGGCCTCGCGTGCGCCAGAATCTTGTCCACGCCCAGTTCGTGGATGTAGCGGAGTGACTCCACTTGCGCCGCGATGGCAATGTTCGAGACGTTGCCGACCTCGAACATCTCCCCGCCCGCCACTTCGTGATACGACACATCGCCCGAGCCCGGAGGACTCCCCGGGAAGTTGTGGAACTCGAAGTCCGCGTACTGCCGGTCTCCGAACATCACTGGCTTCAATACTTTGCCCTGGAGTTCCTCGCGCACATAGAAGAATCCGAGCCCGCGCAGCCCCATCAGCCATTTGTAGGTCGAAGCCGAACAGAAGTCGATACCCATCGCCCTGACATCCATTGGGACGCACCCCGCGCTCTGTACGACATCGGCGTAGACATACGCGCCGCGGGAATGAGCGATCCCACTGACCGCCGCGGCATCGTGCATGTAGCCGTTGATGTTCGATACCAGCGTCAGCGCGACCAGTCGCGTGTTTCCGTCGATCGCCCGCTCGTAATCCTCCAGCGAGATCCGCCAGTCCTTCTGCCGGATGAGCCGCAGTTCCAAACCTCGCTCCTGCAGCCGCCTGTAAATGTAGGCGCCGCCATGATAGTGCAGTTCGTCGGTGACCACGTTGCCCTTGGCTTCGTGCAGACCGAGGCCCAGGGACACCAGGTTCTCACCGGTCAGCGTGCTTTGGACAAACGAAAGCTCGCTCTCCTTGGCATTGATCAGCTTCCCGTACAGTTCCTTCGCCTTGCGGAACGTTCCCACCCCCGAGTCTCCGCGTCCCTCGACGGTGAAGTCAAGATACCGGCGTGCCGCCCCGGCAGCCTCAACATAACAGGGGTGCCACCCGGCGTTGTTGAGATAGGTGGCATTCTTCGACCAGGGAAAGTCATGCCCGGAGGATCCGCATCCAAAAAACAGCGCCGAACTGGCGCCCGCGAGAAAACCACGTCGGTCAAGTTGCATCGTTCCCTCCACCGGCGAATGTCCTTTCGAGCATACACGTTCGCCCGGAAAAATGAGATGGAGTCCTACGGGCTCTATCGCCCAGGTCAGCAGACTTAGAGCCGCCCCTAAGGCAAATGTGGCGCGTGGCTGGCGAACTCACCTTAGTCCAAGAGACCCTCAAGGCCGACGATCCCCGACGGCGACAGCGATAGTACGCCGGTACTGGAACGGATACGTGTACGTCCTGGATCTTGCCGGTCCACAGCCGCCAAAGGATACTGGCCAAAGCGAACGGACTTACAACGCGGCACTTGGCAGCGTGACCGTTCCGGAGGAGACCCTAAACGTGCTTTCGAACGAAAAGAACAGAGTTTTATCCCTGCTTCGCGCTGCCACTCTCGCAGTCTCGCTGTCGGCTGGCGCTTCTTACGCTGCCTCCGTTGCTCCGACGATCATTGGACAAAGCCAGTGGCAATCCGGCAATGCGGCGGCTGAAGCGTATTACGCTGACAACTGCGGCGATTTCGCCTACAAGGTGGACGACTGGGACCGGGCCGGCAAGGACGGCCAATACTCCCACGCCGGAAACGTCATCACCATCTCCAACAGCCATGGCGGGCAGTCCTTCAACTGGACCTCGGACTATCCCGTGTGCGCGGTAATCGTAAAAGGGGGGCCGGGCGCCGGCGTCTATCGCTACAACCCGGCAGTCACGTCGGACTACGACCTCACCGCGCCCGTCAATCCGAAGAACAACAGGAACTACGGCGTCAGCCACGTCACCTTCGTCTTCAGCGATCCCCAGAAGTGCTACCAGCAGGAATCGGCCTGGTCCGCTGGCCCTCGGTACAACACGCAAGGTACGGCAAACTGGGCTACCTACACCCCATACACGGCTGGTTTGAGCGCCAATCTTCTCGCCGGACAAATCCACCTGGCTGGGACCGCTACCTTCTCAGCACCGGTAGGCGGCATGGTGACGATCACGATTGCTTTGAATGATGGCTTCATCTTCAGCTACGACCCGCTGAATCCGCAGAATCGCAACGTGAAGGTACAGGACTATGCCGAGGCTCCGAGCGGCAACCCGGCCTCCGGACAGTTTGCTCACCAGTCCGCGGCGGCCGTTGCGGACAGGACCACCACGATTACCGTCCCCGCCAACGCCTTCTACGGGATTCACCTCGACGTCGGACGTGAGGTGGAGTGTGTTGTCGACGACGGCGACGTCCGATAGTTCGTACTGCCAGAGAGCCCGGGATCGCCTGCGTTCCGGGCTCCTGTGTCACCGCCCGAGCAGATCCCGCGCCCCAAGCCATTCGTGAAACCGGGCGAGCCATGCGCCCGCCGGAGTCCGGTTGCGGGCGCGGACTCCGAATCCGTGCCCCGTCCTCGCATAGACATGCAATTCCGCCGACGCCCCCGCCCGCTTCAACGCCAGATATAGTTCGGGCAGCCCTTGCGAAATGTTCTGCCGGTCGTCCTCGCCGCAGACGAGAAATGCGGGCGGCGTGTCCTTGGGTAACGTCATGTCCCGCGGGATCGCCGGGTAGACCAGCGCCTGAAACGCGGGCTTCGTCTCCGCGTCATACCGGACGCTGGCCAGCGCCGCCAGTTCTCCACCCGCCGAAAAGCCCATGACGCCGACACGCGCCGGATCCACGCCCAGCGACGCTGCCCGCTCGCGGACCACGCGGATTGCTTGCTGCATATCCGCGAGCGCGTGGCCTTCGATCGCATAAGACGACCCCTGGCCCCGCGCCAGCCGGTAGCGCAGCACGAACGCCGCCACACCACGTTCGCTCAGCCACCGGGCCGCATTGTGCCCTTCGTGATCCATCCAGAGTTCGCGGTGCCCGCCTCCGGGCGAGATGATCACCGCGGCCGCCTCGCCCTTGGGCGGCAGATACGGTGTGATCGACGGCCGGTGTACATCGGAAACCACCCGCTCCCCCGCGGGTGTCACCCGCACGCTCTCCTCCACGGCCTCGCCTGCCGGGGTCCGGTCCGGCCACAGCGGGATCGGTTCCGGCTCGGCGGCAAAAGCAAACGCGGTCAGCAGCAGGAGTGGCATCGTGGTCCACATGACGCTACGCATCGTATCACGGGGGTTTGGTAGCTTAAGAAGCGATGCGAGTACTCTCGGCGGCCTTGTTGATCTGCGTTGCAGCGCAGGCAGCAGTCTTGGAATCTCCCCGGAAGATCCCGGTTCTGTGGGACGTCGACGTCGTCGTCATCGGCGGGTCCACGGGCGCCGTCTCGGCTGCACTGGCGGCTCAGGCAAAGGGCGCCAAGGTGTTCCTTGCCGCCCCGCGTCCCTACCTCGGAGAAGACATGGCCGCCAAGATGCGGCTCTGGCTGGAGGAAGGTGAGACGCCCCGGACGCCGCTCGCCCGGACGCTGTTCGATGACCCGTTGACCGGGCGAGGAGGCCTCGCGCGTCCCTTGCACGTCAAGAAGACGCTGGATGACGTGCTACTGAAGGCGGGGATTGAGTTTCTCTACGGCACTGCCGTCACCGATGTCCTGCGCGACGCCTCAGGCCAGCTTGCCGGCGTGGTCGTGGCAAACCGCTCCGGCCGCCAGGCGGTCCTGGCCAGGACTGTGATCGATGCCACCGAACGTGCCACGGTTGCGCGCCTGGCGGGGGCGAAGTTCGCTCCATACCCCACGGGCCCCCGCATGTTCCGCCGCTATGTGCTGAACAACGTTGCAAACCGGGGCCCCGGCATCGAGTCGCGTGACCTCCGCATCGCCTTCCCGGTCGATGAGACACCCGATGCCGACCGCGTCGGGGTCATCGAGTACAAAGTCACTGTACCAATGGAGGGCGGCTCCTTCGCCTCCTTCGCCGAAGCGGAGCAACTGGTCCGCGACCTCACCAACCGCGACGACGACATCGCCCTGACTGAGGAGATCTTCGAAATCCCGCCCGATCCGGTCCAGGGTAGCGGTCCGGACATCGGCGCGTTCCGTCCGGCTGGCATCCCTCGACTCTACGTTCTCGGCGGCTGTGCGGACCTGCCGCGCGATGAGGCGGAAGCGCTGATGCGTCCGCTGGCGCTGATGGACGCAGGCGGCCGCATCGGCACCGCCGCGGCGGACGAGGCCAGGCGCGTGCCGCGCATCCGGCAGGCCCGGGTCTCAGCCGGGCTCGAGGGCAGCATTGACCGCGGCGAAGTGCGCGAACTGTTTTCCGAGGACCGCCCCCGGTTCGCTGGAGCACCCACCGTGGAGTCTCCGGCGCGCGCGCTACCGATCCTCGGAACCTACGATGTGGTCGTCGTCGGAGGCGGGACCGGCGGAGCGCCCGCGGGCATCGGCGCCGCCCGCCGTCGGGCGCGCACGCTCGTCGTCGAATATCTCGCCGGACTTGGCGGCCAGGGGACACAGGGCAGGGTCAACCGCTACTACTGGGGCAACCGCGGCGGCTTCACCGGTGAAGTACCAGTCACTGGCAGGGGCTGGGACCCTATTCAGAAAGCCGAATGGTGGCGCCGCTCGTTGCGCGAGGCAGGCGGCGACCTCTGGTTCGGCTCGATGGGCGCGGGCGCCCTCGTGCGTGATGGCCGCGTCACCGGCGTCGTCGTCGTGACGCCCGCCGGGCGCGGGGTCGTGCTGGCCAAGACCGTCATCGACTCCACCGGTAACGCCGACGTGGCCGCTCCCGCGGGAGCCATGACCATGGACACTGACGCCAGCGAGTTCGCCCACCAGGGCGCGGGTGTCGCCGCCATCAGTCTCAAACCCGGGGGTAGCAACACTGACTTCACTATCGTCGATGAGTCCGACATCCGCGACGTCTGGCACGTCTTCGTCTATGCCAAGGACAAGCACGCCTCGCGCTTTGACCTCGGCCAGTTGATTGCCAGCCGCGAGCGCCGCCGCATCGTCGGCGACTTCGAAATGACGATTCTCGACCAGGTCAACGAGCGTAAGTATCCGGACACGATCTCCACCGCCTATTCGAACTTCGATACACACGGGTACACAACCGACCCCTACTTCCTGCTCGAGCATCCTGACAAGGAGGGCATTCCGGTGAACATCCCGCTCCGCTGCCTTCTGCCCAAGGGGCTGGAGGGCATGCTCGTGACCGGCCTCGGCATCAGCGTTCACCGCGACGCCGTCCCGCTCACGCGCATGCAGGCCGACATCCAGAACCAGGGGTTCGCCGCCGGCACCATCGCCGCCATCGCCGACGGCCGCGCCCTGCGATCTCTTGACGTGCGGTCGCTGCAGCGTGAGCTGGTGAAGCTCGGCATTGTCCCCGAGCGCGTGCTGGAGGAGGGCGATTCCCATCCCTTGCCCCCGGAGCGGATTGCGGAAGCGGTCGAGACCGTCAAGGATGAGTTCGAGGGCGCGGCCGTCCTTCTGGCGCATCCCGAACAGGCTCTGCCGCTGTTGCGAAGCGCTTACGCAAATGCTTCCGGCGACGACAAGATGACGTACGCCCTCGTATTGGGCGTGATGGGCGACCGTACCGGCGCCGATACCTTGCTCGCCGGATTGGAACAGCGGCCCTGGGACAAGGGCTGGGATTACAGTTGGGAGCGCATCGGCACCCAATTCGGGCGCGCCGTGAGCGAAGTCGATACGCTCATCCTCGCGCTCGGACGCGCGGGCGATCCGCGCGCGGTCGACGCCATCCTGAAGAAGCTGCCGGAGCTGGACGCCTCGTCCGCCTTCTCCCACCATCGCGCCGTCGCACTGGCCCTGGAACGGTTTGCCGATCCCCGCGCTGCCAAGCCCCTGGCGGATTTGCTTGCAAAGCCGGGCATGACCGGCCACGTCAACTCCACGGTCGAACTCGCGCGCGAACGCAATGGACTCCGGACGAGCCAGAGCGCCGACCGCGCCGTCGCCCTGCGGGAACTGAACCTGGCACGCGCTCTCTACCGCTGCGGCGACTACAACGGGCTTGCCCGGAAACTACTTGAGAGTTTCAAGACCGACCTTCGCGGCCACTTCGCGCGCCATGCCGCGGCGGTTCTGCAGGCGAAAGAAGTGCAGCGATGAGCCGCGCGATGCTCGTGTTCCTGCTGTGCGGCGCTGCGTGGGCGGCGGACAAGCCAGCCTTCGAAGTCAACGGTGGTGGCCTGATCCTCACTTCGTCGGGTGCCATCGTCGGAGCCCCCCGCAAGACGCTGAACGGATGGCCTCGTTCCGAGGTCCACAAGCACTTCGGACTCCCGCGTGAAATCTTCGGCTTGTCCAACGAGACCGGCCAGTTCACCGAGCGACTCAGTGAGTACCGTTCCTTCAAGCGCCGCGGCCCCGTCGCCGAAGTGTACGAGGTCCGGAACGAGTTCCTCAGCTACCGCATGTGGCTCGATTACGAGATCGACCCCACGATGCCGCGCCTCGGGATCAAGCAGCGCGTGCGATCGATGACGGTGCGTTTGCCCAATCCCGCCAACGTGTGGGAGTTCCTCGCCAGCCGCGCCGCCGGTCTTGTCGATCCGATGGATCTTTGTACGCATTACTGCACGGCGCACTGGATCGTGGGCGGCGGCGAATCTTTCGTGTTCCTCTCGCCCAAAGCCCCCACCGCCGATGACCGCGACGTCGCCCGTCTGGTGGCGTCCCGCTACGTTCCATCCCGCGCCCGGGAGGACTGGTCTCTCGGCGTCAAGATCTGGCTTCAGCCGGATTCCACGCTGATCGACCGCATTGAAGTGTTGCCCGTCATCGCCGCCGATCAAGTCCGGCCCGCCGAAGGACGCGCGATCGAGAAGCTGGGACTCTGGGCGGCGCCGTAGAACGGGAACGGCGTGACGAGCCGCGTATCGGCTAGCAGCCTCGATACGGCTGTTACCATAGAAAGACTACCGCATGCGGCGCTTCTTCTGTGTCTTATTGGCCCTCGCTGTCCCCGCCGCCGCCGATGAGATCGAATCGCTTGTCCGTGAGTTCGCCGGCGTCTTCGCGGCGATCGAATCCCTAAACGCCGACCCGATCGACTCGCAGAAGGCGTTCTACGAAGGCGCGATCCCCGGGATGTTGCGCGGCCTCGACCCGCACTCGGTGTTTCTCGATCCGGCCCAGTTCGATCAACTGAAGCAACTCCAGACGTCCACACAGAAAGGCTTCGGTTCGGTCGTCAGCGTCCTGCCGGGGCGCGTGATCTTCCTCCAGACCCTGCCAGGGACGCCATCGTCGCGCGCCGGGCTGGCGCCGGGCGATGAACTCGTGTCTCTTAACGGCTACGCCATAGACCGCCTGGAAATGGAGCAATTGATCGCCCTACTCGGGCAATCGCGCCAGGGATCGGCGCGGCTCGAAGTCCGGCGCCCCGGCAACGCCCGCATCCTGACGTTCGTCATGGTGCCCGAGCAGATGCAATCCCCGCCGGTGGAGCGGGTCTTTCACCTGAAGGAAGGCGTCGGGTATCTCCGCGTCAGCAGCTTCGACGAGAAGACGGGGCCCCAGATCCGCGAGGGGATCGAGAAACTCGGCGGACATTCGCTGAAGGGGCTCGTCCTCGACCTGCGAAACAACCCGGGAGGCCTCGTTCCCGCGGCGCTCGAGACCGCGTCCTTGTTCCTCCAGCCCGGACAAAGCATCCTCACCGCCCGCGGCCGGCGAACCGGCGAGCATGTTGAAAAGGTCCCCGAAGGCAACCGGCCGTACACGTTCCCGGTCGCCGTCCTGTTGAACGGACGTAGCGCAAGCGCTTCGGAGATCGTTGCCGGCTCGCTTCAGGACCACGACCGCGGCGTCGTCGTCGGCGAGCCGAGTTACGGAAAAGGGCTGGTCGAGTCCGTCTTCCCGCTCTCTGACAACGCGGGTCTCGCACTCACCACGTCGCTCTACTACACGCCCTCCGGCCGTTCCATCCAGAAGCCTCTCGGCAAGGCATTCGCCTTGTCCGAGCGCGCCGCACAATCCGGCGGCGAATTCCGTACCGCCTCCGGACGCCGCGTTCGCGGGGGAGGCGGCATCGAGCCGGACCACATTGCCTTCCCGAGACCCCACACCCGGCTCAGCGCCTTCCTCGACGCCAGCGGCGCCTTCACCACGTTCGCCACACAGTACACGCAGTCCCATCCCGGCCTCGATGCTTCCTTTCAGGTCACGCCTCAGATCCTCGACGAGTTCCAGGTGTTCCTCTCCCAACGCAATGTGCGTCCGGGACTGGGCGAGTGGTCGCATGACCGCGAGTACATCCGCAACCGTCTCAAGACCGAGATCTTCAACCTCGCTTTCGGAGTCGAGAAGGGCGACGAGGTGGAAGCGGAGCGCGATCCGGTGATTCTCAAAGCGCTTGATGCTCTCGCAGCGCCGCTACAATAGGGAAACCACATGACAGACCTGCTCGACCGCCTGCGGCGTTTCGATACGCCGACCATCGCCAACGTGATCGAACTGTTCGAAGTCCGGCCACGCACCGAAGGCTATATGGACAGCCGCATCCGCGCCTGTTTCCCGGAGATGCCGCCCATGGTGGGCTACGCCTCCACCGCGACCATCCGGTGCGCGTTTCCCAGGCGCGATGGCGATGTCTACCGCTCGCTCGACGACCAGTTGCAGGCGTTCGGATCCCTGCCCGGCCCGGCCGTGGTGGTATTTCAGGACCTCGACGACCCTTCGGCCGCCGCCACGTTCGGCGAGATCATGTGCACCACCTACCAGGCATTCGGAGCCGCCGGTCTGATCACGTCGGGTACGGCGCGTGACCTTGACCAGGTGCGCCGCATCGGGTTTCCTGCATTTTCAGCCGGCATCAATTGCTCGCACGGCTATAGCCACGTCGTCGATGTTCACGTGCCGGTGCGCGTCGGCGGACTCGCCGTCCACCCAGGCATGCTGCTCCATGGCGACGCCAACGGTGTCACGAGCATCCCGGACGAGATCGCAGCGGATGTGGCCGGTGCCGCGGACGAGTACGTCGCCGCCGAGGGTGTCATCCTGGACTTTCTGAAAGCAGGCTCGAAAGACGTGGCCGGCTTTTCCGCCGCCCGGAACGAAGCGCAGAGCCGCATGAAGACGTTGAGCGAGCGGGTACGCATGCGGGGGCGAGCATCGGGATGACGCCGGCGGGCAGCGTCCGCGAAACCATCGAGCATCTCCTTCGGGTCGATCCGAGCGCCAAGCCAAAGATCTACGGCGCGGTGCTCGAATCCTCGGAGATCTTCAGTCTCAACTACTGGCTGGAGTTGTCCTTGTCCGCCGGTATCGCCACTCTGGGACTCGTTCAGGACAGCCCCGCTGTCGTGATCGGCGCGATGTTGATCTCGCCGTTGATGGGCCCGATCCTGGCGGCAGGCCTCGCGCTGGCCGCGGCCGACCTCTACCTCGGGCTGAAATCGCTCCTCAACCTCATCGTCAGCATTCTAGGGGCGTTGGCCATCTCGGCTGCGATCGTGTCCATACTGCCGTTTCACGCCGCGACGTCGGAAATTCTAGCCCGCACCAGACCAAACCTGTTGGATCTGGGGATCGCGTTGTTTTCCGGCTTCGCGGGCGCGCTGATCGTCGTTCGCGGCGGATCGGGTGGCGGCGTCACCGCTCTCCCTGGTGTCGCCGTCGCCGTGGCCCTCATGCCGCCATTGTGTACCATGGGCTTCGGCGTCGGGGCGGGATGGCAGGGACCCATCATCGGCGGCGCCGGATTGCTGTTCTTCACCAACCTCGCCGCGATCATCGCCAGCGCGTTCGTCGTCTTCTGGATCCTGCGGATGGACTCGCGCGATGTCCGCGAGGAGATTGACCGCCTGGTTCTCGAGCGGGCCCACCACGACGTGCTGTACCAGGTCTTCCAGGCCACGGGGCTCTCGGGCTCGTTCGGAATCATCGGCAAGCTGCGATGGCGCATCGCGATGCTTCTGGTGGCGCTCGGGCTCGTGTTCGTCCCGCTGACGAAGGCTTTGTTTCAACTCCGGCAGGAGGTTCAGGCACGCACCGCCGTGCGCAATATCGTCCGCCAGTTGATTCCGGCTGATGAGGTTGTCTTTCAGGAGCCGCTGATCCGTCCCGACCTGGTACGGGTACGCCTCGTCGTGACTGGGGAGGTGGAAACGGCCCGCATCCGGGAGGCCGAGACCGAACTGGCCAGGCTTGCAGGCCGCAAGGCCGAGATCAACGTCCGGCGCGTGACCGGCGACGACGAGCTGCGCACTCTCCGCGAAGCCCTCCTCAAGCCCGTCGGACCGCCCCCGCGCGAGGATCTGGACTCCCTGCGTGTCGAAATCCGCGGCCGCGTCGAGGGGCCGCTGTTCGAAGTCTGGCCCCACCGGTCCGCCTCTCTGAAGCAGTTCTTCGTGCGGCTGGCCTCCGACCTGATGATCTTGCGCGTGGATTATGAAGCCGACCAAGACCTGGATGAGGCCGTGCGGGAGACGGTACTGCGCTCGGTCCAGACCAGGCTCGGAGTTTCGGACCTCACCGTTGAACTGATCAATGTGAAGCCGGCGGAGGTCCCGGCCGCGAAGCCGGGCGCCCGCCGCCGCGACTGACCTACTTCATCTTGCGCTTCATCTCGGCCATCGGGTGCTCCACCTGCTTGAATCCGGCGGGCACCTCCAGGCGCGTCGCGTCGACCGGAGCGGAGGAGAAGCTCGAAAGCTCCGTCGTCATCTCGATCAGCGTCTTGTCGGCTTCCTTCGGTTCCGGTGCTTCTTTGGGAGCTTCCTGCTTCTTCGCCCGCCGCCGTCCGAAACCGCCCAACCGGCCCGAAATGGCTCCGCCCAACGCCTCGCCGACCGACGGCATGGCCGGGGTTCCCGCACCGCCGAAACCCGTCGCGGTTGATCCGTCCATGCGGATCACCTGCAGGACAGGCATGCCGTCCAGCTTCGACATCTCTCCCTGTAGTTCCAGCATGCCCTTGGAAGCGGCCGCGCCCGCGCCCGGCAACATCGACATCCCGCCCGGCGTGAACGCCATCTTCGCGGCCATACGCTTGTAGAAGTCCTGGACCTCGTCATAGCCGGCGATCTTGTCGGCCAGCCACATGTCGGATTCCATCTTCATGACACCAGCCGCGCCGGTATCCTGGTCCGTCCCCTCGGCTTCCATTGTCAGAACGATCTGGCGGGTGTTCAAGCCGGAAATCTGCTTCTTCTCTCCGGTCTCCTTCACGTCGACCTTGAACTTCACGTCCACGGTCTTGCCATCTTCGGTCTTGACCTGACCGCCGGCCATCTTCTCCTGCATCGTCTTTATGGCCTCGGTCATCTCGGCGAACGTGATGACCGCGTAGGTCTTCTTCTTGAAATCGATGGCAGTCATCGTCTCGGCGTCCAGATCGATCAGGTTGATCTGGTCCTCGTCGATCTGTGCCATGCGGTTGCCCTTGAGTGCGACCGTATGCTGCGTTGGTTTGTTTGCGTCTTTGGCGAAGACCCCGGCCATCTTCATGAGGCGGGCCATCGCTCCACCGGTAATCTTGGTTGTCTCGTCGTAGCTGAAATCCGCCAGAAGACCGGCGGGCATCAGAGCGGCTACGAAGAGCGCTGCCAGTGAGCGTCTCATGTTGACCATGATAGCGACTCCTGCGAACCGGTTATGCCTGATGGGGTTCTTCGAGATACGTGTAGCCGAACAGACCCTCTTCGTAGAACCGCAGCAGGCGGCCCGCTTCCCCGTAGCCGATCCGGTTCTCCCGGACCGCCGTCTCGACATCCTTTCGCAGCCGGGCGATCAGGCTGTCGGTCGAAAACTGGACGTAGTTGAGCACTTCCTTCACCGAGTCGCCCTTGATCACCGCCTCAAGAAGTGGTTCGCCCCGGTCGCCCATGCGCACATGCACCGCGTTCGTGTCGCCGAACAGATTGTGCAGGTCGCCGAGGATCTCCTGGTAGGCGCCGACCAGGAACGTGCCCAGATAGTAAGGCTCACCGTTGAACGAATGCAGGGGCAGCGTCCGCTTCACGTCGCGCCGGTCGATGAATTGATCCACCTTGCCGTCGGAGTCGCACGTAATGTCTCCAAGCACCGCGTGCCGCATCGGCCGCTCATGCAACCGGTGGATCGGCATCAGCGGGAAAAGCTGCTTGATCGCCCAGCTATCCGGCATACTCTGGAACAGGGAGAAGTTGCAGAAGTAGGTATCGGAAAGCATCGCCTCCAGGCCCTCCAATTCCTCCGGCACGAATTCCATGTCCTTGGTCAGCCGCTGGATGCGACGGCAGATATTCCAGTAGATGTTCTCCGCCAGGGACCGCTGCTCGATCGGCAGGTATCCGAGGCTGAAAAGGTTCAGCGCCTCATCGAGCGCCTGTTGCGCGTCGTGGAAGCTTTCGAGCAGGTTCTTCGTGCTGAGCGACTGGTACGTATCGAACAGATCGATCACCGGTTGTTCCGGCTCGCCTTCCAGCGCCTTCGGCACTACCTCTTCCGCGAAGCCCGACACGCCGAGCACGTTGAACACGAGCACGCTGTGGTAGGCCGCGATCGCCCGCCCGCTTTCGGTCACGATCGTGGGGCAGGGAACGTTCTCTTCGGTGCAGACGTTCTGCACGTGGTGCACGATGTCGTTGGCGTATTCCTGCAGCGTGTAATTCACGCTCGACTCGAAATCGGTCTGCGAGCCGTCATAATCGATGCCGAGCCCGCCGCCCACGTCGATATAGCGCAACCCCGCGCCCAGGCGCACCAGCTCGGCGTAGAGCCGCGCCGCCTCGATCACCGCGCCCTTCACCTGCCGGATGTTGGTGATCTGGCTCCCCAGGTGGAAGTGGAGCAACTGGAGACAATCTTCCATCCCCAGGGCGCGCAACTCGTCGAGGGCCCGCATCGCTTCGCTCACCGTCAGCCCGAACTTCGACCGGTACCCGCCCGACGAGCGCCACCGTCCGGACCCGCGGCTGGCCAGTTTCAACCGGATGCCGATCGACGGGCGAACCCCCACGGCCGCCGCATGCTTCACGATCAGGTGCAGTTCCGTGTACTTCTCGACGACCGGGATGATGTGGCGTCCGACCTTCTGCGCCAGCATCGCCATCTCGATGTATTCGTCATCCTTGAATCCGTTGCAGATAATCGGCGTGTTGTTATCCGCCATCGCCATCACGGCGAGCAACTCGGGCTTCGACCCGGCTTCCAGACCGAAACCCAGCGGACGGCCGAACTCCAGTACTTCCTCGACAACATGCCGCTGCTGGTTCACTTTGATCGGATACACGCAGCAATACTGGCCCTGATACTGATGCTCGGCGATTGCGGTGGCGAACGCCTGATGGATCTCGCCCAGGCGGTGCTTGAGAATGTCCGCGAAGCGGATCAGGATCGGGACATGGATACCCCGAAGAATCAGCGAGTCAACGAGTTCCTTGAGATCGATGGACGTGGCCGGGTCCTTCGACGGATGCACCCGGACGTGTCCGTTGGCGCCCACCGAGAAGTAGCCCTTGCCCCACGCCGCGATGTCGTACAGGTCTGCGGAGTCCTGCGCGGTCCACCGCTCCACCGGCTCGAGGACGCCGGCTGTCTTCCGTCCGTTCTTTTCCAAGTTCTTCCCCAAACTCCCAGTGTCGTAGACAAGCGGCCATGGCAGCAAGTGAAAATTAGGTGAGCGCCGGGACGGCCAGGATCGCGTCCGCCGCAGCTTCCGCGCTCAGCGTCTCCATCTGACGCAGGACCGTCACCGAAGGGCCTCGCGGCGCCCAGACGGCGGGATCGGTAGGGCCGAAAAACACCGCCACCGGGACGCCCACAGCCGCCGCCAGGTGCGCGATCCCGGAGTCATTCCCGACGTAAAGCTTCGCCCCGCTCAGCCAGCGGGCAAGCTGGCCGATGCAGGTGAACCGCACGGCTTCCTCCAACGGCTCCTCCGGTCCCGCGCACCACTCCACCGGCCACGGCAACAACTCCGCCAAGGGCCGAAACCGGCTGAACGGCCAGCGTTTCGCCACGCTGCTGGCAAACGGGTGAATCACGACCGTGCCTCGCGCCGGCGCGCGGTCCGCGGCGATCCTCGGGATCGCGCCGGCGGGCCTTCCCACCTGCCGCAGGTAGAAATCCACCGCGTGATCCGGGCCGCCCGGGAGCGCAGGGAAGAATGTGACGGAAGGGTGGATTTTCCGGAGGGCCTGCCGGAAATCGGGACGATTCGCACCGTACCAGGAAACAACCCGGTCGAACGATTGGAGCCGCCCGGCCAGTTCTGGCGGAGGGTCTACGCCCGGCAGCCCCAGCAGATCCAACCCGGTTGAACCCAGCGAACGAGCCTGCTGGGCAAATCCCGCCAAAGGAACGTTTGCTTCGGCGCACCACACCTCCAGGATGTCCGCTTCGAACGACCGCAAAGCGGGGAGCGACACGATGAAATCGCCGATGGCCCCCGGGCGGATGAGCAGCAGTCGCACGCCTACCCGGTGGGCAGAATACGCGAGATATCGTTATAGAGAGCGAAGACCATCACCGCCATCAGAAAGACGAACCCCACCTTAATCACGGCTTCCTTCACCGGAATGCTCAAGTCGCGCCGCATCGCCATCTCGACAAGCAGCAGCAGGATCACCCCACCGTCCAGGATCGGAATCGGCAGAAGATTGAAGATGGCCAGGTTGAGACTGACCATGCTCATCAGGTGAATGAACTCCGATGGGCCTTCCTTGGCGGCGTCGCTCGACAGTTTGGCGATGCCGATCGGCCCCTGCAACTGCTTGGCGGACATCCGCCGCTCCACCATCCCCCGGAGAAACTGGAAGATCAGCGTAGCGCCCTTGCGGTTCTGCTCAACAGCCTGCGTAAACGCATCCGGCAGGGAAAGCTGGAGCGTCTCAAGCTGGAAGCGGATATCCGGCTGGATGCCAATCATCCAATAGCTCTCGCCATCGACCTTGTTATAGACCGGTTGAATCGTGGTGGAGTGACGCTCCCCATCGCGCTCGTAGACAACCTCAACAGGCCGTCCTTCGCTGGCCTTGATCACCTCAACAAGCTTCGAGCGGGCATGGATTTCGTGGCCGTCAACAGACACCAGAAGATCGCCGCGCCGCAACCCGGCCGCTTCGGCCGGCATCCCTTCGGAGACGCGCCCCACTTCGATCGGATTCTTCTGCGCCCAGCCGGCCCAGCCGACACCGCTTCGCTCGTGCAGCGTCGGCGTCACGTGCACATCGAATCGCTCACCGGTCCGCTCAATCGAGACCCTGAGAGGTTGAAAGGCACCGGCGATCTCCTTCAACAGGATGTCTTCCCAAGACGGGTTCTCGACGCCGTCGATCGCCACAATCCGGTCACCCTCCCGAACACCGGCTGCCTCGGCGGCCGAGTCCTTCACCACGTGGCCGATCAGCCCCCGGACCTCCGGTTCGGCGATCTTCTCGTACTTCACCATGTACAGACCGGTCAGGAGTCCAACGGCGAGGATGATGTTCATCGCCGGACCCGCCGCTGCAATGATTAACCGCTGCCAGCGCGGCTTGCCCATGAATCCGTCCGGGTCAGGCTCCCCCTCTTCGCCACCCATCTGCTCGCCCGCCATCTTGACGAAGCCGCCGAATGGAATCGCCGAAATCCTGTAGTCGGTATCGCCCCAGCGGAATCCGAACAGGCGCGGGCCCAGCCCGAAACTGAAGGCCTCAACCTTGACCTTGAAGTATCGCGCCGCCCAGAAGTGGCCCAACTCGTGGACCATGATCATGATGCCGATCAGGACCAGAACCCAGAACACGCTTTCGAATACTGCCATTTTCCCGATCCCCTCAGGCCGCGGCGCGGGTTGCGAGCACTTCCTCGCATACTTCCCGCGACTGGCGGTCAATCTCGAGCACTTCGCCGATGCTCTCCGCACGCCGCACCGGCACCCGCGTCAACGTCTCTTCCACGATCTCCGCAATGGCGGGAAAGCTGATCTTCCCGTCGAGAAACGCCGCCACCGCCACCTCATCGGCGGCATTCAACGTACAGGCCGCCGACCCCCCAGCCCGCTGTGCCTCGTAGGCCAGACGGAGCAGAGGGAATTTTTCCAGATCCGGCGCATGGAACTCCCACTGCCTCGATTGGCTCCAATCCAGCCTCGGAACCGGCGCCGCCCACCGGTCCGGATACGTCAACGCGTACTGAATCGGCATCCGCATGTCCGTCGCCGATACCTGCGCAATCACGCTGCCATCCCTATACTCGATCATGGCATGAACCGATGACTGTGGGTGCACGACCACATCCACCTCGGAAGGGTCCAGGCCGAACAGCCAGCAGGCTTCGATCACTTCGAAGCCCTTGTTCATCATCGTGGCGGAGTCGATCGTAATCCGGTTCCCCATCTTCCATGTTGGATGCCGCAGGGCCTGAGAAGGTGTCACGCTGGCAAGATCGCCCGCCGGCGTGAGCCGGAACGGACCACCGGATGCCGTCAGAATCAGCCGCGTCACATCTCGCCGTTCCCCGGAGCGCAGGCACTGGTGCGCGCCATTGTGCTCGCTGTCCACGGGAATCAACTCCGCGCCGGACCGCTCGACCGCCGCCATCATCAGCGCTCCCGCCGACACCAGAACCTCTTTGTTCGCCAGTCCGATTCGCTTCCCCGCTCGTGCCGCCGCGTGAGTCGCCTCGAGACCCGCCACGCCCACAATCGCCGATAGCACAACATCTGTTTCTGGTGCTACGGAGATCGCCACCAAGCCCGCTCCCCCATGCAGCATCTCCGGCCATTCCTCCGCCGGCACCAGCGACGCCACCAGCCGGTCGGCCAAATCCGAAATTCCGGATTCCGTCGCCGTCACGACGACGCGAGGACGGAACTCCAGGATCTGGGAGAGCAGAAGCTCGGTGTTGTTGCCGACCGCCAAGGCGAAAACCGCGAAACGGTCGGCGTTTTGCCTGACTACATCCAGCGTGCTTGTCCCAATTGAGCCAGTCGAACCAAGTATCGTAATTCGCTTCATGGTTTCCGCTGCTCGTGTAACCCTCATCGTATCATGAGAATGCACCGGGCGTTGGCTGAGATTGCGGGGTTCTTGTTGCTTGTTTCGTCGAGGTAAAGACCCTAAGGGCGCCGGGGAGGATTGCTTCAGGGGTCTTTGTTTTAGAGGTTAGTCTCGCTTTGGTGGGAGTTGCCTCCCCGGCTTACTTCCAATACTAGTATATGACTCGACGGATTGCAACAAAAAACTGTATTTGCCCTACTCGGCCTTCACCTCAACTCCGGCCAACCCCTCTAACACCTTGATTGTAGAGCAGATATCCTCATCGGCATGCCCTGTGGAAATCGCCGCCTGGAACATCTGGCGGGTCAGCGAGGTCAGCGGGAGTGGCACCTGGAGCTCTTCGGCCGAGTCCAGCATCAGCCCGATGTCCTTGTGCATCCATCGGACGGAGAAGTTTGCGTCGAAGTCACGGCGGAAGACGTAGGGCGCCTTGAACTCGATCAACCCGCTCTTGGCTGCCGAATTCGTCAACACGTCCAGCATGAGCTTCGGCTCGACACCAGCCTTCGTCGCCAGGACCATCCCCTCGTTAAACGCCATCAGGATGTTCGACAGAATCAGGTTCTGGCTGAGCTTCGCGTGCAGGCCCATTCCGGGCCCCCCGCAATAGAACAACCGCTTCCCCATGGGCTCGAAATAGGGACGAACCTTCTCGAAGACTGCCTGGTCGCCGCCGATCATGAAAGTGAGGTTGCCGCTCTCGGCCCCCGGCCTCGAGCCGGTGCACGGAGCGTCCAGGAAATCGATTCCCTTCGCCGCGAGCTGTGAACCGATCTCCCGGCTCGCGCTTGGGGAGATCGTGCTGGCATCGACGATCACCGACCCGGCTTTGGCGCCTTCGACAATTCCCTCGGCTCCAAGGATCACCTCCTGCGACATTGCCGTATCGCCAACGCAAAGAAAAGTACACTCGGCGTGAGCCCCTACTTCCCGCGGCGTCGCGCAGAACACCCCCTTCTCCGCTTCAGCCAGTTGTTGGGCCTTGGCCGCCGTCTTCGACCAGACGGCCACTTCGTGTCCGGCCCGCATCAGGTGCCGCGCCATCGGGAGACCCATGATCCCCAGTCCGAGAAATCCGAGTTTTGCCATAGAGGTTCCTACCGTCGAACTGCGATTGTACGACGCCGGGACCCTGTGCGACAATGACCGTCCACACCATGAAGGTTCTGGTTACCAAGAAGGTCTATCCGGAAGCAATTGATTTCTTGAAGCAAAGCGTCACCGTGGACTACGCGGCCAATGAGGAGGGACTGCCGCCGCAGGAACTCCTCGATCGCGCCCGCGACGCCGACGGCATCGTGAGCCAGTTGACCGACCGCATTGACGCCGCCTTCATCGCCGGCCTGGAACGGGCCAAGGTGATCGCGAATGTTGCCGTCGGGTACGACAACATCGACGTTCCGGCGGCCACGGCACGCGGCATCCGGGTCACCAACACGCCCGACGTGCTGACCGACACAACCGCTGATTTTGCGTTCGCCCTGCTCATGGCCGCCGCAAGGCGCGTGATCGAGGCGCACCGGTTTGTCCATGAAGGCCAGTGGCGGACGTGGCGCATCGACCTCCTTGTGGGGCATGACATCCATCACCGCACCATCGGCATCTTCGGGATGGGGCGCAT
This sequence comes from Bryobacterales bacterium, assembly GCA_016716385.1. Classification (GTDB taxonomy): domain Bacteria; phylum Acidobacteriota; class Terriglobia; order Bryobacterales; family Bryobacteraceae; genus JADJWL01. The sequence goes on along the minus strand of JADJWL010000025.1, from coordinate 991,721 downwards.
CGGCCAGGCAATGGCGCGCCGCGCCGCGGGATTTTCGATGCGTATCCTCTATAGTGACGCCCGCCGGGCGCCTGGCAGCTTGGAGAACGAACTGGGGCTGGAGTTCGTCCCTCCCGAAACGCTTCTGGCCGAGGCGGACTTCATCAGCCTGCACGTCCCCTTGTTGCCGGACACCCGCCACCTGATTGACGCGGCGGCCCTGCAACGGATGAAGCCCTCGGCGATCCTGGTGAACACGGCGCGTGGTCCGGTGGTGGACGAACAGGCTCTCATCGAAGCGCTGGAGCAGGGCCGGATTGCCGGCGCCGGACTCGACGTGTTCGAAGAGGAGCCCCGCGTCCCGGACCGGCTGCTGGCGCTGCCCAACGTTGTCGTGGCTCCCCACATCGCCAGCGCGTCCATCGCCACCCGGCGCCGCATGTCGGTGATGGCGGCGGAGAACGCGCTCGCCGTCCTGGCCGGCCGCGATCCGGACAATCCGGTCAACTAGCGCGCCGGCCCTGCTTCGTTGCGCAGCCGGACCAGGGCGTCGAGGTAGTGTGGCGTCACACGAATCTGCTGCGTGAATGACTTCCCCCACTCCATCCCCCGCGCCGGGTCCCGCCCGCCGGGCATTGTGTCGAGGGCACTCTCGGTGCCCTGCAGCAGGACCTGACGCAGACGTTCATCCCCGCTCCGCCGATGGGCGAACACCATGCCGTCGAACAGGCGGAAGTTAAACGCCACGCTCGTGCTCGAGCGGGGGCACGAAGTATAGCGGAATCCCCGGATCTCGGGCACCCAAGTGCTGTCGATCAGGAATCGCGCACCCTTGACGATCGAATCGGCGACGCGTTCATCGCCGGTGGATGCGTAGTATTTCTTGAGCCCGGTCAGCAGAACCCCGACCATGAAGCCGGCGTTGCCCTCGTGGCGCGGCGTGCAGAAACAATGCCCCGGAACCATCTGCCGCTTCCAGCCGCCGTCCGGTGTCTGCCGCTCCAGCACACGCTCGACGATGATCCGCCCGGCGTTGAGGTAGTACGGGTCACCCGTCGCGTCGTAGGCGGCCGTCGTCAGGATCAGGTGCCAGCCGGGCTGTCGGCAATTGTTGAAGTCGTAGTTCTTCGTGAAGTAGCTGTCGTAGCGGTCCGCTGTCAGCAGAGCCGTGTCCCGCGATCTCTGGTCGCCCGTCAGGAAGTAGTAGTCGAGATGGCCTTCGATGAAGGTGTGGTCGGCCGCCATGTGGCTCCGCGGACTGCCCGCCGTGAATCCTCCGGGAGGCGCTCCCCCCGTGGGCCGCTCGTCGTAATAGCCACCGGTGTGCCCAATGGCATGGGCGTAGACGCCTCCCACCTTCATCGGGTCGGAATGGTAATGAATGGCGTCGATGTCGCGGTTGTGCCATTCCATCTCTTCGGCGGTCCGGAAGTATTGGAAGTTGCCCGTGCGCAGGAACTGCAGGATGAAGCCGTGCTGTGTGTCGTACTCGCTGTTGCCCCAGTTGATGACGCGCTCGCCCCACCAGTCGCCGAAGTTCAGCATCCCGTATTCACGGTTCACCTCGCGATTTCCAAGGTAGCCGGCAAAGCTCCCGGCGAAGGCGGTGTCGTAGCGCCTGAGGATTGGGTCCGGACCAGGCACGGTCAGGTCTCCAAACGCTTTACTGGCCGCGTACCATTCGGGCGGCGCCACCGCCATGCGGGGCCGCTGTCGGTCACGGACGGCGGCGGGCGAGCGCGTGCCGAATTCCAGCCAGATGTCATGTGTCTTCGTGATGCCCTGGGGCAGCTTGTACACTCCGTTCTTCAGATAGAAGAACAACCGGTGTTCGTCGATCGTGCCGTTGGCCCAGTCGTACTCGTTCGCGCTCAGCCTGGGGCAGAGGGCCAGCTCGAAGCCTTCCGCCGTGACGGAAAGGTCCTTCGGGTAGTTTTGCCAGAAGTCGCGCAGAGCCAGGGTGACCGTGTTCGCGCCGCTTGTCCATTCGCCCCATCCTGCGGCGCGCTTCCCTTTCGCCAGGGCGCCCGGCTCGATCGTGTACTGATCGTCTCTGCGCTGGACAAGGGTCACGGCGCCGCCCGCCCGGAACTTGCCGGACCGGCCGGCCAGTGCCCACGCTTCCCCGCTCTGTGCCATCGGCACTCGCAGGACGAGGCTCTGGATGTCGGTAAAATCCGCGGCTGGATTGTTATTCCCGAACGTATGCGCGACCCGGACGAAGGGCTGTCCGGCCCAGGCATGCACCCGGACGTCGTAGGCGAACAGTGGCGCCCCGGCGTCATTCCGGTGCTGGCCCCGCACGCGGACAACGGCCCGCACGGGTCCGTTCTCTTCGACCGTCACCTCATCCGGCGCCGACAGGCTCGAATATACCTGGCCGTCCGGCCCGGTGAGATAGAATCCGCCCGCATTCTGCGGAGCGATCAGTTGGGCGCCACCGGCGGACAGAGAGTCGAACAGGTTAAACCGCTTCTTGCTGACTGCGAATTTGACGCGGCCCGTCTCTACCGTCACCGCCTCCGTGTCCTCGGTTGCCAGCGGTGCCCCCGCGGGGGCTGCGCGGGCGATCTCCGTCCCGTAGTGCAACTCGACGCTGGCCTGCGCCGCCTGGAAGTCCAGCAGGACCCACTTCACGCTGCCGTCGTCCCAGCGGTGCAGCACGCGGGTCTGAAGAGGCGTGTCCCCGCCCAGACGGAGATTGCGGTCCGAGCCGAGAACTCCCTTCGGAAACGGAATACCCGCGGTGACAGGCATCGTTCCGGCTTGCTCCAGGCTCAGGACGACGCGTTCGCTGCGCGCTGAACCGGCGGCATCGGCGGACGTAGCCGTGCGGAACGTGTGCCAGTCGCTGGTGACGGTCCGCCCGTTTCTCGCGTTTGCGACGATGCGGTAGCGGTATTCGCGGCCGGGTTCCAGGTCCTTGAGGACAACACGGTGGTTATTTAAGGCAAGATCTTCCCCGACGCGCTTCCCTTCGATCTCCACCGATCCCGTCGTGGGCCAACTGGTGATCCAGGTAATGGACGCCCCTCGCTCCGAGGGCGTCGCCTCAATCTGGGAGATGGACTCCACGGGCAGCACCCGCTCGGGCTTTTCCTTGAGGAGCAGCAAGTCTTCGGTGCGATAGATGCCGTCTTCCGTGAGCGCGCGCAGCTCGATGGTCTCGCCGCCCTGGAATGTGTGCGGATCGGTGATGAAGAACAGCCGCTGGCGGTTGTCGTCCAGGTTGGCGACAGCCGTGCCGATCCGGCTTCCGCCCGCGAACACGGCGATCTGTTCGTCGCCGGGACCGTCATAGAAGATGAATGCGGGATAGTACGTGCCGGCTTCAGGCACCGTCGCGGTGATGCTTCCACCGGCCTCGGTTCGCCGGACCGCCCAGGCGCGGTATTCCGAGACATCCTCGCGGAATCCCTTTAGGTCGCATTCGAGAATCGGAAGAACCTTGTTCCGGGTGTCCTCGGCAATGCCGCGGAGGACATCGAGCCCCATCGTGGAAGCCACGTTCTCTCCACTGGGCTGGCTGGAGCGGCAAGAACCCAGCAGCAAGGCCGTGCCGCAAAGAAGGATGGAGGAAATTGTGCGGATCATCGTAGGCTCCAGAGCGGTCACGCGTGATCTGCCGCTCTGGAGCGCATCTTATCACTCACGCCGCCGCTGCTTCGCCCAGTCGCTCCGCGACACTGTCTCCATGCGCGCGACCCCAGGCAGCCAGTTCAAGCGCAAGCGTCCGAACCGTATCCCGGCTCGCCGTGTACAGGTTCCGCGTCTCCACCCGGTCAGCCGTCATGTCATACAATTCACCGGGCCGAAACTCCGGCCTCGCGTCAAACTTGCGCAGGATCAGTTTGTAGCGCTCAGTCCGCAGCGCCCGCTCGTCATAGTACGAACCGTCGATCCCGTGCTGCGGCAGATTCTGCATTACCAGCGGCCGCGTCCAGCGGTCTTCGCCGGACCGGACCAGGCCGGCTAAATCCTGTCCGTGGTGAGCGGGAGGCGCGCCCGTGTGTGGGTTCACGTTGCAGGTGGCCAGGATCGTCGGCATCAGATCGACCAGGCTCACCCCGGACTGCCACACCATGCCTGCAGGAAACCGCGAGGGATACCGCACGATCAGCGGAATCCGCGACGATTCCTCGTAGGCCACGCACATCCCCTCAGCCGTTCCCGGACGCGGCCGCCATGTCCGCCCGTGCTCGGTGGTCAGCACGACCAATGTGTCGTCCAGGAGCTTCTTCCTGTCGAGGGCCTCAACGAGCCGTCCCACGTTCGCATCGAGATTCGTCACCGACCCGTAATAGCAGGCGTGCTCGGCGTCCATGCCCTGATACCGTTCGAGATATTGCCGTGGAGGATCGAGCGGCTCGTGCGGCGAGTAGTGCGACACGCACAGAAAGAACGGCTGGTCTGCGCGCTCGACGAACCGCACAGCTTCATCCGTGTGCACATCGGGCCGGTAGCGGGAGTTGTGCGGCTCGCCAATCCAATGGCGCAGCCCGGAATTGAACCCTTTCCAGTAATCGAAAAAGCCTGGATTCGCAGGGCCAAGGTGCCATTTACCGATATAGCCGGTGGCGTAACCGGCGTTGTTGAGAAGGAACGGGAAGTTGTCCCATAGGCGGAAGCGGGGATCCCGGAACGGATCCGGCACGAACTCCGGGTAATTGCTATTCAACCGGCTGGGATCGTACGGATACACGTTCCGCCGCAGACCGTGCGTGTGCGGATAGGCGCCGGTGAGGATCGACGCGCGCGCCGGACCGCACAGCGCCTGCGGCGTGTAGCAATTCGCGAAACGGACCCCGGAGCGGGCAAGCTGATCGATGTGCGGCGTGTGGACCGGGCGTTCGTCATAGGCGCCGATCGCGTCCGTGCGGCATTTGTCGAACAGGATCAGCAGGACGTTGGGCGGCTGCGACGCGGCCCGTGCTGTCGGCGCGGCCAGCGGGGCGGCCGCCGGGACCGCCGCGCCTGTCGAGAGAAATTGTCTGCGGTTCAAGCCGGCTCCTCCTTAGGGCGGCAGTATATCCCGCCCCATCTTACGGCAGCAACAACGTCGCCAACCAAACCATCCAACCAGCCAGTGTGTGCATCCCAACCACTGGATGACTTCCTGCGTGATTACGGGTGCGGGAATCGCGGGTCTGCTCGCAGGCCGGGCCTTGGCCGGGGCCGGTTGGCGCGTGACCCTGCTCGACAAAGGATTCCGGCCGGGAGGCCGCATGGCGACGCGCCGCATCGGAGCCGCCGTGTTCGATCATGGAGCCCAGTTCTTCACGGTGCGCGACCCCGCGTTCGGAAGTCTGGTCCAAAGCTGGACCACGAGTGGCTTGGTGGATGAGTGGTGCCGCGGGTTCAACGCGGACGCTGACGGTCACGGCCGCTACCGCGCCGCCGCCGGTATGAACTCGATCCCCGCCGCCTTGGCCGAGGGCCTCACAATCCTGAGCGGATTCCGCGTCGACGCGATACGGCCGCTGAACGGGCGATGGGCGATCCACGGTTCCGGTCAGACGCTCGAAGCGAACGCGCTCATCCTGACACCGCCGGTGCCGCAATCCCTCGCGATTGTTGACGCGGGACAAGTGCGGATTCCCTCCCGGCTCCGGGACAAACTCGAATCGATTCAGTATGCGCGATGCCTCGCCGCGCTAGTCGAACTGCGGGAGCCGTCGGAGCTGCCCGCTCCGGGCGCGATCCGGCCGGCACAGGGGCCCATCGCCTGGCTCGCGGACAATCAGATCAAGGGCATTAGTTCCTCCCCGGCTCTCACAATTCACACGACCCCCGAGTTCAGTGAGGCATACTGGGACACTCCCGATGCGGAATTGGCCCGGATCATCCTGCGAACTCTCCCCCAATTCACTGAAGCCACTCCAGCCGGTTGCACGTGGCACCGGTGGCGCTACAGTCAGCCGGCCTTGGTCCACCCGCAACGAGCCCTGCGGATCGACGATCCGGCGCCCCTGGTTTTCGCTGGCGACGCCTTCGGCGGACCCAGGGTCGAGGGAGCAGCCTTGTCCGGGCTGGCGGCAGCCAGGATGGTTCTGGAAGGATAGAACCCGACCCGGCAACTTTTTGTTCCTGGATTTAGGGTTCCACCCTAGTCCCATTCGACTGGGCGGGTGATACCTTGACTCTTGGCGGCCTAAGGATGTGACCTCGGGCCGTCCGGAGGGGTATACGTGACCAATCGTCTTTGGCAATCGCGCGGGGTCTTGAAGTTGGTCTTGGCGGCGACACTCGCTGTGTCCGCTCAGGCCGCGACCATTTTCAACGTGACCGGCGCGTCATTCGGCATCAATCTCGACGAAACGAGCGGCGCGGGAGACTTGAGCAATACGGAGTTCTCCACAGAAGGGTTGCCGATCTTCAACAACGTCATTGGCGTGAAGGGCTTCGGTTCCACGACGCTCACTGTCGGTGAAGGCGGCGACGGGTTTTTTGAGTTGTATGCCCTGATGGAGGGGACTGGCTCGGGGGACGATTTCGCGACTTCCGAGATCCCGGCGGAATGGCAGTTCACCGTGACTTCGTCCAATGCGAATCCCGTCAACTGGCTTCTGCTCTTCACGGTCAACGGCATCGATTCGGAGTTCAACGACGACGGCACTCCGCTGCCGGGAACCGAAGAGAACGACGGGCTGATCAATGTGCCGAACGGAAGCGCCCTGTCCACTTGGAGCGCACGCCTCTCCCTGACATGGGAAGGTCAAGAAGGCGACACGCTGACTCTCACCATCCCGCAGAATTCCATCGACATCAACCCGGGTGGCGAATTCACCGGAGTTCCGGAGCCGTCTGCGTTCCTGCTCGTGGTTCCTGGTCTGGCGCTCCTGTACCTGGGGCGGCGGCGAGTCGCCTGATGGAACCACACCCCTGGCGCGCTTGACTCCGGCCGGTAGCGTGAGCGAAACTCGATTGCGCAGTTGCCGGACGACGATCGAGTGACGGAAACGTACGACATCATCATCTGTGGGGCAGGCTCCGGCGGTGGGTTCTTTGCTGGCGAAGTCGCGCCTTACGCCTCGACTCTCATTCTTGACGCCGGCCCTCACATCGGGGGCGACGCCCTTCCCGGCGTCGGCTCGGACGAACGCCGCCGCTTCTCCACCCAGATCAACCTCGGCACGTTCGTTCCCGATGGTGTCAATTCCCGCAACGCCGGCAAAGCATTCTTCGCCTATCCGATTTACCAGGATCAGTCCAATCCGACGAGCGCCGCCATCCAGCGTGAGGCCAGGGTAGTCGGCGGCGGTTCCTTCATCAACGTCGGAGCGTGGCTGCGGCCGATCCGCGTCGACTGGGAGGGGTTCGCCGAAGAGACCGGCGTTGAAGGCTGGACCCGCGAAGCCTTCGAGCCGCATTTCCAACATGCCGAGACCGTGCTCCACGTCCACCGCAACAAACGGGAGCACTGGAACCGGGTCAGCGTCCTCTACGAGCAGGCGGCGCGATCGCTCGGCATCCCCACGATCGAAACCGCGTCGAACCGCTACAACTGCATCTTCTGCGGTCACCGGCTGAATGCAGGCGTGCCGTGCAAGTACGACGCGTTGATGAGCACGGCGCTGACGCAGATTCCGAAGGCCATACAGCACGGAGCGGTCCTGCACGACAACGCGTCCGTCAAGCGCGTCCTGATCGAGAACCGCAAGGCCGTTGGGGTCGTTTACGAGCGGAACGGAGAGCTGATCGAAGCGAGGGCGCGGAACCTCGTGGTCGTTTCGGCCGGCGCTGTCGGCACTCCGGCCATCCTCTACGATTCCGGGCTGGCCGACCTCAACACCAACGTAGGCCGGTATTTGCGGGCACACCCCGGCATTGCCATGGACGCGCTGCTGCCTGGCGGCGCCTGGGGCACCGACCGCGGCTACCAGTGGAACTTCCACCATTTCGTGACCGACGACAAGGGCAACCATATCGATGTCGTCGTCCACCCGAGCGCCGGGTTCCCGGCGGCGACGCCCTGGGTCGCGGCGCAGGTGGGATTCTTCGGCAAGCCCTATAAGGACCTGATGCGGCGCTACCCGCAACGCGCCGGAGCGTTCCTCTTCCAACTGAAGCCGAGCATTCATGGCCGCGTGGTTGGCGGCGTAGCGAAGCCGGTCCTGCTCTATCCCACCGCGACACCCGCTGGGACCCTGGAGCCGAAACTGCTCGACGACCTGGTTTGGGCGGTGCGGCAGGTGCACACCGTCTTCCGAAAGCTCGGCGCCGTGCAAACATTCCCGAACCCGAACCAGCCCGCCAGCCTGCTCCACCGCGAACTCACGACGCTCGTGACCACGGCCGGTGCGCTCCACCCGCAGGGAACTTGCCGCGCCGCCGCCAACCGCGACCGGGGCGTCGTCGATACGAATTGCATGTCGTTCGACGTGGAGAACCTCATGTGCTGCGACGCCAGCGTCATCCCGCACCACATCAGCTCGAATCCCAATGCCATGATCATGGCGGTCGCCAGCCGCGCCGCCGCGTTCGTCAATAGCCAGATCCTCGACAGGAGACAGGACTGATGTGGCGCGAAGCCCTGCGGACCGTCGACCTCGAATTCTCGCGCCGCTCGTTTCTGAAGCGCACGTGGACGGCTGCGGGCCTGGCCGCCTACTTCGAGCGGTCCGGACCCGAACTGTTCGCCGCCGCGGAGGACATTCCGTACCGGGTCATGGGCGCCATGGGCGACCTGGTCATCCCGGTTGACGAAGACCCGGGCTATCGGACCTTCGATCCCGAGATCTCCCGCTACGCGCTTGACGGATTCGTCCAGCACGTTGTGCTCGCGGGCGCCCGCGGCGGACTCGATTTGGTCAAAGGTGCGCTCACCGCGATGAACGATGCGCCGGTTGAAGTCGACTATGGCCCGCGCTTCCTTGACATGCGCCTCGGCCAGCGCGAGCAATACTTCACAGACTGCCTGGCGGGCAACTTCGAGAACGATGGCTATGGGGATCTGCTCGGCTTCGCCTCGTTCATCGGCCTCTTCGTTTCGAAAGCGGTCTTCTTCTCGAACTTCCCGAACCACCTGGCGAACGAAGGCGAGGAGTTCCAGATTGTCAAGGCGTCATCGATCCGCACGGGTTTCGACATCATGGGGTTTCGCGGTCCCATCGGCAAGAAAGAGGAGGACGCACTCCGGGAGAAATTTCTCGGGATCGAAGTTCTGCCCGGCATCGACAGGAGCAACCCGTTCCTATGACCCGCCTCTGGGCATTTCTCCTGCTGCTGGCAATCCCGGCCGCGGCGCAGTTCGGGGGGCGCGACGGCGACGTCGTGGTCTACGTGCTGAGTTCGAAGGGTTCGGGAGAGGTCCGCGGCGCGGGCGCCACCGCAACGAACACGGCGGGAGCCCTGAGTCGTTTCGAAGTGATCGAGACGGCGACTCGCGAAGTGATCCCCCTGGGCGAAGGCTTTCCGGACGAATTCACGCGGCAGATCCTGCACGAGGAGCCTGACGATCTCTTCCAGCTTGTGACGCAGTTCGAAGGGTTGCCTGGGCCGCACCGCATCTTCCTCGTCTCCTACAAAACCTTCATCATCAATGGCCTTGTGCGTGAGACGGAATTCGAGAACGTCGACTATACGGCCGGCGCGCTCACGACCCTGAAGAAGGACGTCAACTTCGGACCCGATCTTGCGCTGGATACTCTGGAGGTTCTCTTCTGGGGAAATGATTCGAAGTTCCCTGCCGTCGAGATGGTTCCTCTCGGTGTCTCCGGACCCGCGGTTCCGCCCGGCATCACCGGGGACGAACTGATCTTCAACCTCGGCCGCGTCCCGTTCTTCATTCCGTGGAAGAACATGCGCCGGTTGGAGCCTGGCGCCGGATGGGGAGACGGGATCGATCTGAAGCTGGTCGAGCGCGACATCGAAGAAGGGAGCACGATCCACCTGCTCCGCTTGCGGCCCGGCGCCCGGACGCCCAACTTCCGCATCGATGGCGCCACGCACTTCTTCGTGCTGCAGGGTGAACTGAGGCTGACCGTGCCCGGAGCCGGCGAGTTCGTCATGCCGCCGAAGCATTACGCGTTTATCCCGCCGGGTCTGGCCGTTCAGGGCGCAAATCTCCGGCGCTACGAGGGTCCGGGACGATGAGGACGCTGACTGCATTCATCCTGGCTGCCGCGCTGCCTCTCTGCGCGCAGACGCCGCGCCGTCTCGACACAGCCACGTTTGTCGTTCTCGGCGAAGGCTTGGCCGCGGGCATGGCGGATTTCGGTCTTCACCGCGCCGGGCAGGAAAAATCCTTCCCGGCACTCGTCGCGAAGCAGATGGGGGCCAATTTCCCCCAACCGCTGCTCGAGGCTCCGGGATTGGGGCACGTGCCTGGGCAACCCCGCCTGCCCGTCCGGGTGCCCGCACCCCTGCAAACAACCGTTCGCGTGCAGTTTCCTCCTCCGCTGTTCGTCTTCAACCTGTCCGTGCCGGGGATGACCGTCGCCGGTGCCCTGCGCGACCGGCCCACACCCCCGCTGGTGCATCTCGATGACATGTACCAGACCACGTTGAATTTCATCCTCGGCTTCTCGCCGCTGCTGCTCGGCGAAAACCTGCCACTGTGGTCGCAAGTTGAGAGCGCCGAGCAGTTGAATCCTACGATCGCCCTGGTGGCCTTGGGCTATGCCGATGTGCTCGATGGCGCGACCTCTGGCGCTCCAGACCGCTTACCCACTGTCACCGCCTTCCGCCAGGCCTACGACGAGATCCTCACCCGTGTCAGCGGGCGCTTCCCCGCGCTGCTGGCGGCCAACATCCCGGACCCCTTTGACACGGCGTACTTCACCCGCGTCTCAGAGGCACACCGCTTGATCGGCGCGCCGCCGGACGTGCTGCGGCGCCTGTACGGCGTCGAGGAAGGGGATTGGCTCACGATTCACGGGCTCATGGCCATCGGATCGCAGTTGGAGACGGGCGAGCCCGAGAGCCTGCCTGAAGGCGGACTCGTTCGCGCCACCGCCGCTGCAGCCATCCGCCAGCGTGTGCAGGCGCTCAACGCCGAGATCACCGCGTCGGCCCAGGCGCATCAGGCGGCGCTCTACGATCTTGCCGCACTCTTTCGCCGCGTGCGGCAAAGCGGATTCGCCACCGGGTCCCGCGTGCTGACAGCCGACTACCTCGGCGGTTTCTACCTGCTGAACGGCCTGTTCCCCGGCCAGACCGGCCATGCCGCCATCGCCAATGAACTGCTGGAACTCATCAACCGCTCCCATGCGACGAGTTTCCCGCTGGTGGATGTGGCAGCCGCCGCGGCGGCCGATCCGGCGGGACGGTATCCGGCGGTAAGGCGCCAGGAGGCGTCGGAATGAAGAGCGTGGCGCTCGTGTGCATGCTGCCTCTGCTGGCGCTCGCAAAGCCACCCCTGCCTCAGCCGTTGCGCCTGCCGCCTGGCCTGCTTCAGACACTACCGGTCGTTGAGAAGAGCAGCTACTTCGGCGATGCCGTCCGGATTGCCGACTGCCCCGATCCCGAGAACCTGCCGTTCGGCACGTGCAGCAATGTCCTCTTCGGCGGACCCGCGATCTACCAAAGTCACTTGAGTGGACTCGTTGAGATTCGCTTCTGGCCGCCCGTTCGCGGCAAGGCGCACTTCGAGATCGTGCACCCCGGCAACCTGCGCGGCGAAAACACGCGGATGCGCGCGCCGCTTACGTACGCGTTCCCGGTCCGCGAGAACTTCGTTTTCGACTCGCTCGGAGGCGTCTCGGAAGGCGACCTCGATCTGGTCACCGGAGAGGTGACCAACTTCGAATACAAGGTCAACTTCTTCAACTCGTTCTATAACGCACTTGCCGCGGCCAATCCCCGCCTGCGGGGCACCGCCTTCCGTTTCCCCGGCATCTACGGCTCGTCCGGCCTCGTCTTCGAACAGCGCCCCGACGGCCTCCTCGACGTCACCTTCCGCGGCAGCACGTTCCTGCCGCTGTCGGACAACGTCGACGGCGACCCGGTGCGTATCCCGTTGCCGATGTGCGGACCCGGTCTTCGCTGCTCCACGATCTTCGGACCCGGCACCAGCCTGCATCCGCACATCCACTGGTCGACGAAAGAGCCCGCGGGGGCGCCTTGCGGCGATCGCTGCCCAGACCTTCCGCCCAATACGTTGCAAGTCTATACCGTAAACTCGACGCACTCGGCCGTCGCCGACGATTTCTACGTGAACGTCCCCGCGCTGGGAGGCAACGCGGCGTCCGCGCGCTCCCACCTGCAGGGACAGGTGCAGGTGCAGTTCGGCGAACCCAGCGGGGGCACGATACCGGTGCTGTTGTCGTTGCTGCCGCCTGCCAGCCTGCTTGCCGAGCCGCCGGAGTCCCCGCTCTCGGTTTTGGGAATCACGCTTGGGCTGTTCGGCCATGACGGGCGCCTCGCCTTCCCGAAGCTCACTTACGATTTCGAGAACGTCCTGATGCTGGACGATCCGCTCGAGTTGTCGGTGTCCGCCGTTGATCTCGAGACCGGCAGGTTCATCGGGAATCCGCTGTTCCGCGGCTTCTTCGTCCAGACTCTGCTTCTCAACATCCTCGAGCAGAACAACGGCGCCATCCCACCCGTTTCGTTTCCCTATCGCGGTCCTGCTTCTTTCGAGAGAGGCGCCGGCGGGCAGACGGTCTTCCGCTTCGACAGCGATTTCTTCCTTCCTTTCGCGGACTTCACGTGGCCGCATCCGTCCTACGAAAGGGCGCGCGCCTTCGTGGCCGGGCCGGATTCGGAACTGAACCCGATCCTGCGCATCCAGGCCGTTCTGCCGGCGTCCACCTCGCGCGCGGTTCTGAGCGGATCCCGGGCGGACGTGACATCCCAGTTGGGCGACCGGTTCTCCTACTCGTATTCGATCCCCTGCGATGCCCGCGGCCGCAACGGGTCGTTCGAGTACACGAACCAGGCAGCAGGGGATCGCGGCGGAACGTTCCGCATGGAAAATCTGGCGTCGGCGCGGTGCTTTCTTCAGAGGGGAGCCGAGGGAGAACCGGACACGGTCGTGTTCAGCGGCTTCGGCACATGGAGCAAGGACGGCGACCGCCACTTCGCCGCCGTACAGGTGACCGGATCGTACGTTTCGATTCAGATCGACGGCGGGCTGACGTCGAATGCCAACACGCCGACGGCCGAAGCCCCGCGGCCGTAACGGCCCAGATCCTTACGCGAAGCCGGCGCCGCGCAACTTGTCCAGTGTCAGCCCGGTTCCGGCCTCGATGCGTCCCAGCAGTTTCTCCACGTGCTTGGCCAGGATGTCGCACTCGATGTTAATCCGCTCGCCAGGACGCCGCGTACACAGGTTGGTCTGGCGGTAGGTGTGCGGGATGATCGTCACCGCCAGTTCTCCGCCCTCGATCGAAGCGACAGTCAGGCTGATCCCGTCCAGCGCGATCGAGCCTTTGAACACCAGGTACCGGTCGAGTTCCGGCGGGATGCGCACGCGCAGCCACCAGTTGTCATCGCCGAGAGGATCGAGGGCAATCAGTTGGCCCGCTCCGTCCACATGGCCCTGGACGATGTGCCCGCTGAGCCGGCTGGTGGGCGTCAACGGGCGCTCCAGATTCACCCGCGACCCGACGCGCAGGTCGCCGAGATTCGAGCGCCGCAGCGTCTCGGGCGCGAGGTCGGCAGTGAACCCCCGAGTGGACGGCTCAAGCGCGGTCAGGCAGACGCCATTCACGGCGACACTGGCGCCAACGGTCAGATCGTTGAGCGCCGTGCAGCCGAAACGGAACCGCGCCCCGGCGGCGCGGGATTCGATCGCTTCGACCGTGCCCAGTTCCTCAATAATCCCGGTGAACATAGCCCTCCACGGCGAACTCGTCTGGAGCCACGGCATGCAGCGTCAGGTCGTAGACGCGGATGGCATCAATCCGCCTTCGCCTGCCTGCGCCGCCCGCCATCGGCAGCGCCTGCAGTCCGCCGAGGATCTTGGCGCCATAGTAGATGAACACCTTGTCCACCAGGTCGGCCTCAAGCACCGCCCAGTTCAACTTACTGCCGGCCTCGATCATCAGCGTCAGGTACCGCTCGCGGCCCAGCCAGGCGACGAGCGAGTGCAGATCCGTGCGGCCCCCGGGACCGTCGAACAGCAGAACGCGCACACCGGCCCGTTCCAACGCCACCCGCCGTTCCGGGGAAGCGGCAGAGGTTCCGACCACGAGAACATCGTCCGCGGCGCTGGTGACCAGCTTGCTATTCAACGGCAGGCGCAGGACCGAGTCCAATACGATGCGCAGCAGGGGACGGCCGCGCGGCCCGCCCGTCCGATCGTTCAGCAGACAATCATCGGCCAGCACCGTGCCAATGCCGGTGAGGATCGCGTCGGATGCGTGCCGCAGGGCCTGGACATGGCGGCGCGCGGTCTCGCTTGTAATCCAGCCGGTGTTGTCGTCGGGTGCGGCAATCTTGCCGTCGAGAGTGAGCGCGCTCTTCAGCGTCACCTGCGGACGGCCCGTGCGCATGAAGTGCACGAAGCCTTCGTTCAGCTTGCGGGCTTCGGCGGTGAACTCTGCGGCAATCTCGACCACAACCCCCGCCTCGCGCAGCTTTGCCAGACCCTTGCCCGACACCAGGGGGTTGGGATCCTCCATCGCCGCGACCACCCGCGTGACGCCCGCCGCGACGAGCGCATCGGCGCACGGCCCCGTGCGGCCCTCGTGGCTGCACGGCTCCAGGTTCAGGTAGAGAGTGGCGCCTCGCGCGCGGTCGCCCGCTTCGGCCAGCGCAACCGCCTCGGCGTGCCTCACTCCGGCGTACGTGTGGAAGCCCCGCCCCACCACCTCGCCGTCCCGCACCAGGACTGCGCCAACCAGGGGGTTCGGGCTGGCCTGGCCCACACCACTCCGGGCCAGGTCCAACGCCTCTCTCATGAAGGCAGCGTCGTTCATTCGAATAACGACTGGATGTACGTTTCGGCCTCGAACGGCAAGAGATCTTCCGCCTTCTCGCCAACGCCGACGTAGCGGATAGGTAAGTTCAGCTCTCGCGCGATCGCCACCACGATGCCGCCCTTGGCCGTGCCGTCGAGTTTGGTCAGCACGATGCCGGTGACCCCGGACGTCTCGGTGAACTTGCGCGCCTGTTCGAGGCCGTTCTGGCCGGTCGTTCCGTCCAGCACCAGCAGCACTTCGTGCGGGGCCCCGGGAATCACGCGGGCGGCGGTGCGGCGCATCTTCTCGAGCTCCGCCATCAGGTTGCTCTTCGTCTGCAACCGCCCGGCTGTGTCGGCGATCACGTAGTCGACGCGCCTCGCCGCTGCTGCCTGCAGCGCGTCAAACAGCACTGCGCTTGGATCCACGCCCTGCTTCTGACGGATCATCTCGCAGCCGGTCCGCTGCGCCCAGATGTCCAACTGGTCAATCGCCGCGGCGCGGAACGTATCGGCGGCGCACAGCAGCACACTCCGGCCTTCGTTCTTGTAACGTTGCGCGAGCTTGCCGATCGTCGTGGTCTTGCCGGCACCGTTGACGCCCACCACCATGACCACCGCCGGCGGATTCGCCACCCGCGCCATCGGCCGTTCCGACGCCTGCAACACCTCGAGCAGGTGCTCGCGGATCAGGTTGCGCAGTTCGCCCGAATCGCCCGTCAGGTGCCGGTCCACCCGCTGCCGGATGCGCTCTAGAATCTCCGCAGTCGTCCGGGCGCCGATATCTGCGCTGATCAGCGTGTATTCCAGTTCATCGAGCAGGTCGGCATCGATCTCCTTGCGGCCGGCCAGCGCGTCTTCCAGGTGACCGACCAGGCCGGACCGCGTCTTGGCGACTCCCGCCTTCAGGCGCTCGAGGAGCGACGGTTCCTGCTCCACGGAACCAAACAGAGTTTGGATCATTTTTCTGCCATTGTACCAGCCGGCCCCTCCAGCCCATCCTGAGCCGCCCGCACCGGCTAACGCTTGACTCGCCGGACGCAAACCCGTACCATCCGCTCATGACACAGGTTCTCGTGAACTGGGTCCTGAGCGCTCTGCTGCTCCTTGTCGTGGCGCGCGTGATTCCGGGCTTCACGATCGCAGGCGTGGGCGCGGCTCTGTTCGCCGCGGTTGCCGTGGGATTTCTCAACAGCACGCTTGGACTGCTGTTGAAGTTCATCACGTTCCCGCTCACGATCCTGACGCTCGGTCTGTTCTGGTGGATCGTGAACGCGATTATCCTGAAGTTAGCGGCGGCGCTGGTTCCGGGCTTCCGCATCGACGGATTCCTGCCGGCGTTCTTTGGCGCACTGTTCCTTAGCCTGCTGAACGTGATCGTGCGGGCCGTATTCACATCGTCATGAGACTTCTCCAGATATCCTGCATCCTTCTTCCAGCCATGCTCGGCGCCGCGGTCTTCCCGGGCGCGCAGGGCTTCGGCATTCACACCCGTGCCGGCAGCGGCGGCCAGGTCCTCCGGGTGACGAACCTCGATACCGCGGGCCCAGGCTCGCTGCGCGCCGCGCTTGAGACCAAAGGCCCGCGCATCGTCGTCTTCGAAGTGGGCGGCGTCATCGACCTGCAGAAGCAGGACCTCGCGCTCACCGAACCGTTCATCACGATCGCCGGACAGACGGCGCCGTCGCCCGGCATCACCGTCATCCGCGGCAGTCTGTCCATTCGCACTCACGACATCCTGATGCAGCATATGCGCTTCCGCATCGGCGATGCCGGCGCTCCCAAGAAGAGCGGCTACGAACCGGAAGTCTCCACCAGCGGACCCGACGCCTACAACATCGTCATCGATCACTGTTCGTTCTCCTGGGCGGTGGACGAGAATATGTCTGTCTCCGGTCCCCGCGACAAAGGCCCGCTCGGCACCTCGCGCCGCATCACCCTCAGCAACAACATCATCGCCGAGGGGTTGCGCGAATCCTCTCATGCCAAGGGACTGCACTCCATGGGCACGTTGGTACATGACAGCGCCAACGACATTGCCGTCGTCGGCAATTTCTACGCGCACAACAACCAACGCAACCCGTACTTCAAGGCGTTCACCACCGGCGTTGTCGTGAACAACCTGATCTACAATCCGGGCACTGGCGCGATCAGCGTGAATTGGCCGGAAGGCGAATGGCGTGGCCGCAACGTGACGCCGCAGAACGCGCGCATCGCCGTGGTGGGCAACGTGATGTACCACGGTGTGAACACCCGCGAAGGATTGGGCCTGGTGGGACCCAAGGGCGATGTATTCATGGACGACAACCTCGCCTTCGACATCCATGGCAAGCCCGCCCCGCTCGTCTACGGGCAGGTGCGGATGCTGGCGGACAAGCCGCTGTGGCCCGAAGGGCTGGTCGCGCGGCCGGCGAGTGAAGTCACCGAATGGGTGCTGCGCAACGCCGGAGCGCGCCCGAAAGACCGCGATGAAGCCGATACACGCCTGGTCCGCGAGTTTCGCGAGCGCAAAGGCCGGCAGATCGACAGCCAGGACGACGTGGGCGGCTACCCGAAGACGCCGATGACGCGCCACTCGCTGCAGGTTCCAGCCTCCGGCGTCGATGAGTGGCTCGTCGGGATGGCGCGGCGCGTCGAATAGCTGCGATACAATCGCAGCGACGATGCAAGTAGTCCTCCCGATTCTGCTGATTCTCGCGGCCGCGGTTGCGCCCGCTCAAACGAAAAAGGTTCTTGTGTTCGGCATGAGGCCGCCCGCGCTCGCCGAATTGCAGAGCGTCTCGCCGAAGGTCGAGATCGAGGCTGCCCCAACGGATCCCGCCCGCCTGCGCGAGGCTGTCAGGGACGCCGAAGGGATGATCGGCAACGTCCCGCCGGAACTCATCGCAGAGAGCCCGCGCTTGCGCTGGGTGCAGACCAACTCCGCCGGAGTTGAGCGGTACCGGGCGCCGGAGATCGTCAACAGCAGCGTCATCCTGACGAACTGCAAGATTCTACAGGGTCCGAACATCGCCGACCACGCCTTCGCGCTGCTGCTCGGCCTGACGCGGGGCGTCCATCTCGCGTCGCGCAATCGGGGCGAGTGGACCGGCGGCGCCTACCAGCCGATCGAACTCATGGGCAAGACGGCGGTCGTGATCGGCGTCGGCGGGATCGGGTCGCAGATCGCCCAGCGCGCCCACGCATTCGGCATGCGCGTCATCGGCGTCGATCCGAAGGAGATGCCCTACAATCCGTTCGTCACGCGGATGGTATTTCCCGACCGCCTCGAATCCGTTCTGCCGGAAGCCGACGTCGTCTTTGTCGCGGCGCCGCTGACGGCGGAGACCGAACTGCTCATGAATTCGAAGCGCTTCGGATTGATGAAGCAGGGATCCTACTTCATCGCCGTCTCTCGCGGCGGGCTGATCGATACCGACGCTCTGATGCAGGCTCTCGACAGCCGCAAACTGGCTGGCGCCGGGCTCGACGTCACAAACCCCGAACCGCTCCCCAAGGGCCATCCGCTCTGGAACTTCGATAACGTGATCATCACGCCGCACATCGCCCATCGCTCGGATAACGTGCAGGAGCGGCGGATGAATCTGTTCAAGACGAATTTGGCCCGTTTCGCCGAAGGCGAGCCGCTCGTCAACGTGGTCGACAAGAAGAAGGGCTACTGAACGCTCGGCCGGAAGATGAGAATGTGCTGCCGCGGCAGCGTGCCGATCACTTTTTCCAGGCGGAAGCCTTCCGGTTCGATTTCGGCCTTCACTTCCGGCACGGACATCTTGTGCTCGTGGCGGATCGGCACGTTCGGATCTTCTTTGCGGTATTCGAGCAGGACCAGGCGGCCATCCGGTTTCAGCGCCGCGCGCATCTTCCGCAGCATGACTTCCGGCCGCGCGAACTCATGGTACACATCGACCATTAGGATCAGGTCGAGTGAGCGCGCGGGCAGCCTGGGATCGTCCGGGGTGCTCAGGATGGCCTCGACGTTCGTTATGTCCCGCGCCGCCAGGTTGCGCTTGAGAGCCTCGATCATTCTCGGCTGGATGTCGTTGGCGTACACCTTGCCCTTGGGTCCGACGCGTTCCGCCAGGCGCCAGGTGAAATAGCCCACGCCCGCGCCGACGTCTCCCACGGTCGAGCCCGCGGCGATCCCGATGGCGTCGAGCGCTTTGTCCGGCTCTTCTTCTTCGACGCGTTCGGGCCGGACCAGCCAGTCCGCGCCGCCAAACCCCATGACCGGGGCGATCCGTCTCCCCGTGGCAGGGTGGGTCTCCTGCGACCATAAGCAAACCGCCAGCAGCGGGATCAACAGAATGCGGAACATTGTTCCCATCGTAGCGATGGATGCCGGGCGATGCACCCAGGCAACAATTTAGCGACCGGCCGGCGGCTGAGCCTGAACCGAAACATTCGGCGCCCGGAAGACCGAGACGTGTGTCCCGAACATGCGCAGCCCCACGAGGTTCAACTGCGGGTAGTCTCGCCGAATTCCGGTGGCCAGGTTCGTGTCCCAACCCGCGTCGAAGACCCAGACCTGCGTGTCCTTGGGCATCTTCCGGCGCCACTCGCCGTAAGCGCTCAGAAACGTGCTGGGGCTCGGCGACCAGTTGAACAGCGACGCAACAGCCAGGTTGCTGCGATAGGTCACGGGCAGGCCGGCCATTTCGGCAATGGTCAGGTTCGGGTCCGGGCCCAGGTAATATCCCAGCGTTTGCCACCCTTGGCCGGTCACAAACACAACGCCTTCCGGAGGCACCGATTCCCGCAGGTACGCGATCGCGTCCCGAATCATGCTGACCCGCTGGTTCGGCCGGGGGATGAACCACGAGTCATACGAAGCGGTGGCGTAGAGCAGCGAGCCCAAGGCGGCCGCACCCGCCAGGAATGGCTTGGGACGCCAGCGGGCGATCCCGGCGAGAGGTAGACACACACCGGCGGCGGCGGACAGAATGCCGTAGGCGGTGTGCCGCGATCCGCCGTACGGCAGCACGCCAGCGGACGCCGCGCCAATGCCCAGCACGAACGGTGCGAGCAGAAGGACCAGTAGCGGACGGTCCCGCTGCCAGGCCAGCCAGCAGCCGGCGGCGAAGAGCGCCAGGGCGATCCAGCCCGCCGGATGCGATCCGAACGAATACGAAAAGAACTCGACCGTGTTGCGCCATGCGAAGTCCGGGAAACTGCCCCCAGGCTGCAGGAACCAGTGACGGAGGTAACCGCCGCGCATGCCGCGGCCGACGCCGCCACCGGCGCCGGTCCGGTACAGATAGGCAAAGTAGATTGCGACGCCGGTCACACCGGCCAGCGCCTGCCCGGCGGCCCAGAATCCCGCGATCCGGCGCGGGAACCCAAGCGAAGCCAGGCGCGCCAGCGCGTAGAGGCCCAACGCAACGGCGAAGATCGCCATCACAAACTCGGTAAACAGCATCAGACCGGCGAAGACGCCGGAGAGGACCAGCCAATACCGGCGATCCTGCCGCACTGCACGTTCGAAAGCAAATAGGCTCGCGGCCGCGAAGCAGAGCGCAATGCTGTAATCGCGCACTTCCGCCGCCAGCACGATGGCCGCGTGCAGGGCGGCGAACACGATGGCCGCAACCGCCCCCGCTGTCCGGCCCGCGACAGCGCTCATCCACCGGTAAGCGAGCCAGATGAGGATGCCTCCGGCCAGCAGCGACGGGAGACGCAGCGAGAACTCGGAACGGCCAAACAGGGTGAGCGTTGCGTTGACTGCCAGCAAGTGGAACGGCGGGTGGCCGTGGCCCGCCACCTGCATCGCACCGGCCCACCCGGGGCCTTCGATCTTGAGCAGATGCAGGACCTCGTCGGCGTTGAGGAAGTTTGTCGCCGACAGGTAGGCGCGGACGAGAAATCCGGCGGCGATTGCAAACCATGCCACGCGGACCGCAAGCTCCGGCGGCCACGGACGCACTGCCGGCTCACTGGCCGCGACACGAACCTTGCCAGATCGTCTAGAAGCCATGGAAGGAGACGCAGCCCGGACTCACGCCCAGGCTGCGCGTCAACGGAAGATGATTAGGACGCCCGGTCGGGAATCCAGGCCACAATCTCAATTTCGACGCGAGTGGCCACGTCGGGGAACTCCACGCCGTAGGCGGACCGCGCCGGCGGGTCCTTCGGAAAGAACTTCGCGTACGCCTTGTTCATCGCGGGCTTCTCGGTCTTGACGTCGGCCATCAGGACCACGACCTTCAGCACATTATCGAGAGAAGAACCCATCGACTCGAGATTCTTCTTGTGCATTTCCATGATCTTCTCGGTCTGCTCCGCCACGTCGCCGCCGAACGCCAGCGGGTCCTGGCGGGCTTCCGGCCGGACCGCCGTCAGGCCCGAACTGAAGTACAGATTGCCCAGCCGGACGCCGCCGGCGACTTTTTCGCGGCGCGCGCCCTTTTCGGCGGCCATGGCCATGGCCGCCATCGAGGCGCCCGCCCCCATGCCCACGGCGGTCTTCACGAAATCGCGTCTCTTGTCTGCCATAATATGAACCTCCCTCAGGGGATTGCGGCCAGTATACACCGTCAACGCAGGTACTCGCCCAGCCAGGCATGGACCTGCTCGTAGAAGAACCGGCTGTCTTCGCCACGCTGGATCCAGTGGTTCGCCTCCGGGAACACGATCAGCCGGCTGGGGATGTTCAGCCGCTGCAGGACGCTCCACGCAGCCAGCGTCTCATTCATCGGGACCCGGTAGTCCTTCTCGCCGACGGTGAGCAGCATCGGGGTGCGGAAATTCTTCGCGAACTGGATTGGGCTTTGGTCGTTCCACACCGGCGAGCCCTCCCAGGGCGGTCCCCCGTTGTTGACCTCCCGGTGATAGATCACGTCGCTTGTGGCCCACTGTCCTTCCAGGCTGATCAGACCGGCATGGCCGATCAGACACTTGAAGTGGGTGGTCGTCGCCTGCATCCAGTTGGCCAGGTGGCCGCCGTAACTGGCGCCCGCGGCCGCCTGCTTCTCGCCGTCGATGAACGAGAAGCGGCGCGCCGCTTCGTGCGCCGCCTCGACGATCTCTTCGCCCGGCCCCTTCAGCGGGTCACCCTGAATCTGGCGCGCGAATGACTCGCCGAACCCGGTCGAGCCCGTGTAGTTGGTCAGCAACACCACGTATCCCGGCGCCGCCAACAGATGGTAGTTCCAGCGGATCACGAACTGGTCCTTCCACATGGCATGCGGGCCACCGTGCATCAACACGAGCAGCGGATACTTGCGGTTCTCATCGAAAGCGGGCGGCAGCGCCAGGAAGCTGTGGATCTTCTTGCCGCGCTTGCTGGTGAACCAGAACTCGCGCAGCGGCGGCAGGTCGATGGCGCCGGCTGCCGGGGCGGCGAAGCGGGTCAGTTGCCGGTGCTCCCGGGCGCCTGGGTCGATCCGCACCACCTCCGGCGGATGCGCGGCGCTCTCCCAGGTGGCGATGATCGCCGTCCCGGCCACGCCGAGGTTCGCGTAGTTGCCTGCCGCCGCTTCGAAAACGGGGCGCGGGGCGCCGCCTGCAGACGGAAGCGCAAAGATCCGGTCGTGCCCGGCATCCCCGGCCAAGACGTAGACCGTTCTTCCATCCGGCGCGAGGGCAAACGCATCGACATTCCGATCGAGGCCGGCCGAGACGATCGTCCGGTCACCGGTAACCCCGTCCCTCCAGGAAAACCGCGCGACGCGGTTGTTGTTGAAGACGAATTCGCTGTGCGGCGCGTATTCGCAGTACAGGAACGCGCCGTCCTTGGAAAACTCGGGCTTGTCGTAGGAGTCTTCGCCGGAGGTCAGACGGCGCGGTTCGCCGCCGCTCGCGGGAACCGCCCACAAGTGGAAGGGGGTGATCGCGCGAGCGGAGTGGTGCCGCTCCGTCGTGGCGCCGAAGACGATCTGCGTGGAATCCGGAGTCCAGGCGGCTTGGACACTCTCGCCCGCGATGCCACGGCTTCCGCCAAAACCGGGACCCGCGGCGAGTTGCGTCCCGGCCAGCAGGTCTCTCGGCTCCGCGCCTGGCTCAGCGGCTTGCACAAAAAGGTGGACCTGGCGGTCGTCGAGCCACTTGTCCCAATAGCGGATCGGAAATCCGTTGAACACCCGCGCGCTGTACTTCCGTGCCGCCCGGTCGGCGGCGATCCTGCGGTTGGCCGCATCGTCGGCCGCACCCGGATACACCGAGCTGTTGAACAGCAGCCGCTTGCCATCGGGACTCCAGCGCGGGTCCGAAGCACCGGTAGAGAGGTTCGTAACCCGCACCGCCTCCCCGCCGCCGGCGATGTCGAGCACGTAGATCTGAGCTTCCGTATCCCCGTCGCGCCTCGTGCTGAAAGCAATCTGGCGGCTGTCCGGGCTCCAGGCCACCCCGCTCTCGCCCGCCCGCGTAAACGTGATCTGCCGCGGCGCCGCGCTACCGTCGGCGGGCAGCAGCCACAAGTCGCGCCTCTCCCCATCCGGCGCGTAGGCCGGCTCGGCCACCGGCACGACGACCCACTTGCCGTCCGGGCTCGGCTGCGGCGCGCCAGTGCGCTTCATCAGCCACATGCGCTCGTGGGTGATCCGATGGGGTCCCGCGAAGGCTGGGACGAGCAGACAGGCGGCAACAGCGAGCCGGATCCAGACCATAGGCCGACTATAACATCGCCGGTTTTCGGAACTCGACCCGCACGGTTTGCGTATCCTCAAGTGCGATGGTCAAATTCCTGCTGTGGTGTATCCTGTTCATCCTGTGCTGGCCGCTGGCCCTGCTGGCACTGGTGCTCTACCCGCTCGTATGGCTGTTGCTGCTGCCATTCCGGCTGGTCGGGATCGCGGTGGGAGGCGTCCTGGAATTCATTCGGGCGCTGATCACCTTGCCCGCCCGGCTGCTGCGGGCGCACTGACCTAGTCGACGCGGACAAGGACCGTGTTACTGGTGACCTTGTCCTGGAGCACGGTGATCCCGGCGGCGCCGGACACGCCCTCGGGAATCCGCAGGCGGATCGCATAGACGCCCGCCTCATCCTCAACCGCAGTCACATCCTCGACGGCGGCGGCGCGGTCCCCCACAGACACTTCGATGGGGTGATGCGGCTTCCCTTCTTCATCGAACATACCTAGCCCGGTCGCGCGGACCGTGAGCGACTCCCCTGCGCGCGCCACAGTCTCTTCCGGCAGCGGATAGAGTCCCGGGTGCGCATCGGTCACCGTCAGGATCTCCGGAGTCGTATAGAACCCGCGCGCGCCGACCAGGATGGCCGCGGAAGGCGCATCGGCGACCTCCGCCGGAACGATCACCTGGAGTTCGTCGGGCGATGCCGCCAACACGTCGACCGGCTGGCCGTTGATCAGCACAAACGCCTCCGACGGCTCGCTGGGGAAGTTCGCGCCGCGCACGATCAGGCGCTCCATCGGCGCGATCAGGGACGTCGTGCGGCGGCTGGCGGCATTCATCACTCCGCCGGCGAGCAGCACTGGCGGGCCGTCTCCCTCGGAAACCCGGATGCGTCCGAGGGACTGCCATTCCGCCGTTTCCAGATCGGCGCCGAGCGCGCGGAGCGTCACCGCCACGCTTTCGGCGGCCGAGGATGGCGTCCAGGTAGCCGTATACTCGCCGTTTCGCAGATTGGTGAGCACCAGGGGCGCGTCGCCGTTGTTGAACGTCGCGTTCACTGTGCTCGACGTGAGCGGCGCACCGCAGTCGTCGTAGAGTTGGACGCGAAGCACCTGCGGCCAGCCGATGGTCAGCGAGAAGTTGTTGCTCAGCGTCGGCGCCACGATCACCTGCTGCGCCGGAGAGCATCCGCTCTGCCGCCGTCCGGGCCGGCTGCGGTCGGACTCGCCGCCCGGCGTCCGCAGGATTGCCGTCACCGAAATCTCCCGAACCGTGCCGTCAGAGAAGGCGTAGGTCACGGTACCGTTGTACACGCCTTCGGTCAACTCGCCGGTCTGCACCTGGTATTGCAGCGTGTAGCCCTGCGACGAAGAAGGCACGGTCCCGCTGGCGGGAGACACCGTGAGCCACCGGCCGCCTTCGGTCCGGACCGAACTCGTGAACGTGAGCGGACCGCCTGTGCTGGTGAGCGAGATCCGCTGGTCGCTGATGCGCTGGCCTGGCAAGCCGACGAACGCGAGCGCCGTGCGGTCGAACACGGGTCCGGCGGGCGTGCCGGGCGGTGCTACCCGTACCCGGACAAGCAGCGTCTGCGGCGACCGTAGCGCCGCCAGCTCGTGCGCCGTTCCGGCCGCTTCCACCGTGACGCGCGCCTCGTAGACACCAGCTTCCAGGCTCGCGACATCCACCGTGAAGTTCGTGCGCGCAGGCGCACCACCCGGAGGAATCACTCCACCGAGGGACGACGCATGCAGCCACCGGGCTTCGGCGGGAATCCGCAACTCCCAGCGCATCTCGGCCGATCCGGCGTTAAACAGATGCAGGCTCTGCGCCGGCGCTGCGGTCGTGCCCGCCACGGCTTCAAAGACCATCGCTCCGCGGTCCAGCTCCAGCGTCGGACGCGCCTCGGTTACTTTGAGGACCACCACTGCCAGTTCGCTCCCGCCTTCTTCGCCTTCCACGCTCACGAGGGCGAAGTAGATGTCGGGCGTCAGCGACTCGGTGTCCACGGCGAACTCTACCGATGCCGGAGTCTGTCCCGAAAGGCGGGACAGGCGCAGCCACGGGCTGTCCGTGATCACGCGTGCCGACCAGGCGAGCGGCGCACGGATGCGGCTGCTCACCCGGACCAGGCGGTTGCCCGACGCCCCCTGGGGCAATGTGAAGTCCACGACATCGGTCGACAGCGCCACCGTGCGCGATTCCCCCGGCGAGTCGATGAACATGTCTACCGGGATCTCGATCCGGGGGGAATCGGTGCCGTCCAGCCACAGGGTGGCCGTGTAGTGGCCCGGTTCCAGTTCGCGTGTGTCCACGCTGATCATCATTGTGTCCGGCGTCAGGCCATCGAGCGAGCACTCGTCGTCGGAGTCGGCATTCAGTTGACACACGTAGAGCCAGCCGCCTCCGGAATCGGTGCGGCCGCTCACTTCGAAGTAGATCGTCGCGCCAGGGAAGGAGCTGTTCAGCACCAGCAGTTGGGGCGGAATGGATTCCCCCTGCTCGGCACGGAACGTCAGGCGCTCCCGGTCCACTGTCAGCACGTTGTCGATCCCGCGCACGAAGAGGCGCCGGACCCGGTAGTTATAGGTGTCGCCGATCAGCAGTTGACCCTCGAAATAGGCCAGCCCGATCGGGCTGTCGAAACGCGCCAGGATCGCCAGTCCGCCATCCCCGGCAAGGCCAACCTGCCCGCTGCCGGCGAGCGTCGAAATGATTCCATCGGCATTCACCATGCGGATCTCGTTCGCCGTCTCATCGGCGATGAAGACGGCCTTCGAGTGCGGGTTGCGGGCCAGCCCCATGGGGCGGCGTAAGCTGGCCCGGACGGCGGGGAAGCCGTCATAGCCATTCTCGTCGTAGCCGTCTCCGGCGAACGCGTCAATCGTTTCGTCTTCGAGATCGATCACCCGAACCACGTGGTTGCCCGAATCACAGAACAGCAGGCGGCCTTCGCCGTCCAGCAGCAACCCGGTAGGCTGGTACAAAAACGCGTCCGCGGCCGGACCGCCGTCCCCGTCGTAGCCCTCCCTGGCCATCCCGGCAACAATGCCGATGTCGCGGCCAGGGCGGATGCGCACAATGATGTGATTGCCGCGATCGGCGAAGTAGATAGTGCCGTCTTCGGCTGTGATCGCCGAACTCAGGATCAGGTCCGTGACCGTGGAGAAATCGGCCAGTTCCACCCGGCGGCCCGTTCCCGGATCGAGACGGAACAGCGTCTGAAACTCAGGATCGATCACCAGCAGCCGCCCGTCCGGGTCGATCGAGAAGGTGAATCCAAGGGGAAGGGACTCCTCCGTCGCTCCCTGCGTGCCCTTCCGCCGCCCGTCACCCGCCACAGTCGTGATCTGACCGGTCCGGGAATCGACGCGCCGGATCCGTAGATTGCCTTGATCGGCAATGAACAGATTCCCGCTGGAATCGACGGCGACCGCGATCGGCTGAATGACCGGCGCCTCCAGCGCGGGACCGCCGTCGAAGGGATTCTTCGTTCCCGCAATCGTGGTAATGATCCCGGTTGCGCCGTTCACTTTGCGCACCAGGTGCGCCCCGGATTCCGGGATGTAGAGGTTGCCCATCCGGTCAAAGGCGATGCCGGCGGGGCCGTCGAGGTACACATCGGTCGCCGGGAGGTTCTCTGCCCCGGGATTGTCCGCCTCCCAGCGGCCCGCAAAGGCCGTGATGATGCCAACGGGCGACACCCGCCGCACCCGCGCGTGGGTGTTGTCTGAGATGTACAGATTCCCCTCGTCATCGAACGCCAACCCGTACGAAGAGCCGATCTGCGCTTCCCGCGCCGGACCGCCGTCGCCCTCGTCGCCACTCTCGCCCGTCCCGGCGACGGTGTCAATGGACCCATCGAGTGACACGCGCCGGACGACAAAATGGTCGATGTCGGCCAGGTAGAGGCTGCCCTCGGCATCCACCGCAAGACCGCGCACCGAACCAATGGCCGCCTTGGTGGCAAGGCCGCCGTCGCCCGAGTACCCGAACTCGCCGCTTCCGGCCACGGTCGTAATCAGCCGCGTCCGCGGATCGTACCGCCGTACCACGTGGTTGTCGGTGTCGGCGATAAACAGCGCGCCGTCCGGCGCGAGCGCCAGGGCGGTGGGGAAATTCAGTTGCGCCGCGGTGGCGCGCCCGCCGTCGCCTGAGTATCCAGCCGTGCCGCGCCCTACGACGGTCGTGATCCGTCCGTCGGGGGACAGAAGGCGGACGCGATGGTGGCGCACATCGGCAATGTAGAGTTCGCCTTCGGAATTCCCAACGAGCCCGGACGGATAGTCGATCCGCGCGTCTCGCGCATCCACCGACCCGGCGTCATCGATCAGCTTGCCGCCACCCGCCACAATCGTGACTTCGTCGCCACGGATGCGCCGCACGACGAAGTTGCCGTCGGCGACAAAGATGTCGTTGTTCGGGTGGACCCAGACCGCCTGCGGCTGGACGATCGGTGTTTCGCGCGGCGGCAGGTTGTCGAACTGCGTCGCCGGAGCGCCCGCGATCGTGTCGATGAAAACCGCCGAGCTGTTTTGCGCCAGCGCGCTCCCTACCAGCGCCCCTACCAGCGCCACCACCCGAAGCAAGGCCATCATGATCCAGTGTAGAGAATCGGCGGTTTCTTTGGGGACTTTAAGGTTGGGCCGATGGTACTACTCAATGGGCCAAGACCTCGACCAGTCCTGGTGGCGTCAACGGATTGTGCGCGTGACGCGGGTATATCCTGAATGGGGCCCGGGGCGCCAACTCAGAGCGCAACGAAGCCGGGCACGAGAGCGAGGCGTTTCGAAGTGCCGACGATCACAACAAAGCGCATCCTGGCGGGGGGAGCGGGACTGTCCCTGCTGGCGGCGGCGTTGCTCAACATCCCCGAGGCGGGCGCCGGACAGGGCGCGGTGCCGCACTCACGACCGGGTCACGAAGAACTGTCGTTCTGGGTGAACCACCACGGCCTCATCGAATGGAATGTCGAGGGCGAGATCGGCTTCGGGGATCTGGCGCGCATGCTGATGCGCCGGCGGTCCAATGCTCTCGCGATGCAGGCGCTGCGCGACCGCTTCGTGTTCATCAAGCCAGACGTGGAGACTCTGCGAACTCCCGATCTTGCCAGCGCCGAAATCCGGGACGGACGCCCCCGCTGGGTGCACGTTCCGGAGAGCACAATGGCCACGGAAGGCAGGCTGCTCAATTTCCCGGTTGCCGTCGCGAACCTGAATCCGGCGCCGGCGCGCGTACGATTGACTTTGGGCGACCGCGCCGTGGAGACAGTGGTCCCGGCGTCCTCCTCGGCAGGATTCGTCCTCGCATTCCGCGGCCTGGACGCAGGAACCCGCCGGGTCCCGCTGAAGATCGAGTGCGGTGGAACAGAAGCGGCATCGCAGGCGGCTGTCACGACGGTCCAGCGCGCCCGTCTGCGCGTCCGGCTGCGGGACGAACACGGCCGGTCCACAGCCGCCCGCGTCTACCTGACCGCCGCCGATGGCCTCTCCTATGCGCCCGAAGGCACCATCCACCGCTTCGCCCCGCTGCCCGCTGAGGGCTTCTTTCACGCCGAGGACGGCTTCGAGATCGACCTGCCGGCGGGAACGACCCGCATCGAAGCGGTCCGCGGCTTCGAAACGCGCCTCGCCTCGCGCGAAGTGAACCTGGTCCCTGGGCGCGAGACAGAGGTCGAGTTGAAGCTGGAACGCTGGTTCGACGGACCCGCCGAGGGCTGGTTCTCGGCCGATGCCCATATCCACGCCAACTACACCGCCCCCGTGCCCCAGGTGATCACACCCGCCGACGTCCGCCTTTACGCCCACGCCGAGGATCTCCACTACGCCAACATGATGGTGGCCAACTCGTCCGGCGCATTTCTGCACGACGAGGCGCTGTTCGAGGGCAGGCCTCACCCCCTCTCCACCGCCCGGCACATCCTCTATTGGAACGAGGAGATGCGCAATGCCGGGGCCTACGGCCACATGTGCTTCTTCAACCTGAAAACGCTGGTCCGGCCCCTGTTCACGGGATTCACCGGCACGGCTGACTGGGAGGACTATCCCCCCAACCACGACCAGGCCGCCGAGGTCCAGCGGCAAGGAGGCGCCGTCACCTATGCCCATCCCGGCTACGCCCCGACCCTCGAAGGCGCCAGCGCCCGCGAACTGCCGGTCGATCTCGCCCTCGGCCAGATCGACGCCATGGACGTGTTGAGCAACAACCCCGAAGAAGTCTCGACCGTGCTCTGGTACAAGCTGCTTAACGCCGGCATGCGCCTGGCGGTCTCGGCGGGCACTGACGCGTTCACCAACGTCGCCGACCATTACATCCCCGGAGGCGGGCGCGTCTATGCGTGGCTGCCTGAGCGCAAGCTGACTGCCGAAGCCTGGGTGGCAGCGTACAAGCGCGGCGCCTCGTTCGCCACCAACGGCCCGATGCTCTTCCTGGACGTCGACGGACGGCGGCCCGGGGACACGGTCGATCTGCCGGCGCCCGGAACCGTGCCGGTGCGCGTCACCGTGCGCTCCGAGGTCCCGGTGGACAGGCTCGAATTGATCGTCAACGGCGAGGTCCGCCCCGCCCGCGAACAGCAGACGATCCGCCTCGACCGCAGCGCCTGGATCGCCGCGCGAGCCTCCGGCCCGCGCCACCGGTTGACCCTCAACGATACGTCCGCGTTCGCCCACACAAGTCCCGTGTACGTGACGGTGGGCGGCAGGTCCATTCGCTCCGCCGAGGATGCCCGGTATTGGGTCCAGTGGATCGACGGCCTGATGGCCCGTACCGCGCAACGGGGCAAGTTTGCCAGCGAGGCCCGTAAGCAGGAGGTTCTGAATTTGTTTGCGAAAGCGCGGCGCGTCTACGAGGAGCGGGCTACGAACTCGCAGCCTTGACGTTCTCCTTCACCGGGGTCCGCAATTGCGCGTCTTCGAGGAAGCGCGTCTGCTGCCAGGTGTAATACATCCGGTGGATCACGGTGAGGTTCGACAGAATCGCCAGCACCCATAGCACTGGCGCCATGCGGTCGAACAGCGCGCCGATGATGATCAGAACGATGCGCTCCGGCCGCTCCAGGAAGCCCACTTTGCATTTCGGGATCGTGTTCTCGGCGCGCGACCTCGTGTAGCTCACCATCACGGAGCCGGTCATGACGATCGCCGTCAGAACGATGTAGAAGAACCGGTTGATCGAGGCGTAGTAGACGAGCAAACCCATCAGCAGGGCGAGGTCGGAATAGCGGTCGAGAACCGAGTCGAAGAAGCCACCGAAGCGCGTGACGCGGTTCGTGTGGCGCGCTACCCGGCCGTCGACCATGTCGAACAGTCCGGCGCCAATCACCACCAGTCCGGCTGCCTGGAAGCGCCCCGCGGCGAACAGGTAGGCAGCGTAAATATTGATAACAAGACCGATAAAGGTCAGGACGTTGGGGTGGATGCGGGACAGAGCCAGCATGCGCACGATCCAGTCAATGATCTTGCCGCAGCCGGTTCCAATCGCACGCGTCAACGTCATGGGAGCACGTATCCGCAGTTACTCGTTGAGATCGTGGATGGTCGTCAGGTTCACGATCTCAAACTCCCGCTTGCCGCCCGGGATGGTGACCCTGACGGAATCACCCACTTCCTTCCCCATCAGTCCGCGCCCGATTGGAGAACTGGTGGAGATCTTGCCGTTTCCAGCGTCCGCTTCTTCGCTGGTCACCAGATTGTACGTGATCTCTTCGTCCTTGTCCACGTCCAGAACGACGACACGCGACCCTAGCCCGACGCGGTTCTGGGGGATCTTCGACATGTCGACCATGGCGAACTCCGCCAGCCGCCTGCGGAGCTGGTTGAGGCGGGCGTTGACATACCCCTGGCGTTCTTTGGCGGCATGGTACTCGGCGTTTTCGCTCAGGTCACCATGCTCGCGGGCCTTCTTGATCTCCTTGGGGAGTTCCGATCGCAACTCAAACTCGAGGGCAGCGATCTCCTCCTGGAGCTTCTTCTTGATATCCATCGAACGCTTTCTATTATAGACCCGCCCGGCGGAGCGTCCAGACCGCGGTGCGGGCCGGTCAACCGAGCTCGTCCAGCAGGTGCTTGCGCATTTCATCCCCTGCCTGAATCGTCTTCACGTTGGCGGAGAACAGATTCCGGGCCTCGATCAGTTGCACGAACTCGTCGCTCAGCACGACTTCGTCGTCCCGCGCGGCATCGCCCATCACAGGCAGACGGGCGATGCGCTCGGCGGCGCGGTTCAGCATCAGCTCGGCCCGCCCCAATCCTTCCAAACCGGTGCGGAGAATGTCCATGTCTGGCTTATCGGCCAGGATGGTCAAGTTCGCCGGGAGAACGGCACGACGGCCACCTGCGGGCGCTCCTGGTTAGCTACCTCCTCCGGCGCCGTCCCGACCCGCGGTTTCGACGAGAGCTCTCCCCCCGGGCGCGGCACGGAGTCCGCCGCCGAGCCGCCCTGCGCAGAATAATGTCCCTTCCGGGTGGTCTGGCGCATCGCTTCTTTTGCGATTGCGCCGCCCCTGTCCTTGGTGGCGGCGGAACTGGAGTGATACAGTATTTGATACAAATCCGACAGCAGGAGAGAGCATGAAGGGTTCTGTTCTTCTCTCAGTAGCCGTCCTCCTGGTTCCCGTGCTCAGCGCAACTGAGACCGCGGATCGGGCAATGCAACTCGTCTCAGCCGGTGACGCGGCCTCGGCCCGGAGCCTTCTGGCCCAAGCCGCACGCGCGAACCCCGCCGATCCTGTCAGGCTCCGGGAATACGCGGAGTTTCTGGAACGCTTCGGCGACCCGGAAGCCAGAACGGTCTACCGGCGAGTGTTGGACGCGCTCGGCTCGGGCGGCGATGCAGCAACCCGTCAGGCCGCGGCGGAACGGCTTGCAGTTCTCGAACTGCTGGCCGGCGATAGCGCGGGCGCCGCCAAAGCCGTTTCGGAATATCGCGCGGCTGGGGGGGCGGGGCTGAACGAGCCGCCGTCCGGTCCAGTGTCCTCTGGAGGGCATCCGACTGTCGAGATTCCCGGCCCGCTGCGTTCCTTTTCGCGGATGGCCGCCATTTCCCGAGCCGGACACGTTTCCGATGTCCTCGGCGCGGTCGCACGCAACGTCGTGACCAATGGCTACCAGGCATCGCATAGTAATGACGCGCTGGATCAGACCGAGTACCTGAAGTTGGTCATCCGGTATCTGGCCCAGGCGCGGGAACTCGAAAAGCTCGCCGGCGAAAGCAAGATGTTGCGCGTGCCAGGCTGCGAGTCAGCCGAAGCAGGCGAACTGCTGCGGATTCTCGGCTTCCGGATGCGTGGCGGGTGCGGCGCCGAAGTGGTGCTCGAGACCGTCAACGCGAGCAGGGCGTTCCTCACCACCGACTCCGGCTTCCCCGTGGCTGACCTCGAGCAGGCCCTTCGCACGAATCGCCCGTTCGAGTATGACTTCCGGCCTACAGAGGTCCCAGTGCTCTACGGACCGGACTATTGGACCAGCGACCGCAAAGACAAAGGTGAGCCGTTCATCGACATTCTGCTCAGCGACCCCTCGCTGTGCCGCCTCTACCTCGGGTTCTCCAAACTCGACCCGGATACGGCCACCGCCCTGAAGGATGGGATTCCGGTCGCCCGCATCCGTGCGTTTGCCCATGTCCTCGATTTTTTTGGCGGCATGTTCGAAATCCGCAACGGGAAGGCGATGTACCCCGGAGGGGCCAGGGCCGCTGGGGTTTGGGCCGACCTCGTCGGCGCACACCCGGACAAGGGCGCGGAGTTCTACGAGAAGCTCCTCTCCAAAGACGATGGCTGGCTGGCCAGCCTGTATGACGCCCTGATGCGGATTGAAGGTCCGGCTCAGGCGTACCTCACCGACCCCGACCGGCTGAAGCGCTTCTACACAGCCGTACGCGGCCGCATCACCAGTCCCGGTCCCGCGCGTCCCGTCTTTCGCTCCAACACCGACATGATGCTGCTGACCACCCGGCTCCACATGCTGCCGAACGGACAGCCGCACATTCCGGGGTCGGTCCAGGTGTGGCGCAACCTGTTCGTTTCCCACCCGCACGGGAAGTACGACGGCAAGTTGACGAAACTGGCCCAGGGCTGGAAGGAGCCGGACGACGTCCTGGAGGCGCTGTTCGCGCTGAGCCGGAAAGCCGTCGAGAACGAGCCGCTCAAGATCTTCATGGCTGTGAGCGACCTCGACCGGCGGCGCAAGCAACCCTTGGCCGATGCGACCGTGGACCGCCTCGCGCGCGAGTACCGGATCTTTGGACAGCAGTACGTGATCTTCAATGACGCGCCCGCGGTCAGGGACGAGACGATCATCCAATTCCTCGACACCGCGCAGAGCCTGTCCAAGATCCGCAACCAGAACCTGCGCTCCGACGCAATCGGCACGATGCAGGCGCTGGTGAGCCTCTGGCAGATCCTCAGCCGGCAGGGCGCTCTGCCCGAAGAGAAGACCGACACCGCTCTGAGCGGGATCTTGAGTGAGTTCAGCACCAAGGTTTCAAACTCACGCGACGTGTTCGATGGTGGCCGGAACGGCATCAAGCTGCTCCTGACTGCCGCCGGCGCGGAACAGGGGACGGACCCGCAGGCCAGACTTCTCGACCTGCTCGCCGGTTCTCCCGGCGATGCCGAATCGCACGGGCGGCTCGTGCAGCAGATGAACCGCGTCCTGGAATCGCAGCGCATGGTGTCGCTCACGCTGATCCTGGAACTGGCCGATCACCTGGAGAGTGTCGCCGGCGGGCAGGAAATGAACAATGCCCTGCTAACCCGTCTGGCGAGCCGCGTCGCCGAGATCAGCCTGCCGCGCGCTCCTCTAACCAGCGCCGAAAAGAACGCCTATGCGTTCGGCTATTGGACGGAGAAGCACATCGACGAGCAGCGCAAGACCAATTTGCGGGCCGTGGTGGAACGGGCGCGCGGGGACGCGGAGAAGCTGCGCGAGGCGCGCGGCCTGCTGGCGCCGTTCTTGCGAGACATTCTCGTCGCTTACAGTTACGCCTACTACGCGCCACCGGGAGCGCAGATCCTGTACACCAATCCGCTGTTCGTCCGCGGGCACGATTTTCTGGGAGTACAGGGGGCAAATCAGACCTGGCGTCAGACCGAGACATTCGGCTCCGGCTGGCCGGCCAACGCCGGGGGGCGCCTCCTGGGATCGTTGACGGGTTTGCCCTATGCGCTTGCCGACGCGGAGCAGAACTTCCTCATCCCGACCGAGACCCAGGCCTTGATCTGGGGCGATCTTGTCCCCCAGATGATGCTGAGCGCCAAATTGCCGCGCTGGTCGGGAGTCAGCGGAGTGCAATTGCACTGGGTCGGCCTGCACCTGCGCTATGCACGGCACTTGCTGGCGAAGGCGGCGATCCACCCGGCGATGCGCCAGGCCTTGCTCGAAACCCTTTCCTCCAAAGCGCCACCCCGCCGGACCCATTTCGTGGCGCGGGCGCTGGAGTCGGGTGACGCGGCAGCCGCCGCCGACGCGGTGCTGCCAGCCGAATTGTATCTGCTGGGCCTCAAGATGGCCTCCACCGGGGACGCCGGCGATCCGTTTGTCACAGCAATCCGGCAGTTGGCCGCCTCCAGTGCCCCGGCCGTCACCGAAGCCGCGATCTCGCGGGCGTTTGGCACACCGAAGCCAACGCTGGCCAATTCCTATCAGCCCGAGTTGCTGAACCTGCGCACGTTCCCGACCTTGATGGGCTACTCCAGCCGCATCATGGCTGAAAGCTGGGAGTCCAATACGCTCTACTGGGCCGCTCTCGCGGATGAATTGCACATCCGGCCGTCCCAGTTGAACCTGTTGATTCCCGAGTGGACGCAGCAGGTGGTCGAGCGGATCTTCGCCTCCCACTTGGAGGATTGGCCCGCATTGTTGTATTCTCTTCGCACCGTGGGCGACGATGTCCGCGCGAAGACTCGGCAGACGCTTTCCGCCAGCCTTGCGGGCTCGGCGGATCGCTAGGAGGGAGAACGGGTGAAACGCTGGCTGCATTGGAAATTTCTGAGTGCGCTCGCTGTGCTGGGCGCGGGTTCTTTCCTCCTGTGGGCGCAGGAGGACGCCGTGTTCCGCGTCAAGGTGGACATGGTCGTCCTCAGCTTCGCCGTCACCGACAACAAGGGCCGCTACATCACGGGCCTCAAACCTTCTGATTTCCGGGTACTCGAAGACGGTATCGTCCAGAAGATTTCGACCTTCGCCGAGGGCAACCGGCCGCCGGTGGAAATCCTCGACAATGGCACGGTGCGGCCGATGGTGCTCACCGAAGACGGCGGCGATGGGAAGACCGGGGTAGAATCCCGCGCCGACGCCTTTGTCGGAACGAGCGTGTTCGTCCTCTTCGACACGAGTAACTTCATGTACCGGGGCTTCGTGTACGCCGAAGACGCGA
Organism: Bryobacterales bacterium; assembly: GCA_016716385.1. Lineage (GTDB taxonomy): Bacteria > Acidobacteriota > Terriglobia > Bryobacterales > Bryobacteraceae > JADJWL01. The sequence continues at coordinate 955,954 of JADJWL010000025.1, read as the reverse complement.
TCGCCGATTTCGTCCGAGGCCTCGACCGCGCCGATTCAGTGGCTGTGTACACCTTCAGCCGCAACCTCTCCCGCGCATCGCTGCTGACCAAGGACCGCAACGATGCGATTCGTGGTTTGCGCCAGGCGGTGGCGGGCGACGATACCGCGCTCTACAACGGCCTGCTCCTGACCCTACGCGACGCCGCCAAGGTGCCGGGACGCAAGGTGGTAATCGTCTTCTCGAACGGCCCGGACAACGCCAGCATGATCGCGCCGGATGACGTGCGGGCGGTCGCCGAAGACGAAGGGATCCCGATTTACGTGATCTCAACGAACGAGGTAAATAGGGATCCGATCTCGAGCAACGTCTTCCGCCGCCTGGCCACCCGGACCGGTGGTAAGGCTTACTGGGCCAAGACGTGGCAAAAACAGGTGGAGGCGTTCGAGTCGATCCGCGAGGACCTCGGCAACTCCTACACCGTCACCTACTACCCCAAGGCGAATCCAAACGACGGCTTCCGCAAGATCTCGATTGAGATCGCGAGTGACGTTGGCAAGAAGTACCGTATTCGCTCCCGTCCGGGATATCGTCCCCGGACGAGTTTCTAGAGCGTTGTCTTCTTCTGGCCGGACGCGCGCCTCCCGCGTCCGGCCTTCTATTCCTTCAGGCTACAGTCCCTGCAAGAAGTAGTTGAACCGCCTCTCGCGGCCAATGGTCGTGGTAGGACCATGGCCGGGGATCACGGTCACGTCATCGGGGAGGGGCAGCAGCTTGTCGTGGATCGAACGCAGGATCTGGTGGCCGTCCCCACCCGGAAGGTCGGTGCGCCCGATACTGTCGCGGAAGAGCGTATCTCCCGCCACCAGCTTGTTTTCGGAAGGAATCCAGAGGCACAGGCTGCCGGGCGTGTGTCCCGGCGTGTGGAACACGTTGAACTCCGCCTGCGCCAGGCGGATCGTATCGCCGTCGCGCGCCGGTGTGTCGATCTCGGTCCGCTCGGGCGTGGGCATGCCCAGCCAGCCCGCCTGCATATCGAGTTGATCGTAGAGCGCAGTGTCGTCCTGATTCATATAGACGGGCGCGCCGGTGGCCTGCTTCATCTTGTGCGCGCCGCCGATGTGGTCGATGTGGGCGTGTGTGATGACGATGGCGTCGACAGTCAACTGGTGGCGTTCGAGAACCGCGAGAATCTGCCCGATCTCGTCCCCGGGGTCCACGACAATGGCGCGGTGCGTCGTTTCATCGCCAAAGATGGAGCAATTGCACTGCAACATGCCGACCGGGAGAATCTCGTGGATCATTCTTCTCTACACTAGCAGCATCGGCTTCGGCGAATACCTGCGCGCCGGCCTGGCGCTGGGCGTGCTATCGATCGGGGCGGGCCTGCTGTTGCTGTAGGACGAATCGTGTTCCCCGCGGTACCATTGGTGCATCCAAAGAGCCATGGCGGCAGCACCCGTGCTCACATTGAATCCCGCGCTGGCGGCCATCGAAGAGGAATTGGAGCAGGTCAAGCGCGAAGTAGCAGGAATCGTCTCCGGAATGTCCGAAGCGGAGTTCAGGTGGCAGCCCGCTCCGGATCGCTGGTCGATCTCGCAGCACCTGGGGCACCTGACGCTTTCCGCGATAGAAGGGTTCCCGCGATTCGACCGGGCGATCGCCGACGCCCGCAGGCGCAAGCTTTACGGCGCCGGCCCCTTCCGCTACGGACTGCTCACCGGCATGGCTCTCTGGTTCATCGAACCGCCGCCGAAGCGCTTCGTCAAGACGAGCGCGCAGTACACAGCGCCCACGGATACCCCGATGATGCAAGTGATCGAGGAATTCAGCGACGCGCAGGAGGGGCTGCTCGACCGGCTCTACCAGTGCCAGGGCCTCGATTTAGCCCGCGCCAAGGTGGAGAGCCCCATGCCCGGCTTCCGGATTGAACTGGGCGCGGGGTTTGCCCTGCTCGCCGCACACGAGCGGAGGCACTTGTGGCACGTCCGGCGCATGCTGCCCGAACTGCGCTCGGCCGTCAATCGCGCTGGCTGAAAGCCGCGAGGTCTTCCGCTTTGCGACGCGCCGCGCCGGAGTCCAGCGATTCGGCGGCGAGACCGACCCCGTCGTGCAAGTCTCGAGCGCGCCCGGCGGCAGTGAGGGCAAGCGCGGCGTTGGCCAGGACGATGTCCCGCCTGGGCCCCCCGGCGCCGGCCAATACCTCGCGCGCCGCGACCACGTGCTCGTCCTTCCCCTTGCAGCGGATCGCATCGAGCGGCGCCGGCGACAGTCCGAAATCCTGCGGGTGCAGTTGCTCGTACCGGGCCTGTCCCGCGGCAATCCTCCAGCCATGCGTGACGCCAGAGAGCGTGACTTCGTCCAGCCCGTCGGATCCGTGGACAACCCAGCCACTCTCCAGACCCAGGGCTGCCAGCGCCAGCGCCATCTTCTCCGCCGCTTCCCTTGACGGGGCCCCCACCATCTGCACGGTCGCGCCGGCGGGGTTCGTCAGCGGGCCCAGAAGATTGAACACGGTGCGCATTTTCAGTTCCTGCCGCACCGGCTGCGCGTGCTTCATCGCCGGATGGATCGCGGGAGCGAACAAGAAGCCGATCCCCACCTCGTCGATCGCAGCAGCCATGCGTTCGGGCGGAAGCACGACTCGGACGCCCAGCGCTTCCATGAGATCCGCGCTACCGCAGTGGCTGGAGATCGAGCGGTTCCCGTGCTTGGCGACTCGTACGCCCGCGCCGGCCAGCACGAACGCGGTAACGGTTGAGATGTTGAAGGTGGATGCGCCGTCTCCACCGGTACCGCAGGTGTCGATCAGCGGGCCGTCTGGCTTCGGGCGTACTGGGGTCGCCGCTTCGCGCATGGCCCGGGCGAAGCCGGTCAACTCCTCCGGCGTTTCTCCTTTCATCCGCAGGGCTACCAGGAAAGCTGCCAACTGCACCGGAGTCGCCCCGCCCCGCAGCACGATCCCCATGGCGGCGTGGGCGTCCGCCTCCGGGAGGTCCTCGGCGGCGACCACGAGGTGCAGGAACGGATGAAGAGTCATGGTAGAATTGAGAGTTTACCGACGCGTCCGGGCCGTATGCCGCACGCTTCGACATCCTAGCACAGCCGGTTTCCATGAAAATTCACGAATACCAAGCGAAGGCAATCCTCGCCCAGTATCAGGTCCCTGTGCCTCGCGGCGAGATGGTGACGACGGCCGAAGAAGCAGAAGCGGCGGCGGCGCGCATTGGCGGCAGCGTGGTCGTCAAGGCCCAGATCCACGCCGGCGGGCGCGGCAAGGGCGGCGGCGTCAAGATCGCCAAGGATGCGGCCGAAGCCAAAGCGATCGCCGCAAAGATCCTCGGCATGTGCCTCGTGACCCACCAGACCGGGCCCGAGGGACGCATCGTCCAGCGCCTGCTGGTCGAGGAGACGCTGCCAATCGACCGGGAGTTGTACCTCGGCATCGTGCTCGACCGCGCGATCGGCCTGCCTGTGTTCATGGCGTCGGCGGCGGGCGGTATGGAGATCGAAGAAGTCGCCGCCAAGGACCCCGGCGCCATCATTCGCGAAGCGATCGAACCGGGCTTCGGCCTGTCGCCATATCAGGCCCGCAAGCTGGCGTTCGGGATCGGCATCACCGGACCGGCGGCGAACCAGGCAGCCGCCGCCATCCGGGCTCTAGCCAAAGCGTACGAAGCGATCGACTGCTCGCTCGCCGAAATCAACCCGTTCATCGTGACGAAGGATGAGAAGGTCTACGCGCTCGACGCCAAGATCAATCTCGACGATAACGCCCTGTTCCGCCACAAGGACCTGCTGGAACTGCGCGACCTCAACGAGGAAGACCCCCTCGAAGTGGAAGCGTCGAAGTTCGGGCTCAACTATATCAAGCTGGACGGCAATGTCGGCTGCATGGTGAACGGCGCCGGTCTCGCCATGGGCACCATGGACATCATCAAGCATGCCGGCGGCAGCCCCGCGAACTTCCTCGACGTGGGCGGCGGCGCCAGCGCCGAGCAGGTGAAGAACGCGTTCCGCATCCTGCTGTCCGACAGCAGCGTGAAGGCCGTGTTGATCAATATCTTCGGCGGCATCCTGCGCTGCGACACTCTGGCTTCGGGTGTGGTGGCCGCGGCCCGCGACCTGAACATTCAGGTTCCGATCGTGGTGCGGATGGAAGGCACCAACGTCGAACAGGGACGCCAGATCCTGGAAGAGTCGGGCTTCAATTTCACCGTCGCGGACGGCATGCGCGACGCGGCCAACAAGGTCGTCAAACTCGCATCGTAAGGGCGTCAACAGACATGAGCGTACTCGTCGATCAACACACACGCCTGATTGTCCAGGGTTTCACCGGGAAGGAGGGCACGTTCCACGCCCAGCAGGCGATCGCCTACGGCACAAGTGTCGTGGGAGGCGTCGTCCCTGGAAAAGGCGGAACCACCCATCTAGACCGGCCGGTGTTCAACACCGTCGCCGACGCGGTCCGCGAGACCGGCGCGAACGCCTCGGTGATTTTCGTGCCGCCCCCGTTCGCCGCCGACGCCATCATGGAAGCCGCCGACGCGGGACTGCCGGTCGTCGTCTGCATCACCGAGGGCATTCCGGCGCTCGACATGGTCAAGGCATGGCGGTTCCTCCAGGACCGGCACACGCGCCTGATCGGTCCGAACTGCCCCGGCATCATTTCGCCGGGCAAATGCAAGATCGGCATCATGCCGGGACACATCCATAAGCCCGGCAATGTGGGCGTCGTCTCCCGCTCGGGCACGCTCACCTACGAGGCGGTAGGTCAGTTGACGCGGCTTGGCATCGGACAATCCACCTGCATCGGGATCGGCGGCGACCCGATCATCGGCACCACCTTCGTCGACGCGATCCGGCTCTTCAACGAGGACCCGGACACGCAGGCGATCATCATGATCGGGGAGATCGGCGGTACGGCCGAAGAGACCGCGGCGGCGTACGTGAAGAAGCACGTGCAGAAACCAGTCGTCGGCTTCATCGCGGGCCAGACCGCGCCTCCCGGACGTCGCATGGGCCATGCCGGCGCGATCATCTCCGGCGGATCGGGCGCCGCCGCCGAAAAGATCACGGCGATGCAGAGCGCTGGAATCACGGTCTGCTACTCCCCGGCGGAGATCGGCGAGAAGCTGCAGGAAAGACTCAAATAGAACTTCATGGAACGCACATTTTCGATGATTAAGCCCGACGCCGTGGCGGCGGGTCATGCTGGGGCGATCCTCGCCCTGCTGGAGAAGGAAGGTTTTCGCATCGTGGGGCTGCGTATGCTGCGCATCACCCGCGCGCAGGCCGAAGGCTTCTACGCTGTCCACCGCGAGCGGCCCTTCTTCCAAAGTCTGGTCACGTTCATGACCGAGGGACCTGTGATTGCCCTGGCGCTCGAGCGCGAAGACGCGGTGAAGAAACTCCGCGAGGTGATGGGGGCGACCAATCCGGCGAATGCCGCCGAGGGCACCGTCCGTAAGCTCTACGCGGAGAGCATCGAACGCAACGCAATCCATGGTTCCGATGCCCCCGAGACGGCTGCCGTTGAGCTGGGCTACTTCTTCAGCGCGGCCGATCTTCTGCTCGCCTGACCCCCCCGCGCCATAATGGCTCCATGACGGTGATCCGCATGGCGCCCCTGGCGCTGCTGAGCCTGCTCGCGCAGGCCGAAGTGCATTCGTTCACATTGCGGGAGGCGGTGGAGCTGGCGCTCCAGCACAATCCCGACGTGGTGCTGTCGCGGCTGGACGAACGCAAGGCTAAGTCCGAAGTGGAGATCGCGCGCGATCCGTTTGTGACCCGGATCGTGGCGGGCAGCGGGCTGGCGTTCAACAACGGCTTCCCTCTCAGCATCGAGGGAGCCGCGCCCAGCATTTTTCAGGTGCAGGCCTCGCAATTCCTGCTGAATCGCCCGCAAACCTGGGCTGTTGAGCAGGCAAGAGAAGCCGTTCGCGGCGCGGAGATCGGGACTGCGGCCAAGCAGGATGAAGCCGTGTATCGCGTCGCCACACTCTATCTCGAAGCCGAGCGGGCCGCACGCGAAGCCGCGGTGGCACGTAAGCAGGCGGACAACCTGGAGCATGTCACCGCGGCCGTCCGGGCGCGCGTCGAAGCGGGCCGCGAACTCCCGCTCAGCGCCAAGCGCGCCGCGTTCGACGCCGCGCGAGCCCGCCAGCGGGTGCTGGCTCTTGAGACGGCCCAGTCCGGCGCCGAGCGCTCTCTCGCCTACGCCCTTGGACTGGAGGGCGATGCGCTTGCCCGGCCGGCTGCCGAACAGCGCGCGCTTCCCCGGCTTCCGGACTCGGAAGAGGCCGCTGTCTCCCGCGCCGTGGAATCAAACAAAGACTTGGAAAGGATCGAATCCCAACTGCGCGCGGAGATGTATGGGATCCGCTCGCAGAAGGCCACCCGGCTGCCGCGGATCGATCTCATCGCCAAGTACGCCCAACTCGCCCGGTTCAACAACTTCGAGGATTTCTTCCGGACGTTCCAGCGCCACAACTATCTGCTCGGGATGTCGTTCCAGGTGCCGCTTCCGATGGGGCCGGCCGACCGTGCCTACGCCTCGCAGCAGGAGATCAACGCAACCCGCCTGCGCGTCGAGCGCAATTCGCTGCGGCATCGCGTGTCGGCTGAGACGCGGCGCCAATACAGGCGCGTCATCGAAGCGGAGGCAGCACGCGACGTGGTGCGCCTCGATCTCGAGGTGGCCCGCGAAGAAGTTGCCGTTCTGCTCGCGCGTCTGGAGGAGGGCCGGGTCAGCTCGCAGGACGTCGAGCACGCACGCTTCTCCGAGAACGAGAAGTGGCTGGCCTACTACGGCACCCAGTACACTGTCGAGCAGGCACGGTATGCGCTGCTGCGCCAAACCGGAGAACTCGTGGCCGCCTTGCGGTAGCGTTGAATGCCTTCCGCTTCTGTGGTGAAGTAGAGGGGTAACGAGGACCAACGTGACCAGCTTTCCTGCCCGCGCCGTCTTGATTCTGACGGCGATCCTTGGGGTTTTTGCCGGCGGCTGCAGCCGGGACCCGGAGGTCGTCAAACGCCGCTATCTTGAAAACGGCAACAAGTATTTCGACCGCGCCAAGTACAAAGAAGCGCGCATCATGTACCGGAACGCCTTGCAGAAGGACCAGCGTTTCGGAGAAGCGCACTACCGGCTTGCGCTGACGGCCCTGAAGCTGAACGAGGCTGCCAACGCCGCCCAGGCCCTGCGCCGTGCGATCGAACTGCTGCCCGAGGGTGCGGACCGCAACGACGCCCGCGTCAAGCTCGCGGATATCTACCTCGTCTACACCGAGGCGGTGCGGCGCCAAAACGAAATCATCGAAGAAATCGAGCGCACGTACGAGGATCTGCTGAAGGCGGATCCCAACTCCTACGACGGCCGCAGGATCAAGGGCCGGATGCTGCTCGCCAGTGCGCGAGACGCTGCGCAGAAAGGCTACGGCGAGCGAGCGCAGCGTGAATTGCGGGAAGCGATCGCGGAGTTCCGAGCGGCGCACGCGGCGCGGCCGGATGAGCCCGAAGCGGCAATCTACCTGGCACGATCGGTCGCCGCGGACAACCATCCAGACGAATCCGAAGCGATCTACCGGGCACTGATCGCAAAGAAACCGGACGTTGTGCAGGCCTACCTCGAACTGTATTCCCTGATGACGGTCCAGCAGAAGACGGGGGACGCGGAGCAGGTGCTGCGCCTGGCAGTCCAGAACAACCCCAAAGAGTATCCGCTGCTCATCCGTCTTGCGGAGCACTTCTACCGCAGCAAGCGGCGCGACGAAGTGGTGCGGGTGATTCAGGACCTGAAGTCGCACGCCGGCGAATACAAGCAGGCCTACGAGGCGGCGGGCGCATTCTATTTCAGACTGGGGGACGGCGCCGAGGCCATCCGCCAGTACGAAGAAGGAATCGAGAAGGATCCGGACGGCAAGCTCCGGTATCAGAAGATGATCATCGAAGTTCTGATGGCCCAGGGAAAGCGCGAGGAAGCCCGGAAGATCAACGAAGAGATCCTCAAGGAGGATCCGCGGGATTCGGACGCGCTCGCCCTGAACGGGTCGCTGATGCTCGAAAAGGGCGATGTGACGAACGCCATCAACGAACTCAGAACGGTTGTCACCAGGGCCCCGGGGAACTTCGTCGCACAATTCAACCTAGGCCGGGCGCTGATGGCGAGGGGCGAACTGGAAACGGCCCGCCAGCATTTGAACGAAGCCATCCGCCTGAAGCCAAACTACTCGCCTGCCCGCATCGCGCTGGGACAAATTCACATTTCCCGGCGCGAGTTCGATCCGGCCCTGAAACTTGCTGAGGAGACCATCAACTTCGACCCGAACAATGTCGTCGTGCGCCTGATCAGGACGGCGGCCAACATGGGTCTCAACAACAACAAGGAAGCGCGCGCCGAACTCGACCAGATCCTGCGGGTGAACCCAAACAACCAGGATGCTCTTTTTCAACTGGGCCTGCTGAACGTAATGGAGAAGCGCTACCGAGAGGCCGAGGAGGCCTACCGGAAGTGCTATGACCTGAATCCGGCCAATGCGCGCGGCCTGATGGGGCAGATCGAAGTGGTCATGCTGCAGGAGCAGCCGGACCGCGCGATGCGGGTCCTGCAGCAGGAAATCGACAAATACCCGACGCGCTTTGAACTGCGCACGTCCCACGCCAATGTTGCCGTGCGCGCGGGAAAGCTCGACGAGGCGATTCAGGAGTATCAGTGGGTTCTGGAGCGCATCGACAAGAAGTCCCCCGCGGCCGGCGACATCTACATCCGGATCGCCGAAACCAAGCGGCGCAAGGGCGACCTCGAAGGCGCCGTCGAGACGATGCAGAAGGCGCGTGAGATCCTGCCGCAGAATTCGATCGTGCTCAACACTTTGGCCCTCACGCTCGACCTGCTGGGCCGCAAAGAGGAAGCCAAGGGCATTTACGAAGAGACGCTCCGGCTGGAGTCGGAGAATCCGATTGTGCTGAACAACCTGGCTTACCTCATTGCCTCCGAAGGCGGCGATCTCGACCGCGCGCTGACCTACGCGCAGCGGGCACGGCAGAAGTTGCCCCAGGTGATCGAAGTGGCCGATACGCTCGGCTGGATCTATCTCAAGAAAAATCTCGCCGATCAGGCGATCGAGATGTTCGAGGAGTGCCTCAGGAAAGCGCCGGCGCACCCCACCTATCGCTACCACCTCGGGCAGGCGCTGTTCCAGAAAGGCGATGTCGCCCGAGCGCGGCGGGAACTCCAGACCGCCCTGAACAACAAGCCCTCGGCGGAAGAAGAAAAGGATATCCGTGAACTGCTGGCGCGGATCGGGTAGCTATTCCTTCGGGGGTCCGATCCCCAGCGCCTTCATCTTGCGGTAGAGGTGGCTGCGCTCCAGCCCCAGCGCTTCGGCCGCGCGGGTCACGTTGCCGCCCGCGTCGTCGAGTTTCTTGAGAATGTAGTCACGCTCAGCGGCCTCCCGGACTTCCTGCAGGCTGGCGATCCGCAGCGGCGGCGGACCTGGCGCGCGCCGTAGCGGCAGCGGGATGTGCCGCGCATCGATTCGTACCTGTGGATTCATGATCACGATCCGCTCCATCAGGTTGCGCAGTTCCCGGACGTTGCCGGGCCAGTGATACGCGGCCAGAATCTGTAGCGCCTCGTGAGTCAATTCCTTCGGCTTCCGCCCGTAGGCGGTGGTAAACTCCCGCAGGAAGTGCTGCGCCAGCACAGGAATGTCTTCCGCGCGCTCGCGCAGCGGCGGCACGTGAAACGGGATCACGTTCAACCGGTAGAACAGATCCTCGCGGAAATTCCCGCGCTCGATCTCGTCTTCGATGTTCTTGTTCGTGGCGGCGACCACACGCACGTCCACCTGCACCGGCTCTATCGCGCCGACAGGTTGAAATCGCTGCTCGTCGAGTACCCGCAGCACCTTGCTCTGGGTGCGCAGGCTCATGTCCCCCACTTCATCGAGGAAGAGAGTCCCAAGGTGGGCCTGCATAAACTTGCCGGTCTTGGCTTCGTGGGCGCCCGGGAAGCTGTCCTTGACATGACCGAACAGCTCGCTTTCGATCAGATCTTCCGGGATCGCCGCGCAGTTCACCACGACAAACGGCTCGGCCGCGCGCGGGCTCAGCGCGTGGATTGCGTGCGCGACAAGTTCTTTCCCAACCCCGCTTTCCCCATAGATCAGCACGCGTCCGTTCGTTCCCGCCATCAAGGCCAACTGCTGGCGCAACGCCTTCATCGGGACGCTTTCGCCCAGGATCTGGTAGCGAGCCGTACTCTCATCCCGGAGCCGCCCGTTTTCGATCTCCAGCCGACGCTGCAGGACGGCGTTGCGCGCCACCACCGTCACCTTCTCGATTCCCAGCGGCTTCTCAAGAAAGTCGAAGGCTCCGAGCTTCGTCGCGCGGACCGCCGTTTCGATGTTGCCATGGCCGGAGATCATCACCACCGCGGGGCGTTCCCCCAGAGGTCTTTCTTCGATTCGCGCCAGCACTTCGAGGCCGTCGATTCCCGGCAGCCAGATATCGAGCAGCACGAGGTCGTAGGGCACGCGGTCGAGCTCGGCCAGAGCCTCCTCACCGCCGGGCGCGGCGGCGACCACGGCACCTTCGTCCTCGAGCACGCCGGAGAGCGAACTGCGGATGCCGGGCTCATCGTCGACGATGAGAATACGGAAACCCTTCATGCTTTTACGGGGACCGCGTCGGCGGGCTCGGCGGTTTCAATGAGCACGGGGATTTCGATCGTGAAGACGGCGCCGGCGGGTTTATGATCTTCCACCCGGACTTGCGCGCCGTGGTCGGCCAGAATGTGGTTCACAATCGCCAGACCGAGACCGGTCCCGCGCCCCTTGGTCGAGAAATACGGCAGGAACAGCTTCTCCTTGTCCTCCACGCTAACCCCGCAGCCGGTGTCGGCCACGGCCAGTTCCACGGTGCCGCGCGATCCGGGACGCGTCGCAACGAGTAGTTCCTTGACTGGAGACTCCTGCATGGCTTCGGCAGCATTATCCACCAGATTGACGATGACGCGGCGGAATTGCTCAGGATCGAGAAGAACAGGCGCCAAGCCGGGCGCGAGGTCGGTCGTGAGGCGGATGCCATCGAGACGTCCCCGGAAGATCGACAGCGCGCCCTCGACCACTTCGTTGAGGTCCGCGCGCACCGGCTGCGCCGCCGGGAAGCGGGCGAACTGCGCAAACTCTTCGACAAGCGACTGCACTGACTCCGCCTCGGCGCCGATCGTCGCCGCGCATTCGCGGAGGATTCTCGCTGTCTCCGGCGGCAGTTCGAGGCGCGCCACCTGCCGCTCGATTCGTTGCGCCGAAAGCGTGATCGGCGTCAAGGGATTCCGGATCTCATGCGCCACCCGCCGCGCCACTTCGTGCCAGGCGGCGGCTTTCTGAGCGCGCAGCAGGTCGCTCAAATCTTCGACCACGACGACGAATCCCGATGTGACCGTCTCGTCGAGAGCGGACACGGTGACCGACAGGTGGCGGATCTGCCCGTCGATCCGCACATCGATCTCGCGGGATGCGCCGCCGGTGCGGCGTGCGCGCTTCATGAGGTAGCGCATTTCGGCGGCGTCCTCGCGCGAGAAGACTTCCTCGAGGCGGCGCGGGGGGGCGGCCTCCCAGTGCGCACGAAACATCGCGCGGAAGGCGCGGTTGACACGGCGGATCGAGCCGTCCGCGGCGATCGAGATAACTCCTGTCGGGATGCTCTCGAGGATCGCCTCGGTAAAGCGCCGTCTGGCATCCAGTTCGTTCCGGTTGGATTCGAGTTCGCGCGTCATCTGGTTAAATCCGCGCACCAGAACGCCAAGCTCATCGATCGCCGACGTCTCCACGCGGTGGGCGAGGTTCCCCTGACGCACTTCCTCGGCGCCCTTGAGCAAAGCCGAGATCGGGACGCTGATCTGGCGCGCCAGCACCAGTGCAATCCAGGTGGAGACGAATAGAATGAAGAGGCCGATCAGAGCCTGCATCAGGATGTAGAACCAGCGTGCCGAGTTGCGGTTCTCGCGCAACTGGTCCATCGCACGGAGATACCGGTCGATTTGCTGGCGAGCGGCCACAAGGTCAAGCGGCGGGGCGGCCGAAACGTCGATCGTGCCCACTGGCCGGTCCCCCTCATCAAGCGAATGACGCACGGTGACTGAATTGGCGCCGAAGCTTCCGTGCGACGCGAGCGGAGGACCCCCATCGGCGCCGCGGATGGCGACGCCGGCCAGGCGCCATTCCTGCAGGAACCCGCTGAGTAGCGCGCGGGGGAGAGCCGTTCCGTGATCGAGCAACGCGCGTACTTCCGGGCGCGATGCCAGCAACGCCGCCTGCGCGCGCAAGCCGTCGCGCATCTCACGGTCAAGCGCCACACCGATCTCAATGTAGTTCAGCTTCACGCCTTCGGCGGGGCGCGTGAACCACATATTCAGATTCCGGTTCAGGACGCCGTAGCTGAACACGACCATGAAGCAGACCGGCAGGAAACTCAAGGCGAACGCGCCGAAGAAGAGTTTCGACTTGATCCGGGACCCCTCGCGATTGGTCCGCCGTTCCAGGTACAGCTTAAAAGCGGTGCGAAACAGGATGAATCCGAGTGTCACCGTCAGCACGAAAACGAGCGACGAAACCGCCCAGAAGACATACGTTTGGCTGAGATCTTTCGGGGCGTACTCCCCGAAATGGAAGGAGATCTGCCAGACGACAAGGCTCGTCAGAAGCACGAGCAGCAGGACGCCGGAGGTGTAGACGAAACGCTTGGACATGGCGCCGCCGGGAGGCAGTGTGCCTACCAGCAGCTTCGATTATAGCGGCGCGCGGCCGCACAAGGCGCGGACGGCGCGCAGCAGAGCATCGCCGGAAAACGGCTTCAGCAGATGCGCCTCGCCGGCAAGCGGAGGTTCAGTCATCGGCCGCGGGCCGGCGAAGAGTACCTTCATCGCGGGACGATGTTCGCGCAGGCGGTCCGCCAGGTGCCTGGCGCCGCCTTCAGGCAAGTCCTGGTCGGCGACCAGTAGATCGACCGGAAAGCGCGGGTCGGAGAACAGCGATAACGCCTCCTCAGCGTCCAGAGCTTCCATCACGTCGTAGCCATTCGGCGTCAGCATCTCGCGGACCAGGGCGCGCACGGCTTCGGACTGGTCCACCAGCAGGACGCTCTCGGCCCCGCGCAGGACCGCGGGCCGGGGTCCAGCCGAAGGTTCGGCCAAAGGCCACTCCACGGCGACACTCTCCCCGGCAGCCAAGGCGCCGCCGCTGAGTCGGACCCACTCCCCGACCTCCGCCGCCGCATCGAGCAAGCGCGCGCCGCCGTCGCTGGCGCCGCACTGGAAAACCAGACGCGCGCGGCCGCCGGCCGCGCTGGCATCGATGCGGATCCACCCCTTTCCGTCGAGCGCTTCGCGGGCCGTGAGCGCCAGTCCGATAAGGATCCGCGTGAGCCACGCGGGAGCCGTCCGCAGGAATACCCGCTCCGCGCGCCGTTCGAGACGCAACTCGATGCCCGGTCCGGCAATCTCCCGCAGCAGGCGTTCGGAGCGCGCCACATAAGCATTGAGGGCGAGCAACTCCTCCTGGACGCCGCCCCCCAGGGCAAGCACCGGCGCCGCGCGGCGCAGCGCTTCTTCAGCCGCATCGTTGACGTGGCGCAAGTCTTCCCGCAGTCTCTCGTCCTCCGGCGCGTGATCGAAAGCCACGCGGCTGTAGCCGCCCACGACAGTCAGCGGGTCGGCGAGGTCGGAGCGGAGACTCGCCGCCAGCCATTGCATGCCTTCCATGCGCAGCAGATTGCGCCAGTGCTCGCTGCCCTGCTCGTCGCCGGTCAGGTCGGCTACGACGAAGACGACCGACGCCGCGTTCCCGTCCTTGCGCAGGAGGCCGCTCCAGATCATGCCGTCCATGGCGGAGCCGTCGCGGCGGACCCACCGGCGGCGGACTCCGTTCAGCACCTGCCCTTCGCCATGGGCCCGCACCAAGCCACGAAACCTCTCTCTCTCGGCGTCGCTGAAGACGGCTTCGACGGCGCCATCCTCCTTCCGCCGGACGCCAAACAGGGACTCAGCCGGAGCATTCCAAGGCTCCACATTTCCATCCTGATCCACGCTGAAGATCGCCAGCGGAGACATCTCGACGAACGCCCGGAAGCGGTCGGCGGCCGGCGGCGATTGCGGGCGGGATCCGGAGTCACGCAACTCGCGCGCCACGATCGCCGGCAGCCGAGACAAGTCGCGCTTCATCACATAGTCGCGCGCGCCGGCGCGCATGATCTCGACGGCATGTTCTTCGCCGGGGCGGTCGGAGAGGACGATCACGGGGATAGTCAAACGGCGCTCCCGGGCCAGCGCCAGGACGCCCATGGCCGTCATATGCGGCATCGCGGCGTCGCACAAAATCAGATCCCATGGCTTGAGGCTGAGTGCCGCGGAAACAGCCGGCGCCATGTCGACCCGCTCGGCGGCGCACTCAATGCCGGCCTCCCGCAGGCGCCCCAAAATTCCGTCAGCCTCTTCGGCCGAGTCCTCGATCAACAGCACCCGTAAAGGCTTCATCGCTTCCAACCCATCAAGGGTACCGCACGTGCCGGCGTGCGGCGTCCCCTACAATGAAAGTTCGATTTGTATGCGAATTGCTTTGGGGCAGATCAATACCACGGTTGGCGATCTGCCTGGAAACGTGGAGCGCATGGCCACCCGCAGCCGCGAGGCCGCCGCGCGCGGAGCCGGAGCGGTTGTGTTTCCCGAATTGTCCGTCACGGGATATCCGCCGCGGGACCTGCTGGAGAAGCCGAGCTTCATCGCCCGCAGCGAGTCCGCCGTGCGCGACCTGGCCGAGGCGACGGCGGACCTGCCGCTCACCGTCATTTGCGGCTATGTCGGCGAGGCGGACACGCCGACCGGCAAGCGCGCGACAAACAGCGCCGCGGTGCTTGCCGCGGGACGCTGTATCTTCCGCCAGGACAAGACCCTGCTGCCAACCTACGACGTCTTCGACGAGGCGCGCTACTTCGTCCCCGGCGCGCGCCCGCAACTCTGCGAACTCGGTGGCGTCCCCGTGGCACTGACGGTGTGCGAGGACGCCTGGAACGATAAGCAGTACTGGTCGCGACCCCTCTATGACCGCGATCCCGTAGGTGAACTGGCGGCCCAGGGAGCGCGGGTGTTGGTGAGTCTGAACGCCTCGCCGTATTCCATGGGGAAGCGCGCGCTCCGCCGGGAGATCTTCGCCGCCAACGCGCGCCGCCATGGGATGCACGCCATCTATGTGAACCAGGTCGGCGGGCAGGACCAACTTGTCTTCGACGGGTCCAGCTTCGCAATGGACCCGTCGGGAAACGTGATCGCCTCGGCGGCATCCTTCGCGGAAGACCTGGTCATGGTCGACCTGGCGAGCGGCGTAGGCGACCGGCGAGAGAGTCTGCCCGACGAATGCGAGGCTGTCTACGAAGCCCTTGTCCTCGGCACGCGGGATTATATCCACAAGTGCGGCTTCAACTCCGTCCTGATCGGTCTGAGCGGCGGCATCGATTCGTCGCTGACAGCGGTGGTGGCGGTGGATGCGGTGGGCCGCGAGAACGTGACGGGCATTGGAATGCCAGGGCCGTTCTCTTCAGAAGGTAGTGTCGCCGACGCGAGGACACTGGCTGAACGGCTGGGCATCCGGTTCGAGATCGTCCCGATCACGCCAATCTACGAGCGGTTTCTCGAGACTCTCCAGCCGCTTTTCCGGGATGCGCCTTCAGACGTAACCGAGGAGAACCTGCAGTCGCGCCTGCGCGGCGCGGCTTTGATGGCGCTGTCGAACAAGTGGGGCGCGATGGTGCTCACGACCGGGAATAAGAGCGAACTGGCGGTCGGCTACTGCACGCTCTACGGCGATATGTGCGGTGGGCTGGCGGTGATCAGCGACGTCCCGAAGACGCTCGTGTACGAACTATCCCGCGCTGCCAACCGGCGGCACGCAGGGGCGATCCCGGAGGCAGTGTTCACCAAACCGCCGTCGGCTGAGTTACGCCCGGATCAGAAGGACACCGATTCTCTCCCGGAATACGACCTGTTGGACCGCATCCTGAGAGCCTACGTCGAGGAAAACCAGCCGCTCGCGCGCATTGCCGGCAGTCTCGATGTTCCACTGTCCCTCGTCCGGGACATCGCCGGAAAGGTCGACCGCAATGAGTACAAGCGGCAGCAGGCGGCGCCCGGCCTCAAAGTCACGACCAAGGCCTTCGGGATCGGACGCCGCTTCCCGATCGCGCAGAAATACACCGAATGAAACGCATTGCCTTTCTGCTGATGATGATTGGCGCGGGCCTGTTGGTGTCCCAACCCGGCCCGCGCGAACAGGTGGGTCCGCTGCCGGGCGGCGGATTCCTCGTGCCGACCGGGTGGCGCGTGCTGCCGGCGGGGACACAGATTCCCGTTGATACTTTCCCGATGGCGTCGACCCTGTCACGCGACGGCAAGCACCTGGTCGTCCTGAATGGCGGCTACCAACCGCCTTCGCTTTCCGTGATCGACCTGGCGGCGGGCCGCGAAACCAGCCGGACCCCGGTCCCGGACGGCTGGCTTGGGTTGGCGCTCTCTCCAAAGGGCGACCGACTGTACGTCGGCGGCGGTTCCCACGCTTCGGTGTTCGAGTTCACGTTCGCCAATGGCGCGCTTCAGCCTGCCCGCGTTTTCCCTGTCGTTCCCGAAGGGAAACGCACCAAGGACGATTTCATCGGCGACGTGGCCCTCTCTCCCGATGGCCGGCTGATCTACGCCTCGGATCTCTACCGGGACTCGGTCGTCGTGATCAACCCGCAGTCCGGCATGCTGATCGAGCGGATCAGGACGGGCCGGCGTCCGTACCGCATTGTGTTCCATCCGGACGGTCGGTCGTTCTTCGTCACGAGTTGGACTGACGGCACGCTCGGACACTACGATGCCGGCACTGGCGAGCGCCTCGGCGTGGAACGCATCGGGGCCCACGCCACGGACATGATTTGGGTGGATGGTAAGCAAGACCTTACAGAAGGACAAGCGCCTGTCGTCGCGAGGCTGTTCATCACTGCCTCCAATACGAACAATGCCTATTCCATCGGCGTGACGGAAAGCAAAGCCTTACGGAGGCTGGAATCGATCAACCTGGCGCTGACGCCGCGCCAGCCTCTGGGCATGACGCCGAGCGCCGTCAGCCTGGGTCCCGACGGAAAGACGCTCTACGTCGTCTGCTCCGATGCAAACGCTGTTGCGGTGGCCGACATTTCCGAGGAACGGTCCCGGGTACGCGGATTCATCCCCTCGGGCTGGTATCCGACGGCAGTGCGTGCCCTGCCGGACGGCCGAGTGGCGATCCTGAACGGCCGCGGCCTGCGATCGTTCCCGAATCCGAATGGTCCGAATCCGCAGGTGCGGCCCGCTCCCACGCACCAGGGCCTGCGTTCGGACGAATATGTCGGCCGCTTGCAGACCGGCAGCGTCTCGATCGTTCCGGCGCTGACCGAGGCGAGCCTGTTCGAATACACCGATACCGTTTTCGCCAATGCGCCTTACCGCGACCAGCTCCTCGACGATGCCGGCATCGGGCTGGACAACCCCGTTCCCACGCGCCCGGGCGACCCTTCTCCCATTGAACACGTCCTCTACGTTGTCAAGGAGAACCGGACCTACGACCAGGTTCTGGGCGCCATGAAACAGGGGAATGGCGATCCGAACCTGGTGCTGTTCGGGGAAGACGTGACGCCGAACCAGCACAAGCTGGCCCGGGAGTTTGTCCTGTTCGACAACTTCTATGTCACGGCGGACGTGAGCGCGGACGGTCACAACTGGTCGACCGCGGCGATCGCTTCGGATTATGTGCAGCGCCTGTGGCCGAACAGCTACGGGGGGCGGAGACGGTTCTACGACTACGAGGGCACCGAGCCCACGGCCGCGCCCCCAGCGGGCTACCTGTGGACGAATGCCGCGGCCGCCGGCGTTTCCATGCGCAACTACGGCTACTGGGTGAACAACCGGCCACCTTCGGAAGTACGCGACGGTGTACAGATCGCGTCGGTACGTGACCCGGTCCTGAATCGCGTGACCAACCGGGCGTACCGCGGCTACGATCTCGACTACCCGGATGTCGAGCGCGCGAAGGTGCTTCTAAAGGACCTGGAGGAGTTCGAACGCACGGGAACGATGCCGCGCCTGATCCTGATCCGGCTCGGCAATGACCATACGCACGGCACGACCCCGGGCAAGCTCACGCCGAAGGCGCTCGTCGCGGATAACGACCACGCCGTCGGGATGATTGTCGAGGGGATATCGAAGAGCCGCTTCTGGCCGAAGACCGCCGTCTTCATCCTGGAGGACGACGCGCAGAACGGCGCGGACCACGTCGATTCGCACCGTTCCATCGCCTTTGTCGCGTCGCCGTATGCGCGGCGGCGGGCGGTGGACAGCAGTTTCTATACGACAACATCGATGCTGCGCACCATGGAATTGATTCTGGGCCTGCAGCCGATGACGCACTTCGACGCGTCGGCGCGTCCGATGGCCGCGGCCTTTCAGGCCAAACCGGACCTGACTCCGTTCACGGCCGAGGCGCCGCGCGTCTCAGTGACGGAGCTCAATCCCCAGCAATCCGCCACCTCCGCGCGGTCGCTGGCCATGGACTTCAGCGAAGAGGACCGCATCGACGACGATGAGTTGAACGAGATCCTGTGGCGCGCCATCCGCGGCGGCGACCCGCCGCCACCGGTGCGCAGCTTCTTCGCACGGTAGAGGGCGTTCTGCGGGACAATGGCGTATGCGCGTTGTCCCGCTAGCCCTGCTCCTCCTGGTAGCGCCTGCTTTGGCTCAGGAGCGCTACCGGGAACCTGTCGTCTTTGGCCGATCCCACAACGACCCGGCGACGGGCCGGAAGATCCTGCAGTCGAAGATCTGGCTCATGGATTCGGATGGATCCAAGCTGCGCGCCCTCACCGAGGGGGAGACATATGACGACCACCCTTCGCTCTACTCGGACCTCCAGCACGTCCTCTACTCCGAGTTCCCCGTGAACCGGCTGGACATCAAGGCCGGGGCGAAACTGATCAAACTTAACATTTACACCGGCGCCCGCGAGACCGTTGCCGAAGCGCCGGGCTGCGCCCTGCATCACGCTTCGCTCTCTCCGTTCGCGGATCTGCTCGCGTATCATCGCGACTGCGGTCCGAGGCGCTCGCAATGGATCGGCTGGGGGCCGGACGCCTACGAGGTGCCGACGATCGCCACCAACGGCGTCGCGGTCCCGGGCGGAATCCTGTATATGAGCGAGAAGAATCGCGGCGTGCCCGGTTTGCGGGAAGTCGCCATCGCGCGCCTCGAGGGCCGCGGACGCGGAGCCACCGTCACACTGCTGACCGACGACACCGTATTGCACCGGCGACCGGCGATCTCGCCCAACGGCAAGCAGATCGCCTGGCAGACGAACGCGGCTGGTCCGGAGGATGAAATCTTCCTGGCGGAAAGCGATGGCTCCAACCCCCGCAATCTGACCAAGGGGCCCGGCAACGACGGCCATCCCTGGTTCTCGCGCGACGGGCGGACGCTCGTATTCGAATCGGATCGCACCGGCACCTGGGAGATCTGGAGGTACGACTTCGCTTCCGGCCAATCGCGGCAACTCACCTTTGGTGGTAAGGCTTTTGAGAGCACACGCCCGAGAATGTAGGGGAATGTCCTTATGGCATGATAGGGAGTTCATGGGGTTGAACCGCCGCACGTTCCTCTTCGGCTCGCTCGCGGCTCCCCTGGGGGCCCAGCGCCGGGGAGGTCGGAGTGCACCTCCGGAACGTCCGAACATCCTGCTGATCGTTGCCGACGACCTGGCTTCGTGGATGCTCGGCTGTTACGGGAACAAGGAAATCCGCACGCCGCACATCGATCAGCTCGCCCGCAGCGGTGTCCGGTTCCTGAACAACTACGTCTGCACGCCGATCTGTTCGGCCAGCCGCGCCACGTTGTTCACAGGCCGGACGCCGCGCCAGCACGGCGTTGAATGCTTTCTCACGCCGAACCCCATCGCCGACCCACCGCAGGGTCAGAAGGAGCCGCCGTCGTCGTTCCGGAATGAAGTCATGATCTCCGACCTGCTTGCCGGCGCCGGCTATTCCTGCGGCTACGTGGGCAAGTGGCACATGGGCGACGACCGGACCCCGCAGCACAACCACAACTTCTGGTACACGATGCTGGGCGGCTCGACGCGGTACCAGGATCCCACCATGAGCTGGAACGGCGAGCTCGTCGAAGAGAAGGGATACTTGACGGAACTCATGACCGCCAAGGCTTGCCAGTTTCTCGACCAGCAGCAGGCGGACAAGCCGTTTTTCCTGACGGTCAGCTACTTCAATCCGCACACGCCCTACACCGGACATCCGGACAAGTATTTCCGGATGTACGAGAACACGCCCTTCACTACGACCGGGTGGCAGCCGCCGGCGGAGAACGCCCTGCGCGAGAAGAGCTACCTGAGCGACATCGTGGGCAACCTTCGGTTGTGCGCGGCCTCGACCACGGCACTGGACGACCAGATCCCGGTGCTGTTGCGCAAGCTCAGCGAGCGCGGGATGCGGGAGAACACGCTGGTGATCTTCACGAGCGACAACGGCTATCTGCTGGGGCGGCATGGGTTGTGGAGCAAAGGGCTGGCCTCGCATCCGATCAATATGTACGAGGAGGTGATGCAGGTGCCAATGATCTGGAGCTGGCTCGGCAAGATACCGGTCGAAGCCACGCGGCCCGAGCTGATCAGCTTCTATGATGTGATGCCGACGCTCTGCGATGTGACGGGCGTCCCGGTTCCGGCGGGGCGAAAGCTGCCGGGACGCAGCTATCGCGCGCTGGTCCAGGGCCGGCAGTTGCCGAAGAACGCCCCGTGGCCAACGACAGTA
This sequence comes from Bryobacterales bacterium, assembly GCA_016716385.1. Lineage (GTDB taxonomy): Bacteria > Acidobacteriota > Terriglobia > Bryobacterales > Bryobacteraceae > JADJWL01. Next base: position 935,095 of record JADJWL010000025.1, on the reverse strand, counting down.
TTCGGCGTTTTCCGGAACACAGAGATGGCCCGCGACCCGCGCTACAAGCTGGTGCTGCGCGACAGAGGCGCGAGTCCGGGCGAGTTTTACGACTTGGCGCGGGACCCCGGCGAGCAGGCGAACGAATACGAGAACCCGCGCTACCTCGTGGCCCGGCAAAGGTTGATCGAAGAGCTGGCGGCGTGGCGAAAGGAGTACGCCTGAGCCATGATGAACCGGCGGAATCTTCTGTCAGGCATCGCGATGCTGCGGCCCGGCGCGGCGGCACTGGCGTTCGCAACCGGCCGCGGCGATGCGCGGCCGGCGTCCGAGGTTGCGCGGGATGAAGACTACTGGCGCGAGATCCAGCAGGCCTTCGCCGTCGACCGCACCATCATCAACCTGAACAACGGCGGCGTGTCGCCTTCGCCGCGGATCGTGCAGGACGCGCTGCGGCGCTACCAGGAATACAGCAACCTGGCTCCGGTCCAGATCATGTGGCGGGAGTTGGAGCCGCGGAAAGAGTCTGTCCGCGTTGGGATCGCGAGGTTGTTCGGCTGCGATCCGGAAGAGATCGCCCTGACGCGCAATGCATCGGAAGCGCTGGAGATCGTGCAGCTCGGCCTCGACCTGAAGCGGGGCGACGAAGTGATCACCACCGACCAGGACTATCCGCGCATGATCACGACCTGGAAGCAGCGGGAGAAGCGCGACGGCATCGTCCTGAAGCAGCTTGCGTTCCCCACGCCGCCGGCGTCGCCGGGCCAACTGGTGGAGTTGTTCGAGCAGGCCATCACGCCGCGCACCCGCGTTCTGCACTTTTGCCAGGTGACCAACCTCACGGGTCAGATTTTCCCGGTGCGTGACCTGTGCCGCCTCGCGCGGCGCCGGGGCATCGAGGCGATTGTCGACGGCGCGCATGCATTCGCGCACTTCCCGTTCCAGCAAAGCGATCTGGAGTGCGACTACTACGGCACGAGCCTGCACAAGTGGCTGCTTGCGCCGATCGGTACGGGATTTCTCTACGTGCGGAAAGAGAAGATCCCGAAACTCTGGCCGTTATTCGGCGCCATGGACCCGACCGGAGGCGACATCCGCAAGTTCGAAGAGATCGGAACGCACCCGGCGGCCAACCACAATGCGATCGCCGAAGCGATCCTGTTTCACGACGGCATCGGAGGCGAGCGGAAAGCCGAGCGCCTTCGCTACCTGCGCCGCTACTGGACACGGCGTTTGTCGCAGCTTCCCGGTGTGGGAACACGGACGAGCGACGATCCGGCGCAAAGCTGCGGATTGGGGCTGTTGACCATCGAGGGCAGGGATGTGGGCGAGATCGGCGCGGAACTCTGGAGGAGTCATCGCATTGTATCGACGCCCATCAAGCGGGACGACTATTCGGGCATTCGCATCACGCCCAACGTGTACACGACTCTGCGCGAGCTCGACGTCTTCTGCGATGCGGTCGAGAAGATCGTTCACCGTTCATCCGCGCGCGGATAGTCAGAGGGAGCAGACATGTTAAGGATCGTCGTGCTTGTGCTGGCGGCATCGGTTTCCCTGGCGGCGGGCGAGCCGAGAGGGATCGAGCCGAAGGCGGACCGGCGGATGTATTCTGTGACGTCTTTCACAAACGCCCTCGCGCTGGGGGCCACGCTGGTCACGGCAGCGGAGGCGCGCCGTGTTTTCGGGTCGGCCTTGCGCCCGGGGGTCGTCGCGGTGGAGGTCGGATTCTATTCGAAACTCCAGAACGGCTTCCCCGTGCGTCTGAGCGACTTCGCTCTGCTGCCGGACAAGAAGACGGCGAAGCGCTCGGTTCGCCCGATGGCGCCGGCCGAGGTGGTCGACCTGTTCCGCGCCGCGTCCCCCGCGGAGAAGACGTTGCCGGAAGTGGCTGCGGCGCGGGCGATTGCGGGATACCTGTTCTTTCAGGTGGATGGCCCGCTCGGAGCCTTGGCCCTCGACTACACTGGCAACGGCACGTGGCTCACGCTGCCACTCGACTGATATTCATCAGCGTGAAACGTCCGGCCTTGATCATGGAAACGTGATCCTTCCAATCGCGCTGGCTTTGTTGACGGCATCTCTTGGTGATTTCCGGCTGGAGAACGGCCAGGTGATTCGGGACTGCCGCATCACCTACCGTACCTTCGGCGAACTGAACGCGGACCGGTCCAACGTCATCCTCGTCCCGACCTGGTTTAACGGCGTATCCGAAGACTGGAAGCAGTATATCGGCCGGAACGGGCTACTCGACGATTCCCGTTTCTACATCATCGTCGTGGATGCGCTGGGAAACGGGAACTCCAGCTCTCCCTCGAATCACGTCCGGCGGGGATCGGCGTTTCCGCAGTTCACAATCCGCGACATGGTCGAGACGCAGTACCGGTTGCTGACCAGCCATCTCGCCATCCCGCGGGTCTTCGCAACCGCGGGTGTTTCGATGGGCGGCATGCAGGTGTTCGAGTGGATGACGGCCTATCCGGATTTCCAGGAACGCGCGATCCCGATTGTGGCGACCCCGCAGATGTCCCGGCGCGATATCGCGCTCTGGTCGGCGTTCTTCAACCTGGGCAATCTCCGGCGGGATGCGCAGGCGGAGGAGGAGCCGAAACGCGACGGCGGTTTCCGGCCGCTGGCTGGAGCGGATTTCGGCAGGGCTGGGACAAGCACGGAAATACCGGGAACCGTTCAACGCGCTCCGGCAGTTCGAGGCGATCGTGCGTCATGACGTGGGCCGTGGAGCGGGCGGCTCTCTCGCGGAAGCTGCCCGGCGGGTAAAGGCACGGACGCTGGTCGTGGTGGCAACTGAGGATAAGGCGCTTTCCCCGCGAACACCGCTGGAGTTCGCTGAGGCGCTTCAGGCGGAGGTGGTGGAGTTAGGCGGATCGTGCGGCCATAACGCGTACAAGTGCGAGGCAGAGTCACTCGCGGCCGAGATCCGCCGCTTTCTGGAATGAGTCAGGCGTGAAACACGGCTGAGACCGGCGTCAGCCCGACCGGAATCATGGTGAATAGCGGAGGCGGCGCCGGCCGGCCACGGCGCTCATCGAGAGCAGCCACATCGATCACGGCGACATCGCCGCTGCGGCGGTTCAGCACGAGTGCGTACTGGTCGTCCGGGGTGATCATGATGTGGCCAGGTTCAGCGCCCACCGCAACAACGGCGGCGACGCGGCTGCTGCGGATGCGCAAAATCGTCACGTCCCCGGACTCGGCGTTGGCGACAAATAAGAACTCCGGCGCCGACGTGGTTACCGCCATCGCGCCCGGGGTCCTGCCGGCGAGCAGCGTCTCGGCCACGATGTGGCGGTACGGATAGATCACCGAAACGGCATCGAGGCCGGGTCCTGTGACGTAGAGGATGCCGCCATCGGACTTGAAACAGAAGTGCTGAGGTTCGAGCGCCAGCGGCAGGTGCGCAATCACGGAACGGCTGGCGATGTCGATCAGGCTGAGCGTCCGGTCGGCTCGGTTACCGGCGATCACGACGCGACCGTCCGGCCGGAAGCAGACGGATCCTGGAGCAGCCCCAGTGGCAACCCGGGCTTCGAGGCGCCGCGCACCGATGTTTGCGAGCGCAACCTCGGCCAGTTCGGGCAGGGTGATGGCAGCCATGCCGTCGTGGACGGCCAGGCTGCCCGGGACACCCGGCAGCGAGATCTCGTGGCGCCTTTCTGAATTCATGTCCACGATGACCAGCGCCGCGGGCTGTGCCCGCGCCATGGCAAGCCAGGCTCCGGCGCCGCCTAGATGAGCGCCGCGTACGGGCCCGTCGAACCGAATGGTCCGGCGAACCGTCAATCGCGGCAGGTCGAGGACAAAGAGCATGCCCTCGGCGGAAGCCAGTGCGTAGAGCAGCGGTTGTTCAGGGTGTGCGAATAGGTGTGTTGGGCTCGCGCCGAGCGCGACACGGTGGCTTACGGTGAGGCGGCCCAGGTCCAGCGCGGCGACGGAACGGCTGTCGCGGTTGGCGACATACACCGAACCACCGATGAAGCGAATCGCGCGTCCGCAGCCAGCGGCGCCGGCGACGGCAGCCAGCAGCGTCCTGCGTGATAGGACCATGGCCTTCAGACGGAGGTGTCAGCGCCGGGCGAGGAAGCGACGTCGCCGATGCGGCCGAGCAGGTCACGAGCCGCGTTCTGGGCCGCGGACTTCTTCGAGCGGCCTTCCGCCTGCCCCACCCATTCACGTCCCACGCGGACCTCGATCATGAACGTCTTTGCGTGCTCCGGGCCGTGCTCCCGGAGCAGAAGGTAGCGGGGAGCGGGTAGACGTTTTGCCTGCGCCAGTTCCTGAAGCGCACTCTTGTAGTCGGCCGGCCCGTCGGGCAGGCCGTCGCCGTTGCCTTCTTCCACGACGAAGCGGTAGACGAAGGCCCGCACCGAGTCCATGCCGCCATCGAGAAAGATGGCGGCAATGAGAGCTTCGAGCGCATCGACGAGCAGCGTTTTCTTGGTGCGGCCACCGCTCATTTCCTCGCCCCGGCCAAGCAGCAGGTACTCCCCCAGGCCAAGTTCCGACGCCACCTCGAATAAGTGCGCGGCACTCACCAGGTGGGCGCGCAGCTTGGAGAGGCGCCCTTCGGGATAGGCGGGGAACCGCCGCACCAGACACTCGCTAATGAGGAAGCCCAGGACAGCGTCGCCGAGAAACTCAAGCTGCTCGTTATCCGGGCGCGCCTCGTCTGCCGCGGCGACGTTCTCGTAAACGTGTGACCGGTGGGTCAAGGCGCGGAGCAGGATGTCCCGGTTGGTAAACCGGTACCCGATGAGGGACTCGAGAGATTCGGGCTCCGCGCGCATGCGATCTCCCGCTCTTACTGCCCGGATTTCATCTTGATTGCTTTTTGCTTCTCCCCTTCGGCGGCGCTTTTGAGGGACGGATGCAGGTCGGCCATCGACGTGACTTCGTCCAGCACGGCGATCGCCTGGTCCGGCTTCTTCGCCATGTTCGCGGCCTGTGCGTATCGGATCATCAGCACCGGATCCGGGTTCGCCTGGGTCTTGTACGCCGTCTGGTAATGCTCCATGGCCTTTTCCAGATCCTTGCGCGCCATGGCGCCCGCGGCGTAGGCCTCGTGGGCCTGGGCCTCGAAGTCCTTCTTGGCGCCTTCCCACTGTTCGTCCGTCAATTCGGGATTCGGCTTGGGCGCAGTCTTCAGGACTTCCAGCGCCTGCTTGGCGTACTTCTCCGAGCGCGCCAACTTCTCATCCCGATCCAGATCGTGCTCGCGGGTCTTAACGGCGATGCCGCGGGCGAGCATCAGCATGGACTTGTAATCCTCCGGATCCTCCTTGAGTACCTGTTCGGCATAGACGGCCATCTTGTCAAAGTCATTCATCTGCTCATAGGAAGCGGCAATGAGAAACAAGGCCAGCGCCTTGAACTCGGTATCGGCAAATTTCACGATGAGCTGCTCGCCAGCTTTGATGCGTTCTTCAGGGCTCTGCGCCTGGAAGATCGCCTGGATGGCCTCGATTTCGGCCTGGGACTTCGGTGTGGGCTGCTTGGCCACCTGCGCCTGCGCGCCCGCCCCGAGACAAATGGCCAGGATCCCGGCCTGCAGTAAACGAATCATTCCAATCACTCCTTGTTCTTTTGAGAATTCACTGGCATGCCCTGTTGGGCTGCTTTGCGCGCGGCTTCCGACGCACCGTCGACGGCAAGCACTTCGTTGAAATAGCGGGCCGCGTCCCCGGCCTCGCCGGCGGCGCCGGAAAGCCGGCCCAGATACACCAAAACCCAACCCTTGACCTCGGGCTCGGGACCCAGTTCGAGAGCCTTCTCGAACAAACGGAAGCCGAGTTCCGGATCGCGCTGAAGGACCGCGATCCGAGCCAAACCATAGTAAGCCCTGGCGTGCACCTTGCGCTCGCCGGTCTGCTCCAGGACCTTCAGAAACGAGAGACGCGCCGCCTCCAGATTCCGGTTCGAATAGAGCTCCTCGGCCTCCTCGAGTTGCTTCGCCGCGCCGGTCAGCACAGGCGGGGGCGGAGGTTCCACGCGGCGCACCTTCCTCTCCGCGGGCGCGGAGGCGAACGTCACCTGATCGAGGCGCTTGGTCTCCTTGCGCAGGTCGATCGATTCGACCATCTCGGGGAAGTACAGACGGAACGCCAGTTCCTGCTTTTCGAACAGCGCCAGTTGCTCAGCGAAATGGGCGGTCAGGATAAAGCCTTCCTCGACCGACTGCTGCACGTACGCCGCGCCCTTGGCCCGGTCCAGCCGGCTTTCCACGGCGCGCACGAGCGACATGGTGGCCAGCAGAATGAAATCGTTCTTGTAGTGCTCAGCCAGAGCGGCTGCGCCCTCGGCGAAATCGATGAGAGACCGCTTCGCCATCAGTTCCTCACCGTACTTGGTGGCAGTGGCGTCGATCAGGTAGTACAGGTAGGCGCGGCGGATGTCTTCCACACGGAGATCCGGCGAAGGCGTGATCACGATGTAATATTCGTCGCCGTAGGTGCGGGTATGGACTTGGTTTGGGGGCGCCAGCAGATCCAGGTAAATCTGGAAACGGCGGCCGAGGTACCCGCTGGTGACATTCCTCAAGTATGCGTTGACCTGGAAGACCGCCTCGGTGACCGGCTCGTGGTAGCGGTCGATGACCGCGTCGATCGCGGGCTGGCTCTCCTGCCACAGCGCGGCGATGTTCGCTTGCTCGTAGAAGACCTGGAGCAGGTCGCCGAAGTCAGTCAGCGGCCCCACGTCGGGCGGACGGTCGATCGTCCGCATGCGCAGGCGGAAGTTGGGCGGCCCTTCGGAGACCAGCGCGAACGAAATGTACTGCGACAGGTCCGCGGTGGCCGGCTGCTTGCGATGAGATTCGAAATACTGTCGGAGGCCGTCCCGGATCGGGATGTCACGGGCGGCGAGTTTCTTGCGGATCTCGTGCCTCAGAGGATGATTGTTCGGAGAGTGCAGGTCGGCGTCGTAGCCCGCTGCGTTCAAGGCGGCCATGACGGTAAACAGAGTTGGGCTGGCGTCCAACTGCCCCGGTTCGGCCGCGCGCACCGCGGGCAAGGACAGGAGCAGCACCGTGGACGTCAGGATCCACCTCAACGGCTAGCGCCTCGCACTAGCCTCTATTCTAACGTATGTCGTTCGAGAGAATCGGGTTCCACGCGGGGCCGGGGGCCGAACAAGGCAGTACCCACGCGGACGCAGGTGGCTCCTTCTTCAATCGCGGCTTCGAGATCGTGGGACATGCCCATCGACAGGCCCGGAATCCCATGGCGCTCTCCGATCTCGCGCAAGCGGCGGAAGTAGGGCCGCGCAGCCTCGGGATCGTCCGACCAGGGCGGCATCGTCATCAGTCCGGTGAGGCGCAGATGCGGACATTCCCGGAGAGCCGCGGCCATCTCTCCGACTGCCTCGGGAGGACAGCCGTGCTTGGTTTCCTCCTCGGAGAGCTTCACTTCGATCATGACGTCCAGCAGGCGGCCCGCCTCGTTCAGCCTGCGGGCGAGTTTGGGCGAATCCACCGTCTGGATGACATCGAACAATTCGGCAGCCCGGCGCGCTTTGTTCGACTGCAGGTGCCCGATCAGATGGAAGCGGGCGCTTGACAGCGAACGGACCGCTGGCGCCTTCGCCTCGAACTCCTGGACGTAGTTCTCACCAAACGCGCAGAGACCCAATTCGTTCGCGGCGCGGATCACCTCGGGAGGAAACTTCTTAGTCACGGCGAGCAGGGTGATCGCCGACGGATCGCGCCCGGAGCGTTCCACGGCGCGGGAGATCCGCTCGCGGACGCGGGCGATGTTTTGCCGGAGCGCCAGGAAAGTATCAGCCATCCGCCTTCATTGTAGGTAGAATCAAGGAGCATTGCCTTCGGCTGTCCCCGAGGCCGCGCGCGACGTCGCCGGACTGCGCGCGGCGCTGGAGAGCTTCCTTGCCTCCTGCCGCAGACCCGCCGTTCTCGAACCTGGTGAGCGGCCCATTGAAATCGGGACCGATTCGTACGGGCTTGAAACGCGAGGGGCCTTCGTGCAACTGGAGGCCTGGGACGGCCAGCGCCACCTCACACGGCGCGTGAAGGCGATCGTTTCATCCCAGGCGGGCCGCTGCGAACTCGCGGTCGAGCGGTTTGCGCGACGGCAAGGCAGACTGTGGCTGGTCGACCTGGCCCGCCCCCAAAGTGACGATCTGCGGCGCAAGGGGGAACGGTTGGTATTCCGTGAACACCTGCGGGAGATCCTGGCGCGCCGCTACACGGACTGGTCGATCGTGCGGCTGTCGAGCGACCCGGACCTCGAGCATTCGCTCTCGCCCGCCTACCCGCGGGCGCTGCTGCGGCAAGGACGGGCGGCGCGGGCCGTGATCGCGGCTCCTCCGGGAGCGCACGATCCGGCGGGAGCAGTGACGTTCGGTCTGATCTGGCTCGACTATCTCCGCCGGAGCGAGCGCAGGCTGGTCGTGGACGGCCTCGCCGTCTGCCTCCCGGCAGGCGAACAGACCGTGGGATTCGAACGTCTCCGCGGCCTGGATCCCGCACACGCGCTCTATGAACCCCTGACCTACTCCGGCGATGGCGACCTGGCGGCAGCGAGCCTCGATGACTACGGCAACTTCGCCACACGCGTGGAAACCGTCCGCCAGCCACCGCAGACGGCTGCGGCGTGGCGAGAGCGGCTGGCCGCAATCCCTGAAGTGGAATGCGTCGCGCTGAACGGTTGTCTGAGTTTCCGCATCCGCGGTCTTGAGTTTGCGCGGACCGCGGGCGACGGACTTGTGTTTGGAATCGATGCGCGCACAGCGGCAGACGCGAGACACTGGCCGGAGATCCGGCACCTCGCGGAGGATCTTTCGCGATTCCGGACGCAACCGGGGAGCACGCTCTACGCGCGGCAACCGGAAGCCTGGATCGAATCGGCCGTCCGCGGCGCCCTTTCCGCAGTCGATCCCACACTCGACCCTCACGCCCTGTACGGCCAGGTGCCCGCTCTGGCAGCAGGACAGCGGGGAGTGATTGACCTGTTGGGCGTGGACCAGACAGGCCGGCTGGCGGTTCTCGAACTGAAGGCGTCGGCCGACCCGCACTTGCCGCTGCAGGCGCTGGACTACTGGCTCCGCGTCCGGTGGCACCTGGAGCGCAACGAATTCACGTCTGCCGGGTACTTTCCGGGCCGGAATCTATCGGTCAAGCCGCCGCGTCTCCTGCTGGTGGCGCCGGCGCTCGAGTTTCATCCGGCCACTGAAACAGTGCTGCGCTTCTTCAACCCGGCGATCGAAGTCGAGCGGATCGGGCTGGGCGCGGACTGGCGAGAGCGAGTCCGGGTCGTGCTGCGGGCCCGGGGCGCGGCGCTGCCCGGCTCCGTCTAGCGGCGGAACCGGAGCAGCGCACCGACGCCGCCGACTCCGGCCAACAGCCCCGCATCTTCGATGAAGCGAACCTCGGCGCCCGTCTGCCGCGCACGGGCCACCAGTTCCCCTGGGGTGAAGAACTCGGGCTCTTCGCCGCCTTCGCCCCGGATCTCCTCCATCGACGCGGTGAGCAACAGTTCATCCACCTGGCCGTTCGCCAGGGCGTCCAGGGTGGGCTTAAGCCCCACGACGCCCAGACCGCCGGCACGGTACTCGTCGAACAGGCGTCCCACGATGGCTGCGTCATCGCGGGCGTCCTGCTCGCGCATCGCTTCCACGGTCGCGCGCAGGATCTCGTGTTCCGGAGTCCGGATGTCGAGCCGGAGGACGTCCACCACTTTCTGGGCCAGATAGGCAGGAAGCTGTTCGCGCAGCTTGGGAACGATCACTTCGTCGCCGCCGAAGATCACGTGCTCGATCTGCTCTTCCCGGACGATCCGCTCAATGGCGTCCACGACCTCCTTGACGTGGTGGAGATGCGCGTTGCGGACGTGGCGCTGATAGCGGGCCTGCGTCCAGTTCTCGGCCGGCCGTTTGGAAACGGGAGGCGATTCGATCTCGTGGCGGGCGAGCGTCTTAGCCAAACCGAAAACGAAGATTCGGGCCGAGTGCGTGTCGGCGATCACGGCGGCATACCGGCGGTACTGGTCGTTGAGACGGGCCAGAGTGTAGAGATGCGGCTGGCTGCCGACGTAGAGCTGGTGCCGTTCGATCGGGACATCGAGCGGCAGGGCCACAAAGAAACCGTCCTGCGCGGCGCAAGCGAAGATCGCCATGCCGTTCGTAGCGGGCCGTAACTCGCGGACGAGGTGCTCGCGGATCCTCTTGGCGTCGCGTTCGATGCTGAGCCGATCCGGCGAGCGGAGCGGCAGGGCGGTGGCGAGCCGTGTGAACTCCTTTCGGACGAATGGGTCGAAATCAGTACGGCCATGCGAGCCCGGGCGGGTGTTCAGGTAGAGACTGATGACGGGATACGAAGAGGGCTCGAAGGCCGCCAGTTGGTCCAGACGGTCTGCAATCAGCATGGAAGCCTCTTAGTTCAAGAGTAGCACCGGAAGAGTTTGGGACTCCCATCATTCCCCGGTGCCCGTCTGCCGTCAGTAGGTAAAGAAAAGCCGCAGCCCGTACACGGTGTGAAGGCCTTTGGAGGTCTGCCCGCCCGAGCCTCCAACCAGTTGGAAGCTGGGACTCAGAGCCGCATTTCGCGTCATCTGCCAGCGGTAGAAGGTCTCGAGCACTTTTTCTGAGACGGGCCGTTCTGGAGATTCGGTCGGAAACGCCTGTGAGAACCCGACCGACCACGCCGACACGCGCTCCTGCTCGTCGGTCAGTTTCCATTGCACGCCGCCGCTGTATGCCCAGCGCACCGGTCCGAAACGCAGGCCTCCTGCGCCCGTACTGCCAAAACCGTAACGGCCGAATACGCCGATCCGGCGCGAAAGCCATTGATCGGCGCTGACGTGGAACGTGCTGACGCTTCCGGCGTCGGCGACGTTGCCCGCCGTACCACCAAACCTCCAGTGTCCTTGCTGCCCGCGAAGAGTCGTGGCCAGTTCCAGTTCGCCCGCCCAGAGCGGAGAAGTAAACGCACGCTCGGTCTGCGAAAGGATATACCCGGCTCGCAAGACAATGCGGTCCAGCCAGGGAGCCTTGAGAAGCCAGGGGGACCGGTCATACTCCGCGATGGCGCCCGGCGCGCTGATGCCAGTCTTGAACGCCGCACCGTTCGTAAAAGCACCGTTGAGAAACTGTCTTGCCTCGTTGTTTGCGAACAGGTTCGTATCGAAGAAATCGGTAAGGTTGACAAGTCCCGCTCTTCCTCGAATTTCACCGTCCCTGACGCGCAGACGCTGTTCGTAGAACGCCTTGCTGAGATAGACATCGCCGCGCGAGGTGCCATCATTGAAGCGGCTCCGGTCCCGCGCCACGTCATTCAGTGCAGTGAACGATGCCGGACCGCCGACGGCCGATGTGTCGAACGGACCGCCGGCGCTGCGAAGTTGGACGAAGAAATATCCCTTGCTGAGCCTTCCGCCCAGAGCTTCCGGCAATGCCAGCAGAACGAAGTTGATCCGGGCGCGTCCGAAAGCGGAAGTCAGATCCGCATTCCCGGGCACGGTTGCCGCATGCGCGCCCGCCGTAACGTCTCCCGTCATCACGAGCCGCTCACCGATCGGGGCGTCGGCCAGCCCTTCGACACCCTGGCGGAATCCCTCATCGCCTTTGTTGATGAGGTCCCTCCTGGCGGACACCGTTGCCGCCGCCGTTGACGCCGATGGACTCGGCGCCTGGGGCATGCGAGGGGGGCTGGCAGCCGGCACAGCGGGGGAGGAGGCGCCCCGTCCAGAGGCGCCGCTGGCATAGAGCCAGGAAGCCAAGGCGACATCCTCCGCCGGAAGCGCCGCGTCTCCTTCAGCGAGCCGGCGCCCGACTTCCTGGAAGAGCTTGCCAATCCAGCGACTGGCCTCGCCCGGAGTCAGATCCGCCGGCAGGTCCTGTTCCAGGTACTTCCGGCTGAGTTCTGCCAGCGCCGCTTCACGCCAGACTGTCCGGTCGGCCGCCGCCTGTTCTGCGGAGGCCGCGCCGACCGAGCAGGTGGCAATGATGAGGAAGAATGCGCAGCAATGTCGCAATTTGCCAATCGAAGACCACAGGTAGTTCGGGCTCATGGGTGTCCTGCGGTAAGTTTGGCCCGGATCTGAGCCGTGATCAAGGGAAGCAACGGGCGTGGTCTGTACCTCAGATTAGATCCGGTCGGACCCGCCTATACTGAACCTGTGTGGATGTTAGTTCTCCTTCTCTTGGCCGTCATTCCCCTCATCGGTGCGGAGTTTCCCTATTCCGCGCGCCGTGAGGCTGTGCGGACCCAACTTGAGGACGGCGTCACCGTCCTGTGGGGGGTGGTGGAACAAGGCAGCGGCAAGCAGCGGAGCGGAGTCTTTCAGGAAACGAACTTCTTCTACCTCACCGGCTGGCGCGAACCGGGCGCGATCCTCCTGCTCGATCCATCGCGCGAGATCCTCTTCCTGCCCCGGCGCTCCGCGGAGTCGGCCAAGTGGACAGGCCCGAAGAGCGCCCCGGACGACGACGATATCGCCGCGCGCTCCGGCTTCAGCCAGGTGCAGCCCGTCGAGCATTTCGAAAAGGAACTTCGGGTCAGCCTCGAACGCTTTCCGAAAGTGTACGCTCTGGCTGGAACTCCCGCGACCGGGCGGTTGAAGCAACTCGCGCCGTTGCGCGACGTGCTCAATGCCCAGCCCGCCATCGCACGCCTTCGGATGCGCAAGACCGTGGAAGAGGTCGCCCGTATCCAGCACGCGACCGACGTGACCATTGAGGCGCACCGGGCAGCCTGGGGCCGGGTGAGCGCGGGACTGCACGAATATCAGATCGGCGCGACCATGGCCGCCATCGCACTCGAACGGGGATGCGAGCGGATGGCCTACGCTCCGATCATCGCCAGCGGCCCGAACGCCGTCACCCTGCACTACTGGCCGAACCGGCGGCGGATGGACTCGGGCGATCTCCTTCTCATGGACGTCGCCGCCGAGTGCTCAGGATACGCGTCCGACGTCACCCGCACCATCCCGGTGAACGGACGCTTCTCCGCGCGGCAACGCGAACTCTATGACATCGTGCTGGCTGCGCAGAAAGCGGTCGTCGCGGCCGTCAAACCTGGAATGCGGCTCTCCCGCGGCACGGTGAACAGCCTGTATGAGATCGCGCTCCAGCACTTCAACAGGCACGAACTCGGGCAGTACTTCACGCACGGCATCGGTCACCACGTGGGCCTGGATGTCCACGATCCAGCGGACCCGCTCCAGCCACTGGAGGCGGGGATGGTGGTCACCGTGGAGCCGGGTCTCTATCTGCCGGACGAAGGCATTGGGATCCGGATCGAGGATGTGGTCCTGGTCACGGAGACCGGAGTCCGGGTCCTGAGCAGCGCTCTGCCCAAGGAACCGGTCGAGATCGAGAAAGCGTTACGTCGATGAAGCGGCGGGACGCCGAGTATGTAGGATTGCTTGGCGGCGCACTGATCGTGGCGCTGGTGGCGAGTTGGACCGCGCTCGGCGTCCAGATCGACAACAACGCCTACGACTGGTTCTTCCGCCTGCACGAACCTGCTCCCTGGGAGCCGCAATCGGTGGTGCTGGCGATCGACGAGGCGAGTCTGCGCGAGAGCGGCGGCATGGCGCGGTTGCGGGAGTCGCTGGCGGAGGCGCTGGAACTGGTTGCCAATGCCCAGCCCCGCGCAGTAGCAGTCGACGTCGTCTTGGCCGACCCGGGGACGCCCGGCGCCGATGCCCGGCTCGCCGCGGCCCTGCGGGCGACGCCGCGGGCGGTTCTCGCAGCCGATCTTCTGCCGGATGGGTCCGGCTGGGAGGAGCCGGTGACGCTGTTTCGCGAAGCGGCCGCCGGAGTGGGCCATGTCCATGCTGAACCGGACCCGGTCAGCCGTGAGATCCTTCTCGAGAAGGCGAACGGCCGGGTCCGGCTTTGGGCGCTGGCGCTCGAAGCCTTCCGCGCGGCGGAGGGACCACCCGTGGTTGAGTCGCCCGCCGACCTCCAGATTGGCGGCGCGGTGATTCCCGCCGCGCGTTCGGCTCATCGCGCGCTGCGCATCCGGTACCGGCCTCCGCCGGATCCGGTACCGCAAGTCTCGCTGTCCGAGTTGCGGGCGGATCCGCGGCTGGCTGCACGGCTAACGGGTAAGGCGGTCTTCCTCGGCGTGACCGCGCAGACCGCGGCGCGGGACCGCCTGCAGACTCCCTACACGTATGCCACGGGCCGGTCCATGCCGGGAGTCGAGATCCATGCCAACGTGTTCGAAACGATTGCGGGACGCCAGTTCCTGCTCACCGCACCCGCCTGGATGCAACTCGGTGTGCCCGTCCTGCTGGTAGCCCTGGTGGGGGCGATCTTCGGGCGGATGGCGGGATGGCCGGCGTATTTGCTCGGCGGCGGGGTTCTGGCGATGGCGCACATCATCCCGTATTTTTGTTTCAAACAAAACTTCGTCCTCCCGGTTACGGGTTTGGTCTCCGCGGCCTGGCTCTCCACCGCCGCGGCCGCCAGCTATCAGCACTTCGTCGTCAGGCGGCGCATGCTGAAGGCCGAAGGGGACCGGGCCCGCTACCAGCAGGCGATGCACTTCGTGGTGCACGAAATGCGCACGCCGCTCACGGCGATCCAGGGCTCAAGCGAACTCATGGGCCGCTACCAGTTGCCCGAACCGAAGCGAAAGGAGATCGCGCACCTGATCAATTCCGAGTCGAAACGGCTCGGCAAGATGATCGAGATTTTTCTGAATGTGGAACGGCTGTCGGCCGGACAGTTGGAGCTGAAGCGCGAGGCTTTCGACAGTCAGGAGTTGATGGATTCCTGCGTGGCGCGCGTGCGTCCCCTGGCGGAGCGGAAGGAAATCGGCATCGTCCTGCGGCCGGCTCCGGGCGCGATGGAGCTGGTAGGCGACCGGGAGTTGATGGAGTACGCCTTTTACAATCTGCTGACCAACGCGGTGAAGTATTCTCCGCCGCGGACGGAGGTGAGCGTCTATTTCGAAGCCGCCGCCGGACGGCTGCGGATTTCCGTCCAGGACCAGGGTTTCGGCATGGATGCCAAAGAGGTCCGGCAGATCTTTCAGAAGTTCTACAGGACTAGGAAAGCGGAAGAATCGGGCGAGGCCGGAACCGGAATCGGTCTCTCCATCGTCGAACAGATTGTGGCACAGCACGGCGGGACGATCGAAGTCGCCAGTAGCCCCGGACGCGGCTCCTGTTTTACCTTAGTATTGCCGGCGAACACCGTGCTCGCGGGCGCTTCATAGGACTGCATGCAGCAACGGCTTCTCGTTGTCGAAGACGATCCCAGCGTTCGGACCACCATTGTCACCTGCCTGGAACTTGAGGGCTACTCCGTGGACGCGGTGTCGTCCACCAGGGAGGCAATGGAGAGGCTGGGGGCGAATTCGTACCCGATTGTCATCTCCGACATTTACCTCGATGACCGTACCGGCCTCGATGTTCTGGAGGCGGCGCGGCAGAAGGACCCCGGCTGCTCTGTGATCCTGATGTCGGCCCGCGGCAGCATGGAGACCGTGATGGCGGCCACCCGTGGCGGGGCCTTCGACTACCTGGCAAAGCCGTTCGACCTCGACAACATGCTGGACGCGATCCACCGTGCCGAAGCAGCACGCGCGGGTCAGGAAGATGGCGTCGAGATCGAGGAACTGCCCGAGACCGAGATGATCGGCAGTTCGCCGCGCATGGTGGAAATCTACAAGACCATCGCCCAGGCGGCGCCCACGGATGCCACCGTCCTGATCGAAGGCGAGACCGGAACCGGCAAGGAACTGGTGGCACGGATGATCCACCGCAACAGCAGGCGCGCCGACCAGGTATTCCGGCCGGTGGATTGCGCCTCGATCGCCTCGACGCTGATCGAGAGTGAGTTGTTCGGTTCGCTGCGCGGCGCGTTCACGGGCGCCGACCGCGATCGCGCTGGCGTGTTCGAAGCGGCGCACAAGGGCACCGTGTTCCTCGACGAGATCGGTGAGATCGAGTCGAATTTCCAGTTGAAGCTGCTGCGCTTTCTCCAGGAGCGTGAGATCCGCCCGCTAGGGGCGACGCGGGCGAAGGCAGTGGACGTACGGATCATCGCAGCCACGAACCGCGACCTGCGCGCACTCGTGGATAGCGGCAAGTTCCGCGAGGATCTCTGGTTCCGCCTCAACGTCATCCGGCTGCACCTGCCGCCCCTGCGGGAACGCCGGGGAGACATCGCGCTGCTGGCGCAGTTCTACCTGGCCAAGTACAACGCAACGTATCAGCGGGACGTGCGCTTGACCGGAACGGGTGTGCGGGCGCTCGACGAGTACACTTGGCCGGGCAATGTCCGCCAGTTGCAGCACCTGATGGAGCGCCTGACGATCCTGACGCCAGGCGAACGGATCGATGCGGCGGCGGTCCAGGCGGCACTGGCATCGGCTCAGCCGGACGACCGGCTTGTCGAGACACTTGCCGACGCCGAAGAGGAGCAGATCCGGCGCGTTCTGGCCGCCACGGGCGGCAATAAGAGCCGCGCGGCGAAGGTACTGGGCATCGAGCGCAAGACTCTCTACCGCAAGCTTGAGCGGATGACCCCCTGAGTTTTGCTCCGTACCGCGGAAAACCAGTTGCGTTAGAATAGGTGCAGTTTTCCGAAGGAGTGAGGTTCGTATGAACCGGTTTGTCTCTGCTCGCTCTCTTTCGGGCGTGGCCCTTTCGCTGGCCATGGCCTTGACTCCCGTCTTTGCTCAGGAATCGGCTCCGAGCCCGTCACCGTCACCAGGAGGCGGAGGAGGAGCGACAGCGCCGTCGCCTAGCCCCGGTCCAACCACCCCGGGGGGCCGCGGCACGTCGCCGATGCCGCGTCCAGGCGACCAGTTCCCTCAGGACACGCGCTTTCCCGAGATCCAGCGGCCGATCTTCCTGTCGGGGAAAGTCATGCTCAATGACGGCAATCCCCCGCCGGAACCAGTCCTGATCGAACGTGTCTGCAATGGCCAGCCGCGCGGCGAAGGGTACACGGATTCGAAGGGACGCTTCAGCTTTCAGTTGGGACAGAACCAGACGGTGCTGCAGGACGCCAGCGTGGCCGGCGGCATCGATCCGACATTCGATCGCCAGAGTCCTTTTGGCGGCAGCCGCAGCGGCGGGATGGGAACAGGCCGCGGCGATCAGATCTCCGAGCGCGATCTGATCGGGTGCGAGATCCGGGCCGTGCTGCCCGGCTTCCGCTCCGACCTCGTGAATCTGAGCGGGCGGCGGGCGTTCGACAACCCGGATGTCGGCACGATCGTCCTCCACCGGCTGGCGAACGTGGAGGGGCTGACGATCAGCTTCACGGCGATGAACGCACCGAAGGACGCCAAGAAGGCCTTCGAGCGCGGGCACAAGGACCTCATGAAGAAGCCAGACAAGGCCCTCGCCGAGTACCAGAAGGCGGTCCAGATCTACCCGCAGTATTCGTCGGCGTGGTTTGAAATGGGCTTGGTGCACCAGTCGCAGAACCGGATCCCGGAGGCGCGCGAAGCGTACGCCAAGGCGCTGGAAGCCGATCCGAAATTCATCAATCCGTACCGCCAGCTCGCCTTGATCGAATTACAGGAACAGCAGTGGCAGGCTCTGGCGGACACCACAGACCGGCTGGTGAAGCTCAATCCGGTGGATTACGCGGACGCGTACTTCTACAATTCGATCGCCAACTACTACCTGAAGCGTTACGACGCGGCCGAACGCAGCGCCAGGGAAACCGTGAAGCTCGACACGCTCAGTCGCATCCCGAAGGCGAACCAGCTACTGGGCGAAATTCTGATCGAGAAAGGGGATTACTCGGCCGCCGCCGACTCCCTCAAGGCGTACCTCAAGTTCCTTCCTGCTGGGCACGAAGACACAGCGAACACGACGAAGCGGCTGCGGGCATTGGAACAGGTCCTGGGAGCGCGGGAACAGGCTGCGACCCCGTAGCGTCGCTTGACGCAGCGGCGCGGAATCGTTTATCGTGGGCGTTTCGCGATCCGTTTATCTGCGCTGGCAGCCACGAGCCATGGGAGCCAACTGGGGCGGGGAGTCCGTCACGACACAGCACGTCTTCCCGTCCACACTCGAAAGCGTCGATCAGGCCGAGCAGACAGTCCTCGACGCAGCGCGGCAGGCAGGCTTCCCGGAAGATGACCTGCATGGTATCGCGATGGCTGTGCGCGAATGCGTGATCAACGCGGTGACGCACGGGAACCGTTACGATTCGGAGAAGACCGTTCGAGTTTCGGTGACGCGGACCGCGGAGGATTTGACCGTTCGGATTGCCGATCAGGGCGAAGGCTTTGATCCTGAGGCTCTCCCGGACCCACTGGCCGAAGAGAACCTGCTGCGCAGTTCCGGCCGTGGTGTGTTTCTCGTCAGGGCCTTCATGGATGAGTACACGGTGCGGCGGATCGAACCGTCGGGGACCGAGGTCACGATAGTGAAGAGGCGGGACATGCAGGCATAGCCCGCGGTGAAAAGGATTTCAGGGAGGAATTCACGCAGTGAGCGTTAAATTGACAACCCGGCAGGTAGGCGACGTCAGTGTGGTCGATGTCGCTGGACGCATTACCCTCGGCGAGGGATCGAGCGCATTGCGCGACGCGGTGCGCGACCTGCTCGCCAAGGACCATAAGAAGATCCTGCTCAACCTGGGCGACGTGACCTATATCGACAGTTCCGGCATCGGCGAGTTGGTTTCGGCGTTTACCACCGTCACGAATGGCGGCGGGCAGCTGAAGCTGCTTGGCCTCACCAAGCGCGTCCAGGACTTGCTGCAGATCACCAAGCTGTATACCGTCTTCGACGTGCACGAGAGCGAGGCGCACGCCGTCCGCAGCTTTTCGTAGACTAGCCCCTTCCAGCAGGACATTCCGTCCGGAAGTGGGGGCATTTCTGGCAGTGCGGGCCTTCGCGCAGAGGAAACGCTTGTCTTTCCTGGGCGTGGCATAGGGCCCGTACGGCCCTGATCGCAGCATCACGGTCAGGTGTCACCGGAATCGCGCCGCCCGAAGGCAAGTGGAACAGCCACGCCGCATCGGGGGGCCGTCCTAGGTGCCTTTGGAGCGCCAGGGAATAGAGTTGGACCTGGACGGCGGCCCGGTCGAGATTCTCCTCGCCGCCGGACTTGTAGTCGACCAGCACGATCTCCCCGCCTTCCTCGAACCACAGGTCGATCTGCCCCCGGATCACGATTTCTTCGACGGCAAACATGAAGCTCCACTCCCGGTACGCCAGGAGCGTGGAAGCAGCCCGTCTGCCAAGGAGACTTTCTTCGAACCGTCGCGCGAGCGTCTGCTCTTCTTCGGATGCGTCGACTGCCTCACCCGCAAGAAGCGCGTGCACCCTCCGGCCCAATCCGGCCGCGCCGCCCGTGTCAGACCAACCGGGAGCGTCTCCGGCAGGGAAGACACCGGCGGGGTCGAGGTAGCGCTCGATCCAATAGCGGCGCGGGCAGTGCGCGAACAGGGCAACATCGGTGACCGCGGCGGCGGCTTCGGAGTACCCGCGGACAGCCGGCGGATCGATCCGGCTCGCATGCGGCGCACCTTGTGTTGGGGCCGGTAAGGCAGCCGGTGCAGGCTCAGGCGGCTGCGCGAGCGCTTGGAACATGACCGGGAAAGCGGGCCCAGCAGGCGGCGCCACCGTCAGAACGCGCGCTCCATCCCCGGGCAGCAGCAAGCGTTCCTCGACCAGCTTGGCCCAGTTTCTCGCCCCCTTATCCGTGCGGGAATAGGACAGGATAAGGCGTTCCCGCGCCCTGGTCATCGCCACGTACAACAGCCGGTTGGACTCTGCCGCCTCACGGAGTTTCTCGCGCGCGGCAATCGCCTCGCGAAGCGGATCGGCAACCGCTTTATCGGACGCAGGGTTGCGCCAGCGCACGCCCAAGCCGATCTGCGGGGCGAATGCAATCGCCCCGGAACCGCCTTCGACACCGAGATGCAGGGCGGGCAGGAAGACGACTGGAAACTCGAGGCCCTTGGCGGAATGGATGGTCTGGATCCGCACGAAATCGCCGCCGTCCTCAGCCTGGCTGTCGGGTTCGCGAGGGTCGCTCGAGCGGAGCCGGTCCAGCCGGTCGACAATGGCGTCGAGCGGCAAGCGTTGCGCCGCCTCGCGAACCGTCACCAGAAACTTGACTGCGTTGGCGCGTGCGCGGGCCGTGAAACCCGTCTCGCAGCCGGCGTCGTCCATCGCTTCGGCCAGAATGCGATCGGGTGGCGTCCAGCGCACCCGCTCGCGCCACTCGCACAAACGGCCCGCGAACTGGACCAGCACAGGATCTCCCGTCTCCTCGCCGAGTGCCTCGGCCAGCGGACCTCGGGCGCGCAGGCGCAGAAGCGCGGCATCAGAAGCGCCCACCAGAGGCGAGCGGAGCACCGCGGCCAAGCTGATCTCGTCGCGCGGATTGGCCAGGACGCGGAGCAGATGGAACAGGTCAGCCACCTCGGGTGCATCGAAGAACCCGCGTCCGGCGGTCATGCTGAACGGAACGCCCTCCCGCTCGCAGGCGGCGGCGAAGACCGGCATCGCGGCAGTGCTGCGCAACAGAATGGCCATGCCGGAGTAGCGGGCGGGGCCGCTTTCGAGCATCAGGCAGCCGGCCAGTGCGCGAGCGCGCCTCGCGACCCAGGCCGCTTCCCAACCGAGGGCGGTCTCGGCGGCGGCCCTGGCAACGGTCACTTCTACACAAGGCTCAGCAGAAGGCGCGAATCGCCTCGCCGGAATCAGGTCGTGCGGCTCGATGCCGGCGGCGCCCTCGAGAATCGTGGAGGTGGCGGCGAGAACATCGGAGCGGCTGCGCCAGTTCTCCCGCAGTTCGACCAGGCGTTGCCCGGTGGCGCGGACCGTCTCACGGTACGCGCGAAAGACCTCCGGATCGGCATGGCGGAAACCGTAAATGGACTGGTTCACATCTCCCACGGCGTAGAAACGGCCGGGAGAGCGCAGAAGGCCGACCAGCGCCGCTTGAACACCGTTGGTGTCCTGGAACTCGTCCATCAGGATGTGTTGGAACCGGGCGCGGACTGCCTCCCGAACCGTCCCGTGCTCTCGCAACAGGCGGACCGCGCACTCCTCAAGATCGGAAAAGTCGAGCAATCCGGCGGTTCGCTTCCGCCTGCGGTACGCGTCGTCAAACGAAACCAGTAAGTCGAACAGCGTTTCCCGTTCGTCCCGGTAGTGGCGCGCCGCAAGCGCGCTGAGGAACCGGGGCAGCAGGTCATTCCGGAGCAGGCGCACAGTCTCCTTCAACGCCGCCGGGACGCGTGCCAGCGAGCCGGGAGGTCCGCCTTCGAGGGCGAAGTGTTCTTCGCCGGGAGCGCCCAGATTGCGGGTCCGGACAGCCCAGGCGGCAATTCGGCTCCAGGCTTCGCGTTGCCCCGCGGTCCAGCCGGAGCCTGGCGCGTTCGGGACAGCGTCGAGCGCGGCCAGAACCGCGGTCCAGCCGGGGCCGCAGCCGTCGTCCACGGCCTGCCGCAAGTTCTCGAGCGGGAGTCCGGCGGCGCGCACGGCGTCGTAGATGGACAGGAGCTCTGCTGGCACGGCGGTTGTCGCGATGCCTTCGAGCAGGGTCTCTGTGCGTTGCGGATGTGCCGTCCAGAAAGCGTCCAGCGTGCTCTGGAGAACATCCTCCAGCAGCGGCTGGAGGTCCTGCTCGGCGATGACCTGGAACGCGGGGTCGACGCCGGCGAGCAGAGCGTGCTCCCGCAGGAGACGCGCGCACAGACCGTGAACCGTCGAGACCTGGGCGCGTTCGATGGCTCGCAGCGTATCGGCTTGCCCGGCGAACGCCTCCAACAGCCGGACGCGCATCTCGTTGGTGGCTTTCTCGGTGAATGTGATGGCAAGGATGCGCAGCGGCGACACCCCTGAGGCGACCAGCCGCCGGTAGCGCTCGATCAGCACCGAGGTCTTCCCCGAGCCTGGGCCGGCGACGACACAGGTGTCCTGCGGCGCCGGCAGGACTTCGGCAGCGGCTTCCTGGCTGGGAGTAAACGGCACGGCTTACCCCGCCGCTCCCGCCGCCCGCGCGGAGGCTTCGTAGCGGCACACGTCGCGGAATTCGCAGCGCGGGCACAGATCGGGAGACCGGGGCGCCGGGGCGATTGCGCCGTCGAGGATCCGGAAGGCGGCGCCGGCGGCCTTGGCTTGGCTCTCCTCGCGCCACGCCAGCGGGATCGGCGCCAGCCGGCCTGTGACACCGGGGTCGCCCCAGCCGTGGAAGGCGACGTCGCGCTTGAGCGACGCGAAGATCATGGCCGCGGCTGGTCTGCCGAGCGCGCGCTCGGCGGCAACCGTATAAAGCGCGCCCTGAAGAGCGGACTCGCGGCTGACGCGCTCGCGCATGCCCTGGGCCGCACTGTACTTGTAGTCGACGATCACGAGGCGGTCATCGGGGAGCACCTCGATGCGGTCGATCCGGCCGCGGAGGGGGACCCCGGTGTCGAGCGTCGTCTCGAACGGCCACTCCACGAGGACCCGGTTCCCCAGAGGCAGCTCTTCGGAGGCGGCAAAACGCTCCAGGTCCGCCCGGATTTGCAGACGGACCGCGATGCGGCGGAATCCCGCGGGAACTCCTCCGCGGTCGCACAAGGCATCGTAGAGGCGGTCGAAGTGCACGCCGATCTCGCCCCCGAGGCTCCGCCAGGCTCCCAGAACGGTGTGGACGATTTCGCCCTGCAGGCGGAAATCGAGCCGGTCGCCGGGCGGAAGGGGGCGCGTCGCCAGCCGGAGCGTGTACCGGCCAAAGAACTGAAATGGGCAGTCGAGGAAGCATTCCAGGCCGCTGGGCGAGAACCGCTGGTGGCGTTGAGCGAGCAGGGAAAGGGGGACAGACCCGCTTTCAGCGGGCGGCCGGGCTGCGGGAGATCGCGTGCAAGCAATTGTTTCTTCGACGGTTAGTCCCGCCGGGAGTAGGCTGGAGGGGAGGAAGGAGCCGCCGCGTGTCCCCACCTGGGACCAGCTCAGTGTCAGGACTTCGGTCGCCGCCGAGGCGGCCGCCTCGAACAGGAGGCGCTCCGTCGCATCCGATTCCGCCGCTCCAGGCAAGCCGAGGCTGCGCCGCACTGCCTCGGGGAGGAACGGGTCGGCCGCGGGGAGCCGCGGGAACTCTCCTTCAACGAGGCCGCAGAGAAACAGGCACGGGACGGGAAACTGGCACGCTTCATACACAGTCATCATCTTGACTGCGTCGCGGCGGAGATCGACCGGGTGAACGAGCGCGTGCCGGATCGCCGTCCGCGCGGCGCGCCAGAAGACGGCAAGCGGGACAGCCCCCGATCGGGCCGCGGCGGCTCGCGCGAGGGCGCGCTCCAGCATCCGTCGTGCCGCCCGGTCGCGCCGAACACGCTCGACAGCGGCGAAATCGCCCGGTTCGGCCGCCGGCGGCGGTAGCCGCAGCGCAATCTCCAGGAGCCGCTGCGCCCACGCCGATCCGTCGGCCGCCTCGCCGGAGAGGGCGCACGCGTCCAGCCATGGAGCCACAAGCTCGCCGCCGAGCTCCCGCAATGTGTCCAGTCCGGAGGCGGGAAGCCGTTCGCGGGCGGTGAGGTCCAGAGTGTCGGCTAGCGGCGGCGGAATGGCAAGCCGGAGGGCGGCGGTGGTGGCCCCAAGTTCCCAGCCGGTTTCCCAGGCCGTGACCCAGGCGACCAGCCAGCGGGCGACTGCTTCTCCTTCGAGCGGACTCGGGACGGAATTGCGGAACGGGATCCCGAAGCGCGCCAGCGCCGCCGTGACAGCGCCGGCCCAGGGACCGGCGCCGCGAATGGCCACGCCGATGTCCCGGGCCGGCCGGCCGCGGTCCAGTTCCTGGGCGATGCGTCTGGCGATTTCACGTGCTTCCTCTTCGGGGGTTCGTGCCCGAAACGCCCTGACGGACGCGGCTTCTCCCAATGAAGCAATAGTCTGGGCGCTGGCCCCGAGCCCCATAAGCCGCCTGACAATAGGGTCTGTCCCTGTTTTGGGGAGGACGACGGTCAAGGGAGTGAGGCACGCCAAGGCCTCGATGACAGACATCTCCGGATCAGAGAAGGAGAAGAACCCCGCCACCCACGTCGGCTCGCGGTGTGAAGGCAGGGATAGGGCCGCCAGCCGCTGGCGCTCCCCTCGCAGGAGGAGCCCGCGGTCACGCAGACGGGCAGCAGCCTCGCGGTAGAGGGCGGAGAGCGGGGAGTCGTCCGGCTCGCGGCCATGGGCTGCGAGCTCGGCCACAGCGCCGGCTGCGGTCTGCGCCAGGCCGGGTGCGTCCCGCACCGGGCAAAGTTCCGGGATGCCGTGCTCCTCAATGGCGTCGGCGACCGCGATCTCAATGTCCGCGGCGGACGCTTCCGGGAGCGGCGCCGCGGCATCGACCAGCTCGGCGAGGGTCATGACGGCAGCCGGGTCGGCCACGCAGCCCCGGCGGGCCAGCTCGATCCTGGCACGCTCGGCCAGACCTGGCGCCGGCACGATGAGCCGGAAGGCGTGCCCGGCCCCCGCGGCAGTCACCACTCCGCCGAGTGCCGCCGGAATGCCCGAAGCACCCGGCGGCCCGCACAGAAGTCTCATCCTGACAAGAGGATAGCAGGATCCGGTTTTGCTGTACTCAGCGCCGCTTTGCGGCTACAATTGAAGTAGGTTCCGGTCGTCCCGACTTTATACTGGCCTTTTGGCTCGATACGAGGAGGTTCACGATGTTTGATAGCCTTTCGGACCGGATGAAACAAGACGATGAGGCCGCAGTGACGACGCGCGAAAGGGTCTTGCGCTGGGTGGCAGTCTCGGTCCTGTCGATTTTGATCTTTGGCGGTCTCTATCTTGGCCTGTTGTTGATCGAATAAGCCGGGTTAGAGATCTCGCTTCGGTGACAGCCGGTGCATCATCCGCTTCACCGCTTCGGCGTACTGGCCCACGGGGTTGAATGTTGTCAACTGAGCGTCGAGGCTCTTGTTCCGGTAGAGCGGAGACTTGGCAAGACGGCTTCCGACCGTGTGCACAGCCGCTTCCATGGATTCGAAACGAGCCCGGCCGCACTCCCAGCCGAATAAGTTGTTGGATTGCGCCGTCAGGCCGCCTTCCGATTCCACCATTGCCAGGCTCGGCAGTAATCGCCAGTCCAAGCGGTGTTGGTCGGAGACCCGCAGAAACTGCGATGCGATGCGCCCGGCTGGAGCGCTCCTGGCATCGAAGAACTCCTGAATCCGTGCGAGGCGCGGATCGCTCAAGCGAATCTCCGCGATGGACGGTCCCTGGTGCACCGGAACATCGCTGTTGGCGATAGTTCCGGGCGCGGCCATAAAACCAGCAAGAACGGCGACGCCGCTCCAGTAATATCTAGAGAGCATTCAAGTTTCGGTCCAATGTCCTGTTTCTACGTTTGGCTCGAATCTTCGGGCGGGGGAAGATCAAGATTCATTCTGGAACCCGGCGGCGGAGCACCCGGTTGGATTTCACTCCGCAGGGCCAAGCCTGGGTCAACTCACTGACACTCTGGCATTCTAGCACAATCAGCCGCTGGTTGCTCCTCCTTTTTTCGCCGTACCCATTGCTTCATCCCACCTGGATTTGCTATCCATCCGTTGTGGAACAACATAGCGAATATCTCGAAGGGCTGAAGGCCTTCCTTCGGATCCCTAGTATTAGTACTTCGGTTGAACACTCGAATGACGTGCACAAGGCTGCGGAGTTTGTTCGCGGAGAGCTTTCCCAAGCTGGCCTGGATCAGGTGCAACTCATTGAAGAAACAGGCTTTCCACTGGTTTATGGAGAATGGCGCCACGCTCCGGGAAAACCGACACTTCTCCTCTATGGCCATTACGATGTGCAGCCGGCCGATCCCCTCGAAGAGTGGGTTTCTCCGCCGTTTGAACCAGAGATTCGCGATGGGAATCTCTACGCCCGCGGCGCCTCCGACGACAAGGGACAGACCTACATTTTGATCAAGGCTGTCAATCGCCTGCTGCGCAGCACCGGACGGCTCCCCGTGAACGTGCGGTTCCTCATCGAGGGCGAGGAGGAGAGCGGTGGCGGACACATCTCCCGCTTCGTCGCCTCGCAACCCCCGCTTTTGCAAGCAGATGCCGCCCTGATCTGCGATACCGAGATGTTCGCTCCCGGCCTGCCGACGCTGTGTGTGGGGCTGCGGGGGATCGTCTATCTCGAAGTCGAGGTGACCGGCGCGCGCCAGGATCTGCATTCGGGTGTCTACGGCGGGGCGGCGCCAAACCCGCTCCAGGCGATTGCCGAAATCGTCTGCGCTCTCAAAGGACCCGACGGTCGGATCCGCATTCCCGGCTACTACGACCGCGTCCGCGCCCCATCCGCAGCCGAGCGGGAGGCCTGGAGCCGCCTGCCTTTCGACGAGGCCGCTTACCGGGAGCACGAAATGGGCGTGACGGCTCTGGTCGGCGAGCCCGATGTCCCATTGTTTGAGCGGCTCTGGGCGCGCCCCACGGTGGAGGTCCACGGCATTCGCGGAGGATTCACCGCGGAAGGCGCCAAGACCGTCATCCCGGCCCGCGCCACCGTCAAGATCAGCAGCCGCCTGGTGGCGGATCAGGACCCGGACGAGGCCGCCGCACAGCTCACCGAAGCAATCCTCGCCGCCTGTCCGGCCGGATACAAGGCCGAAGTCCGCGTCCTGCACACGGGAGCCCCCTGGCTGATCGAGCCGGAGAACCGGTTTATCCGCACAGCGGCCTCCGCCCTGACGGAAGTCTTCGGCCGCGAGACAGTCTTCATCCGTTCCGGCGGGTCGATCCCGATCGCCGGACTGTTCGCCCAGCACCTGGGAATCCCCAGTGTTCTCATGGGCTTCGGTCTGCCCGACGATTGCATCCACTCACCGAATGAGAAGTTCCTCGTCGCCAACTTCTTCGACGGCATCCGCGCCGTCCAACGCTACCTCGAAGTCCTCGGCTCTGAGGGACAATAGAACGGTATGACGGTCCAGATCGATGGCGTGACCCTGCATCTCGCCCATCCGGATGAACTTCCGGTGCAATGGGTGGGACAGGAAGAGTTGATGCGGCAGTTGCTGGCCGCCTGGATGGTCGTCGACGAGCGCGACCTGCCGATGAATCCGCGGCTGCTGGGGAAGCCCGGCGTGGGGAAGACGACGCTCGCGTATGCCGCCGCGAAACGCATGGACCGCGCTGTCTACATCTTGCAGGCGACCCTCGATACGCGTCCGGAAGACCTGCTCGTGACGCCGGTCATCGAAGGCGCGGGCCAGCTTCGCTACGTCGCTTCGCCGCTCGTGACAGCCATGCTGCGCGGCGGAGTCGCCATTCTGGACGAAGGCAATCGCATGAGCGAGAAGAGCTGGGCCAGTCTTGCGCCGCTGCTCGATACCCGGCGCTACGTGGAATCCATCGTCGCCGGCGTCAAGATCAAGGCGCACCCGGACTTCCGGCTCGTGGCGACGATGAACGACGACGCTTCCACCTTCGAACTCCCCGAGTACATTCACTCCCGGCTCCAGCCCCAGATCTGGATCGACTTCCCGGATCGCGACGAGGAAATCCAAATTCTTCAGGAGAATTTACCCTTCGCGGAAGAAGAAATTCTGGAGTACGTCGCCGATTTTCTCCAAAAGGCGCACGGAGCCGACGAGAATTACACGGTGCGCGACGGCATCAACATCGTGCGCTACGCACTCAAGCTGCGGGAGCTCACCGGTGGGGCCCCGGCGCTCGTCACCAGCATACGGAAGACGCTGGGCGATGAAGCCCTGCGCTATCTGAAGAGTTGAACCATGGACGGCGGGACCCCGCGGCGCGGCCGCTTTCTCTACATTCCGGTGGTGCCGGGGCGCGTCGAATTCGCCGCCCGGACCCGGGAGGTCCTTCTGCGGGAACGGCCGGGCGTCGTGGCGGTGGAGCTTCCCTCGCCGCTCCAGGAACCCTACGTCGATGCCGTCGCCAGGCTGCCCGAGATCACCGTTCTGGTCTACCCGGACCCGGACGAACCCGACACCATCATTTATGTCCCGGTGGAGCCGGCCGATCCGTTTACAGAAGCCGTGCGGACCGCGGTGGAAATCGGCGCCACCATCGTGTTCGTCGATCCGGACAACCCCGGACGCCCGCACCTTCCGGGCGACTACCCCGACACTTACGCAGTTGGCGCCATCGGGCTGGACCGCTACGTGGAGGCCTACCGCGTTCGTCCGCAGCCACGCGACATGGACATCATGGAACTTGCCTCGGCGATTGCCTGGAAGCTCCACGGCGCGGATCTCGAGGCGCGCGTCGCCGTGGTGGTATCGCTGAACCTGCTGGATCCCGTGCTCAAGGCCATGGAGCGCCCGCAGCGTCCGCGGCCGCCGCAGCCTGTGCCCACAGTCGAGCTGATCAATCCACACCCCGACTGCCTGGCCGAGATCACGCAGGAAATGCCCTATCTCCAGGCGGCCTACGAGCGGGAGCGGACAGCGGTGGACCGGCGCCGCCTGCAGTGGTCTCTGCTGCGCGAAGCCGAAGAGTCCTACCAACTCAACACGGGCGAGTCCGTCGCTCACTGGCAGAGGCGGCTGCTGGCGCGCTACACCCGGAACCTGGCGCTGATCTCAGGCTACCTGACAGCGTCCCTGTTCGAAATCACCGTCGCCGCGCGGTCGATCGTGGACGACAACTACGCGTGGGAGGTCTGGGAGCTTGCCGGCTGTTATCCCTGGCAGCAGACGGAAAGCGACCTCCCCACCGCCAACCTGTCCGGCGAGGAGGTGTGGCTGCAAACCCGGAGGTTGCGCCTTCGGAGGCGGCTGCCCAGCATGAAGCGGCGGATGCGTCCGGCGGGTCTCAAACCGCGGCCCAAAGAGAAGAGCCCCGGGGAATGGGCCCGGCAGGCCGGCGGATCGGCCATCTGTTCTTACCCTCCAGAGGACCTGGTGATCGAAGGCTACGGCCGGTATCTCAAGAAGAAGGGGAAGAGTCTGCTGTCCGAAGAACAGGTCCGCGTGGAGCCGTTCACCACCTCGTTGCTTGACGGCGTGGATATCCGCGAAACGATCCGCAACTGGCACGAAGGCAGAATCTACGTGAGGCAGGCTCGCACCGCGCCGGGCGAAGTCGGCTCCGTCGTCGTGATCTTCGACGAAGACCGCCGCGGCCGCTACAGCTACCTCACCACCTGGCTTGGAGAGCACCAGAACGAGTCCGACATGGCGTTCTACTCGACCGACCCGTTCGACCACCTCGTGGGACCGGGGATCGGGCGCGGCGAGTACGGTGGTTTCCTGCTCTCCCTGCCCGCGGGTCGCATGTACGACGTCTGGGCCGATCCGGACTATGCGTTTGCCGAGTCGAAGCCCGAACGGCTGCTGCTCGCCGGCCTGGATTACTCCATCCACCGGCACGTCGTCTACGTGGCGGCGCGCCCGCCCCGCTCCGTGTTCCGGTCCATCGCCGCCCGCATGGGACGCACCATCGTCTACATCCCGATCGGGCAGTTGTCGCCGGTGACGATGAAGAAGCTGCGCATCGTGCACGTCTTGAGCGGATACGACAAGCGGGAGATTGCCAAGGACTACATCTGGTAGGACACAAAGAAGGGGCTGGCCCGGTCAGGACCAGCCCCTGGTGACCGGAAGGATCCGGAGGTCTAGAAGAACAGCTTCAGACCCAACTGCATGCGCCGCATGGGAACGCGCAGGCTGCGGCTCTCGGCGTCACGAGGGCCGTCCGGCACGATCTGGTTCGCCGTCGAGAAGCTGATGCCGGCGGGATTGTTGAACCACGGCGTGTTGAACACGTTGTATGCTTCCCAGCGGAACTGCGCCCGGAACCGCTCGGTGAACGTGATGTTCTTGTACATCGAGAAATCCCCCTGGCGCTGGCCGAGGCCGCGCAGGACATTGTAGCCTGCGTTGCCGAACCGGCAGAGCTCCGGGCGCGTTGACTGCAACTGACAGCTCACGCGCTGGAACGCCTGCGGATTGTACATGCGGCGGCGATTCGGGCTGTCCAATTCCCATTCGCCCACAAGGTCAGGGCGCACAGGTCCCGCCGCCATGCCGATATCGCCCGTAGCCTGATTGACTGTGAACGGCAAGCCGGAAGCGATCGTGACGATGCCATTGGCCTGCCAGCCACCGATGATGTGCTTCAGCGGCCCCGTCAGGTTGCTGCCCGGCAGATCCCACACGAAGTGAGCCACCGTGCGGTGCGTCTGGTCAAAACGCATCAGACCGCGCGAGCCACGGCGGTCGAACGGATCCTGGAAACCGACGCCTTCCTGCCCGCCAGCCTCCCCGTCCCCGTGCACCTTGCTCAGCGTATACGCCACGCCCATCGTCAGGCCACGCGTCGTCCGCTTGTCGTACTTCATCTGCAAGCCGTGGTAGAACGATTCGCCGTACGAATCGATGTAGCGAATGTTACCCAGCGCTTGCACGCCCAGATCCGGCGCGGCTGGATCGAAGAACTCCGTCCGGCGCCGGTTGTCCTGCCTGAACGCCACCGACGGCGTCGCCGGATCGTTGTAGTTCCCCACCGAGTTGCCCACGTGGTAGCCCTTGCTGCCGGCATACCCGACCGTCAACGACGACTGGAACGGCAATTCGCGCTGGACGTCCAAACTCCACTTCCACACCGAACCGTCGTTGTAGTCCGTCGGCGAACCAATCACGTTCGTCGGCCGGACCACCGCCGCCGCTCCCGCCACCCGCGTCAGGAACGGATCGTCCATCGACAGGATGTTCGACGTCGGCGTGTACCGCCGCGTCTGCACGTTGAACGTGTTCCCGTTCAATCCCACCACTGGAATCGTCCGCGCCGGCGCCGTCTGCGTGTTGAAGATCTGGTTGCCCGCCTTCGGCGGCATCAGGTTGAAGATCGTGAACGTGTTCAGGTGGTTGATGTTGTCATACCACCCCGCGCCCGTACGGATCACCCACTTGTCCGTCGGACGGTAGGCGATACCCACGCGCGGCATGAAGAACCGCACGTCCTGGTCGAACAGCTTCACCGCGCCACGCTCGTCGACATGCGCCGGCGAGATCACAGGAATCACCGTTCCGTCCGGCTTGGTGAATCCCGTCTCGCCCCGATCTCCAGGCAGCGACAATGTCCGCCACAGACCCTGACGGTCCCACGGCACACCGACGTAGTCAAACCGCAAGCCGACGTTTACCGTCAACCGGGAAGTCACCTTCCAGTCGTCGTGAATGTAGAAGCCCGACCGGTTCGATGCAGGAATCGTGAACGGCAGTCCTTCCGGCGTCCGCGTCTGGTTCGGCAGGCCCATCAGGAACGACGCGAACCCATGGCCCGTCTGCAGCGGCGAGAAATCCAGCGCGCCTTCCGCCAGGTTCGCCGCGCCGCGGTCCATCCGGATGATGTAGCCTTCGCCGCCAAACTTCAGATTGTGACGGCCCTTGATCCACGACACGTGGTTGCCGAACTGGAACGTGTTCATGTTGTCGAACCCGTTGCCCGCCGTCCGCTCCAGCATCGTGAACCCAATGCCGTTCATCTGCGGGATGCCCTGCTCGTTCAACCGCAGCTTGCGGTTGCCGTCGCCGGTAATCCGGAACTCGCCCACTCCGAGGGCGTCCATGTCGAACGTGGGGTCGAACATGCGCGGGTTGCGCGTGATGTCGTTAGACTCATTGAACCCGAAACGGAACTCGTTGATCATGTTCTGGTTGAACGTGTGAATCCACTGCGTCGCGAGGTTCGTCACCTCGTGGTCCACGATCACCGGGAGGTTCGGGTTGATGTGGTTGTTCTCGCGGCCCGACCGGTCCCACGCGAGGCGGCCGAAGATACGGTCCTTATCGCTGAAGTTGTGGTCGATGCGCGTGAAGAACGTGTTCACGTCGATCGGCTGGTTCACCGCCTGACGCGCTGTGAAGTCCAGCGGATCGTCCTGGATGAACATCGGCTGCGGCACGTACAGGTTCAGAACGTTCTGCGCGCCCGGATGCAGCCGCGATGCCGGAATCCGGTTGTTCGGGAACGGATCGCCCGTAAACGGATCGTAGATCAGAATCGGGTTCCGGAAGGCGCGATTCACGTCGAAGGCGCCGAACTGCACCGACGAAAAGTCGCCTTGGCGAAACTCGTTGCTGGGCCACCACTCGGTCGAGACGACCCCTTCGCGCGTCCGCCGGCCTTCGTAGTTGAACGCCCAGAACGTCTTGTTCTTGCCGTTGTAGACGCCCGGGATCAACACCGGCCCGCTCATTACGAACCCAAACTGGTTCTGCCGTAGCTTGTTCTTCTGGGCCCGCGTTGCGCCCGCCGGACGTTCGAAGTTGAGGAAGTAGTTCTCGGCGTCGAAGGCATCGTTGCGCAGGAAGTTGAAGAACGTCCCGTGCAACTGGTTGGTGCCGCTCTTCATCGTGATGTTCACGTTCGCGCCGCCGCCGAAGCCGACTTCGGCCGAGTAGGTGTTGGTCTGGATCTTGAACTCTTCGATGGCCTCGATCGAGGGCACGAAGTTGGCGATGTGGATGCGCGGATCTTTGGCGTCCACGCCGTCGAGCGAAATCGTCTGGTAGGTCTCGCGCTGGCCGTTGGCCGACACCGAGAAGCCCTGCCCAGGAATTGGGAACCCGCCCGAACCATCACCAAGACCGGTCCGGTTGCCGAACTGGACGCCGGGCACAAGCACGGCGAGGTTCTGGACGTTGCGGCCGTTGAGCGGCAGTTCGATGATGCGCCGGTTCTCGATGACCGCGCCGAGCGTCGCGTTTTCAGTCTCGAGCGTCACCGCGCTGGCCGCGACCTCGATCGTCTCGGTCACTTGGCCGATCTGGAGCCGGAAGTCCTGACGGACCTGAGCGCCGGTGTCGACGCGGAGGTTGGTGACGGTCTCGGTGCGGAACCCGTCCAGTTCCGAACGGACGTTATAGTTGCCGACCGGCACCAGCGGGAAGTTGTAGTTGCCGGTCTGGTTGGTTTCGACCGTACGGGTGATACCGGTCTGGATGTTCGTAATCGTGATCTTGGCGCCCGCCACCACCGCTCCGGTCGTGTCGGTCACCAGACCTTGAATGGCCTGCGTGGTGGATTGCGCGACGGCAGGCGTCAGCGCAAGGACCAGGCACGCAAGCAAGGCCAAGCAGAATCTCAGTTGTTTCAAGTTCGTTAAACCCCTCTAACAGGACTCAGCTTTGCTGGTTGAACAAAGTTAAGCCGATGGGGTCGATTATAGGCGGTCAGCAGACCCGGATTCAAGCGTGGCAGATTCTTTTTAATGAAGAGAAAGCAAGCGCCATGCGGCCGGAGTGTGACTCCAGCAGGTGGTA
Organism: Bryobacterales bacterium; assembly: GCA_016716385.1. Classification (GTDB taxonomy): domain Bacteria; phylum Acidobacteriota; class Terriglobia; order Bryobacterales; family Bryobacteraceae; genus JADJWL01. The sequence continues at coordinate 901,945 of JADJWL010000025.1, read as the reverse complement.
TCTTGTTGGTTATTTAGGTTGTTGGCAGCCTTCTTGACCTGTCGTTTCCCTCCTTTCCCGGTTTTCTGGGATGCCGGTCCTAGTACTGTCGGACCGGCATCCCAAGCGCTGGGGTGATGGCCTTAGAAGAACAGTTTCAGGCCGAGTTGCATACGCCGCATGGGTACGCGCAGGCTGCGGCTCTCGGCGTCGCGAGGACCGTCCGGCACGATCTGGTTCGCCGTCGAGAAGCTGATGCCACCCGGGTTGCCGAACCACGGCGTGTTGAACACGTTATACGCTTCCCAGCGGAACTGCGCCCGGAACCGCTCGGTGAACGTGATGTTCTTGTACATTGAGAAATCCCCCTGGCGCTGGCCCAGGCCGCGCAGGACGTTGTAGCCCGCGCTGCCAAATCGGCACAGTTCCGGACGATCCGCCAACTGGCAGGTCACCCGCTGGAACGCCTGAGGATTGAACATGCGCTTACGGTTCGGCTCGTCGAGTTCCCACTCGCCCACGACGTCGGGCCGCACCGGTCCCGAGGCCATGCCGATGTTGGAGGCAGCTTGATTCACGGTGAATGGGAAGCCTGACGCCATCGTCAGGATCCCATTGGCCTGCCAGCCGCCGAGGATGTGTTTCATGGGCCCCGTCAGGTTACTGCCCGGCAGATCCCACACGAAGTGAGCCACCGTGCGGTGCGTCTGGTCAAAGCGCATCAGACCGCGCGAGCCACGGCGGTCGAGCGGATCCTGGAAGCCGACGCCCTCCTGGCCGCCGGACTCCCCGTCCCCGTGCACCTTGCTCAGCGTATACGCCACGCCCATCGTCAGGCCGCGCGTCGTCCGCTTGTCGTACTTCACCTGCAAGCCGTGGTAAAACGACTCCCCGTACGAGTCGATGTAGCGGATATTGCCCAGGGCCTGCACGCCCCTCTCAGGGAGCGCCGGATCAAAGAACTCCGTCCGGCGCCGGTTGTCCTGCCTGAACGCTACCGACGGCGTCGCCGGATCGTTGTAGTTCCCCACCGAGTTGCCCACGTGGTAGCCCTTGCTGCCGGCATACCCAACCGTCAACGACGACTGGAACGGCAATTCGCGCTGGACGTCCAAACTCCACTTCCACACCGAACCGTCGTTGTAGTCCGTCGGCGAACCAATCACGTTCGTCGGCCGGACCACCGCCGCTCCCGCCACCCGCGTCAGGAACGGATCGTCCATCGACAGGATGTTTGACGTCGGCGTGTACCGCCGCGTCTGCACGTTGAACGTATTCCCGTTCAATCCCACCACTGGAATCGTCCGTGCCGGCACGGTCTGCGTGTTGAAGATCTGGTTGCCCTTCGGCGGCATCAGGTTGAAGATCGTGAACGTGTTCAGGTGGTTGATGTTGTCATACCACCCCGCGCCCGTACGGATCACCCACTTGTCCGTCGGACGGTAGGCGATACCCACGCGCGGCATGAAGAACCGCACGTCCTGGTCGAACAACTTCACCGCGCCACGCTCGTCGACGTGCGCCGGCGAGATCACAGGAATCACCGTTCCGTCCGGCTTGGTGAATCCCGTTTCGCCCCGATCTCCAGGCAGCGACAATGTCCGCCACAGACCCTGGCGATCCCACGGCACACCGATGTAGTCAAACCGCAGGCCGACGTTCACCGTCAACCGGGAAGTCACCTTCCAGTCGTCGTGAATGTAGAAGCCCGACCGGTTCGATGCCGGTACCGTGAACGGCAGTCCTTCCGGCGTCCGCGTCTGGTTCGGCAGGCCCATCAGGAACGACGCGAACCCGTGGCCCGTCTGCAGCGCAGAAAAGTCCAGCGCGCCCTCCGCCAGGTTCGCAGCGCCGCGGTCCATCCGGATGATGTACCCTTCGCCGCCAAACTTCAGATTGTGACGGCCCTTGATCCACGACACGTGGTTGCCGAACTGGAATGTGTTCATGTTGTCGAACCCGTTGCCCGCCGTCCGCTCCTGCATCGTGAAGCCGATGCCTGTCATCTGCGGAATCCCCTGCTCGTTCAACCGCAGCTTGCGGTTGCCGTCGCCGGCAATCCGGAACTCGCCCACTCCAAGAGCGTCCATGTCGAAGCTCGGATCGAACATGCGCGGGTTGCGCGTGATGTCGTTGGACTCGTTGAACCCGAAACGGAACTCGTTGATCATGTTCTGGTTGAACGTGTGAATCCACTGCGTGGCGAGGTTTGTCACCTCGTGGTCCACGACCACCGGCAGGTTCGGATTGATGTGGTTGTTCTCACGCCCCGAACGATCCCACGCCAAACGACCGAAAATGCGGTCCCTGTCGCTGAAGTTGTGATCGACTCGCGTGAAGAACGTGTTCACGTCCACCGGCTGGTTCACCGCCTGACGCGCTGTGAAGTCCAGCGGATCGTCCTGGATGAACATCGGCTGCGGCACGTACAGGTTGAGGATATTCTGTGCGCCCGGATGTAGCCGCGACGCCGGAATCCGGTTGTTCGGGAACGGATCGCCCGTGAATGGATCGTAGATCAGAATCGGGTTGCGGAAGCTCCGGTTGACGTCGAACGCCCCGAACTGCACTGACGAAAAGTCGCCTTGGCGAAACTCGTTGCTGGGCCACCACTCGGTCGAGACGACCCCTTCGCGCGTCCGCCGGCCTTCGTAGTTGAACGCCCAGAACGTCTTGTTTTTGCCGTTGTACACGCCGGGAATCAGCACCGGCCCGCTCATCACGAAGCCATACTGGTTCTGGCGCAGCTTGTTCTTCTTCGCCCTCTCGGCATCCGCCGGGCGCTCGAAGTTGAGGAAGTAGTTCTCGGCGTCGAAGGCATCGTTGCGCAGGAAGTTGAAGAACGTCCCGTGCAACTGGTTGGTACCGCTCTTCATCGTGATGTTCACGTTCGCGCCACCGCCGAAGCCGATTTCGGCTGAATACGTGTTGGTCTGGATCTTGAACTCTTCAATGGCCTCAATCGAGGGCACGAAGTTGGCAATGTGGATGCGCGGATCCTTCGCGTCCACGCCGTCCAGTGAAATGGTCTGGTAGGTCTCGCGCTGGCCGTTGGCCGACACCGAGAAGCCTTGCCCAGGAATCGGGAACCCACCACCGCCGTCGCCGAGGCCAGTGCGGTTGCCGAACTGGACGCCGGGTACGAGCACGGCGAGGTTCTGGACGTTGCGGCCGTTGAGCGGCAGTTCGATGATGCGCCGGTTCTCGATGACCGCACCGAGCGTTGCGTTTTCGGTCTCGAGGGTGACCGCGCTGGCCGCGACCTCGATGGTCTCGGTGACGGCGCCGATCTGGAGCCGGAAGTCCTGGCGCACCTGGGAGCCGGTGTCGACGCGGAGGTTGGTGACGGTCTCGGTGCGGAACCCGTCCAGTTCCGAACGGACGTTATAGTTGCCGACCGGCACCAGCGGAAAGTTGTAGTTGCCGGTCTGGTTGGTTTCGACCGAGCGGGTGACGCCGGTCTGGATGTTGGTAATCGTGATTCTCGCTCCTGCCACCACCGCTCCAGTGGTGTCGGTCACGAGGCCCTGAATCGCTTGAGTCGTGGACTGCGCAGCGGCCGGCAGTGACGCTAGCAGGAGGCAGAGAAGAAGCACCCTAAGTTGTTTGTAGTCTTTCAGAAACTGCACGCATAACCCCTCTCACCCAGCCCGGTACGAACATGGATGAATGTTAACGGTTTGATTGGCTGATTATAGGGTGAAAGTTGCCTGCGCAGCAAGAGGGAAGGAATAAATTTTAATGTAAAGGAAGTAGGATGTGGGCCCACCCGGCCGCCGGTTCCGGTCGCCCCAAGTGCGACGCAACGGCTGGGCAGGCCCTATCCTGGGCAGTGGACGGGGATGCTACTGAAAGTACGCAGCGTTCTTCTCAATGTAGGACGCCATCTCCGGCGGGACGCTTTCGAGCGGCATGATCGAGCCAGTCGGGCATACCGGCACGCAAGCCCCGCAGTCAATGCAATCGTCCGGGTGAACATACAACTGTGTCTCCTCCTCAAACCGCGGATCGCCCGTCTTGGGCGCGATGCAATCGACGGGGCAGGCTTCGATGCACAGTTCGTCTTTGGTGCAGCCTTCAGTGATTACGTATGCCATGCCTTCTTATCGGCACGCCGCGTGCCAATCCGGCAGACTGTGGGAAATCACGGACTTGATGGCGGCTCGCGCTGCCGGTTCGTCCTGAATCGGGGGAAATGCCCCATCAGCGGTGGGGGATGCGCGTCGCGTGGAGGAGACCTGACGCAGTGTTGAAAATCCGGACATCGAGCGCCTCCGGACCCGCCTCCACTTCGCAAAACCCGTGCTGGCTGGCGGCGAAGACCGTCCGGGGCCCGGACCGGGCCTTGCGCAGCTTGGTTCCGCCTCCGCCGCAGATGAAGAAGTCGATGCCGGCCTCGCGCAGGTGCTGGAAGTCGTGGTCGTGGCCGCTCAGGTACAGCCGGACGCCGTGCCGGGCCAGGAGCGGCAGCAGTTCCCGCTCCATCCGCGCGACCTGCTTGCCGCGGCGGTGCCGGCCATAGGTGAACACTGGGTGGTGGCCATACACGATCCGCCAAGGCGCGGGCTTGGAAGCCAGTTCCCGGTCGAGCCACGCACGCTGCGCGTCATCCCACTCGGTGGTATCGAGCGCGAGGAAGCGTGCAGGACCGGCGGCGTACGTATAGTAACGCGCGGGCATCTCCCAGCTCCGGCTGCGGGCCGCGTAGTCGATCTGGGCCTGTTCGTTGCCCTTATAGTCATGGTTCCCAAGAGCAGCGTAGAAGACGATGCCGAACCGGGCGTATAGATCCTCCCAGATCCGCGTCCATTTCGGATCGTCGACCGACTTCACGCCCCTGGGGTAGAAATTGTCGCCCAGGGTCACCCCCAGCGCGAACGGCTGCTGCTGGTGCCGCCGGTACATGGCGTCAGCGACCGTTTGGGGTGAATGCTTGAGGTCGCCAAAATCGCCAAAGGCGGTCAGGCGGATGGTTCCGCCCTCCGGGAGCATCTGGCCGAGGTCGGTTTGCGCCGCAAGCGGGAAAACGGCAAGAAGGACAACAACGAGGGGGCGCATGGGGCCTGCTTTCAGTGTATCCGGTATACTGAAGGACCGGATCCATGCCAGACACCGATCGTGAGCGCCTGCGCGCGCTTCTGAGCCAGTACTCTGTCCGCTTCGGGGAGTTCACCCTGGCGTCCGGGCAGAAGAGCAACGTGTACGTCGACGTCAAGCAGACCGCCTATCGCGCCGAAGCGATGCCGCTCATCGGGCGGCTCCTGCTGGAGAAGCTGGCGGCCGAAGGGTGGCGTCCGGCAGCCGTGGGCGGCCTGACGCTGGGCGCCGACCCCATCGCCATGGCCATCGCTCACGAGAGTGCGCGGACGGCCACGTCAGTCGATGCCTTCGTCGTGCGCAAGGAGCCGAAGAGCCACGGCACGATGCGCTACATCGAGGGTCCGGTGAGCGCCCCCGCGGACGTCGTGGTGCTGGACGACGTCTGCACGACGGGCGGCTCGACCATCAAGGCGGTCGAGCGAGTGCGCGAGGCGGGGTACCGGGTGCTGGGAGCGCTCTGCGTGGTCGACCGCGAGATGGGCGCGCGCGAGAACCTGGCCGCCGCCGGCTGCCCGCTGGCCGCTCTGTACACCCTGTCCGAGTTCAGCGCGGCAGAGCGCGGCCAGTCATCAGGTACGTAGCAAAGCTGCCGAGCCAGTGCGCGCCCTCGTAGCGCTCGCTCGTCACCGACGCCAGGCCGGGCCCCCGGTGCGCCCCCGCCAGCCGCAGCAGTGGCGTACGGCGGGGATGTCCCTGGGGCAAGCCCGCCGCGATGCCTTCCAGCATCCAGGCACGGCTGAGGTTCAGGCCGTCGAGGTGGGCCAGCTTGCCGTCCCCGGGGTCGGTAACGCGCTCGGGTAGCAGCCGCACATCCGGCAGGAACGCGTCGAACCAGCGCGCGAACTCCTCCGGGGGCAGGACACGGCGCACCGCGTCGGCTTCGGCGAGGCAGGGCGAGAGAAAATCCTCGCCGCCGGGTTCGTAAGCGAGCGGGCAGTTCCGGTCGTTGAGGTAAAACGCCCGGATGCGGCCCTCGACGAGCGTGGCAAACGGCGCTTCGCCCGTGCCGCGCGCCCAATCGAGCATGAGGCCAAGGGCGAACGCGCTTTGGCTGTGCTCGCCGGTTCGCACCGGGTGGGACAACTGGGGCAGCCAGCGCGCGAGGCTCTCCCGCACAGCGGCTTCGAGCGGTACGAGGATCTGCCGCCAGCGGCGGGCGTGCGGGGTATTCCACTCGTGCAGTTCGAGCGAAAGCTGGAGCAGCCAGGCGAGGCCGTAGGGGCGCTCAAAGCTCGAGCGTCCGCCGCCGCTCACGTAGCGGGCTTCCTGGGCGATCTTGGCGGGTGTCAGGCTGGTGGCAAGCGCCGACCGCGCGGCGGCGGCGAACGGTGCTTCCGGGTAGAGGCGGGCGAGCCGGGCAAGCAGCCAGTGTCCATGGACGGCGGAATGCCAGTCGAGGCAGCCGTAGAAGGCGGGGGTGAGCAGGCGGGCTGGGGCGACGTCGGCGTCGGAGAGCATCATGTGCGAGATTTTGTTGGGATACTCACGGTGGACGCAGGCCAAGGCAAGGGCGGCGAAACGTCCGGCGAGTTCTTCGGTCATGGGAGTGGCTCCGGAGCCCAGGGCGGGCAGCGCCAGACAGGCGAGAGCGAGAGCGCGGTGCATGTCTTACGATGCTAAAATGGTGGGGAAGGGGGGCGCAACGGATTCGACGGGATTGTGACTGTTCTGGAAAGGCGTGCCGGGTTCCGAGCTCCCGTAAAACGATCGGAAAACCATAACTGCCAACGATACGCAGTTTGCATACGCTGCCTAATTTTTAGGTAGCCGCTCGCCCTGCCGGGCTCGCACGGTAGGGGTCGGGTGTCATCTCGCGGGATAGGCCGAGAGCTTCTGTCCGGAGCAGCAGGCCGAGATCAATCGGGCTGGGTTGGGCGTCGTCTTGCCGCTTCTGAGGCGTCCGGCTGAGATCTTTGAGGCGGCTACGCACGTAGGCTTTTCAGGGCAGGCTTTCTCGGACGCGGGTTCGACTCCCGCCGCCTCCACCAGCCTTCGCCAAGGCTACGGCTGGCAAGCCGTAGCCTTGACGAAGGCTGCCCGCCATAGCTCCGAAGGAGCGGCGGCGGGCTCTTGCATGCATTACGTCTACCTGCTCCCGCCTTCGCCAAGGCTTCGGCGGGCAAGCCCATGCATTACGTTTACTTCCTTCAAAGCCAATCCCACCCCGGCCAGCGTTACATCGGCCTCACCAGCGATCTCAAAGCCCGCCTCGCCAAGCACAACGAAGGGGGGGTCCCGCACACATCCAAGTTCCGCCCCTGGCGTCTGGTCACCTACGTAGCCTTCTGCACCCGCACCCAGGCAGCCCAATTCGAGCGTTACCTGAAATCCGGCTCCGGCCGCGCATTTGCCAACCGCCATCTCTGGACCCCATAAACAGAAAAAGCCCCCGGTCCGAGCGGACCGGGGGCTGTTTGGTTTCAGACGAGGCCTAGAAGAACAGCTTCAGACCCAACTGCATGCGCCGCATCGGCGTCCACAGGCTGCGGATTTCCCCGTCGCGAGGACCATCCGGGACGATCTGGTTGGCCGTCGAGAAGCTGATGCCGCCCGGGTTGCCAAACCACGGCGTATTCATCACGTTGTACGCTTCCCAGCGGAATTGCGCCCGGAAACGCTCGGTGAACGTGATGTTCTTGTACATCGAGAAATCCGCATTGCGCTGCCCCAGACCCCGCAGGATGTTGTAGCCTGCGTTGCCAAACCGGCACAGTTCCGGACGGGTCGCCTGCAACTGGCAGGTCACGCGCTGGAACGCCTGCGGATTGTAGGCCTGCCGGCGGGTCGGCTCGTCAAGCTCCCACGCGCCAACGGCGTCCGGCCGGACCGGTCCCGCCGCCATGCCGAGGTCGCCCACACCCTGGTTGACCGTGAACGGCATACCAGAGGAGATCGTGACGATGCCGTTGGCCTGCCAGCCACCGACGATGTGCTTCAGCGGCCCCGTCAGGTTGCTGCCCGGCAGATCCCACACGAAGTGAGCCACCGTGCGGTGCGTCTGGTCAAAACGCATCAGACCGCGCGATCCCTTGCGGTTGAACGGCTCCTGGAAACCGACGCCTTCCTGCCCGCCCGACTCCCCATCCCCGTGCACCTTGCTCAGGGTGTAGGCCAAGCCAAACGTCAGACCACGGGTGGTGCGCTTGTCGTACTTCATCTGCAAACCGTGGTAGAACGATTCACCGTAGGAGTCGATGTAGCGAATGTTGCCCAGGGCCTGGACACCCCGTTCCGGCGCGGCTGGATCGAAGAACTCCGTCCACCGGCGGTTGTTCTGGTTGAACGCCACCGACGGCGTCGCCGGATCGTTGTAGTTCCCCACCGAGTTACCCACGTGGTAGCCCTTGCTGCCGGCGTACCCAACGGTCAACGACGACTGGAACGGCAACTCGCGCTGGATGTCCAAACTCCACTTCCACACCGAACCGTCGTTGTAGTCCGTCGGCGAACCAATCACGTTCGTCGGCCGGACCACCGCCGCCGCTCCCGCCACCCGCGTCAGGAACGGATCGTCCATCGACAGGATGTTCGACGTCGGCGTGTACCGCCGCGTCTGCACGTTGAACGTGTTCCCGTTCAATCCCACCACTGGAATCGTCCGCGCCGGCACGGTCTGCGTGTTGAAGATCTGGTTGCCCGCCTTCGGCGGCATCAGGTTGAAGATCGTGAACGTGTTCAGGTGGTTGATGTTGTCATACCACCCCGCGCCCGTACGGATCACCCACTTGTCCGTCGGACGGTAGGCGATACCCACGCGCGGCATGAAGAACCGCACGTCCTGGTCGAACAGCTTCACCGCGCCACGCTCGTCCACATGCGGCGGCGAAATGATTGGAATCACCTGCCCGTTCGGCTTGGTGAACCCCTGCCCGCCGTCCACGTCGACGCGGTCACCCGGGAAGGACAGAGTCCGCCACAGACCTTGACGGTCCCACGGCACCCCGACGTAGTCAAACCGCATGCCGATGTTCACGGTCAACCGGGAAGTCACCTTCCAGTCGTCGTGAATGTAGAAGCCCAACCGGTTCGACGCCGGAATCGTGAACGGCAGACCTTCCGGTGTACGCGTCTGGTCCGGCAGTCCCATCAGGAACGATGCGAAGCCATGGCCAGTCTGCAGCGCAGAAAAGTCCAGCGCGCCTTCCGCCAGGTTCGCAGCGCCGCGGTCCATCCGGATGATGTACCCTTCGCCGCCGAACTTCAGGTTGTGCCGGCCCTTGATCCAGGAGACGTGGTTGCCCATCTGCAACGTGGTCATGTTGTCGAACCCGTTGCCCGCCGTCCGCTCCAGCATCGCGAACCCGATGCCGTTCATCTGCGGGATGCCCTGCTCGTTCAACCGCAGCTTGCGGTTGCCGTCGCCGGCAATCCGGAACTCGCCCACTCCGAGAGCGTCCATGTCGAAGCTCTCGTCGAACATGCGCGGGTTGCGCGTGATGTCGTCGGACTTGTTGAACCCGAAGCGCAACTCGTTGATCATGTTCTGGTTGAACGTGTGAATCCACTGCGTGGCGAGATTCGTCACCGCATGATCCACGACCACCGGCAGGTTGGGGTTGATGTAGTTGTTCTCACGCCCCGACCGGTCCCACGCCAAACGGCCGAAGATCCGGTCCCTGTCGCTGAAGTTGTGATCGATGCGCGTGAAGAACGTGTTCACGTCCACCGGCTGGTTCACAGCCTGGCGGGCGGTGAAGTCCAGCGGATCTTCCTGCAGGAACATCGGCTGCGGCACGTACAGGTTCAGAATGTTCTGCGCACCCGGATGCAGCCGCGACGTTGGAATCCGGTTGTTCGGGAATGGATCGCCCGTGAACGGATCGTAGATCAGGATCGGGTTGCGGAAACGCCGGTTGATGTCGAACGCGCCGAACTGCACGGACGAAAAATCGCCCTGGCGGAACTGGTTACTGGGCCACCACTCGGTCGAGACGACGCCTTCCCGCGTCCGCCGGCCTTCGTAGTTGAACGCCCAGAACGTCTTGTTCTTGCCGTTGTAGACACCCGGAATCAGCACCGGACCGCTCATCACGAACCCATACTGGTTCTGGCGCAGCTTGTTCTTCTTAGCCCGCTCGGCGCTCGCCGGACGCTCGAAGTTGAGGAAGTAGTTCTCGGCGTCGAAGGCGTCGTTGCGCAGGAAGTTGAAGAACGTCCCGTGCAACTGGTTGGTGCCGCTCTTCATCGTGATGTTCACGTTCGCGCCGCCGCCGAAGCCGATTTCGGCTGAATACGTGTTGGTCTGGATCTTGAACTCTTCGATGGCCTCAATCGAGGGCACGAAGTTGGCAATGTGGATGCGCGGATCCTTCGCGTCCACGCCGTCCAGTGAAATGGTCTGGTAGGTCTCGCGCTGGCCGTTGGCCGACACCGAGAAGCCTTGCCCAGGAATCGGGAACCCACCCGAACCGTCGCCGCGACCCGTCCGCTCGCCGAACTGGACGCCGGGCACGAGCACGGCGAGGTTCTGGACGTTGCGGCCGTTGAGCGGCAGTTCGATGATGCGCCGGTTTTCGATGACCGCGCCAAGTGTGGCGTTTTCGGTCTCGAGAGTCACCGCGCTGGCCGCGACCTCGATCGTCTCGGTCACCTGGCCGATCTGGAGCCGGAAGTCCTGGCGGATCTGGGCGCCGGTATCGACACGCAGGTTGGTGACGGTCTCGGTGCGGAACCCGTCCAGTTCCGAACGGACGTTATAGTTGCCGACCGGCACCAGCGGGAAGCTGTAGTTGCCGGTCTGGTTGGTCTCGACCGTTCGGGTGATACCGGTCTGGATGTTCGTAATCGTGATCTTGGCGCCCGCCACCACCGCTCCGGTCGTGTCGGTCACCAGACCTTGAATGGCTTGCGTCGTCGATTGGCCCCACAGCCCGGGCGCGAGAACCAGGATCAGCGTGGCCACGAGTGCCAACCACTGCCTGCCGCTGCGAGGCTGGTTTCGCCATGATGCAGTCTGTTGCAAGTTGCGTTTCCTCAGTCGAATGATTGAAATTGCCCCTGACAGACCCGCCCGGACAAGAGGTCCAGACAGGCCGGAATCTGAAACTACGTGTCTCCCTAGGTACCATTCAAAGCCCGAAGCAGTCAAGGAAATTGACATTGTAAGTGGTTCATGAATAAGGACTAACGAGAATTCGCCGCCTCGCCGCGAGGTTGGAGTATCATCATTGGAACCATGGAGATCCAGCACTTCAGCCGCCGCCGGTTCCTGGCCGCCTCGCTTGCTGGCCTGACGCGTTCCGCCCGCGCGCAGGGAGGTCCGAACGTCCTGTTTGTCTCGGTGGACGATCTGAACGACTGGATCGGCTGTCTGGGAGGATACGCAGGGGTGAAGACCCCGAATCTGGACAGGCTCGCGGCCCGGGGCGTCCTGTTCACCAACGCCCACTGCAATGCGCCGCTATGTAACGCTTCGCGCGCCAGCCTGATGACCGGAATCCGGCCTTCGACCTCAGGGGTCTACACGAACAGTCAGCCCTTCCGGGAGTCGCCGGTCCTGCGCCGCGCGGTGACGCTCTCGCAGCATTTCAAGGCGAACGGCTACCGGGCGGTGGGCGCAGGCAAGATCTATCATTCGCCATTTCCCGACCCGGCTTCGTGGGACGACTACTTCCCCTCGCAGGAGCAGAATAAGCCCGCGGATCCAGCGCCGCCGCGCCGCCCGCTTAACGGGATCCCGGACACGAGCCACTTCGATTGGGGCCCCGTCCACATCAATGAACGCGAGATGGGGGATTGGAAGGTGGCCACCTGGGTGTCCGAACAGCTCAGCCGGCGGCACGAGCAGCCGCTTTTTCTGGGCTGCGGGTTCTACCGCCCGCACCTGCCCTGGTACGTGCCGCCGAAGTACTTCGACATGTATCCGTTGGACCGGATCGAGTTGCCTTCGGTGAAGGAAGACGACCTCGACGATGTCCCGCCTATGGGACGCAAGATCGCGCGTCCCGAGGGCGACCACCGGAAGGTGATCGAGCATGGGCAGTGGAAGAAGGCCATCCAGGGATACCTGGCTTCGATCACGTTCGCCGACGCGATGCTGGGCCGGGTCCTGGACGCGCTCGATGCCGGGCCGATGGCGAAGAACACGGCCGTCGTGCTCTGGAGCGACCACGGCTGGCATCTCGGCGAGAAGCACCACTGGCGCAAGTTCGCGCTCTGGGAGGAGGCAACGCGATGCGTCCTGATGATGGCCGCCCCGGGGGTCCCGCAGCCGGGAGGCAGGTGCGGGCGTCCGGTCAGCCTGATCGACATCTATCCGACGCTGAACCAGGTGTGCGGTCTGCCGGCGCGCCGCGAGTTGGAGGGGCAGTCCCTGATGCCGCTGCTCCGGAATCCGGCCGCGCCATGGGATCGCCCGGTTCTGACGACATACTTGCGCGGCAATCACGCCGTCCGGGACGAGCGCTGGCGGTACATCCGGTATGCCGACGGCAGCGAGGAACTGTACGACCGGCAGGCCGATCCGATGGAGTGGACGAATCTCGCGTCGAGGCGGGACCTCGCAGCCGAGAAGCGGCGCCTGGCCCGCTGGCTGCCAAAGACCGACGCACCGGACTCGTTGTCGAAGCCGGGCGTAAGGGAAACGGTGATCTGACGTCTAGCTCGATTCCCGGCGGTAGGGCGACGACAGGTACCGCCGCGACTCCTTCGCCGCCTCCGCCTCGGGCGCGAACGCGATCGCCCGGCGGTAGGCGGCGACGGCCTGTTCCCGCTGATTGAGCACATCGTGAATCTGGCCGATCCTCATCAGCGTCAGGACCCCCATATTCAGATCCAGGTCGTCGACGTTCTGCTCAATCCTCCGGAAGTTCTGCAGGGACTCCTGGTAGTCGCGATACCAGAACTGAATGGTCGCTTTCTGGTAAAGGATCTTTCCCTCCGGGAGCTTGGCATAGCCTGGGGCTCCGGAACTCTTCAGCCGTTCGACCTCGCGGATCGCGGCTAGAGCCTGTTCCTTGTTGCCCAGCGCTGAGTGCATTTGCGCCAGCTCGAAGCGGAACAGATGGTTGCGAGGATAATTCGCGATCAGCCGGTCGAGCAGGGGCCCGGCATCCTTCCAGCGGTTCTCACGGCGGTACAAGGCGAGCAGGAACACCTGGGCATCCACCCGGTTTCGGTTCCCCTTCTCGGCTACGCCTTGCAGCGTGCGGATCCCTTCGTCCTTGTCGCCGCGGAAGCCGACCAGAAAGCCAATCATTTTGTAGAGAAGCGGCAGGCTGCCCACGACGTAGTCATGCACGCCCTGCATCAAACGGGCATCGTAATTGTTCGGGTCGAGTTCGGTGACCCGGTTGTGCAGCTTGCGGCCCTCGGTGCCGTCGCGCAACGCGTCGCGCCAGGCTTTGCGCACCAGGAAGTTCCAGTTGCCCCGCAAGCCGTAGGCGGCGCCAAGCGAATAGAGCGCCTCGGTGTCGTTCGGGTTCTTGTCGAGACGGGCCTGCGCCAGCGACATCGCCTTCTCGATCGCGTCGAAGAACTGCTTTTCGATCTCCGGAGTCGCCTCCACCTTCGGGCGGCGCAGGAACGAATTGCTGCCGCTGACCAGTTCGCTCTCGAGCGCGCCGTTGCGGTACAGTTCGCGAAACTGGATCGCCTGTGCGAGGCGGTTGTGCGGTCCTGGCTCGGCCGGCTTGTCCCGGATCTCCCGCCTGAACTCGGCTTCGGCCTGGTCATATTCGAGGTTGTAGAAATGCGCCAGTCCCTTGGCGAGCGGGTCGCCCGTCTGCGCGGCGAGGACACCGGCAACCGACGCCAGCAGTGCGATTCGAAACGTCATGCTGTCTGTTCCTCCAGGATACGGCCCAGCGCCCAGTGCGCGTGGCGCGCCACTACCGGATCGTCCGACGAGGCAAGCCGCTCCAAGGGCTCGCGGAAGCGGGCTTCGCCGCTGTTGCCCATCGCGATGGCGACGTTGCGCAGGAAGCCGCGGTAGCGCGCGCGAGTCACGGGACTGTGGCGGAAGCGGGCGCGAAATTCTTCGGGCGGAAGTACGCCGAGCTCTTCGAGTGGCGGGGCAAAGTGCGTGGGCGCGAAGGCCGCGTCGGCCGTCACCGGCGCCCGGCGGTTCCACGGACACACGTCCTGACAGACGTCGCACCCGAAGATGTGGTTTCCCATGCCGCCCCGGTGCTCGTCGGGGATGTTGCCGCGCAACTCGATCGTGAAGTAAGAGATGCAGCGCCGCGCGTCGAGCGCCCACTCCGGGACGCGGCCCGTGGGAACGATGGCCTGCGTGGGGCAGGCGTCGATACAGCGCGTGCAGGTTCCGCAGCGGTCCGGCGGCGGGACGTCAGAATCGAGATCCAGCGACAGGAGCACTTCGCCCAGGAATACCCACGAGCCGATGTCTTCGTTGATCAGACACGTATTCTTGGCGATCCAGCCGAGGCCGGCCGCCTGGGCGTACGCACGTTCGAGCAACGGCGCCGTGTCGACGCAGATACGGGCCTCGAACGGCTCCGGACTCGCCGCGCGCAGCCGTTCAACGACCTGCTCCAGGTCGCGCCGGATGACCTCATGGTAGTCTTCGCCCCAGGCGTAGCGCGAGACCCATCCGTGGCCCGCCGGGATCGTATCGGCACTCGCGGCCGGCGGCGTGTTGTAGAGCTTGGCCACGCAGAGGACGGAGCGCGCCGAAGGCAGCAGGTGGCGCGGATCGTCGCGGACCCCCGCCCGGTGGTCGGTCAGGTAGCCCATCGCACCGGCGAACCCGGCGTCGACCCAGTCATGGAAGTACGCCGCTTCAGCCGCCGGCACGGCGCGCGCGATGCCTGCCAGCGCAAAGCCGCATTCCCGCGCAACCTGTTTGACGAACGCCGCGCGCACGGCTACAGGTCCCGCACGCACCGGAAGCCGATGTTGGTGGTGGCCGAATCCGGGGTGTTGGAGGTCCGCGCCGCGACACGGTAGCGGTTGCAATACGAACGATGGCAGAGGTACGATCCGCCGCGCATCACGCGATTCGTCCCGGCGGGCGGACCCACCGGATTCACCGCCGTCGCCGAGGCGTGATAGGAGGGGTCCCACCAGTCGGCGCACCATTCCCAGGTGTTGCCGGCGACCGAATACAGGCCGTAGCCGTTGGCCGGGAACGCGTTCCCCGGACAGGCGCGGGAATAGCCGTCCTCGGCGGTATCGAGGTTCGGGAAGTCGCCCTGCCAGATGTTGCACATGTGGCGGCCCTCGGGCGTCAGCTCGTCGCCCCAGGCGTAGATCTTCTGTTGGAGTCCGCCGCGGGCCGCGTACTCCCATTCCGCCTCGGTCGGCAGACGCTTGCCGGCCCAGGCGGCGTAGGCCCCGGCGTCCGTCGAGGAAACCTGCACCACGGGACAATGCTCCCGCCCTGCAACCGAAGAGTCCGGACCCTCGGGATGCCGCCAGTCGGCACCGTTCACTTTGCACCACCAGCGCACCCCGCGCACGGTTCGGTCGACCAGCCGGTCGTACGCTTCCTTCGGGATGTGCCCCTGGAACACGAACGACCAGCCGAAGCGCTCGGCTTCAGTCTGGTAGCCGGTGGCCTGGATGAACTCGGCGAACTGCTCATTAGTGACCGGATGCCGGTCGGCGTAGAACGGGTCGACGTGGATCTCGCGGACCGGTCCCTCGCCGTCGGCGGGAAAGCCTTCGAGAGAATCGGTGCCCATCAGGAAGCGGCCGCCGTCGAGCTTCTCCATCTCCGCGGTCGAGCCCGACGTGGCGCGGACGCGTCCGGCGGCGTCACGGCGGGACCGTTCGAGGATCGCCGCCCGCTCCCGGCTCGGGACGCAGCAGGGCGGCGGGGAGAGCACCGGAAAACTCATGTCTTCGCCTTGATGATCTCGACCTTCGCTCCCGCCCGCAACTTATCGAGATACTGTTCGAACACCTTGTCGCGCTTGGCCTGCAGCACGGCGGCCTCCACCTCTTCGCGGACGTCATTCAGGGGCCGGTGTCCGGCGGGACGGCGGTCCAACAGCCGCGCGATGTGGAAACCGAACGGGGAACGGAAGATATCGCTTGTCTGGTTCACGTCCAGCTCGAAGACGGCTTTTTCGAACTCCTCGACCATTTCACCGCGCGGGAAATAGCCGAGATCGCCGCCCTTGCCGGGGCAGTCGGAAAACTGGTCGGCCAGCGCGGCGAAGTCGCCGCCGGCGTCGAGTTGAGCCTTCACGTCGCGCAGCACGGCCAGCGCCGCCTCTTCCTCGCCCGCCCCGTTGACGTGCTTGACGATGTGCGCCGCGCGGATGGTTTCCGGCGACCAGAATTGCTCCTGGTGCTTGCGGTAATACTCGGTCAGATCCTTTTGCCGGGGCGGGCTGACCTTCGTCGTGATACGGGCCACCAGGCGCTCCACCTTGAGCTGGGTCTCGGCCTCGCGGCGGATCTCGTCTTCGTCGATGGCGCAGCCGGGCTGTCCGGACGACTGCGCGCGCGCCCGCTCGACCATCTGTTCGACAGCCTCGGCGGGGACCGGTTCGGGATCCGCCACCGCCGCCTGGCGCAGCAGCACACGCTCGATCACGTTCTCCCGCGACCAGTCGCGCAGTTGCATCTCGCGCTCGACCGGGTCCATGCCGGCCATCATCTCTTCGTAACGCGGCCGCATCGCGGACGCTTCCTGGCGGACGACGGCGTCCTCGATCGTTTCGCCATTGACAAGGATCGGCATCTGATCCCTTATTTTACTGTGCTTATCTTACTGCGCGTATCATGGGGGCATGGCGCGCTGGATCCCGATGCTGATGGCGTGCGCGGCTTTGGCCGCGGCGCAGCCGCACCCTGAGTTGAACGACGGCGAGGCGCACGGCGATCCGCCGTTCCTGCTGGAAGAAGGCTGGCGTCCGCTGCTCAACGGCCGCGACCTCGCCGGCTGGCGTGGCGACGGCAAGGGGTCCAACGAATGGTTCGCCACCACCGCCATCCGCTTCGAACGGTTCCTCTCCCCCACCCGCCTGCACGCGATCCCGAAGCCCGGCGGCACGATGCTGAACGGCCCCACCGGCCGCACCGTGAATCTGGTGACGGAGGAATCCTTCGGCGATCTCGAGCTGTACCTGGAGTTCATGATTCCCAAGGGATCGAACTCCGGGGTCTACTTGCACGGGCTTTACGAAATCCAGGTCTTCGATAGCTGGAATGCGCCGGAGCCGTTGAAGACCTCCGACGGCGGGGCCATCTATCACCGCTGGATCAACGAGAAAGGGGTCGGGGGCGCGCCGCCGCTGCGCAACGCCAGCCGCCGGCCGGGTGAGTGGCAGTCCTACCAGGTCTGGTTCCGCGGTCCGCGTTTCGACTCATCAGGGAAGAAGACAGAGAACGCCCGCTTCATTCGCGTGCTGCACAACGGGCTGCTCGTGCATGACAACGTCGAGGTGGAAGGGCCGACCCGCGCCCACATGAACCTGCCGGAAGCCGCGAAGAACCCGTTGATGCTGCAGGGAGATCACGGTCCGGTCGCCTACCGGAACCTCTACGTGCGGCCGCTCCGGCCTATCGTTCTGCGATAAACTGAAAGATCACCCGCACAGGAGAAACGTACTTTCATGATTCAAGCGACCCAGTTGCGCCCGGGGATGATCATCAAGTTCAACAACGAACTGCATTCCATCTTCAGCGTCAGCCACCGCACACCGGGCAACCTCCGCGGCTTCGTCCAGGCCAAGATGCGCGTGTTGCGCAGCGGTTCCATGACCGAGCACCGGTTCTCATCCGAAGACCGCGTGGAGCGCATCGCCCTCGAAGAAGTGGAGATGGAGTACCTGTACGACGACGGCGAATCCTACTACTTCATGAACACTGAAACGTTCGAACAGATCCACTTCAACGCGGACATGCTGGGCGACGCCGTGCAGTACCTGATCCCGCAACTGAAGGTGCACGTGGAGTTCTACGAAGGCAAGCCGATCTCGGTGGAACTGCCGCCCACGGTCGACCTGACTGTGGTGGAGACCGAGCCGGGCCTGAAGGGCGCGACCGTCTCGAACGTGACGAAGCCGGCGAAGCTCGAAAGCGGGCTCATCGTGCAGGTGCCGCCGTTCATCGACGTGGGCGAGAAGATCCGCGTCAACACGGCCGAGGGAACGTACCAGGAACGGGCCTGACCGCGGGATGAACCTGCAGGGCATCTTCGCCTCGATCGCGACGCCGTTCGATCATCAGGGCAACCTCTATCCATCCAAGCTGGAGCACAATCTGGCGAAGTGGCGCGCCACGTCAATCGCCGGATTTCTCGTGGGCGGACCCGTGGGCGAGGGTGCGCTGCTGGGGGAGGCGGAACGCCGCGAGTTGTGGGAGCGGGTCCGCGCAGCGGTACCACGCCTGTCGCTCGAAGAGCCGAAGCCCCGGACGCTGCTGGCCTTCATCGATACGCCCGGAGTCCGCGAGGCAGCGCGTCAGGCGGCGGAAGCGGCGGCGGCGGGGTTCGACGCTGTGGTCGCCGTTGCCCCGCACGAAGACGCATTTGCCCGGCGGTCGCCGGACCGCGCCCAGCTCTTCTTCCGCGCGCTGGCTGACCAGTCGCCGGTTCCGGTGATCGCGGCGGACCTGCCGGAGGTCACCGGCTTCACCGTGCCCGCTCTCGGCGCAGCCAGTGCGCACCCCAGGATCGCCGCGGTTCTCGACGGCAGCGGCGAACGCGACCGGGCAAAGGAGTTGATTGAAGCCGGCTGCAAGGTCTTGTGCGGAAGCGAGCGCGCGGCGCTGGCGTCGTTGCGGGCGGGGGCGTCGGGTACGGTGCTGCCGGTCGCGACCGCCGCGCCGTACGGGGCCATCGCCCTGTGGGAGGCGTTCCGGACGCGGGAAGAAGAGGCAGCGCTCGACTGGCAGAACCGCCTCGAAACCGCCGCCGCGCTCATTGAACGCGAGTACGGCGTGGCCGGTTGGAAGGCGGCGATGGACATCAACGGGTATTACGGTGGTCCGCCGCGGCTGCCGGGCGCCCCTGTCTCCCCTGAAGCTCGCGAGAGGATCGCACAGGCGTTCGCGGATCTGCGGGGATAGTTCGAGTTTCTCCCCCATCCTTGACACCACCTGGAGGTGGACTGGCCCCTGGGCAACGACTGTGAAACACACTGCCCAACAACAAACTGCCAAGCGAGAATCGCCCCGGGTGTATACTGTTGCACACTCGCCCGTATGCTTGGAAGAACGCTGGCACATTACGAGATCGTCGAAACGCTGGGTGAGGGCGGGATGGGGACCGTCTACAAGGCCCGAGATCAACACCTGGACCGCTTCGTCGCTCTCAAACTCCTGCGGTCCGACAAGCCGATCGACGACGAGCGCAGGCGCCGTTTCATCCAGGAGGCCAAGGCCGCTTCCGCTCTCAACCATCCACACATCGTCACGATCCACGACATCGGTTCCGATCAAGGCACTGACTTCATCGTTATGGAGTACGTCGCCGGACGGACGCTGGACAGTCTGATTCCGCGGCAGGGAATGCGGATCGAGGAGATTCTGCGCATCGCGATCCCGGTGGCCGACGCGCTCTCCAAGGCGCACGCCGCCGGCATTCTGCATCGCGATCTGAAGCCGTCGAACATCATGGTGGACGGCGAAGGGCGAGCCAAATTGCTCGACTTCGGTCTCGCCAAGCTCACCGACCGCTCGGACTTGACCCAGAACGACGCCACAGTCACCCGAAGGGCGGACACGGTGGAGGGGTCGATTCTGGGAACGGTCGCCTACATGTCGCCGGAGCAGGCCGAAGGCAAGAAGCCCGACGCCCGGTCGGACCTCTTTTCCTTCGGAGCGGTGCTGTACGAGATGACGACGGGCCAGCGGGCGTTCGAGGGAGACACGCCGCTCTCGACGCTGGCGGCGGTGATCCACAAAGAGCCCAAGCCCGTCGGCGAGTTGTCGCCCGTGGCGCCCCGCGATCTTGACCGGATCATCGCTCGCTGCATGCGCAAGGATCCGGAACGGCGCTACCAGACGATGCGCGACGTGCGGAACGCACTCGAAGAACTGAAGGAAGACTCTGAGTCCGGAAAGCTGTTGTCCGCGCCCATCACTTCGCCGGAGAGCCGAACGAGGGGCCGGCTCCGGTGGATTCCGGTGGTCGCGGGACTGTTGCTCGCCGCGGGGGCCGCGTGGCTGTGGAGTTCCCGCCCGCGCCCGGCCGCGCCGGCGCTCGACATGCGGCCGCTGACCAGCGGTGCGGGTCTGACGACGTCCCCGGCCATTTCACCCGATGGCCGGTTTGTCGCCTACGCCTCGGACCGCGCGACCGGAAACGATCTGGACATCTGGATCCAGCCGCTCACCAAAGGCGCGGAACCCATCCGGCTCACGCAGCATGAGTCGGACGACTCTTCGCCCACCTTCTCGCCTGACGGAGGATTGATTGCCTATGTTTCCCGGCGGGATGGGGGTGGCATCTATGTAGTGCCCGCGCTGGGAGGACAGGAACGCCTGCTCGTGCGTGGGGGGTCTTCGCCGCGATTCTCTCCGGATGGCAGTTCCTTGGGGTATACGGCAACCGCAGGCCCGACATCCTTCTTGAGCGAGTCGAAGATCTACCTCTTGCCAGTCGGTGGGGGCACTCCCCGGCAACTCGCCTCGGAGGTCCCGTGGGCCTCCGGACCGCGGTTCTCTCCGGACGGCAAGTACGTCCTGTTCGATGGCATGCCCTCCTCGAATGCCACCGGCGAGTTCGACTGGTGGGTTGCGCCCGTGGACGGAGGACCTCCGGTCAAGACCGGGCTGATTCCCGCGTTGCGCCAGCAAGGCGTGCCGTATCAGGTAGCGACAGCCGCCCCAGCTTGGTTTGAGAATTCCATTCTATTCGATGCGGGAGGTCACATCTGGGAGGTGGAGATGGACCCGAAGACCTGGAAGGCTGCCGGACCGGCCCGCCAAGTCACAGCCGGCGCCGGCCCGTTCTCCGGCGCCCAGGCGGTTCGCGTGGGAGGCGGGATGCGGATGGTCTTCACCGTCTCCAGCAGGGCTCGGCGCCTGTTCAGCCTTCCGCTCGATCCCAAGACCGGAAAAGCCGCGGGCGAACTGGAGCCGCTCACGTACTCCGGGAGCGATCAGTATGGGGTAACGGGTTCCACCGATGGCAGCAAACTTGTCTTCCTGCAATCGGACCCGAATGGCGTTTCGCTCCGGGTCCGCCAGATGGCCACCGGGGCGGAGACGACTCTGCTCTCCGCACAGGTTCGCGCCACGATGTCCCCCGACGGATCCATGGTTGCTTTTGCGGAATCCGGACGAAAACAACTGAGTGTGATTCCGGCTTCGGGCGGGGAAGCCATCAAGTTGCTGGATTTGGACAATGCGGCGAACTTGTACGGCTGGTCGCGGGACAGCAAGCGAATTGTCTATTGGGACGGCAGCCCGACCCGCTTTTCCTGGGTCGACGCGCAGTCGCGCCAGACCGGCGAGTTGATCTCCCATCCGAAGTACGACATTCACGGCGCCAGCCTGTCCCCGGATCAACGTTGGGTTCTGTTTCACACTCCGCTGCTTCGCAAGACGGTCATCCGGATTGCGCCGGTGCGGGACGGGCGGGCGGCGGGCGAGGAGGAGTGGATCACGGTGGTCGACCGCGAGACGCAGAATTCCATCCCCTCGTGGTCGCACGATGGCGCGCTCGTGTATTTCTGCACCACCATGGATGGATCCCGGTGCCTTTACGCTCAACGCCTGGATATGGTTACCAAGAGGCCAACCGGCGATCCCTTCGCCATTTACCATTTTCATCGGAGCCGGATCCGGCTGCCTGCGGGACTTATAATGGGCGGACTTCTCGTGCCCGATCGGTACTACATGGCGCTCTTGGAAGTCACGGGTAACGTCTGGATCGCGGAGAGCAAGGAGTAGTGGCCGCCTGAGGGGCGCGTCGCAAGAGGGACCATGGCTAGGCTCCTGATTACCGCACCCGATGGATCGATGCGCTCCCTCCCCCTCGACCAGGCGATGATCCTCGGCAGGGGTGCGGACGTACAACTTCCATTTCCTGAAGATAACGGTCTGTCGCGCCAGCATCTGGAGATTGCTCCGGCCGGGAGCCGCTGGACCGTGCGCGACCTGGGCAGCAAGAACGGCACCAGCGTCAACGGCGCGCCGGTCCGGGCGCCGCATGTACTCCGGCACAACGACCAGATTACCGCGAGCCGTGTTCTGGCGATCTTTGAGGACGCAGCATCTTCGACGCACCAGGTCACCTTTGACGCCCACGAAGCGCCGCCCGGCCCAGAGCGGACGATCCTCACGTCTCTGGAGAAGGTGCTCTCGAAGGAGGGTCTCGCAGCGGGAGGCGCGGAAGCCCGAGTCGCCTGGGACACCCCGGCGCGTGTCCTGTTGCGCGCCGGCCGCGAACTGGCGGAGCGGCGTCCGCTGGAGGAACTGTTCCAGGTGTTGCTCAACCTGGCGATGGAGGCCGTCGACGCGGACCGGGGCGTGCTCCTGGCTTTGGAGGACGGTCAACTGCTCGCGCGAGCCTCGTCGGGAGGAGAGTTCCGCCTGAGTGCGGCGGTACGCGACCGGGTCATCGTGGACCGTGCGTCGCTCCTCGTTCGCGACGTGGGCGAGGATCGCCAGTTGCAGAACCGCCAGAGTATCGTCCTGCACAAGGTTCATTCCTTGATCGCAACGCCGCTGCAAGCCGACGGCCGCGTCACCGGGCTGCTCTACGTGGACTGCTGGCGCGCGTCGCGCAGCTTCACCGAGGAGGACCTGGAGCTGTTGACCGTGCTCGCCAACACAGCCGCGATCCGCATCGAGCACGAGCGCCTGGCCGCCGTCGAGGCGGCCGAACTCCGCCTGAGGGCCGAGTTGACGCAAGCCGCGGAGATCCAGCGGCTGCACTTGCCCGCCGGAGCGCCCGAGGCTCCCGGACTCGACGTGAGCGGGCGCAACGTTCCGTGCCGGACCGTGGGCGGCGACTACTTCGACTATTTCCGCCACCCGGACGGGCGCCTGGGCGTGATCATCGCCGATGTCGCCGGCAAGGGACTGCCCGCCGCGCTGCTCATGATGGGGTTGCAGGCGCGCGTGCAGGCGCTGGCAGAGAGCCATGCTTCGCTCGCCACGCTGGTCGGCAGGCTGAATCGCAGTCTGGTTGCCTCCTGCCCGGCGAACCGGTTTATCACCCTGTTCGCGCTGGCGATTGACCCGTCGAGCGGCGAGTTCACCTACGTCAACGCCGGCCACAACCCGCCCCTTCTCCGGCGCGCGGGCGGCGGCGAGGAGGAGCTGGCCGAGGGAGGAGTGGTTCTCGGCCTGCTCCCGGTTGCGGTGTACAAGGAGTCGCGGGGCACGCTGCATTCGGGCGATTGCCTGCTGCTGTACACGGACGGAATCGTGGAGGCGGAATCGCCGCGCGAGGAAGAATACGACCTGCCGCGTTTGCGGGACCTGGTCTGCCGTCTCGCGCGGGAGCCAGCCGCCGCCATCGTGGAAGCGATCGAGCGGGAGGTCGAAGTCTGGACGGCCGGTGCGCCTCCCGCGGACGACCGCACGCTTGTCGTCCTGCGGAAGTCCTGACGGACGGGCCAGGTCGATCGCGGGCATCGTCGCCAGCGACTCTGTACCGAGCGTTACTGACAGACGAAGAACGCCGCGAGTTGAGAGAGCGGGTTTGCGCGCGCGCAGGCCATTATTCCAGAGGTTCCGGCTCGAGCGCGATGTGCGTTTCGCCGGCAGCCTTGCGCTCCCAGTATTTGCGGACCCAGGCTTCCCAACTCTTGCCCGCCGCCGTGTCCCTGCCGGTGAACGCCAGCGCCGCGATGTCGCTATAGGAAACGGTGAGCTTCGAAACCGTGTCTTTCGGGATCACGCGCACATGCGACTCTTCGAGCGTGGCGGCGGTGCGCCGGTCGAAAATGTACCCTTCGATACGCGAGCCATCCCGGTGCGTAATCGTGACGTCGCCGCGATAGTTGAATGCTTTTTCCAGCGCCTGGCGCGTCTCGTCGGGGGTCGCCAGATCGGGGATCCAGCCCTCCAACTGCTCCCGTTCCGCCGCCGGGGCCACTTCGAGCGCTTCCGGATCGGTCACGCCGTCGTCTTCTCCCGCGTCTCGATCTGCACCAGCGGATGCACGGGACGCGGCGGTTCCTCGAGCATCGCCAGCGCTTCGCGGTCGCGGTACGCGGTGAGGAATGTCGCCCGCGCCGTCTCCCACAGCCCGCGCCAGGAGTTGAAGGTGTGGTGCACAGCCGACGCCTCGTACCCGCTGTGCACCATGCAGTTGGCACACTTCGGGTTGCCGGACTCGGTGCCGTAGTTGTCCCACTCCGTGGTTTCGATCAGCTCCTGGAAGGAATCGGCATAGCCGTCCTGCAGCAGGTAGCAGGGCTTCTGCCAGCCGAAGAGGTTGTAGGTCGGCATGCCCCAGGGCGTGCAGGCGAAATGCCGCTTGCCCATCAGGAATTCGAGGAACAGCGGCGACATGTTAAACCGCCAGTTGGCCTTGCGGTTGGACAGGATCGCGCGGAACAGGCGTTTGGTGCGGGCGCGGCCGAGGAAATGCAGTTGATCGGGCGCCTTCTCGTAGGAGTATCCGGGGGAGAGCACCATCCCTTCGACGCCCAGCTCCATCATCTCGTCGAAGAACGCCCGGACGCTCTTCGCGTCGGCGCCGTCGAACAGCGTCGTATTGGTGGTGACGCGGAACCCGCGCCGCAGCGCCTCGCGGATCCCCTCGACGGCGAGCTCGTAGCCGCCCTCTCGGCAGACCGAGAAGTCATGGTGCTCGCGCTGGCCGTCCATGTGGACGTTGAACGTCAGATACTTCGTGGGCTGGAAAAGGCCGATCTTTTCCTTGAGCAGCAGGGCGTTCGTGCAGAGGTAGATGTACTTCTTCCGCGCGACCAGCCCTTCGACGATCTTGTGGATCTCCGGGTGCATCAGCGGCTCACCGCCGGGTATCGCGACCATCGGACTGCCACACTCATCGACAGCCTTCATGCATTCGTCCACCGACAGGTGCCGCTTCAGGATGTGGGCGGGATACTGGATCTTGCCGCATCCGGCGCAAGCCAGGTTGCAGCGGAACAACGGCTCCAGCATCATCACCAGGGGATAGCGCCGCCGTCCGGCCAGCCTCTGCCGGAGGACGTACGTCGCCACGGTCCACATCTGCGAGACGGGTACGCTCATGACCTTTATCGATTATAGCGGGCGGTTGGATGCGCCACCCCCGGGGAAGGGTGGCGCCGTTTCAGGGTGCTTCGGCGCCAAGGGCCTGGGGGACGTTTAGCCGGCCGGCTCCAAGATCCGGCGTGAGGGGCGTGGCTCGGCGGACGGCGGTATCCGCCTCCGCCTGGGAGATCCCCGGCTGGCCCTGCGCCAGCATCGCAACAGTCGCCGACACGAACGGAGCGGCGTACGACGTTCCCCACGCGGCGGCGTATCCGCCACCGGGATAGGTCGTGAGCACACCCTCTCCGGGCGCCGCCAGGGTGACGAGCGGTACCCCATAGTTGCTGAACGCGCTGCGGGCTCCTTGCGCATCGACCGAGGCCACGCCGATCACGTTGCTCATCGCTGCGGGGTACATCGGCACGGGCAATCCCTGGTTGCCCACCGAGGCCACGCAGACGACCCCGTTCGCGTTCGCGTAGTCGATGGCACGGGCCAGTTCCGGACTCTCCGCCGGCAGGCTGAAGCTCATATTGATGACCTTTGCATAGTGGTCGACAGCGTAGTAAATCGCGCTCGCAATCTGAAACAAGGTCGACTTGCCATCCGGCCGGAACGCGCGTAGCGGCATGATCCTGGCCGTCGGCGCGGCCAGCCGGACCACGCCCGCCACCATCGTGCCATGGCCGAAGTAGCTGGGGATCGCCGAGCCGTCAAGCGTGGCAAGCGAGGATTCGGGCACCACAACCGTGTAGCGCCGGTCGAGCGCCAACGGGCCGCCGTCCAGAAACGCCACTGTTGACTGTGTCAGCAGGTCACGCACCGATTGCGGGATGTCCCTGAGTTCGCTTGCGTCGCCCGCCGAACCGGCCAGGAAATCGAACCCGGGGACCAGCGCCGAGCGGAGCGCGGGATGATGCGGATCCACGCCGGTATCGATGACCGCCACCACGCCCGCCCCCGTCGCCTGGGTGGTATGGGCCTGGCTCAGGCCGAGCGAGGCGTTCGCCGGTTGGTGGATAAACCCGGTCCACGCAGTATCGCCGTAGTAGGGACTGAGCGTGCGGTCGACCAGGAGCGGGTCAAATGGCTGCGTGCCAACCTCAGGTGCGACTGCGGCTTCGTCTGCTTCGGGGAGGTCGATCTCTTCGTCGAGCTCGAAGCTGATGACGTTCGGATGCGCGCGGACGGCGGCCATGAACTCCGTGAGCGATCCGTACCTGGGGTCGTCATCGTCATCGTCGTCATCGTCATCGTCGTCATCGTCGTCATCGTCGTCATCGTCGTCATCGTCGAAGTCGTCATCCCATTCGACGAGATAGACATCCTGTCCCTCGATTCGGTCTTCCATGTCGAGGTCGAAGGCACTCAGGACGGAACTCAGGGCTCCAGGCCGGACGCGGAGGACGAAGGTGAGGTCGTCGTCGGCGAGCGCCGGATTCGCCAAAAGAACAGCCAGAACCACAGCCAATAGTGTGCTGAGGGCTTTGCGATACAGGGTCTTCATCCGTTTCTCCATGACACTTAACGATTCACCGACGGACGCGCCGGATCAGATTTCCATGACCAGCGCCGCACCGTCCGATTGCGACCAGAGGAGAACCTGAAGGCCGTCCCGCGGCCTGCACTCCATCTGGAATTCACCGAACTCATTGCAGAGCGATTCAGCCAAGGTGCGGCTGCCGTCGCTCACTGCCACCCGCAGACCGGCCACTGGCGCTGATGGAGAAGCGACCTGTCCGGTCAACGCGAGGACCGGCTGGGGTTGCTCGTGTTCCATGCGCAGATCGACGCGGAACGGACCGGCATCGAAGACGACGTGGCGTATCCGGGGACCAGCCGAACGGACCCCCGCCGTGACTGGCTCGAGATCGCTGTCGAAGAGCAGGGCAGCCGCCCGCCGTGGCAGATCGCTCCACGACACCTGCGGAGATTGCGGGAAAAGGTTTGCCGCCCGGCGGACCGCTTCTTGCGGCACGCGCATTGCTCGGTCACGCGCCATGGTCTGCTCCACCACGACCATCGCGCGGGCCAGCGCCGCGCACCGAAGGCACCCCTTGGCCAGGTGGTGCTGCATTTCGGTCGCCAACTCCGGGCTGGCGAGCCCGCGGGCGAAATCGAGCCATTGTGCGTTCGTGAAGTGCACTGCGTTCTCTCTCACCTTCTGAGGGTTCAGCGAAGATGCAAAAAATATACTCCCCGGCGGTCAGGATCGTGAAAAATTTACTCCCGGTCCATGCCTGGAGCCAGTCCCCATCAAGGTGAAGCCAGCCCAGTAGTACGGGTGGGGCGATTCCTCCCGGACGGACCGCATGGTAACGGCCATAGCCCAGTCCAACGAAACGCCCGCCGCCACATGGCCATAGAACAGGTCCATGAACCGGGCCGTACTGGCATCCCGAACATCCCACAGACTGACCAGGAGGTTCCGCGCGCCGGCGTAGAGGAACCCGCGCGACAGGCCAATCAACTCGTCTCCGCCCATCACGGCGTGGGCCCCGGTGCTGCACCCGCTCAGCGTGACGAGACGGGCCGGGAGGCGCAAACCATAGAGGTCCAGTAAGTTGAGGGGGCCGTCGGCGAGATGGATTGCCGAGAACATCGGGTTGTCGGAGCGGAAGAGCCCGTGCGAGGCGATATGGACAAACGGAGCGGAACTTCCCGTTTCGCGCAGGGCTGCCAGAGTGGCGTCCGGACCGGTTCGAAGGTCGCAGGGGGCCAGGTGCGCGGCGACCCGTTCGACTTCGGTGGCGATGAGGGGAGCGCGCTCGTCGGGCAGGCCGAGGATCAGCGGCCTCCCGGCGCCACAAGCCGTGGTCTCGGGAGCCGAGGCGGCGAAGGCGGAGCCGCTCATGGTCTGGCGGAGGGCGAAATCCGCCACCAAAGGACGTCCGGGTGGCCCGATTGCGGCAAACGGAAGGCTGTGCAGGAAACTGTGCGGCGCCAGAACGAGCGATTCGGCCTCGATGTGAGGCCGCAACGGATCGATCAGGTACTTCCCCAGGTCCTTCAGGTGCGCGGCCAGGGGCGCGGTCGGCGCTTCGTTGCCCGGATCCGGGCCGCGCCGTAATTGGTAGGCCGAGAGCTGAAAGTGGAGGTAGCGGACGGCCGCCCGCACGGCGTCGGTGGGTGCAAGGCGGTGGACGCTCAGGCCGCGCCGCCCGTCGAGGAGGAACGCACAGACGAACTGCGGCGTGCAAAAGTACTCAACGAGAGCCTCTCCTGCGGCGAGCGCTCCGGCAACCTCCGCGGGTGGCAGCGAATCGCAGTCTTCTCCGCACGGGCGTGGGGGCGGCGGGACCCTGCCGCCCTCCAGCAGGCGCGCCTGAGCCAACGCGTCCTGGACGCGTGCCTCCGCCGTCTGCGCCTCCGACTGCCAGCGTCGCGCTTCTCCGTCCAGGCCCCGTAGCTCCGCATCGGCCTTGCGTACATAGCACCGTTGGAGGTGTGCACGGGCGTCCGCCAGAACCTCGCCTTCGTCGTGACCAGTCAAGCCATACGGCGCGACACGCTCCAGGCAGGCGTCGACGAAGGTCCGCGACTTGCCCTGCTGCGCGCAGAGCCACGCGGCCCGGAGGCCGGCCATCCCACCCTCTTCCAGGTGCAAGGGAACCAGGCGCTCGTAGAGCAAAGCCTTATCCGAGAGGAAGCGGATTCGCATTTCCTCCTCGGGCACATGCACGCGGACCCGGTCCAGGTCCTGCCGCGCCCCGGAGTAGGCGGCAAGCGCTTCGCGGCGTCTGCCGAGCGCTTCGCGTGCCTGTCCGAGGAGGAATCGGCACTGGAACGCAAGGGTGGGGGATGCCATTGCCTCCGCATCGTGGAGTGCCCGAAGACAAAGCGATTCCGCCTCCCGCGCCCGCCGCTGGAGCAGCCGGATCCGGGCCAGGACCAGGGCGGCCAGGGCTGACCGGCCCGGCAGGCTCCGGGCGGAAAACAGGCGCAAAGCCCGATGCGCCCGCCTCGAGGCACGCCACAGAGCACCCGCATCCAGGTCCAGTGCGGCCAGGTCCAGTGCGGCCAGGTGCAGGTCGACCACAGCGGGCCAGACTGCATTGCCCTCGCGCCGGAACAGCAATCGCGCCTCCCGGAAAACGCGTTCCGCCTCGGCTCCCTCATGGCTCGCGGCAAGAGACGCCGCAAGAAACACGCCGGCCTTGGCGCGCTCGTAACGCATCGAAAGGCGGTCGAAACCTTCGATCGCCAGACGCGCCAGCCGGCCGGCATCCCTCGGCAGGTTCAGACCGAGCATCATCTCCGCCTGATCCAGGTCACAGAGAGCCGCATGGTAGCCATCGCCCGCATCGGCCGAATGACCTCGGGCCGCGGCGTACAGCCGCAACGCTTCCCGGTGATCGCCTCGCAGGAAGTGGAGATAAGCGATGTTGTAGTCCGTTTGGGCCACAAGGAGGGCGAAGCCGTGAGCCACGCAGTAGCCACGCGCGGCCTGGTGCATACTCAGGGCATCGCGGAACCGCCCGACGCTCACGTAGCAGGTGGCCAGATTGCTGAGCACCGCGGCGATGTCCTGCGGCGCACCGGACCTCTCGAACTCCTCGCGCGCGCTCTCGTAACGCGCCAACGCTTCGTCGAAGCGATCCAGCCGGAAGTAGAGGTTCGCCAGATTGCCGTCAAGGCGGGCGAGGCGGACACGGTCCCCGCTGGCCTCGAAGACAACGCGGGCCTCCTCGCCCCAGGCGAGGGCTTCGTCATAGTGAGCCAGATAGGCCAGGGTCTGGATGGCGCTGCTCTGTGTGCGCGCGATCTCCTGAGCCGCGCTGCTCCCCCCAGCGTGGCGGAATTCGCCGATCGCCGCGCGGTACAGGGCCGCGGCTTCGGCGTAGCGGCTCTGCAGGTAGCGCACGTGAGCGGTCGCCCGCAGAGCCTGACCCGTCACCACGGGTGCACCCAGGCCGCGGGCCACATCGAGCACCGCGCCCGCCAGAGCGGCGGCGCGGTCCAGATCCTCGCGGGCCAGCCGCAGGATCTCCGGATACAAATCGCCGACAGTGGCGGCCGTGCGCAGGTGCGGCGGGATGCTCAACGGGGGCGAGGCCGACGCCAGCCACTCTGCCGCGCCGCTCATTCCGGACACAAACCGCGCTCCTCCAGCAGCTTGCGGAGCTTGGCCAGACAGCGGCCGCGAATGAACCCGATCGATCCGGTGGCGAGTCCGAAACGCGCGGCCACGTCCTCGTAAGGCGCCGGCGGATCGCTCAGAAACAGCATCTCCACCATCTCGCGGCAGCGGTCTGGAAGCGCAGCCACCGCCTCGCGAACCGACTGATCGCGTTCGACCTCCTCCATCGCTTCGAGCGGGAGCGGCGATTCGTCGCCAGGTTCGTTCTCTTCGGGGAACTCGACTTCCCCCCGGCGCGTCTGACGGCGTTTCCAGCGCAGGGCGTGGCGCCCCGCAACCGTGATCAGCCAGGAACGCAGTCCGGCGGTGTTTCGCAGCCGGGGCAACTCGTGATAGAGGTCGACCCAAACCATCTGGAAAATGTCGGCGGCATCCCCTTCCGACGCCCCGTAGCGGAAGGGGATGGCGTAGACGAGGTTCTTATACTTCGCGATGAGCGCTTCCCAGGCCCGCCCGTCACCCTTCCGGCATCCCTCGAGCAGCAGATCGTCGGGCCAGTTGCGGTCCGGAGGCAGACCGGCTGCCCGCCCCACGGCGGCGAACAGGCCGCTCATCGCGTCCGCCCGGAGCGGCGCCAGAACACCGCGTCGAGGCCGTCCAACAGGTATGGCGCCAAAACCGATGGCTGCACGTTGCCCAGGTCCGGATGGGCGCCCGTGAGCACATGCGGGCTGACAAGGGCCAGGAACGGGAGTTCCGCCGCGACAATGCGCTGGACCTCGGCGTAGTGTGCGGCGCGGCGCCGCAGGTCGCGTTCGGCAGCCTGCAATTCCATCAGACGGTCAATCTCCGCCTCCCATGGCGTTGCCGCATTCTGCTGGTTCGGACGCCAGAAGTGCATCCGGCCGGTGGACAGCAGCATGGGCATCTGCGGCACGGGATCCACGTCGCCGTCCCGTAGTCCTAGAATAGCGGCCTCGTAGTCCAAGGTCTGCATCACGCGGTCTATCAGACTCCGGAACTCGAGCGGCACGACCGACACATCGATGCCGATCTCGCGTAGGTCCTCCTGGATCATGGCCGCCATCTGGCGCTGTTCGCCATTGGCTGCGTTCACGGCGATGCTGAATGCGACAGGTGCGCCAGTGGCGTCGAACCACCTGTCCGCTTTCCACCGCAGTCCCATCGCCTGCAATGCGCGCGTCGCCTCGTCCGGCGCGTACTTCGGCAGACCCTCGATCGCGGTGTGCCAAAGCCGGTTCCCGGGACTCACGTGATGCGCCAGCGGACTGGCCTTGCCCTGAAAGACGAGCCGCGCGATGCCCGTGCGGTCGATGGCGAGCGAGACCGCCCGCCGGAAGCGCACATCCTGCAGCCACGCCTGCTTCGCCTCCAGCGCCGCAAGTCCCTTCGCGGCGGCGTCGTTCTGGTTGAAGAACAGCAGATGCTGTTCCAATCCTGGCCCAAGATCGGCAAGCGCGGGACGGCGGGACGCGGGCAGGCTCTCGAGTGCGGCGAATCCGCGAGCTGTCAGTCTGCCATGCAGGTGCGTCTCCCCCGCCCGGAAACGAAAGAGTTCGGCTTCCTGATCGGGCAGAAACAGAATCGTAACCTTATCCAGGTAGGGAAGGGCCGTGCCGTTCGAGTCTCGTTTCCAATAGAAGGGATTCCGCTCGACGACAATCCGCCGGCCGGGGACATACTCGCACAGACGAAAGGGTCCCGCCCCCACGATCTCCTCTGGACTGGTGTTGAGGGCCCAGCTTTGCAGTAGCTTCCCCTCGCGGTACGCCGCTTCCAACCGGTGCCTGGGGAGAATGGCGATGCTGTCGAACAACCGCTCGGCCGGCGCATAGGGAGCTGGCAGGGTGACCTCTACGGTTTCGCGGCCGAGCGTGCGCACGGCCGGGAACCGGCCCCGGATCCGCAACAGGTCGCGGCCCGGGGCCTTGACCTGTTCATCCAGAAGAACACGGAAAGTGAACGCGACATCCTCCGCCGTTAGCGGATGGCCATCGGAGAAGCGCAGGCCCCGGCGCAGCCGCAGGGTGTACCGCAGGCCGTCGGCGGAGAGCTGCCATTCGCGGGCCAAGGCAGCTGCTGTCTGCTGGGATGGGCGATGGATATGAATCAGGTCGGAATGCAGGAGACTGAGGAGTTCCTTCGAGGACGCGTCCACAGCGCTCAGCGGCAGAAGAGTCTTCGGCTCCGCGCGAAGGGCGATCACCAGGTCCCCACCGGACTTCCCGGGGGTTGTCCGCACGACCAGGGATTCGCTCTCCGATGCGAACGACAGGCAGGCGGACCAGAGAAGCAGGCAGCCGGTCACCCGGCGCGCACGGAAAGAAGGTGCTACCTTGCCTATCCTGCGATGCATGTCTGTTCGAACCTCGCCCGTTCACGCTTTCTCTTGCACCTCAACTTCCAACCATCGCCCGGCGTGGCCGAAGAGAGCGAGCGACAGGGTCAGTGCCGCCGCTGGCGCAAGCATCCACGGATGGGTCGCCAGCACGTCGTACTGCCGAAGGTTGGCCAGCATCGACCCCCAACTCGAGGCCGGCTCGGGCACGCCGAGTCCAAGGAGGGACAAGGTCACTTCCAGAATAACGAATCTCGGGATCAGAACAGCGGCCTGAGCGTGGAGGACACCGCGCAACTCCGGAAGCAGATGTTTGCGGAGAAGATAGAAGGAACCGGCTCCGAACCCCCGCGCGGCCAACACGTAGCCCCGTTCCCGCGCGCTGAGGACGATTCCCCGCACCAGGCGCGCCGGACGTGCCCAGCCGGCGAGGGCGATCAGGCACACGGCCATCAGGAAACCGGTGAGCGGAGGCGACTGGATCGGCAGCGCCGCGCGCATGGCGAGCAGCAGGTATAGAATGGGCAGGGCCATTAGCACCTCGGCGCCGCGGCTGATCACGGCATCGGCCAGGCCGCCCAGCAGGCCGGCCAGGGACCCCAGCCAGGCCGCCAGCGCGAGGGCGAGACACGCCGCGGAGAGACCGCAGCCGAGGGACAACACCCCTCCCAGCAGCAGCCGGCTGAAGACGTCTCGCCCCAATTCGTCGGTTCCCAGCAGGAACAGTGAGCCGGGCGCGACCGCCTGCATCAGGGCTATGCCGCCGCCTGGGCGGGACGCCAAGAAGCGGACGGGAAAACGCCGCGCGCAATCCTCCCGGTACGCCCCGAAGCGGGCCGGTTCCGGTTCGAGGGCACAGACATGAGGCCATGCGAGGCCCCGGTTTGCATCGAGGAGGCGAATCCTGGTGGGCGGCGCGAAGGGGTACTCGCGGTATTGACGATTCCCAGGATGTGGTGCCAGCCACGCCCCGGCTGCCAGTGCGGCGTGCCACACCACCAGGAGCAACACGGGGCGGGAGATGGCCCTCCGGCTCACAAACGAATCCTCGGATCGAGTCGCATGAGCGCCAGATCGGCGGCCACGTTTCCTGCAATCTGGCATGTGGCGGCCAGCAGCACGGCTCCCGCGACGACGTTGCTGTCCCGGGCCAGGACCGCTTCCAGCAGCAGGGGGCCCAGTCCAGGCCAGCCAGTGACGGTCTCGACCACGAGGGACGCGCTCAGAAGGTTTCCCAGCGAGGTGCCCAATAGGGAGATCAGTGGATTGGCCGCCGCGGGCAGCACGTAGCGGAGCTGGACGGATACTTCCGGAACGCCGGCGTGGCGCGCCGCGGCGACGAACGGCGCACCCAGGGCCTCGTCGAAGGCCGCGCGCGCGTGACGGTAGAAGATGGGCGCGGCGCCGAGAGCGAGCGCCAGGCCGGGCACGGCCAGTCCCTGGAGAAGTCCCACAACACCTTCCGGCTGCCCGCCCGGCAATGGAATCTCCCACGTCAGTGCTGTCGCTAGCAGAATCAGGACAAGCACGATCTCCGGGACAGAGAGCACCGCAAGCATCGCAGTGTCGGCCGCGCGCCGGAAAGCGGGCCCGGACCGGCCCACGGCGGCCGCAGCGGGCAACGCCGCTACCAGTGCCAGGAGGAGAGCGAACGCGTTCAGGACGAGGGTTGCCCGCAGCCTGGGCAGCAGCAGCGTGGCCGCGTCCACTTGATATGACAGACTCAAACCCAATTCCCCGCGCGTGAGGCCGCGAAGCCAGCGTCCGTAACGGACGGGCAGTGGCTCGTCAAGACCGTAGCGGACCCGCATCGCGTCGATCGTGGACCGGTCGAGGGCCGGATTGACCGCGGCATCGGTCAGGAAGTCGCCCGGCGCCCAGTTTGGCAGGGCAAAACAAAGAACCGACAATCCGGCAAGAGCCAGGGCTGCTCCCCCCAAGCGCCGCAGCACCGGACGAATCCTCCTTTCCGTCACGGTGAACCTCCGCCGAACAAGCGCGCCTTGTGGCAGGCAACCAGCAGACGGGTGGTCGGATGGACTGGCTGAGCCAGGAGCCCTGCCGTGGGCCCATGTTCGACGATCCGGCCGCGGCCAAAGACGGCGATCTTGTCCGCCACAGCCGCCGCGAGGCCCGGGTCGTGCGTCACGAACGCCGTGGCCATCTGCCGCTCCGCGCGCAGATGCCGCAGGAGCGCCAGCAACTCCCCTTGCACGGGCGGGTCCAGCCCCGCGAAGGGCTCGTCAAGAAGGAGAACCGACGGGTCCAGCACGATCGCCCGGGCCAGTAGAATACGCTGCCGCTGGCCGCCGCTGAACTCGCCGGGAAGACGGTCCGCCGCCCAGTCCGGCAGCGCGACGCGTTCCATGCACCGCCGCGCCAGAGTTTCGCGCGCAGTTGCGTCAAGGTCCGGGCGGAGCAGATCGAGCGGCTCCCGGACCAGGGCCAGCGCGCGCCAGCGCGGGTTGAGCGCCTGAGCCGCATCCTGGAGCATCAACTGGACGCGGCGCCTGAACTCCCGGCGCCCCGTAGTATCCAGTTCCATGACGGGGGCGCCTTCGAACCGCACGTACCCGCCGCCGGGCTGCTCCAACCAGGCGAGGCAACGGAGCAGCGTGCTCTTGCCGCTCCCGGACTCCCCCACAATGGCCAGCGAATCACCCGGATGCAGATCGAGCGAAACGCCGTCCAGAGCGGTGACGGACCCATAACTCTTCCGCAGATCGCACGCGGCGAGCACTGGGGGCCTCACGGACCGGCCTCCGCGACCGGCCCTTGCGGAATCGCGGCAATGAGCCGGCGTGTGATGGGACCGGTCTCACCGCGGGCGAACTCCGAGGCGGAGGCCTCTTCGCCAATTCTGCCCCCATGCATTGTGAGAACACGGTCGGCAAAACCCAGCAACTCGCGCGGGTCGTGGGTGATCCAAAGGACGCTGAGGCCCAGCTCGCTCCGCAGACGGGCGATCCGGGCGATCAGCGCTGAAGCGTGGATCGTGTCGAGCGCGGCGGCCGCCTCGTCTGCGATCAGCAGGGCCGGCTGCATGGCAAGCGCCCGCGCGACGGCCATGCGCTGCAACTCACCGCCGCTGAGCTCGTGGGGCCAGGCACGGTCTGCCCGGCGTTCCTGCGGGAGTCCAGCCGCCGCGAGGCACCGCTGCATTTCTGTCTTCACGCGCGCGCCGGCGACACCTCGTGCACGCAGGATGTCGCGCAGATGGGCTCCGCAGCGCAGGTACGGGCTGAAAATCGCCGACGGTGATTGCGGAATCGCGGCGGCCCGGGAACACCTCCACTCCACGGAACCGGCTGTCATCCGCGCAGATGGAGGAAGCGTTTCTGCGAGCACCGCTCCCAGAGTACTCTTGCCGCTGCCCGACTCTCCGAGCAAGCCGGTGATCTCGCCGCTTCGGACGATCAAGGAGATGTCCCGGATGGCCGAGATCAATCCCCCGGAGCCTGCCCGGTACGAAACCGAGACGGCGGCCAAACGCACGATCGCGTCAGCCATAGCGCGAAAAAAGCCGTTGAACGCCGGACATCGAAAAATATTTTCTGCGGAGCCTATACGGCGCCGCCGGCCGCCCTCCCCTCATGGGGCGTAGGACGTTGAAGCGCGTGCCACCGTCTCCCCATGGTATCCCCCGCCGCGGCGTCCACGAGAGCCTTTCTTGGAGGATGAATGTCGACAGCTTACACCGCGAATGCCGCCTGCGCGACTGGCACCGGTCTTCCCCATGCCCCGTCTGGAGCCGTCTCCGCCTGGTTCCAACTCGCGGGGGCCCGCTGGTCCTGGGCCTGCCGCGTGCTGGCGCCGGATCCGGGCCGAGTGATTCCTCGGACGGCCGCAGACGGCCCGCGGGCCGGAGATCTCGCGCTCGTGGAAGTAGACCAGCTCGGCAGCCATGAGCGCATCACGCTGCGAGAGAACCTGCGCCTGCGGATTTACCCCGGCGACCGGATCGTTGCCGTGTTCGGAAACCGGTACGCCACCGACGCCTACGAGGGCGAGGTCCGGGACATCGGGGATCTCAGCCTGCTGACTGCGGGCGGCATGATCGGCACGGTCCGCTCGCGCCATCGCTCCATGGGCCGTCCCACTAGCGTGAAGTTCCTTGGCTACGTGGCGGATGCGTCGGGCCATGTCGTCAACCTGAAGGAGAGGGCGTTCCGCCACGCGGAGCCGGTCTCCGCGCCGCGTAACCTCGTTGCCATGGTGGGGACCGGGATGAACGCCGGGAAGACGACTTCCTGTGTACGGCTGATCAAGTCCCTGACTCAGCAGGGTCTGCGGGTGGCCGCCTGCAAGCTGACCGGCTCGGTCTCGAACCGCGATCAGGACGAAATGCGCGCCGCTTCAGCCGTCCGCGTGCTTGATTTCAGCGATTATGGATTCCCCTCGACCTACCTGTGCAGCGAGAAGGAACTGCTGGAGTTGTTCGACACGCTTCTGGCCGATCTGGAGCCGGCCGGCGCCGACGTGACCGTGATGGAGATCGCCGACGGTATTCTCCAGCGGGAGACCGCGATGCTGCTTGAGTCCGTCACCGTCCGGAGCCGGCTATCCGGAGCCGTGCTGGCGGCCGACAACGCCCTCTCGGCGCGCTATGCCCTCAACCGTCTGGAAGAACTTGGACACAAGGTCCTGGCGATCACCGGATTGCTCACCTCATCGCCCCTCTGCGTGCGGGAACTGGGTCAGATCTGCCAGACCACCGTCGCCTCCTCGGCCGGAGACGCGACTTCTCTTGGAACAGCGGTTGCATCCGCGCTGGGATTGTTCCCAGCCGTCTCCGGCCAGCCCGCCGCTTGAGGGGAGCAATGGCAAGCCAGCCCTTTTCCGAGGTCCAGTCCGCGAGCGCTACCTGGCGATTCGCCTGGGAGAACCTGCGCCCGCACCGCGGCATCCTGTTTGCCGCCGCCGGATGGAGGATGCTGTTCCGGCTCCTCCCGGTACAGACACCGTTGCTGACCGGCGCCCTGATCGACGGCCTCTCAGGGCGCTCCGCGACCGCGTGGGGCTACGCGTTCCCGGAAGGCGACCCCGCGGCCGCGGTCGGACAGGTGGGATTCGCGCTCGCCCTGGTCGCCGTTCTCACTGGAACCACGGCCTTCGTGTCCGGGCGGATGGGCGGCCAACTCCGGCGCACCTGCGTCCGTGGCCTGCGGCTCCGTGTTCTTGCGGCATGGGAGTACGCCTCCGCGGCGTTCCATCGCCAAAAGGGTGCCTCGGAGCTCTTCGACCGGACCTTGTCGTCGACCCGCAGCCTGGGCAACCTGGCGCTGACGGCCTGCGTCGAGGGGAGCGCGGTGCTGGTGCGGCTCCTCTACCCGGCTCTCATGCTGCTGGCTATCGACCCCTGGATGGCGGTGTTTCCGCTGGCCGTGCTGCCGGCGCAATTCGCTCTGATCCGTGCCGTGCAACGCCGCCAGAACGCATTCGCTTCCTCGATCCGCGAGTCGAAATCCAGACTGCGCTGCGATGTCCGGGAGAATCTGGCCGGGATCGAGACCGTCCAGGCTCTCGGAGCTCAGGCACTATTTCTCGACAGGATCGCCGGGGATGCGGAGCAGGTGGAGAAGGAGACCACGGCATCCGGCCTGTACGGGGCCTTGCTCACCGGTGGAGTTTGGGGATTGGCGGCTCTGGCAATGGCGGGTAGCTGGTGGGCAGGTGGCTATCGCGTCCTGAGTGGCGAGATGTCCGTGGGGACCCTGGTGGCCTTCGCTGGCTTCGCGGCCTACCTCAGCGTCCCCCTGCGCCGGATCGCGCGGCTGGCCAGCGAGACCCGGCGGGCTCTGAACGCTCTCCAGGAGGTATCCGCGCTGCTGGGTGCGGCGCAAGCGGACGCCGCAGGCTCGGGCGCGTCCGAACTGCACCCCGGCCCAGGCGCCGTCGTCCTGCGCGATGTCCGGTTCGCCTATCGCCGGAGAGCCGTGCTGCGCGGGGTCTCGGCTACGCTTCCGCCGGGGGAGATGATCTGGCTGCGCGGACGGAGCGGCTGCGGAAAGAGCACGCTGCTCCGGCTCCTGGCCCGCTTCGATGTGCCGGCGTCGGGCTCGATCGCCGTGGACGGCCAGGATCTGCGCGACTGCACGTCCGCGTCGGTGCGCGAGCACATCGCGCTCGTTCCACAGAACGCCGCGGTGTTCAGCGGCACGATCGCCGCCAATCTGCTGGTTGGACGCCCGGAGGCAACGCCTGACGAACTCCTGTGGGCATGCACGGTCTCCGGGCTGGAAGAGGTCTTGCAGGCTCTGGATGACGGGCTCGCCACCATGGTGGGAGAACGCGGGCTGCGGCTTTCCGGCGGCCAGGCGCAGCGGCTCGCCGTTGCTCGCGCCCTGCTGAGGCGTCCCAGGGTCCTCCTGCTCGATGAGCCCACGGCCGGCCTCGACGCTCAGGACGAGGAGCGGCTCTTCGCGCGCCTGGCAGCGTTAACGCCGCGAATGACGGTCGTCATCGTCGCACACCGTGTCCGGTCTCTTGTCCCTTTCCACCGGGTGTTCGAGCTCGACGAAGGTGTCCTGCGGGAGTGGCCACTTACGGCCGACCCTGCTATCGAAAACGAGGAGGAATCATCATGCTTAACCACGGAACCGAAGTGACACGTCCTCCGGACCGGGGGAAACGCGGCCCCGCGCTCGTCATTGCGCTGGCCCTGTTCATTGTGATCTCGCCTGTCGCGGAGAACTTCAAGAGGAAGCCGGTGGACAGCTTTCCACTCTCGTACTTCCCGATGTTCTCCTTCCGGCGCTCGCCAGTCCATACGGGCAACACGCTGATCGGGATCGACGACGCCGGGCACCGGACGAGGCTGCGAGCCGCACTCGCCGGGACCGGTGGATTCAACCAGATCCGCCGCCAGATCCAGGCCAAGGTGAAGGCCGGGCGCGCGCAGGAGATCTGCGAAACCGTTGCGGCGCGCGTGTCCCGAGCGCGACGCGAGCCGATGCCGCATATCCGGACCGTTCAGGTCCTCACCGTCAAACATGAAGTGGACGCTTTCTTTTCCGGCGACCAGACCGCCGTTTCGGAAACCGTCCAGGCAGCCTGTGAAGTCCCCGAGGCCGAGCCCCTCGCCCACAACCGGAAGGAGCGCCCCTAATGAACGCACTCAAGTCCTGGATGGATTCGCTGTGGTTTCCGGCGATGCCGTCAAAGCGCATCGCCGCGATCCGCATCGCCGCGGGCCTGTTCGCTCTCTGGTACGTGGCGCAACGCTATTCGATGTTCCTGGGCGTCGCGGCCACCGAACCCTTCTATTTCAAACCGGTGGGCGCGGTGTGGTGGATGCGTGAGCCAGTGGGAACCGGCCTGTTCGAAATTCTCATGGTGGCCACGCTCGTGCTGAACCTCGCCTTCATCGCGGGCTGGAAGCACCGCCTGACGGGTCCGGCGTTCGCATTGTTGCTGCTGGTGCTGCTCAGTTACCGAAACTCCTGGACCATGATCTACCACAGCGACAACGCGATGGTGCTCCAGATCCTCATCCTTGGATTCACCCGCGCCGCGGACGCGTGGTCGGTCGATGCGTGGCTCCGCTCCCTCCCGGCAGCGGCTCACTGGCGCTACGGCTGGCCCGTGCAGTTGATCTGCGCCGTCACTGCGGCCAGCTACTTCCTCGCCGGGTGGGCCAAACTGGCGGGCGACCTCGGGTGGAACTGGGTCCTGGGCGATTCGCTGCGGAGCCAGGTCGCCGCGGATGCGATTCGGAAGATCCTGCTTGGCGAGTCCGCGCCCCAACTGGCGTTCTTCCTGTACGAGCACCTGTGGATCTTCACCGCCATCGGGATCGTGTCGATGATCGTCGAGCTGGGTGCCCCGCTGGCATTGCTCAACCGGCGTCTGGGCATGTTTTGGGCGCTCAATGCGTGGGCGATGCACTGGGGCATCCTGTTCATCATGGACATCACGTTCCGCTACCAGTTGGCGGGCCTGATCTTTCTCGCGTTCTTCCCGGCGGAGCGTCTGGCGGCTCCCTTCCGCTGGTTTCTGGCTCAGGTGGGGAGAGAACACCCAGCGGCACAAGGGGCGGGAGGAGCGGCATGAGCGGGAACGCAGCTCTGCCGGCCCGGGAACACCGGCCGGACGCCGAACTCGTGATTTACGATGGCCAGTGCCGGTTCTGCCTCTCGCAGATGCGTCTGCTCCATGCCACGGATCTCACACGCCGCTTGGCGTTTCTCTCTCTGCACGACAGCGCGTGCAATGCGCTTCTGCCGGAGATGAGCGTAGAACAACGCATGGAGGCGATGATCGTTCTGGGCCGCGATGGACGGCGCCACGCCGGAGCGCGGGCGGTGCGTTACCTGTCGCGCCGCCTGCCGGCTCTTTGGATCTTGGCTCCCCTGCTGCATATTCCCGGATCCCTCCCATTCTGGGAAAATGTGTACGGTCGGATCGCCCGCGTGCGCTACCGCTTCGGCCGCGTTGATTGCGATTCCGGGGCCTGCCAGGTGCGTGGATATCCGCATGTCTGAACACCCCACCGCCTCCCTGCGCACAATCGGTGTTTCCGCCATGGGAAGGCCCATCCAGGTGCGCCACTTCGGCCGTGAGGACGCGCCGCTGCGCATCTTTCTGCTCTGCGGCCAGCACGGCGACGAGCGGGCCGTCCGGCGCTCCCTGCGCGCGTTCCTGAGGGCGCCCTGCCTCGACCCGCACGTGCAGGTGGCGGCGCTCGATCTGGCGAATCCGGACGGCGGCGCGTTGCGCACGCGCCCCAATGCCTTGGGAATCGACCTCAACCGCGACCATCTGCTGCTCCGCGCTCCGGAGACGCGCGCCTTGCACGGTTTCGTGCGGGCCTGGCAGCCCCACCTGGTCGCCGATTTTCACAACTATCCGTCACGGAGGCTGCCCCTCCTTGCCCGGAATGCGCGGCTGGGATGGGATGTTTGCGTCGACTTTCCGACCAACCCCGCCGCCGTCTTCCGCGAGGGACATCCGCTCCTGGCCAACCTCGCGGCGAGCCTCCTGGAACGCCTCCGGCGTTCCGGCTTCTGCTGCGGACGTTACGCCGTCTTCCAGCCAAATGGCACGGTGCGCCACGGGACGCCTCACCTCGTCGATGCGCGCACGGTGCTGGCGCTCCGGTACGATATTCCAACCGTGCTGATTGAAGCGCGGACTCCGTCGTCGCACCACGGCGCCGGAGATCGCAGCCGCCTCCGCGACGCGACGGTTCTCGCATGCCAGGAATTGCTCCGGTGGTGTGGAGCGCACGCATCCCTGCTGCAGGCCCCCCCCGAACCGGTTTCCGATGCCATCCCCGTCCGCTACCGCCGGAGGCGGGTCGAAGCCGCCGCGGAGATACCTGTCGCAGACCTCCAGACCGGCGAAGTGCGCACGGAACGTATCCTCCCCTACCGCCCCGTTGTCGAGGGCCGGCGTCGGATCTCGCCACCGGCCGCCTACGCCGTTCCCCTGACCGGACACCCGGCAATGGATCTCCTGGTCCGCCACGGCTTTCAGTCCTTCGCGGCCGACCCCCGGCGCACATTCGAAGTGGAACAGGGGCGGGTCCACCTGCCGGGCTATGCGCTCTTTCCCATGCGGCAGACCGGTGGCAGCCTGCTGCCACTTCTGCTCGAAAGCGGATCGCGCTACGGTCCGCAAACGGACTGCGAGGCCGCGGCTCCGGTCCAGCGAGTCCTGTCCCGAGTGAACATCACGATCGAGGCTCCCGATGAAATACCAGCATCTTACTGAACCGTTGCACGTCATGGAGGTGATCTCGTATTCCCTGGAGAAGCAGGTTGCGCCGCGGAGAACCGCGTTCCGGACACTGGTCCCTATACTGTGCCTCGCGCTTGCCGGGGGCGGCGGATACTGGATTAAGCGGATGTCCGACAGCCAACTCGCCTTGCGCGACTCGATACGGGACCTGGCGCGCGAATCAGCCGCGGCGTCCGCCAGATCCGCCGCCATCGCCGCAAGACTCCAGGAGACTGCCGCCAGCAATCAGGCGACGATCGCAGCGCTCGAGGCAGAAAGCCAGCATTGGAGAGAAACCGCCCTCCGGATGGAGGCCGGCATGGCGGCCGCTCTGTCGAGGAAGGACCTGCGTGCGGACGACAAACCGGCCGCCCCGACGCCAACGATGACGCTGTCCCGGCTGTCGATCCCGGCGGAGCCGCGCGCGGACGACAAACCGGCTGCCCCGGCTCCCGAACTCATGACGGAGGCCATGCCCGTCGAGGCCGGGGAGACTCCCGAGACCGTCGCGACCGCGAATCCAGTGCTGGAGGAGATCGAGATTCTTCAAAGCCTGGCCGGGGCGCCCGTCGAGGGCCCGCCGACACTCGACGAGATCTACG
The DNA here is from genome assembly GCA_016716385.1 of Bryobacterales bacterium. Classification (GTDB taxonomy): domain Bacteria; phylum Acidobacteriota; class Terriglobia; order Bryobacterales; family Bryobacteraceae; genus JADJWL01. The sequence continues at coordinate 859,029 of JADJWL010000025.1, read as the reverse complement.
CACATATCCAAGCCAAAGATCCGCGCGTGACCACGAACCTGGACGACGCTAAGCCCAACCAGTCGCTCCTGAAGACGCTGGCGCATCCGATCGTCGTCGACAGCGCGGTACTGGCTGGTTCGCTCTTCGTGCCGGCATCGCTGCCGCTGACCCTGGCGCAGTCCCGTCTCGGGCGCAGTCTGACGCGGCAGGCATTCAAGGAAACCAAGACCAGCAAGACGGTCGCGGCGCGCGTCGCCGGCGACGTCGGGAACATGCCCGTGACCAGGAAGCGGAAGAGAAAGTAAGGCAGCCTGAAGGACGTGGTATCAGCGCACACGGGTGTCGGACGTGTTTTCAGTAGCGGATCCACGGTCGCGGCTTCAACTCTTGGCCCACGCCCGACAGGCTGTAGTCGCAGACGCCCTCGGGAAACACCGCCTGCAGCCGCCGGGACTGCGTAGGCGTGAGCGGGTGCTTGTAATCGGCAGCGCTCAGCGGCTTCAACCGGCACTTCAGAACGTCGTTGGTCAACGGCGCGCCGGCGGCGATCCGGGGATCTCCGAAGGCCCTGTACAACTCGCCGCAGCGGCCGGTGCCGGGATACTCCACGTTCTCGGGGATCCGTTCGCCGTCAGCCGTCCAGCAGGCGTCGACCAACTCCGGCGGACGGTTCCTGGCGATCTTCTCAGCGGCGGTTCCCGGCGCAGTATCCGCGGCGGCGCGCTCCAGCCACGCGGCGGCGATCTCGACGGGTGCCACGCCCCTGGCATTCGTCAGGATCACGTGATTGCCGGCACCGCCGTCCCGCAGCAGCCGCGCCCGCATGACGAACGAGCGCACCCGGTCGTGGATGTCGCCCTTGGGGTCCAGGTAATTCCGCATGTCGAGCATCGGGACATGCCCTCCCCCGCGGACCACGCGGCCCGTCCGGTACGCCGTGCGCAGCGCGTGCGGATCGGCGGCGGTGCGGGCGTCAACCCGGTCCCCGTCGATGCTGAAGCCTCCGGCTCGCTCGTTCAGTTGGACGAACTGTTCCGCGCTGATGACGCCCGCCTCGAAGGCAAGCAGCCCGTACTGCACCCCGGTATTGTCGAAGTGCTGCGGCGCGAAGCCAGTCACCGGATCGCGCCCATAGACATTGCTCTGGTTGTCGTTGATCGTGCAGCGGATGCCCCGCGGGTTCCGCACCGGGTGATATCTCATGTGTTCCGGAACCGTGGCGTGGCAGGCGTCCGGGCGCTGCCAGCGGGGCGAATAGGAGCGCCTCCAGCTTTCGCAAGTCGCCCAGGTGGCGAAGCCGGACACCGCCGTCTTCTGCGCGTCCGTCCAGGTCTCGGTCGAACTGCCGAACGCCTCCGCCAGCAAAGTGCAGTCGGCGACGGGCGCCATGAGAGTCGCCAAGTCCGGGTAGCTCGCCGCCGGAATCAGTGCGTCGAGCAGACCCGGATAGTTCTGCGCGATCAGCGTCTGCTGCATCGACCCGCCCGACCCTCCGCTGCCAATCGTGAACACCGGGGGACCGAAGGTCTTGGCGAAATACTCCTTCACCATCATCAGCGTTTCGGCCGAGATCACGTCATCGCAGTTGTTCCCGAAGACGTTGAGCGACGAAGCGGCATGCGCATAGCCTCGCGCCAGCGAATTGGTATCGAGCCCACCCGGGGGCAGTCCCTGCCGGTAGCCGGCGTTGCAACTGCCGCCGAACGAATAGACCAACCGTCCGTTCCAGCCGGGTGCCTTCGTCCAGGGGTCGGGCAGCGGATCGCCGGGCCGGTGTAGAAAAGAGATCGCGTAGATGGCCCGGTTGATAACACCCACCTCCCGGCGGACGATGAAGGGCACGACGTGGCCTTCAGTGGTGGTGACGGTTTCAATCTCTTTGTCCGGAACAGGCTGGGCGCCGTCGAACACCAGGTATCCGGGCGGCACGCCGGCGATCGCGGCGCGCGGACGGTCCGGCGGCGGCTGGAGCGGGCGCGCGGGACGGTAGTAGTACGTCACCTTCGTCGCGGCGCTGCAACCGCCGTCGGCCGGTTCGCCGAGCCCGGCTTCCACGGTCTGGCAAAGGAACGGCGTCTGATGGGGGCCGGAGAAGACCGGCCCGGAAGTCGGGTGATTCAGCAATTCGATTGCGCCGTATCCGTCGCCGGACGAGGCTTCCACGCGGTTCCGCCCGGGTCTCAATCCCGTCACCAGACCCACGAACGCCTCTCCCGACGGCCGAAACGCGGACGACACGTCCCGCCAGTTGAGGCGTACACTCGCGGGCGCCGCGACCGCAACCAGCGCCGAGCCGCCGGTGACCATGTCCGGCTGGCCGGAGAGCACCCGCACGCGCAGCGGACTGGTCCGGGCGGGCAGCAACAGAAGGGCAGCAACAACAAAATAGATCGCGATCGAGGCAAGGCCCGCAACCTGCGCGCGATGGGTGTCAGATCCTGGCATGGACGCTTCGCTAGCGTATCAAAACCCGTTGCGTTCCTCCCCGGCGGGTGGGAGAATCCGGCTATGATGAACCGTCGCGCGTTTGTCGCCGCCGCCGGAGCCATGCCACTCCTGGCGCAAAGAGCGAAGAAGTACTCCACCGCGCTCATCGGGACCGGGTGGTGGGGCATGAACATTCTCCGCTGCGCCATGGAGGCCGGCGAATCCACCGTCACCGGCATGTGCGACGTCGACCCGAACCAGCTCGACAAAGCTGTGGACGAGGTCACGAAGCTCTCCGGCGACAAGCCTCGCAAGTATAAGGACTACCGCGAACTACTGGCGAAGGAGAAACCGGAGATCGTCATCGTCGGCACGCCCGACCACTGGCATGCGCTCGCGATGATCGCCGCCGTGCAGTCGGGCGCGCACGTGTATGTCGAAAAGCCCATCGGCCACACGATTCTGGAAGGACGGGCCATGCTCAACGCGGCGCGCGCGGCGGATCGAGTGGTGCAGGTCGGCACGCACCGGCGCGTCTCGCCGCACAACATCTCCGGGATGGCGTTTCTGAAGTCGGGCAATGTGGGTAAGATCGGGATGGTGCGGGCCTTCGTGCACAACGCCGGCGGTCCCGGCGAGAAGACGCCGGATTCGGACCCGCCCCCCGGTCTGGACTGGAACCAGTGGTGCGGTCCCGCACCCTTCCGCCCGTACAACAAGACGATTCATCCGCGCGGGTTCCGCCAATATCTCGACTACGCCAACGGCACGCTCGGCGACTGGGGCATTCACTGGATGGACCAGATCCTCTGGTGGACCGAGGAAAAATACCCCAAGACCGTTTATTCCACCGGCGGTCGCTTCATCAAACGGGACAACACCGACGCGCCGGACACCCAGATCGCAACGTTCGGCTTCGAAGATTTCAACGTCGTCTGGGAGCATCGAACCTACGCCGCCAACAACGCCGAGAAGACGAACATCGGCTGCTACTTCTACGGGACCGAAGGTACGTTCCACATGGGATGGCTCGACGGCTGGACCTTCTATCCGGCGGATAAGAAGAAGCCCGTCGTCCACGAAGACCCGAAGCTGAATCAGCCCGACAGCCAGAACATCCGCGAACTGTGGGCCGACTTCCTCGCGGCGATCCAGGCGAAGCGCCGCCCGGCATGCGACATCGAAATCGCGCACCGGTCGACCAACATGAGCCTGCTCGGCATGATCTCGCTCCGCACCGGACGCAGCATCCGCTGGGACGGCGCCAAGGAGCAGATCGTCGGAGACGCCGAAGCGAACAAGCTGCTGCGGCGGGACTACCGCGCACCGTGGAAGTACCCGTCCGCGTGACGCTCGCGAGACTCCGCGACCAGTACCGCCGGGAACTCTTCGACGTCCAGTTACCGTTCTGGGACCGGCACGGCATCGACCACGAGCACGGCGGCTTCATGACCGCGCTCGACTTCGACGGAACACGCGTCAACGACGAAAAGTATCACTGGTATCAGGGCCGTGGGATCTTCGTCTACAGCTACCTCTACAATCACCTCGGCCGCGACCCGAGGCATCTGGAGGTTGCCCGCAAGGCGAAGGACTTCTGGCTGCGCCACGCCCGCCAGGACGACGGGTTCTACGCCACCAGCCTGTCGCGCGACGGCCGCGTGCTCGAACCATTCAACGGCGACATCTACGGCATGTTCTTCCTAGCCGAGGGCCTGCAGGAGTGCGCCGCCGCGGCGGGCGATCCCGGCGCGCGGGACCTCTCCGTCAGCCTCCTCAAAAAGACGTTCGCGCACGTGAACGCGCCCGGTTTCCAGGACCGGTACGCGCCGCATCCCGGCGCGCGCGTCCAGGGCAACTGGATGGTCACGCTGCAGACGGTGACGCCGATGCTCGCGCGCGGCGCCGATCCGGAGCTCGAACGGATCGCGGATTTCTGCGTGGACGCCATTCTCCACAAGCACCACAACCCGGAAATCGGCCTCACGAACGAATTCCGCAACCACGACTTCAGCCCGATTCCGGCGGAAAAGAACAAGTCGCTCCTGGGTCACTGCTGCCAGTGCCTGTGGATGGTGATGGACGAGGCGGACCGCCGCGACGATCACACTGTGTTCGACGAAGCCGCGCGCCAACTGCGCCGCCACCTCGACATCGGCTGGGACCATGTCTACGGCGGCCTGCCCGAGTGGATCCACGTGGACGCCGCCGATTCCGCCTGGCCCGAAGTGACGCTGGCCGGGAACCGCACACTGCGGATGCGCGGCGAACGCTTCTACTTCAAGTCGCTGTGGGCGAACCAGGAGGTGCTCGTGGCGACGCTGAAGGTCTTTCTTCGCACCGGCGCCGAATGGGCCTGGCGCTACTTCCTCGCCGCGCAGAAGGTGCAGGACGAGAAGTTTTCGCTGCGGCGCTTCGGCCTGCCCACGTATTCCGGCGGCGAGGACCGCCGCTTCACGTTTCGACCGGGCGCGCACACCGCCCGGCAGGACAACTACCATCCGCTGCGGCGCCTGATGATGAATCTGCGGGCGCTCGAAACTACGCTGAGCGCATCATCTCGTCCCAGGTGACCTCGCGGCGCAGGTCGATCGCCATCTGCCCCAGGATGGCCGTGAGCGTACTGTTCGCCGCCTCGATTCCCGTGTTTTCCGGCTTGCCCGACCGCAGGCGCTCGATGAACGCTTCGGCGGCGTCGATCGTGATGTCGCGCGGCGAGGCCTCGCGGACGACTTCATTCCGCCCGCGGTGATGCGCCCAGTGGTTCTGGCTCGTTTCAAGCACGCCATCGGCGCCGAAGAACTCCTCCTGCACCGAGCGGTAGAACGGCGGCGTGATCAGCGAGCCGACGACCGAAGCCTGGACGTCGTTGGCGTAGTCGTACGTGACGTGGACGTGATCGAGCGTGTCGCCGTGGCGGATGACCGTGCGTCCGCCGGTTCCGTGCGCCTTGAGCGGACGTCCGCCGAGGAACCAGTTGAGCACATCGACCCCGTGGATGAACGTTTCGACGAGGCTGTCGCCCGACGTATCGCGCCACCAGCGCCACTCGCGGACCAGCGCCTCCTCGGTGGCGGGCCGCGGCGTGGATGGGCGTCCGATATCGGCGATGCCCTTGAGCCAGCGGGAGTGCGCCATCCGGATCGGGCCGATGGCGCCCGCGTCGGCGGCCGCCTTGGCCTTGCGGAACACCTGCCCGTAGCGCCTCTGGAAGCCCACCGTGATGTTCTGGCGCGGATTCGCGGAGTCTGCTGCGCGCATGATGCGCTTGCAGCCCGCGACATCGGCTGCGACCGGCTTCTCAAACCAGACATGCTTGCCCGCCTTGACCGCCGCTTCAAAATGTTCCGGATGCACGTGAACGGGCGTCGCGATGACGACGGCATCGACATCGGTGGCGAGCAGATCGCGGTAGTCGCGGTAGCCCTTGGCGTCCGGCGCGGGAAGGCGCTGGCGGGCCGCCTCGATGCGCTCGTCGAAGAGATCGCAGAGCGCGACCACGCGAGCCCCGGCGTGCTTGGCCATCAGGCCGGTGACAAATGTGCCGCGCCCGCCGGCGCCGATTAATCCGACCGTTATGGCGGAGTTGGCCGACGACGCGGCCGCGGCGAGCGGGATCAAACTGGCGGCGCGCACCAGCGAGCGCCGGGTGGGGTTGGGCTTTTCGGTCATCGGTGCGTCTCCTCACTGTACCCGCAAGCGCGCAGAAGCGTTTCCTGCACCGCCAGGTCATGCTCGGGCGAATACAGAAGCGGTGTCCCCTGGCGGATGAAGCGGGCCATTTGCAGGAAATCCTCACCGTGCGCCGGCAGCGGGCTGCGGGGAAATTCGACTGTGTGCCGGCCAGCCTTGTACGGACCGGCCGCTTCTTTCAGATCCGTGTGCAGGACGGCGGGCGAAAACGGGCGCGCCGCAAGGCTGCCGTTCGTGCCGAGGACTTCGAAGGTCCGCCGCTGGCCTCCATTCGGGTGATGCGCAGCGACATAAATATCCGCCGTGGCGCGCTCGAATTCGAGCACGGCCAGCGTGTTATCGGCAAGCGTGTCGTCGAATGGCCCGTCGTGGCGCATGAATCCGGAGACTTTCCCGGGTTTGCCGAACAGGTCTACCGCCCGGTCGATCATGTGGCAGCCGAGTTCGAACATCATGCCGCCTCGAAATGCAGCCAGGGCGATGCGCTCCTTGGGCGGAATCGGTTTGTCGATCGTGGCCCGCAGGGCGTACACATGCCCGAGCCAGCCTTGGCGCGCCGCTTCGATCACGGCCTGCATCGCGGGCTGGTAGCGCCACATGTACCCGAGCTGCACACCGAGCTTCTTTCGCGAGGCATCGGCGAGCAATTTCCGGAAGCCCGCGAGATCCTCGCCGGGCGGTTTGTCGATGTGCACGTGCTTGCCCGCATCCACGCAAGCCCGGGCGTAGGCGAGATTCAGATCGACGCGCGACTCCACGGCCACCATTTCGATGCCTGGGTCGTCGAGCACCTCGCGCTTCGACAGCCAGCGCGTACCGTCATACGCCGCGTGCCGCGGGCGCGGTTCATCCGGCTCGCAGACTCCGGCGAAATCGAATTCCGGCAGTGCCCGCAGCGTAGCGACTTTCGCGGCAGCATGCGCATGGCCCGTGCCGTAAACGGCAACCCGCACTTTGGGCACCGCGGCGCGCGCGAGCGGCGCGACGGCCGGTATGAGCATCAGGTCGCGGCGTGTCATTTCGCCGCAATTGTATCAGTCTCCCGGGAGTCTTGCATGGAGTTGTGCTATTATCGGCAGGTTCTCCGGGTGAAATCCCCTGGAAATGACGAGCTTTACCGCCCGGTGAGGCCATGACAGTCCGGTATGCCCTACGCAGCCTGCGCCGCCAGGCATTGGTGAGTACCCTCGTTGTCATCACCATAGGGCTGGGAGTCGGAACCGCGACAGCCGTCTACTCGCTGGTAGACGCGCTGCTGCTCCGCCCGTTCCCGTACCCGGATCCGGACCGGCTGGTCCGGATGCAGTGCAGCCAGACCGAAGGCGCGAACGAGACCATGGGTGCGTCACTTCCGGACCTGGAGGACTGGCGCCGTGAACAGCGTACACTCACCGCCCTGGCGGCCTACGGCCAGTTCGACAACAACCTGACCGATGGCGGAGTGACGCAATCGATCAAGATGACGTTCACGACTCCCGAGCTGTTCGCGCTGCTCGGCGCCGATCCGATTCTTGGCCGCACCTTCACACAAGACGAAGACCGTGAGGGCGGAGACGTCCGCCAGCTTGTGCTCGGCTATGAACTGTGGCGGTCTCACTTCGGCGGCGACAGGAATGTGCTCGGCCGCACAGTCCGTCTGCGCGGTGACGCGTACACGGTGATCGGCGTCATGCCGGCGGGATTCCGGTATCCGGACCGTTCCGACGTCTGGGCTCCGCTCATGGCCCGGTACGCCTCCTATACGTTCCCTTTTTGGAGAGCCCGCGGGGCACGGATGCATGAAGTCATTGGCCGGCTCGCCCCGGGCGTTTCCGTCGCTCAGGCGCGGGCGGACTTCGAGCGCATCGCCGCATCGCTGGCCGAGACCTTTCCCGACACGAACGGCACGATCACGGCCGGCGCCATTACGCTGCGCGAAGCGGAGTCCGGGAAGCTCCGTCCGTACCTGCTCCTGATGATGGGCGCCTCCCTCTGCGTCCTGCTGATCGCGGTGGTCAATGTGGCCAGCCTCCTGCTGGCGCGCGCCGCGGCTCGTGAACACGATGTGGCCGTACACAGCGCGCTCGGCGCCGGACGCGGGCAGATTGCGCTGCGGATGCTCACGGAATGTCTTCTGCTCGCCTCGGCGGGCGGGATCCTCGGGACGGCACTCGCCCTGGCGGCAATCCCGCGGATCCCGCGCTTCCTGCCGGATCACCTGCCCGCCTGGATCCGCTTTGAGCCGGACCCCGGAGTCCTGCTGTTTGCGGTGGTGATTTCCCTTCTCTGTGGAGCGCTCTTCAGCCTGGCGCCCGTGATGAGGCTGGCTCGCGCCGACCTGCATCCGCGGCTGAAAGACGGGGCAAGGGGATCCGCCTCGGCAGGCGTCCGGGCGCTATCCACCCTGGTCGCGGTGGAAGTGGGCTTTGCCCTGCTGTTGCTGGTGCTGGCCGGTCTGCTGCTACGCAGTTTCGACCAGTTGCAAAGAATCGACGCCGGTCTCGACACCGCAGGCATCCTGGCCGTGCGGACCAGCCGCTTCATCTCCGGCAAGTCGCAGGCGGAACTGGCTCCGATCTACTCCTCCGATCACCGCGGCTTCGAAAGCCGGTTTGCCGAGCTGCCCGGGGTCACCGCTGTCGGCGGATCGTACTTTGTGCCGCTTGGCGACGGGCGCGCCCAGCGGCAGACGGCGCTGTTGTCGGTCCGGGGCCAGGACCAGAAAGACCTCTCCCGGCAACTGCCGGCCATCGCCGTGCTCGTCACGCCCAGCTTCTTCGAAACGCTTGGCATTCCGCTGCTGGATGGCCGCTTCTTCACAGAGGCGGAAGGTCCCGCGACGCCGAGCGTCGTCATCGTCAGCAAGACGGCGGCGGAGACGCTTTGGCCCGGCCGGAACCCGATCGGACAACAAGTCCGATGGGGCACCGAAGCGGAGGGCGGCGGCTGGTCGACCGTTGCCGGAGTGGTCGGGGATACGAGATGGAGCGCATTCGAGACCGGGCAGAACCTGGAGATCTACTTCTGCGCCAGGCAGTTCGGAACGCTCGCGATCACGTTCTTCCTCCGAACCAACGGAAACCCGGCCGCGCTGATCCCGGAAGTCCGCCGGATCGTGGCGGAACTGAGTCCGGAAACCGCGGTGGTGTACGCGCGGCCTTACCAGGACATCATTGAAGAGTCGACGTGGCAGCCGCGCGTCTGGAGCATCGTTCTCAGCGCCTTCGCGATGCTCGCGGCGGCTCTGGCGGCGATCGGTCTGTACGGAGTCTTGAATTACCTGGTGGCCCAGCGCACGCAGGAGATCGGCATCCGCCTGGCGCTGGGAGCTCAGTCTGGCGCGATCGTGCTGCTCGTGCTGCGGCAAGGCATGCTGTGGGCGGGGGCCGGAGGCGCGGCCGGACTGGCGCTCGCCATCGCCGGCGGCCGGCTCGTGCAGCCTCTTTTGCACGGTGTCGGGCCGCTCGACCTGCCGACGTATGTCACGGTGGTGGCAGGCATCCTCGGCGTTTGCTTCGTGGCTTGCCTGCTGCCCGCCTGGCGGGCGTCGCGCGTCGATCCGAACGTTGCGCTGCGCCGCGAATAGGGGTACGCTTGCGGCATCATGCCGCTCACACGCAGGCTCTGGATCCAGTCCGGCGCGGCCTTCGCGCTGCCATCGGCGATGCGGGGACAGTCTCGCGCGTCGCTGGTGGTGTTGAATGCGCGGGTGCACACGATGGATGCCCGGGTCCCCCGGGCCGAGGCGTTCGCCGTGCTCCATGGCCGCTTCACCGCTGTCGGCTCCACCACGGACATCCGCGCGCTCGCCGGTCCGGAGACACGAGTGCTCGACGCCGCCGGGGCGACGGTGGTCCCGGGCTTCATCGATGCGCATTGCCATCCCAGCGGGGTGAACGAACTGTACGGCGTCAACCTGAACCTGCGCAGCATTCGCGAGATCCAGGAGGCGTTGCGGAAGAAGGCGGCCGCCACGCCGCCCGGCTACTGGGTCAGTGGCTTCCTGTTTGACGATACGAAGCTGAGTGAAGGCCGCCCTCTCCACCGCAGAGACCTCGACGCCGCCGCGCCTGATCACCCTGTTTCCGTGGCGCATCGCGGGGGACACACAGTCTGGTACAACAGCAAGGCCTTTCAGTTGGCCGGAGTGACCAAGGCGACTCCCGACCCCGTGGGCGGGCGCTTCTTCCGCGACCCGGACGGCGAACCCTCCGGCAAGACCGCGGAACATGCCCGCGACGTCTTCCGGAATGTCGGCAGGCGCGAGGAATTCACGCCCGAGCAGCAGCGCGCACGGAACCGCGCCGGCATGCGGCACATGTCCGAACTGCTGACGGCGCAGGGACTCACCACCGTGCACGACGCCGGCGCCGGATCGGGGCGCGAGCGGATCGTCGCCTACTACGACGCCCACCGCAACGGTGAGTTGCGGCACCGCGCCTACATCCTGATCCCAGGGCCGCAGTTGCTCGAAACCTACAAGCGCGCGGGACTCACGACCGGCGCGGGCAATGAATGGGTGCGCATCGGCGGAGTGAAGTTCGTCGCCGACGGCTCGGCTTCCGAGCGCACCATGTACATGAGCACGCCCTACGTCGGCACCAACGACCGCGGGATTCTCACGATGTCCCAGAAGGAGATCGACGAGGCGGTCGAGGATGCGCACCGCCACGGCTTCCAGATCGGCATCCATGCCAACGGCGACCTGACGATCGATATGGTTCTCAAGGCATACGAGCGGGTGCTCCGGCAGTGGCCGCATCCGGACCGCCGCCACCGCATCGAGCACTGCTCGCTGGTCAATCCGGACCTGCTGCGGCGGATCAAGGCGCTCAATGTGATCCCGACTCCCTTCTGGACCTACGTGTACTACCACGGCGAGAAGTGGGCCGAGTACGGCGACGAAAAAATGCAATGGATGTTCGCCCACCGGTCGTTTCTCGATCACGGGATCCGCGTGGCGGGAGCGTCCGACTACCCGCCGGGTCCGTTCGAGCCGCTCATGGCGATCCAGAGCATGGTCACGCGCAAGGACTACAAGGGCCGCGAGTGGGGATCGAACCAGAGGATCACTGTGGCGCAGGCGTTGCAGGTCGCGACCGTCAACGGCGCCTACGCCTCGTATGAGGAGACCGAGAAGGGATCGATCACGCCAGGGAAACTGGCCGATTTCGTCATGCTGGAGCGCGACCCGCATGAGACCGATCCGGAAACGATCAAGGACATCAAGGTGCTGCGCACCGTGGTCGGCGGACGCACGATGCATCCGAAGAGCGAGACGGATTAGTCGCGGATGGGGAATGTGACGGGCACGTCCTCATAGCCGCCGCGGGTGAAGCGCCACATGCGGACGCCGCTGCGTGGCGCGACCGGCTCCAGCGGCCGCCCGTTCCAGGTGATGGTCACCCCGTCCGGAACCCCCAGCCGGATCCGCAGTTCGTCGCGGCCTTCGAAAGACACCTCGTCCCCGGCGGGGAGCAGTCTCGACAACGTCTTCTCCCCGTCGGTGAAGACTGTCATCCAGGAGTCGGCCGTTGCCGCCAGCGTGACGCGGACTCCCTGGGCGGCCGCGGTCTCGAGCGGCGGGGCGGCTTCCGCCGGTTCAGGCTCCGCGGCGGAGGGCTCGGCCGGCGGCGCGGGATCGGGAGCCGCCGGTGGCTCGGTCGAGATTGCGGCCGGGACCGGTTCCGGAGGCCGCTCGCCTTCCGAGTAGATGTACAGCCCTGCCAGTGCGGTCACCAGGAGGACCCCGGCGGCTGCCCACAGCATCCAGGGCGCCAGCCAGGACTGCGGGACCTCGGGCTCCCGCTCCACCGGAGCCGGCGGCGCCATCCCGAAACGCGCCGACACTGACTCGCAAAACTCGTCGATGTGCGCCAGCATTTTCTTGAGACTGGCCTCGATACCGCCCACGCGCTCTTCGATCGCCGGGATGCGCTCTCGGTCCAGTTGCGCGCTCCTGGCGTCGGCGGCGGCCGCGACCGTCTCGACCTTGGCCACGCGCGCGGCAAGATCCCGCAGTTCGACAAGCGGCGCCCCTTCAGACTGAGCTTCGAGACCGGCGCCGAACGTCCACTGGCTGCCGGCTGGCTCGAGCAGACCTGGTGGCAAAACCACCGTCTCGGCGGCATTTGCCTCGAGCAGCGTATCGATGCCGCTTCTGGCGGCTCCGGCGCCAGCCCGCGTCAGGACCAGCCACTGCGACGGCGCAGCATCCTCATCGGCGGCGTACAGGCCGAACCCGATTGCCTCTTCGGGCTCGATCGCGGTCGCCAGGTCCAGCAGGTTGGCGACGGTCGGCAGGCGAAGAGGCGTCTGGCGCAGGAACGCTCCCTGCAACGCCTCGGTCTGGCCGGCCGTGATGGCGCCAAGGAATTCCGCCGTGAACCGCAAGGCGGCCTTGCCGAACTGCCCCGCAACCCAGCGACCCGGAGAGATCTCGAGACCGATGTCCCGGCTGAGCGTGACTAGGAAGATGCTGGTGGCGAAGGCAAAGCTGGCGATGGTGTCGACCGGGATCTCCCGGCCGCGCAGGTCCAGTTCGATGCGGATCCGCAGCCTTGCCATGAATTCGGGCGGCCGGTCGTTCGGCCTGTATAACTCAATAAAAACAGGAAAGTTACGACGGAATCGCGTGTTTCCTGGCGTTTCAACTATGCCACGAGATGTTGGGGTGTGTCAACGTATGATACAGTATGGATGGCATCGAAGCTGAAACTCAGTGATTCTACCTAGAACTTCTAGTCCCACCACTCAAGGTACTAAGTAGAAATACTAGGGGAAATACCTAGTTTGCCTGACTCGCGCCGTCCCCTGAACACGGTACAAACAGGATTCAAGTCTATCGTTTCGCAGAAGATAGGCTTTCAGACGGGGGTCGTCCCGCGAGTCTGAGTCAGGTTTACTTACCCGATGCCATCGTCCGAGTGTCCAGAGCAGCCGACGGCCGCGATGTGGGGAGGCGAAGATCTTTACCGGGACTTGGTGGAGAATGCCCGGGACCTCATCTATTGCATCGACCTCGAGGGCAACTTCACCTGGTTGAACCGGTCTGCGGCTCGGGTGAGCGGGTACGACCGTAGCGAAGCGATTGGCATGAACATCGCGAATCTGGTCGCGCCGGAGGATCTGGGCCGGGCACGGCAGATTCTACAGCGGACACTGCGCGGCGAGACGCCGGAGCCGTACGATCTTGAGATCGTGACTCGCAGTGGACAGCGGGTGGTGCTCGAGGTAACGCACCGGCTGGTGCTCAAGGATGGTTTCCCCATCGGGACCCAGGCTTTGGCGCGGGAGATGACAGAGCGGCGGCGGTTGGAGGAGCTTGACCGTGACCGTCTGCGGATCCTGGAAATGATCCCGACACCGCGTCCGCTAGGCGAGATTTTCGATGCCGTGGCGGCGATGGTGGAGCGGCAGATGCCTGGCTCTGTGGCCTCGCTGACGATGCTCCGGGATGGCAGGCTCTACGTAATGGCCGCGCCTGGGCTTCCAGAGGAGTTGGTCCGCGCGCTGGATGGCGTCTGGCCTGGGCTTGCATCGGGCTCGTGCGGTGCGGCGGCGTATCTCGGACGACCGGTCTATACCCACGACATAACGGCGGATCCGGCGTGGCCGGCGCTTCGCGCCCAGGCGGCGCAGTCGGGACTGCGTGGCTGCTGGTCGACGCCTGTCCGCGGCGGCGCCAAGCTCCTCGGCACGCTCGCGGTCTACCAGAAGGAGCCGGGACTGCCGTTACCGTGGCAGCTCAAGCTGCTGCAGTCGGCCGCGGGGCTGGCCGGGCTGGCGGCAGAACACCGGCAGATGACGGACGAGCTGGCGTACCAGGCACGCCACGACGCGCTGACGGAGCTGCCCAATCGCACGTTGTTCCAGGAGCGGCTGCGCGAGGCGGTTGCCGCCGCACAGCGGGACGGACTGCAGTTGAGCCTGCTGTATGTGGATCTGGATCATTTCAAGCTCATCAACGATACATCCGGACACGCGCATGGGGACCAACTGCTGCGCCAGACGGCTTGGCGGCTGGCAAGCTGCATTCGCGACCGGGACACGCTGGCGCGGATTAGCGGCGATGAGTTCGTGATCCTGCTGCCGGACGGGCAAGCGGGCGGTCCCGTCGCGGAGTCAGTGCTGCGCATTCTGCGCGAACCCTTTGAGATCGGGGGCGAAGAGGCGTTCGTCACGGCGAGCGTGGGAATTGCCGTGTTTCCCACGGATGCCGCGGACGCTGAGTCCCTGCTGCGGGCGGCCGACAGTGCCATGTACAGCGCCAAGCGCGCGGGCAAGGATCGCGCCGCCCATTTCGAACCAGCACACTCCGCGGCGCAGACCGAGCGGTTGTCCGTGGCGACGCACTTGCGCCGGGCGCTTGACCGCGATGAGTTCACCGTCCACTACCAGCCGCAGTTTGACCTGCGGTCGGGAGCGCTCGCCGGCTATGAGGCGCTGCTGCGCTGGCACCATCCGCGCTTGGGCAACGTATCCCCGGCGCGCTTCATTCCGATCGCCGAAGAGAGTGGCGCGATCATGCCGATCGGAGCCTGGACCCTCGATCAGGCCTGCCGCCAGGCGCGCGTCTGGCAGCGGGCGGGACATACGCTGCGCGCGATGTCCGTCAACGTCTCGGCGATCCAGTTGGCCATGCCGGATTTCGTCGCAACAATCGAAACGGCGCTCAGCCGGTCGGGACTGGCGCCGGCCGCCCTCGAGCTGGAGATCACCGAGAGCATCCTGATGCGCGATCTCGACGACTTCATCCGGAAGATGAACGAACTGCGGCGTCTCGGAGTGCGCATTTCGGTGGACGACTTCGGGACCGGGTATTCTTCGCTGAGCTATCTCCAGCGCCTGCCCATCGATATCCTGAAGCTGGACCGTTCGTTCGTCGAGGGCCTGAATCGCTCCGCGCACGGCGCGTCGCTGGTGCGTTCAGTGGTGGCGATGGCGCACGGGCTTGGCCTGCGGGTCACCGCGGAGGGCATTGAGACGGACGAACAGCTTCAGGTGGTACGCGGCAGCGGCTGCGACACGGCACAGGGCTACTTGCTGGGCCGCCCCGAGCCTGCCACGGCGGGAGGCGGCGCCCCAGCGTTCCGTCTGGACCCGCAGCGCGAGCGGCGGGACGTTCTGGTGCAGACCTCCCGCGCATCTTAGTCCATCCCTTAGTACTTGTATCCGGTACCGAACCATCTGGAAGTCCATTGCGCTTTGAGGCGTGGGCGAAGATATTGGGATAGGAGTTGGCGCGCAAACTGCGCCGGCCCGCCCCGAGTGAGAGCGCGTGGATAACCGATACAACCCGGAGAATGACCCGGCCCGCCGTGCGGAACGGCTCTTCTCCAGCGCCGAGGCGCGGGAGATGCTGGACGAATTCCGCGCGCTGGTGCGGGCGGGCGTTCTGCGGGTGACAGCCGACAACGACCTCGTATTCGTGAAGCCCCCGGCCGGCAGGGAGCGGGACTGGCCCGAGCCGCAACTGGTTCGGGCTCCCGAAGAGGAATTGCGCAGGGTGGATGAGCAGGTCTTCGAATGGCTGCGCCAGAAGCGGGAGGAGCAGGCGGCTCCGCCCGAACCTGAGCCGGAAGCGTCCGCGTTGCGCGAGCAGGTGGTCGAACGCTTGTCTGAGCGCATCCTGGACCAGTGGGCGTCCAGCCGCGAAGACCATACTCTGCAAGAAGACGTGGCCGATCGGATCGCGGCGAAGATCCTGAAACGCTGGTCCCGCAAGTAGACCTGGGGAAAATGCTGTTCATCCGCACCGTCCCGGTTTATAATCCCAGCCATGGTCCGCCTCGCTGCTGTTCTGGCGTTGGCTCTGTGCACGGGTTGGACTGCCCCGGCTTCTGAAGAGCCGGAAGGCCTCCTCGACCGGTTCCTGGTGCACATGCGCGCCGAACTGGACAACGTGCCGGATTACGTTTGCACCCAGGTGACCGAACGGCTGGTCCGGTCGACATCGGAGCAATCCTGGAGCAGGATGGACACCTGGCGCTTCGAGGTGGCGCTTGCCGGCGGCCAGGAATTGTACGCTCTGCCAGGCGCGGCCCGGTTCGACGACCGGCCGCTTTCGCATATGGTCGGCAGAGGAACCATCTCCACCGGCAAACTCGGTCTGCTCGCGCGCAACGTGTTTTCACTGCCGCAGCGGCATTTCGAGTATCGGGGACAGGCCGAGCGCGACGGCCGGGCGGCGCACGAGTTCGCCTACGACGCCCCGCCCGCGCAGAGCGGTTTCCGCGTCCGCCACGGGACGGAGGAGGCCGTGGTAGCGTTCCAGGGCGCGTTCTGGATCGACGCCGAAACGCTCGACCTGCTGCGACTGGAGATCCAGGCGTACGATATCCCTGAGTCCGTGGCGCTCGCCGAGGCGGACACGATCCTCACCTACCGGCGGCTGGAGGTAGGCGTTACCGAGCCTCTGTTGCCGGTTGCGGCCACGCTGGCGATCACCACCGCGGACGGTCTCGAGAGCCTCAACCGCTCGCGCTTCGGCGGCTGCCGGCAGTTCACGACCGAATCAGCGATCCGCTTCGACACTGAATCTAAGTCCGAAGGCGCGCCCGCCGAGGCGTCCGACGATGACTACGGACTCCCGAAGGGTACTCTTGTCCAGGTGGAACTCGATGGTGGCCTGGACTTGGCCAAAGCTCAGATCGGCGACCCGGTGCGGGCGCGCGTGGCCAGGCCCGTCAAGGATGGCAACACCGTGCTCGTCGAGCAAGGTGCGGCGGTGTTGGGCAATCTCGTGCGGTTGGAACAGGTGGCGCTGCCCTACCCGATGTACGAGATCGGTCTCGAGTTCCATACGCTGGAAGCGGGAGGCTCGCCCGTCCGCGTGCCGATGACGCTGTACGAAGCGGGCCCGGCCGCTGGTCTGTTGCGTCAGGCCAGGCGACTCGATCCGACGTTCGACAAAAAGCGAAAGGCGCGAATGGAGATTCTGGTGCGAGAAGTACAGCAGAGGCAGGGGATCCTGCACTGGGACGCGAGGCGGGCCACCCTGCCACCCGGGCTGCGGATGACCTGGAAAGTCCTTCCGTAGAACTGAAACGGGGTGATCTTGCGGCTCGTCGGTTACGCTAAGAGGTACGATGCCGGAGTCCCCCAGTGCACCACGCAGATCCAGGACAGCGCTCATCTGGCTTACCACCGCTCTGATTCTGGTCGCCGGTTCTGTCTTCTGGTATGTCTCGGGCAGGCTCCGCCATTCGGACGAGCGGCTGGCCGCCGTCACGAGCCAGATCGAATCGATCGCCGGCAGCCAGAGTCAACTGGCTGAACAACTGCGCCGCGCGATGGAAGCCACCGAACAGGCGCGTGAACAGGCGCTGGAGGCCGGTGCCCGTGCCGAGGACTCGCAGCGGGCGGCCGTCGAGGCCTCAATGCGGGCTGCGATTGCCCAAACCACGCGCGAGATGGCTGAGCGCCAGGCGGAGTTGACGCGCCAGGAACTGGAAGCGATCCGCGCCGCGCGCGTAGCCGAGCTGAACCGCATGCAGGAAGCGCTGGCCAAAGTCGCACCCGCGCGCCGAACCGCGGACGGCGTTGTGATCGACCTGAGCGATTCCACCTTCCGCTTCGATTTCGACAAAGCGAATCTGCGCCAGGAGAACCGCGAACTGCTCAGCCGCCTCGCCGGTATTCTGCTGGCCTCCGAAGGCTACCGGCTTCAGGTCTACGGCCACACCGACGATATCGGCGACGAACAGTACAACCTCGGGCTGTCCGAGCGCAGGGCCAAGGCCGTGCGGGACTACCTGGTCGAATGCGGCATTCCCGCACCGATGGTCGAACACAAGGGCATGGGCAAGTCGAGCCCGCGCGTGGACGGAAACTCCACCCAGGCCCGAGCCCAGAACCGTCGCGTGGAGATCGGCGTCGTGGACACGGTGATTACCTATGCTGGCCAAACGCCGTGAGGAAAGCCGCTGCGTTGCGAAGAACTGCGGCGGATGGTAGCCTCGACAGCATCAGGAGAGTGCGATGAAACGGCGAACGGCTTTGCTTCTTTCTAGCGTTGTGCTCTGTGCGGCGTCGCTGGCTGCCCAGACCAAGACCCATCTGAAGGTCGGCGACATGGCGCCCGACTTCGAGCTGAACTCGACGGAGAGCCGCAAGATCAAGCTCTCCGAGTACCGCGGCAAGCAGAGCGTGGTCGTTGCGTTCTTCCCCGCGGCGTTCACTGGCGGCTGCACCAAGGAACTGAACGGCTATCAGGCGGGTCTGGAACAGTTTGTTTCCTCCGGTGCGCAGATCCTGGGCATCAGCACCGACAACACACCATCGCTCGGCGTGTTCGGCAAGCAGTTGAATCTCACCTACCCGCTGGTGAGTGACTTCATGCGCACCGCGTCCAAGGACTATGGCGTCCTGATGGCGGATCGGGGCATCGCCAGCCGGACCACGTTCGTGGTCGACACGGCTGGCCGGATCCAGTACATCGAAGAAGGATCGAGCGCGGTCGATGTCAGCGGCGCCGCCCAGGCGTGTAGCCGGCTGAAGAAGTGACGGCCCCCGCCGCAGCCTGATTCGTTGCCTCCAGACTCGTCAAGATGCTAGCCTCGGCGGTATCAGGAGGTTCCCATGAATCGGCGAACAGCTTTACTTTTGAGCGGACTCGCGGCGTCAGCCCTGCCGGCGCGTGCGCAGACGAAGACCCATCTCAAGGTCGGGGATATGGCACCCGACTTCGAACTCAACTCGACGGAGGGCAGGAAGATCAGGCTCTCCGACTATCGCGGCAAGCAGAACGTCGTGCTGGCGTTCTTCCCGGCCGCGTTCACCGGTGGCTGAACGAAGGAACTCAACGGATACCAGTCTGGTGTCCAAACTTTCGCGTCTTCCGGGGCGCAGATTCTGGGAATCAGCACCGACAACACACCGTCTCTCGGAGTTTTTGCCAAGCAGTTGAGTCTCACCTATCCCCTGGTTAGCGACTTCATGCGGACCGCCTCGAAGGACTTCGGCGTCCTGATGGAGGATCGCGGCGTCGCCAACCGGACCACGTTTGTCATCGACACCGCGGGCCGGATTCAATACATCGAAGAAGGATCCAGTGCGGTCGATGTGAGCGGCGCCGCCCAGGCGTGCAGCCGGCTGAAGAAGTAATCGGAAGGCCCGCCGCACAGTCCGAACGTGCGGCGGGCTCCAACCTTACGCGGAGACGGCCTGTGGAACCGTACGCGGATCGAACGTATATCCGAATCCGCGCACCGAATGGATCATCCGCGGATTCGACGGGTCGGCCTCAATCTTCTGCCGCAGCCTCAAGATGTAGACGTCCACGGCGCGATCGGTGACCGCGCGGTCATTCCCCCAGACGGAGTTGAGCAACTGGTCACGGCTGAAGACTACGCCCTGGCGGCTCATGAGGAAGTCTAGCAGCCGGAACTCCGTCGCGGTCAAGGCGAGCGGCTTGCCGTGGAGCAGCACCCGGCAACTGTTTCGGTCGAGCTCAATGCCGCCGGAGCGAACGGATGAAGGCGGCTCGGAATGCAGCCGGAACTGCAGCTTCACCCGCGCGATCAGTTCCCGCACGAAGAACGGCTTGACGACATAGTCGTTGGCGCCCAACTCGAGACCGACGATTCGGTCCGTTTCCGAGGCCCGGGCGGTGAGGAAAATGATGGGAATGTGCGCCAGTTCGGCGCATGCCCGGATCGACTTGCAGATGTCGAGCCCGTCGGAATCCGGGAGCATGATGTCCAGAAGAATCAGGTCCGGCTGGCTGGACCGGACCAGGTCGACCGCCCCGCGGCCGGTTTGCGAACCCACAAGTGTGAACCCCTCCTTCTCCAGGTTGTACTGGAGAAGGGCATACAAATCTGCATCGTCCTCAATGAGGAGAATCTTCTTCATGATGCGCTGGCTACCTTACTGTTCCAAGGTAGCCCGCGAGGTGTTACGAAACACTTACGGAGTCGTGAATGTGGATGAAAGGGTGAAGAAAAAGGTCGATCCCTCGTTGATGGCGCTTTCCACCCGGACCTGTCCACCCTGCGCGAGGACCAGGTGCTTGACGATCGCCAAGCCGAGTCCGGTGCCGCCCAGTTCACGGGAACGGGCCTTGTCGACGCGGTAGAAGCGCTCGAACAGCCGGGGCAGATCTTCGGCGGGGATGCCGATGCCGGAGTCCTTAACGTAAATCTCCAACATCGTCGCGCCGCCGGGACCGGCCGCCGGGCGGGCGCCGACCGTGATCGTTCCACCTTCCGGTGTGTACTTGATCGCGTTGTCAAGCAGGTTGATCAGGATCTGGTGCACGGCTTCGGCGTCACAGTGGATGAACGCGGTCTCGACCTCGTACCTTTCGGCGAGACGAACCCGCTTCTTGTCGGCAACCGGACGGACGGTATCGATGGCCCCGGTCACGATGTCTGCGAACTCATGGTTGGCGAAGTGCAGGTCCTGGCGTTTCAGTTCGATTCGGGAGAGCGTCAGCAGATCCGCGGTGAGGCTTGCCAGCCGCTCGGCGTTCTGCCGGATGATATGGAGAAAACGCAGGCGGTTCACCTCGTCTTCGATCGCGCCGTCGATCAGCGTCTCGGCGTACCCCTGGATCGACGCGAGCGGCGTCCGGAGTTCGTGCGACACGTTGATCACGAAATCCTTACGAACGCGTTCCAGCTTTTCGAGTTCGGTGTGCTCACGCTCGAGCTGTTCGACGGCGTGCTGCAAGTGCTCGCCGGCTTCGTTCAATTGGCGGCTGAGGATGCCGAGTTCCCCGCCGTAGTCCTGCGTCAGACGCGCGCGGAAGTTGCCGCGGGCCAGTTCACCGGCGTACGCGATGATGCGGCCCAGCCGCTGCGCCGTCCGGCGCGCCAGAATCGCGGCGATCAGCAGGGCGGGAATGAACGCGATGGCGGTGGAACCCAGCATCTGGCGGCGAATGCTTTCCACCTGTTCGCGGACCTCCACCAGCGGCACTGCCAGGCGCAGCGCGCCGTTGCGGAACGGGATCGCGACATACAGATAGTCCACGCCAGTCGTGGTGGAACGCCGCACGCTCGATCCGTCGCGTCCGGCCAGCGCCTCGCGGAATTCGGCACGGGCGGCATGGTTTTCCATCGTCCGAGCCTCGGCCTCCGTGTCGAACAGCACGGTTCCATCGGGACCCGTCACGGTGAGCCGCGCCCGCGAGACTGCGGCCATCGACCTGACGCGCTCGATCGTTGCATCGTCCATGCCGCGTTCCAGCAGGACCGCGATCATGCCGGCCCGTTCGGCCAAGTCCTTGCCCAGGTTCTTCTCGTGGCTGGAACGCACAACGCGGGTTCCGAAGTAGTCCACCGCCACCATCGCCACGGCGAGGACGGCGATAACGCTCAGCAGGGTCTTGAAGTAGAGCCTGGCAGTCATGCTTGTGGAGCTTCGAAGCGATACCCGAAGCCGCGTACGGTGGTCAGGAACCGCGGCGTGTCGGGTTGTTCCTCGATCCGCTCGCGCAGGCGCCGGATGTGCACGTCGACCGTGCGCGGTGTGACGAAGTGCTGCTCGCCCCAGACCTCGCCCAGGAGTTGCTCGCGGCTGTAGGCGCGTCCCGGATGGGTCAGGAAGAACTCGAGCAGGCGGAACTCGGTCGAAGTCAACGGCAGTTCGCCCTCGTGCAGGAACACGCGGTGAGCGGCGCGGTCAAGAGTGAACGGCCCGCGCTTCACCGTTGCCGCCACCTCGGGTTCCGTTTCGCTTTCCCCACGGCGCAGGTGCGCCTTGACCCTGGCGATCAATTCGCGCGGGCTGAAGGGCTTGGTGACGTAGTCGTCGCCGCCGATCTCGAGGCCGAGCACGCGATCCACTTCGTCCGACCGCGCGGTCAGGAAGATGATCGGAACGCGGCCCAGCGCCGTGTGGCGGCGGATCGAACGGCAGAGGTCGAACCCGTCGCCATCGGGGAGCATGATGTCCAGGATCACGAGATCCGGCTTGTAGGTTTCGAGTTCCGCCATGGCGCCCTTCGAGCCCGCCAGGATCAACGTGCTGAATCCCTGGCGCGCCAGGTTGTACTCGATCAGAGAGGACAACTCCGGTTCGTCCTCAATGATCGCGATCTTCTTCGCCATGCGACTCCCTATTTTAGCCGCAGACAGGCGGGAAACGGTACACTGGCAGTTTCCGGCATGCCCATTCAACTGCACTGGATCCAGATTCCCCTGCACGAGCCGTTCCGCATTTCCAACGGTTCGGTGGCGGTGAAAGACGCGATTGTCATCGAGTACGAGAGGGACGGCGTCACCGGTTGGGGAGAAGCGTCCCCGATGGGTGGGGCGTTCTACTCGCAAGAGACGCCCGAGTCGAGTTGGGCCGCGATCGAGGCGCTCGCCCCCGCGGTTCTCGCGAATCCGGCGGTGGATCTCGACAGCGTTGTCGAAGGAGAAGCGTTCGCCAAGGCGGGCGTCGTCGGCGCACTTGTGGATCACGAGTTGCGCACCAGCGGGAAGCTGCTCTGCGAATGGCTTGGGGCCGCGCCGCGTCCGGTCCCGTCGGGTGTCGCCATTGGACTCTACGACACCCTGGACGAGCTTCTCGAGCGCGTCCGGCAGTACGTCCGCGAGGGCTACCGGAGAGTGAAGATCAAGATCCAGCCGGGCTGGGACGTCGAGCCGGTCCGGCGCATCCGCGATGAGTTCCCCACAACCCCGCTGATGGTGGACGCCAACGCCGCCTACACCGTCTCCGACATCCCGGTCTTCCGCGAACTCGACCGCTTCGACCTGATGATGTACGAGCAGCCGATGGGCCGCCACGATCTCGACGGGATGGCGGAATTGAGCCGGCAGGTGCGGACTCCCGTCTGCGCCGACGAATCGGCCGACTCCATGGAACTGGTGGAGCGCATCATCGCGCTCAATGCCGCCCGGATCATCAACATCAAGATCCAGCGCGTGGGCGGCATCCGCAACGCCAAACGCATGCACGACCGCGCGGCGGAGGCGGGACTCGCCTGCTGGGTGGGCACGATGCCGGAGCTGGGCGTCGCCTCAGCCGAAGCCGTGCACCTGGGGACGCTGCCCAATTGCCTCTACCCCACCGATGTGGAAGCGTCGTCGCGCTGGTTCACCGACGATATTCTCGATCCGCCGCTCACGATCGACGGAGAGGGATACCTGACGCCACGCGCCTACACGGTGCGCCGCGATACGCTGGAGAAGTACCGGATCCGCCACACGCGTATCGGTTAGGGGAATGTGATTCGCAAGAGCTATTACTGGAAACTGCGCGACCGGGAGCTCCACCTCGGCCCGCGCACTCTGATCATGGGGGTGATCAACGTCACCCCGGACTCGTTTTCCGACGGGGGGCGGTATCTCGATCCGGACCGCGCGTTCGCCCGCGCCGTGGAACTGGAAGAAGCGGGGGCCGACATCCTGGATATCGGCGCCGAGTCCACTCGGCCCGGCGCCACTCCGATCCAGGCGGCTGAGGAGTTGCGGCGGCTGATCCCGGTCCTGAAACGGCTGCGCGACAAGTTGCGGGTTCCGGTCAGTGTCGACACGTACAAGGCCGAGGTCGCCGAACGGGCGTTGCGCCATGGCGCGGAGATCATCAACGATCCGAGCGGTCTGACGATTGATCCGCACCTCGCCAAGGTCGCGGCGCAGCACGACGCGGGGCTGATCCTCAACCACATGCGGGGGCGGCCGGAGACGTGGGCAAGACTCGGTCCGCTGCAGGACGTGGCCGGGACCGTCGCGCGGGAACTGGAAGCCACCGCACAGCGGGCGCGCTTGGCGGGCAACGACCGGACGCGGCTGATGGTCGATCCCGGTCTCGGTTTCGGCAAGCGCAAGGAACAAAATTCCGAGATCCTGGCCCGGCTGCGTCTGCTCGCCCGGCTGGATCTGCCGATTCTTGTGGGCGCCTCGCGAAAGTCGTTCCTGGCCAGGGAAACCGAGGAGCTGACCCGCTACGCGACCGCCGCGGCGGTCACGGCGGCGATCCTGGGAGGGGCGCACGTCGTCCGCGTCCACGATGTGGCCGAAATGGCGGCAGCCGCCAAAGTCGCCGACGAAATCGTGACGCAGTCCGAAGACCCGATCAATCGGCGGGATTGAGCATCGGGAAGGCGAACGCCCGGTAGGCGCCGCCGGAGGCGCGCGACAGTCCAGCGGCGACCTTTAGTCCGTGGTCGGAGTTGGTGAGCAGCACCATGGCGCGCCGTGAGGCGGAATTGCCAGTTGCGAACGCCTGGTAGCCGGGATTGGCGCCCCAGTGGAAGAACGCCGCTTCGCCGGGTGTCCCTTCGAGCGCCCAACCCAGACCCCACGACATCGAGAGTGCGGCGTCCACGGAAACCGCTGGTTCCAGCATCCGCGCGGCGTCCTCCGGGAGGTCTCCAGCGGTGAACACCGCGAGGAACCGTGCGTAGTCGGCGGCAGTCGTGTAGAGGGAGACGGCCGCCAGCGGGCGCGTGGCAGGGATCGGGGGAACGGGCGCTCCCGACCTGTCGTGACCGGAGGCGAAGCGCCCGCTATAGCGGGGCGCCCAGACGAAATCGCTGTCATGCATGCGCAGCGGATCGAACACTGTCTCGCGCATCAGATCGCGCAGGTTCCGGCCGCTGATCCGTTCGACGGCGCGCTGCAGGTAGACAAAGCCTTCGCCAGAATACAGCCAGGCGCTGCCGGGCTCGCGCTCGCAGCGCAACCCGCCGTCTGCGGTCCAATTCGGCAGACCGCTGGTATGGCTGAGGACCATCCGCGCGGTGACGCGCTCCAGGCGGGCGTCACGCACCGCGGCTGTTGGGCGCTCGCCTCCAAGCCATGGCCGCGATTCATGGCGGTAGGGAGGCGGCAGGTACTGGGACAGCGGCGCATCCAGATCGAGCGCGCCGCGCCGGACCAGTTGCAGAACCGCGTAGGCGAAGACCGGCTTGCCGAGCGACGCAGCCTCGAAGACCGTGTCGCGGCGCACCGGGTCGCGAGTCTGGGTGTTGGCGATCCCCATCGCTTCTTCGAGAACGATGTCGCCATTCCGCAGAAGCACCAGCGCCAGTCCAGGAACGCCTTCCCGCGCCATCAGCCCCGCGGCCAGCTTGCGGACCTGTTGGGCGGTGTCGTCACGCGCCGGAGGCTCCGGCGCCGTCCCGCAGCCGACCAGCCAGAGTGCACAGAAGATTGCGCCCGCTCTCACTTGTAGAGGGACGCGGCACCACCCGGGAGCGCGCGCAGGCGCCCGATCTCCTCGTCCGTCAAAGGGCGGCGAAACACCGCCAACTCATCGAACAGCCCGGTATAGGAGAGGCCCAACCGGATCGCCGCACGGGGCAGGTCCCAGGCGAAGGGCTCGCGGATGCCACGCGCCTCGCCGGCCAGGGCGCCGTCCAGGTACAGCCGGGCGCGGCCGTCGCCCGAGCCAAGCTGATGGTACACAATCGCGACATGAGTCCAGCGGTCCGCGCGGAACGGGGGACGCGTCACTTTCACCAGCCGTCCGGAAAAAGCGGGATTCTCCTCGCCTTGCAGGTTGTCCGGATTCCAGGACTTCAGCGCGCCGAACACGCCCAGACGAAAGTGGCGAGGGACATCGTCCTTGCTGTAGTCGACCCAGATGGCCGAGTCGTTGTAGGCCTTGTCGGTGACCTGGATCGGGTCGCAGTAACCGGGAGCGAGGTCCTTGTCCGGGTCGAGCTTCAGCCAGAACGAGAGGGTCCCGCTCCAGTTGCGGGCGTCAAACGCCACGTTGCGAGGGGCCTTGTAGAAGACAGCCTTCGTGTTCTTCGTCGGGAACTTCAGTGCATCGCCATAGCGCCCCTGGCCCGGCACGCGCACGACGTCGGTGCCGCCGAGTCCGGCCACCGCTTCGTCCTGCGCCTTGTAGGAGGCGGCCGAGTAGATTTGCTTGTCGCCGAGCGCGAAGCCAGCGTCGGTTCCGCCGTCAAAACCGGCGTGGAAAGTCAGCGCCTGGCGGAGGGCATCGTCGGCGAAAACGGCGGGAGCCGTGCCGAGTAACAGGCTGAACGCGATTCGAACGGCGGTCATGCTCAGAAGTTTACCTTAAGGGATGGGCGAAAATTGAGAAGTATGCAACCGGACCGTTCCGTTCGCTTCCTTCTTGCGGCGATCGTCTTGCTGCTCGCCGCCATCGCGCTCCGTCCTTTCACCCAACCGGGCCGGGTGCTCGCCGGGCAAGAAGAGACGCAGCCGTTCTTCTTCGAACCCGGTACGCACCTTGTTCGCGCGCCGGACGGGAGCGCCCAGTTCCAGGGCAAGATCGCGATTGACCTGCGTACTGGAGACGTGTGGGGCTTCCCGACGCTGATCAAGGAACCGTACCCGCGCGATGTCACCTCCAGCACACCGCCCGTCTCCAAGCCCGTTCACCTGGGGCGCTTCGATCTGAATGCCGCGCACCGGTGACTGGCGTCCCTGCTACACTCGGATGGGAGAACGTTCCGTCGCATGGCGATCAGTCAGGAGTTGCTTGAGATTCTCGTGTGTCCGGCGTGCAAGGAGAAGCTGGAGCTGCTGTCCGGAGAGCGCGGTCTGAAGTGCACGGCCTGCCGCCGGGTATACCCGATCCGCGATGAAATCCCGGTGATGCTGATCGACGAGGCGAAGATCGAAGAGTAGCGTGGCCGGGCCAAGCCGCATTCTGGACACACTGCCGGCCGGGGCGGGCGTGCTGGTCGTCCGGTTGCGGTCGCTGGGAGACTGCGTCCTGACGACCCCGGCTCTGGCGATCCTCAAGGCCTACCGCCCCGATATCCGGCTCGGCGTCCTGGTCGAGCCGCGGTTCGCCGAAGTGTTTGCCGGAAGTCCTGACATCACCGCTGTCCTCGCCCCCGAGCCCTTGCTCGCCCGCCGCTTCGGCCCTACGTTGACCATTAACTTCCACGGTGGAACGCGGAGCGCGGTGCTGACCGGAGCGTCTGCCGCGCCGGTGCGGGCGGGATTTGTCCATTACCGGTTCTCCCAGGTCTACAACCTGCGGATCCCGCGGGCGCAAGAGATTCTGGGGGAAGAGAGGCCCGTGCATACGGCCGAGCACCTCGCTTCGGCCATGTTCCACCTCGGGGTGCCGCGATGCGAAATCCCGCAGGCGAAGCTGTGGTCGCCGCCCCTGGCGCCGCCCGTGCCGACTCCGTATGCGGTGTTCCACCCGTTCGCCTCGCAGCCCGACAAGACGTGGCCGCCGGAACGGTTCATCGAGGTCGCCCGCCACGTGGAAAACAATCAGGGCATTACGCCTGTATTTCTGGGGGGGGACGAAGACGACTTCCGGCCGTTCGCGGCATGGCGCTGCTGGTCCGGCAAACCGCTGACCGAGATCAAGAAGCTGGTCCGAAGCGCCTGCCTGTTTGTAGGAAACGACTCCGGACCGGCGCACATGGCGGCGGCGTTCGGCGTACCGGTCGTGGCCCTGTTCGGATCGTCCAACCCGCTCGTATGGCGGCCGTGGCGGACGCCCTCGGAGGTCCTGACGTCGGATGACGGCATCGGCGCCATCGAGGCGGAGAGAGTCCTTGAAGCGCTCGGCCGGCTGCGGGTGGTTGCATGAACGAACGCCTGCGGCTGTTGCGCTACGCGCGTCCCTACTGGCCGCTGCTGCTGGGCGCCGTCGTCCTGATGGCCGCCGTCGGGATGGCGCACGGCATGCTCGCCATCCTGATCGGCCCGATCTTCGACCGCGTCCTAGATCCCGCAACACCCGATGGACCGGTGGTGCTGTTTACGGTCCCGGTGCTTGACTGGCGGGTACACCTCGGCGACATCGTGCCGGAAGGCATCAACAACATCTGGACGATGGTGGCGTTCGGCATTCTCGGAGTCTTCCTCGTCAAGGGCGCCTGCGACTACGGAGGCAATTACCTGATCAATCGCGTCGGCTTGTCGGCCATCACGGATCTGCGCAATGTCGTGTTCGGCAAGGTCCTGCGGCAGGACGCGGCGTTCTTCGAGCAGCAGTCGACCGGGCGGCTGATGTCGTCGATCATGAACGATATCGACAAGATTCAAGTCGCTGTGTCTCACATCCTGGCGGACCTCCTGCGGCAGGTGTTCGTCGTGGCCGGTCTGTTGTTTGTCGTGTTGCACCGCGACTGGAAGCTGGCTGTCGTCAGTCTCACGGTGCTGCCGTTCGTGCTGGTCCCGACCGCGCGCATCGGCCGGCGGATCCGGCGCACGACGCGGCGCGCACAGGACGACGCGGCCGAGATGAACCAGGTGCTGCAGGAAGCACTGAGCGGCCATCACGTGGTGAAGGCGTTCGGAGCTGAAGAACACGAGCAGAAGCGCTTTGCCGCCGCCGCTGAGCGCTTCAAACGCAGCACTCTGCGCTACGTGCTGCAGCAGGCGCTGGCATCGCCTCTGATCGAAATTTTCGGGGCGCTGACGATCGTCGGCTTGCTCACATACGCGCGCGGACAGATCAAGGGCGGCTCATTGACGGCAGGCGAGTTCACGAGCTTCGTCGTTGCGCTGCTGATGCTGTACGAACCGGTGAAGCGGCTGACCGGCATCCATCATATCTTCGAACAGGCCATCGGCGCTTCGCAGCGCGTGTTCGAGATGATGGCGCGCCGCGAAACCATCAGTACCGAACCTGGGGCGCGCAAACTCGACCGGTTCGGACAGTCGATCCAGTTCGACCGTGTGGGCTTCGAATACGCCCCCGGCGAGACCTTTGCCCTGCGGAACATCAACCTGGAGGTCAAGGCCGGAGAGGTCGTGGCCCTGGTAGGCCCTAGCGGCTCCGGCAAATCAACGCTGGTCAGCCTGGTGCCGCGGTTCTGGGATGTGACCTCCGGGGCGGTCCGTGTCGACGGCACGGACGTGCGGCAACTCGATCTGGCGTCGCTGCGCGGCAGCATCGGCATCGTGGCGCAGGATACGTTTCTGTTCAACGAGACGGTGGCGGCAAACATCGCCTACGGTGTGCCCCCCGCGCTGCGGGATACTGTGCCGGAGGAGCGGATCCGCGAAGTGGCACGGTTGGCCTTGGCGGATGAGTTTATTGAGAGGCTGCCCGAAGGCTACGGGACCGTGATCGGCGAGCGCGGCGTCAAGCTGAGCGGCGGCCAGCGGCAACGCATCGCGATCGCCCGCGCGCTGCTGCGCAACGCCCCAATCCTGATTCTGGACGAGGCCACTTCCCACCTCGACACGGAGTCCGAACGGCTGGTGCAGGCGGCCCTGGGCAACCTGATGGCGGACCGGACCGTGATCGTCGTCGCCCACCGCCTGTCGACCATCCGCCGCGCGGACCAGATCGTCGTGATTGAGGGCGGGGAAGTGCGCGAGATCGGACGCCATGAAGAACTGGTGCGCCGGGGAGGCATCTACCAGCGTTTGCATGATTTACAATTTGTAGAATTCGATGCGGTGGTGGATTCTTGAGCGTGCATAGCATGACGGGCTTCGCCCGGGTGCGCCGGGCGGTGCCCGGCGGGGACCTGACCTTAAGCCTGAAGAGCGTCAACCATCGGGCCCTGGATCTTCACTTTCACCTGCCGCCCGACCTCGACGGGGTCGAGGCGCGGCTGCGGAGCCTGATCAAGAGCCGCATCGCGCGCGGACACGTCCAGATCCACGCTGCGTTCGCCGCCTCGGAAACCATGGGAGATGCCTTGCTGAACGCCCCGCTCCTCGACGCCTATGTGGCGGCGTACCGGGCGGCGGCGGAGCGCCTGGGCGTCAACGGCGCGCCCGACCTCAACCTTGCCTTGCGGCTCCCCGGCATGCTGCGCCTCGACGCTCGGGGCGAACTGCCCGCCGAGACCGAGCAGGCTGTCGCCGGCGCAATGTCCGAGGCGCTGGATCTGCTCGATGCGTTCCGGCTCCGCGAAGGCGCGGCAATCGAGGCGGAACTGCGCACGCGCTGCCAGACGATCCGGGAGCGCGCTGCCGCCATGGAAGAAATCCGGGCGTCGGCGACCAAAGAGTTCCACCAGCGATTGCGGGAGAAGCTGCGGACGATGCTGCGCGGAGTGAATGTCGACCCACAACGGCTCGCCCAGGAGGCTGCGTTGCTCGCCGAGCGCAGCGACATCGCCGAGGAGATCCTGCGGCTGCGCACGCACACCGGCCAGATCGAGGACTTGCTCGCGGCCGGCGGAGAAATCGGCAAGCGGCTCGACTTCCTGCTTCAGGAGATGAACCGCGAAGCGAATACGATCCTGTCGAAAACAGGCGGGCTTGGGGAGACCGGACTCCGGTTGACCGACCTCGCGCTCTCCGCTAAGGCGGAAGTTGATAAGATCCGCGAGCAGTCGCTGAACCTGGAATAGAGAATGTCTTCGCTGGTTGTTTTCATCATCTCGGCGCCGTCGGGCTCAGGAAAATCGACACTTGTCGCAAGACTGATGAGGACCGTGCCCCGCCTCGTCTTCTCCGTCTCCTATACGACGCGGGCGCCGCGGGGGACGGAGCGTCCCGGGGAGAGCTACCACTACATCACGCGGGATGAGTTCGAGCAGCGGATCGCGCGCGACGAGTTCCTGGAATGGGCCGAGGTCTTCGGCAACTACTACGGAACCCACATCAGCGTGGTGGAACAAGCCGCCGCGGAGGGCTCGGACGTCGTCCTCGACATTGACGTCCAGGGTGCGGCACAATTAAAGAAGCGGATTCCGGATGCGGCGTCGATCTTCATCCTGCCTCCTTCGCGGGAAGTGCTGGAACAGAGATTGCGCGCCCGGTCGGAGGACGCCGGGGCTGTAATCGACCGCCGGCTGCGGGACGCGGCCAGCGAGATCCGGAATTATTCAGCATACGACTACGTGCTCATCAACAACGACCTGGAGGAGTCCGCGGAGACTCTGTGCGGGATCGTGAGAGCGGAGAGAACGCGGAGAACCCGAATCGAGCCTCTGGTGCGTCCGATCCTGGAGACGTTTGAGTTGGAGAACTGAATGAACGAACGGCATTATCGCAACTTTGCCCACTGCACGATCCCCGATGACCCGGAGCAGAGCGTCAACCGGTTCATCATCGTGGCGGCCAAGCGGGCTCGGCAGTTGCAGAACGGCGCGCGGCCGTTTCTGCCCACCACGTCAAAGAAGCCGACCATCATCGCGGCCGAGGAAGTCCGCCGGGGGCTGGTCAAGTACGAACTCTTGAATCAGGTGGTGGAAGAACCGGCTGAACCCGCAGAGGAATAGGCCGTGAACATCGTCCTTGGCGTGGGCGGTGGCATCGCGGCATACAAAGCCGCCGAGTTGGCCCGTGCGCTGGTGCAGGCCGGCGCCAGGGTGCAGGTGGTGATGACGCGGGCGGCTACGGAGTTTGTCCAGCCGCTGACCTTCGCGGCCCTGACGGGACAGAAGGTCATCACGGACCTGTTTCCGGCCGGCGGCGGCGAGGCGGCGCTGGCGAGCGCGGTGGAACATATCGCGGTTGCGCAGCAGAACGAACTGCTTGTCGTGGCGCCGGCGACCGCCGACCTGATGGCGAAATTCGCGCACGGCGCAGCCGACGACTTCCTCTCCACCCTGCACCTCGCATTCACGGGCCCCATTCTGCTCGCTCCCGCAATGAACTCGAATATGTGGACCCATCCGGCAACCCGGGCGAATCTCGCGATCCTGCGTGAGCGCGGGTGCCACGTCGTAGAGCCCGAGGAAGGCTTTCTCGCCTGTGGGGTCACCGGACCGGGCCGTCTCGCCGATCCTGAACACATCGCCGGCGAGGCTACACGCCTCCTGACCGGCCGTAAGGACCTTGACGGAGAAACGATCCTGATCACCGCTGGTCCAACTGAAGAACCCATCGATCCGGTGCGGTTTATCTCCAATCGGTCGAGCGGCAAGATGGGGTACGCGCTGGCCACGGCCGCCCGGGACCGGGGAGCGCGAGTCATCGTGGTATCAGGTCCGGTCCAGATCCCGGCGCCTGCCGGCGTGACCGTGATCCCGGTCCGGACAGCGTCCGAGATGCGTGATGCGGTGCTCCGGCACCTTGAAGATGCGACAATCGTCGTAAAAGCGGCGGCCGTCGCGGATTTCCATCTGGCCCGTGTGGCGCAGCAGAAAATCAAGAAGACGGCGGCGCGGGTCTCCCTGGAACTGGATCCAACTCCGGACATCCTTTCGGAAATCGGCCGGAAGAAGGGTGACCGCCTCCTGATCGGCTTCGCCGCCGAAACGCAGGACTTGAAGCAGGAGGCGAAGCGCAAGCTCGAATCGAAGAACTGCGACATGATCGTGGCCAACATGGTGGGTCAGCAAGGCACGGGCTTCGAGTCCGATGACAACGAAGTGACGCTGGTACTCAGAACCGGCGAGGTCGTGGACCTGCCTCGCGGCAGCAAGCGGGATATCGCGAGCCAGATATTCGATCGTGCCTTGCAGTTGCGTCTGGCCCTGTACGCAGCGCGATGAATCGCGAGAACCTCCGACAGTGGCTGGAATTTTACCGGGACCTCGGGGTGGGCCCCCTGTACCGGCGCGTCTCCTCCGAACTCATGCAACCCATTCCTGAACCAGAACTTCCGGGCCTTGCCCCGGCGGGCGACACACTCCTCAGGATCCTCGAAGACATCGGCGACTGCCGCCGCTGCCGTCTGCACGAAAAGCGCAATCGCATCGTCTTCGGCTCCGGCAACGAGACTTCTCCGCTGGTCTTCGTGGGTGAAGGACCGGGCGCCGACGAGGACCAGCAAGGTCTTCCGTTCGTCGGCAGGGCGGGCCAACTGCTGACGCAGATGATCGAGGGGACGGCGAGCAAGGAAGGTATCCGGCTGACCAGGGCCGACGTGTACATTTGCAATGTCGTCAAATGCCGGCCGCCGGAGAACCGGACCCCGGAACCGGACGAGATGGAAATCTGCGGGCAGTTCCTGTTCCGACAACTGTCGGCGATTCAGCCAAGAGCGATCTGCGCTCTGGGCGCCACCGCCGCCAAGGCGCTGCTCGGACGCAAAGAAGGCGTCACGAAGATGCGCGGGAACTGGTTCAAATGGAATGAGATCCCGGTCATGGTGACGTACCATCCCTCATACTTGCTGCGGCCGTACAACCAGAACGCCAAGCGCGAGGCGTGGGAGGATCTGAAGAAGGTGCTGCACTTCGTCTACGATTGAAGTTTCGTGGTACCAAGCGAAAAATACTGGCTCGACAGGATTCTCTCCCGTACCCGTGACACGCTACATTAGGGTTAACAAGCCGGTAGGAACGATTAGCACGTCTCCTTCTCTCCTCCGAGTCGGCACATTGTTCCGCGGAGATTGGGTCAGGCTGGTGCGAGTGGCCAGTCCCAATCTCCGCGAAACTGTTTCTGAGCACTCCTTCGATTCTTCCGATCTCCATTACGACTTAAGTGAGGTGCATGTCTGGCTCGCGGACCTGTCTGCCTGGCAGGATCCCGACATCTCCTGCCTCGACGAGGAAGAGCGCAGCCGGAGCGCCCGCCTCCGGTTCGACGCAGACAGGGGGCGCTACGAGAGATCCCATGCGTTCCTGAGACACGTGCTGGCGCAATATACAGGGACAGACCCCGGCGTCCTCGTATTCAAGAGCGCGGAGCACGGGAAACCGTTCCTGCTACGGGGTCCCAGGTTCAATCTATCCCACGCCGGGGAACGAGCGGCGGTAGCGGTGGCCGCGCGCGAGGAGGTCGGGGTCGACATCGAGTCCACGGTCCGGCGCGTAGACCCGGAAGAGATCCTCACGCGTTTCTTTCACCCGGCGGATCTGGCGGCTTGGCGTGCAACGCCTCGCGCTGAGCGAGTGGACAGGTTCTTCGAGGCCTGGACGCGGCAGGAAGCCGTCCTCAAGGCGCTGGGCACCGGAATCGCCGGCGGATTGGGCCGGAGCCCGGTTCTGAACCCGCCAGCCGGCGCGCCGTGGCGGCTCTACCCGATCGAGGCGGGGCCGGGATACAAGGCGACGCTGGCTGTTCTCTAGCCCGAGTGCTTCACGACGAACTCGTGGAGGCGGTCGAGCCCGCGCTCCAGTTCCTGCATCGACGTCGCGTAAGAGATTCGCACGTGCCTGTCCGTCCCGAACGCTTCGCCCGGCACCACCGCGACGAGTGATTCCGCCAGCAGCCGCTCGGCGAATTGCAGCGTGTTCGAGATGCCGTTGTGGCCCAGGACCACACCGATGTTCGGATACGCGTAGAACGCGCCCCGGGGTTCGGCACACGTGACGCCGGGAATCGCGCGCAGGCGGGAGACGACGAAGTCGCGCCGGCGGCGGTACTCAGCGAGCATCTCGCGCACGGACTCCTGCGAACCCCGGACGGCTTCGACCGCCGCCTTCTGCGCAATCGAGGTCGGGTTCGAGGTGGAGTGGCTCTGCAGCTTCATCATTGACGTCACGATGTGCGCCGGAGCCAGCGCGAACCCGACGCGCCAACCGGTCATCGCGTAGGTCTTCGACATCGTGCCCGCCACCAGCACCGTCGCCTTCGCGCCCGGCAGGGAGGCGATCGAGAACGGCTCGCTGTCGTAAAGGAAGTGGCAATAGCACTCGTCGGTGAGCAGGTACACGCCGCGTTGTGACGTGAGATGGTAGATCTTCTCGAACTCCGCCCGGTCGAGCACCGCGCCGCTGGGGTTCGACGGCGAGTTGATGATCACCATCTTGGTCTTGGGCGTCAGGCTCCTCTCGACCATCTCCGCGGTGAAGGTGAACCCGGCGTTCTCATCGGTCTCGACGAAAACGCAGGTGGCGCCGGCGTAGTTGACGACATCCTTGTAGGTCACCCAGTACGGGACGGGGATGATCACCTCATCGCCCGGGTTCAGCAGCGCCTGGGTGAGATTGAAGATCACGTGCTTGCCGCCGACCGAGATGATGCACTCGGAGGGCTGGTAGTCGGTGCCGAAGTCGGTCTTGTGGCGTTCGCAGATGGCCTTCTTGAGTTCGGCCGTGCCGCCCGCCGCGGTGTACTTGGTGAAGTTGTCGGCCAGGGCCTGGACCGCCGCCTGCTTGATATTGTCGGGCGTGGGGAAGTCCGGTTCCCCGGCGCCGAAGTCGACGACGTCGCGTCCTTCGGACCGCAACTTCTCCGCGTCCGCGGCCACCTTCATGGTGGAAGACACGCTGATCAGACCGATTCGTTCCGCCAGATTCATGGAAATGATAGGTTCCTTACGTTTAGGCTTTGTCCCGCGCGGCCCGCTCCCGCAGCCGGGCTTCGACGCCGGGCGGGACCAGACCGGAAATGTTGCCTCCGAGTCCGCAGATCTCTTTCACCAGCCGCGAGCTGATAAAGGAGTACGCCTCCCCGGCAAGCAGAAAAACCGTCTCGATGTCCGGCTGCAGGCGGCGGTTCATCAGGGCCATCTGCAGCTCGTACTCATAATCTGAAACCGCCCGGATGCCGCGCAGAATCGCGGTGGCGCCGCGCCGCGCCGCGTAGTCGACGAGCAAGCCGTGGAACGAGTCGACTTCGACGTTCGGGTAGCCCGCGACCGCTTCGCGCAGCATCTCCATGCGTTCCTCGACATCGAACAGCGGCTGCTTCTTGTCATTGCGCAGGATCGAAACCACCAGCCGCCCGAACAGGCGCGAACCCCGCTCAATCAGGTCGAGGTGGCCGTACGTGATCGGGTCGAACGAGCCGGGATAGATGGCAAGCGCGCTGCCAGGCGACAGAGCCACAACGGTTTCCAAGGGCGATTTGTCCAATTGTACCGGAAAACCCGCGCCTCGCGTGGTGTTGTTACAATGGCGATTCCTCGCATGCTCGCCCTGGTCCTGCTGTTGCTGCTTCTCATTGCGCCCGGCGCCTGGGGCCAGATCCCGGACCCCGCCGGACATCTGGGACACACCGCCGGCGCCGACTACAAGCTCGCCGGCTACGACGCCATCATCGGCTATTTCAAAAAGCTGGACGCCGCCAGCGGCCGGCTGAAGCTCGAAGAATACGGCCGGTCGGCGGAAGGCCGCCCGATCTACGTCGCCTACATCTCCGACGAAGAGAACCTCGCGCGGCTCGACCGCTACAAGGAGATCTCGCGCCGTCTGGCTTTGGGCCGCGCCACCGCCGCCGAAGCCGCCGCCCTCGCCCGCGAGGGCAAAGCAATCGTGTGGATCGACTCCGGCCTGCACGCGACCGAAGTCGCGCCCGTGCAGCAGGCGCCGGAACTCGCCTGGCGGATGGTGACACAAGAGGACGAAGAGACGCGCCGCATCCGCCGCAACGTCATTCTTCTGCAAGTCCCGGTGATCAATCCGGACGGCCTCGAAATGGTGTCGCGCTGGTACATGGGCAACGTTGGGACGGAGTATGAGCTGGCGCCGCTGCCATGGCTCTATCAAAAGTACGCCGGGCATGACAACAACCGCGACTGGTTCATGCTGAACCTCGTTGAGACGCGTGCCTCAACGCGTATGCTGTTCCAGGAGTGGTTCCCGCAGATCGTCTATAACCAGCACCAGACCCCGGCGTTTCCCGCGCGCATCTTCATTCCGCCGTATGCCGAGCCGTTGAATCCCCTGATCCCGGCGGCCGTGATGGAAGGCATCCACCTGATCGGAGCGGCGATGGCCGAGCGATTCGCGCTGGAGAACAAGCCGGGCGTGCTCGCCTACCACGGCTACGATGCCTGGTGGAACGGCGGATTGCGTTCGGTGCCGGCGTTTCACAACATGCACGGGATTCTCACCGAGACAGCGCTCTTCCAATACGCCACCCCGGCCGAGTACAAGCCGGAGGACTTCCCGGCGCGGTTCGGCAACGGTTTGCCCACACGCGAACCTTCGATCTTTTACCAGCGGCCCTGGATGGGCGGGCGGTGGGCAATCCGCGACGCGGTGGAGTACATGCTCACGGCGGATTTCGCCATCCTCGACCTCGCCGCGTCGCGGGCGGAGCGGTTCCTGCTGAAGAGCTACCAGATGGCGCGGGAGGCGATCGTGCTCGGAGAGACGGCGAAGCCTTTCGCCTACGTTGTCCCGCCGGATCAGTGGGACCGCGGAGCCGCGTACGAGATGCTGGAACGGCTGGCGTACGCCGGTGTGGAGATCAAGCGCGCGTCCGCCACGTTTCCCGCGGGGGGCAAGACGCATCCGGCCGGAACGTTCGTGATTCTCGCCGGGCAGCCATTCCGCGCGTACTTGAAGGACCTGCTCGAACCACAGCGCTACCCCGAGATCAAGACTGGCGGTACGGGACCGACCAAGCAACCTTACGATGTCGCCGGCTGGACACTGCCAATGAGCATGGGCGTCCGCGTGGAGGTCGTCGACGAGAAATTCGAAGCAGCGCTGGACGACGTGAGAGACTTCTCCCCTCCGGCAGCCGTCGAGGGTGACGGAGCGTACCTCACGCTAGACCGGCGGGACACCAGGACGTACACCGCATTGAGCGATCTGCTGCGCGACGGCGCGGCGGTCCGCGCCGGTGCGGAAACGTTCTGGATCGAGAGCGCCGGCGCCACCGCAATTCTCAAGCGCCATGGCGTCAAGGCACGCCGCATGCCTGCCGCAGCGCCCGCGGAAGTCCCGCAGTGGCGCACGCCCAGGCTGGCGCTCTACGAGCCGCCGCTGCCGAACATGGATGCGGGCTGGACACAGTGGGTGCTCGACCGGTTCGGCATCGCGCATACCAAGCTGGGCAACACGGCCGTACAGGCGGGCGGATTGCGGTCGCAGTTCGACGCCATTGTCCTGGCCGCGCAGTCCGCAGCATCGATTGTGCACGGCACCCGTAGCGGCGAATACGTCAGCCGGCCCGGGCAGCCCCGCGCGGTCCTGCTCCAGCGTCCGGAGTTCACCGGCGGCATCGGCATCGCCGGAGTCGCGGCGCTTGACGAGTTTGTCCGGGAAGGCGGAACCCTGATCGCACTGGACTCCGCCACCGAACTGCCGATCCAATACTTCGCACTGCCGGTCCGCAACGTGGCGCGCGGGGCGGACGGGAATTTCTATTGCCCCGGTTCGCTCCTGCGGATGACGCTCGATCCGGCGCACCCGCTCGGCTACGGCATGCCCGCGAACCTGATGGGATTTTCGAGCGGTGGCCAGGTCTTTGAGTTGAATGCCGAAGCGGACCTCGATCGCGTCGTGCGCTTCGCGTCGAGCGACCTGCTGGCAAGCGGCTGGCTGTCGGGCGCCGAGGTGGCGCACGGCCGTTCCGCGCTCGTCGTGGCGACGCACGGCAAAGGACGCGTGATCCTGTTCGGCTTCCGTCCCCAGTTCCGGGGCCAGACCTTCGGCACCTTCAAACTTCTCCTGAACGCGATCTATTCCTCATGACTCCATTTCGCATTGGCATCACGCCGGACTTCTACACCGACGCCAAGGGCAAGTTCGAAGCCGTCGTCGAAGAGCAGTTCTCCTCCCGCCCCGGATTCGAGTGCGTCCCCATGCCGCCTCAGCCTGGTAAGGTGGCGACGCGCGACGCCATCGATCAATTCGATGCCATCTTCTCCCTGGCGCTGAAGTTCACGCCGGAGAGCCTGCGCGGGATCGAGCGGCTGGCGGTCGTGGCGCGCTGGGGCGTCGGCTACGACATGATCGATACAGACGCGCTGACCGAAGCCGGCGTCCTGCTGGCGATCACGCCGCATGCAGTCCGGCGGCCGGTCGCCGAGGCGATCCTGGCCCTGGTGTTCGCCCTGACGAAGAACCTGTTCGAGCAGGACCGGCTGGCGCGCGCGGGCGGCTGGCGCGGCGACCTGATAAAGCTCGGAAGGAATCTGCCCAGCTATGCGCTCGGATCGGTGGGCTGCGGCAACATTGCGCAAGAGCTGTTCCGCCTCGCACAACCTCTCGGCTTCCGTCGGCTGCTCGCGGCCGACCCGTACGTGCGGCAGGAAGACGTGGCGGATCTCGGCGTCGAGATGGTGAGCATGGAGACGCTGTTCCGCGAGAGCGACATCGTGACCGTCAACACCCTGCTGAACGCGAAGACGCACGGGCTGATCGGACGCGAGCACTTCGGATGGATGAAGCCGGACGCGTTCTTCATCAATACCGCCCGCGGGCCGATCGTCCAGCACGACGCGCTGGTCGAGGCGCTGCGGGAGCGCCGCATCGCGGGCGCCGGAATTGACGTCTTCCCCACTGAACCGCCGCCAAAGGACGACCCCCTGTTCGCGCTCGACAACGTGATCGTCGCGCCACATGCCCTCGCTTGGACGCAGGAGCTGATGCGCGACAATGGATTGGAGGCCTGCGAGAACGTATTCGCGGTGGCGCGGGGCGAGACGCCGCACGGAGCCGTAAACCGCGAGGTCCTCGAGAACCCGAAATTCCAACGCAAGCTCGCGCGTTACAAGGAGAGAGCCAACGCATGAAACCGAACCGCTTCCGGGAAGCCGTCGCCGAGGGCCGCATCCCGGTCGGACACATGATCTGGGAATTCTCCACGCGAGGGATGGCGAAGATCCTCGAGTCGACCGGTATCGACTTCGCGCTGATCGACATGGAGCATACCGCCTACGACACCGGCGACATCGCCGACCAGATCGCCTGGTTGAAAGCGACGCCGATCGCGCCGTTCGTGCGCGTGCCGCAGGCCCTCTACCACTTTCTGGCGCGCACGATGGACGCAGGTGCACTGGGCGTGATGGTAGGCAACGTCGAGTCCGCCGCACAGGCGAAGCAGATCGTCGACGCCGTGAAGTACGCACCGATGGGCAAGCGCGGCGTTGGACTGGGCGGAGCGCATACCGACTATGTGGTGCCCGAACCGCTGGCTTACTTTGACGAATCGAACCGGTCGTCGGTCGTGATCTGCCAGATCGAGTCGCCGAAGGGTCTGGCGGAATTGGAAGGCATCGCCGCCACCCCTGGCGTCGATTGCCTCTGGGTCGGGCACTTCGACCTGTCGCAATCGATGGGCATCGCGGCGCAGTTTCACCATCCGGACTTCCTCGCCGCCCTCAACAGGGTCGTGGAGACGGCGAAGAAGCACGGCAAGCTGGCGGGCATCCAGCCCGGCAACCTGGCGCAGGCGGAAGAGTGGCTCGGAATGGGCTTTAACGTCATCTCCTGGAGCACCGACGCCGCGGTCTATCGCGAGGCGTTGCGGACGGCCGTGGCCGTGCTTCGCGAGCGCCTGCCGCACCGATGACTGGGATTGGCGTCTACGTCTCCTATCCGTTCTGCGCGCAGAAGTGCACCTACTGCAACTTCGCCTCAGGCGTGTTCGCCAAGGGCCTGGATGCGCGCTACGTTGCCGCGCTGGAGGCCGAGA
Source organism: Bryobacterales bacterium (assembly GCA_016716385.1). Taxonomy (GTDB): domain Bacteria; phylum Acidobacteriota; class Terriglobia; order Bryobacterales; family Bryobacteraceae; genus JADJWL01. The sequence goes on along the minus strand of JADJWL010000025.1, from coordinate 818,863 downwards.
TCCGGTCGTGCGCGTGGCCGCATCCGCCGGACACCGTGTACCTCGGAGGCGGCACGCCGTCGTCGCTGAAGGCGGATGCGTTGGGTCGGATCCTTGACGCGATCCCCGGCGCGCCGTGGCCCGAGGCGACGATCGAGGTGGCGCCCGGATCTCTGACGCGCGACGCCGTCCTGGCGTGGCGCGCGGCAGGCATCAATCGTGTCAGCCTCGGTGTTCAATCGTTCGTGGAGGCTGAACTCCGGCGTACCGGACGAAAGCACACCGCCGAAAGTGTGGCGCGGGACGTAGCTCTGATCCGCGGCGAAGGCCTCGGCAATTTCAACATCGACCTCATCGCCGGCCTGGCCGGACAGACGCGTGAAAGCTGGGCAGAGTCCCTCGATTGGGTGGCGCGGCTGGAACCGCCCCACGTATCCGTGTACATGTTGGAAGTCGATGAGGACAGCCGCCTGGGCCTCGAGATCCTGAACGGCGGACCGCGCTTCGGAGCGTCCGAGATTCCCGGCGAGGATCTGACCGCGGAGTTCTACGAGACCGCGGTGGAGCGGTTGCAGGCTTTGGGCATCCCGCGGTATGAGATTTCGAACTTCGCCCGGCCCGGCGCGGAGTCGTTGCACAACCTGAAGTACTGGCGGCTGCAGCCGTACATCGGGTTTGGCGCTGACGCGCATTCCTGCGTGGACGGGCTGCGCTGGCAGAACGTGGAGACCGCGGCCGGGTATGTGGCGCGTTACGAACGCGGTGAACCGGCACGCGAGGAAGAGTCGGCGGCGGGCGGAGGAGAAAAGTTCTTCGTCGGTTTGCGGCTTGCCGAGGGCGTCGCGCCTGACGAGAGCGACTGGCGCCGCTATGGCGCTGCGTTCCACCGCTTCCTGGATGGCGGCTTGCTCGAAGCCGCGGAGGATCGTCTGCGGCTCACCGCCCGCGGCGTCCTGGTATCGAACGAAGTGTTTCAGGAGTTTCTCGACGCATGAACGAATGGATTGACCTGCGCAGCGACACCGTGACCCGGCCGACGCCGGAGATGCGGCGCGCCATGGCCGAAGCGGAAGTCGGCGACGACGTGTATGGGGAAGACCCAACCGTCAACCGGCTGGAGGAGCGCTCCGCGGCGCTGTTCGGAAAGGAAGCTGCGCTGTTCGTGCCGACCGGGACGATGGCGAACACAATCGCCATCAAGCTGCATACCCGGCACGGCGAAGAAGTGATCTGCGATTCGCGGTCGCACATCCTCAACTACGAGCTGTCAATGGTGGCCTGGTTCGCCGGCTGCGTCGCGCGGCCGGTGCCAACGCCGGACGGCATCCTGACCTGGGACGCGATCCGCGCCGAGATCCGCAAGACGAGCCCGCACTGGGCGCCAACCGGTCTCATCGAGATCGAAAACACACACAACATGGCGGGCGGCACGGTTTACCCGCTCGGCACGGTCGCGGAGATCTGCGACCACACGCACGGGATGGGGTTGAAGGTCCACATGGACGGCGCGCGCGTGTTCAACGCCGCAGTCGCCCTTGGCGTCGAGCTGCGCGAGATCGCCGCGCCGGTGGACACGGTTTCGTTCTGCCTGTCGAAGGCTCTCGGCGCGCCCGCGGGTTCGATGCTGGTCGGGACCGCGGCGGATATTGCGCAGGGGCGTCTCTACCGGAAGCGCCTGGGCGGCGGCATGCGGCAATCCGGTGTGCTGGCGGCAGCGGGACTGATCGCCATCGAAGAGCATCCCAGCTTGCTCGCCGCGGATCATGCCAACGCGCGCAAGGCAGCCGCGGCACTGGCGGCGATTCCGGGCGTGAGCCTCGATCCCGCCTCGGTGCGGACGAACATCGTTATCTTCGGAGTTTCCGGCACGGGCGTGGCCGCCGAAGAAATCAGTGCCCGGCTGAAGGCGCGGGGCGTCCTGCTGAACGCCATCTCGCCGACCCACATGCGGCTGGTCACGCACTACGACGTGGACGCTTCCGCGGTCGATCGGGCTGTGGCGTTGTTCGCCGAGGCGATCGCGGTTTAAGGCGCGGCGACGACGAACGCATCGCGAAGGCCGTCTCGCCGGAGGCGTTGCGCGAGCGCCTCGGCGTCCGTTGCGCTCCTCTCCTGGCCCACCAGCACGCGATACAGCACCGTCTGCCCGGGACGCTCCGCCACGAACGTCTTGCCGAAACGAGGTTGGAGGCGCGTGCGCAGTTCTTCGGCGGCGGCGCGGCTGGCGAAAGCGCCGACCTGTACGGCATACCCGCCTTGCGCCGCGGCGCGCGGCGGGGCAATCACCTGAATCCGCACCTTGGCCGTGCCCGGCCCGATCATCGCGATCTCTTCGGCGGCGGCGCGCGAGAGGTCGATGATCCGCCCCTTCACGAACGGACCGCGGTCATTGATCCGCACCTCGGTCTCACGCCGGTTGTCGAGGTTCCGCACGCGCACCCACGTCTCGAAAGGCAGCGTCTGATGAGCCGCGGTCATCTTCTGCATGTCATACACTTCGCCGTTCGCCGCGCGACGGCCGTGGTACGGATGCCCGTACCAGCTTGCGATGCCGGTTTCCGTCCAGCCGACCGGGCGAGGCTGCGGAGCAGCGGCGCGCGGCTTCTTCGCACCGCAGCCGGACAGCAGCAACACGGCTGCGAGGGCGGGAATCAGGCTTCCGGAGGCGATCCAAGGATGAAACATTTACCTTCTTTTTGTTTTAGCGCGTCCGGAGCCGCACCGTTTGCATTTTTTTCTTGACATCGATTCGGAAGCACTCTATATATGAATCACATTGCGATTTCACGATCGCACAACGATGTTAGGGAGAATCACTCGATGAAGAACGCGACCAAGAAGGCGCCGGCCAAGAAGGCGGCCGACAAGAAGAAAGCGGCTCCGAAGAAGAAGGCAAAGTAGGCAGCCGTCCACGGTTCAACCCAAGGCCCCGGCCGAGTGCCGGGGCCTTGCTTATTCTGTAACCAACACCAGGCTCCGGAAGCTCTCTCCCATCCCAAACAGCAGGGTCTTCAGTTGCAGGCGGCGCGCCGCGGCGTCTGGCACGTCCAGGATCCCCGCGAACTCGTCCGCTTCGCCGGCGCGCAGGAGCGCGGAGGCCAGCGATTCGAAGCGAAGCGTGGAGAAGCCGTGTCCGCGCGCCGCATCTTCGAGCGCGGTGAAGCAGACATGGGCGGTGATGTCGCGGCGGCCGGGTTCGGCCAGCACGTCTTCCAGCGCCACATGCCGGCGATAGCTCATCAGCGTGCCATCGGGAAAGCGGATCGCCTCGCGGCTCGTATAGCCGTAGTCGATGATCCAGACGCTCCCGCGTGTCACGCAGCGGGCAAGCTTCGCGATCCAATCGAGTCCCGCCCGTGGAATCTCAACGCTTCGGGCTTCCGCGGGAAAGTACCGGTGAATCCATGCGGCGGTCTCTTCGTCAACTGGCGGACCCGGAGTCCAGCAGAACGTGCCATCGGCCCACGTGACGAGCGCCTCACGCCAGACGCCGCCTCGCTGAACAGCACGCGATACAGGCAGGGCGTCGAAGAACTCGTTCGCGAACACGAGCCCGCGGAAGTCCTCCGGGAAGGCATCATCGACGTCGATCGGCAGGTAGCCAAGTCCGGCGAATGCGTCGGCCATTTCGCGGCGCCCCGCTCCCAGGTCGGCGACGCGCAACGGCGGATCGACTCCGCGCAACAGGTCCTCGGCCGCGCGACGCACCAGGAGACCGAAGACAGGCTGCACCTGCGCTGCCGTGTAGAAGTCGCCATCCTTGCCGAAGGGATCGCGCCGGTAATACCCGTGCTCGGGATGATAGAGCGCCGCCTCCATGAAGCGGGCGAAGCCGACCGGACCGCGGCCGCGGATCTCGTCGCGAAGGATTTCAGCTAGCGGAGTCATTCAGGGCGTGCGCACAAACAGTTCGACGAGGTAGTCGTGCAGGCAGTCGTAAAGGTGACGCTGCATGTGCCAGGGAAACTGCGCGTGGTCGATATCGCGGGAATGCAGCGGCGCGACGTACACGTGTGCGCCCGGCGGCGGCTCCCGCAGCGCGATGACCAGTTCCACTCCTTCGCCTCGCTCACGCGCGGAGAACTCCACCAGGCGGTGTTCGTAACGCTCGAGTTCCGCCTGCACCTTGCCCAGCCGCGTCACGCCTCTATGCTAGCTTGATTCCAGGAACGCGATGCTGCCCCCGACCGTTCGCATCAAACTGAGTACGGAAGCAGCCGGGACCGCCGCCATCACGCCGGTCGTGATGCGCGACATTCCCACGCGGGAACTGGTGGAGCAAATGCTGTGCCTGACCGGGAAGGATCCGCAGCGCATCGCCGGACTGCTGCGCCGGGGAACGCTGGTCCGCGGCGGATCGCGGTACCGCTGGCAGGGGTGGGACGCGGATCCGGCGAACCTGGAGGCGCTGCTCGCGACCTTCCCTGATCCCGATCCCGGGCGCCCGTTCGACGCCCCCCTCTGCATCCGGGCGATTCTGCGCGAAGGAAGCCGGACTGTGGAACTGACCGCCGAGGCGGGCAGGAAGCGCCGCGTCTTCCGCCGGGACTGCTTCTGGGACGTACTGATGCGAGTCGCCGCAGCCAGCCCTCCCCGCTACGCCGGCTACTCCTACGGGGAACGCGCCGACCGCTACCTCGCCGACTTGACGCTGGAGCAACTCGCCGAGTTGCACGCCGCCGCGGGCCGGCTGGCCCACACTTCCCTACGCTCCCACGTGATGGCGGCCGCGTTCGACTCTGTGGAACTCTACGCTACCCGTGACTGAGGTTGCGCTTGCGCAACTCGTCGACCGTGACGGCCAGGATGATCACGGCGCCGATGATCGCCTGCTGCAGGTAGGGTGAGACCCCCAGCAGATCCGACCCGTTCGACAGCAGGCCCATGATAAAGGCTCCGATGAGCGTGCCGATCACCGATCCCTCGCCGCCGTGCAGACTGCCGCCGCCGATCACGACCGCGGCGATCGCCTGCAACTCGTAGCCTTGACCGGCCGTGGGCTGCCCGGTCATCAGGCGCGACGCTTCCACCATCCCGGCCAGGCCGGTCAGCGCGCCGCAGATCGCGTAGACGGCCGTCGTGTGGAACTTCACCGGGATCCCGGCGTACACAGCCGCCTCGGCGTTGCTGCCGATGGCGAACGAGTACCGCCCGAGCCGCGTGTGGTTCAGCGTGAAATGAACCGCCGCCGCGCAGCCGACCAGAAGCCAAAGCACGAACGGCACGCCGAAGATATTGCCTTCGCCGAGAAAGGAGAACCCGCTCGGGATGCGGTGGACAGGGAGGCCGTTCGAGATGATCAGGGCTAGGCCGCGCACGATCCCCAGTGTCCCCAGGGTCACGATGAACGGCGCGATGCCAAGGCGCGTGATGAGCAGACCGTTAATCAATCCCCACAGCAATCCCGCGCAGAGGCCGAGCACGATTCCCACCGGAATCGGCACGCCGCTTTCCAACGCCATCGTGCCCATCAGCCCGCCGAATGCCAGAATCGAACCGACGGACAGATCGATTCCTCCGGCGATGATCACGAGCGTCATGCCGAGCGCCATCAGGTTGATGACGGCGGTCTGGCGGACGACGCTCGACAGGTTCGTCTGCGTCAGGAAGTGCGGCGAAGCGATCGAAAGCGCGACGAACAGCACGATCAGACTGAGGAACGGCAAGAGACGTTGAATCATGGAGTGTCGGGTCCTTGGGAGGCGACGGTGGCGTAGCGCATCACGTCCTGCTGGGTCGCGCCGCGCGAAAGCTCACCCGTGATTCGGCCGCCGCGCATGACGAGGATGCGGTCGGCGACCTGCAGCAGTTCCGGCAGCTCGGAGCTGACCATCAGGATGGCGGCGCCCGAACGCGCGAGCGAATCCATCACCTCGAAGACTTCCGCCTTGGCGCCCACGTCGATCCCCCGGGTCGGCTCGTCGAACAGGAAGATGCCGGCGCCGCGGAACAGCCACTTGGCGATCACGACCTTCTGCTGGTTGCCGCCCGAGAGGCGCCCCGCGAGCTGGCGGGGCGATGCCAGCTTGATCCGCAGCTTCGCGGTGTACTGGTCAACCGCGGTGGATTCCAGGCGCTGCCGCAGGACGCCTCTCGGACTGATGGCGACCACGTTGGCCAGGGCGACGTTCTGCGAAACCGGCAGCCGCAGAGCGAGCCCGGTGCGCTGCCGGTCCTCGGTCACAAGTGCGATGCCCGCCGCCACGGCTTCGCGCGGCGAGCGGATCGTGACGGGCCGGCCATCCACGTGGACTGTGCCGGAATCGATCGGGTCGATGCCGAATAGCGCGCGGCACAACTCGGTGCGACCCGCGCCCACAAGTCCGCCCAGGCCGACGATTTCTCCAGCGTGCAGCGAGAAGCCGATATCGGTGAGCACGCCACCCCGGTTCAATTTCTCCACCCGCAACCGTTCGGCTCCAGGCGGCAGCGGTTCACGCTGGTAAACGGACGACACCTCGCGGCCGACCATGTGATGAATGATGGCGTCGGTCGAGATTTCGCCCATCGGGCCCGTATGCACGGTCCGGCCATCGCGCAGGACCGTGACGCGGGCGCCGACCGCGCGCAGTTCTTCCAGCCGGTGGGTGATGTAGATGACGCCCATCTTCCGGTCGCGTAGCGCGCGCACGATCCGGAAGACCTCTTCGGTCTCGGCGTCCGAAAGAGACGACGTCGGTTCGTCGAAGATGAGCAGGCTGGAGCCGTGCTGGATCGCGCGGCAGATCTCGACAAGCTGTTTGCCGGCCGGACTGAGCCGGTCGACCCGCCAGTCCGCCTGCAGCGGAAACCGGTGCTCTTCGATCAGCCGCGCGGCGCGTTCGGCCATCCGGCGGCGGTTCACCCAGCCGAACGGGCGGCGCTCTTCACGCCCCAGGAAGATGTTCTCGGCAACGGTCAGATGCGGCGCCAGCAGCGACTCCTGGTGCACCATCGCGACGCCGATCGCCGCCGCTTCGGCGGGCGAGCGCAGCCACACCTCCTGGCCGTTCCATAACATCCGGCCGCCGTCGCGGTTGTGCATCCCAGCGACGATCTTCATCAGCGTGGACTTGCCGGCGCCGTTCTCACCAAGGAGAAGATGCACCTCGCCCGTCGCGACGCCAAGGTTGCCGTCCGCCAGCGCAGTAACACCGCCGAAGCGCTTCTGGATGCCCTCCAGGGAAAGAAGCATGGGAGACGCACCAGTGTATCAGCCAACGTCACCGAGGTCTTCGGCGCGGTTCTCGAACTTGGTCAGACTGTGCAGGAAGACCAGGTCCACCTTGCCGATGGGGCCGTTGCGCTGCTTGGCGATCAGCAGTTCGGCCAGGCCGCGGAGATCTTCCCGGTCGCGCTTGTACACTTCCTCGCGGAAGATGAATCCGACGAGATCCGCATCCTGCTCGATGGAGCCGGATTCGCGGAGGTCGCTCAGCACGGGGCGGTGGTCGCCCTGGCGGGTCTCCGGAGCGCGGCTCAACTGGGACAGCGCGATGATCGGCGCGTGGACTTCCTTGGCGAGAAGCTTCATGCCCCGCGAGATTGCGCTGATCTCCTGGTTCCGGTTCTCGGTCCGGCCCGGCTGGCTCATCAACTGGAGGTAGTCGACGATCACCATCCCGACCGGCTGTTCGGACTGGATCCGGCGCAGCTTGGAATGCATGTCCATCAGGTTGATGCCGGCTGTGTCGTCGAAGTAGATGGGCGCTTCGGTCAGTTCGAGCAGCCCCATCTGGAGCCGCTCGCGCTCGTCGCGGTTCAGGTACCCGGCGTTGAAGCGGTGGCTGTCGACACGCGCGCTGGCGCAGACCATGCGCGTCAGCAGCGATTCCTTCGACATTTCGAGCGAGAACACCACCACCGGCTGCCGCAGCTTCACGCCCACGTGATGCGCGATGTTCAGCGCGAACGCTGTCTTGCCCATCGACGGCCGGGCGGCAAGCACGATCAACTCGCCGGGGCGGAAACCACCCGTCATCTCGTCGAGCTTGGCGAATCCCGTGCTGACGCCACGCAGCCGCTTGCTTGGATCGAGAAACGCATTGAGGCCGCCCTCGTAATTGTCGAGGATCTGCGCCGGCGTCATGATCGCCGTGCGTTGCTCCTGCGCGTCACCGAGCTTAAGCAACGTGTCCTCGGTGGCGGCCAGAATCTGCGACGGATCCTCGGCCCCGGACAGGCAGCGCGACATCAGGTGCTGGCTCACCGCAATGAGCCGCCGGAGCGTCGCCTTGTCGCGCACGATGCGGATGTAGCCGTCCAGGTTCAGGATCAGCGGCATCCCGTCGTCGAGCGAGACGAGGTACGCCACGCCACCGCAGGACTCGAGCTGCGCGTGGCGCATCAACTCGTTGGCGACGGTCACGCGGTCGATCTTTTCCGCCCGGCCCTGGAGGTCCAGCATCGACCGGAAGATGCGGCGGTGCGCCTCGAGTGAGAAGTCTTCCGGGAGAAGCCGCCCGCCCACCTGCACGAAGTGCGAGTCGTCGGCGAGAATCGAGCCGAGGATGTAGCGCTCCGCGTCGAGATTGGCGGGAAGACCTGTTTCGAGTGGGGTTATGGCGGACGTCATGGACCGAACCAACTCACCGTACTATACGCATGGGGGAGTGTGAAGCAATTTTTCTACCCCTTTCCCATCAGCCGTTTAGCCTGTTCAAAAAGCATGGCGCGGACGCCGCCTCCCTGTGCATCGCGAACCCCCCTGGAATCAGCGCCCTGCCAGCCGGAATCCGCGAGTCCCGCGCCGCGATGCACAACATTTCCACAGCTCTTTGTTTTTTGTACTACGGATACCGGACCAGGTCCAAGCGTTTTCCGCCGAGACACACAGTTCAACCGCGCTTTTCCAGTTCGTCGAGGCGGCGCTGGAGTTCGCGGACGGTCTTCTGAATCCCGGCAAGCTTCTGAAAGGCGGTAACGGCGCGCAGCCACTCGTTGGCGGCGAACGCAGGGGACCCGGACATGCGCGCGCCAGACGGGATGTCGCCGCCGATGCCGCTTTGCGCGTACACCACGACGTCGTCGTGGATCGTGAGGTGCCCCGAGATGCCGACCTGTCCGGCGAGGAGGACGTTCTTGCCCAGAATCGAGCTTCCGGCGAGTCCGGTCTGGGCGCAGATAATGTTGTCCTCGCCCACGACCGAAGCGTGACCGACCTGGACGAGGCTGTCGACCTTGGCGCCGCGCTTCACCCGGGTCTCGCCGACCGTGGCGCGGTCGATCGAAGACAGCGACTGGATCTCCACGTCGTCTTCGACTACGGTGACGCCCGACTGGACAATCTTGTAGTGCGTGCCATCGGCGCGTTTGGCGAACCCGAACCCGTCGCCGCCGACAACGACGCCATTCTGCAGAATCACGCGGTGCCCGATGCGGCAGTGCTCGCGCACCGAGACGTGTGCGTGCGCCGTGAAGTCGTCGCCGATCTCCGCGCCTTCGTAGATCACGACGTGCGGGTGCAGCACGGCCCCACGGCCGATACGGACGTGTTCGCCAATGGCGACGAAAGGCCCGATCGAGGCGCCCTCGCCGATCCGGGCCGAGTCAGCGACCCAGGCCAGGGGATGAATGCCGGGGGCCGGCTTGGGAGGCTGGTAGAACAGCGCCAGGGCCCGCGCGAAATCCACGTAGGGGTTCTCAGATACTAGCGTCGGGAGGTGCGGGATAGGACTTGAAGCAAGAATCGCGCCAGCCCGGCTGTTCTTCACTTTCGGGGCGTACTTGGGATTAGCCAGGAAGGTGAGTTCCGAGGGGCCGGCATGCTCCATGCCGGCCACCCCTGTGATGTCCAGGTCCGCGTTGCCGGCGATCTCGCAGCCGAGCTGGCCGGCGAGGTCGCGCAGGTTCATCGCTAGACCACGTCCACGCCCATGCTGCGGGCGGTGCCGGCCACGTTGCGCTTAGCCGCGTCGAGGTCGAAGCAGTTCAGATCGGGCATCTTGATCTTGGCGATCTCCTCGACCTGGGCGTCCGTGATGGTGCCGACCTTGTTCTTATTCGGCTCGGCGGACCCCTTGGCAATGTTCACGGCGCGCTTAATCAGCACCGGAACCGGCGGGGTCTTCGTGATGAACGTGAACGTCCGGTCGGAGTAAATCGTGATGACGACGGGAATGATCAGGCCCTCCTGATCCTTCGCCGAAGTCTTGGCGTTGAATGCCTTGCAGAAATCCATGATGTTCACGCCCTGCGGACCGAGGGCGGTGCCCACGGGCGGCGCCGGCGTCGCCTTGCCAGCGGGGATCTGCAGCTTAACCTGCGCGGTAACCTTCTTTGCCATGGCTTGCTTTCTTTACGTCTTTTCCACTTGCAGGAAGTCGAGTTCGACCGGGGTGGCGCGTCCGAAAATCGTCACCAGGACGCGCAGCGTATTGCGCTCGGTGTTGACCTCGTCCACCTTGCCGGAGAAATTGTTGAACGGCCCGTCAACGATGCGGACCGTCTCGTTCTTCTCGAACGACATCGCCGGACGCGGGCGCTCGGCCGACGTCGTCTGGCGGTAGAGAATGCTGTTGACCTCGTCGGCGGAGAGGGGTACCGGATCCGCGCCGCCCCCGACAAAGCCTGTCACCCGGGGAGTAGCTTTCACGGCGTGATACAGGTCATGGTCCATGTCCATCTGAACGAGCACGTAACCCGGATACACGAGACGTTTGCTGACCACCTTCTTGCCGCCTCGCATCTCCACGACTTCTTCGGTCGGAATCAGGATCTGGCCGATGCGGTCGGCGAAACCGAACGCTTCCGAGCGGCTGCGCAGGGACTCTGCGACTTTGTTCTCGAAGCCGGAGTACGTGTGAATGATGTACCAGTGCTTGCCGGAGTCTTCGGCCGGTTCTTCCGGTGCCGCGGGCGACTCGGCGTCCCCCGGTTCTTCCGCTCCAGCGGCTTCCGGCTGGGTGTCTTCCGCTTCCGGCTCTTCTGCGAAACTACGCTCGTCTTCCATCAGCCTGCTGCCTTACTTCGTGAACGCGGCCTGAATGCTGTTGATCGCGCGGGAGAGGACCTCGTCGACCACCGCGAAAAAGATCGCAAAGATAAAGACCGTGACAACGACGACGACCGTGGTGGCCCGGACCTGCTTGCGGCTGGGCCAGGTGACTTTGCGCATCTCCATCTGGAGACCTCGGACGTATTCGCGGAAGTCATTGGGGAAGCTCTGGAGCTTCCCGGCGAATCCCTGGGCGGGTTGGAGGTTTTCCGGCATACTTCAGTCGTCGGCCACCATTGGGGTGGCGTCATTCACGCTTTCTTGAATCTCTTGCTCTCGAATGGCAGGGGCGGAGGGATTCGAACCCCCACTCGCGGTTTTGGAGACCGCTGGTCTACCGTTAAACCTACGCCCCTGCAACCAGGCAACGGGCCGCTTGCGCCCGCCACTTTCAATTCTACTTGATTTCCGCTAGTCGACGATCTCGGTGACGGTGCCGGCGCCGACCGTGCGGCCGCCTTCGCGAATCGCAAACCGCAGCCCCTTGTCCATCGCCACCGGCGTGATCAGCTCCACCTGCATCTGCACGTTGTCCCCGGGCATCACCATCTCCGTGCCTTCCGGCAGATGCGCCACCCCCGTCACATCCGTCGTCCGGAAGTAAAACTGCGGCCGGTACCCGTTGAAAAACGGCGTGTGCCGCCCGCCTTCCTCCTTCGACAACACGTACACCTCACCCTTGAACTTCGTGTGCGGCGTGATCGACCCCGGCTTCGCAATCACCTGCCCGCGCTCCACTTCGTTCTTTTCCACGCCGCGCAGCAGCAGACCCACGTTGTCCCCGGCGCGCCCTTCGTCCAACAACTTCTTGAACATCTCGACGCCCGTCACCACCGTCTTCCGCGTCGGCCGGAAGCCCACGATCTCCGCGTCCTCGCCCACCTTCACGATCCCGCGCTCAATCCGCCCCGTGATCACCGTCCCGCGCCCCTGAATCGAGAAAATGTCCTCAATCGGCATCAGGAACGGCCGGTCCACCGCGCGCTCCGGCAGCGGCACGTAGCTGTCCACCGCCTCCATCAGCTTGTCGACCGTCTCTTCCCACTGCGGCTCCCCGTTCAGCGCTCCCAGCGCCGACACACGCACCACCGGCACATCGTCGCCGGGGAACTGGTAGCTCGACAACAGCTCCCGCACCTCAAGCTCCACCAGCTCCAGCAGCTCGGCATCGTCCACCATGTCGACCTTGTTCAACGCCACCACAATGTAGGGCACGCCCACCTGCCGCGCCAGCAGAATGTGCTCCCGGGTCTGCGGCATCGGCCCGTCGGTCGCCGCCACAACGAGAATCGCCCCGTCCATCTGCGCCGCGCCCGTGATCATGTTCTTGATGTAGTCGGCGTGGCCCGGACAGTCCACGTGCGCATAATGCCGGTTCGGCGTCTCGTACTCGACGTGCGCCACCGCGATGGTGATGCCGCGGGCCTTTTCCTCCGGCGCGTTGTCGATCGAGTCGAAGCTCCGGAACGACACCTTCGGATTGTGCTTCGCCAGCACGCGCGTGATCGCCGCCGTCAGGGTCGTCTTGCCATGGTCAATGTGCCCGATCGTCCCAATGTTGACGTGCGGCTTGCTGCGATCAAATTTTTCCTTCGCCATACCGTAACAGACCCCTCGATTCCGCTCTCACCCGATGGAAATGTGCCCTGATGGATGAATCAGGATGGAGCCGATGACCGGGATTGAACCGGTGACCTCGTCCTTACCAAGGACGCGCTCTACCAACTGAGCTACATCGGCCCGATGCTACTGGTACGCCACTCCGAGAAGAGGCTGGTGGACGGGGGAGGATTCGAACCTCCGTAGCCCACAAGGGGCGGCAGATTTACAGTCTGCTGCCATTAGCCGCTCGGCCACCCGTCCAAAGAAACTCAACTCTTAGTCTACTTCCAACGAAACCCCTGTGGAGGCTCAAGTAAACTGGACGTACGGTTTTTGATGATACCACAACGCGCCGGGGAGGGCGGCTGGAAGACAAACCTCAAGGTGGTGCTCGTGGCGCCGCGGAATCCTCTGAATATCGGGGCAGCGGCGCGGGCGACCGCCAACTTCGGCTTTTCGCGGTTCGCCGTGGTCAACCCGTACGAAGTAGCGTTCCGGGAGGCGCGTTCCGCCGCGGGCGCGGCGGCGCTGCTGGCGGCGGCGGAAGAACACGCCTCGGTTGCCTCCGCGATCGCCGGCGCCCGGTGTGTGATCGGCACGGCCTCGCTCGGGCACCGCGAGATGAAGCACCGCATCGACACGCTGCCGTTCGCCGCGCGGCGTGTGCGCACCGCGCTGGCTGGCGGGGAGGTCGCACTGCTGTTCGGATCGGAGAAGTTTGGCCTGTCGAACGAAGATCTCGATCATTGCCACTGGCTGCTGCGGATTCCAACCGACGAATTATGTGAGTCGATGAATCTGGGTCAGGCGGTTGCCGTGTGTCTATACGAACTGGCCCGCTCTCCGCGAGCACCCGCGGCGCCGCGCGGTCCTCGTCCGGCCACCGCCGGAGAATTGGAACAACTCCATGCGATGCTGATCGAAACGCTGGAACAATGCGGTTATCTGAACCCGGTCACCGCGGCTTCCACCCGCGGGAAAATCCGGCGCCTGCTTCTGCGCCTCCACCTCATCGGAGAAGATGCCCGAGTCGGCATGGGAATGCTGCGTCAGCTTCTCTGGGCCCTCCGGCGCTAGAAGGCGACCAGACCCTTCCGGATCGCGTACACCACCAGCTCCGCCGTCTTGTGCACGTTCAGAGTTTCCATGACGTTGGCACGGTGGACCGCTACGGTGTTGACACTCAGACCCAACAACGCGGCGATTTCCTTGTTGGAATTGCCCTGCGCGATGAGTTGCAGCACCTGCTTCTCGCGCGCGGTCAACTGCCTCTCGCCGCCGGGCACGAGCTCGTCGCGCGGCGGATTGTTATACAGGCGGCCTCCGGCCACGGTCCGGATCGCCGACACCAGATCCACGTCGACCGCATTCTTGAGAAGGTAGCCGCGCGCTCCCGTATCGAAAGCGTTACGGATATAGGCCGCGCCTTCGTGCATGCTGAGGACCAGCACCGCCGTAGCTGGGGCTTTGCGCCGGATTTCGCCCATGGCCGCCATGCCGTCGAGCTTCGGCATCGACAGGTCGAGAACGATCACGTCGGGCTTGAGTTCTTCGGTCAGCGCGACGGCTTCCAGACCGTCGCTTGCCTCGCCGACCACGACGATTCCGGCTTCGTCTTCCAGGAGCCGCCGGAAGCCCCTGCGCACCAGGCCGTGGTCATCCGCCAGTAAGACTCGGATTGGTTTCATTTGCCTCCAAGCCACCAATTGGCACTTCAAGGGCCACTGTTGTGCCGCCTTCGAGCGGACGCGACACTTCGAGACGGCCTCCAAGGATGTCCGCCCGCTCGCGCATGGCGACCAACCCCAGACCTTTTCCCGCATCCCCGGCGATCCCCGCGCCATGATCCTCGACTTCCAGGCGCAGCCGCCGCCGCTCGAACCGGAGGCGCACCCACGCCTCGCGTGCCCCCGAATGCCGGACAACGTTAGTTAACGCTTCCTGGGCGACGCGGTACACATGCGCCGCCACGAGTCCGGCAACGCCGGGATCGCTTCCGGACCTCTCATATCGTATCGCGAGCCCGGTTTGCCGTTGCACTTGGCCCAGGTACCATTCCAGGGTCTTGTCGAGCCCGTGATCTTCGAGCATGGAAGGGTGCAGCGCTTGAGACAGACCGCGAAGCGAGTCAATGCCCGCCTGCACCGCGTCGCGGATCTCGAGCAACTGATCCTGGAGCGCGGGGTCTTCGATCGACCCTTTCTTCTGGACACGGGCGATCAAGGCGCCGACCCCCGTCAGGATCTGCCCGAGTTCGTCGTGCAACTCGCGGGACACCGAATGCAGCGTTTCTTCCTGCATGTGGATCAAGCGCCGGGCCAGCACGCGCCGCTGGTTGGACAAGCCGGCCACGCGGGCAAACAGGCGGCGGTTGGCGGCGATGCCGAGCAGACCCGTCGCGGCGAGGGTCGTCATCAAAAGTGCAAGAAAGAGGTAGACGTTCCGCTCGACCCCGGCATAGATGGAAGCGATCTCCGAGGCGGCGCGCTGCTCGGCCTCGTTGTTCTGGACGAGCAGCCGGGCAACGAGGGTGCTCAGAGACGCCTGCTGCGGCTCGAGCGTCCCGCGGATCAGCCGCCGCGCTTCCACTTCGCCGCCGCGACCCGCCAAGGCAAACACCCCGGCCGCCGTTTTCCAGAACTGGCGGAGGGAAGCTTCGAGGTGTTCACGCTGCTCGGGGGAGCGGGTCGCCGGAGCGACGCGGGCTTCCGCGCGGAGGGCATCGTCCAGGTCGCGCCGGATCCGGTCGAACTGGCCTTTCCAGGCGGTCAGCGGGTAGGGCTCGGTCCCCTCCGCCATGTCCCGCATGGCGAGGCCAAGCTGGTTGAGATCATTTTGGATACGCAGGAGCTGGAGAGAATCGCGGCGGTTCCGGTCCACAACTTCCGACTGCAACCCACGCAATCCGCCGATTTGTCCCAGGGTGTACCACGAGAAGCCGGCGACCGCCACCAGGGTGACGGCGAGACCACCCACCAGCGGGCGTGTGGGAGATTCAATTGGCATCGGAACCTCTCTACAATAGCGAATGGATTCCGGCGAATGGATCACCTTGAACTGGAGGAGGGAGATCGCAAGGCGGGTCGGGACAGTCGACGGATCACCCGCACGGCCCCCGTCAGCGGTTGCTTTCGCATGACAGCGGATAGTAGAATCACGGTTTCGTGTGGAAGACCGCCCTGCCGGCAGCACCCGGTAGATTCCAGGCACTCTTTCAGAGGCTTGCTGATGAACGTTTCCGACCGGCTCCCCCTTGTTACGGCAACCGCCGCCGCCCTGGTTCTGAGTGGCTGCGCCGCGAAGCAACCGGCTTTCCAGAACAACCTTGTGCCTGCGACAACGGCTCCGCAAGTGGCCGTGGTCGCGATGGCTCCGCCGGCGGTCACTCCCAACCTTTACCTGAATAGCGGGACGCCCCGGTTTGTGTTGGAAACGCCGGATATCCTTGCGTCAAAGGCCGATCTCTTGCTGGCAAGCGCGGAGGAAGCTTTCGAGGAAGGAAGACAACTCTACGATTCCGGCGACCGGGACGCGGCGCGGGAGCGGTTTGACGAAGCCGTGGATCTGCTACTCGAGGGCGCGCCCCGGGCGCGCGACCGCGCCGCGTTCACGCGCAAGCTTGACGAGATGGTGGATGCGGTCCACCGCCTCGATCTGGCGGGCCTTGGCGCGGGCGAAGAGGAACCGGGCTTTGAGCGGGCTCCGCTCGAAGACATTCTTCAACTGACGTTCCCGCTGGATCCGAAGCTGACGCCGAAGGTGCGGGCGCAGTTGCAGGCTACCGTTTCCCAGCTTCCTCTTTCCCTCAACGAATCCGTCCTGAGCTTCATCAACTATTTCAATGGCCGTGGGCGCAAGACCCTCGAAGCCGGCTTGCGGCGCGCCGGGCGCTACCGACCGATGATCGAGCGTATTCTGGCCGAGCAGGGGATTCCGCAGGAGATCATCCACCTTGCGCAGGCTGAGTCGGGCTTCATGCCGCGCGCGATCTCGCGGATGCGCGCCACCGGGATGTGGCAGTTCATGCAGTGGCGCGGGCGCGAGTACGGGCTGATGCAAACCCGCGACACCGACGACCGTTTCGATCCGGAAAAGGCGACTCTTGCCGCGGCACGCCACCTGCGCGATCTGTACGATCAGTTCGGCGACTGGTACCTCGCGGTTGCGGCATACAATTGTGGTCCCGGGAATGTCGAACGCGCCGTCGAGCGCACCGGCTACGCCGATTTCTGGGAATTGCGCGCACGTCGCGCGTTGCCGGTCGAGACCAGCAACTATGTCCCGATCATTCTGGCCATGACGATCATGACCAAGAATGCCAAGGAATACGGGCTCGAAGGCATCGTGCCGGACCCGCCGCTCGAGTACGACGTCCTCGAAATGGACGCACCCACCAATCTTGCACTCATCGCCGATCTCACCGGCGCGCCGCTGGCCGAGATCCGCGAATTGAATCCTTCTCTTCTGCGGACGATGGCGCCCGCGGGCCATGCCGTGCGGGTTCCCAAGGGACAAGCGGGACAACTGACGTCGATGCTGCAGAGCATTTCGCCCGCTGAGCGCGCGTCATCGCGCATTCACCGCGTCAGTGAAGGTGAGAGCATCGAGGTGATCGGCAAGCGCTATGGCGCCTCGCCTGTCGTGATTGCGCGCGCGAACAACGTGGCCTCTTCGGATCTCGAGGAAGGCGACATGATCCTGATTCCGCGCGCCGCGGTGCAGCGGGCGCAGGTTCGGCCGGTGGCTGCGAAGCCCGCTCCAAAGCGGACCGCGGCGCGTAAGACGGCGCGCCGCACGGTACGCCGCTAACGTTTCCGGCAACCCGGCATTGCGTCCCCTTGGCGCCGCTCTTCAGCGTCCCTTAAGAAAACTCTTCGCAAAATCCGAGAAGCAGTATATTCTAGTGAAGAAACTGTCTCACGACAGGAGGCACCAAAAATGTTTGATGACCTCTCACTCGGTCTCAACGACGAAGAGTTGGACGACTACCGGGACTTCGAGGAGGAACACTCCGAAGGAAGCGCCCGGTTGGATGAGTACAGCTCGTTCGACGATGAGGACGAAGAGGCGGACGCATCCGAAGCGCCCGCCGCGAGTGTGGTCGGGCCTCCCGCCGTTCCGGCTCCGGTAGCGCCAGTTGCCGTGCCGGCCGCGGCGGCGCCGAGGCCGGCTGCAAAACCGAAGGCCGCGAAAAAGAAGGCCGCAAGAGCCGCAACTGCCGCGCCGCCGAAGAAAGCCGCCAAGAAGGCCAAACCGGCGCCGCGGAAGAAGGCAACCAAATCCAAAACCGCGAGGAAGACTGAACCCGTGAAGACTGCTCAAAAGACAACTGCGAAAAAAGCCGCGACCAAGGCCCCGGCGAAGAAGGCCGCCCCGGCCAAGAAGGCCGCTGTGAAAAAGACGGCTGCCAAGGCACCGGCGAAAAAGGCTCCGGCGAAGAAGGCTCCAGCCAAGAAGGCGGCCGTAACGAAGGCCCCGGCGAAGAAGGCTCCAGCCAAGAAAGCGCCTGCCAAGAAGGCTCCGGCGAAGAAGAAGTAACAGGGTTAGCCAGCGATCTTCGGCGGCACAGCGAAAGGCCGGCTTGCGCCGGCCTCAGTAGATGTGTCTCCAGACCGGGATCGCGATCAGGAAAGAGTCTTGCCCACCGTGGCGCGGCAGCGCTCGAACAGGTGGAGCAGCATGTCCGCGTGTTCCTCCGGGGTCCGCGAGGCCTTCCCGGAGAACCCGGCGCCGGCTCCCGCCTTGCCGTATCCGGTTGTCACGACGACAAACTTCATCAGTTCGAGCGCGACCTCGTCCTTGGTGCGCGCTGGCGCGCTATGGGTTGTATCCTCCGCCATGGGTGCGCGGGCTCCTTTCGTCCGTCTGGGTGGGGTGGTGTGTTAAAACTCTAGGGTACCCGATTTCCATGCCACTCCAGGCGCGGCGGCACGTGCGTCGCATGCGCGGCGGCGCCCAAGCGCAGTTGATCCAGACGGACACGGGCGACTGGTATGTCGTCAAGTACCGGGACAACCCCCAGCACCGGCGTGTTGTGATCAACGAGATCGTGACGGCGGAACTGGCACGGTATCTTCGCCTGCCGTCTCCCGAAGCGGCAATCATCCGGATTGACAGTGAATTCTTCGTCCGGTTTCCAGAGGCGGCGATCACAGCGGGCGGAAAGTCCGTGACTCCGGCCACCGGCCGGCATTTCGGGTCGCGATTTCCAGGAGACCCGGCGCACACCGCCGTCTACGACTTTGTACCGGACTTGCTCCTGAACCGCGTGGCCAATCGCGTCGACTTCCTCGGCGCGCTCGTCCTCGACAAGTGGATCTGCAACGCCGACGCCCGGCAAGCGATCTTCGTGCGCGAAGAAAAGGCCTTCCACGCGCTGTTCATCGATCATGGGTTCGCCTTCAACGGACCGCACTGGGAGTTCCCCGACGGGCCGCTCATGGGCCTGTATCTGCGTAAGGCCGTGTACGAAGGAGTCACCTCCATCGGCGATTTCGAGCCGTGGCTGAGCCAGGTGGAATCCATGCCGGAGACCGTCGCCGACGCAGCGCTGCGGCGGATTCCGGGCGAGTGGTTCGATGGCGACGGGGATGAACTGGAACGGCTCCTGGAGAAGCTATGGAAGCGCAGGCGGCGTGTCCGCGACTTGCTGGCCGATTGCCGGGAGGCGCGCCTTACAGTCTTCCCGAACTGGCGCTGAGCATCGCGGCGCAGAGATGCTCTGCGGTGGCGGGGGCGAGCAGGATGCCGTTGCGGAGATGGCCGTAGGCAAGCCAGAGCGCAGACCCGCCCGCCTGCTCGAGATGCAATCCGCCATCGGCGCCGGGCCGGAAGCCGGTCCAGGCGCGTAGCGGCTGCGCGCCGGCCAGACAGGGCATGAGTGCGCCGCACCGGCGGCGGATGTCGGCGATGGCGGCGGGATCCGGACCGCGATCGAATCCTGTACGCTCCATCGTGGTGCCTCCCAGCGTGAAGCCGGTACGCCGTTGCAGGATGTAGGTGGAGCCGTGGCGCACAATCGGTCCGAGTGAGCCAGGTGAGAGATCATAGCCGATCAGATGGCCCCGAACCGGGTACGCCTCGGGCAGCGGCAGCGGCACGCCCGCGGCGGTCACTGCAACTGACGAGCTCCACGCACCCGCGGCAAGCACTGCCATGGCAGCCGTACGCGTCCCTCCGGCGGTGCGCACGGTCACGCCCTGGCTGGTGGCGTCCACTGCGTGCGCGGCCGCGTACTCTTCGATAACGACGCCCCGCCGGGAGCAGGCCACACGAAGCGCGGCGGCGACATCGACTGGGTCCACCTGCGCGTCGCCGGGATAGAAGCGTGCTGCCGCGGCCGGCTCGTGCAGCAGCGGGACCTCGCGGCGCAATGCCGCTGCATCCAACGGCTCGGAAGCAATCCCCACGCCCGCGCGGATCGCCGCGAGTTCTTCGAGCGCGTGGATCTCGCGGTCGCCGATGGCCAGTTCCACAGCGCCGGACATGCGGAAATCAATCATGACGCCGCTCTCCTCGCGGAGCGCCGCGATGTAGCCGGGATACAGCCGCAGACTTTCGATGAGGAAGCGCGCCGCCTGATCAACACGCTCCACCTCGCCGCCCGGCGCAAGCATGCCGGCGCCGGCGCGGCTGGCCTCGCTCGCCATCTCCGCGGCGTCAAGCATGCGGACGCTGAGTCCCTCGCGTGCGAGACGCCAAGCAATCGTCGCACCAATGATGCCCGCTCCAATCACAATCACATCTGACTGCTGCCCCATGACGTTTATGTTTCATGGTACCAACGGCCTTGTGAAAGGCTGGCGGCAGGCTAAAATAGAGGCTTCCCATGCACCCGAACATTCTCCATAACGGCCGGATCCTGAGCGCGGGCGCTCCCTGTCTGGCTGCCGGCCAAGTCGGCCTGCTTTCCGGTTGGGGCGTGTTCAGCACGATCAAGGTGATCGATGGTGTGCTCTTCGCGTTCGAGCGGCACTGGGCCCGGATGTCGTCCGATGCGGCCCTGATGGGTGTGCCGATGCCGGAGGATGCGACGGCGGTCCATGCCCAGTTGCTTGAGCTGATTGGCGTCAATCAGGCGCGGGATGCGACATTGCGTCTGGTTGTCGTTCGCAACCAGGGCGGCATGTGGGAAGGACCGGGAGAACGCTCGTACGACGTGATCGCGCTCACCGCGCCGACGAAACAGTGGGGACACGCAGGCCGCCTGGGCCTGGTCGAGCACGGCCGTCACGCGGCGGGCCGGTTTTCGCGCGCCAAGATTCTGTCGTGGGCCTGGAATCTAGCCCACCTCGAGGAAGCCCAACGCGCCGGCCACGACGAGGTCTGCCTGCTCAACGAGCACGGAGAGGTGGCCGAGTGCACTTCCGCCAATATCTTCGTCGCCAAGGACGGCGTGGTGGCGACGCCGCCGCTCGAATCAGGCTGTCTGCCGGGTGTCACGCGCGACATCCTGCTGCGCGAAGTGCGTGTGGCTGGCCACACCGTGACCGAGCGGGTCATCCAGCCCGGGGAGTTCGCCACAGCCGACGAGGTCTTCATCACATCAACCACACGCGACCTGCTGCCCATCGCCTCGATCGGCCCCTGGACGATCGCCAGCCGCGGCGAGGCTCGCGCCTGCCTGCAGGCTGCGTTCAACGCGTACGTCGCGGAGTATCTCACCCGGCATCGAAGGTGAAACCGCCGGACGCCGTGGCGCGCCTATACCACTTGGTCCTTGCATGCGGCGCCGTACATTCCTCCATTTGCTCCCTCTCACCGCTGCGGGCGCCGTGCGTGTCCGCTTCGACGCGGAGCAGCAGCGCTGGCGCCTGCACAACCGCTGGATCGAACTCGTGCTTCGCCTGACGCCCGCGGGCCGTTTCGGCGTGGAAGAACTTCGCAACTGGCGGACCGGCGCCCTGTGGACGCCGGCGGACAGCGCCCACACATCGCCGCTGGGTCTCCAGGCAGATTCCAGCGTGTACGATCCCGAGACGCTCTATCGTCTGATCGACCATAGTGAAGAACGCGCCGGCGGTGGGGGGAGGCGGTTGTCGATCACTCTCGAGGACACCGCGGGATTCGCGCACGTCACGCTCGACGTCGAGATGTACCCGAACCACCCGGTCCTGCGTTACCGCACGCGCTTCACCAACCGGCAACCACGCCGCGTTTGGATTCGCGGGTACGATCTGACCGCGTGGCGGCTGGGTGACCGCGCGGCCATGTACCGGTCCTTTCGGGTCAACCAGTGGGTCAACTACGGCCGCGACGGCAACTTCGAGCCGCTCGACGGATCCCTTGGCCACGGGCGGCCCGTTCTTGTGCGCTCCGGCGCCCACGGCCAGCACTGCGGATGGCTCGCGGTGCGCGGCCATGACGCTCACGGCCTTCTGCTCGGCTGGGAGTTCGATGGCCGGGCTGACATCTCGGTCCGGCATGACCGGGCTCTGCGTTACGTGCACTTGTCCGGACCAATCCTGGGTCTGAACCAGCCTGTCGAACCGGGCGGGACATTCGAGGGTCCCTTCTCCTTCCTTGGTTTATTTCAGGGTGACTGGGACCAGGCCGGGTGGCGCACCCAGCGGTTCGCCGAGGCGGTCCTCGCCAAGCCCGTGCCCGACGAAGACTTCCCGTACATCACCTGGGACTCCTGGGGCTATCAGACGGAGATCCACGAGGATCTCCTGCGCGAGAACGCCGGCATCGCCGCCTCCCTCGGGATCGAACTGTTCGTCATCGACCTGGGCTGGGCGCGGCACATCGGCGACTGGCATCCGGACCCGGACAAATTCCCCTCAGGGTTGCGCGCGCTCTCGGACTACGTCCATTCGCTCGGGATGAAGTTCGGCTTGCATCTGCCGTTGGCCGAAGCGTCGCGGCACGCCCCGGTCCTGCACCAGAACCCCGACTGGACGTCGACGAACAGCTACGGCTACTTCGACGCCGAGTCCCTGTGCCTGTCCCACCTTCCCGTGCGCGACTGGATCATCGGGGAAACCGTGCGGCTGATCGATGAGTACAACGTCGACTGGATCCTGCAGGACGGCGAGAACATGGTGAAGCACTGCGTCAAGCGGACCCACACGCACGACCCGGCGAACAGCAACTGGGCCAACGCCGTCGAGGGCTTGAACTACGTGGTGGAAGAGGTGCAGCGGCAGCGTCCGGCCACGCACTGGGAGAACTGCGAGGACGGCGGCAACATGATGACGTTCAACATGGTGAAGAACTACGTGACGTCGATCTGCTGCGATGATTCCGGTCCGCTGGTGTCGCGCCAGGCGGCGTACGGCGTGATGTACCCGTTCCCGCCGCGCTATTCCGACCGTTACATGCCGGATACCGATATCGACCGCTACCGCACGCGCAGCTTCATGTTCGGCGGACCCTGGATCTTCATGAACAAGCTCCCTGAGGTGGACGCGGCTTCCTACGACTGGGCGAAGAAGGAGATTGGCGTCTACAAACGCATCCGCCGCCACATCCGTGACGGAAAGGTGTACCACCTCACGCCGCGCCCGGCGCCCTTCCGTACCGACGCTCTGCAGAGCCACGATGAGGAGCGCGATACGTCCATCACGATCGTCGTGCGGGACGCGGTGGCGCGCGAGCCGGAGAGGCTCCGGCTGCGGGGCCATGATCCCGGGCGGACGTATCGGGTCTGGTTCGAAGACGATCCGCGGGAGCATGTCATGAGCGGGGCCGAACTCCTGGAGCAGGGCGTGCCGGTCAGCCTGCCCGCGAACTGGGGCGCGGACATCGTCTACGTCGAACCGGCGGCGGATTCGCGATAGAATTCCCTGGAATGCGGCGCGCACTGATGCTCAGCGCCGCCACGCTGCTGGCCGCCACTGTGCTGCCGGTAGAGGTGGCGCGGGTCCCCACCTACACCGAAGGCATCGTCTTCGACAACCAAGGCAACGGCTATTTCTCGCACGGAGGCATGATCTCCCGGATCGCGCCAGGAGGACAGGTTTCGGTCTGGGCGAAGACGGGCGCTCCGAACGGACACAAGATCCTGGCCGACGGAACCCACCTGGTCTGCGACGCGCGGCAGCATGCTGTGTTGAGGCTCGACGCGCGCGGTAACGTGATCGGCAAAGCGGCGTCCGAGTGCAACGGGCGTCCCCTGCGTGCGCCTAACGATCTCGCGCTGGACGCTCACGGTGGGTTCTACTTCACCGACCCCGGCGGTTCGCGCGAACGCCCCCGCGGAACTCTCCACTACACCGACTCGGCCGGGGGGACCCACCTTGTCGACGAAGGTCTGTTCTTCCCGAACGGGCTCGTCGTCCGTCCCGGCGGCCGCTCGCTGCTGGTGGCCGAGAGCCTGTACAACCGTATCCTGGAATACGAACTCCTGGCGCCTGGCAAGGTTGGGTGGCGGCGCGTGTTCGCGGACCTGCCGCGCAAGGGGCCGGGACAGATCGACAACCAGCCGGACGGCATCGCGCTCGACGAGGAGGGCAACCTGTACGTGGCGCACTACGGGATGCGCCAGGTACAGGTGCTCGATCCCGCGGGGCGCCTCGTGCGGAGTTTGCCGGCGGGCAACCTCACCGCCAGCAACGTCGCGTTCGGCGGACCCGGCCGGGGCCAACTTTTGTGACCGGCGCACTGGCTGAGGAACGGGGCAGCGAAGGCGCCGTCTTCCGCCTCGATCTGCAAGGCGTTCGTGGCGCGCCTCTGCCGCCGGGCGAGTGAGTTTCGTGTGATACGCTGCCTGGATAGACAACTTCGCGAGGTGATCCGGATGAAACGAATGAACACGCGTGTGCTGCTCCCCGCGGGCTTGATTCTGTTGCTGGCGCTTCCGGCGGCTTCCAACTGGCCGCAGTGGCGAGGTCCCCACTCGAACGGCGCGGCATCCAGTGTGCGTGAACTTCCGGTCAAGTGGACCCAGACGGAGAACGTCCTCTGGCGCGCGAAGCTCCCGAGTTGGAGTGCTGCGACACCCATCATCTGGGGGGATACGGTGTTTGTGACTTCCGCCGAGGAAGGCTTCGTCAAACTTGGCAGCCGGCAGCAGACCGTCGATTCCGCCCCCGACAAGGTCTTCCTCATCGCAGTGAACCGCAAGGACGGATCCGAGCGCTGGCGGCGGGAAATCGATCGCGGCAACAAACTGTTCCGCAAGCAGAATTCCGCCTCGCCTTCTCCGATCACCGACGGAAAGCACGTCTGGATCATGACCGGCAATGGAAAGTTCGCCTGCTTTACGATGGAGGGGAAGGAAGTCTGGAAGCGCGACATCCAGGCGGATTATGGCCAGTTCGGATTGAACCACGGTTATGCTTCGACGCCGCTGCTGCACGAGGGACGGCTGTTCGTTCAGGTGCTACATGGAATGCTCACTGACGATCCGTCGTATGTCCTCGCCGCGAATCCGGCGACCGGCAAGACCCTGTGGAAAGTGATCCGGCCAACCGACGCCATCCGAGAGTCGCCGGACAACTACGCCACCCCGCAGATCGTGGTTACTGGCGGCAAGGAGCACCTCGTGATTTCCGGCGCCGACTACGTTACCGGGCATGACCTCGACACGGGCAAGGAACTGTGGCGGATCGGCGGCTTCAACCCCACGAACAACCCGGCGAACCGGACGATTGCTTCCTCCGTGGTTATCGGCGACCGGGTGTTCACCACCAGCACCCGCGGGCGCCCGTTCATCGGATTTAAGGCAGGCGGAACCGGGAACCTGACCGGCAAGAACGAGTTGTGGACGAACAACCTCGGCGCCGATGTGCCGACACCCACAACGGACGGCAAGTACATCTACGTGCTCGTCGACAATGGCGTGCTCAACTGCCTCGAAGCCGAAACGGGCAACGTAGTCTACCAGGGCCAGAGGATCGAACTGGGTACCTATAGCTCCTCCCCGCTCCTGGCGGACGGCAAGATCTACTGCACGAACGAAGAGGGCACGACGACCGTCGTGAAGGCAGGGCCGGAATTCGAGATCCTGGGTGTCAGCAAGCTGGACAACCACACCCTGGCGAGTCCCGTGGCGGTGGATAACCAGATCTTCCTGCGCTCCGCGGACTATCTGTACTGCATTCAGAAGAAGTAATCGCGTCGAGGATCAGTCTTTCGACCTTCTTCCAGACCGCCGGATCGGCGTCCATCATGGCGTGGCGAGCGGAGAAGCGGCGCTGCCAGGTGTCATAGTCCTCGGGCGGCAGCGGGAGTGGGTCGTGCTTGTACGAAAAGCGGAAGTTGCCGAGGATCGTGGTCCGCGCCGGATCCTCCGCGCGGATGCACGATGCTCCGCGGACGAAGCGGCCGTCACGCTGATACAGGTTCGCCGCCACCCGGACGTTCGTCGGGATCTTCCCGTCACCCCGGCCGAAACTGTCCACCTGGACGGTGAGTTCCACTGGCGCGTTGACCTCGCGCGCCAGTTTCACCACTCCGGCGCCGCCGAAGCTGTAACCGTAGAAGATGAGGCGGGCATCGGGATTTGCCACAACGGCCTGCCGAACCAGCCGGAGAGCCTGGTCGCGCTGCTTGTTGGCGAAGGTTTCCACCCGGACACCGGGCAATGCGGCGGCGCGCAGGCGCAGAGCGACCTTGCGCACGCCACGCTTGGGGTTGTCCGCCGGTTCCCAGCCCGGCATCAGGCCGATGACAAGAACGTCCGCGGAGGAGGGAATGGCGAACGCCAGCAGCACGAATGCCGCAAGGCGAGGGCTCACTTGTTCTATTCTAGCGGGGATTTGCCGGCAGCCAGCCGGGCGGCCTGCAAGCGGGCTTCGGCGCGGTGCAGCGCCCGCAACGCCCGCACGACGTCCAGGTTCTCCTTGGGAGAAGCGAGCCGTTCGTGGGCACGCTTGAGTGCTTCTTCGGCGCGTGTCGTATCGATGAAGCCGGCGACTTCTCCGGCGTCGGCGAGAACACGCACTTTGTCCGGCGTCACCTCAACGAATCCGCCGTGGACGGCGAGGTGGTACGGACGCCCTCCAGCCGTGTAGGTCAGCAGGCCTACGCCGAGTTCGCTCAGCAGCGCGGCATGGCCTGGCAGGATCCCGAGATAGCCTTCGCGGCCGGGAATCTGCGCCTCGCTGACCGTATCGCTGATCAGCAGTTTTTCCGGCGTCGCGATCTCCAGTTCGAAGGTGGCGGCCATACCCTTAGTCCTTCAGCTCCTTGGCCCGTTCGAGCACTTCTTCGATGGTTCCCTGCATATAGAACGCCTGTTCGGGGATCGCGTCGTGCTTGCCTTCGACGATCTCGCGGAAGCCGCGAATGGTGTCTTCGAGCTTCACATACTTACCCGGCCGGCCGGTGAACTGCTCCGCCACGTGGAAGGGCTGCGATAGGAACTGCTGGATCTTGCGCGCGCGGGACACGGTCAACTTGTCTTCGTCAGACAGTTCGTCGATGCCGAGAATGGCGATGATGTCCTGCAGGTCCTTGTACCGCTGGAGGATTCCCTTCACCTGCTGGGCGACGCTGTAGTGCGCTTCGCCCAGGATGCGCGGATCGAGAATGCGCGAGGTCGAAGCCAACGGATCGACCGCGGGGTAAATGCCCATTTCGGAGATAGAGCGGGACAGGTTCGTCGTGGCGTCGAGGTGAGCGAAGGCCGTCGCCGGCGCCGGATCGGTATAGTCGTCGGCGGGCACGTAGATCGCCTGAACCGACGTGATCGAGCCGCGTTTTGTTGAGGTGATGCGCTCCTGCAACTCGCCCATTTCCGTGGCCAGGTTCGGCTGGTAGCCGACCGCCGAAGGCATACGGCCCAGCAGCGCCGAAACCTCGGAGCCTGCTTGCGTGAACCGGAAGATATTATCGATGAACAGCAGCACATCCGAGCCTTCTTCGTCGCGGAAGTACTCGGCCAGCGTCAGCCCGGTGAGGCCCACGCGCAGCCGCGCGCCCGGCGGCTCGGTCATCTGGCCGTACACCAGGGCCACTTTCGACTTCGTGTAGTCGTCCGGATCCACGACCTTGGACTCCTGCATTTCGAGCCACAGGTCATTCCCTTCGCGCGTGCGCTCGCCGACTCCCGCGAACACGGAGACGCCGCCATGCTTTAGCGCGATGTTGTTGATCAGCTCCATGATGACGACGGTCTTGCCTACGCCGGCGCCGCCGAACAGGCCGATCTTGCCGCCGCGCAGATACGGCGCGAGCAGGTCGATGACCTTGATGCCCGTCTCGAACATCTCGAGCGAGGTCGACTGGTCTTCGAACGACGGCGCGGGACGGTGGATGGGATAGAAAGTCTTGGCGTTGACGGGACCGCGTTCATCGACCGGCTGGCCGAGAACGTTGAGCACGCGGCCCAGCGTTTCGCGGCCTACGGGCACGGTGACGGGCGCTCCCAGGCTGATCGCCTTCATCCCGCGGACGAGGCCCTCGGTCGGCTGCAGAGCCACGGTACGCACGCGGCCTTCGCCGATGTGCTGCTGGGTCTCGCAAATGATGTCGATCGGCTGCGGGGTGTCGAAACCCTCGCTGGTGATCCGGATCGCTGTATGAATCGAGGGGATCTTCTCCTCAGGGAATTCGCAGTCCACCGCCGGACCCGCGACCTTCACAACCTTGCCTACGACCGTATCCATCGAAAAAACGCTCCTTACTCGCTCCGTTACTCGCCAGCCGTGGCGCCGCTGACGACTTCGATAATTTCCTTGGTGATGCTCGCCTGCCGGACGCGGTTCATGAACAGCGTCAGCTTCTCGATCATCTCCGCCGCGTTGCTCGTGGCCGCATCCATCGCGGTCATCCGCGCGGCGTGTTCCGCGGCGGCCGATTCGAGCATCGCGCGGTAAATCTCCATGTCCACGTAACGCGGCAGCAGGCTCCCCAGCAAATCCGCCGGCGGCTGCTCGTAGATGTAATCGGCCGGTCCGTCCTCGCCGGTGGCAAGTTCCATTGGAAGCAATTTCTTCGCCACGACTTTTTGCGAAAGCACGCTACGGAACTCGTTGTAGATCAGGTACACCGCATCGACCTCGGCCGAGCGGAACTGGTCCATCGCGTATTCGGCGATGCGGGCCGCGTCGGCGTGCTGGACGCTCGTGAGCAAGCCCGCGTAATCATGCTCAATGGTGATGTTCCGCTTCCGGAAGTAGTCCCGCGCTTTGCGGCCCACCGCTTCGTGCCGGAGTTCGACGCCGTGCCGCTCCTGCACAAAGGTCGCCACGGCCTTGAAGATATTGGCGTTGAACGCGCCGCACAAGCCCTTCTCCCCGGAGAAGGTGATCGCCAGAACCTTCTTCTCGGGACGCACGGCGAGCAGGGGATCGGGCTCGCCTTCCACGCCATGCGCGGCCGCGGCGATGTTGGCGAGCATCTGCTCCAGCAGCTTGACATACGGGCGTGAAGCCACCACCCGCTCCTGCGCCCGGCGCAGTTTCGCCGCCGAGACCATCTTCATGGCCTTGGTGATCTGCTGCGTGTTGCGGACCGACCGGATACGCCGGCGGATGTCAATCAGGTTCGGCATCGATCAGCCATTCCGGCTCGCGAGGAAGCGCTCCTTCGCCTCGCCAATGACCTTGGAAAGTTCGGCGCGGAGCGCGTCGTCAAGTGCCTTCTGATCCCGGATCTTCTGCAGCAAACCGGGGTGGCTGGCCTCGACAAACTCGTACAGCGACTTTTCGAATGGGCGCACCGTATCGACCGGCATGTCGTCGAGGAACGCGTTTGTGCCGGCGAAGACGATCAGGATCTGTTTTTCGACGGGGAGGGGCTCGAACTGGCCCTGCTTGAGGGCTTCGACGAGGCGCTGGCCGCGGCTCAACTGCCGCTGGGATGCCCTGTCGAGATCGGAGCCGAACTGCGCGAAGGCGGCCAGCGCGCGGTACTGTGCGAGATCTAGTCGTAGCGTACCGGCTACCTGGCGCATCGCCTTGATCTGGGCGCTGCCGCCGACGCGGCTGACCGAGAGGCCGACGTTGATGGCCGGACGTACGTTGGAGTTGAACAGATCGGCCTCGAGATAGATCTGGCCGTCCGTAATCGAGATGACGTTGGTCGGGATGTACGCCGACACGTCGCCCGCCTGCGTCTCGATGAAGGGAAGCGCGGTCAGCGAGCCGCCACCCCGTTCCTTGGAAAGCTTCGCGGCGCGTTCGAGGAGGCGGCTGTGCAGGTAGAACACATCGCCCGGGAACGCCTCGCGGCCCGGCGGACGCCGCAGCAGAAGCGAGATCTCGCGATACGCGGCGGCGTGCTTGGAAAGATCGTCGTAAACGCAAAGGGCGTGACGTCCGCTGTCGCGGAAGTACTCGCCCATCGCGCATCCGGAATAGGGTGCCAGGTACTGCATCGCCGCCGGTTCGGACGCCGAAGCCGTCACGACAATGGTGTACTCCATGGCGCCGTACTGCTCGAGCGTCTGCACGACCTGGGCAACCGTCGACTGCTTCTGGCCGATCGCGACGTAGATGCAGATGACGTCGCCGCCCTTCTGGTTCAGGATGGTGTCGATGGCGACGGCGGTCTTGCCGGTCTGGCGGTCCCCGATGACGAGTTCGCGCTGGCCGCGGCCGATCGGGATCATTGCGTCAATCGCCTTGATGCCGGTCTGCAAGGGCTCCTTCACCGGCTGGCGGTCGATGACGCCTGGAGCGAGGCGCTCCACCGGGTTGAACGTGTCGGTGTGAATCGGGCCCTTCCCGTCGACCGGCTGGCCGAGCGCATTGACCACCCGTCCCACCATCGCTTCGCCGACCGGCACGGACATGATCTGCTTGGTGCGGCGGACCTCGTCGCCTTCGCCGATCTCGGTGTATTCGCCCAGGATGATCGCGCCGACCTGGTCCTCTTCGAGGTTCATCGCGATGCCGGAGATGTTGTGCGGAAACTCGATGAGTTCTCCGTACATCACATTGTCCAGGCCGAAAATGCGGGCGATGCCGTCGCCCACGCTGATCACCGATCCGGTCTCGGAGACCTCGATCGCGCGATCGTAATTCTCGATCTCCTCGCGTAGAACCCGCGTAATCTCATCTGCTCGTAATTGAGCCATAGTTCCTCAATCTATCCCGCGGCCAGCCGCTTGCCGAGAGCCTCCAGGCGGCCCCTCAGGGAGCCGTCGAACACCGTGGATCCGATGCGGGCCAAGGCGCCGCCAATCAACTCAGGGTCTACCTCGCAACGGAGCCATACCTGGCGTCCCGTGGCCCGCTGCATCCGGCCGGCAAGCGCTGCCTGCTGTGCATCGGTCAAGGACTGGGCGGATACGACGTCCACCTGCAGCACCCCCATGCGCTCATCCATCATCGATTCGAATGCCCGCCGGATCGCAGTCAGCTCTGTCAGGCGCCGCCGGCTGGAGACGACGCGCAGAAAATTGCGCACCGGCTGGATCAGGTCCAACAGCGTCCCTATTCGCTGGAGTACGGCGGACTTCCGGTGCGGCGCCACCGCGGGGGACAGCAGAACGCGCCGCAGATCGATCGACCCCGCCAACGCCTCTTCGAAGCCCTGCAAGTCCTTGACGACGCGAGCTGGGTCGATGGCGCCAGAGGAGGCGGAAACAACGTCTGCCAGGGCGCGGGCATAACGGGAGGCGGAGGCGGTACTGGTCATGGTCTAACGCGGGGACGACTCAGATTGCGGCTCCAGCGAAGTTCCCAGACCGTCGACGAAACGCCGGACCAGCGCATCCTGGCCCGACGCATCCACCTGGGAACGCAGTTTCTGTTCCGCCAACTGCAACGCGAGAGCGGTGGCGTCGCGGCGCAAGCGGCTTTCCGCCGACTTGGCTGCCTGCCGGATCTCTTCTTCCGCCTGAGCCTGGATGCGCGCGATATCTCTGCTGGTGACGTTCCGGAGTCTCTCGGCTTCGGCCGCGGCCTCGTCGCGAGCCCTGTCTCTTAAGTGTTGGATATCCTGGTCGAGATTCGCGAGGCGGCGCTCCACGTCGGCGACGCGGGCTTCAGCTTCCTCCCGGAGGGCCTGGGCCTCGCGAATTCCTTTCCGGATGTCATGGGTACGGCCGGCAAAGAAACGCCCGGCGGGTTTGGCCAGAAAGTAGCCCGCGATCCCAACGAGCAGAAAGAAGTTGATCCACTTCCAGCCCGTTAGGTCTGTGCCGTGACTCTGGGCTTCGCCGGATTCCGACGAGTGCGACCCCTGCTGTGCCTCGGCCGGACCTGCCGCAGACACGGCCAGGGCGATCGCCAGAACGACGGTCGAGACGAGGATCCTCACGCCGCCCTCCCGCGAAGCAGGATCTCCGCCATCCGATCGGCGAGGGCTTCTGCTTCGTCGCCCAATTGGTGGCTTAAGCGGGCGTACTCGGCGTCGAGCGACGCCTTGGCGTCCCGCACCTGCGCTTCGGCACTGCGCCGTGCCTGGGCAACGTGCGCCGCCTGCTCGGCTTCGAGCGCGCGCTTGTTCTTTTCCATTTCGTGATAGACCGCGATGCGGGCCTCGCGAAGAGCCGCCTCGTACTCGGCTACTTTCTCCTCCGCCCGGCGCATCGCCGCAGCGGCATGCTCGCGCGATCCGCCGCTCTTCTCGTGCCGCTCGCGCAGGATCCGCTCCATCGGCAGGAAGAAGAACGTCTTCAGAAAGAAGTGGAGGAAGATAACGAGCAGCAGCGTGGGCAGAGCCTTCACGCCAAGGCCGAGCAAAGACTGCAGAATCGCGTCCATCTAGTGAGTCGAAACGGGGATGCTGGTGCGCTTGGTAAACCGTTAACGTAGCATGGCGGCGGGGGTACCGTCAAATTGGCTGGCCCCGGTTCACCGGGAAAGCGCGCTCGGTCCGGAGCTACGAGAAACTGACGAGCGGGGGGATGCACTTCGTCGGCAGCCATCTGCTGAACCTGATCGAGAATGTGCTGCCGCAGCGGTTCGGGGGAGATCCGACCGACTACCAGTTCGCGGAGCGGGAGGCAAAGTGGAGTGCCCGTCGTGGCCCTGCGGATCCACCCCAGGCTGGGTGCGCTGGAGGCAGATGCGGTGGTTCGCGCCGTTCTGGACGCGCTCGCCACCGGCACGCCTGGCGGCCGGATGATGGCCACGGAATGGCGGCAGGCGGGTACGTCGTGTCGAACGGACTCCGCCCGTGGCAACGCTCGCCTCCAAGATTGTGGCGTTAGATGCGCCGCCCAACTGACTCTCAATCGAGCGCGGATTCGATATCGGCCAGCAGGTCGCGCCAGTCTTCGACGCCGATCGAGAGCCTGACCAGGCCATCGCTGAGGCCGGCTGCACGCACTTCCGCCTCCGTCATGCTGGAGTGCGTCGTGCTGCGCGGGTGGCAGACCAGCGTCTCGACGCCTCCCAACGACACGGCATTCTTCGCGAGCTGCAGCTTGCGCAGGAAATCGAACGCCGCTGGCCGGCCATCGCGAAACACAAGCGACACGATCCCGCCGGGGTGGTCGCATTGCGACTGGTAAATGCGGAACTGGTCCGGATCCCGGAACAGCGTGGGATAGAAGACGGCTTCGAGCCTGGGATGGCCGGCGAGGCGTTCGGCGATCCGCTGCGCATTCTTGCTCTGGCGGTTCATCCGCAGCGTCACGGTAGGCAGGCGGCCATCGAGCATCCAGCACTCGTCGGGCTGCAGGATGTTGCCGAACAGGACGCGGCGCGCCCGCAAGCGCGCGATCAGGTGCGGGTCGCGCGCCAGGGCGACTCCCGCGATCAGGTCGCTGAAACCGCTCAGGTATTTCGTCGCCGAATACAGGACCAGGTCCGCACCGAGCGGGATTGGGTGTTGGAACACCGGACCGAGGAACGTGTTGTCGACCATGACGACCGGCTTGTCCGGCCGCGCCGAAGCGGCGGCGGCGGCGCGCCGGATGTCGGTCATCACGAGCGTGGGATTCGCCGGCGTCTCGATGAACACGATGCACAGATCGGCTGCATCGCGGATCGCGGCATCCAGCGCGTCCCCTTCTCCGGCGTGCACCGGCACGGAATTGACTCCGAACGGCTCCAGAAATTCGTGGATGAGCTGCGTGGTGCCGCCGTACAGCGGCGAGGTGTGGACAATTGTCGACCCCGGCCGGGCGAACGTGAAGAATGCGGTCATGATCGCGGCCATGCCGGAGTTGAATACGGCGGCTTCGGTGGCGCCAGGCTCGAGCGGCACCAGGTGATCCTCCAGAATCTCGGCATTGGGATGAGAAATGCGGGAATAGATCAGATCCGGTGATTCCCCGTCGACCGGAGGCACGCGTCCGGAGACGATGTCGAACGCGCGGGCTGCCGCTTCAGGAGTCGGGAACACATATGTAGAACTGCGAAAGACCGCCGGCCGCGCCGACCCCAGAGAAAGCGCCGGGTCGTAGCCGCGCGTGATCACGGCGGTGCCGGGCCGCACGTGGACGATGTTGGACATGAAGGCTCTCCTGTTTCGAGTGTACGCCCCGGTAAGATTTCGGCTACACTTTTCGGAGATTCCATGACGAACAAGTACCGTTACGAGGAGTTGACCTGGCCGGAAGTCCGTGAGGCTGTGGCGGCGGATTGCGTTTGCGTGCTGCCGGTGGGAACCGTCGAGCAGCACGGCCCGCACCTGCCGCTGGTGACGGACGTGCTCACTGCGACCGAAATGTCCCGCCGCGCCGTGGAGCGCATGCCCGGGGAGGCGCTGCTGCTGCCGTCGGTCTATTATTCGTTCAACGAACACCACCTCGATTTCCCCGGTACGATCGCGGTCGAAGGCGAGACGATCGTGCGCTACGTGCGCGACATCGGCCGCAGTCTCGCGCATCACGGCTTCCGCAAGATCCTGCTGGTGAACGGGCACGGATCGAACGTCCCGTTTCTCGATGTGGCGGCGCGTTACATCACCAACCAGACGGAAGCCATCTGCGCCATGGTGTCCTGGTGGAGCCTGATCCCGCGCGAACTGCTCTCGAAACTGCGCGAGAGCGAGTTCCCCGGAGGAATGGCCCATGGCTGCGAGCTGGAGACGTCCGTCCTGCTTTATCTGCGGGGCGACCTGGTGCAGTTCGAGAAAGCCGAGAAGGACATCAACTTCCAGAAGACCGAGTATTTCTACTGGGACCTGTCAGCGCCCTCGCCGGTCGTCTTTCAGGAGTGGTTCAGCCGCTACTCCCGCACCGGCACGGTCGGCGATCCAACCAAGGCATCCCGCGAGAAGGGTGAGCAATTCGTGGAGGCTGTGACGGAACGGATGGTCAACCTGCTGCGCGAATTCCGGGACCGCACGATCGAGCCGCGCGTGGATCATCACTGAAGGCCGCGCACCCGCTTCAGCCAGCCGGAGTAGACGAATTCGCCGCGGCGGCGCTCCCATTCTTCGCGGGAAAGGACATGGAGCCGGTCGCGCTCGATTCCGGGAATGTCCGCTCCGAGGGCGAGGGTGCCGCCCTCACGGTGCTCGGTGGCGTAGAGGGGGTCCATGGCAACCCGGTGATCCCGTGCCCAGGACCCGATGTGGGTGACGGGCATCGACTCGATGACCGCTGCGGTCCAGTCTGGGAAGTCGATCTGCCGCTCGAGCCAGAGCGCCACGGGCCTGGTGACAAACAGCGGCCTGTGCCCGGCCTTTTCCTCGTAGAGCGTTTCGAAAACTCCCTCGCGCGTACCCCGCGCCTCGGCGGCGAGCCGCTGCAGAAGCCGGAAGTAGGCTTTGGGGTCGCGCCGCTGGTGCTGGAGGATCGTGTCTTCGGTTCCGTTGACGATCAACGTTGGCCCGCGTCCGGCGTGCAAAGAGAAGATCCGCTCGGGCCGCCGGCCGAGAAACGAGAGCGCCTTGTACGGCAGACCCTGGCACATTTGCTTCGAGGTATCCCAATACTCGCCGGGTCCGTCAAGGTTCCCGCCCCCCGCCAGGACACACGCCCGCAGACGGGTCTCGTGAGCGCAGGCGATACTGAGCACGAACGAACCCATGGAGTAGCCGGCGGCGGCGATGCGGGAGGCATCCACTTCAGGGCGGCTCGCGAGGTACGAAACCGCCTGCATCACGTCGGTCTGCATTGTGCCGCCGAGCCGCAGGGCGATCTCGTCGGGCTTCTGGAGCGTGTCGTGCTCGCGCGTGCCGGACTCGCGCCGTCCATTGCGCTCGCCTTCGCCGAGCGGATCGTAGGTCAGGACGAACGCCCCAGCACGCGCGTAGAGCACGCCGGAGTATGTGGCGTACCAGCTAGACTTGTCGCCGCCGTGGCCGTTGACCACGATCAGTCCGGGCGCCTTGCGGGACGGGCGGGCCGGACGGTAGAGAATTGCCGGGACGCGCATGCCGTAAGCCGACGCATACGAGACGCGCTCGGCGACGATCCCGGGCTCCGGTTCGAACGTCCCGTGGTGTTCCACCGCCAGCGGAGGGAGCGGATTGGGCACAAAGAGGGCCTCGCGAATCTGAGTGGGTTCGCCGCCGGCAGCGGCCGCCGCCAGTAAGCCGAGAACCAGCCACAGCATTCCTAGAAGGTAGCGCGAAGATCTACGACTCAGGACGTTCGACTACCGCCAAAGTACTGGAACCGGCGACACGGAAGTTGGATTCCCTTCCGGGGCCGCGCCCGCTAGTCTGAAATGACAGTGACGGCGGAACCCCCATCGTTCGTGGAGGCACTGGAGCGCGCGGTAGAAGCCGCCAGATCCGGGGATAAGGGACTGGCCCGGTCTCTGTTCCACGACATCACCGAAGCGGAAGAAGCCAACGAGATCGCCTGGATGTGGCGGGCATCGCTCGCGGAAGAGCCAGGGGAAGCCGCGGCCCATCTCCGGCGGGTGCTGGCGCTGAATCCGGAGAACCGGCGGGCGCGCGCGTGGCTGGCGCGGTGTCCGGATGACGAGACCACCGAAGCCGTGAGGCTCTGCCCGTTCTGCCGGGTGTTCTCGGCGGCCGGCAAGCGATGTGCACGCTGCCGGTCCGTTCTCTCGCTGGATCTATGGGACGAGTCCGACCTCGCCATCGGTGTCGGGGTTGAGCCGGCTCTCCACGATGCCGATCCGGCGCGCGCCGCACTCGCCTGTTTAAACCTTGGCCGCGTTTCCGAAGCCCTGCGAAGACTGGACTCATGTGCCACCCATGAGGCGGCGCGCGTCGCCGGCATGCTGCGCCGCCGTCCTGAGGTGTGGCTGTTTGTCCCCGAACCCGGCGCAGCGGCCGTCGAGGCGGTCGTGGACGCAGCAGGTGGTCGTGCGACTCGCCTTCAAGAACCACCGGATGGCGGCGAGCCCTGGGCCGCGGTCACCGCCGGGCCTGTTGCCGGTTTGCGGGTGGCGCCAGTGTACCGGCTCCACGAACGCCTCACGTTTTGGAGCCGCCTGCGCGCCCAACTGGCGGGAGAAACCGCCTGCGATCTGGCTTCCCTGGCGCAGGCCCTGATCCGCCGCTGACGCTCCGGTCTCAGTGGCCGCCGTCGAGTGCGCGATTCAGGTTGTACGCCGCGCTGATCAGCCCGAGGTGAGTGAACGCCTGCGGGAAGTTGCCCAGAGCCTCGCCGTGGGCGCCCGTTTCTTCGGCGTAGAGGCCGAGATGGTTGGCGTACCCGAGCATGCGTTCGAACATCAGGCGTGCCTGATCGAGCCGCAGCGGATCCGAGCGTCCGGCGCGCGTCAGCGCTTCAACCAGCCAAAACGTGCAGATGTTGAACGTTCCCTCTTCGCCGCGCAGACCGTCCGCGGTTTCCGTCACGTTGTACCGGTAGACGAGGCTGTTCGAGACCAGGCCTCCCCTGGAGGGAGGCCGGTTGATCGCATCGAGAGTCTTCAGCATCTTCGGGTCGGACGGGGACATGAAGAACGTGAGCGGCATCATCAGATTCGCCGCATCGAGAGTGTGGCTGCCGTAGTGCTGGACAAACGCGTTCTGGTCGCGGTTCCAGCCTTTTTCAAGGATCTCCTCGTAGATCTGGTCACGAACTTTCAGCCACTTGGCGCGGTCGGCAGGAAACGAGCGCTTGTCGGCCAGCCGCAACGCGCGATCAACCGCGACCCAGCACATGAGCTTGGAATAGACGAAATGTTGAGGGTCGCTGCGAACCTCCCAGATGCCTTCGTCCACTTTGTCCCAGTTGTCACACGTCCAGTTCACGAGTCGCCGCAGGTGCATCCAGAGATCGGACGAGATCGGGCTGCCGTACTTGTTGTAGAGATACACCGAATCCATCAGCTCGCCGTAGATGTCGAGCTGAAGCTGGTGGTAGGCGTCGTTGCCGATGCGCACGGGCCGCGACCCTTTGTAGCCGTCGAGGTGATCGAGTCGCTCTTCGGTCAGCTTGTGCCGGCCGTGGATGCCGTACATCACCTGCAAGGAACCGTCGGGTTCCAGTTCGTGGCAGCGCTGTTCCAGCCAATGCATGAAGCTGGCCGCTTCCTCGGTGAAGCCGATGCGGAGGAACCCGTAGACGGTAAACGCCGCGTCGCGGATCCAGGTATAGCGGTAGTCCCAGTTGCGCTCGCCGCCGATTCCTTCCGGCAGGCTGCACGTGGGCGCTGCTACGATCGCCCCGGTCGGTTCGAAAGTCAGCAGCTTGAGCGCCATCGCCGAGCGGTAAACGATCTCGCGCCAGCGGCCGTGGTAAGTGCACTTGCGGAGCCAGTTGCGCCAGTAGGCCACAGTGTCCTCGAAGAGCATCCGGGCCTGGGCTGGCGACAGCGCCGGAGCGCACTCGCCATCCGGCGTCCCGGCGAATACAAAGGTCGCCTGCTCGTCTTCCCGCAATTCGAACTCGGACTCGGCGTTGCAGCCCCGAACACTCAAGGGCGCCTCGGAAGAAAGCGACAGACTGGCCGTCTTCGAACGGAAACAGACCGATTCGCCGGTGTACTGGGCCGTGTGCGGGTCCCGGGCGTAGTTAAATGCCGGGCAGCATTCCATGCGGAACTTCATAACCCCGCGATTCACTGTAACCATGCGCACCACCGGACCCGTCCCGCGCGTCTGGCGGGTCTTGGCGACCGGCATGAAGTCTACGACCTCGCCAACGCCATCGTGCGAGAAAAAGCGCGTCACGAGAACGTTGGTGTCGGGCCAGTAGAGTTGCTTCCGGGCAATCGGACCGGAGTCCAGGGGTTCAATGGAGAAGTAGCCGCCTTTCTCATCGT
Source organism: Bryobacterales bacterium (assembly GCA_016716385.1). GTDB lineage: Bacteria > Acidobacteriota > Terriglobia > Bryobacterales > Bryobacteraceae > JADJWL01. The sequence continues at coordinate 780,322 of JADJWL010000025.1, read as the reverse complement.
CGAGGAGACGGGCGAAAACGCTAGGGGAATCGAAGTTGGGGTAGCAGAACCAGTCGATCGATCCGTTGATCCCGACCAGTGCGACCGTGTGCATGTCCCCGATGATGCCGTAGCTCTCGATGGGCTGATAGGGCATTGCCGCCATGGTAGCCCACCTCCACCGGAGAGGTTCAGCGCCGGCCTGTCCAGGGCAGCAGATGGCGTTCGGCCGTGCGCAATCCAAGATGCAGCGCGGCACCCAGGCCCGCTGCGGCGGCGACGCCGAGATAGAGCTGCCGGGTGGCAAATGTCTGCCACGACATCCAAATCATGTGCCCGATGCCTTCCGGGGCGCTCACCAATTCCACGGCGACGGTAATCATCAGAGCCCTGCCCAAGGCCAGGCGCAACCCCGTGAAGACGCCCGGCGCGGTAGCGGGAAGGTAGACTTTGCGGAGCAGAGCCATGCCCCCGGCGCCATAGTTCCTCGCCAAGTCGACGTAGGCCGTAGGAATGCCGCGGACCGCGTCGGCGGTGTGCATGGTCTGCATCAGGAAGCTCCCCAGAGCCACCAGAGCGATCCGCGACACATCGGTGACGCCAAGAAACAGCATCACCATCGGCAGCAGGCCGAGCTTGGGTGTCGTGTAAAGAGCGGCAATCAGCGGGCTGAGCGACCGGCCCACCCAAACGCGGATCCCGATCGCCACGCCAACCAGCAGGCCCAGTCCGCTGCCGAGCACAAATCCGGCGAATGTCCGCCGCAATGTGGCAGCGATGTGTCGGGGGAGTTCTCCGTTGCGGATCGACGCGGCGGCGGCCGGCGCCAGTTCCGAGGGGGGCGGAAAGAACAGCGGGTCAATCCAGCGCAAGGAAGCCGCCACCTGCCAGATGACGACCACCAGCACCGGAAGCCACAGATACTGCGCGGCGCGTCTCATTGGAATCAGGCGTCGAGGAAGCGCCGGTCGATCAGCGACTCCGCCTGGTACTCCTCCGGACTCATGCCCTGCGCGGCGCTCCAGGCCGCGAAGCGCTGGATGTCGTCCAGGTCGATGGAGCCGTCGAGGACGAAGGAGCGGCGGCACATCGCAAGCAACGCCGGCAACTCAAGCTGGTTCGTCCGGGCGAACTCTTCCAGGAAGCGGGGGATAGTTCCGGACACATAGCTGCGTGTGCCGCGGAGGCAGGCGCGCAGGAAGGCGCGGCCCACCGCAAGGTCGCCATCGAGTAGCGAACGGCCGAAGGTCAGGTACGAGTACATGAATCCCGGCAGCAGATCGCTGACAACCGGCCCTTCGACATACTGGCCGCGGGTGGAAGAGAGCGCGATGTCTTCACCCAGACTGACCATAGCGTCGAGGCGTCCCGACCCAAGCAGGACAGCAGCTTCGTAGACGCCAAGCGTCTGCACGTCTAAGTCTGCCCGGGTGAGACCGGCAGTGCGAAGGAACACGTCCAGGTAGAAATTCTGGGGACCCCCGGCGCTATTCACCGCAATCCGCTTGCCGCGCAAGAGTTGCAGGCTTTGGAAGCCTTCGGGGAAAGCCTGGCGCGATCCGAACAGTCGGCCAGCATCGCCGCAGCCCGGAGTCAGACGCAGCCTCCCGGCGGCGATGCGCGCCCGCGAGCCCTGCCCGATCGCATTGATGAGACCGGCGCTGATCGAGGTGATGGTCGCATCGGCCTCGCCGCCCGAGAGCAAAACGTAGATGCCGGCCGCGAGCGGCGGCTTGATGACCTCGATCTCGAGTCCCTCGTCTGCGAAGTAGCCCAGTTCATCGGCAAGGTAGAATCCCGCCATGTGAAGGCGCGGCAGCGCCGCGAGCCGGATGCGCCTTTTCCCACTGGAGCGCGAGCGGCGGCAGGCGGTTGCCGCCAGCGTAGCGGCGAAGAGGCGGCGATTCATTGCTTCTCCTGCACAGTGAGCGGCCGGAGCGCGGGGACCTTGCCCGTCGGTCCCACGAAGGGTTCGGCGAACGCGATTTCCAGACCGTCCGAGTTCGTCAGCAGACGCTGCGCCATGACGCCGCCATAGCAGCCGCGCACCAGTTCGAGAAACACTTGCCGAACCAGTTGTGCGTCCCGCAGACCGGTTCGGGGGCTGACGCACAGGCGGACCTGTGTCTGGCCACGGCGTTCCACTTCGGCAAGCTGATAATCCCCGGCCGCTCCTCCGAGACGCGCGGGCAGATCCTGTTCCAGGAGCTGCACAAGGTCCGTGCCGAATAGCGACAGACCCTGGCCCGTGAGTTTCCCGAAACTGGCGATGGCGCTGAGCCTTGTCCGATACCCGGTGCGCGAGTAGACACAATCGCAGGGGGCGCGGGACACGGTGGCCGTATCGTCCATCTCGGCGTTGATCAGGATATGCGGGGAGTGGGGCTGAATCGTCGTGAAGTGGAGGGAGTCCACTTCTCCATCGGCAAACGGGGCGGGCCGCTTCCAGGTAATGACCGCGACAGAGTCTTCGAGAAGATGGACGCTATTCTCGCGTCCCATGTCGCGGCAGCCTTCGCCGACCAGACCGATTTCGCTAATCATGTACGTAGCGAACAGCGCGGCGCCCGCGGCCTGGACGGTGGCGCGCTTGGCGTCACTCACCGCTTCGCCGCCGGCGAAGCACAGAGTGCCGGAGATATCGAAAGAGGCAGCCGCGGCGCGGGCCACCGGACTGGCCAACCCGCGCAGAGAGCACCGCCGCCCGAGGCGCTTCTGTTCCTCGATAAAGCGGGCGACAGGCGAGAAATCATTGTACGGCAGCGCCTCCGGATAGGGAACGCGGGCGCCTCTAAGTCGCGCGAGAGTGACGAGCGCGGCCGTTGCGGCGCGGTAGTGGCCGGCCGAGGCCAAGGTGCCGGTAACACTGAACCACTTCGCCACCGGATGACCCAGCCGCGAAGCATGGAGGCAGGGACCGATGCCGCCCATTGAAGGAAGAATGGATTTCAGTTCCACGTGGACCCGTTCCCGGAGGCCGAACTCTTCCATCCGTAGCGCGGTGTAGGCTTCTCGATACCACAGGTGTTCGGTCGGAAGCGATACGGGGACGGGCTTGCCGGTGCTGCCACCGCTCGCCGCTCGCAGCCAGCCGCGCACGAGCGGATTCGCGAAATCCGCGGTGTGCGCGGGAATCGCCTGCCCGGAGCGCAAGATTGGCTGCTTGCCCTTAAACTCATCATGCGTCAGATAAATACCGGCGGCGCGTAACCGGCACAGAGCGGCCTCCAGGCCGTCTCGCCGGACCAGGGAGGCGACATCGTCCCACTGGCAGCCGGCCATCTGGAACATCCGGCTGTAAGGATGTTCCGGATTGGCAAAGATTGCGTCCTGAAGGCACTTCAGGAATGTTTCACCGCGGCCGGCCACCCGTTCCCGCAGGAGTTCGCGCGGGTTCGTGACAACTGGCTGGCGCAACAGGTCCCATATCCCGGCCGCCATGCCGGCGTAATAGCGCGCCTCGGGCCTCATTGGAGAGCAGCTAAGCTTTCACGCGAATGCCTACGGGGTCCCACGCAATCTGGCGCTTCTCGAAGTAGCTGACGTTGGAGGCCAGCGCGGGACCCGCAGCGCGGAAACCGAACTCGGCATCCTCGATGACAGGCTTCCGGCTGCGGACCGCCGCGAAGAAGTTCTGATGGTGGTGCTGGTGATCGCTGTAGCCGCGCGGCGGCATGTACTTGTCTTCCGAAACCGGGCGCATGGAGTCGGCGTTGGGGCGCTGTTCCGGGTACTGTGCCCGGTATCCGGCGAGGAAGCGCTCCTGCAGCGCCTTGGGGAACGTGTTGATCGTGTACCCTGGCTCCGTCTGGCGCGGTTGCTTCGCCACAGTCACGTGATTGCCTACGGTCAACACTCCTTCGCTGCCCACGAAGCGGAAACCGGACGTCTCTCCCGCGCCGTTGACAAAGTTCACCCGGAGAAACAGTGTGAACTCCGGATGGTGCGCGGTCTTCGGGTAGTCATAGAGCCCGAGCATCACGTCCGGCACGTCGCGGCCGTCCTTCCAGAAGCGCAGCCCGCCGGTGGCGAACACCCGCTCCGGACCCGTCGAATTCAGGATGAAGTGCATGCCGGAAAACAGGTGGACGAACAGGTCGCCCGCGACACCGGTGCCATAGTCCTGGTAATTGCGCCAGCGGAAGAGGCGGACCGGCTCGAACGGCCGCTTCGGTGCGTGGCCGAGGAAGCGGTCCCAATCGATGTTGTCCGGCGATGCATCGGGTGGCAGCGAATACTGCCAGGCGCCGATCGCGGAATTGCGGTCCCACCAGGCTTCCACGAGATTGAACTCCCCGATCGCGCCCGCGCGGATCAACTCGGCCGCTTTTTCGTAGATGATCGAGCTGACACGCTGGCTGCCAACCTGAAGGATCCGGCCGGTTTTCTTCTGCGCGGCCACGACCGCGGCGCCCTCTTCGATTCGCTGGACCATCGGCTTTTCGCAGTAGACGTCCTTGCCCGCGTTCATCGCGTCGATCGAGATGCGCGCGTGCCAGTGATCCGGGGTCCCGACGATCACAGCGTCGATGTCGCGGCGCGCCAGGATCTCCCGGTAGTCGCGCGTAGTGAACAGGTGGCTGCCGTAGACCTCTTTGGCTCGCACCAGGCGTCCGTCATAGACATCGGAGACGGCGGCGAGTTCCACGCCGGGCACCGTGAGGGCGGCGTTGGTATCGGCCGTTCCCATGCCTCCGATGCCAATCGTGGCGATCCGGATCCGGTCGTTGGGCGAGACCTGGGCGAACGCGCCGGCCGCCAGCGGCATCCCAGCCGCGGCCCGCAAGAAATGACGCCGTGTGCTCATCTTCGTATGATACTTACTTGAATCCCCGCCGGTAGAGGAAATCCACGCCAAACAGGCCATTCTCATCGCGGATCGCGATCACCGACCACTGGCGGCTGACGACCCACTCCATCTGAACGATCTGCTGGTTGGCGCGTGTCACGTCGGTCACGAACGTGAACGTGATGTCCTTGCTTAACTGCTGTTCCAGGGTGACGCGGGCGCGGGGAATGTTTTCCACGCCGATCAGGTTCGGATCGATCTTGAGCCGGCTGACGCCGAACAGGCGCTGCAGGCGGTTCGAAATCGGGGCGGCAACGGCTTGACCCAGAATCGCCGTGGCGCCAAGCTGCCCGTAGTTCTGATACTGGCTGGACTGCTGCTGCAGGAGGGCTGGATCCGATGTCGGAGCGCGGCCCGTAGCCAGCAGGGCAACCACTTCTGAGAATTCGAGCGGCGGATCGGCGCGGTGCGTCAGGGTCAACTTGTTGATGGGCCCGGCGAACGTCAGGATAACGTCGATGCCCCGGACACGCGTTTCCAGATCCAGGTTGAGGATGGGCTCGACGCGGGCGGGATTCACGAACGACACGGTGCCTTGCTGGATTTGATAGCGTGTCCCGAAGAAGTTGACCTCTCCTTGCGTGAGGTGCATGCGCCCGAGCAGCACCGGGTTGTAGGCGCTCCCGCGCAGCGTGAAGCTGCCGTCGGCCCGCACATCTTTGGCGACCGAGCTTTCGAAGCTGAGATTGGGGGTCGTCTCGACGCGGATGTCGAACTGGAGGCCGCTGAGGAGACCCTCCTGCGCGGCAGGAGTCCGGACAGGGTCCGGTCCCTTGGTGAAGATCGAGGCGATGTCGCTCTGCGGCTGGAAGGAGGCCTTAAGGATCGTGACCGTCCCGGCGAGCAGGCTGTTCCGCGTCGTGCCAGAGAGTGTGAGCGTGGCGCTGGAGGACGTGCTGACGCCTTCCGGATACCGGACGCGCACCTGATCCGCTTTCACTTCCACACGGAACGAAGGCAGGCCACCGGAGAGGTCAGCGAATCCGGTGGCGGTCACGGTTCCGCCGCCGGCTTCGCCGCGCAGCTTCTGGATGGTTGCTTCGAGACCGCTGAACACCACGACGCCTTCGACGTTGAACAAACCGCCGGGCGTGTCGACGAGCTCGAAGTTGGCGTCCTTCAGTTCGACCCGACCGTTGATCTGCGGCTGGCGCGCGACGCCGCGCACGGCCACGCGCAGGTCGAGATTCCCGGTGGAGGTGACCTCATCGCTGATGCGCCCCAACGCCGCCAGATTCAGCCCGCCCGCGATCTCGAAGTCGAGGGCCTGGCGGCCGGTGAGCGCCAGCGATCCCTTGGCCGCGAGGTCGGTCCCGGCGCCGACGAGTTGCAATCGTTCAACGACGAGCGCTGATTGACGGAGATTCAGCAGGAGGGCGCCGCTGTTGCGAAGTTTCAGACTTTCGGCGGGAGCCTCGCCGTTGTCCGGCTCGGGAAAGATCTCGAACTTGGGGATGGTGACGCGGCCCTGCCAGCGGGCGAAATCGAGCGCCGGACCTTCCAGCGCAAACGAGGCTTCCGCATTGCCGCCGAAGCGGAAGCGCGCATCCTCGCTCGCCGCAGCCCGGAGCAGGCGGGCCAAATCGGTCGTGCCCACCGTGCCGTTGAGCCGCATCGGATATCCGGCCTCCAGCCGTACGGCAGCGCTGGTCTCAACGGGGGCTCCCCACAGGGCGCCCCGAACCGCCAGCTCCGCCTCCCCGCCTTTGGTCGCGGAGGTCAGGAGCAGGGAGCCAGCCTCGGCGCCATCGAGCGTGATCGCGGGCGCTTCGGTACGGCCGTTCACCGCAGTAATCTGCACTCGCGCCGAGTCTTCGCCGATATTGGCGAAGCGCACCGCGAACGACGCATCGACGGAAGCCGGCGCGCCGAGCGACGGGAAGCGGGCGCGGACAGCATTGATCTCTCCAACCTCAAGCGCGGGAGCCGCCAGCCGGACCGTCAGGTCTCCGCTTCGCGGGTTGCCGGCGGGATGGTCGAACTCGACCGAGCCGGCGATCTCCCCAGCGGACAGTGTGATCCGCAGATCCGGTGCTGTGGCGCGGCGCGATGCCCAGCGAAAGCCGGTCTGGAGGCGGTCCACAGGTTCGTCGAACAACAAGCCGTTGGCGAGCAGGACTTGTCCTTCGGCACGCGGATCAGCAAGCGTCCCGGACAGGCGCGCCGAGAGGTTGAGTTCACCGGATACGGCGTCGGCGCGGCCCGTCGCAGCGCGCCAGAGAGGACCGAATTCCGGCGAGCGGACGGTGGCGCGGAGAGCGACCTCGCTTGCGTCTTCGGTCACCCAGCCGGTGAGCGCCAGGCCGCCGTCAGCGTGCACCTCTGTTCCCTCGACAAACAGAGTGGCGCCGCGCACCTCCACCCGGTCCGCGTCCCAGGACCAGTCTGTCGCCAACCGGGACGCCGTAAGGCCATTCCAGACGAGACGCGTAGCGCTCAGTTGGCCTGCTACGCGGATGCGGTCGCGCAGATTCGTGACGCGGCCGGTCACAACGGCCATGCCGCCATCGAGCGCAAGGGGCACCGGCTCCGGCATGTCCTCCCACAGTGCCCGCACCGCGGGCGCGAGATCCGGCAGGGAGGGAGTACTGATCTCGAACCCGATTCCGTCATCGAGCGAACCGGAAAACTCGACGATGCTGGCCGGCGTCTGGACCCGCGCTGACCCAATGGCGACAGAGTGGCCGGCTCGGGTGTGCACGTAGCGCACCGGCACATGGCCGCTGACGCCGATCTGTCCTTCGGCGTTCTCCAGCGCCGCATCGGATTCCACCGTAATCTCGCTCCCGTCGAACGCACCCCGGACGCGCACGGGGCCGGAAGCGACGGCGCCGATCGTACGGACAACGACATCGCCGGGCAGGGGAGGGTCGAACAGGTCGAGGATCCGGGGCACTTCGAAACCCCGGTAGTCCCCCTCGACATCGAAGCGCCGGAAGTCGTCGACTCGCACGCGTCCCTGAAACGCCCCGCCGGCCATCGACGCGGAGAATCCATCGACTGCGATCCGGCCAGGAACAGCTTCTACGCGGCCCGAGCAGGCGACCCCGCCGATCCGGAAGCTCGCCTCCCGCAGGACCAGTTCACGGACGTCGAGAGTTCCGCGGAACGCGTAGTCATCCGGACCCCGGACCTCGAGATCGCCGCGCAGAATGGCGTGCCCGTCCTGAAAATTCTTGAGGCCAAGCAGCGGTACGGCAGCCGGAAGCAGCCAGTCGCTGTCGATCCGGAGCCGCGCGTCCAGAGCGTTCAGGGGCCCGGTGGTCCCCTCCAGTTCGAGACGCGACCCTTCCCACACCAGGAGCGTCCGGCCGATGTCAACGCGGTTCTGTTCGACGCGCAGCACCGAATCGAGCTTGATGCCGATGTTGCGCCCGGCCCAGGAGATTTCGACGGGATCGGCGGCGACCTCGCCTTCATACCGGCGCGGATCCGGCGCGTAGCGGAACAGGACGGCGAGCCGTTGACCGCGCACGGCAAGCGGGCGCCGCGTTTCGTTCACGGTGAATGCGCCATCGGCAATGGAGAACCTGCCGACACGCAGATTGAGGATCGTCTCCATCAGATCCCGCCTGGGGCCGCGAACCGCGGGCTCCGGCCAGTTGGTGGAGCCGTCGGCGTTCACGATCAGATTCAGCTCGGGCCGGTCAACGGTCAAGGTGGCGAGGTCGATGCCGCGGGCGGTGAGCGACGTGATGCGGATCCCGGCGCGCACGAGAGGGAGGCGCAGCAGGTCGGGCGCGCCGTCAGGCTCTGTGCCGCGCAGGACGAAGTCGCGCACTTCGAACGTTCCGCTGAGCCAGTCGAAACGCAGCCCGCCCAGCGATGCCCTGCCGCCCAACGCCTTCTCCACTTCGGCAACGGCGCGGTCGCGCAGCATGCCGCGGAACCAGTCGCTCTGGCTCACGATCACGGCGAACAGCAGCGCAGCCAGCGCCAGGCCGGCAGCGATCCCGGCCAGCAGGCCGAATCTCGCGGGAAGGCCGGTTCGCCGCGGCATCCGAATTCTCATCGCCGCAACTCCGGACGGATGTCGATGGCGGAGCGCTCGCGAGTTTCGCGCAGCCACGCGTCGGCGCCTTCATTGGCAGTGTTGCGCAGCAGGGTTTGCGAGATCTGCTCGGCCAGTTCGTCGGTCAGTTGAGGAGGATCTCCCTCCGCGCGAAACTTTGCCAGGACTTCCTGCTGGAAATATGCCTGGATTTCTTCGGGGCGAATCTGGACTCCCGAGCCGAAGCGGACATCGATGAAGCGCAGGGCGGTGATCTGCCACCGGAGTTCCGCCAGGAGGTCGTCGTCTCTGAGTCCGTACTCTTCGAGCGCCCGCTGATAGCGGGCCGTATCGCCGCCGAACCGTTCCCGCACGATATCCGACAGCATCTGGCGGGCGTCATCGATGGAGGCGAGCGGATAGCGGCTGTCTTCCACTTCCCGGCGGATGAGAAACTGCTCGACCAGGCGCTCCATGGCGTCACGCAACGCCGCGTCGCCCTCCGGCACGGGCTCGCCGTTCAGGAACGCCGTGAGCCGGACATTTAACCGGACTTCGCCCCGGGTGATGACGCCGCGGTCAATCGTGGCAGCGATGCCGTCGATGATCTCCGCGGGCGCGGAGACGACGGCAAGCAGAAGCAGAACGGTGGCACGCATCAGAAAGCCTGCCCGATGGAGAAGTGGAACTGGAACTGCCGCATCCGCTGCGTGAGTTGGTCCCCACACCCTCCCAGAATATCGAGGTTGGAACAACCGAAGAAGCGCGGCGAATTCGGACTGTACGAAAGGTCGAGGCGCAATGGCCCGACTGGAGTCCGGTAGCGCAGCCCGATTCCCAGCGCATGAACCGCGTAGTCGAAGTCGTCGAGGCCTTTCTGCCGGAAACGGACGGAGATGCGATTGACGTCGCTGTAGATATTGCCGGCGTCGTGAAAGAGCACCGCGGCGACCGTGTCGCCGATGACGGGAAACCTGAATTCGATGTTGTTCATAACCAGGGCCTTGCCTCCCAGCGGGAAGCCCGTGGTCAGGTCGCGGGGGCCGGCCTGGTTTTCGGGAAAGGCCCGGTGACTGTTGGCGCCGCCTGAAAAGAAGCGCTCCGCCAACGGCACGGCGTTGGGCGCACCGGTTTCGTCGTCGAAGGTGAACGGGCGCCGGTCGAATCGGCCGTTGTAGATCCACCCGATGCTGAGCGAGCGGGCCAGCAGGATCCGCCTGGACAAGCGGTGGTACGTAGAGTTGCGCCCGAGGAAGCGGGCAAATGTCGCCTCCGACCCGAAGTAGTCGGCGGCGACGCCGAGGTCGAAGGTGTTGTACGTGCCGCGCTGCGCGTCGGTCGGATCGTCACGGCGGTCCTGGATGAGGGTGCCGGAGAGCATCCCGATGCGCACGGGTTGGGCCAGACGCGGCACGAGCAACGGGTCAATCTTCAGGTTCGCGACGCTCACCCGCCGCGCGCTGAACCGGTAGAAAAGCGTGTTGGAGCGGGACATCCGCTGCGATAGCTGGGCGATCGCTTCGCGGCGCCGCAGCGAGAACGTGCGGACGTCATTGGAATCGTCGTAGAGGCCGGTAAAGGTGACTCCCAGGTTGTCGTACTCGCGGACGCGGGGAATCGTATAGTTCATCAGCCCGCGCCGCTGAAGGTTCGACAGACGGCTGCGAAAGCTGACTGTCTGGCCAAGTCCGAGGAAGTTCAACCGGCTCAGATTCAACGAGACGCGCGGGCTGAAGCCGGCGGCGCCGCCGGGATTGGCGAAGCTGCGCTGGCCGCCGCCGATGCGTCCCAACTCGGCGCCGAGACCGCCGGTGAGCGAGTACCGGTTGGCTTCTTCCATCTGGTACAACACATACTTCTCGGGCGTCTCGCCGGTGGGATTCTGGATCGCCATGTTGACGCGCGCGAAGATCCCGAGGTCATAGAGCCGCTGCTGTGTCTCGGACATGCGGATCTGGGAGAGCGGATCCCCGGGATTCAGCAGCAGATTGCGATTGATCAGGCTGGGGCGGGTGGTATCGAGGCCGCTGATCAACACCTGGCGCACGAAGCGTTGCTCGCCTTCGTAAACCACGAAGCGCAGTCGCATCCGGTTCGGCGTCTCGTCCGGCAGAGCGATCCAGGCGAACGTCGCATCGGGGAAGCCTTCCTGAAAGTACCGGCTCAGAATGTGATCGCGGTCGACGGCGATCGTGTATTCGCTGTAGGGCTGGCCCGGCTGCGAGCCAAGGGACTGCCGCAGGTCTTCCTGGTCCAGGCGGTTGACGCCGTCCATCTCGAGGGACGAGATGAACCACTGCGGACCTTCTTCAATCCGGAACACCGCCTCGATCAGGTTGTCCTTGCCGGAGGTAACGGTGGTCACCTCCGTCGTCACTTTCACATCGAGGAAACCGTTCTCGCGGTAGAGATTGACGATGGTCTGCTGGTCGCGGCGCAGGAAACTCTCGCTGTACCGCCCGTAGCGGAACTGCAGGGAGGCCGGCAGCAGGAAGATCCGCTCGCGAATGGTTTCGTCATCGAAGTAGCGGTTGCCCTCCACTTCCACGCGGGTGAGCTTGTAGCGGCGTCCCAGGTTGATCAGGTAGTCGATCTGCGCCCGGTCGTTGACGATGCGCTGCTGCTTGAACTCGACTTCGGCGTCGAAGTAGCCGCGGGACTGGAAATAGTCGCGCAGGTTCCGCTTGCCTTCTTCGAGCAGGTCGCGGTCCACCGTGCGCTCGTCGAAGATCGGGACGTAGCGGCGCAGCACGGAGCGGCTCACCTTGGCGCCGAACGTACGGATTTCGACCCTGGGACCCGCCTGCACATCGATGCGGGGCTGCTGGCGGTGGGTTTCCGGATCGTAGTGGATACCGGCGAGGGAGACGCCGGCCATCAGCCGGTCCTGCTTCAGGTAGAAGCCGCGAATATTCTCGACGCCTCGCTGGGTCCTGGTTTGCGTAGCCGGCCGCCAGCCGAGCAGCCAGTTGCGGTACTTGGTGGCCCGGATCAGTTCCTGGGGGTCCGCCTTTAGTTCGCCAGTGATCTCGGGGGTCGTGAGGCGGGCGCGCGATCCGCTTTCGACAAGGAAGCGGATCGAGACCTGGTGGGTCCGGTCGTGGTATTCGAACCGCGGTTCGATGCGTGTCTCGTGGTAGCCGTTGCTCTCGAGAACCTGCTGCAGTCCGTCGACGGCTTGAAGCAAGCGGCCGCTCCGGAAGAGTTCGCCCAGTTGCAGGCCGGTGGCGTTCACAAGCTGACCGGTATTGGGCGGTTCGCGCAAACTGCTCTCGACGAGCACCTCGCCGACGAACCAACTTGGTTCGGTGAGGAACCGGACGATGACGCCATCGTCTCCGAAGAGTTCGGCGTCGATCTGGATATCGGTGTAGACACCAGTCGCGTACAGGCGTCGGATGGCGTCGCGTAAGTCCCGCAGGTTCAACAGATCGCCCGTGCGGATCGGCAGGATGCGGAAGATGGTGGCGGCTTCGAGAGGCTGCTCACGGGGAACGAATTGAATGGTTGCGATGCGGCGCCCCTCGTACTGCTCCGGCTGGGCGTGCGCCGGACTGGAAAACGAGGCCAGGAAGACGGGCAGGAAGGCCAGGGCCAGTCCGGGGCGGCAGACCACAACCTTAGTGTACGCAATGGATCGCGCGGCACGACTGTTACCATCGAAACAGATGACGGCGCAGGATCGCGAACGGTACTCGCGGCAGATTCTCTTCCCCCCGATCGGCGAATCCGGCCAGGAGCGCCTGCTGCGGGCGCGCGTGGCCATCGTCGGGTGCGGCGCCCTTGGGACGTTCCAGGCGGGAGCGCTCGCCCGCGCGGGGGTCGGGTCCCTCCGCATCATCGACCGGGATTTCGTCGAGCCGAGCAACCTGCAGCGCCAGTGGCTGTTCACCGAAGCCGACGCGGCCGAAGCGCTGCCCAAGGCGGTGGCGGCCAAACGGGCGATTGCCGCGATCAACTCCGGTACTCGGGTAGAGGCCGAAGTCGCCGACCTGACGGCCTCCAACGCCGCCGACCTGCTCGAAGACGTGGACCTGATCCTGGACGGCTCGGACAATTTCGAGGTCCGCTACCTGGTGAACGATTACTGTGTCAGCGAAGGCCTGCCGTGGATTTATGGCGGCGCGGTGGGCAGCTACGGGCTGACGATGCCGGTGGTGCCGGGCGGCCCGTGCCTGCGCTGCCTGTACCCGGATCCGCCGGGCGGTCTCCAGCCGACCTGTGACACGGCCGGGGTGTTGGGTCCGCTCACGGCAACGGTAGCGGCCCTGCAAACGGCCGCAGCCATGAAGATCTTGTGCGGAGAGGCGCCGCGCTTGTGCCTGACGATGGTCGATGTGTGGCAAGGGCCCATCCGCGAGGTGGCGCTTCCCGAGCGCGTGGCGGATTGTCCGGCGTGCGGGCTGCGGGACTTCGTGCACCTGCGCGGATCGAAGCGCGCGCCGATCAGCCTGTGCGGCCGCGACGCCGTGCAGATTCATGAGCGCAACCGTCCGGTGGACCTGGGTGCGCTGCGAGAGACGCTGTCGCGGCTGGGGGAAGTGCGCGCCAACGAGTTCGGTCTGCGCTTCTTCTGCCCGCCTTACCAGATGACGGTCTTCCCGGACGGCCGGGCCATCATCAAGGGCACGACCGACATCGGGGTGGCGCGGTCACTTTATGCACGGTACATCGGGGGGTAGGGAGTCAGAGTGACGGCGGAAGCCAGATGATTCGGCTGCGCCACTCATCTTCGTCCGTAGCCTCTCAGATCAAGAGGAGGTTTCCGAGGTCCTGCCTGTGGACAGACCTTCCAAGGGCAACGATGACGCCGGAGTTGGTGCGCGCAACGACGAATCGCGCACGGTGCGCCAGTGTCGCACTTCTCGTCATCGGATGAGGCGATGATCGCTCCGGGATACAATCCCAGATAGCATGCCGCCTTCTGAACGTGCCTTCTCACCGGGCGCTCATATTGAGGAATTGCTGGAACAACTACGGTCCGCCGAAGACAAGGTTCGGGCCGGCGGGGGTCCGGCGCGGATCAAGAAGCAGCACCAGGCGGGCAAACTCACGGCGCGAGAACGGATCGCCCGCCTCTACGACGCCGATTCCCCCTTCTTTGAAATCGGCCTCCTGATCGCCTGGGACCAGTACGAAGGCAAGGCGCCGGCGGCGGGCGTGGTGACGGGCTTGGGCCGCATTGCCGGGCGCCCGGCAGTGGTGGTGGCCAATGACGCCACCGTGAAGGCAGGCTCCTGGTGGCCGGAGACCATCACGAAGATTCTGCGCGCGCAGGAAGTGGCGATGCGCCAGCGCATCCCCATCGTCTACCTTGTGGATTCGGCCGGGGTGAACCTCCCGCTTCAGGACGGAATCTTCCCCGGTAAGTACGGCGCCGCCCGGATCTTCTACTACAACTCGCTAATGCGGCGGGTCTTGAAGGTTCCACAGATTGCCGCCGTGATGGGGCCCTGCATCGCCGGCGGGGCCTACCTGCCGGCGCTCTCCGACGTGATCTTCATGGTGGAAGGCGTCAGCTTCATGGGTCTGGGCGGCCCGAACCTGGTGAAGGGCGCGACCGGCCAGGTGATCGGCGCCGAGGAACTGGGCGGAGCGGCGCTGCACACCCGCACGAGCGGCGTCGCGCATTACGAGGCGAAAGACGACCAGACTTGCCTCGAGCTCGTCCGGCGGCAGTTCCACCGCTTCCCCGAACCGCCGGCCCGACCCAGCGGACCCGCGCCCGCGGCGGACCCTACCGCGCTGCGCGACATCCTGCCGGCCGACCACCGGCTGCCGTATCCAGTCGAGAGCATCATCCAAAGCTTGGTGGACCCCGACACGTTCGCCGAGTTCCAACCGGGCCACGCGCCGGAGATGATCTGCGCCGACGCGCGGCTCGACGGCCGGCCCATCGCGCTCATCGCCAACCGCCGCGGATTCGTGAAAGGCGCCACAGGTCCACGCATCGGCGGGATCGTGTACACGGAATCGGCCCGCAAGGTGGCGTACTTCGTGGAAACCGCGGAACGTCACGGCCTGCCCATTGTCTATTTGCAGGACGTGTCCGGCTTCATGGTGGGGCAGGAAGCCGAAGCTTCGGGCATCATCCGCGCCGGCGCGGAGATGGTGGAGACGATGGCCTGCGCCACGGTTCCGAAACTGGTCGTGACGATCAATCACGCCAGTGGAGCCGGCTACTATGCGATGGCGGGCCAGGGCTTCGATCCCGACTTCACGCTCGGATGGCCCTCGGCGCGCATCGGCGTGATGGAGGGCGACTCCGCCGTGCAGGCGGTCTACGGACCCGAGATCACCCGTTTCCAGCAAGCCGGCGAACCTCTGCCTGAAGAGATGCAACAGGCCATCGCCAAGACGAGGCAGGACTACGAGCGCTGGCTCGATGCCATGCACGCGGCGTCGCGCGGCCATGTCGATGCCCTGATCGATCCCGCCGGAACGCGCGCCACGCTGAGCTTCCTGCTGGAAGTGACGGCCGCGAATCCGCACCGGCGCCACGTCGCGCTCGATACGCTCTAAGGACAGCCGCATGATTCGCATCGCCAACGGGCAGGGGTTCTGGGGCGACTGGCTGGAAGCGCCGGTCCGGCTGGTGGAGCTGGGACCGCTCGATTACCTCACGCTCGACTACCTGGCCGAAGTGACGATGGCGATTCTCGAAAAGCAGAAGCGAAGGAACCCAGAACTGGGCTACGCCCGCGACTTTCCTCCGCTGATCGGACGCCTGGCGCCAAAGTTGCGCGAGACCGGAGTTCGCGTGCTGGCCAACGCCGGCGGGCTGAATCCGCACGCCTGCGCGCGCGAAGTGCTGCGCCTGGCGCCGGGTCTCAAAGTGGCCGTCGTCTCAGGCGACGACGTGACGGCGAGGATTCCAGGCTTCGTTGCCAAGGGCCACGCCATGCGCAACATCGACACCGGCGAGCCGCTGGAGAACGTCGTGGACCGCATTCTGAGTGCCAGCGCATACCTGGGGGCGTTCCCGCTGGCCGAGGCGCTCGCGGCCGGCGCGGATGTGGTGATCTCCGGGCGCTGCGCCGATGCCGCTCTCGTGCTGGCGCCGATGCTCGCGCGGTTCGGCTGGCGGCCCGATGAGTGGGACAGGCTCGCCGCCGGGATCGTCGCCGGTCACATCATCGAGTGCGGCGCGCAGGCCACCGGGGGCAACTGTCAGGTGGATTGGCGGTCGATTCCGGACCTCGCGGAGATCGGCTATCCGATCGTCGAGATGGATCCCTCGGGAGACTTCACAGTCACGAAGCACGCAGGGACGGGCGGGCGGGTCGACTCCCGCACGGTGAAAGAGCAGTTGCTTTACGAGATCGGCGATCCGCGCCGGTACATCACCCCCGACGTGGTCGCGGATTTCACCAGCTTCGCGGTTACGGACGAGGCGCCGGACCGGGTCCGTGTGAGCGGCGTGCGAGGCGCGCCCCGGACGGACTTCCTCAAGCTTTCGATCAACTACTCTGCCGGCTGGAAAGCGACGGGCCTACTGACCTACACCTGGCCGGACGCTCTCGAAAAGGCACAGGCGGCGGACCGCATCGTGCGCGCCCGGCTGGAGCGCCTGGGCCTAGCGTTCGACGAAGTCCATACGGAGTATTTGGGCCACTCCGCCTGTCACGGACCCGCGGCGCACGCGGTAGCGGACCCGGCCGAGGTCCAGGTGCGGATCGGCGTCCGCGGGCAGGACCGCGCCGCGGTGGATCGCTTCACGCGAGAACTGATTCCGCTGGTGCTGAGCGGTCCCCCGGGCGCGACGGGCTATGGCGACGGCAGGCCCGAAGTGCGGGAGGTGGTCGCCTACTGGCCGGCGCTCATCCCCCGGGATGAGATCGAGCCCCGAGTGGAGGTGGTTTCGTGAAGGTCCCGCTGGCACGCCTCGCCCACGCGCGATCCGGCGACAAGGGAGACATCGTGAACATCGGAGTGATCGCCTTGGAGGATGGCCACTATCCTGTGCTGGTGCGGGAGCTCACGCCAGACCGTGTGAAGGGGCTATTCGGCGACCGGGTACGCGGCAAGGTCGAGCGGTTCGAGCTGCCGAACCTGAGAGCGTTGAACTTCCTGCTGCACGGGGCTCTGGGAGGAGGAGGCACGCTTTCTCTCCGGCTCGATGCGCAGGGCAAGACGTTCGCCGCGGCATTGCTCGCCTTGGAGGTGGAGACCGGTGAGTGAAATTCTGCGCGTCCGGCAGGAGGATCGCGTCCTCCGCATGACGCTGAACCGGCCGGAGAAGCGCAACGCGCTCAACATCGCGCTTTGCCGGGAGCTGTTGTCCACAGTGCACCAGGCTTCGCCCGATCCGGGCGTTGGCTGCTTCCTGCTTGACGCGGAAGGCCCGGTGTTTTGCGCAGGCATGGACCTCCATGAGGTGCTCGACGCCAGTCCGGACGATCTGGTCCCGTTGCAGCAGGCGTTGTTCAACCTGGGTGCGACGCTTCGCAAGCCGCTGGTGGCGGCGGTTCACGGCGCCGCGATCGCCGGCGGATTGGGACTGGCGCTCACCTCGCACATCCTGCTGGCCGCCGATGACGCGACGTTCGGGCTAACCGAGATCCGCATCGGGTTGTGGCCCTACCTGATTTTTCCGTCGATCGCGGCGGCCGCCGGGACGCGCCGCGCAACCGAACTGGCGCTCACCGGCCGGATCTTCGACGCCGCCGAGGCCCTGCGCCTGGGATTGGCCGAGCAGGTCGTCCCCCGCGCGGAGCTTGCGGAACGGGCCGCGGAGATTGCACGCAAGCTGGGCGGAGCGAGCGCCCAGGCGGTGTCGGACGGCTTGGGCTTCGTCGAACTACTGCACGCCGCTCCGGACCTGGCCGAAACCGTGATGAACCACCGCCGGCGGGCGCAACGGTCCCGCGACTTCGAGGAGGGGGTCCGCGCCTTCCGGGAAAAGCGCACCCCGCGGTGGCCCTCGCACGTCTGAAGAAGGGAGGTCTTTTCTGTGATCCAGGCTTCTTCCCCTTCGTTTCCTCCGTTCACGGAGGAGCATGAACTTGTCCGCCAGTCGGTGAAGCGGTTCTGCCTGGAGGAGATTGCGCCGTTCGCCACCGAATGGGAGAATGCGGGCGAATACCCGCGCGAACTGTTTCACAAGGCCGCACACCTGGGCCTGTTCGGCATCCGGACCGATCCCAAATGGGGTGGCGCCGGCATGGACTGGTGGGCCAGCGCAGCGGCTTATGAGGCGCTCCGCTTCACGGATTTCCCGAGCATCAATATCGGCTTCATGGTCCAGGCGGACCTGACGGTACCCCTGATCGACGAACTGGGGACCGACGAACTCCGCAAGGAGTTTCTCGCGCCGGCGGTAGCCGGGAAGCGGATCGCGGCGCTGGCCATCAGCGAGCCGGGTTGCGGGTCGGATGTCGCCGCCCTGCGGACGACCGCCCGCGAGGACGGCGGCGACTTCGTCATCTCCGGGCAGAAGCTCTGGATCACCAATGGCGTCAATGCCGATTTCCTGCTATTAGCGGTGCGCACCGCCGAGGACCGGCACCATGGCATCTCCCTGCTGTTGTTTCCGACGGAGACGAAGGGATTCTCCGTGGGCAAGCGCCTCAAGAAGGTGGGGCACGTGGCCAGCGATACGGCGGAGCTGTTTTTCGATGAATGCCGGATCCCGCAGCGCTACCTGCTGGGCCGCAGGAATCGGGGCTTTTACTACATCATGGGCCACTTCCAGGGCGAGCGCCTGGCCACGGCGATGCTGGTTCTCTCGTTCATGGACCGTTCGATGGAACTGGCGGTGCAGTACGGCAAGGAGCGCCAGGCTTTCGGCCGCCGGCTGATCGATAACCAGGTGTGGCGGCACCGCCTGGCGGAGCACCGCGCGTCGATCGAAGCCGCCCGCTGGCTCACCTACCACGCGGCCGATCTCATGAATCACCACGCCAAGGCGGACCGCGAGGTCAGCATGGCTAAACTCGTGACGACGGAACTCGCGCAGAAGGTCACCTATGACTGCATGCAGATCCACGGCGGCTTCGGCTACACCACCGAGTATCCGGTCAGCCGCATCTGGCGCGACATGCGTCTGTATACGATTGGCGCCGGAACGTCCGAGATCATGAAAGAGAAGCTGGCGAAGCAGGAAGGCTGGTAAGCGGCGCTACGATGGAAGTGTGATCCCGGATTGGGCATCGGAACGGCAGCGGATGGTGGAGCGGCAGTTGCGCTCACGAGGCATCCGCGATGAGCGCCTCCTCTCCGCCATGGGGACGATTCCGCGCGAGCGCTTCGTGCCTCTGGAGACCCGCCTGTTCGCCTATCAGGATGCTCCCCTCGCGATCGGCCACGGGCAGACGATTTCGCAGCCTTATATAACCGCCTTGATGGTGGAGTGCCTGGCGCTCCAGGGGCACGAGATCGTGCTCGACATCGGCTCCGGCTCCGGGTATCACGCCGCGGTTCTCTCGTATCTCGCACGCGAAGTCTATTCGGTCGAGATCATTCCGGAATTGACGGACCTCTCGCGGCGCAACCTGGCGGCGGCGGGCTGCGGCTTGAACATCCGTCTGTTCATCGGCGATGGGTCGATGGGATGTCCCGAGGCGCCGGCGCAAGGTTTCGACGCAATCTCGGTCACGGCCGGAGCTCCCTCGGTCCCGGAAGCCCTGCTGACGCAACTGCGCGACCCCGGCCGCATGGTGATCCCGGTCGGGCCGCACGACGATCAGGAACTGCTGGTGGTCGAGAAGCGCGATGGGGTGCTTCACAGCCGGACGGCGACGCATTGCCGGTTCGTTCCGTTGCGCGGCGGCGCCGGGTGGCGGACCGCACGGTAGTGCTACGCTAGCGCCAGATGCGCCTGCGTGCCGCTCAGAACCGGCTCAAGATCGAACATTCCATCATCGACGGGCTGAGGGCGGTTCTGGAGCGGCTGCTCGATGCGAACCCGGAGATCCGCTCGATCATTCCGGGCGTGATCCGGCAGGTACGCGACGCCAAAGGCAAGATCCGGCTGCGTGTCACGGTGCCCGTGCAGAATGGCTGGAAGGCGATCGCGCTGAGCGCGGGCAGCCGCCAGGAGTTGTTCATCTCGACCACCCTCGACAAGAAAACCCTGGAGCGCGCGTTCGAGAGCGCGCTCGAAGAGTGAGGACGCTCGCCCTTATCCTGTTGCTGGCTGTGCCTGGCGTAGCCGAACGGCGAATCGCCATTACATTTGACGATGTTCCGTGTGCCGGACCCCGCCCAACGCTGGCTCAAGCCGAAGACGTGACGAACCGCATCCTGGAAGCCCTCGCCGCGTACAAGGTTCTCGCCGTGGGCTTCGTGAATGAGGCGCGGTTGCAGGTACCCGGGGAGCGCGACCGCCGCGTGGCGCTGCTGGAACGCTGGATCGCCGCCGGTCACCTGCTGGGCAATCACACGTATTCGCACGCCGATCTGGACAAGGTGACCATCGAGGAGTACCAGGACGAGATCGTGCGCGGCGAGGTGGTCACGCGCGCCTTGCAGCCTGAGAGTCGAAGATACTTTCGCTACCCGTATACTCACACAGGCGCCACGCCGGAACGCAAGGGTGCAATCAGCCGGTTTCTTTCCGCGCGCGGGTACACGAGCGCGCCGTTCACAATCGAGAACGAAGATTATCTGTTCGAGGCGGCGTGGGCGGCGGACCCAGCAAAGGTGGAGGCCACCTACGACAGCTACACCGATGAGGTGGTCGCGTTCGCGGAGAAGGTCTCGCGCGATCTGTTCGGCCGTGACATCCCGCAGGTGCTTCTGCTTCACGCGAACCAGGTGAATTCGATGCGGCTCTCTGCGATGCTCAGCCGGCTGCGCGCCCGCGGGTATACCTTCGTCACCTTGGAGGAGGCGTTGCACGACCCCGCGTATGCGACGCGCGACGACTACGTTGGGCCGTTCGGTCCGTCGTGGCTGCATCGCTGGGGCGCCGCCCTCGGAAAGCCCAAGCCCATGCGCGGCAGTCCTGAACCTCCAGCCTGGCTGCATCCGCAATAACCTGCATCGGCCTGCCCTTCGGGTGAATCGCAGTACACTGGAAGGAAATCCCCGGAAAAGAGCGTAATCACGTGAGTTCTACGACCCTAGCCCCCGATCTTGCCGCCCGCATGGAAGCCTCCCGGCGTGAACTGGACGCCTGGACGCGCGAAGTCGTCGAGTGGCACTTCAACCCGGATACCGGCACGCCGTTCTGGCTCGAATATGCCAAGACGCTTGACTGGGATCCGCGCCGCGAGATTCAGGGCTACGCGGACCTCGACCGCTTCGGCAATTTTCAGGACGAGTGGCTTCGCGGAGGTCCGGTGCGGCGTTGGGTGCCGAAGGGCTACGCCGGACGGCCCGTCTACACGTTTGAAACAGGCGGCTCGACGGGCGTGCCGAAGTCGCGGATCTCGATCGATGACTTCCGCATCGACTACGAGGCGTTCAGCGCCACGCTGCCGGACGATGCCTTCCCCAAGGGCGCCGACTGGCTGTCGGTAGGTCCGACGGGTCCGCGCCGTCTGCGGCTTGCCGTCGAGCATCTCGCGCAACACCGGGGTGGCATCTGTTTCCTGGTCGACCTCGACCCGCGCTGGGTCATCAAGCTGATCAAGATGGGCGAACTCGGGATGATGGAGCGTTACAAACAGCATGTCATCGATCAGGCGCTCACGCTCCTGCGGGCGCACGACAACATCCAGTGCCTGTTCACGACGCCTAAGCTGCTCGAAGCCCTCTGCGAGAAGGTCTCGCTCAAGAAGATCGGCATCAAGGGAGTCTTCTGCGGCGGCACGGAGATGACGCCGCAATTCTGCCGGTTCGCCACCGAGGAACTGCTCGATGGCGTCTACTTCGCCCCGACGTACGGGAACACGCTCATGGGGCTGGCGGTGCACAAGCCGCTGACTCCCGAAAACGGCTACGCGATTGTCTATTACCCGCCGTCGCCGCGCGCGATGATCGAGGTGGTCGACCCCGAGCAGCCCAACCGCATTGTCGGTTACGGGGAGACGGGCCGCGTGCGGCTCACGACGTTGACTAAGGAGTTCTTCATGCCGCGCTTCCTCGAACGCGACGAAGCCGAGCGCGAGGAACCGTACGAGAAGTATCCGTGGGATGGCGTGCGCAACGTGCGTCCGTTCCGGAAACTGTCCACGTCCGTCGTCGAGGGGGTGTACTGATGATTCACATTCCCGTCCTGCGGAGGGGCGTTCCGTATCGCAGCGTGGAGATTGCGCGCACCGTTCACCACCGGACGCGCGAACCGTTCGTCGAGATCAGCCAGGCGAACTCGGGATTGATCCGCCGCGACCTGCTGGACCAGGAGACGGCCGCGCGCAACCTGGCGCAGTTCAAGGTGGCGGACCTGATCGCGATCTGCCGCCGCGCCGCCCCGCTGTTTCTCGAGGGCACGCTCCCGCTCGGCGGCCAGCCGCAGACGCCGCAGCAATACGTTGAGCAGCTTTCGGCCACCACCGGGATGCCGCACGTGATGGTGCGGCGCAACATGCAGAAGATCCACGGTGTGATGGCGGAAATGGAATCCGTGCTGACCGGACTCACCCGCAATCTCGACCTCGGCATTCTGGATACGGGCCACGGCAGCGTCGAAGGGCATGCCGTGAGCTACTTCCCGCGCGGGCGGTCACTGGGCGTGGTGCTGCCGAACAATTCGCCCGGCGTGCACTCATTGTGGATCCCTGCTTTTGCTCTCAAGACGCCGCTGATTCTGAAGCCGGGCAGCGCCGAACCCTGGACGCCGTACCGGATCGTGGCGGCGCTGGTCGAAGCCGGCGCTCCGCCCGAGGCGTTCAGCCTGTATCCAGCCGACCATGCCGGCGCCGGCGAGATCCTGCGGAACACGGGTCGCGGCATGCTCTTTGGCGACGTGTCGGCGACCAGGGCGTGGGGCGGCGACCCGCGCATCGAGTTGCACGGGCCCGGCTACAGCAAAGTAGTGCTGGGCGAGGACTGCGCCGATGACTGGGAGAAGTTTCTCGACGTGATGGTGGAGTCCATCGTGGCCAACGGCGGACGCTCGTGCGTGAATGCCTCCGGCGTGTGGACCCCGCGCCACGGCGACGCGATTGCGGCGGCGCTGGCGGAGCGCCTGGCGCGGATCCAGCCGAAACCGGCTGACGACGAAACCGCCGCGATTGCCCCGTTCGCCGATCCGAGCGTCGCCCGCCGCATCTCCGCGATGATCGACGGCGGCTTGGACGAACCCGGCGCCAGCGACCTCTCGGCGCCGTTGCGGGGCGAAAGGCTGGTGGAGTTCCAGGGCTGCAGCTACCTGCTGCCGACCGTGGTGCGCTGCGCGTCGCCGGACCATGGGATGGCAAACCGCGAGTTCCTGTTCCCGTTCGTGAGCGTGGTCGAGGCGCCCCAGGCGGCAATGCCGGAGGTTCTGGGACCGACGCTTGTGGTCACCGCGCTCTCGGCCGACCGGGCGTTCCAGGCTAAGCTGCTGGCGTCTCCTCTCGTCGGGCGTTTGAACTTCGGCCCCATCCCGACGATCCGGATCAGTTGGGACCAGCCGCACGAGGGCAATCTGTTCGACCACCTGTACGCCCGGCGTGCGTTTCAGAGCGCGTACGCGGCCGATTGACACGGATGAAGATCCTGCTCTTCACGAGCGGCGCCGCGCAGATGTATTGCGGCTCGTGCCTGCGCGACAACGCTCTTGCATCGGCGCTGAAGGCAGCGGGGCACGACATCATCCTACTGCCTCTCTACACGCCGACCCGCACTGACGAGGCCAACGCCAGTTTCGAGCGGGTGTTCTTCGGCGGGATCAGCGTGTACCTCGAGCAGGCTTCGCCGCTGTTCCGGCACACGCCGCGTTTTCTCGACAGACTGTGGGACAGCAAGCTGGCGCTGGCGCTGGCGTCGAAGAGCAGCATCCCGACATCGCCGAAGCTGCTCGGGGAGCTGGCCGTGTCGGTCCTGCGCGGGGAGTCAGGCTTCCAGAAGAAGGAGATCGCCAAACTGGTCGACTGGCTCAGGCATGAGCCGCCCCCGGACGTCATCAACCTTCCCTACGCGCTGCTGATCAGCCTCGCTAAGCCGCTCAAAGAGGCGTTGCGCCGCCCGGTGTGCCTGACGCTCCAGGGCGAAGACCTGTTCCTCGAAGGATTGCACGAGCCGTACCGGTCGCAGGCGCTCGACTTGATCGTCGAGAACCTTCCGTACGTCGATGCATTTCTTCCTGTAAGCCACTACTATGCGGACTTCATGGCCGGGTACCTGGGAATACCGCGCGCCAAAATGCACGTCGTGCCTCTGGGAATCAACCCGGAAGCGTTCGCGCACGCAGCCAGCCGCACGGACGACCGTTGGACCGTAGGGTTCCTGGCCAGGATCGCGCCCGAGAAAGGATTGCACAATCTTGCCGGCGTCTATCTGTCATTGCGCGAGAAGGGGGCGTTGCAAGGGTCGACGCTCGCTGCAGCCGGCTACCTCCCGCCCGAGCACAGGAGCTATCTGGACGGCATCGAGGCCCAGTTCAGCCGTGCAGGGCTGGCCGGCGAGTTTGCGTACGCGGGAGAGTTGTCGCGACAGGACAAAGTGCGCTTCCTGTCGGAGCTTGACGTGTTTTCTGTCCCGACCGACTACGTGGAACCGAAAGGAATGTTCCTGCTGGAAGCGATGGCCGCGGGCGTGCCGGTGGTGCAGCCGGCGCACGGGGCTTTTCCGGAGCTGATTGAGAAGACAGGAGGGGGACTCACGTTCCACCCCGGCGACGAAGAAGCTTTCCGTCAGGTTCTCTTGCGGCTTTACAAGGACAGGAATCTTGGAAGCCGCCTCGGAAACCAGGGAGCGTCAGGCGTCCGCGAGCATTTCACCGCGGACCGGATGGCCACCCGCGCGATTCAGGTGTATTCCGGTGTGATCGGCCGCTGAACACTGGGCGTTACTGCAGCCTCCACGTAACCACCGGCTGCGGTGTCAGAGATCTTTCCAGATCTGCCAGTTCGCGATCCAGCAACATCCGGACCACGTTGGAACCCAGTTCAGGCATGCCCGTCTCCTGCCGGCGCCGGTCTACCAGCCGGATTAACTCGGCCCCCGCTCGTAAACGATCTTTCTGGCTTCTCATGGCCAGCTCCTCCTCGCAAGCCGGTGCAATAGTTTATGCACCTTTCGGGCCACTCCGAACGAGCCTTTGGGTCCGGCGGGCGGCCTCTGATGACAAACGCTTTATGATACCTAAGATTCGTCAGGGCGCAAGGGGACTCAGTATTTTTTTGGGAAGTTTTTCCAAAAGACTGTCCACCTGGTTTACAGGTTCTCAGGGATTTCGCCGAGCTTGACCGTGATCTTCTGGGTGCGGCCATCGCGGTAAATCGTGAACTCGATCGGGTCGTCGGCCCGCTTCCGGTTCATGGCCTGTTCGAGCGACTGCCGACTTTCCACCGGTCTGCCGTCCAGCGCGACAATCAGATCGCCGCCCACTCCGATGCGGTACATTCCCACCCGGACAACACCCTGCGGTCCGCGCAGCCCCGC
The DNA here is from genome assembly GCA_016716385.1 of Bryobacterales bacterium. Taxonomy (GTDB): domain Bacteria; phylum Acidobacteriota; class Terriglobia; order Bryobacterales; family Bryobacteraceae; genus JADJWL01. Next base: position 755,030 of record JADJWL010000025.1, on the reverse strand, counting down.
CTGCGCCGCGGGCGAGCCGCGTTGCACTTCCTGGAGCAGCAGGCCGCCCTCGGCCGGAAGCTCCAGCGCCTCGGCGAGATCCCCGGCCACGTAGATAATGCTGACGCCGAGGAATGGCCGGGTGACCCGTCCCCGCTCCTGCAACTCTTCGAGCATGGACTTCGCGCGGTTCACGGGCATCGCAAAACCGATCCCGATGTTCCCCTGCCCGTAGATCATCGTGTTGATGCCGATGACGTTCCCACGGGAATCGAGCAGCGGCCCGCCGCTGTTGCCGGGGTTGATCGCGGCGTCGGTCTGGATCATGTTCTCGCGCAGACCGTCGCGCGTGGGAATTGTCCGGCCAAGAGCGGACACCACTCCGGTGGTGAGCGTTCCCTCGAGCCCGAACGGGTTGCCGATGGCGATGACTTTCTGCCCAACCTGGAGGGCGTCGGAGTCGCCCAGGCGCAAAAAAGGAAACGGCTCTTTGGAGTCGATCTTGAGCAGGGCGAGGTCGGCCCGCTCGTCCCGGCCCAGCAGGCGGGCTTTGTAGCTGCGCTTGTTCGCGAGCGTGACCTGAATCTCGGGGCTCCGTCCCTGTACGACGTGACTATTGGTGAGAATCCGGCCCGCGGCGTCGATGAGGAACCCGGAACCCTGGCCCTCTTCGGGATAGATCTGCGCGAACCAGTCCTGGCGGTAGACGATGCTCGTGATGTTCACGGTCGCTTCGTTGGCGACCCTGTAAATGTCGATGTTGTTCTGCTCGTCCGGTCCGAAGGTAGCCGTGCGTGCGATCCCGGGCTCCGACCAGATTTGTCCGGTCCGTTCGAGCGGTTCCACCGCCCGGCGGAAGTTCCAGTCACTCCGGGACGTCAGCCACACGAAGCCTCCCACCAGCGCCAGTGCGAACAGGATAATTCGAAATCTCATGGTTGTGCTTCCCGCAGCGCGCGGTACACCTCCGCGACGCGCGCGCGCGTTTCCTCCTTCGTTCCCGAAGTGTCTATGACGTAATCGGCGTACTTCTGTTTCTCGGAGAGGGGCATTTGGCTGTTGAGCCTGGCCAGGACCTCGTCGCGGCTCAGGCCATCGCGCTTCATGGCGCGGCGGACCTGCTCCTCTTCGCTGCAGACCGCCAGAATGAGGCGCGCAAACCTCTTGTAACTGCCGGTTTCGATTAGAATCGCTGCTTCCAGCACGGCAATCGCGCGGGCATCTTCGGCCGCGACCCGCTCCATCCACTCTTCTTCCTTGCGCAAGACCCAGGGGTGCACCAGGGTGTTCAACTGCGCCAGGCGGTCGGGGTGTCCAAAGACTTCGGCTGCCAGCCGCCTGCGGTCGATGGCGCCGTTGCCCCCGAGGATTCCCTCGCCGAAGGCCTCCACGACGGACGAGTAGGCCTCGCCATCCGGCGCCAGGACCTCGTGGCCCAGCGCGTCGGCTTGCAGAACGCGGCAGCCGAGCTCCGCCAGCGTCGCGCCGACGAAGCTCTTGCCGCTAGCCAGCCCTCCCGTCAATCCAACTTTGAGCATCTGCCTGACGCCGTTCGGCGGCCTCCACGGTATTTGCCATCAGCATGGCGATAGTCAGCGGACCGACCCCTCCCGGAACGGGTGTATAGGCTGAAGAACGCTCCGCCATCGCCTTCGGGAGCACGTCGCCCACCAGGACACTGCCGGTACGGGCGAACGTGTCGAGCCGGCGGGCATCTCCGGCGAAGAGCCGTTCGGCCTCTTCGCGGTCTGTCACGCGGTTCATTCCGACATCGACGACCACGGCTCCTTCAGAGATAAATTCTTCGGTGACCATCGCGGTGCGGCCGATCGCGACGACCAGGATGTCGGCCCGGCGGCAGGTCGCCGCCAGGTCGGGCGTGCGCGAATGGCAGATCGTGACGGTGGCGTGCTCGTGCAGCAGCATCATGGCCATCGGCTTGCCGACGATGTCGCTGCGTCCGACGACGACCGCGTGTTTGCCTTTCACGGAAATCCCGTAGTGGCGCAGCATCCGCATGACGCCGGACGGCGTGCACGCGCGGGGACCGGGCTGGTTGCCGACCAGCAGCCCGACGTTGAACGGGTGGAATCCGTCCACATCCTTGGCGGGATCGACGCTGAGAAGAACTTCGCGCGCGTCCACCTGCTTCGGCAGAGGCATCTGTACGAGGATGCCGTCGATTTCGGGCTGCTCGTTCAACTCGCGGACCAGCGCGGTGAGTTCGTCGGTGCTGATCGTGTCGGGGGGGGTGAGCTTCTCGCTCGCCAAGCCTAGTTCGGCGCACGCCTTGACTTTGTTGCGGACGTAGATCTCCGAGGCGGGATCGCCGCCGACCAGGACGACAGCGAGGCCGGGGGGCCGCCGGAGCGCCGCCACGCGGGGCCGGAGTTCCTCGTAGATCGCGTCGCGCACACGGGTGCCTTCCAATAGCTGCGCCATCAGTTAGAAGGTATCATGGAGGCGCAAAAAGGTAAGCTTCTCCCAAAAGATGTGCCGCCGGGCGAGGACGGTATGTTGGTCAAAGGAGCCGGCCTTTATGACTCCACCGAACAGGCTAAGATGCTTGGGGGGGGATTGATCATGCGAACGCTGCTTTGGCTGGCGCCCGTGCTGCTGCTCGGAGGCGCCGCGGCCGCCGAAACGTGGAACGGGACCGTCGTTGACGTCATGTGCAAGGGCAAGGACCTGGCCAGCCACACCACCAAGTGCGCTATCGGCTGCGCCAAAGGCGGATATGGGCTCGTGCTGGCCGATGGAAAGTTCCTGAAGTTCGACGAGAGCGGCAACGCGAAGACTCTGGCCGCGCTCAAAGCCACCAGCAAGGAGAAAGATCTCAAGGCCAAAGTGACTGGATCGCTGGACGGCGAGGTCGTCGAAGTGCAGTCGATCGAACTGCAGTAGTTACCGCTGCGCGGCGCTTGGCTCAGGAGTGGCCGCAGCTTTGAGATCGAGATAGTGCTTGCGGCTCTGCATGATGGCCTCGCGGGTCTCCTTGGGGCGGCGCCAGCCGTGCATGCGCGTGTTCTTGCCCTCAAGCTCCTTGTAAATCGTGAAGAAGTGCTCGATCTCCCGGCGGACATGCGGGAAGACCTGGTCCATCGAGTGGATCTGGTCGTAGCGCGGATTGTGATTCGGCACCGCCAGCACTTTCTGGTCCGCCTCCTCCTGGTCCACCATATCGAGCAAGCCGACAGGGCGCACTTCAATCAGGCAGCCGGGGAAGCTGGGTTCGGAAACGAGCACGAGTACGTCCATGGGGTCGCCATCCTCGGCAAGGGTCCCCGGGATGAAGCCGTAGTCTCCGGGATAGTGCATCGGCGAGTAGAGCGCCCGGTCGAGCCGGAAGACGCCGAGGTTGCCGTCGTACTCGTACTTGTTGGCGGAATTCTTGGGGATTTCGACGATCATGCGGACGACCTCGGGGGTTTCCGGGCCGGGATCCAGGTCGTACAGGCGTGGGTACACCCGCTAGCGTAGCATGGCGTCCGTTACAATTGGGCCTTACGCTCATGAGCCAAAGAATCCGGATCCAGGCCGAAGAACTCGAGCGGTACGCCACGGCGGTTCTTCGCGCCGCGGACGTGGCGGAAGGGCACGCAAAGCTCGTCGCGCGGTCGCTGGTCGAGGCGAACCTGCGCGGGGTGGATTCGCACGGGGTGCAATTGCTCGGCTTCTACATGGAGCAGATTGAGGCTGGAGACGTCGACCGGCACGCCGTGGGGCGCGTCGTGAGCGAGAGCGGAGGCTGCCTGCACTATGACGGCGAGAACGGGCTGGGCCAAGTGGTGTCGAGTATCTGTTGCGGGCACGGAGTGCGGCTGGCCCGCGAATACGGCATCTCGCTCGTGGTGGCGCAGGAGTCAAATCATTTCGGGGCGGCGGCGTTCTGGGCGCAGCATTACGCCAGGCACGGCCTGATCGGGATCGCGTTGTGCAACGCGTCGCCGATGGTGCCGCCGTGGCAGGGGCGTGAGCCAAGGCTCGGGACGAACCCGATTTGCATGGCGGTGCCGGGCGGTGAGGTGCGTCCCTGGCTGCTGGACATGGCGACGACAACGGTGGCGGCGGGCAAGATCTACAAGGCGATGTTGAACCACCAGGAGACGATTCCGCATGGCTGGGCGATGGACCGGGAGGGCGTGTCCACCACCGAAACGGCCGTGGCTCTGAAGGGGCTGCTGGCGCCGCTGGGCGGATACAAGGGGTCCGGCTTGGCCATGATGGTCGAGATCCTCGTGGCAGGTCTGGGCGGGGGTGCGATCGGGACGGAACTGGGCGGCCTCCGGATTCGCGGGAAGAGAATGCGCGCCAGCCAGACCTTCATCGGGATTGACATCGCGCGGTTCATGCCGGTAGAGGCGTTCACGGAACGGATGGATAAACTGATCCGCATGATGAAAGAGACGCCGCCGGCGAAGGGGTATGACGAAGTCCTGGTGGCGGGCGAACCGGAGTGGCGGGCCGAGGAGATCCGGCGACGCGACGGAATCCCGATCGAGGCAGGGAACTGGGAAACGCTAAAGGCAGCGGCGTGGCGGCACGGCGTTCCGGAGCCCGAGTATGAATTGGAAGGGGCGTTAGAATGAGTGGGTGCCTGAAGAGAACGCCTCCCCGCCTTCATTCGAAAGCAGCCTCGACGAACTGGAACAGGTGGTGCGCGAACTCGAAGCGGGCAACCTTCCCCTGGAACAATCGCTGGCCCTGTTTGAGAAGGGTGTCATGCTGAGCGAGCGCTGCAGGAAGCAACTCGAGGAAGCCGAAACGCGCGTGGAGATGCTGGTGCGGCGCGGTAACCGGGTGGTGGCGGAGCCGTTTGCGCTCGAAGGCGAGCGTCCGGAAGAATGAACGCCCGCGAGTTTCTTGGCGAGGTCCAGCGCGCGATCGAGGCGGAACTCGACCGGCTGGTTCCCGCCGACGCGCCTCACGCCGCGCGGACGCTGCACCGCGCCATGCGGTACAGCCTGTTCGCCGGGGGCAAGCGCATCCGTCCGGTGCTGTGCATCGAGGCCGTCCGGGCCGTCGATCCGGATCTGGCGGGCGCGGTGACGCCGGCGTGCGCGCTCGAGCTCATCCACACCTATTCGCTGATCCATGACGACCTGCCGGCGCTGGATAACGACGATTTCCGGCGGGGCAAGCCGACGTGCCACAAGGTCTTCGGCGAAGCGATGGCCATTCTGGCGGGCGATGCGCTGCTGACGCTGGCGTTCCGGGTTCTCTCCGCGCACACACAGGCGCCTGCGGAACGCGTCGCGCGCATGGTGGCAGAGCTAAGCGAAGCCGCGGGGACTCCGTCAGGCATGATCGCCGGACAGGTGGCCGATCTCGAAGGCGAAGGCAAGACGCCGGACGCGGCGCTGCTCGAAACGATCCACAGGGCCAAGACCGGTGCGCTCCTGCGGGCGAGTGTCCGGTTTGGAGCGCTGTACGCCGGAGCCGGAATGGAAGAGTACGCCGCGTTGTCGCGCTTTGGCGAGCACGCGGGACTGGCGTTCCAGATCGTCGATGACATCCTCGACGTCGAGCAGACCTCCGAAGCGCTCGGGAAGACGGCGGGGAAAGATGCCGAGCAGAAGAAGATCACTTTCCCGGCGGTCTACGGCCTCGAGCGGTCTCACGAGATGGCCGCCGAGCAGCGCCGTCTGGCGGGGGAGAGTCTGCACGGGTTCGGTGAACGCGCGGCGCGGCTTCTGGCGCTGGCGGATCTGATCGTCGAAAGAACGGCATGAAGCCGGAGAAGGAACGGCTGGACGTGCTGCTGGTGGAACGAGGGCTGGCTGACTCGCGTGAGAAGGCGCAGGCGCTGGTGCTGGCCGGAGCCGTCGCGGTGGACGGCGCCCGCGCGGGCAAGCCCGGGCACCGGGTCAGCCGGGAGTGCGAGCTGAAGGTGGCGGCGGGTCCGAAGTATGTCAGCCGCGGCGGGCTGAAGCTGGACGCGGCGTTGCGCGAGTTCGCGATCGATGTGCGGGGGCGCGTGTGTCTGGACGTCGGAGCTTCGACCGGAGGATTCACGGATTGCCTGTTGCAGCGCGGGGCCGCCCGCGTGTACGCCGTCGATACGGGCGCCGGACAGATGGACTGGAGGCTGCGCAGCGACCCGCGCGTCGTGCTGCGCGAGAAGCTGAACGCCCGCTACCTGCAGCCGGAGGATCTGGGCGAGCCGGTGAGCCTGGCAGTGTGCGACGTGAGCTTCATTTCGGTGACGCTGGTGCTTCCGGCGATTGTGCCGCTGTTGACCCCGCGCGGCGAAATGGTCATTCTGGTGAAGCCGCAATTCGAAGCCGGAAGGGCTGAAGTCGGGAGGGGTGGCATTGTGCGGGATCCCGCTGTGCATGAAGCCTGTTGCAGGCGGGTCGCCGGAGCCGCCGGAACTCATGGATTCCAGACGGCGCTGCGGGAGAGCCCGATCCTGGGGGCGGAGGGGAACAAGGAGTTCTTGCTGCATGCCTGGCGTTAGAACAGTCGGAATCATTGCGAAGCCCGGCGTGGCAGCGGCGCGCGACCTGGTGCCGCGGCTGCTCGACTGGCTGGAGTCGCACGGATTGGGGGTCCGCTTCGACGCCGAGACGGGCGCGTACGTGGGCCGTGACGGCATCTCCCGCGACGTGCTCGCGCAAGGATGCAGCCTCATGATTGTGCTTGGCGGCGACGGCACGCTGCTGTCGGCGGCGCGCGCCATCGGCCGGCTGCAGGTCCCGCTCTTCCCGGTGAACCTGGGAAGTCTTGGCTTCCTGACAGCGATTACGCTCGACGAAGTCTTCCCGGAGTTGGAGCGGTCCCTGGCCGGGGAATACCGCGTCGAGGAGCATCAACTCCTGGCGGTGGATCTGGTGCGCGGAGGCGAGACAGTGGCCCGCTATGACGCGCTCAACGACGCCGTCATCTCGAAGGCGGCGCCCGCACGCATGATCGACCTGGATGCGTATGTCGATGGCCAGTTCGTCTGCGCGTACAAGGCGGACGGACTGATCGTCTCGACACCCACGGGATCCACCGCGTACTCGCTTTCGGCGGGGGGGCCGATCGTCGTGCCGTCCGTTCCCGCGTATTGCGTGACGCCGATCTGCCCTCACATGCTGACGAACCGGCCTGTCATCGTGCCGCAGAGTTCGGTCGTTCGCGTGGTGAACCGGATCCGGGACGGCGAGGCGTTCCTGACGATCGACGGGCAGGTCGGCGAGCCGTTGCGCGAAGGAGACTCCATTGAATGCCGCGGCGCGGGCGTGCCCCTGCTGCTGATCCGGCCGCCCCGCAAGCTGTTCTTCGACGTGCTGCGCGAAAAGCTCAAGTGGGGGGAACGCTGAACTAGCGCTGCTCTATGTCCCAGCCAACTGTGGAGCGGCGCCTGGCGTCGGGCGCCGGTCTGGTCCTGATCTACCTGTTCATCCAGTATGCGATTCCGCGGCCGGAGTCCGTGCAGCCGGAGGGCTGGCGGCTGCTGGGGATCTTCGTGGCAACGATCGCCGGACTGATCCTGCAACCGATCCCTGGCGGGGCGCTGGTGCTGATGGCTGTGACGCTAGCGTCGCTGGCAGGCGGACTCACGATCCAGGAAGCGCTGGGCGGCTACGGGGATCCCACGGTGTGGCTCGTGATGGCGGCGTTTTTTATCTCGACAGCGATGATCAAGACGGGCCTCGCGCGGCGGATCGCGCTGCTGTTCGTGCGGCTGGTCGGTCGGACATCGCTGGGAGTGACCTATGCGCTGTCGGCGACCGATATGGTGCTGGCGAGCATTATCCCATCGAACGCGGCGAGGTCCGGCGGAGTGGTTCTGCCGATCGCGCGGTCGATCGCGGAGTTGTACGATTCGCGTCCTGGTCCGACGGCGTCACGTCTGGGCACTTTCCTGACCTGCGCCGTCTACCAGAACATCTGCGTCACGGCGGCCATGTTCCTCACCGGGCAGGCCAGCAATCCGCTTGCGGCAAAGATCGCCGCCGACACGCTCGGGTATCCGCTCGACTGGCTGAAGTGGGCGGCGGCGGGCATCGTGCCCGGGCTGGCCTCGTTGATCGCAGGCCCGCTTCTGGTGCGGCGGCTCGAGCCGCCGGAGATCCGGCGGACACCGGAAGCAGCCGCGTTCGCCGCACGCGAGTTGAAAGCGATGGGACCGATCGACTGGGCTCAGGGAACCGTCCTCTCGATCTTCGTGTCGGTCTGCGGGTTGTGGATGACGACTCCCCTGCACGGGCTGGACATTGCGCTGACGGCGCTTTTGGGATCGTGCGCGCTGCTCGCGGTGGGAATTCTCACATGGGAAGACGTGGTCTCGGAGAAGGCCGCCTGGAGCATCTTCATCTGGTACGGCGGGCTGGTGCGGCTCGGGAAGGCGCTGAATGACGCGGGGGTCACCCAGGAGTTCGCTAAAGGTGTGGGCGGACTGTTGCCCGGCTCCGGATGGGTGCTCCTGTTTGCGCTGGCGCTGGCGATCTACTTCTACTCACACTATGGATTCGCGAGCATCACGGCGCACATTCTGGCGATGTTCGCGCCGTTCGCCGCGGTGTTGATCGCCAAGGGCGCTCCCGTAGGGCTGGTGGTGCTGGCGTTCGCCTGCTTCACGAACCTGGCGGCCGGCCTGACCCACTACGGGACCACGCCGTCCCCCATGTTCTTCGCGACGAACTATGCGTCCTTCCGGAGTTTCTGGCGCGTGGGATTCGCGGTATCGCTGCTGAACATCGCGATCTGGACGACGCTCGGCTTCGCCTGGTGGAAGCTGATCGGGGTGTGGTAGGGACGGGCAGATTCGAACTGCCGGCCTGCCGCTTAGGAGGCGGCCGCTCTATCCAACTGAGCTACGTCCCCGCCGTGCTCTCATTGTAGCGGGAAAGGCCCTTGCGTCCAATGTCGCGGCGGTAGTGCATGCCAGCGAAATGAATGCGGCCGGCGGCGGAGTAGGCGTGTTCGATGGCGGCGCCGAGATCGGGCCCGGAGGCCGTCACCCCCAGGACGCGGCCGCCGGCGGTTTCGATTCCGGCCCCGCCCTGCCTGGTGCCGGCGTGAAAGACCGTGGCACCCGTGGCCTCAGCTTCCTCGATTCCCTGGATAGGCACGCCCGTGGCGTAGTCGCCCGGGTAGCCGCCAGAGGCGAGGACGACGCACACCGACGGGGCATTCAGAAAGTCGAGCGAGACGCCGGCGAGCCGTCCGTGGACCGCCGCGTCCAGGACCGGCGCGAAATCCGAAGAGAGCCGGTGTAGCAACGGCTGCGTCTCCGGATCCCCAAGCCGGACGTTGAATTCCAGGAGTTTGGGGCCGTCGGCGGTCATCATCAGGCCGGCGTAGAGAAAGCCGACGAATCCTGTCGCTTCGACGGTCGGGAGGATGATGGTGTCGAGGATCTCCTGGCGCTGGGAGGCGTTCAGAATGCGGTCGTCCGAATAGGCGCCCATGCCCCCGGTGTTCGGTCCCTGATCTCCGTCGAAGGCGGCTTTGTGATCCTGGGCGGGGGGCAGCGGGAGAACATTGCGGCCATCGGACAGAACGATGTAGGAGACCTCCTCGCCCCGGAGAAACTCCTCGATCACGAGCGGAGCGCCGAGCTTCCGGACCGCGGCGAGCGCGGCGGGGCGGTCGTGCGCGATGATGACCCCTTTGCCGGCGGCGAGTCCATCGGCCTTGACGACCAGCGGGAACGGAAAGCTCGCGAGGGCCAGTTCGGCTTCTGCGACGGTGGCGGCGGCGACAAACCGGGCCGTGGGAATGCTGTGGTCGCGGAAGAAGCTCTTGGCGAAGACCTTGCTGCCTTCAAGCTGCGCCTGCGCGGCGGTGGGACCGAAGAGCGGCCGCCCGGCAGCCCTGAAGGTGTCCGCGATCCCTGCGACGAGAGGCGCCTCTGGACCCACCACCGTGAGGCCCGCATTGATCGATTCGGCCACGGCGAGCCAGCCCTCGGGAGTGGATGCGGCAGGTGGCGCGAGCGTCGCGCACGCAGCCATGCCTGGGTTGCCGGGTGAGGCGAAAAGCTTGTGCGAACGGCTGTCGCGGCTCAGGCGCCACACGATGGCGTGCTCCCTGCCTCCGCTGCCGATCACCAGAATAGTCATAGAGATACAATAAACGGTATCGATGCGGAATCGCTATGACGTGGTGGTTGTCGGCGCGGGGCATGCCGGCTGCGAGGCGGCCCGTGCGTGCGCACGCATGGGTCTGCGCACGGCGATCGTCACGATGAACGCGGACCTGATCGCGCAGATGTCCTGCAATCCTGCGATTGGCGGCATTGCCAAAGGGCACCTTGTTCGGGAGATCGACGCCTTAGGAGGCGTCATGGGAGAGGTGGCTGACGCCGTTGGGATTCAGTTCCGGCTGCTCAATACCAGCCGCGGACCGGCCGTGTGGTCGCCGCGGGCGCAGTGCGACAAGAAGCTCTACCGGCTCAAAATGCGAGAGGTGTTGGAGTCCGAGCCGAATCTGCACATCCGGCAGGCCGAAGTGGCCGCGCTGGAGATCGCGGATAACAGAGTAACAGGGGTGAAACTCCGGGATGGGCGTATTTGGGAAGCGGGCGCCGTCATCATCACGACGGGGACGTTTCTCAACGGGTTGGCCCATGTCGGGGAACAGAAATACTCGTGCGGACGGAGCGGCGAGGCCCCCTCCCAGGTATTGGGCGATCAACTGCGGAATGTGGGCTTGCAGTGGACGCGCTTGAAGACGGGGACGCCGCCGAGGCTCGACGGGCGGACGATTGACTGGTCTTGCTTCGAGCCTCAGGACGGAGATCCGGTCCCGACGCCATTTTCGTTTCTGACATCGCAGATTGAGCGGGAACAGGTCCGTTGCTACATCGTGCACACGACGGCTGAAACGAAGCGGATTCTGGAGGAGAGCCTGGCACGGTCGCCTCTGTACAGCGGCCAGATCGAAGGCATCGGGCCGCGGTACTGCCCATCGATTGAGGACAAGGTCGTCAAGTTCCCGGACAAGCTGCGCCACCAGTTGTTCCTGGAGCCTGAAGGTCTCGACACGCATGAGGTGTATGTGAACGGGATGTCGACGAGCATGCCGATCGACGTCCAGACCGCGATGGTCGCTTCGATTCCGGGTCTGGAGCAGGCGGAGATGATCCGGCCCGGTTACGCCATCGAATACGATGCGATTGACCCTCGGGAGTTGCGGCACACCCTGGAGGTCAAGAAGATCCGGAACCTGTACCTGGCCGGGCAGATCAACGGGACATCGGGATATGAGGAAGCCGCCTGCCAGGGACTTCTGGCCGGCATCAACGCCGCGAGGGCGCTCGGCGAGCAGAACCCCGTGGTCATCTCGCGGATGGAAGGATACTGCGGCATCCTTGTGGACGACCTGGTAAGCAAGGGGGCCGACGAGCCGTACCGGATGTTCACGTCCCGGGCGGAGTTCCGGCTGCACTTGCGAATTGACAATGCTGACGAACGGCTGACGCCTGCCGGCCGGACCGCAGGGTTGGTGTGTGATGAGCGCTGGCGGCTGTTCCAGAAGAAGAGCCAACAGAAGGAGCGGCTTTCCGCAGCTTTGGCGTCGCATCGCAACGGGCAGTGGCTGAAGCGTCCCGAGGCGACCGTGGGAGAAATCTCGGGTTGGCTTCGTGAGGCATTGGGGGAGGAACCCGTGCGGGGTGTCTTGGAGACCCTGGAGACTGAAGTGAAGTACGCCGGGTACATCGCACAGCAGGAGAGGCAGATCGAACGTCTGCGCCAGGCGGAAGACCGTCGCATTCCTCTGGATTTCGCGTACCGCGAGGTGCCGGGTTTGTCGCGCGAGGTGTGCGAGAAGCTGGAGCGGGTTCTGCCAGAGAATCTGGGGCAAGCAGGGCGCATCCCGGGTGTGACACCGGCGGCCGTCGCGATCCTGGATGTCTACCTGAGCTTGGGGCGGGCTTGACGGCTGGGCTGCGCGTTGAGATCGAACGGGTCCTTGGGGGGCGGTGCGAGCTGAGCGAAGCGCAGTGGGCCATGCTGGAAGCCCACTATTCGCTGCTGGTCAAATGGAACCGGAAGCTGAACCTCACCCGGATTTCGGGCGTGCGCGAAGCGGCGGAGTTCCACTACGCTGAGAGTTTGCTGTGTGGCATGGCGCTTCCGGCCGGGCTGCTGCGCGTCGCGGATTTGGGGTCAGGTGCTGGCTTTCCTGGTATCCCGGTGGCTGTCCTGCGTCCTGAGTGTGAAGTCACCCTGATTGAGCGAGACCGGCGCAAGGCCGTATTCCTCCGGGAGGCGACGCGGGATTGGGCGAATGTCCGGGTGCTGGCGTGCGGAGCGAACGAGGTTGTGGAGACTTTTGATTGGGTGTTGCTGCGTGCTGTCCGCTGGGCCGATGTACAGGGGATTGTTGACAGGCTCGCGAGCCACGCCCTTCTGCTGCTGGGGGAGCCATTCGGGTCGGAGGCTGCCGAATCACTCTTGGGGGAACCGGTTGTTCGCTCCGATCCTGGTCGCGAAGGGGCGTTCGGCTGGAAGGTAACCTGTCAGGAGCAACTCCCAATCGGCCGTTCCCGGTGGGTGTCACGTGTTTCACGTGAAACCAGAGCCTGAGATTCCCAACTCCCTGAAGTTTCACGTGAAACGACACGACGCTGGCATTCCCGATCCCACCCCCTTCCGACCCTCACGCCAGTAGCAACGGGACCCCTCCGGACCGTATGCTAGATTAACAACTGGGACACGGCAGGTTGGGCAAAGTCATCGCAATCACAAACCAGAAGGGCGGCGTCGGCAAGACCACGACGGCCATCAACCTCGCAGCCGCTCTCGCCGCCTTTTCCAGCAAGACACTCCTGGTGGACTCAGACCCGCAAGGCAACTCCACCACGGGCTTGGGTTACGCAAAGACAACTGGTTCCCCAACCCTCTACGACGCACTTCTAGCATCCGTCCCAATTGAACACGTCGTCACATCGACCGCCCAGCACCTCCTCGACCTCGTCCCCGCCGACAAGAATCTCGTCGCGGCCAACCTCGAACTGGTCGACGCGCCTGATCGCGAGCTGCGACTTCGCCACACCCTCGAGCCACTACGCGGCTCCTATCCGTACATTCTCATCGACTGCCCCCCGGCGCTCGACCTCTTGACCCTCAACGTCCTGATGGCGGCCGATTCTGTCCTTATCCCCATTCAGTGCGAGTTCTTCGCACTCGAAGGAATATCCGAACTGATGCAGACAATCGACCGCATCCGCCACAGCTTCCAGCATCCCCTTCGCGTTGAGGGTATCCTCCTCACCATGTATGACGATCGCACCAACCTCGCCCGGCAAGTTGCCGCTGATCTCAAGGAGTTCTTCGCCGACGAGGTGTTCCGCACCGTCATCCCAAGAAGCATCAGGCTTGCCGAGGCCCCAAGCTTCGGACAGCCGATCCTCACGTATGACCCCAAGTCCAGGGGAGCCGAGAGCTACCTGAACCTTGCCAAGGAGATCCTCAACAATGACCAAACCGTCCGAAGGACCGCGCAAAGCCCTCGGTAAGGGTCTGACGGCTCTCCTTCCGCAGCGCGACGCCGAATCTGCGCCCCGCGAACTTCCCATCGATGCCATCCAGCCGAACCCTTTGCAGCCTCGGCGAGTCTTCCAAGCGGAACGGCTGCGGGAACTCGCCGACTCCATCCTCGCCAACGGCATCATTCAGCCGCTCGTAGTTCGCCATCATGACGGAAAGTACCAACTCGTCGCCGGCGAACGCCGCTGGCGCGCAGCACGCCTCGCCAATCTCACGAGAGTCCCTGTAGTCGTCGAGGACATTTCCGACGATCATCTCCTGGAGATCACCCTCGTTGAGAACATCCAGCGCGAGGACCTCAACCCCATCGAAACCGCACAGGCCTTCCAAAGACTGCAACGTGACCTCGGACTCAGTCACGAGGAGATTGGCCGACGCACCGGTAAAGACCGTAGTACCATCACCAACTTCCTGCGTCTGCTTGCCCTTCCGGCCGACCTGCAGCAATTGGTCGCGGAGCGACGCCTCTCCCAGGGACACGCCCGCTGCCTCCTCGGAATCCCTGCCGACCTCCAGCGCGAGGTCGCGGAAAAGGCAGTCGCCGAAGCTCTTTCTGTCCGCCAACTCGAACGCATGACGCAGCGCATGACCGAGGGCCGCAAGACCAGACAACCCGACGATGTCCCGCTGGACCCGAATGTTCGCGCCGCTCTCGAAGAAATGGAACGGGCGTTGGGTACAAAGGTCCACTTGGTCCAGCGGAATTCCGGCCGCGGCCGTCTCGAGATTGAGTTCTACTCGCCCGAGGATCTCGACCGCATTTACTCCACCATCGTGAAAGAGTGATGCGCCCCCTGCGCGAGTCCCTCCTCGACCTGTTCTCGACGTTCGAGAGTTCCGACGCGACCTTCCTCGCGTACGACGACGGCTTCCGCTACCGGGCCTACAGCTACCGCCAGCTCTCCCAAGCCGCCCACGCCCTGGCGCAGCGATTCAGCACCATGGGCGCCCGCCCGGGCGACAAGATTCTCCTCTGGGCGGAAAACCGCCCTGAGTGGGTCGCCGCACTCTGGGCAGCCATGGTATCCGGCATGATTGCCGTGCCCATCGATTACCGCTCGTCTCCAGCCATGGTGCTGGCCGTTCAGAGGTCCGTCGCAGCGAAGCTCATTGTCACTGGGGACGAAACGCCACAAAATCCACTTCCCGGGGTTCCCGCCATCCCCGCGGCGACCATTCTCTTTCCGGAACGAGCCCAAACCCCTCTTCACCCGGTCTCAAAAGACGATATCGTTGAAATCATCTTCACGTCCGGTGCTACCTCCGAACCCAAGGGCGTCACCATCACCCACCGCAATGTCCTCGCCAACCTCATCCCTATCCAGCGCGAGATCGCCCGCTACAGCCGCTACTCCAAACCCTTCCGCCCCATCCGCTTCCTCAACCTCCTCCCCCTAAGCCATCTCTTCGGGCAGACAATGGCGACATTCATTCCCCCGATGATCGAAGGCACTGTCGCGTTCATCCGCGGCTACAACCCCGAAGACATCGTGCGGATGGTCCACACGCGCAGGATCTCGGTCATCGTCTCCGTCCCAAGAATCCTAGAGGTCTTGCGGGAGCACATTCTCCGCCTCGTCCCCGAAGCTGCCCACCGCTTGACTGGTGTGTCCTGGCCCCGCCGGTGGTGGCACTTCCGCCGGGTCCATCGCTTGCTTGGCTGGAAGTTCTGGGCGTTCGTCGTTGGAGCCGCTCCACTCGACCCTGCGCTCGAAGGCTTCTGGTCCAACCTCGGCTATGTCGTCATTCAGGGATATGGCCTGACGGAAACGGCGCCCGTTGTGACGGTCAACCATCCGTTCCACCGGAGGGCCGGAAGCGTTGGAAAGCCTCTCTCCGGAGTGGAGGTCAAGATCGCACCGGATGGCGAAATCCTCGTCCGTGGCGAGAATGTGACCTCGGGATACTACGGCATGGGCCCATCGGAAGCCTTCGAAGAGGGCTGGCTCCACACCGGCGATATTGGTTCGCTCGATGCAGACGGCCGGCTTACGATCCTGGGACGAAAAAAGGAAATGATCGTGACGCCTGAGGGCCTCAACGTCTTTCCGGAAGACATCGAAAAGGTGCTCAACTCGCTCCCGGGAGTCCGGGAATCTGCCGTCGTCGCCGAGCGCACGGACTCCCGCGAACGCGTCCACGCTGTCCTGGTCCTCGCACCGGATGCCTCTGCCGAGCAGGTTGTCAACGCCGCCAACCTCTCCCTGGAGGACCACCAGAAGATCCGCGGCGTCTCCGTCTGGCCCGGCCAGGAACTACCGCGCACGGAAGGCACTGCCAAGTTGAAACGTCATGCCATACAGCAATGGGTGTCCAGCGGCGCAGACAAGTTGCCAGCCACGGTCGCGGCCAAGAGCGATGCCTTGACCGAGGTGTTGAAGCGTTATGCGGGCAATCGGAGTATCACCCCTGAAACTACCTTAGACGACCTCGGCCTGTCGTCACTGGACAGGGTGGAAATCGTCCTTGAACTCGAAACGAAGCTCAATCGGTCCTTTGACGAAGGCGCGCTGGCCACCAAGAGCACGGTGGCGGAGATTCGAGCTGCATCTGAGGCTTCCGCACCTCCTCCGGAGCCCTTCGCGTTCCCGGAATGGAATCGCAGTGTATTCGCCCGTGCCCTTCGCCGGGTCGCCCTGCCTTTCTGGCTCCTTCCGATGGCTCGTATCTTCGCCTGGATCTCCGTCCGCGGCAAGGAGAACCTCGCGGAAGTCGATGGCCCGGTCATCTTCGCGGCCAACCACCAAAGCCACTTCGACACACCGATTCTCCTCACGGCCCTGCCGGCGCGCCACCGCTACCGGGTCGCACCCGCGATGTCCAAGGAGTTCTTCCGCGCCCATTTCTATCCTCAGGAGTTTCCTGCGGGAGCCGTCTTTGCGCGTCGGCTGGAATACTATCTCGCCGCCCTGTTCTTCAATGCTTTCCCATTCCCGCAACGCGAAAGCGGTACCCGCCAGACGATGCGCTATACCGGTGAACTGACGAGCGACGGTTGGAGCATCCTGATATTCCCGGAGGGCAAGCGCACTGAAGAAGGCGAGATCACCCGCTTCTTTCCGGGGGTCGGAATGCTGGCATCCCGCCTCCATGTGCCGGTCGTTCCCGTGCGCATCGACGGAGCCCACACGATTCTGCACCGCTCGCACCGCTTCCCCCGTCCCGGCAAGGTCACGGTCACCTTTGGCGCGCCGATGCACTTCGACGAGACCGACTTCGCCGCGATCGCCCGAAAGATCGAAGAGGCGGTCCGGGTCCTCTAGAACTCAACCTGCGCGCGGATCTCCGCCGGCTCAGCCCGAACCGGAACGAACAGGGGCTCGGGGCCCGCGTTCCAGATGACTGCGTGTCCGGCGGCCGCAGTAGCAGCGACGGGTTTGGTAACCGCCACGGCTACCGGCTCCGGCCCGAGACCGTGGATCAGCGCGAACGCTACCGGCTCAGACTTCGCCACTGGCTCGGCTAGCGGCAGAGCACGGTGCGTGACGGCAGGCGCGGCAGCCAGGGGACGACGCACCGGCCGGGAAGCGACCTTCCTGACGACGGCCTGCCGCGGCGGCTGCGACACCTTTGAAATCTTGCGGGGCCTCCGGGGCTTAGGCGCGACGGCGATCTCCACGGGGACCGGCGTCTTCGGTAGCGGAGCCAGCAGCACCTCGCCCGCAGGTTCCACCACTTCCCGGCTCGCCAGCACAACCGGTTCGGCGCCCAATCCGGGCAGTTTCGCAATCGGAATCGCCAGCACCCCTGCCGCGGCGGCACCCGCCAGCGCGGCCTTCCACGGACGCCCCAGGTTTCCCCAGGCTATCCGCAGGCGCTCAGCCAGCGACGGCGCCGCCCTCCGCTCCCACGATGAGGACCGCATTCGTACTGCCGAAAGGTCTGACGGCGCATTCGCCCGATGCGCTCCGCCACCCTCCCTCGATGCCTTCTCGCGCGACAGCCGGTCGAAGACGCCCCGGCAGCTCTCGCACCTCTCCAGATGGAGATTCACCGAAAATGCGTCCATCACGTCCAATTCTCCCCTGGCGTGGGACGGCAGCAAGCTCTCAATCATCGGGCACATCGCAATCGGCCTCAATTCGAGTTTATCGGCCGAACTCGCCCCTGGACAGGTACAAATTTGCCCGTCTGGTACTTGCGTTACTGAGTAACTCGTTCATCCCACATTACTTAGTACTCCTACTCCAAACTGCCAAGCTATCCCTCCCTTCGGCCCCGCGTTCCGTATAATGAGGAAATGCCCGCCTCCATCGACGAGCTCGCGCCCCCAGGCGCCCTCGCGAAATACGAACCCGTCATTGGCCTGGAAGTCCACGTCCAACTGGCCACCGCGACCAAGATCTTCTGCTCCTGCCCTACCAGTTTTGGCGCCGCGCCGAATAGCAACGTCTGTCCAGTCTGCCTCGGGCTGCCCGGCGCCCTCCCCGTCCTGAGCCGGGAAGCCGTTGAACTCGCCGTTCGCGCTGCCTTGGCGCTCCACTGCGAAGTGCGGCCGCAGTCGCGCTTCGCCCGCAAAAATTACTTCTATCCCGATCTCCCCAAGGGCTACCAGATCTCCCAGTACGATGAACCTGTCGCCGAACACGGCTGGGTCGAGATCCAGGTCAATGGAGAATCGAAGCGAATCGGCATTACACGCGTTCACATGGAGGATGACGCGGGCAAGAGCGTCCACGACGGGTTCAGGGATTCCAGCCGCTACTCGTACGTCGATCTCAACCGCTGCGGAACGCCTCTGATCGAGATCGTCAGCGAACCCGATATGCGCTCCGCCGACGAGGCCTATTCCTATCTCACCGAGCTCAAGCAGGTGTTGCAGTTCGTCGAGGTCTCGACTTGCGACATGGAAAAGGGCCACCTGCGGTGCGACGCCAATGTCTCGGTCCGGCTCAAGGGCGCTGGCGAGTTCGGCACCAAGACCGAGGTCAAGAACGTAAACTCGTTCCGCTTCGTCCGGCTTGCCATCGACCACGAGATCTCCCGCCAGGTTGCGATTCTCGAGTCTGGCGGGACGATTCACCAGGAAACGCGCCTCTACAACGTCGCGACCGGCGAGACCGTCGGCATGCGCAGCAAGGAGCACGCCCACGACTACCGCTATTTCCCGGAACCGGACCTTGTCCCCCTGCGCATCAGCGACGCCTGGATGAACCGCATCCGCGACAGCATGGCCGAGTTGCCAGCGGAAAAGCGCGCGCGGTTTATCGCCGACTACGGCTTGCGCGAGTACGACGCCCAAGTCCTGACCCAGAGCCGCGCCGCGGCGGACTTCTTCGAAACGGTCGCCCGCGCCGCAGGGGATCCCCGCGCCGCCGCCAACTGGGTCATCGGCGACCTCAGCGGCCTGTTGAACGCCGAAGGCAAGAGCATCGAAGAGTCGCCCGTCACCGCGGAACGTCTGGGCGAACTGGTCCGCCTGATTGCCAAAGGGGAGCTCTCCAACAAGCTCGCCAAAGAAGTCTTCGCGAAAATGTTCTCCACCGGCGAAGCGGCCGCGGTCATCATCGAACGCGAAGGTTTGAAGCAGATCAGCGACACCGGCGCTCTGGAAGCCATCATCGAACAGGTGCTGGCGGCGAACGGCAAGCAGGTCGAGCAGTACCGGTCGGGCAAGACAACCGTGCTCGGCTTCCTCGTCGGCCAGGTGATGAAGGCATCGCGGGGCCAAGCCAATCCCGGCGCTGTCAACGAACTGCTGAAGGCCAAGTTAACGTAACGTTGGGAGGATTCCGAATGCTTCAAGCCGGCGACACCGCACCGGACATTTCTCTACAGACCGACTCGGGCGAGACCGTATCCCTGTCGTCCTACCGCGGGAAGAAGGTGGTTCTGTATTTCTATCCGCGGGCGGACACGCCCGGGTGCACCACCGAGTCCTGCGAGTTCCGCGATCTGAAGGCGCAGATTTCCAAGAAGAAGGCCGTCATCATCGGAGTTTCTCCGGATACCGTCGCGGCTCAGGCCAAGTTCAAGGCCAAGTACGACTTACCCTTCACGCTCTTCGCCGACGCCGATAAGTCGGCCGCCGAGGCGTTTGGCGTCTGGAAGGAGAAGAACATGTACGGCAGAAAGGTGATGGGCATCGAGCGCAGTACCTTCATCATTGACGAGCAGGGGACAATCGCGAGGGTCTTCCCGAAGGTCAAGGCCAAAGGCCACGCCGAAGCCGTCCTCGCCGCTCTCTAGCCGGACCCGGTACACTGGGAAAGGACTCTGCCCGGAAAGGGTTGCACGTTCCGGGCTCGCGCGCCGTCTATTCTTAACGTGAAGATCAAGGCGCGTTCGCTGTCCCTGGAGGCGGGCATCGCGGTGAGTGAACCGGCGGAATTGCGTCAGGAGCGCGAGCGGCAGGATCAGTGGATCGCCGAGAACCTGCGCCGGGTCTTCATCCAGATCTACCGCATCGTCGGCAATGCCGCCGATGCGCAGGACCTGACCCAGGAGACCTTCATCAAAGCCCTCCAGCACCGGGACCAATTGAAGGACAGCCAGAAGGCAGCGCACTGGCTCTCCCGGATTGCCACCAATACCGCCATCGACTTCCTGCGCCGCAGCCGCAGGGCAAGCTTCTGCGAAATCGGCGCGGCCCCGGAGCTATCCGCCGACGACAACCCGGAGCGCCTGGTCCTCCAGTCCGAGCACCGCGACTACCTCGAAGACGGCCTGCGCCTGCTCTCTCCACGGGAACGGGCCGCGCTCATCCTGCGGGATGTCGAAGACATGCCCGCCGAAGAAGTGGCCCGCGAGCTCGACTGCTCCAAGGCAACCGTGCGCTCCCACATCGCAAACGCGCGGACCAAGTTCCGGCGCTACCTGGAACGGAGGAAGCGATGAGCCGCCACCCCAGTGAAGCCCAACTCGCCCTGTGGGCGGGTGGGGAGCTCAATTGGGTCTCCCGTTTCCGCGTCGGCCGCCACTTAAAGGCGTGCGACCGCTGCATGGCCCTGGCCGATGAATTCACCGCCGCCCGCGACCAGGCGCGCGAACTGCAATCTCTTCCCGATGGAATGAGCGAAGCCGAGTGGCAGCGACTGGCCATGGACATGGAGGCCAACATCCGCCTCGGACTGGCCGCCGGAGCGTGTGTCGCGCTGCCCGCGCCGCACGTCCGGCCCCGTCGCAGACTGGCTTTGGCGTATGCGGCGCTCGCCGCGCTCGCCGCCGTCGGGATCTGGTCAATCCATAATCCCGCGCCTCAGGAACTCGCGCCCGCGCCTTCCGTTTCCGTCGTTGAGGACGGAATTGCGGTCCACGCGGGATCGCTCACGCTGGGACTGCTGCATGAACCGGGCGCCGAAGTGGAATATTCGGCGAATGCATGGGGCTCGGTCGCCGCCCGGTACGTCGATGCCGACAGCGGTATGGTGACGATTCAAAATGTGGCGCTGGAGTAACATTCCGCTCGCGTTGTGGCTCTCCGCCGCGGCGGCCGGACAAACCTCCGACCCCGGTCAGGCGATCCGCATCGACCTCGCTCCGGACGCTCCGGTCGCTCTGGTGTCGGCCGACCTCGGCGAGTCGCGCACGTCCGCCAGGGGCGGCGCCATCGTTATCGACCTGCGGCTGGCGCTGACACTCAAGAACACCAGCGCTTCCCGCATCCGCGGCGTCACCATGCTGGTCTCCGCGCAGGAAGTGACACCCGGTGGACGGGGCTCCGTGGCCGCCCCATGCCTTGACATCGCACCCGGCGATGTCTTCCCTCTCAGGATCGACCTGCGGCTGCTGCGTCCGCTCCAGGGCGCTGCCGCCGGACCGCTCGTCCGCGTCGGTCTTGACGGGGTTCTTTTTGAGGACCTCTCGTTCTATGGTCCGAACCGGCTCGATTCCCGCCGCACGCTTACGGCTTGGGAGATGGAAGCCCGCCGGGATCGCCTGTATTTCCAGTCTGTCCTCACCGCCGGCGGTCCGGATGGTCTCCGCGAAGAAGTCCTCCGCGCCCTCGCACGGCAGAGATCCCGGCCACGCCTCGATGTCGAGGTCGCACGGCGCGCCCCGGCAGTCGGCGCGGCGGCCTCGGCGACCGCGGCCCGCCAAGTCCGGTTCGCGTTCGCCCAGTTCGATGGTGCTCCGGTTGTCCCCGTCGATGGCTCCGCGGAAGTGGGCGCGGGTGAGATCCGGTCTCCGCGCATCTCCGTGCGGAACGACTCCCGGGAACCGGTGCGCTATTACGAACTGGGCTGGATCGTCCGCGATGCGCAGGGGCAAGAGTACGCGATGGCCTCCGTGCCGGCGCCGCGGCAGTCGCTTGCGCCTGGCGCTTCGGCGACCGCCGCGCCCGACACCGCGTTGCGCTTCCGCGATTCCGTCCAGGTCGCAGGCATGACCGGCTTCGTTTCCCAGGTGGAGTTCGCCGACGGCCGGGTCTGGGTGCCCAGCCGGAACCACCTCGCGCAAGCCCAGCTTCTCCATGCAGCCCCTCCCTCCGCCGAGGAGCAGCGGCTTCTCGATCTCTACCGCAAGAAGGGCCTGCCCGCTCTCATCGAAGAGTTGCGCAAGCTCGTCCCCTGATGCTTAGTACTTCAGCAGCCGGGTCCATTACCGAAGATCTATTGTCCGGACGCGACGGCGCTGTCAGAATCGAATTGTGATCTGACGCATCCTTGGTCTGGCTCGGGGGGAACAGACCTGATGGGATTCGTCGCGCCGGCCGGCCCTCTTCGGGCCGGCTTTCCTTTCCAGCTTGCCGATGCTTCCCGCGCTTCGCTACAATCCGGTCTAAGGAGTCCTGTTTTTCACGAGGTTACGATGCCGGGCGACGAGTCTCTGAGCGTTCGGGAATACGAGATCCTCTCCGCCGCTATCAGGGAGTACATCGAGACGGGAGAGCCCGTCGCGTCACGTTCGCTTTCCAAGCGCCGGAAAGATGGGCTGAGCGCTGCTTCTATCCGCAACGCCATGGCCGATCTGGCCGACCGCGGCTATCTGTCGCAGCCCCATACATCGGCTGGGCGCATCCCTACGGAAAAGGCGTTTCGCTACTACGTCCGCTCCGCCGTCGCCAGCCGGATTTCGCTGGCCGAGGCCCAACGCATCCGCCTGGAACTGGGCGGCGCCGAGACCGCGGAACAACGGGTTGGCCTTTCGTCCCACATCCTGGTCGAGATGACGCGCAACGTGGCGATCGCCGCGGCGCAACCGACCGCCGGACAGATCCTCGATCAGATCGAACTGGTCCCGTTGACCGACGGCCGGCTCCTCGCGGTCCTGGTCACGCGGGATCATTCGGTCCGCAACCGTGTCCTCGACCTCGATCACCCGATCGCACAGGAAGAACTGATCTCCATCCGCAACTACGTGAACCATCACTTCGCCGGCTGGACGATCAGTCAGATCCGCCAGGAACTGCTGCGCCGCATGGACGCGGAGCGCGCCGCCTACGACGCAATGATGCGCCGTCTGCTGATGCTGTACGGCAAGGGACTTCTCGACGTGAATGACCCGCCGGCCATACACATGGAAGGTGCGGCCAACCTCTTCGGAATCGACCTGCAATTGACCCGCGAGAAGATGCGGGATCTCTTCCGCGCCCTCGAAGAGAAGAAGCGGCTTGTCACGCTGCTCGACCGGCTCCTGGACTCCGCCTCCGGCGAGTTGCAGGTGCAGGTGGGCCTGGAAGCTGTGCATCCGTCCATGAAGCCTCTGTGCCTCATCGGGCTTGCCGTGGAAATGCCCTCGGGACACACCGCGAAAATCGCGGTGCTGGGACCCGTGCGCATGCACTACGAGCGCGTCATGGGCGCCGTTCTGCACATCGGCCAGTCCCTGGCCAACCCGTCGGGAGCCGCCGTGCCCCCTTCGAGCATCTGTTAGATTAGAAATTGTGAGTACGGAACCTCAGGAAGCCAACGTTTCGGAGACTCCCGAGACGGCGGTGGAAGATTCCGCGGCGGTCACCGACCAGGCTGCCGCGCTGGCCGAGCTGACCGCGGAACGGGACCAACTGGCTGCCGACAAGGCCGAGTTGCAGGACCAGATCCTGCGGCGCCAGGCGGATTTCGAAAACTTCCGCCGCCGCACCGAGCGGGAGCGAAGCGAATTCGTCCAGTACGCGGGCATGGAACTCTTGCGCGATGTGTTGCCGATCGCCGACGATTTCCACCGCGCCGTGAGCTCGGAATGTGTCGACACCGAGTACAAGAAGGGCATCGAGTTGATCTACGGACGTCTCATGGACACCCTCACGCGCGCGGGTCTCGAACCCATCGAAACTCAAGGAGCGGTCTTCGATCCGAACCTGCATCAGGCGGTGGACCGCGTCGAGTCCGACGAGGTGGCGGATGACCCTGTCGTCATCGCCGAGTATCAGCCTGGCTACATGTTCAAGGGCAAGCTCCTGCGGCCCGCCATGGTACGCGTCGCCGTCAAAGCCGAATAGAACCGCGTCCTATGCCCGTGACCAAGCGCGACTACTACGAAGTCCTCGGCGTGGGCCGGGACGCAGACGAGCAGCAGTTGAAAAGCGCCTACCGGAAGCTCGCGCTGCAGTATCATCCGGACCGCAACCCGAACAACCACGAAGCCGAGGAGAAGTTCAAAGAAGCGGCCGAAGCGTACGGTGTCCTCAGCGACCCGCAGAAGCGCGCCGCGTATGACCGGTACGGGCACCAGGGTTTGCAGGGCGCCGCGGGCGGCTTCGACCCGAACGCGTTCACGGATCTCTCCGACATCCTCGGCGACTTCTTTGGCTTCGGCGACATGTTCGGCTCGCCGCGCCAACGCCGCCAGCGGGCGCAGCGCGGCGACGACCTGCGCTACGACCTCGCAATCGAGTTCGAACAGGCTGTGTTCGGCATGACCGCAGACATCCTGGTGCCCCGTCTGGAGGCCTGCGCCCGCTGCAACGGAAAGGGCGCCGAGCCGGGCTCCGGGGCCCAGCCATGTCCCACCTGCCGCGGCCGCGGCGAAGTCATCTACCAGCAAGGCTTTCTCTCCGTGCGGCGGACCTGCTCTCAGTGCCAGGGCCAAGGCGAGATCATCCGCAAGCCCTGCACCGAATGCCGCGGCGAAGGCTACAAGCGCGTCGAACGCAAACTCAAGGTGAACATCCCGGCCGGCGTCGACAACGGCACCCGCCTGCGGCTCTCGCACGAGGGACAGCCCGGCATCAACGGTGGCCCCCCGGGCGATCTCTACGTCGTGCTGAAGGTCAAGGAACACCCGTTCTTCGACCGGCGGGAGAACGATCTGCACTGCGTGATTCCCGTCAATATCGGCCAGGCGGCCCTTGGGGCCGAACTGGAGATCCCGACGCTCAAGGGGACCGAGAAGCTGAAGATCCCCGAAGGAACCCAGAGCGGCGCGCAGTTCCGTCTGCGCCACGAGGGCGTCCCGCATGTGAACGGCCACGGCAAAGGCGATGTCGTCGTCCACATCGATGTCAAGGTTCCGCTCAAGCTGACGCGCCAGCAGCGTGAGTTGCTGGAGAAGTTGCGCGATACGCTGCCCAGCGAAAATGAACCCCAGGAAAAGGGCCTGTTCGAGAAGGTGAAGGACTACTTCCTGTAAGCCCTGTGCTTGCTATACTCTAAGGAAATACGCCCATAGCTTGGCTGGGCGAGGAGTGTATCCATGTCCGATTCGCAGGATGTCAGCCGCCGGGATTTCGTCAAGACGGCCAGCGCCGTGTCGGCCGCCGTGGCCGCGGTCGCGCCGGCTCTCGAAGGAGCGCCCGCTATTCACAAGGTGAAGGCGGCCAACGAACAGGTCCAGTTCGGCTTTGTCGGGACTGGCGGCCGCGGGCAGTATCTCCTGCGCCACATGCGCGATGCCGACATCGGCCGCTGCGTCGCGGTCTGCGACATCTGGCAGCCCAACCTCGATAAGGCCGCCGAAGTCATCGGGTCGAACCCGCGCAAGTACAAGGATTACCGCGAGCTCATCGCTGACAAGGACGTAGATGCGGTCTTCGTCGCCACGCCCCTCTTTGCGCACTTCCCCGTGACGCGGGACGTGCTGCTGGCCGGCAAGCACGTCTTCTGCGAGAAGAGCCTCGTGTTCAAGCCGGAGGAAGTGCACGCCCTGCGCGCCCTGGCCAACGAACGCCCCAAGCAGGTCCTCCAGGTCGGCCTGCAGCGTCGCTACAGCCGCTTCTACCAGACAGCCCGGCAGATGATCGAAAAGGGGCTGATCGGCGATGTGACGCACGTCCAGGCGCAATGGCACCGCAACGGCGGCTGGACGATGCGCAAACAGGAAGATCCGTCGCGCGAGCGGATTGCCAACTGGCGGCTGTTCCGTGAGTACTCCGGCGGCTTGACCGCCGAGCTGGCCTCACACCAGATCGACGTCGCCGACTGGATGTTCGGCGCGCATCCGGAGTTCGTCGTCGGCGTGGGCGGCCTCGACTTCATCAACGACGGGCGCGACGTCTACGACAACATCCAGCTCATCTTCAGCTATCCCAAGGGCCGCAAGCTGATGTATTCATCGATCAGCACGAACCGGCACCTGCCTTTCTTCGGCTCCACCCGCACCGAGTTCGGCGAGCGCATCATGGGCACGAAGGCCACGATCGAGATTACGGTCGGCACCGACGATGAGCCCACGCTCGGCCTGTGGTACCTCGAACCGCCGAAGCCGGAAGTCACCAAGGCAGGCGAAAAGAAGGAGGCGGCCGCCACCGCGATGGCGACTCTCGCCAGCACCGGCAAGGGCACCAAGGGCTTCCCGATCCTCCTCGAGCGGGACCAGATCACCGACCACGACTCCTTCCTCGCCAAGGAGATGAAGTACGCACGGCGCTGGCTGTACTCGAAAGGCGTGATGGTGCCCGAGGAAGACCGCAACCCCGTCGACGTGTCGCTCGAAGCGTTCCTCAACTGCGTCAAAACCGGCGCGCGTCCCCTGGCCGATCTCGAGATTGGTCTCCAGGACTCGGCAGCGGTGATCCTGGGCAACCTCGCGATGGACGAAGGACGCCGCGTGTACTTCTCCGAGCTCGACAAGATGGGCCGCGCGTAGCGTCAGCCCTCGATCAGATTCCGGATCAGCCTGTCCGCCACGCCGGGGAACAGGTGGGGCGGGTTGCGTTCATAGTACGCAGCCAGCACGCCTGCGTTCACCATCCGACCATCACCCAACCGCACATGCAGCTCCCGCTGGTTGCTCCAGAACGGCCCACCTTGCCCCTGGTAGGGCGTTTCGTAAACCGACCCGTCCCCGTACTTGTCCGCGATCCATTGCGCGGTCTCCCGCGTGGCGAAGTAGTTCCGGTTCAGAGCCTGCCGCTCGCCAAAAATACTCTGGACCTCGGCGTCTTCGAATTTCGGTTGGAACGCATCGGCGGGCGGTTCCGATGTCTGGGGGGTGCGGGGGTTCGGTGTGAGCCCCGTGGGAGCGTCTCCCGGCGTTCCAAATGGCGTTGCGGTCGGCCGCGGCCCATCCGGCACCGTCGCCGTCCCAAACGGCGTCACGACCTGCGAGGTCCCGTCCCCGTTCGGCACCGGGTCGGGCCGTGGGGAGGCGCTCGGGGGCGGCGTTCCGGCGGGTGTCGTATTGGGGCGCGGGCCGTCCGGAACGGTTGCGGTGCCGAAAGGTGTCTGGACCGTCGTGCCAGGATTTTGGCTCGTGCCCGTTTCCTGCCGCGGCAGTCCGAGGGCGCCGGGATCGATTCCCGCCCGCGTGAGAGCCAGCAGAAGTTGTTGAAACGCGTCCTGATCCAATGTGATGGCGACAGTTCGCGGTGCTTGAGCGGGTGCCGCCGCGGTGTGTCCGGTGCTCGATAGGGGAGCGATCATGAATTCCTCCGCGGCAGGAAATGCATGCCATGTTCCACGAATTCCGCGTTTCGCGCGTCTAACCGGATATGAGGAGCCTCTGGCTCGCGCCCGTCCTGCTGTGTGTGCTGGCTCCCGCGGCCGTGGCGCAGTCCGCCATCGAACGCCTTCGCGCGGTCGAACAGCGCTACAACCGCGTCCGGACACTTGAGGTGCCGTTCACCGAAACCTACCGCGCCCTCGGCCAGGGACGCCGCGAGGCAGGGACGCTCTACCTGCTCAAACCCGGACGGATGCGCTGGGACTACTCCAAGCCGGCCGGTAAGCAGTTCGTCAGCGACGGCAAATACTTCTACCTGTACAGCCCACTCCGGAACCGGGCCGAGCGGACGCCCGTCAAGGAAAGCGGCGACATGCACGCGCCGATCGCGTTTCTGCTCGGACGTCTGCAATTTGAAAAGGACTTCAAACGCTTCGAGTCCCGCCCCGAAGGCGACAATCTGTTCATCTCCGCCACCCCGCACAATCCGAACCTGCCGTATCGCCTGGTGGAGTTTCTCGTGACTCCTGACGCCCGGATGGCGATGGTGCGGGTGATCGGCCAGGACGAATCGATTCTCGAGTTCCGCTTCGGCGAGGAGAAAGTCAACCCGCCGCTCGCAACCGGCCTGTTTGAGTTCAGCCCACCGGAGGGCGTCGAAATCATCGAGGGCGTAGACTAGACCTCATGGCCGAGTGGGTGCTCAAGTACGCCGACACACGCGGAGAGATCCACCAGCAGGTGGTCAGCGCGGGCTCCGAGCAGGAACTGCGCGACCGGTACACGCAGCAGGGCCACCTGGTCTACTGGGTGAAGCCGCGGCAGGGAGCTCTGGCGGGTGTCGGCCGGTCGAAGAAACTGAACATCGAGAAGTTCCTGATCTTCAACCAGCAGTTTGTCACCCTGATCCGCGCGGGTCTGCCGATCCTGAAGTCGCTCGACCTGCTCGCCGACCGGCTCACCGACCCGACGCTTGGCCGCTATATCAAGTCCGTCCGCGACGAAGTGCGCAACGGCACGGTGCTCTCGGAAGCCTTCCGCATGCAGGGGATCTTCCCCAAGATCTACATCACCACCGTGCTCGCCGGCGAGAAAAGTGGCAGCCTGGTCGAAGTGCTGGACCGCTTCATCCAGTATCAGAAGCTGGCCCTCGCGGTGAAGAAGAAGGTCCTGGTTTCGCTCATCTATCCGGCGGTTCTGATCGCCCTGGTCATCATCCTGATCGTCTTTCTGGTGACCTACGTGGTGCCGAACTTCGCGGAGTTGTACGCGAACATGCAGGCAGAGCTGCCGGCGATGACGCAACTGCTGATCGCCGTCGGAACAACGGCGCGCACGTACATCCTTGTCGCGGTAGCGGCGCTGGCGGGGCTGATTGTCCTGTTCCGCATGTGGGCAAGGGGGGAGAAAGCACAGGAGCGCATCGACGCTGTCAAGCTGCGGACACCCATCCTCGGTGAGATCTGGATCAAGTACCAGGTGGCGCAGTTTTCCCGCGTGCTCTCGACCCTGCTGACCGGTGGCATCCCGTTGATCCAGGGTCTCGAGACCGCGGCCGACTCGCTCGGCACCGCGCTTCTGCGCCGGAGCCTGGATTCTGCGGGGAAACTGGTGCGCGAGGGGCAGGCGCTGTCTACCTCGCTCAAGACCACCGGGATCTTCCCGGGCTTGGCGATTGACATGATCGAAGTAGGCGAATCGACCGGTGCGCTACCGTCCATGCTCACGAGTGTCGCCGAGTTCTACGAAGAAGATGTAAACACGCGGATGGCGGCGGCGCTGTCGCTGATCGAGCCGGCCATCATGATCTTCATGGGCGCGTTCGTCGCCTTTGTGCTCGTGTCCCTCTACCTGCCCATCTTCTCGCTGGCCGACAACATCCGCTAGTTGGGGAACTCCTTCTCGAATCGCGTCAGGCACTCGTCGCGGGATCCGGGAAAGAGGAAGAGGCGGCCTCGAATGGTCTTGCTTTCGCCTGGCTTCAGCGGACCCACCCGGATGCTGGCGTGGAGACAGCTCCAGGGATTGTGCCCCTGCACGGACGTAAAATCCTCCCAACCGATGCCCGTGACCCAGGTACGGTCGGCCGATTCCCGGATCAGCACGCCCGCTGTGGCGTCCACATCCGACGTGGGCCACTTGTATGAGAACGCAAACACACCATCGGGTCCCATCCGGTCCAGAGCGGGCCGCAGCCAGTGGTTGAAGTGAATGGCCCGCGAATCGAGCAGCGTGATGCCAGCGGCCGAACGGAAGTAGGAACGGTCGCGCGCGGGGTCGGCGAAGTCGGCGTTTAGGGGGAGCGGGGAAGAGGGGTTGGTGCCTGGCACCCGGCCGGGATTCCAGCACGGGATAATTGCGGCGGTCTCCCGCCATTCATGCCCCGACACGTTGGTCACCTTCAGCGTCAGACGGGCGCCGTCGGCAACGGTGTCAACCGTGAGTTCCAGTCCCGCCGTTCGGATGACCGCGCTGGTCCCTCCGGGGTTCACCAGACGCTCTGTCCGATACGTGCCCGGCGACTGGTGGCCGCGCGATCGGGCGTCAAACAGGTTCCACTCGTAAAACCACAGGTACATGGTGAGATCGTCCCGCCCGTGCTGTTGGAGCGCGACGCCGCGTTCCCACTCGAACAGGCGCGGTCCCTGGCCGGCGGCGGCCAGCGCCCCCGCGCAGAGCATCAGTGCGACGCGTCGCATCGGTTTCATCGTCTGCCGATTCTACAGGAGCAGCAGCCAGAAGGGGGACAGACCCCAGATATCTTGTTGATAAATCGAGGCAAGTAGCACCGGGTGCACGTTTCGGGTCCGGCGCGCGTCTACTGTCTAAGAAGAGGCGGGACTTCCCGCGTCCGCACGCACCCATGGCCACTGAACGTGTCCGGCTCCCTGACCCCGTCGCCGAGAGCGACCAGGCTCGCGCCCTCGCCATGCGATACCGGTGCGAATTCGTCGACCTCA
This sequence comes from Bryobacterales bacterium, assembly GCA_016716385.1. GTDB lineage: Bacteria > Acidobacteriota > Terriglobia > Bryobacterales > Bryobacteraceae > JADJWL01. The sequence goes on along the minus strand of JADJWL010000025.1, from coordinate 724,843 downwards.
AGTCCGCTTCGATCGACCACGACCTGTTCCGCTCCATCCCGGTCGATCTGATGTTCCGGTACAATTTCGTTCCGCTCCACCTCGAAGACGGGACTCTGGACATCGCCTTCGCCGACCCCCGCAACCTGACGCTCGTCGACGAACTCGGCCTGCTGCTCGGCAAGAAACTGCGCGTCAAGGTCGCGACCCTCTCTCAGATCGCCGACCTGCTCAAGAAGACGGAGCAATCGCAGCGAGTCCTCGAGGAGGTGACCGAAGGCTTCGCCCTCGACGTCGTGGGCGAAGAAGATACGCAGGACGAAACGCTCTCGATCGACCGCCTGGCCGCCGGCGATAGCGACATCGCCCCGGTCATCAAGCTCGTCGACACGACGATCTTCAACGCGCTCGAGCGCCGCGCCAGCGACATTCACATCGAGAGCCGCGACCAGGAAGTGGCTATCAAGTACCGCATCGACGGCGTGCTCCACTACGCCATGCCGCCGATCGCCAAGGACTGGCACTCGACGATCATCTCGCGCATCAAGGTCATGAGTGAACTTGATATCGCCGAGCGCCGCATCCCGCAGGACGGCCGCTTCCGCGTCCGCTACAAGGGCCGCCTCATCGATTTCCGCGTCTCGATCATGCCCACGATCCACGGCGAAGACGCCGTCCTTCGCGTGCTCGATAAAGAATCAATGAGCGAGAAGTTCGCCAAGCTCTCGCTCGAAGTGGTCGGCTTCTCGGACAACGATCTCGTCAAGTTCCGCCGCTATATCAAAGAGCCGTACGGCATGGTCCTGGTGACCGGACCCACCGGCTCCGGTAAGACGACCACGCTCTACGCGGGTCTGAGCGAAATCAAGACCGACGAAGACAAGATCATCACGATCGAAGACCCGGTGGAGTACCAGCTCAAGGGCATCACCCAGATTCCCGTCAACGAGAAGAAGGGCCTCACCTTCGCCCGCGGTCTGCGCTCGATTCTGCGCCATGACCCGGACAAGATCATGGTCGGCGAGATCCGCGACCAGGAAACCGCGCAGATCGCCATCAACGCCGCCCTCACCGGACACCTGGTGTTCACCACCGTCCACGCCAACAACGTGCTCGACGTTGTCGGCCGCTTCCTGAATATGGGTGTTGAGCCGTACAACTTCGTGTCCTCGCTCAACTGCATCCTGGCCCAGCGCCTGGTGCGCGTCGCCTGCGAATTCTGCAAGGAGCCGGTTCACTACGACGATGAGTTTCTCGTCGAATCCGGACTCAATCCGGAAGACTGGCGGGGCGTGACGTTCTACGAAGGTCCGGGCTGCTTCGAGTGCGGCGGCACCGGCTTCCGCGGCCGGACCGCAATCCACGAACTGCTCGATCTCAGCGACCGCATCCGCGAGATGATCCTCGACCGCCGATCGTCGGCCGAAATCAAACGCGTCGCGCGCGAAGAGGGCATGACGTTCCTCCGGGAATCCGCCGTGGACAAAGTGCGCATGGGCGTCACGACGCTGCGCGAGATCAACAAAGTGACCTTCATCGAATAACCATGGACTGGCTGCGCCGCATTCAATCTCTCGTGACCGATCCGCCACCGGCCCATATTTTCGAGGTGTCGGAAGCCGGCGTCGCGATGGCTCACCTGGGCCCCGGCAAGTCTCCGGAGCTGGCCTTCGAGCCCCTCCCGCCCGGTTCCATCGCGGTCTCTCCGGTCAAAGACAACGTGCTCGACGCCGACAGCCTCGCGGCAGCCTTTCGCAAACTCGCGCCGCCGCCTGCTGCGCGGAAGCCGCGTCCGGCCGCTCTGCTGCTTCCCGATTTCGCGGTTCGGGTCAGCGTGTTCGAGTTCGACTCCCTGCCGAAAGATCCGGCCGAGCGCACGACGCTCATCAAGTTCCGGATGAAGAAGACCGTGCCGTTTGACCTAGAAGCGTCCCGCCTCAGCTTCTGGCCCCAGAAGCGTTCCGACGGGAAGCTCGATGTGATCTCGGCGGCAATTCCGCTGGAGATTCTTGCCCGCTATGAGGCGCCGCTCCGCGCCTGCGCCCTTCATCCTGGCATTGTGATGCCGTCGTCGCTGGCAATGCTGCGGCTGGTTGAGGACGGCGGACTGACCATGGCCGTGAGGCTGGAGAACCACTCCCTCACGCTGCTGGTCGTGCAGGACGGCGTCCTGCGCCTGCTGCGCTGCCTCGAAATCGGGCACGCCGATCCGGAGGGCATTCTCTCCGATCTGTACCCGACGCTGGTCTACGTCGCAGATACTTTTGGCGCGCCGCCCGCCCGCGTCGTCCTGGCCGGCTTCGGAGCCTCGTCGGAACCGATGCGGGCGCTGCTGTCGCAGGAGACGCCGGCATCGGTCGAGATCGCGCATTCGCCGCTCGGCAAGGTGCTGGGTCCCTTTGACGCGGGGTTGCTGGGATACCTGTACGGCGCGGGGGTGGCCAACTGATGCGGCTCGAACTCAACCTCGCGACCCAACCGTTCGAGCGGAACCGTCCGTACGTGGCTGCGACCATCGTATTGGCGGCGCTGCTGACCGGTCTGCTGGCGCTCGTCACCGGGCTCATCCTCGAGGAGCGCGGCCAGCTCGCCGACACGCGCGGCGCGATCGACGGATCGCGCCAGGAACTGCGCGAGATCGCGGCGCGGCAGGCGGAAGTCGACGCCGTTCTCCGCCGCCCTGAAAATGCGGCGGTGCTCGAACGCAGCATCTTCCTGAACGGGCTACTCCGGCGCAAGTCGGTCAGTTGGACGGGCATCTTCGCAGATCTCGAAACGACGCTGCCTTACAACACGCGCGTCATCTCGATCCGGCCCTGGTTGAACGCGGCGAACCGCGTCGTGCTCGAGATGAGCGTCGGCGCCGAGCAGACCGAGCCGCTGCTGAAGCTGCTCATGAGTCTTGAGAATTCGCCTCTGTTCGGGGCCACGCAGGTCACCAACACGCTGCCCCCGGGGCAGAATGAACCGCTCCACCGCTACAGGATCAACGTGCACTATGCCCAGCCGGATTGACGCATTACGCAAGAACCTGTCCCGGCCCGTGACCTTGCGGCGCGATCCGAAAACGATCGGGCGCGCGTTACTGGGTGTGCTGCTGGCCGCCAACATCGCCGCGGCGCTCATTCTGTTCAAGCCTTGGGGGGGCTCGGCGGAAGACCTGACGCGCCAGATGATCGATCTCCAACAGCAGGTGACGCGCCAGCGCCAGGCGCTCGACCGGTCGCGACTGATTGCCGAAAAAGTGGAGCGCGCCCGCGAAGTCGGGGATCAGTTCATGGCCAGTTATATGCTCGACGCCGCGACGGCCTACTCGACGATCGTGGGCGAACTCGACCGCGCGGCCAACGAGTCCGGCGTCACGCCGAAAGAAAGCCAGTTCTCCGTGGAGGAGGTCGAAGGCAGCGAGACTCTTGGCCTCATGACGATCACGGCCGGCTTCGAAGCGGGCTACGACGGGCTGCGGAAGTTCATCCACGCGCTCGACCGCTCCGACCGTTTTCTCATTATCGACAGCCTCCAGGCCGCGCCGCAGGTCCGGGGCGATCAGATCAACGCGACCATCAAGATCCATGTCTTCGTCCGTCAGCCCGGGGAGACCCAACTATGAACCTGGGCGCCGAACCAAAGAAGGTCGTGATCCTGGGCGGTCTGCTGGCTGTGGCCGGCGTGATGTTCTACGTCAATCTGTCAGACTCAGGTTCGCCCACCCCGGCGCGGCCCGCGCCGGCGCCGGCGGCGAAGCCCTCGGTGGCGCGATCCGCCGTTAAGGGACCGATCGTCCGGCGCGCGCCCGGTAAGCGAGGTACGGCCGGCCGCGAATTCCGCTATACCCTGCAGATCGATCCGGAGAACACACCGGACCCGACCCAAATCGATCCGACGCTCCGGCTTGACCTGCTGGCCAGAGTTCAGGACACCCCGCTTGGGTCGGGCAAACGCAGCATCTTCCAGTTCGGTCAGCCTCCGCCGCCGCCGGCTGCCGAGATCAAGGATGCGCCGAAGATCACGCCGAAAACTCCGGCGGAGATTGCCGCCGAAGCCGCCAAGGCGGCGGCGCAGAAGATTGCGGCGTCCAAGCCGGCGCCTCCTCCGATCACGTTCAAGTTTTACGGTTACTCCGAACCGCGCGAGAATGGAAGCAGGGGCGCGAAGCGCGCGTTCTTCCTCGACGGCGAGGACATCTATGTCGCGACGGAAGGAGACGTCATCAAGAAGCGCTACAAGGTCGTGCGCATTGGGGCGACGTCGGTCGTGATGGAGGACATTGAGCACAAGCATCAGCAGACGCTGACGCTGTTGCCGGAGCAGGGATGAAGCGGACAGACGAGCGCGGTTTTGCGATGCTCCTGGTCTTCGTGATGGCGGCCTCGGTCGCGATCATGCTCTACCAGGAACTGCCGCGCGTTGCCTTCGAGGCGCAACGCGACCGCGAGGCGCTGCTCATCGAACGCGGCGAACAGTACGCGCGCGCCGTGCAGCTCTATGTCCGAAAGTTTAATAAATTCCCTCCGACGATGGAAGAGCTGGAGAAGGTGAACCAGGTCCGGTTCCTGCGCCAGCGCTACAAGGATCCAATGACGGATAGCGAGGAGTGGCGCATCATCCACGTCGGGCCAGGAGGCGTCTTCCTCGATTCGCTGGTGCACAAGCCGCCGCAGCAGGAAGGCGAACAAAAGAGCGTCAACACGTTCACTCACGAGTCGGCTTCGATCGGCTCGTCCGGAGCGAATCCGAATGCGCCCGCGGCCTCGGCCGTCCGGCAGGCGCGCGACAGCGAACGCCGGGGCATGCCCCCGATGCTGCAGTCGACCAACGCGCCGCCGCCGGACGCGGAAGCGGACCCGAATCAGCCGGTTCAGGCGCAGGGGCAGCCCGGAGCTGGAGGCGGCGTGCCGCCCTCGTTCATGCCGGGGTACAACCAGCAACAACCCGGTGGCCAGCCCAACCAGCAGGGGCAATCCCAGCAGCAGCCGGGAGTTGCGGGCGGAGTACCACCCTCGTTTGTCCCCGGCTATAACCCGCAGCAGCCGGGGCAGAATCCCTACGGCCAACAACAGCCGGTCGTGCAGACGAACCAGAATCCGAATCCGTACGGCCAGCCGGGCTTTCCCGCCGGCCAGCAGCAGACGAATCAGAACCCATTCGGGCAACAGGCGCCGGTCTCCTGGCAGCCGGGTCAACGGCAAGCCGCTCCGCAGCCACAGCCGGGTCAACCTGCCATGGTCGGCGGCGGAATGGGAGCAGTCCAGCAGCCGCAGCAACCCCAAACCCCGGCAGCCCCTTCGTTCGTCGGCGGGGGGTCGAGCTTCGTCGGAGGCTCGGCATCTGTCCAGCCACAGCAGCCGTACCAGCCGCAGCAGCCCGTCTACCAGCCACCCGCCGCGCAGCAACCCGCGACTCAGCCTGGAGGAATGTCGGCCTTCCCTTCGCAGCAGCCGCGCGCTCCCGTTCAACAGCAGGTCCAGCGTCCTGGCTCCCAGGCGGGTGCGGGGATTGGCCAGACGCCGAATGCCGCCGCCTCGATGATCCAGCAGATCCTCACGACGCCGCGCGCGAATCCTATGCAGGCTGGCGCGCAGGGCGGCAACCAGACCATCGGAGGCGGCATTGCGGGGGTCGCCAGCGTGCTTGAACTCGAAGGCATCAAGGTGTACAACGACCGGACTGCGTACAATGAGTGGGAGTTTGTCTACGATCTCAGCAAAGAAGCGGCCAAGGCTGCCGCAAGCGGCGGACAGGCCGGCATCCCGGGCGCCCCAGGGCAGCAGCAACCGGCGCAGGGTATGCAGAGCCGTCCGGGACAGGCACCCGGGGGCATGAATCCCCAACCGAACTTCAACTTCCCCCCGGGCATGGGCGCCCCTGTGCGGCCCGGCCGCTAACCGAACGCGGCCCGCGGATTCTCCCAGAGCAACACCTGCCTCCAGGCGGGATCGAGCAACGGGAGGAAGTCCGTGTACAGGGACGTGTAGCCGCGGTATGCACCGCCCCCTGGTTCACCCACCCGATACCAGCCGGAGTCCTGCGAGATCAACACACGGCCCAGCAGCCCCTGCGCCGCCATGTGCGTGACGCACTCGCGATGCCAGGGAGCCGACTTGGGTCCCACACCATCGAACTCCACCCAGCCGCCGGCGCGCGCGATTTGTTCGTGGTAGCGTTTCTCGCGTTCGTTCTGCGCATGGACCCAGACAAACTTCCCCGGCGCGACGCCCGCGGAGGCGAGGATCTCCAACTGCTCCCCGGCGGCACGGCCGTCGCCCGTGTGCGAGGCGATCGTGAGACCGGTGTGCGATGAGGTCATGGCTGCTGCAAGGACAATCTTGCGGTCCACCTCCGGCAGGGGGTGCCGGTTCACACCGATCTTGATGAAGCGTGGGCGGACGCCTTCGACGCCGCGCGCGGCTTCGTTCACCCAGCGGCGGGCCAGCCTCGGCGCTGGCTCATCGAATGCGTACCGCGGCAGATGCTTATGCTCGCGGGCCGCATACAGGCCGGTGTTCGTCCAGATGTCGAGCTCCGCCGCCTCGGACAGCCGCCGCAGGAGGGCAGGGGCGCGTCCAAGGAAAGCCGGGGTGCATTCCTGGAGCCGGACACAACCCAGGGCCCTCACCTCACGCAGCTTCGGCAGCGCGGTGCGGAACACCTCTTCGGCATCGTAACGGTCCGGTCCCGCTACATCAGCCCCGGCGAAATCCACAAGGACGTGCTCATGCACGAGGATGGACTCGACGGGCGAGGCCATCTGCGCGGCGGCCATCCGCAGCCACTGCCGACGGGTCACACCTGCTATTGTACGGGAAGTGAAATGGAGCGGGAGACGGGATTCGAACCCGCGACATCAACCTTGGCAAGGTTGCACTCTACCAGCTGAGTTACTCCCGCTCAGCCCTGGGGAACCATAAGCTTAGCGGAATTTCCGCAGGGTTGTCAACGCCCTTCGGAGACCCTGATTCCAAAGCAGTTAAAATCCTGTTGCAACTCCCAATTCGTATGCTAGACTCAGTGGACGGTTTTCAGTAAGACCGAGGACCGCAAAGGAAGCCAGCACCGAATCCCGAGAGTTACGAGGCGTGATTTCCACAGTGTGGGAAAACTGTGGAAAACCATAACCTGATCTTTGTCTGTACACGCTGTTATGAACACCTGGGAACAGATCAAGCGCGAACTCCGAAGACAGCTGACCCAGGAGAGCTATCAAAACTGGATTCTCCACTCCCGCCAGACGAAGGTCAGCGGCCAGACCCTTTGGGTCGAGGTGCCAAGCCTAGAGATTCAGGCTTGGCTGGAAACCGAATACGCCGGGATGATCTCGGACATCATCGGCTCTCTTGGTCTCCCGGTCGATCAAGTGGCTTACCATCTCCCGGAGCTTGCCACCAGCAATGGCGAAGCCACGTTCCACGGCGTATCGTTTGAATCGCCGCCCAGTCCTCTCAACCCGAAGTTTACCTTCGACAACTTCGTCGTCGGCCCCTGCAACCAGTTCGCCCAGGCCGCTGCCAAGGCCGTCGCCACCATGCCTTCGCGAAGGTACAACCCTCTGTTCCTATACGGGGGAACGGGAATGGGCAAGACACATCTGATGCATGCCGTTGGCCGCTCGCTCATGGACAACTTCACCGGGATGAGGATTGTCTACACCTCCAGCGAACGGTTCATGAACGAGATGATCTCCTGCATCCGGCTCGACCGCATGCCCCAGTTCCATGCCCATTACCGTTCGGCCGACGTCCTGATTGTCGACGATGTCCACGGTCTTGCCGGCAAAGAGCGGACTCAGGAAGAGTTCTTCCACACGTTCAACACCCTCTACGACCATCAGAAGCAGATCATCCTCTCGAGCGACTCCACGCCGAAGGACATCCCGAATCTCGTCGAGCGCCTCCGTTCCCGATTCGAATGGGGTTTGATGGTCGACATGCAACCCCCGGACCTCGAGACCAAGATCGCGATTCTCGACAAGAAGGCCGAGGCTGAAGGCATCACGCTTCCGGACGATGTCCGCATCTTCATCGCCACGAAGACGAAGTCCAACGTCCGCGAACTGGAGGGGGCCCTCACGAAGTTAATGGCTCTTTCCTCGCTGACCGGAGCGCCGATCAACCTTCAGATGGCGCAGCAGATTCTGAAGCACCTGGTTCACGCCCCTGACAAGCGGGTTTCCATCGACGCCATCCAGCGTCAGGTCGCCGAGCACTACGGTTTGCGTCCGGGCCAGTTGAAGGAGCGCACGAACGCGCACAAGATCTCCTACCCGCGCCAGGTGGCAATGTACCTCGTCAAGGAATTGACCACGTCCTCGCTGCCTGAGATCGGTCGGGCCTTCGGCGGCAAGCACCACACCACTGTGTTGCACTCGGTCAACAAGATAGAGCAGTTGCGTCAGGTTGACAGCGACTTGGACAGGCTTCTGCACAAGTTAATCGACAGACTTCAATGACGTTACCAGGGTTATCAACACGAGCAGCCAGCGCCGCCTGTGGACGCCTTTGGAGAACCCGATCGATGACGATCGGCCACCTCCGGACCCACTCCGCTTCCACAAACCGGCGTTCCATCCAACGCCCAGTTTTTTGTATAATTTAGAGAGGTTTTCAACATTTACACAGGCCCTATGAATCTTGTTCTTCTTTCTCTCCTTCAAGAAGAGGACCAGGAATCTTGTTTGCGCTGTTCCCGGCCTGGCGGCGCGCAGTAGGGGGAGTGAAGACTCATGGAGTTCACCGTACAAAAGGCTGATCTGGTCCGGGAGTTGGGCCTGTCGCAGGGCGTTGTCGAAAAGAAGACGACGATTCCCATCTTGTCCAACGTGCTGTTGGAAGCGAGCGGCGACAGGCTGTCGCTCACAGCCACCGATCTTGAGCTTGGGATCCGCTGTTCCTGCCCGGCCAAGGTGAAGAAGGAGGGCTCCGGCACAGTTCCGGCGAAGAAACTCCTCGATTACGTCCGTCTGCTTCCGGATGGCGAACTGACGCTGAAGTTCCTCGACAACCACTGGGCGAGCATCACATGCGGCCGCTCGCGGACCAAGATGGCGGGAATGTCGCGGGAGAGCTTTCCCGAACTGCCTCCCATGCCTGAGGCCACGGCGGAACTGCCGGCGCCGCTTCTTGCGTCGATGATCACCAAGACCATCTTCGCCATTTCGGCCGAAGAGTCGCGCTTCACACTGAACGGCGCGCTCCTGGTGATCCGGGAAGACGAAGGGGCCGCTCCCGTGTCGGTGATGGTGTCCACTGACGGGCATCGCCTGGCCTACATCGAGCACACAGGCGAAGTGCCGCCTCCCAAAGAAGCCGTTCGTGTCCTGATTCCCAGGAAGTGCATGGCTGAGCTTGTCCGGCTGGCTCAGGAGGCGGGACCCGAATCCCGCGTCAACCTCGCCGGGGATGACAATCACCTCTTCTTCCAGATCGGTGCCCGCCTTCTCATCACACGGCGCCTGGCCGGGAACTTTCCGGACTTCGAACGCGTGCTGCCGCGTGACAACACGCAAGTTGCCACCCTTGATCGCGAGGACATCAAGGCGGCGGTCGAGCGCGTCGCCCAGTTTGCCGACGAGCGTTCCCGCGCCATCCGGATCCTGTTCTCCGCGAATGAAGTGAAGGTGTTCACTTCCTCGACCGACACCGGCGAGAGCGAGGAGCTCGTCCCTTCCACCTACTCCGGTCCCGATATCGACATCGGATTCAATGCCGCCTACCTGATCGATTTCCTGCGAGCGGTCTCGCAGGACCAGGTTTCCTTTCAACTCAAAGATCACAAAAGCGCGGGCGAGTTATGCCCCGTGGGCGACCCGGCCAGCTTCCGCTACCGGTATGTCGTGATGCCAATGCGCATCTGACCCGCCACTGACAGGAAAGTCCCAACGTATGTCCTTGAATGAAGTCAACGCCGGCGCAGGCGATGTTTACGATTCGCGCAGTATCAAGGTTCTGGAGGGTCTTGAGGCCGTCCGGCTCCGACCGGCCATGTACATCGGGTCCACCGGAGAGCTCGGCCTGCATCACCTCGTCTATGAGGTGGTCGACAACTCAGTTGACGAGGCGCTTGCCGGCTACTGTACCGAGATCGATGTCACAATCCGCATCGACAACTCGGTTACCGTTGTCGACAACGGCCGAGGTATTCCCGTGGACATGCATGCTGAAGAGGGAGTCTCGGCCGCTCAGGTCGTGATGACGAAACTCCATGCCGGCGGGAAGTTCGACGCGAATACCTACAAGGTCTCCGGCGGTCTGCATGGCGTCGGAGTCAGTTGCGTCAATGCTCTGTCCGAGCGGCTGGAACTCGAGATTTGGCGCGCCGGCTACACCTGGCAACAGGAATACGCCGCTGGCATTCCGAAAGCGCCCCTCCAGCGCATGGGGAAGGCCGGCAAGCGCACCGGGACGAAGATCACGTTCCGGCCGGATCCCACCGTCATGGACGCCACCGTCTTCAACTTCGACACGCTGGCTCAACGGCTGCGTGAGATGGCGTTTCTCAACAAGGGCCTCACGATCCGCCTCACCGACGAGCGCGAAGATCCCATCAAGGAACATGAGTTCCACTATTCCGGCGGCATCGCCGAGTTCGTCCGGCATCTGAACCGCGGTAAGCAGGTCCTGCACGAAAAACCGATTCACTGCGAGGCCCAACGTGAACTGCCGAACGGTGGAACCCTCACGATGGAAGTAGCGCTCCAATACAACGACGGCTACTCCGACAACATCTTCAGCTTCGCGAACAACATCAATACCTCCGACGGTGGCAGCCACCTCACCGGATTCCGCAGCGCTCTGACCCGCACCATCAATGCCTACGGCCAGCAGGAAAACCTATTCAAGGATTTCAAAGACAGCCTGTCCGGCGATGACGTGCGCGAAGGTCTGACCGCGGTCGTGAGTGTCAAACTGCCGCAGCCCCAATTCGAGGGTCAGACCAAGGGCAAGCTCAACAGCGACATCGGCGGCTACGTCACCCAGTTCGTCAACGAGCGGCTCGGCGAGTACTTCGACAAGAACCCCACGGTCATGCGGAAGATCGTCACCAAGGCGATCGAGGCCGCCCGCGCGCGCGAAGCAGCCCGCAAGGCGCGGGACCTGACCCGCAAGAAGACCGCCCTCGACAGCGGCCTGCGCGGCAAGCTGGCGGATTGCCAGGAGAAAGACCCGCGCCGGTGCGAGATCTTCCTCGTTGAGGGCGAGTCGGCAGGCGGCACTGCCAAGCAGGGCCGGGACCGCCGCTTCCAGGCGATCCTTGCGCTCAAGGGCAAGATCCTGAACGTGGAGAAAGCCCGCTACGACAAGATGCTCGGCCACGAGGAAATCCGCACGATGATCTCCGCCCTTGGAACCGGCATCGGCAAGGACGATTTCGCCATCGACAAGCTCCGTTACAACAAGATCATCATCATGACGGACGCCGATGTCGACGGCTCACACATCCGCACGCTCCTGCTTACGTTCTTCTTCCGCCACATGCAGGAACTCATTCACCGCGGGCACATCTTCATTGCGCAGCCGCCTCTCTACCGCATCAAGAAGGGCAAGAGCGAGAAGTACATCAAGGACGAGAAGGACTTCACCAAGGAAATCATGCGCCGCGCGACCGAGAATCTGTCGGTCGAAATCGGCCGCAACGGCGAAGGTCCCAAGGACACATTGGAAGGCGCCGCGCTGCGCGCGTTCCTCATGAGCCTGGACGAGTTCGAGCAAATGGTGCGGAAGGTGGAGCGCCGCCTGCGGGTACCCGCGGCGGTCGAAGCGCTAGCCGATGTCACATTGCCCCTCGACTCCAAGGCGGACTTCATGGAGCGGGCCAACATCGAACACCTCGTCGACAAGCTGCGCGAGCTGAAGGTGGAGGCCACTCTCGTTCCAGACGAAGCACACGCCGCCTGGGCCGCGGTCTTCCGTGACGCCACCCATGCCGAACGCCGCGTCGATCTTGAGCTGTCCGGCATGCCCGAGTACCGCCGCCTCCGCGGGCTCGCGCGCCAGATTGCACAGTACAATGAGCCGCCCTTCGTCGTCGTCAAGGACACCCGGCGCGATTCCAGCGACCACTGGACTGCCCTGCTCGCGCACATCAAGGAAGAAGGCAAGAAGGATGCCTCGGTCCAGCGCTACAAAGGCCTCGGTGAGATGAACGCCGAACAGCTTGCCGACACGACGATGAATCCGGAGAAGCGTACGCTGCTGCGGGTGCGTCTCGAGGATGCGGTCGAAAGCGAAGAGATCTTCTCCACGCTCATGGGCGATGACGTCGAAAGCCGCCGCCGCTTCATCGAGGAAAACGCTCTCGAAGTCAAGAATCTCGACGTGTAGCCAGCATCTTCCGGTAAGCCTCACGCAGCGCTTGCCGCGCCTCCTCGGCCAGGGGCGCCGGGAGCTCTTCCGGAGCATGCGCCCGGCAGAGGTCCACGCTCTTGCGCAGGCTCTCGACAAACTCGACGCAAGGAGCACACCCTTGGATGTGTTCCTCGATCTCCGAGCAGGCGTCGGACGGCAGCTCCGCGTCGAGGTACTCGGACAACAGGGAAAAAACTTCGCGGCAATCCCGCATGGTCACGCTCACGGCCGGGCCGGTGCCTCCGCGCGCCGCAGATAGGAGTCGAGCTTCTGGCGGACGGCCAGACGCGCCCGGTGCAGCCGCTGCTTCACGACGTCCACACTCACGTCCAGCACCGTCGCCGTTTCCGCGCCCGACAACCCTTCCACGTCGCGCAGCAGCAGCACGGCTCTGTACATCTCTGGCAAACCGGCAATCGCGTCACGCAGCGTCTCCCGCATTTCCGTCTGCAAGACCGAAGCTTCTGGCAGCTGCGACCAGTCTGCGATTTCGATCTGGCCCTCGCCGGCCCTCGCCGGCATCAGCTCGTCGAGCGATAGTTCGCGTTCCGGTGCGTACACGCTGCGGCGCCGCTTCATGTGGCAGAAGTTCTTCGCGATGCGAAAGATCCATGCCTTCACGTGTTCAGGCTCGCGCAACTGCTGAAAGCTGTGGAACGCCTTGAGCAGCGTCTCCTGCGCGACCTCTTCGGCGTCTTCCCGGTGGCCGCACATCAGGAAGCTGTATTGAAACAGCTTGGCCTGAAAATGATCGACGAACGGATCGAACGCCGAGGCATCGCCTTCCATCAGCCGGCGCGCCAGCCTTGTTTCCAGAGATTCCTGCATGGGACGGCGGGATCAGGCTCCCACCGCCGATTGTAGCGCTCATATTGTGGCCAGCGCCGGAGCCTTCAGGTCAATGGCGATCGTTGGCGGATGGATGAGCGTCTTGTGGATCAGACAGCGCTCCACAGCGCGCCGTAGTCCTTCGCCATGCCGTGCGTCATCCGCGTGCGGCGCGGTGACTTCGATCAGGAAGCTGCTCAACCGCGCTGGCTGTTGGGCCTTCTCCGCTTCCACGCGGACACGCAAACCCTCCACCGGCAACGAGCGCGCCTTCAAATACTGGGCCGCATAGAAGCCGGCGCACGTCCCCAATGAAGCCAGCAGAAACTCGGGCGGCGTCATGCCGCAGTCCTCTCCCCCGTTCTCGGCGGGCTGATCGCAAACGATCGCATGTCCGCGCGAGCTGACTGAGAACTTCACTCCGTCCAGGTACTGCACCGTGGTTTCCAGCATGTACGCTATTCCTCAGTCATGCAGATGCGGTGCCGCAGGAAAGGTGACGGCGCGTCACCTGCTGGAAAATCCCGCATCTCACAGGGGAGAAGGCAGACAATGCGAATACACGTTCTCGTCTGGTTGGCCCTTCCAGGCGCTCTGGCGGCCCAGGATGGACTGTCACTCCAAGACGCGGTGCGAACGGCGCTGGAGAAACACCCGTCGGTGGACGCCGGCCTGGCGCGGATCCGCGCCGCCGAAGCCCGCATCGAGCAGGCGCGCGCCGGATACAAGCCCCAACTGAACTATACGGAATCGGTGGCACGCAGTAACAACCCGGTCTTCGTCTTCAGCTCGCTGCTCACGCAGCGGCGCTTCACGGAACAGAACTTCCAGGTCGGACCGCTGAACCGGCCGGAATTTCTGAATAACTTTCAGAGCCTTGTCACTGTGGACCAGCTCGTCTTCGATAAAGGCGGCATCAAGGCGCAGCGCGCCGCAGCCGAACTCGGGCGGGACGTCGCCGCGGAAGACGACCGGGGCACTCGCATGCAGTTGATCGCCGGCGTCGCCAAGACGTACCACGCGGCGGTTCTGGCGGAAGAAAACTTCAAGGTGGCGCAGGAAGCCGTACGATCGGCCGAGGCGGATGTCCAACGCGCGGAGGCTATCCGCGCTGCCGGGATGTCAACCGATGCCGACGTGCTCTCGATCCGCGTCCACCTGTCGTCGATGCGCGAGCAGGAGATTCGCCGGAAGTATGAAATGGAGGTGGCGCGCGCCGCCTTGAACGAGGCGGTCGGCCTCCCTCTCGACACACCGTACAATCCCACGACTCCGCTCGCTCCTCCACCCGACCCCGAAGAGCCGGAGCGCTACGAAGAGGCGGCGCTCCGCGAGCGTCCGGAAGCGCGGCAGACCCGCCTGGCCGGCGGTATCGCCGAACGGAGGATCGAGGCGGCGCGCGCCGATTGGTGGCCCAAGGTAGGCGTGCGCGCCGCGTTCGAAGCGGACCGTCAGACTTTCGTCACCCGCGGCGGCACCAACTGGTTGTTCGCCGGAACGCTACGCTGGAACCTGTTCGACGGTTTCGCCACCAAAGCCCGCGTCTCTGAAGCGGAGGCCGCACTGCTCGAAGCGCGCGCCCGGGAGCGGCAGATGGATTCGGCCTTGCGGCTCGAGGTCCGCAAAGCGCGTGCCGATCGCCAGTCCGCGCGCGAGCGGCTCTCCGTGGCCTCAGCCGCGGTCGAGATGGCCGAAGAGAGTCTCCGCATCACGAAGAACCGTTTCGAGGCCGGCTTGGCCACCGTCACCGATCTTCTGCGAAATGAACTGGCGCTGCACGAAGCGCGCACGCGGCGCCTTGCCGCCATCTACGAACTGCGCATGGCGGCTACCGGACTCGAACTGGCAGCCGGTCTTCTCAATCCGAATTCGGAGGTCCTGCAGTGAGAACCCTACTCATCCTATCCGCGGCGCTCCTCGCTGCATGCGGTGGCGACGCGCCCAAGACACCCACGGCCGTAGAAGAGCCGCCGGTCTCCGTCACGACAGCGGCCATCGAGATGACGGCCTGGCCTTCCACCTACGAAGCCACCGGGACGGTGCGGGCCCGTGTCGAGGCCGCCGTAGCCAGCAGGGTGATGGGAATTGTGGAGGAAGTGACGGTGAACGCGGGCGATTCCGTACGCGCCGGCCAGCTTCTGGTTCGCGTCGACGCGCGCAGCCTGAGCGAAGAAGAGCGCCGCGCCGAGGCCGCTATCGCGGAGGCCAAGAGTGCCTTTCCCGAACTCGAAAACGCGGTAGCCGCCGCCAGGGCGCAGCAGGATCTCGCCGAAGTAACGATGCGCCGCATGCGCGACCTGTTTGAAAAGAAGTCCGTTTCCAACCAGGAGTACGATGAAGCGGCCGCCCGCCTCCGCGTGGCGCAAGCGAACGTGCGGATGGCAGAGGCCAGGCGCGGGCAGATCGACGCGCGGATTCAGCAGGCCGAAGCCGCCCTTGCTTCGGCGCGCGTGGTGAAGAGCGACGCCGAGATCAGGGCGCCATTCGCCGGCGTCGTCACCTCGCGCCTGGTGGAGCCAGGCAACATGGCGAACCCCGGCGCGCCCTTGCTCATGATTGAGCAGGCGGGCGCGTTCCGCTTGGAGGCCAACGTCGAAGAGTCACGCCTGCCGCAGGTGCGCCGCGGACAAAAGGTCGCGGTCTCGCTCGATGCGCTCGACCGTGAAATGGAAGGAACAGTCACCGAGATCCAGCCGTCCGTGGATGCGGCTGCCCGGACGTTCATCGTCAAGATTGTGCTGCCGTCCGCGCCCCAGTTGCGGTCCGGACTCTTTGGCCGCGCGAGGTTCGCTCTGGGCACGCGGGAGGTCCTGACCGCGCCGGAAGGCGCGCTGGTGGAACGCGGCCAGATGCGGCAGATCTTCGTCGCGCAGGACGGCCGCGCACGTCTCCGCCTGGTGACGGCCGGCGCCCGCCGTGAGGGCCGCGTCGAAATTCTCTCCGGCGCTTCGGCGTCTGAGCGCGCGATCGTTCCAGTGCCTGCCGGACTGACGGACGGCAGGAGGATCGAGGTCCGGCCGTGAGTCCGAGCGAACCCCACATCGGTGTCGCCGGCCGCATGGCCGCCGCTTGGATCAACTCGAAGCTCACGCCGCTGTTCATCGGGGCGTCGGTGCTGCTCGGCGTGTTCTCTGTCTTCCAGCTTCCGCGTGAGGAAGAGCCGCAGATCATCGTTCCGATGATCGACGTCTTCGTCAGCATGCCCGGCGCCTCAGTGCGCGAGGTGCAAGAACGCGTCACGAAACCGATGGAGAAACTGCTGTGGGAGATCCCGGGAGTTGAATACATCTACTCGACGACCTCGCCCGGGCAGTCGATGGCCGTCGTCCGTTTCAAGGTCGGCGAGGACGAAGAGAAGAGCATCGTCAAGCTGAACCAGAAGATGTTCGCCAACTTCGACCTCATTCCTCCTGGCGCCTCTCAGCCGCTGATCAAGCCGCGTTCGATCGACGATGTCCCGATCCTGGCGCTCACTCTCTCCTCGGACCGCTACGACGACCACACGTTGCGGACCCTCGCCGCGCAGATGCACGACGCCATCAAGCAGGTGCCGGACGTTTCCGTCGTCGAGATCATCGGCGGGCGGCGCCGGGAGGTGAGGGTCACGTTGGATCCGGCCCGGCTCACCGCGCGCGGTCTGACGCCCCTCGAAGTGTTTGGCGCCGTCGAAGCAGCGAACAAGAGGCTTCCCGCCGGGCGCTTCGCCAGCGGCAACCGCGAGTTCATCCTCGAAGCCGGCGAGTTTCTTGGCTCAGCGCGCGAAGTCGAAGAGGTTGTTGCCGGTGTTTCGAACGGCCGGCCGGTCTACGTGCGCGATGTCGCGACGGTGGCCGACGACGGCGAAGAGCCGCGCGAGGCCGTGCAGTTCGCCTCCGGCGCCTCGTTTGCGCCCGCGGTCACGATCGCGATCTCAAAGCGCAAAGGAACGAACGCCATCGAGGTGGGCAACAACGTCCTGACGCGGGTCGGGCAGTTGCGCGGCTTAATGCTGCCGGATGAAGTCGATCTTGCGGTAACCCGCAACTACGGGGAAACGGCGGCCGAGAAGTCCGACGAGCTGCTGCTCCACATGGGCATCGCGGTGTTCGCGGTCAGCCTGCTGATCTGGCTGGTACTCGGTCCGCGTGAGTCGGTCATCGTCTTCATCGCGATTCCTGTCACACTCGCTCTCACCTTGACGGTGTTTTACCTCTACGGCTACACGCTGAACCGGATCACGCTGTTCGCTTTGATCTTTTCGATCGGCATCCTGGTGGACGACGCGATCGTCGTGGTCGAGAACATTGTGCGCCACTGGCGCATGCCGGAGAACCAAGGCAAGCCGGCGGCCGAAGTGGCGATTCGCGCGGTGGACGAAGTCGGCAACCCGACGATTCTGGCCACGCTCGCGGTGATCGCGGCGATCCTGCCGATGGCGTTTGTCGGTGGCTTGATGGGTCCGTACATGCGTCCTATCCCCATCGGTGCTTCGGCGGCGATGGTCTTCTCGCTGATCGTCGCGTTCCTCGTTACGCCCTGGGCGGCGATCCGGATCCTGCGCCGTGGTTCCGGGCACGATGGCCACGAGCGCGAGGATCTTTTCACGCGCTTCTACCGCCGCTTTATGGACGCGGTGCTGCACCGGCCGCTGCTGCGCACCGGCTTCCTCGCCGGCGTCGTCTTCCTGCTGCTCGGCTCGATGGCCCTCGTCTACACGCGGTTTGTCGAGGTGAAGATGCTGCCCTTCGACAACAAGAGCGAGTTCCAGGTGATCATCGACATGCCCGAAGGTGTGACCCTCGAGGAAACCGCCCGCGTCACGAGGCGCCTGGCGGAGACGGTGCTCGAGCATCCGGAGGTCGTCAATCTTCAGACGTATGTCGGCACATCGTCGCCGTACAACTTCAACGGCCTCGTCCGGCACTACTTCCTGCGCCGCGGTTCCAACGTCGCTGATATCCAGGTGAACCTGCTGCCGAAGCATGACCGAAAGGACCAGAGCCACGACATCGCCAAGCGCGTCCGCGCGTCGCTGGTGCCGGTGGCGCGGGAATCCGGTGCGAACGTCAAGGTTGCCGAAGTGCCGCCGGGTCCGCCGGTGCTGCAGACGCTGGTGGCGGAAGTGTACGGTCCCACAGCCGAAGGCCGCGTGGCGCTCGCCCGGCAGATCCGCGACATCATGGAGGACATCGACGGCATCGTCGACGTCGACTGGTATTCCGAAGACGACGAGCCCAAACGGCGCATTCTCATCGACGGCGAGAAGGCAGCGCTCCACGGCGTGACTGAAGCGCAGATCGCGCGCACCTTGTCCCTGGCGGCCGCCGGCGGTTCGCCCGGACTTCTGCACATCGAGGACGCGAAGGAGGACGTGCCCATAACGCTCCGCCTCGACCGCGCGACCCGTTCCGACATAGGCCGCATTCTCGACCTCCGTGTGCAGTCCCGCAACGGCCTGGTGCCGGTGCGGGAGCTGACGCGGGTCGAGGAAACGATCGAAGACAAGAGCATCTATCACAAGAACCTGATGCCGGTCACCTATGTGACGGCCGACGTCGCGGGTGCGATGGAAAGCCCGGTCTACGCCATCCTCGCGCTGGGCGACCGCATTTCCGAGATCCGCATGCCGGAGGGCTACGCGATCGAGCAGTACACCGCGCGGCAACCCGGAGACGACTCCCGCTACGCGATGAAGTGGGACGGCGAATGGCACATTACCTACGAAGTCTTCCGCGACCTCGGGATCGCGTTCGCGGCGGTCCTGATTCTGATCTACGTGCTGGTGGTGGGCTGGTTCCAGTCATTCATCACGCCCATCGTGATCATGGCGGCGATCCCGTTCTCGCTCGTCGGCATCTTGCCGGCGCATGGGATGCTGAACGCGTTCTTTACGGCGACGTCGATGATCGGTTTCATCGCCGGCGCCGGCATCGTCGTGCGCAATTCGATCATCCTGGTGGATTTCATCGAGCTGCGCCTGAAGGAGGGAATGCCGCTCGATCGGGCCGTGATTGATGCGGGCGCCGTCCGCTTCCGTCCGATGATGCTCACCGCCGCCGCCGTGGTCGTGGGTGCGAGCGTCATCCTGTTCGATCCGATCTTCCAGGGACTGGCCATCGCGCTGATGGCCGGCGAAATCGCTTCGCTGGCTCTGTCGCGCATGACGGTCCCAATCGTCTACTTCATCATCAACAAAAGGAAACAACCAGTATGACCGTTGACCGCTATTTGCGTATGATCGCCGGCGCCTTTGTGGTTTTGAGCGTGGCGCTTGGTTACTTTGTCCACCCCGCGTGGTTCATCTTCACCGCGTTCGTGGGGCTCAACCTGTTCCAGTCCGCCTTCAGCAACTGGTGCCCGATGATGACCTGGCTGCGGAAGGCTGGCGTCCGGGACCACTGAGGCTGAAGCGGCCCTCTGATCGACTTTGCCTATCACGAGACCGCGGATCTTCGCGAAGTAGATTAGCGCGATCGTGAGGTTTCGGAGAACAACGTAGGGCCTCTTCATGATCCAGGTAGTTTCTCACCCTTCGATAGATCTCGAACGCTTCCGACGATGGCTCAATCATGGCCTTGTAACCCGAGTGGATGTGTCGAGCACGTCTTGCAGGAACCCCGCGCCGCCATGAGCCGAGTGCAGTTCCCGAGTGATCAATTCGAGCTTGCTCAGTTCGCTCACAAACTCTGCCACCTTCCCCTCTGAGGGTGCGCCCCGGGGCCGCTCGACCGCTGTACCAGGCGGCCCTTATCTGAGTTCCAGGCGAAGCTGGCGGCCGACGGCGGCCGCGGCGCGCTGCAGCGTGTGTAGGGTGACACTTGAGTTGCCCGGATCGAGGAGGCGGTCTAGAGCCCGCCGGCTGGTTTGCATCCGAGCGGCCATCGCTGACTTGGTAAGCTGCTCCTGCTCCATGGCCGCTTTGATCTGATCGGCCAGGATCTGCTTGATCGCCAGTTCCTCGCACTCCTGCAGGATTCCCTCTTTCGCGAGGAAGTCGTCGAAGGAACTGCCAATCCTTCCTCGCTGCGGAACCGCTCTCTTGCGAGCCATCTTCAGCACACCTCCTTCATTCGTTTTCGTGCAAGCAACAAGTCCTGCTGAGGTGTCTCCTGCGTCTTCTTGACGAACCCGTGAAGCAGGACCATTCGCTGCCCAGAAACGCAAAAAATGACGCGGCCGATCTTGCCATCGGTCAGATTGACGCGCACCTCCCATAGGCCCGCTCCCAGACTCCGGCAATAAGGCATGCCGAGAGGCCACCCAAACTCAACCATCTGCAGGCCCCGGCCGATCAGTTTCCGATCGTCCCAGGTGAGCCCGAGGATCCACTCCCGTACGGGCTGAACTCCGCGAGCGTTCTCATAGAAGAACGCCGGAAGCTTCTTCGTGGGCTTGACGATCAACTTCCAGTGTGCCATGAATGGCACACTGTTGTACGCGGTTCGTCCACCCACCAGCGCGCCATAATGGAAGCATGCCCCGCGTGATGTTGCTGTTCGCAACGGCGGTGGTCGTAGCGACGGCCGGTACGGTCCCCAAGGACGCTGCCAACGAGTATCCGGTGCACGCCGAAGTAAACGGAGTCACCATCGGCGCGGAATACTTCGGGCGGGCCTTCTTCGCTCCGGAAGGCGAACCCGGCGCCTGGCTCGCCGAAGATCACCTGGTCATCGAAGTCGCTCTATTCTCCAAGGAGCGCGACTTCACGATCAACACGAGCAAGTTCACCTTGCGGCTGGATGGCAGGAAGCAGGCGTTGCCGCCGGAGTCCCCCCAGGTTGTCGCGGCGAGCTTGAAATACCCCGACTGGAACCGCCGGCCCGGCGTCATCGTCGCGGGCGGCGTGGGCGACGCGGGCGTGATCCTTGGCGCCCCGCCGCGTACGGAACGCTTCCCCGGCGACCCAACGGCGCGCACCCGGCTGCCCGCTCCGCCGCGCGCTCCCGAGCCCGAGCACCGCTCCGGGCAGGAGCCGCAGCCCAAAATGACGGCGGCGGAAGCTGTGGTCGCCACCGCGCTCCCCGAGGGCGAAGTCCGCCTCCCGGTGAGCGGCTATCTTTACTTTCCGTACAAGGGCAAGCTCGCCAAACTGCGCTCGGTGGAACTGCTCTTCGATGGCGTTGCGCTGAAACTGAAATAATCGGGTATGAGCTTCCAGCTTGTGGTCGGCTACCAGCCGCGGGGCGATCAGGAGACTGCCATCGCCGAACTGTTGCGCGGCGTGCGCGACGGCGAGCCGCACCAGGTCCTGCTCGGCGTCACTGGCTCCGGCAAGACGTTTACGATGGCCAAGGTGATCGAAGCCACTGGCCGCCCGGCTTTGATCATGGCGCACAACAAGACCCTCGCCGCCCAGCTCTACCACGAGTTCAAGACGTTCTTCCCGCACAACGCGGTCGAGTACTTCGTCAGCTACTACGACTACTATCAGCCCGAAGCGTACATCCCGGCCGCCGACGTCTATATCGAAAAGGAAGCCACCATCAACGACGAACTCGACAAGCTGCGCATGTCGGCGACGCGGTCGCTGTTCGAGCGCCGCGACTGCGTGATCATCGCCAGTGTGAGTTGCATTTACGGTCTCGGCTCACCGGAAGCCTACTACGGCATGCTGCTCATGCTGGAGAAAGGCCAGAAGATCACGCGCAAGCAGATCCTCTCCCGTCTCGTGGACATCCTCTACCAGCGCAATGACGCGAACTTCACGCGCGGGACTTTCCGCGTCCGCGGGGACATCATCGAGGTCTATCCCACCTACGACGACCACGCCTACCGTATCGAGCTGTGGGGCGACGAAATCGAGAGCCTGTCGCAGATCGACCCGCTGCTCGGACAGGTGCGCCAGACCTATCTGCGGCTGCCCATTTATCCCAAATCGCACTACGTGATGACCGAGTTGACACGCCAGTCGGCGGTCGAGTCGATCAAGGCGGAACTCGAGGTCAGGCGCACCGAACTCGAGCAGTTGGGCAAGGTGATCGAAGCGCAGCGCCTCCACCAGCGCACGATGTTCGATCTCGAGATGATCAAGGAGATCGGCTACTGCCATGGCATCGAGAACTATTCGCGCCACTTCTCCGGACGACTCCCCGGCGAAGCGCCGCCCACGCTGCTCGACTACCTGCCCGCCGATGCGCTGCTATTCGTGGACGAAAGCCATCAGACCGTTCCGCAGATACGCGGCATGTACCACGGCGACCGGTCGCGCAAGGAGATGCTGGTGAGTCACGGCTTCCGCCTCCCCAGCGCTCTCGACAACCGCCCGCTGACGTTCGAAGAGTTCGAGAACCGCGTTCACCAGGCGATCTACGTCTCGGCGACGCCCGGCCCGTACGAATTGACGAAGGTCGCGGGGGTGGTCGTGGAACAGATCATCCGTCCCACGGGGCTGGTCGATCCGGAGGTCGAGATCCGTCCCATCCGTGGCCAGGTGGACGACCTGCTCGGCGAAATCAGGAAGCGCGCCGCCCTCAACCAGCGCGTGCTTGTCACAACGCTGACCAAGCGGATGGCGGAAGATCTCTCGCAGTACTACACCGAGGTCGGCGTGCGGTGCCGCTACCTGCATTCGGAGGTCAGCACGCTTGATCGCGTCAAGATCCTGCGCGATCTGCGCCGCGGCGAGTTTGACGTGCTGATCGGGATCAACCTGCTGCGCGAGGGACTCGACCTGCCGGAAGTAACTCTCGTCGCCATTCTCGATGCCGATAAGGAAGGCTTCCTGCGGTCGAGTGGTTCGCTGATCCAGACGATCGGCCGTGCCGCTCGCAACGTCGAAGGCCGCGCCATTCTGTATGCGGACGTGATGACCGACAGCATGACGCGCGCCCTCGATGAAACGGGGCGCCGCCGCCGGATCCAATTGGATTACAACGAGGCCAACGGCATCACGCCGCAGACGATCGTGAAACCGATCGACATGACGCTGGTCGCGGTGGCGGAAGGCGACTACATCACAGTCCCGATCGAGGATGAGACGGAGACCGGCGAACTGACGGCCGAAGAGCGCGCGCGCCTCATTGCCGAACTCGAAGAGAGAATGCGCGAAGCGGCGCGCCAGTTCGAGTTCGAGAAGGCGGCCCAACTCCGCGACCGGGTCAAGGCGCTGAAGATGGCGGCGGTTGCCGTCGGCGAGTTCGAGCCGGCAGCGTGGATCAACTAGACTGAAGCATGGCTGTAGGGTTGGTCGCCGGCGGGAATGTCGCCGGATCGTTCGTGGCGCGCCTGCCCAGATTGGCGCAAGAACTGGGACCTGTTGCGGCAGAGTCCTACCGGGTCGCCAGCCGCACATCGAATACGCTAAACGCGGGTACTGCTGTCCGCGGCATCGCGGAGTTGGCAGGCTGCAATCTCGTGTTGATCTGCTGTCCCGTGAAGCGCCTGGGGCACGTCGTGGCGGCCCTTGCGGCGCAACCGTGGAAGCGCCGCATCGTTCTCGCTTGCGGCTCCGGACAGAGCACGGATCTGCAGCCCCTCGCGGCGTCCGGAGCCGTGACAGGTTCCATGCACCCGGTCCAGGGATTCGGCGACCGCATGTTCGTGGCGGAAGGCGCCCCCGGCGCAATCCGGCAGGCGCGCCGTCTGGCGCGACAGTTTGACGGGCGCGTCGAAGAAATCGACTCCCGGCGCACCGACCTCTTTGCCGCCGGCTGGGCCATTGCCTCGGCGCATACGCTGGCCCTTGTCGATGCGGCCGTGGAATCGCTGCATGCGGCCGGACTCGGCAAGGCAACGGCGGGCCAATTCACCGAGGTCTGGACGCAACTGGCGCTGCGGGCCTACGGTCGCGCGGGGAAGCGAAGCTGGAAGGCCTGGACGACCGCGGTCCGAGGCGCATCTTCACCTCTCCCTGCCATTCAGGATGCCGACCCGTCGCTGGCGCACTTCTTCCGCGTCATGGATGATCTGGCTCGCGAACGATTTCGCGCCAGGGCTCGCGCCAAGGGCCGCGCCGCGCGCGCGTGACTCACCGTCGTGTCAGGGCGTCGAGGGTAAGACCAGCCGTGCGTTCCCAGGTGTACTCCCGGACACGCTCCGGCCCTGCGGCCGACAGATGCGCCCGCAGGGCGCCGTCGTCTACGACTGCCCGCATGGCGGCGGCGAGCGCTGTGTCATCGGCCGGATCGAACCGCAGCGCAGCGTCCCCCGCGATGTCGGACAGCGGCCGGATATCCGAGCAGACGGTGGGAACGCCCGCCGCCAGCGCCTCGGCCACCGGGAGTCCGAAGCCTTCGAAGCGTGACGGGTAAAAGAACGCCCATGCGCCGGCGAACAGGTCGTACAGCTGCTCCCGCGGCAACCATCCGGTAAACTCGACGTCCTCTTCGAGCGAGAGATCCCGGCGCAGCTTCTCCAGTTCGTCCGTGAAGAAGCCGCGCAAACCCGTCACGACCAGCCTGAAACCAGGGCACTGCCGCCGGAACTGCGCATACGCGCGCAGCAGGCCGTCCAGGTTCTTGTGCGGGTGCAGCGTGGACGACGCAAGCAGGTAGCGCTGCGGATTCCGCCGCGCTGCGATGCCGAAGAACGCCGGGTCCACGCCCAGCGGGATAATGGACACCCGCGCCGCATCCAGGCGGTAGAAGCGCAGAAGGTCGTCGCGCGTGGCGGCGGAGTCGGCGATCAGCCGGACCGAGCGGTGGGCCGAGCCCCAAAGCAGGAGCCGCCAGAACGGCAGATCGAACCAGCGGAAGTTCTCCGGATGCCGCTTGTGCTGCAGGTCGTGGAACACGGTCACGTTCGGCACGGTGGCCGCCAGGGGCGCGGTGAAGCCCGGGTTCAACAGCACGTCGAGCCCGCGCGCCCGCCACGGGAGCACCGTCTGTTCCCACGCAATGCGCGCCACCCGGTTCACCGCCGCCAGCTTCTGCGGCGCGTGGCGGAAGTTCGGCCGCACCGGAACGAGGTCTGTCCCGGTTTCGCGATTCGTGAAGACCACGTACTCGTTCGTCGAATCGATCTCCGCCAGCGCCGCCAGGAGACAGCGCAGATAGATCTCGGTCCCGCCGACGCCCCCCGGGATCAGGTAGAGCGCGTTGACCCCGATGCGCATCGCCTCACCGTCCGCCCAGGCGCTGCAAGGCCTCGCGCGCCAGGGGATTGCCCGGATTCAGCTCCAGCGCCTTGCGGTAGTCCTGGGCGGCGCCCGCCCGATCGCCGGCGGCCGCTTTGAGGTGCCCCCGATAGACGTAGGTCACGTCGAAGTTCGGGTCGATCGCGACGGCGGTGTCGAGCGCCTGCCAAGCCTCCTCGGTACGCCCTGCCTTGCCGGTCACCATGCCGATGAGGGCGTAGACGTGGGCGGACCGCTCCATGTCCGCGGCCTGCCGAAGACGGGCCAAGGCGGGTTCCGTGCGGTTCAGGCAGTCTTCGGCCAGCGCCCAGTCGACCAGCAGACGGTAGTCCGGCGGTTCGAGCGAGCCCGCCGTCTCATAGTGCCGCAACGACTCCTCGCAGCGTCCGGCCACGAAATACGCATGCGCAAGCTGGAAGTGCGCCCGTACCTTGCCCGGCGACTTGGCGACAGTGTCCTCCCACAGTGGGATCGTCCCGGCCCACACTTTGCTGCGCTGGTAGGTCGCGATCCAGGCCAGCAGCACCACGACCGCCAGCGCGCCCGCCAGCGCGGGCCGGCCGGTCCGAACTCGCCGCAGACCGTCGCAGCCGATGAGCAGCAGACCGATCATCGGCAGGTAGAGGCGGCGGTCGACGAGCGGGTCTTCGATCGGCACCACCGACGATGTCGGGGCGAGCAGGAGCAGGAATACGAGCCACCCGTAGGCGGCCAGAGGCGCCCGTTTCCGCCAGACCACCGCCGCCGCCGTTGCCGCCAGCAGAAACAGCAAGCCCGCCCACGCCCCGTGATCGGCAAGCGACCGGGACAGCGGAACGTCATAGTCGGCCGACAGACCCGCCGGCAGCAGGAACTTGCCCACGTACAGCGGGATCATGCGGAACTGCGTGAACAGGTACTCGTACCACGTGATCCCTGTGACCCCGAAGCCGGCGGTCGCCTTGAGGCCGATGCGGCTCAGGACGAACGCCGCGCCCGCCACCGCGCCCGCGGCGAGCGGTCCGTACAGCCGCCAGTTCGCCTTGATCCGCCCGGCGGCGCCGCCCTCGCCCCAGAACCAGTCGGTGAGAAGCAGCAGCGCCGGCAGCGTGATCGTGTGCTCCTTGGACCCCAACGCCAGCGCCAGCAGGACGAGCAATCCCGCGGAGAGCGGCCAGCCGGCTGCCGCCTTTCGCCGGTAGAGGAACAGCGCGAACGCGGCGAAGTAGAACAATGCGGAAAGCGACTCCGAACGGCCCGCGATATACGCAACCGACTCAGCCTGCACCGGGTGCAGCAGGAAGACCCCGGACGCAAACCAAGCCAGCCAGTCCGGCGCCGATGCCAGGGCAAGCAGTCTCCGGACGCAAAGGAACACCAGCACGGTCACGCCAAAATGCAGCAGCACGTTCCAGACGTGGTACCCCGCGGTGCTGTCCGAGGCTGGCTGGTAATTCAGCCAGTAGGTGAGCATCAGCACCGGGCGGACGCCAAGAATCCAACTGGCGAGCGGTTTCTCCGCCACGCCGGGGACGTTCATCGGCAGATACGAATCGTCGAAGACGAACTCGCCGCGCAGCGACGGCGAATACGCGTGCAAGACCGCGAACAGCGCGGCGCAAGTGGCGGCGAGGTAGGGCCAGACCGGCCCTCCCTCCGGCGCCGTCGCGGCGGACTTCCGGATCTCTTTCTTCTTGACCTTCATTCCAGGGCCGGTCAGGACGCGATGTCCCGCTTTCCGCGCAGATAGTATTCGAGGATCGCCACGCGCTGCGCGAGCGCCACGTTATCGTCCCGGAGCTTGGAGATAATTACGGAGAAGCGGAAAAACACAAGCAGGAAGAGGCATCCGGCGGCCAGCATCAACGCCACCGGCGGATCCACGATCCCGACGGTCTCCGCGACAAACTCCACTAGGCGCGGCGAGCGGGAGAGCACGAGCAGGACAACCGCTCCCGCCAGCCAGCTGACCGAATACTCTACGCGGATGTGCGCACGGCGTACCGAGGCCAGAACCAGTGCGATCAGCAGCAGACTCAAAACCGTGGCGAAGTTCAGAAGGCCATCCATGGCGGTGCGTCAGGGCTTCGGGCGCAGGCGCAGCACGTTCACCAGCACGCCCAACAGCACATGCACTATATAGTAGAAGCTTTTCACCGGCGTGATCGAACTGCGGCCGGTTGTCCGCGGGCGGATCCGGCAGGGCACTTCCAGGAAGCGGAACCGCTTCCGTTGCAGCACGACCAGCGCTTCGATCTCCGGATACTCGAGCGGGAAGCTCTTCGAAAACACCTCCAGCGCCCGCCGGTTGACGCCGACAAAGCCCGACGTCGGGTCCCGCACCTCGCGCCCGAGAATGGGCCGCAGAACGAGGCGGAAAAACTGGATGCCGAGCGAACGGGAAAAGCTCGTGTATTCCTTGCCTTCGATAAAGCGCGACCCGATCACCATCTCGCAGCCGGAGGTCCGCAACGCGTCGAGCAGACGCGGGATGTCGTTCGGGTCATGCTGGCCATCTCCATCGACGCGGATCACGTAATCGAAGCCTCGCTCGTAGGCGAGCTTGTAGCCTGCCTGGACGCATCCGCCGAGCCCCAGGTGGTGCGGCAACGGCAGGATCTCGGCGCCGGCGCGGAGGGCAGTCGCGACAGTGCCGTCACGCGAGCAATCATCGATCACGACGACCGGCGTGCCTGGCATGGCCGCGTGAATCTCTTCGACCACGCGCCCTACGGCGCCCTCTTCGTTGAAGGCCGGCACCAGGATCAGGACAGCGCTCACGCTTCGGCCACCTCGCGCGGCGAAATCGCGTGGCTGCGGACCAGGCTGCGGAACTGCCGCGCGCCGACGCGGGCCGTCCGCTGGATGAGACGCCTTTGGCGGATCAGCCGCGGCAAGCCGAGGACGAGCGCCCAATGCGCCCGCAGGACGTACCACACCAGCCGGGCGCCGCCGTGTCCTTCCTCGCGGAAGCGGCCCGCGCTGCCCCGTCCGGAAACCAGCGTCCGGACATGCCAGAAGTACCGCGCGGCAGCGTTCCACGGCGACATCCATAGCATCGCGCCCGGAAAGCACTTGACCACCAGCGACAGCCGGTTGCGCTCGACATACCAGGCCTTGAGCGGCGATGCGCGTCCGGCCGTGTGGGAATACCGGTGATGGACCACCGCGTCCGGCACGTAGAGACAGCGCCATCCCAGCCAGCGGGCGCGCAAGCCGAGATCCGTGTCCTCGCAGTACAAGAAAAAGGCGCCGTCGAAGCCGCCGGTCTCCTCGATGACAGCGCGCCGATAGAGGGCCGCCGACCCGCTGGGCAGCAAGACCTCCTCTTCGCGTGCGAAATCCGCCGGCGGACGCCCGTGTCCCCGCTGCTTGCCGATCCCGTCCGGACAGAGCAACATCCCGGCCGAATCGAGCGTGCCATCAGGCAGCATGACGCGCGACGCCCACATACCAACGTCGGTTGCGTCCGACGCGCGCAGCAGCGCCTCGGCCCAGCGCGGATCCGCTTCGGCATCGTCGTTGACCGTCGCCAGGAATGGAGCAGCGGAGGCGGCAAACGCCTGGTTGACCGCGGCGCCAAATCCGGTGTTCCGTTCGTTCACGAGGACCCGCACCCGCTCCGAGCCGATCTCGCGCAGTGCTTCCTGCGCGCGTCCCACGCCGCTGTTGTCGACTACGACGATCTCCAGGTCTTCCACGGTCTGGCTGAGCAAAGCGCGGACGCAGGCCAGAAGGCTGGCGTCGGCGGCGAGCGTCGGCACCGCCACCGTGACACGGTAGTGCGGCAACCCACGATTGTACCTGAAGGGACCTGCTAGGCTAACCCATGATGAAGAGTTACCGGAAGGAGTTATGGTTCGAAGTCCCCTCCCGCCGCGGCTTCGTGAACATCACGCCGCAGGTGCAGGAGTGCCTGCGCGAGAGCGGCGTCCGCGAGGGACTCGCTCTGGTCAACGCGATGCACATCACGGCATCGGTGTTCATCAACGACGATGAATCGGGTCTTCACGCCGACTATGAGAAGTGGCTGGAAGCCCTCGCTCCCCATGCCCCGACCTCCCAATACCTGCACAACCGCACCGGCGAGGACAATGCCGATGCCCACATGAAGCGGCAGATCATGGGGCGCGAGGTCGTGGTCGCGATCACGAACGGGCGTCTGGACTTCGGCCCCTGGGAACAGATCTTCTACGGCGAGTTCGACGGAAAGCGGCGCAAGCGCGCTCTTGTCAAGATCATCGGGGAGTGAAGACGCGGCCCCTTATAATGGAAGGGTGCCCAAGGTAACGTTCCTCCCCGCCAACGTCACGGTGGAGTTCGAAGAAGGGAAGCTTCCCTACAAGCATCACGGATTGCCCGGTTCGCTCCTCGATATCGCTCTGAACTTTGGCGTCCAACTGGAACACGCGTGCGGAGGCAGTTGCGCCTGCACGACCTGCCATGTGGTGGTCAAGGACGGCGAAGGCCATCTTTCCGAGATGCAGGACGACGAGATGGACCGCCTCGATACCGCCGCCGACCTGACGCTCCACTCACGGCTCGGCTGCCAGGCGGTGGTGAAGGGCGGCGACGTCATCGTGAGCATCCCCGCATGGAACCGCAACTATGTCAGCGAGGGCGGCAGCTCCATCCTGGGAGACGCGATCCCCTCGGCCCGCAGGAATTCGGCCGCCTGAACTGCCATGTCGAAGCGCGCACGTCTGAGCAGCGAAGAGATCTCCTCCGGTCTGGCCGGTCTGCCCGGCTGGTCGGAGGCAGGCGGCAAACTGCACCGTGACTACGTTTTTCCGGACTTTGTCCATGCGTTCGGCTTCATGGCCACCGCCGCCATCGCGATTGAGGCAATGAACCACCATCCCGAGTGGTCTAATGTCTATAATCGTGTCTCGGTCGACCTTTCCACCCACGACGCCGGTGGCATCACCGCGCTTGATCTCGAACTTGCCCGCAAACTCGAAGACTTGGCGAGGAAACTCGGCTAGACTGCTGGCGGGGGCCGCGCTTGCCCTGTTGCCGGCATTTGCCCAGACG
Organism: Bryobacterales bacterium; assembly: GCA_016716385.1. GTDB lineage: Bacteria > Acidobacteriota > Terriglobia > Bryobacterales > Bryobacteraceae > JADJWL01. The sequence goes on along the minus strand of JADJWL010000025.1, from coordinate 694,630 downwards.
TTTCCCGCGTCCGCGAACCTCGATCGCGTCATCGAAGAAGCCATTGCGCGCGACCAGATCCCAGGGGCGGTTCTGCTCGTCGGGCAGGACGGCCAGATCCTCCACCACAAAGCCTACGGATCCCGCGCCCTCGTGCCCCGGCGCGAGCCGATGACGCTGGATACGATCTTCGACTGCGCCTCGCTGACAAAAGTCGTGGCAACAACCACGTCCATCATGCAGCTCGTCGAGCAGGGCCGTGTGCGCCTGAACGATCGGGTGACGGAATATCTGCCTGAGTTCCAGGGCGGGGACAGCCCGATCACCGTGCGCAGCCTGCTCACCCATTTCTCCGGTCTGCGGCCGGATGTCGACCTGAAGCCCGAGTGGAGCGGCTACGAAACCGGAATCCGCCTCGCCCTGGTGGACCAGCCGCGGCATCCGCCAGGCGCCCGGTTCGTCTATAGCGACATCAATTTCGTCCTGCTGGGAGAAATCGTGCGGCGGGTGACCGGCAAGATGTTGCCGGATTTCGCACGGGAGACGATTTTCCAGCCCCTGGGCATGCGCGACACAACGTTTCAGCCGCCGCCGGCGTGGAAAGCGCGCATTGCACCGACCGAAATCGTGGAGCGGGGGCGCGAGCCGCTGCGGGGCGTCGTGCACGATCCGACAACGCGCTTCATGGGAGGCGTCGCCGGCCACGCGGGCCTCTTCTCCACCGCCGACGACCTGGCCAAGTTTGCCCGGATGATGCTGAACCGCGGCGAACTGAATGGCGTCCGGGTGGTGCAGTCGCGAACGGTGGAAGCCTTCACGGCGCCGCAAACACCCCCCAACCAGCCGGTCCTGCGGGGGTTTGGCTGGGATATTGACTCCCCATTCTCCGGGCCCAGGGGCGAGTTGTTCCCCCTCGGCTCATTTGGACATACGGGCTTCACCGGGACCTCGATGTGGATCGACCCCGTGACCCGGACTTACGTGATCCTGATGGCGAACAGCGTCCATCCCAGGGTGCGGCGGAACATCACACCGTTGCGCGGGAAGGTCGCCACCGCGGTGGCGGCGGCGATCGGGATCGATGCTCCCGGCATCCGCATCGCGGGCTACAACGATACTGTTCTCGGCGCCGGTCTGGTTCGTACGGTCGAACGAAATGCCCGTGTCCTGACCGGTTTGGATGTCTTGGCGGAACAGAAATTCGCCCCGCTGCAGGGCCGGAACGTCGGTCTGGTCACCAACCATACCGGTCTCGACCGCGAGGGGAAGCGCAATGTGGACCGGATGATCGAGGCCGGCCTCAAGGTCGTGGCCCTCTACTCTCCGGAGCACGGGATTGCCGGCCGCGAAGACCACGAGAATGTCGGCCATGACGTGGATGCCGCCACGGGGCTCAAGATCTGGAGCTTGTATTCCGGACCGAACCGCCGTCCCTCGGAGGAAATGCTGGGCGGGGTGGATGCCCTGGTGTTCGATATCCAGGATATCGGCGCACGCTTCTACACGTATATCTCGACCCTGGGCAACGTGATGGAGGAAGCGGCCCGCCACAAGATCCCTGTCTGGGTGCTCGACAGGCCGAATCCCATCACGGGCGTCCATGTCCAGGGCCCGATTCTGGACCAGGACCTCACGTCCTTCATCGGCTACTTCCCGATGCCCGTGCGCCACGGCATGACCGTCGCTGAAATGGCGCGCATGTTCAACGACGAGAAAAAGATCGGCGCGGATCTCCAGGTTGTGCCGATGCGGCACTGGGAGCGGGGAGACTGGTTCGACTCGACGGGTCTGACCTGGATCGATCCGTCACCCAACATGCGCAGCCTGACAGCCGCGATTCTTTATCCCGGCGTCGCGATGTTGGAATCGTCGGAAAACTACTCGGTTGGGCGCGGCACCGATACGCCGTTTGAGGTGATCGGCGCCGCGTTTGTGAAAGGCCCGGAGCTTGCGTCCTATCTGAACGCACGAAAAGTTCCAGGGGTTCGCTTCTACCCGGTTCGGTTCACGCCTTCGGCTTCCAGGCTGCAGGGGCGCACCGTCGAGGGAGTGCGCATTCTGCTCACTCAAAGAGACGCACTGGACAGCGCCCGCTTGGGCACCGAAATCGCTGCTGCCCTCCAGGCGCTTTACCCGGGGCAGATTGACTTCTCCAGAAATCGCCGATTGATCGGCAGCCAGAGAACCATCGACGCCCTCGTCTCAGGGGAGGATCCGAGGGCGATTCACCAAAGCTGGCAGGAGGACTTGTCAGCCTTTGCCGCTCTCCGGCAGATGTACCTGCTCTACCAGTAAGCGCCTATTCGGAAGCGGCCTTTGCCTGGGTGCTCTTGTTCTTGCTCCCCGGCGGGCGGCCACGGCGCTTCGGCTGTTCAGCCAACCAGGCTGGCGGACGTCCACGGCGCCGGCCTCGCCCGCGCGCCAAACGCTCGAGGCTGATGATCGCCTCTTCTAACTGCTCTTTTTCCTGGCGGAGTTCCGCCAGAATTTTCGTTACGTCCATGAATGACTCCCGTTGCTGTAGTGGCTGGCCCCAACCGTTTCCGGGCAAATGGCATTTCCCGGAAACTGCTGGATCTTCGCCTACAGCCTTTCTATCTCACTTCCCGAGAAATCGCAAGTCCAGTCTGTTCTGAAAACGGAACAAAGTTGGCCCCCCTCAGATTTTTCGGCTCAATTGGGTCGCAGGTGCCTCTTCCTGCGGCTCCAGTAGGAGTAGAACGGTAGGCCTATCGCGATGAGCAGGACGCCGATCAGAGACTCCCGTGGAGAATCGATCACGGTGGACACCACAAGACCCAGCGCGATCAGTACAAACAGAATGGGCACAACAGGATAGCCCAGTGTCCTGTACGGCCGATCGAGGTGCGGCTGGCGTCTTCGCAAGACCAGAACGGACGCCGTCGTCATTCCGTAGAGGATCCAACTGGCGAAAATCACGCACGTGAACAGCTGGTCATAGCCTCCGGAAAGTACCAGGACTGCCGACCAAAGACTCAGAACAAGGATCGATACCCCGGGAGTATGGAAGCGCGGATGAACCTGAGCCAGGGCGCTAAAGAAGTACCCATCGTCCGCCATGGCATACGGAACCCGCGAACCTGAAAGAATCGAACCGTTCAGCGCCGCCAGAATCGAGATCATCGCGGCGAGCGAGACGAGAGCCGCGCCGACGTCTCCGCCGGCCTTCCGCATCATGTCCGCTGCCACCAGTTCGCTCGCGGCGACTTCGGGCGCCGGAAGCACATAGAAATACGCAGCGTTGGCCACCAGGTACACACCCATGACAGTCAATGTGCCTCCGATCAGCGACCGGGGCAGATTCCGCTGGGGGTTCTTCACTTCTGAGGCCACCATGGTCACGTTGTTCCACCCGTCGTATGCCCAGAGCGCCGCGCGCAGGGCCGCGAAAAATGCCAGGATTCCCCCGGCCGCCGGCGCCGCCTGCTGGAAATTCTCCCAACTGCCCCGGTCCGAGGACAGGCCGAACACAATCAAGCCGAGAATCAGGCCGATCTTAAGAGCGGTCACCACAACCTGGACTCGCCCACCGACTTTGACCCCCAGATAATTCACCCCGGCCAGAATCAGAATGCTGGCCATGGCCACGACCTGGCCCAGATTGATCTCAAGGGGTGCCCCATCACGTCCAATCGGCAGCGGGATCACCGCGATGACATTCTTCAGTTGCGGAACGAAGTGACCGAGATACAACACAAACGCAGTCGCCAGCGTGGCGATGGATGCGCTCTTGGCGACCGCCAGTTGCGTCCAGGCGTAGACAAAGCTCCAGAGCGGGCCATAGGCAGCGCGCAAGTAGACGTACTCGCCGCCTGCGCCCGGCATCGCTGCGCCCAACTCGGCGTACGACAGCGCTCCCGCCAGCGACAGAAGCCCGCCGGCAATCCAGACCAGAAAGACCATTTCCGGACTGCCGACCTTTTGGGTCATGAAATTCGGAACGATAAAGATGCCGCTTCCGATCACGGTGCCGACGACGATCGCGGCAGCGCTCCACGGACCCAGCTCCCGGCTCAACGAGACATGCGGACGGTTCAACGGATTTCCTCCACTTTGCGGCCGCTCAGCAGGGCAGCCACCCAAGCCGCGCAGAACGTGACCGATGTGCCAATCAGGACGTACCAGGTCCATGCGATGGACGTACCGAAGCGGACAAACGTGATCGCCGCCAGTCCCGCGAACATGCCGACCAGAGCGTCGCGCTCTCCAACGCGCCTGGTCAGCACCCCGAGCAGGAACACACCAAGCAGCGCCCCGAACGGGATCGACGCAATGGCGAGGCCCGCTTCCAGCACCGAACCCCACTGGCGGGCGAGGATCCCGATGCCGAGGAGCACCAGGCCCCAAAAGATGGTGACGCCGCGCGCCAGCCGCAGGTAGAACCGGTCGCTCTTGGTTTCGGCCGCGGGACCCAAGAGCGGCTTATACAGATCGACCACGGTGGTCGCGGCCAGGGAATTGAGCGCCGCCGCGATGTTGGCCATCGCCGCCGCCAGAATCGCCGCGATCACCAGACCCGCGACTCCGACCGGGAGATACGTCCAGATGAACTGCGGATATAGGCGGTCCGGCGGATGCGGCGGGGGCAGGTTCGCGTCGGTGTAGAACACGTAGAGCGACACACCGATCAACAGGAACAGCAGGAACTGGCAGAAGATCACGATCCAACTGGACAGCAGGGACACGGCGCTTTGTCCCTGGGAGCGCGCCGCGAGTAGGCGCTGGACCATCAACTGGTCGGTGCCGTGGCTGGCGGTGGTCAGGAAGCAGCCCCCCAACAGTCCTGCCCAGAAGGTGTATGTTGTCGAGAAGAACTCGCTGGACAGTGCGAACTGGAAGTCGAAGACCTGGAACTTGCCTAGCGGCGCCGCCGACGCGACCACGTGCTCCCAGCCTCCCGGAATGTGGTTCAAAATCACAAAGAAACTGACGACGGCCCCCGTCACGTAGATCACCATCTGCACGACGTCGGTCCAGATCACCGCGGTCATCCCGCCTTCGAAGGTATAGAACAAGGTGAGCGCGGTGATCAGAGCGATCGACGCCACCTCCCCGGTTCCCAGAACGATCGAGATCACGATCGAAATGGCGAACACGCGGACCCCTTCCGCCAGCGCCCGGGTGATCAGAAACGTCACGGCGGTCGCGCGGCGCAGCCGTTCTCCGAAGCGGCGGCGCATCAGCTCGTAGGCCGTGTACATCTCGCCGCGGAAGTAGTGCGGCAGGAACAGGAGCACGATCACGACTCTGGCCACCAGGTAGCCAAGCACGAGTTGCAGGAAGCCGAGGTTGCCTCCAAACGCCAGCGCCGGCGTGCCAATAATGGTAAGAGTGCTGGTTTCGGCCGAGACGATAGACAGAGCGATCGCCCACCAGGGAGCGGTGCGGCCTCCGAGGAAGTACGTCTTGAGGTCCTTCTGGCTGCGGCGGAACCGCGCTCCGAAGAGCGTGATGCCGATCAGGTAGACCACCACGATCGCCAGATCGATGACACGCATGGAATTGGCGAATTCTAGCACACCCGGAACCTGCTCCCCGGAGCGTTTTCCGGTGACCGGAAACAATGTGGCGGCGGGCGGCGTCCAAAGTTGCGGAGGCAGATTAAGTCGGGTATACTCCGCAAATGCCCCCACTGGCGGACTACGGCACAGGGGTGAACGCCCTTCGAGCGCCGCTCGGCAGGCCCAAGGCTGACATTGTGTAAAGTGGGTGTTTGGAGGCTGATAGTGTCGCATCACCGTTCTCTCATGACGAAGATCTTCGGAATCGCTCTCGTTTCCCTTCTTGCCGCCGGCGCCGTCAGCGCCCAGCAGCAGGGTCCGCAGTGGAAGGATCGCGCCGAGTACGACCTGTACGAAGCCATCACCAAGGAAGCCAACCCCCAGAAGAAGCTGGAGTCTCTCAACACCTGGGCGGAGAAGTATCCCCAGTCCGACTACAAGAGCGCCCGGCAGCAGTTCTATCTGCTGACCTACAAAGACCTCAACCAGCCCAACAAGATGTGGGACACTGCGAAACAGATCGTCGCCGACAACCCCAAGGACATCAACGCTCTCTATTGGCTGACGCTGTTGGCCGAGACGCAGCCGGTCAGTGACGATACACTCTCCACCGGGGAGAAGGCGGCACAGGGTTTGCTCTCGGCCGAGAAGCCGGCCAATGTCGCCGATGCCGACTGGGCCAAAGCCAAAGCGACCACGGATGCTGTGGCCTACAAGACCCTGGGCTTCATCGCGGCGCAGCGCAAGAACTGGGCCGAGGCCGAGAAGCAATACCGCAAGGTGCTGGAGATGACTCCCAACTTCGCCCAGGTTTCCTACAGCCTCGGCATGGCGATCTACCAGCAGGTTCTCGAAACGAAAAACGTGGACCGCCAGTCTGAGGTTCTGCACCATCTGGCGCGCGCCGCATCGTTGACCGGCCAGGGCGAACTTCCGCCCGCCAACCGGAAGCCGGTCGACGACTACTTCGTGAAGTTCTACAACACGTATCGCGGATCGAGCGAGGGTATCGAGGAACTGCGCGCTCTCGGCAAGGCCAAGACGTTCCCCGACCCCGGTTTCCACTGGGACACGAAAGCCGAAGTCGCGGCGAAGAAGGAGCGCGAGTTCGCCGAGAGTAACCCGCGGCTGGCCCTTTGGAAGAACATCAAGGACCAGTTGATCGCAGACAACGGCGAACAGTATTTCGAAGGCCAGATGAAGAACGCTGCCATTCCGCAGTTGCGAGGCTGGGTGGTTTCGGGCACGCCGGAAGCACGGCCCAAGGAGATCAAGGTCGCCATCATGGACAAGGAGACGCCCGAAATCACTTTGAAGCTCGAGACGGCGATGGCCAACAAGGCCGATGCCGGGACGGAGATCATGTTCGAGGGCGTGCCCACCGAGTTCACCAAGGAGCCGTTCAACGTGGTGTTCGAAGTCGAGAGCCGTGACAAAATCGAGGGTTGGCCAGCGCCCCCGCCGCCCGCCAAGAAGGCGCCCGCCAGGAAGAAGAAGAAGTAGGCTCTGCCTCCCGTGGGGCGGCTGAACCGCCCCACACCCCCTGCCTCCTCGGCTATACTCAAGACTGACAGTTCTCCTTCTCAAGATTTCTTGTTCGGTATGCCACTCTACGAATACAAGTGTCAGTCCTGCGGAGACACCTTCGAGGTCATGCAGAAGTTTAGCGACCTCCCGCTGACCATGCACGAAGCGTGCGGAGGCACCGTCGAGAGACTCATCTCCGCTCCCGCGCTGCAGTTCAAGGGGACCGGCTGGTACATCACGGACTATGCCCGCGGCGGCAAGTCCGGCGAGACGGCCAAGAACGGCAAGGCGGAGGGTGAGGCGGCCCCGGCCAAATCCGGCTCCGGCGGCGATGCGAGCGCCAAGCCGGCGGAATCGAAACCGGCGGCTCCCGCTGCTGCGTCCTCCGCGGACAAATCCTAGCGGGTCGTGACTCTCTCCACAAGGCTTCTCACTCTTTGCGCGCTGGCGCTGCCCCTGTCAGCCAACACCACGGTCACCGGACTCCGGCTGCGCGTCGAGCCGGCCACTCTCAAGATCCGGCCGTTCGAGACCGCAGTGATTCAGGTGCTGGCCGACGGCGAGGTTGAGACCTCTTCCGGCAAGCGCCAGGGCCGGGTCCAGCAGACCGGCTGGACCGTCCGGGTAAAAGAAAACGGCGGGTGGTTCTCCAAGCCCTTCCTGTTCCAGGGCAGTAGCGAGAGCTATCTGGAGACCGGCAATTCGCTTTGGTCGAACATCTTGCGCCGGGGAGTGGCGCAATACAACGTGAAGGACAGCGTCCTCTACACGGCCCCCGAGGCCCCGGGCACCTACACGATCGAAGTCACCCTCACCCGGTTCTCCGCCGAGGTCCAGATCGAGGTCACCCCGGACGCTCCCACCCGGATCAAGCCGGAACTCCACGATTTTCCCCCGGAGACCCGGCTGGACGAACCATACCGGGCGCTTGCCGAACACTATGCGCCAATGTACGCCCAGGAAACCTGGTGGGAGCCGAAGTCCGACTACCTCTGCCGGTTCGATCTTGACTCCGACTGGCATGGAGACAACAACTGGGATCGGCTTGAAGAAGGTTCATCCCAGGCGTACGTCTACTACGGAGTTGCCGAGACCGGGACGCACTGGTTCCTGCACTACAACACGTTCCACGCCCGCGACTATTCAGACAACTGCGTCGTCGGCACCTGCCACGAGAACGACAACGAAGGCCTGATTCTCACGGTGCGCAAGGATGGCAGCCCGTTCGGCGTCCTGGAGACGATGGAGACGCTGGCGCACAACAACATCTACTCGTTTACAAACGACCGCTCCATCCGTGACGGCGTGCACGACATCGACGGCGGCATCGATTTCTGGAAGGAAAACCACCCCATCGCCTTCATCGAGTCGGGCGGCCACGGTGTGCTTGGCAGCACGCAGAAGCAGTCTCTCTACGACAGCAGGCGGATGGAGTTCAAGTCGAACACCGGCGTCACCTACATCTACAAAGGCGTGGCGGAGCGTCCGAAGCATGCCAACGATCGCCTTGTCGGGTACGATCTCTTGCCGATCCGCCAGCACTGGTGGGAGAAGTCGTTGCTGGGCGACCAATGGGAGGGACGGACCTTCGATGCCTGGTACGTATACCAACCCGTCGGCAACCGGCCTGCTCACCCGAATCAGCGCATCTCCGGAGCCTTCCTGGGCAGGAAACACGGAGCGAACAAGGCCAAACCCTTCTGGGGCTGGCATGACGTGAAGACGCAGCGCGCCCGCGCGCTCGCGACCGGCCAGTGGGGTCTGGATCCCGCCTATGGAGTGTCTGTCAACCTGACCTTCCCGAAGGACAAGCCATTCTCGTTGGATTACGTCTACAATCCGTACCTCGCTATCGGCGAACCGCCCCGGACGGCGTTCCCCACCGAAGCCTTGCCGGCGATCACCGAGGCCGACCGGAAGCCTCCGGAGTCGGCGCCGGCTACGGCCGCGGTGCTGGAGGGTTCCTGTGAGATCCGCCTGACCGTCGATGACACTGTGGAAGTCCTGCTGGAGCCTGACTGGACGGAGTACTTGACCGTGCGCGGGACTGACACCCTCGATGGCACATCGAAATGCACCGCCGATCCGCCGTGGTACGGCGAAGCGCAGTTCGAAGTCGAGAAGCGTTCCGGCCGTGGGCGTGTCCAACTGGTCGCGCCGGGCGATGACGATGCCGTCCGCATTCGCATCGAGGATCCACAGCGCGGTGCAGGAATGTACCACATCACGGTGCGCTGGCGGAATTGACGCCGCCTCGACCCTGCTGTACTCTCAAGGGGTGCTGGTTCGCCCGTGAGTCCACGCGGGCGTCGCAAGAGGGAACCCGGTGCAAGTCCGGGACTGCCCCGCAGCGGTAAGTGGGAACGACCGCCGTCATCAAGCACTGGTTCCAAAGGAACTGGGAAGCGACGGCCAGTAGGCTGAGCAGGCCGCCCACAAGTCCGAAGACCTGCCCGCACCCGTGACCCACACGGATCTTCTGTCACTCGGCCTTCGAGGGAAGGGCAAGGGATGCCACATCGCGTCCTCGCGCTTGTATTCGTAGTATCCACGGCTCACGCAGCCACGATTTCAGGAACGGTTTTTGACCCGGATGGCCGCGCTGCGCCGCGCGCCACCGTCACGGTTTACGCACGGGACGGAGCCTTGCGGCAGACCGTGCGCAGCGACGATCAGGGCCTGTACAGGCTGGAACGTTTACCCGCCGGCCGCTACCTGATCGACGCGTCCATGGACGGAGCGGCGGAAGCGTCCGCTGCCGCCGAATTGCGCGAAGACGAAGCGCGCACCCTGGATCTCACCCTGGACCTGGCCCGTGTCGCCACCCGCGTCACGGTCACAGCTGCCGCGACTGCCCAGTCGTCGCAGGAGGTCGCCCGTGCGCTCGACATCGTGACCGCCAATGAAGCCAGCGCCCGCGGCGAGTTTTCGGTGACCGACGCGATTCAAACCGTGCCCGGCCTTCGCGTCCAGTCGCTTGGCGGACCGGGCGCTTTCACGCGGATTCTGAGCCGCGGCCTGCGTACCCACGATACCGCCGTGACCATCGATGGTCTCCGCTTCCGCGACGCCGCCACCACGCAAGGAGACGCGTCCCCATTCCTGGAGAACCTGTTTCTCGCCGGGACCGAGCGCGTCGAGGTGCTGCGCGGCACAGGTGCGTCCCTCTATGGAAGCAACGCTATCGGGGGCGTCGTCAACGTCGTGAGCGATGCCGGGGGCGGCCCACTGCACGGCCAGGTCCTTGCGGAAGGTGGCGGACTGGGGGTGGCGCGCGGCCAGATGCGACTCGCCGGAGGATCGCGCACGGGTGCGCTCGGATTCAACCTCGGCCTGCAGCACCTCAACGTGACCCGCGGCGTCGACACCGACCAGCCGTTCCGCAACAGCACGGTGCATGCGGCGCTGCAGTGGCGTCCCGTAGCCGCCGCCAGCCTCTCGGGCCGCATCTGGGCTGGCGACAGCTTCGCGATCCTCACGGACTCCCCGTACGCCGCGCCGGCGGCTCAGTTCCCCCCGGGCGGGCCAATCCGTGCCCGCCCCCTGCCGCTCGACCAGCAGCGCCGGATCGAGAGCGGTCAACCATTCACCTTTGGCGACGCGAACTTCGTCCCCAATCTGGCCGATCCCGATAACCAGCGCGCATCCCGCTTTGCCACTGCCGCGCTTCTGTGGACGCACCAGGTGGCACCCTCGTTCGGCTGGCGCGCCAGTTACCAGCGCGTCGAGTCGCGGCGCCATTTTCGCGACGGTCCAGCAGGTGTCCGGTTCGAGCCGGCCTTCTCCACCTCCACCCGGATCAACGGCGGCATCGACACCCTCCAGCTTCGCGGCGACTGGGTCGCCTCCCGCGCACTGACGCTGACAGGCGGCTGGGAGTTCGAACGCGAAGCCTACGCCAACCCGTATTCAGACCCGACCCAGACCTATCGCGCCGACGCGAGCCAGCGTAGCAACGCTGCCTTCTTCGCCACGCAAAGCCGCTTTCTCGGGGACCGCCTGATGGTGGCGCTCGCCGGCCGCTACCAGGCATTCTCTCTGCGGCAGCCCACCTTCACCGGAACCGGACCCTATACAGGGCTGCGTCTGGGCGCTCTACCGGCTGCGCGCACCGGTGACGCGGCGGTCGCCTACCTGGTCCCGAGCACTTCAACGAAGTTTCGTGCGCACGCCGGGAACGGCTACCGCGCGCCGTCCATCTACGAGCGGGTCGGCGCCAGCTTCTTCGACGGCTTCTTTTCAGCGCTTGGCGACCCGCGCCTGCGTCCGGAACGCTCGCTTGCCTTTGACTGGGGCATCGACCAGTACCTGGCCGGGCAGCGCGTCCGCGTCAGCGCCACGCATTTCTATACGAGCCTGCAGGAGGTAATTTTCTTCGACTTCAGCGGATTCATCTCCCCCGAGACCGACCCGTTCGGCCGCTTCGGGGGCTACCGGAACACGGGCGCCGGCCTCGCGCGCGGTGTCGAGCTGAGCGTCGAAGCAACACCCTGGCGGGGCACCTCGATCACGGGCTCGTACACCCATACGAACAGCGACCAGCGGACGTCGACCGTCATCGGCGGCGATTTCTTCAAAGCGCCGCTTATCTCCGACCATCAGTTCACGGCGGTTCTCATGCAGCGTCTCACGCGGCGTCTGAATTTCGTCGCCGACCTGTGGATGGTCAGCGAACACCCATTCCTCCTGTCGAGCCGTGCGTTCCTCTTCCCCGGGGGCCGCAAGCTCGATACCGGCGCGCAGTATGATTACCCTCTGTCCGAGCACGGCACGTTGCGCGTCTCCGGGAGGATTTCCAATGTGTTCAACCACCGCTACTACGAAAATGGCTTCCGCACCCCAGGCATCTGGGGTGTCGCCGGCCTGAGCTATTTGTTCTGATGACGCTCGAACCCCGCCTTCCCTGGTTGATCGCTCATCTCGGCGCGCCTCACACGTGTTGGAGCTGGGCGGTGGTCAACGGCGGATGCGCGGTGACCGATACGGTCGCGTGGCTCTTCCTCGAAGTGGACGAGCTGCGCGGCTGTGCGGACGCGCGGGGTTTCCTCCAAGCTCGCATGACGGCTGCGGGGCTCGCCACCGCCGCCGGCATGATGACGACGCGGCGTCCTGCCTGGGTTCGCGCGATGGCGTCGCACGGTGCGCTGTCGTGCGACGCCATCGTCACTGTTGGGCTCAGCAACGCCCTGCGCGCCGGGGACCCGCCGGGGGAGGCGCGTTGCTCCACCATCAATACGCTGGTCCGGATCAGCACGCCGCTGTCGGAGTCCGCCGCCCTCGAGGCTCTGTGTCTTGCGGCTTCGGCGCGTACGGCCGCGATGCTCGAGTCGGGTACGGTCAGCCGCGTCTCCGGCCGCGGGGCCACGGGAACCGGCACTGATTGCATCGTCCTTGCCAGCCCGTGCGGGGAACCAGAGGCGCCGTATGCGGGCATGCACACCGCCATTGGTTCCGTGATCGGACGGGCTGTTCTCGACGCCACCGCGCACGGGATCCGCGAATGGACGGAGGAGAACGCGTGAGTGCGCGCGCTGTGATGGTGGTCGGGACCTCGTCGCATGCCGGCAAAAGCTGGACGGCCACCGCGATCTGCCGTTCTCTTCGCCGGCGTGGACTGAAGGTAGCCCCGTTCAAGGCGCAGAACATGTCGAACAACGCCTGCGCGTGTCCCGGAGGCGGGGAGATCGGACGCGCCCAGGCGGTACAGGCGGAGGCATGCGGGCTCGATCCCGAGCCGGACATGAACCCCATCCTGCTGAAGCCCACCTCAGCCAGCGGCTCTCAGGTTGTCGTAGACGGCCGGGTCTGGCGGACGCTGTCTGCGCGGGACTACTACGAGCACTTCGATTTCCTGCTGAATCGCGTCGTTGCCTCCTACCAAAGGCTTGCCGCGCGCTTCGATTTCATCGTGATGGAGGGCGCCGGATCAGCGGCTGAATTGAACCTGCGCTCGCGCGACCTGGTGAATCTGGGGCTGGCGCGGCGACTGGGTGTCCCGGCACTGCTAGTCGCCGACATTGAGCGCGGCGGCGTCTTCGCCTCGATCATCGGGACGCTCTCGTTACTGGAGGAAGACGACCGGGCGCTGGTGCGCGCGTTCGCCGTCAACCGCTTCCGCGGCGACCCCTCGCTCTTCCAGGATGGCGTGCGCATCCTGGAGCAGCGGACAGCCAAGCCCTGCCTCGGCGTGTTCCCGTACCTCGACGGCGTCACAATCGATGCGGAGGACTCCGTATCGCTCGAGGACGCAGCGCCTCAGGATGGCGGTCCCAGGGTCGCGATCCTGCGGCTGCCACGTATCGCCAATTTCACCGATTTCCGCCTGCTGCCGATGGCCCGCTGGATCTCGCGTCCCATTGCGGAACCTTTCGACGTGGTGCTCCTCCCAGGTTCCAAGAACACCCTCGGCGACCTTGCCTGGCTGCGCGAACAACGACTCGATGGCTGGATTCAGGCGCAGCGGGAATCCGGGGCCTGCATCGCTGGCGTGTGCGGCGGATATCAGATGCTGGGCGAATGGATCGACGATCCGCACGGCGTGGAGTCGGCCGCGGGTGGGGCGCCCGGTTTGGGGCTCTTGCCGGTCCGCACGGTCCTTGCACAGGAAAAGACCACCCGTCCCGTCCGCGCGGTCACGCCCGCCGGCACAGTCTTCGACGCGTACGAGATTCATATGGGTCTTACGGAGGTCGCCCGCTCGGTCGAACCGTTTGCCCGTCACTGCGATGGCACGCCCGACGGCGCGCGGGTAGGGAACTGCCTCGGCACCTATCTGCATGGCGCTTTCGAACATCCCGCCGTCCTGCGGGAAGCGCTCGGCATCGACGTTGCGCCTCCGCTTAAGAAAGCTATCGCTTACGATCAGCTTGCGGACTGGTTCGAGGCCCACGCTGACGCCTCGCTGTTCCAGGAGATGTTTCTGTGAGGCGGGACCTGCTGCTTGGCGCCGGGCTGGATCTGCTCTTTGGAGATCCGCGCTGGCTGCCGCATCCGGTGCGCGGCTTCGGGTGGGCCGTTACGCGGCTCGAGCGGATCTTCCGGGCCGCCGGCTTACCCTTGCGGCTCGCGGGCGCGCTGTTCTGGGTCACGGCCGTCAGTGCGGCGACCTGGCTCGTCTGGCTCACCCAACCCTGGGCCAACGTCTATTGGATCTTCTCCCTTCTTGCCCTGCGCGACCTCGATAACGAAGCTTCGCTTGTGGCGTCCGCGCTGCGGCGCGGCGATCTGAACGGCGCGCGGGAGAAACTCTCCTGGATTGTCGGCCGCGATACCGCGCACCTGCACGAACCGGAAATCCTGCGCGCAGCCATCGAAACCGTGGCCGAGAATCTGAGCGACGGCGTCATCGCGCCGCTGTTCTACCTCGGACTCGCGGGACCCGCGGGCATGGCCGCGTACAAGGCGGTCAACACTCTCGACAGCATGGTCGGCTACAGGAATGATCGCTACCGCGACTTCGGCTGGGCCTCCGCGCGCGCTGACGACATCGCAAACTGGGCGCCGGCTCGTCTCTCGGCCATCCTGGTCTGCCTGGTGTCGGGACATCCTATCCGCAGCCTGCGCGCGGTGCTGCGCGATGCGGCGCGGCAGCCGAGCCCGAACTCCGGATACCCCGAGGCAGCGTTCGCGGGAGCGCTGGGGGTCCGCCTTGGCGGTCTGAATCATTACCAGGGTGTGCCGAGCGAAAAGCCGTTTCTGGGAGACCCGCTGGCGCCGCTGTCGCTCGATGTTTTCCGGACAGCGCGACGGCTGCTCTATGCGACCGCCCTGCTCTTCCTGGGGATTCTCGTTCTGGTCATGGGATGATGCCTGCAATGGAGGTCACTCACGGGGGCAACATCTTCGCGGTCAGCCGTGAGCACGGCTGGGACTGGCGGGACGTGCTCGACTTCAGCGCCAGCATCAATCCGCTGGGACCCGCCCCCGGCGTCAACGAGGCCATCTGCCGCGGCATCGGCCGTATCGTGCACTATCCAGAGCGCGAGTCCGCCACACTCCTTCGCGCGCTCTCGGATGCGTGGAAGGTTCCAGCCCCATGCATCGTGCCCGGCAACGGCGCCAGTGAACTGATCCACTTCCTCGCGGGCTACCTGCAGGCTCCGAAAGTCACACTGGCCGTCCCAGTGTTCTCCGAGTTCCACCGTGCCTTTCCGGAGGCGGCGCAGGTGCCGGCCGCCGACCCGTCCGCCTGGCCGGAGGACGGTCTGCTGGTCCTGACGCAGCCGCTCAATCCTACCGGAACGCCTCTGGCTCTCGAGTCCTGGCTGCGGAGAACGCGCCATCCCGTGGTGCTGGACGAATCGTTCCTTGAATTCACGGGACTGCCCTCGATGGCGCTTGCGCGGCCCGGCCTTTACGTGCTGCGCTCGCTGACCAAGTTCTACGCGCTGCCGGGACTGCGCCTTGGTGCCCTGATCGCGCAAGACGCGCCGCAGATGCGCCAGACCCGTCCGCCGTGGCAGGTCAACGTCCTGGCCTCGGAAGCCGCGCTGGCGGCCCTCGCGGACACGGCTCACGCAGCCAGTACTCTCGACTGTGTCGGTCAGGAACGGGCGTTTCTCATGCACGCTCTGCAGGAGCTACCGGGTGTTGAGCCGCAGCCGGGGTGTGCGAACTACGTGTTCGTCCGCCTCGCCTACCCGGCGCAAGCATTGGCAGCGCACCTTCTTCAGCGCCGCATCCTCGTGCGCGATTGCGAAGGCTGGCCGGGCGTTCCCTCACCCAGCGTGCGGATTGCCGTCCGTACCCGGGTCGAGAACGACGCGCTCCTCCGCGCGTGGAAGGAGTTCTCGTGGCGCGGTTGATGTTGCTGGCCCTTGCGTTCTGCGCGCTTCTGCACTCCGAAGCGCTGCGCATTGTTTCGACCGCACCCAGTTCGACCGAGACCCTGTACGCGCTCGGCTTAGGGGATCGCGTCGCGGGCGTCTCGCAATACTGCCACTATCCGCCCGAAGCCCGGCGGAAGACGAACGTCGGGTCCTACTTGCGTCCGAACGCGGAGACGGTCCTGGCGCTGCGGCCGGATCTCGTCATCGTCCAGAAGGTCCCCTCTTCGCCGAAGCAGGTGCTGGCGCGTCTGGGTCTCAATGTCCTTGAGGTCGAACACGGCAATCTTGCCACAACACTCGAGACGATGGAGCGCATCGCCGCCGCGGCCGGAGTGCCGGAACGTGGGCGCAGCTTGCGGCAGCGGATCGAAAACGAACTCCGTCGTATCGCCGACGTGACGAAGACGCTGCCCCGCCGCGACGTCCTATTTGTCGTGGGGCGCGAGCCCGGCAGCCTCCGCGGCCTGATCGCCGTTGGATCCGGTTCCTATCTCAACGAGTTGTTCTCCATTGCGGGCGCCCGAAACGCCTTCGAGGATGCCGCCACGCCCTACCCGAAGATTTCGCTCGAAGAGGTCCTCAGCCGGAACCCTGACGTCATCCTGGACATGGGTGACATGGCGGACACCGCCCAAGTCACTCCCGCGCAGATGCGCGCCGTCGAAGGTTTGTGGGCGAGGCAACCGGCGTTGCGAGCGGTCCGGGAACGCCGCGTGCATGCCATCGCGTCGGACATCTATGTCGTGCCAGGACCCCGCGTCGTCGATGCGGCGCTTTCCTTCGCCCGCATGATCCATCCAGAGGCGGGACTGTGAGCGCGCTCTACGAACTCCAAGGCGTGTGCATGCGCTACGGCGCCGCGGAGATCCTGCGAGGCGTCACGCTGGACCTCAGTCCCGGCAGCCTGGTCACGCTCGCCGGACCGAACGGCGCGGGCAAGTCGACGCTGCTCGGAATCCTAGCCGCCCTGCGGCCGGGCTTCTCCGGAACTTGCCGTTTTGGCGGACGCGATGTCCGCCAGTGGACTCGCCGTGCGCTGGCGCGCGACGTGGCGTTTGTACCGCAGAGCCTGAAGGTCGAGTTTCCGTTTACCGCTGAACAGGTGGTGCTCATGGGCCGCACGCCCTACTGCGACGGTTTGTTCGAATCCGACGCCGACTGGCGTGAGGTAGACCGCGCGCTGTCCCTGACCGACGCCGTCGCATTCCGCAAGCGTGATTTCCGCACGCTCAGCGGAGGCGAGAAGCAGCGCGTGATCCTTGCCGCGGCCTTGGCGCAAACGCCCCGGGTGCTCTTGCTCGACGAGCCCACCACCTGGCTCGACCTGCGCCATCAGATTGCGCTCTATCAACTCCTGCGCAGGCTGTGCGGCGAAGGGATGCTGGTCGTGGCTGTCACCCATGACCTGAATCTGGCGGCAGCTTACAGCGACCGCGTGATCCTGCTGGATGGCGGCGCTGTCGCCGCCGATGCGGTCCCTGGCGAGGCGCTCTCGGCCGAACGCATCCAGTCAGTGTTCGGTGTCACCGCGCGTGTGGCTGAGGCCGATGGCCGGCAGTGGATATTGTATGCCGGTTGAATCCGCCCCCCGCCGCCGCGTCCTCACCGCCCTCGCGGTGTGCTCCGCGATTGCAGCCCTCGTCTTGCTTGTGGCGCCGTTGATCGGTTCGTCCAGCGCGAGCCTGCCGCGGGCGCTCGCCGGCATCTCGCCAGACCGCGAAGTACTCTTCGAATTGCGTCTGCCGCGCGTAATCCTCGCCATGATCGCCGGGGCGTGCCTGTCGCTCGCCGGCGCGCTATTCCAGGCGCTCCTGCGCGACGCCCTCGCGACGCCTTACACGCTCGGCGTATCCAGCGGCTCGGCGCTCGGCGCGGTCTGCTCCATCCTCCTCGGATTCCGGCTTGCGTTGCCGTTTCCGGTACACTGGCTCGGCGCAATCATCGGTGCGGCGCTGGTGCTGGGCCTCGTGCTGCACCTCGGCTCGGAAGGAGCGCGCATGTCCTCCTTTACACTCCTCCTGGCCGGCGTGACCATCAACAGCATCTGCCTGGCCCTCATCCTGTTCCTCCACAGTTTCGCCACGCTCATGCAGTCGTTCTCGATCACGCGCTGGCTCATGGGTGGGATCGATCCGGTTGATCTGAAGACGCTGGCCTCGCTGCTCGCCGTCGTGGTCCCGGTCGCCGGTTTCGTGCTGTGGAAGGCGCGCGAATGGAACCTGCTGGCCGTCGGCGAGGAGTGGGCTGAGTCCCGCGGCGTCGATGTGCAATGGCTTCTGCGGTTCGGCTATCTCGCCGGTTCGCTGCTCACCGGACTCGTTACGGCGTTCACCGGACCGATCGGCTTTGTCGGCCTGATCGTGCCGCATGCCTTGCGCATGCGCTTCGGCGCCGACCACCGGTTGCTGCTGCCGTGCAGCCTCCTTCTCGGCGCGGCATTCCTCGCAATCTGCGACACAGTCGCCCGGACGGTGTTGGCGCCCGCGGAAATCCCCGTCGGTGTGTTGACAGCGCTGCTGGGCGGGCCGTTCTTCATCTGGCTCCTGCGCTCGCGGCGGAGGTCGCTGTGGCTCTGATCCTTGTGGGCGGCGGCGCGCGATCAGGCAAGAGCCGCCACGCGCTGGCCCTCGCCCGAGAGCGCGGCTCGAACCTCGCGTTCGTCGCGACCGCACAGGCGCTGGACGCGGAGATGGAAGAACGCATCGCGCGCCACCGTGCCGAACGCGATCCTTCGTTTACGACGTTCGAAGAACCACTTGACGTCGCGGAGCTTCTGGAGCGGATCGGCGGGAGCTTCGACGCAATCCTCGTCGACTGCCTGACGTTGTGGGTCAGCAATCACCTGCTCGCCGGCAGCGATCCGGAAGCGCTCGGTGGGGATCTCGTCGCCGCCGCCGCGGGTGCGCCCGCGGCCGTGATCCTGGTGACGAACGAAACCGGATGCGGGATTGTCCCCGAGAACGCTCTCGCCAGACGCTTTCGCGATGCGGCTGGAAACGTCAACCAGGCGGCCGCCACGCGCGCGATAGAGGTGTACTGGATGGTGTTCGGCGTCCCGCTGCGGGTGAAGTGATGCGCAGTCTGCTGGGAGCGGTGCAATTCCTCACGGTGATCCCGGTACGCGGTGCGACTGCGCCGCCCGGAGCATCCGCCCCGTGGTTTCCGTTGGTCGGCGTTGCGCTCGGGGCAGGCGCGGGCGCAGTGGTCCTCGCGATCCCGGGACCACTCGGCGCCGCGGTCGCCCTGGTGCTGCTCACTGCTGCGACTGGCGGCCTGCATGAGGACGGCCTCGCCGACGTAGCCGACGCCGTCCGCGCTGGCCGGACTCCGGAGAGGATACACGATATTCTCAAGGACAGCCGCGTTGGCGCATACGGGGTTTTGGCGATCGTGTTCAGCATTCTTGTCAGGTGGCAGGCGTTGAGCCTTGTGGCTGCGCCGGTTCCGGCACTTGCGGCCGCCGCTGCACTCTCCCGCGCCACGATGGTTGGCTTGGCGTGGACGGCGCCGCCCGCGGGCGATGGCCTGGGCGCTGCGTTCATCGCAACCCTGCGGCTGCCCGGAATCGCGCTCATGCTTGGCGCGGCAGCGGCAGCGCTCGCAGGGCCGTCCGCGATTTTCCTGATCGCGTTCAACGCCCTTCTCGTGGCGGCGGCGCGTGCGTGGTTCGTGCGCAGGCTGGGGGGCGTCACAGGCGACTGCCTCGGCGCCACCGCACAGGTCTCCGAATGTCTCTCTCTGGTGGTGCTGGCGTGCGAACTCTCTACCTGATCCGGCACGCCGAACCCGAGGACTGCGGCGTCCTGTTGGGACGCACCGATTCGCTGTTAACCGCCAGGGGGCAGCTTGCCGCGGCTCAGTTGAGCTCTCTGCGCGTCCAGACGGTGTTCTCGAGTCCGCTGCGGCGGGCGGTCGATACGGCGCTTCACTTGAAGCCGCCCATCGTCTTGCCGGAACTGGCCGAAATTGACTTCGGCCAATGGGACGGCTTGTACTGGAAAGACATTCAACGGCGCTGGCCCGACCTGGTCGCCGCCAAAGAAAAAGACTGGTTCGGTGTGACCCCACCCGGTGGTGAGCCATGGGACGCATTTGTCGCCCGCCTGGAACGGATGTGGCCCCGGATCCTTGCCGCGAAAGCGCCCATTGCCGTGGTCGCCCACGCGGCCGTGAATTCCGTGCTCTCGCACTGGCTGGGTGGTCCCGAACCGCTGGGCTTCCATCAGCACTACTGTGAAGTTCTGACTTTCTCCCTCCCTCATGACCGAACCTGATCTGACTGCCGCCGTGCGCGCCCGCTGGGACGCACTCACCAAACCGCAAGGCAGCCTGGGACTGCTCGAAGAGACTGCCACTCGCTACGCCGTGATCCGCGGCACGGCCATGCCGTCGCTTGCCCGCAAGGCGATGTACGTGTTCTGCGCGGATCACGGTGTGACGGCTGAAGGTGTCAGCGCCTATCCTGCCGAGGTGACGCCGCAAATGGTGCGCAACTTCCTGCGCGGCGGGGCGGCCATCTCTGTTCTCTGCCGCCACTTCGGCATCGAGCCGATCATCGTGGACGCCGGTGTAAACGCGCCCGGGGAAAAGGGTGTCGTTGATTGCAAGATCGACTTCGGCACGCGAAACTTCGCGCGCGTTCCGGCCATGACCCGGGAGCAGGCGGAACTTGCCCTGGAACGAGGGCGCGAACTGGCCGCTCTCGCCGCGCGCCGATTCGACATTGCCGGACTGGGCGAGATGGGCATCGGCAACACGACCCCGGCAAGTGCGCTGCTCTGCGTGTTCGCCGGCGTGACGCCCACCGCCGCCACGGGTCGCGGCACCGGTCTCAGCCGGCAAGCCGTGGCGCGCAAGGCCGCCGTCATCCGCCGGGCGCTGGCCCTGCACACTCCCGATCCGGCGGATGCCGTGGGCGCCTTGGCGGCCGTGGGAGGATTCGAAATCGCCATGATGGCCGGCTTCCTTATGGGAGCGGCCGCGCATCGCCTGCCGGTGATGATCGACGGATTCATCTCCTGCGCCGCGATGCTGGCGGCGCGCGTTCTCGAACCGCGTGTCGAAGAGATCGCTTTCTATTCCCACCGCTCCGCCGAACGCGCCCACGGGCGCATGCTGAAGGCGCTCGGGGCGCGCCCGCTGCTCGAACTGGACCTTCGCCTCGGCGAGGGAACGGGCGCCGCGCTGGGCATCGCGTTGCTCGAAACGGCCGTCCGCCTCTACAGTGACATGGCCACGTTCGCGGAGGCGCGCGTAGCCGAGGCGCTATCATAAAAGATTACGTATATGAGTTTGATCACCGTGACTCTGCCGGACGGCAGCCAGAAGTTCGTGCCGGCCGGCAGCAGCCCTCTGGATGTCGCCGCCAGCATCAGCCCCCGCCTTGCCGAAGCTGCTATCGTGGCCCGCGTCAACGGAGAACTGCGCGACCTGACGCGGCCGCTCGAAACCGACGCCGCGGTCGAGATCCTCACCAGCAAGAACCCCGAGGCCCTCGAAGTCTACCGCCACTCGACGGCGCACCTGCTCGCCGCCGCCGTGCTCGAATTGTTTCCGGAAACGCAGCTCGGAATCGGTCCCCCCACCGATGCCGGCTTCTTTTACGACTTCCAGCGCGAGACGCCGTTCACGCCCGAAGACCTGGAAAAGATCGAGGAGCGCATGCGGGAAATCCAGGCGCGCGACTTGCCCTATGAGCGTGTCATGACGCCCAAGCATGCCGGCCTCGAAAAGTACGCCGATCAGGCGATGAAAATCGAACTGATCACTGAGAAGGCCGACGAAGTGTTCTCTGAGTACACACTGGGCCCGCACTTCATCGACTTCTGCCGCGGCCCGCACGTGCCCTCCACGTCTCGCCTCAAGGCGTTCAAGCTGCTTTCCGTCGCGGGCGCGTACTGGAAGGGTGACGAGAAGAACCAGCAGTTGCAGCGCATCTACGGCACGGCTTTCTTCACGAAGAAGGAACTCGACGAGTACCTGCACAAGCTCGAAGAGGCCAAAAAGCGCGACCACCGAAAGCTCGGCAGGGAACTCGACCTGTTCAGCATCCAGGAACTCGCCGGACCCGGCCTGATCTTCTTTCATCCCAAGGGCGGCACCGTGCGCAAGCTGCTTGAAGACTGGATGCGCAACCAGTACGTAGCGCGCGGCTATTCGCTCGTCTACACGCCGCACATCGCCCGCATCGATCTCTACAAGACCTCGGGCCACGCGAATTTCTATTCCGAGAACATGTTCTCGCGCATGGAACTCGACGACGCGGAGTATCAGTTGAAGCCGATGAACTGCCCCGGCCACATTCTGATCTACGCCGACCGGCAGCGCAGCTACCGGGACCTTCCGGTGCGGCTCGGCGAACTCGGTACGGTCTATCGCTACGAGCGCTCCGGTGTGATGCACGGCCTGCTGCGGGTGCGCGGGTTCACACAGGACGACGCGCACATCTTCTGCACGCCGGAACAGATCGTCGACGAAGTGGTGAGCTGCCTCGAATTCGCCGTCGATACGCTAAACGCCTTCGGGTTCGACCGCTACGAAGCCGAGCTGTCCACCTGGGACGGCGGCGCGAGCGGCAAGTACGACGGCGAGCCGGAACAATGGACGCTGGCTGAAAACGCCCTGCGCGAAGCGACGGAGCGCATCGGCATGAACGTGAAGGTCATGGCGGACGAAGCGGCGTTCTACGGCCCGAAAATCGACGTCAAGCTCGTCGATGCGATCGGCCGTCTGTGGCAGCTTTCCACCGTGCAGTTCGATTTCACGCTGCCGCGCCGCTTCGGCTTGAAGTACATCGCCGAGGACGGGCAGGCGCACCAGCCGCTGATGGTGCATCGCGCGCTGTTCGGTTCAGTGGAGCGCTTTTTCGGCATCCTGGTGGAGCACTACGCCGGTGCCTTCCCGGTGTGGCTGGCGCCCGTGCAGGCCGTGGTGCTCCCAATCACGGACAAGCAGAACGCATACGCCCTCGAAGTGCTTGGGAAACTGAAGGACGCCGGTCTGCGCGTCGAGATCGATGACCGCAGCGAGAAGGTAAACTTCAAGATCCGCGAGGCGCAGTTGCAGAAGATCCCTTACATGCTCGTCGTCGGCGGACGCGAGGCCGAGGCGGGACAGGTATCGGTGCGCAACCGCCGGCATGGCGACCAGGGCGTGGAATCGGTGGACGCGTTCATCGCTCGCGTGCAGGAGCAAGTGGCGGCCCACACGCCGTTCGAATAGATCGTGGCACTGACGCTCGTGCTCGCGGCCCTCGTCACGGGCGCGGCCGTCTATTGCGTCCTGACACTCGTGGCCGCGCGGCGCTATCTCGCCGTCGCGCCTCCTGAAACCCCGGGACCGGGCATCAGCGTCCTCAAGCCCCTGCACGGGTCCGAACCGCGCCTGTACGAAAACCTGCGTTCGTTTTTCGAGCAGGACTACGCGGACTTCGAGATCCTCTTCGCCGTGAACCGTCTCGATGACGCCGCAGTCCCCGTGGTCGAACGGCTCCGCGCCGCGTTTCCTCAAGTTGCCGCGCGTCTGATCGAGACGGGACCCGCCCCGTACGCCAACGACAAAGTCTTCAAGCTGGACCGCATGCGCGCAGCGGCGCGCTACGACCTCCTCGTGATGAGTGACAGCGATATTCGCATGGAACGCGATGCGCTCGCGCGCATCGGCGGCGAGTTCAACGATCCGGCGCTCGGTATGGCCACCTGTCCTTATCGCGCCGCGCCGGGCGGCACGTTCTGGTCGCTGCTCGAAGCGCTGGGACTGAACACGCAGTTCCTCGGCGGCGTGCTGGTGGCGCGGATGCTCGAAGGAATGAGGTTCGCCCTGGGTCCGACGATTGCCGCGCGGAAGCCCGTGCTATCGGCTATCGGCGGCCTCGATGCGTTGAAGGACTACCTGGCGGAGGATTTCGTCATGGGGAATCGCGCGGCGGCGCTGGGGCATGGCGTGATTCTTTCGTCGTGCGTGATCGAGCACCACATTGGCGGCCAAGGCTTCCGGAACAACCTCATGCATCGCCTGCGCTGGTGCCGCTCCACGAGACGGTCACGGCCATACGGATACCTCGGCGAGATCTTCACGATGCCGCTGCCGCTGGCTCTGGCGCTGTGGGCATGGGCTCCGGCATGGTGGCACCTGGTTGCGGCAACGTGCGTTCTGCGCGCTCTCTCGGCGTGGGCGTGCGCCGGATGGGTGCTGCGCGACCCCCTCACGGCG
Organism: Bryobacterales bacterium; assembly: GCA_016716385.1. Taxonomy (GTDB): domain Bacteria; phylum Acidobacteriota; class Terriglobia; order Bryobacterales; family Bryobacteraceae; genus JADJWL01. The sequence continues at coordinate 670,563 of JADJWL010000025.1, read as the reverse complement.
CGCTACTGGTGGCTGCTCCCGCTGCAGGACCTGCTGGCGTTTGCGGTCTGGTGCGCGGGATTCTTCGGCAACACGATCGTATGGCGCGGCCGGCGCTACCGCCTCCAGCGCGACGGCACCTTTGAGGCACTGTAGCGCGTGGTACGATGATCGCTTCATGGCGCGGTATGCGATTGGCCTCGACCTGGGAGGCACGAACCTGCGGGCCGCGGCCATCGATGCATCCGGCCAAATCCTGCATAAAGTCGCCGGCCGTACGGACCTGTCGGCCGGCGCCGACATGGTCATCGGCGACATGGTGGATGCGATCGATGCCACGCGGCGTCACTTGGGAGAAACTAACCTCGCGGGCATCGGCGTCGGCGTTCCCGGCTTCATCATCATGGAGAAGGGGATCATCACAGATTCTCCCAACCTGCCCGGCTTCGAGAACTACCCCGTGCGCGACGCTCTCGAGGAGCGCCTCGGTTGCCGTGTGCACCTCGAGAATGACGCCAACGCGGCCGCCCTCGGCGAGAAATGGATGGGCGCCGGCCGCGAGGTCGAGGATCTGGTCCTACTGACTCTTGGCACCGGCATCGGCGGCGGCGTCATCTGCGGCGGAAGGGTCGTGCACGGCTTCGTCGGTATGGGCGGGGAACTGGGGCACATCACGGTGAACCCGACCGGCAATCCGTGCGGCTGTGGCAATCGCGGTTGTCTGGAGAAGCATGCTTCGGCCACGGCGATCACGGCCATGGCGAAGCTGATGGGTTTCGGCGATGGCGTGACGGCCGAGGCCGTTTACCGGATGGCCGTCGAGGGAAACGATAAGGCGGTGGAGATCTACCGTGTCATGGGCGAGTCGCTCGGCATTGCGCTGGCCAACCTGTCGAACATTTTCAACTTCCCGTTGTATCTGCTGAGCGGCGGCGTTCTGGCTGCGTGGGACTTCTTCGCGCCTCCGATGTTCGAAGAATGCCGCCGGCGCTCCTTCGTTTTTCGCAACACCGCCACGCGTATCGAAAAGGCGTCGCTCGGCAACCAGGCCGGCCTGTTCGGCGCCGCGTCGCTCGGGTTCCCCTAATGTTTCTGGGCATCGACATCGGCACCGGCGGGACGCGCGCGCTCCTCATTGACGACGGCGGCAGGATCGTGGGGGCCTGCACGGCGCCGCACGAGGACATGCGGATGGAGCGTCCGTTGTGGGCCGAGCAGGACCCGGACGACTGGTGGCGTGCGGCGCGCGAAGCGATTTCCGGCGTGCTGCACGAGGCTTCCGTGAGTGCCGGCGACGTGCGGGCGGTCGGGTTATCCGGCCAGATGCACGGTTTGGTGATCCTGGATGAGAAGCACGAAGTGATCCGGCCGTCGCTCATCTGGTGCGATCAGCGCAGCCAGCCGCAAGTGGACGCGATCAACGAGAAGCTGGGCAGGGAGAAGATCCTCGAATCCATCGCGAATCCTGTGCTGACGGGGTTCACGCTGCCAAAGCTGCTGTGGGTCCGCGACAATGAGCCGCACCACTACGAGCGCGTCCGGCGTCTTCTGCTGCCGAAGGATTACATCCGCCTGCGTCTGACCGGTGAATTCGCGACCGACGTGTCCGACGCGTCCGGCATGGCGCTGTTCAATGTTGCGCGCCGCCAGTGGTCGGGCAACATGGTGACGGGCCTCGGTCTCGATTCCGACATTCTGCCCATGGTGTATGAATCGCCCGCAGTCACCGGTGTGGTGAGCCCGAGCGGGGCCGAAGCCACGGGATTGCGCCGCGGGACGCGCGTGGTCGGCGGCGGCGGCGACCAGGCGGCGAGTGCGGTGGGTAACGGCATCGTCGAGGCGGGAATCGTGTCCTGCACGCTGGGGACATCGGGCGTCGTCTTCGCCCACATGGACAAGCCCGCATACGATCCCGAGGGCCGGGTGCACACCTTCTGCCACGCAGTCCCGGGGAAATGGCATGTGATGGGCGTCACGCAGGGCGCGGGACTGAGCCTGCAGTGGTTCCGCAACCAGCTTGCGCCGGACGCGGACTACGATGCATTGACCGCCGAAGCGGCGAAGGCGGAGCCCGGATCGCAGGGCCTGTTCTGGCTGCCCTACCTGATGGGCGAGCGAACGCCGCACCTGGACGCGTCGGCGCGCGGCGGATGGATCGGCCTGACCGCGAAGCACACCCGAGCCGATCTTGTCCGCGCAATTCTCGAAGGCGTCTCCTACAGCCAGCGGGATTGCCTGGAACTCGTCGAAGGCTTGGGCGCACAGGTAGACTCCGTGCGCGTGTCCGGAGGCGGCGGGCGCAGTGGATTCTGGCGCGCGATGCTGGCCAACATCTTTCGCAGGCGCATCGTGACGCTCGAAACGCAGGAAGGGTCGGCTTACGGCGCCGCACTGCTCGCCGCCGTCGGCGGCGGTGCGTTCGGCACGGTCGAAGAGGCATGCCGGACGGCGGTCCGTGAGCGCGACACGGACAGCCCCGAGCCGGCGGCGGCCGCCTTGTACGAGGCGGGTTACGGCGTCTTTCGCTCGCTGTATCCCGCCTTGAAACCGCTCTTCCCGCGGATGGTCTGATGCTGACGCGCCGCAGTCTCCTCGCAGGCTTGGGGGCCGTCGCGCGAGCGCAGGTGCAGCCGCCGAACATCCTGCTTCTGATCTCGGACGACCAGCGTCCGGACACCATTGGGGCACTGGGCAACCGGATCATCCAGACTCCGCACCTGGACCGGCTGGCCGGCGACGGAGCCGCCTTTACCCGGGCGACCTGCGCGAACCCCTTGTGCGTCCCAAGCCGCGCTGAGCTGATCAGCGGTGCCACGGGCTTCCGCAACGGAGTCCCCGACGGCGGTCGCCTGAAGGAGGGACTTGCCCTGTGGCCCGAGGTCTTCCGGCGTCACGGGTACGACACCGCGTATTGCGGCAAGTGGCACCATGACGGCCGTCCCAGGGACAAAGGGTTCACCGCCGCACCCGGCCTCTATGTGGGCGGAGGCGGCCGGTTCGCCAAGCCCGCCACGGACTGGAACGGCCGCGAGGTGACCGGCTACCGCGGCTGGCTGTTCGAAACCGAAGACGGGCGGCAGCAGCCAGAACTGGGGGTCGGCCTGACGCCCGATATCAGTGAGCGCATCGCTGGCGCCGCGTGCTCTTATCTCGGGCAGGCGCGCACGAAGCCGTTCTTCCTCCAGGTGTCCTTCACCGCACCGCACGACCCACTGCTGTTCCCGCCAGGTTTCGAGCGGACTTACGATCCCGGCAAGATTCCACTGCCCCCGAACTTCCTGCCCGAACATCCGTTCGACCACGGCAATTTGCGGGGGCGCGACGAATTGCTCATGCCGTTCCCACGCAATCCGAAAGACGTGCGGGAGGAACTGGCCTGCTACTACGCTGTCCTCACCCACATGGACCGGGAGATCGGGCGTATCCTGCAGGCGCTGCGGGCCGCGGGTCAGGCGGAGAACACGGTGGTCATCTTCACGTCCGACAACGGACTCGCCATCGGGAGCCACGGGTTGCGCGGTAAACAGAACCTCTACGAGCACTCGATCGGCGTGCCGCTCATCGTGCGCGGTCCCGGCGTGGCGCGCGGGACCCGTTCGGACGCTCTGTGCTACCTGCGCGATCTTTTTCCCACAGCCTGCGATTTCGCGGGAATCCGGCCGCCGGACACGGTCCAAGGGCAGAGCCTGCGGCCTTTCCTGACCGGCCGGCCGCATCCTTCCCGCCAGGAGATCTACGGCTCCTTCCGCGACGCGCAGCGCATGATCCGGACGGACCGCTGGAAGCTGATCTGGTATCCGAAGATCGGCCGCGAGCAGCTGTTCGATTTACGCAACGATCCGCATGAGGTGCGCGACCGGATCGCAGACCGCCGCCTGGCCCCACTTGCATCGGACCTGCGTACCAGGCTCAGAGCCTGGCTGCGCGCGGAAGGGGACCCGGTGGTTGCGTAACTCCGGTGCCGTGGCATTTCCGGTCTCCATCCGCTACGATGGAAGATTCCCTTCATGTTGCGCTTCGAAACCGCGGGGGAGTCGCATGGGGAGTGCCTGGTCGCCACGTTGACCGGTCTTCCTGCCGGGGTCCCCATCAGCATTGACGCGATCAATCGCGATCTCCGCCGCCGCCAGCAGGGCTACGGGCGCGGCGGCCGCATGAAAATTGAGACCGATGCCGCCCACATCGTGTCCGGCGTCCGCCACTCCAGGACGATTGGCTCCCCCATCGCGATACTGATCCAGAATCGCGACTGGAAGAACTGGACCGAGGCGCTTCCCGTCGAGGATATCGATGGCGGTGAGGACAAGAAGAAGCCTGTGACGCGACCGCGTCCCGGCCACGCCGATCTCGCGGGCGCCATCAAGTACGACTTCCAAGATGCCCGCTATATTCTGGAGCGCGCCTCGGCTCGCGAAACGACCGCGCGGGTCGCCGTCGGCGCGCTCGCCAAGGCGCTGCTGCGGGAGTTCGGCATCGAGATCCTGAGCCACGTTCTCGCTGTCGGCAGCGCCCGGCTGGGACGGACGGCCACGTGGGAAGAACTGGTGGCCCTGGATCTGAAAGACGAAGTCCTTCTGCGCTGCGTCGACGCGGAAGCCGAGGCCGCGATGAAAGCTGTGGTCGACGAGGCTTACCGCACCGGTGACACCGTCGGCGGCGTGTTCGAAGTAGTGGCGCACAACCTGCCGGTCGGCCTTGGCTCCCACATTACCTGGGATACGCGGCTGGACGGGCGCCTGGCACAAGCCATCGTTTCGATGCAGGCGGTGAAGGGCGTGGAGATCGGCTTCGCCGCCGAAGGGGCGGAGAACTTCGGGTCCAAGGTCCAGGACACGATTCACTACGACCGCGAGGAACGCCGTTTCTTCCGCGGCGACAATCGCGCCGGCGGCGTCGAGGGCGGCATGACCAATGGCCAGGATCTGCTCGTGCGCGGTCTGCTCAAGCCGATCTCCACCCTGCGCCGGCCGCTCGAATCCGTCGACCTCACCACGCGCGAGGCAGCGCTCGCCGCCTACGAACGCTCGGACATCTGTGTCGTGCCCGCGGCCGGCATCATCGGCGAGGCGATGGTGGCGATCGTGCTCGCGCAGGCGTTTCTCGAAAAGTTCGGCGGCGATTCGCTCACCGAGACCAAACGGAATTACGAAGGGTATCAACGGCAGGTGCGGGAGTTTTAGCGTATGGTTTACCCCATCGTCAAGTATGGCGATCCGGTGCTGGAGCGTACCGGCGACGTCGTGACGGAGTTCGATACTCCGGAATTGCACCAGTTCATCGCCGACATGTTCGAGTCGATGTACGCCGCGCGCGGAGTCGGGCTGGCCGCGCCGCAGATCGGTGTGTCGCGCCGCATCGCCGTCATCGATTGTTCCACCGGCGAGGATCCGGCGCAGAAGATTGTCCTCATCAATCCGGAGATCATTCGAACGGAAGGAAAGCAGAAGGGCGAAGAGGGGTGCCTCAGCATTCCCGGTTTCCGCGAAGAGGTCACACGCGCCCACCGCGTCACTGTGCGCGCCCAGAATGTAAAGGGTGAGACTTTCGAGATGACGGGCGAGGATCTGCTGGCCCGCGCCTTCCTGCACGAAACCGACCACCTGATGGGCCGGCTCTATATCAGCCACGTCAGCGCCCTCAAGCGCGACCTCATCCGGCGCAAGGTCCGTAAGCTGGCCAAGAACGGCGAGTGGGTGTGATCCAGTGCGCGCTGTCTTCCTCGGCACGCCGGAGATCGCCGTTCCGTCCCTGGAACGGATGATCGTGGCGGGTCACGATGTCGCGCTCGTGGTGACACAGCCGGACCGGCCGAAAGGCCGCGGTCATGCACTGGCTGCTCCTCCGGTGAAACTGGCGGCGCTGGCGCATGGCATTGAGGTGTACCAGCCCGAGCGCGTCCGTCGTCCAGAGGCCGTCGAAAAGCTGCGCGCCGCCCGCGCCGATGTGATGGCGATCATCGCCTTCGGGCAGATCATCCCGCAGACAATCATCGATCTTGTACCGCACGGCATCATCAACGTGCACGCGTCGCTGCTGCCAAAGTACCGCGGCGCCGCGCCGATTCAGTGGGCGATCGCCAACGGCGAAACCGTCACGGGCGTAACGACCATGCGCATCGACGCCGGTCTTGACACAGGCGATATGTTGCTCAAGGCGGAGCTCGCTATCGGTCCAGACGAGACCGCGGAAGAACTGGCTGCGCGGATCGCGGTCCTCGGGGCGGATCTGCTCGTCGGGACGCTCGACGGGCTGGCGCGCGGAGCGATCGTTCCTCAGAAGCAGGACGACGCCGAGGCCACGCACGCACCGATTCTCAAGAAGGAAGACGGCTGGCTCGACTGGAAGCAGCCGGCGCGCATGCTGCACAACCGCGTGCGCGGTTTCAACCCCTGGCCCGGGGGGTGGACCCGCTTTCGGGGACAGACGCTGCACATCTGGCGGACGCGCGCCGCCGAAGACGCTCCAGTGTTCGAACCCGGTCTGCTCGCGCGCCACGGGAAGCGCTGGTTCGCCGGATCCGCCGGCCCGGCGCTGGAGTTGCTCGAAGTCCAATTGGAAGGCAAGAAGCGCGTTACCGCGCAGGAGTTTGCCAACGGCCAGCGGCTGTCCGGCAACGAATTTCTGGAGGCTCACCCTTGAATCTACCCCTTGGTTACCGCTACGCGGCCACCTACGCCGGCATCCGCAAGGTGGAGAATGATGATCTGGCTCTGATCGTATCCGCGATGCCCGCGGCGGCGGCCGCCGTGTTCACCCGGAACCAGGTGCGCGCTGCGCCGGTCGTGCTTGCCGAACGGCATCTCAAGGCCGGCAAGGGACAAGCCGGTGCGATCCTCGTCAACGCCGGCAACGCCAATTGCGCCACCCGCACCGGCATGGAGGTTGCACAGGAGACGTGCCGTGCCGCGGCGCAGCACCTCCGGCTGCCGGTGACACAGGTCCTGCCGGCTTCGACGGGCGTGATCGGCGTCGAGATGGATGCGCGCAAGATCACACGGGCGCTGCCGCGCCTGGCCGCATCTCTATCCGAATCGGCGTTTGATGCGGTCGCGGCGGCCATCATGACCACCGACCTCGTTCCGAAGACTGCCTTTGCGGAAACCGGGGGCGTGCGGATCGCCGGAATGACCAAGGGCTCCGGCATGATCCAGCCGAACATGGCGACCACGCTAGGCTTCGTGATGACGGACGCCTTGCTTGACGCAACCGTCCTCGCGGGTATCCTGTCGCGGCAGAACGAGCTCAGCTTCAGCCGGCTTTCGGTCGATGGCGATACGTCGACCAACGACACGCTCATCCTGCTGGCGAACGGCGCGTCCGGGCAGAAACCAAAGCCGAAGGTGTTCGAAGAGGCCGTCGGTGACGTCCTGCAGTCGCTGGCGCAGCAGATCGCGCGTGACGGGGAGGGCGCGAAGAAGTTCGTCACCATCGAGGTCGCTGGCGCGAAGACCGATGCCGACGCCGTACGTATCGCGAGAGCGATCGCCAACTCGGCGCTGGTGAAGACGGCCATCGCCGGGGCCGATCCCAACTGGGGCCGCGTCCTGAGCGCGGCCGGCAACAGCGGTGTCGCTTTCGATCCAGCCAAGGCCGACATCGATATGCAGGGCCTGCCAGTGTGCCGCAACGGCCTGGCGGCGAAGTTCTCAGAAAAGGCGCTCTCGAAGAAGCTCGCCGCAGCCGAATGCCTGATCCGGTTCACTTTGCAAGGGAAAGGCAAAGGGACCGCCCGCTTCTGGACCTGCGACCTGACGCACGGCTATATCGAGATCAACGCGAGCTACCGGACCTGAGATGACCCGGCGGGAGTGGTTATGGCTGGCGGCGGTTCCGCTCCGGGCGGGCGAAGCAATCGACCTTTTCGCCGCGCTGGCCACGGAAATCAGTGAGGGCGATGCCGAGGCCGCCTTGCGCTGGTTTGACCGCCGCCTGCCGGGCTATGACAAGCTTGCAGCCGCGTTGCGCGCTCTGCTATCGCAGAACGACGTTGGTTGCTCCATCGAGTTCCGGAGCCGGGACGAGTTGGAATTCGAGATGGACTGGCAGCTCGATATCCGCACGAAGGAATTGAGTGGAATCTTCGAGCGGCGTCAGGAGCGCGTGCGCAGCCGCGTTGAGAAACAGGGGCGGAGTTGGCGCATCGTGGCGTTCGAACCCGTCAGCGTCTTCGATCCGCCCCGGCCGTAACGATCTAGAGCAATCCCAGCTTGGAGAGCCAGGATACCGAGGCGGCTCCGGCACTGCCGCGGCTCCGCACCGGCGCCAGACCTCCTTCGCGCTCCGCGGCATAGCTCATGGACTGGCGGGCCCCGCTGCTCGCCCGGGTTTCGAGGTTCCAGGCGGGAATGCTCAGGTGCTCGCCCACGTAAACCGCCGGACACGGCATCGAGTCACCCGCTTGCAAGCCAAGTCCGAACCATTTGGTCAGCAGCGACTCCCTGCTTCGGAGAAACACGATGTCCGCGTCGCACTCGCGCAGCAGGGGCGGCATTCTCCACCGGCCCGAGCCCGCCGTGACGTGCACCTTCGGGTAGATGGGGACGCCCGCCAGCAGCCGGAGCAACTCCTCTTTCGCGAGATCTGGCTGCACCGCTTTGTTCGGCCGCGCCGCCGGGAAGAGAGCGGCTTCGTGCACTTCGGACACGTCGCGCAGCAGGTGCAGCTCCGCTTTGAGCTTGAGCGCGTACTCGAGCGCGAACGCGACGTGACTGGTGTCGGTCGAATCTCCATCCATCCAGCACGCTACCCGTTGAACCGCCTGGCACAGCTTCGGACTCTCGACCTTGCGGCCGATTGTCCACACCGGAACACCGCACGCTTCAAGCAACCTGACCCGCATCGACCGCTCGCCGAGACACGGCAAGCCAGTCGCATCGGACGATGGCGCCACGATGAGACTCACTGGCCACTGCTCGACGTGCTGCCGCACCGCGGTCACCAGCGGCCCTGGCATGGCGAACCGGAAGCAGGTCGAATACCGGTCCGCTTCGGGAAAGAAGCTCTTCACCCGCTCTTCTGCGTGAGCCTGCTTCTGCCGTTTCGGGTCGTAAACATGCATGATCGTCAGACGCAGATCGAAGGCGTCCGCCATGTGCGCGACCGCAGGGATGCTGCGGAAGCAGTGATCCGAGAAGTTCGTCAGAAACAGGATGTCCAAAGGATGAGGCGTCAGCATATCTGCTTCTTGCGGGATGAACACGAGAACCCCTCGACCGGGCTGACCTCGGCCTCCCGATTTCCAGGCTAGCGACTGGTGCGCTGGTGATCCAGATATCGGCGGACTATCTTTCGCCGGGTGTTCTCCGGGCGATGAATCATTGGAGTGGCCAAAAGATAGTAGGACCCAGTCGCACGAGCTATCGAAATGGGTTCACAATGAAGAGGAAGCGAAGACCTCGTGATCGCGCAGTACCTCGAATCGCTCGGCGTCTCCCGCCGGACCAGCCGCACCGGAGTGCTTCTGCTCTCCGTCGCGCTGCTGGCTGTCGTGATGGCGCTTGAGTGGGTTCAAAAGCTCGAGTACTCCCTCGGGATCTTCTATGCGCTCCCCCTCGCCGTCGCGGCCACGGTTCTCAACCGCTGGTATACCGTGCTGGCCGCGGTGTTCTGTGCGTTCGCAAGAGGCTTATTCACACTCGGTCTGACACCGATCGAGTTCTGGTTGCGTTTCGCCATGGCGCTGCTTGCGTACGGGGGCGTGGGTCTGCTGGTGAGCGAGATGAGCCGCAACCGGCGCGCGATCCTTGCGGCGTACGCCCGTCTGAAGATGGAGGAGGACTTGAGGAAGCGCGCCGAAGACCAGCTCCGCATTCTGGTCGAGTCGAGCCCGGCGGGAATCCTCACTCTCAATCACCGCGGCCAAGTTCTCGCCGCGAATCTCGCCGCCCATGAAATGCTGGGATTCACGCAACCCGCTTCCCTGATTGGGGTCAACGTGGCTGACCATGTGCCCGTATTCGCCGGAGCCTTGAGGGTCAGTCCGGGATCGGGGACAATGCGCGTGTCTTCGGCCAGTTGGGCCAAGCGCGCGAACGGTAGCCATTTCCCCGTCGCCGTCTGGTTCTCCACTTATGAAGAGGCAAACCAGCGCCGGCTCGCCGGCATCCTTGTCGACACCTCGGAAGAAGTCCGGGAGCGCGAACACGAGACCTTCCGCTACCTGACGGATTCGAGCCGTCTGCTGGCCGGGGCGGTGGCGCATGAGATCCGGAATCTCTGCTCGGCCGTCCGCGTCGTGACCTCGAACCTCCGGCGGCATCCCCAAGTCGCCGAGGATGCGGACTTCAACGCGCTGAACACGCTCGTGGACAGCCTCATGCGGATCTCGGCGTTCGAACTGGGCAACCAGACCCAGCAGGCCGCGGCGCGGGTGGACGTCGCCGCCGTTCTCGAAGAGTTGCGCGTCGTCATTGAGCAGGACTGGGCCGACATCGGCGGCTCGATTCACGTCGAGGCAGACGCTTCCCTGCCGCAGGTCCACGCCGATGAGCACGCGCTGCTCCAGGTGTTCCTCAATCTCTCGCAGAACTCGCTCCGTGCTGTCCAGAGGGGCGGAGAACCGCGCCTGGAAATCCACGCCGTCGCCGAAGATGGGCGGGCCACCGTGACCTTCGAAGACGCCGGGCCGGGCATCGACGATGCGTCGAAGTTGTTCAGGCCGTTCCGCGAAAATTCCGATGGGTCCGGGCTGGGTCTGTATGTCTCCCGGGCGATGCTGCGCGGGTTCGGAGGCGAGTTGACTCACGTTCCGACCGAGCGTGGCTGCCGCTTCGATGTCACGCTGCCAACCTACGCCATGGCACCACGGGCAGGCAGATCGTGACGCAGACCGGCAAGCGCATCCGGATTTTCGTCGTCGACGACCATGCGTTGTTCCGCGAGGGCCTTCTGCGTCTGCTCGCTTCCGACGACACCTTCACAGTGGTGGGCAGCGCCGATTCGGCTGCCTCCGCTCTCGAGAAGCTGGAGGAAACCTGCACCGATGTCCTGATTCTCGACTACGATCTGGGCCAGGAGAACGCCCTCTTCGTTGTCCGCGGCCTACGCGAACGCGACTTCCGGGGCAGGTGCCTGGTAGTCACAGCGGGTCTCCCCGACCAGGACGCACTGGAACTGATCCGCCTTGGCGTCTACGGGATTTTTCACAAAAAGCATTCGCCGGAAGAACTGCACCACCACATCCGGGAAGTGGCTGCGGGCAGAATCCTCATCGATCAAGGCTACCTTCAGAGTCTGGTGAAGTCCGTCACCCGCCTGCAGGATGCCCCGGCACCGCTGACCGAGCGAGACCGCAAGGTCCTCCGCCTGCTGCTGGAAGGCTACTCGAACAAGGAAATCGCCGCGGAGATGAATCTTTCGGAGAGCGCCGTGAAAGCCGCGCTCCAGCAGCTCTTCGCCAAGACCGGCGTGCGGACCCGAAGCCAGCTGGTGCGCATCGCCCTCGAGAAGCTGCGCGACGAGATATAGAAAGCCTTCAGCGATCAGCAATCAGCCCTGACCGCTGAAAACTTGCGCCACTGTGACTTCCACGCACACCCCCACGCCCTGAAACCGTCAATGAAATCAAAGATTTCGAGAGGTGGTCCGCAACCTGCTACTGTCCTTGCCATGAAGCTGTTCTGGGTAGCCGCGCTGACCGCGGGCGGTCTTTGCGCCGCGCCGAAGCAGATGGCGAACGCCCAGGAAACCAACGTCAACACGCGCTACGCCGTGGAGAGCATCGAGGTACTTGCCGACCAGGACGTCCGGCTAAGCCGCGGCCTGCAGGACGAGATCCGGCGCCTGACCGGGGCGCGCCTGGATGTGCTCGCGCTCGAAGAATTGGCCAAGCGCATCCGCGTCGAACTGAACGTCAGCAACGTCGACCAAAGGCTTGTCCGCGGCCGCCAGCGGGATTCAGTCCGGGTGGTTTACGAAATCACGCCGGAGCGTACCGAGATCGATGCTTCCGTTCCGCGGCTGCTCTACCACTCCCGCCAGGGATGGACCGGCGAGGCCGAGGTGTCGGCCCGCTATGGCCCGCAGCGGCTGAGCCTGGGCATCGTCAGCGACGCGGATGAGCTTCCGGAGCGCAACTCCGGCATGCGGCTGCGCTATGACAACACGCGCCTCGGGACGCGCCGGCTGCGCGCCGTTTTCGTCTTCGAGAGTTTCCGCCAGCAGTGGGATCCGGCGATCGAAGCCGCCGCCGACGGTGTCGCGCCGCTCTACCGCACCCGCCACATGATCGAGCCCTCGCTCACGGTCGTGCTCGCCGGTCCGCTCACCTGGACGTCCGGCGTCAGCTTCGCCGCCATCGAGAACCAGTTTCCGGCCGCGCGTACCAGTTCCGCCCATGCCGTGGTAAATACTCTGCGCTATCATCGGCAATGGGAGGGGCTGGGCGCCACCACGCACCTGTTGGATGCAGGGTACTCCCTGCGCGCGGCCACCAGCACCCTCGGCAGCGACTTTTCGTTTACGCGGCACCACTGGCACGCGGCGTATTCCGCGACCCGGGGCCGTCACACAGTCCTCATGAACCTGGCCGCCGGCCGACTGACCGGCGCCGCCCCGATCTATGAACGGTTTGTGGCCGGCAACAGTTCCACTTTGCGCGGGTGGAACAAGCTGGACCTCGTGCCGTTCGGCGGAGCTCGCATCGTGCACCAGACTGTCGAATACCGCTACCGCCTGCTGCAGGCGTTCTATGACACCGGCTGTGTCTGGGCGCTGGAATCGCCGGAGGGCTGCCGGGTGCGGCATTCGGTCGGCGTGGGGATGCGCAAGGACCGCCTGATGCTCGCGGTAGCGTTCCCTGTCAGGAGTGGCCGGATCGAGCCTATGCTAATGACGGGCCTGACCTTCTAGAAATGGCCTCGCAGGGGCGCCTGACCCGCCGGCAGTGGTGGTTCGCCGCGCTCGGCGCCGCCCCTGTGTCTTCCGACTACCCGCTGCGGGTCGGCCTCGACCGGGACGCGCTGCGTGTCAGCGCGCCCAAGATCCGCTTCCTGAACGGCCCGCCGCTGCGCCAGTTGCGCAACGGCGCCACCGTGACCTTCGCCTCCCAGTTGACCCTCTCGGCGGGGACGCCGGCGAACGTTGTCAGCCGCCAGGTCGACCGGTTCGTGATCAGCTTTGACATCTGGGAAGAAACGTTTGCCGCGACGCGCCTGGGTCCGCCCCTGCGCTCGGCATCGCGTCTGAGCGAGGCGGGCGCCGAAGCCTGGTGCCTCGACTTCTCCCTTGCCGTGCCGCCGTCCACCGACGAACGCAACCCCCTGTGGCTGCGGCTCGACCTGCGCGGCGTCGACGGGCGCGATGGCTCGGGCGTTCTTGCCGAACCCGGCCTCAGCATCACCCGGCTGATTGAATGGTTCAGCCGGCCGGCCGGTGCGCAGCAGCCCCGGTGGAGCGCGCAGGCAGGTCCTCTGACACTGGCCGGCCTGCGTTGACAGACTCGTGAACCGGCTCCGTAACCGCCTCATTCTCGTCTTCCTCGCCGCCACGCTTGGACCGCTCGGCGTCACGCTGTGGCTCACACGGGATCTGCTCGACCGCTCGCTTTCGATCGCCGCCGGCCGCGAAGCCGAACTCGACGCCCTTTCGCTCTCTCTGCAGCAGACCGGGCGCGAGCTCTACCAGCGCGCCCGCGCCGACCTGAAGCGCCGCGCGGACGCCGGAGAGGTCGCGCCGGAACGGTTCGCCGGCTCCGCGCCCATGCCGCCCGAGATCGACGAGTTCTGGCGGTCCGGTGAGCTGGAACGCTTCCATCTCTCGGGCGAAGACGGGGACCGGCTCGAATACTTCGTGCGCGGCGGCGACGGCGTACTCCGCCACGCGGTCGATCTCGGCGTCGGGATGGAGCGTCTCTCCCGCCAGTACGCGCGGGCGCGCGAAGCCGTCGAGCGGGGCCGCCAACTGGACCGGCGCCGCGGGTTCACCTATACGTTCATCCTGCTGGCCGCGGCCATCTGGGCCGTGTCGCTTGCCGTGCTGATCTTCGTCGCGGCGCGTATCTCACAGCCGATCCAGAAACTTACCGGCGCGCTCGGAAAGCTTGCTTCGGGCGACCTGGGTGTGCGCATTCCACCGGGTCCGCGCCTGCTCCACCAGGAGGACGAAGTCGGCCGGGCGATCAACGCCTTTAACCATACGGCGGCCGAGCTCGAGCAGAGCCGGGACCGTCTTGTCTACCTGACCCAGCTCGCAAGCTGGCAGTCGCTGGCCCGCAAGATGGCGCACGAGGTGAAGAACTCGCTCACGCCGATCCGCCTCACGGTAGAAGAGATGCTTGCCCGCCACAACGAGCGCGACTCCGCGTTCCTCGAGCAGGCCGCGCAGATCGTCGTCGAAGAGGTGGAGAGCCTGGAGCGCCGCATCCGCGCCTTCTCTCAGTTCGCCGCCGAGCCCCCGGTCACGCTCGCGCCGGTCGTCGTCAATGAACTGGTCCAAGAGCGTGTGACGTTCCTGCGCAACGGACATCCTGAAGTCGCGTACGAGTTGGATCTCGGCCCTGGTCTCGATCCCGCGCAGGCCGACGAGGATCTGCTCAAGGGCGTCCTGACCAACCTGCTGGAAAACGCCGCCGAAGCCGCGGGCGGCGGCGGACGCATCCTGGTGCGCACTGCCTCCGGAGACGGCCGCATCGCCATCGAAGTGCACGATTCCGGTCCCGGGCTCAGCGAACAGGCGCGCCGCACTCTGTTCCAGCCGACCATTTCGTTCAAGAAAAACGGCACGGGACTCGGGCTGTCCATCGCGCGCAAGAGCGCGCTGCTGGTGGGCGGGGACATCGTCCTCGCCGAAGGGGAACTGGGAGGCGCGGCGTTCCGCGTCCTGCTGCCGAAAGCCATATGAAACGCATCCTGATTGCCGACGACGAAGAAAACATTGGCCGCTCTCTGCGCCTGATCCTGGAGCGGGAAGGCTTCAGTGTCAGTGTCTGCGGCACGGTCGCCGAATGCCTCGATCATCCGGACGCACTGCGCGCCTCCGTCCTGCTGCTCGATGTCCGCCTGCCGGACGGCAACGGGATCGAACTCTTGCGGAGCCTGCGGGCGCGGGGCGCGGCCGCCCCCGTCATCATGATCTCCGGGCACGGCACGATCGCCGACGCCGTCGAAGCGACCCGGTCGGGAGCTTACGACTTCCTCGAAAAGCCCCTCAGCAGGGAGAAGGTGTTGCTTTCGATCCGCCACGCTCTCGATCAGGCCGGGCTCCGCCAGGAGAACGAGCGGCTGCGTGACCTTGTGGGCGACGGGCCCCGCATGATTGGGACGTCTCCGGCATTCCAGCGCGCCGTCGAGCAGGCGACGCTCGCCGCGCGGTCGGACGCCCGGGTCCTGCTCAGCGGCGAATCCGGCACCGGCAAGGAGTTGCTCGCCGCCCACATCCACCAGCACTCGCCGTTCCGCGAGGGGCCCTTCGTCAAGGTGAATTGCGCCGCCATCCCGACCGAGCTTCTGGAAAGCGAGCTGTTCGGCCACGAGAAGGGGGCGTTCACCGGCGCCGCCTCGGCCCGCCGCGGCAAGTTCGAGCTCGCCGATGGCGGCACGCTGTTCCTCGACGAAGTGGGGGATCTGCACGCGGCGTCCCAGGCAAAGCTGCTTCGCGTCCTGCAGGAAGGCGAGTTCCAGCGGGTCGGCGGCGAACAGACACTCCACGTCTCCGTCCGGGTGGTCTCGGCCACCAACCGCGAACTCGCGGCGCTGGTCGAACAGGGCAAGTTCCGCGAAGATCTCTACTACCGGCTGAGCGTCGTCCCGATCCGCGTGCCCGCCCTGCGCGAGCGCCCGCAGGACTTCCGCCCGCTGGCCGAGTACTTCCTGGCCGACTTCTGCCGGCGCAACAACTTCCGCCCGCGCTCGATCGACGCCGCCGTCTTCGGCATCTTCGAGACGTACTCCTGGCCGGGCAACGCGCGCGAACTGCGCAATGTCATCGAGCGCATGGCAATCCTGACGCCGGGCGAAGTCCTGACCGCGGAGAGCGTGCCGGTCGAGATCCGCATTCCGAAAGCGCCTGTGCTTCCGAAATCCAGCGTGCATGAAGCCCGGCAGGCGGCTGAACGAGACCATATCCTGCGCGCTCTTGAGGAAAACGGCTGGAACGTCTCCGGTGCGGCGCGCGCTCTGGGAGTCGAGCGCACCAACCTGCACAAACGCATCCGCGCGCTCGGGCTCACGCGCGAGTCGCGCCCTCACTCGTAGCGCAGCACCTCGGCAGGCGCGATCCGCGTCGCGCTGCGCGCCGGGTAGAGCGTCGCCAGGAAGCTCACGGCCAGAGCCATGCCGGCGATCCACACCGCGTCGATCCAGTGCGGCTCAAACGGGACATAGCTGAGCGCATAGACGGACTCGTCCAGGCGCAGCCAGCGGTACCTGGCGGCGAGGAAACACAGCGCGTGCCCGATGGTGAGTCCGGTGGCCGTGCCCACCACGCCGATCAGCAGTCCCTGGCAGAGAAAGATGTTCCGGATCTGCCGCCGCCCCGCCCCCATGGAGATCAGCACGGCGATGTCGCGGTACTTCTCCATCACCATCATCACGAGGGCGATGAGAATGTTCAGCGCCGCCACCAGGACGATCAGGCTGATCGTGATCATCGTGACGGTCTTCTCCATCTTGAGGGCGCTCAGCAATTGCCGGTTCTGCTCCTGCCAGTGCGTGGCGGCAAGCTCCGGACCGGCCGCTTTCTCCGCGGCCGCCGCCACTTCCGGCGCGCGGTAGATGTCGCCGACCGTGATCTCGATCGCGTTCACCACGTCGGCCAGGCCCAGCAGCCGCTGCGTCGCGCCGAGCGAGGCGTACGCCCAGTTCGCGTCGATGTCGTAGAAGCCTGATTCGAAAATCCCGACCACGCGGAAAAGCTGCCGGTTCGGCACGGGACCGAGAGGCGTGATCTCGCCCTGCGGCGCCAGCAGCGTCACCCGCGATCCGAACGGCATGCCCGTCTCCTGCGCCAGACGCGAGCCAAGGATGACTCCCGGAGTGCCGTCTTCGTCCGCCAGGCCGTCGAGCGACCCTTCCTTGAGATGCCGCAGTGCGTCAGGGAGGGTCGCGGGTGCTGACGGGTCGATGCCCTTGATGAGCGCTCCCTTGGAGTGCAAGGGTCCGGTGACGAGTACCTGGCCGTAGAGCGTCGGCGCCGCGCCGACGACGCCCGGCAGGCTGCGGAACCGGGCGACGAGGTCTCGCCACTCCTCGATCCCGAACATCGGTTCCTTTTCGAGGACGTTGACGTGAGAAGTCGCGCCGAGCAGGTTCTTCTGGAGGGTGCTGCGGAATCCGTTGTTGATCGCCAGGGCGATCACGAGAGCCATCACGCCCGCCGCCACGCCGGCGATCGAGATCGCCGTAATGACCGAAATCACCGCCTGTTTCCGCTTGGCGCGCAAGTAGCGCAGAGCAACGAAGAACTCGAATCGCGAAACGATGGCGGGCTCCTTCTTCGCTATCATAGCGGGTTACTGTGCCTGGTTCGCTCTCGATCGTAATCCCCGCCTACAACGAAGAATCGCGGCTCCCGGACACGCTTTCCGCCATCGCCGCGTACCTGGCGGCCTCGGATTTCGATCCCGTGGAAATCCTGGTGGTCGACGACGGATCGTCGGATGGAACCGCCCGCGCCGCCGACGAAGCCGCGCGGCGCGATCCCCGCATCCGCGTCCTGCGCAATCCTGGCAATCGCGGCAAGGGCTACTCGGTGCGCCACGGCATGCTCGAAGCCCGCCACGATTGGGTGCTGTTCACCGACGCCGATTTGTCGGCGCCCATCGCCGAACTCGGCAAGCTCCGGGAGGCCACGGCGGGGGCGGAAATCATCATCGGCTCACGCGGTCTCGACCGGTCCCTCATCGGCGTCCACCAGTCGCCGTTTCGCGAGGCGGCGGGTCGCTTTTTTAACCTCGTGATGCGCGCAACGACCGGCCTCCCGTTTCGCGACACGCAATGCGGGTTCAAGCTGTTCCGCCGCGACGCCGCGCAAGCCGTCTTCTCGCGACTGCGGCTGGAACGGTTCGGCTTTGACGTGGAGGCGCTGTTTGTCGCCCGCCGCCTCGGGTTCCGTGTGGCGGAAGTGCCGGTGCGGTGGAATCACGTGGAGGGGTCGAAGGTCAGCATGCTCGCCGGCCTCGACGGCTTCCTCGACATCCTCCGCGTGCGCCGCAACCAGTGGCTCGGGCGCTACCGCTAGAGACCGTCTGCCAGCTCCCCGCCCGTTTGGAACGCCGGTACCAGCAGCGCCAGGTGGCGCTCGCGCAGAGCCTGGAAGAGCGGGCGCTGCGCTGCCTGGATCTCGGTGGCGCGCGGCGGCCGGATTCGCTCGAAATCCATGTGCGCGCCGTTCTTGAGCAGCCGGAAGTCGAGGTGGGGCCCGGTGGCGAGTCCGGTGGCGCCGACCAGGCCGATGCGTTGCCCCTGTCCGATCTGCTGCCCCGGCCGGACCAGGCGACGCGACAGGTGGAGATACCGGCTCTCGTACCCGCCCGTGTGCTGGATCCGCACCATGTTGCCAGCTCCCCTGGAATACCCCGAGAAGACGACGCGGCCCGCCGCCACCGACTGCACGGGCGTCCCGGTGGGCGCGGCGTAGTCTGTGCCCAAGTGCGGGCGGTGCACCCCGAGCACCGGGTGCCTCCGGTTGCGCGAGAAGTGCGAACTCACCCGCGCTTCAAACGGCAGGGGCGACCGCAGAAACGCCGCCTGCAGCGACTTGCCGTCCGGCGAATAGTACTGCGGCTTGCCCTGCGCGTCCGGGAACAGGTGCGCCTCGTAGGTTGTTCCCGAATTCACGTAGCGGGCGGCCAGGATGCGGCGGTAGGTCGGCTCCGCGCCGTCTCCGTACTCCTTCTTTTCGATCAGCATGCAGAACTGGTCCCCCGGCTGCGGATCGCGGTAGAAGTCGATGTCCCAGGCGAAGATCTCCGCCAGCCGGATGGCCAGCAGCGGGCTTTCTCCCGTCCGGCCGATGCTGTCGAACAGCGAACCATCGAGCACGCCGCAGATACGGGTTTCCCGCACGAAGCCCGGAATGTCCAGCACGGCGGCGGCGAAGCCGTCCGCCTGGCGCGAGACTTCGAGCCTGTGGTCGGCGTCGATAGAATATTCGAGCCCGTCGACCTGTCCGGTCGCTGCCCGCGTCAACGTGAGGTCTGTCCCGGAGCGAAACTTCCGCACGTCGAAAGCCTTGCCGATGGCTGCGACCATCGCGGCAGAGTCCTGCGTCTGGACTCCGGCCCGCGCCAGAAGCCCGGCGAGGTTGTCTCCGCTCCGGATGGGCAAGGTTTCGACCGTGGGTTCCGGCTCGGGAGGCGCCGTGAGCACTTCTTCCAGCGCGGGAGGATCCGGATTCAAAGGGAGGTTCGAGCGCAGCGAAAGCAGTGTGCCTGCCACACCCAGCGCACCGGCGGTCAGTACCAGGAGCGTCGTTCGCTGAATTGGATACACTGACCCACCTTAGGAAACCTTTACCGCCGGTGTCAATGTTCTCTTGCCGGAGGCGCGAAAGGCTCGATCAGACCGATCAGATCCGGAAGGTCCGCCGTCACCATCTTCCAGACCTCCTCAAGGTCCACACCTTCGTAGAAGTGGATCAGCTTATCGCGCGTGCCGGCAATCAGTTTCCAGGGGACTTCCGGGTGCGCCGTACGGAAATCGGGAGAAAGCCTCTTCACTGCCTCGCCAATCACCAGTAGCTGGTGCATCACGGCCGATTGAGTCTTCCGATCGTTCAGGAACCTCGGCAGATCCAGTGCTCCCTTGAACTCAATTGCCAGGCGAGCCGCCTTCAGGATGTCGAGCAGGTGTGCTTCATCGCGGGACAAAATACGGCTCCGCCGAGTCGAGGATGGCGTGACGCCGGATCCAATTTGTACTCCGCTCTACCGCCCGTTGGGATACCAGGTCCACCCGGCGGCCGGCCAACCGCGACAGTTCTTCCTCCATCGCCACGTGATCGAGCAAGCTCCACTCCGCCTCCGGGGCGAAGCGGACCAGCAGGTCGAGATCGCTGTCCGGTCGAAAGTCCTCCCGCAGGGCGGAACCGAAGACTCGCAGTTCCGCGATCTTCCATTTCCGGCAGAAAGCATCGAGTGCCTCTTCGGGAATTGCGATCTCCGTGCGCACAGTCAAGACGCTCTGTAGGCTAAGATACCATCCGCCCGATTGGAGTGCCCTTCGCGTGACGCGCCGGGCGCCGCGAATCGTTCGAGTACCTTGGCATCCCGCCCTTGCCTGCGAGCAAACAAAAGGCGAAAATAGACCCGATGACCCTGCAGCTCGGCTTTCCGGACTTCGTCCCCGACACGGGACTTCTGCCCCGCTCCGGTCTCGACGGCGCCCTCGCGCGCTTCCACGAACTCATGGCGCGGCAGGACTCCCCCGTCCGGGCCATCCGTCACCAGCCCGCGCGCGCTGGCGAATTTGCCGATATCCCGCCCACAGTCGACCCCAGGCTGCGCGAAAGCCTTGAACGGCGCGGCATCCGCCAGCTCTACTGCCACCAGGCGGATGCGTTCGAGCTTGTCCAGCAGGGGACTCATATCGTCGTGACCACGCCGACGGCCAGCGGAAAGACGCTCTGCTACAACCTGCCGGTCCTGAACCGTCTTCTCACGGACCCTGCAGCGCGCGCTCTCTACCTCTACCCCACCAAGGCGCTTTCCGAAGACCAGTTGCACGAGTTCCAGCGCGCCGTCGATGACATCGGCTGCGACCTCCGCGCGTTCACGTATGACGGCGACACCCCGCAGGACGCCCGCAAGGCCATCCGCCAGCGTGCCAACGTCGTGATGACGAACCCTGAGATGCTGCACGCCGGCATCCTGCCGCACCACACGAAGTGGGCGAAGCTCTTCGAGAACCTGCGCTACATCGTGATCGATGAGCTGCATACCTACCGCGGCGTGTTCGGCAGCCACCTGGCGAATGTCCTGCGGCGGTTGCGGCGCCTGTGCGAATTCTACGGCTCGCGGCCGCAATTCGTCTGCTCCTCCGCCACCATCGCCAACCCCGCTGAACTCGCCCAGGCGCTCACCGGAGAGCCGTTCGCGCTGGTTGAGCGCAACGGGGCTCCGGGCGGCGAGAAGTACTTCATCTTCTACAACCCGCCGGTGGTCAACCGCCAGCTCGGGATCCGCCGCAGCTACATCGGCGAAACCAGGCGGCTGGCGATTGAACTCATCGAGCGCGGCCAGCAGACGCTGGTGTTCGCCAACAACCGGCTCGCCACCGAAGTCCTGGTGACGTATCTGAAGGACGCCTGCGACAAGCTGCCGCTGCCGCCGGAAACCGTGCGCGGCTACCGCGGTGGCTACCTGCCCAGGGAACGCCGCCAGATTGAGCGTGCGCTACGCGAAGGGCAAATCCGCGCCGTGGTGGCGACCAATGCGCTCGAACTCGGCATCGACATCGGCTCGCTCGACGCAGTCGTGATGGCGGGCTATCCCGGCACCATAGCGTCCACCTGGCAGCGCGCCGGACGCGCCGGACGCCGGCAGTCGGCTTCGGCGGCGGTGCTGGTGGCGTCGTCCAACCCGCTCGACCAGTACATCGTGGAGCACCCGGAGTATTTCTTCGAGCGTCCGCCCGAGCATGCCTTTGCGAATCCGGACAACCTGGAAATCCTGCTCGCGCACCTGAAATGCGCGGCGTTCGAGCTTCCCCTGCGCGACGGCGAGAAATTCGGACTGCACGACACCTCCGACATGTGCCGATATCTGAGCGAGACCGGTTTTCTGCACCATTCGGCGGGATCCTGGCACTGGGTGTCGGAATCCTACCCCGCCGATGCGACCAGCCTCCGCGCGATCACGAGCGACAATTTCGTCGTCGTCGACCAGACCGAATCGCCCGTGGTGATCGGCGAAGTGGCGTTCACCGCAGCGCTGACCACGCTGCACGAGAAGGCGATCTACCTGCACGAAGCCCGGCAATACCACGTCGACCGCTTCGACTACGAAGAGCGGAAGGCCTACGTCCACCGCGTCGAGTGCGACTACTTCACCGACGCCATCGATTACACCCAGGTCAAGACGCTCGAGGAACTGGAGAGCGAAGACCTGGCCGGCGCCCGGCGCGCCCATGGCGACGTGCGCACGACGCGCCAGATTGTGGGCTTCAAGAAAATCAAGTTCTACACGCTGGAGAATGTCGGCGCGGGCAAGCTGTCGATGCCCGAGCAGGAGATGCAGACGACGTCCTTCTGGCTGCACTTCCCCGCCGCCTTCCTCGGCGGGCTGGACGGCCTGACGCCCACCGAGAAGCAGAGCGGACTCATGGGGCTCGGCAATGTTCTGCGGACCGTAGGCGCGCTCCTGCTGATGTGCGATCCGCGCGACCTCGGCGTGGCGCTGAGTGAAGAGATCGCTGGCGAGACGCCGATGTGGGAGCCGAACCTCTACCTCTTCGACAACTACCCCGGCGGTATCGGCCAGAGCGCGCCGCTCTTCCGGATGACGGACAAACTGCTGGCCCATGCGGCAGACCTGATCGGGGCGTGTCCATGCGAGTCCGGGTGCCCGTCCTGCGTCGGGCCGGCGGGCGAAACCGGCGAGCGGGGCAAGGAGGCGGCCAGCCGGATCCTGGCGGCGCTACGTGCGCATCCGCAGGAGCAGGTAGCAGCCGCCCAGTGAGAAGATGGCGTCCGGGGTCCAGGCGGCCACCTCCGGCGGCAGGTAGCTCGCGTTGCCGAACTGCTCGAACAGCTTTCCGACCGCCAGGTACAGGATCGCCACGCCCATACTGACGCCGATTCCCGCCATCGCGCCGCGATTGCCCACCAGAAACGCGAACGGCGCCGACAGCATCGCCATGATCAGCGCGAACAGCGGCACGGCAAACTTCCGGTGGTACTGCACGCGCAGGCGGACGGTGTCAAAGCCGCTCTGCTGCAGGTCGTCGATGTACTGCTCCAGTTCGCGGAAGTTCATCTGCTTGTCCTGCTTCACTTCCTTGAGGAAGTAGGACGGCGGCTCGCTCAATTCCGGGAATGTGGCCACCTGGAAGTTTTCGAAGCGGGCGTCCGGCGCCGCGCCCTTGCGATTGCTGTCGGCGATGATCCGCCACCAGCCCGTCTCGAACACCCACGTATTGAGCGAAGGCCGCCACTCGGCGCGTTCGGCATAAATCTGTTTGCGCAGGCGGAACGTCTCGGGCTCCAGCTCGAAGACGGAGACGCCTGCCATCGCCCCGGCCGTCATGTCGAAGTACTTGTAGTAGTAAATGCGCGAGCCCTGCCCGAAGATCCACTTGCGGTCGGGACGCAGATACGTCTGGACCGGACGCCCCTTGATCTCGTCGCGCAGCGCATCCTGGATGCGGTTGGCTTGCGGCACCCACGTGTAATCGAACGCAAACAGAAACCCGCTCACCATCGTGCTCGCCAGCAGCACCGGCGCGGAGAGCCGGTAGACGCTCACGCCGGACGCTTTGAAGGCCGTGATCTCGTTGTGCTTGGTCAGGACCCCGAACGTCACCAGCACCCCCACCAGGATGCTCAGCGGCGCCGTGTCGTACACAAGCTTCGGCGTCAGGAAGAACAGGTAGCTGAACACCTTGCCCATCCCGATGTTGTTGCGCACGATGTCGCCGAGCAGGTCGAAGAACGTGTAGATCTCCGTCATCGCGACAAAGCTGGCCAGCAGCAGGAAGAAGTAGAACAGGAACTGCGATAGCACGTAGGTGTCGATCAACTGTGGCATCAGCCGGATGCGGAATCCATTGCCGGACGGCAGCGAAGCCAGGGCAAGCACCCGCTTCTTCGGGAGCAGCCAGTCGAACCATTCCTTCAGCGTCGCGATCAGATCGCGGTCGCCGGAGCGCTCCAACCGCGCCAGGAAGATCACTCCCGCCGCGCCGAACGCCAGGTTCGGCAGCCAGACCGCCAGCTCCACCGGCATCCGCCCCTGCTTCGCCACACCAATCAGACTGATGAACGCCAGGTAGTAGCAGAAGAAGGCCAGGAAGACCGCCGTCACATAGCCGGCGGACTTTCCGCCGCGTCGCGTCGCGATCCCCAGCGGGATGCCGATGAGCGCCATCATGAGGCACGCCACCGGCAGCGCCAGACGGCGGTGCAATTCGATGCGCGCCTCGACCGGGTCGTCCGCCTGCTTGCCCGCGGTATAGCCGGCAAGCGGCAGCAGTTCGGGCGTGTCAATCGCCACGAAGCGCCGTGCCTGCTGTTCGGCCGGCGGTGTGGCGGAGAGCGTCTGATCGCCGACCGGATAGTACGTGTCGTACGCCGTAAGGTCCTTGCCCACCTCGTGCGTGCTGGCATTGCGCATGGAGAGCCGCACGCGGTGGTTCTCCGGTTCGGCCACGGCGATCGCTTCCTGCGCAACCGTGATGAGCGGTCCTTCGGCTTCCTCGCGCAAGCCGCTGCGCCGCTCCTCCGGCGGCGTCAGATCGGCGATGAACACGTTCTGCCAGACCGGCACGGGTCCGGGCCGGACGTCGCCCACGTAGAGAATCGTGTTGTTATTGGCGAACTGCTCTTCAAAGACGCGCGGCTGGATCTCCGCCGTCAACTGCTCGGCCAGCAGGGAGTTGACGACACGGACCGTCTCGCGGATCGACGCCGGTCCCCAGACCAGCGAGGAGGCGCCCGTCAACCCGGTGGCCAGCAGCGCGAACAGCAGCACCGGGACCAGCACTTTGCGGCCAGGCACGCCGGCGGCCCGCATCGCCGTGATCTCGCCATCGGCCGCCATCCGGCCCAGGCCGATCAGGATACCCACGAGCACGCCGAACGGAACCGAGAGCGGCAGCACCGGCGGCAGTCCCAGCGCGAGCAGATAGAACACCGTTTCCCCCGGCGCGGACGCGCGGATGAGCGTCGCGAACAGCGTGCTCAGGCCCTGGAGGAAGATCACAAAGGTGGCCAGGAGCGTGCCTAGCAGCGCGCTCGTCAGCACTTCGCGGAAGACGTAACGCCCCAGAATCATCGTCTGCTTCCGGGTCAGGTGGGCGGCGGGACGATCGGCGGCTTCGGATGCTCCTGGTCGACCGGTTCCAGTTCCACGTCGTCCACGAGCACCGAAGGCGCGAACACCGCGGACTCAGCCACGTAGCCGCCGGCCCCCATGAGTGCGAGAGGCGCCGTGTTGTTGAGGAACTCGAACGGGTGCACCTGGTCGGAGGCTGCCACGATATCCCGCAGAGAGCGGGCGTTCAGGCTGCGGAAGCGCAGACCCCGCGCCGGTTCCTCGCGGCCGTCCGGATAGACGCGGTACACCGCCACGGGAAGCGCCACCGGCATCGCGCCGCTTTGCCGTCCGAGGCTGGCCAGCATGCGGCGCGCGCCCGCCAGACCGGCTGCGGAAGGGAAATCGAACTTCCGCACGACGAGTCCGTATGGTTTTCCCCGCTGGTCGAGCAGGTTCAGGAACTGCTGCCGCAGCGCGATCTCGGTCACGGTTTCCGACGCCCGCACGAACAGGTTGCCAATTGCGGCCGACCGCGCGCCGAACGGTCCGGGCAGGCGCCCGCGGCCATTCGAGCCGCTCACGCCGCGCATCGGCTGGCGGCTCATCAGGTATCCGCGCAGCACGCCCTTCTCGACCGCCAGCAACGGCGTGGGCGCCACGCCTTCCAGGTCGACCTCGTAATGCCCGAAGAGCCGCCGGCCGCGCCATTCCTTCTGCGTCGGATCGTCGACCACATCCATCCACTCTGGAAGGACGCGCGCACCGAGTCGCCCTTCCAGTTCTCCCGATGGGAACTGTGCGGGCCGGCCGGGCATCGTGACGGGGCGCCGGAACAGGCTCAGGCCGCGCCCCAGCACTTGGGCGAACAACTGCGCCGAGGCCGCGCCTTCGAACAGAACAGGTCCACTGTACGACTCCGCCTGGCCCGCCGCGGCCATAGCCGTGAGCCGCTCTCCCATGGCCTCGATCCCGCGCCGCATCTCCGCTTCGGATGCCAGCCCGGAGGCCTCGGCCGCGTGGAATACGACGCCATCGTCGAGGATCATGCCGTCGCCCGCCTGAATGGACGCCCGTGCGCGCACGAACGCGAGCCGCTCCTGGATCCGGACCGCGGTGCCTTCCGATGTCACCAGGTAGTGGATATTGTCGATCGCCTCGGCTTCCACGCCCGATTCCAGCAGGGTGGGGAACCGGCTCAGCGCTCCTGACAGCCGCCGCGCCAGCGCGCCAGCGATTCCTCGTCCACCTGGAACGGACGGATCTCTCCGATGAGACGCAGCGGCTCCGCTTTGGCGAAGTCGTCGATCTGCTCGCCGGCCGCGACTCCGCGCAGCGCGGCGCGTTTCCGCGCGATCGCCTCCAGAGCGGACTTATATGTGCTGTCGGCGGCCAGCCACAGGTAGCGGCGCACGACCTCGGGGCTTGCGTCGAGAGGCAGACGGTTGACGTTGTAGCCGCCGGCGAATCCGAGGTCGCTGCCGACGAAGTTCGTATTGTCGAAGTCGTAGCCGCCGACCCGGATGCGCACCTGCGGCAGGCGCACCTGGTTGCGGCCCTCCCGCACGAGCGCGCCGTCGGCCGCCGAGACCGCATAGCTGTTGACCTGATCCACCGCCGCTTCGACAAAATACGGGGATTCGAGATCCTGTACCTTCAGCGATGCGGCGCGCGCGACCTCTTCGCGCATCGCTTCGAGCAGCGGATCCTCCGGCGCAGCCCAGGCCGCCGCGGCTGGAGCCAGCAGCGCCGCCAGCGCGTCCCGGCGCCTCATGCGCCGTCTCCCACGCTGGGAGGAGGCAGCAGCGGCGGGCGTTGCTCGGACTTCTGCCGCTTCTCGATCTCGATCTCGGTCACCAGCAGAGCCGGAGCCACCGCCGAGACCGGCACCGAGCCAGACTCGGCACCGCAGTATCCGTTGAACACCTCCGTCCGGTCGCCCGTAGCGGCGATCTTGGCGAAGCTCGCGAGCGGCGTACCCACGATGTCGACCCCGCGCACGAGCTCATCCGGCCTGCCGTCGGGGTACACGCGATACACCACCACCGGCAGCACCTTGAACGCCTGCAGTCCGCCCCGTCCCGTCGTCGTGAATCCGCCGGTGACCTGGTCGAAGTAGAAGCCGAATGGTTTCCCTTGGCGTTTGACCTCCTCGATCAGCATTTCGCGGAGCCGTGCTTCCGGGACCGACCGGCTGGAACGGACGAGCAGGTTCGACTGCCGCGCCACTACTTCCCGTCCCACCTGGCGCCGCCCATGACCGTTCGATTGCGGGAACCCGCGGATCGGCGAGCGCGACATCAGGAACTCCCGCAGGACGCCATCTTCGACCGCCGTTACTGGCCGCGCCGCCACTCCCTCGTCGTCGAAGTCATACCAGCCGTTCAGATCGGTCGTGCCTTCCTTGCGCCGGGTTGGATCGAAGACGACAGACAGGAAGGTGGGCAGCACTTCCGATCCGACGCTGCGGGTGAACGTCTGGCCTTCGCTCTCGTCTTTCTGCCGGTGACCTTCGATGCGATGGCCGAAGATCTCGTGGAACAGGACGCCTGCGGCGCGTCCGGAAAGAATCGCCGGGCCCACATATGGCTCCACCACGGGTGCCTGGATCAATCCCGTGAGGTCGCGCCCGACGCGGTCGATAGCGGCGAGAATCGCCGCGTCATCGGGAAGTCCCGCGGCGTCGACGGCCTCGAAGCTCTCCGAAGTGGAAAGGTCCATGCCGTCTTCGGCGCGTCCGACGGCCGACACAATGATGCGGGCGAAGCCCCGGCCATGGCGGATTCGCGACCCTTCGGTGCTCACCAGGTACTTGGTCTCCGCCAGCACGAACACGCTCACCTGGCTGGTCAATGCCGCGGGATACTTCCGGAAGGCCACCGACAGCTTCCGCACGCGCCCTTCCCAGGCGGATTGGTCGAAGGCGAGCGGCGGTTCCTGGCGCAGAGCCGCGGCGGGCTTTTCCTCGGAGAAGTCGTGCGAATCGTCCTCTTCGGCGACCTTGACCTGCGTGTTGGTCTTAATTTTAATCAGGCGGTCGGCGGCACGGCGCCAGGTCCGGTCGGTCTCGATCCAGAGACGACGCCGGAGCGCCAACGAGACATCTTCAACCGGCACCATGCTGCCGCCCGTGAAACTGGGAAACTCGCCGCGGACGCGATGATAGTTGTCCAGCTCCGGCGAGCCGACGCGGACCGAGACGTCGAGAAAGCGGGAATGTCTCTGGTTCGCCCCCAGGATCGCGCCGAGGGTTCCTTGAACCGAGGCGGTGCGCTGATCCGTCAGCGCGTAGGAGAGGAAGTACGGGGGCGGATCGGCCCTTTCTTTCAGGACCGAGAAGTTCCGTTCCAGTTCAGCGGCGAGGATTGCCGGAAGGGGATCGGCGTCGCCCACGGCTCCCGGCGTCACGGCCAGGAGCCAGAAAAGACACGTTGCGCGAATGGCACGGCTCGTGGAAGCCACTATCGATCAGAATAGCACCGCCTCTGAACCTGCCAGCTAGACGGTCGGATATTGGAGGATGCCCTTCTCCTTGAGCCCGGAGAGCGCCAGTCCGAAGCGGCCGCGGACTCCCGTCTTCTCGAAGATGTGCTTCAGGTGGATCTTCACGGTCCCGGGGCGGATCCCCATGATGCGGGCGATGTCCTTGTTCTTCAACCCCTGTTCCACCAGTTCAACCACCTCGCGCTCCCGTGGCGTCAGGTTGGAGCGGGAGTGCCGCACAGGCCGCTCGGTGGCCTGAAACAGACCCTCCTCCATCCACGTGCCGCCGTCGGCCACCTGGCGCAGGCACTGGACAAACTCCTCCGGGGGGACGCTTTTCCGCATCACGCCGGATGCGCCCGCCTGAACGAATCGCAACGCTTCGCCTTCGTTCATCGACACCCCCCAGACGATCGCCATCGTTTCCGGGTACTGGCCGCGCACCATGTGCAGCCAGTCCATTACCGGAGGCAGGCCGAACGCCTTGTCCACAATCACGACCGCCGGGTGCGCGTCCCGGACGAGATCCAGCGCCTCAGGCAACGTGGGCGCTTCGCCGGTCAGTTCGAGATCCGTATGGTCGCGTAGCAGGCGCCGGATCCCTTCGATCGTCACCGGTTGGGTTTCGCAAACCGCAACCGTCTTGCTACCAGACGTTCTGGCAGGCGTGCTGGATGTGTAGTTCGACATCGTGCCGTCTCTACCTGCGCCAGACCATCGCGCAGGCCTATTCCACATATCGGCGCGGGGAGGCAAAGGTTTAGCGAAACGTCCGCTTCCGCCCGGCGTCATCCTTTCCACCAGGGCAACCGATTATACTAGGGAAGGGAAAAACTGTCCCCCCTGTCCGCCTGCAGACCGCGATGAGCGCTTCTCCATCCACGCCGGCCTTTGCCAGATGGAAATATCTGGTGATCTGTCCGGACCGTCAGCTTTACCACAGCCTGACGAGTCTGCTCGGCGATGTTGCGCCCGGAGCGCCGATGGTGGATTTGCGGGCCTACCCGAATCGCCGCAACCTGCTTGAAGTGCTTGCGATGCACTCCCCCAGCCTGTGTTTTCTCGACATGGGTTCGGCCCGGGACAACGCCCTGAGCGTTCTGTCGGAGATCAGCGCCTCCAAGACGCCCGTGCCGGTCGTCTCGATCCACTCGGGCAACGATCCTGACCTGATCCTGCGATGTCTGCGGCAAGGGGCCCGTGAGTTCCTCCATCAGCCGTTTACCGGTGAGCAGCTCGTCGCCACATTCGACCGCCTGTCGCGCTATGTCACCAATGCGAAGGAGCGCTCCGGATCGGCTCGCGTCTACTGTGTGATGCCGGGGAAAGGGGCCTCCGGCGCCACGACGCTTGCCTGCAATCTCGCCTTCAGTCTGCATGCGCGCAAGACCGGCAAGGTTCTGCTGGCCGACCTCGATCCCTCAACCGGTACGCTTTCGTTCCTTCTCAAACTCCGCTCGCAGTTCAGCTTCGTCGACGCCCTGACGAACGCCACCAACATGGACGAAGATATCTGGAAAGCCCTGGTCACCCCGTATCAGGGCCTCGATGTGGTTTTGTCGCCGGAATCTCCAGTGGACCGGCCAACCGAACCGCACGAAACCGCCGCAATGGTCGAGTTCGCGCGCGGCCTGTACAACTCCGTCGTGATCGACGCCCCGAGTCCGTACGGCGACTGGGGTCTGTCCCTTGCCCGCCTCAGCGATGAGCTGCTTCTGGTGACGACGAACGAATTGCCAACCCTCCACGCGACACAGAAAGCACTGGCCCACATGGAGCGCAACGGGATCGAACGCTCGAAAGTGCGGCTGATCGTGAACCGCTATAATCCCGATGCCGGCCTCGGCCGCGACG
Organism: Bryobacterales bacterium; assembly: GCA_016716385.1. Classification (GTDB taxonomy): domain Bacteria; phylum Acidobacteriota; class Terriglobia; order Bryobacterales; family Bryobacteraceae; genus JADJWL01. The sequence goes on along the minus strand of JADJWL010000025.1, from coordinate 640,343 downwards.
CGATCGAGAAGGCGCTCTACATGGATGTCTTCGAAGTCCTGCCGAGCGACTACGAGGCTGTCCAGAAAGCGCTGCTGGACGGTAAGCCGGTGCCTCCCGGTTCCAACCTCGGCAAGAGCATTTCAAGCATTGCCGGGCGTCTCAGCGGCCAGGAAGTCAAGGCCAAGAACAAATCTCTCATCCGCGGCCTCGTCTCTCTATTTGAGACGACCTTCGACCGCTAGCCCTCACTCGCGGTTCAGGAATTCGCGATAGACCTCTCTCTTGGGAAGGCCCCGCTCCCGGGCGATCATCTTGACCGCTTCGGCCGGTGGCGTTCCCGCAGCGACCAGCGCCGCCACTGCCTCGGCGACGGGCCGGGGATCGGCCGTTTCCACGGGTCCCGGTCCCACCAGCAGTGTAATCTCGCCGCGAACCGTCGGCCGCGCCTCAAGCGCCGCGCGCACTTCCGAAGCCGTGCCGCGGAGGAATTCCTCGTGGAGTTTGGTCAGTTCCCGCGCCACGACCACTGGACGGCGCGGCATCAGCCGCTCCAAGTCCGCCAGGGCCTCCAGAACCCGGTGCGGCGCTTCGTAGAACACGAGAGTCGCCGGATCGGTGGCCAGGGCTTCGAGCAGGCGCCCTCTAGCGCCCGCCTTTGCTGGCAGGAAACCGCCGAAACGCAAGGGTTCGGGCGGCAGCCCGGAGGCGGCAATCGCCGTCATGCAGGCCGTCGGTCCGGGGATCGGGTGGACCGGAACGCCCGCGTCCAGCGCCTCCCGCACCAGGCGATATCCGGGATCCGAAACCAGAGGCATCCCGGCGTCGGAAATGAGGGCGACCTTGGCTCCGTCCCTCAGACGTGCCGCCAGTTCGACGCTCCGTTCTTTCTCGTTGTGCTCGTGGTAACTGATGAGCGGCCGGCCGATACCGTAATGATCCAAGAGCTTGCGGGACTGGCGCGTATCTTCGCAGGCGATCACGTCGGCCTCGCGCAGAACCCGCACGGCCCTGAAGGTGATGTCCTCGAGATTGCCGATCGGCGTCCCTACCAGATAGAGAGCGCCGCTACTCAATCGTGACCTTGACCGGCTGCTCCACCAGCCTCGGGTTCTCGCCTGCCGTCAGGATCATCAGACTGAGCCGCCCCGGCTTTACACCCGCGGGAATCTTGAACTTGATCGACGCCGCCCCCTGCTCGACAATCTCCACCTCGGTATCGTTTGTCCCGTCGGTGAGATACAGCTTCTTGACGCCGTTCTTATCCAGGTTCTCCCCGTTCACGGTGACCATGGCGCCGGCCGATGCCGTGTCCGGATCCACGGTGGTCATCTTTGCCGATTGCTGGGCCATGAGCACCGCCGCAGCCAGCAGGGCGCACAGGACCATAAAAGACCTAAACATCTGATTTGTACCGCCTCCCCCCTATGCTAGTCCCGAACGCCCGTAAATTCAATAGGTTATTTCGGGCACTCAGCTATCGAGTCCCATCTGGGTCAGGCGGTAGCGGAGTGCGTTGCGTGTCAGCCCGAGCAGGCGGGCGGCCTGGCTCTTGTTCCCGCCCGCGCGGCGGAGCGCTTCCCGGATGATGTCTCGCTCATGCTCGTCCAGCGTCTTGCCCTCGGGCAGAAAGCCCGTTTCGCCCGCAGGGCGCGCGGGAGCGGCTTCGATCCGGATGCCGGTTTCGTCCAGACGATCGCCGGCGCACAGCACGAGGCTGCGTTCAATCACGTTCTGCAATTCGCGGACATTGCCCGGCCAGTGGTACGCCATCAGCTTCTCCACTGCACCCGAAGTCAGTTCCACTTCGCGTCCAATCGTGTCCATGGCGAGTTTCCGCACGAAGTGCTCCGCCAGATGGGGAATGTCTTCGCGCCGCGCCCGCAGTGGCGGCATATTGATCGGCACGACATTGAGCCGGTAGTAGAGGTCCTCGCGGAACGTGCCCTGCTCAAGCGCCGCCCGCAGGTCCTGGTTGGTCGCCGCGACCACCCGCACGTCGGTCTGCAGGGTACGGTTGCTGCCCAGCCGTTCGAACTCCCGCTCTTGAAGGACACGCAGCAGTTTCACCTGGATCTGCGCCGGGACGTCGCCGATTTCATCCAGCATGACGGTCCCGGTGTTGGCCTGCTCGAACTTGCCCGGCTTCGACTGCGTGGCCCCGGTGAACGCCCCGCGCTCATAGCCGAACAGTTCGCTTTCCATCAGGTTCTCCGGAATCGCGGTGCAGTTGATCTTCACAAAGGGCTTGCCGCGCCGCGGTGAGTAGTGGTGGATGGCGCGGGCGATCAGGTCCTTGCCTGTGCCGCTCTCCCCTGCCAGCAGGACCGTGGCTCGCGTCGGCGCCACACGCATCACGGTGGCGAAGATCTCCTGCATCGGGGCGGAGTGGCCGACGATGTTCTCGATCGTGTACTTCCGGCCCAGCTCCGCGCGTAATTCCCGGTTCTCGCTGCGCAAGGCCCGGATCTCAAGCGCTTTGCCGACGACCGTGGTCAGGTGATCGAGCGAAAACGGCTTCAGCAAGAAGTCCGCCGCGCCCGCTTTCATCGCCTCCACCGCGTTCTCGACGGTTCCAAACGCCGTCATGACGATCACGGTGGCGTCTCCGTTCTGCGCCTTCAGCCGGGACAGGAGTTCAAGCCCGTCCATGCCCGGCAGGCGCAGGTCTGTGAGCACCACGTCGGCGTTTTCCGTCAGCCGCAGTCCTTCTTCGGCGCTGGCGGCCTGGTCGACGTCAAAGCCGGCGGCCTCGAGGTGCAATTCAATGACGCGCCGCAGTTTGGCTTCGTCCTCTACGACGAGAATCCGCCGTTTCATACCGCTGTTTCCGATGACGCCGGCGGACCGGCCGGGAGATATACGCGGAAGACACTTCCTTTCCCGGGGGTGCTTTCGACGGCGATCTTGCCGCTATGTTCATCCACGATCTTCGACACAACCGGCAATCCCAGTCCGACGCCTTCCGCCTTTGTCGTGAAGAACGGGTTGAAGATGTTTTCCAGGTTCTCCGGCGCGATGCCCGCGCCGCGGTCGATCACCGCCACCTCGATCAGCCCACCGGCGCCGCGGGTCTTCACCGTAATCTCGCCCCGTTCTTCGGTCGCCTCTGCGGCGTTGAGAAGAAGGTTGTAGAACACGCGTTCCATCAGATCCGGGTCCACATAGACCGGCCCCACTTCAGGCGCGAAATTCTTGTAGATGGCCACGTCCGGCCGTGGCGACCCGCGCCGGATCTGGCCGATGGCCCGGTCGATCACATCGCCGATCTCGCACCGTGACAACTCCGGGCGCAGCGGGCGCGCGAAGTCGAGGAAGCGGGTCACCAACAGGTTTGTCCGGTCGGCCTCGCTCACGATGAAGCCCGCCATCTCCCGTGCCACGGCGTGTTCGGAGCCGTTCAGCGATTTGCTCAGCACTTCCGCCGACGCGCGGATCGTCCCTAGCGGGTTGCGCAATTCGTGCGCCAGCCCGGCGCTGAGTTGCCCAAGGGCGGCCAGGCGGTCGGACCGCCGGACCGCCGCTTCTGCCTCCACCAGATTGCGGTTGGCGACGGCCAGTTGTTCGGCCACCTCGCGGTAACGGCCCGCCTGCTCCCGTGCCGAGGCGCCGAGGGTATTCACCAGAAATCCAATCACGGCGAAGACGAGCAGGCGCAGAGCCAGCTCCTTCAACTGGTCCGCATCGACGCGGTAGCGGCTCCAATCGAGGAACAGCAGGAAAGAGACGTACGCGCCGCCGGCGACCAACGTGAACAGGGTCGTTCCGACAGGTCCGAACATCGTCGCCGCGGAAACGAGCGGGAGCAACAAGAGCAGATAGTAACTGCTGGTCACTCCTCCCGTGAACCCGATCAGCAGGTAGCTGAGGCCGATCTTCAACAAATTGACCGAGACGGATCCCTGCCGCGTCTGAAACCAGGGGCTGCGAGGCTCCACCACCTGCAGGATCGCCAGCGCCGCCAGCAGAGGAAACTCCAGCGGATGCCGCGCCACACTGAGCCAGCCCATCACGGAGAACAGGATGATCCAGACGATGTCCTGGGGCCGTACCACCCGGTTGGCAGTCCACTCCACGCCGCCCATCCTATCCAACCGGCGGCCGGCGAAGGAACGCTACAATACGGGCTATGCCGTCCGCGTTGCGGCGCGCTCTCATGCTGGCCGGCGCCGCCCTCTGCCTGTTCACCGTATCCGTTGCTATCCTGTTGCAGCTCATTCCAGAGCCCCGCGCGGAAAGGGACTACCTCATTATCGGGTCGGTCGCGACCCTTCTGACGCTCCTCGCCGTGTTTGCACTCTTGCTGGCCACCTCGCTCCGGGCCGAGGACGTGTTTTTCAAGAAGCGGAAGAAAGAATGACTCGCCGGCCCTCCAGCCGGTAGCGCCCGTCCAGCACAATTCGGATGGCTTCCGAATAGAGGCGGTGTTCCTCGGCGAGAATGCGCGCCGAGAGCGTCCCGACCGAATCGTCATCGAGCACCGGCACCGCTTTCTGCAAGACCACCGGACCGGAGTCGAGTCCCTCGTCGACAAAGTGCACCGTACACCCCGTCATCTTTGCCCCGTAGTCAAGCGCCTGCTTCTGCGCATCCAGGCCGGGAAACGCCGGCAGCAGCGACGGGTGAATATTCAGGATCCGGCCCGCGAACTCGCGCACGAAAGCGGCGCTCAGGATGCGCATGTAGCCGGCCAGGCACACGAGGTCGATATTCGCCTTCCGGATTTCAGTGGCCACCTGCTGGTCATAGAGATCCCGGTCCAGGCCCTTCGATGGCAGGCAGACTGCCGGCAGACCCTGGGACCGCGCCCACTCGAGCCCGGCGGCGTCGGCGCGATTCGAAATCACCAGGCCGATCTCGGCCGCGAGCGCTCCGCTGCGGCAATTCGCGGCGATCGCCTGAAAGTTTGAGCCCCGGCCGGAAAGCAGGATCGCCAGCCGCTTCATTCGTAAACCACCCGCGGCCCGCGGCGTCCGGCGCCCACGACTTCCCCGATGGCAAACGGCTTTTCGCGCAGCCGGCGCAGGACGGTGAGCGCCTTGTCCGCATCGCGCGCCCCGACGGCGAATATCATGCCGACGCCGAGATTGAACGTGCGCCGCCAGTCATCCAACGGCACGTCGCCCAGCCGGCGCAGGAACTCGAACACGGCCGGGACACGCCAGGAGCCGGTATCGATGCGCGCCGCCAGCCCCCTGGGGAGCATCCGGGGCGTGTTCTCGGTGATGCCGCCTCCGGTGACATGCGCGGCGCCCTTCAGAAGTTTCGCGTCGAGCAACGCCCGCAGCGGCTTCAGGTAGCTGCGGTGCACCTGCAGCAACTCGTCGGCTACGGTCCTGCCGAGTTCCGGAATGTGGGTACCGGCGGTGTAGCCGCCCACTTCGAACAGAAGCTTGCGCGCGAGAGAGTAGCCGTTGGTATGCAGGCCCGTGGAGGGCAGACCGATCAGCACGTCGCCGGCGCGGATCGCGTCTCCGGTGAGCAGCCGCGGGCGCTCGGCGGCACCGACGATGAAGCCGGCCAGGTCGTACTCGCCCTCGGCGTACAGGCCGGGCATCTCGGCGGTCTCCCCGCCGATGAGCGCGCAGCCATTCGCCTTGCAGCCTCGGGAGAGCCCGGTCAGGACCGCCTCCGCCACGCCCGCGGCGAGACGCCCCTGGGCGAAGTAGTCGAGGAAGAACAGCGGCAGCGCCCCCTGGACGGCGATGTCGTTGACGCAGTGATTCACGAGGTCCTCGCCGACCGTGTCGTGCCGCCCCGTGATGAACGCGACCTTCAGCTTCGTGCCAACGCCGTCGGCCGAACTCACCAGTACGGGCTTCTTCCAGCCTGTGAGCGCGAACGACGCGCCAAACGAGCCGATGCCAGTGAGAACCCCGGGCGTGAACGTCCGGCGGGCCAGCCGCTTGGCGGCCGCCACCACACGGTCGGCTTCGTCAATATTTACGCCCGCGTCGCGGTATCGGATTGCCATATCAGGGAAGGATCTTCGGCTTGATGACGGCCACGCCGATGCGGCTCATGGCCTCGGTGAGCGCGGCGAACATGGCTTCGTCCCGGTAGGTGCCGACGATGGCGCCGCCCGAGCCGGCGAATTTCGACGTCGCCCCAACCTCGCGCGCCGTGTAGACCATCTCCAGGTTGCCTTCGCCGATCTTGTAGATCTTCGCCCGCAGGTCGAAGTTGGCGTTGATGAGCTCGTCCAGGCGCGCGAAATCACCATCGATCAGCGCCTGGCGCCCTTCGGTGGCGTAGCCGGCCCAGGTCTTCATCGCCTCGATCACTTCGGGGTCGCCGCGCTGCCAGCGCTCCCGCACGTTGTGATGGAAAACTTCGGTGCCTTCGCTGAGCGACGTCCGGTAGGCCAGATAGACATTCGGCAGCAGCTCCGGGTCGAGCGACTCGTAGCGCCCGTGCCCGTGGGACTCCATCCAGGTACGGTCGAAATCCATGTAGACGAGTCCTTCGTACGCCTGGATCACGCGATCCTGCAGGCCGGCGGGAACGTTCAACTCCCGCGTTTCGGTTTCGAGCACGAGGTTGGGCTGCTGGTCGAGCGGAACATCAACGCGGAAGTAGTTGCAGAGCGCGCGTAGCGCGGCCGTAATGATTGCGCTCGACCCGCCGAGGCCAAGCCTTTGGGGGATATTCGACTCGTACTCAATCGTGAAGTTGCGGTCCTCGAGCTCAATACCACGCTGCCGGCAATACTCCATGAAGCGCACAATCAACGCCTGGATGATCCGGACGCCGCCGTAGTAGCCCCGCCAGCGCGTCGTGCGGTAGAGGTCCTCGAGGTTTTCGAAGATCGGCAGGTCTGCCTTGGCCAGCTTGATTTCCAGGCGCGCGCTTGGATACAGCAGGACCCGCGCGCGGAAGTTGCGCACGATGAACGAAAGGGTCCGGCCGTAGTAACCGTCGCTGGGATTGCCGAGGAAACCGGCGCGCGCATAGGCGTAGGTTTCGATCATGGTGTCATCGTCCGTCCGATTCGCATAGTAGCGTGACCGGTCCTTCGTTCACCAGCCGGACACGCATCGTGGCGCGGAAGACGCCGGTTTCCACCGGCCGCACCAGCGTCCGGGCATGGCCGACAAACGCTTCGTACAAGGCGTTCGCCAAATCCGGCTCCGCCGCCTGGTCGAAGCTCGGCCTCCGCCCCTTGCGCGTGTCGCCATAGAGCGTGAACTGGCTGATCACCAGCAAGCCGCCTCCGCTCTCGATCACGCTGCGGTTCATCTTGCCCTGCTCATCGTGGAAGATCCGGAGTTCCGCAACCTTGCCGGCGAGATAAACGGCGTCGGCCGGGGTATCTCCCTTCGCCACCCCGAGGAAGACCAGCAGACCGGGACCGATCGCTCCCGTGATCCGCCCTTCCACTTCCACGCTCGCTTCGCTTACCCGCTGGACCAGGGCCCGCACCGCCCCTTAGTGTAACGCGCGCGGGCGGCGGTCCCAGTCAAACCGTTCGATCATCTCCGCGACCGGACCGCTAGCGGCGATGCGTCCCGCCTGGAAGAAGACCGCGCGGGACGCCAGCGCCAGGGCGAAATCGATGTCGTGCGTGGCGACGATCTTGGCCTGCGGCAGGTCCCGCAGCAGGTCGACCAGCGCCGCCTGCCCCGGCGGATCGAGATAGGTCGTCGGCTCGTCGAGCACCAGAAGTGCGGGCTCCATGGCCAGGATCCCGGCGATCGCCACGCGCTTCTTCTCGCCGGCGCTGAGGTGGTAGGGCGCTTTCTCGTCGTGTCCCGGCATCCCGACGGCGTCCAGAGCGGCGCGCGCGCGGAGTTCCGCTTCCTCCGGCGGAAGGCCGAGATTGAGGGGGCCAAACAGCACGTCTTCGAACACCGTGGGCATGAACAACTGGTCGTCGGAGTCCTGAAAGACGAACCCCACCTGCTGACGGATGCTTGCCAGCGTGTCGGGGCGCACGGGCAGACCGGTCACTTCGACATGTCCCTCGCCCTGGAGCAATCCGTTGAGGTGCAGCAGGAACGTCGTCTTGCCGGACCCGTTGGCGCCGAGCAGCGCTACCGTTTCGCCGGCGTGCAGTTCGAAGTCCACCCCCGCCAGAGCCACGGCGCCATCCGGGTACCGGAAATGGAGGTTGCGGATGGAGACAAGGGGTGTCAAGGCAACATCCCACCGTAGCACGAACGAGAGGTTCGTGAGACTGGACGGCGCGGTACAATCGGGTCAGCCGAATGAGCGAGTTGAGCAGAATCGGGGTCGCGATCGATACGGACCTGCTCCAGAAGTTCGACGCCCACATTACACGCCGGGGCTACACGAACCGGTCCGAGGCTTTCCGCGACATGATCCGCGAAGAACTGCTCGAACAGGCGGCCCAGTCTCCTGAGGCGCCGGTGGTAGGCAGCGTGACTCTTGTCTACGACCACCATGTCCGGAACCTGAGCGACAAGCTGACCGACCTGCAGCACGACTTCCACCACTCGATCCTGTCGACGCTGCATGTGCATCTTGACCACGACACGTGCCTCGAAGTGCTGGTGGTTCGCGGCACCGCGGGCGAAGTGCGCCGGGTGGCCGACGCCCTGATCAGCGTGAAGGGCGTCAAACACGGACGCCTGACCATTGCCGGCGCGCCGGTCGAGAGCCGGTAGGACTACGGCAGCCAGCGAATCTTGTATAGCCGCTCTCCCGCGAGCGGCAGGGTTTGCCGCGGGTGTAGAAACTCGATCCGCCCCGACCACCAGTTCGGTTGGTCCGCCTGAATGAACGCGAGCCGTCCGGTGGACGGGTGAACCGCGACCGCCTTGACGTGATGCCGGTCGCGAAGATCCGGATGCGGCGTGAACTGCCCGCTGTCGCGATCAAACAGCCACACGGAATGCAGCGTGGTCACCGCCAGATGGCGCGAACCTGGGACCGCGATTAGATCGTGGCCACCCGGATCCGGCAGTTCGTGCCGCGCGCGGAGTTCCAGGACCGGCGCGTCTGTAATCCAGGCGCCTAGCGCGTAAGAGCGGAGGTCGCGTCCGCCGAGCGCCCAGAGTACCTGGCGGTCCGCATCCCAGACCGCGCCATGTCCCGAATAGAGTTCTGTCGAGAACAATTCCTTCTCGGGGATCGCCGCGTCGAACACCACGAGGCGGTTGCCTCCTGTTTCGCGGACACTGCACGCGACCGCGATCCGGCCACCGGGAAGCAGTTCGGCCGAGTGAGCGTTGGCGCAATGGCCCCACCAGAGCGTCCTGCCGGACTCCCGGTCGATGAGCGCCGCGCCATCGCTTGACGCCGTCACCAGGATGCGGTTCCCGGCCACCGGCTTGCATTCATCGGTGGTACGGAACTTCGTGCGGAACGCCTCGGGAATCTCCGGGCGCTCCTCCGCTTTCCAACTCCACACCTTCCGGGCGCCGGCCAGATCGAGGACGAAGACTTCGTCCCAGCCGCATGCGATGAGCTGCTGCGCCTGCAATCCCGACGCGATTCCAGCCAGGATCGCGGGGAGAAGTAGCAGTCTCCTCATGTCAGAACTTCAGCTTCAGTCCCAGAGTGATGATCCTGCCGATGTTCGATCCGGACGCCCGTCCGAACGCCGGGTTCGTGAAGTTCACATTGATGTCGGTGAACCGGTGCCGGTTCAACGCGTTGATGAACTGCGCCGAGGTTTCGACAGAAAACCGCTCCGTGAGGTTTGTGTTCTTCAAGATCGAAAAGTCCTCGGTCAACACGGGGAACTGCCGCAAATCATGATACGCCGGCCCGGCCGATCCAAAAGTGAAGGGCGCCGGGTTGCGGAAGGCCTCGGGATTGATGCGGCGGTCCGAGTTGGGCTCGAAGTCGCCCACGGCGATACCGGTCGCCAGATTCGTCCCAGAGACGATGTCTGGGCGAAGAACGCGGTTGAACAGCGGCAACGAGTTGTTCATCAGGATTGGCAGGGGGACACCGCACTGGTAGCGGTGGATGGCGTTGAGGATCCAGCCTCCGAGGAGGTGCCGCGCCACTCCTGTGTTCGCCAGGGGTTTGCCCGGACCGAAGGGCAGTTCATAGCTGTACTGCACCACGAATGCGTGCGGCACGTCGTTCGGCAGCAGCGCATACTCCAACTGGCGGTTGAAGTTGTCCTGGAGCATGTTGTTGGTCGTGCCGAATCCGGCGGCGCCGGCGTCGGCGTACCCCATGTTGCGCGAGAGCGTGTAGTGTGCGTCGACGGTGAAGCCGGCGGAATAACGCTTGCGGATCCGTGCGGAAAACCCATTGTAGAAGGTTGTTCCGGCCTTTGCGCTCTGTTCGGTGATGTTGAGGTACTGCGGGTAGGTTCGCAGTGCCTGCGCGACGGAGCCGTTGAAGCCCGGATACGGTGGCGCGAATCCGGCCTCGCGCGCCGCGGCGGAGTTGATGTTCTGAGTGAGCAGGCCGCCCAGGGCAAGGTAGCGCGGGTGCACCTGGTTTTCGTTGATCATGCCGGCCGCCGTTTGCCGCGTGTTGCGGTTGGCGACGTAACTCAATTCCATGGCCCAGTTCCTGCTGAGCTCGCGCTGCACGCTGAGGCTCCAATTCTGCGTGCGCGGCATCAGCCCCATGGTTCCCGAGCGCGACGTGACGTTCTGTCCATTCAGCAGACCAGGTTCCAGCGCGGGATTCGGATTGATCCCTCCGGGGAAGCCCTGGCTCAAGACGAAAGGCGGTGTGATGCCTTGGTCCAAGGTCTGGAAGCCCGCGATGGTTCGGAATCCGGTGGTCACAGGAAAGATTCCGTTGTCCGCGTAGAAGAGTCCGTAGCCGCCGCGAAGTACGGTCCGGGACGTCAACTGCCAGGCGAATCCAACGCGGGGGCCAAACGCGTCGTAGCCGGTGTCGGTGAGGCGGCTTGAACCTGTGCGCCCCTGCCCTGATCCGGCGAAGACTGACGCGCCGGGCCGTCCGCCGGCGGCGGGGTTCGGCGTGGACAGATCCACTAGGCTGTACTGGTCATCGAGTTCCCAGGGCGCCTGCGTGATCTCGTAGCGCACGCCGAGGTTCAGCGTGAGCTTCGGAGTCAGCCGCACATCGTCCTGCACGAAGAACCCCCAGTATGGCTTCCGCGCGCGGGAAGTAAAGGGCAGATTGAGCGTCGCCGAGTGTACTTGCCCCAGCAGGAAGCTGGCGTAGGCATCGCCCGTGTTGTTGGGACTGGTGGGCAGCGCTGTCCCCAGATTGTTGAAACTATACGCGCCGGCACTGGCGTTCTGGTCCTCGCTCCAGCGCAGATTCTGGCGGTATTCCACACCGAACTTGAAGACGTGCGCACCGCGCGTCCAGTTGGCGATGTTCTTCACGATGAACGACGACTCAGTCGAGTCCGAGAGCGAATTGCGTCCGAGCGGCGCATAGCCGTCGGTGAAGCCGAAGCTGGGGAAGGCGTCGCCAACGGCGCCCCGGATTCCGAACCGCTCGGCGAATCCCTGGTTCGCGTAGAACCCGCGGAAGGGGTTTCTGAACTGGTTGAAACCGACGAGAAGATTGTTCAAGACGGTGGGAGCCGCCACCCAGTCATAGTTGCCGCGGATCATGTGACTCGTGATGAACTGGAAGGTGCGGTCGCTGAACGGGTCCGCCATCGCCGCAGTGACGTTCTGCCGCGGAATCCGCGTGTGATTGTACGTGCCGAACACGCGGTGGCTGGGGGCGAAGGAATGATCGATCCGAGTCAGGTAGACGTCTGGATCGAGCAGCCGTTCGCCGATGAAGTCCTGGAAGTTCAACACTCCGGCGCCGCTCAGGTTCAGTGGTGGCAGCAGTTCGGTCACCCGTAACGCGACTGGGTCCAGGCGGTTGCCGGGAATCACGTTGCCGGGAAACGGCGTCCGGATAAAACGGGTGCCCTCGGAGCGCGTCGTGGCAGGGTCATAGATGAGTCGCGTGTTGCCGCTGAAATCACCCAGTCTCTCATCCGGGGTGGGCAGTCGCCGCCGCTGGATCTGGTCGAGCCCCCGCTTCCGGGAGCCGGTGTAGGCGAAAAAGAAGAACGTGCGGTCCTTCCCGTTGTAGAGACCCGGCAGGAGCACGGGACCCCCGAAGGTGGCGCCGAATTCGTTCTGGCGGATGGTCGACCGGGTCGGTGCCAGGAAACTGCGGGCGTCGAGCTTCTCGTTGCGGAAGATGTCGAACAGCAGACCATGGAAGTCGTTGGTACCGGATTTGACGGTAAACGTGACCACTGCCGATCCGGTATTTCCGTACTCGGCCGAGAGCTGGTTGGCCTGGAGTTTAAACTCTCCCACGGCGTCGACCGGCGGCGCCGTTTCATTGAAATTGGTGCGCCCGGGAAGACCGTCCATGTATAACTCGTTGGAAAACTTCGCGCTGCCGTTGACCTGGATCTGGTTGCTCGCGGCGACATTGTCGCGCCCGTTGTTGTTCACATTTCCCAGAACTCCCGGGCTCAGGTAGAGAAACGTCGCCGGACTGCGCATGCGGTTGAACTGGATCTGCGGCAGCCGTTCATAATCCCGCGCGGTGACCGTGGTGGCAACTTCCGCAGAGCCCACCTGCAGGAGTGAGGCGTCCGCCGTCACAGTCACCGTTTCCGTGACCGCGCCGAGTTCGAGACGGAAATCGAGGCGCTGGCGGTCCGCCGTCGCCACGGTCACGCCGTCCCGCTGGATGGACTTAAATCCGTCCTGCGACACGCGGACTTCGTACGTTCCCGGCTGGAGATTCGGAAAGAAGTAATAGCCGGCCTCGTTCGTTACGGTATCCAGCGTCGTGCGCGTTCCGTCGCGGACAAGGCGCACCGCGACCCCGGCGACTGTCTGGCCCGTTGGGTCCGTGATGCGACCGCTCAACTCGGTCGTCTGGGCGGATAGGGTCTTGCATAAAAGAATTACAGTAAGAATTAAAAGGCGCATAGCTCCCTGCTTTTCGAGAGCATAGCATGCGATTTTTACAATGAAATGAAAACTGGATTGGGCCGCCGGCTTTTGCTGCAATTCCGGCTACGGCAGCAGGCTCCACGTACCTAGCGCCAGGAACGGCGCGAACACTGCCGCGAGCCAGAGCTTCGCCCGGTTGTCGAGGCGCTCTCCCTTTTCCCAGCGGAAGATCCGCGCGGCGACGGCCGTCGCCAACAGCGTCGTGAGCAGCATTGCGCCGGCCGCGTCCAGGTTCACGGCAAGGGTCCGGTCCGCCACCAGGATTGACTCGAACGCCCCGATCAGGTACGAGGCCGGCAGGAAGCGGGAAAACACCCTCGCCCACTCGGGCAGCAGGACCAGCGGGATCGTGGCCCCGCTCAGCAGCAGCATCGGCATGTACAGCAACTGGATGACGATGGTCGATTCCTGCACGCTGTTGACCACCGCCGCCACAATCAGACCGATCGCCCGGAAGGCAATCACACCCAGCACTGTCATCGCCAGCAGCGACGCCCACTGCTGCGGATAGGGCATGCCGTAGATCGTGTGCGCGAGGAACAACGTCAGACCGACCGCGGGCAGGTACACGAGCAGACCCGTCACCAGCGATGCCGCCAGCAACGGCAGCGGTGTCACCGGCGTGACCTTGAAGCGTCTCAGGATGTGCAACTCCCGTTCCTGCACCAGGCGCATCCCGGCGCCCCATAACCCGTTGCCCAGGATGCCGATCGCCAGCACCATGGTCACGGTCTGGCCGACGGTGTCACGGCCCCCGAAGATTTCCGCGAACGCAAAAAAGAACATCAGCGGAAACAGGTAGTTGAAAAAGATCACGACCTTGTCGCGGAAAGCGAGCTTCAGGTCGACGACGATCAGCGCGGCCAGAGCGCGGGACATTAGTCGCGCAGCCTCTTTCCTGTGAGTTCGAGGAAGGCTTCCTCCAGGGACGGCCGCTGCAGGCGGACATCGCGGAGCACGACGCCGGAAGCGTCCAGCCATTTGACCAGGTCGACGAGCGTAGCCGGCAGCACCCGCGACCGTACCGACAGCACGCAACGGTCCCCGGACAGCGAGAACGAATCGCAGTCCCGCCACCCGCCGGACGGCGCTTCCGGGAGTGGCGCGGCCGCGGTCACCTCGATGAGCGACGCGCCGATGACGCGGTCCTGGATCTCGCGCGGCGTCCCCAGCGCCACGATGCGCCCTTCATCGATGATGGCGACGCGGTCGCAGAGCCGCTCGGCCTCTTCGATGTAGTGCGTCGTGAGCAGGATCGTGCGGCGTTCGGCGCGCAGCCCCAGCACGAGTTCGTGAATCTCGAGCCGCGCCTGCGGATCGAGGCCGGCCGACGGTTCGTCGAGGAAGAGCAACTGGGGATCGTTGAGCAGGGCGAGCGCCAGCGCCAGCCGCTGCTTCTGCCCGCCGGACAAGTGGCTGTAGAACGACTGCCGCTTCTCCCACAGCTGGAGCCGACGCAGCAGGGCGTCGCCGTCGGCAGTGCGCGAGTAGAACGACGCAAAGAGGCGCACGGCCTCCCAGACGCGAATCTTCTCGGGGAAGTTCGCCGCCTGGAGACACACGCCGATACGGTCCTTCAGGATCCGGTGTTGAATCCCGGGATCGAACCCGAGCACCGACACCTCGCCCGAGGTCCGCGGGCGCAGGCCCTCGAGGATCTCCACCGTGGTCGTCTTGCCCGCTCCGTTCGGACCGAGAAGTCCGAACACTTCTCCCTCGTTGACCTCGAAGTCAATCCCGTGAACGGCGGTGAAATCTCCGTATCGTTTGGTGAGACCGGACACGCGGATCATGCGCGCCCGGCCATCATATCAGATGCGGTGGAAGGCCTTGAGAATTTCATGCATGCCGTAGCGCAGGGCGATCGGACGCCCGTGCGGACAACTCATCGGGTAGTCGGTCGCGGCCAGTTCCCGCAGCAGCCATTCCATCTTCGTCTGGTCGAGACGCGTGTTGATCTTGATGGCGGCGCGGCAGGCAAGCGATGCCGCGATTGCCCTGCGGATATCGTCCATTGACATCGATCGCGCCTCGGGCTCGGCATTCTCCAGGATCTCGAAGAGCACGGTTTCCAGGTCGGCGGCGGAGCAGGCTGCCGGGGCCGCCTTGATCGCCACCGTCCGGTTGCCGAACGGCTCGGTGTCGAAGCCGCAGGCGCGCAGTTCTTCCTCGATGCGCGCGTAGCGCACCTGTTGCTCGGGTGTCAGTTGGATCACGATCGGCAGCAGCAGCGCCTGCACCTCGATGCGTCCCGCCGCCCGTTCCTTCAGGATCTGCTCGAACAGGATGCGCTCGTGCGCGACGTGCTGATCGATGATCCACAGGCCGTCGGCCGCCGAGGCGACAATGAAGCTCTCGCGGATCTGTCCCAGCGGGCGCAGATCCACGAGCGATTCGAGCGACGCGCCGGATGCGGGGATGGCGTCGGCGGGAAACGCGCCGTGCGTGTCCGGAACCCGCAGACGAAGCGGCTTGACCTCGATCGGCGGCGCGGAGAAGTCCAGACGCGGCGCCGGGGGCGGAGATTCGCGCAGAACCGGCTCCGGCATCGCCGGCGCGGACGCCTGATCGATCAGCATCTGCGTGAACTCCGAATACGGGAGCGCCGCCGCTCGCTGCGGGCTGGGCGGGGGCGAAAATACGGGTGCCGGCCGCGACTCCAGCAACTGCTCGCGCATCGCGTCACGCACAAAGTCGTGCACAAACGACTGGTGCCGGAACCGAACTTCGGTTTTCGACGGGTGGACGTTGACGTCGACTTCTTCGCAATCGCACTCGAGGAACAGCAGGGCGAAGGGGAACGAGCCCGGCGGAATCAGGTTGTGGTACGCCGCCGTGATGGCGTGCATGAGCAGCCGGTCGCGGATAAGGCGTGAGTTGACGAAGATGTAGATCGAGTTGCGGTTGGCCTTCTGCACCTGTGGCTGCGACAGGAATCCACGGAGGTGGAACACACGCCGCTCGGGTTCGTCGCCATCCCGGTCCGCGGGTATAGCCAGATGCTTTTCTGCGCCCGTCATCTCCACGAGGTCTTCGACAACCTGGCTGCCGAACACCTGGTAGACGCGCTCTTTCAGGGTGCCGGCCGGGGTCACCCGGAGCAATTCCCCGCCGTCGCTCCACAACTCGAAGCTCTTATCGTGATGCGCGAGGCTGTAATGGGTAGCCAGCGACGCGACGTGCGCCAGTTCGGTCTGCTCGGTACGTAGGAACTTCCTCCGCGCCGGGACGTTAAAGAACAGATCGCGCACCGTGATGGAGGTACCTCCGGGAAGTGCGGCCTCATCGCAGCGGAGCAGGCGTCCGCCGGCGATTTCGATACGGGTGCCGGTATCTTCCTCGGGCGAGCGGGTTTCCAACTGCAGCCTGGACACCGAGGCGATCGAGGGCAAAGCCTCGCCCCGGAACCCGAGCGTCGCGATGGCGAGCAGGTCCTTGACGTCGCGCAGCTTGCTGGTGGCGTGACGCTCGAAAGCCAGGAGCGCATCGTCGCGAAGCATGCCGCAGCCGTTGTCGGCAACGCGGATCAGGCGGCGCCCGCCCGCTTCGACCTCGATTCGGACCTCGGTTGAGCCCGCGTCAAGGGCGTTCTCCAGCAGTTCTTTGACCACCGACGCGGGACGTTCCACCACCTCCCCGGCGGCGATCTTGTTCGCCACCTGGTCGGGGAGAACGCGGATACGGCCCATTGGCCTCTAGTCTACGCGGATCCCGCGCTGTTCGAGCAACTCCCCGGTGGCGCGCAGCAGGGCCGTCTCGTTGCGCTTGAAGTTGACCGACTCACGCACCAGCGCCGACTGCGCGCTGATCAGGTCATTCTGCGCCTGCAAAACCAGGAAGATCGTACTCGTCCCGAGATCGTACTTCTTCTGCTCGGCGTCGAGACGCTTCTGGGCAAAGTCGAGGGCCTTTGCCGCAAGCGCGACGGTCGCCTTGCTCGCTTCAACCTGGCTCACCGCGACGAGGACATCCTGACGGATCTGCTGCTCGACGTTCCGTACCTGGAGCATGTCGCGCCGCTTGGCGATCACCGCCGCCGCGTAATCGGCCTGGGCGGCGCGGTTCCTGATGGGGAGTGTCAGCCTGAGCCCGAACGAGTAGCCTGGGAAGTTCAGGCCGAACATCTGGCTCAGCGCGTTGCCCACGCCACCCGGGATCACGTTGACGATTGTGGCGCGATCGCCGGTTTCGGTGAACACGTTCTGGCGCTGGAAGAACACGCCGCCCCGGCCCACGGCCGCGTAGTTGCCCGTCAACGTCAACTGCGGCAACAGCCCGTTGTTGGCCTGTCGAATCTGGAGGTCGTCGATATCGATGTTCTGGTTAGTGCTCCGCAGGTCGGGCCGGTTGCCCAGCGCCCGGGTCACCATGGCTTCGGCGTCGATGGCACGCGGGTCCTCGGGAGTCGTCGGGGCTTCGGTCAGAACCAGGGTCCGCTTGCGGTACTCGGGGTCGAGATCGATGCCCATCAGCCGCCGCAGGATGTCGTCCTGCTGCTGGACCTGAAACTCGAACTGGGCCACGTTCCCCTGAGCCTGCGCGAACTGAAATTCCGGCTGGAAGATGTCAAGCCGCGAGATGGCCCCAAGTTCCAGCTCCCGCTGGGCGCGCTTCAGGAACTCCTCGGCCAGCTTGAGCGAACTCTGCTGGACGCGCAGGTTCTCGCGCAGTTCGATCGCGCGCCAGTAGGCCACCTCCGCCTGGTTGACGAGCTGCAACAGGGAGTTGTGGAACGTGTACTCGGTCTGACGCAACCTGCTGCGGGCGATCATGATCGGCAGGCGGTTTATGGCTTGCCCTCTGCCGCGCAGGAGCGGCTGGGCGAACCCGAACGAAAGATCCGTATTGATCGCCGGGTTGAAGTTGGCAAAGTCCGAGTTGGTGGTGAACTTGCGGCCGTTGAAGCTCACGTTGTACTGTGTACCGCTCTCGAGGGTGTGCTGGTAGCCGAGCTGCAGGGGCTGCGACAGCGTCTTCAATTCCTCGGCGCCGGCTAGAAGGTCGTTCGTCGGAGTGGACACCCGGTTCGAGTTGAAGGCCGCGATGCCGACAGGGTCGAAGGGACCATAGGCCCGCAGAATACCCGTCTTGGCTGTGTCGATCGTCAGCCGCGAGATCGCGATGTCGGTATTGTTGGCCAGAACCAGTTCCAGGTAAGAGCGCAGCGACAGTTCGATGTTGCCGTTGACGGCAAAATCCGAAATGCGCACGGGCGCCTGCAGCTCGATGCGCGGGCTGGCCGGCCGGAACGCCTGGCGGAAATATGTGGGTTGGGGAAAGAACGACGCCGGCTTCTCGACGATTTCGGGTGGCGTCAGCGCCTGCTGCGCGAACGCCAGTGCAGGCAGAGACAGGAGCGCGAGGACGCGGGGCAAGGAATACGAAAATCGCATCGGTAAAAACCTACTCGTAACGGATTGCTTCGATGGGATCGAGCTTTGCCGCCTGCACGGCGGGATAAATGCCAAACAACAGTCCGATGAAGACCGAGACGCCGAAGGCGACGCCGATCGACGATCCGGTTACCACCGTCGACCACCCGGCCTGCAAGGAGATCACGCGGGACAGGCCGAATCCAAACGCGATGCCGATGAGGCCGCCCAGAATCGAGATCATGACCGCTTCCGTCAGGAACTGGCGGATGATGTCGCCCTGGCGGGCGCCGATCGCGCGCCGGATGCCGATTTCGCGTGTTCGCTCGAGCACGGTGGCGAGCATGATGTTCATGATGCCGATACCGCCCACCAGCAGCGAGATCCCCGCGATACAGATCATGACGACGGCGAAGATCTTCTGCGTCTCCTGCCGCTGCTTGAGCAGGCCGGCGGGCACGAAGACGGTGAAATCGCCGGCATCCTTGTGTGTCGAGGCGAGAATGGCGCGCACGATGCCCTCGGTTTCGATGGAATCGATTCCCTGGGCGACTTTGATGTAGATGCCGTCAATCTCGTCCTTGAGCCAGCTCATGTTGTCGTCGAAGCGGCGCATCACGGTGTTGAGTGGGGCAACAATCAGGTTGTTGCGGCTGAAGGCGGCCATGCCTTCGCCTTCGGCGTCAGACGAGGCCTGGGGCGCCATCACGCCGATGACCTGCAGCCAGACATCGTTGACCTTGACGTACTTGCCGATCGCATCCTCGTAGCCGAGCAGGTTCACCTTGGCCGTCTCGCCGAGGACGCAGACGGCGTCGGACCGCATGTTCTCCTCTTCGGTGAAGAACCGTCCCGCGACCATGCGCAGGCTATGGATTTCCTGGTAGTTCGGCAACACGCCGATCAATTGCGGCGATTCCTGGCTAGTCTTCGGCAGGACCCGCTGCGGCTTGAAGCGTTTGCGCGGAGAGATCGCGTCGATGCCGGGAACGTTCTCCGAAATCGCGCGATAGTCGCGGAAGGTCAATCCCGGGGAAATCGCGCGAACCGCCTGCAACTCGTTCGGATCTCCCGCTTCCCTCGCCTCGATGACGATGTTGTTCACCCCAAGCTCGTCGATGAAGCTCATCATCTCGGCTTGCGCGCCAGCCGTGATGGAGAGCATCGCCACCACCGCGCCGACACCGAAGATCATGCCCAGCATCGTGAGGAGGCTGCGCAGTTTATGAACGAGGAGGCTCGAAAGCCCCATCTGTAACTCAGGAAGGTATCCGGAAAAATTCGCCATCGGTACGGACTCAGGAACGGGAACGGCTAGGCATGCCGCCGGTCGGGGCGGCCCCGCCGGGCGCTGCCTTTTCGCCTTTCTTCTTCTTGGAACGGTCTGCCGTTGGATCGGCCAGGGAGATGACCTCACCGGGCTCCAACCCCTCGTTCACAATCATGACGGACTCACTCCGCTTCAGCGGCTTGATCACGCGGGGCTCAAAGCGCTTCCCCTCCCGCACGTAGACCAGGAGCTGACCCTCTTTCTCAAACACGGCTTGAGCCGGGATGTGGATAGCGTCAGGGACCCGGTCCACGATGATTTCGACATCGGCGAGCAGACCCGGCCGGAGGAGTACGTCGAGCTGGGAGTCTTCGCCGGGAGGCGCCGGAAGCTGCGCCTTCTCACGCCGCTCTTCCTCGATCCGTTCGCGTTCGGCCCTGGCCCGCTCGGACGCAGCGTCGCCCCCCCGGCCTCCGCGGCCGCCGCCCATCTCCCGCAACTTCGCGAAGATCTGCTGGCGCTCGCTCTGGCCGAGATCTTCGAGCTTGCGACCCTTCAGTTCCTTCTCCAGGGCTTTGCGCGCCTCGGCGGGCAGTTGCTGCAGCATGCGGGCGAACATCTGCGCGCGCTGTTCCGGGGACACTTGAGGCCTTCCGCCGCCGCCTGGACCGCGCATGCCGCCGCCGGGGGCTCCACCGGGCATGCCCCCCGCCATGGCGCCACCGCCGAAGCCGCCGGCTTCATTGCCGCCGGGACCGCCCATCGCCGCCATCGGGGCCATCATCGAGAAAGAAGGCGGCGCCGCGGCAGCCTTCCTACGGTTCTCCTCAGCCATGGCCAGGACCCGCTGGATGTGAGATTCGCTGGCGCCAAGCGCGGTCATCAACTCGCGCATGTCGACCGAGAAGATCACGTCGAACTTCTTCGACGGATCGCCGGAGAACGGGTTCGACGTCGCGGTCGCGCTCATGTTCTTGATCTTGCCGTGGAAGGTTTGATCGGGAATCGCGTCCAGCCGCAACAGCACGTCCTGGCCTTCGCTCAGGTTGGCCCGGTCGAGTTCGCCGACTTTCGCAATCACCTCCATTTCGGAGAGATCGAGCACGTCGGCCACCTGCATGCCCGGCTGGAGGATATCGCCTTCCCGGATATCCGGCAACTGCTGGCCGAACGTCGAAAATGCCGACCGGTTCTGGCGCACCGACACCAGGCCGCCGATCGGGGCGAGCACCTTGGCCGTCGCGATGCGCTGCTTTTCGCGCGCGACGTCGATCAGGCTCTTGTTCCGCTTCTCGCGCAGCACGGCGAGTTCGGCTTCGGCCTGAGCCTTGCGGGATTCTATATCGCTTTCGAGCTGCTGCAACCGCCGCTTGGCTTCTTCCAGGTTGAGAAGGTTCTTCTTGGCGTCGATATCGGACAGCAACTCGTTGCGCTGGACTTCGAGTTCGGCGCGGCGCACCGAGTACCGCGCGCGCAGAAGTTCCACCTGATCCTGGTTATTGCGCATATCCAGGTCGGCTTGCGCCTTCTTGATCTGCTCGTCTACCTGCTCGACTTCGAGCAAAGTCTCTTCAAGCGCGGAGCGGCGCTCGGAATCGTCGAACTCGATGATCAGGTCGCCTTCCTTGGACAGCGCGCCGATCGGCGCCAGGCGGGTGACCTGGACAGTGCCGAAAAGATTCGGAGCAATCAGCGTGACCGAGCGGACCGCGCGCAGTTCTCCACGGGTGAAAGCCCGCACCACCACGTCTCCCTTGCGGACCGTGGCGGTAGCAAACGTCGTCTGCTTCTCCGGAAGTTGCCGGAAATAGTGGATTGCTCCCCACACGCCCCCGCCGAGCGACAGGAGAATCACGAGACGGATCAAAAACTTCTTCATGCGCTACCCGGTGGCTCCTTACAACTTCTTTCTGGCGCGGCGCGCCGCTTCCTCGGGATTCTCCAGAGTGACGATCTCGCCTTCCGTCAATCCGCTCAGGACGACCAGATCTTCCTCGCTCCGGTCCCCGACTTCGATCTCCCGGATGGAGAACTGCTGGCCCCGTTGCACGTAGACGGCCGGCTTCCCGTCATGCAGGAAACTTGCCCGGGCGGGGATGATGAGCACGCCGGGCTGCCGGTCGATGATGACTTCGGCGGTTGCGGACATGCCTGGCCGCAGCCGGTCGTCCAATTGCATCAGCGTGGCCCGTGCCGGAAATACCTTGTCGGAATTGCCGAAGCCTTTGTAGACCAGCGCCGCGATCGGGCTGATCCAATCGAGCTTGGCGTTAAATTCGCGGTCCGGGATCGCGTCGACGCGGATCCGAACCTGCTGGTCCAGCTTCAGGCGGCCCCGATCGACCTCTTCCAGCTTCAACTCGATCCGCATCTCGGACAGATCAGGAATTTCGGCGATCGCCGCGCCAGTCCAGGCGCGGTCCCCTTCCTTGAACGCAGGCGGGCTCTGTCCCCACGAACCGCCGGAGCGGGCATTCGGCAGGAGGTTCACGATGCCGTCGATCGGAGCCCGCACGACCATCTTCGAGATGTAGCTCTGGGCGAGGTCGCGGTCGCGGATCGTCTTGTCCTTCCGGTTGTCCAGCCGGGAAACATCCGCCTGCTGGGCGACCTTGCGGGATTCGATACTGGTCTGGACCTGCTGCAGTTCGCCGTGCGAGACATCCACGTTGATGCGGTTCTTGGCCCCCTCGATGGCCGAGAGAATTTCCGCTTTGCTCGCTTCGAGCTTGGCGCGTTCCACGTTGTACTCGGCCTGCATCAGGCTCATCGAGTCCATTTCGTTCGTGATCTTGTGAGCCGCGACCAGTTGAACAATCTCACTGTCGACCGTGCGGACGTTCGTGTCCCGCTCGAGGTAGTACTGGCGCTGCTGCTCGGCATCGAACTCGATGACGACGTCGCCTTTCTTCACAGGACGGCCGTTCTCTGCAAGACGCACGATGCGCGGTTCCGGCACCTGCGGAGCCGTTAAAGTCACGCTGCGCGCACTCTTGATGTCGCCTCGGGCGCGGACCGCCACCACGAAGTCGCCCTTGCGCACTCGGGCCACGGGCACTTCCACCTCGGTGGTGCCGACAGTGCGGTACGCGGCGAATCCCGCTCCACCCACGACCGCCAATGCGATCGTCCACAGAGCGGCGGTCTTCTTCCACGAACTGCGTTGACCCAAGCGGTGCTTCGGCCTGATTTCCTTAGACACGAATCGTTTCTCCCGTTAGTTCGAACCTGGAGCGCCGGGCGGGCCGACGCTGGCGGTTTCACGCTCGGCCGGGGCGGCAAAAGGGTCACCTTCGGCCACCTGCTGGCCCGCCTCAATGCCGCGCACGGCGGCTTCCACCGAATTGCGCACCACCACTTCGACCTCCTGCCTGCGCCAATCCTTGCCGGAAGGCACGTAGACAAAGGTTTTGCCCGATTCGTCCTCGTGGAGGCTCAGGAGCGGCACCACCGGCAACTCTTCCTGCGTTTCGTCGATCACGACATCGGCGCTCGCCGACAAGTCGGGCAGGACACGCGAATCCGCGTTGAAGATCCGCAGCCGCACAGGCAGTTGCTTCATGAAATCGGGGCGGCGGCCGGAACTCGCCATCGCGCCGATCGCCTCCACGCGTGCTTCGTACTCGGCATCCGGAAAGGCGTCCAGCCGCACCGTCGCCTTCATTCCCAACCGCAGGGCTTCCACGTCGACCTGGTTGGCGAAGGCATTCACGACCATCGAAGACGGATCGACGATCTGCATGAACATCTGCCCGGGATACAACTGGTCTCCCGCGCTCGCCTGCACCATTTCCGATCCACGGCGAATGCTGGTCATGACAACCATGCCGCTGATTGGGGCATTTACCAGCAGACGGTTCGCGTTATTCTCCGCCCGCTGCAACTCAAGCGTGGTCTGATCGGATTCGATCTTCGCGGCGCGCAATTCCGACGCCTGCGACCGCTCCAGGAGCTTCTCGTCCTTGAGCAGTTGCTGGTAGCGGGCGTCGGCTTCCTCAGCCGCCAGCTTGAGGCGTTGCGCGTCCATGTCGGAAACAACCTCGATCGTCTGCAGATCGAGCTTGGACTTCTCGAGGTCCGCTTTGGCCACGAGGAGGGATTGCCGCAACGCCTCCCGCGCCACTGCCAGATCGGCATCCAGTTTCCGGATGTCGGACTCGGCCTGGTCCACCGCCGACCGGTAGTCGTCCACCCGGCGCAACATGCTCTCGCGGTCGAACTCGGCGATGACGTCGCCCTTTTTCACAAATGCACCCGGCTCGGCGCACTCGAGGAGGAACGTCATGAAGTCGCCGCGGCGTCCACCGCCGCCACCGCCGCCCGAGGGCGAGAACAGACTGCCGGACGTGGAGCCAAGAGCATCGCCTCCGGACCCACTTTGGGATCCCGAAGATGACGCCGCGGGCGCCGCCGCCGTCGTGCGGTCGGCGAAGCGGTTCGTGGAGCCGCGCTGGGCGCCGAGGCTGGTCGCTCCGCGGCCCGCCATCGTCGCCTGATTGGTCGAGGCAATATTGAAGCCGCCTCCCCCCGATGCGCTGCCGCCGCCGCCGCTTGAGTACATCGAGGAAGACGACACCTGGATGCGCTGGCTCGATCCGCTGCGGCTACGGCTCTGGTAGCTGCGGCCACTCCGGCTGCCGCGCATGGACGGCGCCATGATGGCGGCGAAATTCTCAGCCTTAACGGTACCGGTCAGCCGGATCGTACGATCTACCTTGCCCGAGCGGACAGGAATTGTGGACACAGCAGGCCCCGCGCCGCCGCCGCCGTCGCTGAAACGGGGCGCCAGCGTCTGCCAAGCCATCCAGAGGGCCAAGCCCAGTCCCGCAACGCCCGCGATGAACAGCCAGGGTCCCCGCCGCTTCGGCCTTGGCGCCGTGGGAACGATCTGAGGGCGACCCGGCGCACGCCGGGGGGCCGGCGCCGGTCCAGGTAACGGAGCTGTGCTCATTCAGGCAACTCCTTCTTTCTCCCCTTGTTTCCGTTTCTTAATTGTACCCACTAACGGTAGGCAGACTCAGTCCTTCCGGACCGATCACTTGTTAGGACGACACTTCGGCCAGGAAGGTTATCCGCCGTGCCGCCAAAGTCTTCCATGGTATCGTGAAGAACGGTGTCTCCGCCGCTCATCGTTCATCTGGACCAGTACGATGGACCTCTCGATCTCCTCCTCGACCTGATCCGGAAGCAGCAGATTTCCATTCAGGACATCCCGATTGCGACGATCACTTCCCAATACCTGGCATCTCTCGAAGAGGCCCGGGAGCGGGATATCAACATCGGCGCCGAGTTCGTCTACATGGCCGCGACGCTCATCCACATCAAGAGTAAGATGCTGCTGCCGCGGGATCCGGAGCTGGAAAAGATCTCGCCGGAGGAGGATCCTCGCCAGGACCTGGTGGAGCGGCTGATTGAGCATGAGCGTTACAAGAATGCCGCCGAGATGCTGCAGCAGAAGCGGCTGATCGAAGAGAACGTGTGGTCGAACCCGCGCGCCCGTCAGTACGCCGCCGAAGGAGAGGAGGACCCCGGACTCGCCGTCAGCCTCTTCGATCTGGTCAAGGCCTTCGGTGAGATCCTGGACCGGGCCAAGAACCGTCCAGTCTACGAGGTGGATGAAGAGGATGTGGGCGTCCCCGACATGGTCGAAATGCTCGGTAGCCTGCTGCGGTCCACGCCCGCCGGTGAGGACTTGCAGATCCTCCCGCTGTTCGAGCGGCAGCGCAGTGTCCGGGCGATGCTGGCCCTGTTCCTGGCTGTCCTGGAACTCGTCAAACGGCAGGCGATCCAACTCGTGCAGGGAGAATTGTTCGGCGAGATCGCCGTGCGCCGCCACGTCATGTTTGAGGAAGTGCTCACCGGAGGGCAGCCGCTGACGGACGTGGAGAAGGACTACAGGTAGCTGAAGAAGATGGACGAGGGAAAGGAAACCGCGATCCCCGAAGAACCGATGCCCGCGCTGACGCCGGAGGAATTGCTTCCGGATCAACCGGCCGCGGCCGAGCCTGCAGGCGACGAAGCCGGTTTGCAGGCAGTGATCGAAGCGGTTATCTATGTTTCTGAGGAACCGCTGTCGGCCGCCCAGATCGCAGCCGCGTTGGGCCAGCCGCGCGAACTGGTCATCCAGATCCTCGATCGGCTTGTGGAATCCTACGCCCGTCCCGAACACGGGATTGCGATCCGCGAGGTGGCCGGTGGGTTTCAGATTGCCACCAAAGCCGAGCACCACGAAGCCGTACGCGCCTTTGTTAAGAGTTTGAAGGCTCCGCTGAAGCTGTCGCTGGCGGCGCTGGAGACCCTCGCGGTCATCGCCTACAAGCAGCCTGTGACCGCTCCGGAGATCATGGAGATCCGTGGAGTCCAGGGCACAGGCGTCCTCAAGACTCTGCTCGATCGCAAGCTGATCGCTGTTGCGGGCCGGAAAAACGTCATCGGAAAACCCGTGCTGTACAAGACAACGAAAGACTTTCTCGTCCAGTTCGGCTTGAAGGACCTCGCGGAATTGCCTTCGCTCAAGGAGTTCGAGGAACTGCGCCGCCTGGCGATCCACGACGAAGGAGATACCCTGGCGGACGCTGCGCCGGAAGCTCCTCCGGTCGAGCAGCCCTCGGAAAATCAGGAAGATGCCGGTTGAACGTCTACAGAAGATCCTGTCTCATGCAGGGATCGCCTCGCGCCGCAAGGCAGAAATCCTGATCACGGAAGGGCGGGTCGTGGTCAACGGGACGGCCGTGACGGAACTCGGCGCCAAGGCGGACTTAGCCACTGATCACATCAAGGTCGATGGGAAGCTCATCCGCCCGCCGAAGCACCTCCTGTACATCGCGCTCCACAAGCCGGGAGGCTGCGTCACCACGCTCGATGACCCGCAGCAGCGGGAAACAGTAATCGACATCCTGCGCCGCCTCGGAGTCCGGCAGCGGGTGTATCCGGTGGGACGCCTGGACTACCACAGCGAGGGGCTGCTCCTGTTGACCAACGACGGCGAGTTCGCCAACGGCCTGACTTCGAAGGCCAGCCGGATCCCGAAGCACTACATTGTGAAGGTCACGGGCTTGCTCACGGAGGAGCAGGAAGAGCAATTCCGGACCGGTGTTCCAGTACTCGGGAAACGCACGGCTCCGGCCGGCTTGCGGCTCATCCGGAAGCAGGAGAACCCATGGTACGAGGTGCGTCTGACCGAAGGTCGGAACCAACAGATCCGGCTCATGTTCAAGCACTTCGGCCTGCTTGTGGAGAAGCTGCGTCGGGTGCGTATCGGCTTCCTCGATCTGGGCGGATTGAAGCCGGGCCAGGCACGGGCGCTCGCCCCCGCAGAGGTGGCCCGGTTCCAGAACCTGTACAGGAAGAAGGCCAAGTCATGACGCCAGGTGAGCTTCTGCGCGAAGCGCGAACGATCGCAGTCGTTGGGCTGTCGGCGAACCGGTTCCGGGCCAGTCACGGCGTGGCAGCTTATCTGCAACGTGTTGGTTACAAGGTGGTTCCGGTAAATCCAGGGGTGGACGAGGTCCTCGGCGAACGAAGCTATCCGAGTGTCGACGAGATCCCTGAGCCGATCGACATCGTCAACATCTTCCGGCGGCCGGAACATGTCCCGGACATTGTGGAGGCGGCGATCCGCAAGGGCGCCAAGGCTGTCTGGATGCAGGAGGGCGTGGTTCACGAGGAAGCGGCCGGGCGGGCGCGATCGGCCGGCCTGGTCGTCGAGATGGACCGCTGCATCATGCAGGTCCACATGCGCGAGGTCCGCTGACGAACAGGTTGAACTCTGGAGGCGCTTGCGGCGTCTAACGAACTTGGAGCCATGAATTCGTGACCTTGCGTTGGAAAATCGCGATTGCCCTCGGTCTGACGGTAACTGCGGCGGCGGGTGGGTACGCCAGTTATGTGTATCACCGCCGCGGCATTGTCGCAGTTCAGACCGGGTGGATCATCCGCCAGGACCTGCAGTCGATCGTCACCGCCTCTGGAGAGATCAAGCCCCGCAACTACGTCAACATCGGGGCGAACGCAATGGGCAGGGTTACCGAGATCCTGGTCGCCGAGGGCGACCGTGTGCGCAAGGGCCAGTTGCTGGCCCGGTTGGAGAGTGTCCAGCCCGAAGCAGAAGTCCGCGCACAGCGGGCGGCGCTGAGTTCGGCGGAAGCCGAGTCGGCTGGTGCCGAAGCCTCTTTGCGCACCGCCGACGAGAACATCGCCTCGAACCGCGCCGCCGTGGCCCGCGCGAAAGCAGAATTGGAGCGGGCGGAACTTGACTACAAACGCGCCCAGGAGTTGCTGGAGAACAAATTGATCGCCCGCCAGGAATTCGACCAGCGCGCCGCGGTTTTCCGTTCACAGCAGGCGACGGTGCGGGAAGCGGAGGCGAGGCTGGTCGGGGCCGAAGCAGGGCGACAGGAAGCCGCCGCCCGGCTCTCGGCAAGCCAGCGCCGCATCACCCAGAGCCGGGCTGTCCTGGCCCGCGTCGCCGACGTCCTGGACAAACACAGCGCGGTGGCCCCCCTGGACGGCATGGTGACGAACCTGCCGATCCGCGTGGGCGAGACGGTGGTCATGGGGATCCAGAACTCCCCGGGCAGCCTCGTCATGACCATCGCGGACATGTCGCTGATCACGGCTGAGGTGAAGGTCGACGAGACCGATATCGTGAACGTCCAGTTGGACCAGCCGGTCGATGTGACGATCGATGCGATCCCCGGCCAGTCGTTCCGCGGGCGGGTCATCGAGATCGGCAATACGGCGATCCTGCGGTCTACCGGTCTTGCCGCCTCCCAGAGCGCGATCTCGAGTCAGGAGGCGAAGGACTTCAAAGTTGTTGTCGCGCTGGACGATCCTCCCGAATCCGTGCGTCCGGGTCTTTCCTGCACCGCAAGGATTACCACTGCCAGCCGGTTCGACGCGGTGACGGCGCCGCTGCAGGCCGTGACCGTCCGGCGTCGTGGCGACCTGGAACCGGAACCCAAGAAAGAAAAGGCTCCCGACGCCCCGCCCGATCCGGCCGCTGTGAAGGCCGCCCAGGAGGAAATCCTCGGGGTCTTTGTGCTTGAGGACGGCAAGGCGCAGTACCGCAAGGTGGAAACCGGCATCACCGGCGCCACCGACATCGAAATTCTGTCGGGACTCCGCGAGGGGGACAGGATTATCACAGGCAGTTACAAGACGATCCGTACCCTCAAGAACGGCGCCCGCGTCAAGGTTGACAAGAAGAAAGAGAAGAAAGCAGACTCGTAAGGGAGACGACCGAAACGTATGGTACAGGCAGTCGCGGAGGCCGTAGCGCGCGGCGAACAACTGAAGCGGGACGGGATCGTCATCCGCACCTACGATCTCTGGAAGACCTACATTATGGGTGACCAGGAGATCCATGCCGTCTCGGGCGTCGACATCGAAATCCGCAAGGGAGAATACGTCGCCATCATGGGACCGTCTGGGTCGGGCAAGTCCACCCTGATGAACCTGATCGGATGCCTCGATACCCCTTCCAGGGGCGACTACTACATCAACGGACGCCTGGTCAGCCAGATGACCGACGACGAACTCGCCGCCATTCGCAATAAGGAGATCGGCTTCGTCTTCCAGACGTTCAACCTGCTGGCCCGTGCGACCTCTCTGCACAACGTGGAGTTGCCGCTGATTTACGCGGGCATTCCGGCCGAGGCGCGCCAGGAGCGAGCCAAGACCGCGCTGCGGCAGGTGGATCTCGAACCCCGTATGTATCACAAGCCGAGCGAGCTATCCGGCGGACAGCGGCAGCGCGTCGCCATCGCCCGCGCCCTCGTGAATGATCCATCGATTCTGCTCGCCGATGAACCCACCGGCAACCTCGATTCCGCCACCGGCGTGGAAATCATGGGACTGTTCGAGCGCCTGCACGAGCAGGGCAACACCATTGTCCTGGTGACACACGAGCACGATATCGCCCTCCATGCCCACCGCGTGATTCACATCCGCGACGGCAAAGTCGAGCGCGACGAAAAAGTGAAGTAAGGCCTCAACGCCGCCCCGTGCGGTCGAGCCAGTTGCAGAACATCTCAGTGAAATCGCGGGCCGCGTGCGCCGTGGTCAGTTCCTCCACCGTGTACTTCATCTTGCGCGACCAGTTCGGATACTGCCACGTGGTCCCCGGCAGGTTCTGCTGGCGCGACTCTTTCGTCAGGTCCTCCTGGTTGATGAGGAGGAGCCTGGACGGAGTAGAGGCGAGAAACCCGATCACGGCATTGTGGATTTCCCCGGTGAGTTCCGGCAGTGCGCGCGCATCTCGGGAATGCCACTCCGGCAGCAGGTTCCCCGCGTGGAGGGCGTCCAGCATGTGCTGTTTGTCCTTTGCCCGCGACTCCAGTTGCCGCTCGAACGAGGCATCGTCCTGAATGGTTCCGGCGTCGCGCCGCGCCCGGATATCCTCCGCCGACCAGAATCCTGCCAGCGTCGGCAGATCGTGCGTTGTCGAAGAGACCAGCGCGGATGCGGGGTAACGCCCGGCGGGAATGAAAGAGCCGTCCCGATCCCGTTCGAAGTAGAACAGCCTGTAGCTCAGGACGCCGAAGCGCTCAAGCGTATCACGGACATGCGGCTCAACGGTCCCCAGGTCTTCGCCGACCACAAGGAAACGGTTCCGCACGCTTTCGAGCGCCAGCACGCGCAGCACGTCCTCAAAGCGCTCTCTCACGTAGGCGCCCGCCGTGGCGTCGTTCCCGTCGGGAATCCAGTAGAGGCGCGAGAAGCGCATCACGTGGTCGATCCGCAGGGCACCGCCGTGGGCGCTCGCATGACGGATCGATTCGGCAAAAAGCCGGTAGCCGGTCTCGTAGTGCCGGTCGCTGCGCGGGGGCGGGAATCCCCAATCCTGGCCTTGCGGGGCGAAGTCGTCGGGCGGTGAGCCCACCCGGCAGCCGGCGACGAAGTGGTCGCGGTGCGCCCACAGGTCGGATCCGCAGGTGTCTGTCGCCAGGGCCAAGTCGTGGTAGAGACCGATGGCCAGACCGCGCTCGCGTGCGTACGCCTGCGCCGCGCTGACCTGCCGCTCCAAGTGCCACTGCGCGTACTTGTAGAAGAGGACGCTGCGCCAGCGGCGGCGGCGGAACGCGTCTGTTTCGGGCGACGCGGGGTCCTGGTAAGGCGTGGGCCAGTCCGGCCAGATCCAGATATCCGGATTGCGGCGATGGATTGACTCGTCGAGCGCGCAGTAGGTTGCGAAGCGGTCCAGCAGTGCGCCCTCGCGCGCGCAGTATTCCTCGAACGCCCGCCACCGGTCCGAACCGCTCCGGCGCTCACGCAGGAACCACAGGAAAGCCAGCTTCAGAAACCGCAGTTTCCAGGCCCAGACTTGTTCGTATTCGACGAACTCCGAGTCCCGGAGCGCGGCCAGCGCCTGCCGAGTCCCCGGTTGGTTCCAGAGACGCTGAGCCCGCGGCGAGTTCTGAAAGTCCTCAATCGCTTCGACATCGAGGTAGATCGCGTTCCGGTAGAAGACACTGTTCGGCAGGTACGGGCTCGTGTTGAACGGCCGCCGGTTGTGAATGGCGTGGAGGGGATTGAGCGCGATGAACGAGGCTCCGGCGTCGGCGGCGACCCAATCGGCGATGCCCCGCAGGTCCCGGAAGTCCCCGCATCCCCAGTTCCGTGCGGACCGTACCCCGTACAGCGAAATGGCAAGGCCAGCAGTCCTCAAGTCCTCCGGGAGCCAGCACCGGCCGGGAGCCAGGATGAGGCGGCTCGTGCAGGGAGCCGAGCCATCGACCGTGACGCTGAGGTCGTAGTACCCAAGCCCCAGGCCGTCCGGCAGCGGTGCATCCTTGCGCAGATACAAGGCTCCATCCACCTCCTGGGCCGCCACGGTCGGCAGAGCGCTCAGGTCGGCGCGGTAGCGGTCCAGCGTTCCGTTCTCGTGACGGAGTTCGATCCAGGCGGGTGTCGCTTCGGAGGCGCGAATCTGCACGGGGAACCGGTGCCTCTCCGTCTCCGCATCCTGGACTAAAGTTGGCGCGACCACGCGTGTCCAGGCCGAGCTCTCTCGCGCCAGCACGGCTTCGGCAAGCCGGTCCGGGTCGGCCGGGAGACCTAGCGCCCGCAGGATTGCACGATACGTCTCGTCGCTGGTCTCATGCCGGTTTCCCCAAATATCGTAGTACTCCGGCGCAATGCCCCACAGCGCTGCGGCGCGGGCAAGGATCTCATGCTCGTGCTCTGGTCGCAAACTACCAGTCTAACAACAGGCTTCGGGCGGGTAGTACAATCAAGGGCTTCCAGCTTCCAATGCCCGGCTCGCGGCTCGCTCTGGTCCTGCACGCTCATCTGCCCTACGTGCGCCATCCCGAGCACGACGAGTTCCTCGAAGAATACTGGTTCTACGAGGCGGCGATGGAGTGTTACCTGCCGCTTCTCGATGTCCTCCAGCGCCTGACGGCGGAGCGTGTGCCGTTCGGCCTCACGCTGAACCTGTCGCCAACGCTCCTGGCGATGATGCGCGATCCGTTGCTGACGCAGCGGCTCGACCGGCGCTTCGGCAATCTCCTCGAACTGTGTGAGAAGGAGATACGGCGCCACGGAGCGCCCGCAACCGAGGTCCGCCTGGCCAGATTCTATCGCGCGCGGCTGCGGCGCCTGCGCGCGGCCTGGGAGGCGTGTGGCCGCGATCTCGGCAAGGGCTTTGAGGCCATTGCCGCCAATGGCGGGCTCGAGCTGATCGGTTGCGCCGCCACTCATGGATTCCTGCCATTCCTCGCCGTCGAGCCGGCTGCGGCTCGCGCGCAGGTCGCGGTGGGGATTTCGGAGTTCCGGCGCCACTTCGGCCATGGCCCCAAGGGAATCTGGCTGCCGGAATCGGCCTATTATCCCGGCGTCGAGGCCCTGCTGCGGGAGCAGGGAGTCGGCTATTTTCTCGTCGAATCGCATGGGCTGCTGCATGCGGATCCTCCGCCGCCGGGCACGGGACTGCCGCTGCGGACGCACGCGGGGCTCGTTGCGTTCGGCCGGGACGAGGCGTCGGCGCAGCAGGTATGGTCCGGGGAGACCGGCTATCCGGGCGATCCCTGGTATCGCGAGTTCTACCGCGACATCGCTTTCGAGCGTGAAGCGCGTTACATTCGTCCGCACCTGCCCGCCGGTCTGGCCTGTTCGACTGGTCTCAAGTACTGGCGCGTCACCTCGCGCGGCACAGCCCCGAAGCGGTACTACGGCCGCGCTAAGGCGATGGAGCGGGCAGGGGTTCACGCGGAGGACTTCGTCTCGCGATGCGCCGCCTCAGCCGGTCCGGTGATCGTCGCTCCGTACGACGCCGAGCTGTTCGGACACTGGTGGTTCGAGGGTCCGGACTGGCTCGAAGAATTGTTGCGACGCGCGGCGGGAAGAATCCGCACCGCGACGCTGTCCGAATGCCTCGATGTCGCGCGGTCCACTTGCCACCGCCTGGCGTTCTCCAGTTGGGGCGACAAGGGCTATGGCGACGTCTGGCTGAACCCGGAAACCGACTGGATTTATCCCAAGCTGCACCGGATGGCCCGCTCGATGACGGAGATGGCCAGGATCCGCAACCCCGACCCCCTCATCCGGCGCGCACTGAACCAGGCGGCGCGGGAACTGCTCCTGGCGCAGGCGAGCGACTGGCCGTTTCTGATCCGCCGCGGCGGCGCACCGCACTACGCGGCCATGCGGGTGAACCTTCACGAGAGCAACTTCGAGCGGCTTGCGGCAATGATCCGGACCGGCAGAGTACAGCCGCGCATTCTGCGGCGCCTCGAAGGCCGCTTCTGCCCGTTCCCCGAGATCGATTACCGGGTGTTCCGGAAGACCCGTTCCACCCAGGCGGCGGCCAGCGGCGCGGCTTTCGAAGGAAAGCGGTGACCCCCGTCCAGCATGTGAAACTCGACGTCGCGCGCCCGCAGGCGGAGGCGCTCCGCGAAGTGGCTGGTCTTCGCCGGCGGGTACACTTCGTCTTCGTTGCGCGCGATATGCAACAGGGCCGCGCTGACCGGGAGGTAGCTGCCAGTCTCCCAGTCCGCCGGGACGCCGCCACAGACGCCGATCACACCCGCCGCCTCGTCCGGGTGCGTAGCGGCGAAGCGGTAGTTCATTCCGACGGGCTGCGAGAATCCCACGAGCACGCGCCGCTCCGGACCAATCCCAGCCGCGCGGCCCGCTTCGTCGAGGACGTACCGCAGCATGTCGTGGTGGAGGCGCACCGATGCGTCCGAGTGCAGATGGGTCGCCCAGTTGTGGCCGACCACGCGGTCCGGCGCGAGGGAGACATAGAACGGATACGGGGCTTCGAGCGACACGTACGCGTGCGCGTCCCCCAACAGCGACCGGGTGAGCCGAAGCATAACCTCGGCGTTCGAGCCGTATCCGTGCAGGCACGCCACGAGCAGATGGGGCTCCGGCGGCGCTGTCAACAGGTAGCGGCAGTCCAGCCGCATCGAATATTCGCGGCGCAGGGTTTCTCCCGGCATCTCTGGTGTTGTACCATGCTCACCATGCCTGATCCCCGCGCGGCCGAGAAGCGGCTGTTCTTTGTGGCCGGCGTTCTCGTCGTGCTGTTCGCAGCCGGTCCGGGAGCGCTGTGGTTCAATCAGCCGGAGCCGTTTATCCTCGGCCTGCCGCCATTCCTCTTTTTCTCGCTGACGGTGTTCGTCGCCGTCCCCGTGCTGCTTCTGGCGGCGCTCCTCAGGAAGATCTGACGGACTCCCATGGACTGGATGCTCGTTCCGGCGGCGATACTCGCCTTTCTTCTCGTCACTCTCTACCTCGGCCTGCGTGCCGCCAAGGGCCGGCAGCGCTCGGTGTCCGAACACGTCGTGGCCGGGCGCGGCATGCCGCTGCTGCTCGTGTTCTTCATTGCTGTCGGCGAGATCTACTCGTCACTCTCGTTTCTCGGACAGCCCGGATGGGCGTACGCGTATGGCGTTCCGATTCTCTACGCCACGATGAACGGCACGATGGTGTCCATGGTCAGCTACTGGCTGGGCCCGCATATCTGGCGGCTCGGCAAGAGCGGGAACTATTTCACGCAGGCGCATTTCCTCGGTGAGACGTATCAGAGCCCACTCCTGCGGCAGGTAGCCTCCGTTGTCGCGCTCGTAGCACTGATTCCCTATATCAGTGTGCAGATCATGGGCGCCGGCTACGTGTTCAAGGTCACCACCGAAGGCCGCATCCCCTACTGGCTCGGTTCGTTGATCGCGTTTGCAGTGGTCGCGATCTACGTGAGCAAGGGAGGTCTGCGTAGCATCTCCTGGGTGGCCGTGTTCAAGGGCATCTTCATGCTGACCGTTGGGGGCACCGCGGTCATCCTCGTGATCGGTAAACACTATGGCAGCCTCACCGAACTCTTCCGGCAGGTGGCCGCGGAAAGCCCGCAACACCTGACGCTGCCGGGCAACCAGGAGTTCATGACCCACACGTTCTGGATGAGTTCGATTCTCATCGGCATGTTCGGCTTTTACATGTGGCCGCACCTGTTCCAGAACTTCTTCGGTGCGCGGGACGAGAAGACGATTAAGGTGCAGGCGGCGATGATCCCCGTCTACAACGTCATCGGCTGGATGTTCATCATGGTCGGGTTCGCGGGAATCCTCAAGGTGTCGAACGTCGAGACCGACGCCGTCATGATCGAGATGGTGATGCGCACGGTGCCGCAGTGGCTCGTTGCGTTCTTCTGCGCTGGGGCGCTTTCGGCGAGCATGGTGACCGCGTCGGCGGCGACGCTGGTCTCGGCGGCGACGCTCGCCAACGACCTTTGCCAACCCCGCCTGAACCTTACCGACGAGCAGTTGCGCAAACTGATTCAGTGGCTGGTCATCGTCGTGATGACGGCGGCGTACCTGTTCGCCATTCTGCAATCATCGACAATTGCCTTCGTCATGCTGATGGCGTACGGTTTCGTGTCGCAGTTCTTTCCGCTCGTGATCGCGGCGATCTACTGGCCGGGCCGGCTCAGCGGACGGACCGCGGTGACCGGGTTGGCGATCGGCGCGGCGGTCGCGGCATTCTTCACGGTGGGGCCAATTCAAAGGCCGGGAGGTTTCCATCCCGGCCTGATCGGACTCGCGGCGAATGTGGTGACGCTGTTCGTGCTGGCGCGTTTCCAGCCGAAGCGCTAAATCTTGTACTTGTCGTAGTCGAACGGCTCGTTCACCAGGTGATACTCGGGCTCGTTCGGCATCTGCAAGTAATAGGTCTTCAGCGGCGTGCGTTTGAAATCGGTCAGTTTACGGGGCACGGGCTCGCCATCCACCCACTCGTACACCGGCACTTCCCAGGGATTGAACGTGTCGCTCACGCCGCGCTCCACCGCGGTCCGGTAGAGGTTGACGTTGCCCGGTTCGTGACCGCCCAGCCACAGACCGATGAGATCCAGCCGGAACTTGTCCTTGCTGAACATCACCATGTTCGTCAGGTAGTCATTGCCGATGCCGAAGCCATTGCCGTCGCGGCCGTAGATGCCTTCGATCATGGCGAGGCCGGTCTTCAAGGCGGTCATGTTGTCGATCGTCTTGTGCGCCCAGATTTCCTGGCGCATCGGGCTCAGGTCGGCGGGGCTCTGGTAGCGCGCGTAGTTCAGCTTCTGGTGCCGCTCGAAGAACTTGTTCACCACCCGCTCGGCGTCCTGGTTGATCCACGGCTGCATCCATTCCGGAGCGCCCGTCACCATCGACCAGCCCGGGCAGAAGCGCACGAACGGCAGCACCACAAGACCCTGCTCGTTCTTCACCGCCTGCGTCAGGCACATGCCGTGCGCCTTCCATTTGGCGATGTTGAGCAGCCAGGTGTTCGGCTGGTTGACTGGGGCGTAATGCGGGATCTTCTTGTAGATGACGGCATCCGGAACGTCCGTCCACGTCATCTCGTAGCCGTCGCGGAAGTTGCGCACGCGCCGAGAGGGCTCATTCATCTCGACGCCGAGCCGCTCGTTGATGTCGACGAAGCCACGGTAGTTCCACGCATGGAAGTTGTTCGCCTCAACGTAGGTGAACTTCTTGAGGCCGATCTCCTGCATGCCCATGACCATGCCTTCGTAGAACTGCGGGTCCGTGCCTGTGCCCCAGTTCTCGACGTGCGGGCGGTCCTTCGAGCGCACGCTGCACACGTTCGGCTTCAGCACGATGCGGTGGTCGACCGGAATGCCCGGCTTGTCCATCGGGACGAAGATCTCGCGCGCGAGCTTCAAGCCTTCGTTCCGCTTGGACTCTTCGTGCATCTTGTGCGGCACGTTGGTCCGCCGGATGAACACGGCCTTCGGGTTGGCTTCGATAAACGGGTGCAGCCCGAAATAGGCTTGTGGAAGGCGGTTTGGCGCGGCTTGACCCACGCCGGTGGCGGCGCCCGCGGCGACAGCGGCCCCGGTGCGAAGAAGATCTCGACGGCTCAGCAACATACTATCTCCAGCGTAGAAGATGCGGCTACGATAACACAACCACGCCCAGACGGTGAAGCTCGGGCAGAACGACCTCGGTCGTCACGCCGCGCTTGGCGGGCCTCAGTTCGAGCGGCGGCTGCTCCGGACGAAGCAGTGTGGCCTTGTTGTAGTGGCCTGCCACGCGAGCCGGGAACTCGCGGTCGACCGGGGCGCCGTAGTTAATCACGTGGATCAGCGCTCCGCCCTGCGGGGGGCGGGTGGCGATTGGGATCACGGTGTTGGCGTTCCAAAGCCGGACCGCCCGCCGCGCATGGGTGATCACGTCGATCACGTCCAAAGAGAACTCGCTCGGGTCGGCGACGGCTTCGTGGTAGGCCACAACCCACCCATTGCCCATCTTGTAGAAATTGCGATCCTCTTCCTTGCGCTCGACCTTCCAGGACGCCTCCGGGAACTCCGGACCGGTGATGACCGAACTGCCGGCCCTGGCGTGGGCCAGCAGCTTCTCCTTGAGCGGCCCCTCCATTGCCTTCAACTCGACGGCGACCACGGCGCGGCGGTTTTCCGGATCAGGCGCCGGCGGGCGTGCGCAGTGAACCAACTGCGGCGACGCATTGCGCCGGTACATCAGGTTGGCGATCTCTGCCGACGCCTCGCCTTCGTCCACCAGTTGCGTGATCGCGGGAATGACCGGATGGCCAAACAACTTGCTGTGCGCTTCCAGCCACTTCGCGGTGCGGCCGAGTTGCTGCCACGCGGCGGTAGCCTTCGCATCTCCGGCGAGCAACGCCGTGCGGTAGCGGGACTCCAGCGCCAGCAGGTAGTTCCCTCCGCTCACTCTGGCCTCGATGAGGGCCAGTTCGAGAGTATCGAACGGAATCATCCGGTCGGAGTTCTCTGGAGGAAGATAGCCAAGCAGCGCTGGCCGGGAGGGATAGGCGGCTCGCAGGCACTCGGTCCAGAAGCCGTTCGCGTCAATCCATGGCTCGCGGCTGGCGCTCGCGGTTTCGTCTCCACGGCCATCGACCGTGGGTTGCTGGGTAATGCCGGGCCAGAGCCCGTCCTTGAGGGCGAGTGTCGCGCTCGCGGGCGCATCGCTCCATTCGGCGTATCCCGCGGTGCGGACGTTTGCGGCGGGGACTATCTTGATGCCCGCCTGCTGGCAGGCGGAGGCAAACGCTTCCGGCGCTCCCTCGGTCACCACCGTTGTCACGCCGCCCTGCCGCAGCAGCGGGACATACTTGGGATCGGGATCGGACCACCGGGCGATCACGTCACGGGCAAAATCGGCGCTCATTACCCACCATCATACGCCCACGCTACCGCTGCTGCAGCGTGATTGTGCCGCGCGCCGTGGAGAGATTTACGGCCGGGCCACCGGGAGACTTCGAACGCAGCCGCGACTCGCGGTTACGCATCTCGGAGACGAACTCCCCGCCCGCCTGGTTCTCGATCGTGCCCCGCTCGGCCACCGCGTCCAATGTGAAGCGCGCCTTCTCCGGCAGCGCGAGCTGGATGTCCCCCGATCGCTGGCACCGGACGCTCATCTGCTCCAGGGGAGCCGCGGGATGCAGGTTGATGTCGCCGCGCTCGATCTCAATGTCAAGCGGGCCGGTGAAGCGATCGAGGTTGATGTCGCGGGACTTCGTATGGATCCGGACCGGCCCGGTCACGTCCTCGCCGTTCAGATCCCCCAGATCCATGGAGAAGCTGCCGTCGATCCTTTCGACCCGCATCTCGGAATTGCGCGACGAGAACCGCAGCGGCTTGGCGATCTTGCTGAAGCTCATGTCGCCGCTGAATCCTCCGCTGACGGTCACTTCGCCGTTCACCGAGGCGACGCTCAAATCCGACCCCCGCGTACTGGCAATCTCCACGTTTCCGCTCACATCGGCGATGTTGATCCTTCCGCTACGGTTGAGCGACAGCTTGGCGCCGCCGACCCGCGACAGATTCACATCGCCCCGCTCGCTGACGACCTCAACGCTGCCGTCCAGACCGGAGACGTCCACGTCTCCCGACCGGCCGCGGGTTTCAACGGTCATGCTCCGGGGGACGACGACGTTCAGTTCGGTCGCGATGCGCCGGTTGTCCGGGACTCGTTCGTGATTGGTCCGCAGGGTCACCCGGTCGCCTTCCTCGGCGAACTCAATGTTCAATTTGCTATGCAACTCATCGGCGCTGGAGCGGTCCAGAGACCGGACGGTCGTGCGCCCGGTCACGGTCACTTCCGCCGTATCTCCGCCCGCCACGCGAACGTTGCCGTTCAGGTTGTCGATCACCAGGCGGGTCCCGGGACGCACGGCCTGCTTCAGGTCGACGGGATAATCGTACGCCTCGCCGAAGATCTCCACCGCCGATCCCTCAATCCGGATGCGGGGTCCGTGCGACGGCAGCGTCATGGCAAGGCCGACGACACAGACTAGTGCCGCGACGAAAAACTCACCCCCGGACATCCCGCGCCGCAGGGTTTTGCCTTGCGATGCCAAGGCCAGGACCTCCACCAACCGCAGCACCCCCCACCCAATCAGTAGGAACGGCCAGTACTTCCGGAAGAGTCCCGAGGCGTCAAAGCTGGGCCAGATGTTGTGGGCCAGCCACAAGGCGCCGATCGCAATGAGGATCAGCGGACCGATGAGAGATCGCCTTTCCATGGGTTCCCTCCTTTCAGGGGCGATAGCTGCGCTCGGCCAGGATGAGCAGGCCGAGAACGATGAGCAGGCCGGGCCACGTGCGGGCGATGCTCACACCCATCGTCTGGTCGAGAGCAAACAGAGTCCCGATAGCGATCATCATGACGGGGCCGCGAATCGCGGCGATCAAGTTGGAATTGGCGGTGCTCATTGGTTGATTTCCTCCTCTTGATGGGCCCGCTCGCCGCGCAACCGCGCATAAAGCATGTTGACGCCAAGCGCAATCAGCAGCGCCGGCCAGTACTTCAGAATGATCCGCAGGCTGACGAGGTCCATCGTGATCATCAGCAACAGGACGCCGAGCGCGATCAGCACCACGGCGGTGGTATTGGATCCCTGCAGAGCCGGGGGCAGACTGGCGAACTCCGGCACCGTGTCACCCAGATTCCGGCGCCGGGCCGTATGATACGCCTCGAACGGCATGTACAGAACGAACGCCCCGAGCAGGATCCCCAGGAGCGGTTCTGCTCCACTGGCGGCCCCGCTCGACAGGATCGTGACCAGGAAACCAAAGACCAGGACGTGCACGAGCCCCTTGGCGTACTGCGCGTTGTAAATCGCACCGATTCCCGGGATGAAGCCGAGCAGGAACGCGAGTCCCGGAATGGCCACCCGCGGCGGCATGGGGTGGGGCGCCGCCTGCAGGCCGGCCACATCGGGCCCACCGGCGGGTGCGTGCTCCTGGCAGAAGACAGTTCCCCGGGCATCGATGCGGCACTCCGCGCAGAGCGGCATTCCGCATTCGCGGCAAAACGCCGCTGCCGGGGCTTCCGGATGTTTTGCGCACATCATGGCTCATCCTCCTTCGGTTCGGCTTCGGCCGGGGTAAGACGCCGGTCGTCCAGAGGCCGGCTGGCCGAACGCTGCCGTTCTTCCTCTTCCATTTGCTCCGTCAATTGCCGGAACTGCGTCTGCACTTCGTAGACAATCTTGAGATTCTCGTAGAACTTCACGGCCCGGTGCCAGCCTCGGTGGAGCCGGTCATCGAACGCGCCCCACACCTGCGCCGGCTCCAGATCTTCGGGACCCAGTTGCCGCGGGTTGACTCCGGCGCACTTGGCCATCATGGAGAAGGACAGGACGGTCAGCGCCATGCCCATCACCACGCGCGGCTCGAGCGAAGGGTGTAGCAGACGTTGCCACCAGCTTCGCCGCGGCTGGACCGCCGGCCCGGCCGCCTGGGTCGCGGCCAGAACTCGTGCCGCCAGGAACGGCGGCTCGGCGACAGGCTCCGCTTTGGCCAGAAACACTTGCGCTGCCCGGGCGTCGCGGGCCAACTCGCCGCATGCGGCGCAGGAAGCCGCATGCGCGGCGGCAGCCGCCTCACGTTCGGCGCTCAGCGTGCCGTCCAGCCAGTCACAGAGCAGGATTTCGAATTCGCCGCAGGTCATAGGGCCACCTTCTGCTTGCGCAGCACCCGCGCCAGTTCGGCGCGGCCCCGGTTGATGCGCGACTTCACGGTGCCTTCAGGCACCTTGATCATCGCGGCGATTTCACGATACTCCAACTCCTGCAGATCCCGCAGGATCACAGCCTCGCGCAGGTCCGGCGACAGTTTCAGCAGGGCCGCCTGCAACAATTCCCCCGCTTCTCTCCCCGCCAGCATGCCGTCGGGACGCGCGGCCAGCCCCTGACTCTGCTCGACTGCCGGAAGCTGCTCCTCGATCGAATCGGTGACCCGCTCCTGCTTCGTGCGCCGGTAGTGGTCGATCAGCAGGTTGCGCGTCAGCCTGGAAAGCCAGGTGACGAAGGCGCCTTCCTCCGCCCGGTAGCTGTGCAATGTCCGGTAGACCCGCAGGAAGACCTCCTGGGTCAGGTCCTGCGACTCGGCATCCTTACCGGTAAACCGGAAGCAGAGGCCGTAGACGCGGCGCGTGTGGCTCCGGACGAGGTCCTCCCAGGCGGCGTCGTCGCCGCTGACGCATCGGGCAACCAGGGAGGTATCGGTGTCCACGCGATACTCGATCCATCCAGCGCCCTCACGGTCCCGCCCGCCGCCGCGCCAGGGTTCGGCGCCAAAGGCGGGCATGATCGAAACCGCGGTGGCCATGGCTTTCCTCGCAACTCCGAAGGCGGTTCTCCAAAAACGCCTTCCACTGAGAGGAACGACGATCTATCATGAGAAGTTCCGTCCAATGTCCGGGACTGCGGGAAACGGCTCTTATTCTACCGCCTCGGGAACATCGCCAAGGAGACGCTCTATTCCCCGCCCTCAGCGGACGCTAACGATTCTCCTCCTGATCGCGGGCGCCGCCGCCGCGGTGCTGTGGATCAAGTACCGTTCCGGCTGGGAGTTCGACTGGGGTCTGGCCGGACACACGATCGCCGGAGCCGACTGGGCGTGGCTTGGGGCCGCCTGTGTCCTGAACGTGGGCACCTACTGGGGCCGCACGATCCGCTGGGCCGTCATGATCCGGCCGCTGCGCCCGCAGCCCAGCCATGCAGCCATCTTTCAGGCGACCCTGATAGGCTTCACCGCGCTGGTGCTGATCGGACGCCCGGGGGAGTTCATTCGTCCGTATCTGATTGCAGTCAAAGAAAAGGTCCCGGTCACTTCGCAACTCGCGGCTTGGGGACTCGAGCGGATCTTCGACATCCTGGCTGTGCTGGCGATTTTCGGCATCGGCCTGAGCCAGGTGAACCGGTCTGCCGCCACGGTAGGCCCCACATTGGAGTGGGTGCTTCAAGTCGGCGGGATGTTTGTGGCGGCGGTCAGCCTGATGTGCCTGACCCTGCTGATCCTGATCCGGAGCTACTCGGAATGGGCGCGCCGGCGGATTGGGGAAGCGCTGAGCTTTCTTGCCGAGCACCATCTGGCGCGGGTCCAGAAACTGGTCGGGAGCTTTCTCGACGGGATGGAGTCGATCCGGACGCCGGGAGCCCTGGCGGCGCTGGTGGGCTACACGGTTTTCGAGTGGGTCCTGATTGTGGGCTGCTTCTTTTGTACGATGAAGGCGTTCCCCGGTATCGGGGACTTCGGCTGGATGGACATCCTGATTCTGGTTGGCTTCGTGGCGTTTGGAGCGGTGGTGCAACTCCCGGGCATCGGGGGTGGGATGCAGGCGGTGGCGGCGTTGATCCTGCACGAGTTATTCGCAGTGCCCGTGGAGCGTGCGCTGGCGGTGGCAATGGTGATTTGGGCTGTGAACTTCCTCGTGATCGTCCCGATTGGCTTGCCGCTCGCTCTGCGGGAAGGTCTGAATTGGGGGCGCTTGCGCGAGATCAGCCGCGAAGCGGAGGAGGCGGGAGCGTGACCTGCCCGTTCTGCGGACACCCGGAAGATCGTGTAATCGACTCACGGGAGAGCAAAGAAGGCGACGCGATCCGCCGTCGCCGCCAGTGTCTGAAGTGCGAGCGCCGCTTCACGACGTACGAACGCATTGACGAAGTACCGTACATGGTGGTGAAGAAGGACGGCCGCCGCGAAAAGTTCGACCGCCAGAAGGTCCTGGGCGGGTTGCTCAAGGCGTGCGAGAAGCGGCCGGTGTCGGTGGCTCGATTGAGCGAGATCGTCGACCGGGTGGAGTCGCGCGTGACCGATTCCCCGGAGCGCGAGATTACTACAGCGCTCATCGGGGAACTCATGATGGAGCAGTTGAAGGCGCTGGACAAGGTGGCCTATGTGCGCTTCGCCTCCGTCTACCGCGATTTTCAGGACGAAGCGGACTTCTTCGAGGAACTCAAGAACCTGATGCGGCAGAAGGGAAGCTGACCCGTGCCTGAGCGCCGCACCGCAATCGCGCGGTTCCTCGACTTCGTCGAATGGGCCGGCAACAAGCTGCCGCATCCCGCCACGCTGTTCGCGCTGTTCGCGGGACTCGTGCTCGTGCTTTCCTGGCTTGCCGCCGGCTTGCAGGTGTCGGCCGTGCTGCCGGGATCGGGCAAGACCGTCGCCGCGGTCAATCTGCTCTCCGGAGACGGCGCGCGCCGCATCGTCACGTCCCTGGTGACGAATTTCACCGGCTTCGTCCCGTTGGGAACAGTGCTGGTGGCGATGCTCGGCGTCGGTGTTGCGGAAGGCTCGGGGCTGCTCGGCGCGTTCATCCGGGCGCTGGTGCTGTCGTCGCCGAAGCGGCTGATCACGTGGGTCGTCGTGTTCGCGGGGGTCCTCTCGAACGCCGCGTCGGAAGCCGGCTACGTGATCCTGATCCCGCTGGCGGCGATCGTCTTCCAGGGCTTCGGGCGCCACCCGATGGCTGGCTTGGCCGCCGCCTTCGCGGGAGTATCGGGCGGCTATTCCGCGAACCTGGTCCTGGGGACCGTGGATCCGCTGCTTTCAGGCATCTCCACCGAAGCCGCGCGACTGATCGATCCCGCCTATTCGGTCAACCCCGCGGCGAATTACTACTTCATGTTCGCCTCAACGTTCCTGATCACGGTTGCGGGGTCGCTGGTGACCGACTACATTGTGGAACCGCGCCTCGGCAAGGCGGACGGGCCGCCGTTGTCGATGGAACGGCTTAGCGCGGGCGAGAGGCGGGGGCTGATTTGGGCCGGCATTACCGGGACTATCTTTACCGTGCTGCTGGTGCTGGCGGTGGTGCCGGAGGGCGCGATCCTGCGCGACCCGCAGACCGGCGGACTGCTGCACTCGCCGTTTCTCTCCGGCATCGTGACGATCATCGCCCTGGCGTTCTTCATTCCCGGCTTGGCCTATGGCATGGCCACGGGCAAGTTCCGCGGCGACAACGACGTCATGGAAGCGATGTCGAAAACGATGAGCACGCTCGGCGGCTACATCGTGCTCGTGTTCTTCGCCGCGCAGTTTGTGGCGTTCTTCGGCTGGACCAACCTCGGCACGATCTTTGCGATTCGGGGCGCGGAGTTCCTGAAAGCTGTCGGCCTCACCGGGCTCCCGCTGATCCTGTCCTTCATTGTCGTGGCGGCTCTGTTGAATCTCTTCATGGGCAGTGCGTCGGCCAAGTGGGCGATCATGGCGCCGGTGTTCGTCCCTATGTTCATGCTGCTGGGGTACACGCCGGAAGTCACACAGGCGGCCTACCGGATTGGCGACTCGACTACTAATGTCGTGACGCCGATGATGTCCTATTTCGCGCTCATCGTGGCGTTTGCGCAGAAGCACAAGAAGGACGCGGGGATTGGTACGATCATCGCCACG
Organism: Bryobacterales bacterium; assembly: GCA_016716385.1. Lineage (GTDB taxonomy): Bacteria > Acidobacteriota > Terriglobia > Bryobacterales > Bryobacteraceae > JADJWL01. The sequence goes on along the minus strand of JADJWL010000025.1, from coordinate 595,673 downwards.
ATGCTGCCGTACAGCCTGGCATTCCTGGCGGCGTGGGCGCTCATGCTGCTGATCTGGCTTGCCGCCGACCTGCCGGTAGGTCCGGGAGCGGGCATCCGGCTCGGGTAGCAATCCGGCTAACGTTCATCCGGGGGCACGCCGATAACCAACTAGGGTCTCCTGCCACCGAGACTCGCGCCGACACCGGGACCTGCGCCTGCTGCCGCCTTGGCCCAGTCAACTACTCAACGGAGGTAGCAAGTTTGTCTTCTCGAATCGACTCAATCCGAATTGCCTGCGCGGTGTTTGCCGCTCTGGCCGTTGCGACCAGCCTGTGGGCGGAGCCGCCGGAACTCGGAAACTGGCCCTCGCCGCTGTACTGGACCCCGGAACCTGCTCCCGTTAAAGATGGTGGCGGACGGTTGGCGGCCATCTCCGGTCCCCTGCCCCTTGTGGCTGTTACTCCGTGCCGGGTGATGGATACCCGGCCGGAATATGCCGGTTTCGGATTCGTCGGGCCCTTCGGGCAGCCTGCGCTGGGAGGAACCAATCCGGCGGCGCGGGACATTCCCATTCCGCTCAGTCAGTGCGGGATTCCTGCGACGGCGCGGGCGTACTCGCTGAATGTCACCGTTGTACCGTCAGGGCCCCTGCAGTATCTGACTTTGTGGCCGGCCGGTCAGGCGCAGCCGAACGTGTCGACGCTGAATGCGTTCGAGGGGCAGATCGTGGCAAACGCCGCGATTGTGCCGGCGGGCGTTAACGGCGCGGTCTCTGTGTTTGTCTCCAATGCCTCGCACGTGATCATCGACATCAACGGGTACTACACGGATCTGCCCGGTGGCGGCGCTCCAGGACCTCCCGGCGCCACCGGACCCACCGGAGCGACCGGACCGTCCGGAGCCGACAGTACCGTCCCCGGACCGCCCGGAGCCACCGGGCCGGCGGGATCCACCGGGAGTACGGGTCCAACCGGGCCGGCAGGCGAGACCGGACCGACCGGACCAACGGGCGCCACGGGTCCGACGGGGGCGACCGGAGCTACTGGCGAAACCGGGCTCACGGGGCTTACCGGAGCGACTGGGCCAACGGGCGCCACGGGGCTTACCGGAGCGACTGGGCCAACGGGCGCCACGGGTCCGACGGGGACAACCGGTGCAACTGGCGAAACCGGGCTCACGGGGCTGACCGGACCGACTGGGCCGACGGGCGCGACGGGTCCGACGGGGGTAACCGGTGCCACTGGACCAACGGGTGCGACAGGGGTCACAGGCTTGATCGGCCTCACTGGAGCGACCGGCCCCACCGGAGCGACCGGCCCCACCGGTGCCACCGGCCCGACCGGCAGTGGCATTTCGGCGTTCGGCTCCATCTATCAGTTGGCAACCATCGCTAACGCCACCGTGGTGGGTGGAGCCGACGTTCCGTTCAGCAACAACGGGCCACTGAGCGGTGTCGCGCACACAGCAGGCACGACAACGATCGCCGTCCCTGCGGCAGGGAGCTATGAGGTGACGTATTCCGCCTCCATCACGGCTGGAATCGGATCGCAGCTCGCGGTCGCCGTAAACGGGACGGTCGACGCAAGTACTGCGATTGCGGCTCTGGTCGCCACGGGGCAAGTGACGGGGAACGCGGTCCTGACACTCGCGGCGGGCGACGTCATCACAGTCCGGAACAACTCGGCCGTCGCCTTAACCTTGGCTCTCGCGCCGAGCGTCGGGGCCCAGTTGACAATCAAGAAGTTAGATTGATTGACTAAGGGGGCCGCTTCCCGTGGTAAGCGGCCCCACTCAGCCTATCTGGTATGAGACAAGAAACAGACTCCGGCATCGCGGTCGCCCGCTTCCGCCTTGCGATGCCTCTTTCGCGGCCCGCCGGCCGGAGACGCGTTTCGCCGGAGTTGCTGCTGTGTCTTCTCCTGCTCGTGGTTGCGGCGGCTTACGCCAATCACTTCGGCAACGGATTTCACTTCGATGACTTCCATACCGTGACGGACAACGCGTATGTCCGGAGTCTCGGCAACCTGCCGCGCTTCTTCGTGGATCCGGGGGCGTTCAGCACTCTGCCGACGCACCAGGTGTACCGGCCCGTGGTTTCGGCGTCGCTCGCGCTCGACTACTGGCTCGCTGGCGGGTATCACCCCTGGGCCTTTCACGCCTCCACCTTCTTCTGGTTCTGCGTGCTGATCGTCACCATCTTCCTGCTGTTCCGCCGCCTGACGGGCGGCCAGGCGATGACCGCACTTGGCGCCGCCGCGGTCCACGCCCTGCACCCGGTGTCCGCGGAAACGGTCAACTACGTCATCCAACGGGCGGACCTCTATGCCACTCTCGGGGCGGCTGCCGCGCTGCTCCTCTACGCGGCTCTCCCGGAGTGGAGGCGGAGCGGCTTGTACCTGATCCCCTTCGTTCTCGGCGCGCTGTCAAAACCGACGGCCCTGGTGTTTCCGCTCCTCCTCCTCCTCTACCTTCGCCTCTATGAGCGGTCCTCGTGGCGGGTGACCATTGGACGGTGCCTGCCGGCTCTGGCGGTCACGGCGGCGCTTGCTGCCCTGCTCTCCCGGATGGTCGCCACGACCTTCGCACCCGGCGGCGGGGAACGCCTCGCCTACTGGATCACCCAGACGTGGGTCACCCTGGAGTATCTGGCCGCGTTTTTCTGGCCGAACCGCCTCAGTGCGGATTCCGATGCGCGCCTCCTCACCGGATTCCCGCCGCAGGCTCTGGCCGGTGTCCTGGTATTGGCCTCATTGGCCGCCGTCGCGCTCTGGTGCGCCCGCTCCGCGGCCTGGCGCCCGGTGGCGTTCGGACTCGGCTGGTTCTTCATCGCTCTTCTGCCGACGGCCGCGATGCCTCTGGCGGAAGTCGCCAATGACCACCGGATGTTCTTCCCGTTCGTGGGCTTGTCCCTCGCGGTGGTGTCGGGGCTTGGTGTGCTGGCCCGGCGCTTTGGGAAGCAGGTCCACCGGGCGGCCGCCGTCGGGGTATGCCTGGTTCTGGCGGTTTCCGCTTACGCAACGCACCGCCGCAACGAGGTCTGGCGGTCGGAGGAATCGCTGTGGCGCGACGTGACCGAGAAGAGTCCTTCGAACGGGCGCGGCTGGATGAACTACGCGCTGACGCAGATGGGGAAAGGCGACTACGCGAACGCCCTGATCCATTTCGAGCGCGCCAGCCAGCTCAGTCCCAACTACCCTCTGCTCGAAGTCAATCTGGCGATTGCTAAAGCAGGGCTCGGACGTCACGCCGAAGCGGAGCCTCACTTCCGGCGGGCTCTTTCCCTGGCGCCCGCGCATGCCGGGTCGCATTTCTACTACGGCCGCTGGCTCCTCCAACAGGAGCGTAATGCCGAGGCCGTAGAGCGCCTCGAGGCGGCGCTGCGAATCAATCCGACCGACCTTGCGGCCCGCTCCCTGCTCATGCAGACGCACTATGCGCAGCAGAACTGGAGCAAGTTGCGGCCGCTGGCCGAAGCATCGATCGAGCTCGACCGCTCGTCGGGTGTGGGGACGTGGTACCTCGACCGGTTGCGCGAACTCGACGAAGAGATCGCGCGCGCCGCCGGGTCGGCTAAGTCGGCTGACGACCATCTCGCGCTATCGCTGCTGTACTATCGTGCCGGCCGTTTCGAAGATTCCATCGAGACCGCCCGCAGAGCGCTGCGCCAGCGCCCGGATTACGCCGCTGCCTACAACAATCTGGCCGCGGGTCTAAACGCTCTCGAGCGTTGGGACGAAGGCATCGCCGCCGCCCGCGAGGCCGTCCGGCTGGATCCGACCAACCAACTCGCGCGCAACAACCTCGCGTGGGCCATGAGCCAGAAAGGAAAGACGCAACCGTGAGCGTTGTCATCGTCATCCCGGCATATCAGCCCGGGGCCCTCCTGATCGAGACACTCGAAGGCCTGGCCGCCTCCGGGTATCCCGTCGTTGTCGTGAACGACGGCAGCGCGGAGGAATGCCACACGATCTTCAGCCGCGCCGCCGCGATCCCCAACGTCGAAGTGATCGAGCACGCCGTCAATCTCGGGAAGGGCGCGGCGCTGCGGGCCGGCATGAATCACGCCCTCTGCCGCTACAGGAGAGCTCAGGGCGTCGTGACCGCGGACGCCGACGGCCAACATCGCGTCGCCGATATCCTGGCTGTGGCGCGGGACCTGGAGGGGGCAAACACGGAACTCGTCCTCGGCGTCCGGCAGTTTCCCAAAGATGTGCCGCTGCGGAGCCGGATTGGCAACTCCCTGACCCGGACCCTGTTTCGCGCCCTGTACGGGCAAGACCTCCGCGACACGCAGACGGGGCTGCGGGGCGTTCCCCGGCCCTGGCTGAGACCATGCTCCGGTCACGCGACTCCGGCTACGAGTTCGAACTCGACATGCTGATTGCCGCGAAACAGTTGGGTGTGGGGTTCCGGCAGGTCGGGATCGAGACGGTCTACATCGAGGGGAATGCGTCGTCGCACTTCAACCCGATCCTCGACTCGATGCGCATCTACTTCGTTCTTCTGCGCTTCTCGTTTGCGTCGGTGCTGACGGCCGTGTGCGACAATCTGTTGTTCTTCGCGGTCCTTTCCTGGCTTGGAGCGCCGCTGCCGGCCCAGGTGGCGGCGCGACTGGCCGCCGTGGTGCTGCATTTCAATCTGAACAAGCGAATCGTGTTCCTGTTCCGCGGTCAGGGAAACCCCGTCATGCACAGGTACCTTGGAGTGGTGGCGGTCAGCGGGGTGATCTCGTACCTGAGCCTGATGTCTCTGCACCAGATGGCCGGGGTCCCGGTCATCACGGCAAAGATCCTGGTCGAAGGAATCCTTTTCCTGGCCAATTTTGTCTTGCTCAGAGATTTGGTATTTACGTCGAAGCGGCAGACCGCAGTATCGACCGACTGGACGGCATACTACAAAAGTGTCCCGTGGACGGCGCGTCTGACAAGACGCTATACGTCCCGCTGTATCCTCCAGGCGCTTCGCCTGGCGGGGTTCGGTCCGGGCAGGCGCAGGCCTGAAGTGTACGAATTTGGTGGAGGGAACAGCTGCTTTCTGGAGCCGATCGCAGCGGGCATCCGCCCTGCGTCCTACCATGTTGTCGACACGAACCCCCTCGGACTCGACCTGCTACGGCGGCGTACCGCAGACGCCACCTTGCCCGTCGTCCTCCACCAGGACGATGTCCTGCGGTTGGACGCCCCCAAAGCCGCCGATGTTGTCTTCAGCGTGGGACTCATCGAGCATTTTGAACCATCGGGCACCGCCCGGTGTGTCTCGGCGCATTTCGACACGGTCAAACCGGGAGGTTGGGTGCTCGTCTCGTTCCCGACGCCGACCTGGCTCTACCGGTTCATCCGGGGAGCGTTGGAACTCGCCGGCCTCTGGAAGTTCCAGGATGAACGGCCCTTGGATCGCGATGAGGTGATGCGAGCCGCCGGATCCCACGCCGAGTTGGTATGGGAGAAGACACTCTGGCCGCTCGGTCTGACCCAACACATGATGCTGTTCCGGAAGACCGTCAAGCGGTCCGAAGCCGGCTGGCAGGCATTCACGCTGCCGGTTACAGTCGCCCGGGAGTCAGATCCCGCCCGCCATCGCCAGCGCGCCCACACCGAGCCCGGCGGCGAGATTGATGGCCTTCACCACGAGGAACTCGCGCCGGGAGTGCGCCAATAGCGGGAGCATCCCATGGCCGTCCTGGACAATCGAGCTGGCCAGCAGCACACTGAGCGGCGCCGTTCCATTCGCATATAGGGTCACGAATACGAGGTGGGGCCCCGATTCCGGAATCAGGCCTGTCAGGCAGGCCGCCAGTAGCAGAATCCACCGGCCCTCGCGGATCGCCTGCTCGACGTGAAGGATATCCGTAACGAGGTGCATGGCGGCCAGCGCACCCAGTGTCCAAAGCAGAATCCGCGGGGCATGCCGCTGCACAACATGGCGCCAGAGGTGTTCTTCCAGGAAGTGATCGGGCACGGTGACCACGACGAACAGCGCCGCCGCGGAAACTGCCGCCAAGCTGACGCGGATCCACGTCCACTCTGCGTCCCCGATCTCGCCGGCCAGAATCGCGACCAGATAGAGCCCGAGGGCTACAGCCAGCGTGCCGCGGGCTGCGGTGCACTGCCTCCACTGGCCGATCACCCGGACCGAGGGTAGGCAGAGGCAGCGGTCCGCCGGGTGGAGTTCGAGACAGTCCGCCGGTTCCCGCGTCGCGCGTGGCCCGGCGACCCAGTCCACGAGGGCTCCCACGAACGCTCCCAGGAGGAACAGGACGCCGAAGACGGCCGGGGTCTTCTCCGGAATCAGCGCCAGCATCACGAACGCTTCGTCTCCGCTCGTGGCAATCATGGCGGCGGCCAGTGCGCCGCGGGTCAGGGCGCCATGCGTGTACATGGTCACCACGGCAAACGCCCCGAGGCAACCCGGGACCGCGCCCAAGAGCGCCGCCAGCAGATACTGCCCCCACCGCCGGTCCGCGAGCCGCCTCTGCCAAGCGCCAACCGAGAGCACATTGAGATACTCGATCAGGAGCATCATCACGGCGACGAATCCCGTGATCGTCACTGCAGTCGTGACCAGGCCGATCATCGCTCTCCCATTTCATTATTGGCACTTCGGATCCTTTCGGTTATGATCGCTGCAAAAGGAGACGCCTTCCCTGATGCTGCGACGCGACGTATTCCTGGGTCTCATCCCAGCCGCCCTGCTGGCCGCCAATTTCTGGGACATCAGGCAGCCGGCCGATTGGACACCGAAAGAGATCGAAAAGCTCCGGTCGCGTTCCCCTTGGGCGAAGTTCGCCGGCGTCAGCATGAAGGGCGGGGCGGGTGGAGGCGGCATGCGGGGCGGCGGCATGGGCGGACCTGGCATGGGCCCCGGCGGGATGGGCGGCGGCGGTGGCATGGCCGATGGCGAGGGTGGCGGTGGGGGCGGCATGCGCAGACCTGGCGGCATGGGCGGCAGCACGCGCATGCCCGAAGTGACAGTGCGCTGGGAGAGCGCTGCTCCCATGCAGGCCGCATCGTCCATGGCTGAATCGCCGTTCGCCCGCGCAGTCGCCGGATGGGCTCAGGAGCACTACGTCATCATGGCGTCGGGCTATCCGGCGATGGGCGGCCGCGGACGCCAGGAAGGCGGCGCGGACCCCAGCCGGGCGCAGCAAATGCAGCAGCGCCTGCTGCAGGGAACGGTGCTGAAGCGCAAGGGAAAACCGCCGATCCAGGCCGTGAAGATGGGCCGGATCACGGGTCCCGAGGGACCCCTGATGACATTTCTGTTCCCGCGTGAGCCGATTGCCATTGAGGACAAGGAGGTCAGCTTCGAGTCGGCGGCCGGGCCGATGGAAATCAAGGCGAAGTTCAATCTGAAGCATATGGTCTACGGCGGCCAACTGGCGCTATAGCCATCAGAGATCCTGCAGGTCATTCGTAGGCATCGCCACGCGGAGGGAGTTCACGACCGCCGCGAGGTCGATGACCTCCTGCAGCACGGCGCCGGCGACCGGCGGCAGATACCCGGCGGCGGCAAAGCCCATCCCGATCATGCTCAGCGCCATGCCCCCGACGGCGCTCTGAAGGGCGATCACGCGCATCCGCCGCCCGATGTGAATCAGTTCGTCCACCCGCGCAAGGGAGGCATCGAGGATCACGGCGTCTGCCGCCTCGGCAGTGATGTCGTCGTGCCGGCCGAACGCCACGCTGACCGTGGCCGCCTGCATCGCGGGGGCGTCATTCACGCCGTCGCCCAGGAACAGCGTGGGCACGCGCGCGGACTCGGCGCGCACGATGGAGAGCTTTTCTTCCGGACTCTTGCCGTGCAGCGCTTCAGCGATGCCGACCTCAGCGGCCAGGAACCGCACTTCGGCCTCGCGATCGCCGGATAGGAGCATAATCCGCACGACGCCGTGCCGCGGATTCAGATGCCGGACGAACGCGTGGCTATCGCGGCGCGGTTCGTCTCGAAAGCGGAAGAGCGCGGCAAAGGCGCCGTCCACTTCGAGCACGCATTCCATGCCTGGCTCCGGAGGCGGAACGCCTGCCACGCCGATCCTTCCTGTGATGCGCACATGCCGCCCGTCAATGCGGCCGGCGAGTCCGGCGCCAGGCTTCTCGGCGATTTCGAGGACCGAGGCCGGCTCGATGCCTTTAGCCCGCGCGGCTTCGAGAATGGGCGCCGACAAGGGGTGGCGCGAGTACTGTTCCAGGCTCGCGGCCAGGCGCAGCGCTTCGGACCGGGACACGCCCCCCGCGGTCTCGACCGCGGTAAGGGCGGGCCGCCCGTACGTCAGGGTGCCGGTCTTGTCGAAGATTACGGTACGGCATCGATCGATGCGCTCGAGCATCGACGGATTCTTGACGATGATGGCGCGGCGGGCAGCCAACGAGATCGCGCCCACGATTGCGACGGGGATCCCCAGCAGCAGCGGGCACGGCGTCGCGATCACCAGCACCGCGAGGAACCGGGTCTCTTCCCCGGAGAGCAGCCAGCTTCCGCCGGCGACGCCGAGCGCGAGCACCGTATACCAGGCACCCAAACGGTCCCCGATGCGGCGAACCCGCGGACGGTTGCGCTCGGCCTCGCGCATCACCCGCATGATTCGCGCGTAGCGGGAATCCACCGGCAGCTTGCCGACCGTCACGGTCAGCGCGCTTTCTCCGTTGATCGCTCCGGACAGGACGGCCGCGCCGGGAGCCTTCGAAATCACATAGGGTTCGCCGGTGAGGTAGGACTCGTCCATGCTGCCGCGCCCCTCGACCACCGTGCCGTCGACCGGGCAGACTTCGTGCGGCAGCACCACAAGGACATCGCCGATTGCGACCGTGTCCAGCGCCACGTCTTCGACTCCGGAACCACCGCGCCTGTGCGCGATCCGGGGCATGCGGCTGGCGAGCGCTTCGAGAACTGAAGAAGCCCGGCGGGTAGCGTACTGCTCGAGGGCGGCGCCTCCCGACAGCATCAGGATGACGATCGCGCCAGCGAGATATTCGCCGAGGAGTAGGGCCGTGACAATGGACAGCCCGGCAAGCAGGTCCGAGCCAAACTCGCGTGCGGCGACCCGCCGCAGCAGGTCAACCAGCAGTGGGATGCCACAGGCGAAGACGAAATAGAGCGCCCAGACGGCGCCAGGAGACCCGGCCAGCCAAAGTCCCAGGTAGCCGGCGATCCCCGCTCCTGCCCCGGCGGCGATCAGCGTTTCCTTGGCCAGACCCGGTTTCACGGGATCAGGTCCCTCAGTACCCCCAGCGCCAGAGGCTGGCACCCGCCGTATAGCCGGCACCTACCGCGGCGAAGAGAACGATGTCGCCCTTGCGAAGCAGACCCTGGCCAATGGCGTCCCGCGTGGCGAGCGGGATGGTGCCGGCGGTGGTGTTCCCAAAGCGCTCGATATTGATGAGCACCTTTTCCGGCGGCAGGCCGATCCGCTCAGCCGTCGCCGTGATAATGCGGCGGTTCGCCTGGTGCGGCACCATGACCGCGATGTCGTTGCCTGTCAGTCCGTTCCGCTCCAGAATCTGCTGGCAGAGGTCGCCCATCTTACGCACGGCGTACTTGAAGACCTGCTGGCCTTCCTGGTGGACGTAGTGCAGGCGCTGGTCGACGGTTTCGCGCGATGCGGGCAAGCGGCTCCCTCCGGCGGGCATCTTCAGGAAATCCCCCCCTGAACCGTCGATTTCGCCAAGGAAGTCGATGAACCCGGCATCCTCTCCCTCCGCCGCCGGCTCGATCAGCATCGCGCCGGCTCCGTCGCCGAAGAGGACGCACGTTCCGCGGTCAGTGTAATCGATGATGCGGCTCATGGTGTCGGCGCCGATCACGAGAACACGCTTGTGCATTCCGGACGCCACCAGGGACGCCCCCGATACAAGTCCATAGACGAAGCCGGAACAGGCGGCGATCAGATCGAAACCCCAGGCCCGGGAGGCGCCGAGGCGGTTCTGCACCAGGCACGCGGTCGACGGGAAAAACATGTCCGGTGTCACGGTGCAAAGCAGGATGGCATCGAGATCGCCAGGAGCGACGCCGTTGACCGCCAGGGCCGCTTTGGCTGCCTCGACGGCGAGATCCGAGGTGGCCACACCAGGATCGGCAATGTGCCGTTCCCGGATCCCCGTCCTTTCCAAGATCCACTGGTCCGTGGTGTCTACCAGTTTTTCGAGATCGGAGTTCGTCAGGACTCGCTCCGGGGTGAAGCATCCGAGAGCGGTGATCTTGGCTCTAGGCAATGTTCCTCGCTTTGGGTGAAGATTGATGATCCACTTTGCTATGTTAACGTTGAGCGAGATGCGCGAGCACGGAAACGGCGGCTGGAGCGGTCCCGGTCTGTACCAGGCGGCGCTGTTCTTCGAGTCGCCGGAAGAACTCTACGGCCGCGTCTTTCGGGCGCTGAGACCCCGGACGCCCGCCCCGGCAATCCAAGTCCAGTACCGCCGTTACGCCAACGCGAATGCCTCCGTGCGCCTGGAGAGCGGCCGGCTGTTGGTTCGGATTTCCGACGTCCTGGAACCCGCCCCGGCGCCGGTCGCCGAAGCTTTGGCGTTCATTCTTCTGGCCAAACTCTACCGGCGGCCCGTTCCCGCGGAGTATGTGCATCGCTACCGATTGTATCTGAGCAGGGGCGAGGTTCGGCAGAAAATTGAGACTCTGCGGCAGAATCGTGGCCGCAAGTACGTTTCGGGACCGGTTGGATCCTGCCACGATCTGGCACCCCTGTTCGACGAGTTGAATCAACGGTTTTTCGAGGGCCGGCTGGAGCGGCCGCGGCTTGGGTGGAGCCGGCAGCCGTCCCGCACTCTGCTCGGCCATTATGACGCAGCCCACCGCGCGATCATCCTGAGCCGGGTGTTGGACCGGCCCGAGGTGCCGCACCTCGTCGTTGAGTACGTCCTGTTTCACGAGATGTTGCACCTCAAGCATCCGGTGGAGCACCGGCAGGGCCGGCGCTGTGTCCATACGCCCGCCTTCCGGGAAGACGAAAAGCGCTTCCCCCGGCTCGCGGAGGCGAAAGATCTGCTGAAACTGCTGTAACTAAACCTTCGATGACACGCTTCCTCTTGGGTTTGGCTGCTGCCGCACTTGGCTGGAGCGCCCAGGCGCCGGATCTTGCGCTCTACGAAAGTGCTTTGCAGCGGCACGTGCGAGCCGACGGCGCCGTCGCCTACGCAGCCTTGCGAGACGACCTGGTGCCGCTGGACACCTTCGTCAGGCAACTGGGGGCGGTCAGTCCGGACTCCCATCCACAACTGTTCCCGCGGCGGGAGCAGAAACTGGCGTACTGGTTGAACGCGTATAACGCCCTCGTGCTTTGGGCCTTCGCCAAGGATTACCCGAAAGGGAAGGACCGTTTACGGAACCGGATCGATCAGGGCGTGTTCTTTTACGGAACAAAGTTTCGCGTGGGCGGCAAGCAGCGGTCGCTGGATGACATTGAAACCAATACGATCCGGAAGGGCTTCGGTGATCCCCGGATTCACTTTGCGCTGGTCTGCGCCTCGGCGAGTTGTCCCCGGCTCGCTAGGGAGGCCTACCGGGGTGATCGCCTGGACGATCAACTGGAGGCGCGGACGCGCTTATTCGTGAACGAGACGGGGAACGTGCGGTGGGACGACGCGCGGGGCATTGTGACGCTTTCGAAGATCTTCGAGTGGTATGAAGGCGACTTCGGAGGAGGGCGCACCTCCATTGTTGCGTTTCTCTACAAGTATCATCGAGACGGCCCTCGGACGGAGAAGCGCCCCTGGAAGACGGAGTACTTCCCGTACGACTGGAGCCTGAACGACTCCCGATCGAAATAGGCTACGCGAGAGTGGTGGCCGGCCCCTGGGGCGCCACGAGTTGCTGGAATCGCACCTGCATCTCTTCGAGGGCGGCGACCAGTGGGCGCACATCGACGGTACTGAGTCCGGCGGCGTGCAGCGCGAGACGGAATTGGATCCGAGCCATACCCAGATGGAACGCCACGCGCTGCCTGGCGATCTCCCGGATCAGGCCTGGACGGTCCTGCCCGCCATGCACGGCGACCAGGCGACAGGCGAGATAGAACCGGTCGAAGTCGCGCCGCAGGCGCCGCAGGTAAGAACGGAAGACGCGCCGGCGCTCTGAGCGAAAACGCTTGCCGACCTCCGGCGTGTAGCCAGGAAGCTGAGCCAGATACCGGAACTCCTCCTCGTCGAGCAAACGCACCATTGGTCCGTACGTGCTTGCTGAAAAATCGAGCAACTCCTCCAACGACAGTTGAAGGTCCCGTTGCTTCGCCGCCTTCCATAACAGGAACGCGAGGCCGAGGCCGACGGCCAGACAGCCTAGTGCGGTGATGAAGATCGGTGTCGTCATGGCAAAGAAGCTCAGGCGAGCTCCTTTCTCAGGTTTAGATTACTGGATGCAGGCGGGAATTGCAACGCAGAAGCAGGGGAGTAAGAAACTATTTTCTCAGGTCAATCGCCCTTGCCAGCCCGAAGTAGTACACCGTTTATGTTACGGAGTTGGCCCAGGAGAGCTTCCTCATGGCGGGATAAGTGACGATGCTTACTCTGTTCGGGGATCTCCTCTCCCGCCCGGGAGAGCAGGAAGAACCAACCCACCTGGCACAGCGCGTCGATACACAGCAGAATCCAACTCACGGTGTTGCTCACCGACGAACCTGTCACACTTCGATAGAGCAGCGCCAGCGAAGTGGAGGTGAAATAGACCGAGTAGAGCGAACAGTGGTATACCACATTGCGCCGGAGCGGCACCGGCATCCACACCAGGAGGGCCAGGAGCAGCAGGAGGAACAAGGCCATCGACGAAGACAGGCCGCGTTTGACCAGGAAGAAGACGTGGTGTGGGGCGGTCGGCGCGCCCCACGTGGAAGCGAGCGACATCAGCGACACGCCGACCGAGACGGCGACCGCCGCAACAAAGAACCATCTGGCTAAGCTATAGATCCCGGCAAACTCGGCCAGAACTACTCGGTACAACTCGACGATGACCAGGACGCTAAATACCCAAAGAACCGGCTCCGACCAAAGCCAGATCGAGTAATAGTGCGGACTGTTGGAACTGAACCCGAACAGCGAAGCAGAGCGGAGGACGGTGAGGATCCAATAACAGTAGAACCAAGGATACTGTCTATGGAGCCCCTGCGACGCGAGCTTGCCGACGACGGCGCTACGAACGAGGATACTCAGCAGCCAAATGAAGCGTTCCGCCATCTGGGGGTACCAGAACCAAGATCGACCTCTGCCAAGATTCTAGCACCCCCGACTTGGCGCTCTCATCTGGGCCTACGGAGGGAAGCCAATCTCGCACTCGGGGCAGGGCAGCGGATCGTGGGCGACCTGGATGTTGGGGGCCGGGACCCTGGCGACGGTCAGGGCCGTCAGGGCCAAGACCATGAAAAGAATAGCTTTGCGAATCATCGTATTGTCTCCTGTCAACTTCGGGTGTGCTGCGCAACTGACCCCAGACTAGCGGCGTCTGCGAATTTTGGGTTGTATTCCGAGAAAGATTTTCCAAACGGGGAACGCGGCAGGAGTTGCGCTCCCGGTGCGGGGTATAATAGATTGTTCTTCAATGACTTCCGGGAGAGTCAGAATGGAGTTTGACCGCAGCGCGGCCGCCAGCCTGTGGCGCCTGACCCTCTCGCAGATCCCCGCCGCCTTCGGGCGTCTGGTCTACTTGAGCGCGCTCCGCGACCCCAACACCGGGTGTTACCGCCACTTCGGCCTGGCGCAGCAGTTCGGAGAAGATGAAGCCAACGCCACCATGCTCGCCAGCCACGAACGGGCTTTCAAGGAGTGGCTCGCGTTCTCAATCGAAGAAAAGAAGGCGGACCTGGACTTGTACCTGGCCGGCATCCAGGGCGACCGGAAGACCATTCTGGAGACTTGGGTCAGGCTGAAACCCTATCGAAACCTGGTTCCGGCCTCCGCGACAGCGGTGCAAAAGGATCATTACAACGCCGATCTGGAGATCCTGCTCGCGCTCCTCACGAACGTGCACGGCGTTTCCGCACCGGATCCAGACGCATAGCCACTCCGACCACCTGGCCCACCACGTCTACGTCGCTGGCGTACTTGAATATTTCCGGTGCCGCCTGGGATCCGGGATGCGGTTGGACAATCAGACTGTCGCCGGCCACCGCACACCATCCGCAGGAGAATCCCTCGCGATGCTCCAGGAAGTACACTGGCCGGTCGAATTCGCTGGTCCATCCCGACTGGAGAATCCTCCGTCTCGTTTCGTCGATCAGGACGAACGAACCCGGGCGGATCAGCGGGTACATCGTCCAGTCCTGCGTGCCAATGAAGCCGTAGCGATGTTTCTTCGTATCGAGTCCCCGCAGCAGGGAAAGAGGCAACTGCCCCCATTGCCGCACCATCCTGCTGATGAAGGTCGTCCGGCGCATGTCGATCCCCGGATCGAGTGAGAGAGGAACCATCGCGCTGCCCTTCTCGTCCGCGCGGAATCCCACCAGGTGTGTCCTTCCGATGTCGAGCGATCCCGCGTCGATCGGAATGGCGGGCAGATGAATCCCAAACCATTCGATCACGTCATGGAAGTCCAACCGGTAGATGACGCACAGCGAGTAGATGCGGTGCAGCGACGGCACGACGTTCCGGTTCTCGATTTCCGAAAGACGGCTGATCGCGATCGCGTACTCGTCGTTCTCGTACCGGTCGGCCAGCTGGCGGCTCATCTCTTCCACCTCGCGGACCGTTAAGTTGAGCCGCTCTCTGGCTTTACGCAGCAAGTGCCCGGGATCCTCCGTGCTATGATCCGAGTGCGCTCGTCTTGTGTTTGAATCGCTGCGAAACACCGTGAGGCCAATCCGATCCCTGAATTATACCGGAGGAGAGTTGGTTTCCGTATGGGCGCAAGAAGGGAAAGTTGTTCTGTTTTCGGAACAACGCATCCGAAGGAGGGGGCGGATTTGAAACTGATCGTCGCCATGAGCGGCGCTAGCGGCGTCATCTACGGGCTGCGGCTGCTGGAGAAGCTGCAAACGCGTCCGTCGGTGGAGACGCACCTGATCCTGACCCGGTCGGCGGAGAAGACTCTCCACCTCGAGACCGGCCGGCTCGCCGCCGACGTGCGGGCGCTTGCCACCGAGTCCTACCGCATGGAAGACATCGGATGCCGGCTGGCTTCCGGTTCGTTTCGCACGGACGGCATGGTTGTGGCCCCTTGCTCGATTCACTCGATGTCGGCGATTGCCCATGGCATCAGCTCCAATCTGCTCGTGCGGGCCGCCGACGTGACGCTCAAAGAGCGCCGCAAGCTGATCCTGATGGTGCGCGAGATGCCTTTCCATCTCGGTCACCTCCGGACCATGGTGGCCTTGGCTGAAATGGGAGCCATCATCGCGCCACCCGTGCCAGGGTTCTACAATCAGCCGGAGACGATCATGGATTTGGTCGACCATTGCGTCGACAGGGTTCTAGATCTACTGGACCTTCCCGAGGACACGACGCGCCGCTGGGACGGTCCGCCAAGGAGACAAGATGCCACGGAGTGAGATCGCCGCCTTCCAGGGAGCCCGCGGAGCTTTCAGCGAACAGGCCGCCCGGCAATTCCTGGGCAAGGACGTCGAGGTCTGTCCCTGTTCCCGCTTCGAGGACATCTTCGAGGCACTGGCCCAGCGTCGCGTTTCTGCCACAGTTGTTCCAATTGAGAACACTTTGGCCGGATCGGTGCATGAGAACTACGATCTGCTGCTCCGCTACAAGCTGCCGATCGTCGCCGAGACAAGCGTCCGCATCGTCCACAATCTGATTGCTCCTCCTGGAGTTACCCTGCGCAAGGTGCGGCGGGTGTACTCCCATCCGGTGGCGTTGAACCAGTGTCTTCGTTTCTTCGAAGCCAATCCCGAATTGGAACGCGCTCCCTTCTACGACACCGCCGGCAGCGTGAAGATGCTGATGGAGGAGGGGCTCACAGATGCCGCGGCCATCGCCTCGGCGGGCGCCGCCGAGACTTACGGGGCTCGGATTCTCCGGCGTTCCATCGAAGACGACCCCCACAACTTCACGCGGTTCTTCCTGCTGCGCCGGCCGGAATGGGTCCGGCGTCACGGACCGAAACCGGACGCCGCGATCCCCTGGAAGACCTCCCTCGTCTTTTCGACCCGCAACGTTCCCGGAGCCTTGTTTCGCGCCTTGTCGGCGTTCGCCCTGCGCGACCTGAACCTGGCCAAAGTCGAGTCTCGCCCCTTGCGGGGGAAGCCGTGGGAATACCTCTTCTACCTTGACTTCCACGGACACACCGACGACCCTCCGGTTCAGAACGCGCTGCGCCACCTGGGAGAACTGGCCGACTTCCTGCACGTACTGGGCTGCTATCCGCAGGGCGCCTGACCGATATATAATTGCCGCACGGAGTGGCTGAAGCCGTGCCCGCTCGAGCCGTCATCCTGGTCCTGGCTCTCGTCTCCGCCGCACCGGCGGAGGAGGGCGTCGCGCTTTTCACGCGTGAGGTCCGTCCCGTCCTTGAGAAGAGTTGCTGGAACTGTCACGGTGGGGCGGTCCAGCTCGCCCGCCTCGACCTGCGCACGCGGGAGTCCGCCCTGCGCGGCGGCGAAAAGGGACCTGTCCTGGTGCCGGGCGACCCCGCGTCCAGCCGGCTCTACAAGCTCGTCGCCGGTCACGAGAAGCCGCGGATGCCGCTGGAGGGCGCGCTGCCTGATGCGGCCATCGACGCCATCCGCCGCTGGATCGAGCAGGGCGCGCCCTGGGACACCGCGCCCGCCGCCGGCCCCGGCGCCGCACGAGCACAACTGGCGGCGCTCGAAGACACCCCGCTGCCGCCCGGAGCCCGCGACCACTGGGCGTTCCGCCCGCCCGTCCGTCCCGTGGTGCCGGTGTCAGAGCGGTTTGGCCATCCCATCGACCGCCTGCTCGAAGTCCGCCGCGCCAGCCTCGCGCCGGCTCCTCATGCCGATCGTCGTACTCTCCTGCGGCGCGCTTCTCTCGATCTGACCGGAATCCCGCCGTCCCCACCGGACATTGAGCAGTTCCTGGCCGACCGCTCCTCCGAAGCCTGGCAGAATGCGATCGACCGCCTGCTCGGGTCGCCGCATTACGGAGAGCGCTGGGGCCGGCACTGGCTGGACGTAGCCCGCTACGCGGACTCGAGCGGCTTCGAGCACGACCGCCACCGCCCCCACGCCTACCGCTACCGCGATTACGTCGTCCACTCGTTCAACCAGGACAAGCCTTACAATGTCTTCCTCGCCGAACAGCTTGCGGGCGACGAATTGGATTCGGTGACGCCCGAGACCCTGACCGCGACGGGCTTCCTGCTGAACCATGCCAAGGTGGCTTTCCGCGAGAAAGACAACCCGGAGTTCCGCTTCGAGTACCTCGACGACATGATCGCGACCATCGGGCGCGGGATTCTCGGGCTGTCGGTCCAATGCGCCCGCTGCCACGATCATAAGTTCGATCCCATCCCGCAGAAGGATTACTACAAGCTCCAGGCGTCGTTGTTCGGGTACGTCGAGGTGGAGCATCCGCTCACCTCGCGCGAAGAGGCCGAAGCGTACCGTGCTGGGGTCGAGGCGGTCGAGGCGAAGACGGCGCCGTTGAAGGCCGAGGTCGCGCGGATCGAGCAGCCGTACCGGAATGCCGTGAAGGCGGAGAAGTACAAGGGCTATCCGGGGCACGTGCAGCGGGCGATCGCCAAGCCCGAAGCAGAACGGACGGAGGGCGAGCAACTCCTGGCCGGACAGGTGATCCGCACGACCGGCGCCTCGCGCAGCGAGATCCTGAAGATCGCCAGCGACGGGGACCGCGACCGTCTGGCCGCGCTCGATCAGGAGATTGCGCGCATCGAGCGCGAGCGCCCGGCGCCAATTCCCGTGGCGATGGGGATCACGGACGGCGATTACCGGTTCGCTCCGCTCGGCCCCGGGGACGAACCCGCTCCCGGTAAAGGCGTTCAGCAGGAAGCCACTGACGGCAGCTTCCTGCACCAGGGACCCGGGCGCTACGTTCCTCCGCCATCCTACTTCCTGATACGCGGCGACCTGCACAGCCGCGGGTCGCGGATGAGCCCAGGCTTCCCGCAGGTGCTGGTACGCGGCGAACCGCCGGTCGAGCTGCCGCCGGCTCACAGCAAGACCTCCGGCCGCCGCCGCGCCCTCGCCGAGTGGCTGACGGCGCCCGACCACCCGCTGACCGCGCGCGTCATGGCGAACCGCATCTGGCACCACCATTTCGGACGCGGTATCGTCCCGGCGCCGGACAACTTCGGCAAGAGCGGCGAAGCGCCCACGCACCCCGAACTCCTCGACTGGCTGGCCGTCGAGTTCGTCCGCCAGGGTTGGAGCGTCAAAGCCATGCACCGCCTCATCATGACCTCCGAGGCCTACCAGATGGCGTCGGGCTTCGCCACGCCGGCCCACCTCGAACGTGATCCGGGCAACCGGCTGCTGTGGCGTTTCCCGATGCAGCGCCTCGAAGCCGAAGCCGTCCGCGACTCGATGCTGGCGGTCAGCGGAGCATTGAACCGTGAGATCGGCGGACCCGCCGTCTTCCCGCCGCTGCCCGAAGACATCCTCGCATCGATGCGGCACGGCATCTGGCGGAATCAGCCCGATGGTCCGGTGACGTGGCGCCGCAGCGTCTACGTCTACCGCAAGCGCGGGCTGCCGTTCCCGCTGTTCGAAGTCTTCGATCTGCCGGACCAGAACGCTTCCTGCGCCCGCCGCAACGTCTCCACCGTGCCGACCCAGGCGCTGACACTGCTCAACAACGAGTTCGTGCTGAACCAGGCAGTGCTGTTCGCCGGACGCGTGCGCGAGACCGCCGGACCGGATCCCGGGCGGCAGATCGAGCTCGCCTACCAGTTGGCGCTCGCCCGTCCACCGCGTGACGAGGAGCGCGCACTCGCCCTCGACTTCCTGCGCACCCGCGACCTTGCGGCGTTCGCGCACGTGCTGTTCAACCTGAACGAGTTTCTGTATCTGAGGTGAGCGATGGCGAAGCGCTTCCAGTCGCGCCGCGAGTTCCTCTTCCGGGCGGGAGGGGGTGTCAGCGGCGTCGCGCTCACCTCGCTGCTGGCGGCCGACGGGTTGCTCGCCTGCGACGCGGCCGCGCCGGGACCGTCCACGTTGTTTGCGCCGAAGCCCCCGCACCACAAGCCGCGCGCCAAAGCCGTGATCTCGCTGTTCATGAGCGGTGGCGTGAGCCAGGTCGACACGTTCGACCCCAAACCGGCCCTCGACAAGTACGCCGGCCAGCCCCTGACGGGCAAGGGGCAGATCGTCGTGCGCCAAGGGCATCCCGGTCCGCTCATGCCGAGCCCGTTCCGCTTCCGGCAGTATGGCGCGAGCGGCATGCCGGTCTCGGAGATCTTCCCGCGTCTCGCCGAACGTGTCGACGATCTCGCGTTCATCCGCTCGGTCTTCGGCAAGTCGAACGACCATGTCCAGGCGCACTATGAGCTGGCCTCGGGCGTGATCCGCATGGGCCACCCGAGCGTCGGGTCGTGGGTCAGCTACGGCCTCGGCACGGAGAATCAGAACCTGCCCGGATTCGTTGTGTTGTACGACGCCCGCGGCGGACCGTTCGGCGGTCCGGCGAACTGGACCGCCGGGTTCATGCCCGCCGCCTACCAGGGCACGGTGTTCCGCTCCAAGGGCGATCCGATCCTTGACCTGAAGCCCGCACTCGGCATCGGCGCGGAGGAGCAGCGTGCGCGGCTCGCCCTGTTGGCCAAGCTCAATGAGCAAGACCTGGCACGCCATCCCGGCCATTCCGAATTGAACGCGCGCATCACCTCGTACGAGCTCGCCTACCGCATGCAAGGCTGCGCGCCGGAAGCGGTCGATGTGGATCGCGAATCGCCCGCGACGCGGAAGCTGTACGGCCTCGACGACGACACCACCGGACCCTTCGCCCGCCAGTGCCTGATGGCCCGGCGTCTGGTGGAGCGCGGTGTCCGCTTCGTACAGCTTTTCCACGGGGGACTCGGCAACCAGAACACCGACACCTGGGACGCGCACGGCGACGTCAAGACGAACCACTCGCGCAACGCCGCCGCGGTCGATCGGCCGATTGCCGCGCTGATTGCCGACCTCAAAGCCCGGGGCCTGCTCGATTCCACACTCGTGGTGTGGCACGGCGAGTTCGGGCGCATGCCAATCTCCCAGCGCGGCATCGGCCGCGACCACAACCCAGGCACGATGACCATCTGGATGGCGGGCGCCGGCATCCGCGGCGGGCAGGTGATCGGGGCCAGCGACGAGTTCGGCTACAAGGCCGAACAGCAGCCGGTTGCCGTGCACGATCTGCACGCCACCATGCTCCACTTGCTCGGCCTCGACCATACGCGGCTCACCTACCGCTACAATGGTCGCGAGATGCGCCTCACCGACGTTTACGGGGAACTCATCCCGCAGATCGTTTCCTGACATCTCCCAACAACTCATGAAGACCTACCAGATTTCCGTCATCGCCGGCGACGGCGTCGGCCAGGAAGTGATTCCCGAAGCCAGGCGCGTTCTGGACCACGTGGCGTCCCGCTTCGGGTTCGGCCTTGCCTACACCGACCACGAATGGGGCGCCGCGTTCTACTTCCAGCACGGCCACATGATGCCCGCCGGGGCGCTCGACCTGCTGAGCGGGTCGGACGCGATCCTGTTGGGCGCCGTCGGCCACCCGGACATCCCTGACAATGTCACGCTGAACGGCCTGCTGCTGCCGATCCGCCGCGCGTTCGATCAATACGCGAACGTGCGCCCGGCGAAGCTCTACGAGGGCGTCCAGTCGCCACTCGCCGGGAAGAAGCCGGGCGAAATCGACATGGTGATCGTACGGGAGAACACCGAAGGCGAATACGCGCAGGTGGGCGGCTTCGTCTACTCGCACCAGCCGGACGAGGTGGCGATCCAGACGTCTGTGTTCACGCGGCGCGGCTGCGAGCGGGTGATCCGGTACGCTTTCGACCTGGCGCGCCGGCGGAACCTGAAGAAGCGCGTCTGCTCAATTACGAAATCGAACGCGCAGGGCTACAGCATGGTGCTCTGGGACCGCACCTTCCGCGCCGTCGCCAGCGAGTACCCGGACATCGAGACCGAATCGCTGCTCGTCGATGCGGCGGCGATGAACTTCGTGCGGCGTCCGGAATCGTTTGACGTCGTGGTGGGCTCGAACCTGTTCGGGGACATCCTGAGCGACCTGTCGGCGATTCTGGTCGGCAGCATGGGGCTGGCGCCGTCGGCCAATCTCGATCCGCAGCGCCGCTTCCCGTCGATGTTCGAACCCGTGCACGGCTCGGCGCCGGACATCGCGGGCAAAGGCATCGTGAACCCGCTGGCCACGATCCTTTGCGCGGGCCAGATGCTGGAGCATCTGGAGGAATACGAGGCCGGGCAGGCGATCGAGCGCGCCGTTGCCGCGGCTCTGGCCAATCCGAACGCGCTGCCGCGGGATCTCGGCGGTTCGGCGCCCACGTCCGAAGTCACCTCGGCCGTGCTCACCTACCTGACCTGACATCCATGGCGGGGCTGACCGACATTCCCGGAATCCGCGTCGGCCACGCGACCGATCGCAAAGGGCTCACCGGGTGTACGGTGATCCTCTGCGGGGAAGGCGCCGTCGGGGGTGTCGACGCGCGCGGCTCCGCCACCGGGGGCGAAGAGATCGACACGCTCAGCCCCGGCCACATAACCGACCGCGTGCACGCAATCGTGCTGGCCGGCGGGTCGGCGTTCGGACTTGAGGCCGCATCCGGCGTGCGGCGGTACCTCGAGGCGCAAGGCATTGGCTATCCGACGCGCGCGGCCAGAGTGCCGATCGTCCCCGCGGCGATCCTCTACGATCTCGGCATCGGCGACGCCAAGGCGCGTCCCTCGCGCGAGATGGGCGAAGCGGCGGCAAAGGCGGCGTACGCCGGTTCCGTCGAGGAAGGCGCGGTGGGTGCTGGAACCGGCGCGACGGTTGGCAAGCTGCTCGGGATGTTGCAGGCGATGAAGTCGGGCTTGGGGACGGCGACGGTGCGGCTTTCGGGCGGCTACGACGGCGTGCTGGTTTCCGCCCTGGTGGCTGTCAACGCTGTGGGCGACGTCCGCGACCCGGCCACCGGACGCATCGTCGCGGGCGCGCGCCGCAACGCGGACAGCCTCGAGTTTGCCGACGGCGAAGCCATGCTGAAGCAAGGGCTGCGCGCCGCCCGGGCCGATGCCGGCCTGCGCGAGAACACCACCCTCGCCGTGGTCGCCACGAATGCGCGTCTTTCGAAGCAGCAGGCGACCAAGCTCGCGCAGCTTGCCCAACTTGGCATGGCGCGCACCATCTATCCCGTCAACCTGACCACGGACGGCGATACCGTCTTTGCGCTCTCGCTGGGCGCGGAGCAGGCCGATGTCGACACGCTGGGAGTCGCCGCCGCCGAAGCTGTTTCAGCGAGCATCCTGCGCGCTGTCCGGCTCGCCCCTACCCTTGGTGGCCTGCCCGGATTAGCGGCTCGTTGAGGAAATCGAGCAAGGGCAGCATGGCGCGTGTCCGCCTCCACAGCTCTTTGAGTAAGTCGGGTTGCGTTGCGGCGCCGGGCGGCAGCTTCGCATAAAGGAAATAGTCCTTGTAGCGCAGCAGGTCGGTGGCCGGATGGTCCGCCGCAAAGCCCTTCGGGACGCGCGTGAGCCTGTCGCCCTGGAGTTCTCCCATCAGTTTGTGCAGCGTGCGATTCGCGAGGATCGCGCGCAGCCGTTCATGATGCGCGGCGACGTGGGTCCGCACGGTTAGCAGCAGCGGCGCCGGCGGGTGATAGATGCCTCCGCCGATCTCGACCGATTCCCCGGAAATGGCGACGTAGAAGCCCGCGCATTCGTCCCTCCGTCCGGAAGCCGGGTGCAGCGCAGCCGAGATGTGGCTCTTGTATGGTGTCTTGTCGGCGCTGAAACGCGTGTCCCGGTAAATCCGGTGCAGCGACTTCTTCGCGTCGAACCCGTAGTCCTGGCCTTCCGCGCGCAACGCCTCCTGCAGCGCCGCTACCAGCGAGATCATCGGCGCCCGGACCTGTGTCTCGAACTGCTCCTTGCGCGGCTGGAACCAGTCGCGGTCGTTATGCTTCTTGAGATCGCGCAGGAACCGGATGGCCTCCGGCGGAAAGCCGGAGAAAGCTGGCTTCATGCCCCTGTATCCTCCCTATAATGAAAGGCAGATGACCGCCCTTGAGACGCTGGCATCCCGTCTCGCTGAAATTCCCAGTGTACAGGCCGCTTCAGATGTTCCGTTGTCCCGCTACACGCGCTTCGGCATCGGCGGACCGGCCGATGTGTACGCCGAAACGCCTGACGCCGATGCGTTCGCCGAAGCGTGGCGCCTAGTTCACGCCTCCGGCGCGCCGCTGGAAGTGATCGCCGGCGGCACCAACCTGATCGTCTCCGACGTGGGCTTCCGCGGGGTTGTCTTGCGCTATACGGGCGCTGCGATTGAGGCCGAAGGACCGTGCGTGCGCGCGGCGGCGGGCGCATCGTTGTGGGACCTCGTCTGGTTCACGATCGATCGCGGGCTGCGCGGGCTCGAGACTCTGGCCGGAATTCCAGGTTCGGTCGGCGCCGCGGTCTACGGCAACGCCGGCGCCTACGGGCATTCCATCTCTGAACGCATTACCTTCGTCCGCTTCCTGCACCGGGGAAAGCCGCGCGAGTTCGACAACCCGGCCTGCCACTTCCGCTACCGCGAAAGCATCTTCAAAGAGCACAAGGATTGGGTCATCCTCTCGGCTCAACTGCGCCTGGATCCGGCCGACGCCGGCGAGCTGCGGAGCCGGGCGGAGGAGATCGTCCGCATCCGCAACGAGAAGTTTCCGCCCACTATGCGCTGCGCGGGCAGCATCTTCAAGAATCTGCTGTTCGACGATCTGCCCGAGTCCGTCACGCGGCAGGTGCCGCCTGGAGTGGTGCGCGAAGGCAAGATCCCCGCCGCGTGGTTCCTGGAGCAGGTGGGCGCGAAGGGCATCCAGCACGGCGGCATCGCGGTCGCAGACTACCACGCGAACCTCATCTTCAACGCCGGTTCCGGCACGGCCGCGGAACTTCGCGGCCTGATCGCGGAGCTGAAAACCCGTGTCCGCGACAGGTTCGGCATCGAGGCGGAGGAAGAGGTCCAGTACGTCGGCTTCGGCTAGGCCGGAAAACCGTTCGAAAAGCGTTTGCAATCGCTTGCACGCTCTGATACCATTTGAATGGCTTGACGAATCCTGCCACAGCCACACCAATCCAAACAACGGAGTGATCAACACCGCTAGATGCCCCATACTGTTTTCCTAGGGAATCTGCCGTCCTGGGTGACCGCCGATGATATCAAAGGCTGGCTCACCGCCGAGGACCTCGTAGCCGATTCCATCAAAGTGATCCGAAATCACGAAACGCAGGAGTCCAAGGGATTCGCCTTTGTTGAGGCGCCGACCGCGGACGAGATGCAGTCCATCATCCGCCGTTTCGATCGCGCCCCTCTCGAAGACCGCCTGTTGCGCGCCAATCCTGCCCAGCCGCCCAAAGGCAAGGGCGTTGCACCGACCGCGCCTGCCGGCGAAAGCCGTCCGGCCCGTCGCGCCGATACCAAGACCCGCCGCAAGCGCGAGGCACCGCGTAGCGCATTCGCAACCGAACTGGCAAAGGCTCTCTAACCGCGCGCCAGACCTGTCCGAGGTCGGCGCGCGGTTTCGTTCTTATCCCAGCTGAGATTCGAGCGGCATGCGATGCTCCTGCTCGATTGAGTACTCCTTCATTTTCCGGTACAGAGTCGTGCGGCCAATGCCCAGAAGTTGAGCCGCGTGTGTCCGGTCCCCTCTCGTATGGCGGAGAGCGTCGATGATCGTCCGCCGTTCGATCTCCGATAACCGGAACACCGGGGTCCGTGCACCGTTCGACGGGATCGAAACCGGCACACCTCCGCCTCCCATCGCAGCCGCCATGGAAACCCGCCCGGCGTGGCGGGCGTTCAGGTGATTCTGCAACCCGGTCGGGAGGTCCGCGACCTGCACGACATTGCCGGGAGCCATCGCCGTCATCCGCTGCACGCAATTCCACAGTTCGCGGACGTTGCCCGGCCACTCGTAGTTGACCATAGTGCGGCGGGCTTCTTCGGTGAGGACGAAGCGCGCTCCGAGCCGGTCGAGAAAATGGTCGATCAGCAGCGGGATGTCCTCACGCCGTTCCCGCAGCGGGGGAATCCGCAAAGTGACGACGTTGAGCCGGTAATACAGATCCTGGCGGAAATTGCCGCGCTCGATCTCGCGTGGCAGGTCGCGATGAGTGGCCGCGATGACGCGGATCTGTACTTTGTGCCGCGAGAGCGACCCGACCGGCCGATACTCCCGCTCCTGCAGGACCCGCAGCAGCTTCACCTGCATTTCCATGGGCAAGTCGCCGATCTCGTCGAAGAAGGCGGTCCCGCCATTCGCGAGTTCGATCAGACCCCGCTTGTTTTCGTGGGCATTCGTGAAGGCGCCCTTGACGTGACCGAACAGCTCGCTTTCCACCAATGGACCCACCAGTGAGCCGCAGTCGATGGGCACGAAGTGTCCTGTCGGGTGTGCGTCGTGGATGGCGCGAGCCACCACTTCCTTGCCGGAGCCGGTCTCTCCCAGGAGTAGCACCGGGGTGGCGGAACGGCCGAATTTGTCAATAAGATGCCGGATCTTCCTGATCTGCGGCGACTGCCCCACAAGACAATGCGGGGCGTCCACGCCAGCCGGAATCATGTAGTGTTGCCTATTATATCGCCCGGCAGGGGGATGCGGGATAGCCATGCGGTACAATCGCGAGTACTACGGATGAAACCCTGGATTGCACCGTTCCTCCTGGCTGCCGCCGCGCTGGCGCAAGCCCCGATCATGGACTCGATCGTGCCCCGTTATGAGTCTGTCCGCCTGAACCTGATCGAAAGCGCCGAGTTGATGCCAGCCAAGGATTACGGCTACCGGCTGACTCCCGAACAGCGGAGCTTCGGCGAATGGATCGAGCACAACATCGGCATGAACTTCAATTCCTGCGCGCCGCTTTCGGCCGTGCCGCCTACGGCGGCGGCGCGGTACAAAGGGGCAACCGACAAGACGGTCCTGGTCGAGGGGCTGAAGGCTTCGTTTGACTACTGTGAGCCCGTCTTCCGGCGTATGACGGATGCGAAGATCCTGCAAAATGTCCAGGCGGGAGGGAAAACCGTGTCGCCGGTCAACGTTCTGTTTGGGCTGGTCGTGAACTGGAACCAGCATTACGGAAACATGGTTGGCTACCTGCGGACCAGGGGAATCACTCCTCCTTCGACGGCGCGCGCTCAGAAGAAGGGCAAGAAATAACGGCGCCCCGGCTACACTGGTGGGATGTGGACCCGCCGACAGTTCCTGTGGGTCGCCGGCGCGCCGCTGCTGGCGCAGTCCCAGGCCCGGCCCAACGTTGTCCTGCTCGTAGCGGATGATCTCGGCTACGGCGACCTGTCTTCTTACGGCGCTCCCGACATCCAGACGCCCAACATCGATTCGCTCGGCCGGGACGGCGTCCGGTTCACGCAGTTCTATGCCAACGCCCCGGAGTGCACGCCGACGCGCACGGCCCTGCTGACAGGCCGCTACCAGCAGCGCGTGGGCGGACTCGAATGCGCCATCGGCGTGGACGATGTCGGCCGCTATGACGAGGCCGAGTGGCTGGCGAATCGTGGAGAACTGGGTCTGCCCACTTCGGAAGCGACGATGGCCGCGCTGTTCAAGAAGGCCGGCTATCGCACCGGCATGTTCGGCAAGTGGCACCTCGGGTATCGCGACAAGTTCCGTCCGGAGCGCCACGGCTTCGATGCGGCCTTCGGCATTCTGGGCGGCAACGCCGACTACTTCACGCACCGCGAAGACAACGGGCGCGAAGTGCTGTTCAAGAACGGCAGCATGATCCGGCGCGAGGGGTACCTCACCGACCTGTTTGTCGAGGAGGCGGTGGCCTGGCTGAGACAACCGGGCCTGCGGCGGAACACGCCGTTCTTTCTCTACGTGCCGTTCACGGCGCCGCATACGCCGATCCAGGATCCCGACGGCTTCGACCCCGCCACCGGCACCGCGCCGCGGCGTCAGGGCGACCGGTCCCTCTACGCAAAGATGGTCGAGCGGATGGACCGGCGCATCGGGGCGATTTTGGGCGAGATCGAACAGCAGGGCGCGGCGGAGAACACGATCGTCATCTTCATCAGCGACAACGGCGCGGACGCGAACGGCCGGAACGCTCCGTTCCGTGGGCGCAAGAGCGCGTTGTGGGAGGGGGGCATCCGCGTACCGTGCCTCATCCGCTGGCCGGCGAAACTGCCGCGCGGTGCAGTGTGCGAACAGGTGATGCTGACGATGGACCTCGCGCCGACGCTGCTCGCCGCCTGCGGCATCGGGCCTCCGAGGCGGGGCTTCGACGGAGAGAACCTGCTGGCGGAGGTATCCGGAGCCGCGCCGCGTCCGCGCCGCGTCTTCTGGCGCTACAAACGCGGGGAGAACCGCCGCAAGGCCCTGCGGGACGGCGACGTGAAGTACATCAACGACAACGGCGACGAGTTCCTGTACGACCTGGCGCGGGATCCCGGCGAAGAGCGGAATCTCCTGCAAGCGGATGCGGCTCGCGCCGAACCGTACCGGAAGCAGGTGGAAGCCTGGGAGCGCGAAGTCGCCGCACCGCGTTTGCGGCGCTTCCCGCGCGGGTGAGCGCCGGAGCTTTGTCAGGTATCATCGAGCTAAGTGCTGACCCGCGTTTACATTGACAACTACAAGTGCTTTGTTAACTTCGAGTACCGGCCTGCCCGCAGGCAGCTCATTCTGGGCGCTAACGGTTCGGGGAAGTCATCCCTTCTGGATGCCCTTCTCACCGTCCGGCAGTTCGTGATCCGTGGCGACAAGGCTGAAGACCTGTTTGTGGCGGCATCGCGCACCCGCTGGCTGCCGGACCAGCCGAGACAGACCTTCGAGATTGAGGCCCAAGTTGGAGAGAGTTGCTTCGTCTACCGTCTGGCGATCGAGGCGCTGGGCGATCCGGCACTGCCGCGCGTGATCGAAGAGACGGTCCAATGCGATCAGAAGCCGGTGTTCGAGTTTGTCAACGGGGAAGTTCGCCTCTACAACGATCAGTTCCAACATAAGGTGACGTATCCATTTGACCCGCACCAGTCGGCACTCGCAACCATCAGGGCCCGGCCGGAGAACCAGACGTTGATGCGGTTCGTCGGCTGGTTTGGGGGGCTTCTGTGCTTCCGGATCAACCCATTTAGCATGGGCACTCGCGCTGAGAAGGAGGACCTCTTCCCCAGGGTCGACCTGGCCAATTTCGCGTCATGGTACAGGCATTGGAGCCAGTCGGATCCCAATGTGACGGCGCGGTACATCGAGAGTCTTCGCCAAGTTCTCGATGGATTCGGAGTCTTCGCGCTCAAAGTCTGGGCTGAGCCCGTCCGGTTGCTTATCGCGGAGTTCGATCGAAGCGGTGGAGAGAGACTCCGTTTCGGGTTCGCGGAGCTTTCCGAGGGACAGCGTTGCCTAGCGTGCTTGTACGCCATTCTCCATTTCGTACTTGCGCAGGGCGGAACCGTGATTCTGGATGAACCGGACAACTTCGTTGCGTTGCGCGAGATCCAACCATGGCTGATGGCCTGCGAAGACGCCGTCGATGAGGGATCCGGCCAGATTCTGGTAATCTCACACCATCCGGAAATCTTGAACCAGTGGGCTGTCGATGCGGGCGTCGTCTTCCGGCGGGACGGCGTTGGCTCGGTCCGCGCCGAGAAGTTCCAGGGCGACCCCGCGATCGGACTGACTCCAGCAGAACTTGTTGCCCGAGGATGGAATGGCGAATAGACCGTCGGAGATTGTCATCCTTGGGGAAGACTCGAGACACCAACAGTTCGCTCGACGCTTCCTGAGACGGATGGGTTACGGTCACGAGATCAGACTGTTGGCTGATCCTGTGCGCGGAGCCGGCGAGCAATACGTGCGACAGAGGTACGCCGTCGAGGTTGCGGCCATCAGGGCGAGGTCGAAGAAGGCGGCCACTGCGCTCGTCGTGCTTATTGATGCAGACACTGGAACTGTTGACGAGCGCGCGAGGCAACTTGCACAGGCTCTGGCCTCCGAGGGACTGCGTCCGCGCGATCAGGACGAAAATATTGCGCACTTCATCCCGAAGCGCGCAATCGAAACGTGGACACTGTGTTTGCACCGACACGCCGTCGATGAAGAGACGTCCTACAGGAAGGACAGTCGAGTGGACGACCAGGCGATCAAAGGCGCGGCCCTTCGGTTCTTCGAATGGACGCGACCGAACTTCACCCTGCCAGATGACGCGATCCCCTCGCTCCTTGCCGCGATTCCCGAGGCCTTACGAATCCCGGCCCGCTAGACCTTCCACAAACCCCCGGATCCGCCGTGCGGCTTCGAGCAGGTTGTCGAGCGAGTTGGCGTAACTGAACCGCAGATAGCCCTCGCCGAAGCGTCCGAACGCTCCGCCGTTCAGGCACGCGACGCCGGCTTCGGTCAGCAGGCGGTCGGCCAGCTCTTTCGACCCCATCCCCGCGCCCTTCACGTTGGCAAACGCGTAGAAGGCGCCGCCCGGCAGCTCGCAACGGAACCCGGGAATCTCATTCAACGCGGCGCAGAACGCATCGCGGCGGCGGCGGAACTCCGCAACCATGCGGTCGACGTCGTCCTGCGGACCGGTCAGCGCGGCAAGCGCCGCTTTCTGCGTGAAGCTCGCTGTACAGGAGTTCGAGTTCACCATCAGTTTGTTGACCGGGTCCACCAGCGGCTCCGGCATCACGCCGTAGCCGATGCGCCATCCGGTCATCGCGTACGTCTTCGAGAAGCCGTCGAGCAGAATGGTCTTTTCCAGCATGCCCGGAAACGTGGTCAGTGAGACCGGTTCGTCGCCGTAATAGATCCGGGAGTAGATCTCGTCCGCCAGGATGACGACATCGCGGTCGCGCAGCATGTCCGCGAGTGCGCGCATGTCGTCCGGCGGGATCACGCCGCCGGTCGGATTCTGCGGCGAGTTCAGGATCACCATCCGCGTCCGGTCACTCAAACAGGACGCGAAGACGTCGAGATCGAACGAAAACCCGCGCTCTTCCACCAGCGGCACCGGCACCGGCTTCGCGCCGAGATACTGAACCATCGATTCGTAAATCGGGAAGCCAGGATTCGGATAGATCACTTCGTCACCGGGCTCGAGCAACGCGAGCATCGGGAAGAAAATGATCGGCTTGCCGCCGGGCACCACGCACACGCGCTCCGGCCCGACCTGGATGCCCCGCGTCCGCGACACGTAGGCGGCGATGGCCTCCCGCAGATCGGGATACCCCTGCGTGGGGCCGTAGTGCGTCCAGCCCTCGTCAAGCGCCCGCTTGCCGGCTTCGATCACGTGAGCCGGTGTGTCGAAGTCGGGCTCGCCGATTTCCAGGTGGATCACGCTCTTGCCGCGAGCTTCCAACTCGCGGGCGCGCACCAGGACTTCGAACGCCGACTCGGTGCCGATCCGGCTCATCCGTTCTGCCAATCTCATGCTGATTTCCTGAAGTAGGGGATGCCTTGACGGCTCTCGATCTCCTCCACGCGGTCGCCGATTGCAACCCGTGCTCCATCGATGCGGGCCGTGAGGCGGCCTCCGCCATCCAGATCGATGATGGCAATCTGATACGGAGCCTCGGCGGCGAAGGGCGCCGGGGGAATGTGCACGACCGTTTCCGTATAAACCGCGCCGGTTCTCACATCGCCCCCAGAATGCTAACGACGCAGGAGGCGCCGGAGCCGCCGAGGTTTTCGGCGAGTCCGACGGCGTGGCGGCGCAACTGGCGCTCGCCCGCTTCGCCGCGAATTTGCGCAGTCAATTCGCAGATCTGCGCGACGCCCGTCGCGCCCACCGGATGGCCCTTGGACTTCAATCCGCCGCTGGGGTTGACCGGCTTTGCTCCTTCGCGCGACGAACATCCGGCCGCCGCCCAGCGCCCGCCCTCGCCGCGCGCGGCGAACCCGAGGTCCTCGCTGGCGATGATCTCGGCGATGGTGAAGCAGTCGTGCAACTCTGCGAAGTCGATATGGCCGGACTCCATGCCCGCGGCGCGGTACGCATGGTTGGCTGCGGCGCGCACGGCCGGGAACGTCGTGATGTCATCCTTGCGGTCGAGCGCGACGTAATCCGAAGCCTGTGCCACGGCGCGCACGCGAACCGCCTTGACGCCGAGGTCCCGCGCGCGATCGGCCGAGGTCACCAGGACCGCCGCCGCGCCGTCGCTGATGAGCGAGCAGTCGAACAGTGTCAACGGATCAGCCACGGGTTTCCCCGCGAGCGCCTGCTCGATCGTGATGCGCTTCCGCAGGTGCGCCTCGGGGTTCAACGCGCCGTTCTCGTGGTTCTTCACGGCGACCGCGGCGAGGTGTTCGCGCGTGGTGCCGAACTGGTGCATGTGGCGGCGGGCGATCATGGCGAACAGCGAGGGGAATGTCGATCCGGCGCGGATCTCGCCGGCGGTGTCGCCGGCCGAGGCGAGGATCTCAGTGACGCTGGCGGTGTCGCGGCTCGTCATCTTCTCGACGCCGCACACCAGAATCGCCTCGTGGACCCCGGCGGCGACCGCGTTCACGGCGTGATAAAACGCCGAACCCGAAGACGCGCACGCCGCTTCGAACCGCGTGGCGGGAACACCGCTCAGTCCAGCCTCAGCGGCAATGTAGGGCGCCAGATGATTCTGTCCGGTAAACGACGGGCCGGCGAAATTCCCCAGGTAGAAAGCATCCACCTGGGCCGGTTCCACGCGTGCATCCTGGAGGCACCTGGCGCAGGCTTCGAGTGCGAGCGAACGGAGATCGCGGTCCGGGAAGGCGCCAAAGGCAGTCTTCCCGTACCCTGCTACGGCTACGGGGCGCATACGCCCCATTGTACGTGACGCTATCTCGCGGTGCGTTCGATCAGCTCAGCGACCTTCGTGACGATCGTCTCCTCGACCGCCTCGTCCCACGGACCAGGATTGCTTCCGTAGAGCATGGCGCCGCCGCCCTCGTAGCCGCCCTCGCGCAGCACCCGGCGCGACGCGATGTATCCCATCACGTCGTTCGAATAGCCGGCGATCCAGGTATTGTCGAAGCCGTGTTGGCGCTTGAGGCGCACAGAGTAATCCACTACGAGCTCGCCGCCCAGCGCGACCAGCTTGAATGTGTCACCCAGGCGCCACACTTGAACTGGATACGGGTAGGAAGACCGGATCGTGCCGCCGCCGTCCAGGATCGAGAGAAGGTTGGCCGCATGGCGCCGCTCGATCTCGCTCGCGCCCGAGGTCCTGCGGCGTTCGAGTTCCTGGCGGCTGGGCGGCGTCTGGAACGGGAGATCGATCAACTCGAACGCCGTGCGCAGGCGCCCCTCCACGGGCTTCGTGCGCTTGCCATTTGCCACTTGGCTGGCCGCGGAGGCGAGCACCTCGCCGTACTTCTGCGCCAGTTCCACCGAGCGGCGGGGCAGCGGGTTCGAGTCCGCGCCGGCGCCTTGCACGAAGAGTGCGACTGCGCCGGGAAACTCGCGCTCGAGTGCGGACTGGGCGTATCCCGGCCAGTCGCCGTTGATTTCGTAATCGCCCAGGACCGTCGCGTGGCAGGCATAGCCCGCGACGATCGCCCGGACCTTGCCGTCGGGGCGCTGCACCGTGAGCACCGGGACATCGTGATCGACCGGTCCGGGGAGCGCGCGGCTCATCGTCTCGCGGCGGCGGTTGACGGCGAAACCGGCGAATCCCTGCCCGAACGTGATGCTGGCGGGCGCCAGGTCGGCCAAGGCCTTGCCGGCGACCGCCACCATCTGCTTTTCGGCAAACGAGGTGTAGCGGGTCACGGCCTCGCGCCGCGCATCGTCAAGCTGGAATGTGTGGCGCGTCGCGAGATACTTCCGCGTCACCGGACCGCTATGGTTGTGCGACGCGTTGAACAGAATGCGGTCGCGGGCCAGGCCGTGCTGCTTGCGGATCTCTTCGGCGACCCAGTCGGTCATCTCTTTCGGGAAGCCGACCAGGTCGGCGGTCACGAGGACGGCACGCTCGCCGGCGGGGTCCTCAATCGCCAGGGCCTTGACGTAGATGGGGTGGCGCACGCCTTCCGAAGGCTTGGTCCGCGCGGCGTAGCCAGCCATCCAGACGGGTTCGGTCGGCGTGATAGACTCACTGGCCGCGCCGGCCTTCCAGCCCTGGGCGAACGCGGCGCTGGCGGCAAGAATTGCGATCAGACAGGTCTTTTGCATCGCGCTACTTTCTCAGATAGCTGTCGTCGCCGCGCTTCCAGTCTTCGCGCGGTGGGGAGAACAGATCGAGCGCCACGCTGTCCTCGAGAGCCTCCACCTCGTGCGCTACGTTCGGCGGAATGAGCAGGCTTTCTCCGGCGCCCACGAACACCTCCTCACCGCCGAGCACAAACCGCAGGCGACCCTGCTCGACATTGGTGATCTGTTCGTTGACATGATGGTGCAGGGGTACCACGGCTCCCTTGGCTAACCTGAGCCGCGCCACCGTCATGGTCTCGCCGTGAATCACCTTCCGCCCGACGAGCGGGTTCATCTGCTCCTCAGGCATTTCACCCCAGTTGTGCAGTGCCATGGGGCGCATTGTATCATTGGGGGGAATGAAGGGCGTGGTTCTCGCGGGAGGCACCGGCAGCAGGCTGTCTCCACTCACAAAAATCACCAACAAGCACCTGCTGCCCGTCTACGACAAGCCCATGATCTATTACCCGATCCAGACGCTTGTCGGGGCGGGAATCCGCGACATTTTGATCGTCACGGGAGGCAGAAACGCCGGCGACTTTCTCCGGCTGCTCGGCAACGGCAAGGAGTTCGGGCTCAGCCACCTGAATTACACGTACCAGGAAGGTGAAGGCGGCATCGCCGAGGCGTTGAGCCTCGCCCGCCACTTCGCCGAAGGGCACCGGCTCTGCGTGATTCTGGGCGACAACATCATTCAAAGCAACATCACTCCCGTCGTCGAGGCGTTCCGGCAGCAGGAGCGCGGGGCTCGGATCCTCCTGAAAGCGGTCCCCGACGCCGAGCGGTTCGGCGTGGCCGAATTACACGGCAACCGGGTGATCAATATCGAGGAGAAGCCGCGCCAGCCGCGGTCGTCCTACGCGGTCACCGGAATCTACTTCTACGACGAATCCGTCTGGCAGAAGATCGATCGCCTGGAACCTTCCGAACGCGGCGAACTCGAGATCACCGACGTCAACAACTTCTACATCCGGGAAGGCTCGATGGAGTTCTCGTTCCTGGAAGGCTGGTGGACCGACGCGGGAACTTTCGAATCGCTCCTCCGGGCAAATAACCTGGTCGCGGAGTCGCGGGTGGCGGCGCCCGCCGAAGCGCAATGACGGCTCCGGCTGCGGAAACGATCGCGTCACACGGGGACATGGTCCTGGTGCGCCCCGTGAACGGCAAAGGCATCGGATCCGTGATCCTGGCTCCGGACTCCCCGCAACTCATCGGTGGCGTCAGGATTGAACCAATGGCCGTGTGGCCCGACGACCGTGGCTACTTCCTCGAAGTCCAGCGGATCGGGCAGGGCTTGGCCGGGCACTTTCCGGTGGAGTCCTCGCAGATTTCCTGCGCGCTCAACTACCCCGGCGCGATCAAGGCCTTCCACTATCACCTGCACCAGACCGACTGCTGGACGCCCGCGATGGGAATGCTGCAAGTGGCCCTGGCGGACCTGCGGCAGGGTTCGGCCACTTTCGGCTTGCGCAACACGCTCTACGTCGGCGCACTCCGCCCCTGGCGCGTCCTGATCCCACCGGGCGTCGCGCACGGCTACAAGGTGATCGGGCGCGATCCGTCGATGCTCATCTACATGACGGACCGGTTCTACAACCCCTCCGACGAGGGACGTCTGCCCTACAACGATCCTGGCGTCCATTACGACTGGGAACTTCAGCACAAATAAGCCTATGCGACTGCTCGTTACCGGAGGAGCCGGATTCATCGGATCGGCCTTCATCCGGCTCAGCCTGGCCGATCCGGCCATCACGCGCCTGGTGAACCTCGATGCACTCACCTATGCCGGAAATCTGGCGAACCTGCCGGGCGTGGACGCCGATCCGCGGTACCGGTTCGTCCACGAGAACATCTGCGACGACATGCTCGTGGATTCGCTGCTCGTCGAAGAGAAGCCCGATGCCATCGTGCACTTCGCCGCCGAGTCGCACGTGGACCGCAGCATCCTTTCGGCCAGTCCGGTCTTTCAAACCAACCTGCGCGGCACGTTTTCGCTCCTGGAAGCAGCGCGCGCCAGGCGTGTCCCGCGTTTCGTGCACGTCTCGACCGACGAGGTTTACGGAAGCATCCCGGCGCCGCACGAAGCCGCCGAGGACGATCCGCTGAGGCCGAGCAGCCCGTATTCGGCAACCAAGGCCGGTTCGGATCTGCTGGCGCTGTCTTACTTCACGACGTTCAAGATGCCGGTGCTGGTGACCAGGGCGTCCAACAACTACGGGCCGTACCAGTTTCCGGAAAAGCTGATCCCGCTGATGATTTCGAACGCGCTCGAAGGCAAGCCGCTTCCGGTGTACGGCGACGGGCAGCAGGTGCGCGACTGGCTCTACGTCGACGACCATTGCCGCGGCATCCGCGCTGTGCTCGACAAGGGTCGCGAGGGCGAGGTCTATAACATCGGCGGCAACTGTTCTCTTGCCAATCTCGAGGTCGTGCACCGGATCCTGGCGGCCACCGGGGCGCCGGACAGCCTGATCCGCTACGTCACCGACCGGCCGGGCCACGACCGGCGGTACGCGCTCACCAGCCGCAAGCTCGAATCCGAGACGGGATGGCAGCCGGGTACGGATTTCGAGTCCGGGCTCGCCGCAACCGTGGCCTGGTATCGCGCCAATACGGAGTGGATGCAAGCGGTGAAATCGGGCGAGTATCAGAGCTACTACGCGCGCAACTACGGGCATCGGACCGGCTGATGCGCGTGGTTCTGGACGCCACCCCGCTCACCCTGAGTTCCGGCGGCCTTCGCCGCTACACGTTGGAACTGGCGCAAGCTCTTGCCGCGGCCTACCCGGAAGACGAGTACTGGCTGGCGTCCGACCAGCCCTTCGATCCACCACCCGGCCTGCATGTTGCGGCGGGTCCGGCGTCCGGATTGGAGCGTCGCTGGTGGGCGGCCGGCCTGCCACGGCGTCTGCGGGCGATCGGCGCCGATGTGTTTCACGGAACCGACTTCTCCGTTCCCTACGTGCCGGTTAGCCCGGCCGTGATCACTCTGCATGACTTGTCCCCCTGGATGAATCCCGCGTGGCACACTGGAGCGGAGCGGGTCCGGCAGCGGACGCCCTGGCTGCTCCGGCTCGGCCTGGCGTCGCGCGTCGTCACGCATTCGGAAGCGGTGCGGAAGCAGGTTGTCCAGGAGTTCCATGTTCCGCCGGAACGAACGGCGGCGGTTCCTCTGGCCGCGCCCGCTCACTGGGGACCCCAACGGGATCAACCGGCGGCCAAACCCTATTTCCTCTATTGCGGAACGATCGAGCCCCGCAAGAACGTCACGCTTCTGATCGACGCCTGGCGTGCCGCCGGACCGCAATCGGCCGACCTGGTTCTGGCGGGACGCCGCCGCGCCGATGGTCCCGAGGTGCCCGATCTTCCTGGCCTGCGCTGGCTGGGCGAGGTGGAAGACGCAGCGCTGCCCGCCCTGTATTCGAATGCCCTCGCTTTCCTCTACCCGTCCCTCTACGAAGGGTTTGGACTCCCTGTGCTGGAGGCAATGCAGTGCGGCGCCTGTGTCGTAACCTCAACCGACCCGGCAATCGGTGAGGTCTGCGGTGATGCCGCCATTCGCCTCAACCCGCGCGATCTGCGATCCTGGGTCGAAGCGTTGCAGGCCCTGGTCACTCGTCCGGAGATGGCGGCGCCTTACCGCGCAGCAGCTCTCGTCCGGGCCAGGCAGTTTTCCTGGGCGCGCACGGCACGCCTTACACACGATGTCTACGCTGATGCCATCCGCGATCGCTGACGTCCCGCGCGCCCTCTTTGTCGCGCCGGAATCGCCATACCCGACCGTCGGCGGGGGTGCCATGCGTTCTGCCTCGCTGCTCGAGTATCTGGCGCCACGGTACCGGCTGGACTGCATCGTGTTCCGCCAACCCGGACATCCCGACCCACGGACCGCGTTCCCCCCCGGACTGGCATCCGACATCCTGGTGCTGGACCTGCCCTACCACGCGCGCGACGGCTGGCGGCGCGTCTGGCGCAACACGGTCCGACTCGCCAGGCGGGTTCCGCCGCTGCTAGACCGGTTCGCGGGTTTCGGTGACGTGGTGGCCCGCTACGTCGACGGGCGCCATTACGACCTCGCCTGCATCGAGCACTTCTGGTGCGCTCCCTACATCGACCAGATCGGACCCCGCGCTTCGCGCACGGTCCTGGACTTGCACAACGTGGAAAGCTGCTGGCACGAGAGCGCCGCCGCTGCGGCAGGCCGGAGAGAGGAAGCGGTGGCTCATCGTGTCTTCCGCGACGCCAGCGCTGACCTCGAGCGCCGCCTGCTGCCCCGGTATTCTCTCGTTCTGGCCACATCGGCGGCGGACGCGCAGCGCGCCCTTACCATTGCGCCGTGCACCGTCGCTGTCTATCCGAACGCGATCCCGTCCCGGCCGGCTCCTGTGGCCGCCGAAGAAGACGTCGTGGCGTTTTCCGCCAGCTTCGACTACGAGCCGAATCGGTCCGGGGTACGCCACTTCGCCCGCTCCATTTGGCCGACCCTGCGCGACCGGTGCCCGGGCCTCCGGTGGAGGTTGATTGGCCGCAACACGGACGCAGTCCACCGGGATATCGCCTCCGATCCTCGCATTGAGTGCACCGGCCCGATCCAGGATCCCGTGGCTGAGCTAGCAAAAGCCCGCGTCGTGGTCGTGCCTCTGCTGGCTGGCAGCGGGACGCGCTTCAAGATCATCGAAGCCTGGGCTGCCGCTCGTCCGGTCGTCTCCACAACTCTCGGTTGTGAAGGGCTGCCCGCACAGGACGGCGGCAATATTCTGATCGAAGACGACCCTCACCGGTTTGCCGAGGCCGTGCTCAGCCTTCTGGCCGACCGCGGGGCCCGCGAAACTCTGGGCGCCGCCGGACGCGCCACCTTCGATCGCGAGTTCACCTGGCAGGCGGCTTGGCGGATCCTGGAAGAGGAACTGGCGCCGCGCGCCGTGAGACAATCAGTTGGAACGGGCACGTAGCTCAGTTGGTTAGAGCACCTCGCTTACACCGAGGGGGTCCGGGGTTCGAATCCCTGCGTGCCCACCACGCTCAACTCTCGAACAAACCGATTTGTTGATCCGGCAGGGGCTTCCGGCGGGGCCGGCTGGCAGCAGACCCGACCACGCCCAGCACCTCAGCCCGTGTCAGGGCAGCGCGCGGCACGAACACTTTGCGGTGGTGGATCGACCAGTCCGGCGGCGTGATCGTGAATCCGTGAGTGTCCAACGCCAGAAAATCGTTGGGCAAGACGCCCTCCAGCAGGTCGCCGTCGCGGAAATGCAGCCGCACCCAGAGCCCGGCCAGCTTCGGCCGGCTGGAGAAGGTCCGGCGTTCCACGCGGGTCTCCCCACCGCGGAAGTCGCCAACAAAATACAGGACTTTTATCTCTTCGTAAGGGACCACCGAATGGGCGCCGGAGGGTGACAGAATCTCGATCCCATTCGCCCGCAGGTAGGTCCGCGGGTCAATATGACCGGCCAGCGGCTCCCGGTCGAATCTCTGGATCCGCACCTGCTTCATCGGTGTGCCGCGCCGGGAGGCCGGGAAAAGCCGCCCAAAGGGTCTGTTTCAAACAAATTTGCGATTATTGTATCATTGGCTGAGTGCGGACGACACCACAGGCGGGTGCTTCGGCGCCGGAACAGGACCGGCTGGCTGCCGGTATCGCCGCGTTCCTGAGTTTCTGCCGGGTGGAAAAAGGTCTGTCCCCAAATTCTCTTGCCGCTTACCAGCGCGACTTGCGCGATTTCGGCGCATCGCGTGGCCCGGCCGCCGGCCTGCCCGGCCTGGATGCAGTCCGTGGCTATCTGGATGTCCTGACGCATCAGGGGGCCAGCGCGAGCACCGTCGCCCGCCGTCTGTCCGCGCTACGCAATTTCTTTGGGTTCCTTGTCGCCGAAGGACATCTCGATACCGATCCGACCGCCGCCCTGACAGCGCCGAAGGCGTGGCGCAGTCTGCCGAAGTATCTCAACCGGGAGGAGATCGAACGCCTGTTGGAGGCGCCCGACGGGTCTACCGCTGCCGGTCTGCGCGACCGGGCGATGCTGCAGGTCCTCTATGCAACCGGGCTCCGCGTGAGCGAACTGTGCCACCTTCGCTGCGGTGACCTCGACATGGCGATGGGCGTCCTGCGGACGGTCGGCAAAGGCAGCAAGCACCGGCTTGTCCCGGCTGGCAGGACGGCGCTGCGTGCCGTCGAGGGTTACCTGGAAGCCGGACGCCCGAAGCTTCTGAAGGGCCGCACCAGCCCCTATCTGTTTGTATCCGCTCGCGGTGGGCCGCTCACCCGGCAAGGTTTCTGGAAGTTGCTGGTGGGGCATGGCCGCACGGCCGGAATCTTCCGCGGTCTGACCCCGCACGTGCTCCGCCACAGCTTCGCGACCCACCTGCTCGAAGGCGGAGCCGACCTGCGTAGTGTCCAGACGATGCTCGGACACGCCGATATCGGGACCACGCAGATCTACACGCACGTGGCGCGCCAGCGCCTGCGCGAGACCGTGGACCGCTACCACCCCAGGGCGTAACGATGAAAGGAGGATTCCAACGGCGGACTCAGGGTGTGAGCCAAGGGTCTCCGTCAGCCTGTCTATGAGCGACTACATGTTCATGTTGGAGAGTCACCTGAGCGTTCCCCAGAACAAGGTTGTGTCTCTGGTGCAGGAGGCCGCCACCTCGGCTGGCATGGGCGTGTTCCTGACAGGCGGCGCCATGCGGGACATGCTGGGCGGCTTCCACATCCGCGACCTGGATTTCGCGATCGAAGGCAGGGCGCTTGCGCTGCTGAAACCCCTGACCGCGGCCGGGGCCAGGATCGGATCCCAGGACGACCGCCGGAAATCCGCCGAACTGGTCTTTCCTGGAGGCGTCACCGCGCAGATCGCCATGGCGCGGCGCGAAACCCGGTCCCGCACCGGCAAGCTCCAGATCGCTCCCGGTACGATCCAGGAAGATCTCCGCTGGCGCGACTTCACGGTCAACTCCATCGCCCTGGCGCTCAACCGGTCCTCTCGCGGTCTGCTCATCGATCCCAATAACGGCTTGGCCGACCTGGAACGCCGTGAGTTGCGGACGCTACAATCCACGACCTTCTACGATGACCCCGTGCGCCTGTTGCGCGCCGCGCGGCTCCGGCTCCGGCTCGGGTTTTCCTTCGACGAGAAGACCGCCGCGCAGTATGCCAACGCTCGCGAGGCGGGAACGCAGGCATCGATTGCCGTCGAAGAACTGGGCCGGGAGCTGCTTGCCCTGGGGAGGGAGCCCGCGCCCTCCGAGGTCGTGCGTGTGCTCGATCAGGATGGCTTGATGACCCTGTTCTCTCCCGCGCTCCAGGGCCCCAAGCTGAATCTGGCGGCGCTGGCCAAGCTGGAGCGCGCACGGCGTCTGTTTCCCCCGGAAGTGGAATCAGCCGCGGCCGATCCCGCGCCGTTCCTCTGGGTTCTGACAGAGAAGCTGACACCGAAGGAGAAGTCGGCGCTCATCCGCACCACGGCCATGACGAGGTCGGCGACTGCGGCGTGGCAGGCCCTGCCGGCCAGAGCGACGAAACTGGCGGCGGCGCTGCAGAAGGCTGACCTGAAGCGGCCGTCCCTCCTCTACGCTGTGCTGGCGCAGGTCCCCGCGCCCGATCTGCTGTTCCTGCTGTATCACTCCAGCATCCGCATCGTGCATGACCGCGCGAAGAATTACCTGCAGAAGTACCTGCCACTCGCCCAGGAGGTGACCCCGGGAGAGGTCGAGGCTGCGCTGGCCGCCGAGGGGCGTCCCGCCGACCCCCAGTCGTCCGAGTTCCGCAAGAAGTACCAGGCTCTGATCGCGGACCGCGTCGACGGCAAGACCCGTAAGCCGGAACCGCCGCCCCCTCCCCCGCTCGACCCCCGCACCCGCGCCGCGGTGGCCCGCGCCGCCAGGGGACGGGCATGATCGTGCGGCTGTGGTTTCTCCTGGCTTGCCTTGCGGTTGGGTGGGCGGACGAGCGTCCGGGAAGTTTCTTGCGTGAGGACTGGAAAGAGACGCCGCCCGAAACGCCGGTCACCCAGGAACACGTGGCGAATTCGGACCTCGAACTGACACTCTACGGTCCGGGCCGGGACGGTATCAA
Source organism: Bryobacterales bacterium (assembly GCA_016716385.1). Classification (GTDB taxonomy): domain Bacteria; phylum Acidobacteriota; class Terriglobia; order Bryobacterales; family Bryobacteraceae; genus JADJWL01. The sequence continues at coordinate 554,398 of JADJWL010000025.1, read as the reverse complement.
GAAGAGCCACCACGACCGCCCCGCTGACGATCCGTACTACGTCTGGTCGGGCACCGCCACCGGCAATTGGGCTGTCGCATTGCGCCACCGCCGGGCGCAGGTCGATCTCACGGGCTTGTCGAAAGTGCGCTGGCGCTCCAAGCAGGCCGGCTTCCGTGCCCTCCGTCTGATCGTCAAGACTGCTGCGGGACAGTGGCTCATCTCCTCCGAAGCCGATCCGTCTTCCGAGGACTGGCGGGAGTTCGAGTTCATCCTGGGGAACCAGCGCTGGCGCCGCCTCGACATCGACAGGGTGATCGAGGGCGCATGGGTCGACAATCCCGACCTCTCCCGCATCGACGAAATCGGGTTTACCGATCTCATGACCGGCGGCGGATCGGCCGGTTGCTCCAGACTGGACTGGATCGAGGTCTGGGGCCGGACGATTCCGCGAGGATCGGTCCGCTGAGCCTGTACTCTGGTCAATGTGACAGCCCGTTTACAGACCGTTGCCTGCCTCCTCCCATGTCTGCTGGGAAGCGCCTTCGCACAATCCGCAGGCCGGATCGCCGACCACAACGCCAATGCTTGGTTCATGTACTTCGGCGACCACGCGGTGAATGGGCGGTGGGGCGTCCACCTGGAAGGCCAGTTGCGCCGCCACGACGTCGTCTCGAAGCCACAACAGATCCTCTTGCGGCCCGGCTTGAACTTCGATGTCAACCGCCACCTCATGGTGACTCTCGGATATGCCTTCGTGGACACACATCGCTACGGCGCGTTTCCGGTCGCCTTCCGCTTTCCTGAACACCGGGTCTTCCAGCAGGCTCTGCTGCGCCACGCCACCGGCAGGGTTGGTTTCGCGCACCGGTATCGCCTGGAACAGCGGCGCCTCGGCGAGACGGCTCCGCAACCGGGCGGAGGGACGACCGTCGCCAACTGGCGCCACGAGAACCGCTTTCGCTACATGGTCCGTGCAACGCTACCGTTTCGCGGCGGAAGGATCCAGCCGGGCTCCTGGTACTTTGCCGGATACAATGAACTCTTGGTCAACTTCGGAAGGAACGTCGCGGCCAACGTCTTCGACCAAAACCGAGGGTATGCCGCCCTCGGATACGACATGGGCACGCCCGGCCGTCTGGAGCTGGGCTACCTGCACCAGCTCATCCAGCAGCGCAACGGCCGGGTCTTCGAGCACAACCATACGCTCCAGGTGGCCGTCTACTCGACGTTTTCTTTCGAGAGACGGCGCTGATCAGTGCCGGTAGGAAACCCGCAGGACATCGCCCGGCTGGGGCACCGAACCCGGCTGAAACTCGATCGTCGACCCATTAATCGTGTAGTCCGTCAGCGCCAGCTTTAGGACCCCGTTCCTGTGCACCATCAGACTGGAGGCCGGGTTCGGCGCCTGCGGCAGGGTGAATTCGGCATTGACTCCATCGATGACCCCCACAGGTGAGACACCATCGGCGAAGTTCGGCATCGGCGCACCGGCCGCCAGCACCCGGTAGTAGGCGGCAAGGACATCGCCGGGCTGAGGCGCCGCCCCCGGAAGAAACGTGATGGCCGATCCCGACACCGAGTAGTCCACACCGGCTGTCTGCAACAAGCCATTACGGAACAGGCGTACGCTTTCCGGTGGCTCGGGCTGAAACAACAGATTGAACAGCGTATTGACGCCATCGACGACACCACCCGGAGTCTCGCGGTCAAAGAACGCGACGCTCGCCGTCCCACACGGCGCCGCGGTCCCGTCGACCCGGACGCAGTCGGCGAGGCTGCCCAAGGCCGCATCGATCTCCCCCAGATCGTTGATCACGGCCGCGCGCGACGGCAGGAATCCCGTACCACGCCGGGGCCGGACCTCCAGTTCCTCGGGGAGCCCGCTGACGTCCTCGATTGTTACTTCGCCCAGTTGTCCGCTGGCGGAGTCGCCCGGCCACAAAGGACCTGCCACCCGCACGTCGCGCACCCGCATGGGAGCCGGGTTCGACGGCACCGTCCAGTGCTCGCTAAACTGAAACTTTCCGTCCGAGTTGTACTTGACCAGGTAGTAGGCGGCGGGTTGCGTTCCCACGGTCGGCGCCAGTTGCACGTTCAGACGCCCGTCGATGATCCGCACGGTCCTGCCCTGTGTCGCGATGTTGGTTTGGTTGGGACCCTCGAAGGTGGTCCAGGTAATCAGGACGATGCCGTTAAAGCGTGTTCCGTCCGCCTTGAAAAGAGTGTCTTCGATCGTGGTCAGGGGCGGCGCGGCCCACGCCGCAACGCCCGCCGCCAGCCAGACAGCCAGTCGCGCCATCATGTTGAGCCTCCGAAAAAGAAAATGCCCGGCCGCTGCTGGGCCGGGCTCTCGAGCGGGGGTCTTCCCGTCTGCGCCCAGTGTATCCCGCCGGCTGGCGGCGGTATCCTCCGGACGCCCTGGAGCGTCCTATCTAAGTCATACTGAAGACAACACTTTGAACCAATCCTCCCAAGCGGGAAAAGGACGTGACTGACGATGAAGAAGAATACGAGACGTGGATTCCTCGCGGCCGGCGCCGCCACGGCCGCGGCAGCGGTTCCGGCCGCCCAGGCGCAAGCCCCAGCCGAAAAGAAGGTGCATCGCCGTTCCGGCCGTCCGCGCACGCAGGCGCCGCTCTTCAACGGCGCGGTCTCCTACGGGAACCTGCTGTTCATTGCGGGCAAGGGTGCGCACTTCGAGGGCGACATCAAGGCACATACCGAACACGTGCTGAACGAAATCAAGGCGGAACTGGAAAACGCCGGCTCCTCAATGGAGAAGGTCGTCAAGTGCAACGTACCTGCACGACTTGAAGGACTACCAGGCGATGAACGAGGTGTTCCGGGGCAAGTTCGGCGCCGAGCCGCCCGTGCGCACCACCATCGCGGCCGCGGGAGGCATTCCGGGCAACTCCCTTGTTGAGATCGACGTGATCGCCTACATCTGAGCCACCCTGCCTCGCTGGCAGCCGCTCCTGCCGCGGCTGCCAGCGCCCGGCAGGACTCAGTTGCGCGCGACCTGATCCTTCGGCGTCGCCAGGTAGCCGACGATCACGTCCTTCTTGACTTCGTTCACCACGAGCTCGTACGGCTGGCGCGCCTTGGCCACATAGAACTGGACAGGCTCGTTCAGTGTCCGGTCCTTCTTCTCGACCCGCTTGTCGTCGGCGTAGATATCGACGGTGAAGCGGTTCCGCTTGGTATCGGTGCGCTTCAACTGCATCGTGATATCGCCCACCTTCACCGGCCGTTTCGACTTCGCCAGATTGAACTCGAAATAGTTCCGCTCGCCGAGCCGCTTCAGCGCCGCCAGTTCCTTGGCGTTCGTGGCGATGTAGCCGCTCTGGACGCCTAGGTCGCCTGTCACCTGCCTCAGGTCGGCAATCGTTTTTTCGATCGTCGATTTCGCATTCGTCACCTCGGAGCGGACGGCCGTCACATCGGTGCTCACGGTATCGATGCGGGCGTTGGCGGACTGCGCCGTCTCCTTCACCTCCGAGATCTGACTGCTCACCTGCTGCGCCTGGCGCCTCTGCTCTTCAGCAAGCTGTTTGGCGAGCGATTCAGCACGCGCGAGCGCTTCCGCTTTCGCCGTGCTGGCTGCCTGGTTGGCCTGCTGCCGCGCGGCATCGAGCTGCGTCTTTAACTCTTCAACCGTCTTCCGCGCCGACGCGGACGTCACATTCGAGGCGTCACGCAACCCCGACACTTCGTTCGCGATCGAGTCGCGGAGTGCGGCCATGTCGGTCCGCGTCTGGTCCACCTGGATGTAGAGGTAGACGTTGGCTGCCAGCAATGCAATGACGGCTCCAAACAGGATCGCCGTCTTCAAACCCGAGGAATCCGAAGAACCGGAATAGTGAAGGTCGGACACGTTTGTACTCCTCAGTTTAGTTGGACTTATTGTATCAAGCGCCGGTTTCAGCGGGTATTGCCCGCCTCGCCCGGACGAAATCCAATTCCCTCTGCCGGGGCAGTCCTGGCTCGAAGCAGCGGCGGCACCGCGCTTCATACAAGCCGTCGGACCCCACGACAATGAGCGAGTCGGACTCCACCAGGCGCTGCGTGTGCTTGGCCGGATTGCCGCAGCGCAGACAGATCGCCAGCGTCTTCGTGATGGATTCGGCCAGCGCCAGCAAATCCGGTATGGGAGGAAACGGCCGCCCCATGTAATCGGTGTCCAGTCCCGCTACGATCACCTGCTTGCCCGAGTTCGCCAGCCGCTCGGCGATCTCCACCAGTTCCGGGCCGGCGAAGTTCGCCTCATCGATCCCGACCACTTCCGTGCGCCAATCCAGGCGATCCAGGATATCCCCCGCCTGCTCAATCACTTCGGACGCCATGCGAATGTCGCCGTGAGAGACAATCTCATCGGCGGAATAGCGGTTATCCAGGGCGGGCTTGAAGACTTGGACGCGTCTCCGCGCGATCTCTGACCGCCGTAGCCGGCGGATCAGCTCCTCACTCTTGCCGGAAAACATAGGGCCGCAAATCACTTCGATCCAGCCCATACTGTTGAACAACGTCACCATCGTCTACGCCAGTCTGAAACTCTCGCCGCGCGCCGGAGTCTCGACCGGAATCCGGTAGCGCGCCCAGATCGCGTTGGCCAGCGCCGCCGCCTGCGACGGCTCTCCGTGCACCAGGAACACCCGCCGCAGCCGGGGTGAGATCGGCGCCATCCAGTCCACCAGCTCCCCCTGGTCGGCATGTCCGCTCAACTCGTTCATCGTCACGATCTCGGCCCGGACGCGCCTTGGCTCCCCGAAAATGTTCACTTCGCCCCACCGGTCGACCAGCTTGCGTCCCAGCGTCCCGTCGGCCTGAAACCCGGTGATCAGCACTGTATTCCGCGGATCCTCGATGTTGTGCCGCAGGTGATGCAGAATGCGCCCGGCTTCGCACATGCCCGAAGCCGACAGCACCACAAACGGGCCACGCAGATCGTTCAGCTTCATCGAATCTTCCACCTTCCGGATGTACGTCAGCGAGCTGAAATCGAACGGGGCCAAGCCGTTGTTGACGTACTCCATCGTCTCGGCGTCGAAGCAGTCCGGGTGGTTGCGGAACACCTCCGTCACGTCGACCGCCAGGGGGCTATCGACGAACAGCGGAATCTTCGGGATGCAGCCGCTATTGGCGAGTTCATGCAGCAGCAGCACCAGCGCCTGCGTCCGGCCGACTGCGAATGCCGGAACGATCACCTTGCCGCCGCGGGCCGCGGTCCGCTTGATGACGCCGCATAGCTTGTCTGAGACGTTTTCATCCTGCTTGTGGAAGCGGTTGCCGTACGTGCTTTCGAGGATCAGGTAGTCGGCGGGAGGTAACTGTTCCGGATCTTTGATGACCGGCAGGTTCTTCCGCCCGACATCGCCGGAGAAGATGATCTTCCGCGAGCCATGCGTCAGCAGCACGGCGGCCGACCCGAGCAGGTGACCGGCGTCAAACAATTCGCAGGTGAGTCCTTCGGCGATCTCCTGTTTCCGGTGATACCGCAGGTGGCGGAACAGGGGCAGCGTCGTCTCGACATCCGCCAGGCGGAACAAGGGTTCCACCAGGTCGTCGCTGCGGCGCCGCTGCCGCTTCCGGTTGACGAACTCGGCGTCCTTCTCCTGAATGTAGGCGCTGTCCCGGAGCATATCGTCGCAGAGAGCGGCGGTCGGGGGGGTGGCGTAAATCGGACCGCGAAAGCCGCGGTTGACCAGCGTCGGCAGATTTCCCGAATGGTCGATATGAGCATGGGACAGGATCACGCCGTCGATCCCTTCCGCCTCGAACGGCAGGTTCCGGTTGACGCTGTCCGCCTCCTTGCGGCGTCCCTGGCGCATCCCGCAGTCTAGAAGAAACTGGCGGCCGTCCACCGCCAGGTGATGCATGGAACCCGTGACGGTTTGCGCGGCGCCCCAGAAGGTCAGCTTCATTCGTTTGAATTGTAACGTGCCGGCTCAGATGCGGCCGAGCGCGATGGCGCTCAGATCGTCTGGCAGGGTCTCGCCGCCATGGAACGACACCGCCTTCTGCCGGATCTCGCGCAGCAGGACGCGGGCCTCTTCCCCGGCGAGTTTTTCCAGTTCCTGGCGCAACTGCTTGTCCGCGAAGTATTCGCGGCCCGGACCCGGGACATCGCCCAGTCCGTCCGACGCCAGCAGGAGAATGTCGCCCCGTTCGAGCGGGATGTCTTCGACGCCGAAATCCAACAGCTCCCGGTCCGTAAACAACCCTAGCGGAACGCCGCCCGTGAGAATCTCTTCTACGCGCCCACCGCCCACCAGAAACGGGTAGGGCAATCCGGCGTTAGCAAACTGCACGTGCGACGTGCCGGAATCGATTCGCGCTACTCCCGCAGCCACGAACATGCCTTCCGGCAGGAACCGCGCCAGCCGGCGGTTCATCAGGTGCAACAGATCGAGTGCCGACGCTGCGTCTGGCGCCGTGTCCTGAAAAATCGCTTTCAACAGCATGCTGCTGAGCGCCGCCTGGACCCCGTGGCCGCTCACATCCGAAAGCAGAATCACCATGGAGCCGTCGCCCAGCGCGTAGTCGAAATAGTCCCCGGCGAGCGCCGTGCAGGGCTGGTAGAGCGAATCGATATGGACGCCTTCAAACGAGGGAAACGCGGCCGGAAGCAGACTTTGCTGGACGCGCGCCGCCATCTCGAGGTCGCGCTGCAACAGCGTGTGGCGCGTCTCAAGCTCCCGGTATTCTCCGGCCATACGGTCGAGAGCGCGCACCTTCTCCGCCAACTGCCTCCGCAGGCTCTTCTCTTTCAGACCGTTCTCGACAAGCAACAGGAGTTGCTGGTTGTCCCAGGGCTTTTCCAGGTATTGGTAGAGCCCGACTTCGTTGATCGCCCGGATCGCATTCTCCTTGTCGGCGAAGCCGGTGAGCAGGATGCGCAGCGTCTCCGGCTGCTGCTTGCGCAAGTGTCCCAGCAGTTCGATCCCGGTCATCTTCGGCATTAGATAGTCGGAGATCACCACGTCGACGGGCTTCGTGGTCAACTCCTCCAGGGCCTCGACGGGATCTTGGAACGTCAGGATCTCATGCCCGGTCTCCAGTTCGAACAGAGCCCCGAGGGAGGTCAGTGCGAGCCGGTCGTCATCGATGAGGGCGAGTGTCGCCATGCGGGAGAATCTCTAACAGTGTAGCCGACCGGTCCGCCGCACCCGGTCCGCCAAAGGTACACTGATTTCTTCTGGGAAGGAATTCATGAGCGACACGGTCAAGTACGTTCTCGACGAATCGCGCATCCCGCGCGCCTGGTACAACATCATGGCGGACCTGCCGTCGCCGCCGCCACCGGTGCTTCACCCGGGCACGCTGCAACCGATCGGGCCGGACGATCTCGCACCTCTGTTCCCGATGAGCCTGATCGCGCAGGAGGTGGCCACCGAGCGCGAGATCGGGATTCCCGATCCCGTACGCGATGTCTACCGGCAGTGGCGCCCCTCGCCTCTCTACCGCGCCCGGCGTCTTGAGCGCGCCCTCGACACTCCAGCCAGGATCTACTACAAGTACGAAGGCGTTTCGCCCGCCGGGTCGCACAAGCCGAACACCGCCGTCGCCCAGGCCTTCTACAACAAGGAAGAAGGGGTCAAGCGCATCACCACCGAGACCGGCGCCGGCCAGTGGGGCTCCTCCCTCGCGTTTGCCGGCACCCTCTTCGGGATCGAAATCGAAGTGTACATGGTGCGGGTCTCTTACGATCAGAAGCCCTACCGGCGGGCCATGATGGAGGCCTGGGGCGCCCGCTGCACGCCGTCGCCTTCGCCCGAGACGGCCGCCGGACGCGCGATCCTCGCCGCACGCCCCGATCATCCGGGCTCCCTCGGCATCGCCATCTCCGAAGCCGTCGAGATGGCCGTCCAGCGCGACGACACCAAGTATGCGCTCGGCTCGGTTCTGAATCACGTCCTGCTGCACCAGACGATCATCGGCATCGAGGCAATGGAACAGTTGGCGCTGGCCGGCGACTATCCGGACATCGTGGTCGGCTGCACGGGCGGCGGGTCGAACTTCGCCGGCATCGCCTTTCCGTTCATTGGCGCCAACCTGCGCGAAGGCAAGACGACGCGGATTGTCGCCGTGGAACCAGCCGCCTGCCCGTCGCTCACCCGCGGCCGGTACGCCTACGATTTCGGCGATACGGCGCACCTCACGCCGCTCACCAAGATGCATACCCTCGGCTCGGTGTTCACACCCCCCGGGTTCCACGCCGGTGGACTCCGCTACCACGGCATGGCGCCTCTGGTCAGCCACGTCAAGGAATTGGGCCTGATCGAGGCGCGCGCCTACCAGCAAATTGGATGCTTCGAGGCCGGACTCGAGTTTGCCCGCGCCGAAGGCATTCTCCCGGCGCCGGAAGCCAACCACGCCGTCAAAGGCGCCATTGATGAGGCGCTGGCGTGCAAACGCGACGGCGTGTCGCGTGCGATTCTCTTCAACCTCTGCGGCCACGGCCACTTCGATATGCAGGCCTACGTCGATTTCAAGGCGGGCAAACTCGTAGACCAGGACTACGACGAAGCCGAACTCGCGATGGCGCTCGCCGGACTCCCCTCGGCCGGGGCCTAGTCGTCCCGGCGACCAAAAAAGATCCTGGACAAACAGCCCCACGGCGTGATACCGTCAGAAGATTGAGTTTTAGCTCAATGGGAGGCTGACCCCCGCTCCGGGAGGTCGCCGCTTGTACCAGTGAGGCTCCATGGCCCGTAAGATCACGAAAAAGTATAAGTCCGCCGTCCAAAGCGTCGAGTCGCGTGATTACCAGCTCGACGAAGCCATCTCCCTCGTCCAGAAGATCAAGTTCGCCAACTTCGACGAGACCGTGGAAGTGCACCTGCGGCTGGGCGTCGATCCCAAGCACGCCGACCAGATGGTGCGCGGCACGGTCCTGATGCCGAACGGTCTCGGCAAAACAAAGCGCGTCCTGGTCATCTGTGGCAGCGACAAGTACGCTGACGCGCGGGAAGCCGGCGCCGACTTCGTCGGTGGCGAGGACATGGTCAACAAGATCCAGTCCGAGAGCTGGACGGACTTCGACGCCGTTGTCGCGACCCCGGACATGATGCGTTCGGTGGGCAGGCTCGGCAAGATCCTCGGTCCCCGCGGCCTGATGCCCAATCCCAAGACCGGCACCGTGACGATGGAAGTCGCCAAAGCGGTCAACGAGATTAAGGCGGGCAAGGTGGAGTTCCGCGTTGACAAGACGGGCATCATCCATTCGCCGGTTGGCAAGGTCAGTTTCCCCACCGAAAAACTTGTGGAGAACGCGCAGACCCTGATTCAGGCGGTCGTGCGCGCCAAGCCGGCCGCAGCCAAGGGAAAATATGTCAAGACGGCCTCGGTTTGCTCGACAATGGGTCCGGGTGTGACGCTCGACGTGACGCCGTTCAACACGAAAACCATCTAACTTCGCCCTTGTCCGCCTGCATCGGGGCAGATGAGGCTTTTGGCGCCGACATGAAAAACAGAGAAGACAAGCAGAAAGATCTGGACGCGCTGCGCGACGCTCTGGCGAAGTCCAAGAGCCTGTTCGTGGCGGGCTTCGAGAAAATCAAGGTCAGTGAGGACTTCGAGCTGCGCAAGGCTGTTCGGGGGCGGGCGGAAGCTACCGCGTCATCAAGAACACCCTTGCCGAGAAGGCGGCCGAGGGGACTCCCGCGGCCGACGTGCTGGGTGGGCTCCGCGGCATGACCTCGCTCGCGTTCACGGAGGGCGATCCTGTCGCGCTCGCCAAGGCGCTCACCGCGTATGCCAAGGCAAATCCGGCGCTGACGTTTAGGGCGGGGTTTGTCGAAGGGCGCGCGATTGACGTCGCCAGCATTCAGGATTTGGCGAGCATGCCGTCGCGGGAGGAGATCCTGGCGCGGCTGCTCTTTCTGATCAATGCTCCTGCGCAGCAGTTGGTCACCGTGCTCAACGCCACAGGGCGCGATCTGGCGGTCGTGCTCGACCAGGGCTGCAAGGAGAATAAGTTTTCGGCGTAACGCCGGGCGGATTCAAGAAACGTGTGTAAGGAGTGAACATGGCGGATATTCAGGCGATTGCGGAACAGATTGAAGGCTTGACGCTGCTTGAGGCGTCGCAGTTGGTGAAGCTTCTCGAAGAGAAGCTCGGTGTCTCGGCGGCTGCCGCGGCGCCGGTCATGATGGCTGGCGGCGCTCCTGCGGCTGCCGCTCCGGCGGTTGAGGAGCAGACGGAGTTCAACGTCATTCTCGTTGCCGCGGGCGCTAACAAGATCAACGTCATCAAGGCCGTGCGCGAAGTGACCAGCCTCGGCTTGAAGGAGGCCAAAGACCTTGTCGATGGTGCTCCCAAGCCGGTGAAGGAAGGCGTCACGAAGGAAGAAGCTGAGACGATCAAGAAGAAGTTCGTCGACGCCGGCGCCACCGTCGAAGTCAAGTAGTGTTCGCGCTGGGTGGCCGTTCCAGGCGGCGGAGCGGCCACGTCGGATCCCGGCGCCCGGCCGCCAAGTGAGGGTCCGTTTGACTGACGGGTGCGGCTTCTGGTAACGTTGAGCATTGAGTCCCTTTGTCGACTGGAGAGCGGCCCCAGATCGATCAGCGTGAGTCGTAGAGGATTGCCATTTCACGGCAGCTCGTCTTGTCTGGCGCGGCATCCGCGCGTAGGCACCAGTGCGTCTCGCGGTCCGTCCCTCGCTTTCGCTTCGCGGAACCGGCAATTCTGGATCCCCGCAGTTCGCGCAACCTCGTCCATCCAGCAGCAACGTAGTTTTCTTCCGCCGCCGGAGTGCGTATCCCGCACCACGGCGGCATAAGTCTGTTTCAAGAGTTTTGCCGTTCGGTTCAAGAGGAGTCTTTGTTCATGCAAGAGCGTCGTGACGCAGTTCCCGAGCGAGTTGATTTTTCCAAGATCAAGACGGCGATCCCGATCCCGAACCTGATCGAGGTCCAGAAGCGCTCCTACGAGCGCTTCCTCCAGATGGACTTGCTGCCGAACGAACGGGACGATTCCGGTCTGCAGACGGTCTTCAGCTCGGTGTTCCCCATCACCGATTTCCGGGGCGTCAGCCTGCTCGAATTCGTCGACTACTCGATCGGCAACTGGGAATGCAAGTGCGGCAACCTTAAGGGTCTCCATCACCTGCGCTCCACTTGCCGCCAATGCGGCTCCACCATCAAGACCGATCCTTTCCAGCCTGGCGATATTCTGTGCGACCACTGCGGCACGTTCAACAAGAACATCGTCACTTTCTGCAACAAGTGCGGCGATCCGGTTGACCTGCAACTCAAGTACGACATGATGGAGTGCCAGGAGCGCGGCATGACTTATGCTGCCCCGCTCAAGGTCACCATCCGTCTGACGGTCTACTCCAAGGATCCGGAGACCGGCGCCAAGAGCGTCCGCGACATCAAAGAGCAGGAAGTCTTCTTCGGCGAAATTCCGCTGATGACCGACAACGGGACCTTCCTGATCAACGGTACCGAGCGCGTCATCGTCTCGCAGTTGCACCGCTCCCCCGGGTGTCTTCTTCGAGAAGATCGCCGGCCAGGGCTTCCTCGGCAAGATTATTCCCTACCGCGGAAGCTGGGTTGAGTTCGAGTACGACAACAAGAACCTGCTGTACGTCCGCATCGACCGCAAGCGGAAGTTCTACGGTACCGTGTTCCTCCGCGCGCTCGGTGTCAAGACTGACGAGGAGATTCTGCGGACGTTCTACCGCATCGAGAAGATCTCGCTGGCCGATTCCAAGCTCTACTGGCAGGTGAGTGAGGGTCTGCAGGGCTTGAAACTGTCCCACGCGATCAACGGACCCAAGGGCGAAACGATCGTGCCGCAGGGCCGCAAGATCACCTCCTCGCTGATGAAGGAGTTGATCAAGTCCAAGATCGAGAAGGTCGAGGTGGCCTCCAACGATCTCGAAGGAGCGTTTATCGCCGCCGACGTGATCGACAGTGACGGCGAAGTCCTGGCGGACGCCAACCAGGAACTGTCCCCGGCATTGCTGGCGAGGATCATGGGCGCCGGCATTGCTTCGATCGAGGTCTTCTTCCCCGAACGGGACGAAACGGGCACCGTCATTTCAGCCACCATCCGCAAGGATCCGGTCAAATCGCAGAATGAGGCGCTGATCGAAATCTACCGCAAGCTCCGTCCCGGCGATCCGCCTACGCTCGACACCGCGAGCCAGCTTTTCCAGGGCATGTTCTTCGACCCGCGCAAGTACGATTTCTCGCGCGTGGGCCGGATGAAGTTCAACATCAAGCTCTTCGACGCCGCCGACGCCACGTCGCTCGACAAGCGGACGCTCGATGCCGATGATTTCTTCGCGACGATCCGCTACTTGTTGAAGCTCCGCAAGGGCTTGGGGGCGACCGATGACATCGATCACCTGGGCAACCGGCGCGTCCGCGCGGTCGGCGAACTCCTGGAGAACCAGTTCCGCATCGGGCTCGTCCGCATGGAGCGGGCCATCAAGGAAAAGATGAGCGTCTACCAGGAAATGTCGACGGCGATGCCGCACGACCTGGTCAACGCCAAGCCCGTCATGGCCGCGATCCGCGAGTTCTTCGGATCGAGCCAGCTCTCGCAGTTCATGGACCAGACCAACCCGCTTTCGGAAATCACCCACAAGCGCCGCTTGTCGGCGCTCGGACCGGGCGGTCTCTCCCGCGAGCGGGCGGGTTTCGAAGTCCGCGACGTCCACCCGACGCATTACGGACGCATCTGCCCGATCGAGACGCCCGAAGGTCCGAACATCGGCCTCATTTCGTCGCTATCGTGTTTCGCCCGGATCAACGAATACGGGTTCATCGAGAGCCCGTACCTCAAGGTCACCAACGGGGCCATCGTCGATGAGGTCCGCGTCCTCAACCCCGGCGACACACCCTTCAAAGTGGGCGATGTCATGCGCCGGGTGGAGATCGAGAAGGCCAACAAGGCGTTGAAGGGCGACCAGCAGCCAGCCGAATACGAAGCGCACTGCGAGTATCTGTCCGCCTGGGAAGAGGACAAGTACGTCATCGCCCAGGCAAACGTGGAAGTGGACGAGCGCGGCTACATCGCGACCGAACTGTCCAACGCCCGCCAGGCCGGCAACTTCGTCCTCAAGCACCGCGAAGAGATCGAGTACGTCGACGTGAGTCCGAAGCAGTTGGTCTCGGTCGCCGCGAGCCTGATTCCGTTCCTTGAGAACGACGACGCCAATCGCGCGCTGATGGGTTCGAACATGCAGCGCCAGGCCGTCCCGCTGCTCCGTGCCGATTCGCCCTATGTCGGCACCGGCATGGAGAAGGTCACCGCGCGCGACTCGGGCGCGGTCGTTATCTGCAAGCGCTCCGGCGTGGTCGATTCCGTTGACTCCGAACGCATCATTGTGCGCGTCGAAGGCGGCGGCCACGAAATGCAGTTGTCGCGCGAGGTCGGCGCGGACATCTACCAGCTCATCAAGTTCAAGCGTTCCAACCAGAACACCTGCATCAATCAGAAGCCGATCGTGCAGCGCGGACAGAGGGTCGTGAAGGGACAGGTGCTCGCCGACGGCCCCTGTACCGACCAGGGCGAACTCGCGCTCGGACGCAACGTCCTGGTCGCGTTCATGCCCTGGCGCGGCTACAACTTCGAGGACGCCATCCTCGTCAGCGAGAAGCTGGTCAAGGAAGACTACTACACCTCGATCCACATCGAAGAGTTTGAGATCGAGGCTCGTGACACCAAGCTCGGACCCGAGGAGATCACCCGCGACATCCCGAACATCTCCGAGTCGTTCCTGCGCGACCTCGACGAGAGCGGCGTGATCCGCATCGGCGCTACCGTGAAACCGGGCGACATTCTGGTCGGCAAGGTCACGCCGAAGGGCGAGACACAGTTGACGCCGGAAGAGAAGTTGCTCCGTGCGATTTTCGGCGAAAAGGCGGGCGACGTGAAGGATGCCTCCCTCTACTGCCCGCCGGGCATCGAAGGCACGGTCGTGGGGTGCAGCATCTTCGCCCGCAAGGGAACGGAAAAGGATACCCGTGCCCGGGCGATCGAGGAATCACAGATCGAACGTCTCCAGCGCAACCTCTCCGACGAGATCCGGATCCTGACCGACGAACGTGCCAAGCGCCTGGCGGCGCTGCTCGAAGGGCAGGTGTTGCTGGCCGACCTGCACGACGAGAAGACGAACAAGAAACTCCTGGCGAAAGGGGCCGAGATCACGCGCGAACTGCTCGAAAAGATCCGCTCCCGCGACCTGAAGCGCATGCGTCTCAAGGATCGCGATCCGCGGCTCAACGAGCAGATCGACGAGATCGAGGAGATGACCTCGCGCCAGATCGCCGTGCTCGAGAAGATCACCGAGGACAAGATTGGCAAGCTGCGCAAGGGCGACGAACTCCCCCCTGGCGTGATCAAGCTGGTCAAGGTCTATATCGCCATGAAGCGCAAGCTCTCGGTTGGCGACAAGATGGCCGGCCGGCACGGAAACAAGGGCGTCATTGCCCGCATCCTTCCCGAAGAGGACATGCCGTACCTTCCGGACGGAACGCCGGTAGAGATCGTGTTGAATCCCCTCGGCGTTCCTTCCCGTATGAACGTCGGCCAGATTCTTGAAACGCACCTCGGCTGGGCGGCGCACATGCTCGGGCTCAAGTTCGCGACGCCTGTCTTTGACGGAGCCAGCGAGAAGGAAATCAAGGCCCAGCTCACCAAGGCATCCCTGCCGACTTCGGGCAAGACGCTGCTTTTCGACGGCATGACGGGCCAGCCGTTCGAACAGCCCGTGACGGTCGGCTACATCTACATGCTGAAGCTGTCCCACCTGGTGGACGACAAGATTCACGCGCGTTCCATCGGGCCGTACTCGCTGATCACGCAACAGCCGCTCGGCGGCAAGGCGCAGTTCGGCGGGCAGCGCTTCGGCGAAATGGAGGTCTGGGCGCTCGAAGCCTACGGCGCCGCCTACATCCTCCAGGAATTGCTTACCGCCAAGTCCGACGACGTCTACGGGCGGGCGAAAATCTACGAAGCCATCGTCAAAGGCGAGGCGGCGATCGAACCGGGCGTCCCCGAATCGTTCAACGTGCTCATCCGGGAATTGCAGTCGCTTTGCCTCGACGTCGAGCTCATGAAGAAGCCGCGGGAAGTGCCGGATACGGCGCTGGCGGCCGACTAAGGGAGACATCATGCATCGATCCTCTCCGTACGACCGAGCCAACCTGATCGCCGATTTCGATTCGATTCGCATCAGCCTGGCGTCCCCGGAAAAGATCCGGAGCTGGTCTCATGGCGAAGTCACCAAGCCCGAGACCATCAATTACCGAACCTTCAAACCGGAGCGGGACGGCTTGTTCTGCGCGCGCATCTTCGGTCCCGTCGCCGACTGGGAGTGCTTGTGCGGCAAGTACAAGCGCATGAAGCACCGCGGCGTCATCTGCGACAAGTGCGGCGTCGAAGTGACGCTGAGCCGGGTCCGCCGCGAGCGTCTCGGGCATATCGAGTTGGCCAGCCCCTGCTCGCATGTCTGGTTCTTCAAGGGCTTGCCGAGCCGCATCGGCCACCTGCTGGACATCACGCTGCGTGAACTCGAGCGCGTGCTTTACTTCGAAGCCTTTGTCGTGGTCGACCCGGGCAGCGTGGAAGAGCTGCAGAAGGGCGAGGTGATCACCGACGAGCGCAAGCGGCAATTGGACCTGCAGTATCCGGGCCAGTTCATTGCCATGATGGGCGCCGAGGGCATCAAGGAGTTGCTGCGCGTCGTCGATGTCGAAGCGTTGAGCACCGAGATCCGCGAGAAGATGAAAACCGAATCTTCTCAGCAGAAGAAGCTCAAGTTCGCCAAGCGCCTCCGCGTCGTCGAATCGTTCCGCAAGTCCGGCAACAAGCCGGAATGGATGATCCTCGACGTTCTGCCGGTGATCCCGCCCGAGTTGCGTCCCCTTGTGCCGCTCGACGGCGGCCGCTTCGCCACCAGCGATCTCAACGACCTCTATCGCCGCGTCATCAACCGCAACAACCGGTTGAAGAAGCTGATGGAACTGCACGCGCCGGACGTGATCGTGCGCAACGAAAAGCGCATGCTGCAGGAAGCGGTCGACGCGCTGTTCGACAACGGCCGCCGCGGCCGCGTCCTGCGCGGCGCCAACAACCGCCCGCTCAAGTCGCTCTCCGACACGCTCAAGGGCAAGCAGGGCCGCTTCCGCCAGAACCTGCTCGGCAAGCGCGTCGACTACTCCGGCCGTTCGGTCATCGTCGTCGGTCCGGAGTTGAAGCTGCACCAGTGCGGCCTGCCCAAGAAGATGGCCCTCGAGTTGTTCAAGCCGTTCATCTACCACCGGCTCGAGCAGCGCGGCCACTGCACGACGATCAAGCAGGCCAAGGAACTCGTCGAGCAGCAGGACGCGGTGGTCTGGGACATCCTCGAAGAAGTCATCCGCGATCACCCGATCCTGCTCAACCGCGCCCCCACGCTGCACCGCCTCGGCATCCAGGCCTTCGAGCCCGTGCTGGTGGAAGGCAAGGCGATCAAGATCCACCCGCTGGTCTGCACGGCGTTCAACGCGGACTTCGACGGCGACCAGATGGCGGTCCATATCCCGCTTTCTCCGGAAGCCCAGATCGAAGCCTCGACGTTGATGCTGGCGTCGAACAATATCCTGTCGCCTGCGCACGGCTCGCCGATTACCATTCCCAGCCAGGACATGGTCCTTGGCTGCTACTACCTCACGAAGAAGCTGCCCGGCGCCAAAGGCGAGGGCCGCATGTTCGCCTCGATCGAGGACGTGCTGATCGCGCTCGAAATGGAAGAAGTCCAGACGCTGACGCCGATCCGCCTCCGCTACACCGGAAGAGTCATTGAACTCGAGCACGCGTTCGACAGCCAGAACATCCTCCACACAGAGCCGGTCGAGTTCGAAAAGCAGTACATGGACACCACCGTCGGCCGCGTGATCTTTAACGATCACCTGCCGGAGGAAATGCCCTTCATCAACGGCCTGCTCAAGAAGAAGGGTCTCGGCCAGTTGGTGCAGTATTGCTACCTGCACTTCGGCCTGCACACGACGGTGCAGATGCTCGACGAGATCAAGAACCTCGGGTTCCTCTACGCGACCCGGGCCGGCATCTCGATCGGCATTGACGACATGGTCGTTCCCGGCCAGAAGGCCTCTCTTGTCTCCAACGCCGAGAAGGAAGTGGTCGCGGTCGAAAGCCAGTACCAGGACGGCGCCATCACCCACGGGGAGCGCTACAACAAGATCATCGAAATCTGGTCGAAGGTCACCGAACGCGTCTCGGACGAAATGTTCCAGGCGATGGAAGAGGATGACCGCAGCGGCCGGTACCTCAACCCGATTTACATCATGGCCGATTCCGGCGCGCGCGGATCGAAGCAGCAGATTCGCCAGCTCTCCGGCATGCGCGGTCTGATGGCCAAGCCTTCGGGCGAGATTATCGAAACGCCCATCACAGCCAACTTCCGCGAAGGGTTGAACGTCTTGCAGTACTTCATCTCGACGCACGGCGCGCGCAAGGGATTGGCCGATACGGCGCTCAAGACGGCCGACTCCGGCTATCTCACCCGCCGCCTCGTCGACGTGGCGCAGGACGTCATCATCGCCGAGACCGATTGCGGCACCACCGAAGGCATCTTCGTTGAGTCCATCATTGAATCGGGCGAAATCATCGAGGCCCTGCGCGACCGCATCGTCGGCCGCGTCGCTCTCGAGGATCAGACCGATTACGAGGGCCGCGTGATCGTCGGCGTCAACGAGGAGATCACCGAGGAACTCGCGGCGCAGATCCAGGCCGCCGGCATCGAGCGCGTCAAGATTCGCTCGGTGCTGACCTGCGAATCGAAGCGCGGCGTGTGCGTCATGTGTTACGGGCGCAACCTGGCAACCGGCCGGCTCGTGGAGCGCGGCGAAGCCGTGGGCGTCATCGCCGCCCAGTCCATCGGCGAACCCGGTACGCAGTTGACGATGCGGACCTTCCACATCGGCGGCGCCGCCACTCGCGTCAGCGAGCAGTCAACCCAGGACGCCAAGTCCGACGGCTTTGTCCGCTACCAGTCCATCCAGACGGTCCGCAACGCCAAGGGCGACCTGGTCGCGATGAACCGCAACGGCATCATCACGGTCGTCGACGACAAGGGGCGCGAGAAAGAACGCTATCCGGTCGTGTACGGCGCCAAGGTCCTGGTGGAGGACGGCGCGCCCGTTTCCGCCAGCCAGATCCTGCTCGAGTGGGATCCGTACACGTTCTCGATCCTCACCGAAATCAGCGGCGGGGTCCACTTCAAGGACCTCATCGAAGGCGCCACCATGCAGGAGCAGGTCGATGAGGTGACCGGCATGTCGCAGTTGGTCGTCACCGATTCGACCGACGAGAAGCGGCAGCCGACCCTCGTCATCCGGCCCGATCATGGCTCCCGTTCGGAGCAGAAGAAGTACCTCATGCCGACCCACGCGCACCTCATGGTGCGTGACGGCGACGAGGTCCACGCGGGCGACGTGCTTGCCAAGATCCCGCGTGAAACCACGAAGACCAAGGACATCACCGGCGGTCTGCCGCGCGTCGTCGAGTTGTTCGAAGCGCGCAAGCCCCGCGAAACGGCGGTCATTGCCGAAATCGCCGGAGGCGTCAAGTACGGCGAGGTGACCAAAGGCCAGCGCAAGATTTACGTCGTCGGCGACGACGGCGAGCAGCGCGAGTACTCCTTGCCCCGCGGCGTCCACATCAACGTCCAGGAAGGGGAGCGCGTCAAGATCGGCGATCCGCTGATGGACGGTCCGCGCAACCCGCACGACATCCTCGCGGTGCTCGGCGAGAAAGAACTCCAGAAGTACCTGGTGAATGAGGTCCAGGAGGTCTACCGCCTCCAGGGCGTCAACATCAACGACAAGCACCTCGAAGTCATCGTCCGCCAGATGATGCGCTGGGTGAAGGTCGACGACATCGGCGATACGGAGTTCCTGCCGGAGGAAGTGGTCGACCGCTTCCGCTTCCAGGAGGAAAACCAGCGTGTGATCGAGTCCACCGGACGCCCCGCGCAGGGCAAGCCGTTGCTGCTCGGCATCACGAAGGCATCGCTGTCGACGGATTCGTTCATCTCCGCGGCCTCGTTCCAGGAGACGACACGCGTCCTCACCGAAGCCGCCATCAACGGGAAGGTGGACTATCTCCGCGGTCTCAAGGAGAACGTCATCATGGGCCGCCTCGTCCCCGCGGGCACCGGCATGGAGTACTACCGCCAGGTGAAGATTGCGGGCGAAGACGTCATCGAGGAACCGGTGGCGGAGCCTGGAATTGGCGAACCCATCCCGGGCTACGATGAGGAGACCCAGTTGCACTACGTGGGAGGCCTCTCTGAGGACACCTCCGCCAAGGATGCGCTCCTCGACAGCGAGTAAACTCAGGGGCGGCCCGCGCCGCCCCGCACCTTCGTTCGCTGCGAAAGGCCCGGCGGGCCCCCTATGGTAGCATCGAAGATCGGGAAGAACTCGGCTCGTGGATTTCCTCAAGAAGTGGGTGCTCGACGTGCAGGAGTTCGTCCTGCTCTCGGGCCGTGCGATCGCAAACGTTTTCCGCCGCCCGCTCTACGTCGATGACATCATCGTCCAGATGGACCTCATCGGCGTCGGCAGCCTGCCGATCGTGTTGATGACAGGGTTCTTCAGCGGCGCCGTGATGGCGCTGCAGATGTCCCGTGCGCTTGCCCAGTACGGTCAGGTAGAACGAACCGGACAGGTTGTCGCCATCACTCTCGTCCGCGAACTGGGCCCGGTGCTCACTGCCCTCATGGTCGCCGGACGCAACTCCTCCGGCATGGCGAGCGAAATCGGCTCCATGAAGGTGACGGAGCAGATCGACGCCATGCGCGCGCTCGGCACCGATCCCATCAAGAAACTGGTCACCCCGCGCGTGGTCGCCACTGCCACCGTTTTGCCTCTGCTGACGATCATCGCGGACTTCACCGGCATGATCGGCGGCTTTGTCATCTCGTACTACCTGCTTAACCTGACCCCCCTGCAATACTGGACCAGCGTCTGGCAGTCACTCGAATACAACGACGTCGGACAGGGACTGATCAAGCCGTTCATGTTCGCGTTCGCGATCTCCCTGGTCGGCTGCTTCTATGGGCTGCGCACCACCGGCGGCACGCAGGGGGTGGGCCGCGCCACCACGCAGGCGGTCGTTGTCGCTTCCGTGTTGGTCTTCTTCCTGACCTTCTTCATCACGAAGATCTTCGTGGGTTCTGTGACCTAGGCGATGGCGCGGGAGAACGGAACACCGCCCCTGCGGTTTGAGCGCGTGTCGGTCAACTTCCCTGGAGTCGACGCACTCCGGGAGGTTTCCTTCGAAGTGCCGGCCGGCGAAACCCGCATCTTTTTTGGTGCGGCCGGCGCCGGCAAGACGATCGCGCTCAAGGTAGCGCTTGGCTTGGTGCGTCCTGACTCCGGCAGCGTATTTGTCTTCGGAGAGGACATTACGAAGCTCAAAGAACAGGACCTGTTCGAAATCCGCAGCCGCGTGGGCATGCTCTTCCAGGAAAGCGCCCTGTTCGATTCGCTCACCATCGAGGAGAACGTCGCCTACCCCCTTGTCAATCAGAAGGCGATCCACTGCCCGCCGGAAGAAGTGGCTCAGCGGGTGCGGGAAGCTCTTGAATTCGTCGAACTGGGGCACACGCTCGAGAAGTTTCCCAGTGAACTCTCCGGCGGCATGCGGCGCCGTGCGGCAATCGCCCGTGCTGTGGTCACCAACCCGCCCCTCATCCTCTACGACTCACCCACGGCCGGTCTCGATCCCGTAACAGCGCACACCATCGTGGCGCTGATCATGAAGCAGCGCGACCTGCGCCGCACCACCACCATCATGGTGACGCACCGCTACCAGAACGGAAACCTGCTGGCCAACTATCGCTTCGACGCGGCTACCGGAACCGTCGTGCCGGCCAAAGGCGTGGCCGAGACCGCATCCCGCACAAAGTTTCTCGGTTTCCGCGAAGGACAACTCGTCTTTGAGGGAACCCAGGCCGAACTCGATGCCAGCACGGACAACTACGTCCGAAAATTTGTGAAGCACAATGGATAAGGTATGCCATCGTCGACGAAAGTAGCGTGGGCGCAACTGCGGGTCGGCATCATGGCGATCGTCGCCCTGGTGATCCTTGCGGCCCTGATCTTCCTTCTCACCGGGAGCGGTGACCTGTTCGCCCGCGACGCCACCATCAAGACGTACTTGAGCGACTCTTCGGCCATGGCCACAAGCACCAGCGTCCGGCTCAACGGCATCCTGATCGGTCGGATCTCAAATATCAGCTTCACCGGCTCCAACGACCCGGAGCGGATCGTTGAGGTCGAGATGAAGATCCGCGAGGAGTACCTGAAGCAGATCCCGGACGACTCGCGCGCCGGCATCAGCGCCGCCAACCTGCTCGGCGATAAATTCATCAACATCACCAAGGGATCGAGTCCGACGCAGATCAAGGATGGCGGGACGCTTGCGGCAGCCGACATCAGCGACATCCCCGAACTCGTCAACAATGCGGGCAACCTGATCGGCCAGTTGAACGTGACGCTGCGGCGCGTGGACAGCATGCTGGCAGACATCGAAGCGGGCCGCGGCAACATCGGAAAGTTTCTTCGCGATGAGTCGCTCTATGACAACCTCAACGGTACGGTCGTGCGCACCCAGTCGCTCATTGCGGCCATCCAGAAGGGCGAAGGAACAGTCGGGCGGCTAATCAACGACGACTCCTTGTACGAGGAACTGCGTGCCCCCATCGCCAAAATCAACGCGCTGCTGGACGGCCTTGCCCGCGGCGAAGGCACTGCCGGCAAGCTCCTCAAAGACGAGGCGATGTACGACGAACTCCGTGGCACCGTCGCGGAATTGCGCAAGGTGATCAACGACCTTCAGGCCGGTCAGGGAACCGCGGGCAAGCTCTTGAAGGACGAGCAGCTCTACCAGGACGTGAACCGTCTCGTCACGAAGATCGAAGATACGGTCGATAAAGTGAACTCTGGACAGGGGACGCTGGGCCAGTTGCTCGTCAATCCCCAGCTCTACGAAGCGCTCAACGGCGCATCCCGCGAAGCGCGTAGCCTGATCGAGGACGTGCGCGCCAACCCGAAGAAGTTCCTCCGGGTGAAACTGGCGATCTTCTAGTGACAGCGGCACGGCGGCTGATCGTCAACGCGGACGACTTCGGATTCACGCGCGACGTGAATGAAGGTATCGCCGAGGCCCACGCCAAGGGCATCCTGACCGCCACAACGCTGATGGCCAATGGAACGGCCTTCGCGGATGCGGTGCGCCTCGCCGCCCGCTATCCGGAACTGGACATCGGTTGCCACCTCGTACTCGTGGGCGGTGACTCCCTGCTCCCTCCGTACAAGCCTCTGCCCGGGTCGGTCCCCGAACTGCTCGCCGCGATTGCCACACGGCGCATCCGAATTTACGACGAACTGCTCGAGCAGGTCCGACGCATCCTAAAGGCCGGTGTCGCGCCCACCCATCTCGATACGCACAAGCACACCCATCTCGCGCCCCCGGTGCTCGATGCCGTTGCCCGGCTGTCGCGTGAGTTCGATATCCGCTGGGTCCGGCGGCCTTTTGACCTTCCGTTGACCGCCGTCCGCGGCGAAGCGCCCTGGCTGGAGCGGACTACCAGTGACGGGTTGCGTTTCATTCGCGCGCGGTTCATGCGGGTTCTCACGACGCATGGCTGTCGGACCACCGATCATTTCGCCGGCTTCCAGCTAACGGGCCGTTTCCGCTCCCAGGAACTCGCAACGCTCTTCTCCGCCCTGCCGGAAGGGTTGACCGAATTCATGTGCCACCCCGGACGCTGTACCAGCGAACTCCGCCAGGCTCCGACGCGGCTACGCGCAAGCCGCGAGGAAGAGCTGGCCGCCCTGACCGATCCGGCCACGCGGGAAGCCTTGCGGGCCTCTGGCATCGCGCTCACCCGCTATCGCGATCTCTAGACGACGCACCCGGGCAATCCACATTAAAATTCTTCAAGGTTTATGCCCCCCGTGATAGTCTCTTCAGCGTCAAGAGGGTACGCCGCGCGAGGAGAGTACGATGCGGACTGGGCGATTCCTTCCCACTGCAGCGCTTCTGGCAGCCGTAGCACTGCCCACATTTGCTCAACGATGCACCGTCGCGACCGATGACCAGCCTCTGGTCATTCGTTCCGAGGGTCTTACGGAGCTGATCGGCGACATCGTGATCCGGTGTACGGGAGGTCTCCCGGCCGAGCCTGGAGAGACGGTTGAGCAGGTCGACCTCTCCATCCGCATCAACACGAACACGGTCGGGTTGTTGGGAACGGACTCAACATCGGGTGCGCTGCTGCTGATTGACGAGCCCCCCCCTGCCAATCAGCGACCTTGTCTCACCCCGGATGCCTGCCGGCTCGAAGGTGTGGGGGCGGACGGCATCAATTTCGCCAATCCCGCCGCGCCGGGTAACCGCGGCCAGAACGTCCCGAATGTCTTTCAGGGCCGGCACGCTGGATCCAATTCTATCGAGTGGCTCGGGATCCCGTTCGACCCCCCTGGCACGGTGGGGGCGCGCATTCTTCGAATCACCAACGTTCGGGTCACTCCGGGGTGGGGCGATCGCGGTATTGACAACCCCGATGGCCAAGGGGTCTTCCTGCGCCTTTCTTCCTCCTCCAGCAATCTGCAGTTCGAAAACCCGAACGTCGAGGCGGCTCTTGTCCGGCGCGGGCTGGAGTTCACCGTCAGAAATGCCCAAACGCTCCTGCAGTGCGAGCCGGTGAATCCCGGCCTGACGCCATCGTCAAGCGCCATGATGCTTGAGAATGCCCCACAGTCTTTCAACGTTCTCTTTCTGGAGGGCTTCCCCAGTGCGTTTCGACCCCGCAGCCGGGTGCCGGGTACTTCGGCGGATCCGTTTCCACAGCCCGGCGGCCACGACATGCCGGGTGTCCGGAACGATGCGGAGATCGGCTTCTATAACCCCCTCTTTCTGTTCGACCAGGACGTCCCGGCGCATGGCACCCGCCTAGTCGCGACGTTCTCCGGAATCCCCACCGGCGTCCGATTGTTCGCGGGCGTGGAGGCTGGTTCGGGTTCGACTGACTCGATCCAGGGCCGCATGATTCAACAGGGGGTGGGGGAGGCCGTGCCGGTGCCCCTTGGCAACGGAGTCGCTGAAGTGCCGATCTCGATGGGCAGTGCCTCCCTCTACTACGAAATCATCCGGAGCGATTCGGAACGGATCGAAACACTGGACATCCCAATGGCCTTTTCCTACGACCCCGCTGGCGGAATGCCAGGAACGGGCGCCATCGCGGTCTCCGGACGATTCGCTCCCACCTCCTCCCTTGCGCCGAACCGCGCGATCTCAACCAACCAGTCCCTCCCACTGTTCCACAGCGAACCCGACAGCCTGCGCGCGGCCCGGAACGTGGCTGCTGCGGCCAGCATCAATGCCTGTCAGCCTCCTGGCGCGACGGAACAGCTACAACTCGCCCGGCCGCCGCAATTCAATCCGTCCGTGTTTCAGTCCGCCGGCCAGACGCAGGGGACGAACATTTTCCTCTTCTCGTCGCACCGCTCGCGGCCGGTCAACCTGACTTCGCTCGCAGGGCTGCCCCCAAGCGCGATCAGACCCCCAAGTGCGATCAGACAAAGTACCGCGCAGTGGCTCACGGTGAGCGCCTCGCAGGACCGTACGCCTACGACCATCTCGGTGACTGCAAATCCGGCGGGACTCCTTCCCGGCACCTATTTCGGCGCCATCCGGTTCGATTCTCCGGGGCCGCCTGATCTGGTAAACCAGCTTCCCATTCAGCTTCAGGTGCTGCCCCCGGGACCGCGATTCACCGCCGCCGGCGTCGTCGGCGCGGCAGACTACTTTGGGGGCGCCGTTTCACCCGGACAGGCGATCACGGTATTCGGCTCCGGTCTGGGTTCTTCGGTCCTCGCGCTCCTCCAGTTGGACAGCGAAGGCAAAGTGGCGACAAGCCTGGCCGGGACGCGCGTCCTGTTCGACGGCGCCCCCGCACCAATGATCTACACAACTGAGGGACAGATCAGCGCCTTCGTGCCATTCAGAGTGGCTGGGCAGGGGGTGACCGAGATGCGGGTCGAACACCAGGGCGTCCTGTCCCCCGCAGTCATGCTGCCGGTGCTCCCGGCCCTTCCAGGTCTGTTCACACTGGATCAGACGGGATTTGGTCAGGCGGCAGCTTTGAACCAGGATGGCAGCGTAAACGGCGCGGCCAATCCCGCGGCGCCAGGTGAAGCCATCGTCCTCTTCGGAAGCGGCTCCGGACAGACCGATCCCCCAGGAGTGGATGGCCAGCTCGCCGGGCTGCCGCTGCCGCGCCTCAGGCAGCCAGTCAGCGTGTGGATCGACGGCCAGGAGTCGGCGGTCGACTACGCGGGGCCAGCTCCGGGGCTGGCCGAGGGCGTCTTGCAGGTCAACGCCAGGATTCCTGCGGGGCTGAGAGGCGGCCGGGACGTGGACGTCGTCGTGGCCGTGGGGAACTTCCGCAGCCAGCCCGGCGTCACGGTTGCCCTCCGCTGAGACGCCGCGGCCTCTGCTGCCCACCGAGTGGCGCGATTCCGCTAGAATAGACTTACGGTCGCTTGGCTCTCGCGGCCCGCCCTGTAAGGCCGCACACCTTGCAGGGCTCCCAAGTTTTGTTGTTGCTCACGTCCGGCGCTGGTTAGAGGCCGGTTGATAAGATAAATTCATGCGGTTCGTTTGGAGCGCGGCCAGCGACTTCCGCATCCCCCTCGCTCTCATCCTCTTCGGCTTGTTCTCGCTCCCCGCGGTCTCCCAGGAGGAGACCGCGCGAGAGATTGAGAAGGCAGTCGAGGTCTTCCGGCAGGAGACCCGGGAACTCGGAATCCATCCGGAAGGACCGCGCCGCCGTCCGGGAGGACCGTCGCCGCTCAGCCAGTATCACGGCCGCGTCTATGGCAACCTCCGCAACGAGTTCTTCGACGCTGTCCGAAAGGAGGTCAAGCAGCGCGGCGAGCCAAAGCAGCTCTTGCGCCGTAACCAGTTCGGTTTCAACGTCGCCGGACCCCTGTACATTCCGAAGATCTATAACGGAGGGCGCCGGACGTTTGTCTCCCTCTCGTACGAAGGAGTCCGGGAGCGGATTGCGAGAAACTTTCTGCGAACGATCCCGACAATGATCGAGCGCACCGGAGATTACTCGACCATCGTCGACGCGGCTGGCAACATCCTCCCGATCTTCGACCCTGCCACCACGTCCCCCAACCCCACTTTCGACCGGTCTAGACCCATCTCGCGAGACAACATCGAGAACAACCGGCAGCAGTTCCCGGGCAACATCATCCCGAGGTCGCGGCTTGATCCCGTCGCCCTTGCGGCCATCGAACTGTACCCCGCACCGAACACCGATGTCGGTCCGTTCTTCCGCAACAACT
Organism: Bryobacterales bacterium; assembly: GCA_016716385.1. Taxonomy (GTDB): domain Bacteria; phylum Acidobacteriota; class Terriglobia; order Bryobacterales; family Bryobacteraceae; genus JADJWL01. Next base: position 528,029 of record JADJWL010000025.1, on the reverse strand, counting down.
ACTTCATCAACACCCCGGAAGAAAACCGCGCCAACGGGATGATCGGGAAGCTGGATCACACCTTCGACGACCACCATCGCGTCAGCACGGAACTGGCGTTCTCCAACGGCTTCCATGGCTCGGCCCGCTGGTTCCCCTCGATTGCGAATCCGGGGCCGGCCGACCGCCTCGACAGCTCGCTGCGCGGTTCGCTGGATCACGTCTATACCGTCTCGCCCCAGACGGTGAATACCGCGACGTTCAGTTCCTCCTCCAACGTCAACCAGAATGTCGCGGAGGAGTTTCCTGTCTACAACTTCAGCGGGTATCTGTCCATGGGGCGCTCGTGGCCGGTCTCGCGCAACGCGCGCAATACGTACGGATTCACGGACGTGCTGTCAACCCGCCGCGGCAAACACTCTTTGCGCCTCGTTGGACAGCTCTACCGCTACGAGGTGAATACGTTCTGGCCACAGTATCCGGCGGGCATCTTCCGTTTCTCCCCGGGATTGACGAGCCTGCCGGGCATCGTGAACACCGGGCACGGCTTCGCCAGCTTTCTGCTCGGACAGGCGGAGAGCGCGGAACGAAGCATCGTCCCCCAACCTTCCTACTTCCGTCGCTCCTCCCAGCACTTGTCGCTGCGCGACCAGTATGAGTTCCGGCAGGGGCTGACCTTCACGATCTCCCTCAGCCTGGACCGGTACACCCCGCGGGTCGAGAAGTTCGACCGCCAATCAACTATCGACCTCTCAGCCGTCAATCCCGAGACCGGGCGCCGCGGAGCCCTGGTCGCGGCCAATCGCGGAGGCTACGGCCGCGCCTTTCAACCGTCCTACTTCCGCGCTTCCCCCAGTTTCAGCGTGGCCTGGAGCCCGGGTGGATCGGCAAAGACCGTCCTGCGCGGATCGTACAGCCGCAGCTACTCACCCTTCCCAATCTATACCTCGGCGTGGGGCACCCAGGGGTTTTCTGCCTACCAGTTGCTGCTCTCGCAGAACGTTCAACTCGAGCCCGCGGTCATTCTGGCCCAGGGTTTTCCCGATGCTCCGCGCCTGCCGGACTTGCGTCCCGGCGCCGCCGACGACACCGTCGCCGACCTGATGTTCACTTCGCGCCAGTTTCCCACCTACCAGTCCGCCTCCGTCAGCGTGCAGCGGGAAGTGGGGTGGGCAACGGTTGTCACTGCCGGCGCGTCCTACTCAGGAGGAAAGAATCTTCTGATGAGTAACGCCGCCGCCCAGCCGAACGCGATCCATCCTGACACGCTTGCCTTCCGTGACCGGCTCAACGACATCGATTTCAACCGCTCCCTGCGCCCGTTTCCACAGTTCCAGGGCTTCGACGTCTACAGTGCGTGGCCCGACGGCCGCTACAAGAGCGATGGCGTCTTCGTGCGCGCCGAAAAACGGGCGTCGCAAGGATTCTCGATCAGCGCCTCCTATCAGTTCTATAAGCAGCTTGACGATTATTCAGGCCCTGGAGGACGGCAGGACTTCTTCAACCGCAATAACGAGTGGTCCCAGACCAATGGCCACGAGCCGCACCGCCTCCAGTTCAGCTACGTCTACGAGTTGCCCATCGGCGGCAACAAGCCGTTCCTGCGGACCAGCGACTGGACCCGGCACATCTTCGACGGCTGGTCGCTCACTGGCGTCGCCGTCGTATCGAGCGGCAACCCGCTCACCCTCGAGCCGATGTTCAATAATACGGGTGACGTCATCCGCACCCTACGCGTTAACGTTGTGCCGGGCGTGGAGCCGCGTGTCAGCAATCCCGGACCCGAACTCTGGTTCAACCCGAATGCGTTCGCGCAGCCGGATGACTTCTCGATGGGCGACGCTGCGCGAACGCATCCATACCTCCGCAATCCTCTCCGGCAGAACTACGACCTGACCGTGAACAAGCGTGTCAGCCTGTCGCCGGACCGGACTCTCGAATTCAGTGCCGCTGGCTTCAACTTCATCAACCACGCCAACTGGAATACGCCCGACACCCAAATCGGTCCGGCAAACGCGCCCAATGTCAACGCCGGCAAAATCATCGGATCGGTCGGCGGGCGGGTGATTCAGCTAGGCTTAAGGTTGAGCTTCTGATGCCGGTCCGCGCCATCCTTGGACTCTTTCTTGCCGTCTCCCTGCTCGCAGCCGCTCCGCCGGCGCTGCCGAAGCGTCAGAAGGTGCGCATCCCCGTGTGGGTCCCGGCGGGCGTCTCCGCACCTGCGTTCGAAGCCCGGCTGGACGGGCAACCGGCGCGCGTGCTCTCAGTCAGCAAGCCGGACGATGACCTGCTGATCCTGCTCGTGCTCGACCTCGCCGGCGACATCGCGCTGGTCAATCCGGCAAAGGAAGCGATCAAGGCGCAGATTCGGGCACTTCCGGAACCGGCCTACGTCGGGGTCATCCGGGCGCAGGATGGTATGGATGTGCTGCTGGATCCGACAGCCGACCGCGATCCCGTGATCGACGCCATCGATGCCCTGGCGCCGACCGGCAAGGCCGGCACTCTCGAAGCCCTGGAGCCGGTGGCGCGGATCGCCAACACCATCCTGGAAAAGACCTCCGTCCGTGTGGCGGTGCTGTTCGTCACCGACAGCGACATCTACAACTACCGCGACGACTACACGAACCCGGTGATCAATCGCAGTGACTCCCGTGACCTCAGCCGCCAGTTTCCCGAGGCGCTGATTCAGGACAAAGTCAACAGGCTCTCCACGAAGCTCGGGCCGTTGCAGGCTCCCATGTTCATCCTGCATCTGAACTACCGCAGCGACCGGCTGAACGAAGCTTACCAGGTCGGATTGCAGCGGCTCGCCTCCACCACCGGCGCCGCCAGCTACTTTTGCCGCTCGCTGCCGGAGATCCCCGCCAACATTGAGTCTTCGTTCGCCAGCATGCTTTCCCACTACAGTGTTAGTCTGGAGTTACCGGAAAAGCTGGGGAGGTCGGCGCGGGTCGAGTTGTCGCTCGGTGAGAACGACGGCAGCGGCCTCAGTTACCGCGACAGCTTCATTCCGTAAGGGAGTACAGCCATGGCGATCCTTCGATGTCTGCTCGCGGTCGCGCTCGTTTTCTTTCTTGCTTCCTGTCAAGACCGGAAGATTGCCGAACAGGCTGCCCGCCTGGAGGAACTCGGGGCGAAGAACGCGGCACTCGAACAGGAGTTGGAGTCCGTCCGCCAGGACTTGGCTGCCGCTCGCGCCGCTCTGCACGAAGAGGGAGGGCCGGTTACCCCGGTCGAAACTCTCCCCGCCCCGCAGGTGAATCCGGACGATCTCCCCGAGGTTCAGCAACTGAAGGCATCCCTCGTGGAGGCCAACGCATCCCTTGCCGCCTTACAGATTCAACTGACGCGGCTCGAGGCGCAGGTGGCGGAAGCCGCCAATGACCGCGAACGCGTCCAGCGCTTCCACGCCGAGCTTCGCGCGAAACTGGAGGCATCCGAGCGCGCCGTCGAAGCCGCCAATGCCGAGTTGAAGAATCGTGACGAACGCCTCAACCAGCTTGTCGAGATGAGCCGGACGCTCCGCCAGGACAACGAAGCCAGTGCCCGCCGTCTGGCCGACTTCAAAAAACTCGCCGACCAGTTGACTGACCTCGAACGCCGCCGTGAGGATTCCGCCGGCACCATCATGAGCCGCTACCGCGAGGTCACCGAACAGTATCGCGCGCTGGCAAATGCCATCGATGGGCAGCAGCAGGTAGGGACCGGAGTGACGCGGTCGCTCGATCTGTCGCGCATTCAGCAGACGATCCTGTCCGCCGAAGATGAACTGCGCCAGCTCCGTTCCCTCAACGCCCAGGCACAGCGGTTGCAAAAGCAATTGATCGGCAAGCTACCATAGCGGATCATGCGGCAAGCCGCCCACCCAATCCAAATCCAGACCCGGGGCAAGGGTCTGTATGAGATCAGTCCCCAAGTCCTCGGCTGGGTGCGCGAGACCGGCATCGTCACCGGGCTCCTCACCCTCTTTATCCAGCACACTTCGGCTTCGCTGACCATCCAGGAGAACGCCGACCCCGATGTCGTGGCCGACCTGAATGCCTATTTCGAGCGCCTCGTCCCGGAGGACACTCGTCTCTACCGCCATACCATCGAAGGGCCGGACGACATGCCGGCGCACATCCGGGCGGCGCTCACACAGACGCAGTTGACCATCCCGATCGTCGACCGGCGTCCGGCCCTCGGTACCTGGCAGGGAATCTTTGTCTTCGAGCATCGCGACTCGCCGCACCGCCGCACCGTCACCCTGCACGCTCTCGGAGAGTAGGCCGTTGGCGGCTCTTTTCGTCCCGCTCGCCGCAACTCCGCGCCCGATTGAAGGAAAACCTTCTTTGCGCCGTTTGCCGTCCTCTACACTATCGGCACATGCTCGAAGCGATCGACTTGTCCAAGAGCTACAACGGCTCCACGGCGCTCGACTCCCTCAACCTCAAGATCGAGCCGGGTGAGATCTTTTGCCTGCTGGGAGCCAATGGCGCCGGCAAGACGACAACGATCAATCTCTTCCTCAACTTCATCGAACCGTCCTCCGGAACGGTGCGCATCAACGGGCTGGATGTGACGCGGGAGCCCCTGGCTACCAAGAAGTTCCTCGCCTACATACCCGAGCAGGTCAACCTCTACAGAAACCTGACTGGGGTTGAGAACCTGGAATACTTCACCGCCCTTGCCGGAGGGAAGTATTCGCGCACCGAACTCATGGGTTTCCTCGGCGAAGCCGGTCTGCCTGAGGGCGCGGCGGAACGGCGCGTCGGAGAGTATTCCAAAGGCATGCGGCAGAAGGTCGGCATCGCCATTGCCATCGCCAAACGCGCACAGGCGCTACTGCTCGATGAGCCGACCTCCGGTCTCGATCCCAAAGCGGCCAACGAGTTCTCCGAACTACTCCTCAAGATGCGCGATGGCGGCGGTGCCATCCTCATGGCCACGCACGACCTGTTTCGCGCCAAGGAAACGGGCACTCGCGTCGGCATCATGAAGCGGGGATGCCTGATGGCGGTCCTCAACACCGACGAGATCGGTCATGCCGACCTCGAACGGATCTATCTGGATCACATGCACGACTGAGCCATGATTTCGATCATCGCCCGCAAGGAGTTTCTCGAAATGACGCGCGACGGCCGGTTCCGCTGGGCGTCCGTGATTGTCTCCGTGCTCCTGCTGGCCGCGCTCCTGCTGGGCTGGCAGCACCAGAACGACGTGCGCCGCCAGCACGAACAGGCGCGCCGTCACACGCGCCAGGACTGGCTAACGCAGGGCCGCAAGAATCCGCACTCGGCCGCGCACTACGGTGTGTACGCCTTCAAGCCCACGATGCCCTTGTCCTGGGTTGACCGTGGTGTGGATCCCTGGGTCGGCGTCGCATCCTGGCTCGAGGCGCACCACCAGAACGATTTTCAGTACCGTCAGGCGCAGGATTCCACCGCCGTCCAGCGCTTCGGCGAACTGACTGGGGCGACCGTCCTGCAACTGCTGCTGCCCCTCGTGATCGTGCTGCTGACGTTTGGGGCGTTTTCCGACGAGCGGGAACGCGGCACCCTGCGGCAGCTCTTGAGCCTCGGCCTCCGCAGGCCGGACCTCGCGCTGGGCAAGGCGCTTGGCGTAGCCGGAGCACTCGGATTTCTGATCGTGCCCGCCACTCTCGCCGGAGTCCTGGCGCTGGCGCTCTCCGAACAGAACGGAGCGCTCCTGGCCGATGGCGGTCGGATTCTCGGCATGACCTCCAGCTACCTCCTGTACTTCGTGGCGTTTCTCGGAGTCTCGCTCGCCGTATCGGCGAAAGCGCCTTCCTCGCGCGCGGCGCTTCTGACCCTCCTGGCATTCTGGATCGTCAATGGCCTGGTTGCTCCCCGTGCCGCCGCCGACCTGGCGCGCCTGGTGTACCCGGCTCCGTCCGCATTCGAATTCGCCAACAAGATGGATGCCGCGATGAAGCACGGCATCCACGGCGACGAAACGCCGGAGCAGCGCGCCGCCGCTCTTCGCGAGGAGGTCCTGCGCCGCTACAACGTGTCCCGGCTGGAGGACTTGCCGGTAGATTTCGGCGGCATCCGCCTGCAGGCCGGCGAGGAGCACGCCAACACGATCTTCGATCACTTCTACTCCGATCTCTGGACCACCTTCCGCCGTCAGGAAACTGTGCATCGGACGTTGGCCGCCTTCGCCCCGGTCCTTGCGGTCCGCTCCCTCTCGATGGGCTTTGCCGGCACGGACTTCACCCAGCATACGCACTTCGCCAAAGCCGCCGAGGAGTACCGGCGCGAGATCCAGCGTCTGATGAACGGCGATCTGGCCGAGCACGGAAAGACCGTGCAAGGACCGTATCTGCAGGATGAAGCGCTCTGGTCAAAGGTCCCGGAGTTCACCTATGAAGCGCCGGACGCCGGATGGGTTCTGTCGCACCAGGCATCGAGCCTGGTCCTCCTCGCGGCCTGGGCCGCCGCCGCCGCGGCCGCCGCATGGCGCGCCGCCGCGACCCAGCGGGTGGACTGATGCTCGCTCCGATCCTCCGCAATGAATGGCGCCTGTTGCGTGCCGACCGTACTCTGCATCTGGTCGCCGCGCTCCTGGCGATCCTGGTGGCTTACGGTGTCTACAACGGCTCGGCCTGGGTCCGCTTCCAGAGCAACGCGCTGGACAGCGCAGCCGGCGAGGAGGCGGGACGCCTGGCGGCCATGAAGACCGCGATTGCCGATGTCGAGGCGGGCCGCAGCAATCCCCCGGCCTTTGCCGATCCGCGCTCTCCTTCGGCCGCGGGCCGCTCCCTCGGCACACGCTGGGCCTCGATGCCGCCCACCCCTCTCGCCGCTCTCGCCATCGGACAGAGCGATCTCTATCCCTACTATTTCCGGGTCAGCACCCAGAGCAGATTGTCCTTTGCTCAAAACGACGAAATCGAGCATCCCGTCCACTTGCTCTCCGGCCGGTTCGATCTCGCATTCGTCGTTCTGTTTCTCTATCCGCTGGTGATTCTCGGCTTGAGCTACAACATGATCTCCGCCGAAAAGGAATCCGGCACCCTGGCCGTCACCTTGTCTCAACCCATCGCCCTGCGGACGCTGGCTTTCGGCAAGATCCTGACGCGCTTCCTCCTGGTGGCTCTGCTCGGAGTGGCGCTGCCAGCGGCGGGGGTGCTGTTGAGCGGAGCGGATCTCTCGGCCGAAGGCGCGGGAATGCGCTTGCTGCTGTGGATCGCGGTAGTCGTCGCCTACGGCGCGTTCTGGTTCGCCGTCGCCGCGCTCGTGAACGCCGCGGGCGCCAGTTCCCCTGCCAATGCCATTGCGCTCGCGGGACTGTGGCTCCTCTTCGTTGTCCTCACACCAGCAATTGTCAACGGAGGCGCCAAACTCCTGCATCCGGTGCCGTCCCGCGTCGAGATGATTCAGGCGATGCGCGACGCCGGACGCCAGGCTGCCGCGCAACGCAGCGAACTGCTCGCTGCCTACCTGGAGGACCATCCGGAATTCACGGTCTCCCGCGATGGCGCCATGGCCGACTTCGCCACCATCGGCATCGTGACGGCACAAGCCACCGAACGGGCAATGCAGCCCGTCCTGGAACGCTTCGAGAAACAGCTTGACGCCCAGCAGGCGCTGGTGGACCGCTACCGTTTCCTCTCGCCCGCCATCCTGGCGCAGGCCGCGTTGAATGACATCGCGGGAACGGGAGTCCACCGCTACCGCCACTTCCAGCAACTCGCCGATGCGTTCCACGAGCGCTGGCGGCAGTACTTCATTCCGCGCGTGATGAAGCGGGAAGTCCTCGCGCCGCCGGATGTCGACCAGTTTCCCGCCTGGACCTTCGAAGAGGAGTCCCTCGCGGCCGTCCTGTCGCGGACAGCGGCCAGTCTGGCTGGACTAATCGTGTTGTCCGTTCTGTGCTTCGCCGGCGCCGCTGTGGCGCTGAATCGCTACCGGGTCGCGGGCTGAGGGGTACGCGGTCTATAATGACCGCATCCCTAGCATGAAGATCACTCGCGTTGAAGCAATCTATCTCCGCCAGCCGGAGGTCAAGTGGCAGTGCGACAGCGGACAGGACGCCCTTATCGTCCGCGTCGAAACAGATGCCGGTATCACCGGACTCGGCGAAGTCGATTCGAGCCCCCTTGCCGTCAAGGGTGCTATCGAAGGTCCGTTCTCCCACACCACAGCCTGCGGCCTCGGCCAGATCGTTCTCGGCGAAGATCCTTTCGAAACAGAAAAGATCTGGCACAAGATGTACCGCGCCAACATCTACGGCGGACGCCGTGGCGTCGGACTGCATGCCATGAGCGGCATCGACATGGCGCTCTGGGACATCAAGGGCAAAGCCCTCGGGATGCCCGTCTGGAAGCTGTTGGGCGGCGGTTTTCACGAGAAGATCCGCTGCTATGCGTCGTCGTTGTTCGGTCCCACGCCAGAGAAAACCGGGGAACTGGCGCGCCGCTATCGCGACCAGGGCTTCACGGCCGTCAAGTTCGGCTGGGACCCGATGGGCCAGGACGCGGCGACCGACGTCGCCCTGGTGCGCGAGGGCCGCAAGGGCCTCGGCGGCGATGCCGATCTGCTCATCGACGCGGGGCTCGTCTGGGATGCCAAGACCGCGATCCAGCGGGCCCGCGCGTTCGCCGATTACGACATCTTCTGGCTCGAAGAACCGCTCCGTCCGGACGATTACGACGGATACCGCAAGCTTTCCGAAGCGACTCACTTACGCATCGCAGCCGGCGAGGAGGAGAGCAATCGAGCGTCGTTTATCGAACTGATGGACCGCGGGCGCATCGACGTAGTGCAAGTCGACCTCACGCGCTGCGGCGGCTTCACCGAAGCGATGAAGATCGCGGCGCTGGCCTGGGACCGCGGCCTGCCGGTCGCCAACCACGGCTTCACCACCTACATCAACGTCACCGCCGCGCTGCACTGGCTGAACGCCATCCCCAACACCCTCATCTGCGAATTCGTCGCCGAAGAGGAGACCAATCTCCGCGAATCCATCACGCGCCAGAAACTGCGGGCGCGCGACGGCTTCCTCGCGGTACCTCAGGAGCCGGGCCTCGGTATCGACCTCGATGAAGAGGCGCTGGAGAAGTACGGAACCCGATGATGAACCGACGAATCTTTCTGGCCACCCTCTCCGCTTCGCTGGCCTCGGCGGCTGCGAAGCTTCCCGCCAACAAGAACCTCAAGTGGGCCGTGTCGGCCGGCCTCTGGAACTACTTCAAGCCGGGTCCGTTCACCGACATCCTCGATGTCATGAAGGACACCGGCTTCATCGGGATCCGGCTCACCGGCTTTCCCGGGATCCTGAAGACGTACAACATGACCGGCGCGCAAATGGAGAAGGAGATCTCCAAACGCAACCTGCATGTGGCCACGATCTCCTTCGGCGGCCCTGCGCAGGACCCGGCGAATCACGCCACCATTCTCAAGAACGCCCGCGAGGCGATGAACTTCCTCAAGATCTTCGGCGCCAAACATCTCGTTGTTTTTTCCCCCTCGCGCATGCCGGCGGGCTCAAACATCGACGCCGGGTTCAAGGCGATGTGCGATTGCTACAACAAGCTCGGCGAGGTGGCCGGAGAGATGGGGTTCAAGGCGGGTCTGCACAATCACCTCAACCAGATGGTCGAAGGCCCCGAGGAAGTCCACAAGTGCATGGCGATGACGGACCCCAAGCTGTTTCACTTCTCGCCCGATACCGCGCACCTGCATCTCGGCGGAAGCGATGTGGTGGAGATCTACCGGCGCTACAAAGACCGCATGATGTTCATGGACTACAAAGACGCCAAGTGGACTACGCCCACCGAGGACCTCGTGCTGGACAGCGGCCGCGTCGTCGAAAAGGACTCGCGCTCAGCCCGGTTCCTCTCGAGCATCTATGACCTCGGCGATGGCGAGATCAACTTCCCGTCCTGCCACCACATTCTGAAATCGATCAACTTCCAGGGCTGGATCTGCGTCGATCTGGACCGGGCGCGCAAGGGTCCAAGGCACAGCTACGAGCGGTGCGGCGCCTACGTCGTAGACAAGCTCGAGCCAATCTACTTGTAAAAGGAATCCACGATGAATCGACGAGCCTTCCTCGCCGCCCTCTCCGCCTCGCTGGCGTGTTCCGCCTCCAAGCTTCCGGCCAACAAGAACGTCAAGTGGGCGGTCTCCGCCGGCCTCTGGAGCCACTTCCGTCCGGTGCCGTTCACCGACATCCTCGACGTGATGAAAGATACCGGCTTCATCGGCATCCGGCTCACGGGCTTTCCGGGAATCCTGAAGACCTACGACATGACGGCCCAGCAGATGGAGAGCGAAATCTCCAAGCGCAACCTGCACGTGGCCACGATCTCATTCGGCGGTCCCGCCAACGATCCCGCCCAGCACGACGACTTCATTGAACGCGCCAAAGAGGCGATGAACTTCCTCAAGATCTTCGGCGCGAAGCACCTGGTGGTGTTTTCCCCGTCGCGTATGCCGGAAGGCTCCGACCTCGAAGCCGGCTTCAAGGCCATGTGCGACTGCTACAACCGCCTCGGCGAAGTCGCCGGAGAGATGGGCTTCAAGGCCGGCCTGCACAATCACCTCGACCAGATGGTCGAGGGTCCTGAAGAGGTCCACAAGTGCATGGCGATGACGGATCCCAAGCTGTTCCACTTCTCGCCCGACACCGCCCACCTGCACCTCGGCGGCAGCGACGTCGTCCAGATCTATCAGCGCTACAAGGACCGGATGATGTTCATGGACTACAAGGACGCCAAGTGGACGACGCCCACCGAGGACGTCGTCCTCGACAACGGCCGGGTCCACGCCAAGGACTCGAAATCGGCGAAGTTCTTCTCAAGCATCTACGATCTGGGTGACGGCGAGATCGATTTTCCGTCCTGCCACAAGATCCTGAAGGAGATCAACTACCAGGGCTGGAGCTGCGTCGATCTCGACACCGCGCGCAAGGGTCCGCGCTACAGCTACGAGCGCTGCGGGGCGTACGTGACGAAGGTGCTCGAACCCATTTACCTGTAGGAGCATTGCCGTGGCACGAGTCGCCAGGATTGCCGCCCTTGCTATTGTTGCGGTCGTTCTGGTTCTGCTGTGGCCGGTCGTCAGATCGGTCAAGACCGTTCCGGAACGGATGCTCGGCTTCCCGGAGTTCGTAGAGGCGGCTCAAGATGGACAGCTCACCAAGGTGATCGTTCGCGGTCACGTCCTTAGCGGGTTGAGCAAGGATCACTCGGTAAGGCTCGTGACAGTCAGTCCACCGAACTACACCGCCCATTACGATGCGTTTCGCGAGAGCGGCGTGAATTACTACGTCGAACCGGAAGGTTATCCATGGGGCGTTTTTCTGTTTGGCGCCATCACTGGCGCAATAGTGCTCGGCTTGCTGATCATACGCAGTTTTAGCCCTTCACGCAAATAATCTGGCGCAGCGTGTGCACCACTTCGACCAGGTCGCGCTGCGCCGCCATCACCGCGTCGATGGACTTGTAAGCGGCCGGCGTTTCGTCGATCACGTCGGCGTCCTTACGGCACTCCACTCCCGCGGTCGCCTTCGCGTGGTCCTCTACCGTGAACCGGCGCCTTGCCTCGTTGCGCGACATCGCGCGTCCCGCGCCGTGGCTGCAACTCATGAAGCTTTCCGGGTTCCCCAAACCGCGCACGATGTACGACCGCGCGCCCATGCTGCCCGGGATGATGCCCATGTCGCCGCGTCGCGCGCGTACGGCGCCTTTCCGCGTGACGAAGACTTCGGCGCCGTAGTGCTCCTCGCGCTCGACGTAGTTGTGATGGCAGTTGATCGCTTCGATTTCGGCTGAGAATGGCGGCAGCGTGCCGGTCCGCCGTAGCACTGCAATCAGGTTCTCCATCATGAGCTCGCGATTCGCCCGCGCGTAGCCTTGCGCCCAGCCGACCGCGTGCACGTAGTCGTTGAAATGCTCCGTCCCTTCGGTCAGGTAAGCGAGGTCGGCATCGGGCAGGTTGGCCAGGTGCCGGCGCATGTCTTCCTTCGCCAGTTCGATGAAGTACGTCCCGATGCGGTTCCCGACACCGCGCGACCCGCTGTGCAGCATGAACCAGACCATGTCCATCTCGTCCAGGCAAACCTCGATGAAGTGGTTGCCCGTCCCCAAGGTGCCCAGGTGGGTGACGTGGCTGCCCCGGTTGAGCTTGGGGTGCCGTTCGATGATGCGCCGGTAGCCGGACTCCATGGCCTGCCACACAGGCAGATGATGCGCCGGCACGTCGTGGAATGCTCCCCGATCGCCCGGTCCGCCGCGATGAGTGCGCCCGTGCGGCACCGCGCGCTCGATGGCGGCCCGTAGCGTCTTCAGATCGTCTGGCATCTGCGACGCCGCGATGTCGGTCCGCACCGCCATCATGCCGCAGCCGATATCCACGCCCACCGCCGCCGGGATGATGGCGTTGCGCGTCGGAATAACGCTTCCCACCGTTGCCCCGATGCCCCAGTGCACGTCCGGCATCGCCGCGATCCACTTGTACACGATGGGCAGCGCCGCGGCGTTCAGCAGTTGCTTGCGCGCCTCCTCTTCGAGCGGCACGCCCTTCGTCCACGCCTTGATGGGCACGCCTTCCGGCGGGCGGATCAGGTTGTAGCCCTTATCGTCCGTTGTCTTTCGGGGCAAAGAAGCTCACCACGTTGTCGCCATGCTTCAGCGTGCGGAGGTGTTCCAGCGCTCCGTACGAATCGGCCAGGCGGAACCGCTTGTCGTGCTGCACCAGCACCAGCGGCGGAGGATGCTGCCCCAAGATCGCCAGCGCGGAAGCGTACTCGTTCTCCAGCGGGTAGGGCGGATCCAGGAACACGATATCGGCCTCGTGGCGCGCGAGCGACGCTCCGGCCGCTCCAGGCACGACGGTCGCGCGTTTCGTCAGTCCCAGCGCCGCCAGGTTCAATTCGAGGACGCGCCGCGCCCCACGGTGCTTCTCGATAAAGATGGCCCGCGCGGCGCCGCGGCTCAACGCTTCGATGCCCACCGCTCCGGTCCCGGCGTACGCATCCAGGAACACACAGCCGGGGACACGCTGCTGCAGCACGTCGAACAGCGCCTCCCGCAGGATATCCGGGGTCGGCCGGAGGTGCGGTCCCGGAAGCGACTGGAGGCGCCGCGAACGGAATTCCCCGCCGATGACCCTCATCTCAATTCAACTCTCGCACATACTGGAATGGATGGAGAAATTCCTCACCGCCGAATGGCGCTCGCTGGCGATGCTCAACTACCGCGTGGACCCCGCCATCCTCGCGCCCCTCGTTCCCGCCGGAACCGAACTCGATACCTGGGACGGCGCCGCCTACGTCAGTATGGTCGGCTTCCTGTTTCTTCGGACCAGGCTTTTCGGCGTCGCCGTCCCGGGCCACGAGGATTTCGAGGAAGTGAACCTCCGCTTCTACGTCCGGCGCGCGACCCCCGAAGGATGGCGGCGCGGCGTCGTATTCGCCAAGGAAATCGTCCCGAAGCCGGCCGTGGCCTGGGTCGCGCGCACGTTCTACAACGAGAACTACGTCGCGCTCCCGATGCGCCACTGGGACGATGAGCGCTGCGTCGAATACGAGTGGCAGACCACGCGCTGGAACCGCCTCGCCGTCACCCCCACGGGCGACCCGGCCCTGCCGGAGTCCGGGAGCATCGAAGAGTTCATCACCGAGCATTACTGGGGCTACGCCCCCCAGCCGGATGGCGCAACCGTCGAATACCACGTGGAGCATCCTCGCTGGTACGTGTGGAAAGTGACCTCGGGCGAGTTGGATTGCGACGCGGCGACCGTCTATGGCCCGTCTTTCGAAGCGGCCCTCAGCGGACCGCCCGATTCGGCGTTCCTCGCCGAGGGCTCCCCGGTCACGGTGTACAAGGGCAGCCGCCTCGAACTCTAGATCAGGCGCCGCAGCACTTCTTGTACTTCTTGCCGCTGCCGCACGGACAGGCGTCGTTGCGGCCCGTCTTCTGCCGCACGATCTCCAAAGGTGCTGGGATCATCTCTCCTTTTTCGTCGAACAGCGGCTCAAGGTCCGCGCGCTCCAGGCGCAGATTGAGTGCCTCGGTCACCGCTTCCTGTTCGGCCTCTTCGAAGCCTCCCGCCAGCCGCTCCATTTTCTCGAGAAGCTGCCGCATGCCTTTGCGCGTGAGCTGCGCGGGGGCGCTCATGGCGTACGCCTCGAGGGCAAGGACGCGGTCCGTGTGGGATTCGAAAAAGGGCACGAGATCCGGCGCGCCTTCGGCCAGTTGGAGCGATCCGACCCCCTGAATCGCCTCGCGGACCAGCGATGGATCCGCGGCCAGCAGGTTATCCAATACGACCGGTGCGAACTTCGGCTCGCCACTGAACACGATCGCCCGCATCGCTTGCAGGCGGGTCGCCTCCGCGTCATAGAACCGCTGGATCAGATCCTGGATCTCGGCGCGGTTCCCCAAGGGGCCCGCCGCGGCGACCAGCGCCCCGGCGCGTTCGACCGGCGGCGCTTCCGCGTCCCGCAACCTGGCGAGGATCCTGGACTGGATCGCCCGTTGCTCCCAGCGGTCGCCAAGCACTTCCCAGGCCTTGCCGCGCACGGCAGGCTCCGGGTCACTCTCGGCGAGCGCCAGCACTTTGTCGGCATGGGCGCGCTCCAGGCGGGGACGCGAGAGCATCTCGAGGGCGCCCGTGCGGTAGGCTGCCTCCGGGCTCGCCAGGAACTCAATGAGTTCCTCGTCCTTGAACGCATAGAAGTCGGGAAGCGCTTCTTCCGGGAAATCGTCCCAGATGTTGTACGGTTTCGGGGGAGGCTCCGGACCGCGTTCCCGCAGTTCCCGGAGCGCCGCTTCGAGTTCCTGCCGCGCTTCCGGTTCCGCGGTGGCGGCCAGCTTCTGCTCGATCCTGGGTATCGCCGCCGGATCCCCGAAAACGGTGAGGCAGAACGCCGCCCCCGACGCGTCCATATCCAGATGCGCAACCAGCGCATCGAGGACCCGGGAATCTCCCGGGTTGGCCGCCGCCAGGAAAAATCCGGCCTCGCCGTCTTCCGCGAACCACTCCAGGAGCAGCGGCACCGCTTCGGGCCCAAACTGCCGCAGGAGATCGACTGCTTCCTCCGCGAAATCGTCCGGGGCGCGGCGCAGGCGGCCCACGACCCAGGGCAGGCAGCGAGGATCCCGGAGGTGCTGGAAGACGGCGAACAGCTCCTCCTCGATCATGAGTTCTTCGTCGCCCGAATCGGACACGAACGCGAGGATCTCGTCGAGGACGCCCTCCGGCCGGTCCAGCAGCCGGTGCAGCAAGCGGTGATCGAGCGGAACGATTCCCTTCTCGGCGGCGTCCAGCAGCTCGCGGACGGACGTTGATTCGTATTGCGTGGGATCGATGATCACGGCGTCAGACTTCCAGCTTCCAAGGCTTGCGGTAGTCGCGCCGCAGCCAGCGCCGCGCGGCGGCCTGCGCGACGCGCTCGGTGCGGGCATCCCAATCGATCCTGAGTTGCGAGCGCAGTGCGACGTTGCCCAGAATCGCGGTCGAGGTCGACTTGTGGCCGATTTCAATGTCGCTCGCAGGACGCTCGCGCGTCCGGATGCATTCGAGGAAGTTCGCCCAATGCGCCAGGTTGCTGTTGTTCGACGCCTTCTCCTCGACTTCCGCCACACCGGAATCCTTCTCGGCAAGCACGCGATAATGCGCCCGGTCCACCAGCAGCGTCGCCTTCGTCCCGTGGAACGCGATGCCGTAGCCCTGGTTGAAGAACGACTGCGCATTGCAGACGCGGTTCTCGTACGTCGCGATGAACCCGGGGTACTCGTAGGTGACCTGCAGCGTATCCGGCGTATCTCGGTTGTCCTTGATCTGCAGCTTGGCGCCCAGCGCCGTAATCGCCGTGGGCTGTGCCTCGTTGAACGCCATCTGGACGATGTCGAGCAGGTGGATGCCCCAGTCGGTCATCATGCCGCCCGCGTAATCCCAGAACCAGCGGAAGTGCGAGAACGCGTTGGGGTCCACGCCGAAACGGTTCGCATTGAACGGACGCTCCGGCGCGGGGCCAAGCCACAGATCCCAGTCCAGGCCCGGCGGCGGACTGCCATCCGGAGGATTGCCGATCCCCTCTTCTTTCTGGTTGCCGTAGTTCCACGTGCGGACAAAGGTCACGTTGCCGAGCTCGCCGCTGCGTACGATCTCGCAGGCCTTCTGGAAGTGTACGCCCGAGCGCTGTTGCGTCCCCACCTGTACCACCCGGCTGTACTTGCGGGCGGCATCGACCATCTTGCGGCCCTCTTCGATCGCCACGCAGATCGGCTTCTCGACGTAGACGTCTTTGCCTGCCTTGCACGCCTCGACGGCCATGTAGGCATGCCAGTGGTCCGGCGTCGAAATGCAAACCGCGTCGATGCTTCTGTCGGCGAAGATCTCGCGGAAATCTTTGTAGCCCTTGGCGGCTGGCCGTACCTCAGGCTCGCCTTTCGGCCCGCGCGCGCTGGCGGCGACGGCGCGCTCCAGGTGCGGCTGGTACACGTCGCAGACCCCGGCGATCTCCACGCCCGGCTGCTGCATCGCGGCGGTCATGTTCGAAATGCCCATGCGGCCCATCCCGATGAAGGCCACGCGCGGCCGGTCATTGGCGCCGCGGACGGCTCCCGTGAACAAGGATGTCGTGAACGCGGCCCCCGCCGCCTGCAAGAACTCTCTGCGCTTCTCCATGGAACTCTCCTATCGCACCACGATATTCACGAGCTTGCCCGGCACCACAATCACCTTCACGGGCTGCTTGCCGTCGAGGAACCCGCGAACCTTCTCGTCAGCCAGGGCCGCGACTTCCATCGCGTCCGCAGCGGCGCCGGCCGGCACGGTCACGCGTCCCCGCAGCTTTCCGTTCACCTGCACCGGAACTTCGATTTCGTCCTCGCGCGCCAGGTCCGCATCGGCCTCGGGCCATGGCTGCTTGAACACGGGGCCCTGGCGTCCTTGCTCCTCCCACAGTTCCTCCGCCAGGTACGGCGCAAAGGGAGCAATCAGCAGTGCCAGCTTCTCAAGAATCTCGGCGACTGCCGCTTTCGAAAGCTTGCCTTCGGCCCCATACAGATCGTTGACGAACTCCATGATCGCGGCAATCGACGTGTTGAAGTGCCAGCGTGTCTCAAAGTCGTCGGTGACCTTGCCGATCGTCTGGTGCAGCCGCCTCAGGATACGGCGGTCCGCTTCACCGGTCGTCTCAAGTCCTCCGCCCGCGTTGCGCGTCGCGAAGCGGTAGATACGGCCGAGAAACCGGTACTGGCCTTCGACCCCCGCATCGATCCAGTCGACGTCTTTTTCCGGAGGCGCGGCAAACAAAGCGAACAGCCGGGCCGTATCGGCGCCATGCTTCTCCACCACATCATCCGCGGCGACGACATTGCCCTTCGACTTCGACATCTTCGCGCCATTGCGGATCACCATGCCCTGCGTGAAAAGATTCGTTACCGGCTCATCGATGGCGATCAAGCCTAGATCGCGCAGGACCTTCGTGAAGAAGCGCGAGTAGATCAGGTGCAGAATCGCGTGTTCGACGCCGCCGATGTACTGATCGATTGGGAACCAGTACGCAATGCGCTTGGGATCGAACGGAAGTTGATCGTTCTTCGAGTCGCAGTAGCGGAAGAAATACCATGACGAGTCGACAAACGTATCCATCGTGTCGGTCTCGCGCCGGGCTTCGCCGCCGCACTCGGGACAAGCCACGTGCACGAACTCCGGCACGTCGGCCAGGGGGGAGCGGCCGGTCCCCGTAATCTTGATATCGAGCGGCAGCAGCACCGGCAGCTCGCTTTCCGGCACCGGCACGACGCCACACGTCGCACAATGAATCACCGGGATCGGCGTTCCCCAGTAGCGCTGGCGGGACACACCCCAGTCCTTGATGCGGAACGTCACCGCGCCCTGGCCGAACCCTTCGCGCTCGGCCTTCTCTGTCATGCGGCGGCGCGCGGAGGCGCTGTCAAGACCATTCCACTCGCCGGAGTTCTCCACGACGCCGTACTCCGTGAATGCCTCTTTGGGATCGGCCGGCAACGCGCCATCGGCGGGCCGGATGACCGGGCGGATCGGAATGCCGTATTGCTTGCAGAACTCGAAGTCGCGCTCATCGTGCGCGGGCACCGCCATGATTGCGCCGGTCCCGTAGGTCATGAGCACGAAGTTCCCCACCCAGATCGGGACACGCTCGCCGTTGTACGGATTCAGTGCGTAGGCTCCCGTGGAGAAGCCTTCCTTGGTGATCTCGCCCGGATCCTGGCCGGCGCGGGCGTCGACCATCGCCTTGGCCCGGCTCTTGCCCATCTCATCGGCCAGCCGTTCCACCAGCGGATGCTCAGGCGCCAGAATCACGCAGGTCGCGCCATAGATCGTATCGACACGCGTCGTGAACACGCGGATCGGCTCGCCGGTCGCTTCGAGTTTGAAATCGACCTCGGTGCCCTCAGATCGCCCGATCCAGTTGCGCTGCATCGTCAGCACGCGATCCGGCCAGCCGCCTTCCAGCTTGGCGATGTCGGCCAGCAACTCGTCGGCGTACGCGGTGATCTTGAAGAACCACTGCTCGAGCGCCTTCTGCTCGACTGGCGTCAGCTCATGGCGCCAGCAGCAGCCATCCACCACCTGCTCGTTGGCCAGTACAGTCGCGCACTCAGGACACCAGTTGACGAGCGCCTTCTTGCGGTAGGCCAGTCCGCGCTCGTACATCTTTAGAAAGATCCACTGATTCCAGCGGTAATAGTCCGGCTCGCAGGTCGCGACCTCGCGGTCCCAGTCATAGCTGAAGCCAAAGCGGCGATGCGTCTTCTTCATCGCCTCGATGTTGCGCTGCGTCCAGGCGCCGGGCGCGGTCTGGTTCTTGATGGCGGCGTTCTCGGCCGGCAACCCGAACGCGTCCCAGCCCATCGGGTGCAGCACGTTGAAACCGCGCATCCACTTGTAGCGCGCCAGCGCGTCGCCGATCGAGTAATTGCGCACGTGGCCGATGTGGAGTGCGCCGCTGGGATACGGCAGCATCTCCAGTACGTAAAATTTCGGCTTCTCCGCGTTCTCTTCGGCGCGGAAGTGCTCTCCCGAGGCCCAGTGCTGGTGCCACTTCTCCTCAATTACTGTGTGATCGTACGGCTTCTCTGGCATAGAGTCCTGAGCATGTCGATATCCCGGCGCGCGTCGTTGTCCGTTTCCATGGGGGTTTCCAGGATGAAAGGAAGCCGGCGGAACTCCGGATGCGCCAGGACACGGCGGAAACCTTCTTTTCCGATTTGCCCTTCTCCAATATTCTCATGCCGGTCGAGCCTGGAGCCAAGCGCCCCCTTGGAGTCGTTGGCATGCACGACCTTGACGTGATCCCATCCCAGGACATCGCCGATTTCCGCCGCCGTCTGGCGCAGTCCGCCAGGAGTGGCAATATCGAACCCGGCGGCAAACAAGTGGCACGTATCGAGGCAGAACCCCACCGGAACATTGACCAGGTTGGCCGTGACCTCCCGCAGTGCGCGCAACTCCTCGAACCGCGCCCCGAGAGCGGCCCCGGCCCCCGCTGTGCATTCGAGGAGAAGCGTCAGACCGCCGGGATCGAGTCCCCGCGACGCCTCGACGATGCCCTCGACCACGTTGGCCAATGCCTGCTCCACCGCGATCCCTTTCGCGCTTCCCGGATGCGCCACCAGGTACTCGGCGCCGATCAGCGCTGCGCGCTCCAACTCGCCCCGGAACGTCTCGATGGATCGCGTCCGCACTGTGGGATCGGCCGAGGCGAGGTTGATCAGGTAGTTGTCATGAACGACGAGCGGCGCCAGGTCCAGGCGCTCCCGGACACGCCGCAGGGCTGCAATCTCGGCGGGCGAATGCGTGGAGCCCCGCCACATGCGCGGGCTCGACGTGAAAATCTGCAGAGTGTTCGCGCCCAGGTCGTGCGCGCGTTCGGCGGTGCCGGCGAGCGAACCCGCGCTGCGTGCGTGCAGGCCGATCCGTCTCACGGCCGCTCGACAACCTGAATCTCAAACAGTTTGGGCCAGAGCTTGCCCGTCACGAACAGCCGGTCGCCAGCTTCGTCGTAAGCGACGCCGTTCAAAACATCGATCTCGCCGTGTGGACCGAGTTGTCCGCGCAGCGCCGTCAGGTCGATCCACGCTTCGACACGCCCGCTTCGCGGATCGATGACGGCCAGTTGTTCGCTCTGCCAGACGTTTGCGTAGATACGTCCCTTCACCCATTCGAGTTCGTTGAGGTACCTCACGGGCCGGCCCGCGTCGGTGACTTCGATCCTGCCGGCCGGCTCGAAGGTCTCCGGATTCCGCAGCGTGAGCGTCGGGCTCCCGTCGCTCATGATGAGCCGCTTGCCGTCGTGCGTCAGACCCCACCCCTCGCCCTCGTACACGAACGACGCCTCCTGGCGGAACGTCTCGCGGTTGTAGACGATCGCGATCTGCGATTGCCACGTGAGTTGGATCAGCCGGTCCTTCCAAAGCGCAATGCCTTCGCCAAAGTAGCGCGCGGGCAGGAGCGCCTGCTGCAGCACGCGTCCCGTGGTCAGCTCCACCCTGCGGATGACGGACTTCCCGTGCAGCCCGGTCCCTTCGTAGAGAAAGCCGCCCCGGTAGGCCAAGCCCTGTGTGAATGCCCCTGGATCGTGCGGATACACGTTGACGACACGGTGGCCGAAGGTCGGAGCCGGTTGCGCCGGTCCCGAGTGACACCCGATGGCGAGACACGGCAGCAGGACAAACAGGCGGGCAAACACTCTCTCACTGTACACTGCGAACATCGTGCGAAGAGAGCGGATGCGTTTCGTCTTGCGGGGCGCGGTGCAGGGCGTCGGATTCCGTCCGTTTGTCTACCGGCTGGCAACCGGACTCGGTCTGGGAGGATGGGTTTCGAACTCGAGCGCCGGGCTCGTGACGGAAGTGGAAGGCGCTCCCAACGGCGTCGCAGAGTTCGCGGTGCGTCTGTTCGAAGAGAAGCCCGCGCCCGCCGTGATCCTGACGTCCGAATCAGTCCACCTCGCGCCCGAAGGCTCCGTCGAGTTTGTCATCCAGCCGAGCACAGAGACGGACGAGATCAGTGCGGCCGTCCTGCCCGATCTGGCGGTCTGCGCCGCGTGTCTGTCCGAGATGCGTGACCCGGCCGACCGCCGTTACCGGTATCCCTTCATCAATTGCACGCTCTGCGGTCCCCGCTACACCATCGTGACCGACGTTCCGTACGACCGGCCCAAGACGACGATGCGCGCCTTCCCGCTTTGCCCGGCGTGCGAGAAGGAGTACCGGGATCCGGCCGACCGCCGGTTCCACGCGCAGCCCGTGGCATGTCCGGCGTGCGGCCCCAGCTTGTCCGGTCCTGTCGCCGAAGCCGCGGCGGTTCTCGCCGGAGGCGGGATCCTTGCGATGAAAGGCATCGGCGGGTATCACCTCTTCTGCGACGCACGCAACGAAGAGGCCGTCGCCGAATTGCGCCGCCGTAAACGCCGCGAGGAGCGGCCCTTCGCGCTGATGATGCGGAATGCCGGAGACGTGCGGCACTGTTGCCGGATGTCGGATCGCGAGGCGGCGCTGCTGTGCTCGTCCGCCGCGCCGATCGTCCTGCTGGACCGCCTTCCGGATGCAAACCTGGCTCCGTCCGTCGCGCCGGGATCGCCCTACCTGGGTGTGATGCTGCCCTATTCTCCCCTGCACCACCTGCTACTCGACGCCTTCCCCCACCCGGTCGTCGCGACCAGCGGCAATCTCAGCGACGAGCCGATCGCCACGGCCGTCCCGGAGGCGCACGACCGCCTCGGCGGCCTCGCCCACGCGTTCCTCGATCACGACCGGCCGATCGCCAGGCCGTGCGACGATTCGCTCGAACGCCTGTCCCGCGGCCGCCCGATGCTGTTGCGCCGAGCGCGGGGTTATGCGCCGCTGCCGGTCTATGTCAGCGAGGACTTACCAAAGGTCCTGGCCGTGGGTGCGCATCTCAAGAATACGATCGCGATTGCACTGGGCCGCCAGGTCATCGTCAGCCAGCATGTCGGTGACCTCGAAACCCCGGAGGCGCGCCAAGCCTTCGAACGCGCGATCGAAGACCTGTTGCGGTTGTACCGCTTTGAGCCCGACCTGATCGCCTGCGACCTGCATCCGGACTACTACTCGACGCGCTGGGCGCGCGCGCAGGGATTGCCCGTCGTCTCGATCCAGCACCATGAAGCCCATGTTGCGGCGTGCGCGGCCGAGAACGGCGTTCGCGAGCCCTATCTCGGCGTCGCCTGGGATGGCACCGGGTTCGGACACGACGGCGCCATCTGGGGCGGCGAGATGTTCTTCGCAACCGGCGGCCGCATGGAGCGCTTTCAGTGGCTGAGGCCGTTCGTGCTGCCCGGTGGCGAAGCGGCCGTCAAGGAAGGTTGGCGCGTCGCGGCCAGTCTGCTGCACGAATGCGGTCTGCCGGCGCTGGACAACACCCCACCAGCCATCCTCCACATGATCGAGCGGCGCATTCATTGCCCGGTCGCGTCCAGCATGGGCCGCCTCTTCGACGCGGTCGCGGCATTGACTGGTGTCGCCCGCCGCAACGGGTTCGAGGGCCAGGCCGCGATGCTTCTGGAAGAGCGTGCGCAGCGCGAAGCGCCGGACGACGATGCCTATCCGCTCCCCAATGGCGACTGGCGGCCCCTGATCCGCGCCCTGGTGGCCGATCCCGCCCGCGCCGCCCTGCGCTTCCACAACGCGCTGGCCAATTGGATCGTCGACGCGGCCGCGGCAGCCAGTGTGACGCAGGTGGTGCTGAGCGGCGGCACGTTCCAGAACCGCTACCTCACCGAACGCACCGCAAGCCTTCTCGAAGCGAGGGACGTTCGAGTCTTCACGCACCAGCGCGTGCCGCCAAACGACGGTGGAATTTCGCTTGGGCAGGCGGTGCTCTGTGCGAGACACTGGAAGCCATGAAGTGGCTCACGCTTCTCCTTCCTTTCCTGCTGGCGGCACAGGACGCACCGCTGGTGCTCCATCCCAAGGTCCTGCCAATGGAGCATTTGAAGGCCGCTCCCTACGTCAAACTTGCCGACGGCAGCGACCTGACCGTCGTCGAGACCGAGGCGTTCATCACGCAAGACGACGGCTGGACGTGGCAGGCACACCCCATCTTCGCTGCCGGCGAGAGACTCAAAGTGAGCAACGAGCGCGCTCTGGTCCGTACGAAGAGCGGCGCCATCATCCTTGCCTTCATGAATATCGCCGACCGCCATTGGGCATGGGACGAAGCGAAGAACGCTCCTCAGGAGGGCGCCTACCTCCACGTCTGGACCATGCGCAGCCTCGACGAAGGTCGTACCTGGCAGGATGCCCGCATCGTCCAGCGCGGCTACTGCGGAGCCATCCGGCAGATGATCCAGACGCGTTCAGGGCGCGTCGTGCTGGCCGCTCAAAACCTCGACCCGCTGCGCGCCCGGCACTACACGATCACCTACTCGTCCGACGACGACGGCCTCACCTGGAACCCGGGGAATGTACTCGATGTCGGCGGGCGCGGGCACCACGATGGCTCGATCGAACCCACGCTCACCGAGTTGCGCGACGGTCGCCTCTGGATGCTGCTCCGCACGAACTGGGATTTCTTCTGGCAGGCTCATTCCGTCGATGAGGGCCGCTACTGGCACTCCTTCGGTCCCACGATGGTCGAAGCCTCCAGCGCTCCCGGTTTCCTGCAGAGGCTTGCCAGCGGACGCCTGGCGTTCGCCTGGAATCGTCTGTATCCGGAGGGACAGCACTCGTACCGTCGCCGCGGGGACTCGTTCTCCGAACGGCCGGCCAGCCTGCACCGCGAGGAGTTGTCGCTCGCCTTCTCAAACGATGACGGCAAGACCTGGACCGCGCCCGTGGTCATCGCGCGCCAGAAAGACAAGTGGCTCTCGTACCCTTGGATCTATGAGCCGCGTCCCGGCGAACTCTGGATCACGACGATGCAGGGCGCGCTCCGCGTCGGGCTCAAGGAAGCCGATTTCGTTCAGTAGGCCGCGTCGCGCTCGATCGGGAACAGCGGCCGCCGCCGCCGCCGGTAGTCGAAGCGCGCCGGATCGTCTCCGGTGACGCCGGGCGTATCGACGGTCACAATCTCTGCCGATACCGGTTCGTACGCCGCGCGCGGCGCCACGGCGCCCTTGACGATCAGAATCCGCTTGCGCTCCGGCTTGATCCCGAGACTGAGAATCTGTTCGAGACTCATCGGCGCCATGCGGCGGCTGGTGAGGACAATCGTGTGCTGTTGATCCGTCTCGACGACCGCCGTCACACCCTGATCGTTGAATCGCCATCCACCGTGGCGGACCGCCGTCTCCTCATAGCAGCCGTCGGAGATTGTCCGTACGCGGCCGCGGACGGGCACCGGATCGCCGTGCAGGCGGTCCGTCTTGCCGCCCACGGCGAGTTCGACGGTCTCGCGAACTCCGGCGTGCACGCATGCGGCGACGGCTTCCGGATCGTACAGGACCACGAGCGCATTCGGCGCATTCTGCCGCAGAACTTCCGCCAGCAGGATCGTCGAATCGCCGGGACTGCCGCCGCCGACGTTGTCGCCAACATCCATCAGCGACACCGGCGTCTGCTTCGCGCCCGCGGCATAGCGCACGGCTTCCTCCGGCGACGGCAGGTTGCCGATAAACTCCTCGCGCCGTGCCCAGGCACGATCCGCCATCCAGCGGGCTGCGCGGCGGGCCAGTTCGGCGTCCCCGTCCGCGACCGCAAGAAAAGACGTCCCCATCTCTTCCACGTCGGCGTAGGCAAACCCCATCGCCACGCTGGCTGACAGAATGCCTGGCCAGGTAAGGACCGCTTCGAGGTCGTCATAGAGCCCTTTGGCGGGCATCTCGCTCGTGTACTGCTTTGAGATGTTGACGATGAGCGGCGGCGTCTCCAGCGCCTGCACGGGACGGATCTCACCGCGCAGCGTACGGGCCAGGAGCCGCGCCGCTTCGAGACCCCGCTGCCGCTGGTCCAGATGAGGGTTCGAGCGGTAGATCACCGAAGCGTTGGCGTTGGTGACCATCGCCGGTGACACATTCGCATGCAGGTCGTACGTCGTGACAATTGGCAGGTCCGGACCCACGCGCTCCCGCAGCCGCCGCAGCATCTCGCCGTCGGCATCGGGGAAGTTGTCCGCGGCCGTGGCGCCGTGCAGCGCCACCAGCAATCCGTCCAGCGGCCCCGCGGCATCGAGCGTGCGCAGCATCGCTTCGGCGATCGCGTCGAACGTCTCGGCCGTCAGAGCGCCGCTTGGGACGGCGAACGTCGCCAGCAACGGCACGACTTCGAGGCCTTCGTCCCGTGCGCCGTCGATCAGGCCGCCCAACTCGTGATTGCCGCCCTCCCAGCGCTCGATCAGCGCGGCCCCTTCATGCCAACTCGTGGACCGGAAGTGATCGAGCGTCGTCGGGACCGGAAGGAAAGTGTTCGATTCGTGGAGGAAGCCGGCAACGCCGGCGCGCTTGCTCATCGTTTCAGAAGCTCCTGTGAGGCATACCGGCTCGGTTTTTTCCACGCGTGAGACAGATGCTCTGCCATCACGTGCTCGGCCGACAGGGTGCCTGTCTTCCTTCGGACGAATTCGATCAGCGGACGGTGCGAATCGAGAATCCACCGCACCGTCGCCGCACCCGGCAGCGTGACGATCGAGTACGCGAAAAGCGGGGCGGTCAGGCTGGTGAGCGTCTTCTCGAGATACTCGTTGCCCGTGGTCTGCCAGAGGCACCGGTGGAACTCGAGGTCGACACGCGCCGCTTCGATCGCCGTCATCCCTTTGCGTTCCATGCGCTCCAACGCTTGAAGCAGTTTCTTTTCGGTCTGCTGCGTCAGGGTGTCGCGGCAGAGACGCAACGCCTCGGCCTCCAGCAGGATCCGCAGGCTGTTGATCTTCTGCAACTCCTCCTCGGACAGACTCACGACAAACATGCCGCGCCGCGGGATGTTTACGACAAGGCCTTGTTCTTCCAACTGCTGAAGCGCTTCGCGAATCGGCGCACGACTCACCTGGAGGTCGCGCGCCAGAGCGCTCTCGTTCAGGCGGTCGTCCGGCCGCAGTTTTCCTTCTAGGATCGCAGCCGTGATCAGCTCGCCGATGTTCTCCTTCAGCGTTTGGGTCCGAAATGGTTCAAACAGTCTCGCCGGTTGCATCGGACTACTTGCTCCTCCGCGGTGCGGGCAGAATCGTCGTACCGTCGAAGAACAGGACAAACCCCATGTCCTGTCCCACAACCAGGTCGGGAACGCCGTCGCCGTTCCAGTCCGCCACATCGAGGTTCGGATTGTGGCCGAAGCCTTCGAGCAGGCTCTTGGCGGCGTCGCGAAGCCCCAGCCCGTCGCGCGTTGTCATTTCCTTCGCCGCCGCAAACGAGGGGTTCGCGTTGGTTCCGGTATTCTCCAGGAACACAAAACCCTCTGTCGCGGAGTTCAACCCCGTCAGGATATCCCAATCGCCGTCGCCGTCCCAATCGAAGACAACGACCGAGTCGCGGCGCCCGACGATATCGCCGGGTTCGGCGAAGCGGACGGGCGCTCCGTCCGCGAAGCGCAGGGTGCGTCCTGCGTCGAGCAGCAGTGCGCCGTCCTCAGCGCGGCGGCGCAGGTAGAGCTTGTAGTCGTAGCCCTCAGTCACCGCCACAAGATCTATCAGCCCGTCGCCATTCCAGTCGACCGGTGCGGGCCGCATACGCGCATGCCCGGATGTCCGGATGAGCCTGCCCCCTGCTTCGAGCAGCCGCGGCTTCGCCCACACAGGCTCGCGGCGGCTGCCGGTGTTCTCGAACAAGGGATACCCGCTGCGTCCGATCTGCCCGGAGAGAAGATCTAAATCGCCGTCGCCGTCCCAATCCACGAGCACCGGAGACGAGTAACCCCAGAAGCGCTCGACCGCGCCTTGTGGCTGGCGACCCAGGTCCACCCGCACCTGAAGCTTCTCCCCGTCGGAGTAACGGAGGAACTCCGGCGGCGCAAACGCGGGCTTCGTGCGCGTCCCGATGTTCCGGAAGAGCCTGTAGTCGCCATCGTCGCTGCCGACGACGAGATCCAGGTCGCCGTCGCCTTCGTAATCGACAGCGTTCGGCGTGGCGAAGCCCGGAGCCCAAAGATCCGCGCCGGTCTCCTGCAGCGCCTCGTACTTTCCGGAAAAGTAGGGATCTCCCGCGGCGCCGGTGTTGTAGAACACGAAATCGCCGTCTTCGCTCGATGCGAGCAGGTCCCACAGGCCATCGCGATCCCAGTCGATGACGGACATCTTGCTGTAGATGCCTGGATACTCCAGGTGCAGGACCTCGGGCCGCTTCAACCGGCCGCCGTCGTTGCGGAACAACAGCGGAGGCATCGCCTCCTGCGTGACGAGGAGATCGAGGTCGCCGTCTCCGTCCCAATCCACGGTGGTTGGCCCGCAAATACCGTAGACCGTCAGCGGATGGCCGTCGAGCAGGAGCGGCTCGGCCTTGGGGAATCGTGGCTCGCCGCGGCTGCCCCGGTTCAACAGCACGTAGATCTCGCCGTGAAGCTGGCCGAACGCCGTGCGTCCTGTCACGATGCCCCGCGCCGGGTGGAAGGGAAAGTAGTCGGTCCAGATGTCACGTGTGCCAACCAACAGGTCAGGCAGACCGTCGCCATTCCAGTCGGCGGCGAACGGGATCGCAAACAACGGCGGGTTCTTGCGACCCTGAGGACGCGCCGCCTCGATCGTGGCCACGGGCACGACGAGCCGCGGCTCAGTGAACCGCGGCGCTCCCGCGCGCCCCGTATTGAAATGGACGCGGATCTCAGCGCTCGCCCAGCCGCCTTCAATCAAATCGAACAGACCGTCGCCGTTCACGTCGGCTACATGAATACTGCTCGCCCAGCGCAGATATGGAAGCAGCGGCTGCTTCCGGAAAACGCCGCCAACGTTCTCGTAGATGCGCTGATCGCCCAGCAGGTCGAGATCGCCGTCGCCGTCCCAATCGACGGGGCTCGCCATCATGACGCCGCGGCCCGACCGCTTCGTCAGGGGGACCACTGTGCCCTCGCGGCCATAGTTCAGGTAGCGCGGACTCTCAGCGGCAAGGGTGACACACGCGAGCGCGAGCAGGAGTGTGCGCCGCATCGTTCTACTGGTAGATCCACTCCACGGGTAGGACCGCGACCTGGGTCCGGCTCAAGCGCGCCAGTCTGTCCTCGCCGCCGGCCACGTACGCCAGCAGGACGTTGTCCCCGACGAAGTCAATCGCGGTATAGCAATACCAGCCGTCCGGCGCGTCACGGATGTGCTTCCTCTTCTCCCACGTCTTGCCCTCGTCGCGGGAGATCGCCACTGTGAGCGGCGTGCGTTTGCCGCCCGAGGCTGTCTCGCCCGTGTCGCGGGCGCGAAACGATTCGTCGATATCTGTGTGGTCGTTCCAAACAGCCAGCAGGTGGCCGGTCTTCGGAATGCGCTCAATCGATGCGGGAGAGACTGGAGACAGCAGCTTCGATGGCCCCGGCTTGGTCCAGGTGTCGCCTCCATCGCGCGAGTAGCTGATGTACTGGCTGCCCAGGCGCGTGCGGAAGAACATCATCAGGCGCCCGTCCTTCAACTCGACGATGCCCGGCTCCTGCAATCCAGTGGGACTCGGCGTTGGACATTCGACCACTTGTTTGCTGCGGCGCCAGGTCTTGCCGGCATCGTCCGAGAGATACACCATGCCGAGACCGCGGCCCGTCCACTGGCTATCGGCCGTGTGGAGCGCCACCGGCAGGACGATTCGCCCGCTGCGCAGTTGGACGGCGCGGTCGTTGTTCAGGACGTAGTAACCCGAGTCCGTGACCGCGCGTACCGATTCGCTCCAGGTGCGGGCCTCGTCGTTCGATGTCCGCATCCAGACGTGGCAGTCCGTCTCGGAGTTCTTGCGCAGGTAGAACAGGGCGATGCGGCCATCCCGCAGGCGCAGCAGTGAGACGGACATGACATTCATGTCGCCTTCGCGCTCCAGCACCACGACGTCGTCGGAAGTCCAGGTGCGGCCCCCGTTGCTCGAATAGCGTCCGGCGAGATGCGCCGCGT
This sequence comes from Bryobacterales bacterium, assembly GCA_016716385.1. Taxonomy (GTDB): domain Bacteria; phylum Acidobacteriota; class Terriglobia; order Bryobacterales; family Bryobacteraceae; genus JADJWL01. The sequence continues at coordinate 499,074 of JADJWL010000025.1, read as the reverse complement.
CGTGATCGCCGCCCCCTCCGGTGAATTTCGTGTACACGAACAGGAGACGGCCATCCTTGAGTTGGATGAAGTCGCCCTCGGTGTTCCGTGGGTTTCCGGGTCTGGGCGGAAGCAGGTTTAGAAAAGCGGGCTCGCCACCATGCGCGATGGCGAGCCCAATGAAGAGGAGAGAAGCAACGAGCCGCATCAGAACTGGTACCGGAGAGCGAACTGCATGATGCGCGGCGCGCGTGTGGAGCTGATTACTCCGAACAGTTGCGGCGCCTCCATGTTGGTACCCGCCCCGCCCCAGTTCGTGTGGTTGAACGCGTTAAACATCTCCCAGCGGAACTCCAGGCTGTGACCCTCGCGGATGCGGGTGTCTTTGAAGACCTGGAGATCGAACTGGGCGAGTCCGGCGCTGGTGAGGATGTTGCGTCCGGCATTGCCGACGCGGCGATCCGCGCCGCCCGGGGCAATCAGGCGAAAAGCACTGACATCGTAGAATCGCTGCAGCGTCCGCTCGTCCTTCGAGAGGTTGCCATCGCCGATGCGGTCCGGACGGGCGGCGCAAGCGACCGCACAGGTGGCGTTGCGCGAGAGCGCCATGGAGACGTTCTGGGGCAGACCCGTTTGGAAGAACGTCATGCCGCGGACGCCCCAGCCGCTGATCAACTTGTCAGCGGCGCCCTGTACATCCGAGGCAAACGGCCTTCCACGGCCGATCGGCAGCCGGTATTCGTACGCCGCGCTGAAGCGGTGCGGCGCGTTGAAGTCCGACGGTCCCCGCGCGGTGTTGCGGTTGAACGGATCCACCCACTGCGGTCCCTGATTCAACGTGGACGCCAGGTCAATCGACCTGGAGAAGGTGTACGCGATCAGGTACATGAACCCGTGCACCGGCCGCTGCTCCACCTTGACGCCGAGGCCGTGGAAGAAACTGCGGCCCCACATGTCCTCGGCCTGGATGCGGGCGAACTGCGGGAAGCGCAAGGTTTGTTGCACATTCCCGGGGCCTGGCTCGCGGAAGTTGATGTTGTCGAAGCCGAGCAGGTTGACCCCATTGGAGCCCTGATACATCACTTCGGTCATCAAGGTATTGCTGACCTGATACTGCATGTTCAGGTTCCACTGCTGGATCTTGCCGTACGGGAAATTGCGCGACAGGAACGGGAAAATCGTCAGCGGAGCGCGGCGCAGCGTCTCCTCCGGCGCGACGTTGCCCTCCGGGTTGTAGCCGAGATCCGGAAGCTGTGTGGGAGGCGCTCCCGTCCAGATCGGCCGCAATGTGTTCGGCGCGAAGTCGTTTGTCGAGGCGAGCGACTGGATCTGCGGCGAATCGTAGTAGATGCCGTAGCCGCCGCGCATGACCCAGCGCGGGCGGAAGCTCCAGGCAAAGCCGGCGCGCGGCGCCAGGTTGTTGATGTCGGCGTTATACGGAGCCCGGCGGTCCTCGATACGAATCGGCACGTCGGGCCGTACGTTCGTGTAGAAGTCCTCGATCGCGGCGAGATTGGTGGCGAGGCGGGAGATCAGCATCGTGCCCGCGCCGACATCGAACCCGAGACCGCCGTTATCCACCTGACGTAGCGCGCTCTCCACCTCGTAGCGCAGGCCAAGGTTCAGGGTCAGTGTCGGTGTGACCTTCCAATCATCCTGGATGAAGAAGCCGCCGTAGTGGATCTTGGAGTTCCACTGCGTGGCGCGAGCGGTTTTCGTAGTGTTGGACGCGTAGCCGAGAAGGAAGTCGGAGCCGGTTTGGCCAGAGTAGCGATTGGCGAACGACGTGGACCCGTTGCCACCTGTGTAAAACATCCACGTCCGGATCTCGCGCAAGTCCGCGCCGGCCTTGATCGTGTGCTTGCCGCGATTCCAGAGCAGGCTTTCCTGGATCTGGTAGGTGTTCATCGTGCGGAAGTTGCCCGTCACTTCGCCGGTGAACAGGTAGCCAGGCACAGAGACGTTCGGTGTTCCCCAGAACAGGGGATCGGTGGCAGACAACGTGTTCGTAATGCCGGATGGCGTGACGAAGTCCCGCACGAAGGCGTTCAACCCCGCCACCTGGTTGGCGTATCGCGTGTAGCCGAGGTTGAGGTTGTTGATGAGCGAGGGGGAGATCACCCGGTTCCAGTGGGCACTGGCCGTCTGCGCGCGCAGCGTTGTCCGGCGGCCGTTCGAGAGCGCCGGCGCGGGCAGCGTGGGCGGACTGCGGAATTCTTCCTCGTTGTACAGATAGCGGCCGTAGACGATGTCCTTCTCGCTCATGTTGTAGTCGACCCGGCCGATGGCGTAGTCCCGGTTCGTGCGTCCGGAGGGAACGTCGTTGAAGATGAAGTTCCGCGCCGGATCCGGGTTGTTCGGCATCGGGACCAGGTCCAGGATGCGCAGCGAGATCGGGTCAATACGATTGCGCGGGATCGTGTTGTTCGGGAACGCGGCGCCGCCGGCGAACGGATCGCGGATGGCTCCGGTGAACGTCCCATTGCGTTCGTTCTCATCCATCACGCGCCCCACCGGCGGGTTGCCCGTGGCCGCTTCCCGGAAGCCTTCGTAGTTCCCGAAGAAGAACAACTTGTCACGCTTGATCGGGCCGCCCGTCGAGCCGCCGAACTGGTTCCGCTTCAGCGGGCTGGTGCGCGAAGAAAAGAACGGCCGGGCGTCGAACTTGTTGTTGCGCAAGAAGTGATATAGCGAGCCGTGGTATTCGTTGGTGCCGCTGCGGGTGGCTACATTGACGATTACGCCCCCTCCGCGCCCGAACTCCGCCGGCGCGAGGCCCGTCTGCACTTTGAACTCGCTCACGGCCTCGACAGAGGCGCTGAGTGCGAGGCTGTTCCGGCCCGCTTTCGCGGTTGTCGATGCCGTCGATCTGGTAATTGTTCTGCTCCGGGCGCTGTCCGCCGGCGGCCGGCATCGCCGTCTCCCGGTTGATCTCGTTCGACCGGAAGTCGCCCGTGGCCGGCGTCGCCATCGGCGTCAGGTAGGTGAGTTGCAGGAACTGACGCGCGCCGAGGGGCAGGTTGACGATCTGTTCGCCCTTGATCACTTCGCCCGCCTGCGAGGTCTCGGTCTCCAGCAGCGGCGCCGTGGACTCGACCGTTACGGTTTCGGTGACCGAACCCAGTTCCATCCGGAAGTCTACCGAACGCACCTGGAGAATCTCGATCCGAATGCTGGTTTGCCGCTGGGCCTTGAACCCTTCCTTCTCCGCCTGCACGGAGTACACGCCCACAGGCAGGAAGGGGAAGCGGTAGATGCCTTCTTCATTTGTTTCAACAGTTCGCGTGAACCCGGTGTTTTCGTTGCGCACCACCACCTTGGCGTTGGCGATATTGGCGTCCGACGGATCGCGCACGACACCGACGATACTACCGGTCGTGTTCTGGGCCAGGACCGGCAAGGAAAGCGAAAGGACAGCGGCGAGGAGCAGAAGCCGCGGAAGCAGGCTCTGAAGCATACGTAACCTCTGGAAGGAAATTTTCCTCAGTATGTCAGACTGTCGACAGATATGCAATACTTTTGATCAGCGCCGGACGATGAGACTCGCCAGCCCTGCGGCGGCAAAACCAGCGCTGAACGAGAACGGCACGAGCCATGTAAACGAGACGCTTTGTGGCAGGCCGAACAATTCCTTCCCAAACGCAACGAAGAGGCTGACCAGCAGGCCTGTCAGGAACCCGGCGCCTGCCGCACCGAAGCCCGCCCTGCGGAAGAGAATGCCGGAGAAGAAGAGCACCGCGATCGGACCCACCGTCAGGTGGTTGACCCGCTGCGTCAGCTCTACCAGATTCCAGTCTGTGCGCTGTGACGCATAGGTCACCCCTAGCGCGACCAGCACGCCCGCCGCGCCCGCCACGACCGAAACGATCTTCGAAGCCCGCAGCATGCCGGATTCGCCGACCCAGTTGTGGCGCTCGATGAAGTCGGTTCCGACCACGCCGGAGATCGAATTGATTCCGGAACTCAGGCTTGACATGGCCGCCGCCAGCAGCGCCGCCAGCACCAGGCCTGAAATGCCGGCGGGCAATTCCTGCACGATGAACTCGGGCATCACGCGGTCTGCCTTCAGCGCAATCTCCGCCTGAAACGCCGCCGGCGCCAATCCGGACCGGTGGTGGTAGAAGGCGAACAGCGCGAGCCCGCAGAAGACGAGCAGGAAGTTGAGAGCGAAGTTCATCCCCATGTAGGACCACATCGAGCGCCGTGCGGCGGCCAGGGACGGTGTGCTCAGGAAGCGCTGGACTGCCACCTGGTCTGAGCCGTTCGTGCAGGCGTTCCAGAAGAACTGCGACATCATCGCGCCGATCACGGTCAAGCGGATAGTCAGGTCCCAACTGAAGACTTCGATCTTCGTGTGTCCAGCGGCGGAGAACGCGTCCCACCAGGCAGCCGGACCGGAGCCGATCGACACGCCGATGTAGATGGGAATGGCAATGGCGCCGCCGCCCAGAATCCAGAGCTGCAGGTTGTCCGTCCAGATGACCGTGCGCATGCCGCCCGCGCTCGTGTAGAACGTCGTGACGACGCCCAGCACGACGATGGTCCAGTAGATGTTCCAGCCGGTCATCGTCGTGACGGCGAAGCTGCACGTATAGATCACCAGCCCCATCCAGAGCAGAGTTCGCGCCGTAAAGACGGTGGCGGCAAGAGATCGCGCCCGGACATCGAAGCGGCGCTCGAGGTACTCGTACATCGACGTGATCCGCAGGGACATCAGGACCGGCAGCAGAATGTAATTGACCACCGGCACAACCAGGGGCAACGCGATCAGGCCCAGGGAGAACGCAATCCCATAGCGGATCGTTTCGCCCGGAAGCGCAAGGAACGTGATCGTCGACAGCAGCGTCGCCAGCACGCTGCCCGCCGCCAGCAACCAGTGCACGTTGCGGCTTCCCAGCAGATACTCTTCGCGCGAAGTCTGCTGTTTCGAGAAATGAAGCCCGATCAGAGTGAGTCCGCCGAGGTACGCGACGATGACGACGAAATCCAGGGTGGTCAGGTGCATTGCGAAACCATTGACTATAGTGGCGGTCCGCACGCGGCGTCAAACGCAGTACAATACGGCCCATGAACCGGCGAAGTGCGTTATTGGTTCTCGCGGCGGGATTCGCGCCCGCCCAGGAGCGTGCTCTCCACTTGCGGGCGCGGCGGCGTGAAGCGGCCCTACCCGGCAGCGATCTCACCCGCACGGTGCAGGAAGATCTCCACTGGCCCACCAAGGCGACCGCGATCATTGTCTGTGACATGTGGGACGGCCACTACTGCCAGGCGTCGAAGCGGCGCGTTGAGGAAATGGCCCCGAAGATGAACCAGGTGCTGCACGCGGCGCGGCGTCTGGGCGTCACGATCATTCACGCGCCCAGCGGCACGATGGATGTGTACGAAGGCATGCCGCAGCGCAAGCGGATGCAGGACGCCAAACTGGCGACCCCGCCGGTCGAGATCGCCAAGTGGTGCTATCACGATCCGAAGTCCGAAGCCGCGCTGCCGATTGACGATCAGACCGAACCCTGCGACGACGACGTGGTGGGCGAGCGCGTGCGCCGCTACACCCGCCAGAACGCCCTGCTCGATATCGAGGCTCCCGACGGCATCAGCGACAGCGGCCAGGAGATCTACAACTACTGCGAGCAGGAAGGCATCCGGAACATCGTGCTGATGGGCGTGCACCTAAACATGTGTGTCCTCGGACGCCCGTTCGGCATCCGCCAGCAGGTGCGCCTCGGCCGGAGCGTCGTGCTGGCGCGCGACCTGACGGATTCCATGTATGACCCGCGGCAGAAGCCCTACGTCAGCCACGATCGCGGCACGGCATTGATGGTCGAGCACGTGGAGCGCTACTGGTGTCCGTCGATCGACAGCGAGGACCTCACCCGCCTCGCTACAGGGCGACCCAAACGGACTTGACCTGCGTGTACTGTTCGATGGCGTGCATCCCAAGGTCGCGCCCGAAACCGCTCTGCTTGTACCCGCCGAAAGGCGAGCCGTTGTCGAATCCGTTGTAGGTGTTGATCCAGACGGTGCCTGCCTGGATCTCGGCCGCCATGCGGTGCGCGAGTTTGATGTCACGCGTCCAGACGGCGGCGGCCAAGCCATAAATCGTCCCGTTCGCGATCTCGATCGCATGGTCGGTGTTCTCGAAGCGGATCGCGGCCAGGACGGGTCCGAAGATCTCTTCCTGCGCGATCTTCATCGACGGCTTCACGTCCGCGAAAATCGTCGGCTTCACGAAGAACCCGTTGGCCTTGGCGCCTTCGGCGTCGCGCTCGCCGCCGCACACCAGCCGCGCTCCTTCTTCGACGCCGGACTGAACGTAGCCGAGGACGCGCTCCATCTGCGCCGCCGAGATCTGCGAACCCATCATCGTCAGCTTGTCCTGCGGGTCGCCCAGCTTGAGCCGCCGCGCGCGCGACGCCAGCGTTTCGACAAATTCGTCGTAGATGTCCCCGTGCACGAGAAGCCGCGAGCCGGCGCTGCAGATTTCGCCCTTGTTGCCGAAGATGCCCCAGAACGCGCCCTTAATCGCCGCCTCGCGATCAGCGTCGGGGAAAACGATGTTGGGCGATTTGCCGCCGAGTTCGAGGCTCACGCGTTTCAGGTTGCTCTCGGCCGACGCATTCAGCAGCGCGCGTCCCGTGCGGGTGCTACCCGTGAAGCTGAGCTTGTCGACGTCCATGTGGCGCGCCAGTGCGTCGCCCGCGGTTGTGCCGTATCCGGTGACCACGTTTAGCACGCCTTCGGGCAGCCCCGCCTCGACCGCTAGTTCGGCGAGGCGCAACGCTGTCAGCGGCGTCAGTTCCGACGGCTTCAGGACCACTGAACAGCCGCACGCAAGCGCCGGCGCAACCTTCCAGGTCGCAAGTTGAAGGGGAAAGTTCCAGGGAACGATCGCGCCCACCACTCCCATGGGCTCGCGCAGCGTGTAGTTGAGGAACGAGCCGTCGACAGGGATCGTCTCGCCGTGAATCTTGCGCACCCACCCGGCATAGTAGCGGAAGCAACTCGCCGAAGGTCCGACGTCCGCTCCCGCCGATTCACGCAGCGTCTTCCCTGTTTCGAGCGTTTCGAGGAGGCTCAGCTCGTCGCGGTGTTTCTCGATCAGGTCGGCGAGCGTTAACAGCACCCGTTCACGCCGTGACGGCGGCAATCCGCGCCAGGTCTTCCTGACGAAACTGGTTCTAGCGGCGGCCACAGCCCGGTCGACGTCCTCGGAACCCGCGTCTGGAACCGTCGTCAGCAGTTCAGCCGTCGCCGGATTGCGCACTTCAATCGTACGTCCCGAGACTGCGTCTTCCCGTTTCCCATTGATAAACAGGGCGCCGGGCTGAATTGCTGCCGGGCTCACAGATTGACGTCCTCGCCGATCTGGCGTCCGATAGCCTCTTCGATCAGATGCAGCAATGTCTGGCCCGAATCCGTGTGGACGAACGATGCCGCGACGTGGTCCCAGTCAAGCTTGTAGCTCTTCGATTGCGCCGAGACCCAGATCTGCCGTGGGGGTGCATTCGGGCTGACGACGAACTTGCCCGGCGGTTCTTCGAATTCGATCGTGAGGGCTCCCGCGTTGAAGTCCACTTCAAAGCCGTAGTCGTCGGCGGCACTGATGAGGGCGCGGTTGAGAGCCGCGAGGGCGTCGTCGGCGCGCTTCCGGAATTCCTGTTCGTCGAGCATCCAGCCTATTCTCGCACTACCTCTCGCCGGGACGCGAAGCTTAGACTGCAGGCAGACTCCACGGCTTGCGATAGGTGCGCCCGAGCAGACGGTCTGCTTCGGGATCGCGGAAGGACTGGCTCGCCACGTGGAAGTGCAGCTTGCGGTTGACCCGCCAGGCGATGTTGCCGAAGTGTGTGAGCGCGGACGTCCTGTGGCCTACTGCGATATCGCAGGCCGGTGTGCCCCCGTTGCGGATGCACTCGAAAAAGTTGCGTTTGTGGGCGGGGTCGTGCTGCGCGACGGTGCTCGATCCCCCGGGACCCTTCTCGCCCTTCGGTCCGTACGCCTGCCAGCGCGTGTTGCCGATCAGGACGTAGCCCTGATCGCCGTAGATCGCGGCGCCCTCCTCTTCGCCCTCCATCGGATTCGGCGCCCAGATGCGCATTTCGTAGGTCAACATCGCCGGACCGAATTCCCAGGTCGCCACGAGCGTGTCGGGCCACTCCTGCGCATCGTCGAAGTAGTGTTTGCCCCCTGCTGCCGAGACGCTCACCGGCCACTCGGCCAGCGTCTGTCCCTGCGCGGCCATGGCCGCTTCCAGCCCGCGGATTGCGTAATCGAGCCGGTGGACGCCGTCGTTGCCGAGGTCGCCCGTCCCGTAATCGAAGAACCACCGCCACGAGCTGTGGAAGTGGTTCGGGTTGAAGGCACGCTGAGGCGCGGGTCCGAGCCACATCTCGTAGTCGACTCCCGCGGGCACGGGCTCGTCCGGACGCGCGGGCATCGCACGCTGCACGGCCGTTTCCCACGCGCGTGCAAAAACAGCCTTCCCCAGGGCGCCGGTGCGGATGTAATCGATGGCTTCGGCGAAGTGCGCTCCGGAGCGGGATTGAATTCCCACCTGCATCACGCGCTTGTAGCGGCGTGCCGCGGCCAGCATGACCTGACCCTCGCGGAAGTTGTGGCTGGCCGGCTTCTCGACGTATACGTGTTTTCCCGCCTGGCAGGCGAAGATCGCCGGTAGCGCGTGCCAGTGATCCGGCGTGCCGATCACCACCACATCGATCGACTTGTCGTCGAGCAGGCGGCGGAAATCGCCGAGGGTGCGCGGTTCCTTCTTCTGGCGGGCGGCGACATCGGCGACGGCCTGCTTAAACAGCCGCGAGTCGATATCGCAGAGCGTCGCGATCTCAACTCCCGTCATTTCCGCGAACCCGCGCATCAGGGTGCCGGCGCGCCCGCGCACGCCGATGCAGGCTACCACGAGCTTCTCGTTCGGACTCCCGCGCCCTGTGCGGATGGCAGGAGCAGCGAGGAGAGCGCCAACGGCGGTACGTCGCGTCATGGAACAGGTTCTATCACACCTGCTAGCTGTAGAGCCACGCCGGATAGCGCTCGCGCACGGGACCGGTCTTCGCGCCGACCGCGTAAATCCCCTCGCCGCGCAGGTGCGACGGCAACTGGTAGCGGTCGAGCAGGTGACGGACCCAGGCGTGTTCCGGGTGCGGTTCGTCGCGGAACGGCCCGGTTTCGAGCAGTGTTACGGTGAAGCCGGCGTTCTCCAGCAACTGGTGGATCTCCCGCGGCGCGTACTCGCGGTTGTGTCTCGCGTCGACCGCCTCGCCCGGCGCACGCGGCCGGATGTAGGCGTGGAAAAACCCGGGATGGTAGCCCTGCAGAATCGCCGCAATACCGCGCAGCGACGCGATGTTGGGCGTCGTCAACACAAGGTGCCCGCCGGGACGTAGAATGCGGTGTGCCTCGCACATCAGGTGCATCGGATCGTCTCGCAGGTGCTCGATCAGCTCGCAGCAGAGCACGGTGGCGAAATGGCCGTCGGGGTAGGGGAACACATCGCGCTCCGCGTCGAAGTGGTCGATCTCGCAGGTGAACGTCTCTCCCTCCGACGAGACCACCTCTTTGTGCTCGATCACGCCGGCTGTTCCGTAGTAGCAGCCGCGTACCTCGCCATACCCGAGCCGCGACCGCAGCGCGGGAGTGATCTGCAGATACGCGCCCATTTCGAGCACCCGGTCTGCCGACGAACCCGGCGGCGTGATGGCGAGCGTCTTCTGGAGGCGCGTGAGATGCGTCTCGACGTACTCCTGCGCCTCGGGTTCGGGTGTCCAGACGGTGACGGTCTCAGGCGGTACCGACTCCGCGGCAGGCGACGGTGGCGGCTCCGCGGCAGCCGGCGCCGGGACCGGCGTGGCCGCGGGCGCTTCCCATTCCCCGGCGGCGCGGCCCGCGCTGACGGCCTCCACGAACGCGATGTATCTGTGCGCCACCACCGGCCACGCGCACTCGCGCTCCACCCAGGCGCGCGCGCGCGCGCCCATCGCGCGCGCCACCTCCGGCCGCGAGACAAGCAGGCTGAGATACTCGAACAGCGTGTCCTCTTCGCCGGCTCCGACGGGGACGCGCAGGCAGATGTCCTCGGGATACTCGCGAAACGCGCCGACGTCGGAAACGAGCACGGCCTTTCCAAGCCCGAAAGCGCGTAGCAGGCTTCCCGAACTTTCGCCCACCGTGGGGTAGCGCAGATTCAGCACGATGTCGCAGGCCGCCATGTACCCGGTGAAATCCTCGAGATCGACGAAACCCAACAAACGCGCATGTGCCGCGAGGCCCAGCGACGCGATGCGTTCGCGCAGCGGCAATTCCGGATGCTCTTCGCCCACCAGGATCCACTTCGGCCTCGGATCGAGGCGGATGAGCCGCCGCACGGCACGCAGCGACTGATCGATGCGCTTGTACGGCTTCAGGAATCCGAATGTGCCGATCAGCGGAACGATCTCGTCCAGTCCCAGCCGGCCGCGGTAGGCGTGCGCATCGGCCTGCGGGAGCCACGCACCATGCGGGATGCGCGCCACGGGTCCCCGATAGCCGGCCTGGCGGACGGCATCGGCCATGTAGGACGAATGCACGATCACACCCCGCGCCGCTTCGAGCAGACGGCGCAGCATGGGGACACCGTCGTAATCCGGGCCCACTTCGAGAGCGCGCACGCGGCGTGCGTAGGCGAGCGCGGCCGCCCCGCCGTCGTACTCCACTTCGCGCAGATACCCGTCCCAGTCGCCAGCCCGGATGGTGATGTCGGCCAGCAGGTGGTGGAGGTTCGCCTCGTGCAATACGACAATCCCCGGCCGCCCGGCGTCGGCGGCTGAAAGCGCCGCTCGCCACGCCTGTTCATGGAAGCCGTTGTTGCCCACCTGGAACAACGCGATGTCGCAGGCGTGCGGGTCGAAGTCCTGGTGGGGTCCGCAGATGACTTCACACGCGGCCAGCGGCTCGAGAAACTCCAGCAAAGTTGCTGAATAGTCCGCGATTCCCGACTTGGCGGGAGGCATCGGCGAGACGAAAGCGAGCCGCACGCTACTCGGCCAGCTCCATCGTGAAGGTTCCGCCCGGCAGCGGGACGCGGATCAGCAGGGGCGTGCGGGCGGCGTCGCGGGCGAACGCGATCGAAATGGCATGTTCGGACGCCGGGCCCTTGGCCGTCACATCGACCCGGTCCGCCGTCTTGCCCTGCACGGTTTCTTCGCCGGTGTACCGCAGCCGTACCTGATAGCCCGCCCCGAAGACCACTGTCTCAGCCGGCGCGACACGGCCTTGGCCCAACTCTTTTCGCGTGAAGTAGAGGAAAGCGAGCGCGTCGCGGCCGCAGCCGCCGAGCGCGATCTCGGACGTGCCGCCACCGCCCTTGGTGGTCCGTCGCGCCGCCCGGCTGTCCGGGTCGAACACCGTCGATTCGCTGACTTTGCGCCTGCCGTGCACTGATTCCTTTTCGAACTCAAGCGAACAATACCGGTGTATGAGCGACCGGAACCGGTCCTTCGCCTCGAACCCCGGGACGGATGCGTCGAGCTCAAAGACCAGCTCCCACATGGCGGCGGTTCCGGGCAGGCGTCGTGCGGTGAAGGTTGCGTCTCCGATCTGTCCTCCCTCCGGCAGTTTCACCTGATAGCGGAGGGTCTCGCCTTCCTCAAACGGAAACCCGCGCGGTGTTTCCGCGGGGATCGCGGCGGCCAGGATGAGGAACAGAAATAACCGCGTCATCGGCTCTTGATCGACGAACTCTTCCCGGTCTGGACACGAACGGCCTGGGCAGCCCGGTAGTAGGCAGCGAGGGTTCTCTCCGCCGTGCGGTTCCAACTGAATGCAGCCGCCCGCTGCTGCCCCAGGCGCTCCATTCGGATGCGCAGTTCGGGGTCGCGGAGCAGGTCCGCCATCGCCCGTGCGATCTCGTCCACCGAACGCGGGTCAAACAGGATCGCGGCGCCATCCGCCACTTCCGGCACGGCCGTCGTATTCGAGCAGGCTACGGCGCGCCCGCATGCCATCGCTTCCAGGACCGGCAGTCCAAAGCCTTCGTACAGCGACGGGAACACAAAGACTTCGCAGGCATTGTACAGATGCAGCAGGTCTTCGTCGGTGACGAAACCAAGCAAACGGATGCGGTCCGACACCCCGGACTCCCGGATCGCCTCGCGCACTTTCGCGCTGTACCAGGTATCCTGGCCGACAAGCGCCAGGCGGTGGCGCAACTCCGGCTGCGCCTTCACAAGCTGGGCGAACGCCTGAATCAGGGCAACCGGATTCTTTCGGGGCTGCAGATCGCCGACCGACAGGACAAACGGAGTCGGCAACTGGAAGCGGTTCCGCACCCAGTCACACGCATTGTCGATATGAAGCGGGCGGAAGAAGGGGTTGGCCGCGTTGGGGATGACCGAGACCCGTTCCGGCGCCAGCCGGTAGGCGCGCAGAATCGCTTCGCGGGAGAAATCGCTGCCGGTCAGGACGTGAGCCGCCTGCCGTACCGTCCGCTCGACGCTCCAGCGCAACTGGAAGCTGCGTGACGCCGGAAAGAACTGGGGATGATCGAGGAAGCTGACGTCATGCACGCTGACGATGACCGGCACAGGACAGTTCAGGGGCGCCGTGTATTGCACGTGCAGAAGGTCCGGCCGGTCTTCGGCCAGACGGCGGGACAGATCCCAGCCCAGACGGACAAACGGATTCGGCGACACCACCCTGGTGGAAAAACGTTTTGGCACCCACTGCCGCGCATCCGCCGAAGACAGGTAGGCGAGGATCTCCATCTCCTCATCGATCGAGGCGAATCCGTTCAGGAGACTGCGGACGTAGACCTCATTCCCGGTGAGGTGCCGGCCAATAGCGTGGGCGTCGACGGCGAACCGCATCCAGACACCAGTATAGGGTGGAAGCAGCCGGGGTGGAATGCAGGCCGCGCCGCGCAGGGGATTGTCATTGAATTTTCATACGCCTGAGGGCAGAATTTCGAGAACCTGAGCCAGCACCTGGCCTGATTCGTCCCAATGCGTATTTCTTCGCCCGTACAGAGTCTGTCCGGGTGCGGCGCCCAGCGCCTCCGCGATCGCCGCGTCGGCTTCGATGGCGAAATAGGCGGAAGGGTGGCAGTGGTGCGCGATCTTCTGCAGACGGAGGATCGTCCCTAGCGGCTTGGACCCCTCGACGATGAGCTGCCTGGCCTGCTTCGGGAAGCGATCAAGGTAGATTTTGATCGCTCCCATCGCGACCGCCGTCTCTTCCCCATCGAGGACGAGCAACACCTGGCGCGACACGACGTCGCGGTCCTGCCGGTACCGGATCACGCGCAGATGGATGCTTCTCCCGTGCGCCGCCTCAAGGGTCGGCGTCATATCCCGGTCATGCACCAGCAGTCCGCGAGAGGGTTCGGGGATACCGGCGGGTTCGACCGGAACCGCCGGCGGTGGGGTGACGCCGGCTTCCTCGTAGAAGTCGTTCAGCGGGTAGAGCAGCGAAACGCTCATTCAGAAGGCCGGAATCTGGAGCTTCGCGCGGCCGCCGTCGGTCAGCCGGTTGGCGTTCCAGTGCGGCTCCCAGGTCTGCTCGACAACGACGCGGCGGACACCGGGCACTTGGAGAAGACGGTCGCGGACCGGCGTCGAGTTACCTCCCGACCCGTAAGAGAAGTATCCGATGAGCGGGCGCCCCCGGTGCGGCATCGCCATCAGCACGTAGACGACGTCGCCGCGCACGCGGAGATCGTAGACAAGACCAAGGTCGACGACGCTTGGCCGTGAGACGTACAACTGCTGATCCAGGCAGCCGTCGAGAGCCTCCCAAAGGAGTTTCTTCGATATCGGACTGTCGCCCGCTTCGCCGGGCCGTGCCAGGCGCCCCTGGGGCGCGGCCGGGGCAAACCCCGCCGGGAGAGACGCTACCGAAGGCGCCAGCGGATGGAGCAGTCTTTGCCGGACTCCCTCCACCATTTCGGCCCCGCCCTGCTCGGGAAACGGCGACGTGAGGTAGGCGTTCCTCTGCCGCAGGACGGCGCCGGCGGGCATGGTGGCGCCATGGAAGAGCGCGCGGCTCCAGACGTGCCCGTGCCACTTGTAATAGAACAACGGCGCGCCGGTATGCTTCAGACCTCCCACGTTCTCGGCCGTATGGTCAACGAACAGGCCGATGAACGCGTCGCGCGTGTCGCGGTTGAAGAAGCCCACCGCCCACAGGTTCTCCGCCTGGCCTTTGTCGACCGGTCCGGTGCGCAGCTTGCCGTCGCCGCCCATCCAGACAATGTCGGTGAACGACATGCCGGAAAACACCCATTCGTCGTCGCGCAGGTAGTGCACGTCCGTCTCCTGGATGAAGTGCATCGAGCCCACCTTCATGAACCAGGGCGTTCCCGCGAAGAAACGATACTCGACCGAAACGTTCAGGCGCGTGGGAGAAAAGAGCGGATGGACGGTCGAATACGGGAATCCCCAGCGCCGCACGGTCAGCGACAGGGGTCCGCGCAGCACTTCGTAGTCCGGGCAACTCGGCCAGTTCGTCACGCGAAGCTTCTGGAAGTTGCCGGCTGAGACGTAGTCATGCGCCCAGTCGATGCCAGGCGGTTCGCCGTGCCCCTCGCCGCCGGCGAACAACTCGAGGCCGTGCTCGCGCTTGTAGACAAGGCGTTCGAGCTGGCCCATCTGGCTCGACAGCTTGCCGCGAAAGTGCTCGTTCTCGAACTGCAGGGCGAAGCCCTCGCCCTCGACGGCGAGGTCGGTTGGGTACTCCGGCAGCTCCGCATCGGGATTGCCGTGGAGGAACAGCCAGTACGTGCGCTGGTGAGCGGGCGAATCGGCGAAAAACGTCAGACGGCAGTGGCGCTCGGCGCCCCGGCGGACCTCTTCGGTCACCTGGCTGCGGACCTCGCGCGGTACCCCGCCATCGATGCGGGCGACGCGCACCTCGCGCTGGAGCGACGCGACCTGCGCTTCCGGAAATGCGGCTACCAATTCCACTGGCTCACCCGAGCGCGCCAAGCCCGCGGTTTCGTCCAGCGCCACGATGCGCGCATAGCTCCAGCCGCGCGCCCAGTCGCGCCACGGAGCGGGCAGCGAGGCGACCGGCACGGTATCCGCCGCGGCCAGCGCGGGCGCGCCGAGCGATTCGTATTGCTGCTGCTCCAGACTGACGGATTCCCGCAGGGAGTGCGCGATGGCGCGCGCCAAACGGTAGTCTTTGCGGCGATAGGCTTCGGCCAGCAGCCGCATCTTGACGTCGAACGAGTCTGTCCGTTCCCAGTAGGACGTTTCGGCCATGCGTACCAGTATGCTACGAACGGTCTCAGTTGCCGCGGCGGGCGGTCCGTTCGCCAGTCTGGAAGAGCCGCGTAAACGGAAGTCCCATCGAGCCCAGCAACGATGCGTCGGCGCCGAGCGAGGATGGCCGCAGTTGAAGCTGGCGGAAGGACAGAAACTCCCGTCCTTCGGGAAACTGTTCGCGGATGCCGGCCAGCAGGAGTGGCCACGCTTCGGTAATCGCGCCGTCGATGATGATCACATCCGGATCCAGAGTCCAGACGAGATTCGCGAGCGCGATGCCGAGCGCGCGGCTGGCTTCGGCCAGTACTACGACCGCAGCCGTCTCACCCTGGTTCGCCCGGTGGCAGATGCGGCGCACCCGGACTTCGGTTTCGCCCTGCAACGCACGGCTGCCCGCGGCTTTGCGCCTCTGGTATGCGGCCACGATCGCCGGATTGGACACCGTCTGTTCCAGGCATCCGGGACGGTCCTGGCGGCCCTTCCCCGGAACGTCCGCCACCACCATCTGCCCGATTTCGCCCGCGGCCATGCGGCGTCCCCGGTACACCTCGCCGTCCAGAATCAGGCTCATGCCGATGCCTTCGTCGATGCGCACGAACAACATGCAGGCCGCCGGCGGCTGCTCGCTGCCGGCGCGCCCGTACTCCGCCAGCGCGGCGGCGCGCACGTTGTTCTCCACGTACACGGGCTGCTGGATCCGGTCGCTCAACCAGCGGCGGACCTGCGCGCCATGCCACGCCTGTTCGCTCCCGATGCGCAGAACGCCGGCTTCGCTGTCCACAATGCCCCGTACGCTGATCCCAAGACCCTCGAGTGCGGTGTTCTTGCGCCACTCCCGGTACTGCGTGGCGATCAGCTCGATGGTTTCCTCCGGGTTGCCGGGTGTGCGGAAGTGGGTGGAGGCAAGGATGCGCCCATCGAGGGTTCCCATCGCCATCCGTGTCTGCCAGGCGTGAATATCGGCGCCGGCGGCGCGGAGTGCTCCCGCATCGATACGCAGACGCACGGAAGGTCGGCCGCCAGTGGAGTTCTCCTCCCCGGACTCGATGATCAGCCCTTCGGAGACCATCTCCCCGACAATCCGCGAGATCGCGCCTTCGGAGAGACCGCTGCGCCGGGACAACTCGGCCCGCGAGAGATCCTGATTCCTCCGCAGCATCTCCAGCAACGTCGCGCGATTCCGGCCGCGCACACCCAGTGGCTTATTGGACAGGGGCATCTGATCAACCTGCTCCTCTTACTGTCTCAAAAAAGACAGTTGACAGACACCTCGGCCAGAGCGGGTAATCAAAAAAGCGGTCTGCCCCTGCGAATCCCTAGCCGGCTTCAGTTTCCGCTTCGGCCTCCTCGGCCGCCTGCGGACCCGCCAGTTGCGCCTCGCGCACTACTTGGGCGGCGTCCTCGGCTCGTGACCGCGGCACCTGAAGTGAGAAACGCAGGCTGGGAATCTGTGGAGTCCCGACCATCACAACGGGGATCTCGTTTGCCTCCAGAAGCGCTTTGATCGACAAGGCCTCCATCTCTGCTTCGGCGGCTTCCGCGCTGAAGATGGTCACTAAGTCGAAATCGTGCGACGCATCCCCCTGCGCCGGCGCCGCGGTCTCCACCCGCTCTTCGAGCAGGCCGCTGGCGGCGAGCCACTCGTCTGCGCGGGCTGCATCCGAGGCTGGCACGCGCACTTCCCATGTGCCGACCACCACCCCGGGTGCGTCGTCTCCCATCAGCGTGGCGTCGAGCCCGTTCTGGCGCAGATATTCGCTAATTGTCTCGGCTTGTTCCCGCGACGCCGCGTCGGCGGCGCGGAACACGGTGGCCATGGCGGCTTCTTCCGGCATAGCTCCAGCATATCGCGCTACAATGCCGTCAGAAGCAGGTATTGGAGGATCTTATGGCCGATCGACATAGTTCCGGCGCCGAACTGGCGTGCTTCGTCCTTGGAGTCGCGGTGGGCGCGACCGTGGCCCTGCTCTATGCGCCGCAGAGTGGGCGCCGCACGCGGAGATACCTGGAACACCGCGCCGAAGAGGGGCGGGAAAAGATTGCCGACGCCGCGAAAGACGCGGTGCATCGTGGCCGCGACCTCTATGAGAAAGGCCGCGAGGTGGCTGACGAAGTCGCCGACCTGTTCGACCGTGGCCGCAACCTCGTCGGGGGCTAGTGCAGTCCTCGATCGAGATCGGCTCGTGCCGGCTGACCCTGGTCCGCGCCGGAGTCTATCACTGGGACGGCGGTGCGCTGTTCGGCGTTGTGCCGAAAACGCTCTGGCACCGGCACTTGCCGGCTGACGAATTGAACCGGGTCCCGATGGCGTTCAATTGCTACGTCGTCGAGACCGGAGAACATACTGTCCTTATCGAAACGGGCGGCGGCGACAAGATGGACGACCGTGCCCGCGAACGGATGTTGTTGCCCGACCCGTTTCCGTTGCCGGAGATCCTGGCGGGGGCCGGGTTCGATCCGGAGCGCATCGATACCGTTCTCAATTCGCATCTCCACTGGGATCATTGCGGCTGGAACACCGTCCGCCGGAACGGCGCATGGGAGGCGGCGTTTCCGAACGCCGTGTACTACGCACCGGCGGGTGAATATGAGCAGGCGAAGCGCCGGCATCCTCGGGACAGCGTCAGCTATCTCGACGCCAATTACGTCCCTCTCCTCGAATCGGGGCGGATGCATCTGCTGGGTGGGGCGGTCGCGGAGGTGCTGCCGGGCATCGGCATGCACCGCGCGCCCGGGCATACGCGGGACATGCGCGTGGTGCTGGCGTCATCGGGCGGGCGGACGTTCTGTTTCTTCGCAGACCTGGTTCCGACGGCGGCTCACGTGAAGCCTACCTGGGTGACGGGTTTCGACCTGTTTCCGCTCGAAACCATCGACACCAAGCTAGACTGGCTGGATCGCGCGGCGTCCGGTGGCTGGATCTGCGCGTTTGCGCACGACACGGGTCCGGCGTTCTATACAATCGAGAACCGCGGCGGGAACTATGTGGCGTCACCGCTCGGTGAGTAGCCCGGCTGGAGCCAGGTGCCCGGCGTTGTTGAAGCTCTCGAGAAACCAGCCATTGCGCCGCCATCGCAGCACAGAGTAGCTGGCATTGTAGAGCGCCGCGGCCATACGGAAAATCCGCTCGCCGTCAATGCCCAGAGCGGAAGCACAGCAGAGTCCGGCGGGGGTGGCGGATGTGAACACAGCCACGTTGCCGGCGGCGCCAGGACGTTCAATCGTTTCGCGCGCCCCCAGCACGCGAGAGCGGAAACACTCCCAGCTTTCCACGCCTTCGACCGCCTCGCCGCCAAACCAGGCTCGGATCAGGTGGACATCGCAGGCAGTCGTCCGGCGCTCGGCTGTGGGATTATCCAGATGCTCCTGCGAATACAGCCGGGCAAAGACGGTGTCGGAAGCCAGCATCCTGGGCCCTAGTTCAGCCCACAGACCGTCCAGGTTGAACTCGTTCCAGCGATCGTCAATGGCGAGTGGGCTGGAGCACCCCATCGTCTCCAGCACGACCCGAGCCGTCTCCCGCTGCCGGACCATGGAACCCGACCAGACAGAGGAGAGCGACACGCCAGAGTCTTGCAGCGCCTTTCCCAGCAACACTGCCTGCTGCTCCCCGATTTCCGACAGCCGGTCATAATCCTGGCGGGACCCGGCTTGGCCGTGGCGGATGAGATACAGTCTCAAAGCTACAACGAGTACACGCGGCCCCGATGCTGTCCGATCAGGATCTGCACCATCCGGTGCGCAATCAGTTCGTGGAGCGTAAGCAGTTC
Source organism: Bryobacterales bacterium (assembly GCA_016716385.1). Classification (GTDB taxonomy): domain Bacteria; phylum Acidobacteriota; class Terriglobia; order Bryobacterales; family Bryobacteraceae; genus JADJWL01. Next base: position 480,071 of record JADJWL010000025.1, on the reverse strand, counting down.
GCGGTTGGCCGCGGCCAGTTCCGCTGCGTCGTCCGAGACCACCCCTGAACCCGCCCTGAGCGCCGCCGTCGCCTCCCCGATCACGGGATCTGACAAAACATCGCCCGCCATCTCCCACAGCGTGATGAAGCGGTCCACAGCCGTCGGAAAACTGACGCTGAAAACGCCGTGCAGGCTCGTAGTGCGCGGGGGCTTGTAGTCCAGGTTGAAGGGACCGTTGTAGCCATGGCTGCGGAGCAGAACGAGCACGTTGAGCCAGTCGAGCGGATTCACCAACCCTACCGCAATATCCACGTCGTGCTTCAAGCGATAGCCATCGTTGATGTCGAAGTGCCAAAGTTTGCCGGCCACCAGGGCGCGGGCCAGCGCGGCACGTGGCGCCGCGCCCCACATCAGTTCGTGCAGGTACTCAGGGTTCAGTCCAACCATCGCCGGGTACTTGAGAAGCCCGGATCCGATGAAAGCCAGCATGGCGTCGCTGGTGGGCAGCAGGATCTCGGCCTGCGGCTCGAACGGCTTCGCTTCGAGGCAATGCTTCAGTGTCGGGCGGCCTTTGGCCTTTGCCGTCTCGATGTCCGCCTCGCAGGCGGCGTCAAGCGCTTCGGCGTACCAGCGCAGCGTCTCGGTCTCCTCCACCGCCCCCTGAACGTAGTAGCCAAGCGATCCCGGCCAGTAGACGGCGAACTGCGCACCCAATTCATGGCCGATCCGCACGGTGTTCGCCACGCGAAAGGCCGCGTACCGCCGTACCTCAGGAGCCTCAGCCGCCGGACTCGCCGCCCACACGGCGTGATGGAACGTTTCGGTCGTGACCATCGAGCAGGCGACGCCGTTCCTGCGAAGTGCCTCGCCGATCCGCCTGGTAATCTCCCACTGAGCATCTTTGCCGAGCGCCTCGGTCGGAATGACGTCCGTGTCGTGCGTGGTCCAGTACCCGATGCCGATGCGGGCGAATTCCTCGATGACGCGCGCGAAGTCCACGGCTTCACGCGTCGGTGCGTGAAACAAGGCCTGTCCCTGATAGGCGGCGGCCCACTGCGGGCCCGTCAGGAAATACTTGCGGCGCGTTTCGGGACTGTAGGCGCCGCCGCAGGCTTTCGCGAGGCGGTTAACCAGGGCTTGCTGCTCGTTGGGCGGAACGGGTTTCATGGGCAACTTCATGATACGGGTGCGTTAAGATACAAGGCAAATGCGACTTTGGGCGCCTGTGCTCTGGGTCGTCGCGGCAGTTCTGCTGCCCGCCGCACCCAAACCGGTGGACTTCCAGCGAGACGTACACCCGATCCTCGCGGCGAAGTGCTTTGCCTGCCACAGCGGCGACAAACGGTTTGGCGGCCTTTCCACCGGAACCTATCGGGAACTGCTCGAAGGTGGAAAGTCCGGCAAAGCGATCGATCCCGGGTCGAGCGCCGGCAGCCTGCTGATGCGCCGTGTGCGCGCCGATGGCGTCCCGCCGATGCCGCCCGCGGGTCCGCTGCTGTCTGCGGCCGAGGTCGCGGCCCTGGCCCGCTGGATCGATGACGGAGCGCGGCCGGCCGCCGGCGCGCCGGCGGCGCCGCCCATCTGGAAGCCCAGGCTGAGCCTGTCGAGACCGCCGGTCCCTGCCGGATCCGCCGCGCACCCGGCCGACCGCTTCATCGAGAGCGTGCTCCGGGAGCGTGGCGAGACGCCGCCCGCGCCCGTCTCCGACGCCGCTTTCGCGCGCCGTGTCCACTACGATGTCTGGGGCCTGCCGCCGTCGCCCGAGGAACTCGGCGCATTCCTCGCGGACTCCAGCCCGGACAAGCGCGCCCGCCTCGTTGCCCGCCTGCTCGCCGACAGCACACGGTACGCCGATCATTGGATGTCGTTCTGGAATGACCTGCTCCGGAATGACGAAGGCGTCAATTACGCCGGTACGCGCAAGTCGATCTCGCCGTGGCTGCGTAAGGCGCTCGAAGAGAACCTGCGGTTCGACGAGTTCACGCGCCGCCTCATCGATCCCCGCGAGACGCCGGACCCGGACGGATTTCTGATCGGCGTCAACTGGCGCGGCGACGTCAACGCCAGCCAGACCCCGGTCATGCAGGCGGCGCAGAACACGTCGCAGATCTTCCTCGGCGTCAACATGAAGTGCAATTCGTGCCACGACAGCTTCATCAACCGCTGGAAGCTGAAGGACGCCTACGGGCTGGCTGCGTTCTTTTCCGATGAACCCCTGGAACTGGTGCGTTGCGACAGCCCACTGGGCGAGTACGCCGCGCCGATATTTCCCTATCCCGAACTGGGCGCCGTTTCGGCCGCGGCGCCGCTCGCCGAGAAACGGGACGTGGCGGCCCGCCTCTTCACGGCGCGCGAAAATGGCCGCTTCGCCCGCACGGTCACGAACCGCATCTGGAAGCGGCTGATGGGCCGCGGCATCGTGGAGCCGGCCGACGACATGGACGCTGAGCCCTGGTCACCGGAACTGCTCGACTGGCTCGCCGCGGAATTCGTGTCCAGCGGCTACGACCTCAAGGCGCTGATCGGGACGATCCTCACGTCACAGGCTTACCAGTGGCCGGTGGCCGAGCCTGCTGCCGAAGGTGAGCCGTTCGTCTTCCGCGGTCCGGCGCCGCGGCGGCTCACCGCCGAGCAGTTCATCGACACGCTCTCCGCCATTACCGGCGAATGGCGCGTACGCGTCACCGGACAGGGTAAGACCTCCGAGCCGGTCCGCGAGTGGCGGCTGGCATCCAGCCCGCTGACCCGCGCGCTGGGCCGCCCCATCCGCGACCAGGTGTTCACCGAGCGCAACGAAGAGGCAACCACGCTGCAGGCTCTGGAAGTCGTCAACGGCGGAGGTTTCGCCCGTTACCTCGACCGCGCCGCACGCGCCATGGCCGGCAGGCTTCCGGATCCTCCCGCGAACCGTTTCGACAGCGGGCAGATCAGCAGCCAAATGGTGGAGTGCGACATTGACGTGGCGGATCTCGATGAGGTCCGGCTGATTGTCCATGACGTGGATTCCTACTCGCCCGAACGCGTGAAAGCCGTCTGGGCGCTGGCGAGGTGGGTGACCGCCGATGGCCGCGAGATCCCGGTGGAAGGCTCGGCCGGACCGGCGCAGTTGCGGTCCGGAGCCTTCGGCGATGCACTGCGCGCGGGGACTCCATCGGAGCAGGTATTCCGCATCGCCGGCAAAGGGTACAAGCGGCTGCGCGCGTGGGTCGGTGTCGAAGCCGATGCGCTCGATTCGGACATCAACCCCCGCGTCCGGTTCTTCGTATTCGGCGAGAAGCCCGATCCGGAGCGGCTTGTCCGAGTGGCGGGCGAAGCTCCCACGTCGCGGGTGGCGGTTCCGGCGTCGCCCGACGCCGCGGCAACCCGCATCTTCCGGCATGCATTGTCGCGCGATCCTTCGGCGCAGGAGATGGCCCTCGCGCGTGAACTGCTCGGCAATACCCTCGACGCGCAGGGCGTGGCCGATCTGCTGTGGTGCGTCGCAGCGCTGCCGGAATTTCAGTATCTGCAATGAGGACGAGGATGAACCGCGAGGAACGACAAGCTCTGGCGGCGGTCAGCCGCCGTCATTTCGTGCATTGGACCGGCTCGGCAACCCTGGCCGCACTCGCCGGCGCAGCGCCGCGTAGCTTGGCAGGTGCGACACCGAAGCCGCCGGCGCGCGCCGACGCCGTCATCCTGCTGTGGATGGCGGGCGGCATGGCGCAGACCGAGACCTTCGACCCCAAGCGCTACACCGAATTTTCCCCCGGTCTCCCCGCCGAACGGGTGCTCAGTACCTTCCCGGCGATCGATACGGCCGTCGACGGGATCAAGATCTCACAGGGTCTGGAGCGGATCGCCGCGGTGTTCGATCGGGGCACGCTCATTCGTTCTTATCAGGCGGGTGACCTCGGCTTCATTCTGCATTCGCGGCATCAGTTCCACTGGCACACCGGGTACGCCCCGCCGCAATCGGTCGCCGTGCCGCACATGGGCGCGATGGTCGCGCGCACGCTTGGGCCGCGCAATCCCGACATCCCGGCGTTCATCGACATCGGCCAGAACATGGAGATCGGCGGCGAGAGTGACGGGCTGAAGGCCTTCCACACGGCAGGATTCCTCGGGTCCGAGTACGGCCCGTTCATGATCCCGTATCCCGAAGACGCCGCCGCCGCGGTGCGGCCCTCGATGGGCGAGGAGCGCTTCGCCAGGCGGCGCGACATCTACCGGAAGATGGTCGAAGCGAGCCCGGTCGCACAGTTCGGCGGCACGCACCAGCGCGAGTCGCTGCTTCGTTCGATGGACTCGGCGCACCGTTTGTTGACCTCTCCCGCGGCGAAAGCATTCGATCTGTCGCTCGAACCCAAACCGAGCTACGACACCTACAACACCGGCCGGTTCGGCCTGGGTTGCCTGCTCGCCCGGCGGCTCGTGGAAGCCGGCGCGCGCTTCATTGAAGTCACCAGCGAGTACATCCCCTTCAAGAACTGGGATACCCATGAGAACGGCCACCAGCGCCTCGTGGATATGAAGCGCCAGATCGACGCGCCGATCGCGCAGCTCGTTCTTGATCTTGAACAGCGCGGTCTGCTCGACCGCACCCTTGTCGTGCTGGCGAGTGAGTTCGGTCGCGACATGATGACGGAGGGCAAGCCGGACCGTCCGGTGCGCGATCAGGTCACGGTGCCGGAGACGATCGCCGCGCCGAAGCACTACGGCATGCATCGCCACTTCACTGACGCCGGCGCCGCGCTGCTGTTCGGAGGCGGAATCAAGCGCGGGTTCCTCTATGGCAAGACGGCCGAAGACCGGCCCTGCCGCACGATCGAAAATCCGGTCTCGATCGAAGACCTCCACGCGACCATTTACTCGTCACTTGGCATTCCACCCGACCTGGCGTACGAGGTGGAACAGCGGCCTGTGCACGTCACGCGCGACGGCAAGGGTCGGCCGATTCAGGCACTTTTCGCATAAGGATGGCAGCCATGAAGGTTCTGACGCAGCTTGCGGAAAACAACCGTTCCTGGGCGAGGCGGATCTCCCAGATCAACCCGAAATTCTTTCCGACCTTGGCGGCACAGCAGGCGCCCGAATACCTGTGGATTGGCTGTTCCGACAGCCGCGTTCCGGCCAACGAGATCGTCGGTCTGCTTCCTGGCGAACTCTTCGTGCACCGCAACATCGCGAACCTCGTCGTGCACACGGACTTGAACTGCCTGTCGGTCGTTCAATATTCGATCGAGGTCCTCAAGGTCAAGCACGTGATCGTCTGCGGGCATTACCGGTGCGGCGGTGTCAAGGCGGCGATGGGAAATACCCAGTTCGGTCTGATCGACAACTGGCTGCGCAATATCAAAGACCTCTATGCGCAGCACCGCGCCGAAGTCGATTCGATCCACGATCCGGACGCGCGCCTGGACCGGCTCTGTGAGTTGAACGTCGCCCGCCAGGTGTCCAACCTCTGCCACACTTCGATTGTCCAAAGCGCGTGGCGAAACGGGCAGGACCTGATGATCCACGGGTGGATTTACGGCTTGCATGACGGCCTCATCCACGATCTGGGGTTCTATGTTTCGTCGGTCGACCAGATCCCTGATCTGTATCGCGTCGTGCCCGCCCCTGCGCCGCAGCCGGTGAACGCGAAAGTCAAGAAGGGCGCCGGCGCCGCCGCGCGAACGTAGCGTCCGGGATCAGCGCTTCCGATCGCGCAGCGCAATCTGGCCGCGGCGGGAAAAGTCGACTGATTCCGCCAGAATGCGCATTGATTCCTGGGGCGCGTGAAAACCTGTGGAGTTCTCCGCCTCGGCGAAATCCAGGAAGAACTGGGCCTTGCGCTGGAAGTCCCGCGCCGTGGTGAGCGCCGATTCGGGTCCCCCGCCGGCTTGCGCAGCCTTGAGGTCGCCGATCAGGTCGACGAGCGCGTCCATCGCCAGATTGCGCGCCCGGAAAAACCGCGCCTGAATCTCCTCGACCCGCGACTTCATCTCGTCTTCGGAGAAGTGGTGGCATCCCTGGCAGGCGCGGTTGACGTTCAGCAGCGGGCTGCGCACGTGGTGGTCGCTGATCTTGAAACCGCCTTCGCGCTTATAGGGCATGTGGCAGTCCGCGCACGTGACGCCCGATCGCGCATGGACTCCCTGGTTGTACATCTCGAACTCGGGATGCTGCGCCTTGAGCGCCGGGGCGCCGGTTTCCGCATGGGTCCAGTCCTTGAACCCGATTTCGTCGTAATAGGCGACCATCTGGTCCACCTGTAAACCCTTTGCCCACGGGTACGTCAACCGCTTCTCGGCGCCCTTGAAGTAATACTCGACGTGGCACTGGCCGCACACGAACGTGCGCATTTCCTGGGTGGTGGCCTCCGTGTTGACGTCGTAGTTGGCGATCCCCTGGCTGGCCTTCCACGCGCGGACGCCCTCGATGAACGCCGGCCGCGTGACGCGCAGCCGCATCGACACCGGTTCATGGCAGTCGATGCAACTCACCGGGTGCTGCACAAGTTTCCGCCCCTCGACGTACGGCATCTGGTTGAGTTTCTCAAAACCCGCGAACAGGTCCCCGCCGCCGAGTTTCATCATCGGGACGTAGACGGAGGCGTGGCACTGCAAGCAGGTTCCCGGCTGGGAAAACTCGGTGACGCGGCGCGTGAACGTCTGGTCCTCCAGCATGTAGGCGTGGCCGCGCTCCTCGCGGAAGTCGGTGGCGAACGCGTAGCCGGCCCACATCGTCTTCAGGCGCGGATCTTCTTCGATCTTGCTCTGAGTGACGACATGCCGGGGGTCGGCTTCGGAAGGAACGCGCGGCAGCGATTCAGAGCCCCCATAGCGCGTGCGTTCCATATCGACGGTGCGCCGGTAGCTGTCGTAGTGCTGGGGGAAGTTCTTCCCCCAGACCGCCGGATCTTCGGTTTCATCCGTGATCTCGACCACCCGGAAGAAAGGATTGCGCGCCTCCTGCTTCCGTTCGTAGATATTGATCAGCAGTCCGCTCACCGCCAGCGTCGCCAGCGCTGTCACGGCGGCGATTCCGAAGATGCGGCGAAGATTTGTGCTACCCGATGGATCAGCCACGTGCGATTGCCTCCGAACTCTAGTGATGCCCCACGAACCGATGGCACGCCACACAGGGGGCTCCGCGATGGTGGCCCCGCGTCGCGTTGATGCCATCCACGACTGCGCTGTGGCACTTCACACAGGAACTTTCCGTCACCAGGAAATTCCTCTGATTGATCTGGATCTGGTCAGGGAAACGGCCTGTCGTGAAGGCAAGTGAATGAAAGAACCCGTTCACGGCTTTGGTTGTGTACTTGGCCAGGAAGCCGGGCGGCGTGTGGCAGTCATTGCAGACCGCGGCCGAGCGGTGGCTCGACTTCATCCACCCCTCAAACTGCTCCCGCATCACGTGACAGTTCGCGCAGGACGCCGCGTTGTCTGTCAGGTACGCGGCGCCCTGCGCGTAGGTGAACGTGAACAGGCTCAACCCGAGAAGCGCGCCGCCGAGAATCGCCGACAAGGTCAGGACCAGCTGGCTCGCACGCGGGAATTGTGACATGCCCAATACATAATAATAGCAAGCGATCCGCGCTAGGATAGAGAACGCCTTGGCATTCGCCACGCCCCACCTCTCCATCCTGGCCGCGGCGGTTCTGTTCTCCACCGGCGGGGCCGCCATCAAGGCCGCGACCGCGCTTTCGAGCTGGCAGGTGGCCAGTTTTCGCAGCGGTGTTGCGCTGGTGGCCATCCTCGTCCTGCTGCCCGCGGCGCGTTCCGGATGGAACCGGCGCGTCTGGCCGGCCGCGTCAGCCTACGCGGCGACGCTCCTGCTCTTTGTCCTCGCGACCCGTCTGACGACCGCCGCGAACGCCATCTTCCTCCAGTCGAGCGCCCCGCTGTACCTGCTGCTCCTGGCGCCTTGGCTGCTCGGCGAAAGGATCCGCAAGAGCGATGCGATCCGGCTGGTGGTTCTCGCGGCCGGGCTGTTTGCCGTCGTGGCCGGACCGGCCGCTCCTGGTGCGCTGGCGCCCAACCCAGCCTTGGGTAACGGGCTCGCGGCCGCCTCCGGCCTGACATGGGCGCTGACATTAACGGCCTTGCGATACACCGCGCGGGGAGGCGCGGGCGGAGGCGGGATGCAAGTGGTTGCCGCGGGCAACCTTCTCGCGTTCCTTGCCGGACTACCCCTGGCGCTGCCGGTGAGCGGCGACTGGCTAACCGCCGTCCCGATCCTGCTCTACCTTGGGGTGGTCCAGATCGCCTTGGCGTACGTGTGTCTGACCCGCGGCTTCCGCCACCTGCCGGCCTTCGACGGGGCCCTCATTCTTCTGCTCGAACCGGCGTTGAACCCAGTCTGGGCCTGGTGGATCCACGGCGAGGCCCCCGGCGTGTGGCCCGTCCTGGGAGGGGTACTGATCGGTCTCGGTACTCTTCTGGGCGCTTCTAAGGTTACGAAATGGTGACAATCTTCACATAACCGTAACAATTCGACCCGTTCGACTGTACAATGGAGGCGGCAACGGATGGGACACCATGCGCCTTCCACGGCTTATCCTCTTGTTGGCAGCCTTGTCGCTCGCACCCGGCGGGGCGCAGACGCCGCAGGATACCAGTCTGCGCCTGATGCACTCGACGTTCCGGATTGCGGGACCGGGCGGACAGGCAACCGTATTCCTCCTGACCGTGCCTGGCTCAGCGGGTGAGCGGACCATCCTCGTGACCGCGGCGCACGTTCTACGTGCCATTGAAGGCGACACCCCCCTCGTCAGCCTGCGCCAGCAGAAGGCGGGGGGTAAATGGGAGCCGCTACCGTGGCCGGTGCGCATCCGTTCAGCGGCTCGTCCACTCTGGGTGGAGCATCCGACCGCCGACGCCGCGGCCATGGAAGTAGAAGTCCCGGAAGCTGTTCGCCGCACCCTGGCGCCCGCTTCGCTCCTGGCGGACGCGACGGTGTTGGAGCGGATGCTCCCGGGCGAACCCCTGCAGGCGATCGGATTCCCGCGGGGCCTTCCCTTCGCGTTCCCGGTGCTGCGGGGAGGACCGCTGGCGTCGCCGATTCTACCGGACCAACCCGTTGCCTCCTTCGTGGTCAATCTGCCGGTCGGTCCGGGTGATAGCGGATCACCCATCTACTGGCGGGACACGCAATTGATCCTCGGGATGATCTCCCAGTCCATTGTCACCGGGAAGGGCACACCGCTCGAACTGGCCAGGATCCTTCCCGCGCCGGTGATCCGCGAAACCATCGACCGCGTGGCTGGACGGCAACCCTGAATCTGCGACAATGTTGCCTTGGGTTTCCACGCGCGAACTCACCGTCTGACCTCTGATGCCGGCCGGTCCAGGCTGCTATGAGTGCGTCCAAGACTGTCTTCCTGGCAGGCTACTACGGCTTTGGAAACGCCGGCGACGAGATCATTCTCGGCACGATCGCCGCGCAGTTGCGGCGCCGCTGTCCCGATGTCGCATTCTGCGTCACGACCGGTTCGGGAGAAGCTTCGCTGCCGGGGGCGGAACCGGTTCTGTGGTCAGACCCGATCGCGATGAGCGCCGCAATCGCGCGCAGCGATCTCGTCGTGCTGGGGGGCGGCGGGCTCTTCCATGACTATTGGGGCTTCGACCCCAACAATGCTCTCGCGTTCGGCCACTGGGGCGTGAGCTACTACACGGCTCCGGCCGTTTTCGGCGCTTTGCATGCCAAACCGGTCATGTTGTACGGCGTCGGAGCGGGGCCTCTGTTTTCGGCCCACGGAAAGGCGTTTACCAAGGCGGTCTGCGATGCCGCTGACGTGGTCACCGTGCGCGACGAAGGTTCCGCCGCGCTGCTTCGGGAGATTGGGGTCGAAGCGGGCCATGTCGAGGTAACGGGAGACCCTGCCTTTGCGTTCGAGCCCGACCCGGCGCTCGGGAAACGTCTCCGCGACTCTCTGGCGCCGGATTCGCCCGTGATTGCGGTCGTGGTGCGGCCCTGGGAGTTCGGCGTTTCGCCATCATTCTGGGAGCGGGAGGTGGCGCGTGCGTTGGATCTCTACCTCCAGAAGCACCCTGGAAAGGCGATCTTCATCCCGTTCCAACACCTGGAGCGCTTGCAGGAGAACGATTTCGCCGTCGCCGAGCGGACACGTTCCTACATGCAGCTCAAGGAACGCGCCAGTTTGGCTCCAGCGACTCTGACGCCCGAGGAGAAGTTCTCCCTTGTGGGCGGCTGCGACCTCGTGCTCGGCATGCGCCTCCATTCGGTGCTGGCGGCTGTGCGGGCGGGCGTGCCATGTATCCCGATCGTCTACGATCCGAAGGTGGACTCCGTCGTCCGGCAGGTGGGTCTGGAGCGATTCAGTGTCGCTCTGGGCGGGCTTGTCGCGTCGGAACTTGCCGGTCTGCTCGGAGCCGCCCTCGACACACGGATGGAGTTCCACAAGGCCGCCGAAAAGCTCCGCCGCGAGCTGGCGCCAAGGGCGGAACAAGCCGCGGACCTCGCCATCGGGCTCATGGAGGGACGCCCCCGCGAGGTCCGGTTCTCCCCCCAGCTCGCTACCGTGATTCTCAGAACTCTGGAGCGGCAGAATGAGGACGTCCGCTGGCTCACGGGCGAGCGCGAGCAGTTGACGGCCACCGCCGCGGCGCTGCGGGACGAAATGACCTCTGCCTGGGGTGCACTCGGGACACAAAGCCAGGGAACCTTGCGCGAGGCCATCGAGGCGCGCTTGGCCCGCGATGACGAGCTGCGCGAGCACGCCGGCGCCCGGCTCCAGCAGCTTGCTGCCTTGGAGCAGGACTACGCCAAGTACCGCAGCGATAAGGAAGACTACATCGCCGTGCTCACGGCGAGCCTCGAGGCGGCACGGCGCCGCCCCTGGTTTGTCGCTCTTTCGCTCCTGGCGCAGGGAAAAGAAGCGCTGTGGGAGATTGCTGTTGGTCTGCTTCCGCGGCAGACGCGCGCGCTCATTCATGGCTTCGGTAAGGATCTGTTGACCCTGGAACCGAAGTCGCGGGTCCGCATGGCGTCATCCATGCGCGCGGCCGAGCGCCGGCGGGTCGCCGTGTCGCTGATTGCCACGGTCTTCAATGAGGCCGCTTCCATCGGCGGGTGGCTTGAATCCCTCGTTCGCCTGTCCAGGCACCCGGACGAACTGGTGATTGTCGACGCCGGATCGACGGATGGAACCGTGGAGGCAATCCGCCGGTTTGGCGAAACGGCGCCGTTCTCCGTCGAGGTCATCGTGGAGCCTGGAGCGAACATCGCGCGGGGACGGAATGTCGCCATCCACCACGCCCGCCACGCGGTCATCGCCTGCACGGACGCGGGATGCCGGGTTCATCCGCTGTGGCTGGAAAGTCTGATCGGACCGTTCGAGGCGGATCCGGAGACCGAAGTCGTGGCTGGCTGGACCGAGCCGAAAGTCCGCAATCCGTTTGAGAGAACCGTTGCAGAGCTATTCGTGGCGCGCCGCCACGCGGTCGATTTCCATTCTTACCTGCCCTCCTCGCGGACAATCGCGTTCGCGCGTCAGGCCTTCGAAGCCGTCGGCGGCTATCCGGAATGGCTCACCATGTGGGCGGAGGATACCTACTTCGCTACCCGGCTGCGCAATGAAAGCAGCCACTGGGTGGCTCAGCCCGATGCGATTGTCTACTGGGAGAGCCGGCCGACCTGGCGCGCGGTCGCCAAACAGGCCTACCGCTATGGCTACGGCGACGGCGAAGCGGGACTGCACGGTGGAGGCTACGTAGCGGACTGGCGGATTCTCCGGCGCGCCGCCATTCTGCTGGCAGTCCTTGCAGCCGCCCTCGCGGCCGTTTCTTTGCTTCCGCCCGGATTCCGGTCGATCGCGGTTGTAGCGGTCCTGGCCGGCGCCGCCGTCTACTTCGCGAACCGTGTCCGGGCGGCTGACCGGGCCTATGGTGGTTCGAAAGACGCTTCCTGGGTTGATTCCCTGCGCAAAGTCGGCCTGCTTTACGTGGTGATTGCGTCGCGGGTTGCCGGCTATGTGCAAGGTATCCGGAACCGGCCAGCGATCACACAAAAGCGGTACGCCGGCGTGCAGGGCGCGGCGGTCATTTTCTCGGGCGTGCCGATTGACGATTCCGGGGGCGGGCAGCGTGCGACGCAACTTGCCCTCGAACTCCTCGATCAGGGATGGCGGGTCGTGTTCCTGAACCGGTATCCCCGGTACGAAACCGTGGATTTGAAGCTGCGCATCGCCCACCCGCGTCTCGAGACGTATCCCCTCGATACATTCGACGCCGGATGGTTTCTCTCCACCCTGCTGCCTGACCACCCGGCATTCGCCATCGCGGAGTTTCCGCACCCGGACTTCGCAACCCCGCTCCAGCAACTGCGCGCCGGCGGCGTGACGATCTTCTACGACCTCATCGATGACTGGCGGTCGTCGCTGGGCGGGGACTGGTATTCCCTTGCCACCGAGCAGGAGTTTGTCCAGTTCAGCCACCACCTTCTGGCGTCGGCGGCCTCGCTGGCGGACCGGCTCAGGGCCATGGGCGCGAACGAGGTGCACTACGTCCCGAATGCCGTCAACCGCCGCCTCTTCTCCTGGCGCCCGCACCCGCGTCCCGCCGACATGCCCGAGGCGGAGTTCACAATCCTGTACGTCGGCGCCTTGTGGGGCCATTGGTTTGACTGGCAACTGCTCCTCGACGTGGCCCATGCCTATCCCAAGGCTGCGGTCGTCGTGATCGGCGACTATCACGGCCAATGCCCCGGACAAACGCCAAACCTCCATTTCCTGGGACTCAAGGCTCAGCGGGATCTGCCGCCCTACCTCGCCAACGCCAATGTGGCCCTGATTCCGTTCAAGCCTTCGGAACTGACCCAGGCGGTCAGTCCGCTCAAAGTGTTTGAGTATCTGGCGATGAAGTTGCCCGTTGTCTCGACGCCGCTCAAGGAACTGGAGCAATTGCCCTACGTCACACTCGCCGCAACTCCGGCTCTATTCGTGGAGGCGGTGGGCCGGGCCCGCTGGGAGCAGGTCGACGATGGGGTCATCGAGGGGTTCCTCAGCCAGAATTCCTGGTCGGCCAGAGTCCAGCAGATTCTGTCGCTGACCGGCCCGCAGGAAACGGTCGCACGGAATCTGGCAGCGTTCTCGTCAGAAGCCCAGGGTTAGTCAGCCCTTGGTTTGGTGGGCCCTGTAGGATTCGAACCTACGACCAACGGATTATGAGTCCGCTGCACTAACCGCTGTGCTAAGGGCCCGGACCTTTCATTATCCACCATCGGAAGCCGTGTCCCGCCCGTCACGATTCCGTAACCTGATGCACATCAGCCTGAAAAGTTCGCCTGCTACTCTGTGAACGATTCGCTTTCAGGTCTCTCTTTACTTATGACAACTTCTACTCTCTCGCTTTGGGCGCGTCTGCTCGTGGCGGCGGCGGTGCTCTGTTGCGCCGCGCTCCCGGTTCTGGCGCAGTTCGAAACCGCTTCCGTACTTGGCCAGGTCGACGACCCGGCCGGCCTGCCGATTCAGGGCGCCCGAGTCACGCTTTCCAGCATCGCTACAGGCGTTTCGCAGAATACCCAGACCGATGGCAATGGCACGTACCAGTTCTTCAACGTTAAGCCCGGCCCCTATCGCGTTTCCGCCGAGGCGCAAGGCTTCAAGACCGGAGTCGCCCAAGACTTCACAGTGACCGTCAATGCCCGGCAGCGCGTCAATCTGACTCTCGAGGTTGGGGCCGTGACCGAAAGCGTCACGGTGAGCGACGCCGCCGCCGTTCTGGAAGCGGACAGCAGCAGCCGCGGCCAGGTGGTCGGACAGCGGCAGATTGTGGGCCTGCCCCTCAATGGCCGCGCGTATGCCGATCTCGCGCTGCTGATTCCGGGCGTCCGGCGTTCGGGTATTGCCGCGTCGCGCGACGCATCGTTCAATGTCAACGGCATGCGTTCGTCGCAGAACAACTTCATCGTCGACGGCGTTGACAATAACGCGTACGGCACCTCGAACCAGGGCTTTTCGAACCAGGTCGTGCAGATCTCACCCGACGCCGTGCAGGAGTTCCGGCTCGAGACGAACAACTTCTCGGCCGAATACGGACGTGCCGGCGGCGCGATCATCAACGCCACAATCCGCTCCGGCACCAACGAGTTCCACGGCGCGGCGTGGGAGTTCCTGCGCAACACGAAGCTGAACGCCACGGGCTTCTTCAAGCCGGTCAACAACGAAAAGCCGGTCCTGATCCAGAACCAGTTCGGCGCCGCCCTGGGCGGCCCTATCGTGAAGGACCGCATGTTCTTCTTCGGCAACTATGAGGGCTTCCGGCGCGTGTCGCGCGCGATCCGCTTCGCCACGCTGCCGCGCGTCGAGAACCGGACCGGCAATATCGGGATCCCCATTCGCAACCCCTATGACGGGTCGCTGTACGCGAATGGCGTGATTCCCGCCTCCCAGGTCAACCGGTTCGCCCTCGATGTCCTGGGCGGGCTGCCTACGCCCACCGGCGCCGGCACCGCGAATAACTTCCAGAGCCAGCCCTCCCGGACGGACAACAGCGACAAAGGCGATGGCCGCTTCGATTACTACGTGAACGACAAAATGACGCTGTTTGCCCGCTACAGCCACCGCGAGTTGAACACGTTCGAACCGCCTGCCATCCCGGGGCCTTCCGGCGGCGACAGCAACGGAAACGTGCGGGTGATGAACCGGCAGGTGGCGTTCGGGTCGACCTACAACGTAGACCCCACGTCTCTGTTCGAGTTCCGCATGGGGATCTCGCACACCGACGGCGGCAAGTTTCCCATCTTCGTCGGCACCGAAGGCGTGGCTGAGCGGTACGGGTTCCCCAACGTGCCGTCCGATCCGCGCTTCACAGGTGGGATCTATGGTCAGGCGATTAACGGATTCACCGCGCTCGGCGTCCAGTCGAGCAATCCGCAGTTCCAGAATCCGTCGGTCCTCAATCCGAAGGTGAACTACTCGAAGATCGCGGGCCGCCACACTCTGAAGGCCGGATACGAGTACCAGGCGGTGAACACCGACATCGACGACTTCAATCCGAAGTACGGCCGCGACCAGTACGCCGGCCGCTTCAGCCAGGCGCCGGGCACGCCGAACAACGACCTCCAGTTCCTGGCCGACTTCCTCGTTGGCGCGCGCTCCCGCTACGAGCGCAGCACGGCGACCATCGTCGGCTACCGCCAGCGCATGCACTTCCTCCATCTGCAGGACGATTTCCGTGTGAACCAGAAGCTCACGTTGAACGCGGGTCTGCGCTACGAGTACGGTTCGCCGCAGTGGGAACGCGAGAACCGCATTTCCAACTTCGATCAGTCCAACAGGACGCTGATTCAGGCGAGTTCAGGCTCGACCTTCAACCGCGCGCTGGTCCAACCCGACAAGAACAACTTCGCTCCGCGGATCGGCCTGGCCTACCAGGTGATGCCCAAGACCGTGATCCGGTCGGCATACGGCATCAGCTACATCCATTTCAACCGGATGGGCGGCGAGAACCTCCTGGCGTTCAACCTGCCGTTCATTCTGAACCCGTTCAGCAACCAGGTGGCGCCCGCCATGCCGAACGGCGGGATGCCGCTCTGCACCTCCCTCAACCAGCGGCCGGACACCTGCTTCCGGCCAACTGAGCAGGGCTATCCCAACGACTTCCTGTCGCTCGCCAACGTCAACCAGACCATCGTCCGGACGAACCACATTCCGTTCGACTTCCGCACTTCCTACGTGCAGAACTGGCACTTCACCATCCAGCGGGAGATTACCCGCAACCTCGTGCTCGACGTGGCTTACGTGGGCAACCGCGGTGTCGGCCTCATGATCCTGGGAGACCTGAACCAGGCTGATCCGAATCAGCCGGGACAGAACATTGCCCTCCAGTTCCGCCGGCCGATTCAGGATTTCGGCTACATCCAGTCCGCGTTCGGCGGCGGCTTCCTGAACTACCACGGGCTCCAGGCCAAGGTGGAACGCCGTTTCGATGCCGGCTTCTACCTGCTGAATTCGTTCACCTGGTCGAAGGCGATCGACAACGCGTCCGGGCACCTGGAGTCGCAGAACGGCGACAACTCGCGCGTGAACTACCGCGACATCCGCAACGAAAGGGGTGTTTCGGGGTACAACCAGCCCTTCAACAACACGACGACGGTCATCTTTGATCTTCCGTACGGCCGGGGGCGCAAGTTCGGTGCGGATATTCCCCGCATCGCCGATGCGTTCATCGGCGGGTGGCGGCTGACGGCGATCAATTCGATGACCAGTGGGCTGCCGGTGAACCTCACCTACAGCCCGGCGTCGCAATTCCAGGTCAGCGGCGCCCCGTCGTACCGGCCGAACCTGCTGGGCGACCCGGTCACCCCCGAGGGCCAGCGGTCGCACCTGAACTACCTCAACCGCGACACTGTGGCGCTGCCGACCGACCCGTCCCGCCCGTTCGGGAACGCAGGACGCAACATCGTACGTGGCCCGAACTTCTTCCAGCTTGACCTCGGCATCCACAAGGACTTCCTGGTGACCGAATCGCACCGGCTGGAGTTCCGCACGGAGATGTTCAATACTCTCAACCGGACGAATTTCACCTCGCCGAATGGCAACCGTTCGAGCGGCGCGTTCGGAACGATCAATAGCACCTTCCCGGCGCGCGAGATCCAGTTCGCGCTGAAGTACGTGTTTTAGCGATGGATCGCCGGGGCTTTCTGCAAGTCGGGGGCGGGGGACTGGTCTCCCTCGCCCCGGCCCTCGCGGCAGGGCGCAGTTTTCGGTTCGGCGTCATCGCCGACACCCACATCATCGACGGCCTCTACCGGGGTCCCGAGAATAGCCCGCTCGATACAGAGTCCATCCGGAAAACCACTGAACGCCTAACCACGGCCCGCGACTTCCTCAACGGTCTGGAGCCGGCGCTCGAAGCCGTCTTCCTGGTGGGCGACTACTTCCACGACTATCCTTCGCCCGACCCCGACTTCTACTTCCAGAACGAAACCCGGCTTGACCGTGCCAAGAAGCTGACCGACGGCTTCCGCATGCCGGTCCACGTGGGCTTCGGCAACCACGACTACGACGTGCCGGAGATGCCGCGCGAAGCGTCACACGAGCTGTTCCGCCGCAAGTTCGGTCTGAATCCGTACTACTCGGTGGATCTCCACGGCTGGAAGTTCGTGCATCTGAACAACTTCCTCGGGGCGACCTGGGACGCGAATCACGCTGGATTCAACAAGCGTTTCGGCAGCCTCGGTGAAGAGCAACTGAACTGGTTCGAGGCGGAACTGGAGCAGCGCAAGCCGGCGTTCGTGTTCATCCACTATCCGTTGCTGCTGATTGCCGAGCGCGAGCGGGCCGACTACGGGCTACCCGGTCTGCTGAAGAAACACCGGGGCACGGTGCGCCAAGTGGTGAGCGGGCACTGGCACAAGTGGGCGGAGTTCGGCCGCACGTTCTCGGTCCCGCACCTGGTGATGGCCGCCACCCGCTACGATCCCAACGCCTACCTGATCGTGGAAGCAGACCGGGACGGAGCGGGGCACCGCTTCCTCAACTTAGACCGCGTCGACTGGAACACGCACTATAGCCAGCCGTACAGTCCGTGAGCCGCCTGAGTCCCGGAATCAGTACGCAGCCAGCGCCCGTGCCTTCTCCAGGACCCGGTCCACGTTCGGCAGGAATGCTTCTTCCAGCGGGGCGCTGAACGGCACGGGCGTATCCGGCGCGGCCACCCGCATCACGGGACCGTCGAGATGATCGAACGCCGTCTCGGCGATGCGGCTCGCGATCTCGCCTCCGACGCCGCCGGTCAGAGTCGCTTCGTGCAACACCAGCACCTTCGACGTCTTGCGGACACTTGCCAGAATCGTCTCGTCATCGATCGGCTGCACCGTGCGCAGGTCGATCACCTCGGCCGATACGCCCTCCTTGTCCAGGATCTCCGCTGCATCGAGCGCGACGTACAGCATCGCGCCATAGGTGACAATCGTCAGGTCGCGCCCTTCGCGGGCCACCGCGGCCTTGCCGATGGGTACTGTGTAATCGTCCTCAGGGATGTCTTCCTTGATGCGGCGGTAGAGGCCCTTGTGCTCGAAGAACAGGACTGGGTCGTTGTCACGAATGGCAGCCTTAATCAGGCCTTTGGCGTCGCGGGCCGTGGCCGGACACACCACTTTCAGCCCCGGCGTATGCGTGAACAGCGCCTCGGGGTTCTGCGAATGAAAGGGCCCGCCATGGATGCCGCCACCGGACGGCGCGCGGATCACGATGGGCACCGAGGCGTCCCAGCGGTAGCGGCACTTGGCGGCGAAGTTGACGATCTGGTCGTAGGCGCAGGTGATGAAGTCCGAAAACTGCATCTCGGCCACGGGACGCAGTCCCATCAGGCTCGCGCCGATTGCCGCCCCGACGATGGCCGATTCCGCGATCGGTGTATCGACCACGCGCTTCTCGCCGAAGTGCGCCAGCATCCCGGCGGTCACCTTGAAGGCGCCGCCGTAGACGCCGATGTCTTCGCCGAGCAGGAACACGTTCGGGTCCCGCTCCATCTCCTCCCACAGACCGCGGCGGATCGCTTCGAGGTACGTTGCCTGCATGCTACCGCTCCTCGTAGACGTTGCGGGTCAGATCGGCGGGGTCGGGATACGGGCTCGCTTCGGCCCAGGCGATGGCTGCATCCATCTCGCGGCGGATCTCTTCGTCCATCTGCCGGACATCGTCGCGGGTGAGGTGCCCTTCGGCGACGGCGCGATTCTGCCAGCGCTCGATCGGGTCCCGCCCGCTCCATTCGTCAAAGAGCTGCTTCGGGACGTAGTCGGCGGCGTCGTGGGCGGAGTGCCCGGTCATGCGGAACGTCTTGCACTCGACCAGGTAGGGGCCGAGGCCCTCGCGCGCGTGGGCCGCCGCACGCCCGACGGCTTCGTGCACCGCCGCGACATCGTTGCCGTCGACGATCTCGGCCGGAATGCCGTATCCTGGAGCCCGATCCGCGACGTTGGCGCAGGCCATCTGCTTTTCGAGGGGCGTCGAGTAAGCGTACTGGTTGTTGTTGCAGACGAAGACGACCGGCGCCTTCTGCACCGCCGCCAGGTTGAGGCCCTCGTGCCAGTCGCCGCGGCTGGTCGCGCCATCGCCAAAGAAGTTGAAGGCGATATTGCGCGTTCCCTTGTACCTGAGCGCCATGGCGGCGCCCACCGACACAGGGACGCTGGCGGCCATCGCGCTGATGATGGCGACGATGTTCAGCTTCATGTCGCCCATGTGCATGTTGCCGTCCCGCCCGCGGGTGAGTCCTCCGGTGCGTCCCATGTACTGGGCGAAGATCTGCCGGGGATGAACGCCGCGAATGAAGTAGAGCGCCATGTCACGGTGCGAGGGGAACAGGACGTCTCCCGGTTCGGCGTGCAGGCCCGCGCCTACCGGAATCGCTTCCTGGCCGCGGCCCACATACACGCCGCCCAGGATCTTGCCCTGCCGGTACAGCTTACGCTCGATGCGGTCTTCCACTTCGCGCATCAGCTTCATGTAATACAAAGCGTTCCGCGCGAACTCCGCCTGCGGTGTGGCGGCGGACGCCCGGTCTCTGGTGGAAAGCATGGCCTGTGCCGTCCCCATAGTTATCCCCTTGATGAAGAAATCCAAAACCCCCAGTATATCGAAAGCGTCCCGATGGCACTCAACCAACTTGTACGAGGCCGTACCTCCGTTGCCAGTGGTCGCGGATGAAGGCGACGGCGGCCCGCAAGACCTCAGGCGAAGGAGGGTGGGCGACGAAGCTCTGCGCTTCAGCGCGGGCGGCCAGCAGGAGATCGCGGTCGCGGATCAGGTCGGCGAACCGGAGCGCCGGGAGTCCGGACTGCTTCGTCCCGAAAAACTCGCCGGGACCGCGCAGTTGCAGGTCCAGTTCCGCAATGGCGAAGCCATCCTGGCTGTCCACGAGCGCGCGGACCCGCTCCCGCGCCGTATCTCCCAGCTTCTCGGTCACGAGCACGCAGTAGCTCTGCTCGCCGCCGCGGCCGACGCGCCCGCGCAACTGATGCAACTGGGCCAGACCGAAGCGCTCCGCCTGCTCGATGACCATGACGGTCGCGTTCGGCACGTCCACGCCGACCTCGATCACTGTGGTCGAGACCAGAACCTGCGTCTCTCCGCGCTTGAAGCTCTCCATCACCGCTTCCTTCGCCGCGGCCGTCATACGCCCGTGCAGCAGTCCGACGCGGAGGTCGGGGAATACCTCCTTCGACAGGTGCTCATAACCGGCCTCGGCGGCCTTGAACGACTTCGTTTCGGACTCCTCGATCACCGGGTACACGACATATGCCTGCCGCCCCTTGCCGATCTCGCGCAGCAGGAAGCTGTAGACCTGCTCGATGCGGGCGGAAGGAACGTGGCGCGTCACGATGGGCTTGCGTCCCGGTGGAAGCTCGTCGATGACGGACACATCGAGATCGCCATAGAAGGTCAGGGCGAGTGTGCGCGGGATCGGGGTGGCCGTCATGACGAGAACGTCCGGGTGGACGCCTTTCCGTGACAGGCGCAGGCGCTGGACCACGCCGAAGCGGTGCTGTTCATCGACGACGGCGAGCCCGAGTTTCTGGAACTCGACGTCCTCTTCGATCAGCGCATGGGTGCCGACCGCGACCTGGGCCAGACCCTCACGGAGCAGTTTCTTCAGTTGGGTCTTCTCGCGTGCCGTATTCGATCCGGTCAATCCGACGATGACGTAGCCGAGCTTGCCCAGCAGTTGCTTCCACGTGTAGAAGTGCTGCGCGGCCAGGATCTCGGTAGGCGCCAGCAGGGCCACCTGGTAGCCGTTCTCGAGGGCGATGATGGCAGCCTGCGCCGCGACCAGCGTCTTGCCGCTGCCGACGTCGCCCTGCAGCAGCCGGCTCATCGGACGCGGCGCGGCCATATCTTCGGCGATCTCGCGCAACACCTTCTTCTGCGCGCCGGTAGGCTTGAACGGCAGCATCTGCTTGATGCGCTCACGGACGCGATCGGTCAACGCGAAGGGGATTCCCGGCGCCGTCCTGGCCTTTCGCCGCTTCAGTTCGAGCCCGCACTCGAGCCAGAAGAACTCCTCCATGATGAGGCGCGTGTGGGCCGGCGAACGATGCGAGTTCCAATGGGCGAGATCGGCCTCAGGAGGAGGGAAGTGCACGTGGCGGAGCGCGGTCCACCGGTCTGTGAGCCCAAGCCGCCGCAGGACGTGCTCCGGCATTGGATCCGGAACGGGCGCCAGTTCCGCGAGCAACCGGTGGAGCAGCGTCCGCAACTGCTTGGCGTTGATCTTCTGGACGGCCTCATAGATCGGGACGACGCGTCCCACGTGCAGCGAGGCGTCCGGGTCGTCGCCGGCGAGGATCTCGAACTCCGGATGCCGCAGCGCGAGTTCGCCCTTGAAGTCGTCGTACTCCACCTTGCCGTAGAGCGCGACGCGCTGCCCCGGCACGAGCACCCCTTCGAGGTATCGGGCATGGAACCATGTGGCGATGAGCAGTTGCGGCGAGCCGTCGGTGAAGACTGCTTCGAACAGGTCCAGGCGGCGGCCGCGAAGATTCGCCAGCCGCGCGGACCGGACGGTTGCCAGGACCGTCGCCATCTCTCCGGGCGCGAGCGAGCCGATGGTCTTGACGTTGGAGCGGTCTTCGTACCGAATCGGGATGTAATGAAGCAGGTCCTCGACCGTTTCCAGTCCCTTGGCCGCGAACATCCTGGCGCGCGCTGAGCCTACGCCCTTCAGGTAGGTGAGATCGGTGGTGAGGTCCACGTCCCCTGAGTGTCTCCACGCCAGTGTACAATGCCGGAGTGAAGTCACTCGTACTGTTCTGCACTTCTCTGAGCTTGCTCTCTGCCCAGGAGATCCGTCTTGGCATCGTCGGCACGGACACCTCGCACGTCATTGCGTTCACCCGGTTGCTGAACGATCCCACGTCGCCCGACTATGTTCCCGGAGCGAAGGTCGTGGCGGCCTTCAAGGGAGGCAGCCGTGACATTTCGTCAAGCTGGGACCGGGTTGACGGATACGCCGAAGAGCTCAAGACGAAATGGAAGGTCGACCTGATGCCGGACATCGGTGCGCTCTGCCGCCGCGTGGACGCGGTGCTGCTCGAAAGCAACGACGGCCGGGTCCATCTCGAACAGGCCAAGCAGATTATCGCCGCCGGCAAGCCGTTGTTTATCGACAAGCCGATGGCTTCGACGCTCGACGATGCGCGCGAGATCGCGCGGCTGGCCAAGGCGGCGGGCGTCCCTTGGTTCAGTTCTTCCAGCCTGCGCTGGAGTCCGATCGTGACGTCGCTGAAGTTTGACGACATGGTAGGCGCGTTGACGTGGGGACCGGGGCCAACCGAGAAGACGCAGTATCTGGACCTTTCCTGGTACGGCATCCACGCGGTGGAGATGTTGTACGCACTGATGGGCATCGGCTGCGAGGAAGTGTCGCGGACAACGACCGATGGCGCCGACGTCGTGGTGGGGCGCTGGAAAGATGGCCGCGTCGGGATGGTGCGCACGGGACGGCCGCGGAGCGATTACGGGGCTGTCGTGTTCCGCGCCGGCGAAGTGGCGCAGAGCCGTCCGAAGACGCCGCACAGCTACCGGCAGTTGCTGGTGGAGGTCGTGAAGTTCTTCCAGACCGGTGAGCCGCCCTTCCCGAACGAAGAAACGCTCGAACTCTTCGCGTTCATGGACGCGGCGCAGCGCAGCAAGGAAGCAGGCGGAGCACCGGTGAAGCTGCGGTGAGACTTTCGCGGCGGGTCCTGCTTGCCCAGTTGGGAGTGGCCGCGGCCGCCGTGGCGCAGTCCCGCCTCGACATCACTGAGTTCGAGCCGCGCAGCATGCTGCGGGTGCGCGAGACCCCCATCGCGCGAGCGAAGTACCCGGTCATCGACATCCATACGCATCTCGGCTGGTCGGCCAAAGCGGAGCAAGGCGTGCCGCTGGGTGAGGAGATGACCTACCTTGCGCCGCCGGAAGAACTGCTGGCAGTCATGGATGCGAAGAACCTGCGGATGATGGTCAATCTGACCGGCGGCCGCGGGGCGGGGCTGCGGGAATCCGTCAAGCGCTACCAGGAAGCGCACCCGGGACGGTTTCTCACGTTCACCGAGCCCTGGTTCAGCCGCGCGCATGAACCCGGCTATTCCACGTTTCAGGCTGAGGCCATTGCCCAGGCGCACCGCGATGGCGCGCGCGGGCTCAAGATCCTGAAAACACTGGGGCTTTACCTGCGGGAGAAGACTGCAGGCGGACCGCTCGTCAAAGTGGACGACCGGCGGTTCGACCCGATGTGGGAAGCGTGCGGCGCGCTCGGGATGCCGGTGGCGATCCATACAGCGGACCCGGACGCGTTCTTCCTGCCAACCGACCGGTTCAACGAGCGTTTCGAAGAGCTCAATAACCACCCGGACTGGTCGTTCCACGGCAAAGACTTCCCGCCGAAGATCGACCTGCTGGAAGCACGCAACCGTGTGTTCGCGCGGCACCCGAAAACGCAGTTCGTCGCGCTGCATGTCGGTAACCGCCCGGAGGACTTGGCCTACGTGGGCGCCTGTCTGGATCAGTTCCCGAACATGCACGTGGAGATCGGGGCGCGGATCGGGGAACTGGGGCGCCAGCCGCGCACGGCGCGGCGGTTCTTCGAGCGCTACCAGGATCGTATTCTGTTTGGGACCGATGCGGTTCCTCACGGGGACGAGTACCCGCAGCAGGTCTTCGGCGAGAAGCTGTATGAGATCTACTTCCGATTCCTGGAAACGGAAGACGAGTACTTCGATTATGCTCCCGCACGCATCCCGCCCCAAGGGCGCTGGCGCATCTACGGGATTGGTCTTCCGGACGCGATCCTGCGCAAGGTGTATTTCGACAACGCCGCGCGCCTGCTCAGGTTGAGCTGAACGCTACTGCGGAATCGCCGCGGAAGCCTGGTTCGAGTATCCACTCTGGTTGTTGCTGGTGTCGACTGCCGTGACGACGTAGTAGTAGGTCTGCCCCGACTGGACTGTCGTGTCCGTGTAGGTCACGCCGGTCACGAGGGATGTGTTCAGCATCGTGTACGGACCGCCAGATGTGTTGCTCCGGTGCACGCGATACCCGGAGATACCCGGCGAAGTCGAAGCGGTCCAGGATAGCAGCACCGAGCGACCGTCGGTCACGCACGGTCCGCCCAGCGCAGCATTCACCACGCGCTGGAGCGTGACAGCATCACACGACTGGGGACCAGTGACCGTGGCCGTACATGGGCTAATGCCCAGGATCATGTTGACCATGAGTTGAACGTCAGTCGCATTGACTGCGGTGTCCGAGTTCAGATCGCATGAGTTGAGCGCCTGGGCCCACGCCGGAGCTACCGGCAGACCGAGGCACAGTGAAAGGGCTAGAGCCAAGGCGATTGCGGCTCTAGAACTTCTATGAGTACTAGAACTGCTCCAAAAAAAGGGACGATCCATCGAAAGCAACCTCCACTTCCCAAGCATCGGCCAAGAGATCGACCAATCCGTCAAACCGCTTTAGGGGATGCCAGTCCCTGAGTGTACAACGATACGCGGGCTACAGCAACGTCGCGGGCATCCTTCCTTCTGGTCTGATTGCTCCTAAGTAACACAATACTCGAGCCGTTGGGCCGAGGTGAGGCGCGCAATCGCGGACCAGATCCGGTGCCGGGCGAGCCAGACAGCGAGGCGTCAGAGCATTTAATTTCGATTCTAGGGAGAAATCTGCATGCGGGGCTTTACAAAGTCCCAGAATCTGCTATGATCGGCACTTGTGGTCCTAGTACTTCTAGTACTTTTCCTCCGATGGTGCCGGTCTTCTTCCATAATCTGCTAGGGCGTTCCTACCCAGGACCGACCCACCCGAAGTCCGCCTCGCTCGCGGATTGGCTGGATCGAAGGTAACGGAACTTAGGTACTGGGCCGATCTTCTGGAGTACTAGAACTAAATGGGTTTGGCCGTTGTGGCTGCCCGAGGGAGACCGGTTGTGCACGTACTAATTATCAGCCTACTAGCCGTTATGTTTGCGTCCCTGGCCGAGGCCCAGTCTTCGGTCTCCCTTAGCCTGTCATCAGCCAGCGGGACACCGGGCTCGTCTGTCACGCTGGACGTTTCGTTGTCATCTTCGGCGACGCAACCATCCTCGCTGCAATGGGCCTTCTCCTATCCAGCCGCAGATTTCAGCTCCGTAAGCGTCGTCGCCGGGGCGTCCGCCTCAAACGCCGGCAAGATCCTAAGTTGTTCGGAGGCCGGTTCCGGGACTCTGAACTGTCTCGTCTTCGGTCTGAATACGTCCGGCATGGCCAACGGGGTGGTCGCGCGGGCGACCTTCACCATTGCCGCCTCGACGGCGTCGACGTCGGCTGCGGTCCAGGTTTCGAATCCCGTTGCGTCTTCCGGCGCCGGCACCTCGATTCCGGCGACCGCCACCGGTGGAACCGTCTCGATCGTCCAGCCGACTCCGGTTGGCGTTTCCGCCCTTGGCTGTTCGCCGACCTCGATCGCAACCCCTGGTTCGAGCACCTGTACCGTGACCCTGACCCAGGCGGCTCCCGCTGGCGGAGCAACCGTCGCCCTGTCGGACAATAGCGCGAACCTGGTGGTTCCCCCGTCGGTCACCGTTGCGGCGGGAAGCCTCTCCAACACCTTTACGGCGACCGCCACGCAAGTCGGCTCTGACATCAGTGCTCAGGTGACGGGTGCCTTGAATGGTACCTCCCGCACTGCAACGCTTTCTCTCATCGCGCCCGCGACGCCTTCGAATCTGTCCTGCGCACCGTCGTCCCTGACCTCGGGCGGGGCTTCGACATGTACGGTCACGCTGAGCAAGGCCGCACCGGCGGGAGGCCAAGCGGTGAGCCTCTCCTCGTCCAACTCCAGTCTTCTGGCGGTACCGGCGTCGGCCACGGTGGCGGCGGGTGTAACCACGGCGAACTTCACCGCGACGGCGGGCACGATCACCAGTTCCACGTCGGCGACGGTGACGGCGGTGGCCAACGGGACCAGCCGCACCGCGACGATCTCGCTTGGGCCGTCGGCGTCTCTGTCGAATCTGACCTGTTCGCCGTCTTCAATCGCGACGCCCGGATCGAGCACCTGCACGGTGACGCTGTCGCAGGCCGCACCGGCCGGCGGCGCAGTCATTGCGCTGTCGGACAACAGCGCCAGCCTGAGTACGCCTTCGTCGGTGACGGTGGCGGCGGGCGGCACCTCGAACACGTTCACAGCGACCGCCAGTCAGGTTGGTTCCGACACGAGCGCTCAAGTCACCGCCACCTACAGCGGCGTCACGCGCAACGTCACACTTGCTCTGCAAGCGCCCGCGACGCCTTCGAATCTGTCCTGCGCACCGTCGTCCCTGACCTCGGGCGGGGCTTCGACATGTACGGTCACGCTGAGCAAGGCAGCGCCGGCGGCAGGCCAATTGGTGAGCCTCTCCTCGTCCAACTCCAGTCTTCTGGCGGTGCCGGCGTCGGCGACGGTATCGGCGGGTGCAACCACGGCGAACTTCACCGCGACGGCGGGCACGATCACGAGTTCCACGTCGGCGACGGTGACGGCGGTGGCCAACGGGACCAGCCGCACCGCGACGATCTCGCTTGGGCCGTCGGCGTCTCTGTCGAATCTGACCTGTTCGCCGTCTTCAATCGCGACGCCCGGATCGAGCACCTGCACGGTGACGCTGTCGCAGGCCGCACCGGCCGGCGGCGCAGTCATTGCGCTGTCGGACAACAGCGCCAGTCTGAGTACGCCTTCGTCGGTGACGGTGGCGGCGGGCGGCACCTCGAACACGTTCACAGCGACCGCCAGTCAGGTTGGTTCCGACACGAGCGCTCAAGTCACCGCCACCTACAGCGGCGTGACGCGCAACGTTACGCTGGCTCTGCAAGCGCCCGCGACGCCTTCGAATCTGTCCTGCGCGCCGTCGTCCCTGACCTCGGGCGGGGCTTCGACATGTACGGTCACGCTGAGCAAGGCAGCACCGGCGGGAGGCCAATTGGTGAGCCTCTCCTCGTCCAACTCCGGTTTGCTGGCGGTGCCGGCGTCGGCGACGGTATCGGCGGGTGCAACCACGGCGAACTTTACCGCGACGGCGGGTACGATCACAAGTTCGACCTCGGCGACGGTCACGGCGGTGGCCAACGGGACCAGCCGCACGGCGACCATCTCGCTGGCGCCGGCGGCTTCGCTGTCGAACTTGAGCTGTTCTCCCTCTTCGATAGCGACGCCCGGATCGAGCACCTGCACGGTGACGCTGTCGCAGGCCGCACCGGCCGGCGGCGCAGTCATTGCGCTGTCGGACAACAGCGCCAGCCTGAGTACGCCTTCGTCGGTGACGGTGGCGGCGGGCGGCACCTCGAACACGTTCACAGCGACCGCCAGTCAGGTTGGTTCCGACACGAGTGCTCAAGTCACCGCCACCTACAGCGGCGTGACGCGCAACGTTACGCTGGCTCTGCAAGCGCCCGCGACGCCTTCGAATCTGTCCTGCGCGCCGTCGACGGTAAGTTCAAGCGGGACATCGACATGCACCTTGACGCTGAGCAAAGCGGCGCCGGCTGGGGGCTTGACGGTCAATCTGTCATCGAATTCCCCGCTCCTGGCGGTGCCCTCTTCGACGACGGTTGCAGCAGGTGCGACGACAGCAAACTTCGCTGCGAATGCCGGCGCCATCACAACTTCCTCCTCGGCAATCGTCACGGCGGTTGCCAATGGAACGTCGCGGACGGCGACGATCTCCCTCGTTCCGTCGACATCGTTGTCGAACCTCACCTGCTCCCCGTCGTCGATTGCGACGCCAGGATCGAGCACCTGCACGGTGACGCTGTCGCAGGCCGCACCGGCCGGCGGCGCTGTCATCGCGCTGTCGGACAACAGCGCTAGTCTGAGCACGCCGTCATCCGTGACGGTCGCCGCCGGCAGCACATCGAACACGTTCACGGCCACTGCGACCCAGGTCAGCTCGGACACGAATGCTCAGGTATCCGCAGCGTACAGCGGCGTGACGCAGAACTTCACGCTCGATCTACTGGCCCCAGCGACCCCGTCGAGCCTGTCTTGCGCGCCCTCGACGGTAAGTTCCGGAGGAGCCTCGACGTGTACCGTCACCCTCAGCAAGGCCGCGCCCGCCGGAGGCGTGACCGTGAATTTGTCGTCGAACTCATCGCTCCTCACGGTGCCGGCTTCGGCCGCGGTCGCCGCCGGTGGGACGGCGGCAAGCTTCACTGCGAATGCCAGCACGATCACGACTTCGTCATCGGCGACCGTGACGGCGGTGGCCAACGGCACGTCGCGTACGACTACTCTCTCCCTCGTACCTTCGGCGTCCCTGTCGAATCTGACCTGTACGCCGTCCGCGATTGCGACGCCAGGATCGAGCACCTGCACGGTAACGCTGTCGCAGGCTGCTCCCGCGGGCGGAGCCGTGATCGCGCTTTCGGACAATAGCCCCAACCTCAGTATCCCGTCGTCGGTGACGGTTACAGCAGGCAGCGCATCGAACTCGTTCACCGCGACCGCTACTCAGGTCAGTTCCGATACAAGTGCCCAAGTCACCGCCACCTATGGCGGTGCGACGCAGAACTTCACACTTACGCTGCAAGGCCCGGCGATTCCGTCGAATCTCTCCTGCGCGCCGTCTGCGCTCAGCTCCGGAGGGACTTCGACCTGCACCGTGACACTCAGCAAGGCCGCCCCGCCCGCCGGGCTGACGGTTGGCCTCTCTTCCACCTCCGAGCAGCTCACCGTTCCCCTCTCAACGACGGTTTCGGCCGGGGCCACGTCCGCCAGCTTCACCGCGACCGCGGGTCCAGTCACCGGTTCCTCCTCCGCCACCGTCACGGCGGTGGCCAACGGCACTTCCGTCACGACGACGGTTTCCCTCGCCGCGGCGCTTTCGTTGTCCAATCTGACGTGCGCGCCATCTTCGATTGGAACGCCGGGATCGAGCACGTGTACCGTTACGTTGTCCCAGGCCGCGCCTGCCGGAGGCGCGACGGTCGCGCTCACAGACAATAGCGCCCACGTGAGTGTTCCTGCTTCGGTCACGATTCCCGCGGGCGGCACATCGGGAACCTTCGTAGCCACCACGGTCCAGGTGAATGCCGACACAACCGCACAGGTGAGCGCCACCTACAGCGGGCTGACGCAGAACGTCACATTGAACCTCCTGGCCCCCGCGCTCCCTTCGAGCGTGTCATGCGCTCCGTCGCCGCTCAACGCAGGCGGGACCTCAACCTGTACCGTGACGCTGACGAAGGCAGCGCCTGCCGGAGGACTGACCGTCACCCTCGCTTCGAACTCGACGCTTCTCAGTGTTCCGGCTTCGACCGCGGTGGCCCCCGGCGCAATGTCGGCGAGCTTCACCGCGCAAGCCGGGATTGTGACCAGCGCCTCCTCGGCCACCGTGTCGGCCACGGCAGGTGGCACGACGGTGACGGCGTCGGTTTCCCTAGCGTCGGCGCTGTCGCTTTCGGGTCTCAGTTGCGCTCCGTCATCGCTGGCGACGCCGGCCTCCGCCACGTGCACGGTGACGCTTTCGCAACCCGCGCCCGCGGGCGGCGCGGTGGTCGGCATCACGAGCGGCGGCGGCGACCTCAGCGTGCCGTCCACCGTCACCGTCGACGCGGGCCAGTCTTCAAGGACGTTTCCCGCCACCGCGACTCGGGTCGACTCGGATCGGACTGCGCAAGTGAATGCCGCTTACGGGGGGAGCACCCGGAGTGCGACGCTGGTCCTGCAAGCGCCGCCACTTCCGTCCGACCTGGTCTGTTCGCCATCGGCGCTCAGTTCCGGCGGAAGCTCAACCTGCACCGTCACGTTGACGAAGTCGGCTCCGGAACCGGGAATGTCTCTGGCGCTCGCTTCGACCAGCACTCTGCTCGGTGTCCCTGCGTCGGTAAACGTGGCGCCTGGAGCGGCATCGGCCAGCTTCACTGCCACGGCCGGCACGATCTCGAGTTCCACGTCCGCCACCGTAACTGCTTCGGCCAATGGCGCCGCGAAGTCCACCACGTTGTCGCTCGGACCATCGGTCACATTGTCGGACCTGAGCTGCTCTCCGGGGTCCATCGCAACTCCCGGCGCCAGCAGTTGCACCGTCACGGCATCACAACCGGCGCCTTCCGGAGGGACCGTTGTCGGGATCTCCAGTAGCAACGGCAGCTTCACAGTCCCCGCTTCAGTGACAATCCCGCAGGGAACCACCACCGCCACATTCCCGGCCACGGCGGCGCAGGTGCCTGCCGACACCACGGTGCGAGTGACGGCGACACAAGGCGGGACATCGGTCAACTTCACGGTGACACTCACGGCGCCGCCCGCGCCATCAAGCATCACATGCAACCCGTCGACCCTCACTTCGGGTGGGGTTTCGACGTGCACGGTGATCCTGACCAAAGCGGCGGGCGCCGGTGGCCTGTCCGCCTCGGTGTCGTCCACTTCTTCAGCCCTGTCCGTGCCGGCGGCGGTCACGATCGCGGCCGGCTCCGCCACGGCGACTTTCTCTGCCACCGCGGGCACAATCACCGGCGCGGCCTCGGCGACGGTCACGGTGTCGGCTCATGGGGCTTCGCAGAGTGCGGCCATCGCACTGACAACGGCGCTCTCCCTCACCGGGCTCACCTGCACACCCGCGGATGTTGTGACTCCCGGCAGCGCACAATGTACCGTGACTCTGTCGCAGCCCGCGCCGTCTGGCGGGACCTCGGTCACCCTCTCCGGAGACAGCGCGCTCACCCTGCCTGCCGCCGTCTCCGTCGCGGCCGGCGCCACCACCGGGTCCTTCGCCGTAAACGCAACACAGGTCGGGGCGCCGATAGCGGCGCGGGTCACTGCGTCACTCGGTGGAACGTCTCAGGTCTTCACGCTGAACCTAGCCGTATCGGGGCTGTCGGGCTTGGCGTGCGACCCGCCCCGGGTTGGTTCCGGAGGGTCGGCGGTGTGCACCGTGACCCTCAGCGGCGCTGCGTCTGCCGGAGGGGTTCCGATCGAAGTGAGTTCGAATTCCGATGCGCTGTCCGTGCCGGCCTCGGTAACGGTTAACGCCGGTCTCACCAGCGCGAGCTTCGTTGCGTCCGCGGGCAGGATTGCCCGGACAGAGCGCGCCATCGTGACGGCGTCTGCGAATGGCATTTCCCGCACTGCCTCCATCACCCTTTCTCCGAGTACAAAACTGAGCCGCCTGGCCTGTTCTTCTGAAACGATCGTCGCACCCGGCACCGGCACCTGTGCCGTGATCTTGTCCGACGCCGCGGAAGAAGCGGGATTGGAGGTTTCGCTCACATCCAGTTCCCCGTCATTGAGCCTGCCGTCGACCGTCACGGTAGCTCCGGGCACCACCAGCGCCAGCTTCATCGCAAGGGCCGGCGAAGTTTCGGAACGCGCAACTGCGACGATCGCCGCCCACGCGGACGGCGTCGTGGAGCGCACCACGGTGACGCTTGCGCCGCGCGCGCACGTCACCGGCCTCACTTGCTCACCCGGTGCGATCACGACCCCCGGATCGAGTTCCTGTACGGTCAACCTGCCGCAGCCTGCTCCCAGCGGGGGGCTTACGATAACGGTCACGGCGAGCCACGTGGCGCTGGCTGTACCTGCTTCGGTGGTCATCCCGGCAGGAGCCTCCTCGGCCACGTTCCTCGCCTCGGCCGCGCAAGTCACGGCCGAAACGATCGTACAAACCACCGCCACGGCTGGCGGCAACTCGTATGTCTTCCCAATCACCCTGGCTCCTCCCGATCAGCCGCTGTTGCTGTCCTGCACTCCCGCGCGCATCGTCGCCGCGGGCACCGTGGAGTGCGCGGTTCGGATGCTGCGTCCCGCTCCCAACGGAGGGGCGACGGTCGAACTGGCCGGCGATCTGCCTGCGATCCAGCTTCCGTCCTCGGTGTGGATCGAAGCAGGGGAATCGAGTGCTTCATTCGGCGTTCACATCCCGGCCGTCGACGCAGATGGTTTGGCGACGCTCTCGGCTGCCTTCGGCGGAGCCGCGGCCACTGCCCAGCTTACGGTTGAGGCTTTGAAACCGACATCGCTCCGGTGTACGCCTCCGCAGCCCCTGACCGCGGGGGATGTGCCCTGCTCCGTCATCCTCAACTCGACCGGGTTCTCGAGCGACGTATTGCTCCCGCTGCTCTCGAGCAGCCCCAACCTGCTCGTTCCGCAGGTGCTGGCGGTCCGGCCGCATACCGGCACAGTGACGTTCCTGGCACGCGCTCTGCCTGTCGCGGCGCCCGCCGAAGCCACCGTGACCGCCACCTTCGGCGGAGCCTCAGTCGAAGAGACGCTGGCGCTAACCCCCTCGCGAGCGCCCACGCTGACCGTGCCGGAGTCGTTCTCGGTGGCGCCGGGCGATCCAGTCGAGTTCACGGTCGAAACGAAGGACCCCGATGGCTTGGTCGTCATCCTCTCGGCCGGAGATCTCCCCCGGGGCGCCTCGTTCGATACGCGATCCGGAGCGTTCCGCTGGGTCCCGGCGCAGAACCAGGCGGGCGTGTACCGCATCGAGTTTGACGCCCGGAATCTGGCGCTGCTCTCGACCAGCCATTCCGTCCGAATTGAGGTCCTGGGAACCCGCCCTGCGATCTCCTCAGTCCATGACGCGGCTTCCTGGTCGCAGGAGGTTCCGTGCAGTGCGGGCGCGTTGGCGACGGTGATCGGTTCCGGCTTTACGTCGGCGCCCGCCGAACTCCTGTCAGCCCTGCCGGCGCCTACGGCCCTGGCCAATGTCCGGGTGCTTGCCGACGGATCACCGCTCCCACTTCTGTTCGCCTCGGCGAA
Organism: Bryobacterales bacterium; assembly: GCA_016716385.1. Taxonomy (GTDB): domain Bacteria; phylum Acidobacteriota; class Terriglobia; order Bryobacterales; family Bryobacteraceae; genus JADJWL01. The sequence goes on along the minus strand of JADJWL010000025.1, from coordinate 447,400 downwards.
CCAGATCAACTTCCAGTGCCCGGATTTGCCGGCGGGCAGCCGCTACAAGCTTGTGGTGGAAAACGGAACCGGAGCCTCGGAAGCGTTCGAAGGCACGATGAGTGCGGCCGCTCCGGCCATCTTCACGGTCGACGGCTCGGGCAAGGGTCCGGGTGCGATCCTGCTCGCCGGCACGGCGGGCCTGGCGCAACCGAGGAACCCCTTCTATCTGGCCCAACCCGCCGTCGCCGGAGACGTGCTATCGATCTTCGCGACTGGGCTGGGTCCGGTCTACAACCCTGTTGAAGCCGGACAGGCGTCCCCCGCGGATCCGCTCGCCCGCCTGACGATGCCGCTCACGGTGTGGGTTGGCGGCGCGGTCGCCGAAGTCCAGTTCGCCGGACTGGCGCCGGGATTCGTCGGACTCTACCAGGTGAACGCGGTTGTCCCGAGCGGTGCTGAAACCGGCAGAGGCGTTGCCGTGAAGCTGGAACTGGGTGGCCTGGATGGCCGGACCATCCCGAGCAACGAAGTGACCGTGGCGGTCGAAGCGCCACAACACTAAGGAGCCGTCTGGGCGTTCCGGTCGAGGCCAAGCTTCTTCATTTTGTAGAGGAACGCTTTGTACTCCATGTTGAGCATGGAGGCGGCCTGTTTACGGTTCCATCGCGCCGCCTCAAGAGCCGACAGCATGGTGTCGGCTTCCATCTGGCGCTGCCGGAGGTTCAGGTCCGCGATGGTTGCCGGAGAACCCGGCGCCTCGGCGACAGGTTTGGGAGCGGTAGGGCGCCGGCGCCGCGCACGCCGCTCCAGCTCTTCGAGCGCCATTTCAGGACACGGGAACGCCGCATAGCGGCGCATGAAGTTCTCCAGTTCGCGGATGTTTCCCGGCCACGGGTAGCTGATTAGCTCGGCCTGCATCTCGCTGGTCACCACCGGTACTTCTTCATGGGTTCCGGTGTGTTTGAGCAGGAAGAACTCCGCCAGCGGTACGATCATCCCGGAGCGCTCCCGCAGAGCCGGAACAAAGACGTTCAAGACGTTCAGGCGATGGTAGAGGTCCTCGCGGAAGCGTCCTTCGTCGATCGCCTGCTCCAGGTCCCGGTGGGTTGCCGCCATCACCCGCACGTCGGCGCGGACTGTCTCCACTCCTCCAAGCCGCTGAAACTCCTGATCTTGCAGAACCTGTAAGAGCTTCGCCTGCAGCCGGATGTCCATGTCGCCGATTTCGTCGAGCAGCAGCGTACCCCCGGCAGCGGCGTCGAACCGGCCCGGCTTGCTCTTGAAGGCACCCGTAAAGGCGCCCTTCTCGTATCCGAACAACTCGCTCTCGATCAGCTCGGACGGGAGCGCCGCGCAGTTGAGCTTGATAAACGGCCGGTTCGCACGGGGGGAGTTCCGGTGCAGGAAACTGGCGATGACTTCCTTGCCGACCCCGGTCTCCCCTTGAATGAGGATGGGAACGTCGGAGGTTGCCGCACGCAGGAGGTACGTCTCCATCCGCGCCATCCAGGCGTCCTGGAAAACGGCGGGCGCGGCATTCGCCAGCCCGCTGTTGCGTGCCGGCACTCCTTGGCTGCGGCCGAGATTCTTCGAGATCGACTCGCGGAGCGCGGCTTCCCGGACCGGCTTTGCGAGGAAATCGGCGGCGCCGAACTGAATCGCCTGCGCTGCTCGCGTGGTCGACGTGGTCCCCGACAACACAACCACTGGCAGTTCCCGGTCGAGCTTGCGGATTTCTCGTAGCGTCGTGAGACCGTCCTGCCTCGGCATCTGAAGATCCAGCAGGACCAGGTCGACGCCTCCGTCACGCCCGCGAAGCACCTGGATGCACTCGTCTCCATCGCCCGCCTCCGCAATGCCATAACCTTCGGCCTGGAGCATGGACTTGAGGTGGCCACGGACGTCGGGTTCGTCCTCGGCCACCAGAATCGTTGGGGTGTCTACTGGGGTCACTTGCATTCCTCCGGTTAACTTGCCAGTTGCGCTGTACTTTCGGCGGACCGCACCACGCTGGCGCGTCCTGGCATCCGCCGTGACTTCTTTCCCCGCCGCATGCGGAGAACGACGGACACGGTCAATCCGCATCCATCCGATTCGGCCCAAATCCGACCGTCGTGCGCTCGTACAATGGCCTGTGCGATCGCCAGCCCCAGTCCGAATCCTCTGCGTCCGCTGGTCTGGTTGCCGATGAATCGCTCGTCGAAGATGTGTGCCAGTTGGTCCGCCGGAACCCCGGGCCCGGAATCGCCGACATCGATCCGGTAGGCGTTCGGCAAAGGAGTACTAGTCCTAAAGTTCGGTGCACAATCCGCAATTTCGGGATCGAATACCGGACGAGCCACCAAGTTGATCGTTCCGCCCTGTGGGGCAAACTTGCAGGCGTTCTCCACCAGGTTCGCCAAAACGCGCTCCATCTGGTCCGGCTGGAAGCGAATCTCGCCAGCCGGAGGCTCGATCTTGAGGCGGACGAGAATCCCCTTGTCGGCTGCGGCCGGGATCAGCGGGACAATGCTCCGCTTGATCGTGGCCGGCAGATCGGCCGGGCGGGGATTCGTCTCGAGGTTTCCGGACCGGTCGAGCGCCAACTCCAGGAGATCCGTGGAAAGCCGGTCAAGCCTCTGGAGGCAGTCTTCAAGATGTTCTAAAGACTGAACTTGCTCGTAATCCGCGTGTCGCAAGACTTGGCGGCAATAGCCAAGAGCGCCCGACAGCAGCGTCCGCGAATCATGAACGGCCATGGCCACGGTTCTTCCCGCCACCGCGCCTTCTGCGGACAGTTCCGAGACCACCTGCAACAGATTCTGCAGGGACGATCCGCGCGATTTCCTCGGCGCCGCCCCCAGATGCATCGCGACACGCAATGCGGAGCGCAAGGCGACTTCTTCAACCGGTGCCGGGACCGGGATGACATTTGCGTTGGCAAACAACGTGCTGTCACAGGACTGTGACGTCAGATTCGTGACGACAAGTGCAGTTCCGCGTTGAGCGGCGGCGAGGATACGCTCACCAGATGGGTCCGCCTCCACGACCGTGATATCGGCGTGGGCTTCGTCCACCCAATCGAGGTCGAGTTGTTTTCCCAGCCTCTTGCATAGAGCCAAGAGCCGGGCGTCCTCCGAGAGCACGGCCAGAGTCATCTGCGAAGCGCCTCATCCAGCGCACACATTCAATTTTCAGGTTACACGACCACTGCCTGCATTGAAAGGCACATCAGTCCCAGTACCATCGCAGGTGTGAGATCCGAACTGGCCCTTGACTTTGGTGGGCGCCAACAGTAAAGGCCGTCCGCCTCACGGCAGACGGCCCATTTCGCAAGCTCCAGCCTAGATCGTATCAAACTCGGGTCGGCCGAAGCCTTGTTCCGAGAAGCAACGCGAACACGCCCAATAAGTGAAGTCCCAAAGTCCAGAGTGCGGGTGCCTCGGGAGTTTGCACGCGCAGAAACTCCTGCGGTACTCCGCAAAGCTGCCCATTGCTACACGTCCCTTGGCCAAGCGGCGTATAGACGCGGAAGTTCGAGAACATCGCCGCGCTCAGGTTCTGCGCCTTGGCGTCATCGATCCACCCCTGGGCAGCCTGTTTGTTCGTATCGTTGAGCCTGTTCAGGGCGGTCGGTGTGAAGATCCCCCACATGGCAAACGAGATCTGTCCGCGCGTGGTGCTGTCGTTCGAGGCCATAAGCTGGAGAGTCAACCAAGCCACCTGGTTGTACAAATTGAGAGCGTCAGTGACCCCTGCCTTGACCCACTTCGCCTCACTGAGATCGTCGAAAGTACTCTCGTGAGCGGTCCACGTCTCGTTGATGTAGGTGGGTGAGTTGAAATCGTTACAGAAGACTTCGAACCCCGGAACGCCGTTGATGCTGGCCGTATAAGGGTTGACGTAGACGCCACCCATGATATTGTTCCCAGCTCCGGTCAACTGCATAGTGACGGAGCCAGCGTTGGCCAATGGCGCCACCATCAGCGCCATCGCCAACGCAAGACCAGCGATCACGGGGCGTCGAATGGAAATGAAGCGATCGATCAAGTACACTTACTTTCCTCCGTTTTCGGGTTGGCTGCGACTGCCAACCGGATCCTGGCCTCTCGGGCCAAGACCTTACTTCCCTCCTAAGATAACCCTGAGACGAATTCTAATCAATCCCCTTACCCACAATTGAGTACCAGGACCCCGGGGCTGTGCCCGTCGGTCGTGGGATTGCTAGAATGCTCCGAGTGGGCGCTACGTCCAGCGCAGTCAGGCGTGACCTAAGAACCATGCGATCATTTAGGTGGGGGTTGACAACTGCTTGGGCTGTTCACATCGTCCGGCTTCCAACGGTCTCTTTCAGAGGGAACGAGTCGAGGTCGGTGATGGCGACCCTGTTGGACTGGTGGGGCGCCGAACTGACTCTGTTCACACTTCGGACTGCGCATGCGGTGGTCCGCAAGGGTGCGCTTGTCGCTGAGTCAGGTTTCTTGACTCGACGCCTTTGTCGGAGCCTCGCCGGGGCGGATGCGGTCTGCTGGCGTCCGCGGGGCGCACCGGTGTGCGTTGCGCAGCCGGTCGTCTTAGGGAATAGCCGGTAGCGAAATGCCCACCACATCGGCCACGCGCCATGCCTTGTTTGCGGCTCTTTCGGCCGCGCTACTCGTCGCGCTACGTGAGCCGCTATCGGCGGCGATTCAACTGTCCCGCCAGAACGAGCAGTATTCGCACACCTTATTAATCCCATGGATTGCCTTTGGGCTCATCCTGTACCGCCGGCAGCACGTCTTCACGCCGGCCCGCTTTCTGCCCGTGGCGGGAATCGCGGGGCTGGCGGCAGGAATTCTGCTTGCCTGGTGGGCGCCGCTGGCGGACCTCACGCTGAAGATGGTGGGCTTTGTCGTCGCCTGGGTTTCCGCTTTCCTTGGAGTTTACGGAGCTGGACCGGCGTATCGCGCCCGCTACCCTTTGGCGATGTTGTTCCTGGCCGTGCCTCTGCCCCCTGCCCTCATCTCCGCGATCGAAACCGTCTTGCAGCACGCCTCGGCCGAGGTCACCCACGTCATCTTCCAACTGACTGGAACGACCATGTTTCGCGATGGGCTTGTGTTTTCCCTGCCCGGAGTGCAGATCGAGGTGGCTCGAGAGTGTAGCGGGATCCGTTCGAGCATCGCGCTCTTCATCGCGGGACTAGTGCTCGCTCACCTCTTTCTCCTGTCTGCCCGGGCGAAGGTGCTGCTGGTTCTCCTGACCATCCCAATCACCATCGCGAAGAACGCGCTGCGAATTGCCACCATCTCCTGGCTCGGGACGTACGTGTCGACTGAGTTTTTCTACGGCCCGCTTCACCGGCGGGGCGGCCTGCCGTTCTCCGTTCTGGCCCTGTTTCTGCTGACGCTCTGTCTCCTGGTGGTGAGACGATGGGACGGGCCGTCGGCCGGCTCCGCCGAGCCGCGATCGATTCCCGTCGAGAAGCAAGTCTCTCGAGACTGAATTCGTGTGGCTTTGCCAGTACGTCACCGCCAGCGCCAGTACTCCTCGGTACCTGAATCAGGCGTTTCTCTGCTCTCGGGGATTGACACTAGACGCCAAGCGCCCTAACCTGATATCAAGCTCGGGTGGCGCGCCGCCACGCCGGCATCGTTCGCAAGCGGAGGGCACTGTGTACATTCGGATTCTCCCCATTCTCATGGTCGTGTCAGCGATGGCGGTGACGCCCTTGACTGCCGGGTCGATCGGTCCGAGCAATTGTGGTTCATGTTTCGGCAACGAATACGTGCTCGACCACTTTGGCCAAACCGATCAGACCGGGGACACTGAAACGCACTCCTTCCGGTTGACCATTAACATGATCAGTCCCGCGTCCTCGGTCCTTGGCCAGTACGTGGGTGCTGTTGCGGTGAAGGTCACGACAAGTGTGATCAGTGCGCAGTTGCTCGACGCTCCCTTGCCTGGCACATGGGACCTGAAAGGGGCGGTTCTGAATTCGCCTGTCCCGAGAGACTGCGGACAGCCAAGTAGTGGGAGTGGATGGGTCTGTTTCGACAGCACGGTTCCGAACGGGGCGGAGGTAGTGCAAGGTGCCTCGTACTCCTGGGCCTTCCTCGTCACGATGGCGAAGGACACACTCCTGGGTACGGCCTCGATTCAAGCTGACTACGATCCCGCTCGCGGCCGTATCACCTCGGAGGCTCTTACGGTCCCCGAAGGCGACAGCATTGAGATCCCGTTCCTGCTCGGCGGATTGGTCGGCTTGTGGGTCGTGACCCGTCGACGAGCCGTTGCAGTTCGCTGATCCTCTCCAGTCCCTCGTTATCATTGGGCGGTTGAGACCCAGAGGTGTTGGCGGTTCGGTATTGTATCGCCAACGCACCCCGTGGATGGATGTCGGTAAGATGGAGCAAGCGATGAGAAGTGCCAGCGCCAGGAGCGTTCATCCCCTTCTGCCCTTCTGTGTTGCTCTCTCTCTGCTGGGTTTCACGACTGCATGCGTCCGGAGCCCTGAAGAGAAAAGCGCCACTTGGCTCCAGTCCGCCAAGGAATCGATGGAGCGTCTGGACTATGACCGCGCCATCGTCGAGCTTCAGAACGCTGCGCAGGCCACGCCTCGGAATTCGGAAGTGCAGTATCAGATGGCACTGGCGCTAATCGGACGCGGCGCCATCGCCGAAGCGATTCCATACCTGAAGAAGGCCGCTGACCTGGAACCGGCACATGTCGGCTCCCGACAGCGCCTGGCCGAGATTCTTGGCGGGTCCGGAGACCGGCAACTGGCCAAGCTGGCTGAGGAATATGCACGGGAGGGGTTGGATCTTCGTCCGGATGACCCGGATCTTCTTCACGCATTGGCTGTCGCAGAATGGCGGCAGGAACGGGTAGACGCCGCGATCGAGAGCCTCAAGAGCGCTCTGGCTGCGAATCCTGCTCATTTGCCCTCCTCCTCTACCCTGGCCTTGATCCATTTCACGGCCAACCGGGATCCGAGGTCTGCCGAGCGGATCTTGCGTGCAGCGGTGGATCAGGCGCCGAACTCGCCCGAAGCCCTGGTTGCCCTGGGGTCGTTTCATTTCGTGACTGGTCAGCCGGAGGCGGCCGAGGCGCAGTTTCGCGGTGCACTCTCAATCGATCCGCAGAATGCGCCCGCCCTGATACAGTTGGCAAAAGTCCTGCAGCGGGCTGGCCGCATCAGCGACGCCGAAAAGGTCCTCCAGACCCTCTCCGACTTGCCAGGCGGCTCGTACCGCACCGCCCACGCCCAGTTCCTGCTCCAAACGGGCCAGCGGGAGGCCGCGATTGAGGATCTGAAGCGGCGTCTCGCTGAGGATCCCGGGAATGCTGGTGTACGTTCTCAACTCGCCGGTCTCTACTTGGCTGCCGACCAGGTTGCCGAAGCAGAAGGATTGGTGGCCGAGGCCCTGCGCAAGAACCCCCGAGACGCCGCCGCTCTCGAACAGCAGGGGCGCATCCATCTGCGGGCACAACGATTTCGGGAAGCCGAGGGCGCACTGAACGAAGCGTTGAAGCTGCGACCGCGATCACCGTCGGCGACTTATTCCTTAGCTCACGCCTACCGGGGGCAAGGGCGGATCGAGGATTACAGGGCAGAGTTGCGGCAGGTCCTGGATCTCGATCCTGGCGCCTTGTCTGCCAGACTCGAGTTGGCCCAATCACTCCGGAACGCGAAGGATTTGAACGGTTCCCTCTCCGTCCTCAATGGCGCCCAGCAGCCCCAGCGGGCGGAATTGAATTGGCTCGTCGAACGCGGGTGGGTCCTGATCGGATTGGCCCGCTACGCGGAAGCGAGGTCCGAGGTGAACCGAGCGCTTGCGATCTCGCGAAACCCGGCAACACTTGTGCAGGTTGGTCTTCTGGACCTGCAGGACAAACGTTTCGCTAGTGCCCGCACGGTGCTCGAACAGGCGTTAGCAGCCGATCCCGGTAATGCCGAAGCACTCAGTTCGATTGCTTTTAGTTTCGCGGCCGAGGGCAGACTGCCTGAGGCAGTGGAGCGGATCCGGGCCCAGATAGCGAAGGTCCAGCCGTCGGCTGACCTGCACTACGTTCTTGGTAGCTGGCTGGAGCGGTCAGGGGACACTGCGGCCGCAACAGCAGCTTACAATAGCGCTTTGCTGGCAAGTTCCACCCACGCCGCTGCCGCTATGTCTCTCGCCCGGCTCGACATGGTCAAGCGCCAGTGGGACCCGGCAAGGAAACGCGTGGAGCGTATTCTGGACCGCGACCCGAGTCATGCGGACGCTCTCTTGGCTCTCGGCATGATCGAAGAAGGAATGGGCCGCCACGATGCAGCGATCAAGGCCTACGCAGCACTGCTGCGGGTTGAGCCCAGCCATGGCGTGGCAAAGAACAACTTGGCGATGCGCCTGAGCGAGAACCCCAAGACCCTTTCCGAGGCGCTCATGCTAGCCAGGCAGGCCAAGCAAGCGCACCCCGACAACCCTGAGTTCGACGATACCTTGGGTTCAATCTACCTGAAAATGGAGCAGTTCAACCAGGCCGCGGAGCATCTCAAGATCGCCGCTGCTGGTTCAAAGAGCGCCCGCACCAAGTACAACCTCGCGATGGCGTACTTCGGCGCTGGTAAGTCAGACCTGGGCCATCAAACGCTTGCCGCAGCCCGGCGCATCGACCCCAATCTCCCAGAAGCTGAAGAAGCCCGGAGAATGGCTGAGTCCGCGCGATAGATTCGTCTACGGCGTTTCACTTAGCCTACTTCGTGGTCACCACCCTTTGGGACTTGTCCCTGATCTTCGGGATTCCGAACCAAACTGGTAGCGATCCTAGATGGACCACAGCCCGCCTAACATATTGATAGGACAAGGACTGCGCATGCCAACAAGTTATTGGCACGAGCCGTGCAAGGTTGAGGGGCAGGGATGCGTTCCATGTCTGAGTCAGAGCACGAGTTTAACGAGCCCGAAGGTTCGTCGATACACATCCTCAGCATCGTCCGGATGGTCTGGAAGCAAGCTCGTCTGGTGGCTTTGGTCACGGTGCTGCTCTCGGTGCTGGTCGTCTTCGGAGTTCTCCAACTGCCCCTCGTCTATCGGGCAGAGACCACGATCCTGGTGGACTCGCAGAAGATTCCCGAGAAGTTCGTCAGTGCAACCGTAGAATCCTCCCTGCAGGACCGGGTAGCCTCGCTGAGCCAGCAGATTCTCAGCAGTACACGGCTGCTTCGAATCATCGAAGAGCACAATCTGTACATGAAGGAACGGGCGAAGCTGAGCCGCGACGAACTCATCGCTCGGATGCGCCAGGACATCGGAATTACGATTGAGAAGGGATTCCGGCCGGATCGGCCGGGGGCGTTCAAAGTGTCTTTTCTCGGTCCGGATCCCCAGGTGATTGCCGCCGTCGTCAACCAGCTCGGCACCCACTTCGTCGAAGAGAACTTCCGCAATCGTGAGGTGCAGGCGGAAGGAACGACTGACTTCCTCCGGAGTCAACTCGACCAGGCGAAGCAAAGTCTGGATGCGCAAGAAGCGCGGGTGAGTGTGTACAAGCTGCGCCACAACGGAGAACTCCCGCAACAGGAGAAGGCGCTCATGGCGTCGCTCGACCAACTCCGCGTCCAGCTCCAGGGCCACCAGGACGCCATCAGCCGGGCGCATCAGAATCGGGTAACGGCCCAGAGTGCGCTTGACGCTGCGGTCGCGCACCAGGAGACGCTGTCCCGGCTGGAGCGCTCCGCGGTCCGCGCGGCGGCCACCGCTGGCGGAGGATCGCGCATCGTGCCGCAAGCCAAGCGGGCCCGTCCGTCGGAGATCCTCGAAGGCGAACTGGCGGCGCTGCAGCAGCGGCTCCGGGAGGGGCATCCAGACATCCAGGACCTGAAGGCGCGGATCGCGGTTCAGAAGAAGATCGAGCAGGAGCAGGAATCGGCGGAACTGAAACAGCTGGCGGTGATCGAGGCGGCTTCACAGCCAGATCGCCAGTTGCCGCCTGTTCCCTCAGGCACTTCTCCCGAACACGCCCAACAACTGGCAGCGTTGCGCGCCCAATTGTCCGTGCTCGATCAGGAAATCGATAATCGTCAATCCGAGGTCGACCGCCTCACGCGCGAATTGCGCTCGGTCGAGGGCCGGCTGCAGGTTCTCCCGGTGCGCGAACAGGAGATGTCCGCGCTGACCCGTGACTACGAGACCTCGAAGGCTAATTATCAGTCCCTCCTCGACAAGGCGTTTGCCTCCGAAATGGCGGCCGAGATGGAGCGGCGGCAGCAGTCGGAACGTTTCACGATCCTGGATCTTGCGCACGTTCCGGAGAAACCGGTGAAGCCGAACCGCCGGGTCCTTGCCGCGGGGGGCTGCCTCGCCTCTCTGCTGTTCGCGCTGTTCTTGGGGATCGGGCGGGAACTTAGGAACGGCAAAGTCCTGGGCGAGTGGGAGTTTGACGACGAACACCCTATTCTCGGACGAGTCCCCGCGATTGACCAGTCCACCGGAAGCGTGTGATGTACGAGTCCCATTTCCATCTCCGGCGCAATCCTTTCGGGCAGACGCCCGACCCCGGCCTGCTGTTCCTTGCGTCGGGGCACAAAGATGCCGTGGCCGGATTGACGTACGCCATCCTGGGAAAGAAGGGCTTCTCGGTCCTGACTGGCGACGCCGGTACAGGCAAGACTACGCTCCTCCGCTCCGTGATGAGGAAGATGCCCCCGGAGCGAGTCCAGTTCAGTCTCATTCTGAATCCGGTCCTGTCTGTTCTCGAGTTTCTCCAGACCGCCGTGGGTGATTTCGGGATTCCGGAGGTTCCCTCGAACAAGGCGGAAGCGTTGCGGTTATTGCATCAGTTTCTGCTCGAAGTGAATGCGTCCGGGCGCGTCGCCGTCCTCATCATCGACGAAGCTCACCGCCTGAGCATGGACCTGCTCGAAGAGGTCCGTCTCCTGGCCAATTTCGAAACCGAGCACGCCAAGCTCCTTCAGGTCGTCTTGGCCGGTCAGGACGAATTGAGTGAGATTCTCGACCGCCACGAGATGCGCCAACTGAAGCAGCGGATCAGAATCAGGCTCTCGATCCGTCCCCTGATCGCCGACGAGGTCGGTCCCTACATCCGGCACCGATGGCGGCGTCTGAGCAAGGCCGAACTCCCCTTTTCCGAGCAGAGCATTCGGCTGGTCGCGGAGGCCTCGAATGGAATTCCCCGCGTCATCAACGCCATCTGTGACAATGCCCTGCTCCTGGCTTTCGCCCAGGGAGCGGCCGAGGTCACAACCACCGATGTCGCCGAGGCGGCACGGGATCTTTGCATTACCGTCGACCTCCGGCAGCCAGATCGGCCGGGCCTCCAGGAGGAGGCGGGTTTCGGTGCCGATGTACCGCCTCCGTCCTGGGATGAGAACCGCTGGTGGAACCAGCCCTCCGGTGAGCCGCTCGTGCGGTCGTGGTGGGAGTTCTGGCGAAAGGAGTCGCGGTCATGAGCAGACTTTTTGACGCGTTGAAGAGAGCGCAGGGAGAAGCTGCCGACGTCGCTCTGGACATCATCGAGCGAGCCGGAACGGTGTCGCTCGGCGACGCCGCGGGACACGTCGTGCCTCGTATCGCGGACGAATCCAGGCGGGATGGTGTCCGTGTCATCCCGATTCAACCGCCCGCGCCCGCAACTGTCCTTCCTTTCGGCGCCGGCAGCCGCGCCGGCGAGCAATACCGGATCATCCGGACGAAGCTCGTCCATCATCCCGCGCAGCCGCGGTTCTTCGTCGTGACCAGCCCAGGTCCCGGTGACGGCAAGACGACTACCGCGATCAACCTCGCCGGGGTCCTGGCGTTGCGCGAAGGCTGTGACGTGCTGCTGCTGGACGCCGACTTACGGCGGCCCAACGTGGCCAGGACGCTCGGCATTCAGGGGAGCGAGGGCTTGGCAAACGTCCTCGCTGGCACCGCATTTCACGATGTAGTCAGCCGGATCGAGCCCCTTCCGAACTTGCATGTGCTGCCGGCCGGCATCGCGCGGCGCAATCCAGCCGAACTGCTGGACTCAGGCGGCTGGCGCGATCTTTGTCACAGAGTGCGAAGCGAGTTTCGCTTTGTCGTGGTCGACGGTCCGCCCGTAGAGACGGTCGCGGACTATGAACTGATTCAGGCGGTCTCCGATGGCGTCCTCATGGTCGTGCGCCCTGATCACACAGAGAAAGCATCTTGCGCGCGGGCCTTGAAGCAGGTGCCGAAGGAGAAGCTCCTGGGTCTGGTGATGAACCACGTCGAGGATTGGTTTTTCGGGAAGAGAACGGGCTACTACTATTACGACGGCGAGCAGCCGTCGAAGTAAGGCTGACCGTTCCTCATTGTTTTCAATGGCTTACAGTGCACCCTGTAAGCCAAGGGGCGAAGCTATGTCAACAGTTCCGATTCCGTACGAGGCGGGGGTGATCCCGCCAAGTGTACCGCCGGTCGAACCGCGCTGGTACGCCGTCCACACGCGCTCGCGCTTCGAAAAGATCGTGTCGACCGAATTGGGCCGCCACGGCATCGAGACCTACTGGCCGGCGTTCGACGAAGTGCATCAGTGGAAAGACCGGAAGAAGCGGGTGGAGCGGCCCGTGTTCCCCGGCTATCTCTTCGTCCGGATTCCCGGCGTGCCCGTTCATCAGATTCAGGTTCTGCGGACCAATGGCGTTGTCCGCATTCTCGGAGGCGGAGCCGGAATCGAACCGGTCCCTGATAGGGAGATCGATTCGATCCGCCGGCTGCTGGTATCGAACAAGCACTGTTATTTGCATCCCTCCCTTCGTGAAGGCACATGGGTCCGGGTAACGCGAGGGCCCCTGCGGGATGTGGAGGGCAGACTGCTTCGACTCAAGAGTGAAACCCGGCTGGTCCTGACGGTCGACCTGTTGTCGCAGTCCGTCGCCACCGAAATCGATATCCACGACGTAGAGCCGATTCGCCGCGACGGGCACCTACCGGCCCCGGAGGCGTATCGGACGCCTGTCTCATAGGAGTCCCTCCCCATGTATCCGAACCTGAAGCTTCAACTCTGGAGGTGCGGCATCCGGCAGAACCGGCTGGCGCAAATGCTTGACATGGACGAAACCGTCCTGAGCAAGATCGTCAACGGATTTCGGGTGCCGAATGCGGACATGCGAAGCAGGATCGCCGGCCTGCTGGAATGTGACGAGCAGTGGCTGTTCGCCAAAGACGCCCCCTTGGAGGCCGCGGTTGAGCCGAAGGGCGTGGACGGCATTGAGGCCCCGTTGAAGAGGGTGAACTAGTGGGTCCAGGACTCCGGGCGGCCAAAATCTCGGGACGAAGTGCCCAGAAATGGCATTGTCGTGGCCCGCGGATTCCCGCAAGGTCCAGTGTTTTCTGATAGGGTGCTGTGGACCTAGTATTGCATGCGCTGTTCTAAGCGGTGGTCCGCAACGAGGCCACTGGTCACCAAAATCGATTGATTTGTAACAAAACCTGATACTTCCGACGATGTCGATACGAAGGGATAACCGAATGCTTCAGCGAATGCGTCCACTCCCCCGGCCGCATCAGGGCAACGGTGCAACAGGGTCGGCGCCCGGCCAAGGGTTTCTGCCGCAGGAATCGTTCCTGCGGATCTTGCATCTGGAGCACAGGCGCAGCGAGCGTTCCGGGCGTCGGTTCGTCTTGATGCTGGTCGATGCGGCGAATCTCATCGCCTCAGAGCGGGAAGCGCAGGCTGTCGCCAAGATCCTCGATGTCTTGGCCCGCTCGACGCGCGAGACTGACGTCACCGGTTGGTACCACGAGGGATCGGTCGTCGGGATCATCTTCACCGAAATCGGGCAGACGGAAGGGCGGACTGTGGCCAGTGCGCTTCTTGCCAAAGTGAGCGCGGCGCTGTCGGGGACGCTGGCCATCGAGCAGATCAACCAGGTTCACATTTCCTTCTATGTCTTCCCGGAAGAATGGGACGAAAACGGAAACGACGGAGCTTCAGAGGTCCACCCGGATACGGCTCCGCACCGGGGCAGCCGCGAGATATCGAGTATCCTCAAGCGCGGCCTGGACATCCTAGGAAGTCTGGCCGCCATCGTCTTGTTCTCTCCGTTCCTGATCGGGGCCGCGCTGGCCGTCAAGCTGACGTCGGCCGGACCTGTTCTCTTCCGGCAGCGGCGCGTCGGCCAGTATGGGAAGACGTTTACGTTCCTGAAGTTCCGTTCCATGCACACGGCGAACAACCCTGCCGCGCATGAGGCGTTCGTCAAGTCTCTGATTCGCGCCAAGCACGGGGCCGGCTCGCGGAATGGTACGGACCAAGTCTTCAAGCTTACGAACGACCCGCGGATTACGCCAGTCGGCCGGTTCATCCGGCGGACGAGCATCGACGAGTTGCCGCAGTTCTTCAACGTCCTCGCGGGCGACATGTCCCTCGTGGGACCGCGCCCTCCCATCCCTTACGAAGTCCGCCACTACGACACCTGGCACCAGCGGCGGTTTCTTGCGGTTAAACCCGGAATTACGGGCCTTTGGCAGGTGACCGCGCGAAGCAAGGTCGGCTTCGACGACATGGTTCGCCTGGATCTGCAGTATGCCCGGACCTGGTCGCTCTGGCTTGACCTGAAGATTCTTTTGCAGACCCCACGCGCCGTGCTGTTCGGAGACGGCGCCTACTAGAACCGCCCGTCAGAAACACCAAACAAGAACCGGAGGAATACCCGTTATGCTACGCTTCGGCGTTATCGGATACGGATATTGGGGGCCCAATATCGTTCGCAACCTGCGCGCACTCCCACAGGCGACGGTCACCGCCATCTGTGACAAGCGCGATGCCAGCCTCAAACGCGCCGCGCAGGCCTACCCCGATGTCCACGTTACCAATGACTGCTCGGAACTGCTGTCCTCGCCGGACATCGACGCAGTCGCCGTGATCACCCCCGTCTGGACCCACTTTGACCTAGCGCTCCGCGCTCTGGAGAACGGCAAGCACGTGTTCGTTGAGAAGCCGTTTACTTCAAACTCGGAACAGGCGGAGCGATTGATCAACCTGGCCGAGCAGAAAGGGCTCACCATCATGGTGGACCACACCTTCCTGTTCACCGGCGCGGTTCGCAAGATCCGCCAACTCATTGACGAGGGCGCGATCGGCAAGCTCCAGTATTACGATTCGACCCGCGTCAACCTCGGCCTGTTCCAGCACGACATCGACGTGCTGTGGGACCTGGCGCCGCACGACCTCTCGATCGTCGACTACCTGATCGGGCAGACCCCCGAAGCGATCGTCGCTACCGGTGCCCCGCACCACAACGGCCTCGCCTACGTGGCGTTCATGACGGCCTATTTCCCGGGCAACGTCATTGCGCACGTCAATGTCAACTGGCTTTCGCCAGTCAAGATCCGGACAACCCTGCTGGGCGGCGAAAAAAAGATGATCGTCTGGAACGATCTGGAAGCCGACGAAAAGATCAAGGTCTACGACAAGGGTGTCGAGATCGAGAACCGCGAGGGCGTGTACGAGATGCTGGTCAGTTACCGGACCGGCGACATGTGGTCCCCCAAGGTGGAAGCCACCGAAGCCCTGAAAATGGAACTCGGCTACTTCGTCGAATGCGTGCAAAGCCGCCGGCGCCCATTCAACGACGGCGCGGCGGGCCTCCGTGTTGTGCGCATGCTGGAAGCCGCGGAGACTTCGCTGCAGCGCAAGGGGGAGCTGGTCCTCGCATGAGCGACTTCCGGTCCGTTACCCCGGATGTGAAGCTGGGCGAGGGTGTCCGCCTCGCCCAGTTCGTCAATCTCTATGGCTGCGAGATTGGTGCCGAGTCGAAGCTCGGCACCTTCGTCGAGGTGCAGAAGAACGCCCGAATCGGCCGGCGCTGCAAGATCTCCAGCCACACCTTTGTCTGCGAAGGCGTAACGATCGAAGACAACGTCTTCATCGGTCACGGTGTGATGTTCATCAACGATGTCTATCCCCGGGCCACGACGCCCGAGGGTGGTCTCCAAACCGAAAGCGACTGGAAGGTGGCGCCTACGCTCGTAAAGAGGGGCGCGTCGATCGGTTCGGGCGCCACGATCCTGGCCAACGTGACGATCGGCGAAAACGCCATTGTCGGTGCCGGCAGTGTCGTGACACGGGACGTCCCGGCGGGCGTCATCGTCGCCGGCAACCCGGCCCGCGTGCTGCGTGAGGTTCCAGTCGTATCCGGAGGTTCCCAATGAGCATATCCAACAAGGTTCCATTTCTCGATCTCGTCAGCTTGCATGCTCCTTTGCGGGAGGAGTTCTTCGATGTCTTCCGCGCCGCCATCGACACCGGTGGCTTCATCGGGGGTCCGAACGTCCAGGGATTCGAAGAGGACTTCGCCCATTTTTGTGACACCGCTCACTGCGTAGGGGTTGGCAGCGGCACCGACGCTCTGCGGTTCGCCTACCTGGCTGCCGGCATCGGCGAGGGCGATCTGGTCGTCACGGTTTCCCACACGTTCATCGCCACGGCTGAGGCAATTTCTCAGACCGGCGCCCGGCCGGTGTTCATCGACATCGACGAAGCGACGTGCAACCTCGACCCGGCGCTGTTGCGCCAGTACCTGGAATCCGAGTGCGACTACGATGCGGCCAACTGCCGGTTGGTCGAGCGCAAGTCCGGACTCCGGGTCGCGGCAGTGGTTCCTGTCCACCTCTACGGGCAGACAGCCGACATGGACCCGATCCTTGACTTGGCGGCACAGTTCCACCTGACCGTGATCGAGGACGCCTCGCAGGCGCATGGGGCCGAATATTACTCGAAGAAAGAGAACCGCTGGCGCCGGGCCGGATCGATGGGGCACGCCGCCGGGTTCAGCTTCTATCCAGGCAAGAACCTCGGCGCGCTAGGGGAGGGCGGTGCTGTGGTGACCAACGACCCTGGCTTGGCCCAGAGTGTTCGCCGCCTGCGCGACCACGGCCAGAGCCGCAAGTACCACCACGAGGTGGAGGGCTACAACGGCCGGCTCGACGCCATCCAGGCGGGTCTCCTGCAGATCAAGCTGCGCCATCTCACTGAATGGACCGAGCAGCGCCGGGCCGCCGCCGCGCGGTACAACGAGCTGTTTTCGGAGGCGGACGGCAAGATCACTCTGCCCCACGAAGCGCACTGGGCGAAGCATGTCTACCATCTGTACGTCGTGCGGGTTCCGAACCGCGACGAGCTGATGCATCAGCTTGGCGAGGCCGGCATCGGCACCGGAATCCACTATCCGGTCCCGCTTCACCTGCAGCAAGCCTACCGGCACCTGGGCTACGCCCCAGGGAGCCTTCCGGTGACCGAGAGGGTTGCGGCAGAGATCGTCTCGCTGCCGATGTTCCCGCAACTGACGCCTGAGCAGCAGGGCCGCGTCGTGAGCGAAGCCGTGCGGTTCGTTGCAAGCGGTGCGGCCGCCTGACGAATCCCAATCCCAACAGAGAGAGGAAAGAACTTCGTGAAACCTAAGACTAAAGCCGCCGTCGCCGGACTTGGAGAAGTCGGCAAACCTCTGTTCGACATCCTGTCTGGCTGTTACGATGTCATCGGGTTCGATGTCGAGCCACCGGCCCGCGTGGAGCCGGTCGATGTCCTCCATATCTGCTACCCCTTCCAGATCCCGGACTTCCTTGGGGAAGGGGCGCGTTACATCGAGATGTTCCAGCCGACTCTCACGGTCATCAACAGCACTGTGTCGGTGGGAACCACGCGGGCGCTGGCTGGGAAGACCGGCGCGGTCGTGGTAAACAGCCCCGTCCGCGGGAAGCATGTCCGCATGCTCGAGGAACTGCGCGTTTACAAGAAGTTCATTGGCGCGATGGAGCCGGAGGACGGGGCCCGGGCGGCCCACCACTTCGAGGCCGCGGGCATGCAGACGAGCGTGCTCTCGTCGCCCGAGGCAACCGAACTGGCGAAACTCACGGAAACGACCTACTTCGGCCTGATGATCGCCTGGGCGCAGGAAGTGGAGCGGTACTGCGACCAATCCGGCCAGAAATACGATGAGGTCGTTTCGTTCTACGAGGAGATCAGGTTCTTTCCGCCGGTCAAGTACTTCCCGGGTGTCATTGGCGGCCATTGCGTGCTGCCGAACATTGAAACCCTCCGCAAATGGACCGCCTCCGATCTTCTCGATGCGATCTGGAACTCCAACCGAATGAAAGCGGAGAGAGAAGAGAGCCGTAAGGCGGTCGAAGCGGTTGCGTAGGCGCCCCGACGGTTCTCCTAGCTTCGAGCCGATGGAACTCAGGAATGCTGCCGAAGCGCCGCTCGATGGCCGCCATATGGCGATGGTGTCATTCTCGCCATATCCGGCCGATCCCAGGCCGCGTCGCGCCGCCGAGACCCTGCGCGGCCAGGGGATGACGATCGACGCGATCTGCCTGCAGGACGGCACCGGGCCCGCCCGGCAGAACCTGGATGGCCTCGACATCGTGCGTGTGCCGATCCGGCAGCGTCGGGGCGGGAAGTTCGCCTACGCCTATCAGTACTCGGCATTCATCCTGATCGCGACATGGATCCTCGCTCTCCGGGTCCTGCGGCGCCGCTACGACCTTGTCTACGTCAACAACATGCCCGATGTTCTCGTTGTCTGCGCTCTTGTCCCCAAGTGGCTCGGCGCCAAGGTGATCCTCGATCTCCACGACCCAATGCCGGAACTCATGCGGACCATCTTCGGCTTCAGCGAAGAAAGCTGGGCCGTCCGGATCATTCGCTATTTCGAGAAATGGAGCATGGCGCGAGCTGACCTCGTGCTCACGGTCAACGAAGCCTGCAAGCGCATCTTCGGGAACCGGAGCTGCGATCCCGGTAAGATCGGCGTCGTCATGAACTCCCCTGACGAGTTGATCTTCCCGTTCCGGGAAGCCCGGTCCTATGCACGCCGCAGTCCCGGCCGACCGTTCGTGATGATGTATCACGGGCTCCTGGCCCAACGGAACGGGCTCGATCTGGCGATCGAAGCGCTCGGCATCGTTCGGGCGGCCGTCCCTCACATCGAGTTCAGGATCTATGGGAAGAAAAACGACTACCTCGACCAGGTAATGGAGCAAGTGCGGTCCCACGGCCTCGATGGGTGCGTGCGGTATATGGGATTCCGGCGCCTGGAGGACTTGGCGCGGGATATTGAAGCCTGTGACGTGGGCATCATTCCGAATCATCGGAATGCCTTCACCGAGATCAACACGCCGACGCGCATCTTCGAGTACCTTGCTCTCGGTAAGGCAGTCATCGCCCCGCGCACTCCCGGCATTGAGGACTATTTCGGATCGGAGGGCTTGTTCTTCTTTGAGCCCGGAAATGCTGCCGAACTCGCCCGGACGATGGAACATGTCGCCGCCAACGAGGATGAAGCCACAGCGACAGCCGAAGACGGCCAGCGGATCTACCGGGACCATAGCTGGTCCCAGGAGCGGCTGGAGTTGATCGGGTTGGTGCGTGACCTCCTCCGGCCGGCTCGTACCTGACCGTGCCGGCTCCAATGGCGCGACATGACGTATCCATCTTCTAGCAACAACGGGAGCCCTTCGTGATTGGCGTCGTCACTCCTCAGTCCAACGCAGCGCTGACGGCGGAGTTCTTCGAGTTGTTCAAGACGCCGTGGGAGTTTTGCCGTCGTGACCGGAACTATCAGGTCGTGCTCTACATCGGGACCTTGCCCGCTTCGCGCTTTCCCGCTTCGTTGACCGTCATCTACTCCGGCGATCTCTGGCCCATGGACGACCCCGAGGTTGGCTGGGCGCTGGACGCTTTGCAGCAAGGCCGGGACATTTCTTCAGACAGTCTGGAGTTTGCCCTGTACGGCAAGTGCTGTACCTTCGAAAAAGTCGCCGTCCCCCTGCTTTGCGAATCGGAGAGTGGCCGCGCCGTGGCGTTCGAGAAGCGGGCGGGAGCGGAACGAGTCGTGCGGGTGGGCTACGACCTGCTGGATGAATGCCGGTTCCTTGTCGAAGAGGGCCAGCCGGCGGCCAAGGCCGGTGTGGCTGCCCTCGATTGCCACATAGAGTTCCTGCGCCAGCTCATCAACGCCCAGGGGTTTGAGTGGGCGGAGGTGCCCCCGGTGCCCAGTGGCTACCGGTTCTTTGCCGCGCTGACGCACGATGTCGACCATCCTTCCCTCCGGCTGCACGGTCTCGACCATACAGCTCTGGGATTCCTGTACCGCGCCACCGCAGGATCGTTGTGGGACGCCATCCGGAGACGCTTGCCGGTGCGGCTGATGTTGCGGAACTGGCTCGCGGCGCTCAAGTTCCCGTTCGTACATCTGGGTCTGACGGCGGATTTCTGGAGGACATTCGTCACGTACCCGGATCGTGAACGATGCCGCTCCACCTACTTCGTGTTGCCGTTCCGCCGTGTCGCGGGACGCACGGAATCGCAAGCGGCACCTGCTTATCGCGCCTCGGCCTATGGTGCTTCCGACATCGCTGGCGAGATCCGCGCCCTCCAGTCCAAAGGCTGCGAAATCGCGTTGCATGGGATCGACGCCTGGATCGATCTCCAGTCAGCGCGGAGCGAGTTGAGTGAGATCCGTCGGCTGACCGGCACCCAAGAAATCGGCGTTCGCATGCACTGGCTTTACTTCGGCCACCAGTCCCATGCCACTCTGGAGCGCGCCGGAGCGGACTACGACTCCACGGTCGGATTCAACACAACGGTTGGGTTTCGCGCCGGGACGGGCCAGGTGTTCAAACCGCTTCAGGTGGAACGTCTCCTCGAGCTGCCCCTGATCGTGATGGACACCGCCCTGTTTTATGCAAGCCATTTGGACCTCACGCCGCCGGAGGCCCAGCAACGTGTGGGTGGACTTCTGCGTCAGCTCGAGGTTCACGGTGGCAGCCTCACGATCAACTGGCACGACCGCAGCCTGTCGCCCGAGCGCCAATGGGGCCGGTTCTACTTCGATCTCCTCGACGAACTGCGGAACCGTGGCGCCTGGATGGGAACCGCGACGCAAGTCGTTTCGTGGTTCCGCCACAGAAGAAAGGTGACCTTTGCAGCCGGCGCTCCGGATCCAGGCTCGTTCCGCGCCTGCCTCCCCGGCCCCCCGGACGGTCTTCCTGGGTTTATGCTGCGCCTGCACCGTGGCGATGGCTCGTTCCAGGACTTGCCACTGGAAGCGGGCACACCGGTGGCGGTGACCGCCATCGGTCTCTCTACGAGTGCCCCTTCAAGAAAGGACGATTGAGAGTGACCGCGACTGCACAAGGAAAAGCACTGCGAATCGACGGTAGTATCCTGCGCGTTGCCCGTCTGGATGGCGACAAGTACACCTTCCCTGACGACCCGGAGGAAACGATCACCGCCATCCGGCAGCTGGATGCCCGGGCCGACCTCTTCACTTTCCTCCAGCGGCCAAACGAACCTGAGCCGAAGTACACCTACCCGATGGAGTGGGATAACCTCGCCGTGTTACCTGTATCGACCTTTGAGGACTGGTTCAAGAACCAGATCAAGTCTACGGTCCGCAACAGGTCAAGGCAGGCTGAGAAACGGGGCGCGGTGGTCCAGGAAGTGCCCTTCGACGATTCACTCCTGCGGGGCATCGTAGCGATTCACAATGAGTGCCCGATCCGCCAGGGAAGGCGGTTCCCGCACTATGGAATGAACGTCGAAGGAGCCCGGCGCTACGCCGGCACGTTCCTCGACCGGACGATCTTCATCGGTGCCTCCGTTGACGACGAATTGATCGGATTTGCCAAGCTGACGATGGACGAAACCGGAACTCATGCCTGCATCGTGAACATCCTGTCGATGGTGAAACACCGTGCGAAGGCACCCACGAACGCCTTGATCGCGCAGGCCGTCCGGTCGTGCGCCAGCCGCGGTATCCGGTATCTCGTGTACGAAAATTTCAGCTACGGGAAGAAGGCAGGCGATAGCCTCAGTCATTTCAAGGAGACCAACGGATTCCGGCAGGTGAACCTGCCCCGCTACTACGTTCCACTCACCGCTCTTGGCGGTCTCGCCTACCGCCTTGGTCTTCACCGCCGGGTGGCCGAATATTGTCCCGAATTCATCATGTCGCGGCTGCGATCTCTGCGCACAGCATGGTTGACCCTGCGTCTGGGGAACCCGTCCGAGACACTTCTCTCTGAGTGAGCTATGCCCGGATTGGCAGGCATCATCACCGGGGCTTCCGCCGCTGACGCCAAGGCCAAGCTGGCGAAGATGATCGAGGCAATGTGCCACGAATCCTTCTATACCAGCGGCAGCCGGATTGACGAAACCATGGGCGCCTTCATTGGGTGGACTGCCCGGCGGGGCTCGTTCGGCGACGGAATGCCGCTGGTCAATCGATCTGGCAATGTGGCGTTGATGTTCTCAGGTGAGGATTACTCCAGTGGCGGGTGCGCTTCCCGGCGGTCCACTCTGGTTCACGGATACGAAGCGGATGCGGCGGCGTTTCCAGACACGCTGGACGGAATATTCCACGGTGTCGTCATGGACGGCCGCAGCGGACGGACTATTCTGTTCAATGACCGCTACGGGCTGCATCGCCTCTACTATCATGAGGCCGAAGACGGACTGTACTTCGCCGCCGAGGCGAAGGCCATCCTCGCGGTCTGCCCCGAGCTTCGAGGCGTCGATGCCCGGGGCTTGAGTGAATACGTCGCGTTCGGCTGCACGCTCGAGAACCGCACGCTCTTCCGGGGGATCAACTTAGTTCCGCCCGGCTCCCGGTGGACCTTTCGGAACGCCGTCCTCGAGAAGAAAGAAACCTATTTCGATCCCACCGCCTGGGAGTCTCAACCCGCCCTGGACGGCGACACATACTACGATCAGTTGCGGGACGTTGTTGCCCGCTCACTGCCTTCCTATCTGCGCGGGCCGGAGGCGGCCGCGGTCGCGATCACAGGAGGCCTGGATACGCGGATGATCATGGCCTGGAGCGGCGCGTCGCCCGGCAGCCTTCCCTGCTATACGTTCGGCGGAGAGTTGCGGGACAGCCGCGATGTGGCGATCGGGCGCCAGGTTGCGTCATTGTGTGGCCAGACGCATCATGTGATCCGGGTTGGTGAGGAATACCTGAGCCGGTTTCCCCATTACTCCGAACGCACCGTCTATCTAACCGACGGCGCCGTCGGAGTCGGAAACTCACCAGACCTTTACGTGAGCGAGCAGGCGCGCCGGATTGCTCCCGCCAAGATCGTCGGAACCTGGGGAAGCGAACTGCTGGGACAGGCCGTGCTCTTCAAACCCGCCTCGGCCGAGCCCCACCTGTACGACCACGACTTTTGCCAGCGGGTCCATCAGGCCGCCCATACCTACGCCGCCGTCCGGCGCGGGCACCCGGTCACATTTGCCGCGTTTCGCCAGACGCCCTGGTTTCAGTACGGTATCGAGGCCCTCGAGCAAACGCAATTGACGGTTCGCGCTCCCTTCCTGTCCGGCGATTTCGTGCGCACGGTGTATCGGGCGCCCCAGCGGAGCGAGGCCGATGTCCGGATGCGCCTGATCCACGATGGGAATCCCCTCCTGGCCGGGATCCCTTCGGATCGGGGAGTCAGCCCCGGGCGCATCGGCCCGCGCGGCATCGCTGCCAGGCTGACGGAGGCGGTCCTGTTCAAGGCGGAGTATCTGCTGGACATGGGAATGCCACAATGGTTCGCCCCCGCGGACCGGCTCCTGGCCCCTCTCGGTGTCGAGCGCCTCTTCCTCGGACGGCACAAGTTCTATCACTTCCGGACGTGGTACAGGCACCGGCTTCAGCACCACATCCGGGAAGTCCTGCTCGACCCCGGCAGCACAACCAGGCCCTACCTCCGTCCTGGCGGGCTGGCCAGAATCGTCGAGGACCACATTGCAGGCTTGAGCAACCACACAACGACGATTCATACCGCTCTCACACTTGAGTACTTGCATCGCCACTTCGGTTGATGGACTATGCCGAGCCAACTTGCACTGCTGGTGACGATCGCCGGGATCATCGGGTTCTTCTATCTCGGTATCCGCGACAAGGGCAGAGCCTCGATCGCGCTCTGGATACCGGTCATCTACGTCTCGATCCTCGCCTCCCGGCCAGTGTCGATGTGGTTCGGCATCAGCCCGACGGCGTCAGCCGACCAGTTGGCGGACGGCAGCGAACTGGACCGTCTGACGTTCCTGGCACTCCAGTTCGCGGCGTTCCTGGTCCTGATCGGCCGTCGGAAGGCGGTGTTGGCCCTTGTGCGGAGGAATCTCCCGGTGCTCGTCTTCGTTGGCTATTGCCTGGCCAGCCTGGCGTGGTCCGATGCTCCGTTCGTCGGGTTCAAACGCTGGGTGAAACTGGCCGGCGATCTGATGATGGTTCTGATCGTGGTCACGGATCCGAATCCTCTCGGAGCCCTGAAGCGCTTCCTCGCCTGGCCGGGCTTCATCCTGCTGCCGATGAGTGTCGTCCTGATCAAGTATTTCCCCGCCATCGGCCGCGGCTATGAATTCTGGACGGGAACGCCATTCTTCCGGGGCATCAGCTACAACAAGAACGGACTTGGCGCGATCTGCCTCTATTGGGGGCTGGCCTTGATCTGGCTGGCCCTGGTGAATTGGAAGCGGCCCCGAAGGAGCGCCGCGTCACTGCTTGTCCCTCTTCTGGGAATCGGGATGGCCGGCTATTTGCTTCTAATGGCCCGGTCGGCAACCTCCATGAGTTGCCTGGCGATGGGGGTGATCATCCTGGTGGCTACTCAGATGCGTTGGGTTGCGAGGCGGCCGGTCCTGATCCACACGTTGGTCCTTGCGATGATTGGCACTGCGTATGCGGCGCTCTTCCTGGATATCGGGAGTTCCGCGCTGGGAGTGCTGGAACGGGATTCGACTCTCACCGGCAGAACTGAATTATGGGAGAAGGTGCTGGAAATACGCGAGAATCCCTTCATTGGCGCGGGGTTCGAGAGCTTCTGGCTTGGTCCACGGCTGCAGGGGTTGTGGAGCATTTTCTGGTGGCGCCCCACGCAGGCACACAACGGTTACATTGAGGTCTTCTTGAATCTTGGATGGATCGGGCTTGGCCTCCTGAGCTGGGTCATCCTGTCCGCATACGGGAGGGCCATCGCTGCCGTGAAAGCGGGGCAGATGTGGGGTGGACTCATGGTTGCCTACACGGTCGTCGCCATTCCGTATAACTTCACCGAGGCCACCTTCCGGGTGCAGAACATCCCATGGTTGTTCCTACTGCTTGCGTCCGTCAGTCTGGTTGGCGCCAGAAAGCGGATGCGCACCGCGGCGCCGGTTCAACCGCCGAGAGTCGGCGAAAATGCTTCCACGGCCCTGCAGCCCCAACAGTCACGATGATGCGCAACGGCAACTCTTCTGTCCCCAAAGTAGCAATCCTCACCGGTGGGTTCGACCGGCCCTACGCCTACGGTCTGTCCATGGCGCTGGGAGCGCGCGGCGTCAGGTTGGAAGTGGTGGGGAGCGACGAGGTAGACAGTCCGGAGATGCATACGACGCCGGGTCTTACGTTCCTCAATTTCCAGCGCGGCTGGCAGCCGACGACGAATCTCGCAGTGCGGGTAACCCGCCTTGCCGGCCTCTACCTGCGTCTCGTCAGGCACGCTCTGACGTCTAGGGCGCGGGTGTTCCATATTCTCTGGAATACCAAAGTTCCCGTCATTGACCGCCTGCTGCTGATGTGCCTGTACAAGGCTTCCGGGAAGCGTGTCGTGCTGACGGCCCATAACGTGAACACGGCCAAACGCGATGGCAACGATACCTGGCTGAACCGTTTGACACTTGGCGTTCAGTACCGGCTGACAGACCACATTTTCGTTCACACGGCCGGCATGCGGGAAGAATTGGCAAGAGAGTTCAAGACCGCGCTCGACAAGGTTACCGTCATCCCATTCGGGATCAACAACGCGGTAGCCAATACAGACCTGACCCCCGAACAGGCAAGGCGGACTTTGGGGATCGGTGCCAATGAGAGAATACTCCTGTTCTTCGGGCGGATACAACCGTACAAAGGTTTGGAGTATCTAGTCCAGGCTGTCGAGAAGCTATCGTCCGACGGTCTTTCCCAATACCGATTGATCATCGCAGGGGAGCCGAAGAAAGAGAGCCGCGGGTACTGGGAGCGAATTCAGGCACAGATCAAGGAGGGACCGATCCAGGATCGCGTTCTGAAAAAACTTCAGTACATCGCGGACGATGAGGCTGAACTGTACTTCAAGGCCGCGGATGCCGCCGTGCTGCCGTACTGCGATATCTATCAGAGCGGCGTCATGTTCTTAAGCTACAGCTTCGGTCTGCCAGTAATTGCCTCGGACGTGGGTGCGTTTCGTGAGGAAATCATGGAAGGTCAGACCGGGTTCCTATGTGAGCCACGGAATGCCGTTTCGCTCGCACATGCGATCGGGGAGTACTTCGCGAGCGACCTGTACAAGAACCTTGACACGGCCCGAGGATTCATTCGAGAGTATGCTGGCCGGCGCTACTCTTGGGCTTCTGTGGCGGAGGCGACTACGGGCGTCTATGCCCGAGTGGAGGAAGGGTAGGCCGTGGATCCTCTGGTTTCGATACTGATTCCGTCGTTCAACGCCGAAAAATGGATCGGCGACTGTCTGCGCTCCGCATTGTCGCAGACCTGGAAGGAGACCGAGGTTATCGTCGTCGACGACGGTTCTACCGACCGCACTGTAGAGGTTGCGAAGTCGTTCGAGCCGGACGGAGTCCGCGTCTACCGACAGGACAACCGCGGTGCCGCGTCCGCCCGGAACGAGGCGTACCGGCACAGCCAAGGGCAGTACATTCAGTGGCTGGACGCCGATGATCTGCTCTCACCGGTCAAAATCGAAAGACAGATGGCGGTGCGGGGCAGCGCGACCCAGTTGTTGTCTGGGCCATGGGGATACTTCCTGTACCGCCCGGCGAACGCCGAGTTCATTCCGAACGAGTTGTGGGCGGACCTGGGTCCCGCAGAGTGGCTGCTGCGAAAGTTGCAGTTCAACGCCCATATGCAAACCGGCACCTGGCTGGTCAGCCGCGAGTTGACCGAAGCCGCCGGGCCGTGGGACCCGGAACTGATCGTCGACGACGATGGAGAGTATTTTTGCCGCGTCCTGCGCTGCAGCACCGGCGTGAAGTTCGTAGATGGTGCGAAGGTGTACTACCGCAACACCGGAGCCTCCAGCGTTAGCTACATCGGGCACTCGGCGAAGAAATGTGCCGTCCAGTGGCGGTCCATGAAGTTGCATGTTCACCACCTCCTATCCATGGAGGACAGCGAGTGCGCGAGGAGAGCGTGCGGTCAATACCTGCAGAACTGGCTGATCCATTTCTATCCCGAACAGCCGGATATCGTCGAAGAGGTCCATGCTCTGGCGGGGGAGCTCGGTCAGGCGCTCGCCGTGCCGGATCTGTCCTGGAAGTATTCCTGGATCAGAGGCTTGCTTGGGTGGAGTGCCGCCAAACGGGCTCAGTCGGGATCGCGCTTGCTCCGGTGGTCGGCGCAGAGGATGATCGACCGGGTTCTGAGTCACACCGACCGCGTGGCCGGAGTCAGACCGGTCTGGGAACTGAGATGAGGGCAAGGTCGCCGAAAGAAACACCCGGCGGAACGAAGTGCTCGTTTAGGGAGGAAACAATATGGTGATCACACGGACTCCATTGAGGATTTCGTTTTTCGGAGGAGGTACCGACTACCCCGTATGGTATCGGGAGAGAGGAGGCGCGGTGATCTCCACGACGATCGACAAGTGTTGCTATATCACATGCAGATGGATGCCTCCATTCTTCGATTACCGTAGCAGGGTCTCGTACTCCAGGGTTGAAAATGTGACCGACAACGGGAGTATCGAGCATCCGTCGGTCCGGGGATGTCTGAAGTATCTGGGGATCCATGAGGGGGTGGAAGTGCATCACGTGGCCGATCTGCCGGCCCGGTCGGGTCTGGGAACGAGTTCGGCCTTTACCGTTGGCCTGCTGCATGGCATGTATGCCCTCAAGGGGCAGATCCGCGATAAGCGCACTCTGGCACGTGAGGCGATACACGTGGAACAGGACCTGCTCCGGGAGAACGTCGGCGCGCAGGACCAAGTGAGCGCGGCCTATGGCGGCTTCAATCGAATCGACTTCCGCACCGACGGCGAAATTGACGTCGCCCGCCTGGCCGTCGACCCACGGCGGCTCAAGGAGTTGGAAGGGCACCTCGCCTTGTTTTTCACGGGGTTTGCCCGGACGGCTTCGGAGATTGCCCAGGACCAGATCCGGTTGACACCGCAGCGTGGCCGGGAGCTGACAGACATGCTTGCCATGGTGGATGAGGCAGAGAAGATCCTGGGGGGCCCGAACCGGAGCCTCGACGAATTCGGCCGGTTGCTCCATGAGAGCTGGCAGCTCAAGCGGTCCTTGACGACAAGGATCAGCAATCCTCAGCTGGACGACATCTACGAGGCCGGCATCCGCGCGGGCGCGTTGGGCGGCAAGCTGCTTGGAGCCGGAGGGGGCGGCTTCATGCTGTTCTACGTTCCGCCGGACCGCCGTGCCGCTCTCCGGGAGGCTCTCCAGCACTTGCTGTGTATCCCGTTTCGATTCTCTACCAAGGGCAGCGAGATCGTCGTGTACGAACCTGAAGAGGCCTACGATCCTGCCCTCTCCGAGGAACGCAGTCAAGTATATGGATGGGGGGCGGCGCCGGAGTCGTTGCAGGGCGTTCAAGGCGCGCTTTGATGCGGGGCATGGACTCGCCTTAGTCTGTGCCGGAGAAGTACTGCCTCGGCGGAGACATTTGACAAAAGTACTAGTACCCTCTACGATACGAGGAATGTCGCCGCTAGGGGGCAATTCCTATGGTCCCGTCCTCCCCGGCCGACGATCTCCTTTACAGCCAGAGGACCACCTGATGAGGCACTCCATTCGATCCAAGACGGTCAACTTCTGTCCCGCCCTGATCCTGTTCCTGGCCGCCCTGATGGGCGGCGCGACGAGCCACGGGTTGTTAGCGGCAACCCGGCAGGCGGCTTCCTGCTCCACCGGGGACGTCCAGGCGGCGATTAACTCGGCCGCGCACGCAGACATCGTGGCGGTCCCTGCCGGGTCTTGCTCGTGGTCTGGCCTTTCTGTGAATAAGGCCATCCACCTGCGGGGCGCAGGGACGGGCCAAACGAACATTAACCTGAGCGGCAACAACAACATCACGAAGCAATCCGCCGGCCTCACGCGCATCTCGGGCTTCAGCTTCACCAAGAACGGCGGGGGCAACAGCAGCAAAGGTATGACCGTACTCGGATCCTGGCGGAGCGCCGAGCCGGTGCTGATCGATGGCAACGCGTTCACGATCAGCGACACCGGGCTGCTGGCTCTGAAGGTTGCCGGTGGCGTGATCATTGCAAATAACACGTTTAACGGGGGATGGGACGATTCGTTCATTCAGCCGAAAGACGATGGCGATTCGGGTGGCTCCTGGTCAATCGCCGACAGTCTGGGGAATCGTGATTCCTCAGGCAAGTGGAATCACTATATCGAGGACAACACGTTCTTCGGCGGGACGAACCAAGGCATCGATGCCGACGACTCGACGCGAGTCGTCTACCGCCACAATACCTTGACCTACTCGTCGTTCAATACGCACGGCCGGTCGACGTCCCCAATTGGGGTCCGTCACTTCGAGGTCTATAACAACACCTTCCTGCACCCCGGTGGAACGACCCAAATCGCGAACCAGAATTGGGCGATCTGGATCCGCGGGGGTACGGGCGTCATCTTCAATAATCAGATCGCAAACATCGCCGGATCCCACTGGGGGGATAAGTCAGAACTCGTTCTGACGATTCGCGGAGCCGAGGATGTCCGGCCACAGGGTTCTTGCGCCAACACGCGCTATCCAGTGCCCCACCAGCTCGGCCAGAGCCACAACGGCAGTGGATACGTCACAGACCCCATCTATATTTGGGGCAATACCGGGACCCTGGCAGTTGCGGCAGGCTGGAACTGGGGGAATCCTTGCGGGTTCACGTTCTCGACATTCTTTCAATGGGGGAGAGACGCGGTGAATACCGGAACGCCGAAGCCCGGATACGCCGCGTATCCGTATCCCCACCCGCTCCGGTCCGGGACCACGGTTCCGCCACCCCCCCCGCCGGCGGCGCCCACCAATCTTAGCGCCGTCCTGCAGTAGGGCAAGACCGTGCAACCGGACGCATTCTGGCGACGCTTCTGGCGAACGGCGAGGCTGATCGGTCACCGATCAGCCTGGGGGTTGGGTCTTGCCGCCGCTCTCGCGGTGCCGGGGTGTGCCGCTACCTACTACGTGAACTTCACCGAAGGCAATGACAACAACGCCGGCACGAGCCCATTGGCCCCCTGGAGGTACTCCCCGGGGATGAGCGCCTACTCGGGCTCTGTCATTCTCCGCCCGGGGGACACCGTATACTTCGACCGCCGGGGCACCTGGGATGTCACGGGTCAGCAGGGCTTGTACCTGACGGGCGGCGTCACCTACGTGGGCGATTCCTGGGCGGCCGATGGACTAGCCCAGGGGCGGGCGACGATCCGGGCGGCGGCCGGACTCGACGCCGGAGTTGTCCGTTTTCGCGATCATCCAACCCAGCCGACCGTGCTCCGCGGCTTCAATATCGATGCGAATCACCGCGTCGCGACCGGGATCGACATCAACCACCGCTATTGGCAACTGATGAACGGCGCCGTGAAACGGGTTGAGAACGTGGACGTCGGACGGATTGCCAGCCGCCAGGCAAACGGTGAATACAAATACGGAATCGCCGTCAGTAACTGGGGAGGCGACGCAGGCCTCACCGAGAACGTCGAGATTTTGAATGCGACCGTCCACGATATCTCCCGCGATGCCATCGTCCTCTACCCGGGAGACGGTGTCCAGGATCGCGTGGGCAAGGTTCTCATCCGAGGTTGCGAAGTGTTCAACACCGGCCAGGACCCGGGATACTACGAGGGACATGGGATCGTTGTCAAAGGTTGGGTCTACGATTCCGTGATCGAAAACTGCTATGTCCACAATGTCAATTCGTCGGCCGTGTTCTTCAGTGGCCCGGAGAACAACGGTTCGCAGCGCGGCGCAGCCAATGTTCACGTTCGCAATAACATTCTGACAACGCAGGATGACAACGGCATTATCCGGCTGTATAAAAAAGGCGCCAAGGACCTCAAGGTATACAACAACCTGCTGTTGAACAATTCCCAGACGGGCGGCCTCTCCCTGGACGGCAACAGTGGCGGTCTCACCCTCCTCGTGTATCACAACACGTTCTATAGCGCCTTCGTCGACCTGGGGAGCCACGCGTCAACCGTGCAGCGGTTCGATTTCATCAACAATATCGTTGTCTTCCCGGGGACACAACTCCGGCGCGCCTCCGCGATTACCCACTTGGCATCCAATCTTCTTCAGGGAACGAATCCGGGGTTGAAGAATCCCGCTGAGGTGCCTACAGGGTTCATCGGAACGTTCGGGATCGATCTCCGGCCGAACACGGAAGGATACTCCCTTCTGCCGGCCAGTGCCGCGCTTGATGCTGCAACCAGCCTCGGCAGTCCATTCGCTTCGAGTATCAATTCGGTTGCCCGGCCCAGCGGGTTGGGCTCCGATATCGGCGCGTACGAAAGCGGCTCCGCGCTTTCGCCACCAACCAGTTTGAGCGCCTTCGTAGAGTAGCTGCTTTGGGGTGGATCCCCGTAAGCAGGAAGCCCCCTGAAAAGAGCCCAGGTTCTCTCGATCTGTGAATCCTCTGCTTGGAGTACGAATATGAAACCGAACGCTTGTCCCCTCCAGTATGTACTCATCACACCGGCCAGAAATGAGGCCGAATACATCGAGAAGACTCTTGAATCCGTCGTGCACCAGAGTGTCCGGCCGCTCCGCTGGATCGTCGTTGAGAACGGATCGACTGACGCCACGGCCAGTATCGTCGCAAGGTACGCCCAGGAATACACCTGGATTCAATTGGTGCTCCAGGACAAAGCCAAAGGACGTAGCTTTGCGGGGAAGGCACAGGCATTCAATGCCGGATTAGAGATCGCTCGCGAACTACCCTACGACGTCATTGGAAATCTGGACGCAGATATCTCGTTCGATGAAACGTTCTTCGAGTTCCTGTTGCAGCAATTCGCCGCCGATCCCGAGCTTGGCGTCGCTGGCACGGTGTTCGAGGAAGAAGGCTACAAGTCAGAAACCGACAGCTTCGAGGGCAGGAACCATGTTGCGGGCCAATGCCAGCTTTTCCGGCGCGCGTGCATGGAGGAGATCGGCGGATACGTGGCGCACCGCCGGGGTGGAATTGACTGGATTGCGGTCACGACCGCGCGGATGAAGGGCTGGAAGACCCGATCGTTCCGTGAGAAGTCGTTCTACCACTACCGGCACATGGGAACAGCCGAACGAGGGCGCCTCGCGGCGATGTTTTCCTACGGCGAGAAGGATTACTACCTCGGCGGACACCCGTTATGGCAAGTGTTCAGATGCGCCTATCGGGCCACCAAGCGCCCCTACCTTACGGGTGGAGTCGCGCTGCTTGCCGGCTACGTCGCTGCGTCGGTCCGGGGGATGGAACGGCCGGTGTCGCGGGAACTGATGAGATTTCACCGCAGGGAGCAGATGCTGAAGCTGAAGAGGATTTTCGGCACTCTGCTAAGGCTGGAGCGGGTCGACAACTTCGACCTCGCGAAGTGACGATCACCGTACCGCGTGAAAGGGCATGCCGAGCGTGGAGATTGAAGACCAGGTAGCCAGACTCCATCGGTTCGTCGCGTGGCTCGATCAGTTTGGAGAGACCTCGTGGGATCACCAGTCTTACTTCGCCAGCGACCGGATGCGCCGGATCAAGGCAGCCTACTACCGCAGGCCTGTGGCCGGGGTAGCGCTCGTGGCCCCGGTCATTGCGTGCGAAGCGTTTCTACCCCGCACCCGAAGACTATTCTGGAAGCCTCAGCGATTTCCGATTGCCGACGCCCACTATGCGATGGGTTTCGCCTACCTGGCCCAAGCTCTCGGATCCAGCGCCTATCACGATCGCGCGGTGCACTTTCTCAACGTCCTGATTGAAACGCGCTGCAAGAACGCGTTCCGGTACTGCTGGGGGTACCCCTTTCACTGGGAAACAAAAAACGGTACAATTCCGGCGGAAACTCCGTTGATCACGACGATCCCGTACGTGTACGAGGCATTCCGCGCTGTTTACGAAATAGACGGGAATCCGCGGTGGCGCACCGTAATGCATTCGATCGCCGAACATGCCGCCGAGGACTACCACGATCGCGAGACGGCCCCGGGATCCTTCAGCTGTTCGTATACACCGGATCCTGGCGATCCGTGCGGCGTGATCAACGCCAGTGCCTACCGGGCGTTTGTCCTGACTCAGGCGTCGGCGGAATTTGCTGAACCGCGATATCAGCGAATCGCTGCAGGCAACCTGGCGTATGTGATCGATTCGCAGAACGCCGATGGGTCGTGGTTTTACGCCACCGACGGGAAGCGCGACTTCGTGGACCACTTTCACACATGTTTTGTTCTGAAGGCCCTCGCCAAGGTTGAGTTGCTCGCCCCGACAGCCCCGGTAACGGCGGCCATCGACAGAGGTTTGCGCTATTACGTGGAGCACCTGTTCGACGCCGACGGATCGCCAAAGCCGTTTTCAAGACGGCCCCGCCTGACCGTCTACCGCAAGGAACTGTACGACTACGCGGAATGCATCAACCTTGGAACACTCCTTGCGGGCAGAGACAGGGCCTTCGACCAGATCGTCGAGAAGGTCATCGCGCTCGCGGGCTGGCAGAAGACCGACGGTTCGTTCCGCACCCGGCAGTTGTTCTGGGGATGGGACGATGTCCCCATGCACCGGTGGGCGCAGTCGCAAATATTCCGCAGCCTGTCCTATGCGCTTCTGCGCCGAATCGGGACGGATGCTCCGAAGGCGAGCCGCTGCGGGACAGAAACGTCCGCTGAGGGTTAGGTGTTCCGATATGTGCGGGATCTGTGGCCAGTTTAATTTCGATGATCGTGCGGCGGTAGAGCGCGAGACGATCGCACGGATGATGGCGTCGCTGGTGCATCGTGGACCGGACGATGAAGGCGAGTATAT
The DNA here is from genome assembly GCA_016716385.1 of Bryobacterales bacterium. GTDB lineage: Bacteria > Acidobacteriota > Terriglobia > Bryobacterales > Bryobacteraceae > JADJWL01. The sequence goes on along the minus strand of JADJWL010000025.1, from coordinate 413,489 downwards.
CGCGGGACCCCTTGGCCTGGGGTTCAGACGGCTCTCCATCATTGACCTCGAAGGCGGCCATCAGCCGATGTCCAACGAGTCGGGGTCGATTCGGGTGGTGTTCAACGGTGAGATCTACAACTACCGGGAGTTGAGGAGGGAACTCGAGGGGCACGGCTACGTGTTCCGGACCGCTTCGGACACGGAAGTAATCATTCATGGTTACGCCCGGTGGGGAGAGGATGTTCTGAACCACCTCAACGGAATGTTCGGCCTGGCCATCTGGGACGAGAAGAACCGGCGCTTGACCGTGGCTCGCGACCGGTACGGCATCAAACTTGTCTATTACCGGCTGGCCGGCGGATCGCTCTTCTTCGGATCCGAGATCCGGGCCGTCCTGGCCGGATCGGGCGAGGCCCCGCGCGTCGACCCGGTGGCGTTGAATCTTCTCCTTCGCTACCGCTATACGCCTTCCCCACTGACCATCCTTCAGGATGTCCGCAAGCTCGCGCCCGGGACCTTGATCCGGTGTGAAGGAGGGCAGTGCACCGAGCATCGCTGGTATCGCTACAGCCCGCGCCCGTTCTCGCCGATGAAGTCAGACGCGGAAGCGGAGGCGGAGCTGGCTGAGTTATACCGGCAGGCGGTGAAGCGGCACCTGATCGCCGATGTGCCAGTGGGTCTCCTGCTGAGTGGCGGTGTCGATTCCAGCCTGCTCCTTGCCCTGATGCGCCAGTCGGGCGGTTCCTGGAGAACCTACACGGTAGGGTACGGGACCGATTTCGCCGACGACGAACTCGTGGATGCGGCCCGGACGGCCGAGCGCTACTCATCCATCCACACGAGCGTCCGTCTCGACCAGCGGATGTTCGATGAGGCACTGCCAAAGATCGTCAGTTGTCTCGAAGAGCCGATTGCGTCGTCGTCCATCGTGCCGATGTACTTCGTGTGCGAGCGCGCCCGTCAGGATGTGAAAGTCGCCCTGGTGGGACAGGGCCCGGATGAGCTCTTCGGCGGCTACCGGCGTCACCTCGGCGTGCGGTATGCGGCGGCCTGGAGCGGGCTTCCGGGGTGGGTTCGGACTCCGGTGGGCGCCCTCGTCAACGCTCTTCCGCGCAATGAAACGCTCAAGAGAGGTGTCGCGGCCCTGCACCCGGCCGGCCGTATGCAGCGGTACCGTGGCGTGCTGTCGCTGATGTCCGGCGAGACCGTCGACGGCCTCTTCGCCGACGGGATTCTGGGAGACGGCGCACCGGGAGAAGCGATTCTACAATGCTGGGACGGCATCGGGGACCTCTCGCAGGATCTCGACGAGTTGGGAGGATTCCAGTTTCTCGAGGTCAGATCGACCCTGCCCGATGAGCTGCTCATGTACGCCGACAAGTTGTCCATGGCGCACAGCCTTGAAATCCGGGTGCCTTTTTTGGATAAGGAAATCGTGGAGTATGCCGAGCGCCTGTCGGCGAATTTCAAAGTGCGCGGCAGAACCCGGAAATGGCTGCACCGTCGGGTGTGCCGCACTCTGCTGCCCCAGGAGATCCTGACTCGCAAGAAACGCGGCTTTGCAGTCAATGTGGTGGACGACTGGCTCCGGCGCGGGACCCGCAATGGACTGGCTTGCCTCCTCTTGGATCCCGAGTCCCTGCTTTACCGGTATTTGCGCCGGCCGGCGGTTGAGGAACTCCTCCGGCAGCACCAGTCCGGCCAGCGGGATAACCACAAACTGCTATTCAGCCTCATTGTGATCGAACAGTGGCTGCGCGCCCGCTGAAGGGCCACGGCGATTATCGAGAGCGGACATCACCGAAATGCACTCCACCATCGATCCCATCGTGCTCTGCGGGGGAGGCGGTACGCGCCTCCGAAGCGTTACCGGCGATATCCCGAAGCCCATGGCGCTGGTTGCCGGACGGCCTTTCCTCGAGTTCATCCTGCGGCAACTGCAGGGCGCCGGATTTCAGCGTGCCGTTCTCGCCACGGGCTACAGGCATGAAGTAATTCAGGGCCACTTCCGGGAACGGGCTTTCGGCCTGGACCTGTGCTATTCCATCGAACAGACGCCGCTCGGAACCGGAGGCGCGGTGAGACAAGCGCTCGGCCTGGTCCAGTCGGAAAGCGTCCTGGTCCTTAACGGAGACAGCTACACGAATGCCGGCCTGCGGGAACTGGCGGCGGACCATGCGGGCACCGGCGCCGATGTCACGATGGCCGTCGTTCCGTCCGACGGGCGCGACGATGCCGGGAACGTGATCGTCGATGGCGCGGGCGCCGTGGTCAGCTTCTCCGAGAAGTCCGGGCCGGCCGGCGTGGCTTGTGTGAACGCAGGAATCTACGCGATCGGGCGGCGCCTCGTCGAAGCCCTGCCCCAGGGGGTGGGACTTTCCCTCGAAACGCAGGTCCTTCCGGGATGGCTGGCGGAGCGGCGGGACGTCCGCGCTTTCGCTGTTCAGGGACCCTGTGTGGATATCGGAATTCCGGAACGTTATCAGGCGGCCCAACGACTGCTCGCCCACCTGGCACTTTGACCGAAGGCAGACATAGAGGAATACCGAATCGATGAACATACTGATCACAGGAGCCGCCGGCTTCATCGGTGGATTTCTGACCAAGTGGGCCCTGGCGGAAGGCGCCCATGTGCTCGGCATCGGGCTGACCGAGCCCGAGGACGGACTCGCAGGCGCCAGCTTCGAACGCTGCGACGTCCGGGACGCCGAGGCCCTGAGCCGTCTGGTCGCGGAATTCCGCCCTGACCGGGTCTTTCATTTGGCCGCCCAGAGCTTTCCCACCGTATCCCTCGCCCAGCCGCGAGAGACGATGGAGATCAATGCCAATGGAACCATCAACTTGTTCGAGAGCCTGCGGGCCGCGGGCATTGCTCCTGTCGTCGTCGTCGCCTGCTCGAGCGCCGAATACGGACTGGTTCGGGCGGAAAACCTCCCCGTTCGCGAGGATCACCCCCTCCGGCCGCTCCACCCGTATGGTGTGAGCAAAGTCGCCCAGGACCTTCTGGCGTTGCAGTACTTCGCCAACTATCAACTCCCCGCGATCCGCGTGAGAATCTTCAATACGACCGGTCCGAGCAAGGTGGGCGATGTGTGCTCGGACCTGGCCAGGCGCGTCGTCGAAATCGAATCGGGGCGTCGGCCGCCCGTCCTTCAGGCGGGCAACTTGACGACCAGGCGGGCGCTCGTCGATGTGCGGGACATGGTGGCGGCGCTTTGGCTTGCCGCCGAAGCGGGCGAGCCAGGCGAAGTCTACAACGTCGGTGGCAGCCAGATCTATTCGGTCCAGGAAATCATCGATGCAATTCGAAGACAGTCGGGGGTGGAGTTCGCCGTCGAGCAGGACCCGCGGCTCATGCGCGCCTGCGACGAACCGGTGATTGCCGGAGATACGACGAAGTTCAGGCTCCGCACCCAATGGAAGCCGTCCATCCCTCTCGGCCAGACCCTGAACGACATGCTCGCTTGGTGGCGGGCTCGCCTCACCGGGGACGCTCCAATCGGGAGCGGATCATGAGGCCCGACAGCACCGTGTTCCAGCGGTTCAGAAATCTTCCCGGAAAGGCAGGCCTCAGATGATGCCGTCGAATACAGTTCGCTCGATCCTGCAAGGAGATATTCAGCAGAGTCTGGAAGTTCACAGCCGTCTGCTGGAAGCGTGTCTGCCGGCCCTCACCACCGCCGCAAATGCGCTCGCCGCGGCGTACCTGTCCGGCTCCAAGGCGCTGTTCTTCGGCAATGGTGGATCGGCCGCCGACGCCCAACATCTCGCCGCCGAGTTCCTGGGCCGGTACTTGAAGGAACGCCCGCCCATGGCGGCCGTGGCGCTCCATGCAAATAGCTCAGCCGTGACCGCGATCGGAAACGACTATGGCTACGAGAACGTCTTTTCCCGTCAACTGCAGGCTCTGGCCCGGCCGGGAGATGTCGCCATCGGGATCACCACGTCCGGGAAGTCGGCGAGTGTCACCGAAGCCCTCAACTGTGCCCGGAAGGCCGGTCTGTATACAGTTGCGCTGACGGGCGCTTCCGGCGCGGAACGGCTGCAAGGCCTGGCGGATACGGTCATCGCCGTGCCATCCGATGAGACTCCCCGCATTCAGGAATGTCACATCCTTCTCGGCCACGCGCTATGCAATGTCGTCGAGCAGGCGATGATGGCAGCCACGGAGCGGAATTGAGGCGCGGGCAGGAACGTGCACTGTTCCTCGATCGGGACGGTGTCATCAACGTCGATCTGTCCTACGTGCATAGCCGCGATCAGTTTCACTTTTTGCCAGGCATCTTCGACCTGTGCCGGGCGGCGCGGGACTGCGGATTTCTGATCGCCGTGGTCACAAACCAGGCGGGTATCGGACGGGGCTACTACTCCGAGCGGGACTTTCACGAGCTCAGCCGCTGGATGCTGGGCCGGTTTCTGGAGGAGCGGGTGCACGTCGCGGGGATTTACTACTGTCCATGTCACCCGGTCCACGGCCGCGGCGCCTACCGTCGCGAGTGTGAGTGCCGCAAGCCCAACCCTGGACTCCTTCTTCGCGCCGCCTCCGACCTCGGCGTCGATCTCGGTCGAAGTGTCATGATCGGAGACCAGGCGCACGATATGCAGGCCGCCGCGGCGGCCGGCGTCGGTACCGGGATCCTGCTCCGGGATCCAGCCACGGACCGCAGCCTGCGACACGCCGATGTCTGGTACCGTGAGGCTTCGTCGCTCAGCGAGATCGCCCGTCTGTGGTTCGGCCCTTCCAGCGCCGGGTTCGGGGCCGGCGGGCCTCAGATGATGGACGCCCACGTCCCGCAGGTGTCGCCCTGCGCGGGCCTGCGTGGCGTCCTCGACGCCACGGCGGATTCGCTGTCGGTTGCACTGGAGCGTCATGAGACTTGAGGTTGTCAATCCTTTGCACGACGACTCCTGGAACGACCTGGTTCTGACTCACGGTGAGGCCACGGTCTTTCATTCGAGGGAGTGGGCGGAAATTCTCTGGGACAGCTATGGCTTCCCCGCCCACTACGGGATCGTCCGCGATGGAGGTCGCCTGACCGCTCTGCTCGCTGTGATGCAGGTATCGAGCCGCCTGACGGGATGTCGCGGCGTGAGCCTGCCGTTCTCTGATGAATGTGCTCCATTGCTGTCCGGATCCGTCACCGTCGAGGATCTACTGGGTCCCGTGGTAGGACTAGGGCGGAGTCTCGGCTGGCAATATCTGGAGATTCGCTCGGCCACGCCGCGGTCCGGGGGCAGTTCAGTCAGCAGCTCCTTCATTTCCCATGAGGTTGAGATGGGCGCGGGGGAGGATGGGCTGTACCGGGCGCTGAAGCCCGGGCATCGCCGGAATATCGCCGGTGCAAAGCTGCGGGGCGTCTCGGTTCAGGTGTTGGATACTTGGGCCGCAGTGGAGGGATACTATCTACTGCATTGCCAAACCCGGCGGCGGCATGGCCTGCCCCCGCAGCCGGTCGGCTTCTTCCGCGCGCTCCATCGGAGGGCCATCGGCCCGGGACGGGGGGTTGTCGTGCTGGCCACGAGCGGCGGGCGCTGCGTGAGCGGCGCGGTGTTTCTCCGCTTCGGCGCTACCGCCGTGTACAAGTTCGGCGCGTCCGACCCCGCCTGCCGTGACTTGCGCCCCGGATATCTCGTGATGTGGGAGGCGCTCCGTCATCTTCGTTCCACAGGGGTCCGCAAGGTGTCGCTGGGGCGAACGGATCCGGACCAGGCCGGTCTACTGAGATTCAAGCGGGGTTGGGGAGCACACGAAGCCAACCTCTCCTACTCTCGCATCAACCTGACCGGAACTCGGCGTCTCATAGCGGCCAAGGGCCGCGGGTTGCGCTTGCTGGCCCCTGTCTTTCGGCGGTTGCCGATCCAGATTCTGCAGCGCATCGGCGCGGCCGTCTATCCGCACATTGCATAACGGTTCTGAAAGGACGGATGATCTTCACCCAGACGAAGTTACCCGGTGTTGTCGAGGTCGCCCTCGATGAACATGCCGATGATCGAGGTTTCTTCGCCCGCGCATGGTGCACCGGAGAGTTCGAGACCCACGGTCTGCCGGCCAGGATCGTCCAGTGCAATGTTTCGTTCAACAAGCGCAAGGGTACCTTGCGGGGCATGCACTATCAGGACATCCCCTGGCAGGAAGCGAAGCTGGTCCGTTGCACCAGCGGCGCCATCTACGACGTCGTGGTCGATCTCCGTCCTTCCTCCGCGACATTTCGTTCCTGGCTCGGCGTCGTGCTTTCGGCGGAAAACCGGAGGATGCTGCACATCCCGGAAGGCTGCGCCCACGGTTTCCTGACCCTTGAGGATCGCACCGAGGTGTTCTATCAGATGTCGGAGTTCTACCACCCCGAGGCGGCCCGGGGCTTCCGCTGGAACGATCCGGCGTTCGGTATCTCCTGGCCTATGGAACCGGTCGTGATCTCGGGCCGCGACAGCACTTATCCGGACTTCTTATGAGCACCGGGCACGCCCTGCACGAGTTCGCGTCGCGACTCTTCCCGGTCTGCCGCAGCATTAGCGGAGAAGGCGTCCGCCACACCCTGCAACTCATCGGGGAAATGATCCCGCTTCACGTGTCCGAGGTACCCTCGGGTACGCCCGTCTTCGACTGGATCGTGCCTAATGAGTGGAACATCGCCGATGCCTACATTAAGGATGGGACCGGCAGGCGCGTCGTCGATTTCCGGCAGTCCAACCTCCACATCATGAGCTACAGCGCCCCGGTCCGCGATCGCATGCCGCTGGAGAAGTTGAAGGAGCATTTGTTTACTCTGCCTGACCGGCCGGACTGGATTCCATACCGGACCAGCTACTACCGCGAAGACTGGGGATTCTGCCTGTCTCACAAGCAACTGCAGGAATTCACGGAGGGAGAGTACGAAGTCTGCATCGACTCGTCTCTCGCCCCTGGCAGTCTGACCTACGGCGAATGCGTCCTTCCGGGTGAGTCGCCCGAAGAGTTCCTGATTTCATGCCATGTCTGTCATCCGTCGCTTGCCAACGACAATCTCTCGGGAATCGCGGTTGCCGCGTTTCTTGCCCGCTCGCTGCAGAACCGGAGGCTCCGGCACACCTACCGGTTTCTCTTCATCCCGGGCACTATCGGCGCCATCACCTGGCTGGCACGGAACCAGGACCGTGCCTTCGGCATCCGGCATGGCTTGGTGCTGACCTGTATCGGAGATAGCGGCGGATTCCACTACAAGAAGAGCCGGCGGGGCGACGCGGACATTGACCGGGCCGTCGGCCATGCGCTACGGCATTGCGGTGAACCCTGGGAAGTGCTCGACTTCTCCCCCTACGGATACGACGAGCGGCAGTATTGTTCTCCCGGGTTCAATCTCCCTGTGGGCTGCCTGATGCGGAGTCCCTGGGGATCGTTTCCGGAATACCATACTTCAGCGGATAATCTCGCCTTCATTCGTCCGGAGAGGCTGGCGGGGTCTCTCCAGTTGCTGACCGAAGCCGTGCTGACGATCGAAGGGAACCGGGCCTATCAGAGCCTGAATCCCTTCTGTGAGCCGCAGCTTGGCCGGCGCAACTTGTATCGGGCGGTGGGGGGAGAATCGCTGGAGACAGAGATCTCGGCCCGCCTGTGGGTATTGAACTACTCGGACGGGACACACTCCCTGCTCGACATCGCCGAGAAATCGGGACTGGCGTTCCCCATGATTCGACGCGCGGCGGATCTTCTTCTTGAGAGCGGATTGCTCGCCGTGGTGGAAGGTCCGGCGGAGCCGGAACGAACGCACTTTGTGAAGACGTGAACGGAGGAAGGGTGTAATCAATGAAGATTCTACTGACAGGCCATCGTGGCTACATTGGAGCCGTTGCCGGTCCGGTGATGCAGGAGGCGGGCCACGAAGTGGTCGGCATGGACAACGATCTATTCGCGGGCTGCGATTTCGGCAGAACGTACCCGGACATTCCGGAGATCGTCAAGGACATCCGCGATGTGACCTCCGGGGATCTCGCCGGGTTTGACGCCGTCGTGCATCTGGCGGCTTTGTCGAACGACCCGCTGGGCAACCTGAATGCCGGACTCACATACGACATCAATCATCTCGCGTCGGTCCGGCTGGCGGAAGCGGCCAGGCAGGCAGGAGTGCGCCGGTTCGTCTTCTCATCCTCCTGCAGTACGTACGGCGCCGCCGGTGAGGCGATCCACGACGAGTCGGCCCCGCTGAGCCCGGTGACGGCGTACGCCGATTCGAAGGTCCTGGTCGAGAGGGACCTCGCCCAACTTGCGGACGACCGGTTCAGCCCCACCTGCCTGCGTAACGCCACCGCCTACGGCGCCTCGCCCCGACTTCGTCTGGATGTCGTTCTCAACGACCTGGTCGCTTCCGCCTATACGACCGGAAGGGTTCTCATCAAGAGCGACGGGACCCCATGGCGTCCCATCGTCCACATCCGCGACATCACCGCGGCGGTCCTGAGTGTTCTGAGCGCCCCCGTGGAAGCCATCCACAACGAGATCTTCAACGTTGGCCTCACCGAAGAGAATTACCGCATCAGCGAACTTGCTGGCATCGTCGCCGAAACCGTGCCTGGATGCGCGATCGAGTACGCACCGGGCGGCGGACCCGACAAACGGTGCTACCGCATTAGCTGCGACAAAATCCGCCGCGTCCTGCCGGGCTTCCGGCCGGAATGGAATGCGCGGCGCGGGGCGCGGGAACTATACGAAGCCTACCGTGACTCCGGGCTCACGGCCGCCGACCTGGAACGCGGCCGCTACTCCCGGATCGCGCATATTCAAAGACTCCTGAAGGCGGACCGACTGGATGAGTCGTTGCGGCGGCGGAAGGAGCCGGCCGAGGCAGTCGTGTCCGCCTAGGAGAAGCATATGGCTACCGTGACCCTACCATCCACCTCCGGAACACAGACCACGGCTCAGAGCTGCCGTTTCTGCGGCGCCGCTCTGCGAAAGACCTTCATCGACCTGGGGATGTCACCGCTTTGTGAGAGCTATCCAGCAGCGGCCGAGTTGAACCGGGGAGAGGTCTACTACCCGCTCCACGTGTATGTCTGCGCACAGTGCTTTCTTGTGCAGTTGGAAGAGTACGAATCCGCCGAAAACATCTTCAGTGACTACGCTTACTTCTCGTCGTATTCAGACTCGTGGCTGAAGCACGCTGAGACCTACTGCGGCCGGATGGCAGCCCGGTTTGGCCTCGACGCCGGCAGCTTCGCCGTCGAAGTGGCCAGCAACGACGGATACCTGCTGCAGTACTTCGTCCGGCAGGGCGTGCCGGTGCTCGGCATCGAGCCCGCCGCGAATGTGGCGAAGGTGGCCGTGGAGAAGGGAGTGCCCACGCTGGTGGAGTTCTTTGGCGCCCGGCTCGCTGAGCGGCTCGTACGGGAAGGGAAAAGCGCGGACCTCGTTCTGGGAAACAATGTGCTGGCCCAGGTGCCGGACCTGAACGACTTCGTCGAGGGACTGAAGATCCTTCTCAAGCCCCGGGGCATCCTTACCCTTGAATTCCCTCATCTCCTGCGTCTGATCGAGCACAATGAGTTCGACACGATCTACCACGAGCATTTCTCGTACTTTTCGCTCGTCACGACCCTGCGGATCCTCGAGGCGCACGGCATGAAGCTGTTCGACGTTGAGGAGCTGGCCACCCACGGCGGCTCATTAAGAGTGTACGCCTGCCGGGCGGAGGACCAGTCCCGCGCCGTCGAGCCGAGCGTCAGCCGGCTGCTGCAGCTCGAAGAAGACGCCGGGTTGCTCGCGCTGGAGGGATATGACGGCTTCGCACAGAAAGCAAAGAAGACCAAGCTCGCCCTTCTCGAGTTCCTGATTGCGGCTGCGCGTGAGGGCAAAACCGTGGCCGGCTATGGCGCCCCCGGCAAGAGCGCGACGCTTCTCCACTACTGCGGAATCGGCAAGGATCTGATCGGGTACACCGTGGACCGGAGTCCGTACAAGCAGGGCCGGTACCTGCCCGGTACGCACATTCCCATCTATCACCCCGATCGCATCAGGAAGACCAAGCCAGACTACGTCGTCATCCTGCCCTGGAATCTCAAGGATGAGATCGTGGCACAGTTGCACTACGTCAAGGAGTGGGGCGGTAGGCTGGTCGTACCGATTCCGGAGTTGGCAATCTATTGAGTTCACGCGAGGAGGCAAGATGAAAGTCGTTCTGTTCTGCGGAGGAGCCGGTATGCGGCTCCGCGGCTACGCCGAGGACGTTCCGAAACCCATGGTCACGGTCGGCTCCCGGCCGGTGTTATGGCACGTGATGAAGTATTACGCTCACTTCGGTCACAAAGACTTCATTCTCTGCCTCGGATACAAGGCGAACGTGATCAAGAACTACTTCCTTGGCTACGAGGAGTCTGTGTCGAATGACTTCGTGTTTTCCCAGGGCGGGAGGAAGCTGGAGTTCATGCAGCGCGACATCGATGACTGGACGATCACGTTCGTCGACACGGGTCTGCGCTCCACAATCGGCGACCGGCTGCGGCTGGTGGAACCGCACCTGAACGGCGAAGACGTGTTCCTGGCCAACTATAGCGACGGCCTGACCGACTTCCACCTGCCGGACCTGACGGAAGCGTTCGCGCGGAGTGACAGCTACGCGTCTTTCCTGTCTGTCCAGCCGAAATCGAGCAGCCTGGACACTGTCGAGCTGGCTGACGACGGGAAGGTGAGCGCGATCCGGTGCATGAAGCAGTCCGGCATCTGGGTGAACGGTGGCTACTTCGTCCTCCGAAGGGATGTTTTCCGCTACATCCGGCCGGGAGAAGAACTCGTCTACGAACCGTTCTCCAGACTGATCGAGGAAGGAAAACTGAGGTCCAGGCGCTACGGCGGCTTCTGGCAATGCATGGATACGTTCAAAGACAAGCAGATCCTTGACGAAATGGACGCCGGCGGGTCGGCCCCATGGTGCATCTGGAAAAAGAATCATCAGGCAGCACAGGTCGTCGCTTGACCGCGATCGGGCACAGTCAGCCACAGTCCGTCGGCTGGAGGCACTCGCACCGCCCATGACCCAGGGTTCACACGAACAATTCTCCCGACTGATCGACACGCCCACGGGGACCGAGGAATTCAAGACGAAGACCGTCCGCAGCGGGGCGTACGCGATGACCGGCGAGGCAGTCGACTTCGTCCTCCGCCTCGCATCGGTCGTCATTCTGGCCAGGCTCCTCGCGCCCGAGTACTTCGGACTCATCAGTATGGTCACGGCGGTGACCGCGATCGCAGACCGGTTCAAGGACCTCGGCCTGGCGAGCGCAACGATTCAGAGTCCTACGCTGACGTACGCCCAGTTGAGCACCCTGTTCTGGGTGAATACCCTGGTGGGTATCGTGATGGCGGGAGCGGTTGCAGCTCTGGCCTACCCCATTGCCCTCTTCTACGGCGATCCGAGGCTGACCTACATCACGCTGGCGATCGCGACCAGTTTTCTTTGGAGCGGCGCCGCCAACCAGCATCACGCCCTCCTGAGGAGGACGATGCGCTTCCGGCAGATCGCTGTGATTCAGGTGGCGGCCAGCGCCCTCAGCATCGTCGTGGCGGTCGCCATGGCGATCCAGGGTCTGGGGTACTGGGCGTTGGTCGCCCGGGAAGTGTCCCGCAACGTATTCGTGTCCGTCGGAGCGTGGATCTGCTTTCCATGGATGCCGGGCCTGCCCTCGATGAGCAGCGGCGTCGGCCGGATGCTGCGCTTCGGCGCCGACATCACCGGATTCAACGTGGCGTTCTTCATCAGTCAAAGCATGGATCAGGTCCTGATCGGGAGAATCTTCGGGGCTCACGCGCTTGGCATCTACCGGCAGGGCTATCAGTTGGTCCTGGCGCCAATGAACCAGATCGCCTATCCGGTGCGCGTCGTGACCGAATCTGCCCTCAGCCGGCTTCAGACAGAAGTCGAAGCCTACCAGCGATACTACCGGAACATCCTGAAGGCTGTGTCTCTCGTGACCATTCCGCTCGGATTGTTCATGGCCGTGTACGCCGAGGAGATCGTCGCGGTGGTGCTGGGTGAACAGTGGCTCGACGCGATCCCGATATTCCGCGTCCTCGCGATCGCCGCCTTCCTGCAGCCTGCCGGGGCGACGGCTGGAGCGGTGATGATCAGTTGTGGGCATTCACGCCGCTTCTTCTGGCTCGGTCTGCTGTCGTCGGTCGTGCTCGTCCTGCTCTTCGTGGCGGGGATTCCATATGGACCCACCGGAGTGGCCTCGGCCCATATCTGGGCCCTCTGGCTGCTCCTCGTGCCTAAACTGTATTGGAGTTTCAAGAACACACCCGTCAGCGTCGGGATCTTCTTCTCCTCGATCGCCAGACCTCTGGCGGCGGGGACGGCGATGGTGGCCGTTTCGCTGGCCTTCAAGAGCGTCCGGCTGACCGGACCGGACGCGGCCGGATTGGCGGGTGACCTCGCCGTTGCCGCCGCTGTCTACTTGGGTGCCTGCCTGCTGATCCCGGGTGGCCGTGCTGAACTTACAGGCTTGGTATCCGGCGTGGCTGAACCGCTGGGCCTTTCCAGATTCCTGCCGGCCTGGGCAACCCCGGCGGCCAACAATAGATTACCGTGAGGGATTCAACGCGCAGATGACGATAAAACATAAGCACTCGCAACTGGCAGCTCGCCTCATGACCGAGATCGGGACTCTGCCCCTGGACGGCGCCCGGGTGCTCGAAATAGGGTGCGAAAATGGGTGGTTTGCCGGCCAACTGAAGGGACACGCGTCCTACCTCGGCCTTGATCCTTCGCCCGAGATGGTGGCTGCCGCGGAGAAGGCGTTCCCGAGCGGACGGTTCGTCGCGGCCGACTTCCTCTCGTGGGAGCCCCCGGACGAACGGTTCGATCTCGTCCTGTTCGTGGACAAGATCGCACATATGCCGCAGCAGGATGCTGTGATCGCCAAGATGGCAAGCCTGATCAAACCGGGCGGCCACCTGGTGTTGACCACCGAGAATCCGTTCGTCTACTCGCGGATCTGCTGGGTCCGGCCACCCGCGGAGGGCCAGTTTCGCCGGTGGCTCACGGAGGACGAACTGCACAGGATGTTGGATGCGTCGGGATTGAGCCGCCTGCGTTCCTATACGGTGCTGCCCGCGGGCGAGCTCGGCATCCTCAAGATCATCAACGCTCGCAAGTTGAACCAGCCGGCACAACTGGTGATCCCGGAGCGATGGATCACCGGAGCCAAGGAGAGGTGCGGTCTTGGCCAGTTCCGCGTCGTGATCGCTAGACGTAACACGGATTCCTGAACCATGGCGCCGGAGCCAGGTAGTTCAATCGCTCTCTTTGGGATCTTCGGGGCAGGCAACTATGGGAACGAAGGTTCACTGTCCGCCATGCTCACGTATATCCGGTCGGTCCGTCCGCAGGCCCGGCTGTCTGCTGTGTGCACGTACCCGGAGCGGGTCACGGCGGACTATGGCATACCCGCGGTGCCGATCCGGCTGGAGTCGCCGTACCCCCGCACCGCGGGCTTCGTGATCCGCGCCTTGCACCGTGTCTTCGTGCGGTTTCCCCGCGAGATCGCGACATGGGCGAGAACCATCGCCCACATGCGAAAGATCGATCTGCTCGTGATTCCGGGTACGGGCATTCTGGACGACTACGCCATCGCACCCGGTGATCTGCCATACGGGCTGTTTCGCTGGTGTGTCTCGGCCAGACTGGCCGGCGCAAAGGTGCTGTTCGTCAGCATCGGCGCCGGGCCCATCAACCATCCCGTCAGCCGCTGGCTGATGAAGACGGCGGCGAGCGTCGCGTCCTACCGGTCCTTTCGCGATCAGATCTCGAAGGACTTCATGGCTACCCTGGGTCTCGATACCCGTCACGACCCGGTCTATCCGGATCTCACCTTCAGTCTTCCCGTGCCCGAGACTGGCCGGACGCTCGCGGCGCGAGATCAGCCTTCAGTGATCGGCGTCGGACTGATGACCTACTACGGCTGGCGCAATGACTCCGGACGCGGCGCCGAGGTCTTTGCCACCTATGTCCGGAAGATGTCGGATTTCGTTGCCTGGCTGCTGCACCGGGGCTATGCCGTTCGTCTCCTGGTTGGGGAGGAGGGAGACACGATCGCTGCCGGACGTGTCGCCGCCGAGGTCAGAGGCGCCGTGGGGGTGGATGAGGCCAGCCGCCTCGTCTGCGCGGAGATCGACTCAGTCGAAACCCTGCTCGAAGAGATCGCCGCGACGGACGTGCTGATCGGGACCCGTTTTCACAACGTGGTCTACGGCCTGTTGCTCGACAAGCCGGTCATCTCGATTGGTTACGCCGCCAGAAACGCTGCGCTTCTCCAGGATGCCGGGTTGGGCAACTACTCCCAGCAGATCGAGGCTCTCGATGTTGCGGTACTGAAGGAGCAATTCAACGATGTCCGGGATAACTGGCGCCGGCTGGAGGATTGCGTTCGCGAGAAACGGATTCGCTACCAGCAGCGGCTGCAGGAGCAGTTCGATGTGGGAGTGAAGCACTTCTTTGCATCTGATCCTTCGTCCCGGTGAGACGCGCAGTGAATTTGAGTTCAGGAGCGAGTCAACGCGATGATCAAGTCGGCCGTCAGGTGGATCACGAGCACCGCGGAAGAGGTGGTTCGGATCCTCGCCCTTCGGACGGTGCTGTTTCCGGCAGCGTCCATCCTGCCAAAACGACTGGGGTTGGCGGCGGCGGATGCCATGTCCTGGGTGCTGGTCTTGATGCCGCGGCCGGGTATCCACGCCTATTTGGAGGCACGCCGCGCCTTCGGCTTGAGCCACGCGGACGCCTTGCGCCTCGCGCGGCGGCGGCTCGCACGGCCGCTGATCGATTACGTGGTTCTCAACCGCGTGATGGGTGGACGGGAAGATCCCGGCAGTTGGACCATAGTCGAGAAGAACGCCGCCGGCGTGGAGCGTCTCAGAGCGTCGGGGGAACCGTACATCGTCGCAACCGCGCATGTCTCACGCGAGGCTATGCTGGCTATGTATTCGCCGACAATCGTCCCCGGACGGCGCACCCATGTCGGAGCGCCCGTCCCGGCTTCCGTGAAAACGCTGCCCGACCGCCGCGCTCGCATCCAGTATCGTACGGCCATGGATGTCCTGACCAAGGCATGGCGTGGGGAGGTCGAATTCGTGTTCGTGAGCCCCGAGCATCAGAGTCCAGCTTTGCCGCTGGTTCGGAGACTTCGGAAGCCTGGATCCGTTGTATACATCCACGTCGACGCGCCGTGGGCGTGGCGAGGAGCGGAGCGGGGGAGCTACGAAAGGCCGTTTGCGGGAGTCAATTCCCGCGAATTCTCCCTGGGCGCCGCCCGGCTGGCCCGGCTGGCCAAGTGCCCCGTCGTCTCATGCCTCCCGGTCGTCGAGAACGACGGGAGCATTTCGCTGCATTGGGGCGACCCCGTCCACGTTGGGGACACGGACATCCCGGTCATGGACGCGCTTCTGGATGGGATCGAAGCCGCCATTGGACAGCGCCCGGATCAGTATGTTCTACCCATTGGAAGCGAACGGCGTTGGAACCCCGCGCTGCAACGGTGGGAGGTCCGACGTGATCGCACGCAACCCGGTGGCGAAGGAGAGCAGGCGCCCTGATTGAGGTTGCGTGGAAATGGCTGACGCGAGGATGGACGGTTAGACGGGAATGCCGCGTCCTCACGATCCGAGCGAAGATCACACTGGCTCTCCTGGTCCTGTTGGCGGTTACGTTCGCTACGCGGTTGATCTATCCGTTTCTGGCGATTATCGAACCGGTGGACGCCGATGTTCTGATCGTCGAGGGATGGATTCCGGAGCGCGCCTACGCCCAGGTAGCCGGTCTGTCCAGGCGTGGCCATTACCGCCGGGTGCTCATCGTGATCCCAGTCTACGAAGGCGACGAGCTCTACGATGGCCCAGGGCTTTTCTACGATGATTACATTCTCTCCGTGGCGGTGAAGCAGGGAGTACCGGCCGCCTCCACGCACGTCCTTCTGTGTCCGGCTACCCGGCGGGATCGAACGTTTCATTGTGCACGGGTGGCGAGGCGATGGCTCGCGGAGGCTGAGCCGGCAGTCTCGTCGATCGATGTCGCGACCCTCGGACCACATGCCCGGCGCTCCCGGCTCCTCTACAGGATGGCTTTTGGACGCCTGCCGGTCGGGGCGATCGCCCTCGCCGAACAGACCTATGACGCCGAGCGCTGGTGGAACCATAGCAGTGGGATCCGCGACGTGTTTTCCGAGACGCTCGGCTACCTCTATGCACGCGTCCTGTTTCGCGCGCCGACCCCCCCCCACGATGATGCTCCATTCGTCATCCCCGAGAGGAATGCAAGACCGCCCCGGTAGACGACGGTATCTGGTATCGTACATGGCCAAGGAAGGCGCCGTCCGTCCTTGACAGACGCTCTTGAGGGAGAAACCGCATGGTCGAATCGATCGCCTCTGGCCGGAAAGGTCCCGGTAACGGCGGGGCCAGGGTCCTGGTCCCCACCTTGCGGGGTTTCGACCGCTGTGTTTTCCGCGGCACGGGATACGAAGCCCAGGATGTCCTGGCTGAGATCGATCGAGTCGACCTCCTGGAACTCAAGCCTGGGCCGCACTTCGCTTTCCAGGAGAGATTGGTCCGGAACCTGGCTTGGCACGATCCGATGGGACTTGCGGCGTCCTGCAATCCGGGGCTGCAGCGTGTCCGTCTGAAGCAGGACTACGACTTGCTCGTGCTGTACTGCCAGCATAAGCATCTCACCGAGCTCCTGTACGTGAACGCCATCCAGGAGTGGACGCGGAGGTGCCGGAAGAGCGTCTGTATCCTCGATGAGATCTGGGCCAATGATGCCTATGCGCTGCGCCATCATTTGAAGCGCCTCCAGCAATTCGATGCGGTGGTCGTCGGGCTCCAGGGCAGCGTTGGCGCGGTTTCGGAGGTGATCGGACGGCAGTGTCATTTCGTCCCGTCAGCCGTCGATGTGTGGCGGTTTACGCCGCTCCGCAAGCCGGCGCGGAACCGGACGGTTGACATCTTCAGCATTGGCCGCCGGGAACAAGGAATCCACCGCAAGCTGCTCGAGTTCGCCCACGAGAGGGATCTCTTCTACGTTTTCGATACGTATGGGGGTGGGGACGCTGCGTGCCCGGATTACAGGCTCCACCGGGAAATGATGGCGAACATCCTACACCACTCGCGATGCTTTATGGTGGCGCCCGCGTTGGTGGACATGCTCCACCACGCGAACGGCCAGATCGAAGTGCCGAACCGCTTTTACGAGGGCGCGGCGGCCGGCGCCATTCTGTTAGGCCGCCGTCCCCAGTGTGAGTACTTCGACGGCCTCTTCGGCTGGCCGGATTCTGTTGTCGAGATTCGCGAAGACGGATCGGACGCTGCCGAGGTCCTTTCTGCTTTGTTGGCGGATCCCGAGCGCTGCCGCGGGATCAGCCAGAGAAACGCGGCCGAATCTCTCCTCCGCCACGATTGGGTTTACCGCTGGAAGACGATCTACGAGCTCGTTGGCCTCGACCCGACTCCGGCTATGAAGAGCCGGGAGATCCGGCTCCGGGAGGTCGCCGATTCCGCTGGCTATGTTTCCGACGAAGCCCTGCCCGCTTGAATGGACCAATTGGCCGCACGATATGACAAGATTGACCCTGCCCCGTAACCGCCGCGCGCCCCTGACGTTGCTCTGTCTGGGAGCCCACTCCGACGATATCGAGATCGGTTGTGGCGGCACGCTGCTTTTTCTGAAGGAGCGTTACCCGAACCTGTACGTTCACTGGGTCGTGTTCAGTGCCTCGGCCGCGCGGGCGGAGGAGGCGACGAGGTCGGCTGGTTTGTTCACAGGCGGCTGCGGGTGCGACGTGCAGGTCCTCGAGTTCAGAGACGGGTTTCTTCCGTACCAGGGGGCGGACGTCAAAGAGGTCTTCGAAGCTTTGAAGACCCGGATCGATCCGCACATCATCTTCACCCATTGGCGCGATGACGCTCATCAGGATCACCGCCTGTTGTCGGAACTTACCTGGAACACGTTTCGCGACCATCTGGTCCTTGAGTACGAGATCCCGAAGTACGACGGCGATATGGGCCGTCCGAATCTGTACGTTCCGCTGGATACCGGTACTTGCGGAAGGAAGTGCGACTACCTGATGGAAGCCTTCCCTTCTCAATCCGGGAAGCGCTGGTTCTCGCGCGATGTGTTTCTCGGGTTGCTGCGTCTCAGGGGAATGGAAGCGAACGCTTCGAGCGGTTACGCAGAGGCGTTTCACGCGAGAAAACTTGTGCTGTATGGCGATGCTGCGGAGGAGGACTGAAATGGTGAACGGACAGCGCCAGGTCACGATGGCCGATGTCGCGCGTATGGATTTTTCGGCTTCCGATGCGCTCCGGGCGAAGGCCCGGGCGCTGATTCCCGGGGGCGCCCATACCTATGCCAAAGGAGACGACCAATATCCGGAGTGCTCTCCGGGCTTCATAGTGAGGGGAAAGGGTTGCCACGTGTGGGATGTCGATGGCAACGAGTTCATTGAGTACGGCATGGGGCTGCGTGCGGTCGCGTTAGGACACGCGTTCGAACCGGTGATTCAGGCGGCTATGCGGCAGATGCAGGATGGTGCGAATTTCACCCGGCCGTCGCCGCTGGAAGTCGATTTAGCCGAAGCCATGACCGGGATCCTCGACGGGGCCGACATGGTGAAGTTTGCAAAGAACGGTTCAGACGTGACGACGGCGGCCGTGAAATTGGCGCGAGCGTATACGAACCGCGACCTGATCGCGATATGCGGAGACCACCCGTTTTTCTCGGTTGACGACTGGTTCATCGGAACAACTGAGATCAATGCCGGAATTCCCGAACCAGCGCGGCGCATGACGCTGAAGTTCCGGTACAACGACATCGGCAGCCTCCGCGACCTGTTCGACGGGTATAGCGGACGGATTGCCTGCGTCGTGATGGAGGCGGAAGCTTCGGTACCTCCCGAACCCGGGTTCCTGCACGCCCTGAAGCAACTCTGCGCGCAACAGGGGGCGCTGCTGATCTTCGACGAGATGATCACCGGGTTCCGCTGGCATCTTGGCGGCGCCCAGCAGTTTCACGGAGTAACCCCGGACCTCTCCACGTTCGGCAAGGCGATGGGCAACGGCTTTGCCATCGCCGCCCTGGCCGGTAAGCGTGAAATCATGGAGCGCGGGGGCCTTCTCCATCGGGAGCCGCGCGTGTTTCTCCTGTCGACCACTCACGGCGCCGAAACCCATGCACTCGCAGCCGCGTTGGAAACGCTGCGCGTATACCAGGACCTCGACGTGATCGACACGCTCTGGCGGCAGGGAGCGAGGTTGCGCGCGTTGGTCGAGCGGTCGGTCACGGAAAACAGGTTGGAAGGCTTCTTTGAAGTGACCGGACGGCCGTGCAACCTGGTCTACGCCACGAAGGACCAGGACGGTAACCGGTCCCAGGCTTTTCGAACCCTGTTCCTGCAGGAAACGATCAGGCGAGGTGTCCTCGCCCCTTCGTTTGTCGTGAGCTTTTCCCACAGTGATGCGGACATCGACCGTACTGCCGAGATCGTTCATGAGGCGCACATGGTCTATCGCAAGGCCCTTGACGACGGAATTGGGAAATATCTGGAAGGGCGGCCGGTCAAGCCCGTATACAGAACCTACAACTGAACGCACGTTGACCTGCGGCCGCCTTGCGCCGAATCGTTTGAGGGTTGCTCCAGCCGTCGGTTTGTCCTTTGAAGCGACCTTCCTGTGCTAGCCTTCGCCGCAGGAAGCAGTGAATGCTGCTGAATCGCGCCTACTACCATGTCAAGCCATTTCTTCCCGTGAGCCTGCGACTCGCGTTGAGGAGGTGGCGCGCCCGGAGGCGATTGGCGCAGTACAGGGACGTGTGGCCCATCGACATCCGGGCGGGTCAGCAGCCCCCAGGCTGGCCGGGGTGGCCCGGCGGCGCGAAGTTCGCCCTTGTGCTGACGCACGACGTCGAGGGCGCCAGGGGACTCGACCGCGTCGATCGTCTGATGGCGCTTGAGTCCAGGCTGGGATTCCGGTCATGCTTCAATTTAGTACCCGAGGGAGAATACCGGGTCCCGCACGAACTACTCGATGCCTTGCGTGACAATGGCTTCGAGGTCGGCCTTCACGGGCTGAAACACGACGGAAAACTCTATTCCTCCAAGGCTGAATTTGGCCGACGGGCTGTCCGGATACGGGACTATCTCTCACGCTGGAAAATCGCAGGATTCCGGTCGCCATTCATGCAGCATCAACTGGGCTGGCTGCATATTCTGGGTGCGGAATACGATGGTTCGACCTTCGATACGGATCCCTTCGAGCCACAACCCGATGCCGCCGCCACTGTTTTCCCCTTTTGGGTGCCCGCCCCGGGGCAGTCCGGGTACGTGGAGTTGCCATGCACAATGGTTCAGGACTTCACGCTCTTCACGGTGCTGGGGGAATCCGCGATTGACGTCTGGAAGCGCAAGCTCGACTGGATCGCATCGCGAAGAGGCATGGTGCTGCTCAATACCCACCCCGATTACATGGATTTCGGGCCGAACAGGCCGGCGCGCGACGAGTATCCTGCATCTCACTACGAGGAGATGCTCAATCATATCCGGCAGGAATACGAAGGACTCTACTGGCATGCGTTGCCGCAGGACGTAGCCCGGTACTACACGGGGTCTCTCGATCCGGCCCGACGAAATACCCGGAAGAAAGTATGCTTCGTCGTGCCAGACTCCGGTGAGGCCGCTGCGCGTGCCCGCCGGTATGCGGCGGCGCTGACAGCCCGGGGTGATCTCGTCGAAACGATTTCCTGCGTCGGCAGTGGCGTGGCGGCTGCGGCGCGCGAAATCATTCGGCGTCACCGGGAGACGCGCTTTGACTTGGTGCAGTTCCACGACCGTCTGGATCTCTTGTGTTGCACGGCCTGGCCCTTGAAGTGGTCCGGCGCCAAACTGGCGCTCGACCTTTCGGATCTTCCCTGCACCCGGTTCACCGCGATGGCAGGCGCTCTCGCTGATCATGTCATTGCCAGCGACGGTCGCGTGCGCGACGCCCTCAACTTTGCGGCACGCGCAAAGTGTTCAGTCGAGCATCACGTACCGGTCGCCGTCTCTGGCGGCAACAGGCTCTGTCGGGATGATACGCCTCTGCCGGTTGTAGCGGGAAATCCCCAGGATCTGGAAGCCGCGACGATCGGCGCGACCCACGAGGAGAACCACGAATATGTTCGCCTCGTGGACTCGCTCACGACCGAGACCTTCGGCGGATGACGAGGTGGGAGGGCTTTCGGGCGGGGCGTGATGCGGGTGATCATGCAGCCGGTTCTGGAGGGACGCTTGTGGCAGGGCTGAGAGTGTCTCCGCCCACCTCACTCGCTTCATGCGGATCCGCCGAGTGAAATCGATCACGACCGGCGAAAGCTTTTTACTCCGGCACTTCCAACAAAACGAACGACCCCCGCTCGTTCACCTTCTCGAATCCCCACAGCGGGGCATGCTCCACCAGCGGACGCCCCACCTGCCAGGCTCCTCCATACTCCGTCGGCGCCAGCACGTAACGGATCCCATTGCTGCGTAAGTAGCGCGCCGCCGCCGGCCGCATCTCAAGCGCCACCCTTTCCTCCACCCCGGCTTCCGGCGCCAGCGTCTTCCATTCCCCCGCCAGATCCCGCCCGTAGATCTCGAAGCCCACCCCGTACACCGGCGTGTGGGACGCGAATACCGCTCCCGTCGTTCGCTGCGGGCGGTCGAAGACAATCTCCGCGTACATCCCTATCTGCATCGGTTCCCAGGAGCGCCAGCGCGAAGCGATGTTCTGGTCGAGCGCCGCCGGCAACTCCCAGGGATTCGGCCAGCCGCGCAACTGCCACTGCGGGCTGTTGAAGATCCTGTCCTCTCCCGACTCCACCCGGACATCGTGAATGCACCATTCGCCAGGGTGCGCGTCCTTCAGCCGGAAGCGCAGGCCGGTGATGTCGCGCGGGCTCCACTGGCCGCGCACGTCGTAGAAATCCGCCCGGGCGTAGTGCGACGCAACCTTCAGCGTGTCCAGCAACCGCTCCCCCAGCGTCGACTGCCAGTACTCGACCACCGGCCGGTCGAGGTAGGCGCGCGCGGCGTCCATCAGGAAATAAATCGTGTCGCCGGGCTGCGTGCTCTCGCGCACCATGTCGGCGATCTGGTACTCCTCCAGGCGGCTCAGGTACGCGTGCTCGGATTCCGAACGGAATGCCGCCGCGAACGGCGTCTCCTTCAGGCGCCACGTGTGCGGTTGCTCGTAGAGCGCCAGCACCGCCGGCCAGGACAGCACCGCGTGCGCCGCGACAGCGGCCCACACGGCGGGACGCGGCAGGGTCAGCGCCAGGGCCATCGTGAGAAACGGCAGTGCCGGCATCAGGAAGCGTGCGCCGTGATTGGAGAACCACGGGACCGCGCAGACGGCGGCGGCCAGCCAAAGCCATCGTCCGTGGCTCTTCCGCAGCGCCCACAGCGCCAGTGGCGCGATCCAGAAGAACGGCCCGTAGATCCCTTGCAGCTTGCCGCCCAGCGTCAGTTGCCAGGGAGCTTCCGCCAGCCGGAACCCTTCGTAGTAGAGCCGCCAGTTCGTCCGCAGGAGCGCTTCGCTGGCGGCGTGAAAGTAGGGGTTGGGAAACCAGGCGTTGAACATCGGCGCGAGCGGATTCCCGGTGACGATCGCGTTCCGGACGATCCACGGCGCCGCCACGAACGCGGCGGCGGCGGC
This sequence comes from Bryobacterales bacterium, assembly GCA_016716385.1. GTDB lineage: Bacteria > Acidobacteriota > Terriglobia > Bryobacterales > Bryobacteraceae > JADJWL01. Next base: position 390,826 of record JADJWL010000025.1, on the reverse strand, counting down.
GAACGAGATCGCTCCCCGCCAGCGACGCAGCGCGATCAGGCCGAGGAGCGCCGCTGCCGGATACAGCGCGCCCGAATACTTGATCGCAAAGCAGAACCCGCCGCACAGTCCGGCCAGCGCCCATCGCTCTTCCAGCAGCAGGTAAGCCGCCCCCAGGACGAAGAAGACGAGCGCCGCATCATTGTAGCTTGACGCTCCGTTCAGTCCCACGATGGGCGTTGCGAAGTAGAGCAGCGCCGCGGCGGGCGGCACGTAAGACGGCAAGCCAAGCTTCGTACCGATCGTCAGCATCAGGGGCGGCGTCGCCAGCAGGAACGCCAGGTGGACCAGTTTCGCCGCCGAGTGTTTGCCGAATACGAAGGCCACCAGGTACAGCATTTCCATCCCCTGGGGCAGCATCTCGAAGAACCCCGGATGCGCATGCAGCGCGCCTGACCGCGCGTAGTCGGCGACGATGCCGAGATGGTAGGTGAGGCCGTCGGGCTGAATCTCCGGCGCCAGGCCGTGGATGAAGTAGAGCCCGCCGTATGCCGCCAGAACGGCGGCGAAGAGTCCTCGCGTTACGGGGTCAAGAGCCGGGAGAGCCAGCGGCATCGCGCGCCAGCGGAAGAGCAGCGCGATTCCCCCCGCGGCCACTGCTCCGAGCGTCCAGGCGTTGGCGATACCCGCCGCCAGCAGCAGGAACACCGCCGTGCTCTCGATCACTGCGCCAACACCCAGCGACACGACGAACGGAACCCGGCGTCCCGCGGTGACGAGCGACCCGAATCCCCACGCAGCGGCCAGCGGAACCAGAGCGCTTAGAACGATCGAGGCAGCTACCAATCCAGCACGGCTCCATCGGCGGCGCGGATCGTCGTTGCGTGGATCACCTCCTGCCGGAACGGATGCCGCGCCGCTGCCTTTTCGTTGACCTCGATCCCCAGCCCGGGACGCTCGACGGGCAGCCAGTGGCCGTCCTTCGTTTCGAGCGCATGTTCCACCACCTCCCAACGCCACGGGACGTCGGTGAGCATGTCTTCCTGGATGAGAAAATTCGGCGTCGACAGCGCGAAGTGCAGCGCGACCGCATTCGCCACCGGACCCAGGGGGTTGTGCGGCGCGACGCCCATCATGTACGCCTCCGCCATGGCCGCGATCTTCTTGCCTTCTAGTAGCCCGCCGCAGTGGCACAGGTCCGGCTGGATCACGTGGCAGGCGCCTTTTTCAAACACCTCGCGAAAGCCGTGCCGTGTCACGAGGCGCTCTCCTGTCGCGATCGGGACGCGCACGGCCGCACGCACCTGTGCCAACGCATCCACGTTCTCCGGAGGCACGGGCTCCTCGCAGAAGTACGGCCGGTATTCCTCAATCGCGTTGATGTACGCGATGGCCATCGCGGGGTAAGTGCGGCCGTGGAAATCGATCATGATATCGATCCCGCTGCCGAGGGACAGGCGCAACCGCTCCATGAGTGCGGCGAAGCGCTTCACGGTGTCCGCGCCCATGAGCGGTTCGGAGTACGGGACGAAAACCACCTTCACCGCCGTATAGCCCCGTTCCACCACCTGCCGCGCGAGGTCGATCAACGGTTCGGGGTCAAACGTTTCGTACACCGACTTCATGTCGCCGCCGCCGAGGTGCGTGTACATGCGGACGCGGTCCCGCACGGCGCCCCCGAGCAACTTGTACACCGGCACGCCGAGCCATTTGCCGGTGATGTCCCAGCACGCCTGTTCAATCGCGGAAATCGCGCTCATGCCGATCACGCCCATGCGCCAGAAGGACTGCCGGTAGAGCTTCTGATACAGGTGCTCAATGCGGGTGGGGTCCTCGCCCACCACCATCGGCGCGAAATCTTCCACAGCGCCCACCACCGCGCGCGTCTTCCATTCGAGCGACGCCTCGCCCCATCCGTACAGGCCCGCCTGGTCCGTCTCCACTTTGACGAACACCCAGTTGCGCATCTCGGCGTTGACCACTACTGTTTTCAGGGCCGTAATCTTCATTGCGGGGACTCCGGCATTATCCCACGGGCCCATAATAAGGACATGTATCACTACGACCCGGCTACCGCGCTCGAGGAGTTGACTGAGGACGCCGTTCTGCCGCACCCCGTGAGTGTGCGCGACATGATCGTGCGGTCGAAGCTGAGCCCGGAACAGGCGATCGAGTTGAACCGCCAGTTTCAGGAATACCTGCACGGCTTCGGCGACCTGCAGAAGAAGATCCAACCGCTGCTGGAAGCCCTGGCCGCGGCGGAGCGCAAATGAGGTACGCGACGGCGATTCTGGCGGGAGTGCTGCTGAGTTGCTCGTCCGGCGCTCCGGAATCCGCTGTACGGCACCTGACCGTCTTCAAAGAGGCAGGCCGGTTCGCTGCCTGGCCCGCCAATCACGGCATGTGGCAGTGGGGCAACGAGATCCTGTTCGGCTTCGACAACGGCGAGTTCGAGTTCCGCGAGCAGGGCCACGCGATCCACCGGGAGAAGCCTGTCGAGCAGATGCTGGCGCGTTCGCTCGATGGCGGGGAGACGTGGACGATCGAGCGCCCCGAAGACCTGCGCCTCCCGCCGGGCATCGCCTATCAACGCTATCCGCCGGGCGAAGGCCGGCCGATCGCCGACTGCGAAGGGGGCATCGACTTCACGCATCCTGATTTCGCGTTCACGGCCCGCATGACGGGAAATCCGGGCACGTCCCGCTTCTATCATTCGTCCGACCGGGGCAGGACGTGGGCAGGTGCCTGCCGACTCCCCGACTTCGGGCACGGCGGCTCGGCCGCGCGGACCGATTACCTGGTCAACGGCAAGCACGACCTTTTCCTGTTCACGACGCTGGCGAAGTCCAACGGCAAAGAGGGACGCGTCGCGGCGACGCGCACCCGCGACGGCGGCAAGACGTGGACGCTCGAAGGCTACGTCGGGCCGGAGCCTCCGGAAACCGATTACTCCATCATGCCTGCCACGCAGCGGGTTGGCCCAACGGCGCTGCTCACGCTGGTGCGCCATCGCGGCTTCATCGACGCCTGGCGGTCCGAGGACGACGGCAAGACTTGGACGTATGCGAACCGTCCTGCTCCCGACACCGGCTCCGGCAATCCGCCGAGCCTGATCCGGTTGAGCGATGGCAGGCTGCTGCTCACCTACGGCTACCGCAAACAGCCGTTTGGCATTCGCGCGCGCTTCAGTTCGGACGATGGGGCGACCTGGAGCGACGAACGGATCCTGCGCGACGACGGCGGGAATGGCGATATCGGGTATCCGCGGTCGGCGCAGCGTCCGGACGGCCAGGTTGTGACCGTGTATTACTATCACTTAGAGAACCGGGAGCGTTCGATCGAAGCGACGATCTGGCGTCCATAAGATGAGACGAGCCGCGGTCCTGATCGGTGTCGACAAGACCGGAAACCTGCCGCTGCTGCGCGACGCCGCGCGCGGGGCGCGGCGGATGGAAGTGTGGGCCCGCTCGCAGGGCATGGACCCGGTGATCGCTCTGACGGACGAGGGCGGCCCGGTCGAGATCGGAGCGGTGAAGCGCGCCATCCGCGAGATCGTCGATCTCGGGACCGTCGAACAGCTCATCGTCTACTTCGCCGGCCATGGGGTCAACATCCGGTACGGCGAATACTGGCTGCTGACCGATGCGCCGCGCGACACGCAGGCAGCGGTCGACGTGCGCAACAGCGAAGTGCTCGCACGCTACTGCGGCATCCCGCACGTGGTGTTCTTCTCCGATGCGTGCCGGACTGCGGCGGCGGGCATTCAGGCGCAGTTTGTCACCGGCAGCGAGATCTTTCCGAACGACGGCGCCGGCGATCTGGAGAAGCCAGTCGATCAGTTCTTCGCCTGCACTCTCGGGCGTCCGGCTCACGAGGTGCCGGACCCGCAGGTCACGGCCAGTGAGTTCACCGCGCTCTACACCCAGGAACTGCTGAAGGCTTTTCGCGGGCAGCCGCCATCGGTGGTCGACTGGCGCGCGCCGGACGAAGGTTTCCTGCGCCCCAGACCGTTGAAGGACCACCTCACTGCCGCCGTTGCCGCCCGCATCCGGACGCTGAACCTGCAGACACGGGTCATTCAGGTGCCGGACGCCAGGATTACATCGGGTCCGGACGCGTGGGTGTCGAAGGTGGCGCAAGCCCCCGCCCCCCCACCGCCGATGCCGGTCGCGCCACCCTCGCCCGCGCCACCACCCCCGACCCCGGCCAGGCTGTCGGCGTCGCTGGTCCACTCAGCGCTGGAGACGAACTGGCCGGCCATGCGGGCGACCCTCTCCATGGCCAGGGCGACCGAACTGGCGCCGATCGCCGCGGCCGTTGAGCGAGCGGAGGAACCCTTCGGCCCGCTTCACTACGAGTCTCAGTGCGGCTTCAAGATCCGTGGCTCACGCATCGTTCAAGCCGTTTCGCAAACCGCGGATACCGAGCTGTTCGAAACACCCGGCGAGTTTCTGCGCGTGAATGGCATGCAGCACCCGGGGGCTGGCGTCCTGCTGGTTCTGGAGAACGGTGGGGGCGTCCACCTCCCCGCGATTCCCGGGTGGATCACGGCGCTCACGGTGGACGAAGGAGAGCTGGTTGACGTGGCCTACGAGCCCTCGGACAACACTGCGCTCTGGAGCACGTTCGCGCCGCACGCGGAAACGCTGCGGACGGTGCGCGCGGTGGCGTCGTCCGCCACCCGCGGGGGCGTGTTCCACCTTGAGGGAGAGGACGCCGAAGCGGCGCTCGGCCGCATCCGCTTCGACGGCCACTTCGACCCGAGCCTCGCTCTCTACACCGCCTACGCCTACGACGCGCTGCACCGGCGCGCCGTGATCCGCGACCTGAGCGGTGCCCTGCGCGGGGAACTGGGCGGGACGCCGTTTGATATCGCGCTGCTGGCCGGCGAGTTGGATCGCAGCGGGCCGCGCGCGTCCCCGTCGCTGTTCGGCGGCATGCCTCTCCTGGTGCAGGGTTGGTCGCAGTTGCGGGCGCGTCGCGTTTCGTTGCCCGATTCACTCGCCGGGATTGAGCGTGAACTGATCCCCTCCCCCTGGACGCTCTTCAACCCGGCCGGGGCGGACCGCGTCCGGCAGGCGATGCTTCAAGGAGATCTACGATGAGCAGACAACTCGTGTTTGTCCACGGCCGCGCGCAGGAGAACAAAGATTCCGTTGCTCTCAAGGCGGAGTGGATCGCCGCATTCCGGGAAGGGCTGGCGCTGAACCACCTGACCCTGCCTCTCGACGAAGAGGACATCCGTTTTCCGTACTACGGGCAGACCCTGTACGACCTGGTGAAGGACATACCCGCCGCCGAAGTCGCGGAGGTCATCGTGCGCGGCGACGGCGCCGATGACGAGCAGCAGGCGTTCGTCCGCTCGGTCCTTGAAGAAGTGCGCGCAGTGGCCGGCATTACCGACGACCACCTCCGCGAGGTTGCGGGCGTCGAAGTGGTGGAGCGCGGTCCCTTGAACTGGGGCTGGGTGCGGGGGATCTTGCGCGGAGTCGACCGGTTCGTTCCTGGAGCGAGCGGTTCGGGCATCGCGATTGCCACGAACGATGTGTATCAGTACCTGAAGAATCCCGGCGTCCGCGACCCGATTGAGATCGGCGTGCGCGAGGCGTTCACCCCAGGCAGGGAAACCGTCGTGGTGGCGCACTCGCTCGGGACCGTGGTCGCCTACAACCTGCTGCGCCGCGAGGGGCAAGGGCAAGGGTGGAACGTCCCGCTGTTCGTCACGCTCGGCTCTCCGTTGGGGGTCACCGCCATCCGCAACGCCCTGCGTCCGATCGGCCATCCCGCTTGTGCGAATGGCTGGTTCAACGCGATGGACTCGCGCGATGTGGTCGCCCTCTATCCCCTCGACAGCAGGCGCTTCGGCATCGCGCCGCCCATCGAGAACAAGACGGACGTGCAGAACGGCACCGAGAACCGCCACGGCATTTCCGGCTATCTCAACGACAAGGAAACGGCGCGCCGCATCTACGACGCGCTCACGGTAGGCGGCTGACGAGACCCCGAATGGCTTCGGCCTGCGGAGCGTCCGGGTGGAGCCGGAGAAATTCTTCGTACTCCGCCCTGGCCGCGGGGATGTCCTTCGTCCGGAGGTGAATCTCTCCCAGCGCGAGCTGCGGGAAAGAGAAATGCGCGGGATCGAGGCGCTTGGCTTCCACCAGGTATTTGCGCGCCAGGTTCAGCTTGCCAAGCGCGAAGTACGTCATCCCGAGCTGCGAGTTGGCCAGCGCGTCGTTGGGCCGGACCAGCACAGCGTGGATGTTCACCTGCGCCGCTTCGTCCAGGCGGTCGAGCGCCAGCAGCGCTCCGCCGAGGTTCACCAGCGGTTCGTAGGCATTCGCGTCGTGGCGTAGCGCTTCGCGGAAGCGCTCCTCGGCGAGCGGGAACTGCCGCGTCTGGTACGCGATCGTGCCGAGGTGGTTCCACGCCTGGGCGAAATGCGGGGCGATCTCGACGGCTTTCTCCAGGTGCGCCACCGCCGCGTCGACGTCCCGCTGGCCCAGCTTGCGGTTGGCATTTTCGTATTCGCGCCACGCTTTGTCCGGGATGGACAGCGTCGTCACCGAGACCGTCGCCCGCGGCGCTACGCCTCCCTGCGCCGGGAGCGACTCCAGGTCCAGTTCGATGCGCACCCGCCCCTTGCGGTCGGCGAGGCTGGGCCCGACGGCCACGGTGCGGCGCACCTCGCCGCGTCCCGGAGCATACGCCACGATCGTGTAGTCGCCCGCGTCGAGTTTGCGGAAGCGGAACCTGCCGCCCGGGTCGGTCAGTGTGTTGGCGGAGAAAGGAGTGGTTGCGCCGTGGAGCGAAACCGAGGCGGACATCGCCGGCCGCAGCCTGCCTTCGAGATCGAAGCGTTGCTGCGCCCAGGCGGGGGCGGTCAATGCCAGACAGGCCGCTAGAACTCCCGGCCGTTGTAAAGCGAAGCGACGAACTCCTCGTAGCCGTTGTAGGGGAGCGTCGGACGCCGCTCCATCGTGGGGATCACCTTCTCCACCGCCTGCGACCACCGCGGGTGCGGCTTCTTCGGGTTGACGTTTGAATAGAAACCGTACTCGGCCGGCTGCTGTTTGTTCCAGAACGTTTGAGGCTGCCTGGCCACGAACTCGATTTTCACGATGGACTTGATGCTCTTGTAGCCGTATTTCCATGGCACCACCATCCGCACCGGCGCGCCGTTCTGCTTGGGGAGCGGCTTGCCATAGAGGCCCGTCGTCAACAGCGTCAGTTCGTTGGCCGCCTCGTCGACGCGCAGCCCTTCGAAGTAAGGCCAGGGATACCAGTGCGCCTCACGCATCCCGGGCATCTCGTCCGGCCGGCTCGCCGTCACGAACCGCACGAATTTCGCCTCGGGTTTCGGCTCCACCAGTTTCATCAGTTCATTGAACTGGAATCCGGTCCACGGTACCGCCATCGACCAGGCCTCGACGCAGCGGAAGCGGTACAGCCGCTCTTCGATCGGCATCTTCTTGAGGAGCGCATCCAGGTCGAACGTCTGCGGCTTCGCCACCAGGCCCGACACCTCAAACTCCCACGGATGCGTCACGAACTTGCCGACGCGATTCTTGACGTTCTCTTTGTTCTGCGCGTCGAACTCGTAAAAGTTGTTGAATCCGGTCGCCGCCCATTCTTCCGTGACGGGCCGGTCCAGCGTGTACTTCGGGTTGCGTTGCCCCGCGGCCTGCGCTTGCCCCGTCAGGCCAAACAGTCCCGCGGCTGCCAGCAGCTCGCGACGGCTCAGATACGCGCTCTCGGGCGTGGCGTGGCGCTCCGGGATCTCCCAGCGTTTCGGAATCCTGATCAGCATCGGCGTCGGTCGCTCCTCCACATTATGATGGAGCGGCGGTTCGATTTTCTTCCCTCACGGTGCCGCGGGCTGGTAGGAAAAATCCCAGACCTGGGTGTTCGCCTTCCCTTGCGTGAACTCCACCACGGCGTACTCGCCCGCCGTCAGCGGTTCCTGCGGCCAGATCTTGTACAGGCTGTCGCCCACCTGCTGGCGGAAGATCTCGACGTGCTCCATCTCCTCAACGTATTCGTTGGTGACGGGCATGATCGTCACTTCTTCGACGACGCGGATGCCCTTGCCCTTCTTGAGGCGGATGATGCCGAAGTCCTGCTCTTCCGACAGCAGGATGTAGAACTCCGGTCTCTCCGCGCTGATTTTCCGGGCCGCCGCTTCGCCGGCCAGTTCGATGGTCGATTTCCCGGTCACAACGGGAATGGGTGTGATCACCTTCAGGATATTTCGACGCTTACGGTCTTTCACCAGCGTTTCGGCCTTGCCGAGCGTGATGAGTTCGTCGCCGGCCATGAAGTACACCCCCGGCGCATCGGGAATCTTCCGGACTTCGGCCCGCCGCTGGCGGTCGAACTTCGCCTCCTCAGCCTGTCGCTGGCGCTCATCGGCGAGCGATTCCTCGCGGCGCGCGACCTCCTTGCGGGTCCGGTCGAGATCGACCAGCTCAAGGGGGATCTCTTCCCAGTCTCCGCGCTCGGCGCTGTAATAGCGGACGCGGTCGTCAAGAACCTGGTACTCGCGGACGACGTGATAGTTGCCGTCTTTCAGGTAAAGACGCTGGCTGGCGGCAAACGCGGCGCACACGGCGATGAGCAGAATCGGACACAGCCACCGCATACTTGTATTGTAGGCCGGTGACAATGCCATGAAGCTCACCTGGATTGTGCTGTTTCTCACTGCGCTTGCGGCGCAGGCCGAATACTATCCGCTCCACGTCGGCAACCAGTGGGTCTATCGCAGCCCGTTCGGCTCGCACTTGGTGGAGGTGGAGCGCGCCGCGGTCTTCGGCGGCCAGGAGTATCGCCTGCTGCGCGGCGCCATCGGCGGCGACGTCTGGCTGCGCATGGGAGAAGGCGGAAGGCTCTATGCGTATGACCCGGAGACGCGCACCGAAACTCTGCGCGCCGCGTTTGAGACGCCCGCGGGCGGGGAGTATGTCACGGGGGGCGATTGCGGCGGCCGCGCGGTCGTCGAGTCGAATGACGGCGAGCACGACAGCCCGGTCGGCCGCATCTTCCGCGCCTTCGTGGTTCGCTACGCCGCCGGCAATTGCGCCGACGCCGGTCTGGAGCGCGAGGTCTTCGCGCCCTGGATCGGACTGGTGGAGGCGCGCGCGATCACGATTGCAGGGCCGCGTTTGTACGAACTTATCTATGCCCGGCTGGGCAGTGTGACGGTGGTGTCGGCGCCTGAAGTGTCCTTCGGCCTGACCCTCGACCGTCACCTCTACGATCCCGGCGCGACGCTGGCCGCGCGGATCACGCTGCGCCATTCGCAACCGGAGCCTCTGCACATTGTCTTTTCGAGCAGCCAGGTGTTCGACCTCGTGATCCGCGATGAGCAAGGCAGAGAAGTGTACCGGTGGTCGGACGGCAAGGCGTTTCTGACGGTGATCCGGGAAATCGACTTCGCTGCGGGCGAGAAGAACTGGACCGTGGATGTACCGCTGGCGAAACTGCCCGCGGGCGATTACACCGCGGAAGCCTGGCTGGCGACGACGGTGCCAAGACGCTATGCCGCAACCGTGAGCTTCACGGTTCGCGATCCCTGATGGGTTGGCGCGCCCGGAGAGACTCGAACTCCCGACCTACTGGTTCGAAGCCAGCCGCTCTATCCGAACTGAGCTACGGGCGCGCGTCTGCCTGGATTATAGCTTGGCTACGGTTGGGGCTTTGCCGGCGGCGGTGCGGGCGGCGGTGGCGCGGGACCCGTTATGGCTGTCTCGGTCGCGGCCTGCACGATCAGGTTGCCATTCAAGTCCCGGCGCTGGACCGTGCTCTGCTGGGCCGTCGTCTGGCGGGAATCGCCCGTAGGCGTCACCTTCGTCGTCTGGACGATCTTCTCGTAGGGCCCGAACCGCGACGGATCGTTCACGAGGCGGGCGCGTACGCTCGTCGTCTCGACCGTCGTGTTATCCGGACCCGGCACGGTCTCCCGCACGATCTGTTGCTGCAGCCTGGGCTGGCGTGCATTCACGTCGCCCGCTGCCGTGGCAAAGCGCGTCGAATAGACCTCGACTTCCTCGACCGCCGAGCCGTCCGCGCGTTCGGTCTTCTTGCCGATTGTCCGCTCCGCCAGCGACATCCGGCCGTTCAGGTCGGCTTCGAACACCGTCGCGTCCACCGTCTTCACGTTTCCGATCTTGGTCTTCTGGCTGACCTGGCTCGACACCGGCTCAAAGCGCCCGTTGACGCCCTGCCGGTAGACAGTTTCCTTCAACTCCGAGTTGTCGCCTGAGAACCGCTCTTCCGACTGCGTCCGCTCGACCATCTGCAGGCCGCCGTTCAGGGTCGCCTGTTCGACCTCGTGCACCTTGGTCTCCACGTTCCCGATCTTCCGGATGTGCGTCCGCGTGCGGCCAGCAACTTCCGATCCGCCGCTCAAATTGCCGCGGTAACTGGTCGTGGTAAGCGTCTTCGAGCCATCGGCGTTCGTGCGCTCCTCAATGCGGATCCGTTCGGGCGGGCCTGGATTGCCGTTCTGGTCATAGCGGCGCACGATCCGCTCCACCACCTTCGACGTCGCGTCCTGGCTGATCACTTTGTCTTCGCTCGACTCGAGGGGCACAGTCCGGCTGTTGATGGTCCGTGTCAACTCCTTGCGCTGGCTGCCGGTAGGCGCATCGCGCACGGTGTACCGGGCATCCTCGACACGCCGGCCGTTCAGATCGTACGAATATGCGGTCGTCCCGCCGGCGGTCTGTTGCGACCACCCGGGCACGGCCAGCACACAACTCAGCGCCAGCAGGGACAGACGACAGCCTCTCATACTTCCACCATAGCGCGGTAGGGCTTGAGGTGAGTCCCTGAATCTTGCCGGTATTTTGTCTGTCAGTAGCGATTCTGTTACTTTCGGAATGGGGAGGAACCCGCCATTGGCGCAGGACACCGACACAGCGCGTTACGCGGATATGTTCGCCGCGATGGGAGCAGAAGCGCGTCTGCGCATCGTGCGCCTGCTGCTGGCCGCCCATCCCGAAGGACTGGTCGCGGGCGACATCCAGGCGGAACTCGGTATTCCCGCCTCGACGCTCTCCCATCACCTGGAGAAGCTGAAGAGCGAGGACCTGATCTCGGTCGAGAGGAAAGGTACGTTCCTCTGGTACCGCGCCAACACGGTCGTCCTGCGCGATCTGCTCACATTCCTCTACGCCGAGTGTTGTACGCGCAATCAGGCCATCGCGCCCGATACCATCGTCAAGTTCTGCTCGTGAAGCGGCCGGGTGGAGACGCGTCGTGACGCCCCTACTCTTCGAAGGAGCGGGCGGGATCGGCCTGTTCCTGCTGGGGATGGTGCTGCTCACCGACGGGATGAAGGCCTTTGCCGGCGATGCCCTGCGCCGCTACCTAGTCCGCTTCACGGGCACTCCCCGCAACGCATTTGTCTCCGGCGCCCTGGCGACCGCGCTCGTGCAGTCGTCCAGTGCGACGACGGTGACGATGATCGGGTTCGTCAGCGCGGGACTGTTGACGTTTTCGCAGGCGGTGGGCGTCATGATGGGGGCCAGCCTCGGCACCACCAGCACGGGGTGGATCGTGTCCGTCCTGGGCCTCAAAGGTGGCGTCGGGTACTACGCGATGCCCCTCATCGGCGCGGGCGTCTTCCTGCGTCTGCTCGGTCCGCCGCGGTGGCGACCGCTGGGACTGGCGGCGGCCGGCTTCGGCCTGATCTTCGTCGGGATCGGGACGCTCCAAGAAGCTATGCGGGCGTTGTCCGGCGTCTTCCAGCTTTCCAACCTGCCCTCGGGCGGCTTCCTCGGCCATCTGGTGACGATGTTCATCGGCATCGCGATGACCGTCATGCTCCAGTCTTCGAGCGCCGCGGTGGCGACGACTCTGACCGCGCTGCACACCGAATCGATCAATTTCGACCAGGCGGCGACGCTGGTCATCGGCGCCTCGATCGGCACCACCGTGACCGGGGCGCTGGCGTCGATCGGGGCCAGTGTCTCGGCCAAACGGACGGCGCTGGCTCTGGTCCTGTTCAACTCAGCGACGGGGTTCATTGCGATCGTCTTGCTCCCAGTCTTGCTGCTCGCCATCGAGTGGGCCCAGCGGCACCTCGCCCTCGATGCGGGAGCGCGCAGCCTGGCGGCCTTTCACACCGGCTTCATTGCCCTTGGTGTGGCCGTGTTTCTGCCGTTCGTGGACCGCTTCGCGGCATGGGTGCGCAGGTTGCTCCCCGACAAAGGCCCCGCCCTGACGGCGCACCTCGACGCCACGCTGCTCAACGTCCCCGCCGTCGCGCTGGAGGCAACGCGGCGCTCGCTGCGGGAAACCGCCGCGGAACTGTTTGGCGCCGCCGCCGGGACCATGGGCCAGGAACTGGACCCGTCCCGCCGGGCACGCATCGACAAAGCCGTGAACCAGTTGCAGGACTTCTTCTCCCGCATTCCCGCCGAGGCGCAGGAGCAGGGCGCCTCGGAACTGCGCGTCTCGTTGCTTCACGCGGTCGACCACATCGTCCGGCTGCAGGGGCACCTCGACCCGCACCCGAGCGTGCGCGAGGTGATCGGGCACGAGTTCCTCCGGATGCCGTTGGCGGAATGCCGCGAGTTGCTGAGCCGGGCTGCGGCCGGGCTGCGGGGGCTCGATTCCGGGCGATGGATCGAAGAAGTGGAACGCCGGTCTCAGGCCCTGGCCGAAAGCAACCAGCGCCACCGCCCCGCGCTGCTCACCCAGACCGCGACCGGGGCATGGAAGCCGCAGGAAGCGCTTGACCTTCTGGATGCGTTGCGCTGGTTGAACACGGTCGCCTACCACGCCTGGCGCATCAGCGCACATCTTTCCGAGCAGCCCGCCGGCGGGGCATAGCGCTGGGCGCTGCGGATTCGATCGTCAGGGAATCGGTTTCCCGGGGCATTGACATCGCGCGGCAATTGTGCGGAGATCGAAGACGATTCCCATGCGCAAGATTGCCGTCGTGAACATGAAGGGCGGGGTCGGCAAGACCACCACCGCCATCCATGTGGCCGCCGGACTGGCGGGACGCGGCGCGCGCGTCCTCCTGATTGACATGGACCCGCAGGGGAACGTCGGGCATGCTCTGGCCGTGCACCCTCCGGTCACCATCGCCGATGTGCTGACGGGCGCCGTGGAAACGCAGGACGCTATCGTCCCGAACGTGCGCCCCGGCCTCGACCTGATCGCCTCCACGCCCGCCGCGTTCGCGCTCGAGGCGCGCCTCTCCGGCGCCACCCAGCGGGAGACGATCCTCGCCCGGCGCTTGCGCGGGGTCAACAGCTACGACGCAATCGTCGTGGACAGCTCACCCGCCATGAACCTGCTGACCTACAATGCGCTGCTGCTGGCGCACGAGGTGATCCTGCCGGTCGGCATGGACCTGATGGCAATCATCGGCGCGCGGCAGACCCTGAACGGCATCGCGGAGCTCCGGGAACTCTGGCCGGAACGGTCGCTGGACATCCTCGCCGTTCTGCCGACCTTCGTGAACGCGACGACGCATGCCACGCGGGCGGCGCTCGATGCCATGGACCGCGATGGCGAGATCCGCGGCAGGCTGTTCCGGCCGGGAATCCGCCAGTGCATCGATCTGAACTACGCCACGGCACGCCGCCAAACGATTTGGGAGTATGCGCCGCGCAGCCGCGCGGCCGAGGACTATACTCAGTTTGTAGACTACGTCGAGAATCCAGCGGGGGAGAGACAAAGTGGCAAGAAAGAAGCAAACGCCGGCGTTTGAAGTGCCGCAGCAGGTGCAAACCGGCGAGGACGCCAACTGGGTGTACCGGACCGCGTCCCAGGCGCGCTTCGTGAACGGCGAAGACAAGAAGGACGAAGATATGCAGGAGCAGATCGTCGATTCCGGGGCGAAACTGGTGGCGCATGGCATGGCCGCGGCGCGGCTGGCCATGCTAGTTTCGGCGCAAGTGGCGTCCCTCCCCATGCGGATGGCGCTGAAGTTTCTCCGCAGTTGACGCGGCGCACGTTCATTGCGGGCGCCGCCGCCCCCTGGGTCGTTTCGGGCGCGGACCTCGGCTTTCGCTTCACGGACGTCACGCGCGCTGCCGGCATCGCCTTCTCGCACAATTCCGGCGCTTTCGGAAAGAAGTACCTGCCCGAAACTCTGGGTCCAGGCTGCGCCTTCTTCGATTACGATGCCGACGGCTGGCAGGACATCCTCCTGGTCAATGGCCAGGATTGGCCCGGACAGCGGCGCACCCGTTCCACTCTTCGCCTCTATCGCAACAATCGCGACGGCACGTTCACTGACGTGACCCGCAAGGCCGGACTCGACGTCGAGATGTACGGCATGGGCGTGGCCGCGGGCGACTTCGACAACGACGGTTTCCCCGACTTGTTCATTTCCTGCGTCGGACAGAGCCGCCTGTTCCGGAACCGCGGCAACGGCACCTTCGAAGACATCACCGTCCGCGCCGGACTCGGCGACCGCACCGGCTTCAGCAGCTCCGCGCTATGGGTGGATTACGACCGCGACGGCTTGCTCGACCTGTTTGTCTGCAACTACGTGAAGTGGTCGCCCGAGACCGATATCCAGTGCTCGCTCGACGGCAAGCACCCCTCTTACTGCACGCCGGAAGCCTACCGCGGGTCCACCTGCTGGCTGTTCCGGAATCGCGGCGACGGCACCTTCGAGGACGTCACAGCCAAGTCGGGCATCTTTGACTCCAGCTCGAAGTCGCTCGGCGTCACCATGTTCGATTACGACCTCGACGGCTGGTGCGACCTGTTCGTCGCCAACGATACGCAACCCAACAAGCTCTACCGGAACCGCGGCGACGGCAGCTTCGAGGAAATCGGTGTCCGTGCGGGGCTGGCCTTCAGCGAGGACGGCAAAGCGCGCGCCGGCATGGGCGTGGACGCGGCCGACTACGACAACTCCGGCATCCCCAGTCTCGCCATCACGAATTTTCACGACGAGATGCTGGGTCTCTATCACAGCATCGGCGGCGGCCGCTACGTCGATTGGGCGGCCCGCACGGAAGTGGGCCGGCTGACGCGGCGCACGCTCGGCTTCGGCTGCTTCTTCTTCGACGCCGATCTCGATGGCCTGCTCGATCTGCTCGTGGTCAACGGGCACATCGACGAAGGCGTGTCCCGCGTCCGGCGGGACGTCAGCTACGCGCAGGCGCCGCTGTTGCTGATGAACGAAGGCGGGGGCGATTTTCGGGACGTAGCGGCCGAGGTGGGCGGCGGCTTCGCCACGCCCAAGGTGGGACGGGGTGCGGCCTTCGGCGATTTCGACAACGACGGCGACCTCGACGTTCTGATCACCACCAACCAGGGACCGGCCTATCTTTACCGGAACGACCAGACCGCCGGGCATCGCAGCATCCGCATCCGGCTCGTTGGCACGCAGTCCAATCGCGACGGCATCGGCGCCACGGTGCAATTCACCGCGGGCGACAGCCAGGGGTCGCGCATGGTGCGCAGCGGGTCAAGCTATCTGTCGCAGTCGGAACTGCCGGCGACATTCGGCCTGGGGCGGCGCGAGAAGGCGGACCGGGTTGTCGTCCGCTGGCCGAGCGGCCGCGTCGAGGAGTTCACGAACGTGCGTCCGGGACGATACCGCTGCACCGAGAGCACAGGGATCGAGCGGGAAGGGTAGCTACCCCAGCTCGAGACGCCGCGGATCTGGCCGGAGCGCAAAGCGAGGTCAGCGGCGCGGCGGCTGCCTGCGTGCGCTGCTCAGGATTTCTTGAAGATCCCACCGGTCCGGCGCGGCCCGTCCCCCCGAGGCGTCCGCCAGCCGGACCAGCCCCAGCCAAGTCACCGGAACCGGAGGCGCGGACCGTGACCGGGCGATGAGCCTGCCCCGTTCATCCACGCGATACACGGCCACCGGATAGAGACGCGCTCCGGCGACATCGATTGCCCGCTCCAGGGTTCCCGGTTGGCGGGCGAGATTCGGATCCTCTCCCGCGGCCAGAACGACGATCGCGCGGCCTCGCCCCCCGGTCTCCTCCCCAGGGAATGCGGCGCACGCCAGTTCGATGGCGCGGACCAAGTCCACGCGCCAAGTCGCCCCGGAAAGGTTGCCGGAACCGGCGCCGATCGTGATCCGCGTCCCCGCGTACCGCAGCGTGCGCTTCAAGATTTCGCGGTCCGCGGTCAGCGGCTGCAGGACGCGAGCGGAGTGGTCGAAGCCGATCACAGCCACGCGGTCGTCTTCCCGGAAGTCACGAGGGCGGATGAGTCCGATAGCCTGCTCAGTACCCGGCGTGGTCTCCAGTACCAGGACAGTATCCAGGGGCTGCGCCTGGACGGCGCCCGCACCGCACGCGAGGGCAATCCAGCAGAGGAACGAAACGCGCACTCCGTTTGGACGGGAGAGCGCCTGTTCCGGTTGCCTGGGTGGGCCAAGATGGCCGTCGGGGCCGCACGCCTCCCGTCATCCCAGCTCGAGACGCCGCAGATCGATCCGCGCGTCGTCGTACACTCCGAGGCCGAGCGTCGACGCCAGTTCGATGTGCTCCGGCTGCCCGCGGTAGGCGTTAAACGGATCGTCGGGCGGCTGGTCGGCCACCGGCGGCAGCCCGGCTTCTTTCCGCCGCGCGTCGATGATCCGCCAGCCGGTCTTGTCCAGCGCCACAGGATCGGTGGCGAAAAACATCGTGTGATACTCCCAGATGAACTGGGGCGAAACGCCGGGCCCGTCGTTGTACCCCGCCTTCACGCCGTCCAAAATATTCAGAACCACTTTCTGGCGGATGATCGGGTGCTCCACCACAGCCGGGATAAACAGGTTGCACGCGTTCAGCCAGCGGTTCACGTGGCTGCGATTCACGTTGTTCACCATCCCGTGTGAGAGATTCTTCAGCGCCAATGTGACGCCGGCCGACTGGTGGTGCTTCAGCACCGGCAGGTTGATCACCTTGTTCACCTGCTGCGTCAGGAACCGCGACAGGTAGGACCGCCGCACGTGCGCGTCCGCCGGGTCGTCGCCGGGTTTCACCAGCGGCAGTTCGACGAACTGATCGCGGTCGTAGCCGTGCAAGCCAAGCTGCGAGTCGTCGTACTGTTCGGCGGCCCAGGAGAAGCGCACGCCTTCGGGCAGCCAGCGGTGGAAGCCGACGCCGAGAAACTCGCGGCGGTAACGGTCGTAGACGACGATGTCGCGGCGCGAGACGCCCGCCTTCTCGATGCCCTCGATGATGAGATGCAGCACGCTCGGGTCGGAACAGAGCCGCCGCCCGCCGACCGGATTGACCTTGATGCCGACGACGTCGCCCGGCTGGATGAACACGCGCCACGCCTCTTCCCAGCTTGGGGCGCCGGTCAGTTCGGTCATGCCCTTCGTCATCATCTGGCGGATCACTTCGGGCTGGTAGGCGCCGGAGACAATCGACTTCGCGTGGCGCACCGAAACCACGCGTCCCGGATACGGGCCGGGGATGCCCAGCTTTTCCCCAGCGGAAAACGCCGGCCGGGGTACAGCCATCGCGGCCGTGAGAGCCGCCATCCATTCGCGCCTGGTCATCTCTTCACCTCCATCGTAGCCACCTTCCTGGGAGCCGGAAGCAGCTTCATCGCGTCTTCGATTTCCAGACCGCGCAGCCAGATGTAATCCGTATCGCCATCGCCGAAGCCGCGGCGCTCAGCTTCGCGCAACACCGGGTTCTGCGCGGGTTCTCCGCCGCGCAGCTTATAGACGACGGCATCCACCGAAGTGGGAAATGGGCCGGCGACGATCATGTTGACCGGACCGAGCGATCCCACGATCGAATACTCGGCCGGATGGAAGCTGAACAGGTCCAGTTGCGTGGCGGGATCGGTTGCGTGCGGGCCTTTCGCCGCGGCGCCGAACGCTTCGATCGACGGCAGCCGGGGACCCCGCGGCAGCGCTGCCACCGTGACCACCTTGTCGCAGTGCAGCAGCGCCCTGGCGACCTGGTAGTCGACGTCGCGGCGGGAGTAGATGCCGGGAGCCGGCATGCGCATGGAATCGGTCAGCGCCGCGGGCTCCATCTTCAACGCCGCCTCCTTGCGGTGCCCCGAGAGTGCGCCCGAATCAAGGCCGATCAGGCTGACGCGCTCCTGCTTGCCGTTGGCCGCGAGCCAGTCCGCGACGGCGGCGACCAGTCGCGGATCGGCGCCTGGACCGGCCAGCAGAACGACCCAATCGCCGGGCCGGATGATCCGGTCGAGGCCGCCGCGCCGTGTGTTGCCGAGCTCCAGCGCCTTGGCCAGCATGGCGTCGATATCGGTCTTCGTGAGAGCTGCTGTCAACGGTTTGGGGGATGCCAGCCCTGAAATGACGGCGCCGTCGTGATCCTGGGAGCCGCGGAAATCGGAAGGAACGATCGCCACCCGGGGAACCCGATCCTCGGTGGCGGACGCCGTTGCCTGCGCCGCCGCTGGCAGGGGAAGCCCCGCGAGCAGAACCAGCGCCATCCAGCGCCACATGGTAGACCTCCTAGGGGATGAGCACGGACTTGCCTGACTGCCAGTTCCGCACCGTTTGCAGAGCGCGGTCGGCATCGGCGAGCCGGAAATGGTGCGTGATCTCCGAGGCAAACAGGTCGCGCACCTGCTTGTCGCGAGCCAGGAGCGCCAGCGCCTTGTCGACGTGGCGCGGCTCGAAGCCCCAGGAGCCAATCACCCTGAGCTGCTTGCGCGTGATGATGTGCGGATTGAACTCGATATTGCCGGCGTCGGCGTACTGGCCGAGCACCAGGTAGGCGCCGCCGTCGCGGCACAGCGCGATGCCCTCGTTGACTGCCTGCGGGTGCCCGACGCATTCGATCACCACATCGGCGCCGTGCGGCGATATTTCGCGCTGAGCCACGCGGTGGCGTTCCTCAGGGTCGGGCACGGCGCCCACATCGATGACGGCGTCCGCGCCGAAGCGGCGCGCGATCTCCAGGCGGTGCGGCGGTCCGCCGATCACGACCACTTTGGCGGCTCCGGCCTCCCTGGCAACCGCCAGCGCGGCCAGGCCAACCGGACCGCTGCCCTGGACGACGACCACGTCGCCCCACTCGATGGGGCAGCGTTCGATGCCGTGGATCGCGGTGACGAGGCCGCAGCCCGCACCGACCACAGCTTCGGTCGGCAGGTGATCCGGCAGGCGGTACAGCGCCGTGCCAGGGCGCAGCAGAATGGCCTCGGCATAGCCGCCGCGCAGATGGGGCGCTTCGTCGGCGCAATACGAAATGCCGTATGCCTTGCGCGCGACGCAGCGCGTCGGCTGCCGCTTCACCCTGCAGTAGTAACATTCGCCGCAGACGAGCGAACTGGCCCAGGTGATGCGATCGTCGGCGCTGACCGGGTCGCCCCGCCAGTCGACCTCGACGCCGTCGCCCAGCGCCTCGATGCGGCCGACCGTCTCATGGCCCAAGATCACCGGGACCGGGATCGGCAACTGTCCCTGCCACAGGTGCACATCGGTGCCGCAGATGCCCGCCATTTCCATGCGCACGAGGACCTCGCCCGGACCGACATGGGAAATTTCCGGATATTCCCGGATCTCCAGCGGCTGATGATAGGCGGCGAGCACGGCGGCGCGGACTGGCATAGGCTTCACATTCCAGTGTAGGATAAGCAGCGATGCGGCGATACAACGCTCCGTGGGACAGACTGTTGACGGGAGCCTCGATCGGCTTCATAGCGGTGCTCGCGGGTGTGGCCGTGGTTCTCGCTCTGACGCTCTCGCCGTGGTTGGCGATTCTGCCGCTGGCGATCCTGCTGGCATCGGCGCTCTTCGCAGTGCGCGGCTTCCGGATCGAATCCGGCTCCGTGGTGGTGGAGCGCCTGCTGTGGTCGAGCACTCTGCCGCTTCAGGGACTGCGAGCCGCGCGTGCCGACCGTGATGCCTTCCGGCAGAGCGCCCGCACCTTCGGCAACGGCGGGGCCTTTGCATTCACCGGATGGTACGCCCACCCGGCCCTCGGTGAGTTTCGCGCGTTCGTCACGGACCGCGACCGCGCCGTTGTGCTGGAGTGGCCGCACGAAAAGGTGGTGCTTAGCCCGGACGCCCCCGACGAGTTTGTCCGGGAGATTTCCGCCTTCGTAGTACCCTCGTGAAGATGCGGCCGTTACTGATCCTCCTGATTGCCTGTACTACGTTCGCGCAGGACCGTCCCAGGGCGCGTGAGCTGGGATTGGCGCCTGGAATTCTGCCTCCGGGACCGTTGAACGCGATCACCGATGTTGCCGGCGTCCGCGTCGGGCAGGTGACGATCATCGAGGGAGACAACGTCAGGACAGGCGTCACGGCGATCGTGCCGCATTCGGGCAATCTGTTCCAACAGAAAGTGCCGGCTGCTGTCCATGTGGGGAACGCGTTTGGCAAACTCGCCGGCTCGACGCAGGTGGAAGAACTGGGCGCGCTCGAGACGCCGATCGTGCTGACGAACACGCTCAGTGTGTGGCGCGCTGCCGAAGCGGTCGTCGAGTACACACTGGAGCAGCCTGGCAACGAAGAGGTGCGCTCGGTCAATCCGGTGGTCGGCGAGACCAACGACGCGGGGCTCAACGACGTGCGCGGCCTGCACGTGACCAAGCAGCACGTGCGCCGTGCGATCGAATCCGCCCGTGGAGGTCCCGTGGAAGAAGGCGCCGTGGGTGCGGGCACCGGAACTTCGGCGTTCGGCTGGAAGGGCGGCATCGGCACCTCGTCGCGTCTGTTGGAGGCGGGCGGCGCGCGCTACACGGTCGGCGCGCTTGTGCAGTCGAACTACGGGGGCACGCTCGACATGGACGGAGTTCCCGTGGGCAAGGAGATGCGGCGGCAGGCAGGCGGCGCGGGCGGGGGAGACGGCTCCATCATGATGATCGTCGCCACCGACGCCCCGCTCGACGCCCGCCAGTTGACCCGCCTGGCGCGCCGTGCGATGCTTGCCATCGGCCGCACGGGTTCGCCTTCCACCCATGGCAGCGGCGATTTCGTACTCTCGTTCACCACAGCCGAGGCGTTGCGCCTGGGGTTCGGCGAACGCACAGTGTGGCAGGTCCCGCGCTTCCCCGAGGACGCCATCACGCCGCTCTTCCAGGCGGCGATGGAATCTACCGAAGAAGCCATCTACAATTCAATGTTGAAGGCAAAGACGATGACTGGCTACCGCGGCCGCCGTGTCGAAGCGATCCCGCTCGACCGGTTGCGCGAGATTCTCTCCCGATACGGCCGGTAGCGACTTTGCGGAAACCGATTTGCTCTCAACGCGTACACTGGAAGAAGGCTGTGGCTGGCGCTGGACGCCAGTTCGCCACTTCAGGGAGGTCTCCATACCCGCAGTGCGACTTTTTTTAGCCGCCTGCCTGGCTACGCTCGGATGCAGCCAGATGCAGGCACAACGATATGAGTTTTCGATCCTCGGCGGCGCTGTACGAACCGAGACGGACCGTCTGGGTTCGCTCGACGAGGTCCGTCCCGAGGACACGGATTCGAGTCTGAAGGCCCAGGGAACGGGCTTCGGCATTCGCGCCACTTGGAATACCCGTGGCTATTACGGCCACGAGTTTACGCTGATCCGGAGCCGCGGCACGCTCGAATCGAAGATCGACGGGGAGCGCCGCAGCGGGAGGCTCAACTTCACCCAGGGCGCTTATAACTTCCTGCTGTACATGATGCCGGCGGGCGAGCGCTGGAGACCTTACATCACCGGGGGAGCCCAGATGAACGCGTTCACGAACCCGAACATCGAGGGATGGCCGACACGCGACGGACGCCGCTACGGCTTCAACTACGGCGCGGGAATCAAGCTGTTCCCCGTGAAGAACGTCTTCGTCCGCCTTGATGTGCGCGACTCGTTCACAGGGAAGCCCTTCGACCTGCGCTTCTTCGAACCCCTCGACAAGGGCGGACGCCTGCGCGCCTTCGAGGGGACGCTCGGCTTCGGCATAGCGTTCTGAGCTAGCGCGCGAACTCGAGTTCGACGCGGCGGGGGATCAGTCCCGCCTCGTACCCTTTGTCCAGCAGCATCTGCGCCGCTTTCGGGACCAGTTCGCCGCAATCCACCGTGTAGTGGTTCACGTACATGCCGACGAACTTCTCGGCGAGGCGGGTGTCCATGTCACGCGCGAACTGCATGGCGTAGGCGAGAGCTTCGTCATGGTTGTCGAGCGCATACTGGATGCTCTCGCGCATCATCCGGCAGCACTCGGCGCGCGTTTCCCCATCGAGTGAGCGGAGAAGCGCGTTGGCGCCCAACGGCAGCGGAAGATCGTACTCGGTCTTCCACCAGCGCCCAAGGTCCAGCACGCGGTGGAACCCGCCTTTGGCATAGGTAAGCTGCGCCTCGTGGATGATCAGGCCGGCATCGGCGGAGCGCTCCCGCACTGCATCGAGGACTTTGTCGAACGGCACGGCAACGGGCGTGAAGTCCGGCTCGATCAGCTTGAACGCCAGATAGGCCGTGGTGAGCGTGCCTGGGATGGCGATCTTCTTTCCCTTCAGATCCGCCAGTTCCATCGGGCGGGTGGCAACCACCATCGGCCCATAGCCATCGCCCACGCTGGAACCGCTGGCCATCAGGACATACTTGTCGGCGACGTGCGGGTAGGCGTGGTAGGAGATCGCCGTCAGTTCGTAGGCGCCCTCCATCGCCTTGCGGTTCAGCGTTTCGATGTCCTCAAGAACGTGCCGGAAGGTGATTGTAGCGGACCGGACTTTCCTGGTCGCCAGCCCGTAAAACATAAATGCGTCATCGGAGTCCGGGCTGTGCGCACTCACGATCTCTCTTGATGGAAGAGTCATAGCGGGGAGAGGAAGAATCTGAGTCTACCACACGGGAACGCAGGGGAGGGAAAAGAGAAAAGGGACGGGTGTTGAGGGTTGCGGCAGAATCAGTCGTTGCCCGGCATCATATCGCGCATTGTGCGCTTGGCGCTCCCCTTGAGTCGCCGTTCCGCCCGGGTCGCTGGCTCTCTCTGGAATTCCAGAGTAACCGGAACTTACTCAACAGCCGCCCCTAATTTCTGCCACGGATCTACGATGATAACCTCCTAGGCCGGGCAGACCGGCTAGCGTCTGTTTGTCTGAAGGATCCGAATTTCTCTTGCTTCCTTCACCCTCATTGTGCCTCGCTCTGCCCCCTTTGTCAACAAAAATCGGAACAACGTCCGATCGCCGCAACTGGTTCATACATCGATGCTTAGCTGCCGGCTCGAGTCGCGGTGCGTCGTGCGCGCGAAAAATTAATCTGCGGGTTCGGCAATTTCCCTTTCCGTAGGCTACAAAGGCCCATTTCACGATGGATATTCAGGCCTTGATTGCCACGGGCGCCGGGGCCCATTGACAAGCCGCCCCGTTTTGATGGAGAATCGCGCTTCCCTATGCGCCCCACACGGATCCGGCACATCGTCCTGTGGTTGACCGTCGCGGCCTACATGATCACCTACATGGACCGCGTCGTGATCTCGGCTGCGGTACCGGTGATTCAGCAGGAGATGGGATTCGACATCGTCACGATGGGCTGGATCCTGGCTGCGTTCCGGTGGGGGTACGCCTTGTTCCAGATCCCTGGAGGATGGCTGGGCGACCGCATCGGACCCCGGCGCGCGCTGGCGCTCATCGTCACCTGGTGGAGCGCGTTTACTTCCTTTACGGCGCTTTCCTGGAGCGCCACATCGATGGCGGCGTTCCGGTTCCTGTTCGGCGTCGGCGAGGCAGGCGCGTTCCCGATCGCGACCCGCTCGCTGTCCCGCTGGATGCTCCCTGCTGAACGCGGGTATGCCCAGGGCATTACGCACGCCGGCTCCCGCCTCGGCGCCGCCGCCACGCCGATCGTCGTCGTCACGTTGATCGCTGCCGTCGGCTGGCGCTGGACGTTCGTCCTCTTCGGCTCGCTCGGGCTCCTGTGGGCGGCAGTATGGTATTGGTACTACCGCGATACGCCCGACGAGCACCGCTCGGTCAACGAAGCCGAGCTCGACCTGATCCACGGGGCGCTCGGCGGCTCGAAA
Source organism: Bryobacterales bacterium (assembly GCA_016716385.1). Classification (GTDB taxonomy): domain Bacteria; phylum Acidobacteriota; class Terriglobia; order Bryobacterales; family Bryobacteraceae; genus JADJWL01. Next base: position 366,940 of record JADJWL010000025.1, on the reverse strand, counting down.
CGGCGCGCGTCGCCGTCCGTGCCGTGGGCCCGGATTCTCCGCAGCGGGACGCTCTGGCGCCTGTCGGCGATGTATTTCTGCTACGGGTACTGCCTCGCCGTGTATCTCGACTGGTTCCCGAAGTATCTGAACGAATACCGCGGCTTCAACCTGAAGCAGATGGGGCTGATGGCGAGCCTGCCTTTGCTGGCCGGCACGCTCGGCGACCTCACCGGAGGATGGGCCTCCGACATCTGGGCCAAGCGCTCCGGCAACCTGAAACTGGCGCGCAAGGGTGTGGCGATGGCGGGCTTTTTGCTTGCCGCTGTGACGATTCTCCCGGCTGCTCTCACCCCCGATGCCTACGCGAGCGTCGCCTGGACCTGCCTCGCGCTGTTCGGTCTGGAGTTGACCGTAGGCGTGTCCTGGGCTGTGCCGCTCGACATTGGCGGCGACTACGCCGGTTCGGTATCGGCCGTCATGAACACGGCCGGCAATGTCGGCGGCGCTCTATCGCCCGCTATCCTGGCGTACCTGGTCCAGGCCTATAATTGGGAAATGCCGTTTCTGCTCGCGTCGGCGTTGTGTGCCACGGCCGCGGGCCTGTTCTCGATGATCGATTCGACGAGGCGAATCTTCGCCCCGGAGGAAGCCGGCCATGTACATTAATCCCAGCAAGTGTGTCGCCTGCGGCAATTGCACCTACGTGTGCCCGATGGGCGCCATCTACATCGATCCGCAAATCAAGCGCGCCACTGTCGACCGCCGCGAGTGCGTCGAGTGCTACGCCTGCTTCAATGGCCTGAGCCAGGAGCATTTGAACCCGACGCTCGTGCGCACGATCCGGCGCGCGTTCCAGGCGATGCGCCTGCGCTTCGATCCGGAGCCCGACGTCTGCCCGACCGCCGCCTTCGAGCCGGACAAACTCGAGTGGCCGCGCGTGGTGCGACGCGCGTTTTCCGACCCGCGCGTTCCCCACGAATCGACCGGCGTCACGGGGCGGGGCACCGAAGAAGTCAAGACGAACGACGTGAGCGGCCGGGTGAAGGAAGGCGAGGTCGGGTTCACCATTGAGTTCGGCCGGCCGGGCGTCGGTGTCTGGTTCCACGAGGTGCAGAAGATGACCCAGGCGCTGGCACGGGCGAACGTGCATTTCGAAAAGAAGAATCCGGTCACCTCGCTCATGAGCGATGTCGCAAGCGGAACCTTGCGTGAGGACATTCTCGACGAGAAGGTGCTCTCCTGCATCGTCGAGATCAAGACCACCGTTGACCGCGTCGAGGAAATCATCGGACTGGTCAAGGAAGTGGAGAAACACGTCGACACCGTGGTTTCGCTGGGAGTGGGCGTGCGATGCGACGCCGGGGGCGAGGACCGCGTTGTTGCCCCAATCCTGGAGCGCCTCGGCTACACGCTGCACCGGGCCAAGACGAACGTCGGGCTGGGGCGCGTCGCTCCGGCGCAGGGAAGCGCACAGCAGGAACCGGCGGGCGCCGCCCGGTAAGGAGAACTGAGATGACGAACACGCTTCACCGGTTCGGCGACGCCGCCAGCTTCTACGATGATTACGTCATCTTCGCCATCCCGTCGCAGGGCAAGACGGACAAGGGCAGCGTCCCCAAGTTGAAGAGATTTCTCGAGATCGCCCTGCAGTTCCAGCCGGTCAACCTGGGCGACGCCCGCAACGGCGGAGCGTTGCGTCCGTCGCGGTCGATGCAGCCGACCTCGCACTGGAACCGCGATCATACGCCGGACTTCCGTGCGGTGATCGACGGCGTGGATGCGCCGACCACCGTGGCGGCAGTGTTCGACGACCGCGTCAACGCCGAGAATTTCCTCAAGGCCGTGAAGGAGGCGGATCTCGGGATGTGCGTGAACGTCTCCACGTCGGTCGACGGCGCCGAGCAGTGCTGCCACTTCGCTGGTCAGCCGCGGCACTCGGTCGGCTATTCCCTCGGATTCGAAGGCAAGACGGAGAAACTACCGAACACGCAGGTGCTGACGCTGGCCACGATGTGCGGGCACGGCATGATCAGTGCGAGCCTCGCCAAGAAGATGATCGACTGGGTGAAGGAAGGTCGCCGCACTCCGGAGCAGGCCGCCGCCTACCTCACGCGCTTCTGCTCGTGCGGGGTGTTCAACCCCTCGCGCGCGTGCCGCGTGCTGGAGGATGCGCGGCGCCGCATGGTGTAAATGACCTGTTCCAACTGCAACGCCGAACTCCGCCCGGGACTCCGGTTCTGCGAGGCTTGCGGCGCGCCGGTAGCGGAAGACGACTCGGCTTTGCTCTCGCGAGTTGATCCCTCCCCGGCCAATCCCCCGTACGTTCTACCCCCTTCTGTCCCACAAGCGAAGGCGCGTGGCGGCCAGGGCGCGTTTGTGGTTCTGGCGGCGCTGATCCTGGTGATCGGCGGCGGCATCGCGGGTTACATCACGTTCCGGCCCAAAGACCAGGGCGTCCCGATTCCACCCGTCACAGAGGTGATTCCCGAGCAAGCTCCGCCCGTGGAAGAACCGCTCCCGGAATTGCCGCCGCCTCCTCCGGCGCCGCCCGCTCCTGAGAGGACGGAGCCCCCGCGAGCCGTCCCGCCACCCAAGCCCGCGCCGGCGCGCAAGCCGCCGCCGCTCCAGGCACCGCCGAAGCCCGCTCCGGCGCCGCCTCCTGCGGTTGCGGAACCAGCGCCAACTCCTCCGCCGCAACCGAAGGCCGAGCCTGAGCCCGCGCCTCCTCCGGCGCCCGTCCGCGAGCGCCAGCCGATCCTGCGTCCGGATCCGGCGACCCCGCCGCCTCCGCCGCCTCCGCCGCCTAAACCCGCCCAGGAGGCGAAGCCGCGCTACAGCGGCCCGAGTTCCGGGGTGGTTGTCTGGTCCGGCCAGTTGGAACGCGGCGGCCAGGTGACGATCGACGGCAGTGACGCCACCGCCGGCCGCCTGAACGGCGCGCTGCCCGGAGTGCCGGTCATCGTCGAGATCGATACACGCGAGTTCGCTCTCGCCGAAGCCCCCAGTCCGGCCAACGGCTGGAAACGGTTCACGTTCCGTGCCCGCAACAAGCGCCATACGGTGGTCACGGTAAAATGGTCGGTGTTGCAGTAGCCGGCTGCTGGAGAACGCATGATGATCTTACGAAACGCGCTCCTGCTGTGCGTGCCTGTATTCCTTGCCGCGCAAAGCATTCCCGAAACGGACTTCCGTGTCCGTCTGCTGGGTCCTATCAGCACCGAAACGAGCCGCCGCGGCGACCAGATCACTGCCCAGGTCTTGAGCCCGGCCGAGTTTCAGGGCGCCATCATGGAAGGCGTCATCAAGGAATCGAAGAGCGGGAAGAAAGTGAAAGGAACATCCGTTCTCAATTTCACGTTCGAGACGCTCGTCCATAACGACAAGCGGACCCCAGTGCAGTCTTCCGTCAAGACAATGGTTAACTCGCAGGGGGAGGAGGACGTCGACGAAGAGGGACGTGTGATCCGCCGCAAGAACAACCTCGGTAAAGCCGCCGTCGCGACCGGCGCCGGGGCTCTCCTGGGGGGCATCCTTGGTGGGGCGAAAGGCGCGGCGATTGGCGCCGGTGTGGGCGCGGCAGCTTCCCTCGTCCTGATTCAGGTGGCGGCTGAAGGGGCGAATGTCCGCTTCGACGCAGGCAGCGAGTTTATCCTCGAAGTGAAGGAGCGCAGCCGATAACACGGCCCGCGTCCGGGATGAAGTTCCTCCTGGTGCTCTGCCTGGCGGCCGCGGCGGCCGGCGCCCAACCGGTCTCTTCGGAGCGCCTGCGCGCCCATGTGCAATTTCTCGCGAGCGACCTGTTGGAGGGACGCGGTGTCGGGACCCGCGGCGGCGCGCTGACCGAGGAATACCTGGCGACGCAGTTCGCTCTGGCAGGCGCCGAACCGGCGGGCGAGAACGGCACGTACTTCCAGGCTGTCCCTCTGGTGGGCGTACGGACAGATGGGTCGCCGGAACTGACGGCCACCGCGGGCGGGCGAACCGTGACGCTGCGCTGGCTCGACGACTTCGCCGGCGTGAACCGGCTCCAGACTCCGTCGGAAACCATCGACTCCGGCGCCGTCTTTGCCGGTCACGGGATTCACGCCCCGGAGTTTGGCTGGGACGACTACAAGGGCACGGACGTGCGCGGCAAGGTTGTCCTGCTGTTCACCAACGAGCCTGAGTCGGCCGACCCGAAGTTCTTCGGAGGCCGCGCGCTCACCTACTATGGCCGCTGGACCTACAAGTACGAGGAAGCCACCCGTCGCGGAGCTCGCGCGGTCCTGTTGCTCCACACCACGGAGACGGCCAGTTACGGGTGGGACGTCGTCCGCAACTCGTGGGGCAGCGAAGATGCGATGGTGCGCCGCGCCGCGGACACGCACGACCTGGCCCTCGCCGGCTGGGTGACTCAGGATGCCGCGCGGCGCATGCTGTCGCTCGCCGGCCACGATTTCGAAGCCCTCTGGAAGGCGTCGCGTGAACGGGCCTTCCAGCCTGTAGCTCTGCCTCTGAGGATCCGGGGCGAGGTTCGCTCCCGGATTCGCGACATCGAATCCCGCAATGTCGTAGCCAGGGTGACGGGCTCCGATCCGGAGCTGGCCGGCCAGGCGGTGATCTACAGCGCGCATTGGGACCACCTGGGCCTCGCCGAGTCCGGCGATGGAGACCGCATCTACAACGGCGCCGTGGACAATGCCACCGGATGCGCCGTCCTGCTCGAACTGGCGCGCGCGTGGGCGAGCCTGCCGCTCAAGCCGCGGCGGTCCGCATTGTTTCTCGCGGTCACGGCCGAAGAAAACGGGCTGCGCGGCTCGGATTACTACACGCGCCAACCGCTGGTACCGCCGGGCCAGACTGTAGCGGCGCTCAACTACGATGCTCTCTGGCCGTTCGGCCGGACTGCGGATATTGTTGTTGCCGGGGCGGAACGCACGACCCTCTGGCCGCTGGTCCGCCAGGTGGCCGAGCGCATGACTCTTGCAATCGCGCCCGATCCGCGGCCTGAGGCCGGATCGTACTACCGTTCCGACCACTTCTCGTTCGCCCGCGCGGGTATTCCCGCGTTCTCGATCCGGTCTGGCCGCGAGTTCCGGGGCAAACCAGCGGATTTCGGCGACACGGTTGCGCGTGACTACGTGGCGCGCCACTATCACCAGCCGTCAGACGAATATCGCGAAGACTGGGACTTCTCCGGAATTGAGGAACTGGCGGTCTTCGGGATGCGCGTCGGAGTGGAAGCGGCGAACCAGAAGGCGCTGTCCTCCTGGAATCCCGGCGACGAGTTCCTGCCCGCGCGCGAGCGCAGCCTTATGGCTCCATCCGGCGCAAAGTGACGATGGCTTGCGCCTCGGCGGTCCGGCGTTCACCAACGGGACCCTCGCCCTCGGCCGTCTTGAACTTCACCGAAACGCAGTCGAGGGGAATCCTGAGTGTTGCGGCAAGCGATTCCCGAATCGGCATCCGGTACTCCTTCAGCTTCGGGCGTTCCAGGATGACGGTCGAGTCGACGTTGACAAGTTCGTACCCCGCCTGGTGAACGAGTGTCAGCGCATGGCCTAGGAACACGGCGCTCTTCGTGTCCTTCCACAGAGGATCGGTATTCGGGAAATGCATGCCGATATCTCCCAAGGCCGCCGCGCCCAGTAAGGCATCGGTGATGGCGTGCGTGAGGATGTCCGCGTCTGAGTGCCCCTCGAGCCCGAGGTCCGATTGCACGGTGACGCCGCCGAGGATCAAGGCACGGCCGGCCGCCAGACGGTGGGTATCCCAACCCTGCCCGACGCGGTAGTGGCTCACGCGGATTTCTCCGATTCCATTCGCAGCAGCAGGCGGGCGATCTCCAGGTCTCCCGGACGCGTGATCTTGATATTGTGCTCACTGCCCTGAACGACGCGGACTTCGACGGTCTCCAGGCGCTCCACGAGGCTTGACTCGTCGGTGCCCTGGAAGCCGTCGGCGCGCGCCGCCGCGAACGCATCCACCAGCAACCGGTAGCTGAACACTTGCGGCGTTTGCGCCAGGACAAGATGGTCTCGCGGAATCGTAGCGCGGATCTTCGTGCTGCCTGATTGCGGCGGCCCGACCTGCTTGACCGTATCGACAGGAACGATTCCCGTGATGGCGGCGCCGTGTGCGGCCGCTTCGGCGATGACGGCGCGGATCGTGTTGGTGGCGATGAACGGCCGCACGGCGTCGTGGACGGCGACGAGGTCCGGCGGCGGCCGGAGACTGCGGAGGGCGTTCTCGACGGACTCCTGGCGCGTGTCGCCGCCCGTGACGACGCGCACCGGAACCGGCACCGGCTCGGTCCGCAGCATGTCCTGGACCGAGGCCATGTCTTCGGGCCGCGCGGCGACGACGATTTCACGGATGGATCCCGCGGCGATGAACTTCCGGATGGTGTGCACGAGAATCGGTACACCGTCGAGAAGCATGAACTGCTTCTTCTCCCCCTCGGCTGTGCGCGTCATGCGAGTGCCGAGCCCGGCTGCGGGCAAAATCAGCGATACAGTCATGGCCGCGTCAGGAAGAGTGCTCCATGGTGGCGTTCTCCGGCTTGCGCTGCGGCGAGCGGTCGCCGCCGCTCGCGTACATCTTTTCGTCGTGCCGGCCGAAGATCATCTTCCCCGCGGTGGTCTGCAGCACGCTCGTCACAACAATATCGATTGTCTTCGAAATCATCTTCCTGGCGTTGTCGACCACCACCATCGTCCCGTCATCGAGGTAGGCGACCCCCTGGTTGTATTCCTTGCCTTCCTTGAGGATGAACACGCGCATCACTTCGCCCGGCAGCACGACCGGCTTGAGCGCGTTGGCCAGTTCGTTGATGTTCAGCACCTGGACGCCGTGCAGTTGCGCAACCTTGTTCAAATTGAAATCGTTCGTGACGATCTTGCAGTCGTACATCTTCGCCAGCTCGATCAGCTTCATGTCCACCTCGCGTACCTGTGGGAAGTCGTCCTCCACAATTTGCACGCTGAGGTGGTTCATCTTCTGAACACGCTGAAGAATGTCCAAGCCACGCCGGCCGCGGTTGCGCTTGAGCGTATCGCCGGAGTCGGCGACAAGCTGGAGTTCCCGCAGGACGAACTGGGGAATCACGAGAATGCCATCAAGGAAGCCCGTCTCGGCGACATCGGCGATCCGGCCGTCGATGATGACGCTGGTATCGAGGATCTTGAACGACTTCTTCGCTGCTTTCTCTCCGCCGAAGATCCCGCCGAGCGCAGCGAGATTCAGCAGGTCGCCCTTGCTCGCTCCCACGACGAGGCCACAGTACGTCATCCAGAGCAACAGGCCGACCTGAACGAAGTGGATCGTCTTTGAGCCCTCCGGCGCCGCCTGGCCGATGACCAGCGACATCAGGAACGCCCCGAAAATGCCCAATACCGAGCCAAAAGCCGCGCCGATGAGCCGCTTCAGGCTGATTTGTTTGACTCGGACTTCGAACAGGATAATCGCGCCGCCGAACAGCGCTCCGCCCAGCGCCGCAACGAGAGGCTGAGTGTCGAATGGCTGCAGGACGTATGCACAGGCAGTGAGGACAAGGATGAAGATGCCACGGACAATGATCAGGTCCACCAGGTGTCAACCCTCCCGGGTATCGCGAACGGAGACCCGTGGCACGAGTATACCATCGAGCATGGCCACCCCCCGGCGCGGGATTCTGCTATAGACTAGCGAATCATGAGTCTGTTGAGGTACCTGACTGCCGTGTTGGCGCTGGCGGCTGCGAGTCCGGCCGCTGTTGTGCGGGTGGAGATCGCCGAGCGAAGCGATGTCCTCGCAGGCAAAGCCTTTGGCAAGACCGGGGCATACGAGCGGTTGACCGGGAGAGTCTTTTTCGAGGTCGATCCCGGGAACGAAGCGAATCGCCTCATCTCCGACATCGATCTGGCTCCGCGCAACAGCCACGGCAAGGTCGAGTTTTCCGCCGATCTCTACGTGCTGGCGCCGAAGGACCTCAGCAAGGGCAACCGGACCGTCTTCTACGAGGTGTCCAACCGGGGCCGGAAGGGACTGCTCGACAAGTACAACCTCGGCGCGGGATCGTTCGATCCTCGCGAGGCGGAGCACTTCGGCGACGGTTTCCTGATGGAGCGCGGTTACACGCTGGTTTGGATGGGCTGGCAGCAGGACGTGCCGCCGGAGAAAGATCTGCTGCGCTTCTACGTCCCCATTGCCACGCGTGACGGGCTCTCGGTCACCGGTGTTGTGCGCTCGGATTTCGTGCCGGACACGCTGATCCGCAGCTTTCATCTTGCCGACCGGACGCACATCCCCTACCGGGCCATCGAGAACGCTCCGCGTTCCATGACCGTCCGCGATTGCGCACAGTGTCCGCGGCAGCAGATTCCCCGCGATCAGTGGCAGCTCGCCCGCGACGGCGGCAGCGGACCGGTTCCTGACACGGCGCACGTGTATATGGCCAGCGGCTTCCAGCCTGGCAAGATCTACGAGGTGGTCTACCAGGCTTTGGATCCGAAACTGGTCGGCCTGGGCCTGGCGGCAACGCGAGATCTGATGTCCTTCCTGAAATACGGGGCGCCCGGTACGACGGAGATGCCGCTCGGCAACGCACATCGCGACATCAGGCATACGATCGGCTTTGGCTCTTCGCAAAGCGGCCGTTTCCTGCGCACGTTTCTCTACTTTGGAATGAACCGGGACGAGCAAGGCCGGATGGCGTTCGACGGCCTCTGGCCCAGTGTGGCAGGCGGAGGGCGTGGCAGCTTCAACCACCGCTTCGCGCAGCCGTCGCGCGACGCCCGCCCGCATTTCAACTTCCTTTACCCGACGGACATCTTCCCGTTTACCGACCTCGCGCAGAAGGATCCTGAGACCGGTCTCGAAGAGGGGATTCTCGCGCGGCCGATGCAACAGAAATCCGTGCCGAAGGTCTTCTACACGAACTCCTCGTATGAGTATTACGGCCGCTCCGCCTCGCTCATCCATCAGAATGTGGATGGCAGCCGCGACTTCGGACCGGGACCGGAAACGCGCGTCTACCTGGTTGCGGGGACCAACCACGGGCCTGGTTCGTTCCCGCCGCGGCAAGGCAAACAGCAGAATATGGCCAATACGAACGACTACCGCTGGGCCTTCCGCGCGCTGCTGGATGCCATGCAGGCCTGGGTCGCCGAGGGCAAGGAACCGCCGCCGTCTCAGCACCCGCGCATCGACAAAGATCAGCTTGTGCCGCTGCCTGCGGTCCAGTTCCCGAAGATCCCCGGTGTCGCTTTCCCGACGCATATCCAGACCGCGTTCCGGGCCGACTACGGGCCCGAGTTCCGGTCGAAGGGTGTGGTCGCGATCGAACCGCCGCACCTCGGCAAGCCGTTCCCGATGAAGGTCCCGCAGGTGGACCGCGACGGCAACGAGACCTCCGGCATCCGCCTGCCTGTGATCACGGTTCCACTGGGAACGAATACGGGGTGGAATCTGCGCGCGCCGGAGATCGGCGCCCCGAACGAACTGTTCAGCATGACCGGCTCGTGGCTCCCGTTTCCGAAGACGAAAGCCGAGCGGGAACGCACGGGAGATCCACGGCTCTCGATCGCCGAACGGTACCGGAACCGTGAGGACTTCCTCCGCCAGGTGCGCCAGGCGGCGGCTGACCTTGCTGCGCAACGCTATGTTTTGGAGGGAGATATCCCACGGATCGTGGAGCAATCCGCCGCCCAGTGGGACTACTACATGTCCGGCCAATAGTGGGTTTTCGTTCTCCGTATCCCCCGTTTCCGGGATGCCTTCAGGAGCCCCCGGCGCCGTACCTTAGAAGTACAAGGCATCGTCCGCTGGGAAACGGCGACACCCGGAGTCTGTCTGGAGATCGGAGAGCGCCCATGAACACAAAACGATTCCAAGCTATCGATCGCAGCAACGTCGAGCGGCACCCCTTCTGGGATCGCCTGCGGCCTGATTTGCGCGAGGCGATCCGCGTTGTGTCGCTCGTCCTGCCATTCCGCACCAACGAGTACGTGGTGGAGGAACTGATCGACTGGGACCGGGTGCCCGACGACCCGATGTACCAGCTCACATTCTCCCAGCGCGGCATGTTGGATCCAACTGACTACGCGCACGTCCGGGAGCTGCTGCGCGCCAAGGCGCCGAACGAACAGATCCGGGCGGCGGCTGACGCCATCCGAAGGTCGCTGAATCCGCACCCCGCAGGGCAGATGACGGATAATGTCGCCCGCCTCGACGGACGGCCGCTGCCGGGGATGCAGCACAAGTACGACGAGACAGTCCTGTTTTTCCCGAGCCAAGGCCAGACATGCCACGCCTATTGCACCTTCTGCTTCCGCTGGGCGCAGTTTGTCGGCATGGCGGACCTGAAAATGGCGTCGCGGGAAACCGCGGAGTTGGTGCGCTACCTGCAGCGTCACCCGGAAGTGAGCGACGTCCTGATTACCGGCGGCGACCCGATGATCATGCGCGCCAACGTTCTCGCGGGGTACATCGAGCCCCTGCTCGAAAGCAAATTGGAGAGCCTGCACACGATCCGCATTGGAACGAAGAGCGTCGGCTACTGGCCGCAGCGATTCGTGACCGATCCCGATGCCGATGAAGTCTTGCGGCTGTTTGAGCGCGTGGTGGCGTCCGGCCGGCAGTTGGCGCTGATGGCGCACTATAACCACCCGGTGGAACTTTCCACGCCGATTGCCCGCGAGGCTCTGCGGCGCATCCGGGCCACGGGCGCCGTTGTGCGGATGCAGTCTCCGCTCGTGCGCCACATCAACGACGATGCGCAGGCGTGGGCGGACCTTTGGCGGACCGGGGCGAATCTCGGCGCGATCCCGTATTACATGTTCGTCGAGCGCGACACGGGCGCGCGCAGCTACTTCGAGGTACCGCTGGTGGAGGCGTGGGAGATCTTCCGCGACGCGTACCGGCAGGTATCGGGCTTGGCGCGGACTGTCCGCGGACCGTCAATGTCAGCACACCCCGGCAAGGTCCGGGTGGTGGGGGTTTCGACGGTGAATGGGCGGCGTGTGTTCGTGCTGGAGTACCTGCAGGCCCGCGATCCGGAAATGGTCGGGCGGCCGTTCTTCGCCAAGTTCGATTCCCACGCGACCTGGTTCGATCAACTCGAGCCGGCGTTCCCCTCCGACCGCGCGTTGTTCCACCCCGCCGAAGCAGCGGAAGTCGAGCCGCTGCGCGTGTTCGGGTAGCCGGGCCAGCCGCCAGGCCTGGATTCCAAACGGCTAGGCTTGGCCCGCAATGCAGTATAGGTGCTGGCTCGTCCTGACGTAAATGACGCCATCGACCACAGCCATTGACGCGAGAATCGCCTCTTCCAGCCGGTTGGTCGCGAGAAGTTCGAACTTAGTTCCCGGTGCGATGACTTTCGTCTCGCCTTCTTCGTTCGGAAAATACAAACGTCCGGCTGCCAGTACCGGCGAGGCCGAGTAGTTGCCACCGAGCCGCTCCCGCCAGTGGACCTTCCCAGTCTTCGTGTCGAGGCAGGAACCCACGCCCTGGTCCGTGACCATGTAGAGCTCGTCGCCGACGACAATCGGCGACGGCGTCAGCGGGACGCCCCGGTTCGTCTGCCACACGATGTGGGTAGCGGTGACATCCCCCTTGCCGTCGGGCCTGACAGCGTAGAGAGACGGCTGGAAGAACCCGGTGCAGATGAAGACCAGCCCGTTCGCGAAGACCGGCCGCGGGACGTTGGAGAAGCCTTCGCCATAGAGAACCCACCACAGTTCCTCGCCAGTGCGCGGATCGTAGGCGATCGAACGCTTAGCGCCGGGGCTGATCAGTTGTTCGCGCCCGTTGGCGAAGATCACGAGCGGTGTGCAGTACGCCTGGTAACCCGGCCGGGTCTTGCGCCAAACCTGCTGCCCGGTATTTTTGTCGAACGCGACAATGAACTGCTGGTCGTAGCCGTCGCAGTTGACGATCAGCAGATCGTCGTAGAGAATCGGCGAGTTGCCGGGACCGTGCCGGTGATCGTAGTCGAGCCGCTTCTTCCAGAGGACGGAGCCGTCGGCGGCATTGAGCGCGGCGGTGCCATGGGCGCCGTAGTGGACGTAGACGCGGTTGCCTTCCAGAACCGGGGTCGGAGACGCGTGGCTGTTCTTCTGATGGATCTTGCCGGGGTCGGCCCGCACCACCTCGACATCCTGCAGGATCTTGCCGGTATGCCGGTCGAGGGCGAGGACGCGCAACGAGCGGTTGCCGTCGGTCGCGGTCGTGAGCCAGATCCGGTCCCCGAGAATCGAAGGGGACGACCACCCCGAGCCCGGGATCGGGGTCCTCCAGCGGATATTCTCGGACTCGCTCCAGGTGAGGGGGACAGCTTCGCCAGGCGCGTGTCCCTGCCCGCCGGGTCCGCGAAACTGAGGCCAATCGCCGGCCCACGCCGGACCGGTCGCCAGGCACGCGAGAAAATGCCGCCGCCGCACTCGCCAAGCGTACCAAAAACCGGGTCACGGCAGAAAAAAATTCACATCGTCCTTGAAATGAATCACTTACAAATGAGGATAGGCAGACCCACACAACCCGTCAGGGATACTGAAGGCGAGAGGAACTGCTACCTCTCCTCATCGCGGCGCCTGCGGGCGCTCGCTGAGGCTGCGGCCTCGCGCGCGGGGGTTCGGGGGACCCCCCGCGCGCTGACGAGTCTATAATCAGATGAAGGGTTTCCGCACGTCCCGCGTCGCCCGCGAGTCCCCCCAATGGAAGCAGCTAACGTCGACCTGAAGAAAACGATCAACCTGCCGCAGACCGGCTTCCCCATGCAGGCCAATCTGCCGCAGAACGAGCCCAAGACGCTCGCCCGCTGGGAAGAGGAAGGCCTGTACCGCCGCATCCGCGAGGCGCGCGCCGGCCGTCCACTCTATGTACTGCACGACGGCCCGCCCTACGCCAACGGCAACATCCACCTCGGTCACGCCTTCAACAAGCTGCTGAAAGACTTCATCGTCAAGTCCAAAACGATGGCGGGATTCGACTCACCCTACGTCCCCGGCTGGGACTGCCACGGGCTCCCCATCGAGATTAAGGTCGAGGGCACGCTCGGCTCTAAGAAGGCAGAGATGCCCGTGGCGGACATCCGGCGCGCCTGCCGCGAATACGCTGCCAAGTACGTCGAACTCCAGAAGCGCGACTTCATCCGCCTCGGCGTCTTCGGCCGCTGGGAAGACCCCTACCTCACGATGACGCCCGAGTATCAGGCCGTCATCGCCGGCGCCTTCGTCGATTTCCTCGACCGCGGCTACGTCTACAAGGGACTCAAGCCGGTCAACTGGTGCATGAGCTGCCGGACCGCGCTGGCCGAAGCCGAAGTCGAGTACGAACCGCACCACAGCCCGTCGATCTGGGTCCGCTTCGCGCTCACGTCCGACCCCGGGGCGATCGACCCCGCCTTAGCCGGGAAGCGCGTCTGGGGTCTCATCTGGACAACCACGCCCTGGACCATTCCGGCGAACCTAGCCATCGCCTATCACCCGCAGTTCGAGTACGTGGCCGCCGAGGTGGGCCGTGACGTTTACCTCGTCGCGGCGGACCTGCTCGCGGTGACGGCCGAAAAGTGCGGATGGGGCGAGCCCACGGTGCTGGCGCGCTTCCCCGGACGCCAGATCGAGCACGCTGTCTTCCGGCACCCGTTCCTGGAGCGGGATTCCGCCGGCATCCTCGCCGACCACGTGACTCTCGAACAGGGAACCGGAGCGGTCCACACCGCACCCGGCCACGGCCACGAGGATTACGTAGTTGCTCAGCAGTACGGCATCCCGACCTACTGCCCGGTGGACGCCGGCGGGCGCATGTACCACGCCGATGGCGCCGACGGCCGCCTGCCCGAGGAGCTCATCGGCAAGACAATCTGGCAGGCGAACCCGGTCGTGATCGACATCCTCACGGCCAGCGGCGCACTGCTGGCGGTCGAGCAGATTGACCACAGCTACCCGCACTGCTGGCGCTGCCACAAGCCGACGATCTTTCGCGCCACCGAACAGTGGTTCATCGGCATGGAGCGCAACGACCTGCGCCAGAAGGCGCTCGATGCAATCCGCCGCATCCGCTGGATGCCCGCCTGGGGCGAGGAACGGATCTCCAGCATGATCGCCACGCGCCCGGACTGGTGTATCTCCCGCCAGCGCGCCTGGGGCGTGCCGATCATCGCGTTCTACTGCGATGCCTGCGGCGAAACGCTCGCAGACCGCACCGTGCTCGACTCCGTCGTCGATCTGTTCCGGCAGCATTCGGCTGACGTCTGGTACGAACGCACGGCGGCGGATCTGGTGCCGCCCGGAACGCGCTGCGGCTCCTGCGGCGCCTCGGAGTTTCGCAAGGAAAGCGATATTCTCGACGTCTGGTTCGATTCAGGGTCCAGCCATCTTGCGGTGCTGACGGAGACGAACCAGTTGCCCTGGCCCTCCGATCTCTATCTCGAAGGCGGCGACCAGTACCGCGGCTGGTTCCACTCATCGCTGCTGGTGGGCGTGGGACTGCGCGGAGACGCTCCGTACCGCGCGTGCGTCACCAACGGCTGGACGCTCGACGGCGAGGGCCGCGCGATGTCGAAGTCGCTCGGCAACGTGATCGAGCCGGAGAAGATCATCAAGCAATACGGCGCGGAGGTGTTGCGCCTGTGGGTGGCGTCGGTCGAATTCAACGACGACGTGCGCCTGTCCGACACCATCCTGAAGCGGTTGACCGAAGCCTACCGCAAGCTGCGCAACACGTTCCGCTACGCGCTTGGCAACCTGCACGGGTACGCGCTGGAAGATGCCGTCGCCTGCGCGGACATGCCGGAGATCGACCAATGGATTCTCTCCCGCGCGGAACGGCTCGTCGAGCGGTGCCGCGGCTGGTACGACGAGTTCGCCTTCCACAAGGTCTACCGTGCGGTCTATGACTTCGCCACAATCGATCTGAGCGCGATCTATTTCGACGTGCTCAAGGACCGGTTGTACACTTCGGGCGCGCGCTCCCACGCGCGGCGCAGCGCGCAGACGGCGTTGCACCGCCTGGCTTACGCATTGACGCGGCTACTGGCTCCGCTGCTCGCTTTCACGGCGGAAGAGGTGTGGGGATACCTGCCGAAGCCCGCCGGTGCGCCGGACAGCGTCCACCTCGCGGAGTTCCCGGAACCGGGCGAACTCACCGCGGGTCTGCCGCCGCTGGCGCGCGAGCGTATGGCCAATTGGGACCGCCTGCTCGAAGTGCGGGAAACGGTACTGAAGAGCCTGGAGGAAGCGCGCCAGCGGAAGTTTATCGGCGCGCCGCTCGAGGCGCAGATCGTGTTGACCGCGCCCGCGGCCCTGTTCCCCCTGTTGGGTGAGTACGAGGCCGATCTGCCGTCGCTCTTCATTGTGTCCCAGGTGCGGCTGGCGGAAGGCGCGGATCTTGCCGTCGAGATCCAGCGGGCCGGGGGTGATAAGTGCGCCCGCTGCTGGAAGTACACGCTCGACCAGGGCGCAAATCCGGAGTTCCCGACAATTTGCGCCGCCTGCGCGGCGGCTGTTACCGAGAGCCTGGCACACCGATAATGCGGCCCGCGGCGGCTTACACGATCGCGCTGGCGATCTTCGCGCTCGACCGGGCCACCAAGTGGCTGGTCGAGACGCGTCTGTCCACGCTCGACGCCTACACGGTGATTCCCGGCTTCTTCGACATCGTCCACGCGCGCAATCCTGGTGCGGCGTTCAGTCTGTTCGCCGACGCGGATGGGCCCTGGCGGACGTTTCTGCTGATCGGTGTTGCGGGCGTCGTGCTGGTGATGGTGGCGTTGATGCTCCGCAAGGCGCACACGCTGAACGCAGGCCACGCCTGGGGTCTCGCGCTGATCCTGGGAGGCGCGCTCGGCAACGTGTACGATCGCGTGCTTACCGGCGCCGTGACGGACTTCCTCGATTTCTACATCGGCGCCTGGCATTGGCCCGCGTTCAACGTCGCCGACTCCGCCATCGTGACCGGCAGCGGGCTGCTGATTCTTGATATCCTGCGCAACCGGCACAAGGAGCGCGGCTAGATGCATCCCTACCTTATCGAGATCTTCGGCTTCCGCCTGCCGACCTACGGCGTGCTCGTCGCCACAGCGTTTCTCACCGCGCTGTGGCTCACGGGCAAGCTGGCGAAGCAGCGGGGCTACGATTCCGAGAAGGTCATGAATCTCGGCCTCTATTGCGCCATCGGCGGCATGGTGGGGGCGAAGCTGCTCATGATCCTGGTGGATCTGCCGGCCTACCTCGCCGACCCCGGCAGCCTGTTTTCGCTTTCTGTCTTGCAGGCCGCGGGGATCTTCTACGGAGGGCTGATTCTGGCGCTCGCGGTGGCGTGGTGGTACATGCGGAAAGAGAAGCTTCCGTTGCTCGCGACGGCGGACCTGTTCGCACCAGGCATCGCTGTGGGCCACGCCATTGGGCGCCTCGGCTGCTTCGCCGCGGGCTGCTGCTGGGGGACGCAATGCGACCGCGCCTGGGCCGTCACGTACACGAGCCAGCACGCGCACGACCTGGTGGGCGTTCCACTTGGTATCCCACTGCACCCGTCGCAGTTGTACGAGTCGGCGGCCGAGATCGGCATCTTCGCCTATCTGTGGATGCGAGCGAAGCGGCCGAATCCCCCCGGGTTGCTCATCGGACTGTACCTGGTGTTGTATGGTGTGGTGCGCTTCCTGGTCGACTTCGTCCGGCGGCAGGATCAGGCGAATCCGTTTGGCGGCCCCTTCACCACGGCGCAATGGATCTCTCTCGGCCTGATTGCGTTTGCCGTCCTGGTCTGGACCCGGCGGCGTAGCTTGGCTTGATCATGCGATTTCAGGGACAAGTAGCGATTGTGACGGGCGCCGGCAGCGGCATCGGACGCGCCACCGCATTGCGCTTCGCACGTGAGGGTGCGCAGGTGGTCGGCGGAACCCTCGAAGACGGCGACCTCGCGCCGCTCGAACGGGACGGAGCGGGACGCATTGCGGCCGTAGGCTGCGACATCACGCGCGCGGACGATGTGGCCAGCCTCATCGGTACGGCGTTGGACCGGTTCGGAGGCGTCGACATCCTGGTGAACAATGCCGGCGGCTTCGTGCCAGGATCGATCGAAGAAGCCACCGAAGACGATTTCGACCGCATGCACACGATCAACGTGAAGGGCGCGTTCCTGTGCTCCCGCGCCGCGGTGCCTCGCATGCGCGAGCGCGGCGGCGGCGCGATCGTGAACGTGAGCTCGATCAACGGCATTCGCGGCAACCACCGCCTGGCGGCGTACGCGGCGTCGAAAGGCGGCGTCGTGGCGCTGACGATGGCGATGGCGCTCGATCACGCCGCCGAAGGCATCCGGGTAAACTGCGTGTGTCCCGGCACTATCGAAGACACGCGCATGGCCAACCGCGGCCTGAGCATGGCGGACGACAAGGAGCGCCATCTGCAATACCTGTTGAACAAGCACCCGCTCGGACGCTTCGGACGCGCCGAAGAAGTAGCGGGAGTCATCGCGTTTCTGGCCAGCAGTGACGCGTCGTTCGTCACCGGCGTCACGATTCCGGTGGATGGCGGGCGATCGATTCGATAGAGGAGGACACATGGCTTGGGAATTTGAACTGATCGATCCGGCGTATGGCGGCGTGAGTGAGGGTCCGGCGTGGGATGGCTCCGTCCTCTACTTCACGCATATTCAGCGCAGCCGCATTCTGCGCTACGACCCGAAGAAGCGCGAAGTATCGATCTGGCGCGACAACACCGAGTGCGCCAACGGGCTCGCCTTCGATGCGGAAGGTCGGCTGCTGGCCTGCCAGGGAGGCGAAAGCGTGGACGCGCGGCGCGTCGTGCGCTACGAGAAGGACGGTGGCGTGACCGTGCTTGCCGACCGTTTCGAAGGCAAGCGCTTCAATATTCCGAATGACGTTGTCGTGGATCCCAAGGGCCGCATCTGGTTCACCGATCCTTTCTACGAAGGCGCCGCCGGCCCGTGGAGCGCCGACCGCAAATACAAGGAACTCGATCACGATTCGGTCTACCGGCTCGATCCGCAAGGCAGCGGCTGGAGCGTCGCCCGCGTGACCTTCGACACCACACGCCCCAACGGCCTGCTGTTCTCGCTCGACTTCCGCACCCTGTATGTCGCGCAGTCCGGTCGTCTGCCTGAAGAAAAACGGCAGTTGCGCGCGCATCCCGTGAATGAGGACGGCTCGCTCGGTGCGGCCACCGTGCTGCATGACTTCGGCGCGCATCGCGGCATCGACGGCATGCGCCTCGACGTGGATGGCAACATCGTCGCCACCGCCGGCTGGGAGATGGGCGGCCCGGGTCCGATGATCTACGTGTTCGCGCCCTCGGGCGAGGTGCTGGAGCAGCATCCGATTCCGGCGGCCAAACGTCCCACCAACTGCTGCTTCGGTGACGACGACCTGCAAACTCTCTACGTCACATCGATCGACGGGCACCTGTTCCGCGCGCGCACCAACCGCCGCGGACGCCCGCTGGCGCCCTACGCGAAGTGAGGCTCGATGCCGGTCTACCCGGACAAACAGAACCTTCTCCTCTGGCTGGATGAGACCCGCTCGACGCGCCCGGTGCAAACACCCGCCGAGTGGGCGAAGCGCCGTCTGCACATACTCGAGAACTTCCAGAAGGTCGCGGGTCCGCTGCCGGCGTTGCGCCGCGGCACGCCCGCGGTCGAAGTGCTCGACGAAGAACGCCTGCCCGGAGTGATTCGCCGCAAGATCCGCTACGAAGCGGAGTTGGATGACTGGGTGCCGGCGTACCTGCTGCTGCCCGAAGTGTCCGGACCGCTTCCCGCCGCTCTGGCGCTGCACCAGACCATCCGCATCGGCAAAGCTGAGCCTGCGGGTCTGGGCCGGAACGTCCACCTCCACTACGGACTCGAACTCGCCAGGCGCGGCTGCGTCGTGCTGGCGCCGGACTATCCCGGCTTCGGCGACTCCCGGACCGACCCCTACGCCCGCGGCTACCTGAGCGCCACGATGAAGGGCATCGTGAACCACACCCGCGGCGTGGACCTGCTGGTGAGCCTGCCGCAAGTGGATCGCGGGCGCATCGGCTGCATCGGCCACTCTCTCGGCGGCCACAACACTCTGTTCGCCGGACTGTTCGACGAGCGGATCCGCAGGCTGGTGACCAGTTGCGGATTCAACGCATTCGCACACTACCTGGGCGGCGATCTGACGGGCTGGAGCCATCGCGGCTACATGCCGCGGATCGCCTCGGAATATGGCCGCGCGGCCGCCCGCGTGCCATTCGATTTCACGGAAGTTCTGGCGGCGCTGGCGCCCCGAACCGTCTTCATCAACGCCCCGCTGCGCGATACGAATTTCGACGTCGCGGGAGTGCGTGCATGCCTCGCAGCGGCCGGCCCCGTCTTCGCGCTATTCAGCGCCACCGAGCGTCTACAGTCCGTCCATCCGGACGCAGGTCACGAGTTTCCGCAGGCGATTCGCGAACAGGCGTACGGGCTGCTCGCCGCGTAGTTCACTGCGCGCGCCGGAACTCCAGGAAGTACTGGTGGGGCAGCAGATCGTGCTCTTTCTCAAGCGCGAAGCCGGCCGCTTTCATTTCCGCCACGACTTCCTCGCGCGACAGCTTCATCCGGACCGGCGGACCCACGGGAAGCTCCCGCTTGTGAAAGTCCATCATCACGATCCGTCCGCCGGGACGCAAAGCCCGGGCGAGCCTCTCGTAATAGGCAGGACGCCCGTCGATATGGTGCAGCACGTTGCAGAAGAAGATCGTGTCAACCGACGCAGGGGGCAGTTTCGGGTCATCGTGCGATGCGAGAACCGTTTCCAGGTTGGGCGGCGCATCCTGACGCGTGGCGGCGAGCAACTTCTCATCCACGTCGACAGCCAGCACGCGTCCGGCATGGCGGGCGAACCGGCGCGAGAAGTAGCCGCCGCCGGCGCCGATGTCGGCAATGGCTTCGTCCGGACGCAGGGCGAGGGCTTGGATGACCTCGTGCGGTTTCTGCCAGGCGTCCCGCGCCGGATTGTTGAGAACCTTCAGATATTCGGCCGCATCGCGGGGCGGATGATGCTGGTGGGCCACCTGGGCCTGAAGTGACAGGGCGGTCAGCAAGAGAAGGAGCAGAGCCATGGCGTTACCAGTGTAGACGCAGATCCTGTGGGGAAGTGACAGATCCGATGCTAAAATCAAGGAGAATCCGCGAAGGGCTGGCGTAGCTCAGTTGGTAGAGCATCTGATTTGTAATCAGACGGTCGGGGGTTCAAATCCCTCCGCCAGCTCCACACTCTCTCTTCGATGACACGACGCAGCCTGGTGCTCGGAGGTATGGTAGTTTCAGCCATGCAGAGCGCCCCCACACGCCGTATCAAACTCTCGTTCCCCGCTACCGGGGAATCCGCCATCGCCGAGTTGCTCGATCAGGACGCCCCCACGGTCTGCGACTTCATCTGGAACCTCCTGCCCATCGAGCACAAGGCGATCCACGGAATGTACTCCGGAGCCGAAGTGTTCGTGCTGCTCGATAAGCCCGAGCCGATGCCGCGCGAGAACGAGATCCAACTGCCCCTGCCCGGAGAACTGTTGTACTTCTATAACGACGGTTCAGGCGTCACCACCCGCAAACCTGTGAGCGAGGTCTGCTTCATCTACGGGCGCGGAGTCACGCTGCGTCAGGCCGAAGGTGTGCCGACCTATGCCCGCCTGTTCGCGCGTATCCCGGGAGACTGGACCAAAGACTGGGTGGATTTCGCCAACGCCTGTAAGCGGGTGCGATGGGAGGGGCCGCAAACGCTCCGCATCGAGCGCGTGACTGGCTAAGGACCCGTGGAGCGGGAGACGGGAATCGAACCCGCAACCAACAGCTTGGAAGGCTGTGACTCTACCATTGAGTTACTCCCGCCCTTCCTCTCTCCCATTGTAAGGGCCCCTTGCCGAGTGGCGCAACGCATTGTGATATCTTGAGGTCCAATGTCCACCGCTACGTCCTGCAGGCGCTGACATGTTCGGTGGCTGGACAGGTTTCGTCTTATGCGGAGATGTCGGAAGTTCCCGGTTTCGCAGCAGAAGCGGCGGCTCCTGCAACGCTGTGGGGACGACCACCGGATGTGGCACGGCGAGCCAAACCAAGACGACCGTGAAGAACTTGCGATGCTGCTTGCCTACAGGCCTATTGCAATCGCCGCTGATCCTGCGAGTGTCGACAGCCAATACATATGCTCGCGATCTGAAGAAGCCTACAATCTTGATTGTTGAAAAGGACAAACTGGAAAGACTACCTTTCGACGCAGCGCCGTTCAGAACGTTGTTTTACGAGGACAGGATTGACGGAAAGAAGAGGATCTAGGAGGGGCTGTGAAAGTATCTGGAGGCCATCCTGCCAGAACAATGAGTGTCGCTAACTGCGAACGAGGAAACGATTTAGAAGCCAATGTCCGGTGAAGAGAGCGCAGAATATCTAGTATCCGCCATCGAAGAGCTGATGGCTGAGAAACTTCGGAAGCAAGATCCCGATTACCAAATCACGGTCTACTGCGACAAGCATCTCGGTGTCAATATGCGTCTCGAAGCTTCATGGGGTTCAATGGAGTACGGCGATACTTCGGTAGATGTCAACAGACTGATTGAATGGTGCTGTCCCAAACCGGGCTGTCATCGTCACTATGAACCGACGATTCTTGGCTACTACGACCGTGAGCTAGGACGCCGACTACGAAGAGACGCAAAGAGACAACCTCGTGGTAACCACTCTGGGCGTCCGTTTATGTACGTCGGAAAGGTCGGTGACGGTCGAGGTTATCTGTGTCCACTTTACAAATGCGACGAACGCGGACCTGTCGTCGCGGAGTCCGTAGTCGATGAAGAAGTACGATTGCCAACCGATCCGTTGGCGATTCTAAAGAAGGCTGAGAGGAAGCGTGCTATCGAAATGGACGTCTTTCTGTCTTTCGCTTCCACTTCCAAGTTGTCGATTGACGCAGGGTCACCGGAGAATCGTGATCCAGACTACCCCGACATCATGTGTACAATCTCGGGCCAGAAGTACTGGTTTGAACTCGGACAGATTATCCACGAAGAAGTTGCTGAGAAGGTGAATCCAAAACGACGAACACTTGACGACGGGTTCTCGTATGACCAGGACCGACCGTTTGTTAATCTGATCGTCAGCAAGGCCGAAAAGAAATATGAGACTGACTGTGCTCCTGTCGATCTTGTCCTCCACTTCGATCTACGGTTCGGAACTGCGGCCTCGGTTCTCCGACTGTGCGAAAAGCACTCAGCGATCCTGGCGGCACTGACCAGCACAGGCCCATTTGAACGAGTGTGGGTGTTTGACGAGTTCAACAAGACCGTGATCTTGAGTTCGTAGGGCCAAGGTGAAGGACAGATCCCGAGGGTCACGATGAAGAACTCAAGCCAATGTCTGTCTTTGACACCCTGATGAGCCAATTCCCGTCCCCCCAGGTCAGATCGCTGGTGACTTCTGGCAGTGGACCTGCGGAGGGAGTGAGATGAAACTCTCCCGACGCCATCACTACCTTCCGCAGATGTACCTTCGTGGATTTGCAGACGAGTCCGAACGAGTCTGGGTGTTTGACCGCAAGGAAGACAAGTTCCTGCACCAAGGAATTCTGAACACGGCGGTGAAGAAGGACTTCTACACCGTCGTAGGCCCGGATGGCCAGAAGTCGGATCACGTTGAGCAAATGCTGGCGAACATGGTGGAAGATCCCATGCGGCGCATCATCGAACGCCTGGACAAGCAAAACCTGACCTGGGAGGGTGAGGACCGCGCAATTCTGGCTTTGTTCGTGGCGCTGCTGCGAACACGCAACCCTGCGTTTGATAGAGATCAGAACGAGTTCACCGAGCAGTTTCATCGCTGGTGTGCGAAGGCTATGAACTCCTCAGTCGAAGCCGTCGAAGAAACCTTGCGGAAGTACGAGCAGGCAGTCGGGGAAGACATGACGGACGTTTCCGCTCAGGAGGTCTTCCAGATGATCCGAGACGATCAGTACGAAATCACGAATCCCCGCCAGAACAACATCAAGATAATGTTGTCGCTGGCCCTGGACGTAGCGCAAGCCCTCTTCCGGTTGAACTGGGACATACTTGCCACTCCTAAGGGTTGCACGTTCATCACATGCGATAACCCGTTCACAGTTGTGCCACCGCCGTACTCCGATGACTCGATTGAGGGATACGGCATCCTGACACCTGGAGCTTCCACAATCGTGCCATTGAGCAGCAAGACCGCCATCTGCTTTTTCAGTGAAGGAGACCGCACTCGGGGCGCAGTGATCTTCAAGGAGTTCTGGCGCAATACAAACATGGTGGTGGCGGGAAACAGTGATCGGTTCGTGATTGCCCGAGACGAACCGCTGTTGCGGAGCGTCGTGCGTCAGGGCAAACTTGCCCAGTGGCGACGACCATCGCAGTTCAAGATGAACGCTCCTGATCCATATGCGACGAAGCCGATCGAGAAGGAGCAGCCAGACCTCGACAATGGCTCGTCCGCTTAGAGTCGGCAGCACACTGGGGCAGGTGCGGAGCCACGCAGTGTGATATGTTGAGGTCCAATGTCCATTGCTACGTCCCCGCAGGCGGCGCCGGAGCTGACCCGCAAGGAGCAGATCCGCCGCTGGAGCATCATCGCCCTGCTCAGCCTCGGCATGATCATCGCCTACGTCGACCGCACGAACCTTTCGGTGGCGTTGACACTCGACGAGTTCAACGCGTTCTTCGGCCTCACCGATAAGGACCGCGGCAATCTGCTCTCGGCATTCTTCTTCTCTTACGCGTTCCTGCAGATTCCCGCCGGCTGGGTGGTCGACAAGTATGGCGTCAAGTGGCCTTACGCGGTGAGCTTCCTCGCCTGGAGCGTCATTTCGGCAGCGACTGCCTGGGCGACATCCATCCCGATGCTGTTCACGCTACGCTTCCTGCTCGGCGTCGGTGAATCGGTCGTCACGCCGGCGAGCATGCGCTGGATCCGGTTCCACTTCGCGGAGAAAGAGCGAGGTCTCGCTGTCGGCCTGTACATGACCGGCACCAAAATCGGTCCGGCGATCGGGGCGCCGATTGCGGCCTGGCTGATCCTGGCATATGGCTGGCGCGCGATGTTCGTCATTCTGGGGTTGGGCTGTTTGTTCTGGCTGATCCCATGGCTGTTGCTCGTGAAGAACGACGACCGTTCCATAGAGATCGCGGCCCAGACGACGGAAAGCAAAGCAGCGGCCGTCACCTTCGCCGACATGATGCGCAGCCCGGTGATCTGGGGCACGATCATCGGCACGTTCTGCTACATGTACTTCGTCTACTTCTGCATGACGTGGATGCCCGCCTATTTCGTCGAAGCCCGCAACCTGTCGCTGAAATCGATGGGTCTGTACACGTTCTTCAGCTTCGGCGGCATGGCCGCCATGGCCGCCTTCGCCGGATTCGCCGCGGACAGGATGATCGCCAAGGGCGGCGACCCGGTGAAAGTGCGCAAAGGATTCACCATCGCCGGATTCGTGGCGGCGTCCACCGAAGTCTTTGGCGCCATGTCGGACTCGGTTCCCGTCGCCCTGTTCTTCGCCGTATTCTCGCTCACCGGACTGGGGCTCGCGACCGCGAACTACTGGGCGTTGACGCAAACGCTGATTCCCGGCGGCGCGATCGGCCGAATCGTGGGAATCCAGAACTGCGCCGCAAACCTGCCGGGGATCGTCGCCCCGATCCTTACGGGCTGGCTCAAGGACGCAACCGGCAGCTACAACGCGCCAATGCAGGCGATCTGGTTCTTCCTGCTCCTGGGCATCGCCGCCTATGTCTTCCTGGTGAAGCGTGAGTACGCACCCAGACACAGAGTAGCCCCGACATGAAGCGCACCATCCTGCTGACTGCTTTGCTCTCGTCCGCGGCTACGATCCTCGGGCTGTGGTCCGCTGGATGGGCGAATCTCCCGATCATGACGAAACTCGAAAACAAGCGCGTGCGCGTGAAGGAAGTCACCTACCCGGTGGGTGTCCCGCGAACGCCCTATATCCGCCCTACCGACCAAGTCATTGTCTTCCTCGACGACAGCCGTTATGAACGGCTCGACTCGCAGACGAAAGAGAAGACAGTCCGCGAGCGCAAAGCCGGTGACGTCATCTGGCATGACAAGGGCGAAGACGCGCCCCAGTTGACCAACGTTGGCACAAAGCCGTACCGGACCCTGGTCATCGAACTGCTCGACTAACTCCAGCCCGGAAACAGCGGACAATAGGGGTAGCCGCTTTCTCTGTGCGGCGGAGGACCACCATGCTTGCCTTGGTCAAACGGGAGAGAGCGCCTGGGATGTGGCTGGACGACGTGCCGGTCCCCGCACCTGGCAGGTCGGACGTTCTGATCCGCGTCCTCAAGACCGGTATCTGCGGCACCGATGTCCACATCTTCTCCTGGGACGAATGGGCGCAGGGGCGTCTGAAGCCGCCTCTGGTCGTGGGTCACGAATTCGTCGGCAGGGTGGAGGAGGCAGGCGAGGCGGTGTCCGGCTTCCAGCCCGGCGACATCGTTTCCGGCGAAGGCCATATCGGATGCGGCCACTGTTACTACTGCCGCACGGGACAAGGCCACATTTGCCGCAAGGTCGAGATCATCGGAGTCGACCGCGACGGCTGCTTCGCGCAATATCTGCGGATGCCCGAGTCGAATGTGTGGAAGGTGCGGCCGGGGATCCCGCACGAGATCGCCGCCATCTTCGACCCGCTCGGCAACGCGATGCACACCGTGATGGCCCAACCCGTGGCCGGGCGCTCGGTCGCGGTGGTTGGCGCGGGCGCCATCGGGCTGATGGCCTGCCGGATTGCTGAAGCCGCCGGCGCCTTGTCGGTCGTAGTCGTCGAACCGCAGGCGCACAAGCGCGCACTGGCCCTGCGGATGGGAGCGCATGCCGCCTACGATCCCGCGGCCGACGGCTGGTTCGAGAAGTTCATCGCGGACACGCCGGATGGCGTCGGCGTGGATGTCGTGCTGGAGATTTCCGGCGCGCAGCAGGGGATCCACAAGGCCTTCGATATGGTGCGCCCCGGCGGCGAAGTGGCGCTGCTGGGCATCCCATCCAGGCCGGTCACGCTCGATCTTTCGAACTCGATCATCTTCAAAAGCGTGACTGTCCGCGGCGTCAACGGACGGCTGATGTATGAGACTTGGTACCAGTGCGAGCGGTTCCTGCTGGAACATAAGCTGGACCTGTCGCCGGTCGTGACCCACCGCATGCCTTACGGCGAGTACCAGGAAGCCTTTCGCCTCCTGCGCAACGGGGACGCCGTCAAGATTATCCTGGAATGGGACGCATGAATCCGCTCGCCTATCTGGGAGAACAACTCGATGCGTGGCGCGCTGAGGGAACGCTCCAACGCCTTCGCGTGCTCGAATCGGAGTGCGCGCCGCTGGCGCGCTTCGACGGCCGCGATGTCATCAACCTGGCTTCGAACAACTACCTCGGTCTGACGACGCATCCGCTGTTGCTGGAAGCGGCGCTCGAAGCGACGCGGCGGTACGGCGTGGGCTCGGGTGCGGTGCGAACGATCTCCGGCACGATGTCTCTTCATGTGGAATTGGAAGAGAAGATCGCCCGCTTCAAGAACGTCGAGGGGTGCGTCGTGTTCCAGTCCGGCTTCACCGCCAACGCAGGCACTGTTTCGGCCATCCTCGGTCCTGAAGACCACATTGTCTCCGATGCCCTGAACCACGCCAGCATCATCGACGGCTGCCGGCTGTCACGGGCGAAGATCCATGTGTACGCGCACAAGGATGTGGCCCAGGCCGAGGAGAAGCTGGCGGCGGCGTCCCAGGCGGGTGGACGCGTCCTGCTGATTAGCGACGGCGTCTTCTCCATGGACGGCGACATCGGGCCGCTCCCGAAATTGGTGGAACTGGCCGAACGGTACGGCGCGATCATGATGGTCGACGATGCGCACGCTTCGGGAGTGCTCGGACGGAACGGCCGCGGCACAGTCGACCACTTCGGTCTGCACGGGCGCGTGCAGATCCAGGTGGGAACGCTCTCCAAAGCCATTGGCGCGCTTGGCGGATACGTCTGTGGCAGCCGGGATCTCATCGAATTCCTGCACCAGCGCGGACGTCCGTTCCTGTTCTCCACTTCCCATCCACCCGCTGTCGCCGCGACCTGCATCGCGGCCTTCGACGTCCTGGAGCAGGAACCGCAAAGGATCGGGCAGCTTTGGGAAAACACCCGCTACTTTAAGGAACAGCTGACGAAAGAAGGTTTTGACACAGGCGTGAGCGAGACTCCGATCACCCCCGTGATGGTGGGTGAAGCCGCGGCCGCGCACGCCTTCTCGGCCGCCCTTTTCGAGGAGGGCGTTCTGGCCACCGGCATCGGATTTCCAACCGTTCCGAAGGGCAAAGCGCGCGTCCGCACCATCGTCACTGCAACGCACACCCGCGAGCACCTGGACCGCGCACTCGAGGCGTTCCGACGGGCGGGCCGCAAGTTGGGGTTGCTGGCAGCGTGATCACCCGTCGCGCATTCGCAGGATTGCTGGGCGCTGCCTCCCTTGGTGCGCGCACTCCGGCGCCGCCCGTCGGCGTATTGGTGGTGGCCGAGCAGTTCCGGCAGGATTATCTCGACCGCTACGAACACTTGCTCGGACCGGGTGGGTTCCGTCGCCTCATGGCGGAGTCCGCCTGGTTCACCGATTGCCGCATGGCGGCCGGAACCTTCTCCAGCAGCGGCGTGGCAACGCTGGCCACCGGCGCGTGGCCGGAGGTCCACGGGATTGTCGCCGACCGCTGGTTCGACGCGGAGACAGGGGAAGCCCGCACCGCCTCATGGGCGCTCCTGCTCGCTCCCACGCTGTGCGAGGCCGCGGCTGTGTCGCTCCGCCCGCTGGCGATGGGTGCGAGCGAACCGCTCCCGGCCCTGTTCATGGGCCGCGCCGGACACCCGCTTGTCCAGACTCCCGGCGAAGTGGCTCCGCCCGACTGGCTCAGCAAGTTCCGCGATGCCCATGACCCGAAGCGCCATCGCAACGCGCCGTGGGAGGCGTTGCTTGCACCCGCCGGAGCGCCTCCAATGCGAGTGATCGAAGACAATCCGCAGCGCCCGGGCGAGTTCGAGGTGCTTTACCGGTCGTCGCCGTTCGCTCTCGCCACCGAGGCGGAACTGCTGCGCTCGGCCGTGCGCGGAGAGCTGCTGGCGCCGGACGCCGAGGGTCCGCCTGCCCTTCTGTTTTCAGTTTGGAGCGCGCCGGCGGCCTTAGGATACGAGGTGGGTGCGGATTCGCCGCTGATGCGTGAGATGGTGTTGCACATGGATCGCGAGATCGCCCGCACTCTCGAATTTCTCGACCGCCAGATCGGACCGGACCAGTATCTGTTCGCGTTCACCGCGGCACATGGCGCTCCCAGTCTGCCGCCGCCGCGGCGCCGCGCTGCGTTGACGATCACCGGCGAGACCGTGGCCCGCGCCATTGACCGAGCGCTCGGCGAGGCGTTCGATCCCACCGGCCCGGCCCGCAATCGCTATGTGGAACGCTACGTCTATCCGTTCGTCTATCTGCGCCACCAGACGCTGCGCGCGCGCGGCGTGAGTCCCCGCGAGGCCCGGCTCGCAGCGGGCGCGGCCGCTCTGCGTGTCCCCGGGGTGGCGGCCTACTACACCTCGGACGGAGACTGCAGCCGTTCGGACGGCTGGCGCGACCGCTTCGCCCGAGGCTTTCACCATCGCCGGTCGGGCGACCTGGTGCTGGCCTACGAGCCTGGCGCCGTCGAGGACTTCGGCGAAGGGCGCGGCGTCTCCTACGGATCCCTTTACGCGTACGACACGCGCGTTCCGCTGATGCTCTACGGCAAGCCATTCACGGCGGACGTCTTCGGGCACCCCGTCGAGGCTGTCGATGTCGCGCCGACTCTGGCGCGGGCGATGCGCGTGCCGCTGCCGGGAGCTGCGACCGGCCGTCTCCTCGACGAGGCCTTCGCGCGAGGCGCCCGTTGACGAGCGAGCGCCTCGCCACCACGCTGTGCGGCATTCCCCTCAAGAACCCGGTCATCGCCGCGTCGGGAACCTTCGCCTACGGGATCGAGTTCGCGGCCCTGCTCGACCTGGAAGCTCTCGGGGGTTTCGTCGTGAAAGGCCTGTCGCGCGAGCCGATCGAAGGGAATCCGCCCCCCAGAATCTGGGAGTCCGAAGGGGGCATGATCAACTCCATCGGCTTGCAGAACATCGGCGTGCGCGCGTTTGTCAAGAGCAAACTGCCCGCGCTGGCGAGGTTACGGACGGCCGTCTTCGCCAATGTGTTCGGATACGAAACCGAAGACTACGTCGAAGTGGTCCGCGTGCTTGAAGACGCACCGGGACTGGCTGGATACGAACTGAACGTCTCCTGCCCGAACACCAAGCACGGAGGAATGTTCTTTTCGAGCGACCCGGTGCTCCTGGGCGAGGTGGTGAGCGCGGTCCGAATGATCAGCCGCCGGCCATTGATCGTGAAGCTGTCGCCCAACGTGGCCCGGATTGCCCCGCTGGCCAAGGCGGCGGAGGAAGAGGGAGCGGATGGGGTGTCGCTCGTGAACACGTTTGTCGCCTTGGCGGTCGATGCGCGCCTCCGCAGACCCAGAATCGGCGCGGGTTTCGGCGGCCTGTCCGGGCCGGCCATCAAGCCACTGGCCCTGCGCCTCGTCTATGAGGCTTTCCAGGCTGTGCGGATTCCTGTGATCGGACTCGGCGGCGTTGCCTCGGGCGAAGACGCCGCCGAATTCCTCATCGCTGGTGCGAGCGCGGTCGAGGTCGGTACGGCGACGTTTTGGGACCCGCAGGCGCCTGTGCGGATCGCGCGCGAATTGGACCGCTTCCTGCGCGAAGAAGAGATTCCCAACGTGCGCGGCCTCACCGGCACACTGCAATGGAACAAGGAGAACGGATGAAGAACGTCATTGCCACCTCGAACGCTCCGCAGGCGATCGGGCCCTACTCGCAGGCGATTGCCGCCAACGGATTTGTGTTCGCGAGCGGGCAGATCCCGCTCGATCCCGCCACCGGCCAGGTCGTCCCCGGCGGCATCGTCGAGCAGACCGAACGCGTCCTCGAAAACCTCAAGGGGCTGCTCGAGGCATCGGGCGCGTCGCTCGCCTCGGCGGTAAGAACCACGGTGTTTCTGCGGGATATGGGCGAGTTCCCCAAGATGAACGAGGTATACGCCCGGTATTTCACGGAGAACCCGCCCGCGCGTTCGACCATTGAGGCCGCCCGCCTTCCCAAAGATGTCCTCATCGAGATCGACGCGATCGCCCTCGTGACGTCAGGCGCGTGAGTGCGGCGAGCGGCTCTGCATCGCGAGCCGCAGACGGGCCGGCAGCCGCGTGATCAGCGCCACGAACCAGCGATAGCGCCAGTCTGGAATCACGAGCCATTGCCCGCGATCGAGCGCGCGCAGGGATTCGCCGACGACGAAGTCCGCGTCGAGCCACAGAGTGCGTGGAACGCGGTCACGGCTCACCTGCATGACGTCGTGAAACTCGGTGTAGGTGAATCCCGGGCAGAGCGCCTGAATTCGCACGGGCGACTGTAGCGCGCGCATCTCCAATACGAGAGCTTCAGTGAACGCGTTCATCCAGGACTTCGTCGCGCAGTAGCTGACGTTGCCCGGACTGCGCGCGAATCCCGCCACCGAACTGACGTTGATGATGCCACCTGAGCCGCGTTCCACCATCGGACCCAAAGCCGCGTGCGTGAGCCGCAGCGTCGCCATCACGTGCACCCGGTGCATCGTGTGTTGTCCGGCGAAGTCCGCTTCGTGAAAGCGTCCCTTGGTTCCGAACCCCGCGTTGTTCACCAGAAGATCGGGACGGCGAGTCTGGATCACATCCGCGACCGCTTCGATGCCGCTGTCTTCCGAAAGGTCGGCGGCCACCGCCTGGCACGCCGCGCCATTCCGCCCGAGTTCGGTGGCGAGAGCGTTGAGACGGTCGGCGCGCCGCGCCGTCAGGACGAGGTCGTAACCGCGCGCGGTCAATTGCCGCGCGAACACCGCTCCGAGTCCCGCCGAGGCGCCAGTCACCACTGCCAAAGGCCGCATGTGAGTCACGCTACCATGGTCCGGCATGCGAAATATCCTGCTGCTGGCGATCCTCGCGGCATCGGCCCTGCCCGCTGAGTTCCCCTTCCGGACCGCGTCGGAGGCGGAGGTCGTGGCGGCAATCGAAATGAGTTCTCCGGGCGCGGACTGGGCGAAGCCTGGACGCGAGGCGGCGGTCGCCGAGATCTCGGTTGGAGGCGTGCGGCAGCACGTCGTCCTGTTCGGGGGTGCGGAGCGGCGGCGCTACCGCGTCCTGCTCGGACCGCTGGCCGCGGGGGCGCATACGCTGCGGGTGAACCGTTCGGGTGAGTGGTCCGCGCCAGGCGCGGGGCTCACCGTGCACGGAGCGTCGTTCGAGGAATACCCGCGCTCGCACCCGGACTGGGCCATGATCGCCAACGCACCCTATCTCGATGCGCGGCCCGGCACCGAAGGGAAGTTTACCGATGTCCCGCTCGTGGCGGTCTGCGACCGCCGGAACGGCCTCCTCGAGTACACAGTGATCTACTCGAACGAAGATGGTGGAACGTCGACGCGCAATCTGATGGCGCGGTGGGGACGGGCGACGGACATCGAATGGATTTACCGCACCGGTGCGGCCGGCGCGTTCTACCAGGGACGCGATCACAAGGACCTGCCATTCCGGGGCGCGTTCGACGGGCTGCATCCGCGGTTGATCACCGTTACGGACAACAACATGGTGGCCGACTCTGGCGCTTCACCCCTGCACTTCCGCATCGCGCCCATCCCGGCGGATTTGAGTGCGGGAACACGCGAATCCCTCATGGATGCCGACCCAGTGCTTCACCGGGTCATGGCCACCGAACTCGAGCGCGAGGGCAAACTGCGGCCTCCGGGAACGCGAGACGGAGAGAAGGTCGCCGATCCGCGGCACTACTTGTATCTCGACGCGCGCGGCCGCATGGAAGGCGTCGCGCTCGCCGTATTTGCACGCGTGAACGGCGAGTGGCACGCGTCGCACGCGGGACGCCCCATCGCGTCCATTGCCCGGAGCGGATGGTTCCGGACGTCGATCGAAGTCCCGTCACGCGACGTGACGGCGCTGGCGTTCGGCTGTATCGCCGGGGAAAAGGGCGCGGACGGTGAGTGCCGCGTAGAGGAAGTCCGGCAGGCGTTCTTTCTCGACCGCGAATACCGGCCCGAACCTGACCTGTGGCGGTCGTCCACGCTGTTCGACGTGCCTGTGGGAAGGATGCGCGAGATTCAACTTCCCGCAAGAAGCGCGTCAGTCTCGGCGCGGGAAGGCACGGAAGACTGAGCGCCCCTCCGTGTGACCGACAGCGCCGCGGCGGCGTTGGCGAAATGTGCGGCTTCGTCGAGACTCCGTCCTTCGGCTAGCGCCACGGCGAGCGCCCCGTTGAATACATCGCCGGCGGCGGTGGCGTCGACCGCTTCCACGGCGAATCCGGAGACGAGGCGCGTTCGCCCTTCATCCGCCAGCAAGCACCCCGCATCGCCGAGTTTGACGATCACGCGGTCCGCGCCCTTCGCTCGGAGCGCTTGTGCGACGCCGGCGGCCTCCTCCGGCGTGAGGCGCCGCGGTGATTCGCCCACCAGCAGTAAGGCTTCGCTTTCGTTCGGCGTGAGGATGCTGACCTCGGACAGGATCGCGTCGCCCAGCGGCTGCGCCGGCGCCGGGTCGAGAATTGTCACGAGTCCCTCCTGCCGCGCGATGGTGAGTGCCGCGCGCACTGTGTCGAGCGGGCTTTCCAACTGGAACAATGCAATGCGCGCACCGCGGAACACCTGGCGCATTGCGCCGGCGTCGCCCAATTCCTGATTCGCGCCGGGCGCTACGATGATGGAGTTCTGACCACCCGCCTCCACGCAAATGAACGCCACACCGGTCGGCTGCGTGCGCGACGCGTGCACGGCGGAAACATCGACGCCGGCTGCTGCGAGGCTGGCTTTCAGGTGATCGGCGAACAGGTCGTAGCCGACTCGCCCGATCATCTTCACCGGCAGTCCCGCGCCGAGGCGTCCGGCGGCGCACGCCTGGTTGGCGCCTTTGCCCCCGGGAAGCATCGCGAAACCGCCGCCGAGCACGGTCTCGCCGGGCGCCGGCAGTCTCGCCGCCGTCACGACGAAGTCCATGTTCAGGCTTCCGGCGACGACGATGGCCATGGCCCTGCTACCGCGCCAGGTCGATGCCGAACCGCTTCAGTTCTTCCGCGTAATAGCGCTTCTGCAGCAAGTCCCACTCTTCGCTGCCCTCAGGCACGTTGCGCTTGAGCGTGCGGACCTTGTCCCGTGAAGCGCGGTCGACCTTATCTTCGGTCTGCAGCAAATGGGTCATCTCCCGGACGATCTCCAGGCGGATTTCGTTCTGCTCTTTCTTCAGACGGATCAGACGGTTGGTTCTGTAGGTGTTGACCAGCTTGTGGGAGATGTCGGTGATCTTGTCCCGCGAAAGCTTCATCGCGTCGCCCGTATCGCGCCCGGACGCCCTCAGAATCTTGCGCTGGGCGATGAGCGTGTTCTTGGTCTTGCGGAACATCTCCTGGTAGCTCACGCCCTCGCGGCGCATATAGTCGCTATACTGGCCGAGGATCTCGCGCACCTCTTCATTGAGCTGGTCCTCCACTTCGAGTTCTTCGGTGATGAGGTTGGCAGTCAACTCGATCACCGCTTCGGGGCTCGGAGTCTCAATGATCTGGGGCGTCAGTTTCTTGACGATCTGGCGCGATAAATATGCAACAAACTCCCTGGCGAGCAGCATCCTTGAGTATCCCGCACAGTGTAACACGCTGGGTCCCGTCGGGTTCAATGCTGCTCGTGTCGCTGATCAGCTACGTCGACCGGAATACGCTGGCCCTGCTGGCCCCGACGATCCTGCGGGAAACGTCCCTGACGGCGGAGCAATACGGCTGGGTGATCTCTGCGTTCTCGGTCATGTACATGATCGGCAACCCGGTGTGGGGGCGGTTGCTCGATAAGTTGGGCTTGCGGTTGGGGATGAACCTGGCGGTGTCGGTCTGGACAGTCGCGTCCGCCGTGCACGCCGCGACCACCGGGTTTTGGAGCCTCGCCGTGGCGCGCGGCGTTCTTGGGTTCGGGGAAGGCGCGACCTTCCCTGGCGGACTGCGTGCGGTCACGCAGACGTTGCCTCCGGCGCTGCAGGCGCGCGGGATGGCGGTGGCCTACAGCGGCGGATCGATGGGCGCGATCCTCACCCCGATCCTCATGACTCCCGTCGCCCTGCTGTGGGGATGGCGGGGAGCATTTCTGTTTACTGGATTGATCGGAGTTGCCTGGTTGACACTCTGGTTCTTCGTCAGCCGGCGCGAGGATGTCCGGCGGCCTGTGGAACCACCCGGCGAAGCGCCCGGTATCCGGCTGCGCGACCCCAGACTGTGGGGCTTCATCGCGGCCTACTCGCTTGGTGCCATGCCGATCGGCTTCGTCCTGTACAGCGCCTCGCTGTATCTGAACCGCGTGCTGGGCGCGTCGCAGGCGGATATCGGCAAGGTGCTGTGGATCCCGCCACTCGGCTGGGAAACCGGCTACTTTTTCTGGGGCTGGCTCCTCGACAAGATGGTGGCGCGCGGAGTGGAGCGTACGGCGGCAGTGCGGCGGCTGATGTTTGCCGGTGTCTTGCTCTCGTTGCCGCTGGCCTGTGTCACCTACGTCACGTCTCTGGAAGCGACGATGGCGCTGCTCTTTCTGGCGATGTTCGTGACGGTTGGTTTCGTCGTGCCCCCGGTGTCTCACGGCGTAGCCATCTACACGACGGCGAACGCGGGATTGATCGCGGGCATCGGCGCCGGCTCATTCGGCGCGTCGGTGGCGATCTTCATGCCACTGTTCGGCCGGATGTTCGATCAGTCCCGCTGGAGCGAAGCATTTCTGATTGCGGCGCTGCTGCCTGCGGTGGGGTTTCTCATCTGGTCGTTCGTGAATCGCCGGACGCGGGTGTGAGAAGCACCGCCGATCAATCACCCAGCAGCTTGCCATAGTGGCGCAGGCTGCGGACGTTGTCGCAAACGGCCTTCGTTCCCGCCGTGAGGGGAATCGCCAGGACGAGGCCCGCGGCGTCCCAGAGAAAGCCCCAGAACATCAGCGCCACCGTCACGACCAGCGGGTTCAAGTGCACGCGCGAGCCCACGATCTTCGGGTACAGAAGATTCAACGCCAGCACATGGAGTCCCGTGACGATCGCGGCGACCAGCACAAGGTGAGAGACACTGTGTAACCCCGCCAGGCCCACCGCAAGCGGAGGCAGCATCGCCAACGGGAGTCCGATGTACGGGATCAGGCTGACGAACCCGCTGAGCGGTCCCACCAGCAGAGGATAGGGTACGTTGAGCTTCCAGAAGATGAGCGAACTCGCCGCCGCCAGAAGCAGTCCCAATGCGAAGTTACCGAGGACGAATGCCCGCACCATCTCGGCAATGCCTTGCAGGCTCTTGGCGGCCACCGTCCGGTCCTCACCTTGAAAGAACTGCAGGAAACTTCGCTGGATGTGGTCGCGCCAGCTCAGCATGAAGTACACGAGGAACGGCACGAATGAGGACATCAGGAGCAGTTGGTAAACAGACTCCAGCCGGTCATAGATATAGGAAGTCACCGGCGAACGGTCAGGCCGGATGCGGACCTCTGGAATCGGCGGAGGCAACTGCGGCAGCGTGGCCGGCACCGGATCAGTCGCGCGCCTCCGTTTCGCGGCGTCAGTCTTGCGCGCCTGCTCCTGCTGGATCTCCTGCGCCGCCTGCTGGCGGGCCGGCACGATGATCGAGTAGATGGTCCGTTCCAGCGCTTCGATATCGTTTGTGATTTTTTCCACGATTCCGGCGACACGCTGGCTGTAATTCTGTTGATAATCGTCCATCAATCCGGAAATCTGCGAATAGCCGGCGAGGCCGATCAGATACAGTGCCAAGAGCGCAAGACTGCAGACAACGAAGCTCGCCAACGCGCGAGGCAGGCGCACGCGCATCAGCATCCCGACGAAGGGCTCCAGGATGAACGCCAGCGCGACTGCTACGGCGAAAGTGATGAAAAAGACGCGTCCCCAATAGAGCAGCGCAATGACCACGGCGAGATTCACGAGGTTGGAGCTTCCCGCCTGCACGGCGGCGGAAGCGATCCGTTGCATTGCCAGGGCCACACGCGTATTATAGCGGGCGGAAGCCAGAACCCGTCCCTAAGCGTTTTCCCCAGTCCCGATGCGCATTCTTGCTTTGGATGTCGGCCAGCGAAGAATCGGTCTCGCCATCAGCGACCCGCTGGGCATTACCGCCCAGGGTCTGCCAACACTCGAACGCAGGAACCTGCGCGCCGACATGGCGGCGTTGGGCGCGGTGGCGCGCGACCACGGCGTGTCCCTGGTCTTGTTGGGTTATCCTCTGCACATGAGTGGTCGTGAGAGCGCTCAGGCGGAAAAGGTGAAGGAATTTGCCGCCGCCATCGAACGCCACCTTGGGCTGCCGACCAGGCTGTGGGACGAGCGTCTGACGACCGTCGAAGCATCCCGCGTATTGCGGGAGTCCGGAATTGGCCAGCAGAAGCGGGCGCGCGCCATCGACCGGCTGTCGGCGGTCCTGATTCTGCAGGGCTACCTGGATTCGCAACCATGAGGGTGTTCTTCGCCCTGGCGGCGTTAGCCGTTGCGGCAGCGGGCGGCGGCGGGTGGTGGCTGTTGAACCGGCCTTTCGCGCCGGCCTCCGGCGAGGTATTGGTGACGGTGCCGCCCGGCATGGCGACACGCCGCCTGGCAGTGGTTCTCGAACAGGAAGGCGTGGTGCAGCGCCGCGAGCTTCTGCTGGCGGCCCGGATCTTCCGGCCCAAAGCGAAACTCCAGGCGGGCGAGTACCGTTTCGCCAAAGCGGATACGCCCCGAGGCGTGCTGGACCGGCTGATCCGGGGCGACATCCACTACTACGAAGTCACGGTTCGGGAGGGATTCAACAGGTTTGAGATCGCCGCCCTGCTGGAAGCTCAGGGGCTGATCCGCGGGCAGGACTTTCTCAAGGTGGCCGAAGATCCGGCGCCAGTCCTCGATCTGGCTCCCAAGGCGACATCGCTCGAAGGGTACCTCTTCCCGGACACCTACCGGCTCACCCGGGCGACAACGGCGGAAGACCTGGCTCGGCAAATGCACCGCCGCTTCCGTCAGGTCTGGAGCAATCTGGTTCCGCAGGAGGGCGCGAGCGTGCATGAGGCCGTGACACTGGCGTCTCTGGTGGAGAAGGAAACCGGTGCGGGCAGCGAACGGGCGCTGGTGGCTTCGGTCTTCGCCAACCGCCTTGCGCGGGGCATGAAGCTCGATTGCGATCCAACAGTGATCTACGCCGCTCTGCTCGAAGGGCGCTGGCGGGGAACAATCTACCGCTCGGATCTCGACCGCGAGCACCCGTACAACACCTACCGCAACCCGGGTCTGCCGCCTGGTCCGATCGCCAGTCCGGGCCGCGCGGCACTGGAAGCGGCGCTACGTCCGGCCGAGTCCAATTACCTGTTCTTCGTCGCCGAACCCGGAAACTCGGGCCGGCATGTCTTCTCAGAAACAATGGCGGACCACGATGCCGCCGTGGCGCGATACCGAAGTGCCCAGAAACAGCAGGAAGCAAATCGTCAGGGAGTTCTGCGCCGGTAAGGCCCAGTTGTCCGCTGAAGAGTGGCGCAGGTTGGCGGCGCTCACAGCACCAGTCAGCGCCGGCTATCTGCAGGATCTTGTGGCGGACACCGGTGTCCACGTGGAGCCGCCCTGGGGAGGCGTCCGCCAGCACTCGCTCGGCGACCTGGAGCGTTCACTGAATGATTTTGAGCGCGTCTACACCGCGGCGCGGCTTCGCGGCGATAGCGTCCTCGCATCGGAATGCCGCCGCGTCGTGATCCTGGCCAAGGACCGGGCCACACGGCTGGCGAACAGTCTCCGGCTGAGCGAAGAAAAGCGCAGCCTGAAGCGGGAGATGCGCGAATGGATGCTCGTCTGGCTCGAGAATCCAGCCGTCTTTCCCACCTGGGTGGCGCTGCGCCGCCAGCGAAGCTCCCAACCTGAGTCATGATTGTTCCATGGAAACCTCGTACAAGCCGGAGGCCTACAGCACCGTTTCTCCGTACTTGGTCGTCAGTGGGGCGAGCCGCACCATCGATTTCCTGCAGCGCGTGTTTGACGCCGTCGAACTCCGCCGTTTTCCCGACAGCGAAGGCAGGCTGGCCCACGCCGAGGTCCGGATCGGCGACACCGTCGTGATGCTGGCTGACGGAACGGATGCGTGGCCACCACTGCCGTCCTACGTCCACGTGTATGTCCCCGACGTCGATGCCTGCTACCGGCGAGCACTCGAGGCAGGCGCGGAGCCGGTGCAGGAACCAGTCCAGAAGGGCGACGAGGACAAGCGCGGCGGCGTGAAGGACGCTGGCGGCACGACCTGGTGGATCGCGACGCGCGTGGGGTAGAGGCCACCGCCGGTAGAAGGCATTGCACTCTTTGCCCGCTGCGGGCGTCATACAATCTTAGAGAGGACTGCCTGTGAATCTGAGGACACGGAACCGAAGAGGTTTTTCGCTCATCGAGCTCCTGATCGTCATCGCGATCATTCTGATCATCGCCGCGATGGCGCTTCCCAAGTTGAACCGCGCGCGGATGCAGGCGTACGAAGCCGGGGCGATCAAGGCCATCACCACCATCCACACGGCGCAGGCCCAATACTACTCGCAGTTCGGACGCTACGCCACCACTCTGACCGAACTGGGCCCGCCGAGCGGCGGCAACGCGAACGCGGCCGGCGCGGACCTGCTCTCCGGCGATCTTGCCATGGGCGAGAAGGGTGGCTACCGGTTCACGATGCAGGCGACCCCCATCGGCTACACCGTGAACGGCGACCCGGTGGCGTTCAACAATACCGGCGGCCGGACGTTCTATTCCGACCAGAGCCTGGTGATCCGACAGAACTTCAGCGAAGAACCCGCCACCGCGCAGAGCGAAGAACTGAAATAGATCACCGGCGCTTGCGCCGCTCGTCCTTAGCCCGCGTCTTGATCACAATCGGCGTGGCAGAGAACCCGAACGCTTCCCGCAGCCGGTTGGCCAGGTACCGTTCGTGCGAGAAATGCAAAGGCGTCGACTTGTTGGTGAACACGACGAACGTCGGCGGGCGTACCAACGGCTGCGTAATGAAGAAGATCTTGCGCTCTTCAAACTGAAGCGACTCCACGAAGCGGTTCAATTCGCCTGTCCCGATGCGCTTCGTGGCGGATTCATATGCCTGACGGATTGCCTTGAACAGCGGTTTCACGCGGTCCCCCTGCAGCGCTGACAGGAAGTGAACCGGAGCGTAGTCGAGGAATTTCAACTGGTCGCGCAGGTTGCTTTCGAAAGTGCGGCGTCCCTGTTCGCCCGCCAGATCCCACTTGTTCACACACAGGATCACGCCCCGGCCGCCTTCGTGGGCGTACCCGCCGATGGTCGCATCCAGGCCGACAAGTCCTTCCGACGCATCGAGCACCAGCAGCACGACATCGGCCATCCGGATGTGCCGCCGGGCCATCACGACACTGAGCTTCTCCGCCATCTCGCGGGTCTTGCCCTTGCGGCGGATGCCGGCCGTGTCGATGAAGACGTACTCGATGCCGTTGTGCACGATGGTCTCGTCGACCGCGTCCCGCGTGGTGCCGGCGATCGGAGAAACAATGGCGCGTTCTTCGCCCAGCAGCGCGTTCAACAGCGTCGATTTGCCGACGTTCGGCCGGCCGATGATCGCCACCTTGATCGCCGGCGAGGGTGCGGCCTCCGCCTCTTCGGCAGAGACCGGGAAATCGCGCGTCACATGGTCCAGGAGTGCGCTGACGCCAAGGTTGTGCTCGGCCGAGACGGGAAACACCTCGCCGATCCCGAGGCTCTGGAATTCGTGGATCAGGTCCGTATGGGCGGCGGTATCCACCTTATTGACCGCGATCGACACGGGCTTACCGAGGCGGCGCAAGAGCTCCGCGAGGTCGCGGTCCGGCGCGGTCAGACCGGCCCGGCCATCGACCAGCAGGATCACGTGCACGGCCTCGTCGAGAGCCAGTTTCGCCTGCCGCAGGATCTGTCCGGGG
The DNA here is from genome assembly GCA_016716385.1 of Bryobacterales bacterium. Taxonomy (GTDB): domain Bacteria; phylum Acidobacteriota; class Terriglobia; order Bryobacterales; family Bryobacteraceae; genus JADJWL01. The sequence goes on along the minus strand of JADJWL010000025.1, from coordinate 326,919 downwards.
ATGTACTCCGCGTCGTTGACGATGATGCCGCCCGTATCGATCACGCCAAACTTGCGGCCCTCGTAGCTAGCGGAGCCGCGGATCCGGTCGCGCGTGATGCCCGGTTCATCGCCGACGATTGCCCGGCGCTGTCCCGTGATGCGGTTAAAAAGGGTGGACTTCCCGACGTTCGGCCGGCCGACGATCGCGATGGTAGGGACTGCTTCTGGTGCTTCGTTCAACAAGACCTCTGGGAACCATCATCGTCCGGCGCGATGATCCGTGGCAAATGCGCCCTGGTTCTACTGCCTCCGCAGGAACCTGGCCAGCCATTCCATCGAGAGCCGCGCCGCTTCGGGGGTAGGGGTGTGGCCCTGGCGGTGGTTGAAATAGCCGATCCGCCGTGGATGGCCGAGCCGTTCGTACACGGGCCGCGCGGCGTTGATGTAGTGCCAGCTCTTGTCGTTGTCCGCCGACTCGCCGCCAATCAGCAGAAACGCCCGCGGCGCAATCATCCCGATCAGCTCATGCTGGTCGGTGCCCGGCGGCAGGTCGCGGACGCGTTCGGCGAGATACCAGAAGTCCTCGTAATTCGAGAAGCTCAGACCGATGCCGGGTTCGGAGGAAACGGCCGCCTTGATCCGGTCATCCATCGCGGCGGCATACAGCGACATCTTGCCGCCCAGCGACTGGCCGATGATCCCGATCGCATTCCGGTCGATATCGGGAAGCGTTTCCAGATAGTCGATCAGGCGCTGGGCGTCCCACACCCATTTGCCGAGCCCCGTGCAGCCGGGATTCCGCAGCGCCAGATTCGCGACGGCCTCCGAATAGCTTTCCCCATAGCTTTCGCCGAACCAGCGGATGGCCACCGCGGCGAACCCCTGCTGCGCCGCCTGGAGCGCGAACGAACGCACGCTCGGCGGCAGGTAATTGCGCCCCGCGAGGTTCCTGCCGGCAACCGTGTCGACATCGTAGTACGGCGTGATCACCACGGGGCGTGGCCGCGGGGAAGGCTCGCGCGGAATCATGAGGTAGATCTTCTCCCAGGCGTCAGCTTCCACCTGCAGCATCATGAGGCGGCCTGTGTATGTGGGTTCCTCGATCGTGGCAAGCACCCGCACCGTGGGCGGGGGAGCCGCCCCTCGCGGCCGGCCGAGGATACGGCTCCACTTCTCGCGCCAGGCGGCTTTGTCCTGTGTCAGCGGGCTCAACCCACCCGTCTGGCCCGCGAATGCAGGCGGAACCCGGTTGTACGGCTCGAAGAAGTCCGCCGGCTCGGCAGTGAACCCGCGTCCGGTGCTGCGCGCGACGCGAAAGCCGGTGAACCGGCTCTTCGATTCCGGCGGCAGCGACGTCCGGTAGCCGCGGTTCCAGCGCGAGGTCGTGCTGATGTAGGAGCCCCCGCGCAGCACGCGGTTCAGGCCCGCCGCCGGACCCGCCGGGTCGCCGGCGCGGTGGACCGTGTTGGCGACCGGATCGAAGTAGTCCTGGCACCACTCCCACACATTGCCCATCATGTTGTGGAGCCCGAACTCATTGGCCGGATACGCGCCGGCGGGTTTCGGCGACCGCTCGCGCAGTTCCGCCAGGAGAACCGGGATTTCCTTTGTATTTGTGGAACCAAGGTTCGCCGCGGCGGGATCGGGCAGTTTTCCCGCGGCCGCCTGCCACTCCGCGTCCGTGGGCAGCCGGTATCCGTTCCGGGTCAGATCGACCGCGCCGGTCGTGAGATCGTACGCCGGATCCAGCCCCTCGCGCACGCTGCGCTGGTTGCAGTAGCGGATCGCGTCCCACCACGTCACCGAGTCCACCGGCAGATCGTCTCCCCGGTGGTACGACGGGTTGACGCCGGCCACGGCGAGATACTCCGCCTGCGTCACCTCGGCCTTGCTGATGCGGAACTCGCTGATGGTGATCCGGACAGGCACGCCGGTGACGCCGTCGGTCACACCGTAGGCGGTCGAGGGAATCGTGACCAGGGAATCCTGTGCGAGCGACGCGCCCGCGAGGCAGAAGAACAGCGAGAAAATCTTCATTTCTTTGGCCAGTTCAGGTGGCGCCGCAGGAACTCGAACGTCTCTTTGCTGTGGATCTCGTGCACGCCGTCGAAGTACTCGATCGCGGCGTGACCGGGCAGCTTCATCTTCGTGGTGTAGAAACGGCGGACCTTCGCGAATTCGTAGGCCACCCATTCGTCGTCGCCGACTCCGTCAGCGTGGCCGCGCTCCACCATAAACGGCCGCGGCGCCATCAAATTCGCCAGTTCTCCATGGTTGAACACGTTGGCGAAATCGAATTCGAGGATGTCGTACTCGCGGGTAAACATATAGCTGTACGGCATGTCGATGCTGGTCGTCTTCCAGACCCACTCGTTGAAATTGCCGGAGCAGATCGAGAGCGCGTAGCCGTCGAGCAGCGGCGGAATCCGCAGGGCGGAGTACCCGCCGTACGAGAGTCCGTAGAAGCCGATGCGGTCCGCATCCACATACGGCAATCCACTGAGCCATTCGAGAATCCGCTGGTGCTGCCCGAGAACAAACGAGAAGAGGGACAACTTCAGCGGCCGCGCCTTCCGCTGAATCAGGCGGAAGCGGCCCTCACCGATGTAGGGATTCTGCGGAGCAAAGACGATGAAGCCCTCTTCGGCCAGCCGCAGCCCGTACTGATGGTAGGCCTTGTGATCGACCTTGGGATCGGCGATATCCGAAGGTCGACCCTCCAGTCCATGCTGGCAGACCACCACCGGACGCTTCTCGCCCGGCTTCAGGTCTTTGGGCAGCAGCAGGATGCCGTAGGCGAAGACATCGGGCCAGACGTCGAGCACCACCTCGTACCCCCGGAACTTCGGCTGCTCGAAGATCAGTCGCGACCGCGGCGACGGCGGCAGCGTGGGATCGGGCATGCGGCCGATGACATCGTTCCAGATGGTCTCCCGATAAACCTGCGTAGACTCCCGCCAGCGCTCGTGGGACGAGGCATCGGCCTTGGCCCAGAACTCAGCGCGCCGGCGCGGGGATTCGCGGACGAGTTTCTGCGTGAACCCGCTCATCTGGCGGAACTGGCGCAGCCGCCTCGCGGCCGCGTCGGGCTTGCGGGCGATTTCGAGACCCGCCGGCCGCGGCTTCTCGCGGCGGGCGCCGGCCACGTGCAGGAGTGCTTCAAGCGCGGCGTCCGACCCGGGCAAGGAGCTTTCGATCCATCGCAGCCGGTCGGGCTCGTTGAGCCGGTTGAAGTAGGGCCGGGCGCGTTCCACCTCCGCGCGGACTTCCTGCGCGGGAGGCGACGCGATACCGCCGGGAGCAGCACCGCGGCGCTCCGCGGTCTCGGGCGGGGGCCCCTCGACGCGAGGCAGATCGCTCGCTTCCACCACAAGGCCGCGCGGTGAGATCAGGCTGGCCACATCGGCATCGCCGAACTGTTCCAGCAGGCCCCAAACCTCGCGGTACATGGGCTCGCGCCACAGCGATTCGCGCGGCTGGAAGTAGCCGCTGACCAGCGCCGCCGCAATGCGCGTGTCCAGCGCCGCGCTATAAAGTGCCAGTAAGCCGCCTTCTCCATACCCCGCCACCAGGACCGGTGCGCCGCCCTGTGCCTGAAACCAGTCGGCCGCGGCCAGAACCTTCTGCACCTCATAGCCGATGATGTGACGGCCGAGCGGGGCGGCCATCCGGTAGAGGAACTCGCGGTGCGGCTGGTTGGTGAGGCGGATCCCAGGAGCGCCGCTCAGCGTATCGTCGCGGTCCATCAACAGCGGGACCAGTACCTCACACCCGCGTTCGGCCAAGCGGAGAGCGAACGGCGCGGTCCCCTCGGAGAGTCCGGCTATACTCTCCGGCGAGTCGTCGGCATCGGGCAGCGCCACCACGCGCGCCACGGGCGGGCGCTCCGGTTGCAGCAGGATCCCTTCGCCCCAGACGCCGTCCAGCGCCTGCCAGCGGACGGAATAGACGCGGATCCCCCGGCCCTCGGCCAGAAGCGCGGGCGCGTCCTTGGTCGCCACGTACTCCATGCGCGCGGGCGTGACGCGCGGATCGACCGCGCCCAGAATGCGGGCTAGCCGCCGCCGGTTCGGCTCGACCGATCGGTTGTACGCGGCGGCTGACGCGAAGTCCCGGCGCCAGTAACTCTCCCGCTGAGCGACGACCGCCGGCAACCGCTGGTCGAGGTGCCGGTGGATGCCCTCCACCATTCGGGCGGCCAAGTCACCCTGCCAGTCGAGAGGCGCCGTATCCGGCAGAGCGTCCTGACCGCATAGCGGCAGGCAGACGAAGGCAGCGACGATAGCGAGCCGCATTACACCTTCGACGGGTCCCTCCGTCCGCCGCCGCTGGCATGACGCCGGGCGGTGAACTTCGCCGAACGGTACTCACCCATGTGGACTTCGCCGGTGATCGTGTCGCCGGAGAGACGTCCGGCAAAGGCGTACGGGAGGTTCGATCCTTCAAGCGGCAGTTGCGTCGTGATCTTGACGTCGCTGCCGTTGATCGCGCCCTTCGCATCGCCGCGGGCCAGGCGCCCGATGTGCGTCCCCGTCACGTCGTTGCCCTTGGTTTCCAGGAACAGCAGGTGGCTTGTGCGTCCCCGCGTGAACTCGATCTCGACATTCCACCGTCCGGCGATGTTCGCCGCGGGCGGCTGGATCTCCGGACGCCGCAGCGGCCCCTGCGCCTTCCGGAAGATCTCTTCGAGACGGGCCGCGATGATCTTGTGCTCTTCCGGCTTCAGGGCCACGGGACGGATCAGCAGCGAAGATCCATCGCCGCTTGCGTGTGTCATGATGCGCGGTTCGCCGGCGAGCAACTGTTTGCCGACTTCGCCCGCCGTCAGGCCGACCTTCTGCGTATCCCAGGACACGGTCAGCGTTGGGAACGGCCCGCCGCGGCGCGGCGGGTTTACCGTCGTGGTCACGCCCGGCACGCGCGTGATCTGCTGGTCGATATGCGCGTACCAGCGCTTCCACTCGGCGTACTCGGCCTCGATGTTGCGCCGCGCGACCCACACCTCGACCGCCTTCACCATGCCGACGACCTCTTCCTTGCTCACCTTCATGGCGCGGCCAAACGCATGATGCGGCGCCGAATTCGCCCATGCCGCCTCGATCAGGTCCTTGCGCCCGATCAGCATGCCCGCCGTCTGTGGTCCGCGGATGATCTTGCCGCCGGAGTACGCTACGAGCGACGCGCCGCGTTTCAGGTAGGGGTCGGGGATCACCAGAGTGTCGGCCGCGGCGTCGACCGTGATCGGGATGCCGGTCTTGCGGGACACCTCGGCCAATTCATCCAAGCCAACCGTCTCTTTCTTCCAGCGGTCGCCGAGCATCGCCATCATGGCGGTGCGGTGGCTGACGGCGTTCCACAGCTGATCCTTCGTCTCGACATCAACGATCGTGATGCCGACGGTGCGAAACGCGTGGTCGTACTGATTGCGCGACCACTTCGGCATGATGACTTCGCTCTTCAGGCCGGTGACGTCGGGCAGTTGCAGCATCGCCTCGGGGTCCATCCCGGCGACGCAGGCGGACGTTGCATGCGTGATCGCTGCGGCGGCGCCCGAAGTGACCATCGCGGCCTCGCACTGCAGCAGTTGGGAAAGGCGCTGGCCGGCTTTCTCCATCAATTCGTCGAGATTGACGTGGAAACGCCCGGCGGCTTCGATCGCTTCGATCACCTCGTCAAGCATGCGCGAACCGCCGTTGATCGTCAGGGTGGCGGTCGCGTTGATGAAGGGGCGCACGCCCAATTCGGTATAGACGGAAGGGTTCTCGACCCTGGCCGCGGGAGCCCCGGCGGCGGCGCCGGACATGCCGGCGGCTCCGGCGAGGGCGCCCGCGCGGAACAAATCGCGGCGGTTCAAACGCGTGGAGGACTTCATGCGTTCATTATGGTTGATTTCCGCCAGGCTGCGAAAGCGGGCCATAGACGGGCGGGGGCACGCCCAATTCGTAGGCGCCCATGTCCGGTGCGCGGCCTGCAAATCCATCGTTGATGTTGGCGAGCGGCATGCCGGCATCCACCGCCGCCGATCCGGGACGCAGGCGCAGATCGTATTGGTCCGGGTGCATGGTCGTGCCGGCGCGGGGCGCCACCGCGTCGACGAAGATGTCGTAATCCACCATCCGCCCGTGGGCCTCGTGCCCGGTGGCTTTGTGGAACGCTTCCAGCGTGTCGTACTCGGCGTGCTTCTTGCCGTCGAACCAGCGGATCAGCGCGCCGGGAGCATTCCGCCGGTAGCCGTTGTAATCGAGCGTTGTGTACGGCGTCATGGACCCTGTGCTCATCGCGTAGCGGTGGCGGGGTTGGCCGTCCGGGCGCGGCACGCCGGATCCTCCCAGGATCAGGTTGTTCCGGAAGTGCCCGTTCTGCCAGCGGTCGAACGACTGGAAGCCGGTGGCCGATGTCGCCGACGTGTTGTGGTAAGCAATGATGCCCGAGCTGTAGTTGTGGATTTTGAACGCCAGCAGGGTGACCGCGTACAGTTCGTTGCGGATCAGGTAGACAGGTCCCCCGTAGAACGGCTGCACGGAGAGCGCGGTGTGCGCGTTGGCGCACCGGTTGCGCAGGACGCGGATGTTGTGCGCGCCGTAGTCAGTCTCGAGACAATCGTCCTGCGCCCAGTCAAGGTCGTTGTCGGTGAAATCGATGGCCACCGGGTGCATCCGGATGTCCTCCGGCAGGAAGCCGAAGTTGGCGATGGCGAGGCTGTCGCTGAACCGGCTGATCCGGTTGCGCCGGACGACGTGTCCCCGTCCGTAGACGTTGACGCCGGTGTGCGCGGGTGACATGTACGCCTGCGGCCGCGGGTGCCACGCGGGGTTCGTCCCGAGGATCACGTTGTCGGCGATGTACCAGCCTTCCGAGCGTTCCGAAGTGGAGTTGATCCCGTAAATGACGTCTTCGATGCGGCAGTTGCGCACGGTGAGATGCGACGCGCCGGCGCCGTTCTTCGTCCCGGCCAGAAGCGCTGTCCGCGCGGAGCGGAAGGTGAGGCCCTCAAACGTCAGGTGGTCCGCCTGGGAGATGTCGAACAGGTCCGTGCGATACCCCGCCCCTTCGATCACGGCGCCGGGACGAACCGCGCGGAAGGCGATCCGCGGCTTGGTCAGACGCATCGTGTCGAGGACGCGATAGACGCCGGTGTCGAACAGGAGCGTGTCCCCCGGTTGCGCCTCGGCGTACGCGGCGCGGAAGTCCCGGCGCCCGGGAGAGACGCTGATCGTCCGTCCACCCGCCGGAGTGCGGGGCTCGGTGCGCGTCGTGACGTTGATTATCTTCGGCGGAGGGGCTCCGCCGTCGGGATCGGTCATGGTCAAACGGACTTCGTAACCCGTGCCGGGCCGCAGAAACAGGACGCTGCCTGCGAACAGATTGCCGGTCCGGTAGGGGGAGAACTGCTGGTTCACGATCTCGTGGTGCACGCGGAGCAGCGGCTGCGCGTCCTTCCACGCCGGGTCGCCCTTCGCCCGGTACGCCACCGCGACGGCCGCGTTGCGGTTGGAGTCGCCCTGAATGTACCAGCGGAACCCCAGCGATTCGAGCGTCGGCGGGTCGATCAGGAACTCGCCTGGGGTCACCGCATTCCGGCGTGGACCTTCGGGGAAGCCGGCCACCGGCTTGGCCGCTTCCTGCGCGAACAGCAGCGGCGCCGCGAGCAGGACGGAAACAGAGATGATCCGCATGGGATCACCATACAGGAAACGCCGGTTTCGCGTCTATTTGCCGAGAGCCTTCTTCAGGCGGGTAACGTGCCGCTCCGCAGCCTGCTCCAGGCGCTCGGCATTCACGCCGCGCGGCCGTTCATACGAAGACCAAACGACTTCCCGGGTGCGGGGATGCACGACGAAGATCGTTCCCTTGGCCGCGCCCGAGACAAACGGGCGCACCGGAGGACGGGTCTGCGTCTGCTCCTGCTCTTCCGGCTCCCCGGCTGCCTCCCGTTCCTGGTCGGCCATCCACTTCTCGAAGGCTTCGCCCAACCGGTCGGTGATGACTGCGTCCGCCTTGAGCGGCTCGGTCACAACCCGCCAGACGCCCTGCCGGGTCAACTGGCTCGCCAGGTGCTGATCCAGGCCGCCGCTCATGGGCAGCAGGTATACTGAAGCGATTTCCGGCAGTTCCGTGCCGGCCGCCGCGAAGACGCAGAGCAGAAGACAGAGGACAGCGCGCAGCACGCCTTAATTCTACCAGCATGTATAAGGGTCTCCGGATCACCGTCATTATTCCGTGCCTCAACGAGGAGCAGGGTGTGCAGAAGGTGCTGCAGAGCCTGCCGGAGTTCGTCGACGAGGTGATCGTCGTCGACAACGCTTCGACGGACCGCACCCGCGAGGTAGCCGAGTCGCTGGGCGCCACCGTGATCAGCGAGGAAGTACGCGGCTACGGCCGCAGCTATAAGCGCGGCTTCGCGCACGCCACCGGCGACATCATCGTGACCCTCGACGGCGACCACAGCTACCCGGCCGACGCGCTTTCTTACCTGCTAGAGGCCTTCCTGCACCTGAACGTCGACTTTCTGAACGCCTCGCGTTTCCCCGTGCAGGATGCGCGGGCAATGAGCTTCAAGCACAAGATCGGCAATCTCGTTCTGTCGCTGGCCATGTCCCTGCTGTATTTCAAATGGGTGCGCGACTCGCAGTCCGGCATGTGGGTATTCCGCCGCTCGATCCTGGAGCACATGCGCCTGACCTCTGATGGCATGGCTTTCTCCGAGGAGATCAAGATCGAGGCGCTCAAGAACTCCCGCATCCGGTTCGGAGAGATCTCGATTCTCTATAGCTCCAGGCTGGGCGAGATCAAGCTCAACCCCTGGCGGGACGGCTTCTACAACCTGTGGTTCCTGCTGAAGAAGCGGTTCGTATGACGGTCTCGGCGGTGGTCCCCACCTGGAACGGCCGGGTGCGCCTGGCAAGGCTGCTCGACACGATCCGGGCGCAGTCGCACAGCTTCAGTGAGGTTCTGGTGATCGACAACGGATCGGATGACGGGTCGGGGGAGATGGCCGCTGCCTGGGGTGCGCGCGTTGTCCGGTTCGGGGAAAACCGCGGCTTTGCGCCCGCCGTGAACGCGGGGATTGCCGGAGCCGCGGGCGACGCTGTCGCGATCCTGAACGATGACGTGGAACTGGATCCGGACTGGCTGGCGCGGCTCGTGGACGCGCTCGAAGCCGGCGCCTGGTTCGCCACCGGCAAGCTCCTGGGGCCATCGGGACTCATCGACGGCACCTTCGACTGCCTGAGCCGGGCCGGGTGCGCGGTCCGGATCGGACATGGCGCCGCCGACGGACCGGAGTGGGGCGTCCGGCGGGAGATCCAACTCTGTCCGATGACGGCGGCTCTGTTTCGCGCCGAGGTGTTCCGCCGCGCCGGCGTGCTGGAGGCGCGATTCGAGTCCTACCTGGAGGACGTGGAGTTCGGTGTCCGCTGCGCAGCCGCTGGACTGGGCGGGATCTACGAGCCGGCCGCTGTAGCGCGCCATCTGGGCTCGGCGACCCTTGGCCGCTGGAGCGCCAGGACCGTCCGGCTGCTGTCCCGCAACCAGGTGCTGCTCCTCGCCTTGCACTGGCCCCCGCCCCTGCTGCGCCGGTGGTGGTGGCAGATTGCCACGGGACAACTGCTCTGGGGGCTGGTTGCCGTGCGGCGTGGACGGGCATGGGCGTTCTGCCAGGGGAAGTGGGAAGGGGTGAGCGCCTTCCGGCGATGGCGCGGCGCCGGCGATGGAGCGGCGCTCGAAGCGTTGGTCCGGACCGGGGAGCGGTCGATTGCCGCAGCCCACGGCGATGACACCTACTGGAAGTGGTACTTTCGTCTCGCTGGGGAGAAATGACACATGAATTCGGTGGCGGCATTGATTGTGACACACCAATCCGCCGCTGTCGTGGCAGACTGTGTTGGGGCAGCCCGCCAGCGGTGTGGGGAGGTGCTGGTGATCGACAACGCGTCCACCGACCACAGCGCGGAAGTGGCGCGCGCGGCCGGCGCCGGGGTTGTCGCCAACTCACGGAACCTGGGCTTCGCAGCCGCGGTCAACCAAGGCGTGGGACTCATTTCAAAGCAGTTTGTGCTTCTACTCAATCCCGATACAACGCTCCTCGATCCGCTGGAGCCGCTCCTTGAGGCCTGTGGTTCACCGGAAACAGGTGGGGCTACCGGACTCCTGTTGGACGCCTCCGGGACCCCGCAGCGCGGCTTCACCCTGCGCAGACTGCCGAACGCTTCCACACTCGCGGCCGAGGTCCTGGGAGTGAATCGTCTCTGGCCCGGCAACCCGCTCAATTGGTCCTACCGTTGCTACGATAAAGACCTGACACTGCCGGGAGAAGTAGAACAACCCCCGGGCGCCTTCCTGCTGTTCCGGAGGTCGCTCTGGGAAGCGCTCGGTGGGTTCGACGAGGCATTCTGGCCGATCTGGTTTGAAGATGTGGACTTCTGTGCCCGGGCGCGGCGAATTGGGTTTCGCTTCGCCTATGTCCCTGCGGTCCGGGCGCGGCACGCCGGCGCTCATTCGATCCGTCAGCTTCCGGAGGGAGATCGGCAGGTCTACTGGTATGGTAGTCTTCTTAGGTACGCGGCGAAGCATTTCGGCCCGGTGTCCTGTCGGGCTCTGGCGTCCGCTATACTAATTGGTTCTTTCCCTCGAGTGGCCGGAGCAGTGGTGAGAGACAGGAGCTTTCAACCAGCCGCCGGGTGGGTCCGGGTCGTCAGAATGGCGGCGGGCGCGTTGTGGTACGGTCCGCGGCTCTTCCGCGTTGAAGGAGAGTGGCGGCGCCTTGCAGTAGATTCGTCTGAGTCGAGTCAGGATAACTGAATGTCCCACACCGATCTCGTGTCCATCACGATCGTCACCTACAACAGTGGGCGCTTCATTAAGCGCTGTCTGGAATCCGTGCTGGCCCAGCGCTATCCCCACAAAGAGATCATTGTGATCGACAATAACTCCGAGGATGGGACGGTGGACATCCTGGAGCAGTTCGAAGACCGCTGCCTCATCGTGTACAACTCCTCGAACGTGGGATTCGCGGCGGCGCAAAACCAGGCGATCAAGATGTCGGGCGGAGACTGGGTGCTCACGCTCAATCCGGATGTCCTGCTGATGCCCAATTTCATTGAAGCGCTGCTGGGAGCGGGCAACGCAGATCCTAAGGTGGGCTCGGTCTGCGGCAAGCTGCTGGCAATGAGTCCGGCGTTCGACATTCCGCCGAAGCCCAAGGTGGACTCCACGGGCATCTACTTCACACCGATGCTCCGGCACCTGGACCGCGGCAGCCAGGAGGTCGACAACGGCCACTATCTGAAGCATGAGTACGTCTTCGGAGCAACCGCCGCCGCCGCCCTCTACCGCCGCGCGATGATCGATGATATCTCGGTCGACGGTGAGTTCTTCGACGCGGATTTCTTTGTCTACCGCGAAGACGCCGATGTGGCCTGGCGGGCGCAGCTCTACGGCTGGCGGTGCATGTATGCGCCCTACGCGCGCGGGTACCACGTGCGGAATGTGCTTCCCGGCAACCGCCGGGCGCTGCCGTCGGCGATCAACATGCACTCGGTGAAGAACCGGTTCCTGATGCGGATCAAGAACATCTCCGCCGGGCTCTACTTCCGGAATTTCCTCTCGATCACGTTGCGGGATTTGGTCGTGGTCACCTGCTGCCTGGCATGGGAGCACAGCTCGCTGCGCGCCTTCTGGCTGTTGGGAAAGAATTGGCCGAAAGTCATGAGCAAGCGGCGGGAGATCCAGCGCCGCCGCGTCGTGGCGGATTCCGAACTGGCGCAATGGTTCAGCTATCGGCCGGTGAGCCAGCCGGCGCCGCAGCCGAAGCCGCTGGTCCCATCGCGGCCCAAAGCCGCCAAAGTGAAGAGGTAGCCGCCCGCGTTGCGCATCGCGTTGCTCGGCACGCGCGGCATTCCCAGCCGCTACGGGGGCTTCGAAACGTTCGCCGAGGAACTGGCTCCCCGCCTGGTGGAGCGCGGCCACGAAGTGACCGTCTACTGCCGGGCGCGGCACGCTTCTCCGTATCGCGGCGTCCATCTGCGCTATCTGCCCACCATCCGCCACAAGTACCTCGACACGATCGCGCACACATTCCTGTCGACGTGCGACCTCGTCGTGCGGCGGGCGGACGCCGCGCTCTATTGCAACGGCGCCAACGCCGTGTTCACGCTGCCGGCGCGGCTGGCGGGGATTCCGGTGGCCATCAACGTGGACGGGCTCGAGCGCAACCGCAAGAAGTGGAATCGCGCGGCCAAGGCTTGGTACTGGCTCTCGGAATGGCTGGCCACGTGGTGCCCGACCGAGGTTGTGACCGATGCCAGAGCGATCGAAGCCTACTATCTCGAGCGGTGGAAGAAGCGCTCGGTCTTCATTCCTTACGGCGCCGAACTGGGAAAGGTGGCAGGCGCCGCCACCCTCGAACGGCTTGGTCTTGCTCCAGGGCGCTACTTCCTCTACGTGAGCCGCATGGAGCCGGAGAACAACCCGCTCGCCGTCCGGGAGGCATTCGAAAGAACCGCGACAGACCTCAAACTGGCTCTGATCGGCGACGCTCCCTACGCGCATGAGTACATCCGCCGCGTCCGCGACACGCGCGACCCGCGCGTTGTGATGCCGGGGGGAATCTACGGCGAGGGCTACCGGGAACTGGGGTCCCACTGTTTCGCCTACATCCACGCAACCGAAGTCGGCGGGACGCACCCGGCGCTGATCGAAGCGATGGGACGCGGCGCTCTCGTGCTCTACCTGGACACGCCGGAGAACGCCGAGGTCGCCGGAGGCGCTGGCATCCCGTTCACGCTGGACAGTTTGACGGAGGCGATCGAGCGGGTCCTGGCGATGCCCGAAGCGGAGCGCGACCTCTGGCGGCAGCGGGCAATCGAGCGGGTCAGGGAACGCTACTCCTGGGACGCGGTCACCGACGCCTACGAACAGCTTCTCACCAGTCTGGCGGCTAAAGGATAGCGAGTTGGTGATCGGCGCAGCCCGGCTGGATGTGTTCGTAGATCCGGGCGGGCAGGTCGAGGCCGAAACGGGCCAGGAACGGCAGCACTGAATACACGCGTTCCTGGAGATGCTTGCCGGGGTAGACAAGGTTCGACAGAAAGCGGGCGTCCGCTGCGGCGCGGGTATCGCGACGAAGCGTCTCGCGGCCGATGCGGCCTTCGATGCGCTCCAACTGGTGCTCGATCTTGCGGCGGCTCTTGGCGAGCGCGGCGGCGAGCGTCGGATCGTAGGCCACCAGATCAGTGGCGAGCCGGTCCAGGGCGCGGGCGGTCGATTCACGGGCGGCGGCCATCGATCCGGCCAGTTCCGGCGGCGCCAGTTTGGCGGCGATCCTCGCGCGCACGTGGTCTTCTCCAGCCAGGAGATCGGCGAGCGGGTTCGGGCAGCTTCCCAAACCGTAGCGCTTGACCAGCTTGGCGGCGCGGGCGTCGAACAGAGTGAACCCGGCGCGCGGGATGGCCACCGGCATCCGGCCCAGGAGGCGGCTGTACAGCACCTCGGACTGCGCCAGGTAGGCCAGTTCCGCGGGTCCGCCGACGTAGGCGGCTGTCGGGAGCATCGCGTCCTGGATCACCGGACGCAGCAGGGCATTCGGGGAAAGCTGCCCGGCACGGCCGATCAGCTCGTCGGCGGACAGCTTGCGCGCGCCCAGCAGGTAGCTCGATCCGTTCCGCTTCAGAGCCTGGCGCCGGCCGTCTTCGAGCAGGAAAACGAACGATGTTTGCCGGTCCCAGTGGACTTGCGCATGGTAGCCGGCGGCCTCCAGCGCCCGGTTCCGCACTTCGACGGCAGCGGAGAGATCCTCGGCCTGCCGCAGGGCTTCGGCGAGAAACGGCGCGGCCAAGTCGCGCATCGCCGGATGCATCGGGTCGACGAACAGGATCTCGAAGCCGGACAGCACTTCCTGGAGGAGGCGCCGGAACGCGCCGCCAAGACTTTCGCCCTGCCGGTAGCACTGGTCCACCATCGCGGCCACTTCTTCCCGTAAGGAAAATCCGCCAGCACCCCGCGCAACGCGGCATTCGGCGGGTCGGCAAGGGGGAGCGGCCCCACGGGAGCCCTGTCCCCGGCGGGCGACTCCACATGGAAACCGGCCAGGTCGTAGGCGGACGTGAATATCCAACTGCGGCTGACTTCGGCGAAGTCGTGGTCTTCGGTGGCCAGCCAGAAGACCGGTACGGCGGGGATTCCCTCGTCAGAAAGCTTTCGGGCGAGCCGGACCGCCGTCAGGGCCTTGTAGATTGTGTAGATCGGGCCGGAGTACAGGCCCACCTGCTGCCCCGTCACGACCGCGACGGTGCCCGGCTGCTTCAGCCGGTCCAGGGTTTCGCTAGGTCCGTTCAGCGCTTCGAGCGCCTGAACGAGGCGCCGGCGCTGCTCGGGCTGGAAGCGAATCTCACTGGCCGCTCTGGCGAATGAGGCCGGATCGCCGGGAGCATGCCGGTAGAACGCCGCCACCTGGGGGAAATCGTACACGGAGTCGGCGAACAGGCGCGTCGTGTGCGGCAGGTCCGTGTGGCGGACGCACTGGCATTCCATGAGACGTCCTTTCAGGGTAGCATCGCAGGAGAGGGATGAGAACGTTCGCAACTGAAGGCGAACCGGACGCCTGATGACCGTGCTATTTTGCGGGCCGCTTCCGGGAGGATGGAGGCGCGGGATCGATGTTGGCGCGCTTCTTTGCAGGCTTCTCCGCACGCGCGGCGCGGACGCCAGCCTTCGGCGGTTTCTCCGTCTTCTTCAAACGGTCGAGCTCGCTCTGCAGTCGTGCCGCGTCCTCGTTCGATTTGCCCTTCGACTCCGCGGCAAGCGGCGCTGCCGCCAGACCGAAAGCCAGCACGGCGCATGAGAGCAGTCGCATAGGTTCATTATCGTCAGAATCGCCGCTGCTCTTCAATCCAGCGGCGGGACGCGATAATGGGGGCTGAGGCTCCCCGACCGATGCCCACCCTCTCCTACGCCGAAGAGACCAATCCGTGGCTCGCCGCCGCCGCGCGATTTGACGAGGCCGCCTGCCGCCTCAACCTGGACGACGGCATGCGCAAAGTATTGCGCTCGCCATCGCGGGAGATCACCGTGCACATTCCGATCATGCTGGATGACGGGAGGCTCGAAGTGTTCACCGGATACCGCGTGCAGCACTCCGTGGCGCGCGGGCCGGGCAAGGGCGGTATCCGGTACGCTCCAGATGTGACGCTGGATGAAGTCCGTGCGCTGGCCGCCTGGATGACGTGGAAGTGTGCCGTGGTCAACATCCCGTTTGGCGGCGCCAAAGGGGGTGTCATCTGCGATCCGACGATTCTCTCCGATTCCGAACTCGAACGGATCACGCGGCGCTACACGGCGGAACTGATCGACTTCATCGGGCCGGAACGGGATGTGCCGGCGCCGGACGTGAACACCAACGAACGGACCATGGCGTGGATCATGGACACTTATTCCATGCACGCGCGCCACACCACAACGGCCGTCGTTACCGGAAAGCCGATGGACTTGGGCGGGTCGCGCGGACGCCCCGAAGCGACCGGCCGCGGGTGCATGCTGGTGACGCTCAAGGCGCTCCGCCGCTTCGGCATCGACCCGGCCGACGCCAGCGTCGTGATTCAGGGGTTCGGCAATGTCGGGGGCATGGCGGCGCGCCTCATGAGCCGGGCGGGGTTCAAGATTGTGGCGATCATCGAATACGACGGCGCCGTCTACAACGCCAAGGGACTCGACATCGAAGCGCTGCTCCGGCACCGCCGTGAGACGGGCTCGATTCTGGAGTTTTCCGGCGGCGAAGACATGGACCGGCACGAAGCGATGTTCCTCGAATGCGACGTACTGATTCCGGCGGCGACCGAGAACGTGATCACCTCGCGCAACGCCGCGAAGATCCGCGCGCGCATCCTCTGCGAAGGCGCGAACGGGCCGACCACACCGGCCGCCGACGACATCCTGCAGTCGCACGGCGTGTTCGTGATCCCCGACATTCTGGCCAATGCCGGCGGCGTCACCGTGTCGTATTTCGAATGGGTCCAGGACCGCCAAGGTTTCTTCTGGAACGAGGATATGGTGAACACGCGCCTGGCGGAGATCATTGAATCAGGCTTCGACGCGGTCGTCACCTACGGCGACCGTCACGAAGTGAACAACCGGATCGCCGCTTACATGCTGGCCCTGGACCGCGTGGCATTTGCGATCCGGCTCCGCGGGATCTATGCATAAGAGATGAGCGCCGAACCGTCGACGCCGCTGATGCGGCAGTATCACGCCGCCAAGCAGCAGGCGCCGAACGCGCTGCTGCTGTTCCGCCTCGGCGACTTCTACGAGCTGTTCTTCGAAGACGCGATTACGGCTGCCCGCGAACTCGAGATCACGCTCACCTCGCGCAACAAAGACAAAGGCGAGCCTGTCCCGATGTGCGGCGTCCCGCATCATGCCGCCGAAGGCTACATCGCACGGCTGATCCAGAAGGGGTACCGGGTCGCGCTCTGCGAGCAGATGGAGGCCCCCGCCGCCGGGCGCAAGCTCGTGCGCCGCGAGATCACGCGGATTGTCACGCCGGGGACGGCGACGGACTCGAACCTGCTGCGGGCGCGGGAGAACAACTTCCTCGCGGCTCTGTGCAAGACCGGCCCGCGCGCCGGATTGGCGCATGTCGACATCTCGACGGGCGAGTTCCGCGTCACGGAACTGGATGCGGCCGAAGCGGAAGCCGCCCTCGAACAGCTTGGCGCGCGCGAAATCCTGCTGCCCGCGAGCGCTCCGCTGCTGGCTGAACCTTCGGTCACCGGGCGCTGCGTGAATACACCGGTTGACGACTGGATCTTTGGCCACGACCATGCCGACCGCACCCTGCGCGACCACTTCCGCCTCCACAGCCTGGATGGCTGCGGCCTCGCGGGCTACACCGTTGGCGTGCGGGCCGCGGGCGCGATCCTGCATTACCTGCGCGATACGCAGCGCTCGGCGCTCGACCATCTCGATCTGCCCACGCCCTACGACCGCGCCCACGCGATGGCGCTCGACGCGGTCACAATCCGCAACCTGGAGTTGATCGAGCCACTGTTCTCGGGGGATCTCGGGTCGGGCCAGGAAGTGACGCTGCTTGCCGCGCTTGACCGCACTGCCACCGGCATGGGCGGACGGCTCCTGCGCCAGCGTCTGTTGCGCCCGTCGCTCGATCGCGAGGAGATCGAGGCGCGCCTCGACGCGGTCGGCGAACTGCACGGGGACACAATCCGCCGCGCCGAGGTGCGCAAAGAACTGGAACACATCCTCGACCTCGAGCGCCTGCTGGCTAAGGTGACGCTGGGGACCGCCGGACCGCGCGACCTGCTGGCGCTCGGCAAGTCCCTGGCGCGTGTGCCCGCATTGCGCGACCGGTGCGGCGTCTGCCGGACGGCCCGGCTGGCGGCCATGCTCGAACAACTCGATCCGCTCACTGACGTCGCTTCGGCGATTCTCGATGCGATCGCCGACGAACCTCCTGTGACGCTCGCCGACGGTGGCGTGATCCGTGCCGGCTGCAACGCCGAACTCGACGAGCTGCGCGACCTCAGCCAGAACGGGCGGCGCTACATCGCGCAACTGGAAGCACGCGAGCGGCAGCGTACTGGCATTGCCTCACTCAAGGTGCGCTTCAACAACGTGTTCGGCTACTACATCGAAGTCTCGAAGCCGAACCTGCCGCTGGTACCCGCCGACTACGAGCGTAAGCAGACACTCGTCAACGCCGAGCGCTTCACCACGCCCGAACTCAAGGAACTGGAGCGCAAGGTGCTGGCGGCGGAGGAGAAGATCCTCGCGATTGAGCGCGATCTGTTTCAATCGTTGCGCCAGAATACCGCGGCGCACGCGAAGGATATCCGCCGCACCGCCTCCGCCATTGCGGAACTGGACCTGACGGCGGCGCTGGCGCAGGCGGCCGCCGAGGCGCGCTACACCCGGCCGGAGTTCACAGAAGCAGAAGACATGGTGATCATGGGCGGCCGCCACCCGGTGATCGAACGCCTCGCCGCCGACACCCGCTTTATTCCGAACGATCTCCAACTGGGGGGCGAAGCCGGTCACATCGCCGTCATCACCGGTCCTAACATGGGTGGCAAATCGACCTATCTGCGGCAGACCGCCTTGATCGCGCTGATGGCGCAGATGGGCTCGTTCGTGCCGGCCACGCGCGCCGTCCTGCCCTTGGTCGACCGCATTTTCACGCGCATTGGCGCGTCGGACAACCTCGCGCGCGGCCGGTCCACGTTCATGGTCGAGATGACCGAAACCGCCGTCATCCTGAATTCGGCGACGGACCGCAGCCTGGTCATCCTCGATGAAATCGGACGCGGCACCTCCACCTACGACGGCCTCGCGCTGGCCTGGGCCGTGGTCGAGTACCTGCACGCGCGCACCCGCGCCAAAACGCTGTTCGCCACGCACTACCACGAGCTCACCGAACTCGCCGACCGGCTCGACGGCGTGCGCAACCTGCACGTCACGGTGAAAGAGGCGGGGGACCAGATTCTCTTCCTGCGCAAAGTTGAACCGGGCCGCGCGGACCGCAGCTACGGCATCGAAGTGGCGCGCCTCGCGGGACTGCCTCCCGCCGTGATCCATCGCGCGCGCGAAGTGCTCAAGCTGCACGAGCGCAGCGAACAGACCGTGACGCGGGAGCTCGAACCGGAACCGTCCGGACCCATTCAAATCCAGCTTTTCGAGCCCGTGGGACACACGCTTGCCTCCCGCATCCGTGAGTTGAACATCGACGAGTTGCGTCCGGTGGAAGCATTGCAGATCCTGCATGAGTTACAACAGGAGTTGAAGAACTCATGCGGGTAGCCGGAGTCATGAGCGGGACGTCGCTCGACGGCATCGACGTGGCGGTCACCGACATCCACGGGAAGCGCGTCGAGACGTTGGCATTCGAGACGGTGCCGTACCCGAAGGCCGTGCGCGACGCGATCCTCGGCGTCTCGAACACGGCCACGACCACCGCGGCCATCGCGCGGCTCGGCTTCGACCTGGGGCGGCGGTACGCGCGCGCGATCGCGGGAACCTGCCGCCGCGCGAAGATCGCGGAAGCATCGCTCGAACTGGTGGGGTGTCACGGCCAGACGATTTACCACGAGGGCGGTGTCGCCACGCTGCAAGTGGGGGAAGCGGCCGTGATCGCCGAAGAACTCGGCGTGCCCGTGGTTTCCGACTTCCGCCCACGCGACATCGCGGCGGGCGGGCAGGGCGCGCCGCTGGTTCCTTTCGTCGACTGCCGCCTGTTCGGCAACGACGGCGCCGAGCGGGTCGCGCTGAACATCGGCGGGATCGCCAACGTCACGGCCACGCGCACCGGACTGGCATTCGACACCGGTCCCGGCAACATGGTGATCGATGCGCTGGCCGGGGCCGCCACCGGAGGGCGCCAGCGTTTCGACCGCGACGGCCACCTCGCCGCGCAGGGCACAGTCCATCGCGGTCTGCTCGACGAACTGCTCGCCGACCCGTACTACAAGCGCAAGCCCCCGAAATCCGCCGGTCGTGAGCAGTACGGCCGGGAGTTCGTGGCGCGGCTGACAGCCACGGGGTTGCCGGTGCGCGATCTGATCGCCACCGCCACGGCCCTGACTGCCGCGACGATCGCCGGTGGCGTCAAGCGATTCGTGCCCCGGGCTACGGAAGTGATCGTCTCAGGCGGAGGCTTGCACAACACGCGGTTGATGGCGCAGTTGGCCGCCTTCCTCGACGGAACCAGGCTCTGCCCCTCCTCCGACTACGGCATTCATCCGGACGCCAAGGAGGCAATCGCGTTCGCGCTGTTGGCGCACGAGACCTGGCACCGGCGTCCGGCGAGTGTGCCCGCGGCCACGGGCGCGCGCCATGCCGTGATTCTGGGGAAGATTACCTACCCTTGACGGCGACTAAACTGGAAATGTATGGGGCGGATGCTCATCATCGCGGGGCTCGTGTTGCTCGCCGCGGGCCTGGCCGTGACGTTCGCCGACAAGCTGCCGTTGCGTCTGGGACGCCTGCCGGGGGACTTCGAGTTTCGCGGCAGGAACTCGGTCTTCTATTTTCCGCTGGCGACGTCGCTGCTGCTCAGCGCCGTGCTGACTCTGCTGTTGTGGCTGTTCCGCCGTTAGTGCACGCGGCCCATCTTATCGAGGGGCCAGTAGACGAACACCGCCTTGCCGTAAACAAACTCGCGGTCAACCATACCCCACGAGCGGCTGTCGTTCGAAGACGACCTGTGGTCGCCGAGAACGAAATACTTGCCGCGCGGGACCTGGGTTTCCGGATACGACTGGTGGTCGCGATACTCCGCGGGAACATAGGGTTCATCGAGCGGCCGGCGGTTGACGAAGACCTGTCCGTCGTCGATCCGCACGATGTCGCCGGGAAGCCCGATCACGCGCTTGATGTACGACTTCGAGCGGTCCATCGGGAACCAGAACACCACCAGGTCGCCGCGCTCGATGTCGCCGATGCCGAAGCGGTAGGTGAACTTGTTGATGAAGATGCGCTCCTGGTCGACGAGCGAAGGCATCATGCTCGTCCCTTCCACCTTGACCGGCTGGTAGATGAAGACGATCAGCACGACCGCGAGCACCACCGAGACCGCGACGTCGCGCATCAGGGACAGCATCCCAGAGAACGGCGACCGGCCGGGCTGTGCCTTGTCGATGTCTTCCGGCTCCATCTCTTCCGGCATTCTGGCTTCCTGAGAGTCGATTATACGCATGGCTGAGACGTCTTCGCTCAGGGCCGCCCTGATCATTCCGGCGCTCAACGAAGAGGCCGTCATCGGCCGGACACTCGCGCGCGTCCCGCCGGGACTCTACGAAGCGATCCTGGTCGCCGACAACGGCTCGACCGACGGCACCGCCGAAGCGGCCCGCGCCGCCGGAGCCACCGTCGTCCACGAACCGGAACGCGGATACGGGGCCGCCTGCCTCAAGGCGATGGCCCATTTGCCGCCGGAAATCGACGTGGTCGTTTTCATGGACGCCGATTCCAGCGACAATCCGGCCGAAGCGCCGCGCCTGCTGGCTCCTATCGCCGAAGGACGTGCGGACCTCGTGATTGGTTCCCGCACGTTGGGCGAAGCCGAGCCGGGCGCCCTGCTGCCGCACCAGCGCTTCGGCAACGCCCTGGCGACTTTCCTGATCCGGATACTGTACGGGCATCGCTACACGGACCTCGGGCCCTTCCGGGCGATCCGCGCCGAAGCCCTGGCGCGGATCGGCATGCGCGACCGCAATTACGGCTGGACGATCGAGATGCAGGTGAAGGCGGTGCAGCACGGGCTGCGCGTGGAAGAAGTCCCGGTCTCCTACGCGAAGCGGATCGGGGTGAGCAAGGTGTCGGGAAACGCGAAGGCGAGCGTCCGCGCCGGGGTGAAGATCCTCTGGACGGTGTTCCGGCTGGCGTGGCTACGGTAAGAAATATCCGTTGATATCGAGGATCACATGCGTCTCGTCGGTGACGAAGACGTTCACCGCGGCTGCATCGCCAGCGGGCACGATGGCGGCGTTGGCGACTACCCGCCCCTCGAACGAATTCAGCGTCGACACGAGCGGCTGCTGCTGGCCCGCCGGCCAGAGCGACAGGTACGCCAGGGGCCCGGAGGGCACCACCGTGACGTTCAAGGAATAGGCGGCGGCGCTGCCTGGAATCCCGCAGCCGCCCGCGGGAATCGCTACGGCGCGCGTTTGTCCGCCGCTCAGCGCCGGGGCTCCGAATGGACCGATCTTGCCCTCGCCGGGACGCGTATCCATCACCCGGCACGGCGTCACGGCGACGAACCGCAGCGGGCCGGACGGATCGGGGTTCGGATTCACGGCCCTGAAGGTGGCGGTGATGTCGTGCGGCCCTCCAACGGTGAAGGTTGTTGCGCCTGGACCGAACGCATCGCTGCTCAGGCCCCGGAATTCCCACCCAGGCGCGGGCGCGCCCTTGACCGTCACCATCGTGCCGGCTTGGTAAAAGCGATCCGGCGGTAACGGCGGCTCGAAGGTGACGGTCCCCAAGCCGACCGTAGTTACCGCGATCTGGTAGTCGGTTAGCAAGTGCGCCGTGTACGTGGTGGGGGAGTCCGGCACGGTAATCGTTTGCGCCTTCGCGCCACCCTGGCTCCAGTGGCTGAAGCGGTAGCGCCCCCTGATTCCTACTTGTGGCGTAGGAACGTCCAGAGCGTGCTGGGTGCCCGGAGCCCACCATTCGAAGAGCGGCGCCACTCGTGATGTGCCTCCGACGGTGATCGTACGGCCGACGGGCTCGGTGGTCACGATCACGGTGGGAGGCACACCCGGATTCGTCACGCGCCGGATGCGATGATTGCCGGAATCCGCGATATACAGATTTCCGGCTGCGTCGAATGCGAGATCTTGCGGCCTTGAGAGAAAGGCCAGCAAGGCAGGCCCGCCATCTCCTCCATAGCCGATCGTGACCGCCGCTACCCTGGAAATGGTTCCGGACTGGTCAATCCTCCGGATATGGTACAACTCCGCGATGTAAAGGTCTCCGGCGGCATCGAAACCCAAGCCTACGGGAAAGAGCAATCCTGCGTTCACCGCCAGCCCTCCATCTCCCGCTGCTCCGCTGATGCCGCCGCCCGCTACCCGGTGGAGGATATTCGTCGTTCTATCGACCATCAGGATCCGGCTGCTGCCGGAATCGACGATGTACAGATTGCCATCCGGGCCGATCGCAACGTCCTTGGGCTGCGACAGGCGGACTCCCGTTGCCTGGATCCCCTCACCCTGGAAACCGCCACCCCACTGGGATCCTGCAACCGGGCTCAACTGTCCAGCCGGATTCAGTTTCCAGACCAGGTTGTTGCCAGTATCGGCGATGTACAGGTTTCCTTCGTCGTCCAGGGCGACGGATTCCGGATCGCTGAGAGAACTCGGCGACGTGTAGTGTCCGTCACCGGCGACGGTGGCGATCCGTCCGGCCGGATCCGGGCTCGCCAGTGCCGGCGAACGTTGTGATCCAGCCGGCTGTGTCGACTTTGCGGACGCGGTGGTGCTCCGTGTCGGAGACGTAGACATTGCCCAATGGGTCGACGGCCACGCCACCCGGAAAAAGGAACTGGCCCGCCGTTGCCGGACCGTTGTCCCTAAGGTACTGGGCGGTTCCGTTTCCGGCGATCGTCGTAATCATCCCCGCTGAGTTGACTTTCCGGATCCGGCGGTTGTCCCGGTCGGCGATAAACAGACTTCCCGCACTATCCACCGCCACTCCCTCGGCGCCGTTCAGTTGCGCTTGCAACGCCGGGCCCCCGTCTCCGGCGAATCCGAAGACGCCGTTCCCGGCTACGGTGGAGATCTGGCCGCTGGGGCTGATCTTCCTGATCCTTGCATTCCCCGAGTCGGAGATATAGAGGTTCCCTGCCGTGTCCAAGGCAAGGCCGGCCGGGCCGTTCAACTCAGCCTGTACAGCCGGGCCGCCATCTCCGCCGAAGCCCTTGGTTCCAGTACCGGCCACGGTTGCAATGTTCCCCGCCGCATCGACCCGTCTCACCCGGTGAAAGTGTCCGTCGGAAACATAGAGGTTCCCTGCGGGGTCGGCTGCCAAACCCCAAGGCGCACCCAGACTCGCCGATGTGGCCGGTTCCCCTTCGCCGCCGAAGCCATACCCGCCGACCGCCGCTACAGTCGTGACCGTTCCGCCGAGATCCACCTTCGCGATCCGTCCCTTGGCGCCATCGTAGATGTAGAGGTTGCCGATCGCATCGAAGGTGAGAGGCGCCGGAGGCGGTGGCGGTAGGGCGATACCGCGGTCGCCGCCTATGGTCGAACCACTGCCGTCCCAAAAACCGCTCCCGGCCACGGTCGAGACGATGCCATGCGTATCGATCTTGCGCACGCGGTTGCCGTTGCTATCCGCGACGTAAAGGTTTCCGGCTCCGTCGAAGGCGAGGCCGCCGATCCTGGAAAACAGTGCGGCGCTGGCCAGCCCTCCGTCTCCGCTATAGCCGGTCCGCCCGGTGCCGGCGATTCTCGTCAGGTTTCCCGAAGCGTCCAGACGAAAGATGACCGACCCGCCGATGTAATGCGACGTGAAGTAGAGATTCCCTTGCCCGTCCGGGACCAACTGGCCGGGCGCCCCAACCGGCGCATCCAGCGCCCGGACACCCGCCGGCGGGAACTCGATGCCCACACCGGCGAACGTCGTGATGATGGACTGAGCGGACAGGCCGCCGCCCAGCAGAACGGCTCCAATCCAGAAGCCGGCCCGCGCGATTTTCGCAACCAAGTCCAAGGATACGACCCTCCGAACGTCCGAACTCAAAAAAGAACGCCTGAATGCGCAGAATAGCAGATCCACCCTGACGCCGCCTTCCGGATATACTTGGGGACACCGGGAGGTCCCATGCAGTATCCGGCACTCTTTTTGTTCCTCGGCGGCTGCCTCCTTGCCGCCCAGCCCATCGATATTCCCCTGACCATCGACGAACCCGCGGGTGTGGCGCGCTCCGCCGAGCCCGTCACAGCTGGCGTTCCGCTCCCCAAGGGCGCACTGCGCGATGCCGCAACCCTGCGGTTGTTCGACCCGGATGGAAAGGCCGTTCCCGCCCATTTCCGCCCCGTGAATTTCTGGGGGGACGACCGGTCCATCCAGTGGGTCCATGTCGATTTCTTCGCGAATGCGCCTGCTGGTGGCCGCGCCGTCTACCGCGTGCGCACGTCCACCGTGCCCGCGCCCGCTCCGTCTGCCACGCTCGCCGTCGAGGCGTCGCCGGACGCCGTGCGCGTCAACACCGGAACCGTCACCTTTACGGCGCACCGTAACGGGCCGTTTCTCGATGCCGGCGCGCTCCGCGGCGCGGATTTTCTGCTGCGGTCCGACGAGCGGATCTACAAGGCCAGCCAGTGGGAACGGTCGTCCCTGATCGTCGAAGAACAATCGCCGCTGCGCGTGGTGTTGAAGCGCACCGGCTCGCACGGCTGGGTGGACCGCGAGGATCGCGCGCTCGACTACGTCCTCCGCATCGTCGCCTACGCGGGACAGAGCCACGTGCGCCTCATCCACAGCTTCGTCAATCGCCAGGGGCGCGAGATGAGCGACTTCGTCCGTCTCGACGGTCTCTGGCTCCAGGCGCGGCTCACCGGCGCCGCGCAGCCGTTCGCCGTCGAGCAGCTTGGCGCCGAACCGAGGCGTACCGGCTGGTTCGAGGCCGGCGGCATCGGCGTCGGGCTGCGCTGGTTCTGGCAGTTGTATCCGAAAGGCTTCGCCGTCCAGCCCGGCGGACTCATGCGCCTGGCCCTGTTCCCGGAAACGGCGCGGCCGCAGAACATCTATACCGGCGTCGCCAAGACGCATGAGATCCTGCTGTCGCTCGACGGCCGCAACCTCTCCGCGCATCTCGACGATCCCGTGTACGCGGTGGCGCCGCCCAAGTGGTACACCCGCGACACGAAGGCCCTGGGACGCCTCGTGGAATCGTCGCCCGAGGCGATCCTGCCGAAATACTGGCCGCTCGTCCAGCGCTATGACCGCTGGCTCGCCGATTCGCGCGACGCCGTGCTCAAGAAGCGAGACAGCGGCTTCACGTTCCAGGGACGCCGCTACGACGAGTACGGCATGTTGAATTTCGGCGACGCCATGCACAAACTGATCGCCGACGATGCCAAGCCCGACTACGGAATCCACTGGGAGACGGAGTATTACGATTTCCCGCACGCGCTGTTCCTGCATTTCTTCCGCACCGGCGACATGAAATCGTTCCGCATGGCGATCGAGGCGGCGGCGCACCTGGCCGACGTCGATATCTCGCATTACGAAATTGACCCCACGCGGCACGGCGCCGCCCGCACGGGCCCCGGCCTCAACCACTGGACCCGCTACTCGAACGGCGTGTTCATCTCCTCGACAAGCTGGGCGTTCTACAAGAACGAGAGCCTGTTCGACCGCTGGCTGCTCACGGGCGACCTGTGGTCGCGCGACGTAGCGAGGCTGTCGTCCGGCTTCGGCACGGAGTACAACGGCCTCGACCTGCACAGCAATACCCGCTCGATTGGACACGGCCTGTTCGCGATGCTCAAGGCGTGGGAGGTGTTCGGAGAGAAGAAGTACCTCGACCGCGTCCATTGGATTGTCGACTGCGTGCAGGCGTGGCAGGACGGCAACGTCCAGGAACTCGCGCGCCTCAACCCGCGCGTCGTGTGGGACCCGGTGTTCAAAGGAGGCTACAGCCACCAGTCCTGGATGTACGGCATCGCGCTCGAAGGCATGGCGCAAGCCTCGCAAGCACTTGGGCGTCCCGAGATGCCGGGCTACATGCGGCGCGCCGCGGACTGGATCTTCGCCAACCCTCGCGAGTGGGATCCCGCGCGGCGGCGCTTCCGGAACGCCCCCGTGCATTCCGTGATGCTCACGCCGGGCCTCGCCTACATCGCCGAGACCAGCGGTGAGAAGAAGTACTGGGACGTCGCCCTCGAGAGCTTCGAGTGGCAGACGCAGGAGGCGAAGGTCACCGACCGGTTGAAACTGTTCGCGCAATTGTTCCGCAACTCGCAGCGGTTTCCCTGGTACCTCTCGGTGGAGGCCAACGGCGCGCGCCACGGCGGCGAGCGGCCATGATCGGAATCCTCATCGCCTTTCCCTGGGTTGCCTTTGTCCTCGCGGCTCGTTGCAACCGCATGCTGGGCCGCCTACGGCGGGTACGAGTGGCTGATGCACGAGCGGATTCTGTGTTCGGGCGAATGCAATATCGGTATCGACCTGCTGCTGATCTATCCGGTCCTGCTGGTCATCTCTGTGATCGCGGCATTTGCCGGGTTCCGTGGTATATCTCGTTGAACGTCGTGGAGGGATATCGACTGTGAAAGCTCTCTTGCTGGTGCTGTGCCTGGTGTGTCCGCACGCTTCGTGGGCGGACGAGTGGTCGCGCTTCCGCGGTCCCAACGGCACAGGCGTCTCCACGGATACCGGCTTCCCGGTCGAGTTCGGCCCGGACGAAAACCTGCTCTGGAAGGCTCCGGTGCGACCCGGGAAGTCGTCTCCCGTGCTCACGAAGCACCGTGTCTTCGTGACCGCGTTCGACGACGGCAAGCTGTTCACGCAATGCTTCGACCGGGCCTCGGGGAAGCTGCTCTGGGAACGGTCCGAAGACCGCGCGCGAACGACCGTGCTCCACAAGTTGAACGAGCCGGCGGCGCCGACTCCGGTCACCGATGGCGAGAACGTCTACGTGTTCTTCGCGGAACTCGGCCTCCTCTCGTACGATCCGGCCGGAAAGCTGCGCTGGAAGGTTGCGCTGGGGCCGTTTTCGAACTCCATGGGGGTGTCGTCGAGCCCCATCCTGAACGGCGACTCCCTGGTTCTCCAGGTTGACCAGGAGGAGAATCCATACGTGGCGGCTTTTGCGTCCAGGAACGGGGAGATTCTGTGGAAGACAGAACGGCTGGCGCGCAGCGGTTGGGCGACCCCGGTGCTCCACCGGCCGGCCGGCGCCAAGCCCTACCTGCTGACGGTCAGCAGCGGCAAACTGGCTGGATATGACCTGCAAAACGGCGCGCGGGTTCCGCATAGCGAGGAGCTGAGCCCCGCCATCGTGGCCAGCCCTGCGTTGGCGGGCGATACGATCTATGCGTTCGGCTACGGTTTTGAAACGCCGTCTCCATTCGCGGGTCCGCTGAAGCGTTTCGACAAGGATGGCGACGGCAAGCTGACGCCCGAAGAATACGGCGTCGAGCCCCTGCTGATCCACATCGGGAAGTACGAAGGAGACCGGGACGGAACGGTGACCTCGGAGGAGTGGGAGGCGGCGTTCCGGAAGATCAGCACCCCGTCGCGCCTGCAAGCCTTCCGTCTCGAACCGGACGCCAAGTCCAAGGCGGTCCGGGCGCGGGAGTTGTGGCGCTACGAGAAGAACTTTGTAGGCGTGATTCCGTCTCCTCTTCTTTATGACGGGACCCTGTACGTTATCCGGAACGGCGGCATTCTGACGTCCTTTGACGCGGAGTCCGGCGAGGTGGCGAAGATGGGGCGTGTCGACGGCGCTGTGGACCCGTATTCGTCGTCCCCGGTGGCCGCCGAGGGCCGGCTCTACGTCGCCAGCGAAGAGGGTAAAGTGGCGGTCCTGAAGGCGGGCCGCGAGTGGGAAGTGCTGAAGGTGAACGATCTCGGCGAACCGGTCTTTGCCACGCCGGCGCTCTCGCAAGGCGTGATTTATGTGCGGACCGCGGCGGCGCTTTACGCGTTTGGGAAACCCACGCGCTAGCCTTGCAGGCTGGAAAGGCGGAACGCGGTAGTTGCAGGGATAAAATGATGTCATGACGCGCAGGATCAGCGTGGTGATTGAACAGGACCAGGATGGCTGCTACGCATGGTGTCCGGAATTACGGGGCTGCCAGTCTCAGGGAGCCACGGTCGAAGAGGCCTTGTCCAACATCCGGGAGGCAGCCGAACTCTTCCTGGAGACACTGACCGATGAGGAGCGTCTGACGTCTCCCCATCAATTGGTGCTCACTACGTCTATCGAAGTCCATGCCTAAGGCTCCCCGCTTGACCGCTCCTGAGGTCGAGGCGATGCTTCTACGTGCGGGTTTCGTCTGGCTTCGGTCGAAGGGCAGTCATCGCATTTACCAAGCTGGAACGAGAAGAGTCGTCGTTCCCTTTCACGCCGGGGCGATGCTTCATCCAAAGACAGTTAAGGAAGTGCTCGACGCGATTGCCGAGGTTTCGAATTCAGCGGCGGATCGTGCCTAACAGCAAATGGAACCGCGATCCGCGCGGGAGGCGCCGGCCCAGTCAGCTAGCGCCGCCGGACCAGGCGCTTGATGTCCGGCATGAACTCGGCGAACAGGTTGCCGACCATGCGTCCCCCATACCCGACCGACATCCGGACCAGGGCGTCATTCGGGCCGTTGACGCTTTGCGGCAGCCAGGCGTTCTGGATGAAGTTGTTTCCCGCGATCCCGGCCAGACGGGCCGCGGCGAAGCGCTGCTGTCCGCCGTTGTAGTGGGCGAAGAATGACCCCTTCACCGCACGACCAACGCGCGAGCCAAACGAGCCGGAATGGTCGGTGTGGTACCGCGGATCCTCGCCCCAGGCGGCGCCCAGACCGGCCTCAATCCCGTTCGACATGCTCACGCCGATCAGACGGTTACCATAGCGGCGGCCGAACCCCTCCACACTCCGTTCCCATTCGACAGGGATATTGCGGGACGTCCCCCAGCAAGCGGATACAGGACCCGCCACGGCGAGACTCTGGAGCCCCACGGTGCTGCGGAGCCACCATCCGGCCCGTTCATCAGAACTGGGCGCCGCGGGCACGCCGGGATTTCCACTCTGCTGCGCCAACGCGGACACGGCGGCAAGCAAGACGATGGCAATCTTCATAGGCCTTAGGTCATTGTGCCATGCGGGTGGTCCGACCCGTCCGCGCGGCCCGCCCGGACCTCGATATGATAACGGGCATGCTTCTCGAGAACATGAAGTGGCCCGAAGTCGGCCGGATCGATTTCAATAAGACGATCGTTATCCAGCCGCTCGGCAGCCTGGAACAGCACGGACCCCACCTGGGCGTCACCACCGACACCGACATCGTCACGGCCCTCGCCCGGGCGATCGAGGCGCACGAAGGGGATGGCGTGCTGCTCACCCCCACGATGTGGCTTGGCCACTCTCCGCATCACATGAAGTTCCCCGGTACCATCAGCGCGGAACCGCGCGTCTACATCGACGTGGTCAAGGCGCTCGTCCGGTCGATGGTGCATCACGGCGCGCGGCGCATCTTCCTGTTGAACGGCCACGGCGGCAACGAAGCGCCCGTCCCGATCGCTCTGCGTGAGTTGAAGACCGAGTTCAGCCACATCCCGGACCTGTTTGTCACCTTCGCATCTTATTGGTGGCTCGCCGGCAAGGCGCTCAAGGAGATCCGCGAGTCCGGCATGGGCGGTGTGGGCCATGCGTGCGAGATGGAAACGTCCGTGATGTTGGCGATCCAGCCGCACAAAGTCGACATGGCGCTGGCGCGTAAGGCGGGTCCGGGGGCGGCGATGTCCTACCGGGTGATCGACATGCAGGCCTCGAACCCAGTGGCGATCGTCAATGAATTCCACGAGTTAAGTGACACCGGCGTGCTTGGAGAACCGGAGCTGGCCACCGCCGCGAAGGGCCAGAAGTTCCTGGCGGCATTCGTCGAAGCGATCCTCCCGTTCCTCGCGGACTTCCGGACGTGGACGCCGGAGATGATCAAGGGGCACACTACATCTGGTAGTGCTTCCCAATAAAGGGCAATCCCTAGAGCCCTGGGTTCTTGCGTTTTGCCCCCATCGCGTTTAGTATGGTGACATCTCTGACGGAGAAGGACACCCGCTGTGCTGAAACTGAAACGCGTCGAACTCCAGGGCTTTAAGTCGTTTTACGATCGCTCCGAACTGCGGTTCAGCGGCGAGGGCATCGCCGCCGTCGTGGGACCGAACGGGTGCGGCAAGTCGAACCTGAGCGATGCCATTAGTTGGGTGCTCGGCGAGCAGTCCGCCAAGAGCCTGCGCGGCTCGCGGATGGAGGATGTGATCTTCGCCGGCACGCGCGAGCGCAAGGCGCTGGGGCTGGCGTCGGTCACGATGACGCTGGTCGACCCGGACCGCAAGCACCTCAACGGCAACGGCCAGAACGGGCACGGACCCTCCGAGATCACGATCACGCGGCGCCTTTTCCGCTCCGGCGACAGCGAATACCTGATCGACGGCAAGCACGCCCGCCTGCGCGACATCCAGGACCTGTTCATGGGGACAGGTCTGGGCCCGGAAAGCTACGCCATCATCGAGCAGGGGCGAATCGGGCAGTTGCTCAGTTCCAAGCCCCAGGACCGCCGGTCCGTTATTGAAGAAGCGGCGGGCATCACGAAGTACAAGACGCGCCGGCGGCTGGCGGAAGCCAAGCTCGAAAGCTCGAAGCAGAACCTGTCGCGCGTCTACGACATCCTCGAAGAAGTCACCCGGCAGCTCAACTCGCTGAAGCGGCAGGCGGCCAAAGCCAAGCGCTACACGGAGATGAAGGCCGAGCTCGACGGGCGGCTCAGAGTGATGCTGACCGGTCGGTTCCGCCGCCTGCGCCAGGACGCGGGCACGGCCGAGACCGCGCTCGAACAGGCGTCGCAGGCGTGGCAGGAACTGGCCGGGAAACTCGCGCACGAGGAAGGCGAAGACGCGCGGCTGCGCCAGGCCTGCTTCGACATCGAAGCAAGGCTCACCGAAGCGCGGCAGCAGTTGGCCGACCTCAACGTGGAAGCCGAGCGCACGCGCGGGCGCCTGGAATCGCAGGCGCGGCAGAGCGGCGCCATCGAGCAGCGCGTCACCCAGGGCGAAGCCGAGTCGCAGCAGATTGAAAAGCGCCTCGGAGAACTCGAAGCCGAGTTGGCGACCCACCGGACGCTGGTCGGCGACCTGGAGCTGAAGGCCGAATCCGCCCGCGAGCGCAGCCTGGCCGCCAACGAGGCGCGCGAGGTGCTGCAAGGGCGGGTCCGGGAGCACGAGCAGGCGCTGGAGAAGGGGCGCGTCGCGGTGCTGCGGCTGCTGGGCGAGGCGTCCACGCTGCAGAACCAACTGGCTCAGATCGACGAATACCTGGCCGGTGTCGAGCGCGAGAAGGCGCGAGTCACACGCGAGTCCGAGGCGGCGGAGACCGACGTCGCGCGCCTTGAAGCGGCGAAGGAAGCCGCGCAGGACGCCGCCCGCCGCCACCAGGAAGAACTCGCCGAAATCCAGGAGCAGCGGCGGCGCGTCGAAGAAGAACTCGGGCTGCACAAGCGCACGGCGCACGAGACGCGCCGCTCCATCGACCAGTTGCGTGGGGATGCGTCCCGGCTGAAGGCGCGTCACGACTCGCTGCAGGACGTGATCGCGCACCGCACCTACACCACCGAAACGGTCAAGCGCCTGTTCAACGCCGTTGAGCAGGGCAGGGCGAACGGCTTCCGGCCGTCCGGCCTGCTGGCGGACTTCGTCGAAGTGGACACGGGCTTCGAAAAGGCGGCCGAAGAGTTCCTGCACGAAGAACTCGAGTTCGTCGTGGTGGAGAACCGCGAGACCGCCGACCACGGCATCAACCTGCTCCAGGGCGGGCTCGAAGGGCGCGCGACGTTTCTCGTGCACCCGCCGGGAGAACCCGAGCCGGCGGCGCCGGCGCCCGTCGCGGCCGACCTGCGCGCCGAACCCGGCGTGGTCGCCAAGCTCAGCGACCGCCTGCGCCTGGCCAACGGACTCGGCAACCAGGCGCGCGACCTGCTGCCGCGCATGGCCGCCTGCTATGTCGTGGAGGACCGGGAAACCGCCCGCGCCCTCGCCGCCCGCTATCCGGAAATGCACTTCCTGCTGCAGGACGGCATCTGCTACCACGGTTACACCGTGAGCGGCGGGCGCAAGCGCGGCAGCGGTCCGCTGGGGCTGAAGCGCGAACTCCGCGACGTGGCGGCGTCGCTCAAGACGCGCCAGAAAGAACTCGACGAGCAGACCGCACGGCTGGCGGGGCTTGACGAAGAGATCGCGCGGCTGGAGGAAGAACTCGAAGTCCGGCGGCAGGCGCAGCAGAAGTGCGAGAAGGATGCGGTCGCGCTGACCCACGAAATGCGCAAGCTGGCGGAAGAGCTGTCGCGGGCGCAGTCGCGGCGGTCGGTGGCGCAGGTCGAGTTGAACCGCCTCGACCAGGAAGGCCGGCGCGCGGCCGAGCAGCGCACGCGCAACCTCGGAGCCGTCGCTGTGAAGGAGCAGGCGCGGCTGGCCGAGGAAGAAGCGCTCGACACCGCCCGCCAGGGTCTCGAAGAGCTGGAGAGCGAATTCACGCGGGCGCAGGAAGAACACGCCGTGGCGCGGGTGGAGCTGGCAGGCCTCGACGAGCGCTGCCGGGCCGAGAAGTCGGCGATTCTCCGCATCGAGAGCCAGTTGCGCGAGCGTGCAGCGCGTCGTCAGGAACTGCAGCGGCAGATCGAGCAATGGTCCGTGGAGCGGGCGCGGTTACTGTCGGACAACATCGAGCTGGACCGCAAGGCGGCCGTTCTGCAGGAGCAGATTCTGGAGCGCGAGTCGGCCGTGAACCGGCTGGCGTCGGCTGAGTCGCAGCACCGCACGGCGCTGGCGGCGGTGGAAGAAAGCCTGAAGGGATTGCGCGCCACGCTGGAGACGGTGCGCGAGCGCCGGTCGCAAGTGGAAGTGGAGCTGGTCCGGGCGCAGGCGGAATTGAAATTCCTCGACGAGACCAGCCGCAATGAGCTCGGCGTGGCGATCGACGAGTTGGGGCAGGAGGACGACGCGACTCCCGAGCCCGAAGCCGTGGAACAGGCCGAGGCGGCGTACAAGGAGATGAAGAGCCGGATCGAGGCCCTGGGTCCGGTGAATCCGAATGCGCTCGAGGAGTTCGAGGAGACGCAGCAGCGCTACGACTTCCTCGCGGCACAGCGCCAGGACCTGCTCGATTCGATCCGCGACACGGAGAAAGCGATTCAGGAGATCGACGTGGTCTCGCGGCAGAAGTTCGCCGAGGCGTTTGTGGCGATCAACGACCATTTCCGCCAGATCTTCCAGACGCTGTTCGGAGGCGGCATCGGCGAGATGCGGCTGACGGACGAAACGAACGTCCACGAATCGGGCATTGACCTGGTCGCCTCGCCCCCGGGCAAGCGGTTGCAGAACGTGCTGTTGCTCTCGGGCGGTGAAAAGGCGATGACGGCGATCGCGCTATTGATGGCGATCTTCCGCTACCAGCCGAGCCCGTTCTGCGTGCTGGACGAGGTCGACGCCCCGCTCGACGAAGCGAACATCGGCCGCTTCACGAAGCTGCTGAAAGAGATGTCGCACGAGACGCAATTCGTACTGATCACCCACTCGAAGAAGACGATGGAGTCGGCCGAAGCGCTCTACGGCGTGACGATGCAGGAGCCGGGTGTGTCGAAGCTGGTGTCGGTGCGGTTCCACCATCGCGAGAACGGCCAGCCGAAGCCGGTGGAGAGCATGGAGCTGGTGGCGAATTGAGAAGGACTGACTTGCGTAGGTTCATCGTGCTGCGTATGTGAGACCGTATTGGACCATCGGCGATGCAATCGGCACAGAACGAAATCACGCTCTATGTTTTCTCGGGCCGTGTCCTGCCCGAACGCGCCACTATCCACATTAATTCGCCTTTTGAGTTTAGCGTTCCTCTCCAGGACGGAGTTCCTGCCGGGAGACTCCAGATCTACCTAATCGCATCACAGGCTTCGGCAATATTCTCTGCTAAAGGCGTTGTCGAAAACACTTTTACTCTTCGAAATATTGTTGAAGACGCAACGCGGACCGTGCTCGACGCCGTTGGCTATTGCCACGGTCTTGGATACGATTTGGACATTGCTCAGATGATTTGTCCGGAGCGAGGGCAGGTTCAGATCTTTGGAATCGATGTTCCGGCGGTCGGGAAGATCTGCGAAGACTTGGGAGTCGCTTGGCAGCAAGTTATGACGGCCTTGGATACACAACAAGGCGTTTATCTTAGGCATGCTTTGGCTGACCTTCGAGAAGCTACGAAGTCACCTAAAGATACCGGATTTTTCTGCTACAGGGCCGTCGAATCGTTGAAAAATGGAGCGGTAATACAGGCCGGTGAGCGTGCCGCAAAGAGTCGCAAGAAGAGTCAAGACTGGCAGGTGTTCCGAGAAACCTACTCAATAGAAAAGGAGGACATTCTTGAAATTAAGAAGTATGCCGATCCGGTGCGGCATGGTAACGCCTTTGAAGCCGTCCCGTTGTCCGATGCCGAGCGCGGCCACATCCTGTCCACCGCATGGAAGATTGTCGCGACTTTCGTATTAGCGGTCACTGCCCGTCTCGGGGGAACTGACCGGCCCTCCTGAGGAGAGACACCATGCGGCAGTGGTGAACGCTGGTCGCGGATGCCAATGCGGATGCCAATATAGTGCAAGTTAACTCCCACTTCCCGGTCTGGTGAGCCGGGCCAACAACCGCTCGCGCAGGCCGCGAGGCGACCACTCCTCCTCGTGCGCTTCCAGCAACTTCTTCTCTTCATAGGTACGCCACTCGAAGTGCTCGGCCAGTTCGGCACCGTGCTTCAGATAGTAACCGATGACCAGATAAGAAAGCCGGAGGCTTGGGAAATCCTGCGCGATCTCCTCCCGCGGCTGCGCCACGATTGAAGGCGCGAACGAC
The DNA here is from genome assembly GCA_016716385.1 of Bryobacterales bacterium. Classification (GTDB taxonomy): domain Bacteria; phylum Acidobacteriota; class Terriglobia; order Bryobacterales; family Bryobacteraceae; genus JADJWL01. The sequence goes on along the minus strand of JADJWL010000025.1, from coordinate 291,832 downwards.
GAGGTCGAGCGTGACCCGGCTGTTGCGACACGGTACACACCGTTCGCATCCTGCGACAACGCAATCGCGTCAACCTTCGGCCACCATGGCTAGGTCCGGCGTGTGTCCCTGCAAGAGAAGTCGAGCGCCGCGTGGCAGAACTCGATTCGGCTTCTGTCAGGACGAGCCCCTGGGAAGAGATCCGGCAGGAGATGTTCGGCCGCGCCCGCCGGACTGCCGGCTAAGTCTCCCTACCCCAACCCTTCCAGCACGCCCGTGCTATCCCCGAACGACTTCTCCTCGACTCCCATCCGGTGCAGCATTGCCAGGTGCAGGTTGCACAGCGGCGTCTTCTCCGCCGCGCGCAGCCGGCGTCCGGGACGCAATGTGCCCTTGCCCCTTCCGGCGAGCAGCAGCGGCAGGTTCTCCGGATCGTGCCGGTTGCCGTCCTTGAGCGACGAGCCAAATAGGATCATCGAGTTGTCCAGCAGCGACGTGCCGCCCTCATCCAGGCCCTTTGCCCTGCCCAGGAAGTAGGCCAACTGCTCCATGTGCCAGTTGACGATCTTCTCGTATTGCTCGCGCTTGGCCGGTTCGTTCAGATGGTGAGACAGGCTGTGGAAGCCGCCCTTCACGCCGGGCAGGAACGAGTAATCCTGTCCCGTCTGCGCGTCGCCGAACATGAACGTCGCAATACGCGTCGTATCGGTCCAGAACGCGAGAACCAGGATGTCCAGCATCAGGCGAACATGCTCCTGGTGCGTGTCGGGGATTCCGGCGCCGGGACGCTCCACCGGCGGCTTGCCCTCGTTGATCCAGCGCTTCTGCGGGCGCAGCGTCGCTTCGAGCCGCAACTCCACCGAGCGGATCGCTTCGAAATACTCGTCGAGCTTCAGCTTGTCGGTCACGGATCCGCGGCTGCGCAGGGACTTCGCATCCTCCTGCACCAGGTCGAGCACGCTCGTCTCGTCGCGCTGCAGCGAAGACAGGACCGCGGGGTGCGCCGGATCGAGGCTTGAAACTACCGGTGTCCGGACATTCCGGAACAAACGGTCGAACGCCAGTTGCGGCACGATTTCCTTCGGGACCGGCGTGTGCGGATCGCGCCACGAGACAAACGACCCGTAGATCCGTGCAAACCCGCCGCCGACGTTGTCGATGCCGGTCCGGGGAGAATCGATGCCGATTTCGAAGGTCGGCAGGGGTGTCTGTGTCCCGATGCGCCGTGCCGCTACCTGATCGACAGAAGTGCCGCCCGAATCGAGGTCGCGGCCGGTGGAGCGCTCGACGTACCCGCCGGACAGCCACGCCGGCACCTTGGGCCAGTGTCCGTTGCGCCCCACGGTGTTCTTGTGCCAGAGGTTTTCGAGCAGGATGAAGTCGTCTCGGAACGCTTCGACGGGCTTCAGGTGCGGAGTGATCTCGTAATCGTCGCCGTCGCCGGCTGGCGTCCAGTAGTCGGGACGCACGCCGTTCGGCATGAACAGGAATGCCATGCGGAGCGGCGGCTCGGCGAGCCGGGGAATGCCGGCTGCCTTGGACATGGTTTCCAGCCACGGCAGCGACAACGCCGCGCCGGCGCCACGGAGCAGAGTTCTGCGGGAAATCGGCTTCGGCATCGGATTAGGATCAGGCTATCACGATTTGTCTTGACTCCAGTGCGGGCCGGCGTTACGGTTGAGGCGGACCACCTTGGTCTTGAGGTGCCTTATGGGTAGGCTCCAGGTACTCCTCATCCTTCCTTTACTTCTTCCCCTTCCACTTGTTTCCGCGGAACAGATCTTTACCGGCGTTGCCATACGGCACGATGTCCAGTTCGTGCGCACTGTGCGCTGTCTTGAGAACTCCGTCCAGACCGGTTCCTTCACGCAGCCCGCTTCGCCCGGGACTTCCAATGTATTCGCGATTCCCGGCGACTTCGCCTGCCCGGCGCAGGGCTTTCTCAGCGGCAGGCTGACAGTGGAGTTGCCGGCTACCCCCCTCCAGGCGACCGTGGATAACCCGGCCCTTCCCACCGTCGTGACCGTGAAAGCTCCGGTGCCGGTGGTGCGGGCGGTCGCCTCGGGCTCCGGCGCGATGCTGTCGCAATCGGAATCCGGCCACTTCTACACTTTGACCGCGGAAATCCGCGGCGTCACCGGATGCAGCGCGACGCATTCCACCACCGGGCGGCGCGGCTCGCCCGGATCGGTCAACATCACGGCGACCGCGTCCTGCGGCTTGGCGGGAATGCGCGTTACTTCGCAGCACATGGAGGGTGGACGGCTCAAAGGCTTCGAGGCGCGGATGCAGAGCCGCGCGCATATCGTGATCGGCCACGATGCCAACCCGTCGCGGGGCGGCGAGTACGAACTGCTGGTGTCGTCCTACTTCCAGTTCGGCCCTGACGATGAGTTGAAGCTGATCTCGGTCTCTCCTCGCCAAGGGGAACGGCTTGACCCGCTCTCCGAGCAGGAGTTCGAGGCCGAGTTCGAGTACGAGCTGAATTCCGAGGACAGCGCCGTCATTCAGTTGACCTTGCTCGACGGCGATGGCAATCAGATCATGACCGACCATGAGAACGTCCGCCGCGGCACTGGACGGGTGACGGTCAAAATCCCGGGGCTTCTGCCCAGGCGACCGGAGCTCGTGCTGCTCCGGGGCAGGATGCTCGCGCGCACCGGAGACCGGGAGTTGAAGCGCGTCGCGGATGTCGTCTACCCGATGCACGCTGAGTTCACGGTCGACCACATGGAAGTGGTCCAGGTGACGCAGGATGCGGCCAACACCGTCTCATTAGTGGAGAGAAAGGCCGCCGTCGTCCGCGTATTCACAAAGCTCCTGGAGGCCAAGCGGCCCTCTTACCGGGACGTTGTCGTGGAGCTTCACGGGTTCCGCGGCGGCGATCCCCTGCCAGGGTCTCCCCTGCTGCAGCAGGCGGGACGGTTCACCAGGAAGAGCTTCAATCGCAACGCCGTGACCGATTCGCACAATTTCTACGTCCCGCTGTCCTGGACCGATGAGGGGACCGTGCGTTTCCTGGCGGTCGTGAATCCCAAAGGAAGAGACTGGATCGCCGAGAAGGAGGCAGGCGATAACGAGAAGTCGCAGAGCTTCGTCTTCGGGCCCAGTCAGAGCCTGACGATCCGGTATCTGCGGGTGTGCACGAAACTGCCCGGCGAGCCTCGCGTCTGCCCTTCGGTGGCGGTGAGCGGCCACGGGGGTTTTGTCCCCAAGATCTATCCGGTGGCGGACGGGTTCTACGAGTACAGTCCGCTCGACGTTCCGACATTCACGTGGCCGAAGATCGTGAACCGGGCGACGCGGGAGGAACTGATTCACGTCCTGACGAGGCGCTTCCAGTTCTTCCGCGCCACCGGCGAAGAGGCGATCGACCAGTTGCTGGCGTGGCTCCCGTTTAACCATGGGGAGAACTGGATCGGCACGTCCGATCCCAAATGGAATGGCGGGAAGGGCCGGGTGGTGCTGGCAATTCAAACAGGCGGCGACGATAGCAAGACTGTGGCGCACGAGGTCGGTCACAACATGGGTCTGCGGCACCCGGCGACACCGGACGACACCTCGTGGGACCCGGAGACCGACTGGCTTCCGCGCGACAGTTGCGGCATCCAGGAGCCGGGCTTCGATGTCGCGGCGCGGCAACTGAAACCGTCGACCGCATTCTTTGACGTGATGAGCTACAAGCCCGATAGCGTGCAGTGGATCGCTCCGTTCCATTACCTGAAGCTGTATCGCGGCCACTTCATCCCGCGGGCGCGGGCGGCTGCCGGCACGCGGAACCTCCTGATCAGCGGTTGGGCCAATCGCGACGGGACGCAGGCCAGGCTGGATCCGCTCTATCCGGCGGTCGATGGAGAACCCGCGGACGATTCGCTTGCCAGCGGCAACTACGGTCTCCAGTTCCGCGGCGACGATGGCGAACTGGGTGAGCACTGCTTTATCCTGACCTTCCGCGACCATGAAACGTTCGAAGACCTTGATGAGCAGTGGTTCGTGCGGACGGTTGCGGTTCCCCTGGAGACGCGCCGCATCGCCCTGACCCGCTCCGGCCAGGAGTTAGCGGTGCTGACCATGTCGCCGAACGCTCCCGAGGTGCGGTTTCTGACGCCGCAGGCGGGCGACGAGTGGAGCGGCGGCGAACAGACCGTCCGCTGGACCGGCTCAGACGCCGATGGCGACCGCCTCGTCTACTCGCTTCTGTACTCTTTCGACGACGGCGCTTCGTGGCTGCCGCTCACCGTGGACAGCGATGAAGCCGAGTTCGTCCTGGATCCCGCGGCTGTGCGCGGTGGTGACGCCGTCCGCTTCAAGTTGCTGGCGACCGACGGCGTGAACAGTACGGAGGCGGAAGCGGGTCCCGTGCGGATTGTCCAGACCCCGCGCGCAGAGGTGGCTCAAGACCGCGTCGATTTCCTGAACGTCCTGTTGGATGAACTGGGTGAACGCGCCGTCCTGCTGCGCAGCACGGGCACCGGACCCCTGACGGTGGTCTCGGCTGTCTGCGATGTCCCGGAGTTCCACGTGGAATTTTCCGGGCCGTTTCGCCTGGAAGCGGGTGGGGCGCGCCCTGTCCCCGTCCGCTTTGTGCCCACGGAGCTGGGTGAGGTCCACGGGATCCTCACCCTGCGAACGGACGACCCGCTGTCCCCTGAGATCGAGATCCTCCTGACCGGGGCGGGAACGAATCGCAACACTCCCGAAATCGATGCCTCTCCTACCGCCTTCGGATTCGGGAACGTCGTCCTCGGCGAGAGCCGCGAGCGAACCGTGAGCATTCTGAACCGCGGTCCGGCGCCGCTGACTCTGCGGGAGCTCCGCACGACGCATCCGGCGTTCGTGACGGCTGGTCTTGCCGAACCGCTGCTTCTGGAAGCGGGCGCGCAGCATTCGGTGAGCGTGCGCTTCGAACCGCAGGAGCCCCGAACGCTGGCCGCGGCGCTCCACATCCTGAGTGACGACCCGGAGGATCCCGATGTGATCGTCGCGCTCGAGGGCACGGGCGTCACGACACTCGATCCCGTCGCCGGCGTCGCACCGGGCGCTCTGAACTTCGGTACAGTCCGGGTCGGGACAGCAAGGGACCTGACATTTGAGGTCACCAACTCCGGCGGGTCGCCCCTGATCGTCCTCGCGGACGTACCGGCGCCATTTTCGATCGTGGCGCCCGGCAGCCCGTTCACCATCGATGCCGGACGCCGGACCGTGACGGTACGCTTCGAACCGGTCCAGGCGGGCGACTTCCAGGGCGCCGTCATCCTGTCGCTGAACGACCCGGCACAACCGGAGATCGGCGTTACCGTAACCGGGACCGGGACGACGATTGGACCGCCGAGGATCGAAGCCGAAGCCGAAGTCCTGGACTTCGGGCGCGTCGCCACCGGACAGACGAAGGATCTCCCGCTCGTGATCCGCAATTCGGGCGAAGCCCGGTTGCACATTGCGGCGATCCGTAGCAGCAGCGGGCGGTTCACGTTGCCCGGTGCGGTGCTCCCCGCGGAAATCGCTTCGCGGGAATCGAAGACGTTCACGGTCCGGTTCGCGCCGGGTCCGGTGGCGAAAGAGAGCGCGACTCTGACGGTTGAGAGCAACGATCCGGAGCGGGCGGCCCTCACGATCACCGTCAGTGGGGAGGGTATCGCACCGGTCGTGCCGGGCGGCAAAGGCGCGGTCCTCTTTTCCGACAGCTTCGACCGGCCGAATGCCGACCGGTGCCTGCTCGGACGGATGGACAACGCACTCGGCGGCCAGGGCGAGCACGCCTACCTGCCGCTGTTCCCCGGCGCCGGGGGGCCGGCGAACCCGGTGGGGATCCCCCTGCACCAGAATGAACTCCGCAACTTCGGGCGCAGTTACGCAGCCGTCATGTTCGCTGCCAAGTCCGGCGGGTGCGTGGACACAACGGTGCGCGGCGAAGCCCTGCGGAGCGACTTCAACATCCGCGCCAAGTTCCTCCTGCCTGGGGGAGTGTTCATCTCGCAGGGCGGGCTGTTCGTCCGGGGCCGCGCCCTGGGCCGCGGGGAGAGCCTGCACGGAGAAGACGCCGCGGGCTATTGGGTGCAACTGCATTCCACCGGCGAGGTGAAGGTACAGTCGCTTGCCACCCGTGCCCCGTTTGCCACCACGGGAAGACCCGCTTCCTTCGACCTGGGTGCGTGGCACACGTTGGAGGTCTCGGTGAAGGGCTTCCTGATCGAGGTCGCCGTGGATGGCAAGCTCCAGACGTTCCGGCAGGACGGCAGGCTTGGCACAACGGTGCGGATCGGGGCGGAGCGCCACGATGGAACGGCGGGGATCGCTGTCGGTGCGGAGGACAACGAGAACCAGATCGGCGGACAGCGCATCGACAACCTCGTCGTGACGGAGTACGACTCGCTATCGGCACTGCCTTTGCAGAACAACTTCGCCGCGGCGCCTTGAGGCGTTCAGCCAGCACGCGCAGTGCGGCTTCAACCCGCCAGGCGCCGGATCTCGGCGAGGCTCGAGGGCAGGCTGGTAAAGATCGGCGTGTGGATCTCGTCGCGCAACTCTTCGCCAAGACGGGCCATCGACACTTGCGCCAGCACGATCGCATCCACCATGTGTCCGGCGCAGCGGTGGACCGCGGTCGCGAGCATTGTGTCGTGGGTGACCAGGTCGCCCGCCAGGAGCGCCTGCAACGCCTCGGGGGAGACTTCCTCGATCAGTTCGATGCGCTTGCCCGCATCTGCGGCGGCTTCTTCGAGCAACCGCCTCGTGACGGCGGCGGTGGGCGGGAACGTGACGACGACGCCGATGCGTGGACCCGCTTCCACCGCCTCGCGAGCCATCGGCTCGTCGATTTTGACGATGGGAATGCCGGCCGATTCGCGAAGCCGGGCCAGCGTCTCGCGCCGCAGCGCCGAACAGGTGACCAGCGCTCCCGATGCGCCGTATTCGTCACGCGCGGTCTCGATCAGGGCAAGGAGCCGCCGGTGGGGTCGCGACTGATCCCCGGCATCGAGCACGCGCATGATGCCGTCTTCCAAGAGGTTCACGTAGTCAAACTCGGGCGCTTCGCGGGCGTAGTACGTCATGACCGGTTCGACGGCCGCGCGGGAGGCATGGATCAGGGCGATGGTCTTGGGCATGAATCCGCGTCCGGCGGGATGAACGCCGGACTCCGATTCACCACTATACTGCGGCCCTGGGTCTCAGGTCCGGCGCGTGCCGCGCACCCCGGTGCGGGGCAGTTCCACGGCGACTCCCGCCGCTCTGGGTTGGGAGGGCGCGGCCGCACCGCCAGCCAGTTGCGCCATCGCGAAAGCCGGCATGTCTTCGGCTTCCTTGTGGAACGAGAGTTGCCCTCCGGCCTGGGCGGAATCCACGCGGACGAGGTCGCCGGCCATCACCTGTCCAGTCGCGATCAGGTTGGAGAGCGGATGGACCAGAAACCGCTCGATGGCGCGCTTCAGGTGGCGGGCGCCGTACTTCACGTCCGTCCCTTCGCGCAGAAGATGGGCTTTGGCATCATCGGTCAGGGCGAACACAAAGGGAGTGCCGCTTGCGGAGTCGAAGACGCGCTGCTGCACCATCTTCAGTTCGATTTCGAGAATCTGGCGCAGTTCCGCCTCGCCTAACGGGCGGAAGACGACCGTCTTGTCGAGCCGGTTTATGAATTCCGGCGTGAACTTGCGGCGCGCCGCCTCGATGCCGGCGCGTGCGAGTTTCGCCGGCAGGGCCGCTCCGAGCGCGCCCGAGTCCTGTGCCTGCTGCGCTTCGGGGGAAGCGAATCCCAGCCCGGGGCGCAGGATCGAGCCCATCTCCGCGGCGCCCAGGTTGCTGGTCAGAAAGATCATCGCCCGCGAGAAATCCACGCGCCGGTTGTCCCCAAGGGTGAGCGTCGCTTTGTCCAGAATGCCCAGCAGCAGGTTCCAGAGGGCATCGCTCGCCTTCTCGATCTCGTCGAACAGGACGAAGCTGATGCGGGCCTTCTCGGTGTGGTACTGGTTCAAGATCTCCTGGCTCAGCAGGGGGTGCGTCTCCCGGTGCCCCAGATAACCCGGCGGCGACCCGATTAACTTGGCGATCTCGTGGCTGTGCTGGAACTCCGCGCAATCCACCTTGATCACGGCCCGCGCCTCCCCCACCAGCGACTCCGCGAGTGCCTCCACGAGCCGGGTCTTGCCAGACCCGGTCGGCCCCAGGAACAGGAAATTGCCGATTGGCCGCCCAGGAGCCGACATCCCGGCCTGGTGCGTCTGATAAATGTTGACAATCTGCGCGATCGCTTCGTCTTGCCCGACGACTTTCCGCCGCAGACTCGCCTCCAGGTGCTCCGCTTCGCGCCCCGTGAGAGTTGGATCCAGTGGCTTGTTTACCCTGAGCATGCCGGTTGTTCGCACTTCAGCCCCGCGGTCGAACGCCCGGATCCCCCGTGCGTGCCCGGTCTCGATCTCCCGCCAGTACGAAAGATCGCCCGCGCGGTCCGATCCGCCTGCGTATCGAAATAGACTCCGTGACAAGGATTTGCCCCCGTCCATCCTTATCGGTCCGAACGGGGGTGTGCGGCAGAAAAGTCGTTGGGCTGATGTTCATCCTTTGCGCGGTTTCGACGGCCGCATCTCAACACGGCTGACGAGGGTTCGCACAGGCATTCTCAGCAAGCTAAGGACCACTTCGGCGATGTCCTCGGGGGCGATGCGCCATTCTTCCTCGGCGGCGCCCGCGGCGGTGAACCCTGTCGCGACGCTGCCCGGCATGATCTCGCTCACACGGACGTCGTCGTACCGGATATCCTGCATCATCGCCTCGCTGAAGCCGTTCAGACCGAACTTCGAGGCGTTGTAGGCAGCGCCGCCGGGAAACGTATTGCGCCCGGCCAAGCTGCTGATTTGAATGATGTAACCGCCGCCGCGCTGCTTCATCAGGGGGAGAGCCGCTGTGCAGCAATAGAAGACGCCGGACAGATTCAGACCAATGGTCCTCTGCCAGTCCTCGACGGTCAACTGGCCCACGGGACGGAACACGCCGATCCCGGCGTTGTTGATGAGCACGTCGAGCCCCCCAAATTGTGCCCCGACGGACTCGAAAAAGCGCGCCACTTCATCCCACTGCGCGATGTCGGCCGCCTCGCCGGTGGCCTCTCCGCCCCCGCGGCTGTTCAATTCTGAAACAGCCTGGCGCACCGTTCCGGCATCCCGGCCGCAAATGGCCACCCGAGCGCCAGCATCGACCAGCGCCTCGGCGATCTTCCGCCCGATCCCGCGCGTCCCGCCCGTCACGATTGCGGTCTTACCCGTCAGAAATTTGTCCATAGCCATAATCATAGAGGGTAAAGAACGGGGACAGACCCCGATTTGCCGCTCTGTTACACTCGGCAAGGATGGATGACTCTTTGGCCGAGCACCGGACCGCCGCCCGGACCGAGATCCTCGAGGCTTGGCTGCGCCTGCGCACCAAAGCCGAGGAAGGTCTGGCGGCAGCCTGGAGCGCGCAGCTCGACGACTCGTTGCGCCGCTGGTTCGCTCAGCTTGCCGAACAGGCCGCCACAGGCGCCGCGGCCGAGGCTGGCCAGAGCGCCCGCCAGCGTGTGGGCGAGGACCTGAACCAGACGGTGCGGCGCCTGCGGTCGGCCGGGAGCACCGAGGAGGTGAGCCGGGTGCTGCTGGACGGCACGGCGCCCTACTGCCCCCGTGCCGCGATGCTCGGCGTCAGCGGGGATCGCGTGCAAGGCCTGTGCCTGCGCGGCGTCGAGGCGGTTCCCGCGCGCGAGACCTTTGAAGCGCTGGACTTGCCGCTGGCCGAAGCGCCCGCTCTCCGCGATTGCGTTTCCACCCTCGAACCGGTAGTCACCCTTGGCGGCGCCAACCAGGTCTCTCCCGCCCTGCGGGAAATTTTCCACCATCAGACGACCGAGCGCGTCCTGGTCTTTCCGGTCATCGTCCGGGGCGAAGCCGCCGCCCTGTTGTATGCGGCCGGCGGGGACCGTCCGGTGGAACCCGCTCCGATCGAACTGCTGGCGCAGGTGGCCGGCGCAGCGGCGGAAGCGCTTGTGGGCGGCCCCGCGGACATCGCGCCTCCGGCTGCAGGTTCCGAGTTGGTGCAGATCGCCCTGCCGCCGCCGGCTCCGGCGCCGCCCCCGGACTGGACGACCCTCGATCCCAGCGAGCAGGAGTTTCATTTGAGGGCGCGGCGGTTCGCCCGCGCCGAGGTCGCCGGCATCCGCGCCCGGCACGCCGACGCCGTCCGGGAAGGCCTGCGCCGTCACGACCTCTATTCGGTGCTCGAAGATGCGATCGACGAGGCGCGCGAGCGCTTCCGCCAGAAGTTCCTCGCCGTGGTCCCCTCGATGGTGGACTACTTCCATACGGAATTGCTTCGTGGCCTTGCGCAGGACGATCCCGATCGGCTCGGACCAGGCTACCCTGGTCCGCTAAAGCTGTAACGGTGTTGTGCAGGCTGCCTTCGGCTAAGATGAAGGAGTGATGCGGACCGGGTTACTCGCCGCCCTGGCGGCGCTGATCGCATCCCAGACTGTACCAGCCGCCGCGCCGCCGTTGGGCGCCGGACTCGACAGCCTCAACCGCAAAGATTACCAGTCCGCAATTTCGTCATTGCGGGCTGCTCGCAAGGCCTTTCCCGCCATCGGCGATTACGCCGCGTTTTCTTTGGCTGAGGCGCACGCCGCTTCGGGGGACCAGGCACAGGCGATCGAAGCCGCGCGCTTTGTCCGGGCGTTCCAGCCTCCTTCACCGATGGCGGCCAAGGCTGTTCTGGTCGAAGCCGGCGCCCTGCTCGATTCGGGCGCTCCGCGGGACGCGATCCAACTGCTGCGCGACCCGGCTAGGACACTGCCGGAACCCGACGCCAGCCTTCTGCTCGGCGCAGCCTACCACGCGTTGAACAACCTGCCCGAAGCGGTGCGCTGGTACCAGCGCGTTTACTACGGGTATCCTGCATCGGACGGGGCGCCCAAGGCTTCCGAAGCATTGGCGGCGCTTCGCCAGAAGCTCGGGTCCGACTATCCCCCGGCGATGCCCGCCCGCCGCCTGGAGCGAGCCGACGCCCTCCTCGCCGCCCGCCAGTATGCCCGCGCGAAGGCCGAGTACAAGGAACTCGCGATGTCGCTTTCCGGTCCGCTGCGGGACATGGCCGCCGTCCGCATCGGCGCCGCCGATTACGAGAGCCGCGCCACCACTGCGGCGTTTTCTTATCTCAGCACACTGAAGGTAGCCGGCGAGGCCGAAGCCGAACGCCTCTATTACACGCTGGCAGCCGCGCGCCGGCTGAACCGCGAAGACGTCATGGCGTCGGCGCTCCACCATCTATTGGAGAGGCATACGACGTCGCCCTGGCGCGGGAAGGCTCTGGTCTCCGCCGGAAACCACTACCTGCTGTCCAATCGCTTCGCGGAGTACGAGCCGGTGTTCGATGCGTGCGCCGATGATTTTCCGGACTTGGCCGACGCCTCCTACTGCCACTGGAAGGCCACCTGGAGCCGCTATTTGCGGCGGCACGCGGCGGCCCGGAAGATGATGGCCGGGCACCTGGAGCGTTTCCCCGAGTCGAGCAAAGCGAGCGCCGCTCTGTACTACCTCGGACGGCTGGCGGAAGATGCGAAGAACCACGCGGCGGCGCGTGCGTATTTCGACTTCATCGTCACCCGATACCCGGGCCACTACTACGCGGGAATTGCCCGCCAGCGCCTGGAGCACGCGGCGGTGGCTAAGGCGCAGCCCGCCGAGCAGGTAACCCAGTGGTTGGGCGCGCTGAACATCCCGCCCGCTCCCGGCCCGGTCGACCCGGAAGCCACGCCGGAGACCAGACAGCGCATCGAGCGGGCGCGTCTACTCAAGGAGGCCGGAGCGGCCCACCTTGCGACCGGCGAACTGCGCTACGGAGCAGGCAACGGAGCGCAGGCGCACCTCGTCGCGATGGAACTGGCGCGCCAGTCGGCGACCCCCCACCAGAGTATGCGCTGGATGAAGAGTCTCGTCCGCGACTACTTTTCGCTTCCGGCGGAGAGCGCTCCAGAGCCGTTCTGGCGCTACCTCTTTCCGATGCCCTTCGAGAAGGACCTGCGCCGCTGGGCAGGCGCGGCCGATCTCGATCCGCATATCGTTGCCGGTCTGATCCGCCAGGAGTCGGAATTCGATCCGCGCGCTGTCTCACGCGCCAAAGCCTACGGACTGACGCAAATCCTGCCTTCCACCGGCCGGACCTTGGCACGTCGCGCGGGATACAAGAAGTTCTCCACCCGCATGCTCATGCAGCCCGCGGTGAATCTGCGGCTGGGCACGCTGTACCTGCGCATGCTGCTGAACCAGTGGGACGGGCGCTGGGAGGAAACGCTCGCCTCCTACAATGCCGGAAAATCCCGCGTCGATCTGTGGAAGACGTGGGGCGAGTTCCGTGAGGCGTCGGAATTCATCGAGACAATCCCGTTCACCGAAACGCGCGAGTACGTTCAGGCTGTGCTGCGGAATGCGGAAGTGTACCGCCGTCTGTATTCCTCGGGGACCTCGGCGGCGGCCCGCCGGAAGCCCGATCCATCGAGCTAACGCGGCAACGGAAGCCGCACGACCTCGCCTGTGGCCGCCGACCGGTAGCCGGCGAACAGCGCTTCAACCGCCTTGGCGCCGTCGAATGCCGTGACTTCGGCGGGCTTGCCTCTCTCGACGCAGTCGACAAAGAGGCTCGCGTCGGGACGCGCCGGCAAAAAGCCCGGCACCGCCCACTCCGGCCTCGGCTGGATGCCGGCCCGGACCTGGCTGCTGCGCCAGAATCCCATCGGGTCTTCCGGGTCCCTCACGGGCCGCCGCCATTCCGGTCCGTCGCTCTGGATCTCGAGACGCGGGCGGTAGGAGTCCAGCCGCATGCTGCCCCGCTCGCCCTGCAGGTGAATCACGTTCGGTCCGGCGCCGGGGTGGCTCATCCAGCCGATCCTTCCGGCCGTAATCGTGGCCGTGATGCCGGTTTCCAAGGTCAACGCCATCATCCCGAAGTCTTCGAAGTCGCGCCGCAGGTTCTCTTCAAAGAAGTAGTTGGACGTGGTGGCGTAGACCGACACGATCTCGCGGCCCGTGAGCCAGCGGATCAGCGTGAGTGAATACACTGCGATATTGAACAGTTCCCGCTTGGCGTCCGGGACAAGGAAGGAAGACGGCTGCTCCGTCTCCTTACGGGGACGGCGCGGCACGGCGTCCGACGCCCAGCCCTTGGCGAACATGAGGTCGCAGTGGATCGCGCGCAGCTCTCCCAGCCTGCCCGATTCCACCACTGCCCGCGCCCGCTGTGCGTAGGGGAACCCGATCTGCGTGAACATCTGGCTCTGGACGCCGCGCACGCGCACGACATCGACCAGGCGGTCGGCCTCGGCCAGACTGCCCGCGAGCGGTTTGTCGAGGTAGACATGCTTGCCGGCGGCGGCGCAGGCGATCGAGACGCGGCCCTGGCGGTCGTGTTCCGTGCAGATGGAGCAGATCGCGACATCGTCGCGGCGCAGCGCTTCGGCCAAATCGGGCATGTAGGGAACATGCATCTCCTCCGCGAGCCGGCGATTCAAAGCGGCCCTCCGCGGGCTCACATCCGCTTCGTCGGTCACACCGACCACGCGGCAGCGGGGATCTTCCGCAAGGGAAAGGCCGTAGTTTTCCTGGTGGGTGTTTCCCCCGGTGACGAGCAGAACTCCGTAGGGCGGGGCCATGGCTATCGGTAATCCACCGGCGCGCCGGTGCGCAAGGACTCAGCGATGGGGCCAGGGGAAAGGCTCGCCACCGGCCGGAAATCCGGGGCGTCGGTCCATTCCACCGTGCCGTGATTGCCAATCAACAGGACATGCACGGCTGGCTGCTCGCAGGGTTCCACCCCCAACAACGCTGTCTCGCCGGTGGCGAACTCAACCAGGGCATGCAACGCTCCGGACGGGACCGGGCCTAGAGCGTACGCGCGCCGCGGGACGGCGTCAAACCACTTCTGCGCCGAGGCAGCTACGGCAGCCAGGATCCCCGTCGCATCTCCCGCGTCGAATGGCAGAGCGAACGATGCCCGCGCCGCCACCGGGCGTCCGATGCGCCGCCGCACCGCTTCCTGGGACAGCCACCCGGCCAGGTCCTCCAAGTAGTTCATGCGACTATCTTTTCACAGGTGCGACGGAGGGGCATAGTATACTCCCAGTAATTATGCGAAGAGCCGCCCGCCCCTCATGAGCCGTGTTTCCGCAAACCCCAACGGCGTTCTGGCTCTGCTGGTCGTTTCCATCTGCATCAACTACATCGACCGGGGTGCGCTGTCGGTCTCGGCGCCGCTGATCAGCACCGAACTGGGTCTGTCCCCGGCCGGGATGGGGATCCTGTTCTCGGCGTTCTTCTGGAGTTACGCCTCGTTTCAGATCGTCGCCGGATGGCTGGTGGACCGGTATCCCGTGAAATGGGTGTACGCGGCGGGATTCCTGGTCTGGTCGCTGGCGACGGCGGCGACCGGGTGGGTGACGGCGTTCGGCTGGCTGCTGGCGGCGCGTCTGGCTCTCGGGATCGGCGAATCGGTGGCCTACCCGGCGATTTCCAAGATCCTCGTGCGCGACTTTCCCGAAGAACGGCGCGGTTTCGCCAACGCCCTGGTGGATGCGGGTTCCAAGATCGGTCCCGGCCTGAGCACGCTGGCGGGCGGGTTGCTGGTGGCGCAGTTCGGGTGGCGGAGCCTGTTCATCTGGGTCGGGCTGTTGAGCCTGTTGTGGCTCCTTCCCTGGGTCCGGTGGACGCGCAGCGAACCGGCGCAAACCGTGGCGGGCGGACCGGCCGGTCCGTCGATGCTGACGATCCTGCGCCGGCGCGAAGCTTGGGGCACCTGCCTCGGGATGTTCGCACTCGGCTACGTGTGGTACTTCCTCCTGTCCTGGCTGCCAAGCTACCTGGTAAACGAGCGCGGTTTCTCCATGGAACAGATGGCGGTGCTCGGGTCGCTGCCGTTCTGGGCCATGGCGCTGGCGACACTCGCCGGCGGCTGGACCTCCGATCTGTGGATACGCCGCGGCGGTTCGCCCACCAGGGTGCGGAAGACGTATGTGGCGGGAGGTCTGCTGCTGTGTGGCGCCGCCATGACTCCGGCCGCGCTCGTGAGCGACGCCCGCTTATCTGTCGCGTGGCTGGTGGCGGCATGCGTCGCACTGGGCTTCTTCACGTCGAACGTCTGGGCCGTCACGCAAACGCTGGCCGGTCCGCTGGCGGCGGGCAAGTGGACGGGTGTGCAGAATGCCATCGGGAACCTGGGGGGCGTGGTGTCGCCTCTGGTGACCGGCTGGATTGTGGGAGCGACGGGGTCGTTTCTGCTGGCGTTCCTGGCGGCGGCGGTGGTGGTGGCGATGGGCGCCGGAGCCTACCTCGGAATGGTGAGCGCCGTGCGGCCCCTGGTCTGGAAGGAGGCCGAGATATAGCGATGTCCGGAGTTCTCGAAACGTTGGCGGACCTGGTCCGCATCCCTAGCATCAATCCCGCCTACGAAGGCGGCGTGCCGGAAGAGGCGGCGGCGGCCTACGTCGAGCGGTTCTTCGCCGCCCGCGGGATCGAGACCTGGCGCCAGGAAGTGTTTCCGGGACGCCCGAATCTCATCGCGCGCCTGCCCGGCAGCAGCCCCGGACTGCGCGTCGTCCTCGAAGCCCATACCGATACGGTGTCGGTGGGCGGCATGACGATCCCGCCTTTCGAACCTGAGGTGCGCGACGGCAACCTCTACGGCCGCGGCTCCTGCGATACCAAGGCGGGGCTTGCCGCCATGATGCACGCCGTGGCCGGACTGCATGCCGACGGCATCGTGCCCCAGGCGGAAGTCTGGCTGGTCGCCGCCGCCGACGAGGAGCACTCATTCCGCGGCGTTTTGAAGCTGTGCGAGGCGCTCGACTCGGCCAGCGCGGCCATTGTGGCCGAGCCCACCAGCCTGCGCGCGGTCATCGCGAGCAAAGGCGTCGTGCGGTGGAAGATCCGAACGCGGGGACGCTCGGCGCACAGTTCCAAGCCGCACCTCGGCATCAATGCCATCTCCCACATGGCCCGTGTGATCGATCTGCTGGAGCGCGAGGCGCCGGCGCTTGCCCCGCCGCCCCATCCGCTGCTTGGACCGGCGACCCTGAACATCGGCATCATTCGCGGCGGAGCGCAGGTGAACTTCGTCCCGGCGGAGTGCGAGATCGAAATCGACCGCCGGCTGTTGCCCGGTGAGCGCACCGAGGGCGTCCTTGCCGAGTACGACCGCCTGCTGGACCGTCTGCGTCCGGAGATCGATGTCGTCATGGACGTGCCGATGTTGGCCGATGAAGCGCTCGAAACGCCCGCTTCGTCGGCGGTGGCGGCCGTTGCGTCGCGCGTGCTGGAACGGCTGGGGCTCGACCCGGAGCCATGCGGCGTCCCCTACGGCAGCGACGCCAGCAAGCTCTCGCGGCACGGTGTGCCGAGCATGATCTTCGGACCCGGCAGTATCGACCGGGCGCACGCGGCGGTCGAATTCGTCGAATGCGATCAGGTCTTGCAGGCGGAGCGGTTCTTCCGCGAATTTCTATTGGAGTTCGGCAAGTGACGGATCAACAGGATTTCCTCCGCGCCCGCGAGTGTTGCTACCTGGACACGGCGGCCGAAGGCCTTCCGCCAGCCGCCGCCGCGGCGGCGCTCGAAGCGTACCTCGCCGCGAAGAACCTCGGGACGCCCGGACGCGCTGCCCTCTACGCCGAGGAGCGCGAGGCGATTCGTTCCGCCGCCCGTCTGCTCGGCGTTGCGGCGGAGGACCTTGCCTTTCTGGCCAACACGTCGGAGGCTCTGAACCTGCTCGCGAACTCGATGCGCTGGGAACCGGGAGACCACGTCCTGCTGTGCGATCTCGAGTTCCCCTCGAACGTGGTCTCGTGGCTCCGGCTGCGGCAGTTCGGGGTGGACGTGGAAGTGCTCCCGGCGCATCGGGGCGCTGTCCCCATCGACGACTTTGTCTCGCGCCTGCGCCCCCGGACGCGGCTGGTCACGGTGAGCCAGGTGAGCTACAAGACGGGCACGCGGCTCCCCTACGTGCCGGAGCTGGCCGCCGCGGCGCACCGCGTGGGCGCGCTCCTGTGCCTCGACGCAACCCAGGCTCTGGGACGCGTGCCGGTGGCGGTGGAAGGCGTCGACTATTTGGTGGCCAGCAGCTACAAGTGGCTCCTGGGCACGCACGGGCTCGCCGTGGCGTACTGTGCCCCCACGCTCCGGGACCGGATGGAGCCCGCCTCGACCGGCTGGTATTCTCTCGATTCGCCGTTCCGCCCGGACCGCTTCACGGACTACGCCTTGAAGCCGCGCGCTGCCGCCCTGCAGGCGGGGATGCCGAACTTCCCCGCAATCTACGCGCTGCGTGCGGGGGTCGACCACCTGCTGGCAGCGGACGTGGCGCGCATCGACGAGACGCTCCGTCCGCTGGTGGCGGACCTGCGGGAAGGGCTCGCGAAACAGGGCCTGGATCTGCTCACACCGGCGGACCCGGTGTACGCGTCGGGCATCGTGTCGTTCGCGCACCCGCGGCCGGAAGCGCTCGGCGCGGCGCTCGAGGAGCGTGGCGTGATCGTGTGGGCGGGAGACGGCCGGGTGCGGGCTTCGATGCATCTCTACAACGGCCGCGCCGACGTCGAACGCCTGCTTGACGCGCTACTCGAGGTGAACCACCTCGATCGGCTCTAGCCGCATCGCCACGCGGGCGGGATAGAACGCCGCGGCTATAGTCGCTGCCCAGATCAGCACCAGGGCTCCCAGCAGCAGCGCGACCGGCGGATAGAACTGGATGGTCCAGCCGAAGCTCTGCCGGTTCACCACGTAAATCAGCAGCAGCGAGAGCACGCCGCCCAGCGCGAGACCCAGGAGGTTGCCGAGCAGTCCGAGAAAGCCCGCCTCGGCCAGTACGATGGCCCGCACCTGCTCCGGCGAAGCGCCGAGAAACCGCAGCATGCCGAACTCGCGGCGGCGGTCGAGCACCAGGGCCAGCAGCGAGTTGGCGGCGCCCAACATGGCCACCAGTATTGCTACCGCTTCGAGCGCGTACGTGATGGCGAAGGTGCGGTCAAAGATGACGATGGCCGCCTCGCGCAAGTCCCGGTTCTCCGCCACGACAACCCTCGCCCGCCCGAGCGCCGCCTGGATCTCGCGCCGTACAGCGCCCGCATCCGAGCCGGGACGCAGATAGACGGCGAGGTTCGTCGCGGGCTGGGTGGGCAGATAGCGCAGCAAGGTGGAACGGTCGAGAATCACGTACCCCAGTTCGCTCGAATACTCGTAGTAGACGCCGGCGACGGTCACCGGGATTTCGACGCCGCCCAGCGGAAGCCGCATCGTATCCCCCGTTCGCAGGCCGTTCTTGTTGGCGAACGGCTCGCTCAACAGGACGCGGTCCTCGCCGGGCAGGGACGCGAGCACGGTGCCGTGATCGCCCTCCATCAGCCGCAGGCGCCCATGGCGGCGCACGATGTCCATGTCGCCGGCTCCGAGGTTGGCGCGGCGGCCCTCGTAGCGGAACTCGAACGCGTGGAACTCGTCGACCGCCTCCACTCCGTGCACCCCGCGGATGCGCGCCGCGACACCGGCCGGCAGCGGCGGGTAGCGTCCCGCGCCGGAGCGGCCCGCCGGGCGCACATAGAGGTCCGCGCGTAACTGCTGGTCGAGCCAGACGAGTACGGTCTCGCGGAAGCTGCCGACCATGATCGCGACTGCCGCCATCATCGCCACCGCGGTCGCCAGAGCGGCGGTGATGACGGCGGTCCGGGGCAGGGCGGCGGCGAGGCTGCGTCCCGCCAGCATGCCGGGAGCGCCGAGCCACCGGCGGACCAGCGTGCGGGTCAGGCGGTTGACTGCGAGCACAACGGCCGGAGCCGCCATTGCCGCGGCGCCGATCGCCAGCAGCGCCGACGCATAGCCCCACAGGGGCCGCCCGTCGACGGGTCCCGCCTGTGCCGCCGCCGCGGCACACGCCGCCAGGACCACGGACAGAGCCAGATTGCGCCGCCAGCGCAGCCGTCCGCGCGTTTCGTGGCCGCCCCTGCCCATCGCTTCCACGGGTCCCACACGCATCGCTTCGAGCGACGGCCCGAGCGCGGACAGTACGGCCACGAGCGCGCCGGCAGCAAGCCCGATCAGTGCGGCGGTCCAGGTCAGCTCGACCGGCGCCGGACGGCTGCTCACGTAGAGAGCGTCGACCGTGCCCGCGATCAGGCCGACGGCGCCCTCAGCCAGGACACGACCGAGCAGGATCCCAAACGCCGAGCCCGCGAGTCCGAGCGCCAGCGCCTCGCCCAGGAACAGGCTCAGGATCCCGCCGCGGCTGGTTCCCAAGGCGCGCAGCACGCCGATTTCCGCCCGCCGCCGCACCACCGACACCGCGATGGTGTTGTAGATCAGGAACGCGCCCACCACCAGCGAGATATAGCTGAGGACGCGCAGATTCCAGCGGAATGCGCGGAGCATCCGCTGGTTCTCCTCGCCCCGCGCTCCAGGCTTCTCGACCGCGTAGCCCGGGGGCAGCAACGCTTTCAGCTCCTGCTCGACTTCCTCGAAAGATTCGCCCGAGAGAACGGTGACCTCAATGCGGTCGAGCCGCCCCAGCCGCCCTGCCAGTTCTTGCGCGTCGGCCATGTCGAGCGCGATGAACTCGGAGCCGGATTCCGCCACCAGGGCGAGCCGGCAGACAACCTCGTTGCCGCTGGGAAGCTCGAACGAGACACGATCGCCTTTCGCCACACCGAGTCGCGCCGCGAGGGACTGCGGCAGCGCGACAGGCGGCAGGGCGTCCCGCTCCGGCTCCCGGTAGTCCCATTCGCCTTGCGCGATGGCATCCACGCCGTACAGCGGCACCACCCCGATCCCATCGAGGTAGGCATCGGCTTCGATCACCGGCGACACCCGCAGGTTGCGAGGCAGCGTGGCCAGGCGCGCCGCCCACTCTTCGTCGACGCCGCCATTCGCTGAGATCGCGAAATCGGTCTCGCCCACGAGACTCACGAGCGATGACTCAAACGAGCCGGTGGCGGCGTCGCCCGCCAGATCGATGGCCACGACGACGCCGACGCCGAGCGCCACGGAGAAGACCGTGAGCGCCGTGCGCACCGGGTCGGCTGCCAGCGGACGGAAGACGAAGGCGCGCAGCAGGCGCGACAGCGCCCTCATGTGGCCTCAACGCTCACGATCTGCCCGTCGCGCAGATGAACGCGCCGGTCGGCGATCGCTGCCGCTTCGGCCGAGTGGGTGGCCATCAGCACCGCGACTCCGAACCGGTCGGCGCTCTCGCGAATCAGCTGCAGCACGGTCTCGCCGCTCGCGGTATCGAGGTTGCCCGTGGGTTCGTCGGCGATCAGAATCTCAGGCTCATGCACCAGCGCCCGCGCGATGGCCACGCGCTGCATCTGGCCGCCGGAAAGCTGATGCGGCATCGCACGCGCCTTTTCTTCCAGGCCGACCCAGCGCAGCCGGTCGAGCGCGGCGCCCGACGTGTCCGTCCTCCCGGAGAGCAGCAAAGGCAGTTCGACATTCTCCAGCACCGTCAACGTGGGCAGGAGCTGGAAGAACTGGAAGACGAATCCGACGGTGCGCCTTCGTAGCGCCGTCAGCTCCGCATCGCCCATCGCCAGCGTGGACCTGCCATCGATCCGCACGTCGCCGGACGTCGGAAAATCCATGGCGCCGGCCAGATTGAGCAGCGTCGTTTTCCCGCACCCGCTCCGTCCCAGCAGCGCGCATACGGAACCCGCGTCCAAACGGAGGGAAACGCCGCGCAGGGCGGCGACTTCTTCTCCGTCGCTGTGATAGGTGCGTGTGGCGTTGTCGAGTTCGAGCCGCGGAGCGGTCATCCCTTACATGGTGCTGAGCGTGGCCACCAAAGCGCCCCTCGCCGTTGCATTCAACGGCGACTCGGCGAGGCGGATCTCCGACACTTCGATCGGCAGCTTGCGGGACTCGAAGACCTTCTGGAAGCGCTCCAGGAAGCCGCGCGGCAGGGCGGTTCCTCCGCTCAGGATCAGCGGTACGGGCTTGCGGATGCGCGGCACTTTCTTCGACCGCGCGAACGCTTCGTCGAGGCTCTCAACCAGGCCCCGGATCATTTCGTCGTAGTACACGCCGATCGCCTGAAGAATCTTGGAACTCTGGTTGTTGCCGAACTCAAACGATTCTTCCTTCACGGCCCGGACCCGCGTCGCAATCTCGCCGGAAGCCTGCGCTGCCTGCTCGTCGATAAAGTCGCCAGCCTTGGAAATCGAATAGCTGAACACAGGCACCGAGAGGTAGGCGAGGCACACGTTGCACATCCCTCCTCCACAACTGATGCCGATGCCGGTGAAGTTGCTGGATTCTAATTCGCTGTAGATGACGGCGAGGCCTTCGTCCACGCTCTCGGCCTCGTAGCCCAGTTCCGATAGGATCTGGCGCAGCGTGGCCTGGTGAAATGACGCCGTCTCGCCGCCGCCCAGCTTGGGCGCCGGCACGCTGAAGCACAGCTTCTCGTTTTTCGACCGGCTGGGTCCGGCCAGTGCCTGGATGATGTGCCGGATCAGTTGCAGGCCGTCCGGCTCCTCGGGGTTCAGGATTCCCTGCTTCATCGGACGCCGGGTTTCCGAATGGAAGAGATTGGCAAACGTGTCGGCCTCGTTGCCGAACACCATGATCTGATTCCCGGTGACAATGTGGGGCACCTGCTCCCGTTCGAGGACGTTCTTCGTCATCCGGGAGAAGGGAACCTCGACGAACGCGTCCAGTTCGGAGCGGAACTCAAACCCTTCGTCGGCCCGACGGGCCAGCACAATGCGGCTCGTGCCGACGTCGAGTCCGACGCCGAGGTGCTTCTTCTGTGAGCTTTCTGACATTCAATCGGTCTCCTTGACCGCCCGGATCTGGCGCATCGCGTTGCCAAACCGGGCGAATTCCCGCAACCGCTCGGCGCGGTGCTGACTCAACGTGACATTCTGCTGGCGGGCCTCGTCTTCCAGTCCCTTTTCGGCCGAGCGCACCGCTTCCCGCAGGTCCGGGTCGGCGAGTTCCATGTACTCGTCGCTGGGCGCGAATCCGAACACCGCGACGCTCCAGAGGGGCAGCTTGTAGTTGTTCTTCAGCCCGACTTCGCGGAACGGAAAGTTCGCCGCCCAATCCGTGTGGTATCCCACCTTCCGCGTGAGCGGGCTCACCGAGACCTGCGCGTGAGTCACGCAGTTCTCCTCGGCGATTTGATACTTGTCGCGCAACATCGCCGTCAGCAAACGGCCGGCGTGAATTTGCGCGTGATTGATCGTGCGTTCCTCACCGGATCCGGTCGACCGGCCTTCGAACGACACCCCGAGAAACGAGTGGTTCAGCCGGACGTAGATCCCGGCTTCGTCGGCCCAGACGGAATGCCCGGCGTGATACGCCACATCCGATTCACGGACTGCCCGGTTGACCTGGCCGAACCGGTCGACGACGTAGTGATAAAGCTTCTCGCGGGACGTGTATTCGACCAAGGCGGTCCCAAAGCGGCGCAGCGTCTCGTTGTGCGCCCGGTCGAAGGGCGCCAGATTGCTTTCCGTGGTGTGGAAGACGATGCCGGCCGGTTCCGTCCGCAGCGGCGCCTTCGCCGGGTCTCCCGCCCGCTCGAACTGAAAGTAGGACCGGGGATCGCCTGCGGTCTCGAACCGCCGCTCAATGCGCAGGCCGTTGGAGTACATCTCGTACTCCTTGTGTCGTTCGACGAGCCAGACACTCTGATTCGCCGGTGGCGTTTCGTCCAGGTGCGTCTCATGAGGGGCCACGCTGGCGGACAGAACCCGCGGTTGGGCGTCTCGGCCCTGCGTGACCGGAGTCCAGCGCCAACCAAACGGGACCAGCAGGATGGCCCCGGCGATGCCTGCGCGCCACGCCATCCGCCGCGTGAACACAAGCGAGTCCAGCCACGCCGGGACCGCCATCATCTGCCGCAGGTATTTCAGACGGCGCACGGGATCGTCGATGCGCTCCGCGCGCAACTCGACGTAGCGGACCCACGGGTCCGCGATCAGCTCCCGCAGCCGGGACATCACTCGCAATGATACCCCAAGTCCAGCCATTACAATGAGAAGACCATGCAGGATTCCGTTGCCGGACAGATTGCCTACCTCCGCAAGGGGCTCGCCGAACTGATTCGGGAAGACGAACTGCGCGAACGCCTCAGCGCGGGAAGGCCCCTCCGCGTCAAGGCAGGGTTCGACCCGACGGCGCCGGATTTGCACCTGGGCCACACCGTCCTCCTGCGCAAGATGAAGCATTTCCAGGACCTTGGCCACACCGTGATCTTCCTCATCGGGGACATGACGGGCCTGATCGGCGACCCCACCGGGCGCAACGCGACCCGGCCTCCCATGACCCGCGCCGACATCGAGCGCAACGCCGAGACGTACAAGGCGCAGGTGTTCAAGATCCTCGACCCCGAACGCACCGAAATCCGCTTCAACAGCACGTGGCTGGAAACCCTGCGGTTCGAGGACCTCGTGCGGCTCTGCTCCCGCTACACGGTGGCGCGCATCCTGGAACGCGACGATTTTTCCAAGCGCTTCCGCGACGGCGTGCCGATCTCGGTGCACGAGTTTCTGTATCCGCTGGCGCAGGCGTACGATTCGGTGGCTCTCGAGGCCGACGTCGAACTCGGCGGCACGGATCAGAAGTTCAATTTGCTGGTGGGGCGCGAGATCCAGAAGGATTACGGCGTGCGGCCGCAGATTGTGGCGACGGTGCCGATCCTCGAGGGTTTGGACGGCGTCAACAAGATGTCGAAGTCGCTCGGCAACTACATCGGGATCACCGAGCCGCCGGAGGTGATGTTCCGCAAAGTGATGCAGGTGAGCGACGAACTCATGTGGCGATACTATGAGTTGCTCACGGACTTGAGTGAGGACGCAGTCGGCGCACTGCGGGCTGCGGAAAAGCCGATGGAAGCCAAGATCGGCCTGGGCAAGAGGATCGTCGCCGATTTCCATTCGACGGACGAGGCGGAGGCGGCGGCCGAGGAGTTCAACCGGGTTGTGCGCCGCAAAGAGATTCCCGCGGACATCCCCACGTTTGCCATGCCGGAAGGTGTCCTCCAGCCGGCTGGAGTGCGGGTGGACAAGCTTCTGCCCAGGATCGGCCTGGCTGATTCGGTGAGCGATGCGACGCGAAAGATCAAGTCGGGCGCCGTGGAGATCAACGGGACGCGCGTCCGCGACTTAGCGTACCCGGCGAACGGGGAGCTGCTGATTCAGGTTGGCAAGAGCTGGCGCCGGGTGACGGCGTGATCGCACCCCCCGGGAGTTCAACTCCCGAGGGGGGCCGAAACGGCGCTGCTCTTAAATCGGCGGCTGGTCGGCGATGCGCTCCATCAGGAGTTCCGCGCCGCCCGGATTGACCAGAGTCGCGGCGCCGAGCAATCCGTACAACTGCACCGTGACGGTGTCGCCCGCTGAGAACGCCAGGGTGGCGCTTCTGCAGAATTGCGTTTGGGAGGTCGAAGGCGAGTAGCTGGCCGCGGTCACGCCGGCCCCGTTGACCGTGAGTCTCGATGACATGAGAAGCGCGGATGTCGTCCGGACACAGTAACTGGTCCGATAGACGCCAGACGTGAGAATCGTGAAGGTTGAGCCGACGTGACCGATATTGAGACTCTGGTTCAGCGCGAAGGGTATGTCGGTCCCGCCGAGGACTACGGCGATAACAGAGCCGGAATCATTGGCCGCCGATACGTACGATGTGATGCCGCCCGTACCAGTCGCGCCCGTGGCGCCGGTCGGGCCTGTGGCGCCTGTTGGGCCTGTGGGCCCCGCTGCGCCATTCAAGCCCCCTGCACCGGTGGGCCCCGTCGCACCGGCCGGTCCGGTGGGCCCGGTGAGCCCGATGTCACCCGTGGGCCCGGTAGCGCCAGTCGCACCGGCCGGTCCGGTAGGCCCAGTGAGCCCGATGTCGCCCGTAGGTCCAGTAGCGCCGGTAGCGCCGGCCGGCCCGTTGAGCCCCGTTGCGCCGGTCGGTCCGACGGCGCCCGTGGACCCTGCGGCCCCCGTAGGTCCGGCAGCGCCCGCGGGACCGTTGGCTCCGGTTGGCCCCGTGGGCCCGGTTGGTCCTGGGGTCCCCGCACCTCCATTCAGGTCCGTGTAGTAGCCGTTGATGTCGATGATCACGTGGGTCGCGTTCGACGCAAACACCGAAATCGCTCCAGCGACTCCCGCGGGTACGATCGCCGCGTTCGCCACGACATGGCCTTCGAACGAATTGAGCACAGACACATTCGGAAGGGCCTGTCCCGCCGGCCACACCGTCAAGTACTGCAACTGCCCCAGCGGCACGACGGTGACGTTGAGAGAGTAGGCGCGAGCGTTCGCCGGAATTCCGCAATTGCTGAGCGGGATGGGGACGTCCCGCTGCTGGCCGCCTGGGATCTCGGGCGCGCCAAACGGTCCGACAAACCCGAACAGAGCGTACTCCGGCCGCGTATCCATGACGCGGCACGGTGTCACGGCGATCAGCGGCAGCGGACCGCTGATGGCTGCCTGCCGTCCCGTAAGATTCTTGGCCGCAGCCCTTGGCTGCTCCCAATGCAGAGGCGCCGCCCAGTTCGGCACCTCCACGTCCTGGGCGCCCAGGCTCGCCGCACATATCGCGAGCGCGACAGCGAAGCGCCTCCCCAAGCGAATTCCGTCGTTTAGCATTTCGTTTCTCTTCTCCCGTTGGAATGAGCGTGCGAACTAGGCGGCGAGTTCGCGTCTTGACGGGGATCGGCTTCGCGTCCCGAGAAGCGGCCCCCAAAAAGGACCAACGAAAGCGACATCGGCAGGCGGCGGGGCTTGCGATAGGGCGCCGCCCTTGAAATGCGCACTTCTGCCTCCTTTGCTAAGGTGGCTTCCCGAGGATACTGCCCGGCAAGGCGAAGGACTACAGTCAATCAGAGCGCGGTTCGGCTTGGCGTGTTCTGGCGCCATGTGATACCGTTTGGAGAAACGGGAGGCCTCACGATGAAGCGCCGTGAATTCTTTTTGCGGACCGCCGCGGCAAGCGCGTTCGCTCTGCAACCTTTTCCCTACGCGGCCTACGCGGGGACAACGAAGAAGCACGCCTCAGATCGCGTGAAACTCGGACCGCGCGCGGTGGAACTCAGCCGGCTGGCGATCGGCACCGGCACCAACGGCGGCGGCGGCAGTTCGAACCAGACCAAGCAACTCGGAGTGAAGGGTCTGGCAAACCTCTTCCGGGCCGGACTGGACGAGGGCGTCACCTTCTGGGATGCGGCCGATCAATATGGCACGCACCCGCACCTGAAAGAAGCCTTGAAGTCCGTCCCGCGCGAGAAAGTGACCATCCTCACCAAGACTCACGCCTCGACGGAGAAAGAGATGAAGGCCGACCTCGACCGCTTCCGGCGCGAGATCGGAACCGACTATCTCGACATCATGCTGCTGCATTGCATGCTTGACGGAGACTGGCCGGAGAAGAAGAAGGGCGCCATGGCAGTGCTGTCCGAGGCGCGCGAGAAAGGCATCATCCGGACCCATGGGGTGTCGTGCCACACGTTGGAATCGCTCAAGACCGCCGCGATGACGCCTTGGGTGGAAGTAGACTTGGCTCGAATCAACCCCGCGGGTGTGGCGATGGATGCCGACCCGGAGACGGTGCTCGGTGTCCTGCGGCAGATGAAGGCGTCGGGCAAAGGAATCATCGGCATGAAGATCCTCGGAGCGGGCAAGCTCCGGAATCGCGCCGATGAAGCATTGCAGTACGCGCTCGCGCTCGATTGCGTGGACTGCTTCACCATCGGCCCGGAGAGCCACGCGGAGTTGACCGGGCTCACGAAGAAGATTCCCGCCGCCAGCGTGCGCGGGTAACGATTCAGCGAGAGGAAAGCGAGGAAGGGCATGATGAGATCTCGTGTGGGCATTCTTGCGATGGGCCTGCTGGGCGTGGCGACGCTGATGGTGGCCCAGAAGAAGTTTCCGATTCTGCAGCCGCAGATGACCGTGGAAACCGGCAGCTACTCGGCGCCGCATGGCAAACTGGGCACGAAGCCGGCGCAGCCGTGGTCGGCAACGACGATCGGCGCGGCGGTGGACGGGAAGGCGAATCCAGCCAAGGTCGTGACACTGGTCGGCGAAATCGTGGACTTCTCCTGCTACCTGCAGATTGGCAAGCGCGGCGAGAAGCACCGGGCATGCGGGCAGAAGTGCATTGAGACCGGCCAGCCGATCGGTCTGCTGACCGCCGACGGGAATCTCCATATGCTGATGGAGGAGGAGCACGATCCCCGGCGTGACGGGTTGACCGATTTCCGGAAGACTGCCGCTGAGCACACCGCGCACATCATGGAGGTCACCGGAACGCACGCCAGCCACGCCGGGTACAGCGCCCTCTACGTCACCGGCTACCTGAAGAAGTAGGGTGCACGAATGGGGAAGCTGACCGGGACGCTCCTGGCGGCGGCATTGTTCGTGCCTCTGTCCTCCGCCGACACTGTCAAAGTGCCGAAAGGGCTGATGCCGCTCGTGTGGCCCGCGGACAACCCGTATACGCCGGCAAAGGCGTACCTGGGCCGCTTGCTCTACTTCGACAAGCGTCTTTCGGCTGACGCCAGCGTGTCCTGTGCGACCTGTCATGACCCGAAGCACGCGTTCACCGACGCGGCTCCGGTCTCGACCGGTATTCGCGGGCAGAAGGGGAACCGTAGCGCTCCGACCGTGATCAACCGGGCGTACAGCCTGGCGCAGTTCTGGGATGGCCGTGCTTCCACCCTCGAAGAGCAGGCGATCGGGCCGATGGCCAACTCGATTGAGATGGGCAATTCGCACGACATCGTTGTGTCGACGCTGCGTTCCATCAGGGGCTATGGTCCGCTGTTCGCGAAAGCGTTCGGCACGGACGAGATCACGCTTGACCAGGTCGCGAAGTCCATCGCCACGTTTGAGCGGACCGTTCTCAGCGGCGACGCTCCCTATGACCGGTACAAGGCGGGCGACAAGTCGGCCATGACGCCGCAGCAGGTCCGCGGCATGGGCATCTACTTCGACAGGGCCAAGTGCGACCAGTGCCACGAAGGCATCAACTTCACGAGCAACATGTTCGCGAACCTGGGCGTCGGCACGGATAAACCGGATCCCGACCCCGGGAGGTACGCCGTGACCAAGAACCCGAAGGACTGGGGATCGTTCAAGACGCCGACGCTGCGCGAGATCGAGCACACCGCGCCCTATATGCACAATGGATCGCTGGCGACGCTGATGGATGTGGTCGACTATTACGACAAGGGCGGAATTCCGAACAGGAACCTCGATCCGCGCATCAAGAAACTGAATCTCACGCAGCAGGACAAAGAAGACCTGGTCGCGTTCCTCAAGGCCCTCAGCGGGAGCGGCTGGCAACACATCCGCGCACCGGAGATTTTCCCGCAATGATCCGCAGACGAGCTCTGGCCGCCCTCGTTGGAGGATTGACTCTGGCGGCATGCCGGCAGCAAGGCACGCGGCGCTTCGCCGTCATCCCGAAGGGGAGAGCGCATATCTTCTGGCAGTCCGTTCATGCGGGCGCGCTCGCCGCGGCGGGAGAAACCGGGGTCGAGATCATCTGGAACGGTCCCGCGATGGAGACCGATTACACCGGACAGTTGCAGATCGTCGACGCGATGATCAACCAGCGCGTGGATGCGATCGTGCTCGCGCCGATTGACAAGACCGCGATGGTGTCGGTGGTGCAGCGCGCCACCAACGCCGGCATTCCGGTGGTGATCTTCGATTCGGGTGTCGATACCGACGCCTTCGTGGCCCAGGTGGCGACCGACAATTACGCCGCCGGGCAGGCCGGCGCGCGGCGCATGGGCGAAATCCTGGCCGGTAAGGGTAAGGTGGCGATGGTCGCGGTGCAGCCCGGCGCAGCCTCGACGATGGCGCGCGAGCAGGGTTTCGAAGATACGATCGCCAAGGAACATCCGGGCATCCAGATTGCCGATAAGCGCTACGGCATGGCGGATTTCGCCAAGTCCCTGGCGGTGGCGGAGAACATGCTCACTGCGTATCCGGACCTGAACGGGATGTTCGCGTCGAACGAATCGAGCACGGTCGGCGCAGCGCAGGCGCTGAAAGCGCGCCAATCGAAAGTGAAGCTGGTGGGTTTCGACTCGAGCCCCACGCTGATCGAAGATCTGAAGGGCGGGCTGATCGATTCGCTTGTCGTTCAGGATCCGTTCCGCATGGGCTACGATTCGGTGCAGGCCGCAGTCACGAAGCTCAACGGCGGAACCCCGCAGAAGATCCAGGATCTGCCGCCGCTGGTCGTGACGGCGGCGAACCTGAACGATCCCGATGTCCAGCGGCAGTTGAACCCGCCGCTGGACAAGTACTTGAAGTAGGCACTCGCTTCCTAGAAGCTGCCTTGGAACACGCGTGGCGTGTACCGTAGCAGCGCCGCCGTCGGGTGTTCGAAATAGAGAGTCAACGTCAGCGTCTCTCCCGATCCCCATTCTTCGACAGGGAGTGTGAGATACGGTCCGGCTGGCGAGTCTCCGCGCGACCGCGACACCCTCGTGCCCGCGGGGAGTCCCTCGATCGCCAGTTGGACGGGGCCGGTGAGAGCTTCTCCCGTGTTTGTCAGGCGGACGGTCTGGACGTATCGGTCGCGCGTACCGAACAATGCCGCGAGCCGGTCGTATACGGCCGGTCCACTGTCGAGGCGAATCTGGGCAGTCACTTCCCGCGTGCCCTTGACCGCGAAGATCGACGTGCTGCCGCTCACCTCGTTCGCTACGACGAGCAGCGGCACGCCGGTCGGGCTTTCCGCCGCCGGGATGAAGAGCAACCCCTCAGCTCCCAGATCCCCGGCAGTATCCGCCGCCGGACTCCCTTCGAAGTTCCGGTTGTTGGTGTAGTTCACAAAACGGGGAGATTGCGGATTGGTGATGTCATACACCATCACGCCGCCAATGCGCTCCAGACCGACGAAGGCATAGCGTCTTCCTGCGACGGTGCCGACCTTGACATCCTCCGGCTCCGGGCCTTTGTTGTCGCTGCGGCTGTCAAGGTCATTGGCGGTGTTGTTGGAGTTGAAGAACTTCGGATACCGCTCGGCTGTAATCCGCTCCATTTCGTCGCCGCTATCGTAGACTTGATTGCCGTCCTCGTCCCAGATGGAGAACGATCGCGCGCCAAACACGTAGAGTTTCTCGAACCGTCCATCGCCATCTGCATCGCCAAGCCGGTTCGTCACCGTGAGCCGCCCGAGGTTTGCGTTGTTGCGCAACTCAGCAATCGGTGTCTGGAAACCTGCCTGGTCGAGCGTCAGGCTGCTCACCCGGACTTCTTCGGAAAACGTGTCATAGTCCCGCGCATCGCCCTCATTGGCGGTCAGGATATAGAGCTTGCCCTCGTGCTCCATGATCGCCATGCCGTCCGGCTGGTACATCCCCAGCACCTCCCAATTGCGGATGCGGACGGCGTTGTCGCGGTCGCTCGCATCGAGGCCGGCGCCGGGCGCCATGTGGTTCTTGAATCCAAGGCCGAAGATGCGCGTGAACTCTTTCTTCTCAATGTCGAGGACTGCGATGGCATTGTTCTCCTGGAGGGAGACAAACGCCTTCTTGGAATCCGGCGAGACAACGATGTACTCGGGCTCGAGGTCGCGCGCGACACTCGCGTTGGGACCGAAGATGCGAACGCTCGAATCGAGGCTACTCCTCTGGAAGCGCGTGAAATCGACGGTGGTCACGTTGCGCTGCGTCAGATTCGAGATGCCCCCCGAGATATCAACGATTGTCACGGTGCCGAACGGATCGTTGCGGTAGTCGCTGCTTGGTTCCCCCTCGTCCGCAGTCAGCACTTTCGTGCCATCCGGGGTGAAGGTGACCATGTCCGGCAAGGCCCCCGCCCTCACTCCTTTCAGAAAATTCCCCGACGTATCGAAGAACAGGACGAATCCAGGACTCGTCTTGGGGTCCGACTCAACTGCCGCCGCGACGATTCCGTTTTTTACGGCGACGCTGTTCGGCAAGTGTCCCCAACCCGTGGGGACGAAGGCCTGCCGGAAGAGTACGGGTTTGGCCGGGTCGGCGATGTCCAGAATATCGATCGTCCGCTGCGCGGCGTTGACGACAAACAACCGGCGTGAGACCGGATCGTAGGCGGGAATCTCGGCTGCACTCTGCTCGAAGATCCCAGTTCGGTAGCTGCCGAGCAGCTCCAGTTGCAGATCCTGCGCTGGCAGGATCAGTGGCGTCGCCGCAACGAGGGCCGCCGCAAAGACACTTCTCACTCTTGCCTCCTTGTCCACTTCGGGACCCGAGGATGGTAGCAGGCGATTGTTTCAGGAGAATGACAGAGCGCCCTGGTGATCGCCCGGCTCTTGCTCGCCCAGCTCGGGAAGATTCTTAAACGATCCGGCACACCGACTGGCTGCGCCGTCG
Source organism: Bryobacterales bacterium (assembly GCA_016716385.1). Taxonomy (GTDB): domain Bacteria; phylum Acidobacteriota; class Terriglobia; order Bryobacterales; family Bryobacteraceae; genus JADJWL01. The sequence goes on along the minus strand of JADJWL010000025.1, from coordinate 260,497 downwards.
TGCAACTGGCCTAGTCGGTCTCCTCTCCGCACTGGGTTCACCAGCGCTCCCCGCCCGCATCGCGGATGACGACGCCCCGTGCCGCGATCTCTTCCAGCAGTTGCGTGACGGCCGGTGTCCTCCCGCCGCCGCCCGGCACCACGACCGCCCAAGCCAGATTCTCGCGGAACTCGCGTGTGCGGATGGTCCACTGGGCCAGGCCGGGCGGCATGGTGCTTCCGATGCGGATCAGCGACCAGTGGCGCGCCAGCGCGAGTGCGGCTTCCCGGTCGGGCTCCGGACCCGCCACGATGAAGTGATTGTCGCCGTGCACGAGGATGCCGACCATCGTGCTATCCCGCAAGCCTCGGATCGTGCACCGGGTAGCCGATTGCAAAGTGGTAGATCACCTGGCCCTGATCCGGCGACAGGCCGAGATACCGGTGCACTTCGTCGTCGAAGAAGGCGCCGACGCCGGTCGCCCGCAGTCCGAGGCGCTCCGCGGCCAGGTAGAGCCGCTGGCCGATGGCGCCCGCTTCGAAATGGGCGTAGCGGTACCCGCGATCGCCGTGGACGCGGCATGCCCGTTCGAGGCCGGCGATCATCGAGAAGGCGACGCAGGCGTTGCCGGCGAGGCTCTGTCCCAGGCTGAGACCGGCAGCCATCACGCGCTGGTCGCCCAGCCGCAGCGTTTCAAGGCTCGCGCTGCCGGGCCAGTGACGGTAGACTCCGGGTTCCAGCCCTGCCACGCGGTGCGCGTAGAGGTGGAGCTGCACGAAACCGCCGAAGCCACATTCCAGGGGCGACGCTGCCGCATCGAGCAGCGTCGCCAGTTGATCCAGCCCGATCCCGCGGTCCCCGCCTTCGAAGTCGAGAGCGGAGCGCCTCGTGCGCGCCGCCTCCCCGAACGATTGCAGCGCGGGGGCGTGCTGCGGCAGAGCGATCTCGCCGCAACCCTGCGCGGCGGGTTCGTCGGCCCCTGTCACCAGGGCCTTGGTCGCGGCGTGGATTTCGTCGATCGGCGGGTACGCGATCCGCTCGGCGGACAGCTCATTCGGCTCGCCGGGACTCCACACAGTGTCGCCGCCTTCCGGCTCGCGCGTGGGGATGGCGCCGTCGACCGGCACCAGCAGCATCGGCCATTCATCGCTGCTGAGGCGTAGCGCCTCCGCCAGGGCGTCGTCATCGAAGGAGCCCTCGGCGTAGGCCATGCATCCCATCGCTTCGGCCGCCATCGCCAGAGATTGCCAGGCGTGCCCGGCGTCATGCAGGCAGTAGCGGTACGCCCGTTCGCGATACTTCCACGCCTCGCGCCAGGCAATGCTCGTCAGAACGAAGACCACCGGAGCATCGCCCAAATCGAAGCGCCCCAGTGCCCGCTGCTCGGCCATGTGGGACGACGGGCGGTAGTGGTACAGGCCGTCCGGCCAGTCCCGGAGCCCGCGCGTCACGAAATGGAACTCGGTCGGATGCAGGTTCCCCGACGATGGATTCACGCGCAGCGCATAGCGATAGCCGGTGGCCGGCACCACCTTGGTCGCGCTGATGGCGGCCGAGTAGTACAGCAACTGCGACAGAAACTCCGCGCCCGCCGCCGGCTGGGATGTTCCGGGGTGCGGCGGATCGGCCGGCAGGTCGATTAGCGGCGCCCCTTCGTAGTGCCGGAACGGATCGGGCATGTTCGCCCAATCGAGGAAGTGGCGCGACCGGTGCAACGATTCGGAGCTGTGTTTGGTCGCTTCGTGGTACGCGCGCCAGCCCACTATTGCTTGGCCAGTTCCCGGTAGTAACGGATCAGGTCGAGCGGCGGCGGTGTGTGTCCCATGGCGCGCAGGAAGCCCATCGCCTGGCCGCGATGGTGGGTGGCGTGATTCACCACGTGCAGCACCACCTGCCAGACCGGCGTGTTCCAGTGCCGGCCTTGCAGGTCGGTATGGTCCAGCCCCCCCGCAGCCTGTTCCTCGGTAAGCGACGCAGCCCACGACTTCCAGCGGTCGAGCAGCGCGGGCCATTGCGTCTGCAGCACCTCCAGCGTCACTGGCTCGCCTTCCTCAATGAACGGGCGCTTCACGTCTTCAACGCGCGCGAGCCAGATGCGGTCGGCGGCGTAGACGTGGAACAGCGTTTCGAGCACGGACTTGTTCGCCGTCCCGAAATCGCGGGTCAATTCCTCGGGTGTCAGTTTGGACGCGGCTTCTACGAGCCGGGCCGACGCCCAAGACGTGAAGTCAATGTGTGTGCGTAAGACTGAAGCTGGTACAGCCATCGTTTCCTCTTTCTCACAGTGCGAGTGCTTCTATCGCCTGGCGCGCGGCGTGAGCAGTGTTCACGTGAATCGCCACCGTGTCCCGGACTTCGAACGCATAGCCGCCCGCCAGCACGACGCAAACCGCGGCGCCGCGGGCCAGGGCGTGATCGAACACCAGGCGGTCGCGGCGGCGCAGCCCTTCCATGGTCAGGCGCAGGCCGCCGAGTTGATCGAGCTGGTATGGATCGGCCCCCGCCACATACACGACTATATCGGGCTGGAACGCGTCGAGCGAGGAAACGAGCCCTTCCTCCAACCGTTCGAGGTACTCCTTGTCGCCCACACCGTCCTCCAGATGGATGTCCAGGTCCGACGGGGGCTTCTCGTGGGGATAGTTGTCCCGCTGGTGGATGGAGAACGTGAAGACCGAAGGATCGCCGGCAAAGATCGCGGCAGTTCCGTTACCGTGATGGACATCGCAATCGACAACCATTGCCCGTGCGGCGAGGCCGTCGCGCTGGACGCGCCGGACCGCCACCGCGATATCGTTGATCGCGCAGAAGCCCTCCCCGTGGCCGGCGAATGCATGATGGAACCCGCCGCCGATGTTGAATCCGATGCGATCCCGCATGGCGAGGCGCGCCGCCAGCATGCTGCCGCCGGTGGCGTGCCACACACCCTCCACCATCTTTCGCGAGTAGGGAATTTCCAGCTTCAGGATCTCGAAGTAGCCCAGCGTCCCGGTGGAGAGACGCTTTACCCAGCCCTCGTCGTGGACCAGTATCATGTCGTCGTCGGTGGCGGGTTCGGGTGCGGCGAAGTCGTCGAGCGAGGCAAACCCCTCCTCAAGCAATCGCTCGCGCATCATCTCGTACTTCGCGGCGGCAAAGACATGGTCACCCAGGTTCAGGTCATAGCGGGAGTGGTAGACAAAACGGAAAGGCAGCATTACGGTTGCACGCTCTGGACGGCTGTCACGGCCGCCGTGTGATAGATATCTTCGACCGACGCGCCGCGCGACAGATCGTTGGCCGGATGCGCCAGTCCCTGGAGAAACGGTCCGATCGCCGCCGCTCCGCACAGCCGCTCCATCATCTTGTACGCGATGTTGCCCGCGGCCAAGTTGGGGAAGATCAACACATTCGCGCGGCCCGCGACGGTGGATCCGGGCGCCTTGGATTGCGCCACCAGCGGCGCCAGCGCGGCGTCGGCTTGCAGTTCGCCGTCGATGTGCAGTTCGGGCGCGCGCGCCTGGACGATCCGCAGCGCTTCGACCACGTGGTCCACTTGTTTGTGCCGCGCGCTGCCTTTGGTCGAGAACGATAGCAAAGCCACCGCGGGCTCGACGCCGAGCAATGTGCGTGCGCTGCTCGCCGTCGCCATGGCGATCTCCGCCAAGCCTGAAGGCGAGGGCTCCACGACCACGGAGCAATCCCCGAACGCCATCAGGCCGCGGTGGCCGAAACCGCGGTCGTGCAGCGCCATCACGTAGAAGCTCGAGACGAGGCGGCTGCCGGGGGCGACGCCGATCGAATGAATCGCCGCGCGCACGGTGTCGGCAGTCGTGCTGGCGGCGCCGCCCACCGAACCATCGGCGTCGCCGGCGGCGACCATCAACGCCGCGAAGTAGAGCGGCTGCCGGGCGGTGGCTTCCGCCTCCACCCGGGTCATACCTTTGTGACGGCGGCGTTCGTACAGCAGCGCGGCATAGCGCTCGAGACGGCGGTCCTGGGCGGGATCGGCGAACGTCACCCCTTCCGGCGGACGGTCCGGCGGAGGACCCACGAGGATCGGGCGCAGCACCCCATCCGCGGCGAGGCGGCGCGCTGCTTCGACAACGCGCGCATCGCGGCTCTCGGGAAAGACGATACGCCGGCTCGCAGTTCGGGCCTTGGCCACAACGCCGGCCATGAATTCCGACGCCGATTCAGGCAAACTCATGGGATACGAATGCGTGGACTTCTCCCTAAGGTAGCGTACCTCTGTGCCCTGGCGCTGCTGGCCGGCTGCGCCCCGGACCGCGCTGCGATTTCCGACGCGGTCCGGGAAGACGGCGGCCCGTTGATCGTGCTGGCAGACGAACAGGCTGGTCTCGAAGCCGCAATCGCGCCCGATCAGGGCGGCGAACTGACCAGTCTACGGGTACGGCGGCAGGGCGAATGGATCGAAACGCTCCACCGCGCCCGCGACTACAGTGGGCAACCCGGCTGGCGTGGCAAGGCTCTGTTTCTCTGGCCCGCCACCGGGCGCAACTTCCCGGCCGGTTTCGCGATACCGGCCGGCGGGCGGGAAGGCGCGTGGGACTTCCAGGGCGAACGCTACCCGATGCCCATCCACGGTTTCGCCGGCCACATGCCGTGGACCGTCGAGTCCCGCCGCGACGGATTCGTGGCGCTCTCGCTGCGCGATACCGGAGAAACCCGCCGCGTCTATCCGTTCGGTTTCACCCTCACCGCGCAGTACCGGATCGAACGCGGCGCCCTGTCCATCACGTACTACGTCCAGGCCGCCGCGGACAATCAGCACGCGATGCCGTTTTCCATCGGCAACCACATTACCTTCCGCACGCCGCTTATCGAAGGAGGTGATCCGGGCGCTCTTTGGATCCAGACACCGTCCACCGTGGAATACTTGAAGAGGCCTCCCGGACTGCCGACCGGGGAGACGCGTCCAAGGTCCCTGGACCGCCCGGTGCGTTTGGCGGACCTGCCAGCCAAGGAGTCCGTCTCGCTGGGCGGATATGCGGGAGATCCATGGCTGGAGTATCGTGATCCGCGCGGCATGGCGCTGCGCATCACACAGAACACGAGCGGACCGGCGGAGGGTCCGGTTGTGCGGTTCAATCTGTGGGGCGATCCGTCGCAAGGCTACTACAGTCCGGAGCCCTGGGTGGGTATGCCGAACTCGCTTGTGAGCGGGAAAGGCCTGATTAAAGTGGAAGCGGGAGAAAGTTGGCGATGGCGCATTGTGATCGAGCCATCGCGAGGGAGATAAGCGATGCCGCGCGTGTGGCCGATCGGATTGGTCCGGTCGGCGATCAAAACCGGTGAGACCGTCCCTCCGCTGGGTGTCCCAGCCTCAGTCGAGCTGTTTCCGCAGTACGCCCCGGGACTCCACCGGATGGAGAAGCATTCGCATGTCTGGGTGCTCGCGTGGCTCGAAACCGCCGAGCGCGACCTGCTGCAGGTGACGCCGCGTGGGGTTTCGGCCCGCGGCGCCGCAGCCTTGCACGGCGTGTTCGCGGTCCGCTCGCCGGCCCGGCCCAATCCCATCGGTCTAACGGTGGCACGTCTGCTCCGCCACGAGGGCGCCCGTCTGGAGTTCGACCGTCTCGACTTCCGCAACGGCACCCCGGTGATCGACTTGAAGCCCTACTTCCCGAACCGGGACCCGGTTTTCTCGGCGGCGAGCGGCCAGATCGGACGGCCTGCCAACGTGGATGCGCTGCGGCTCTCTCTGCTGGACCAGGCGGCGCGTTTCCATGGAGAGGTCTGCGAGGATGTGGAACGGGCCGCGGCTGTGCTGGCGGCGTTCCGGGGGGATATCCTGGCCTTCGCCGACCCGGACGACTGGCGGATCACCGTGCCCATCGGCCGTCCTCACCTGATCGACGCCGTCATGGGTGCGACGCGACTCACACCAGGCCGCGGCAACCTGCGTTTCCACGTGCTCGACGCGCTCGTCATCGAGCATGCAGGGGCGCGCTACGAGTACTCCGTCAGTTAACCTGTCTGGCCGCCTTGAGTTCGGCCATCACGTCGGAGATCAGCGTCTTGGCGTCGTTGATCTGTTTCGTGATGATCTGGATGTCCATGGCCGGTTTGCCCGGCTGGCGGGCGCTCTGGCAGTAAACGCCGTGCTGGCCGACCAGCACTAAGGCATCGGTGAGCATGTCCAGAGTCACGGCGAGCCGCCCCCGGCTGGTGCCCATCATGAATTCGTGCTTCTCCAGTTCTTCCCGCCGCTCGTCGTAGACGCTCATATCTATTGAAGGATGCGGTGGCGCTTCAAAAAGACCCAGATTTCCTCGTACTCGGCATCGAGGCGGGCCTTCGGGACGCTGTGTCCCTCGCCGCCAAGGGTGTGCAGTGTCGCCGGCGCCCCGGCTGCATCGAGCGCCCGGGTCAGATTCGCCCCGTGTTCGTACGGCACGGTCTTGTCGGCGTCTCCATGGACGGTCAGGATCGGCGGGACATTTCGCCGCACATACGACATCGGCGAGACGCGTCGCGCGAGCGCGAACCGGTCCGGCCCTTCCGGCACCCAGGTGACGGCGTACTTGCGCATATTCGGGCCGTCCAACTGGTCATCCACCTGCGTGATGCCGTAGAAGTTCACCACGGCCGCCACTTTGGCCGCCGGCCCGAGCTTCGCGGATCTCGGCGTCATCCCGACCATCAGCGCGAGATGGCCGCCCGCTGAGTCCCCCGTCACGACAATCCGGTTCGGGTCGACGCCGTAGTTCTTTGCGTTCTTGCGGAACCAGGCCGCGGCATTCAAGACGTCGGTGACGGCTGCCGGAGCGGGCGCGACGCCGGCCAGCCTGTATTGCACCGTAGCCACCACGAAGCCCTGCTTCAGGTACTGCATGCCGGCGTATTCGATGCGCGATTCTTTCGTCCCGCCCGTCCAGCCGCCGCCGTGGATGAGCAGCACACCGGGGCGCCGCCCCGCGGCTGGCTCTTTAGGGCGCAGGATGTCGAGTTTGTTCTCGGCATACTGGCCGTATGAGATGTTCGATTCCACCGATACCCAGTCCGGAATCGCCGGGGGGGTGTTCGGCTTCATGTCCGACGGTACCTGGGCCGCGCACGCGGCCGCAAGCAGAAAAGGCCCCAGGAGACGCGGAAACATGCCACCATTGTAGTAGCATTGCCGGAGAATGGTTGACCTGCCTATGCGCCTCCTCACACTTCTACTCATGTCTCTCCCTGCGCTCGCTGCCGAACCCGGTGTCTTCCTCACCCATCACAGCGACCGTGAATTCGAACTCACCGCCGACCCGTCCGCGACGCACTGGCGCGTCGCCGGGGTCGTGATCGAGAACGACCGCTTCGGCAAGCCCGTCCCCGGTCACCGCACCGAAGTCCGCTCCCGCTGGACCAGGGAGAACCTCTACATCCTTTTCTCCTGCAAATACAAGGACCTGTATCTGAAGCCCAACCCTGTCATGGACCAGGAGACCAACAAACTGTGGGAGTGGGACGTGGCCGAAGTGTTTGTCGGCGCCGACTTCGACAACATCCTGCGCTACCGCGAGTTTCAGATGTCACCGCAGGGCGAATGGGTTGACCTGGACATCGACAAGTCGAAACCGCGTTTCGCCGAAGGCTGGGTCTGGAATTCCGGGATGAAGGTGAAGGCGCGCATCGACCACGACGCGAAGATGTGGTTCGGCGAGATGATGATCCCGATCCGTTCCATCGATACGCGCCCGCCCAAGGCCGGCAACGAGATGCGGATCAACCTCTACCACATCCAGGGGCCGGAGCCGCGCAATTACCTGGCGTGGCAGGCGGTGCACAACCCCTCGTACCACACGCCGGAACGCTTCGGACGTCTGCGCCTTGTGGAATGAGCCCCCGTCCGTTCTTGCGCGTCTCGCCCGTCGGACTGCGCGGCGTCGTGGGTCCCGGACTCACGGCAGCGCACGTGTTAGACTTCGCCGCCGCCTTCGCCACTCTGCTCGAAAAGCCCGGTCCTGTGGTCTTGGGCCGCGACCCACGCGCTAGCGGCGTCATGATTCGCGAAGGCGTGGTGGCGTCTCTGCTGGCGTGCGGGCGCGATGCGATCGACCTCGGCATCGTCCCGACCCCCGTCATCCAACATGCGATCAGCCGCCTCGACGCGGCCGGCGGCATCTCGATCGGCGCCAGCCACAACACGGCGGAGTGGAACGCGCTCAAATTTCTCGGACCCGGCGGCAGTTACCTGTCGAGCGCCGAAGCCGACGAGCTGCTCGACATCTACCACCTGCGCAAGTTCGCCTTCGCCCCCTGGGATCGCGTGGGCCAGTTGCGGCTCGTCTCCGACGGCATTGACCGTTACCTGGACACCTTGGCTGAAGTCTACGATTTCGCCGCGCTCTCGCGCTTCCGCGTAGTCGTCGACTGCTGCAACGGGACGTCCGCATTGCTCCTGCGGCGCATCAACGAACGCTTCGGCACGACGTTTGTCCTGATCAACGAGAAGCTCGAAGGCGTCCGGTTCGCGCACGATCCGGCGACGACGCGCGATACCGTGGGGCTGCAACTGGCGCCGCTGGTGCGTCCGCTGAACGCCGACGCCGGGTTCCTGTTCGACGTGGACTCCGATCGCGTGGCGCTCGCCGACGAAACGGGCGAGGCCGTCTCCGAGGAACTGGTGCTTGCGCTGCTGGCCGACTACCTGCTGCCGCGGGGCCCTGGCAAGATCGTGGTGACCAATCTATCGACGACGGCGCTTGTCGATTGGGTCGCGGAGCAGCATGGGGGGCGCGTCGTGCGTGCGCGTGTCGGACGCCAAGCCGCCATCGACGCCCTCGCCGGGTACCGTCCGGAGCAGATCGCGCTTGCCGGCGAAGGGACGGGGGCGGTGATGCTGCCGCGCTTCCGGTTCATCTATGATGGCATCGCCGCCATGCTGGCGGTGCTTTCGATGATCCACGAGCGGGGACAGACGCTCTCCCAGATCCTGGGGTCTTACCCGCGCTACACGATCCTCAAGGGCGTCGTGCCGCTCAAGACCCAGCGTATCCCGGCGCTTCTGATGCGCCTGCGCGACCGCTACGCCGAGCGCGAAGGAGGCGCCGCGGATACCAGCGACGGGTTGCGCGTGGCCTGGGAGGACCGCTGGTTTCACGTGCGCGTCAGCCAGACCGAGCCGATCGTGCGCGTCATCTGCGAACAGCGCGGCGAAGCGCCCGAGGAGTTGTTTGCGGCCCTGATGGACGAAGTCCGGAGGCTGGCCTAAACCATGGCGCGTCGTGAACACAATCTCAAGATCGGCGTCTCGGGGATCCGTGGCGTGGTGGGGGATTTCCTCACGCCCGGACTCGCCGCCGCCTTCGCCCAGGCCTTCGCCACCTACGTGGGCGCGGGCCGCGTCGTGTTGGGGCGCGACACGCGCGGATCCGGCCCGATGATCGAGCACGCCGTGGCCTGCGGGTTGATGGCGTCGGGCTGCGAGGTGGTCCGCGTGGGCGTGTTGCCGACGCCAACGATCCAGATCTACGTCGGCGCCACCGGAGCCCGCGGCGGCATTGCCGTCACGGCGTCGCACAACCCGCCCGAGTACAACGCGCTCAAGCTGTTCAATGTCGAAGGGCTCTTCTTCAACCACTACGAGCGCGCCGAATTGCTCGACATCTATCACCAGTCGGTGTTCACGCAGGCGGAAAACGCGCAGATCCAGGGCCAGCGCGATGAAAGCGGCGCGGCGCCGCGCGTGCACCTCGACCGCGTCCTGAGGCATGTCGACGCCGAGGCTATCCGCCGGGCGAACTTCCGCGTCGCACTCGACGCCGTGAACGGCGCGGGGGCGGTGCTGACGCCGGGCTTCCTCCGCGAGGATCTCGGCTGCGACCTGCGCGCCATTGCCATCGACCCCACCCAACCGTTCCCGCGCGAGGCCGAGCCGCGGCCGGACACTCTAGGCGATCTCTCGCGCCTGGTGGCTGAATCCGGCGCCGTCATCGGCTTCGGCCAGGACCCGGATGGCGACCGGCTCGCGGTAGCCGACGAGACCGGACGTGTGCTCGACAACGACGACGTTCTGGCACTTGTGACCGACGCGGTGCTGGCACGCACGCCGGGCAACGTCGTAGTGAATCTGACGACGTCATCGGTGATCGACGATGTCGCGACGTGGCATGGCTGCCGCGTGTTCCGGACGCCCGTAGGCGAGGCGAACGTGGTGGAGACGATGCTCGCGGTCGATGCGGTGATCGGCGGCGAAGGCTCGAATGGCGGCATTATTTTCCCCGGTGTGCACCTGTGTCGCGACAGCTATACGGGAATGGCGTTCCTGCTGGCGCGTCTGGTGGAAACCGGGCTGAAAGTATCGGCGCTGGCGGCGCGCCTGCCGCGGTACTACCGCCGCGCGGGCAAGGCCCCGTTCGCCCATGGCCGTCTGGGGGCCGTCCTGCCGCGCCTCGAAGAGCACTTCACCGCGGCCGCGGCCGACCGCAGCGACGGGCTGAAGCTGAGTTTCGAAGACGGCTGGGTGCACTTGAGGGCATCGAACACCGAACCCCTGCTGCGGGTCGCGGTGGAATCGCGGACGGAATCGCGGGCCGATGCGTTGTACCGCGAAGTGATGGAACTGCTGGGCTAGGCGCGCGTCCTGAAGCGTAAAGTCACCTGCGGGAACCGACGATCTTCCCCGGCATGATCTACGAGCTCACGCGCGACGCCATCACGAAGCTCGACCAGACCACCTTTGGCAGCCAGGCGATCAGCGAGCGTGGAGACTTGCAGCGCCTGTTCAAACAGCACATCGACGTGATTGCCCCGGACACGCTGATCATCGCCGAAGAGTTCTGCGAATGGGACGAGAGCAAACGCCGGATCGATCTGCTCGCGCTCGACCGCGAGGCGAACCTCGTCGTGATCGAGCTCAAGCGCACGGAGGACGGTGGCCACATGGAACTCCAGGCCATCCGTTACGCCGCGATGATCTCGGCGATGACGTGGACCAAGGCCGTGGAGATCTTTGGCCGGTATCTTGCAGCAAGCCGAATCGATGGCGAGGCCGAGGCCCTGATTCTTGAGTTCCTCGGCTGGGACGAGCCGAACGAAGACAACTTCGCGCAGGACGTTCGGATCGTATTGGTTTCAGCGGAGTTCTCCAAGGAGATCACAACCTCCGTGATCTGGCTCAACAGCCACGGCCTCGATATCCGGTGCGTAAGGCTGCGGCCGTACCTGCTCGACGCAAGGGTTCTTCTCGATGTGCAGCAGATCATCCCGTTACCGGAGGCTGATGCATTCACTGTGCAGTTGAAGAAGAAAGTGCAAGAACAGAGAATCGCCCGAGCATTCAACCCGGACTTCACCAAGTACGACCTCACCGCGGGCGATCAGATCTTGAAGCGTCTGACGAAGAGAGCTCTGGCCTTGGCGGTTGTGCGCCATGGAATGGCGCTCGGCCTCACTCCGCAGCAGGTTGCCTCTGTGATCCCTCCCGGCAGATGGATATCTGTCGAAGGTGAGACCAGTGCTGAGGAGTTCCAGGCGAAGGCCGCCAGCCTTGAGACAAAGTTCGGAGGCCGGTATGACCTGCGAAGGTTTTTCTGGGAAGACGATGAACTGATTCGTGCCGGAGGCCGCACATACGCTCTGACGAACCAGTGGGGTCTTCACGGCCTCTCCAAGATCGATGAACTCATCGCGCTCCTGCCGCCCGGCACGCTCCATTACGAGAAGTCAGCCGAGTAACCGGCCGCGTTAGAATCGTGCCCAGGTATGCGCACGATCCGCTGGGGCATCATTGGTGTTGGCGACGTCACGGAAATCAAGAGCGGTCCCGGCTTCCGCAAGGCCCGGAACTCGGCGCTCGTGGCTGTCATGCGCCGCGACGGCGCCAAGGCTGCCGACTACGCCCGCCGCCACGGCGTTCCCCGTTGGTACGACGAAGCCGCGGCCCTCGTCCACGATCCCGCAGTCGACGCCGTCTACATCGCCACACCCCCGCACGTCCACCGGCAGTACACAGAACTCGCTGCCGCGGCGCGCAAGCCGGTCTACGTCGAAAAGCCGATGGCGCGCACTGCGGACGAGTGCCGCGCCATGATCGCCGCCTGCGCGGCGCACGGAGTCCCGCTGTGGGTGGCGTACTACCGGCGCGCGCAGCCGCGCTATCTCAAAGTGAAGAGCCTGCTCGACTCCGGCGCCATTGGCGATGTCCGCTCCGTGCACGCCGAGCTCTACCAGCCTCCCGCCGCGTTCGACCCCGCGCGGCTGCCGTGGCGCGTGATTCCGGAGATCGCCGGGGGTGGCCTGTTCGTCGACCTTGCGTCGCACACCCTCGACCTGCTCGACTACTTCCTCGGCCCGATCCGCCGGGTGCAGGGAATCGCTGTCAACCAGATGGGGCTCTATCCTGCCGAAGATCACGTCGTCACCGCCATCGAGTTCGAGTCCGGCGTGCCCGGAACAGGCGTCTGGTGTTTCACGGCCGACCGCGACGCCGACGAAACCACGATCACCGGGACACGCGGCCGCATCACGTTCGCCACCTTCGCCGAAGCGCCGGTCCGCGTGTTCACGTCTTCCGGCTGCGAGGAATTCGTCATCCCGCGGCCGGAGCATGTGCAGCAGCCGCTCATCCAGACCATGGTCGATGAGTTGAACGGCGAAGGCGTCTGCCCCGCCACCGCGGAAGCCGGACTGCGGACGGCAGCCGTGATCGACCATGCTCTGTGGGAGTACCGGGCAGCATCCCAAAAAACTTCTTGACTTCTCTCCGCAAATGAAATAAATTTCCTTCACTCGGCCCCTCGGCAGTGGCGGGAATTTGGTTTCGTGAGGTTAAGTTTTCTACATGTTTAAGTATTGTTTGCTCGCTGTTGCGATCTTCATTTGCGCGCTGTCAGCCAGTGCGCAGACAACATCCACGGAAGTCCTGGGAACGGTATCGGACGCGACCGGCGCGGTGGTGCCGGGCGCGGAAGTGACGCTGTTGCGCGTCGCCACCGGCGAAAAGCGCGTCACGCGGTCGGACCAAAGCGGGAACTATTCGTTCCCATTGATTGAAATCGGTGACTATACGGTTACGGTGGCCTTGGAAGGCTTCCGAACGACCACGCAAACCGGCGTCAACGTGGCGTATGGCCAGAAAGCTCGCGTAAACGTGGTGTTGGACGTGGGCGCAACGACCGAGCGCGTGGAAGTGGTCGCCACCGGCGTCGAACTGAAGACCGACGACGCGGCGGTTTCGACCACGATCGAACGCCGCCGGGTGCAGGAACTCCCTCTGCTCGGCCGCAACTTCGCCAGTCTCGCGATTCTGACGCCGGGCGTGCAGTACGGCACCCGCATGGGGCAGGGCGTGAACACGACCACTGGGTTTCCATTCCCTGGTTCGGCGACCACGTTGAGCGCCAACGGGCAGCGTGACGCCAACCAGAACATCACGATGGACGGCGTCGTGGCGACCGAACCGCTCGTCAACCAGGTGCTGTTCAACCCCTCGATCGACGCCATCGAAGAAGTCAAGATCCAGACCGGGACGGTTTCCGCTGAGTTCGGGCAGAACAACGGCGCCGTCGTGCAGATCGCGCTCAAGTCCGGCACGAATGACTTCCATGGAACGTTGTTCAACTTCATGCGGAACAACGTCTTCGACGCGCGCGACTACTTCCTGAACTTCGAGATCCCCGCCGGGACACCGGAACGGAAGAAGAACGCCCTGCGCCGCCACCAGTTTGGCACCTGGCTGGCGGGTCCGGTCGTTCTCCCGGGCTACAACGGAAAGGACCGCACCTTCTGGAGCTTCAACTACGAGGGTATCCGGCAAACCGTGGAAAACGTGTCGCAGGCCCACTGGTTCCCGGAGGAGTTCCGCCGCGGCGACTTCTCCGCGCTGCTGACGCCGCTCATCCGGAATGGCGTGCCGATCCGGGCGCCGATCATCATCTACGACCCGCGCACCGGCGAACCGTTCCGCGACGGCTCGGGACGCATCACGAATATCGTTCCGCAGAGCCTGATCAACCGGAATGCGCAGAACTTCATCAACACATTCCTGCCTCTGCCGCAGTTTCAGCCGGAAGATATTCTCGACGTCAACGTGATCCGCAGCGTGCCGCAGATTCTGGACCAGAACCAGTACTTCGCCCGCGTCGATCACAACTTCAGCCAGAACGACCGCATCTTTGTGCGGTACGCCGGACAGCGGACCGCGTTCGACAACCAGAACATCAATCCGAACTTCGGCAATGTATTCTCACTGCGCCCTCACAACATCGCGTCGCAGTGGCTGCACCTGTTCAGCCCGACCCTGATCAACGAGTTCCGCTTTGGCTACAACCGCGTTGACCACGATGCATTCAATCCGCGCACCAATACCGATTTCGACGTGGACTCGCTCGGCATCGGCCAGTTTCGGGTAGCGGTCGACAACAACCGGAAGTTCCGGCCGCTCGAAGCGGCGATCCCGCCCACCGGCATCCTGCCCGGCGACGCGGGCGCTCGCATCGACTTCAACGATACCTATCAGATCTCCGACAACTTCTCGATCATCAAGGCAAACCATACGTTCAAGATGGGCATGGAGTACCGGCGGCTGACGATCGAGCGCGCGGCGGCCAACGTGCCGTCCGGCAACCTGGGGTGCTGCCTGGGAGGGAATAGCCTTGCCGGCTGGCTAATGGGTTTCCCGAACTCCGCCACTACGGCCGAAGGTCTCCTGCTCCAGAAGCCGCGGCAGCACCGCTGGAGCGGTTACTTCCTGGACGAATGGAAAGCGACGCGCCGCCTGACGATGAACATCGGCGTCCGGTGGGACTACTTCGGACTGATGACAGACTTGAACCGCACCTGGCGGTCGCTGCGCCTGGACATCCTCTCCCCTGCCAGCAACGGGCAGCAGTTGCCCACGGTGGTGCCGGAGCCGCGAGAGAACTTCCGGTTCTACGATCCCGAGGTCCGGTTCTTCATGCCGCGCGTAGGCATCGCCTACCGCGCCACCGATAAGTGGGTCATCCGCACCGGCGCCGGCTGGTACGCGAATGCGCAGCAGTTGAACAACATGTCGATCTTGAACTTGCAGCCCCCGCTTTCCGGCACCTTCTTTTTCAACCAGGTGCACGACCTAGGTCAAGTGATTCCGGTGCAGTATGCGGGGCGGAACTACAATCTTCAGACGCGCCGAATCCGGGACATGTCCCAGGCGCTTACGCTGGATAACCCATTCCCGGGCCAAGGGACGGCAGCGGCACGGACCAACGTGCTGGCGATGATCCCGGACAACAAGGCCAGCAACTACATCCAGTGGAGCTTCGATATTCAACGGCAGCTTCCGTTCAACACGATTCTCACGGTTGGCTATGTGGGGTCGAAGACGAGCCACCTGGACAACACCGTGCCCAACTTCAACAATCCCGATCCGTCGCCGGACACCGACATCAACCGTAACCGGCCGTGGCAGGCCTATGTCAGCCGGGGCGAGGGAGACCAAGCGCGGCTGCTCGGCAACGTCCGGTACCTGGACAGCTATGCGAACGCCACCTACCACGCGCTGCAGGTCCAGGCGCAGAAGCGCTACAGCCACGGCATGACTTTAGGCCTTGCCTACACCTACGGAAAGGCTCTTGGCGAGGGCTACGGACGGAACGATCCGGCCGGCGACGTGGAAGGAACGTACCAGAACCCGCGCGACCGGCGGGCGGACCGGACACGCTATGGGTTCGACATTACCCATAACGCGGTCGCGAATTTCGTGTACGATCTGCCCTTCTTCCAGGGTTCCTCCGGCTTCACGAAGGCGGCGTTCGGAGGCTGGCAGGCAAGCGGAATCCTGACGTTCCGAACGGGATTGCCGTTCGCCCTGGTGGGCGGCACACTCAATACCGGGGCCAACTCACGGCCGGACCGGGTCGCGGACGGACGCCTGTTCGGTGAGGCGACGCGGCAGTTGTGGTACGACCCGTCGGCATTCCGCCGCACGGACTGCAATATTCCGAACCGTCCCGAGCTGTGCAAGTACGGTAACGCCGCTAACGGCCTCCTTGTGCAACCCGGCATGAGGAACGTCGATCTGTCGATCGGGAAGAACTGGGAGTTGCCCAAGCTTGGCGAACAAGGCCGCCTGCAGTTCCGCGGCGAGGCATTCAACGCGTTCAACACGCCTCAGTTTGGACGGCCGAATGGTCTCAGCTACGTCGGGCCGGACTCGCTCGTCCCGGACGGACCGCGCGTCGGCGAGATCCGCAGCCTGCGCAACGCGATGCGTATCTTCCAGGTGGCGTTGAAGGTGTACTTCTGAAACCCGGCGCCGCCCGCTATTCCAACCCGAAGAGCGGGCGGCGCACCTTCTTGAATGTGAACCGCGCCGGGTTCACCGCCGAGGCGCCCGGCGTGTCCACTCCCACAATCGCGGCGGCAATCGGTTCGTACGCGGCCCGCGGCGCAATCGCCCCCTTCACCACCAGGATCTTCTGCCAGGTGGGATAGATCCCCACACTAATCAATTGGTGCAGGCTGTTCGGACTCGAGCGCTGCCCGGTAAGCAACAACAGGTTCGGCAGATCCCGCGTGCCGCCTTCCACCTCAATCACCGCGGTGTGGCCGTTGCTGCGGTAGCGCCCGCCGCCGTGACGGACCTCGGGCTCGATGTACTCCCCTTCGTGCATCGATTTCACCTTGCCCCGGATCCGGACGGGCTCGCCGTGCAGTTTGTCCGTCTTGCCGCCTACGGCCATGTCGAACGGCTGCCCGATTCCGGCGCGGAACGCCGCCGCCTGTGCCTCGGGGTCGGCGATGGCGACCACCCATCCCTGCGCCCTCTGGTCGACCAGCTCGCGCAGCAGGAACGTGCTGTCGCCCGCCGTCCCGCCGCCGATGTTGTCGCCCATGTCGATCAGCGCGATCGGCTGCTTGTCGCTCGCAATGGCTTGGCGGACCGCTTCCCTGGCGTCCGGCAGCCGCAGCCGGATCTGCTCGCGCGTCGCCCACAGCATGTCCGACAGCCGCTGTGCCTCGCGCTGGGCAAGCTGTGGATCGTTGTCCGTCACGACCACGACGCTCGGTCCCATCTGCGGGACGTCGGCGTACTGGTAGCCGCCTGACACGCTGACGGCGAGAATCCTGGGATCCTGCTCCAGCCGGCGGCTCTCCTCGACAATCGGCAGCAGCGGTGGAGACTTCGTGTGCTGGAACACGATGTTGTAGACCATCGGCGGCTTCACCACCGCCTGCACCGGCTTCACCCGTCCCGCGATCGTCGCCGAGATGACCTTCGCCGCCTGAATGCCCCTCTCCTTCGTGTCGATGTGGGGGTTCTCTTTGAAGGTGATCAGCACGTTGCAGTGCCGTATGATCTCGGGGTCGATGTTGGCGTGGAAGTCGTGGGTCACCACGATCGGCATGTCCGGACCCACGGTCTGCCGCACGCGGCGCACCAGTTCCAGGTCGCCGGAGGGGTAGCTCTCCACCACCATCGCGCCGTGCAGCGGCATCAGCACGCCGTCGATCTTCGGCAGCACGCGCCTCAACTCGGCAACCATGGCGTTGGCGATGGTCTCGAACGCCTCGGCGGTCACGGGACCCTTCGGCTGCGCACGGACCACGACCCCGGGCAGCAGATCGAATCCGAACTCCCTCGATCCGGCGATGTAGCCGCTGACCATCGTCGACGCCTTCTCCGATTCGCGGATGACGTCGGCGGCGGGGCGGACTGCGAGGCCGCCGAAATCGGCGGCCGTCGTCTTGGACGGGAAAAAGGAATTCGACTCGTGGCTCATGCCCGTAACAGCCACGAGCGGACGCTTCTGTTGCGCGATAGCGGCGCCCGCAAACAGGGCGAGGGCCAGAGAAAGAGGAACGAACTTCATGCGGGTAGGCTCCGGTTCCGACAGGGTATCATGCCCGTTCGAAACCGGACCCGCCGCTACCCGCGAGGGGCTTCGTGCACGAAGAACTGGCGCAGTCGGCGAGCCGCCAGGATCTCATCGCCATCCTTCATCGACCGCGTCTGGAACGTGCCGCCCTCCTCATCCTGGTAGAACAGGACCCGCGGCTCGCCCGCCATCAGCTTCTCGAACGCCTGGTGCCCGGTGAGCGGGATCACCTTCCGGTCCCACGTAATCCGCACTTCGCCGAAGCCGTACGCGTTGATGCGGTACACGGCGGTGACGCCCTTGATGTCCTGGAGCTGCTCCGCCATCCAGCGCGCCTTCTTGTTCCATGTCTCGTGCACCATGTCGTGGTCGAGCGAGGCGTAGCGGTTGACTGCCGCCACCAGACCGACGATCTCTTCTTTGCCGACCTTCATCCCGCGCCCGATGTGGGCGTACGGCGAATGATTCAGCCGCGCCGCTTCGACGAGTTCGCGGCGTCCGGCGAGGATGCCGGTCGACTGCGGTCCCAGCAGACCCTTGCCGCCGCTGATGACCACCAGGTCCGCCCCGGTTGCCACATAGTGCCTCAGGGACGAAACCGGCGGCAGTTCGGAGGCGGCGTCGATCAATACGGGGACTCGGGCCTGCCGCCCCACTTCCACAAGCTGCTTCACCGTCACGGCGCCCTTCGGATTGGAACGGTCAGTGCTACCGAGACCCGCCAGCATCGCGGTCTTCTCTCCGATCGCGTTGCGCAGTTGATCGAGCCCGTCCACCTCGATGATGGTCATGCCGGCGGCCTTGTACGCCCGGTCATAGAGGACGCGGTGCCCCTTCGGGATGAGGCATTCCCGCCGCGGCCAGTCCGGATGCGGCAGGGCGGCCATCTTGTTCTGGTCGGTGCCGGTGAGGCACGCCGCCGCGCCCAGCAGCATTGCGGAAAACGATCCAGCGGAAACCATCGCCGCTTCGGCCCCCATCACTTCGGCGATGCGCTTGCCGGCGGCGATGTTTAACTCGTCCATATCGACGAAGTAGTCGTTCGCTTCCGCCATCGCGCGCAAGACCTCGGTCGGCATGAGCGATCCGCCGAACGCCGTCGTATGCCCGCGGCAGGTGAGCAGCGGCTTCACCCCGAGGAGCCGAGAGTAAATGTTGTCCGCCGCGTAGCGCGACGGAGCCGCTGTTGCCGCAGTTCGGCCAAGAAGCGTTGCCAGAATTCCGGCTCCGAATGCCTCGCGCCGGGTTACGCCTGAAGCTGCAGGCCCGAAGAACTTGCGCCAATTCATCTGTCACCTCCGTGCTGAGTTTCGATCATGATACCGCCCCGCGGGGCTGCCGGGGCAAGTTTTTTGCGGATTCGTTTTGTCCTGAGGACGCGTGGGGTTTAGAATGGCGAACCATAGGAGTTTTTGCAGAGTGAACCTTTCGTTGAGAGCCGCACTCGTTTTCTGCCTTGTCTCGATTGCCGCCGCACAGGCGCCGGAGCGGTCCCGCCACGCCGGCGGGTACATGTACAACTACTACGTCCCGCAGACGGCCAGCACGCCGTGGCGACCGTCCTGGTCGCCGGATGGCAAACACATCGTGTTCGCGATGTCGGGTTCGCTATGGCGGATCGACGTGGGAGATACGACCGCGTATGAACTGACCGCCAACCGCACCTACGACAGCGCCCCCGTCTATTCGCCCGATGGGCGCTGGATCGTGTATTCCACCGAGGACAACCAGGGCGTCAATCTGATGCTCTACAACGTCGCGACGGCCGAAAGCACGGTGCTCACGAAGGGCAGCCAGTTGCATTTGGATCCGGCCTGGTCGCCTGACGGGAAACGCCTGGCGTACGTGGCGAGCGAAGACCGCAACAGATTTCACATCTTCGCCATGCCGCTTGAGAACGGCAAGCCCGGAGCGCCGATGCGCCTGACCGAGCCCAACAGCTTCGGCCGTGGGCGGCTCTACTTCGCCGAATACGACGACCACATCCAACCGACGTGGTCGCCCGACGGCAGCGAACTGATCCTGGTCTCGAACCGCAACATCCCGCTCGGCTCGGGCGCCATTTACCGCGCGAAGCCGGAGCGCGACATGATGCGATCGGCGCGGATGATCCTGCGCGAAGAGACGCTCTACCGGACCAACCCGCAGTGGTCGGCCGACGGCAAGCGTATCCTCTACAGCTCGCATCGCGGCGGCCAGTTCTCGAATCTCTACGTGCTGCCGGTGGACGGCGGCGAGCCGTACAAGCTGACCTTCGGCGAGTACGACCACTTCGACGCGAAGTGGTCGCCGGACGGCGAATGGATCGTCTTTATCGCCAACGAGCACGGCAACTCGGACATGCGCCTGCTGCGGACCTTCGGCGGGGAACAGCGCAAGATCGAGATCAGGCGTCGTGTGCACCGGCGTCCCATGGGCACGCTGGAGGTTCACCTCCGGGATGCCCCGACTGGCAAGCCGGAGGCCGCCCGCATCTATCTGCGGGCTTCGGATGGCAAGAGCTACGCGCCCGAGAAGGAGTATCACCGCATCGCCGGGCGCGCGGCCAACCGCGACTTCTTCCATGCCGACGGCCACTTCCGTCTCGAAGTGCCCGTGGGCGAAGTGACGATCGAGGCCGCTCGCGGCATCGAATACTGGCCGGAGCGCCAGACCGCGGCGGTGCGCGAGAACGCCACCACGATTGTCTCGATCGATCTGCGCCGTATGGCCCACATGAAGGCGCGCGGCTGGTATAGCGGCAGCGATCACGTCCACATGAACTACGGCGGCAACCAGAACAACACGCCGGAGAACCTGGTCTTCATGGCCAAGGCCGAGGACCTGGACGTCATCGGCGAGAAGGTCGCCAACAAGGACAACCGGATCTTTGACCAGCAGCACTTCACAGGCAAGCCGCACCATTTGACGACGAGCGAACGCATCCTGGAGTTCGGTGAAGAGTACCGGCCGCCGTTCTATGGCCACGTCAACTTCATCAACATGAAGAAGCACCTGATCTCGCCGTTCACCACCGGCTACGAGGGCACGGCGATCGAAAGCCTGTACCCGAGCAACACCGATATGTTCCGCCTGGCGCGGCAGCAGGGCGCGATCGGCGGCTACGTGCATCCGTTCTCGGGCGACCCGCCGAGCCGCGGGTATTCGGTGGCTCGAGGGTTCCCGGTCGATCTGGCGCTCGGCTCGTTCGAGTACATCGAGCTCATGACCAGCGCCGGCCATTACACGCACACGGCCGACGTCTGGCACCGGGCGCTGAACTGCGGGTTCAAAGTGACGGCTTCGGCAGGCGAAGACTCCATCCTCAACCTCCACGCGACGGCCATCCTCGGATCGAGCCGCCTCTACGCGTATCTCGGCCCGAAGCTCACCTGGGATGGATGGGTCGAAGCGATCCGCAAGGGACGCACCTTCGTGACCAACGGTCCGCTGCTCGAATTCACCGTCAACGGCGAAATGGCGGGCGAGGAGATCCAGTTGCCCGCCGGCGGCGGTGCCGTCGACCTCGCCGCCACGATGGAGTCCATCGTACCGGTGAAGACCGTGGAAGTGCTGTTCAACGGCAAAGTGCTGGAGACGGTGCCCCTGACCGAGGGCGGCAAGCGCGCGGTGCTTCGCAAGCGGGTGCAGCTCCCGTCGAGCGGCTGGCTCACGGTGCGCGCAAAGGGCGACCCCGCCCATCCCATCGATGACAGCTATGTGGTCGCCGAGACAGGCGCCATCTACGTGATCGCCGGCGGGCAGCCGATCCGGTCGCGTGAAGACGCGGAGTACTTCATCACCTGGATCGACGACATTACGAGACAGGCCCAGGAGCATCCGGGCTGGCGGTCGGACAAAGAACGCCAGCACGTTCTGGGGCAGTTCGCCGAAGCGCGCCGCATTTTCGAACAGCGGGCGCGCGAGGCAGGGAGATAGCCATGCGACGAAGAGAGTTCCTCGCGGGAGCGGCGGCACTGTCCGCCGCCGCCCAGACGCCGCCCGATTTTTCCGCCCTCCGCGCGGACTTCCCGCGCGCGATGAATGAAACGTACTTCAACTCCGCGGCGCAGCATCCTCTCGGCAACCACACCGTCCAGGCCATGCACCGGTACCTTGACTTCCTGCACAAGGGTCCGGGCGAAGGCCGCGAGGATTTCTGGGAGACGGGCTACCGCGAAGTGAAACCGATGTTCGCCAAGCTCATCGGAGCCAAGCCTTCAGAGATCGTGTTCACGGCATCGACCACCGTCGGCGAAAACACGATCCTCAACGGCATGGACTTCGGCGGCGGCAACATCGTCACCAATGACCTGCACTATACGAGCTGCCTGGCCAACTACAAGCACCGGCAGAAGCAGGGGCTCGACGTACGCATCGTCCGGCACCGTGACTGGCGCATCGATATCAAGGACATGGAGCGGGCCGTCAACAACAAGACGAAACTCATCGCCGTGTCCTGGGTTTCGTCGGTGAACGGACACCGCGAGGACCTCAAGGCCCTGAGCGACCTGGCGCACGCGCACGGCGCGTACCTGTTCGCGGACATCATCCAGGGGACCGGCGCAGTCCCGCTCGACGTAAAGGCGATGGGTGTCGACTTTGCCTCATGCGCCATGTACAAGTGGCTCCAGGGCGAGCATGGCTTCGGCTTTCTGTATTGCCGCGAAGACCTCGGGGGCAGCGTCGTGAAGCCGAGGTTGTTCGGCGGTTCGCTCGACTTCAACTACAGGCCTTGGATTCCGCATCCGAAGCCGGGAGTGCCCGAACTCCAGGAGAAGGTCCCCACGGGCGTGGCGTCGCTCGAATGCGGGACGCCGTCAGTCATCACCTACGCCGGCCAGCATGCGTCGTTCAAATACATCGAGAAACTCGGCGTCGAGCGCATCCAGGCGCACGCGCAAACGATCCTCGGGAGGCTGCGGCGGGAGCTTTCGTCGCGGGGCTACACACCGATCACGCCCGAGGACGCCAAGACCTCGATCCTCACGTTCCTCTGCGACGCGGCCAAGGTGCGCGAGAAGATCCAGCGCGCCAATCAGCAGGGGCGCTCGCGCATTTTGCTGGCCGGACCGAACTCCGCGCTGACGGTCGGACGCTTCGGCACGCACCTGCGCTTCTCAGCGTCGGTGTTCAACAACCAGCAGGACGTGGACAAGATCCTGGAGATCCTGGCCTGACAAGCGCCAGCCAACGCGATAGAATGTTGAAAACTCCGGCGCCATGCGCACCCGTGTCCTGCTGACGCTCGCCGTGTTGGCTACTCCCGTGGCCGCGCAGGATTTCGCCCCGGACGCGATCGCCTTCTACGAAGATCAGGTGAAGCCCGTCCTGCGGCGGAACTGTGTCGCCTGCCACAACGCCAAGAACCGCACCAGCGGCTTCTCGCTGGCAAGCCGCGAACATGTGCTCGAAGGCGGCAACCGGGGTCCCGGTTTCAGCCCGGAGGCTCCCGCGTCCAGCGTCCTGCTGAAAGCGGTCCAACACGAAAGCGACCTGAAGATGCCGCCCACCGGCAAGCTGAAGGACGCCGATCTGGCGGTGTTGACGCGCTGGGTGGAGATGGGCCTTCCATGGCCGAAGACGGAGGTCTCGGCCGATTTCGGGAAGCCGAAGCACTGGGCGTTCCAGCCGGTTCGCCAGCCGGAGCCGCCGGGTTCCGGTCACGCCATCGACGCGTTCATTTTGAAGAAGCTGCGCGAGAACGGGATCCAGCCTTCGCCCGAGGCGGATCGCGCCACGCTGCTGCGCCGCGTCAGCTTCGATCTGACCGGCCTGCCGCCCACGTCAGCCGAGGTCGACGCATTTCTCAAGGACCCCTCTCAAGACGCCTACGAGAAGGCGGTCGACCGGATGTTGGCTTCTCCGCAGTACGGGGAGCGCTGGGCACGCCACTGGCTCGATCTGGCGCGCTACGCGGACTCCAACGGCTACAACCTCGACCACGAGCGCGAGATCTGGAAATACCGCGACTGGGTCATCGAAGCCTACAACCGCGACATGCCGTTCGACCGCTTCGTCATTGAGCAGATCGCCGGCGACTTGTTGCCCGAGCCCACCGAAGACCGGCTTGTGGCCACCGGGTTCCACCGCAATACTCTGTTGAATCTGGAAGGCGGCATCGACTTCGAACAGTATCGCGTCGATGCGGTTGCCGACCGCGTGGATACCACAGGTGCCGTTTTCCTCGGCCTGACCCTCGGTTGCGCGCGATGCCACGACCATAAGTACGACCCGATCTCGCAGCGCGAATATTACCAGCTGTACGCGTTTTTCAACAACATCGATGAGCTCAGCGGCGAGTGGGGCGAAGCCGGGCGGCGGCGGGCGCACGAGCCGCTCCTGTTCTTCGGCACTTCTGAGGAGAAAGCAAAGAAGGCCGCTATCCGCGCGCAGCTTGCCGCCCTCGAAGCCGAACTGAACGAGTACAAGAAGGCTCTCGACCCGAACATGGCTGAGTGGGAGGACGGTCTTACCGCCGACGAGAAAGCCAAGCTCCGGCCCGACATCCAGTTCATCCTTTCGATTCCGCGCGGGGAACGAAACGAGATCATGACCACCGCCTTGGGCGGGGTGTTTTACAAGACCGATCCTGGCTACCAGCAGCGGCAGGAAGCGATACGCGCCGTGTCCAAGTTGGAGCCGAAGCTGACCAGCACGATGATCATGCGCGAACTGCCGGAACCGCGCCCCGCGTTCATCCACCTGGGCGGCGACTTCCTGCGGCCCGGCATCGGGGTACGGCCGGATGTCCCGCGCGCGCTGCCCGCGCTTGCCCGGCAGGACAGGGCGCCGAACCGGCTCGATCTCGCCCAGTGGCTGGTCGATCCCGCGAATCCGCTGACCGCGCGTGTGACGGTGAACCGTGTGTGGCAACGGCTGTTCGGGCGGGGGTTGGTCGATACGGAAAACGACTTCGGCACACAAGGCAGCAAACCCACGCATCCCGAATTGCTCGACTGGCTCGCCGCTGAGTTTGCGGGCGACTGGAGCCAGAAGAAGCTGATCCGCCGCATCGTTACGTCGGCGGCGTACAAGCAATCCTCGAAGGCCCGGCCGGAATTGTCCGATCGCGATCCCTACAACGAGTTGATTGCGCGCCAGTCGCGTCTACGCCTCGAAGCGGAGATCGTTCGCGATGCAGCGCTCGCCGCCAGCGGCCTGTTGCACCTCGCTGTCGGCGGCAAGAGCGTCTTCCCGCCCCAGCCGAAGGGTGCGAGCAAGCTCGGGCAGGTCCAGCGCGACATCGTCGTCAGCGATGGTCCGGACAAGTTCCGGCGCGGCATGTACACGCACTTCTGGCGGTCCGCGCCGGATCCGAATCTGATGGTGTTCGACGCGCCAGATACCACCACCACTTGCACGCGCCGCAGCCGCTCGAATACGCCGCTCCAGGCGCTGACGCTGCTCAACGACGAAGGCTACTTCGAGATGGCCGGGGCGCTGGCCGCGCGCATGACGCGTGAAGTTCCCGAGGGTGGGCAGGCGCGGCTGCGGCACGGCTTCCGCCTGTGCATGGCGCGGGAGCCCGAAGCGGAAGAAGTGGCCCGGCTCGAGCGCTTCTTCAAGCAGCAATTGGATGCCGCTCCGGAAGACGAAAGCCGCGCCTGGCTCCAGGTGGCGCGCGTCTTCCTGAACCTCGACGAGTTCATCACGCGGGAGTAAACGATGGCGGGCGACGACAGACTCCTCCAACGCACCAGGCGCCACTTCTTCCGCGATTGCGGCGTCGGCCTCGGCAAGGCTGCGCTTGCTTCGATGTTCGCGTCCAGCATGCCGGCCGCCGCCCCGCGCGGGCCGCACTTCCCGGCCAAGGCGAAGTCCGTCATCTTCCTTTTTATGGCGGGCGGACCGTCCCAGTTCGAACTGTTCGACTTCAAGCCCGACCTTGAGCGCTACGACGGCAAAGTCTGTCCCCAGGAGTTCCTCGAAGGCAAGCGTTTCGCCTTCATGGAGACGTTCACGCAGGAGCCGCCGCGCCTGCTGGGTCCGACGCGCAAGTTCCAGCGCTACGGCGAAAGCGGACGCTACGTGTCCGAACTGCTGCCGCACACCGCGCGGGTGGTCGACGATCTGGCGTTCGTCACGACGATCCGCACCGACAATTTCAACCACGCGCCCGCCAAGATCTTCATGAACACGGGCGCCATCCGCTTCGGACGCCCGAGCATGGGCTCATGGGTGACCTACGGCATCGGCAGCGAAGCGAAGGATCTCCCCGGCTTCGTCGTTCTGAAGAGCGGACCCAGGGGCCCCCGCGGCGGCACGCTGAACTGGGGCAGCGGGTTCCTGCCGACGTCCTACCAGGGCGTGCCCTTCCAGAGCGGCGGCGACCCCATCCTGAACCTCTCGGCCCCCGACCGGTTTGCCGGGACGCCACAGCGGCAGCTTCTCGAAACCGTGCAGGATCTGAACCGCGCGCGCCTCGCCGCCACGGGCGATCCTGAGATCGAGACGCGCATCAACGCCTACGAAATGGCGTACCGGATGCAGACCGCGGGTCCGGAGCTGATCGACTTTTCGAAGGAGTCGCCGAAGACACTGGAGATGTACGGGGCCGAGCCTGGCTCGTCGTCGTTCGCGAACAACTGCCTTCTCGCGCGGCGGCTTGTCGAGCGCGGTGTCCGGTTCGTGCAGCTCTACCACACCGATTGGGACCACCACGGCGGTCCCGTCACCAACCTGCAGCAGGGCCTGGACGATGTCTGCCGCGAGATCGACCGCCCGACGATGGCGTTGATCCGCGACCTGAAGCAGCGCGGTCTGCTCGATTCGACGCTCGTGGTGTGGGGTGGCGAGTTCGGCCGCACGCCGATGGGCGAACGCCGCGAAACCATCGGGCGCAACCACCATATCGAAGCGTTTACGATGTGGTTCGCCGGCGCCGGCATCCAGGCCGGCCAGACCATCGGTGAGACCGATGAGTTCGGGTTCTTTCCCGTCAAGGACAAAGTCCACGTGCACGATGTGCAGGCGACGATCCTGCATCTACTGGGGCTCGATCACACGAAGCTCACCTTCCGCTTCCAGGGCCGCGACTTCCGGCTCACCGACGTGCACGGCGAATTGATCCAGGGCCTGCTTGCATGAGGCTGCTGCTGTGCGCGGCGCTCTTCAGCGCCCTGCCCGCGCAGCCCGCCAGTTTTCTCACCGAAACCTTCGGCACCCCGGCGGATCAACCGCTGCTGGGCCCCGACGCGCCGGGCTTCACGCTGACCGTCGCCAATCGGAGCTTCAACGTTGACCGCGCCGCGCGGCGGCTTACGCTGGACGGAATCCCCCTGCGCTTCGATTTGCGGCATGAACGCCGCGGTGGCATCGATCTCTACCGCATCCGCCACGCCAAGGATTCCGAGATCCGCGGCGAGCAGATCCGGTTCGCCTGGTCGTTTCCCCCGGCGTTCAACGAATCGATGACCCTCGACACCGGCGCGATGCAGGGACAGCCGCTCTACCTGCCGAATGGCAAGGTGCCGGACAACCAGTTCACCAACTGGGGGTTGCTGTTCTACAACCGCGCGGCGAACCTGGCTGTGGGCGCCGTCCTCGATGGCGCGGAAGCGGCACGGAACGCCAGGCGCGGACACTCTCGTTTTACCGGCATCACGACTCTGCAGTTGACCGCCACCACCGCCAGTCCGCGTCTGGAGATCACGCTGTTCGCCTACCGGCCGGGGGATCGCGAGTTCTGGTGGGCGGAATGGTATCAGTTCCGCAGCGGGTCAGATCCGGAAGTGGCTCCGAACTTCTTCCCGATTTTGGCGCCTGCCGATCTGAGTTGGCAGCCCGGTGAGCGGCAGACCGTCCGCATCGTTCCGTCTCCGGGAGCGGCTGGCCGGAAGATGGAACTCGTCGGTATTGACGAAGTCCGGCGCCAGGTTATCTGGCGCGTTCCGTTCACGCAGGAGTTGCCGGTCACGGCCGTGAAGGTCGAAGTTGGCGAGTGGCGCTCTGGACTTTACCGCCTGATCGTGGTCCCGGCGGGCCAGGCCGTCGACCCGGCGGCGATCGATCTGAATGCCAAGCTCACCAATGTCTTCGTGCGGCCCACGCGTCCCGGCGGCACGGTCTTGTTCGTCGTACCGACGGACATGTGGTACGCCTACTCCACCAATGGCGGCCACGACTTCCATGGCTGGCGCACCGGCTATGACGGCAGCGTGGGCTATTCGCCCGCGGCCATGTCGAGCCGCCACCGCCGCCTGAACCATTTCTATTACTCGCTCTACGAGCGCTACAACGACATCCACCACTTCCGCTACCTCGAAGAGCTCGCCTTGCGCGATGGCTTCGCCATCGACTACGCGACCCAGCACGACGTCGCGCTCGGCCGCGTCCGCCTGGACGACTACCGCCTCGTTCTCATCGGCAACCACTGCGAGTTCACCACCCGCGAGGGCTACCTGCGATTCACGGAGTACCTGGGCCGCGGCGGCGCGGTCCTGGTGCATGGCGGGGACTCGTTCGCCGTGATGGTCGAGTACCTGCCCAGCCTCGAGGCGCCGCGCTACATCTGGCAGCAGGGCCATCTTTGGGCGCACCTGAGCGACCAGCCCAGCGACTTCCGCGCCCCGGTCTTGCTGCCTGCCGATGCGCCGCCTGACGCGTCGGTCGTCAACCCGGATCCCGGCAGCGGGATCGACTACCTGAACCCGTTCCACAACACCGTTGGTTACTGGCCCGCCGGGAGTAAAGCGGTGATTGCCGCCGAGACCCACCCGATCGTCGCCGGACTGAATCTGAAGCGCGGCGACGAGGTCCCCGGACCGTGGGGCGGGGAGGTGGATATTCCTTACGCGCCGCACGCCTGGGACGTGATCGTGCGCTCGGAGCGCGCGGCGCCTGAAGGGCGCGAGTTCGGCATCGACGCTTACGATCCGACGCCGTTCCATCGCGTGGGGCTTGCGGTCCACAAGAACCTGCGTCTGGGCATGGTGTGCGGCGAAAACTTTCCGAACGTCCTGGCGGCGCCGGAGAGCCGCCTCTTCCGGGAACTCTACCGGCGCACGGTGCGGCACCTCTTAGACGGACCGGGGGCGGCGGGTCCGAACCTCGTCCCCGAATCCCAGCGGAACGGAGTGACCGTCGCCTGGGACCAGCCCGTGACCCTGACCGCGCTGCGCTACGAACTCCCGGCGGCAATCGATTTAAGCGAACCCGACTGGTACCGCAAACCCGCGCCCTACGCGAATTACACGATCGAAACTTCGATCGACGGCGAAACCTGGGAACTGGCCGCCGACCGCCGCTACGGCCCCTGGCGCGGTGTCCAGACGGACACGTTTGCGCCGAGGACCGCCCGCTTCCTGCGCTTCGCCGGGAGGCTTTCGACCAGCGAGCCGCTCACGGTGCGGCACATCGAAGCCTATGGCCGGGACTAGATTCCCTGCCTGCGGGACACGGCAGTCTTGTAACGAACCTCCGTTCGCCGTACACTGGTCCGTGAGACCGCGTTGGCTGTTCACGGTGGGGTGCCTCTGCGTTCTATTGGCGCAGGGCCAGACTCGCAAAGTCGACACGACAACGTTCGTTGTCCTGGGCGACGGGCTGGCCGCCGGAATGGGCGATTTCGGGCTGCACGAGGTCTGGCAGCGGGGCTCATTCGGCGCGGTCGCCGCACAATTGCTCGGCACCATCTTCCCAACACCTCTGATGCAGGCGCCCGGCGTGGGAACCCCGGTGGGATGGCCGGTCCAGCCTGCCAGAATTCCAGGGCGGTGGCAAACCGGTGTCCGGGTTGAACCGGTGACCTTGTTCGTCTTCAACCTGTCCGTACCCGGGATGCGGATCCGGGACGCGGTATCCAGGAAGCCCCTGCCGCCGCTGGTCCAGCCCGACGATCCCTTCCAGACGTCGCTCAACCTGATTCTCGGCTTTCCGGCGATGGCGCTGGGTGCGGGCAAGCCCCTCTGGTCCCAACTCGACTACGCGGTCGCCATGAATCCGACGCTCGCCGTCGTCGCCCTCGGCTACACGGAGGCGTGCGAGGCCGCGGTGGCCGGGGATGCGGCTCTGCTCCCGTCTCCAGGCGACGCGCGGAGCCTCTACGACCTGATTCTCACGGCGCTCGCCGCCAACTATTCGGAGCAGGTCGTCCTGACGGTTCCCAATCCCTTCGATACCGCCTACTTCCAGCCTCAGCCGGATGGCAGCTATCTCGCCGCGCCCGCGCTCGCGTATCTCGCCTCCGGCGAGGCGGTTCCTGAAGGCGCCAGGGTGTCCGCGGAAGCGGCGGAGCGCATCCGGGACGGCGTGACGGCAATCAACCGGGAGATCGCCGCGGCGGCGGCCGCGCGCAACGCTGTCGTGGTGGACCTGCAAGAACTCTTCGCCGCCTGGCGCCGCGACGGGATCACCGCCGGAACCGAGCGGCTCACCGCGGCCTACCTTGGCGGCATTTACAACTACAGCGGGTTCTATCCGGGCCTGACCGCGCACGCCGCCATCGCGAACCGGATCGTGGCGGAGATCAACCGCGTCTACGGCCGGAATTTTGCCGCGGCCGATCTCAGCCGGATTGTCCCCACCGATCCGGCCGCGCGCTACCGGCCCACGAGCGCCGCGGAGAGGCTGCGATGAGGCTGCTGCCGCTGCTCCTCGCCGCCGCGTCGCTCCCGGCCCAGATCCAGCTGCCCGAGGGTCTGCGGCAGACCCTCCCCATCGAGCCGGAAGGAAGCTACTTCGGTGACGCCGTGCGCTTCGCGGATTGTCCCGAGGACAAGGATAACCCCCTCGGGCTTTGCGGCAATACGCTCTTTGGCGGCTACGCGATGTACTTGAGCCAGTTGCGCGGCGATGTCACCGTGACGTTTTATCCCCCGGTACGCGGGCGCGCCCGCTTTGACATCGAGTTCCCGTCTCCGCTGTCCGGGGCGGACGTGGTCATGACGGCGCCTCAGTTCTACCGGTTTCCGGTCCGGGGCACGGCGATCTCCACATCGAACACGGTCACCACGGGGGAGGTGGATCTCCGCACCGGAGAGATCAGCAATCTCGTTCTTAACCTCGGCATCCGCAACTCTTTTTTGGAGGCGGTGGGCCGGCTGAACCCGAATCTTCGCGCAGGAACCATCACGTTCCCCTACGTCAATGGGACTGCGATCGGCAAGTTCGAGAACCGGCCGGACGGCTTGCTCGATCTCACGCTCTTCGCCAGCACCTTCGTGCCAACGGGCAATCTTCTGGGCGGCGAAAAGGTGCGGATGCCTCTGCCTGGCGCTCCGGCCGGCGGCGATCCCGTGGGTTTCGAAGCACCGGGATCTTCGCTCCGCCCCCGCCTGCGTCTCACCACGAGGGCTTCCCAGGATCCACCCTGCGCGCCCGCCTGTCCCGAGCTTCCGCTGAACACCACGGTCGAGTTCGCGGCGATGGGATACCACACGAGCCTCGGCGATGCCTTCCACCTCGATATTCCCGACTTGGGCGGGGATGCGGTCGGACGGTCGCACCTGTCCGGGCGGTTCGAGATGCAGTTTGGCAGCCGGTACGGCGACGTGGTCCCGGTCTCTATCTGGGCGCTTCCGCCCGGCGCGCTGCTGGCCGAGCCTCCGCCATCGCCTCTGCCGGGTTTCGGCATCAGCCTGCTGGGTCACGACGAAAGACTGGTGTTCCCCAACTTCACCTACGAGCCCAAAGAAGTGGCTCTTTCCTCGGACCCGTTCGACACCTCGATCGGCATCGTCGACCTGCGCACGGGACGGTTCCTCGGCGACCTGGTATACCGCGGGTTTCCGGCGCAGGATCTGCTGTTCACGATTCTCGCGCTGAACGGCGGGCGTGTCCCGCCGGACTCGTTCCGCTGGCGCGGTCCGGCGCGTTTCGAGCGCGCCCCCAACGGCGGCACCTATTTCCGCATGAACGCCGACGTGTTCCTCGACTTCAGCACGTTCATCTTTCCGGAACCCGACTACAACCCCGCGCGTGGATGGCGGGCGGGTCCGGAAGGCGAACTGAATCCCTTTCTCAACTTCGAAGCCTACCGCCCCGGTGGCACCCCGGCCAGTGTGCGCTCGGGACAGTACACGGGGTTGAGGTCATCGTTCGGCGACACGGTGTCGCTGGGGTTCTCCATACCGTGCGCGGGAGACGGACCGGCGTCGTTCGAGTACACCAACGGCGCGAGCGCCGCCCGGGGCGGAACGTTCCGCATGGAGACGCTCGGGTACGTCAACTGCTTCAACTCCAGGCAGTCCACGCTGCCTGCGGGCAGCTATGACACCATCAGCTTCACCGGCTTCGGAACCTGGAGCAAGGACGACGAAGTCCACCTGGCCACGGTCCAGGTGTCCGAGGCCGAAGGGCAGTTCTATTGGAGCGTCCAGGTGGATGGCGGGTTGCTGTCGAACGCCAACAACAAGCCTCCGCAGGAGGGGCAGTTTGTCGGCAACTCGGTGGGCCCGCCGCCGCCGTAAGGGAGTTCCGGCAAGACGGACGGAACCGGCCGCTCACACTTCCAGTTCACCGAGGCTCCGTGCTGGCAATAGCGGCGCCTGAGCCACGGCCGTCAGGAAGTTGGCGACGGCGTCAGGCCCGGCATGATCTTACGACGGAATCCATCTGCGTGCCGGTGCAGATTCCGCCCCCCTCTCTCTCCAGCGGGTGCCCTGATACCGGTAACGGAATATTCATTCGATTGTTCATTTTCTCGAAACATTCACCCGCTACCGTAAAAATATTCTGAAGCTCGATATCCACTCTCCGGTTGTCATCACAATGAAATTATTTCTAGTCCTTATTGTTTTCGTTCTATCCCTTTCACCAAACCCTTTGATGGCCCAGGGAGCGCGCGGGTCAGTCACGGGCCTGGTTGCCGATCCCGCCGGATCGGTCGTTCCCGGCGCCTCGGTGACCGTCCGCAGCCGCGAAACCAATGAAGAGCTCTTCGTTTCAACCACTGGCGGTGGGGCGTTCACGCTCCCGAGCGTCCGCGTCGGCTCGTACAATCTCGAAGTGGCTGCGCCGGGATTCCAGGTGTTCCGCCTGGACAACGTTCGCGTGGAAACCGCCGCCGCCACGCGCGTGAACGTGACGCTACAGATCGGCGCCACCACCGAAACCGTCTCCGTGACGGCGGACCTGCCGCTGCTGCAGGCCGAGACGTCCTCGGTCGGCACGGTGGTGAACCGCGGTCTGCTCGACCGTGTGCCCTTCCAGCTCGCCGGGACCAACCGCGACGTCACGAGCTTTATTCGTCTCGTTCCCGGGGTCTCCGGCAACGTGAACAATTTCAACGTTCACGTCACAGGTGGACGCCAGCATGCCTCGGAAGTGCTGATCGATGGAGTCACTAATACGTATCGTGGCGCGGTGAACGAACCGTTTTCCGTGCGCCCGTCGATGACGAGCGTCGCGGAATTTCGCGTGGAAACGGCGGTTCCACCGGCTGAATACGGGCGGACATCGTCCGGTGTCGTCATCATGACAACGAAATCCGGCACCAACCAGTACCACGGAAATCTCGAGTTCCTGTTGCGCAACAACGTGTTGGATTCGCGGCGCTTTAACGCCCGTATCGCCGACATCACCCGCCAGGGCGAGGGTGCCGTGAACTTCGGAGGGCCGGTGCTTCTGCCCGGCGTGTACAACGGCAAAGACCGCACGTTCTTCTTCTTCGATTTCACCGGCTTCCGGCGGATCAACCAGCCCCAGGGTGTCACCCGGACAATCGCGACCAATGCGATGCGCGAGGGCGACTTCTCCGCCACCGGGCTCTCGGTCTTCGACCCGCTGTCCGGTGCCACCCGCACCCAGTTCCCCGGCAACCGGATTCCCGCGGCGCGTTTCTCCAGTTTCGGCCGCGCCATGCTGGACGTGATTCCCGCCCCCAACCTGCCCACCGCCGCCAGCAACATCATCGGCAGCCAGCGCAACATCGAAAACATGAAGGTGATGCTGATCAAGATCGACCACCGGTTCAATGACCGGCACCAGGCGACGCTGATCGGACGGCCGAGTTGGAACGAGCGCAACAACTTCAATGGCCCTTGGGAGGAGCGGCTGGAGGGCTTTTTCGACAAGCCGTACTCGCCGCACGTCAACCTGAGCTACGACGCGATCCTCAAGCCCAACCTGCTGAACCGGGTGACCGTCGGCTGGACCAACTGGTTCAGCCTCTTCTTGCAGACCCCGCACATCGCCTACCAGGTACCGGGGGCGTTCGGGTCCGGCTTCCCGGCGGTTCGCTTCCAGGGTCAGGGGCTGGCGGCCATCGGTGAGAACGTGGACCGCACCGTTGGCGCGGACACCATCAATGTGCAAAACGCGCTCAGCTACACAGTAGGCCGGCACAACTGGAAGTTCGGGTTCCGCTTCGACCGGATGGAGGACAACACCCAGACCCTCGGCAATCAGAACGGCACCTACACGTTCTCGCCGTTCACGACAAGCCAGCCAGGTACGGCGGGCACGGGACACGCGTTCGCCAGCATGCTGCTGGGCGCGCCCAACGTGGCCAACATGCAGTTTGGCCTGCCGATCCTGGGTCGTTCCAATGCTTGGGGCTTCTATGCGCAGGACGACTGGAAGGTGACCTCGCGTCTGACACTGAACTATGGCTTGCGGTACGAGTTCCAGCAGCCTTGGTATGACCGGGACGGCAATGAGTCCAATCTGGATCTGACACAGCCGAATCCCGCGGCGGGCGGACTGCCCGGCATCATGGTGTTCTCCGGCAATGGTTCGGGACGCTCAGGCTCCCTGCGCCCGATCTCGAATTACATGGGCGGCCTCGGGCCCCGCCTCGGACTCGCCTACCAACTCACCCCCTCGATGGTCATCCGGGCCGGCGCCGGAGTCTTCTACGCGCCGCGCCGCCTGCCCAATGTCACGGTCGAAGGCTTCAGTTCGAACATTACGTTATCCAGCCTGGACGGCGGAGTCACGCCGGCCTTCTTCATCGACGGCGGCTGGCCGGACGGCGTCGCCGTCAAGCCGCCGTTCATCTCGCCGACGCTCGTCAATGGCCGCGCCGCGAGCTATCGCGATCCAGATGCCGACACCGGCGCGGGCCGCCTCGCCCGCACGCACCAGTTCCAGTTCAGCATCCAGCAGCGCGTCCGCACCGCCCTGTTCGAGGCAGGCTGGGTGTCGACGCAGGGCCGCCACATTCCGAACAACCCGCTGAACCAACTCAACCAGGTGGACCCGCGCTACCTCGGACTGGGTGATCTGTTGCGCCAGAACATCAACTCCTCCGCCGTAGCGGGGGCCGGCTTCAGCGCACCGTTCCCCGGTTTCCAGGGAACACTGGCGCAGGCGTTGCGCCCGTTCCCGCAGTTTCAGGGCATCACTGGGGTGGACGGTCCGACGGGCAATTCCAACTACCACGCGCTGCTCCTGAAGTTCGAACAGCGTTTTTCCAGCGGTCTGGCGCTGCTCGGCTCCTACACGTTTTCCAAGTTCATCGCCGACGCCGACATGCAGGCGGGCGGCACGACGACCCTTCAGGATGCATACAACCGGCGCGCCGAGCGCTCGATCACCAACATCGACCAGCCGCAGCGGTTCATCGCTTCGGTAGCCTACGAATTGCCGTTCGGACGCGGTAAGGCGATGCTGTCGTCTGGATGGGCGGCGCACGTATTCGGCGGCTTCGCTGTATCCGGGATCTTTACCTACGAGGCCGGTGTTCCGCTTCGCATCACCGTGCCGAATGGGTTGCCGCTGTTCAACGGACAACTCCGGCCCGACCGGGTCGCCGGAGCCGATCCCTTCGTCTCGAACAGCCATAGCAGCTTCCGGCCACTGAACGGGCTCACCGGCGAAACCGGTGACGTCATGCTCAACCGCGCCGCCTTCGCCGTGCCGGCGCCCTTCACCTTCGGCAATCTCGGACCCTTCCTGCCATCCGTGCGTGCGTTCGGCTTCTCCAACGAGGACATCTCGATCTCGAAGCGCAACTTCATCGGCGAGCGCCAGTTCATCGAGTTCCGCACGGACTGGTTCAACGCTCCGAACCGGACCCAGTTGAACGCGCCCATCACGGACCTGACCAATCCGAACTTCGGCCGCATCACGAGCCAGAGGTCCGCCCGGATCATCCAGCTTGGGATCCGCTACGCTTTTTAGAGGGTCGATGCGGGCTCTTCTACTGCTTTGTTGCCTTCTGCCCATCGCGGCGCAGGATCGGCTTCCCACAGGCTGGCGCGTGTCGCCGGCCGGTGAGTCGTTCTCCGTCAGCACGTCGCCCGTGTATGCCCACGTGATCGAGGGCGGTCGGCAGGCCCTGGTGCTGCATTCCGGGTATCATCCGCCGTCGCTCAGCCTGATCGATCTCGCCAGCCGCCGGACCGTCAGCACGCTGGTTCTGCCCGA
Organism: Bryobacterales bacterium; assembly: GCA_016716385.1. Taxonomy (GTDB): domain Bacteria; phylum Acidobacteriota; class Terriglobia; order Bryobacterales; family Bryobacteraceae; genus JADJWL01. The sequence goes on along the minus strand of JADJWL010000025.1, from coordinate 224,441 downwards.
TGCCGGATTTCAGTTCTCCTGGGATGCGGCCGAGGCCCGCGCCTACGTGCCAACCGGCCATGACTCTGCTGTGATCGTCGCGTCGTTGCGCGACGGCGTGCTGACCCGCGAATCGAGCGCTTCCTTGTCGTGGCCTGGCGGCGAATATCCGCGCAGTTACGCCACCGCGACGGCCATCGACCGGCGGCGCCTGTTCGTTGTGGAAACCCTGCAGGATTCGATTGCCGTCCTCGACCGCAAGCGGGGCACGCTGCTTCGCCGCATCGCGACCCCTGCGCGTCCGACGCGGGCGCTCGTGCACCAAGGTCTGCTCTACGTCGCCACGCTCGGTGCGGACGAACTCGCTGTGTTCTCGATCGAAGACGGTGCGAGGGTGACGACCATCCCGGTCTCAGCAGGCCCGTCGGACCTTCTGTTTGCCGGAGGCCGTCTGTACGTGGCCGCCGCCAACAGCAACTTCGTGGACATCCTCGACGTCGGCAATCCGCGCGCACCGAAGCCCCTCCGGCGGATCAACCTCGCGCCCGCCCCTAACTGGCCCGTGGGCATGACTCCCAACACGCTCACGCACGACCCGGTGAGCCAGCGTATCTACGTGGCCTGCTCCGACGCCAACGCGGTCGCAGTTCTCGATCTCTCCGGACCCGAGGCACGCGCCGCCGGCTTCCTGCCCACGGGCTGGTATCCCACGTTCGCACTCCCGCTGCCGGACGCCGGGTTGCTGGTGCTCAACGGGAAGGGCAACCGCTCGTACCCGAACCCGCGCGGTCCGAATCCGACGGTGCACCGGCGCATGACGCCGCAGCCGCCTTCGGAAATCGAGTACATACCGCTCCTGCAACTCGGCTCAGCGCAAGTGATTCGTGGTCTCGATGCTGCTGCCGTGAAGCGGCACACAGAAGCGGTCTACAAGGTCATGCCCACACCGAAACTGCCTCGCGCAGCCAAGCTGCCGAAGCAGATCGAACACGTGATCTTCATCATGAAGGAGAACCGTACCTACGACCAGGTGTTGGGCGACCTGGAGAAGGGCAACGGCGACCCGAGTCTTTGCCTGTTTCCGGAGAAGATCACCCCGAACCATCACAAGCTGGCGCGCGAGTTCGCGCTGTTCGACAATTTCTACGTAAATGCCGACGTGAGCGCCGAAGGCTGGTATTGGACGTCCGCCGCCATCACGCCGCACTTCATCATGAAGGGCTGGCCCGCCAGCTATGCGGGTCGCGCGAAGCCGCAGGGCGATTCCGCCGGCAGCGTTGAAGACCCGACCCGCCGGCCTCCCGGCGGGTATCTTTGGACCCAGGCGCTAAAGGCGAATCTCCCCTTCCGCAACTACGGATTTTTTGTGCGCAACAAGCCGGGCGCCCAACCCGGCGATGACCTCGTCGCCTCGATCAGCGATCCGGCGATTCTGCCCTATACGAATCCCAAGTACGCCGGCTACGATCCCGCCTTCCCCGACGTGGAGCGCGCGAGAATCTTTCTCGAGGAACTGGCCCGTTTCGAGAAAGAAGGCTCGCTCCCTCGGCTGATCGTGATGGTGCTGCCGAATGACCACACCTGGGGCACCGCACCCGGCAAGCTCACGCCGTTCTCGTCGATGGCGGACAACGACGCGGCATTCGGACAGATCGTCGAGGGGGTTTCGAAATCGCGTTTCTGGCCGAAAACGGCGATCTTCGTCCTGGAGGACGACGCGCAGAACGGCCCGGATCACGTCGATTCCCACCGTGCGCCCGCTTATGTGATCAGTCCGTATACGCGCCGCGGCTTCGTCGACTCGAACTTCTACAACACGACTTCCATGCTGCGCACGATCGGCATGATTCTTGGCACGCCGCCGTTGACGCATTACGACGCCACCGCGCCGCCGATCCTGGCCGCGTGGCAGTCCAGGCCGGACCTGCGTCCCTACGAGGCGGAGGCTCCGCGTGTCTCGCTGACGGAGAAGAACCCGGAGGCGTCCGCGACCGCGGCGCGCAGTCTGGCGATGGACTTCAGCGAGCCGGATCTGATCGACGACGACGAAATGAACGAAATCCTCTGGCTGGCGATTAAGGGGACAGAGCCTCCGCCCCCGACGCGGAGCGCCTTTCTCGAATCCCGCGGCGAGGAGTGACAAGGATCATCCGCCAGGCTACCTACTCTTGCGGGCGCGGACGAACTCGAGTACCGTGTCCGGCCACCAGGGCTGCCTGCCCACAGCACGTTTCTCGAATCCACGACCGAAGTAGAATCGCCGCGGAATCGCGCCAATCTGCGTGAGACCACCGGGAACATCCAGGCGAATACGGCGTCTAATGGTTACACGATGCCACTTGCCGCCCTGGCCTTGCTGCTTGCTCAAGCCGCTGTCGAATCCGGCTCGATCGAGGTCCGCTCGGTGGATGCGCTTACGGGCCAACCGGTTGCCGGAGCTCCGATCTACCTGAACGGCCCGGCGAAAGCGGTGTCCGGAAAGACCGGCGAGGACGGACGCGCGTCCTTCACGGATCTACCCATGGGTGTCTATCCCGTGGCTACCTTCGGGGTTCCCGGCTACAACCGCGCCAGTAACCCGGTGCGTCTGACACCGAAAGATGCCAAGGCGGTCGTGCGGCTGGCGATGTACCCGGAGTCCGAGATCGCGGGCCGGGTGCTCGACAGCCGGGGCGAGCCTGTTGCCGGCGTCTCGGTGACCGCGGTGCGGTTCGGGTATGTCGGGTCCCGGCCAGGCATCGTCAGTTTCCACGGCGCCCTCACGGACGACAGCGGGGTCTACCGCATCAGGCGCTTGCTCCCTGGCCGCTACACGCTAGTCGCGCAGCCGCGCGTCTTGCCGGGCTTCTTGGAAGGCGAGGTTGAGGCGCGTACCTACTTCGCCGGATCGCCCACTCGGCCGGGCGCGACGCCCCTCCTGATCGCGCCGGGCGAAAAGCGTGAACCTGTCGACATCGCGCTGTTGCGCACGCCCTCCACCTGCCTGAGCGGTCAAGTCGCGGAGGTTCCTGGCTCTGCCAATGGGACGATCCGGCTCTACGACGCGGATGCCGAGACCGGCGCTCCGTTGGGCAGCGCTCCGATCGAGCCCACCGGGGAGTTCGAATTCTGCGGGCTGCCGGAGGGAACGTATCAAGTCCATGCGACTGCCAGCGGAGATGGCGGGCCTCTCTCCGGCTCCTCGGGTCCCGTCGCGGTTCTCGACCGCGCCGTCCGGGCACCGCCAATTCCACTCCAGCCTCCGGGGCCGGTGCGCGGCGTCATCCAGACGGATGAGAGACTGCCGCCGGCCTTAAGACTCTCACTGCAAGGCGTCAGTCTTAGGGGTACGTTTGGAGAATCGTTGCAGGCCAGGATCGATCTGGATGGGACCTTCTTCATCCCCGCCGCCGCTGCCCGCGAGTACTGGCTTTCCGTTTCCGGACTGGCGGGCGGCATGTACGTACGGGAAGCGAAGTTCGCGAACCGGGATGCCTGGAGTCAGCCGTTCCAACCCGATGGCAGTGAACTGCGCATCGTGCTGGAGGCGGATGGTCCCACAGTTCTCGGCCGCGTCGAACGGCGGGAAGGGGAAGCCGTTGGTGAGACCGTCGTCCTGCTGGCGGCACACGACCTTCAGGCTACCTTCCCGCCGAACCAGTTCCTGAGCACCCGCGCCAACTTCGAAGGCGAGTTTCAGATTACTGGCTTCCCTCCCGGCCGCTACCGGCTGCTGGCGTTCACACGAGAGCTTCCGAGCAACGCAAGCCCCAGTCCGGAATGGATTGCGGCACACGCAAGCCGTGCGCTGGAATTGGATCTTGGCCCCAGGCAGACGAAGAATGTCACGGTGGAGGCCGTACGGATCACGCATCTGGACTAGAGACCGCTACGCGGTGTCGCTGCTGCCATTGAGCACTCGGCTGACCGTCGAGGGGACGGTGCCAGGAACCGGCGCCAGCCGGAGCACCATCAGCAGTTGACGGTTCCGTGCAACAAGCTCCGGCGGTTTGCCTGCTTCGTGTCAACCGCATCCGCTATAGCCCCCAGCGTCAGCCCGGGGATGCGGCTGCTTCACAGATCGGCGATAAGATGAAGCGGTATGCCGGAACCAACGCGTCCGATCACGCGCCGCGCGCTTTTGGCGGGTGCCGCCGTTTTGTCCGCCGCCTGCCAGAGTCCCGCGCCGCCGCCGCGTCCGCGGCGTATTCTGCTGCGCAATTCGTGGCAATCGGTGAATATCGGCGACGTCGGCCATACGCCGGGCGCGCTGGCGATCCTTGCGAAGCACGTCCCGGAGGCGGAGGTCACGCTGTGGCCGGGCAACCTCGGCCACGGCGCGCGAGAGATGCTCATGAAGGGCTACCCGCGTCTCATGATCGCCGAAGGCAGCCTCGACGCGCAGAATAAGCCCTCGACCCCCGAACTGGCCAAGGCCTGGGACGAAGCCGATCTGTATCTGAGCGGCTCCGGCTCCGGTTTCCCGGCGAGCCATCACGCGGTGGCGTTTCACCGCACCACCGGCAAGCCTGTAGGCGTGCTGGGCGTCAGCACGGACCCCGTCTCCGGTTTCGGCCCAGGGCGCGAACCGGAAGGCGGGACGCTCGAAGAGATCCGGGCCAAGCTCGCGTCGCTCCCGCCCACGCACCTCAACGAAGATCTGCGCTACATCATCGACCGTTCGGCGTTCTTCTTCTGCCGCGACACGATCTCGCGGGACTTCCTGCGGTCGCAGCAGGTCAAGACCCCGATTCTCGAATTCGGGCCCGACGCGCAACTCGCCATGACGTTGCGCGATGACGCGTCGGCGTCGGCGTTTCTCCAGGCGAACGGGCTTGAGGCCGGCAAGTTCATCTGCGTGATTCCGCGCCTCCGCTACACGCCGTATTACCGCATCCGCAACATCCCGCGCGTGCCGGACGATGACGTCAAGGACGCGATCAACAAGCGCACGACGCAGAAGGATCACGCCAAGCTGCGGGACATGATCGTGGCGTACGTGAAGAACACCGGGAACAAGGTGCTGGCGTGCGCCGAGATGACCTACCAGGTGGAGATGGCGAAGGAGGTGCTGGTGGACCCGCTGCCGGCGGCGGTCCGCAAGAACGTCGTCTGGCGCGACAGCTTCTGGCTCCCCGGACGAAGCGGCATCCGTCTACGCTCAGGCGCAGGCGGTGATCAGCGTGGAATGCCACTCGCCGCTGATCGCGCTGCATCACGGCACGCCGGCGATCTACGTGCGCCAGCCGACCGACACCTGCAAGGGGCAGATGTACCGCGATTTCGGTTCCGCCGACTGGTTCTTCGAAGTGGATGAGACCAGCGGCGCGCAGCTTTGGGAGACGGTCGCGGCGATTCATCGCGACCCCGCGGCGGCGAAGGCCAAGGTACGGTCGATCCTGGCGACCGTCGAGACGTTGCAGCAGAAGATGGGTGAAGCGGTCCGCGCGGCCTGCGGGGTGGTGTAGGCGGGCAATGGAGGCCCGGCTCGCATTTTGTTTCCCTGTACTTTGGTAGACGACAGGAACGAAGCACGTTGACGCCCAACTACAAGCTCATGGGCCATTTCTGCCGGCCGTGAAAGATGCCAATCAGTTCCACCTGCCGATCGTGGACCCGGTACGGTATAAGGTAGGGCGTGCCGGGAACCACAAGTTCCCGAGTCGTGGGGACTCGCCCGGGGCGTCCGATGCCAGGATGCCGTCCAGGAGATTGACGGCAGTCAGAATACGCTCGGTCACCAACGATGCGTTTCTCTCCGAGTCCCTGGCGATATACTGACGGAGCGAATTGAGGTGCTCAACAGCCCGGACCGACCAACGAACGGTCACAACTTGGGTGGAGGAAGTTCGCCCGGCTTGCCCCACGAGCGAAGCCACTCAGACACCCGCTCGTGGCTGATCGTGCGACCTGCATCCAAATCGGCAATGCCGGCTTCGATTTCGGCTATCTGCCACTCCTCGGAATCGACGTAGGCTGCGATGGCTTCTGCCGCTAAAAGGGAGCTGGATTGGTTGGCCCGTTCGGCGAGCTGGTCCAGGCGCTTCTTCGTTTCCGCATCCAATCGAATCGAAAGAGTCTCCATCATAGCCTGTCCAATTGTATACACCTCAACACAGGCGCCTGCAATCTAGCACGTTGATCGGAGTCGACCTACCGCAATTCCGGCGCCGTCTCCTCCGGGGTGGTCACGCCGGGGGGCAGTTCCATGATGCGGATGTTGCGGAAATGGATCTCCGCGCCCTCGGACTCTAGGCAGATGTAGCCCTTCTTCTGCGTCGAACGGCTGACGCCGTTCACGAACTTCCCGTTTACCGCGAGCTTGATCACTCCGTCCACCGCGACGACCGTGTAGGTGTTCCATTCCCCCCGCGGCTTGCAGCGGTTCTCGATCGATTTGCTGCGTGTGCCGCGGGGATTGTCCGGCGCCGTCTGCACTCCCCCGACCCCGAAAAGCTCGCCGTGCACGTACGCCAGCGGCGGCTGGACGCCGTCGCGGATGTGCCGGTTCACCCAATCGAGTTCGAGCATCTGCACCTCGACCCCGTTCGGCAGGCGGTTGCGCGGGTTCGGATCGGCGTCGCTCCAGACGAAGACGCCGGAGTTGCCGCCCGGCTCCATGTGCATCCACTCGACCTGCAGGACGAAGTTCTCGTACTGCCGGTCCGAGCGCATCACACCAATCGGCTGCCCGGAGCAGACGAGCACGCCGTCGCGCACTTTCCAGGTGTCCGGATCGGTATTGACGTTGATCCAGCCGGTGAGGTCCCGGCCGTTGAACAGGTCGCGGAACTGCGGGACTTCGGCCGCGCACAATCCGGAAACGCCTGCCACGAGGAGCGCCGCGAGAATCTTCATCGCTCCAGCATAGCCGCAATCCCGCGCCCGTGATAGACTCGACCGCGTGTCCGATCTCGTCGTCATCGATACGAACCAGATGCCCTGGGAAGAGCGGGTGATCGAGCCCACGGGCGATCCCGTCTTCCGCAAGGAACTCTTCGCCGACCCCGATACCGGCATGCAGGTGCGCATTGTGCGCTACCCGGCGGGAATCCTGAACCCGCGCCATACGCACCCCTGCGCGCATGGCATGTACGTGCTCGAAGGCACGCTGGTCACACACGAAGGGAGCTACGGGCCGGGGACGTTCGTCTGGTTTCCGGAGGGTCCGGCGATGGAGCACGGTGCGTCGGCGGAATCCGACGTGACCGTGGTGTTCATCACGAACAAGCCGTTCGCGATTCACTACCAGCCGAAGTAGTTACCAGACCGGGATGCGTTCGCCCTGGGTGACCGACGCATCCAGCGCGCCGACGCCGGGAATCTGCGCGCGGACGCGGTCGCCCGGCTTGATGCGCGCGCCTTTGGGACAGCCCGTCGAGATGAGGTCGCCGGGGTGCAGCGTCATGCAATCGCTGTGGAAGCGAACGAGTTCGAGCGGTCGGGTCCGCATGTTGCGGACGAAGTCGCGCGAACAGACGGCGCCATTGTGCTCGGTGATCACTTCGAGTCCATCGACATCCTCGACCTCGTCGGCGGTGACGATGACGGGACCGAAGCTGAAGAAGGTGTCGAAGCTCTTGGAGCGCGTGAGGTAGCGCGGGTTGCGGCTCAGCACGTCGAGAGCGGTCAAATCGAGCGTGGTGGTATAGCCGAAGATCACGTCGCGGACGTGTTCGGCGGGCACGTAGCGGCAGGAAGTCCCGATGATGACGCCCAGTTCGCCCTCGGCGTCGACATCATCGGTGAGATCGGGCGGCGGCAGCACGATGGCGCCTCCGGGCTGGAACAGGCAGGATGCCGGCTTCATGAAGCTGCCCGGCTCCTCCGGTTGGACGGCGTTGATGTCGACCGCGTGGGAGTGGTAATTCAGCCCGATGCACCAGATCTTGGGCGGGACCGCGTACGGTAGACGGGGCTCAACCTCGGTCCAGGGCAAAGGCTCGATGTCGGCCGCATCGATGGCCTCGACGCCCTCGCCGATGATGGCGAGCAGATTGTCCGGGACGCGCGTGCCGCGGCGCGAATTGATCTCGGTCACCGGGACCACGCCGCGGTCCACGACGACGCCCGCGTGCTCTTCTCCATGGTGGCGGAACGTGAGAAGCTTCATATCGCCGAGACCGCCCCTCCATCGACGCGCAGGACCGAACCAGTGAGGTAGGCAGCGCGCTCGGACGCCAGAAACGCCACAACGGAGCCGAACTCTTCCGGCATGCCGTAACGCTTCAGCGGAATTGTGACGCTGCGGTCGGCGCGGATCTTTTCGATCGGCTGGCCGGACTGCTCGGCCATCGCGCGATCGAGTTCGTTGGTGCGCGCCGTGAGAATGCGTCCGGGCGAGACGGAGTTCACGAGAATGTTGTGCGGGGCCAGTTCGCCGGCGAGCGTCTTGGCCCATCCGGCGAGTGCGGGACGGAACGCGTTTGAGATGATGAGACCGGCGATTGGCTGCTCCACCGAGATCGAGACCACGTTGATGATGCGGCCCCACTGGGCCTGCTTCATGTCCGGGATGACGGCGCGGGTGAGCCGCAGGGCGGAGAGAAACACCTGTTCGAATGAGCTGTACCACTGCTCTTCGGAGATGGTGTCGAAGCGTCCAGCCGGAGGTCCGCCGCAGTTATTGACGAGGATGGAGATGGGTCCGAGTTCGGCGCGGATCCGTTCCACGGTGGAGGCGATGTCTTCGGCACGGCTCAGGTCGCACCGCAGGGCCAGCGCGGCGCCGATCTCTTTGGCAGCCGATTGAACGGCGTCCTCGCGGCGGCTGAGGATGGCGACTTTGACGCCCTCGGCGGCCAAAGCCGCGGCGGAAGCTTTCCCCAAACCCTGACTGGCGGCGGCGACGAGCGCGACGCGTCCTTGAATTCCTAGATTCATAGCTAAAGCGTAGAGCGTACCATGGTCGCGCGACGACGCAAAGACAGCTTCGCGGCGTGGCATTCCATGCTTTACAATGGTGCGCAATGCGGACACTGCTGTTTCTTCTGGTGGCCGCGCCGTTGGTGGGGCAGGCTCCGGTCTCTTATGAAATCCGCCGTGCGACGTCGCCCATCACCATCGACGCACGCCTCGACGAACCTATTTGGCGCCAGGCCGAGCCCGTCAGCCCCTTCAATTTCACATGGTGGACCCAGGGCGAGAAAGAGCCCACTACCGTCAAGATGTTGTGGGACGACGAAAACCTTTACGTCGGCTACCTCGTCCACGACAAACACATCTCCGCCTACGTGACCCAGCGCCACGGCCCGGTCTCGCGCGACGACTGCGTCGAGATCTTCATTGCGCCCAACCCGAACAAGGTCACGAACTACTACACGTTCGAGATCAACGCCATCGGCGCGATGCTGAACCGCGCACGCGTGGACTGGTGGACCGGTCCGCCGACGTGGGAGCCGGACGGCGTCGAGTACCGGACGACGTTCCACGGTCTGCCCAAGAAAGACGAGTCGCCCGACGACACCGAGTGGGTCGTCGAGATGAAGGTGCCGTTGCGCAACTTCGCTCGCGATGCGGCCAACGTGCCGCCCAGGGACGGAGACGTCTGGAAGCTCAACCTGAACCGGCTTGGCGGCAAGACGAATCCGCAGTACAGCTCTTGGTCGCCGATCCCGACGCCGAAGCCATCTTTCCACACGCCCACCGCATTCGGTCCCGTGACCTTCGTCAATAAGCCGCCGGCAGGGGCGGGCGCCGCGCAGCAGGGCGGCAACCCGCTTGAGCGCACGCCGCAGGTGGTGGCAGACGGGCGCAACCTGTTCAACCGGAACTGCACGATGTGCCACGGCGTCGATGGCGCGGTGGGCGACAGGGCTCCCGCGATGGCGGGCACGCGGCGCTTCCTGCGGAATACCGATGAATCGCTGTATGAGGCCGTGCGGCACGGCATCTCCGGCACGATGATGCCGGGGACGAAACTGCCGGATGGGGACGTCTGGCGCATCGTGGCGTACATCCGCAGCCTGCGCGCGACCGCGTTCGATGACTTCGTCGCGGGCGATGCGGCCAACGGACGCCGCATCTTCGAAACGCAGGCAGGCTGCGCGAAGTGCCACATGGTTGACGGGCGCGGCGGTGTGCTGGGCCCGGACCTTTCCGACGTCGGCGGGTCGCGGCGCCTGGCGCAGATCCGCGAGGCGCTGGTCGAGGAACCGCCCCACATCCCGCGCGGCTACCAGCCGGCAACGATCACGCTGGCCAGCGGTCAGAGAATCGAAGGCCTGATCCGGAATGAGAACAACTTCTCGCTCCAGGTACTCGGCTTCGACAACAAACTGCACATGCTGACGCGCGAGGGCGTCCGTGTTGACTATCGGGACAAGTCGCTCATGCCGCGTGGTTGGGACAAAAAACTTTCAGCCGACGAGATGCAGGACTTACTGGCGTATCTGAGCCGGCAGGCCCGCTCCCGCCGGGCGCAAGCCGCCAATCCGGACACATTGCGATGACAAAGACTCTGGCACTGATTTTGGCCGCCGCCAGCGTAGGCGGGGCTCAGGTGACGTATGAGCAATTGCTCAACCCGCCGCCTAAGGACTGGCTGCACTATTCCGGCACCTATGATTCCAAGCGGCACAGCCCGCTCAAGCAGGTGCATACGGGCAACGTGAAGCATCTTGTGCCCAAGTGGATGCACCACATCCGTGGCGCGACGCGCCTGGAGAGCGTGCCGATCGTTGTCGACGGCGTGATGTATGTGTCGCAGCCGAACGAGGTGTACGCGTATGACGCGCGCACGGGCCGCGTCATCTGGGAATATCACCGGCAGTCGATCCGGCGCGGCCCGAACCGCGGCGTGGCCGTTTACGGCAACAAGGTCTACATGGGAACGCCCGACGCGATGCTGATCGCCCTCGACGCACGCAGCGGCAATCTCGTCTGGGAGGCGAAGCTTGCCGAGGCCGAAGATGGCTACTGGAGTCCGCTCGCGCCGCTCGCCATCAACGGCAAAGTCATCATCGGGATCGCTCCTGGCGACCACGGATTGAACGGGTTCCTGGACGCCTACGACGCGGAAACCGGTGAGCGGCTCTGGCGCTGGAAGGCAATCCCGGAGCCCGGCGAACCGGGCAATGAAACCTGGGCGGGGGACTCGTGGAAAACCGCGGGCGGCGACACCTGGCTCACCGGCAGCTACGACCCCGAACTAAACCTGCTCTACTGGGGCATCGGGAATCCCGCGCCGGACTTCGACGGCGACGTGCGCAAGGGCGACAATCTCTACACCGAGTGCATGGTCGCGCTCGATGCCGACACCGGGAAGCTGAAGTGGTATTTCCAGTTCACGCCCCATGACTTGCATGACTGGGACGCGGTCGAGATCCCGATCCTGGTGGATGCGCCGTTCAACGGCAAGATGCGCAAGCTTCTGGTCCAGGCCAACCGCAACGGCTTCTACTACGTGTTGGACCGGGTCACCGGCGAGTTTCTGCACGGCACTCCGTTCATCAACAAGTTGAACTGGGCCACCGGGCTCACCGAGACGGGCCGGCCGATTCGCGTGCCGGGCGTGGAGCCGACCCTGACGGGCAACAAAGTGTGTCCGGCGACCGCCGGCGCCACCAATTGGATGTCGCCTGCTTACAGCCACGAGACGAACCTGTTCTACTTCGTCGCTCAGGAGGGCTGCGGCATCAGCTACAAGGCGCGCGACACCTGGAAGCCGGGCGGCGTACCCTTCATGGCGACCGGTTACATCGAAAGCCCCGCCGATCCCTGGCAGATGTACGTGCGGGCGCTCGACCTGCAGACAGGCAAGCTCGTGTGGGAGTATGAGCAGATCGGCTCGCGGCGGTACGGCGCCGGCGTGCTCTCGACAGCCGGCGGACTCGTATTCGTGGGCGACGATCAGGGCTTCCTGACGGCGCTCGACGCCAAGACGGGCAAGCCGCTGTGGTACTTCAACACCGGGCAGCAGATCACGGCGTCGGCCTCGACGTTCCTGGTCGATGGCAAGCAGCACATCGCTATCACGGCCGGGTCGAACGTGGTGGTCTTCGGACTGCACGAAGCGCAGTGATAGAATTCCCGGCATGGTGCGAGTCAGCCGCAGAGCCGCCTTCCGGCAATTGGCCGGCATGTTCGGAGCCGCTCCCTTCCTGTGGGCGCAGGAGGACGACGATCCGCTCCTGGAACCGGCGAACATCTTCGACTTCATGCCCCTGGCGAAAGCCAAGCTCGACCCGATCGCCTGGGACTATCTCGAAGGCGGCTCGGAAGACGAAGCTTCGCTGCGGGACAATCGCGAAGCGTTCCGGCGCCTGATTCTGCGCCCGCGTGCGCTGGTCGACGTGCACAAGATCGACCTAAAGTGCGAGTTGTTCGGGCTCAGGCTGGACTATCCGATCATCGTCGCGCCGGCCGGTGGTAAGAACTGCTTCCATGCCGACGGCGAGAACGTCGTGGCGAAGGCGGCCGCCAACGCGAAGGCACTGCATATCACCAACGGCGGCATCCAGAAGACGCTTGAGGCTGGCCAGGGTCCGGCCTGGTTTCAGGTCACCACCGGCGGGCAGATGCGCAACACGCAGACGATGCGCACGTTCGTGAAAGAACTCGAGTCGCAGGGCTGCAGCGGCATCTGTTTCACGACGGACATCATGTACGTCTCGCACCGCGAGCGGAACATCCACAACAAGTTCGAGCGCCGTTGGTGCGAGGTCGGGATTCCGGCGCGAGACGCGCAGGGGCGGTTGCCCAAGTCGCGCAATCCGGAGCGCACGGGTGTGTACCCCGAGCGGCCGTTCCCCACGCCCACGTGGGACACGATGAAGGAACTGGTCTCCCTGACCAAACTTCCGGTAATCCTTAAAGGATTGATGACCGCGGAAGATACGCAACGCGCGGTCGAGTCGGGCGCGGCCGGCATCGTCGTGTCGAACCACGGCGCGCGGCAGATGGATCACATCGGTGGGACGATAGAAGCGCTGCCGGAATGCGTGGAAGCGGCGGCGGGACGCATTCCCGTACTGGTCGACGGCGGCTTCCGCCGCGGGACCGACATTCTTAAAGCTCTGGCGCTGGGCGCTTCCGCGGTGCTGATTGCGCGCCCGTACCTTTACGGATTGACGGCGTTCAGCGGGCGCGGCGTGGAGCGGGTGCTGCATCTATTGAAGACGGAACTGGCACTGAACATGGGCCTGGCCGGGACGCCAAACCTGCGGTCGATCGACCGGACGCTGGTCCGATGGCGGGCGTAACGCGCGTCGCCGGAGCCGCGCTGGCCGTGTGCCTGCTGCTGGCGGCCGACGGCCCAGAGATTCTCCGTCCCACGCACGAGTCGGTGGTGCCCCCTGGAGAGATCACCGTGGTTGCGCGCACCAAACAAGGCAAGCTGACGCTGGACGGAAAGCCGCTTGTGCTCGCCGAGGCGGGCCCCGGGGCTTTCAGCGCGGAAGTGGAGGCGGCCCCGGGCCGCCACGAACTCGTGCTTGAAGACACGGCCGGCACGCGGACGGTGTCGTTCTTCGCGGGCGACGCGAAGGATGCTCCGGAGGGCTGGCGCCGCTTCCGATCGCATCCGCCCGTGGCCGCGTGCGGCGCGTGTCACAAAGTTGAGGAAGGCGCCTGGACGTTCGCCGGAGACGCCAGTTGCTTCGGCTGTCACGAAAAGGAGAAGTTCCCCGAAGCTCACACCCACAACCCGGTGGTCCTCGCCGAGTGCCAGATGTGCCACTTGCCGCACGGCTCCACCGCGCCCGCGCACTTGAAACTGCGCCGGGACCTGGCGTGCAAGCAATGCCACGGGTAGGCGGCGCTTTGCCAACGTTCCAGGGACGGTCGATAATGAGAACAGGCGAAGGACGAGGATTCCCCTCTTGAACCCCCTGAATCCGGCTCCCCACATTTCGGCCGCGGTTGCGGAGACGCGCCGGCGCCTTGTCTGGAACGAGGCTCTTCAGGGCCTTGTTCTGAGCGGGGTCGCCGCGGCGGCGGGCGTCATCGCGATTCTTCTACTCGGCACGCAACTGCTGGAGTGGGGCTGGCTGGTGTTGCTTGCCGCGGGAGGCCTTGGATTCACGATCTACCGGACGCGCACGCGCACCCCTGCGCCGTACCGGGCGGCGCAGATCCTGGACGAGCGGTTGGGCATGGCCGACACGGTTTCGACCGCGTACTACTACGCCGACCCGGGGCACACCGATCTCACCGCGCTGCGCGCCACCCCGGCGGTCCGTGAATTACAGAGAAGGAACGCTGAGCAGACCGCCGCGGCGGCCGATCCGGCGCTGGCTGTGCCCATCACAGTGCCGCGGGCCGCGTACGCGTTGGCGGGTCTGTCCCTGGTGGCACTGGCGCTGTTCGGTGTCCGCTATGGCGTGGAACGGAGCCTGGATGCGCGCGCCCCCCTGCCGACTCTGCTGCTCGATACATTCTCCACGCCCGGCAAGCAGGAAGTCGCGGCTCTGCGCAAGGAGCAGGCGGCCAAGAAGCGGCGCGTCCTCGACGATCCGACGCCGATCCCACTCCAGGTAGACGACATCACCGGGGAGGCGCAGGGCGACCTCGACACGGCTCCGGAATCCGTTCTGGATACCGTGGACGTTCCGGAAGTGGACGGCTTCGATCTCCCCGAGAACGCGCGGACGCAGGCGGCCGGCGATCCCGGCGATTCGCGCCAGGAGGGCGCGGGCGACCCGTTGGACAACGACCCGTCCGGCAGTCCCGACGGCCAGTCGTCCGAAGGGGGACAGGCCCGCGACGGCGACGGCGAAGGTTCGCAGAGCGGCCGCCCGCCGCAGGCGCCCGAAGTGCTCGGCGATAATCCGACGCTGGCGGCGAAGTTGCGGGACGCGATGGCCAACCTGATGTCGCGCATGAAGCCGCAGACCGGCTCGCGATCCTCGCAGCAGGAAGGGGACCAGCAGGGCTCCTCCGACGGCGCGCAAATGCAGGGCGGCAGCGCCGACGGCGCCACGGGCGCCGGGCAGGAGGGCGAGGGACAGCAGAGCGCCCAGTCCGACGGCGGACAGGCGGGCGGCGAGGGCGAGGGCAAGCCTTCCGATGGCAGTGGCAAGGGCCAGAGCGCCTCTCAGTCGAACCAGCAGGCCGGCAGCGGCATGGGGGACCAGGAAGGCGACAAGGAAGTCCGCATGGCCGAACAACTGGAAGCAATGGGCAAGCTGAGCGAAGTCTTCGGCAAGCGCTCGCAGAACGTGACGGGCGAGGTGACGATCGAAGTCCAGACTTCCAGGCAGCAGACTCGCACCCCGCTGTCGCGTGTGCCAAGCGCTCACGGACAGGCGGGCGGAGAGGTCCACCGCGACGAAGTCCCTGAAGCGGACCGGGACTTTGTCCGCCAGTATTTCGAACGCATCCGCGCAGGCGAGTCGGCGAAGCCGGCGCCGGAAGCTCAGCCCTGACGGGTTCCCGGCGCGTTATGCTTTGGAGATCGCATGCGCGCCGCCGTCGCTTCCATCCTGCAGGAGAGCAACCACTTCTCTCCGGTCAAGACCCGATATGAAGACTTCTCGCCGGTATTCGGCGAAGCGGCTGCCGCGCGGCATCGCGGCAAACGCACGGAGATGGGTGCGTTTCTCGACGTCCTGAGCGCCGCGGGCGTGGAGATTGTTCCGGTCGTCGCCGCGTGGGCCATCACGGCCAACCGCATGCTCCGCGCTGATTTCGCGCGCCTGGCCGATGAAACGCTCGGCCGGTTGCGCGCCGCCGGACCCGTCGACATGCTGCTGTTCGCGCTGCACGGCGCGCAGAGCGCCGAGGGCGCCGAGGATGCCGAAGGCGCACTGCTGAGCCGGGCGCGCGAGCTGCTGGGACCTTCGGTCCCAATCGTCGTGACGCTCGATCTGCACGCCAATGTCACGCGCGCCATGGTGACGCACGCGACCGCGATCGTGGGCTACAAGACCTACCCGCACGTCGACATGTATGAGACCGGCACGGCCGCGGCGCATCTGGCGCTTGCCGCCGCGCGCGGGCAATCGCACCCCGCGATGGCGTTCGTGAAGCTGCCGCTGATTGTGCCGGCGGAAAACATGCAGACGACAGCGGGGCCGATGGCGGAGCTCGTCGCCGCGGGAGCCGGGATCGAGGAGCGCCGCGAGGCACTCAGCGTGTCGATCTTCGGTGTCCAGCCGTGGCTCGACACGCCGGAAATGGGGTGCAGCGTGGTGGTGGTCACCGAAGGCGCTCCCAAACGGGCGGCTCGCCATGCGTCCGCACTTGCCAGGCGCTTCTGGAAGAACCGGCGCCGCTTCGACGTCACGCTCACGCCGCCGGCGGAAGCGATTGCGCAGGCGCTAGCCCTCGACGGCGGACCGGTGGTGTTTGCCGAGTCGGCGGATTCGACCGGGTCGGGGTCGCCCGGTGACGGCACCGGCGTGTTGCGCGCGCTTGTGGACGCCGGGATCCCGGCGAACGACACGGCGCCGTCCGCGCTCTTTCTGGTGGACCCGGATGCGGTGTCCGCCGCGCATGCCGCGGGTCCGGGCGCGGCGCTGACGCTGAAGCTGGGCGGTGGCATCGACCGCAAGCGCAACCGGCCGGTCCCGCTGGCGGTGCGCGTGCGCATGCTGTCCGACGGGCGCTGGACGCCGGTCGCGCGCGGCTACAATCCGGGCATCGAGCAATCGATGGGACGGGCTGCCGTGCTGGAGGCAGGCTCGCTGCGGATTCTCGCGGCGGAGCGCCCGACGATGACGGTCGATCCCGAGTTGTTCCGCAGCCACGGCATCGAGCCCACGCGGCTCAAGATCGTGGTGGTGAAGTCGCCCAACGGATTCCGCGCCGCGTATGAACCGCTGGCGCGCGCGGTCTTCGTCATCGATACGCCCGGCGCCAGCACGGCGAATCTGCGCACGCTGCCGTTCAAGAAAGTTCCACGGCCCATCGAACCGCTCGACACGATTTCCGAACTCCCGTCGTTCGAGGCGTTCGTCCGGTGACGCGCGCCTCGCGGTACCGCTACTGGATCATTTTGCTGGGCCTTGTCGTCGACATGGTCAGCTACATGGACCGTGTGTCGATCTCGGTGGCGGCTCCCGGCATCCGGGACGAGTTCGGATTGTCGCCGACCGAGATGGGCGTCGTGTTCGGGACATTCAGCTTCGCCTACGCGCTGTTCCAAACCCCCTGGGGCGCGGCGGCGGACCGCTTCGGCGCACGCGGCATCGTGACGGTGGCGATTCTTTGGTGGTCGCTATTCACGGCCGCCACGGGCGCCGTGTGGAGCCTGGCTTCCTTGCTCGTGGTGCGCTTCCTGTTCGGCGTGGGCGAAGCGGCGCTGTCGCCCTCGATCGGATCGGCCTTCGCGCGCTGGATTCCCGTGACCGAGCGGTCCACCGCGTTCGGCGCGTTCATCAGCGGCGGCAGAATCGGAGGGGCGATCACACCCCCGATCGCGGCGTTCCTCGTCCTGCAGTACGGCTGGCGGGCGTCGTTTTACGTCTTCGCCATCGCGGGTGTCGCGTGGGCGGCGGTCTGGTGGGCGACCTACCGCAATCACCCGTCCGAGCATCCGCGCGTCAATCAGGCCGAACTCGAAGCGATCGCGCGGGGGACCGAGATCGCGGTGGAGACAGCGCCCTCCCGCTGGTGGACGCCGCTCCGCTCGCGCGCCATGTGGCTGCTGCTCGCCGTGGCTTTCGGCTATACGTTCATGTGGCAGTTCTACATCACGTGGTTCCCCACGTACTTGATGGAGGACCGCGGATTCACCCTCGGCGAAGCGGGGCGCTACGCGGGACTGCCGTTCCTGTTCGGGCTGATGGCGAACTGGGTGGGCGGCCTCGCGACGGACTTCTTCGCCCGCCGCTGGAGCGTGCATCGGGCGCGCCTGTTGTTGGGATTCGTGGCGCTGCTCGGATCGGCGGCGTGCCTGACCGTGGGGATCTTCACGCGCGATCCCGTGGCCGCCGCCTGGATCATCGCCTTTGCTCCCGGGCTTGGCGACATGGCGCTGGGCGCGTACTGGGCGACTGCGGTGACGATTGGCGGCAGCGCCGCCGGCGCGGCGTCCGGGCTGATGAATTCGGCGTCGAACTTTGGCGGATTCGTCTCGCCGGTGCTGATGGGCCGCGTATACCAGGTGGCGAAAGTCTGGAACTCGGTGCTGTTCGTGGGCGTCGGGATGAACGTTCTGGCCGCGCTCGCCTGGTTCGGCACGCTGCGCTCCTTGCGGAAGACATCATGACGATCCGGTACCTGCTTGTCATTCTCCTGGCGCTCGTTCCCTGCTTCTGGCAGAAGCGGATCCAGGCGGCGGACCTCGGCAGCCACGTCTACAACGCGTGGCTTGTGCAGTTGGTGGCCGGGGGAAGCACCGAAGGGCTTACCGTGGTGTCGCAGACCACGAACATCCTGTTCGACTGGCTTCTGGACGCGGCGCTGGGCCTCTTCGGCTGGAGCCTCGGCGAGAAGGTCGCGGTGGCGGCCGCGGTTGCGCTGTTCGTATCCGGGGCGCTTGCGTGGATCTTCGCGATGGCCGGGAAGTCCTGCTGGTGGATCGCGCCAAGCCTGCTGATGCTTGCTTACGGATGGGTGTTCCACATGGGGTTCTTCAACTTCTACCTCGGCCTCGGACTGGCGTTCTGGGCGCTGGCCCTGGTGTGGCGGGAGGATTCGCCGCGCCGCTGGGCAGGCGCCGTCCTGCTATTGATCGCCGCGCAGTTTGCGCACACGCTGCCCATCGCCTGGGCCGTGGCGATGCTCGGGTTCCACAAGATCGGGCGACGCCTTGAGCCGCGGCATCTCCCGCTCTGGACCCTGGCCGGGTTCGCGGGCGTGCTCGCCGTCCGCTACGTGCTGATGACGTTCCGTAACGGGCAGTGGCAGTTCCCGATCATTCCTTTCATTCCCGCCGACCAGGCCTGGGTCCACGGGGCGAAGTATTACCCGGCGCTGGTGGCGCTGTCGATCGGCTGGCTGTTTCTCGTGGTGCGGCTGGTCGCCAAGGAGCGCTGGACCGGCCTGTGGCGCGATCCGCAGGCGCACCTGACGGTGCTGTCGATCGCCGCCGTGTTTCTGGTTCCGATGAGTTTCGACTGGGGGCAGTACACCATCCCGCTGAGCCTGATTCAAGAGCGGTTGACCCTTCCGGTGGGGATCCTGCTGCTGGGTTTGCTCGGACGGGCGGAGCCCGAACGCTGGCAGGTGGGATGGCTGAGCCTGGTGGCGGCGGTGTTCTTCTCATTCCTCTGGGCGGACACGGCGGCGCTGAACCGAGTGGAAGACCGTCTCGACACGATCGTCCGGATGCTGCCCAAGGACGCGCGCGTCATTTTCCCGGTGGACGACCCTGGCATCCGCACCTTCGCCGTGACGCACCTCATCGAGCGACCGTGCATCGGCCACGCCTACCACTACGCGAACTATGAGCCGCCGTCGCAGATGTTCCGCGTGCGCACCGTCGCGGACAACCGCATCGTCGAGCATGATCCGAAGCGGCTGGAGCAACTGCACACGGGAGGCTACGAGGTGCGTCCGGAAGATCTGCCGTTCTATCAGATCCGCGCCTGTGGCGAAGGGATTGCCACGCTGTGCGCGGAGGCGCTCGACGCCGGGGCGGTGACGGCGGCCAAGCAGGACATCCCGGGAATCGTGCCGGTGCTCTGGTAGCCATGCGGCGATGGATCCTCATCGGACTGGCGCTGCTGATCTTCATTCTTCTGCCGTTCTTTCTGTTTGAGGCGCAGTTCAACGCCTGGGCGGAGACGCTGGCGGCGTCGGACGAATCGCGCTGGCTCGCCTGCGGGCTGTTGTCGGGGCTCCTGGCGCTCGATATCGTGCTGCCGGTGCCGTCCAGCCTGATTTCGACCGCGATCGGCGGACTGGCCGGGCTGTGGCTGGGAACGCTGGTCAACTGGGTCGCGATGACGATTGGGGCGCTGTTGGGTTACTGGCTGGGAGCGCGCGCCGGGAGTCCGGCGGCACTGCGGCTCACCGGACCGGACGAACTGAAACGGATGCGCGGCGCCATGGCCCGCTACGGGCCGTGGATGCTGGTCGTATTCCGGCCGGTGCCGGTGCTGGCGGAAGCGTCCGTCCTGTTCGCCGGAATGGTGCGGATGGAGTGGCGCCCGTTCCTGCTCTACTGCGTCACCCCGAACCTGGGGATCTCGTTCGTCTACGCTTTCGTCGGGACGACATCCCGGAAGGCCGATTCGTTCCTGCTGGCGTTCGCCGGCGCGCTCCTGGTGCCGCTGGTGGCGATGCTGATTGCTCGGCGGCGGTAGGCAGAAAGCCCCGAAGGGTTCAGCGAGCATCGAGCCCAATCTATCGCGGTATCGAAGTGGTGTATTTGTGAGTGTAGGGTGTTCTGTAATGGTGACTCGCGACCTCCCCAAAAATAGATACAAAATCGCTCAACAAGACTATTGACACCCCCTCCCTCGTCATGTTATCCAATACTCAAGCTGAAAACCTCAGCTTGGGCAGGAGGTATCTCATGAAGAGAAGGCTTTTTGTTCTAAGTGGTAGCGGCATCCTGGCTGGTGGAGCACTGGCCCCGGTCGCTGCGAATCCCAATCCATCCTCTTTGCAGGTCCGGCGTTCAACCCGCGTCGCTCCGGACAACTCGATCCTTCAAGACCTTGTCGTCGAGAACAGCCTAGCTTATTCCTTGGTTAGGTCCAGAACGGGTCGGCAATGGATGGTGAATGTGTCTACCCTCGGAGGCGAAGTAGTCAGCGAGTTTCGGCTTCCGGATGGGACGTACCTCAGCTTGGGACTTGATGGTAACGCAGTGTGGGTTCATGCGTTGACCTATAATGATGATCAGGCGGTTGCCCGACCACATACTATCTTGCGCTTCGAGGGCGGGAAGGGCGAATCCGTTGCGTCGCTTGGGACGTCCTTCAATGGGCGGTTCCGGTATGCTGGGCAGTCGCGCCTCTTCCATGTTCACGAAAACTCTGTGAATTTGTGGATTCTGGACGAAACAGGCGCCCGGAGCCGTGGTGTTGGCCGTGTCCTTCCCTTCCGGTCGCCAGGACATATCGATCTCCTCACTTCCGATCTTGCGGCATTGGTGCCGGCCGACGGTTCCCTATTGGTGACTGTGGAACTTGCGGATGGTGCCTCGCGCGACGTTCCCCTCGCACTTCCGGAGATCGAGAACGCCAGAGCCCATTACGCTTCGCAATCCTCTAGTGGACGCGGTGAGCCCGTGGTAATCTCTGCAACCGGCTCTGACAGGAACGGTACTCTCTACGCACTGGTTCTTCCCTCTCCGCGAGACGCAGTGAAAATAGTTAAGATCGATCAAAGTGGGAAGGGCGCCGGATCCCTGGCCTTGCAGTTCCCACCACGCCAAGGGCCAATGGCGGCATCGCCGATGCGCTTGATCTTGCAGGGGGCTGAGCTCGGTGTCGTTCATTCAGACGGGCTGATTAACTGGTACTCTGCTTAGCTAATGTGGGCCTGGCTCGATCCGCAATTAGCCACGAAAGTTAGATCGTCACTGGATGAAGGTTGATACGGAAGTGGGCGGAAGTGCCTGTCATTTCTCTTGGTGGCAGAAAGGTCAGCTATGTTTGTCGCGCTCAGTAGTCTTTTCAGTCGGCGGTCACTGATCGCCCTGGTGGAGAAGCTGTGTCTTATGTTGCTGATGGTGCCGGTGAAGCTTCCCGCGCAGTGCTGTGGCAATGTTTTCGTCGATTGCGACCATGACGGGTATGTGGGGTCGAACTGCAATGGGACGTGGGGGTTCTTCGTTGGAGACGACATCGGATCGCCTGCAGTTTATTTCCAGTTCAATGAGGCGTGCATTTTCTGTTCCGGTGGTGGATGCTCATGTTGTATCCATTTCACGGTCTATGCATGGGGTGATTGCTGTGGTTTCATCGAGTCCTGGCAAAAACAGATGTGCTGCAAAGATCTCTATTGCTGTGGCGGGTGCTAGGATACGAGGAGCTGGTTGACTGGTGATCGTCACTCTAGCGAGATGCACGGTTGGGCTAATACTTCTCTTGAGCGGTTTGGCGAAGTTCTCCCGGAGCAAGTCGTTTCAGGCCTCGGTCGCGGAGTACGGCTTGATTCGCAAGAGCAGCACAGTCCGATTCGTGGCCCGAATCATAATCGGTACAGAGTTGGCTCTCGGCCTTCTCTTGCTTGGCGGTTGGTTGCTGCCGTGGTCAGCGATCGCGACGCAAAGTCTGCTCATCGCCTTCAGTGTCTTCGTCGGCAGTGCTCTGCTTCGGGGCAAGCACGATATTGATTGTGGCTGCGGCGTGGTCACGCGACAACCTATCGGCTGGCATATCTGTTTCAGAAATACAGCATTAGCATCGCTTGTGGCACCGAGCGCAGTTGAGATGTCTCCTTTCCTCACGTCGTTTGTGGCGATTGCCTTGCTCGCGGCCGGGTCCCTCTTCATTCCACGGGGTCGTCGACCTGGAGTCCCCTAGGGAAAAGGGAGGCACTGCGCCTCTGATCCTGCACCGCGCAGGACAGCGCCCAATTCCGTAACCTGCGCGTGGTTCGCCAGGCTCCAGAGGTAGAAGGCAAGCCCGTCCGGCTCGGCGTGACGGAGAAGCGCCACCGTCGCCGCCAGGTCCGGGCCGTGGAACATCGTGCCCGCGTGCAGCGGGATGGGCCGCGCGGCCGGAGGCGGCAGGTCCGGCGGCGCCAGGAGCGCTCCGAAGTACGTCAGGGTCGCTTCGTCCGCCAGACCCTCCAGATCCTGCCAGGACACAGGCGTTCTGCCGCCAGTGGCGAACGGCTCCTGGGTGATCCGGAGGTTGAGGCGCACGCCCGGCGTGGCCTGGCGGATCGCGGCTAGCAGGCCGCGGACCGTTTGCCGGCGCGCTTCGATGAACCCGGACAGCGCCTCCGGATCCACTGGAGCGCCCGGCAGGCGGTTCAGAAGCTGCTCCACCCGGTCGCGGACCCGCTCCCGCAACGTGCCGGACGGATGTCTGCGCCGGCAGTGCTCGCAGAAGCAGAGCGACAGCAGAAGCGACGCTTCGTCCCCCAGCTTGATTCCCCGCATGTCGTGCAGCGACTGGTGTTCGTAGCCGAGATAAGAAACCGCTTCGAGGTCGAGACCCGACAGCCCGTCCAACTCGCCCAGCGCGCGGCACAGCGCCGCGGCATATTCGCGCACGTCGGGATTCGCCGGGCAGAGGGCGTACGGATACCGGTCGCCAAAAGCATTCTCGACCGCGCAGTCCGGGAAGGCGGCGCCGAGATGGTCGTTGTGACAGACGACCGCCCATCCGTAGACGGGGAACTCGCGCCGCCCGGCGGCGGCGAGGAACACGCGCACGGCATCGCTCGGTCCAAACTCCGGCGCGAGACGCCCGAAGCGCAGCGGGTCGACGGGCGCGTAGACCGCGCCGGGGTGCAGATCAACAACTTTGCGGCCGGGACGCCGGGGTAGCAGCAGGCGCCCGCCGGGATAGGCCACAGCCAGCCGGGCTCCGGTCAGCCCGCACTGCTGGAGTTCGTCGAGGACCCCCTCCGGATCCCGTTCTTCGAGATCCCAGGGGCCCATCCACACGGCAGAGTGCATCCTCTACGGAACATCCATGTACGGCATCGGCGGCACGGCGCCCAACATGCGGACGTACACTGCGAGGGACCCGCGATGGTGCGCGCTGTGCTCCTCGATCGACCAGAGCGCCGTCCAGCGGGGAGCCGGACCGAAGATCGGGTTCTCCGGCAGAGGCGCCAGCAGGTCGGCTTCGTCTTTCGACGCGACAGCGGCCAGCGCTTTGTCGTAGGCGCGCGCCATCCACTCCCGCGCGGCGGCGAGAGAGGTGACCTGCATCGTTTCACCAGTGGCCTTCTCGAAATCGAGGTCGAAGCCCGCGGGGTTAAATGCGCCGTTGACGAACCATTCGACCGTCTGGGCGGCATGCGCGACCTGCTGGGCCGCCGTCATCATGCCTTCCTTGGGGGCGAAGCCGGAATGCTCCTCGGTGAGAGGCCGGGTGCTGCGTTCAAAATACTCGCGCGACGCGCGAATCCGTTCCTGCAACTGCTCCTTGATCATGCGTTTCCTCCTGAGGAACACCTGAGGCATTGCCCAACCCGATGAAGAAAACGCCCACCAGGATGAGCAGGAGCCCGAGAAACTTGTGCCGGGTGAACGGCTCTCCGAAGAAGAGCCGCGACCACAGCAGAGTCCAGACATAGCCGAGCGAGACGAGCGGATACAGCACGGTGAGCTCACCGTCGCGAATCGCCGCGATGAACAGCGCCGTGGAGAGCAGGTACATCAGGACGCCCACTCCCAGGCGCAGATTCACAACGTTCCTGAGTCCGTGACGGAGTTTGTGGGAACCGGACTTCAGGAAGACAGCCCCGAATGAGCCGACGAACGACGCCGCCAGTACGAGCAGCATGGACGAGAGCGGGGTTTTCACCGGCTACCCTTGCCGAGCAGGACGACGCCCGCCACAATGACGGAGATCCCGGCGCCTTTGAACGGGTTCATCGTTTCCCGGAACAGCGCCATGGAAAGCAGCGTCACCCAGACGTAGTTCAGGGCGATGACGGGGTACAGGATGGACAGTTCGCCGTCGCGCAGGGCAATGACAAGCAGAACCGTGAACACCCCGTACAGGGACAGCCCCATCAGCAACTGCCAGTTGCCCAACACCAGCCAGGGACTGGCAATCAACTGGAGCGGCGAGATCGCGGGCAAGAGATTCGCGCCCATTTTCATGAAGATCTGGGCCGCGGCGCCAATCAGCGTGCACAGAAACACGAGGAAGATCGCCTGACGGCGGGACAAGGGACGTCTCAGCGGGTCGAAGGCCTTGTAGATGGCGGATCGCAAGGGAATCGACTCTCATGATACCCCACGGCACACGGTACAATAAGGGATCGTGAGCGAACCGAAGACGGAAGTCGCCGGCAAGGCTGAAAAGACGGCCGAGGCGCGTCCCAAGAGCGATATCCCGCGCGGCGTCATCGCCGAGTGGACCGTGACCCTTCTCCTGCTGCTGTTTGGAACGACGACGCTGGTTCAGGCGTTCGTGATTCCGACGGGCTCGATGGAAGATACTCTGCTCATTGGGGACCACCTGCTCGTTGACAAACTGTCGTACGCGCCGCCGGGCCCGATCAGCAAGTACCTGCTGCCGTATACCGAGGTGAAACGGGGCGACATCATCGTGTTCCGCTACCCGGTCGATATCCGCCAGACGTTCGTGAAGCGGGTGATCGGCATCCCGGGCGACCGCATCCGGATCGAAGACAAGCAGATGTTCCTTAACGGGGCGAAGCTCGAGGAGCCGTTCGTGTACTACAAGAGCGACATCATCGATTCGTATCGCGACAACTTTCCCGGTCCGCCGAATGCCCCGATGTACGAGCGCGGGCAGGATATGCTGGAAAACCACGTCGAGAACGGTGAGGTCGTGGTGCCGCCGGGGCATTACTTCGCCATGGGCGACAACCGGGACTCCTCGCTGGACAGCCGCTATTGGGGTTTCGTCCCGCGCGAGAACATTATCGGCAAGCCGCTGATCATTTACTGGTCTTACGACGCCCCGACGGAGCGCCTGGCGAGCCCGATGATCGGCCTGGATCACCTGATGGACCTCGCCCGCAACTTCTTCGTGAAAACGCGGTGGAAACGCACCTTCATGCTGATCCGCGGTTACGAACTCTAGTAGCCTATTCCAGTGAAACAGAATCTCTATGGCCTGATCCTGGCCGGGGGCCGGGGGACGCGCTTCTGGCCGCGCAGCCGGCGCCGCCACCCCAAACAGGTGCTGCGTGTCTTCGGCGACGCGACGATGATCCAGGCGACCGTGGACCGGCTGAGCGGGGTTTTCCCCGCGGACCGGCTGTGGATCCTCACCGGGAAGGCGCAGCGACCCGAGATTGTGCGCCAACTGCCGGCGGTGCCGGCGACGCAGATCCTGGCTGAACCGGCGCAGCGGAATACGGCGTCGGCGATCGGGCTTGCGGCGCACATGCTGCATTCGGTGGATCCCGAGGCGGTGGTCGGCGTGTTTCCGGCCGACCATGTCATCCTGCAGCCGAAGCGCTTCCTGCCATACGTCCGGGCGGCGCTGCGGGAGGCGGCCCGGGGAAAGATCGTGGTGCTCGGCATCCAGCCCCGATCGCCCGATACGGCCTTTGGGTACATCGAGTTCCCTCCTGGGACCGAGGCCGGAACAACGAGGTCCGTCCCGGTTCTGCGGTTCCGAGAAAAGCCGAAGCCGGCGCTGGCGAAGGAGTTTGTCGCAGCCGGGAACTTCTACTGGAACGCGGGGATGTTCTTCTTCCGTGCATCGGCGATGCTGGACGCCCTGCGGCGGCACCTCCCCAAGACGGCCACCCTGCTCGCCTCCCTCCCATCGGGGACAGACCCGGATTTTTCGAGACGGCTGGCCAAGGTATTTCCCCTGCTGGAAGACATCTCGATCGACTTTGCCGTCATGGAAAAGGCTGGCAACGTCACCGGATTCCCCTGTCGGGATTTCGGCTGGAACGATGTCGGAAGCTGGGACGCGGTCTACGACCTGCTGCCGAAGGACACAGCCGGCAATGCCGCCCGCTCGGAGGTCATCGCGCAGGAAAGTCGCCGCAACTATGTCGATGCCGGAGGCAAGCTCGTCACCCTCATCGGCGTGGACGACCTGATCGTGGTCGACACCCGGGACGCTCTGCTGGTGGCGGACCGCCGGAAGGCCCAGGCGGTCGGCGCGCTCGTCAAGCTCCTCGAAAAACAAGGCCGCGACGATCTGCTCTAACCAGCTATATACTGGGGGCAGAATGCCGGAAAAGAAGCCGTTGGAGGAGTCGATGCTCGCCACGGCCACCTATGACGCGGTGCCGCGCGTCGGCATCGTTCTCTCTTCGTTCAAAGAAGGCGCCGAGCACGACGGGACGCCGATCCCCGGTCTCGCAGATCCACAGCCCGTGGATGCGCCTCTCACCGCGGCCCAGACCGCCGCGATGCTCGCCAAAGCGCGCGAGTTGAGCCAGCGGACCGGCGGCCGCGCCGGACGTTCCGCGGGCTCTTCCGACGACTGGATCGTCTTTCTCATCACCCGGACCCCGCAGCTCAGTACGGATCCATTGCTTCTGGCGGCCCTCGTGTCCGATTACGCGGAGAACGGGCGCGGCCGGCGGTTTACGGTTGCCGGGGCCGGTCCCGCGCCGGATGGATACGACCGGATGATCGCTGACTTCGCCAGGCGGCATCCGAAGCTCGAGTTTGAGTACGCCGATCTCGCCACGGCGCCCTACCTTCAAGTGCCCGCGGTCCGCCGCACCTTCGCCGCGAAGAACCCCGAGGGCGTGTACGCCATTCCGAAAGTCATCCGCGAGTGCGACCGCCTGATTTCCGTCGCGCCGCTCCAGACGTCGGAGGTGGCCGGAGTGGCGCTGACCGTCGCCAATTACCGGGCGCTCGCGCCGGTGTCGGTTTATGGCCCGAAGCTCGAAGGACTGTTCGCCCTCGGGGACCCGGCGGACGTGCTCATCGACCTCTACCTGCATCACCCCGCCGATTACGCGATCCTCGGTGGACCCGCGCATCGCGACGCCGCCGGGGAGGTGCGCCACAACATCGTGATTGCCGGCGCCAACGCCGTCTCGGTCGATACCATAGGCGCGGCTGTCATGGGATTCGATCCGTTGAAACTGCCACTGCTGGACCTGCTCGAGAAGCGCGGTTTCGGGGTGGCCGACCCGGACGCCATCTGGACGCGCGGCAACGAAGTCGAAGAAGCGCACCGGCCGTTCCGCAAACCGGCCGCCTGGGAGAACGTATGAATCGCCGCCATTTTTTGCTGTCGGCCGCCGGCGCTGCCTGCCTGCCCGCCTTCGGCATGGAAGAGAAGACGCGCCTGGGGCTGGTGCGTTCGACGCACGGCAAGCTGGTGCGTCCCGCGCCGCTCGACGACGCGCTCACCTACGAGCAGGTGCGCGACATGGTGTTCACGGCGATCCGCTACGGAGCGCCGCGCGCCGGATCGCTCGAAGCGAAGATCAAGCCTGGCTCGTGGGTGGTGATTAAGCCGAACATCGTTTTCCTACGTCCCCACCCTTCCTATGCGCCCGGCGACATCACGGATTTCCGGGTCACGCGTGCCGTGCTCGAGTACGTCGCCGCGCATTCCCGAGCCGGCCGCATCACGGTGGCCGAAGGCGGGACCTATCGCAGACACGACGATCCCGCCGAGGACAACGTCGTTGTGCAGGGCGGGCGGCGCGTCGGGGCGTATGACTTCGACTGGGGCGCGAACGAGTTCCCGGGCCACGACGGATCGCTCCACTCGCTGCTGGCCGGTTGCGCCCGCCGCTTCCCGGATAAGAAGTTCGACTACGTCGACCTCTCCTACGATGCTGTGCGCGGCCCGGACGGGCAGTTCCGCCGGATCGTGGTGCCGCGCGCGCCCAACGGCGTCGGGGCGTTCGGCGCACGGCCCGATTACTTCGTCACCAAGACCATCACAGGGTGTGACTTCCTGATCACGGTGCCGGTGATGAAGGTGCATCTGGAATGCGGGATCACCGCCTGCCTGAAGAACTACGTCGGCACCGCGCCGCGGCAGGCGTATGCCACGCCCGGCTACTTCCACAACGCGACGCTGCATTCGGGACACTCGGCGGGCGGGCGCATCGACCCGTTTATCGTGGACCTGGCGGCATTCCATCCGCCGGATTACTGCGTGGTCGACGGCATCCGCGGCCTGCAGAGCCAGGAGCACTCGATTCATCGCGACGACCAGACGGTGCGCTCGAACCTTGTGTTCGCGGGCGAAGATCCGGTCGCGGCCGACGCACTGGCCGCGCGGCTCATGGGCTTCAATCCGCACGACATCGAGTTCCTGCACATGGCGGCGCGTCGCGGAATGGGCACGATGGATCAGAGCCGGATGGACTTTCTCGGCGACGAACCGGACCGCCACGAGCGCCGGTGGGAGAAGCCGCGCCGCTGGTACGGGCGCTGCAACCGGGAATGGAAGCTGTCGGCGCGGCCGGGAGCGTGGAAGTCCCACACGGCGCCCTTTGACACGCTCGACCTTCCCGCGGTCGCCGGCGGAGCGGAATCGTACACGGCGGCGGCGGACGTCTACGCGGACGGCCATGTGCGCGGGTTCTTGTGGGTGGGCCTGCGTGGCGCGGTGGTGGCGCGACTGAACGGGGAAGCGGTCGCGGCGTTCGAGTCGCAGACACGTTACCGGGTCGGGCAGTTCCAGTATCCGGTGGAATTGCGGCCGGGCCGGAACCGGCTGGAGTTTCAGGTGCGTCCCCTGGGCGGCGAAGCGCAGTTAAGCGTGTTGCTGACCGGTCCCCGGAACGACGGCGACACGGCGGACGGCATCCGTTGGGTGGCGGCATGAACCGACGGGATTTCTTCCTGACCGCCGCGGCGGCCGGGTCTGTCCCGCTTTTCGGAGCGTCCGGAACGCGGCTGGGGCTAGTGCGTTCGAACCACACTCGCCTCGCGCGGCCGGCGCCGCTCGACGATCCGCTGTCCTACGAGCAGGTGCGCGACATGGTGTTCCGCGCCATCTCGCTCGCCGGAGGGCCGGAACGGCAGATCAAGCCGGGGTCGTGGGTCGTCATCAAACCGAACATCGTCGCATTGCGTCCGCGCCCCAGCTACCGGACCGGCGACATCACGGACTTCCGTGTGACCCGGGCGGTGGTGGAGTACGTGGCGCGCCACTCGCGCGCGGGACGCATCACGGTGGCCGAGGGCGGATCTTACCGGAGCACCTCGGATCCGGCAACGGATTCCGCCGTGCTGCAAGGCGGACGCCGTGTGAGCGCGTACGAGTTTGACTGGGGCGCCGAGGAGTTCCCGGGCTTCGACGGGTCGCTGCGGACGATGCTTGAGCGGGCGCGGCGAACTTTTCCGGACAAGCACTTCGACTATATCGATTTGTCGTACGATGCGGTGCGCGATCCGTCCGGAGCGTTCCGCCGGATTGAGGTGCCCCGGGCGCCCACCGGCGCCGGAGCCTTTGGCGGCCGGCCGGATTACTTCGTCACGAACACGATCCTCAACTGCGACTTCCTCATCACGGTTCCGGTGATGAAGGTCCATAACGAGTGCGGGATCACGGCCAGTCTCAAGAACTACGTCGGCACGGCCCCGCGCGAGGCGTACGGCGCGCCGGGGATCTTTTCGAATACCGGCTTGCACTCCCAGCACTCGGCGGGCGGCCGGATCGATCCGTTTATTGTGGATCTGGCGGCATTCCACCCGCCGGACTATTGCGTGGTCGACGGCATCCGCGGTCTGCAATCCTCGGAGCATTCGAATCACCGGCCGGACCAGATGATCCAGTCCAACCTGGTCTTCGCGGGACGCGATCCGGTGGCCGCCGATGCGCTTGCCGCGCGCCTGACCGGATTCGACCCGCACGACATGGAGTTTCTTCACATGGCGGAAGCTCGCGGCATGGGCACGATGGACTTCCGCAGGATCGATGTCCGTGGCGATGAACCGGACCGTTACCAGCGCACCTGGGAGAAGCCGCGCCGCTGGTACGGGCGATGCAACCGCGAGTGGAGTGTGCTGGTGGACGGTGCGCCGCGGCGCTACACCGCGCCCTTCGACACCCTGGACTTACCGGCTGCGGCGGGAAGCCGGAGCGCTGCCTATGCGGCCTTGACCGAGGTTGAGTCGGCCGGGCACCGTGACGGCTTCCTGTGGATCGGCCTGCGCGGCGCCCTGACCGCCAAGGTGAACGGAGAGACGGTAGCGGAGTTCAACTCCGCCACGCGGTACCGGGTTGGGCAATTTCAGTATCCCGTCGCCCTGCGCCCCGGGCGGAACCGCCTGGAATTTGAGGTCCGTCCCGTGAATGGAGAGGCGCTGCTGAGCGCGCTGTTGACCGGGCCGCGCAATGACGGCGACACGCTCGACGGCATCCGCTGGATGGCAGCCTGATTCCATGCACCTGCTCGCTCTTCTGCTCTGTGCGGCGGCGGCAAACGCTCAGCCACTCCCGTCCATTGTCGAAACGCTCGACGAGTCGGTCGATACCGGCCGCGCGATGAAGGTTATGCGCGAGGTGTACGCGCGCGACCGCTGGTTCACGTTCCCCAGGTTTCGCGAGACCGCTGAGTACCTTGCCGGAGAGATGCGCGGGTTGGGATTGAGCGGTGTCGAAGTCGTGCTGCCGCCGGCCGACGGGAAGACGCAGTACGGATATTGGACAATGCCGCTGGCATGGGACGCGCGGCAGGCGCGGCTTGAGGTGGTCTCGCCCGCGGTTCCGGCTGAGCAGCGGGTGCTGGCTGATTTTGAGGCGATTCCGGCGTCGCTCGGGATGTGGAGCGGTCCCACGCCGCCGGAGGGCATCGAAGCGGAGATCGTCTACCTGCCGAAAGCTCGCGAGAAGAGTGTGACGGCGGAAGAGATCGGCGGGAAGTTCGTCATGACCGAGTCGAACCCGGCGGGCTTGAAGTGGCTGCTGGTGAAACACCGGGCGGCGGGTGCAGTCAACACGTTCACCGAGAACCCGGAGTTGATGGACGGGCGGCAGTGGGTCAATGCCTGGGGCGACAAGGGCTGGGGAATGGTCGAGGGCGACACGCCGATGCCGGTGTTCTCGATTTCCCCGAGGCAGACGGCGCTGCTGAAGGACTTGCTGGCGCGGGGTCCAGTACGTGTCCGGGCCAAGGTCGACGCGCGTTTGTACAAGGGCGACTACCCGTACGTGACCGCCGTCGTACCGGGGCAGACCCCGGAAGAAGTGCTGACGCTGGGGCACATGGCGGAGCAGGGCGCGCACGACAATGCGACGGGTGTGGCGGCGATGGTCGAGGCTCTGGCAACCATCCGGCGTCTGGTATCGGAGGGAAAGCTGCCGCAACCGCGCCGCACGATCCGGATGCTGGCGATGGGTGAGTTGTACGGCACGATGCACTACCTCGCCGTAAACCCGGAGCGCGTGAAGCGGACGGTCGCGGCGATGACGATCGATACGCCCGCTGGCTCGTACGACCTGCCTGGGACCGAGTACACGTTCTATCTGAACCCGCACGTGGCGACTTCGTACGTGGATGCCCTCGTGTTGAAGGTAGCCGAAGACGTGCTGTCGCGGCGCACGCCGGCGCGGCCGTTCCACTGGAAAGACTTCATGCCAGGCACGGATTCGTTCCTCGGCGAGCCCATGATCGGCATCCCGACGGTGTGGCCATATAGCGGGTCAGGTGTCCATTCGCACCACAACAGCGCGGACACGCCGGACACCGTCGATCCGAGGTCGTTACGGGACTTGACGGTGATTACGGCTGCGTATCTGTACGTGATCGCGAACGCCGGACCGGAAGACGCGCGGTGGCTGGCTGAGTTGACGGCGACCTGGGCGGAGGAAGCGGTGGCCGCGCATTCCGGTGAACGGGCACAACACGAAAGGGAGCGCTGGCGGCGGGCGATCCGTTCAGTGCTGCGATTGGGCGGGGCTGAGAAGGACATAGCGCCGGCGCTGGCGCGCATTCCAGAGCCGGAACCGGTTGAGCGCCGTGACGATCCGGAGTTGGCGCGGATCGTCGTGAAGCGCAAGCGTCTCGGCTCGATTCCGCTGGACGATCTGCCGCGGGAACTGTGGCTCGACCAGCCGTCAGGCGCTTGGGGCAAGGTCCCGCAGCTTGCACTATTCTGGTGCGACGGCCGCCGGAATCTGGCGGAGGTCGCACGCCTCGTGCGCCTGGAAGCAGGTCCAGTGCAGATGGATTTCGCCGGATACTTCCGCCTCCTCGAAAAGCACGGCTACGTGGAGTTTGTCAGCTCGCGGCCATAGCTTTGGTTTCCGGAACAGTCTCCAGCGAGGGAATGGACCGTGGCGGCGCTGCAAACCGCAAAAATTCTCATCAAAACGGGGACGGACCCGTTTGCCTAAGGATTGCCGCGGGCGTGCCGATATGTCTCTAGGGGGAGATGCGCGTCGTCGTTCGGATGAAAACGCCGCTGTGGACCCAGCGGTCACCTCAATACTTCCGGGAGGAGTTCCGGCGCCGGTGTCTCTACGCCCTGTGGTTCACGCTGGGATTCGCTGCCATCACGGTGTTCGCAATCGCCCTGGTTCCGCCGTCCCTGTAGCCGTCTTTCGAAAATCGTAAAGCCAGATCGAGTACCCGATCCGGCCAACCGGCTCCCGCTGCCGCAGCCAGCGGTACTTCTCCTCACCGACGTACACGCCGAACAGCGGCGTCACGCTGGCCGCCACGACGCTGTCGAACTGCGCAACGGCCTCCGTTTCGCTCGACTCAGGCGGATTCAGGACCTGTGCCCGGATGCCATTGTGATGGAAACTGGCCGTGCCGAAGTACAGGATGCCCACCGGATCCAGCCTGTTGGCTGCGATATAGCGGGACAGCCGCTTCAGGTCCTGCCCCCAATCGATGTTGGAGTCGAGGAGATAGCGGGTTCCCGCCTCAGGGCCGCCAGCCAGCCGGTTAAAGAAAGACAGGTGAAACGGGTGAATCGCCACCGCTTCGGCCGCCACCAGCGTCACCGCCACAGCCCCCGCGGCGACGCCCCAACGTCCGGACCGGCACAGCACGGCGGCCGACGCGACGGCCAGCAGTGGATAGACCGGCAGAATGTGCCGCAGTCCGAGATTCAAGTGGCTCGTCATGCTGACGGCGAAGTACACAGCGGCGCCGAGCGCGAGGCCCGCCGCTCGAAACCCGACGCGGCCCCTGCCAGCGGCCGCCAACACGACGGCCAAGGCCACCAGCAGAAGCGTCCCGGCAGGTGTCTTGACGGCAAACGCAACAGGGAAATAGTGCCGCCAGCCCTCTTCGGAGAGCTGCCCCAGCAAGTAGGTCTGGTGCCCCACCTGGTCATGCTCGATCACTTCACACAACCCGAACACATAGGGATGGATGCGGCTCACCACGCCGCCGATCTGTCGGCACCACGGATTCGTCATCGCCGCGAGATCCTCGCCCGTTCTAGCCGTCTCCCGCGCTCCGGCGCCGTAGACGCCCTGCACCGTCAGGGCGGCCCACGCAAAGGCAAAAACCAAGCCCCCACCGCACCGCACAAACTCCAGCCGGCGCTTGGCCACCGCATGCGCGCCCCACAGCAGCGCCATCAGCGGGAGCAGAATGACCAGGGAGAACTTCACGTTCACCGCGATGCCCAGCAGCATCGCGGTAAGCAATGCCCGCACCACGCCAGGACGCCCCAGAAAGTCGATCCACGTCGCGCAAACGGCGAAGAACAGGAGTGTCGCGGCCAAGTCGCTCGTCACGTACCGGCCATGCGCGATGATGTTCGGGTCGAAGGCCACCACCGCCGCCGCTACCAGGGCCGTGACGGGTCCGAAGCGGCGGCGCGTCCACTCCGCCAGTCCGGCCACCAACACGAGCGTCAGCAGCATGGTCACGGATCGTCCCGCCAGCAGCAGCGTCTCGTGCGGCGTGGTGTTGTTGTACAGGAAGTCCGCTCCGAACATCACCTGGTCGCGCTCGGCGAAATACTTGCTCGACGTCTTCGCGTCCGGACCCCACACCCAAAGCGGAAGCGCCGCCAGCAGCTTCGGCAGCGGCGGATGTTCGGTGTTGATCTCGTATCTGCCGGTCTTCAGGTAGCTGTAGCCCGCGGCAAGGTGGATCGCCTCGTCCCAGGTCTGGGACTCATCCACAATCGAGTGGATCTGAAAGAATATGAGCGCCGCGAGCACCATCCCGAGCAAGGCGCGGAACCAGGACGGGTTTGCTACACTACTGGCAGATGGTCCTTCCACGGATTGGCTCACGCGTTCACTGATGTATTCTCGCATGGAGGCTCTCGCAGCCAGCCGATGATCGCCAGCGTGCAAATCAATCCGGGCATCGAAAACCTCTTCGGAACACGTGACGAGAATATCCGCCTCATTGAGAACGGCTTCGGGGTACGGCTGCACCTGCTCGAAGATCGTATCGAGATTGAAGGCGAAGAGGATAGTGTCTCGCGCGCGGAATCGCTCCTGGCCGACTACTTCGACCTTGTGCGGGGTGGATACGTCTTCTCGAACGGCGACTTGAACAGCTACTTGAAGGTGGTGTCCGAAGATCGGGAGGTGACCCTCGAGGCGCTTGTGCTCAGTTCCCGCCAGCGGAACTTCGGCAAGAAGGTGCTGGCGCCGAAGAGCATCAACCAGAAGCGGTATCTGGAAGCGATCGAGCGCAGCGACCTGGTGTTCGGCGTCGGTCCCGCGGGCACCGGCAAGACCTACCTTGCCGTGGCGATGGCAGTTTCGGCGCTGCTGAGCAAGCGGGTGTCCCGAATCATCCTGACCCGACCGGCGGTCGAGGCCGGCGAACGTCTCGGATTCCTGCCCGGAACGCTGCAGGAGAAGATCGACCCTTACCTGCGCCCGCTCTACGATGCCCTGTTCGAAATGCTGGACGCCGAGAAGGTCGACCGCTACATCGAGCGCAAGACGATCGAGGTCGCTCCCCTCGCCTTCATGCGCGGGCGCACCTTGAACGACAGCTTCATCATTTTGGACGAGGCGCAGAACGCAACGGCGGAGCAGATGAAGATGGTGCTGACGCGCCAGGGATTCAATTCCAAAATGGTCGTCAACGGCGACACGACACAGGTGGACTTGCCCGCTGGACGGCGCAGCGGACTCGTGGACGCGCTCGACGTGCTCAAAGGCGTGGAAGGAATCAGCGTGGTCTACTTCGACGAGCGCGACGTCGTCCGGCACAGCCTCGTGCAGCGCATTGTTCGCGCGTATGAACGGCACGCGGAGACCGTCGCCACTGAACAGCAACTCGTCCTGCGCCTCGCCGAACCGGCGGCTGGAGCGGGGATCGAACCGTCCAAGCCGCAAGTCTGATTTACTCATCCGATGGACACAGACCCACCGAAACGAAGCGAAATTTCCTTAGTCATCTACCGGGGCGCAGGCTCGCGCATTGCCAGGAAAGGCATGTTGGCGTTCGCCCGCTCGTTGCGCCATGAAGTGGCGGGCGGGCGTGACTTCCAGTGTCTGCTGACGAATGACGAGGAATTGCGCCGGCTGAATGCCCACTTCCTGGGCAACGACAAGCCGACTGACGTGCTCTCGTTCCCCGCATCCGGCACTCCGCCCGCGGAAGGATTTCTCGGCGAGATCGCCATCTCAGCGGAACGTGCGGTGGAGCAGGCAGCCGCTCTCGGCCACGCACCGGAAGAAGAGGTCCGGCTGTTGATGCTGCACGGTCTTCTTCACCTCCTCGGCTTCGACCATGAGCGGGACCGGGGCCGGATGGCCCGCGAAGAGACACGCTGGCGGCGGCATTTCCGGGCTCCCCCAGTCGCTCACGGAGAGGAGCCGCCGGTGAGCTTGCTGCTGCTGAGCATCGCGTTCGTCACGGCCGTGCTGCTGGTCCTGATCAGCTTTGCGCAGATTCTCTATCTTGAATCGTTGCGCCTGCGCCCGCGTGAATTGCCGGCCCTGGATTTCTTCAAAGAGCACGTCGAGGAACGGCTTGGCATGAAGGCGGAGCGGGGAGCGCTCTCGTTCACGCTGGCCAAGCACACTCTTGTCGTCGTGATGACACTCCTGATCGTCGCCGGCCTGTTGGCCGACGGCGAGCCGGCGTGGCAGCGTTGGGTCGAGATTTCGCTCCTGGCCTGGTTCGCGATGGTTGCGGTTTCCTACCTTGTGCCCCAGTTGCTCTACCGCCGCACCGAAGGACGCTGGATGCCGGCCGTGGCGCCGCTGTGGCACGCAACGGCGGTCCTGACGCGCCCGATCGTCGTGCCGTTGGAGTTTGTCCAATCGCTGATGGAATCGGTCAACGGCAACGGGCACGACGACGAGGCCCCGACCCCAGCCGAGAACATCGAGGCGCTGATCGAGGCGGGCGCCGAAGAGGGGCTGATTGAGGAGCACGACCGGCGCCTGATCCAGTCGGTGATGGAGTTCGGCGACAAGACTGTGCGCGAGGTCATGACGCCGCGGCCGAACATCGTCGCGAGCCAAGGCGATGCGACGCTCGAGGAGCTGCGCCAGTTGGTCGTCAACGAACAGTACTCGCGCATCCCGGTGTACGGCGAATCGATCGACGATATCATCGGGTTCGTGCATGCCCGCGATATGTTCGAACTCGACCCCGGAGCGCGGGGGGTCCGGCACGTGCGCGAAATCATGCGGCCCATCCGGTTTGTTCCGGAGACGAAGCTGGTCAACGCACTGATGCGCGAAATGCAGCGGGAGAACGCGCACATGGTCATCGTGGTCGACGAATACGGCAACACGGCGGGACTCGCGACCATGGAGGACCTGGTGGAGGTGATCGTCGGCGAGATTTTCGACGAGCACGAGCCGGCTTCGGACATCACAGAGGAAGAAGGCGCCATCGTCGTCTCCGGCAGCTTCGACCTGGCGCGGCTGCACGATCTGTTCGACTTCCGGCCGGAAGAAGAACTGGAGTCGACGACGATCGGGGGGTTGGTGACGGAATGGTTGGGACACGTGCCCGCGGCGGGCGAGAGCGTCGAACGGGAGGGACTGCGCATCGAGGTGCTGGCGTCCAATGGCATGCGCGTCGAAAAGGTGCGCGTGCGCAAGTCCGAGGCGGTGGCGCATGAGTGAAACGCAGGGATTCCGTTCCGGATTCGTCTCGATTCTGGGGCGTCCGAACGCGGGCAAATCGACTCTGTTGAACGCGCTGGTCGGCCAGAAGGTGGCCATCGTCGCGGATAAGCCGCAGACCACGCGCGCCACGATTCAAGGGGTGGCGCACTGGCCCGGCGCGCAGGTGGTGTTTCTCGACACGCCGGGGATCCACGCGCCAAAGTCGTCGATGAACCGGCGCATGATGGACGCGGTGCGCGCCGCGCTCGATCAGCGCGACCTGCTACTGTTCGTCGCCGATGCGACACTGCCGTTCACGCCGGCCGACGAGCACGCGATTGACCTGCTGCGGCAGGCGAGCACGCCCACGCTGCTGCTGCTGAACAAGCGCGATCTGGTGAAGGACCAGGCCTCGCTGCTGCCGCTGCTCGACCGCTACCGGCAGTCCTTCGAATTCGCCGAGTACCTGCCCATTTCCGCCGATCGGGGCGCAGGGCTTGACGAGGTGCGCGCGGCGATTGTGTCACGGATGCCGGAGGGCCCCCCCTACTATCCGCCGGATCACGTCACGGACCAGCCGGAGCGGTTCCTGGCGTGCGAACTGGTGCGGGAGAAGATCATCCGCGAGACGCACGAGGAAGTGCCGCACTCGGTGGTGGTCCTGGTGGACCACTGGGAAGAGGACGAGCGCCTCACGCGCATCACGGCCACCGTCTACGTGGAACGGACGGCCAGAAGGGCATCCTCATTGGCGCGCGCGGGCAGAGGCTGAAGAAGATCGGTACGCAGGCTCGCGAAGAGATGGAAGCGATCTTTGGAAGGCGCGTCTACCTAAACCTGCACATCAAGGTGCGTCCCAACTGGCGCGAACTGCCGGCGTTCCTGAACGCGCTCGACTGGCGGTCGATGGTTGGCCGCGACGAGTGAGGGCTGGCCCGATGTGGGGATCGGGCCAGTCGCCCGTTATTGGACTGTGTACGAACTGACCATATCTTACTGAGTCTCTTGCCACTCCTCGTACCAGGCCATCTGGATCGCTTCCAGCTTGCCTTCGGACGAGGCCATCGGATCGTCGCCGAATTCCTCCAGCTCCACGATCCATTTGTGCAGGTCGGTAAAACGGATCTTCAATGGATCCTGCTCCGGGTGCTTCTCCAGGAGCGCGAACGCGATGTCGTCAATGTGATCCCAGGTCAATCCAGCCATGTTGGTGCCGTTCCTTAGTCGATTTTTGTGCCTTTGAGCGCGCCGCGGACGGCGGCATTGACCATCGTCTCGGCCAGTTTCGTCGTCTTCTCGTTGAGCTGCTCGATCCGTGAGCGGATCAACAGGTGGTCGTCGGAGTGATAGACCAGCAGCAGGTCGTTCACCGCCTGGTGAATGGTCTCCCGCTCATTCTCGTCCAGTTCGTAAAACGCGTCGTTTTGCTTCGCCTTTTCGACCGCCGCCAGAATCGTATCGGCGTCGACGCGGGCCTCGGCCACCTGCCGGGCCTGGAAATCCGCTTCGGCGTTCTCGATCGACTCCAGGTACATCTGCTCAACCTGGTCGTCGGTCAGGCCGTAAGTCGGCTTCACTTCGACGGTCTGCTCTTTGCCGGAGCGGGCGTCGCGCGCCATAACGTTCAGAATGCCGTTCGCATCGATCAGAAAGCGAACCTCGACCCGCGGCAGGCCCGCGGGCATCGGTTCGACATCTTTGAGGTCGAAGCGGGCCAGGCTGCGGCAATCCTTGGCCAGTTCGCGCTCGCCCTGCAGCACATGGATGAGCACGTTGCGCTGGCCGTCGACGGCGGTGGTGAACGTCTCGGTGGCGCTCGCCGGAATCGTGGAGTTGCGGTGGATCAGCTTGGAAACCACCCCCCCCATGGTCTCAATGCCGAGTGACAGCGGCGTCACATCGAGCAGAAGCGTATCCTCGACATGGCCCGAAAGAATGCCGGCCTGTACGGCCGCGCCCAGCGCGACCACCTCGTCCGGGTTCAGCTCGGTGTGCGGCCGCGCCTTGAACAGCGCCTCGACCGCCTGGCGCACGAGCGGGATGCGCGTCGAGCCCCCGACCAGCACAACCTCGTCGATCTGTTCGACCGTGAGCCCGGCATCGGCCAGGCATCGCCGGCTCGGTCCGAGGGTGCGGTCGACGATATCGGCGATCAGTTTCTCCAGGACGCCGCGGGTCAGTTGCCGTTCATAAACCTTGCCCTTGTACTCGAAGCGCAGGCTCGTGAACGGGACGAAGGAGAGCTCTTCCTTGGCCCGGATCACGGCGCGGCGCAGGCGCTGGACGGCTTCGGAATCGCTCGAAAGGTCCTCGCCCCATTCCGAGGCGACGTCCTCCAGGCCGATCCGCAGCAGGCGGTTGTCGATGTCATCGCCGCCGAGGTGGGTGTCGCCGTGGGTGGCGAGCACTTCGAAGACCCCGTCCTGCAGCTTCAGGATCGAGATGTCGAAGGTGCCGCCGCCGAGGTCGTAGACGGCGACGATGCCTTGGT
The DNA here is from genome assembly GCA_016716385.1 of Bryobacterales bacterium. Lineage (GTDB taxonomy): Bacteria > Acidobacteriota > Terriglobia > Bryobacterales > Bryobacteraceae > JADJWL01. The sequence continues at coordinate 184,544 of JADJWL010000025.1, read as the reverse complement.
TCCGCTTGTCGAGGCCGTAGGCGAGCGCGGCGGCGGTCGGCTCGTTGACCAATCGCAGGACGTCTAGTCCGGCGATGCGGCCCGCGTCCTTGGTGGCCTGACGCTGGGCGTCGTCGAAATAGGCCGGAACCGTGACAACAGCCTTGCTGACCGGTTCGCCCAGAAAGGCCTCGGCGCGGCGTTTCAATTCGCGGAGGACGGCGGCCGAGATCTCCGGCGCCGTGAACGTCCGCTCGCCCAGCGCGATGCGCAACACGGACTCGCTCTCCGGCGCGAAGCGGAACGGAAACAGGCGGCTCTCTTCGCCGAGGTCACTCAGGCCCCGGCCCATCAGGCGCTTGACCGAATACACTGTGCGTTCGGGAGCCGTCATCAGCAGGTCGAGGGCGATGCCGCCGGCGACCAGTTCACCGTCAGAGGTGAGCGAAACCACGCTCGGGACGAGCAGCGAGCCGTCGCTGCCGGGAATCACGCGGGGCCGCGTCAGGTCCATGAACCCGACCAGGCTGTTGGTGGTGCCGAGGTCGATGCCTACGACACGCTCGGAGCTTTGCTGACCGAAGTCGATCTGGAGAGGAGTCATCGGGGGATGTCTTTCTGCCGGTTACGCCGCGGGCGCGAGCGCGCTCTCGACATCGCGCACGAGGTTGCGGATGTACCGGCGGCGGTTGAGGAGGCCGCGCACGTTTTCGAGCACCGACCGGCCGCCGCCCGCGTCGAACGCCCGGTACCGGTCTTCGAGCTGCCGGTCGATCTGCGCCAGCATCGCGGTAAACCGTTCGTGCGCTTCACCGAGGGCGGTCCGGTGCGAATCGTCGCCGTGGCGGATCTCTTCGAGCCACTCGTTTAGCTCAAAGACCTCCTCGAGCAGTTCGGGCGGGACGTTGGCCGTCTTCTGCTCGCCGATGGGGAACCCGTGCCGGGAGAGAACGTACTCCCCGCGCGCCACGGGATCGCGGAGGGTGCGCCACCCGTCGTTGAGAACGGCGGTGGCGTCGGTCGAGTAAGCCCGCTCGCGCTCGTCGCGGCGGACGAACCGGTCCGGATGCAGCAACCGGCTCAGTTCATAGAAGCGCTTCTCCAGTGCCAAGCGGTCGGGAGCGAGCGCTTCGGGTACGCCGAAGAAGGCGAAGTAGTCACGCGGCGGGGGTTGGAGACTCCGGCAGGCCGCGCAAATCAGCCCGCCGGTCTCCGCATGGCACTTCCAGCAGGGGAGCATCACGCGGCAAACGACGTGCCGCAGCCGCAGCTCTTCTGCGCGTTCGGGTTCTCAAACACAAAGCCCGACTGCAGCAGCGCCTCCTTATAGTCGAGGGTCATCCCCCGCAGGTACAACAGGCTCTTGGGATCGACGACGACCTTGACGCCGTCGAACTCATACACCTTATCCGTAGGGCGCACCCGGGTATCGAACTTGAACTGGTAGCTCAGCCCGGAGCACCCGCCGCCGAGCACGCCCAGCCGCAGCGCCCCGTCCGTGACGCCCTCCTTGGCGAACGCCTGACGGATCTTCGCGACCGCCTTCGGCGTCACCTCGAGTTCGTTTTGGACCAGTGTCTCCTGTGCCATACTCCCCTCCCCCGCCAGTTACGCCGTGGCTTCGACTGCGGCCGGGGTCCGCTTCTTTTTATAATCGGCGATCGCGGCCTTGATTGCGTCCTCGGCGAGCACCGAGCAGTGGATCTTCACCGGCGGCAGGCTCAACTCGTTGACGATGTCGGTGTTCTTGATGGCCAGCGCTTCGTCGACGCTCTTGCCCTTCAACCACTCGGTGGCCAGCGACGAACTGGCGATCGCGCTGCCACAGCCGAAGGTCTTGAATTTGGCGTCGTCGATGACGCCGGTCGAGTCATTCACCTTGATCTGCAGCTTCATCACGTCGCCGCACTCCGGCGCGCCCACCATGCCCGTACCCACGTTCGGATCCGCCTTGTCCAGCGAACCTACGTTCCGCGGATTGTTGTAGTGATCGAGAACTTTGTCCGAATATGCCATTTTCAACTCTCTCTTTATTTGATGTGCGTCCCTAGTGGGCGGCTTCGGCCACCCATTCGATCTTGCTGATGTCGATGCCTTCCTTGGCCATCTCGTAGAGCGGCGACAGGTCGCGCAATTTGCGGACGGTTTCGATCACGCGATTCGCGACGTAGTCCACCTCTTCCACCGTGTTGAACCGGCCGATGCCGAAGCGGATCGAGGTGTGCGCCAGGTCATCGCCGACGCCGAGGGCCTTCAGAACATAACTTGGTTCCAGCGTGGCCGATGTGCAGGCCGAGCCGCTCGATACCGCGATGTCGTTGATGCCCATGAGCAGGCTTTCGCCTTCCACATACGCGAAGCTCATGTTCAGGTTGTGCGGCAGCCGGTGCTCCATCGACCCGTTGATGAACACTTCGTCCAATTCGCTCTCCAGGCGGACCTTGAGGCGGTCGCGCAGTTCGCGCAGCCGGACCGACTCCTCGGCCATCTCCTGGTGGCACAACTCCGCAGCCTTGCCGAACCCGACGATGCCGGGCGTATTCAACGTGCCGGAACGCATCCCGCGCTCGTGGCCGCCGCCGTCGATCTGCGCAGTCAACTGGACGCGCGGGTTGCGGCGCCGGACATAGAGAGCGCCCACGCCCTTCGGCCCGTAGATCTTGTGCCCGGTGAGCGACATCAGGTCGATATTGTCGCGCTGCACGTCGACCGGGATCTTCCCCACCGCCTGCACGCCGTCGGTGTGGAACAGCACGCCCCGCTCCTTGCACATCTTCCCGATCTCGGCGACCGGCTGGATGACGCCAATCTCATTGTTGGCGTACATGATGCTGACCAGGATCGTCCTGTTCGTGAAAGACTCGCGCAACTGGTCGAGGTCGACGAGACCGTCCTGCTGGAGCGGCAGATACGTCACCTGGCAGCCGTGCTTTTCGAGCTTCTTGCAGGTGTCGAGAACCGCCTTGTGCTCCGTCGCCACCGTGATGATGTGGTTGCCGCGTTCGGCGTACATCTCGGCGACACCCTTGAGCGCCAGGTTGTTCGACTCGGTGGCGCCGCTCGTGAAGACAATCTCTTTCGGGTTGGCGCCGATCAGCGCGGCGATCTGTTTACGCGCGGTTTCCACAGCCTGCTCGGATTCCCAGCCGTAGGCATGGTTCCGGCTCGCCGCGTTGCCGAACTTCTCGGAGAAGTACGGCAGCATCGCTTCCAGCACACGCGGATCCATCGGAGTCGTCGCGTGGTTATCGAAGTATATCGGTGTCTTCATCGCAAAAACGGTTCCCTCTCTACAACACGTGCAACAACGAAACCTGACCTGCGGCCGCGACAGGAGCGGCAGGCGCTTCCTCGTCCCGCGAAAGATCAGAGATCGTGATCTTGCCCAACAAATCGACGATTCCCTCGTGGACCTTCCGCAACGGCTCCCGGACCGTGCAGTGGTCAGATTGATCGCACTCCCCGTGAGCGGTAAAGCAAGAGGTCAAGATGATCGGCCCGTCAATGGCCCGCACCACCTCGAGCGTCGAGATGTGATGCGCGGGCCGCGCCAGCCGGTATCCACCATTCGTTCCCGGGATGGACTGCAGCAGCCCGGTCTTTGTTAGCTTCTGGAGGATCTTCGCCAGCAGCGGCAGCGGAATCCGGTAGGAGTCGGCAATCTCCTTCGCGCTCGCCGAACCCGTGGGTGCGTGTGCGGCCAAGTGCCGTAACGCTATCAACCCGTAATCCGCTTTCTTGGTTAGCTTCAACATGTGCCGATCTCAGACTGTTTCGGTCCCTGTTACCTCAGTCTAGCCAGCTACCCCATGACCTGTCAACCAGTTAAATGGCGACTGAAAGTGTCCTCAATCAATAGTAGACCACATCGGTCGCATATTGGCGAGCAGGTTCCATCGGACTGCGAACAGACAAGGGCGAACGGTGGCACGCCCGGATCGAATGGAGCCGGTGGGCAGCGGTGCCGCATAATGGAAAGGATCCGACCGTCCTCATCGAATACTGTATGGAAGACCAAAAGCCCACCACTCCCCTGGCCGCGTTGCGCGAAGTGCGGATCCAGAAAGCCGCCTCCTTGCGCGCTCTGGGTCTGAACCCGTATCCCGCGACCAGCCGCCGGACGACATATGCCGGACCCATCCTCGCCGACTACGCTGACTGGGAAGGCAAACCCGTGACGGTTTCCGGCCGGTTGCTCTCCTGGCGGCGCATGGGCGGACTGGCGTTCGGCCACGTGCTCGACCAGACCGGAACGATCCAACTCGTCCTGCGGCGGAACTCCCTGGCGCCCACGGATGCCGCCGCCGGCACGCTTGGCTACGAAGACCTGGGGCTTCTCGACATGGGCGACATCGTCGAGGCTTCCGGCGTGGTCGGCAAGACGAAGACCGGCGAGACCTCGATCCTGGCGGACAGCTTCCGCATTCTCACCAAGAGCCTCCGCCCACTGCCCGAGAAGTGGTCCGGGATGAAAGATCGCGAGTTAATCCTCCGCAAGCGCTACCTCGACACGACCATCAACCCCGAGAAGAAGAAGACCTTTGAGGCCGTGGCGGGCATGCTGCACCAGATCCGGGTGTTTCTGCAGGGCCGCGGATTCATCGAGATTCCCACGCCGATCCTGCAGCCGCAGTACGGGGGCGGCACAGCCAAGCCTTTCCTGACGCACGTGAACGCCCTGAGCTGCGACATGTACCTGTCGATCTCGCACGAGCTTTACCTGAAGCGCCTGATCGCCGCCGGCTTCGACAAGGTCTATACGATCGGCCGCTACTTCCGTAACGAAGGCATCGACCGCAGCCACCATCCTGAGTTCCAAATGGTCGAGACGATGACCGCGTACGAGAACTACGAGTACAACATGCAGCTTATCGAGGACCTGTTCCGGCACATCGCCGAACAGGTGTTCGGGCGGACCGTGTTCACCGTGCGCGGCCACGAGATCGACTTCGCCCGGCCTTGGCCACGGCTGCGCATGGCGGATCTGGTGCGGGAAAAGACCGGCGTCGATTTCCTTTCGCTGGCGACCCCTGACGATGCCAATACAGCGCTGGCCGGCATCGGCGTTCACGATCCGCAGCCGAGCGTGGGTGAGGCGCTGGTGGCGGCGTTCGAGGAGAAGGTGGCCCCGCAACTCATCCAGCCGACTTTGGTTTTTGGCCACCCCATGGAGATCTCCCCGCTGGCCAAGCCGATGGATTCCGATCCCCGTTTCGCCGAGCGCTTCGAAATCTTCATCGCGGGCATGGAGTGCGGCGACAACTGGAGCGAGCAGAATGACCCGGTCCAGCTTCTGGAGCGCTGGCGCGCCGCCTACCGTCCGGAGGATCGTGACAGCGGCGAGTTCCACCCCCTCGACTTCGATTTCGTTGAGATGCTGGAGCACGGCATGCCGCCCACCACCGGAATCGGACCCGGGATCGAGCGCATGGCGATGATCTTCACCGGAGCCGAGGATATTTACGACGTGATCTTCTTCCCGCTGATGAAGCCGCACCTCTCGATGGTCAACCGGCGGATTTACGGCGTGGAGGAGCCCGGGGAGACGGAGTGATCGCCGTCCGGCCCGGAGAGCTCTCGGACCTGCCCGCTGTGGCGCGCATTCAATCCGCCTCACCCGAGGCTGCCGCCTGGGAGCCGGCTTCGTATCTCAACTACTTTTTCTGGGTCGCGATCCACCTCGACGAGGTGGCTGGCTTTCTGGCGGCGCGAGTAGTGACTTCGGGGGAGAGCGAGCTGTTGAACCTTGCGGTGGAGCCGACCGCCCGGCGCCGGGGCGCGGCCTCGGCGCTGTTGCGACATGCCATGCAAGTGCTTCCAGGCCAATGGCTTCTGGAAGTTCGCGAGTCCAACGCCGCAGCCCGGCGCCTCTACGAGGCACACGGATTTGCCGCCGTAGGACTACGCCCTCAGTACTATCGGAATCCAGTCGAAGCTGGTATTGTCATGCGCTGTTCACCATGCTAGTGTCAAGATAGACGGCTCCAACGGAGCCGCCCACTTCACGAGTAGCGTTGCCCGCAATGGCGGCGCCCACATGGAGGAACCACCTAACATGGAACGGATCCCGCAAGAAGACTTGAAAGCGCACCTGATGGCGACAGACGAGGAGTTCCGCCGGCTGGCGGTCGAGCATGCCTATTACTCGCGCAAACTGGACGAGTTGGAGGCGCAGCCGCATCTGACTGAGCTCGACGAAGTGGAAGAACTGCGCCTCAAAAAGCTGAAGCTGCATTTGAAGGATCAGATGGAGATGATCGTCAGTCGTAACCGCGTGCAGACGGTCGCCTGAACCATCCGGTGCGCTAGTTTGGTGGGAGCCCGCCGTTCGGGCTCCCGCGCATGCTGACCGTGGAAGAAGTCCCATTTCGGGTACCTGTGACGGGTGTTTTCGATCTCCACTCAGTCCCGGCCCGCGACACGCGTGACGTGGTGGAAGCCTACCTCGACGAGGCCCATCGGCTGGGACTCACCGCGATCCGTCTGATTCATGGCAGGGGGATCGGCCGCCAGCGTGAGGTCGTGCGGGCCGTTCTCGCCGCCAAGCCGTTCGTCCTGCAATTTTCCGACGCCCCTCCGGAAGCAGGCGGCTGGGGCGCCACTGTCGCGACGCTGCAACCCCCACGATCTAAAGTAGATTCCTAGCCCTGCCGATCTTCTGGCAACATGTCTGATCCGGCCGATCACGCACTCGAAGCGGTCCGCCCGTCGAAACCGGAATACGGGTTGGACGCACCTTGGCTGGTGCGGCTCCTCGGCGGCGCCGGGGCAGGATGCTTTCTGCTCGGCGTGCTGATCCGCCTGCCAGAGTCTCTCTTTGTCCTCCAGTTGCCGCTCGTCCTGCTCCAGTGGGCTGGGCTCATGGGCCTTGGACAAGCCGGCCTGATGTTCCTCAGCAGTTCCTACGGCAAGCTTCGTGCGCGCGACCGCCTGATCGCCAGCATCTCCTGGCGCGGTGACGAGCAGGTGCTCGATGTCGGCTGCGGGCGTGGTCTGATGCTCGTGGCGGCAGCCAGGCGGCTTTCCACAGGCCGCGCGGTCGGCATCGACAACTGGCGCTCAGATGACCTTTCCGACAACTGGGCGGAAGCCGCCTGGGACAACGCCCGTCTGGAAGGCGTCGACGACCGCATCGAGATCCGGGACGGCGACTACCGGGAACTGCCGTTCGAAGACGCCTCGTTCGATGTGGTGCTGGCGAGTCTCGCGTTCTACATGCTGGACAATGCCGGCCAGCGATTCTCCGCCATGCAGGAACTGGCCCGCGTCCTCAAACCCGGCGGGGTGCTCCTGATCATGGACATCGGGCTGCTGTCCGGGCACGCGCGGCTGCTCCGGGAGGCTGGGCTCACGGTCAAGTGGGAGGGCTTCCGCGGTTTCATGTACCCTCCCACAAGCGTCATCCGGGCGGTCAAGGGCGTAGCCCCGTCTACCACATAAACTTCAGAGCAACCTGCACATTGCGTCCGGCCTGCGCGCCGTTGATCCGGCCGTACTGCGCGTTCACCACCGACGCCACAGGATTGTTGAAGTTCACCTGGTTCAACAGGTTCGTGAATTCTCCGCGTAGCTGGAAGCGTGCCGATTCGGTGACGGCAATATCCTTTAGGATCGCGAAGTCGGTATTGACGAACGCCGGACCCGAGAACATGCCGCGCGCGGCGGTGCCGTAGGTCCCGATGGCTGGCAGGGCGAACGCCGAGCGGTTGAAGAACTCGCCGATCATGTCGGCGCGGGACGAATGATCGCGCTGGATCTGGCCGACGATGTCCGGGTGGTACGAGCCGGCGCAGAACGTGCCGTCGAAGGCGCGGTTCTGGCCCGCGGTCGCCGTCACTGGCGAACCGCTCTGCGCGGTCACGATGCCCGAGAAATTCCATCCTCCCAGGACTCGGCCGGCCATTCCCTTTTGTGCGGCGAACACGGGAGGTGTCCAGACGCCGGACACCACCAGTGCGTGCCGGCGGTCCCAGTCCGAGCGGCCCTTGCTCGCCCGGTGATCGAACGGGTTAGCCAGGCAGCCCCCGAGCGAGAACGTCGAACTCGTGTCGAGCGCCTTGGATAGCGTATACGAACTGGCAAGCTGGAAACCGCCGGAGAACCGCCGGTTCAACTCCAACTGCATGCCGTGATACGAGCCGGTGAAGCTGTTGTCGAGCACGAGGCTCTCGGGGCCGTAGACGCCCGGGGCGAACGGCACGCGCTGCGCGGCGTTGGCTTCGGTGGACTGCCCCGGCACGAAGATCGCGGCGTTGAAGGGCCGGTAGGCGATCAGTTTCGTGCTGGCCTTGCCGATGTAGGCGACCGACATCACGTAATCCCGCAGGAACTGGCGCTGGATCGTCAGGTTCCAGGACTGCACGTACGTCTGGCGTAAACCGTTCTCGTTCGGCGTGTTCCAGAAACCGTTGATCGGGAAGGTGAAGGTGAACGCGTTCGGATCAATGAACGCTGGTGGCGCCACCTGGCCGACCGAGCCGAACGGATCGGCTACGTAGCCTTCGAAGAACGTCCGCCGGCCGCCGACGAATGGCGGGTTCTCCTGCGCGATCGTGTCGGTGTTAAAGCTGTCGAAGAAGACGCCATACCCGGCGCGAACCGCTGTCTTGCCGTCGCCGTTCACGTCCCATGCGAACCCGACGCGCGGAGCGAAGTTGTTGCGGTCCGTGTTGTACATGCCGCGGGGGCGGTCGCCGGGGAACAGCATGCCGACCGGAGCGTTGGGAAACACGGAGGACCGCACGTTCAGATCGGGCACGACCGTGTTCAGGCGGTCATACTTGTCCACCCAGGGCGTGTACACCTCATAGCGAAGGCCCAGGTTCAGGGTGAATCGCGGCGAGAACTTCCAGTCGTCCTGGATGAAGCCGGCATAGAAGTTCGCGAGGCCGTCGTTATTGCGGACGCCGTTGGTGACGCCGATCTGCTGATACGCCCCGAGCATGAAATCCGCCAGTGGGTCGCCCCGTGTGGCCAATCCGGCACCCGTGCGCTGTCCGTTAAACGTGAACTGGGGGGGGCCGAGGAACGATTGGAAGAACCCGAGGTCGAGGAACTCGAAGCCGACCTTCAGCGTGTGGTTGCCCAGAACCTTGCTCACCATGTTCTGAATCTGGTACGTGTTCGAAGCGAATTTCACCGGTCCGCCGGACGCCAGGTTGAAGCGGCCCGCGACGTTGAACTGTGGGCTGCCGCCGTTGGTGTACATCGGCATGCCCTGGATGCCCAGGTCGGCTGGAGTGCGAGTGACCGTGGGCTCGTCCAAAGAGAACGAACGGGTGAATCCCAACGTGAGCTGGTTCAGCAACGTCGGATTGATGGTCCAAGTGTGGTTGATCCCGGCATTCTGCGCGCGCGGACCACGCGTCCGTCCGGTCCAGCCGGAGATGTTGCTGGCGTAGGCGAGTTCACTCTCGGTCACACTGGTCTGGTTCAGGTAGTAATGCGCGAAGAGAGTCTGGTTCTGCGTGAGTACAAGGTCGTGACGGAGCATGAACAACTCGGCATCGCGCTGGGCTGGCCCCAGGGCCTGGATCCGCCCTTCGCCGGCCGGCAGCAGCCGCAGCAGACCCACTGACGCTGGATCGAACAGCGAGGAGGGAATGCGGTTATTCGCAAAAGGTGTGTTGTCGCGAGGGTTCACCAACTGGCGTGTGGTCAGCGCGGAGAAGTCCCCCGCCCGCTCGGCCGCGCTCGGCAGCAGCGCGTTCACCTCAGACGCCTGCCTGCGGTCCCGTGTGCCTTCGTAGGTCCCGAAGATGAATGCCTTGTTGCGCTTGATCGGACCGCCCACGGCAGCGCCGAACTGGTTCTGGATCAGTTGCGGCCGCCGCGCCTGGAAGAAGCTGCGGGCATTGAGATTGTCGTTGCGGTGGAACTCCCAGAGAGTGCCGTGAAACTCATTGGTGCCCTGGCGGCTGACGATGGTCACGTTGGCGCCAGGGTTCCGCCCGCTATCGGCGGAGAACGTGCTGGTCTGGATGCGGAATTCCTGGACGGCGTCCGGCGGAGGCACATTCATGCCCGTGTTGCGCGACGGGTTGTTGAAGTACGTCCCGTTGAAGCGGTTGTAGTTCTGGTTCGGCCGCCCGCCGTTCACGTTCATGCGCGGACCGCTGCGCGTGTCGTTCATGTCGCTGTTGTCCGGCGCGACCACATTGAGGACGCCCGGAAGAGTCGCGGCGAGCCGGAACACGTTGCGGCCTGCCAGCGGCAGGTCCACAATGCGGCGGTCGTCGATTGTCGCCGTCGTCTGCGATGAGCGCGTGTCGATCAGCGCGGCCTCGGCCGTCACCTCAATGGACTCGCTGACCTGGCCCAGTTGCAGGCTGATGTCGGCGCGGATGTTCTCGTCTACCCGGAGAATCACGCCCGTGTTCCGGAAGCGCTTGAAACCAGCCCCTTCCGCGTCGATAGTGTAGGTTCCCGACGTCAGGGCCAGCACCTGGTAGAAGCCGGTCGCGTCGGATTCGGCCTCGCGCGCCGCGCCGGTGCGCTCATTCGTCACGATCACCCGCAGGTTTGCAACTGCGGCGCCGGACGGGTCGCGGGCGAAGCCGCTGATGGTTCCACTGGTTTGCGCCAGACCGGAGACGGCGGCGAGAAGCAGGACTGTGAGGATACGAAGCATTGAGGTGAACCTCCCCTGACGGATACTTAGTAACGAAAAGTATACCTCGGGTTGAGGGCGCAGAAAAGGGGGGAATGCCAAAAAGTTATGTTTCCCTCTGCAAGTTACCCGGCTTTTGTGTCACAATACTGTGTTCACCTGATGGTTTCAGCCCTCGAAGCAAGGCTTCTCTCGCACCTCGACGTGCACCAGCCGAGGCTGGTGGAGATCCTGACCGAACTCGTGCGCCGCCCGTCGGAAAACCGTGCGCCGGCCGGCGCCGAGTCTGCCTGCCAGGAGTATGCGGCCGGCGTCCTTTCCGGGGCCGGCTGGGAGCCCGTTTTGTATTCGCCGAGGGATGTGCCTGGACTGACGGAGCATCCCCTCTATTGGCCCGGCCGGGATTACCAGGGCCGTCCCAACCTGATGGCGCGCCGGACAGGACGCGGGGGCGGTCGCTCTCTGGTGTTGTCCGGCCATGCGGACACGGTGCCGGCCGGATCGCAGCCCTGGACGCGGGACCCGTTCGGCGCCGAGATCTGCGGGACGCATCTGTACGGGCGCGGGTCGAATGACATGAAGGGCGGCTTTGCCACCAATCTCTTCGTCGCCGAAACGCTCGCCGCGCTCGATATCGAGTTAAACGGAGACCTCGTCATCGAATCCGTCGTGGACGAGGAGTTCGGTGGCGTCAACGGCACACTTGCCGGCCGCCTGGTTGGCGCCAATGGCGATGCCGCCGTCATCTCCGAACCCTCGTTCCTGCGCATCTGCCCGGCTCAGCGCGGGGGGCGCACGGTCCACCTGACGTTTCGCGCGCCGAATGCGGGAATCCTGTGCGAAACTCCTGAGGAGGCGGGCGTCGTCCAGCAACTGCGGCGCTTCCTCGAAGGACTGAGCGAGTTCAGCCGCGGCCGCCACGCGTCGCTCGCGGTGCATCCCTACTACGCGCACCTGGCCGACCCGGCGCCGGTCACCGTCACCGGCATCTCCACGGGGCCGTGGGGGACGGGTGAACCTACCTGCACGCCCGCGGTTTGCCGCGTCGCGCTTTTTTGGCAGACGATGCCGGGTGAGAAACTGGAAGACATCGACGCGGGCTTCCAGGCCTGGTTCGAACAACTGCTGGCTGCCTGGCCGGAGACCTTTCGCATGCGACCCCTGATGGAGTACCCGATCCGCTGGCTGCCTGGCTCGGCGCTCGATCCGGAGGCGCCTCTGATCCGGGAGTTCTCGACGTGCGCTGCCCGGGCGCTGGGTCACGCGCCGCCTGTGCAGGGTATTGAAGGCCCATGCGACATGTACGTCTTCCATCACTTCGGTATTCCGGCGATTCTTTGGGGCGGGCGCGGGGGCAACACCCACGGTCCCGATGAGTACGTCGAACTCGATTCACTCGCCGCCGCGGCACGGGCGCTCCTGCTTTTTGTGTGCCGCTGGTGCGGGGTCCATTCCAATTAGGAGAGCCATTATGAACCGACGCCATTTCCTGCTCACGTCCAGCCTGGCCAGCCACGCGGCATTCGGACAGTCTTCCGGAGACCGGTCCGGAACCGCCATGATCGGCGTGGGGAACCGCGGCGCCTACGTCATGCAGGGCGTGCTCGAAGATCCCCGCGCCCGTGTCGCGGCGCTGTGCGACATCAAGGCTGACCGTCTCGACAAGGCTGCCACCACCGCCGCACGCGACAATCCACAAACGTACAAAGACTGGCGTCCGATCCTCGATCGCAAGGATATCGATGCGGTGTTCATCGCCACTCCGCCGCACCTGCATGCTGAGATGGCGATCGCGGCGCTCAAGGCGGGCAAGCACGTCTATTGCGAGAAGCCCATCGCGATCACGGCTGAGACCGTCCGGGACGTCGTGCGCGCGGCCAAGGCAAGCAACAAGGTGTTCATGGTCGGCCAGCAGCTCCGGTCCTTCCGCCAGATTACGCAGGCCATCGCGAAGATCCGCCAGGGGGAGATCGGCGAGATTCTCGCGCTCAAGGCGCAGCGCAACGGGGCGCGCGATCTCGACCACAACGGTCCGTCCGCCGACTGGTACTTCGACGTCAACAAGTCGGGCGGCTACCTCATCGAGATGTCGGTGCACAATCTCGACCTGTGCAACTGGGCGGCGGGCATGTATCCGGTGCGCGCGGCTGGGTTCGGCGGAACGATGCTGTACAAGAACGATCCTCCAGGCCGCACCATCATGGACGGCTACCAGTTGACCTTCGAGTATTCAAACGGCGCGACGCTCTCCTTTTCCCAGCTTCTCTACCATCCGAGTGGGCTGCCGGCGGGCGCGCAGTACGTGAACGTCTACGGCAGCAAGGGCGCGGTGGACCTGATGGGCACGAAGAACTTCTACCCGCTCGAGCAGGGCGCCGCGCCGCGCCAGTTGGCTCCGGAGCAGGAAGAGCCCCGCCACGCGCATGTGACGGCGTTCTATGACTGCGTGACGAAAGGCGCGCCCAATCCGGCCGACATCAAGGTGGGGGCCTCGGGAGCTCTGACGGCGATCCTCGGGCACGAAGCCATCCGGCGCGGGAAGGTCATGGCGTGGAAGGAGCTGGGCGTGGATTTGTGAGACAGTAAGGGCAATGCGGCTGATCACGGCGGTTGCCCTTGCCTGCCTGTGCGCATCCGGAACGGCGGCGGCCGATGCTGACCGGGACAGCCTGCCTGACGCTCTGGAACAGGAACTGCTCGAACGCTTCCTGCCGCGGTTCATGATCAGCGCACGGGATTGCGATGTCCGGCCATCGGAATTCCGCGCCGGCCATTCCAAGCCGCGTGCCGTGTCCCGCAACGGGACCATCTACGGGCAAGCATTTCCCGCCGGTCCGGGCGAGATCGAACTGCACTTCTATCATCTCTGGGCGAAGGATTGCGGGCTTGCCCCGCATCCCCTCGATGCCGAATACGTCTCGGCTCTGCTGCGCGAGGCTGCCCCAGGCAAATGGCGCGCCGTCTATTGGTACGCGGGAGCCCACGAGGCGACCATCTGCGACGCCAGCAACGGGGCTCGGGCCGATGCGATCGATGGCGTGGACCGGGGGCCGGCCGTGTGGATCTCCGATGCGAAGCATGCCACGTATCTGGACCGCGAACGCTGCCGGCGCGGCTGCGGAGGAGACCGCTGCGAGTCCATGATTCTGCTGGCCCCGCCGCGGGTGGTGAACCTCGGTGAGCCCGGACGCCCGCTGAACGGAGCGGAGTGGACCGCCTCCGGCGCCTGGCCGCTGGCGGCCAAGATGACGCCGGATTTCACTCCCGAGGTCCGTGCTCAGTTAGATGCCGCCGGGGGTGTGGTGGCGGTGAATCGCAGTATTGCGCCGGTCAAGGCGGTCGTCCTGGCCGGAACCAACTCCGTCGATGCGGTCGCACTGGCGAATACGACGACGGACCGGGCGGTCGCGACAAGTCACGGCCATACGGTCCGGGCGCTGGGGCGCGCAGCCCGGGCGGTGGGACGCTGGCTGGGGGCAGGCAAGTGAGGCGCGGCATTCTTCTGCTCGCATCGCTGACGCTGGCCGCGGCCGTCACCGAGGACGGCTATCGCGGCATCTGGTATTTCAACCAGCCTTCGCAGGATGAGTTCAAGTACAAGTACAGCGGCGGGTTCGCCGTCTACCCGCAGCAGCACGCTCCGTTCGCGATCTACTCGAAGGAAGCCGACAAGACGTTCTTCTGCTACGGAGGTAGCGCGAAAGGCAAGCATGACGAACTGCTGCACATGGTCTCCTACTTCGACCACGCCACCGGCACCGTGCCGCGTCCCACGCTCCTGCTGAACAAGAAGACCTCCGATGCCCACGACAACCCAACCATCTCGATTGACGGCGACGGCCACATCTGGATCTTCTCAAGCGCTCACGGCACCTCGCGGCCGTCCTTTATCCATCGCAGCCGGAAGCCGTATTCCATCGACGACTTCGAGTTCGTTCTGGAGACGAATTTCTCCTATACACAACCGTGGCATCTTCCGGGCCAGGGCTTTCTGTTCTTGCACACGCGCTACCAGCGCATTCCCGAGAGCCGTTCGAGCGGGCGCGCTCTCTATTGGATGACAAGCCCAGACGGCCGCGCCTGGTCCGAGCCGCAGCGGCTGGCGTTCGCGCTCTGGGGCCATTACCAGGTGAGCTGGCCGCATGAGGAACGCATCGGCACGGCCTTCGACATTCATCCACCGCCGCTCGGGCTGAACGAGCGCACGAATCTCTACTACCTCGAGACACGGGATTTCGGCCAAACATGGACGACCGCGGCAGGCAAGCCCGTTCCGCTGCCGGTTTCCGACGAGCACAGCGCCGCGCTGGTGCGCGACTTCCGCCGCGAAGGCCTGCTCGTCTACTTGAAGGACCTGCAGTTCGACGCCGCGGGCCGCCCCGTGCTGCTGTACCTGACGAGCAAGGGATACGAGTCCGGGCCGAAGAACAAGCCACGCTTGCTGCACACGGCGCGCTGGACGGGCACGACGTGGGAGCACCGCAGGGTGGCGCCCACGGATCATAACTACGACCACGGGTCGCTCTACCTGGAGAAAGGACTCTGGCGCTTCATTGGTCCCACCGGACGCGGCCCCCAGGCGTACGGGACCGGCGGGGAGATCGAACTGTGGGAGAGCCGGGACGAAGGCAAGTCCTGGCGGAGGACCCACCAGATGACCCGCAACAGCCGCTACAACCACACCTACGTCCGGCGCCCCCTCAACGCGCATCCGGGCTTCTACGCCATCTGGGCGGACGGAGACGCGTTTGCCCCCTCGGAATCGCGTCTCTACTTCGCCAATCGCGCCGGTGACGTGTTCGTTCTGCCGTCGGAGATGCAAGGGCCGCAGGCCCGCCCGGAGAGGGTGAACGCTACTGCATCTTCGAGTAATCCACCGCGTCCATGAACACCACGTCCACCTTGGAGACCAGGCGGCCGGCTTTCTCCGACTCTTCCTTGACCTTGATCCACTCCGGATCGGCGCGGAACGCGTCCCACGACGCCTTGGCGGCATCCCGGTTCTTATGCGCCACGATGTAGATCAACGTGGAGGAGTGCAGCGGTTCGTCCTGCGGCACCCAGTAGCCGACATTTTCCATGCCGTGCTTCTCGAGCAGCTTCGTCGTGTGGTTGCGGAAGCGGGCGTTCACCGCATCCAGCTTCCCCTGCTCCGCCGTGTACGTCCGTAGCTCGAAGACCCTGCCGTCCGCCGCTTTGGCGGCCTCTTGCTTCCCCTGGTACATGCCGCCGGCGCACCCGGCCAGGAACGCCACACCGATCGCAAAAACAGTTTGAATCCGCATGGTCCGGAATCTACCACATTGTCCTTGATTCCAATCTGAAGCAGTCGTATAATTCAAACAGTCGTATGAATCAAGTCGCGACCACCACGGCGGAACGCATCCTCGACGCCGCCGAGCATCTGTTTGCCGAAAACGGCATCGGGAACACCTCGCTGCGCCAGATCACGGCCGCGGCGAGCGTGAATCTGGCAGCCATCCACTACCACTTCCGTTCGAAGGATGGTTTGATCGAAGCGCTCCTGCTGCGGCGCCTGGCCGAAGCGAATCGTGTCCGGCTGGAGCAACTGGATGCCGCCGAATCCGCCGCTCATCCGCCGGCGCTCGAAAAGGTGATGCATGCGTTCGTGGGGCCGGTCGTCGATCTGGGCAAGAGTCCGCGTGGCACGCACTTCGCGCGCATGATGGCGCGAGTCCACACCGAGCGGGAGGGTCTGATGGTCGAGATACTGCAGCGCCACTTTCCGGAGATGGTGCGGCGCTTCAAGCAGGCGTTCCGCCGCGCGGCGCCGGGTCTGCCGCCCGAAGAGATCCTGTGGCGGATCCACTTCAGTGTGGGACTCCTGATGTGGTCGCTGCAATCCAGCCGGCACCTGGAGGCGTTCTCTGACGGCCGTGTCCGGCAGTCGAACCCGGCCGCCCTGACCCGGCGGCTGGTGAGCTTTCTCAGCGCCGGATTTCGCGCGCCGCTGGAGTCCTAGATGCGGTACCTCGTTGGCGCTCTTGCTCTATTGGTTCCCACAGTACAGGCGCAGGAAGGGTTGCAGACCCGCGGCCCGGTGGAGCTCTCTCTGCGCAGGGCGATCGAGATCGCGACGGCTCCCGAAGGCAACGCCCAGGTGGAACTGGCCGCCGAAGCGACGCGGCAGGCCGAGGCGCGCTCCGGACAGGCGCGCGCGGCGCTGCTTCCAAACGTGGACGCGTCCATCAGCCAGCAGAGCCTCACCAGGAACATCGCAGCGTTCGGCGTCCGGTTCACCATTCCGGGCACGCCCTTCGCCCCGCCCGAGTTTGTGGGTCCGTTCAACGTGTTCGACATTCGCGCCACCGGCACGCAGACAGTCTTCGACTTGAGTGCGTGGCGGCGTCTGCGCTCCGCCAGAACCGGCGTGTCTGCCTCGCGCGCCGCCGAACAGGCAGCGGCGGACCAGGTCGCTCTAGCCGTGGCGCGAGCCTACGTCGGGGCTCTCCGTGCTCAGGCCGATGTCGAGACGGCGGAGGCCAACGTCACGTTGGCGGCGGCGCTGCTGAAGCAGGCGGAGAGCCTGAAGGACGCGGGCACGGGAACTGGCGTCGAGGTCACGCGCGCCCGCGTGCAGCTTGCGAACGAGCAGCAGCGCCGTCTCGTCGCCCGCAACGAGCACAAGCGAACCAGGCTGCTTCTGCTCCGCGCGATGGGGGCGCGTCTCGATACTGCGTTGACGCTGGCGGAGAGGCTCAGCGCCGACGAGGAAGAGGCTGCGGTTCTGGAGCGCGCCGCATCCAAAGCGTTGTTGGTCCGCGCCGACCTGCGGGCGCAGCGTCAGCGGGAGCAGGCCGCCCTCGAGGCAAGCCGCGCCGTCGCCCTGGAACGGATTCCGTCTCTCCATCTTCTTGGCGACTACGGCTCCATCGGCGGCAGTATCAACAGCGCTCTGCCCACCCGCACATTCGGCGCGGCACTCCGGGTGCCGCTGTTCGACGGCGGGCGTCGCGACGCGCGGCGGGCGGAAGCAGCCTCGCAGTACCGCGCCGAGCGCCGTCGCACGCGCGACATCGAAGAACAGATCGAGCTCGACGTCGAGCTTGCGCTCGACGCGCTCCGTACCGCCCGCGAAGAGGTGCAGGTGGCGGACGGCGGCGTTGGGCTGGCGGAGATGGAGCTCGAGCAAGCGCGGCGCCGGTATGAGGCGGGCGTCGCCACCAGTCTTGAGGTCACCGAGGCTCAGACGCGCCTGTCCCGCGCGCGCGACAACCAGACCGCTGCTCTGTTTCACCACGCCCATGCGCGCCTGGAACTGGCCCACGCTTC
Organism: Bryobacterales bacterium; assembly: GCA_016716385.1. GTDB lineage: Bacteria > Acidobacteriota > Terriglobia > Bryobacterales > Bryobacteraceae > JADJWL01. The sequence continues at coordinate 166,663 of JADJWL010000025.1, read as the reverse complement.
GGGCGCAATGCGGCAAACGGTCCGTTGAGGATTCTCATGAAGAAGCGACTCCTTCCTCTTATCCTGATCGCGGCGGCCGCAGCCGGTTATTTTCTCTACCGCACCCGCCAGGTCGAGGCGACCGATACGATTCGTGTGTCCGGCAATATTGAGCTGACTGAAGTCAAGATCGCGTTCAAGACCGCCGGACGCCTCGTGGAATTGGCTTTCGACGAGGGCGACGCCGTGGAGAAGGGCGCGCTGGTCGCGCGTCTCGACACGGACCAACTGGAGCGGCACCGCGAGCGGGAGGCGGCAGGGCTCACAGCGTCGCAATCCCTGCTGGCGCAGTCGCGGACCGCGCTTGCATTCCAGCGCGAGGCCGTGGATGCTGAGGTCGCCCTGCGGCAGGCGACTCTGGAGCAGGTCCAAGCGCGGGTCCGTGAGTTGGAAAGTGGATCGCGGCCGCGCGAAATCGACGAAGCGCACGCCGCCGTCGAGGCCGTCCGCGCCGATGCCGAGCGCGCCCGCCGCGACTGGGAGCGCGCCCAGGTGCTGCACGCGCGCGACGACATCTCCACCTCCCAGTTTGACCAGTTCCGGGCGCGCTTCTCCGCGAGCCAGGCCGCACTCCAGCAAGCCGTGCAGCGGCTCGCGCTTCTCGAGGAGGGGCCGCGCGAGGAAGCCATCGAAGCGGCACAGGCGCAGGCTGCGAGTGCACGCGCCGCGGTCCGGCTTGCCGAAGCGCAGCGGATCGAGATCCGGCGGCGTGAACAGGAGGTCGCGACGCGCCAGGCTGAGAGCGAACGCGCCCGCGCGCAGTTGCATCTGGTGGAGGCGCAGATCGGCGAGACCGTGGCGGTCGCTCCGGTCTCGGGTGTCGTGCTGGTCCGGCCGGCGGACCTCGGCGAAGTGCTCGCTGCCGGAGCCACTGTCCTCACCATCGGGGACCTCGACCACCCCTGGCTGCGAGGCTACATCGATGAACGCGATCTGGGCCGGGTTTCCCTAGGGGCGAAGGTGCACATCAAGACGGATTCCTTCCCCGGCAAGATCTACAACGGCAGAATCTCCTTCATTGCGTCGGAGGCGGAGTTCACTCCGAAGCAGATTCAGACCGAGGCAGAGCGCGTCAAACTGGTCTACCGCGTGAAGATCGATGTCGAGAACCCGAACCGCGAGCTGAAACTCAACATGCCGGCCGATGCCGAGATCGTCTTGGAGCCTTAGCAATGCCTGAGCCGGTCGTGCGCCTGGACGCCGTCTCCCGCCGCTTCGGGGAGATCACCGCGGTGGACAACCTGTCGTTCGAGGTGCATCAGGGCGAGATCTACGGTCTGGTTGGCCCGGACGGCGCCGGCAAGACCACGACGCTCCGTATTCTCTGCGGTCTCATCGAACCAACCACGGGCGAAGCGTGGGTGGCCGGCCACAATGTGCACACCGACGTGGAAGCAGTGAAGGATTGCATCGGCTACATGGCCCAGCGCTTCGGCCTCTACACCGACTTGACGGTCGCCGAGAACATGGAGTTCTACGCGGATCTGTTCGGCGTGCCGGTCGCCGAGCGCGCCGAACTCGGCCGGCGTTTGCTCCACATGACACGTATGGAGCCATTCCAGAACAGGCAAGCCGGGCGTCTTTCCGGTGGAATGAAGCAGAAGCTCGCGCTCATGTGCACGCTGCTGCACAAGCCGGCGGTGCTGTTTCTCGACGAGCCGACCAACGGGGTCGATCCGGTCTCGCGGCGTGACTTCTGGACAATCCTCTACCAGCTTGCCCAGGATGGCGTGACCATTGTGCTCACCACGGCGTACCTCGACGAGGCGGAGCGCTGCGGAAGACTGGCGCTGATCGATCGCGGCCGTCTCGTGCGCGAGGATACCCCTCTCGGGCTGCGGACCAAACTCGGAGACCGCTGCTACGTGCTCGATTGCGCGGACCGCCGCCGCGCACGGGCATTGTTGGAGCAACAGCCGGGCGTCGCGAGCGCGGAGCCCTTCGGAGCCTCGTTGCACGTGTTCATCGATCCTTCGGAGTCTGTGGAAAGCCTTTCCGAACGCCTTGCCGAAGCCGGGATCGGGCACTGCCAGTGGAGTGAGGTCGTCCCGTCTCTCGAGGATGTGTTCATCGCCCTCGTGAAGAGGTCCCAGGAGGCCGCATGAACTGGGCTGTGGAGATCAGCGACCTCGTCAAGACCTTCGGCGCCTTTGTCGCCGTCGATCACGTCTCGCTGAACGTCAGCCGGGGCGAAGTGTTCGGATTCCTCGGTCCTAACGGCGCCGGCAAATCAACAACCATCCGGATTTTGTGTGGCCTGCTCCTGCCGACGAGCGGGCGCGCGCTCGTGGATGGCATCGACGTGGCGAAGGACCCGGAGAGTGTCCGGCAGCGGATCGGATACATGTCCCAGAGGTTCTCGCTGTACGACGATCTGACGGTGGAGGAGAACATCAACTTCTTTCTCGGTGTGTACGGCGTCCCGAATGGACTGCGCGCCGAGCGCAAACAATACGCGCTCCATATGGCCGGGATCGGCGAACGGCGCCGCATGATGACGCGAACGCTCTCCGGAGGTTGGAAGCAGCGACTCGCGCTTGCCTGTGCCATCTTGCATGCTCCCCCGATCCTGTTTCTGGACGAGCCGACCTCCGGCGTCGACCCGATCGCGAGGCGCGCATTCTGGGACCTGATCTATGAGATGTCCGCCGCTGGACAGACCGTCTTCGTGAGCACGCACTACATGGACGAGGCGGAATACTGCCACCGCCTTGCCCTGATGCACCGGGGCCGCGTCATCGCTCTCGGTGCGCCCGCCGAACTGCGGCGCGCCGCGGCCGAGACACCGGTCCTGATGCTGGAATCGTCCGATGTCCTGGGGAGTCTGCGCGCGCTGGAAGGGACACCTGGGGTTGTCAATGCCGCCGTCTTTGGCGGCGGGTTGCATGTGACGGTCGAATCGTCCGAACAGGCGATCCCGGCTATCCGTGGCGTCCTCCAGGACAAAGGCATTGCGATCCGGAATCTCGAGCCGGTCGAGCCATCCATGGAGGACGTATTCGTCCGGCTGATCGAGGCGGAAGAGAGAAGGGCGGCATGACGTACCGCCGGACCCGCGCCGTCGCCGTCAAAGAGTTTCGCCACATTCTCCGCGATCCCCGCAGTCTCGCCATGGCACTGGTCATTCCGCTCGTGATGCTGGTGATGTTCGGGATCGCGCTCAGTCTGGATGTCGACCGGATCCCGACGTTGATCCATGACCAGAGCCGGACCCCGCAGAGCCGCGCACTGATTGCGCGCTTCACAGGCTCGCGGTTCTTCGAGATCCACGGCCAGGTGAGCAGCTACGCCGCGGTCGAGCGGGCGATCGATCGGAACCAGGTCACGCTCGGCGTTGTGATTCCACGCGCGTTTGGCCGGGACGAAGCGGCCGGTCGTGACGCACAGGTGCAGATTCTGCTCGACGGCAGCGATTCCAACACCGCTTCCATCGCGCTGGGGTACGTCGATGGGATGATCGGCGCCTATAGTCTTGGCCTGCGGCTAGCAGCACAGGATCGCCGCGGGGCCGCATCATCGTGGCCCGCGCGTCCTCCTGTCGAGGCCGAAACGCGGGTCTGGTACAACTCTGAGCTGCAATCGAAGAACTACGTCGTGCCGGGTCTCACCGCGGTGGTGCTCATGATCATCGCGGCCTTGCTCACGTCCCTCACCATCGCCCGCGAATGGGAAAGCGGCGCAATGGAGATGCTGCTTGCCACGCCGCTGCGTCCGGCGGAGCTGGTGCTGGGAAAGATGAGCGCGTTCTTCGCCGTCGGTGTGCTGGACGCGGTGATCGCCGTGGCCGTGGGAATTCTCGTGTTCGAGGTGCCCTTTCGCGGCAGTGTCCTGATGCTGGCGGCGAGCGTCTGCGCGTTCCTCACCGGAGCCTTGTTCTGGGGAATTCTGATCTCGGCCATCGCGCGCAACCAGCTCCTGGCTTTTCAAATGGGACTGGTGAGTTCCTTTCTCCCGGCGTTTCTCCTGTCCGGTTTCGTTTTTGCGATTGAAAGCATGCCTCCGGTGGTTCAGGCGATCTCACACATCGTGCCCGCGCGATACTTCGTCACGATCCTGAAGGGCGTCTTCCTCAAGGGAGTCGGCATGGAGGTGCTCTGGACCCAGTTTATGCTTCTGACCGTCTTCGCAGTGATCGTCTTCCTGGCGGCCACCCGGAGACTGAAGAGGAAGATGGCCTGACCCATGAGCCGCATTCGAGAGATTGTCCGCAAGGAGTTCCTGCAGACACTGCGCGAGCCGCGCATGCGTGTGGTGCTGATTCTGCCGCCGCTCATCCAGACGGTGATTTTCGGCTTTGCCGTCAACCTGGACGTCGAGAATGCCCGGATCGCCTGGATGGACGTCGACCGGTCGCCGCAGACCCGGGAACTGCGCGCAGCCTTCGATGGTTCGAGGTATTTCAACGTTGTCGCGGAGCCATCCGCCGAAGGCGAAGTCCAGGCGCTGCTGGATCGGGGCGCCGTGATGGCGGTGGTCCGCACGATGCCGGGTTTTGGAGCGAACGTCCTGGCAGGACGTCCTGCAAGCGTCCAGGTTCTGGTGGATGGAACGAATTCCAATACGGCTTCACTGGTGTCAAGCTACGCTTCCCGCATCGTCGCGCGGTACAGCCAGAGCCTTCTGGACGACCAGAAGAACCGCCAGCTTCTCGCGCGCGGGGCGCTCCAGCCGGTGTCGCTCGACCTGCCCAGCGTGACGGCCCAGACGCGGGTCTGGTTCAACCCGGAGTTGCGCAGCCGCAACTACTACGTTCCAGGCGTGCTGGTGAACATCATCATGATCGTCACCGTGATGCTGACCGCCCTGGCGATCGTCCGGGAGAAGGAGATCGGCACGATGGAGCAACTGATGGTGACGCCGCTACGTCCCTGGGAACTGATTCTGGGCAAGACACTGCCGTTCGGGATTGTCGGGCTGTTCGACCTCGCCCTGGTGACGTCGGCCGCGCTGATCGTCTTCCGCGTGCCGTTGCAGGGCAGCGTCCTGTTGCTGACCCTTTGCGGAGTTCTCTTCCTGCTCACGACCCTTGGCTTCGGCCTGTTCATTTCGACGGTCTCGCACACTCAGCAGCAGGCAATGATGGCAACATTCTTCTTCACCATGCCGGTGTTCATGCTGAGCGGCTTCGCGTTCCCGATCGCGAATATGCCGGTCTTCATCCAGTGGCTGACGTACCTGAACCCGCTGCGCTACTTCATGGAGATCGTACGCGGGATCTTCCTCAAAGGCACGGGACCGGACGTGCTGTGGCCGCAGATGCTTGCCCTCGCCGTGTACGGAGTGGCGATTCTCGGTCTCAGCGCGTGGCGCTTCCAGAAGCGGCTCGAATAGCGTTTGATACAATTCGAGTCTCCCGCCCATGACCCGACGTCTCTTTCTTTCCACCGCCGCGGCGCCGCTTCTGGCGCAAGGCACGCCCAAACGGATTGCCGCCGTGATTACGGAGTACCGCCACAACTCGCACGCCGACGTGATCGTGGGCAAGTACCTTGAGGGCTTCCGGCAGAACGGGCAGCCGCCGGGTCCGCGCAACCGGATCGTGTCGATGTACACGGCGCAGGTCCCCAAGAACGACATGAGCCGCGACATGGCGAAGAAGCATGGCGTGCCGATCTACCCGACGATTTGGGAGACGTTGACCCTGGGCGGCCATCGCCTTGCCGTCGACGGGGTTCTGTTGATCGGGGAGCACGGCCAGTATCCGGTCAACGAGAAAGGCCAGAAGCTCTATCCGCGCTATGAACTGTTTCTCGAGATCACCGACGTGTTCCGCGGCACCGGCAAGTGCGTCCCGGTGTTTAACGACAAGCACCTTTCCTATAGCTGGCTGAAGGCCAAGCGGATGGTCGAGATCTCGCGCGAACTGAAGTTCCCCCTGATGGCGGGTTCGTCTATCCCGGTGTCTTACAGACCGCAGGGAGTTGACGTCCCGTGGGGTGCGCGCATGAAACACGCCGTCTCGATCTTCTACGGAGATCCCGACGCCTACGGATTCCACCTGCTGGAAGGCTTGCAGTGCATGGTGGAGCGCCGCCAGGGCGGGGAGAGCGGTGTCGCTGCCGTGCAGTACATCGAGAAGCAAGCCATGTGGGACTGGGTCTCGGCCAACCCCTGGGCGTCGCGTCTGCTGGACGCCGCACTGGCGGTCGCTGTGGAGCGCAAGCCCGGCGACATCCGCGAATTGGGTAAGAACGCCTATGCCTACCTGGTCGACTACCGGGACGGACTCCGCGCCGCCGCGTTCATGATGAACGGCGTGGCGCAGGATGCCGCCACGGCGGTTGAAATCGAAGGCCGCTCCGAGCCGCTGGCGACGCTGATGTGGCTCGAGAACGGCCGTCCGTTCCAACACTTCGCCTGCCTCGTGCAAGGCGTCGAAAAGATGTTCGACACAGGCAGGCCGACCTACCCGGTAGAGCGCACGCTGCTCACCAGCGGCGTGCTCGAAGCCGCGATCGACTCCAAGTTCGGCGGCCATCAACGCCGCGAAACGCCGCATCTCAACGTCCGCTACACGGCGCCCAAACAGGGTTTCTTCTGCACGGAGAAACTCTAAGATGTTCTGGGTCCGGACCATCTTCCCGGAAGACGCCAGGGTCGAGGTGGGCACCTACGAATTGACTCCCACGAACGAGAACGGCGCGCAGGTCTGCCGCCTGTTCGCCGAGTTCCTCGCGAACCGCCCGCCCGAGTTCCGTGACGCGCTGGGGTTCGTCAAGCGCGACGGGATGGAACTGGAGTGGGCTGCCGTCCAGGGCGGATCGGCTCTCGCGACGTTCTACGACCAGGGGTCGCCACTTTCGATGGGCATCCTGCTGAGCGGTGTGAACCAGGCGTCCGACGCGGAAATTCTGTCGCTGTTGCGGGGGATGGTTCTCGATCCGATGCTCGGGGATGAAGCGGAACGCTGCGCCGGCGGGCCGGAACGGCCCCTGCTTCTGAACGTCGTGTTTCCCGGCGCGCCCGAACAGACTCCTGTCGTCCAGCTTCTGGCGGCGTCACTCGCCAGCGTCTACTTCCGGACGATCCACCAGCTCCACCAGGAGCAAAGCTAGTCGAGCGGTAGTGCGGAGACAAGGTAGCGGCCCTGCCTGCCGATCTCCAGCTTCCACTTCTCCCGCAAGCCAAGATTGCCTTCCGCCGTGACGAGGTAGCGGCCGCGCACGGCGTCGAAGATCCGTTTGCCGAGTTCCTTCGGATCCGCGCGGCTCATGTCCCGAAGATTGAACACGGCCCCGCCGGTTTCCTTCGCAAGCGACTCGAACAGGCCGCGTTCGTACCCGGTGGCGTAGACGGTGTAGATCGACACACCGCTGCGCCTGGCCATTCGGATGACCTCGGTCTCACGGACTCCGCTCCGGCCTTCGAACCCCGTCGTCACCACGATCGCCACTTTCCGCAGCGTGGCCGGGCCGAACCCGCCATCGATGCCCGCGTACAACGCGTCGAGCACGCGCGGATCGTTGCCGTAGCGCAGACCCGTGACGGTGTTGCCCAGCAGTTCCTTGCTGGAGGTGAAGTCCTGGACCAGGTCCGCCGCTGAGTCGTACGCGACGATTGCCATCTGCTCCTTGTCGCCAATCTGGGCGATCAGGTCCATGACGGCGGGACGCACGACCTCGCCGACCAGGCTGGTATCCACGAGCAGCATGGCGTCGACGGGCGTCGTTTCGTACGCGGCGTCCAGGATGCGGCGCGGCCGCCTGTCGTCCGTCAGCTTGAAGTCCGCGGGCTTCAGGTCCGTGACCGCGCGACCGGTCTTGTTTTCCACCACGGTCACCGCGAGCTTCAGTTGCGCCGCTGCGGGGATCGCAAGAAGCGCCGCCGCCAGAGCCAGTCGCATCATCGCTGTGCTACCTCGACGCGCGCGCCTGTGTCGAGACGGTTGATCTGTGTCACAGCCACGGACTCGGTCCCGGTCAGTCCTTCCGTGATTTCGAGCAGGTCGCCGAGCCGGTCGCCGATCTTCACATCCCGCGCTTCCACGACGCCATCCTGCACCACGTAGACTTTGTTCGATCCGTAAATGTAGGCCACACCCGCCGCCGGAACGAGCTGCAGGGATTCGATTTTCTCGGTCCGGATGCTGGCTTTGGCATAGGATCCGGGCTTGAGAGCGCCGGCCGGATTATCGATGAGCGCCTCGATCACAAAGGTGCGCTTGGAGGAGTCCACCGTGGGAGAGATGCGCCAGATCTTGCCCCGGAACGTGTGGCCGGCGAACGCCTCCATCGAGACTTCGATCGGCTGGCCCGTCCTCACCCAGGGCGCCATGCGCTCCGGCACGTCGATGCGCAGGCGGATCGGGTCGATCTTGACAAGCGAGAACAGCGCTGTGTTGGCACTGACGAACTGCCCGACATTCACCTTCCTCTCGTTCACATGCGCAGCGAATGGCGCCAACACCTTGGTGTCCCGAAGCTTCTTCCGCTGCAATTCGACCAGCGCGCGCATGCGCTGCTTCTCCTGAACCAGGTTGCGAACCTGGTTCAGCGCGACATCATAGGCGGCGCGGCGGGTGTCGTAGCGGGATCGCGCCTCATCGAATTCCTGCCGGGACCCAATACCCTGCTCGACCAGTTCATTGATGCGCTTGTAGCGCTGCTCGGCGCCCTTGAGTTCCGCCTGGGCGCTGCGCACTTCCGGCGCGTCGCGAATGTCTTTGACGGTATCGTCCTCGCCCGAGAGGCCGAGCCGCTCCAGAACCTGCCGCAACTGCGCTTCGTTCTGCGCAAGCATGTAGCGCTGCTCTTCGTCCGAAATGCGCACGAGCAGCGCGCCGGCCTCGACGCGATCTCCCAGATCGGCGTTCACTTCGAGAATACGGCCCTCAATCTCGGAACTAATAGTCACTTCCTCGAACGGATAGAGCGTACCCACTGACTCAATCACGCGAGGCACGTCACGCACAGTCACTGGCGCCACCTCGACTCTCACAGGCCGTCCGTCCGCCGTCGCCTTGGTGGGAGCCTGCGTCTGACAACCGGCCAAGGCGGCCAGCAAAGGGAACAAGGCGAAACAGGGGCGCGTTTTCATGGGATCTTTCACCGGGTCCGGAAGCGGTCCGACAATGCTGCCAGTTTATCTTGCATCGCGGGCTGCGGGGCCTGCCGTTTTGGTTTGGGCCCACGCGCGGTCGGTTCTTCGAGGGCCTTGATCGAGAGCGCGATCCGCCGCGCCTTCGGATCCACCGAGAGTACCTTCACGTTCACGATCTGTCCCACCCGCACCGCCTCCCGGGCATCCTTCACGTAGCGCGCGGAAAGTTCGCTGATGTGGACGAGACCGTCCTGGTGGACACCTACATCGACAAAGGCGCCGAAATTGGTCACGTTGGTTACCGTTCCTTCGAGGACCATGCCGGGCGAGAGGTCGCTCAACTCGCGCACATCGTCCCGCCATTTGGGAGCCGCGAACTGGGCTCTCGGATCGCGCCCCGGCTTCCGCAGTTCCTCCACGATGTCGCGGACCGTGTAGGCGCCCGCCTCGCCGAATGCCTCCGGTTTCAGCCGGTCGACCAGACCGGGATTCGCCACGAGTTCCTGGATGCCCGCTCCGAGCGACGCCGCCATCTTCTCCACGAGCGCATAGGACTCGGGGTGGACAGCCGTGCTGTCCAATGGGTTCGCGCCGCCTCGGATTCGAAGGAAGCCGGCCGCCTGTTCGAACGTTTTGGGGCCGAAGCCGCCCACATCGAGAAGCTGGCGCCGCGACTGGAACGCGCCCGCCGTGTTGCGGTGTTCCACGATCTTCACCGCCGTCCGCTCGGTGATGCCGGCCACATACTTCAGCAGCGAGAACGATGTAGTATTCAGGTCGACGCCGACCCGGTTCACGCAGGACTCCACCGTCGCTTCGAGCCCCAGCCGCAGGCGCCGTTGATCGACATCGTGCTGGTACTGACCGACCCCGATGGACTTGGGGTCGACCTTGACGAGTTCCGCCAGCGGGTCCTGCAGTCGGCGCGCGATCGAGATGGCGCCGCGCACCGTCAGGTCCAGCTCGGGGAACTCCTGGCGGGCGACGTCTGAGGCGGAATAGACAGAGGCTCCCGACTCGTTCACCATCACGGCGAAGACTTGTGTGAGGCTCGCCTGGTGCAGGAGGTCCTGGACAAAGGCGGCGACCTCGCGGGAGCCAGTGCCGTTGCCGATCGCAATCGCCCGGACCTCGTGTTCCCGGATCAGGCGGGACAGCGTCGCCGCCGCCCCGGCGACGTCTTTGCGGGGTTCGAGTGGATAGATCACCGTCTCGCCCAGGAACTTTCCGGTCTCATCCACGACGGCGATCTTGCATCCCGTCCGGATCCCCGGATCGATGCCGAGCACGCGGAGTGAACCGGCGGGCGGCGCGAGCAGCAACGCCTCCAGGTTCTCGCGGAACACGCGGATCGCTTCCTCATCGGACCGATCCTTCAACTCCAGGCGGATCTCGGTCTGCAGCGACGGATTCAGCAAACGGTCGTACGCATCCTCAATCGCGCGCTCCAGGTGGGGAGTCCATTCACCCGGTTGCCGCAGGACTTGGTGCTTGAGGTACCCGAGGGCCTTCTCCCGATCCAACTCGATTTCGAAGTGGAGGAATCCCTCCTTGGACCCGCGGCGGATCGCCAGCATGCGGTGCGACGGAATCCTGGAGGCGGGCTCGCGGTGCTCCACGTAGAGCTTGTACTTGCCTTCTTTGTCTTCGGCTCCTTCGACCGCGCGGCTGGCCACAATGCCTTCGGCGGCCATCATCGCCCGGAGCGCCTTGCGGAACCGCGCTTCTTCGCTGACCATTTCGGCGACGATGTGACGCGCGCCTTCGAGCGCCGCGGCGGCGTCCGGCACTTCGGGTCCGGCAAAGGTTCCAGCGTAGGCTTCTAGTGGCCCTTCACCCGGCTGCTGGTTCCATAGGGAGAGGGCAAGCGGTTCCAGTCCACGCTCTCTCGCGATCTGGGCCTTGGTGCGGCGTTTGGGCTTATAAGGGAGATAAAGGTCTTCGAGTTCCGTCTTTTCGAGCACGCCGCGGATCCGGGCCTCGAGTTCCGGTGTCAGTTTCCCTTGCTCGCGGATCGATCCCAACACCGTTTCGCGGCGCTCTTCAAGCTCCCGGAAATAGCGCGCCTTGTCTTCGATATCGCGGATCTGCACTTCGTCCAGGTTCCCGGTGGCTTCCTTGCGGTAGCGCGCGAGGAACGGTACGGTAGCGCCATCGTCGAGGAGGGCGATGGTGGCGACCACGCTTTTCAGCGGGATCGACAACTGCTGGGCAAGATGCAGAAGAACGGCAGTGGGAAGGACCCTGGGTTCATCCATACGGGAGAGACCTCCCATTATAGAGTGACGGCGACAGGGTCCCGCGCCCTACTCGCGTTTCTTCAGCTTGTCTTCGTTCTCCTGGATGAACGCGTGAATTGAGGGGCCGTACTCCAGCAGACGCATCCACTGCTCGCGGTACAGCGTTACGGGGAAACGGCCGAGTCCGTACACGGACACGGCGCCCTTTTCGCTGACCTTCAGGGAAAGCGCGGTCTTGGCGGCGGTCGTCTTTTTCAATGCTTCGTTTTCCGCCCGAAGCCGCTCCAACTCTTCCCGGTCCGCGTCTGAGATCATGCTCATGTCCTCCTTCGTAAAGCTGCTCCTCCATTCTACTCAACGTCTGGTGGAAGGAAAGAGCTAAGATTGGGGCGTGCTCCGGAGATTCCTGCTGTGCCTTTGCTGCGCGGTGGCGGCCGCCGGCGCGCCGGTACCCGTTCTCTTCGATACGGACATGGGGAACGATATCGACGACGCCCTGGCGCTGGCGATGCTGCACAGCCTCGAGTCGCGGGGCGAGGCGAAGCTACTGGCGGTCACGCTGACCAAGGATCATCCACACGCGGCCGTCTACGTGGACCTCGTCAATCACTTCTACGGCCGGCCCCGGATTCCGGTGGGCGTGGTGCGGGACGGGAAGACGCCCGAGGCGTCGCCGATGATCAGCGCTCCCGTGGAGCGGCGCGACACTGCCGGCAGGCCTGTCTACCCGCGGCGGCTCGCCAGCGGGCGGGATGCGGACGAAGCCGTGCAGCTACTCAGGCGGATTCTCGCCGCCGCGGACGACCGATCCGTGGTCTTCGTCCAGGTGGGGTTCAGTACGAATCTGGCGCGCCTCCTGGCTTCGACGCCGGACGCGGCCAGTCGGCTCGGCGGCCGTGACCTGGTGGCGCGCAAGGCGCGGCTGCTGTCCATCATGGCTGGCGCGTTCCCAGGAAAGCCCGAGTACAACGTTCGGGTCGACGTCCCGTCCGCCAGGACTGTCTTTGACGAGTGGCCAACGCCCATCATCGTGTCCGGCTTCGAAATCGGCCGCGAGATTCTGTATCCCGCAGCGAGCATCGAGCGCGATTTCGCCTACGTCCTGCATCACCCGGTGGCCGATGCCTACCGGGCGTACAGGAAGATGCCCTACGATCGCACGACATGGGACCTCACGTCGGTTCTGGTGGCCGTTCGCCCCGACGGCGAATACTTCTCCCTCTCGGCAACTGGCAGGGTTCGCGTCGACGATGACGGGACGACCCACTTTGCTCCCGGCGCCGGAAGCCATCGCTACCTGACAGCCGATGCGGCGCAGCGCGCCAAAGCGCTGGCGGCGATGGTCGAACTCGCTTCCCAGCCGCCGGGACACTGACGCTGCTAAACTAGAAGGTCGAATGTCCCAATCGCATGCCCGGCCCTGGGCGCCGGTTGTCCTGGCGGCGTGGCTCATCCCTGGAGGCGGCCATTTGTTCCTGCGGCGGAAATGGCGAGCCTCGTTTCTGGGCGGCGCAGTCCTGATCATGTTCCTCGCGGGTCTGATGATGCGTGGTCCGCTGTTCGTTCCCGAGGCCGCCGACAACCTGCTGTCCACGGCGATCAACTATGGGGGCTTCATCGGCAACCTGGCGTGCGGCATGCTGTACTTCCTGACCAAGTGGTTTGGCTACGCCCAGCCTGACTTGGCGGGGCATATGTATGACTACGGCTCGAAGTTCCTGGTCTCGGCCGGCATGTTGAACATCCTGGCCATGGTCGACGCCTACGAGATCGCGGTAGGAAAGAAAGGCTAAGCAATGCCCAAGATGGCCCTGACCCATCTCGAGTTTTCCATTCTGTTTGCCTTGCTGGCCTCCGTCGTAATGGGGATTGTGGGCCGCAGTACCGACCGGGAGCGGCTTCGGTACGGCCTCTACCTGTTTGGTTGTTTCGTCGGTACTCTCTTTGGTCTCGCCTGGCTGATGTACTTCGGCCACCGTTAGAAGACGCCATGAACTTTACAAACGACGCGGAGTTCTTCGCCGCCGTCCGGCGCGAACTGTATACCGCCGCGGTTGGTGACATCCTGGATTCCATGGGCCACCGGACCCATTTTCTGCCCCCTCAGATCCACCCATTGGCGCCGGGCATGGTGGTCGTCGGGCGTGCCGCGCCGGTGGTGGTCCGTGACGAGGCGGGCGACGCTGACGACTGTTTCGGGCGTCTGCTGGACGCGTTGGACGCCCTTAAGGCGGGTGACGTTTACCTGACCGACGGCGGCGCTACGCACTACGCCCTCTGGGGCGAATTGATGTCGACGCGCGCGCTGCATCTCGGCGCCACCGGCGCCGTCATGAACGGTTACTGCCGCGACGCCAGCGGGATCCTCGAACTGGGCTTTCCGACCTTCTGCTGGGGTTCCTACGCGCTGGACATCAAGTACCGCGGCAAGGTTGTCGACTACGGCGTCCCTTCCATGGTGGGCGGCATCCGCGTGGAACCGGGCGACGTGGTCTTCGGGGACCGCGATGGCGTGCTCGTCGTCCCGCAGGCGCTCGCCGCCGAGGCGTTCGAAGCGGCCTTCACCAAAGTCCGGACCGAGAACCAGGTCCGCGAGGCGTTCCGCCAGGGGATGCCGGCGGTGGAGGCTTACGCGAAATTCGGAGTCATGTAGACGCCGCGCATCTTTTTTTAGCAATCATCATCCATACGGAAGGAGATCAACACGTTGCTTGGAGTAGGACAGACATTCCCGAACTTCTCGCTGACCGCCACGGTCAGTCTCGACAAGAAGAACGCGTTTCAGACCATTACCGATCAGGAGTACCAGGGGAAGTGGAAGGTCTACTTCTTCTGGCCGAAGGACTTCACGTTTGTGTGTCCGACCGAGATCGCCGCGTTCGGAAAGCTGAACAAGGAATTCCAGGATCGCGATACGCAGGTGCTGGGCGGCAGCACAGACAGCGAGTTCGTCCACCTGGCCTGGCGCGAGAATCACGCCGACCTGAAGGATCTGCCGTTCCCGATGCTTTCCGACATCAAGCACGAACTCTGCAAGGACCTCGGCATCCTGGACCCGAACGCCGGCGTCGCCCAGCGCGCCACGTTCGTGGTGGACCCGGACAACGTCATCCGGTTCGTGTCCGTCAACGATTTGTCGGTGGGCCGCAACCCCCAGGAAGTGCTTCGTGTGCTGGACGCCCTGCAAACCGATGAACTCTGCCCCTGCAACTGGCAGAAGGGCGAAGCGACGATCCAAGTCTAACCACCGCTCCGTCACGGTCGCGGCTCGAACACGCATTCGAGCCGCGTACCGCCCGCGAAAGGATATCCGTGACCCTCGAAGAACTCCGCGAATCCCTTCCGGCGTACGCGAAGGATCTAAAGCTGAATCTCTCCACGGTCTTGCAGCAAGCCGATCTTACGCCCCGCCAGACATGGGGCACGGCGGTCGCCTGCGCGATCGCCTGCCGCAACCGGACACTGCTCGACACGATGGAGTCCGAAGCCAAGGCACATCTGACTGAAATCGAGTTGGAAGCTGCCCGGGTGGCTGCCGCCATCATGGGCATGAACAACGTGTACTACCGGTTTCAGCACATCGTGACGCACGATGCCTACCGGAGCATGCCGGCGCGGCTGCGCATGAACAGCCTGCGCACCCACGGAGCGGATCCGGTGGACTTCGAACTGTGGTGCGGAGCCGTCTCAGCCGTCAACGCGTGCGCCGCTTGCGTGGATTCTCACGACCGCGTGGTGCGGGAGAAAGGCTTGACCGAACAGCACGTCCTGGCCGCCGTCCGGATTGCCGCCACGCTCCACGCGGTCGCCTGCGTGTTGGACGTGCAGTGAAGCTCTACCAGCGCCCGCGCGGGGCGTAGGACAGCATGCGTCCATCGGCCGCGCGGTACTGGCGCAGCAGGACGATGTTGCGCTCCACCAGGTGCCGGGTGCGCGAATCGATGCGGTTTGATCGGGCTACCGGCTTCAGGTGATCGATGGCGCGGTCCAGCCTGCGCCGTTCGTACCTGCCCTCGCGCAGCCGCAGGTCGAACCGGGCGAGCTCATCGTGGGCGCGCATGAGGCGGCGCTGATGGTCGTTTTGCACGTAAGGCGAGGCGCGCGACACCATGCGGATCTCCGACATCACGCGACGGATCACCGGGTCGGGTCGCTCATAACCGAAACGATCCCGTGCTTCGAGCACGCTTCCCGGGAGGGCCAGACTTCCACCCAGGGCCAAGCAGAGAATCCAGTGCCGCATGCTTTTGTTCAACCTCCCGCAGCGTGAGACGCGGCACGGGAATCGCTCAGTTTCCGAAATCGGAGGGCTTATCGCAGAATTCCGGCGGGGCGGCCGCCGCGGGCGATCATCCGGTCCAGCGCCAGCAGATTCAGCATCAGGTGCCGCGGATGGTGGTAGTGCTCGACGCGGCTGGCCGGACGCACGAACGTCACTTTGCGATCGCCGCTCACCATCCACAGCGGGAAGCCGTATTGCCGTAGCGGGTACTTCTCACGCACGTGACGGTTCGCGCGTTCGAACCATTCGCGAGCCCAGGCGGCTCCGGTGTGCTCCATCACGGCGAGCATACCGATGAGCACTTCCTCCTGCAGCCAGAGGACCTTGTCGACGCTCCAGACGTTGTTGTCCACATGCTGAAGGTTGCGGAAGAAGCCGCCATAGACGTCGTCCCACGCGACTTCCACGTGACGGCGGAAATGCGCCGCGGTTTCGTCGAACAGCTTGCGGTCGCGCCGGCGGATCGCTTCGAACAGCACCATCCACAGGGTCTCGATGGCGTGCCCGGTATAGACAAGCTGGGCGTATTCGTTCGCGGGCCGGCTCAGGTCGTGGTTGATCAATTCGTTGATCAGTCCGAAATTCGGGTTGAGGTGCTTCCGCAGGATGGCATCGACACAGCGGTCGGCCAGTTGCTCGACACGCGGATCGGGACCCTTCTCCAGAATCTGCGTGGCTGCGCGCAACAGGACCATCCAGACGCCGAGAATTCGGGCGCCCGGAAAGGGCTGCGCGTCTGGGCCGAGGTAAGTCTGGCCGATCTCTGGTGCATAGTCCGGGCGGTCATACAGGCTGACGGCCTCGAACAGGATCTCCAGCGCCAAGTCCTGGTAGCGCCGCTGTCCGCTGGCGTGAGCGTACTCGGCGAGTCCTTCGGCGATGAAGAGGTTGCCGTAGATCTGCGAGTCGGACCCGGAGAGCGGCCGTCCTTCGCGCGAGAAGCGGCGGGGCCATGTGCCGCCTCCCGAGGGGCGGAGCGGGAGGACGAATTCGACCGACTTCCGGGCGACCTCCAGGTACTCCGGCTTGCGCCCGAAGTTCCGGTACAGGAACGAATAGACCCAGATGCCCCGTCCTTCGTACCAGGAGTCTTTGTCCGAGGAAACCTGGGTCCCATCGCGGTCGACCGCGCACATGAAACCGCCGCGTTCGTGATCGATGGCGAAGCGGTCCATGAAGGGCAGGAAGTCGTCGAACAGGTCCGCGCGATACTGATCGCGCAGACCCGTAAGGTAGGGGTCGCGCCGGCTCTGTGAAGCCAGCGCGACGGGCGCCGCAGCCGTCGCGGCGATAAGCGCGCGGCGGGAAACCATCCTAGCGGGATTCCACCCGGACCGTCACCTTCCCGAGCGTGTGCGCCGAGATCAGGGTCTTGCCATTCGTCACGTCTTGCAGGTAGAACGTGACCCCGTTCCGCACCCACTTCTGCGTTTCTGCCGATCCGATTGCTCCGCCGGCGGCAAACAGGGGGCCATCCGGCGCGCCGATCCGCACTTCCACCTGCTTCGCCGTCGGGGCGATCCAGGAGATGCGGGTGGCGCCCAGCCCGCTACCGTCCGTCACGACGATCGGGTTGGGTTGAGCGGTGAATGAGGCAAGTCCGGGCGCCGGAGCCCCGGGGGCGCGGTCGACGGCAATCCGCCGCAGCGTGAAGTTGAAGGTTCCGAGGCAGCCCTGCTGCGGTGTGCACCCATCCGGCAGCGCCTGGCCGAGTGGATCTGGCACCGGACGGTCGTTGTTGTCCAACACCACCCGCTGGGTCGCCGGATCGACAAACGGGAAGAAGTAGGCTTGGATGAACCCCGTCATCTGGTTGCGGTCCGTTTCCACCATCTTGCCGACCAGGCGCACGCGGAACGCCCCGACGAACGAAGTGATCGTTTCACCGGACTGCAGCCACACGAAGTTCGCTTCGATTGTATCGCTGTCCCCGTTGACCCAATTGCCGTGCGCCGTGCTGTGATAGCCCACGAACACGTTCGAGTCGATGCCGATGAAGTTCCCGTCGGCGTAGAAGGTCGGGAGCATGACGATTTCGGCCGGGATCGGACACCCGGCGGTTCCTGGTTCACACGGCGGGTTAAACGGAGTGGCGCGGCCGAACCAGGACCCGACGGGTCCGGGCAGTGGCGCCTCCTGCGTTGGTTGGGCGAAGCCCGCGGGCACGGCGGCCAGGATGGCCAGTGCGGCGATGCAAAGTTTTGTCAATGGGTCCTCCAGTAACGGATCGAGTCTTCCTCGGACTCTCATGCGCAAACGCAGAAGGATATTCCTCATCCCCCTGCGACGCTACCAGGTCATCATCGCACTGAATTGAGAGGGAAGCATCCCTGTGAGGTGGGTATTTGTGGGTTGCGGCAGGCGGTCTGCCCCACTCCTGTGGGGGATTTGCCCACGCCGTGTGGGGCAAACCGCCACCTTCGACGCTACGCTGCCGGTTTGCGCTGCGCCATGGGGATGAAATCGCGTTTGGCGGCGCCGGTGTAGATCTGGCGCGGCCGCGCAATCTTCTGGTCGGGGTCGTCGAGCATCTCCTGCCACTGCGCCAGCCAGCCGACGGTGCGCGGAATGGCGAACAGAACGGTGAAGATGTCGGGCGTGAATCCCATCGCCTGGTAGATGATGCCGGAATAGAAATCGACGTTCGGATAGAGCTTCCGCTGGACGAAGTAGTCGTCTTCGAGAGCTACGCGCTCGAGTTCGAGGGCGATGTCGAGTTTGGGATTGCGGCCCGTGACCTCGAAGACCTCCTCGGCAGTTTTCTTAATAATGCGAGCTCGCGGGTCGTAGTTCTTGTAGACGCGGTGGCCGAAGCCCATCAGCCGGAACTTGCCGTCCTTGACCCGTTTGATGTACTCAGGCACGCGATCGACCGAGCCGATTTCGTCCAACATGACGAGGACGGCCTCGTTGGCGCCGCCGTGCAGTGGACCGTAGAGGGCGGCTGCCGCTCCCGCCGTGGCCACGTACGGATCGGCGTTGGAGCTGCCGACTGCCCGCATCACGTTGGTCGAGCAGTTCTGTTCATGGTCGGCATGCAGGACGAACAGGATATCCAGAGCGCGCGCCAGGATGGGATCCGGCGCGTAGGAATTGTCACCCATCTTCCACAGCATACGCAGGAAGTTGCCGGCGTAATCGAGGTTATTGTCCGGATAGACATAGGGCAACCCGACGCTGTGCCGGTAGGCATAGGCGGCCAGCGTGGGCATCTTCCCGACCAGCCGCAGGATCTGCAGCTTCCGCGCCTCGGGATCGCGGATATTCTTGGCGTCGGGGTAAAAGGTCGATAGCGCCGCCACCGTGCTGATCAGCATCCCCATCGGGTGGGCGTCATGGTGAAACCCGTCCATGAATTTCTTGATGTTCTCGTGGACCATCGTGTGATGGGTAACCTGGCTGACCCACGTCCGCAGTTCGGTTTCGGTCGGCAGTTCACCGTGCAGCAGCAGATACGCCACCTCCAGGAAACTCGCCTTCCCGGCGAGTTGCTCGATCGGATAGCCGCGGTACCGCAGGATGCCGCGTTCGCCGTCGATCACCGTAATGGCGCTCCGGCAGGAGGCGGTGTTGGTAAAGGCAGGGTCATAGGCCATCATCCCGAAGTCGTCAGGATTCACCTTGATCTGACGCAGGTCCATGGCCCGGATACAGTCGTCTTGGACGGGGAGGTTGTACTCCTTCCCGGTCCGTTCGTCGTGGACACGTAGTCCGGGGGTCTGCATGCCAGTACGCTCCTTTTGGAATTCGAGAGCAAGCAAGGGGCCAAACTAGCGGGTCTCAAGGCTCACGCTCACGAGCGCCTCCGCGCCTGCGCCGTAGGGGCCCCACGCCAGTGGCGCGCCGCCGGCGCCCATCGCCAGAGAGTTACCGATGCACTTGCGGCCCTGCCACGGACCCCCGGTCAGCCAGCCGACGTTGCTCACGCCAATCACGGGAATCCCGTGCCGGCCGGCGATGGCCGAATAGGACTCCAGCCATAGCGACCCGTACGGCTCCCGCCCGTTGTCGTGCGCGGCGTCCACGGCCCAGGCGCAGGGAGAGAGCAGGATCTGGCAGCCCATGCGAGCGAGCGCATGAGCGAGGTCGAGGGACTCCGGGAAGTTGTCGGCGCAGATGGTCACGCCCAGCACGCCCAGCGGAGTGCGGACAACGCCGAGCCGGTCGCCCGTCGCATACAGGTCGCGGCCAATGTCGAGTTCGTTGATCTTGCGGTGTTTCAGCAGGATGTCGCCGGCCGGCGAGATCAGGACCGCGGCGTTGTAAAGGCGGGCGCCGTCGCGCTCCGTCAGGCCGGCAACAACATAGACTCCCGCTTCGCGCGCCGCCTCCGCAAGCTGCACGCTCGATTCGCCCGGGATCGGGCGGGCAAGGTCCCTGGCGGAAGGGTGGGTCCATCCGGCGTCGAGGCACTCCGGCAGAACGACGAGGCTGCACTTCTCACGAGCGGCGCGGTCGATCATGGCCACGGCCCGCGCCAGGTTCGCTTGCGCGGCGCCACCCTCCACCAGCATCTGCCCCATTCCGACCCGGAGCGTCATGCCTCCATGGTATCTCCACGCCGTCTAGTAACATAGGAGATACATGCCCTCGCGGGACGCACCGGCGGCCTGGACCGAGGCGGGCGGGACGGAAGGGGTTGTTTCCCTCGAAGCCGCCCGGACCCGGCTGGCGGCCATCGAACACTCCCTACGGACGGTCTTGCAGGGAAAGCCCGACGTAGTCACCCTATCGGTGGTGTGCCTTGCCGCGCGCGGCCACCTGCTGATCGAAGATGTCCCCGGGGTCGGCAAGACGACGCTCGCGCAGGGCTTGGCACGTGCGGTCGACTGCACCTTCCACCGCCTCCAGTTCACCTCCGACATGCTGCCGAGCGACGTGCTCGGCGTCACGATCTACAACGCGCGCACGCAGGCGTTCGAGTTTAAGCAGGGCCCGATCTTCACCAACATCCTTCTGGCGGACGAGATCAACCGGACGACGCCCAAGACCCAATCGGCGCTTCTGGAGGCGATGAATGAGCGCCAGGTCACCATCGACGGCCGGGGATACGAGTTGCCCCAGCCGTTCATGGTTGTCGCCACGCAGAATCCGGTGGAGCACCATGGGACCTACCCGCTGCCTGAGTCCCAACTGGACCGCTTCCTCATGCGGCTGCGGATCGGCTATCCGGCGCGTGAAAGCGAACGGGAGATTCTGCGCGCGAGCGGTGGCGGTCCGCCGGTCCAGGTGACGCCGGCGGCCACGGGAGCCGAGATCCTGGAGGTGCAGTCGCTCGTCGAGCAGGTCACGGTGGACCCGTCCATCGTCGACTACATGCTCTCGATCGTCGAGCGGACGCGCCAGCACGATGCCCTGGCGCTGGGTGTGAGCCCGCGCGGGTCCCAGGCGTTGTACCGCGCGGCGCAAGCTCTGGCTCTGGCCAGCGGCCGCGACTATGTGATTCCCGACGACGTGAAGCAACTGGCGGTGCCGGTGTTTGCGCACCGGGTGGTCGTGAATACGCGAGCCGCGCTCGGTCAGCGGCGCTCGGACCTCGGCGAGCGGATCATTGGCGAGATCCTGCAGCACGTGGATGTCCCGCTATAGGATGGAGAGGACGGGAGGCCCGATGTCTCGAGTGCGCCTTGGCGACGATATCGAAGATTTCTGCATACGCTGCAAGCGGATCACCAACCACCTCGTCGTCTCCATCCTGGACGATGTGGCGGCGAAGGTCCGGTGCCGGTCCTGCCACTCCGAGCATGACAATCGCAACGGCGAGCCGCCGCCCAAGAAGGTCAAAGGCGCGGAGACCGCGGGCTAAGGCGCCTGCTCCGCCAGAGTTTCGAGGAACGCCGCGGACAGCGTCCAGCGTCCCTGGAGCACGCTTCCTTCGCGCGTGAACCGGCCTGAGAGCAGGACTTCGATCAAGTCTCCCGGTGGCGGCGGTTTGCGTTCCTTGGCCACGATCTGTCCCAGCACTTCCGTAATGCGGTCCAGCGACCGAACGGCCAGTTGAGCGTCCTCCTCGGAGGAAAAGCGGGCTTCCAGGCGCGCGGCGAACGACGCTCCTTCTCCGGCGCCAATCGTTAGGTTGACAGACGTGGCATCCGCCAGAGCTTTGGCGAGCAGTTGGGTGCCTTCCGGGAACGTCTCCGCGCGCCGCAAGCGCGCTGGAGCGATCGACAGCCAGACGGGGTCCGCGGCCGGCGGTGGATCGGGCTTTCCCGCGAGCGCCGCGCCTCGGGCCGGCTCCGCCATCCGTGTCGCGCCGAAATCGTCACTGCTCACCGCCAGAGCCAGCAAGCCGCGCTGGACAAGCAGGTAGGAGATCCGCCTGGACGGCTCGCTGCCCGGCATCCGGCACAGGCCCTGGAAACAGCCCCCGCCATTGGCGGTCGCGTACTCTTCCAGGCGCTTCCAATCGAACCGCCCCAGCGCGAGAGCGAAAAACCCATCGGGATGAAAGGACACCCAGGCGGAGTCGAGGTCACGCTGATAGGCAAAGCCGGTGTCCCGGACGAAGTCGGTGTATTCCTTCTCCTGCCTGGCGGCGGAACCGGCGAGACGGTCGAGGATGCCGGCGCGCCGCAGAGTGGCGAAATCGATGCGCAGGACGAGCGAGTCGCGTGTCGGCAGGCGCGCCAGCAGGGCGGCCGGCTGCCGGTGGCGGGCCGTTGACACGTACCACACGCCGAGGCCGGCGACGAGGAGCAGCACAGCCGCAAGCACCAAAGGCAGTGGACGGCGGAAAGCGGGAGGGACGGTCAAATTCGGAGTCTAGCGCGGTTCTGGGGCGTGGGACAATACGGGCGTGAGGCCCGCCGTCGCTTCCTCCATGCAGCAGGTTCCCCACTCGCGGATTCGCGAGCTGGCCGAGATCGCCATGGGTATGCCGGACGTGCTGAAGCTTTACTTCGGCGAGTCCAACCGGCCCACTCCAGAGTTCATCAAACAGGCCGCTATTCGCGCGCTGTCCGAAGGGTACACGTTCTACACCGAGAATGCCGGGCTGCCATCGTTGCGGGAGGCCATCGCGCGGCAGTACGCCATGCTGCACGGCGTCGCCCTTGACCCGTCGCGCGAGATTGTCGTGACCGCGTCGGGTGTCCAGGCGCTGCACGTCGGCATCCGCTGTTTGCTCAATCCTGGGGACGAGGCGCTCGTCCTGACCCCTGCCTGGCCCAACGGCGCCGCGAGCGTGCGGATGGCCAACGCGATTCCCCGCGAGATCCCGCAACCGCTCCTGGGCGAGCAGTACGGCATCGATTTCGACCGCCTGGAGGCGGCGGTGACGCCGCGGGCACGGATGGTCCTCTATACGTCGCCATCGAACCCGCTGGGCTGGGTGGCGACGCCCGCCGATCAGGCGGCGCTGCTCTCCTTCTGCCGGCGCCACGGTCTCTGGTTGATGGCCGACGAGGTCTACGAGCGCTTGTACTTCGCGGGACAGACTCTCGGAGAGCCGGCGCCTTCCATTCTGAGCCTCGCAAGCCGGGAGGACGCAGTCCTGGCGGTGCATTCGTTTTCGAAGAGCTATTGCATGACCGGCTGGCGGGTCGGGTGGCTGGTCGCCCGTGCCGACGCCGCCCGGAAGGCGACCCAGCTCAACGAATTCATCGTCTCCCACGCGCCAAGCTTCGCCCAGAAGGCGGCGGAAACCGCGCTGGCCGAGGGCGAGCCGGAACTGCGGCGGTTCCTTGAGGAACTGCACGGCAACCGGGACTATTGTCTGAAGGCGCTGCGCGCGATGCCCGGAGTCACGGTGCCCAAGCCGGACGGCGCGTTCTACCTGTTCCCCCGCATCGCCGGACTCGCCGACTCGTTCTCGTTCTGCCGGCGGCTGCTTGAGGAAACCCGCGTCGGCCTGGCTCCCGGAGTGGCGTTCGGCGCCGGCGGCGAGGGATCGATCCGCCTGTGCTACGCGGCCAGCCGGGACGTGCTGGAACCGGCCCTGGAGCGGCTTGGGACCTGGATGGGCGCGATTTCCGTGGAGAATCACCTCACTAGCCGTTGAATTTCCCAACATCGTCCCAAGTCTCTCATTCCATTGAGTGAATCCCCCAAAGTGCTGATATTCTCAGCAGGCTGTGTTGACTTCTTCGACACTCTCGGCGCTACGCCCATCGCTGCTCCATGGCTGGTAACTTATTTGGTTCCAATGTGATGCACGGGTCCGGCAGAGTTTGGCCCTCAACGTGACCTTATAGAAGGCGACCGCAAGGTCACAAAAAGAAAGGAAAAGTCATCATGACGGTCATTCTGGTTCTCTTCACATTCCTGGTCTTCGCGATCATCGATTACGTGCTGCACAAGACTCCCGCCGTTGCCGGAGCTCCCGAGGTCGAACCCGAGCCCGCGGCTGAACCCGACTACGTGGGTGGGTTTTTTGCCCCGCAAACCGTGCGGTATCACGCCGGACACGGCTGGTTGATGCGCGAAAGGCCCAACCTCGCGCGGGTCGGCATGGACGATTTCGCCGCCACGATCGCGGGGAAACTGGACAGGATCGAGCTGCCGAAGCCGGGTCAGTGGATCCGTCAGGGACAGCAGGCATGGAGCCTGTTCCGGCAAGGCGAGAAGGTCGAGATGGTGTCGCCGATCGAGGGCGAAGTGGTTGCGGTGAACGCCGAAGCGTTGCAAAATCCCTCGCTCGTCCGGAACGATCCGTACGGCAAAGGCTGGCTGATCAAGGTCCATGTGCCGGACGAAGAGTCGACGATGCGCAACCTGCTACCCACCGGAATGGTGCGCCGCTGGATGAGCGAAGTCGCCGAGCAGTTCTACGGACTGCAGCCCCAGTTGGCCGGCGCCGTGTCCGCCGATGGCGGTCTCACGGTCGAAGATCCTCTGGCTGAACTGCCCCACATCTCTTGGAAGGAGACGGCCTCTGAGTTCTTCCTGACTGGAAGTGGCTCTGAAATTGCACGGTCGTAGGCTGAGTCCGAGAGAAAGGAGCAGCCAGTGGCATTCGCCCTGTTATTCGATAGTACGCACTGCATCGGCTGCCGGGCCTGTGAAGAAGGATGCGCCGGGAAATGGAACCATCCGTACGACGAGACAATCGCGGCGGAGGACCATCTCTCGGCGCATAAACTTACTGCGGTTCAGACGTTCCAGGCCGGAGGCGAGGAGCGGTACAACCGCCGCCTGTGCATGCATTGCGAGGAGCCTACCTGTGTTTCAGCCTGCCCGGTCACGGCGCTGGAGAAGACGGCGGAAGGACCGGTTGTGTATCACGAGAGCCGCTGCATCGGATGCCGCTACTGCATGCAAGCCTGCCCCTTCCAGGTACCCTCCTACGAATGGCACAAGCGTCTGCCACGCATCAAGAAGTGCGACCTCTGCATTGAGCGCCAGACCGCGGGCCAGAAGACGGCCTGCACCGAGGCGTGCCCCGCCGACGCGACACTGTCCGGTACGCGCGAGGAAATGATCGCCGAGGCCAAACGCCGCATCGCGGAGAACCCCGACGGCTACTACCCCCACATCTATGGACTCACGGAAGTGGGAGGCACGTCGGTGTTCTTCCTCTCAGCGGTGCCGTTCGAGCAACTCGGCATGAACACCGGTCTGCCCCACGAAGCGCTGCCGCCGCTCACCTGGCGCGCTCTGTCGGCGGTGCCGGGCGTGGCCGCCGTGGGATCGGTGCTGCTGGGTGGCATCTACTGGATCACACACCGGCGCGAAGAAGTCGCCGCGGCCGAAGGGAAGGAGAAGGGGCGATGACGGGCGCGATGCCTGCTGTGAATACAGAGCGCACCGCGGAATCCCGGATGCGCCGTTTCCCGATCTGGAGGATCCTCTTCGGACTGCTGATGGCGGCCGGCCTCTACGCCACCTATCTCCGTATTGTGGGCGGATTGGGCGCGGTCACCAACCTGAACGACTCGTTCCCCTGGGGCATTTGGATCGGCTTCGATATCCTTTGCGGCGTCGGGCTCGCCGCCGGGGGCTTCACGCTCGTCGCCGTCGTGCAGATCTTTAATATCCAGAAGTACCGGCCGATTTTGCGGCCGGCCATCCTCACGGCCTTTCTGGGCTACGTGCTGGTGATTCTGGCGCTCATGTTCGACCTCGGCCGGCCCGACCGCATCTGGCACGCGCTAATCATGTGGAACCCGCACTCGGTGATGTTCGAAGTAGCCTGGTGCGTCATGCTGTACACAACGGTCCTGGCGCTCGAGTTCTCTCCCGTGGTCTTTGAGAAGTTCGGCTGGGAGAAGCCCATCCGGATCGTGCACGCGATCTCCGTGCCGCTGATCATTCTCGGCGTGATTCTCTCGACGCTGCATCAGTCTTCGCTCGGTAGCCTCTATCTGATCGTGCCGACCAAGCTGCATGCGCTCTGGTACACACCGATGCTCCCGATCTTCTTCTTCATCTCCGCCATCACGGTTGGGCTGGCGATGACGATCTTTGAGTCGTACCACTCAGCGAAAGCCTTCGGCAAGGCGCTCGAATGGGACCTGGTGAACGGGCTGGCGCGGATCCTGGCCGTAGCCCTCTCGGTCCTGCTGGTCTTCCGGTTCATGGATTTGGCCGGGCGCGGTGTCCTGCACCTGGCGATGGAGAACACCCTGGAGGCGTGGCTGTTCGGACTCGAGGTCGTCCTCATGCTGCTGCCGGCTCTCCTGCTTTACCGGAGCCACGTACGGCGCAACGTCCGCGCGATGTACCTGTGCGCGCTGATGGCGGTCTTCGGCTTCATCGCGAACCGGCTCAACGTCAGCATCACCGGGATTGAGGCCGGGTCGGGCACCAGCTATATCCCGAAATGGACCGAGGTGGCCGTAACACTGGCGATCATCGCCCTGGGCTTCGCCATCTTCCGCCTGGCGGCGCAGCATCTGCCCGTGTTCGCCGAACACGATGCGCACGGAGAATGACCCGCGCTTTCGCTTTGGGCTGGCCGCCAAGCTCGCATTGTGCCTGCTGCCCAGCGCCGTCATTGTGTCGGCGCTGTTCGGCTGGGTAAACCTGCGCCTGCAGCGACAGGGCGCCGAGGAATTGATCTTCGCCTCGGCGGATCGCGTCAGCGACATCATCCGCCGCTCGACCCGCTTCCAGATGCTGCACAACGATCGCGAGGCGCTGTACCAGACGATCCGCGACATCGGGAGCGAGCCGGGCATTAACGTTGTCCGCATCTTCAACGGCGAGGGACAGATCCAGTTCTCCACGCTGCTCGAAGAAGTCGGCACTTCGGTGGACAAGGACGCCGAGGCCTGCTACATGTGCCATGCCCACGCCGAGCCCCTCACGCGCCTGCCGCGCCCCGACCGGGCGCGCATCTTCGTCAATGGCGCCGGCGAGCGTGTCCTTGCCGTGATCCGGCCGATCGAGAACGAACCCAGTTGCTCCGACGCGCCCTGCCACGCCCATCCGGCATCTCAGCAGGTACTGGGTGTGATCGACGCTCAACTCTCTCTGGCTGCCGTGGATGTCCAGTCCGCGCGGCAGCGGGAACTGGTGCTGCTTTTCTCGATCCTGGCGATCATCCTTCTCTCGGCGGCGAGTCTGATCTTCGTCTGGCGAGTGGTGCATCGACCGGTGAAGGAGCTGACCACCGGTGCGGCGAAGGTCGCCGCCGGCAATCTGGACCACCGGCTCACTCCTCGCTCGAGCGATGAACTGGGGCGCCTGGCGGTGGCGTTTAACGAAATGACGTCGCGGCTCTCCGCCGCCTACCGCCAGATCGAACGCCGCGCCGAGACGCTCGAAGAGAACGTCGAGACCAAGACACGCGAGCTTGAGCGCACGCAAACGTTCCTGTTCGGCAGCGAACGGCTGGCGTCACTGGGCAAGCTGGCGGCCACGGTGGCGCACGAAGTGAACAATCCGCTATTCGGCATCCTCACCTATGCCCGTCTCAGCCTGCGCGATCTCGAAGCCGGCGAAGTGTCTCCGGAAGCGCGGGAGCGGCTGATTGACCAGTTGCGCGTGGTGGAGCGGGAGAGCAAACGCTGCGGCGAGATCATGCGCAACCTCCTGTCGTTCGCCCGGCAGTCGCCGCGGCAGCTCGCGCTGGCGGATATCAACGAATTGGTGCGCCGGTCGGCGAAGCTTGTGCAGCATCGCGCCGAAATGCAGGGTATCTTCCTGGGCAAGGATCTGGCCGAGGATCTGCCGGAAGTGCATTGCGAGGCCGGACAGATCCAGCAGGTATTGCTGGCGCTGCTTGTGAACGCCTGCGACGCGATGCCATCGGGGGGTGAACTCACCGTCACGACCCGCCGGAACGGCGATGGCGTGACCGTGGTCGTCCGGGACAGCGGAACCGGGATTCCCGCTGAGGACCTGCCACAGATTTTCGAACCTTTCTTCACCACCAAGGAAGACGACCACGGCACCGGGCTGGGCCTTGCCGTGGCCAAGAGCATCGTGGATCGTCACGGCGGCACAATCGGCGTGGAGTCGGCGCCAGGACAGGGAACGGTCTTCACGATCGGACTGCCCCTGACGCCTCCCCCCGAAACCGTTCCCGCCACCGCGGTCGAGCAGGAGACGGCATGAATACGAGAGGCAGAATCCTGATTGTCGATGACGAGCTGGTGGTACGCGACTCGCTGGCGCGCTGGTTCACTCTCGAAGGCTACGACGTTCACGCCGTCGCGGGAGGGAGGGAAGCGCTGGAAGCGGTCGTGACCGGTGAGTGGGACCTTGCCCTGCTCGACATCAAGATGCCAGGCATGGACGGCATGGAACTGCAGCGGCGTCTTAAGGAAGCCGTGCCGGATCTGGCGATCGTCATCATGACCGGCTATGCCACGGTCGACACGGCCGTGCAGGCGCTTAAGGGCGGAGCCTATGATTACATCACCAAGCCCGTCGATCCGGATGAGCTGTCTCACCTGGTGACGCGGGCGCTGGAGCATCAGCGCGCCAAACGCGAGGTGGAACGCCTGCGCGAGAACATCGCCGAAGCCTCGCCGGTCGATCTCGTCGGCAAGAGCCCGGCGATGAAGCGGGTATCTGAACTCGTCGCAATGGTCGCGCCGACTGACGCCACCGTGCTCATCACCGGCGAGAGCGGGACGGGCAAAGAGGTCGTGGCGCGTGCGATCCACGCCAACAGTGTCCGCCGCCACATGCCGATGGTCGTGATCCACTGCGGCGCTCTGACGGAGACGCTGCTCGAGAGCGAGCTGTTCGGGCACGAGAAGGGCGCCTTCACTGGCGCGCAGTACCGCAAGAAGGGAAAGTTCGAGGCGGCCGACGGCGGCACAGTGTTCCTCGATGAGATCAGCGACATCAGCCTGCGAACGCAGACGGACCTCCTGCGCGTTCTGCAGGAAAAGGAGATCGTCCGCGTCGGGGGCACGCAGGCCGTGAAGGTCGACTTCCGCTGCGTCGCGGCGACGAACAAGGAGCTGCCAGCGCTCGTGAAGGCCGGAACCTTCCGTCCCGACCTGTATTACCGCCTGCACGTCTTTGCCATCGACATGCCTTCTCTGCGCCAGCGGCGCGAGGACATTCCGTTACTGGCAGACCATTTTGTGCGGAAGATCTGCGCCGCCACCAACCGGCCCGAACCGCCCCGTATCTCGACGGAAGCCATGGATCTGCTGGTCAATCATCATTGGCCGGGCAACGTCCGCGAACTGGAGAATGCCGTGGAGCGGGCCATGGTCGTGTGCCGCGGACCGGAGCTCACTCCGGCGGACTTCTCCTTCCGCCTCGAACAGGGCGAGGCGCCGAACGGGCGGTCACTGGCGGAGATCGAGCGCGTGCACATCGAGCGCGTGTACCGCGAGTGCGGCGGCAACCACTCGCGGGCTGCCCGTGTTCTCGATATCGACCGCACGACGCTCTACAACAAACTGAAGCGGTACGGATTGAAGTGAACGGCGAGCGGCTGCGTTTGATGCGCGTTGGGCCGCTCGACCTGGCGCCTCTGGACAGCCTGGCCGCGCGGCTGGCCCGCCGCCTACGCCTCTCCTGCGATGTTCTCGAAGAGACAATCGACGCATCGTTCGCACACGAGCCGCGCCGCGGCCAGTACCATTCCACCGCCCTGCTGGACGTCCTGGCGCGCACTCATGGCGAGCGTGGCCGGCTGCTGGCAGTGACCGAACACGACCTGTTCGTGCCCATCCTCACCTTCGTCTATGGCGAGGCGCAGCTTGGCGGTCCCTGCGCGATCGTCTCCATGCACCGGCTGCGCGAGGAGTTCTACGGGCTGCCAGCCCGCGAGGATGTCCTGCAGGACCGTCTCGAAAAAGAGGCAGTCCACGAGCTCGGACACACCTTTGGACTGCGCCATTGCATGGACTGGCGCTGTGTGATGGCATCCAATCACGCCATCGACCGTGTGGACCTCAAATCCGCCGGGTTCTGTGCCGCTTGCAGGAAGCTAATTGCCTAGCGCCCGCCACAGCAGGATCTCGGCGCGGATGAAGGCTTCAACTTCCGCCCACACGAGCGGGTCGCTGTCCATCTTGAAGTGCGAGAGCTTCAACAGGCGCGCCGGCGCCGGGTAGTCCGCCATATCGATGTCGCGGAACAGGTAGGTGTGGCGCAGGTTGGCCAGGATCCTGGTCCGCGACGGGTCGGCCGCGCGAATCTCACGGCAGCCGCGAATGGGTCCGGGGTCGGCCTGGTAGAGATTGACGGCGCGCTTCACGTTGCCGGGGATGACATCGTCGCGCCGCCCGACGCTATCGATCTGCACCGTCAGGCGGACCGGCACGTTCCAGCGCTCGAGGTCGCGAGCCAGATGGACGCATGCCGAGCCGCCCAGGCTTTGGCCGTAGCAGATAATCTGCGCCGCCGCGGCCTCGTCCGCCTGCAGAACACCGTCGCTGTTGCGGTCGAGCGCCTCCCTGATGAAGTTGCGCACGGTACGGCGGGAGCGGTTCCCGGCAGTCTCGACATAGACGCCTTCGCCGAGGGAATCCTTCAGCTTCAACGCGAGCTTTCGAACCGACCGCTTCGGGTGATCCCAGTCTTCCCAGCCGCCAAGGAATCCGACGATCAGCAGGCTGCCGTCAGGCAGCGGGGCCGGTGTCGTGATGTCCGCGCGCGAGAGCAGTGAGCCGGCCGCGACGGTTCCCGCCGCCAGCCAGTACCCAAGCGCGACCGCACAACAGCGCCTCATCTACCATTGGACGGGCTGGCCCGGTTCCAGTTCCCAGATTGTGGTTTCCGGCTGGTCCTTCAGCCGCTCGGCGACATCGGCGGGCCGGCCCGTGAGCGGCGGGAATGTGCCGAAATGCATCGGGATCACCTGCGACGGCTTCAGGAGCCGGCACGCCATCGCTGCTTCGTCGGGTCCCATTGTGAAAAGATCGCCGATAGGCAGAAACGCCAGGCGCGGCTTGTACAGCTCGCGAATGAGCGCCATGTCGGAGAACACGTTGGTGTCGCCGGCGAAATAGAGGCTGCGGCCGTCCTCCCAGCGCAGCACGAAACCCGCCGGTTCGCCGCCGTAGATCATGCGGCCGTCGTCGACGATGCCCGAACTGTGAATGGCATGGGTCATCGTGACCTTCACCTCATGCGCCTGGGTCGAACCGCCCTTGTTCATGCCGGTGGTCTGCCCCACGCCCTTCGATTCCAGCCAGTGCGCCACCTCGTAATTGGAGATGACGGCGGGGTTGAATCGCCTGGCGATCGCCACGGCGTCAGCGACGTGGTCGAAGTGGCCATGCGTGAGCAGCATCGTGTCCACGCGCTCGATTTCGAAGCCCGCGGGGTACTTCGGGTTGCCGTTGATCCAGGGGTCGATCAGGAGCACCGCGCCGCTTTCCAGGCGCAGTTGAAACGTACCGTGTCCAAGCCAGGTGATGTCGATCATGGGTTCGCCCTCATTGTGCCACGCTCCGCCACGCCGGGAATGGAAACCGGCAGACGGCCTTGCAAAGGAATCTCACCGAACAGCGCGCGGGCCGCCGCGGTCTCCGACGGCGGCACGGGGCTGAACGCCGCCACATACGCCTTCACTCCGGGAGCGTGCCGCACCAGATACGGGTTGCCGAGCGAGACGAGCGCCACCGGGCGTGTCCCGGCCACGATCTTCGTCAGCAGGGCGGGGAATCGTCCCGGTAGCGGCCCGCCGTTTGCGTATTTCGCCAGGTTCGTGAACGCCACGACAACGACCTTGGGGCACTGGGCCGCCTGCGCCGCCGCGGCGTCGAGGTCCGCCTGCGGCATCTGCGGATCCAGCGACACGACGCTCGCGCGCGGGTCGATGCGGCCCACCTCATCGACGAACGCGATGCCCTGCGTGACGTTGTACCGGCTCTCGTTCAGCACGATGAAACACGCGCCGCCGCGCGGCCGGAGGGGCAGGAGCGCTCCCTCGTTGCGAACGAGCGTGACCGCCCGTTCGGCGATCTCGCGGGCGCGCGCCAGGGCGGCGGGATCCTCCACCACGGCGACTGCCTCTTCGATGTTCACGTAGCGTTCCTCGTGCAGGCCCAGGCGCACCTTGGCCGCGAGCAGCCTGGCGAGGCTGGCATTGAGCCTGGCCTCGGAGATCCGCCCGCTCTCGATCGCCACCACCACGGCGGAGATCGCGGCGTCGGGATCCGGCGGCATGAGCAGCACATCCGCGCCCGCTTCGAGAGCGAGCACCGCCGCGTCGCCCGGCGTGAATCCTCTGGCAACTCCCTTCATGTCGAGAGCGTCGGTGACGACCAGTCCGGTAAAGCCGAGCCGCTCGCGCAACAAGCCGGTGAGGATCTGTGGAGCGAGCGTCGCGGGCAGGTCCGGCGGGGTCAACGAAGGGACGGCCAGATGCGCAGTCATCACCGCGTCCACTCCCGCCGCGATCCCCTCCCGGAACGGCGCCAGTTCCACGGCCTCCAGGCGTGCCGGATCGGCCGGTGTGGTCGCCAGGTTCAGGTGCGAGTCAATGCTTGTGTCGCCATGTCCGGGGAAGTGTTTCACGGTCGTCAGGACTTGGTTGGCGGGATTGGCGCGCGTGCCTTCGACGAAGGCGCGGACGTGCGCGCTGACGGCCGACGGATCCTCGCCGAACGAGCGGATGTTGATTACTGGGTTGTCTGGGTTGTTGTTGACGTCGGCCACCGGAACGAACATCCAGTGGTAGCCGAGGGCGCGCGCCTCCCGCGCCGTGGCTTCGCCGAGATAGCGCGTCAGCGCGGGATCGCCTGTCGCGCCAAACGCCATCGCGTGGGGGAACGGCGTCATGTCATCGACGCGCATCGACGCGCCGCGTTCGAAGTCCGCACCCACGATGAGAGGCACCTTCGCCAGGCGCTGCATGCGGTTGAGAAACGCCGCTGCGCCGTACGGCTCAGCACGCTTGAGCGAGCGGTTGCGCAGGCGGTTGATCAGGATGAGTCCGCCGACGCGTGTCTCGGAAACCAGCGTCACGAAGCGCTGGTAGTCCTGCGTTGCCGGATGCGGGATGTCTCCGTAGAAAGGGACAATCACAAGCTGCGCGACGCGCTCGCGCAGCGTCATCTCTCCGATCCAGCGGTCAACGGGGGAGTTCTCCTGCGCCCCAACGACGGCGCAGGCGGCCAGGACGGCCGCAACAAGCCTCATGCTTCGATGATAGCGCCGGGGATCAGGCCGACTTGGCTCCGGCTTCGGACGCGCCGCCGGCTTTCCGTGGCGGACGCCGCGCGGTGCGCTTTGTCAGCAGCCGGTTGACCGCTCGCACGAGGTGGGTCACTTCGTTGGGCCCCTTGGCTAGCACGACATCCGCGCCGGTGGAGCCCTCGTCAAGACCGTGCGAGGCCACGCAGCCGGACAGCAGGACGATCCTGACGCCGGGCTGGGCCTCACGCAGCCGACGAATCAGCTCGGTCCCGTTCATCTTGGGCATCTTGAAGTCGGTGACGACAAGATCGAAGCTGCCGGAGACAAACTGGACCAGGGCATCGTCTCCGTTGGCTGCCGTCACTACCTGAAAGCACTGCTCCTCCAGGATCGCCTTCCTTGCGGCCAGGCCGCTCTTGTTGTCGTCTACGAGAAGGATCGAAGCGGGCACCCTCCGCTTCGCACGGGAAGCTTGCATAGCGAATCTAGCGGAGCGTAACAGAGGCCTTTCGGCCCTGTCAATCAATTTCTATCGGACTGGAAACGCGCGAGATCCATTTCTTGACTTCGCAGGTGAGAGCGCGCTAGGCGCCTACTCCACCTCGCGTGGCGCGTTGTACCCCTGCTTGGCGACGATCTGGTACTTCACCGGCTTGCCCTTCTCGTCGACGATGCGCAGGGGCTTGTTGGTCTTCGGATCCACCAGTTGCACCTTGATCTTGCGGAAGCTGCCGTCGCGCGCCGTGTTCGACGGCGAGTAGCCGATCGAGTACTGGTTCCGCAGAGCGTGATGGATGGCGCCGAAGATGTTCCCGAACTCGCCGTAGAAGCGCGGGAAGAACGACTGTCCGCCGGTCTCTTTAGCGAACGTCCGGAGCTGGTTGTCGGCTTGCAGGAAGTCCATGCGCTGGATCGATCCCATCCAGCCGCGCGCATCCATCCACTCGCGCAGCGCCTGGAGCGTCCCGATTGCATAGATCGGGACCCCGGCGCCCTGGAGCGACTTCCGCGTCTGGTCGAACGTCAGTTTGCTGAACGTGTCGATCCCGGAAGAAATCAGCACGATCGCCTTGCGCCCTTCGATCTCCTCCATACGCGTTGCCGTGTCAACAAGGGCGTCATAGAGGTTGCTCTCCGAGAATGCCGCGATCCGCAGACGTTGCATCGCTTCGTACGCCTGGCGCCGGTCGGTGGAGAAATCGGACAGGATTTCCGGACGCAGGTCGTAGGCGACGACCGCCACGTAATCCTCGGGCTTCAGCGTCTCGACAAAGCCGTAGGCCGCCATCAGGGTCTGATACCAGCCTTCGCTCCAGTACTGCTGATACAGGTTGCTGAACTCGATCACCATCGCAACCGTCATGGGCGCCTCGCCCATGTTGAAGCTGCTGATCTGCTGCGGGACGTCGTCTTCCAGAATCCGGAAATTGCCCTGGGGGATGTTGGGGATGAAGCGGCCCTTGTTGTCGAGCACGGCCACGTCCACGTTCACGAGCTGCGCATCCGTCCGGAATGAGGCTAGCCCTGCGTCGAGTTCTCCCTCGTCGGCCGCGCGCTTGCCTTTCTTCGACGGGATCTTCGGCAGTTCCGCTTCGGGCGCGCTGCCGGTCTTGGCGCGGGGCCTGGCGGTGTCGCGGACTTCGCGGTTCGGACCTTCCTGACCCATTGAGGCGAACCCAACGGCCAGGAGTCCGGCCAACAGATAACTCGCGGCTCGTTTCATAGAGGAACTCCCGTCTCGACTATATCCCAGGGGACGCAACCCCGTCCGGCGGGGTTACTAGTTCGTCCACGGACCGCGGTCGCCCTGCTTCCGCATGTAGACCTGGAAGCGCTTCTTCGCGCGGCGGATTTTCCAGGCCTGGTACTCGCGGCGCAGAAACGCCAGCCCGATGCCTCCGTAACCCATCTTCAGGTACGCCAGGCCGAACAGCATGCCCCCGAGGTGGGCAACGTGGCTGACGCCGCTATTGATGCGGAGACTGCCCAGAAAGGCGATGGCGCCGAAAATCATGACCAGGTACTTCGCCTTGATGGGGAACAGGAAGTACACCAGAATCTCGCGGTTCGGATACAGGACGCCGAAGGCCAGCAACAGGCCGTACACCGCGCCGGAAGCGCCGACTGTTCGCACGCCCCAGTTGCCCAGAAAGGCATTCAAGGCGACGTCGCACAAGCCGGCGCCCACCCCGCAGATGAAGTAATAACGGATGAATTGCCGCGTGCCCCACTGCCGCTCGATGTCCGTGCCGAACATCCACAGGGCGAGCATGTTGAACAGAATGTGCCACACGCCCGCGTGCAGGAACATGTAGGTGAACAACTGCCAGATGGCGAAGTGCTGGACGACGGCGGCGGGGGCCAGTGCCAGCAGCAGGAGCGTCCGGCCGAATTCCGTGCCCGCTGCCAGGTAGTAGGGAACGAAGAGGGCGACGTTGACGATCAACAGCCACTTGATCCCGGGAGTAAGCCCTCCCGGGCCGAAGGTCGTTGTCTGAAACCGGTAGTTGGGACGCACTTAGGAGGGCTCTCCCCGGCTGCTGCCGCTTCCGTACCGGTTGAGCATCCAGGCGCCCCACTGGAGCAGCGCCGCCACCGTCAGCCAAACCTGCCAGTGCGAGAAGAGACCGGTTGAAATGCCAAACTCCTGGGCAATCTGCAGATCCGCGGCCAGGCGCCACAGGCCGAAGATCGACGCGATCACAGCCGCGGGAGTCAGCAACGCACCGAAGCCGAGCGCGAGGTGCCGGTTCTTGCCCTTTTTCCGGCGAAACACGGGGCCGCGTCCCAACCGGATCCGAACGATCATACCCGGTACTAATGTAGCAACATTCGGCCGGTGATATCCTGCGGGGCATGGTGCATTCGCGCAGGACCTTTCTGGCGGCGGCCGTGGGGGCGGCCCTTCCATCCATGGCACAGGAGATCGCGGTTGTCGACATCCATCAGCACACGCCGTACACCGGGCGGTCGGCGGATCAGTTACTGGAACATCAGAAGGTCATGGGGATCGCCAAGACGATCCTGCTGCCCGCGGGACGGGCCTACTCTCTTGCGGCGGGAATCGGAGGCAATGAAGCCGCGTTAGCGTTGGTGAAGCGCTATCCCGGCCAGTACTATTTCTTTGCCAACGAACTGCCGGACATCTCCGAAACACGCGACACGCTGGAGAAGTACTTGAAGCAGGGCGCCATCGGGATTGGCGAGCAGAAGTTCCACGTGGATTGCGACTCGAACCACATCGATCTCGTCGCCCTGATCGCGCGCGACTACGGCGTGCCGGTCCTGCTGCACTTTGAGTACAACGCCTACAACCTGCACTTCACCCGCTTCCACAAGGTCCTGGAGCGGCATCCGAAGACCAACTTCATCGGCCACGCCCAGACGTGGTGGGCCAACATCGATGCCGCGCACGACCAGACTGTGCTCTATCCGCGCACCAGGGTCAAACGCGGCGGCTATACAACGAGACTTCTGCAGGACTACCCGAACATGTACGCCGACCTGAGCGCCGGATCAGGACTGAACGCCATGCGGCGCGACGAAGAGCACGCCCAATGGTTTCTCGATGCGGTCCAGGACAAGTTGCTTTACGGCAGCGACTGCAGCGACCGCGTCGGCAAAGGCGACCCCTGCTCCGGCTGGCAGCAGTTGGAACTGGTCCGCCGCCTGGCGCCGAACCCCGTCGCGCTCCGGAAGATCCTCGCGGGCAACGCGCTGCGGATCATGCGGCTGGGTTAGATCATGCGCCGTCTGCTCTGTCTTGTTGCTCTCGCGGGCCTGCTACTCTCCTGCTCCCGGCCCGCCGCCGAACCGCTGCGCAACGTGCTGTTCATCAGCGCGGACGATCATGCCACACACGCCGTGGGATCGTACGGCAATTCGGTGATCCGCACGCCCAATATCGATCGGCTGGCCGCGGAGGGTACCCGGTTTGAGAACGCTTTCGCCAACAGTCCGATCTGCACGGTGTCGCGCCAGTCGATCATCACCGGCAAGTATCCCCACGCCACGGGTGTCACCCTGCTGCAAACGCCCCTTGCCGAGGAACAGGTCACCGTTGCCGATCAGGCCCGGGAACGCGGCATCAGGACAGCAGCGATCGGCAAGATGCACTTCAACAGCAAGCTGCGGCACGGCTTCGATTACCGCATCGATGCCGCGGATCACGACGAGCACCTGGCCGCGAAGCCGGCGCGGAAACCGCCGCCGGACGTGCGCTTCAAGCCCGTCTGGCAGCCGTTCCGGACTCCGGCGCGCCAGTGGCTAAATGCCGATACCCTGCCCGGAACGGGATATCCGAGGCCGGCCAATCCCGAGAATCAGGGGCTCTACGATGAAGATTCCCTCGGGACTTTCTTCGCACGTAAAGCCATCGACTTTCTGCGCGACCACCGCGAGGAACGGATGCTCGTCTGGCTGAGCTTCTACGAGCCCCACTCCCCGTTCAATCTTCCGGTGGAGTTCAGCACCAACTACACACGGGAGGAGGTGCCGCTGCCGGAGACGAGTCCCGAGGATGACCACTGGGTTCCGGAGATCTTCCGCAATCTGAGCGAAGAAGACAAACGGGGCATCGTGCGTTCCTATTACAGTTCCGTCGAGTACCTGGACAACAACGTGGGCCGGGTGCTGCGCGCGCTCGACGAACTGGGGCTGGCCGATTCCACGCTGGTGGTCTATACGTCGGACCACGGCTATCTGCTCGACCATCACCGCCGCTTCGAGAAGCACATGATGTGGGAGGAGGCCGAGCGGGTTCCGCTGATCGTTCGCGATCCCCGCCGCAAAGCCGGCGTTTCGCAAGCCCTGGTTGAGCTGATCGACCTTGTGCCCACGATCCTCGACGCTCTCGGCGTCCCGCAGATCGAAGGCATGCATGGCCAGAGCCTGGAAGCGCTGCTGGCAGGCCGCACCGGGCCCCACCGGGACCAGGTGTTCGCTGAGTATATGCACGACAACAAGGCGATGCTGCGCACGGAAAAGTGGAAGTACATCTTCGCAACCGGCGAGAAGGATCTCGAACTCGGTTACCAGACCGGCAAAGGACCGGCGGGGTTGCACGAGCGGCTCTACGACCTGGCCGCCGATCCTCGCGAGTTCCGCAATGTTGCGGCCGATCCGGCCAACCGGGAGATCCTGGCGGACCTGCGGGCGAGAACCCTACGCGTATTCGAGGAGACTGACCCCCGCGCCGCGCGCCTCCCGGCGGGACTCTCGGAGTTCGAACGGCTGAGCCGCTTCGTGCAGCCGGTCGAGAGGGACCCCAGTGTGCCGGGAGGATAGGGCCTGCGCCATTCTCGCGCTGCTTCTCGCAGGATGCCAGGCGCCTCCGGACGGCATGGTGCGGATTCCAGGCGGCGCGTTCTCGATGGGCAGCACGGACACCGGCTTCCGGACGGTTGCTGTCGCGGCCTTCTGGATGGACGCGACCGAGGTGACCAACGACGAATTCACCCGCTTCGCCGCGGTCACCGGCTACCGTACGGTCGCGGAACGCGATCCGGACCCCGCCGAGTTCCCGGGAGTCCCGCCGGGGAGCATCGTGTTTACTCCGCCCGCGGACGCCGTGACGCTGACGGATCCGCATCGGTGGTGGCGCTACGCGCCTGGAGCGAACTGGCGGCATCCGGAGGGCGAAGGTAGCGATCTTGGAGGACGCGGCAATCATCCGGTTGTTCACATCGCCTGGGAAGATGCGGCGGCCTACGCCCGCTGGGCCGGGAAGCGCCTGCCGTCCGAAGCCGAATGGGAATTCGCGGCGCGCGGCGGACTGGAACGCGCTCCCTACGTGTGGGGGCAGGAACTGCGTCCCGGCGGCAGGTGGATGGCCAATATCTTTCAAGGAAGCTTTCCCCACCGCAACACGGCCGAAGACGGCTTCGCGGGCACAGCGCCGGTTAGGTCATTCGACGCTAACGAATACGGGTTGTACGACATGGCCGGCAACGTCTGGGAATGGGTGGAGGACGCGGAGGGCCCGGGCCGCATCATGAAGGGCGGATCGTTCCTATGCGCCAGGGAGTACTGCGCCCGGTACACGCCGGGAAGCCGCAATGCAAGCGACCCGGCGAGCGCCTCGAATCATACGGGGTTCCGCTGTGCGAAGTAGTCCCACCGCCCGCCCCAATGCGCCTTCCGCGCGAGTCGGTACTCGTCCTTGTGGCGCTTGATCGCGTCGCGTGGACGCAGTCCTTCGGGGGTACAGAGGGCCAGCCGGATGCGGCCTGGTTCGTGCAGCGGGTGACGCAGGATACGCGCCGCCGCGGGCCGGCCGGGCACGCGCCCCGCGGCGATGTAGCAGAATTTCTCGTCCTCGTGGCCCAGCGCGCCGCCCTTTAGGTACCGGTGGAGCGCGGTCCGCTCCACGCGCTGGGCGAAGTGGCACCAGTCACCTGCCTGCATAGGACACGGTCCGGCATGCGGGCAGGGCGCCAGCAGATGCGCGCCCCAGGACACAAGCTGCTCGCGCCAGTGACGCAGCCGGGCGAATGCCGCCGGCGTGCCCGGTTCGATCACGACCAGAACGGCGCTTGCCGCCTGCCAGGCGCGCTCCAGAGCCGCCGACGCGCGGGCTTCGTCCAACTCGCCCAGGACGTAGCTCAGGGCCACCAACGCGTGCTGTCTCCATGCAGGGCTGGCTTCGAGTGCAAGAGCCTCCCAGCGGGCTGGCAACGGCGCACGGCGTGCCAGATCCTGACCCGTCTCGCGCATGCACCGGTCCGGTTCGAAAAGCGTTGCCCGTTGCAGCGTGTCAAACACCGTGCCGGTAGCCCAGAGCATCGTCCCGGGACCCGCGCCGAGGTCGAGAAGGCTGTCCACCGCGGCTTCCGGAGCGGCGAGCCGGACCTCCCGCAGAACGTGCACCGCCGCGGCGTAGGTCGCGGGCATGCGTGTCGCGCAGTAGGCCGCGGCGTGGCGCCCTGACGGCATCGCCGCCCTTCCGGATTCGAGGTACGAGTTGTGGATCTCCGCCGCAGCCACGGCGAGGTCGCTGGGCCGCCAGGCCCCCGCTGCTTCTTCGATGGCTTCGCGCAACTCCGGTGGCAACTGCACGGCTATGGCTCGGGGACAATCAGCGAGTCCTGGCGGATCACCAGGCCTCCGGCGCGCGCCTCGAAACCGCCGTCTGTCAGACGGAACGTGACGCCGTCCGGCCGTTTCAGATTCGCGTCATAGCGCTTGTGCTGCTTGAAGTGCTCCTGCTGGGCGTAGTAGACGGCGTGCAGGCGCATGCGCGCGGTGTGCGAAGGATCCGGCCGGAAAGCGACGGAGCCCGGATCCCCCGTCGAGAACTGGACGTAGCCCCAATGCTCCGGCTTGTGCATGTTGATCGCGTACTGCGGGGACCAAACCCAGTTGTCCTCGCGTTTGCCCTTGACCTTTTGGTACTTTCCGTCGACGATCACGTGCTCCCACTCAACGCGCGAGAAGTTGACCCGCCACACATCGCCGTCGAGCGGAGGCAAGTGAGGGGCGCCGCCGCGAAACGCCTCCCACGGCATGGCGATCTCAACCGACCAGGCGCGGTCGGTGTCGCGGGGATCGTTCAGCGTCCCATCGACGTGAACGGCGGTCTTCAGCCCCGGGATCTCCCAGCCGTTGTCGGCCTTCCCGCCGTCCTTGTAAGGCTTCGGCAGGAACAGGTCCCAGCCCGTATTGAGCGCGTTGATCTCGAACTCGAAGTACTTGTGATTGTCGCTATCGGGATCGAGGAAGATCTCGAAGTCGTTGTCGTGGAAGATCACCGAATCGTGCTTGGTCAGCGTGCCCCACACGTGCGGTTCTTCGAGGGAAGCCGCGAAGTAGAAGTACTTGTCGTCCCACAACATCTTGGCTCGGGTGCGGAAGCGTGGCTTGAGACGCCGGTCGCCTTCGATATCGATGAAGTAGTCTGTCCACGGCGCAGCCTGCCACGCCGGGTCATCCAGTGTGCCGTCGATCGTCACCGGCGACGGCGCCCGGTGACACACGTAGCCCCTGGGGCGCGGGTATTCCTCAGCGGTGGCCAGAGACAGGAGAATGGCAAACAACAACAGGATTCGCATGCAGCCTCACGGTTGGACGGAGTAGAACGCGGCGAACGGGCCGAGTTCCGGATAGTCGCGCCGTGCGCGGACCAGTTCCGCGATCTGGCGGATATGCCCAAGATCGTGGAACACCCACTGGGCAAGAAGATTCGCAATCGTGATCCGGCCCGCGGCGGCATGGCGTCCGGCGCGTTTCAGGTGCCGCGCCTCCAGTCCGCGCAGAACGGCGACGTTGTCTTCGCGCTGTTCCTCGAAGTGCGCGAAGGACTCTTCCGGATCGCGTCCGCTGTATTGTGCGGCGGCATTGAACGCCTCCTGATCGTAGACGGGAAGCTCCGGGTCGTCCTCGCTCAGCATGCGCTCGAGGCGCGCCCGGAAGCAATGTCCTTCGATATGCGAGAGATGTTCCAGCACTTCGGCGATTGACCAGCGGTCCGGAGCGGGTTTCCATGCTGCGTCTTCCGGCGCGAGCCCCTCCATCAGCAGACGGATGATCTCTGGTGTGGCGGCGAGAGCGTCGAGGCGTGATACGGGCATCTATGCCCATCTTAGTCACGATGGCGGGTACTTTGCGGCGAGCTTAGCGATCGTCGAGAGACTTCGGAACGTACTCTTAATCTTGAGCGTTCGTTCGAACAGGGCATTCGAGAAAGCCGATTCGCTTTGCCGGGCCCGGCAGAGCCAGTAGACTTCCCGCTCCTGGACGTGGAAATCGTCGATGCCGGTCCGCAAGCCGCCCAGCGCCTGCCGGGCTGCCTTGGTCAGAGGCTCCGCCAGGAGCGCGACGTTGACCGTCTGGAAACCGGGCAGGACGGGCGCGCGGCGGGCGATCGCCGCCACGTCCGCGTCTGTTCGTATGAACGTCGCGACCGAATAGCCCAGCGCTCCTTCGAGATGAGTTTCAATCTCGGATGCCAGCCGCGGCCTGCGGTCCGGCGCGTCGAAGATGACGTTCCCGCTGGCAATGAACGTTTCGACCCGCGCGAGGCCGAGTTCTTCGAAGAGTTCGCGCAGGCGCTCCATCTTCACGGTGTGTCCTCCGACGTTGATCGCCCGTAGGAATGCGATCTGTTTCTGCACCGCTGGTTCCGCCCTACGCCGTTTCCCGCGCACCGGCGGCCCGCGACAGACGACCCTGGACGGCGCCCGCGATGGCCGCGAACAGGTCCTCATGCCGGACGGGCTTGGCGATATAGGCATCCATGCCCGCCGCCAGACAACGCCGGCGGTCCTCATCCATCGCGGAAGCCGTCATGGCGACGATCGGGACACGAGCGACACCGGTATCCCGTTCCAGACGGCGCCGCTCCCTGGTCGTCTCGAATCCGTCGAGAAGAGGCATTTGCACGTCCATAAGAATCAGGTCGAAGTCGTTTCCGGCGGCGGCATGCAGCAGATCCTGCCCGTTGGCGACAATCGAAACTCTGTGGCCGCGCTTTTCCAGAAGCTTGGAGATCAAACGCTGATTGATCGAATTATCCTCGGCGAGCAGCACGCGCAGCGGAGGGACCGACGCGATGGCGGCCGCCGCATCTTCGGGAGTGACTCCCTGGACACGTCTCCCTCCAGCGAATTCGAAAGGCACGGAGAAGGTGAAGGTGCTGCCCACGCCATCCTCTCCCTCCACCCAGATGGAGCCGCCCATCCGCCGCACGACCTGCTGGCAGATCGCCAAGCCAAGACCCGTACCTCCGTACTTCCGCGTTGTGGAGCCGTCGGCCTGGGTAAACGGCTCGAAGATGAGCGAACGCTTCTCGCGCGGGATCCCGATGCCCGTGTCGCTGACGGAAACCTGCAGCGTAACATGATCCGCATCGCGGCGCTCAACGATCGTTCGCACCGCGATCTCCCCCTGCTCGGTGAACTTGATGGCGTTGCCGACCAGGTTCACGAGAATCTGTCCAAGCCGGGCGGGGTCGCCCGCCAGTGCGTCCGGCGCCTCGGGCGCGATCTCCGAGATCAGGCGCAACCCCTTCGTATGGGCGCTGCGCGCCAAGGGCTTCAGAATCGTGTTCAACTCTTCGCGGAGCGAGAATTCGACACAATCGAGATCAACCTTACCCGCTTCGATCTTGGAAAAGTCGAGGATGCTGTTGATCAGCGACAGCAGCGAATGCGCCGACGTCCTGATGAGCGAGAGATACTCGCGCTGTTCAGGATTCAGTTCCGTATCCAGAGCCAACTCCGTCATCCCGATAATGCCGGTCATCGGTGTGCGGATCTCGTGGCTGACGTTCGCCAGGAACTGGCTCTTGAGACGCGCCGATTCAAGGGCGGCGTCGCGCGCCAGAGCCAGAGCTTCGGCGGTAGCGGCGAGCTCCGCCGCCTGTTCCTCGAGAGCCGTGTTGGCGCGCACCAGATCCTGCGAGTAGCGGGCGCTCAGGAGTTCTGCCTGTTCGCGCTGAATGCCCTGCGCAATCACGTCGGCCACGGTCGCAAGGGCCGACAGCGTCTGTTCCGGCAGCGGCCAGCGTCCAAAGATTGCCAGGACCCCAGCCAGCTTTTGCTCGGCCAGTAAGGGGTAGCCGGCAAATGACACAATTCCTTCAGCCCGGATCCACTCCGCGCCCGCGGGAGTGGTCGCCTCCGCGTCAAGGGAGTTGATGAGCACCGGACGGTGCAGTTCGGCGACCCGCGCCATCAAGCCGGTCGCATGTGGATCGTCGGGAGCAGTCTCGATTCCCGCGGAGGCGCGCAAGTCCAGTGCTCCATGGTCCGGGTTCACGGCCCAAATCCTGGCCAGCGCCGCGTCCAGATGATCCACCATGGCTTGGGTCACACCCGCCAGGTCTGATCCGCTCGCCAGGGCGATGCGGACATCTCCCACAAACGCTGCCAGGCGCAGTTCTTCCTGCCGTTCGGCCTCTTCCCGCCTCCTGCGCGCGAGCAGCGCTCCGCTGATGCGCAAGCTGACCGCCCAGGTGAATAGAAGCAATGAGACGGCGACGATTACTGCGGCCATCACCGGCTTGCCGCGACTGATCTGCCGTTGCAGCGTCTGCTGGCTGCCGGTCCTGAGAGCGTCCAGTGCGCGCGCCGAGGCGTCGCTTAAAGACTCGGCCTGGCTCCGCAGGCGCTCTCCTGCCAACACTCCCAGCGCCTCGGCCTGTTTGCCCTGGCGCGCCAGGTCGACCGCACGCGCTTCCTCGCGCGCCAATTCCCGGCCGGCGGAGAGAACTTCGAGAACGAGCGGGTCGGTGTGCTTTCCGCCGCTCAGGGCTTCCAGTTCCCACAGGACGGCGTCCCGGCTGGCCAGAATCTCCTGGTAGCGTTCGATCCAGCGCGGGTCCGCCGTGCGGATGGCCAGTTGCGCCGCCAGCGACAGGGACTCATTGCGGTGTCTCATCGCCGCGGTGAGCTCCACCAGGCGGCCCTCCCGCCCCTGTACCC
Source organism: Bryobacterales bacterium (assembly GCA_016716385.1). GTDB lineage: Bacteria > Acidobacteriota > Terriglobia > Bryobacterales > Bryobacteraceae > JADJWL01. Next base: position 122,147 of record JADJWL010000025.1, on the reverse strand, counting down.
GCTGGATGGCCTCGACCGATGACCAGACGTACCAGCCGAGCGTGGCAATTAGGGCCAACGCCAGCACCGTGGCGAGCATGATGAGGCGGATGGGAAGAGCGTTGGAGGCAGCCGCAGCTCTCCCGTTCGCGCCGTTGCCCGCTCGCGGCGGCACGTCAGGTTTCGACGCGGTTTCGACCGTTGTTCTTGGCACGATACAATGCGGCGTCGGCGGCCCGGACCAGAGCGTCGACATCCGTCTTCCCGACCTCGGCGGTGGAGGTGACACCCATGCTGCACGTCACTGACATCCGCCCTTCCGAAGTATCGAATGGTTCCCGGCAAACCGCAAGCCGCAGGCTCTCGGCCCGCTGGGCGCCCGCACGGGCGTCACAACCCGGCAGAATGATGAGAAACTCTTCGCCTCCATAACGTCCGATGGCGTCATACGGCCGGATCATCGCCACCATGCGCGCGACCGATTCACGCAGCACTTTGTCTCCGGCCAGGTGGCCGAAGGTGTCGTTCAAGTCCTTGAAATGGTCGATGTCCGCCATCACCAGCGCCAGATCCGAAGATTCCCTCTGCGCCCGGTTCAACTCGAGCCGCAGGAGCTCGAAGATCGCGTTGCGGTTGCGGATGCCGGTCAGCGCATCGCGCGACGCCTGCTCCCGCAGCGCCTCCTGCGCTTCGATTAGTTGCTGCTGGAGTTCGAGAATCCGCCGTCCGGCGCGCAGGCGGACCTTCAGTTCGTTGGCGTCGAAGGGCTTCGTCACGTAATCGTCGGCGCCCGCTTCCATCCCTTGCACAAGGTCCTCCCGCTGGCTCCGCGCCGTGAGCAGAAGAAGGTATGTGTAATGCGGAGGCGTTTCCCGCGCCCGGACTCTCTGGCAAAGCTCGATGCCGTCGAGCCCTGGCATCATCCAATCGGCGATGACCAGCCGCGGCGCATCGTCGCCCTGCAGGTGTTTCCACGCCTGGTCGCCGTCGTGGGCGACCACGACTTCGTAGCCCCACTTCCCCAGAATGGTCTCGAGCAGGCGCCGCGAGATCGGATCGTCTTCAGCAATGAGGATGCGCACGCTGCCGATGTCTCCTCACTGTTCGCGACGCCGCACTGTCTGCGCATCGGGGAAGTCATCCGGAACCGGTTGCGTCACGAGACCGCTTGCGGCCCATTCCGCTCCGCGTTGAAGCGTTGTCCGAAACCCGGTGCAACTCATCGCTTCCGGCGAATGGCCAAGCGTGGTGTGGAAAACCCGGCCTTGGCCGTACCGGACCGTCATCAGGACCGGTTCGTGCTCTCCCGTACCGCCCGTGCCCGGGTCGGAGTGCGCCGTCGCCAGAACGGTCAGATTGCGGGCCGGACCGCGCAGCCGGTCATAAAGTTCGTCCTGGACGTGCATCCACACGGCGGGCAACCCGGCGAGAATCGGATGACCCGGTTCGCGCGCCGTCACGGCGAAGGCATGCTGCCTGCCATGACTGCCGCCGCGGCCCGGCACTGCGTCGTGAACGATCCTGCCGCCGCGCCAGCGCACGTACGGACCGTCCTTCTCATTGCGGTTCCCCCAGCCCCCGACCCCGATCATCTCGTTATAGTCCGGCCATTCCGGAAATGCATTGTCGGCGGCGTGAACGGAAACGAATCCCCCGCCTTGTTGGACATATCGGGCGAAATCGGCGTTCGTTGCGGCCGGCCACGGTTCGCCATTGTAGTTGGAAACGACCACACGGTAGCGGGCGAAGTCCGGCCGGAACTCCGTCATGTCCTGTCCCTTCGGTGGCGTCGTCGCCACTGTCACACGAAATAGCTTGCTCTCCTCGAGAATCGCCCGCAGGATGGGGGTCGTGGCCTGCCAGTCGTGATTGTTTTGGCCGTCGATCAGGAGCGCCTGATACGGCTGCGCGGCGGCTATCCCGCACGCCACCAGCCAGCCAAGGGTCAACCGCTGCATGCTGACTATCCTATCCCGTCGTGCTGGCTGACTGGTCGCGCGCCGCGCGTTGCGCCAGTTCGTCGCAGCGGTTGTTGTCCGGATGATCGGCGTGCCCTTTCGTCCAGAGCCAGTGTGTCTTGTGGCGCGCCGTTTCGGCATCCAGCGCTTCCCAGAGATCGCGGTTCAGCACAGGCTTCTTCTCCGCCGTCAGCCAGCCGCGCTTCTTCCAGTTCGCCATCCACTTGCTGATCCCGTTCTTGACGTACTCGGAATCAGTCGTGATCTCCACCTCGCACGCCTCGCGGAGCATGCGCAAACCCTCGACGGCGGCGGTCAGTTCCATGCGGTTATTGGTCGTGTGCGGGGCCGATCCCCACGCTTCCTTCTTGTGCGTGCCAAAGCGCAGAATAAACGCCCACCCGCCGGGGCCTGGATTGCCAAGGCAGGAACCGTCCGTGATGAGGTGGACGCGCTTCAAGCGGCCGGCGCGGCCTCCGCTTCCTGCTCGAAGAACCCATCCACACAGTCCAGAATCGCCCGCGCCTCGTGGGCGTGGTGGATCGCCGCCCGCAAACGGGACCCGTGGCGGACCCCGTGCGTGAAGTACGTGGCGAATTGCTTCATCTTGCCCACCGTGTCCGGCTCATCGCGGTCGATCAGCATGGCGTAATATTCGCGCATGATGCCGTGGCGGTCGGATTCCGACGGACACGTGTAGCGGCCGGTCGCGACGAATTGTCCGATCTGTCTGAAAATCCAGGGGTTGGACGAGGCTGCGCGGCCGACCATGACGGCATCGCAGCCCGTCTGTGCGACCATCCGCACGGCATCCTCCGGCGTGACGATGTCCCCGTTGCCGACCACGGGAATCCGGACGGCTGCCTTCACTTCGGCAATCCGCGTCCAGTCCGCCTGGCCGCTATAGCCCTGTTCGCGGGTCCGAGGGTGCAGTGCCACGGCGTTCAGACCACAATCCTCGGCCAGCTTCGCCAGCCGCACCGCGACCAGTTCCTGGTCGCTCCAGCCGGCGCGGAACTTCACCGTGAACGGGATCGAGATGGCTGCCCGGACGGAGGTGAAGATCCGCTCGACAAGGGGAAGGTCCCGCAGCAGACCGGATCCGCCATTGCACTTGACCACTTTGTTGACCGGGCATCCCAGGTTCAGGTCGAGGATGTCGAATCCGAGGTCCTGGCAGACGCGCGCGGCGTCGGCGAGAACGGCCGGGTCGGCTCCGAAGAGCTGGGCGGAGATCGGGTGTTCGTCAGCGGCGAATTCGAGATACTTGAGGGTGCGGGTCGGCTTGCTCCGTCCGGCGGCGGCCTTGACGCCGTGCGAACTCGTAAACTCGGTCATCAGCAGGCCGCAATGTCCGAAGCCGCGGATGAACCGGCGGAAAACCGTATCGGTGACACCAGCCATGGGAGCCAGTACCGTGGCTGGGGAGATCCGGACGGGTCCGACGCGGAACGCTAAGGGGAACAACTCACGCACTGTTAACATCTTAAACGATCCGAACGGCGAAACGGACGGGCTGCGGCACACGTCCTTTGAAGAGCGGAGGATGGGATCATGACAGGAATTGCCAAGGTCGCACAGGCGGCTCTCCTCGTTGTGGCGGGTGCGGCCGGCGGCGTTTTCATTTCGCGGTGGACCGCTCCGGAGCCCGCGCCGGTCGAGGTGGCGCAGGTGGCTCCCGTCCCGGTGGAGCCGGAGCCGCTTCCTGCGATCGACGTGCAGCCCGAGCCGGCGCCCTCTCCGGCACCCGTGACTCGGCCGGTACGGGCGGCGCCGCGACAACCGGCGCCCGCTCCCGCACCGCCTTCACCGCGGCGTGACGAACCCGAGGCGGCGCCCATCGCGGCCCTTCCGCCGCCGCCTCCCGCTGCTCCAGTAGCCGACGAGCCGCCCACGCCGGCGCCGCCGGTTGCGGCCAGAGTCGCTCCCGCGGAGCCCGCCCCGCTTCCGCCGCCTCCGCCCCGCGAGGGACCATTCCAGCCGGCACCCTCATCCCGGTGCGCGTCGTCGAAGCCCTGTCGACCGAACGGAACAGCGCTGGTGACGGCTTTAGCGGCACGCTCGAACAGGACTTGGTGATCGACGGGCTCGTCATTGCCGACCGCGGCTCGCGAGTGGAAGGACGCGTCGTCGAGGCTGAGCGCGCCGGCAGGGTGAAAGGCACATCTTTGCTCGCGGTCCAACTCACCCAGATCCGCTCTTCGGACGGACAGCGCGTGGCCGTCAACACGGATGCCTTCCGCGTGGAAGGGGAGACTTCGCGCCGCTCGGATACGGCGCGCGTCGCTACGGGGGCCGCCATCGGCGCGGCGATTGGCGCCATCGCTGGCGGCGGGAAGGGCGCGGCCATCGGCGCCGGCGCTGGCGGAGCTGCCGGGACGGGCGCCGTCATGGCGACCCGCGGCAAGGATGCTGCGATCCGCTCCGAGACCCTGATCCGCTTCCGCCTCTCCGAGCCGGTGACCATGACCGAACAGCTAAAATAGGAGCTAGTGCTCGTTCACATCGCCTCGCCCTCAGCTCGCCCGAAGTGGCTTCGCGCTCCGGCGCCGGCCGGCCAGAACTACGCCGCCCTGAAGCGCCTCGTGCAGGAACTGAAGCTGCACACTGTCTGTGAGAGCGCCGCCTGTCCGAACGTCGGGGAGTGCTGGAACCAGCGCACCGCCACCTTCATGATCCTGGGCAACGTTTGTACGCGGCGGTGTGGGTTCTGCGCGGTGCAGAAGGGCCCGCCGCTGCCCGTGGACGAGGATGAGCCCCGCCGGGTGGCGGAAGCTGTCGCCGCTCTTGGCCTGCGGTTCGCCGTCATCACCAGCGTCAACCGCGACGACCGCAGGGACGGCGGAGCGGCCCTGTTCGCCGCCACCATCCGTGCGATTCGGGAGCGGGTCCCAGGATGCGGTGTCGAGGTCCTGGTGCCCGACTTTCAGGGATCCCACGCTGCCATGGAAATCGTCATGGACGCCCGTCCCGATATTCTGAATCACAATACCGAGACCGTCCCGCGCCTCTACCGGCAGGTGCGGCTTGGCGCGCGCTACGAGCGTTCGCTCGACATGCTGGCCTTCGCGAAACGCATCGGCCCGGAGACCCCGACCAAATCCGGCCTGATGCTGGGCCTTGGCGAGACCCGCGCGGAGGTGCTTCAGGTTCTTACCGACCTGCGCGCCCACGGCGTCGATATTCTGACGCTCGGCCAGTACCTGCGGCCCTCGCCCAAGCATCTGCCGATCGCCCGATACGTCACTCCGGAGGAGTTCGGCGCGTTCAAGCGCGATGCCCTGGCGCTCGGCTTCGGGCACGTCGAATCGGGGCCGCTCGTGCGCTCTTCCTATCATGCGGCCGCGAGCGCCGAGACGATGTCCGCTCCAGCCTGAAGATGGCCCGCCCGAGTGTCCGCGTACCATTCACGCCGCTCGAAATCGCGCTCGACCTGGCTGCCGCTTCGTCGTTCTTCCTGATTGCAACGGCATTCTTCCGGCTTTGGCCTGCAGTTCCAGAGCAGGTTCCGGTGCATTTCGACGTCCGCGGGGTGGCTGACGCGTTCGGGCCGCGATCCACGCTCCTGGCGCTGCCGGTCTTGTGGGGCGTCTTCTACGTGCTGCTGACCTTTCTTCGGTTCGTCCCGCACTGGCACAATTACCCCGTCGCGGTCACCGCGTCGAATGCGCCACGGCTCTACCGGCTATCGATTCTACTCGTGGCGTGGGTGAAGGTGTTAGTCCTGTGGCTGATGGCGACGCTGTTCTGGCAGGTCTGCCGCGCTGCGGTCACCGCGAGTGGACAGCTCGGCGCGCCACATCCTGGCTGGTTCGTGGCGGGAGTGGGCGTGGTTCTGGCCGGATACATCCTCGCTCTTAGACGGAAATAGCCCTTTAGCAATATCCCTGATTCATTCCGAACCACTGCCGGTTTTCAGTGAATGTTTTCGCCACCGGTGCCGATGGTACAGGCGTATGGCACGCATGATCCTCCTTTGTTCCTTCGTGCTGGCGGCATTCGGACAATCCCGTCCGGCGGTGACCCCTGAGGTGACCGCGGCGAACCTCCCAGCGAATCTCCCGGCGCAGAAGATTGGGCCCAACGATCTCATTTCGGTCGCAGTGTACGAAGCGCCGGAATTCAGCCGGACGGTCCGCGTGGGTGCGGACGGGTTCATCCGGCTGCCCATGGTCCGGAACCGGATTCAGGCCGAGGAGAGGCTTCCCGCGGAACTGGAGGTCGCCGTCGCCGCGGCTTTGCAGGAAGAGGAACTCATCCTCGACCCGTTTGTGACGGTGGCGATTCTCGAATACCAGAGCCGTCCGATCAGCGTCGCGGGGGCCGTCCGGAAGCCGGTGACGTTTCAGGCGGCCGAAACGATGACGCTGCTCGAAGCGCTGGCGCGGGCGGAGGGGCTCGGTCCGGATGCGGGAAGCGAAATCCTGATTTCGCGGCCCGTGAAGAAGGGCGCTGCACCCGGCGAGCCCCACTACATCCAGCGGATTCCGGTCAAGGGACTGATTGACGAAGCGGATCCGGAGTTGAATGTCCTGCTTCATGGGGGGGAGGAGATCCGGGTGCCGGACGTCGGCCGTGTGTTCGTGGTTGGGAATGTCCGGAAGCCGGGTGCATTCCCTCTGCGTGACGCTGGCGAGACATCGGTCCTGAAGCTGCTGGCGCTTTCCGAGGGGCTGCTTCCCTATGCCAACAAGCAGGCGTTTATCTACCGGCGCGAGGCGTCGGGCACAAAGAACGAGATCCAGATTGAACTGAAGCAGATCATGGACCGGAAGGCTCCGGACGTGCCGCTGCTGGCGGACGACGTTCTGTACGTTCCGGACGCCACCGGGAGGCGGGCGGCCATGAACGCGATCGAACGGCTCGTCCTGTTCGGTTCCACCGCCGGCGCTACGGCGCTCATCTGGCGGACGCGGTAAACGGGGGAAACATGCCGGTCAACGAAGAGTTTCATCGCAACCTGCCTGTCCCGGCGGACGCCTACAGGGCGCTCGACCCCATGCGTTATGCGTCCGGGGCGTACGAACCGCGCGAGCGAAGGGACGGAGCCGAAGACTCGGTGCTTCCGCTGGGCCACTACTTCTGGATTCTGAAGCGGCACCGCTGGAAGATTCTGTCGTTTGTGCTGGCGGGCGTGCTGGCGACCTTCCTTGTCTCCTCCCGTCTCCAGCCTGTCTACGAGTCGACCGTAACCATCGACATCGACCGCCAGATGCCGACAGGAGTGATCGGCCAGGAAGCTACGCGCACCAGCGGCAACGACTCGGATCAGTTTCTGGCGACGCAGATGCGCCTGATGCAGTCGGACTCAGTGCTGCGTCCGGTAGCGCGCAAGTACCGCCTGCTCGAGGTGGAGGGGCTAACCGGGTCCGAACAGGAGCGGGGCGCCGGCGCCGAGGAGGCGCCGATCGCACTGAAACACCTGCGCGTCGAGAGGCCGCGCAATACCTATCTTGTCCACGTGAGTTACCGGTCGACGGACCCGCGGCTGGCGGCCGACGTCGCCAATGCGGTCGCGCATTCGTATCTGGAACACACCTTCAATATTCGCTACAGATCCTCGGCCGGGCTGTCCGCCTTCATGGAGAAGCAGTTGGAGGAACTCCGGGCGAAGGTAGAACAGTCAAGCGCCGCTTTGGCGCAGTTCGAGAGGGAGTTGAACGTCATCAATCCGGAGGAGAAAACGAGCATCATTGCCTCGCGGCTGATGCAGTTGAACACCGAATTTACCACCGCCCAGGCGGACCGCGTCCGGAAGGAGGCGGCCTACCGCTCGGTCCAGTCCGGCACACTCGAAGCCGCCCAGGTTTCAACTCAGGGTGATTCTCTGCGGCGGCTCGGCGAAAAGATCGAGGACGCGCAGGCGCGGTTCGCCGAGATCCGCGCGCACTACGGAGCCAACCATCCGGAGTACAAGAAGGCGGCGGCGCAGTTGGCCGAGGCGCGGAACCTGATGCAGACCGCCCAGGTCAACATCGCCCGCCGCGTCGATGTCGAGTATCGGGAGGCTGTTGCTCGCGAGACGATGCTTGCCCAAGCGGTGTCCGCGCAGAAGACGGAGTTCGACCGCCTCAACTCGCGCTCGTTCGAATACCAGACGCTCAAGCGGGAAGCCGAGGCGGACAAGAAGCTTTACGAAGAATTGGTCCGAAAGATCAAGGAGGCCGGCATCAACGCCAGCTTCCAGAACAGTTCGATCCGCATTGCGGACCTGGCCCGGCCCGCGATGAAACCGGTGTATCCCAACATCAAGCTGAACGTCCTTCTAGCCTTCTTCGCGTCGCTGCTGCTCGCCTTTGCCGTCGCGATCCTGAGCGACCTGCTGGACAATACGCTCAGGGATCCGGAACAGGTGGCGCGGACGCTCTCCGCGGAAGTCGTCGGCAGCCTGCCGGTTGTCAAGAACTGGCGCGGGCTGACGGCCCCGGCTGCCTCCGCCTCGACCAGCCTGGTGCGCGCCGCCGAGGGAGTGATTGGAGACGAAACCGGCTACCACGAGGCCATCCGGACTCTGCGGAACTCCATCCTCCTGACCGACTTCGACCGGAGGCTGCGTTCCATCCTGCTGACCAGTGCCGGACCGGGAGAAGGGAAGTCGACCATCGCGGTGCGCCTGGCGATGGCTCATGCCGAGCAGCACCGCAGAACCCTCATTATTGACGGCGACCTGCGGCGGCCAAGCGTCCACCGGAAGTTGGGTCTCTCGGCTGCCGTCGGCCTGTCCAACGTGATTCTGTCGGACATGCCCTGGACAGAGGCGCTGACGAAACTCGACCACCTGCCGGATCTCGATGTCCTCACGGCCGGCCCGGTGTCGCGCAGGGCGTCGGAACTCCTCGAACGGCGGCTGCTCGAGATCCTCGAAGAGGCATCCACGCAGTACGATCTTGTAATCCTCGACGGCCCGCCACTGCCGGGCTTCGCCGAGCCGCTCTACATGGCAACGGCCGTCGATGGCGTCGTCGTCGTGGGGCGTGCTGGTCAGACCAGCCGCAAGGCGGTCGCCTCGGTGCTGGGTACTCTCACCCGGCTCCGCGCCAACGTCCTCGGGATCGTCCTCAACGAAGTCCACAAGGAGATGAGCGACAGCTACTACTACTACGGTACGTATGGAAAGTATTATCGCCCCCATCAGCAGGCGGAGGCATAGCAGGACGCGTTACGATGAAGGGCGAACGTTTTGTCACGGGTCGCCTGTCTCCTTCTGGTCTTGTTCACGGGGTTCCTCCCAGTCTCCGCGCAGTCTCTGCGCGTGTACTCGGAGTTTCGACGGATCGATCCGTTCGGCCGCATTCTGCGCGCAGACCAGGGTGGGACAGTCAGAGAAGTTCTGTCTCCAGCCGTCGCCAGGAACGCGTATGCATCGTGGCTGGCCGCGGTGACCATGCCCCCCGGCAAGCCCTTCCACTTCTACGTGGCGCAGAACCCTGACGACCGCCTCCGCCTGACGATCTACCGGGCGCGCTACGAGCAGCACCGAGGGGAATGGATCCCGGACCGCCTGGAAAAGATCGAAGGTCTCCGGGCGGGCGTCGGGCCGGAGACGCCGGTCGTGGAAGGGCAGACGGCGCACCTGTTCTGGATCGATGCGTGGGTTGCCGCGGATACGCCCCCGGAGCGGCTTCGGGTCGAGGCGCAGGTCTTTGTCGACGACCGCTGGATCATCTATCCCATGGAAGTGCGTGTGGAGTCGGCGCGGGTGCCTATGACGATGAACCGCTTCGTACGTCCCGCTCCGCTAACGGCGCCGGCCACCGCTCAGACTGAAGGACCCTGGAGCCGCCACGTCTGCGGTGCGGACCCCGAGAAGGCAAACGGACCGCTGAGCCCCTCGATTCGCCGCTTCCTGCAGCGCAACGCCATGCAGGATGCGGCCTTGGCAGCCGAAAGAAAGGACTTCTGGGACCGGGAATGGTGCCAGGCGCCGACGAACCCGGCCAGCCAGGGGGAAGAGGCTTATCTGCGCACCCGTGCCCGTCTCATCTTCCAGCGGTACTGAACCGAGGCTAGCGTGCTGTCTTCAGATAGGAACCGCTCGCCGCGTCGATGTAAATCGAGTAGTTGCTGGTCGTCGGGGAGTCACCCCACAGAACCCTCCACGCTGGAAGGTTGAATTCCCGGGTTTGCTCAAGAATGAACGAGATGTTCATGTCCGGATTCTTCGCCATGTAATCCTTGACGCGGGAACCCTGCTCGATCGCCGTCTGGTAGGCTGTGGTGCTATCCACCTTGAGCGCCTGGATCATGAACGGCTGGATATCCCGGCGCTGTGTGTAGCTTTCTTCGTGGCCTGCGAATACTCCCTTGTAGAGGCTGCCGGGTCCCTGAATCACCGCATAGGTGTAGGAACGCTGGCGGCCGCTTGACCGGGAGATAAAGGTCGCCTGCCAAGCGCCGGCTTTGCCTGGTTCCTGGGGCACGCCTTCCAGCGGAAGACTCACCAGCCGCAGCGGTTCCACGTCCGGAGCCCAGCCGCGGGCAGCGGTATACATCCGGAAGAACGCGGTGTTGCCGGAAACCGGCTCGGGCGGCTTCTCTTCTTCTTTCTTCTGTTCCGCCACCGGGGCCTTCGACTCTCCGCAGCCCGACAGAAGAACGGCTGCAAGAAGAGCGCCTGCAAGAAGAGCGCCTGAAAAAAGATAACGCGTCATGAGACTCCCTAAACCTTCAGTCTACCAGCGAACCTTGGCCGGGAAGTACTCGGCAATCAGGTCTTCGTAGAACGGGCGCACGGCCGCGACGTCCGGCCGGGCGTCGCTCTTCGAGTAGAGGTCGTAGGGATTGAACTCCCGCACCCAGCGGAACAGCGTTCTGTCTTTGCCGTTCATCAGGTGTGAGTACGCTCCTTCCCGGTGGCAGGGGTAGAAGGAATGGTAGCGCAGCATGTACTGCGCCTCCTCAGGCAGGAAGTCCCGCGTGACGAGGTAGATGTACTCGTCGTGGCCCCAGGACAGATGAACGCGATCGAGACCGCACTCTTCGGAGTAGATGCCGTTCACCGTCTGGTACTCCGGGACCCGTGCATCGGGATTGCCCGTGAAGTATTCCGGAAAGACAACTGCGTCCGACCATGCGCAGCCCACCGGGAACGTGTCGCCCACCACGGCCCATTGCGGCTCGCCAAACAGGCACAGCACCTTGCCCAAGTCGTGAACCAGGCCGGCGAGAATGAACCAGCGCGGGCGGCCGTCGCGGCGGATGGCCTCCGCGGTCTGTAAACAGTGCTCGATCTGAGAAAGGTCCGTATCGGGGTCGCTGTCGTCGACCAGAGCGTCCAACCGCTCCATCGCTTCCCACACTCCCATCTCCCCGTGCGTGAGACCGCCGTACCGGGCCTTCTGGTCCAGAACGAAGGACACAGTCTGCTTCGTGTGGTTCTCGTGGTAGAAGGCGTGGACGGACGCCGGAGCCGAGGCGTCGAACTGGCGGAACTCCTCCCGTGCCCGCGAGGGGCTATAGCGCGCCTTGACGAAATCGTCCCATTGATCGAGTGAAGAAAAGGGGCCTGACACTCTTCGATTCAAGCACAGGCCCCGTTACAGCCGGATTACTTTTCGACGACGAGATTGTTGGTGACTGCGAAAACGCCAGGCACCGAGTTCGCCTGGATTCCGGCGATGTTTTTTTCGTCCGCGCGCGCCACGACGCCTTCCAGCGTCACGTTGCCATTCTGCACCAGGATGTGGATCGGGGGCACCGCCCGCATGCTGTACAGATTCAGCGACGGGTGGCCGTAGATAGCCCGGTAGAGCGCGATGCGCAGCCGGTCGTCATTCGGCGACAGTGGCAGCACCTCGATCTCGTTGACGACCTTCTCCACGCCCTCAATCCGCTTGACGACGCGTTCGGCGTCTGTCTTGAGCGTCGGACGCGTCACCTTGCCCCGCAGGATGATGGTCGATCCGCCATCGGCGATGGCGAACCCGAAGTTGTCGAACAGGTTATAGAAGGGGAGCATGACCAGTTCCTTGCGCACCTCCCGGACCAGACGCTCGCGCGCCGCCTCACCGAGTTGCGCCGCCGGAGCGATCGCCAGACTTCCCAGGACCAGTGTCAGTACCGCAGCGAATTGCCGCATACGCGCCTCCGTTTCTACGGAAGTGTGACGAGCGGGCTCGCGTTCGCGTTTCCTTGCAGCACCTGTTCGGCGTCCTCGGCTGTGAAGCTTTCCACCTTGGCCGAGATATTCATGGAGCAGAATTTCGGACCACACATGGAACAGAAATGCGCTTCTTTGAACCCTTCTTCGGGAAGAGTTTCGTCGTGCATCGCCTGCGCCGTCTCGGGGTCGAGCGACAGTTCGAATTGCCGTTTCCAGTCGAACCGGTAGCGGGCGCGGGACAGTTCGTCGTCGCGGTCACGCGCGCCGGGGCGCTTCCGCGCGACATCCGCGGCGTGGGCGGCGATCTTGTACGCGATCAGGCCCGCCTTGACGTCCTCCTTGTTCGGCAGCCCGAGATGTTCCTTCGGGGTGACGTAGCATAGCATCGAGGCGCCGTACCAGCCGATCATCGCCGCGCCGATCGCCGACGTAATGTGATCAAAACCGGGAGCGATGTCGGTCACCAGGGGACCCAGTGTGTAGAACGGCGCTTCGTGGCACAACTCGAGTTCCTTCTCCACCTGAAGCTGGATCTGGTCCATCGGGACGTGCCCCGGTCCCTCGATCATCACCTGGACGTCGTATTCCCACGCCTTCCGGGTCAACTCGCCCAACGTCTTCAGTTCGGCGAACTGCGCTTCATCGCTGGCGTCGGCCAGCGAACCCGGACGCAGACCGTCACCAAGTGAAAAGCTTACGTCGTGCTTGGCGAGAATCCTGCAAATATCCTCGAACCGCTCGTAGAGCATGTTCTGCTTGTGGTTCTTCACCATCCACTCGGCCAGGATCGACCCGCCGCGGCTGACGATCCCCGTGATCCGCTTCGTCGTCAGAGGGATGTGCTGCACCAGGACGCCCGCATGGATCGTCATGTAGTCCACGCCCTGCTCAGCCTGTTCCTCGATCACCTCGAGCATCAGGTCGCCCGTCAGATCTTCGATCCGCCGGACGCGGGACAAGGCTTCGTAGATCGGCACGGTGCCGATCGGGACGGGCGAGTGCCGGATGATCTCCTGCCGGATCCGCGGGATATCGCCGCCGGTGGAAAGATCCATCACGGTGTCGGCGCCGTACTTGATCGAATAGCTGAGCTTCTCCAACTCTTCGTCGATATTGGAGGTCGTGGCGGAGTTCCCGATGTTGGCGTTGATCTTGCAAGTGGATGCCACGCCAATGCACATCGGTTCGAGGTTCGTGTGGTGCACGTTGGCGGGGATAATCATGCGCCCGCGAGCGACTTCGGAGCGAACGGTCTCAGCGGGGAGATTCTCCCGCCGGGCGACGTACTCCATCTCCTCGGTCACGATTCCTTTCCGCGCGTAGTGCATCTGCGTGCGGACCCGGTCCCCATCCCGCTTCTTCACCCATTCGGTTCGCATGGCCGTCATTCCCTTTGACTGAAGTGTTAATCAACCATTGTATCGCGCGGGCGATAATGGCGAGTGTGAAAACCCTCTGCGCGCTGGTGCTGCCGCTGGCCCTGGCTGCGGCGCCGCTGACCGATGAGCAACGGCTGCGGCAGGTGGAGTCCCTCAGCAGGATTCACCGCACAGTCGCCGAGTCGCACTGGGACCGGGAACTTCTGGACAGGGTAGGTTGGGCTGCCCTGGCTGAGCCGTTCCGGCGTCAGGTGGCTGAGGCGGCCGACGCCCGGGCAGCGCGCGCCGCCATGCGGGAGATGCTCGAGCGGCTGGGACAGTCCCATTTCGCTATCTTCGAGGATGACGTTGTGCCCGGCGGGACCGGGGGCGGCGGCGTGGCTGGGTTCGATGTCCGGCTGATCGAAGGCGAAGTTGTCGTCACCTCGGCCGAGCCCGGCTCGCCCGTCCGGCCAGGATGGGCCATCCGGACGATCGCCGGCGAGCCCCTGCGGATCCCGCCCGACCTTGACGAGATCTGGGTCCGGCGCGCAGTCCTGTCGCGCTTGTCCGGACAGGCTGGCGAGACTGTGGATGTCGAATTCGAGGACGGCAGCGGCCGAACCGTGGTGCTCGCCGTGCGCCGCGCCCAGCCCAAAGGCGAGATGGCCAGCTTCGGCTACCTGCCGCCCCAACCGGTCTGGGTTGAGATCCGGGAGTTGGAAGACCGCATCGGCCTGATGGCGTTCAATCTGTTCCTGGATCCCGTGCGCCTGATGCCGGCATTCGAACGGGCGCTTGTCCGGTGGCGGGACGCACGCGGGCTGGTGGTGGACCTGCGGGGGAATCCTGGAGGTCTGGGAGCGATGGCGATGGGCCTTGCCGGCTGGTTTTTCGAGCGGCCTGGAATCAGTCTCGGTACGATGCTGACCCGGGACGGTCCCGTCTACTTCCGGATCAATCCGCGGCGGCCGGCGTTTCACGGCCCGGTCGCGATCCTGATCGACGGCGCTACGGCTTCGACGGCGGAAATCTTCGCCGCCGGTCTGCGCGACGCGGGCCGCGCGCGGCTGTTTGGGGCGGAGAGCGCCGGCGCCGCACTGCCCTCGGTGATCGAGAAACTGCCGAACGGCGACCGGTTCCAGTACGCCACGGCGGGATTCGTCCGTACGTCGGGTGCGGCTCTGGAAGGTGCTGGGGTGAAGCCGGACGTACCCGCGCCCTGGCGCCGCGCCGACTTGCTGGCCGGTCGCGATGCCGCGCTCGAAGCCGCGCTACACTGGTTGCGCGAGCCATCCGGCTCGCGGTGACAGACTATGGCCTCCGCTCTCCTTCGCGCCGTATACATCGTCTGGGCAACCGGGCTCGCCGCCGCTCCGCTTCCACCCGCCGAGCAGATTCTGGACAAGTTTGTCGAGGTGACCGGAGGGCAGGCTGCCTACGAGAAGATCTCCACGCAGTACGCAACCGCCGCGATTGAGTTCTCCGGTAAGAACATCGCCGGCAAGCTGACGCTCTATCAGGCGGCGAAGTCCAGGAGCTATGTGCTGATGGAGCTTCCCGGTGTGGGCCAGTTCGAACAGGGCACGGCCGAAGGCGTCGCGTGGGAGCGGTCCGCCATGCTGGGGCCAAGGCTCAAGACAGGCCCGGAGCGCGCCGCGGCCCTGCGCGAGGCCGATGTCCAGAGCCGCGTTCTCTGGCGGAACCACTTTGCCAAAGCGGAAACCGCGGGCGAAGAAGAGATCGACGGACGCCGCTGCTACAAAATAGTCCTCACGCCGAATGAAGGGGAGGCGGAAACACGCTTCTTCGAAGTGTCCACCGGCTTGCTCGTGCGGATTGACCGTATCGTCCGCAGCCAGATGGGCGAGGTGCCGGCGCAGACGATTCTCGGCGACTACCGGCCCGTAGGCGGTATTCTCACGGCACACAGCCTGCGCCAGAAGACCATGGGCCAGGACTTCGTCACCACAATTCAGACGATCGAATATAACGCCGACATTCCCGATTCGCGGTTCGCTCTGCCCGAGGACGTTCGGGCACTGGCAGCCGCCCCCAAGCCGTAACGCCGTTTGGCCCATCCCGTGCTCTCTGTCCCAGAGCCAGCAAATACCCGCTCCTGGAGGCGGAGGCAAAGCAATGAAATTCTGGAATCCTATCCGATTTATCTGGATCGCCACCCTACTTTTAGCGTGGAATTCCGACACGATGACGGCGCAAACGAACACGCTGCTGCTCGGTCCGTCATCGCTGCAGTTTACCGCTCAGCAGGGTGGACCGGTGACGGCCGGCCAGCAGATCTCCATCACCACCACGGCGGCTGGGCAGAACTTCGTGGCCTTTCCTTCCTACAGCAATCCCGGCCAGACCTGGATCAGCCTGTCTGCGTTCGGTGGCGTGACGCCCGGCACATTGACCGTGACGGTAAACCCCGCCGGACTCGCGCCAGGCGTCTATACGGGCGCCGTGACGGTCAACGCGGGCAGCATCCAGAACAGTCCGTCCGCGGTCTCGATCACGCTCACGGTGACAGGTTCGTCGGACCTCTCAGCGTCTCCCAACCAACTGAGCTTCTTCTACCAGGCCGGGGCTGCCGCGCCCCCGGCGCAGACGCTCTCGGTCACGAGCACGGGTGGCGCCGTTTCGTTCAGCGCCACTGCCTCGGGCGGCGCTGCCGGACAGTGGCTGGCAGTGAACCCGGTCAGTGGAACCACGCCGCGCGAGCTCAGCGTCAGCCTGAATACCGCCGTCCTGACGACGGCGGGAACGTTCAACGGCTCGGTGACGATCGTGTCGGCGTCCGGCACCGTTGTCGTGCCTGTCACCGTGACGGTTTCCACGCAGCCATCGCTCCAGGTGACACCGGCGACGCTCAGCTTCTTCCACCAGATCGGGGTTGGCGGGGTGGTCAATCGTGGGATCTCGCTGAACAGTTCCGGCTCCAATCAGCCGTTCAACGTTCAGGTAACCACCTCGACCGGGAGCGGCTGGCTCGTCGTCACACCGCTTACCGGCGCGACTCCGGCCAACCTGGTTGCTTCGGTTCTGGCCGGCGGTTTGGCAGCCGGAACCTATCAGGGCAATATCCGGATTACCAGCGCCAGCTTTGCGAACACGCCGGTCGACATTCCCGTCACCCTCCAGGTCAGCCCGAATCCCCTGATCGGCGCGTCGCCGGCCGCGCTCACCTTCAACCATCAGACCGCGGGCGCGACGCCCGGCGCGCAGGCCGTCTCGCTCACGAGCACCGGCGCCCAACTGAATTACCAGGTGCAAGTCACGACAGAGACCGGCCAAGGGTGGCTCACGGCTGGTCCCTCGACCGGCAGCACGCCCGGTAGCATCACGGTCGGCGTCAACCCGGTCGGGCTCCTCCCGGGCGAATACAACGGGACCGTGCGGGTGAACTCCGGGTCTGCCGCCAACAGTCCCTTGCTGATTCCGGTGCGCCTGAACGTAGGCGACGCCGCCTTGCTCACGCTGAGCAGTTCCGCGATCAGCTTCGGCTTCCAGACGGGCGGATCTGTCCCGTCGCCGCAGACGGTGACGGTGGGCAGCACGGGCGTCCCGCTTTCATTTGCGACCGAGGTGACCACGCAGTCCGGCGGGCAGTGGCTCTCGGCAGCCACGACCGGCAACACGACGCCGGCGACGCTCACGGTGTCGGTCAACACCGCCGGTCTTCAGCCAGGCGCCTATCAGGGACGCGTCCGCGTGATCGCACCGGGCGCGGCCAATACCCCCCAGGATCTGAACGTCGCCTTTACAGTCAGCCAGAACGCCTTGTTGGTGCTGAGCCCGCAGACGGTTGTCTTCACGACCCAGGTCGGCGGCACGCAACCCGCGCCGCAGACGGTTGCGGTCACCAGCACAGGGAACCCGTTGCCCTTCACAGTCGCTTCCACCACGTCCAACAACGGAGACTGGCTGCTCATCGGCCCCACCGGCGGAACGACGCCGCGCAACTTGAATATCATCGCCAATCCCGCGGGTCTCGCTGTCGGCGTTTACACCGGGACGGTCACGGTGTCGGCGGATGGCGTGCCGAACAGCCCGCAGCAGGTCCAGGTGCGGCTCGAAGTGACTTCGGGAGCCAGTCTTGAGGTGGCCCCGGCGACGTTATCGTTTACTCGCATCTCGGGCGGACCAGCGCCTCCGGCGCAGACTCTGACCGTATCCAGTTCGTCGAGCGCCCTGAATTATACGGTTTCAGCAGCCGCTTCGACCGGGGGAGGATGGCTCTCGGCGACTCCGCAGAGCGGGTCCACGACAGGCCAGGTGCAGGTGACAGCGGGCGGAGCGGACCTCGCGCCCGGGACCTACAACGGAACCGTGACCATCACGTCCGCGGGCGCCGCCAACTCACCCCGCGTCATTCCGGTGACGCTCACGGTGACGCCTCCGCAGGTGATCAGCGTCACGCCGAATCTCCTGACGTTCTCGGCCCAGGCGGGCGGTGCGGCGCCGGCGGCACAGCCCCTGACGGTCACGACGTCGGCCGGTCCGGCTGACTTCACCGTTGCGACGTCGACCGCGACCGGCGGACCCTGGCTCGCCGCGACTCCGGCGGAAGGCACCACTCCCGGGACGATCAGCGTCTCGGTCAACCAGGCGACACTTGCCGCGGGTACCTATACCGGCTCCGTCACGATCACGGTGCCCGGCGCGCAGAACAATCCTGCCGTCATCTCCGTGCAACTGACGGTCACCGGAAGTCCGTTGACCGCCGCACCAACGTCGCTGGCGTTCGCCTACGACATCGGCGGACCCGTTCCCGCCGTCCGGCCCCTTGACGTGATCGCCGGCGGCGCCAACGTGGGATTCACGGCGGAGCCGTTCACCGAGTCCGGCGGAAACTGGCTGACCGTGACCCCCACCTCGGGCACTACGCCGTCCACGCTTTCCGTAGGCATCAATATCGCCGCCCTGACTCCCGGATCGTTCACCGGGGCGGTGCGGTTGCGGCCCACGGGCGGAGGCGTCGTCAGTGTGCCTGTGACGCTGACGGTGACGGCCGCGCTGCGTCCGGCTATCACGAATTTCGTCAACGCCGCGTCGCAGACGCCGACCCCGGTCGCCGCCGGCATGATCTTCACCGTCTACGGCGCGAATATCGGCCCGGCGACGCCGCAGGAAACGCAGATCGGACCGAACGGCCGCGTCACGACAACGCTGGGCAACGTGCGCGTGCTGTTCGACGGCACGCCCGCGCCGCTGACGTACGTGTCCAGCAGCCAGATCAACGGCGTGGCGCCGTACTCGATCGCCAACCGGTTCGGCGTGCGCGTGGAGGTGGAGTATCTCGGCGTCCGCTCGCTTCCCATCGATATTCGCGTGGAGCCCGCCGCGCCGGGGATCTTTACGCTCGACGCGAGCGGGCGCAACCAGGGCGCTGTCCTCAACCAGAACGGGACGGTCAACTCAAGTGTGAACACCGCCGCCCGCGGTGAGGTGATTGTGATCTACGCAACCGGAGAGGGGCAGACGAATCCGCCGGGAATCGACGGCGCGGTGACAGGCGGCAGCCCCCCGCGTCCGCTGCTGCCGGTGGGCGTGCTGATCGGCGGCATCGAGGTGCCGGCGGCGAACATCCAGTACGCCGGTTCAGCGCCGTCTTTGGTGGCGGGCGCGCTGCAGGTGAACGTCGTGATCCCCCTGACGGCTCCGGTCGGGGGCAGCGTGCCGCTGCAGCTTCGTGTGGGCGGCACTCTCAGCCCGCTCGGTGTCACGATCGGAGTGCGATAGGGAACGGTACAATAACCAAAGCGGAAGGGTGGCCGAGCGGTTGATGGCAGCGGTCTTGAAAACCGCCGACGGTGAAAGCCGTTCGTGGGTTCGAATCCCACCCCTTCCGCCAGTTTGAACGATGTTGACTCACGTTCGATCTGGCTCGGACGCTAACCCCTACACGCGCTCGTTGACCAATTCCTCGATCTCCGCGACCGTCCTGCGCAGTTCCGCGAGTAACTTGTGGGGGCCATCCGCTCCCATCGTTTCCAGAAACGCCCGGTAATACCAGAGCGTCCCGTCGCGTTTGCCGCGGAAGCGTTCCCAGAGAGCATCACCGACCGCGTGGTAATCGGACAGCATCGATCGCGCGTTGTGCAGCTTGTCCGCCGCGGAAACGAGTCGCACCGATGGGCCAGCGGTCCGCAGATGGGCCAGGTGCCGTTCCTTACGTTCACGCCAGGGCGCTTTCGGGACGGTGTTCGAATCCGAACAGCCCTCGACGATCTCCGCCACGATGGCGCCGAATCGCTCGCGGATGGCATCCAGCGTAGGATCGCCGCCCTGATCTTCGACGGCGTCGTGCAGCAGCGCGGCGATGGCCTCGTCTTCGTTGGCTCCGTGTTCGAGGGCGATCGAGCAGACGCCGAGAAGGTGGGATACGTATGGCGCTCCGCTTCCCTTGCGTACCTGGCCGTTGTGCAGCGCGGCCGCGTACTGGAGCGCCTCCTGAAAGCGGGGCGACAGGGCCATACCGTAGGTTACCGCGAGCAAAGGGCGATGACGCAACGGCCGTCGGCGCTCCGCGTCTCCGCAGCCACCTTCAACCCCGCCGAGCGCAGCACCTTCCTGAACGCAGCCGGTGTGTAGATGTAGCTGAAATTCAGGCTGACCCGCTCACCCCGCTGCAGCAGGACATCGCGCTCGGGACTCGTCACGCGCAGATCGCCGGCGGCATGGAAATAGCGGGCCAGAAGGTATAGCCCCTCGGTGCGCTCATCGCGCTTCAGTTCGAAATGCACTTCGCCGTCTTCGGGCTGCACGCCATAGCTGTGCAACGGGGCGCCGGCGAAGGCGCGACCAAGGTCAGTCTCGCGCTCGGCGAGAGCGGCTTCGGAGTAGACCTCGGCATCCACCAGGGCCCAGTCGCCTTCGCGAAGGGTCTCGCGCAACTGTCGCGCCAGCACGTGCGGATCCTGCCCGCCCATGGTATTGCCGGCCACCAGGTACAGCTTGGGCAATTCCGAGGCGTCGGCTGCCAGGACGAGATGCGCCGGGCTGGAAATGTCGGCCTTGATGCCGAGCGTCTCGATGTCCACCTGCTCGGCCGCGACGCAAGCGGCCTCGAGCAGAATCTGGCTGGCGTCCACCGGGAAGTACTCGATTTGCGCACCCGCCGCGGCAAGAGCCTGCGCCAGCGGCAAATCCTTCGTTCCCTCACCTGCGCCAAGACTGACCAGCGCGATGTCGCCATCGAACCGCGAGGCCAGGTCCGGAGCCGAATCCAGCAAGGCGGCCCAAGCTTGCCGCCCGCTTTCCGTAGCGCCGTTGCGCGCCAGCTTCTGCCACGCCCGGACCGAGAAGGGCGACCAGTAGAAGAACTTGTCGGGAAGGTCGCGCGCCTCCAGTGCATCGGCGAACTCGGCGGCGATTTCCGCCTCGGTGAGCAGTGTTTCGATCTTCATGGCACGACGGTTCTCCCACCGTCTCTTTCAGCTTAGCGGAATCGGCGAAGGGCAAGGCTACAATTGGAAGCAGCACGCGGGTGACAACCACGCATGTTGAGGACCAGATACAACGCGGCCTGCCTGCTCCTGCTGGCGCTGGCGTACCCGGGCCTCGCCGGGGTGGTCATCACCGGACGGGTCAGTGACGAGAACGACGTTGCGGTTCCGGGTGCTCGTGTCGAGTTCCGGGGTCGGGAACACCCGCCTGTGGTTGAACTGGCGGATGCCCTCGGACAGTTCCAGGTCACCCTGCCGGAACCGGGCGATTGGCGGGTTCGGGTCACCCAGGAAGGTTTCTTCGTCTTTGAGGGACCGGTCGAAGCTCGTGAAGGGGTCGTCCTCTCGATTACCATCCATCACCTCCGCGATTTCTTTCAGAACGTCGACGTCACCTATTCCCCGCCCGTGATCGATCCCGAGGCCACAGCCGAGAAAAAGCAACTGACCAATATCCAGATCCTCGAGGTGCCGTATCCCGCCTCGCAGGATGTCCGCAACGCCATGCCGATGTTTCAGGGCGTCGTGCAGGACACGCAGGGGAAACTGCACTTCAACGGCGGCGCGACCGGGCAGACCAACTTCACCCTCGACGGCTTCAACGTGAGCGACCCCGTGACCGGGCTGTTCGATGCGAGGGTCAATATCGAGACCGTCCGCACAATCGACTACGAAGGTACGCGCTTCTCGGCCGAAAAAGGGCGCGGCTCGGCCGGTACGGTCGACCTGAAAACCACGATGGGCGATGACCGCTGGCGGTTCGGCGCCACCAACTTCGTTCCCGGCGCTTCCAATCAGAACGGTCTGCACCTCAACAAATGGACCCCGCGGCTGCAGGTTTCCGGCCCGCTAGCCCGAGGCCGCGCGTGGTTCTCGAACGGGTTCGACGCCTTCTACGACATCGACACAATCCCCGATTTGCCCGACGGGGCGAACCGCAGCCGGGCGCTCTCGTCGAGCAATCTGACGTGGGCGCAGGTGAACCTGAGCGCCGCGAACATCCTCACGACCGGGTTTCTCTACAACTACGGCGGCGACCGCCGGTTCGGACTCACCGTCCTCGACCCTGCCGAAACGACGCTCAACCGCCGCCGGACCTATCAACTCGCGACGATCAAAGATCAGCACTATTTCCATCGCGGCATCATCCTCGAGACTGGTTTTGCCGATAGCCGTTGGCTGGTCCGCGAGAGCCCTCAGGGCCGCGAAACGTTCGAGATCAGCCCGTCGGGCCGGCGGGGCAACTACTTTGTCGATCTGACGCGACACACGCGCCGCCAGGAGTGGATGGCCAAGGGCTTCTTTCCCGCGATCAGCGGGCTGGGTACGCACCAGGTGACGGCCGGTCTCAATGTGCAGCGGTCGTCCTTCCGGCAGTACGCGGAGCGCCACGAATACAGGGTCCTGCGGCGCGATAATTCACTGGCACGCGCCGTGAACTTCTTTGGCGACGGGCGGCCCAGCCGCGCGAACTTCGAGTTCACTGAGTATGTCCAGGACCGGTGGGAGCCGCTGCCCGGTCTGCTCGTGGAAGGCGGTCTGCGGATCGATTGGGATCAGGTTGTGCGCGACGTCATGCTCTCCCCCCGGCTGTCGAGCGCCTGGGCGCCGCGCTGGATGGGCGGGGCACGCATTTCCACCGGCATCGGAGTCTTCTACGATGCCATCAACCTGGAAACGGTGAGCCGCCACCTGGATCAGACCGCCGTAGCTACGTTCTTCGCTCCCGACGGTGCGATCAGCCGCGGACCCATTTCCACGCAGTTCCTCGTGGATGACCGCGATCTCCGCCTTCCCCGGTACCGGATCTTCAGCCTCAGTCTGGACCGCCCGATCGCCGCCGGGATCGTCGGACGCGCCACGTACATCCGCCGCACCGGCGCCCGGGGCTTCGGCTTCTTCTCCGACTTCGATCCCGTCGGCCTCGACGAGACCCCGTTTCAACTGCGCAACTGGCGGAATGACCGATACGACTCCCTGGAGTTCGGCGCGCGGCAGACTTTCGGCGGACGCTTCCAGTGGTTCGCCGGGTATACCTATTCCCAGGCACGCACGGACGCGGTGGTCGACTTCAGCCTCGAGAATCCGATCTTCGCCCGCCAGAGCCCGGGGCGCCTGGCCTGGGACACGCCGCACCGGTACCTCACCTGGGGCTGGGCGCCGATGCCGAAGAAGCCGGGGAGCGGGTTGATCCCCTGGCTGACCCGCGACACAACGGTCGCCTACCTGATCGAAGCCCGTACCGGGTTCCCATTTCACGTTGTGAACGAGGAAGGGTTCCTCGTCGGCGCGCCGCACAGCCGCCGCTACCCCCGGTATTTCAACGTGAATCTCCACTTCGAGCGGCGGTTTCCTTTTCTCCACTACATGTGGGCGTGGCGTTTCGGCATCAACAATCTCACCAACAGCGGGAATCCGAACGTGGTGAACAACAACATCGATTCGCCCGACTTCCTGGCATTCGGCCGGGGCCAGCAGCGCGCGGTCAACGTCCGGTTGCGCTTCCTGGGACGCCGGTAGCCATATAATGCGGGCTGTGCCCTTCGACGGAATGAACGTGCTGTCTTTCGAAAGCCGGCGCGGCGCGGAACTGGCGGAACTGATCCGCCGCCAGGGCGGCGTGCCTTTCGTCGCACCGTCCATGCGCGAAACGCCGCTGTCCGGCGAGGATGGCGCCTGGACCTTCGCGGAGCGACTGTTCGGCGGCAGCTTCGACATGATGATCCTGCTGACCGGGGTCGGTACGCGCCTGCTGGCGAAAAAGATCGCCGAGCGCCATCCACCGGAGGCCTTCCCCGATGTGCTGCGGGGCATGACCGTCGTGGCGCGCGGGCCCAAGCCGGTGGCGGCCCTGCGCGAGATGCAGGTGCCTGTCACCGTGACGGTGCCCGCGCCAAACACCTGGCGGGAACTGTTGGAGGCGGTCGCAGCCCGTCCGGAACGGCGCGTGGCGTTGCAGGAGTACGGAGTGTCCAACGTCGAGTTGATCGCCGGACTCACAATTCAGGGTCGCGAGGTGACGCCGGTCCGCATCTATGGCTGGGACCTGCCGGAAGATACCGCCCCGCTGCGCGAAGCGGCGCGCCGGCTGGCCGCCGGTGAGTTCGACGTGGCGTTCTTCACGACGTCGGTGCAGGTGGTGCACCTCTTCCGCATCGCCGCTGAAGAAGGGGTCGAGAGCGGAGTCCGGGACGCGTTCAGACGGACGATCGTCGCATCGATCGGACCGACGACGTCGGAAATGCTTGACGAGTACGGCATCGCAACGGACATCGCTCCGTCGCAGCCCAGGATGGGCTTTCTCGTGAAAGAGACCGCCGACCGGGCGGTCATCCTCAAGGAGAAGAAGCAATGAACCGCCGCCAGGCCCTTGGTTTGTTTGCCGGTTTCGTCGCCGGATCGCCTCTCTGGGCGCAGGATGAAGGCGTCCTCGGTCCGGTCAATGTGCACGAGTTCGAAGAGGCGGCCAAACGCAAGCTGCACAAGCTGGCGTACGATTTCATCGCCGGCGGGGTGGAAGATGAATTGACGCTGCGCGCCAACCGTCAGGCCTTCGAGCGCTACTTCCTGGTGCCGCGCGTCATGACCGATGTCAGCACCGTCGATACCTCGATCGAGTTGTTCGGCGTGCAGATGGAAACGCCCATTATTATCGCGCCGACAGGCGGCAAGAGCCTGGTCTTCCCGGACGCGGAGCTGACGGTCGCGAAGGCTGCGCTCAACGCGAAGGTTGTGTGTACATCCGGCGGCGGTGGACCCGAGAAGGTGATCGCCGACGGCCAGCCGCTCGTGTGGTGGTCGAACACGATCGGGCAGAAGGACCGCGAGTCGGCGCAAGGCTATGCACGCCGCATGGAAGACAACGGCGCGCGGGCCATCACGATCACGGTGGACAATCAGTACCAATCGAACCGGGACCGCAACAACCGCAACCGGTTCGATTACGGGTACATGCGGGAAGGGGTTCCGGGCGACGCGGAGAGACGCAAGCCGGTGAATCCCGCGCTGCCTGCGATGTGGCAGCCGCACACGCCGAACCTGACCTGGCAGTATCTCGACTGGCTGCGCGGCGCGACGAAGGTGCCGCTGATTGTGAAGGGAATCCTGGCGCCGGAGGACGCGCGGCTGGCCGTCGAAAACGGTGCGGACGGCATCATCGTATCGAACCACGGCGGGCGGCAGCTCGATGGCGCGATCGCGTCGCTCGATGCTCTCCCGGACATCGTCGACGCGGTTGGCGGCAAGGCCCCGGTGCTCATGGATGGCGGAATCCGTCGCGGCAGCGATATCCTGAAAGCGCTGGCTCTCGGCGCGAGAGCCGTGCTTGTAGGACGCGCGCCGCTCTGGGGTCTGGGAGCGTTCGGCCAAGCCGGGGTGGAGCGGGTCATGTGGATGCTTGGTGCTGAGTTGAAGCTGTCCCTCGCCCTGGCCGGACAGCCTGGCTTACGTACCGTCAATCGCAGCCTCGTGAGGCGACTGTGACTGTTCTCCTATTCTTTTTCCTGTTGGTTTTTCCCGTGGCCGCGCAAGAGGCGCATGAGATTTGCGCTTCCTGCCATAAACTCCAGGCAACGGACTTTCAATCGCATCCGCACGCCAAGCAGCAGATCAACTGCGGCACCTGCCACGGCGAGAGCGAGACGCATTCCAGCACCAACGGGGGATCGCCCCCGGACCGCGTCCCCGCGGGGTACGAACTGCCCGCCGAATGCGGCGCCTGCCATACGGATGCGCAGAAGGATTATTCAGCCAGTAAGCACGGCGTCACCGTGTTGGCGCGTGGCCAGAAGCTGGCGGCGCACTGCGGCACCTGCCACGGGGTCCATGCCCCGCGGACGCTCGCGCAGATGAAGGTGCAGTGCAACCGCTGCCACGAGAAACTTGCCGAGCCGCACCCGCCGGTGCCGCCGTCGGAAACCGCGCAGGTCTGCTTCACGTGCCACAACAACCACACCCTCAAGACCGCCGCCCGGTGAAGCCGAAGTCCTGGATGGTGCAGGTCGCCGAGTACAGCCAGCTTGCCTTTCTGCTGCCCGCGACCGCGCTCGTGGGGTATGTCGTGGGCCACCTGCTGGACCGGGCGTTCGGCACCGGGTATCTGACGCTCGTGTTCCTTCTGCTGGGGATCGTGGCGGGCATCGTGAAGTTGATCCAGCAGGTGCAGCGCGATTTCAGGAATGACCAGTAACGCACCCGATCCCGCGCTCCGGCGCACGTTCCGGCTGGCCTTGTGGGTCGGGCTGGCGGGCATGGCGGCGGCCTGGATCTGGGGCGGCTGGCAGGCCGGGCTCGGGTTCGCCATGGGAGCGGGGGCTTCGGCATTCAACCTGCACGTGCTGCACCGCGCGGTGGCGGGATTGGGCGCGGTGGCGGAAGGCGGTCCCGCGCCGACAGGCTATGCGATGGCCGCGGGACTCCGCTACCTGCTGATCGCCGCCGGGGCCTATGTTATAGTGAAATATTCGCCTTTCACCCTTGGAGCGGCCCTGGCCGGGCTGTTTGTGCCGGTAGCCGCGATTCTTTTGGCGACTCTGTACGAACTGTTCTATGGAACAACATCATGAGCCTTGGCTGACGGCCTTCTTCAACGATCACCTGGCCGGCGCCGGCAACACCCTGCTCGGCCTGATCGGTGAGCACGCCCACAATCCCGATCGCCCCTGGTCCATCCCGGTGTCCATGGAGCTGGTCGTCGGCCTGGTCATGGTGGCGCTGTTCGCCTGGCTGCGTCCGCGGCTTTCGGTCGACAAGCCGGGGAAGATGCAGCACCTGTTCGAGATCGTCTACGGCTTCCTCAAGGGGCAGTCGGAAGACCAGATCGGGCACCACGGATCGCGGTACGTTTACTTCTTTGGGACGCTCTTCTTTTTCATTCTTTTCGCGAACCTGCTCGGCAGCATCCCGACTTTCGAATCGCCGACCATGTTCCCCGAGGTCCCCCTCGGCTGCGCGCTTGCGGCGTTCGGCTATTACAACTACGTGGGCATGCGCGCCAACGGCGTCGGCAAGTACCTGGCGCACTTCGCCGGTCCGATGCCGCTGATGGCGCCGCTCATGATTCCGATCGAGATTGTGAGTCACCTCGCGCGCCCGATGTCGCTCACCATCCGTCTTTTCGCCAACATGTACGCGGGCGAACAGGTGACGATGGTGTTCCTGGGCCTGACGTACCTCGTCATGCCGACGATCTTCATGGGCCTGCACGTCTTCGTTTCATTCCTGCAGGCATATATTTTTACTCTGTTGACGATGATGTACGTGGCCGGAGCGGTCGCGCACGACGAACATTAAATCCCGGCATTATCCGCCTTCCAGTGTGAGACCGGCTGTACGGGTTGCCGGGAACCACCTCCTGGGGCGAATTCATACGAAGGAGCAAGACGACTCAATGTACAGCAAGATGTTTCTCCTGGCGCTCGTGCTAATGGCATGCGCGAGCCCGATGATGGCGCAGGATGGAGGCGGCACCAACTGGGTGGCGATTTCGTCCGGCTTTTCGATGGCGATCGCGTCGGCGTTCTGCGCGTTGGCGCAGGGCCGCGCCGTGGCGGCGGCCGCCGAGGCCACTGCCCGCAACCCAAGCGCGTTCGGATCGATCCGCTTCGCGCTGCTGCTCGGTCTGATTCTGATCGAGTCCCTGGCGCTTTACACGTTGGTCATTATCTTCGTCAAGGTCGTCTGAGCCTCGCCGGAGTTGAACGGAGGGCGGCGCTCGCCGCCCTCTGCATCCCTCTCACAACGACGTCGTCTTGAACCCCGCCCGCCTGGCCCAGTCGAGCGCCTGCCGGTACTCCGCGCGAGTCACGCGGCGTGCGATCTCAGGGAATTGGCTGGCCCGGTGCTCGGGACGATATTGCCCCATGATGTTGATCGACGTATCAGGGCCCAGATCCTCAGCCATCCACTCGACGAAGCGGTCCGTTCCCGCCTGATTGTTGGGCAGCACCAGGTGCCGCACGAGTAAGCCGCGGAACGCGATGCCGTTTTCGTCCACCGTGAGGGGACCCACCTGCCGGTGCATCTCGCGAATCGCCGCGCGCGCCACCTGCGGGTAGTCGGACACACCGCGCGCGATGCGCGCCGCCGCCTCCGGATCGGTGAACTTGAAATCCGGCAAATAGATGTCGACGATCCCGTCCAGCAGACGCAGGACTTCCACCGGCTCGTAGCCGCTGCAGTTGTAGACCAGCGGCAGGCGCAACCCCCGCCCGATCGCGACCCGCAGCGCCGAAACGATGCTGGGCACGCAATGCGACGGCGTGACGAGGTTGATGTTGTGGCATCCCTGGTCCTGCAGCGCGATCATGAGGCGCGCGCAATCGCGGTCGCTGTGCCAGACGCCATCGCCGCGGTGGTTGATGGGCCAGTTCTGGCAGAATTCGCACAGCAGGTTGCAGTGGCTGAAGAAGATTGTGCCGGAGCCGCCGCGTCCGACCAGCGGGCGCTCCTCGCCGAAGTGGGGATGCGAGGAGGCGATCTTGAGCCGTCCGGGCAGGCCGCAAACGCCAATCTCGCCGTGCTGCCGGTCCACGCCGCAGGCCCGCGGGCAGAGACGGCAACTCTTGTACATAGCCCGCAACGCCGCTTCACGCGTGGCGAGTTCGCCCGTTTGTTCAAGGTGGAGATATCCGGGGGACCAGCCTTTGCGGGAGCCTGTGACCGGCCGTGCCTCGGCCGGCACGGTGCATCCTGCCAGGACGCCGCCGGCTAACGTAATGCCGATGAGTTCGACGCCGAACTCACGCCGGGTGGGACGAGACATCATGGGACACCGCCCTTTCCGGAGAGCCGGGCTTGGCGTCCCGGCAACTCTTACTTCATTTTAACGTGAGGCTACCATGCAAAAAGGGCCGCCCCGAAGGGCGGCCCTTGAGCGTGAAACAGGGTCCAGGGTCTAGAAATTCAGGCGCAGACCCATCGTGATGGCGCGGGCGCCAACCTGTGGTCCTGTCGGGCGGCCGAAGTTCGCGTTGCCCACCTGGCCGTTGACGCCGCCGAAGCGGGTCCGGTTGAACAGGTTGAACATGTCCGCGCGGTACTGAAGTTCCACAGGGTTCTTCTCGTTCTCCCAGAGGACCGTCCGCTTTGAGATCGAGAAATTCTCGAATGCGATCGGGGGTTGGCGGAAGTCCGTGTGGTAGAGAGCCGCCGTCCCGAGGGTGAAGGGCGCCGCGGCGGAGAACACGTTCGTGTTGAACCAGCGCGTGCTCGGATCGTTGGGATTCAGGTCCGTGCGGTTGATGCCGGTACGGATCGCTCCGCCGCTGTAGTTCGCCTTGGTTGCCGTGGAGAAGATGGTGGACGCGAGCGGGTTGCCTGGCGTCACCAACTGGATCAGGTTGCCCGAATAGTAGCGCTGCGCGCCGCTGAGGGTCCAGCCCTGGATGAAGGCGTTCGCGATCGGGTGCATCGTGCCGGCGAAGCGCTGGCCCTTGCCGAACGGCAGGTCGTACGACCAGAGCACGTTAAACACGTGCGGCTGATCGAACGGGTTAAACGACTTCATATCGTCGAGGTTGTAGGCGTCCTGCGCGCCGATGTTGAAGTTCTGGCTGAAGATCTGCCGCCAGTGCTGGTTGCCGAGGGACTTGGACCAGGTGTAGGCCGCCAGCAACTGGAAGCCGCCAAACCGGCGCTCCAGCTTGGCCTGGAAGGCGTCGTACCAAGTCTGGCCCTGCCCGGAGTTGCGGCTCCAGACATCGAGATACTGCGGGAACGGCCGCAGCGACTGCGCCACCGACCGGTTCGGGTAGCCGGCGTACGGAGCGCGGAAACCAGCGTCGATCGCCGCCTGCGAACTCAGCGGCTGCGTCAGCAGGCTGCCGAGGGAAAGCTGGCTCACAGGCAACTGATTCTGGGTGATCGTGGAGTTCAATCCATTGCCCTGGTTGCCGACGTAGCCCACATCGATGAGGAAGCGCTTCACCTCGTGCTGGATGTTAAAGCTCCAGTTGTACACGCGAGGAGCCCGACCGTAGTTCGGTCCCAGGAAATCGATGTTCTGGAAGTTCGACAGCGTCGGATCCAGGATCGGCGGCGGCCGGAACGCGGCACTCACGGGAATACCGTTGTCCCAGTTCAACACCGGATCGACACCGTTGCCCAGCAGGCTGTTCGTACTGGCAAAGCCCTGACGGCAGCCGCAGCCGCCGTTGCCAAGAGTCTGATAGAAGATGCCCCAGCCGCCGCGCAGGACGGTCTTGTCCATGAGTTGGTAGGCGAAGCCGACCCGGGGTCCGATGTTGCTGTAGTCGGTCGGGAAGGGACGCAAGGCGCCGGTCCGTCCCGGACCGTTGCCATGAAACACCAGGGCTCCTGGCAGGTTCCCCGCTCCGGGGTTCGGCCGGTTCATGTCAAGGCTCGAATAGTTGCCTTCCTCGACGTGCCAGCCCACCGGGACCTCGTAGCGCAAACCCAGGTTCAGAGTCAGGCGCCGGTTGACGCGCCAGTTGTCCTGGATATAGCCCGCCGTGTAGGCGTAGCGGATCTCGTTGAGAACGACCGGCAGCACCGTGCTGTCGGCCTCGTTCGCGCCACCCAGCAGCAAACTTGCAAACTCATGTCCGCTGCCGGTCGTGGAGTTCGGGACGGCCGTCTGCAGGCGGTTGAAGAAGTAGCGACCGTTGGAGCCTGCGAGATCGAAACCGAACGTGGACAGGCGCCGGTGATCCCAGCCGAACTTCAACTCATGTTTGCCTTTGAGCCACGTGTAGCCCTGAATGACGCTCAGGGTGTCGTTGTCCTGGCCGCCGTTGGCGACCTTCCCATCCTGCACGCCGTACGGTGTCAGTCCGGCAGCGCCCTGGAAGACAATCCGCGGGAGTGCGTCGCCGTCGGCGGGAACGCCGGGAATGCCGAGCCGCGAAGCCCAACCCTGCTGCGCCGGGTTATCCCAGCCCTGCCGCGTTGCCGAGTAGCCGAACGTGGTGTGCATCAGGAAGGTCGGCGCGAACGACATGTCATGGTTCACGCGGTAGTTGAACGGCTTCTGGGTGTTGTTGCCGAGGCCGTTGCCGATGGGACCGTCGAAGTTGGTCGTATTCGCGACGTTGCCGTCTTCGATGCTCATGAAGTAGGCAATGCGGTTGGTCGCCGTGAACGCGTGATCGAACTTGAGGCTCCAAATGTACTGTTCGCTCACGCTCTGATTCACGAAATCGTAGTTGCCCTGGAGAGCCGGTCGGGTCGGATCCGGAATCAGCGGGAGCAGGTTCCGCGACACGTTGCTGAACCGGCTCGTCGGGATGCGGTTGTTCGGGAACGGGGACCGCGTCGAGCCGGCAGTCGTCGCCGGATCGTAGATCAACTGGCTACCGAGCTGGGAAAAATCTCCCTGCTTCATCAGCGCCGTGGGCACGGTCGACACCGGGAATCCGATGCTCGCCGGCAGCAGGCGCGTCGTGTAGGTGAAGAAGAAGAACGTCTTGTCCCGGCCGTCATACACCTTCGGGATGAACACCGGACCGCCGGCGGCGCCGCCGACCTCGTTCTGCCGCTCTTTCGGCCTCGCGCGCCCCGCCGAGTTGTTGGCCCAGCTATTCGCGTTCCAGATGTCGCGGCGCATGTTCAGGAACGCCGTGCCGTGGTACCAATTGGTCCCGCTCTTGGAGACGTAGACTTCGACGCCACCGCCGAAGCGGCCATATTCGGACGAATACGCGCCCGTGATCAGCTTGAACTCGCCGAACATCTCGGCCGAGGGCATGTTGAACACCGTGCCGCCCGATTCGGGAATGATCAGCGACGCGCCGTCTACCTGCACTTCCTGTGCCCGCCCGCCGGATCCCGAGATGCTCAGCTCCGCGCCCGCGTTCACGCCGGGCATAAAGCTGATGAACGAACGGGGGTTGCGGATGGCGCCGGTGAACAGCGGCAGGTTCTCCATGAACTTGGGCGAAAAGGTCTGGCCCTTCTCACTAGTCGAAGTCTCAAGCAGGGGCGCTTCCGCGCTCACCTCGATCACCTGCTGCACGTCGCCGATCTCCAGCGTCACATTCAAATCGATGCGCTGGGCGACGCGGACTTCGATGTTCGACCGGCTCACCTTCTTGAAGCCCGTCTTTTCCACGGTTAGTGTGTACACGGAAACCGGCAAAGCGGGAAACACGTACAAACCTGCTTCCGTCGACTGCGTGACGATCTTTGTGCCGGTGACCGTGCTGGTTGCGGTAACTTCGGCGTTCGGGACGTTGGCGCCGTTGGGGTCGGTAATGGTTCCTGCCAGCGAGCCGGTCGCAACTTGCGCCGTGGCAAGAGATCCGCTCAGACACAACACGGCCAGCAGCACGGCGAGCCGGTTGAATAGTTTAACTTTCTTCATACACTCCCTCTAAGACAATTCCCCCGCAACTTCGGGAAACTGAAGCCTTCGCGGAGTATAAAGCAGAAGTTACGGGTTCGTCAATGGGAAACTGCCGCAAATCAGGCAACTGGTTGAAGGCGTGGAGGTTACAGAAGCTCTACCGGACGAACAAACCCAGCAGGAATTCGGTTCCGGTCCAACTTGCCGACGCCATCCAGTAGCCCAGGTTCGTGAGGGACATCGCCAGAATCAGCAGGACGAATCCGAAACGGGCCAGTTCCTCGTAGATCATGGCCGGTGCGCGCGCCGCCAGCAGGAGCTTCGATCCGTCGAGCGGCGGGACTGGCAGCATATTGAAGATCGCCAGGTACAGGCTGAGGCGGGTTGCCATGACGCAGAGTTGTGCCAGGTCGGGCGAGGAGGAAGCAAGCAGCCCGGCCACCAGCGCCAAACCCGCCGCCATCACGACGTTGCTCGCGGGGCCCGCCAGCGCCACCAGGGCCAATCCCTTCATCTCGCCACGCAGCCGGTAAGGATTCGTGTTCACCGGGCGGCCCCAGCCAAGGAATCCACCGCTCAGCAGTACTGTGACGGCCGGAAGGATCACGGTTCCCAGCCAGTCGACGTGCGCCAGCGGGTTCAGTGTGAGGCGGCCTTCGTTCCGTGGCGTATCGTCGCCCAGTTTCACCGCGGTCCAGGCATGGGCGAACTCGTGCGGCGTCGTCAACATCCAGAAGATGAGGACCTGGAGGATCGCATTTTCCCAGTTTCCCGTCATGGCAGGAGGTTCAGCGGGGACGCACGATCAGCGCCCATAAGACAAGCAGCGCCAGGATGGCTCCGGCGGCGAGAAGGCTCTCCGGCAAACTCCTTCAGATTGTACCAGCGTATGGTAGGCTATCGCGGAGGAGAGTCCATGGTCTTTGAACTCCGGACGTACGTTGCGCCGCCGGGTCGGATGCCCGCGTTGCTCGGCCGCTTCCGCGACCACACGCTGAAACTGTTCGAAAAGCACGGCATGCGCAACGTTGGCTACTGGGTGCGGCAGGATCAGCCGGACACGCTCGTCTACCTCGTATCCCATGACAGCCGGGAGGCTGCGGCCGGCAACTGGGACGCGTTCCGCGCAGACCCCGAGTGGCAGCGCGTGCGCGACGCTTCCGAGGTCTCCGGCAAGCTCGTGGAGCGCATCGAGTCCGTGTTCCTCGATTCGGTGGACTTCTCGCCGATCCGATGAGGACCGCCGCGCTTCTCCTGGCCCTCGCAGCGGCGGCCCTTGGGCAGAGCCGGGAGCCCGGCGTTCAGCGCGCCCTGGCCTACCTGAAAGCCAACGACGCGGCTCACCTCGCCAAACAGATCGAGATCGCCCAGATCCCCGCCCCCACGTTCCAGGAAGAGCGCCGTGCCGCGTTCATGGAGAGAGAATTCCGGCGGGTGGGCTTGGCCGACGTCTCGATCGACGGGCAGGGGAACGTGCTCGGCTGGCGGCGCGGGACCGGCGGAGGCCCGGTATTCGCCATCGCCGCGCACCTCGATACCGTCTTCCCCGATGGCACCGATGTCACCGTGAAGCGGCAGGGCAACCGGCTGGTGGGTCCCGGATTGGCCGACGACAGCCTCGGGTTGCGGGTCCTGCTGGCGCTGGCCGAAGCGCTCGATCATGGCGGCGTCCGGACCCGGCACGACCTGCTGTTCGTCGCCAATGTCTGCGAGGAGGGCCTCGGTGACCTGCTCGGCATGAAGTACCTGTTCGAGAAGGGGCCGCTGCGCGGTCGCATCGCGGCGTTTATTTCGGTCGACGGGTCCGATCCCGCGCGCATTGTCAACGGCGCGGTCGGCAGCAAGCGCTACCGCACCACGGTGCGGGGTCCAGGAGGCCACAGCTACGGGAACTTCGGGCGTGCCAACCCGACCCACGCGCTGGGCCGGGTCATGGCGCGTCTCGCCGGGTTCCAGACTCCCTCGTCCCCCAAGACGACGTTCAACGTCGGCCGCATCGGCGGCGGGACATCGGTCAACTCGATCGCGTTCGAAGCGTGGATGGAGGTCGATCTGCGTTCGGAAAGCGAGGCTGAACTCGAGCGGCTGGAGCAGCGCTTCCTCGAAGCGGTCCGGCTCGGGGTGGACGATGAGAACCAATTTCGCGCGGCTGCGGGGGCGAAACTGGAGGCGGAGAACAAACTGCTCGGCGTCCGTTATGCCGGCAGCACACCCGCGGACTCGCCGCTGGTCCGGGCCGCGGAAGGGGCAGCGCAGACGCTCGGCTTCGCTCCCGTCCTGGCGGCAAGCAGCACCGATTCGAACGTGCCGATCAAGCTCGGCATTCCCGCGATCACCCTCGGCGGAGGCGGGCGCGCCGGGGATGCGCACTCCCTCAACGAATGGTTCGAACCGGACGGCGCCTATAAAGGGGCGCAGCAGGTGTTGCTGACGGTCCTTGGCTACGACGCGGGTCTGTGAGCGAGCGCGCGGCTTCTCAAGAAGCGAGATATCGCGCAAGCATTAACGCACAATAACTGTCTTCTCGTTGCGTTCCCCGCCGAAGCTGCAATATCATTTACTTCACCACCGCAAGGAAGGGAGACATCACATGGGGCCCATCGACAGACTGTTCGTTCTGGCAAGCTTGTTGCCTGCCCTCGCCTGGAGTCAGGCGACTTTTGGAACCATTACCGGCACGGTGACCGACGCCACCGGCGCGGTCGTGCCGTCGGTCGAAATGACCGTTGTCAACGAGGGCACCAGCCTGGTGCGTACCGTGGTGACCGGCAACGACGGCAACTACTCGGTCCCCAACCTGAACGCGGGCAATTATCGGATCCAAGCCAAGGCGCCTGGGTTTAATACCTTCGTCGTGCGCGGCATCGCCCTGGAAGCATTGCGGACGGTGCGCATCGACGTGCGTCTGGAGGTAGGCGAAGTCGGCACCGAGGTGACGGTGCAGGGGGCGGCTCCCGTCATCGAGACCGATTCGTCGTCGATTGCGGCAGTGAGGACGTCCCGGGATCTGAACGATCTGCCGCTGAATATCCGGTCCACAGTCAGCGGCACCGGCGACTCCGGCCTCTATCGTTACGTGTTCATGACCCCGACTGGCGGCCAGGGGGGTGGCTCCCGTTTCAACCTGGGTGGCGCGCGCGGATCCCAGAACTTCTTCAATATCGACGGCATCTCGTCCAACTCGCCGGCGTTCGGCAACTCGATCGGGCCGGCCAATCCGTCGTTTGAATCGATTCAGGAAGTCCGGTTCGAGATCGTCAACAACAAGGCGGAGTTCGGCGAGGTGGCCAACATCACAGCCATTACCAAGAGCGGAACCAACGAGTATCACGGGGCCCTGTTCTGGTACCACGAGAATGCGGCGTTGAACGCGCGTCCCTTCTTCGCCACATCGCGCGGTCAGAACATCCGGAACAATTTCGGCGTCTCATCGGGCGGACCGGTGATCCGGAACAAATTGTTTTTCTTTGCAACCTACGAGGGAGAGCGCCAGCGCATCCCGGCGATCCTTGCGCCCAACGTGCCCACGGCGATCATGCGCGGCGGCGATTTCTCGGCAGTCCCCAATCTGACCTTGCGGAACCCGCTGGCGGGCCAGCCGTTCCCCGGCAACGTGATCCCTGCCAGCCTTCTCAACCAGGGTTCCCTGCGCTGGCAGGACCGCTTCTACCCTCTGCCCAACTTCGGGCCGCCGACATCCACGGTGGGCAACTACCGCGAAACGGTGCCCCAGCAGATCCGGCATGACCAGTTCGACATCCGCATGGACTATGCGATCCGAAGCAACAACAACCTGTACGCGCGGGTCAGCTACAAGCGCTCCGAACCGCGGGTTCTCGACGGGGGATTGCCGGCCGACCGGGTCGGCTATCGAATTCAGACGCGTCAGGCGCGGCAGGTAGCTATCTCCGATACCTGGACCATCACGCCGCGGCTGATCAACGAACTGAAGCTCGGTTTCGTCCGCAATTTCAACCCGGCGGGCGGCCAGTTGGTGGGACAGGAACTGGTGGAGATGCTCGGCATCGAGGGTCTCCAGTTCGCGCCGGGCGTCGAGAACATCCCGAGTCTGCCGATCACCGGCTTTCAGACCGTGGCTCCCCTGAACAAGCAGGCGCCCGCGGAGAATGCCTTCCAATACGTCGACCAGCTCACCTACATCCGCGGAAAACACAGCATCAAGGGAGGTTTCGAGTTCCGGCCACAGCAGTTCAACGGCCCGATCTTCCCGCAATTCGGCACCTATTCGTTCACGGGATTCGCGTCGGGCAATGCGTGGGGCGACTTCCTGCTCGGTGTTCCTCAGACCACCTCCCGCAACTACGTCCGTCCGAACCGCTATGCCCGCTTCCACCAAATGAGCTGGTTCCTCCAGGACGACTACAAAGTCTCCCAGAGCCTCACCCTGAACTACGGCATTCGCTGGGACTACAACCAGCCGGCGCGTGACCGGCGCGACATCATCTTCAACGTCGACCCGCAACAAGGCCGGCTGGTGGTTCCAAACCAGTCCATCATCGACCAGTACGTCAACCCGCTCTTTCCCCGTGCGATTCCGATCGTGACCGCCGCAGCCGCCGGGTTCCCGGACCGTTCGCTGCGCCAGGGCGATTTCAACAATTTCCAGCCGCGCCTCGGATTCGCCTGGCGGCCGTTCGGCGGCGCGAAAACCGTGCTCCGCGGCGGCTACGGCTTCTTCAACGACGACTTCACGGCGGACGTCTTCTCCTCCCTCTACGGCGGGCCATTTTCGTTGACGGAAACCTTCGTGAACAGCCTCGCCAACAACTCGCCGTCCCTCACCCTGCAACGCCCCTTCATCGGCACCGGCGCCACGGGCAACGTGGATGTCACCGGCCTGGACCTGAATCTGCGCAACGCCTATGCGCAGCAGTGGAACCTCACCGTCGAGCGGGATCTCGGCGCGTCCATCGGTCTGCGCCTGTCCTACATCGGCACGAAGTCCACCAGCCTGGTCTACGGGCGCAATGTCAACATGCCGGCGCCCAGTGCTGTGCCCTTCAACCAGAACCGGCGGCCCTTTCCGCTCATCCGCAACATCATCATGCGGGAAAACGGGGGCGGGCAGACCTATCACGCGCTCAACACCCAGTTGGAGCGCAAGTGGTCGCGGGGGCTGTCTTTCATGGGCGCCTGGACGTGGGCCAAGAGTCTGACCGACATTGACGAGGTCAGTGGCGTGGAGGCGGGTACTGTGATCGAAAATGCCTTCGACCGCGTCCGGGAGCGGGGGGACGCCCGGTACACACCGCGCCACCGGTTCATTTCGACGGTGATCTGGGAGTTGCCAGTCGGGCGCGGCCGCCGATTTCTGAACAACGGGGGACCCGCGGACTTCGTTCTTGGCGGCTGGCAGTTGAGCGGGTCATTCATCGGACAGACCGGCGAGTTCCTGACGCCGGTCTTCGCCGGGTCGGATCCGTCAAACACGCAGACGGTCGGCGGCATTCCCGATCGCATCGGCGACGGCAACCTGTCCAAGGATCAGCGCACGATCGACCGGTGGTTCGATCCGGCTGCCTTTGCGGTTCCGACGGCCAACTCCGGCCGCTTTGGAAACTCCGGCCGAGGCGTACTCGTCGGGCCCGGACGCGAGATTGCGAGTGGCGCACTGTTCAAGTCGTTTCCGGTGCGGGAACGGATGTTCTTCCGGGTGCAGATCAGCTTCACCAACTTGCTTAACCGGGCCAACTTCGACGTGCCCGCTCTGAATATCTCGGCGCCCAACAACGTCGCGACCATTCGGGCGACGCAGGGCCGCGACCTGGCCGGTCCCCGCAACGCCCTGATCGGCGCGCGGCTGGATTGGTAACAGGTTCAGCGGAACAACACGCCGGATCTTTCAACTGCCGCCGAGGAAGGGCGCCCGACAGGTGTTGCTGACGCTCCTTGGCTTCGATGCCGATATGTAGAGCGAGATGCCGATTCTGGCCGGGACCGGATCGGAAGGGTCGGTCACGCAGTTGGCGGCCTGGATGGATCTGGCCGGTTCCGTTATAGAGGCGCTGAAAGCGCATGCGTTCCGCTGGAATGAGCAGGAGTACGAGCGCTTCCGCGGTGGCCTCGAAGAGTCGGCTGCCTCTCTGAAGGAATCGCCGAGTCCGTCCTCGATCCTGGTCACCGCCGGCGCGCTCTCGCAACGCATCGAGCAGTACCATCAGGATACGGCGGACTCCGTCAACAGCACGGTGGCGGAGTTGCGCGAGATCATCCGGCTTCTCCTGTCCTCAATGGACCAGGTGAAGGTCGAGTGCAACGAATCGGCGTCGGTTCTGCGTCAGGTGCAGGAGACCATCGAGAGCACTTCCACTCCGGAGGAGTTGCGCACCTCCAAAGTGCATCTGAAGCTGGCGCTCGGGAAGCTGGCGCGCCAGGCCCAGGACCGGCGGTCGCAGGTGACAGGCCTGATCGAGGATCTGCAGAAGCGGGTCTGCCACCTGGAGCAATCCGGCCATGAGCCGGCGCCTGTGTCTGCGCCGGCCGCCGCCGGCCAGCCCCCACTCTCCGCCCCGCCCGCAGTTGTCCAGCCCCCGCCGCCGGCTCCGGCCGCCGCCGTCCAGACGTTCGATTCGGCCACCGACTTGCCCTCGATGCGCTCACGGGCTTGCCCAACCGGACGGCGGCGCAAACGGTGATTCAGGGGATGCCGCTCCAGCAGCCGGGGGTCTATGCGGCGGCCTTCTACGTGCAGCGGCTGGAACAGTTCAACGCGCGCCTGGGCGACAAAATCGGCAATGAACTGCTCTGTCTTGCCGCTCAGCGCATCGTCAACGCGCTGCTCCGTCCGGGCGACCAGCTCTTCCGCTGGCGGGGACCGGCATTCGTCGCCCTCCTGAACCGCGGGGACGGACTGGTTGACGTGCGGCGCGAAGTGCAGCGGGTCGTTGCCTCCCGGTTCCATTTCGAACTGCGGGGCGGCGCCATGCTGGCTTCGATCGGGGTCGACGCGAAGGTCGTCTCCGTGGCCACAGCCTGCAGCTCGGCTGAAATCATTCAGGAAATGGAACAGTTCTTCGCCTTGCCTGGCACGCGCGCCGAATGAGGAGACGGTCCTTCAAGAACGGGAGAGTGCGTCCGATAAGATCAGTTCAGTCCAGTTCCTAACCATGCGAACTCAATTCCGCAGTTGCCCGGGGAGGATCTCCTGACATGGAAGTCCTTCTGGCTCGTCAGCCGATCTTCGATGCCAGTCTCAACGTCTTCGCTTACGAGTTGCTGCACAGGTCGCCCCACTCGGCTGTGTTTGCCGAAGAGGATGGAGACAAGGCGAGTCTCGAGGTTCTGGCCAATACGCTGTTGACTGTCGGTCCGGCGAGCGTCCTCAATGGACGGCTGGCCTTTGTGAACTTCACCCGCGAACTGCTGTTGCGCGGCTTTGCCGACTTGATGCCTCCGGAAGCCCTGGTGGTGGAGATTCTCGAGAACGTGGAGGCCGATGACGCCGTCGTCGCCGCCTGCCGGGCCCTGCGCCGGCGCCGCTACAAGCTGGCGCTCGACGACGTCGTGCTGAGCGGTCCCCCGCCGGCGCTGGCGCCACTGGCCAGTTTCCTGAAAGTCGACTTCTACTTCACGACTGACGCCGAGCGGCGCCAGATCGTTAAACGCTACAAGCGGCCCGGCCTGCGTCTGCTGGCCGAAAAGGTGGAGACCCAGGAGGAATTCGAATCGGCGAAGCGGCAGGGGTTCACCTACTTTCAGGGATATTTTTTCGCCCGCCCGGTGATGATCTCGGCGCAGGCGATTCCGTCGTTGAAGGCGGCATCGCTCCGGATCCTGTCGGAAGTGCATGCCCCTGACGTCAACTTCTGGCGGTTGGAGAAGCTGCTCAAGCGGGACGTGGCCCTGTGCTACCGCCTGCTGCGGTACGTGAACTCGGCGGCGTTCACACACGCGCGCTCGTATCGAATCCGTCCAACAGGCGATCGGACTGCTCGGCGAGGATGAACTGCGCCGCTGGCTGACCCTCGCCACGCTCCCCGCGCTCGCCTCCGACCGTCCGGCCGAACTGGTCGAGATGGCGTTGCTGCGCGCCCGGCTCCTGGAGATACTGGCGTCGCAGGCTGGGCTCCGGAACAGGAGTGGTGACCTCTTCCTGCTGGGTCTGTTCTCGCTCCTTGACGCGATGGTCGGCAGGCCGATGGAAGAGTTGCTGAGCGAGGTGGGACTGCCCGCGGACGTGCGCGCCGTTCTTGCCGGATCGGCCCCGGCCGGCGCCCGCCTGGGGCGCCTTTACCGTCTGGCGCTTGCCTGCGAACAGGGCGATTGGGACACGCTCCGGGTCCTGACCCGCGAGACAGGCATTGAGGCCGGGACCGTCGCGAATGGCTACGTCGCCGCGGCGGAGTGGTGCGCCGAGGTGTTTTGCGGCGCTGACGCCGGCCGGACGCCGTCACGCCGGACCGGTTAGCCACGCAATATTCCCCGCACAAATTTGCGGGGTATGGACCGGCGGCGTCCTGCCGCCGATGAACCTAGTAGCGCCGGATCGTGGGCCCCGCCAGCGGAGGCGGCCGGGACCGGACGGGATGAGACTCCCGGGTCGCATGGCGCAACCCTTTAGAGAGAGCCGGCACGGCGCCGGGTGGTGGCGCCATGGAGACGTACGTATGCAAGATCAGGAAGTCATCCGGGAGTTTCTCGTCGAGAGCCACGAGAACCTTTCGCGTTTGGATCAGGAGCTGGTCGAACTCGAAAGGCGGCCGCGCGACCAGGCGCTGCTGGCGAGTATTTTCCGCACGATTCACACGATCAAAGGGACATGCGGCTTTCTCGGATTCACGACGCTGGAAGCGATTACGCACCAGGCGGAAAGCTTGCTGAGCCAGTTGCGCGACGGCCAGCGTGAATTGACGCCGGCCCTGGTCTCCCTGATTCTCGAGACGGTCGATGTGACGCGGCGTGTGCTGGCCGCCATCGAGGCCAGCGGCGAGGAAGGACCCGAATCCTTCGGCGAGCTGACGGAACGGCTGCGGGCGGCCGCCCAGCGGGGCGACGCAGTTCCGGACGGCTCCGTCCCGGAAAGCGCGGCGGGCGGCAGCGGGGACGCTCCGCGAGAAGAGGAGATCGCCAAATCGTCCGCGGTTGCCGATGCCAACATTCGGGTCGGCGTCGGGTTGCTCGACAAGCTGATGGACCTGGTTGGAGAGTTGGTGTTGACCCGCAACCAGATCCTCCAGTTCAACACCGAGCGTGAGGACGCGGCGCTCAACGCCACCTCACAGCGGCTTAATCTGATCACCACGGAACTGCAGGAAGGGGTCATGAAGACCCGCATGCAGCCGATCGGGATGGTGTGGAACAAGCTGCCCCGCGTCGTCCGGGACATGGCAGTGGCGCTCGGCAAGCAGGTCCGGCTCGATATGGACGGCGCCGACACCGAACTCGACCGGACCATCATCGAGGCGATTAAGGATCCGCTCGTGCACCTGGTGCGCAACGCCTGCGACCACGGCATCGAAGTGCCGGAGATCCGGATGCGCGCCGGGAAAGCCGCTCAGGGAAGGCTGACGCTACGCGCCTACCACGAAGGCGGGCAGGTCAACATCGAGATTGGCGACGACGGCGCGGGCATCGATGCGGCGCGGGTCAAGCAGAAAGCCGTCGAAAAGGGATTGCTCCGTCCGGAGCAGGCTGACAAGCTGAGCGACCGGGAGATCGTCAATCTGATCTTCCACCCCGGCTTCTCCACGGCGCAAACGGTCACGAACGTCTCCGGACGGGGTGTCGGGATGGACGTCGTCAAGTCCCATATCGAGAAGATCGGGGGCGTCGTCGATGTCATCAGCCGGCCGGGCGAAGGGTCGACGGTGAAGCTGAAGATCCCCCTGACGCTGGCGATCATTCCGGGCCTGGTGGTCAACAGCGGCGGCGAAAGATTTGTGATCCCCCAGGTGAGCCTGCTCGAACTGATCCGGCTGGAGGGCGATTCCTCGGACAAGCACATTGAGCGTGTCCACGGAACGCCGGTCCTGCGGCGACGGGGGAGCCTGCTGCCGATCGCGTATCTGAATCAGGTGCTCGGACTCGAAGCGGCTCCGGCCGATGCCGTGAGCATCGTTGTGCTCCAGGCCGAGGACCGGCAGTTTGGCCTGGTGGTCGACGGCATCCAGGACACGCAGGAGATTGTGGTGAAGCCGCTCGGCAAGCAGTTGAAGGGGCTGAGTGTCTACGCCGGGGCGACGATCATGGGCGACGGCCGGGTGGCGCTGATCCTGGACGTCCTCGGCATCGGGCAGCGGTCGGGTGTGCTGGCCGAGTCCCGCGAGCAGGCCCGGGCGGCGGTCGAGCAGAAGACACAGGCAGGCCAGGAACAGCAGAGGTTGCTGCTCTTCCGCGCTGGATCGTTTGAGCGGCTGGCGGTGCCGCTGTCCCTGGTGGCGCGGCTGGAGGAGTTCCCGCGCGGCTCGATTGAGCGTGCCAGCGGCTGCCGGGTCGTCCAGTACCGGAACCGCATTCTGCCGTTGGTGCCGTTGCGCGGGGTGCTTGAACCGGGCGCGCCGGAACCGGCCCAGACTGACGACGTCGTGCAGGTGGTGGTGTTCAACGACGGAGAGCGGAGCGTCGGGGTGGTCGTCGACCAGATTCTGGACGTGGCGGAAGAAGCTGTGACGGTGCGCCAGAAGTCTTCCCGGAAAGGGCTGCTTGGCTCGGCGGTGGTCGGACAGAAGGTGACGGATTTCCTCGACTTGAACGAGGTGATTCGCACGGCGAACGAAATCTGGTTCCAGGGAACGCGCGAGACGGCAGCGGGCACGAAGGTTCTGGTGGCGGACGGCTCGGCGTTCTCGCGGGGACTGATTCGCAGTGGTCTCGACATGGCCGGCTACCGTGTGCGGGAGGCGGCGACGGTGGACGAGGCGGTGCGCGCTCTCGAACAGGAGCTGCCCACGGTGGTGGTCGTGGCCGCTGACCTGCCTCCGGGCGGCAGCGCCGCGCTGTTGACGGCGATGCGGCGATGCCCCGAGTGGGCTTCGATCCCCCTTCTGGCGCTGACGGACCCGGAGACGTCCGGAGCGGCGGACCTTCGCGGCGCAGGATTCCAGGATTGCCAGGCGAAGTTCGACCGCGAGGCGATGCTCGATTCAGTTGCGCGCCTGGCTTCAGCGCTGGCGCAGGCCGAACCTGTGCCGGTGTGCGTGGGAGAGGAGGAGTAACCGATGGCAAGCGAGGCGGCGCATGGGAGCAGCGCCCAGTTCTCGACATTCTTTGTGGCCGATCTGTTCTTCGGCGTGGATGTGCTGCGGGTTCAGGAGGTGCTGCGGTTCCAGCAGATGACGCGCGTTCCGCAGGCGCCGGAGGTGTTCGAGGGCCTGATCAACCTGCGCGGGCAGATTGTGACGGCGATCGACATGCGGCGGAGGCTGCGGCTACCGCCGCGGTCCGGGGGGCAGACCCCGATGAACATGGTGGTTCGGACCGAAGACGGGGCCGTCAGTCTGCTGGTCGACGAGATCGGCGACGTGCTCGACGCCGAGGACACAACCTACGAGCGGCCCCCGGAGAATCTTGATCCAGCGGCGCGAGAGCTCATCCGCGGCGTCTACAAGCTGAAGGACCGCCTGCTGCTGGTTCTGGATGCGGAGCGGACGGTCGATCTGGTGGCAGAGAGAAGGGCATAGCGGCCCCGGAAGCGGCTGCACCGGGATCGCGAGCAATTTCACTGAGTGACGAAAGAAAGAAGGAGAACGAGAATGGCGAGACAATCCTCGCGTGCGAAGGAGATTCGGGCGGCGGGAGCGGAGCAGAACGCTGCCGTCCTGGATTGGCCGGAGAGCAATGCGGTTGCGCGGATCACCGAGGCGGACGAGGCGGAATTCCTCGACGCTTTGCCCATTGCCGTGGTTGCGATGGACACCGAACATACGATCCTTTACATGAACCAATACGCTGCCGACGTCGCGGCGCGGCCCCGTGAGGCGTGTATGGGCAAGAAGTTCTGGGAAGTCCTCTACGATAGCCCTGGGTGCCGGAACAACACCTGTGCTGCCGGTGAGGCGGTCAGGACTGGACGAACTGCGACGGGAGAAGCGCACTTTTCTGTGCGCGGGCGCGACTGGCCGGTGCGTGTGATCTGCTCGCCCCGCCGGGACCGCGCGGGTCAGACTATCGGCT
Organism: Bryobacterales bacterium; assembly: GCA_016716385.1. Lineage (GTDB taxonomy): Bacteria > Acidobacteriota > Terriglobia > Bryobacterales > Bryobacteraceae > JADJWL01. Next base: position 77,865 of record JADJWL010000025.1, on the reverse strand, counting down.
GCTTTCAGGTGATGTATGAGGCCCACAAAGAGGTCGAGTTCGGTCAGGAGCTCTTGCGTCTGGCCGAGGCGGCGCGGGCAGGCGACCTGAGCGTGCGAGGGGATGTGGAGCGGTTTAACGGCAACTTTCGCGTGCTGATCGAAGCGGCCAACACCCTGCTGGAACACCTGGTCCGGCCTCTTCGGTTGGCAACCGAATATTCAGACATGATCAGCAAAGGCGACCTACCGCCCAAGATTACTGAGCACTACGGCGGCGATCTGCACACGCTCAAGAACAGTCTCAATATCTGCATCGATGCCTTGAGCGGGTTGATCGCCGAGATGAACCGAATGTCGGACGAGCACAACAAGGGCGACATCGACGTCGTCATCCCGACAGAGAAGTTCGAAGGCGCGTACCGCCTGATGGCTCAGGGCGTGAACGACATGGTGGCCGGGCACATCGCGGTCAAGAAGAAGGCGATGGCGTGCGTGGCCGAGTTCGGAAAGGGCAATTTCGAAGCGCACCTGGAGAAGTTCCCCGGCAAGAAGGCGTTTATCAACGAGACGATCGAACAGGTCCGCGGCAACTTGAAAGGTCTGATTGCCGACACCGAGATGCTTGTCCAGGCAGCCGCGGCCGGGCAGCTCGGCCGGCGCGCCGACGCGTCGAAACACCCCGGGGATTTCCGCAAGATCGTCGATGGCATCAACCAGACACTCGAGAGGGTAGTGGAGCCCCTCAAGGTGACCGCTCAGAACGCCACGACCCTGGCTTCATCCTCGGAAGAACTGACGAACGTCAGCCAGCAGATGGCCGGAAATGCGGAAGAGACAGCGACGCAGGCCAACGTCGTCTCGGCGGCCTCCGAGCAGGTATCGAAGAACGTGGCGTCTGTGGCGTCGGCTTCCGAGCAGATGCAATCTTCGATCCGCGAGATCGCCAAGAGCTCGAATGAGGCGGCGCGAGTCGCCAAGAACGCCGTCAGCGTGGCGCAGTCCACCAACGAGACGGTGAAGAAGCTCGGCGAGTCAAGCCAGGAGATCGGCAACGTGATCAAGGTGATCACCTCAATCGCGCAGCAGACGAACCTGTTGGCTCTGAACGCGACGATCGAAGCGGCGCGGGCGGGCGAAGCGGGGAAAGGTTTCGCGGTCGTGGCGAACGAGGTAAAGGAACTGGCCAAACAGACCGCCAAGGCGACCGAGGAGATCGGGCAGAAGATCGAGGCGATTCAGGGCGACACCAAGGGCGCGGTGAAAGCGATCGAGGAGATCGGCACGATCATCGACCAGATCAACGATATCTCCAACAGCATCGCCTCGGCCGTGGAAGAGCAGACCGTGACGACCAACGAGATTGGCCGCAGCGTGACCGAAGCGGCCAACGGTGTGGGTGACATCGCCAAGAACATTGGAGGCGTGGCGGTGGCGGCGCGGAACACGACGCAGGGCGCCAACGATACGCAGAAAGCAGCGCAGGAGCTGACACAGATGGCGGCACGCCTGCAAACGATCATGGCGCGGTTCACCTTCTGAAGTTCGGCCATGGAGGGAAACAGGATGACGACACGGATGGTGGAGGCGGACACGACGGGAGGCGGCGCCGGACGGGGCGGTCCCCCGTCCGGCGCGGACCGCACGCAGGCGGAACGATTCGGGATTGACGACGCATCGCTGGCGGTGCGCCGCGCGTTCATCCGGTTGGGCGAGACCGAGAGAACGCTTCTGGCGAGGTTGGTGCCGTGGGCCCGCTCGGTGTCCGCCGAGATGGCCCGCGAGTTCTATGACTGGCAGTTCAGCTTCCCGCAGACGCGCGCGTTCTTTGAAACGCAGGCGCTCCGGCGGGGGACGCCGCTCGATGTCCTGCGGCGGCACCTCGAGGCCACGCAGGCGGCGTACTTCGTCCAGATCTTTGAGGGTGCGGAGAGCGGCTGGGGTCTCGCCTACTGTGAGCGGCGGCTCAAGGTTGGGGCGCTCCACGACAAGATCGATCTGCCGTTCAAGTGGTACATCGGCTCGTATGCCGAATACCAGCGGCTGACCAGCCGGTATCTGCGGCGGGATATCCCGGACCCGGAGGAAGCCGCTGCGGCTGAACAGGCCGTTTTCACGGTGTTCAACTACGACATCCAGGCGGTCGGCGACGCGTTCCTGTTGAGCACCTTCGAATCGATGGGGCTCGACCTCCAGGGTGTCCGGTGCGCGTCCGGCGCGGACAAGACCGAGCACGTGGCCCAGATCAAGGAATCCATCGTGTTCCTGATCGAACAGGCCGGGGCGCTGGCCGGCGACCGCCTCGACGATCCTGTCCTGGAGCGGCAGAACCCGGTGGCCGGAACCCTCGGAGGTGCGTTTGCGCGGCTGTGCGCGTACCTGCTGCGGCTCGCCGAGCAATCGCGTGCGGTGGCTCGGGGGGCGCTCGACGACGCGTCCTTCGGTGATGGTTTGGCCAGCAGCGGTGTGCTCGCGGGGTCCACGGGCCAGGTGCGGGCGAACCTGAAGACGCTGATCACCGACACCGACCTGCTGGTGGCGGCGGCACGCCAAGGGAAACTGGCGACCCGGGCCGACGCGACCCGGCACGAAGGGGACTTCCGGCGTATTGTCGAGGGCATCAACCAGACTCTCGAGATCATCGTGGAGCCGCTGCGCATCACGTCCGAGAACGGGACGGCGCTGGCGGCGTCGGCCGAGGAGCTGACCGCGGTGAGCCAGCAGATGGCGGGCAACGCCGAGGAGACCGCGGTGCAGGCCAACGTCGTGTCGGCCGCGGGCGAGGAGGTTTCGAAGAACGTCGCGGCGGTGGCGTCGGCGGCCGAGCAGATGCAGTCGTCAATCCGTGAGATCGCCAAGAGTTCGAACGAGGCGGCGCGGGTGGCCCGGAACGCCGTTGGCGTAGCGCAGGCCACCAACGCGACCGTGCAGAGCCTGGGCGAATCCAGCCAGGAGATCGGCAACATCAGCAAGGTGATCACCTCGATCGCCCAGCAGACCAATTTGCTGGCCCTCAATGCCACGATCGAGGCGGCGCGGGCGGGTGAAGCGGGCAAAGGGTTCGCCGTGGTGGCGAACGAGGTGAAGGAGCTGGCGAAACAGACGGCCAGGGCGACCGAGGAGATCGGCAAGAAGATCGAGGCGATCCAGGGCGACGCTAAGGGCGCCGTCCAGGCGATTGAGGAGATCAGCTCGATCATCAACCAGATCAACGACATTTCCAACAGCATTGCGTCGGCTGTGGAAGAGCAGACCGTGACCACCAACGAGATCGGCCGCAGTGTGTCCGAAGCGGCCAGCGGCGTGGGTGACATCGCCAAGAACATTGGCGGCGTCGCGGTCGCGGCCAAGGACACAACCCAGGGCGCCAACGACACGGCCAAAGCGTCGCAGGAGTTGAGCCAGATGGCTGGCCGGCTCCAGGCGGTGATTTCGAAGTTTACCTTCTGAACGAGACGGAACCGGAGATGGGATGAACAAGGCGCTGGTAGTGGACGATTCGAGGGCGATCCGGATGATTCTCGCCAAGACGCTACGCGAGATCGGCTACGAGGTCCGGGAGGCGGCCAACGGGGTCGAGGCCCTGGAGGTGATGGCGGCGGAGAAGTCCAATGTCTCGCTCGTGCTGGCGGACTGGAACATGCCCGAGTTGAACGGGCTGGATCTGGTCAAGCGCCTGCGCCAGGATCCCGATCTGGCCTCGCTCGTGGTCGTCATGGTGACGACCGAGACCGAAGTGGATCAGATGGTCACGGCGCTCGAAGCGGGCGCCAACGAATACGTCATGAAGCCGTTCACCAAGGAGATCCTTGTCGAGAAGCTGCAGATGACGGGGGTCCATCCGTGAGGGCTTGGCCGTGGCCGCGGTGAACAGGCGGGCGCTCCAGCCGGGCGAACGGATCAGGGTGCTGGTGGTCGATGACTCAGTCGTGATCCGGCGGCTGGTGACGCACGCCCTCGAAGCGGACCCGGTACTCGAAGTGATCGGGGCGGCCTCAAACGGCGCAATCGCGCTCCAGCGGATTCCGCAGTTGAATCCGGATGTCCTGACGCTGGACATCGAAATGCCCGAGATGGACGGCCTCGAACTGCTGCGGCGGGTGCGGCGCGAGTACGGACAACTGCGGGTGATCATGTTCTCCACGCTCACCGAGCGCGGTGCGGCCGTGACCCTGGAAGCGCTGACGCTCGGCGCGGACGACTATGTGGCCAAGGCCTCGAACGAGGGCTCGCTCGACCGCTCGATGGCGCGGCTGCGGGAAGAACTGATTCCGAAGATCAAGCAGTTCTTTCACCTGCCCGCGCCGCCGCGTGTCCTTCCGCGCCCGGCTGCTCCGGCTGCTTCGGTTGCGCCACCGCGCCGCGCGACGCAACGGCCGAAAGCCGTCGTGATCGGCGTCTCAACCGGAGGGCCCACGGCGCTCGGCACGATCCTGCCCGAACTTCCGGCAGGTTTTCCGCTGCCGGTTCTCGTGGTGCAGCATATGCCCCCGCTGTTCACCCGACTGCTCGCCGAGCGCCTGCGCTCGACATGCCAGGTACCGGTCGAGGAAGCCGTCCAGGGAGCGCGGGTCGAAGCTGGCAAGGTGCTGATCGCGCCCGGGGATTTCCATCTGAAGGTGACTCACGGAGACGGAGGTGTGCGCGTCGCGCTCGACCAGTCGCCGCCACTGAACTCCTGCCGCCCGGCGGTCGATGCTCTGTTCAGTACGGCAGGCGAGGTTTACGGTGGCGCGGTGATCGCCGTGATGCTGACCGGCATGGGCCAGGACGGGTTGCGCGGGACCGAGATCCTGCGTGCGCACGGTGCAACGGTTCTGGCGCAGGACGAGGCGTCGAGCGTGGTGTGGGGGATGCCGGGCGCCGTGGTGAACGCGGGCTTGGCCGACCGCGTCCTGCCACTCGATCAGGTCATCCCGGAAGTCTTACGATTCGCGGGCCGGGGGTAGGAGGGAAGCAGTATGCTGGCACAGCCGCCAATCACGGAAATCCTTACGGACAACTACCGCTTCCTGCAGCAGCACGTCTACGCGCAGGCCGGAATTGTGATCGAGAACGATAAGCACTACCTGTTCGAGAGCCGGCTGACGCCGATTGTGCGCCAACTCGGACTGGGGTCGATCAACGACCTGTGCGCGCTGCTGCGGGCGACCCGAGAGCCGGATGTGGGCCGGCAGGTGGTCGAGGCGATGACCACCAATGAGACGTACTTCTTCCGTGATCCGGCGCACTACGAGGTGATCCGCACGCGGCTTCTGCCCCGTCTGCGGGAGGAGCGGCGGGACACGAAGAAGCTGCGCTTCTGGTCGGCAGCCTCCTCCACGGGCCAGGAAGCCTACAGCTTGGCGATGCTGCTGATTGAAGAGGGGATGAGCGACTGGAACATCCAGATCCTGGGGACGGACTACTCCTCTCCGATCGTCGAACGAGCCCGCTCCGGCGCCTACCAGCAGATTGAGGTCAACCGGGGTCTGCCCGCGGCGCTGCTGGTGAAGTACTTCCGGCGCGCCGGCGTGCACTGGCAGTTGAGCGACAAAGTGCGGTCGATGGTGCGGTTTGAGACGATCGACCTGCGGAAGAGCATGCGGGCGCTCGGCCCGTTCGATCTCGTGTTTTGCCGCAACGTTCTGATCTATTTCGACGGTGGGACGAAGCAGAACATCTTCCGGGAGATTCACGGAACGCTGTTCCGGGGCGCCTGGCTCCTGCTGGGCGGCGCTGAAACGGCGTTCGGCGCCGAGGAGTGGTTTGACCGGGAAGCGGTCGGCAACTCCACCGTGTACATCGCCCGCTGAGAGGAAGTCTATGAACGATTCAACCATCGCGATCCAAGCGAGCGAACTCGTCGAGATCGTCGGCTCGGTGTTCGCCACGATGCTGCGGCTGGAAGTGCGCGAAAGCGGCGATCCCTGGTTTCCATGCGGGAACCGGTTGACGTCGGCGGTTCACCTGACCGGAGACTGGAACGGCGCGGTCCTGTTCGAGTGCGACCGCGGGCATGCGTGCGAACTGGCGGGCCGCTTCCTTTCAATCGACCCGCCGCACGAAGTGGACGACATCGTGCGCGACGTGGTCGGCGAGTTGGCCAACATGATCGGCGGAAACCTGAAGTGTGTCCTCACGCGGGGCATCCACTTGTCGGTTCCGGCGGTCGTCGATGGAAGCGACTATACGATCCGTTTATGCGGATCCGGAACCCGCGAGCGGGTCGCCTTCCGGGGCGCCGGGGAGACCTTCTGGGTGACCTTGTTGAGCGTGCGTCCCTGAACCGGGTGCGGCTGGCAGTAGAATGCGGGCAGGAGGTTCATCATGCACTCGACGACCCGCCGTTCCTTCGCCGCCGGACTCGCCTCGGCTCTGAGCGCCTCCCGCGTTGCGGGCGCCAATGACCGCGTCGGCATCGGCTATATCGGCGTGGGGAACCGCGGCGACCAGGTTCACGACGCGTTCCTCGAGTACGCCGACAACCAAACCGTCGCGCTCTGCGATCTTCGCGACGACTATATGGACCACGCCGCCCGCAAGTCGCGCGGCGCACCCGCCCGCTACCGGGACTACCGGCGGCTGCTCGACGACAAGAACGTCGACGCCGTCGTCATCAGCACTCCCGATCACTGGCACGCCATCCAGACCATCGACGCCTGCCGCGCCGGTAAAGATGTCTACGTCGAGAAGCCACTTTCGCTTACGGTTGTTGAGGGACGGCGCATGGTGGCAGTCGCCCGCGAAACGAACCGCGTCACCCAGGTCGGCATCCACCGCCGCTCGGCGCCGTTTCTGCGCGAGGCCGCCGAGTTCGTCCGCTCCGGCGGCATCGGACACGTCACCGTCGCCAAGGGGTACAACATCCGCAATGAATGGCCGCGCGGCATTGGAAAGCCGGCCAGCGGCTCTCCGCCAAACGAAGAAGAATGGGACCGCTGGCTCGGTCCGGCTCCGCTGGTCCCCTATACTCCCAACCGCACCTATTACGACTTCCGCTGGTTCTGGCATTACTCCGGCGGGCAGGTGACGAACTTCGGCGTGCACTACATGGATATGCTGCGCTGGTCGATCGGCGCGGAGTCACCCACTGCCGTGATGGCGATGGGCGGCCACTACGCCGTCGAGGACAATCGCGAGGTCCCGGACACCGCCGAAGTTGTTTGGGAGTTCCCCGGCGGGACTCTGATGACGTTTTCGCAGTACAACGCCAATGGCGCACCGGGCAACGTGCAGGGCGCCGAAATGGAGATTCGCGGCACCAAGGGGACGCTGTACATCCACGGGAATCGCTGGGAGGTCGTGCCGGAGCGGGTCGCGGACCGGGAGTTGTTCGCGCGCACCCCGGTCGACCGCGCGGGAGACAGGCTCTGGCAGGCGTCCCGGCGCGAGGTGATCGAAGCCAAGGCGGTGCAGGGCAGCCAGTCGACAACTTTCCACGCGCGCAATTTCCTGGACTGCGTCAGGAGCCGGCAGACGTGCCACTGCGACATCGAAACCGGCCACCTGTCGACGGCGGCCACGCTCATCGCGAACGTGGCGCTCCGCACGCGGCGGTTCCTCGAATGGGACGGCAAGGCGGAGCGGTTCACCAACCACGATGAGGCGAACCGGCACCTGCATTACCAGTACCGCGCGCCCTACACACTCGGCTAGATCGGCCCCGCTACGCAGCCAGCTCGGCGCGAGTCCTGCGAATGATCTCAAGATACTGCCGGGCGCGGTCTTCAATCACGTCCCAGCGGGCCTCGCGGATCAGTTTGGCGTCGACCAGTTCGCCGCCGACCGCAACTGCGCTCGCGCCGGCGCGCAGGAAGTCCGCGGTCGTCTCCAGGTTCACCCCGCCGGTCGGGATCATCTGGACGTGTGGTAGAGGCGCCTTGAGCGCCTTGATGTACTTCGGTCCGCCCAGGTTCCCGCACGGAAAGATCTTGACGACGTCGGCGCCCGCTTCCCAGGCGGTTACCACTTCCGTGGGTGTCAAAGCCCCGGGGCAAATCACCTTCGAATAGCGCCGGACCATTTCAATGGTCGCCACTTTGAGGCTCGGGGTGACGAAGAACTGTGCTCCGGCCAACATGCAGATGCGGGCTGTCTCCGGGTCGAGGACCGTACCCGCGCCCAGCATGATGCGGTCGCCGAACTTATCGGCGGCCTGCTCCAGTGCGCGGATCGCTCCCGGAACAGTCATGGTGATCTCGGCGGCGCGGATTCCACCCCGCTCGATTGCTTCGATGGCCGACAGCGCGGTCTCCGCCGACGAGGTGCGTACCACTGGCACAATGCCGATATCGATGATGGAAGAGAGGATAGCTTCTCGGGTCATACCCACCCGCAATGATACCGCTTCGTGCGGGTCCCGAGACAGAAAAAGGGCGGGAGACTCGCTCCCGCCCTTTGGGTTGATCGGTTCGGGTTCAGGACTACGCGGCGGCGGCGGCAACGACCGAGCTGACGCGCTGGAAGATCGTGGTCAGGTTGGTGGCCACGCCGGGCATGATGGCGCCAGCGGCGACGGCGACGAAACCGGCCATCAGAGCGTATTCGATGAGGTCCTGACCTTTGGTGTCCTTCAGGATCTGAATCTTCAGTGCGAGTGCTTTCAAACGGTTCATGTTGGCTTTGTTCTCCTTCTCCAGCAATTTCCTTGCTTGGATGTCTCAAGACTAACATCGGAGCCAGATCGCGAAAATCGGTCATTTTCCCTAGTTAGCAGTAGGAATAGGGGCCGTGTAGGTACTGCGGGGGGTACCACTCCGGAGCACAGAGAGCGCGTATCTTATTGGAACAAAAGCGTCGGGTGTCGACAGCAGTGGTACTGGAGCGTACCGTACCCGCGCCGGTGCAACGCAAATTTTTCCGAGCAGCCCCCGGATCGAAGCCGAAAGCTATACTGCTGTGTGATGCTGAAGCCGACCATCTTCCGCGAATACGACATCCGCGGGATCGCAGAAACCGAATTGTCCGATGCCGGGATCACGGCCCTGGGGCGCGCCATTGGCACTTTCGCGCGGCGCCGGAAGGGGCGCACGGTCAATGTGGGACGGGACTGCCGCCTGAGTTCGTCCCGCCTGCGGGACGCTCTGGTGCGAGGCCTAGTCGAATCAGGATGTGCGGTTACGGATCTGGGCGTCGTCCCAACGCCGCTCGTGTACTATTCGAGCTTCAAGCTGCACGCGGACGGCGCCGTAATGATCACGGGCAGCCACAACGCCCCTGAGTACAACGGCTTCAAGATCATGTGCGGCGATTCGACCATCTACGGTCCTCAGATCCAGGAACTGCGGCGTATGGTCGAGATGAGCGACTTCGAGTCCGGGGAAGGAAGTGCGCAATCGTGTGACATCGTCACGCCGTACGTCGACGAGGTAGCCGCGCAGTTCTCCTGGGAGCGCCGGGTAAAGGTCGTGCTCGATGCGGGAAACGGCGTAGCGGGTCCGGTGCTCGAGCGTCTGCTGACGCGGTTGAACTGCGAGGCGGTTCCGATGTATTTCGAGATGGACGGGCGATTCCCGAACCACCATCCGGACCCGACCTTGCCGGAAGCGCTCGATCCATTGATCGCCGCGGTGAAAGAACACGGTGCGGAACTTGGCATCGGGTTCGACGGCGATGCCGACCGGCTTGGGGCGGTCGACAACGAAGGGCGCGTCGTCTGGGGCGACCAGTTGCTGTTGATCTACGCGCGCGAGATCCTCGGCCGGAAGCCGGGCGCGACCTTCATCGGCGAAGTGAAATGTTCGCAGGTGATGTACGACGAGATTGCCAGGCTCGGCGGCAAGGCGATCATGTGGCGAACAGGCCACTCGCTGATCAAAGCCAAGATGCAGGAAACGCGGGCCGCGATGGCGGGGGAGATGAGCGGCCACATGTTCTTCGCGGACCGCTACTACGGCTTCGACGACGCGATCTACGCCGCTTGCCGGCTGCTGGAGATTGTCTCGCGTTCCGGGCGCCCGCTATCCGCTCAACTGGAGGGCCTGCCGAGCCGCGTCGTGACGCCGGAAATCCGTGTGGATTGTCCGGATGAACAGAAGTTCGAGGTCGTGCGGCGTGTCACGGAATCGTTCCGCGCGTCGCACCGGGTGGTCGACATCGATGGAGTCAGAGTATTATTTGAGGACGGCTGGGGCCTGTTGCGGGCCTCGAACACCGGACCTGTGCTGGTGATGCGCTTCGAAGCGGCGAACGAAGAAGCCCTCAACCGGTACCGGGAGGAGATGGAGCGGGTGCTCAGTCGCGCCCGAGCGGCCTGAAGGGAGCGAATCGCGTGAAGGCATCCTGGGGGCGTTGGGACGTCGCGCTGGCGCTGAGCGCCGCATTGTGGGCGGCAGGCTGCGGGTCCGCGCCCGCGCCGCCGAGCCTCCAGGCGCGGCAGATCACACAGGACCAGGGACTCACCACGTATCCCGCCATCGCCCCTGGCGGCGCCGCGCTTGCCGTGGCATCGGACCGCGCCGGGGCGTTTAATCTCGATATTTGGATCGTACCGATGGGCGGCGGCAGCGCGCGCCAGTTGACCCGGAACGAAGCCGACGACATTGCACCGGATTTCTCACCCGACGGGGCGCTGGTGGTCTACCAGTCGCAGCGGGACGGCGGCGGCGTCTACGCGACGCCGGCCACCGGCGGCGAGGAACGGTTGCTCGCGCGGGACGGGCTCCGGCCGCGCTTCTCTCCCGACGGCCGCTGGATCGCCTATGCCGTGGGGCGGAGCCTGGCCGCGTGCCGGGTCTACGTAATGCCGGCCACCGGCGGAGAGCCCCGCCAGGTTGGCCAGGACGTTCCCTGGTCGATCGATCCGGTATGGTCGCCCTCCGGCGATAAGCTGCTGGTGCTTGGCAGCAGCGATCCAATCGGTCTGACCGCTGGAGCGGCGGTCGACTGGTGGGCCGTGTCCCTTGATGGCGCGCCTTCGGTGGCGTCCGGCGCCGCCGCGCTGTTTGCCGCGCAGAATATTCCTCTGCCTTCCCCGGGAAGCTGGACGCCGCAGGGCGCCATCGCCGCTTCAAGCGGACGGACGTGGCATGTCCGGCTCGGCGATTCGGGCAAGGTGGAAGGTCTCTTGACCGGCGCATTCTCAGGAGGTTCGGGGGATGTCGAAGCGGTTGCCACTGTGCTCGACGACAGCAGCCTACGGGTCGCCGTGGCGCGCACGAAGAAGACCGCGTACCTCTGGTCGCTCCCTCTCGATTCCAACTCGGGGCGCACCGCCGGGGCGCTGCAGCGTCTGGCCCAAAGCGCCGGCGACCGCATCTACCCGTCGCTCTCCCGCGACCGGCGGACGCTCCTGTTCATTCAGCGCACCGGCGCCAGCCATGAGATCCGCACAAAGGACATGGTGAGCGGGCGCGAAGCCACCCTCGCCCAGTTCGACACCGTTACCCGGCCCCGTATCTCCCCGGACGGCGCCAAGGCGGGATTCAGCTCGTTTGACAAGGCCGGCCTCCGCCACCTATACACGATGCCTGTGCGCGGCGGCGAACCGGCGCGGCTGTGCGAAGACTGCGGCGAGATCTATGGCTGGACCCCGGACTCGCGATCGCTCGTCATCTGGGCCGGCAGCCCGATCCGGTTCTACCTGCTCAACACGGCCAACGGTGAGCGGACGGAGTTGATCGGGGATGAAACGGAAAGCATCCACGGCGCGGAATTCTCGCCCGATGGGCGCTGGGTTGCATTCCATGTGCCGATGACCACGCAGAAGCGCCCCGTCTACGTGGCTCCGGTCCGGGAAGGCAAGGCGGCGCCCCGGGACGAGTGGCGTCTGGTGGTGGACAACACGGTCGAGAACCTGCGCCCGTGGTGGTCAGAGGACGGGCGCCTTCTCTACTTCATCAGCCGCCTCGACGGATTCCGCTGTATCTGGGCGCAGCGCCTCGATGACAGCAAGTATGCCTCCAGCGAGCCGTTCGACGTGTACCACTTCCACGGCGCCCGCCGATCTCCCGGACCGGCCGGGCTGGGCGGGTTCGGACCCGCCTTCAGCCGCGACCAACTGATTTTCAGCCTCGAAGACGAAACCGGCAACATCTGGTGGGGCGAGCCGGTCTCGCACTAGGTCCTACGCCGGCTTCACTGCGCGAATGAAGGCGCTGGCGAACTTGCCGTCGACCGCGGCTGCCAGGCCGTCCACATCCAGACCCGCCTGTGCCAGCAGGTCGCGCGCCTCTTCCACGCGATACACGCGCGTGGGCTCGAGATCGATATGCCCAAAGCCTGCCGTCAGCAGCTTCGACCGGTAATCGCTCTCGTCGAGCGCACCGGCGACGCAACCGATCCACAGTTCCATGCTTCGCCGGATCGCCTCCGGCACCGCGCCGCGGACGACCACGTCGGAGACGGCCAGACGCCCGCCCGGCTTCAGGACGCGGTACGCCTCGGCCAGAACCCGGTCCTTGTCCGCCGACAGGTTGATCACACAATTGGAGATGATGACATCGACGGAGTTGTCAGGCAGCGGGATGTGCTCGATCTCGCCCTTCAGAAACTCGACGTTCTCCACACCCGCCTGGCGCTGGTTCTCGCGGGCCAGCGCGAGCATTTCGTCCGTCATGTCGAGTCCGTACGCCTTCCCGGACGGCCCAACCCGCCGCGCCGATAGCAGGACGTCGATGCCGCCGCCCGATCCCAGATCCAGCACCACCTGGCCCTCGCGCAACTCCGCCAGCGCGGTGGGATTCCCGCAGCCGAGTGAGGCCCGCAACGCAGCCTCCGGCAGCAGCGCCGCCTGTTCGCTGTCATAGAGATCCGCGGTGATTGGATCCTTTGTCCCGCAGGACTCGGCCCCGCCGCAGCAGGAAGATGTCCCTCCCGCTCTTGCCCGCAACGCGGCCTCGCCGTACTTTTCCTTCACAACTGCCTTGATGTCTGTCTGTGCCATAGATTGGCCTCCTCATTGTTTCGATAATACTAGAAATACAGAATGGCGTCAAGGCCCTTCTTCCCTATGATGGTTACGGGAACGTTTCCCTCATCGTCAATTCAGATTACAACCAAGAACTGGTACGCGCATGCTACGTCTCTCATTCGCTCTCCTGGTCATTCCGGTCACGCTGCTTGACGCCCAACTCAGTCCGATCGACCCGGCGGTCGACCCATGCACCGACTTCTACGCGTACGCCTGCAACGTGTGGCGGAAGGAGAATCCCATCCCCGCCGAGCAGTCGCGATGGGGCCGCTTCAACGAACTCCAGGAGCGCAATGAGGCAATCCTCCGCGACATCCTTGGCGAAGGCCGCGGCAAGAGTCAGGACTACTACGCAGCGTGCATGGATGAGACGACCATCACCAGACTGGGGACCGCACCGCTCCAACCCGTGATGAAGCGCATCGCCGGGATCCGGACAGCGAGGCAGTTCGCCGAGCAGGCCGGCCGCCTCGAGCGGATGGGGGTTTCGGCCCTATTCGCTTTCGGTTCCGGTTCGGACAATAAGAACTCCACCCAGAACATCGCGATCCTCGATCAGGGCGGTCTGAGCATGCCGGATCGCGACTACTACTTGAAGGACGACACAAGGAGCGTCGAGATCCGCAAGAAGTTTGTGGCCCATGTCGGACGGATGTTCGAGCTGTGGGGAGACACGCCGGCCGAAGCCGCGCGGAAGGCCGATGTCGTGATGGCGATTGAGACCGCCCTGGCGCAGGGACACCTCGACCGCACGCTGCGGCGCGACCCGACGCGGATGTACAACAAGATGCCGGTGCCCGATCTGGAGAAGCGGGCCCCCGCCTTCTTGTGGAGCAGCTATTTCCACCAGGCCAACACGCCGGCGTTTCGCGAGATCAATGTCCGCGTGCCCGCGTTCGCCGAAACCTTGAGCGCCCAAGTGAGCGCCCGCCCGCTCGATGACTGGAAGGCGTTCCTGTCGTGGAAGGTCCTGAGGAACAGCGCGAACATGCTTCCCAGTGCATTCGCCGACGAGTCGTTCGACTTCTTCGGCCGCACCCTGACGGGGGCGCGCGAGATTCGTCCCCGCTGGAAGCGTTGCGTGGCCGCGGTGGACGAGGTGCTCGGCGAGGACTTGGGTCGCCGCTTCGTCGAGGAGACCTTCGGCGAGGACGGCAAGGCGCGCATGGCCGGCATCGTCAAGGCCGTCGAACAAGCGATGGAGCGCGGGATCCAGGAGTTGGACTGGATGACGCCGGAGACCAAACGCCGGGCACTCGAGAAACTGCACGCGATCACGAACAAAGTCGGCTATCCCGAGAACTGGCGCGACTACTCCCGGTTGCGCGTGAGCCGTACGGACGCGCTCGGGAACCTCTGGCGGGCGCGCGGCTTCGAGTTCGACTTCGATGTGGCATTCATCGGGAAACCCGTGGATCCGAAGCTGTGGAGGATGACGCCGCCCACGGTCAATGCCTACTATTCGCCGTCCACCAACAGCATCAATTTTCCGGCCGGTATTCTCCAACCGCCGTTCTTCAACCGGGCCGTCGACGAGGCGGTGAATTTCGGCGGTATCGGCGCGGTGATCGGCCACGAGATCACCCACGGCTTCGACGACCAGGGCCGGCGTTTCGACCCGCGGGGAAATCTTGAAGACTGGTGGACGGAGTCCGACGCGCGCGAGTTCGAGAAGCGCGCCGATTGCTTCGTTGAGCAGTACGCCGGCTACGCCGCGGTCGACGACATGAAGTTGAACGGACGCCTGACGCTAGGGGAGAATGTCGCGGACAATGGCGGCCTGCGCCTGGCGTACATGGCGTTGATCGCCACTCTGGGCGGCCAGGATCCGCCAAAGATCGAAGGCTTCACGCCGCAGCAGCGGATCTTCCTGGGATGGGCGCAGGTGTGGTGCCAGAACATCCGTCCGGAAGCTGCGCGCATGCGCGTGCTGACCGATCCGCATTCGCCTGGCGAGCATCGGACGAACGGCGTCGTCTCGAACATGCCGGAGTTCCGGGAAGCGTTCGGCTGCCGCGTCAGCCAGCCGATGGCTCCGGAGAAGCGCTGCCGCGTCTGGTAGGCTAACGGCCTTCGGCCAGCCGCGCGGCCAGCATCTCAGGCAGGCCCGCTTCGCGAATCCTGGCTTGCGCCGAGGCGAGATCGTAAGCGGCGCGGTGGAATGCGACCGTCCGCGCCGCATCGTCGTAGATGGCGTACGCCGCCCGGGGGTCGCCGTCGCGGGGTTGACCCACCGAGCCTGGATTGATCAGGTAGCTGTCGCCGGGCCGCAGATCGAGGACGAACTCGCCTGGCGGGCGCCGGAACGGGCTGGACCGCAGCCGCGCCCAGAGAAACCAACCCTGCAGGTGCGTGTGTCCGAAAAATACTAGCGGCGTCTCCAGATAGGGAAACGTCGCCTCCGCGTCGGCGATATGGACGAGGTAGCCGTCCTCGTCGAGCGGCGACCCATGTGCGATCTGAAAGCCTCCGCACGCTGCCGGACCACGCGGCAAGTCCCGCAGCCACAAGGCGTTCTCGGGGGCCAGCGCGTTGCGGGTCCACAGGATCGCATGCGCGGCGATCTCATTGAACCAGGACAGGTCGCCCTCACCGGCGGACGCGCGGTCATGGTTGCCGCGCACCACTGGCGAGGCGTGCTCACGGGTCCACTCGACGCAGCGGTTGGGATCGGCGCCATACCCCACCACATCTCCAAGGCACACGACGGAATCGTGCGCTCCCTCGCTTGCCGCCAGCACTGCCGCGAGCGCCTCCCAGTTGCCGTGAATATCGCTGAGTACCAGATAGCGCATGAGGTCAGGCGGCGCGCAGCCGCACCAGCGCGATCTCTGGCGGAGCCCCCAGGCGCAGCGGCAGCCCGATGGTCCCAATGCCACGGGTCACGAACATGGCGGTGCGGCCCTCGCTGTACCGGCCGTACACGTAGGGTGTCATGAAGCGCGCCACGTTGAGCGACTGGCTGAGGATCTCGACCGTGACCTGACCGCCGTGGGTGTGGCCGGCCAGCGCGGCGTCGAACCCCAGTCTGGCGGCGGCGGGCAGCACGTCAGGGTTGTGAGTGAGCAGGAGATTGACGGCGTCCGGCGCCACCAGCTTCTCGCCATTCTTGAGATACAGGCGGCGCTGGCGGACGCTCTGGTAATCGACGCCGGCGATGTTCAGCGCCGCGCCGCCGAACACCAACCGCTCCGTCTCGCCTCGCAGGAAGCGGATACCCCGCGCTTGCCCTTCGCGCGTGGCGTGCGCCTCAGCTCTGGCGTAGCGCTCATGATTGCCGAGGCAGCCGAGAATACCCGCGTCCGACTTCAAGGCGGCGAGTTGCTGCAAACATTGATCGAGCGGGTCACCGGGAGCCGAGATGAGGTCGCCCGTGACCACCGCCAGGTGAGGCTGCGTCTCATTCGCCGCTCCCACCACCCACGCCAGGTCGTCCTCGCTCAGGAACGGCCCCAGGTGGATGTCGCTTAACTGGACGATGCGCAGCCCGTCCAATGCCTTGGGAAGTCCCGGAATCGTCAGGTCCGCCTCGACGGTGCGGAAGTCCCGCCGGACGATGAGTCCGCCGAAGCCCGCGGCGGCAAAGGGCGCGGCAGCCAGCGCCGATCCTCCGGCGCGCAGCAGGCGGCGCTTCTCCGGATCGAACCGTGGCTCGGTGATCTGCCGCCAGATCCACCAGAGGCACGCCGATCCGGTGGAAGTCACGAGCCAGAGGAAGGCGGGAACGGCACAAAACGTCCGGCTCCATGCCGGGACACCGCCGTAGTAGACCGACGGCAGGTTCAGCACGACGCCCGCGACCAGCCAGCTACACCAGAGCGCCGCGGCCGCCCAAAGCGCCGGAATGAAGCGGGGAGCGCGGCGCCGGATGCGTTCCGCCGCCGCCTGGATCAGGCGCGCCTGCACATAGGCGGAAAGCGCGAGGAGCAGCAATTCCAAAGCTGTGCGGGACCAGAGAACGTCCACCTCATCATCTTACCGTAGGGGTTTCCCAAGCCATCCGCACCGCGGCGACGGCCACGACAGCAGCCGTCTCGGCGCGCAAGATGGTCCCGCCGAGCGACACCGCCTTGAAGCCCAGAGCCTGCCAGCGGTCCCGCTCGCGATCGGTCCAGCCGCCTTCGGGCCCGACCGCCAGCATGACCTCTGCTCCCGGCCGGCGCTCCACCGGCAGGGCGCTCAGTAGCGGCGCCTCCGCGGCTTCGTCGAGACACAGGAGGAGTTCCGCGCCCGTTGAAACCCCGTGCCAGTCCACTGGTTCACGGATCTCGGGCGGAGCCAGACGGCGCGCCTGCTGGCTGCTCTCCCGCGCGATCTTCCGCCACCGTTCGATTCGCTTCGGAGCCGCCTTCTCGATGCCCTTCTCGCTACGCTCCGCCTGGAGGGGGATGATGATTCCGACACCGGCTTCCGTGGTCTTCTCGATCAGCCATTCAAAACGGTCGAACTTCACCAGTGCGGCAAGCAGCGTGACCCGGACAGTTTCCGGCGCGGGGGACACCGGCTCAATGACGCGAAACAGGACTCTGCGCTTGTGTGCCTCGGCAACTTCGGCGAGGTACACCGACCGCGTGTCCGAGATCTCAAACCGCTGCCCGCGCTCGACGCGCAGGACGCGCACCAGGTGTCGGGCGTCCTCTTCGCCCATCTCAGCCTGTCCGTTACGGATTTCGTCTACGAAGAAGCGGCGGCGCATGGGTTCAGGGTATGCTATTCGTCGGCTGGAAACATGTTCGCTCATTTGCGTGGGACTCTTCTCGAAAAGCACCCGAACCAGGCGGTCGTGGAGGCGGGCGGCGTCGGCTATGAAGTGACGATCGCGGTCGGAACCTATTCACGCCTGCCCGACGTCGGTGCGGAGGTTCGGTTGCGGATTCATACCCACGTCCGTGAGGACGCAATCGCGCTGTTCGGATTCCTTGCCAAGGAAGAAAAGGAATTGTTCGAGAAGTTGATCTCGGTCAGCGGCATCGGCCCCAAGCTTGGCATTACCGTGATGAGCGGGTTGGCGGCGCCGGACCTGATTGCGGCCATCCGCCGCGGCGAAGTCGAGAAACTGGTGCGGATTCCCGGCGTGGGCAAGAAGACGGCGGAGCGGATGGTGCTCGAGTTGAAGGACAAGGTCCCGGCGATCGCGGGGGAAGCGCCGGCGGCGTCAGAACCCGGATTCACGCCGGTGGAGCAGGACGTGCTATCGGCTCTGGTCAACCTTGGCTGCACCCGTCCGGCGGCGGAAGCGGGTGTCCGCAAGGCGAAGCAGGCGTTGGGTCCCGCAGCGGATTTCGATCCGCTGTTCCGGAAGGCGCTGGAATCGGTGCGGTAACGATCACGGCGGTATGCCCCCCTGACTCAAGAGGTCGGCATCGAGGAGGGGACAGCGTCGCTTGAAACCCGCTATCGACGCAGCGGGCGGCAGCCCAGGCACCTGCCTGCTTTCCCCGCCGCACTGTTAAAATGGCGTTAGCAGGCAATCCATGCTGTTGACCAAGACTGTCGCCGAAGAAATTCTGGAGCTCAAGCAGGAACGCAAAGCCGTCCTGCTCGCGCACCACTATCAGGAACCGGAGATCCAGGAACTCGCCGATGCGGTCGGGGATAGCCTGGAACTCGCGCGGCGGGCCAAAGATTTCGACGGCGACGTCATCGCGTTCTGCGGCGTCTGGTTCATGGCTGAGACCGCCAAGGTTCTGAACCCGCAGCGGATCGTCATCGTGCCCGACAAGGCCGCCAGTTGCAGCCTTGTGGAAAACTGCCCCGTGGAACCGATCCGCGCCTACCGCCGCGCGCATCCGGACCATGTCATCGTCTCCTACATCAACACTTCGGTCGAAGTGAAGGCCGAATCCGATATCCTGTGCACTTCGCGCAACGCGGTCGACGTGGTCAACTCGATCCCGCCGGACAAGACCGTACTGTTTCTTCCCGACCGGAACCTGGGGGCCTACGTCAAGGACAAGACCGGCCGCCAGAATCTGCGTATCTGGCAGGGGACGTGTATCGTGCACGCCACGTTCCCGGCCCGGCGCGTCACCGAAGCCAAACAGCAGTATCCCGATGCACTGATCGCGGCGCATCCGGAATGCCCGCAGGCAGTGCTGGCGATGGCGGACTTCGTCGGCTCCACCTCGGAAATTATCAACTGGTGCGTCAGTCACCCGGCGCGCGAGTTCATTGTCATGACCGAGAGCGGCGTCCGCTTCTCGCTCGAACGCTTGGCGCCCGGCAAGCAGTTTCACTTCGTCGCCAACGAACAGTGCAACTGCAGCGAGTGCCCGTATATGAAGCTGAACACGCTCGAGAAGCTGCGCGATGCCCTGACGCATCTGGAGCCGCGGGTGGAAATCCCCGAGGCACTCAGAGTACGGGCACTTCTGCCGATCGAGCGAATGCTGGCGCTGCGCTAATGGGAGCGCAACCGCTGGTCGACACCTACCAGCGCATCCACGACAACCTTCGCATCAGCGTGACGGATCGTTGCAACATCCGCTGCTTTTACTGCATGCCGGAGCGCGAGGTGCAATTCATCGAGCGGCGGGAGATCCTCACTTACGAAGAGATGGCGCGGTTTGCGCGGATCGCGGCCCGCTTGGGCGTGCGCAAAATTCGTGTGACCGGCGGCGAGCCTCTGGTCCGCCGCGACTTGCCGAAGTTCATCGGGATGCTGGCCGCTATCGGCGGCATTGAAGACCTGGCGCTGACGACCAACGCTGTCCTACTGAAGGAAATGGCGCGTCCTCTGCGCGATGCCGGGCTGCGGCGCATCAACGTGCACCTCGACACGCTTGACCGGTCCCGGTTCCTGGAACTGACGCGCCGCGACGATCTGCCGCGCGTGCTCGAAGGCATTGAGACCGCGCTCGCGGCCGGGTTCGACAGCGTGAAGCTGAACGCCGTCGCGGTCAAGGGAGTCACTGAACCGGACATTGTGCCGATTGCGCGGTACTGCCGCGAACGGGGCATGGAAGCCCGGTTCATCGAGTTCATGCCGCTCGATGCGCAGGCGATCTGGGACCGGACGCGCGTGCTTCTCGCGGATGACATCCTGGGGGAACTGGCGGCTGCCTTCGGGCCGCTCGAACCCATTCCGGACCCCGATCCGCGCGCTCCCGCCTCCGAATATCGCTACCTCGACGGCGGCGGAACCGTCGGGTTTATCGCATCCGTGAGCCGCCCGTTCTGCCTCAACTGCAACCGTATCCGGCTCACGGCGGACGGCAAGCTCCGCTACTGCCTGTTCGCGATCGAGGAGACCGACGTCAAGGGACTTCTCCGAGCGGGGGCGCCGGACGCCGACATCGAAGCCACCATCCGCAAGACGGTCGCCGGGAAGTGGCTCGGGCACGAGATCAACTCCGCGAAGTTCGTCCCACCGCCGCGTCCCATGTACGCGATCGGCGGCTGATCAGGGAAGTGGTTCGATCGGGACGCTCTGCCGCACCACGCGCGCGCCGCGCAATCCAGCCAGACCGGGAGTGATGAACGGATAGTCATAGTGCACCACGGCCACCGTGAGGCGCGCGGCATCCGTCCCCAGGCCTTCGCGGGTGATTCGGACGTGACGGGCTTCGAGGAAAAGCCCCGGATTGGCGCCCGCAGGGGGACGCGTGGTTCCGTGGAGGACGAGGTTGCGGATCTCCTCGTCCGCGGCGCGGCCCGTGGCTCCCACGCGTGCCGCCGACTGCACCCGCGCTTCCAGCATGTGCGCCAGGTAGAAGAACTGCGCGGCGTCGATTGTGCCCAGCAGGAGCAGGACGAACGCCACCAGCGACAAGGCCGACTCAATCAGCGCCTGCCCGCGTCTACGGCCTGCATTCAGTCGGTGCATATCTCCCCCGGTAGGGCAGCGTGACGGCCGCCGACAGCGGCGCGTGTGCGAGGCCTACCTCCAACCCGAAGTCCCGGACCGCGACCCGGATCTCACGCGGGACACCCTTCTCATCGGCGACGTAGTCGACCACGACGTGCTCCGGCGCCAAACCCGGGATGACGGAGCCGGCTTCGCCCTCCGGTGCCCCGTACACGACCATCCGGCGGACGCCGTCCCGCAGGCGGTCCAGGCACGGACCGCTACGCGCCTGGTAGGGAATTCGCGACCCATACAGCGCGCCGGCGCGCAGCGCCACCTGGAGCTTGTCGATCGAGCTTTGCACGTAGCCCAGTTGCACAATTCCGACGAGGATGGCCGCCACGAGCGTGGCGGACAACGCCATCTCGATCAGGACGCTGCCACGCCGCCGGTTCATCGCACCAGCCTCGCGACGCCCGGTGGCGGTGCGCTCGCCACCTCGGCGCAGAGCGGGGCGCCTGCTGCCGCCTGCCGCACCGGGAGGAATACGGTGGCAAAGCCTGTAACCACGCCCCCTCCGCCGACCGTGGCGACCGCGCCGAGGCGCTGGCCATTCCCAGGTTGCTGGAGATACTCGGCGTAGGTGGAGGCGGATTCGTTCGTATCGCGCCGCGCCCGCCGCGTGAGGCTCTCCGCCTGCTCATCCCGGAGGCCGTCGCCCGGGATGACGGGCCTTCCCGGCTTGATTGCCCGCACGGCGACGCTGCTCTCGATCGCATCGGCCACGGCGCGCGGCGTTGCCTCCTGGATGTACTGGCCGGGCGGTCCGGACGCGCCTGGACAGCCGCCGCCTGCGCCGGCCAGCAGGGTTACGGCGCCGCCCGCGGCGACTGCCGTCTCCGGCAATGCGTACGGCAGCATCGCTCCACCCAGCGCGTCGATCGCGGTGACGGGTTCCCGCGCGGCGACCGCGCGTGCTTCCACCCGGCCGCGCTGGCTGGGCGCGACCGCTGGCATGAAGTTCAGCCCGATGTCGCGCAACTCGACCGTGACCTGCACATAGCGAACCCCGGCCGCACGCCCCGGAGCCGCCTGCCACGACACGCCGTCCGCGCTGAACGCCACACCGATCTCCTTCCGCGCGCCCTCCGGCGTCTTCCACTCCGCCAGGCGGCGCCGGACGCCCTCTCGCGCAGCGTCCAGACCGGAGGCACTCCCGTCAAGGCCGGTGGCAGCCGCGAGCGCCGCACCATCGGCCCGGCTCTGAGCCTCATTCCGCAGAATCGAAAGAAACCCGAGGTCCAGCGATACGCCGGCCATCCCAATCAGGACGAACAGGGACACTGCCGTGGCCAGGAGGGCGAACCCCCGGCGCCCGTCTGCTAAGCTGGTGATTTCCCTCTTATGGCGCAAGTCTTTCCTTTTCAAGCCTACCGGTACACCGCCGAAGCCGGGCCCCTGGAGACGCTGGTTACCCAGCCGTACGACAAGATCTCCGCCGAGATGCGGCGTAAGTACCTGGAGGCGAACCCGCATAACCTCGTCAGGGTCATCCTGGGCGAGTCCACTCCGGCCGATCACGACACCGACAACGTCTACACGCGCGCGGCTGACTATCTCCGCGATTGGATCGCCGGCGGCATCCTTGCCCGCGACCCCGAACCCTCCTTGTTCGCCTACTTCCAGGAGTTTGCCGTCCCGGATTCCGGAGAGACGGCTATCCGTAAAGGATTTATCGGCCTTGGAGCGGTAGAAGATTATGCCCAAGGGGTAGTCCACCGGCACGAACAGACCCTGACCGGCCCAAAGAAGGACCGCCTGGAACTGCTGCGCAAGACCCGTGCCCACTTCGGGCAGATCTTCATGCTGTACCCCGATCCCGCCGGGGAAATCGACGCCATCCTCGACGAGACAGCCTTGGCTCCGCCGGACGCCCAGGTGGCTGACGACTACGGTGCCCGCCACACAGTGTGGCGCATCAGCGACCTGGACCGGATCGCCAGGATCCAGGCGCTCATGGCGGACAAAAAACTGCTGATTGCGGACGGCCATCACCGCTACGAGACAGCGGTCGCGTTCCGCGATGAGAACCCTGGGTCCGACGCCGCGCGCCGCGTGATGATGACGTTTGTCAACATGCACTCCGCCGGACTGAAGATCCTGGCCGGGCACCGTCTCGTCTCGAACCTCCCCAGCTTCGATAAGGACGCTTTCCTCAGTGCGGCCGCCGCCGCGTTCGACATTCGTCCGGTCGCCTCGGTTGCCGCGTTGGGAGAAATGTGGGGGCGCCTGCCGGAAGATGAGGTCCTGATCGGTGCGCAGATCGGCCAGGACCTGTACGGCCTGAAGGCCAAGGATGCCGCGGGCCGTCTGAACGTGACCGTGCTGCACGAGTCGGCGATCCGCGATGCGCTCGGGATCTCCGACGACGCGGTCCGCGACCAGCGCTACCTCGGCTACGTGCGCGGCGCCGAATCCGCCGCGGCCGAAGCGCGCGAGGGCCGCGCGCAGGTGGCATTCCTGCTGAAACCGGTCTCCGTCAAACAGGTGGCGGACATCTCGTTCGGCGGCGGGGTGATGCCGCAGAAGTCCACCGACTTCTATCCGAAACTGCTCAGCGGACTGGCTATCTACCGGCTGGACGGTTGAGCCGGGGTCACTGCACCAGCGGCCGGCATCCGCGAACCACGACGAATTCGCCCGGAATGCGATAACCCGCGCCGTGGCGGTACGTCTCGATCGTCGACAGGTAGGCGTCGTGTGCCTCCAGACGCATTTCGGAGGAGAACCGGGAGTAGGCGAGCGCGACCGGTCCGCCGGCGAAGGCCGCCTCACAGGCCTGTTCCGGCGTGGCATATTCCAGCATCGTCCGGATGCGGACGGCCTGAACGGACGTGAATCCGGCTGCTTCGAAGACGCGTTCGAGCATCCCGCCTGTGCCGAGGTGGAAGAACATCGGGCACACTTCCGTCTTGACCCGGGCATCGACCACCTCGAAGATACCGGCCCAGCCGCAGTTGGCGCGGGCCCCCCAAACCGCTGCCACGCTGCGCCCGCCGGGTTTCGCCACGCGATGCATCTCGCGCAGCGCCTGCAAGGGGTCCGGTACGTACATCAGCCCGAGGGCGCACAGGACGGCGTCCATCGAAGTGTCCGGCAGTTCCAGTTGCTCGGCGTCCATGCGGGCGAAGCGCGCGTGTCTCAGCCGTGCCTCCTGGGCACGGCTGGCAGCGGCGGCGACCATGTTGTCGGCCAGGTCGGTCCCGAGCACGAGTCCGGCGGACCCGACAGCTTCGGCGGCCGGCAGCGCCACGAGGCCTGTCCCGCAGGCGATGTCGAGCACGTGCTCACCCGGCTGGAGGGCCGCGAGTTCCAGCAGTTTGTCCTGCGCCGGAGCCAGTTGCGCCCGCCACGAAGATTCGTAGGAACCGGCCGCCTTGTCCCAGCCGTAGCGCTGGATGCGGCGCTGTAGTCTCGCGTCCATTTACGAAGCCCTCTCGATTTCGATGGTGCGCGTCACGGATTGCGGCTCCCGGAAGACGTAGAGAAAGTCGCTGTGCAGGTCCGCGTCTTCGATCATTCGCCGGACTTCGGCTTCGGCCGCCGGGCTCGAGATGCGCACGGTGTAGCGGATTTCCTTGTAGCCGGGAGGCACGCCGTCGACACCGAACAGCCCGCGCGAATCGTAATCGGCCTCGACCACCACTTCGAGCGAGGTCAGTGGGATACCGTAGCGCGCGGCCCACATCGCGTACCCGGCGGCGAGGCAACTGCCGAGCGCGGCGCGTCCGAGGATGCCCGGATTCGGCGCTTCGTTTCGCCCGCCGGACTTCACGCCGAGGTCCGTGCGCAGTGTCCACGCGCCCTCCTCGACGTCGCAGGCGACGCCGTCCCGCAGGTGCACCGTGGTCACCGCCGTACCCTGGCCGATGCCCGGGCGTAAAGAGAGTGCCTTGATGTTGCGCTCGATCGTGGTGCGTAGTGGATCAACCGTCGTTGCCGTCATGTTCCCTCTCAGGGAAGCATGCGGAAACCGGCGGTCTCACCGATCAGCGGCTCACTTGCCGCGCTGCAGCCACTTCACGCTGGCCGGAGGGGTATGCGAGGTGCACTGGATGGATTCGGTGACGCCGCTGGCGATGAGCGCGCAGGCATTCTCGGTCGCGGCGCGGAGAGCCTGCTCCTCGGTGGAAGCCGATGCCGTACGGCAGGTGCCGCGGCCCTGGAACTCCATGCACACCTCGACGCGATAGCCGCCCTCGGCCAGCGTCGTAAAAACGATGGCGCCGATCACCAGCGCCAGGAATCCCAGGCTGACCAGCAGCGTCTTGCGCTTCACTCGAAGAAATTCCCCATTCGCCGGAACTTTTCGTAACG
This sequence comes from Bryobacterales bacterium, assembly GCA_016716385.1. Taxonomy (GTDB): domain Bacteria; phylum Acidobacteriota; class Terriglobia; order Bryobacterales; family Bryobacteraceae; genus JADJWL01. Next base: position 52,832 of record JADJWL010000025.1, on the reverse strand, counting down.
CTCCGCGACCAGGTCCGCCGGGGCGACGGGCGCCAGCTCTTCCAGGGCGCCGCGCAGGGTATCCGCGAGCAGCCTGGCCGCGGCGTCGTGGTCCGTGTGCGCGCCCTCGCCCGGTTCCTGGACAATGCCATCGATCAGTCCGAGATGTTGCATGTCCGGGGCGGTCAGCTTGAGGGCGGTTGCTGCTTCGGGAGCGCGCTTGGCGTCGCGATAGATGATCGCGGCGCAACTCTCGGGCGAGATCACGCTGTACACGGCGTTCGCCAACATGAACACGCGATTGCCGACACCCAACGCGAGTGCCCCGCCGCTGCCTCCTTCTCCGATGCAGACACAGATGACAGGGACAGGCAGCCGAGCCATCTCGCGCAGATTGCGGGCGATCGCCTCGGCCTGGCCGCGCTCCTCGGCGTCGATCCCGGGTAGGCGCCCGGGGTGTCGAGCAGCGTCACCACGGGACGGCCGAACTTGCCCGCAAGCTGCATCGCCCGCAGCGCCTTCCGGTAGCCCTCGGGCTTCGGCATGCCGAAGTTGCGGACCAGCTTCTGCTTGGTGTCGCGGCCTTTCTGTTCCGCCACGACCATCACGGGGCGCTCCTCGAAGAAGCCCATGCCGCAGACGATGGCCGCGTCGTCGCCGAACAGCCGGTCGCCGTGGATCTCATCGAACCCCGGCATCAGCCGCTCGATGTAATCGAGGGCGTGGGGGCGCTTGGCGTGGCGCGCCAGTTGCACGCGCTGGTAGGCTTCGCTGGTGGCGACGGTCTCGGGGGTGGTCGGTTCAGGGGCGTCCATGCGTTATTGGGCCATCACTTCGAGAGCGCCGGCCCCGCAGAGCCGTTCGACCTGCTCCCGGAACTCGCGGTCCGGACGGACTTTAGCCGGTACATCCAGGATAACGGAAAACTCTCTCGGAAGCTCCAGACGGAACCGGACGCTGGTTTCCCCGGGCTTCGAAGAAAACAATTCGCCCAGTGCCTGGGCGGGGTCCGTGGCGGAGTTGCGCCCCAGCCAGACCCGGATCGAGATGAGCGACGGGAGCGGCACGCGGGCCACGTCAAGCGGCACAATGTCTTGAATCGAGATCTTGGGCGGGGCGTTTTCTTCAGGCAGAACCAAGCCGCGGACGAGGACCGCCTGGTCCTCAATCAGGCTTGGGGCAAGGCGCTCGAAGTTCGTCGTGAACAGCAGTGCGTCGACGGCGCCCACTCGGTCTTCCAACTTGCATCGACGCCCAAGGCTTGCCCTCGCGGTTGCGCCGCCGCTGGATCCCGGTGACGACACCGCAGAGCGCGACCTCGGTCCCCTTGGTCAGCCCTTCCAGCCCGGCCGAATCGTGGGTCGAGAGCTCGGCGACCTTGTCCTGGTAGTGGTCCAGGGGGTGGCCGGTGACATAGAAGCCGATCATCTCCTTCTCCCCGGCGAGCTTGTCCTTGGCGGGCCAGTCCGGTACGTTCGGTAGCGGGTGCGACGTACTCGGGTCCGCCACAATCTCGCCGAACAGGCCGACCTGCCCGGACGCGCGGTCCCGCGAGGCCCGCTGGCCGGTTTCGATCGCCGAATCGAGGATGGCCATCTGCTGGGCACGGCTGCCCTCGAACGAGTCCGTGGCGCCCGCCTTGATCAGGCTTTCGATCGCACGCTTATTTACCGCCGCCATATCGACGTGTTCGCAGAAGTCGAACAGCGAAGTGAACCGCCCGCAATCCCTGCGTGCCACCACGATCGCCTCCACGGCGTTCTGGCCGATGTTCTTGACCGCGCCCAGGCCGAAGCGGATGGCGTCGTCGTCCGGCGTGAAGCTCCAGTCGCTCGAATTGGCGTCCGGCGGCAGCACGCGGATCTGCATCTCGCGGCACTCGTTAATGTACTTCACCACCTTGGCCGTGTTGCCCGTTTCCGACGTCAGCAGCGCCGCCATGAAGTACACCGGGTAGTGCGCCTTGAGGTACGCGGTGACGAACGCGAGATAGGCGTAGGCGGCTGAGTGCGACTTGTTGAAGCCGTACTGCGCGAACTTCTCCATCAGGTCGAAGATCTTCTCGACCTTCCTCTCCGGGAAGCCGCGATCGAGCGCGCCGCGCACGAAGCGCTCACGCTGCTTGGCCATCTCCTCGGGCTTCTTCTTGCCCATCGCGCGCCGGAGCATGTCGGCTTCGCCGAGCGAGTAGCCCGCCAGTACCTGGGCGATCTGCATCACCTGCTCCTGGTAGAGCATGATGCCGTAGGTCTCCTCAAGAATTGGCTGGATGGCCGGCAGCTCGTAGGAGACCGTCTTGCGCCCGTGCTTGCGTTCGATGAAGTCGTCGACGACGCCGCCCTTCAGCGGTCCGGGACGGTAGAGCGCGTTGAGCGCGGTCAGGTCCTCGATGCGCGTCGGCTGGTAGCGGCGCAGGATGTCGCGCATGCCCCCCGATTCAAACTGGAAGACGCCGCTGGTGTAGCCGTTCGAGAAGATCTCGTAGCTTTTCGGATCGTCAAGCGGCAGGTCTTCGACGCGGATCGTCTCGCCGCGATGCCGTTCGATCAGTTTGAGCGTGTCGTCGATGATGGTCAGCGTCGTCAGGCCAAGGAAGTCCATCTTGAGCAGCGACAGCTTCTCGAGACCGGACATGTCGTACTGGGTGACAATTTCTTCTTTGTTCGTGCGGTACAGCGGCACCAGGTTCCGCAGCGGCTCGGGCGAAATCACGACACCCGCGGCGTGGACGCTGCAGTTGCGCGCCAGGCCCTCGAGTCGGAGCGCGACTTTGAGCACCTCGTCGACGCGCGGGTCCTTGCGGGCCAGTTCGTCGAAGCCGGGTTCGGTCTTGATGGCTTCGGCGAGCTTGATGTTGAGCACCCCGGGCACCAGTTTGGTGATGCGGTCGGAGTCGGCGAAACTCAGGTCGAGCACGCGTGCCACATCCTTGATCGCCGCGCGCGCGCCCAACGTGCCGAACGTGATGATCTGTGCCACCTGTTCGCGGCCGTACTTCTCAGTCACGTACTGAATCACCTCTCCGCGGCGGTTCGTGCAGAAGTCGATGTCGATATCGGGCATCGACACGCGCTCGGGATTCAGGAACCGCTCGAAGAGCAGACCGTACTGCAGGGGGTCGATGTCGGTGATCTCCATCGCGTAGCTGACCAGGCTTCCGGCCGCCGATCCGCGGCCCGGACCGACGGGAATCTGGCGCGACTTCGCGAACCGGATGAAGTCCCAGACGATCAGGAAATAGCCGGAGAACTTCATCTGCTGGATCATCTGGATTTCCAGTTCCAGCCTCTCGATGTACTCCGGGATGTCGTGCTTCAGCAGGCCGGCGGCTCGCAGTGCTTCGAGCTTGTCGCGGCGCTTGCCAAACCCTTGTCGCGCCACCCATGCGAAATACGTATCGATCGAGTGGCCTTCGGGAACCCCAAACTTCGGGAACGGCTCCTTCACCTGTTCGAGCTTCACCTGGCAGCGCTGGGCGATCTCCCACGGCCGGTTGACGGCGTCCTCCAGTTCGCCGAACAGCGCCATCATCTCGTCGCGCGACTTGAGAAAGAACTCCGGGCGGTCCCAGCGCATGCGGTTGGGATCGCTCATGGTCTTCCCGGTCTGAATGCACATGAGGATCTCATGCGCTCGCGCGTCGTCGCGGCGGAGGTAGTGCGAGTCGTTCGTCGCGACGAGCGGGATGCCGGATTCCTGGGAGAGCTGGTTGATATAGGGGATGAGCCGTTTGTCCTGCTCCAGGCCGTGATCCTGGATTTCGAGGAAAAAGTTGTTGCGGCCGAACAGGTCGGTATATTCGTAAGCGAGGCGGCGGGCCTCGTCGTAGCGGTCGGCCAGAACCGCCTCATTCACATCGCCGCGCAGGCACGCCGACAGGGCGATCAGCCCCTTGCTGTGTTGGGCAAGCAGATCTTTGTCCACGCGCGGCTTGTAGTAGAAGCCTTCGAGATAGCCGGTGGAGACCAGGTTGATCAGGTTCCGGTAGCCTTCCTGCGTCTCGCAGAGGAGTACAAGGTGGTTATACCGGTCGGACTCCGAGCGTTCCTTGTGGCCCTTCTGCGAGACGTACACTTCGCAGCCGATGACCGGGTGGATGCCGTGATTCCGCGCAGTATTGTAGAACTGGACCGCGCCGAAGAGGTTGCCGTGGTCGGTCATGGCGACGGCGGGCATCTTCATCTCCTCGACGATCTGCATCAGTTGCCCGATTTCGCAGGCGCCATCGAGCAGGGAGTAATCGGTGTGGCAGTGCAGGTGGACGAATGGGGTATCGGACATGAGCTTCCCGGGCATCCGGCGCGGCGGGGGACAGCGGTCCGGATGCCCTCATTATAGGGGAAGCGCGTTTATTCGAGCGGCAGAAGGACGGTGTTGCTCTCCTGGCCGTTGACGATCAGCCGGAACGGCACGGTGGTGGCGGCGCCGAGTCCGGCGGGGACCCGGAACCGGACCGCATTGATGCCCACGCGCCCCGCGGCGACACCGGCGTATTCGGGCAGGATGGCGGCATCGCCAATGTGGATCTCTACCGGGTCGACCAGCGTGAAGTTCGCGCTCAAAGGCACGACGAAGCCGTCAGGCGGCGTTGCACGGTACGGCCCTAGGCCGGTCGTCAGGACCGTGATCACTTCATCCGCCTTGGCGGGTGCGTCCAGCGTCACGTGAGAGCCGTCCGGCCGCTGGAACAGGCCGATCTTCCGGTCGCCCACCGTCTCGTAGAAGATGCCCGGCGCGTTCCGCTTCACGCGGGCGGAAGTCGACGCCTCCGGCTTACCTTCCCAGCGCACCAGAAGCCTGTGCTCGCCGTCGGGCAGGTCCGCCGGCATCTGGGCGTTGATCTGGCCCGGGGAGACGAAGAGTAGCGGCAGAACGCGGCTGCCGAGACGCACCGTGACGTCCCCGAGGGTCTGGGCGAGCGGGTTTGCCGGGCCAACCGCCAAATCCCCCGCGAGACTTACCCCGTAGATCGACACAATTGACCCGGGCGCCACGGCATCGGCCGGGATCGGTCCCGCGGAAGACTGCACGCTCTCCGGCACCAGGGCGGGCACCGGTTCCAGTTTCGCGTGGATGGCCAGGGGGCCGGTCATCCGCAGCGTGATCTCGCGGAGCAGTCCGCTGGCGGCGCCGTCCCAGCCGAGGAACTCGAAGCCGGGGCGCAATTCCAGGCGCACCAGCACTTCAGCGCCATCGCGGAAATAGCCGTCGGGCGAAGCCGGCGTGTACCGCAGGACCGCACCGCCGGCAGGTTCGACCGTGCCCACCAGCAGGTGCTGCAACTGGTAGCTGGCATTCAACGTAACGGGTTCGGCGGTCAACGTCAGGGTGCGCTCCGCCGGCCCTCCGTCACTCCAGTTCACGAAGCGAATCCGGGATCCGTCGGCGGCGGGCAGGTCGGCGGGAGCCGCGACCGTCACCGACGCGCCGACATCGCGGGAAATCGTGCATGGCGCCGCGCAGGACTCCCCGTCCACGACAAACGTCACCGGCCGGGCGCTGGTCAGCCGCAGCGAGGCGCGCGGTTCAAACTGCGCCGTCAGCCGCAACCCCCTGCCTTCGAGGTTGTCCGGCACCGTGATGGTCTGGGTCGCCGGACCGCCGTTCGACCAGGCGCGAAACACCCACGTCTGGCCAAGCTCATCCACCTGTTCGGCGGGCGCGCTGACTGTGTGGGTCGCGTTGACCGCCCAGTTGAAGTTGTAGCCGGGATGGTTGGAATGGCCATCCACTTCGAGGCGCAGGCCCGGAGGATCGGTCAGGAAGCTCACCCGTTCGCCAGGCACAAAACGGGCGGTCAAGGTCAGCGGCGCCTCGCCGTCCGGCACGAGGTAGTCCTGGAAAGGATCTCCGCCATGCTCCCAGCCATCGAAGATCCAAAGCTTGCCGAAGCGGTCGAGTTGATCGTGCGGACCGCCCAGATTATGGACGGTGCCACGGCCCCACTCGATACGGTGCGGCGTGAAGGCCCCCTGCCGGTCCAGGAACACCTGGAGACCGGAAGGCTTCGATTCGATATGGATCGTTCGTGCCGGGATAAAGCGCGGGTAGACGGCCGACTGCCCCGTCACAGGCATGGAATTCAGATAGGCCGTGCCCTGGAACGTCGGGGTCGAGTACCACCCCGCGAAGACCCAGCCGGCGGCGGGAATCGCTTGCAATGTCACTACTCCGGCCGGGACAAACGTCTCCCCGGACATCGTGAACAGAGAGCCTCCCACGATAACCCTGCCAGGCGAAGGGGGCGACGGACAGGGATTGTCCGGATCGCGGAAGCCTGGGCCGCAGTCGAAGTAGGCGACCCGGAGCCGGTACGTGACGGCGAAGTTGGCGACAAACTCCGTGATCCGGGGATCCGCCGTGACGACGATCGATCCGTCGGGTCCGGGAGTCAGCGGACCGGCATCGGAGAAAAATCCGCCGAAGCCATAACGCGTGCCACTGACGACATCCACCTGATCCTCGCCCCGCAGGACGTGCTTGCTTCCTGTGGGCCAGACGAATGTGACCGGTGCCACATAAATCTGGTTGTCGACGTACACTTCGCGGCCCGGCGGGACCGAGGAGATGCGGACGGTCGTCAGGGTAGGCTGCTGCGCAGGCGCACTCGACGCCCAAAGCCCCGCCAGAATCAGGGCGCCCAAACCACTCTTTGTCCATCCGCGCATGAATCGATCCCCTCTTGGCAGCTTCGCCGCTCCGGAGTGCCCAGGCAATTCACCCTTCCCCCTAAGGAAACGCTTTAGAACACCTAAGGGCGAGGCTTACGACCTGCCGGTGCACGCCGTCACGCCCCTTCTATCGGCATATAGGACTTGCGGCATTAGAGTCCTACTGGCTCGACGCCAGGGGCGGGCAGCACCTATAATGCAGGAGGAGTCTGCCAATGCGCGTTTCAGCCGTGTTGTGTGCTTTGCTGATCGCGGGCGCTGCCTGGGCAGCCCCGAAACCACCTCCTTCCGGTTCGGCCGAAAACACCCTGGCGCGCATTGAAGCCACAATCTTCCCCGGCAAGGACGGGGTCAAACAGGTGGCGGGAGATGACCTTGGCGGCTTCTACGTCGCAGTCCAGGTGACCTTCACGCCGAAGGAAGAAAAACACATCCGGTGGGATGACTTTATCCTGCGGACGGACCGGGACGGCGAGCGCTCCACCCCGTTTTCCGCCAGCCAGATCGCCGGGGGTTCGGTCCTGGTGGTCAGCCAGAGGTACGGCGGCGGCGGCGTTGCCGCCGAAGAGCGAGGGCCTGTCTGGGGCGGCATGGGCGGTCCGATGGGCGGCATGGGCGCGCCCGCGGGCGGGTTCGGGAATACGGGGTCATCCGTGACGAACGAGGTCGCGGCCAGTTCCGACGATAAGGGAAAAGAAAACCCGCTGGAAGCGCACCTGGCGAAGCTGATGCTGCCGGAAGGCGAGACAGACGAGCCTGTGACGGGCTACCTGTTCTTCACCATGGAACCGAAGCAAAAGGTGAAGCAACTGGAGCTGCTCTACAAGAAAGGTAAACAGCAGCTTTCGGTCCGGTTCAAGTAACGGCCCGGGCCGCGACCCAGGCGCCGATCCGCTCGAGGGCGGGTAACCCGTCGACGTCGGAGTCCAGTTCCGGCAGCGTGGCGATGAACGGGACACGGGCGTCGAACTCGCCCCTGAGGCTGTCCAACTCCGCCGCGTGGGACTGGCGGACCGCCGCGTACCATTCGGCCAAACTCCCCACGAGTCCTTCGCCCGCGGCCGCGCCGTCCAGTTCCCAGGTCCGGTTGACGAACACCCCACCCGTGCGGAACTGCCGGCTTTCCAGTGCGTCCAGGAAGAAGCGTGTATCGCGCATGGCTTTCCGTGGCGTGGTGACGATGCGGAACTCCGTGATGGCCGGGTCCTTCAGCAGGGCCACGGTCTTGACCGCCCGCTCCGCGTAGCCTTCGGCGATCGAGACGAAGATCGAATAGAAGTCGAGCACCTGGCGCACGAGGTCCGTCCCGAGGATCGCCTCGACTCTGGCGTAGACGTCGAGCACCTTCTCGCTGAGCGAGGCCATGGGCGAGGTCGCCATCCACTTGTACGTGCGCCCCACCAGCTTCACCCAGTTCGAGCCGACGAGTTCGGAGAAGTACATCGGTTTGTCGAGAAACTCAAGAGCATGGCGGGATGGCGCCGTATCGATGACAAGCGAATCGAATCCCCGCTTAGCCAACTGGTCGATGCGCTCGACCGCCATGAGTTCCTGCATTCCGACGAGCGAGTCGGCGATGGTGGCATAGATCGGGTGGTTGAGGATGCGGTCGACCATGCCAGCCTTGGCGTACATGCGGACGGCATCGTCCAGAGTGGCGCGGACATCGAGCAGCGCCGCCCAGAGTTCGCCGGACGCGGGAGGATCGAGAGGGACCTGCTGTTCGAGCAGCCCTTCCTGCAGGCGCAGCGCGGACCGCAGCCGCAGAGCGGGGTCGATTGTGAGGACGAGCGTCCGCTCCCCGGCCCGCGCCATCGCCAGAGCGGTGGCCGCCGCCACGGACGTCTTTCCGACGCCGCCGGTCCCCAGATACACCAGAATCTTCATAGCGCGGGGAGCGACTCCAGAGCCCCGGCGATCTGAAACAACAGGTCCACGTCGTCAGTTGCGTGCCGCACGCGCTCGACGGCTACGACCGGCGCGCCGAGGGTCTGCGCCAGCAGTTCACGCCGGCCGCGTTCGAGCAGCCCGCGGCGGAACGCGAACGACAGCACCGGATCGTCCCCACGTTCCGCCAGAGCGGCGCGTACGGCCTCGACTCCGGCGTCGCCGGCGGTAGCCAGGGGTGAGACGAGGTTGGCGATCGCCGCCCTGGCCGTCATCCCGTGCCGCGCGGCCAACTTGTGGCACATCTCGACCGTCTCTTCCATCGCCATCTCCTCCAGGGTCAGAGTGGGCAGCAGCGCGATGCCCGACGCATGGGAGAGAAACCGCGTCAGTTCGGCGCCGGCGGCGGCCAGAGGGCCCGTGAGGAAGGTCTCGAAATTGCGTGCCGAGTCGAGCGTGCTCAGGAAATGGCCGGTGGCGGGCGCATCCCAAAACAGGTACTCGAAATCGGCTTCGCCATGGTCCTGGCGTTCGGCCAGCGCCTGCAGACGGGCCAGAAAATAGAACTCCTTCAATCCCGGCGCCACTTCGATCAGGTTGCGGTAGATGCTGCTGTTCAGCACCGCCTTCACCATCCACTCGACGGGGAAGTTGTTCTGGACGACTTCGGCCAGCAGCTCCCGCGCATCGATATGGACGACAAACAGGTTTTGGACGGCTTCCGGCGAGCGCGCACCCAAGCCGTCGAGCGACACCGAAAGAGCCAGTTCCGGCAGGGGGTGGGAGCTGACAACCACGACCTTTCGCCCGGCTGCCGCATGCCGCAGCCCCATGGCGAGACTCAGAGTGGTCTTGCCGACGCCGCCCTTCCCGCAGAAAATGGCGATTTTCGATTGTTGGGCCATGGCCAGCGGTTAGCGCGACCTGACGATCTTACCAAACATCTCGCCGCCGGCCGTCTTCCCGCTCCATGTTCCGGCGTAGCGGTTGCCGTGGAACAGGACCCGGGCCGTGTAGGTTCCAAGGCCGGGTATCGCCAGATCGGTCAGGGTAATCATCGGGGTGTCGCCGGCCCACTTCACCGTGAGCGGGATGGGCACGGTGACGTCGTGCGATCCGTACTGCACGCGGGCCTGGAACAGCCACGTGTCGCCGCTGACCTTTGAGACTTTGGAGATCGCGTAGGTATCGCGGCTCAGTTCTTCGCGGCCATCGACCGAAAAGCGCCCTTCGAGCGTCGCGCCCGATAGGAGTTCCTCGAACCGGCGCTCGAGTTCCGTCTGATCCGGGGCCGGCCGGGCGCACCCGGTGAGAAGAAGCAGGCAAACGAGCCAGAGGTGCATGGGCCAAGTATAGTTCCTGGTGCCGTCTGGCGTAGCCAGCGAACTGCCGGCGTGCGCCTTTCCGCCGTCAGGACCCTGTGATATAGTTGGGGGGAATTCTGAGTAACATTACCCTGTTCGCTCCACGTCTTCACCACGTGTGGAAGGAAGGTGTCTGGTGAGTTCTCGAAAAGAACCTGAAGTGCCAAAGAAAACCAAGCCAGCCGTATCGCGGCGCGGGTTCATTCAGGGCGTGGGTCTTGGGACCGGAGCCCTTGGCGGAGCCCTGACCGGAACGGCTGAAGCAGCCCCCCAGTCGGCAGGCGGAGCGGTCTCCGGCCCCGGCGCCGTGCCGTTCTCGCTACGCATTAACGGCAAGACCCATAACGTTACGCTAGAGCCGCGCGTTACGCTTCTGGATGCTCTGCGCGACTCGCTCGATCTCACCGGCGCCAAGCGCGTGTGCGATCGCGGCACCTGCGGCGCCTGCACCGTGATTGTCGACGGCCGCGCCGTCTACGCCTGTTCGGTCCTGGCGATCGATATGCAGGGCCGCCAGATCCAGACGATCGAAGGCATCGGCACGCCGGACAAGCCGCACCCGGTGACCAGCGCATTCGTCGAACACGATGCGCAGCAATGCGGCTACTGCACGCCGGGCTTCGTCATGGCGGCCAAGGCGTACCTCGACCGCAATCCGAACCCTCGTAGCGAAGCGGACGTGGAAGCCGGCCTCGGTGGTAATCTCTGCCGCTGCGGCACGTACGTGGGCGTGCGCAAAGCCGTCCTGGATGCAGCCCGCGATGTAAGGAGGGGACGCAATGCCTAATTACAACTGGCCCCCGCAGGGACAGCGCCGCTTGATGGGCAAGCGGCTCAGCCGCCTCGACGGCATCGAGAAAGCCAGCGGCTACGCCAAGTACGCCTCGGATCTGAACCCGCCGAACCTGTTGCATGGCGCCCTGCTCACAGCTCCCCATGCGCACTGCCGCGTCACGTCGATTGACGTGAGCGAGGCGAAGGCGATGCAGGGCGTGACCTCGGTCCGCGTGATCGCGCCCGCCGGGACAGAGATCCAGTGGCGCGGCGCCGAAGTCGCCGCGGTTTCCGCGACCAGCGAGACCATCGCCCTGGATGCGTTGAAGAAGATCAAAGTGCAGTATGAGGTCCTGCCGCACCTGGTCAAGGAAGAAGATCTGAAGAAAGCCGGACCGCGCGCCAAGGCCGCCGGTGAGCAGTTGACCGGCGATCCCGACCAGGGCTTCAAGGAAGCCGACGTGGTCGTTGAGGGCTATTACGGCATCCCGGTCATCACGCACTGCTGCCTCGAGCCGCATGGCCAGGTGGTGGAGTGGAAGTCGGACGCCGTGAACATGTTCCCGTCGACGCAGAACGTCACGGGCATCGGCGGCGACCTCGCCAAGGCCCTGGAACTCCCCGCGACGCAGGTGCGCGTGCAGATGAACCACATCGGCGGCGGCTTCGGGAGCAAGTTCGTCAGCGACCGATGGGGCATCGAAGCGGCGCACATGTCGAAGGAAAGCGGCGGCCGTCCGGTCAAGCTGTTCCTCGATCGCGAAACCGAACTCACGATCGCCGGCGTCCGGCCATCCTGCTTCGGCAAGGTGAAACTTGGCGCGAAGAAGGATGGCACGATCACGACCTGGGAATCCGACACCTGGGCGACAGGGGGTCACGGTGGCGGCGGCAGCCCGCCTATTCCTTACGTCTTCACGAACATCCCCAACCAGCGAAAGGCGCATTCGGCAGTTTCGATCAATGCCGGCGGTGTCCGCGCGTGGCGAGCCCCGAACCACCAGCAGGCGTGCTTCATGACGGACTGCGCTCTCGAGGATCTGGCGGCCAAGCTGAACATGGATCCGCTGGATGTGTTCGCAAAGAACGCCGATCTGACGCCGCGTCCCGAGGTCTATCGCAACCAACTGCGGCAGGCGGCGGAACTGATGGACTGGAAGAAGAAGTGGCATCCGCGCGGGCAGTCCGGTTCGGGCACGCTGAAGCGGGGGCTCGGCGTCGCCATCCACACGTGGCAGGGCGGCGGCCATGATTCGAAGGCGATCTGCCGCATCAACCCCGACGGCACCGTCGAGGTCGAACTCGGCAGCCAGGATCTGGGAACCGGCACCCGGACAGCGATCGCCATCGTCGCGGCGGAGACCCTGGGACTCCCGCTGAACGCGATTCGCGTCAAGATCGGCGACAACCAATACCCGCCGTCGGGCGCCTCGGGCGGTTCGACGACCATCGGCGGCGTTTCTGCTTCGACGCGGAAGGCATCCGTGAATTCGCTGGAGAAGCTGTTTGCCGCCGTCGCTCCCTCGCTTGGCGCACAGGCCGATCAACTGGAGGCGGTCGACGGCCGGATCCAGGTGAAGGGTCAGGCGTCCAAGAACCTCACCTGGAAAGCGGCCTGCAACAAGCTCGGCGCGACCAGCATCGCCGAAATGGGCGAGAACGAGCGCCGGAATCCCGGGTCGCTGATCTCGGCCGGTGTCGGCGGTGTGCAGATGGCCGAGGTCGAGGTTGATACCGAGACCGGCATCGTCCGCATGATCAAGTCGGTTGCCGTGCAGGATTGCGGCACGGTCGTCAATCTGAAGACGGCGGAGAGCCAAGTCTACGGCGGCTGCATCATGAGCATCGCCGCGGCGCTCCTCGAAGAGCGCGTCATGGACGAGCAGACCGGTCGGGTTCTGAACCCCGACATGGAGTTCTACAAGCTCTCCGGCATTGGCGACATCGGCGAGATTGTCGTCAAGATGAACATGGAGAAGGAATACGACGACCGCGGCGTGATCGGCTTGGGTGAGCCGGCCGCCATCGGTCTGAATGCCGCCATCGGCAATGCCGTCGCAAACGCTATCGGCGTGCGGGTCTCGAATGCCCCGTTCACGCCGGATCGGGTGCTGGCGGCTCTGGAAGGGAGGACTGCCTGATGCACGCCTTCGAATACGCCAATCCGACGACGTTGAAGGACGCGCTCGCGCTGCTCGGCAACCGCTGGGGAGACGCTGACGTCCTTGCCGGCGGCACGGACATCCTCAGCCTGATGAAGGACGAGGTCTACGTGTCCAAGCGCCTCGTCAACATCAAGAACATCAAGGAGCTGGGCGGCATCTCGATGTCGCGGGGCGCGCTACGCATCGGCGCCGGCGCGACCCTCGAACAGTTGATCGAGAATGCCGAGATCCGCAAGAGCTTTCCGTCGTTGGCCGCCGCGGCACGCGGCGTGGCCAGCCCGCAGATCCGGAACATCGGGACGGTGGGCGGCGACCTCTGCCAGCGGCCACGCTGTTGGTATTACCGCGGCGGGAATGGATTGCTGGCCAAGGGCGCCAACGGCCGGCCGCTCGTGCCGAACGGGGAGAACAAGTATCACGCTATCTTCGGACACGAAGGCGGCGCATACTTCGTCTCGCCGTCCAGCCTCGGTCCGGCGCTCGTGGCTCTTGACGCGAAGATCAAGCTCGCCTCCGCCAGCGGGACCCGCGAAGTCGAGGCGGCCAAGTTCTTCGTCGCGCCGGCTTCCGATACCGCGCGCGAAACCGCTCTGCTGCCGAACGAGATCGTGACTGAGATCCTGGTCCCGGCCGGCATGCGCAACGCGACCTACGAGGTCCGCGAAAAGCAGGCTCTGGACTGGCCACTGGCGACTGCCTCGGTGGCGCTCCAGATGAAGGGGAACTCGGTGGCCAGCGCGAAAGTTGTGCTCGGGCATGTCGCCCCGACGCCGTGGCTTGCGGCTGCTGCGGGTCAGGCGCTCTCCGGCAAGTCGCTCAGCGATTCGACGATCGCCGAGGCTGCCGACGCTGCCGTTCAGGGCGCCAAGCCGCTCAGCCAGAATAAGTACAAAGTGCAACTGGCGCGTGTCGCCGTCAAGCGGGCTCTCACTGAGATCGCCCGCGGGAGGGCCTAGGATCCATGGAACGCCCGGCACTGTCCGTTGTCGGCCAGGACCGCTGCACCAGGCTGGCGTGGAAAGGTCTCTACATCGATGCCGATTGGGACCCCACCGCGCCGCAGAGCGAACGCACCTACTGGTGCCAGCGCACGTATAACTGCCTGGGACCGGACGGGAAGCTCGTCGATGAGTACGAGTGCAACCCGGCCCGCCCCTGCTACCAGTCGCTGTAGCGGCAGACCGCTGTTTTTGGAACCAGCCGCGGGATGGGAGACTGTCCCGCGGCGATGTTTTTGTATACTGAGAGGACGAGGTGACTCGATGAAGATATTGCTCACGTTTGTGCTCGCGGGCGGTCTGGCGATCGGCGCCAGCCTCCCGTCGAAGACCATTTCAGGTGAATACATCGAGGCCCGCACGGCCGACATATTCACCGGACCCTGTTTCGCAAATGCGGAGACCGGCTTGATCGGCGAGTTGGCGGTGTTTGGCTGGAAAGTACGCCAGGGCTCGTGGCAGGGCGTCGATCTGACTGGTTTGTCCGTCGTGGCCGCGGTCCGCGCCAACACCACGCTGGGGGACGTCTACACCCCGCACTATCCAGTGAAGTCGGTGGTCATCGTCGACGAACGCGCGACTCCCGAACAGCGCCTCGCGCTCGCGTCGTTTGCCCGCAAGGTGGGCGGCGAACTGCTGGCCGACGTGACCCGCGTAGACGCGGCGCCGATCGAGCTGACCTTTGAGAACAACAACATTCACACAACCAAGGCCAAGCTGACGGCCGGGACGCTCGCCACCATCGAGACCCGAGCCATCAACGAAGGCGACCACATTTGCCGCAACGAAGAGATCTGGTCTCCCCCGCTCAATAAGACCGATCACGCTATGCCGGCGGTCGCTGTCTCGCACACGTTTTCCGGTCAGGGTCTGGGGACCCAGTGGAGCAGCCCGAACAAGCGCAGTTCGTTTGTCGGCAGCTTCCAGCACGACTCCGAATAGGACGAAGTCTGCCGTTCCGCTCCTGCCCGGCGACCCGGTCGCCGGGCATTTTTCTTTTTGCGGCTTAGGTGTACGATACAGGTAGAGGACCTAGGAGGGCACGATGCCAAGCGTGTTCCGCAGTAATGTTGCCTTGGGTCTCTACGGTGCTGCGATGGGCGCGGCCATCACCATTGTCGCGATGGTTGTCACCTTCCGCCATGTTGTGATCCACGAACATCTCAGCCCGTACGATTTCCAGACAACGGTCGAAACCCTTTCCGCAAACGCCACTGAGCAGGGATGGAACGTCTCCCGGATTACGGACATGAGCGCGAAGACGATCCCTGCGGCGCCTCTGCAACTGATCGAACTCTGCCACGAGAAACATGCCGCCGATCTGCTGGGCTCCCACAAGCGGCGCTGTGTCTCGATGATGCCCTGCACCCTCGCCGTGTACGAACAGGATGGCAAGGTGTATGTGGCCCACGTCAATCGCGAACTGATCGGCCGGCTATTCCGCAGCGAAGCAGCCAGCGTGCTGCGCAAGGTTCGCGCCGACGAACACCAGATCATGGGCTTCCTGCTGGACAAAGAGGAGGTCCGTGCGGCGGCAGCCGGACGACTGGAGTAAGAGAGCCCGCGCCTCTGACCCACGGCGATAATGGAAGGGTGCCTGGCCCATGCGCCCGTTCGTGGGTGGAAGTGTCGCGCTCGCGCATTGTCGCGAACTACAACGCCATCAGGACCGTCGTTGGCTCTGCCGCCGTGATGGGCGTGGTCAAAGCGGACGCGTACGGGCACGGGATGGCCGAAGTGGCAGACATCCTGGAAGGCGCCGGGATCCGGTGGCTCGCCGTCAGTTCCGTGAGCGAAGGTGTCGCGCTACGGGAAGCAGGGAGCCGCGCCCGCATTTTGATCATGGCCGGGTTTCTGCCGGACGAATGCGAAGCCTTGACGGCGTACGACCTGACCCCCGCAATCCACTCGCTCGATGACGCACGGGTCCTCGCAGAATCTGCGCCCCACCGTCCCTGGCATCTCAAGGTCGACACCGGCCTGGCGAGGCTGGGTGTGCGCAACGGGCTGGAAGGCGTGCTGGCGGCCTTGCCCCGTCCGCCGGAAGGGCTCATGACGCATCTGGCCTCTCCCTCCGACTTGGGTTCGCTTCAGACTGTGCACCAGTTGGAAGCCTTCGCGCAGGCGACCCAGCGTTGCGAGGCGATGGGGATTCGCCCCCCGTGGCGGCACACCGCGAGCACGAACGCGATCGCCTATCCACGCTCCCCGGAGTGGCGCCGGGCCGCGTGGCACAATCTGGTTCGGCCCGGACACGCCCTCTACGGCTATGTGTCGCCGGCACGGCCCGCGCCCGCGGCGCCCGTTCTGCGAGTTGCTCCGGCGCTGCAATGGAAGGCCCGCATTCTCGCCGTGAAGGACATACCGGAAGGCGCACCGGTCGGGTACGGGGCGACCTTTCATGCGTCGCACCCGATGCGGCTGGGCGTGGTGGCCGCAGGATACGCCGATGGCTTGCCGCACCAGCTCTCCAACCGCGGACGGATGATCGCCGGCGACCGCCTGGTTCCCATCGTCGGGACTGTCTCGATGGACCTCACCACGATCGATCTGACCGCGGTTCCTCAGGTGGGTGTGGGGGATGCCGTCATGATCCTTGGAGACAATGGCGGTGTCGCACTCGACGCCCAGCAGGTTGCTCGTCTGGCCGGTACGATTTCCTACGACTTGCTCTGCGGCATCGGACCGCGAGTCAAGCGCATCTACGTCGACTGAAGGAGGCACGCCATGGGACGGATCCTGATCCTCAGCCTGCTCTGCATCGGGGCAATAGCCCAGGACCGCGGCGCCGAAGCCTGGAAGGTGCTGGAAGATGGTCTGTCCGACGAAAGGAACAGCGAGCGCCGGGCCCGCGCCGTGCTCGCCCTCGGACTGGCCGGGGGCGTGAAAGGGAGAAAACTTGCGGAAGGATCCCTATCCGACGCCAACCCCGAGGTGCGTGTGGCGGCTGTTCAAGCACTCGCCGAGATGGACGCCCGCGCGGCCATTCCCAAGATCAAGGCGGCGCTCGACGACGAGGATGCAGGCGTCGTCTTTGCGGCGGCTCAGGCTCTGTGGGACCTCGGAGACCGCTCCTCGCGCGGGGTGCTGACCGACGTCGCTCTCGGCGAACGCTCCGGATCCGGAGGCGAATTCATGGGGAAGTACCGCAAGCGGTCGACTCTGATCAAGATCGGTTCGCGTCAGGGCGCTTCGATTCTGCTGGGTCCCTTCTCCATGCCGTTCTTCATGGCGGCTGAACTGATGAAGGATCACGGCGCCGCCGCCCGGGCCGTGGCCGCCGATGCACTCGCGGAAGACCGCGACCCGCGCAGCATCAAGACCCTCGAGCAGGCGGCGTTCGACACCAACTGGGCCGTGCGGGTGACCGCGCTCCGCGCCCTCGCGCATCGCCGTGCGGGCGGCTCGATTCCAACCATTGCACCCGCCATGTATCACTCGAATGAGACGGTCCGTTTCACCGCTGCCGCGGCAGTCATCCGCATCGGGGCAAAACGGGCCAGGTGAGCATGCTGGAGATCATCGGCCACGAAGTGGTTTCGTGCCGGCGCTGCCCCAGGCTCGTCGCGTACCGGGAGAATGTTGCGCGGGTGAAGCGGCGTGCCTATCGCGACGAAGACTACTGGGGCCGTCCGGTGCCCGGTTTCGGCGACGCAGGGGCGCGACTGCTGATTGTCGGGCTCGCTCCGGCGGCGCACGGCGCGAATCGCACCGGGCGTATGTTCACCGGTGACCGGTCCGGCGACTGGCTGTACCGCGCCCTGCACGACACGGGCTTCGCCTCGCAGGCACACAGCGTCTCCCGCTTTGACGGCCTGGTCCTGCGGGATGCCTTCATCAGTGCCGCCGTCCGATGTGCCCCGCCGGATAACAAGCCGTCCCGCGACGAGATGGCTGCCTGCCGTGGATACCTGGAGCGCGAACTGGCGGTCCTCTCCGGAGTCCAGGTTGTTGTCGCGCTGGGCCGAATCGCCTTCGACACCTACCTCGGAATCCTTCAGGATCGCGGCGTGATCGGTTCGCGGACCGCGTTCCCTTTCGCTCATGGGGCGGAGCACGCGCTTCATCCGGTTCTGCTGGCGTCCTATCATCCGAGCCAGCAGAATACGTCGACCGGCAGGTTAACGGCGCCAATGCTGCTTTCGGTCTTTTCCCGGGCGCGGGGAATTCTCGCGGCGTCCTAGCGGCCGAAGTATCCGGCGATTTCGAGGAATATGTGCGTCGGCTGGTGCGTGAAAATGTTGACCGCGCCTCCGGCGCCGGCCGGGACGATGGCGGCATTCGATACGGTCTGGCCGTTCATCGCGTTCAGCATCGATGCAACAGGCTGCAACTGCCCGGCCGGCCACACGGTCAGGAACGGCATCGGGGACCCGCTGGGCAGAGCTGTCACGTTCAGCGCGTAGCCGCGTGCTCCTGCGGAAATGCCGGAGCAACCCGGCGCCGACGGAACCGGAACGGTTCGCGTCGTTTCTGCGCCGAACATCGGTCCTCCGAAGGCTCCTCCGTGCGGGAAAGAGATCGTATCGGCTGCCCGGCACTGAGAAACGGGGTAATAATACAGCCCGTTCTGTCCGTCATCCGGAGCGAAATAGCCCGTGATATCGATTAGCGCGTCCGTGCTGTCATGGGCGAACAAGTCAATGGCGCCATTCTGCCCTGCCGGCACCACGACGCTGTTTGCCGCCACGCGGCCGTCCGGCGAGTTGATCGTCGACACGTTCGGCCGTGCGCTCCCTGCCGGCCATGCGGTCAGGAAGGCGAGCGTCTCGTGGGGGACCACCGTCAGTGTCAGCGAGTAAGCCGCCGCTCCCTGGGGAATCTGGCAGTATGGCGTCGCTGGAATCTGGACCCGCCGGGTCTCATGGGCCTGGAGTGTTGGGGGGCCGAAGGGGCCCGCCGGCGACCGGTACGGTGCCCTGGTGTCGAGCACGCGACAAGGCGGGAGCGGATGGTACACGAGGTTCGATACCTGGGCCTGGTCGGTGAAGTAGCCGCTCACGTCGAGAATGAGATCGGTGGCGTTCGAAGCGAAGACGCTGATTGCACCGCCCGCTCCCAACGCGACGATCGCGGAATTGGCAGCAATGGCCCCGTCCGGCGCGCTCACGGTTCTGAACTGTGGCCGCGCCTGTCCGGCGGGCCAGACCGTGACGGAATCCACGCCTCCACGCGGCACCACGGTGACGTTGAGAATGAGCGCTTTGGCGTGCCAGGGAATTGCGCACAGTGGAGATTCCGACGGGACCAGTGTGCGGATCTCTCCGCCCTGGAAGTAGGGAGGTCCGAAGGCGCCGGACCGTCCGTCGACGTTGTACTCCGGCCGCGTCTCCAGCAGCCTGCACGGATGCAGCGGGACATAGCGCAGGCCTGCCACTGCAGGAGGAGGCGCGACCGCCTGTTGGACCGCCACCGACCCGCCTGTGGCCGCGGCCGGAATGCGCTGTCCGCCTGGTGTCACGGCTACGGGATTCAGGACCTGTAAGGCGACCGATCCGGCCGCGCCAGCCGTCAACTGGACAACGGCCTGGGCCACCACGCCATCCGCCATCGGCGTGGCATTCAACCCCACCACAACGCACGTCAACGCGCCGGATGTGGCGTTGCAACTGAGGCTCTTGGCCGCTGCCGTCGCCGCCGGTCCAGCAGTCATCTGGATGGCCGAGATCTGAGCGGCCGAGAACGTGACAGTCCACTGCAGGGCCGATGGCTGTGCACCACCCGACAGGTGCAGCGCCAGCGTGGCGGATCCGCCCGCGGAGGCCGTTCCCGACGACAATTGGAGCGAAGCGGTTGCCGCCGCCGGCATCCTTGCCGCCGCACGGAAGGCGGCGCCTTCCTGGGCCTTGACCGCCGTGTCCACCGACCCGAAGACAGCGGAATCGCAGGGTTCACCGCCGCCTCCGAACTCCCAGGCTCCGGCGTCGGGAGTGCCGCGAGTGCTCCGAGTCTCGAGACAAAGCGGGTGAACGTACTGGAAGGCGGGCATGGGACCGCCGCTTTCCACCCCGGCCCCGACGGCGGGCGATACCGGCGTCAACCGGTAATCAAACGAGTCGCCAGCGACGAATCCAGGGTCGCCGGTGAAGTTGCCGGCCATGCTTGAGGCGGGGTGATTGGAAATTGTGCCGGGTCCGGCGAAGATGTTGTTCCGGATGACCGCCGGCGCCGCCGTGCTGTGGATGAACGTCCCGCTGTCGTGCGCGTTGACGAAGGTGTTGCTTTCGACCCGCAGCAGTTGATCGCCCGCGGCAAAGATGATGGGATCGATTGGCTGCTCAGCCTGCTGGATCAGGTTACCCATCACCGTCGAGGGCCCCGCTTCGGTCAGATCCAGGACGAATGCGCTGCGTCCCTCTTCCTGCGTCAGACGGTTGTACAGGATCCGGTTTTCAGCGGCGCGCGATCTCACGAGGCTCCCGTTCAGGCTGCGGTGCGAATAGCTGCCAGTGAGATCGAATCGGGAGATTCTGCCGACGTCCAGGTTGTTCCCGTTATTCCGGAACTCGGAGGCTCCGATTGTGACCGTGCCGGCGCCGTCGCCGGTTTCCAAGCCGGTCTTGTTGCCTTGGATCAGCACGTGACGGATCGTCACCCCGGCGCCGCCCGCGACGCGAATCGCGGTCCCTGCCGCGGCGCCGCGGAATTCAACGCCTTCGATCACGACGCCTGGCGCCTGGACAGTCCAGATGGCCTGTCCGGCGCCCAGCGGCGTGTCCTCCGAAACTTCAATTCTCGCCCTGCCTTGCCCCACCGAACGGATCGTCAGGTCGCGCGTCCGGATCACGCAGACGTCGCCGCGCCAACTCATTGATCCCGCCACCTCGATCGTGTCACCCGGGCGTGCAGCCTGGACTGCCTCGCACGGCGAGCGAAACGGGCTGCCCTGCCCGACCGGAAGAATCGCCGCCGTCACGGGAAGCGCGCCCACGAACGCGAGAATGATGACCGGGAGAGCGATCACAAGGTGGCACCAACAGATCGAGATCGGAGGAATCATGCTCCGCCCACGCCGAGCGGACAAATAGGTCCTCGAACCATTGCGCCTCAGAAGCCCGGTGAGAAACGCCTGAGCGCGGTTCCCTGGGGCAGGATTTAAACAAAACAGCGGCACAATGTTCTATCTCAACCCGAACCGCGTCCTGGGGAGCGGGAATCGCGGCATGCGTTTACGGTGAATCCTCGGGTGCCTGGACAGCTTGCGAACAGAACCCGCACCGGAGCGGGTAGCGGAAACACATGAGGATCTCTAGTACTGTATCAGGAGTCCTGGTACTTGACAAGTGGGATTAAGTGTTCTAACCGATCTTTTGCAGAAGCCGCTCCCTGGCATCCTCCATCGCCAGCGCCGGGCTCGACAAGATCGCGACCTGCCGCGCTCCCACGGGCAGCGCACCGGCGACTCGCGCCATGGACGCCTGCGCCAGCACCACAACGTCGACTTCGCGCCCCAGCGACTCGAGTCCATCGAGCACGGCTGCGTCGTGACCTGCTGTATCTCCCCGGGTCACTGCCTGGAAGGCGCCCTCGCACAACCGGGTAACAACGGCCACGTCCCTGGCTTGTTTGCTCGCGGTGTCCCGGATCAGCGCCGCCGTGGGCTCGAGTGTCGACCGCAGAGTGGCGAGCACGCCGATGCGGGTCCCGGATTCGATCGCTCGCCGGGCCATCCGTTCATCCACGCGAATGACGGGGAAATCGAAGAGTTGCCGTGCCACCGGAACCGCCGCGCCGATTGATGAGCAGGTCACCAGCACCGCGCCGGCGCCGGCTTCCCGTGCCGATTCGATATGCCGGATGACCCGCCGGATCGTCGTCTTCTCGAGAACCCCGGCACGGATCGTATTCTGCAGGAGGCTCTCATCCACCATGTGGAACACAGCCAGGTCTCCTGCCAGCGCCTGGAATACCGGAACCAGCACAGGGCTGGTGTGCAGCAGCGCGAGAGTATTTCCCATCTTTGGAAGCCTAACTGCCCGCTGTCCGGCACGCAACCGGAGCGTCGCTGCTATAATCCCCCCTTTGCTATGGCGCGTGTGCTGAACATAGCCAACCTGCTCACCGGAGTCCGGTTGCTGCTGGTGCCGGTCCTGCTCGGTTTCGTTGTTGCGGGGCGGCATCGCGCGGCGCTGGCGATCTTCGTCTGCGCGGCTGTCACTGACGCTCTGGACGGGTGGGTCGCCCGCCACTGGAGCCAGGAATCGCGCTTCGGAGCCTACCTCGATCCGGTCGCTGACAAGTTGCTGCTCAGCGGGTTGTATGCCGCTTTCGGGTATTCGGGAGCCTTGCCGTTGTGGCTGGTTTTCTTCGTCCTCGGCAGAGATCTCTTCATCCTGTCGGGTGTGGGCTTCCTCGCCGCCCGAGGGCAACGGCAGTTTCCTCCGAGTCTCTGGGGAAAGCTCTCGACGTTCCTCCAAATCCTGCTGGCGGCCGCGGTGCTGCTGCGGGACGCCTGGCCTCATCAGGCCCTCTCCTTCCTGACGGGGGGCCTGCTTGTGCCGGTCGCGGTCCTGACCGTATGGAGTGGAGTGCACTACTGCTGGAGAGCATGGGATGAAGGGATTCGCCGGATTGACGAGGACCCGTACCGGGAGTAGGCTTAAAGTGTCAGGCACTGCCATGGTTCGCTACTTGCCAGCCCGCCATTACCTTTCGTTTGGCATCGTCGCGCTGGGTCTGGCGGTGTTCTCGGGGTGGGTCGGCCTGTCGTGGCCGCCCGCGTTTCTGGCCTGCGCATTCTTCCTCGTCGGCGGTGGTTCGCTGGTCGTTCTCGGGTACCAGCCGGTGATCGAAATCCATCCGCACCACCTCATGATCGGCGCCCGGGTCGTCCATTGGATGGATGTGCGGCGGGTCGACCGGACCCGGTGGATTTCTCCTCTGGTGCTCCGGCTGACGCTGTTTGACGACTCGCGCATTACGCTGTTCTACCCGGGGGATGTGGATTCGTGCCGCGCGCTGTTGCGGCACCTGCGCCGCTCCTGCCGAGATGCCTTGATCGACGGCGTCCCGTATCGCCAGTATTGGGGGGAAATCACTTCGGAATCCGATGCTCAGCCTTCTTCCCGCCCGCGCTACAGGGTCCTGCGTCCGGAGGACGAGGCTGAGGTGGTGCGATTGTACCAGCGCCTCAAGGCAGTCGGGTATCTCGACCGCAAGAGTTCGGACGAGAAGTAGCGCGTGCGGTCACGGATCTGGCGCGTCGGGATCGCAGCGGGCGTCGTCGCGGGTTTCTTCCTTTTTCTGTTCTTCACCCATGAACGCTGGCTCCGCGCATCTGCCTGGTTTCTTGTCGAAGCCGAGGACCCCATGGCGGCCGACTTCGTGCTGGTCTTGGCCGGAGACTACACGGGAAACCGCCTGATGCACGGCGCCGAACTGGTCCGGAACGGAATGGCGGCCAAAGCGATCATCAGCGGACCGTTAGGGTTCTATGGCGGCTACGAGTCGGACTACGCTGTCGCTTACGCCGCCGCCCGGGGCTATGCCGCAGATCTCTTCATCAAAGCGCCGCACAAGGCCGTCAGCACCGAGGAAGAGGCGGCCATTCTGGTCCCGTTCCTGCGGCGCTTGCACGCAGGGAGCGTCATGCTCGTGACCAGCGACTTTCACACCCGCCGCGCCGGGAAGCTGTTTCGCCGCGCTGGACCTGACATCCGGTGGCGGGTTGTGGCGGCGCCGACCCGCCGCTTCCATCCCGATCACTGGTGGCGGGACCGCGAAGGCCGGAAGACTTTCGCGTACGAATGGATCAAGACAGCGACATCGGTGTTCGGACTGTAGAGAATGCGGGAATCCATCCAGACCCTCTGGCCGTATCTCTGGCGCCACCGGCGCGGCATGGCCCTCGGCCTGACGGCCCTGGTCGCCAAAGACGCCGTCGCCGTGGCGATCCCGCTGCTCCTCAAGAGCACGGTTGACCAGTTGACCCAGGGCTCCGCGTGGGCACTGGTGATCCGTTGGATCGCCCTGCTGATGGTGGCCGGACTTCTGAAGGGCGCCTTCCAGTACGCGATGCGTGTTGTGCTGATCGGGATTTCGCGCGACATCGAATACGACCTGCGCAACGACCTGTTCCGCCACCTGGTCACCCTCTCGCCAGGGTTCTACGCCGGACAGCGCACCGGCGACATCATGGCGCGCTCTACGAACGACTTGAACGCCGTCCGCATGATGCTCGGGCCGGGCATGATGTACCTGACCGAGACCAGCCTGACCTTTGTGCTCGCCGTCGCCGTCATGCTCTCGTTCGACCCCGGACTGGCCGCTCTCGCCCTGCTCCCGGCTCCGTTCGTCAGTTTCGCCGTGATCTTTTTCGGACGGCGCATTCACGAGCGGTTCGAGAAAATTCAGGCGATGTTCTCCGGCATCTCCAGCCGCGTTCAGGAAAATCTGTCCGGCGTGCGAATGATTCGCGCCTACGTGCAGGAAGAAGCCGAGTTGCGCAGGTTCCGTGATCTGAACGAAGAGTACATCGCACAGAATCTCAGACTTGTACGCATCCAGGGCGTATTCCAGCCGTTGCTCGAAGCGCTGATCGGCCTGACGTTTCTGATTGTCCTCTGGGCTGGCGGGTTGCGCGTCCTGAGTGGGGATCTGACGCTGGGCACGTTCGTGATGTTCAACTTCTACATGGGGATGCTGGTCTGGCCGATGATTGCGCTCGGCTGGGTCGTCAACCTTATGCAGCGGGGCACGGCGTCGATGCACCGCATCAACGAGTTGCTGCACGAGCAGCCCTCGATTGCGGCGCCACCGGTTCCGAAAGCCTTGCCCGCGCGGACCGGCGCGATCGAGTTCGACGATGTCTCCCTGCATTATTCCGCGGGCCCCGCGCTTTCCGGGGTCAGCCTGAGGATCGAGCCGGGCGAGACGATTGCGATCGTCGGCCGGACGGGCAGCGGCAAGAGCACGCTCGCGGAACTGATCCCCCGCCTCCGCGATCCCAGTTCCGGGGTGGTCCGGATCGGCGGCATTGATGTCCGGGACCTCGACCCGGCCGATCTCCGGCGCCGCATCGGCATGGTGCCGCAGGAGACCTTCCTGTTCAGCACGACGATTGAAGAGAACATCGCCTTCGGCGTCGAAGACGCCCCCCCGGAGAAAGTGCGATGGGCGGCGGAAGTGGCGGGTCTGGCGCACGATATCGAGGGCTTCCCGGCGGGTTACCGGACGATGGTTGGCGAACGCGGCATCACTCTGTCCGGAGGCCAGAAACAACGCCTGGCAATCGCCCGCGCGCTCATCCGGGACCCGCAAGTGTTGATTCTAGACGATGCGCTTTCGAGCGTAGACACCGTCACCGAGGAGCGCATCCTCACCGGCCTGCGGCAGTTGCTGGGCGGGCGGACCGTGATTCTGATTTCCCACCGCGTCTCGACGGTCCGCGAGGCCGGCTCCATCGTCGTGCTGGACCGCGGCAGCGTCGTCGAGCGGGGAACGCACCAGGAACTGGTTGGCGCCGCGGGGTACTATGCTGACCTGGCGCAGCGCCAGGCTCTGGAAGAAGAGCTCGAAACCATCTAGCGGGAACCCGAGGTCCGCCGGACGCGTCCCTTCCATTGACGGCGGGAGTGGACACCCGTCGTCTGGTTGAGTTGGAAAACCCAATCGATCCTCCCTGGCGTGTCGCCTCTGTCCCCCGGCGAGCCTGTGTTCGCCGGGGGATCTTTTCGTTCGGGCTATGCTATCGTCAGAACTGGACGCTTCCGCGCGCGCCCTCCGGGTAGACCCATGAAGATCAAGCTGCTTATTCTTTGTGTAAGTTTTGTCGCGTCCCTACAGGGGCAGTTTCCGCTCAACACGACGCCTACGCGGATTCTTGGCCACTCCCAGAACCAACTCGTGAGCGGAGCGGTCAACCTCGTCGAAGGGCGTGAGTTCAACGGGCCGCAAGGACTGGCGATTGACACAAGCGTCACGCCTCCCCGGTTGTATGTTGCGGATACCTCGAATAACCGGGTCCTCGCCTGGCAGAACGCATCTGCGTTTCAAAACGGCGCCCGTGCGGACCTGGTCATCGGCCAGCGGGACCTGTTGTCGACGTCGGCAGGGGGGCCAGGGACGGTCTTCAGTTCCGGGCTCCGCTTTCCGGCCGGCCTGACTGTTGACCGGGACGGCAACCTGTACGTCGCCGACACGGGCAATAACCGGATCCTCCGTTTCCCCCGGCCATTCGACTTCGCGGGCCAGGAGCAGCTTCCGGACCTGGTGCTGGGACAGGTTGGCCTCAGTTGCAGCACCTGCGCCCAGGCAAACTCCGGCGGAATCAGCGCGCGGACATTGTCGCTTTCGTCGACGTCCGTCTTCGGCGGTTCGCTGCGGTTCGATTCGCAGGGGAATCTTTGGGTAGCCGATTCCGCCAACTTCCGCGTCCTGCGCTATCCGGCGTCCGTTCTGGGACCCGGCGCCGTGCCGGGCCCGGCCGCTGACATGGTCGTTGGCCAGTTGAACTTCACCGGCCGCGAGCAACTGCCATCGACATTCGCCGGCCAGAACGAGAAGTTTGGATTTCGCATCCCCGGGGGTCTTGCGTTCGATCCGGCAGGGCGTTTGTTCGTCACCGATCCGGCGCTGAGCCGTGTGCTTGTCTTCGAGCCGCCCTTTACGTTCGGGAAATCAGCTTCCCGGATTATGGGAATTGTCCAGCCTCCAGCCCAGGGCCAGCCGCCGCTTCCCGCGGCGGACGATACGCGGTTCCTGGGCGCGGAAAGCGTCTTCACGCTGGGAAACCAGATCGCCGTGGCCGATACCGGAAACCACCGGATTCTGATCTTCGATGCCGTTGAGTTGTGGCCCCCCGAATCGACGCGCGTCTCTCCGCGGGCAATCGCCGCGGTGGGCCCAATCGGTCAGGAAGCCTTCGCGGCAAACCGGCCCAATCGGGACCGCCCCGAGGCGGCAGCCGATTCATTCAACACCCCGATCCATGCAGCCGTTTCCTCCGAGGAACTCTTTGTCGCGGATGCGGCCAACCATCGGGTGGTGGTGTATTCCCGCAGTCTGCTCAACCAGAGGGCTTCGGCGGTCCGTGTCCTCGGGCAGGAGAACTTCCACTCGCGCTCTCCGAATCGGATCGAAGGCCGCGAGTTCTCATTTATTGCGGCCACCCAGCAGGGCGTCGTTGCGGATGCTGGGATTGCCATCGATACCCGTTCGAACCCGCCCCACCTCTACGTCGCCGACCCATACAACAACCGCGTCCTTTGCTTCCGCGATATCCGCCAGGTAAGCGCAGGCCGTGGTGCTGACCTGGTGATCGGCCAGCCTGATTTCCAGCGTTCGGTGGTGAACTATCCGTCCGGCAACCCCGACATCGTGAACGATCAGGGACTCTTCCTGCCAATCGGTTTGGCGGTGGATCCCGACGGGAACCTGTGGGTGGCCGATTCCGGAAACGGACGCGTCCTTCGCTTCCCCAGCCCGTTTCAGCGCAACGAAAATTTCCCGCGCGCCAACCTGGTGATCGGCCAGCTTGGCTTCGGCCTCAAAGTGACGGACCCGACGGCGCGGACGATGTCTCGTCCCTATGGCATCGCGTTTGCCGGCGAGAACGGCCTCCTGGTTTCGGATCTGGCGCACAACCGGGTCCTGTTCTTCCGGGGCCGCTACAACGAGTTCACCAATGGCCCGTCGGCCGAACTGGTCTTCGGCCAGCCTGACTTCAACTCCGTGTTTGCCGGCTCGGGCGATAACCAAATGCGCTCGCCCAGACACATCGCGACCGACACCGATGACCGGCTCTACGTCGCGGACACCGCCAACAACCGCATCCTGATCTTCAACCGCGCCCCTGTGGCCGGTCCCAACCCGCGAGCCGGCACAATCCTGACTCAGGTCGCGTCGACTGCGAACCTGAACAGTCCGCGGGGCATCTACGTGAGCGCCGTCACAGGCGAGATCTGGGTGACGGAGGGCAACGTCAACCGGATCTCCCGTTACCCTCGCTTCGACGACCTGGCAGCCGCCGGAGGTTTGGCCGGCCTCACTGTCCCGGCGGCGTCCGGTTTCGTCGGCCTCGCCGTCGCGTTGGATGGATTTGGCAATCTCGTCTACCCGGATTCAGCGAATCGGGTGGCGTTTCACTTTCCCCAAGTGGCGGCGCTCAACGGCGCCAACGAGCTCGTGGGACGGGCTCTTGCACCCGGCATCATCGGCGTCGCGTATCGGCAGGGTCCGCAGTTTGCCGCTTCCGAGGTCGTGACTGGCGAGGTGCCGTGGCCAACGGACCTGAACGACACCGAGGTCCGCATCAATGGAGTGGCAGCTCCCCTGTACTATGTCTTCCCGGATAAACTGGCGTTCTTCATGCCCTGGAGCGCCCCGGAAAGCGGCACCGCCGACATGGAGGTCATCCGGACGTCGACAGGCCAGGTTCTAGGCGCCGGTCGCGTCGAGATGGGGCGCATTTCGCCCGGGTTGTTCGCTCTCGACGGCTCCGGGCGCGGGCAGCTCGCAGCGCTCAACGAGGACAATTCGGTGAACGGTCCGGCCAATCCCATTCAAAGGGGAAAGGTCATTCAGCTATTTGCCACCGGACAGGGCCGCGTGCCGAGCGCACCTCCGGACGGCGCTCCCGCGGTGGGTCTGATTCCAACGCCGATCCAACCTCGCGTGAGCCTCGGCCCGTCCTTCGTGCCGGACGACCACGTCCTGTTCTCCGGGCTGGCGCCGGGGCTGATCGGCGTCTGGCAGATCAACGTGCGGGTCCCGGAGACGGTCGCCCCCAATAGCCGTGTCCCGTTGGTCGTGGTCTACGACAGCGCTCCAAGCGCGCCCCCGGGCGCCGGGACCCTGTTCTCGACCATCGCGGTCAGCCAGTAACGTCGCCCAGGTGCAGCGCGACGATGCCGAACGTCAGCCGCTCGTAGCGGACGTTGCCGAAGCCTGACGCCTCCATGCGCCGCGCCAGTTCGTCCGCACCGGGAAATTGGCGGACGGAGTCCGGCAGGTACGTGTACGCGTCGCGGGCGCCTGACAGCATCCCGCCGACCGCGGGGAGGATCCGCAGCGAATACCAGTCATAGAACGCGCGGAACACCGGGTTCGGCGGTTGCGAGAATTCGAGAATCGCCGCCACTCCTCCGGGACGCAGCACCCGGCGCATTTCCTCCAGTCCGCGCTGGTAGTTGGCCAGGTTCCGGAATCCGAACGCCACGGTGACCAGGTCAAAGGAACCATCGGCGACAGGCAACTGTAGGGCGTCGGCTTCGAACCAGCGCGCGGCCAGACGCCGCTTGCCCGCCTTGGCGCGGGCCGCGGTGAGCATGGGATGGCAGAAATCGCTGCCGAAGACTGGCGCGCCGCGTCGCGCGTCAAGCGCCATGGCCAGGTCCCCGGTGCCGCAGCACAGGTCGAGAACGCGGGCCTCGGGCCGCCGCAGGACGGCTTCGACGGCGCGCACGGTCCGCCGGCGCCAGTAGCGGTCGGCGTTGAAGGAGAGCAGGTGGTTGGCGGTGTCGTAGCGGTGGGCGACGCGCGCGAACATGCCGCGGACCCAGCGTGCGGCTTCCTGCTCGCCCGCGGCGCCGCGCGGGTTCGCCCCGCCGCTCATGCCAGCGCGGCCTCGATGGCTTCCCGCACCAGTTCCGCCCCGATTCCGGAGGCCACCTTCACCGCGCCAACCGCCGTGGGCAGGACGAAATGCACCGCCCCCTGGATCGTCTTCTTGTCGCTCGCCAGACGCGGGATGAGCGCACCGGCACGGATGCCGTCGAGCGGGGGGATCGGGCCATAGAGATCGATCGTCCGCAGGATCCGGTCCGCCGCGGACTCTTCGAGCGTACCGGCCAGACGCGCCAGGTGCGTCGCCGCTTTCATGCCGAAAGCCACAGCTTCGCCATGCAGAAACCGCGTGTAGGCCGTCTCCGCTTCGAGCGCGTGCCCGACGGTGTGACCGAAGTTCAGGATCTTGCGCAGTCCGCTCTCCCGCTCGTCGGCGGAGACGACCTCGGCCTTGATCCGGACCGACTCCGCCACGATCGCGTCGACCGCGGCGTCCTCGCGGGCCAGCACCTGCTCCGCCTGTTCGGTAAGAAGGTGGAACAATTGCGGGCTGCGGATCACACCGCATTTGATGACTTCGTAGAGACCGGCGCGGTACTCCCGTTCGGGTAAGGTCTCGAGCATCGCGGGATCGATCAGCACCGCCAGCGGCTGGTGGAAGGCTCCGATCAGGTTCTTGCCGCTGGCAAGGTTGACGCCGGTCTTGCCCCCGACGGCCGCGTCGACCTGGGCCAGCAACGTCGTCGGCACTTGCAGGACCGGGATACCGCGCATGAACATGGACGCGAGGAACCCCGCCATGTCGTTGACGATGCCGCCGCCGAATGCCACGACGACGCTGCTGCGGTCAGCGCCCCGCCGCACCATTTCCTCGGCCGCGGCCTCAAGCGGCGCCAGCCGCTTCTGGCCCTCGCCTCCGGGCAGAAAAATCCGTTCGGCCAGGGGCAGGCAGGCCTCGATCCTTGCGCCTTGGTGACGCCAGACGTCCTTGTTGCTGACGATGAACACTTTGCCCGCTCCCGGCGGCAGGTGCTGGGGGATGCGCGCAAGCGCACCGCGCTCCACCACCGCCGGATACCTCTCCCGGGGCGTGACGACTTCAAACGTGGGCATTCAGAGACTAGGATAGCGCGGGGCCCATTTACCGCGCCGCCAGGCGCTTCAAGACCTCCGCCGCCTTGTCTTCGAAGATCTGCTGCCATTCCGGGTCGACCCAGCTATCGCAGTCCTCCTGCGCATAGCCGGTGTTGCGGCGCTGCGCGGCGGTGGGGGCGTAGTAGATGTAGCCATTCGTATACCCGGCCACGAAATCGTACGGTCCCGCGGCGCGTTTCTTGATGTTGAGGCCGACGTCCACCGTCAGTTCCCCGGGGAACGTGACCATTTGAAAGCCGCCCACCCGGAGGCCCATCACTTCGACATCCAGCGTCCTGCTGCCGGCGGCCGCATGGGTCGCCCGGTGCTTCTTCAGAAGCGCCAGGTTTGTCTGCAGCCGGGTGATCTGCTCCATCGCGAGGATGTTGGAGAGATAGCGGTCCAGGTGAGCCCTGTTCTCCGCGTCGAGTCTCGCCAGTTCTTCCCGTCCTTGCGCCTTCTCATGCAGGTAGCGGTGACTGTAGTAGGAGGGAAAATCGCCTCCCAACTTGTATTGCACGTACAGCGGAACGAATGTCTTGAAATTGAGACTCGTCCCCTCGAGCGACGCCAGCAGCCGTTCACGCTCTGCTTCGATTGCGAGGATGCGGCGGTCGAGATCGCTCCCCCGCGGCAGACTCAGCGCCTCACGCAGCACACGCAGCGGCCCGCTATCGCGCGGTTCGATAGCACGCCAGGCGCGCAGCACGCTTAACCCAAGCAGGTTCCCGAGCGGCTCGGCGTTCTGTGGCTGATGCACGTCCTTATATTTGGCCGGGTTGATGTCTCCGGCCGCGCCCTGCACGAAGAACGCCAGCGCGCCGCCGCCCAGGGTCTCTTCGATCACCTGCGACGCGAAGGCCGGGTAATCGGCCGTGTTGCCGCCGCTCGGGACGCCCTGGATGGGATGCGCGGCGAAGTTGTACAGAACCGCGAGCGGTGTACCGTCTGTACGATCGATGCGCAGCACACCGATCTCCGGATCCACCGGGCCGGTGGCCACGACCGCGTCGTCGGGCGGCATGGCGTAGGCGCGCCGGACATCGGCCTGGGTGCCGTCCTTGAGCACCATCCGGCGGTTTTCCATGATGCGGTCTTCTTTGCCCCGGCCGGCGCCGGTGCGGACCGCAGTCCTCTTGCCCCATGCTGCCTTCACCGCCTGGACCGTGAGCGTCGCGGCGTCGCGCCGCACGACGCTGTGGCAGTGGCTGGCATTGATGATCACGTGTTCCGGCGGAATTCCCAGGTCGCGCCGCAGGTCCGCGCGCACCGCATCCATGAAGCCGGGTGGGATGCCGCCGATCTCTTCGAGCGCGACAACGTCCAGCGTGGCGATGACGACGGTTGTCGCGCCGTCGTCAACGACGAGCGCCTTCACGAACGAGGGATCGTTGACGGGACCGGCCGCGCGGTCGGTGATCTCGACTTTGGCTGCGCCCGCGCGCAGTTGCGCGGCGGCTATCGGGGCGCAGAGCAGGGTAGCGGCAATGAGGAGAGCGAGCCTGACGGACATGACGCCATTGGATCACGTCGCGCCGGGCATCGTGAAATCGTCGGCCGTTTCGCGGATCCAGGCGCGCAGCAGCGCCCGGTGCTCGTCCAGCGCGGCGCGAGCCTCGGGACGGGGAGCCAGGTTCAGCACTTCGCCCGGATCGAGGTCGAGGTCGAACAACTGCTCGGGATTCGCGCCGCTATTGAAGACGACGTACTTGTGGCGAGCCGTCCGGATCATACGGCCTTCGCGCGACTGGTCCTGGTAGAGAAGTTCACCCGCCACGAAAGTCCGGTCGAGCGGCTTGCCTTCCAGCGCGGGACGCAGGCTGACGCCGCGCAGATTTTCCGGCGGGCGGATCCCCGCGTAGTCGCAGAACGTCGGCACGAGATCGGCCAACGAGGCGAGCGACGCATAGTCGGTATACCCCGCACGGATGCCCGGGCCCGCGACGATCAGCGGGATGCGCGCGGATTCTTCGTAGAACGATGCCTTCTGCGCCCACAAGTGCCCGCCCAGGCCTTCGCCGTGATCGGACAGGAACGCAACGAGCGTATTCCGCTCGAGTCCGGACTCGCGCAGTGCGTCGAGCACCTGCGCGATGCAGGCATCGACGGCTTCCACCATGCGGTAGTAATCGTGCAAGTAATGACGGATGTCGTCGCGCCGCCAGGACGAGGCGATGCCTACCGCCTGCGACATCAGATCGTAGCCGGACCGGCGGTGGAACTGCATGGCCTCCGGTTCGAACGGGTCGACAGCCATGTTGCCGGGCGCTGGCGGAAAGCGGTCCGGATCCACGTGGCGCCGCGACCCCGCATGCCGGCGGATCCAGTCGCAGATATCGTGCGGATTCATGAATGACGCGACCAGCAGAAATGGCTGGCGGGGCTGGCCGCGCAGCCATCGTGCGGTGGCCGCGGCCAGCGGCTGATCCATCTTCTCGCCGAGCCTGTGCCCGCCGATCAGCCGCGTGAACGCGGTCATGTCTTCGAAGCTTTTCGGCAGGTGCCATTTGCCGCCATAAACGGTCTCGTAGCCCGCGTCGCGAAAGATCTCGCCCAGGGTGCGAACCGTCGGATGAATTGCCTGGTTGTTCAACCGGACACCGGTCTCGTGCGGCATGCGTCCGGTGAAGATCGAACCGCGCGACGGCGAACAGACGGGATATGTGCAATAAGCCGCGGAGAAGCGGGTACCGCGCGCGGCCAGCGAATCCATGGCCGGCGTCCTGAGCCAGGGATTGGCGGCGCAGGACATCGCGTTGTGCGTCTGCTGGTCCGTAACAAGAAGGAGGATGTTCGGGCGTTCGGCGGCGGCGAGCGACGCGGCGCCGGCCGCGGCTCCCAGGAACGTCCGCCGGTTCACGACCGCTCCACAGCCTTGCCTTGCCGCATCGCCAGATTGGCCAGGTGCGCCGTGCGTGCTCCGTCGACGCCCGCGCGAACGTCGGCGTGTGGCTGCCGCCGCGTGCGGACGCACTCCAGCCAGTTCCGCACATTCGTCCGGGTGCCGTCTTCACGGCTTCGCACCATCATCACGGGTTCACCCATGGCGAACAGATCGCCCTTCTGGGCATCCTCGTCGTAAATCGCGAATCCGCGGCGCGTCAGCCTCATTACCCCGTCCGTCCCGCGCAGGATGATGCCGCCGTCCTCCACCGAACTGACGAGCGAACTGTCGTAGGTCGCAGTGAACCCGCGCCCGTACAGCAGTGTTGCCGTCACGGTGTCGGGACACTCCAGCCACGTATTCAAATGGTTCGTGCCCGCCGCTGTGACGCGCACCGGTTCGAACACACCCATGATCCATTGCACGGTATCGATCCAGTGCGTCATGAGGTCGGTGAAGCTGCCGCCGCCAAAGTCCCAGAAGAAGCGCCACTGACGGTATTTGTTTGTGTCGAAGGGCTGATCCGGCGCCGGGCCGAGCCACGCTTTCCAGTCGAGTTTGGACGCATCGATTCCGTCCTTGGCCGGACCGCGGCGAAAGTAGTTCTGATACCAATAGGTCTGAACGAAGACGACCTTGCCGAGGCGTCCCGCGCCGATCAACTGCTTGGCCAGTTGGAAGTGCTCCCAGGCCCGCTGTTGCGTTCCGGTGGCCACGACTCGCCCGGACTTCTCGACGCCGAGAATCAGCTTCTCCCCTTCCTCGATCTTGTGGGTGACGGGCTTCTCGACGTAGACGTCCTTGCCCGCCGCCACTGCGTCGAGCGTCATTTGCACGTGCCAGTGGTCCGGCGAGCCGATCACGACGGCGTCGATCGACTTGTCGTCCAGCACGCGGCGGTAGTCGGCAACAGGCTTGACGCCTGTCCCCATTTTTGCTGCGGCTTCTTCACGGCGCGGTGCGTAAACGTCACAGGCGGCGACGATTTCGGCTCCGCCCACGGCCAACACCAGCCGGCCTAATCCCTGGCAGCGCCCGCCAGTGCCGATCAAGCCGACACGGATGCGGTCGTTTGCTCCAATCACCCTGGAAGGAGCCAGAGCGGCTCCCGCCGCCACCGTCGCGACGAAGTTTCTGCGGTCCATCGCCCCCTATCGTACACCCGGTCAACGGACGGCACGGACAGTAACCGGCACGACTTCGCGATTTCCGTCGCGCGCGGTCACAATGACGGTGGCCGTGTATAGACCCGGATCGAGACGCCTCGCATCAATCTCCACCCGGATCTCACCAGGCGCGATGCCTGTGACGCGATCCAGGCTGAGCCAGTACCCGGGCGCGTCGCGCGCGAACGCGACGTCGAAGTTGACCGGATCCCCTGTACTGGCCACACGGATCGTATGCGCCTCCGGCCTGCCCGATCCCGCCTGCACCTGGATCTGGACTTCGTCCGGGCTGACGCGCAGGAGAGGGCGGCGGCTCACGGACAACTCGACGGGGACGCGCACCACCGGTTCTTCATCCTCCTCCGGAGTCAGCAGAACGACTCCCGTGTGGCGCCCCTCCCGAACGAGTCTTGGATCCACCGTCACCGTGACGGGCGTGGGAGCAGCGGCGCTCCCGGGAGACGCCAGAAGCCAGCTCCCTTCCGCGTCCGTCTCGGTGCTGACTTGGTAGCGGCCTGTCGGCTGCTTCCCCAGGGACACCGTCCGGGAGAGGGGAGCGGCGGGTCCGCCCAGTTGGTGCTGGAAGCGGATGGACGAGGGCTTCGGCATCGCCACCGCGCGGCGGCTGATTTCGAGCCGGACGGGGATCCGCAGCCGGTCGTTGGTCGCCGCGGCGGAGTGCAACACAATCGAGCCACTATACGAACCCGCGGCCAGGTCACTCGCTTCGCTGGTCAGGAAGACCGTGATGGCTCCGGGGATCTTGGCTGACACCGTCGTGACCCCGAGCCATCGCACGGGGTTCTGCGTCTCCGCCCGCGCCCAGAAACCGATCTCAGCTCCGGAACCGAAGATCCCGACGGCCTGTGGTTCCGGCAGCGTGCCTCCGTGGCGCATCACGAATACCACCGGTCCCCGCGCCGGGGCAAAGGTTCCTTCGCTGCCGGTCATCCCGGGCGTGGCCGCCAGCAGGACGAGCGCCAGCAAGGGCTTCATGCCCTGATTATGGCACCGCCTGGATGTTCCGGGTAGGATGGATCGTGGCCGCCATTGCCGGAATTCACCCTGTCCTTGAAGCGCTGCGCGCGAGCCGTCCGCTCGACCGTATCCTCGTCGTCAAAGGCGTGGGCGGCCAGCGCCTGCAGGACGTCATCGATCGAGCGCGGGTGGCCGGGATTCCGGTCCGCTTCGAGCCCCGCACGGTGCTCGACAAACTCGCCGGGACCGCCGCCCACCAGGGCGTCGTCGCCCTCGGTGCGGCGCGCCAGTACGCGCGTTTCGAGGAAGTGTCCGCCACCGCACGGCTGCTGGTCGCGCTGGACGGCGTCGAGGATCCCCACAATCTGGGTGCCATCATCCGCACGGCGCTTGCCGCTGGAAGCGATGCGCTGGTCATCCCGGAACGGCGTGCGGCCGGGCTCAGCGACGTCGTTGCGAAAGCTGCGGCCGGGGCTCTCGAACACCTGCCCGTCGTGCGTGTGGGAAATCTGACGAAGACCCTGACCGAACTGAAGGATCGAGGCTATTGGATCTACGGTCTCGATGAACGCGGGACCTCGGTGTACCACGAGGTGGCGTATGCGAGCCCTGCCGTGATAGTCCTGGGCGGCGAAGGCAAGGGATTGCACGATCTCGTCCGGCGGCACTGCGATGTTCTGGTCCGCATCCCGATGACCGGCGCGATTCCCTCGTTGAACGTCTCGGTAGCGGCGGGCATCGTGCTCTTTGATTGGGCCCATCGCTTCGGGCGGAAGCCCTAAGAACGCGGCCCGCATCCAGTCTGGTTTTCCGCTACAATGAGTGATCGGTTTGCGCCGCGCGAATTTACCCGAAACGGATGTCGAGAGAGTTACGTCTTCACAAGGGCGCAGAGTGGAAAGGACCTAGGTGTACATGAGTTCCCGCAGGCGCCCCTGCCTGTACAGCGCCCTGGTTTGTCTTCAAATCCTGACACCGATCCTGGCCGCTCAACAGCCTGCAACTCCGCCAAAGGAAGCGCAGCCGCCAAAGCCGGCCAGCCCGTTCGAAACCGTGCCGACCACGGAGGAACCGAAGCCTGCCCCGGCCAAGCCGCAACTGGAAACGCCCACGACTCCGGATGCTCCGGCGCCCGCCGCCGACATGACTGTCATTGAAGCCATCGAGTTCCGCGGCGCCAGGCGAGTCCCGCAGGACACCCTCCGGGCGACGATTGCCGCACGGCGGGGAGACCGGTTCGACAAAGACGTCCTCCACCGCGACTTCATGACCCTCTGGAACAGCGGCCGCTACGACGATATTCAGCTCGAAACTGAGCCGGGCACCGCTGGACTCATCGTTCGCTTCCTGCTCACCGAGCGCCGGGTGGTGCGCACCATCCGGTACCCCGGTGCCAAGTCGGTCACGGTTTCGGAGATTCTTGATCGGTTCAAGGAGCGCAAAGTAGGCCTTTCTGTCGAATCCCAGTACGATCCGGCGAAGGTTCAGCGGGCGGCCGTGGTTCTGAAGGAGTTCCTGGCCGAACGCGGCAGGCAGTTCGCCATTGTCGAGCCCGATATCCGCCAGATCCCTCCCTCGTCCCTGGCTGTGAACTTGAACGTGACCGAAGGGCCGAAGGTCAAAGTGGGGCGGATCAATATCGAGGGCAACACGGCAATGAACGACCGGACGGCGATCCGGTCGATGAAGCTGCTTCGCCCGATCGGCGTCCCGCGCAGCATCGTGCTTGAGAGTATGTTC
Organism: Bryobacterales bacterium; assembly: GCA_016716385.1. Classification (GTDB taxonomy): domain Bacteria; phylum Acidobacteriota; class Terriglobia; order Bryobacterales; family Bryobacteraceae; genus JADJWL01. Next base: position 15,588 of record JADJWL010000025.1, on the reverse strand, counting down.
TCCAAGGCTTTTGACTCCAACAAGTTGGAAGCGGACAAGGAGTTCCTGCGGGAAGCCTATCGCGAGCGCGGCTACTTCATGGTCAAGGTTCTCGATCACGACGTCAAAGTGCGCGACGTGGGCGGCGGCAAGTTCCGGATTCCGCTGTTCTATATGAACAAGCCGGGAAAACGGGCCGACATCACGATCCCGGTGGAGGAGGGCCGCCAGTACCGCCTCAATCAGATCAACTTCGTGGGCGTCAAGCTCTTCCGCACCCCGGAGACACTCATGCGTCCCTTGTTCCAGATGGGCGAGGGAGATGTCTTCTCCACGAGCAAGCTGCGCAAGGGATTCGAGGAGCTGCGTAAGCTGTACGGGCAGTTCGGCTACATCGACGCGGTCACGGAGCCAAGCTTCGACTTCCCGGGCGGCGACAAGGTCGACTTGACGCTGACGGCCGAAGAAGGCAAGCAGTTCTTCGTCCGCCGCATCGATTTCGCCGGCAATACGACCACCCGTGACAAAGTCATCCGCCGCGAGGTCCTGCTTGACGAAGGGGACATGTTCAACTCCCGCCTGTGGGAACTGAGCATCCTGCGCTTGAACCAGCTCGGCTACTTCGAAGTGCTCAAGGAGAACGAATCGGCCGACATCCAGCGCAATCCCCAGTCAGACACGGTCGACATCACCCTGCGCGTGAAGGAACGCGGCCGGAACTCGATCGGTCTCACCGGCGGCGTGTCCGGCATCGCCGGCAGCTTCATGGGCTTCAACTACGCGACCAACAATTTCCTCGGTCTGGGCGAGACCCTATCGGTCGACTCGCAGATCGGCGCGCGCATGCGTGACGTCAGTTTCGGGTTTACCGAGCCCTACTTCCTCGACCGGCCGCTGCAGCTTGGATTCGTCGTCTACCTGCGCCGCTTCAACTTCGACCAGGGCCGCGAGATCTCGTTGCTGACCGGGCGCAACTTCCTTCCGGTCTTCGACCAGGTGGGCCGCGACAGCCTGCTCAACTACGTCCAGAACAGCCGCGGCTTCAACGTCACCGCCAGCTACCCGCTGCGCCGTAGCTTCGCGCGCATCGGCATTACCTATGGCTTCGACACCTCCGACGTTGTCGTGAACTCCACGGCGTCACGCCAGTACTTCGAATTCATCAACTTCCAGGGCATCGGAGGGCCCAATTCGCTCGAAGGCATCCGCACCAGCCGCGTCGTCCCGTCGTACTCGTACAATACCGTCAACCATCCGATTAACCCGACCAACGGGAAGAGCTTGTTCATCTCCACGGAGTTCGCCGGTAGCGTGCTGGGCGGCAACGTAAACCTGATCCGTCCGGTGATCGACGCTAAGTACTTCAAGCCGGCTCCCTGGAAGCGCAACCATGTCCTGGCGGCGCACGGAATGGCCTCCATGATGATGGGCTACGGCGGCAAGACCGCGCCGCCATTCAACAGGTCCTTCATCGGCGGGGAGCAGGATATCCGCGGGTTCGACATCTGGGGCGTCAGCCCCGTGGCCTTCGTTGCCAGCACGGCTACAGTCCAGGTCTTCAATGAAGACGGGTCGGCGCGCGTCCAAAAGGCGGTCATCGATGGCGTAGAGACGTTCGTGTCGGCTACCCAGGAGATTCCCGTCTACCAAACCGTCTTCCCTGGCGGCGACAGCCAGTTCGTTGGCAACTTCGAGTACCGGATCCCGATCGTGGGTCCGGTCAACCTGGCGCTGTTCACCGACATGGGCATCAACAAGATCGCGCTGCCCAGCCAGTTGCGCATGAACGCCGATCGGGTTCAGCAACTGAACGATCAGTTCCCCCAGGCGAACTTCGACGGTAGGGCGCGAATCGCCAAGGGCTCCCAGCGGATGCGCATGTCGAGCGGAGTGGAGTTCCAGGTGCTGCTGCCCGTCGTGAACGCACCGTTCCGCGTCTATTGGGCCTACAATCCGATGATTGTGCAGGAGTTCCTGCAGCCTCCCATCGTGGCGGACCGGTCGTTCTTCCCGAACCAGACGACCTTCATCAATTCGATCGCCCAGTGGGGGCAAGCGGCGCCGTTCTTCGAGCGGCGGCGCACGTTCCGGTTCACCATCGGCCGGACCTTCTAGGCGAATCCCGCCAGCCGGGCCATGCGTCTACCAGTGCAGACAGGTGTTAGGATAAAAGGAATTAAAGGAGTTGAGCGAGTGAATCTGACGATGTCCAACATGTTCAGGACGATTGCGCCCGTGGGCGTGCTGTTCTTATCCGCCTTCGCGGCCGGCAACGTGGCGTTTGGCCAGGCGGCTGGCGGCGCCGTCCCCAACAAGGTCGGCATCATCCACATCCAGAACGCCATCATCGGGACCAAGGACGGCCAGAAGGCCGCCAACGAGCTGCAGTCCAAGTTCACTCCGAAGAAGCAGGAGATCGACAAGAAGCAGCGTGAGATCGAGAGTCTGCGCGCACAACTCAGCAAGGGCAGCGCCCTGATGAGCGCCGAGCAGAAAGAAAGCCTGATGCGCGACATCGACCAGAAGACCCGCGCGCTCAACCGGGACACCGAAGACGCGCAGCAGGAACTGGATCAGGAACAGCAGCGCATCATGCAGGAACTCGGACAGCGTGTGCTGGCGGTGATCGACAAGTATTCGAAGGACAATGGCTATTCACTGATCCTGGACATCAGCGCGCAGGCCAGCCCCGTGGTGTTCGCCGTCAATGGCATTGACATCACGAACGACATCGTGGCGCTGTACGACCAGAACTCGCCGGGTCCGGTGAGCGGATCGGCCAAGCCAGCCAAGCCGGCCGCACCGGCAGCTGCAGCCCCGGCAGCTGCAGCAAAGTAAACGTTTCGCGTTCCCCCGGGCGCGGGACTGGAGGGGGTGTGGGATGAGGATTGTCGTTCTCGGACTGCTTCTCTGCGGAGTGCTGCTGGCACAACGTCCCGGCGGTGTGCGGTCAGGTGGCGGACGATCAGGGGGCGCCCGCGCCGCCTCGGCGCCGCGCGTCTCGGGTCCGCAGTTCGGCAATATCCACGGCTTCGGAAATGTTGTGTATCCGGGGACCGGCAGACCGCCCCTGACGCCAGGCATCTCCTCCCGGCCCGAGCCACCCGCCACGACCGGCTTCAGGGACGGCGGATTCGGCCGCCGCGGCGGAGGCTTCATCTGGCTCCCCATCGGCACGCCATTTTCTTACCCGCTGCTCAATCAGCCTGCGCTGACACCCCAACAGGAAACGGCTCCAACGCAGGTCATCATCAATCAGAACTTCGCGCCTGAAGTCGCGCGGCCCGTGGTGCGTGAGTACGAAACCGACGGCGACCGCATCTACGAAGCAGGCCCGCGGCATCCCGAACCCCCGGCAGAGGAACCGAAGGGCTTCCTCATCGCGCTCACAAACCACACAATCTATGTGGCGTTCACGTTTTGGGTAGACGGCGACACGCTGCACTACGTCACGCTGCAAGGGACGCAGAACATGGCGTCGCTCGACCTGGTCGATGTCGATCTCTCGACACGGCTGAACCGCGAGCGGAATGTCGTCTTCGACCTCGAGTCGCGCCGCCTGCGCTAGCGGCCGCCCAGGAACCGGCCGAGCATCCCCATCACGTCGTCGGCAATCGATCCATCGCGGTTCTGATCGAGCAACTGCGTCAACAGGCCGGCTGCGCCTTGCGGCGCTGCGGCGCGCGCCGGAGCGGTCTGCCTGCTGAGCGCGCCCATCACCATTGTCGCGGCGATCGGAAGCATCTTCTTGAGGATGTCCTCTCCGATGCCGGTCTGTCCAGCGGCGCGGCTGGCCACGCTGCGGCTGACGTCCTTGCTGCCGAGAATGTGGCTGAGGATGGCGTTGCCCTCGGTAACCGTCTCTTCCCGATCCAGTAGATCAGGGCGCTCCAGGTACTCCGAGTGAGAGCCGCGGCTGAGCGCGCCCAGCAGGGCTTCCATGCCTCCCTGTTGCGAAGTGTTGCTCTGGAGTCCGGCCATCAACGCTGGGACAAGCTGCGCCAGCGCGTTGCCGGCCTGGTCGTCGGACAGGCCGAAGCGTTCTGCGACGCGGTGCGTGGCCGCGCCACCGCTCGCATTCATCAACAGGTTCAGGATCTCGTTCATGGCGGTGCCCTATTGTACCGCTTCAGTCCGGAGCGAACTCCCGGCGGCGTTCGAGCGATGGGTCCTGTTCTTCCTTCCGCAGGTAGCACGATCCGATCGCCAGTGACTCGATCTCCGTCCCCATGAAGCAGGCAAAGGCGTCTTCCGGCGTACACACAATCGGTTCGCCCCGCTCGTTGAAGCTCGTGTTGACCAGCACGGCGCAGCCGGTCCGCGCCGCGAAGCGGGACAGCAGGGCATGGAAGAGCGGATGGACCTCAGCATCCACGGTCTGCACCCGCGCCGACCCGTCCACATGCGTCACCGCCGGAATCCCGCTGCGCACCAACGCGAGGCGGTCGAAACCTTCGAGCGCGCTTTCCTCCTCGGTAAGCGGCCGCAAGCCCGCCACCGGGGCAGTCAGCAGCATATAGGGACTTTCCCTGCCGAGTTCGAAGTACTCCGCAGCCCGCTCTTTGAGGACGCTCGGCGCGAACGGACGGAACGATTCGCGCGACTTGACCCGCAGGTTGAGCGTCCGCTGCATCGCCGGATTGCGGGGATCCGCCAGGATAGACCGCGCGCCCAACGCCCGCGGGCCGAACTCCATCCGTCCCTGGAACCAGCCGAGGGCGCGTCCCGCGGCCAGGTCCGCGGCGCAGGCATCCAGCAGGGCTCCGGTTTCGAGAATCCGGAAGCGCGCGCCGGCCGCAGTCAGCCGCGCGGCGATCTCCTCGCCCGTATACTCCGGACCCAGCAGGGCGCCCTGCATGCCATCCTCTGGCTCCACCACCCGGGTCTGTCCCTCCTCCAGGTGACACGCGGCCAGGGCGGCGCCGAGAGCACCCCCGGCATCGCCCGCCGCCGGCTGGACCCAGATGTCGTCGAAGCTGCGAATCTTTCCGTTCGCGACACAGTTCAATGCGACGCCCCCCGCCAGACACAGGTTCCGCCGGCCCGTCCGTCGCGCCAGGCTGGCCGTCATGCGCAGGACCACTTCTTCCGTCACCGTCTGGATGCTCGCCGCCAGGTCCATGTGCCGCCGTTCAATCGGCTCGGAAGGATCGCGCGGCCGCCCGCCAAACAGCGCGTCGAACCGGGCATTCGTCATCGTCAGCCCGGTACAGTAATCGAAGTACTCGAGGTTCAGGCGAAAGCTGCCATCCGGTTTGAGATCGATCAGATGGTCCAGAATCGTCTGGACGTAGCGGGGTTCGCCGTAGGGCGCCAGGCCCATCAGCTTGTACTCGCCGCTATTCACCTTGAAGCCCGCGTAATAGGTGAACGCCGAGTACAACAGTCCGAGCGAATGCGGGAAGTGAATCTCCTCCAGGATCTTCAACTCCCGGCCTTCCCCCACCGCCGCCGACGCCGTCGCCCACTCCCCGACGCCGTCCATCGTCAGCACCGCGGCCGACTCAAAGGGCGACGGGTAGAACGCGCTGGCCGCGTGGCTCAGATGATGTTCGGCGAACAGGAGTCTGCCGCGCCAGTCCACGTCCGCGTCGATCTTCGACAGTTCCTCCCGCAGCAGCCGCTTCTGGAACAGCTTCTCCCGCAGCCAGACCGGCAGCGCCATGCGGAAACTGCGGAAGCCACGCGGGGCGAACGCAAGATACGTCTCGATCAGCCGCTCGAACTTGAGCAGCGGCTTGTCGTAGAACGCCACCCGGTCGACCTCTCGGGCCGTACGCCCCGCCGCCGCCAGGCACGCGCGAATCGCCTGCGCCGGAAAGCCGGCATCGTGCCGCACCCGCGTGAAGCGCTCTTCCTGAGCCGCCGCCAGGATGCGCCCGTCCTCGACCAGCGCCGCGGCCGAGTCGTGGTAGAACGCGCTAATCCCCAAAACCAGCACTGTCGCGTCAGTACGGCCAGGGCGTGCCGTCGCGCAGCGTGATCGCCGGACGCATGCGCCGGATGTACGGCTTCTTCCGCGCCACCGCCTCGTTCACCTCGATCCCCAGCCCCGGCTTGTCGCTCACCGTCACGTAGCCGTCGCCATACACCGGAATGTCCGAGAACACCTCCCGCACCTCGTCCCGCCAGCCCGTCGAATACCCTGATCCCGAAATTTGGCACCGACAGGCTCACCGCGCAATTCGCCATGTGCGTGATCGGCGAGATGTTCCCAGGACCGTGCCACGCCGTCAGGATGCCGTACGGCTCGGCCATCGTCGCCACCTTCTTGCCCGTGGTGATGCCCCCGCAATGCGCCAGATCGTGCCGCACGTAGTCGATCAGGTGCTCGGTAATCAGGGACAGACCCTCCCACGCGCCCGTGTAGATCTCGCCCATCGAGATCGGGATCGACGACTGCTGGCGGATCAGCCGAAACGTATCGAGATGCTCCGGACGCAGCGGATCTTCGTAGAAGAACAGATCGTAGGGCTCCAGCGCCTTCGCCAGCCCGATCGCCTGGCTCGGCGTGACCCGTTCATGGACGTCATGCAGCAGTCCGATCTCCTCGCCCACCGTCTTCCGCAGATGGTCGAACAGCTTCGGCAGCGTCTGCACGTACGCCCCCGGCTCCCAGATCTCCGGCGGCGGGACGCCCCGCTCATACGCCCTCTGGCGGATCTCCCGTTGCCGTTCGGAGTCCGGCACCGCGTAGCCCGACTCCAGCCCCGGCGTCGCCACCTGCACCTTGATCACCTTGTACCCGCGCGCCATCAGCCGCCGGACGCCCTCTTCCACCTCCTGGAAGTTGCGCCCGCCGGTCGACGTGTAGGTCAGCAGCCGGTCCCGCACCTTGCCGCCCAGCAGTTCATACACCGGCAGACCCGCCACCTTGCCCTTGATGTCCCACAGCGCCATGTCGATGCCGCTCAGCGCCGACATGTGCACCGACCCCGAACGGTAATACGGCAGCAGGTAGAGCGCCTGCCAGATCCGCTCCGTCTCCATCGGGTTCCGGTCGATCATGGCCGGCGCCAGGTGCTCTTCCAGAAACTTCGCCACGCCCAGTTCGCTGCCCGTGCACGTGCAGTCGCCCCAGCCCCATAGCCCCGGCTGATTCGTCGTGACTTTCACCAGAACGTAGTTGCCGGCAGGCACCTGGCTCGGGTTCGTCACGATCACGTCCACAGCAGTGATGCGCAAATCCTTCGGCGCCAGGCGCTGGGCCTGTTGTGCCGCGGCCGGCAGCGGGGCGGCGGCCAGAAGAGAGGGAAGAAAGTGGCGGCGTCGCATCGGAAGATCAGTCTATCAGAGTTCTTGCACCGCCCGGATCTAACTCATTATACTGTATATAGATAAAGTTCTTGACTGGCCACTACATATTGGGGCATCATGTCACGGTACGCCAAGGAGCCACCATGGGCCAGCTAACCGTCGATCTCAACACACACACGCACAGCCAGAAGAGAAGCCTCAAGCGGGACGAGCGCACCGGGATTCAGTTCCCCCGCCACTTCACGTCCAAACTGGAGCCGGGCAAGACGCCCTACGACGAGATTGCCTGGGAGATGCGCACCGCCTCCATCGGCAACGACAAAGGCGCCGTCATCTTCGAGCAGCGTGACGTCGAGATGCCGGTCGACTGGTCCCAGACCGCCACCAACATCGTCGTCAGCAAGTATTTCCATGGCAAGCTCGGCAGCCCGGATCGCGAGTCGAGCGTGCGGCAGCTCGTACACCGCGTCGTCGACACGATCGCCGGTTGGGGCAAGGCGGACCGCTACTTCCGCACAGACGGCGACGCGGAGAACTTCCGCAACGAACTGGCGCACCTGATGCTCACGCAGAAGGCGTGTTTCAACTCGCCCGTCTGGTTCAACGTCGGCGTGCGCGAAGCCCGCGGCTATGGCTGGTATTACGACGAAGAGACCAGCCGCGTGAGCAAGCTCGCCACGGGCGAGCGCCGCCCGCAGTGCTCGGCGTGCTTCATCGTGTCGGTGAAGGATTCGCTCGAATCCATCCTCGACCTCGCCAAGACCGAGGGCATGCTCTTCAAGTGGGGTTCCGGCACCGGCACCAACCTCTCCACGCTCCGCGAGGAGAACGCGATCCTGTGGGGCGGCGGCCGCGCCTCCGGCCCCTTCTCCTTCATGCGCGGCTTCGACGCCTTCGCCGGCGTCATCAAGTCCGGCGGCAAGACCCGCCGCGCCGCCAAAATGGTCATCCTCAACGCCGAGCACCCCGACATCGAAAACTTCATCTGGTGCAAGGCCAAGGAAGAGAAGAAGGCCCACACCCTCATCGACGCCGGCTACGATTCCTCGCTCGACGGCGAAGCCTACAGCTCCATCTTCTTCCAGAACGCCAACAACTCCGTCCGCGCCAGCGACGAATTCATGGAGGCGGTCGAAAAGGACACCGACTGGTGGACCTCGATCGCCAGCGGCCAGCCCCTGAAGCGCTAAGCGCGCCCGCGACCTGCTCCGGCAGATCGCCGAAGCCACCCATCAGTGCGGCGACCCCGGCATGCAGTTCGACACCACGGTCAATACCTGGCACCCCTGCAAGAACACGGCCCGCATCAACGCGTCGAACCCCTGCTCGGAGTACATGTTCCTCGACGATTCGGCCTGCAACCTGTCGTCGCTGAACCTCATGAAGTTCATCGGTCCGGACGGGCAGTTCGACGTCGAGGGCTACCGCCACGCGGTCGACACGATGATCGTGGCGCAGGAGATCCTCGTCGGCAACGCCAGCTACCCGACCGAGAAGATCGCCGAAAATTCGCACAACTACCGCCCGCTCGGCCTCGGCTACGCCAACCTCGGCGCGCTGCTGATGTCGCTCGGCGTGCCGTATGACAGCGGCCGCGGGCGCGACTACGCGGCTTCGCTCACGGCGATCATGTGCGGGCAGGCGTACCTCCAGCGCGCCCGATCGCCGGCGCCGTCGGACCGTCGCCGGCTACGCCCACAACGAGGAGCCGTTCCTCGAAGTCATCCGCATGCACCGCGACGCCACTGCGCGCATCGATGCGTCGAACCTCGCCACGGCGCTCTACGAAAACGCCCGCACGTGCTGGGAGGACGCCTATAAGATGGGCGTCAACACCGGCTACCGCAACGCGCAGGTGACGGTGATCGCGCCCACGGGCACCATCGGCTTCATGATGGACTGCGACACCACGGGCGTCGAGCCGGACCTGGCGCTGGTGAAGTACAAGAAGCTGGTGGGCGGCGGCGTCATCAAGATCGTGAACAACACGGTGCCGCAGGCGCTGATCCGGCTCGGCTACAAGACCGACCAGGTGGAAAAGATCGTCAGCCACATCGACTCCACCGGCACCATCGAGGGCGCGCCGCACCTGAAAGACGAGCACCTGCCGGTGTTCGACTGCAGCTTCCGCCCGCAGAACGGCACGCGCTCCATCCACTACATGGGCCACCTCAAGATGATGGCGGCGGTGCAGCCGTTCATCTCCGGCGCGATCTCGAAGACCATCAACATGCCGGAGGAGTGCACGGTGGAAGACGTCATGGAGGCCTACCGGGAAAGCTGGCGCCTGGGTCTGAAGGCGGTGGCCATTTACCGCGACAACTCGAAGCGCGTGCAGCCGCTGAGTTCCGGACCGTCGAAGGGCGAAGGAAGCGACGAAGCGCGGCGGCGGCCAAGCCGGCGGAGCAGATCGTCTACCGCCCGGTGCGCCGCAAGCTGCCGGACGAACGGCAGTCGATCACGCACAAGTTCGCGATCGGCGGCCACGAAGGCTACATCACCGTAGGGATGTACGAGGACGGCTCGCCGGGCGAGATCTTCATCGCGATGGCGAAGGAAGGCTCGACGATTTCCGGCCTGATGGACAGCTTCGCGACGGCGATCAGTTTCGCGCTCCAGTACGGCGTGCCGCTGAAGTTCTTGGTGGATAAGTTCAGCCACGTGCGTTTCGAGCCGAGCGGCTGGACGGGCAACAAGCAGGTGCCGTACGCGAAGTCGATCATGGATTACATCTTCCGCTGGCTGGGGGGGTTCCTTCTGGCCCCGAGTACGCGGTCTCGGAAGCGGGAGACATGCCGGTCCTGAGGCCGACCGAAGCCGACCCCCAGCAGGCGCTGCCGTTTGCCGAAGCCCTGACGATGGAAGACGCCCCCATCTGCGCGGAATGCGGGTCGATCATGACGCGCAATGGGAGCTGCTACAAGTGCGGGAACTGCGGGACGACTAGCGGGTGCAGTTAGGACGATGCTGACGATTTGACCGACAACTCAGAAATCTAGCGACCGGCGGGTTGAGAGGGTGGCAGTCTGGCACTGCTACATCCTGCCATCAGATTGCGATTAGCCTCGATGGGCTTGGCCGTTGTTCTTGGTAATTTAACTTCGCCCAGTCCCCACTTGCGGGGTGCCTGCCCTGGCTGCCAGCAGGAAACACTATCGCGCTGCGGGCCATTACGGAAATGGCACTGGGCGCACGCAAGCAGAAGACGATCAGACCCATGGTGGGAGAACGAAACGGAGTGGCATCGCTGGTGGAAGTCCTGCTTTCCAAAGGAATGACGAGAGGTGGTTCACCACCGTCACATCACCGTACAGGGACCATTGTCGACGCTGGGCAATGGCGCAGCACACGAAGGGCATATGAACCGGCGTACGCATCTCCCGTAGTCAAGCACGCTTTTCGAACGCTATTGTGAGTGACACATCCGCCGCGTGAGATTCACGTCTGGGCGTCCGCGCCGGACTCGGGCGTCGCGGGCCCCTGAATGCACAACCAGAGTTCACGTTTCTGAACCGGGCGGCCTCGCCTCACCCAAGTTAACGATCGAGCAGGCCCAAGAAGAGTGCGTCGAGGTTCACATCTTCGCTGTTGGTCGGCACGTACGAGTTGCGCTCCGGGTCGCCGCAGTCCGAGGACCAGCTTTCGCGTTCTTCAAGAGACACGGCTAGATGCCGGAGCCTTGCGATTTCAGCCTCCATCGTCATGTTGCAGAGGTCTGCGAGACTCTCAAGCTCCTCGGCTTCCGATGTCACGTGCCCGGGATCTTCGAGATTATCAGCCAGGACGTTCGTCACCGCCCTGGCGGCCCTAATGAACACTTCCTGTTCGATCTCCGTCAGACCCGGGTGGAGCCCGGCCAAACAATCAGCGAGCATGCGCAGCGTTGACATCGAAGAAGACCAGATTTCGTCCTCGTCGCTGACCAGTTCCAATACGGCCGCGCGGAGGGCCTCGTCACACGCCGCTTTCGAGGCCGCCGGCCATTCACTCGTCGCGGCCACCCAGGATCGCAGACGCGTCACGGCATACACCACCGAGTCATCATTCGCTATCCCGCGCATGAGCCAGCGCCATCCTTCCTTGGTCTTGACGCGCAGGATTGAGAACAGCAGAACGCGCATCGGCGATCCGTATTCGAGATTCGATCGTAGGGAGAACGTGTGCTATTGTCGCGTTGTCCGGTGGGTCCGTCGACCAAACCTGTCGCGTTTCGTTTCTGCTTCCATAGTTTGCGAGATCACCGCTAAAGGTGTGCTCCGATTGAGCACCCGCGTCGCGTAGCGCCCTCCAGAACGCTTTGATCCAACGCGCTCCGCTTCGCCCTGTTTCGTCAGCGTCTGAACTTGGCGGAAGCTGATCGTTGCTTGCGTCAGCCGGCGCAGCCAGCTTGGCTCAGAGATAAGAAATCCCTCGACGAATCTTCTTCTACGGACGGATTCTGAAACTGAACAATGTTGAACGGACCCTCCCGTTCAAACCGCCCTGGTAGCGATTCGTCGCGATGAAATTTCCGTCGAGTTCGCGGAGGCTGTCCTCGAAGGCGATAGTAAAATCCTCGGCGGTTTCGGGAACCAATTGCGCCGCAGCGGCCTTCAGCATCTGATTTCGACTTCGTTCCCAAAACTCCACAGCACCGCAAGCAGCTTGCGCGACAACGGCTGATGTCGCCTGAACGGATGGTCCCATATCTTAGAAGGATTATCGAATTCGCGCCTAATGTAGCAGATATATCCGTCATCTGTCATGGCGCGGTTGTTCGCGTTCTTGCTGATGCTCGACAATGCGCGGACTAAATGCTCAAACGAGATCACTTGGCGATAGTTTTCGTCCGAACCAGCTTCTGAAGGCGTCCGGCAGGTCGGAGAAATAGAGATGGTTGAACAGCATCTTCGTTGGTAGATGCAGCTTCGAGTAGTCTCGAAGCGATAAGGTGCATTTCAGGATTTCGTTCGCACGGGCAGCAAACGCGCCATGCATCCGCTGCGCGTCCGCCAGGATGTACTCACGCGTCGTCAGAATTAAGCGGAGATTTTGCGCGCGCCGGACGTTCGCGAGGAACTCCAACAAGGAGCACTCTTCATTCTTGCCGAACTTCTGTTCATCGAAGCGCAACCGGCCCAAGAAGTCGTCATAGAGAACGACGAGCTTCCGCTTCTCGGCGAGCGAGTTGTGAACGACTTTCCATGCGTCCTCGATGTTTCCTAATACGCAGACCGGTGTGAAACTCTCGTGCAGGTAGTGACACATCAGCATCCGCGCCAGCGTGGTTTTTCCGATGCCGGGGTTACCGACAATCAATACGTGATGCTGGTCATGGAGCATATCGAGAGCACGATTGAAGCCGTCATGGACCACCAGTCTGCTCATCTGTTCTTTCGTTCCTTCGAGCGTCGCGTCCGTGAAGTTGAAAATGCTGGCGTGCAGTATGCGCCCGGGCGATCGCCGTACTGGAAATCCACAGCTTGAAGTGCGCGTGCTCGACTGCGGGATGGTCGCGCAACAGTCCATTCAACTCGCTTGCGCCGTAGATGTCGCCGGTGCTCTTGCACCACGGCGCAAGACAGCTGACGAGATCCTCTTGTTGCTGGGCGAAAGATCGACCGATGTCGCCAAACATAGCGTGAGGGTCGGAGCTTCCGAAGTTTATTTGATTCGCTCGCCATGCTGCGCAGAAGCTCATTGATCTTGTGAGGGGCATACCGCTTGCATTGAACGATCGTGCCGCTCGCATTTACGCGCGTATTGCGGAGGTCAATGCCGCCGTCTTTGCCGGGCTTAAAGGATTCGAGCCTCCCGCCCCACTCCCGCGAAAGAAGATCGGCCACCATGGCCTCGAAATCATCGGGTGAAAGCGTTGTGAAGTCGTAAGCCATCGCGGTCGAGAAAGCTTGCTTGCAACATTATGAGCGCTGCGCTCGGGCACCATTCGTTCCGTGTCTGAATAGCGTTCACAGAGCGGCATAGACCTCGATCAGGTATTTCGGGATTTCGGGACAGTCACCTCAACCTCGAAAGAGTCTCCTGGCGCTTCCGATGCGCATGGGTCCGGGACGACACCTTCGGCCGGGTCCTACACGCTCGTGGCTGCGCTGCAAAGGTTTCTTCGGCGGAGACGTTCAGACCAGGCGGAACGGCGAATTTCTCACTCGACGCGCCCCGGCGGTATGCCCGGTGATCCGCCGCCTGCCGGTGGTCTCCGTTTCGTCGTTTGCCCTGCTGGGTCGCGGAAACTCGCCTGAGTGCAACTTCCCCGAACGTACGGGCGTCTTCGGGCCGCCCTTCATGAATGCGGGGCAGAACCGGACTTTGACCATGTCCGCGGGCACTCTTGCTGCCACAGAATGCGAAGCCGCCAGAGTCTCTTCGCTAGTTGGAGGCCGTCCTTGAGGTGTTGCCACCGATGTGGTCCTTCCTCTCGAGTTCAGAGATTGCCGCCCTCGATCTGTGCCCGGCTGAAGTGAGGTTTTACCGTCGTGTACTTGCTGGATCAATTCAGTGCGATCTTGGCCAGCGGCGTAGCGCGTATAGGACGCAGGATCTGCTTCGGATCTTGGCGCTGAAGCCTCCACGCAAAGTCAGCAAACCGGTTGATCCAGTTTCGGACCAACCTCCCAGGAAGGCGGTCCGCCGTATTTTCAGATCAGTACTTGCCGGCCCTGGACGACCATCTAGACAGCAAAGCTGAAATCGTACCACCGGGCGCCGCTGGAGACTGCGGACAATTCGTCAGCAGGTCTCGGCAACGTCAGCAGAGAGGGCCTTACGTGTACAGAGGTAGCCAGTCGCAATCCACTCCGAACGACTACAGGAGAAGGAAGATCATCTTCTGTAATGCTGTCTTCCCGAGAGACGGAAGGCGTGCGTTGAAGCGTTCAACGATCTCAGCGATCAACCCGTACCGATCCCAAGACACTTCAGTATCAAAGCCCATAGAAATCACCTCGTATCAGATTCCAAGAAGTTTGTTCGCCTCTTCTTTGCTGGCCTAACGGGACGTACACCCTGCGTTAGTCACTTCCTGCAACGCCTGTGGTGAGAGGAGTAGCGCGTTGGACAGCGGGACGGACTGAGATCCACGCCTTCGTCGGAGGTCGCGATTCGAATGTCGGACTTCTCTCGAACTTGTACCACGAACTGTCCGCCATGTCGATCCAGGCGCCTGAGCTCCTGCACTTTGGGAAGCACCTTCAAGTAGAAGTGGATCAGAGTCCTTTCACTGTAATAGGATGTTTCTGCAGACCCTTCTGTCGTGAGACCGGTTCTTGATCAGCATCCTGTCTGGACCTGCAGTGTCGTAGTGTGTCGATGGCCCGCCACACCCTTGTCATTCTGATCCCTGTAGCTTCCTTCAGGCGTTCGCTCTGTCTGTTGGAGGAGGGAAGGTTCCTCTCTGCCCGGAACTGTTCACCGTACTCCCTCACCAGCAGAAACTCACCGCCGCTTTTGTCACGGGACGAACTGGTAGGCGCGACGGGTGTGGGTGGAAATAGACTTGAACGAACATCATGTAGCGGGCGTCTATCAATCCCCCACGGCCTGGACCCACCCCTTCTCGACCCCGATCATCAAGTCACTGGTCTCTCGACGGGACCACACGGAGGGTCGCTATCAACCGATTCAGATCGTACTGTCCAGGCGACTCCAGCGGAGCTGCGAATCGCGCAGGGAGGTAGTTCGCCCGGTCGGCGTCCATCTGGCCAGTAATAAGCAGGCCGCCAGAAAAGGTCCGAGCAGGAAGGTGGTCGTCATTCTTCAGAAATTGCAGATATTCTCCTCGGCCGTCACCTTCATGTGATTGAGGGGGTGCCCATCGATCACATCTGCCAGAAGGTAAAGAATCAGGGCGCTTGAATAGTCCTTCTGCTTATAGCGCTTCCTGCCAGGCGACTTGAACGCATTAGTATCCACCGCATGGGGGAGGCGGCAATGCCTGACATCATGAAGCAGAGCTGAGAGCCGAACGATCACCCGCGCGCTAACAAGATCATCATCCTTCGAAAATGTCGGCTCTGTGACCTCCGGCACTTCGAGCAACGGTCGCAATCACCGAACATCTGCGTTGCGATACGCATCACGCCAAGAGAGTGTTCGAACCGATTGTGGCACGCAGCAGGATACACCCATCTCGGTCAGAGCCAACCGCTTCACCTTGCCTCAGGCGGCTGAACGGGGCTGGTGGTCAACGAGTTCCTGCTCCCATGGTGACAAATTTGATGAAGCCATGGATCGGGTCTCGGATGATTTTGTCTGTTTCTGCCATGGCGGCCGCGATCCTTCGGAATCGAGGTCTACCGCCCATGAGAAGATCACTACGAACAGAAAGTTCAGCGAAATGTTCTGGCAGTCGAACCT
>JADJWL010000024.1 GCA_016716385.1 Bryobacterales bacterium | reverse complement strand
GGTCGCGAACCCCATTCCCCGGCTACTCGTCTTTGAGCGCGCTCACCGGGTTCACTCAGGCTGCCCGCCGCGCCGGCAGATATGCCGCTGCGCAACTGATCACCAGCACCCCGGCAACCGCGCCTGCGTATGTCGCCACATGCCTCGGTGCAACGTCGAACAGGAACGCGCTCAGCAGACCCGCTCCGCTCCACGCCACGGCCAAGCCGATCCCCGCCCCCTCCGAGTGCCAGCTTCATCCCCGAGCCGATAACAGCCCGAACCACCTCGCCTGCCTGCGCGCCCAACGCCATGCGCACGCCGATCTCCTTGGTGCGTTGCGCCACCGAAAACGCCAGCACGCCGTACATGCCCAGCAACGCCAGCACCGCCGCAAGACCGGCAAGTCCCACGATGAAGTAGGTCCGAAACCGCGGGATCGCCACCGAGAGCCCGATTGCGTCTTCCAGAATCAAGGTTCGGCTGACCGGCAGCGGCGATACAGCGGCAACCACCTCGCGCGCTGCAAGACCTGCGCCGGGTTCCCGCGGAATCGCAGGACCCATTCGTTAATCTCGCGCTCGGCCTGCGTCGCCGGCAGATGGACCATCGGCTCGATCGGCGCAGCAAGCTCCTTGTGTCGGATGTCGCCGGCGATCCCAACCACCTGAACCCAAGCCTTGGGATCGTCCCCGGTCCTGAAACGCTGCCCAATCGCATTCCCGTCCGGCCAACATCTCCGCGCCAGCGTTTGATTCACGACCGCGATGCGCGGCGCCTTCCGGGTGTCGCCCGGCTTGAAGCCGCGTCCCGCGACAATCGGCACACCCATAACGTCGAAGTAATTGTCTTGTCCTATCGAAAGGATGGCGTTGATCTGTTCGTCCTCCCCGCCGCGATCCAGATAGAAGTTCGTCCCCGCGCTCAGGCCCGACAGCGGAAGGTGATTCATTGCCGTTGCTCTCACCCCCGGAATCTGCTCGAGCCGCGCACGCATAGCTTCTGAACTGATCACGATTCCGATACGTATCTCGGGTCGGCTTTACCCACATCGCGGCCAGACCCTCGGTCTCGAAACCGCGTTCGACCGACATCAGCCGCCAATAGCTGCCGCCAAGCAGTCCGGCCCCGGTCAGGAGCACAAATGCCAACGCCACCTCCGCCACCGCCAGCGTCGCACGGACCCGGTTCGCCGCCCGTCCGGAAGTCGTACTCCGTCCCGATGAGCGCATCGCGTCCTGTGGGTCGGTCCGCGCGGCGAGCATCGCCGGAAGTGGGCCCACCACCAAGGCCGTCGTGATCGTGAGTCCAAGGCCGCAGGCCAGGACTCCCAGGCTGACCGCAACCGAATCAAGCCGTGGCAAGGTCGGCAACAGCCTCACCAGCACGGGAAGCCCGGCCCACGCCAGCGCGATTCCGCCCACTCCGCCCACTACCGCCAATAAGGCGCTCTCGACAAATACGCTCCGCACCAGCCTGCTCCTGCTCGCGCCCAGCGCGGCCCGGACCGCCAGCTCCCGTTGCCGTTTCAACCCAAGCGCGGTCAGAATATTCGCGATGTTCACCGCCGCCACAACCAACACCAGCGCCACACTCACCAGCAGGAACCACATCGTTGCCCGTATATCGCCCACAGCCGAATCCAGCAGGCTCCTCACTTTTACTCCGGTATCGCGCGCATCATTAAACCCGGATTCCACGATTCCTGCGTGTACGGTGGAAAGCCGCTCGGCCGCGGCGGCAATCGTTACCCCTTTCTTTACGCGTCCGATCACGAATGCATTTCTGTTCCCAACCCGAACCTCCCGCGACAGCGGTGTCCATAACTGTGGTGGTCCACCAGGCAGCATCAGACTCTGGCTCTCGGATGTTTGAACGCTGAACCTGGTCGGCATCACGCCAACCACGACGTGAGGGCGTCCATCCAGAACAAGCTGGGTCCCTACCACCTGCTCGTTACCTCCGAAGCGATTCCGCCAGAAGCCTTCGCTCAAAACGACCACGGCGGATCCACCGCCCGCATCGTCGGCCGGCGCCAGACGCCGGCCGAGTATCGGCAAGACGCCCAGAGCCTCGAACACTCCTGACGTCGCCTCCTGACCTCGAATCACTTCCGCTCCGGCGTTCGCGCGCAACACGTAGGATGAATCGACATACGCGCCTAGCGACTCGAATCCGGTGTCTGCGTTTAGCCACTCAAACAATACCGGTGCCTTCGGGTCCATTAAATCCGAGCCCGTCCGCGCTAACACCTTCGCCGAGGTCTGCCAGATCCGCGCCAACCGCTCCGGTTCCGGGTAGGGCAGCGGCCGCAGCAGTACGCTTTCCACGACGCTGTAAACCGCCGTTGTCGCCCCGATTGCCAGCGCGATCGTCGACACTACTGTAAGGGTGGTCCCGGGTCTCAGCCGGAACGATCGAATCGCCTGCCGGAGATCCTGCTGCCAGCTCTCCACAAACGACCAGCCACGAGTGTCGCGGCATTCTTCTGCCCGCCGTGTCACGCCTTCCATCGCCAGGTAGGCGAGCCGGCGCGCCTCCTTGGGATCGAGGCCACGGGAGACGAGTTCCTGAGTGCGTTGATCCAGGTGAAAAGCTAACTCTTCATCCAGTTCGCGATCGACATCCTCGCGTCGGAACAGCGACCGCAGACGCAGAGGGATGATAAGGATCCAGCGCTCGAGCCGCATCGGTTATGCCTCCTTCAACTTGACGACTCGCGTAATGGCTGAAGAGAGCCCGTTCCAGTTGGCCACTTCTTTCTCCAACTGGCCGCGGCCCAGTCGCGTGAGCTTATAGAACTTCGCCCGCCGGTTGTTCTCGGTCATCTTCCACTCCGACTGGATCCAGCCCTGCTGCTCGAGCTTGTGAAGGGCAGGATAGAGCGAGCCGTCACTGACCTGGAGGACGTCGGCGGACACCTGCTGCAATCGCAGCCTGATGGCCCATCCGTGCAGCGGCTCCAACGCGAGAATCTTCAGAATTAGCAGGTTAGGCGTGCCAAGGACCAGATCGGGCGGCTTGCTCATAACTCTTCTCGGTTACCGAGGGAGTGGTTTACACAGCTCCCCTCGGAAATCAAGAGGAACATCGCCCAACGCCCTCCGGCCGCGTCCGGGGTTTGCGGCATGACGCCCGGGGTGCTGGGAGTAGCCCGAGAGGCTGCTACACCAGGCGGGAATCGAGAACCTCGCCCCGCGACGGGCGTACTTGTGCCAGGCCGTTTTTCTCAGGTGGCGAACTGAAGACATGGATTCGGTTCTTGCTTGCCCTGTTTCCATATAGATCGCGTTCAACGGCGCAGCGTTTACCGAATCGGTCAGTACAGTCCGGTGTCGAAAACTGCCCGAAGACCACGCCTTGCTCCCAAACTGGTTCGGCGCGCGATCTATGCGGGTAACCACCCTCCTGGTCCCCGGACGGATCGTGTTCTCCGCGAGCGACCGCGCCACCCCTACGCGCTAACCGCCGGCCCAGCCTCGCTCAACCGGACCACCACCCTCATCGGAACGACTTCCGCGCCGCCAACGCCATCACCACCGGAATCCGCCCGTCAACCCCGTTACCGGAGTGGGCTCATCCTTCACAACGTCCACGAACGCTGCGGCTCGTTCGCGAAGCTCTCCGTGTAACGGTCCATGAAGAAGTTCAGCGGCAGGTCCCGCCGGACCGATTCCGCCGTGCTCACCACCCGCCTCATTCGCATAGCAGTTCCCCGTCGCGATCGCGCCCGCGCTCCCAAAATCTCCACGCGCTGATCGTGCCCGTACACCGCCTTGCGGCTCTGTTGTCGATCGTGCCGATCACGCCGTTCGGAAGTGCAGCACGATGATCGCTGTATCCAGATCGCCCGCCTCGCCGATCGCCGGATCCACGCGCACGCCCGCGGCCGTGTAGATCCGCTCCACTTCATCGCCGATCAGGAATCGCGCCATATCGAAGTCGTGGATCGTCATGTCGAGAAAGATCCCGCCCGACACCTTGATATAGGAAATCGGCGGAGGACCCGGATCGCGGCTGATGATGCATCAGGTGCGGCGTCCCGATTTCGCCCGACGCCACCGCCGCACGGCGCGCGCGAAGTTCGCGTCGAACGGCGGTTGAACCCCACCTGCAGCTTCACCCGCCGCGGCCACAGCCGCCAGCGCGCGGTCGATCTTCGCCAGCGTGTGGTCGATCGGCTTTTTCGCAGAAAATGCTTGCGCCGCCGCCGCGGCCTCCACCACCGATCGGCGTGCGTGTCCGTGGACGAGCAGATCAGTACCGCGTCGATCTTCGGATCCGACAGAGATCTCCGAAGCGCTCCCCGCACCGCCGATCCCGCATCGCTCCGCCAGCCCGCGCGCGGCCTCGGGATTCACGTCCCGTAACAGCGGCCGGATTTGCCTGCGGAATTCGCGTCGCCAGCGTGCGGGCATGAACGTTCCCAATGCGGCCCGCGCCGATAATCCCGATGTTCAGCTTCCTCTTCATGCGGCCCCTTCCGCAACAACCGTGATGTAGTTTGTTTCGATAGACCGCAGATACTCGCGATTGCGACGCGCACTCTCTTTCGGCGATCCCATGCCGGGCAGCACGTCCTGCTCCACCAGCGTGTAACCCGCATAGCCGTTCCCCTTCAGCCACCGCAGCACCGCCGGAAAGTCGACGCAGCCCTGACCCAGTTCGCAGAACACGCCCCCGTCGCAGCGCTGAAATAGTCCCGCTCTTCCTGTCGGCGCTCGTG
>JADJWL010000023.1 GCA_016716385.1 Bryobacterales bacterium | reverse complement strand
TTTCTATCCCGTAGGTATGGCTGCATCGCTTGCACGATGGGGGCCAGACCGCTGGAAAGGCAATCGGCGACAGTATTGCGCCAGATACCCTCAGGGATTTCTGCTGCTATACTCACGCGGTGAGCATTTCACCCAGTTGCAAGCCTGTTTTTGCTGATCTGACGCGCGAGCAGTGCGCGACGCCGCGCCATCCGCGCTGCTGGTGCTTCCACTGGGCGCCACCGAGCAACACGGCCCCCACCTGCCGGTGGGCTGAGACTGGTTACGGTGGAGCATTGCGCGCGAAGCGGCGCTGCAAGCCGCGAAGAGCATTCCCGTGCTGGTGGCGCCGCCGCTGCCGTTCGGCTGTCGCAGCACCACATCCCGTTCGGCGGGACGTTCTCCGATGACGGCGACATACTACCGGGCGCTGCGAAGAAATCGTCTGGCGGCGGTGCGCAGCGGATTCAGGCGCCTGTTCCTGCTGAACAGGCACGGCGGGAATCACGAACTGGCGCAACTCGTGGCGCTGATATCGCGCTCGAACATCGGCGCACGTGGCCGCGGCGTCCAGTTGGACGATTGCCTGGGACGCGCTTGTGGCGCTCGACGCGCACAAGGGGATGCGCCTGCCGGGCCACGCGGAATCTTCGAGACGTCCGATGATGCTGGCCCTGCGCGGCGAACGCGTGGCGGCGGAGCGCCCGCGCCGGAACAACGTCCCGGATACCGATCCCGCACACGGCAGAGGCCGTACCGTCCGGAGCACCCGGGAACCTGGCGGGCGATGGACGGGTACACGGACAGCCCGGCTGACGCCACCGCTGAGCGCGGGGCTCTCTACCAGCAGGCGATCGTCACAACGGTCGCGCAGGCGTTCTGGAGTTTCACGCTTCCGCGGCGTAGATTGGCTTGGCGGAGAGAGCCTACGGCGCGACGCAGAAGCTGGCGCCGGCGAAGGAATATCCCCCGCCCGACGCTGACCGTCGCATTCGCGGGTATGCCGGGTCCACAGGCGGGCGTCGGCCGGCGGCGCGGCCAACAGGACATTGACTTGGTACAGTCCGGCCAGCCCCGGCGTGAGTCCGGCGAATGCCGGAGACCCGAGAAGCGCCTGGACGGGCCGCTGGAGGGTTGGCCTCATTAAGCAACCGCGGCCCGCACGTCCGTTAGCGGCTCGGCCGGAGCGGGCGAGGCGGCTCCACTCGGAAGCCGCTCATCGGTGCGGCCGAGACCATAGAGGTAGATGGTGACCGGCTGTCCGGCGCGAGCTGGATTTTCCGCCGTCACCAGCGACCGTCGGGGTGCGTCACCGCCGGCCGGCACGAATCAGGATTCACCGGCGGCCCCGGTTGCGGGGCGTGGTCGCGTCGCACGAGTTCGCGACGTGCGCGTTATCGGGAAACCGAGGAAAGCGGGCAGAGGCTCGCTTGGCTGTCCTGGTCCAGTACCACCAGCCGGCAAAATTCTCCGGCCGCCGCGATCCAGGTACGTTCGGAGCCAACTCGAAGGGAATCTGCAGCGAGATCGCAATCAGTGGCCGGCAGTTCGGCGGTCCTTCAGCGGACACGCCTCGGCCGTATACACTGCCAGCAGAGGCACATTCACCGGCCCCGCGAACGTCTGGTGGAGAACGACGGTGAACCCGGCCAAGGTCGTCGGAAGGGGGAACTGGCTCGCCGTGACAGGTTCGCTCAGATGCGTCGCCGTGCGGACAAAGACCGAGACAATCTGTCCGGGGGCCACTGTCACAGTGGGAGCGCAGTAACCCACTCCGGCGACATTCGGGACTTGGGCCGCGCCCAGGAGGGGCAGCAGTCCGAGAACAGCAAGCCGCACCGGAGGCCACATGGCCCCATTATACGCGTCCAGCGCCGTACCAGTACCGGGAGACTACTGCTTCGGCCAGATCTGTTTGCCGGTCTTATCGATGTAGAGCTGGTCATCGCCCTTCTTGACAAGAGCGATTCCCTCGACGAACGGGGAGACATCGTCGAACTCTGCCTTGATCACCCACTCGCCTTGCCGGTCGACGTACCCCCACTTGGCATCCTCCACCTGCACGCCAGCCAGTCCTTCAGAGAAGATGCGGGCCAGGGAGAACCGGGGTTCGATCACCATCTTGCCCTTGGTGTCGATGAACCCCCAGCGATACTTGGCGGAGAGGCCCTCTTCGACCGACGCCAGCCCTTCGGAGAACCGGTTGGCCGTCTCAAACCGGGGTTCGATCACGTACTTCCCGTCGCGATCAATATAGCCCCACAGTTTGCCGAGGGCACGCACGGCGGCGAGACCGTCGGAGAAGGGCGTGACGCCATCATACTGGGCCGGGATCACGAAATCTCCATTCGGATTGATGAAGCCCCAGGCCGTCGCCATCACTCCTCCAGGCACAGGCATACTCATCAGGGTCGGCGCCAGTCCTTCAAAGAACTGGCTCACGCCGGCATATTTTGCCTCGAACATGGCAGTGCCCGAGGTGTCGATCACAGTGAATTTGTTGCCGACCCCTCACGGAGGCATACCCCTCGGCGAACGGCAGCACCTGCTCGAATGTCGGCTCAATCGCGTACTTGCCCATGCGATCGACGAACCCCAGCGGCCGGTCTCGTCTGCACGGCGCCAAGTCCGTCGGAGAACGACAGGGCCCGCAGGAACCGCGGCTCGATCACGATGTCGCCCTGGGCGTTGATGTAGCCGAACTTGTCCCCGGAAGTGACCGCGAACAACGCCGGACCCTGGTCGTAGGGAGCCGCCCGCCGCGAGGACGAGGTCTGCTTGCAGGCGCACAGTCCGGCGAGCGCCGCAAGGCAAAGAAGGAACGAAGGCAACTTCTGCATGGGTGGATCAATCGAATCGGACGATCTAACCTCTTGATTCTACCAGCAGGGCCCGCCTAAAGTAACCCGCTCGTTTGCCGATCAACACCCAGCCATGAGGAAGCTGAGAGTTTGGGACGCGGCGATCATCGGCATCGTCTGCTTCTTTGCCGGAGCGGCACTGATGCTGGCTTTCGTCAAACACGTGTTCCATGAGCCGCTCCCGTATCGGCAACTGGCAGTTGCGCTACTTCAGCCAGCAGGACATCACGCACGCCTTCCACAAGCAGTACATCGATGAGTGGTGGGACCAGACCGTGATGAACACCGGTGGCTGGGAACGCAGACCATGCAGACCCCGCTCGACATGTGGGTCACCCAGGAAATCCTGCACGAAACGCGGCCGGACGTTCTCGTCGAAACAGGGACACGGCCTCGGCGGCGGCGCCTTTACTACGCCTCCATCATGGACCTGCTGCGGCATGGCCGCATTCTGACGGTCGATATCGACAACCATCCCGGGAAACCGGATCACCCGCGGATTGAGTACTTCACCGGCTCGTCGACCGATCCCGCCATCGTTGGCGCCATGCAGGCGAAGGCGCAGGGCGAAGGGTCATGGTGATTCTGGATTCGGACCACAGCAAGGAGCACGTCCTCCAGGAGATGGACATGTATGGACCGCTTGTCTGTGTCGGCTGCTACATGGTTGTCCAGGATACCCACCTGAATGGCTACCCGGTCCATGTCGCCTTCAGCCCCGGACCGGGCAAGCAAGGTCCGATGGAAGCCGTGCATGAGTTCCTGGCCCGCAACAGCGATTTTGTCGTGGACCGGGATCGGGAGAAGTACGGGCTGACGTTCAATCCCAACGGCTGGCTGGAAGCGCGTCCGCTAAAGGAAACCCTATGCGTCAGCAGGATCAAAGCCTGGGATGCCGTGATCATCGCCGTCGTCTGCCTGTTCGCCGGCGCGGGTTCGATGCTCTGGTTCGTCACGCGCACGTTTTTCACGAACCGCTGCGCGTCGGCAACTGGCAACTCCGTTGTTTCAGCCAGCAGGACATCACCCATGCCTTCCACCGCCAGTATCACAACGAGTGGTGGAAGCAAACGATGGAGAACACGCTGGCTGGGAACCGAAACCATGCAGACGCCGCTCGACTTGTGGGTGGTGCAGGAGATCCTGCACGAGACCCGCCCGGATGTTCTGATGGAGACCGGCACACGGCTTGGGGGCGGAGCCGCGTACTATGCCTCCATCATGGATTTGCTGCGGCACGGACGCATCCTCACAGTCGATATCGAAAATCTGCCGGGCAAGCCGGAACATTCCCGCATCGAGTACTTCACCGGCTCATCGACCGATCCGGCGATTGTCGGCGCCATGAAAGCGAAAGTCAAAGTGGCGAGCGGGTGATGGTGATCCTCGACTCGGACCACAGCAAGGAGCACGTGCTGCGTGAAATGGAAATGTACAGCCCGCTCGTCTGCGTGGGCTGCTGCATGATCGTGCAGGACACGCACCTGAACGGTCACCCGATCCGCGTGGAGTTCAGTCCTGGTCCAGGCAAGCAGGGGCCGATGGAAGCGGTCCACGAGTTCCTTGCCCGGAACGGCGATTTCGTCGCCGACCGGGACAGGGAAAATACGGGCTTACCTACAATCCCAACGGCTGGTTGAAGCGCGTCCGCTAATCCGGCTTTTTCTTGCCGGTCTCGAACTCGATCGTCGATTCCGTCGTATAGATCGCCGACTCCGCCGTGAACTTCCGGTAGTTGCGGAACTCGATCTCATTCCGCACGCATCCGCCGCTTCGCCAACAGGACGTATTCGAGGCCCGCACCGGCAGCAGATGCGGTGCGCCGTCGATGCGCACCCAGCCGTACTCCACCATGTAGTCCCCCCATTCGATCGGGAAATCCGCGGGCATGCGGAGCGATTCCATTTCAATGCGGAAGACGCGCGCCGACACGGGGTCAATCCGTACCGCGCCGCGGTAGGGCGGGAACGCCTTCTGCTCGCCGACCCGTGTCTGCCAGTGCGATCCGGCTTCATCCACTTCGAACGAGAAGACACGCACGGGAGTGCGCCCCACGGTTTCGGTGCCGGTCGCGACGAACGCCGCCGCCGTCGCGGGTGAACACGTCGCGCATGGTCGTCAGAAACTCGCCGGTGGACCACGATCCCGTGGCGATCGCCTGCGCTTCCGAAGCGGGCGCGCCGCCCACCCGCACGTTCTGATACCGCTCGGCGCCGTCGACCGAAAGCACCTCCGCCGTCACGACATCTTTCTTGCGCCAGCGCCCGTCGCGCGACCCGCCTTCGAACCTCGTCGTGACCTGGTCGCAAATGTAATTGGGCAGCGTGTCAGTGAAGCGGAAGACCTCCTCGCGGGCGCGGTCCACCAAATGCCGGTCCGTCGTGAGAGGGCGAGCCGGCGCCGGTTCGTCGCGGCGGCGCAGGACCGGCGGCTGATCGCCGTCGTCCTCGCGCGGTTTCCGGCGGCTTCACTCAGGCGCCGGGGTGGACGTGCACAAAGAGTGCGAACACGCGGCCGAATTCATCCTCCTGGACCTCGGCCAGTACGGGCGTGCCGGCGGATACTTCCTCCCTCGCGATCGCTTCCCCCCTGCGCAGGTAGCGCGTCTGCGAGGTGGTACGGAGGTGGACAGCAGCGCCCTCGGCGTTGTCCAGGATCAAGACGGCGGCCTGGACTTCCCGCACCACGCCCGTGATTTCGCCGAACTCTTCCTGAGTGGCGCCGGGACCTTCCGCCTGAGGCTTCTTGCCGCCAGGCAGACGCGGCAGGCGTGGCGTCGGGATGCGCGGCAACCTGGGCATCGGGATCTCAGCCGAGGAATGTTGCGCGGGTCGGAGGGGTCGCGCGGCGCCGGGGTCTGCCCTCCGCCAGGAACCTGCACCGGGACCGGCGCACGGACTTGCGCTACCGGGTGGCAGACCAGGATGGCAGCCAGAAGCGGAATGCGAAACTCGCCCCCGGGCGGCATGGCTTCTTCAATTATAGGCGTGGATCAGACGGGCTACACTAGTCGCAAACGATGACGCATCTCGAGATCGCCATTCGCCAGCGCTTCGCAAGCATGAAGCTGGCTGACGACGCAGTCACGCGTCACTGGCTTGAGTATGCGTTGGGGACTAACGAGCGGGCGGCCGCCGTTGTCGGCAAGCTGCTCGAGTTCGTTCCCACTCTGGCCGGTCTGCGGTTCCTGGACGTGGGCTGCGGGTACGGCGGCGTCTGCATTCGAGCAGCACTTGCGGGGGCCACGGCAGTCGGAGTAGACGTCGATTCGGGCTTACTGAAGACCGCACAGGCCAATCTTGCCGATCATCCCGGTGTCTCAGTCGAGTTTCTCGAGAAGAATATCCTCGAGGACGCTGAACCCGAAGCCAGCCTCGGCTGCTTTGACATCATCGTCTCGGACAACGTGATCGAACACGTGCCGAGCGCCGAGCGGCTGATCTGTTCCATTGCGCGTCTCCTTGCTCCGGGTGGGCTGCTGTACATGACGGTTCCCAACGCCCGGTCGGCCGGCCAGGTCCTGGCCGATTGCCACTACCAGACGTTCGGGATGTCCCTGCTGGACTCAGAGGACGCGAAGGCGTATCTTGCCAGCTTCGACACCGGCCGCCCATTTGGTCTCGTCGAATACCACGACTGGGCGCACTATGAGGCGACGTTCCGGAAGTATGGCTTGCGTCCGCGGACCATCAATGCTGGCCGGACCTCGCATCCGTGGCCACACTTCTGACGGATGCGGTCGCGCAGGTGAGGGAGTACAAACAGAAGGACGCCCGGCTTCGCGGCGCACCGGGGCCGATCCAGGCCAAGATCGAAACCCGGGTAGACAATTGGATCGCCACCGCGGAGGCCGACGTCGCATTTCTTTCCCGGCTGGGTCCGCGGAGCCGTTGTGAATTCGAGGGACTGCTCGCGAGGGACTATCTGGCTGAGCTCTGGTACACCGTCGCGACACGGGCCAGCGAGGAATGACGGCGCAAGACAGTTGAGCGCTTTCAACGACCGGGGCATCACCGGGAACGGCTGGAGCGGGAACACGAGCAGGGGATCCGGCCCCGACTGCGTGGGATACTGGCAGCGACATGCTGAAAATCTGTCTTCTGGCCGCCACGTGCACCGCCCTTCTGTCCGCGCAGGAGCCGAAGATCCGCTGGCGGTCCGATCCGCCGGCGGTCCGATCCTCCTGGGACGATCTGCTCGACGGCGTCGCGACCCCCGAACAGTGGCGCCAGCGCAAGCAGGACCTGCGGCAGCGGTATCTTGACCTGATCCGCGACGGTCACAAG
This sequence comes from Bryobacterales bacterium, assembly GCA_016716385.1. Classification (GTDB taxonomy): domain Bacteria; phylum Acidobacteriota; class Terriglobia; order Bryobacterales; family Bryobacteraceae; genus JADJWL01. The sequence continues at coordinate 13,083 of JADJWL010000023.1, read as the reverse complement.
CCGGAGAAACCGCCGCTCGATCTTCAGGTGCACGAGACCGTCCGCGTCGACGGTATCTACGAGCGCCGGCTCGTCAGCTACAACGTGGAGCGCGGCGAGCGCGCCCACGCCTACATCGGCGTGCCCCTCCAGCGGGATGGACGCCTCCCCGCGGTGGTGGCCCTGCATGGGACCTTCGCCCGCGGCAAGGAGCAAGCCGCCGGTCTGGTCGACAACCCGGACAAGGCCTACCTCGACCACCTCGCGCGCCGCGGCTACGTCGTGATTGCGCCCGACCACTTCGTCGCAGGGCACCGCCTGCCGCCTGAAGGACCCTACGAGACCGGCCGCTTCTACAAGAAGCATCCGCAATGGACGGCGGTCGGCAAATTCACCTACGAGCACTCGATCGCCATCGACGTGCTTCAGTCGATGCCCGAGGTCGATGGCGGCAAAATCGGCGCGATGGGACACTCGCTCGGCGGGCACGGCACGATGTTCCTCGCCGCCTACGACCCGCGCGTGAAAGTCGCGGCGGGCAACTGCAGCGCCAGCTTCTTCCGCCACAATCCGAAGGTCACCGAATGGGCGCGCGACCGCTGGTACGTCTATTTCGGTCACATTCGCTCCGGCCTGCTCGAGGGCAAGCTCCCGCCCATCGATTTCCACGAGATCATGGCTCTCATCGCGCCGCGCGCGTTCCTCGATCTTTCCGGAATGAACGACGGCGACCCGCTCGTGCAGCGGCAGCGTATTCCGATGCTCATGAAGGTGATGGATGTCTATGAACTGGAAGGTGTGCCGGACAATTTCGCCTTCTACGTCCACGGACGCAAGCACTCCGTCGCGCACGAATCGCGCCAGTTGATGTACGGCTGGCTGGATACGCACCTCAAGCCGGAAGTCACGGTCACGCGGCTCGCTGGAAAATAGTTCCGCTGGCTGTCGTCAAAACTCTTGCAGGCTGGTCTTAGTTTCGTACGGGGCGCGAGCCCTTCCGATTCAGGAGACCAAACACATGCACGGGAAACGTTATCTGATCGCGTTGTTCTGCGGCCTCGGATTGGCTGCGGCGCAACAGACCGACCCTGGAACAACCGTCATCGGCCGGCCGTTCGAGCCCGCGGCGCTGAAGCAGTACCTGGCGCTGACGGATGCGCAGGTCCGCGCGCTGCAGCAGCTGCAGGACGACCACCGCCAAGCCGAGCGGAAGGTCTACGAGCAGATTCGCGAGAAGGACATGCAACTGCAACAGTTGCTCCGCGCCGGCTCCTCCGACGCCTTCGCGATTGGCCAGTTGATGGTGGAAATCAACAACCTGCGCCGCCAGCTCCCCATCTCGCGGGAACCCTTCCGGGCGCCGGCGCTGGCCGTCCTGACCGAGCCGCAGCAAGCCAAACTTTCGGATTTGACTGAAGCACTGCGGATCGCGCCGGCGGGGCATCAGGCCGTCGACCTGAACCTGATCGATTCGCCGCAGCGGGACGAGGTCTGGATCCAGCCTTATCCGATGCCGCGCGTGGATGGAGCAGAAATCCTGCCGTTTCCCGCAAGGGAACAATAGGAGGCCGTGTGTTGGGAGGCTGTCCGCGGCAGTCTCCCCGGCGGCTCAGGCATGCTGGGAAGAACGGCTCTGGAACGCAGATTCGATGGCGAGGAAGAACGCAGCGGGCTCACCCTCGCGGAGGCGGCGGTGTCTCCCGGCGAGCAGGTAGACCAGCTTTACCGGGACGCCAGGAACGACGTGTATGGCTATCTCCTGACACTTGGCCTCGCACCTGCCCAAGCCCAGGACCTGGCTCAGGAGACCTTCTTCCGCCTCTACAAGGAACTGCGCACCGGCGCCGCGATTCGCAACCCGCGCGCGTGGGTGTTCCGCGTGGCGCACAACCTCGGGCTCACGGAGCGCGAGCGCGAAGGCCGGCTGGAGCCTGTGGACACCACCCGGCTGATGGCCCGCACGGATACTGGGGCGGATCCCGAGTTGCGGGCCATGGCGCGGGAGCAGGCCGCCGGCATCCGGCAGGCTCTCGAACGCTTATCGGCGCAGCAGAGGCGCTGTCTGTACCTGCGCGCCGAGGGATTGCGGTATCACGAGATCGCCGATGTCGTGGGAGTGAGCGTGTCCACCGTGGGAGAGTTCCTGCGCCGGGCGCTGGCCAAGCTGAAGAAGGTTGTCCATGAGTAACCATCCTGAACCCGCTGACCTGCTCGCGTTCGCCGGCGGGAACTGTCCGGCGCCGAGGCCGCGCAGGTGCAGAAGCACGCGGCAGCGTGCTCCGAGTGCCGGGTCCAGTTAGAGGAGTGGCGCGCGGCGCTGTGGGACTACGCGGCCTTTCACCATCAGGAGTTGAAACCGTCGCTCCCACCCCCGCCTCGTCCCTGGAAGCCGCTCGGGCGCGGCCGTCTCGGCTGGATGCCCCGGATTCGGGATCCCCGAATCTGGGCGGCTCTGGCAGCCGGAGTGCTGCTGGGCGTGTTCCTGTATCAGACGGCCGAGGAAACCGTGAGCGCGGCGGAGATCCTGGACAAGGCTCAGGCGCGCAAGACGGCAGCCAGCGCCCCGGCCGAACGCCGGATCCGGATTCGGACCGGTTCCGCATCGTTCGTCCGGCCCGCCGTCATGACTTCGGAACGCGAAGATCTGTCGTCGCTGCGTTCGCTCTTTGAGCAGGCCAACTACAGTTGGGACGACCCGCTGAGCGCGCGTTCGTTCGCCCGCTGGCGGTCGCAGTTGCCATCGAAGGAGGACGAAGTACGCGTGTTCCGGAACAACGAACTCGTTGAGATCACCGAAGCGCTGACCGATGACGAGCCTGCGCCGGCCATCCCCCCAGCCCACATGGCGGCCGCGCCCCCGTCTCCCGCGACTCCCGGTCCGGCCGACGAGTTGCGCGTGCTCGCGGCCTTAAACCGGCTCGGCGCCGACCTCGGCGAACCGGTCGAGGTGCACAGGGACGCGCGCCGGGTGATCGTGAGCGGCCTGGGACTCGATCTCTCGCGACAGGACCAGATCCGGGACGCGGTTGGCCGCTTGCCACACGTCGCCCTTCGCTTCGAGGATCCGCGTCCCGCGGCGGAAACGGCGATGATTGCCGCAGATTCTCTGGCGATGCCCGTGCCGGAGGCGGTCCACGAAGAACTGGAGCAGCAACTGGGCGGACCGGCAGCAGTCGAGGAATACATCAACCGGCTGCTCGGCTCGAGCCGAATCCGCCCTGACCCGCGCGCATGCGTTGCGGCGTCTGGCAGAACGCTTCCCGCCGCACGTCGAACAGGATCTCGACCAGGAAGATCACGCCGTGCTTGATTCGCTGCGCCGGCGGCATGTCTCGGCACTCGCCCGCTTGTCGGATCCGCTTGCGAAGTCTCTCGAACCCGTTGCCGGCTTCCTCGATCTGCCTCCTGAGGAATTCGCCTGCCGGCCCTGGCAGAGTTGCGTTGCCGCGCTCGTCGAGGCCACACAAACCCTCGACACCCTGGTCAACCGCGCCGTCGCCGGCAGCGGGGCGTACGCCGCTCCGTCAGGGCAGCGTTGCGTGCCGCCTACCAGGCGTGGCGGACCCGGCTGCGCGCCCTGGAGCCGCTCTGAGCCATGCGACTGCTGCTCTGCATCCTGCTGGCTTCCGTTGTGGCGAACGCCCAGCAGCGGACGCAACTGTTCGGCAGTGTCCTCGACGCGACCGGTGGCGCTCTGCCCGACGCCGCCATCACGGTGCTCAATCTCGACACGGGGATCCGCCGCGCGACGCGCTCGAATCCACAGGGAGTGTGGGCCGTGTATTCGCTGCAGCCCGGCGAATACAAGGTCAGGGTGCGCAAAGTGGGATTCCGGACCCTGGCGCGGGTCGGCGTCCGGCTCGGCGCGACGGAAAGTGCGCGGCTCGACTTCCTGCTCGAACTGGGTCCGATACAGGAAACCGTGACCGTCGAGGGCGCCCCGGTGCTGACCAACACCAATGACGCGACAGCGCTCATTGTTCTTGGCCGCGATGCCTTCGCCACGCTGCCTCTGAACGGGCGCGGCTTGCAGGGCGTCCTCGATCTTGCTCCTGGCGTCGTGCTGACGCCCGCCACTGCCGGAGAAGCGGGCCAGTTCTCCGCTGCCGGGCAGCGCCCGAATACGAACTACTTCACCGTCGACGGCGTCGGCGCGAACACCGGCGTCAGCGGCGCGGGACTGCCGGGTCTGTTCTCCGGAGGAACCCTGCCCGGCATGACGGCCATCGGGAGCCTGCACAGCATGGCCGCGGCGCGCGACCTTGAAGAAGTGCGTGTCCAGACATCGACCTTCGCCCCGGATTTGGCCGCATGCCGGGCGCGCAGGTGGCCTTTATCACGCGCTCCGGGTCGAACGACTTCCACGGGGACGTCTCGGCCACCGTCCGCCACGAGGCCTTGAACGCCAACGACTGGTTCGCGAACCGTGCCGGCATCGGGCGCCTGCCGCAACGGTTCACCGAAGCCGGCGGGGCGGTCGGCGGACCTGTCGTCCGCAACCGCACGTTTTTTTACGCATCGGCTGAAATGCTTCGTCTTCGCCACGCCTCCGTGTGGCGGATGGCGGCGCCCGAGGGCCGGATCCGCGACGCTCACGCCCTTCTGGCAGGGTTCCCCGTGCCCGAAGGACCAGTGCTGGGCGGCGGCGCGGCGGAACACACGGCTTCGGCCGCATGGCCCGCGCGCGTCTCTACGACAAGCGGGCGCATCGACCATGCCCTCGGTACTTCCGGTACGCTCTTCGTCCGGGGTGTGTTCACCCCATCCCGGAGCGACCTCGGCTACCTCCAGACCGACCGTTCGCGGTTTCGCACGAGCGCCGTCACGGTGGGCGCGATCCACGCCATCAGCCCGGCGCTGACGCATGACCTGCGGGTGAACATCTCGCGCTCTTCCGTCTCAACCGTGTGGACGCCCAATACTCCGGCCGGCGCGCATCCGTTCGACCCGGCCTCCATCCTGCCTCCGCCGCCTGAACCGGGCGACGCGTTCTACGCGGTCTCGATTCCGGGCTTCGGCCAGCTTGTTTCGGGTGCGGCCGGCGCAGCGCGGCAGATGCAGTGGAATCTGGTCCAGACACTGGCTTGGACGAGGGGCCGCCACCAGTTCCGCGCGGGGCTCGACTATCAGAGGGTCTCCCCTTCGCGGGAAACACCGGTTCTCGGCATAGCCGGCGAGTATTCCAGCCTGGCAGTGCTTCTGGCAGGCCGCGGCCCCGCGGTTCACTTCACCCTCGCTGACAGTGGTTCCAGCCTGATCGAGACGTTCTCGTTGTTCGCTCAGGACACGTGGCAATGGACCCCGCGCCTCACCCTCACGTATGGCACACGTTGGGATCTGACGCCAGCGCCGTCGTACCGGGGCCGGGTGACACAGGGCGAATTCGCGGACCCGGTGCTCGGCGCCGATCTGCCGCCGGGGACGCAGGGCCAGCTCTTCGCGACACCGCTCTGGCCGACCCGCGCCACGCAGTTCGCGCCCCGTGCCGGTCTCGCCTGGCGCGCCAACAGCGAGGGGACGCTGGTGGTCCGCGCCGGGGCAGGATTGTTCTACGACCTTGGCTTCCCATCCTCCATGGATCCTCTGAACGGGGCTCCGCACAACCGGTGGCGCCTGTCCGTGGGTACGGTTCCACCGACGACGACGGTCCTTTACGGTTTCGCGCCGGAACTCCGTCTGCCGTACTCGCTCGAATGGAACTTCACCGTTGACCGTGTCTGGCGCAGCGATACCCTGGTGTCCGCCGGGTACGTCGGCTCGGCCGGAAGGCGCCTGTTGCGGCGCGAGGGCTCTTTCGCAGAGCGCGCGGGCGAAGCGCGCATGCTGGCCGCCACGAATCACGGCGCGTCGAACTACCATGCGCTCCAACTGCAGGCCCGCCGACGCGTCGCGCGCGGGCTGCGGGGCGTCGCGTCCTACACGTGGTCCCACTCGATCGACAATGGCTCCTGGGACTCGGCATCCTTCCTGCTCGCACCGGGCACCAGCGATCGGGGCTCGTCGAACTTCGACGTCCGTCACGTCTTCCAGGGAGCGCTGACGTACGACCTGCCGAAACTGCCGCACTGGACGCTGAGCGGCTTCTTCCGGGCACGCACCGGATTCCCCATCGACGTGGTGAGCGACGACAATGTTTTCGGGCTGGGCTTCGATAACGCGTGGCGTCCGGACCTGGCTGGCGGCGAACCACTCTGGCTGCCCGGCCGCCGTCTCAACCCCGCCGCCTTTCGCCCGCCGCAGCGCGGTGAACAGGGGAGTCTTGGGCGCAACGCGATCACCGGGAACGGCTTGGCGCAGCTGGATCTGGCCCTCGAACGCCGCTTCGCGCTGGCGCGCGAATCGGTGTTGACTCTGCGCGTGGAGACGTACAATCTCTTGAACCGCGCCCATCTGGCGGACCCGCTCCGCTTCATGGGCCACCCATTGTTCGGAGAGCCGCTCTCCCAGGCGAATCTGATGCTCGGCCGCGGCCGCCCGGCGAGCGGACTCTCGCCCGCTCTGCAGCCCGGGGGGCAACGCACGATGCAGGTTGGAATCCGCTGGCAGTTCTGAGCCGGCGTCAGTGATTTGTGAACCGCTGCAACTGGCCGCTGTACGTCACGTACTCGCCCACTTCCCAGGGCTCGGACACCGATAGCGCCGAAGCTTCTTCCGCGGTCAGCTTGCGGAAACCGGGGCCCGGGACGACTTCTGTTCCCAGGTCGCAAACGTGCTCCTCGATCCAGGAATCGTGGAAGACGTCCCAGACAAGGTGGTAGCGCGGCTCGTCGCCGTCGTTCTGCGCCGCGTGAACGCATCCGTTGTTGAAGAAGTAGATATAGCCGGCCTGGAGACGGAAGCGCTCGCCATCGAGCATGACCGAGGCCTTCTCTGTCGTGAACACCGGCAGGTGGAAGCGCAGACGGACGCGGTCCTGGTCGTGGAGAATGTTCTCCTCGTGGGCAGCCAGACCGGCGCGTCCGACCATCCCGTTCAACCGCAGATTGATGGCCCGGCCGGCAAACGCCTGGCTCAGACGCTCGAGCGCCGGACACTCTCGGGCGACGAACTGCTTGCCCTCGATCTGCAGGTTATGGTCGGCTGAGAAATCTTCGGTGCGGCCGCTCGTATTGAGCAGACTGTGTTGGGTCACAGTCCCGAAAGGCCGCGTCCAGTAGGTGGGATGGGAGGACTCTCCCACGATCGAGGGCGCATGGCCCTCCAAGAGCCGCCGGACATCCTGTTGAATGGCGGCAAACCAGCCGGGCTCCACTTGAAGACAGGGACGGACCTTGAGTCCCCCCTGGTGGCGCGCGGCCAGGACGACTTGTTCCCGAAACGTCACAAATTCTCCTGGAAACGAAAAACCGGGTTGCCTCCGAAGAGGCAACCCGGGCCGTGTTGTTCGAGTTGGAGACTCGAAGCTTAGTGGAAGAACGCGCGAACCATGAAGCTCGCGATCTGCTCGCGGGTCAGGTTCCCGGGGTGGCCGGCCGGGGGTGCGCCGGAGAGAACACCCAGCGTGTAGGTGCCGTTCCGGCCATCCTGGTTCGGACCCAGGCTCGTGCCGTTGGTGATCCGCAGTTCCCGCATCTTCTGGATGTAGACGTAGTTGTCATTTCCAGTGATGGCGGGGTTATCCGTGAAGTAGTTCAACCCGGTGACGAACAGGCCGAAGTTGTCGCCCAGTTCGCCGCACGCCGTGATGATGCCCGGAGGGAAGATCCCACCGGCCGGCGTGGTGCCGTTGATGGCGCCCGTGGGGCAACCGCTCAACGTCGACGGGAACACGTTGTTCAGCTTCGCACGGATGAGGAACACGGCCATGTCCTTACGGGTGGTCGGGTCAGCCGGGCAGTAGCGGCGCAACGCATCGCCGGTGTTGAAGCAGCCACGGGTGTAGCCGCGGCGCTACATCGTCTCCACATACCGGAAGTCCGGATGCGTGCTCGGCACGTCGGCGAAGCTCGCCGTCGTGGGCCGCCGAACTGCGGCGTGTTGGCGAGGAAGTCCGTGATCGCTGCCTCGTTCATCTGAGACAGGACGGTCCACCGGGCCATCTCGGACCGGGTCACTTCCCTGGTCGGCTGGAAGGTCGAACCGAGAGCGTCGGCGGGAACGATACCCACCTGCTTGGCGATCCGGATCATGCCCGCAAACGGGCTGGACGACGGAACGTCGGTGTAGGCCTGGTAGCTGTTGCCATAGGGATCCACTTCGGGGAAGCTCAACTTGTAGTTGGCCGCGAAGGTGCCCCACTGGCCGGTCGGGATCGTGGACAGGCGACGACGCGCGTAGGCGCCGAAGTTCCACAAGCTGCCGTCGTTCGGGTCGGTTTCCGAATCGCCGTAGATGCCGAACGGATAGACGTTCACCAACTGAGCGGTGGCGGGGTTCCGCACCGCGATCTGCGAATCGTACGGATCCTCACCGCAGCGCATGTCAAACAGCGACGGCCACGAGCGGGGATTCGTGTTAACACCCGGCTGGGCGTGAGCCGAGTAGCAGTTGGCCAGTGCCGGCAACTGCGCCGGGACCGAGGACGAGATGTCCTGGCTGCGCGGATCGTTGGCTCCATCCGGGTTGCCGGCGAGCGGCGGGTAGGTGGTGGCAACGAATAGCTTCTCCAGGAACGGCAGCAGGTTGATCGGCGAGATCTGACCCGCCTGGGCAACGTTGGCCGGCGCCTCATACATCGGAGCATAGGCACGGGTGTTCTGCCAGAACGAGTAGATCACCGGCAGGGGTTGAGCCGTCGGAGAGAGCTTCTGGAGCACATCGTAGGCAGTGGTGGCGTTCGTTGTGGTGCCAGGGAAGTTGAACTGCGTGGTCTGGGTGCCGATCACGCGAGCGTCATACAGGTGGCCTTCGCGGAACACCAGCTTGTGGGGCCGATTGTCGCCGACAAAGAGGTCGGGGGCCGCACCGCCGCCGCGGTAGGTCTGCTGCGGCACCAGGCTCGGGTTCTTGTGCGGGTTCACCGGAACGGGTTGCGGGAAGGCATCCCAACCGGCCGAAGCCGTGCCATCGGCGGCTCCAAGGGCATTGCCATTGGCGCCGTGCACGATGAACGGACGCGGGCCCGTCACGGGAGTACCGGGGATCACGACCGGCGTATGCACGTGGTGCAGCGTCTGCACGTACAGGTTGCTGAACGTCGTCAGAGCCGTCTGGTCCGGTGTCGAGATGGCGCAGAGGAGGTACGAGTTGGAATTCGAACGGCCGCCGCCATTGAGCGAAACGGCATTCGAGAAGGGTCGCCATTGCGCGGCCACGGAGGTGCTGCGGCTCGCAGAACAGGGGCGACAGGTAGTTATCCGGCACCGTGCTTCCGTTGTTCGGCGTACCCGGCGTGACAGCAGCGCCGGCCACGGGTGATGTCGACGACGCAACCAAGGTGTACGGAACCGGAGGAACGGTCGCGGTCCACGGGGTACCCGTGCCGGCGCTGTTCGAGTAGATGTCGTAGAAGTGAGCACCCAGGGCGGCCACTTGAGCGGCGGCCGGACCGATACCGGCGAATTGGTTGCCGCCAGTCAGGCCATGGCCGTTGCCACCCGGCGACGTGTACAGCCGGGACTTCTTGATCACGCGAACGCGGGTCCCTGCGTAGCCGGGAACCTCGGTCGGCGGATTGTAGACCGGGCCGAGATTCGCCGTGTTGATGTTGGCGTTGTAGACGGCCGATGTCAGGACGACGGTGTCGTTGTCGATACCGAGGCGGGCGTTGGTCGGGAAGTAGCAGACCGAAGTCGGCAGGGTTCCCGCGGGGGCAATGGCGTTCGCGCGGCAATCGAACGGATTGCCGAAGGAACTCTCCACGCCAGGCGCGGAATTGATGTTGCCCGATCCAACGGCTGCGGCGCGAGTCGGGTTGCCGAACCCGTCGGTGCCAAGACCGTTGGTCGTATTGCCGTACCAGATGGTCCACAGGTTGGAGTTCACGCCGCCGGTGATGTTATCCGGAGTCGTCGGGGTGACAAACACCTGGTTGTTGGCCACGATCGGCTGAGCCGAATCGGTCACAACGGCAAAGCGCGACACCAGAAGCACCCAGCTCGACTTGCGGTCAGCGGTGACCGTGTAGCCCTGCTGCTGGTTGACCTGCGTCAGGCCCGTGTCGGTGACGGTGAACAGAACGAGGAAGCGCCCGTGCAATTGGTCGTACTTCACGGTGGCGTTCTCGAACTGGCAGCTCACGTTCGTCCGGGGCGCGGTCGGGCAGAGATTGTCCAGTGCCGCCTCGCCGATCCAGACATCGAGAAATGCTTTCTGGGCCACGGGGCTGCCCGTTGCAAACGGGTTGAGAACAGAAGGAGTGACACCTGCCGCATTACCGTTGGGGACGCGGAAGATCTGCCGGTTGACGATCATGAGAATGTCGTCCGGACCGACGGCGATCTGCGGATTCGGCGGCGAAATGAAATTCTGTTCGAAGTTGAAGTAATCCGTCACCGACGGACCTTCGATCAACGCCCGCGTGTTCGCGGTCGCCTTGGGGTTGGATGTGGGATAATGCGCCGGAATGCGAGCCGGCGGCTGATAGGTCTGGCTCGGCGAGCTGCCCGCCCCACCGGACCCAACGGCAATCGCCGGTCCCTGCGCAAAGGCCGGGAGCATGTAGCCTCCATTAAGCTTCATAGTGAATCGCTGAAACAACACGGATGATGGCAGCGTAAGCGGGTCCCATCGTCAACGTCCCTTATACTCGGTTCATGCGGGAGATGTCAACACGAAATCTTGATCTCACAGGGAGCCGGGGAGTCCGTCTTCGCTGATCTTTACCATCCGGACACTCATGGTAGCACCTTTTTCCCGTTTTGAGGAGAAATTTTTGGGCTTCCGTTGTCCTTCAAGGGAAGTGGCCCGCCGTAGTCAAGTCCTTTATTCTCTGCGGGAAGGCTGAAGATCGCCGGCGCGGGGCGGCGGCAGGGAAATCCCTCAATTTAGGCCGGTTTTTCGCCCTGTGCGGTAAGGGGACGGCGCCGGGCTGACTGTTTGTCCGGGAAGGGAAAGCCGACCTTCGTTCCCTGCGCCCCGAATGCGGCGACGAGTTTGTTCGTCGAGGGAAACCCGTTGCTATCCTGCTGATCCTGCGGTAGAACATGAGAGGGTCTGCGATAGCGTGAGAGCGAAAGAGCCAGCGGCGCCGGCTGCGTTCCCGGCCGAGCCACTTCCCTCGGAGGCCAAACCTGCTCTCCCCACACTCTTCATCAAGATTGAGAAGAATCTGGCGTCGCTCGGCTTCTTCACGCCGTCGAGCAAACGGATCAAGGGCACCCGAAAGAAGATCATCCGGTTCGAGAAGGTGCTGGCGGACCGCCGAGTGGAGGCGCGCGCCACAATCCTGCCGTCTGCCGAGTACGGATTGCCCATCACGGCCGACCAGGACAAGTACTTCGCCCTGCAGAAGATCATCACCGGCATCCGGAAGCGCGAGGGTGTGGTGCGCAATCCGGTGGGCTTCACCTCGGCTGAACTCCTGCGGGTCCTGGGCAGGCGCGTCACGTCGGGCAAGAACTACGACGACATCAATGACTGGCTCAAGCGCATGACGCTGACGGGGATCAGTTCGGAAGGTACCGTGTACTTCGCCGGCAAGCGCATCTTCGCCACTGACACATTTCACGTCTTCGAGCGGTCCGTGTCGCTCGGCACGGAGATGCCGGACGGACGGATTGCGGAGAAAAACTACGTCTGGCTGTCGGAGTGGCAACTGGAGAATATTAACAACAACCATGTGCTGCCGGTCGACCTGGACACCTACCGGCAGCTCAGGAATCCACATCGCCAAGACGTTGGTGCCGCTGCTGCAGATCTGGCTCGCGACGACGCAGGAGCAGGGTTGCTTTGCGATGCCGCATGAGGACTTGTGCCAGATCCTGAACATCAGCCGGTACCCCATCTCTCGAAGATCCAGGAAAACTGGCGCCATCCCTGAACGAGCTGACAGCCCGCGGGTACCTGTCCGGATGGAGGATCGAGCGGACCGGCCGGGAGACGGGCTACCAGGTGGTCTTCTATCATGGAGAGAGGTTCCGCGTGCCCGCGCTGCCGGAAAAGACCGCGGCCGGGGCGTAGCCAGGAAGGCGCGGCATGGGGCCGGCGAAGATTCTCGAATCCATCAAAGCGGTCCGCCCATACTATTTGAAGTGGCTGTACTTCCCCATCACGGGGGCGGGCGGCCATCGTACTTCCGGGAATGCTGGAAGTATCCGGACGCGGCGCCGGGGCGGCCCGCGGGCGACGAAGCCGACCTGCTGTTCTTTCCAATGACGGACTGGCACACGCGCATCCAGCGTACGCAGCACCTGCGCGCACGCTCGCGGGTCTCGGGCATCGCTGCTTTTACGTCAATCCGCATCTCGGACGGCAGTTCCACCAGCCGTACCGTTTAGCCGCAAGCGCCGCGCCAAGCAGTTGGAGCCGGGCGTGGTGGAGGCGCACATCCATCTGCCGCGGGAGCCGGTGTTCCACCACCGCGCGCTCTCGGGCAGCGAGACGGGACAACTGGTCCGCGAGATCGAGGCTCTTCTGGACGCGCACCGGAGCCGCCGCCTGCTGCAGATCGCCAGTCTCCCGCTGTGGCTGGACGCGGCGAAGCGGCTGCGGGAACGGCGGGGCGCCGCGCTGGTGTATGACTGCCACGACGTGCTGCACGGCTTTCGCGTGATCGCGCCGGAACTGATCGAGGCCGAGGACGAGATGTTCCGGGCGAGCGACCTGGTCGTGTTCTCGTCCCGGCACCTGTTGGAGTCGAACGTGACGCGCCTGCCCTGGCTCGCGGAGAAGTCGGTGCTCGTCCGCAACGCCGTGGATGAGTCGTGGCTTCGCGATCCGGAAGCGGCTCTACCCCCCGCGTCGGGGCAGGTGGTGGTGGGCTATGTGGGCGCGCTCGATTTCTGGTTCGATACGGAGGCGATCGAACTGGCGGCGCGGCGGCATCCGGAATGGCGGTTCGAACTGGTGGGGCGGGTCGAGCACGAGGCCGATCCGGCGGCTGGAACGCTACCCGAATGTCAGCTTCGCGGGGAGATCCCGCACGAACACCTGCACCGGCACCGGCGCGCTACCGGGTCGCGCTGATTCCGTTCCTGCGCACTGAATTAACTCTGGGGACGAACC
>JADJWL010000022.1 GCA_016716385.1 Bryobacterales bacterium | reverse complement strand
GCACGGCGAGGTCGCCCGTTCGGAATGTAACGGTGAGGTCGGGTCTGGCTGATACCGCTGTCCGCCGATGCGCAGCGACGAGATCACCAGCCGTGGACCTTCCAGTTCCCGCGGTTCAAACAGGGTCTCACGCAACCGGACACGCGACGCGCCGCGGCTCGTGCCAATCCAAACCGAACCGTCGGCATCGGCCCAGAACGCGTTCTGGTTCGTGTCGTTCCAGACCAGACCGTCGCGCTCATCGAAGTGCCTCCGCCGCTCGCCGTCATAGACGGTCACGCCCCGATCGGACCCGGCCCAGATCCAGCCTCGCTCGTCGATGCCTAGGAAATAAGAGACACATCGCGCCGCCTGTTAGCGATCGACAGGTGCCTGATCCTGACACGGCCGGATTCCCAGCGCAGCCGGGACAGACCCGCCGGCTCGCGGTAGCCGATCCACAGAGTTCCGGTCCGGTCGGCCGCCAGGCTGGAGATCGTCTCGGCGCGCAGACCTTCCGCGACCTGGGTTATCTGGCCGCCGGAAATCCGCCAGAGACCACTCGATCCGCCTGCCCAGAGCACCCCATCCTGAGCGGCCGCCAGGGCGCGGGCGCCGCTCAGAACCTTGGTGAAACGTGTGCCGTCTCCCCGGTACAACTCCGTGATGGTCGCGACCCAGATCGCGCCCTCCTCATCCGTCCGGATGCTCAGGACCCTGTCGTCGCGGATGCCGGCGGAGGGCCCAAAGGCCACGGTGCGGGCTGCTCCCGGCCGCAGAACCTGGACGCCGCCGGGGTTGCAGCCAATCCAAAGGGCGCCATCGGCCGCCGCGGCCAACGATGCGATCCGGCACTCCGGCATCCCCCGGAACGCACGCCACACTTGGCCGTCCAGCCACGCCAAGCCGGAGTCGGTGCCCGCCCAGAATCTGCCCGATGTGTCGCGGGCAAAAGCCCAAACGCGATCGCTTGGCAAGCCCTGATTTTCCGTGAAGGACTCCCATTCTCCGTACCCCCGCCAGCGGGCGAGTCCCGCGCCGGCCATGCCCACCCACAACGAGCCGTCGCGATCCTCGAGCGCTACCCGCGCCGCATCCCCGGGCAAGCCGTGCTGCTTGCCGAGGATCTCCCACCGGCCGTTGACCCGCTGCGCCAGTCCCCGGTCGGTCGGAACCCACAGGCGGCCGCGCCGGTCGAGATTGACCCTCAAGACCTGCAGAGATTCAGGAAGATCTTTGCCGGCGTCTTCGAAGCGTGGCGCACCAGGCTCCAGAACCGCCATCCGCTGGGAGGCCCGCACCCAGAGCCGCCCCGCGCCATCGGTCAGCAGGGCGCCCCATCCGTCCGCCGGCAAGCCCCGGTCTTCGCCAAAGACCTCAACCTGGCCGTCGTCCAGCCGGCAGACTGCCTTGCCGCACCCCCACCACACCACACCCTGAGGGGAAGCGTGGACGCCCCATGCGCGCCCCCGTCCGTCGGCCCTTGCGGGTTGTATGTCCCGAAAGTGTCCGTCCGGACTTCGCTCCACCAAGCCCAGGTTGGTCGCGGCGTACAAACGGTCGCCTGCTGCCGCCAGCCCGGAGATGTGTTTGCCCCCCGCCTCGACAGCCACCGCCTCAAATGCGTCGCCCGAAGAGCGCGCCAGGCCGGTCCGCGTGCCCACCCAAAGAACGCCTTGGTTGTCTTCCGTGAGCGCGAGAACGGTGACGCCAGGCAGGCCGTCCTCTTCCCCGAACCTGACAAATCGCTGGCCGTCGTAACGGAACAGACCATTCGCCGTGCCGGCCCAGATGTAGCCGGTCCGGCATTGCCAGACTGAGAAAATGGAGAGATTGCCCAACCCATCCGCCTGGCCGTAGACACGGAACTCGTACTGCTGGGCGGACAAGAGGGAGGCGAACCAAACCAGGACCGGAACGAGCGTGCGTTTGGTTGGCATGTCCACGGAACGGATTCGTGACATCCGGGAGGGATGCGTTTAGCATGTTATAGCACACTGATTCTCCAGAGGAGTGTCTTCATTGGATCCTATTCGCGTGGCCGTGGCCGGCGCCGGCCAGTTCGGCCGGAACCATGTTCGGGTCGCCCGCCAGACGCCCGGCTGCATCGTGACGGCCGTTGTGGATGCGGACGAGGCCCGGGCGCGGGAGGCGGCGGCGTCCTGCGGCGAGTCGTGCCGCGCGCTGACTTCCGTTGATGGACTGGCGGACCTGGCCGATGCCGCAGTGGTGGCGACACCGACGTCGACGCACGCCGCGGTCGGGTGCGCGCTGCTGGACGCCGGTCTGGATGTCCTCGTCGAAAAGCCACTGGCGCCGTCCCTGGCGGAAGCCAGGCGGTTGGTCGAGACTGCGCGCCGCCGCGGACGTATTCTCCAGGTCGGCCACCTCGAACGGTTCAACCCGGCCGTCGAAGCGCTGGAACAGGCCGTCACTGTCCCGTTGTTCTTCGAAATTCACCGTCTCAGCGTGTTCACTCCGCGCAGCCTCGACGTCGACGTGGTGCTCGACCTCATGATCCACGACCTCGACATCGTGCTTGCGGTGGTCGGGTTGGATCCCTCCGATATTCGCGCCGCCGGCGTGTCCGTCCTGTCCGGCAAGGTCGATATTGCCAACGTGCGGCTGGAGTTCGCCACCGGCTGCGTGGCCAATCTGACCGCCAGCCGCGTGTCCACCGAACGCGTTCGAAAACTGCGGCTTTTCCAGCCGCGGGAGTACATCTCCCTGGACTACGGAAAACAACATGCCGTCCGGTTCCAGGTGACACCCGGCCCGGGTGTTTCGTTCGGCGAGCTGCCGTCGCGTCAGGGCGAGCCGCTGGCGCGCCAGTTCGAGGCCTTCCTCGCATCGGTCCACACGCGGAGCCGGCCGAAGATCGATGGGGAGGCGGGCGCGCGTTCCCTCGAAGTTGCCCTGGCGATCCTTGATAGAATTGAGGCACACGCCGCTCTTGTCTCGCGAACCCTCAGCGGGGACGCCGCGGGAGACGGTGTGGCGGGACCATGAAGGAGATCGTCGCGGCTGAGCCGGCTCGCCAGGAGACGCCCGTTCAACTGCTGTCCAACTGGGTACAGCCCGAAGACCGGTCCCGCAAAATGCGCGCGATGCAGGTCTCGCTGGCTCTGCACGCCTTGGCCGTGGCGGGAATCGCGGCGCTGCCGAAGGAGTTCTTCGAACCCCGGCCCTACAGGGTGCGTCCGGAGCAGGCGACCGCGCTGGTGACTCCGCCATTCCGGCTGACGCAGCCCACACCTAACCGCGTGCCGGTCGCCGACAGCGTCTCGGTCGAGGACCTGATGCCCCGGCCGCGCGTGCAGATTCCACGGTCGACCCCGTCCACGACGCGCCCGGCGGCGCCTGCGCCCGGAGTCCCGGACCCCGCCCCCGTCGAGCGGGCGCGGTTCGAGCCTCCGAAACCGAAACCGGCTCCCGATCCGGGAGAAACCGCGGCGCTCCCCCCGCCTCCGCCGCCTCTCGATGCGCCCGTAACGATGGGGGAACGGACGTCGGATCTGGCCGCGAACGTGCTCGAGACACTGCCCGGCAATCCCCCGGCGCCTCCGGCCATCCAGAGTGACGAGCGTTCCACGATCGCCTTTGAGGATCCCAACCGGCAGATGCCGGTCCAGGCGCGGGCGGGCGCCGGGCGCGTCGGCCGCGGCACCGGCAACCTCGTCCAGGATGCGGTCCGGGAGATGGCCGGGACGCGCGGTCCGTCCGGCGGGCTCATGATCGGAGATGTGGGCTCCGGAGTCGGGGGACTGGGCGAAGTCCGCAATCTGCCACCGGCGCCGGGTAAGGTCGGGAGCAATCTGGAGTTGCTGAGCGATCCAATGGGCGTCGACTTCCGCCCGTACCTGATCCAGATTCTTGCCAGCGTGCGGCGCAACTGGTTTGCGGTCATGCCGGAGAGCGCCAAACTGGGACGCCGGGGAAAGGTCGCCATCCAGTTTTCGATCGACCGCCAGGGACGTGTCCCGAAGCTGGTGATCGCTGCTTCTTCCGGTGCGGACCCCCTGGATCGCGCCGCCGTGGCAGGGGTGAGTGCGTCGAACCCGTTTCCGCCTCTGCCCGCGGAGTTTCGCGGTCAGCAAATCCGCGTGCAATTCACGTTTTCGTACAACATGCCCACCAATTGACGCCATGCAGGACCCGGAAGACGATCTCCCTCCCGGGCGCCGGCCCAGCCTGCTGACGGTTGCCGGAGCCTACGCCGCGCTCACCGGCCTTGCCGTTGTGACGCTGGACGGAAAGCTGCGCCTGGCCGTCCTGGTTCTGTTCGCCGGGCTCGCCGTCAAGACCTGGATCGCCTGGAAACAGCGAGACCAGTAGCTCAGACCGCCCGTGCCTTCTCGAACGGGATGACGCGCCGTGCGGAACCGCGTTTGGCCAATCCAAGGGACTGCGCGCTGGTCAGCCATTCCTCGGCGTACTCGGCGATCTGGCGAAGCAGCGTCTCAAACTGCGCCCGGGTGGTCTCGAGCAGATGAGGCTGGGCCAGCCAGCGCAGAACCTCCCGGCCGGCGACCGCCATCCGTTGCCGGGGCGATGTAATCGCTTCAATATTGAAGTGGATCCGCAACACGTCTTCGATCACATCCCAGGCGTGATCGGCGCCGAACAACCGCTTGACGTCGTCCGACTCCAGGATCCGGAATGCCTCTTCAAGCAGTTGCATCACCTCGACGCGCATGACGTTCAAATGACCGTACGAGGCAGACTTCAGGTTATTCCGCAAATCCAGGCCGGCGCGGCGGACGACTGCGATGCTGCCGAAGCTCGGATCCTGCGCTCTCTCGCGAATGACGTCAGAAATCCTCTTATCCCTCCAAAACAGGTTGACCTGATTGATGAAGTGAGAGAACAAGCCATGGAATGCCGAGTTGGGCCGAGCGCCGGCCGGTACGTTCGCCTCCCCGTATCCGAATGCCCGGCGGTATGCCGCGGTGCGGTCGTTCTTCGTGTAGCGCAATACCTGGCGGCGGTCGAACTGATAGAGGGAGTAGGCGCCTGATCCACCGGAAAGGCGCACGCTGCCCGCCCGGAATAACTCCTGCAGCTTCGTCACAACCTTGAACACGCCGATCTGCTCGTGCTGGTAGAGATAGTACAAGTCGCCGACAGCGATGATCCGCTCCGAGCTGACGGCTTCGTCATACGGCATCACTCTTTGCGGGATCCGCGTCTCGCCGAGTTGGTCCGCCGCTTCGGGTCCGATGCCTGCCAGTTGCGCCAGGCCCCGGTCGCGAGGCGGCTTCGATTGCATGTCCGCCGTCACCGCTGCTTCCAGGAGGTCCTCGATTTGGCGGACGAGGTCCTCGCCCAGCAGAGGGTTCTGGATCAGGTCCGACGCCAGCCGGTCCGTGACCGTCTGCTTCAGGGCCGCTACCCGGTCGAGCAGTTGCTGATAGTCACTTTGCTTCGCCATTGTCCCACTCCTTCCTCACCAGTCCCCCGGCTCAACCGTCAACGGCGGCCGGTGCGGGCGCCCGCCGCACCTGCTCGGAGAGCGCCAGGGCGTCCTCCAGGTGGCCTGCCAGTTCCTCCATCGCCCGCTGCACCCGGTTCGTCCGATACCCCGCCGGCACGTCGGCGGGGTTCTGCTGTCCGCCGCGCTGGACCAACAGCGCGCCCCGGGTCAGGTCTGCGAGCCGCTGCATCACCGGAATCAGCGCCGTGACGCCGGCTTTGCCGCCATCGCGGATCATCTGGGGTGCTTCCTCGGCCGCAAAAGTCCCGATCCAGTCCAACAGATCGGCCAGAAAGATGGGCTCCCGGTCGCGTGGGAAGCGCAGTTCCAGAGTCTGGCGCTCCGCCGAGCCGACGAACACCGAATCGAGGGCAAACTGCACTTCGTCCACGGATTCGGCCAGCACCGCGAGAGCTCGCGAAAGGAGCACCATCTGCGTCCCGAAGTAGACATCCGTGCTCGTCCGCGCGAAAAAGCTTCGCTGAGCCTGCCAGCTCTGCCGCAGCGACAGAACGTGGTCGACCACGATCAGAAAGTTGGTCAGGTTTTCCTCCTCCTCGATCGTGTTGACGTTGGCGCGATCAAGACCATAGGCGTCCCGCACCGCACCGAGTTGCCCGCCAATACGAGCCGGATCCGTTGCCACGCCACGGCCGAGCAGCACTTCGAACAGCGAGTCGACCCGTTGCACCCGCGCACCCCCTTCGCGTCCGAGCTCCGCACCCAGGGACCGTGCCGAGGTTTTGGCAATCTCCAGAGACGAAGCCGTGTCTTCGTCATCCGAGTCGGCCCGCAGCGGACGCAGTCCATCGAGGAGGGGGACGGCATGATCGAGCGCCTTTTGCGCCCGGGCGTAGATACTGGCTTGCGCGCCGGTGACGGCTCCCAGGTCGGCCTGCACGCTGTACGTGCGCGGCACCCAGACGCATTCGGTGCGGCCCTGCGCTTCTTTGCAGTCGAAGGATTGCGTGAGCGCCGCGACGAAGCCCTTGCTGTCCTTCACGTTGGGCCTCCAGCCGAGCACGTCCCGCAACGCGCCCGACACGGTCCGGGCGAGTCCCGCTGGCTGCGTCCGGCCGGAGTAGAGAGCGCCGCCGGTCGAAACCTCTTCGGTAAGGACCGGGTAGGACGGAACCTCATCTGTTCCGGGCGCGTGCGGTGTGGTGGCGAAGAAGGCGGGCCCAGCCACCACGGCGATCCTGGTTTCTCCCTCCACGACGGAATTCACCACGACCGCCTCGGTGACTGGGCCGAGTTCCCGCCTCGGATCCCGGTGCACCACGACGTCGTAGGCTCCGGCATTGTCCAGTTCCATCTCCACGCGGCCATCGTCGCCGGTGTACCGCGCGGCGACTGGCACTCCGTTCTGGTGCACTTCGACCAGAATGCCGCTCACAGGCGCGCCTTCGGGGTCCCGAACGCGCCAGCGGACGATGTGGCGCTCCTCGCCATAAGCAAACTCACCCACGTCGGCGGTCCTGCCGCCCAGCAGTTCCTGTTCCCGCGTTGTGCGGGTTCCGTCACTCGTCTCGAGCATCCGTCCGGTCGCTGGATCCACGACGCGGTCCGGGACGGAAACCGCGACACGCCCAGGAAGCACGGCGGCCGAGAAACAGCCTCCGGCGCCGGTCACCGCGGTTTGGACCTGGAGTTTCCCACCGCTGGCGCGACTCGTCACCGTCACTGGAACGTTCGCCAGGCCGGCTCCACCGGCCAGAGCGCGTCCGTTGATCCACGCTCTCTGGATCCGGTAGATAAAGGTACCGATGTCGCACGGTTCGCAGCACTCCAGCCACACTCTGAGCTGGTGCTCGTCCAGAACGAGATCGCCGGATTCGCCGCGCAGCCAGCGGTCCAGCCGCACGAGTACCTCCTGCCGGTGCTCGTACGGGACGAGGAGACTGAACCTGCCGCCGCGCACGCTGGTCCGGGCCACCTCCCTGCCATCGGGCAGGAACGCAACCACTTCCGGACCGCTCACGGGCTCGGTGCGCAGTTCCTCGTCGCAGCACTCGTCCAGGATTTCGCGCAGCACCGTTCCCGTGATCACGCAGCCGACCGGGTCGTACATTGCTTTGCAAACGGTGTCCAGCTTCACGCAGCAGCGGACGTGGCGGTGCTCCTCACGGACACGGAAGATCCGCGTGCCCGTTTGAAACGTCTCCGGGTACGTCACGCGAACGACCTCGCCCTTGGGCACCTGGATCCGCTGGTTCGCACGGAGCTTCCGCGGCTTCTCGCCGCCGATCTGAACCTGGGCTTCGAGAGAGAGCGGCCGGTCCTCAGAGTCAACGGCAGCGATGTCGACCTGGAATTGCACCGCCTTCGGTCCGGTGGGCCCTTGCTGAGTCGTTCCTTTTCCTTGCTTGTCCTGTTTCTCCATGTCCGTGCTCCTAGTTCGTCGATTCCGCCAAATCTTCCGGGTGGACGGCCGCCTCCGGGTCCATCATCTGGCCAACCGCTGCGGTGTGCACGGAGACCGATACCCCGGAGAGGCGATCTGTGAGTTCGTCGCAACATTCGAAGATCAGCCCGTTCAAGCCGTACACCTGCTGCCGGCAATCTTCGACAGCCTGGCTGAGGCTGCCTGCCCAAGCCCCCCACTCCTTCCCTGCTGTGCGGGCCAGGTCCCAAAGCTGGCCAGCCCGTTCGAACGAAGCCACGTCAGATAAGAAGCGGTGGTCGACCTTCTGAAGTGGCAGCCGGCAGTGTTCGATCGCCCGCCGGACGCGGGGCAGGCGCGGATTCTCCGCCTGGGCCGCCTGCCGTCCCCTCTCTGCCGCCTGCCGCCCCTCCTGAACCCAGCCCATCAAGTCCTCGCAAGCCAGTTCGAGCGTGTCGAACAGCGCCAGGTCGAGCCCCCGGGGCCGGTCTTCCACGGCGGTCAAGCGCAGAGCGTACACCGATTCGCACAAACGCTTGAACCCTTTTTCCAACTGTTCCATCCGCCGCTCCAAGGCCATTGCGCTATCTCCTTGCCAAGTCCCGGTAGAAGTTCCTGGTGACGACCTCCGGCCGCGCCAGCCCGTGATCGATCGCGTGACGGGCGGCGCCGATCAGGTACCGTTCGGGCAGGATTCCCGGATCGGTGCCGCTGGCCAGCCGGCGTGCGGCTTGTTCGATCAGGCGCTGCTCTTTCAGACCGAACCGGAACACTTGCGCCAGAGCCTTGTTTCCCAATGGGGCGTACGGCTGGTAAGCCATCGTTTCGACCACCAGGGCACAGGCGCGGGGAAAGGTCTCGAGCACGGCTCTGGGAATCGTGCCCAGTCGCGGGTTCGGATAGATGCGGCTCCAGAACTCGGCGTACCGGCGCGCCTCGGAGGAAAAACCCATCCGCCGCAAGAGCTCGGTGCTGCAGAACACCCTCAGATAAGGCGTTGGATGAACGCCTTGCGGATTGTACGAAAGAACCACTTCCGGTGACTTGCCGACGACATCCATGAGCGACTCGACCACAGCGGGCCCGCCGAGGAGCAGCCCCCCGATATCGGCGAAGAGCTCGCGCTCCCAGCGGGTCCAGACAGCGGCAACCTCGCTCGGAAGGCCGTTTTCGCGAAGCACCCGGCCGACCGCCTCCGGGATTGCCTTGGCCAGACCCAGTTCGTTTTCGAGGTTATGGCAGACTTCGTGCAGAACCGCCCCCAAGGTCCAGGGATTCAGCAGCCGGTGGTATGGAAGAACTACCAGCGGGAACGGATTCTGCTGCCGCAGCCTCCGGAGAAAGATGCCGCGCCGGAAGGTTGCGGGAGAACGCCCCGTCTTCATGTGAGTGAACGGCGCCGGCGACGGGACCGAGCGGGCCAATCCCAGGTTGACGAATGCGTCCTGGTAGCAGTCGAGAGCGATCCGGTCGCACCCGGCAAGCCACTCGCCGAACTCGGTCTGCCGTTGGTTGAAGATCTCAAAGTAAAAGTCCCAGACCCTCTCGACCTGCTCGACGGCCGCGTGAGCCCGGTCCTTCAACCGGACCGTCATGTCCAGGTGAGCCTTGGACGGATTCCGCCGCGCGGCGGCGGCGGCGTGCGACACAGCCCGCGCCCGTTTGAGCAGTGTTTCCCGCAGAGCGCCGAGCAGCCGGTTGCATGCCTCCATCTGGCCCGCGCTGGGCGCCGGACTGCCCTCCCCAAACTCGTTCCGCCGGAAGGGCCGCAGGTTGGCGGCGTGCCGTGTCACGTTCATCGCTTGAACGCGGAGCCACGGCGCCGCCACGGCCCCCGGTTCCCGGCGCCGGGCCGGAAGCACGGGCGCCGCCTCCCGCTGCGGATTGACGATGTGACGCTCGGCCAAAGCCATGACCATGGTCGTCTCCGGCTGCTCCAGCGGCCGTCAGAAGAAGCGCGCCGGCTGCTTGCGGGCGCACAGGGCCCGCGACCGGCGAACCGCCAGGGCTGCCGCGCGCGGATTGCCCACCGTCCGGAGAGTCTGGCCGGCGAGCGCCCGCGCGGCGGATTTTGCGGTTACCGGCTTGCCCTGTGCAGCCTGGCGCGCAATGGTCCGTGCCGTGTTCCGAATGATCGTCGGAACGGTTCGCACGAGCGGCCGGGTGGCAGGATTCCGGCGGAGCCCGCGCGCAACCCGCGCAGCGCCTTGGATCAGCCGGGGCGCGGCCCGCATCACCGCCGGCGCCAGCCTGGGGATCAGCTTGGCGGCCAATGGCACCAGGGCGCCGATAAAGGCCTCGGCTTCCGCCTCGCTTTCAGCTTCAGTGGCGGCAGCGCCCAGGACTTCCATCATGGCCTCGGCTTCCGATTCCGGTTCTCCTTCGTACTCCCATTCGCCGTCGAGTTCCCACTCCTGATCTGGCAACAGACTTCCGAGTCCGCCCCCAATACCCGCTCCGAGGGTGCCTCCAGCGACGCCTCCCGCGATCGTGCCCGCCGGACCGGCGAGGCTCCCCAAGGCGCCTCCAGCGAGACTGCCGGCAGTCCCAAGCCCCCCGGCCAGTGCGTTCTTGGCGGCTGAAAGCGCCACTCGGGCACGCGGCGATCCGGTTGGGAAATACCTCCGGAAGAGCCGTCCCAGGAACTCCTCGCCTTCGTATTCCATTTCGTCTTCCCACTCCTCTTCGAAGCCGGGCAGGGATTCGAGCTCCAGTTCAAGATCCAGATTCGACACGTGCGTAACCTCCTTCGAGTGGTGTTTCTAGCCGGCGACAGGGCGCCGCCGGGCTGCCGGTCTGCGCGCGGCCTGTTTTCCGGCCCGCGCCGCCCGGACGTTCCGGGCAATCGCCCGTGCCGCATTGGCGGGGCTGGTGAGCACCTTCCGGGTTTGATTCGTGAGGACCTTGGCGGCAACCTGCGGGGTCGGGGGCTTGCCCGCGGCCGCGCGTTTCTTCAGCGTCTTGGCTGTCCGCCGGACCAGCGCCGGAATGACGCGGACAACGGGGCGTGTCATCCGGCGGCGCCGGAGGATGCGTGTCAGAACCGAAACCCCGCGCACCAAATGGGGCAGGATACGTTGCAGAGCCCGCCGGTCCGCGACCGATAGCGTTGCGACCATGGCGGCTCCGACCATCGCTTCGGCCTCTGCCTCGTTGTCGGTGGAGGAGGCGGCTTCCGCCATCAGTTCGGCAATCGCCTGATTTTCGGTCAGCGGCGCAGCTTCGTCCTCTGCCTCGGCTTCGGCCTCGTACTCTGTCTCGTAGCCGGCTTCGTATTCTTCTTCGAACTCCCCCTCGCGCAGCAGACGGCTGGCCGCACTCCCGACCATGCCGCCGACTGGTCCGCCGATGGCAGTCCCCACCGCTGGCAGAGCCACCTTGGCCACACGCTTGAGCAGGGGCGCGGCGCGCCTGGCGAACCGGCCGACCCTTCGAAGGGCTTTCTTGAAGAAGTAGTCCGCTTCGTACTCGCCTTCCAACTCCCCTTCCCACTCGCCCTCGAGTTCGCTTTCGTCTTCGAAGTCGCTCTCCCAGGCGCCCTCTTCCTCGAACTCCGGCTCTCCTTCCAAATCGCTTTCGAGTTCCTCTTCGAACTCCAGATCGAGTTCGCCGTCATAGCCTGTCATGGCCTTCTCCCTTCTGCGACATTCAGTTGCGAGCTTGATTCCCGGAACTGCCTGAGATCGAGACTAAAGGAGTCAGCCGCAGGCGGCTAGTCGCATTTATTGGTGAGGCGAATGTGAGTTCCCTTGAACGTGTGTCCCCTATTTACGGGATAGGAGTACTAGGCATCCTGTGCCAGAATGGAGGGCGTTCCTGCGCGTGAGCGAGCAGGCCGCACCTGGCGCGAGACGCCGTGCGACAGATCGGGAGCGGAGAGAATGCGGTCTCCCAGTGCGATTCCGAAACCGCCTCAGAGGACGGAAGGCGACGCCTGCGACGAACTGGTAGATGCCTTAATCCGGTTGGCCGAAGCCCAGCGAGTTCTCGTGACGTCTCCTACAGATCCATCTCAGCCGCAACGCCAAGTCCTGCTGGAGGTGGAGCATTCGGGCGCGCGTCTTCAAGTGGTCCGCATTCCGCCCGACCCAGCCCAGCGGTTGCTCAGCCCCCGTGAGCGGGAAATCGCCCGCATGGTTGCCAAAGGGTACCCGAACAAGACCATCGCCGGAGTCCTGGATGTCAGCACATGGACGGTGGGGACGCACCTGCGAAGAATCTTCCTGAAGTTGGGGGTGGGGTCGCGCGCCGCGATGGTCGCCAAACTCATCGACTCAGGGGTGCTGGAACCAGCGTTGGAGTAGCAAAACGGCGCAGCCGGCGTCTTGGGTTCGGACTATTGGTACTGCGATTCCTAAGGGTACCGCCCTACCTCTTTCAGGGGAAAGCTAACCATTGTCGTTTCAGTGTGAAACGCCGTGTCCGGGGTCCGTGTTCCAGAGTGGTAAGGGTGTAGAATCAGGGGCGTACCACCCAAGTCCGCCTTTCCGCAGACCGCTAAGAGAAGAAGTTGTTGCAAACCCTTTGTTTTCTGGGCATACTGCTAGAGGGCTAAGGTTCCGGTTGAGGCATAAGTCTGTCGCCCGACGCGTTGGCGTTCCGCTTGCACTATCATGAGTGTCATTGAGCCAAACACTCCCGGCTACGGGGATCTCTTTGACGGTGAATCCGACCAGGAGAAGCTGGAACACTTAATGTCTACCGGGACACAAACGTCACTCGCGCGCCCTAGCGCCAAAGGCAAGGTGCAGAAAGCGGTGCGCGATCGCATTGTACTGGACCACCTTCCGCTCGTGAAAGCCATCGCCGTACGGGTTCACGAGAATTTGCCCGTCCACGTGGACCTCGACGATTTGATCCACGCGGGCGTGCTCGGTTTGTTCGACGCCGCTTCGAAGTACGATCCGGAAAAGAAGGTGATTTTTCACAGTTACGCCAAGCACCGGATCAAGGGAGCCATTCTCGACAGTTTGCGCCAGTTGGACTGGGCGTCCCGCGATTTACGACGCAGGCATAAGCAGGTTGAGGCGGTGACACGGGACCTGTCCGCGCAGTTGGAGCGCGCTCCGACCGAAGCGGAACTGGCTGAGAAGATGGGCGTCGAAGTAGACCGCTGGCGCCAAATGGTGATGGAACTCCGCACGGTTGGGCTGATCTCTGCTTCCGGCAGGGGCGACCGCGACAACGGATTGACGCCCGAGTTTCCCGCACGGCCGGATTCGCATCCGGACAGCATGTGCGCGCAGGAACAACTTCGGGAACTGCTGCTCGAAGCCATGAAGACTCTGCCCGACCGGTACCAGCAGGTGGTGCTGCTCTACTACCGGAACGATCTCACTATGAAGGAGATCGGTGGAATCCTGGGAATCAATGAGAGCCGGGTGTCGCAAATCCACAAGACTGCCCTGGAAAAGATGGCCGTGGTCCTGCAGGCGAACGGAATCCACTCGAGTGGCGCATTCTGAGGGCTGATCGCCGGGCGCGTACGTCCGCCAGAGCGGGAATGTTGTCACGCCGTCAATTTGTTGCCGCACTGCCCGCGAGTGGTGTTCTCTGTGACGCCGCGCCCCGGACCCGGATCACCGCGGTGCAGCCGCTAGTCCTCCAGGGCCCCCGGACACATGTCCTGGTGCGGGTGGATACCGATCGCGGCGTCTCCGGTGTCGGCGAAGCGCCGGGTAGTCCCGTCGTTGGCGTCAAAGAGGGGGTCCTGGCTCTGCGTCCGGAGGTCCTCGGCCGCGATCCTCTCGAACTGGACGCGCTTTTCCGGGTTCTCCTGAACCGGGCGCCTGGCCGGGGGGTCCTGAGCGCGGCTGGGGCGATCGAAATGGCGCTGTGGGACATTGCCGGCAAGCTTCTCGACGTGCCTGCGTCGACCCTGCTGGGCGGACGCCACCGGGAGCAGGTGCGCGTCTCGGTCGCGAGCCAGCCCCGGACCATGCTGAGCGTCGACGCGTGCCGCGAGTGGGCAGACCGCCTCAAGGCGCATCCGGCAGGCTACACCGCCGTCCATCTCGAACTCGGCGCCGCGCCCGCCGCCCCGCAAGCCTGGCGCGACGTGATCCGCGGGATCGAGAACTGCCGCGGAGCGCTTGGGGCCGATATCGACATCGTGCTCGATTGCGGAGGGCAGTTCGACCTGCCGGCCGCCATCCGTTTCTGCGAACTCGTGGCCCCGGTGGCCCCGCTATCGGTCGAGGATCCGCTCCCCGCAGGCTACGCGGAAGCCTGGACCCGGCTCACCGGCGCCTCACGGGTTCCTATCTGCACTGGCGGATCGCTCGGCGCGAGGCAGGATTTCGCGGCGTTTGTGTCGCGGCGCGGTTGCGACATCCTCAGTTTCGATGTCCGCAACACCGGGGGCCTCTTGGAATCGAAGCGGATCGCCGAGACCGCCGGCCTCGCGCATCTGCCCGTGGCCGCGAAGTCTTCAGGCACGGTGGTGTCGGCTCTGGCCACCGCGCACTGCGCCGCCGCCTGCCCTGACTTCACGTTGGCCCAACTCGAGGCCGGCCGCGGCAACTGGATGGACGACCTGATCGTTCGCGAAGGCCCTCTGGTGAACCGGGGCCACCTGACCGTACCGGCTGCCCCGGGGCTCGGCTTCGTGCTGAACGGGGACGCCATCCGGTCCAACCTGGCAGCGGGAGAAAGCTACTGGCAATGAACGATGCTCACGGGCGCCATCCCGCCATCCCCTACGCCGCCCCGTTCGCGGTCTTTATTCTGTTCCTCGCGGTAGAAAAATACCTGCCATTCGGGCCGGATGTTGCGTATCCTCTTCGGGTCATGGTGGTCTCGGCGGTGCTGTTCACGGTGTCCCGCAGCTTGCTGCGTTTCCGCCTGACCGCTCCCTGGACCAGCCTCCTTCTCGGAATAGGAGTCTTCGTGATCTGGGTGGCGCCCGATTTCCTATGGCCGCAGTACCGGGACCACTGGCTTTTCTCGAACTCCCTGCTGGGGAAACCGGTGAGCCACGTCCCCGAAGATCTGCGGACGAACCTCGTGTTTCTGGTGTTCCGGTCCGCCGGTTGCTTCCTGTTGGTTCCGGTCATCGAAGAGCTGTTCTGGCGGGGCTTCCTGGCACGCTGGCTGATCCGTCCGGACTTCCAGACCCTGCCATTGGGCGCGTATACGGCGTTCGCCTTCTGGGCCGGGTCGATCCTGTTCGCGCTGGAACACGGGCCGTTCTGGGAAGTTGGCCTCGCTGCCGGATTGCTCTACAACGCCTGGATGATCCGGACGAAGAGTCTGGGCGACTGCATCCTGGCCCACGCTGTGACGAACTTGTGTCTTACGGGGTATGTCCTGGCGGCCGGCCAGTGGCGCTACTGGCTGTAGTGCGGCGGCCCAGCCAGATGAGGGCCAGCAACCCGGTGGACCATAGTACGAGCGTGCCCGGTTCGGGTGTCACGACGGCGTCGACCCAACCGGCATAGACCGACACCCGCGTCGATCCGAAGACCTCGCCGAACGACGAGTTCAGCACGCTGTCGATGTCTGACAACGAGCCGTCCGGCTCCGCATCGAAGCGCCCGCGGAACGAATGCACCCCGGCAATCCGGCCGGCGAGAAATGCCGGACCGCCGGAATCCCCCGGAGCGATCATGACCTCTCCCGGGATGCCAAGCTGCGGCGGGAAGCCGGCATGCACCTGGAGCGCATCGTTCGAGTCCAGGCCGTTGTCGAAGTCGGCGATTAAATAGGTGCCTCCGCCGGACGTTGCCTCGTACAGGTTATCGCCGCGCCGGAGTGTGCCAAACCCCCCGGTGGCTCCAGTCAGACCGGTGCCGGTGGAGCCATATCCCAGAATGTCCGCGGTCTGGCCGAGTTCGTCGAATTCCCGGTAAAGCGTGTACCGGGTCACCTGTACCGGCGCCTCGAAGGCGAGCAGACCGACGCCGATGTCTCCCGGTGTCCCCACGGTTGAGAAGTCCGGATGGCTGTAGAAGGTGACGATCGGAATCGTCACGCTGCCGCCATCCCAATCGAAGCGGACCTGCGTGCTGGCGCTGCAATGCGCCGCCGTGAGGATGTGCAGGCCGGACCACAGCAGCGACGCCGAACAGATATTCGTCACGCCGACGCCCGTGTAGATGCCGCCATGCGCTCCCGGGGCAACGGTATAGTCCCCGGCGTCGGGAAACACCAGTCCGATGGCCGGACTGGCCGCCAGAACCAGGAAGAGGGGCAATCGCCGCATCGCCAAACCGTACTGTATCCGCGGCAGCGGCAGGAATCCACCATTTCAGATCATTTGCCGCGTGGACTGAGGGATACACCCGACCCTGAATGGCACTAGAATAGGGAGATTCCCAAGGAGAGCCCTCATGAACATGAACCGCCGCCGCTTCCTGGCCGCCACCGCCACCACAGCCGCCGCCCTGACCCAGGGATGTGGCAGCCCCGCTGCCGCTCCGGCGCGGACGGCCTCGTCCGGACCGTGGACGATCGAGAATGTCCGAGCAGAGTTCCCGCGCGCTGTTGCGCAAGTCTATCTCGACGCCGCCGCCCACATCCCTCTGAGCCGCATCGCCGAGGCCGGCGCCCAACGCTACATGGACTTCCACATGCACGGTCCCGGCGAAGGCCGCGGCGAGTACGCCCGCGAAGCCATCCAGGGCGCGCGGACTCTGTTCGCCGAGATGATCAACGCCAAGCCGTCGGAGATCGCCTTCGTCTCCTCGACCAAGCACGGCGAGAACATCGTCCTCAACGGGCTCAAAGTCCAGGAACGCGGCGGCAACGTGGTCACCAATGACCTGCACTATGCCGGCTCGGTCCACCACTACATCGGCCGCCAGAAAGCCGGCATGGATGTGCGCATCGTCAAGCACAAGAACTGGATGATCGACCTTAACGACATGAAGAAGGCGATCGACAAGAAGACGAAGTTCGTCGCCATCACCTTGGTTTCGAACGTCAACGGGTGGGTCGAAGACGCCAAGTCAATCTGTGAGATCGCGCACGCCAATGGGGCGTACGTCTACGCCGATATCATCCAGGCCGTGGCGTCTGTCCCGGTTGACGTGAAGGCTCTGGGCCTCGACTTCGCCGCCTGCTCCAATTACAAGTGGCTGGCCGGTGTTCGTGGCGCCGCCTACCTGTACGTGCGCGAGGAATTGCAGGGGAACGTCGTCCAGGACGTCGACTTCCCGGGCTACGTCCGCTACAACTACGAGCCCTGGGTCTCGGCCGCGGATCCGGGCAAAGGGGCGTTTCCGTACGAGCCGCCGAAGAACGCCTCGCGCTACGAGCCCGGCAACGTGAACTACATCGGCTATGCCGCGCAGTACGAATCCCTCAAGATGTTCAAGGATCTTGGCATTGACAGGATCTGGGCGCATTCGAAGACACTGTGCGACCGGCTGAAGAAAGAACTGCCGGGGCTGGGCTACACCATGATCACGCCGCCCGACGCGCAGAGCGCGCTTGTCGTGGTGCAAGCCAAGGACCTGAAGGCATCCATGGCAAAGCTGAAGCAGGCGAACATCCAGGTGACCGAAGCGGGTGAGAACCGCATCCGGATCTCACCGGCGTTCTACAACAACATGAGCGACATCGACAAGCTGCTCGCAGCGATGGCCTGATCTATCGGCCCACCGGAAGGCGAAGCGGCGGGCTGGCCGATTCTCCCGACGTCAGGATCAACTCCGGCATTCCTGAAGGCGTGCCGGCCGCCAGCCGGACGTTGACCTGGTAGACGCCCACGAAACCAGGCGCCAGTCCAGCAAACTCGACCTCCGCCGCGACACCGCCCACATTCGCCGTGGGCTGCGTCCGGGCCCGAGCCGGCGGTTCCGACGGGCTCGCCGCGCCTGTGGCGGGCGTCGTCCCCTCCACGGCGCCCAAACCGGCGGCATAGAGGTAGAAGCGGCCCCCCGGCTCCACCGGACGCTCCGCCGTCACCAGCGCATTGTCCGGGTGCACAGCGAGCACGCTCACGCCGTCCGCGCTGAACACTCCCGGCTGGACCGCCAGCAGCGGCGCCCGCACCGCCTCACTTTCGAGACCCTCCCGGACCACCCGAATCTCTACCGATTCCGCTCCCGCCACCTCGAAGGGAACCTGGAAGTTCACCTGCTCCAGACCGTTCGCATTCGCCACCGCGTAGAGCGGCGCGGCGACGCCGTTGACCCGCACCTCCACACCCGCCAGCGCACGGGGCAGGGGAATGGCTTGCGCCGCGATGAGCGCACCGGCCGGCGCCAGATCCGCCCCGAACAACGATGCCGCCGAACCCGCGACCAGTCCCGGCACGAAGCTCGCCGCGTTCACGACACCCTGCGAGGTGAGGCGTGGCGCGGGCGCCTGCGAAGCGATGCGAAACACGATGCCGCGTCCATGGTCGGCCACGTACAGTTCGCCGTCATCGTCCTCGCCGAACGTGGAAATCCCCATGCCGCTGGCCAGCAGCAGCTCGTTCGTGACGTTCTGACCATCGAGGCGCAGTGCCCAGATCCGCCCGCTGCCGAAATCCCCGTAGAGGTAGGCGCCGCGCAGCCCGGGCAGCCAGCGGCCGCGATACGCATAGCCGCCGGTGATCGAAATCCCAGCCCCGCGTGTGTACTCGAACACAGGCCGGTCGAGACCCGTCTGATCGCATCCGGGGCGCAGGCACTGCAAGCCCTCCATGACGGCCCAGCCATAGTTCAACCCGCCGCCGATCCCCGCTGGGGTGTGGTGGATCTCCTCGGCGCGGTTCTGGCCGACGTCGCCGATCCAGAGCCCGCCGGTCTCGCGGTCGAATGAATAGCGCCACGGGTTGCGCAGCCCGAGCGCCCAGATCTCCGGGCGGTACGCCGGGTTGCCCACGAACGGGTTGTCCGGGGGAATGCGGTAGCCGGATAAGTCGCTCTCGACATCGATTCGGAGCATCTTCCCCAACAGCGACTGCCGGTCCTGCCCGCTGCCCAACGGATCGTTGCCGCTGCCGCCGTCTCCCGTGCCGATCCACAGGTAGCCGTCCGGCCCGAATACGATCTGCCCGCCGTTGTGATTGGAAAACGGCTGCGGGATCGTCAGGATCACGGTCTCGCTCGCCGGATCGGCCGCCGCGGGATTGCCCGCCTGCACGCGGAAGCGCGAGATCACGGTCGCGCCATCCGGCACCCGCGTGTAGTTCACGTAGAAATGCTGCTTGCGCGCGAAGTCCGGTGGAAATGCGAGCCCGAGCAGGCCCCGTTCGCCGCCGGACCGCACACGGCTTTCGATCGACAGAAAGGGCGCAGACGATCCCAGCAGCCGGATCCGCCCCGGCTGCTCCAGAATGAACAGACGGCCCGTACCGTCGCTTTGAATATCCGTGGGTTGGGTCAGTCCCGATGCGACCTGCGCCAGCCGGATCGGGCTGGTCTGGGCCGCGGCCAGGGTTGCGAGCGCGAAGAGGGTGCCGAGAGCGCGCATACCCTCCAGATTAGCGTCTTACATGCCGGCCTTGTCGTCGGCGGACGGACCGTAGGTGGCGGGCACCGGCACGTCCAGCAGCCGCAGGTACACGCCCAACTGCGCCCGGTGATGGATCATGTGGTTCATGACGAAGCTGCGGATGACGACGCCGCGGGGCATTTGCATGATGGTGTCCGCGCCCCGCTTCATGCTCCATATCGCGCCGTAGGCCTCGTCGCTCGCCGCAAAAGCTGCGCGGGCCTTAGCGGCGTTGCTGTCGAGCATCGCCACCGCCTCTTCCGCCGACGCGGCAACGGCGCCGGGCTGCTGCATCTCTTCGCTGGCGAGATCCAGCACATCCATCTTCATCGTGACCTCGCCCCACCAGGGTAGCTCCGATAAATGTCCCGCGAGACGGCCGAGCGTCATCGATTTCTCGTGGGGCTTCCATGCCAGTTTGTCGTTCGGGATGCGTTCCAGCATCTTCCGGGTCAACTGCACTTCGTGATCGAATTCGGGCAGAATCATGTCGGCGACAGCCATGGTTTGTCCCTCCAGGCGGCGATTGTAGCACCTGCTACCCTAGAGGGATAGGGAACATGACGGAACGGCAAAGCAGTGTCCTGCTGGAAGAAGAAACCACCGCGGGCAGCTATTTCGTGTCCAACTACCCGCCCTACCGGTACTGGGGGCCGGACCACGTGCCCGCCGTCCATGAAGCGCTCGCGCGGCCACCGGCTCCAGGGACGCCGCTCGGTCTCTACCACCACATCCCGTTCTGCCGGAAGCGCTGCCACTTCTGCTACTTCAAGGTCTATACGGACAAGGTGGCGTCGGATGTCGAAACGTACCTCGACGCGACCATCGCGGAGCTGGAACTCTATGCCCGCCAGACCTTTATCGGCGGGCGCAAGCCGCTGTTCATCTACTTCGGCGGGGGAACCCCGTCCTTCATCTCAACCAGGCAGCTCACCCGCCTGGTCGAGGGCATGAAGCGCGTCCTGCCTTGGGACGAAGCGGAAGAAGTGGCGTTCGAATGCGAGCCCGGCACGCTGACCGAAGGCAAGCTGACGGCTATCAAGGAGCTCGGCATGACCAGGATCAGCCTGGGCATCGAGAACTTCAACGATGAGATCCTGCAATTGAACGGGCGCGCCCATCTCAGCAAGGAGATCGACCGCGCGTACTCGTTCGCCCGCTCCATCGGATTCCCGCAGATCAACATCGACCTCATCGCCGGCATGATGGGCGAGACGGAGGAGAACTGGCGCGACTGCGTCCGCAGGGTCATTGAGATGGCGCCCGAGTGCGTCACGGTTTACCAGATGGAAGTGCCCTACAACACGACCATCTTCAAAGAGATGAAGGTATTCGGGCAGACCGTGGCCCCGGTGGCGAACTGGAAGACCAAGCGCGCCTGGGTCCGCTACGCGTTCGCCGAACTGGAACGCGCCGGCTACACGGTCACCAGCGCCTACACCGCCGTCAAGGATCCAGCCCGCACGAAATTCGTCTATCGCGATGCGTTGTGGCGCGGCGCGGACATGGTGGGATTGGGGGTCGCGTCGTTTTCCCACGTCGGCGGCACGCATTTCCAGAACGAGCACGATTGGGGGCCGTACTTGGATTGCGTCAACCGGGGCGAACTACCAGTCTTCCGCGCCCTGACCCCGACGCACGACGAACGGTTCATCCGCGAGTTCGTCCTGCAAATGAAGCTCGGGCGCGTGGAGCGGGAGTACTTCGCCCGCAAGTTCGGCGCCGACCCCGTCGAGCGTTTCGCGGAACCTCTGGGGAAGCTGCGAGACGAAGGATTCTCCGAGATTGGACCCGGCCACATCGTCCTCAACCGCGATGGTCTGCTGCAGGTTGACCGTCTGCTGCACGAGTTCTTCCTCCCGGAGCATCGCGAATGATCCGCGAGTATGACGCGATCGTGGTGGGCGGCGGCCCGGCGGGATCCACCACGGCTGCCGTCCTCGCCGAAAGAGGCCGGCGTGTGCTCGTGCTCGAGCGGGACAAGTTCCCCCGCTACCACGTCGGCGAGTCCCTGATCCCTTACACCTATTTCCCGCTTGCCCGCCTTGGGCTGATCGAGCGGATGAAGGCGTCGCACTTCCCGAAGAAGTATTCCGTGCAGTTCGTCAGCATGGACGGTCGCGCCTCGCAGCCCTTCTACTTCTCGCAGCATTTCCAGCACGAAGCCGCCTGCACCTGGCAGGTCCTGCGCAGCGACTTTGACCGCATGCTGCTCGACAACGCGCGCGAGAAGGGCGCCGAAGTGCGCCACGAAGTGTGCGTGAAGGGATTTCTCGAGTCGAATGGCACGGTGACGGGTGTCCGCGCGGTTTCGGCGCACGGAGGCACGGAAGAGATCCATGCGCCCATCACGCTCGACGCCACCGGCCGTGATGCCCTCGCGCTCGCCCGCAACGGATGGCGCGTCCGCGATCCCTATCTCAACAAGATCGCCCTGTGGACGTATTACAGCGGCGCCGTGCGCGATCCAGGAATCGACGAAGGCGCGACCACCGTCGCCTATCTCCCGGAGAAGGGCTGGTTCTGGTATATCCCGCTGCCGGACGACATGGTCAGCGTCGGCATCGTGGCGGAGAAAGAGTACCTGTTCCGCGATACCCGCGACCTGGCGCAGATCTTTCATCGCGAAGTCGCGCGCAACCGCTGGATCGAATCGCACC
This sequence comes from Bryobacterales bacterium, assembly GCA_016716385.1. GTDB lineage: Bacteria > Acidobacteriota > Terriglobia > Bryobacterales > Bryobacteraceae > JADJWL01. The sequence goes on along the minus strand of JADJWL010000022.1, from coordinate 9,808 downwards.
TCGAGCCCGGCAGCCAGTTCGGACCCTTTCAGATCACGGGCGAGTTCTCCTACCGCTCGCGCCATTGCGCGACTGACGGCCTCGTGCTCGTCGGCGACGCGTTTGCGTTTCTCGACCCCGTGTTCTCCTCCGGCGTCTTTCTCGCGCTCACCAGTGGCGAACTCGCCGGCGACGCCGTCGACGCGGCGCTATCGGCCGGCGACGTCTCCGCCGCCCGGTTCACCGGCTACGGCGCGAAATTCCGAGAGGGCCTCGAAGCGATGCGCCGCCTGGTCTACGGCTTTTACGACAACGAGTTCAACTTCCGCGACTTTCTCTCCGCGCACCCGAACTTCAAGGGCGATCTTACGGACTGCCTGATCGGCAACGTCTATCGCGACTTCGAGCCGATGTACGAGGCCATGGCCCGCTTTGCCCGCATCCCCGAGCCCCTGCCGCATGGCATGCCCCTGATTCGAGGTTGACCTTCCACTGTGGCTTACGAGTACACCATCACGCGCACTGTCGAGTTTTCCGAGACCGACATGGCGGGCATCGTGCATTTCTCCAATTTCTTCCGCTACATGGAAGCCGCCGAGCATGCGTTCTTCCGCTCGCTCGGCATGTCGATCCACCCGCCGCCTGGCGAGATCAAGGTGGGCTGGCCTCGCGTGCATGCGTCGCTCGACTTCAGCTCGCCCCTTCGTTTCGAAGACACCGTGGAGGTCCGGCTGCTCGTCAAACACAAGCGCCGGCAGAGCCTCCACTACGCCTTCCGCTTCCGGAAGCTGAACGAGGATCCGCCGCGCGAAGTGGCGCGGGGTTCGCTTTCTGTGACCTGCGTGAAGCGCGACTTTCCCGGCGGTCCGATGAAAGCGACGCCGATTCCCGAGGACATCGCCGCCAGGATCGAAGAGGCGCCGGAGGAGTTGCTGCGTTGAGCGCGCAACTGGCCGCGCTACGCGTCCTGCTGGCGGCGATTCTGCCGGGCAACCGGTTTTACGCGCGCAAGCTCGAAGGCGTGTCCGGGATCACCAGCCTGGAAGACTTCCGCCGGCGCGTCCCGTTCACCACCAAACAGGAACTGGTCGACGACCAGGCGGCGCATCCCCCGTTTGGCAAGAATCACACGTTTCCGTTGTCGTGGTACACGCGCTACTGCCAGACCAGCGGCACCTCCGGCCAGCCGATGCGCTGGCTGGACACGCCGGAAAGCTGGGAGTGGATGCTCGAAAACTGGGACCGCGTCTACTCGGCCGCCGGCGTCACGGCCGCCGACAACGTGTTCTTCGCCTTTTCCTTCGGCCCGTTCCTTGGCTTCTGGACGGCGTTCGAAGCCGCGGCGCGCATGGGCTGCCTGGCCATCCCTGGAGGCGGGATGCGCACCGCGGCTCGGCTGCGCACGCTGCTCGACGCGGGCGCCACCGTGCTCTGCGGCACGCCCACCTACGTGATCCACTTGGGCGAAGCCGCGCCGGCCGAGGGCATCGACCTGAGCCGCTCGGGCATCCGGCGGATCATCGTGGCCGGCGAGCCCGGCGGATCGGTGCCGGGAACGCGCGCGCACATCGAGAAGCTCTGGCCTGGCGCCAAAGTCGCCGACCACCACGGCATGACCGAAATCGGCCCCGTGAGCTACGAGTGTCCCGCCCGCCCGTGCGTGCTGCACGTGATGGAAGACCGCTACATCGCTGAAGTGATCGACCCGGCGACCGACGAGCCGGCCGGATCCGGCGAACTGGTGCTCACGAACCTCGGCCGCACGGCCGCACCGCTCATCCGCTATCGCACGGGCGACTTGGTTCGTCCCGCGCTGCGCGGCCGCTGTGCGTGCGGAACCGACGACCTCGCGCTGGAAGGAGGCATCCTCGGCCGCGCGGACGACATGGTGGTGGTCCGCGGCGTGAACGTCTATCCGACGGCGATCGAGGATGTCTTGCGCGGCTGCGGCGTCGCCGAGTACCGCGTCGAAGTCCGTGTGGAGCGCGCGCTCACCGAGCTTTCGCTTGAAGTGGAACCGGGTCCCGAAGACGGGCCGGATCTCGAACACCGGATCCAGGCAGCGCTCTACAACGCGCTGGCACTGCGTATCCCGGTAGTCGTGGTCCCCGGAGGCACGCTGCCCCGCTTCGAGATGAAAGCCCGCCGCTGGCTGCGGCGGTAGGCCGGAGATCTCGAAGGAGGGCCAACTATCGAAGTCTTTCCAGTGTGCCCTCCTGCCGTGCAATACTGCCAAACTTCGCATGCCGCCGTTCCTGCTCATGGCCGCGCCCGGCACATCAACTTTCGGTTGGCGAAGCCGTGAACCTGGCTGATCAACCCATCAGCGGTACTCTGGCGTCATGCGACCGCTTCGGTATTCCATCAACGTCACATTGGACGGGTGCTGCGATCATCGTGCAATACCCGCGGACGAAGACTTGCATCGTCACGCGATCGAGAACCTCAACCAGGCCGACGCTCTTCTCTTTGGCCGGGTCACCTACGAAATGATGGAGGCAGCGTTTCGGCCGCCGGCTGCGACGGCAGGGAGGCCTGAGTGGACGGAACCCTTCGCCCGGACGATCAGCGCGGCAAAGAAGTACGTTGTGTCGAGCACCCTGGACCGGGTCGATTGGAACGCGGAGCTCATGCGCGGAGATCTGGAGAAGGCAGTTCAGCAGCTCAAGCGGGAGCCGGGTAAGGGACTGTTCATGGGAGGCGTGAAACTCCCGCTGGCATTGGCGGAGCTGGGATTGATCGATGAGTACGAGTTCGTGGTGCAGCCGAGGCTGGTGGGCCACGGGCCGACGTTGTTCGCGGGACTATCGAAGTATGTCGACTTGAGGCTCGTGAGCCGGCTGGAGTTCGGCTCCGGGGCGGTGGCGATGCGGTATGAACCCAGAAGGTAGCTTCGGGTCTGGTTAAGGATTCCGGCTTCGCTGTTTGGCACATCGAGGGCGGCAGAAACAACTACGGTGACGTTCTCCCGGAAAGTCTCGAGAGGGCCGGCCCTCAAATCGGCGCAGGCGCGAGCGACGGTGGTGGCGTGTCGTTTCTCAGTCCTCACCGGATCTCGACAGCCGATCCAGTCAGCGCCAGCGAATAGGTGAAGCCGAACTTCACCTTCGCGGCCGTGAAGCGATTCTGGTCCGGGCGCGAAACCGTTCCCACCAGGAGTACTCCCGGCGGGAACTGGGGCGTCGCCACCGCGGGCGCCGGCGGCAGACTTGCCGTCACATGCGCCGGGATCGTGAACGTCCCGGCAGCCGGATCGGCTGTGCAGACGAACGTGACGCGCTGGCTCTCTTCCAACCGGCTCCCGACGCCCATGATCACCGCCGCCTCCGCCTCGGGATCGCCACCCGTCCACGTGACGGTCAGCGGCTGGTTGCGGTCGACCACCTGGATCTGTTCGCGGTTCGTCCAGCGGATCATCTCGCGCACCCGGATCGATGCCTGGAAGGCCCCGACATCGGGACTGCCGGACCCGTTCCGCAGCGTGTATTCTCCAGGCGCCAGATAGGGCTGGGAATCACCGTTGCCATACTCCCATAGGAACCCCTGATATCCCTGGCGGTACACGAACGGAAGTGTCTTCGTTCCCCCCGGGCCCGTCACCGTCATCTCCAGGCCGGCTTCCATCGGGCGGAGGCGGTCGAAGTCCACCGGCAACAGTTCGAGCTCAGTGTTCATCTTGAAGTGGTACATGGCGCAGGTGCCAAGGGGCGGCGCGGCGGGCACGGGCGGCCAGGCGTAGAGGAACCGCTGGTCGGCCTGTTCGCGGAAGAACCCGCGAATACGGTCGATGACGAGCCCCTCGGAAGGGAGGAACGGCGCGAAGAGATGCAGCCGCATCAATTCGAGATTGCCGGACCCGAAGATCAGCGGCCCCCGCACCTCGGCCATCTCCTGCCTCGCATAGGAGTGCGCGTCCGCGCAGTCATTCCCCTGGCTGTAGACGGACAGTGTGCCGTAAGAACCAGCGACGCCGTCTACCAGGACGGTCACGGGTACGTAGCATCCCGAGACACCTTCGGGAACGGTGAAGTTGATCTGGTCAATGCCAGCGAATCCAGGAGAACGGCCTTTGTACTGCACGCTTGGCGACGGCACTCCGCCGACCAGAACCTCGACGTCGACGGGCAGATTGCCGACGGGAGGTATCTCATTGTCAGGCGTCGTAATGGGTCCGAGCCCGGTTGCCCAGATGGAGACGAGGTCACCTGGACGCGCCGAAAGATGCACGTTGCTCCAGCCGGCCGCGCGGCCGTTCGGCTCATACAGGAAGGCCGCCAGAGGACCGGTCCCCCGCTGGTCAATGGTGAACAAACCGGGGCGCGCCGCCGCCACCTGAATCGGCGCCAAGTCGCTGTTGGCGCCCTGGTACGTGACGCGAATCTCGGCGGGCCCTTCGGGAAGAACCGAGGGGAGGATCGCGCCTACCTGCGTGGCGCTGGTGTAGAGGGGAACTGCCGCGTAGCTGACGCCACCGGACCGGACCTGCACGGAAGTGCCGGCAAGCGACTTCTGTAGCGGATAGGCTGGCGCCGGGGTAATCTGGGCAGGTCCGAGACCCGTGCCGAAGATGGCGACCAGGGACCCGCGAGCCACATCGCCGGCCGGGAAGCCGGGCGCGACGTAGCTGGCGTTGTTCACAACGCCGAGGGTGGCGGTCTCCGGTTGGCCGGAGACCGGAATACGAAGAATGAGTAGGAGCAAAAGGAGGGATACCGCCGTGAGGAGTCTCATCACCGACCTCCACACTGGATGCCCCACAGAAACTACCTGGAATCATCCAATGCCAGTATACGCCCGCGGTTGCCAAGTGGCGCGCGCTGTCGCAGTGGATTTGCTGACGGGACTGATGCGCCGGCCCTCATGATCGGAGCCCAAACCGCGCAGGTCGGCCCCTATCTCGCTTGGCAGGTTCTCGTCGATCTTGAACTTCACGGCGCCCTGAGCGGCAGCAGGCGTTCCTCATGCGCCAATTCCGCCGCGTATGCCAGCGACGCCTGGATATGCTCCGGTTTGAGCGACGGGTAGCTGTTCAGGATCGCCTCCGTCGTGCTGCCCTCGCCCAGGCAGTCAGGGATGACCGTGACCGGAACTCTGGTCCCTGTCGCGCACAACTCGCCTCCATAGATCTCCGGGTCCCGGCTCAAGTGTTCCTGCCAATCCGCCATGTGCCTATTGCACGGAGGAATCGAGAGACTCCAACACGGCACCCACTGCGAATGCTCGGACTCCGAGCGGAAGCGGCGCTGTCCCGAAAGCGGCAGACCCCCTTACGGCTGCAAGGTGATCCTCGCGACCGAGCCGGATCAGCGGCCCCGCGACGCCGCGCAGCCGGCGCGGCACCCGCCGGGCGAAGTTCACCACGTCGTAGTAACGCGACGTCTCGATCTTGTCCTGCGAGCGGTGCGCCAGCGGGCAGCCGGTGATACGGCCAGGTGGATTCGGCGAGCGCCACACTCAGGCACAGACTCATGAGGCGCCGAGCATCGATGGCCTGCCAGCATGCGCTTTGATGGCCCAGCTACGACGTGCCCGCCCGCGGTGAATCATCTCCCGCACCGAATATTTCTTCGACGGGATGCCCGAAGAGCGCGGCTATCTTCAATGCGAGCGAGAGGCTAGGGTCATACCTGCCCGTCTCAATTGCGTTCACGGTCTGACGGGAGACGCCCAGTTTTTCTGCCAACTCGGCCTGCGACAAGTCGTGGCGAGCACGAAGGACACGTAGTTCGTTCTTCACTGATACCGCCGCGACACGAAATAGAGCCAACCTGCCCGTACCGGTTCGAGCACGATAAACCAGGCCGGATTGAACCGCCAGCCGTAAACAAGCCCTATGCCCCCAAGCAGCATCGCTACCGCCAAACCGCATAGATAGGTCCAAGCGATTGACTCGAGTTGTATGCGGCGGGCAAGCTCATCCAGGGCAGAAAGGTACCGGCGAAACTCCCAGGCGATGTAGACAAATGCAGCGCCCGGAGCAAGCGCGATGATGATCCCGAGAATGCCCTCCGGAACTGAGCGGCGGAGCAGAGCCGGTGCAAGGAGGCAGGCCACCATCGCCGCGAGAGCGAAGCTGCTGCGGATGTGATAGCGGCGTCCCGCTGGTGTACGCATGCCGAACGTGCCGTACGTCAACATTGATGTTGTCGGCCACCGCGAGTCCTCGTTGACAGGTGATTCGTGAGCGGACTGGTCGTTCATTCCACTGACCTCCAACTCGACTGTAAAGCATGCTTTCCATATTGTCAATGATATTTGTCATTTGGGGCGAACCGCGGCCCGTTTGGCCCGACTGCCAAGGTGTACGTGGGGTTACCGTAGAGGCTCGATGCGTTAGACTAGGAGCGAGAGCAGGCCATGGATATCTTGGCGGAAAAACTCGATGCTCGGCTCAGCCAGTGGAACCCGGAGACTGCGGCAGAAGCCAGAGAGCGCATCACCGAGGTGATAGAACTCGCCGATCACGACGTCCTTGACCTCGCGCGCTCGCGCGGCGTGGAACAAGAGGTCCTCGACCTGCTCGATGAAGCCTCGGCCCGGTGAAATCTGGCTGGCGGACTTGGGAATCGCCGCCAAGACGCGCCCCGTGGTCATCGTCTCCCGCGAAGACCCTGAGCCCCCACGCTCTCTCGTCTTGTACGTGCCTCTCACCACGCAGCGAAGGGGCAATTCCTATGAAGTGCCGCTACCGCGGCTTCCGTTCCTTGATCGTGAATCAGTAGCCAATGTCCAAGGATTAGGATCCCTACCAACTGTGCGTCTTGAACGCAAGATTGGCAGGCTCCCCACCGAGGCAATGAAGCGACTCAAGGACGCGCTGACTTTTGCTCTGGATCTTGAGCGGGCTCCAGGATGAACGCTTAGCCGACCCCGGGGATCCCGCAACGCTCTGCCACTTGGCCGAGACGCCGCCATGCCGGAGATGTGCAGGCCGGCCATCTCATTCTCAATCTGGCGAGACGTGCTGACGGCTGGACGTGAACTTCGTGCCAGGCCAGCCGTCGCTATCTCCCCGCAGCACCCGACCCCAGAAACCGCTCCAGCCACGCCTGGACTTCCGCCACCTGCTCGGGGATATTGTTGTGGCCGGTTTCGAGCGCCAGGAGCAGCTTCTTCTGTCCCGGAATCACGTTGTACGCCGAATACATCGATGTCGGCGGACACGTTTCGTCGTTGAAACCCCACGTGTAGAGCCCCGGCACCTTCACGCGGCGGGCGAAATTCACCACGTCGTAGTAACGCGACGTCTCGATCTTGTCCTGCGAGCGGTGCGACAACGGGCCGTCGGCCGCGCGGAACATGTGCGGCCAACCGCCGGCGCGGTTCCTCAGGTACCCCGTGACGTCGGACAGCGCTGGATAGTACGCCGCCAAGCCTCGGACGCGCGGATCCAGTGCCGCCGTCACGATCGACAGAGCTCCGCCCTGGCTCCCTCCGGTCACCGCGAGGTTTGTCCCGTCGAACTTCGGGTGGCTCGTCAGAAAATCGTTGGCGCGGACGCAGCCGAGATAGACGCGCCGGTAGTAGTAACGGTCGCGGTGGTCGAGCCCGTAGGTGTTGTAGTTCGCCAGGGCGCCGAACCGCAGCACGTCGTAAACCGACGGGTCCATGGTCACCGGGATGCCGTGAATCCCTACCTGGAACGTCACGATGCCCTTTGCCGCCATGTCGGCCAAGCCGCGGTACGGACGCACCCCGGCTCCGGGAACGCTGAGCAGCGCCGGGTACTTGCCGGGCGCTTTCGGTTCGCACAGAACACCGTAGAAACGCGATGGCGCCGCGCCGGATCCGACGTTCTGCAGGTCCACTTGGTAGCAGTCCGCCGCGGCGTTGCCGTAGCCGGGCAGCGGCGTCACCTTCGCGTCCACCGGCAGTTTGGCGAGTTCCGCTTTCGCCGCCGCCCAGAAGGCGTCGAAATCGGAGGGATTCTCCTGCGTGGGCTGAATCGCTTCAGGGCGGAACGCGGCGGTGGCGAGCCCGCGGTATGTTCTCCCGTTGTGCTCGACGGTCGCGATGCAGCGCAGAAAACCCGCTTCATTCATCGTGCCGCCCTCTACCGTCAGGCCGGCCGCGGGCAGCGGCACGGTCCGTTCGGCCGCCGGGGGCATCATCTCGGGACCTGTGCGGTACGTCACCCGCGCGCCGTCCAGCGGGTGGCCGTCCTGCGTCGCGACGATGCGGAAGCGGACGGGTTGGCCGGGCTCATAGCGCCAGTCTGGCCGGTCCGTGGAGACGCGCACCTGGACGGCGCCGATGCGGTCCTGTGCGGCGAGCGGAAAAGCAAGCAGAGCGAGAAGGGCAATTCGGAGCATGGTTGACTTTCAACAATACCGCGGCGGACGAGTATGGATGGCGGTGCCATCCTAGTATGGAAGGCTCCGAGGGATGAAGAAGACGCTGCACATCGATGAGAAAACTCTTCGCGAGGCGCGCGAGGCCTGTGGCGCCTCAACCGACACGGAAACCATGCGGCTCGGTTTGGAAGCGCTGATCCGGCACGCTGCATCTCAACGGCTCCGGCAACTGCGGGGCAGCGAGAAGCACGTGGTGGATGTCCCTAGGCACAGGGGCGGGGCGGCTAGCCCGGCTCGCCGATGAACTCGGGATTTCGTACCCGGCTTAGCCCTGAATCGTCAGTCCCGCGTACGCCTCGGCGGCGTTACGGTAGCCGTTCAGCAGGAACATGTGGTCGCTGCCGCACGTCACCATCCGCGCGCCGCGGTCGAGCATGCGTTGCGCCACCTCCGGCGTTCCAGTCGGGATGCCCCACCACTTCCCGTGTTTCGCGCAGGCCGCCGCGACCTTGTCGATGGCGGCTTCCACCAGCGGGTGCGTCGTCTGCAAAGGCACACCCAGCGAGACGCTCAGATCCCCCGGCCCGACGAACAGGATATCGACGCCTTCCACCGCTGCAATCTCGTCCACGCAGTCCAGCGTCTCGCGATCTTCCACCTGCAGCACCAGGAACACTTCTTCGTTTGCGTGCTTCAGGTGATCCGCCGTCGGGGCCAGCCCCCAGTCGGCATCGGCTCCGACGCCATCCAGCCCGCGCTTGCCGAGGGGAGGGAAGCGGGTCCAGTCGCGCCATTGCACCGCTTCTTCCACGCTGCGCACGTGCGGAATCATGAGCCCGTTGGCCCCGAACTCGAGCGCCCGCATCGGGCTGTCGTAGCCGGACTTGCGGATGCGCGTCATCAGGTCGATGCCCGTGGCGCGGCAGGCCAGCGAAACCGGGTCGATCTTGTCGTAGGCGGTGGAACGGTGCTCGAGATCGAACCAGATTCCGTCGAAGCCCAGCTTCCCGACCACTTCCGCCAGCCAGGGGTCGGTGACCCGGCTGATGCTGACGAAGCGCACGAAGTCTCCCGCTCGCAGTTTTTGAAGGACGCGACTGTTGACCATGAACTCCCTATTCTCGCCTGAATGCGGGGCGGGTGGCTAGCAGGGGGATTCCAGCGGCGATCAGAGCCGGGACATTGACCATCCAGATATTGAACACCGCACCAGCTCGGAGCGAAGCGAGAGTATCGGAGACAAACCACGTGAGCAGCGCCGAGATGACGGCGGTCCAGGCCCAGCGTTCGCGGCGGCGGAACGGAATCCAGACGATGAAGGTTTGCATCGCAAAGTAACCCGCCATGGTGCCGCCCAAGGGGCCAAGGAGGAATCGGCGGACATCCTCGCCTTCCGATCCGAACGTTTCCCGGATGGCGGCGTTCCAAACGTCCAGGTGCGGGCTGTCGGGCCACCAGCACACCGCCAGGCCATTCAGGGCGAATCCGATGGAAGCCACAAGCAGCCAGCGCCGCCAGAAGGTAAACAGCTTCAT
>JADJWL010000021.1 GCA_016716385.1 Bryobacterales bacterium | reverse complement strand
TGGTGCTTCTGGCCTGACTCATGTCCCGCTAACTCTTGTTTAGGCTGACCTGGATGAAACCGATCCTGGGCGGCCTAAGACGAAGTCGCCGACCGCCAGCCAACCGACAACCATCGTGTTTACAACTGCTTCTGGCATATGTCACAAACCTGCATCCTGTTTTAGGCCGACCGGCTGGTCGGCCTAATCCTGCCCTCGCTGGAGACGGCTTTTGCATCAAGCGGGCTGCGGACCCCGCGGCCGCCACGATTCAATACGTGGGTGTAGACCATCGTGGTCTGGACGTCCTCGTGTCCTAAGAGCTCCTGGACCGTTCGGATATCGGAGCGCTCCTCCAACAAATGGGTCGCGAACGAATGCCGGAATGCGTGGGTGGTCACACGCTTGATCAGCCCAGCCCGTTGCGCCGCCTGATGAACCGCCTTCTGAGTCACGGATTCGTGCAGGTGGTGGCGCTGCCGGATGCCCGTCTTTCGGTCCAGGTAGTGGGAAGAAGCGGGAAACACCCATTGCCAGCCCCACTCGCGGGCGGCATTCGGATACTTGCGGGCCAGAGCGTCCGGCAGTGGCACCTGTCCCAGCCCGCTCTTCAAATCAGCTTTCATGCTGTTGACGCACACGCCGCAGATGATCCTGGAGTGCTTCCAGAGCGTTCCCGGAAGCATCGTGACGCCATCTTTCTGGCCTTTGCCCTGCCGGACCGTGATCTCACCGCGACCGAAGTCCAGATCCTTCACGCGCAACGCGAGCCCTTCGAGGAGCCTCAGCCCTGCACCGTACAGCAGCGCGGATACCACCCGCTGGACACCGTCCAGTTCGTTGAGGACGGCCTCAGCCTCGCCTCGGGTCAGCACCACCGGCAGCCGCTTCGGCTTACGCGCCCGCACTCCGTCGATTCGATCCAGGGGCTGTGTGGACCCGGCCACGTTTTCACCGATGGCGAGATGGGTCAGGAATCGGTTCAGGTCCGTCTCCGCGAGTTCGCGCGGATGAGCGCTGCCGTAATGGCGATAGGCCTCTTCAGTGCGACGGCTAGAGCGCCGGCTGCGCGGCGCTTCAACCAGGCAATCGCAGAGCCGCCGTGTCGGCTGACCGGGAAATAATCCCAGTGGTGAACGACGACGCTCGGCGGAGTTGCTCATGAGACTCCGTCTCCGATTGAGACGTTACCTCCGAGGAGCTTATCACACGGGAGGCGGAATTTGTCAACGGTTGTGAGGCACCTGTCCGCATAAAGTGGTGAGTTTCGCCTTTGTCCGGCGAACCGCTTCGGCGCCAACGCTCCGCTCGGCAACTCCGCGCACCGCCGAGGCCGGCGCCTTGGCGGTGGTCGAGCACCAAGACGTCCGAGTCCGGAATTCGGCTTTCCTGGAGGTATGAAAGCAGGAAGCGAGGGACACGACGGCCTTGATACCCTGGGAGAACCTCGGAGGCCACGTTCACCGCGGCGGCGGTCCTGATCGAAGTAGCCGGGCAACGCCGACTGTTCGCCCACGTCACACCGTATCCCGGCTAGAATACTGTATCCCGACTGAATAATGTGATGTAGAGTATTGGACATGAAACTCACGGCTCTTCAGGTCTTCCTGTGGCTGCTGCTCCTGACCGTTCCTGATGTGCTTTCAGCTAAGGGTCGGAAGGTTCAGCCCGAACTGAGCGACATGTACCAACCGTTGGTCATTGTTGGCGAGGGGTGGTCCCAGCAGATCATTGTGAAGAACGTCGATCGTGAGGGCGATGCACTGGTCGGCACACTGGAGTTCTTCACCGCCAACGGAGCACCGTGGGAGATCGAGCTAGTCGGGCGGGCTCGGGCTTCTCGCTACTTCGTCACTCTGAACCCCGGTCAGTTGGCCGTTTTCGAGACGGTCGTTAGGGACCATGGGCAAGTTCTCGGTTTTGCGAGGATTGATGTTGCGTGTTGTGCCTGGTACGGAGCACAGACGATCTTCCGGAAGCAGACGGAGGGCCGGCCTGACCTTATGGCCTCCGTATCGCTGGACGACAAGGCGTTTCGAGTCGCGCATATCCCCTTCGACAACATTGACGGCAAGTACACCGGACTGGGTGTACTCAACACACGGTCCTGCCTTCGGGAGTGCACACCGAACGACCGCGGTGCGTTCAGGTACACTTTTCGCGACGAAGCCGGTGTTCCGTTCGAGACGCGTGATGTAGCGCAACAGAACTTTACGCTTTCATGGGTCAATTTAGGCGCGGAGTTTCCGTCGACGAACGGCAGGCGCGGCAGCCTTGAAATTAGTGCGGTCAATCCTGAAGACCGCATTCTTCTGGACGCAGCAGTATTTAGCTTGCAGTTCACTCCCAATGGTGCGTTTGCAGCAATCGTCCCCATTCACGAGTAGGAGGATCACCTGGGGACAAGGCGTGGCAGCGAGACGCACAGAGGTTGCTGGTGGCGGGCACTGATGATACTCTCCGTGTTCATGACGGCCATGGCCACCGACCGTACCTTGGATTCTTCCATGGCGGTTGCGTGGTTCGCCACCAACCGTAGAGTCTGTATGAGCCCGCGAGCAGGAGGGCGCTCGACATGAGGCGTGCTCTCGACCTCGTCGTCGGCCTTTTGTTTGGCAACCACATGGCGCGCCGTTCGCACCTTAACGAGGAATTGGGCTTGGACGGCGACGATGACGCGACCTATCGCGATCGTCGCGAGCGAATCGAAGCCCTCGACGCGGAGATTGCCGCGCTGGAGCGTCTCGAGGACCGCATTCGCCTCGCTGCCGAGCAGGGATACGCCGACGCGCAGTTCAACCTCGGCGTCATGCATTCCAAGGGCGAAGGCGTCCCCGGACCATAGCGAAGCAGCAAGTGGTATCGCCTCGCCGCCGAACAGGGACACGCGGAGGCTCAATCCGACCTCGGCGTCATGTATTACATTGGCAGAGGCGTCGCCCAGGACCACAAGGAAGCGGCCAAGTGGTACCGTCTCGCTGCCGAACAGGGATACGCCGACGCGCAGTTCAACCTCGGCGTCATGCATTCCAAGGGCGAAGGCGTCCCCCAGGACCATAGCGAAGCAGTCAAGTGGTATCGCCTCGCCGCCGAACAGGGACACGCGGAGGCTCAATCCGACCTCGGCGTCATGTATTACATTGGCAGAGGCGTCGCCCAGGACCACAGGGGAAGCGGCCAGCGGTACCGTCCGCCGCTGAACAGGATACGCCGACGCGCCGTGCAACCTCGGCGTCATGCATTCCAAGGGCGAAGGCGTCCCCCAGGTCCATAGCGAAGCAGTCAAGTGGTATCGCCTCGCCGCCGAACAGGGACACGCGGAGGCTCAATCCGACCTCGGCGTCATGTATTACATTGGCAGAGGCGTCGCCCAGGACCACAAGGAAGCGGCCAAGTGGTACCGTCTCGCCGCCGAACAGGGCTACGCCGACGCGCAGTTCTACCTCGGTGATATGTATTCCGAGGGCGAAGGCGTCCCCCAGACCCAGGAAGCCTACAAGTTGTACCGCCTCGCCGCCGAGCAGGGGCACGCTCGCGCGCTGTTCAACCTCGGCGGCATGTATTTCAGGGGTAGAGGCGTCCCCCGAGACTTCAAGGAAGCTTACAAGTGGCATCGCCTCGCCGCCGAGCAGGGGCACGCTCGCGCGCAATTCAACCTCGGCGGCAGGTATTTCAATGGCGAAGGTGTCCCCCAAGACTTCAAGGAGGCGGTCAAGTGGTATCGTCTCGCTGCCGAGCAGGGACACGCTAGCGCGCAGTTGAACCTCGGCCTCCTGTATGACACGGCTGGGGGCGTCCCCCAAGACCACAAGGAAGCGGCCAAGTGGTACCGTCTCGCCGCCGAACAGAGAGACGCTGGGGCGCAATTCAACCTCGGTCGCATGTATCTCAGCGGTAGAGGCGTCCCCCTCCAAGGGCGAAGGCGTCCCCAAGGACCATAGCGAAGCAGTCAAGTGGTATCGCCTCGCCGCCGAGCGGGGACACGCTGAGGCTCAATTCAGCCTCGGTGGCATGTATTCCGAGGGCGAAGGCGTCCCCCAGGACTACAGGGAAGCTTACAAGTGGTATCGCCTCGCCGCCGAACAGGGATACGCCGACGCGCAGTTCTACCTCGGTGATATGTATTCCGAGGGCGAAGGCGTCCCCCAGGACTACAGGGAAGCTTACAAGTTGTACCGCCTCGCCGCCGAGCAGGGGCACGCTCGCGCGCTGTTCACCCTCGGCGGCATGTATTTCAGGGGTAGAGGCGTCCCCCAAGACCACAACGAAGCAGTCAAGTGGTTCCGCCTCGCCGCCGAGCAGGGTGATGCCGACGCGCAGTTCAACCTCGGCGTCATGTACGCGAACGGCCAAGGTGTCCCGGAGGATTACGTTCAAGCACACCTATGGTTCAATCTCGCGGGCGCCGCCGGTGACGGCAGTGCGAGAGGGTCACGCGACAAAGTGGCGGCCAAGATGACACCGGCACAGATAGCTGAGGCACAGGCGCTCGCACGCGAGTGGAGGCCGAAGGTAAACTCGCCGGCGCGGTAGGATACGCGCAACCGGGATTCCCGGTACGGGAGGCAACATGGCGGTTTACCAAGTCACGCACAAAGACCCGAGGTAAAATCGCGCCGGATTTCCAGGAGCGCTTTCAGAAATGCCAGAATGAGTCGTCAACCTCCAGGCCGCGTGATCCACAGCCGGAAAGGCCGCGAGTGCGATTCACAGCTTTGGTTAACCATCAACACCCACGAAATCAACACGATCCGAACCGCATTCCTCCGCCGGCCCACACTCACCTTGCCGTGCCATCCTTTGGGTGAAAAGACAGGCCACAGTCGCTCAGACGCTGGCGGCCATCGAACCAACTGATCTGCGGAAAATCAACGACTGCGATAGCCGCCCCGCGCCAGCGGGCGGATGCGGTTGCCGTGTTTCCGGAACTCACCGGTATTTCCGGGACTCGAAATTGTTTTGTATTTCTGAGTATGTCATGATATTGTTGGGATTATGAAAGGGATCCAGGGGAAGCTACGGATGCTGGCCACGCGAGCGCATCGCCGGGCGCCGCACCCGTCCACTTGCACCCCAATGCCATCCCGCAGCTGAAGGATTCCCCCAATGGCAACCGAAAAACAAATCGCCGCCAATCGTCGTAATGCTCAGCATTCCACGGTCCCCGCACCCCGAAGGCAAGGCCGCGTCGTCGTGCAATGCCGCCGTCACCAGACTGTTTTCCCGGCACCTCGTCCTCACCGGCGTCGAAGACCCCGCCGAATTCCAGGCCCTCGATGGCCTGCTCGAGGATTTCCAGCCGCAATCCGCTCACCAGCAGATCCTCGTCACCCGCTATGCCCGCCAGTTGTGGCTGTCCCAGCGCATCGCGCGCATGGAGTGCGCCATCGCCCAATCGCAAATCGACGAGGCCTGGCAAAAATTCTGGGGCAATCAACCCCTCCCCGACGACCCCGCCGAGCGGACGAGATCGCCGGCCGTGTCCTGGCCGAAACCTGGGTCGCCGACGCCTCCGGCACCCGGATCTTGGAGCGTCTCCAGAAGCACGCCGCCATCGTCGAGCGCCAGATCGCCCGCTCCCTCCGCATGCTGCGCCGCGAGATGCCGCCGCAACAAAATCGCGAAATCGAACCCATTTCGTCCGCCGAACCCGAGCCGCCGGGCAGGGAAGAGCCCGCGCCCGCTTCCGAAATTGCAAAAACGAACCCAATTTCCGAAGCACCCAGCCCCCGCCCCGCGGCCTGCACCCGCTTCCGCCGCGCCGCGCGGCTCGTTCCACGGCTCAAAACCATCCGCGAGATCCGGCGCAACGTGCGCCGGGCCGCGTGATGCACAGCGGCGGAAGCCCTCGGCATCCCAGTCGTCGCACGCCCCGGCCCGTGCGCCAGGCCGCTCCTGGACGGCACCGCCGCCGGGGCCCCGTCCGTGCCGGCAACGCGCACAGGGCGCGGCGGGCGAGCTGCGCCGACGCTTTCTCCTTATTGCTCTGGCCTGACCTCGTCTGGAAGCTGCGCCAGGACTGCTTCATAAACCTCACGGGCCACCGACAACGCGTCGCGCGCCTCGTGCAGCGTCGGGACTTCCGGCTCACCTGGATAGCGGAAAACCCACGCGAACTGCGTGAGATCTTCCGCCTTCTGCGCCAGGTCCATCAAGGATCCGGCAATGCCGGCACACGCCTCACCGAGTTCTCTCAAGTTGTGGGTCTTGCGAAAGGGCGTGTCGTGCCAGAACAGGAGCGCCTTCCAGGACTTCTCCACCGCCTGCTGGCAATGGAAGAGAGCCGAGTCCGGCCGGGGACGGCTGGCGCCGAGGAGGATAACGGCTGAGTCGATATCGGCCCACGCGCGGTCCAACCAACCGCGGCACTCGATCACCTTTTCGGGATCAGGCGGCATGGAGCAGCCTCCCCTCTCGCGCCACCGTAGCGGGAAACGAGGCCGGAAGATGCTGGCGTGCGTCGAAGGTAGCAAGGTCCCAGACCACAACATCCACCGCGGCCGGCACTCCGCGCAAGGCCCGAAACCCTCTTTGGGAAAGGCGGTACCGTGGCTCGGCCGGATGATCCACCAGGACAAGAATGTCGTAATCGCTATCGGGTCCCGCTTCTCCTCTCGCCCTCGATCCGAAGAGGTAGATCCGGGCGGGCTGGAGCACTTGCGCCAGGCGATCCACGATCTCAGTCAGCAGGGGATCGCGATCCAACAGGATGTCACGCGTCACAGCGTTCGCCTCCCTCCTCTCGCGGGTCGATTCAGATGGCGCAGCCGTGGCGATGGCGGCTCCACATTCAAGATTCGCACAGCTTGATGCATAGCGGCGGAAGCCGGGAATCGGTGATGGTGGCCTGCGAGAAACCGACGCGGTAAATAAAGGATCCATTCCGACAGGCTCGCACCGAACCTCAAGAATGTCTCAGTGTGCACTTTCAGGGATCTTGGCCAAGAGCGAATTGCTGCCCCGGAGGCGGTCCTCCGTTTGGGTCGTCCGGCCCCCGCGGCGGGGAGAGAGCATGCCGGCGTGCGGCTGCCCCGGAGGCGGGTCACAGCGTCCACAATTCTCCTTTGAACGGCATTGCAGCGCCCCCACCCTCGGGCTCTGAGGGAAGAGACTCCGGCCCCGCGCCGCAACGCGGAAGCGTTCCACCGGTCCCCGCACCCCGTAATGCCAACCGCGGCTGCAGCCGGTTCTGGGACGCCCGGCCCTGAAGAAACTGCTCACCGCGCCAACGCCTGGCATCCTCTCGGGTGCCTCCCCATTCGACCGTTACGTGAACGGCAGCCGCGACGCGCTGACCGCCTTCAGGTGTTTCGAGGCAAAGGCAACTGCACGGCCTGCCACATCGGGCCAACCCTCACGGACGAAAGTCTGCACAACACCGGCGTCGCCTGGAGAGACAGCCGCCTCACCGGCCGCGGCGCCTTCAAAACCCCGACTCTCCGCGAGGTCGCCCGCACGGCCCCCTACATGCACGACGGCAGCCTGGCGACGCTCGAAGACGTCATCGGCTTCTACGACGGCGGCGGCAGACCCAACCCCAACCTCGATCGCGAGATCCGCCCGCTGCGGCTGACTGATGCAGAAAAAAGGGCGCTGGAAGCGTTCTTACAGTCTCTGAGTGGTACGGTTAGCTTCTGAGCTTCCTCAGTATGTGGGCGGCCAGGAACTCCTTGATCTCACGGTGCCGTGGCACCGGCTGGGACGCATCCGGCTTCTTCTTGCGGATGAGGTCGATCCGTTTCATCCGACGGACAACTCTGCCACCCGCCGGATACCCGGGATCTCGCCGCTGGTGAGGTCGCGGTAAAGATCACGCAGGTTCTCTTCCAGTTCGGCAAGGGATTCACCCTGGGTAAGGTAGTCCGGAAACTCCTCGAAGTAACCGAGCCACATCTCACCGTCCTGCCAATGGACGTAACGGGCGGTCACCATAGGACCATTCTAGCGCCGGATGAGCGGAGAGCACGAACCCTTGTCCCGGTTCGTGTCGATGTTGTCTGGGCTATGTCTTGCAACCCGACTTCCGCACCAGGAGATGATTATGGAGTGCGTCATTTGCAGGCAGGTGAAACCGGCGCACGCTTCCTCTTCGTAAAGACCAACAGGATTCTCGGAGACCACTGTCGCGAGCAAACCATCCGGCTGGCACTCCTTCACACGGAGCGGCACCAGCGTTCGCCGCGGTCCGGTCGAATTCTGAACCAGAGCGGCCCGCCTGATCGGCTTATCGGCCCGAACCAATTGATCTGCGTATAATCAACGACTGCGATAGCCGCCCCGCGCCAGCGGGCGGATGCGGTTGCCGTGTTTCCGGAATGAACACGTATTTCCTGGGCAGTAAATTGTCTTGTATTTCTGAGTATGTCGTGATATTGTTTGGATTATGAAAGGAGCCAGGGGAAACTAAGGATACCGGCCACGCGAGTGCATTGCCGGGCGCCGCTCGCGTCCACTTGCACCCCAATGCCATCCCGCAACTGAAGGATTCCCCCAATGGCAACCGAAAAACAAATCGCCGCCAACCGTCGCAATGCTCAGCATTCCACGGGTCCGTGTACCCCCGAAGGCAAGGCCGCGTCGTCGTGCAATGCCGCCGTCACCGGACTGTTCTCCCGGCACCTCGTTCTCACCGGAGTCGAGGACCCCGCCGAATTCCAGGCCCTCCTCGACGGCTTGTTCAGCAGCCGTGGCTCTCCCAGCGCATCGCCCGCATGGAATGCGCCATCGCCCAGTCACAGATCGACGAGGCCTGGCAGAAAATCTGGGGCAATCAGCCTCTCCCCGACGACCCCGCCGAGCACGACGAGATCGCCAGCCGCGTTCTGGCCGAAACCTGGGTCGCCGACGCCTCCGGCAGCCGGATCCTGGAGCGTCTCCAGAAGCACGCCGCCATCGTCGAGCGCCAGATCGCCCGTTCCTCCGCATGCTGCGCCGCGAGATGCCGCCGCAACAAAATCGCGAAATCGAACCCATTTCGCACGTCGAGCCCGAGCCGCCGGGCAGGGAAGAGCCCGCGCCCGCTTCCGAAATTGCAAAAACGAACCCAATTTCCGAAGCACCCAGCCCCCGCCCCGCGGCCTGCACCCGCTGCCTCAACGTCCGCCGCCTCACGCCACGGCTGAAAGCGTTCCTGGAGATCCGGCGCAACCGGCGCCAGGCAACCGGATCGCCGGCTCTGAGCCTTCCGGGTTGGGTGGTGCGGTCCTCTTCGCAGTCCAGTTGCAGCCCACTCCAGCCGCGCAAAGAAGAGAACAGTACTTGACAGTGTCTTGAAAACACCATAAACTCACTGGTGGTGAACGAGCACATGTCGTTAGGCGAGCTCGCCGCCGCAGCCGGACTCCCGGCGCGCACCGTGCGCTTCTACATCGCGCGCGGCCTCGTCGCCGGACCGGCCAAGAGCGGACGCGGCGCCGTGTATACCGCCGCGCACCTCGCCCGCCTGGAGTGGATCAAAGAACTCCAGTCCCAGGGACGCACCCTCGCGGAAATCGGCGCCATCGGCGGCGGGCAGTCCCCCGAGGTCGTGCCGGAGCCCACCGCCTGGTGGCAGCACGCGGTGGCCGATGACGTCGTCGTGTGGGTGAGGGCCGGCGCGGCCCCTTGGAGAACCAGACAGATCCGCAAGTGGATCGATCAACTCGCGCGCCAGTTGGCACAGGCGAACGACGAACCAGGAAAGGAACAAGACCCTTGACCAGTGCAGCTTCGATGTTCGCGCCCGTCGCGGCGCCCACGGGACTTCCCATCCGCCTCGCCATGCAGCGGCTCTGGCTCACCGGCGAGGTGCTGCCCGCCGGCGCGCGCCTCACGGTGGAGCACGTGTTCCAGTCCGATGAAGACCATCCCCTCGAAGTCATCTACCCGTTCCCCCTCCCTCGGGACGCCGCCCTGCGCCGGTTTCGCATCGTCGCCGGCTCGTGTGAGACCCACTCCGACTTAATCGAGACCGCAGAGGCCGTGAAGGCCTACGAACTGGCGATTGAGCAGGGCTCGCTCTCGGCCCTGGCCCGCCAGTACGGCGACGGCCTCGTCAACCTCACCGTCGGCAATATCCGGCCTCGGGAAATGGTGACAGTCCACGTCGAACTGCTGGCGGGCGTCGAACTGCGCGATGACGGATTCCGGTTCCGCTTTCCCTTCACCCTGGCTCCCTCGTACCACTCGCAGATGCGTGCGGTCACGGCCGGCGGCGGCGTGGAGTTGGAATTGCCCGCCGGGTTCGGCGATCTCATCCTGCCGCCGTTCCTCGAAGACGCCTCGTCGCTGCACCAGGTGGGCTTCGCGCTGTCGGTGCGGCACGGAGCGGCGCTGGGCGAGATCGGTTCGCCCTCACACGCGATCCGGGTCGCGCCGGGTCCAGCCGGACTGACGCGCGTCATGCTCGCGCCCGAGAAGGACGTTCCGGATCGCGACTTCGTGCTCGACGTCCGGTTCAGTGAAGACACGCCCCAGGTGCTGAGCGGACCGTCCGGCGATGGAAAGTGCGCGTTCGCGATCGTCGTGCCGTCCTCGCGGTTCGGCAGCCGGACGGAACAGGCGCGCCGGGTCGCGATCCTGCTCGACCGGTCCGGCTCGATGAGCGGCGAACCGATCGCCCAGGCGCGTAAAGCCGTCGAAGCCTGTCTGGCTGCCTTGTCGGAGCAGGATGAGTTCCTTCTGGTGGCCTTCGACGATCGCGTGGAGACCGCGCACGCGCAGCCGGTGCCGGCGACCCGTGAGCATCGCGAGGCGGCCCGCGCGTTTCTGCAGGGGATCGGTGCGCGCGGCGGGACCGAACTGGCCTCCGCGGTGGAGCAGGCGGCGCGGGCGCTCGGCGCCGGCGACATCTTCCTCATCACGGACGGCCAGGTGTTCGGGACGGAAACGATCCTCGCCGAGGCGCGCTCGGTCGGGGCCCGCTTGTCGTGCCTCGGCGTCGGCAGCGCGAGCCAGGATCGCTTCCTGTCTCTGCTGGCCCGCGAGACCGGAGGCGTCAGCCGGTTCGTCACCCCTCGAGAGCGCGTGGACCTGGCGGCGATTGACCTGTTCGCCGCGCTCGGCCGTCCGCTCGCATCCGGGTTGCGGGCCGCTCACGTTGAACCGGCGCCGCCGCCTGTCGTCTTCGCGGGCACGCCGGTGCTCCTGTTCGGTGAACTGGAGGCAGACTCGGCCGGACACATCGATCTCGCGTGGGACGGCGGAAGCATGAGCCTGACGGTGCCGTCGGGCGCGCCGGAGACCGGCGAGACCGTCCGCCTGCTGCGCGGATCGCGCCTCATCACCGATTGGGAGAGCCGTCACGCAAACGCGGACGCGCCGTCGCCGTTGGAGAAACGGCAGCAGAAGCGCGTGGCCGCGCGGCTGCTGCAGTTGAGCCGCACGTACGGGCTGGCCAGCCGCGAAATGTCGCTGGTCGCGGTGGTCAAACGGGAGGGAGACCGGTCCGGCGAACTTCCGGAGACCCGCGTGGTGCCGGTCGGAGTCCCGCAGGATACTGAGATCTCGATGGAAGCCTTCCTCGTTAGCGGGAGCCTTTTCAGCGTGGACCCTGAACTCGCGCTCGGGAAGACTCGCGGGCGGGACGCGGCCGCGGTTGCGCTCGCCAGGTTCGACGCGCAGCCTCCCGCCACCGAATCGGCGGCCTGCTGCGCGGACTTGATCGACCTCGCATCCATGCTGGAACCCGACGGCGGCATGCCGGGGGACAGTCCCGAAGCCCGAGCCGCACGAACGGTCGCGGCGGTCCTTGCGTTCGTGGCGGGCGGCCACACGCTCCGCAGCGGCGCGTTCCGTCGCCACCTCGCCCGGCTCGTCGAATTCCTGAAGCCCTTGAGCACAGCGCCGGAGACCGACGCGCGTCTCATCGCCACCGCGCTGGACGCCGCCGAAACGGGCCACGCTCCGGACGGTCCGTGGCTGTCGCTGGCCTGCGATCCAGGGACCCGCTGGAAGCAACTGGGGAGGCCCTGGGAATGAGCAGAACTATTGACGATGGCTGCGGAAGTGTCCTCAGCGCATCGGAGCAGGACCACGTGCGCTCGTACTGGAAGTCGATCAAGAACATACTCCTTGATTGGAGGACGCGATACCAGTGGCCGCAAGGGATCGACCGGGAGACATCCGTCAAGAATCGGAACGACCTCGAAAATGCGATCCACCAGGATCTCGAAGAACTTTCCTACCTTCGCAAGACGACCTTCGACGCAGTGATGAAGTGGGGCTTCGGACGGAGCTCCAATCTGTCCGAGACCGACATTGCCCGGTCCACGAGGTCTGCCTTTGAGCATTTGCGCTCCGGGCGGCTGGCTGAGGCAGCCAGGGCGCTGTGTGAATTGCGCGGCGTCGGGATTAGCCGTGCGTCCAAGATTCTCGCCCTGTCCGACCAACGGGAACTCGCCATCTACGACAGCCGGGCGGCGCATGGGCTCCGGAAACTGGTGGATCAATCGGAAGAGCGGCTGGTCCCGATCCCGCCCGGGAGAGTGATTCGCGGGGATACCGGGAAGGACTTCAATCAAGGCTTTCAACGGTACATCTGCGTCCTCCGTCTGCTCCGCGAGTGGAAGATCCGAGGCGGGGACAGTCGAGCGCGGCGACCCGAAGGCCTTCTTCTGGGAGCGAATCGCGCGACGTTCCGGAGAGATACCGCCGCCCCGCGTGCGTCCGCGGGACGAGCACCCTGCGGCGGCCGTTCCTGGCAGACGGGGCGGTTGACGGGTGAACAGTTCCAAACCGCCAGCAAGATGCTCACGCCGCAGCACCACGCGCCCACCCGGAGACGTTCCCTGTCAAACAAAGGAACGGAGCGCCGCAGGACGGACTGCCACTACCCGCCCGCCGGCGCCGTAGCAGCCACTCGCCGCCTGGGTTCCGCGCCGTGACAACGAGCCGGGGCCAGGCCGCGCGGAGGGCCGGTCGCTGATGGCAGGCCCCCACCGGCGCGGACTCCAGATCTCCCGGCGCCCTATCCTGGAATCTCCGCCTGCACCAGTTTCGCCAGCAGATCGAGCGACTCCTGCCACCCAAGGCAGCAGGCTTCGGCCGGGATCGCATCGGGAATCCCTTCCTGCACAATCCGCAACTCGGTCCCGCACGAGACCGGGGCCAGATCGAGGGTCAACTGCATGGTGCCGGGAAGATTGGGATCCTCGAACGTCTCGGTGGAACGGATCCGCTGGTTCGGGATCAACCCACAACGGCCGCCGAACGCGTGGCTGGGCCCGTGGCGAAGTGGGAACGACACCCTGACGCGCCCCCCGGCGCGCGCAGGGGGCACCTTGCGAATCCGTTCGGAGGATTCCACTTGACCAGCGCGTCCGGATCTAGGAATGCCCGATAGACGCGCTCGGGTGTAGACCGCAGGATACGGTGCAGACGGATCGTATGAGGCATGGCGTGTTCTCCTGTCCGTTGTCGAACCGGCAGCGCCGTTTTCGACACCGCGTCCCGACAGGAATCCGCCGGGGATTACCCCGCCGCGCGTCGCAGCCGGTCGCGGATGGCTTCCCAATCGGGCCACGCGGGAGGCATTTCGACAGCGATCCAATCGAACGCCCCGGTGTCGAGTTCGTGCAGAGTCGCATAGAGCAGCGCTCCGTACGCCTCCGGATCCGCGGGCATCTCGCGGGCGAGCGATGCCTCCATCGGTTGCGCAATCCACAAGTACGCGCCGCGCCCGTGGCGCGGGAGTCGCCGTACTCCACCAGAAAAAGCGGGGTGCGGGGACTGTAGTGACGCGGGTGGAGTCCCGGTGAGGCGTGGGGTCCGTCGCTGAATCCAGGCGGGGACTCGATGAGTCCGATCACGTCTTCGATCTGCTCGCGCGTCACCATGCCGGGACGCAGCAGCCTCGGCCGCGGCGCCAGCGCCAGGACGGTCGACTCGATACCGATACGCGCGGGTCCGGCGTCGAGCACCATGTCGACCAGATCGCCCAGACCGTGGACGACGTGATCCGCGGCGGTGGGGGACAGTCCCGAAAACGGGTTCGCGCTCGGGGCGGCGACCGGCAGGTCCGCCGCGCGGATGAGCGCTTCGGCAACGGGGTGTGCGGGGTGCCGCAGCCCGACCGTTGGCAGGCCCGCGGTGACGATGTCCGGAATGACGGGATCCTTGGAAACGACGAGCGTCAGCGGACCCGGCCAGAAGCGGGCCGCCAGGGCTTCGGCTTCGTCGGGCCACTCACCGGCCAGGGTGCGGGCGCGTTCCACGCCGTCCACGTGCACGATGAGCGGGCTCGTGCGCGGCCTTTGTTTCGCTTCGTAGATGCGGGCGACAGCTTCGGGATCGAGCGCGTTGGCGCCCAGGCCGTAGACCGTTTCCGTGGGGAAGGCGACCAGGCGGCCGGCCCGCAGCAGCGCGGCCGCCTGCTCGATGAGGCTACTCGGGAAGGTCGCCGGATCCATCGCTGGCCGTCTTGCCCGTCTTGCGGAATACGAGATAGGCGTGGATGAACTCTTCGAGATCGCCGTCAAGCACGGGGTCCACGTCGCCCACGGCGAGCTTGGTGCGGTGGTCCTTGATCATCCGGTAGGGAGCCAGGACATAGCTGCGGATCTGGCTGCCGAAGTTGATGTCAAGCTTGGCGTCCTCGGTCTTGCGGGACTCCTCGCGCTTCTTCTCAAGTTCGAGTTCGAACAGCCGCGCGCGCAACTGCTTGAACGCCGAGTCACGGTTCTTGTGTTGCGAGCGTTCGTTCTGGCACTGCACGACGATGCCGCTGGGGAAGTGCGTGATGCGCACGGCGGAATCCGTCATGTTGACGTGCTGCCCGCCGGCGCCGCTGGCGCGGAAGGTGTCGATCCGCAGGTCGTCCTGGCGGATCTCAATCTTGATCTCGTCGTCGATCTGCGGGTAGACGAAGACCGAGGCGAACGACGTGTGGCGGCGGGCGTTGGCGTCGAACGGGGAGATGCGGACGAGACGGTGGACGCCGATTTCCGATTGCAGCAGGCCGTAGGCGTTCACGCCGTTGATTTCGAAGGTGGCGGACTTGATCCCCGCGCCTTCGCCCTCCAGGCGGTCAGTGAGAACCGTCGCCATGCCGTTGCGCTCGGCCCAGCGCAGGTACATGCGGAGCAGCATCTCGGCCCAGTCCTGGCTTTCGGTGCCGCCGGCGCCGGGGTGGATGGTCATGATCGCGGCACGGGCGTCGTTGGCGCCGGACAGAAGCATCGCCGTCTCAAGCTTCTCCAGACGGGCGGCGTACTGCTTCATCTCGCGGACGATGTCCGCGGCGACGTCCTCGCCTTCGCGCCCGAGCTCAAAAAGCGTGTCGAGATCGCCGGTCAGAGCGGCGATCTGGCGGTCGTCGCGCACGGCGTCTTCCAGGCGCTTGCGCTCCTGCATGACTTTTTGGCTGCGCGCCGGGTCGCTCCAGAAATCGGGGGAATTGATCTGGCCTTCGAGGGATTCCAGTTGCCTGGCTTTTTCGGCCGCGTCAAAGATAGCTCCGCACGGCGGCGGCCTGCGCCCGTAGCGGAGCGTACTCTCTATCCAGTTCTTCGAGGGTCATACTGTCTCTTCAGTGTAACGCGCGCTACAGCTTGAAGAAAATTTTCCGCTGGTAGAGCCAGTAACAAGCCCACCACATCACGGCCAGGACCGCGCAGGCTTGCGCAACCGGCGCAATCGTTCCCAGGAACTCGAAGCGGAACGTGAAGACCGCCAGCGAGCGGTCGATCCAGCCCTTGAGCAGCATACTGAGCGAGTAAATGAAGATCGAGTTCATCCCCACCACCACCAGCGGGAACATCGGCCGCCGCCAGCCCCGCACTTCGGCCATCCAGACAAACACCAGCAGCATCAACAGGACCCAGCCGGTGCTGTAGAGCGTGAACGACGGCGTCCAGAGGCGCTTCACCAGCGGGTTCCAGAGCGACAGGAGCAGGCCGGAGGCAAACGCCGCCGCCATCGCGATCGCGAGGATGCGGATCTTCGCTTCAAGCGTGCGGTCGGTGCGCAGCAGCATGCCGGTCCACACGCCGAACAGGGTCGTGACCGTGCTGGTGACGAAGTTGATCGTCACGTAGTGGCCGCTGTAGTTGCGTCCGAGCCACCAGCGGTCGATCACCGCGCCGATGTTGTCCGTCCTCGAGAACGCGCCCTCGGATCCGGGGAACAGGGCGAACAGGGCCCAGTAGCCGGCGAGGATGGCTCCTGCGGCGATCGCCTGGCGCTGAAACGGAAGCTGCATGATCAGGAACGCGAAGAAATACGTGAAGGCAATCTGCGAGAGAACGTTGATCAACTGAAACTGTAAGGCGTTGCCTGAGATGCTGATCAGGATCTGGCTCAGAACGATCAACTTGACGGCCCGTATGCCCACGTGGCGAAAGAGTTCGGAGAACGCCGCGCCTTCGCTCATGCGGCGGGCGAGCGCGAAGGGCATGGCAACCCCGACCATGAACATGAAGGCGGGCTGGATGAGGTCCCAGAAGACCGCCCCTTCCCATGGGACATGCTCGAACTGGGCGACAATCCAGGCGAAGGAGGGGTGGTCCTTGAGCTTGGGGAAGCCGAACCCGCTCGCGCAGAGCGTGATCATGATGAAGCCGCGATAGGCGTCGAGCGCGAGATAGCGGGCGGGGGGCGCCTGCGTCTGCTTGCCCTGGGGCAGGGAGGCGACCGGAGAGTCAGCAACGGCCGGCATGCCGGAAAGTGTATCACTTCAGGCGGGCGCTGACGACGGTCCAGACGCGAGCGGCCACCGCGTCGGGCGAACCGGTGGCGTCGATCGGGATGACGCGCGCGGGTTCGGCTGCAGAGAGGGCGTGGTAGGCGTCGCGGACGCGCTGGTAGAAGACGTGGTCCTCGGCTTCCATGCGGTCGGCGCCGCGCTGGCGGGCGCGGTCGAGGGCGGTGTCGACGGCAATGTCCAGGAACAAGGTCAGGTTCGGGGCGAGGCCCCGGCAGGCGACGCGGTCGAGGGCGAGAACGGTATCGGCGCCAAGACCGCGCCCATGGCCTTGGTAAACGAGCGTGGAGTCCGTGAAGCGGTCCGAGAGAACGACGGCGCCGCGGCGGAGAGCCGGCTGGATCACTTCGTCGACGTTCTGGGCGCGGGCCGCAAAGTAAAGCAGAAGTTCGGCGACGGGGGACAGAGCCGAATGCTCGGGATCGAGCAGGATCTGGCGGATCTTGCGTCCGATGACGGTGCCGCCAGGCTCGACGGTCTCGACAACGGCGCGCCCGGCGTCGCGCAGGCGCCGGGCCACGAGGGCGAGTTGCGTGCTCTTGCCGCTACCGTCGATGCCTTCGAACGTGATGAACATGGGTCGTGCAGGGTGCGAATTCCTCAGTCTAGCGCGGTGTGCGAGCGGCGTCTCACGACCACTGCCAGCGCGGCGAGAAGCCAGCCGGCGCCTCCGGCGATGGCCGACCAGCGGAAAATGTCCGGAGCAAACCACATCCGGACGCGGTGCGTTCCTTCGGGCAACGGCAAACCTCGGAACGCCGCGTTCGTCAGCACAAGATCCGCCGGCTCGCCGTCGATCGTTGCGCGCCAGCCCGGATAGAACGCTTCAGAAGTCACGAGGAACGCCGGAGCCGCGGTGCTCACTTCAAGTTCCAGGGTGTTGCCGCTGGCGCCGAGGAGGTCGACCGTCCCGGAGATGGGAGCGGAAGCGCGGAATGCCGGAGCGCCTTCGACGACGGCCTGCCGCCGCGGGTCGATCCTGCGCAGCTTCTCCAACGCGTCTTCGAGGTTCGCGGCGGGCGCCGTTTCGCCCACGAGGAACAAGCGCGGCAGCGGGTTCAGGTTCAGATACACCGTGTGGCCCGGGAGTTCTTCGGCCTTGAGCAAGCCGGGCCGCGAGCCGTTCCTCCGGGAAATCAACACGCCGACGTTCAGCAGATCGAGCATCGGGGACTCCGCTTGCTGTACCTCGTAGTAGCGGCCCCATCGCTCGCCGCCGGTGAAGGCGAGGCGCACGGCTATGAATCTGGAAAGCGCGAACGGGTCGTCGCCATTGGCGCTGGGGATGCGGAACAGCGGTGCGGCGCCGGACCAGTAGAGCGGTGCGCCGGGCAGGACGTCGGTGCGGGTTCCGGCGGCGAGCTCGCGGACCCCGGTGATCAGTTCGGGATAACCGTCGGCCGCGGTGGCCGTGATGCCCGGCTCGCGCAGACGATCGGCCGTGTTGAACGGGCGTCCGGAAGAGACGCCAATGGTGTCCGCTGCGAACAGGGCGGCGATCAGCATCATCACCGTGCGGTCGCGGGTCCAGGCCGCGACACCGTACGCCGCGAGCATCGCGAACAGCAGCGAAAAAGCAAGGAGGAAGGACTCGGGATACAGGGGCGTCCGCAGCGCTTCGGGAAGGCGGTGGTACAGCGCGGTCCAGACGATCGTGTTCTCGCCCAGCATCACGACGGCGGCGAGTCCGGCGAGCAGCGCCAGGCGCCCCGGGGCGGCGCGGAGTCCTCTGAGCATCGCGATGAGCGCGGCGAGTCCGCCGTACAGGTAGAGATAGGTCGGGTTGTCCGAATGCGGCCAGGTCGCGCTGTCGAACTCGAAGACACCCCAATAGTTCGGGTGCACGAGGGTCGCGAGGCTGCCCGCAGGAATACCGCCGCCGTCGCCGAGCCAGGCGGCGCGCTGGGACGCGATACTGAGGCGCGCCAGTTCCCACGTGGGCGCAAGCTGCGGGAGCGCCAACCAGACCGCACCCGCGCCGGCGGCGGCGAGCCACAGCCAGTCGCGGCGTGGGGCGAACAGAAGCCACAGTCCCGCGGTGGTTGCAAACGCCGCGGCCGCGGCGGCGGGAAATCCGGCCAGCAGGATGAGTGCGCCGAGCATCGCGGCGGCGGGGTAGTTGCGCCGGAGTCCGGCGGCGGCCATCCAGGGCAGCCATGCCGCCGTGCAGATCGCCCCGAGATGCTGAGGCTGGGACGCGAAGTACGCGCCCCCCACCCAGGCGGCGGCACCGGCGAGCGCGGCGCCCGTTGGCAGGTCGAAGTGGCGAAGCAGGCGGTAGCAGCCGAGTCCGGCGATCCAGATGTGCGCCACGAGCATCGCTTGAAGCAGAAGCAGCATCTCCCAGCCGGTGCCGAGATGGACGGCTGTGGTCAGCCAGAACGGCGGGTAGAAGCCCTGCATCGTGAGGATCGCGTAGACCGGGCGTCCGCAATAGGTGAACGGATCCCAAAGCGGCAGTTCACCCGCACGGAGCGCGTCGGCGAAGAATTGGGCGAGGGGATAGTGGTAGTAGCGCAGGTCCCAGGGAATCACCCAGCGGGACGGCACGAACAGAACGTGCCGGAAGAACAGCAGCACCTCGACGAGCAGAAATAGCGGAACGATGAGCCGGTCGCGCGGCAAGACGGTTCAGCCCGGACGAAAGAGTCGTGCGAGCATTCACGCTATCATGCCGGTGCGCCGCAGTCTAGGCCATCATTTCGAACACCGCCGCAAACGCCGCAGGTCGACCCGGATGCGGTAAGCCTCATGGCTCGTATCGGCCGGCGGGAACTCCACGCCACCAGCATGGCCTTACCGGCGGCCGGCAAAGCGGAAGAGGAGGTCTGCGTGGCCGGGGACGGGGCTGCCGTTTTCGCGCGCCGGCTCAAACTGCCACTGGCGGGCCGCGGTGAGTGCCGCTTCGCGCAGCACCTCGGGACTGCCCGTTTCGGCGGTAGCCGCCGTGACGCTTCCAGCAGCATCGACCGAAACGCGCACCTTCACCACCACTTCGCCCTGGATCCGCCTGCGCACGTCGACCGGGAGGTTCGTGGTCACTTGCCGGACCGGCTTGGGCGGCACGATCACCGGCGGAGGCGCGGCCGCCGGCGCCACCGACGCCGCCGGCAATGGCAGGACCTGCAATTCCGCGCCGGCCCGGATCTCCGGAGCGGCTGGTGCGACCGCCGGCGAGGTCGTCGACGTCGGCGCGGCGGAAGGAACCGTGAACGGCCGCACCGCTGGCTTCGCCGGGCGTCCCGGCGTCAACGGACGCGGCGGCGCCGACGCCACCACCGCCGGAGCGGGTTCCGGTTCCGGTTCAGCAGCGCGAACCGGTTCAGGCGTTCCATACACCGGCGCCAGTACCGGCGCAGGCTCGGCGGAAACGACCTCCGGGGCGGACACTCCCTCGTCCAGCACGCCCAGGTTCCACAGCGCTGCCAGGCAGAGCACACCCGCGAGTCCCGCGGCGCCGCTCACCCACCCCCAAAGACTTGACTGCTTCCGTTTGCGCTGGACCGCCGCGGGCTTGGGTTGGGGTTGCACCGCAGACGCCGGCGCGCCCGTGAGCGCCGCCAGGCTGAACGGGAACTCGACGGTTCTTCTGCCCTCCGCAAACACTCCGTCCGCGAGCAGATACAGCACCCCCACCAGTTCTCCCGCCACTGCCCGAAGCGAAAGGAACGCCGCTGGTCCAGCAACCTGGAAGCGTCTCAATCCGGCCAGGTCGCCCCCGTCCGGCAGCCAGTCCTCGCGCTGATGACGCCGGAAGATGCCGAGAATTCCAGGACCAGGCTCAGCGCTCGCCGGCAGGAAGCCGGTCACATGGATCACCCGCTCGCCCCCGTCGTCGACCTGTCCCAGAAGCCAGCCCGCCGCCTCGGGACGGTCGTCCAGATAGCCTTCCAGTCCTTTCACGAAATTGTCATGAAGGCGGAGAAAATGTGGCTTGTCCGTGTCTTCCCTGACGTTGAATTCCGTAAACAGAGCGTCCGCTGCAAGGTTGGGCGGCATGAGACCTGCTTCAATTGCCCCCTCAGTATACGGGGAAGGGGAGTGCGAAACAATGCGGAGAAACGCGCTAGGAGCACTAAAGTCTTTTAGGGTTCTGTCGGGTGTTTCCCCGGTGTGGCGATTTGCTATCCTGAAAGGTCGTTTCACACTGAGGAGACAAACCCCATGGCAATCAAAGTCGCCATCAACGGCTTCGGCCGCATCGGCCGCAATGTGGTCCGCGCCGCCCTGGGCCGCGACGACGTCGAATTCGTCGCGGTCAACGATCTGACGGATACCAGGACACTCGCCCACCTGACCAAGTACGATTCGGTTTTGGGTCCACTCGCGGCCGACGTGACCGCGACCGCAGACTCCATTTCGATCGACGGCAAGACCATGAAGGTCTTTGCGATCAAAGATCCCGCCGAGCTCGACTGGTCCTCGCTGGGCGCACAGGTCGTCATCGAGTCCACCGGACGGTTCACCGAAGCGAGCGCCGCCGCCAAGCACTTGCGCGGCACCGTAAAAAAAGTCATCATCTCAGCTCCGGCCAAGAACGAAGACGTCACGCTGGTGCTGGGCGTGAACGATTCGGCGTACGACCCGTCGAAGCACAACATCATCTCCAACGCTTCCTGCACAACGAACTGTCTGGCGCCCGTGGTGAAGGTGCTGCACGACGCCTTCACCGTGGTTAAGGGCTCGATGACCACGATTCATAGTTACACCAACGACCAGAACGTGCTTGACTTCCCGCACAAGGACCTGCGCCGGGCGCGCGCCGCAGCCATCAACATGATCCCGACCACCACCGGCGCCGCCAAGGCAATCGGGCTGGTGATGCCCGTCCTCAAGGGCAAGCTGGACGGCTACGCGATGCGCGTGCCGACACCGAATGTGTCCGTCGTGGACCTTGTCGCGGTCACCGAGAAGGCCACCACGGCGGAGGCCGTCAATGCCGCGCTGAAAGCTGCCGCCGACGGTCCACTCAAGGGAATCCTCGGCTACACGGAAGACCCAGTCGTATCGACGGACATGATGCGGAACCCGCACAGCTCCATCGTCGACGCCGATCTGACCAAGGTCCTCGACGGCACCCTGGTGAAGGTGGTGTCCTGGTACGACAACGAGTGGGGCTACTCCTGCCGCATTGTCGACCTCGTGAAGTTCCTCGCTGACAAAGGTCTGTAAGGTCCGCATGGACGAACCATTCAACGAGCCGCGCATCGCCCTGAACCGCATTTACACGCGGCGGGGCGATGCGGGCGAAACAAGCCTGGCGGGTGGGCAGCGCATCCCCAAGGATGCGCCGCGCATCGACTGTTACGGGACCGTGGACGAGCTGAACGCCGCCATCGGGACGGCCCGCGTGTCGGCGGTCGCGGCCGGCGACCCGGTGGCGCAGTTGGCGGAAATCCTTCTGCGCGTCCAGCACGAGCTATTCAACCTCGGATCGATTCTGGCGACGCGGCCCGAAGATGTCCATGCCCGTCAGCCGCGCGTCACATTGGTGGAAGTGGGGCGGCTTGAGCGCGAGATCGACGCGATGAATGAGTCGCTGCCGCCGCTCCGGTCGTTCGTGCTGCCGGGCGGTTGCCGACTGAACAGCGACCTGCACGTCTGCCGCACGATCTGCCGCCGCGCCGAGCGCGAAGCCGTGGCACTGTCGCGGCAGGAGTACGTCTCCGCCGAAGCCCTCACCTATTTGAACCGGTTGAGCGACGCCCTCTTCGTGTGGAGCCGCTGGGCCTCGAAGCAGCTTGGCGTAGACGAAGTGCTGTGGTCGCCGAACCAGCCGTCGAGCGTGGGGAACTGAATATGCACCCCGAACCCGTCTCGGTGCCGGCGGCTCCGCCGCAAAACGATACTTACTCCCAAGCGGTCCGGATGGGAGGCCTCGTGTACCTTTCCGGCCAGTTGGGAGTCCTTGCGGGAGGAGGCCTTCCGGCGGACTTCCGGGACGAAGTCCGGCGGGCACTCGACAATGTCGCGGCGGTGCTCGAGGCGGCCGGCTCGGCGCTGGACCTCGTCGCCAAAGTCAACATCTACGTCACGGACTTCTCGCGCCTGGCGGAAATGAACGAAGTCTACCGCGAGTACTTCCCGCACCGGCCAGCCAAGACGACCGTCGAGATCGCCCGCCTCGACAAGGGCGCACGCATCGAAGTTGAGGTCGTGGCCGCGGTCCGCTAGGCCCGTCCGGCCGTTGCGGACCTTCGAACCCGACCGGCTCAGCGCACCTCTGCCGCTACTTTGCTTCCGTCACCTCACGAAAGACTCGAAGCAGATTTCCACCCAGGAACTTCCGCGTACGCTCCGGAGTGTACCCACGCCGCAGCATCGCATCCGTCAGCATGGGCAGGTCGCGGATGTCCCGCATGGGCTTCGGCAGCGTTGGACCGCCGTCAAAATCGGAACCGAGCGCCACGTGGTCTTCGCCGGCGACTTCAATAGCCCGGTCCACCACTCGGAACCAGTCATCAACGGAGAAGATGAGTTCGTCAGGACCACCGGCTCCTTCGCCTGTGCGTCGCGCCGCCAGCATCTTGTCGATTTCGTGGATCGACAGAGACGCCTCGAGTCTCCCGATGGCTCGGGTGTCCCAGAAGGGCTTACCTGCCCGGCCAGTCTGATAGTCGAACAGCGCCCTGTTGTGGAACTCGTTTCCGACGTGAAACGCGATGACCCCACCCCGCGACGCCAGTAGCTTCAGGATGTCGTCCGGCATTGTCCTGGGAATGTTGTTGAAGCTCCGCAGTCCATGGTGGGTGGCCACGACGGGATCGGAACTGAGCTCGATCACCTGCCTCATCGTCTCATCAGAAGCATGGGAGATATTGATGACCATTCCAAGGCGATTCATCTCCCGGACCACCGTGCGGCCCTGGTCGTTCAATCCGTTCCATTTCGGCGGAGCGCAGCAGGAGTCGGCGAAGTGATTCGTCCAGTTGTGGGCCGGGAGCTGCGCCGACCGCAGTCCAAGACGGTGAAGCATGCGGAGCACACCGAGGTCTCCGTCCAGGTCGAATCCGCCCTCAATATCGAGAACGGCCGCGATCCGGCCTTCCTTCACGATCCGCTCAATATCCGAAGCGTTCATCGCGAGGGCGATATCGGCCTTGTTCTTCTCAATCTGGTCGAGGGCCAAGTCGATGAGACGAAGCGCCTGCTTGGTTTCGTAACGAGCCGGGTAGTAGCGCTCGTGGACGAAGATCGAAAAGAACATCGCCTTGAGGCCGCCTTCTCGTGCGCGAGGCAGATCGACTTGACCTCCGACCAGGCGGTCTCCGATGTCTCCTCCGTGATAGAACTGCCGGTTCGCCATGTGCACATGGGCGTCAAAGACCAGGGCTTGCCTGTGCAGTTCGCGCGCTCGCTCAGATACCTGTTGGGCGCCTGCCACGCCGACCCAGAACAGCAGAATGGGCAGGATACACGAGCGGTACGATCCGCTCGCTCGCAGTGGAGGATGCGGGGCGTTGCCGGCCTCGACTGAGAGCTTCATTCGGTCGCGGATCCCCTGAGACATCCCCTCATCATAGTCGCTCATGGTTGGTGCCAGCGGGCCGGATGACTCCGCGCGTCGTGGCAACATGGCTCAGAACGAATACTTCAAAGCCAGTTGAACGTTCCGGTTGCCCTCTGCACTCCGAATGATGCCGAACAATGGCGTCCCGACGGTTGCGCCGGGAAGACCGAAATTCGGGGTGTTGGTGAATCCGAAGAACTCCGCGCGGAACTGAACGTTGTGCCGCTCGGCGAACCGGAAGTTCTTCACAGCGCCAAAATCGAGGGTGTTGGTGATCGGCCCTCTCAGGATGTGGCGGCCTGCGTTTCCGTAGGTGAACTGCTGCGGCTGGGCGAATGCGCCGGTCACGAACCAGCGGTCGATGGTCCTTTCCGAACGCGGCAGCCTGCCGTCGGCCAGCCTGTCGGCCCGCTGCGCTCCGGAACCCGTATTCGCCCTGTCCCCCGCGGCGCTGATGCTGAAGACGCGGCCGGATTCAAAGACATAGATCCCGTTCAACTGCCAGCCCCCAAGGAGCGTTCTCTGCAGGCTCCTGGACGCGCCGGCGAAGAAGGGCAACTCATAGACGACGCTCCAGGTCATCCGGTGAGTGAAGTCGAACTGCGATGGACCTCTCTCGAGAAACCGCCTCTCCGGATCCTGTGCCCGAGCCCCTGCGTTGTAGTCGTTGCCATCGTCAATCGTCTTGGACCAGGCGTATGTCCCAATCATCGTCAGTCCGTTCGACGTGCGCCTTCGTAGAGTCGACTGGAGTGAGTTGTAGCTTGATGTCACGTCATTGCGCAGGACGCGAATGTCCGCCCACATAGGGAACGGCCGCCGCGGCTGAATCGCGCCCGGACCCGGGGACGCGAGGTTCCCGGAGTCTGAACGGTCCAGGTGCTTCGACTGTGCACCCACGTAGCCGATCTCCAGAGTCGTCTGCGGAAGAACCTCCTGTTGAATGAGGAGAGAGTAGTTCTGTGTGTAGGCGTTGGGCAGACTCCTCGAAGCGTCTACGGAGGCGATATTGAACGGACCGGTTGGCAGCGCTCCACCGGTCTGATAGGGGTCGGACAGAGACACCGTCGGGTTGGCCGGGTCGCTAAATACTGTCGGAGTGATCCTGAACGGTGGATTGGACTGCAGCAATGTAATGTTGTTCAACTGGTTTGCGTTGTAGTAGATGCCGTAGCCGCCCCGGATCCCTCCGTGCCAACATCAGTGAGACACTTCCTGGCCCAATAATTACTGAGCAGGGCGAGAATGGATCTCAGCGTGGAAATGAAGAAGAAGACGGCTCTCACCCTTGCGGCTTTGCCTGCCGCGGAGCGGAGTGAGCCCAGAGCTTGGCGAGGGCGAACGCAGCGGAGCGGCAGGCAAACCCCGCGCCTTCGATCGGCCTGCCTCACCCCGACCCCGAGGTCGTCGCCAAACCTCGCCGCCGCGCTTTCACCGCCGAATACAAGCGGCGCATCCTCAACGAGGCCGATGCGGCCCGCTTCTCCGGCACCATCGGGGCGCTGCTGCGGCGCGAGGGCTTGTATTCCTCCCATCTGGTCACTTGGCGGCGCGAGCGGGACGCCGGCATCCTGGAAGCTCTCACGCCCCAGAAGCGCGGCCCGAAATCCAAGCGCCATCCTCTGGAGGACGAAAACCAGAGGCTGCGCCGCCGGAATGAACGCTGACCGAGCAGCTGCGCAAAGCCGAAATTATCATCGACGTTCAAAAAAGTGGCTGCCCTGTTGGGGCGCCCGATCCCGCCGCTGGACCCGGAGGAGAACTCCTGATGCCGGCTGTTTCCGGGTTGGCCACCACCGTCGGCATCCGGCCCGCTTGCGAGGCCTTGAACGTTCCGCGGGCCTCCTACTATCGCTACTCAGCAGCGGGCCACCTCCGTAGTCGAAGCTGCGCCGCGCCCACGGCCAGCCCGCGCCCTCTCCGGGACGGAGCAGGAAAACGTTCTGGCCCGCCTTCACGAAGAACGCTTCCAGGACCGCTCCCCTGCCGCCGTCTACGCGACATTGCTCGATGAAGGCCACTATCACGTTGCTCGATCCGCACCATGTATCGGCTGCTGGAGCAGCGGGGCGAGGATCGCGCGAGCTTGCCGACCGACCAGCTCACCCACCCGCCCTATCAGAAGCCGGAACTGCTGGCCACCGCAACCAACTCTGGAGCTGGGACATCACCAAACTGCTCGGCCGGGCCAAGTGGACTTACTTTTACCTCTACGTCATCCTCGACGTCTTCAGCCGCTACGTGACCGGCTGGATGGTGGCCCCGCGTGAAAGCGCGGAACTGACCGTCAACGACTGATCGAAGATTTCCCATGCGCCAAGCAGAGCATCAACCCGGTCAGCTCACCGTCCATGCCGATCGCGGCTCAGCCGCATGACCTCCAAACCGGTCGCCTTTCTCATGGCCGATCTCGGCGTCACCAAGACGCACAGCCGCCCCTACGTCTCCGACGACAACCCGTATTCGGAGAGCCAGTTCCGCACCTTGAAGTACCGCCCGGGTTTCCGGATCGCTTCGGCGTCGATCCAGGATGCGCGCGCCTTCTGCCTGCGCTTCTTCCCCTGGTATAACGACGAGCACCGCCATTCCGCTCTCGGCCTGATGACGCCGGCCGTGGTCCACTACCGACCAAGCCCCGCTGGTCCGGCGGCGCGTCAGGCCGTCCTCGATGCCCGCCTACCGGGCTCATCCGGGCGCTTCGTCCGCAAGGCGCCCCGAGCGCCCGAACTTCAACAGGAGGTCTGGATCAACAAACCGCCGGACTCAGCGGAAAAAAGTCAGTAAACTCCCTGGCCTGGTGTCTCAAAGTCGTTGACACGCGCCGTGCTCGAAGGGCGACGATCCGTCCGTTGCCGCTGGGTGTCAGCATGAGCGCCACTGCCCGCAGACCATCCCGATATTCGATCCGGAACAGTGCCGGGTCCTTGGCCTGACTCCGCAGCGGCACTGTCTCCCGGTTCGGGTCGAGTTCGCGGGCAGACTCGAGAAGAGGCATCGCCCACTCGCCTGGTCCAGCGAGCCAGGCCCATATGGCGTCGCCTTCCAGCATTTCGACCTCCCGGACTCCGGTCTCTCCACCTTTCCGGCGCTCTACCATGCATTGCATGGCTTCAAGGAGGTGAAAGCCGTAGGCATCCAAGGGCCCGTGGCCGATGCAGACTGCTTCGGTAATGGGTAGCTCGAGCGGAATCTGCAGATCGGGTTTCCGTATGGTTACCGTTACGCTGGAGCCGGCCATGAACGGGAAGCCGAGCTTCCGCACTCGATTGAACAAGGCGCTGGCTTTCTTCCAGTCGTACGACAGGTGCTTGTCGAAGAATGTGGGAACACCCGAGCCGTTGGACTCGTAGACATCCAGGACCTCGCTGAACAACTCGAATCGTGGATAGAGATGCTGCCCAACATCGTTGAATGGATACTGGCCATGCTCTCCAATGAACACGACCGCGTCGACCGCCAGCTTGGGTCCACCCAGGGTAAGCGCCTCGCGGATCGTTGGATAGGTTTGGAACCCATGCCGCGCTGACAGGTCCCGGCTCATGTCGTTGGAGGGCGTTTGTGCCCGGTACAGCGAGACAAGTCTGGTTCGCGGCGGACTCCATACTCCGTTCGCCGAGTAGCCGCCCAGAAGGCGGCCGCAGACTACATCCGCGTGAGAATACCATCGGTACTCGGTCACAACCGCGGCAACCTGGACCGGCTTTCGGGCGGGTGATTGCTCACAACCCGCGGTGGCCGCTGCGCCGAGAACCGGAAGACCGGTCAGGAAGTGGCGTCGATTCATTGTTTCCTCCCGCTGTTTGGCAGGCGAACGTCGGTCCAGTAGTCCCACTGCTCACGCGCGCTGTCCACGATCAGCGGGATGTCTGACTTCAGCACAAGGCCGTCTTCACCCAGTTGATTCGCGGTTGCCTCGATCCGGCGAAGGTAGCCGGCACGGTCCCCATATCGTTCCCGAATGGACAATCGAGGGTCGCCCGTGCGCTCCCGTTCGTCGCGGTTCTTGGCGAACGGCAACGTCGAGCCCGTCATGTGGTACAACTCGTCCGGCGCTCCGATGGAGGAGTCCCGCAAGTTCCACCCCATGTACGTAGCGAGGGGGACCTGGATGACAGGCAACCGGATGCCGGATGTTTCGTTCCCGTCCTGATCCACTTGAGGCAAACGCATTCCGAAGGGCTTGCCGATCCTAGGTGGCT
Source organism: Bryobacterales bacterium (assembly GCA_016716385.1). Taxonomy (GTDB): domain Bacteria; phylum Acidobacteriota; class Terriglobia; order Bryobacterales; family Bryobacteraceae; genus JADJWL01. Next base: position 22,173 of record JADJWL010000021.1, on the reverse strand, counting down.
CAACGGAGACGATTCCCTTCTCGCGGAACTCGGGGCCGTAGTCGAGGCGCATCGCCGTTTGTATGCGGCGCGGGACCTGTACGCCCGGGATCGATGGAAAGTTGAGCGATTCCAGACTCACGAGTTGGCCCGCCGCAACAGTTGGGTATTGTGAGGCCGGAGGCTCCGTCCCGTTCGTCAGCCAGCGATTCATCGCCAGCAAGAGAGCGCGCATCGTCCAGGCGTAGTTGTTCGAATTCGTCAGGTGGCGAGTTCGGCCGCGCTGCGGTGGGAAACCGCCTGGACCGTGCTGGGCCCCGGCGATCAGGTAGATCCGCGTGCCCGGGGCCGGAGGCACATCCTTCGTTCCGTCCAGGTTCGTGTGGATTAGAGCCGCCGACCTCCCGTAGTACTCGTACGAACTGTTGGTGTAGAAAATCCTGGGCACCGCTTTGAGCGACCGAAGGCGTCCCAGCAATCCTTCGGTGAGTCCCGTCTCCGGGTCCGTCTGGTCGCTGTCGGTAAACGGGAAAATATCGGTGGGATACAGAAAGTTGAAGAACGGGCGCGCATCCCGCGAAGGCTGGGCGAACCGGTGATTGAAGCTGCCACGGCCACCGCCCGCCACATGCGCCCAGATGCCGTCGAAGACCATCCGGTCCTCTTCGTCCACGTTGAATCCGTCGTACATGAACTTCCGGAGGAAGCGCCCGCTCTGCGACGAGCCAAACGCCATGCTGCGCTTGATGTGACGGTGAAAGCCGGCCAGTACGTCGCCTTCGGCAGAACCACCGAACTTCAGAAATGAGACCAGGTCGCGGGTGGCGGCGAGCCCGAGTCCGGCGAGAGGAGGATCCTGCGAACGGTAGACGATCTCGTAGATCCTGCCCGGCTCGAAGCCTTGTTTCATGTAGATGTGACTGCGGACCGGCACGGGTTTCCCGTTCACTTCCATCGCAAACTGCCACCGGTTCCGCGGCATCACCGTGCGTGGTCCGTGCGCGCGATCGCGGACGGTGAGTTCAATCGATGGGTCGGCGGGGTCCAGCACCAGATACGGTGCATGAGTGCGATCCGCAAGATGCACTGTGGTGACGCGAGCGTCGGGCACGAAGTCAGAGCGGACAAGGCCGGTGATCGGCTTCTGCCCGTCACGGGCGATCGGGGCGCGAAAACGCAGGAGGTCGGGTTCATCCGGCACGTCGAACTGCCACCCCATCCAGAACAGCGAAAATCCCTGCTCCATCAAGAGGCCGTCCCCGTAGTCGGATGCGGCGCTTGGGTGAATCGAGATCGAACCCGTACCCCGGTTGAAGAAGTTCAGGAGGGTTTTGCGGCCGCGATTCGGAACTTCGTACAGGAGGGTGCCGTTCCCTTTGGACAGGTCTTCCGGCACGAGTGCGTAGAAATCCGATGAGTACTCCACCGTCCCGGCGGCACTGCGGGGGGCGTAGAGAATATCGGTCACCTGTTTGTTGTTGCCAACCTCGGGCTTCACAGCGAAATGGATCCGCCCGGAAAGCTGGCGGTACGGTCCGACCGAGCCGAACGGCCGTCCATTCAGGACAGCAGTATTCCGGGTCAACTCAACTCGTACCACCGCGGCATCGAGCAACCCGGAACAGATCGCCAGAACCAGAATCGAAACTGCTTGTAGTCCGCGCACTAGGCTTGAGCCCCCCAAAGTAGCTGCCAGTATCGAGGCCGGTCCCGGTGTTGCGCAGCACCTTTCAACGATCCGGGCAACTGATGTGCGTTTGGGCCTTACTGGAAAGACAACTTCGTGTTGCGGTTTTGCGACAGAAAGTTTTCGCGGAGCTGCAGCAAGCGGTCAGAACGCGTACTTCAGGGCCATCTGAATGTTCCGGTTGCCTTGGGCGGTTCGGATCATGCCAAACAGTGGCGTTCCGACGATGGCTCCGGGGAGGCCGAAGTTCGGAGTATTTGTGACCCCAAAGAACTCACCCCGAAACTGCAGGCTGTGTCCTTCCCGGACAAAAAAGTTCTTGACTGCGCCAATATCCAGAGCGCTGACTGCCGGTCCTCGCAGGATGTGACGGCCGCCGTTGCCGTAGGTGAACTCGCGCGGCTGGGCGAATGCGCCAGTCGCAAACCAGTGATTGATGCCGCGCTCCGAGCCGGGCAGTCTGCCGTCGGCGAGCCTGTCGGCCCGCTGTACACCCGATCCAGTGTTCGCCCGGTCCCCTGCTGCGTTCACGCTGAAGGGACGGCCTGATTCGAACACGTAGATGCCGTTCAACTGCCAGCCCCCAAGAACGATCCTTGGCAGATTCCTGGCTTCACCTGCAAAGAAGGGCAGCTCGTAGACGACGCTCCATGTCAGCCGGTGCGTCACGTCGAACTGCGACGGACCCCTTTCGAGGTAACGTCTCTCCGGGTCCTGGGTGCGGGCGCCACTGTTGAAGTCGTTTCCATCGTCGATGGCCTTCGACCAGGCATACGTGCCGGCGAGGGTCAAGCCGTTCGACGTCCGTCGCCGCAGCGTAGACTGCAGGGAGTTGTAGCTCGATGTCACATCGTTGCGGAGCACACGGATATCCGCCCACATCGGGAACGGCCTTCGCGGCTGAATGGCGCCCGGACCAGGGGGCGCATGATTGGCCGAATCCGCCCGGTCCAGGTGCTTGGTCTGTGCGCCGACGTAGCCGATCTCGAGACTCGTCCGCGGCAGAAGTTCCTGTTGAACGAGGAATGAGTAGTTCTGCGTGTAGGCGTTCGGCAACCGTCCCGACGCATCCACCGTCGCGATATTGAACGGCCCCGCCGGCAGCGATCCTCCCGTCTGATATGGGTCGGAGATCGAGACCACCGGGTTGGCGGGATCGCTGAGGACGGTCGGAGCCAGCCTGAACGGAGGGTTGGATTGCAGCAGCGTGATGTTGTTCAGTTGATTGGCGTTGTAGTAGATGCCATACCCACCTCTGAAGACGGTCTTCGGGAAAGTGCGAATGGCGAAACCAACCCGGGGCGCCCAGTTATTATGGTCGCCCTGGAACAGCTTGGCGGGCACGTACGGCTCTGGCGTCAGACGGGTCCAATCCTGTGGATTCAGACTCCGCAGGCGTCCGTACGGGTCAAGGGGCACCGTGAAGAGCTCATACCGAATGCCCAGGTTCAGTGTCAGGCGGCCGTTGACCTTCCAGTCGTCGGCGACGAACAATCCGTTTCTCCAGGTGCGGGCCTCCGCCCAGTTCTGCTGCTCGACACCATCGGAACGGCGCGGCAACCCAAGGAGAAAGTCGGCATATGGCGCACCGGTCATTTCGCCGGTGAAGTGGATCAGACCGCGTGGCCAGTTGGCGGACCGCCTGGCAACTCGCCCCTTTCGCACGTCATATCCTGCCTTTACCAGGTGCCGTCCCGTGACGATCGAAAGATTGTCAGCGAGTTGAACCGTCTCATCTACCTGCAGCAGCGGACCGGTGGACGACAATCCCGACATGCCCGTAATGTTGATTCCGGGCAATCCCGCCAGGCGCGGGTCGCCTTCCGGAAAGCCCACCATCCCAAAGGCGTCTCTGATGGAGAAATCCGAGCCGGTGAACGCGTTGACAATTGTGAACTGCAATCGCGTCATCCCCAGGCGGAACTCATTCATCACAGACGGGCGGAAGATCTGGCTCTCGTTGAGCGCGAGGCTCCAATCGCCATTTACCTCCTTTCGCAGGTCAACTGGCAGCACCCCCTGCGAGGCAGAATTGTTGAGTTGATAGATGTAGCTTCCGTACAGCCGGCCGTTCGAACCGATGACGTGGTCGACGCGTGAGACTGTCTGATGATTGTCGATGTCGCCTCGGGTATGTGCCCGGTAGTTCGAAGGACCGGCCTGATTCGGTAGAGGATAGACATCCTGGAGTGCAAGGGACGACCGGTTGAGCCGCGACTCCGGCATGCGGTTGCCGGGGAACGGAAGAAGCGTGAACGGATCGCGGACGGGTGTGCCGAGTGCCGAGAAGTCGCCTTGCCGGAATGCAGTGGACGGAACCACTGCGAAGTCGACCTGGCTCCGCCGGTGCCGCACGTACTCACCGTTCAGCATAAAGAAGGTACGGTTGAGGCCGCTGTAGATACCCTTCAGTAGGATGGGGCCGGAAACGACAAAACCGAACTGATTGCGGCGAAACGGCGCTTTTGCAGTCTCTGGACCTTCGAAAAAGTTGCGGGCATCCAGGCGATCGTTGCGAAAGAATTCAAACATCGTGCCGTGGAGCTCATTCGTGCCGGCCCGGAGATTCATCGCTACCTGGGCTCCGGAGTACATCCCATGTTCGGCAGAAAAGTTGCCCGTCATGACCCGCAACTCATCGATCGCTTCCACCGATGGCCTCATGCTGACTGAATTGATAAGATTGTTCTGGATGATAATGCCGCTCAATAAGAACTGATTCTGGTTTTCGCGCTGGCCGCCGGCGGATAGGCGCACGCCGTTGGCAAATGTCGAATACCCGGTTCGGACGCCCGGCATCGTAATCGTTGCAAGTTGAAAGAACTGCCGGCCGTTCAATGGCAGTTCAATCAGTTGCTTTCGCCAGGCAGGTTCGTCCAGCCCCGCGTCTTCGGCACGCAAGACCGGCTGCCCGGCGGAGACCTGAATCGCCTCCGAAGTCGAGCCAACGTCCAGGTACATATCGACGCGCAAGACCTGATTCAGCTCAAGCCGGATGTCGGAACGGGCGAGGGTGCGAAAGCCGTGTTTCTGGACCAGGAGTTGGTAGGTTCCGGGTGGCAGGATCGCAATAGTGAAATTGCCAAACTCGTTCGAGGTCGTCGACCTCTTCCAGCCGCTTTCGACAGACAGAGTCGAGATCTGGGCTCCTGGTACGACGGAACCTGTGCCATCGAGGACGCGCCCCGTTATCCGGGCGTTCTGGGCAAACGACGGCCCTTCGCTCATCACAGCAAAAAGTGCGAGCAGGCAGGTGCTCTTGCACCGACGGAGATCCACGTACTTCCCAGTCCTCCTCGCCGGCCGCTGCGCAGGGCAGTCAGGGCGTGCTCTTGGGCCAATCGTTCCCGGTCAGCCTTCGCAGTACATCGAGATCATACCGAAGTTTCCGGACGGCGTCAGCCACGATCTGGTCGTCAGCCTCACCGGTCAGGAAAAGAAGCTGCACAAGCTCGTGAACCGATGCAGTGCGGCTGAACATGGCCTCGTTCGCCGGCGGCCCGCCCTGGATTGCCGCCGGATCAACCTGGAGTACCGCAAAGATCGGGTCCATGACGGCGATAAGTTCGTCGGCAAGATCCCGGAGCCCGCGGGTGTGATCCTCGATCATCTCCCCGAGCCTGGCTCTGGCCTCGTCTGGGAGATCCACATCCCGTTGCGTGCCGGTCACCTGCGGCAGGCGACGCAGTGCCCACGCATGAGAGAGCATCGCATCCGCGAGACCCAGCGAGCGCCGGATCGTGGCGGCTGGTTCTCCTTCCTCTTTCAGGGCCTTTTGCTCGAAGTACTGTGTCAGTAGGCGCTGAATTGGAGGCGGGTTGGCACTGCGGAGAACCATCGCGGTCTCCGGCGCGGATCCTTCATCGACGTCTCGCGCGGTGGCTTCCTCCACAGTGAGAACCTCGGAGCGGACGTTGGGGAGGAGGGCTAATGAGGATGCCAATGCCCGCTTCTCGACCTCGGACTCAACGAGCCCGCGAACGAAGATCGCCGAATCGGATCGGTCCACCCGGACCGGCGCTCCCTGACAGAGTCCCATGCGGTGAAGGACGTAGTGGACGGCCAGTTCGACTTCCCTCGTGACGCCACTTTCCCTGTAGTGGCGCACCGTCTCCGTCTTGTCTGTTTCCACCGACGGTGCTACCGGCGGTTCCGGCTCAGACGATCGAAGGCTTTCAGTCGGGACACGTGAGACAGGAACGACGTCGAGAGCTTCTTCCTGGATCTGATAGCGTACCGTTTCGCCTTCGCCCTGGACGTCGAGTCGAAGGGAGACCGGGCGCCACAAGCCTGTGTTCACTTCGAGGGCTGCTGCTTTGATGGCATGCACCCGGAAGGGCCCCTCCGCGAGTGTACGCAACGTCAATGAGTTCGCACGGCGGCTCCCTTTCGTCGCCGTCACTTCCTCTTCTCTCACACGGATCTGGCGACGCCACGTGGCAAACGTGGAGGCCGCCAGGGGTCGATGGCTCGGCAGGTCATTGGCGCGCAATACCTGCTCCAGTTCGTCCCAGACGACGTCCTGCCGGTTCTTGTGCGACTTCTGAGTTGCCGTCTCATTCCATATTTCAATTGTGGCCTCGCGAGGCGTTTTCGACGATTCGGACCGCCGGCTCACATGGACCCTCTGATAGATCACAGGGGATGCAACATTGCCGAGCATTTCGGACTCTGCTGACTCGATGCGGTCGAGTAGCTCTTTGGCCGAAACGGTCTGAACCGGCCGGATTCCCACCCAGACGGCGACAAATCCGAGAACGATGAGAGCGGCGCCGAGCAGGCCAGGCGCAGGGAGAAGCGACCCTTTCCGGAACAGGTGCCAACCACGCGGCTCGGCAGCCATTCGGAGCCGCGTATCGAAGGTCCGCCATCCGGATGGAGGTGAAGGCGGAATCGCCCGCCGGACTGCATCGCGGTAGTCCACCAAGTCGGAGATTCCACGTTCCAGCCTGCCTCGCCAGGCGCGGCATTGCCAGCACTGCTCCAGGTGGCGTCCAATTTCGCTCGCCCGCGCCGGCTTGAGCTCGCCGTCGAGGAAGAGCAGCATCTGCTCCTTCGATGGATGTGCGTCCTCTCCCAGCCGCCTAAAGGGGTTCATGTCACTGGGTCTCCCTGATCAGCTTCGCAATGGCTCGTTCGACAACTGTGGCGACACTCGAGCCCGAGAGTCCCATCACCTCACCGATCTCCCGGTAGCGAAGACCTTCCAATCGGAGGTCCAGGCACTCGCGCTCCTGCTGTGACAGGCGCCTCATGGCGAACTCAATCCTCCGGTGCTTCTCATCCTGGAGCACGATGTCTTCTGCGTCGGGGCGCGGGTCGCTCAACTCGGCTGTCAGCGGACGGCCGGACTCCAATCCCTCCTCGCCGTGTGTCTTCACTTTCCTGAGCCAATTGATCGCGAGATTGTGGGCCACACGGAACACCCAGGCGCGCGGATCCGTCACCCTGGTGCCCTTATGCAGGGTGGAGTAAAGACTCAGGAATGCTTCTTGTGTCAGGTCCTCTGCCGCCGCTGCATCCCGCAGGACGCGCGCCAGATACAGATACACCGGCTCCCGGAGGGCGACGAACAAGCGAGTCGCTTCCCGCTCGGCCTTGGATGCACACACTTCGTCTGCCCGCTCCCGCCGGAGGATGCTGATCCCCACCGAGTTGCGGTACCAGGAACTCATCTGGGACTCAAATGATCGAGGTCACTAAGTATAGGACACTTCAGGGGCCGGCTTTTGCGACAGGGTTGCCGAGGCAACCGCGCGGGAAGTCTGAAGCCGCGCGCTCGACTCCGCCACGCTGTCGTCGACGGTGCGGGGGACCAACCTACCGTGGCTGTGGCAGACTACTGCAGGACGCGCAAGGGAGAAGGCGCGGGTTCCGGCTCCTCCTCCGGCCGCCACATCTGGCCGATCTTGATGGACGCCTTCATGATCGAATCGGCGCGGACGAGGCCGAACACCTTGTAGCTGCCGATTGCGGCCAGACCCATCGACGCCACACACCCGCACTGGGTGCAGTCCGGGTTGCCGCCGAACTGGCACGGCGTCACTTTCGTCCGGAGATCGGCCGAAATTGTGTGCGTCGACTGCGAGAAGACGCAGTCGGCGGGCGACTGCGGCGGCCGGCGAAACTCCCGGATGAGCCGCGGCGGCATGTCTAGCTTGGCGTACTTCTCGCGCAGGACGAGAAACTCGTCCACCGCTCGGGACCGCTCCTCCGGCGTCAGGATCTCTTCCATCGAGTCCCCGATCTGCGGAGTGAACAGGCTGAACCAAACCTTGCGGACCTCGGGGCGGGCCGTCCAGAACGCCAGAAACTTGTCGAGATGCCCGGGCGACCGCATCATCTGCCCGGTCACCGTGCTGTGGATGATGATGCTGTGGCCGGCGATGCTCTTGAGGATCCGGTCGTAGGTGGCAGGGGCTCGGCGCACGTCGTGTTCCGGCTGGAGGCCGTCGATCGAGACGACCACGCCGAGGTGATCCCGCCCAATCCAATCCTTCGGGATCTCACGGAACGCACTGGTCACCACCTGTACGTGGATGCCCCGTGACAGGAGTTGCGGCACCAGAGCTTCCATCTCGCGGTAGCGGACCAGCGGGTCGCCGCCGACGATGGAGAGATGGAGCGGACGCAGGCGGTCGACCACTTCGAGCACGCCGTTCACGAGGGCTTCGCCTTTGAAATCTCTAAGTTCCCGAAGGGTCACGCCGCCGCCGAGATGCCCGTCGTCGTAGGCATAGCATCCAGGGCAGCGGAGAGGGCACTCGCGCGTCACCTCGATCGACAGAGACGGCAACCGACCGGCAAGCATTCCCTTCCAGGCGCTCAAGACTTCAGTGATTTTCATCCCACCGCCGCTCCTCCCCGAGCGTTCTCCCAGTGTTACATACTTTGCCTGGTCCTGGAACGGAGGAACGTCGGTTTCTGCTACAATCAGGAGCGAGTCGGCGGCGTAGCTCAGTTGGTTAGAGCGAGGGTCTCATAATCCCTAGGTCCGCAGTTCGAGTCTGCGCGCCGCCACCAGGATTTCTCCAGCCGACCCGCCGGCATCATCGCCGTCCGAACGGAACTTCTCCCCCGGTCTGACGCCTCCTTGGGGCAGAAGGAGAACCCTCCCTCCACAGGTATGCTGCTCGCCGGTGAGCGGATAGGCCGCGGTCGTGAGCCTGCCCTGCGTGTCGTAGCTGGCGGTAGTGTCGAGGTCGCGGATCACAAACTGCGAAAGCTCCAGCCGCAGCCGGCGCTTGGTCATGCGCCCGGACTGCGTGTATGAATACATCTCATGCCACGTGATCCCGCCCACGCAACCCCCTGTTGACGGCTGCCGCGCACCGTCGTAGCGTAGAGACATGGCCATCGAGGTCAAGCCCGACACGCAACGTCTGGTCGAGGACGAGATTCGCTCGGGCCATTTCGCGTCCGCCGACGAATTGATCCTCAAGTGCGTTCAGGCTTGGAGAACGTTGATCCTCCCGGCTGAGGTCGCCGCATCTTCCGGCGAGCGCTGCAAGCGCGCTGCCGGACGCATCCGTGCGTTCCGCAAGGGCATCCGGGCCGATCGCCAAGGCACGTCCTGGCGCGATTACGCCCATCTGGATCACCGCTTCTGATGCAGGCCTTCGTCCTGGATGTGTCGGCCTGCCTGCCATGGTGCTTTGAGGACGAGTTCTCACCGCTTGCCGACCAAGCCCTGGACTGGGCCGCCGAAGGCAGCACCCTGCACTTCCCGGCCATTTGGCCTCTCGAAATCGGCAACGCGCTACACCAGGCTGTCCGCCGCCAACGGATCACCCAGGAGCAGGCGGGCCGGTTTCTCCAGGAACTTGGGAACTTCCTGTTCCACATCCATCCACCACCGGATCTGTTCAAACTTCCAACACTTCTTGATCTCTCGCGGCGTCATGGTCTGACCGTCTACGATGCCGCGTATCTGGATCTCGCCATGCGGCTGGCCCTGCCCGTCGCGACCCAGGACGAGGCCCTCATCAGAGCTTGTACAGGCGTGAATGTCCCGTTGGTGGGCCCTACGGCGTTGCCGCCTGAGTAGACCGACCCGCCGGGTTCGGCTCGACGACCTTCACCAGGTTGCCGGCCGCGTTGGCCAGCTGATCTCATGCTCGCCTCCGTGCACTTGGGCAGCCATCGCCGTCATCGTGAGTCTGCGCCGCGTGTCGTACGAGTAGTTGATCTCCTCGACAGACACCCAGTCCTTCTGCTGCGTCACCCGCCCGTTGTTGCCCGACGCCGCATACCGGTACTCCAGGTGAAACGCAGACCCCTGCTGGATCCGCGTCAACTGCAAACGCGCGTTGTATTGCCGGGTTTCGGTCCACTGCGGCGTGGCCAGCGTCAGCATCTGGTCTGCGGCCCCGTAGGCCGTGTCCCACACGAGATACGTCCACGACTGGTCCCGCAGCTTCTGCGGACGCCCCATCGTGTCGAACTCGTAGGTATGCTGCTCGCCGGTGAGCGGGTAGGCCGCGGTCGTGAGTCTGCCCTGCGTGTCGTAGCTGGCGGTGGTGTCGAGGTCGCGGATCACGAAAGGCGAAAGCTCCAGCCGCAGCCGGCGCTTGGTCATGCGCCCGGACTGCGTGTATGAATACATCTCATACCACGTGATCCCGCCCACGCAACCCGCGCCGCCCCAGCGCGCCGCGGTCCGCCGGCCCCAGCCATGCGCCGTATAGCCGCCGTCGTACGGATTGGTGTCGTAGGAGAAGTCCACCCGCTCACACAGCCGCTCGAACCCGCCCGCGTACCGGCGCACCTGCACCAGCCTCTGGTGGCCGTCGTACCTGGCATGATGGACCCGTAGAGCCAAGCGGTCGCGAAGGGTTCCGGCATTCCCAAGCTGGCGTTCGCGCGCAACTTGGGGTCTACTACTCTCACCGGGCGTGGGACGAGGTGGGAAGACTGCCTGACCAGCCGAGGAGAGCTGGGCCGAACACCTCGGGGCCGGCCGGTTATAGGTTTGGGCTTCGAGCCCGCTGTCGTATGTGGCCGCCCCTCCGGTCCACCCGGTTGAGCTTTGAGCTCGCATAGGTAGGTGCCGTTCTGCCCGTTCTCTTCACCGGCTTGCCGTCGCCAGTTCCTCCGGAACCCTCCGGAAGGTTGGATCCCAGGCGCCAGGTCCATCCGGCCCGCTCTCCTCAGAAGGAGTGATTCGATTATGCCATTCGTTGGTTTGGATCTGCACAAGAAATCCGTGGAAGCCGTCATTCTGGCCGACGACGGCCGCATCCTGCACCGCGACCGCTTCCCCACCACCCGCGCGGCGCTGCAAGCCTTCGCCCGGCGCCACCTGTCGCCCGATCACCGGGTCGCCGTGGAAGCGACCTTCAACACCTGGCCCGTCGTCGACGTGCTGGAACCGTTCGCGGGCGACATCGTGATTTCCAACCCGCTGCGCACCAAAGCCATCGCTCAGGCCAAAATCAAAACCGACAAGGTGGATGCCCTCGTGCTCGCGCACCTGTTGCGCGCCGACTTTCTGCCGCGCGTCTGGCGGCCCGACGCGGAAACCCGCAGCCTGCGCCATCAAACCACACAACGCGCCAACCTCACCGCCGACCGCACGCGCCTCAAAAACCGCATCCACGCCGTGCTGCACCAGCGGTTGATCGAAGCGCCGAAGGGCGATCTGTTCAGCGCCGCCAATCTCGGCTGGCTCCTCGGGCTGGAGTTGGATGACGACGGCCGCGAAACCCTGCACTGCCACCTGCGGCTGCTCGCCGCCGCCACCGGCGAGTTGGAATGGGTCGACCGGCGGCTGGCCCGGCACGCCTGGCACAGCGGGCCGGTGAAACTGCTGATGACGCTGCCGGGCGTCGACGTGGCGGTGGCCGAAACCCTGCTGGCCACCCTCGGCGACATCACCCGCTTCCGCACCCCGGAGCAGGCAGCGGCCTATCTGGGCTTGGTGCCTTCGACGCGGCAGTCGGGCGAGCACTGCTATCACGGGCCGATCACGCGGCAGGGCCGGGCGCACGCGCGCTGGATGATGGTGCAAGCGGCGCAGCATCTGGGCAACCATCCCGGCCCGCTGGGCGTGTTCTTCCGGCGGCTGGCCCAGCGCAAGAACCGCAACGTGGCGGTGGTGGCGGTGGCGCGCAAACTGGTCATGATCGCCTGGCACATGCTCACCCACAACGAGCCCTACCGCTACGGCCAGCCGGTGACGCTCAAAGCCAAGATGAGCAGGCTGCGGATCCGCGCGACCGGGCAGAAGCGCCGAGGGGGCCTGGCGAAGGGCGCGCCGCGGCCGGCGGCCTACGGCACCGGACAAGGCACGCGCGCGGTGCCGGCGCTGGACGCTGTGTACGCGGCCGAGGGTTTGCCGCCGCTGGCCGGCCTCACGCCCGGCGAGCGGCGGATGCTGGAGCGCGAAGGCTTGACCGGGATGGCGCGCCAGGTGCGGGAGTCCCGGCGGGTCCGGCGCGGCTCCGGCGCAGCCGGGTAACGTGGGGCAATCCCCCCTTCCCTCGCCGCCGATGATCGCGAACGGTCCTCGCCGTCAAGGGTCCGCTGCGCCGCGCCAGGCGCGCCCTTGACCGCTCCGGTCCGTTCTCGCCGATACCCTCTGATACGAGGGAAGGGGGGCTCTGGCTCCAGGGTGCTGCAACTTCGCAGCCTCCACATCTGGATTCATCCGCTTTCCGACGTGCAGATCAGGGTGCCAGTTGACATCATCATAGATAGCTGTACTGCACCTGCTGCCCCTTGGCGTCCGTCTTCGACGCCACGGTCCCGTCGGTGTTGTACGTGTAGCTCGTGGTCCCGCTCTCCGGGTTGGCCACCGACTGCAGCCGCTGCGTCGTGCTGTTGAAGCTGAATGTCCGCACCTGCGTCACCCCGGACCGCGGCATCGACGCTGGCGGTAGTTTCGAAGCCCTGGGTCAAATTGCTGAAGGTCATCTCGCGTCGCGGCCCGGGCCTCCGAAGGTTAGTCAGGAATCCTGAGGAGTGCGCCTGGAGCTATGGATACCGCCGCACGAGCCCGCACCGCACCGAAGCGTCCGGCCGAGTCTGAACCAGCGAACTCAACCCGTCCATATGCCACCCCCCATTTCTCACGCTCCCGAACGTCGCGCCGGTCCTCACTGGGGCTCCTATGGGTCACGACAGTCTCATCTCCCAAGACCGTAGTCTCGCGCAGTTTCAGGAGCTTGTCGCGAAGTGTTCGTTCGTCGATGCGGTCCCTCGAAAGTGAGGGCCCAAGCGGCTCCCTCTTCGAATCTCGGTATCTGATGAAAACCGCATAAGGCCAGTTGGGGTCTCCAGAGGGCTCGACTCCCCGGCACTTACCTTCAGACAACCAAGCTCCGTCGAAAGGGCTCCAGGAGAGCCGACCTATGACAATCACCAACTGACCTTCAGTACGTTCTTCATCAGCGAGCAGTTCGCACACGGTAACTGGCTTCAGTTTTTCGTCGCCGGCGCGTGTCAACGACTTTGAGACACCAGGCCAGGGAGTTTACTGACTTTTTTCCGCTGAGTCCGGCGGTTTGTTGATCCAGACCTCCTGTTGAAGTTCGGGCGCTCGGGGCGCCTTGCGGACGAAGCGCTCCGGATGAGCCCGGTAGGCGGCATCGAGGACGGCCTGACGCTGCCGCCGGACCAGCGGGGCTTGGTCGTAGTGGACCATGGCCGGCGTCATCAGGCCGAGAGCGGAATGGCGGTGCTCGTCGTTATACCAGGGGAAGAAGCGCAGGCAGAAGGCGCGCATCCTGGATCGAGCCGAAGCGATCCGGAAACTCCGGGCGGTACTTCAAGGTGCGGAACTGGCTCTCCGAATACGGGTTGTCGTCGGAGACGTAGGGGGCGGCTGTGCGTCTTGGTGACGCCGAGATCGGCCATGAGAAAGGCGACCGGTTTGGAGGTCATGGCTGAGCCGCGATCGGCATGGACGGTGAGCTGGCCGGGTTGGATGCTCTGCTTGGCGCATGAATCTTCGATCAGTCGCTTGGCCAGTTCCGCGCTTTCACGCGGGGCCACCATCCAGCCGGTCACGTAGCGGCTGAAGACGTCGAGGATGACGTAGAGATAAAAGTAAGTCCACTTGGCCCGGCCGGAGCAGTTTGGTGATGTCCCAGCTCCAGAGTTGGTTGGGTGCGGTGGCCAGCAGTTCCGGCTTCTGATAGGGCGGGTGGGTGAGCTGGTCGCGGCGCTCGCGCGACTCGCCCCGCTGCTCCAGCCCGATACATGGTGCGGATCGAGCAGTGATAGTGGCCTTCATCGAGCAATGTCGCGTAGACGGCGGCAGGGGGCGGTCCTGGAAGCGTTCTTCATGAAGGCGGGCCAGAACGTTTTCCTGCTCCGTCCCGGGAGGGCGCGGGCTGGCCGTGGGCGCGGCGCGCTTGACTACGGAGGTGGCCCGCTGCTGATAGCGATAGTAGGAGGCCCGCGGAACGTTCCAAGGCCTCGCAAGCGGGCCGGATGCCGACGGTGGTGGCCAACCCGAAACAGCCGGCATCAGGAGTTCTCCTCCGGGTCCAGCGGCGGGATCGGGCGCCCAACAGGGCAGCCACTTTTTTTGAACGTCGATGATAATTTCGGCTTTGCGCAGCTGCTCGGTCAAGCGTTCATTCTGGCGGCGCAGCCTCTGGTTTTCGTCCTCCCAGAGGATGGCGCTTGGATTTCGGGCCGCGCTTCTGGGGCGTGAGCTTCCAGGATGCCGGCGTCCCCCTCGCGCCGCCAAGTGACCAGATGGGAGGAATACAAGCCCTCGCGCCGCAGCAGCGCCCCGATGGTGCCGGAGAAGCGGGCCGCATCGGCCTCGTTGAGGATGCGCCGCTTGTATTCGGCGGTGAAAGCGCGGCGGCGAGGTTTGGCGACGACCTCGGGGTCGGGGTGAGGCAGGCCGATCGAAGGCGCGCTTGCCTGCCGCTCCGCTGCGTTCGCCCTCGCCAAGCTCGGGCTCACTCCGCTCCGCGGCAGGCAAAGCCGCAAGGGTGAGAGCCGTCTTCTTCTTCATTTCCACGCTGAGATCCATTCTCACCCTGCTCAGTAATTATTGGGCCAGGAAGTGTCTCACTGATGTTGGCACGGAGGGCGCCGTGAAGGGCTGAAGCGAACGCCAGCAGCAGTGCAATCACAATGCTGAGCGACCGAACTCCAAGCTTCCAAAGTGCGGAAAGACTACCCACGTTCGTCTCCTGGGGCGCGTCAGCGGATGCAATTGTCAAAGATTTCCCTATTGAAAGCGACGCGATTCTCTACGGTCTCCTGAGGAGATCCTCGAAGGTGTCTGAACTCATGCAATAGCAACAAGTTCGAGAATGCCGTTGTGTTCATGTTCGTCCCCAAAGCCACATTGATCGCACCCAAATAGTTGAACTGAACAGTCCTGCCGGTTCCGATCTCAATCGCAGAAACATTTTGAAAGTCGACCCAATTGTAGTCGTAATTCACTTGCACAGTGGATCCGACAGTCTGAGCTGGCGGTGGAGTCCCGGGTGCAACCATCGTACCTTCGGTGGTCGTTTCGACCTCCAGCTTGCCTAGGTTGACAATGGTGAAGTTCACGTCCTTGAACGCTGCCTGAGCCGCAGAAGCCGAGCGAAAACCGAATAGCCTGAAGCAATCCGGTCGAGCAAGGGCGTTCAGGGCTCCATTGAAGCCCAACGGTCGTCCAGATGCCTCCTCTCCAAAGATCGCCTCCTCCTGAGGCGGAGCGTAGCCAGGGTAGATTTCCAGTTGCGGGTGCTCAGGCCCCCAACCACCACCGCCGCGATGCGACGGCATCGTGGGTAGTTCCACAGCCACGCAGGACCGGCCATCAGGACCCGTCCGTGTTCCATCGGGGCATTGTTCAACAAGACCGGTAGGATCATGGTAGTTCACGGGATCTGCCTTTACATACGCGTACCGGTTCCAACTCCCCGGCTCTGCCGGACCCCCGCTCGCCAGGTACGGATCCGCCGTCAAAAACCGCCCCATCGTGCTGCCGTAATACCGCTGATCAGCGTAATCCAGCCCTGTCCCGCTGTCCCGGTAGTACGTCGCGAACGCTTCGTCGTTCCACGGACCCTGCCCCGTGTAATTCTCCCCGTACGCCCAATACTTCCCGTTCACCGACCCGATCCGGTTCTCCTGCTTCAGCCTCCGCCCCGCGAAATACCGCTCCTGCTGGACCGCCTCCAGCCACGTCGGCGGCGTCCGGTGCAACCGGTAAGTCCCCAGCCGCTGCCCCGTCACCCCGTAAAAGTACACCCACTCCGTCCCGTCGGCCTGCTTCTTGTACACCCGCCGGTTGTCCGGCGCGTAGCCGTACTCCTCCCCGTTAGCCGCCACCAACCGGTTTTCGACGTCGTAGGTCATCCCCCACATCGAAGGCATCGCCGTCAAATTTCCGTTGGCGTCGTAGGCGTACTGCCAGTCCGAAATCCGGTTCGTCAGCCCGTTGTAGCTGAGAAACTGCTGCGGCGCCGACCCCTTCGTCACCGTCTGCGACAGCCGGTTCCCGAACCCGTCAAACGTGAACGCCTGCCCCCATTCCGGACCCGTCGTCTGCGCCGCCGACAACCGGTTCCACACGTCATAGGAGTAGTTGATCTCCTCGCCCGACACCCAGTCCTTCTGCTGCGTCACCCGCCCGTTGTTGCCCGACGCCGCATACCGGTACTCCAGGTGAAACCCCGACCCCTGCTGGATCCGCGTCAACTGCAGCCGCGCGTTGTACTGCCGGGTTTCGGTCCACTGCGGGGTGGCGAGCGTCAACATCTGGTCCGCCGCCCCGTAGGCGGTGTCCCACACGAGATACGTCCACGACTGATCCCGCAGCTTCTGCGGACGCCCCATCGTGTCGAACTCGTAGGTATGCTGCTCGCCGGTGAGCGGGTAGGCCGCGGTCGTGAGTCTGCCCTGCGTGTCGTAGCTGGCGGTGGTGTCGAGGTCGCGCGTCACGCCGCTGAACTCCAGCCGCAGCCGGCGCTTGGTCATCCGCCCGGACTGCGTGTACGAATACATCTCATACCACGTGATCCCGCCCACGCAACCCGCGCCGCCCCACTTGGCGGCGGTCCGCCGGCCCCAGCCATGCGTGACACCGGCGTGTCCAGCCTACTCCATGGGCCACGTGATGCATGAGATTCCCTGGGGCGAATCTAGTGGACCGGTGTTCCCACAATGCATCTTGAATGAGTTATCGTAATCACTCTTGTTTGGCGGCACCGATACAGGCCCGAACCGGTAAACTACGGGGAAGGAACTGCTGTACATGAACCAGCCATTCCTATCGACGTTGACCTCTACCCTCTCCACACCGAATCTGACCTGCACCTGCCTAGATAGCTCGATTCCTTGTTCCTCGCTCAAGTTCGCCTTCGAGGTAGCGTAGATGATGAGTTTGCAACTCTGTCCCCATCTGGCATCTACTGGTGGCTTGCCTGGGCGGACTTCAAGTATCCTTACTTCTTGATCATTAACCCGGAAGTCGAGCGGGTCTGAACCCTCCAGCACCTGCCGGTGTACTCCTCGAGAATCACGCACCCGAAGTACTGTACCCATCTCTGCTTTTGTCAGCTGTGCCATTGGCTTCAGTTGTCCACGCGTCCGGCGATAAAGACTATACCAATAGGCGTAGTCGACTTCAGAGCTAAGTTTTCCCGTCCACTCCTCGTTGAAGTCATCCCGATCTGCGGCCAACCATACCATTTCAACACGTGCACGGCCGCCTTTGAGCATTCTCCGGGTAAAGCTTTCTGCCAGATACAGCGTGAGATCTTGGTTGACCAACAAGCCTGATTCATACCTCGTTTCACCGCAGCTGCCACTTTGCAACGGTATAAGCGTCGGTTCCGGTGCGGCAAACATAGCCGCAATCATGAGGCTGCAAAGCAGCGATACGAGAACTCCGAATCCCTTCTGGCTCAACGCCCTCCTTCGATCCGCTGGGCAGCCCCTAGTATCCAGTCGGTGATGCGGCTGCCATCTCCTACCGAATGCGACGGAGGTATTCGGAGATGTCTAATGAGTCCTTCGTGGTCTGCCCCGAAGAAATTGTGGAGAAGTTCGTGGATCAACGTACCTCCTTGCTGAACCGTGGAGAGAGATTCATTTCCACCATAAAAGTCAGGCTTGAGGACGATCCACTTCGTATAGCTATCGCCGTTCCGCAGATTGTATGCCCGGACACTTGGCCCACCCTCATCAAGCAGAGAGCTTGAGTTGCCGTTCCCAAGGATTTGGTGCACGGTCATGCTCCGCGTGGCGTCGATGAATCGGACTTTGTCGATATGTTCACGCAGCTTGCCTACAGGCAGGATCTCTTTGCAACGTCCTGTCAACCTGTCCAGGGCCTCCCGGGCTAGACCGGCGGCCTGACCAGCACTGGTGATCGAGCCCCCGGAGGCATCGCCTCCTCCGACGGCTTGCCCCGCTTGCGGAGACCAGTACGCAGCAGGCAGATTCAGCCACCACGCCTCGGCCCCTTCTGGCCCGCGACCCGAAATCGCGATCTCACCCCAAGTCATTCCGGACCAGCCCGCGCCGATCCAGATGGCGCCTCCGCCTCCGCCCATGTCGCCGCCCAGCATGTCCGGCGGTGCCATCAGGCTTGGTGGTTCCCAGAACAACCCCGTCGGATCCACCTTGTTCACCGGGTCGCCCTCGACATACGCGTACCGGTTCCAACTCCCCGGCTCTGCCGGACCCCCGCTCGCCAGGTACGGATCCGCCGTCAAAAACCGCCCCATCGTGCTCCCGTAATACCGCTGATCCGCGTAATCCAGCCCTGTCCCGCTGTCCCGGTAGTACGTCGCGAACGCTTCGTCGTTCCACGGACCCTGCCCCGTGTAATTCTCCCCGTACGCCCAATACTTCCCGTTCACCGACCCGATCCGGTTCTCCTGCTTCAGCCTCCGCCCCGCGAAGTACCGCTCCTGCTGCCACGGTTCCAGCCACGTCGGCGGCGTCCGGTGCAGCCGGTAAGTCCCCAGCCGCTGCCCCGTCACGCCGTAAAAGTACACCCACTCGGTCCCGTCAGCCTGCTTCTTGTAGACCCGCCGGTTGTCCGGCGCGTAGCCGTACTCCTCGCCGTTGGCCGCCGTCAACCGGTTCTCGACGTCATACGTCATCCCCCACATCGAGGGCATCGCCGTCAAATTTCCGTTGGCGTCGTAAGCGTACTGCCAGTCCGAAATCCGGTTCGTCAGCCCGTTGTAGTTCAGGAACTGCTGCGGCGCCGACCCCTTCGTCACCGTCTGCGACAGCCGGTTCCCGAACCCGTCGTAAGTAAACGCCTGCCCCCACTCCGGACCCGTCGTCTGCGCCGCCGAAAGCCTGTTCCAGACGTCATAGGAGTAGTTGATCTCCTCGCCCGACACCCAGTCCTTCTGCTGCGTCACCCGCCCGTTGTTGCCCGACGCCGCATACCGGTACTCCAGGTGAAACGCAGACCCCTGCTGGATCCGCGTCAACTGCAAACGCGCGTTGTATTGCCGGGTTTCGGTCCACTGCGGCGTGGCCAGCGTCAGCATCTGGTCTGCGGCCCCGTAGGCCGTGTCCCACACGAGATACGTCCACGACTGGTCCCGCAGCTTCTGCGGACGCCCCATCGTGTCGAACTCGTAGGTATGCTGCTCGCCGGTGAGCGGGTAGGTCGCCGTCGTGAGCCTGCCCTGCGTGTCGAAGCTGGCGGTGGTGTCGAGATCGCGTATCACGCCGCTGAACTCCAGCCGCAGCCGGCGCTTGGTCATGCGCCCGGACTGCGTGTATGAATACATCTCATACCACGTGATCCCGCCCACGCAACCCGCGCCGCCCCACTTGGCGGCGGTCCGCCGGCCCCAGCCATGCGTGACACCGGCGTGTCCAGCCTACTCCATGGGCCACGTGATGCATGAGATTCCCTGGGGCGAATCTAGTGGACCGGTGTTCCCACAATGCATCTTGAATGAGTTATCGTAATCACTCTTGTTTGGCGGCACCGATACAGGCCCGAACCGGTAACTACGGGGAAGGAACTGCTGTACATGAACCAGCCATTCCTATCGACGTTGACCTCTACCCTCTCCACACCGAATCTGACCTGCACCTGCCTAGATAGCTCGATTCCTTGTTCCTCGCTCAAGTTCGCCTTTGAGGTAGCGTAGATGATGAGTTTGCAACTCTGTCCCCATCTGGCATCTACTGGTGGCTTGCCTGGGCGGACTTCAAGTATCCTCCTTTTTGATCATTAACCCGAAGTCGAGCGGGTCTGAACCCTCCAGCACCTGCCGGTGTACTCCTCGAGAATCACGCACCCGAAGTACTGTACCCATCTCTGCTTTTGTCAGCTGTGCCATTGGCTTCAGTTGTCCACGCGTCCGGCGATAAAGACTATACCAATAGGCGTAGTCGACTTCAGAGCTAAGTTTTCCCGTCCACTCCTCGTTGAAGTCATCCCGATCTGCGGCCAACCATACCATTTCAACACGTGCACGGCCGCCTTTGAGCATTCCTGGTAAAGCTTTCTGCCAGATACAGCGTGAGATCTTGGTTGACCAACAAGCCTGATTCATACCTCGTTTCACCGCAGCTGCCACTTTGCAACGGTATAAGCGTCGGTTCCGGTGCGGCAAACATAGCCGCAATCATGAGGCTGCAAAGAAGCAATACGAGAACTCCGAATCCCTTCTGGCTCAACGCCCCCTCCTTCGATCCGCTGGGCAGCCCCCTAGTATCCAGTCGGTGATGCGGCTGCCATCTCCTACCGAATGCGACGGAGGTATTCGGAGATGTCTAATGAGTCCTTCGTGGTCTGCCCCGAAGAAATTGTGGAGAAGTTCGTGGATCAACGTACCTCCTTGCTGAACCGTGGAGAGAGATTCATTTCCACCATAAAAGTCAGGCTTGAGGACGATCCACTTCGTATAGCTATCGCCGTTCCGCAGATTGTATGCCCGGACACTTGGCCCACCCTCATCAAGCAGAGAGCTTGAGTTGCCGTTCCCAAGTTTGGTGCACGGTCATGCCCGCGTGGCGTCGATGAATCGGACTTTGTCGATATGTTCACGCAGCTTGCCTACAGGCAGGATCTCTTTGCAACGTCCTGTCAACCTGTCCAGGGCCTCCCGGGCTAGACCGGCGGCCTGACCAGCACTGGTGATCGAGCCCCCGGAGGCATCGCCTCCTCCGACGGCTTGCCCCGCTTGCGGAGACCAGTACGCAGCCGGCAGATTCAGCCACCACGCCTCGGCCTTCTGGCCCGCGACCCGAAATCGCGATCTCACCCCAAGTCATTCCGGACCAGCCCGCGCCGATCCAGATGGCGCCTCCGCCTCCGCCCATGTCGCCGCCCAGCATGTCGGCGGTGCCATCAGGCTTGGTGGTTCCCAGAACAACCCGGTCGGATCCACCTTGTTCACCGGGTCGCCCTCGACATACGCGTACCGGTTCCAACTCCCCGGCTCTGCCGGACCCCCGGTCGCCAGGTACGGATCCGGCGTCAAAAGCGCCCCATCGTGCTGCCTGTAATACCCGCTGATCCGCGTAATCCAGCCCTGTCCCGCTGTCCCGGTAGTACGTCGCGAACGCTTCGTCGTTCCACGGACCCTGCCCCGTGTAATTCTCCCCGTGCGCCCAATACTTCCCGTTCACCGACCCGATCCGGTTCTCCTGCTTCGGCCTCCGCCCCGCGAAGTACCGCTCCTGCTGCCACGGTTCCAGCCACGTCGGCGTCCGGTGCAGCCGGTAAAGTCCCCAGCCGCTGCCCCGTCACGCCGTAAAAGTACACCCACTCGGTCCCGTCAGCCTGCTTCTTGTAGACCCGCCGGTTGTCCGGCGTGTAGCCGTACTCCTCGCCGTTGGCCGCCGTCAGCCGGTTCTCGACGTCATACGTCATCCCCACATCGAGGGCATCGCCGTCAAATTTCCGTTGGCGTCGTAAGCGTACTGCCAGTCCGAAATCCGGTTCGTCAGCCCGTTGTAGTTCAGGAACTGCTGCGGCGCTCGACCCCCTTCGTCACCGTCTGCGACAGCCGGTTCCTGACCCGTCGTGGATAAACGCCTGCCCCTTTCCGGACCCGTCGTCCGCGCCGCCGAAAGCCTGTTCCAGACGTCACAGGAGTAGTTGATCTCCTCGCCCGACGCCCAGTCCTTCTCTGCGTCACCCGCCCGTTGTTGCCCGACGCCGCATACCGGTACTCCAGGTGAAACGCAGACCCTGCTGGATCCGCGTCAACTGCAAACGCGCGTTGTATTGCCGGGTTTCGGTCCACTGCGGCGTGGCCAGCGTCAGCATCTGGTCTGCGGCCCCGTAGGTCGTGTCCCACGAGATACGTCCACGACTGGTCCCGCAGCTTCTGCGGACGCCCCATCGTGTCGAACTCGTAGGTATGCTGCTCGCCGGTGAGCGGGTAGGTCGCCGTCGTGAGCCTGCCCTGCGTGTCAGCTGGCGGTGGTGTCGCCGAGATCGCGTATCACGCCGCTGAACTCAGCCGCAGCCGGCGCTTGGTCATGCGCCCGGACTGCGTGTATGAATACATCTCATACCACGTGATCCCGCCCACGCAACCGCGCCGCCCCAC
>JADJWL010000020.1 GCA_016716385.1 Bryobacterales bacterium | reverse complement strand
TGACGGGCAATCCCATGGATGGCGCTTCGCCGGAATCCAGTTCACGATTCAACCGCATGAGGAGTATCAGCGGGTCGAGTTGAACGTCACCGGGATTAGCGGCAACACGATCACCACCGAAGCGCCGCACGGCCTGAACAACACGTTCGACCGGGTGTGCGTCGCCGAAGTCGAGGGTGTTGCGGGAGCGAATGGCTGCTTCCGCGTGTCGAACGTGACGGCGACTACGTTTCGGCCTGAAGGCCAGACGCTGAGCGGCGCATGGACTCCGGGAACGGGATACATCGTCAACGCACCCTCGACAGCGGTCGTCTCATGTGCCGGAGCGCCCGCGGTGTGCGTGACCGCAACCCGGCACGGGCTCAGCAACAGAGAGGCGCAGACGGTCACGGGAGTGACTTCAGGCGGTGGTGTCACTCTGGCGGCCGCCGGCGCCGGATTAAACACAGTGCGCAACGCCGTCGAGATCTCCGGCTCGTCCAACCCGGCGTTGAACGGAATCTGGAGTGCCTCGGGAGGAACGACTTCGCTCACACTCCTGGCCCGGGCCGACGGAGAGCCTCCGGGTTCGCTCTTCTGCGCAGCGGATTGCGGAACTTTGCGGGCCAAGAACACGCTCAATATCGACGGGACATCGAACGCTGCGTTCAATACGAGCCACGTGTTCACGGTGCTCTCAAGCACCGAAGTCCAGTTGGACCTGGAAGCGGGCGCGGCCGAAGGCGGCTTCCTGTCGGTGGACCCTGAGCGGATCGTTCAGTTCATCGTCACCGACTTCACGACCAACGCAAGCCAGTATCAGAACCCGACGCGCTGGGTCTTCGACCGTTGCCTGTTCGACGGACGGGGATTTCCCTACCGGACAACCTCGGTCCTTCTGTTGTACGGCGACGATCATGCGGTGATCGACAGCCATATCCACAGGTTCAATTCGTGGCGCCCGTACAACCGGGTCTCGAACTATTTCGAGAGCGGTCTCGACGGCGCCTCGCCCGCCAGCGTCCTCGTCTTCCTGCTGACCCTGGGCGCGCGCAAGAAGATCCACAACAACTATGTCGGAGATTGTGCCGGCATTTGCCTGTTCGCCGAGGAAGGTGGCGGGAATCCCGCAACCCTTCCAACGGATGTCACGGTTACGCGCAATACGTTCTACGCGCCCGACACGCTGATCGCCGGCAAACCCGGGGACAAAGGACTTATCCACTACAACCGTCACCGGATCGAATTCAAACGCGGCATCCGCATTCGAATCGAGGGCAATATCTTCGATGGAAGCTGGGTCGATGCGGTTCCCACCGGTCCGGCGATTCTGCTCAGTCCGCGAGTCACCGGAAATCGGATTTCGGACGTGGATATTTCTTACAACACGTTCCGCCGTATCGGACAGGCCATCCAAGTGGAGGGGCAGGACAATATGCTGACGTGGGGGACGCCGGCCACTGCGCGGGTGCGCATCTTCAACAACCTCACCTACGATCACGATTTTTACACCTATCGCGCCAACCCTTCCTTCATCGGGGGCGCCGGACCTCCGGGCAGTCTCACGGGCGGCTTTCTGCTCGTGCAATGGCCGACCGAGGACATTGTCGTGGAGAGGAATACCGTGTTTGACAACCGCGGCTCGTCGCCCCGCTTCTACTCCCATAACAACGGCCGGCGGGCGGGGCTGGTGATACGGAACAATCTGTTTTCCTCAAACAACGACAATAATCATGGGGCGATTCCCAGTGCGTTCTTCCAGCAAGGGTATGTCCCCCCTGTCACCGGCTCGATCCGCGAAGCCTTCGATCAGACGCACCGCAACTCGGTGATCTCCCACAACGTGGTCATCCCGGGGGTCACTATCAGCTCGACCTCGGCAAGCTACCAGCCGCCGTGGCCGAACAACTACTCGACCGCCGCGTGCGAAGCGTTCTGGGCGGGGTTCGAGCACATCACCTGCGTGCCGGGATCGAACGTACGAGAGCGCATGGCGGCCGTCCGCTGGTTTGACTTCGCGGCAAACAACTTCCGGCTGCAGTCCGAGTCGCCCTTCGTTTCCGCGGCGAGCGACGGTGGATCCCCAGGCGCCGATATCGGTGAACTGGAGAGCCGCCAGGGCAAAGTGCGGAACACAAGAGTCATCGACATCACGCAGACCGGAGCCAGCGTTCACTACACCGCCCCGGATAGCGCGCCATGCTACGTCGACTATTCACCGGAGGAGTTTCCGCGGCAAGGTGTGCTTCCGGAGCGCACCTCCGACGGAGGCGGTGAACCCACCGAAGCCACCGGGGTCGAGAGGCCGCGGGCCGTAGAACTCACCGGACTCAGCCCCGGAACCCTCTACTACTATCGCGTCCAATGCCAGTCGGAGCAGCCCCACGGGACGTTTGTGACGCTCCAATGACCAGGCGCGGGCGGACGCTGGGCGCTTCCGTCCGCGCTACGACACTTCGAGGGCCCGAACCGGGTCAAGCCGGCAGATCCGGTCGAAGTACTTCTTCTTCTCTTTCGCATCGCCGGAGATCTTCTTGCTCCCACGGGCGACGAAAGACAGAGCCCCGGCAATCAGGTCTGGTTCTTCCCATTCATCGAGCTTGTGGGCGTCAATGGTCGCCGCGAGATCTTCGATGATCGGTTGGGCGACTTCGTCCTTGCCGCTGAGCAGACAGATATCGGCCAGTTCCAGGAGCCTGAGGAAGCGGCCGCGGCCGGAACGCTGGCGCTGCAGGTCCTCGCGCAGGAGAGCCATCGCACCTTCGGCGTCGCCGGCCCGGACGGCGGCCTTGGCGAGTTCATAGCTGCCGGCGAACTTCTTCCGCCATCCCGGCGCGGGACTGCCGGTCACAGCCGGGTCCAGGCGAGACTTCTTAGCGTCGGTTTCGCCGGCCGGCGCTTCCACCGGCTCGGCAAGCAGATCCAACAGCCACTGCCGCGTCTGTGGATTCGCTGCGGCGGTGTCATCCATCAGCGTGGCTTCCAGGAGTTGGGGAACGTCGCGCAACAGGGCTTTCAGCCCGAGCGAATCGCCTTTGCAATCGGGAAATACTGTTCGCCCAAGGAGACACAGGCTTCCACCACGAAGCGCTGCAGGTCCAGCCAGGCGCGGCTGCACGGCAGCGCCATGACGTTCTCAGCCGCCTCGAGCAGTTCTGACCACTTGCCGTCGACCGCCAGCCGCTTGATGGTTTGGCGGATCTCCGTCGGAGGAGCCTCCAGCAGAGTGGGATCGCTCAATTCGGCGGCGGCGCGCAGCTCACCCCACCGCAGTCCCCGCATCATGAGGTAGGGTGCCGGACTCAACGGGTCCTGCCGCCGGAGGTACGCGGCCGCCGCGGCGACAGATGCCACGGCTTCCCGCCGGTCCGGAGGCTCGCTTGAAGCCGGCAGGGCAAACGTCATGGACGCCAGCGCCGGCGCCTGTCCCGGTTCCGCGGCGGCGGCCGTTCCAGCTTCCAGGGCCGCAGCCTCGGGCTCGCGCTCCGGCTCCACCGGATCGGGCTCCTTTTCGCGTTTCTTCTCCAGCAGAGCGTGAACTGTGTGGCGGATCTCCTTGAGCAGTTGCTCAAGCGGGGAGAAGGAAGGCGCTTCCCCGCCAAACTTCTCCTCGCAGACCGCGTGCAGCGAAGTCAGCGTTTCCAGACACGCGTCCAGATCCCGTTCAGCCTTCGCGTAGAAGATCTTCGGCGTTTCCTCGAAGGCTTTGTCGAAGTCCTCAGCGGCGAGCTTCCCCTCCTTCAGCATCTTCTGGCGGTTCTTCTTCTCGGCATCGGTCTTGGCCTGCGCTTCGTAGCCGACAGTGCGCGATTCCTTGTACAGGTAATAGCCCAGACCGGTCTGCACCAGCGGCGCCCTGCGCAACGGCAGGTCCAGCTTCATGCCGATCCAGTTCAGCGGAGCCGCCCGCATCTCCAGGTCTTCCGGATCGAGCTCTGGAAAGAGCGAATCCCAGAACGTCTCGATCATCCGCTGGCAGAGACTCAGTCCCTCAGCCAGTCCGGCGAAGCTTTCACGCACCAGAAGCGCCTCGGTCAGCCATGCCGCCAGTTGCAGATCCTTGCTCTTCGTGGCGATTGCCTCGCCGGCGAGCCGGAATGACCAGGGGCCAGTCCGCTACCTTGAATTCAGTCTTCCAGGCGCCCTGGTTGAGTGCCTCTTCCTCTCTCCTGGCTTCCTTGATCTTGTCGTAGACCGGATCGTACCGGAGGCTGACGCCTCCCGGACTGTCCCCGGGGATCGGGTTGAGAATGTCGTCGCGCAAGGGCATAAGCGGCTACTTCTTCTTTTTCTTCTTCTTCCGGCGCTTCCCGCCCGCATCCTCGTGCAGGCTGCCGCCAAGACGTGCCATCTGGTCGCGGAGATCGGCCATTGTAGCGTGGTCAGCCTTGTAGAACCGCCGTGTTCCGTCCTTGCGGACTGACACCAGGGCGGCATCCAGCAGCACCTTCAAGTGCTGAGAAATCGCGGGCCGGCTCACCTGGAAATGCGCGGCGAGCTGGCCGGCGGACACGCCGTCTTCCCAGGCGAGGGCGAGAATCGTCCGCCGGGTCGGATCGGCGAGCGCGCGCAATTGGGCGTCCATGGCCGAATTCTAAAGCGATTCCTTACGGAACGCAAAAGCCGCACGCCTGCCTACTGCCCGGTCGCCGGCGCCGACGTCCCGACAGAGTTCGACAGCGTCACCGTCACGCGCAGCGCCACAGGCACCGAGACCGTAAACGGAATCCTGAGTTCGAACACGCCGCCGTTCTGTAACCCTGCCGGCGAGTCGTAGTATTGACGGGCCGTGTTGGCCAAGTCCACCTGGAACGTTGTCTCGCCTTCCAACGCCGGTCCGGACACCGACTCGAAGGTGAGACGCGCATTTGTCAGGTCGCGCGGCGTCGAGTAGGCAACCATCCGGACCTCGAACCCGGCCGGCGTCACGTTCTGGATCCGCAGACTGCCCGGGACAATCACCGGAGCCAGCCGTGGCACAATGATCTGGCGCGCAGGGGTCGGATCGGGCAGCACATTCGCCCCCCCGAACCCTTCGAGGCGGACCAAACGAGCCGTAATCCTCCCCGCGACTGTGCCGGGCTGGATCAGGCCGGTTTGGGGAACCAGCGCTTCCGTCGAGCCTTCGGGAACGATGAAGCTCACCTGCCGTCCGCCGCTGGCGAACTGCATCGCCGGGTCGGAGTATCCAGCCGGCGCGGCGGCGTCGGCGGTGAACTCCAGGGCGATCGTGCCGGACAAGGTAGTCGGCAGCGCCTGCCGGGTCTGCACGCCAATCCGCGGCGTCGCGCCCGGCGGGGCCTGGTCAACCGATGTGACATCGACATTGACGGGCGGCCGCTCCTCGGCCGAGATCTCAACTGTGCACGCGGTCTCCACCTGGGCCTGGAAATCACCCGGGGCGGAGTCGCGCACCGCGACGTTGAACGTGAACTGCCCGGCTTCCCGCGGAGCCCCCAGGACATTGCCGGACAAGGTACGCACGCCGACCCCAGGCGGTGGGGTTCCGCTGCTGACGGTGAAGAACAGCGGCGAGAGCCCGCCGGTTGCGTTGACCGCACCGGAGTACGGTTGGTCCACCGTGCCCGGCGGCAGCGCGCACGAGACCTCGAGCGACGGAGCGACGTCGATCTCGCAACTGAACTGGTGGCGTTGCGCGAATTCGCCGGAACCCGAATCACGCACCTCGGCGACGAAGTTGAAGGCGCCGGCCTGGTTCGCCGTTCCCGCCAACCCACCTGTTTCCGGATTCAGGACGAGTCCCGGAGGCAGCGCCCCGTTGGCGACCGACCACTGATACGGGGCCGTACCCAGGTCGACGGTGAACGCACTGGCGTACGGCGCTCCCGTCCGGGCGAATCCCAGCGGACAAGCGGTGCTGAGACCGGTGACGTCCACGATGATTTCGCAGGAAAGCGTGGCGCTCTGCTGCAGGCCGCCTGTGCCGGAGTCGGTGACGCTGGCGGTAAACGGATAACGGCCCACCGTTGTGGGTACTCCCGTAATGCTCCCGTCAGGACTGAGCGCCAGTCCCGGGACGAAGCGCGACTCGAGCGCCCAGCGATACGGGGGCGTCCCGCCGCTGGCACGCAACGTAGCGGCCGGGAACGGCCTGCCGACCAGGCCACGCGGCAGGTTACAACGGGTCTGCAGGGGCTCAGGCGCCACCGTCAGACTGCACGTCTGAGGACGCGTCTGCCGGAACTCCCCTGGAGCCGAATCGCTCACCAGCACCGTGAAGGGGAACTGGCCCGCTTCCGTCGGAGCGCCGGTCACAGATCCGTCCGCTCCCAGGGCCAAGCCCGGCGGCAGGATAGAATCCGGCGCAAGCGTGAACACGTACGGGGATTCGCCGCCGCTGGCCGTGATGCGTCCGCTAAACAGTTGGCCGGCCGTCGCCGCACCGATCTGGCATCCGGTGACGAGCGGCCGCTGTCTCACTTGGATCCCGCACTCGGTGACTCCCGCGCCGGCGCCGGCGTGTGTGACCTGCACGCCGAATGTGTAGAAGCCCGGTGTCACCGGGGTCCCCGAGAGGCCGCCACTCCGCGGGTCAAGCAGCAAGCCGGGCGGCACTGAGCCCGAGATCACCTCAAACAGGAACGGCTGCTGGCCTCCCGTGACCGAAACTCTCCCCTGGTACGGCGCACCAACCGTGCCCGGACCGGCGGCGCACGCAGGGACTACCGGCGTCGCGTCCACCGGCACCGTGCAGCGGGCCGTGGCTGTCGTGCCGGCCGAATCCGTCACCGTCACGTCAAATACCGAGAAACCGGGTCCGTCGGGTGTCCCACCGATCGCACCCGTTGCCGGGTTCAGCGTGAGACCTCCCGGCACTGTCCCGCCTGTCACGGCGAATGTATACCCCGGCTCGCCCCCGGACACCACCACCGCGCCGCTGAAGGGCACGGAAGCCTGCCCCGGGTTGACTGCGCACGCGGCCGTCAGCGGCGGAGCATCGCTGCTGATCGTAATGGAGCATTCCGCCAGCGCCGTGTCGTTCTCTGAGTCGGTCACCGTGACCGCAAACGGGAACGTCCCCACCGTCGTCGGCGTCCCGGCGATCAACCCTCCTGCTGAAAGCGTCAAGCCCGGCGGCAGGGCCCCCGCTGTCAGAAGGAAGCCATATCCCGGCGAACCGCCGGTGGCCGTCACCGCACCGGCGTATGGCTGGTTTCTCTGGCCTGGACCCACGGCGCACGCGGCGGTCAGAGGGGCCGGATCGATCACGATGGTGCAATCAGTCTCGACCGTTTGCACCGGGGAGCTGCTGTCCTGGACCCGCACACGGTACGCAAACGCGCCGGCCGTCAGCGGCGTGCCCGCGATTTGTCCTGTCGCTGGATCGAACGTCAGGCCCGGGGGCAGTTGGCCGCTCACGAGTGTGAAGGTGTAGGGTCCGGTGCCGCCGCTCGCCGCGACGCCACTCGAGTACGGCGTTCCAACGACGCCCGATCCCACCGCGCACGTGGCCGAAAGCGGCGGCGGAGGGGGCGTGATCTCGATCACGCATTCCAGGTCCGTCGTCAGGTTGGACGCAAGGGTCCCATTGTAGTAGTCGAAGCTATCAAACTGCGGGTTGGAGCTGTCCGAAATCCGAATGACGATCGGATAGGATCCTTCCTCAAGCGGCGTGCCGGTGACCGCTCCGGTGAACGTATTCAGAAACAGCCCCGGCGGCAATTGGCCGGACACCAGTTGGAACGTATAGGGCGCCGTGCCGCCCGTCACCGCGACCGTGCTGC
The DNA here is from genome assembly GCA_016716385.1 of Bryobacterales bacterium. Classification (GTDB taxonomy): domain Bacteria; phylum Acidobacteriota; class Terriglobia; order Bryobacterales; family Bryobacteraceae; genus JADJWL01. The sequence goes on along the minus strand of JADJWL010000020.1, from coordinate 49,334 downwards.
TATAGGAAACGCCAACCTGACCCGGTGTGCTGGGACAGGCCGCCTGCAAGGGAGTCGTGACGACTGCGCGGCACTCGGCCAGGGCGGTTTGGCTACCGAAGTTGTCTCCGACGCCGACCGTGAAGTTGAACCCGCCCGGCGTCGTGGGGACGCCGCCAATCGTGCCCGTGTCCTGATCGAGCGACAGGCCGGGAGGAATCAAACCGAATGCCAGCGTATAGCGCAGTGGTGGCGCCCCTCCAAAGGCCGTCACCTGTCCCTGGAACGGCTCGCCAAGAAGCGCCGGCGGCAGAAGGCAGGACGCAGAGATCGGGACCGGAGGAAACACCGTGATGGTGCAGTCGGGCCGCTCGAAACCGCGGGAACGGAACGTGTATCCGGCCGAATCGGTGACGAGGAGACCGAAGGAATGACTCCCTTCGGCTCGCGGAATCCCCGAAATCGCGCCGGTCGCAGGATCCAAAACCAGGTCAGGTGGAAACGAGCCGAAGGGCGTTACGTCCACGCCATAGGTGTACGGAGGAAAACCCCCGGTTGCGGGAATCGAACTGGAGTAGGTCGATCCAACGTTGGCGAAGCTCAACGGACAGCCGGCGTCGACGCGCGGCCGGACTTCGATCCGGCACTCGCGCTGCGCTACGTCGTCATTGTTGTCCGCGACCTGCACGGTGAACGTGAAAATGCCAACCGCCGTCGGAGTGCCGTCCAGCGGTCCGGTTTCGTTCAACTCAAGACCGGTCGGCAACGCGCCCGCAATCACCTCGAAGAAGTAGGTTGGCTGGCCGCCGCTAGCCGTTGCGGCGCTCTCATAGAACTCGAACTGGTGGGCGCGCGGAGCCGGACACCCCACGTTCAGCGTTTGCGCGTTCGCCGGCGCCGCCAGCAGGATCGCCGCGGCGAGAAGCGCCGTCAGGAAGATCGCGAAAGGAGGGCAGGTCTGCTTCATAGGTCTATTCCATTCCCGGCACACTACACATCACTCCGCGGCCGGCACGAAGTACAGCCGTCCGGAGTTCCCTTTCCCGGCCGGCCAGCCATGCCGGTTCACCAGCCGCCGCTGAGATCACAAACAGGCCGTATGCAGTGGCGTCCAAACGGCTGGCGCGAGCGGGCAGTTCCATCGGCTCCACCGCGCCGGTCGTGCCGTCGACCCACCACAGCTTCGCTGCGGCGCCGCTCGCGATCAGCACTGCCGTCCCGGCGAACGCCGCGTAACGGGGCGAATCGATGCCCTCGCCGGCCCCCGCCAGACGGGCCGCCGCATAGCCTCCTTCTACCGGATGGAGCAGCGTCACCGCGTGCGAGCCATAATCGGCGACGACCGCCTCGTGGCTCCCGGGCGCGAAGGCCAGCGCGCCGAAGTCGCTCAGGTGCGCCACGGGGACCGCGCCGTCCGACGTCAAAAGCCACACGCCGTCGCGCCTGGCCGCCAGGACCTGTGCGCCGTCGTCGCTCACCGCCCAGGAGACCGCTCCGTTCAGCAGAAACTGCCCGCCGGCCGCGGGATGGTCCGGCAGCCCCGTCACCAGTTGCGCCGCGCCGCTCCCGCTCTGCTCGATCAAGGCCGCCGTGCCGGACGGGCTGAACGTCACACGATCCGCACCCGCGAACCCGCCTTCGATGTCCACCGCCGCGCCCGACGCCAGATCGATGATTCGTGCGCCGCCGCCAGTCAATCCGATCGCAAAGCTCTTTCCCGGTGCGACCGTCACTGCGGACAACCCGGCAATCGGCGCCACTTCGCCAAAGCGGCTCGCGCCCGGGATGCCGTACAACCCGCGCACGCCGTTCTCTCCCGCCACGAAGCCCATCAAGGCCGATCCGAATCCCTCGGCGGATTGCCCGGCCGCCAGCCGGCTCTTCCCCGGTCCGGCCGCCATCGCCGCACCCGCCAGAGCAAGCGCCAGAATCTGTACAGTGATTGCGGTATATCTCATCGTCTTGACCCCTAATCGCTACGGCCCCGTGAAGACGGGCCCGCTGCCGATGCCGATGCGCGCGCCGGGCGTGGTCTGCCGGACCCCATTCGTGCTGCCATTGTCGCTGCCGCAATTCCCCGATCCGCACACCCCGGCGAGGACCGCGCCGGCGGCAACAATGCCGACAATCGCAATTTTCGCCGCCGCCGACAGCCCCGCGCCTGTCGCGCCTGCCGCGGCCGCACCTGCGAGCATGTTGGTCTGGCTGATGGTAGCGGTCGCCGTCTGGCCATCCTTCGACGCCGACACGTTGATCTGGAAGCGGCCTTCTACTGCGTTGGGCCGCATCGATGGCACCGTGGCCTGGCCATTGGCGTCGGTCGCGACGGTGAAGAACCGGCTGCCGTCCACAAAGGATGCGCTGGCGCCGAACTCAGGCAGCGTGAAGGTTACCAGCGCTCCCGGTACCGGCACATTGTTGCGGTCCCGCACTTCCACCACCGGCCGTGTCGCCGAACCGCGCCGGATATTGTTGATGCCCCCTTCGCCTTCCAGGATGGCAATCTGCAATTCTCCAGCAGCCGCCGCCGCGCCGGACAGCGTGTTCGTCTGGCTGATCGCCGCCTGACCCGTGCTTCCCTGATGGTTCGCCTGGACCCGGATCTGGAACGGACCCTCCATCTGACCAGGCTCGAAGGCCGGCATCGTGGCCCGTCCGGCCGCGTCCGTGGTCACCGTCACGGAGCGTGCCCCGCCGGCAAAGGCCCCACCAGGACCCGAATCCGGCAGCAGAAAGACAACGCTCGCGCCGGCGACCGGATTGTTGTTGCGGTCCCGCACCTCCACCACCGGTTGCGTCGCCGAGCCAAGCCGGACGTTGTTCACGCCCCCTTCGCCCTCCACGATCACAATCCGGAGATCGTCCGCCTGCGGCATCGCCGCCGCCGCGCCAAGCACCGTGCCCGGAGCGTAGATCGCCGACCTGCCGGACGAAGCAAGGAACGTAACGTCTGCGTCCCTCCGTGCAGTCTGCGCCAACAGGGAGGCACACGCCGCCAGCGACGCCAGCACTGGCAGAATCCTTCGCGTCGGAAACATCTGTGTCCACATTGAGGAGATCTCCTAGCCGTATCCCGTAAATTAGCTTACGCAAGACACCCCGCGATTGCAAGAATTTTCGCCTTTTCAACGAGTTAACGGCGACACCTCGCATCCGCGTTCTCCGGTGCCAGTTGCACGCAGTAGACCAAAAGTCCTCAGGGTACTGGATCCCGTTGCTTCGGCGCGGTTTCGCTGGCGGCGCCTCTGCCAAGTGTCAAGATCGTGGACGCCCCGCGACATCCCGTCTGCGAGCCAAACCGCTGAACACAGGCCGTTTTCCGTTTGGCCATGCGGATGCACTCTCCGGGGAGACAGCAAACGAAGGAACGCCGCTTCCCTCGGGACCTGTCATACTGTGCAAGGGAGTTTGCCCGTGAAACTGCGATTGACTCTAGCGCTCACCTTTGTGCTGGCGGTCATCCTCTCCGCTGAGGACCTGACGCCGCGAGCCCTGTATTACCGCGCCCAGACCGGCAGCCAGCCGGCGCCGCAGCCTTCGCCTCAAAAGAAGGCGTCTCCGCCGTCGGCTCCTTCGACGACGAACGCCGTGAACCGGACGCGGCCCACACCTCCTGCCCCGCCCGTCGTGAACCAGACCCAGGCCGCCATCCGGCCCGTGTCGCACCGCCTCGGCCTGCGGTACAACCTGTTGCTGGTCGATGCAGCTTCTGGAAAGGCACAGCCGGTCAGCTCCGAGCGCACGTTCCGCAGCGGCGAGTGCGTGGCTCTCGAAATCGAGTCGAACGAAGCCGGCTACCTGTACATTCTGAATCAGGGAACCAGCGGAAACTGGCAGCCGCTGCTGCCGTCTTCTGAGATGCCCGAAGAGAGCAACCGCATCGCGGCCCGGAAAACTGTGCGCGTCCCCGAGCAGCACTGCTTCCGCTTCGATGATCGCCCGGGCACCGAAATGATGTTCGTGGTTCTGGCGCGCAATGCGCAGCAGGTCAACGACCTGAACCGTGCGGTCCGCACCCCGGTGGAGGCCACGCCCGCGCAGACGCCCGTCATGACCGTGGCGCTCAATAAACAGGTGGACGTCCTCCGCGCCGACCTTCGCAGCCGCGACCTCAAGATCCAGCGCGTTGCCGAGCCGCAGGCGGCCAACGAACCCGCGCACGCCGTCTACGTGGTCAACACGTCCACCGGCGGCGGCGGTTCCACGCCGGACCGCGTCGTCACCGAGATCGCGCTGAAGCACCAGTGATCGCTACTCAAGCGCCGCGAGGTCGGCCAAGTCCTGGTCGCGCCCCGTGGCGCGCTTGTTGCGTTTAAGCGAATCCAGGTCGATAAAGGCCACTGGCACGCCGTCGAGAACGCCGGCGACGCGCGATCGCCACACCTCTTCGGCGTCGACGCCGCTCAGGGCTGTCACCAGATCGATTCGAGTCGGCCGCACTCCGAGTTGAATCACCATTCCCGGCGACAAAAAGTCCTCAACGTCGATCGGGACCGATCCGAAGCCGAACTCCCGCAACGCGTTTACCGTTCGCCGGCCGTTGTCCGGCGTCGGGCGCACCAGGATGTCCAGATCGCCCGTGAATCGAGGGCGCCCGTGATAGGCGACCGCAAACGCACCCACGATCACGAATTCAACGCCGCTCGAATTGAGTGACTCTAAGAACTCTTTCCAGTCTCTCGGCAGATTCATCGGCGGGACCGTACCAGCGCCGCATCGTCAACAGCATGCGAAGGCGCTCCTCGGGAGTCATTCGGGCATACTCTTCGCGGTCGGCGGCATCGGCCGACGCAAAGTCGCGAAAGACCCGGACTGTCTTCTGCATCGCTTCCCTTCTCAAGGGTAGCTGAGCTCTCAGTCGCCGTAGCGCAGGGTCAGTTCGCTCGCACGATCCCCGGCCAGCAGCACGATCGTCATCCGGTCGTATTCGGATTCATCGATGGGCGGCGCCTTCACCCCGAGCTTTTCCGCCACCACGGGAATCCGCCCGCTGTGGCTCACCACGAGCACGGTGGCGCCCGGAGGCGTCGAACGTAAACGGCGCGCGAGTTCCTCGGTCTCCCCGATCGGCAACACTTCGGGCTGGAGGTTCAACCGCTCAGCCAGGGGCCTGGCCGTGTTGACCGTCCGCTGCAAGTCGGTTGTATAGATCTTCTCGATCTTCGCGTCTCCCAGGATGCGGACAAGATCCCGCGCGCGCTTCTCGCCCGCTTCCGACAGGGGGACGTCCCCGGTGTCGCCCGTTTTCTCGGCATGCCGGACGAAAATAATCCGGCTCGGTTCCGGCGCCCGCGGCGCAGCGCACCCGACCAGACCGAGACAGATCAGGCCTGCCAGTACGAGCGATTTCACGATAGGTCCTCCTTGTGCACGGGCGGCCTGAGAATCAGACCCACAAGCGCAGTGACGAACGCCAGCAGCGCCAGTTTGAAATACACCTCCTGGTAGCCGGCGGCAAGCTGCCCCGCTTCCTTCGCCCGGTCCATGATCGAGGCAAAGTACCCCGGAACGATGAAGCCGCACGCGCCCCACGCCGTAAACAGCAGTCCGTAATTCGCTCCCACGTTCTGTGGCCCATAGTAGTCCGCCGTCATCGACGGCATCAACGCCAGGTAGCCGCCGTAGGCGAACGCCGCCAGGCATAGGCCGATCAACAGCGGATAGAAACCGGTGGCCACTCGCAGAAACGCGAGACACGCGAAGACCGACACCGCACACATGCCCACGATCGCCGGCCGCCGGCCCAGCCGGTCGGAGACCGATCCCCAGCCCAGCCGCCCCAGCCCATTGAAGATCGCCATCACGCCCAGTGCCGTTCCCGCGGACATGACCGCCGTCGATTGCGCCATTTCGCGGAGCAGGGGCGTCGCCTCGCCGATCGCCGTCAGGCCGACAGACGTCCCGAGGAAGTACACCACCCACAAGCCATAAAACTGCCACGTTCCCAGTGCCTGGCGCGGCGGCAAGTCGACCGCGGCGCCTTTCCCCTTCGCCGGATTCCAGCCTGCCGGTTTCCACCCCACAGGTGGGATCTTGTACATCTGCGCCGAGCCGATCACACCGACGTAGAAGATCGCCGCCAGAATCAGAAACGTCCGCGGAATCGTCGTCCCGTACTGCGCCGGGTCCGAGCCGAGCAGCACTTCGAGCAGCGGCCCGAACAGCAGCGGCCCCACGCCAAACCCCATGACGGCCAAGCCCACGATCATGCCGCGCTTATCCGGAAACCACTTGATGCACATCGCGATCGGCGTCACGTAGGCGCAGCCCACGCCGAAGCCCGCGATCAATCCATACCCGGTGACCAGACCCGCCACCGTGCTCGAAAACATCCCGGCCACCAGGCAGCCGGTGCCCAGCAGGAACCCGCCCACGCTCGCCACCAGCCGCGGACCCTTGCGGTCCTGCCAGAACCCCGCCAGGATCATTCCCACCGCGAACGCCAGGATCGAATACCGGTAGGGCGCGATCGACTGCGCCTTCGACCACCCCTGCCATTGTTCCAGCGGTCCACGAAACACAGACCACGAATAGATCACCCCGAGAAGGATCTGCATGAAAACCGCGGCCGCCGCATAGCGCGCCCGCCCGCCCGTTTCGACACCTGAAGCCATCCGGCGTATTCTATCCCAATGAACGCTCTCTCCACGCGGCGCGACTGTTTGCGTGCCTTGGCCGGCGCCGGTTTGCTCGCTTCGTGCGGTCACGCCGCGCCCGACCCGCGCTTCCGCGGCATCTTCCCCATCGTGCAGACCCCGTTCACGAAAGCGAACGAAATCGACCACGGCGCCCTGGGCAAACAGATCGAATTTCTCGACCGCGCCGGCGTCCACGGCATCGTGTGGCCGCAGCGCGCGAGTGAATATGCGTTTCTTTCCCGCGAAGAGCGGCTGCGCGGCGCCGAAGCCGTCATGCGCCTGAACAAGGGCCGCAAGCCCGTCGTTGTCCTCGGCGTGCAGGGCCCGGACACCGCCTCCGCCGTCGAGTACGCCAGGCACGCGGACAAGCTCGGTCCCGACGCGATCATCGCCCTCCCCACCCGCGACCGCGGCGAGTTCGATCTCGACGAAGTCCTTGCCTACTACAAAGCGGTCGGGAAGGCGTGCAAGCTGCCGATGTTCGTCCAGACCACGGGCAACATGAGCGTCGAGTTCGTCCTGAAGCTCGCCCGCGAAGTTCCCAGCGTCCGCTTCGCCAAGGACGAAACCGGCAACGTGCTCTACCGCATCAACGAATTCCGAGCCGGCGATCCCGCCGGCCGCGTGACCGTCTTCAGCGGCGCCCACGGCCGCACCTTGATCGACGAGATCATGCGCGGCGGCGCCGGCACCATGCCCGCCGCCTCCTGGGCCGACCTCTACGTGAAGGTCTGGGACGCCTGGCACGCCAACAGAAAGCAGGATGCCTACGACATCTTTGCCAAACTCCTGCTGCTGGTCGTTCCCTGCCAGGAGTACGGCTTCGCCGCGATCAAGTACATCCTGCATCTGCGCGGCATCTTCCCCAACTGGGACATCCGCGCCCAAACCCCGCCGCTCGACGAGGACGCACAGAACGCGTTGCGCGAAGTGTACGAAGTGGTGAAGCCCCTGTTCGTCTAACGCGCGTTACTGGCCGCCGCGCTCATCCCCGCCGCCGCAGGAGCCACCACAGGCCGCCGCCCGCGATCAGTCCGAACGCCGCGAGCATCCATCGCCCTGCCGGCTGATGCATGGCCGCGTCCGCGTAGAGCTCCCACTTCGAATAATCGCTGCCGAGCGGGGATGTGTTGTTGAGTCCCCAGTCGTACTCCTTGAACTCGATCTCGAAGTTCCCCTGATCCCCGGGTGCATACCGCGCCAGGAAGGCGTGCAGTCCCGGATCCGGATCGAAGTCATCCCGGTACCACTGGAAAATCGGACTCACGGAAGCCAGATTCCGGTCCGGATTAAGCTCATTGAGCTGCGGATCGGCTAGCCACGCCCGGGTGTTGTCGTCCAGTTGCGCTTCCAGGTTCCCGGCCGTATAGGCCTCACGCCGGAGCGGCGGACAACTGCGGGCGGCGCACACAAGAACCGAGTGGACGCGCGGATCCCCCATCGCGCGCAGTTCGCTTTCGATCTGATCGAGCGAAACGGTGCGGCCGTCGACCGTGTGCCGTTCCGCCTTGAACGGGTTGGGGGTCTTCTGAATGCTCGCCACGGGATAGTGGGTCACGATCCACCGCACCGTGAGCGCGTTGTAGGCATTGATCAGAGCCGCCTTGCGCGCGGCTGAATCCATCGCGGCGGGCCACGGCGCGGCGACATCGCGCAGGAACGCGTCGAGCGCCTCCCGGTCCTGTCGCGCGAGCGCGGCATAGTCCACGCGAGACCGGGTGTCCACGTACTTCTTCAGCAGCGCATCCCAGGGCGCCGGATCCGGGCCGGCCGCCGCCAGCATGTGAGCCAAAGCCAGATTAAGCAGAATTGCGGCGGACCGGTCCATATAATCTCTCGAGACGGGCGGCCGGAACTCCCATCCAGTAGAGGACCTGCAGACTCGACCACCAAAGGCATGTCAGGCAAAAGCCTCTCTGCTCGAACCGCCTGGAGGATGTCCTGACGGTCGCCGGCAGAGAAACGAATTCTCCTGCGCGCTTGATGCGCTGGATCAGATCGGAATCCTCGAAAAGCGGATAGGGTTTGAAGCCGCCTAGGGCAAAGTAGGTCTCGCGCTTCACGAAGATCGTCGAGTCGCCGTAGTAGGAGCCCAGCCGCTTCATGAACGGCTGCAGGAAGGTCAGCAGGCGCGCCCCGGGCGACCGTCCGTTGAACACCAGCGTGAAGTTGCCGCCCGCGACCGGCCCGCGGCTCAGAGCCTGGAGCATCTGGGCCGTCGTGGCGGCGCACGGTGTGGTGTCGGCGTGGACAAACCAGAGCACCTCCCCTGTCGCGGCCAGGGCGCCTAGGTTCATCTGCACGCCCCTGCCCCGTTCTGACCGCACCACCCGCACGCCCAGGTTCTCAGCGATCGGGACCGTGTTGTCGCTGCTGCCGCCGTCGACGACAATCACTTCCACCGGATCCGGCAGCGATCGCAGCGCCTCGATCGTGCGGGCGATTCCCGATTCCTCGTTGAGTGCTGGAACGATGGCGGAAATCATCCGATCCGCTCGGGCACGCCGTGAACGGCCAAACCTACGCCTGCGGCTCCCCTTCCAGCTTCTCGAACGACTGCAGCGCCAGGTAACTCGGACCGAACCGCTTGATGTTGTCGAGCTGCTTGTCGAACACGTCGTAGTGGCTCTCTTCGTCTCCCACGAGCTGCTCGAAGATCTGCTTCGACGCCGCATCGGCGTTCTCGGAACACCTGAGCGCCGCCTGGTTGTAGTCCACCGCGCTCTGCGCCTCGAGTTCCGCCGCCTTTGCCAGCATCGCCGAAGGATCCGTCACCTTCGCCACCGGACCGGCCGGGGCCATCTCGACGTCTCCCTTCAGGAACAGGATCCTCTCCGCCAGCGTCTCGACGTGTCCCATCTCGGTGACCGCGATGCGCTTGAACAATTGCGCTAGCGGGCTGAAGCCCTGATCGTCGAGATGAAAGTGGAAGTACATGTACTGGTGGATCGCCTGCAACTCATCGGCGACTGCTTGATTCAGGAGGTCGATGCTCTTCTGCTTGTCCATATCCGAAGTATCCCACTACAGCCATCGTGCGGCGTTGCCGCGCCGGATTTTCTCTTTCACATCGGACGAAACGTCCAACAATTCCAGCTTCACCAGCGCCGGTTCCGGATAATGGAACGGTATCCCGGTGCCGAACACCAGCCGGTCCGGACCCAGCACCCGCAGCAGCGCCCCGGCTTCGTTCGCCAGTTCAACGCTGAGCAGCGCGATGTCCATCACGTAATTCGCCGGCAGCCCCGGACGCCCCAGCCGCGACGCCAGGTACCCCGACCCGTTTACGAGAATGAACCGCGCCTCCGGAGCATCGGCCACCAGCGCCGCGATCTCTTCCTTATCGACATCCGGCACATCCACCAGCCACGATTGCTGCCGCCGGTCCTCCACCCGCAGCGGAATCGACAGCACCATGCCGTGCCGGGCCGCCTCGGCCACCAGCGCGCGGCACTCCGGCGACGTCAGCCTGTAGTTGTGCCAGCGCGGGTAAAGCCGCACGCCCCGCATCCCGAACCGCTCGTGGCAGATCGCCAGGTCCTCGCGCCAGCCCGCGTACGCCGGATTCAGCACGGCAAACGGAATGAAGCGGTCGCCGTGGCCCTTCACGTCCTCGAACACTTCCTCGTTGCCTGCCTGTGCATTCCGGTACGTAATGGCGGCGGCGCTCGACACGCACGCGCGCGCAATGCCGGCGCGGTCCATGCGGCGCAGCAGCGCGGGAGCCGTCCGGTCGCGCAGCCGCCGGAACGCGAATGGCCCCAGGTACGCGTTCACGTCGATCATCGCGCACCCCGCCGTGCCAGAATGCGGCTCATGTTCCCGCCCAGGATCTTCGCCCGGTCCGTCCCGCTGATCTGCGCCCCCCGCAGCCGCCCGACGCTCGCGGTCAGCGACGAATCGCACGCGAACAGCAGCCGGTCAGCTCCGAGGTGCGCGACCGCCGCTTCGATCACCCCATCGTCGGTCACCGACCCGCTCGTATCGAGAAACACCGTCTTCGCGGGACGCAGCGCCTTGAGCGTCCATTCCCAGTCGCCGCCGCCGCAGATGTGCGCGCAGATCAGCAGCGCTTCCGGGTACCGCCGCGCCAGGTCCGCCAGGTGGCCGCCGTCGGAGATCCGCGGCTGCGGACCCGGCAGCCAGGACACGTGCCCCGCATGGTGCAGAATCGGCACACGCAGTTGAATCGCCAGTTCGACCAGGGGAAACAGCACCGGCTCGTTGGCGAAGTACTCGTTGTAAATCTTGATGCCGATAAAGCCCCGGTCTTCCACCGTGCGCCGGATCTCCTCGAGCGATTCGCGCGTATACCCGGGATTCACGTGGCAATAGCCCAGAATCCGTCCGGGAAAGCGCGCCATCGCGTCCGCCACCCAGGCGTTGCACTCGCGGAACGCTTCCGGAGTCGCGGGCCGCGACGGCGGCAGGATCGAGCAGCAGAGCTGTTCAATGCCGAGCTTGTCGGCCGCGTCGATGAGCTTGCCGTCGTCCTCGCGCCACGTGGAGCGACTACGGTGGTAGAGATGGGCGTGGGCGTCGATGACCGGGCCCGCCTGCGCCGCGGGTCCAACCCAGGCCGAAGCCGCGCCCGCCAGCACGGCCCGTCGTGTCAGGAGCATTCTGCTAGCCGTTGTACCACGGCCGCACGGCGATCAGGCGAACAGAACTCTGCCACCTGTCCTGTCCCGCCTCCGTGGTATCCTACTGTGGTAGGAGACTGCCATGCCGCGCGGCAACCCTTCGCCAAAACTTGCGATTACGGTAGATCCAGACATCCACAAGAACATCCTCGCGGCGGCCGCCCGCGAAGGGATGAACGTTTCTGCGTGGATGACAGTGGCGGCGCGCGAGGCGCTCCAGCGGCGGGCTGGTTTGGCGGCGGTCGCGCAGTGGGAAAAGCGACACGGGCGCTTCACTGTGGAAGAGTTGAATGAGGCGCGCCGCGGCGTCCAGGAGCAGCTCCGAGCGGCGCGAACAATCCGGCGTCCGGCATGACCACCGTCGTCTACGACGCCGCCGTTCTCGTAGCCGCCGACAGAAACGAGCGAAGGACGTGGGCCGAGCACAAGGCCCGCCTGGAACTTGGAATCCTTCCCATGGTTCCCGCGCCGGTTGTCGCCCAGGTCAGCCGGTCCCCCCGGCAAGCTCAACTCCGGCGCTTCCTGGCCGGATGTGTGGTCGTTTCTCTCGGCCAGAGCGAGGCGCACGAAGCAGGCCGTCTGCTCGGAAGGTCCGGCACCGTGGATGTCGTGGACGCAGTTGTGGTGACGACAGCTCTTCGTCAGGAGGCAATCATTCTCACAAGCGATCCGCACGATATTCAGCGGCTTGTCAGCGCTTCCGGCCGCGACGTTGCGATCGTCGCTGTCTGAGCCTCTACCGCACCCCGCCGCGAAGGGGCGTGCGGCCCGGCACGACCCTGCCGAGCAGGGTTGAGTCGAAGTAGTTCAACGCATACGCGGCGTACTGCCGGACCAGAGGATCCTGCGAGTCGAGGTAGCGCGCCAACATCCGCAGAGCAAGCTCGTCGTGCTGCGCCAGCAGACCAGGCAGGAAGTTCGAAAGCAACTCGACCGGATCTTCGGGAGGCGACGAAGTGAACGCCTGAAACCAGGCGCGGCGGGACTCCGCGCTCGACGGCGGAATCTCGATCGCGGTCCAGTCGGAACGCAGATGGATTGCCCTCCCCGCACTTCCCGGCCGGATCCTGTACTCGGTGTACCGGATCTGGTAGACGCCCGGCCGATCCAGCGAATACACAAGATGGAGAGGCAGCCGGTGACGGTACTCGGCCGGCGCCTCGCGGGGCAGGCCCACCATCCAGTCTCCCAATCCAAGGGGAGGATATGGGAGCAGCGAAAGCATCGGGAGTTCCCGTCCCTGGAAGCGAACCTCGAAGGATCCGGGCCCCATGTCCCAGGGCTCGGCGTGGAACGGGTATCGCAGCCATCCCTTTCCCCAGGGCTTCTCCACCCGGATCCAGACCGGCCCACCGGCAAACGAGGGCTCGGCCAGGGAGATAACAGGCCGGTTGAACCCGAAGTACACCGGCACGCTGGCGCTCGCATGCCCATCGCGGACGACCTGGAAGCTCACCATCTCGTTCTCCCAGGGATGGTCGGGAAGCACAAGGTTGATCTGGCTGGGCATGACAGCGACGAGCCGCGCCTCGATGCCTCCAACCAACACGCGCGTTCCGCACAGGTCCGCCTTGTACGTCGCGCCGTCCATAACGCTCTCCGCACTGCAACCCGGAGACCGGCTCAGGTTCGTGCCGAAGATCCACGTGAGCAGGCCGGGAACCAGCGGGTGCGGCTCGCCGGAGCCGTGCGGGCGAACATCCTCCGCCCGAAAACGCGGTGCGTCTTCTTCTCCAAACGCGCAGACCGCCGCTGCCAGCAGAACCAGGACCCGGATAACCATTGCTGAGGTGTATGACACCTTTCAACGCCGTTTTGTTCCTGGCAGAGGCAGCCTCCACGATTTGGCGGCGACCGTCGCGTGCCGGCCTCTCCCGCAGAACGCCGCGCGCATCGCAGGATACTTTGGAACGGGGACATCGGGCTTCACAGCAACTCCCGGAGTTGGTCCGGCTCGATGGCGCAATCGGCCAGGATCTTCCTCAGGAGACCCGGGCGCGGATCAACACCGTACCGAAAGCGTAGCTTTCACGACTCCTTTTCGGTAGCGCTACGTCCAGCAGGACCGCGCACGCACTCGACACAATTGCCCACCCCCGCCCCGCATCTTCGTACTACACTACCCCCCAGAACCGCCATGCGCCTTTGCCTCTTCGCCCTGCCCTTCCTCTGCCTTGCCCAGCCCGGCGATCTCCCCATCCCGCCGGACCACGAGGCCGCCCTCCGCGCCCGCGGCTACACCGAGCGCTTCCTGCCCGCCCAGGACGCCGTGCTCACGCCGTCCGCCGCTGAAACCCGGCGCGGGTGGGTCGTCTACCGCCGCGACCGCAACTTTGAAGTGCTTCCCAATTCCCGCCCCGCGCCCGGCGAAGCGCTCGACCGCCTCGTCGTCACCGCCACCCCCGGCGAAATCGAGTCCGAACCGTTCGCCATCTACGCCCTGCGCGACACCGCCGGCGTCCAGGCCGCCGCGTCCATCGAATCGAAGACGCCCTGGCTCAACACCCAGGCGCGCGTTGAGGACGTGCTGTTCCATCCCGTCCAGTACACCGCCGTCGCCACCCGCGACCTCGACGAGTCCCGCGCCACCGCGCAGAGGAGCTACGTCCGCTATCCTGTCTTCCTCCGCCCCACCGCCGCCTACGCGATTCCCGCCGGCACGAGCCGCCTGTACTGGGTGACCGTCACGGTGCCCGACGGCACGCCCGCCGGCTTCTACCACGGAACCATCCGCATCTCCGACGCTTCCGGCCAGCGTGCCGAACTCCCACTCAGCGTGCGCGTCCTCCCGTTCCGGCTCACGGATCGCGACCTGCCGCGCTTCGGTGCGTTTCTCTCCGGACAGAAGTTCGCCCGCGGAGAGTGGGCGTTCATGAAGCGCTACGGGTTCGACGCCCTCCAGTGGTTCTGGAATTCGCACTCCATCCGCATCGTCAACAACGGCGGTAAACTCGAACTCGATTTCACCGAATATGACGCCTTCGTCAAGGGCATGACGGACGCCGGCATGCGCGGACCCCTCGTCCTCACTCTCGGCAATAGCTGGCTCGGCCACTACGAAATCGCGCTCGCCAAAGCCTTCGGCTTCCGCCTGCTCGAGCGCGAAATGAACGGGCGCGTCGTCACGCTCGCCGACATGACCGATCCCCGCTGGGAGCCGTATTACGTCGAAGGCCTGCGCCAGATCCTCGCGCACGCAAAGACCGCCGGCTGGCCGCCCCTCGCCGTGCTTATCATGGACGAGCCCACCAAGCACGCCATGGCGTACCACCCCTACCGCTACCACCTCGTCAAGAAGCACTTCCCCGAGCTTCCCGTCTACGGCGTCTTCTTCCAGCCCCAGGCCGATCCCGGTCCGTTGCTGCACAGCTCCGACATCCTCGTCGCCAACCGCGACCTCGACCGCATCCGCGGGCTCGCCGCCTCGTTCGGCAAGCGCTTCTGGACGTACAACAACATCACCGCCGACCAGTCCTTCGGCAAGAACCGCCTCCTCTACGGCCAGGTCCCCGCCTACTACGGCAGCGAAGCGATGTTCTTCTGGTGCTGGAACTATTACATCGGCAGCCCCTGGGACGACTTCGACGGCCGCGGCGGAGGCGCCGGGCAATCGGACTCGGACTGGGTCGCGGTGTACCCTTCGGTCGACGGCGTCGAGCCGGTCCGCACGCTTGCCGTCGAAGCCGCTCGGGAAGCCATCGATGACGTGCGCTACCTCAAGACGCTCGAACAGATGGCCGGCCCCAAGCGCTGGGCCCGGATCGAACCGGAGGTTCGCCGCCGCCAGAAGGCGATGTTCGACGGCATCAAACTCGACGAACGCATCAACAGCGACGCCGACTTCTTTATCGCAACCCGCAACGACGCTCCCGAGGAACTGCGGCGCTTCGTGGTAGCCGAAATCCTGAGATTGACCCGTGGTACTGCTCCAGTACCCTAAGGCTTTGACTCTACTCGACGCCGGTGGTAACTTCTGAATAGCCCTCAGTACGCTTCTTTCCGCGATCGCATGGCGTGCGGAAGCTGCGGCGAGACATGCGACGACATCTCCGTCTGAGCTTGGCGCTCCTGGTGCTATCCCTCGCGCCCGCTTCCGCTACGACCATCAGCGGATCGGTCAACTACAGCAGCGAATCGATCGGGGCGTTCGGCTCCTGGTCCATCGGGTTCACGGCATCCCACCCTGGAGTCCTGCTCCAGGTCGTGACAATCGACCTTGGCCCAACGGGCCTCTTCTTTGATACGGCCGCCGGAGCGCCCGGCTTCCTCCTCTGGCAGGACTTTCAGCCCACCGGGGGAACGGACATCGCCACCGGATTCAGCGGCGTGAACCTGCCCTTGGGTCTCGTGCCCGATGGCAGCACGCTCCTGGCACTGGCGTTCAATGCATTCACGCCGGCGGCCGGTCCTTTCACGTTTCTACTCGACGTCGACGGTCCGGCGAATTACGCCGGCTGTCCCACAGGGTTTCTGGGCGCCCTGTGCCGCGCCGGACGCAACCTGGACGCGAGCCTCGTCACCTCCGATGAGATCCAGGGAGCGCTCGTGACCATGGACTTCTGGGTCCCGGAGCATGGCAACTTCCAGGTCGATACGACTCTCGGCGTGTCCGGGGACTTCACCGCGGATGGCGGCTTTGAGGCCACGGCGACCCCCGAGCCGGGAACGTGGGCGCTCCTCGGCGCGGGGCTGGCAGCCCTCGTTCTCAGGCGGCGCTTGGCCGCATCCGCGAACCCGGAATAGCATCCGGCGTGAGCCGGGTGATGCGACCCGTGCGTATCGGTATGTTTCACTAGGAGAGAATGAAACACCGCATGCTCCGGCGGCACTTCGTCACCACCGTCGCCACCGCCGCCCTCGCGCCAGCCTTCCAAGGCAAGCTTCCCTCCGGAGCCGACCGCGCCTTCCTCGGGCCCGACTACTGGTCCAACCCCATGCAGGACTGGCGTCTCCGCGACGGCCGCATCGAATGCATCGTGGCCGGCGGCGACCGCAACGTCTGCCTGCTCACCCGCGAAGCGTCCGCCCGCATCGGCGATCTCAAAATGACCGTGCGCCTCGGCCCCGGCCACGCGGCCGCCCTCGACGACGGGTTCGCCGGATTCCGCTTCGGCATTCGCGGCCGCTTCGCCGACTATCGCGACTCCGCCGTGCGCGGCTTCGGCGTCAACGCCGGCGTCACCGCGCAGGGCCGCCTGTTCATCGGCGACCCCGGTGCCGGCCCCCTGCTCTCCGGCTGGCCCCAGGAAGTCGCGCTCCACCTCGAAGCCCGGCCCGGCAACGCCGGCAACTACCGCATCGCCATCACGGCGCGCGACGCGAGCGGCCAGATCCTCGCCACCCACGCCCGCGACGACGCGGCGCCCGAATGGCTCACCGGCCTCGTGGCGCTCGTCGCCAGTTCCGGACCCGTCCGCCCCACCCCCGAGCCGTTCCCCCCGATGGTGCCCAACGGGGGCGCCAAGCCCGGTACCGCCCGCGGCGGGACCATGCGCTTCTGGTTCCGCGACTGGCAGGTCTCCGGCTCCAAGCTCGACGTCCATCCCGAACGCGCCTGGGGCCCGCTCTATTTCTCCATGCACACGCTCAGCCGCGGCGTCGTGAAGCTCACCGCGCAACTGGCCGACGTCACCGGACAGGCCGCACTGCAGCTCCGCGATGGATCCGGCTGGAAGACCATCGCCTCCGCTCCCATCGATCCGCTTTCCAGCACCGCGCGTTTTCGCGTACGCAACTGGGACGACACGCGGGATCACTCCTACCGGATCGCTTTCTCGCTCCCGGGCGAGGGTGACTTCTTCCACCAGGGCACGATCCGCCGCGATCCGCGCCACAAGCCCAACCTCACCATCGGCGCGCTCACCTGCAACAACGACTTCGGCTTCCCGCACCGCGAAATCGTCCACGCCCTCGAACACTTCCAGCCCGACGTCCTGCTCTTCACCGGCGACCAGATCTACGAGCGCGTCTGCGAGTACGGCATCCAGATGGCGCCGCTCGACGCCGCCGCTCTCGACTACCTGCGCAAGTGGCTCCTCTTCGGCTGGAGCTACCGCGACCTGATGCGCGACATCCCCACCGTGGCTATCCCGGACGATCACGACGTCTACCACGGCAACGTCTGGGGCGAAGGCGGCAAGCGCGCCCTGCCGCTCGAACAGCAGGCGGAGAAGGTGCCCGTCGCCACCCACCCGAACAAAGCCTGGCAGGACGATGGCGGCTACAAAATGCCCCCCGCCTGGGTCAACGCCGTCCAGCGCACGCAGACCAGCCACCTGCCGGATCCGCCCGACCCCACGCCCACCGGCGAAGGCGTCGACGTGTACTTCACTTCCCTGCTCTACGGCGGCGTCGACTTTGCGATTCTCGAAGACCGCAAGTGGAAATCCGCGCCCGCGCGCGCCGTCCCGGAAGCGAGGATCGAGAACGGCTGGGTGCAGAATCCCGCCTACGACCCCGCCCGCGCCCCGGACCCGCCGCGCGCCGAGTTGATGGGTCCCCGCCAGCTTGCGTTTCTCGACCAGTGGGCCGCGGATTGGGAAGGCGTGCTGCTCAAGTGCGCCGTCTCCCAGACGATCTTCTGCAATCTCGCCACCCTGCCTCCGCCCGCCAATACCGACGACGTCACGTCCAAGCTGCCGACGCTGAAGCTCGATGAATACCCGGAGGGCGAAGTCCCGGTGGCCGACCACGATTCGAACGGCTGGCCGCGCAGCGGACGCAACGCCGCGGTGCGCGCGCTCCGCAAGGCGCAGGCCTTCCACATCGGCGGCGACCAGCACCTGGGCAGCATGGTGCAATACGGCCTCGACGACTGGAACGACGCGGCGTTCGCGCTCTGCACCCCGGCGATCTCGAATCTCTTCCCCCGCCGCTGGTATCCGCCCCGCACCGGAGCCAACTGTCCCGAAGACGCGCCCCGCAACTGCGGCGAGTACCTGGACGGCTTCGGCAATCGGATGACGGTCCACGCGGTGGCGAACCCCGCTCAGTTCGGCGCCGAACCGGCGATCCTTTACAATCGCGCGCCCGGTTACGGGATCATCCACATCGAGCGGGCCACGCGTAAGATCACGCTGACCAACTGGCCCCGCTGGGTCGACCCCTCCCAGACCGGAGCCCTTCCCTTCCCCGGCTGGCCGAAAACGATTCATCCGTTCGACAACGGACTCAGCGGCGCCAAGTGGACCCTCGGCCGCCTCGAAGCCCCGGGCATGCGCAATCCGGTGGTGGAAGTGGTGAACGAAGCAACCGGCAAGATCGAGTACACGGTCCGCGCGGACGGCAGCGCGTTCGAAGCGGGAGTGTGGTCCGGGGGCCGCTACACCGTCCGCTTCCGCGAAGGGAAGAAGGATAAGGCCTACCGCGGCCTGGAGGCCCGGGCCAAGGGCTAGATTCTCGCCCGCCGCGCCCTAATCCGCGCCTTCGCGCGTTTCAGCGTCGGCCGCGTCGGACTCGGGCGCGGGACGCAAGAGCGCTTCCGCCTGCGCGTGCTGCATTCTGTCGTTGAGGACTGCCATCAGCAGGATCATCGTGTACTCCCTTCTCAATCCACTCATGCGGAAACCGCCCGCCGGATTTCCACCGCGTCGGGATGTACACTATACATCATGAGGCGCACGCAACTTTACTTGGACGAAGAGGTTTGGCACGTACTCCATGAGCGGGCTCGTGAATCGGGCCTGACGATTTCGGAGCTCGTGAGGCGTGCCATCCAGGACCGCTATCTGGCGCCTGCCGAAGAGCGGCGCAAGGTGATGCAGGCATTCATTGGCATTCGAGAGGACAACCCCGGGCCCACGGATACGGACGCTTATATTCGGCGGCTGAGGAAGGGGACCCGCCTGAACAGATTGGCCTCCTGATGCCGGTCCTGATTGATTCTGACATCCTGATTGAGGTGTCCCGGCGCCGTGACGACTCTGTGATTGAGAAATGGGTCAAGCTGAGCCAATCGACCTTGTTGCCAATATGTTCTCCGGTAACCGTAGCTGAGATTTGGCATGGCGCTAGGCCCAACGAGTACGACTCCCTGGACGCCTTGTTCCGCGTGCTGGAATGCGTTTCGATTGATCGGGAGATTGGACGCGCCGCCGGTGAGTTCATGCGGCAGTTCGGAAGAAGTCATGCGGTGGAGCTCGGCGATGCACTGATCGCCGCGACGGCCGTGCGATGCGATGCCCTTCTTTGGACAAGGAATCGTAAACACTATCCGATGAAGGAACTGAAGTTCTTCTAGGTCGCCCCGCCGCAGGTAATCTCTCCCCCGCCCCAGCAATTCCCCATCAACGTTTCCGCCACTCCTGACGTACAAACAGATAGGTGCCGCGCGACGATGACCGGGCGTTTGAGGACGCACTCCGCCGCCACGAACGGCGGGTCCTGCGCACGGCATGGCGCGTCATGGGATCGCTCGAAGACGCGCAGGACGTGGCGCAGGAGGTGTTCTTGAAGCTGCACCGCCATTTCAACCAGGTGGAGCCGGCGACCATGGAAGCCTGGCTCTACCGCACGACGCTGAACGCCTGTTTCGACGGTCTGCGGCGGCGCAGGCCGGCCGAACCGCTGGACTCCGAGCCCGCCGTAGCCCCGGAGATCGATCTCGAACGCGACGAACGCCGCCGTCTGGTGGCGGCCGCGCTGCGGACGCTCCCCGAACGAGAGCGGGCCGCTGTCGTCCTGCGGGAGATCGAGGGGCTCTCGACGGCCGAAGCCGCGGCAGCGCTCGGGACGAGCGAAGGAACCGTGCGCAGCCAGATTTCTCTGGCGAAAGCGAAACTCAGGCGATGGCTGGAGAACCGGCGATGAAGTGGACCGGCGACGATCTCGACCGCGCACTGCGGGACCTGGCTGCCGAAGATCCGCCCGAGGCAGCCGTCGCGGCCGTGCACACCTCGGTGATGCAGCGGGTGGCGCCGCGCGCCTCCTGGTGGCGTTGGTCCTGGGCGCCCGTGGCGGCGGCCATAGCCGCACTTGTCCTGACATGGTGGCCGCGCCCTGCGGAGGTGGAGCCGCTCGCGCTCCACGTGGAAACTCCCGCGCCGCCTGCGGTGGCCTGGGAACGAACCCCGCCCCGGCCTGCGCCGCCAGTACCGGTCCGTCCGCGGCTTCGCATCGAGCCGACGGACACGCCGGGTCTGGTCCGGATCGCGTCGGGCAATCCGGACGTAGTGATTCTGTGGAGTCTCGATCAGAGCGAAGGAGAGGAATGATGATCCGAACGAGCGTACTTATCGTGGCGGCGGCGGTGCTGCTGCCCGCGCAACAGGCTCCGCAGCCGCAGCCGGTCCCGCGCCCGCCGGGCGTCAACTACGTCCAGCGGGTCTACCGGGTTCAACATGCGGATATCGGGGAACTCTACCGGTTGGTGGCCACGCGGCCCGGGGCCGGGCAGTCCCCGGTCTTCGCGGTCGGCGACTCGCTCCGCGTCATCACGGTCTTCGGGACCGAGACTGAGGTCAACTCGATCATGGAGAACCTCAAAGCCCTCGATGTGCCAGCGTCAGGAACGCAGGCTGAACCGCGGAGCGTCGAGATCACGATGCACATCCTGATCGCGGCCCAGCAGGGCGACCTTCCGGGGTCGCCCGTACCGGACCTTCTCGCCCCGGTCACCGCGGAACTCACCCGTGCCTTGGGTCCGCACCAGTTCCGCCTCCTCGAAACAGGCATCGTCCGTACCCGCGTGGGAGGGCGCGGTGTCACGTCGAATGGCGCTGCCGGGGCATTGGGGAGATACAATCTCGCGTTGAGTACTGTGCAAATTGCGGGCCGTTCAATCGCGTTGTCCGACATCCGGTTTATCCTGCAGGGCTCCACGGACAACAAGGAACTGATGCGGATCGCAACGAGTGTGGACCTCGAAGCCGGCAAGTCCCTGGTCATCGGCAAGACCGGGATCGACGAGTCCGGCAAGTCGGTCGTCCTCGTCTTCACGGGACGGCTGCCCGAATAGCGCTTGACGCTGGCGGATCAGCCGGTCGCGCGCAGCATCGCCAGCGGAACGATCTCCACGCCGCTGTCGAGTGCGTACCTCTCCGTTCCCGGATACACGACCGTGCGCCGTTCAACGCCGAGGTCCTCGCAGGCCAGGTGGAAGCCCTTCGACGGGTGGGGCGACGAAAGTGAACGTTTCACCTCGATCGCCCACAGCGCGCCTCCGGCATGCTCCACCAGCAGGTCGATTTCCGCGCCTGCCGCCGTGCGGTAGTACCAGGCTCGACTTCCCGCCGGCAGCAGCGCCAGGCCGTTCTCGATGACGAAGCCTTCCCAGCTTGGCCCGGCGACGGGATGTCCCAGCAGGGTTTCCCGGTCTCCGATCCCCAGCAGCGCATGCACGACGCCGCTATCCCGCACATAGGTTTTCGGCGAGCGGACCAGGCGCTTGGCCGGATTGGCCGTCCACGGCTGCAGGCGCCTGACGAGCAACAGGTCCACCAGCGTGTCGAGGTAGCGCGCCACAGTCTGCCCGCTCACGCCCAAACCAGAGGCCAGCCGGGCGGCATTCAGCAGTTGTCCCTGGTTGTGCGCCAGCATCTGCCAGAACCGGTACAGCGTCTCGGAGGGAACCCGCGGGCCGAGCGCCGGCAGGTCGCGCTCGAGGGACGTTTGCAGAAACGCCCGCCGCCACTCCAGGCTCTCGGCATCGCCGGGCGCCAGAAAGCTGTCCGGGAAACCTCCCCGCACCCACAGGCGGTCGAGCGCCCCTGGATCGAGGGCAAGGACTTCCTGCACCGCCAGCGGACCCAACTCGATATAACGGATCCGGCCGGCCAGGCTTTCCGCGGATTGCTTCAACAGATCGACCGACGCCGAACCGAGCAGCAGGTACTGCCCGGTGCGGATGCCCCGCCGCCGCCGCCCGTCAATCAAACCGCGGAGCGTCTGGAAGATATCCGGCGTGCGGTGGATCTCATCGAGAATGACGAGCCTGCCCTCGTGCCCGGACAAATAAAGCTCGGCATCCTGGAGCTTCGCCCGGTCGGACGGCAACTCGAGATCGAGGTAGACGGCCCGGTCCCCGAGAGACGACGCGATCTCCAGAGCCAGCGTCGTCTTGCCGGCCTGGCGCGGCCCCAGCAGTCCGACTGCCGGGAACCGCTCCAGGGCTTGCCGGAGAACGGGCTCGGCGGCGCGCGGGATCATCCTTGCAATTCTCTCACGTCGTGGAAGATTTGCAAGGTTCTATCGGAACTTCGCTTCCGCGATCGTCTGGCGGATAAAGTCCCCGTGTCCCTGCCAGCCGCCCCGGATGGTTCGCGGAATCGTGTACCCGCCGGAGCGCGCCTCTTCCTCGACTTCGACCCCGAAAACCTCCTCGCGCCAGCCTTTCTTATCCGGATCGCCCCAGCGCGCCAGGCTCGCCCGCAGCAGGCGGCCGTCTTCGCCAATCTCCAGCGACGCTGTGTGCGCGCCGAACCGCACCGTCAGCCGTGCCCCGTTCTCCGCGGACCATTCCGCATCGAGCAGAGTGGACGGGACGAGCACCGCCTCGAGGTCCAGCCGGCCGCGGGCCGAGCGCGCAATGTCCGGTCCGCTCGCCCGGACCAGAGGGACGAACCCCAGGAGCTTCCAGTTCATCTCGCCCGTGTCCCGGTCGCAGAGGTCGTAACCGCTGAGTGGCACGATTCCCCAGCGCATCGACGCGCGCCACACAAAGCCGCGGCGCGGCGCCAAGACCTGCGTCGCCCGAAATGGAATCCATCGCGAGCCAAGCTGAAACGTCCCATGCAAATCGAAGATCGCCGAGCCGGCCAACGGCGTACCGGGTGCGATTGCGTGGAGAAAATAACGGCGGACAGGCTCGGGCAGATGGGAGATCAGCGATGGATCGAACGTTCCCGTGCCCGCTTCCCGGGCCAGGTCGTGCCAAAGACGTTTCACTCTTCAGTGTACTTACGGAACCTTGGGCAGGATGCGGTCGATCTGCGTGATGTACTGCGAGGATTCCTGGGCTTCCTTCATTGCGGGATTGATCTCGACGACCTTGGCATAGTAGCGACGGGCGGTCACGAGGTCGTCCCGGCGCTTGTCGCGGTTGAAAAGCTGGCTGTAGATCTTGCCCAGCACAAAGTAGGAGAACGGATCGTCGGTGTCGTACTTGAGCGCTTCCTCGCAGAAGCGGCTGGCCCGCGTGAAGTTCTTCAGGCGCTGCTCGCACTCGCACAATCCGAACAGCGCGATGTTGCGCTGCGTCGCGTAGACGCGCTTCTGGCTCGCGTTCGTCTTGGTGATGCCGCTGCCGATCAGGTAGAACGCCAGCTTCGAGCCGAACGACGCCGTGAAACTGTTGATCTTCAGATACTCTTCGTAGTCCGGCTTGGCTTCGGCGAACTTGCCCTCCACCCGCAGGTTGTCCGCGCGCCACAGGTACGCCTGCGCGTTGCTGGGATCGAGTTCAATCGCCCGCGTCGCCGCCTCGACGCCCCGCGCGTAGCTTTCCGTCATCCGGTACGCCTGCGCCAGGTGCGAATGCGCGAGGCTGCTCTTCGGATCCTGCCGCGTCGCCGTCGTCAACTGCCGGACGGCTTCGTCGGTGTCGCCGGTCTCAAACAGCAGCGCGCCGTAGTGGATGCGCGCCTCGACGAAATCCGGATCGGTATCCACAGCCTTCTTGCAGGCTTTACGGGCTTCGTCGGTTTCGCCGATGATCTGCGCCGTGAGACACAACTGCAGCGCGGCCGGGCTGTACGTGCTGTCCTCGCGCAGGGCCTGCGCGAACAGATCGCGCGCGCGGGCGAGATCGTCGTCGCTCTTCCGCTTGCCGTAAATCGCCATGCCCTTCTCGTAGAGTCCGACGGCGGAGCGCTTCGGCGTGCGCGCGTACTGGATGCGCAGGCTGACGGTCTTCTGCTGTCCCGGGACGACGAGCACCTCCTTGGTGTCCGGCGCGTAGCCCATCTTGACGCCCTTCACCGTATGCGGGCCGCTGGACAAGCCAGGCAGACTGAGCGGCTTCGCCTTGTCGACCGTACCGACGAGTTGATCGTCGACGTAGACTTCGACGCCGTCCATGTTCACTTCCACCACCAGGCTCCCGTCCGGCAGCGGCTCATTGGTTTCGCCCGCGGCCGCCATGCGGCGCTCGTGGCTGTAGCCCAGAATCATCTCGGGGTCGAAGTCGCCGCGCTCGGTCGGCGTCTGGGAATGGCCGCGCTGCCGGGCGTACGTCCGCACGTTGCGGCGCACGTACTCCACCAGTTCGTCCGCCGTGATCACGCCGTCACGCGGTGTCAGGTCGGCATTGCCCTGCCAGCCCTGCGTCAGATAGTACGAGTAGAGACCGAAGCCGGTCCCGAGCTTGGGATCCTCGTAGCTCGACTCCTGCTCGCGCGCCGCCGTCAGCGTAAGAAACGTGTTCGGCATCTTGGCGAACTCGCCATAGACGGCCTCATCGGTCGTTTCCGGCGTGATCTTGCCCGAGTGGCAGGCGTCGGTGAGCAGCACCTTCCAGCGCGCCTTCACCTGGTTGGCCAGCACCTTGCCCAACTGATCCATCGGGTAGCCGGAACTCTGCACGGCTTCGGGATCGAAATCGTACGGCGCCAGGTACCCGCGGCTGCCATACACAAAGCCATGTCCGGCGAAGTAGACGATCACCCGGTCCTGCGGCTGCGCCACCGACGGCAGCCACTCTTCGATTGCCTTGCGGACATTGGCCAGCGTTGCCTTCTCCCCCACCAGCATCTGCACGTTCTCCGGCGGCATGTTGCCGCCTTCCTTGGCGATCAGCACCTCGTAGACCGAGCGCGCGTCGCTCTCCGAGAAGCGCAGCCAGTCGCCCTCTCGCAGCTTCTGGTACTTGCCCACGCCGACCACCAGCGCATAGCCGCGCGGGATTTCGACTTTCTGCGAGAGGTCGATTTTCCCCGGCAGGCGCTGGATCTCCAGGTCACGCCGGTCGAGCGCCGGCTTCTGCGCCAGCAACGGAATGGTGAGGGCGGCCAGTAGCGGAATCCATCTCATCCGGTCACCTCTTTCTCTTCGCCCATTGAAACACACGGTTCAACGGTGCGCGATGCGGAATTCGTACAGCAGCGGCGCGTTCTGGCGGCCCTGGATGCGCGTGCTGCTGCCCTTGCCGGTAAAACGCAGCGAGCGGGACCGGAGCGCCGGCTCTTCGCCGAATACCTTCGGGACACTCCCGGGGTCGCGGACCGCGCCCGCGCCCGCGCGGTCGTCCAGACACAGGCCCCGCGCCTTGAGGACGCCATCCCGGCATCGCGGCAGGAGTGTATCCTCCACCTTCGCCGGCGGCGGCTCAAGCGAATGCTCCCAGTCGCTGAGCGGCGTCGGGCTCACCAGCCAATAGGTAATGTCGAAGCCCGGTGTCCCACCGATGACGAACGCGCCATCGGTCGCCGGGATCAGATAGGATTGTCCCGGCTCGACGCTGTTCCGGCGTCCGGTCTGCCGGTTCGGGAAGATCCATTCTGTCTCGCCGCTGCTCGACCGGTTCAACACGTAGAGATATCCCGGCGTGGCCGTCGAGAAACGGAAGCGGATCTGGTCATTGGCCGAAAAGACCGTCGTCGGTTCGACCGTGCGCCACTCGCTGCCCGACCAGTGCTCCACGGAGATGTCCACCGCCGGAGCCTCGGCGGCGCTGGCAGCCAGAGCCAGGAGAAACGGTATGCAGGCGGCACGGCGCATCGGCGAATGACCTCGCCTTCATTCTGAGCAATTCACGTGCCACGGCGCAAATCGTTCATTTGGCATGGCCGAACGTCCAGGGTCTTTACACCCGTATGCCGCATCATGGAACTATGCCTGACACCCGCATTCCAATTGTCATTCTGACCGGGAGCGTCCGGCCGGGAAACTACACGCTCATGGCGGCCCGTCTCGTGCTCGACGAACTGAACAAGTCGGCGGAGGTGGCGGCCGAACTGATCGACGCGGCGAATCTCGACCTGCCGCTTCCGGGCAGAGGCGGCGACCACCCGGACGCCGTCATGCTGCGGGAGAAGGTCTCGTCCGCCGCCGCCGTCATCCTGGCCACGCCCGAGTACCACGGCTCGTTCAGCTCCGTCATGAAGCTCATCATCGAAAACCTCGGATTTCCGTCGGCGCTGCGCGGCAAGCCGGTCGCGCTGCTGGGGGTCGCCGCGGGCGCCATCGGGGCGATCAAATCGCTCGAACAACTGCGCGGCGTGGTGGCCCATGTCGGCGCGATAGCGCTCCCCTTGCCCGTGTCGGTGGCCAACGTGCAAAAGGTCTTCGACGCCGAGGGCCGCATCCACGATCCGGCTGTCGAAAAATACGTCCGCCGCACCGCCGCCAACGTGGTCGACTACCTGAAGCAGCACGTCTGCCCGGCGATGACGCTCGAGCGCATCCTGCGCGAAGGTGCCTGATGTGATAGAAACAGGCGTATCGTGTCCTCGATCCTTCGTCCGAACCGCCGGCAGATCCTGCAGGCAGGCGCCGCCATGCCCGTAGCCGCCGCCCAAAGCCCCCGCGTGACCGAGGAGAACCGCAAGCCCGGCACCGTCGAGTGGCAGTTGCAACACACCCGCTTCGACGATGCCATCACCATGGCGTCCTACCCGCTGAACCGGCGCGTCCGTTCATCGGTGATCGAAGGCTACGTCTCCCGCACCAGCTATGCGGCCGGAGAGCGCGTCGACTTCATGGTCAGCATGAAGCCCGCCGCAAAGTTCGTGATCGACATCTATCGCATGGGCTACTACGGCGGCACGGGCGGGCGTCACATGCAGCGCCTTGGCCCGTTCGCGGCCGAGGAAGAGAAGATCCCGATGATGACGGTCGAGCGGCTGCGCGAGTGCAACTGGCCGTCGCGCGCATCGCTCACCATCCCGAAAGACTGGCCCTCCGGCGTCTACCTCGGCAAGCTTACGCGCGACGAATGGATGGGCGCGCAAAGCTACGTCGTGTTCGTCGTCAAGGACCGGCGTCCCGCGGACTTGCTCTTCCAGGTGTCCGACCTCACCTGGCAGGCCTACAACAAGTGGCCCGCCAAGGACTCGCTCTACGACGACGGCACGGCCGAAGTCTGGTACACCGGGCCGAACGTGCGGGTGAGCTTCGACCGGCCGTACGCAAAATACTGCCAGGTGATCGATGCGCCGCTCTCCGCCGGTTCCGGCAGCTTTCTTCTATGGGAGCATCCGCTGGCCTTCTGGCTGGAGCAGCACGGCTACGACGTGACTTATTGCTCCAACATCGACATGCACCTCGAGCCGGACCTGCTGAAGTCCGCCAAGGTGCTGCTCTCGGTCGCGCACGACGAATATTGGTCGCGCGACATGTTCAACAACATCGTCAGAGCCCGCGACGAAGGGCTGAGCATTGCGTTCCTGTCCGGCAACGCCGTCAACGGCGAAGTGGTCTTCTACGACTCCGGCGTCACCGGAGCGCCGTGCCGCGCGTACGCCCGCCGCCAGCCGTTCCGCGACGAACGCACGCTGATGGGTGCGAGCACCTATGGCAGCGGCTACGGCGACTGGATCGTGACCAGGCCCGAGCATTGGGTGTACGAGGGCACCAGCCTGAAGGCGAACGACAAGATCCCGGCGGTGATCGGCTGGGAGTTTCACGGTCCACCGCTGGGCGATCAGCCCGGACTCGAAGTGGTGGCCGAAGGCCCCATCTTCCCGCCGACGCGCCCTGCGCGCCGTCCGCACGATCAGCGGCGTCACGCAGCCACGGTGTACCGCTGTCCGAAAGGCAACTGGGTGTTCAACGCCGGCACCATCTGGTGGCCCGAGCATCTCTCCTGCCCGCCCGGACACATTCCAGCGCGCACCTACATGGGGCCGATGGGCGTCAATCCGCACATCCAGCGCATCACGACGAACGTGCTGAACCGCATGCTGAAGGACGCGCCGCGTCGGGGGTAGGTCGAGCTCCGCTCTACGCGACGTGCTGCATCTTGTTCGCGAAGTCCCGGCCCGAAGTAGGTGGCGGCAGGGGCTTGTCGTCCTGCTTGTGAAGCGCAATCGCTTCCTCGACGATCATACACAACTCGTCGAACACCGCGCGTTCATCGGCGCCGTGGCAGCCGCCATAGATCAAGCCGGGTGAACTTCCCACGTAGCATTGATCTTCATCCGACCACTCAACGATCTTCACGTAGCGAGCACTTTCTTTCATTTCTTTGACTCCTCGATTGCCAACTGGACAGCCCTGGCCTGATAGCGCATTGCGTCATCTCCTGGATTGCCCGAGACGACCACCGGTTCGGGCTATTTCACAGATCCTCGAGCGGTCGGTGCCGGATGCCGGATCACCGCCGCGACCCAGTTCGCACTGTCCGGCGCTTCCAGTCTCAGCGCGCCATCGCTTCTCACATTCGCCTGCCGTTCCGTCCCGCGATCGGCGCGAACCCAGTGCACCGCATAAGTGCCCGTCGGCGCCTTCA
The DNA here is from genome assembly GCA_016716385.1 of Bryobacterales bacterium. GTDB lineage: Bacteria > Acidobacteriota > Terriglobia > Bryobacterales > Bryobacteraceae > JADJWL01. The sequence goes on along the minus strand of JADJWL010000020.1, from coordinate 20,691 downwards.
GCCTGACACGCCCGCCTTTGGGCAAGTACACGATGAACTTCCCGCCAGCCGACGACACGTACGCCTCGCTTCCCTCAGGCGCCTCCGGATCCGGACGCAGCGAGCGGAACGGGACGAGTCCGTCGATCTTGCGCGCCGCCCGCACCGCGCCCTGCGCTGTTTCGTTCAGCCCCAACCCCGCCGGAGGACGGTGGAACCGCGCGGACGCGAACCCCGCCATGAGGTGCCGCCAGAAGCGCTCCAGGCCATCCTGGCTGTTGCCGAACCGGAACCCGTCGGCGCCATAGGTCTTCACCGCATTGACCGGACGATCCGGCACAGTCTGACGGACCCAGATCGCGTTCTCCCAATGCTGCGCGCCCTTGTTGTGGTTGTTCTGCGAGAAGTCGGCGAAATCGTACAGTTCCGGGTGGCCCGTGGTGCGCCGGTGCCGTTCCGCCTTCACGTCCCAGTCGTCCCACATCTCGGTGACGAACACGCGCACGCCGGCCTCCTGCGCCTTCCGCTTCACGTACCGCGCCCAGTACCGGCTCCATTCTTCTTCACCCTTGGTCTCGTTATCGACGCAATAGAGGACGTGCCCGTGCCGTAGAGCGGAGGAAAGCATCTTGTCCACGAAGCGCTGCTGGTGGCGAAGGACAACCGTGTTGTTGCGCTGTCCCGGCGTCGTGAAGAAAAACGGCTGCAGATTCTGGCCCGGGTGCTCCGGATACTCCGGCGCGAAGCCCGACTCGGCGAACGTGTAGTTCACGTTGTTCGCCGGATTGTAGGAATGCGGCGTCCAGTGTTCCCGGCTGGAATCGAAGCGGTCCCAGATCTCGATCTGCACGACGATCTTTCGTTCGGCGGTCATCCGCAGGAACCGGTCGAAGCGCTCCCAGTACTCCGGGTTCCACGCTTCGAGATCGTACTTGCCGTCCGGGCGGCGCAGGTGGGGATAGATCTCCCAATCGCCATCCTTCCGGTCCGACATCGTGTTGCGCACGTAGTTGCCGCCTGCCTCGCGGAGCAGGTCGAGATGCGCCGCCAATTTGTCCGCCGGCCATTGAAACAGGTTGTCGTCATCGCTCGCGCCAAGCAGCAGGACAGGTTCGCCGTCCATCTGCCAGTACGCCGGATTCGCGGTCCAGGGTGCAATGCGGGGCTGTTGCGCCACCGCGGAGAAGACAGCGAAAAGCAGAATCAGAGCACGCATCGTCACACCATCACAGCCACGGAATCGGGCGGCAGATCCACCGCCCCACCGGACACCTGGACGCCGGGGTCCGAGGCCATCTTGAGCGCCTGTTGCGGAACCGGGACCTTCTGCCGTCGGGCGCCGAGGTTGACCGCGACCGTTAATGGCGCCCGCTCCATGCTAAGCCACCGCACACCTTCATCGAACGAGACACGCGCCGGCGCCAGCGACGGCAAGCTCTTGCGCAGCGCGATCAACTCGCGGTGCCATGCAAGCAACTCGCGGTGCGGGTCCCGGTCGATCTCCTCCCAGTTGAGCTTGGACCGCCGGAACGTTTCTTCGTCCTGCGGATCCGGCACTTCCCGCGGATCCCAGCCGAAAGCGGCGAACTCGCGCCGGCGTCCCTCGCTGACCGCTTCGCCTAGGCCCGGATCGCGGTGGTCGGTGAAGTATTGGAAGGGCGAAGACGCGCCCCACTCCTCGCCCTGAAACAACATCGGCAGGTTGGGCGCGAGCAGCACCAGCGCCGCTCCAATCTTCAACCGCGCGGTTGAAACCAGGTGGCTCGTGCGGTCGCCGCGTGCGCGGTTGCCCACCTGGTCATGATTCTGCAGGCAGACGACGAAGCGGTCCGGTGGAACGCCGTGCGGCGCGCGGCCGTGGCGGCGCTGGCGGTGTGGCGCGTGCCGCCCGTCGTACACAAATGCGCGCTCGATCGCTTTGGCGAGGTCGGCGAAGGTTCCGAAGTCTGCGTAATAGCCCGTCTCTTCGCCGGTCAGCACCGTATGCAACGCGTGATGGAAATCGTCGCTCCATTGCGCGTCGAGACCGTACCCGCCCACCTCGACCGGACGGATCAGCCGCGGATCGTTCAAATCGCTCTCGGCGATCAGCGCGAAGTGGCGGCCGAGTTCGGCTTCCAGTTGACGCGTCTCGGCCGCCATCTGTTCAAGAATATGCGTCGCCGACGTGTCGACAATCGCATGGACGGCATCGATCCGCAGCGCGTCGAAGTGGTAGTGCCGGAACCAGTCGAGGACGTTATCGCAGAAGAAGCGCCGCGATTCGTCCGAGCCAGGACCGTCGAAGTTGACTGCGGCGCCCCACGGCGTCTTGTGCCGGTCGGTGAAGTAATGTCCGTACTGTCCGAGATAGTTGCCCGACGGCCCCAGGTGGTTGTAGACAACGTCCAGCACGGCAGCCAGGCCGCGTTCGTGGCACGCATTGACGAAGCGTTTCAGTCCGTCCGGTCCGCCGTAGTGATGGTGTGGAGCGAACAGCGCGACGCCGTCGTAGCCCCAGCCGCGCGTGCCGGGAAACTCGTTCACCGGCATCACCTCGACATGCGTCACGCCAAGGCTCACGAGATGATCGAGGCGCGCGATCGCCGCGTCGAACGTGCCCGCGGGCGTGAACGTGCCGATGTGCAACTCGTAAAAGATGGCCGATGCCAGCGGAGGCGCCTGCCATCGCTGATCGCTCCACTGGAACGCGGCATGATCCACGAGGCGCGACGGCCCGTGCACGCCATAAGGTTGCCACTGCGACCGCGGATCGGGGAACGGCGTTCCACCGTCAACCGAGAACGCGTAGTCCGCGCCGGCCGCCTCGCCCGACCACCACCCGCCGGGTTCCGGCCGCATCGCCGTGCGGATGCCACCGCTTTCCACCTCCATCTTCCTGGCTTTCGGAGCCCACACGCGAACTTCGGCCATGGCTCCACCGTAGCGAATCGCGTATGCCGCCGGCAATGAACTCGACTATCATGAGAGGCATCATGAGCCAGAATCGCAGGGACTTTCTGCGGCGCTCCGCCGTCACTCTCGTGGCTCCGGCGCTCGCCGCTCCGGCGCTGGTCGCGCAGGAGAACCGCAAGTCCGGCACGACGGACTGGCAGATCACCCGTGTCCGTCTGGACGCCCGCGGCGGCGTCCGTGCTTCGGCCATCGAAGGCTACTGCTCGCACCAGAGCATCGAAGCAGGCGACACCTTGCGCATCATGGTGAGCACGCGGCCGGCGCGGCGCTTCACCATTGACCTGTACCGCACCGGCTACTATGGCGGCGCCGGAGCACGCCACCTGCGCACCATCGGCCCCCTGCCCGGCAAGCCGCAGCCCGACCCGCCGGTCGGCGAGCGCCGGCTGCGCGAATGCAACTGGGAGCCGAGTGCCGAGGTCAGGATCCCGGCGGACTGGCCGAGCGGCGTCTACCTCGGCAAGCTCACCGTGGAGCCGGAGAGTGTGAGCGAGCACGCCTGGCAGAACTACATCATCTTCGTCGTCCGCGACCGCCGGAAGGCCGACGTGCTGTTCCAGGTGAGCGACAACACCTGGGCTGCCTACAACCAGTGGCCGGACGGCTACTCGCTCTACACCGACCCGCGCGGAAGCTGGGCCCCGCAGGTGGCCGTCAGTTTCGACCGCCCGTACGGCAAGTATCCGCAGATCTACGAGCACCCGCTCTCGATCGGCAGCGGCGAATACCTGCTCTGGGAGTTCCCGCTCGTGTACTGGCTCGAGAGCAAGGGCTACGACGTGACGTACTGCGCTAACGTCGACATGCTCGATCCCGCCGAAGTGCTGCGGGCCAGGGCGTTCCTGAGCGTCGGGCACGATGAATACTGGGATGTGCGGCAGTACGAAAACGCCATGGCGTCGATTCAGGCGGGTGTGTCCCATCTGTACCTGTCGGGGAACGCCGTGTGCGGCGTCACACCGTTCCAGCCCGCCTCCGGAGGGCAGGCCAACCGCGTCATCAGCCGCGAAGGCGTGTACGGCGGCGTCAAGGGCATGGAGGAGTTCTTCGGCCAGTGGCACTATCCGATGGAAGGCCCCAGCGCTCGGGCGCTGATGGGCGCGCAGACCGTCTATCCGTTTAACGGGGGCGGCGACTGGGCGTGCGCCAAGCCGGACCACTGGATCTTCACCGGCACCGGCATGAAGAAGGGCGAGTCCGTGCCCGGCCTGATCGGCTGGGAGTTCCACGGCGAGCCCGCGGACATCCCGGGCCTCGAAGTCGTGGCCGAGGGCACCGCGCTAAGCGGCGGCCGGCGTCCCGTCAGATGGACGGCAACCATCTATCCCGGTCCGAAGAAGAATTACGTCTTCAACGCCGCCACAATCTGGTGGCCGCAGGGTCTGGCGTCGCCTCCGGGACACATCCTGCCGTGGTCGCATTGGGTGCGGCCGCACGGCCCCGACCTGCGCGTGCAGCGCATCACCGACAACCTGCTGCGGCGCGCCATCGGACGCGCGTGACCCGGCGCACCACCGCGGTCCTTTTCGTTGCGCCACCGGCCGAGTTCGCGGCGCAATCGTGATCGGTGCGCCGCCGCAACGGTCCGGTCAGAAGTCGATCCGGGCCCCCAGCAGAGCGTTGCGCGGTCCTGCCAGATCGCGCGTCTGAATATTCGTGATCCGCGTGACGGCGTTCGGCGCCGAGATGTTCAGGGCCGGATTGTTGAAGTTCGCCCGGTTGAACAGGTTCGTGAAGCTCGCCTGGATGCGGAACTGCACCCGCTCCGTGATCGAGACGGTCTTGAACAGGGCGGCGGAGGCAATCTGCCTTCCGGGACCCTCCAGAATGCCGCGCCCCGAATTGCCGAAGCGGCCATTGGCCGGAACCGCGAACGCTGACGAATCGAACCAGCGATGGATCGAGCGCTCGCCGCTCGGCAGGTTGCCAGTCCCGATGCGGTCGGCAATGCCGCCGATCGTCTGCGTATTGGAGGGATCGGCGCCGGCGAATACTGGCGTGAGATACTCGCCGCCCTGCGCAATGAACGACCCGCTCAACTGCCAGCCTCCGAGTATCTTCCCGGCCGCGCCACCTGCGCTCAGGAAGGGTTTCCCGGCGCCGAAAGGCAGCTCCCAGATGACCGTCGAGATGAAGCGGTGCCGCGGACTGAACTGCGCGTTGCCCCGCTCCCGCGCCCGGTTGAAGGCGTTCTCAATTGTGGTGCCGCCTTCGACGCCGCCGGTCTCGTCGACATCGGTCAGGTTCTTGGCCCACGTCCAGGTCACCATGTAGGAAAGCCCGCGCTGCCATTTTCGTTCGAACTCGGTCGACAGCGCATGATACACGTGGTTGCCGCCGTTCTCTCGCATGATCATATTCCGGTACAGCGGGAACGGTCTGCGGCTCTGCTGGAACGGTGTCGAAGCGGCCTCTGGCTGGTTGTGGTTGCGCCCGTAAATCAGGTTCGTCGATTTGGTCCCGATGTACGACAGCCGCAGTCCCGTGGAGAGTCCCAGATCCCGTTCGATCGTCAGGTTCCATTGCTGCGCGTACGGATTCCGCATCGCCAGCGTGAGACCGGTGACGTCGACGTTACCCGTCGTTCCGCGATCGAGGAACGGTCTCTGGAACGTCAACAACGGCACATTGCTCGTGATGCCGTTGACGAAGCTTTCGGTGACCGAGAACGGCCCGCCATACATTGGGCTCGCGACATCCGCCGTCAGGTCGTCGTTGAACATGCCATATCCACCGCGGAACACGGTCTTTGTCCCGCCCATCGGACGCCACGCAAACCCAATCCGCGGCTGAAAGTTGTTGCGGTCGTCGAAACGCAGCGAGCGCTCGGGGAAGCCGGCCGTCGCAGCCGTCACGATCGGAATCTGCGACGGGAACAGCGGATGCACGTACTGATCCAGAATCGTCTGGTTCGGTACGACAAGCCGCCCGTTGAAGGGATCGACATTGAAGATCGTATCCCGCCGGTCGCGGGCCGGCCGGTTGTACTCATACCGCACGCCCATACTGAGCGTGAGATTCTGCGTCATCTTGAAGTCGTCCTGGACGAAGCCGCTCAGGAAGTAGAACCGCACGTCGCGCGGGGGCCGGAGGTAGTTGCGGGAAGTGGTGTTGGGGAGGCCCAGGAGGAAGTCGGCGTAGGAATATCCGCTCGCGAAAGCCGTAAACGCATACGTCCCGAACTGCGGCAGCACGAAGTTGTTGTATTGCTGCGGACGGAACTCAATGCCGGACTTCCACGTGTGCCGTCCCTGGATGAACGTGATCTGGTCCACGTACTGGAAGGTGTTCTCCGCCGGTGCCTGTTTGGCGAGTTGGTTTACCGTATGGAAGCCGACGATGCTCACCGTAGGAACGTTGTTGACTCCTGGCGCGAACTCCAGACCCTGGATGCCAATCATGTCCACCAGTTCCTGACCTATGAGAATGCCCTCGCGCGGGTTGTAGTTCCGCGCGAAGCCCGCTTTGAACTCATTGATCAGGCGCGGCGTGATCGTCCACGTATCGGAGATGGCCAACTGCCGTGCTTCGCGGACCTGGACACGGCGTCCCGTCAACTCCGGCGGCAGACCGCTGTCGAGCACCTGCGGCTGGGAGTTCTTCCAGCTCCAGCGGACATACAGGTTGTTGTTGTTCGTGACGCTGTAGTCCACCCGCAAGTCGTATTGGTTGTGTTGAATCTGCTGCGCAATCGTGTCCCGGTAGTTGGCCACGGTCAGGTTCGACGGACCGAAGTTGGGCAGCGGAAAGAACCGGTCCTGCCAGCGCACCGACCCCTGGTTCAGCAAGGACGCCGGGATGACGTTATTCGCAAACGGCGTCCGGTCCGCGAACGGATTCCGCACGAGGATCGGGTTCGCCTGCTGCAGCAGTTGTGAGAAGTCGCCCTGGCGCATCAGCGTCGTCGGCATGTTCGGCGTGATGATCGCCGGAATGCGCTGGCGTTCGCCTTCGTAGGTGCCGAAGAAGAACATCTTGTTCTTGATCACCGGGCCGCCGATGGAAAAGCCGAAGTTGTTCCGGATGTTCTGGCCGCGCGTCGCCGCGAAGAACGGACGTGCGTTCAGCGCCGCGTTCTCGTGGTAGTGGAACAGCCCGCCGTGGATGTCGTTCGTCCCGCTCTTCGTGATGGCCGTGATGTTGGCCACCTGGCCGAACTCCGCCTTGTTGTTCACCATCTCAAAGCGGACTTCCTGGATCGAGTCAAACGACGGCGTCGCCGGTCCGATCGAATTGCCGAATGCCGGCGAGTTCGAGCTGATGCCGTCAATGTTGAAGTAGTTCTGGCTGCCGCGTCCGCCGCCGAGCGAGAAGCGCGACCCGCCGCCCTGGTAGCCCGTGGGCGCAATGAACACGTAGCGGTAGAGACCGCTGTCGCCCGTGCCGCTGACCGTCGAGCGGATGTTCAACGGCAGGTCGCGGAGATCGAGCTGAGTCTTCACGTCGGCAATCGAGGGCACGTCGGTTTCGATCACCGGCGCCGACGCCTGCACGGTCACCTCCACGCCCACCTCGCCGACTTCGACGCGAATATCGATACGGACGGTGCGCAGGCTCTCGACGGCGATTCCCTGCAGGCGGAACGTCTTGAATCCGGGCGCCTGTGCCGTGACACTGTACGTACCGGCGATCAGGTGGGTGAATTCGTACGTTCCGGATGCGTCCGAGGTCACCGAACGGCTGATCCCTGTGTTCTCGTTGACCAGTTGCAGCGTTGCGGCCGGAATTACGGCGCCCGTCAGGTCCGTCACCGTCCCGGTGATCGTAGCGAAAGTCGCCTGGCCCCACGCCAGATTGAGGCTGCCGAGAGCGGCGGCAAGCAAACAAAGCACGCGCATGGTTCCGATCCTCCTGAAGATGGACTTCCAGTGTCTGTCATTAGAATCCGATCATGAGAATCTTGTCAAGAAAAAACAACTGTCCATTTTCGGGCAGAGCCTACTCCGCGGCGGCGACTAATCTTGCGACTTCGCCGCCAAGATCGGCGCGATTGTCGTCGTAGAGGGCGAGGATGCGGACATCCTTGTGGCGGGAAAATCGTTGCACCGCACGCAGATTCCCCTGGGTCAGATCCAGTGCGGCGGTAATGCCGGCGTGGCGCAAACCGTGCGGGCGCGCCTTGATCCCGGCGGCCGTGCCAAGCGACCGAATCATCAGATAGAGGCCGGTGCCGGTGAGACGGCCTTGCCTGCCCGCGCGGTCGAAGTTGACAAACAGCGGTGCGCCGGCATCGCCGCGCACGGCCATCCAGGCCTCCAATGCGCGTTGCGTGGGTTCCGGCAGCGTCACCCGTTGGCGCTGGGTCTGCCCCTTCCCCATCACCTCGAGCGTTCCCCCCTGCCGGTCGAAATGGCCGATGTCGAGGGAGACAACTTCCTGCCGCCGTAGCGCGAGATCGAACAGCAGCCGCAGAATCGCCACGTCCCGCAGCCCCTTGGGTCCGGGCGTGCGCCGTGCGGCGGCAAGCAGCTTCTGGTAGCCATCCACGCCCGGACCGCGCGTATCCCGGTACGCCGCGGCACGCACGTTCGGCACGTCGAGCGCAAAAGCGACAACGCCGAGGGTCCGTGCCAGCTTCACCAGAGAACGTAGCGCCGCGAGCCGCCGGTTCACCGTGGCGGCCTGCAGACCGCGCGAAACCAGGTGACTCCGGTAGGCGAGAGCCAGTCCGTTGGCTGCTCCCGGACCGTGTGCCAGCAGACGCCGCGCCGCTCCGTCTACGCTTGCGCCGGCGAACGCGGCGAAATCCTCGAGGTCTTTGCGATACGCCCGCAGCGTGGCCCCGGCCCGCCCTTCGAGAAACGCCCGCACGACGTCGGTGGGTCCCGGGAGGACCAGCGCTTCCGTCACTGCGCGCCCCGCTTCGGCGACTTCTTCCAGGTCCGCGAGCACTCTGTCTTCGGTTCAGCAGGTGCCGGGGGACGTTCTTTTCCACAACTGCACATCGCTATGCCTGCCCGCGCGCCGGTAGAGCGCGCCACTGTTTGAGATACGTGACGGCGAACTCGTGGAGCCGGGACACCCGTTCCGCCTCGGTCCCCCCGGACGCCAGGGCCTCCCCAGCCCATGCGAACAGCGGATCCCGGTCGAACCCGGCGCCGAGCAGATACATCAACCCGATGTAGAGCAGGCGGCCGCGCGGCGTTTCAATGCCGTAGCGCGCTGCCCTCTCGACTCCTCCGGCAATCAGCAGGCGCGCACCCGCTTCGCCCAACTCGAGGTACTTCTCCGGGAACATGCGCTGCAACTGCATCAGGACAGCCGGTCCGAACTCGCCGCAAGCGGGCGCGACCGGATCAGTCAGCAGACGCTCCTGCGCCTTGTCGATGAATTCGTTCTTTGTCCCGCGGACCCGGTTCAGATAGGCCATCGCTTCGCCATGGAGCCGCTGGGAGCGTCGGTTCTGGCACGTGGTTTCCGAATCGTTGAGCGCTGCCGCGGCCCATGGCAACTGCGGATCCGAGTCGAAGAAACGGCCAAGCAGCAGCGTCAGGTCAGCGAACAGTTGAACATTCTGCGCTTTAGCAATTCCGTACTGGCCCGCCTGCTCCACGGCGTACCGCACCACGCCAATCACGCCCGCGTCGCCCAGAAACGCGCCGTGGCGCGGGAATGACGCCTTCAGGTGTTGTACCGCCCGTGGCTCAAAGTGCGGCGAACCGGTGTCCTCAAACGTGTCGATCTGTTGCTGGCGAATGATCATGGGTGCTGATCCAGGCGCCGCTTATACAGCGCGCCGGCGGGAAAGAAGCCCAGGTGCTCGTAAAACCGGCCCGTCTTCTCCGTTTGGATGCCGGTCGAAATCCCCAGGCACATCTCGCGCGCGCCGCGTTCGATCGCCCAGCCCGTGAAGGCCCGGATCAGCCGCGCCGCCGCCGAACCGCCCCGGTACGGCCGTTCCACGAAGAAGATCATGTCGGAGACGACCTTCTCGTCGCAGAAAAAGTAATCGCTCACGTATCCGCCGATCATGCCCAGCAACGCCGCATCCTCGGCGACAAAGCCGCCATAGACTTCCGGTTCGTGAACGAACGCTCTCACCAGGCGGCCGACCTTCCCGCTGTCGTACGGCAGGAAGCTGTACGCGCTTTCCCGGTGCATCCGCTCGCCCATGGCCACGATTGCCTCCACGTCGGATTCTCTTGGCGGCCGGATCGTCATCCCGTTCTACTTGCCGTCCAGCCTCACGGCGCTCTGCGAAAGCGCTCCGCCTCCGCGCTGCAGCCGCACCGCCACCGCCGGTTCTTCCCCTTCGAGCAGGTACGCGTCAACCGGGCCGAACAGCGTTTCCAGTTCCTCGCCCGTGCAGGTCGGCGCGTAGACGCGCAGGACGCGCGGGTCGTAGAAGCGGAAGTACATCGGGTTCCCCTTCTCGTCATACACAACGGTGAATTTCCGGAAGTGCTGCCGGAGGTCCCGCAGGCTGCCGCTCGTGAGCGCGAACACGCCCCAATGCTTCCCCCAACCTTTCAAGATCCACTCGGCGAAGTCCGTGTCCTGTTCGAGCTGAACCAGGTAGGGCGCCACTTCTTCCATGTCCGGCTCCAGTTCTCCCTGGTAGAGACACACCTGGGGCGGATCCATCTCGCGCAGCTTGTAGCGCAGGTCCGGCACCGACGCGCCATCGATCACGGCGAATACATTCTGAGCCGCGTCGCCGAACAGCAGGTTCTCCAATTCCTCGTGAGGGGCTGCCATCACGCGCCTCCCGCCGCCGCGGCCGCGCAGATCTCGCAGAACGGCGCGCCCGTCTCAGCGGCTTTGATCATCGCCAATGCTTGCGGGCTGTACCCGCTGACGGGCCGCACGGGTGGCGGCGGGGTCGCTGCCTCCTGCCCCGGCTCGGTCGTCAGCGCCTCCTCGGGCGCCGTCGGGGGATTCGGGCTCGACCCCGAGCCGCTGCCCGCCGCGCCGCCCGAATTCAGCATCACCATGGTGCCCTTAATGAAAATCCCGCCGGAATTGATGTTGATGAAGTTTCCGCCCACCTTCAGGGTTAGCGACGTTCCTGCTTCGATCACGACGGTGGAGCCAGCCTTGAGATGGATCTCGCTGCCGGCGTCGACCGCGTGCTTCTGTCCGATCTTGAGGTCCTGATTGGTTCCGATCTTGAGCGACGCCGACCCGTCGATCTTCGCCATCTGGTCGCCGACTACGGTCAAATGCTCGTCCCCTTGGATCTTCTGGAACATGTCGCCCGGGGCGCTATCCTCGCCGCCCTGCACGATCGCGTGCACGTTGCCGCCGTAAATCCGGCGTTCGTTGCGTTTCACGCGCAAGTCGAAATCGCGCTGGGCGTGGACGAAGATCATTTCCTCGTCCTTGGTATCGTCGATCCAGATCTCGTTGGTGCCTCCTCCCCCTTTCGTGCTGTAAGACTTGAAGACGCTCTTGTTCTGCTCGTCGGGGAGAGTGTAAGGAACAGTTTGCTCGGCGTTGTAGACCCGTCCGGTGATCATGGGCTGGTCCGGATCCCCTTCCAGGAAACCGACCAGCACCTCCTGCCCGATGCGCGGAATCACCATCGCACCCCAGCTCTTGCCCGCCCAACCCTGTGAAACCCGGATCCAGCACGAGCTGTTCTCGTCGTACTTGCCCTCGCGGTCCCAGTGGAACTGCACCTTGACCCGACCGTAGTTGTCGACCCAGATCTCCTCGCCGGACTTGCCCGTCACAATCGCCGTCTGCTCGCCGCGAATATAGGGCCGCGGTGTGATGCGCGGCGGCCGGTAAGGCGTCGAAAACGGAATTGCCGTGAAGCTGTTCAGGTAGGTATAGGCTTGGTTGCCGGTCCGGTAGCCGTTGCTGCCGGCCCTGTGCTCCACGGTCAGCAGCGCATAGGTTTGGTTCGTGTCGCCGCGATAGTGGTCCTCCAGGGTGAACTTGTGACCCGCCGTGAAGTACGGCGCATTGCCTCCGCCCTCCACCACGAAAAAGCGGACCTCGTGTTCTTCCAGCCGGATGCGGGCGTACCGCTCGCCCTCGCCGCGATCCTTGTAATACCCCGGATAATCGTACCGCTCGGCCGGCATGCTGCCCGGCATCGTTACGTCGATCGACGTGTTCGGCTTCTCGAAATCGAAGTCGTCGAGCGAATACTTGCCCGTGTGCGCCTGGTGAACGCGAACGAAGTGATTGATGGAGTCTTCTTCCGGCCGGCTTTCGGATTCCCCCGGATAGTAGTGCACGGTGTCGCGGATCGGGCAGGGCGCCATCGCCGAATTGGCGTCCGCGATGACCATCGTGTGTTTGTCTTCCGTGTGGGTGAAGTAGTAGAAGTATCCTTCGTGCTCCATCCAGCGGCTGATGAAATCGAAATCGGTCTCGTTGTACTGCACCACGTAGTCGCGCGGCTCGCCGCTCACGCGCACGTCGAAGTCGGTGAAGCCACGCTCACCGAACATCTGCTTGATAATGTCCGGGATCGACTTGTTCTGGAAGATGCGGCAGTCGCTGAACAGGCGCATGAACCAGAACCAGGGGACGAGCGTCCCGGTATAGGCGACCAGGCCGTCCTTCGCCATCCCGATCTGCTCGATCCGGTTGAACCAGCCGTGCACATACCGTTCGGAACCATCGGCCAACTGGATGGCCAGGATCCCCGGTTTTCCGATCAGGCCGGCCGGGTCGAGCGCCGGGTTGGTGGAAAACAGGTTCACCTGGAACTCGAATGTCTGGGAAAGACCCTCCCGCCCGGTGAACTCTTCCAGAAGCAGGATATCCTTGCCAAGCGGCGTGTGAATCCGGATGGGCCGTCCATCCTGTGTGTAGCTCACGCTGGCTCCTTCTGCATACGCCGTGGACAGTTGGGCGCCCTTCGCGCCCCGAACTTCCGTTCCCAGCAATCAGCATGCCAGAAACACACTGCGCCGGACCATCAGCTTACCGCACTCCCTGGATTTCAACGAGCCCGCGGAGCGCAAGGTGGCGGACGATCGCGGCGCACTCGCCCCCGGCCTTCTCCCTGGCGGCGCCTGTTGCCGCGGCAAAGGCATCGGCCGCCTCGGCCAGGGTCCTGCGGCCGTCCAGCAATGCCGTGAAGCCCGCCACCAGCGGCTCGACCGCCTGCGAGACGGCGGCGGGCTCCGTGCAGACCAACTGGCATCCAGCCGGCGCCCAGTTCCCCTCCTCCAGACGCCACTCTCGCTGCAGGCGTGTCTCCGCCGCCAGCTTGGGGCGCGTGGCCATGAGCGCCTCGTCCGGAGTCCGCTCCAAAACATCGTGTGCAACAAAGACTCCCCGCACGAGCGCGCCAAACGGCAGGCGCCCTTCCGGCTTGTCGCCGCAGTGGACCCAGTTCGCCCCGGACCGCTTCCGCATCGCGATCACGCCGCCGTGGACCGCCTCGACCCCGCGCGACTCGTAGTAACGCATCCAGTTCCGAAACATGGCTGGGTCGTCATCGGGCCGCGTCTCGGCCAGCCGCTTCTCGCAGTAGCCCGCGGTCGATTCGCTGTAGCCCCGCAGGATCCAGGCGTCGCAGCCCGTGCCCTCCACCCACTCCTCGACGCGTTCCCGCCAGGCCTGCCCCCGCAGGCCGACCCACTCGCAGACAAGCTGCAGAAAGCCGCCTTCCTCCAGGTACGCCGGCGCTTCACGCACCAGTCCCCGGCAGAACAAGTCCAGTTCGAACGGGTTCTCGCAAAACACCGTGCCGCTGAAAGGCGTGACGAAGAACGGAGGGTTCGACAGAATCAGGTTGAAGCGGCGCCCCCGCACCGGGGCGAAGCGGTCCCCCTCGAAGCACTCCACATGGTCCATCCCGTTGAGCCACACGTTGAACGCCGCGAACTCGATCGCGCGCGGATTCACGTCGGTGGCCGCGACCCGGGTGGCGTGTCCGGCCAGAGTCAGCGCGATGACCCCGTTGCCGCAGCCCAGGTCGAGCGCCGCATGCACCGGATCACGGAGCGCGAAACGGTCCAGCAGGAAGGTCGTCCGGTTCAAGCCGAGAACCACGTCGGGCGCGTCCCCCGCCTCGACTCGCGCGGCATGATCGGTCACCACCAGGTGGTTTTCGTACGGCGCAATCATGGCCGTGGACACACACGACCCACCGTTCCGCTCGAGCAGGCCGCAGCGTTCCAGCAGCGCCACCGTTCCTACAGGCACGGCGTCCGCCGGCGCGGGTACACCAAGAATGAACCAGCGCAGCAGGGTGTTCAGCAGGCCGGGCTCTTCGCTCTGGTAGAGCATGCGCGGCAGATTGCGCAGCTTCCGTGATGGCAGATCGCCCGACCGGAACACCGCGCGGATGCCGTCCGCGGTGTACCCGGCCTCCTTCAGGAAGCCACGCAGTTCAGCCGCCTCGCCGGACGAGAGAGAACGCAGCACGTCTGCCAGTCTGCCACAACAGCGGCTATGCGGTCGCCGCTGCCTGCATGTAGGCGAACGAACCGTCTTCGCCCACCGTCACATGGATCCCGGACGGCGCCACGCCCGCGGCGAAAGCCGTCAGCATCTGCCGCGAAATGTCCGGCAGCAGCGTGTGCGTCAGGATGTTGTCCACATTGCGCGCGCCGCTCTCCACTTCCGTGCAGCGCTTGGCGACTTCCTCCACCAGCACCGGTTCGTACGTCAACGCGACACGGTGCGTCTCCTGGAGCCGCCGCTGGATCTTGCCCAGCTTGAGCCGGATGATCTGCTTGAGCGCTTCGTCCCGCACCGGGAAGTAGGGGATGATCACGAGCCGCCCCAGGAACGCCGGCTTGAACACCTTGTTCAGCTCGGGCTTGAGCGCCTCGACCAGCCCCATGGGTCCGGGCGTTGTCTCCGGATCCATGCACAGCTTCATCAGTGTGTCCGTGCCCGCGTTCGACGTCAGGATGATGATCGTGTTCTTGAAGTTGATCTCGCGGCCCTCGCCGTCATCCATCATGCCTTTGTCGAACACCTGGAAGAATAGCTCAAGCACGTCCGGATGCGCCTTCTCCACTTCGTCCAGAAGAACCACCGAGTACGGTCTGCGCCGCACCGCCTCGGTCAGCACCCCGCCCTCGCCATAGCCCACGTACCCGGGAGGCGAGCCTTTGAGCGTGGACACTGTGTGCGCCTCCTGGAACTCGCTCATGTTGATCGTGATCACGTTGTGCTCGCCGCCGTACAGCAGGTCCGACAGCGTGAGCGCGGTCTCCGTCTTGCCGACGCCCGACGGCCCCACCAGCAGGAACACCCCGACCGGCTTGGCCGGGTCGTCCAGGCCCGCCCGCGAGGTGCGAATGCGCTGGGCGATCGACGCCAGGGCGTGATCCTGTCCAATCACCCGCCGCGTCAGATGCTGCTCCAGATCGAGCACCGTCTGCACTTCGTCACGCATCATCTTGCCGACGGGAATACCCGTCCAGCCGGAGATCACCTCGCCGATGATGTGCGAATCGACGGTCACCCGAATCAGCGGATGCTCGCCCTGGAGCGTTTCCAGGTCGTGGTTGAGCTGCCCGAGTTCGGCGCGCAACTCCTCGACGCTCTTTGCCGGCTTGTCCGTCTCGGCTTCCTTCTTCTCCGTACCCGGCGCCACGATGCCGGCTGCTTCTTCCAGTTGCGACCGGATCTCCCGAATCTGGTTCACCAGACTCAGTTCTTTCTCCCACTGTTCGTGCAGCTCCGTCAGCCGCGCCTGCGTTGCTTCGCGCTGCTCGGCGATGTGCGCCAGCCGCTCGGAGTGATCGGTGCCCGTGGCCACCTCGCGCTCCAGCACACGCTGCTGGACGTCCAGATCGTCGAGCATCCGCTGCGCGTCTTCCAGCGCGGCCGGCGTTGCGTTCTGGCCGAGCGACAGCCGCGCGCACGCCGTATCCATCACGCTCACGGCCTTATCCGGCAATTGACGGTCCGGCAGGTAGCGGTGCGACAGCTTCACCGCGGCGCCGACGCCTTCGTCCAGGATCCGCACCTTATGGTGGTTCTCGAGCGACCCGACCACGCCGCGTAGCATCGTCAGGCACTGCGGCTCGCTCGGCTCCTCGATCTTAACGGGCTGGAACCGCCGGCTCAACGCGGCGTCCTTCTCGAAAAACTTCTTGTACTCGCTCCATGTCGTCGCGGCGATTGTGCGCAGCTCGCCCCGCGCCAGGGCCGGCTTGAGAAGATTTGCCGCGTCCCCCTGTCCTGCCTGACCGCCCGCGCCGATCATGGTGTGTGCCTCGTCGATGAACAGGATGATCGGCTTCGGCGACGACTTCACCTCGTTGATCAGCCCCTTCAGACGGTTCTCGAACTCACCTTTCACGCCCGCGCCGGCCTGCAGCAGCGCCAGGTCGAGCGTGCGGATCGTGACGTTGCGCAGCGGCGGCGGCACGTCGCCCTGCGCCACGCGGATCGCGAAACCCTCCACGACGGCCGTCTTGCCGACCCCCGCCTCGCCGACCAGGATCGGGTTGTTCTGCCGCCGCCGGGTCAGGATATCCACCACCTGCCGGATCTCGAAATCGCGCGCCAGCACCGGGTCGATCCTGCCTGCCTTCGCATTCGCCGTCAGGTCCACCGTGTACTGATCGAGGAACGGCGTCTTCCCGCCCTTCGCCGGCGCCGGGCCGCCGTCGGCCGAAGGCGCCGCCGTCGAGGCCACCGCCGTCATGCGCTCCTCGGCCGACATCGCCACAATGTTCTGGAAATCCTTGCGCAGCGCCTCCGCTTCAATCCTGGCGAACTCCTTGCTGACATCGCGCATCAGCCGGCCCAGTTCCTCGTTCGAAGCCAGCGCGAGGATCGTGAAGCCCGTGCGAACTTGGCCGGCGTCGAACTCAATCGACCCGATCGTCCACCCCTCGGTCAGCGCCTTGACCAGCGTCGGGCTGAGCGCGGGATTCCGCGCGTTGCCGGACTTTAGCCGGTCCAGGCTCCGCGTCAGCTCCGTGGCCAGACGGGCCTTGTCCACCTCGAAATGCTTGAGGATCTGCGCCAGGTCGTTCTCTGACGAATCGAGCAGCTTCATCAGATAGTGCTCGATCTCCACGTCATAGTGCGTTCGCGACAGACACAGTCCGGCCGCCGCTTCCAACGCGCCGCGCGTTGGATCGTTCAGCTTCCCAATCAGAGACCGCAGATTCACGCCCATCTTCCACCTCGTTTCCGGTATACCGGCCGCCTGTTAGCTTAACGCAACGGGACAATTGTATCGCCCGGATCGCGCCCGAACTCCGGTGTCGATTTCATCCACGTGACCCATCCCAGCAACGGAGCATCGGCATCTTCCGCGCCCAGGCCGCACGGCGGCACCTCTTCGCGCTTCAACACAAGCTGCGCTTCGAACTCCGTCTCGTCGGAGAAGAAGCGCGTCAGGGCGCACAGCTTCGGATACGCTGAGCCGGTCGGCAGAAACCGCAGGTACTCTTCGCGGGTCAGCGGCCCGATCACCACCCGCACCCGCGCTTGCGGGTCCCAGACTTCGTCCCCCGCCACCGCGCCCAGTCCGAGCGATTCCGACATCACATTGCCGGAATCGAACTGGCACTGGTCCTCCTGGCCCAGCGGATACCAGGCTCCGACGAACTGTTCCACCTCGACCGGCACCCCAAAGTAGTCCGCGAGCATCCCTCGCAATGCTTCGGCCGAACGCGGCAGCGGCCCGAGCAGTCCCGTGTAGAACAGGAGGGCCTCGTCCGGCACCTGCTGCCGGTTCTCCAGGCCCGGCGTGCCGATCCCGATCAGGGCCCGCAGCGCCGCCGTGAACGCGTCGTCCGCGCCGCGTTCGTATGCCAGCGGAAACCGGTACTTCTCCCACGCCTGATAAAACAGGGAGATCAGACGATGGTTGAAGACATCGAAGAACTCCGCCATCGACCGGTCCTTCGAACGGATGCGGTCAATCAGGAACTCGGTGAACGCCAGCGGAAGGACGCCCGCCGGACCCGTCAGGCCCATGAAATTCACCGTCATCCGCGGAGGCTCGCCTTCGGGCCACTCCACCTGTTGGATCTGGCTGGCGGGAAACGGAATCGAGTTGTGGGCCTTGAAACGGACCGCCTCCTGGTCCGGGTGCGCGAACCGCCCGGGCGTCTCGCGAAACGCGAAGATGCGGTCCAACAGGCGCACCGCTTGGAAGAACTCAAAGCGCGTCGGATCCTCGCGCAGCCGGGCTTCCACCTTGGCCAGGTGGTTGGACGGCCGTCCTTCCTGCTCTACATGAGGATCCTGCGGCCCGCCCGCGGTGGCCATGTCTGCAATCCCTCCTTGCGCTGCTTGGTCGTGGCGGTCAACTGGCTGAAGCTGTTCAGACTGGCGTACATGCCCAGGAACCGTTCGAGGACGCTGGCGAACAGGTAGACCCCGGCGCCGACGAAGTTCTGCTCGTCAAACTCAAGATCGACCTTCAGCCCGCGCGTGAACGCGATGCCCTGCTCGGAGACTACCCGCGCGAAATGCCTCTGGCTGCGGACCGACGTGATCCCTTCGATCATCTTCCGCACCGACGTGTCGTTCGAAAAGTTGTAGAGGCGCAGAATCTGTTGCAGCGCCTCGCGTCCATCCTCCACCATCGACAGGTAGTTCAACGAGAAGTGCGAAATCAGGCGCCACATCACGTTCCTGCCAAGCGGCGGCCGCAGCGGAAGCGTAGGCTTCTTGAGCGTCACAATGCGCTCCAGGGGCGCGTTGCTCTCCATCTCGAAATCCCCCGTTTCGCTGCCGAACGGGAGCCGCGCTGGCAGGTCGCGGTTCGTGCAGGTCACCCGCACCGTGAGAGTATCCTCCACCGGGCGCACCGGCCGCTGCGAGAAGTCGAACAGGGCGAGGAACACGTCCGTTCCCTCATCGTCCCGCTTCAGTGACCGGCGCCGGTTGGCGATCCAGAACGCCTTTTGCGTCTCCCCCGCGCCTTCGTGACGAAACGCGTAAAACGGCTGGTGCCGGACCGATTCCTGCGTCGCGAGGTTGATGGTCACAACATCGTCGATCGAAAACACCTCGGTGGCGTACGGCCGCCGCACGTCGGGAATCACCGGGTACTCGAACTTCTGCTGGGTCAGCAGGATCGGCTCGGCCACCTGCTCGAAGAGGTTCACGATCGGCGTTGCGCCCATCCGGAACGTGCGCGCCGTCACCCCGCTTTCGAGCGTCTCCCGCCGGTCGTCCCCTTCGAAGCGCCCGATCAGAAAGATGATTTCCGCCTTGCGTTCGAATCCCGTCCCCCAGACGCGGTCCAGGCCCTTCAGGTCGAGGAACAGGAACTTTTCAGGGAACGCGAAGTATTCCTGGAGCAGCAAGTATCCGGAGAACGCCCGCCGCACCTGCGGCAGCAGCGTCTCGTCCTCCGCGAAGCCGGCCGGCTCCAGAGCCGACGCCGGCAGCGTCACCGGCTGCACCCGGCTGGCTTTCTCCCCGGGCCCCGGCGCCGGCGGCCGCACCAGGATCCGCGTCACCTTCGAGCACAGCAACTCGTAGAGCTTATAGACCAGCACGCCTTCGCCATTGAGGAAAAAGCGCATCTTGTCCATCTCCATCTGCGACAGCCGCACCTCGGGCGACGTGCATTCCACCACCAGCCGGATCGCCGCCACCGAATCAGTCGTCTTGACGGGAGGCTTCAGGCGGTCCGGCGTTGTCCACTCCGCCGAAACGATCTTCAGTGGGAACAGCGTCGTGTCGTAACACGTGCGGAACTTGCAGGGCACGCCCGCCACCGGCCTCGAATACAAGTCGGTCTTGCGCGGGATCTTGAGACCCGTCGTCAGCTTGCCCTGGTCCTTGTCCAGCTCGAACTCCACGATCGACATCGACGGCAAGGGGCGGATGAAGTGCGGATAGACGATGCTCAGCAGCGCTTCGGTGATCTCCGGAAAGTCGTCGTCGATCTTCAGGTGCACCCGCGCCGCGAGAAACGCGAACGCTTCCAGCAGCCGTTCCACGTGCGGATCTTCACAGCGGTCCGGTTCCAGCACCAGCCGGCCCGCCACCTTCGGGTACTTCTCGGCGAACAGCGCCGCCATCTGGCGGATGTAGGTCAATTCCCGCTCGTAGTAGAGCAGCACCTCGTCACGCATCGGCGTCCCCCTTCACTTCGTACTCCCCGCTCGTCAATTCGAGCACCGTGTCGAAGGAAACGTGCTCCGGGGACGGATCCATGCGCAGCAAGCCCTCGATGCGAAACCGCAGCGTCCGCGAATGCGAATCGCTCGACTCCATCGTCGCAATGTGCGGGTTCAGCAGCCGCGGCTCGAAGATCTGGATGATGCTCTGCAGATTCCGCATCAGCTTGTTATGGTCCCGGGGGTCGGACAGGCTGAGCGCGGTGAAATCAGGGAGTCCGTACACATACAGTGACCGGTTGACCTCCTTGAGCCGTTCGTCCGGCGGAATCGCGACGCGGCGCGAGTTCAGCAGCCACTCCAGATCCCGCCGGACCGCGTTCTTCAGATCGCGCACCGATTGTGCCCGCGTCCGGTACTCATCGCCCGCGTTGTTCCGCGGGTCGTGGTCGATCAGCCTGTCAAAAATGGATTGGGTAACTTCCGACTCGTTCGAGGGACGCGGCATTCCGTCTACCTATCCTATTCCAGCGCGCTACCATAAGGCGATGATCGAACTCCGGCGCGCCTCCAGCGCGTGCTCATGAAGGTCTGGCCAGGAGACCCCTACCCGCTAGGTGCGAACTGGGATGGCCGGGGCGTCAACTTCTCCCTGTTTACCGAGAACGCCACCGGTGTCGACCTCTGTCTGTTCAACGACACGGATGCCAACACCGAGATCGCGCGGATCCCCCTGATCGAGGTGACCGACCAGGCGTGGCACCTCTACATCCCCGGGCTCGGTCCAGGACAG
>JADJWL010000019.1 GCA_016716385.1 Bryobacterales bacterium | reverse complement strand
TTGAAATGCCAGTAGAGCGGTGTCCGCCGCTGGATGGGCCGGCCCTGGATCGCCGGAAGCAGGCTGGTCCCGTCGATGGCGCGGTCGCGGGGCGGAGCGATGCCGGCGATCTCGCAGAGCGTCGGCAACCAGTCGACGCCGGAAACCGGCTCGTCCACGACCTGCCCGGCTCGTGTCTTCTCAGGCCACCGCAGCATGCCCGGCACGCGGATGCCGCCCTCGTACACGCTGCCCTTGATGTCGCGCAGACCGCCGGCTGAGCCGTGAGGATGGATCGCTGTCACGGCCGGACCGTTGTCCGAAGTGAAGAACACGAGTGTGTTTTCCCGCAACTTCAACTCGTCGAGAGCACCCATCAATTGTCCGAAGGAATCGTCGAGTTGCGCGACGTTGCCGTGGAAGGCCGAATAGCTCGCGTCCGGCGAAGGATACAGGTCGCTGTACCGGGCGTCGGTTGCGATCGGCTCATGCGGCTCGTGGAAACAGACGTATTGGAAAAACGGCTTCGCGGGATCGCGATCCTCGCGGAGCCAGCGGATGGCCTCCCGCGCGACGATTTGTCCGGCATAGCCTTCCTGCGGCCCCATGGGGATGCCGTTTCGCACGAAGTTGTAGGGGTTGCGGTGGTTCGGCAGCGCGTTGTTCTGCGTGGAATACCAGTGGTCGAAGCCGTGGTCGGACGGCTGCGGCTGTCCCGGCAGGTTGAACCAGCCATTGAGATGCCACTTGCCGATATGGCAGGTCTGGTAGCCGGCGCCGCGGAGCAGTGTCGCGACCGTCGTTTCCTGGCTCCGCACGTGCATTGGCGAGAGCATCGGGATCCAGTTGTGCACGCCCACGCGGGTAGGCGTCCGGCCGGTCATCAGGCCCGTCCGCGCCGGCGAGCAGTTGGGCGCGGCCGAATAGCAGTGCGTGAAGCGGATGCCCTCGCCTGCGAACCGGTCGAGGTGCGGCGTGCGGACGATCCGGCTGCCGTAACAGCCCAGGTCGCCATAGCCGAGGTCATCGGCCAGTACGATCACGATATTCGGCCGGGCGGTCTGAGCTCCCGCTTGCGCCAGCCCGCCCAGGGCCGCCAGCTTCAACCAGTCGCGACGGTTCATGGGTCGAGTTTAATGCGGACTTGCGCCGTGTCGCCAGGACGTGCCGGTCCGGTCGCGGTAAACGAGACGATGGCCGACGTCCCTTCGATCCGGCTGATTTCACCGAGCATACCGTCCGACGCACCTGCGACGATGACCAGCGCCGGAAGCCCCGGCCGGAGTTCCTTGAGCGCCGGAGGCGGAACATCGAGCGCGACCTCCAACTGGGTCAGGTCGGTCGCGATGCGGAACAGCGCCGGCACCTGCGCCGGACTGACGCGCTCTCCCGCCACGCCGACCCTGCTGATCACCTGGCCGTCGATCGGAGAAACGATCTCGCCCGCGCCCGCCTCAGCCTCCAGGTCATCGAGTGCGCGACTGCGTGCGGCCATGTCCGCCCGGGCATCGTCCAGGTCGCGCATGAGCCTGGTGACGCGTTCCTCGGAGATGCGCGCCGAGGCGTCGAGTGCGTCGAATTCTCCCTTGGCCAGTTCGAAGTCGCGCTCCACCTTGTCGACGGCGAGCTTGGGGGTGGCGCCTTCCGAGTAGAGCAACTTCTGGCGTCGGTACTCGCGGTCGAGCCGGTCGTACTCAGACCGCGATCGGCTCGCGTCGGCGCGCGCGCGGGACGCCTCGAGCCGTGCTGATAGCAACTGGCTCTCGACAGTCTGCATGCGCTCGCGGGCGCGCTCTTCGGCGCTCTGCACCGCCTCCCGCTCGATCTCCAGCCCCGCGCTGCCCATCCGGCCCAGGATCTGTCCCTCATAGACCTGGTCGCCGGTTTCCGCGTAGAACGCTTCGATCGTCCCATCGAGCGGCGGCGGGATGTCGACCACGTGGACCGCGCGGATCGTGCCGGGCAGGCTGGTTTCTTCAGGGCGGGCAGGCGGCGCCTCAACTGCGGCGACGGGCTCGGGAGCGGGTTCCGGCTTCATCCGGAACACCGCCAGGCCGTAGCCCGCGGCCATCAGGATCGCCGCTCCAGCCGCGGCCGCGGCCCAGACCTTCGCGTTGCTTGCCGGCATCTGCTCTCCAGCTTAAATGCTCTTGCGCGCTCCCGTCGAGGGCGCCGGACTCCCGCACGGCCGATCTTCAGCGCGGAGTCAACACCAGCTTCGCCAGGTTCATCGCCTCGATGCCGCCTTGCGCCGCGGCCTTCATCTGAATCGTCTGGACTCCCGCGCCCAATTCGATCTCACCCAGGTCGTGGCTCTTGAAGACCCACTCGCCGCCGGTGTCCGATACCCGCCCCGAGAGCCTCCGCGCCCCGGCCACGATCTCGAACCCCGTCTCTGCCGACCGGCGCCCGGCGGCGTAGACGGCTTCCAGGCGGTAGTGTCCCTCGCGCGGTGTCTCCACGGTCCATGCGGGAATGTCTTCCGCCCTGGTCCAATTGGTCAGGAACACGTGACCCAGCGCGTTTTCCAGTTTCGCCCGCTGCCCGAACGACGTCAGTATCTCCGCGCTCTCGACGCCCAACACCAGCCGTCCTTCGGCGTCCGGGCGGTTGCGGAACGTCTCCACCACCGGGCTGCCGTCCAGTTCCAACGCGATCACGCTGGCGACTTCGTCCGGCGCCCTGGCGGGCACGCGCACGATTGCGTCGTTCCCGTCGCGTTCAGTCGTCAGCCGCGCCGCGGGATCCGCCAGCAGCCGCGCGCGCACGATGTTGTTCTTGAGCCCCGGCACCCGCAACCGGCCGTCCGCCGGCCATTGGAACACGTGCAGGTACAGGGCCTGTCCCTTCACAGTTGCGCGCCCGTAGAAGGGCAGATGCGCGAACGGGCTGGCCGTGGTCCCGTAGATCGATTCCTGGTTGACCCGCATCCAGCGGCCGATCGCGTTCAGGCGCGTCACGAACTCATCCTGAATGCGTCCGTCGGGCATCGGGCCGACGTTGAGCAGGAGGTTGCCGCCTTTGCTCACCACCTCCACCAGCATGCGGATCAGGTCGCGCTCGGTCTTGAAAACGGTCTCGTACTTGTTGTAACCCCAACTGTCGTTGTTGATCGTGACGCAGGCTTCCCACAGGACCGGCTTGCCGGACGGGTCGCGCATGCCGGTGGCGGGCACGAACTGCTCGGGAGTACCGAAGTCGGCGCGGTTACCCGGCTCGCGCTTGTACAGCCGGTCGTTGATCAGCGTGTTGGGCTGGAGCTTGCGGATGGAGTCGTACATCTCGTCCGAGCGCATGTCGGCGGTTGAGTGCTCCCATTCGCCGTCGAACCAGATCATCGCAACGTCACCGTATCCGGTCAGCAGTTCGCGCAACTGCTCCTTCATGAAGTCGAGGTAGCGGTTGAGATTGCCGCCCGCCTGGGGATCGGCGGCCTCCCAGGTCCGGCGCGGCCGGTAGTCGGGGTGGCGCCAGTCCATGATCGAGTGGTAGAAACCGAGCCGGATCCCTTTGCGCTTGCAGGCGTCGGCAAGCTGCTTCAGCGGGTCGCCGCGATAGGGCGTCAGATCCATGTCGTAATCGCTGACCTGGCTGCGAAAGATGCTGAACCCATCGTGGTGCTTGGACGTGATGACCATGTAGCGGGCGCCGGACGTTTTGGCGAGATCCGCCCAGGCGCCGGCGTCGAAGCGGACGGGGTTGAACTCCGGGATGAATTTGTCGTATTCGGCTTGCGGAATCTGGAAGCGGTGACGCGCCCATTCGTGGCGTCCGATGACGGCGTAGACGCCCCAATGGATGAAGACGCCGAACTTGGCCTCCTGGAACCAGCGGGTCCGTTCGGATTCGGGGAGCGGCGGTTGAGAGGGCTGCGCGAACGTAGGAAAAGAAGCGATGATGGCGAGCCCCAACGCGATGGGGGGTTTCATCCTGCTTGCAGTGTATCGCAGCGCGGCATTGCGGGCGGCTGGGGCGCAGACTATCGTCGATCCCAGCGGTGAGCCGGGGCACTGGCGAAGTCCTCCAGTACACCCGGCTGCGCGAGCGGTGGCTGAAAATTCATCCTGTTCTCATCATAGTGTCACGATCTGGCATGTATTCTCAAAGTCCCAAGAGTTCCTTTCCATGAGAACGATTCTAATTATTCTGTCATTATTGTGCCTTATTTCGTCCACCGCTCCCGCTCAGACCGCCACTGGGACGTTTGTGGGTACGGTCACCGATTCGGCCGGGGCACTCGTGCCGGGCGCCTCTCTGCGAATCGTGAACTTGCGCACGGCCCTCGAACGCAAGACCGTGACCAACGAGACCGGGGAATACCGGGCTCCCGCGCTTCCAGCGGGCTCATACATGATTGAAGCCGGCGCTCCAGGCTTCCGCACCGAGGTCATCCGCCAGGCAACGCTCGAGGTGAACCAAACCGCTCGCATCGACGTCACGCTGACTCCCGGTGCCGTGACTGAGTCCGTGGAAGTGGAGGCGATCATTCCGCTGCTCAATACGGACACCGCCGCGCTCGGCCAGGTCATCGACACGCAGCGCATCCTCGAGATGCCGTTGAACGGTCGCCAGTTCCTCGAGTTGGCTCTGCTTGTGCCGGGCGTCAACGGCGGCAACGGCGGCCCGCAAAGCGGCACCTCCAGCCTGTTCCAGCGCCCGGGCCAGGACTCCAGTTTGTCCGTCAGCGGCGGGCGCGCTCAGAACAACAACTTCCTACTCGATGGGACGATCAATACCGATGGGGACGTGAACGCGTACGTCCTGAGTCCCTCGGTTGAGGCGATCCAGGAGTTCAAAGTCG
Organism: Bryobacterales bacterium; assembly: GCA_016716385.1. Lineage (GTDB taxonomy): Bacteria > Acidobacteriota > Terriglobia > Bryobacterales > Bryobacteraceae > JADJWL01. Next base: position 59,813 of record JADJWL010000019.1, on the reverse strand, counting down.
AAACCGGGAACTACTCGGCAGAATTTGGCCGTTCCAGCTCCGGACAGATCAATATTGTCACCAAATCCGGCGGCAACGACTTTCATGGCAGTGTTTTTCACTTCTTGCGCAACAGTGCGCTCGACGCCCGCCCCTTCAATAATCCCAACGAACTCCCGAAGTTCCGATTCAACCAGTTCGGGGGCACGCTTGGAGGGCCGATCCGCAAGGATTCCACCTTCTTCTTCGTGAACTACGAGGGGCAGCGGGTGGTGCAGGGACAGAGCCGGATTCTGGCTGTCCCCCTGCCGGCGCAGCGGGACGGCGTCTTCGTCCGTCCGATCTTTGACCCGGACACCCTCCGGCAGGAGGGAGACCGGCGCGTCCGCTCGCCGTTCCCGGGGAACGCGATCCCCACCACCCGTCATGACCCGATCGCGCGCCGGATGCTGGCCGAACTCGTCCCGTTGCCGAACCTGCCCGGCGCCACCAACAACCTCCTCGACACGCGGAACCAGCGCCAGCGGAACAACCAGTCCTCCGGGCGCATCGACCAACGCATCCTGCAGAATGGTTTTCTGTTCGGCCGCTACACGGTGAGCAATGAGACCGGTTTCGTTCCCAGCGGCTTGCCCGGCTCAGGTACGGTGAGCAACGTGCGAGGCCAGCACTTGACGCTCAGCGAGACGCACGCCTTCTCCCCGACGGTGGTCAATGAGTTGAAGCTCGGTTACGCCCGCCTGCGCCTCGAACGCCTGAGCGAGAACGCTTTCAAGCGGGACGTGGTGACCGAACTCGGCATCCCCGGTGTCCAGTTCGGCGGACCTCAGGTGTGGGGTATCCCCAGCATCACCATCCCTGGCTACTCTACCATCGGCGACGACAATTTCTTCCTGCCGATGCGCCTCCGCAACAACACGTATCAGTTGATCAATACTCTCTCCTGGAATCGAGGCAGCCACAATCTGCGGATCGGTGGTGAGTTCCGCCGCTTCCAGTTCAATATCATTCAGATCTTCACGCCGCGCGGCGACTTCCGCTTCAATGCGAACTACACGAACCAGTTCGCCGGTTCGGTTGCGGGCGACACGACGGGCGATGCGCTGGCCAGCTTCCTGCTGGGCTTGCCGAACCAGCAGCGACGGACTATCGGCACGGCCAACGCCTACCTGCGGCAATCTGCCTGGGCCGGGTTCATCCAGGATGACTGGAAGGCCACGCGCCATCTCACCGTCAACTTTGGCCTGCGCTACGAATACACGTCGCCGTTTGCCGACAAGTTCGACCGGCTGTCCAACGTATCGTTCCAGGGGATTCCGACGCTGAACGATGTCGTCGGACAGAATGTGATCGGGCAGGTGCCGGTACCGATCGTGCTTGCCGGACGCGACGGCACGCCCCGCGGACTGACAGCGCCCGACCGCAATAACTGGGCCCCGCGGCTGGGGCTCGCATGGCGCCCGGCCGGCAGCAACCGCTGGGTGGTCCGCGCCGGGGCCGGAATCTTTTACGGCGCGCAGGACGGCGAACACTACGGCCGCACCTCGATCAACCTGCCGTTCGTGCAGAGCGACATTCAGTCCGCCGACGCCTTCATCCCGGAGATCCGTGGCATCGGCTTCCTCGACGCGCCGCAGATCGGCGGAACTCCTCTACGGCAGGTCTTCGTGGGAATTGACGAAAACCTGCGGACCCCGTACTCCCAGCAATGGAGCCTGGCCGTGCAGCGCCAGCACTCCGCCACCATGGCTGTCGAGGCGGCCTACGTGGGTTCGGTCAGCCATAAACTGGATACTCGCAACGCCTACAACGACGCGATTCCCGGACCGGGTTCGCTTGACACGCGGCGATTCCACCAGTTGATGCTGCTGCCCGATGTGTCCGGTCTGCCGGCGGGTCTGTTGCCCGCGCCGGTTGTGGGGAGAGAGGTGTTCGCGGGCACAATCGAAAATCAGGTCAACCGCGTCAGCGCCAATTACCACGGCCTGCAGACCAAGATGGAGCAGCGGCTACGGCGCGGGATGTCCTTCTCGGTCTCCTACACCTGGGCCAAGGCGATCTCCGACGGCAATTCGTACCGCCGCCAGGGATTTCAGGGCGAATTGGCCCAGAGCTTCCTCAACGTCAGCGAACGGGCGCTGACCGGCTTCGACATGCGCCACCGCTTTGTCACGAACTTCCTGTACCAGATTCCCGTCTGCTCAACCCCGGACGCCTGCGGCTCGGCCGCGCTGCACCGGTTGCTGGGCGGCTGGCAGGTCAACGGCATTCTGCAGGCTCAGTCCGGATTCCCCTTCACGGTCCTGATGGCCAACGCTACGGCGAACAACGGGCGTGCCACACGCGCAAACGTCGTGGCGGGCGTGTCGCCGTACCTGGATTCCTCCGAGCGCAGCGCAGCCCGGTGGTTTAATGGCAGCGCCTTCAGCGCCCCCGCCCCGTTCACCCTTGGCAACTCCGGAGTGAACGCCATGATTGGGCCTGGCCTTTGGTCTCTCGACTCATCGCTGTTCAAGAACACCGCGCTGGCCGAGGACGTCAATCTCCAGTTCCGCGCCGAGTTCTTCAACACGCTGAACCATCCGAACCTGGCGCGTCCGAACTCGCTAGTTGGATCGCCGCAATTTGGTACCGTGACGGGCCAGAGCGTCCCGCCACGGCAGATCCAGTTCGCGCTTAAGCTGCTGTTCTGACGCGGATCCGGCATTGCGGCAGACGCCCGCGATTCGATAGCATAGCGCCAAATAGCTATGGCTCCGCTCGCTGTTCTCGCGCTCGCCGCGCTGGCGGGGTCCGCCTCCGCGGCGGACTTCCAGAAAGACGTTCGCCCCATCTTCGTCAAGCGCTGCGCCGGTTGCCACGGCGCGGCCAACCAGATGAACGGCTTTCGAGTGGACCGCCGCGACGAGGCGCTGCGCGGCGGCTATTCCGGACCTGCACTTGTTCCCGGCGACAGCGCCAACAGCCGGCTCACTCATTTGCTGACCGGCCAGCAGAGCGACCTCAATCCGAAGTCGTTGCTGATGCCGCCCGGGAAGAAACTGCCCGACGCCGAAGTCGCCGTGTTGAAGGCGTGGATCGATGCCGGCGCGGTCTGGCCGGAAGAACGCGCCGCGACGGCGAAACGTTCGTCGCACTGGGCGTTTGCTCCTCCCGAGAAGACGGACGCTCCCGCGGTGCGCGATGGCGCCTGGGTGCGGAATCCGATCGACCGCTTCGTCCTGGCGAAGCTCGAGGCGAAGAGCATTACGCCTTCGCCAGAAGCCGACAAGGCGACGCTGCTGCGCCGCATCAGTCTGGACCTCACGGGCCTGCCGCCGTCCCCCGGCGAGTTGAGAGCGTTCCTCGCCGACGCAAGCCCCGATGCATACGAACGCGCAGTCGACCGTCTGCTCGCCTCGCCGCACTACGGCGAACGCTGGGCGCGGTGGTGGCTCGACCAGGCGCGCTACGCCGATTCCGACGGCTTCCAGAAAGACTTGGTCCGCCCGCACGCCTGGCGCTACCGCAACTGGGTGATCAACGCACTGAACGACGGCATGCCGTTCGACCGCTTCACAATCGAGCAGATCGCGGGCGATCTTCTGCCTCCCTCCGCGTCGCCCGAAGCCACCGTCGAGCAGATCGTCGCCACCGGCTTTCACAGGAACACGCTGACGAATCGCGAGGGCGGCTCCGACCCCGGCCAGTACCGCTACGAGCAACTGGTCGACCGCACGAATACGACCGGGCTCGTCTGGATGGGGCTGACCATGGGCTGCGCCCAGTGCCACGACCACAAGTACGACCCGATTTCGCAGAAAGATTACTACTCGCTGTTCGCCTTCTTCGAAAACGCGGAAGAGAAGAACATCGACGCGCCACTGCCCGGCGAAATGGGACCCTACCTGCGTGTCCGCCCGGACTATGTGGCCGCGCGCCGGGCCCTGCTCGACGAGTACAAGATCCCCCCCCTGCAGGCCGAGTGGGAGAAGTACATGATCGAGGCGGCGGACAGCCCGAACTACAAGCCGGGTTACGACGCCGCCATGCGCCGCCTGCGCGTCTATCTCGATCACGGCGAGCGCATCCTGCGAAAACCCAACGCGGCGCGCACCGAAGACGAAGCGCGCATGCTCACGGCGTTCTTCGCACAGGATTACTCGGTAGTCGTGCCCGCCGAGCGCTACAAGGAACTGCGCTTCGACGAATTCCGCAAGAAGCTGGCCAAACTCGACGCGTCGTTCCCCGGTCTGACCAAGGCTATGACGCTCACCGAAGCCGAGCACCAGCAGTCGACCCACGTCCACATCCGCGGCGACTGGGCGCGCAAGGGCGTCGCCGTCACGCCGGCGGTGCCGGAAGTGCTGCCGCCGTTGCCCCAGGGCAAGCCGCCGCGCCTCGCGCTCGCCGAATGGCTCGTCGCCCGCGACAATCCGCTGACCGCGCGCGTCATCGTGAACCGCCTGTGGCAGGAGTACTTCGGCCGCGGACTCGTGAACACGCCCGACGACTTCGGCACGCGGGGCGCCCAGCCGACGCACCCCGAACTGCTCGACTGGCTCGCCGTCACGTTCATGGACCAGGGCTGGGACCTGAAGAAGGTGCACCGGCTCATCGTCACGTCCGCCGCCTATCGCCAGGCGTCGCACGTGCGCCAGGACCTGCAGACGGTGGATCCGTACAACGAGCTGATCGCCCGCCAGTCGCGCCTGCGGCTTCCCGCCGAACTCGTGCGCGACGCCGCGCTGGCGGCGAGCGGACTGCTGGTCCCCACGATCGGCGGCAAGAGCGTCGTGCTGTCGAAGCCCGCCAAACGCGAGGATACGGACTATGCGGGAGAACTCGCGCTGGCAGCCAAAGGCAGCCCCGAGGTCTACCGCCGCGGCCTCTACCTGCACTTCCAGCGCAAGACGCCCGACCCGATGCTGATGAACTTCGACGCGCCGAATTCATTCGCCGCCGTCTGCCGCCGCGAGCGCTCGAATACGCCGCTGCAGGCGTTGAACCTGCTGAACGATCCGGCGTTCTACGAATCCGCCCAGGCGCTGGCCGTGCGCGTGCTGCGCGAAGCCGGGCCGTCATTCAACGAACGTACCGAGCACCTGTTCCAGTTGTGCCTCTCGCGTGCGCCGGAGCCGCGCGAGACCGAGCGTCTGCTCAGCTACTTCATGCAGGAGAAGCGCCTGCTCGAAGGCGACGCCAAGGCCATCGACGCCGCCTTCCCGTTCGCGCTACGCGGCGTGGACCCGGCGGAAGGCGCGGCGTGGGTCGGCGCCAGCCGCGTCGTCCTGAACCTCGACCAATTCATTACGCGGGAGTGACGCCGTGACGTGGAAAGAATTTCGCACCATTCAGACGCGCCGCCGGTTCCTCGATCTCTGTGCCGGCGGCATCGGCACCACGGCACTGGCGCAGTTGCTCGCCGCCGAAGGCCGCCTGCCGGAGGTGAACCCGCTCGCGCCCAAGCCGCAGCACTTCCCGGCCAAGGCCAAGCGCCTCATCTACCTGTTCATGGAAGGCGCGCCGAGCCAGGTCGACCTGTTCGACCCCAAGCCCGAACTGGCCAAGTGGGACGGCAAGCCGCTGCCAGAGTCGCTCACCAAGGACATCAAGCTCGCGTTCATCAAGCCGACCGCCGCCATCATGGCCAGCCAGCGCGAATTCAAGCGCCACGGCCAGAGCGGCGCCGAGCTCTCCGACTGGCTGCCGCACACGGCGCAGGTTGCGGACGATCTTTGCTTCATCCGCTCGATGCACACCGAGGCGTTCAACCATCACCCGGCGCAGTTGTTCCTGATGAGCGGGTCGATGCAGATGGGCCGCCCGACGCTCGGCTCGTGGCTGCTCTACGGGCTCGGCAGCGAATCGCAGAACCTGCCGGGCTTCATCGTGCTCGGCTCGAAGGCGAACGCGACGATGGCGGGGTCGACCAACTGGACGTGCGGTTTCCTGCCGTCGACCTACCAGGGCGTGCACTTCCGCGATGCGGATGAGCCCATCGTGTATCTCAAGAACCCGCAGGGACTAAGTCGCGAGCGCCAGAGGGCGGCGCTCAACGCGATGCGCGATCTGAACGCGGAGAACTACCAGCGCACGGGCGACATCGAAATCGCTTCGCGGGTGGCGTCGTATGAGCTGGCGTTTCGCATGCAGGCGGCGGCGCCGGAGCTGCTCGATTTCTCGGGCGAATCGGAGAAGACGCTCGAAGCGTATGGGATCGGCAAGGAGCCGATGCACGGATTCGGGTCGAACTGCCTGATGGCGCGGCGTCTGGTGGAGCGCGGGGTCCGCAGTGTGATGATCATCCACACGAGCTGGGACGATCACAAGCACCTGAACCAGAATCTGAAGTTGAACTGCGACATCACGGACCAGCCCACCGCGGCCCTGATGCGCGACCTGAAGCAGCGCGGCTTGCTGGAGGACACGCTGGTGGTCTGGGGCGGGGAATTCGGAAGGACGCCGATGGGCGAGATCCAGCGTCCCGAAGAGGCGGATTCGGCTGGGAGAGATCACCTGCCGGACGCCTTCACAATCTGGATGGCCGGAGCGGGCGTAAAGACCGGGCAGACCGTCGGCAAGACGGATGATCTGGGATTGCGTGTGGTGGAGGACCCGGTGCACGTTCACGACTTGCAGGCGACGATCCTGCATTTTATGGGGCTGGATCACACGAAGCTGACGTACCGCCACATGGGGCGCGACTTCCGGCTGACGGATGTCGCGGGCGAGGTGGTGGGGAAGGTGCTGGGGTAGTGGCGATGAAAGAGTTCGCACTTAGAGCCTGTGAGATCGCAGGATCGACTGAATGGCGCAGGGAAGAGGGCAAACCGGCTAGTAGGACGCCGGACCCGCAAGGCAAAGAAGAGCGGCAGTTGCCCTTCAGAAAAGTGGTGTTTCCGATGAGGCGAACCGTCCTATGGGTTCTAATTGGGCTCGCTTGTATCGCTTGGTCAGGCACCCTCTGTCTGGCGCAGATGCCTGGCCCATTGAACCTATCGGTTTCGGAGCCGGGTTGTAGCATACAATCCTCCTCTCCCGGACTTTCGCTCGGTGGGTTCGGACCCAATGTGTTACTGCGCTGGAACACGGCAACCGGAGCCACATCTTACGAAGTTTTCCGAAATGGCGTCCACATCGCCTTTTTGATTGCCGGCAACACCGGTTTTAACGACGGGCCGGGGCAGTACGTCGCTCCGGGGTACCGACATCTCGAACCTTTTGTGCCTTTGTCTGCTGGGCAGCGATACACCTACTTCGTACGAGCCAGGAATGCTACGGGCACCACGAATTCAAACACAGTGACTGTCTTGGTACCGGCTGGTATCTGCCCACCTGCTCCCCTGGTACTATCAAGTCAGGCGCCAGTTTGCGACTCCGAACCGCCAGCTGGTCCTGCGGTTCGATTGACCTGGAGCGTCTCCAAAGAAGCCTCTAGCTATGAAGTCTACCGGAATGGAACGCAGATCGCCGCACGTGTAACCGGTAATACCTTCTACAACAATGTCGGACTAACTCCTGGTCAGACTTATGCCTACTTTGTACGGGCTCTGAATTCCACAGGTGCTGGTACAGATTCCAATATCATTAGCGTTTCGATCCCGATCGGTGTATGCGCTGGGCTGTCCGCGGCGCCCGGACCGTTTACGTTGTCTCACCAAACACCCGTCTGCGATACAATTCAGCCGATCGGCCCTGCCGTTCGGTTGAACTGGTCAGCCTCAGTCGGAGCCTTGTCCTTCGACATTTATCGGAACAGTGTCCGAATCGCTTCAGGTGTTACGGGCTCAAGTTTTTACAATAGTCTGGGAGTCAGTCCTGGTCACTCCTATGTATATGAGATTAGAGCCATCAATAACCTTGGCACTACTGCGTCCAACCGCATAACAGTAGTGATACCGGCGAACGTTTGTACGCCGTCGCTTCCACCAGAGCCGCCTGTGATTACTGCCAATCCGACGTGCCTGCCACCGGCACCCGGGCAATCGGTGAAGCCTGCTGTGACGCTCGCTTGGACGGTTCAGGGACTCACAACCGACTTAAGCCTTCTCCGGGACGGAGTTCTCCTGCGGAGCCATATCTCCCCCCAGGTTGCAAGTTATGTCGACTACGAAGTCTTGCCCCCGGGAGGCATCCACCGCTACCATCTAACCGCTCACAACTCAGCGGGAACGGCCATGTCTAACTCAGTGAATGCAGTCGTTCCACATACTTGCCTGCGTCCGCCACAGCCAACCTTGTCTGGATCTGGCCTCTGTGGAGTTAGTGGTCCGCGCACCGACTTGTCCTGGGTTACTATCCAGGGTGCTGACGGGTTTCAGCTATATCGCGATGGTGTTTCAATTGCCCGTGGCCTCTCACGAAACACCACAACTTTTTCTGACTCGTCAGGCTTGGTTTCTGGGAGGTCATATGTTTACTCCTTGGTGGCAACTGGTCAGTACGGAGATACTCCGTCCAAGAATTATCCCGTCACAGCGCCTCTCGATTGTCTATCCGCCAATCTCCAGAGCAACCTGTCTATCACTGCCGACTTCCTTCCGGCCAGCGTGCCAAGGAACTCTGAAATCACGTTGAGTGTCCGAATACATAATGCGGGACCAGGTCAAGCTCGCGAGGTGCAATTTGTTCTACCTACGCCACTTGGAACGACGTTTCGAAGAGTTATTGGGGACATAGAAAACAATGAGACGGCGCTTCCACTCGTCCAGTCAAGCGGAACCAGTTTGCTGAAGATGCCGCTGAAGGCATTAGCTCAGGGAGAGTCGTTGGTGTTCTCGGTAGTGTACTTTGTGTATGCCCAAGCCGGCACGACCTTAAGTGCTCAGCCTGCTGTGTCGACCGCCTCCCGCGAAGTCAGTACTCAGGATAATTCCGTCTGGGTATCATGCAGGGTTGAGGCTGGAGATCCTCAAGATGTCGAAGGCTTTGTCCATCGTGCCCTTCTAATTGTCCAGGAACCATTTCCGGAGTATCGGGGTAACTGGTTTGGTGATATTGTTGATAATGTTTTTCAGAGGTCCTCATATCAAAGCATTTACCTCCTGGCGTTGAACTCAAAGACCGTCGCCGCTAACCTCGCAGCCACATCCAGGGAGTTCTTGAACGATGGCGATCAGGAGAACGCGAGGAAATATGCGGCTCAGGCTCTTTTGTGGCACGAGACCGCCATGAAGCAGTTCTCCCTAGCATTGGATGTATATGAAGGGACAATACTCAAGGTTCAAGAGGGGCTGGAGCTTCCGGCCAGGACCGGATGTCTTGCCCTCGAGCTGTTGGGTCACCCAGTATTGGCAGTTCTGCAGTGCGCAGCAGTGGATTACGCAATGAAAGGCGCCGAAGAGGCGGCTAAGAATGTCGTAATAAAGGCGGCAGTTTCTCTGCTCTTTAAGGGCATTGGTGTCGATACGGATAAGGTGTTGGCCTCAACTAATCAGTGGCTTGGCAACTCTGGACTATTTGAGTTGATTGCTGCGCGAACTAGAGATCCAGAGATTGCGCGACAGTTGATGTCGGTAATTGCTGTTTCTTTGAATCTGGCTGAGCAAAGGGCCTTTGACTTGGCGGATGATGTACTCAGATTCCTGGCTGACTCATTGCATGGCGTCATTATTATTGAGCCATCTTCCAATGATTCGTCGTCCAGTCAGTATCAACCGACATATCGCTACCTGGCTTCTCTACCATTCGGTGAGGATCTTGGTTTTGACGGTTATCGTTGGCCTATGGTGTATGAAACTGGAATCGCCAGTGCTGCAAGTTATCGCGGTAGTGGTGTGTCACCGGGCGAAGTCATAGTGATCTTTGGGGTGAATGTAGGACCGAAGGATCTTATTTCGCTCCGCATTAACGAGTATGGTCGCATCGCGACGTCCCTTGGTGGAGTAAGGATTCTGTTCGATGGGGTGGCCGCTCCACTGTTATACGTTAGCGGAGGGCAGGTAAGCGCTGTAGTTCCTTTCTCCGTTTCTCGCCGCGAATCAGCCCAGATCCAGGTTGAGTACCGTGGGGTGCGTTCGTTTCCACTACTGGTTCCGGTGGTGCCGGCGAATCCTGGTATTTTTAGCCTGACCATGAGCGGTGCCGGAGCGGGCGCGATTGTCAACCATGATGGTATTGTTAACTCTTCAGATGCCCCTGCCGAAGCTGGTTCGATTGTCAGTTTATTTGTTACAGGATCTGGGCAGACTGATCCATCCGGTGTGGACGGCGAAATCATAGGTGGCGATCTGCCACGAATACTTCTTCCGACAGAGGTTCTCATCGGGGGCATAGCCGGCGAGATTTTGTATGCTGGAGGAGCACCGGGCATGTTGAGCGGCGTGAGTCAGATTAACGTTCGCATACCCCAGATGGTCAGGCTAGGTCCAGATATACCCGTTGTTGTGAGGATTGGTGAATGGAACAGTCCGGAGGTGATTACAATTGCAATTCGCTGATTTGATTTGAACGATGAGAGTCTCTCACAGGTGTCGTGGGCAAGAAACAGGAGCCGACTGACTCGGAACTCTGATCGATTTCTAGTGTTGACGCGTTGGTCGAGAGTCGATTAGGCTGAGAAGGTCGGGGCCGCATCTGTGTCGACGTGGCGCTAACCACAAGTTTGTAGCTTTCCGAGGGTCAGATGAAATCTGGGCGGTACCAAACAGCAAGTGAACCGGTGCGGGAGGCGTTGCGGCTTCTGGACCTGCGGGAGCAGCAATGCGATCAAACGTTTCGGGAGGTGAAGTCCAAACTGGCGCGCGGTGTTGCCGAGGCCGAGCGCGGGGAGTTGCTCGACGGAGATGAGATCTTCGACGAACTCCGCGACATGATCGAAGAGCGGCGCCGCGCCAAAGCTGTGAAGCCTTGAAGCAGTCCTTCGTTGGGCGGAACGAGTCGCCGGAGCCCGAGGTCGGAAGCTCGTTTGACGGTCTGCGGAAAGCCCATCTCTAGCGACGACTGACCCGCTTCATCGAAGTTGGGTGAGACAACGGCAATATGATAGTTTCCGGCAAACTATGGGCCTCTAGTCTGTGAAGGCGTCGTGGACGATCGCTTCGATCGAAGCTACTTCGTCATCGCTCAGCGCCTGGAACTCGCCAGCACGCCGCTTCTTCGAGAGAGTACCGTCATTTTGGCGGATGACCATGATGAGGTTCTCGGCGACCCGGTCCGGCATCTCGACTGTCTCCATGATGCGGCGCAGCGCCTCGTCGTGACGGCGCAAGGAGTCGATCTCGCGCGGGAGATCGTGTTCGACGGTGCGGGCAACGCAGGAGTAGAGGAACTCGGCGTTATCCGTGCAGTCGAAATAGCGATAAAGATCCGCCGTGTCGTTTAGGACTTCGACATTGCGCTCGCGCGTGGGTCGCCATTCGATGAACGGCATGAGCGGGCCGGAGTGACCTTGCAGCGTCGTCCGGTAGGCGTCGATGCGATCGAGCATGACGGCAGAGACCGGGAAGACCATGCCGTGCGGCGTGAACTTGCGCTCGGCCAGGACATGATGGATGAGACAGCGGTGGAGCCGTCCGTTGCCGTCCTGAAAAGGATGGACGAAGACGAAGCTGAACGCCGTCGCGGCAGCCTGCAGGACCGGATCGAGCTCGTCAGCTCGCATTCGGTCGTTGGACGCCAGCAAACCCATCATAAGGTCGTGCAAGTCGTCAGGCCGAGCGCCGATAAACTCGGGCAGCGGATCGCCGTTATGGTCGCGCTCACCTAAGAAAACGCCATCCGGGCGCAGGCCGGGGCGGGTGAAGCGCGTATCCTCTATGAGGACGCCGTGAAGGCGCAGGATCTCATCAAGAGTGAGCGGATTCCTGCCTGCCTGCAAGATGGCGCGTCCCCAGCGTTCGAGGCGATTGCGCGGAGGTCGTTCTCCTTCGATCTCAAAGCTTGCGCGGCTGTCGGCCAGCAGCAAGAAGCTGGCCGCGCGCGCGACGAGGTGGGCGCCGGTTTGGCCCAACGTTTCCTTGGCTCTTTCGGCAAGATCCGCGCTTAAGGCATTCTTGAGTGCCTCCGTGCGCCGGATCACCGGGCAGAAGCGGCCATTGCCAAGCAGGTTGTCGCGCACCCGGTGGCGTTTCGAGAGGACCGGCTTGCCTGTGAAGTAGGCTTTCGGATCGAGAAGGTTGACAGCGGCGGCGCGGGGCGCATCGTCCAGAGCGAGGGTGCGCCGGGTGAGGATCTCGTAGAGATACCATGCCCGCCGTGTCTGCGCGCCCGTGGGCGCTGCCCGGACCATTGCCTCGATGGCGTCTTGCGGCACGGCATCGAAGACGCGCTTTAGGATCAGCAGATCAATGTCCTCGTGCCGCAGGGCAAAGCTCAGGTGATCGGCGAGGGTCTCGCCAGGCCAATACCGCTTGTCGAAGACGAGCCACTCATCCTCGCGCCGGTGGCTGCCCTTGACGTGGTGCTGTGAGACGCAGGCGGGGCGGCGGACAGGGGCGGCGATACCGAGGGCGTGAGTGAGCGCGGCCCAGCCGGCCAGCCTTGCATCGCCGGGGAGTGCTTTGTCCTGAAAGACTGGTATCGTGTCCAGTTCAAGCTCCATGCGTCGAAAACCCTTGATCGTAGTCGAAAAACGCCGTGTATCTAGCTGCTAGGTCGAAAACTATCATACGATCGAGTGTGGGTCGAAATCAATGCGCAGCAGTCGAAAAGCGCCCTTGAGAAACCACGCAGGTCGAACGTCGATTCGCTACTGCGGCATTGGTTCTGAGAATCTTGGCAGGGGCCTTTGTGGATCCGTCCGGCTCTCGTCGATCCTGAACCTCACGACGCTGCGTGGCCACACCGCATCCGCTAATGCCAATCCGCCATCTTCCCCTTGTACGGGCCGATATCTATACACTGTTCTGTATGCCCGTTGTCCTCTCGCGCGCCTCCGGGAAGGGCGCACGGCCATGACGCGCCGGCGCGCTCTGACCGCGCTCGGTTCTCTGGCCGCGCCCCTGCTCGCCAAGCCGAACCCCAACGACATCCGCATCGAAGAACTTTCCTTCGCTTTCGATGACTGGAACTACCGCGCGCCGTACAAGTTCGGTGGTGTGGCCGTCGACAAAGCAACGCTGCTGAATGTCACCATCACCGTGCGGAACCGCGCCGGCAAGACCGCCCGGGGCATGGGATCGATGTCGCTCGGGAACGTGTGGGCGTTCCCGTCGCGCACCATGCCGTACGATCGCACGCTCGGCGCCATGAAGGAGCTGGCCGCTCGCATCCACCGCATCACTGCGGACTACAAGGAATACGGGCACCCTCTCGACCTCCATGTCGACCTCGAGCCTGCATATCTCACGGCCGCCGCCGCCGTGTCCCGCGACCTCAATCTCGATGCGCCCGTACCCAAGCTGTGCACGCTCGTGACCGGGAGTCCGTTTGACGCCGCCATCCACGACGCCTACGGCCGTCTCCTCAACCGCAGCAGCTATCAGACGCTGAGCCGCGGCATGGTGAACCGCGACCTCGCCGCCTACCTCGACGGCAATTTCAAGGGCGAGTATCCGGACCGCTACATCCTGCGTAAGCCGACGCCACGGATCAGCGTCTATCACTCGGTTGGCGGCGCCGATCCGCTGCTGGCGGGCGATGTCGCGAACCCGGTCGGCGATGGCCTGCCCGAGACGCTGCCCGAGTGGATCCGCTACAACGGCCTGCATCACATCAAGATCAAGCTCCAGGGCGACGATCTGAACTGGGACATCGAACGCGTCATCGCCATTGACCGCATCGCTTCCGAGGCCCGTCCGGACGTCGACTGGCGCTATTGCGTCGATTTCAACGAACGCTGCCCCAACATCGACTACCTGCTGACGTTCCTGAACAAGGTGAAGGAGGGCACAGCGAAGGGCTTCGAGCGGATCGAGTACATCGAGCAGCCCACGCAGCGCGACCTCAAGGCCGATCCGCGCAACGTGATGCACCAGGCCAATAAGCTGCGCCCGGTGGTGATCGATGAGTCATTGACGGACCTGGAGACGCTGCTGCTGGCGCGCGAAATGGGGTACACGGGAGTCGCGCTCAAGGCGTGTAAGGGGCAGAGCCATGCGATGCTCATGGCCGCGGCCGGACAGAAGTACAAGATGTTTCTCTGCGTCCAGGATCTGACGTGCCCGGGCGCGTCGCTGATCCATTCTGCCGGAATCGCCAGCCACGTACCGGGCGTCTCCGGCATTGAGGCGAATGCGCGCCAGTATCTTCCCGCCGCCAACGAGCCGTGGCGCAAGAAGCATCCCGGCCTGTTCGAGATCAAGGACGGGACGATGCGCACCGGGACGCTGGCCGGCGTGGGCCTCGCCACCGGCTAGCACTGCGTCTCACAACGACCGGACGGCGATGCGGTAGTCTCCGGTGCCGCGCGGGCGGTAGTGGCGGACCTGCACGTAATACGCGCCCGGATCGAGGTGCGCGATGATGCGGGCGTTGCGTCCCTTCCCGCTGTCGTCGTCTTCTTCGATCAGGTCGGTGTCGTTGTTCGGTCCGAGCAGGCGCATCACGACATCGGTCCTTCCTTCGGTCTCGATCTGGAAGCGGCCCGGCGCCTCGACGGTGAAGTGGAACAGGTCGGATTCGCCGTGCGTGCCGATGGAGTCGGCCAGTGCGTCGCCGTCCACTTCGATCGTGCGGGCGTCCGGAGCGAGCCTCGGGTACTGCGCCGCGATGAACCTCTTGTCGGTCGCCGACAGCACGCCGTTCCAGCCGACACTATAGTCCCCTAGCGTGAGTTCCTGAGGCACTGGATACAGCATGATCGACTCGCGATCGAAGGCGGAGAAATTCGTCTGCGCGATCTCGTAGCGGGCGAACAGGTTGGCGTCCACATCGTCGCGCGACCAGTTGTTGGGCGGTGCGGCGTAAGAAGCGTAGACGGCCTCTTTGTCCCACGGGATGCCGCCATGGGGATGCTGGTGCTCGTGGATGCAGCCGAGCGCATGTCCGAACTCGTGCAGCACGACACGCGAGTACTCGGCGAGCGACGTGCCGGCGTGCAGCCAGCCGAAGTTCATGGTCGCCCGGTTCGCCGGGATCGAGAGGGCGTCGGTGCCGAGGTAGGACCATGAACCATCGGTCTGGTCGAACGCAATCCGGATCTCGGCGTCGCCGGTGGAGACGAACTCGAAGCGCAGGTTGGCGTGCTCGGTCCACTCAAGCGCGTACTGTTTGACACGATCCTTCACGATAGCGGCGGCGGGCGTCACCTCATCCATGAACCGGATGCGCAGGGTGCGGCCGTTGCGCCATCGCTTGCCCGCCAGCAGGGCCAGTTGGAGAGGGGAGACTCCGAGGCCCAGGGCGGGCAGCCGGGCCGGGCGGTTCTCCGGATTCTCCGCCAGGGCCCGCTCGGCGGCGGAGCCCCACAACTGCGGCGGAAGGCTTTTGTCGATGCAGACGTGCGGGCGCTGCGCCATGGCTCTCCATCCTTTCTGCGTTGTTCCTATTCTTGCACCGTCCGGCTTTGCGATACCCTGATTGCAACATCATGGCCTGGAGGTGTTATGACGAAACGTGAATTCCTCGCCGCGGGCATCGGGGCCGGCCTGGCTCTGAACTGCGCCGGTAGCGCTTTTGCCCAGGGACGAACGCCCCCGGTGCGAAAGGCGAAGACGAAGAAGCTGTTCAAGGCTCCCAAGGGGTTCCCCAATGCGATTTCGGTGACGCCCGAGGGTCTTTGGATCGGGGAGCAGAAGCTGTCCGGGGCACAGGCCAAGGCCTACAAGCTCCCGGAACCGGACACGCTCGACGAGCACGCGTGGCTGGTCGACTGGAACGGCAAAGTGTTGCGGACCGTGAAGACGCCGTCGCGCAACACGAGCGGCATGGCGGTGGGAGGCGGATATGTCTGGATGATCGCCAATGCGCCGCCACAGGGCGTGTTCCAGGTGGACATGAACTCCAAGTTGATCAGCCACCGGCAGATCCCGCTGGGCCCTCCGGGCGGCGACGGCGGCGGTTCGCACGGCGGCTTGTGGCACGACGGGAAGCTGTGGCTGTCGTCGCTGCGGCTGCGCGGGAATTTGCGGGTCGATCCGGTGACGTGGCAGCCCGAATACATGATTCCGTTCTACCAGTCGTTCCCGAACTGGGTGCGCTACCACGGCATCGCGATTCAGGACGGAACCATGTGGCAGGTGATCGGCAATGACAGCACCGGGCACAAGGACTTCCGGCCGGGCCTGGTCCGGCAGGATCTGGCGACCGGGCGCACACTGGAGATCGTCGAGTTTCTGCCCGGGTCGAGCGATCCGCACGGCCTTGCGGTGCACGATGGAAAGCTCATCGGTTGCGACGCCGGCATTCACCCGGGCTGGCCGAACGAAGACAGTCCTACGGCCGGCTGGATCTTTCAGATCGACTTCGTCTGAAGCCTGGACTTAGCGATCCCACGGATTGACGAACCGGATTCCGCAATGCTCGAAATCTCTCACATTGCGGGTGGCCAGCACGGCGTTCCGCGAGCGGCAGACAGAGGCGATGATCGCATCGAACTGGGATATCGGGCGGCCCATCGCCTCCCTCTCGGCAACGATCTTTGGGAACAGCCGGGCAGCGCTTTCGTCGAAAGGCAGGATTCGCCCCTGGAACTCCGCTGCAAGCAGATTCTCGATCACTGCGAGCAAGCGCGTCCGGCGTCTGCCGGGCGCAAGCATTTCCACTCCCAGGAGAAGTTCGGCAACGGTGACGCTAGAGATGTAAACGGCTCCGCGGCTTTGTGCCGTGAGCCATTGCAACACTGGCTCGGAGGGCACGGGCCGGACGGCCTCCGAGAGCACGTTTGTGTCGAGAAGGATCATCAAGTCAGCGGTGGGGGCCGGCGGATCGGCTGCCGTGGCGGAATCACGAGATCCACCCCGCCGATCGGGTCAATGTGACGGCGAATCGCCTTCGCAAGGTCGAGGCCCTCGGATGTTTCCCTTGTGAGTGCGTGCTTCAGGATCTCTCGCGCTTCCGCCTCCATGGAACGTCCGTGACGAGCCGCACGGACCCGTAGCCGGGACTTGACGTTGTCGTCCAGTTTACGGATCGTGATGGTGCCCACAGGGCAATGATAGCATTGCTGTCAGTCGCCTCTCGGGGGCCGCCGCCCGCGACGTCCTGTTAAGCTCAGAGGATGGCCGGCAAGTCATGGTTGTCCAGGCGTAGGACCCTTCTCATCGTCTTTGTGCTCGCGCTGGGCGTGGCGTACACGGCATCGCGATCCAGTGCTCCGAAAGTCGATCCGGCGGAAGCCCACCGGCCCAGCCGCTTGCCGGATCGCATCATCCTGACGTGGTCCGGAGACCCGGCGACGACGCAGTCGGTGACGTGGCGCACATCCACCGACGTCACGACCGCGACGGCGCAGATCGCCGAGGCGGAGGACGGTCCCGGATTCGCGAAAAAGGCGCGCGAGATTGGGGTGACCAGCACTCCGTTTACCAGCGATCTTGGTGACGCTCTCTATCACACGGCGCACTTCACGGGCCTCACTCCGCGGACGCTTTACGCCTACCGCGTCGGCGACGGGACGAACTGGAGCGAGTGGAACCAGTTCCGGACAGCCAGCGATCGCCCGGATCCGCTCACCTTCATTTACGGAGGCGATGCGCAGAATGACGTCTTCTCGTTTTGGTCGCGCCTGATTCGCACCGCGTACAAGACCGCGCCCGAGACGCATTTCATTCTGCATGCGGGCGACCTGATCAACCGGGCCAATCGCGACGAGGAGTGGGGCGAATGGTTCCGCGCTCCCGGCTGGATCAACAATTCCGTGGCGAGTCTGGCGGCGCCGGGTAACCACGAGTACGACAAAGGGCCTGACGGACGGGAACTATCGCGCCACTGGCGGCCGCAATTTGCGTTTCCGGAGCATGGTCCGGCGGGTCTCGAAGAGAGCTGCTATTCCCTCGATATTCAGGGTGTCCGCGTGGTCGTTATGAATTCGAATGAGAAGCACGAGGAGCAGGCCGAGTGGCTGGACGGCGTCCTGGCCAACAATCCGAACCGCTGGACCGTGCTCTCGTTTCACCACCCGATCTTCTCCGCCGCCCGCAACCGCGACAACAAGAAGCTTCGCGAGACGTGGAAGCCGGTGATCGACAAGTATCGGGTGGATCTTGTGCTGCAAGGGCACGATCACACCTATGCCCGCAGCAACCTGGTGACCGGCGTCAACACGCGCGACACGGGAACGGTGTATGTGGTCTCCGTCATGGGTCCGAAGATGTACCGCGTGGAACGGGAGCCGTGGATGACGCGCATCGCGGAGCAGACGCAGCTTTTCCAGGTAATCCGTGTGGCGGGCGATTCGCTGCGCTACGAAGCCAGGACCGCGCGCGGGTTGCTCTACGATGCGTTCGAACTACAGAAGCGCCCGAACCGGCCGAACCGGTTGATCGACCGCGTCCCGCCGGCGCCCGAGCGCGTGCAAAGCGAGTAGCTCAGCGGTGGCCGAAGAAGAGCCAGCACACGGCCGCACCGACCAGCGTCATCGACAGCCCCCACGCCAGCAGCTTGTTGAACAGGCTGCGTGATTCCTCCTCGCCCCGAATCGCGGCGATGCACAGCGCCCCGATCGTGGAAAGCGGCGAGACATCGACGAGATGCGAGCCGACGTTCATCGACATCGCAATCGGCACCGTCTCAATGCCCCCGAGCCGTTCGGCGAGTCCAGGCACTGTCGGCAGAAACGCCGGCAGCACCACCCCCGATGTACTGCTGTAGACCGAGATCAGGCCTGTGAGAAACGCCACCATCGCGGTGACGCTTTGCGCCGTGGCCATGCGCGCCAGCAAGTCCGTGAACAAGTCCATGCCGTGCGTCTTCTCAAGAAGCGAGATGAGCACGGTGATGCCGCTGACCATCACGATCACGCCCCAGGGGATCTTGCGGACGGATTCGCCGTGTTCGGCGGCTCGCAGCAGGCCGAGCAGCGTGGCTCCGGCGAACGCGGCGAGACCCACGTGCACGCGGAAAAAGATCACGCCGCAGATCAGCGCGAGGATCACACCGAGGGTGACCCAGTTGTCGCGGTCGAACTCGTGGCCCCGCTCTTCGCCCGGTTCCGGCGTGTGCACGTAGCGGACACCAAACAGTCGCCAGCCTCCGAAGAGAAAGTAGCCGCCGAACGCTACCGTTGAGTGCGCGATGAAGTTGGCGAAGTAGCTCTGCCATTCGAGCCCTTCCATCCCGATGCGGGCCATGATGCCGTTGACGATGATGCCGGTGGGGGCGAACGGCGACAGCGATCCGGCGTTGGCGCCATTGCCGACCATGATCGCCATGAGGAACGCGGGAACTCCGGCGCGCGCGCCCACGACCATCGCCATCGGCGCCATCAGCGCGGCGGTGGCGATGTTGCCCGGTCCCATCGTGGCCAGGCAAACGGCAAGGAAGAAGAACATGACGGGGATCAGTCCCGTGTTGCCGCGGCAACTGAGCACCGCGTGGTGGGCCAGTTTATCCAGGGTGCGATTCGTCTGCGCCTGCGTGAATAGGAGAGTAACGCCGGTCAGAGTGAGGAATAGGCTGGCAGGGAAGCCGGACATCACTTCCGCGGGACTCAATCCGCCGGCGTAGACGCCGATGATCCAGGCCATGGACAGCGCCACGATGCCGACGTTGAGCCGCGTCGTGCAACTGATCAGGATGGCGAGAAACAATGCTCCGAGCGAGAGCCAGGCAAGCGTCATGCGGGCCGCTCCAGCAGCGAGCGGAGCAGGACCGCCGGATGCACGGCGTCCCGCGCGGCGAAGTCCCGGATCTGGTGCCGGCAGGAGACACCGGCCGCCACCAGCGCCGTGCCGGGTTCGCTCGACCGGATCGCGGGCAGCAAACGGCGCTCGGCGATCTGGCGCGAGATGTCGAAGTGCTCACGCGAATAGCCGAAGGATCCGGCCATGCCGCAGCAACCGGCGTCCGGTTCGATCACCTTGGCCCCCGGGATGCGTGCGAGCAGGGACTGCGCCGCGGGCAGCAGTCCCATGGATTTCTGATGACAGTGTCCATGGAGAAGAATTCGCGCGGGCCCCGGCTTGAGCGCCAGCCGGTTTCGATCCGCAGCCAGAGCAGCGTCGAGAACGTTTTCGAAAAGGTCACAGGCGGCGGCCACTTCGAGCGCCTTCGCCCGGTCGTCTCCGCGGAGCAGGTCCGGAGCGTCTTCGCGTACGGCGGAAAGGCAGCTTGGCTCGCAGAAGACGATCCTGCGTCCCTGCCGCGCTGCGGCGTGAAGGCGTTCTGTATTGCGGCGCGCCTGCTCACGCGCTTCGGGCAGCAGACCCTTGGAGATCTGCGGGCGCCCGCAGCAGACATTGGCAGCGATGCCGACGGCGAAGCCGGCTGCTTCGAGAACATCCCACGCCGCGATGCCGATCTCGGGGTTGTAGTAGTCGGTGAACGTGTCGGCGAACAGCAGAACCTCCGGATCGTCCGCCGCCAGGCGGCGCGAGGCATACCCGCGGAATGTCTCGGCGCTCCACTCCGGCAGCGTCCGGCGGCGGTCGATGCCGAACAACTTCTCGTTGAGGACGCGCGTCAGGGACCAGCGCGCCGCCGCGTTCGCGAGTGGCGCGACTCGGCTCCCCCATCTGGCCACAGCGTGCGCGTTTCCCAGGAGCCGCGCGTGCCAGGGCGTCCCGTGCTTCGCCCAGTATGCAGCGAGGAACTCGCTCTTGTGCCGCGCCATGTCGACACTGACCGGGCACTCCGCCTTGCAGGCGCGGCATTCGAGGCAGAGGTCGAGCACGCGGAACACGCCTTCTTCCGCCAGCCCCGCTTCGCCGAGCCGCCCCGCCATTGCCAGGCGCAGGACATTGGCCCGCCCGCGCGTGCTGTCGGCCTCTTCGTGCGTCGCCATGTAGGACGGGCACATGGTGCCATCGACCCTCTTGCGGCAGACACCGAGCCCGCTGCACATCTCGACCGCGCCGCTGAAGCCGCCGTAGTCCGAGAAATCAAAAAACGTCGGCGGATTCGGCGTGACGTAACCGGCGCCGAAGCGCAGGTTCGCCGTGAGCGGCGGCGGGTCGACAATCTTGCCGGGATTGAGAATGCCTTCGGGATCGAACGCGCGCTTGATCGTCCGGAAAGCCTCGTAGAGGAGAGGTCCGAACATTTTGCGCAGAAACGGGCTGCGCACCAGGCCGTCGCCGTGCTCTCCGGACAAGGCGCCGCCGAACTCGAGTACGAGATCCGAGACGGCGGCCGCGATGGACTCGAACTTCCCGACGCCCTCGGCGGTCTTCATGTTGACCACCGGGCGCACATGCAAGCACCCGACCGAGGCGTGCGCATAAATGCCGGCCGAGGTGTTGTGCTCGCGGATGATGCCGAGGAATCGCTCGATGTAGTCCCGCAGCCGTTCCGGCGCGACGGCCGTGTCCTCGACGAACGAGATCGACTTAGCGTCTTCCTTCATCGCCATGGACAGGCCCAGGCCCGCTTCGCGCAGGCTCCAGATGCGCGCCTGACCGGGCAGGTCGAGCGCGTGATGGAAGTGGTAGGCGAAGCCGCGGCCGCGCAGGTCGCGCTCCAGCGCTTCAAGGCGGGGGCGCAGAAGTTCGGTGCTCTCGTCGTAGAACTCGACGCACAGCAGCGCACCAGGGTCGCCTTCGATGAACGTCTCGCGGATGCGCTGGAGGCGCGGACTGTCCTTCGTGTGATCGAGGATGAACTTGTCCATCACCTCGACCGCGGACGGCTTGTGCTCCAGGATGGCGGGCGTCGCCGCCAGTGCTTCCAGCACGTCGCGGAACTGAATCGCCAGGACCGCCTTTGACTTCGGCAGCGGAACAAGGTTCAGCTTGGCTTCGAGGATCACGCCCAGCGTGCCTTCGGAGCCGACCATCAGCTTCGCGAGGTTGAACGGCTTGCCGGGACCGAACTCATCGAGGTTGTAGCCCCCCACGCGCCGCATCACCCTGGGAAACCGCCGCTCCACCTCGCCGGCGCACTCGCGCCCGAGGTCCCGCACGGTGCGGTAGACAGCGGACCTCTCGCAGGCCGCGTCGAGATCCGCGCCATCGAGAGGCCGCATATGTTCGACCGAACCGTCCGCCAGGATCACGTCCAACTCGAGGACATGGTCAATCGTCTTGCCGTAGAGCACGGAGCGCGCGCCGCTCGAGTTGTTGGCGATCATGCCGCCGATGGTGGCGCGGGCGGCGGTAGTGATGTCCGGTGCGAATCGCAGCCCGTGCGGACGGAGCTCGGCGTTCAACTCGTCGAGGACGATGCCAGGCTGCACGCGCACCCAACGTTCGCCGGGGTTCACTTCGAGGACCCGGTTGTAATGCTTCGAAATGTCCACCTGCACGCCGCCGCCGATGGCCTGCCCGGCCTGCGACGTGCCGCCGCCGCGCATAGTCAGCGGGCAGCGGAAACGGCGGCAGACCTCGACGATGGCGATGATATCCTCGCGCGTCCTGGGGACGGCGACGCCGATGGGCTCAATCTGGTAGACGCTGGCGTCGGTCGAGTAGAGCGCGCGGGAAACGGCATCGAAGCGGACTTCTCCGGAGATGGCAGCAGCCAGCGCCTGGCGTAGCGCGGCGGCGTCGGCGAGCTTGGGATCGGCCTGCGGTAGCGGGGTACCGGCGGCGATGGGAACGAAAGTCATCGCGCTGACAGCCCCGCACGCAGCCGTTCGAGGCCTCGATCCAGAACCGCGCCGCCCGTCGCGAAGGACACCCGCAGCGTCCCCTCGCCCGCGGGTCCGTAGGCGCCCCCATGCAGCACGACCACACCGTGCTCCCGCAGCAGGCGCCGGCGCAGCTCGTTCGACGGCATGCCGGTTGCGCGCACGTCGAGCATTGCGAAGAAGCCGCCTTCGGGGGGCAGCACGCGGGTGCCGGGCAGCCCGATCAGAGCATCGAGCACCGTCTGCCTGCGCTGCGTGTACGTTTCACGCATTTCCGCCACACAATCCTGCGGACCGCTGAGCGCCGCGGTTCCCGCGTCCTGCACGAACGTCGCGGGTCCGCGGCTCGATTGCTGCAGCACCAGGAACATGGTCCGGATCAAACTCGCCGGCGCCGCGCAGTAGCCCACCCGCCAGCCCGTCATCGCATACGTCTTGGACAGGCTATTGACGGTGACGGTGCGTTCGCGCACTTCGGGTGCGAGGCTCGCGGGCGACACGTGTGCTCGCCCGCCGTACGTGATCGTCTCGTAGATCTCGTCGCTGATGAGCGTCAGGTTGCGCCGCACCGCGAATTCACAGACCGCTGAAAGCTCTTCGCGGGTCAGGACGGTCCCGGTCGGATTCCACGGCGAGTTGATGAGCAACACTCGAGACTCGCCGGTACACGCGGTTTCGAGAGCGTCCACGGTCAGGCGGAATCGCCCGTCCCGCAGCTCGCACACGACGGGCTGCACGACGCCGCCCGCGAGGCGGATCGGGGACTGGTAGGCGTCGTACACCGGATCCGGCAGCAGCACGCCATCGCCTGGATTGACCACCGTCATCAACGCAGCGTAGATGCCGAAGGTGGCGCCGTCCGTGATCAGGATCTCCGATCCAGGGTCATAGCGGACGCCGTTCCGGCGCTCGAGTTTGTCCGCTACGGCTTCGCGCAGGCGCGGCTCCCCGCGATTGTCGGGATAGGCGGTGCGCCCCTGTTGCAGCGATCGCACGGCCGCTTCGACGATGTGCGGAGGCGTCGCGAGATCCGGCTCGCCGCGCATCAGCGACACAACGTCGCGGCCTTCCGCCAGCAGGGCGCGGACCTCCGCCAGCACGGAGTTCACGGCGGTCGGCTGGAGCGCCGCTGTCCGGTCGGCTGGGCTAAACATTTACGATGGGTATAGCAATGGCGTCACGGGGATGTCAAACCTCTGTCGCCATCACGGGCCAGACGGCCTCGACGCGGCCGCCGCGGATGGCTTGCATCCGGTCGGACAAATTGATGGTGGGCCAAGGTGTGGCGACGTGGACGAAGCCGAGCTTGTCGCCGCCCTTGCGCCGGTAGGCGCTATCCATCTGACGGCCATTGTCCAGTCAACGAGCGCAAGCAGAAGCTCTATCGGCACTATGGTCCGGCTACCTGGCACAGCAGACGTTGAGAAACGCCATGTAGAACTCTCCAGATTTGCATTCAAGACCGGTGACGCGTATCTCCCACCGATTGCACTGTGGTCCCCCTCCACAGTTCAGGTCTCGGATGCATTGGATGTTCGTAGGGGGCATTTGGATCTGTTGAACTGTCTCGCTGCTGCAATCGCCCTCATAGCCGCTGCAGCAATTACGAAAACAGGTACCGCAACTCACTTGGACGGTGCTACAAGTAGGTTCTGATGAAGAATGCGGGCTGCACAAGATCGTCATACAGATGACGATCAAGACCCGTCGAAGCGCTACATTCGTCACGATCATCATGAATACTCCTTTTAGCTCAGTTCGTCTGATTGCCAGGTTATTTACGAATAGAGTACAAGGCAATATTTCCGTGGCCATCGCCAACCACGACATGATCGTCGACCACGCGCAGATACTCCGGACCGAATATTCGCCCGTTCGACAAGGTGGGCATCTTCAGCTGGAACGACTGCAAGACGGAACCTTCCGCGTTGTAGGAAATCACTGGAACACCTTCCGCGATGGGATGCCCAGTCAGAACAACGAATAGAGCGCCCTCAACATCCAGGTCCGCGGCGGCAATACATACCTCCGTGTAGCGGCGATTTTGTTCAGCAGCTCTTCGGTTGACCGAAAGGACTTTTCGACGTGCTTTGTCGATGTCCGAACCGCCGAGTGGAATATCCCTGACTGTGTTCGACTGGCGATTCAACCACCGGGCGACTCCGTGTTCCTGATCGACGAGGACGAGGAAAGGGCCAGCGCCGCCCAGAAGAATCACGTAGCGTGAGAGCCCGTCAGACGTGACGCCAACGTCCGAGAACGAATTGTCTTGAATGCAACCAATGACGCCATCTGCTGTCTGGCCACAGATCGTATCGTCCACAAAAGCCACCCGGCGCAGGAAACGGTCCTGAGATCCAGGAACGACTTGAACCCTTTGGTTGGGATCGCGTACGGCGAGATCGGACCCCCGCGATCCGGCCGGGTAGAGGAGCGCCACTCGTCCGCTTCCGTCGGCCGCAAGGTCAAACAAGTGCTGTGCGTCCAGCACGAACGAGTCCTTAACCGACCCCGCAAGATCGGTTTGGATCGCGAGCGCCTGCCCGGACGTTCCACGGGGGCTTGCAGCGAACCACAATGCGCCTTGGCCCTTGGCAACGTGAGAGATCGATACGTTCGGAACGCCAACCAGACTCCCCGCTGACGTACCTACAGCCCAAACTGATTCAGGCAGAAGCGCTTCGCTCCTGCCAATCTCCTGCCCTGGAAGGATATTCAGGCAAAGGAGTGGTAATAAACGCAGAGTCAGGTTCATACCGCCGAAAACAGCCGAAACATAATTAGGCTGTTCTGTTGGGGAAATACCGTCCGCGAGTGAGGCAGAAGCGAGGTTTCCCATAAGAGCGAATCCGCGATGTGCCATGTGGGTAACCTATCATGGTGCAGCTTGTGTGTCAATAAAAATCGGCACGCCAACAAGGAAAGTTTCGGATAGATAGTGTCATCACGATAAACTCAGTCTATTCAATTAGATGTCAATTGATCTGAGTAGAGTCAGGCTGAAGAGGGTCGATTACTGTCGCTGCGTAGGACCCGGCTTGCTGTTCGAATAGTCCGGGTCTTTCGGCGTCGATTCGCCCAGGTGCCCTGCGGAAGGAGCGCCGGTCCGGCGATTCGCCGATGTCGAGATCGACCAGCAGACGCATGCGTGCGCCGGTCTCACGATACATCCGTAGCTGCCCGGTGTGACGCGGAGTTTCTTCATTGTAGCGGCGCGGTCCATAATGAGCCATGCGCCGCCGAACGTTTGTCGCGTCTTTGGCGGCGGGAGCGTCCCTGCCCGCCGCGCATCCTCCTTTGCACTCGGACGTACTACCCGACATGCTGCTCACCCACCTGACGAGCCAGTTGAACACGCTGGCTGCCCGTTGGGACGAAGAGCGCGCCGCCATTACCACGCCGGCCCAACTTCTGGAGCGCAACCGCCTGGTGCGCGCGCGCATGCGGGAAATGATGCACGGCATGCCGGAGCGCACGCCGCTGAACCCGGAGATCGTGGGTCGGTTCTCGCGCCCCGGCTACCGGGTCGAGACCGTATTGTTTCAAAGCCGCCCGGATTTCTGGGTGCCCGCGACGCTCTACATCCCCCAAGGGGCGGGACCGTTCCCTGGCATCATCTCGCCCTGCGGGCACTACGCCGATGCGCGCATCCAGCCGAGCTACCAGGCGGCGTACCAGACGATGGCGCATAGCGGTCTCGTGGTGCTCGCCTTCGATCCGGTGGGCCAGGGCGAGCGCCGCCAATATTGGGATCCGTTGACCGGCGAGACCGAGGTCGGCGGTGCGACGACGGAACATTCCATGGCCGGCCAGCAGTTGCTGCTGATGGGCGAGGACCTAACGCAGTACCGCGTCTGGGACGGCATCCGCGCTATTGACTATCTGCTGACGCGGCCTGAGGTGGATGCGTCGCGCATTGGCTGTGCGGGGCACTCCGGCGGCGGCACTCTGACCATGTTCATCAGCGCCATCGACGAGCGTGTGCAGTGCGCCGTGATCAGCCAGGGCGGCACCGCACATCGCTGGCCGATCGATCTGCGGCCGGAGTCGCGCATCGGCCCTTCGGACGTGGAGCAGAACCTGTTTCCGGCGGCGGTGCACGGCGTCGACCTGTGCGACATGCACGTGGCGATCGCGCCGCGCCCGCTGCTGGCGCTGATCGAAAACTACAACCCACGCTTCGACAAGGCCGCGGCGCATGTCCGGGAGCGGTACAAGCTGCTGGGCGTGGAGGAGAAGTTCGCCACCGAGGAGGCGACCGATCCACATGCCTGGACGTCGAAACTGCGCCTGGCTGCCGCCCGCTGGTTCAGTCACTGGTTCCTCGGACGCCCCGGTCCGGACCGCGAGCCCGAGATCCAGGTCGAGGAGCCGGAGACGCTGTACACGGTGCCTGGCGGTTCGCTGCGCTGGGCCGGACGCGGCGACCTGGTGAACCAGCGCATCGCAAGGCGCCAGCGCACGCTGCCCCCGCATCCGGACCGTCCGACGGATCCGGCCGTTCTGGCGCGCCTGCTGCGGTACCGTCGTCCCGACGGCGCACTCGATTCGCGGATTGAGACGACTACGCCGCGCCGCGGATATCGCATCGAGAAGGTAGAATTTCTGTCCGAACCCGGCATCTACATCCCGGCGTGGGTGTTCCTGCCGGAACGTCCCACAGATGGGCGCACGCTGCTCTACGTCCACGAGGGTGGCAAGCAAGCCGACGGCATGGAGTTCGGCCGCCTCGAACGCATGGCGCTGGCAGGGCGCACCGCGGTCGCGGTGGACGTGCGTGGCATCGGCGACACCAGGCCGCGCCAGGCGCCTCCTGGCGAGCGGCCGCAGCCCTACGGGTTTCTGTTCAACGTCGAGACCGCGATGGCGTACATGGCCTGGTATCTCGACCGCTGCCTGTGCGGGATGCGGGTGCAGGACGTCGTGCGAAGCGTGGACTACGCACTGAGCCGCGGCGGCCGGCAGGGCGTCGAGGCTATCGGGGTAGGCGCCGGAGCACTATGGGTGCTGCTGGCCGCCGTGCTCGACCCGCGTATCGAATCGGTCACCTGCGAGCGGGGTCTGTTGTCGTATGGGACGCTGGCGTCCACCGATCGGTACGTGCACAACGCGAGCAGCTTCGTCCGCGATATCCTGCTGTCGTTCGACCTGCCGCAGGTGGCGGCGGCGCTGGCGCCGAGGGAGCTGCGCATCGTTCGTCCCGTGGATGCCATGCGGCGTCCGGCGCCGGCGGGGCTCGTCCGGCAGACGTTCCGCGCGGCGCAGGATGCGTACAGCAAGGCCGGCGCGGCGGCGAAATTTCAACTGGAGATCTGAACGATGAACCGGCGTTTCTTCATCGCGGGACTGGCGGGTGCGGCTTCCCGGCTGCGCGCCGCCGAGGCCGAGCAGCAACCCATCTGGACCGCGGGGCAGGACGGCTACCACACCTACCGCATCCCTTCGCTCATCGTGACGAAGAACGGCACGCTCGTCGCGTTCATCGAAGGCCGCAAGGACGATGCGCGCGACCACGGCGATATCGATCTGCTGGTGAAGCGCAGTACGGATGGCGGGCGCACGTGGTCGAAGCAGGAGATTGTCTACGAGGAAGGCGGCGCGGCCAAGGTCACGATCGGGAATCCGTGTCCCGTGGTGGAGGAAGCCACAGGCATGCTCTGGCTGCCGTTCACGCGGGATAACGACGACGTCTTCGTCACGTCTTCTACCGATGACGGCCTTAGTTGGTCGAAGCCCCGGATGATCACCTCCGACGTCAAGCTGAAGCACTGGGGCTGGTATGCGACGGGTCCCGGCGCCGGCATTCAGATGCAGCGCGGGGTCCGCGGGCGCCTCGTCATCCCGTGCGACCACGGGGAAGGCGACGCGCGCTACTCGCACGTGTTCTACAGCGACGACCGGGGGACGACCTGGAAACTGGGAGGCTCGGCGGCAGCCCATACGAACGAGTCGCAGGTGATCGAGCGGCGGGACGGTTCCCTGCTGCTGAACTCGCGCAATCACCTGGAGCGCAACGGCGAGCGTCCGGAACTCGGCAACTGCCGCGCCGTCTCGATCAGCGACGACGGCGGATTGACCTGGGGGATGCGGCGGCTGGATCGCACGCTGGTGGAACCAGTGTGCCAGGCGAGCCTGGTCCGCTATTCCTGGGACCGGATCCTGTTCTCGAACCCCGCCAGCCTGCGCCGCGAACGCATGACCGTGCGGTCGAGCGAGGACGACGGACGCACGTGGCGGACGCTGCGGGTGCTGCACACGGGACCTTCCGGCTACTCCTGCCTGGCCCGGCTGCCGGATGGATCGGTCGGATGCCTATACGAGCGTGGGGATACGAATTACCGTTCGACCGTGACGTTCGCGCGCTTCACCGTCTGAAGGGTGCAGGTCCGCCGGGGAAGGGCTGTTCGGCGAAGAACGCCGGACGCCGCGTCCGCAGATCCCAGCCGTAAGAGAGGTTGATCCGCACGCCCGGGAGCGGCTCCACGCCGGCGGCGAGGCCCGTGGCGGCGTACCAGCGGTCCGTGTAGCCTGTGTCGAAGAACGGCCCGAGGCTAATCCGTGTCAGTCCCGCGCGCAGGACCGTTCGCTCAAAACCGGCGTTGACGAGCGCGAAGGCACGTCCGGCGGGAGCCTGTCCCTTGCGGCCATCGGCGAGGCCCGGCACGGCGCGCAGGCGCAGGTCGTGGTCGCGATCCATGCCCAGCAAATAGAGCCGGTCGAGCGGTATGGGACCGAAACGCCGTCCGGTGCGCAGATGGAGCGACGCTGCGCTGCGCGGCTGGCGGCGCACCAGCGCCAGTCCGCTCTCGACGCCGCCCATCGCGCCGGACCCGAACAGGCGTCCCGCTTCCCCGCGCGCGGTCCAATCCAGGCGCAGACCGCGCTCCGGCAGGTGGAGGAGGCGGGTGCGCAGCGAGGTGTGCTCGAGGAGGGAGAACCCGCCGGCGGTGCGTCGCGCGGCATGGGCGCCCAGGGTCCATGTGAGGCGCCCGCTGGCGACGGTGGCCATCTCGATCGCCGACTGCCAGAAGCGAAACGGGAAATCGCCTGCGCCCTGATTCCACGTCTCGTCGCGGTGGTCGAACGAGGCGTGCCAGAAGCGTCCCGGGGATGCGCCCCAGGGCACGGTCCAGGATGCCCAGCCGCGGCGCAGGTGCGGGCGCCAGCGGTAGAAGGCGCTCGCAGGCCCGTGGTGCGCGTAGAGCGTCCGGTAGGGCAGCCCGGATGCGAGTCCCACGGGCAAGGCCCAAGCCGGCCGCTCCACCGCCGCGAGGCGGAGCGAGAACCCTTCACCTGCAGACGCAGCCAGCGTGAGCCGCTCGGCGGCGTAGACGTCGAGCGCGGCGAGGCGCGCGGCGGCCGTTGCGTAGTCGTCCCGGTGCAGGGACTGGCCGGGCGGGAAGGCAAGTACGCGTCTTACGCTCAGGGGAGCGCTCGCAGGCAGGCTGACGCTGTCCACGCGAGGCTTGCCGGCGCGATTCCAGAACTTCAACGCGGCGAGTGTGTTGCCATCCAGGAAGTAGAGGGTCCCGAGGAAATCCTGCGTGTAGGAATCGGCGGGGTCGAGGCGCGCCGCGCGGTGCAGCAAGCGCTTCGCTTCGGCTGGGTCCTCGCGCAGGAAAGCCAAGCCGGCAAGTTCACGCAGGAATCGGGGATCGTGCGGGGCGATTCTCAGGCCTGCTTCCAGACACGCCTGAGCCGCCGCCCGGTTGTCCGCGCGCGCCTGTTCGAGTCCGCACGCGAGAAACCGCTCCGGCAGCAACGCCAGCAGGAGCAGCCACTCCGTCATGCGGACCGCGGCACCGCAAGGAGCAGCCAGCGGCCGGCCGCGGACCACTGCCGGTCGAAGGCTTCGCGCTTCACTGCCAGCAGTGGACCGCGCGCTGGATCGTGCAGGAGGATGGCGCCGGCTTGAACGCCCGCCACCACGACGTAGTGCAACGGAGCGCCTGCCTTTGGCCGCAGGGAAACGATCAGAGGCCGGCCGCGACCGACGTGTTCTTCAAGATCCGCCTGCGATCCGGTAAACGCGAGCGCGTGATAGCCGCGCCGCACGAATGCATCGCGGAGCGCGCTCGCCAAAGTACCCCCGCGCTCCGGCGAGAACAGTTCGCGATGCAACTCCTCCGGGTTGGCGGCTGCGCGGTCCCAGTAGCCGAGGACCATGGCGGCCACCGCCGCGCCGCAGCCGTCTTTCACCTGGCGGACGTAGGGTACGTCGAGTTGTGCCGCACCGGCCGTTGCGAATGCCGCGAGCGAAGCCAGCAGCAGACGGCGGGTCACTTCAAGACCAGCACCACGACCGCCGCTGCGAGCGCGATCACAATGTAGGTCAACGTTTCGTTGGACCAGGCGCCGGCCGCGAAATCGCGCTCGACCGCCGCGGCGCGCTCCCCAAGCCTCCGCAGCTCCTCGTCGCTCAGCAACTCCGCCGCGCGCAGGACAGTGTCGGGGTCGAGCTTCGCCGCGCGCAGCGACGAACGGACTTCGTCCCGCTGGAACAGCCGCGCGGCCTTCGCCAGGCTCGCGTCGCGAGCCGCGGACGATGCCGCCGCGCGCTGGTGTAGCGCCGCGGGCGGCACCACGTGCTCCGCTGCGGGCAAAGCGGCGGGTACGAGCATGCCCGCCGCGAGAATGGTGGCCAATGGCCTGCGTAGATTGGGTGTCTGCATGGTTGAGTTTCAGCTTACTCCTGTCCGGATGCCGCAGCCGGCGGCGCCGGCGATCGCTCGCGCGTCCGCTCCAGAGCCACCAGCCGGGCGTCTTCCGCGGTCTGCGTGGCTTGGCGCGCCACGGCGACGGCGTCGCCATAGCGTTTGCCTTCGTAATGCTGGCTGGCTGTCCGGTAGAGGTCCTCGGCGCGGCCATACGCGGAGGCGGCAAGGCCGTGCGCATTGGCCGATTGCGCCAGGTACAGCGCATTTTTCGCCTGGTTCAACTCGAGCAAGGCTTCGTAGACGTCAAGCTTGACGCGCCCGGTGTTCGGACGGTAACGCTCCGCGGCGCTCGGGTCGAAATCGATCTCGCCGCGGTGCAGCAGTTCCGGCGCGATTGCGATCTGCTCGATGCGACCGTAGGTCTCGGCATGCCGGATGTTTTCGAGCACAACGACATTGCTGGGCTGCGTGACCGCATGGTACGGTTCAGCCGTCACGATCAGCGCGAAGGTCTGCAATTCGGTCGACGTCCGGAGGCGGGCGCGATTCTTGTGGTCCGGCACAAGCTGTCCGAGATTGGTGGCCCGGCCCTGCGGCGTCAGCGCCCAGGCGACATACGTCAGATACTGCTCGCCGAAGCGGCCCGGAGGCTCCAGTCCTTCGATGCGGGCGTCAACCTCGATGGCTCCCTGGCGGTTCCGCACACGCGCCTCGCCCTTAGCGTCGCGCAGCAGGACCGTCCCGCGGAAAGCCACTTTCGACGCGGTCCCGCGCGCGGAGTAGTTCACTGCCATCGTCGACGAATCGATGACGTTGACACGATACAACGGCGACGGCCCTTGAACCTCAGCCGGCGCGGAGGAATGCTCCAGTGGATGCGGCGTCTGGGCGCCAAGCACACCCGCCAGCATGAAACCAGCTAACAGTGTCGCTCTCCCCATAGTCGTCTCTCCTTTCACTCATTAGAGCAAATGAGATGCCATTTGTTTGTGGCGCGGCGGAAGCATTGCTCCTGTTGAAGATCGACGGCGATCGGGTAGTAGTGAGGTGTGTAAGATTTACTCGGGCTCGCGGTTCAGCAACGCAACAATCTCGCTCGCCGCCTGCCGCGCGCGATCCAGCGCGTCAGGGGCCATGCTGATGGCGCCCACGCGGGGATGCCCGCCGCCGCCGTACCGCTCGCAAATGGATGCGAGATTGTGGCTCGGCTCTTCCGGCGCCCACGGATTTGAACCCACGGAGATCTTGACCCGTGTCGCTGAAGGGCTCACCGAAACCGTGTACGTGCTGTCGGGGAACAAGTAGTAGGGAATGAACTTGTTGTAGCCCTCCATATCGCACCCGGTGAGGTCGAAGAACAGGACCCGGCCCTGCTGGCCCGCGCGGTCCCGGATCAGACCGATCGAACGCACGTGCCGCTCGTGCAGGGGTGCGTAGAGGTCTGCGATCTCCGGCTTGGCCATGATTGCCCCGAGAGGTTCATGACGCATCCAGCGGATAACCCGCTCGACCAGCCCCGGACTCTTTGCGGCTTCGATGACCAGCGTCAACTGCATGGCGGGCGCGCCCAGATCGACAGCAGTCTTGGCGTCGGGGTACTGCGCTCCGTCGATGATGTCGGCCCAGTGCACGAGGTCGTCGAGATCCGGCGCCGCGAAGCCAAATCGCGCCTTGGCGATTTGGGCGATGAACAGGGTGCAGGACTTGAAGCTCGGGTCGTACAACTTGCGGCCGCTCGTATCGCGCCGGAAATGCTCTGCTTCCTGCGGCGTGAGGAAGGCGCTCTGGTGATGGTCGAACCACCACGTCAGCCGCGGGTGGCTTGAGTACTTGAAGTCGACGATGGCGTTCTCGTCGCCATCGAACATACTGTCTTGGAACTGCTGGGAGACCCCGTGCGCGAGCCCCTGAAACGCGAACTCGACGTCCGGCTGGATGGCGCCCTCATAGAAGCGGCTGAAGAACGCCGCCGACGCGGCCCCGTCGAAACAGTGATCGTGGAAAAGGACTTTCACCCGCATGCGGTTCGCCGTTGGCTGAAAACCTACCAGCTTGACGCATGAGCGGCTGGATTGCAACCTTGGCTACCGCTTCGGGGTCAGGCGGGAGCGTGGCGCCTTGTGAGCTCGTTTCGATTCCGGGCTCCGCTCCCGCGCCGCCGGCACGTCCGCCAGCGTCCGGAGATAGGCCTGCTCCCGCTCCAGTTTGCGGAAGCTCTCCAACCGGGCGGGGTCCAGAGCGTCACGCACGGAACAGCCGGGCTCGTGCGTGTGCGTGCAGTTCGCGAAACGGCAGGTCTCCGCCAGGCCCGCGACATCCGGGAACGCGGAGCGAGCGTCGGACTCCCACAACCCGATCTCCCGGATGCCGGGCAGGTCCATCAGGATCCAGCCGGACGGCAGCATGAAGCACTCCCGGCGGCTGGTCGTATGGCGGCCGCGGCTGTCGTGTTCGCGCACCGGTTGCGTGGCTTGGCGGTCGTCACCCAGCAGCCGGTTGATGAGCGTTGACTTGCCGGCCCCGGAAGAGCCGATGAATACGGCGGTTTCGCCGCGGCGGGCATGAGCGCCCAGAGCGTCCATGCCGAGACCCGTCCAGGCGCTGACGACTGCAACCGGCGCCCCCAGAGGGCAGGTTGGCGGTACGGCGAGGTCGGCCTTGTTCAAGACGATCACGGGCCGTGCGCCACCTTGCCGCACCACTGCGAGGTAACGTTCGATTCGCCTCTGGTTGAAGTCGCCGTCCAGGCCCGCCACGATGAAGCAGACGTCCAGGTTGGCGGCCAGGACTTGTTCGCGAACGGCTTTACCGGAGGTCTTGCGGCATAGTTGGCTTTTCCGCGGCAAGATGGCATGAATGCGGAGACCGTCAAAGGCAACCCAGTCGCCGCAGGCTGGCGGCTCTGCGGCGCCGCCGGATAGCGAAGCGTGGGTGGCCCCGGCGGGCGTCCAGAGATCCCACCGGCCGCGCTCAACGCGGTAGACGCGCGCCGGCGTCAGGCCGCGCCGCGAGTACTCCGCGAACGAATCAGAAAAGAACGGAGACCATCCGAGGTCTTCCAGATGCATGACAGATCACTCCTCGTTCTGTGGCTTCTGCGATGGTTGCGAGGAGGCGCCGCGCGGACGGTACACGGGTCCCTCGGGATTCATGCACGGCCGGCGGCGATCAGGCAAGGACAGTCAAAGGCAAATCCTAGGCTAGCATGCGGCCCTGGGATTCCGTCTACTGGCGGGCCGCAATCGAACGGCGGTAGCGCCGCAGGAAGTAATCGATCGTCTCCACACGAATGCGGATCGAGCCGGCCGGGCGGTTTTCGTCCAGGTCCTTGAAACAGAAGTACGGAGTGCCCGAGCGTTCCACGATCTCCTGCACCACGTGATAGACCGGGGCGTCGTGCCCGCACTTGAAACTGGAGATCTCGACCGCCACCAGGTTCGGATGACGCGCCGTGAACTTCGCGGCCCAGACTTTGTGGTTGGTGCTCGCCGAGTACGAGTTTTTCCAGACATCGGAGATCTCGAGAGGATGCCGGATCGCACCCGCCCGGACCTCGTCGCCGAACAGCCTCTCGAGCAGGTCCTCGTCGAGCGGCAGCGTACTTTGTGAGAACACCGGATAGCCTAACTTCTGGAATTCGTCGGGAATCTGATGGTTCAAGCCGGGGTCATGATGATACGGCCGGCCGAGAATGACGATTCCGAGGCGGCCTTCCCGTTCGAGTTCGTCGAGGGTCTCGCGCGAGCGGCGGCGAATGTCCCGTTCATATTCCTCCTGCGCCCGGTAGCCCGCTTCCACGGCGCGCAGGTTCTCCTCCGGCGACACGCCCAGCAGCGGCTCCCACGCGTCGTACATCTGGTAAGCGAACATTCTCCGGTCCGCCAGGTGCACGAGCGGGTTCACATAACGGACCCCGAGGCTCGCGAAGACATCCCGCTCCTTGGTGAACGCCGCCTTCACCGTTTCCGGCGTCAGGGACACCGTGGGACACGGGTTCGTCCCGGAGATGTGCACCAGGTGCGAGGTCAGCATGTCGAACATCGGGAAGAAGATCGCGTCGAGCGGTTTGCGCGACTTCACAGTGAGCAGGTTCTGCACGTGGGCCAGAGCGACCTTCGACGGAAAGCAGGGATCGATCGCCCCGCGGCTCGCGCCGGCACGGTACAGGTCGTCGGTCGTGTAGTCCGAATAAATGAGGTTCTCCGTTTGAATGCCCAACGTCTGAAAATAGGCGTTGAACAGCGGCGCGTACGTATACAGGTTCAGGACGCGCGGCACTCCGATGCGGAAGGATCGACGGCCCTCCATCAAGGCGGTGCGGCGCTTTGCACCCGGCGTCCATGCGCGGGCCGGCAGCGCGTCGGCCTGCACGGGAATGTCCCGGAAGCGGAAGACTTCGCGAGCGGCGATCGCAACGAAATTGGGATTCGCACGCTTCACTTCATCCAGCCCGGCCTTGATCTCCCTCATCTCCTCCAGGCCTCCGGCCGCGCCCTTCTCGCAGGGGGCGATCACGATGCGCCGTTCGTCGGCGGGACCGGTCTGGATGTCGATAAACGTCCGAAGGCAGGCGTTCACGCAGAAATGGCAGCGCGTTTCTTCGTTGCGTGTGGTGCGGAAGGCAATTTCGCCGACGGCATCGAGCCCAATGAACTCCGTCCGCTTTCCTTCGCGCCAGAGGCGTAGCGCCTCCGCCGCCGCGCCGATCGCGCCGGCCTCCCCGCAGTGTTCGTGCACGGTGATCTCTGGCTCCACGTCAGACGAGCGGAAGCAGGAGCGGATGAAATCGACTTCCGCCTTGACCACGGCGAGGTTGTTCTGCGTGCCGCCCTGAAGGACGAACCGGGTGCCCAGCGTGGCGAGATTCGGCATGCCGGCGACGTAGAGGAATACGTTCTTCGGGAGCACTGTTGCAAGACCCGCCAGGATCTCTTCGGCCCGCCAGCCCTGCCGCTGGAAGTTCACGATGTCGGTCTGGAGGAACACCGCGCAGCCGTAGCCGAACTCCGGCATGGCGCCGGCCGAGAACGCGGCGCTGGCGTAATCTGTGACGGGAATCCCAAAGCCCTCGGCGGTCGACTG
This sequence comes from Bryobacterales bacterium, assembly GCA_016716385.1. Lineage (GTDB taxonomy): Bacteria > Acidobacteriota > Terriglobia > Bryobacterales > Bryobacteraceae > JADJWL01. The sequence continues at coordinate 23,510 of JADJWL010000019.1, read as the reverse complement.
CAGGAAGTAGCCGTTGCCGGCCGAGCATTGTGTGTTCAGCTTGAAGTCCTTGACGCGCCCTTCCCGCAGCAGGATCAGCTTGATGTCCTGGCCGCCGACATCCACCACGACGTGCGGATCGGAACAGTAGCGCAGCGCGGACTGGGTATGCGCCACCGTCTCCACGAGGGCGACATCGGCGCACAGGGCGTCTTTCAGGATGTCCTTGGCGTATCCGGTGGTCCCGACGCCGAGCACATCGAGCGTCGCGCCCTGCGCTTCCACCTGCTGCCGCAGGTTCGCGAACAGATGTTTCGTGTCGTCGATCGGATTGCCATAAGAAAGCTGATAGGCCTTGGCAAGCACCGTCCCATCCGTCGCGAGCAGCACGGCCTTCGTCGACGTCGACCCTCCGTCGACACCGGCGAGCGCTTCCACCCGTTCGCCCGGGACGAAGCGGGCCGGCTGGAACGGCTTCGGACGGTAGCGGTCGAGAAACGCCTGCAGATCTTCCGGGGACTCGGCCAGCCCCTTGCGTCCGGACTGCAGCTTCTCCGTGGCGCGCCCGAAGTCGATGTAGTGAATCAGCTGGGCCGGTCCGCGATAGCGGCCGGTGCCCTCGTCTTCGTCTCTTCCGAACTCAGCCGCGCCGATGGCGGCGAAGTACTGCCCGTCAACCGGGACCTTGATCAACTCTTCGGGTCCGGCTCCGTCCGGCAGTTTCACCTGGCGCTCGCGCCAGACGCGGGGGATATTCGCCTGCCACGCCTCGCGCATCCCACGGATGAAGAAGTTCGGTCCGCCCAACAGCAGCACGTGCGGTTGCAGCGTATGGCCGCGCGTCAGGACGCTCAGGTTCTGGAGGACGATCGCCTCGAACAAAGACGCCATCAGCTCGTGCGGCGGCGTACCCTGCTTCTGCAGGCTGTTCACGTCGGTTTCCGCGAACACGCCGCACTTGCCCGCCACCTTGTGCAGCCGGACTCCGTGGTAGCACTGATTGCACAAATCCTCCGGCGAAAGACGCAGCTTGGCGTTGATCTTGTCGATGACAGCGCCGGTCCCGCCAGCGCACTTGTCGTTCATCGATGGGATCTTCTTCTTGCGCCCGCTGGCTTCACCGTCCTTGAAGACGATGATTTTTGCGTCCTGCCCGCCAAGTTCGATCACCGAGTACACTTCCGGGTGCAGCCTCTCGACGGCCAGGGCGACCGCGGTCACCTCCTGCACGTACTTGGCCCCGATGTGCTCAGCCAGACCAGCGCCGCCCGAGCCCGTCATGAAGACGCGCGTATTGTGCTCCCGGATGCCTGCCTCCGCCTCCATGCGGCGGAGAAAGTCGCGCACTTTCTCGGGCTGGCGGGTCTCGTGACGCTGGTATTCGCGCCAGAGGATCCGCCTCGATCCGGCCTCGGCGACGACGGCCTTCACGGTGGTGGAACCGACGTCCAGACCAACCAGAAGGCCGTTCATCGTCCGCGATCCATTCGCTGGCTCACGTGCAGAATGAACTGGGCTGCCCTGCCCGCAACACCGTTCTGTTGGGGCAGGCGGTAAAACGGACGCCTCATCTCGGGATGGCGGTCCACGTACGCGCGGATGTCCTGGAGGCGCTTTCCCGACGTTTCCAATGCCGCGTCGAATTCGGCTTTCGCCTTCCCTTTGGCTTCGCCGAGCGCCATCTGGACGCGGCTATGGGCGTTGATCTCCCCTTCGCCGGAGGTCTCAACGGGCAGGAAGATCATGTCGGGGTACCGGCTGACCACAGCCGCATGGACCCCGTCCGATTGCGCCGACGGCATGCAGCCGAACGGCTTCAATGCCAGGATCATGTGGCACAGCCGGTTGCGGGTGTAGTAGATGCTCTTGCCGACTTCGAGGTGTCCTTCTCCGCCGCGGGCCATCCGGTGGAAGAACGGATGGGCCAGCCGCGCCAGTTCAGGCTGGGAGAGCAGGGGATGGGACAGCCCGCCCAGCCGCCGCGCGGCCCGCTCGTAGAAGTACGTCCAGAGTCCTTCTCCAAACGAGAACAGCCATGTCTTCTTGCGCAGAGCCAGTTCCTGCGCGAGGCGGCTGCGCCACTGCCACCAGCGGAGGCGCGCATGGTGCAACTCGACATCCCGGCGCAGTCCGGCTCGCGCTCCAGCCTGGTGGAGCAGGTACGCCACCCAGGTGGCGATGGGCTCGACCAGCACCTGGGCTCCCTCGCGTTCCAGGAACTCGAACATGCGAAAGTTTCCGTCGCCCTCGGTCATCTGGGCCCAGAACTCGCCCGTAATCTTGACGACGGGCCGGACCCGCAGGGGATCGGTCTCCACATGGTTCAGCCGTTCGCGCGCCGCGTCCAGGGTCTCCAGAAACTCCTTGCCGTAAAGGTGTTTGCGGATCTTGCCCACGGTGTTCAGCGTCCGGCGAAGCTTGTCGTGACCGGTCAAGTAGTCTCGTGTCCAGCGTGGCGCCGCGTCCATGATCTCGAAAGGCGGATGCTGCCGCAACATCCGGCTCAGTATCGCGACGGCTTCGTCAATCGCGCGGTCCGTCTCGCCGGCGTGCACTTCGAACGGTCGGATCCTGTACCCCAATTCGTAAATCACGTCGCCCAAGTGCACCGCGTTCAACATGCCGAGTCCGAAGTCCACGTTGAACTTGAGGCCCTGCTCGCCGGTCGCGGCGTTGATGCCGTGATCCTGCTGGAACAAGAGAATTCGGAAGCCGTCGAATCCCGCGCTCTGGAGAGCGTGACGGTACTCGGATTCATACATGCCGAAGCGGCACGGACCGCAGCCGCCGGCCGTAAAGAAGACGTATTTGTCGACGATGTCGCGGCGCGACAGACCCTGTGCTTCGAGTGACCGCAGGTGGCGAATCAGACTTCCGAGGGTGAAATAGGCCGGATTGCACTGTCCCTGGTTGGCATATTCGCGGCCAGCCCGGTAGGCCTCGATATCGGGCGTCGGGACACGCTGGCACTTGTATCCGGCGCCCTGGAACACTGCCTGGATAAATGCTTCGTGCTTCCAGGTCAATCCGCCGAACAGAATGGTGACATCTTTTCTTTGTTCCGCCGTAAACGGATGCTCTGAAGGGCGCTTGAAATGCTGGCCGATTTCGACCAGACGAAGGGGAGGGGAAGACTCGCTAACGGCAGATGCCGCCTGCCGGTGAGCCGATCGGGAGACAGAAATTCTGTCATCGCCCATGGGCATACCAGTCCCTAGTCTACCATGAGGGGTTCACCCGATTACAGCAGGTTTTTCGCGGTCAGGATGGGAGTCAGCAGGCGCTTCAGATTGCCACCCAGGATCTTGAATTTGTCTTCTTCGGGCAGGTCGGCGCCCATCACCTTGCCAAGCTGCGAAGCCCAGCTTCTACCGCCGGCGTCGCTGCCCCAGAGGACGCGGTCTGCGCCAAGTTCGCGCACGGCCATTTCCACGAAGCCGTTGGTGGGGTCGGACCCGGCGAGGTCCACGGAGACGTTCGGCAGAGAGCGGACCGTGCGGATGCCGAGGGTCCAGTTGCCGCCAGTGTGGCCGCAGACCAGCGGCACCCCGGGGTGACGGCGCGCCAGCTCCGCGAGGTCGTTCGGGCTGGACTCGCCCGGCAGATTCCCCGTCGTCTTGGCCCAGGTGTGCTGGAAGAAGAGCGCCCGCTGCGCCGCGCACCGTTCGACGATCGCGTCTACTTCCGGCTCGCGGCAGCGGCGCGCGACCCACAGCTTGACACCCACCATCGGCCCGTCGCGCACGCAGCGGTCGAACTCGGCGAGGCTGGTTCGCATGTGGGCCGGGCTCAGGTAGACGAGGCCGTGGACGCGATTCCGGCCGCGCGCGACCGCCCGCAGCACCCAGTCATTCTGCTCGCGCAGTTCCGCCTCGGTGGGGTCGTGCAGGAAGCGCTCACCCATATAGAGCAGGAAGCGCTCGATCCGCATGCGGTCGGCGAGCCGCAGCATGTCCTCGACGGCCTCTTCGGGTGTTCTGCCGCCGAAACCGGGGAAGTGGCAATGCAGGTCCCAGATCATTGGAGCGCCGCCATCAGAGCGCGGGCGTTGCCGGACAGCAGCGCTTCGCGCGCGGCGCCTTCGACGCCCGCTTCCTGGAGCTTGAGTGTGGCGGACTCGAGGTAGAACAACGGGTAGTAGGACCCGAACAGCACGCGTCCGGCAGGCGAGGCTTCGAGCAGCCGGACCAGCCCGTACACGCCTTCCACCATGGCGATGTCGAGGTAGACGTGCCCTGCCGCGAGAAGGCTCTGCCGGAGCTGCGGCGCCAGGCGCCCGGAGTTGAGAATCTGCACTCGCGCTTCGGGGACACGTTTCAGCGCGGCGGCCAGAGGCGCGAAGTTGACGAGCGGCGCACGGACGAGCGGATTCTGCGTGCGCTCATCCTCCATGACGGCGGCGATCTGGACGAGCATCTTGCGCTCCGTGGCCATCTCGAGAAGCTCGATGAACGGCGCGCCGCCGAGTCCGTAGCCCTGGTAATTAGGATGGAGCCGCAGTCCCCGCATGCTAAAGCGCTCGTGGCAGCGGCGGACGTCGTCCTGCCAGTCCGGCAGCCGGAGGTTGATTGAGCCGAAGGGCTTCAGCAGGCCGGCGCCATATTTGCGGCAATCGGACGCGAGCCGTTCGTTGACCCCGCCGATGTCTTCGTGCAGCAACCCGTCGAAGCTGCCGGTCCAGGCTTCGGTCACACTTTGAGAGCGCAGTTTCGCCACCAGGACCTCGGGCTCGTCGCCGGGGACGCGACGGAACGGCCAGCGGGACAAGGTGACGTTGGTGTCGGCAATCACGGCGGTCGCAGTGTAGCACGGGAGGCGCGGCGGCGGCTCTCACCAACAATTGTTGCTTTTGTCATTCTCCTGAAATCCTCGGGTGCTATTCCATATGTAGGAACGCATTCCGTCAGGTGGAACGATCGCTTGCCACAGTCATCCGCAAACGTAGAGGTTCTTGAAAAGGGAGTCCGGGTTCTGGAGGCGCTTGCGGCGCATCCGCCGTCGATGAGCCTGCAGGATTTGTCGGCGAGCGTGGGGCTGGCCAAGAGTTCGGTGCACCGGCTGCTCATGACGTGGCTGGACCTGGGATACGTGGCGCGGCGCGCCAACGGCGAGTATGGGCTCGGCCTCGCCGCGGTTGAACTGGCGCGCCGCGTGAGCCGCCGCAACCAGGTCGTGGAACTGAGCCACCAGACCCTGCGCCGCCTGCATCGCGAGACCGGAGAGAGCGTCTACCTGGCGCTCTACCGCTCAGGGCGGGTGGTCCTGCTGGACGCCCTGGAAGGGGTCCATCCACTGCGTGTGATTATCGATCTCGGCGAGTTGTGCTATTTGCATGCCTCGGCACAGGGCCGTGCCGTGGCGGCGTTTCTCGATCCGGAAGGCCTTGCGTCCCACCTGCGTGCCTCTGGAATGCCCAAAGTGAACGCCCGCACCGAGGTTGGTTGGCGCACACTGCAGGAACGTTTGCGGCAGGTGCGCACGGATGGCTACGCCATCAACTGGGAGGAGACGGTCGAGGGGGCTGTCTGCCTTGGCGTGCCGCTCTTCGCCGGCGCCAGCGGTCCGGTGCTTGGCTCGCTCGGCATCAGTATCCCGGTGTGCAGGGCGTCCGAGTTGACGCTACGCCACAACGTGCGTCTGCTCCTCGACGCGGGGCAGGCCTTGAGTGAAGCCCTGGCGGGTGTTCCCGCCGAGCCCGATGCCTGGACACAGCGCCAGGCCATGGAATTCTGCGTGCCCGCCCCCAGGCGGCGCAGCGTGATTGAGGATGGCATGCGGCCGTCCTGACCGGTCCCAGAAACCGGATTTTCATCAACCACACAGGAGAAGTATGCGCTCGCTCGCACTATTTGTGTCTTTACTCGCCGCCGTTGCGCCCGGATCCATCCAGGCGCAGGTAGCTTCGTCAGAAATTTTCGGCATCGTGACCGATCCCAACGGCGCCACGGTTCCTCAAGCTGCGGTCCGGCTGCGCTCGGTCGACCAGGGCTTCGAGTACCGGTTCCAAACCAGCGAGACGGGGTACTTTGCATTCCCGAATCTGCTGCCAGGAGCGTATTCACTGTCCGTCGAAGCGCCGGGATTCCGTCCGCTGATCCGCCAGGGGCTCACGGCGGTCACAGCTCGCCGGATTCGCGTTGATCTTCAGTTGGAGATCGGTTCCGTGGCCGAGACCGTGTCGGTGACCGCCGACGCGCCTTTGCTCGACGCCGGGAACCAGGAGATCGGTCAAACCATCGACAACCGCCGGGTGCTGCAATTGCCGCTGAACGGGCGCAGTTACCTGGAACTGGCCACGCTCGCCCCGAACACCATCCCGTTCGGGACGGGAACGCGGCAGGGCACCGGATTCGTTCTTGGGGGCAGCCGCTTCAACTCGAACAATCTGATGGTGGATGGCATCGACAACAACACGAACTTCTTCAACCGCGATGTCGTGCGGCCTTCGGTGGACAGCATCGAAGAGTTCCGTGTGCTGACGAACTCTCCCAGCGCCGAGTTCGGACGCAACATGGGCGGCGTCGTGACCGTTGCCACCAAGACCGGCACCAACGAGTTCCACGGCACGGCGTTCTGGTTCCACCGCAACAACCACCTGAACGCGCGCGACGCGTTCTCGTCGGTGGCCAGCCCATTCTTCCTGCGTAATCAGTACGGGGCGTCGCTCGGCGGACCCGTGCGGCGGAACCGGCTGTTCTTCTTCGGCAACTTCGAAAAGCTGCGGCAGCGGGAGTCCGGCGTGAGCAACCTGAGTGTCCCGTCGGCTGAACTCCGTCAGGGGATTTTCCCGGCGGCGCGCCAGGTATTCGATCCGCTCACGACGCGGCCGAATCCGGCGCAGGCCGGCGCCTTCCTGCGCGATCCGTTCCCGCAGAACCGCATTCCCGAGCAGCGGATGGACCGCGTCGGCCGCAGGATCGCGAATGAAGCATGGCCGCTGGCCAACATCGGTGCCACGCAATACCGCCAGCAGGTACCGCGTGACTTCGATGAGGACCAGTGGATGGTCCGCGGCGACTGGCGCGTCAACGATGCCCAGCAGGTGGCGATGCGCTACACCACGTACAGCACGTTCACCGACGCCCGCGATGCGTTTCCCATCGCCTACTCCGGCGCGGCCAGTCCGGTCAACACGGGCCACAACGCCGCGCTGTCTCACACTTGGACACTGCGTCCCACGCTGCTGAATGAGCTGCGACTCGGCTTCAACCGTTTCGTCGTCGACCAGAAGCCTTTGAATTTCGGCACCGACCCGGCCGGCGCGATCGGGCTCACCGGCACCAACCCAAGCCCGCAGGTTTCGTCATTCCCATCGATTCAGACGGGGTTCTCAACCTTCGGCAGCGGCAGCAATCTCGTGCTCTCTGCGGAGAACACCTACCAGATCACCAATAACCTGACCTGGTACCGCGGCGCGCACACGTTCAAGACCGGCGTCGATCTGCGCGTCCTGCAGGCCAGCGTTTTCGGATCGTTTGTGCCCTTTGGCCAGCTCCGTTTCGGCCCGATCTTCTCGAGCAATCCGTCGCAGCCGAACACGGGCGACGTGATCGCCGACCTGCTGCTTGGGTACCCGCAGTCGATCCAGCTCAATGTGCAGTTCAGCCCGCTCTACAACCGGCAGTCGCTCTGGGGCGCCTATTTCCAGGACGACTGGCGGGTCAATTCGAGGCTGACGTTGAATCTCGGTCTCCGCTACGAGTTGTTCACGCCGGTGGCCGACAAGTTCGACCGGCAGGCCAATCCCAACATTGGGAACCCGCTCGGCGAGTTCCGGCTGGCCACGCGGGGCGGGGAAGTGCCGTCCTGGGTGCGTCAGGAGATCGGATTGCTGCCGATTCCCGAGGCGGAGCGGAGCCGGCTCTTCCAGCCGGGCGATTCGCGCGGCCTGACGCGGAATAACAAACTCGACTTCTCCCCGCGCTTCGGCTTCGCCTATACGCTCGACAGCAAGACGGTTCTGCGCGGGGGCTTCGGCGTCTACCGGTCGCTGACGGGCGGTGGGACGTTCGTGCGGCTCGGCTTCAATCCGCCGAACTTCATCGAGACGTTCTTCATCGCCCCCGACGCCGTGACAACGGTAGCCAAATTGGAGACCGGGATCCCCTCATTCCGCGACGGCTCCGGCCGCATCGAGGGTCTCAGCCCGCGCCACCTGTTCGAAGACAATCGCACGCAGTTGACAACGCAGTGGAATGCCAACCTCCAGCGCCAGCTTGGGGCGAACATTGTCGCCGAGGTTGGCTATCTCGCTTCACGCGGCCGCAACCTCACGTTGTTCCTTCTTGAGAACCAAATCCGGAATCCAGCCGACTACGGCCGCGGGCAGAATGCGCGTCCAGTGCCTGTCTTCGGAAACATCTGGGGCTGGGGCAGCGGTGCAGTGTCGCGCTATCATGCGGGCTACCTGCGCGTCGAGAAGCGCTTCAGCGAAGGCCTCGCGCTTCAGAGTTCGTACACGTTCGGCAAGTCGCTCGACGACGCACCGGGCGACTTCGCCGTCGGCAACCTCGGCATTTCGGTCGCGCCGGTGGACAGCTACGATTTATCCCGCGAGTATGGGCCGTCAGCCTTCGATACGACGCACCGGCTGGTCCTCTCGCAGGTCTACGAACTGCCTTTCGGACGCGGTCGCCGCTGGCTCAACACTAGCGGTACGGCCAACTGGCTGCTCGGCGGCTGGGAGTTGTCCGGCATCACCAGTTGGAGCTCCGGTATCCCGGTCGATCCCAAGATGCAGACGACGCGGGTGTTCAACTTCAACAACCAGAACCGCCCCAACCGTGTGGCCGACGGCAACCTGAGCGGCAGCGCGCGAACGGTGGACCGCTGGTTCGATCCCACGGCCTTCGTCGCGCCGCCTGACCTCGTCCTGGGCGACGCCGGCCGCAACGTTCTTCGCGCCCCTGGCGTCTTCCAGATGGACATGACCGTCGGCAAGCGCTTCGCGTTCGGGGAGAACCGGTTCGTCCAATTCCGCTCGGAGTTCTTCAACCTGACGAACACGGTGAACCTGGGCGCTCCGGTCAACATCATCGGCAACCCCAACGTGGGCCGCATCCTTGGAAGCCGCGCCGCGCGGCAGGTGCAGTTCGCGCTCAGGATACACTTCTAGGCGATGCGGACCGGCGTCGTTGTTCTCCTCACACTGGCTGGCCTCGGGATTCTCCGGGGCCAGCCGGCCTTTCATCCGACCAGCGAGGGCCCTTACTTCCTCACGGCCGGCGACCTCAACGGCGACGGCGTGGACGACGTAGTGGTGGTTTGCCGCGGCGAACTGCGCATGCCGGACGACCCGCGGCCGGGCAATGACCGCATCACCGTCTACTTCTCCGAGTCCGGCGGCGCCCGCCGCCGTCAGGACTTCGGCGTCGGTTTCGGTCCCTACACCGCCGCTATCGCCGACCTCGATGGCGACGGCCGGAATGACGTCGCCGTGGTCAACTTCCAGGACGCGCGCCGCCACCTGTCCATCCTCTGGGGACCGCAGAAGGAAGCAGTCCACCTCCAGGTCGACGGTGCATTCGAGTACGACAAGAGCCGCAATGACCGAGGCGAGCCAATCTATCCGGCGCCCGGCCTGACTTCACTCGTGGTCCGCGATTTCGATGGCGATGGCAAGCCGGACATCGCCGCGGTCGCCTGGTCGAGCGACTTCTTCGTGATCTTCCGCAACGAGGGGAATCGCCGGTTCCGCCAGGCCCGTTATCCCCTGCTGCCGGGGCCGCGCGACGTTGCCGCCGCCGACTTCAACCGCGACGGCCACCTCGATCTCGCGTTTACCATCTACTCTTCGAATCTCGTGGATGTCTGGCTCGGCGACGGCAAGGGGAGCTTCCGGCTGGAGCAGAGGTTCCACGCGCAGGGGCACATCCCCTATCATTTGAAGGCTGGCGATCTCGACGGCGACGACTGGCCGGATCTCGTCGTGGGCAACCGCGGGCCGTCGGACAATGTCACCGTCTTTCAGAACCGCGGCGGACGCCTTCAGTTCGCGGGTTCGTTCCGGCCGGGGACGCCCAAGAAGGGCGAGACGACGGCCGACGAGATCCGCGACATTCTCCTGACCGATGCCGATGGCGACGGCAAGCTGGATCTGGTGGCGGCATGCCACGTCTCTCACAAGGTCGTGCTCTGGCGGGGTACGGGCAGCTTCGAATTCGGAGCGGCGTTTGCCGGCCGGCGTGCGCTCGAATTCCCCGGTAAGGGACCGCGCGCGCTGCACCCGCTCGACGGCGGAATCGGTGTGGCGTTTTTCGGTTCAAGCGAGTTCGCCGTCCTCGGAGTTGAGGCGTTTGGAGCAAGGTAGACTAGTCGGGTAGACCACGCCCACAGTGAAACCTGCCCGAACCGTTCTGATCTGCCATCACGATGAGCCGCTGAACCGGTTTGGCCTCGCCCGCTGGCTGGCCTCGTTTACGGAGTTGGCGGCCATCGTCGTGATCCACGAACCGCAAGGGCGTCTCGTGAAGAGGGTGCGGCGGGAGATGCGGAGGGTTGGAGTTTTCCGCTTTCTCGATGTGCTGGCGTTCCGGCTCTACTACAAACTCATGCTCGCGGCGCGCGACCGGACGTGGAGCGAGGCGAAACTGGCGGAGTTGGAGCGTTCGTACGCCGATGTTCCCGCGTCCTGCCGCGTGGTTTCCGTTGCCAGCCCGAATGGTGCGGACATCCTGCGCGAGCTGCGGCATCTTCAGCCGGACCTCATTCTGGCGCGCTGCAAGACAATCCTGCGGCCGGAAATCTTCGAGACCGCCAGCCGCGGCACGTTTGTGATGCATCCGGGAATCTGCCCGGAATACCGCAACGCGCATGGCTGCTTCTGGGCGCTCGCCAATCGCGATCTGAGCCGGGTCGGGATGACGCTGCTGCGGATCGACGCCGGCGTGGACACAGGACCCGTCTACGGCTACTTCGGATGCGGCTATGACGAACGGACCGAATCGCATATCGTGATCCAGAACCGCGTGGTCTTTGACAATCTTGATGCATTGCGCGACCGGTTCGAGGAGATCCTGAGAGGCGAAGCACGGACGTTCGACACGTCGGGGCGGGAATCGCGGGCATGGGGCCAGCCATGGCTGACTGCCTACGCGCGGTGGAAACTACGGGCGGGGAAGGGGAACGGGTGAGATGCGAGCGGTGACGCTGCTCTATCATGACGTTGTGCCCGCGGGCTGCTGGGAAGCTAGCGGGTTCCAGGGCGCCGGCGCCGATGTCTACAAGCTCGACCGCGAGAGCTTTGCAAGACATCTCGAAGCGATCCATGCGGTGCATCCCGGACGCCTTGCGACGGCTCCCGGGCTGATCGCCGGCACGGCTGGGGACGGTAAGCTGAGTCTTACATTCGACGACGGCGGCGCGAGCGCGCTCCACACAGCCGATGCGCTCGATGCGTGGGGATGGAAGGGACACTTCTTCATCACGGCCGGGAGGATCGGAACTCCCGCGTTTCTGGATCGGCGCGGAATTCAAGAGCTCCACCGGCGCGGCCATCTCATCGGCAGCCATTCCTACTCACACCCGGCCCGCATGGCGCTCTGCTCCGATGCGGAACTCGATGACGAGTGGGGACGCAGTGCCGGTGTCCTCGAAGAGATCCTTGGGGAGAAGGTCCGAATTGCCTCCGTGCCGGGCGGCTACTACTCCCGCCGCGTCGCCGTTTCGGCTGCCAGGGCGGGTATCGGCCTCCTGTTCAATTCCGAACCTGTGACGCGCGCGGGGCGGGTGGAGGGATGCCTGGTGCTGGGACGGTTCAGCGCGCAACGGGGTCATTCCCCGCAGTGGGCGGCAGCCATTGCCGCGGGCGACCCGCGGCTTCGCGCCCGCGAATACCTGTTCTGGAATGCGAAGAAGCTGGCGAAGGGGCTTCTGGGGAACCGCTGGCTGCGTCTCAGGACGCATCTGCTGGAGCGCTCGGGGAGATAGGATGGAGGCATGCAACGCCGCACGTTTCTTCCCGCCCTGGCCGCTCCCGCACTGGCCGCATCCCCCACGCCTCGCAAAGGACGCCTGAAGCAGTCGGTCTGCAAATGGTGTTACAAGAACATCTCCGTCGAAGAATTGGCGCGCGAAGCCTCGCGGATCGGTCTGGTTGGGATTGACCTGATCGGTCCGGCGGACTGGCCCGCGGCGCGGAAGTACGGACTGATCCCCACGATGGCGCCCGGCGCGGGGACGATTGCCGACGCGCTCAACCGGAAAGAGAATCACGCGGAGATGGAGCGGCAGTTTCGCGGGAACCTCGATCTTGCCGCGCGCCACGGCGTCCCGAACGTGATTACCTTTTCCGGCAACCGGCGCGGCATGTCCGACGACGAGGGGCTGGACAACTGTGCGCTCATTCTCAACCGCGTCAAGGCAATCGCCGAGGACAAGGGCGTGACAATCTGCATGGAGCTGCTGAACAGCAAGGTGAATCACGCCGACTACATGTGCGACAAGACGCCGTGGGGGGTGGAACTGGTGAAGCGGGTGAACTCGCCGCGCTTCCGGCTGCTGTATGACATCTACCACATGCAGATCATGGAGGGCGACGTGATCCGCACCATCCGCGACAACTTCCAGTACATCGCCCACTACCACACCGGCGGCAATCCGGGGCGGAATGAAATCGACGAAACGCAGGAGTTGAATTACAAAGCGATCGCGCAGGCCATCGTCGATCTTGGCTTCACCGGATACTTCGCCCACGAGTTCATTCCCAAGCGCGATCCGATGCGGTCGCTGGCGGAAGCCACTGCGTTGTGTGACGTCTGACGGCTAGAGGCGCGAGACGCCCTTGGTCGAGGTCACGCAGTGCCGGCTCAACTCTTCCGCACGAGCGGTTCGGGGTACGATGTGGGAATGCCGCACAGTGCAGCACCTACCCGCCGGGCCTGGATCGCAGGGTTGGCGGCCACCGCCATGGCCAACGCAAACGATGGTTTCATTGACGCGCACGTCCACGTCTGGACGCCCGACACGGACAAGTACCCGCAGCGCGGCCGGCCGCACAATCCGCTGAGTTTCACGCCGGATGAGTTGATGGCGCTGGCCCGCCAGAGCGGGGTTTCGCGCGTCGTGCTGATCCAGGCCGGCCAGTACGCCACGGACAACTCGTATATGTTCTGGGCGATGGAGAACTATCCCGGAACATTTTCGGGAGTCGCTGTCATCGACGCTTCGAAGAATGCGCGCCAGACCATGCGGGAGTTTTACAAGAAAGGCGTGCGCGGTTACCGCATCGTCCCGCGCAACGATCCGCAGGGGTGGCTCGACAAGCCGGAGATGGCGGAGATGTGGGCCGAGGGCGCCGACACCGGCGCGGCGATGTGCCCGCTGATCAATCCCGATGCGCTTCCGGCGGTAGGGCGGATGTGCGTGAAATACCCACGCACGCCGGTGGTCATCGACCATATCGCGCGCATCGGAGCCACCGGCACCGTCAACAAGGAAGATGTCGACGCCTTGTGCGCGCTCGCGAAGCATGCCAACGTGCACGTCAAGATCTCGGCGTTCTACGCGTTGGGCAGGAAGCAGCCCCCGTACCGTGACCTGGCGCCCCTCATCCGCCGCGTCGTAGACGCCTACGGCGCGAATCGGCTGATGTGGGCTTCGGACTGCCCGTATCAGGCGCTGCCCCCGCACTCCTATGCGGCGTCCATCGATCTGATTCGGAGCGGTCTCAGCTTCCTTAAGGATGAGGACAGGCGCTGGATCCTGCGGGGAACCGCCGAACGGGTGTTCTTCTCGTAGCCTAGCGGCCTGCCGCTTCGGCAACGGCCTTCATCTGCGCCAGGCCCTTTTCGAAATCGGGCCCGACGGCTTTGTCGATACCGCCCATCGCCAGGAACACGGCTTTCTCCATGAACCCGTTGTCGCCCCGCATGGTCCATTGGACCTCGGTTCTGTCGCCTTCGGGACGGAATGAAAACTCGGTGGCATTGACCGATTGGAAAGGCCTGAGGAACTCAAGCCTGATCCGGATCAGCGAAGGCGTCTGGCTTTCGAGAATCGTCATCCGTCCTTCGCCGGCGTCATCGTTCCCGCTCCAGGCGTAGACCGCGCCCTGCCCGGCCTCGGCGCCGTAGTAGGCGACGCTCATCTCCGGGTCGATCTTCGCCCATGGCGACCACTGCTCCCACGCATGAAAGTCGTTCACCAGCGGGAACACACGTTCGGGCGGAGCGTTCACCACCGCAGAACGCGTCACGGTATAGCTCGCGGGTTGCAGAGCGACAAACGCGGCCAGCAGGATCAGCGCCGCGGCAAGCCCAAGGAAGACCTTCTTGATCACGGGATGCCCTCCGGCGAGCTATCATATCACCGGTCAATAAAAATAGCGCCCTTCGACGAAATCCTTGATCTCGAAGACGGTGGTTTCCGTGCCGCGGATGGCGTCGAGAGCCCGGAAGACGGAAGAATCACCGGAGGTCTGGTCCCACGACTCCGGGCCCAGTTCCGTGCGCCATGTCCGGATCGCGGTGGCGTTCTCTTTGCCCGCGGCCTCCAGTTCCGCCAGCCGCTCGCGCATCCTGGCCTGGCTCTCGAGCGTCTCCATGGAATCGGTTGCGAGTTGCTCAGCCACCTCGTAGATGGCGCGCGCCAGCCGCACGTACGAACGCACGACGGCCGTTTCCTGCGCGAAGACCGGAGCGCCGAGGCGGCGGGCAAGCGGAAGCGCTCTGTCGCAAGCGGCCAGCTTGGCATCGAAGTCCTCGCGGCTTGAGTAGTAACGGAACGGCCCTTCACCGAGGTAGGGACGCTGCCGCTTGCGCACCATCTCGATGTACCGGCCCCAGGAGTACGCAATGGGGAATTCGGAATCGTAGACGTCGAAGGCGACGGGTCCGATGATCTCCGACCAGTCGGCGAACGCCTCGGGGTCCCGGTAGCGTTCCCGTGTCGCCCAGGCCAGAGCGAAGTCGCGCGTCGCGCGGCCACCCACGTTCCAGGAATACTCGGCCAGCGCGGCGGTGCTGAACCCGTACGTTTCCCGGGCCCGGTTCGCCCACGCGAGCATGCCGTACGCGCCGCTGTACTTGCGCTCCAGCAGTTGCCGCACGTAGTCGCGGATGCGGTGGGCCGATGTCTGCGGCACCATGTACTCGGGCGTATCGACCCGTGCGTTCGCGCCGACCGGGACGTCGTAGCTGGCGATCCAGCGGCCTTCGGCGGCGTCCTGATCGAGCAGGGGATAACGGAACAGGTCGCGCGGCAGGCGGGTCACGCGCTCGAGCGCCGTGGCGCATGCCCGCTCGATCTTCACTTCGGGAGGCGCCTCGGCCAACACACGGTAATCGCGCTCGGTCGTGACCGTCGAGAGGAACAGCCGGATACGGAAGTCCGGATGCCGCCGGCGCACCTCGCGCCACGCATTGACGAACGCTCTGCCTTCCAGCACGAACTGGCCCACGGCGGTGGTCTCCGGGCGCTGGTCCTGGGCGGGGCGTTCGCTGAGCCAGCAACTGACTTCGTCCACACCTTGCGCGGCCAGATCCTCCAGCCACTCGGTGACAATGCGTTGAAACTCCGGATGGGCGGCGAACGGGGCGCGGTGCTGGTTCCCCCGCTTGTGCGCGAAGTAGCGCCCGGCGAGCGCTTCATCACCCCGGCCGGCCAGTTCCGGGTACGCGCGGAACAGGCCCGTGTCATGCAGGAAGTTCACGTGCACGATGTACGGCACGTACCGGAACGCCATCCGCTTGGCGCGGGCGTACAGGTCCGTTTCGATGATCACGCCATTGCTGCCGCCGCGTTCGACGGGTCGCAGCCGCGTGGTGGCCATCTTGCCGTAGTTCAGTTTCAGCCCCGCCATCCAGGGCACCCAGGCGGCGGCGTCGGGGAAGTTCCACAGGCCGCGCTCGTCGAAGTCCGGCCAGTCGACGACGGTGGCCAGTGGGATCGCGACCGCGGGCTGATCGAGTGTGGGTTCGAGGAGTTGGTGCAAGGTTCGCGCGGCATAGGCGACGCCATCGGGCTCCAGGGCCGTGAGAATCAGCCGCGTTTCGCCAACCGGTTGGATGGCGTACGCCTGCCCACGGTTTGGCAGCGCGGCGAGGCGCTGCCGCAACTCCGGCGCCACGGCGCCCGGTTCCCATCCGGGTTGCTGCACGCCGATCAGAATTTCGAACCGCGCGTTGCTCGCGCCGCGGAGCACGGATTGCAGTCCGGAGGCAGCCTCGCGTTCGACGTCGCCCGCACCGGGGCGCAACCGCACCGCGACGTCTGCCGCGGGCAGCACGACCTTGCCATCGAGCCGGACTTCCTTCGGATGCGGCAGCAGCCAGCGGGTCCAACGCCGGGCCTCGTCCGCCGGGATGGGCCCGGCGACAGCGGAAAGCGCCAACAACAGAACAGGAATCAGTCGAAGCACGCGCACGGTTCCCTTATCCGCCAAACACGAGTGCATAAAACACGGTCGCGCCCATCAAAGTGGCTGACACCCACAAGCCCACTGTGGTGAAGCGTCCCGGAGCGATGTCGGCGGGGAGCTTCTTGTGGCGCAGGTAGACGGCGCTGAAGCCGATGATCGGCAGCATGACCGACTGGCAGATTCCGCCAACCACCACCACCATCTTCACCGGCGATTCGAAAAAGATGTAGAGGATCGCCGGGATCACAGTCAGGATCACCAGGAAGAGCTGCTGGAAGCGCACCCGCTTCGGAAAATCGTGACGGTCGTAGAAGCCGAGCAGGCGCGCCATGTCGGCATAGGCTCGCGAGTTCGAAGCTGTCGACGCGAAGATCGTGCTGTAGAGCGTCGCCACGGCGCCGATGTAGAAGATGGGCACCGACCAGGGCCCCAGGATCTGTGTGTAGATATTGGACAGCACGGCGATCATGTCGGACGCCGACGGAACCAGCCCCATGCTGTTCAGGACGCCGGCGCCCAGCAGATAGAACGCCACCGTGGACACCGTGTAGATGATGAGCGAGAAGCCGATGTCGAGGTGCATCACGCGAATCCAGCCGCGGGCCCGCTGCCTCCAGGCGGGCGAATCCTCGCGGGCTCCGGAGAAGCGCGCGTAGCCCTTCTCGACGCACCAGTACGGATACATGATCAACTCGGCCGCGCCGACCCCTGTGATTCCGAAGACAGCCACGGCCGTCGAAATGCCGGCGCCCGGAAGCTGAAGCTTCAGTCCGTCGATCAACTGCTGCATCGACAGGTAGTCCGGGCGCTTGAACAGCAGCAGGGCGCACAGGAACGTGAGCAGCGTGAACAACCCTACCTTAAACGTGGCGATATGCTCGATGCGCGAGTACCCGCCGCCGAGCAGGATCGCCAGCGTCAGGCCGAGGAACATGACGACCCACAGATTCACAGGAACCGCGGGATAGATCGCATTCATCACCTGGGCCACGCCCCCGAACATCGCTCCCACTTGCAGCAGGGTCATCAGGACCATGACCGACCACGCCCACACCACCCAGTTCACTTTGAAGCGCGGTCCGGGGACATGGTCGAAGCTCTCCAGACAGGTTTCGCCTGTGGCCACCGAATACCGCCCGAGTTCCGCCTGGACGACGGGCTTGATGGCGCAACTGATGAGGATCACCCAGAGTGCTTCATAGCCGACCTGTGCTCCCAGGGTCGTGGTGGCGATCAATTCTCCCGAGCCCACGATCGACGCGGCCAGGATCATGCCGGGGCCGATGCGGCGCAGAGCCGACCACAGGGTCGCCGGCGGGTTCTGAATTTCCGCTGGGTCGAGGGCGTAAAGGTCGGTTGGAGGAGTTGCTGCCGCCTGCGGGGCGCTCATGGTTCCGTTCATTGTAGCCCGCGGCTACTTCCCGGCGCGGAGAAGATCCTCGCAGTGGCGCGATTCGGCCGCGGCGGCCTCGGCCTGCCGGGCCAGGCGGGAGTGGAAGTCCGGCTCGCTGCGCAGTGCTTCCCACTCGGCGGAACTCTTGCGGAGCCAGGCGCAGGCCGCCTGCCTGTCGGCACCTCGTCCGGGGCTTCCGCGAGGCGCCGTGTCGGCGAGCTTCTGGTAGGTCACGCCGGCGGCGGAAAATGCTTGGCCTAAGACTGCGCGAGTGAAACGTCGCACCCCGGCGGCTCGATTCAGCGTCCGCCAGTTCGACCGCCTGGTTGACCAGTTCGATTGCCTCTTCGCGGGCGCCACGGGCGGCCAGAAGCCGTGCCGCCCCTTCGTATGCCCGGATCAACGTCGCCTGCGACGAGGACACCCGCGGGTCGGCCGCCAGCACCGTGCGCGCTGCCGCGATGGCGTTGCGGTAGGCGTCCAGCGCGGCTGACGAACCCATCGCTTCCTCCCGGTGGCCGGTCTGCTCCCAGGCAAACGCAAGGAAATTCCCGACCTGCACCGGGTTGGCATCGGTCCGGGCCAGTTCCTGAAGTTCGCCGATCGCGCGGCGGTAGTACGGGAGGGCTTCCGCGGGCTTGGACTCTTCGATCACGTTGGCCACGCGGGTGAGGGCAATCGCGTAGTCGGTGCGGGCGCGCGCATCCGACGGATCGGCGTCCTTCAGTTCTCCGGCCAGCGCCAGGACCCGGCGGTACGCGTCGAGCGCGCCGGCCGCGTCGTCCAGGCCCGGAAGCGACGGGTTTCCGAGCGCATCGCCGACATGGCTGTAGGCCAGCATCAGTTCGCGTTTGCGCCGCGTGCTGGCTGGATCGGCGGCCACTTCTGCCTCGATCAAGGCCACCGACCGCCGGTACGCTTCGAGTGCTTCTTCGTGACGGTTGAAGCGGCTTAGCGCCATGCCGCGGGCGTTGAGCGCTGCCGTGAACGCTCGCCGCACCTCCGCGTCCTCGGGCGCGGCGACCGAGAGTCGGTCGAAGATCCGGAGCGAGGCGTCGGCATGATCGAGCGCGGCTGCGTTGTCTCCCCGCTGGCGGTCCAGCCGCGCCAATCCCAGGTGCACTTGTGCTTCCCGGCGCAGGACTTCCACTGCCTGCCGGTCGAGGCTCTGGAGCAGGTCCAGGGCGCGCTGGAAGTTCGGCTCCGCCTTTCCCGATTCCGGCGTCTGGGTCTGCACGTCGGCCAGACGCACCAGAACATCCACCAGCTCGAGACGCGCCGCCGGCTCATCCGCCAGCGGTTCCAGGATCCCCCGGGCCTTCTCATAGCTGGCCAGCGCCGCCGCGGGATCGCCGAGATTGGCCTGGAACACGTAGCCCTGCACATCCCCGATCCGGAGATAGGCCGCCGCCAGATCGCGCCGCAGGTCCTGGTTGCGGCCAGCGTCTTCGGTCAGGCTGTCCAGGTACTTCAGTGCGCGGTTGACGAGCAAAGCCCGCGCGGGCGTGGAACCGGGCAGATCGCGAATCGCGTCGTGAATCTCGAAGACGAAGGCCTTGGCGAGTTCGTGGACCTGCCTGAAGCGTTGCTCCGCCTTGCGGATCTGCCACAGCGAGAAACCGATCCCGGCCAGCAGGCTCAGCACCACCGCCAGTGCTGCCCCGGCGATCCTGCGATGGCGGCGGATGAATTTGCCCACGAGGTAACCCGCCGTATCCGGACGCGCCTTGACGGGGCGATCTTCGAGGTAGCGGCGGATGTCCTCCGCGAACTGGTCGGCCGACGCGTAGCGGCGCGCCGAATCCACCTGCAGAGCCTTCATCACAATGTTGTCGAGGTCGCCTTGCAGACGCCGCGCGAACCGGAGCTGCGCGGGTCCGGCGTCGGGACGCTCCCGCATTGCCGTGCTCGGGCGCGGGACGCGGTCGGCGTCGGTGGCCGAGCGGTGGGCGCGGACGCCGGTCAGCACTTCGTACAGGATCGCGCCGAGCGAATAGACGTCGGTCGCCGTCGTTAGCGGCTCCCCACGCGCCTGCTCCGGGCTTGCGTACTCGGGCGTGAGCAGGCGCGGCGCACCCAGCATCACCGTCGTCTGCGCGTCGCCATCGTCGTCGAGCAATTTGGCGATTCCGAAATCGAGCAGCTTCGGCGAGCCGCTTTCGTCGATCAGGATATTCCCCGGCTTCAGGTCACGATGAACGATCAGGTTGCCGTGGGCGTAGTGGACCGCTTCGCACACCTGACGGAACAACTGGAGCCGCGCGCGCAGCCCCAGGCGGTTCAACTCGCAGTAGTCCAGGATGGGGACGCCGTGGACGTACTCCATCACCAGGTAGGGCCGGCCGTCCGGGGTCGCGCCTCCGTCGAGCAGGCGCGCGATGTAGGGATGATCGAGCTTGGCGAGGATCTGACGCTCCCGGCGGAAGCGGTCGAGCATCAGCCCTTTGTCCATCCCCCGCCGGACGATCTTGATGGCGACGCTCTTCTCGAACGTGTCGTCCGCGCGGCTGGCAAGGTAGACTGTGCCCATCCCGCCGCGCCCGATGACGCGTTGGATGCGGTAGGGTCCGACCCTCTGCCCTTCCGAAACTTCGCTGTGGTCCCAGTCCTGGACGGCTTGGCGGACGGCGCCGGCGACGAATCCCTGGCCCGACCGGTCGGCTGCCAGCAGTTCTTCCACTTCCTGCCGGAGCGCCGTGTCGCCACTACAGGCGCGGTCCAGGAACGACGCTTGCTCGCCGGCGGGCAGATCCGCCGCCTGCTGGAAGATCTCGTCGACTTGCTGGAACCGCTCCTGGTTCATTCAGACGTGCGATTCAGTTCCCGGTACAGCCACGCCTCCGCCATACGCGTTTCCCGGCTGATGGTGGCCACCGAAACGCCCAGAGCCTGCGCGGTTTCTTCGACGGAGAACCCGCCGAAATGCCGGAGTTCGATAATCTTTGCCTTGCGCGCGTCGGCTTCGGCCAAAGCTTTGAGGGCTTCGTCGAGCGCGATGACGTCGGCGCCGCGCTCCGGCGCGAAGCTGATGGCTTCGTTCAGTGTCACCGGCGCCGCGCCGCCGCCGCGTTTCTGGCTGCGCTGCGCGCGCGCATGATCCACCAGGATTTGCCGCATCAGGTGCGCCGCAATGCCGAAGAAGTGCGAACGGCTTTGCCACTCCGGCAGATTCTGGTTGACGAGGCGCAGGTACGCCTCATGGACGAGCGCGGTGGGTTGAAGCATGTCCGGCGCGCTCTCGCGCCGCAGGTAGCTGCCGGCCAGGCGCCGGAGTTCGTCGTACACGAGCGGGGTGAGCTGGTCGAGGGCGTCCTTGTCGCCCTTGCTCCAGTCGAGGAGGAGCTGCGTCACATCGTTCTGGGGCACGATTTCGAGTGTACCAGGGACCGTCAGCGCTTCGGCACCATCGGGACAAAGCGAACGGGAAAGGCCGTGCGCCGGCGGACGCGGCCCCGGTCGTCCTTTTCGAGGACAATCAACTGCTGGTCCATCGGACTGCGTCCCACCGGGGCGACCAACTTGCCTTTGACTTTGAGTTGATCGATGAGCGCCTGGGGAATCTCCGGGGGCGCGGCCGTGACGATGATGCGGTCGAACGGCGCTTCCTCGGGCCAGCCGAGATAGCCGTCGCCATGCTTCACTTGCACGTTGGCGTAGCCAAGCTGCTGGAGCAGCGCCCGCGACGTTTCGGCCAGCTCCGGCACCACTTCCATCGTGAACACCTGCTTGACGAGTCCCGAGAGCACCGCCGCCTGATATCCGGACCCGGTGCCGATCTCCAGCACGCGGTGCGCCGGGTCTACATCGAGAAGATCGGTCATGGCGGCGACGATGTACGGCTGAGAGATCGTTTGCCCGTGGCTGATGGGCAGGGGTTGGTCGTCGTAGGCCTTGGCGCGCCACAGCGCGGGGACGAACAGGTGGCGGGGCGTCTCCCGCATAGCCTTAAGCACGGCCGGGTTGCGCACGCCGCGCGCCTGGATCTGCTGGCGCACCATCGTCTCCCGCCTCGCGGCGAAGGGATCATTCGCGGCCAGCAGCAGCGCTGCGCCGAACAACGCGATCCATACTCTCATCGGCCCATCGATTCCCGGATAACGCTCCTCTCCGATAGACGTCCGGACCTGCGCCAAGGCATACAGGACCGGGATGGATTCGGTCTTTCGATTATACCCCGGGAAGGCTCGACCGCCTTCCAGGAACATTTCACTTTGGATCTGTTTTGGTGCAGAATAGAGGGAGCCATGGCCGAATACCGTCTCTACCGCCTGAAGGAGAATGCCCGGCAGAGCTTCCGGTTCGCGCCGCACGTGAGCGGAGCGGCGCAGGTGAAGCGGAAGGATTACGACGACGGCGAGTTCCGGATGGAAGCGGCGAACGAGTACGCCGCCTGGCACGCGCTCAAGGACACGGAGGACGCCGTCCGGGTGGGTGACGTGCTGGAGGGCCCGGACGGGCGTCTGGCGATCTGCAAGTACGTGGGGTTCGAGGTCGCTGAGTGGGTGGCGCCCGTGTTGAAGCCGGTGGAGGAACCGGCGCCGAGCGAGGCGTAGGGCAGGCGGCTGCCCGCGCGGGCGCGCGGGACAGCGTATGGTACACTCAAGCAAAAAGGGCCACCCTAGCTCAGTTGGTAGAGCGGCTGATTCGTAATCAGCAGGTCGCCGGTTCGATCCCGGCGGGTGGCTCCAGTTCCGTCGGAATCCCGTAGACCTACTCATTCGCAGATTTCCGATTCTTCAACCCCCTGGTCGAAACCTTCCTGGACAAACGTCGTTTCCCGAAGAACTGCTCTGCAGGGGTGATCCAGGCCTATTCCCAAGCCTAGGCAACGCAGCATATCGCTTCGGTCCTCGAGCGGGTGCCTTGAGTGAAGGGGCTTTCGGGCGGAGAACAAACCCGATTTCGTTATACTGCGAGCTACCGATGAAGCGTCTTTTGCTCACCGCACTCTGTTTCGCGCCCCTGCTGGCGCCTGCCGGCAGTGTCACCATCCTTGAGCGGGCCACGGTCTTCACACACACAGGAACCAATCCCCGCGACGCCGCCAACGCTACGGGCTTCAACCATGCCCCTTCGGTGACGGTCCTGCCGGACGGGCGCATCCTGACAGCATGGTTCTCCGGACCCTTCGAGGGCTCGGCCCGGCAGAAGATCCTCGGCGCTGCTTCGTCCGACCACGGCCGCACCTGGAGAGCGCCGTCGACACTTCACGACTTCCCCGGCCGGGCGGACTTCGACCCCGCGTTCATCGTGGACGGCAGCCGAACCCTGCTGTTGTTCTCCTCGGGACTCCGCCGCACCTACCCGTTCGAAACCGGCCAGCAAGGTCCCGTGGGCGACGAGCACCACCGGATCTACCTCCGGATCAGCCCGGACTCCGGCCGCACCTGGACAGCGCCGCGCGAGATCGGCGGCGAGGCCGCCCACACCCCGCGCACCAACGGCATCCGGCTCGCGACGGGCGAACTGCTCGTGCCCATCCATCGCCTCGGTACGAAGGCCGGCGGCGTGCTGCGGTCCACGGACGGAGGCAAGACCTGGACCCGTCACGGGTTCGTCGCCAATCCCGCGGGTGAGGGTGGAGAACCGACGATCGCCGAGCTGGGATCGGGTCGCGTTCTGATGCTGTTGCGAACCCGCGACGGCGAGCTTTGGCGCGCGTTCAGCGAGGACAAGGGTGCAACCTGGAGCACCCCGGAGAAGACGGGCCTGCCGGCTGGGGCGACGTCGCACAACGTGATCCGGACGCGGAGGGGGAAGCTGGTGCTCACGCACAACCCG
>JADJWL010000018.1 GCA_016716385.1 Bryobacterales bacterium | reverse complement strand
ATAACGAGAACAGGTGGATGAACGAGACCGCCACTAGCACGATCGCGGCTCCGCGGTGGACGAAACCCCGCACGGGCATCTGCGCTTCCCAGCGGGCGAGCGGCTGCGCCCACCATTCTCCGGAGTACTTCAGCGCGAACCCCGACCACACCAGCACGCTGAACGAGATCACCAGCAGGCCGTGCTGGAGGCGTTCGAAGGGCAGCATCCGCACTTCCGGACGCCCTGCCGGAATCGGCGGAGCTGCCGGCGGGGAGATACGCAGTGTCCACAGCTTCCGGACGAAGTCTCCGATGTTGTGCAGCATCATGAGGCCGATCACCGCGGGAATCAGGAACAGGTAAAGGGAAGTAACCGCCTCGACCTGCCAGACCTCACCTTCACCCTCGAGCGTGTGGACCGGACCGATGGTGAAACGCTGGCCCGCGCCGGGATGGCACTGGCCGCACGTCGCAGGCAAGTTGTCAGGATGGACGGACGACTTCGGATCCGAAGACGGAAGGATGTCGTGGTAGCTATGGCAACTCGCGCAGTTGGCGACGGTCGTGGAACCGGCCTTGGCGGCGAGTCCGTGGAAGGACTGATCGAAGCTGAGCACACGGTCCGCCGGAATCCGGAACTGGCGAGTCAGCAACAGATTTTCGTGGCAGCCGGCGCAGGTTTCACGGATATGGCTCGGATTGACCGCGGCGGCCGGGTCGCGTGGCGCGAGAATGTCGTGGGCTCCATGGCACGTGGTGCAGGTCGGCGCCCCCGCGGCGCCTGCAGCGAGCGATGTCCCGTGAACACTTGCCTGAAAATGCTCGGCCGGCTCGCTGTGGCACATGCCGCATGTTTCGGGCTGCGCCTTCCGGAAGGTCTCGGAACGGGCCACCTGGACGTCATGCGCTGCCCCGTGGCACGTCGAACACTCGGGCGCGGCCCCGCCGTTGCGGCCGACCTCCGCGTGAATGCCGAGTGCGTCCCGCTTGGCAATCTCTTCGTGACAACTGCCGCACGAAGGATTCGTCACGTTGGCCGGATGGGGATAGGCGTCCCGCCCCTCGTGGCAGGTCAAACAGGGCAGCGGCTCGTGAACGCCGGCCACCTTCTGGTCGTGGCACGAAGAGCATTCCTCCTGTGCCCACATCGCCGGCGCACACGCCGCTGCCCCCAATACGATCCAGAGGACCCTTCCGAAGACACCCCGTCGTCCGGTCATGAGTCCTATTTCATCATCAAACGCGACTGGTCATTCAAGGCCGCGACAAGATAGGCGATCGCGAGGACGACACCGTAGATCAGGCTGATCGCCGTCAGAATCTTGCCCCACTTGTCGATTTGCTCCAGCCTGCCCGCCAACTGCTTCTGCTCCGCCACCGTCCCGACCTGACCCTCCGCGAGATGCAGCGTGTCATCTTCCTTCAGCGAGAGCAACTTCCGGTACCCCGCCAACAGTCCGACGACTCCGGCGGTAACCGCCCAAATCACTACGTAGATCGTCCAATCCCCTTGCATGGATGGTGGCTCCTTTCTTTCCCTTCTTCCTTCGCACACCACCGAGGTGTTCGGTCTGTTCTGGGGAGAATCTCCACACTCGGTGCTGTGTTTCGTCTGACGCCATCGGAGGAGCACGTCGAGGACCACAGCGCCGCATTCCCGTCAACTAGCTTGCCCGCTTGCGTGCGGACGTCAAGGCGTCCGCTGGCGTCGTCTTTCCTGGGGGATATCCCCCAGGAAGCATAGCTCGCTGATGTGAAGAAGTGTGCGATTACGCGCGGGGAGTTCCGGTTTAACCCTGGACGGTCTTGATCGGGGGAAGTTCGGGAGGACGCTTGCCGCGAGGCGGGAGGGCGGGGACAGCCACCCGCAGTTCCGCCGCCAGGACCGCCAGCACAGCGGTATCCGGCGGATCCGTATCGAAGACCACCGAGACAATTCCGGCCTCCCAGGCGCGCCTCAAAGACTGGGTCTCGTTCCGCGTGATCAGGACAATCCGCTCGGGCCGCCACAGTCCTTCGGGCAAGCGCCCGAACGCGGACTCGTCCAGAACAATGACCCCCGGATATGTCAGGTCCGGCAGGTCGACTTCCGTCACATCCCAGGCGCCATTGCGCGCCAGAGCTTTTCGGAGCCGCGACGCATGGGCGGGATTCGCCAAGGCCACTTGCACTTTTTGCATCCGTCTAGGTCTCGTTCGTTTCGCGGGAATCACCTGACGGCGCCACGCGCCGTGTACGTCCTGAACTGGGCCGATGATGTTCACGAGCCACCTCGTCTGACTGCACCCTGTTCACTCCTGTCGGTGCTCTTGGAACAACGTCTTCCACACAACCCAGTTGCAATTGGCGCGCCAACATAGCAATCCCCATGAGAATCGGACTGGAAGCCGGCTTTTTGGGGTGAGATGCCCCAACAAGGCGAACAGGTGCGGGTCAGCTTTCTCAATGTGGCATAATGACCGTTGAAAGACTCAACATGTCGAAGCTGATCGGCAAATGGCAGCGTGCAGACGTCCTCGAGGCCGTCTTTGACCAGTTGTCAGACGGTCTGGTGCTCTACGACTCCGAGATGACCATCACGGGAGTCAACCGCGCCGCCGAGGAGTTATTCGGCATGGAATCGGCCGACATGGTGGGCCGAAACTGCCGTGACGTCTTCCGCTGCCACAACTGCGATCCGGAATGCGGCGTCCTGGTCGGACTGGGACAAAGCATGCGCGTTCCCAGTTCGACGCTCCGGCTTCACTCCGCTTCCGGACAGGAACGGCTTGCGGCGATCCGTACGACGCAACTGTTCGACGCCGAAGGCCGCCTCACGGGCGCCGTCGCGACGATCAAAGATATTACGGAGAATGCCTCGCCGCAGCGCCGCGAGATCGTGGCCGAATCGCCCGCCATGCGCCAGCTGCTGAACTTCGTCCGGAAGGTCGCGACGTCAGAGGCGACAACGATCCTGCTCGAGGGCGAGAACGGAACCGGCAAGGACCTCATCGCGAAGACCCTGCACTATCAGAGCCTGCGTCAGGCTGAACCCTTCATTGCGATCAACTGCGCGGCCATTCCTGAGACCCTTCTCGAAAGCGAGCTATTCGGCTACGAGAAGGGTGCATTTACGGACGCCCGCTCCCAGAAGAAGGGAATCTTCGAACTGGCCGACCGCGGCACCCTGTTTCTCGACGAGATCGGGGAAATTCCCCTGGTTCTGCAGGCAAAGCTGTTGCGTGTCCTGGAAGAGCAGAGTTTCCGGCGGTTGGGTGGTCTGAAGGACATCAGCCTCAACCTTCGATTTGTCGCCGCGACCAACAAGAACCTGCGGGAGGCTGTCAAGGAAGGAGCATTCCGTCAGGATCTGTACTTCCGGTTGAACGTGATCCAGATCGTGATCCCGCCGCTGCGCGAGCGCCGCGAGGACATCCTGCCTTTGGCAAACTTCTTCATCGAAACGTACAACCGGAAGTTCCAGCGAAGTATCGAAGGCGTGGCGCCGGAGACCGAAGTGATGCTGCTGCACCACGACTGGCCGGGCAACGTCCGCGAGCTGCGCAATGCGGTAGAGCGGTCGATGATCCTCGAAGAAAGCTCCCGCCTGACGCCATCGAGCTTGCCGTTCGAGATCTCGCACAGTGACGGGGTGCCGCTGGTGGCCGCGGCGGCGGCGGCGTCATTCCAGTTGCCGGACGATGGGCTATCGCTCGAAGAGAATGAGCGGATGCTGCTCGCAAGGGCTCTGGAGAAGACCGCGGGCAATCAGACTCAGGCGGCCCGGCTCCTGCGCATCACCCGCGACACCTTGCGTTACAAAATGAAGAAGTTCAATCTGCGGTAGCGGCGGCCTGTGCCCCGGGGGAGCAGGATCACCGGCTGCGCAGCCGATGTTTTTCCATCCTGTAGATCAGGGTCTTGCGGCTGATTCCGAGGTACCGCGCGGCGTGGGTCTGGTTGCCCCGGTACCGATCGAGCGCGCGCTGGATCAACTCCCGCTCCACACCGTCCAGGGAGATGCCCTGTTCGGGGAGTTCCATCCGCAGTCGCGGCAGGACGGGTTGATCCCGGCGCAGTTCCGGCGGCAGATCCTCCACGCCGATCACCGGCTTCCTGGCCAGAATCGTGAGACGCTCCATCGTCGCTTCGAGTTCGGCTACATTGCCCGGCCACCCATGGGACAACAGACAGGCCATCGCGTCGTCAGAAATCGTGGGCGCTGTCCGTCCGTGGCGCTGGGCGGAGGCGAGGAGGAAGTGGCGCGCAAGCAATGGCAAGTCTTCCTGGCGGGCACGCAGAGGCGGCAGATCAATCGGGATCACCGAGAGCCGGTAGTAGAGGGCCTCGTTGAACTTCCCCTGGGCCGCCAAGCCCATCAGGTTCTGTCCGCTCGATGCAATCACCCGAACACCGCATGGCGCCGGGCCGTTTTCCCCGTCGCGCAAGATGCGCAGCAAACGCTCCTGCTGCGGCAGTGGCAACGCGGCGGATTCATGGACATAGAGCGTCCCCCCGGCAGCCTCAGCCGAAAGAGAGTCGATGTCCAGTGGCTCTTCTCCCCGGGCCAACTCATCGGCAACCACAAAGGGTCCGTGAGCGCGCGGGCTTGCGGCGTGGATCGCGCGCGCCAGCGAGCGCTTGCCGCTGCCTGCCTCTCCGCGCAATAGCACTGCGGCATCGGTAGCCGCGGCGCGCTTGGCGACCTCCACCATATGACGCCAAGCCGCCGACACACCGATCATGGTCGCCGGTCCGCCACTCTGAACCGTCGGCTCGCGGCGAGCCCGCTCGGCAGCGCGGCGCAGTACGGGGAGCAGGTCTGCTGACTGCGCCGGGCGCGCTACATAGTCATACGCACCCGCTTTCACCGCCTCCACGGCATGCTCAATCGAACCGCGGGCGGCGATCAGTACGGCCAGAACATGAGGAGCCTGAGCGACAATTCCTCGCAACAGGTCGAGACCCACGCCGTCTTCACCGTCGGCGATCACGACCACTGAGGCCGGCTCAGCCTCGATCGCCGTCCGCACTTCGGACTCGGTCAGCGCCGGCACGACGGAAAATCCGGCATCCCGCAAGTCAGTGTCGAGGCCCCTGTGGACGCCACCCAAGTGGCCACACAGGATCAGGCGCACTGGCGAGGCATCAGGATCCCACCTGGACGGCATCTGCTCGCCGTTGGCTCCTGCTGCGTGGGTCATCTCGACTCTCTCTCTCGACATGCTTGGTTACTCCCTCTTCTACGTTACGGAGAAGTGGGCCATACAGCAAATCGCAGTTTCGTCCGGAATCGATCTAACTATTCGATGGATAGGCGTAGACAGCCACACGACGCCGGTGACACCGTGTGGGAACCCTAAGTGATTGTCAACTAGGCAAGAATCGGGCGGAGCAACTCGCCGTGCACGTCAGTCAGGCGGAAGTCGCGCCCGCTGTAGCGATACGTGAGCCTCGTATGGTCCAGCCCCATTAGGTGCAGCATGGTCGCGTGCAGGTCGTGGACGTGGACGCGGTTCTCGACCGCCTTGAAGCCGAAATCGTCCGTGGCGCCATAGGTCGTACCACCCTTGATGCCGGCGCCGGAGAGCAGGACCGAGAATCCGTGGACGTTGTGGTCGCGGCCATTGCCCAACTTCTCGAGGCCGCTGTTCTGGATCATGGGCGTGCGGCCAAACTCGCTGCCGATCAGGATGAGGGTTTCGTCGAACAGGCCGTTTGCCTTGAGGTCCGCCAGCAGCGAGGCAATCGCCGGGTCTGCCTGTCGCGCCAGACGGGCGTGCGACATGATGTCGTCGTGGCTGTCCCAAGGCTGGAAATTGCCGAAGTAGACCTGCACCATCCGGACACCGCGCTCCACCAGACGGCGGGCCGTCAGACAGCCGCGTCCGAAGTCGCTGTCGCCGTACCGTGCGCGGGTCTCTTCGCTCTCCTGGCGGATATCGAAGGCTTCGGGGGCTTCCGCCTGCATGCGGTAGGCAACCTCCATCGCCTGGATGCTCGCTTCGAGCTCCGGCTGGGAGCCGAGACGGTTCACATACTTCCGGTTCAGCCGGTCGATCAGCGACAACTGCCGCTCCTGCTCGGGGGCGGAGAGAGTCTGGTTGCGGATGTTCTGGAGCAGCTTTTCCGGGTCCTGTTCGCTGTTGTGAATGTGCGTCCCCTGATAGGCGCTCGGCAGGAAGCCAGAGGACCACAGCGGAGACCCCATCACCGGATAGCCTGGGCAGAGCACGACAAATCCCGGCAGGTTCTGATTCTCCGTGCCGAGACCGTAGGTCAACCACGAACCAAGCGACGGCCGTCCCGCAAGCTGGTGCCCGGTGTTCATCTTGAGCATCGACGGACCGTGGTTGCCGTTGTCGGTCCACATGGAGCGGATCACGCAGAAATCGTCGATCGCTTCGCCGATCTTGGGGAAAATGTCGCTGACTTCGATGCCGCTCTGGCCGTAGCGCTTAAACCCGAACGGCGAACGCATCAGGTTGCCGGAGGCGCGGTCGGTTTTGATCTTCGGTCCCGGCATCGGCTCGCCGTGGCGGCGGGTAAGTTCCGGTTTCGGATCGAAACTGTCAACCTGCGACAACCCGCCGTTCAGATAGAGGAAGATGACGTGCTTCGCCTTTGGTTCGAAGTGAGGCTTTTTCGGAGCCAGCGGATTTGTGCGCTCGGCGGCATGCAGCATGTCGGCGAGGGCGAGCATGCCGAACCCGCAGCCGGACTGACGAAGCATCTCACGTCGTGTCATCGTTCCACTCTCCTTACGGCACGCTGCTGAACTCGGCCGAACTCAACAGCGCCTGAGTATATTGGGGCCATTGTCGCTCACCAGAGGCGACAAATTCCACCCCCAGCGCCAACTCATCCTGATCCGGATCGCGTCCGAAGAGCAGGTTGTACGCCAGGCGGATGCGGGCCGCCTCCTCGGACGCCGCCCCAATCAGACGCTTCGCCAAGGCTGCGGACTGCTCCGCCACAAACGTACTGTTCAGAAAATACAGCCGCTGCATCGGGCCGACGGTCAGGGTCCGCTGCTCAGTCGAGGTATTCGGATCCGGGAAATCGAACAGAGTCAGGGTCGGCTCGGGCTTCGTACGGCCGACTTTGGCGTAGACCGTCCGGCGCCGGAACTTCTCCGAGAACGCCTCCGATGGCCCACCGATGGTCGAATCGAGCGTTCCCGCAACCATCAGGATGCTGTCCCGCAGCGCCTCTGCATCGAGGCGCAAGCGCGGACTGGCGCGCCACAGCAGGCGATTGCCCGGGTCCTTCGCGACATTGGCCGCATCCTGCGCCGCGCTCAACTGATAGGTACTGGAGCGCAGAATCTCCCGGTGCAGCGTCTTGATCGACCAGCCGCTCTCAACCAGCCGCCACGCCAGGTAGTCGAGCAGTTCGGGATGGGTCGGGCGCTCACCGAGCTGTCCGAAGTTGCTCGGCGACCGCACGATACCTTCGCCGAAATGCCACTGCCAGACGCGATTCGCGATGACGCGCGCGGTGAGCGGGTTGTCCGCCGACGCAATCGACCCGGCGAGTTCCCAGCGCCCGCTCCCCTTCTCGAATTTCGGCGGATCGCCGTCGCACAGCACGCGCAGGAACCGCCGCGGGGCCATCTCGCCGGGAGTCTTGGCGTCTCCGCGGATCGAGACGGGAATGTCCGCCGGCTTCTCGGTGTCTTTGAGCACGTGATAGAAGGGATAGGCGGGAGGCATCTCCTTCTTGAGCCGATCGATCTCGGCGCGGGATTCCTCCAGATGCTGGAGCCACATGGCCGGCAGCCAGCGGGCGATGGTCTTCGGCCCGTACGAGTAGATGCCGCCCTCGTGATTGAACCCGTCTTTGCGGTACGGCTCGGTCGTCAGGTCCCGCCAGAAGTAGAACTTCTTCGGTTCGAGAAAATCGAGATTGGCGTACTGGCGTGTCTTCTCGTCTTTCACGCCCTTGGCGCCGCCGAGCTTGACGTAGTTGCGGTCGTCGATCTCTTTCTTTTCCGTGAAGAACTCGATTGCAAGCGTCTCGATGCGCTGCGCTTCGCGGCGGACATCGTCGATCTTCGCGTTGGTGGGACCGCCGGCGCGGTCGATCATGGCGAACCAGGCGTCCATGTAGTCGTACTCTTTGTCGCGATCCGAAAGGTAGGCCAACCAGCGTTCGAGGGTTTCCCGGTCCAGTTTCGCGCTCTCGGCGGCGTGAGCCGCGTCCGCCTGTCCCGCCTGCACGCGCCATGCCGCTTCAAGGTAGCGCGCCGTCTGCCGGGTCAGCATCAGCGCCAGTTCTTCGGACTGCCGGATGATCCAGTCCTTGAGGATCTCTTCCTTGGCGGCGACTTCCTCTTTCGCTTTCTTGTAAGCCGCAACCTCGGCCTCGGCCGCGAGCGGATGCTGTTCGTCGCGGCTGCTCTTGAACACGCCCAGCAGCGAGTAGTAGTCCTGCGTCGGAATCGGATCGAACTTGTGATTGTGACACTGCGCGCAGCCCACGGTCAGGCCGAGGAACACCCGCGTCGT
The DNA here is from genome assembly GCA_016716385.1 of Bryobacterales bacterium. Classification (GTDB taxonomy): domain Bacteria; phylum Acidobacteriota; class Terriglobia; order Bryobacterales; family Bryobacteraceae; genus JADJWL01. The sequence continues at coordinate 56,693 of JADJWL010000018.1, read as the reverse complement.
CACGTCGACCCGGTCATCCGGGTTCGGACCAACGGTCTGAAACCCGAGGCCGGCAAGCATCGCTTCGCGCTCGGACTCCGGGAAGAAATCCGCCGCGATCTGTGCCTTGACGAACTTGTCGTAGGGCATATCGCGATTGAACGCCTGGATGACCCAGTCGCGATAGCGGAACGCGTTCTCGTAGGGCGTGTCAACGGCCGCGCCGATGCGCCCGTCGGAATAGCGGGCCAAGTCGAGCCAGTGCCGACCCCAGCGTTCGCCATAGTGCCGCGAAGCGAGCAGGCGCTCAACCAGACGGTCCACCGCATCGGGCGCGGAATCATTGACGAACGCCTGCACCTCTTCCGGCGTGGGAGGCAGACCGAGCAGGTCGAAGCTCATGCGCCGGATGAGTGTGCGCCGGTCCGCCGCGCGAACGGGCTTCAATCCTTCCTGATCGAGGCGCGCCAGAATGAAGCGGTCGACTGGCGTGCGCGCGAAGCTCTCGTCCTGCACCGCCGGCAGATCCGGCTTGCGGACTTTCTGGAAAGACCAGAACGCCCGATGCTCGGGCGTGATGACGGCGTCCTTCGAAGCGGCCTTGGGAGCAACCTGTGCCTCGGGCCAGGGCGCGCCGGCCGACACCCAATCGCGGAGCGCAGCCACCTGTTCCGGCGGCAGCGTGGATTGCGGCGGCATCTTCAGCCGGTCATGGCGCCCTTCGACAACCGCCAGCAGCAAGCTCTTCTCAGGAGCACCCGGTTCGATCGCGGCGCCCGACTTACCACCAGTCAGCAGCGCGTCCCGCGAGTCGACGCGCAATCCTCCCATCTTCGACCCGGTATGACAGGAGTAGCACTGCGTCGCCAGCACCGGCCGCACCTTGCTCTCGAAGAACTCCGCGGTCCCGGCAGGATTGGCCGACAGAGCGGACGACAACAGCAGGCCGGCGAACACGGCTCGATTCATAGTTCTCAAGATTGTATCGAAGTCCAGCCGCAGTGTGGACGTGCGAGGCCCGTGGTATGCTTGGGAAGACACAGGAAGACAGTCTGCTCTCTTTCCCTTCACTCGCGGCAAGCCGCTCCACTGAATTCCCGTTCTCCAATTTCGAATGAACACATTTTCCGAACTGACCCTCTCCTCCGCTCTGAAGAGCAATCTGGCGCGCAACGGCTTTGAGACGCCGACGCCTGTCCAGGCACAAGCCATTCCTCCAGCCCTCGACGGGCGCGACGTGGTCGCGACCGCGCAGACCGGTACAGGCAAGACCCTGGCCTTCCTGATCCCGATGCTGGAATCGCTGGGCGCCAAGCCCGCGAAGCCGGGCGTGCGGGCGCTCATCCTCAGCCCGACGCGGGAGCTGGCGATCCAGATCGCCGATAGCTTCTCCAAGCTTGCCGCTGGCACCGGCCTCCGCGCCGCCGTCGTGGTCGGCGGACTCAGCGAGCAAACGCAATTGCAGGCAATCCGCCGCGGCGCGCAGGTAATCATCGCGACGCCGGGCCGTTTGTCCGACTTCATCCATCGCCGCCTCGTCCGCCTGGACGCCGTCAGCGTGCTGGTGCTCGACGAAGCGGACCGCATGCTCGACATGGGCTTCCTGCCGGCCATTAAGGCGATTCTGAGCTTGCTGCCAGCCGAGCGGCAGACCCTGTTCTTCTCCGCCACCATCGAACCGTCGGTGGCGCACCTGGTGTCGGCCTACCTCAACGATCCGGTGCGCATCGCGATCGGCTCCACGACAAAGCCGGCCGAACACGTTGACCTGCAGATCTTCGAAGTCGAGCAGGACCGCAAGTTGAGCCTCCTTGAATCGATGCTGCGCGAGGAGTCGGGTTCGTTCCTGGTCTTCGCCCGCACCAAGCACGGAGCAGAGCGGTTGGCGAAGAAGCTGGAACGTGGCGGCCAGCGGGCGGCCAGCATCCATGGCGACCGGTCGCAGAGCCAGCGCAACCGCGCGCTGCGCGGCTTCCAGGAAGGTGAATTCCGAGTGCTGGTGGCCACCGATGTTGCCGCGCGAGGCATCCACGTCGACGGGATCGCGCACGTGGTGAACTACGACCTGCCGCAGGCGCCGGAAGACTTCATCCACCGCGTCGGCCGCACGGGCCGGGCGGGCGCACGTGGGGTTGCGTCAACGTTCGGCACGCGCAACGAACGGCGGGAGATCAGCCGCATCGAGCGCACGTTGGGAGTCCGGCTGACGCGCCGCGAAGTGCCGGACGCACTCGTGCGCGAGGAACGCGGCGAAGCCGTCGTCTCTGTGAACAGGTTCCGCCGCCGCCTGGCGTAGGGCATTCGTTACATTCTGTGTCGTTCACCTCCGGCCCGCACGATTGGTGCGGGCCGGAGGTGCATTGAATACCGGAGATCCTGATCAGCGCGGACGCTCCAGGGCGAGAAGGCCGATCAGGAGAAGCAGAATCACGCCGGCGCAAGACCAGGCGAAGACGTCGCCATAACGGGTGTAGAACGTCTGCGAGGGTTCGTAGGAGAAACTAACCAGCGCGGTGGCTTCCTGAAATTCGGAAATGCTCTCCCAGACGCGGCCGGCCGGGTCGACCGCCGCCGTGATGCCGTTGTTGGTCGAGCGCAGGATCCAGCGCCGGTTCTCGGCGGCGCGCATGCGGACGACCATCAGGTGTTGCCCGCGCGCCGATGGGCTGCGCCCGAAGTAGCCGTCGTTGGACACGTTGGCCAGCACTTCTGCTCCGCCGCGGGCGAATGAGCGGACCAGCGCCGGAAACGCCGACTCGTAACAGATGAACGCTCCGATGCGATGCCCGTCCACCGGCGAAATGACCACGTTGGTCCCCGCCTCGAAATCGCCCACTTCCCCGGCGATCTTGTCGAGGAAGCGGAACGGCCAGGGAACGAACTCTCCGAACGGGACAAGGTGGATTTTGTCGTAGCGGGAAATCAACTCACCGCTGGGCGCGACCAGAAACGCGGAGTTGAGCGGAGCCCCACTACGGGCGCGTCCGACGCCGCCAACCATGACCGGCGCGCGGGCTACCCTGGCGAGACTGCCGACGTGCTGCTGGAAGGCCGGGTCCTGCTGATAGTAGAAGGGCGCGGGCGTTTCCGGCCAGATGATCAGGTCCGGCCGGCCACCCGGGGCGGCGAAGGCGCCACGCATGGACAGCATCACCATCCTCCGCTGCTGGGCGTCGACGTCTTCGGCGGTCCAGGTGGCGGTTTCGTCGACGTTCGGCTGCACCAGCACGGCCGATGCCGTACCTTGGCGAGCTTCGGGCAATTCCGGCAGCAGTCCCAGCAACAGGAGCGGGGTCAGCCACAGCAGCTCAAGGCGGGGACGCCGGAGCACGACGCCCGCCAGCGCGGCCGACATCGTCATGAACACGAACGACAGGCCGTGCACGCCCGTGAGCGGGGCAAGACGCATCGGCAGCCCCATGTCGACGCCGGCGTCTCCGAGCGTGATCCACTGCCACCCGATCCGGCCGAACGTGATGTCGTTGGCGACCCACAACACGGCCAGCGCCGGCACCGACCACCAGCGACCGGTCAGGAAGCGGGCGAAGAATGCGAACACTCCGAAGTACAGCCCCTTGGCCAGGCAGAACAGAAGGAACGCGACCCATCCGAGGGCGTCGCCCAGGTTGCCGTGGAAGGTGACGACAAAGCGGATCCACTCGGTGATGCCGAACAGGCAGCCCGCGCCGGTGAGCCAGCCAAGCGCGAAACGCTTCAGTGGATGCGGCTCGCGCGCGACGGCGACCAGCAGCGGAGTGAGCGCGACGGCAATGAGCCAGTGGAAGTCGAACCGCGGAAACGTGAGGATCAGCAGCAGCGCGCTGGCCGCCGCCAGACCCCAGTTCAACGCGCCCCTCGCGCCTGTTCGCTGACCAGGTCCGCCATGTATGAACTGCGGACCAGCGGGCCGGAGAACACGTGACGGAACCCGATCGACTCGCCGAATTCCCGCCATGCGTCGAACTGCTCCGGCCGGATGTAGTCCGCCACGGGCAGGTTGCGCCGGGTGGGCTGCAGGTACTGGCCAATGGTGGCCACGTCCACCGCGGAGCCGCGGAGGTCGGCCAGCAGCGTGCGCACTTCGGCGTCGGTCTCCCCGAGTCCCACCATGAATCCGGACTTCGTCAGGATGTCCGCGCGATATTCCCGCGCGAAGCGCAGCACGGCGAGTGACTGGCGGTAGTCCGCCTGGGGCCTGACGCGGCCATAGAGGCGCGGTACGGTCTCCATGTTGTGGTTGAAGACGTCAGGACCGGCGTCGAGGACGCGGGCCACCGCGACGGTGTCGCCCAGGAAATCCGGCGTCAGGACTTCGATCCGCGCTTCCGGCAGCGCACGGCGCACCTCGCGCACGGTTTCGGCGAAGTGATGCGATCCGCCGTCCTCCAGGTCGTCGCGATTGACGCTGGTGATCACGACGTAACGGAGGTTCAACTCCGCGGCCATGCGGGCGACGTTCGCCGGTTCGAGCGGGTCAAGGCGCATGTCGTGGAGGCGCGGGTTCCCTTTGGGGACACTGCAAAATCCACAGCCGCGCGTGCAGCGGTTTCCCAGGATCATGAACGTCGCGGCGCCGCGGTGGAAGCATTCGTGGATGTTCGGGCAGCGCGCGGACTCGCACACCGTGTGCAGGCTGAGGCGGCGCAGGTCCCGCTTGAGGGCGTTCAGGCTCTGCCAGTGGGACTTGCCTGTGCGAGCCCACTCCGGCAGGCGCGGGCGCGGCGCGCCGTCAATCTGGACAAGCTCCGGGGTCAAGCTAGTATTTTCGCAGAAACGGCTTGAACCCGGAGGCTTCGAGGGCGGTTCTGGTGTCGCGAACCTGATCCCCGTCCAGCGGACCTACGACCACGCGGACCGTGCTCGCGTCGGGACCGGGAGCGAGGCGCGCAGGCATGCCTTTCGCCTTGAGCGTGTTGACCACCCCCACTCCGGCCTCCGGCGCCGGCGCGGCCACCTGCAGGTAGACGCCGGAAGGAGGTTCGCTCAGTGAGCCAGGGGTGGACGCAGCGGGCGGCGGTGCCGGAGGCGGAGGCACCGGCTTCGGCGGCGGCGCGCTGGCCGTCTCGCGAGGCGGTGGCGGCTGCTGACCGGTCTCGCGCGCCGGTTGAGTCCCCGCGGGCGCCGCCGGCTTCGCGCTTGACGAGACCACAGCCTCGCCGGGCGGCAGGTCGCTCGGGGGGCGGACTGCCGGCTTGGCAGCGTCGGGGGGCGCCTCCTGCGCCGGGGGCTGTGCCGCGGTGATCGCGGGCGACGCCTGCCGGCCCACGATGTACCCCATCGTGAAGAATACGCCGAATAGCACCACCACGATGAAGAAGCCACTCAGCAACTGGCGGTTGCCGAGAACAAGTTCGAATTCGCCGTCGTCGTTCCTGGGCATTGCTTACTCTTGGGTCCCCGCTTCCCCCGCCTTCTTCTTGTCGTCGTCGGCAAGCTGCTCCAACAGCCGGCTCACTGACGAGAATATATCGACCGGCAACGGGAAGACAATCGTCGTGTTCTTGTCCGCGCCGATCTCCACCAGGGTCTGCAGATAGCGCAGTTGCAGGGCGATAGGCTGGCGCTGGATCGTCTGCGCCGCCATGCTGAGTTTCTCCGCCGCCATGTATTCGCCCTCCGCGTGGATGACCTTCGCCCGGCGGTCACGCTCGGCTTCGGCCTGCTTGGCGATGGCGCGAATCATCAGCTCCGGCAGGTCGACCTGCTTCACCTCGACCATGGTCACCTTGATACCCCATGGGGCGGTGTGGTTGTCGAGGATCGTCTGGAGCTTCAGGTTCAGCTTCTCGCGCTCGCTGAGCAACTCGTCCAATTCGACTTCGCCCAACACGCTGCGCAAGGTTGTCTGCGCAAGCTGCGAGGTGGCGTAGAGGAAGTTGCTCACCTGCAGCACCGCGAGGTTCGGATCGACCACACGGAAGTAGAGCACCGCGTTTACTTTGACCGAAATGTTATCGCGGGTGACAACGTCCTGCGTGGGCACGTCGATCGTGTCGATGCGCAGGGAGACGCGAACAATCCGGTCGATCGGCGCAAACACCAGGGCGATGCCGGGGCCTTTCGGTTGCGGCAGAACGCGACCGAGGCGGAAGATGACGCCCCGCTCGTACTCGGCGAGAATCTTGATCGACGAAACCACGTACAGAACGACGATGAGGATGGCGATCGTGGTCAGATCCAGCATGTCAGTCTCCTAATGGATTGGGTCCTGACCCGGTTCGGGCCGGACATCGAGTTCGAGACCCCGTACACCCACTACGCGCACGCGAGCCCCGGCGGCTGCAGGCGGATCGCTGACGGCGTGCCAGTACTCGCCGAGCACCAGAATCCGGCCGCGCGGGTTCAAATCGGTCACAGCAATGCCGTTGGCGTCCAGCATGCCGGGCGCGCCGGTCATCACTTTGTTCGCACGGGCCCGCACAACGAGAGTCACCAGGAACACGGTGATGGCCGCAAAGGGCACACCCACCGCCAGAGCTACTGACCAGCGGATGCGCATTTCCGGGATGGGGGAGTCGATCAGCAGCACCGACCCGAGCACCATCGCTACCGCGCCGCCGATTCCGAGAATGCCGTGCGAAGCCACTTGTGTCTCCAGAATGAACAGGGTAATGGCAAGCAGAAGCAACGCGACGCCGGTCCAACTGATCGGCAGCACTGAGATGGCCGACAGGGCCAGCAGCGCAAGAATCGCTCCCGCGACCCCGGGGAAGATCAGGCCCGGTGTGGAGAACTCGACGTAGACGCCCAAGACCCCGAGCACCAGCAGCACGAGCGCGATATTCGGGTCGCTGATGGCGCGCAGGAAACGCTGCCGCAGGTTCAATTCGTAAGCTGTCAGGGTGGCGCCTTCGAGATCGAGCGTCTCCTTGCGGCCATCGAAACGGGTGATCTCCCGCCCGTGCAACTGCGCCAGCAAGTCTTGCGGATCCTGGGCAACAAGTTCGATCAGCCGTTCGGCCAGCGCCTCCTGCTCGGTGAAGGACTTGCTTTCGCGGACTGCCAGTTCCGCCAGCTTGTCGTTGCGTCCGCGCTTGGCGGCCATGCTCCGGATGGAAGCGGCGGCGTCGCTCTCGGCCTTCTGCTTCATGATCTCGTCCATCTCGCGGCCGACCAGCACGGGATGCGCGGCGCCCGTGTTCGTGCCCGGCGCCATCGCCGCGATGTCGCCCGCCTGAAGCAGGAAGAATCCGGCCGAAGCCGCCCGGCCGCCGCTCGGATAGACGTAGGTGATCACGGGAACGGGAGAGGCGACGATTCGTTCGATTGTCTGGCGGGTGGCGTCGAGCAGGCCCCCCGGTGTGTTGATCTTGAGCAGGACCGCCGAATATCCCTCCGCACCGGCTTGCGCCGTGGCCCGTTCGACGATCTCGACGGTAATGGGATGAACAACTCCGTCCAAATCCACCGCGAGAACTTTCGCGGAGCCAGCCGCCGGTCCGCCGTGTGCCGCCGCCAAGCAGCAGCACACCCAGAGGATGCGTAACCAGTTGATCAATCTACCTTAACTATACACCGAGGAACCGGAGGCGAACAAGATCAAAAGGATTTTGCGCGAAATTCGCGCAAAATTCCGTAACACACCATTGGATCGAAAGCAGGTAAAATGGCGCTATGGCAACCAAGCGCAAGACTCCGGAACCGGCGCCGCCGGCTGCCAGTCCGGCTCCGGCCCGAAAGAGACGGACTCCCGCTGCTCATTCCACCAAAGTCTCCCCGCAGAAGTCCGCGGCAAAGGTGGAGACCAAAGCGGCTGAACCGCCGGCTCCAGCGCCCAAACGCCGCGCACCCGCCCGTAAGAAGGCGGCAGCGCAGGCCATCATCGTCACCCGGGAGGAAATTGCCATGCGCGCGTACTCCTACTGGGAAGCCCGAGGCAAGATCGACGGATTTAACGAAGTCGACTGGTTCCGCGCGGAACACGATCTCCGCAGGGAAAGAGAAGCGGCTCTGGCTGCCGGCTAATGCCGCCGCCTGCCCGCCTCTAACGGTAGCGCCTGAGGACGGCGAGCAGGCGGCCCTGTATCTCCACTGTTTCCAAGGGAACAAGAATCGGACTCATCGCGGAGTTTGCGGGCTGGAGCCGCGCCTGCCCCCCAGGCTCCCGATAGAACCGTTTCAGCGTGGTTTCCTGGCCGCCCACCAGCGCCACAACCACCTCTCCGTCGCGCACCGACGCCGTCTTCTCCACCAGGACCATATCACCCGGACAGATATGGTCTTCGATCATCGATTCGCCGGAAACCTCAAGAGCGAACAGGTTCGGATTGTCGAGAAAATCACCGAATCGCAGCGATTCCTGCTGCGCCACCGCTTCGACAGGACGTCCCGCCGCGATCCTCCCCAGCAGCGGGATCTCGGCTGATCGCGGCGATTCGCTCCGGTGCCGCCGCTGCTCCTGGAAGTATTTCGGCCCCAAATCCAGCGAGCGGCTCTTGTTGTACCCGCGCTTCAGATACTGCTTCGATTCGAGCGTCTCGATGTGCTTGTGCACCGTGGCCAGCGAAGCCAGCTCCATCCCCCGGGCGATCTCTTCGTAGCTGGGGCTGTAGCCGTTGTCCTCCACCCAGCGGGCAATGAAATCCAGGACTTCTTTCTGCCGCTTCGTCAGGGCCATGTCGATCTTCTCCTTCCATTCGATCCTAGGCGAACAAAAAGAGAAAAGTCAAGGACAATCTTCAGCGTGCGCCGCGAGCGAAGAAGATCTTCAACAGAGGAGGGGTCATCACGGTGGTCAACACAACCATCACCACGAGCGCCGACACGGTCTCGGCAGATAGAATCGGGCGCTGGAAGACGACGAGCGAGGCCCCGATCCCGGTGAAGATCAATCCGACCTCACCGCGGGGGATCATACCGATTCCGACAACCCCACGGTTCAGACCCTTTTCCAGGACTCCGAGCGCGCATACTTGCTTTCCGGCAATTGCGGCGACGGTCAGCGCGGCAGCAAACGCGATCACCTTCCAGGACGCGAAGGCGGCGAAGTCGACCTTGAGGCCCATGGAGACGAAGAACACCGGAATCAGCAACGTTGAGAGCGGGCGGACCAGCTCCTCCACTGTCAGGGAGCCGCGCCGGTGGAACTCCTCGTAGTCACTTTCTTCGAGGACGAGTCCGGCGGCGAATGCGCCCACGATCGGATCCAGGCCCATGACCGCGGCGAGCGCTGCCAGCGTGAAGCAGTGGGTGATCGCGATCACCAGCGCCATACCCGGAACCCGGAACCTGCTCCCCACGCGCACCAGCCGTACGTGGACAAACCGTCCCACGATGATCGCTCCGGCCAGAAATGCCACTGCCTTGCCGATGATGAAAAGCAGCGGTCCGGCGGCGATTGTCGCTTCGCCGCCCGCGCCGATCGAGGAAACCAGGCCTGTCACGATCGCCAGAATCACCAGACCCAGAACGTCATCCACGACGGCGGCGCCGAGAATGATCTTGGCCTCTTTCGTGTCCATCTTCTTGAGATCGCGCAAAACCCGCGCCGTTATCCCGACGCTCGTCGCCGCCAGCGTGGCGCCGACGAACAGGTGGACGTACCAGGCGGCGTCGTTCAGGAAGAATGCCGAGACCCCGTAGCCGAGCCCGATCGGCATCACCACGCCGAGAGCGGCAACGAGCATCGCGGAGCTGCCCACGGCGAGCAAGTCGCGCATGTGGGACTCGAGGCCGACTTCGAACAACAGCAAAATGACCCCGACTTCGGCGATCGCTTCCATGGCGCGCATCTGCTTGAGCGGTTCGGCCCAGTCTATGCCTGCCAGGTGCAGGTTCCCGAGGATCATACCGGTGAGGAGTTCGCCCAGAACCGCCGGGAGTCCAAGACGCTCGAAGACCTCACCGCCAACCTTGGCGGCGAGCAGAATCCCGACGAGCGCGAACAGATAGGGGATGAGTCCGCCGTGGTCCCCGCTCGCCGCCCAAAGACCGCTCGCCGCGGCAAAAAAAAGAAGAATTCTCAGGGGGAACGACGCCATGGGAAGTTAGCAGCGTCTAGAATACCATGGCGCCTCGGGCCGACATTCGCGGAGCTATCGGCCAAGCCCTTGCCGTGTTTGAACGGACACGCGCGGCGACATTGGAGCTTGCCGGGTGTTTCGACAGCCGTTCGGTGGCCGAGCATCCCGCAGTGGGCAGATGGTCGGCGGGCGAGGTCCTGGACCAGCTCTGCAAAGCGGACATGATCTTTCTTTCGATCGCCCAACGGTTGATCGCGCTTCAGCGGGAGGGGCGGAGGCCGGTTCTGCGCGATGGGTTTGCGGACATCGACAACGGATTGCGCATCGTCCCGCTGAGTTGGATGCGCTGGCTGGAAGGGCCCCTGGCGGTGTTTCACACCGCGACGCCGGCGCCGCTGCGCCGCGCACTCGGACGCTCCAGACTGATCCGGATGCGGCATCCTGCTCTCGCCCAACCGGAGCATGGCATCCCTCTGGATACGCTGACTGGCGGACTTCATGACTCCGCGGCCGCTCTGCGCGCTCTGATCGAGGCCAATGCGGGGCTGGACTACGATGCCATGCGGTACAGCCAGCCGCTAATCGGATCAGGGTCGCTGCCCGCGACGCTGCGGATGCTGGCGGTCCACGAAGAGCGGCACCAGGCGCAGCTTCGGGAGATCCTTGCGTTTGCGCGGAGCGAATCGCGGGATAATACTGGTTGAAATGTTCGAACCGGCTCTGACGCTCCTGCGGGACACGCGCACCAAGACCCTCGATGCGGCGGCGGATCTGACGCAGCAGCAGTCGGACTTTCGCCCGGCTCCGGACCGGTGGTCCGTGGGCGAGGTCCTCGACCACCTGCTGATCGCCGAACGCATGTACCGCGACGTGATCGGGCGGCTGATCGAACTGGAGAAGACCGGACGGCGGCCGGTGATCACGCACAGCTTCTCCGACGTGAACACGTCGATCGCGTATATCCCAAAAGCATTCCTGCCCTTCCTCGAAGTGCCGTTCACGATGCTCAACATGTTTGTGCCCTCGTTCGTGCGGGAGACCATGGCGGAGTTCCGCCTCATTCCGGCCCAGCGTCCGACCGTGGCCGAGCCCGGCAGGGGCAAGCCGGTTGGCGAATTGCGCGAGGCGCTCCGCCAGTCTTTCGAAGAGACAGCGGCGCTGCTGCGCGCCAACCCGCGCCTCGACTATGCCCGGATGCGCTACCGCCATCCGCTGCTCGGCGACAACAACGTGATGCAGGTCCTCCGCATCGTGACGATGCATGAGCGCCGGCATCAGTCGCAGATTCGCGAGATCCTGCGGGCGCGCGAATTTCCGAAGGCGGCTTGAACATGCGTGGGCGGTGGATGGCGGTCCTGAGCCTCTGCCTCGCGGCCGGCGCGCCGGCGGCGGACTGGAGCCTGTACCGCACCCCGCACTTTGAAATCTACACTGATGCTTCCGGCCGCCAGGCACGGGATCTGGGCGTCGCCCTCGAACAGTTCCGTCACGGCTTGGGACTGCTGCTAGGCGAGCCGGACCTGAAGACGGCGGCCGGAGTCGAGCGGACGCCGGTGTACCTGTTCCGGCGCGAACGCGACGCCACGCCATACCGCGGCGGCGGGGACATCCAGCGGTCGGCGGCGGGCGTGACCCTGGTGCTGGCAGCGGACGCCCTGCCCGGTCCGCCGTTCTTCGCGGCGTTTGCCCGGACGTTGATCGAGGCGAGCGTGGCGGGGATGCCGCGCGATATCGAAGACGGTCTGGTCGCCCTGGTCAGCACGATGGAAACAGAGCGCAGCAGGATCCGGATCGGCGCGCCCGTGCCGCCCGCCGAGCGGACATCCGAATGGGCGCTGGTCCATCTGCTGGCTGCGTCTCCTGCGTATGGCGGCCGCTTGCCCGCGCTTCTCCGCAACCTCCAGCGCGGGATGGATGAAGGTCCCGCGTGGCGGAACACGATGGGGAAAGACCGCGAAGCGCTAGCCACGGAGGCGGAACGCCATCTGGCCGCGGGACAATTCGACACCGCCCCACTCAACGCCGCGCCGATCGATCCGAATCGCGACTATCCGGAGCGCTCCGCCGATGACCAGGCCGTACGCGTCGCGCTGGATGCTCTGACGCAGGAGCAGGAGCGTGCCGCCAAAGCCGCCCGGTTGCTGGCTGAAGCCGGCACTGCCGTGCCCGACCGGGCCCGCGAGGCCCTGGAGGAAGCCAGGGAACTTCAGCCGCGCGCCGCGGACCCATTGGTCGGACTGGCGCGTCTCATCGAGAATCCGCGGGAGCGGGTCGAGATGCTCGAAACGGCATCCGCGCTGGAGCCGCGGCGGGCGGAAGTATGGCAGGCGCTTGCCGAGGCCCATCTCGCGGCGCAGCAGTTCGACCGCGCCTCGGCCGCCTGGCTGCGGGCCGAGCAGAGCGCCGCGACCCCGGCGCAGCGCGAGCAGATGCGGCAGCACCGTCTGGCCGTCGAGCCACAGCGCCTTGCCTTTCTGGAAGGGGAGCGCCAGCGCGCGCTCGAAGCCGAGCGCGCGGATATCGAACGCGTCAAGCAGGAAGCGATCGCGAGAATCCGCGCCGCCGAAGCGCGCGCGAACGAGGGCAACGCACCCTCTCCACCCGGCACCGAAGTGGTGCCGTGGTGGGACGGACCGCAGCCGGACGGAAAGGTCGAGGGAACGATCGTACAGGTCGACTGCCTCGGACGGCAGGCCCGGCTCATCATCCAGGCCGGCGGGAAGACGGTGCGGCTGCTGATTGCGGACGCATCGCAAGTGGCGATCGCCGGCGCGCCTGAACTCGCGCTGGGCTGCGGCAGGATCAAGCCACGGCCGGTCCGCGTTGAGTATTTCCAGAAGGAGAGCGTATCGTTGGGGACCACCGGTGAGGTCGCCTCCATCGAGTTCCGTTGATGCCGACGATCCCGCGCCGCCGGTGGCTCGTGGTGGCGGTGTTTCTTCTCTCCACTTCGATCAACTTTCTCGACCGCCAGACGCTCGTCAGCGTGGCACCGTTCATCAAGGACGCTTTCGAGTTGAACAACACGCAGTATGCCCTGCTGGCGTCGGCGTTCTCAATTCCCTACGCGATTGCGGCGCCGGCGGCGGGCCTGCTGATCGACCGCCTCGGGCTCACACGCGGGATCAGCCTGGCGCTGGGGACCTGGTCGCTCGCCGGTATCGCCACCGGACTCGGCACCACGTTCGGCACGCTCGTCGCGTGCCGCGGCGTGCTGGGCGTCGCCGAAGCGGGAGGCATTCCGGCGTCCGGCAAGGCGATCGCCCGCTTCCTGCGGCCTGAAGAACGCGCGCTCGGCCACTCGTTGAACCAGGTCGCCGTCAGCCTTGGTCTGATGGCGGCGCCGCCGCTGTCGCTGGCGCTGGCGATTCATTTTCACTGGCGGGCGGCCTTCCTCGTGACAGGCGTCCTGGGGCTGCTCTGGATCCCGCTCTGGCGCTGGATGGATCCGAAACTGCCGGACGAGCCGGCGTCACGCGAGTCCACGCCGCGCGCGATTCTTCGTGACCGCCGGTTGTGGGCGTTCGCCGCCGCCAACGCCACCGGCATGACCCTCTACGCGATCTGGACGGTGTGGACTGTGCTCTACCTGGTGGACGCCGCCGGCGCCACGCGCGCCCAGGCAGGCTGGCTCGCCTCGTTCACTGCCCTGTTCGCGACACTGGGAGGCTTCTCCGGAGGATGGCTCTCCTTCCGCCTCATGCGCTCTGGCAAGGACGCGCTCACAGCGCGCTACCGGGGGTGTCTGCTGGCGGGAGTCGCGGCGCTCGCCACCGCGGCGCTGCCGTGGCTGCCGGGTCCGGCTCTGGCGGCGGCAGGGATCGCCGTCAGCTTCTTTGCGGTTTCCGCGTTTAGCGTGAACATCTACGCGATGCCGCTCGACGTTTTCGGCGCGCGCCACGCGGCTTTTGCCGTGGCGTTCCTCACGACGGCATACGGGCTGATGCAGGCGGCGGTCTCGCCTCTGGTGGGCTGGCTGGTCGATCACCATGGCTACACACCGGCTGTCGTCGGAGCAGCGGTCACGCCGCTCGCGGCCTGCGCGATTCTGCGTTTGGCGGGACTGCGGTGGTGAAGCCGAAGATCGTGACGGTCTTTGCCGCCGGCGCCGCCGATGCCGCGCGCGCGGTCCGGCACGTCCAGTCAGCGGGACTCCCGATCTGGCTATTCACGCTGGAACCGCCCGATCCGGTGGTTGCCGCGCTGTGCGGTCGCGTCGCTTGTGGCGACTGGGAAGCAGCGTTGCGCGACCTCGGGCGGCACTGGTCCGCCCTGACCGTGGTCGTATGGGCGCGGCGCGGCCCCCTGGCTCCGCGCGTGCGTCCGCTGCTGCGGCCGCCGTTTCGTGTCCTGGTGCTCAACGAGCACGGCGACTTCTTCAATGCCACGCCGGCGGGCATTGCCAGGCACCTGCTGCGGCGTTCGCGGGACCGTCTGCATTCCATCGCACGCCGCATCGCCGACTGGGGCTCGGGCCTGGGCTGGTGGCTGTTTCTGCGCGCCGCGCAGTATTCGGTCACGCTCTCGCGATGGGCGTTTCGAAAACTACCCGCGGGTGCTCCAATCGACCTGCCGGTTCCGCCCGCAACCGGTGAGTCGTATGTCACGGTCCTTACCAGGCAGCGGCAGTGGGATCTCACCGGGGTCCGGGCAGCCGTTTCCGGCGACACGCGCTGGATCCTCTTTGCGGAAGAGGGCGCCCCGGCGTCGGTGGACGACCTGATCCCCCTGATGCGCTGTCCCGGCACCTTCGCCGTGTCCCGGCAGGCGTTCTATCGCGACTGGAACGAAGGCCTGTTCGCCCGCGCGCCGTTCCGTCCGCTGCAGCCGGGCGAGGCATCGCGGGTGCTGGCCCCGGTGGGCCCGCTGATGCTGGTTGATCGGGCCAGGATGGAAGCCTTGGGCGTCCCGCGGACGATCGTTCCGGGCTCGGCCTGGCTCTGGCTGTTCTGGCGCGCCGCGGCCGCGGGTTGGCACAGCTACTCCATCGGTGCGGCTGAAACGCCCAGCGAAGCGCCGGACTGGCCTTACGAAGACGCCGAGTTCGTCACGCTGGCCCGCCGCACGCCTCCGGTCGCGCCCCGCGACGCCGCCCTCGCGCGTGGCAACATCAGCTTCGCGGTGCACGGCCCGCAGCCATTCCGCGGTCTGAAGCGGGTGCTCGTCGTCTCGCCGTATCTGCCTTATCCGCTCACGCACGGCGGCGCGGTCCGCATCTGGAACCTGTGCCGCGCTCTCGCCTCGCGGTATGACCTGCTACTCGCGGCGTTCCGCGAGAAAGATGAACAGGTCGAATACGAGCAGCTACACACCGTCTTCCGGCGCGTCTACGTCGTGGAGCGCGACGAACATCCGGGGAATGACCGCGGGTTGCCGAAGCAGGTTCGGGAGCACCGTTCGAGCGCGATGGAGGCTCTCATTGCATCCCTCGCGGCGGAGGTGTCGGTTCTTCAGGTGGAGTACGCACACCTCGCGGCGTTCCGCGACGCCGCTCCGGCGCTGCCCGCGATCCTCGTGGAGCACGATCTGACGTTCATGCTCTACCAGCAGCTTCAGGCAGGCGAGGAAGCGGAGCGCTGGCGCCGTTTCGAGCGCCACTGGTTCAACCGGTATGACGCCGTCTGGACGATGTCGGAAGACGACCGGGCGCTGGCCATCCAGGAAGGGGCCTCCGCCGCCGCCACCGCGGTTGTCGCCAACGGCGTGGATACAGCGCGGTTCACGCCGCAGTGCCGTCCCGATGGCCCGCCGGAGATCCTGGTCATCGGCTCGTTTCGCCATCTGCCGAACATCCTCGGATTCGAGTGGCTGGCGCGACAGGTGATGCCGCTCGTCTGGCGCGAGGTCACCGACGCGCGGCTGCATTGCGTCGCCGGACCCGAGCCGGACCGTTACTGGCGCGAATTGACGGGCCGGCCGTACCCCGCCTCGCTCGACCCGCGCATTGTCCGCCACGCGTTCGTCAGCGATGTGCGGCCGCTGTACACCCGCGCCTCGGTGGTCGCCGTGCCGCTCGTGGTGTCGGCGGGCACGAACATCAAGGTGATGGAAGCGATGGCCTGCGGCCGCGCGGTCGTATCGACTCCCGTCGGGTGCTACGGCCTGGGATTGCGCCATGAAGCCGGCGCGCTCATTCATGAACAGGCCCCGGACTTCGCCGCCGCGCTGGTGCGTCTGCTGCGCGACGCGGACTTGCGCGAGCGGATCGAAAGGCAGGCACGCGCCACCGTGGAATCCCGCTTCAGTTGGGAGTCGATCGCCGAGGACGCCGCCGCGTCGTACGAGGCGTTGACGCGATGAAGCAGCGCCTCAGAAAGCTGTGGTTCGGGCTGCGGGGCGTCAACCCCGACGCCGTCATCGTGCACTTCTGGACCGGAGACGTATCCCGCGCCCGGCGCATGACCCGCGAGATCCTGGCGCTGGAACCCGCGCGGCGCCACTTCGTCGTGCACACAGGCGGCGCGGATCCGCCCCCAGACTGCGAGCCGGTCCCGCTTCCTCCGGCCTCGTCCGGCGAGTTGTGGCTCATGCTGCGGCACCGCTTCCGCGACCTGCGTGTGGGGCTCGCACCAGTGTTGTTCGACGGCACTCCGAACCCCTTGCGCGCCGCGGCGGTCGCGTTCGCACCGGGGAGCATTCTGGCGTTCAATGCCAACCTGGAGCGCCATCATCTGCGTTTGCGTCACGCGATCGCGTCGGTGCTGTTTCTCGCCGGAGTCCCGCTCGACCGGATCTTTCTGCGCCCGTCCTGGCTCTATCCCTTTAAGCGCGACCGCACGAGAGTTCCGGAGGCTGTCGCGGTGGTCGACGGGCGGCCCACCGATCCATCGCGCCCGCGCGTCGCGGTGCTGAGCCCCTACTTCCCGTACCCGCTGGCGCATGGAGGCGCGGTACGCATCTTCTCGCTGCTGCGCGAGGCGTCCCGCGAGTTCGACATTTTCCTCTTCGCCTTCGCCCGCGACCCCGCAACGCAGGAGTTCGAACCACTGCGCGAGTTCTGCGCGAAGATCGCCGTCGCCTCTCTGCCGCACTACCGCGAGCCGCGCTGGGCCACTCTGGCCCCGCCCGAGGTGCGGGAGTTCGACACCGCGCCGATGCGCCGCCTGCTCCGCGAGATCACCGCCGAAGCCGGAATCACCTTGCGCCAGGTCGAGTACACGCAACTGGCCGCCTACCGTGGTGACATTCTCGTCGAGCACGACGTCACGTGGGATCTCTACGGGCAGGTGCGCCGCCGCGCTCCGTCGGTCAGCGCGTGGTGGAACTGGCTTCGCTGGCGCGTCTATGAAGCGCGCGCCCTGCGCCGGTTTCACGCGGTCGTCGCGATGGCGGAGAAGGACCGGGCGTTGCTCGGCGTGCCTCACGCACGCGTCATCGCCAACGGCGTCGACCTGGGCCGCTTCCGTCCGCAGCCGGAACGCCCGGGCCGCCGCCTGCTCTTCATCGGATCCTTCAGCCACTTCCCGAACGTCGAGGCATTTCTCTTCTTCTGGCGCGAGGTGTGGCCCAATCTCGCCGGCGTCAGCCTGACCGTGGTCGGCGGGCCCGATCATCTGCTCCACTGGCAGCGCTTCACTGGCACACCCAATCTCCCCGATGCGCCCGGATTGCGCATCCACGGCTTCGTCCGCGACGTGCGTCCGCTCTACGTGGAGGCAAACGTCGTAGTCGTGCCGACGACCGTGTCGGCGGGCACGAACCTGAAGGTCCTGGAAGGCATGGCGATGGAGCGCGCGATCGTCTCGACGCCAAGCGGGTGCGCCGGCATCGGTCTCGAAGACGGCCGCAGTGGGGTCATCGCGGACAGCGGGCCGCGATTCGCGCAGGCGATTGAAGCCCTGCTGGCCGAGCCCGAACGCCGCTCTGCGATCGCCCGGGAAGCCCGCCGCCTGGCGGAAGAGCGCTACGGCTGGGAGGCACTGGGGGCTGAGCAAGTCCGCTTGTGGCGTGAGCTGTCTACCGGCCGCCCGCGCGGCGCAGGCGGTCCGCCACCGCCGCATGGCCATTCGCCGCGGCCAGAGAGAGAGGAGTCTGCCCCTCCCGGTCCGCCGCGTTGACGTTGGCGCCGCGTGCAAGCAACAGCGCGACGGCTTCATCCCGCCCCCACGAAGCCGCCTGGTGCAGCGGGGTTGCTCCGGTGCTGGCGTCGGCTGCGTCGATGCGGGCGTCGTGATCCAGCAGCAGTTCGACAACGCGCACATCGCCGCCAACGGCCGCGTCGTGCAGGGGCGTCGCACCTTCCCGGCTCGGCCGCGACGGATCGGCGCCGTTGGCCAGAAGCAGGCGTGCCAGCTCGACGTGTCCTTTGAGCGCCGATTCGTGGAGCGCCGTGGTCCCGCTGGCCGTGGGCACGTTCGGGTCCGCGCCCAGAGCGAGCAGCAGCTTCACCAGCGGGGTCTGTCCCTTCATCGCCGCGCCGGCCAGCAGCGTCGTCGCCGCGCCCGGACCGCGCGCTTCCACCAGGACCCGCACTGCTTCGATGTTCGGCCCGCGCGCCGCCTCATCGAGTGGTGTGGCCCCGGAAAGGTTCTTCGCCTCAGGATCCGCCCCGCGCTCCAGCAGCAGCCGGACGCAGGGAGCGTGGCCCCGTCCCGCCGCCAGATGCAGCGCGGTGTTTCCGCTCTCCCGTACCCGCGCCGTCACAGCGCCGCCGCGGTCGAGCAGAAGCCGCAGGATTGTCTCATGCCCCTTGCGCGCCGCCTCGACAAGCGGCGTCGCTCCGGACTTGTCTTCGGCGTCGAACGGCGCGCTGGCTTCGAGCAGCATCCGCGCCAGTTCTTCGTAGCCTCGTTCCGCCGCAAGGTGCAGCGGGGTGGCGCCCGAGCGGTACGGCGCATCGATCCTGGCTCCGGCCGCAAGCAGCGCGCGCACAATGGCCATCTGGTTCGTGATGACGGCGTAGTGCAGGGGAGTGGAGCCGGCGTCGCGGTGCACGGCGTTCGGATTCGCCCGGTGCTCGATCAGCAGAGTCACGAGCGCGAGGTTACCGCTCCAGGCGGCCTCGTGCAGCGGTGTGGCGCCGACGGCATTCGGCTCGTTGGGATCCGCGCCGGAGGCGAGCAACTGCGCCGTCAGCTTCAGGTTGCCGGCCTGAACGGCGTCATGCAAAGGTCCCGCGCTAGCCGCGGACCAGGCGAACAGGATCGCTACGGCCAGCCGGGTCACTCGAGGATCACGGCGCCGGAGCCCTGCAACTGGTAGATGGTGACGCCGGTCTTGACGGACTCTGGGCGGAACGGACGTCCCTGCTCCTCGGCTTCGTGTTTGGCGCGGGCGACGGCCTGCTCGCGGGTGAGTTCGAACTTGACCAGCTTGCCTTCGGCGATCGCCATCTTGCCGGGGGAATCCTTGGGGAAGACGATCTCGCCATCGGTTACCTTGACGCGAATGGCCTGCCTGGAATTCGTCGGATTGACGAGTTGCACCCAGCACCCCATCATCTGGCAGACCTCGGTGATGCGGCCCTCGATCTGGACGATCTTGCCGGCGTAGCGTTCCGGGTTGGCGGCAACGTCGGCGACAGGGGTGGGAGAAGGGAGAGCCAGTTTCTTTCCCAGTTCGACAGATCCGGCGGGGGCAGCGGCCGCAAGCAGGAAAAGGCAGCCAAAAAGTCGCATACCAGGATTTTAGCAAGCGGCCGGCAGCGTAGTATGATGGTGAGATCGGGCCGTGGCGCAGCCTGGCTAGCGCGCTTGCTTGGGGTGCAAGAGGTCCCGGGTTCAAATCCCGGCGGCCCGACCAACCTAACCCCTTATATTCCAATTAGTTGCTGCCTTTCCGGAAGGCTGAGTGGTCTCCCGTTGTGCCAGGAGCCGTTCCAGGCCATTCCGGGGCGAAGCCGATCACGGTTAGCGGGCTGCGCGGGCGAGTCCGCCGAACGAACCGGCTAGTCTTGTACCGCGTACAAGGTGACGGTCTTCTCTCCGCAGGCGGCAGCCAGAATCGTCCCATCCGGCGAGAACGTCAGCCCGGAAACCCGCCGCGGCGCATCCATGGTCCCGATCACCTTTCCGGCGCCGACATCCCACAGCAACACCTTGACCGGCTGGCGGGAGGTCAACTCGCTGAAGCCGCCGGCCGCCAGCCGCCGGCCGTCCGGTGAGAACGCCACCGCGGAGATCATCTCCGGCTGGCCCGTGAGCTTGCGCGTCAGCTTCCACGTTGCGGTATCCCACAGGTAGACTGTGCGGTCCACGCCAGCCATCGCCAGCCACTTTCCGTCCGGGGAGAACGCCAGCGCGAACATCGTCACCAGCAACTGGTCGATCAGCCGCACCAGTTCGCCGTTGCGGGCATTCCAGACGCGGACGTCGGCGTCGTTGCTGCCGCCCACCAGGAACCGGCCGTCTGGCGAGAAGCCGAGAACCGAGATTCCGCCGATGCCGGCAGGCGCAGTGAACCGCTCCCGGCCACCGGCGTCGCGGACGCGCACTGTATTCTCGCGGGCCACCGGGCCTGGCTGATGGACCGTCGCCACCGCCTGGCCGTCGGGGGAGTAGACCAGCCGCCGCGCGGCGGGTTCCACCGCCGGTACCCTCCGCACGACCTTCCCGCCGGCGATCGCGACGACCTCAATACTGCCATCGCGGGCTACCCCGGCCAATTGCCCGCTCTCCGGCAGCAGCGCCGAGGCTGCCGGCGACGGCTGCGAATCGTGCTTCAGCTTGGGCGCGCCGGTCGCCGCGTCCCAGCCACGAACGGAACCGCCTGCCCCGTGGCCCAGGAGCGTCCTGCCGCCATCGGCGAACGCGACGCTGTGGATTGCCACATCGGAGGAAACCGTACGGTCCGCCGCCGCAGCGGCCGCGGCAACGGCGAGGGAGAGTAGCACGCGCACGGCTACAGCTTCTCCAGGCAGATATCGAAAACGATCTCCGCGCGCGGCACGCCTTTCTCGAACAGGGTCACGGGCCGGACCAGTTCGCGGCTGGACGCCATGCCGCGCTTCGCATAGTTCTTGTCCGGATCGCCCTCAAAGAAGGGATCGGTCGCAAAATAAGCTTGAGTGATCAGCGTCTTGTGGCCCGGGGCGGCGATCAGGTAGTGAATGTGCTGGGCGGGCCGGTCCGGGTAATGCCCTGGCATCACGGTTTCCACGGCGTACTCGGCCGACTCCGGCAACAGCAGCTTCGAGCGAAACTTGTAGCCCTGCACATCGTAGATCCCGGCGTGATCCGCGTGCCAGAAATCTACGCGAGCCTCGGGCACTTTTTCCCCTCGGGTGTTGAACACCTTGCCCACGACGCGAAGGGGAAAGCCCGGATCGCCAGACTTCCGCAGGGCCGCCACGTTGGGCGCATTCTTCTTGTAGAACGGTCCGAGCACCTCGGGTGGCGTCGGCCGGTGCGCGTGCTGCTGTCCCTGCTGCCAGAATGCGAGCAGGCTCGTTTGCGGCATGGCCGCACCGGCAACCAGGAGTCCCTTCGCGATACAGGCCTCCAGCCACTCCCGCCGCCGCAGTTGACCGTGTTTCATGGGACGATCCCCCCCCTCGTTGTGTGGCCGCCAGTGTATCACAGCCGGACTACGGCTCTGGTCCGTCTTCCTCGGCGGTCTGCTCGACCAGCCTGTCCACGTTCATGCGGTAGATCGCGGGCTTGCCATGAACATCGCTCTGGAAGAAGATGAACTGGCTGTCGGGTGAGAAGATCGGCGCCACCGACGCCGGATCGCTCGATTTGTGCTCGCACACCGTCATCTCGCGGCGGACACTGCGCACCAGGATCAGCACGTGCGGCGACGCCGCGTTCCGGCTGGCGCCGGCGAACACCGAGGCGTCGCCGTTCTGCCCGAAGTGCGCGTACTGGCTGGTCGGCGCGACGAGACGGTCGCGGTTTTCTTCCGGGATGCTTTCGCGGATCGCATTCAGCTTGCCCGGACCCGGCAGGTGGAGGTACAGCAGCGACTGGCCGCTCGGCGCCCAGATCGCCGGACCGAGTTCGCCCGGCTCGGTGCGCATCTGGCGGGGCTTGCCGCCGGTGAGCGGAACGATCCAGAACGCCTCGCTTCCCTGGCGGAAGACCACCTGCGCACGCCGCGGGCGCGGCAGGGGGTGAGTCAGGACGAAGTCCTGCTCGGCGACCGTCGTCACGCGGCCGGAGACGAGCAGCACCATGCGCAGCCGCGATTTCCCGCGCCGCGACTCGCCGAAGAAGCCCCGCTGGCCGTCGCTCGACACGGAAAAGCCCGGCGTTCTCTCCCAGTCCTTGCTGACTTCGCAGACGTCGCGCTCGCGCAGATTGCTCAACTGCACCTGCCGCAACACCCGCCCGTCGAAATAGCAGAACGTCCGGTCTCCGCCGGCCAGTGTCACCGAGGCCGGATCGAGCGCCGAGGCGCCGGTCAACTGGCGGCTCTCGCCGGTCTTGAGGTCGAGGCGGAAGACCTGCTGGCCGCCGGCTCGATCGCTCGTGTGCAGGAGGAACCCGTTACGGCGGCCGATCACGCGGTTATAGGAGGCCGGCAGCAGGCTCGAGTACTGCGGATCGGTGAGCCGTGCGACCTCGAATTCCGTCGCCGGGTCGGCATACCTGCCCCACTCGGGAGGAAAGACGCGCCTGCGGTCGAACTCGGCTGCCAGGAGTGGAATGGGAACGGCGGCGAGGAACGCCCTCCGGCTCCAGGGCGCAACCCCGCGCGCGTGGCTCATATTCTGATGGTACCCGCTTCTAGCGGTGGCTCTGCCGGTAGTGCGCGCCGAGCAGGTCAAGCCCGAAGTCGCCGTTGAAGTCGCGCCAGACCGCGTGGATGTGGTTGGCGTCGTTCTGGGTGTTATCGTACTCAATCAGGAAGGTCGGGCCGTGCACCCGGTAGTAGTGCGGGCCGCCCGTCTCCAGCACGCCAGCCCATGCGAAGTGCAGGTTCCTGCCCGCTTTGCGGACCGCGTCCATGCGCTGCTTCGCCAGTTCGTCTGGAACATTGCGGGCGTACTCTTCGGCCAGCGCCAGCAACAGACCGAACTGCTTGTCGTTCAACTTGCCGCCATGCAGGCCGGACGGCTGTCCTTCGAGCGAAGCCTTGCGCGACGCGGCGGTAAGGATATCCTTGTACGCAGTTTCGTCGACCAGGGCTACCTTCCGCTGATCCGCGTTGAGCGCGACCATCAGTTCGCGCCCGCGGTCCTCTTCAGCGGCAAGAGCGCGCAGACCCTTGCGCGGTCCCTGGCGGACCTCCGCCGGATTGGCGCCGAAGAAGAACGGAGAATCCGAAACCTTGCCGTTCACGATCGTGAAGTTGAGGCTGAGATGGTGGCCTTCCACCCGGTAGCCCCAGGTTCCCTTGTCCGATGGCTCGCCGAACACGCTGAAGTAGTACTTGTCCGGATTGCGGCGCTCGCCATCATCCTTCTCGAGGATGCGCAGGACATCTTCGAGGCTCATGATCGTGGTCGCCTTGATGAACCCCTGCTGGCTCAGACCGGCGCTGAGCAGGGCGCTGGCGAGATGCTTCTGGTGCGGATTCATCTCGCGCAGAGCGAGGCCGTTGCGCTCGCGCGGGATGAAGTGCCAGTTCAGCCGTTCGTCATCCTGGAACTGGAACGTGGCTTTGGCCTTCTGGTCGGCGGTCAGCGACGCGAGCAGTGCGTTCGCGGACTTGGCCATGACGGTAGTGGCCGGAGTGGGCTGGTACGCCGCTGTCAGCAGCACGACAGCAACTCCGGCGGACGCCAAACGCAGCACATGGGAACGGTTCATCACACCCCTAATGCCCGGACCGCGCGGCCGGGCCTAAAGCGGAAAGTCCGAACGCGACGCCACGGTCGCGGTTCCATTGCGCAGATACCGGTACGGATTCACCGGCACCTTGCCGACACGCACTTCATAATGCAGGTGGGGCGCCGTCGAGCGTCCCGAAGACCCGACCCGGCCGATGATCTCGCCGCGGCGGACTTCCGATCCGGCCACAACGTCGAACTTGGACAGGTGCGCGTAGTATGTTTCGGTCCCGTTGCCATGATCGATGATCACCAGGCGCCCGTAGCCGCCGAAATACGCGGCATGCACCACGATTCCGTCCGCGGCCGCCTTCACGGGCGTACCCGTCGGCGCGGAGATGTCGACGCCCCGGTGGAACGCGCCCATGCCGGAGAATGGATCCTCGCGGCGTCCGAAGCCGCCCATGAGCCGGCCGGCCACCGGCCAGATATCGGGCTGCACGTTGCGGTGGAAACGCCGCAGAGTGTTCCGGTCAAAGCGCGCGAAAGAAGTGTTCTTGAGGGAGTTGTACTCGCCCAGCGTTTCGTGGAACGTGGGCACCAGACGCCCCTCGGCAGTGATGTCGGAAGGACCAGCCAGCGACTCCTTGATGGCGTAAGCCGCTGATACCTCGTTGGCGAACAGTTTCAGAGTCGCCAACTGTTCGTCGGTTTCCGCCACGACCTTCTGGAGGTTCTGGTAACGGTCCCGCAGGACGGCGGCTTCGCTCCGGAGTTCGTTATAGTTGGCGACCTTGAGCGCCATCCGGGCGTAGGACGAGACGAACCCGACCACGGACACGCACCCAATCAAGGCGAATCCCAGCACCGCGTACAGAACCTGGTACGGCACGTGAACGCGCCGCAATCTCCCATGAATCGAATGGGCTAAGACGACGATGAAGTAGTTTTGCTGCATACAATCCTCGATGGTCCCCGGGAGGCGCGAACGTTCCCCCGCGCATCGCTGTCACAGGATTTATGAAACTCAGACTTTAACAGGGTCACGCCCCCGTGTCAAGGTCAAAACTTGGGTTACCGAGACACGGCCCGTGGCCAAACGACACATTCTAAACGTATAGTGCCGTTGATCCGCAAAAGTTCTCAGTGAAACTTTCGGCTCTTCTTTTTCAAAGGTTTAGCGTCAGCAAAGGAGTTCCCCGCGAAGTATGGTCACAGCTTGCCCGGCCAAGCCGACGCGGTCGCCCGACACCCTTACCCGCAGGACGCCGCCGCGGGCGGACGCCTGGAACGCGACGAGATCCTTCTTCCCCAGGCGGCTCGCCCAGTGCGGCCCAAGGGCGCAGTGGGCCGACCCCGTCACCGGATCTTCGTCGATGCCTGAGACAGGAGCGAAGAACCGGGAGACGCAATCGAACTCGCGGCCCGGAGCAGTCACAATCACGCCGCGCACCGGGAGGCGGCGCAACGCGGTGAAGTCCGGTGTGAGCCGCCGGACCGTTTCCTCGGAATCGGCCTCGACCAGGTAATCGAAACGCGTCCGGCCCGTCCAGAGGGGCGTCAACCCTAAGGCCTCAGCCAAGCCTTTCGGCGGTTCCGCCTCGGAGGCAGGGGTCGCCGGAAAATCCAGCTCGATCCACGCTCCGCGGGCCGCGGCCGTGAGCAGGCCGCTCCGGGTGTGGAAGCGGGCCATCACCGCACGGCCAAGGTAGCCTTCCTCCCACAGGACGTGGGCCGAGGCGAGCGTCGCGTGGCCGCACAGGTCAACCTCCACTGACGGGGTGAACCACCGCAGTTCGAAGGAGTTGTCAGGCTGCCGCCAGAGGAAAGCTGTCTCGGACAGGTTCATCTCGCGGGCGACCGATTGCAGCCACTCATCCTCGCGGGTATCCGGCAGCACACAAACAGCCGCCGGATTACCCGCGAACGGTTGGCCCGCAAACGCATCGACCTGCGTGACGCGCAGGGGCATTTACTTCTTGTGAGCCGTCACCGTGATCTCGATCTTCGCCGTCCCGACAAGTTTGGCGATGCCAACAGTCGTGCGGGCAGGCTTCGGATCGGGGAAGTAGGTCACATACACCTTGTTCATCTCCTGGAACAGAGACATATCGGTGAGATACACCTGCACCGTGACCGCGTCGGCGAAGCTCATGCCCGCTTCTTTCAGAACCAGCCCGATGTTGTCCAGGGTCTGGCGCACTTCGGCCTCGAAGTTGTCCGGGATCTTGCCGTCCTTGAGATTCTGGCCCACCTGGCCGGCAACATAGAGGGTGCCGTCTACCAGGATGCCGGGGCTGAACGGCCGGCCTTTCGCGAACTCCTTCGGGTGGATCGCCTTCTTCTGCGCGAGCAGCGGCATGGCCACAAGGAGGCCAAGAAGCAGGAATATTTTCAATCGCATGGCGCCATCATACCATCCCGGTTTCACCACGCCGCCGCCTGGGCTCCGGCCCGCGGGTCGGCTCCTGCCGAGAGCGCATCCCGAACGGCGTCGATGACGATTCCCGCGCTCAGGTTCAAAGACCATCCGGGACGCACCCAGAGCTTGTGCCCCCGTCGCACCAAGCCATCCCGCACTTCCTTGGATACCCGGTCTTCCACCTGGAGGTCGGCCGGATACATCGTGTGCGGGAATGGGGACGCCGGAAACGCGCGCGTCGCCCAGCGCGGCGCCTCGATCGCCTGCTGGATGTTCATCCCGAATTCCACCATATTCAGAAACGTCTGCATGGTGCGTAGACACTGGTCGTCGCCGCCGGGAGATCCCGTCACCAGGAACGGCTTGCCGTCCTTCATGACGAGGGTGCCCTGCAGGGTCGAACGGGGGCGCCGTCCGGGGGCGAGGGCGTTGGCCGTCCCGCGTTTCAGCGAGAAGTAATCCCCCCGGCAGTTCAGGCTGAAGCCGAGGGTGCCGAGGATGACCTTGGTCCCAAAGCCGCTGTGCAGGCTCGGCGTGAAGGAAATGGCGTTCCGTTCGCGATCGACGGCCGCTATATAGCTCGTATCCCCCTCGTGGTCGGCGTCGCCGGAGACGCTGACATCGATCGGGCGCTCGAGCGGGGGCGAATTCTGAAACTTCTCCGGCTCACCGGGACGCAGTTCGCTCGAGGCGTGCTGTTTGTCGATCAACTGGCGCCGCGCGGCCGCATAATCCTTGGAGAGGAGACCCTTGTACGGGATCTCGATCGCGTCCATGTCCCCGAGGTACTTGTCGCGGTCGGCCATCGCCAGCTTCACCGCCTCGGCGGACACGTGAATGTAGTCGGCCGAGTTATGCCCCATCGCCTTGAGATCGAATCCTTCGAGGATGTTGAGGGCGAACAGTTCGGCGGGTCCCTGGCTCGCGGAGGGATTCTTCAGCACGTCGTATCCCCTGTAGTTCGTCGAAACCGGCTCTTCCACCTTGGCCGTATAGGTGGCGAAGTCCTCGTACCGGAACAGACCGCCGTTCTTCTCGCTGAACTCGGCCATTTCGCGGGCGATGTCCCCTTTATAAAACCGGTCGCGGGCGGCTTTGAGAGCCGCCTGACGCCCGTGGGCGGCGGCGCTCTTCTCGGCCTCGACGAGGCGGCGCAGGGTCCTGGCAAGATCGCGGTTCTGGAAGATGTCGCCATCCTGCCACTTGCGGCCGCCGGGCGCATAGAGACGCGCGCTCGTCGGGTGGGCCAGGAACTGCTTGCTCGATGCGAAGTTCGCCGGCACGGGAAAGCCGCCCTCGGCCAGTGCGATCGCCGGAGCCAGCACCTGTTCGAACGACATGGTGCCCCAGCGGGAGAGCAGCAGGTACCAGGCGTCGATGACGCCGGGGACCGTTCCCGCCAGCAGCGTGTCGTTCACCGGGAGTTTGCCATCGTGATTCTTTTCGTACCACTCGATGGTCGCCAGGGCGGGCGCCGTCCCTTCGGCGTTGATCGACCACGCCTTGCCGTCCTTGGCGCTGTAGACAAGCAGGGTGGCATCCCCGCCGATTCCGTTGGAGTCCGGCCGGACCAGTCCCAGGACGGCCTGGCCGGCGACGATGGCGTCGAATGCATTGCCGCCCGCGGCGAGCATCCGTTCCCCTGCCATCGTGGCGAGGGGCGCCATCGAGGTGACGGCATGGCTGACGCCGCCCACCAGAGGGATGCGGGTGCGGTCGGAGCCCCGGTTCACAACCACGCGTTCGTATTCCTGCGCGGCTGCGGGCAGGACGAGCGCCATGGAGACGCAGAGCAGAAGAACGGTTCGGTGAAACAACGTGTCCCTCCTTGGGATCGGAGTTTCCCCGATACTACAGCATTTTGGAGCCGAGTTTCGCGCGCCCGGCTTCGGACAGGCCGGTGTCCCGAACGTCGACCGCACTCAACCTCGGCATCGCTACGAGGTGCGGCAACGCGTCATCGCCGACTTTCTCCGCCTTGTAGAGCCGCAGTTCTTCGATCGCCGACGCCTTGAGAGCCGCCAGGCCGCGCGCCGTCACCGCGGTGCCGCCGAGGTCGAGCACGCGCAGATTCTTCAAGCGCGCCAGCTTGGCGACACCCAGGTCGGTGAACTTCGTCTCTGCAATGTACAGTTCTTCCAGTTCGGGAATCGCGGTGACCGAATCGAGCCCCGCATCGGTCAACGCGACGAACCAGAGCCCGGAGTCGGTGCGCTGGGAGCCGCTCAGGTCGAGGCTGCGCAGGCCGGGCAGCAGGCGCAGGAAGTGCAATCCGGCGTCGCTCAGCTTGTTGCCGCCAATGGCGAGGTGCTTGAGCGCCGGCAGCGACGCCAGGACATCAAGGCCGCTGTTGGTGACCTCGGCATAGCCGCAGTCCAGCCACTCCAGAGTGGCCAGCGTCGAGAGGTGCGCGAGGCCGTTATCGGTGATCTTCGTGCCGCGGGCGTCGATCTTGCGCAGCTTCTTCCAGCCGCGCAGGTGCGCGATGCCTTCGTCGGTGACGTGCTCGGCGTAGCGCAGGCCCAGTTCCTCGATACCTTCGAGCCGTTTCAACCGCTCCATGCCGAGATCGGTGATGTGGGTGTAGGAGAGATCGAGGATGCGGAGGTCGGGCAGCACGGCCAGCCGGTCGAGGTCGCCGTCGGTCACCCAGCCGGAACGGAAACTGACGCTGACCACCCGTCCCTGCGCATCGGTCCCGGCGACGCCGCCCTGTTCCCGCACCCATGCGGCGGAGTCCGCCCAGGCCGTAGACGCAAGTACAAACAACAAGATCAGCATCTAGCTTCCCCTCCGGATCGGCAGGCTGGATTCGCGGTCCCAGACGATGCGGCAGTCCGGCAGGGCGG
Source organism: Bryobacterales bacterium (assembly GCA_016716385.1). Lineage (GTDB taxonomy): Bacteria > Acidobacteriota > Terriglobia > Bryobacterales > Bryobacteraceae > JADJWL01. Next base: position 27,827 of record JADJWL010000018.1, on the reverse strand, counting down.
AGCGCAAGGTCTCGTAGGCGGGCTCGGTGACCAGCGTGTGATAGAGATTGAGCAGCTTCAGGCGGGGGAATGCCCGGAAGTGGTCGATCCCGGCGTCGGTGACCGTGACGGTATCGAGCCGCAGCTCTTCGAGCTTGTCGAGCGGCTTCAAGGAGGCGATTCCGGCGTCGGTGATCTTCATGTTGTAGTCGAGGTTGAGACGGCGCAGATTCGTCAGCTTCCCGATCGCGGCAGCGCCGGCGTCGGTCACGCGCACACGAATCATGCGCAGTTCTTCGAGTCCGGTGAGTTGCGCCAGTCGCTGAATCCCTTCGTCGGTGACGCGGGTGTAGGAGAGCGACAGGCGCCGCAAACCGGCCAGCTTCCCGATATGCTCCATGCCTTTGTCGCCGAGGTCCGTGCTGTCGAGGTCGAGATCCGCGAGCGCGGGCATCTCCGCCAGGACGGCGAGGCCCTCGTCGCTCACGTCGGTGTAGGCGAGGCGCAGCCGCGATAGCGCGGGCAATCCCGCCAGATCCACGAGCGCGGCATCACCGGCCACGGTCCCGGCCAGCGAGATCTCTTCGATGGCAGTGTGTCCGCGGAGCGAGCGCAGGCCCGGACCCCGCACGAGCGTATTATTCAACGACAGCCTGCGCAGTCCGGGCATGCCCGAAAGCACCTCGAGTCCGGCGTCGGATACCATCGTCGTGTTCAGCGTCAGTTCCCGCAGGCCGGTCAGCGCAGCCAGTTCCCGCAGCCCGGCATCGCCGATCTCGGTCGAGGAGAGATCGAGCACTTCGAGTTTCGGCTCGTTCTTGAGCAGCGACAGGTGCGCGTCGGAAACCGGCGCTCCTGCGAGTGAAATCCGCACCGCATGGCCGTCCCGCTCTTCGATCCGTCCCCCGACGGACTTCACCCAGGCGCGAACCCCCTGGTCGAGCGTGGGCTGCCGCTGCTGCCGGACCGATGAATCGAGGTAGTTCACGCGAAGGCCGGGATGGGCGGCCTGCAACTGCTCGATGCCCGCGCGCGACGTCCGCGTGTACCGCAGGTCGATCGAGGCAAGCTTCTTCATCCCGCGGAGTTGTTCGAGACCAGCATTGGTGACGCGCGTCCGGTAAAGGTTGATCTCTTCGAGATCCTTCAACCCGGCCAGCTTCGCCAGACCCTCATCGCTCACGTCCGCCCCGAGGAGGTCCAGCTTGCGCAGCTTCGTCAGACGCTGCAGGTGCTCGATGCCGGCTTCGGAGATCCGGCAGCCATAGAGATCGAGTTCGGTCAGGTTCGTCAGATCCGCGATGGACGCCAGACCGGCATCGGTGACGAAGGTGTCCTTCAGATACAGCTTCTCCAACTGCGTCATGCCCGCGAGGCTCTTCATGCCCTCGTCATCGAATGGCGTGTAACGCAGGTCGAGCGCGCGCAGGTTCACGAACGGCTTCAGGCTCGACCCCTTGACGCGCGTCTGCGCCAGCCGCAGCGATTCAAGATTGGACAGGCCGCTCAGGATCTCGAGGCCTTTGTCCTGCACGTTGATATTCGTGAGAAAGTGCAGGCTGAAATGGATCCGCTCGAGGCTGGTGAGATGGGCGATGTGCTTGAATTCGTCGTTCGCGTCGAGCTTCGATCCGGCGCCAGGATTCCACTGCGTCCCGGGCAGGTGCAATTCCTTGAGACCGGACAACCGGCTGAACATCACCAGTTCCTGAGGTTCAAAGAGCGTCCCGACAAGATTGATCGAGACGATCCGGACATCGCCCCGCGGCAGGTCGCGCAGCACCGACACCGCGCCGGGATGGTCCGCCAGCACGACGCTGCCGCCGCGGCGGATCACCCACTCCGCGGCCTCGCGTTCGGTAGCCGGAGGCGTCAACTCCGCCAGCGCCGCTCCACAGGCAACAAGAAGCACGCACAACCAACGCAACATCATTGGCTTTTATTCTACTATTGAGCCTGTCTATGAAGCGCTTCAGCCTGTTCCTGGCCGTACTCAGCCTCGTGAGCTGCGGCGGCCGCCCGGCGTTCCGCGCCGGCGCCCACGCGGTCGACATCACGCCCACGGAGTTCCCGGTCATCGTGAGCGGATCGTTTCTCTCGAAGACCGGAACGCGGGCCGAGGGCAAGCTGCACGCGCGCAGCATTGTGCTCGACGATGGCGCGACACGGATCGTGCTGTGCGTCGTGGACAACCTCATGATGCCGCGCGACCTGCTCGACAAAGCAAAGGCGCTGGCATCGGAGGCGACCGGGATCCCGCCGGACCGGATGCTGATCTCGGCGACGCATTCGCATTCGGCGCCGTCTGTGATGGGTGCGCTCGGCACCGAAGTGGACGAAACGCATCGCGAGCGGCTGCCGGGCTGGATCGCTGAATCGATCGCGGGCGCGGTGAAGAACCTGGAGCCGGCGCGCGCGGGTTGGCTCTCCGTGGACGCGCCGCACCATACGCACTGCCGCCGCTGGATCGCCCGCCCCGATCGCATTGGCGAGGACCCGTTCGGCGAGCGCACGGTGCGCGCCAACATGCACCCGGGCTATCAGAATCCCGAGTTCATCGGTCCCGCCGGACCGGTCGACAGCGGCCTGTCCCTTCTCTCGTTGCAGTCCCGCGACGGAAAGCAGATCGCACTGCTGGCGAACTATTCGATGCACTACGTGGGCGCTCCCGGCGACGCTGTGTCGCCGGATTACTTCGGACCCTTTGCCGAACTGATGGAAACGAAGATCGGCGGCATCGCGATCATGTCGCAGGGCACCAGCGGCGATCAGCATTGGATGGATTACGGCCAGCCGCGGCAGCAGATGACCGCTGCACGCTTCGCGGAAGAGCTCGCCGCGCAGGCTCACGAGGCGTTCGGGCGGATCCAGTACCGCGACACGGTCCCGCTGGCGATGGCGGAAGCGGCGCTGCCGCTGTCGCGGCGGCAGCCCAGCCCCGAGCGGCTGACGTGGGCCAGGAAGATTGTGGCGGAGTTGGACGGGCGCCTGCCCGAGAACCGTCCCGAGGTCTACGCACGCGAGCAGATCTATGTGTCCGAAGAGCCGCGTCGCGAGCTGAAGCTGCAGGCGCTTCGCATTGGCGACCTGGGAATCACCGCCATTCCGAACGAGGTGTACGGCATCACGGGCCTGAAGCTGAAAGCGATGAGTCCTTTCGAAACCACGTTCAACATCGAACTGGCCAACGGCGCCGAAGGCTACATCCCACCGCCGGAGCAACACAAACTTGGCGGCTACACGACGTGGGAAGCCCGGACGGCCGGCCTCGAGGTCACCGCCGAACCGAAGATCGTCGAAACGCTCCTGACGCTGCTCGAACAGGTTGCGGGAAAGCCCCGCCGCACGCCGGCAACCGCCGGAGAGACGTACGCCGCGACGGTGCTCGACACGAAGCCGCTTGCCTACTGGCGGATGGATGAATTCGCCGGACCCCAAGCCCATGACCGCGGTCCCAACGCGCATCATGGCGTCTATGAAGACGGCGTCGCCTTCTACCTGCCCGGCACAATCCACCGTGCGGCGCAATTTGCCGGGGGCCGCCTCACCAGTTCGCTGGCGCCTCCGGCGGGGACCCGTAGCGTGTCGCTCTGGTTCTGGAACGGGCTGCCGGCGGGGACTCGGGATGTGACCGGGTATCTGGCGGAATGGGGTGGCGACCGGCTGGCCATCGGCCGTGACGGCAGGCTTGCGCTGGGCGGCCTCGCCGGCAAGTCCGCGATCGAGCCGCGGACCTGGTATCACACGGCACTGGTCCGCGACGGCGGCACGGCGCGGGTCTATCTGAACGGCCGCCTGGAGATCGAAGGTCCGCTGGCGGACGCGAACGCCGTGGAGGGCTTGTTCCTCGGTGGGGACAGCCGCGGCAAGGCGAACTTCGAAGGGCGCATCGCCGAGGCCGCGGTCTTCGGAAGGGTATTGAGCGCGGAAGAAATCACGCGCCTGTCGGAGCGCTGATGTTCTGCTCGCAGTGCGGTATTGAGAACCTGATGGATGCGCCCGTCTGCCGGTTGTGCGGCTACCGGTTTACAGCGGCGGAGCGGCCCATTCCGGTGGTGTACGCGGGATTCTGGAGGCGCGCCGCCGCCATGCTCGTCGATTTCCTGGTGTTCGCTCCGCTGCAGGGCATCTTCTTCGTGCTCCTCGTGACCGCGCAGATGGGCGGGGCGCAACAGGCGCGGTCACAGGTCGGCGCCGCCGTGATCGTGCTCGCGGCGTTCGCCATCGGGCACTGGCTGTATCACACGATCCTCGAGAGCTCGTCCTGGATGGGGACTGTCGGCAAGCGGGTCTGCGGTCTCCGGGTGACTGGACTCGATGGCAGACGCATCGGCTTCGCCCGCGCCAACGGCCGGTACTTCGCCAAGTTCCTCTCCGCGACGTTTATGAGCTTCGGCTACCTGCTGGCGGCGTTCACCGAAAAGAAGCAGGCCCTGCATGACATCGCGGCCTCGACGCTGGTGGTCCGGGTGGTTCCCTCAGGCCTCCAGTCCCGGTAGCCGATCTCGGTGTGCGTGCGCAGCATCCGGAACAGGCCGATCCGGGCCGACGCCTGATACTCCATGCGCGACGGCAGCCAGAGGCCTGGGCTGTGCCGCGACTGCGTGTACTTCACCCAGGCGCCGTCATGGATGCGCACGAGAATCCAGCCGACACTGTACGTTTCGAACAACTCGGCTTCGAGGCGCGCGGCATGTCCTTCGGCTTTGTCGATCCACAGTGTGCACCGCAGGTGGGGAAAGATGGCTGCACGCTGCGATCGAGGACGGTAGCCTGGCCTGGGACGTCCCTGGATCACCCAGGCCGGCCGGCCCTCCACCATCTCCTCGCGGACGACAACGAAATCGAACGCCTCGGGGATTTCCCGCACCGCCTCGACGATCCGGCGCTGCCTCTCCTCGTACGCGGATATCCGCTTGCGGCGGGCATCGGGCGGTTCGCCCGCGCGTGCCTTGCGTTCCGCTTCGAGCGCGGCAGCCTGCCGTTCGACTTCGTCGGGCGGAACGGGTTTCCCATCCTGAGCGATCAGGCGTCTGTGGGGCGTGCGCTCAATCAGGCGCCACTCGTGGGTCTTGTCCATGACGGATCGGACATGCCCACCGCCATCCAGGCGCCGGTCGATGGCGCGCTCCACGTAGACCCAGTCCGCGGTTCGCTCCTGCGACTGTTCCCACGCCTGGGCCGCCCGGGCGACAATCTTTCTGGCATCCTGCGCCGGCAGCACGGCGGGAGCGAACAGAAAGACGGCGGCAGCGGCCGCGATCACTGGGTTTCGTCCACAGACAGAATCCGCGTGTCCGTCTGGAACTTGCGGTAGCGGTCGAACGTAATGATCGCCTCGTTGTGCATCTTCTTGACTAGGCCCAACCGCGCGGTCCCACCGACCCGCACTTCCCGCGGAAGCCACACTTCGCCGTTGACGAACCGCTGCTCCACTTCAATGTGGGCGCCCGGCAGAAGGCGGAACAGGAACAGCCCGAACGAGACCGTGTCGATGACTTCGGCTTCCAGCTTCACCCAATGATACCCGGCCTTCTCGATCCAAATCCGGCCATTGACCTTGGGAAGGATCTTCGCGCGCAGATTCGGCGGGCGGTAGCCCTGCCGCGGCGTTCCGGCGACGATCCAGACGTCGCGGCCGTCGATCGTCCCCTCGCCCTCGATCCGCAGATCGAACGCTTCAGCCACTTCGCTGGCGAACTCCTGCATTTCGCGCCGCCTCTTATCGTCCTTGGCACGGCGTTTGGCGCGCGCCCGGTCGTCTTCGCGGCTGCGCTTGGCGAACTCTTTATCGAGCTTCTCCTGTTGCTTGCGGTCTTCCGCCAACGGCAGCGGCTGATCGTCGCGGGCCACGAGGCGCTGATAGCGGGATCCGTCGAGAAACAGCACCTCGAAGGTCTTCACCTCGACCTTCTTCACCGCCCCTCGCTTGTCCAGTTCTCTCTCTTCGAACCGTTCGAGAAACGTGTATTCGCGAGCCCGTTCCGCGGTTCGCCAGTTCGCCTGCGCCGAAAGGCGCAGCAACTCCTTCGGGTCCGGGGAAGAGCCGAACGCCGCCCCTGCTGCCACGAACAGCGCGATCCAGGTGGGCACAACGCGTTCGATGCCGTGCGGGGCGTGCGGGTTGCGATCTATTGGATCTTGTACGCCAGCGTCGCGGAACGGCGCTGGGCAGACTGAGCAAGGCGCAGCACCAGGTCCTCGGTTTCGTCCCAGCCGACACAGCCGTCGGTGATGCTTTGCCCGAATACCAGCGGGCGTCCCGGCGTGAGATCCTGGCGCCCGCTGACGAGATTGCTCTCTACCATGACGCCAAGAACATGATGGTTGCCCTCTTCGAGCTGACCGGCCACATCGAGCAGCACCTCGCGCTGCCGGCTGAAATCCTTGCTCGAATTCGCGTGGCTGCAGTCGATCATGACTTTCGCCGGCAAACCCTGGGACGCCAAAGCCGTCGCCGCCGTCTCGACGGACTCCCGGTCATAGTTGGGACGGGTGCCGCCCCGCAGAATGACGTGGCAATCCTCATTCCCGCTGGTCGAGACGATCGCCGAATGACCGGACTTGGTCACGGAAAGAAAATGGTGCGGGTTCCTGGCCGCGCGGACCGCATCGATTGCGATGCGCGTATTGCCATCGGTGCCGTTCTTGAACCCGACCGGGCAGGACAAACCCGAGGCGAGTTCCCGATGCACTTGGCTCTCGGTTGTCCGCGCGCCGATCGCGCCCCAACTGATCAGATCCGCCACGTACTGCGGCGTGATCATATCGAGATATTCAGTGGCGGCCGGCACACCCATCGAGTTCACGTCGATCAGCAGTTTTCGAGCCATGCGCAATCCGTCGTTGATGCGAAAAGTATTGTCAAGGAACGGATCGTTGATCAACCCCTTCCAGCCGACCGTCGTCCGCGGCTTTTCGAAATAGACGCGCATCACCAGCAGCAGGTCGGACTCCACGCGCACACTCAACGCCCGGACGCGGCGCGCGTACTCCAAAGCCGCCTCCGGGTCGTGGATGGAGCAGGGCCCGATCACCACTACCAGCCGCTCATCCCCACCATGCAGAATCCGGTGGACCGCCCGCCGTGTGTCGTACACGTTGCGGGCGATGTCCTCGTTTGAGGACAGTTCGGCGAGCAGTTGCTTCGGCGGAACAAGCTCCTTGATCTCCTGAATTCGTATGTCGTCAATTCTGTAGTTCATCGAAAAGGCTCAACCTTCGCTCCTATTCCGGTTCACACCCGGGCCGGAGGTCGAGAATCAGGATTGTACCACGCCGGGATGGCGTTCCTCCGCGTTTCGGCGCAACCGGATACACCTCTTGAAAGTGGGTCAAGAACCCTAGAAAAACAGGCTCTTCACGCCAACCTTCCCACCCGACAGTGTGTCATCCCCTTGCAGCGCCGCCGGGAAGGATCTGAAACTTCATCGAGGACTAGTCATCTAATGACTCGACTCTGATAATCCGAGATAAGGAGAAGTTCAACCCATGATGAGATTGAAACACTGGCTTGCGGCCGCCCTGTTGCTCCCCGCGATCGCGGGAGCCGAAGCACGTTTCGAGATCGACCCGGCCCATTCGAGCGCGCAGTTCAGCGTGAAGCACATGATGATCACCAACGTCCGCGGGGAGTTCAGCAAGGTGACAGGCTCGGCGGTCTGGGACGCCAGGAACTTGGCCGCCTCGCACCTGGAGGCAATCATCGATACCTCTACGGTCAATACCGGCGAAGCCAAGCGAGACGACCACCTGCGCAGCGCGGACTTCCTCGACGCCGCGAAGCACCCGGTCATGACATTCAAAAGCAAGGAGTTCCTGCGCGCCGGAGGCGGACTGCGGATCAAGGGCGATCTGACCCTCCACGGCGTCACCCGGGAGATCGTGCTGGATGTGGACGGACCCTCGCCCGAGGTGAAGGACCCTTGGGGCTCGACCCGGATCGGCGCCACCGCCACCACCACAATCAGCCGCAAGGACTTCGGCCTGACGTGGAACAAAGCGTTGGAGACCGGAGGCGTACTCGTCGGCGACGAGGTCAGGATCACGCTCGACGTGCAACTGGTGCGCAAAGACTCCTGACGGGGGATCCGCGCGACAATAGTGCGGATGAGCAAGCCCCTCGACGGTGTGGGACGCATCGGCCTCGGCTGTGCCACGTTCGGCCGTGAGATCGACGAAGCCTCGGCGTGGACCGTGATGGACGCGGCCCTCGAACGCGGCGTGACGCTGTTCGACACAGCGGAGGCCTACGGCGGGGGGCAGGCCCGCACCTACCGCCGGGACCGGCTCGGCATCGACGACACGCGTGAAGTCTCGCACGAGGATCACTCGTCTGAGTGCGTGCTAGGCCGCTGGCTCAAGGAACGCGGCTGCCGCGGCCGGATCATGCTCTGCACGAAGGTCACCCGCGGCTTCACCCGGCAGCACGTCCGGGAAGCCTTGGACGCCAGTCTGCGGCGTCTCGGCACGGACTTCGTCGATGTGTTCTACTACCACCAGTTCGACCCCGGGTCGGAGCCGGAGGAAGCTGCGGCAGCGCTTGACGAAGCCGTGTCGAGTGGTAAGGCAAGGTTTGCCGGCCTCAGCAATTACACCGCCGCCCAGATGGCCGGAATGCCCTGCCATGTTGTCCAGCCCATCTACAATCTGGTGAAGCGCGAGGTTGAACGCGACCTCCTGCCGTACTGCCGGCAACACGGAATCGGCGTCGTCACCTACAGTCCGCTCGGCGCCGGCTTTCTCACGGGCAAATACACGCCCGACCGGACCGCGCTGCCTGCCGGAACCCGCTTCCACGTCATGCCAGGCCATGCCGACGTGTACTTCACCGAGACGAACTTCGCGGCCGTCGCCGGTCTGGCGCGGTTGGCGGAGCGCACTGGAGTCCCGCAGAGCCGCCTTGCTTTGGCCTGGGTGCTGTCGAATCCGGACGTTGGCTGCATGCTTGTGGGCGCGCGGCACACCGGCCACCTCGACCAGGCGCTGGAAGCGTCGCGCCTAGCGTTGCCGGCGGAACTGAAGACCGAACTGGACGCGCTGGCTCCTGTAAAATAGGGCCGATGTCCGCTCCGATTCCCGCAATCGACTCCCACCAGCACTTCTGGAACTACTCGGCCGAGGAATACGGCTGGATCCACGACGGGATGGCCGCACTGCGGCGCGGCTTTACCGCCGCGGACCTGCATCGCGAGATGGTTGAGGCCAATGTCGAAGGCGCCGTGACGGTGCAGGCGCGCCAGACTCTGGAAGAGACCCGGTGGCTGCTGCAAGTGGCCGAGGAACACCCGTACATCGTGGGCGTGGTGGGATGGGCGCCCCTGGCCGATGCGGATGTCGAAGACTCGCTCTCGGAACTCGCGCCGCGCCGGAAACTCAAGGGACTGCGCCATATCGTGCAGGACGAACCGGACGACGAATTCCTCCTGCGCGCCGATTTCAACGCGGGCGTGAGCCGGCTGTCGCGTCACGGCCTCGCTTACGACATCCTCGTTTACGAGCGGCACCTGCCGTACGCCATCGAGTTCGCCGACCGCCACACCGACATGGTCTTTGTCCTGGATCACATCGCGAAACCCAGGATCGGCGACCGGGCGCTGGAGCCCTGGCGGACCCGGATTCTCGAGCTGTCCGAGCGCGAGAACGTGTACTGCAAGATCTCCGGTATGGTGACCGAGGCGGACTGGGCCGGATGGAAGGAAGCCGACCTCCGGCCCTTCTACGAAGTGGTGCTGGATGCGTTCGGGCCGCGGCGGCTGATGTTCGGCTCCGACTGGCCGGTTCTGCTGGCCGCCGGCAGCTACGGCGAGTGGGCGGGCATGGTCCGCCGCTGGATCGGCACGCTAACCGCCACCGAACAGGAACGCATCCTGCGCGGCACCGCGATTGAGGCGTACAAACTCTAGAACTCCGGCGAGTCCTGGGCGGACGCTCGCAAACGGGCCGCGCGATATCATGCCGACGCGCCTTTGAGGCGTTCCAGCACGGCAAAGAGCTTCTTCGCGGCCGACGCCACGGCCCGCAGCCCCCCTTCCGGCTCGACCGCCGGCTCCGTCTCCCGAGCCTCCGGGAACCGGATCTGCTCGATCGCCATCTTCGCGCCCTCGGCCGCCTTTTCACGGCTGGCCCCGGCGGTGCGCAAGGTCTTTTCCAGCTTCTCCAGGTCCTTGCGCGAGGGTTCCGGCGCCGTCGGGCGCGCTTCGGATCGCTTCTGCTCGACAACCACCGGATTGTCCTTCGCGAAGGCGTCAATGCGCATTCCCGTCACCTGCCAGCTCACTCGCTGTTTCGGCTGACCGCCCGCGATGACGAACTGGCTCCCGTTAAACGGCTGGCCGACGTGCAGATCCGGCGCGGGTCCGCCGATCGGAGTGAGCTGGTAGCACAACGTCTTGACGTCGTTGAGAGCCGCGAACCATTTCGGCAGCCTGACTCTGGCCTCTCCTCGCGCATTGAGTTCGACAACGCCGTCGTAGAAGGTCTTGTGATCCGGCGCCTCGACAGCGGCGTGGTTCAGCACCTTCCGCTTCGGGTCCAGGGGATGATCGATGGAAAAGAACGACGCCTGCTTGAGCAGGATGCCGTCCACAAAGACGTTACCTCGGAACACCCCCGCCCAGGCTCCCAGAAGCGCATGGCCGACGCCGAGAACGCCCGTTCCGGTGAGGGTAGCCCCGACGACGCCGGAACTGCCGAGCGAAAGGCCCGACACGCCCGCGCCCTTGTCTAGGTCGTTCGGATCGCTGCCAAACAGGCTCGCCCCCTTCACTCCGGGGTTGCCGATTGCATCCACGCCTGGAGCGCCGAGCGAAAAGGATTCGATGGCGGGATTGCTTGTGCTGTAGTTCGAGGCGTCGATCGCGCGCCCGCCGAACGCATCGGCGACCACGGCCGTCCCGCTGCTGGTGATGCCGCGGATCGCAGTACCCTTCTGGCTGGAGCCGTCAACGCCGAAGCCGTTCGAGTGATCGTTCCTGGCGCGCACGCCCGCCGCGTTCGACGCTTTGGCCTCCGCTACCACGCCCTCGGCCTGCTCACTCTGCGCCAGGACGCCCGGACCGGCTTGCGAGAGCGCTGCAACGCCCGGTCCGGCGATGGCCTGCCCGCGAACGCCGCTCGACCCGCCGGCCGAGGCGGCGCCAAGCACGCCCGCCGATGCGCCCGAGTACGTGATCCCGCGAACGCCGTTTGACTCCGCGCTCAGCCCTTCCACGCCGGCCTGCGTCCCGATGCCGCGCACCCCGGTTCCACTCTGCGCTTCGCCCCGCACTCCGTAGGACCGCGGCCCCAGCGCGACGCCGGCGACGCCAGTAGCCGCGAAGCGATTGGTCAGGCCCGCGACCCCAATGCCGTCCTGGTTCTGTGTCGGGCTGGGTATAGCCGGATCGACGCTGCTGAATCCGGCAACGGCGACCGCGCCGGTCTGATTCGCGCCGAGCGCGGCGATGCTCTTCGGCGCCAGGACGACCATGCCGGACGCATCCTCAGACTGGATGCGCGCCGTCAACGTCGACTTGGTGTGGGCGTGGAGCGCCAACCCTGCATTCGACTCGGCTTCCACTCCGGTCTGCTCGCTGGTAGCGACCAGAGCGCCGCCTTTGTCGTTCTTGAGGACGAGGGACGGATTCGGGTCGCTGACCAGTCCGGTTGACGGCTGATCCCAATGGACTGCGGGCATAGCGTTCCTCCGGTGATGTGGACGTGCGCCCTCGCTGGGCGTTGGGGTTATAGTACTCCGGAACGGCCAGTTTCGATCCTGGAATTTTGCAGAAAGTTCCCGCTATCCCGCGGACGTTCGCCTCCTTCGCAAGGATTGCCGCCAACGAGGTAGGTCACTCAGGCGCGAACCCGGCTTCCACCAGGATCGCGCCGAGCACACGGCGGTCTCCCGGAACCGAGAACGTCCGGTCGACTTCGACCGCAACGGTCGCCGAGCCAGGGGCCGGACGTAGCCCCGGCGTGGAGATCTCGTACTGCCCTGCCCCGTCGAATGTGCGTTCCGCGACGATCTCGCCGTCCAGGCGTAGCGTGACCTTCCGCGCCGGCGCGGCGTCGGGAACGTAAATCACGGCCCGCAGCGGCGCCGGCTGTGGCGGACTCTTTAGCAGCAGAACGGCCCTCTCCCCCATCCACCGGAAACGTCCTTCCTCGATGCCATAGACCCCGCTGACGATCTGCGCGGCTGCCGCCTCATCCGCCATCCGCAGCCAGGAGTGCTCCGGCGCCCGCTCCACGACCAGATCGGCGCGGACACGGTCGATCGGGCCCCGTGACACATCGAAAGGCAGGTAACCGTTGACGATCGTCGAATAAGCCGAGCGGGTCTCGAGACCGATCAGGCGCAGCGGGATCTCCGGCCGGATCTCGCGCTCGGCGACCGGAGTCAGGACGCCGCCTCCGGTCGTAAACGCCATCGGATAGCCGAGGGCGCTCGACACGACGAGATCGCCCGGGCGGACGGCTTGCCCGTTGAGCAGCGGCAGGCCGCCTTCGGCCTCGAGATACCAGCGCAACCCCCACTCGCTGTTGATCCAGACGCGGCGATTCTCCGCGTGCGGACGGAGGTCCTCGACGAAGCGGCGGTAGCCGTCCCAATGCTGGTAATTCACCGTGGCCAGGCCCAGCGAGAGCGTCCACTGCAAGGCCCATCCCGCGGCCAGCCAGGGAACCGGAAGCCGCGAAACCAGTAGCGCCACCGGTGCCGCCATCGGGAGCAGGTAGCGCGCCGATCCTGCGAAAAAGATCGCCAGGGCTCCGGCGAAGAAGATGCCGGCCCACGCCACCAGCCAAAATGCCTCACGATCAGGGCTGCGCCAGACACGCCGGGCAGCAGGGATCAAGAGCATTGGAAACACAAGAAACAGGGCATGCACGCTCAGCGCGGCGGCATTGGCCAGCTTCCTTTCCAGCGCCTGGAAGCCGTAGCGGTCGAAGTGGCCCTGCAGCACCGCGGCGGGCAGCGCGCCGGTCGCGGCGTACTCGAAGCCCTGCCAAGCGGCGATCGCCAGCGGCGGCACGAGCGCCAGCAGCCACCAGCGGCGTTCCCCGCGGCGGAAGATCCACGTGTGCGCCCACAGGACCGGCGTCAGCAGGACCGCCTGGAACGCGGTGAGCGCCGCGAGCGCCATCGCCAGCGCGGCGAGGCCGGCGCGTCCGGAGGCGAACGCCGCCACCGACGCCATCCAGAACGCCAGGAACGGCACGTCGGACTCGAACGAATTGCCGTTGATCACGAACGCCGGGACTGCGCAGAACAGCAGTACGGCCCACCGCGGATGCGGCGAAAACCGCCGTGCCAGCGACAGCATCGCCCCCGCGGCGATCAACGAAAAAACGATGTAGGCCGTATGGAACGGGACTTCGGAAACGTCGCCGAACGCCGCCAGCAGCAAACCGAGAAACCAGGCATTCAGCGGCGGGTGCGGATGCCCGCGCATGTCGACCATGTCGCCAAGGAACGCGTAGCTCGTATGGTTCGGATGCAGCGGGTTGATCTGGGCGTGTTGAGCTCCGGCGAGGTAGTAGACGTCGTCGCCCTGGATCGCCTGGTTGAGAAACGGCAGCCGCAGGAGCAGGACGGCTGCCGCCAGAATCAGAATCGTGCGCCGGCTTACGGTTTCCACCGCAGCACGGGACGCCGCGCCGCCGTCACTTCGTCGACGCGGCTGACGCGCGTGGTGTGCGGCGCCGACTTCACGACATCCGGATCGTTCTCGGTTTCGAGTGCGATCGAAATGAGGGCGTCGACGAGGAGGTCGATCTCCATCTTGCCTTCGGTTTCCGTCGGCTCAATCATGAGCGCGCCGTGAACGATCAGCGGGAAGCTGACGGTGTACGGATGGAAGCCGTAATCGATGAGGCGCTTGGCGATGTCGCCCGTACGCACACCGCGCGCGGCCTGCTTGGAGTCGCTGAAGACGACCTCGTGCATGTTCGGCGCCGTATACGGCAGGTCGTAGTACGGTTCCAGCCGCCGGCGGATGTAGTTCGCGTTCAAGACCGCGTCGACCGTGGCGTTGCGCAGTCCGTTGCCGCCGTGCGCCAGGATGTAGGCCAGCGCCCGCACCAGCACGCCGAAGTTGCCGTAGAACGCCCTGACGCGGCCGATGGAGTCCGGGCGGTCGAAGTCGAGGCGCAAGCCCTCGGCCGTCGTCTTCAGCCGCGGAGCCGGGAGGAATGGCTCGAGGTGTTTCTTCACCGCGACCGGTCCGCTGCCCGGACCGCCTCCGCCATGCGGCGTGGAGAAGGTCTTGTGCAAGTTCAGGTGCATCACGTCGACGCCGAAGTCGCCGGGACGCGCGATCCCGACCAGCGCGTTCATGTTCGCGCCGTCCATGTAGACCAGCGCGCCCTTGGCATGCAGGATCTCGGCGGCCCTCGCAATGTCCCGCTCGAAGACTCCCAGCGTGTTCGGGTTAGTCACCATAATGCCGGCGACGTCTTCGGTCACCGCACGGGCCAGCACCTCAGGGTCGAGCATGCCATGCGAGTTCGAAGCAATATTCTCAACCTCATAGCCCACCATCGCCGCGGTGGCGGGGTTGGTGCCGTGGGCCGAGTCCGGAATGAGGATCTTCTTACGCGGATTCCCCTGCTTCTCGTGATAGGCGCGCATCAGCAGGATGCCGGTCAACTCGCCCTGCGCCCCGGCGGCGGGCTGGAGCGTGACCGCGTCCATGCCCGTGATTTCTTCCAAAGCCTGTTCGAGATGGGCCATCACCTCGAACGCACCCTGCGATCGCGTTTCAGGCTGATACGGATGCGCCCACGCAAGGCCGTCCAACCGCGCTACGAGTTCGTTGATGCGCGGGTTGTACTTCATCGTGCACGAACCCAGCGGGTACACTCCGAGGTCGATGGCGTAGTTCCATGTCGACAGACGGGTAAAGTGACGGATGACTTCTACTTCACTAACTTCCGGAAACCCTGGGATTTCCTCGCGGACATTCTCCCCGCCCAGCGCCGCCGCCGGGTCCACCTCCGGCACATCGAGCGCCGGCAGTTGGTAGGCCTTCTTGCCCGGGGAGGAGCGCTCAAACAGCAGCGGCTCGTTCTGGGTGGGATGCGACCGGACCTTCTTGATCATGCGAATGCCTCCGCCACGCTGTCCATGTGTTCGCGCCGCGCGGTCTCCGTCGCGCAGAGCAGCATACAATCGGCCAGTTCGGGATACCAGCGCCCGAGCGGCAGCCCGCCGACGATGTTCTTCCCAAGCAGCGCCTCATTGATCGCCTCGGGGGTCCGGCTGCCGGTGCGGACCACGAATTCATTGAAGAATGGCGCTGCGAATCGGCGGTCGAGCTGACCGGCGAGATAGTGCGCCTTGGCGAGGTTCTGCGCGGCGAGATCGCGCAGCCCCTGCTTCCCGTAAACCGACATGAACACGGTGGCCATGAGCGCGATGAGCGCCTGGTTGGTGCAGATGTTCGAGGTCGCCTTCTCGCGCCGGATATGCTGCTCTCGGGTGGCCAGCGTCAGGCAGTATGCGCGCTGTCCCCGGACATCCTTGGTTTCCCCGACGAGCCGGCCGGGGATCTGGCGGATGAACTTCTCCTTCGTCGCGATCACGCCTGCGTACGGACCGCCGAAGCTGGGCGAAATGGCGAACGATTGCAGCTCCCCGACGACGATGTCGGCCGCGACCGGCGGCGCGACCACACCCAGCGACACCGCCTCGGTGAACACGACGATTAGC
Source organism: Bryobacterales bacterium (assembly GCA_016716385.1). GTDB lineage: Bacteria > Acidobacteriota > Terriglobia > Bryobacterales > Bryobacteraceae > JADJWL01. Next base: position 12,154 of record JADJWL010000018.1, on the reverse strand, counting down.
AGCGCGCCCCGCGCGTGCGCGAGATCGGCCGCTGCCTGGACAACGTCGAGGCAGCCGAAGAAGTTCGGGCTCTGCAGGATGACGCACGCAGTGGCGTCGGTGACCGCCGCGTCCAGCGCAGCCAGGTCGATCGCGCCAGTCCCGGCGTCGTACCCGACTTCAGTCACCGGCAGACCCTGATACCGGGCATAGGTTTCGAGCACCTCGCGGTATTCCGGATGCACGGTGCGCGCGACGACGATCCCATCGCGTCCGGTGATCCGGGCGGCCATCATGGCGGCTTCCGGAACCGCGGTCGAGCCGTCGTACATCGAGGCATTCGCCACGTCCATGCCGGTCAACTGGCAGATCATCGTCTGGAACTCGAAGATCGAGACGAGCGTCCCCTGGGATAGTTCGGCTTGGTACGGAGTATAGGAGGTGAGGAACTCGCCCCGGGAAACGACCGTATCGACCATCACCGGGCGATAGTGTGCGTAGGCGCCAGCGCCAAGGAACGATGCTTCTCCGGCGACGCTCCGGGCCGAGCGGGCGCGAAAATAATCGACGATTTCGTATTCGGAAATGCCGTCGTCGAGCGCCAGCGGGCGGTTCAGCCGCAGGGGTTCGGGAATCGCCGCGAACAACTCCTCGGGCGACTCCAGGCCGCAGGCGCGCAGCATCTCCTGGCGTTCAGAATCAGACTTCGGAAGGTAGCGCATGGATGAGGTCAGGCGAGATTACTGCTCAGCCTTGATGTAGGTTTGATAGTCGGCGGACGACATGAGGCTCTGAATTTCTTCGGGCGCGGTCAGGCGGATCTTCACGAGCCATGCGGAACCGTGCGGGTCCTCGTTCAGCTTCTCCGGCGCGGCCGAAAGCGCCTCGTTGATCTCGGTGACTTCGCCAGACACGGGCGAGTAGATATCGCTGACCGCCTTCACCGACTCAACCGATCCGAACGACTTGCCCGCATCCACCTTCGCCCCGACCTTGGGCAGATCGACGTACACGATGTCGCCAAGTTCGCTTTGCGCGTGATGCGTGATGCCGATGGTGCCGATGCCGGCGTCGACCGCCACCCACTCGTGTTCCTTTGTGTACCGGTAGGTATCGGGATACGTGCTCATTTCGCTCTCCTGTAGAAAGGTGTGGCGGCGACGATGGCGTCGGCCGGCTGATTGCGGATCAGGATCTGAATCGGACGGCCGATTTCCGCCGCCGCGGGGGGCAGGTAGCAGAGGCCGATGTTCTTGCCAAGGGTCGGCGACGGCGATCCACTCGTCACCCAACCGGCGACCTCGCCATCCACCAGGACTTCGTAACCGTCGCGTCCGATGCCGCGGCCTGTCATCTCGAACCCCGCCAGCTTGCGCCGTGGCGGCTTTCCCCGCGCGGCGAGCAGCGCGTCGCGCCCGATGAAATCGCCCTTGTCGTACTTCACGATCCACTCGAGACCGGCGTCGATCGGGTTGATCGTGGCGTCGATCTCGTGCCCGTAGAGCGCCATCTTCGCCTCAAGACGTAGCGTGTTCCGCGCGCCGAGGCCGCAGGGCCGGATACCGTGCGGCGCGCCCGCTTCCAGGACCGCCCGCCAGACCCGTTCGGCGTGATCCGGCGCGACGTACAGCTCGAATCCGTCCTCACCCGTGTACCCGGTGCGCGCGAGCCGCGCTGGAATGCCGCACACCTCGCCATCTTCGAACCAGTAGTAGCGGATGGCGGCAAGATCCACCGTCGTCAGCCCGCGCAGCGTTTCCAGCGCCTTCGGTCCCTGGACCGCCAGTTGCGCATAGCGGGGACTGGCGAACTCCACCTCGCAGTCGAAGCGGTTGGCGGCGCGGATGTGCTCGAAGTCCTTCTCCTGGTTCGACGCATTCACGCACAGAAAGAAAGACGTGTCGCTCACTTTGTGGACGAGAATGTCGTCGACAAAGCCGCCATGATCGTAGAGCAGGGCCGAGTAGTGCGCCTGGCCGTCCTTGAGCTTGTCGACAGCATTGGTGGCGGCGAAGTCCACCAGCTTGGAGGCTTCGGGTCCACGGACCTCGATTTCACCCATGTGGCTGACGTCAAAAAGGCCTACGGCACGGCGCACAGCGTGGTGTTCGTCGAGGATGCCGGAATATTGGACAGGCATATCCCAGCCCCCGAAATCCACCATTTTGGCGCCCATGGCGCGGTGGACCCCGTTCAAGGGGGTCGCCTGGAGCGGCGCGGCTTGGGACATCGGAAAGCCCAATCTAGCAGGCGCGTCGAAGGAGTGTCAATGCGATTCGGACCCGCGTCGCCGCAAAGGAGAGATCTCCCGCTCGTTGCGCTGGAGAGAGGACTGCGGGCGGGCACTGACTCGAGGCACGCACGAAACCCGGCCACGATATAATCGGGTCCACGATGGCCCACGCAGGGTGGAATGCCGCCGCAGGACTCGCCTGGCTGCTCGCAGCGGCCGGCCTCAGCGCTCAGGACGCCGGCATGGAACGGTTCGAAACCACGATCCGGCCCGTCCTCGAGCGGCACTGCATCGCCTGCCACCAGGGTGAGCGCGGCCAGGGAGGACTCCGCCTCGACCTCCGCGGCGGCTGGGAAACGGGCGGCAAGCACGGCCCCGCCGTCGTTCCAGGGCGTCCGGACGCAAGCCTGCTTCTGAAGGCCATGCGGCACGAGCCCGGCATCGCGCCCATGCCGCTCGGCGCCGCCAAACTTCCGGACGAGACCATCGCCGCGTTCGTGCAGTGGATTGCCGCCGGCGCACCCGACCCGCGCACCGCCCCCCGCGGCGCCAACTCCCATCCCGAACGCCCATGGAGCGAGGTGTTCGCCGAGCGCAAGCAATGGTGGAGCCTCCAGCCGGTCCGTCGGCCCGAACCGCCTCCCGTTCGCGACACCCAGTGGGCGCGTCAGCCCCTCGACCGTTTCATCCTGCATCGCCTCGAATCGGAAGGCTTGCGCCCGGCGCCACCTGCCGCCCGCGCGGTCCTCTTCCGCCGCCTGCACTTCGTCCTCACCGGTCTGCCCCCCGATCCCGCTGAGGTGGACGCCTTCGTCAACGATCCAGACCCGAAAGCCTATGAGCGCGCCGTCAGCCGCCTGCTCGAGTCCCCCCACTTCGGCGAGCGGTTCGCCCGCCACTGGATGGACGTGGTGCGCTACAGCGACACCTACGGCTACGAGTGGGACATCCCCGCCAAGGGCGCCTGGCGCTATCGCGATTACCTCATCCGCGCCTTCAACCGCGACACCCCTTTCGACCAGCTTGTCCGCGAACAGATCGCGGGCGACCTGCTGCCTAGCCCGCGCATCGACCGCGACGCCGGCATCAACGAGTCCCTCATCGGGCCGATGTTCTTCCAGCTGGGCGAGAAACGGCACGGCGACAGCCTCCAGTTCAACGGCATCCACCAGGAGATGCTGAACAACAAGGTGGACGCCTTTTCCAAGGCCTTCCTCGCCACCACCGTCGCCTGCGCCCGCTGTCACGACCACAAGCTCGACGCTGTCACCCAGCAGGACTACTATTCCCTGGCCGGCTCGTTCATGAGCGCGCGCTGGGTGTCCAACACGCTCGACACTCCGGAGCGCGGTCAGGCCGAGCGCGCCCGGCTGGTGGACCTGAAGCAGGGCGTCCGCGATGCGCTCACGCCTCTCTGGCGCGCCGCCGCACACGACTTCGGCCGGCACCTCGAAGCCGCGCAGGCCGCGCTCAACGGCGAGACGGTCGAAACCGGAACGCTCGACGCGCACCAGCTTGCCGCCTGGCAAGAGGCGCTCTGTATCGACGTGGCCGCGGTTCCGATCGAAGATCCGCTGTGGCCGTGGTTCGCCGTGAGCCACACGCCCGATCTCAGCCGCCGCTGGACCGAAACCGCTCAGCGCATCGCTGACACCGCCCGGGAACGCACAGCCGCCAACCGGCGCAACTACCAGCCCTTCGCCGACCTTCGCACCGGCCAAGTGCCCGAAGGCTGGTCCGCCGACGGCGTCGGGCTGCGGCACGGAGCCGCGCGCGCCGGCGACATCGCCTTGGCGACCGAAGGAGACGAAGCCGTTAGCGTGGTCCTGCCTGCCGGTCTATTCACGAACACGCTCTCGCCCCGCCTGAACGGCGCGCTGCGGACGCCTGACATCGACAGTCTCGGCAAGCGCTGGATCAGCCTCGAAGTCAGCGGCGGCGACTTCGCCGCGCGCCGCCTCGTGATCGACAACGCGTTCCTCACCGAGCGCCAGGGCTACCTCCGCGACCGCAAGTCGCACTGGGTCACGCTCTCGGCCATCGGCTACGAAAAGGGCAACCGCCCGCGGACACAGGTCGAGAGGGCCGAGACCCGCATCTACGCGGAACTTGCCACCAAGACGTCGAACCCCAACTTCCCCCCGCGCGTCGGACTCGGCGGCAAGTGCACCGACGAGCAGGCCGCCGATCCGCGAAGCTGGTTCGGCATCGCCCGCGCCGTCCTGCACGACACAGAGAAGCCGCCCGCCGACGAACTCGCGCGCTTCTCCGGCCTGTTCGACGGCCCGGCTCCGGCGACCCGCCGCGAGGCGGCCGCCCGCGTCGGCCGGTGGCTGCAGGCGTCCGTGGAACGCTGGGCCGCCGGCTCCGCCACCGCCGAAGACGTCTGGCTGCTCAACTGGATGCTCGAACGCCGCCTGCTGCCGAACCGGGCGGACGCCGCGCCGCTGCGGGACGCCGTCGCCGCCTACCGCCGCGCCGAGCGCGACCTGCCCGTGCCCGAAACCGTGAACGGCATGCGCGACACCGGCCCCGGCGCCGACTACCGCGTCAACCGCCGCGGCGTCTACGAAGATCTCGGCGACCCCGTGCCGCGCGGCGTCCTCTCCGCCCTCGACAAGGGCGGCGCCGGCAACGAGCCCGGCAGCGGCAGGCTCGCCCTCGCCCGGAGCGTCGCCGCCCCGGACAATCCACTCACCGCGCGCGTTTTCGTGAACCGCCTCTGGCACTGGGTGTTCGGCACCGGACTCGTAGCCACGCCCGACGACTTCGGCCACCTTGGCGAGCGTCCCTCGCACCCCGAACTGCTCGACTTCCTCGCCGATGAGTTCATCCAGTCGGGCTGGTCCGTAAAGCATACAGTGCGCGCCTTCGTGCTGAGCCAGACCTTCCGCCAGTCCGGACGCCCGTCCGTCGAGGCCGCGCAAACCGATCCGCGCAACCGCCTCTGGCATCACTATCCGCTACGCCGCCTAGAAGCCGAGGCGATCCGCGACAGCATCCTCGCAGTGTCCGGCCGGCTCGACCGGCGCATTTACGGGCCTCCCGTCGATCCCTACCGCACGAGCGAGGATCCCGAAAAGCGCCTGTTCTCCGGGCCGCTCGACGGCTTGGGCCGCCGGTCCCTCTACGTCAAGATGACCATCATGGAGCCTCCGAAATTCCTCGCCGTGTTCAACCAGCCAAGCCCCAAGATCCCCACCGGCCGCCGCGACCTCACGAACGTGCCCGCCCAGGCGCTCGCCCTGCTGAACGACCCCTTCGTCGCGGACCAGGCCGAATTTTGGGCGAAGCGGCTCATCGAAATGCCCCACCGCTCTCCCGGCGAGCGGACCGCCGCCATGTTCCGCGCTGCGCTCGGGCGCAACCCCGAAGCCGCCGAGCTCGACCGCTGGAGCACCTCGGCTTTTGATCTCCGCCGCGCTCTACGGGGACGAAGCCGCTCTCATGACCTCCCTTCCCGTCTGGAAGGACCTCGCCCACGCCGTGTTCAACCTGAAGGAGTTCCTCTATGTCCGTTGATCGAAGCCTGTCCCGCCGCCGGTGGCTGTCCACGGCCGCCAACGGCTTCGGGATGCTCGCCTTCTCCGCGCTGTGCGCCGCCGAACAGCGCGCCGCCCACCATCCGGCCAAGGCCAAGGCCGTCATCTTCTGCTTCATGGACGGCGGGCCGAGCCACGTCGACACCTTCGACCCCAAGCCCGAGTTGAAGCGCCGCCAGGGCGAAGCCATCGGCGAGGCCGCCGTCTCGGTGAAATCGCAATCCACGGCCGACCGCGTCTGGTTCGGCAGCCCCTGGGAATTCCGGCAGCGCGGCCGCAGCGGACTCTGGGTGAGCGACCTGCTCCCGCACATCGCCGGAGTCGCCGACGAGTTGTGCGTCATCCGCTCCATGGTGGGCCAGCAGCCGCTGCATGGCCAGCAGAACCTGCTGCTGCACACCGGCCGCGTGACGGGCATGGCGCCTAGCTTCGGCTCCTGGGTGTCCTACGGCCTCGGCTCCGAGCGGGACAACCTGCCGAACTACGTCTTGCTGAACAACGACTGGATTCCGAACGGAGGCTTCGAGAATTTCGCCAGCGCCTTCCTGCCGGCCGCGCACTCCGCCACCACGGTTCGGGCCCGGGGCGTCCCGATGGACAACATCGCGCCGTGGAACACCGAAGCGGCGCAGCGCCGCAAACTGGCTTTGCTTGACGCCCAGGACCGCGAGTTCGCCGCGGCCGGCGGCGGCGACGCGGTCGAATCGGCCATCCGGAACTACGAGACGGCGTTCCGGCTGCAAACCGCGATCCCGGAGCTGGCGGACATCGGCAAGGAGTCCGCCGCCACGCTGCGCCTCTACGGCGCGGACAGCCCCGACGACTACCAGCGCCACTACAGTCTGCAATGCCTGCGCGCGCGCCGCCTGGTGGAAGCCGGGGTCCGCTTCGTCGAGATTACGTGCCCTCTGACGCACCCAAACAATTCGCCCTGGGACCAGCACTCGGAACTGAAGAAATACCACGAAGAAAACGCCCGCATCACCGACCAGGGAGTCGCCGCCCTGATCGCGGACCTGAAGCAGCGCGGCTTATTGGAGTCGACGATTGTGTTGTGGGCCGGAGAGATGGGCCGCACGCCGCACACGCCGAAGATCCAGGAGAAAGCCGGCCGCGACCACCACGTCGACGGCTACACCATCTTCGCCGCCGGCGGCGGCTTCCGCACCGGAACGGTGTACGGGTCGACCGACGATTTCGGAAATTCGGTCGCGGAGTCGCCCGTCACGGTGCACGATGTTCACGCCACCATCCTCCACCAGCTCGGCCTGGACCATCGCCGGCTGACGTTCCGCTTCGGCGGCCGGGACATGAGTCTGACGGATGTGCACGGCGACGTGCTGCGGGGCTTGGTGGGGTAAGGTTCTCTCCCCGAAATGTATCGGTTAGGATCGATCCACCTCGCTTTTCAACCAGATCGCGACAGAGCTATCATCCCTCCATGCCCACGGAGCGCAAGCCATTCAAGGACTGGTTCGACCGCGAGGCGGCCCGGAGGCTCGCCGCCCAAATCTCCCGTGCCTGGCCGGAGTTTCCCGCCCGCGACTACATCCGGAACGCCACGCGAAATCTCGATGCCCTGGAGTTTCAAGGCAGGGTCCGGCAATTTGCCGATGCGCTGACAACCGCCCTGCCGGAGGAGACCGCCGGCGCCCTCGATATCCTCACCCGCAGTCTGCCCCCAGTCCTTCCAGACGATCAGGTAGCCAACGGCTGGCTCCAATGGCCGGTCGGACAGTGGATCGCCGACCACGGGCTTCCATGCTTTGACGAATCCATGGCTGCCATGACCGAGCTGACGATGCGGTTCAGCTCCGAATTCGCGGTCCGACCCTTCCTCGAAGCCTATCCGGAGAAAACGTTCCGACGGCTGCTGGGGCTGACCCGGCACACCAATCATCACGTGCGCCGGTGGTGCTCGGAAGGTACCCGGCCCCGGCTTCCCTGGGGCAAGCGGCTGCATGCGCTGATTGCCGACCCCTCGCCCTGCTGGCCGATCCTCGACGCGCTCAAAGACGATCCCTCCCTCTACGTTCGCAAATCCGTGGCCAATCACCTCAACGACATCGCCAAAGACCATCCCGCGCAGGTCCTCGGGCGCTGCCGCTGCTGGATCGAAAGCGCATCGCCGGAACGGCTCTGGCTGATCCGCCACGGATTGCGCACCTTGATCAGGACCGGTGATCCCGAGGCGCTGGAGCTTCTTGGGTTTTCCTCCAAGGCGCTGGTCGAGGCGTCCTTGTCCGTTTCGCCCGAGCGCCTGGCCATCGGCGGGTCAGCGACGATTGTCGCGACGATTCGCAACCGCGACGGCGAGCGGCGCCGCCTCGCGGTCGACTACATTGTGCACTTTGCGCGCCCCTCCGGCCGCCTCTCCGCCAAGACCTTCAAGTGGACCACCCTCGAACTTGCCGTGGGTGCGAAGGCAACCCTGGAAAAGAAGCACCGCTTTCAACCGGCAACCATCCGGACCCTTCACTCCGGACGCCATCGCATCGAACTGCAGGTGAATGGCCAGCGGGTTGGAGAGGCTTCGTTGCGCTTGATCGACGCCTGAGCACCGGTTCCGCCGAAACGTCCAGACCCATTCGGTCGACTCCGCCGCCACCACATGGATGGGCCACCGCACGTGGAGTATAGTGGTCCAGTCATGCGATGGATGCTGGTTCTTCTGTTGGCGGCGGGGGCGTCGGGGCAGACGCGGCACAACCTGCACGCGTGTGTGGTGAACGCCAAGTCATGGGTGACCGGCGCGAAGCTCGCAGCCAGCGGGTTGATCCGTCTCGACGAGACGCAAGGGGTGGAACAACTCGGGTTCGTCCACCCGATGATCCTGGCCGCCGATTATGACCGGCGCGATCCCTCCGTGCTCTATCTCGCCGCCGGCAACGGCCTGATCCGCGCCACGGATGGCGGCCGCACATGGCGCATCACCACCGGCTGGGATGTGACCGAACTGCGCGATGTCACCGTGGACCCGAACGCGCCCGGCACGGTGTACTTCACCCACACCGCGGGCATCCACAGGACCACCGACGGCGGCGCGACCTGGCAGCCGGCCGACCAAGGCATCGACGGGAAATACTGCGAGACGATCCAGGCCGATCGCGCGCGCGCGGGCCGTGTCGTCGCCGGATGCGTGAACGGCGTGTTTCTGACCGAGGACGGCGGGGCCTCGTGGCGCCGGACGGGCGCCGAAGGGATTCAGGTCCGGCGCGTGGCGCAGTCGCCGCACCGGCCGCAGGAATGGTTGGCGGGGACCCAGATGGCGGGCCTGCTGCGTTCCACCGACGGCGGGCGGACGTGGGAAGCCGCCGGCGATGTGGCCGTCGAACGGAACCTCTATGACATCGCCTTCGACCCGGCCCAGCCCGGGCGCATCGCGCTGGCCGGCTGGGGCACCGGTGTCCTCGTGAGTGAGGACAACGGCAAGACTTGGGAGCGCCGCGGCCAGGGACTGCCCCGTTGGGACATCTGGAGCGTGACCTTCGACCCGGGCCGCCCCGGCCGGCTCTACGCGAACGTACACGAGGAGGCGCTGTACGTCTCCGAGGACGCCGGGCGCACGTGGCGCAACGCTGGCTTCGACGGCGCCGTCATCTACCGTCTGCACTTCTTCCCGGAGGCCGCCCGATGATCCCCCTGTTGTTCGCTTTTCTGCTCGCGGCGCCGCCCGACTACCCCGCGCGCGCCCGCGAAATCATCCAGCATCATGCGCGGCCGGCTTCGCTCGAAACCGCGGGTTACGGAACCATCGCCGCCAAGCTGCGGCTGAAAGAGGATCCTGAGTGGTGCTCGCGCCGCCTCATTGAGATCCTGAAAGCCGGGCCCACGGGCGACATGTTCTGGATGTTCCCGGTGACCGCGGTCGCCTACACGGGCCGGGACCAGCTCTCGCCCGAGGCCTGGCAGGCGTTGCGCGAGGCATGGCGCACCTACATGCCGTTCCGCGGCGACACGGAGAACCACTGGCTGCTCTACTACACCAGCATGTACCTGATGGCGCAGATGTGGCCCGATCAGCCCGGAGAGGCGTGGTTCAACGGCAAGTCCTCGGCGGAGAACTTCAAGGAGAGCGAGGAGTGGATCCACTGGTGGGTGGACATGACCACGCGGCGCGGGCAGGGCGAGTACGACTGCACGCACTACATCGGCGTGTTCCTGCTGCCTATGTCTTACCTCGCCGAGTGGGCCGAGGATCCGATCATTCGCAAGAAGGCGCGGATGATGCTGGACTACATCATCGCCGACTACGCCGCCGAGCAGATCGAGGGCATCTACGCCGGTTCGCACGCGCGCACCGACGACCGCCAGGTGGTGGAGAAATGGGCCGGGGTCAGCTCGGACTTCGGCTGGCTGCTGTTCGGTCTCGGCTACCACACGCCCGGCTACGGCGGGTATCCGTTGTACTACGTGCTGGCTTCCTCCTACCAGCCGCCCGAGATCCTGCAGCGCATCGCGAAGGACCGCCCCGACGGCGTGCTGCACAAGGAAACCAAACGCACCCGCCACCGCTGGCGCTTCCACGAGGAGCGCAACGGCGATGTGTACAAAACCACTTATCTGCGCCACGACTACGTAGTCGGCTCAGACCAGGGCGGCCTGCTGCAGCCCGTGCAGCAGCACTCCTGGGACGTCACCTGGCGCGTGGCCGACCCGCGCGGAGTCCACAACACCCTGTTCACGCTGCATCCCTACTCAGGGCTGCTTGAGCTGCAGGCCTATTTCACCTTCGCGCCCGACTCAGCGACCGAAGTCGTGTACCGGTCGAAGAAATCGTACGATTCTCCGGACAAGCTGCTGGGTGGCTCGCCCTACGAGCAGATCTTCCAGGACCGCGACACGGTCATCGCGCTCTACGACATTGCGCCCGGCGCGCGCTTTCCGCACATCAACGGCTTCTTCTCGAAGGACCTGACGATGGTCACCGAGGATCCCTCCGGCTGGATCTTCGCCCGCGGCGGCGACGCCTGGATCGCCTATCGCCCGCTGGCGCCCTATTCCTGGAAGCCGATTGAAGGCGGCGGCCGGCGCCTGTTCAGCCCGCATCTGAAGAACGGCGCGATCGTGCAGGTGGCCTCGGCGCGCGAATTCCGTTCGCTCGATGCGTTTCGCGCGGCCGTGACGCGGCTGCCGCTCGAGGTCCGGCTGGAACCCACGCCGTCGGTTCGCTTCCGCACGCTGCGCGGAGCGGAGATGCATTGCACCTATGGCGCGCCGCGCGACTTCTCGTCGTGGAAGCTGTTCGACGGCCCGTTCCTCAAGGCTGAGCGCGGGAGCCGGATGCTGGAACTGCGTCACGGCACGATGCGCCGCGTGCTCGATTTCAACACGCTCACGGTGCGCGACGAATAGGCTTGGAACGGGCTTGTTCCATCGGCTGGCGGATGATCGTCTTCCATCGGGCCGGATCGGCACGGCGGATGTCACTCAGATACACTTCGTGGTGCTTTCCGGCGAGTTCGGACCGCGCATGGATGAAATCATGAACTCTCTGGATCGTTGCGCCTTCTTCGCTAAACGGTCCGATGTGAAGCGTCTGGGCAGCCAGCCCCTCCGTGAAGCTCTCGATCCTGAGCCGGTCCACCGCGGACAACTGTCTCTTTCGCCGCACTTCGGTAATCGCGGATTCGATCACTTCCACTTCCACGAACTCCGGCTGCACGATCATCATCGTCCATTTCCACTGTGACCTGTCGTTGGTGATGAAGGCTGACATGTCGTCAGACCACCAGAGGCCTTCAAGAGGCATGACGACATAGTCGATTCCTCGCGCTCCCTTCTTCACCATGAACTTCGCCGTGTAGGAAACGGAGAACAGCGCTTCGACCGCCTCTGCGTACGTTCGCGATGTGTTGGGATCACCTTCGCCGTCGATCATGAGGAACTGGAACGCTGGTACTTCCACCTGAACGACTTCCCTCGCGGATGGCTGGTAGAGATGCTTCAGTTCTTTCTTGAGATCGATCTTCTGCACAAGTGCTCCTGACGACGTCTCAGGCAGGTTCGTGCCGGGCTCACCCCTTTTTCGCCGTTACCGGCTGGTGCGGCGGTCTTGCTGGTAGAACTCTTTCCACGGAACACCCGCGCGGCCGTTCAGGTCCCAGACCACCTGGCCGGCGCGCACCGTCAACTCCCCCACCAGAAACTGCGTTCCGTCGAAACGCGCACCGCGCGAATCCAGGAACCCGTACTTGCCCTTGTCCACCCGCAACACCGCGATGTCCGCCTCGGCGCCTTCGGTGAGGTGCCCGTGCTGTGGGCGCTTGATCTGCATCGCCGGGGCGATCGTCGAACGCCGGATCACTTCGTAGAGCGGCAGCCCCTGGTTCAGAATCTTCGACATCACGTTCAGCATGTCCTTCATGCCGGCGTTCATGCTGCTCTGGTGCAGGTCCGT
>JADJWL010000017.1 GCA_016716385.1 Bryobacterales bacterium | reverse complement strand
CAATGACAACGTTGTGAACGTGCGTGACCTGGCACTGGTCACCCGGAACCTTGCCTTAGGGTTGATTTGTCCATGATTTCAGGAGGACCCGTAGTGAAACAGTTTGTTCTGGCCAGCTTACTCGTCTGGGGCGTCCCGCTTGGAGCCGCCACCATTGAAGTCTCTCCCGGCAGCGCTAATGCAACGATCGGGAGCACGATCATCGTCGATGTCCTGATCCAGTCGGTCGCGGATCTTTACGCCCATCAGTTCGATCTTTCCTTTGACCCGTCGGTGCTATCCGCAACCCTGGTTTCGCCGGGTCAGTTCCTGTCCGGTGGCGTGGGATTCCTACCCGGTGAGATCGACAACGTTGCGGGAACGGTCGTGTTCACGGCGGACACGCTCTCCGGTCCCGATCCCGGTGTTTCCGGCAGCGGCACGCTCGCAAGCATTCAATTCACGGGATTGGCGCCCGGGGTTAGCGCCCTGGTTCTCTCAAACGTGATTCTTCTTGACTCGAATCTTGCGGATATCGAACTCGACGCTGTGAACGGTGGTTCCGTCCGTGTCGGTGATGCGACCGTTCCGGAACCTGCTCAGGGGGTCCCGATGATCGTTGCCCTGATCGCGTTTCTCGTTCGCAGGCGTGTGCGGGGGACCATTCGGGGAGGCACACCTACCTGATTATTGTTTCGCTGCATATTATGCGTCTCCGCGAGTGTCCACCGCAGCCCCACAGTGAGCACGGTAGCCCGTCCACATGAACGACGAAATATTCCATCAGTCAAAGTGGGGGACCCTCGCGCGAGCCGCCGTCGGCTGCACGCCGGTGGCCGAGAGCATGCTCCAGGACCGCAGTGAGGTTGGTGCGGAACTCCTCGGCGTTGACGTAGAGTCCCTGATCCGGAAAGATGTGCTCTTGCTCGCCGTAGCGTGCTGCCTTCAAAACCGGGCCGCGCGCGCTTCGCGATCCCCAACTCTGGATCAGGACCCTGGAATTGCCGCCTTCGGGGTGCTCGATCAGTTGGTTGCGCACGTTGCGGACTCCCTGACACTTGAAGCCCTCCAGTCCAGGCAATGGCTTGCTCTTGTGCCGAAGGCGCGACCCGTGTAGCCGTGCCGCTTTGAAAATGATTTGTCGGCCATGATACAAGTTCCGGCGGAAGTGAAGTGCTGAAAGGGTCTGTGCAATGGCGACGCACCAAGGTTATCATGCGACGCCACAGCAGTATGCTACAGTCCGCTGAGTGGGCGAAGCAAACAAAAGTTCGGGATGGCCAAAGACAACGTCAATCAGATAGCTATCGGCAAACGCCCATCGGGCCGTCAGGGCCGTCGATGTTTCTCACGCGCCGGTATTGGTACTGCGCAAGGCGTCAATTCGCTACCGTGGATTGCACAGTCCACCTTGTAGTATTGTGGGGCGAAGTCCCTTGAGTCGAGTCAGCACCTTTTTGCTGTTTCCCTTCTTGTCGCGGCTCTTCACGGCGGTGCGAGTGGTCGGTGGCAAGTTAATCGCAGCAAACTTCCCTCGACAAGTCGCTTTGTGCAACTTCAGCTTCTGGGCAGCCTGCTCTCCCTACAATGGGCCTCGCGACTACAGCAAAACACACCGGGCACAGCCATGGGAGCTTTTTACTCTGGTCTGCCATGCTGTAAGAGTATACCCCCAATGCATTTCGAGAATGGTGTGCAGTCAACTTCGAGATGGTCTCGGTATACTCGCTCGGGGATGGCCGGAGAGGGATTCGCTTCCTGGTCTGAACCGTTGGTGGGGCGGAGTCCGGGCTGGGAGTTTGGCCGTCAGCCTAATTCACGAGACGCTGGGGTCCTGGGGGCACGGCGGGGTGGCCGTATCCTGCCCGAGAAGCGCGGTCAATTGACGCATGCCCGGACACGTGACGAGCTGCGGCAGTCCGAGGTGTGGTCTCGAGTCCGCAGGATCAGCCGGCCGTTCCACAAGGGACTGGTCGACCTGTTCCTCCGGGACCACGAAGGGCTCACGGCACTTGCTATGGAATACGGAGTGTTCTGATGAGGCGGATCGGGTTCTCGACCGGGGCGCTGGCGCGGGGAGACTTTCGCTCCGCGCTCGCCGTTCTTCATGAGTATCGCATTGACTTGGTAGAGTTGTCGGCACTGCGCGCGGAGGAATTGGAACCGCTGGTCCGGGCGATGCCGTCGCTCGATCTGACGGGGTTCACGTTCGTTTCGGTTCACGCCCCGAGCCGGTTCGCTCCCGACGACGAGGCCCGGATCACAGACCTGCTTCAAGGCTTGGCGGATCGAGGGTATCCGATCGTCGTGCATCCGGACGTCCTGTTTGCTCGGGGACAGTGGCGGGGGATGGGCGAGCGGCTGCTGAAGCGAGAACATGGACAAGCGGAAGCCGGTTGGGCGAACGGTGGCGGAATTGGAGCCCCTGTTCGCGGCGCTGCCCGCGGCCCGGTTCTGCTTCGACATCGGGCATGCCCGGCAAGTGGATCCGAGCATGACGGAGGCGGCGCTGCTGCTCGATGCGTTTGGGGACCGGCTGGCGGAGGTCCACATGAGCGAGGTGAATGCGGCGAGCCGGCACGATCCGATTTCGCTGAATGCGGTGGCGGCGTTCAGCCGGGTGGCCGGGGCGATTCGGGAAGAGGTCCCGATTGTGCGACTTCGAGTCCGGCATGGACCGGGCGGAGGGGGGAGGCGTGGTCGTGGGCAACTCAGCGGGACGACTCTGGCAATGCGTCCCATGGCCGCATCGTGGGGGAACGGGCGGAATCCTTTCAGAGAATTTCGAGGTTGAGGTGGAGCCTGTCGGGATGAAATCTTCGGCACCTTGAGCGTCTTCGGCAACGATGCCAACCTACCGGTGTCGAGTTCGCGTTCCGGGGCATTTTCTCATTCCACGTGAAATGAGAGGTGCGGTTTGGCCGGCAGGATGTTTTCTGGATGGTTTCTGATCGTCCTTCGGCTTGCCAGGGCCCTCAGTCCCGTTGCTGGTACGCTTGGGCAACCGGCATGGCGATAGAGCTTCAGCAGGTTGTGCGTCAGGCAGATCGACAACGGAGCGGGGCCGGTACCGGGCGGCCCCCGCGGACGGCCGGGCCCCCGTCCCTTCCCTCCCTCCGCCCCGCCCCCCCGCGCCCGTCCGGGCCCCCCGCCCCCCCCCCCCGCGCCCCAACCCCCCCCCCCCCCCCCCCCGCCCCCCCCCCCCGCCCCCCCCCGCGGGCCCCCGCGGGCGCCGCGCCGGGGGCCCCGGGCCCCCCGGCCCCGGGGCGGGGCGCGGGCCGGGCCCCGCCCGCGGGCCCCGCGGGCGCCGCGCGCCGCCCGGCCCCCCCCCGCGCGGGCCGCCCCCCCCCCGCCGCGCCGCCCCGCCCCCGCGCCCCCCGCCCCCCCCCCCCCCCCGGCCCCGCCCCGCCGGCCCCCCCCCCCGGGCCCCCCCCGGGCGGCCCGGGCCGGCCCGGGGGGCCCCCCCCCCCCCGGCCCCCCCCCCCCGGGCCCCCCGGGCCTTCTGGTGGGGGGGGGGGGGGGGGGGGGGGGGGGGGGGGGGGGGGGGGGGGGGGGGGGGGGGGGGGGGGGGGGGGGGGGGGGGGGGGGGGGGCCGTGGGGGGGGGGGCCCTGGGGGGGGGGGGGGGGGGGGGGGGGGGGGGGTTGGGGGGGGGGGGGGGGGGGGGGGGGGGGGGGGCCCCCCCCCCCCCCCGGCGATAGCAACCACTCTGCCTTCGTTTTCTCGAACCTTCGTAAGCGGAACTCCCTGATACCGCGCTGCTTGATCTGTCCAAACACGGGCTCCACGATCGTCTTGCGCCGCTTGTAAGTGACCCTCGCTTCATCCGTCTTCAGCAACTCCCGCATCCGCTCCATCGTCGGATTCGAGCGGAACTTCTTGCCCTCTTGGGTGGGCTTACCTCCATCCGGATTCACCAGCGCCAGCATGCCCTTGAGCGCGTCGCTGTTGACGTTCTCCGTATCCCAATACCCTGCATCGGCCGTGATCGCCGCTGGCTTTTCGCCCATTACCTGCTCCACTGCAGCCACCATGGGCAGCAGCATTCGATGATCCGTCTCGTCCTGCGTCAGCGTTGCGCTGACAATCACCTGTGCGTGGCCGTCCACCGCCACTTGCGCGTTGTAGCCGTAGACCAGGTGCCGCTGGCCTCTGTCCAGCATCATGCGGCTGTCCGGGTCGGTGAAGTTGTAGCGGCGCTTCGGCTCTTTGGCGTTGTCGCGGGCCTTCTTTAAGCGGCTCTTGCGCTTCTCGCGCGACTGCTGCTCATCGGGTGTCAACGGCTGCTGCGTGGCGCCCCGCTTGGGGATCGGCCCGCGCTTGCGCCGCGGGAACTCGCGCTCGGCCTCTTCCAGGCGCTGCTTGGCCTCCTCTTCCAGTTCCTTCTTGGCCTCGCGAATGCGTTCCAGCCGTCCGGTGGCCTTGGCCAGTTTCTCGGGCAGGTCTTGATCCCTCTTCGCCTTGCCGAAGCGCGCGTCTTCCGCAGCATCGGTGTGCGCAGACTCCTCCATCCAGCGCTTCACCAGTTCGGTAAGCTTCTGCTCTTCCTCGCTCATCCTGGCGTAACTTCTGCCCCGACTCCACCCAGCATTCGCCTTCAGCTTCGTGCCGTCAATGGCTACGTTGGCGAGCGTTACCAGACCCGCTCTCCGGCACAGTTGCAGGGCTTCAACAAAGAGTTCGGCAAGCGCCTCCAGATGCTGCTGACGAAATGCGGCAATAGTGTCATGATCGGGGTGCTGGCCCGCGGCGAGGTAGCGGAACGGAACGCTGTCGTACGTTGCTTTCTCGATGCGCCGCGAACTGGTGAGACCAGTGGCGTACCCATAGAGCAGGAGGCGCGTGAGCATTTCCGGGTGATAGCCCTCGGCACCACGGTCATCCTTACGACAATACGCATCCAGGATCCGCTTGAGGTCGAGCACGCTGACGACCTCAGCGATGAAGCGAGCGAGATGATCCTCCGGAAGCCAATCGTGGAGCGAGGGAGCCACAAGCAGCGGCTGATCCAGAGTACAGGTTCGAAATCTCCGCATCCGTACTTTGGATGAGCGAGGCCAGAACAAAGCTGCCGCGAAATGTTCGTATGGCACGAAGGGTGACGCGTCAATCTCCGACAGGCTCGGGGACTGTCCCCGAAACCACAAACCACGGTCAGGCGCTTACGGCCTCGTGCTTGCTGACCCAGGCGGGGTCGAAGTCGACGCCGAAGCCGGGACCGGTCGGTACCTGGATTTTTCCGCCGGATACCTTCAGCGGCGATGTCTTGCACTCGAACTGGACGTGAGTGTTGAGTCCCTTGAACTCGTGGTGCGCCCCGGCGTTCGGCAAGGCGGAGACGAACTGGATGTTGTAGAGATATCCCAAGCCGCCCCCGGACATGTGCGGGATGCACGTTTTGCCGAACTCGGCGGCCATGCGGGCTGCTTTCATGGACCGGATAAGTCCGCCGAAGTAGTAGTTATCCGGCTGCACGATGTCGAGACCGTCGTTGGCGAGCAGCCAGCGGAAGCCGTAGAAGCTGTAGTCCTGCTCGCCGTTGGCGACGGGAAGCGTCAGGGCGTCGGCGACCTGCTTGATGTCCGCGAGATGGTCGAACATGACGGGCTCCTCGAAGTACTCGTACTTGTACTCCTCGAGCAGGCGGCCCACGCGGATGGCCTCATCCGCTGTGTAGAAGCTGTTGGAATCGGCGTAGAGCGCGACGTGGTCGCCGAACGTCTTGCGGACGAGCGGGACGATCTCCTCGGTGCGGCCGGGCGGGCCTTCGGCGTGCATGTCCGTGGTCATGAACATCAGGCCGCCGACCTTGATCTTCAGGGCCTGCGCGTCGTACCGGGAGAACAGGTCCTGGATGAGCTTGATCGATTCGGCGACCGGCTTCTCGCGCCATTCGGTGGCCACGTAGATGGCGACTTCGGGATTGTGGATCTCGCCGATCAGTTGGCCCACGGGCTTGTCGGCGATGCGTCCCAGCATGTCGAGGATGGCGAACTCGATGGTGGCCAGGGGGATGCCGAGGGAAATGCCGCTGTAGCGGAAGTTGAAGCCGTAGATGAAGACTTTGTCGAGGATGAGGTCCAGCTCGCGCGCGTCTTTTCCGAGGAAGAAGGGCTGGAGGTTCTTGAGGAAGATCGGGTAGAGCGTGCTCATGCCGCTGTGCGCGACGGAGATGCCTTCGGCGCCGTCGCGGGAGCGGACGCGGCAGAGGTAGCGGTTGTCGAGCCGGAGCAGTTCGACGGATTCGATGATGACGGGCGTACTGAAGAGCTGCTTCTTGAGGACGGGCTGCTTCAGGACCTCGCCGAGTCTCTGGTAGCGCTCGTCGGCTTGCGAATCCGGGCGGGCGCATGACGGCAGCGAGGCCGCACCCGCGGCTAGAGCGGTGGAGAAGAATTGCCGGCGGTTGGGATTCATGGATGGCACCTCGAGAATGCTCATTTCTTCGGGACCGCCAGCTCGTCGATATGCGGCTGTCCGGACGGGCCGCCGACATAGTTGAACTCTTCGGCCAGCGGGATTCCGTGCTTCCCGCCGATGGCTTCGGCCAGTTGCAGGGCTCGGGCTTTGACGAGCGCCGCGACGGATCCTGTGTCGTCCGGGTTGACCTTGGACGCATCGAGACCCGCGGCTCGCAGGCGGATGCGGACGTGGCTCGCGTATTGGCGGTTGTTGGTTTCGAGCGCGGTCAGGGCGGCGAGCTTGGCGTGCCAGACGCCGGTAATGTCCACTTCGCGGAGCCGGGCCCGGCCTTCGCCGCCTTCGCCGGGCGCGTAGGGGCGCGGGGCGTAGTAATAGATCTCCGGGACGCTATAGCCGGGAAAGCCCATGCGCTTCAGCTCATGGTTGAACATCCCGCCGCCGCTGTAGCCCCAGGCCTCCTCGGCCATCTTGCCGAGGTAGAAATGGTCGCGGTCCGGCAGGTAGTGCACGTAGGGGTCGGGGACGAACAGGATGACGGGCTTGAAGAACCGGATCAGCGCCACCAGTTCGTTGCGCATCTCGGTGGTCGAGACGTAGCCCAACTCCCCGGCCTTGTGGCCGAGACGCACGGTTTCGGCCACGCCGAGAGCGCGCATGGCGCGTTCGGCGTCGGCGTCGCTGGCCTCGCGCGTCGCGGCGGGGCCGAGGTCGAGCGAACCTTTTTCGTCATTGGTGAACTGCACGGCGCGCACGACGAAGCCATCGCGGGCCAGTTGCGCGATGGCGCCTCCTGCGGCGAGCACAGCGTCGGAGGGTTTCGCCGTCACCCACAGGACAGTGCGCTCCTGCGCCACGGCAAGCAGCGGCAGGAGCAATATGAGCAGGCCCCGCAACATATGCGCCATGCTACCATGAGGCTCCGAGACGGCCATGCGGTTCCGAATGTTCCTGCCGGCGCTGCTTGCGGGCGCGGCTTTCGCCCAGTTGCCTCTGCACACGCCTCCCCCAGGCAAGCTGTTCCTACTGATCCAGCCGCACCATGACGATCACAGTTGGGCCTACGGCCACGCGGGTCTTGTGGCGCGGCTTGTGGAGTCGGGCTACACGGGACACTACGTGCGGCTCACCAACGACGAGAAGGACGGCAGCGGCACCTGGGCGCAAAACGACATTGTCAACCACCGCGAGACTGTCGAGGCGATCCGGAATCTTGGGATGACGGACGTGATCAGCCTGAACTGGCGCAACGATCATACGGATTCAGTCCCGCACGTGGATATCCGGGCGCAGATCGTGCTGCTGATCCGGAAGATGCTGCCGGATATCGTGATGTCGTATCACCCTTGGGGCCACTATGATCGGAACCCCGACCATCGCAAGCTGGCTCGCGCCGTCGCCGATGCGATTTGGGCCGCCTCGCAGGAAGATCAGTATCCGGAGCACTTCGCGCTGGGGTTGAAGCCGTACCGGGTGCCGCATCAATATTATTCGCAGCGCAATGACTACGGACGCGGGTCGCGGCCGAACGTGGCGGTGGAGATCAGCGCGGAGCATGTGGCGAAGAAGGGCCGGTCGTTCTGGCTGCACCGCAACGTGCGGCTGGATCCGGCGATGGCGCGGCGGGTCCGGGAGCGCCTCGCCAAAGAGGGAAAGCATATTCCGCAGATTGAGGGACTGAGCGACGAAGAGGCGGCCATGCGGCTGCAGGAAGCCAGCATGGAGTATCGCGCACGGCAGGTGGGTGCGCGTCACGGGGTCCGCTATGCGGAGGAGTACAGCTATCGGGGTCCGTACGCGGATCTGCCGGAGATGCACGAGTTTCTGCGCGGGCTGGGGGTAACGCCGTGATGGTGCTCTGGCTGCTGCTGGCAATGGCGGCGTCGCTGGGCGCGCAGGAGCGTGCGGTGCTCGCCGTAACGGCCGAAGGGGAAGACTACCTGCTTTACGCGGGAGGGACGCTGGCGGCGATGGCGAAGGAGGGCGCCGCGGTGTATGTCGTGTGCGCCACGGCATGCTCCGGAGAAGATGAAGCCGCGGCGAAAGCGCTGGGTTTCCGCCGCATGGATTCTCTCGGCTACCGGCGGGGCAACCTGGCTGGAATCTCTCCCACGGAATTGCGCGATCGCATCGTCTTTCACATCCGCTTGCGCAAACCCGCTGCGATCTTCTTCCCCAACCCGCACGCTGAATACGACGAGGGCTTCGACCGCCTGCACGCGGGTATGGCCGCGGAGGAAGCGGCGTTCACGGCGGCGCAGCGCAACCTGCAGCCGTCCCACGCGGTGGTGGACCTGGCCCCGCATGTGACGCCGGAGTGGTATTTCTACGCACCGCCGGCCGATCCGAGGCGGCGCCAGGGTGAGGCGGGCGAGCCGTTTGTGCCGCAGCCGAAGGTGGTCGATATCGCAGCGGTTCTGGAGGTGAAGGTAAAGGCGGCGTCGCTTCTGCGGACGGCGGAGAGCCGTTTGGCGGCGGAACTGGAGCGCCGGATGAACCGGTCGCTTCCGGGCCAGGCGGCCGGACGCCTCTATGCCGAACGGGTGCGGGGACTGGCGAAGCTGAGTGCCGCGGGGACGGCTTATCGCGCGGCCGAGGAATTTGTGTATGCCGGCGTCGCGTTCCAGATTCCGGCCGCCTATCGCCAGCCATGAACCTTGTGGCGCGGCGGTACGTGGTGCGGGGCAGGGTGCAGGGCGTGGGCTTCCGCGCCTTCGTCCAGCAGAGCGCCGTCCGGATCGGCGTCCGCGGCTATACGCGCAATCTCGATGACGGCAGCGTCGAGGTCTATGCGACTGGAACGTCGCGGCAGCTATCCGACCTGGCCGCGCGCTTGTGGACCGGTCCGCGCTTCAGCGACGTCCGCGGCGTTGAAGAGCAGGAAGCGGCCGTGCAACAATACGAGTCTTTCCGAATCGAGGCCTGATGAACCATCTGAAATCGCTGATCCGGGAGATCCCGGACTTTCCCAAGCCGGGGATTCTCTTCTACGACATCACGACGCTGCTCAAGGACTCGGCTGGCCTGCGTGGCGTGGTCGACGGCCTGAAGGAGCACTACGGCGGCTCAGGCATCCAGTTGGTTGTGGGCATGGAGGCCCGCGGATTCATTTTCGCGCCGGCGCTCGCGTACGTCCTCGGCGCCGGCTTCGTGCCGGTCCGCAAGCCGAAAAAGCTGCCGGGGGAGCGCATCAGCGTGTCCTACCAGCTTGAGTACGGGTCCGACACGCTGGAGATGCACACCGGGGCGATCGAACCGGGTCAGCGCGTCATCATCGTCGACGACCTGCTGGCGACGGGAGGGACGGCCGCGGCGACGGCGCGGCTGGTGGAGCAGGCCGGCGGCGTGGTGGCCGGCATCGGTTTCATCGTGGAACTGACGTTCCTGAACGGGCGGGACAAGCTGGGCGGCTACGACGTGTTCTCGCTCATCCAGTACGACAGCTAGCATGGCGGAAGCGCGGCGTGTGCGGGTCAGCGCGCTCGCCAAGATCAATCTCGACCTTCGCGTGCTGGGCAAGCGCGAGGACGGCTATCACGAGTTGCGCACGATCTTCCAGACGATCTCGCTCGCGGACCGGATCGAGATTACGTTCCAGCGGTCCCGGAGCACGAGCGTGGAGGCGGAGTCCAGCGTGGAGATCGCCGACAACATCGCGGTGCGGGCGGCACGCCTTTGTCTGGATGAGATGCGGGTGGCGGCGCGGGTTGGGATTTCCATTGAGAAGCGGATCCCGATGGGGGCCGGGCTTGGCGGCGGCTCGTCGGACGCGGCGGCGATGCTGCTCAGCCTGCCGGCGCTCGCCGGCAAGCCGGTGCCTCTGGATCGCCTGTTGGCGCTTGCCCGCGCGCTGGGCAGCGACGTGCCGTTCTTCCTGCTGGGCGGGCGCGCGGTGGGTGTCGGGCGGGGTGAAGAGCTGTATCCGTTGCCCGATCTTTCTGTGCGCCACACGCTGGTGGTGGCGCCGGGGATTCACGTGTCTACGGCCGAGGCATACCGGGCGTTGAACGCGCCTCCGATGGCGCTGGGCGGATTGACAACGGAACGGTTACAATCTACTATTGAAAGGTTTGTCAGTCTCGCCTGGGGCGCCGGACGCAAGGAGCCGGTCAATGATTTTGAGCCTGCCGTGTTCGCCGCACACCCGGTCCTGCGCCGGTTGAAGCAGAAGCTGCGACGGGCCGGGGCAGGCCCGGCATTGTTATCCGGGAGCGGTTCCGCTCTGTACGGCGTCTTTCGGTCGCAAGAAGCAGTGCAACACGCCCAACAGCAATTTGAACGGACAGCGGCCCATCCGGTGACGCTTGTGGGACGCGCGCGGTACCGCGCCCTGTGGCGCCGCTGGCTGCGTCCGTTTGCGGTGAACGAGGTATGGCCTCCCCAGCATTCCGGCCGAAGCACTCCATGAGAGGCGAAGCAATCAAGGTATTCACCGGCAACGCCAACCCGGTGCTTGCCGCGGACATTTGCAGCCATTTGGGCGTGTCCGTGGGGGAAGCGTCGGTCAAGGCGTTCAGCGACGGCGAGATCTACCTGCAGATCCTTGAAAATGTCCGCGGAGCGGACGTGTTCGTGATGCAGCCGACGAGCACTCCGGTGGATCATCACCTGATGGAGTTGCTGTTCATGATCGATGCCCTGAAGCGGGCCTCGGCGGACCGCATCACGGCAGTGTTACCCTATTATGGATACGCCCGCCAGGACCGGAAGGACAAGCCCCGTGTGCCGATTTCGGCCAAGGTGGTGGCGAGCATGATTGAGCTGGCCGGTGCGGACCGCATTTTATCGCTGGACCTGCACGCCGCTCAGATCCAGGGATTCTTCGACATTCCGGTGGACCATCTGTTTGCCGCCCCGGTGATGATCGACTATTTCCAGCCGCGGCGTCCCGCGCACCTGACGGTGGTTTCCCCGGATGCCGGGGGCGTGGAGCGGGCGCGGGCGTTTGCGAAACGGCTGAAGGCGCCGCTGGCGATCATCGACAAGCGGCGGGAAGAAGTGAACGTGGCCGAGGTGATGCACATCATCGGTCGCGTGAAGGACCGGAATTGCCTGATCGTGGACGATTTGATCGACACGGCAGGCACCCTGGTGAAGGGAGCCCAGGCGCTGCTGGACAAGGGCGCGACGTCGGTTTCGGCGTGCGCCACCCATCCGGTGCTTTCGGGTCCGGCGGTGGAGCGGATTGCCGACTCCCCGCTGCGCGAAGTTGTGGTAAGCGATTCGATTCCTCTTTCGGAAGAGGCGAGGCGTTGTCCGAAGATCAGGGTGCTCTCCGTGGCGCCCCTGTTGGCGACGGCGATCCAGTCGATTCACGAAGAGTCGTCGATCAGTGTTTTGTTTGTGTAGCCCGGTGCGGCAACCCACGATCCAGCCCCGTTGCGCGGGGCGAGCGGACTTGTCCGAGGCCGGAGAGGAGAGTCGATGAAAGTTGAAATCGTTGTGAACGCGGAGAAGCGCGAGGAACGCGGCAAGAACGCCGCGCGCCGCTGCCGTGTGTCGGGACGCATTCCGGCGGTGGTGTACGGACAATATAAGGATGCCGAGCCGCTGGCGCTGGATCCCAAGTCGTTGACAAAGCTGATCCGCTCGAAAGCGGGATTGAACACGATCTTCAAGCTGGACGTCGCCGGCGGTGAGTCGGGGACGGCGATGATTGTCGAAACCCAGTACGACCCCGTGAAGGACACGCTCCTGCATGCGGACTTGAAGTGGATCGATCCGGAGAAGCGCCTGAAGGTAACGGTGCCGGTCTACGTCCGTGGGACTGCGGTTGGCGTCAAGACGCAAGGTGGCCACCTGGAGGTCGTCGCCCGCGAGGTGGAGATCGATTGCCTTCCCGACGACATCCCGGAGCAGTTTGACGTGGATGTGACGCCGCTGCGGATGGGGCAGAGTGTGCGCGCGCAGGATCTGCCGCTTTCCGGCAGCGCCCGGCTGACCACGCTTGGGGAGACCGTGCTCGTGCACGTGATCGCGCTGCGCGGTCAGGCTGCGGGAGAAGCCGCCGCGACCGAAGGCGCCGCCGAGCCCGAGGTCGCCAAGAAGGGCAAGAAGGAAGACGAAGGCAAGAAGTAGCGCCGTCGACCGGCTTGCGGCATGTTTGTCGTGGTGGGACTGGGCAACCCCGGAGAGAAGTACTCCGTGACGCCGCACAACGCGGGCTTCCGCGTTGTGGACGAGTTGGCGGGGCGTCATGGCATTCGGGTCAGCCGGCCGGAATGCCAGGCGTGGGCCGGGCTGGGGAAGATCGCCGGGGCCGAAGTGGTGCTGGCGAAGCCGCAAACGTTTATGAATCTCAGCGGCGCCAGCGTGGCACCGCTGCTGAAGAAGTACGAAGCCGGACCGGAGGACTTAATCGTCATCTGGGACGAGCTGAACCTGCCCTGGGGAAGCCTCCGCGTCGGAGCCAAAGGCTCGGCCGGCGGGCACAACGGGGCGGACTCGGTGATCCGCAGCATCGGCACGCAGCAGTTCTGCCGCGTGCGGTTGGGAATTCATCCCGGCCGTCCGGTGCGTGACGGAGCCGAATATGTGCTGGCGCCGGTTCGACGCCAGCAACTTGAGGAATGGGATCGGCTGGCCGCCACCGCGGCGGACGCTGTCGAAACCATCATTGCCGAAGGCGCCGAAAAGGCCATGACGAAATTCAATCGTCGCGCCCAAGGCCAGACAGAGGACGAATGAGGATTTACGAAGAGCTGTTCATCGTCAAACCGGATGCGACCGAGGAAGAGATCGACCAGATCATCGAGCAGTTGACTGGCATCATCACTTCGGCCGGCGGCGCGGTCGAGAAGACCGAGAAGTGGGGCCGCCGGAGGCTTGCCTATCGTGTGCAGAAGCTGCGCGAAGGCTACTACGTGTTGCTCCAGTTCAATTGCGGGGCCGAGGCGATCAAGGAGATCGAGCGGCGCCTGCGCGTGTCGGACCTGGTGCTGAAGTTCATCACCGTGCGGATCGACGAAACCTTGAAGCGTCTGGAGAAGCGCCGGAAGCAGCGTGAAAAGCGCGCCGCCCGGAAATCGAGCGGAGCGCCTCCGGCAGCGCCGCAGGTTCCCGTGGCTGAGGAGATGCTCGAGGCTGCCCAGGAGCAGGAGGGATAGGAGACGATGGCTGAATCAAGAGGAAGACCGGGGAGCGCGTCGCAGCGCCCCACAGGCGGCGACAAGGCTGTCGCCACGCAGAAGAAGCAATACTTCCGCCGCAAGAAGGTGTGCCGTTTCTGCGTCGAGAAGATCGATGACATCAACTACAAGGATGTCCGGCTGCTGGGCGCGTTTGTCGCCGAGCGCGGCAAGATCATCCCTCGCCGGGTGTCGGGCGTGTGCGGGCCTTGCCAGCGCCGTCTGGCGGACGCGATCAAGAAGGCGCGGAACATCGCGCTGCTGCCCTTCGCGGCGCAGGTGTAACAGGAGGCAGCCATGGAAGTGATCCTGCGGGAAGATATTGAGAAACTGGGTTCTCGCGGCCAGGTGGTGAAGGTGGCCCCGGGCTATGCGCGCAATTACCTTCTGCCGAAGCGGCTGGCGTTTGAGGCCACCGAATCGAACAAGAAGATCGTCGAGCAGGAGCGACAGGCCTACCTGCGGCGCGAAACCAAGGCACAGGGCGAGGCAGAGGATCTGTCGAAGCTGCTGACCGGCGTGACCGTGACGATCGCGCAGAAGGCCGGCGAAAACGATCAGTTGTTCGGGTCGGTCACGGCGAAGGACATCGCCGAGGCGCTTGAGCGGCAGAACTTCACGATCGACCGGCGCAAGATTGAACTCGATCAACCCATCAAGCAGTTGGGCGAGTTCGCGGTTCCGGTGAAGCTGCACCGGGCTGTGACGGCGGACCTGAAGGTTGTGGTGGTGAAGGAAGAGGCATGAGCTTCCTGGACCTGACGGGGCAGACGGCCGTCGTCACGGGCGCCGCCACCGGAATTGGCGAGGCGATCGCGCGCCGGCTGGCTTCAGCGGGCGCGGCGGTCGTCATCGCCGACCGTGACGCGCCTGCCGCGGAAGCGACGGCGCGCGCCATCGGCGGGGACGCCTTCGCGGTGGCCGTGGATGTGACGTCGACCGAATCGGTCACGGCGATGGTGGACGAAGTCCTCCGCCGGCGTGGCCAGATCGACATCCTGGTGAACAACGCCGGCATCGGCGGCAAGGCCGCGCCGATCTGGGAGCAGACCGATGAGGACTGGCAGAAGGTGATCGCCATCAACCTCACTGGCGTTTTTGTCTGCTGCCGTGCCGTGGCGCCGCACATGCGCGCCCGCAAGTACGGCCGAATCGTCAACATCGCTTCCATTGCCGGCAAGGAAGGCAATCCCAACATGACCGGCTATTCGGCGACCAAGGCCGGGGTGATCGGCCTGACGAAGTCGCTGGGCAAGGAACTGGCTCTCGACGGGATTTGCGTGAATGCCGTCACGCCGGCGGTCGTGCGTACGAAGATCCTCGAACAGTTGACCGAGGAGCAGGTGCGGTATATGACCGAGCGCATTCCGATGCGGCGCACGGGCGAGCCAGCCGAAATCGCGGCAATCGTCCACTTCCTGTCGAGCAAAGACTGCTCGTTCGTTACCGCTCAAACGTACGATGCGAGCGGCGGCCGCGCGACCTACTGACGCTGCCAGACGATCGTTCCCGCGACGACGGTGGCCACGGGACCGCCGCGGAACGTCCAGCCGTCGAAGGGAGAGTTGCGGCTTTTCGATGCGGACTGGTTGACGTCATACGTCCACCTGGAATCGGGATCGAGGACAGTTACGTCTGCTGGCGCTCCTTCGGCCAGCGTGCCGCGGTCGAGGCTTAGCAGCCGCGCCGGGCCGGTCGTATAGAGTTCGATCATCCGGCGCAGCGGGATCACGCCCGGATGCACGAGGCGTTCGAACGTCAGGCCGAGGGCGGTCTCCAGCCCCAGGATGCCGAAGGGACAGCGCTCGAACTCCTGCATCTTCTCGCTGCCTGCATGGGGGGCGTGATCGGTCGCCAGGGCGTCGGCCGTGCCGTCGGCGATCGCCGTGAGCATGGCATCCACGTCGCCGCCCGTGCGGAGGGGCGGCTTCATCTTGAAGTTGCTGTCGTACTCCGACACGTGCTGGTCGGTGAGGACGAAGTGGTGCGGGCAGATTTCGCAGCTCACCGGGAGGCCGAGAGCTTTCGCCTGACGGACCATGGCGGCGGAGGTCCCGGTGGAAAGATGCGCCACATGGTAGCGTGCTCCCGTAAGCCGGGAGAGGAGGATATCGCGCGCGACCATCACGTCTTCGGCCGCGCCGGGAATGCCGCGGAGCCCGAGCCGGGCGGATGCGGCGCCTTCATGCATGTCGCCGCCGGCGCTGAGATGCAGATCCTCGCAATGATTGATCACGGGGATCCCGATGCTGTGCGCCCACTCCATGGCGCGGCGCATGACGCGCGCGTTCATGACGGGGCGTCCGTCGTCGGAGCAGGCAACGATGCCGGCCTTGTGCATCGACCCGATGGCCGCCAGTTCCTCGCCTTCGCTGCCTTTGGTGATGGCGCCGATGGGAAAGACATTGACGGTGGCGAAGCGGCGAGCCCGTTCCACGATGTAGCTGGTGACCGTCGCGCTGTCATTGACGGGAAGCGTGTTGGGCATGCAGCAGACGCTGGTGAATCCGCCGGCAGCGGCGGCGCGGGTTCCCGATTCGATTGTCTCGGCGTACTCCTGCCCCGGGTCCCGGAGGTGCACGTGCATGTCGATGAATCCCGGCGCGACGACCAGACCGCCGGCGTCGAAAACCTCAGCGCCGCCAGGATCGAGGCCGGGCGCCACGCGGGCGATCACCCCGTCTTCGATCGCCACGTCGGCACTCCGGTCGAGACCCGAGGCAGGGTCGATCACTCTTCCGTTTCGAATAAGAAGCTTACTCACCGATGATCCGCTCCAGCACCGCCATGCGCACGGCGATGCCGTTCTCCACTTGATTCAAGATGACTGAACGCTGGCTGTCGGCCACTTCGGACGTCAATTCCCGGCCGCGGTTGATGGGGCCGGGGTGCATCACGATCACGTCCGGCTTCGCAAGGGCGATGTGGTCCAGACGCAATCCGTAGAAGCGGAAATACTCGCCCGCGGGAAACGGCCGTTCATTCTGCCGCTCGAGTTGGACGCGCAGCATCATGATGACGTCGACGTCGCGGATCGCTTCGCGGATGTCATGCGCGATCGAGACGCCGCCGGCGATCTTCGCCATCGTGGGTGGGCACAGGGGGGCGGGTCCGCATAGAACGATCTCGGCGCCGAACTTGGACAGCAGCAGGATGTTCGAACGCGCGACCCGGCTGTGAGCGATGTCGCCGATGATGGCGACCCGCAGACCTTCGAGCGTCCCGACGCGGTCGAGGATGGTGCGTGCGTCGAGCAGCGCCTGCGTCGGGTGTTCATGGGTGCCGTCGCCGGCGTTGATGATCGGGATCGGCAGGTGCCGGGCGAGGAAATGCGGCGCCCCGGAGGCGGCGTGGCGCATGACGATCGCGTCGGGACGCATGGCTCCCAGGGTGTTCAACGTGTCGACGAGCGACTCGCCTTTCGAGACGCTCGAACCGGCCGCTGAGATCTGCACGGCGTCCGCGCCGAGGCGCTTGGCGGCGATCTCGAAGCTGATCCGCGTGCGCGTTGACGCCTCAAAGAAGAGGTTGACCATCAGCTTGCCGCGCAGGACGTCGAGGCGCTTGAACGATTGGTTCTGGAGAGGCTGAAAGTCCTTGGCGCGGGCGAGAATCGCCTCGATCTCCGTGCGGTCGAGATCCGCGATACCGAGAAGTCCGGGCATGGCGTCAGTCCGCGGCCGGCTCGTCGGTCCGTTCGACGAGGATCACCTTGTCTTCGCCGTCGACCTCGGCCAGTTTCACTTCGACGATCTCCTTGCGGCTCGTTTGCACGTTACGTCCCGTAAACCGGGCCTCGATCGGCAGCTCGCGGTGACCGCGGTCGATCAGCGCCAGGAGTTGCACGCGAGCCGGGCGGCCCTGGTCGAACAGCGCGTCGAGCGCCGCGCGCACCGTCCGCCCGGTGTAGAGTACATCGTCGACGAGGATGATGTCGCGATCCTGGACGGAGAACGGGATTTCTGTGCCGCTCACGACGGGTTGGGTGTCGACGGTGGAGAGATCGTCCCGATAGAGGTTGATGTCGAGCATACCGACCGGCACAGAGCGCTTTTCGAGTGCTTCGATCTTCCGGGCGAGGCGCTGCGCCAGGGGAACACCGCGGCGGCGAATGCCGATGAACGCCAGATGATCGAAATCGTCGCTCTTTTCGAGGATCTCATGCGCGAGGCGAACGAGGGTCCGTTCGATCTCGGAACCGCTCATGAGCTGCAGTTTGAAACGGGTGGCGGGCATGCTTCCCGCCCATTATAGCGGCCTACGAGGCCTTCCGTTCTTCGAGCGCCGCGATCCGCCGGGCCAGGTCGTCGACGTAGCGTTTCTGGGCGTCGACATCGCCGCGCAACTGGGCATACGCCTTCTCCGCCGTCTCGGTCGCCTTGGTGAACGCGCTCATCTGCATCTGGATCGCGGCGACCGTAGAGTTCAGGCGCTCCAGTTGATTGGAGTGCAATTCGAGCCGGTGTTCCACGGACTGGAAGCGCGCATCGATCTCGCGCCGCAACTGGGCGAATTCGCCGAGCACCGATTCAACGACGGCGTCGATGCGGCGTTCGATCTGCTCGAAGCGCGCGTCGATCTGCTCGAAGCGTGCGTCGATCTGCTCGAAGCGTGCGTCGATCTGCTCGAAGCGTGCGTCGATCTGCTCGAAGCGTGCGTCGATCTGCTGGAAGCTCGCCCCCTGCTTCTCTTCGATCTGCTGGAGGCGCTGCGTCAACGGACCCAATACGTCGATCAGGTCCTGCTTGGTGATGCCGGAGTCCATCGTTTTCAGTGTAATCCAGCCCGGCCCCTACCTGGCCAGGCTCCGGATCCATTCCGCGATCAGCCGTCCGCCCTCGCGGTCCACAAGATTCGTGCTTGTGGGCGGCATCTGCCCGGTACCGCGATGGCTGATCCGCCAGTACAGGACCGACCGCTCCGGATCCCCCGGCGCCACCAGGTAGGCGTCGCCGATGCCCATCGTGTCATGGAGCGGCCGTTCGCCAATCAACTTAGCATCGGCCAGTTTGGTCTTGTACCCGACCTCCATTAGCGAATTGCCTCCCCCGTCCGACACATGACACATCGCGCAATTCACTTCCAGGTAGGCCTTGACGCGCTCCTCGATCACCCCGGAAGTGTCCAAAGGATCTGTAAACTTCGGCAATTCCGCGAGAGGCTTGGGCAGCTTGTTCTTGAACAGTCCGATATGTTCGTAGGTGCGAAGTTGGTTGTCCGCCGCCGCGCCGAAATTGTGCTCGCGATTCATCTGGTGGGTCTTCAGGCCAAGGACGAAGCCGGCGGCGCGCGAATGGCAGAACATGCACTCGTTGCGGCTGGGGTAATGCCACACCTGATCCCGCACTCCTCCCGGCGCCTCCGCATCGCGGACCTGGTACGTGCGGTCCCTGCCGCTGGCTGCCACCAGCACGGCGTCGGTCTGGCGGTTGTTCCATTCGTAGGTGTAGCCGACCCAGTGGTTGTCCTGCTTGACCATGATGCGGGTCTCGATCCACCTCCGGCTGCCGTCGGCCATGTCGAGAGCGAACGACTTCACGGTCACGGCGCCATCGTCGAACACCCAGTGATTCGCTTCCTTGAACTCGATCGCCGTGTCGCCTGGCATGGCGACGAACCGCTCTTTGTGCGCCCCATCGGACCAGAACGGCGCGTTGATCGAATACGGAATCACACCCGGCGCCACTTCATGCCGGCGCACGGACTGGAACAAACCGGTCTCGCTCAGTTTCCGGGGAAAGCGGGGTTGCTTGACGCCTTTCGGCCGCCGCGCGAGTTCGTAGATTTCGCCGCTGTTGTAATCCAGCGCGTAGAATGACCCGTCGCGTCCGAGCCCGAAACTCGAGATCTTGACCGCCGTGTCGGCCAGTTCCTGATGCCATGTCACCTTGCTGGCGGCCGCGTCGTAGCGCAGGCCCCACATCTTGCCGTACTCGTAATCCCCGTAGAGATACGCTCCCCGCAGCTCTGGAAGCTTATCGCCGGTATAGACGTAACCGCCCGTGATGGACCGGCACTCGGTGTGGTGGTGCTCCACGACCGGCGGCACAATCGGAGTGGGCCCGCGCTTCGCATTCGGGTGGAACGGGTTTGAGCCTTCCGTCACGCTCCAGCCATGGTTGGCGCCTGGGAAGGATAGCTCGATCATTTCCCACAAATCCTGCCCGACGTCGCCCACCCAGGGCCGCCCGGTCACGGGATCGAAGCTGAAGCGCCACGGATTGCGGTAGCCGTACGCCCAGATCTCCGGCCGCGCGCCCGGCATGCCGACGAACGGGTTGTCCTTGGGAATGCCATACGCGCGCCCGGGGTCCGGGTTGTCGACATCGAGGCGCATCATCACGGCAAGCAGATCGTCTACACCCTGGCCGGTTTGCTTGCGATCCGAGCCGCCCGAGCCGTCGCCGGTCGCGATGTAGAGGTACCCGTCGGGCCCGATGATCGCCTCGCCGCCGTTGTGGCCGCCCGCTTCCCACTCGACGATGATCGTTTCAGAATCCTGGTCGATGCGCGGCGGATCGCTGCCCGGCACCGCGCGGAAACGCGACACGCGGCTCAACTGGCCCTTCCGGGCCTTCTTCGGATCGAGATGGCTGAAGACGAAGATGAAGCCGTTTTCGGCGTACTTCGGATGGAACGAGAAGGCGCTGATTCCCCGCTTCATGTCCAGGAACAGGTCCTTGCGCCCCTCCGGGTCGCTCGGGCGGAAGCTGTAGATCAGGCCGGCGTATTCCGCCACCATGAAGCGATCCGACAGCGGATCCTGGGCGATGAAGACAGGTTCCTTGAACGTGACCCGCGGAAACGCCCGGACGAGCGTGTACGGCGCGGGAGGATCGGGGGACCCCGCCACCCGCGACGTCGTCCACTTCACGCGGGTTGCCAAGCCATAGGGTTTCTCTGGCGAGGCGCTCCCCAGCGCCAGCGCCGAGAGCACGGCGAATGCGAAACAGCGGGAGATCATAAACGGTTCAGGCCTTCACCCGGTACTTGTCAATTGCGGCTTCGTCGAGAGTTACGCCCAGGCCCGGCTTGTTCGGCATCGAGTAATAGCCGGCATCCATTTTGAGCGGTTCCACCATGCAGTCGTCCTCGAGACAGTGCATGATCGTGATCGTGTACTCGACACCGGGAAACGCTGCCGCATGGTGCGCCTGAAAGAGCTGGGCTACACCGCTCTGGATCCCATATTCGATCCACAGCGGAATGCCGGTGACTTCGGCCATCAGCGCGCGCTGGTTGAACGTCCGGCCCACCGGTCCGCCGATCACCCAGGCCTTCACCAGGTTCTCCCGGACGAACACCATCGGCTCCGGACCCATGTGTTCGGCCAGCATCAGCGGGGACTTGTCACGCAATTCGCGAAAGCCGGGCACACTGCGGTACTCGATCGGCGACTCAATCGCGAAGTAGTTGTGGAACTCCGCCAGTTTCCGGATGAAGTGGAGTGCGCGGGTCGGCGAGCCCCAGGACGAGTTGGCGTCGGCCCAGATGCGGTAATCTTTCGGCACCACGGCGCACATGGCCGCCGCCTGCTCGATCGGGTCCTGCCACGGGCGCGCCTTCACTTTGTGCACCCGGTACCCGAGGCTGGCCGCCAGTTTCGCTTCGGATGCCATCAGGTCCGGCGGCAGGCAGTGAGTCCAGTAGGTGTGAAAGATGCGCGATTTCGGGTTCGGCGACATCAGGCGGCAGGCGGGCAACCCGGTGGCCTTGCCCAGGACGTCGTACACAGCCATCAGAACGCCACCGATGTTGTCCGCCTGCAGGTACTCCCACGGGGAGTGCCCGACCATTCCTTTGAGCACGGCTTCGGTGCGTTTCGGGTCCATCAACGACTCACCGATACCCACGACGCCTTCGTTCGTGTGCAGCCGGACGAATACCGGATCGTAGTGCGTCTGGAAACGTCCCTGCAGCCTGTAGCTCTCGCTCCAGGCTTCCCGCACCCGTTCGGCCATGGGCACGCTGGCCGGCATCATTTCGTACTTGGTGAACTTCATGGAGGCAACCGAAGCGGGAGCGGCGGCGGCCACTGCCAGCGGCTGCGCCAGGGCCTGCCCGGCGCCCGCGGCGCCAAGAGTCCGGAGGAGGGTGCGTCGGTTCGTGATCGGCATGATGGATTCGATCATCATACCTCCGGCGCGGGCTGTGATACAGTCTCTTTGCTATGACCCGCGCCATCGTCCTGCTTGTGTGCGGACTCTGCTCGCTGGCGCTACAGGCCCAGATGCGGCTGTCGCGCGAGCAGATGATTCACTACACGCCCCTCAATAAGTTCGAACGGTTCCCGGACGGCAGGCCCAAAGTGCCCGAAGCTTTGCTGGATCGTGTGCGTACCATGTCCGTTGAGGAGGCCTGGGGCGTCATGCGGCAGCACGGCTACGTGAACCAGTACGCCGGCGACTTCCAGATCCTCAAGCCCGGTCAGAAGCTGGTGGGACGCGCGCTGACCGCGCAGTACCTGCCCTTCCGCCCCGACCTCGCCAGCGTGCTCGACGCCGATGCCAAGGCCGCCGGCTTCACCACGCGCACGACGAACAAGACCATCGACATTCTCGAACTTCACGATGTCCCGGTGATCGACCTGATCGGCGCGGCGCCCGGCAACAACTACGGAGGCGACAACCTGCACGCCGCCATTTGGGGACGCGCCCGCACCGGCGCCGTGGTCGAAGGAACCATCCGCGACCTGGAGGGGATCGCCGACCTGCCGCACCAGGTCTATTTCCGCCTCGCGCATCCTGCCGCGGTCGCCAACGTCCTGGTGCTCACGATCAACCAGCCGGTCCGGATCGGGCAAGCGACCGTCATGCCCGGCGACGTCGTGCTCGGCGACCGCACGGGCGTGGTCTTCATCCCGCCTCATCTGGTCGAAGAGATCGTCGAGAAGGCTGAACTGACGCAGATCAAGGACGAATGGACCAAGGACAAACTCATGACGGGGAAGTACAAGTCGAGCGAAGTCTATGGCGGTCCGCTCTCACCCGAGTTGCAGAAGGAGTACGACGCCTACGTCAAGAGACGCCTGGCGGAGAAAAGGAAGCAATAAGGAGACTACGAACCTGTGAAGCCGCAAAATTACGAGAATCACGCGCAGTATGTCCCGCTCTTTCACTTTGTGCTGTTTGGCCTGATTGTGGCTACGCTGATCGGTTCCTGCGTGAACCTGTATCAGTCGATCGGCGATCACCAGCGCCTGTACAGCGCCGCGCTGCTGGTCGTCATTTGCGTGTGCATGGTGTTTCAGTTTTTCTTCAGCCGCATCTTCCCGATGAAGGTGCAGGACCGGGCCGTCCGGGCCGAAGAAAACCTGCGCCATTTCGCCCTGACCGGAAAGCTGCTCGATTCCCGGTTGACCATGGGCCAGACGATCGCCCTCCGGTTCGCACCCGACAACGAATTCGTCCCGCTCGCCGCCAAGGCTGCGGAGCAGAACATGTCGCCAGACGAGATCAAGAAGTCGATCAAAAACTGGCGGCCGGATCACCACCGGGCATGACGGGCGCGCCGCGATGAAGAAGGTCCGTTGGGGCATCCTGGGCGTTGCGCGAATCGCCGTTCGCAAGGTCATCCCGGCGATGCAGCAGGGCGACTGGTCGGAGGTGGCCGCGATCGCTTCCCGCGATGCGCACAAAGCCCGGGATGCGTCCGCGGAACTGAACATACCGAAGGCGTACGGGTCGTACGAAGCCTTGCTCGAAGATCCCGGCATCGACGCGATCTACAACCCGCTGCCCAACCATCTCCACGTGCCCTGGTCGATCCGGGCAGCGCAGGCGGGAAAGCATGTTCTGTGCGAGAAGCCTCTTGGCCTGGCGTCCCGGGAAGTCCGGCAGTTGATTGCTGTTCGTGACCGGACCGGGGTGAAAATGGGCGAGGCGTTTATGGTGAAGACGCATCCCCAGTGGCTGCAGGCACGGGAGATCGTCCGGTCGGGCGAGATCGGCGAACTCCGTTCGGTCACCGGATTCTTTTCCTATTTCAATCGCGACCCCGCCAACGTCCGCAACGTTCCGGCGTACGGGGGTGGCGGGGTGATGGACATCGGGTGCTACCCGATTACGATGTCGCGATTTTTGTTCGAAGCTGAACCGCGGCGCGTGGCGGCCGTGACCGAGAACGACCCTGAGTTCGGGACAGACCGCCTGGCATCCGCCGTCCTTGAGTTTCCCTCCGGCCAGGCGATTTTCACCTGTTCCACGCAACTGTTTCCGTACCAGCGGATGCAAGCGTTCGGGACCCAGGGCAGGATCGAGATCGAAATCCCGTTCAACGCGCCGCCCGAACGGCCGGCGCGGATATTCGTCGATACAGGCTCCGTCCGGACCGAGGAGTCCGCGGTCTGCGACCAGTACACGATCCAGGGTGATCTGTTCTCCCGCGCGATCCTCGAAGACGGAGCCGTCCCGGTTCCGTTGGAAGATGCTCTGCTCAACATGGCCGTGATCGAGGCCACCTTCCGATCGGCGGCATCGGGCCGCTGGGAATCGCCCGCCGATTTCTTGATGTAACGTGCTGCGGGCAAGGCCCGTCCACCAAGTGAGACCACCAGGAGAGCCCCGGTGAGGCATACGCCCGGGGTGCGTCCAGGTGTTGCCCCGGCAGACTGGGAGGGCACTTGCCGCGAACGGCCAAACCTTCGTATACTGACGTTTTTGTCGAGTACGACCTTATGTCCCGCGAAGACCTGGATCCACTGGCGCCGCAACGGGAAGCGGCATTCTTCTATGGCTTGTTCCTCCGCGGACACAACGTGGAGACGCTCCGCCAGGACATCGATATCCCCCGGCCGATTTTCGAGAAATGGCTACGTGCCAATGATTTCGAGTCATCGTTCCGGGAGTCGCTGGAGCGCGTCTACTCCTACCGGAAACAGGTTCTGGCCATCTTCGATGGTCTCGTGCTGAACGAACAGAACCGCCCCCGCCTGCAATAGCAGGCAACGCCACCCGGGACTCCTGTTTTCTTCTCCTGCATCCGGCATCGGAACCGCTCACCTTCGTTTCCGGGCCGCATCCGCCGCGGCTGGTCCCGTTCGCCGGAAATCGTTACCTGCTCCGGCCGAAACCCGTCAGGCTGGGAGATTCCTATGCCCAGTCCCGACACCCCGAAACTCCCGGTCACGGTCCTGTCCGGCTTCCTCGGCGCCGGCAAAACGACGCTGCTGCATCACATCCTGTCTCACCGTCACGGCCTCCGCGTCGCCGTGATCGTCAATGACATGAGCGAGGTCAATATTGACGCTCAGCTCGTCAAGCAGGGAGAGGCCCGTCTGGACCGCGTGGAGGAACGGCTCGTCGAGATGTCGAACGGCTGCATCTGTTGCACCCTGCGCGAGGACCTGCTGCAGGAAGTCGCAAGTCTGGCGCGGGAAGGCCGCTTTGACTATCTCCTCATCGAATCGACCGGGATTTCCGAGCCGCTGCCGGTTGCTGTCACGTTCACCTTCGAGAGCGAAGAGGGACAATCGCTGGGAGACGTGGCGCGGCTTGACACGATGGTGACGGTGGTCGACGCCGCCTCTTTCCTCGACGAGTTCGTGCTCTCGGACGATCTGGAGGAGCGCGGCCTCGCCGCCAATGAGGAGGACACGCGGACCATATCCGATCTGCTTGCCGACCAGGTGGAGTTCGCGAATGTCCTTGTGATCAACAAGGCTGACCTGGTGAGCGCCGAAGATCTGAGCCGGTTGCAGGCCATCCTGCGGCATTTGAATCCCGAGGCACGTCATGTGGTCGCGACACGGGGCCTGGTGGACCCCGGTGCAATTCTCAATACGGGCCTGTTCGACCTGGAACGAGCACAAACGTTGCCCGGCTGGGTCAAGGAGCTCAACGGAGTTCACACCCCGGAGACCGAGGAGTACGGCATCTCGAGCTTTGTTTTCCGCGCCCGGCGGCCGTTCCATCCCGTTCGGTTTCAGGTGCTCCTCGACGAAGGAATGGATGGCGTCCTGCGGGCCAAAGGCTACCTGTGGATCGCTTCCCGGCACCGTATCGCAGGCATGTTGAGTTGGGCGGGCAGTTCGTTGTCGATCGAACCCGCAGCGCTCTGGTACGCCAACATGGACCGGCGAAGCTGGCCCTCCGACGCCGCCGAACTCGACTCGATTGCCAGTTTGTGGGATCCCGAGGTGGGGGACCGGCGTCAGGAACTTGTGTTTATCGGGGCGGAGATGGACCGTCAGCTCATCGAATCCCGGCTCCGGGCGGCGCTGCTGACGGACGACGAGTTCACGCTCGATCCCGCTCATTGGGAGGCGATGGACGACGCGTTGCCACCGTGGCAACTGGCGGAGATCGAAGAACACGCTCACGGATGAGGACGGCGCTGCAATAATGGGGCGATGCTGCGTCTTGCCGTCCTGCTCGCCTGGTGCCTCTCTCTGAGCGCGAACACGCACCGGGTTCTGGTCAGTACCGACTTGGGCGGCGATCCGGACGATATTCAGTCCCTCTACCGCCTGCTTCACTACTCCGACATTCTGAAGATCGAAGGGATTGTCTCGTCTCCCGGACCGGGCGCCCGCAACTCCGCCGGCAAGGTCCGCGACTGGATCCGCCGCATCGAAATCGACAGCATGCGGGGAAACGGGTACCCGGAACTGATCTCCGAGGGAATGGCCGTGGGGCTGGTGCGCCAGGGACAGTTCACGCCCGGCGCTCCTTCGCCCGCGCGCCGCACCGAAGGCTCGGAGTGGATCGTGAGGCAGGCTAATTCGCCGGACCCGGAAGGGAAAGGCCGCCCTCTGTGGGTTCTGGTGTGGGGATCGTTGACCGACGTCGCGCAGGCCCTCCATGACGATCCGTCGATCGCGCCGAAGATCCGCCTGTACGTGATCGGTTCGTCCAACACCCGCGCCGATCCGGCGGCGCGCGATTTCGTCTACAACGGCATGGCGGACCGCTGGCCGTCCCTGTGGTGGATCGAGAACGGCGTGATGCCGCTCCGGTCCCGCGACACCTTCCGGGGCGTCTACCAGGGCGGTGAGCAAACCGGAGAATGGGGCAACCAGGAATTCGTGCGCGTCCACATCCGCTTGCACGGCCTGCCCGGCGCCAATTTCCCCCTGGCGACCTCGCCCGCCGGGACGCTCAAGGAAGGCGACTCCCCATCGATGCTCTACCTGTTGTCCCCGCTTCTGGCCAACCTCGGCAACCCGGACGATCCGACGCGCGAAAGCTGGGGCGGCCAGTTCACCCGTCCTCAGCCGGACCGCTTTCCAAACTACTACACGGACCTTGACGCTCCGGCCGAAACCTGCCAGGCCACGATCTCGCGCTGGCGCGTCGACTTCCTCCGCGACTGGAAGGAACGCTGGAAGCGGTACCCGTAGCTACTGCGCGGGATGCGTCTCCACCGGATTCCGGATCGCCGGCTGCGTCATCAGGTAGGCGTACATCGCGCCGAGTTCCTCCCGTGACGCCTGCGAGAGATTCAGCCAAGGCATGATGGTGAATCCCTGCGCATCTACCGCTGGCGGTCCATTCTCGACGTAGTCCCGATACTGGTAGAACTTCTCGATGAATTGTTCCTCGGTCCAGCCGCCGATTCCGGTGGACGGGTCCGGCGTGATGTTGGCCGAGACGACCGACCCCGCAGGCAGGTCGAAACGCCGCCCGCCCGCGAGTTTCTGCTCCAGGAGCAGTTCGCCGCGCACGAATGGGGTATGGCACTCGATGCAGCCGGACATTTTGGCCAGGTATTCGCCATACCGGACCCGGTCGCCCGTGTCCGGCATCGCCACAGTTCCGGCTGGACGCGGTACGCTCTTGATGAGCAGCGCCGGAACAAACGCGATCTTGGTGGCGGGATGCCGGCGGCGCACCGGCGGGAGCGAGTTCAGATAGGCGACGATCGCTTCAGCCTCTTCGTCCGCCATCTCCCGGTAGAACTCGTAAGGCATCATCGGAAACAGGACCCGGCCGTCTCGCGAGATGCCGTCGCGGATGGCGCGGATCTTCTCGCCGTCAGTCCAGGAGCCGAGACCTGTCTCGGGGTCCGGCGTGAGGTTGGACGCCACGATCCGTCCGGGCAACCCGAGTTCGGGCGGCATAACCCAACCGGCGCCGCGGCCGGACTCGACAGTCGGGCCGCCGAACCGCGAGAAGTCGCGCTCCGAGTGGCAACTGGAGCAGTGGTAGAGGTTCTCGAACAGATACTTGCCGCGGGCGACGCGGTCTTCGGTCATCGGAACCGAGCCTTGCCGGGGAGGTTGCACGGCAGGCTGGCGCAGCGAGAGGTAGCCGAGGGCCCCGCCGATGGCGAGGAGCAGGGCGAGAAAGGTCAGGAGGAGGAACTTCTTCAACATCGTTGATCCATGCGGAATCGGATTCGCCGGTGAGGCAATGTCCTCGATTATGGTACATGCACGGCTTCGCGCATGAAACCGGGGCGAACTGACATACTAAGAGGAGCGCGGCGGAGTGATGGAATCGGTAGACATAGCGGACTTAAAATCCGCTGAGGGGTAACCCTCGTGTGGGTTCGAGTCCCACCTCCGCTACCATGTCAGATGCCACGGGTCTTCTTTTGCCTCCTCATTCTTGCCGCGACCGCCGATGCGCGCGTCATCGCCCTGAGCCTCGACGGAGCCGGATGGCACGTCTGGCGGCAGGACCCAGCGGCGCGCGAACTGGCCGTTCTCGACGCGACCGCCGGCGCCGGATCGGCGCGCCCGATGATCCCGGCGTTTCCCAGCACCACCGCCAACTCGCACGCCGCTCTCTATACCGGCGTCTGGGCCGGACGCAACGGCATCGCCTCCAACGATCCGCCGATGCTGCCCCGGGCCGCGCACACGTTTCTTGAGCGAGGGAACGGCTTCCGCTCCACGTTCCTCGCCGCCGAGCCGCTCTGGGTGGCCGCCGCGCGTCAGGGACGCAGTGTCGCCGCGTTCCAGGTGACCCAGGCGTACCCGTTTACGCCCCAGTCGGCGGGCCTCGATCTGCCACAGCCGCCGGTGGTTTGCAATGGCTACCAGACCGCCCGCATCACGCCGCATGCCGCGATCCGGCCGGCGAATGTCAAAGACGAGGACGGGGCGTTCTGGACCGAAGGGCTGCCGCGCGCCGGCCGTCCGCAGCGGTTTGTCACCTGGACCACGGGGCCGTACCACTTCCACGCCGCCATTTGGGGGGACGCCCTCGCCGTCGCCATCGATCCCGGCCGCTGGGTCCTGGTCCGCGCGGAGCCACTCGAGTCGACCCCGCCGCTCGGCCGGCCGCTGGCCCGGCACTATTCCGATCCTCTGCCGCTGCCGGACGGCAACGCCGTCTCGTTCCGCCTGTTCCACCTCGCGCCGCGGGGCTCGGACTTTCTGCTGCACCAGAACGCCGTCTCCGAACTCGCCTGCGCGGGCGAAAAGGACCTGGCCGCACAGTTGATCGCCACGCGCGGACCTTTCGTGGGCAATGGACCCAGCCAGTTGCTGCGCCAGGGAGAATTCGGAGCCGTGCTGGCCCAGGGAGGCGACGGGACCGCCGAGCGCCGCTACCTGGAGGCTGTCGAATACGTCGTCCGGCAGGCCGCCTCACAAATGCAATGGTTGTGGGAGCGCCGCCAGCCGGACCTCTTTCTGGGGTATCTGAACTTCCCCGATGAGACTGACCACCTGTGGCTGCGCCCGGATCCGGATGCGCGGATTACCGCTTGCCGCCGCTGGGCCTATGCCGCTGTCAACCGCGGGCTGGAAGCGCTCGCCTCCCTGGCCGGACCTGACGACACGCTGCTGTTCATGAGCGACCACGGGATGACGGGCGTTTCCCGGCACCTCGCCGTGAACACCGTGCTGCACGACGCCGGTCTGCTTGCGGTTGACGCGGAAGGAAGGATGGACGCCGCCCGCTCCCGGGCCGTTGCGGTGAGGAGCGGCGTCCTGTTGAATACGACCGATTGGAAGGATGGCGTCGTTCCGCCCGAAGACCGCCGGAAATTGTTGCGCGAAGTGGAGAAGGCGCTGACCTCGGTGAAGGATCCGCGCACAGGGGGCCGCATCGTGACGCGCTTCTTCGATCCGGCCCGCAGCCAGGGCCGCTACGGATACGAGTGCGCCGCCTGCGCCGATCTTTCGTTCGACGTGGCGCCGGGATGGGGTATGACGACCCGGCTCGAGAGCGGCCCCGTGCGCGTCCTGGCCGAACCGGCCGGCGAGCACGGCTTCTGGCCGGAGCGCGACGACATGCAGGCCATCCTGATCGGCCGCGGACCCGGCCTGCAACTGCCGCGGCGTCCCACGGCGGTCGACGCCGCCGCGGTGATCGCGAAGCAACTGGGGATCGCGTGGGATCCGCGCTGACGGGTATACCCTGATAACAATGCTTCGCGCTCTGTTCGCTCTCCTCGTCCTTGCCGCTCCCGGTTTGGCCGCCTTGCGGGCGTCCGCCGTGAAGGTGGACATCACCCCAAAGACCCCGCAATGGCTGATGGGGTACGGCGCCCGGCAGTCCACCGGCGTCCACGATCCGATCTTCCACCGAATCGTGGCACTTGACGACGGCGCGACGCAGGTGTACCTGGTCGCCTCCGATCTTTGTGTGTTCTCGCCCTCGGTCTACGACGATTTCGCCGCCGAACTCCAGAAACGGACCGGGATCGAACCCCGGCAGGTGTGGTGGACGGTCACCCACACACACTCGGCTCCGGAGGTGGGTCCGCCGGGCGTGTACGACGTCCTGTTGAAGGGCCGCTCGGAGCACCCCTGGAGCCGCGAATATCTCCAGTTCATCCAGGAATCGCTGATTTCCGGGATTGAAGAAGCGCGCGCGAAGCTGGAACCGGCACGCGCCGCGGCGGGCAAGGGCTTCGCCCGCGCCAACATCAACCGCCGGGCGCGCGATCTGAACGGGACGATCTCGCTCGGACTGAATCCGGACGGCCCGGTAGACCGACAGATCGGTCTGATCCGGCTGGACCGCCCCGACGGCACGCCGATCGCGCTCATCGCCAACTACGCGATGCACGGAACGGCGATGAGCGGCCGCTTTGTTGAGATCAGCGGGGACGCGCCCGGCATCGTCGCGACGCATGTCGAGCAGCAGATCGGCGCGCCGGTGCTGTACGTGAACGGCGCTGCGGGCAACATCGCGCCGATCTATTCGGTGCAGGCGGATCCCAAGAGCGCTCATCTCGGCGAGTTCCGTGTTCTGCTGGGCAACCGGATCCTCGACGCGTACCGCAGTCTGGCCTTGGGGACTGCCGACACCAAACTGTGGCTCGGCGAAACGTGGGTGGAGACGCCGCGGAAGTCCGGGCTGGGCTGGCCGGCGGAACTGCCGCACTATGCCGCCAAAGGCCCCGGCGGCGCGGATCTTGTGCGGATTCCGGTGCGCTTCCTGCGCATCGGCGACGCCGTGGCCTGGGGCGCTCCGGTCGAGATGTTCTGCGAGATCGCCTTCCGCGCGCGCGACGAATCCCCGTTTCCGAATACGTTCTTCTTCGGCTACACGAACGGCTGGCTCGGCTACCTGCCTACGGCCGAGGCGTTCCGGGAAGGCGGCTACGAGCCGCGCACGTCGCCGTTCACGCCGCAAGTGGAGCGCGATTTCGGCGATGCCGTGGTCAGCTTTCTGGACGCGATCCCGAGGCGCTGATCCCGGTGCGATCATGAAAGCCTATGGACCGTTCCGCGAACATTGATGACGTCAACCTGATCCTGCGGCTCTACGAGATGCGCCGCGAACCCCGTTTGCGCGAGGCACGGGCGTGGTTTGCGTCGAGCTTCAAGTTTCAATCCTGGGAAGAGTGCATCCAGGCATGCCCTCCCGGCACGGACGCCAACGCGTTTTTCCGCCAGGTGACCACGTATTGGGAGATGGTAGCGTCCATTGTGGCATCGGGTGTTCTGCAGAAAGACCTCTTCTTCCAAAGCGGACGTGAGCTTCTCCTGGTTTGGGAGCGGTTGCGTCCGATGATCGCCAGTTGGCGCGCCGCCACGCGGGACCAGATGCTCTACCACAATCTGGAAACCGTGGGCGCGGAGTTCGCCAAATGGATGAACCAGCGGTCTCCGGGATCGTACGAGGCCTTTGCCGAACGGATGCGCGGGTTGCGGTAGGGTATGGGCTACGCGCTCTGGGTCGGGCCGGATCGCGCCTGGGCACAGGGGACGATGGAGTATCGCGCCTGGGGCTGCGCGGTGATCGCCGCGACCGACCTTTTCCGGCTCAAGGACTTCCGCCCCGGCCTGCACCCCCCGGATCGCACCGATGCCGGCTTCGCCGGATACTTTCCGTCGCTGGGGGCGGTGAACCGCGACTTGATCAGAAGGCGGGCGAGACACGCGGAGGCCAGTCCGGTCACCGGTAGCGCCACCGTTCGATTGCCGCGCGGAGAGCCAGCGCCGGATTCCCGGAATGCGCAAAGGCGTTCCAGATGAGTTCCCGCTGCTGTGCGGGAAGGTCTCTCGACCGGACAGCCGTGTTCGTGACGAGCTCATACCACTCGACGTGATGTTCCTCCTCGTAGCTGGAAACGAGAAACGCAATCAGCAGCGAAACGGCACGCTGGTGTTCAGCCCCTTCGGGCAGCACGTCGATCAGGCTCGAGTAGGCGGACCATTTCAGGAACATCTGCCTGAGCGCGCTGCCCTCGGGCTGCCATTCCTCCACCTCAAGCACGACTTCGTCCGCCCACCGCAGCCATTCCAGAGAGGCCTTCTCCGACGCCGTATAGGGTTCGTCGTTCGCGTTGAAGCGTAGCTGCCGCAAGCTGCGCAGAACTCGCCGGTCATGCGGCGAGTCCCACATCATCTCGTCTTCGGCTGCGTCGAGAAGCCTGCGAGGCCGCGACTCCTCCTCGTCTATGGGGGCGACACGCCCGGCCAGGCCAAGCCGCGTCACCATCTGGTCGAACTTCTCCGCTTCCGCCCGCGTCGCCTGTTCCGTAGCCTCCGCACAGCGGTCGCCGCCGAAGTGGCGGACCAGGTACGTTCGATACGCAGCCACCAGCGGCGTGGCATCGATCTCCGCCTCCTTCAAGAGGACCGCGACGCGTTCCACCCGCGCGGTGCGTGACTGTGCCGCGGTGAACGACCGGTCGCCTCCAAGCGCAGCGGCCAAACTCGCGCCAAGAACAGGCGCCACGGCCGCCACTTCCTCTGGGCTGAGCGCGAGGCCGGTGAGCAGTTCAATGGCGGCGGCAACCGCCATCGGATGCCGGGCGAGCCGGAGCGCCTCGGTCAGCAGCGCGACCCGATCCTTTCCGCCAAGCAGATCGCGGTCGGCGTCCGTCCGCACGGACCCGATCACTTCGCG
The DNA here is from genome assembly GCA_016716385.1 of Bryobacterales bacterium. GTDB lineage: Bacteria > Acidobacteriota > Terriglobia > Bryobacterales > Bryobacteraceae > JADJWL01. The sequence continues at coordinate 51,661 of JADJWL010000017.1, read as the reverse complement.
TACGGTCTCGAAATAGGCCGCCGGATCCGGCACCATCTCCGAGCGGCATGGTACGGCCGGTGTGTCCGGCAGTCCGTACTCCGCGAACAGTTCGTAAGCGTGACGCTTGTCGAGCTTCAGGAGGACACGGACAGCGCGGCCGCGGAGGGTCAGGGCGTCCAAGCCCAGCCGCGCGGCGTTTCCCCGCAGTCCATTGACGCTGTCGGCCATCCGGCCCGGATATCGAATCCACGATGCGGAGTCGCGGGCACGGACGGCCGTCCGGAAGGCTTCGACTGCCCACTCCACGCGTGCGCCGGCACCGAGCGATTCATCTTCCGCGAGCAGCAGCAGAGCATCCGCGGCGAACTCCGGCGGAGCGGTGCGCGCCAGCACTGCAAGTGTCTCAGCTTCCTCTGAACTGAAGGAGGCGGAACAGAGCAGCAGAAGCAGCGCCGTGGCGCGAATCATGGCGGCGGCTAGATCACCTGTTCGAGAATCGCGAAGTCGCCCGGATTCCACGCCTGCACGATCAGGTAATACTTGCCTCCGACCTGCCGCATCACCGCGTTGTGAATGTGCTGGAAGGTCTCAAGACCCAGTTCCTCTTTCGCCATGATCGTCGAGATGAGGCGGTCGTTTTCCAGAATGTAGATTGGAGCGCCTTTCGTGCGGTCGGGTCCGTGCAGCGCGCCCACCGTGGCGTAGTTGCCCAGGTAGTCGATATCGCACGGGAACGAACCCTGCGGGAGGCTCAGCGTCGAGATGTACTGGCCGTAGCGCGTGAAGCGGTCAATCTCCGAATGCGGGCGGTCGGCGACGTCGATGCGCCGGGTTCCCGGCGGCACCGTGATGCCGTGGCCCGTGCCGAACTGGCCCACGCCCGTGCCCTTGCCGCCGAACGACAGATCGTGCCACACCGCCTGGAACGGTTTCGGTTGCACGCGCGCGGTCAGAACGTAATCCAACTTCGAGTACCCGGTGGCGATGTAGAACATGCCGTCCAGATATTCGACGTCGGTCGGGATGAACGGGCCGTCGCTCTTGAAATAGTTCGTTGGCTCCGGGTGGCCGAGGTCGGTGCCCGCGGGCGGCGGCGCGAGGGTGTGCACGAGGGTGCCATTGAGATCGGTCGTGAACACCTGCCGCGATTCGTTGCCCGGGAACGTCAGGTAGGGCGTGCCGTTCGGACCGAACCAGATCGTGGCGTTGTGCATGTTCGTGTCCTTCATCGCCGCCGGGGTCTTCAGCATGCGCGTGCGCTTGAGGTCGGGGCTGATCTGGATGATGCCCGCGCCCTTGATCGCGAAGTACGTCTCACCCTTGCCCGGTCGCGTGTCCACGGCGAAGCCGCCGTGCGCCGCCTTGATGGACGCCTGCGCCTCAGGCGGCAGGTGGGACGCGGTGTACAAGACGCGGAACTTCATCGCGCCCTGCCCGCTGACCTTCGGTCCCTGGGCGATACCGGTGCTGGCAATCCATCCCAGGCCCAGCAACGCGGCAAACACGCCGCTCACGATCGTTCGTTTCATCGCACTCCGCCTCCCCGCTGATTCACGCATTAGATCACAACCCGGGTCCCACGATGGACTGGTACACCAGCGCGCGGAACTTGTCCTGCAAGTCGAGTCCGCGGGCCGGCAGAAGCTGCGTCATGAAGAGCGCCACGACGCCTTCCTTGGGCGCGACCCAGTATTGGGTGAAGTAGGCGCCACCCCAGCCATACTCGCCCACCGATGCCAGACGCCCTGCTTTGCCGATGTGCTCCACAACCGAGAAACCCAATCCGAAGCCCATCTCGCCGTCCTGGAACATGTCGCCGACGTGATTCGATGTCATGGACGCGACCGACGCCGGGCTGAGGATACGGACCCCGTCGAGCGTCCCGCCGTTGCGCAGCATTTCGAGAAAACGCGCGTAGTTGTCCGTTGAGGCGACGAGTCCGGCGCCGCCGGAGAAGCACTGCCGCGGCCCCTCGACGTATTCGCCCTGTGCCTCGCGGCCTTTGTCCGGCGCGCGCACGATCCGGCCATTCTCGGTGGCGGCGTAGACAGTCGCCAGTCTCGAGGCCTTCTCCCGCGGCAGGAAGAAGTGCGTGTCATGCATCTGCAGGGGCTGAAAGATCCGCGTCTCAAAGAACTTGTCGAGCGCCATGCCGGACGCCACTTCGACGACTCGCCCGAGGATGTCCGTATTGAATCCGTAGATGTAGCGTTCGCCCGGATGCGCATCGAAGGGCAGTTTGGCGAGCCGGTCGATGACGGCGGCAAGGGGCTCGGCCTTGTCGGCGAAGTACCACATGTGGACGCCGGCGTCCTGGTAGCGCTTGGCGGCCGCATTCGCGCCGTAGGAAACGCCGGAGGTGTGGGTGAGCAGGTGGCGGATCGTGATCGGCCGCTTGGCCGGCTCGCTGCCCCCGCTCGCCGTCAGCACCGTTGTCTTCTCAAACGAGGGGATGAAGCGGGACACCGGGTCGTTCAGCCGGACCCTGCCCTCTTCCAGCAGCATCATCACGGCGACGCTCGTGATCGCCTTCGACATCGAGGCGATGCGGAACAGCGTGTCGCGGGTCATGGGCTGCTTCGATTCGAGATCGCGGTGTCCGTGGGTCTGGAAATGGGCGACCTTGCCGTGCCGCGCGATGAAGGTCACGGCGCCGGCGATCTTGCCGTCGCGCGTGTATTGGTCCATCAGTGCGTCCAGGCGGCGCAGCCGTTCCGGCGAGAAACCCAGCGTCTCCGGAGGCGCCAGCGGCAGGCTCTGGGCCGCCAGATGGGCGGCAAGCAGCAGGACGAAGACGAAGCGCAGCATCTCCTTAGAATGGCACGGGCAGACCGGATTGGCGGAGGATCGCGCGGGCGGCCCGCTTGCCGGTTTCCGCGCCGCCTTCCATGTATCCCTGGAAGTCGAGACTCGTGTGTTCGCCGGCGAAGTGCAGACGGCTCACCGGGCGGAACTCGTGGCCGCGGATGCGCGTCCACTGTCCCGGGCGGTAGCAGGTGTAGGCCGCCAGCGTGTGCGGATGGCTGGGCCAGTGGAACATGGCCGCCGTGCCGGTGCGGGCCGCGCCAATACCCTTCCACGCTTTCTCGAGCGACGGCATCCACTGCCCGACGAGCCGTTCGGCATCTGTGGCGCCCATGGCGACTCCCGCGCGTCCGCCGCACAGCATCGTCATGCCGCCCGCTTCCGAGGGCTGGCGCCGGCTGCTGTCCCAGGCAAGCTGGAACGGCTCGTCGCTGAAGAGGTTGCCGCCGTAGCCGGCGTCCCGCCAGAGGCGGCGCCGGACTCCGAACATCAGCTTGGCATCGGTGCCGTACCCAAGTTCATGGATGGCGTAGCGCTTCGCGGGCGGCAGCGGCACGCGCAGAGTTACCCGCCGCAGCATCGTGAACGGCAGCGTGAGCAGCACGGCGTCCGCGGTTTCTTCGCGACCGTTTTCGAAACTGAGCCGGTAGCCCGCGTCCTGGTGCGTCAACGCCTCCAGGCGATGCTCGTGGCGGATCTGGCCGGTGAGTTCGCCCGCCAGTGCGTCAGGGATACGCTGGTTACCACCCAGGATCTTGTAGCGTTCGTCGCTCTCGCCGAACAGCGTGACGGTTCCGTCGGGTTCCGCCGTCAGCAGCGCGAGCAGGTTCATCGCGGTCTGCTCGCCCGGCTCAAGCCCGTACTCGGTCTGGAACGCGACGTCGAAGAGCGCGCGCAGCCAGCCACTGACTCCGATGGAATCGAGATACGCCGCGATGGACAAGCGGTCGTACCGGGCTGCGTTGCGCGCGGCGGCGGCGATGTCGCGCGCCAGCAGTGGCGCTACCGCGGCGAAGGCGGCGTGCACCTCCTTTTCCGGCCGCAGCATTCCGCCAAACAGAAACGCTTCGCTTTGGAGCGCCTTCTCTTCAGGCGCTTCCACGTCGATCAGTTCGAAACCGAAACGCTTCGCAAGGCGCAGGATCTCGGTGTGTCCTGTGTCAATGAACTCGCCACCCAGCTCGGTGGTCACGCCGGGCGCCAGAGTGCCGGTGGCCGAATACATCCGGCCGCCGCTGCGTTTCGACGATTCGAAAATGGTTGCTTCAACGCCCGCCTGCTTGAGCAGCCACGCGGCGTAGAGACCCGCGATGCCCGCGCCGACAATGGCCACCCGCGGTTGCGCGCCATGCAGCAAGACCGGGCTCGCCGCCAACGGCAGCGCCGCTTGCAGGAACCGGCGGCGGCTGACACGTTTTGCGCCGGACGCCGCGGCCAGCCAGCGCCGCATACGGGAAAACAAGATCGATCGCGCCATCGCGCCGACCATCGTAGCGCGCCGTGGTATCCATTGGGCGTGCGCCTGATTGCGGCTCTCGCTTTGTTCTGCGCCGCGTGCGGCAGCGGACTCGCGCCCGCCCCCGCCGGTCCCGCGATGACGGATCGCGCGGGCGACGGCACGCCGGACTTCCTCCGCCTCGATGATGCCGGCGACCGCCGCACGTTCGTCCGCTGGTTCACCTTCCTGGCCGAGCAGCAGTACTTCCGCGAGCCGCCGGACTTGCCGCGCGAAGTTTCCGACTGCGCCGGGCTCGTCCGCTTCGCTTACCGCGAAGCGCTGCGCGAGCACACCGGCGCGTGGGCATCGGAATTGCGGCTGGATGGCGTGCCCGCGGAAGGTTCCGTCGCCAAGTACCGCTATCCGTATACGCCCCTCGGAGCGAACCTGTTTCGTGTGACGCCGGGTCCTTTCGCTCCGGAGGATCTGGAACGCGCGCGCTTCGCCCAGTTCGCCGACGCGCTGCACCTGATGCGCTGGAACTCGCATCGCGTCACGCGAGACATGACGATGGCCGAGCCGGGCGATCTGCTGTTCTTCCAGCAGCTCGAGCAGGACCTGCCGTTCCATGTGATGGTGTATCTGGGGACAAGCCAATTTGAGGCCGATCCCGCGCCGCGGCTCGTGTATCACACGGGGCCGCTGGGCGGGGGTCCAGGTGAAGTACGGCGTCCGACGGTGGAGGAACTCCTGCGGCATCCCGCGCCGCGCTGGCGTCCCAAGGGGGGGAACGGCAACTTCCTGGGGATCTTCAGGTGGAATATTCTGCGGGAGTGAAGCCTGCTATCCTGCCCCCTGGGAGGCGGTGGCATGCGGCTGGCGTTCCTGGCGGCTCTTCTTCTAATCCTGATCCCGGTGAGTGCCCAGCAGGAGCGCAGGCCCTACTTCTCCCTCAGCACGAACCGCACGTTTGGTCCCGGCGAAACGCCCACAGTCCAGCTCTGGACACAGAACGTGGATTCGCTGGAGTTCCGCGTCTACAAGGTCCGGGACCCGATCGAGTTCTTCCGCAAACAGGAAGACGTGCACCGTCACCAGGGGGATGGGGAGCCCGAGGTTTCCGAGCCTACGCTCATTGAACAGTTCCACAGCCTCAAGCGCCGTCTGCGGACGCGCCTGGTGAATTCGGTTCGCGCGCAGTATAGCCCGGAGTCGCGCTCGCTGATCCGCGCGCGCCTGGTTCCGCCGCCGCCAACCGCGCCTCCCGCGCGAGCCTCGCAGTACGCCACGTTGCCGCTCCTGAATTCGCAGCAGGTGGTTGCGGTGTGGCGCCAGCCCGCGGCGCAAGGCAGGCGCTGGGAGTCGGCCACGGTCCAGATTCCAGTCGCGGATAAGGGGCTGTATCTGGTGGAGGCCGCGCACGAAGACCTCCGCGCTTACACGGTTGCGATCATCAGCGACCTGGTGCTGCTGACGAAGACCTCGCCCGGACGGATTCAGGCGCTCACGCTGGACCGGCAGACGGGGACGCCCGTCAGCGGCGTGCCTGTGTTGTTCTGGGCGGCCAAGCAGGAGCACGCGCGCCTGGTCAGCGACACGCAGGGCGCCGTGGAGACAGACTTCCAGGCTGAGGCGAATTCGGCGACCGTACTCGCGCGGCATGGCGATGACTTTGCCATCGCCAGCCTGTATTCCTGGCTGTTCCGCGATCAATCCGCGCAGCGCGCCGTGGGCCTTGTCTACACGGATCGCCCGGTATACCGTCCGGGGCACACGGTGGAGTGGAAGGCCATCCTCCGCAGCCGCGAGGAAGGTGGGTTCCTCTTGCCGGGAGGCCAGGTGCGCATCGAGATCGCCGACCCCGATGGGCAGACTGTCCACCGTCAGGAGGCCGCCATCTCCGCGATGGGAACCGTCAACGGGCGCTGGACCATTCCGTCGGATGCGGCTCTCGGGTACTTCTCCATCCAGGTGCACGCCGATGGCGCCGAGCATACTTCGGGATTTCACGTGGAGGAGTACAGAAAACCGGAGTATCAGGTGCGCGTGACTCCCTCGACACGACGCGTGCTGCAGGGAGAGCGCGTGCCCGTTGAGATCGCCGCCCGGTATTTCTTCGGCGAGCCTGTGGCTCGCGCCAAGGTCACGTACGCCGTCTACCGCGGCCGGTACTGGACCTGGATGCTGTCCGGCGAAGAACCGGAGGAAGACGAAGAGAATCTCTACGACCAGGAGCAGGTGGCCGAAGGTACGGGCGAACTCGACGCCGATGGTAAGTTAACGGTTACGATTGACGCACTTGCCCGCGACGAGGCGATCGATCTGCGTTACCGGGTGGAGGCGCGCGTGATGGATGCGGCCAATCGCGAGATCGCGGGAGGCGGTTCGGTCCTGGCCACGCGAGGTTCATTCTTTCTGAACGCGCGTCCGGAGCGGTACGTGGCCGAGGCAGGCCAGCAGGCCGGCTTCGTCGTGACGGCGCTCGATTACGACGGCAAGCCTGTCGAGACGGCGGTCCGCGGCGAACTGCTGACCGACAGGCAGATCGCCAGCGCGGAGGGACGGACGGATAGCACGGGTAAGGGAAGGCTTACGTTTTCCGTCGCCCGGCCCGGTTCGTACCGGATGCGCGCCACCGCAACCACTCCCGAGGGCCGTACCGTGGAAACGACGACCTGGCTTTGGATAACCGGTCCCGGACTGTCCTGGGACACATCGCGGGGCACTGGCGTTGAGATTGTCCCGGACCGTCCGTCGTATCAGCCCGGCGACACCGCGAAGGTGCTGGTCGTGACCGGCCAGCCGGCGGCGCGCCTGCTCGTCACAGCCGAACGCGAACGCGTCTTCTTCGAGCGCGTGCTAGAGACCACGGAGCCCGCGGTGACGCTGGAGATCCCGATCGCGGCGGCATACACGCCGAATGTCTTCGTCACCGTTGCGTTCATCCGTGACGGCAAGCTGTTCCACGGCACGAAGAATCTGCGCGTGCCGGCAGCCGGCCGCCAGCTTCAGGTCGACGTGCAGCCGGCGAAGCCGCAGTACCAGCCGGGCGAGGAAGCTGTCTACACAGTGACGGCGCGCGACAGCCAGGGCCGGCCGGTGGCGGCGGAGGTCAGTCTGGGTGTGGTGGATGAGGCGATTTATTCCATCCGCCCCGATCGCACGCCCGACCTCTTCAAACATTTCTACGCCAACGTGTGGAACCGAGTTGGCACGCAGTCGTCGCTGAACTTCTACTTCCATGGCCAGGCCGGACGGCGGCAGATGGAACTGGCCGGCCTCCGTCCCAGGGCGCTGGCGCAGTTGAAACCGGAGATGCTGCTGGAGCCTCGTGTTCGCAAAGCTTTTCCGGATACGGCTTACTGGGTCGCCTCTCTCCAGACAGACGCCCAGGGCAAGGCCACCGCGCGCTTCCGCTTCCCTGATTCGCTCACCACCTGGCGCGCCACCGCGCGGGCTGTCACGCGGCGGACCGACGTCGGATCCGCTTTGGAGAAGACCATCGTCCGGAAGAACCTGATGCTACGGCTGTCGTCGCCGCGGTTTTTCACGAAGGGGGACGAGGTAACGATCTCCGCGCTCGTGCATAACTATCTGGCGTCTGCGAAGACGGCGCGCATTTCGCTGGAAATGGCTGGACTCGAGTTGATTTCCGGAGAGACGACCGATGTCGAAGTGCCCGCCGGAGGCGATGCGCGGGTCGATTTCCGTGTTCGGGCGGCACGTGCCGGCGAAGCGAAGCTGCTGGGCAAGGCGCTGACCGATGAGGAGTCCGATGCGCTCGAGATCGTTCTGCCGGTGAATCCGTTTGGCGTCAAGCTGTCTGATGCCCGCTCGGGTTCACTGACGGAGGCATCCGGCGACGAGGACCTGACGCTTTCGTTCCCACCGGATTCGGATCCGGAATCGAGAACGCTCGAAGTGCGGGTTTCTCCTTCCGTGGCGGGCGCGGTTCTGGGGGCGGTCGAGTACCTATCCACGTATCCTTACGGATGCACGGAACAGACGATGTCGAGCTTCGCTCCGAACGTACTGGTGACGCGCGTGATGAAGGAGTTGAACGTCCCGGTGCGGATCGATCAGGCCGAGTTGAACCGCCGCGTCCGCGCGGGCCTCGCGAGGCTTGGCGACCTCCAGCACGATGACGGCGGCTGGGGATGGTGGGAGAGCGACGACTCCAGTCCGTTCATGACGGCTTACGTGGTGGCGGGACTCGCCGAGGCGCGCGCCGCGGGGTACGCCGTGCGCGGCGATGCCATCGCACGCGGTGCGGAGTGGCTGAAACAGGCGATCGCAGGCCCCGATCTCGCGCCGGACCAGCGTGCGCAGATGGCGCAGGCCATTGTCCTGGCGGGGCAGGGGAGCGCCGAAATTCTCAATGCCGTGGCGGCCGGAGAAGCGAAACTGACGCCTTACGGAGTCGCCGTGCTCGGCCTGGCCTACTTGCGGTCGGGCGATCCGCGCGCCGCGGGATTGGCTGCGAGGCTGGAACGCGAGGCGATCGTGGACCCGGTCGAGGCGCACTGGAAGGTGGAACGCGACTCAATCCTGGACACCGGCGCCGACGCGTCGGCCGAAGCGACCGCGTATGCGCTCAAGTTTCTGACGCAGGTCCGCCCGGACAGTCCGCTGCTTGAGAAAGCGGCGCAGTGGCTGGTGGCGCATCGCAACGAAGGCGCTTACTGGTCGAGTACGAAGCAGACTGCGTTTGTGATCGGCGGCCTCATGGAGTACGTGAAGATTAGCGGCGAGCTGCGGCCCGATTTCACCGCGAGCGTCGAAATCAACGGCAAGCAGGTGCTTACGAAGCGGTTTGCGCCCGCCGACAGTTTGGCAACCGACACTCCGGTTATCCGCGTTCCAGCCGCTGATTTGGCCGGCCCTGTGCGGATCCGGGTGACGAAGAATGGATCGGGCAAGCTCTACTGGTCCGCCCGGACCACGTATTTCTCGGAAGAGCCTCGGGACGCGTACTCCGATGGCCTGACGATCTCGCGGCAGTATTTCCGGCTGGCGCCGAGGCGCGACGGCGACCGCATTGTTCACGATCTTGAGCCGCTGGCGGGAGCCGTCCGCCCCGGCGATGCCCTCGCGGTCCGGCTCACGGTGCGCGGCGGCGAGAGGCGCTACCTGCTGATCGAAGATCCGATTCCCGCCGGACTCGAATTCATTCGCAATGACGCGGCGTACGACCTGGCGGAGCGCCCGCCCTGGTGGCAAGCGTTCTGGACGCGGCGTGAGTATCGCGACGACCGCGCGGCACTCTTCGAGCGCGATTTCTATCGCGGGCAGGCGGAGTACTTCTACGTTCTGAAGGCGGTGAATCCCGGCAACTATCGGATGAGTCCGGCGCGCGTGGAACCGATGTACGATCCCCGCAAGATGGCCGCGTCGGCGCCCGCCGCACTGGAGGTCCAATGATCCGCGAGGCGATCGACCTGGTCTGGCAGCGCCGGGCTCCTGCGCTCGTCGTGTCTCTCGCTGGACTATTCTGTGTGGCGGTATGGGTTGGTCTGCTGTGGATTCCCGACCATGCCGCCGTGTGGGTGCTGTTGACCGCCCTCTTGCTGGCTGCGGCCGCAGTGAGCAGCGCATGGGCAGCCGGAACGGCAATCTGGCTGTTCGGCGGCGAGTCGCTGGGCGAAGCGTTTCGACGCGCCCGTGCGCGAACCGTACCTGTTTCGGCCGTTGTGCTCCTGGGTGCGGTGTCGGTTGCGTGGCTTGGAACCCGGGGCTTTGCATTCCTGGCGCCCCTTTTGCTGACTCCCGTCCTGGCGGGTTTGGCGGCCGCACGGACGGCCGGACCCGTGAGGTTCGCGACAGCGCTCGCAGTCTGGGCGGTTGGACTGGCCATAGGCTTCGGTGTCTGGTCGGTACGGCCTGGGGTAACCGGGTTGGCAGCCGAGACGGTCAGCACCTTCCTGCGGTTGGTTCTGGCGCTGGGAGTTGCGGGCTGGTCCGCTCTTGTGGCGGCAGCGGTTCTTGGCGGAGTCTTGCGTCATGCGCGGCAGTGACGGGGATTTGCGCGCTTCGCTATCATAACAAGATCACCCCAGGAGGAAGAACAGATGCGCATGCGTGCGTTTGTGTGGAGCGCCGTGGTGGCGGCAGCCATCTGGACAGGCGGTGAGCGCGCCGCAACGCAGTCCGGGATTCAGGACGTTTCTATTGGTTCCGGAGAACGGTCGTTGCACCTCTCCGCTGAGCCCGGACGCTCCTACCAGTTGCTCGTTTCGGCTTCGCGATTGACAGCGTTCGGCGGACAGGACGCGGTGCTCGTCACGGTCCGCGACGGTGACCGCCGGATCGTGCGCCGATTGCACGCGGGCGACGCCGACCTGTATGTGACCGTGACGCCTTCTTCCCCGGCGATTGAGGTCACGTTCGCACGGGAGCACGGCTCGCAGCCCGTTCCCTTGAGTGTGGACTTCTCTCCACTCCAGTCGGCTGCTTCGCCGGACGGACAGATCGCTTCTGCCTTCCACACCTCCTGGCGGCACGCGGAGCCCATCGAACTCGGACGCACCGTCTTCGCTACGGCAGACGACCGGCCCTACGTCCCGTCGCCTGGACCGCCCGCCGGGACATTCGACCAGATGCTGGCCGGTGTGCATTGGTATCGCTTTGACTATGCCGGGCCGGGCGAGACGCTGCTGCATCTGAACGTCGATATTCTTGACCGGGACGTTCCGCTGGATCTTGCGCTGTTCACGGCCGAAGACGGCAAGCCCGTCGAATACACCCGTGGGCGGGAGCGCTACGAGCAGGAGAAGTCGACCAATTTTCATGGCATGCAGAAGTTTCTGCCGCGTGTGATCGCTCCCGGACGATACTATGTTCGCGTGATGGGGAATCACCCCACCTATCAGTTGCGGTCGTCACTGTATCCCGCGCCGCCCTATGACGATGCCCGGCAGGCGGTGCGCGTTGCGATGGACTACCTGGTGCGCAAGGGGGACAGCTGGCACTCGAATATTCCGAGGAAGGGGTCGATCGTGCTGCGGACCTCGAATCCGCTGCAGGAGACGCGGCTTTGTATCGCCTGCCACCCGACGCACTTCACCACGCGCGCCGAGTTGATCGCCGTCGAGAACGGCTACCCCGTTCATGCGCGGCCGAACCTGCAATACCTCGTCGAGCGCCTGTACAACAACCCGCGACCGATTTACGGCCGCACGGATGCCTCGTGGGCGCGCATGATCCACGCTCCCGGCAACGTGCTCAGCCGGCTCGCCTACATTACGAACAAGTACGACGAACTCATCACGGGAGAACGCCGCGACGAGTTGTACCGCGGCATCGCCGCGTATCTTGAGATGTACTGGGACGGGATGGCGGAGCCGCAGCCGGAGTCGAACGGCAATCTGCCGCGCATTTCCGGATACGAGATCGCGATGCATAGCGGCCTCCTGTTTGCCGACCTCGCACGCCGAACGGGCGATGGGAAGTGGACGCGGCTTCGGGAACAGACCGAGCGCGTCGCGCTCGCGGGAGAGCCCGTGGACATGCTCGACCTGGCGTGGAAACTCGATGCCCTGCTGACGCTGGGCGATGGCAAGTACCGCGCCGAAACGGACAAGCTGGTCGAGCGGATTTTCTCTCATCAGAAGCCGGATGGAAGCTGGCCCATGCCCTTCGGCATGGAGGAGATCCAGTACGACTGGCGAGCGCGCGAGGTGATCGTGAAGAAGCTGCCGCAGCTTCCGAACTCGACCGGACCGCGCACGTCGGAATTCCAGAGCTGGCACGCCATCTACGTGCTGGCGCGCGCCGGTGTCACGATGGACGACCCACGGATGGCGAAGGCGGTGAAATTGTGCCTGTCGCGGCAGACCGCGTCCGGCGCCTGGCAGGGCGCGCCCGACTACAAGAACTTCGATACGCCGTTCCGCGACACGCAGTACGCGGTGATGGCGCTTTCGACGCTGTTCCCGGGCGGGACAACGGCCAAGGGCTGGAACGCCGGCTTCCCGGCGCCGCCCGTGGAATTCCCCGCGGATGCGGCCGGCGCCGTCGCGGCGCTCGACCAGCATTGGGATGCACCGGGCGAGGCTGCGGCCGCGCGCATTCGGACCCTGATCAATTCGCCGCGCGTGCTCGTCCGCTACCAGGCAGCCGTGGCGCTGGGCCGCTTCGCCGATGCCGCGTCTGTTGAGGCGCTCGCCGCGCGGCTCGGAGATCCGAGCAAGATCGTCCAGCGGGCGGCGGCGTGGTCGCTGCGCCAGATCGGCTCCCGGCAGCCCGCGGCGCGTGCCGCCACCATCGCCGCGATACGCGCCGCGTTGCGGTCGGAGGACGAACGCACGCGTTGGGGCGCGGTGCGCATTTTCAATCAACATTTCAAGTACATGGCCGAAGAGTGGGATCTTGGCCGCGAATTGCTTCGATTGGCCCGGCAGGAACCGGCGCCGGCGATCCGCACCGGTGCGCTGCAATCGCTCTATCAGTGGTGGTACTGGGATCGCGATCCCGGGCACAAGGACGCGATCGAGCGCACGCTCACCGCGGCCCTTGGCGACGACGCCCACCCGTGGGTGCGCCGCAACGCGATCGAGGCGTACAACCTTGTGCTCGATGACAATCTCCGCTATCTCTATGGCTCGTGGATCGTGCGCGTGAAGCGTGAGGAGGATCGCGCGGCGATCGGGCGCGGACACAAAGACAATGTTCGGAGGCAGGCGGAGCGGTATCGAGACGCCATGGCCGCGGGCAACCGTCTGGCGAAGGATGGCTTGCTCCGCGCGCTCTACACGCATCACGTGCGCGAGGGGCTGGGTGAAATCAAACCTCTGGAAAAAGCGCAGGTTCCCGAAACCGTGGCCGGCTCGTGGGTGAACGGCTACCGGTTCGCGGCCCTGTACGATCCGCTCAAGGGTGGAACCGGAGCGGCCATCAGCATCGGCAACGATTCCGATCCGCCGGCGTTCTACGACGATTCCACCCCGATTATGAACGAGGCATTCCTGGCCGCTCTCCGCGACGGCGACGCGGACCTGGCTGTGTCGACGATTCGCGCCCTGAAGTTCCTGAAGAGCTTCGATGTGAGCGAACCTCTAGCCGACCGGCTGCTCGCGCTCGCCGCCGCCGCCCCCGTACGGGAAGAACTCGCCGCGAACACCGGTCTGCTCGCCGCTGCTCCGCTGCGCGCCACCCGGCTCAAGGCGATGCTGGAAAGCCCTGAGTCTGAAATCGTGGCGATCGCCGCTGCTCTGCTGGCGGAACCGAAGCAGACGGCGGCTGCTTCGGATGGCGGTATCCAGCAGACCGTCCGCGGCCGTCTTCTGGCGCTGCCTGTCTCCGATTCTCTCTTTCCTCGCTTCGTGGACATGCTTGCCACCATGCCCGCGCTTCGTCAGGACGCGGCTCTCGCCCGCCATCTGGCGGCCGGCTTGAGCGCTGAACACAAGGCTGCCCGCGAAGCGGTGATCCGCGTGGTGTTGCGCCATCCGGAGATGCTCGACATGGAAGGTGTCCGCACGGCGTGGGACCGCGCGATGGGGAGTGGGGACGGCGTTGTCCTGGCGAGCGCGCTGCAAGCCGGCGGCACTCTCGACTACAACGCCAAGGCGCGGGCAGGGACAGTGCCGGTGGTGCGTATTCTGCTTCTCGCAGGCCTTGACCACACGAAGCCGCCCGTGCGCGCCCAGGCACTCTCGGCATTGCGTACGATTGCTCCGCTGCAATCCGATGAGGCGGTGACAGCGCGCCGCGCCGCTCTGCTGCGCGACCCTGACCGCACGGTGCGCAATTCCGCCCTCGCGTTTCAGGCGTCGCTCGACGCGCGCGCGGGCGCCGGGGGCTTCTCGGCCCGGGACGTGCTTGACTACGACTACTTCAAGAACTTCGTCGAACCGATTCTCATTACCCGCGGGCACGACGGCCTCGCCTGCGCGAACTGTCACGCGAACCACAACCTGTTCAAGCTCGTTGAACCCGATCAGTATGGCCAGTTGACCTTGCAGCAGTCACGCTCCAATTTCGACGCGGCTTCGCGCATCGTCAATGTGCGCGATCCGGAGAACAGCCTGCTCCTGAACAAGCCGACCTTTTCGCTCGACGATGCCGGCATCGGCGACAGCCGCGAGTTCTCTCACGGCGGCGGCCTGCGCTGGATCGAAAAGCGCAACAGCCGGGAATACCGCACGGTGCTCCGCTGGATCCAGGGCGCACGTGTCGACGACAGGCCCGTCGAAAGCGGCGGAAGCCGGTAACGGCGGCGCATGCGCATTCTCGATGTTGGCTGCGGAGTCAAGACGTATCCCGGAGCCGTCGGCGTGGACCGCAACCCCGACGTTCGCCCGGACGTGCTCTGGGACTTGGATTCGTTTCCGTATCCGTTCGAGGAGAGCAGCTTCGACTCCGTGCGGGCGATCCACGTCATCGAACACCTCGGGGACGTCATCAAGGCGATGGAGGAGTTTCACCGCCTGCTGCGTCCGGGGGGCCGTCTGCGCATCGAGACGCCGCACTACACGGATTTCAGCTCGTTCTGCGATCCGACGCACCGCTGGCATCTCACCAGTTTTTCGTTCCGCTACTTTGGCGAAGACCACGCAGGCTTCGGGTACTACTCGCGCTGCCGCTTCCGGGAAGTCTCGGTTCGTGTGAAGCTGCTGGCATTGTGGAAGTGGCTCGGGTTCGAACTTCTGGTGAACCGGTTTCCGCGGTTCCGGCGATTCTGGGAGCATTACCTCTGCTTCGTCGTGCGGGGCAAGGTGCTGGAGTTCGACTTCGAGGCGATCAAGTGAACTGGCTCTACGCCGGCGCCGACCGCCTGCGTGACCGCCTGCGCAGGCGCGGCGACCCGGATCTTGCCTCCGGCCGCAGGGGCGAAGATCTCGCGCACCGCTATTTGCGCAAGGCGGGCTTCACGGTCGTCGCCCGCAACTACCGCACATCGACCGGCAGTGGCGAAATGGACATTGTGGCTTGGGAAGGGGAAACGCTGGTCTTCGTCGAAGTGAAGACGCGGCGGACGCGCGAGTTCGGAGAACCGGAGCGCGCGGTGGATCCTGAGAAGCAGCGCCGTCTGCGGCGCGCCGCTCTGGACTATATCCAGCGCGCCGGCGCAGACCCCGGCCAGGTCCGCTTCGACGTGGTGAGCATCGTCCTCGGCGATCCGCCTTCCATCACCCTGCTGCGCGACCAGTTCAATCTTCGATAGACTCCCCAATGAGGACATCCGATGCTCAACCGAAGAACCTGGCTGGCCGGGGCAGGGGCCGCCGGTCTGATGAATGCGACACCGTCCAGCGCCGCTCCCGCCGTGGTCGGCGCCTCGGACACCAGCGTCAAGGGCGTCGAGCAGATTTTTGTCGACGTGCCCTTCAAGCCCGTTCCGGGCAAACACCAGTATCGCGAGTACGACCACGAGCAGCGCCGGTTCCACCACTTCCTAAAGGTGACGCTGGCGAATGGCGTCGTGGGCATCGGCGACGGCGGCGCACGGCCTGGCGCCGTTGAGCGCGTTGCAGGTCGCAAGGCGCCCGACCTGATGTGGGACGACGGCCTCGGAGCGGGTCTGCAGATGGCCTTGTTCGACGCCGTCGCCAGGACCAACGACGTGCCGGTCCACAGACTGCTCGGCCGCCAGGTGCGCGACCGCGCGTTCCTGAGCTGGTGGGCCGTCGACATGCCCGCCGCTGACTGGATCGCCGAATGTAAGGAGGCGGTTTCGCTCGGATACACGTGCCTCAAGGGCAAGGCGCGCCCGTGGTTCGACCTGATCGAGCAATGCCGCCAGCTTGTGCCCACGATTCCGAAGCATTTCAAGATCGATTTCGACTTCAATGCGATGCTCATGAACAGCGGCGAGGCGGCACCGTACCTGGTCGAGTTGGAGCAGTTTGCGAATATCGACATCTTCGAATCGCCGATTCCGCAGAGCGATGTCGAGGGGAACAAGCTGCTCCGGAAAACGACACGTATCCCGATCGCGATGCACTACGGAACGCCGCCCATCATGACCGCGCTGCGAGAGGAGGTCTGCGACGGCTTCGTTGTGGGCGGAGGCGCGTCGCGGGTGATGGAGCAGGGCGCTCTGCTCGCCAGCGCCAACAAGCCGTTCTGGCTGCAACTTACCGGGACCGGCCTGATGACGACGTGGGCGATCCACGTGGCGGCGGTGCTGACGCATGCGCGCTGGCCCGCGATCAATTTGAACCACATGCATGTCTCGGACATGATCAAGCCCGTGATTCAACTGTCGAACGGGACGGCGCCGGTACCGGAGGGTCCGGGCCTCGGCGTTTCTCTGGACGAGGACGCGGTGGCGCGCTTCCGTATCGACAAGATTCCGGTGCGTCCACGGCCCAACAAGCTGTACGCCATCCGTTGGCCATCGGGCTCCACCAGTTACTACCGCAACGCCGACGAGTTCCGCGCCGACTTCGTGAAGGGCCTGCTTCCCGCGTTTCCGCGAGGGGTCTACATGGAAGAAGTGCCGGACAACGGCAGTCGCGACTGGAAGGACATGCACGGCCGCGCGCAGAAGGGCGGAGTCCACGTCGGAGGCCGGCCGCTTTAGCCGGGGGAGTCACGATGGCACATCTTTCGAGACGCCACATTCTGGGCGGAGCCGCGGCGGGGAGCCTGCTGCCGTCCGCCGCGACTGCGCAGGCGCGGATCAATCCGCCCCTCGATACGTCAATCAAGAAGGTCGACCGCATCTGGGTCAACGTGCCCTTTCGCGAAGTGCCGAAGCGCAACATGGTCCGCGAACTGCCGCACTGGACCTACTTCGAAATCTGCAAGGTCACGCTGGCCTGCGGCGTCCAGGGCTTCGGCGAAGCAATGGTGTACTACGGCGGGCGTCCGCTGGAGGACGCAACGATCGCGCGCGTGATGGGCAAGAAAGCGGCCGAGGTGATGTGGGACGACTCGCTCGGCCACGGACTCCAGCAGGCGCTGTTCGACGCCGTGGGCAAGGCGAACGATGTCCCGGTGCACAGTCTGCTTGGGCGGAAATTCCGCGACCGCGCGTTCGTGAGCTGGTGGGCCATCGACATGTCCGGCAGCGACTGGGTCCTGGAATGCCGTGACGCGATCGCCGGCGGGTATACGGATTTCAAGACGAAGGCGCGGCCGTGGTTCGACCTCGATGAACAGTGCCGCGTGCTCACGGCGACGCTCCCGAAGCACTTCAAGATCGACTTCGACTTCAACGCGATGCTTCTCGATACGGCGAATGCCGTGGCGTACTGCACGTCGCTCGAGAAGTATCACCACATCGCGATCTGGGAATCGCCGATCCCGCAGGGCGATGTCGAGGGCAACCAGCTTCTGCGCAAGCGCACGCGCATTCCGATTGCCCACCACTTCGGCAGCCCCCCGATTCAGACGGCGCTGCGGGAAGAAGTCTGCGACGGGTTCGTCATCGGCGGCGGCGCCAGCCGGGTGATGAACGACGCCACCATCGCCGCCTCGGCCGACAAGCCGTTCTGGCTGCAACTGGTGGGCACGGGCATCACAGCGACGTTCTCGCTGCACTGCGGCGCGGTCCTGAGCCATGCGCGCTGGCCGGCGGTCAACTGCCACCAGCTCTACACGCACCAGATGATCAAGCCCGCGATGACGGTGTTCAATGGTTCCGCAGCGGTACCCGAGGGGCCGGGTCTCGGCGTCGCGCTGGACGACGATGCGGTGGAACGGTTCCGCATCTCGCCGCTCAAGGAGCGGCCGTACCCGGCGCCGGGCCTTCTCATCGCGATCCGCTGGCCGAGCGGCGCGACCAGCTATTACACGCATACGCGGCAGTACTGGGACGATTTCCTGCTGGGACGCCTGCCCGTCTTTCCTCCCGGCGTGTTCCTGGAGACCGTGCCCGACAACGGCAGCCGTGAGTGGAAGGAGTTGCAGGCGCGCGCGGCGCGGGCGGCCGTCCATTCAAGGGGCCGGCCGCTGTAGCCGGACCCGCGCTACCCCCACCAGGTTTCGCCGGCGGCCAGGTGCGCCTTGACGACGTCCGGGTTCAGCTCGATGCCAAGGCCGGGCTTGGTGGGGACCTCGATGAATCCGTTCTTGACGACCGGACCGTCGTGCAGGATCACGTCGTCCATCCAATCCTGCTTGCCGACCACCGTCTCGCAGACCATGTAGTTCCGGATCGCGGCGGCCCACTGCACCGTGGCCATCGTGTTCACAACCGAGCCCGTGTTATGGTTGCACATTGACAGGAAGTACACATCCGCCATGTCGGCCATCTTCCTGTTTTCGATAAAGCCTCCCGAGTTGCGCAGGTCTGGATTCAGGACGTCGCAGCCGTTGTTGACGATGAACGGGGCGGCTTCGGCGCGGCGCATCCAGTTCTCGCCGGTGCAAATCGGTACGTTGGACATCGTTACGAGTTTCGGCCAGCCCTCGTTGTACATGGTCGGCATCGGATCTTCGAGGAAGAGCGGCTTGATCGGCTCCACGGCCTGGGCCAGGTCGACCGAGCTGCGGAAACTGTACTCCCAGTGGCAGTGGACCATGATGTCGTGCTCCCAGCCGATGGCTTCGCGGCAGTTCTCGTAGCCTTTGCGGATGTTGCGCAGGTCGGCGGGAGAAATGACGCGGTTGACGGCATCGCGTGCGGGGTCGCTGGCGGGTGCCGTGTGCTTCTGGCCGAACTTGTGGCCCGTAAACCCGGAAGGATGACTCTTGGCCTCCTGCGCCCAGTCGCGGACGGAGGCGCGGTCGTGCCAGTCGCGCGGGTTCGAATGGTCGTACATGCGGACCTTATCCCGGTAGCGCCCGCCGAGGAGGATGGCCACGGGCTGGCCGAGGATCTTGCCGGCGACGTCCCACAGCGCCATTTCAATGCCGGAGAGAGCGCGCATCATCGCATGTGCCGACCCGTCCGAGTGCCGCTCGAACACGACGCTGCAGATCTTGTCGATTTCCAGGGCGTCCTGGCCGATCAGCAGCGGCTTCAGGTGATGGACCTGCTCGCGAACGCCGGCGCCCGGGCTCCCGTAGGCTTCGGCGATGCCGTACAGGCCGGAGTCCGTTTCCACCTTGACCAGCGTGTAGGTCCGCGGTCCCTGCAGGATCATCGTTTTGACGTCGCGGATCCTGACACGGCCCTTTTCGGGAGCGGCCATCAGTTCATACTTCGTGAGGAAACTGGCGGCAGGCAGGCCGGCCAGCATAGTCTTGAGAAACCGTCGGCGGGAATGCGCGGTCATGGTGTTCTCCCTTGGTCCTATGTTGGAAATCAATGCGAATGGGGAGATTCTATCGCGAATCAGCAGGGTGAGGAAGGGCGGCTCCTCCGGTCGGTTCGTCCACCGCCCCTCCTGGTGCGCTTTGGATCGCTACCAGTTGAGTGATCGGCGGATCGCTCCAAATCCTTAGCCCTTGCCGGCGGCGGCGCCCAGTTCGGAGACGGACAGCCTCCGCAGCATGGACACCTTCTTATGCTGGTGCTTCTGCATGCGCTCCAGGACATCGTTGAGGAACCGGACCGTGCCGACGATATGCGGGCCCTTGTTCAACATGACGCATTCGGCGCGGCCGGCCATGGCCGCATCGGTCACTTCGGCGCGCGTCGGGACGCCGGTCTTGGCCAGACCCTCGAGGACCTGAGTTGCCCAGATCACCGGCACGTGCGCCGCCTCACACAGCCACAGGATTTCTTCCTGTACCTCGGCGAGGCGTTCGAATCCAAGTTCCACCCCAAGGTCCCCGCGCGCCACCATTACGCCCAGAGGCATCGTCTGGAGGCCCTGGAGCAGGAGCTTGGGAAGCTGTTCAAATGCGCTGCGATTCTCGATCTTCAGCACGATACCGCAGGAGGACGCGCCGCGCTTGGCCAGTTCGCGCTGCGCACGAGCGACATCCTGCGCGCGCCGGACGAACGACAGCCCGATCATATCGGCATGCGCCGCGGCAAAGTCGAGGTCTTCGAGATCCCTGGCCGTCAGGGCGGGCAGCCGGATGTCGGTGTCCGGCAGATTAATGCCCTTGTCCGAGCGGAGTTTGGCCCCGCCGGGAGCGGCCTGCGTGATCTCGACGAGCAGGTGCTGCTTGCCCGCCCGGCGCACGACGGCGCCGATCTTGCCGTCGTCGAAGAAAATGCGCTGGCCCACGCGGACCTGGCGGAAGATCTCCGGCAGGGTCGAGGGGATTGCCGCGGGTTTCCGGATTCTGCCGGAATGGTCGCGGCGGGCCGGTTGGCCGGGCTGGTCGGGGGTCGTGATGAGCAATGGATCGCCCACTGACAGCAGGATCGGCTCTTCGAGATACGGCAGGTTACCAATCAGGCCTTCTCCCGCCTTCGCGCCGTCTCGCCGCAGTTCGATCCGCGTACCCTGCTCAAGGATGCCGGACTGGTCCGATTCCGCGTGGAATCCGCCCTCTGCGGGCACGGTAATCCCGATTGACCGGCGCCTGCCGCGTGTGTCGGCAGCCAGGAGCAGATCCCCGGTCTCCAGCTTGGCAAACAGCGCATCGTCGACCGGGAGAGCCACGGCCGACTCGGGCGGCGGCGCCGGGGTGGATGCTCTCGTGATCCAAATGCGCGCGTTCCCGGTGACTTCGCCGCGGACGGAGCGGCTGGGCCGGAATCTGACCAGGTGCGATCCGCGCGCGATGGAACCGGTCCGCAGCTTGGGACCGGCGAGATCCATCAGGATGCGGCAGCGGCGGCCGGTTTCGCGTTCGGCCCGGCGGAGATTGGCGATCATCCCCTGCCAGGCGGCCGTTTCGTCATGCGCGCAGTTGATGCGCATGACGTCCATGCCGGCGTCCACCAACCCGCGGACGAGGGTGTAGTCGCGCGCCGCCTCGCTGGGCATCGTCACCATGATCCGGGCAGGCCGCTGCGGCGCGGGGCCCAGGAGAAGGCCGGCATTACTGGAGAGCAGAGCGGGGCCAGTGGCAAAGTCCACAGGCAGCGCCGGGTGTGTCCGTGCCGGTTCACCCATGATGCGGTCGAGCGCGCACAGGACAGCCATCAGGCTGGCCAGCGTATGCGGCTCGGCGCGGCCCAGCGACGATAAGCCGTAAGAGGCCAGCACGTGCTGCATGTCGCGCACATCGTGCTGCCGGAGGCTCAAGTAATGGAGCAGGTTACGGGCGCTCGCGCGGTGGGCGGGCGCGATCGCCTCGATGTCCGCCTGCATCGACTTCTCGAGCTTCAAGGCCCGCGTCACGATCTTCGACAGAGCCTGGGCGAGACGGTGCGGCACAGGCGGATTCTTCGCGGTTGGCATAATGACGCTGGTTCGGTAAGTGGTCCTGCACGCCTGTGACCACCCTCAGCCGTATCCGCCGCCGCCAGGGGTCTCGATCCGCAGAACGTCTCCGGGGCTGGCGGTGAAGCGGGTCTTGGCGGGGAGAGTCCGGGCCTTGCGCCCCTGGATCAGCGTATTGCGTCCCGGGCTCCCGGCTTTGCCGCCGGCGAGTCCCCAGGGGCCGCGTTCGCGCCGGTCGCTGAGCAGGGTTACGTCGCAGGCGGTCAGGAACTCCAGTTCGCGGACGAGGCCATCGCCGCCGCGCATCCGGCCCGGGCCGCCGGAGCCGCGCCGGATCCGGTACTGGCGCACGCGCAAAGGATACTGGCGCTCGAACGCCTCCACCGGCGTGTTCCAGCTATTGGTCATGTGGGTGTGCACCGCGGACTCGCCCGGCGCGGCGGCGGACGCCCCCATGCCTCCGGCGATCGTCTCGTAGTAGGCGAACGGTGCGTTCCGCCGCGGATCCCATCCCCCAAAGCTCAGATTGTTCATCGTGCCCGACGAGGCGGCGGGGATCCGTCCGGGGGCCGCTTTCGCCAGCGCGCCGAGGACCACGTCGGTGATGCGCTGCGAGGTCTCGACGTTGCCCGCGGCCATCGCGGCGGGCGCCTGCGCGTTGACGACCGAACCCACCGGCGCGATTACGTGCACGGGCCGCATCAACCCCTCGGTGTAGGGCACGTCATCCGCCATCAGGCAGCGGAAGACGTACATTGTTGCGGCGACGGCGATCGCTTCGTTCGCATTCACGGGACCGGCGGCCTGGGGGCTTGACCCGGTGAAGTCGACCGTCGCCTCGCCGCCGCGAACCGTCACTGCGACACGGATCCACACTGGCTCCCGGGTCACGCCGTCGTTGTCCAGGCAGTCGCGGAACCGGTACACCCCTTCGGGCAGTTTCGCGATGGCCGCACGGCACATGCGCTCGCTATAGTCGAGCAGGGCACGGGCGTTCGACGCCATCCGCGGCGCTCCGTACCTGGCCGCGGCCTCCCGCAGGCGCGCCTCGCCGCGGGCGATCGCCATCAACTGCGCGCGCAGGTCGCCCTCGCGTTCCACGGGGGTCCGAACGTTGGCCAGGATCGTCGCCAGCAAGCCGCTGTCGGTCAGGCCCGCGCGGACAAGCTTCACTGGGGGAATGCGCAGGCCTTCCTGATAGATCTCCCGCGCCATAGGCATCGATCCCGGCGTCATGCCGCCGACATCGGCGTGATGCGCGCGGTTGGCGAGATAGAAATCCGGCTGGGCGCCGTCCGGTTTGAGAAAGACCGGAGCCACGGCGGTGATGTCGGGCAGGTGGGTGCCGCCGGCGAAGGGATCGTTCACGATCGCCACGTCGCCACGATCGAGGCACATCGCCCGGAGGACCGAGCGCACCGACATCGGCATCGCCCCCAGATGAACGGGCATGTGGTCGCCCATCGCGATGGCCGCGCCATGCGCGTCATACACAGCGCAGGAGTAGTCCCGGCGCTCCTTGATATTGGCGGAAAAGGCGGTCTTGCGCAGGACGACGCCCATCTCCTCGGCGATGGAGATATAGAGGTGGCGGAACAGCTCGAGCTCGACCGGGTCTCTCATTTCTGCGGCCTGGGGCGAATGACAAACGTGTCGGTCGCTTCGGTCTCCGGCTTGGGTTCGGCGGGCTCGGGCGGCGGCTCAGTTTCGGGCTCGGGCGGCGGCTTGCACGGATCCACTTCCACGAGAAACGCCGCCACGGTTTTCCAGGTGTCTCCGCTGCGCCGTTCGAGGTGATAGGCGCGCGTCCTGGCATCGGCGCGGACGCGCGAGTCACCCGCCGGGGCCGCCCGCCGCCGGATTGTGAGGGGCTTCTCGCTTGCCTCGCGGACGATCCAGGTATCGCCGCCAGCCGGCGATTCGTACAACTGGTAGCGCATGCCGTCCTCGCTGCCGCCCCGATCGAACAGCAGGGTCCCCTGCCGCGGCGAGGTAAACGCGAAGTCCAGGATGGCGCCGGACCGGCCGTCGCTGAACATGCGCTTGCGCAGCCAGGTCTTGCCGCCGTCGCGCGTGATCAGCAGGAACGGATCGCGCGGCAAGGGATGCAGGATGCCGCCCGCTACCCATCCGCTGTCAAAGCCGTGGAAGCGGATCTGGTCGAGTCCGCCGCCCCGGATGCGCTGGAAGGCTTCCCGCCACGTCTTGCCGCCATCCTCGCTCGTGAGGAAGATCGAGTAGAGTGTCACTTCTGCGGTGTGGAAGTTGCCGCTGGCGAACATCCGGTTGCCCAGCACTTCGAAGGAAACCAGTTCGAGGTAGACTTCGCACGGTTCCTCTTCAGTGCAGCTCAAGCCTGCCCAGGGGATGTCTTCGGCGGCGCAGGCAAATGGTAGCCGGATGGGCGCACCGGTGTTCTGGATCGCCTCTTCCTGCGCACACAAGCCAGCGGCCAAAGCCAGGCAAATCAGCGCTCGCATCGTCTCCTTCTTCTACTTTACTCCGGCGGCCTTCCACGGCCCACATGATACGCTGAAGGCAAAAGTTCAGGAGAGCCGTCATGAGCTTCCGCAACGAGCCGTACCTCGACTTCTCCCAGGCGGAGAACCGCGCCGCGATGGAGGCCGCCCTGGGTGGCGTACGCTCCCGGTTCGGGCGGGAACACGAGCTTCTCATCGCCGGCTCGCGCCTGCGCACAGAACAAAAGATGCGGAGCGTGAATCCGTCGAGCCCGTCGGAGGTCGTCGGCATTCATCAGCGCGCGACGCCCGCTATGGCGTCCACCGCAATCGAGGAAGCGCACGCCTACTTTCCCGAGTGGAGCCGCACGCCTGCTCGCGAGCGGATCGCTCTGCTGCGCCGCGCGGCGGACCTGCTGCGCGAACGGAAGCTCGAGTTCGACGCCTGGCTGGTCATCGAGAGCGGCAAGAGTTGGGCCGAGGCCGAGGCGGATGTGTGTGAGGCGATCGACTTCTGCGACTACTACGCGTGGCAGTTGGAACGCTATGCCGATCCATCGCCGGTGCTGCCGTTTCCCGGCGAGCGGGGCGAGATGCGGTATCTGCCTCTGGGTGCGGCCCTGGTGATCCCGCCGTGGAATTTCCCCCTGGCCATTCTGTGCGGAATGACGGTCGCGGCGCTGGTGACCGGAAACACGGTGGTGCTGAAGCCGTCGAGCGAGACGCCCACCATCGGAGCATTGTTCGTCGAGCTGCTGCTCGCCGCCGGATTCCCGGAACGGGCGATTGCCTTCGTCACGGGCAGCGGCGCCACCATCGGCGACCTGATGGTGCAGCACCCGAAGACGCGCCTCATCGCCTTTACGGGGTCGCGGGAAGTGGGTTTGCGGATCAACGAGCTGGCGGCGCGCCACCAACCGGGTCAGATCTGGATCAAACGTGTGATCGCGGAAATGGGCGGCAAGGACGCCATCGTCGTGGATGACGAGTGCGACCTCGACGCCGCTGTCGAAGGCGTTGCCGTGTCCGCTTACGGCTACCAGGGGCAGAAGTGCTCCGCATGCTCGCGGGCGATCGTCGGCGCCGGTGTCTACGATGCATTCCTGGAGAAACTGGTGGCGCGTGTGGCGCGGATCCGGGTCGGCTCCGCGCAGGATCCCGCGAATTCCATGGGTCCGGTGATCAGCGAGTCCGCCCGCCGGTCGATTCTGGCCTATATCGAAGCCGGGAAGAGCGAGGGACGCCTGCTCGCCGGCGGCGACATCGCGCCGGGGGACGGCTACTTCCTCGCGCCGACCATCATTGCCGATGTAGAACCGAAGGCGAAGATCTTCCAGGAGGAGATCTTCGGGCCCGTCCTCGCCGTGACCAGGGCACGCGACTTCGACCACGCGATCGAACTGGCGAACGATACCGAGTACGGTCTGACCGGCGCCGTCTACTCCACCAACCGCGCGCACATCGAACAGGCCAAAGAACAGTTCTTCGTGGGCAACCTGTATTTCAACCGCAAGTGCACGGGGGCTATGGTGGGAGCGCACCCGTTCGGCGGATTCAACATGTCCGGGACCGATTCGAAAGCCGGCGGGCCGGACTACCTGCTGCTGTTTCTCCAGGCGAAAGCGATTTCCGAGAAATTGAACGGTTAGGGTGAAACTAGAGGTATGAAGAGTCTGCCGGCGGCCCTCGCGGTCTTGATCCTGCTACTCGGCTTTGTGGCGCTCGGTGCGAAGGACGAAAAGCCGGTTCGTCTGCCTAGCGGGAAGCTGCAGCAGGACGAGATTCTCAAGGCTGAACACAAGAAGTCGCTCGAGGACATGAACCGGCTCATCGAACTGGCCGAAGAGTTGCGCCAGGAACTGCGTGAGAACGAGCACCTGGTTCTCTCGATTCCGAGTTTGAAGAAAGCCGAGGAGATCGAGAAACTGGCCAAGAAGGTGCGCAACCGCATCCGCAGGTAGGCCATCGGTGTCCATGCGTCTCACTCTCTGCTGGGTTCTGGCGGCAAGCGCGGTGTGCGCGCAGGATGCCCGGATGCTCGTGCTGCTACCGGGGCCGGGCGCCACCGCGGAATCCGCCGAGGAATTGCGCCGTTCCTGGGAACCGGTGGCGAGGGCGGGGAACTGGTCGATCGTCTGTCCACTGCTGCCGGAAGCCCCGGACGCCGCGCTGGAAGCGCTTGAGGCGCTCGTGCCGGCGGCCACAGGCGCTCACCTGGCGGGCTTCGGGGCCGCTGTCCCGCAGGTGTTTCTCGCCGCCAACCGGCTACCGTCCCTGTGGGCGGGCGCTCTGGCGATCGGAGGCGACCCCGGAGCGGCAGTGAATACGGGACGCCTCTACGCGGTCAACGGCAGGGCCGTGCCTCTGGTCTGGGCGCGTCCTGCGCCGGGATCGGAACGCGCCCGGATGCGCCTCGCCAAGGCCGGTTATCCGTTGGAGATCCGCGAAGAGGCGTCCGACGGCGAACTGATTCAGTGGCTTGCCGCGCAGCGCTTCGATCCGCATCCCCGGTCTGTCGATTGCGAGACCGACAGTCCCCAGCTTTTGCGCTGCCATTGGATCGAGGTTGCGCGCATTGACCTGGCGCAGCGAAACGACGCGCTCAAACAGACGCGGGTTCAGCCCGGATCAGGAGCCACTCTCGATCTTGGTCCATTTGGCTACGATCCCGCCGACGCCGGTCCGGGCATCCAGATCGCGTGGCTGCCCGAGGGCTACCGCGGTGCGCTCCGTTTGGGGGACCGCATCGTTGCAATCGAGGGACAGACCCTCAAGAACGCCGCTGCCTACGCGGAATATCTCGATGAGCGAAGGGAGTCTGGCGATGTGGCGCTGATGATCGAGCGCGCCGGCAAGCGGTCCCGTGTGGAAGCGAAGGTTGTGCGCCCGCCCCGTCCGGCGGGGTACACGGTCCGGGTTCAGGGAGAGATTCAAGGAGCCGGGGACGAGCGGGAGTTGATCCTGGTGAGCCGGGGCGTCTCGGTCCTACGGATCACGCCGCCACCCGGATGGCTGCCTCTCCAGGTGCTCTGGAACGGCGATCGGTTGGAAGCAGCCGGGGGGCACGCCTGCTGGGAGTTGGATCGAACCGGAGAACCGCGGGTGCAACCCTGTGCCGTGCCGAAGTGAGCGGCCCGTATTCAGGACCGCCCACTTCGGCTAGAACCTTACTTTCCTTTCTTGGCGTGACACTTGTTGCAGTTGCCCTTGCTGGCGAAGGACTTGCCTCCGTCATGGTGGCAGGTGGCGCAGGACGCCTTGGACGCTTCGGCCTTCTTGTGCATGGCCAGCTTGTAATCGCCCAGTTTGCCGTGGGCTTTGGCAAATGGCTGGTCATGGCACGGCTCGCACTTGCCACCCTCCCGATCCGTATGCTTCTTGTGATCGAAGGTGACCTTACCGAACTTCGCTTCGTAGACCAGGCTGTCAGGCGCCTTCTCCTGGGCGACCAGCAGGCCCAGGCTCAGCAGCAAGATCGCTGCGGCGAGCGACGCTAGGATTCGTGGCATCGTAAAACCTCGCTAATGGGATGAAGACAACATCTAGTCTTGATTATAGACGCTTCCGCCGTGCCGCAGGATTCATTTCCAATCCGCGACAAAGATGTTGAACTCGTAGCGGTTCGCCGCGCCGCGATCGGAGGAGAAGACGAGTTGCCTGCCGTCGGGAGAGAACTCCGGGAAGGAAGTGAATCCTCCGAAGTCCGTGACCTGCTCGACGCCGCTGCCGTCGGGGTTCATCATGTACAGCTCGAAGCGTCTGCCATCGCAATCGTGCTTGTTGGAGGAGAAGACGATCTTGCCGCCGTCCGGCGTGAACGTGGGGGCGAAGCTGGCGCAGCCGAAGTCCGTCAGGGTGCGGGCGTTGCGGCCATCGGCGTCCGCCACGACGATTTCCATGCGCATGGGCGCGGTCAGATTGTCCTTGAGCAGCGCCCGGTAGCGGTCGAGCTGCTCCGGCGTGCCGGGATAGTTCGCCCGCCAGACGAGCTTCCCGCCGTCCCGCGAAAAGAACGCTCCGCCGTCATAGCCTTCCTTGTGAGTAATCCGCCGCTTGCCGGCCCCATCCTCGTTCATCGTCCACATGTCGAGGTCGCCGGACGCCATCGAGGTGTACACGATGCGCCGCGTCTTCCAGTTCACGGTCGCTTCGGCATCGTAACCGGGCGCGTCGGTCAGCTTCTTCACGATCTTGCCGGAGGTGGTGGCCACGAAGATGTCGTAGGTGGGAAACACTCCCCAGACATAGCCCTTGCTCCGGTCCGGCGGTGGCGGACACGCCGCGTCCCCTTCGTGCGTCGAAGCGTACACGATATGCTTGCCGTCGCTCAGGAAGTACCCGCAGGTGGTCCGTCCCTTGCCGGTGGACACCATGCGGTGGTCAGACCCATCCGCGTTCATGATGTAGATCTGGTCGCAGGCGTGGCCCTCGCGGGTGGACTGGAAGACGAGTTGCTTCCCGTCCGGTGACCAGTACGCTTCGGCGTTCTGCCCGCCGCGGGTGAGCTGCCGGATGTTCGAGAGCCGCTCCGGGCCGGCCGCCAGAGCCGCGGTACAGAGCAGAGGGAGGAGGAGCGCTTCACGCAACGCCATGTTGCCTCAATTATACTGGGGCGTGCTACGCGTCCTGGCCGGAACACTCTGTACAGCGGCCCTGCTGGCCGCGCCCAAGCCTGTGCATTTCCGCGAGCGGCTGATCGCGACGGGGTTGCAGGGGGGCTACCAGGTGGTCGCGGCCGACCTGAACCGCGACGGGCGTCCCGACCTGATCGCGCTGGCCAGCCGGATGGACGAACTCGCCTGGTACGAGAACCCTTCCTGGCGCCGCCACGTGATCGCCGACGGCTTGAAGCGCATGATCAACCTTGCCGTGTGGGACACCGACGGAGACGGGATCCCGGAGATCGTGCTCGCGCACGACTTCGAAAATCGCGCCAAACAGAGCATCGGAACCGTCTCGGTGCTGCGCAGCCAGGGCGACCCGCGTGAACCGTGGAAGGTCGCCGAGATCGACCGCATCCCGACCTCGCATCGCATCCGTTGGGCCGACATCCGCGGCGACGGGCGCAAAGTGGCCATCAACTCCGCGCTCACCGGGCCGAATGTGAACGCACCGGAGGATCGCGCGCCCACGCCCCTGGTGTTCTACGACCCCGAAGACTGGATGCGGCGCGATATCTCCGGCACGCCCGAAGCGCCCGCGGACGAGGGCGTCGTCCACGGGATTTGGGTGATCGATTGGGATAGCGACGGGCGCGAGGAGATCCTCACGGCCAGCTTTCTCGGCATTCATCTGTTCAAACTCGGCAGGGACGAACGGTGGTCGAAGAAACGCATTGTGGCGGGCGACACCAGTCCCTGGCCGAAGGGCGGATCGAGCGACGTCGCCGTGGGTACACTACAGGGCCGCCGGTTTCTCGCTTCCATTGAGCCCTGGCACGGCAACCAGGTGGTGGTTTACCGCGAGGAGAAAGGCATGTGGCGGCGCCAGGTCATCGACACAACGCTCGTTGACGGCCACACTATTCTGACAGCGGACTTCAACGGCGACGGCCGCGATGAGATCGTGACCGGATTCCGGGGCGAAGGCCGCAGCGTCCACATCTACCACGCCAATAGCGGGAACGGCGGCAAATGGACCCGGCAGACGCTCGACAGTGGCGGCATCGCGGCGGCAGCCTGCACCACCGCCGATTTCGACGGCGACGGGCGTCCCGACGTCGCCTGCATCGGGGCGGCGACCGCCAATCTGAAGGTGTACGAGAATCGCGGCGGCCTGCCCTGACCGGCCCCCCTTGACAGCCGGACCCTCCGGCGGCATACTGAAGTCGAGATGCAACTCAGTAGCAGGATCGGGCGCTCTGCCTTGAGCGACTTGCGTGAAGGCGAATCCGGCATTCTCGACCGCATCGATCTCCCTCAGGAAGAGGTTCACCGACTGATGGAGTTGGGCTTCGTGCCCGGCCTGGCCGTGAGCGCGGCCCACTCGGCGCCTGGCGGCGACCCGCGCGTCTATCGCGTCGACGGTTCGGAGTTCGCAATGCGGCGCGCCATGGCCAGGCACGTCCTGCTGCGTCCATGATCAGCGCGCGCACCAGGTTGATCGCGATCGTCGGTCCGCCGAATTCGGGGAAGTCCACGCTCTTCAACCGGCTCACCGGGCTGCGCCAGAAGGTGGCGAACTATCCGGGCGTGACGGTCGAGCAGCACACCGGCAGCGCGCGCCTTGACGATGGCAGCGCCGTGACGCTGGTCGATCTGCCTGGTGTGTACAGTCTGAATGCCCGCTCCGAGGATGAGCGTGTCACTCGCGACGCGCTTGAGGGCACGCTCTCCGGCACGCCTCGCCCCGATGCCGTGCTGCTGATCCTCGACTCGACCAACCTCCAGCGGCATCTGCTGCTGGCCGCACCGATCCTCGCGCTGGAGTTGCCAACGCTGGTCGTCCTCAACATGGCGGACGATCTTGCGGGGCGAGGGGGCGAGGTGGATACACGCGCGCTGGCCGCGCAACTGGGCGCTCCCGTGGCCCTGGTGAGCGCCGCCCGCGGGCAAGGGATCGATGAGGTACGCCGGTTCCTCGCTGCTCCTCCGGCGCCCCGGCCGAAGCCGATCGAGTTGCCGGTCCTGCACGATATCCCGCATTGCCGCGCGTGGTCCGCGCAGGTCGGCAGCGAGTCCCGCTACCGGGCTCCGGCCCCGCCCGTCTGGACGCAGCGGCTCGACAGCGTCTTCCTCCATCCCGTGGCTGGCCCGGCGATCTTCGGACTCGTTGTGCTGCTGGTGTTCCAAGCGATCTTCTCGTTCGCGCAACCCCTGATGGAAGGCTCGCAGGAGCTGGTGCTTGAGTTCGGGCGCGCCGTGAGCGCCGTCCTGCCCGAGGGACCCGTGCGGTCGTTCATGATAGAGGGCGTCTGGTCCGGCGTTGGTTCGGTCGTCGTGTTCCTGCCCCAGATCCTGCTGTTGTTCCTGTTCATCGGGATCCTCGAGGACTCCGGCTACCTGGCGCGTGCCGCTCTCATCGCCGACCGTACGATGGCGAAGATCGGCCTGCAGGGCAAGTCGTTTATCCCACTTCTGTCGGCCTACGCGTGCGCCGTCCCGGCCATCATGTCGACGCGCACGATCGAGAACAAGCGCGACCGCATCGCGACAATCCTGATCGCGCCGTTTATGACGTGCTCGGCGCGCCTGCCTGTTTACACGCTGATCATCGCCGCTTTCATTCCGAACAGGCCAGTGCTCGGCGCGTTCCTCGGT
Organism: Bryobacterales bacterium; assembly: GCA_016716385.1. Lineage (GTDB taxonomy): Bacteria > Acidobacteriota > Terriglobia > Bryobacterales > Bryobacteraceae > JADJWL01. Next base: position 20,541 of record JADJWL010000017.1, on the reverse strand, counting down.
ACACAGGCCGCCGCGATGCTCAGCCTGTATCTGATCGGCTTCCTCATGGCGGTGGCGACCGCGCGCCTGTTGAAGTCCTCGATCCTGAAGAGCCACGGGACGCCGTTTCTGCTCGAGATGCCTCCGTACCGCTGGCCCACGTTCCGCTCGCTCGGCTTGCGCCTGCTCGATCGCGCCAAAGTCTTCCTGCGCCGTGCCGGTACGGTGATTCTCGGAACGGTCATTCTGCTCTGGGTGTTGTGCAGCGTCCCGTTGGAAAGGACGCCGGAGGGCGCGCTCACAGCGCCGCCGATCGAGAACAGCATCGCCGGCACGATCGGGCGGACCATCGAGCCGCTGATCGCTCCGCTGGGCTTCAACTGGAAGATCGGGATCGGGCTGTTGACATCCCTGGCGGCGCGCGAAGTGATCGTCGGGACGCTCGGAACGATCTACGGCATGGAGGGCGAGGCGGACAACCTGGATCTGCAAGGGAAACTGCGCGAGGACCTGACATTCGGCGGCGCGGTTGCCCTGCTGGTGTTTTTCGCCTTCGCCATGCAATGCATGTCGACGCTGGCGGTTGTGCGCCGGGAGACGGGTGGCTGGAAATGGCCCGGCGCACAGTTTCTCTTCATGACCGCGGTGGCCTACGTGAGCGCATTCATCGCGTTCCGCATCGCGGGATAGCTACCGGCGCACGGAGATTGTGACTGCCGGGTCGCTGGTGACACCGCCGAGCTCGATGCTCACGGGGACCGCATCCCCCAAAGGCGCATCCGGCGGCACCTCCACGTTCACCTGGTTGACTCCGACAAACTCCGGCGACAGCCCGCAGAAGAGGACACGCGCCGGCCGGCCCCCGATTGTCACGCGTGGCTGCAAGCGCGTTTCGCGAAGCCGGTCGCGGCTGTTCGCGCCATCGGGGACGCCGTCATTCACGGCTCCCAATCCGGTGGCGTAGATCGCGATCCAGCTTCCGGGAGTCGCGGACCGGGTCGCAAGCCCCGGGACGGAACCCGGTGCCTGGGCCAGTGTCCCGTCGGGATTGACGGCGACGGCGGGTCCGCCGGCCCCGAGAGTGAAGACCGCGGGAGACACCCGCTGGACCGGCGCCCCGACAGGCGGGCTCTGGACGCCGTCGCGCGTCACGACCACGGTCACGTGCCCGGAGTCCGCGCCGGGCGGCAGGACATTCCAGGGCACCTGAGCATTGATCTGGCCCGACGAGACAAAGAACAGCGGGGCCGGCCGGCCGTTGAAGGTCACGGTAACGCCGCGTAGCGACGAGGGCAGCGGCGCGCCGGATGCACTCACAGTTTGGGGCGCCAGGCCGGTCCCGAAAATCGTAACGATCGATCCCGGCGCCGCGGCGTGAGTCGGCCTGCCCTCTGGAGCGAAGCTGGCGCCATTCACGACACCGCCACGATGAATCGTCACCGTGACCCGCGGATCGACATCGAACGGTTCGGAGGACGACTGCGGGACAGGCGCATCCAGGAACAACTCGAGCGGACCATTGCAGATCTCTTCCGCGCTGAGGATCCGGATCTCGACACGGGGCAGGGAAGACGTCGAGAAGCCGCGAAGACGCGTGACGGAGAGGACCTCGAAGGCGACGAGGCCGAGGTTCGCCCCCTTAAGACTCCCGTTGAGGGGGCTGTAGTTCATGCTGACGTCGCTGTCGAACACAACGGCGCACACGCGGCGGCCTTCGAGCATCTTCAGGCCGGTCGCGCGCAGGGGCGTGACGTCGGGGATCTTATCCAGCAGGTCTTCGGAACCGCGTCCGTTCCCTTCGGAGCCGAGTCCGGGACCGGCCAGGAGGAAGTTCCGGAGCCCGTCGCCGGTGGGTCCGGTCCGGTTCCAGGATGCGGGAATCGACTTCAACGCAAACCAGCCTTCGTCTCCCACTTCGCCGGTGTGCAGCGCAATGACAGACCCTGCATTTTGGGCGAAGAATCGCAATGGACGCCGCTGTCCGATACGGGCGATGTCATCGTTCACGTCAACATCCCCAAAGAAATTCGGCGGATTGCCGTTGTCGATGCTGTCCTCGTCGATCACGAGGAAGAGATTCTGTGCCCGGGCCGCCTGGGGCGTCAGAAGGAGAACTGAGGTCAGGAAGGCAAGGAGTACGGTCCAAGAACACCGGAATATCATGCCGTGGACATAGGCAAATGAATGGCCACAGCATGCCGATCGACTTATCTGCCAGATCCAGCGCCGGGAAGCGGAAGCGGGAAATTCTTACACGGTAGAAATGCCAATCTACGCGAGCGCCGCTTCCAGGTCCGATGCAAAGCCGCGCAGCGCTTCCACCTGCTCTTCGGTCGCGGGCGACTCGTGGCCCTTGCCGACGAAGTACGGCAAATCGCCGCGCCAGACCAGGACCGCCAAGCCCGAGTCCATCAGGAGCGAGGGCGTCCCGATGGCGCCGAACGCCTCGCCCCGGCGCTCCACGAGCGCGACAAAGCCGTCGCGTTCAAAAAGGAAGTGAGTGGGCAGTTCGGCTGGCAGCAGTTGAATGCCGGCCGCCGCCAACCGTTCGAGTTTCTCCTGCACGGCTACATCTTGTAGCGCCCGAGGTCCTCATCGTTCAGACCTTCGAGCCACTTGCGCAGTTCTTCGTTGTTGACCTTTTCGGAGGCGGTCGAGGCGACCTTGGACGACTTCAGAACCGACTCCTCGACGTAGATGGGGCAATCGAGGCGCAGAGCCAGCGCCAGCGCATCGCTCGGGCGGGAGTCCACGCTGATCAGTTCGCCGTTGCGCTCCAGCCAGATGATGGCGTAGAACGTGTCGTCCTTCAGTTCGTTCACCACCACTTTGCGCACACCGGTCTCCAGGCCGAGCAGCAGGCTCTTGATCAGGTCGTGCGTCATCGGCCGCTGCGTCGAGACCTTCTCGATCTCCAGGGCAATGGCGTTGGCTTCGTAAATGCCCACCCAGATGGGCAGGACCGCATTCCCGCTGAGGTCTTTGAGGATCACGATCGGCATGTTCGTGACCGGGTCCATCATCAGGCCGCGGATCTTCATTTCCATTTCCATAAGCCTCTCCCTTCCCTCCATTACATCACAGGGCTTTCGCCAGCCAGGGAATTCGGACCCGCGCGCGTCACCAGCACCGGCAGATACCGGCCAATCAGCGAAGCGTCCGTGTCCGGATGCGTGAAGTTGAGCGTCTGGTTCTGCGAGGTACGCCCGATCCACTGGCCGAGCGCGTGATTGCGGCCTTCCACCAGCACCTCTTCCACGTTGCCGATGCGGGCGGCGTTGCGCCGGATCTGGATGGCGCGCTGCCGCTCCTGCACGATCAGCAGGCGGCGCTGCTTCTCGTCCTCGGGGATGGCGTCCTCGAAGGTGAGCGCGGCCGTGTTCGGGCGGGGCGAGTACTTGAAGCTGAACATCGAGTCGTACTCCACCTGATCGATCAGGTCGAGCGTCTGCGCGAAGTCGGCCTCGGTCTCGCCGGGGAAGCCGACGATGATGTCGGTGGAGAGCGCGATGTTGCGCGGCGACGCCTTCAGCCACTCGATGCGGCGCATGTACTCATCGCGCGTGTAGAGCCGGTCCATGCACTCGAGCACGCGCGAAGACCCGGATTGCACCGGCAGGTGCACCTGGTTGCACAGCACGGGATTGGCGCTGATCGCGTCGACGATCTCTTTCGTGAAGTCGCGCGGGTGGCTGGTGGTGAAGCGCACGCGGCGGATGCCGTCGACCTCGCCGACGCGGGCGAGCAGCGTGGCGAAGTCCCACCCGGCGGGCGACGGGTCGCGGTAACTGTTGACGTTCTGCCCGAGCAGTTGGATTTCGGTGAATCCCTGCTCCGCGAGCACCCTGGCTTCCGCCATGATCGACGCCGACGCGCGGCTGCGTTCCGGACCGCGCGTAAACGGCACCACGCAATAGGCGCAGGACTTGTCGCAGCCCTCGATGATCGTGATGTAGGCTCGGTGTGGGTTGTCCCGCCGGGTGAAGTCGGTTTCGAACGCCTCGTCGGTCTCCAGGCTGAGCCCCGTGACGCGGCGGTTGCCGGCTTCGATCTGCACCAGCAGTTGCGGCAGTTGCGCATAGCTGGCCGAACCGGCCACGAGGCTGACGTGCGGGGCGCGCTCGAAGATCCGCTCGCCTTCCTGCTGGGCGACACACCCGAGAACGCCGAAGACCTTGCCCCTGCCGGCGTCGCGCTTGAACTGCTGGAGGCGGTTGAAGACCTTCTGCTCAGCCTTGTCGCGGATGCTGCACGTGTTGTAGAGCACCAGGTGCGCCTGTTCGGGGGTCGCAACGGGCTCATACCCCTGCCGGATGAGGGTACCGACGACTTTTTCCGAATCGTGGACGTTCATCTGGCAGCCGAACGTCTCGATGTAGAACGTCTTGCTGGACACTATCCAGCCATTATAGCGGTACGCCGGAGGCCGGCTTGGCGCGGCTACGGGTTGCGGCTGACGTGCCCAGTCCTCTGGCGAGACGACTCTGGAGAAGTATGCCGCCGCCCATGAGCCAGGTGAATTCGGACCGTTCCCAGATATCGCCCGTTTCGCATCCACCGGGACAGGCCGCAGGCTACGCATTCCCTCCCGCGCCCCCACGAAGGGCATTTCTACGATTTTTCAAATTAGCCAAGAATGTTTTCTTGACAGAAGCTGGGTTGGGTGCTAAAGAATATTCACAGGAGGCTTCGGTGAGCAGATCAGGTTTAGCAGTCTCTTTAATTGGATTAGGCCTTCTGGGAATTGTGCTCACCCTGTCCAGATTCGGCCCGCACGAGTTGCCGCCCCCGATGCCTCCGGCTCCTGCGGCTGTAGCTGCCCAAGATTTTCACCCATCGATCTCTGCTGAGGATGGAACTCTGGTTGAGTCTCTGTTTGAGTTTCGCGGAACTCAGCCTGCTGGGTCATCTCCTCTATCCCTAATCATGCGCGGCGTTCACCCTGCGGTTCCGGACGATCAACAGGGCTTCGGGCGATCTTGGCGGCGCTGTTTCCAAACGTCCATGCGGCCGATTGCGGCTCTGGTGGAGATTGCGCCGGCGCATACATGGAGTCCTACTATGCATCATGCGGATCTGGCTGTGGGAGCGACATGTATGAGTCGTTCTACTCTTCTCAGCATGGCATAGCGAATTTTGGCTGGAAATACAGTGGTAGCAGTGTGTGCCTTGCCCCGGACGGATCAGGATACTGCCGCTGTCAGGAGGTCCGATGCAACACAGATCTTTGAGTTCCTTCCGTGTAAGTCGAACCGGCTGGACTGCCATTGCCTTGGCGTTCGCCTGCAGTCTTCCGGCTGGTTTCGCCAACTCACTATGGATGCTTGGACAAATCGAACGCACTACCATCGTCCAGGCGAACTTCAATGACCGTCCCGTGCCGAAGTGGGAGAACGGGAAGTTGCTGAGCTGGCACCCGCTTGAACGAGAGATCAAAACTTATGACGCCTCGGGATCCGTTGCGCTGCACCTGAGTCTGGCTGTGCCGGAGGCCAGTGCAACGGAGTTCTACGACGTGAGTTCCCATCCCCACAGCCAACAGTTTGCTGTGGGCGGGGCGGCGAGCCGGCAGGATGGCGCCCAGTCCGGATTCATCGCCTGGCTCGGGGAAGGTCGAGCTCACATTGTGCGTACAGGCACGTTTTACCCCAGGCGAGTCTGTTTTTCGCCCGACGGAAACGTGTGGGCGCTTGGCTGGGACCGCGCGGAGGACGAATTGCCCGCTCCCGGGCATGCCGTCATCCGGATCTATGCGCCATTCGGGAGCTTGATACGATCGATCCTGCCAGTTTCCGGATTTCTACCTTTCAGCAGCGCTTCGCCTCGATCGCGCCCCTTCGTCCACCCGGCCGCTAGAGCTATCTTGACAGCCGGGCCAGACCGGATCGGTCTCTATACTCAGTCGCACGGGGAATATGTGGAACTCTCGCTGGCCGGTGACATAATCGGGCGCTGGCCGATTGCGGATGGAGACTGCGTGCGATCCGCGCTGTCCAGTGCCGGCGACGTCTACGTCTCGACATTCAGAGCGCCGTCCGGTTCGCGCACTTTCCGTTTGGACCGGACCACGGGAGTCTGGGTTCCGGCCGGGACGAAGATCGGATTCGCAACATTTCTTGGCACGGATGGGCTCTCGCTGGTTATGAGCCGGTCCTTGCCGGAGCTAGTCTGGGTTTCGGTACGCTGACTGCGTCTTGAAGCACTGTTCCGTCGTGGTGACTGGCGGTCCATACGCTAGTGCGCCATAGCCGGTCATCCTGTGGCAAGGAAAGACGCCCGACCCTGATATGCCCCGCGTGGGAGGACGGTGGTCCCGCCCCATGGTAGAATCGGCGGTCTCGATGCACAGACGGCAGATGCTCTTGCTGGCCGGGGCGCCGCTGGCGGCCCTCGGACAGACGCCTCCAGCCCTCAAGGGCGACGGCCAGACCGACGAAACAGCCGCCCTCCAACGCTGGGCGGACACCCGCGCTCCCGATTTCCGCCTGCCTCCGGGACGCTTCCGCATCACCAGGCCCATCGAAATCCGGCTCGACCGCGCCGGGCCGCTGGCGCTCTCCGGCGCCGAGGCGACGCTTGTCATGGCGGGCGCGGGTCCGGCGCTGCGGATCACCGGCACGCACAAGGGGACCGCCGGCCCCTCCACCGTGCACGAAGGCGTCTGGCGGCGCGAACGCACGCCGCTCATCGATGGCCTGGAGATCGTGGGCGCTCATCCCGAGGCGGGCGGCATCCGGCTCGAAGGAACGATGCAGGCCACATTCACGCGCCTCGTGATCCGCGAGACGCGCGACGCGATGGTGCTGACCGGGCGCAACCGCAACGTGATCGTCTCCGAGTGCCACATTTACAACAACCGGGGCCCCGGGATCCTGTTCGATCAACTGGACCTCCACCAGGTCAATATCGCCAACTGCCACATCAGCTATAACCGCCGCGGCGGCATCGTGATCCGGGGCGGGCAGATCCGCAACCTCCAGATCGGCTCGTGCGACATCGAGGGCAACATGGATCCGGAAGGTCCGCCCGCGGCCAACGTCGATATCGACACCGGCGCAGGCGCGGTGCGGGAGGGGGCCATCATCGGGTGCACGCTCCAGCACACGAAAGCCGCGGCGGGATCGGCCAATATCCGGATGGTGGGCCAAAGCGCCGAACGCGCGCACCGTGCCGGGTTCTTTTCGATTGCGAACAACGCGTTCTCCGACGTTGGGGTGAATGTCCACCTGCGCTACGCCCGCGGCGTCGTGATCGCGGGCAATACGTTCTGGGAGGGCAAGGACGCCAATGTGCTGGTGGAGTACAGCTCGGACATCGTGCTGTCGGCCAACATCATGGACCGCAATCCGGACTACCGCGACACGGAGAGCCTCGGGCACGTCGTATTCGCCGATTGCCGCGACGTCGCCGTGCGCGGGCTGCACATGCAGACGACGCTGCACGCCGAGGCGGCGCTCGTGCTGCGGCGCTGCCGGCGCGCCGAAGTATCGGACACGGTGCTGCTCAATTCGCAGAAGGCGGCGCTCCTGCTCGACCATTCCGAAGGCGTGCGCGTTTCGAATTGCCGCATGGAGAACGATGCGGGAGAGTTCGTGGCCCTGCGCGTCCGCGGAGGCCGGAACAACATCGTCCGTGGGAGCCTCCTGGCGGGCACGGTCGACGCCGAGCCGGGCACCGCGACGATCGAACGTTGAGTTACAACCCGAGCATGCGCCGGCGCAGCAGGTCCATCGCGATGTGGCAGGCGAAGCGGCGGACGCGCTCCCGGTCTCCGAGGATCTGGCGGTTGACTGTCCGGGTTCCGGCGGCATCGGCCACCGCGAGCGAGACCGTCCCAACAGGCTTCTTCTCCGCGCCCGTAGATGGACCCGCGTAGCCCGTGACGGCGAGAGCATAGCCTGCTCCGGTGCGGCGCCGGACGCCCGCCGCCATGGCTTCGGCGACTTCGTCGCTCACCGCGCCGTGCGTTTCGAGCATTTCCGGGCTGACTCCCAGCAGGTCGATCTTCAGGGCCTCGGAATACGTCACGAGGCCGCCGAGAAAGTACTCCGAACTTCCCGGCACCGCTGTGATCAGCTCCGACAGCAGACCGCCGGTGCAACTCTCCGCCACGGCCAGGGTTGTCTTGTGCTGCTTCAGCAAACTCCCCACGACCACCTCCAGCGGATCGCCGTTCCGTGAGTAGATCCGGTCGCCAAGGAGCAGTTCGATGGGTCCTCCGGCATCGGCCAGCAGTTGCATGGCTTCGGCTTCCGTGGCGCAGCGGGCGCGCAGGTGGACCTGGATATCGTTCGCCGCCGCCAGGATCGTCGTGACGGGATTCGTGAACTTCGTGTAGATGGGCGCGATCAACTGGTCGACTTCGGACTCGGGCATGCCGGCCACGCGCAGGACGAGCGTCCGGATCACTTCGCGCGGTGCGACGCGGGACAGCCGCGGGACGCACTGCCGCGTGAACATCGGCTTCAGTTCACCCGGCGGTCCGGGGAGCAGCATGAGATAGCGTCCGGCATCTTCAATCCACTGCCCCGGGGCGGTCCCCCGATCGTTCGGCAGCATGTCCGCGCCCTCGATCACAAAGGCCTGGCGGCGGTTGATCTCGGCCATGGTCCGGCCCATGGCGCGGAACCGCCTCTCCATCTGGTCGACCACTTCGGTTTGAAAGATCAGCCGGCGGTCAAGCGCCAGGGCGGCGGCGTCGCGGGTGACGTCGTCTTCGGTGGGACCCAGTCCCCCGCTCAGAATGACCACTTCGGAGCGCCCCATCGCGCGGCGGATGGCGTCGGCCAGACGCTCACGGTCGTCGCCCACGACGCACTTCGCCACCAGTTCGATGCCCAACTTGTTCAATTCCTCGGTGAGGAACAGAGAGTTGGTATCGATTCGTTGGTGCGTCAGGAGTTCAGAGCCGACCGCGATAATCTCCGCGTTCATGCGAGCGGCCGGCCCTTGACGCCCACATCGACGCGGTAGACCATGTTCGTCGTCGTCACAACCATCGCTTTCGACGGGGTAAAGGCAAGCCCGACGACGCCCGGTCCCGACAGGAACAGGTCCGCCGCGCGGTCCTGCGTGATCCGCACCACACCGCGGCGTCCGCCGAGCGAAGCCGCGACATACAGGTTGTCGTTCTCGTCGAAGGCGATGCCCTGCGGGCGTCCCAGACCGCGATAAAAAATCTCGACCTCACCCTCCGGGTTGATGCGGTGGACGCAATCGAAGCTGGAGGTGGTGGGTCCGGTGACGTAGAGGTTGTTGTCCGGACCGAACGCCAGATGATAGGCGGCGATCGAAGGCTCCATCGTGGCGAACACGAAAATCTGCCGCTCGGAATTGATCTTGAAGATGGTGCCGCTGCGGTCACCCACGTACATGTTGCCTTCGGGATCGAAGCAGATGCCGGTCGCCACGCCCATCCCCTCGACGTAGACGGACATGTTGCCGCCCGGGGTCGCCTGGTAGACCATGCCGTCGAAACGGCTCGTGACGTAGAGCATGCCCTGGCGGTCAAAGACCAGGCCCGTGGCGTTCATCAGGTCGTTGATGAACGGCTGCATCTGGTAGCTGAGGTCGATCTTGTAGACCGCCACCGGGACCTTCTGCCCGCGCGAGCCACTGAACGTCGTGAAGACGTTGCCGAACGCGTCGACCGCCGGGTTGGCGACCGGGTGGAGTCCCTCGGCGATCGGAATGCCGATGTCGCAGGCGTAGATTTCACTCGACTTTTCGCCGCTATTGATCACGAGCTCTCCGGCTGAAGCCCCCTCCGGAACGCGCGCGATCACAAACGAGTCGGAGCCGATCATGAGAGGAGCGGCAATGTCGCCGATGGTCACGCGGGGCCATTCATGCCGCGCAAACCCCTTGCCCCGGATCTGCAACTCTCCCCCGGCGATTGCCGCCGCCGGCGAAACCTGCTCGATCTGAGGACGATCCGGTGAGTTCTTCCCCGCTGCCATAGTCAATACAGATTGAACCATCCCATCAGAATTAAGACAAGTGCGGCATACGCGCCCGCCATCAGATCGTCGGCTACGATACCGGTTCCACCGGGGAGCGCCTCCAACTGGCGGACGGGTGACGGCTTCACGATATCGAACAGGCGGAAGAGCAGGAACGCCGCCAGCCAGTTCTTCCAGCCGAAATCACGGACGCCCGCCAGCGCCACCCACTGCCCGACGACTTCATCGACGACAACCTGGCCCGGATCCTTACGTCCGCTCGTCCGGGCTTCGACACCCGCCGCCCAGATGGCCGGCAGCGTCATCGCTCCCGCCAGCACGGCGAAGTGCCACGGCGCCCAGCCGGCGTACGCGGCCAGCGGCCAAGCGACCGCCAAGGCTCCGAGCGATCCCGCGGTGCCGGGGGCCTTGGGCGCCCAGCCGCAGCCGAACCAGACTGCCAGAAGCTGTGCGGCGCGCGTCATTCTTCCTCGTCGTCCGGCGGCTCCAAAGGTTCGCCGGGTATGGCGTATCTGCCCATCGCCCAGTTGCCGAGGTCAATCATCCGGCAGCGCTCGGAACAGAACGGGTACTCGGGATTCGAACGCTCCACCGGCTTGTTGCATACCGGACACTTCATCATACGGCCAGGGCGGCCGGAGCGATCTGCACCAGCGCCGGACCGCCGGCGCGCAACATGGGTGGCTCTTCATCGGGCTCCAGCAGCCGTCCAACGACATCGTAGTCGTGCGCCTCGGTCACCATCAGTTTCCGGAATTCGCCCGCCTTCGGCGGCCGGGCGTCGAAATCATTCACCAGCGTCAGCCCGTCGATTTCGGGCGCCTGACCGGACTGGCGAGCTTCCCAAAGCAGGTCGGTTTCGGCTGAAGGTCCCTCGACGAGAACGTCCAGGGTGCGTCCCACCAGCCGCCGGTTCCGGGCGCGCGCGATCCGCCGCTGGAGCGCCATCAGCTTGCGCTGCCTCCGGTACGTGGTGCGGCCGTCCACCTTGCCGTCGAGCGCATAGCTCCGGCTGGTATCTTCGTCGGAGTAGCGGAAGACACCCAGCCGGTCGAACTGAGCTTCTCTCACGAAATCGCAGAGCACTTCGAAGTCTTCTTCGGTCTCGCCGGGAAATCCCACGATGAAGCTCGTGCGGATCGCAACGCCCGGGATGGTCCGCCGGATTCGCTCGATCAGCTTGAGGAAGATGTCGCCCGAAGCGCCGCGCTTCATCCGCTTGAGGACCGCGGCGCTGGCGTGCTGCAGGGGCATGTCGATGTATTTGACGAGCGAGTCGTGCGCGGCCAGGGTATCGAGCAGGCGCTGGGTCACCTTGTTCGGATACGCATAGAGGAAGCGGATCCACTTGGCGTGACTGGTCTCGATGCCGGCCAGGCGCTCGAGCAGCAGAGCGAGGCCGTCCTTGAGCCCGAAGTCCTCGCCGTAGCAGGTCGTATCCTGGCCGATCAGGTTAATCTCGCGGACGCCCAGCGCGAACAGGCGCGTGGCCTCGGCGATCACCGATTCGAAGCGGCGGCTGCGGAATGCGCCCCGGTACTGCGGGATGACGCAGAATGAGCACGGATGGTCGCACCCTTCGGCGATCTTGACGTAGGCGTAATGTTTCGGCGTCGCCAGCACACGCGGCGTCAGGTCGTGGTACAGGTATGGATCAGCGCCTCCCCGGACGCCCTCTCCCTCGCACGCCGCGATGATCTGGCCCAGTTCGTTGGTGCCGACCAGCGCGTCGACTTCGGGAATCTGCCCGCGGATGTCGCCGCGGAAGCGCTCGACCAGGCAACCTGCGACGACGAGGCGCTGCGCGCGTCCCGTTTTCTTGTATTCAGCCATCTCGAGAATCGTGTCGACCGATTCCTGTTTGGCCGGGTCGATGAAGCTGCACGTGTTGACCACCAACACGTCCGCCTCATCCGGACGGTGGGTCAATTCATGGCCGCGCGCCACGAGTTCGCCCATCATCACTTCGCTGTCGACAAGGTTCTTGGGACAGCCCAAGCTGACGAATCCGACTTTCAAGGCTTTCGAGTATCCTGTCTTGGACGGGGTTAACATAACCAGAATACCATCGGAGGCGCGATGCACCCTTCCAGACGCCGTTTCATGGCAGCGACCCTGCTGGGGCCGCTCGCGGTCCGCTTCACTGAACAGGCCGGATCTCTCTGGGCGCAGACGCGTCCCGTGCCGCCAGCGCGCTATGACCTGCTGATCCGCGGCGGGACGGTGATCGATCCGGCGGCGGGCGTCTCCGGTCTTCGCGACATCGCCATCTCGGGCAGCAAGGTGGCGCGCGTGGCGGCGTCGATTCCCGCCGAAGAAGCGCGTGCCGTAATCGACGCAACGCGCAGGATCGTCACGCCGGGTCTAATCGACCTCCATACGCATGTCTACGATGGAGTCGCTCCGCTCGGCATCCCGGCGGATCCCAACTGCATCGCCAAGGGTGTCACCACAGCGCTCGACGCGGGCTCGGCGGGGGCGCATACATTTCCCGGTCTGCGCCACTTCGTGATCGAACGGGCCGCCACCAGGATCTACGCGCTGTTGAACATCTCGGTGATCGGCCAGTCGTCGATGTCTCCGGCCAATCCGCACGGCGAACTGCTCGATCTGCGTTATGCCAATCCCAAACTCGCGATCGAGACGATTGAGCGGAACCGGGACGTCATTCTGGGAGTCAAGGTCCGGCTGACCCGCACGATCGCCGGCGATCACGATATTGAGGCGCTCAAGCTGGCGCGCGAAGCGGCCGACGCCGTGAACCTGCCGCTGATGGTACACATCGGAGGCACGGCGTCGCCGCTGCCGAAGATTCTTGCTGAACTCAAAGGCGGCGACGTGATCACGCACAGCTTCCATGGCCATCCGGGCGGTGTGATCGACGCGAGCGGGCGTGTTCTGCCCGAAGTCCGGCGGGCGGTGGACCGCGGCATTCGTCTCGACATCGGCCACGGCGCGGGAAGCTTCGCCTTCAGTACAGCGGAGAAGGCGCTCGCGCAGGACCTGTTGCCCGGCACCATCTCAAGCGACGTGCACCAGTGGAACTACGGCGGGCCGGTGTTCGATCTGGCCACGACGCTCTCGAAGTTCCTCCACCTCGGCCTCACGCTGGACCAGGTCATCGCGCGCGCGACGGCGAACCCCGCCGCCACCTTCGGATTCCCGAAGGGTCTGGGCACACTGCGCGAAGGCGCCGAGGCCGACGTGGCGATCTTCCAACTTGACGAAGGCGATTTCCGCCTCCGCGACTCGATGGGCGAGATCCGCACGGGAGGCAGACTGCTGCGGCCCGTGGCTACCGTCAAGGCCGGGCATCTCTACGGCGGCGCCACGATTCCCGTGGCCGGCAGCGAGCTGCAATACCGGCGCTGAGGGCCGCTTCAGACCGTCCCGGCCTCGACTCGCGACACGGCCGGGTGCAGATCCTCGCCTTCGGTTCTGGCGATGAACGCCGCGCAACTCATGTCGCCGGTGACATTCACCGCGGTGCGCAGCATGTCGAGGATGCGGTCGACGCCGAGGATCAGCGCAATGCCCGCTTCCACACGGTTGCCCAGCCCGATCGATTGCAGCACGATGATCAGGGTGATGAGTCCCGCGCTCGGAACCCCCGCGGCGCCTACGGATGCCAGCGTCGCCGTCACGACGACCGTGAGCTGCTGGGTCCAGGTGAGATCGATTCCGTAGATTTGCGCGATGAACATCACGGCTACGGCCTGGTACAGGGCGGTGCCGTCCATGTTGATGGTGGCGCCCAGGGGCAGTACGAAGCTCCCGATCTCTTTCGAAATCCCCAGCTTGCGTTCCGCCGTGGAGATACTCACGGGTAGCGTCGCGTTCGATGACGATGTCGAGAAGGCGAACAGCGGCACTTCGACGATCCGCTTGAAGAACTCGACCGGGCTCATCCTGGCGGCGAAATACACCATGAAGCCGACGGTTCCGAACACATGCAGCAGCAGTCCTCCGGCCACCACCAGCGTGTAGAGCATCAGGCTGCGCAGCAGATCCAGGCCGAACTGCGCCACCACCGACGCGATCAGGGCGAACACCGCGTACGGTGCGATCAGCATGACCCAGCCAATGACGATCATCGACGCGCGGCTGATTCCATCGAAGAACGCGAGTACCGCCTCGCGCGGCGGGCCATCCACCAGCGACACGGCGGCGCCGAAGACGATCGAGAAGAAGATCAGCGGCAGCAGGTCGAACTCGGCCGCTGCTTGCACAGGGTTGCGCGGCACCAGGTTCACCAGGACGTCTTTCAGGGTAGGGGCCTTGGCGGCCGCGTCGATGCTCGTCTTTGCCTTGCCTTCGAAGTTCGCTGCCAGCCGGTCACGCGTCGTCGGATCGATGCGGCTGCCGGGCTTGAACAGGTTCGAAACCACGAGCCCGAGCGAAATCGCCAGGACAGTGGTCAACATGTAATAGCCGAACGTCTTGCTCCCGATGCGGCCGAGCTTGCGGATGTCGCCAAGCGACGCGGTCCCCACCAGCAGGCTCGAGATCACGAGCGGAATCACGATCATCGTGATCAGCCGGATGAAGACCGTCCCCACGGGTTCGAGCGAGACGAGAATGCCGCGCAGCCACTCGATCTCCGCCAGGTTTGCGGTTGCGCCCGTCGCCACGCCCAGGCCGAGGGCAATGAGGATCTTCGTGTAGAGCTGCATGGGGAGGAAAAACACCCTACTGTATCACGGGATTGTATACTGTCAGACGATCGCTCATGCCGAATCCACACAACGAATTGTTTGCTTCCAAGCCGCTCGAGTTTTTCAAACAGAACTCGGTCGTCCCGCCCTCCGACGGCGGACAGACACAGGTTGATTTGAAGACCCTCTGGCAGGACACTACGGGCGTCGTGAAGTACACGAGCACCGACAAAGTCACTGAAGCCACGATCCCTGACGGCCAGCGGGTCGTCTGGGTGAATTTCGAACGTATGGGCAAGGATCGCAATGAGGCCGAGGCCCTGACTTTCAAGGTGTCTCTAACACCGAAAGCCGACTGGGTGCCAATTCACTTCCTGCCGTGGCGTTCGATGAAAGTGGTCCACACGACCATTCCCGAGATCGACGAAAAGGATCTCGGCCACGCGGGCGATACCAACCCCCACCTGTTCTTCACCGCAGCAATCAACGGCTGCTCGGTTTTCGTCACCGGATCGCCGCGCAATCCGGCCGTCTACCACGCCGGCATCGACGGGACGCTGTCGCTCAACGCGGTGGACTTCTGGCGCGACCGTCTGGATGAGATCTTCGCGTCGAGCGGGATGGGCTCGCCTTCCTACAAGGAAGTGAACAAGAGCGACTACGTCAAGGACGACCAGTTCCTCGACCCGCGGACGACCGAAACCGCGAAGCGCTACGAAGACTGGCTGAGGAGCCACCATTCCGGCGAGTTCGGGATCCAGGAGGTCAAGCCCTGGGGCTGCGTGTTCGGTATCCGTTACGGGCGGCTCTGGTCGTTCTACCTCCAGGAGAACGCGACGATCAGCTACCTGCGGATCGTGCGCAAGAAGGACGTCGTCAAGAAGGATGTCCACGGCAAGACCGTGCTGTTCGAAAAGGACACCGGCGCGAATATCGAGACGATGAACTTCAAGAAGAAGTTCGGCCTGCTGACAAGGAAGCATACGCTCTACGCGTCCGTGCACCGCACGTCGCGGCCGATGATCGTGCGCGAGTTCTATCCGTCGGGTAACGCCAAGATCACCGTTTCAGACGAGTATCGCGCCGTGTAGGAGTCCTTGCGATGGACGCCGATCTCGGCAACCTGTATCCGGTACTCGCCGGGATTAGCGCGCGGAACCGCAGGCCGCTCTCTTACCTGGAGCCCCAGTGGACCTCGCTCGACCAGTGGAAGGCCGCCGCGCGTCCGCGCTTTCTCGAACTGTTGCACTACGAGCCACCCGCGCTTGAGCTGGCCGGGACTCTCGAGCACGCTGAGGAGCGCGACGGGTTCCGCGTGGAGACCGTGCGCATCACGGCGACCGGGCAGTACGATATCCCGGCGCGGGTGCTCGTGCCGCGTGGCGGCGGGCAGCATCCCGGACTGCTGGTGCACCATTGCCACAGCGGACGGTACGTGTGGGGGCACGAGAAGGTCCTGAGCCATCCGTCCGACCCGCCTGATCTGATGGAGTTCCGCCAGCGCGCCTACGGCCGGCCGTACGCGGAAGAACTGGCGCGGCGGGGTTATGTCGTCGTGGTGATCGACGCGTTCTACTTCGGCGAGAGGCGCCTGCGTGTGGAAGATCTGGACCCCGCCGCGGCCCCGCCTGTCTTCCGCGAACGCCTGAAGGCGCTGGGCGCGCTCACCAGGGACACGCCGGAGTTCCGCCAGGCCGTCAACCCGCTCTGCGGCGAGTTCGAACACCTGACGGCGAAGACGATCTTCACCGCGGGCGCTACCTGGCCGGGCATGCACGTGTGGGACGACCGGCGGGCCCTCGACTATCTGGCCAGCCGCCCCGAGGTGGATCCGGCGCGGCTGGGGTGCCTCGGTCTGTCGATCGGCGGACTGCGGACAGCGCACCTGATCGCCGCCGACCCGCGCTTGCGTGTCGCGTGCGTCGCCGGCTGGATGACGGTCTTTCACGAACAACTGCGGCGTCATCTGCGCAACCACACGTGGATGATTTACGTTCCCGGCCTGACGCAGGACATGGACCTGCCTGACGCCGCCGCGCTGCACGCGCCGGGCGCGCTGCTGGTGCAACAATGCTCGCGCGACGCCCTCTATCCGATCGAGGCGATGCGCGCGGCCACGGACAAGCTCACGCGTATCTATCAGGCTGCCCACCTCCCCGAGCGCTTCCGCGGCACGTTCTACGACGTGCCCCACTCCTTCACGCCGGAGATGCAGGACGAAGCCTTCGAGTGGATCGCCCGCTGGATCTAGCAGGCGCCGCTCACGGAATGAAGTTCTTGCCTCCCGGAGCCCGCCGGTTCTCCGGGCTGGCGGGGACTAAGTTCACGAGTTTGTTGGCCTTCCCCTTCTGTTTCCGCAACTCGAAGGCATCGTAGAGGTTCCCGCGCGCGGTGAACGACTTGTAGTGGAGCCGGCCGCCATCGATCCGGATCACCTGAAAGAGTTGGCTGTCCTCCGCCGCCCGCTCCCACCAGACGTCTGACGTGAGCTGGCCCATCTTCGGGCCCGAAACCGACACGACGTACACCGTCCCCGCCTTGCCGGAGCGGGCATTCGTGCCCGACAGAAGATTCGAGCGGGCATAGGTGTGGTCGTGTCCCGTCAACACCAGATCCACGGCGTGCCGGTCCAGGACCGGCTGCCAGAGATCCCGCAGTTTTTTCATATCGCGCCCTTTGCCGGCCGAGTACAGGGGATAGTGGAACGTGAGGATCGTCCACCGGTTCGGATTGCCGGCCAGGGTGCGGTCCAGCCAGTCGATCTGCTCCTGCTGCATGCGCATCGAATCGAGCGACACCATGCGGACTCCCTGGATGTCGACGAAGTAATTGGTTTCCTTGAGTTCCGGCAGGCCGTTTTCAGGCAGGGTGAACTGCGGCCTCCAGTGGTCGTCCAGCGAGCCGCCGCCGTATTCGTGGTTCCCTGGGGTGGGGAACGAAGGGATCGTCCGGTTGATCCAGTCGGCGGCGCGGTGCCACTCGCCCCACTCGGCGTCGGCGCCGCTCTTGTTGATGAGGTCGCCAGCGTGAACGATGAAGCGGGCACCTGGAGCCGTCAGCACGCTCAGCCGGATTACCCTCGACCAGAGTTGCCAGATGGCGTTTTGGGCATCGCCGACGTATAGCAGGGTGAGCGGCGCCGGGCCCTTTGCCGCCGTCCGGAACTGGTTCCACTCGCTCCAGTTGAACCCGTCGCCGACGCGGTAACAGTACAGGCTGTCCGGATCGAGACCGGTGAAGTGGACCGAGTGATAGTGCGCTTCGTTCAGGTCGGAGCGAAGTGGTTCCGTGGCCGCCGGAACCCGTCGCGGTTTCAATGAGAACTCCGGCCCGTCGGTGGCGGCGGCGATTTCCGCCACGGCGGAAGTCACCGACGTGTCCGTTCGCCACGTAACGGCCTGGGTCGAAGCTGGATCGCCGGCCCACGTGAGAACGATCCGGTCGGGCGCCGGGCCGGGGCCATACACAACCGCCGGATCCAGACGGCGATCCTTCTCGGCAATCAGCCATCCGAAACACAATAGGACGGCGAAGGCGGAAATCACAATTTGACGGGGCATGGAATTCGCAAGCAGCACGGCTCAAGGGATGAAGGCTTCGGCGCCCTCGGCGCGGCGATTCTCGGAACTGGCGGGAACGAGGTTGATCAGCTTGTTGGCCTTGCCCTTCTGCTTACGCAACTCGAACGCGTCGTAGAGGTTGCCGCGCGCGGTGAACGACTCGTAATGGAGCCGCTCCCCGTCTACGCGGATCACCTGGAAGAGTTGCGTGTCCTCCGCCGCCCGCTCCCACCACACGTCTGACGTGAGCTGTCGCATTTTCGGGCCGGACACCGATACGACATACACCGTCCCTGCCTTGCCGGACCGCGCATTCGTCCCGGTCTGAAGATTCGACCGGGCATAGTTGTGGTCGTGTCCCGTCAGGACCAAGTCCACGGCGTGCCGGTCCAGGACGGGTTGCCACAGATCGCGCAGTTTTTTCATGTCGCGCCCTTTCTGTGAGGAATAGAGCGGATAGTGAAACGTGAGAATCGTCCACCGGTTGGGATTGGACGCGAGGGTGCGGTCCAGCCAGTCAATCTGTTCCTGCTGCATGCGCATCGAATCGAGCGACACCATGCGGACTCCCTGGATGTCGACGAAGTAGTTCGTCTCTTTCAGTTCCGGCAGGCCGTTCTCAGGCAGGGTGAACTGCGGCTTCCAATGGTTATCCAGCGAACCGCCGCCGTATTCGTGGTTCCCTGGAGTCGGGAAAGAAGGGATCGTCCGGTTGATCCAGTCGGCCGCGCGGTGCCACTCGCCCCACTCGGCATCGGCGCCGGTCTTGTTGATCAGGTCGCCCGCGTGAACGATAAAGCGGGCGCCTGGAGCCGTGAGCACACTCAGGCGAATCACTCGCGACCAGAACTGCCAAAGGTCGTTCTGGGCGTCGCCGACGTACAGGAACGTGAGCGGCGCCGCCTCTCTGGCCGCCGTCCGGAACTGGTTCCACTCGCTCCAGTTGAAGCCGTCGCCGACACGGTAGCAATACAGGCTGCCGGGCTTCAGTTCCGTGAAGTTCACCGAGTGGTAGTGCGCTTCGTTCAGATCGGACCGCAATGGCTCAGTCACTGCCTGGACCCGCCGCGCCCGGAGGGAAAACTCCGGCCCATCGGAGGCTTCGGCGATCTCGGCCAGCGCTTCCGGCACGGAGGTATCGGTGCGCCATGTCACCGCCTGCGTGGTGGCCGGATCGCCCGCCCAGGTGAGGATAATGCGGTCCGGCGCGGGCGTCGGGGCGTAGACGACGGCCGGGTCCAACCGGCGGTCTTTGGCGGCCGTGAGCCAGTAGCACTGGGTGAGCAGTGCGGCGAAGGTCAAGGTAAGCAGGACGCGTTTCATGGAGCCTCTCAATCAGAAGACGATCCGGAAACTCAACTGCACTTCCCGCGGAGCATCGGTCCAGGCGCTACGCATCGTGGCCTGAATGGGATTCCCGAGGGAGACCGCGCGCGGCGCGTTGAAGTTCACGCGATTAAACAGGTTAAAAAATTCGCCGCTGAGTTCCGCGCGCAAGCGGCCATCGGCGACCGAGAAGCCCTTGCGCAGTGAGACATCCGTCAGGAACCGGGTTGGCCAGCGGACGGCGTTCCTCGCCACATTCCCGAAAGTTCCGGGCGCCGGCTGCCGGAATGCCGCCAGGTTGATGTACGTCAGGTTGGGATCCTGGCGCCAGTTCGGGTTAATCACCGGCTGTTCGCCAGTCCAGTCCGGACGCGCCACACACGACTGGCAGACGTAGTTGTTGTTTTGCGCCGCGCGCATGTCGACCGGGGCGCCGGAGACAATCTGGAAGAACGGCGAGAGCGACCAGCCTCCGAGGACAGCCCGGAGAGGGCCGTTTCTCCTGCCGGCGCCCGGCAGGTCCCAGTTGCCGATGATTTGGAGGTTGTGGACGGTCCATGTAGGTGCGGGCCCAGTCGGGACGGAGATCGTCGGGCCGGGTCCGAACCTCACCCCCGCTGAAGACATCGTCCACGTCGGGCGAAGGTCGCCGAATAGGTGTAGGTCGCGTTCAGTGTGACGTTCGACAGCCGGCCGCGGAACGATCCCCGCACGGCATCATGGCGGGAAGAGGCAATCGCATCCCAATAGCGGCGCTCCTGCAGGCGGTACTCCTGAATCGGCCTCCGCGCCGCGACGTTCAGCGCGTTCCAGTTGTCGTCGGGCCCAGTGCGCAACGGATAGTTCCAAAATGCGGCGGACTGCAGGCCGTTGCCGCGGTTGCCGAGCCAGGCCAGCGACCAGACCCAGCCCCGGCGGAACTCGTTTTCGATCGTGACGTTCCACTGGTGTGTGTAGCCGAGGCGGTTACTGGGCGCATACAGACCGAACGCCGTGTTCGAGTTGAACTCGACGCTGGCGATGTCGACGGGCTTCGAGAAGTCCGGCGTTGGCAGATTC
>JADJWL010000016.1 GCA_016716385.1 Bryobacterales bacterium | reverse complement strand
CTCGTACGCACCGCAAATGATGTCGCGCTGGAGAACTTCGACGATGTCGTCCTTGAGCGAACGGGGGTGGATATGTCCTGCAGAGGATTGGGCGGAATCGGTACGTGTCGTCAAAAGAACAGCCTCAGAATCTATAACTATACATCATATAGGACGCTTCCGGTGCCAGTCGGTGCGCTTCTGGAACTCGTTGCCAACAGCCAGCAACAGATTCTCGGTATAGGGCCGTCCGACCAACTGGAGCCCCACGGGAAGCTTCCCGGCAAAGCCGCACGGGACGGAGAGGGCAGGGAACCCGCACAGGTTGCCGGCGGGAATCAGGCCGCTCATTCCCGGATCGGCGGGAGGGTCCCCTCCCGCGGGGCCTGTCAGCGGCTCGGCGACCTTCGGCGCGGGACTGTAGCGCGCCGGAGCGAGCAGGACCTCGACATCGGCGAAGAGCTTGCGGAAGTCGGCCCGCAGCCGCGTCCGCACACGCTGCGCCCGCAGGTAATCGCCCGCGGAGATGTCGAGAGAAGCCTTGAGGCCGGCGATCTGGTAGGGGTCTTCGAGCTGGTTCACCTGCCCGCTACGAATAAACTCTTCGAAGATCGACGCTGCTTCGGCGCCGATAATGGTGCCGACAAGCGGTCCATGCGGATAGTCGGGCAGCTTCACTTCCTTGAGTTCGATGCCGATCGACTTCATGACGCCAAAGGCTTCCTGGAAAGCCGGGCGCGCCTCCTCGGCTGCAAGGTCGCTCCAGTCCGCCGGAGCGAAGCCGACCTTGATGTCCTTCATTTCGCGCTGGTACTGCGGCGCGTAGAAGAAGCTCTTTCCCGCCGAACCGGGATCGTTCGAATCGCCGCCGGAGATGGCCTGCAGCACTAGCCCGCAGTCCTCGGCGCTGCGGCACATGGGGCCGATCTTGTCGAGAGTCCAGGACAGCGGCATCGCGCCGAAGCGGCTGACCAGACCGTAGGTGGGCCGCAGTCCGGTGACGCCGCAAAACGCCGCCGGCGTGAGAATGGAGCCGGAGGTCTCGGATCCAAGGGCATACGGGACGAGTCCCGCTGCAACCGCCGATCCGGAGCCGCTCGACGATCCGCCGGACCAGTGCGCCGGATCCCACGGATTCAGCCCGGGACCGAACATGGAAGCGCCCGCGATGCGATAGCCGCCTCCGCCTGCCAGTTCCACCATGGCGAGTTTCCCGGTTAGGATTCCCCCCACGCCGGTGAGCTTGCGGACGGCGGTTGCGTCGTAATCGAGCACTTGTGCGGCAAAGGGCCGCGCGCCCCAGGTGGTGGGGTGGCCCCGGACCGCGAGCAGATCCTTGACAGCGAAGGGAATGCCTTGCAGCGGGCTGCGGAAGCGTTCGCGCTGGAGGTCGCCGTCCACGTCCCGGGCGGCCCGCGACGCGGCCTGTCCCATGGAAACCGCCAGGGCGTTGTAGCGGGGCCCGCGCTCTTCCAGCCGTTCGACGAAAGCCTCGGCGAGTTCGCGGGCGGTGAACTCCCGGGCCCGGAGCTTGGCGCTCAGCTCGCCGATGGTGGCGAAATAAACGTCATCGTCGAATCCGGCCATCAGAACGCCCTGAACAGGAATGAGGGTTCGTCTTCTAGAGCCAGCTTCGTCTTACGAATCGCCTCGATGTTCGCCTTCAGGCGTTCGCGGGCGGCGGTCAGATCCTCGTCCGGCGGCGGAGCTTGCGCGGCCTTCGCCGCGGCAGCCGAGCCCATGGCGACGGCGGGCAAAGCGCGGCGGGTGAATGTCGTGCTCACAACGATATTATACTGAGGCGCGCGCAACGGTCCCCGCGTTACGCACGTCCAACGGTTAATGGCTCTTATCCTGAAGCTGTTCCTCGTCGGAGCCCTTGCCACCGGCGCCTGGGGCGCGGAGGAAGATGCACTCGCCATCTCCCGCGGCATCCAGGAACGCCACATGCCGTTCGGCACCATCCTCGATCCGATGTATGCCGCTCCCGATACCGACGAAATCACCGGCTACACCCGCTGCGGCGATTCCGCCATCTGGACCGGCCACTACCTCGCGGCGGAAGCGTTCCGGTACCATCACACGCGCGACGACGATGCGCTGCACAACGTGTGGCGGGCGCTGTGGGGCATCCGGCAACTGATGGACGTGACCGCGCCCCGCGCGCTGCTGGCCCGCTGCATCATTCCGGTGGAGTCCCCGTATGCGGTCGGCATCCTCCAGGAGGAAGCGCACCACGGCAACTACATGGGCTCGCTCGACGGGCAGCCGTACTTCTGGGTGGGCAACACCTCGCGCGACCAGTATCTCGGCGTGTTCTTTGGACTGAGCGTCGCTTACGATCTGGTCGATGATCCGAACGTCCGCGGCGTGGCGGCGCACATCGTCACGCGCCTCCTCGACGACCTGATGGATCGCAACTTCGCCATCGTGATGCCGGGCGGGGAGATCAGCACGGTGTTCTGGTCGCGCGCCGACCAGAGGCTGACGCTCCTGCAAATCGGCCGCCGCATGAACCCTGGCCGCTTCGACCGCGCCTACACCTGGGCGGCGTGGGCGGGAGCCGGATCGATGCTGGGGCCGATCAGCCTGCAACTGCTCGATCCTCACGGCTCGTACTTCAAGTTCAATCTGAACTCGATCAGCTTCTACAACCTGATCCGCCTGGGTGGCAGTTCCGCGATCGAAGCCGTCTACCGCCAGGCGTACAACATCATGCGCCGGACGCTGGCCGGCCACGGCAACGCGCACTTCAACATGATCGACTTCGAGATCAACGGTCCCGACGAGGCGCGCGACGCGGATACCCGCCAGCTCCTTGAAGACTGGTTACAGCGGCCCCGGCGCGACGAATGGGTCGATCTCCGCGACAAGTACCCGGCCTGCGACGAGAACCAGGCCTGTCAAGTCATTCCGGCGATCGAGCGCGTCACCACGGATTTCCTGTGGCAGCGCAGCCCGTTCCAACTCTACGGCGGCGGCAGCGGCACGATCGAGGGCGCGGGAATCGACTACATCCTGCCGTACTGGATGGCGCGGCACTACGGAGTGATCGTCGAGAACGATCCGGAAGGCGAACTCACAGCAGCACCAGACCCAGGCGAACCCCGTTCGTAACGGCTTCGGTCCGGCTGGACACGTTCAGCTTGGAAAAGATCGAGGCGATGTGGAACTTCACCGTATGATCGCTGATCCCAAGCCGCCACGCGACCTCCTTGTTGCCCAGGCCCTCCGCCAGCATCCGCAGCACCTCGGTTTCCCGCGGCGTCAGGGGCTGGCCTTCTGTCATCGCGGGACGTTCCGGCAGCAGGCGCTCCAGCGCGTCGGCGGGTAGCACCGCCAGGCCGGCCGCGGCAGCGAGAATGGCGGCGCAAATCTCCTCGGACCCGGACTCGCGGGACAGCGCGCCGCGCGCACCGGAACGGAGGGCCCCGGTCATCCAGTTCGAGTCCTCGGATTCTCCCAGAAGGATGACCGGCAGCGGCGGCGCTTCATCCGCCAGGGGATGCTCCGCCAGGACTACATCGGCGCCCGAAGGAATTCCGGCAAACGACGCGGCCGCCGCTACCACCTGGATATCCGGATGCGCGCGCAGCATCGCTTCGAGCCCCGCGCGCACCACGGCCGACCGCGCGACCACGGCCACTCGTGTCACGCCGCGGCCGCCCCTTCCGCCCGGTGCAGCACCACGCCGATCTGGATGGTGACTCCGCCACGCATCACATCCAGATCGATGCGCGCGCCGAACCCGGCGATTCGAAGCTGGTCCGCGAGAGTCCCGGCGCCGGCCCTCACCAGGACGTCTCCCACGCGGAGTCCCGCGCGATGGCCGTTCTCACCGGGCGTCACGTGCAAGACCAGCAGTCCCTCGCGCACGGCGCGCAGCTCCACTCCCAGGCGCGGTTGCGCGCCCTCCGCCAAGGCGAGGAAGCGTTCAGCCGCCTCGGCCGGGACGGCGAGAGCCAGGCCGCTGACGATCATGGCGTTGATTCCCACGACCCGGCCGTGCGCGTCTACCAGCGGACCGCCGGAGTTGCCCGGCGCCAGCCGCACGTCGGCCCGGACCCAGTCCCGCGCGTGGCCCGCCTGCACGACGCCCGTCGCCACGGCGCGCGGGTAGCCGAGAGGACTGCCGGCCGCCATCACGAACTCCCCCGGCCGCAGACTGCCGGAGTCGCCCGCAACCGCAGCAGTCAGTCCGCTCGCCGGGACGCGCAGCAACGCGAGGTCGCGCCTGGCATCGCGCGCCGCGACTTCCGCCTGAAACTCGCGGCCATCGGCGAGCCGCACCGGCATCGCATCCTGCCGGGCGACATGGGCGTTGGTCAGGATGACCCCATCCTCCCGCCAGACGACGCCCGCGGCGCCGCGCACCTCCACCGTGAACTGGCGGACCGCTTCCGCCAGCCTCGCAAGCTCGTGTCCCAGCATCACGCCCCCTTCGGCCGCTCGCCGATTGTGATCGAAAGTCCAGCCTCGGCGCCTGCCCGGATCACCCGCACGGGGACGGTCTTGCCCACCCGCGAAGGATCGAGCACGGCCTGCACATCGTCGGTGTCGCGTACAGCCGACTCGTCGATGGCTACCAGAACGTCCCCCACCAGCAGGCCGCCGCGCGCCGCCGGACTGTCCGGTTCCACTGACAGCACGATCACGCCGCCCCGCACCGGCTGCATGCCGACCCCCAGGTACCCGCGAGCCACGCGCCCGTGGCGCAGCAGGTCGTCGACGACGCGGTTCACCGTCTCCACCGGGATCGCGACAGCCGCGCCCCGCGCCAGGGCCGAGGTGTTCACGCCGGCAATCCGGCCGTCGGCCGTCACCAGCGCGCCGCCCGAGAAGCCGTGGTAAATGGCTACGTCCAGCCGGATGAAGCGGTCGACGGAGCCGCCGCGCCACGTCCGCCAGGCGCCGTCGAGGGAACTGATCACACCCAGCGCCGCCGTGACGCCGCGGCCCAAGGCCAGAGCCATGTGTCCTACCTGGAGGGGGGCGTCCGCCACCTCCGCCGTCCCCGTCTCCACCGGCAGCTTCAGCACCGCGAGGTCGGTTGAGGGATCGCGGCCTTGCAGGGTCGCCGCCACGGTCTCGCCGCCGGGCAACGTGACGGTGATCTCCTCGTCCCGCTCGGTCGTATGATCCGTCGTCACGACGACGCCGGACCGCCACAAGACCCCGCTGGACGGCGTCCGCGGCCGCGCGTGCACAGCCACGATGCCGCGTCCGGCGCGTTCCACCGCCGCCGCCAGCCCGTTTGAGAATTCTACGAGTGCGCTCATGCTTCGAGCATGGCGGATGCAAGACCTCTCGCGCATCGGTCAATCGGCTAGGGAAGCCCCCGCGCGATCGGATAGGATACGATTATGGCTGTCCTGCGATGAAATGGTGGCTCACTCTCGCGCTCTGCCTCACGGCCTGTTCCCGAACCATGCCTGAACCCGCTCCACTCGCCGAAGAGATCCGCGTCGGATCCCCGTTTCCGAACCTGCTGCTGCCGGACCTCGACGGCCGGGCGGCTTCCGTCGCGGCCATGCGAGGCCGCAAGCTGATCCTGCACATTTTCGCGTCCTGGTGAGCCGGCTGCCGTGTGCACGTGCCCGGGTGGCACGAACAGACTCTGAAACTCCAACAGGAAGGCAGGCTGGCGATGGCGGGGATTGTCCAGGAGCAGCATCCGGACCGCGCCCGCCTGTTCATGCAATGGAAGCGCATGGACTGGCCGATCCTGGTCGACTCCCTGAACCTGCTCGGCGTGCAGGTGGTGCCGCTGACGGTCGCCATCGACGAACACGGCATCGTCCGGGCGACCGGCATCAAGCTGGCCGACGCCGCGCGCTTTGCCGAAGAGTTCGTGAACACAAGCTACCCCGCGCCCGCCGTACTTGTCGTGCCGCCCCCGCCGCCCGACCTGCACGCGACAAGTCCGCGCGCATCCGCCGATGACGTGTTTCTCTGGGGCGGGATCGGCCGGGTGAGTGAGGTGATCGCCTCCTACCGGAAGATCCGTGATGCCGATGCGCCGGTTCTGTTCCGTCTGGGTGTCGCCTACCGGGCCCGGTACGACTCGCCCCATCGCGAACCGGGCGATTTCCAGGCCGCCGTCGATCACTGGCAGCAGGCGCTCGACCTCAATCCGAACCAGTACATCTGGCGCCGCCGAATTCAGCAGTACGGCCCGCGTCTCGACAAGCCCTACCCGTTTTACGACTGGGTGCCGGCGGCGCGCCGCGAGATCCGCGAGCGGGGCGAGGAACCGGCGCCGCTCGTGGTGGAGCCAGGGGGCGCGGAGTTCGCCAGCCCGGCGAAGCAACTGCAGGCCGCCGCCGGCCCGGCCGAACCGGATCCCGGCGGTAGGATTCATCGCGACGAAATGCCATTCGTCCTGGTGGAGCAGACGGTCGTGCCCCCCGCCGTGGCTCCGGGCGCGACGGGCCGCGTGCACCTCGTCTTTCGCCCCAACACGGCGCGCCAGGCGCACTGGAATAATGAAGCGGGCGATCTTGTTGTGTGGGTTCAAACGCCGGATGGCTGGGAGATCGATCCTCGGCGCCTCACCGTGCCCAACCCTCCGTTGGAAGTGAGCCTGGAACCGCGGCAGGTCGAGTTCGAGTTTCGCGTCCCCACCGGCGCGGCCGAGGGTGACACGCGAGTCGCCGCCTATGCGCTCTACTACGTGTGCGAGGACGAGAACGGAGTGTGTCTGTACCGGCGGCAGGACCTGCAAGTACGGATTGCCGTCGCCAGGTAGGCAGGGGCCGGTGGGAGCATCTGCTCCCACCGGCATCCGGTTAGAAATAGAACTTCAGCGCAAACGGGATTTCCCGCTCATTCTGCGCACTCCTCACCTCCCCAAACGTCGCGCTCTGGACCGCCCGGGAGGTATGATCCTTCCGGGCGGGCTTCCTTGCTAGAACCAGAGCCGGAGGCCAAGTGTTCCGACGAACTGGCCGCCGAGGCAGCAGAAACCACCGATGGTGCCGGTGGGCCGTCCGAACTGCAACGGATTGGTGAGATTGACCGCAGCGTTGGGGTTGGCGAAGTTCGGCCGCTTGAAGATGTTGTTGACATCGAAGCGCACGTCGAGATGGGTCCTCTCACCGAAGTTCAGCACCTTGGCAAGCGAGCCTTGGGTCCAGATGAGCCCGGGCCCTTCGAGTGTATTGCGTCCCAGCGTGCCCGGTGTATAGGCGTCCGGGTATGCGAACGCGTTGATATTCCAGATCGGATTCGCATTGAACCGGTTGCCTTCCGTCCAATCTGCCACCCGTACCTGGTCATTCGGGACGAGTTGGTTGGCACGCACCACCCCCTGCAGGTAGCGGTTGGGGCTGCCGGCGACGGTGAACGAAACAGGAATGCCGCTCTGGAACGTCTGGATGCCAGCGATGTTCCAGCCGCCCAGGAACCAATCGAGCGCCCGGTTGCTGTTCATCCACTTCTTGCCGCGCCCGAAGGGCATTTCGTACGTCGCATATGAGACCCAGCGGTGCTGCACGTCATAGCCGGCCCGCGCCTTCTCAAGCGAGCGGTCGTACGGCGTGACCCCGCTGAGAATCGCGTCGTTGTCTCCGGAATTGATCGCCCGGCCCCAGGTGTAGAACGAGTTCATCGTGAAACCCTGTGAGAGACGCTTTTCCACTTTGATGGTTCCGGAATGGAATGTGTTGTGGCCCGAGTTGCTCCACAGGTTGATGTTGCCAAAGTGGTTGAACGGCCTGTACTGCTGGTAGTTGCTGAAGATGCGATCCAGTTCCGCCCGATCGGTGGAAACATCCAGCCGCACCATGTTCTGGTTCCAACCTTCCAGCAGGCCCACGCCGCCCGAGCCCTGGTAGCTCAGGTCGACCAGCCACTGGTCGGCGAACTGATACTGCCAGCTTGCATTGAAGCTCATTACGTAGGGAGCGCGCAGGTTTGGGTCGTACCAGGTGGCGTTGCGGCCGGAGTAGTTGACGCCGACAAACGGTGAAGTGCCGTCCGGCAGAACGTTGTACTGGACTGGCCCCGGTCCCTGATCGATGAGGAATGCTGGACGCGGGTCGCCGGGCACCGGTTGCAGCGTGACGCCCGTGAAATACTCTTCGAAGTTCTGGTCGAGCGCAGCGGTGAACAGGTCGATCGTGGTGACGCCGAACCCGCCGCGGAACACCATTCGGTCGTTGATGCGGTACGCCATTCCCACCCGCGGCTGGAAATTGTTCAGGTCGCGCTTGGCGAGCATCGAACCCGGGTGCGTGATTGCGCCAACCCGTCCGGTGACTGGGTCGACTGCGCGCGAATCGAACTGGCTGTGCTGTCCGTACTTCGTATTGAAGGGCGATTCGTGGGACCAGCGGACGCCCAGGTTCAGGGTCAGCTTCGAATTGACTGTCCAGTCATCCTGGAAGTACCAGGCGTGGCTCCACCACCGCGGCAGCCAGTTAGCCAGTGTCAGGTTGAAGTCGGCCCGCACGACCGAGCCCATCAGGAATGCCGCGAAGTCATTGCCAGTATTCGGCGTAAACGGAAAATCCGTGCCTCCGAACCGGTAGACACCGCCAGGCAGGGAGGCAGCGCGAGTGTTCGCCCGGGTCCGCAGCATCTCGTAGCCCATCTTCAGTTGGTGCCGCCCCACGATCTTGGTCAGGTTGTCCTGGAGCGTGAAGTTCTCGGTTGCCGAATACGAGAATCCACCCGGCATCGTGGCGGAAAAGAACGCAGCTCCCGCCGAATTGAAAAACGATGGGAACGTTTCGCCGCTAATACCGGGAATGCCGAGTTGCTGACCCCAGTTCGCGTTGATCCCGCCAGGCGTCCTGGATTCCATCCGCCGGTTCGCCCCTACCCGGATCTCGTTGATCAGCGTGGGGCCGAAGACATGCGTGTCGGAAATCACGCCATTGACCTGGTCGCTCGGCACCAAGACAAAGTTGCCGTCAATCAGCTCCCAATTCAGCGCCACGTCCCGGCCGCGTGCCCGATTCCGGACGTGCGAGAAGCGGCCGAACATGCGGTTCTGTTCGTTGAAGACCTGGTCGATCTTGACATCGTAGCGGGTCCGGAAAGAACGATAGTTGTAGTCCGCGCCGAGGTTGTTCCGCGGTCCGCTCCGGTCGATAAAGCCTGCGCCTCCCGCGTTGTTGGGTGCGTTCCACGGCTGGTTGTTCAGGAAGTTGCGTGCGACCGGGCTGATCCGGCTTTGCGGGATGACGTTGCCGGCAATCGGATCGCGAACCCACTGGCCCGCATCATTCCGGCGCGTGGATGCCGGGTCATACAGAGGAAAGCCAATGCCCCCGAATGAGAAGTCGCCGCCAAGCATTTCCTGGGTCGGAACCGTACTGAAGACCTGCCGGTCGTTTTTCTCGTGGTGCCGGGAGTACCCGAACAGGAAGAATGTCTTGTTGCGGCCGTCGTACAGCTTGGGCAGAACGACCGGCCCGCTGAGGATTCCGGCAAGATTGTGATAGACGAACGGCCGGTCGGGGCGGTTCAGGACAAAGTGATTTCGGTGCAGGAGAGCATTGTTGATGTAGCGGTCCTCGGCCTCGCCGTGCAATTGATTTGTGCCGGACTTGAACGTGAGGCTCATGCCGCCTGCCGGGGAATGCCCGTACTCGGCCGGCATGACGGTGGTTGTCAACTTCACTTCCTCGACGGCGTTCGGCGTCGTCGACATAATGCGGTTGGTGGCGACGCCGCCGCGCACCGGCTCCGTGGCCGAGATTCCGTCCATCGTGTAGCCAATTCCACGGTCGCGTTGCCCGGCGATGTGGAAGCCGGCCATACTGGTGACCCCGGGCATGAAGTACATCGTCATCCACATGTAGCGCTGCTGGACCGGAAGACGGTCCACGCTACGGCCGGAAATGGTCGTACCGGTTGAGGAGGTCGCTGCTTCGAGCAGAGGAGTCTGCCCTGTCACCTCAATCCGTTCCACCACGTTGCCGATCTGCAGTTCAATATCGACGGTCAGAGTATCATTCGAACGCAATTCCAGCGCGCTTCGCTGCAAAGGCGCAAAGCCGTTCGCTGTGTAGGTGATGTTGTAGCGCGACGGCGCCAGGTAGAGCAGACGATAAATTCCCGTCGCATCCGTCGTCACCCGGATCGTGACGCCGCGGGCGACGTCGGTTGCGACGACATCCACTCCGGGAATGGGTGCGCCGCTAGCATCGACGACGCGGCCGACGATGTTGCCGTTGGCGCTCTGCGCCCAAATGGAGCCCGGAACGCAGAGGATTAAGACGAGTAGAAGAAAGCCACACAAATGCCGTTGATGAATCATACTTCACCTTCCTGTGTGAGATTCACCCTAAGGCCGCGGGCAAGGCGGGCTTTTACCCCTTGATAGAAGCAGACTAACTCAGATCCAGAGTGGCGTCAATGGAAATCTGGAGAGGAGCGGTCCAAAAACCTCTCAAATTCATGCCTCGGATCCGTCAGCTTGGCAGCAGGATCCCGCCGTCGACCCGCAGGATCGTCCCCGTCACATACGAGGCGCGATCCGATGCGAGGTAGCTGACGGCGTCGGCGATCTCTTCCGGACGGCCCAGACGGCCGAGCGGCAGGCGCGCGCCTTCTTCGAGGATCTGCTCTTCGGTGTAGAACGCACGTTCCCCCGGCGTGTCGATCCAGCCGGGTTCGATCGCATTCACCCGGATGCGGTATTTCGCCAGTTCCGCCGCCCACGTGCGGGTCATCTGATTCACCGCGGCCTTCGCGCCGTTGTAGGCCGTCGACGAGGGAAACGCCCGCACGGCATGAACGGAACTGATGCTCACGATTGCGCCGCCTTCCCCCTGCTCCACCATGCGCCGCGCGGCCAGTTGCGCGCAGTGGAAGACGCCCCACTGCGCCACAGCCCAAACGCGCGCGACGTCTTCGACAGCCAGGTCGATGAGAGGCTTGCGGATGTTGATGGCGGCGTTATTCACCAGCACGTCGAGCCGGCCGAAGCGCTCCTGCGCGCGCGCGAACAGCGCCTCGACCGCCGCCCGGTCCCCGACGTCCGTCTGAACGAACAGCGCCGAGCGTCCCGCGGCTTCCACCGCCTGAACCGCGGTCTCCGCTCCCGAAGGCGCGCAGACGTCCGCCAGCACGATGTCGCAGCCGTCCCACGCCAGGCGCGCCGCCGTCGCCTTGCCGATGCCGCGCGCCGCGCCGGTCACTAACGCAATCTTCGATGCCATGGATTGCCGCATGGTAGCGCGGTCAGCGGCGTTTGCGCCACGTCCGCTCGATCCCGACCGGCTCCCAGCCCGCGCCATTGCGGCGCAAGTACACCGACACCGTGAGCGCCGGGTCCGCGCCGCGGATTGCGGCGTGCAGGTAGTCCGCGGAGATCGCAGGGAGGCGGAACGACGTCTCGCCGGCGACTGCGCTTTTCTCCCCGGTCATGTTGTCGAAGCGCGACCAGGCGACCTCGAAATCCCTCGGCTGTGCGTAGCCATAGCGTACGCCAAGGTCCTCGAACGCCAGTTCACCGTCCCGGACGGCGAAGTTGTCGAGCGGCAGGACCCGGTCGAAGTAGACTGCGCCGATCTTGTTTCGTCTCTCGATCAGGCGGTCGATCACCCAGCGCTCGGCGTGCGGGTCGCTGTACTCGCCGGTCTGGACGATCATCGCGATCTCCTCATCCGTGAACCGCATCACCTGCTTCGCAGCCCAGAACGTATCGTCCGGCAGGCGGTTCTCGAACGCCGGATTGCGGTATTCATCCCGCCACTCCTCGGGATGGAAGATCGACGACTCGAACCGTCCCACCGACGGCAAATCCGGATAGTTCACGCGCGTCCACTTCGGCGCCCAGAGGCCGAGCGTGAAGATCTCCTTGAGCGCCGGCTTCCATGAAAAGAGGCGCTCGTGCCCGGACCGCGCGCTGTTCGGCTTCTCGCTGGCGCTTCCCAGGATGGAGCCGAAATCGATCAGGTGGTGCCGGACAAACTTCCGGCCTGTTTCCTCCACGAGCATGTCGAGCGAGTTGATCGAGCGCGAATCGTCGTGGTTCAGCCAGGCGCTGAAGACCCACAGTCCCCGCAGGTCGCGCCGGTGCTCGTGCGGCACCACGTCATTGGGATCGTCCGCGCGCGTGCCGAAATAGTGGAAGGGTCCGAGTGGGACACCCTCCAGCAGAAAGCTCGCCACGGCTCGGTAGTAGCCCTCGCTGTCCGCGGACGCCTTGTACAGGATCTCCGTCACGTCGAGGGGCGTAATCGGGCGCTCGACACCCTTGTCGTCCCGCAGTCTGGCCTTGGGATCGATGTCCAGCCGGTCCCGCCGGAAGCGCACGATGTAGTTCTGCGGGACGTTGTAGCCCAGCGCGTGGAAGAACTTCGAGCCGATCACGTCGGCCCCCGACGCCATTTCCGGATTGCTGAGGGGGTCGAACTTGAGGAAATAGCGCCGTCCGGCCGAGTCCGCGATAAAGAACCCCGGTGTGACGCCCTCGCTCTTCGCGCTGAGCACGCGCCATGGACCTTCCAGCGAAGGCGCGTTGTCCTTGCCCGCGCCGCGAATCAGGTCGCCGGCGGACATCTTCTCCCGGCCGTGGCGGTTCGTGTACCAGGCCGAATCCAGCGCCTCTCCCAACGTGTTGACGGCACGTGCAGGGTAGATCTGTCCATTCCTGTGATATTCGCCAGGCCGGGCCAGGGTATGGAGGAAATAGTCGTAGTAATCGCTGAGCTTCCGTCGCTTCGCCTGCTCGACGTGCTTCGGCGCCGGCTCCTTCCAGATCGGATCGTCAGGGTAGAACTTCTGCGCGGCAGCCGGACCGCACAGAAGCAGGGACAGCAGCAAGACGACCATCACCGTTCGACTCCAACCGGTTCCCAGCGCCCCGCGCGGCGGCGCAGGTACACGGTTAATGGCTCTCCTTGTCCGGAGTCCAGGATCGCGGCCGCCAGGAACCGCGTCCGCACGCTTGGAACGGCGGCCGTTCGTTCCCCGGGCAGCGGAGCTTTTATTCCTCTTTCATTGTCAAACACCGTCCAGGAGATCTCGTAGGCGCGCTCCGGCGCGAACCCGTGCCGGACCGCGAGGTCGGTGAAGCGCAGCCGGCCACCCTCCACGCGGAATTCGTCCAGAGGCAGAGACTGCTCGAACACGTACCGGCCGATCCGGTCGCGGCGCTCGATCAGGCATTCGGTCAGCCAGTCGGCCGCACGGGAATCGGAAAATTCGCCGGTACGCACAAGCGCGGCAATCTCGTCGTCGCGAAATGCGAGGATGCGGCGCACGGCCCAGAAGTCATCCGCGGGCAGGCGGGACGCGAACGCCGCGTTGGTGTGCGCCGGCTCCCATGTGGCCGGATCGAAGGACTCGGCGTCGAAACGTCCGACGCCCGGCAGGTCCGGATAGCGGATCCGCATCCACGGCTCGATCGAGAAACCCAGCGTCAGCGTGTGCATGGCCGCGTTCCGGAACCGGAACATCGGCGCGTGTCCGGCACGGGGCGACTTCGGCCCGATCGTCCCGCTGCCGAGCGTCGCGCCGAAATCGATCAGGAAGTGCTTGATGTAGCGGAGCCGCCCTTCGTCCACCAGCGAGTCCACCGTGTTGACTGGGCGAATGTCCCAATGGCCGAGCCAGGCGCTCATCAGGAAGAGGCCGCGGAGTTCGCGGCGGCGCTCGTGCGGAACGATGTCGTTTGGGTCGTCCGCGCGGGTCCCGGAGAACTGGAACGGTCCGAGGCGTTTGCCATCGATCAGGCGGCTTGCCACCGCCCGGTAACGCCCGTCCCGATCCTTCCAGCAGCGCAGGAGGACCCGGTTGAGGTCGGCCTCCGTCATCGGACGGCGGCGCCCGCCCGGATCGTCGACAAGCGTCGTTCCCCCCGGCCGGATCTGTTCCCGCCGGAACCGCACAATCGTGTTCTCCGGCGTGTGATAGCCGAGCGCGTAAAAGAACTTCGAGCCGATCACTTCCGCCGCCGACGCCATTTCGGGATGGTTCTGCGAGTCGAACTTGAGCAGGTACTCCCGTCCGGAGCCGTCGCGGATGACGAAGCCAGGCGTCACCCCCTCCACTTTCGGCGCGATCACGTCCCACGGCGCATCGGGCGAAGGCGGCTGATTTCCCGCGCCGCGGACCAGCTCCCCGGCCGTCATGCGCCGGGCGGAGTGGCGGTGCTCGTACCACGCCGGTTCGAATACCTCGCCCATGGTGTTGACCGGCGCCGAGGGCGGAATCTCCTCGGGCGAAATGGCCGGCGGGCGGAACGTGTTGAGCAGGTAGTCGTACGAACCGCTGGCGCGGCGCGGTTGCGCCGATGCCACCCGCACCGGGGGTGGCGCTTCGAGCAGAGGGTCGTCGGGATAGAACTTCGCCGCCCAGACCGTGGCGGTGAACAACAGCGTGATCAGAAGACGTTGTTGAACTTGAACCACAGTTGGTAGCCTTCGTGGCTGAAGCCCACGTCGATGCGGAGAAAGACTGCGTTCCGCACATTGAAGCGGAATCCGAACCCGACGGATGACTCCAGGTCCCTCAGATTAAATTGTCCCAGATCCCCGAACACCTTCCCGGCGTCGGCGAAGATCGCCATGTCGAGACCGCTGAAGGACTCCCAGCGGTACTCGGCGGTGAAGTTCAGCAGATTGTCGTCGTAGAAGCGGAACGCGCGGTAGCCCCGCAGCGATTCCGATCCCCCAAGGACGGGCTGCAGATAGAACGGCACGCGCTGTCCGTGATTTGTATCGCTGATCTCGGTGTTGCCGCGCAGCACGATGACGCGGCGCTCGTTGAAGAACGGGAAGTATTGCTGGAGGTCGGCCTCGAAGCGGCGGAACGAGAACTGTTTCGCGTCCCGGTCCGAATAGTAGAGGTATCGCGCGACGTAGTTGCCGCCGCGCCGGGGACCGCCGGGGTTGTCCCGGTAGTCGAACTGCAGGAAGCCGCCGCCGCGCAGGAAATCGCTCTGCGTCACCAACCCCGGAGTCGCCGGCTCCGAGTAGGTCTCTTCAATGGACGCGAAGCGGCGGTCGCGGCCCCGGCCGGTGTTCACCATCACATACCCGCCGGTCAGGCCGGCGCTCAACCTGCGGAACGGACGCACGCCGGCGGTGAAGTCGACCGACGTGTCTTCGAGCCGGAAGTTGCTCCGTCCCGTCTTGGCCGAGTCCGGGCCGGGACCGTAGTATTGGAGGCTCGGGTAATTCCGGTGCTGCGCCAGAACGTCGGCAAACAGGCGGCCTCCGGCCAGGTTCGGCGCGGACGCCTGCATGTCATAGTGCTGGAACGTGCGGAATGAGACTGCGGCGGAGCTGCGGAACGTGAGCTTCCCGTCCAGCAGGTCCGGGCGGTAGTATTCCGGACCCAGTGCGAATCCGGAGCCCGTCGCCAGCCCGCCTAACTTCAAACGGAATCCCCACACGCCCGCGGTGATGCGCTCGAGGATCTTCTTGTCCTTGAGGTTGAGGAGGAAGTTCTCGGTCCGCGTCACCTCTTCCGGCTTGAGGGATTGGGCCTTTTCCTCGCGCGCCTGCTGGATCTCTTCCGCGCGCGTGGTGGGTTGCGCCCCAAGCGGTACCGCGGCGGCGGCGACGAGAAGGACGCAGGATCTCCACATGCGGAACTGAACCGACCCGACCCAGATACTATAGCGCCTGTTCCAGCAGGCGTGTCCCGGCGGTTCTGGCGGAGAGCGGGCCTGCCACGCGGACGCCATGGCTCAGCTCCCACTTCCGTCACAACGTGGATGGTTGGGATATAATGGGAGTGCATGGCATTTCTGGTAAAGATGGATCGAGCTGGACGTTTCATGGTCCCGAAGGAGTTGCGACAGCGTCTCCATCTCTCCCACGGCGTGGAGGCGGTTGTGCGCATCGAAGGCGGCGAGCTTCGCCTGTCGACCCGGGCGGCGGCACTGGAAAGGGCACAGGCGGCTCTCAGCAGTCTCAGAGGGCCGGCCGGGAGAGTTGTGGACGAGTTCCTCGCGGACCGCCGGAAAGAAGCGGAGCGCGAGTGAAAGTCGAGTACCTGCTGGACGCCTCGGCCCTGCTGGCGGCGCTTTTCTCCGAGCCAGGCGCCGCGAGGGTGACCGAGCTACTGGAACGCTCGGCGCTGTCCGCCGTGAACTACACGGAAGTCGTCTCGCGGCAGATTCGGCGGGGGGCTTCGCCTGAGATGGCGGTCGAAATTGTGGAGAGCCTGAATCTGCCAGTGATTCCCTGGGACGAAAGCCTGGCGAGAGCGGCGGCGGATCTGAGCCCGCTCGCCTGGACGCATCATCTGGCCTTGGGGGATCGGGCGTGTCTGGCGACGGCGCGGCTGAACGGCTTGACGGCCGTGACGGCGGACCGGGAATGGCGCCGGCTCAAGCATTTGCGCATCCCGATCGAAGTGGTCCGGTGAAGGTGCAGGGGTAAAATTCAGCCCGCGTCCAGGAGGCAAGTTCATACTCTATGCAGGTCGGACTCAACAAGGGGTAGACATCATGGTTGTCTACCTCGACCAAAACAAGTGGATCGAACTGGCGCGAATGCTTCATGGTAGGGACGCGACGCCGAGAGCCAAACGTATCTTGAGGGAGTTCGAAGTCTCGAGGCAAGGTGTGCACGTGACCTTTCCTCTATCCAGCGTCCACTATATCGAGATATCGAGGGTGTCGAACGTTGGTCGCAAGGTCCGCCTTGGCGAGGCCATGTGGCACTTCTCACGGGGAGTAACACTTGCTGCATATCCCACGGTCGTACGGCACGAGCTCGAAGTGGCGCTAGCGAAGCACTTGCCCCAAGTAACGCCGGGCGCACTGTCTGTACTGGGCCAGGGGCACACCCATGCCTTCGGCGGCCCGCCACTGCGCGGGGTTTTGGCGGCGTTCGCCGAGGATGTAGAGCGATCCATCCTGACGGGAGATCCACGACTTGGCCTTCCGCCGCCTGCGTTCACCGGCACGACACATAGGGAGAACTTCATGCAGCACCTCGCGACGCTCCATCAGAAGTACTACGACGAGCCAAAGGAACTGCGAGAAAACTGGCTATACGCAATGAGTACGGTTGATATTCTCAATCCTTTCAACGCCGTTGCCGCGAAACACAACCTTGATGTGGCCGCCGTACTCAAGGGGCTCGGCGAGGCCGGCCTGAAGCAGGTGATCGACGACATGCCAACCCGCCAGGTCGACATGCATCTTCACCGCGAAGTGCTGAAGAACAAGTCCTACGTGGCCCGGGCGTCCGATCTCGAAGACTGGGGAGGGTTGACCGTGGCCAGTTGCTATTGCGACGTAGTGGTCTGCGAGAAGCACATGGCAAACATGCTCCAGCGCAATAGCTTCACCACCAAAGCACGGATTTGTACCGATCTGGAAGGTGCCTTGAACGCTGCCTAACCTGTGCAGCCAACTACGATTCGCGCCTGCAGAAGCCGCGTCTTCGCGACCATGCGGGCCAGCGACGGCTCCGGATTCAAGCGCGTGACCTCATCGAGTGCGACCCAGCGCACATCCCGCG
Organism: Bryobacterales bacterium; assembly: GCA_016716385.1. GTDB lineage: Bacteria > Acidobacteriota > Terriglobia > Bryobacterales > Bryobacteraceae > JADJWL01. Next base: position 80,093 of record JADJWL010000016.1, on the reverse strand, counting down.
ATTCCGGGCTGACCAGGGGCGCGTCCATGCGCGTGGCCGTGAACACGTGGCGGACATCGTAGTGGTAGTGCGCCGGTTCGTGCCGCCGCGCGGGAATCTCGTGGATGTCGATGTCGAAGATGGATTCGCTCAGCGGGGTCACATCGACCCCGGTCTCCTCTACCGCCTCGCGCCGCGCGGTCGCCAGCAGCGACCGGTCGCCATCGCTATGTCCTCCCGGCTGCAGCCAGCGGTCGAGCTTGGCGTGGTGCACCAGCAGCACGAACTGCCTGCTGCCGTCGAGAATCCAGGCCGACCCGGTGAGATGGCCCACCTGGAGCGATCGCTCGAAGCAATCCTCGTAGGCCTCGACAAACGCCGCGAGCCGCCGCGTCATGCCGGCCTCGTGCTCGTCGAACGGCTGGTGCGCCGCGAGCGCGGCCAGGAGCGCTGTGCGGTCCATCAGCCGCGGAGCCCGGCCAGCACGCCCCGCATGTAGGCGAAGGACTGCAGCATCCCCGGCAGCGGATCGTCGGCGTTGATCTCGTATTCCAGCATCACGCCGCCCTGGTACCGCATGCGCTTCAACTCCTTGAAGATCGCCGCCATCGGCATCGCGCCTTCCCCCACCGCGCACTGGCTCGCCTTGTCTTTCAACTCGCGTAGATCCTTGACGTGCATGTCGAGCAGGCGCGGTCCGGCTTCGCGGATCGACTCGACCACGTCCGCTTCCGTCCGGGCCGTATGCCCGATATCGATGCACAGCCCGACCCGCGGGTCCATGTTGTGGACCAGCTTCAGCGCGCTCTGTGGGGTCGGGAAGTGCTGGTCTTCCGGGCCATGGTTGTGGATCGCGACCTTGATGTCGTACTGCTTGACGAATTTCTCGATGCGGGCGAGGTTCTTCGCGCGCGGGGCGATCACCAGCATCGGCATGCGGCACGCCTTGGCGTACTCGAAGAAGAACCGGACGTGCTCGTCGGTATCCTCGGTGATGCCGTTGTTGCCCCCGGAGAGCGTGGTGAGCCCGGCGCCGGCGAATTCCTTGACACCAGCCGCCAGTTCGGCCGGCGACGCCTTGTACGGCAGGTGCATCTCCTTGATGCTCACGTACGGGGTCCGCAGGGCGCGCACGGCGGCGATGGCGTCGGCGCGGGACAGCTTGCGCAGCGAGTACGTCGCGACTCCGAGCTTGAGGTCGTCGCCGGCCGGAGGCGTCAAGGTCGCGGCGCCGGCCGCACCCGCCAGCGCTCCGGCGCCCGCGAGCAGCTCACGTCTGCTGATAGCCATGGCCCGATTCTACCCCAGGTGGATCACGTTCTCCTGCGGGTGATCGAGCGCGCTCATCAACAGCAGGTAGTCCTTCACGTGCCGCGTGAGCAGGAAGTTGTTCTTGACGAACAGGTGGCCGTTGCGCCCCATCCGTTCGCGCAGGTCCCGGTCGCCGAGCAGGCGCATCAGGCGGTTGGCCGCGCCCTCCACGGACCGCACCAGGAACCCTGTCTCCCCCTCGACCACCTGGAGCCGGATGCCGCCCACCGCTCCGCCGATCACGGGCTTGCCCTTCCAGAGCGCTTCGCTCACGGTCAACCCGAATCCCTCCCGGATCGATTTCTGCATCACGATGGTCGAGCCGCGCACGAGGGCGTTGATTTCCAGATCGCTGAACGGCGGAAGCAGCAGGACGTGGATATCCGGATCGTCCGCCGCCTGCTCCTGCACCTCCGCCAGCACCTGCTCGCCTTCCGGATCGTCGCTGGCGCCGCCGCCGGCCAGCACAAGCTGGCAATCGTACCGCCTCTTCGCCATGCGGTAGGCCGCCATCACCCCCACCGGGTCCTTCAGCCGGTCGAAGCGCGAAATCTGCGTCACCACAGGACGCTGGGGGTCGATGCCGTGCTTGTTCAGCACCTCGCCGATGAAGCCGGCGTCGAGATCCTTGTTCTTGTCCGCCAGCGGATCGATCGACGGATGGACGAGGTACTGCGGGATGTTCAGCTCCTGTGCGAAAGACGGCATCGAGAAGACCGCCGCGTCGTAGCGCTCCACCCAGGGGCGCAGGAACTCCCACACGTCGTGTTGCGGCGCCGAAAGATCGATGTGGCAGCGCCACACCCACTGCCGGCCGGCCGCCGGCTTGAGGTCGATCAGCGGGGCGGGCTGCGGGTCATGGCAGATCACGACATCCCCCGTGACCGCCAGCGTGCACGCGTTGTCCTCGACCGTCGAGCGGTACACTTCAAACATTTCAGGTGTGATTTGTTCCGGCGTGCCGTGCAGGGCGTTATGGAACGCCTTGGTGACGGCGAAGAACGCATCGTTCCCCTTGATCACGTCCCAGGTCGCTTCGATTCCCAACTCCTGGAGCAGGGGCACCATGCGCGACAGGATTTCCGCCACGCCTCCCCCCACCGCGGTCGAGTTGATGTTCTGCAGCTTCTTGTGGCGGACGCGGCCGGCGATGGCGTCGAGTTCGTCCAGAACGTCCTGGCCCACCACTTCGGCGTATTCGCTGAGCTTCTTTGCCACGCTACACGTCCCCCCCGGCTTCGGTCAGCCATGTGTCCGCGAGCCGGCAGATTTCGGCCTTCAACTTGTCCAGGCTGAAGAGATAGGGGTCGAGCCGGTCGATCGCGGCCGCCAGTTCCGGCGCTCCCCGGTAGGCAATCCATTCTGAGAAGTCGCTGTGCGTCCTTTCCAGGCGCAAGCGGGATTCGAAGAAGTGGTAGAACAGACTGGCATTGGTGACGCGCGGCAGCAGGCCCGCGAGCTCCCGCACGTTGTGCGCGGTCAGGCCGAGCGGCACCACGAAACTCTTTGACTCGCAGAAGTGAAACTCATCGCCCTCCGGACATTTCCGCAGGCGTCCGTTGACCTCCGCGAGGTAGCGTTCGATCGCCTCGGCGGTGGCTTCGCGCACCTGGCGGACCGACCGCATGGAAAACAGGTCGATGCCGGTGAGTTTTTCCGCCAGACGTTCTTCGAGCAGAGCCCGGGCCACCCAGTCGGCGAAGGCGCTGCGGAACGGCGGTTTCTCGAAGTGGTGCGACAAGTAGCGCTGGTGGAAGTGGTAGAAGATGCTTGACCCCGACACCTCCCGAAGCCCCTCCAGCAGTTCGCCGAGGTCAGACGCATGCCGCCCCGTGATGACGACGAGCCGTTGTTCAGTGAAGAAGACAAAAGGTTCGCGACGATCCATCGTTCAGCTCCGTTGGCGCCGCAGCCGGTCCAGCCAGGCAATCAGCCGCGTCACGTCAGCCGGACCATCCACGCGGTAGCGCGCGAGGGTGTCGCCTGGCGGCCCGACCTTGACCGTCACGCCATCGGGCAGCGCCGCGAAGGCGTCTTCATCGGTCACATCGTCACCGGCGAACAGAACCATCGGGTCGCCCAGCCGCCCGGAGAGCCACAGAATCGCTTTGCCCTTGTGCCAGTCGGCCTCCGGCCGGACCTCGACCACCTCTTTGCCGGATGTCAGCCGGAACCGGTCTCCGTACGGCGCAATCATCCCCGCCACGATCTCCGGAACGAGGCTCGCATCCGCGCGGCTGGCGAGCCGGAAGTGGATCGACGTCGTCAGCCCCTTGGGCTCCACCAGGACACCGGGCATCCCTTCCAGGCGGCTCAGCAACAGCGTGTTCACGCTTTCGAGCGCACTTCTGGCCTGTTCGGCGGCCGGCGAAAGATAGCGCCAGCCCGCGCCTTCGATCTCCAGTCCGTGGTTGCCGGCATACACGACGCCATCGAGCGCGGCTCGCGCCCGGAGATCGCCGAGCGCCCGCCCGCTGATCAGCGCCAGCGTGACCCCCGGCGCGCGTGCGAGTGTGCCCAGCGCCTCGTGCGTTTCCGCCGGCATCCACGCGGCTTCCGGGCGTTCGACGATCGGCGCCAGCGTGCCGTCGAAATCGAAGCAGGCCAGCACGCGCGGCGCCGCCGTCAGCGCGGCCTCCAGTTCCGCGGTGTGTTCAAAGAACGCCCGCGTCCGGACGCTGTTCAAGCGCCCGCTCCCGAGGCATCGGCCGGCAGTGTCTGGTCGAGCTTCAGCAGCAGCGACAGGATATCGATCGCCCACCGGTACACGGTATTCTCCGCGACTTCGGCCCGCATCCGCTGCATGCGCCAGCGGCGCTCCTCGTCCGGCATCTGGAGCGCTGCGTACAGGGCGTCGGCGCATTCGTCGAGATCGTAGGGATTGACGAGCAGTGCATCGGTCAGTTCCCGCGCGGATCCGGCAAACCGGCTGAGGATGAGGACGCCATCGTCGTCGAGGCGGCTGCTGACGAACTCCTTCGCCACCAGGTTCATGCCGTCGTGCAGCGAACTGACGAAACAGAACCGGGCCAGGCGGTGCAGCGCCATCATGTCGGTCTGGCCGAGATGCCGGTCCACCAGCACGATCGGCGTCCAGTCCTCGGCGCTCCAGCGCCAGTTGATCTGGTCGACCAACGCCCGCACCTGCTCGCCAAGCCCCTTGTACTCGGCGATATGGACCCGGCTCGGCACGCCCACCTGCAGGAACCGCACGCGTCCCACCAGGTCGGGATGCTTTTCCAGCAGCCGGTCGATAGACCGCAAGCGCTCCGGGATGCCCTTTGTGTAATCCAGGCGGTCGATGCCGATGCCGAGATGTTCGCGTCCCAGGCGGAGTTCCTGCCGCCAGCGGCGCATCTGCTTCTCCACAGCCGGGCTCACCGCTTCGCGCTCGTGCCGCTCGACGTCAATGCTGACCGGGAACGGCCGCACCGACGTCGCGTGTCCCTGGCGGTTGATGCGCCACTTCTCCAGATCGACGTGCGACTCCAGGTTGCGCTCCACCGTCTCCAGGAAGTTCGTGCAGTGGTAGTTGAGATGGAAACCGAGCAGATCGTTGCCCAGCAGACCATCGAGGAGTTCCTGCCCCCATGGAAAGACGCGGAACGTCTCGCGATTCGGCCAGGGGATGTGCCAGAATTGCGCCACCGCCAGCCGGGGATTGCGTTCCTTCAGCATTCGCGGCAACAGGGCGAAGTGGTAATCCTGAATGAACACGAACGCCGGCCCGGTGCCTGCTTCCTCGATCACGGCGTCGGCGAACAGCGCGTTGACTTCACGGTACGCGGCCCAGTCCCGCGGGTCGAACACCGGGCGGCGGAACACGACGTGGCACAGCGGCCACAGGCCCTGGTTCGACAGCCCGTAATAGTAGCGCTGCTCCTGCTCTTTCGTGAGCCAGACGCGCCGCAGCGTGTACTTGGGATCATCCGGCGGCACCGCCACGCGGCTCGTGGGCCCGGACACCTGCCGGTCGGCGTCGCCCGCGCCATGCGCAATCCACGTCCCGCCGCAGGAGCGCATCATCGGGTCGAGCGCGGTCGCCATTCCGCTGGCAGGCTGGATGCACTCCACCCCTTTTCCGGCCCGCCGGTGCAGATACGGCTCGCGATTCGAAACAAGAATGAGGCGGTAATCCCGAAACTTGTCGCGGACGAATTCCTGAAGATCCCGTTGGGTGAGCATGGTATTCCAGGGCGGGCCACACGTGGCCTACATGAACCAATGTACAGGAACTGGCCGGCACACGACATCGCCGGACCGGGGGAGATCCGCGTCGGAAACTCACTAATCGGGTAAGATGGAGCGTCTTGCAGGACTCAATTGTGAACGCGGCGCGCGCCCTCATGCTGGCCGAGGCGGAGGCGATCCGCACCGTGGCCCTCCGTCTCGACGGCCGTTTTGCCGCGGCCGTAGAGCGCCTCGCGGCATGCCCGGGAAAGATCGTGACCAGCGGGGTCGGCAAGTCCGGACGCATCGCGGAGAAGCTCGCCGCGACCCTGCGCGGCGCCGGATCTCCGGCCGTCTATCTTCATCCCGGAGAGGCGCCGCATGGCGACCTCGGGATCTACAGTCACGGCGATGCCAGCGTGCTTGTGTCGAAGAGCGGGACCACCCGGGAACTGCTGGCGCTGCTGCCCGCCCTGCGCGAGCGCAGCGTCGCTCTGATTGCGATCGTGGGGGATCCGGATTCGCCGCTGGCGCAAGCGGCGGACGTCGTTCTCGACGCCTCGGTGGAGCGTGAGGCCGATCCGCACAACCTCGCCCCGACTTCGAGCGCCGCCGCGGCCATGGCCCTGGGCGACGCTCTGGCGCTCGCCTTGATGGGTGCCAGGCAGTTCACCCCCGCGGAGTTCGCGCGGACTCATCCCGGCGGAAGACTGGGCTGGCTGCTGGGCACGCACGTCAGCGAGGTGATGCACACCGCGGCCGCCGTGGCCTGGGTGGCGCCCGAGGATCCGGTCAAGCAGGTGATCGTCGCCATGACGGAGCGGCCCCTCGGTTGCGCCTGCGTCCTCCACCCGGACCGTCGATTGGCGGGTCTGATCACAGACGGCGATCTCCGCCGCGCGCTTCAATCCCACGACGATATTCGTTCCCTGTCGGCCGCCGCGATCATGACCCGAACTCCTTCCACCATTGCTCCGGAGGCGACCCTGCATCAGGCGTTGCGAGAGATGGAGGAACGGCCGCGTCAGATCTCCGTGCTGCCGGTGGTGACAGGAGAAGGCTGTTGCGCCGGAGTGATCCGGCTGCACGATCTGTATCGGCGGGATTGACCGGCTCAGCGGCGGCGTGTCGGCTTCGGGATCTCCCGCGCCGGAGGCTCCGGTTCTGCCACCGGAGCGGGTGGAGGCTGTGGCGCTTCGCTTACCTCCCGCACGGGAGCATTTCTCTGGGCGGTCCGCCGGGCTGGCGCGCGCCTTGCCCGCTGCGGGGGAGGCTCTGCTGCCGCCGGCGGTGCTTCCTCAGCCTTGGGCGTGACCTCCGGCGCCTTTCCCGGCGGCGGAGGTCCGGCGAACCGCACGGATTCCGCCACGCTGGTCCGCTCATTCGCGAACACTTCCAGCCGCAGACTCACGTCCCCCGAAACGCGCGAGTAGTAGACCCGATCGTTGTGCAACTGGTCCGCTGTCAACTCGATCTCGCGGCGGGTTCCGCCGTCCTCGATGACGAGCACGCCACGCTGTGCGCCCTGAATCGCTGCCGCGGCGGTGTTCCAGCCGATGTCCAGTTGCCCGTCGACATCCTGCACGATCAGTTGCAGAGGCATCGCCGGCGCCATCGCGGGCGTCTCCTGGGGCGGGGCGACCCACGACCAGTCCCAGACAACATAGGCCATGCCGCTCATTGCCAGCAGAATGGGCACCGCCAGCCAGGCGTATCCCCGGCGGGCGGGCGCCTCCGGTGGGTTCAGCAAAGAGCCTGCCCGGGCCTGCGGCTCCGGCATCGCCGCGGCCGTCAATTCCTCCAGGCGGCCCTCGGGCAGCGGAACCGCGGCCAGGCCCGGACGCTGGCCCCGCGCCCGTTCCATCATCTGCCGCTGCCGGGCGCGGCGGTCGTACTCGTCTTCCACCGGCAGCAGGCCTGGATAGGCGTGGTTGTCCGGCGGCTGCAGCGGGGGCGCCGCGCCGGCTCCCAAGGGTCCCTGCGGCCTGACCGGGCGCGCCGGAGCGGGTTCCGGCGACCGCACTGGCTCCGGATCGGGCATGCCACCGCCCAATTCATTCCGGTTGAATGGAAACTCGCGATATGTCTTTTCCCGCGTGATCCCGCCGTCCTCCCAGAAGAAGAAGCCTCCCAGGCTGGGACGGGTGGCGAACGGCTTGATCAGCAGGCAGACTTGCCGCGGGTCCTGAAAATAGCGGTTCGCCAGGTCGAGGTCGGCGTCGTCGAGAAACAGGTCTTTCCGCGTGTGGCTGCGGAAGAAGCCCACGACGGCCCCGCCGTGTTCTTCCGCCAGAACCGCTTCCAGCCGTTCCCGGTCGCGGGCCGAAAGATGGTAGGAAGGGCCCGTCAAGTACTCGCAGGGAACCGGCACGAAGTCCTCGACCGTCACCAGCCGCTCTCCACCGTCCTCCCGCATCCGGCCCAGCAGGACGCCGCCCACCTCGGCTCCCCGCCGGGGCAGCGCGCCGAAGCCGCGCATGATTTCCGGCAGCATGCGGTCGATCACGTCGAAGTGCAGGTGAACCGACACACCTTTCCCCGGGGCGTCCCACACGAAGTAGGGCAACCCCGTGGACGTTTGCGAAGCAGCGGCCTGCGAGCCCATGGTCCCCTTCAGGATATGCCGCGCCCCGGCGGCATGACAACCTTACCGGGGGACAGCCGGCAGAATGACGTGCGACGGACGGGCTCTGTCATGGTGCACGGTGTTGACCGCCGTCACCATCCGGCGGTGCCTGTTGAGCGGCTCGCCCGTATTCGGATTCACGTCGAAGCGCGGGTAGTTGCTGCTCGAGACGTCGATCCGGATGCGGTGGCCTTTCTTAAACACGTTCGACGTCGGATAGAGTTGCACCGTAATCGGATAGATCTCTCCCGGCTTCATCAACTCGGCCTTTTCGAGCGAATTGCGGAACCGTGCGCGCAGAATGCCATCCCCGATATTGAGATCGAAGCCGCCCGGATAGTCCGCTGAGGGCGGGTACGCATCGATCAGCTTGGCCGTGAAGTCGGTGTCTACCGCGGATGAGGAGATCCACAACTTCACGTCGATGGGACCGGTCACCTCCATGTCGCGGTCGAGCGGCGCGCTCTGGAAGACCAGGATGTCGCGGCGCGCCGAGAGCGGCAGTTCGTCACCGCAGTTCCAGACGTGCGCGCCGCACTTCTGGTCCCACCCGCCCTGCAGCATGATGCCGTCGCCCGAAGAAATATTGCCGCCGATCGTGGGAACCGGGTTCCGCGGGTCGAAATCATAGCTTGTCGAACTCGACGCATCCGCCGGCGCCTGTTGGGAAAGCGTCCCATCGGCGTGCAGGTAGAACGGTGTGGCCTTGGCCCGTGCGAGCGGCCACTCTTTTTCGTCCCGCCAGGAGCCGCCGTGGTCGAGCCTGTCCTCGGCCGTCCGCTTTCCCGTGCCTGTGCCCATGACGAAAATCCTGACCGGGGCATCGTTCTCCGCGCCGTTCTGGATGTTCTTGAGCCAGCGGTCGTACCAGCGCAGCCGGAACCCGACGCCGTCCAGAGCCGCCGATTCGCCGAAATCCACCTGGCCATGGGCGGAACGTGTGTTCTGACCGTGGATCCAAGGTCCCATGATCACCTTCTGGGGCGACTTCTTCGTCTTCGCCAGCGCCATGTAGCTCATCGTCGTCTGGCGCGCCCAGGAGTCGTACCAGCCGCCGATCAGCAGCACGGGAATATCCTTGTACGCTCCGGTCTGGTCGGCGACGCCGAAGCCGGGCTGCTTCCAGTACTGGTCGTTCTCGCCGTGGTCCATGGCGTAGACCAGCCAGTCTTCGTATTCCGGCGCCAGGCGTAGCGGCGTGGTCCCGCGGCGCAATGGGATCTGGGCCAGGTACTCTTTGCGGCGCTCGGCAGCCTCTACCAGCACCTCGCGCGTGCCCGGATCGCGCGACGCCCGGCTCCCCCGTCCCGCGTTGAGAAAGATCCAGTTGAAGAAGCGCTGTTCGAACGCGCCGCCGTACCGCATGCCGAAGTACCCGGCGTTGGCGACCGCATCCACGGGAATCGTAGCCTTGAGCGCCGGCGCGCCCGACAGCGCCATCGCATGCTGTGTGCCCCCGGTGTAGGAGGTGCCGAGCATGCCGATCGAGCCATCCGACCAGGGCTGCTTCGCAATCCACGCTGCGGTGTCGAAGCCGTCGTTGACGTCGTCGACCATCATGTGCCAGACGCCTTCAGACTTGTAGCGCCCGCGGGTATCCTGGCGGATCGCTACGTAGCCGCGCTCGGCATAGTCGACGGTCCAGGGGCGGGCGCCGCCTTCCTTGCTATACGGGGTGCGTTCGAGGATGACTGGAAAGCGGCCATCGAGCGGGCGTCCGTCGCGGGCCGGGAAGTAGATGTCGGTGGCCAGGCGGACGCCGTCCCGCATGGGAATCAACACGTCGCGCGCCACAATATGGGAGTCCTGCTGGGCCAGAACCGGCAGGATGCCGATCAGGCCCAACACAATCAGTCGGTGCATGATCTGGCTATCTTATCCCATCCGAGGGAAACCCCCGAGAAGGTGGTTGACACGTCCCCAGGACTCGTTCTATATTTGTAAGGTTTGGCGAGTTAGGACTTCTGCTCCTGGAAACCCTCCCGAAGTTTGCATTGCGGGAGCTGTCCGGGGGCCGGCCCCGCTGTTCGCCAGCGGCATCCGCCGCTCGATTATGGGCCGTCCAAAGTAGGGATCCTCGCAACATGACGAAGTTTCGCCCTCTTGGGCGTCCTTCAAGCTGCTCACTGTAACCAATGTTTCGTCCGGCGTCGTGCGCCGGGCCAGTCGTGCTCGCATGAGGGAAAACAAGGTTCAGACGGGTTAGAGGAGATTCGTGCCGACTTTTAATCAACTGGTGCGCAAGGGGCGCAAGCCGCCCCGCTGGAAAACGTCGAGTCCGGCGCTGCAGGCGTGTCCGCAGCGGCGCGGCGTCTGCACACGCGTCTATACGTCGACTCCCAAGAAGCCGAATTCGGCCTTGCGGAAGGTGGCCCGTGTTCGCCTCACGAACGGGATCGAGGTCACGACGTACATCCCCGGGGTCGGCCACAACTTGCAGGAGCACTCGATTGTGCTGATTCGCGGAGGCCGTGTGAAGGATCTGCCGGGTGTCCGTTACCACGTGGTCCGCGGAGCGTTGGATACGTCGGGTGTGGCCAACCGGAAGCAGAGCCGTTCCAAGTACGGCGCCAAGCGGCCGAAGTCCTAAGGTGAGGATGGGTTAGAGTATGCCACGCAGAAGACGGATTGAGCCCCGGGAAATTGCCGCCGACGCAGTCTACAACTCCACGCTCGTGGAGAAATTCATCTCGTCGATGATGTGGGACGGTAAGAAGGCCACATCGAGGCGCATCTTCTACGGAGCCATGGATATCCTGCGGGAGCGCTCGGGCGATGACCCGCTGAAGCTGTTCAAGAAGGCTGTTGAGAATTGTAAGCCGCTGCTTGAGGTCAAGACGCGGCGCGTCGGTGGCGCCAACTACCAGGTGCCCATCGAGGTGACGCAGAACCGCCGCACGAGTCTCGCTTTCCGCTGGCTGATCGGGAATGCCCGCAGCCGTCCGGATAAGAGCATGACGGAGAAGCTGGCCTACGAATTGAACGACGCCGCCAACCTGCGCGGCGGGGCGATTAAGAAGCGGGACGACGTCCACCGCATGGCGGAGGCCAATAAGGCCTTCTCGCATTACCGCTGGTAAACCGGGAACTGAACTTTTTATGCCGAGAACGGTACCTCTCGACAAGATGCGCAACATCGGCATCGCAGCGCACATCGATGCCGGTAAGACCACAACCACGGAACGCATCCTGTACTATACGGGCCGCACCCACAAGCTGGGAGAGGTGCACGAAGGCACGGCCACGATGGACTGGATGGAGCAGGAGCAGGAGCGGGGCATTACGATCACCTCGGCGGCCACGACCTGCCGCTGGCGCGACATTCAGATCAACATCATCGACACGCCCGGCCACGTCGACTTCACTGCTGAAGTCGAGCGCAGTCTGCGCGTGCTGGACGGAGCGGTGGCGGTCTTCGACGCCGTCGCCGGAGTCCAGCCGCAGTCGGAAACCGTGTGGCGGCAGGCCGACAAGTACCGCGTTCCCCGCTTGTGCTTCATCAACAAGATGGACCGCGTCGGCGCCGACTTCTATCACGCGGTCGAAACATTGATCGAGCGGCTGCATTGTAACCCTGTGCCGATTCAATTGCCGGTCGGCAAGGAAGACCAGTTCAAGGGGTTGATCGACCTCGTCGACATGAAGGCGCGCATCTGGCGCGACGAGACGCTCGGCGCGCAATTCGACATTGTCGACATTCCGGCCGACATGGCCGAACTCGCCGCCGAATATCGCGACAAGCTGATCGAGGCGGTCGCCGAGCAGGACGACGCCTTGTTTGAGAAGTTCGTCGAGGGTGGCACGCCGACCGAAGACGAGTTGCGGCGGGCCATCCGCAAGGCGACCATCGCCCTCAAGATCTTCCCGGTTATCTGCGGGTCGGCGTTTAAGAACAAGGGTGTGCAGACGATGCTCGACGCCGTGGTCGACTTCCTGCCGTCGCCCCTCGAAGTGCCGCCGGTCGAAGGGACCGCGGTGGACGATCCGGAAACGGTCTTGCACCGCCAGGCGAGCGACTCCGAGCCATTCTCGGCACTCGTCTTCAAGTTGATGACCGACCCGTTTGTCGGTCACCTCGCCTTCTTCCGTGTGTATTCCGGCAAGATGACGGCTGGCGAGTCGGTGTTCAATGTGGCCAAGGGCCGCCGGGAGCGTGTCGGCCGCCTGTTGCGCATGCACGCCAACAAGCGCGAAGAGATCCAGGAGATCTGGGCCGGAGATATCGCCGCGGTCGTGGGCCTCAAGACGGTCGGAACCGGGGACACGATCTGCGATGAAAAGGCGCCGATCGTCCTCGAATCGATCGAGTTTCCAACGCCCGTGATCCAGTTGGCGGTCGAGCCCAAGACCAAGGGCGACCAGGAAAAGCTCGGCATGGCGATCCAGAAGCTCGCCATGGAGGATCCGACCTTCCGCGTCAACACGGACCCCGATACGGGCCAGACGATTCTCTCCGGAATGGGCGAGTTGCACCTGGAGATCATCGTCGACCGCATGATGCGCGAGTTCGGCGTCGGCGCCAATGTCGGCAAGCCGCAGGTTGCTTACCGGGAAACGATTCGCAAGCAGGCGGAAGCCGAAGGCCGCTGGGTCCGGCAGACCGGCGGAAAGGGCCAGTACGGCGTTGTCCAGTTGCGCGTCGAGCCGCTGGAGCCGGGCACGGGCTTCCAGTTTGAAACGGCCATCTTCGGCGGGTCGGTGCCGAGAGAGTACTTCAAGCCGATCCAGGATGGCGTGGCCGAGGCCCTGGAAGGCGGGATCCTTGCCGGCTTTCCCATGTCGGACGTCAAGGTGACGCTCTTCGACGGCAGCTATCACGAAGTTGACTCGTCGGAAATGGCGTTCAAGCTGGCTGGCTCCGTCGGCGTCAAGGAAGCCGTCAGGCGGGCCAGGCCGGTGCTGCTCGAGCCGATTATGGCGGTCGAGGTGGTCGTACCCGAGGAATACATGGGCGACGTGATCGGTGACCTCAATTCCCGTCGCGGCCGGATTGAGGGAATGGAATTGCGCGGCACGACGCAGATCATCAAGTCGTCGGTGCCGCTCTCGGAGATGTTCGGATACGCGACCGACCTGCGGTCGCGGACCCAGGGGCGCGGCAGTTTCACCATGCACTTCGGCCGGTATGACGAAGTGCCGGCCGGACTGGCCGAAGAAATCATCAACCGGATGCAAGGGAAGGTCACGCAATAAGTTTCGGGCCGAGGCCCGTGTGAGGGACACATGGCGAAGGAAAAATTTGATCGCAGCAAGCCGCACGTGAACATCGGGACGATCGGGCACATCGACCATGGCAAGACGACGTTGACGGCGGCGATCACGCGCGTGCTGGCGAAGCACAATCCGAAGGTGTCGTTCCGGAGCTTCGACTCGATCGACAACGCGCCGGAGGAAAAGGCCCGCGGCATCACCATCGCGGTGGCGCACGTCGAGTACGAGACGCCGAACCGGCATTATGCGCACGTGGACTGTCCGGGCCACGCCGACTACATCAAGAACATGATCACGGGCGCGGCGCAGATGGACGGGGCGATTCTGGTGGTGGCGGCGACCGACGGGCCGATGCCGCAGACGCGGGAGCACATTCTGCTGGCGCGGCAGGTGGGGGTGCCCTACATCGTGGTGGCGCTGAACAAGGTCGACATGGTGGACGATGCGGAGCTGCTGGAGCTGGTGGAGCTGGAGGTGCGGGAGCTGCTGAAGAGCTACCAGTTTCCGGGCGACGATCTGCCGGTGGTGCGGGTGTCGGCGCTGGGCGCGCTGAACGGGGAGCCGCAGTGGGAAGAGACGGTGGACGAGCTGATGGAGGCGGTGGACAGCTACATGCCCGCTGCCGGAGCGCGCGGTGGACAAGCCGTTCCTCATGCCGATTGAAGACATTTTCTCGATCCAGGGCCGGGGCACGGTGGTGACGGGCCGCATCGAGCGTGGAGTCGTGAAGGTGGGCGAGGAGATGGAGATCGTCGGCTTCCGGCCGACGCGCAAGACGGTGGTGACGGGCGTGGAGATGTTCAAGAAGCTGCTGGACGAAGGGCGCGCGGGCGACAACGTGGGCCTGCTGCTGCGCGGCATCGACAAGGATGAAGTGGAGCGCGGGCAGGTGGTCGCCAAGCCGGGCTCGATCAAGCCGCACAAGAAGTTCAAGGGCGAAGTGTACGTGTTGTCGAAGGAAGAAGGCGGGCGGCACACGCCGTTCTTCAAGGGCTACCGGCCGCAGTTCTACTTCCGGACGACGGATGTGACGGGCGTTGCGCAGTTGCCGGAAGGCACGGAGATGGTGATGCCGGGCGACAACGTGAACCTGGAAGTGGAGCTGATCACGCCGGTGGCCATGGACAAGGGGCTGCGGTTTGCGATTCGCGAAGGCGGCCGCACGGTAGGCGCCGGCACCGTCACCGAGATCGTCGACTAGCGGCGGTAGGGAAGAGGGTACAGGATGATACGGGAGCGCATTCGCATCCGCTTGAAAGCGTACGACCACCGCATTCTCGACCAGTCGACGAGCGAAATCGTCGATACGGCCAAGAGGACCGGCGCCCAAGTCGCCGGTCCCATCCCTCTGCCGACAGCGCGCAGAAGGACGACGGTGTTGCGGTCGCCTCATGTGGATAAGAAGAGCCGGGAACAGTTCGAAATCCGGACGCACAAGCGGCTCCTGGACATCCTCGAGCCGACGCAGCAGACGGTGGATGCCTTGATGAAGCTCGATCTGCCGGCTGGCGTGGATGTCGAAATCAAGGCATTTGGAAAGGATCACAAGTAAGTCGGGGTAGACTTCCGGGGCGCCCCGCGCCTGTGAGGTGAACGATGGGTCCAGGCATTATTGGCAAGAAAATCGGGATGACGCAGTTCTTCCGGCCCGACGGTCAAGTGGTTCCGGTGACGCTGCTTAAGGCCGGTCCGTGCATGGTGGTGCAGCGCAAGACGCCCACCTCGGATGGCTACGACGCCGTCCAGCTCGGACTGCTCGAGTTCGTCAAGCCGCAGCGGATCAATAAGCCGCGCACCGGTCACCTGAAGAAGGCGGGCGTCGAGGGGGCGAAGCATCTGCGCGAGTTCCGTCTGCGGGCTGGCGACGGCGACCCGAAACCCGGCGACAAGGTGCTGCTCGACCAGTTCAAGCCAACTGACAAAGTGGATATCGTCGGTGTCAGTAAGGGTCGCGGATTCGCGGGCGTCGTCAAGCGGCATCATTTCCGCGGTGGCGAGGGCTCGCACGGATCGATGTTCCATCGCGCCCCCGGTTCGATCGGCTCGTCGAGCTTCCCGTCGCGCGTCCTGCCGGGCATGCGCATGGGCGGCCAAATGGGCAACGAGCGGGTCACCGTGCGGAATCTGGAAGTGGTGGACGTCGACACCGAGGATCAGGTGCTCGCGGTCAAGGGCGCGGTGCCGGGACCGAACGGTTCCTACGTACTGGTCCGGCGGGCGAAGAGGTAAGCGCGATGCCGAAGGTGGATGTCGTTAATTTGAACAACGAAAAGGTCGGCGAGGTCGAACTGGCCGACGCGGTCTTCGGCGCCAAGGTCAACGAGGCGCTGCTCTATGAGGCGGTGCGGCATCATCAGGCCGGCCGCCGCAGCGGAAGTGCGAAGACCAAGACGCGCCACGAGGTGGCTGGTTCCGGCAAGAAGCTGTGGAAGCAGAAGGGCACCGGACGCGCCCGCATGGGCTCCATCCGTTCGCCTCTCTGGCGCCATGGCGGGACCGTGCACGGGCCTCAGCCGCGGGATTACAGCTACCGGCTGCCGCGCAAGATGCTGCTCGGCGCTTTGCGTTCCGCGCTGACCGGAAAACTGCGGGACGGCGAACTGACCGTGGTGGAAGCCTTCTCGTTCGCCGAGCCGAAGACCAAGCCGGTTCGGGCAGCCCTGGACCGTCTCGAGTCGAAGCGCAAGGTTCTGCTGGTGGATCTTGGCGAGAACCGCAATCTGGAGCTGGGCGCGCGGAATCTCGAGGGAGTCACGCTGCGCGTCACCCGCGAGGTGACGGTGTACGATCTGCTGGGGCACGACCGCGTCCTTGTCAGCCAGGCCGCCGCGGTGAAGTTGTCGGAGGCGCTGCAATGACGATCCATGACGTGATCCGCCGTCCGGTGGTGACGGAAAAGGCGCTGACGCGCAAAGAAGAGGAAGCGACACTTTGCTTCGAGGTCGCTGCCGAGGCCAACAAGACACAGGTGAAGCAGGCTGTCGAGAAGTTGTTCAAAGTCAAGGTGTCCGACGTGCGGACATCCAACTTCGAGGGCAAGATGCGGCGCCGTGGCCGCTTCAGCGGGTACCGGCCGGATTGGAAGAAGGCGTACGTACGTCTGAAGCCCGGCCAGAAGATGCCCGAGTACGCTGAGATCTAGGGAGAAGACGGCTATGCCAGTCAAGAGTTATCGGCCATATACCCCGTCGCGGCGCGTCATGAGCACGGTGTCGCGCGAGGACATCACGAAGGAGCGGCCGGAGAAGTCCCTGCTGGAGCCGAAGCAGCGGTCGGGCGGACGGAATGCGGAAGGCCGCATCACGATCCGGTTCCGCGGCGGCGGACATAAGAAGCAGTATCGCGTGGTGGATTTCAAGCGCGACAAGGCGGGCGTTCCGGCCACTGTTGCTGCGATCGAATACGATCCGAACCGCTCGGCTCGCCTCGCCCTGCTGCACTATGCGGACGGCGAGAAGCGCTACATTCTCCAGCCCGCCGGACTGAAGGTTGGCACCAAAGTGATGTCCGGTCCTCAAGCCGACATCCTCGTCGGGAACGCCCTGCCGATCCGCAATATCCCGGTCGGCACCGTGATCCACAATGTCGAGTTGAAGCCGGGGCGCGGCGGGCAGATGGCCCGCTCGGCGGGAGCGCAGGTGCAGTTGGTTTCGAAGGAAGAGACCTATGCGCTCGTGAAATTGCCCTCGGGCGAGACGCGCCGGGTGCCGGTCGACGGGATGGCGACGATCGGACAGGTCGGCAACACCGACCACGAGAATGCGTCGCTCGGCAAGGCGGGACGGACCCGCTGGCTGGGACGGCGTCCGCACAACCGCGGCGTGTCCATGAACCCGGTGGACCACCCGCACGGCGGCGGCGAGGGCCGCACCTCCGGCGGACGTCACCCCGTGACGCCCTGGGGCCAGCCGACGCGCGGATTTAAGACAAGGAACAACAAGCGCACCGACCGGTTCATCGTGAACCGTAAGTCGAAGGGGCGGTAACGAGGGATTTAGGACATGGGTCGTTCAGTTCACAAAGGACCGTTCACTGACCAGCATCTGGTGGTCAAAGTGGAAGCGCTGATCGCGAAGAACGAGAAGAAGGTCGTCCGGACCTGGTCGCGCCGTTCCACGATCCTGCCGGAATTCGTCGGGCACACGCTTGCCGTGCATAACGGAAAGAAGTTCATTCCGGTGTACGTGACTGAGAACATGGTGGGACACAAGCTGGGCGAGTTCTCGCCTACGCGGACGTTCAGGGGCCACGCCGCCAAGGCGAGCGAAAAGGGAGGCCGCGCCGGTTAGGTCCGGAGAGCGAGGAGACCCGGGATGGAAGCCAGAGCCGAAGCACGGTATATCAGAATCTCGCCGCAGAAAGCGCGGCTGGTGGTCGACTTGATCCGCGGGCGCAAGGCGGGCGAGGCGCTGGTCACCCTGCGCACCGTCAACAAGCGGATCGCGCCCACAGTGGAGAAGGTGTTGCAATCGGCGATCGCCAACGCCCGCAACCGTTCGGCTGACATCGATGTCGACGACCTGTACGTGTCGGCCGCGTATGTGAACGAAGGTCCGCGGATGAAGCGGATCCG
This sequence comes from Bryobacterales bacterium, assembly GCA_016716385.1. Classification (GTDB taxonomy): domain Bacteria; phylum Acidobacteriota; class Terriglobia; order Bryobacterales; family Bryobacteraceae; genus JADJWL01. Next base: position 62,223 of record JADJWL010000016.1, on the reverse strand, counting down.
GCCGGCGCCGATGGGCCGCGCCTATCGCTATCAGAGGCGGATGGCGCACATCGTTGTGCGGGTGGCCGACAAGGAAGGCAGCGAGGAATAGCATGGGTCAGAAAGTTCATCCGTACGGCTTCCGCCTCGGGTTCAACAAGACGTGGCGCTCGCGCTGGTTTGCCAACCACAACTACGCCAAGCTCCTGCAGGAGGACCTCGAGATCAAGGAGACTCTCCGCCGGCGCCTGCGCTCGGCCGGCGTGAGCCTGATCGAAGTCGACCGGCCCGGCAACAAGCTGCGCGTGACGATCCGCACGTCGCGGCCCGGCATCATCATCGGGCGCAAGGGCGCTGAGATCGAGAAGCTGAAGCAGGACTTGGCCCGCCGCACCCGGCGCGATGTCTTCATCGACATCCAGGAAGTGCACAAGCCCGAACTGGATGCGCAGTTGGTCTCTGAGTCGATCGCGCTGCAGCTTGAAAAGCGCGTCGCCTTCCGCCGTGCCATGCGGAAAGCGGTGGACTCGGCGCTGCGGTTCGGCTGCAAGGGCATCAAGGTGCGGGTCTCCGGACGCCTGAACGGCGCCGAAATCGCCCGCAGCGAGTGGTACCTGCAGGGGCAGTTGCCTCTGCACACGCTGCGCGCGGACATCGATTACGGGTTTACGGAAGCGCACACGACCTACGGCGTGATCGGCGTGAAGGTGTGGATCTACCGCGGGGAAATCCTCGAGGGGCGCCCGCGGCGGAGCGCCTTCGGCGAGGAGCCGGAGCCGCGCCGGCGGCGTGAGCGGGGTCCGCGTGCCCAGCAGGCTGAAGGGCGTCCCCATCAGGCGCCCCCGGTCCAGCCGCCTCCGGGCGAGCTGCCGCAACCGGCGCGTACGACGCAGCCGTTGATTCCGCCGATGATGCCGCCGGTTCCCGCCTGGAAGAAGGAAGAACCGCAGGGCGGCGGAGAGCAGAACGGGTAACGGTCCCGGACGGGAAGGGAGAATGATCCTATGTTAATGCCAAAGAAGGTCAAGCACCGCAAGGTACAGCGGGGCCGCATGAAGGGCAAGGCGTGGCGCGGGTCCGACGTCTCGTTCGGCGACTTCGGCCTGAAGGCGCTTGGCTGCGGCTGGATCACCGACCGGCAGATCGAAGCGGCTCGTGTCGCGATGACGCGTACGGTCAAGCGCGGCGGCAAGGTCTGGATCCGGATCTTTCCGGATAAGCCGATCACGAAGAAGCCCGCCGAAACCCGTATGGGAAAAGGCAAGGGCGCGCCCGAGCAGTGGGTGGTCGTAGTCCGGCCGGGCAAGGTGTTGTTTGAGATGGAAGGGGTGCCGCGCGAACTGGCCGAACAGGCCATGAAGCTGGCGGCGCATAAACTGCCGCTGCGGACGAAGTTCGTCACGCGGGAGCGGGGCGAGTAGAGGCTGAAATGAAGGCGGAGAAGTATCGCGAAATGGAGCGGGCCGAACTTGAACATGAGGTCGGCGAAATCCGAGAGCAACTGTTCCGGCTGCGCTTTCAGATGTCGATGGGGCAGACCGACGGCCTCAAGAAAGCGCGCGTGTTGAAGAAGGACCTGGCTCGCGTCTACACGGTAATGCGCGAGAAGGAATTGGCGGCGAAGAGTTAGACCCATGGCGGAAACGACCGGAAACAAGAACGAAAAAGTCGGCGAGGTGGTCTCGACGAAGATGGCCAAGACCATCGTCGTAGTGGTCAACCGCAGGGTGCCGCACCCGCTGTACAAGCGGATCATGAACCGGCGGAAGAAGTTCTACGCGCATGACGAGACCGGCGAAGCCCGCCAGGGCGATGTCGTGCGCATCGTGGAGTGCCGCCCGCTGAGCAAGACCAAGCGCTGGCAGTTGGCGGAAATCGTGCGCCGCGCCGCCGTGCTCTCCGCGCAGCCGGCCGGCGGACAGGAACAAGGAGCCTAAGCCATGATTGGAATGCGAACCATTCTGCAGGTGGCCGACAACTCGGGAGCGCGGAAACTGTCCTGTATCGCGCCCCGCGGCGGCGACCTCGGGTTGCGCGCCGGACTCGGCGATGTGGTGACCGCGTCGGTCAAGGAAGCGGCGCCGGATTCGAGCATCAAGAAGGGCAAGGTCGTGCGTTGCGTCATCGTGCGGATGCGCAAGGAAACCCGCCGTAAGGACGGCACCTACATCCGCTTCGATTCGAACGCTGCCGTACTGATCAACGAACTCGGCGAACCGGTGGGCACCCGCGTGTTCGGACCTGTTGCCCGTGAGTTGCGTGACAAGCGGTTTATGAAGATTGTCTCGCTCGCGCCGGAGGTGATCTGACATGGCGCTGAAACGGCTGGAAGAACCGGTTCGCATCCGGTTCAAGAAGGACGATGTCGTCGTCGTGATCGCGGGGAAGGACAAGGGCAAGGAAGGCCGCGTCCTCAGCGTCAACCGCTGGACGGGACGCGTCCTGGTCGAGGGCGTGAACATGGTCAAGCGCCACACGAAGCCGAACCCGGCCAAGCAGATCAAGGGCGGCATCGCCGAGCGTGAGTCGTCGATCCATGTGTCGAACGTCATGATGAAGGGCTCCGACGGCAAACCCGTGCGGATGCGGACCCTGGTCGAGCACACGCCCGGCGGGAAAACGCGGCGGGTGCGGATCGATGCGCGCTCGGGCGCGTCGCTGGATAAGAAGTAAGGGGCAGGGGATGGCAGCAAGACTGAGAGAGCACTATCAGAAGAAGGTCGTTCCGGCCCTGATCAAAGACCAGGGCTACACGAACGTGATGGCCGTGCCGAAGCTGGCCAAAATCACGATCAACATCGGACTCGGCGAAGCGACCCAGAACCCCAAGCTGCTCGATGGCGCGGTGAACGAACTGGCGTCGATCAGCGGGCAGCGTCCGGTCATCACGAAGGCCACCAAGTCGATTGCGGCGTTCAAGCTGCGCGAAGGGATGCCGATCGGGTGCATGGTGACGCTGCGTGGCGACCGGATGTTCGAGTTCTTCGACCGGCTCGTGAACGTGGCGCTGGCGCGCGTGCGTGACTTCCGCGGCGTCTCGCCCAAGTCCTTTGACGGGCGCGGCAACTACACGCTCGGCGTACGCGACCAGTTGATCTTTCCGGAAATCGATTACGCCAAGGTCGACAAGGCCAAGGGCATGAATGTGACGATTGCGACCACGGCGCGGACCGACGCCGAGAGTCTGGCGCTGCTGCGGTTGATGGGAATGCCGTTCCGCAAGTAGACGAAGAGGAGATTCGGATGGCTACAGAGGCGAAGATTGCCAAGGACAGGAAGAAGCCGAAGTTTGCCTGCCGCCACCGCAACCGGTGCTGGCGGTGCGGGCGGCCGCGCGGCTACCTGCGGAAGTTTGCGTTGTGCCGGTTGTGCTTCCGCCAACTGGCGTTGAACGGGGAGATCCCCGGAGTGGTGAAGTCGAGTTGGTAAGGCTTGGAGCCAGGAGCAGGAAGCGGAGATGACGAGTGATCCCATTGCCGACATGTTGACGCGGGTCCGGAACGCCCTCGGGGCCAGCCATCCCAAAGTCGACGTGCCCGCCTCGAAGTTGAAAGCGGAAATCGCCCGCATCCTCAAGGAAGAGGGCTATATTTTGAACTACAAGGTCGCTGAGGAGGGATCGAAGAAGACCATCAAGATCTACCTCAAGTACGCGACTAACAACGCCCCGGTGATCTCGAAGATCGAGCGCGTGTCCCGCCCTGGTTGCCGTGTCTACGTGGGGCACAAGGAGATCCCGCGTGTGCTGGGCGGTCTCGGCGTGAACATTCTCACGACGCCGCGCGGCGTGATGACGGGACGGACGGCGCACCGCGAGGGCGTAGGCGGAGAGATTCTCTGCCAGGTGTGGTAACGGGGTAGTGCTATGTCGAGAATTGGAAAAAAGCCAATCCCGATGCCGGCCGGCGTGAAGATCCGGATGGACGGGGAACTCCAGGTCGAAGGACCGAAGGGGAAACTGTCCGTGCCGGTTCCGGCGGGCGTCACGGTGGAGCAGAACGGTGCGCAGTTGGATGTGAAGCGCGAAGGCGACCAGTTCGCGGCGCTGCACGGTCTGACGCGGGCGCTCACGGCGAACGCAGTCCAGGGCGTTTCGCAAGGCTTCACGCGCGAACTGGACATTGTGGGCACCGGCTATAGCTGCGATGTCAAAGGCCGGGTCGCGGTGTTCCGCCTCGGATACTCGCACCTCATCGAGTACATGCTGCCCGAAGGCATCGACGTGAAGGTGGACAAGCAGACCCACCTCGTCTTGAGCGGCATCGATAAGCAGTTGATCGGCCAGGTGGCGGCCAACATGCGCTCGCTGCGTCCGCCCGATCCGTACAAGAACAAGGGCGTCCGCTACACCGGCGAACGGTTGCGGAAGAAGGCGGGCAAGACCGGCGCGGGAGGTAAGGGCAAGTGATCCGGCAGGTAAACAAGCAGCAGATCCGGAGGCGGATTCACACCCGGATCCGGCGCAAGGTCCGCGGCAGCGCGGAGCGTCCGCGTCTGGCGGTATTCCGCAGCCTCCACCACATCTACGCCCAGGTGATCGACGATGGCGCCGGCCGGACCCTGGCCGCGGCCTCCACGCTCGATCCAACGGCGAAGGTCGGCAACGGCGGCAACGTGGCGGCGGCCAAGGCGATCGGCACCCTCATCGGCGAGCGCGCCAAGGCGCAGGGAATCACGCGCGTGGTGTTCGACCGCGGCGGCTTCCTCTATCATGGGCGGGTGAAAGCGCTGGCGGAAGCGGCACGGGAAGCGGGACTGGAGTTCTGACATGCATTTGACCGGTACGAAGCGGATCGATCCGCAGGCGCTGAACATCAAGGAACAGGTCGTCTCGATCAACCGTGTCACCAAGGTTGTCAAGGGCGGCAAGAACATGAGCTTTTCGGCGCTCGTGGTCGTGGGCGACCCGGCCGCGAAAGTCGTCGGCTACGGCGTCGGCAAGGCCAAGGAAGTGCCCTCGGCAATTCGTAAGGGAATTGAGGCTGCCAAGAAGAATCTGCGGCGGGTGAACACACTCGACACGACCATTCCTCACATCGTGCTCGGACGGTTCGGCAGCGGCCAGGTCCTGCTGAAGCCCGCTCCGGCAGGGACGGGCGTGATCGCGGGCGGACCGGTGCGTGCCGTCATTCAGGCCGTGGGAATCCCCAATGTGTTGACCAAGTCCATCGGATCGCACAACCCGCACAACGTGGTGAAGGCGACGGTGGCCGCGCTCGAGATGTTGCGCGATAAGCAGGAAGTGGCCGACCTGCGTGGTCTGGCCCTCGAAAAGCTGTAAGGATAACGCGGCAATGGAACAGGCGAAAACGATCAAGATCAGACTGGTGCGCAGCCCGATCGGCGCCCCCGAAAAGCACAAGGCGATCGTGCGGAGCCTGGGGCTGCGGCGGATGCAGCAGGTGGTGGAGCGTCCGGACACCGCGGGTTTCCGGGGCATGGTGAAGAAAGTGCCGCATCTGCTGGCACTCGTCGAACAGGGGTAGAAGCGCATGAACTTGAGCCAGTTGAAACCGCCCGCCGGGCAGACCCACTCCAAGAAGCGCGTTGGCCGCGGCATGGGTTCAGGCCACGGCAAGACCTCCGCTCGCGGCATGAAGGGCCAGAAGTCGATTTCCGGCTACAGCAAGATGCGCGGCTTCGAAGGCGGCCAGATGCCGCTGCACCGTCGTCTCCCCAAGCGCGGGTTCTCGAACGCCCTCTTCCGCAAAGAATACGCCATTGTCAATGTCGGGCAGTTGGAGACACTGGCCGGCGACACCTTCGGACCCGACCAGTTGATGCAGACCGGCGTCGTCAAGAAGCTTCTGCACGGCCTCAAGATCCTCGGAGACGGGGAGCTGACCCGCGCCATTCAGGTGGAGGCGCACCTCTTCTCGAAGACCGCCCGCGAGAAGATCGAAAAGGCGGGCGGAAAGGCCGTCGAAATCGGAGCCGCCTGACGGGGCCCGCGCCATGCAAAAGTTCTTCGACGCTCTCGTCAACGTATTCCGCATTCCCGACCTGCGCAGGCGGGTTCTGTTCACCTTGGCGATCCTCGCCGTGTACCGCCTCGGCGGCCACGTTCCGACCCCGGGCATCGATCTCGTGCGCTGGGAGGAGTTCTTCGAGCGCAACGCCGCCGGAATCTTCGGATTCTTCGACCTGTTCGCCGGCGGCAACATCCGCCGGCTGACCGTGTTTGCTTTGGGCATCATGCCCTACATCACCTCATCGATCATCCTGCAGTTGCTGACGGTGGTCATCCCGCACCTCGAGAAACTCCAGAAAGAAGGCGAACTCGGGCGGCGGAAGATCACGCAGTACACGCGATATCTGACCGTGATCCTGGCGGTGGTGCAGTCGTTCACGATCTCGCAGGGCTTGCAGGCGATGGAAGGCAACATCGTCATCAATCCCGGCATCGGATTCACGCTGCTGACCATCATGTCGCTCACCACGGGCACGGCGTTCATCATGTGGCTCGGCGAACAGATCACCGAGCGCGGCGTGGGCAACGGGATGTCCCTGATCATCTTCGCGGGAATCGTCGTCGGCCTGCCTTCGGCGATCGAGAACCTCTACCGCAATGTGTTCATCACCCGCGAATGGAGCGTGGTGACACTCATCGTCGTACTGGTCGTGATGGTCGGGGTGGTGGCGTTTATCGTCCTGGTCGAGCGCGGGGAGCGCCGGATACCGGTGCAGTACGCCAAGCGTGTCGTCGGGCGGAAAGTGATGGGCGGGCAGTCCACCCACATGCCACTCAAGGTGAACGCCGGCGGCGTCATCCCGGTCATTTTCGCCAGCTCGATTCTCGCCCTGCCGCAGACGCTCGCCACGATGCCCTGGGCGCGGAATACGCCCTGGCTCGATAGCACGCTGGCGGCGATTCGCGCCGGCGAGCCGCTGTATGTGGTGCTCTTTGTCGCGGCGATCATTTTCTTCTGCTTCTTCTACGTCTCGATTATCTTCAACCCGAACGAGACGGCGGATAACATGCGGAAGTACGGCGGCTTTATCCCGGGCATCCGTCCAGGGAAGAGCACGGCGGACTACATCAACGACATTCTTTCGAAAATCACGGTGGTGGGCGGACTCTACCTCGCCGTGTTGTGCCTGATTCCCGACTTGATGCTGCACGGCATCAAGCTCCAGCACCTGCCGCTCATCGGCGGCTGGATGGATGAGTACTTCCCCCGCTTCTTCCTCGACGGCTTGAACGTCCAATTCTACTTTGGAGGAACGAGCCTGCTGATCGTTGTCGGCGTGGCGATGGATACGGTGAATCAGGTGGAGGCGCAGTTGATCATGCGGCATTACGAAGGGTTTACGCCGCGCGCGGGCCGTATCCGCGGCCGCCGCAGCTCCATGTAGAATGCGGCGAATTTGTTTTGGTTGAGGCACTCGAAGTGGATCATTCAGGCGCATCCGCCCGCGCTGCTGCGGATGCCAAAGCAACAGCGGTCGTGCTATTCGGACCGCCGGGATCAGGGAAAGGGACGCAGGCGAAGCTCCTGCGGGACCAGCTCGGAATCCCTCATATCTCGACCGGCGACATGCTTCGCCAGCACATCGAGGCGGGCGACGATGTCGGACGGGCGATCGAGGCGATGATGAGATCAGGCGGCCTCGTTCCGGACGACATGGTCAACGGTCTGGTCCGCGAACGTCTCGCCGCGGGGGACTGCCAGGGCGGGTTCATCCTCGACGGCTATCCCCGGACCGAGCCCCAGGCGCGGACGCTGGCGGAGTGGCTCGATAGCCGGCTGGTGGGGCAAGTGGTGATTCACTTGCTAGTCGATTACAATGTAATCATTGCCCGCCTTACCGGCCGTCGGCAGTGTGCCTCCTGTGGCGCCCTGTACAATCTGGTATCGCAGCCTCCGTCGCGGGAGGGAGTGTGCGACCGGGACGGTGGGCCGCTGATCTTGCGGGCGGACGATTCCGAGGACGTGATCCGGCAGCGCCTCGAAGCGTATGAGAAGCAGACACGGCCTGTGTTGAACTACTTTCGACGCGCCGGGCATGCTGTGGTGGAGATTGACGCGACCGTGGCCAGCCCCGACGATGTCTCGGTCGAAGTGGGCCGCGCGGTGATGGCGGTATGATCGTCCGCAAGTCGCCGGCCGAATTGGAGAAGATGCGGCGGAGCGGGCTGCTCGTGTGGCGGATCCTTGGCGAGTTGCGCGGGATGGCCGTGGAAGGGGCGACGACGCTGGACCTCGAGCACGCGGCCGAAAAGATGATTGCCGACGCGGGCGCCCGCCCGGCATTCAAGGGATATTACGTTCCGGCCGCCGGGGGCAAGTACCCTTACGTGCTCTGCACGTCGGTCAACAACGAAATCGTCCACGGTATGCCGTCGGCCAAGAGGATGTTGAAGCAGGGCGATATCGTCTCGATCGATACCGGCGTGCAACTGGATGGCTACTTCGGTGATTCGGCGACCACGGTCGCGATCGGCGAAGTGAGCGAAGAGACGAAGCGGCTGATGAAGGTCACGGAAGAGGCGCTGGAATTGGCGATTCAGCAGGCGCGGGCCGGCAACCGCCTCTTCGACATTTGCGGTACGGTGGAGAACCACGTGGTGTCGCACGGCTTTTCGATCGTGCGCGAGTTTGTCGGGCACGGAATTGGCGCCAAGCTGCATGAGGAACCGCAAGTTCCCAATTACGTGGACCGGCGCCAGGAGAATCCCCGGCTGAAGGAGGGGATGGTTCTGGCGATCGAACCGATGGTGAATGCGGGCGGACCGGAAAGCAAAGTTCTGCCGGACCGCTGGACGGCGGTCACGAAGGATGGGAAGAACTCGGCCCATTTCGAGCATTGTGTCGCCATCACGAGTAACGGCCCATGGGTTCTGACCCGCCCGTAAGAGGCGGACGCGGCAGCGGGGTCCGGGGCCGGATCCTGGCGGCGCTGCCCCGGGACCTGTACCGGGTGGAATTGGCCAACCGGCGCGAGGTGGTCGCTCACCCGGCCGGGATGGTGAAACGGAATTTTGTCCGGCTGTTGCCGGGCGATCCGGTGGAAGTGGAACTGGCGCCCCACGATTGGACGCGCGCCAGGATTACACGGAAGCTGGATGTCGCGGCGGCCGCACGGGCGGCTGAAGAGGAACAGGCATTATGAAGGTACGGCCGTCGGTCAAGAAGATGTGTGACAAGTGCAAGATCATTCACCGCGAGGGCGTGGTCCGGGTGATCTGCGTCAACCCGAAGCATAAGCAGCGTCAAGGGTAAGAGGGAAATCGAAAGATGGCACGTATAGCCGGCGTAGACTTGCCGCCCCGGAAGCGGGCGGAAATCGGTCTGACCTACATTTACGGCATTGGGCGGACGCGCGCGCGCTCCCTGCTCTACCGCGCCGGGGTCGACTTCGACAAGAAGGTGGCGGATCTGACCGAAGAAGAAGTCAACCACATCCGCCAGATCATCGAGGACGAAGGCGCGGTGGAAGGCGATCTCCGCAAGGAAGTATCGCTCAACATCAAGCGCCACATCGAAATCGGCAGCTACCGCGGCCTGCGGCACAGGCGCGGCCTGCCCGTGCGGGGGCAGCGCACGCACACCAACGCCCGGACCCGGAAGGGCCCGCGCCGCGGCACAATCGCCAACAAGAAGAAGGGCGGCAAGTAAGGGCAACGCACGATGGCGAAAAAGCAGCAGGTTAAGCCCGGCAAGAAGAAAAGCTTCAAGAAGAAAGAGAAGCGGGTGGTCCACAACGGCCTCGTGCACGTCCAGGCCACCTTCAACAACACGATCGTCACCATCTCCGACCTCGAGGGCAACACTGTCTCCTGGTCGAGCGCCGGATCGCTGGGGTTCCGCGGATCGCGCAAGGGAACCCCGTTTGCCGCGCAGCAGGCGTCGCTCACAGCCGCCAACAAGGCCAAGGATGTGGGGCTGCGCACGGTCGACGTGCGCGTGAGCGGCCCGGGTTCGGGCCGGGAATCGGCCATCCGGGCGCTGGCAACCGCCGGCATCGAAGTGAAGTCGATTAAAGACACGACGCCGATTCCGCACAACGGATGCCGGCCGCCCAAGAAGCGGCGCGTCTAGGAACAAGCGGGAGGAAGGTCCCTCTCCGGGATCGTAAACCGCACAACCGCTACGTTGTCGTGGCGGTGAGTCAGCAACAACGCCCGCGGCCTGGGACTGCGGGAAGAGGAGAACGATTGGCACGATATATCGGTCCGGTGTGCCGGCTGTGCCGGCGCGAAGGCATGAAGCTCTTCCTCAAGGGAGAGCGCTGCCACACGGAGAAGTGCGCGATTGAGAAGCGCAACTTCATTCCGGGTCAGCATGGCAAGAGCAAGCGCGTCCGCAAGGTGGTGGGCTACGGCCTCCAGCTTCGCGAAAAGCAGAAGGTGCGCCGCATTTACGGCTTGCTTGAAACGCAGTTCCGCAACAATTTCGAAAAGGCGTCCAAGACACGGGGCATCACCGGTGAGACGATGCTCGCGACTCTGGAGCGCCGCCTCGACAACGTGATCTACCGCATGGGATTCGGCACGAGCCGCTCGCAGTCGCGGCAGGTCGTCCGCCACGGGCACATTCAGGTGAACGGACGCAAGGTCAATATCCCGTCATTCCTGGTGAAGCCGGGCGACGTGGTGGAAGTGCGGGAAAGCAGCCGTCAGAACCCGACGATCCTGGCTGCCCGCGACGCCACCGCGCACGCGCCCGCGCCGAGCTGGCTTGACGTCGATCGCGAAGGGTTGAAGGCCAAGGTCATCGGCCAGCCGCGCCGCGACGAACTGACGCAGATCCAGATCAACGAGCAGTTGATCGTCGAGTTGTATTCGAAGTAGGGACGGCCGGAAGGAGGGAACGAGGCAACCTATGTTTAAGGGCTTCCAAAAACCGAAGCGGCTGGTGGCGAACACGGAAACGCTCACCGAGCGCTATGGGCAGTTCACCGCGCAGCCCTTTCAGCGGGGTTTCGGCACCACCATTGGAGTGGGCCTGCGGCGCGTCCTGCTTAGCTCGATCGAAGGCGCGGCGATTACCGCCGTCCGTATCGAAGGCGTCGATCATGAATTCAGCCCGATTCCGGGCGTGGTCGAGGACGCGACCGATATCATTCTCAACCTGAAACAGATCCCTTTCAAGATCATGGGCGAGGGGGTCAAGACCGTGCGGATCCAGCGGGACACGCCGGGCGAAGTGCTGAGCGGCCATATCGAAGGCGATGCCGATATCGAAGTGCTCGACCGGAACATGCACGTTGCGACGGTCGGCGACGGCGGCAGTCTCAATATCGAGATGCGCCTCAAGACGGGCCGCGGCTACGTCAGCGCCGACAAGAACTTCGACGAGGACCTGCCGCTCGGCTACATCCCGATCGATTCGATCCATTCGCCGGTGCGGAAGGTCAACTTCACGGTTGAGGCCGCCCGCCTCGGCCAGATGACCGATTACGACAAGCTGACCCTCGAAGTGTGGACGAACGGGGCGATCTCGCCGCAGGATGCCATCGGGCACGCAGCGAAGCTCCTGAAGGACCACATGACGATCTTCATCAACTTCGAGGAAGTCAGTGAGACCGCCGAAGACGCCGCGGAACGCGCCGGCGACAAGACCAACGATCAGTTGAACCGCTCGGTAGAGGAACTCGAGCTCAGCGTGCGGTCCTACAACTGCCTGAAGAACGCCAACATCCAGACGATCGGCGAACTCGTCCAGCGCACCGAGTCGGAGATGTTGCGGACCAAGAACTTCGGGCGCAAGTCGTTGAACGAAATCAAGGAGATCCTCGAAGGCATGGGCTTGGCGCTGGGCATGAAGATCGATGCTCAGGGCCGCCTGGTGATGCCCGTCGGCGTGCCTGCCGACGAGGAAGAACCGCTCGACGAGGAATCCAGTCTCGCGGAAGCGGAATAGGATACACACGATATGCGACACCTCAGAGGAGGAGCCAAGCTCAAGCGGGACAAAGGCGCCCGCAATTCGCTTCTGCGCGGCTTGGTGACCAGCGTCATCGAACAGGAACGCGTGGTGACGACGGTTCCCAAGGCGAAGGCCGTGAAGCCTCTCGTCGACCGGATGATCACGCTCGCCAAGCGCGATACCCTGCACGCCCGCCGTCAGGCGGCGGCGTTTCTGTATACGCCGGAAGCGGTGAAAAAGTTGTTCGACACGCTGGGAACGCGCTTTGGCCAGCGTCCCGGCGGCTACACGCGCATCACGCGGGTCGGGTTCCGCAAGGGCGACGGCGCCGAACAGGCCGTCATCGAACTGGTGGGTTCCGAACTGGTCAAGCGCGCCGCCGAGCGCGCCAAGCGCCGCGAAGAGCGGCTCAAGGCGCAGCGCGAAGGCCGCGAACCCGAAGAAGAGCAGCAGTAAATTCCCCTGGCCGCGCGGGCTCCATGCCTGCGCGGCCCTTTCTCACTCGAGTCTTCCCCTCTCTAAAGCGGCAGGTCCCCAACTAACTCAGTTTTCGCCGGCGGGGTGCCGATGGCCGTGTGCCAGGCATCGCCCTGATGACCGACCGAAGCAGTGCATTCACTGCTTCGGCAGATTGGAATACAGCAGCCACGTCTGACTCGAGGACAACGGCCACAGTTCCAGGGCCCATCCTCGACGCAAAGCGGTTCTCCGCCGCCTTCGAGTAATCGAACCGATACTCGGGCCTGAGGTCGTCCGCTTCTGGAGACCTACCTGTTCTTTGTGTTCTCTTCATGACGCCTACGTTCCATCGCGGTCGCACGCCGCGCACTGATGATTCGAATCGTCCCGCCGCGGTCGGTAAATCCGACGACCAGGAGCCTCGACTTCGTTGAAAAACCAACGATGATCTCACGCTGTTCCTGCTCCGAGTGGTCCGGATCGGAGAAGATCCTGGCCAATGAATCCGCAAAGACTGTCAAAGCCTCTCCGAAACCGACGCCGTGCTTCTTGAGATTGGCTTCAGCCTTGGTCGGGTCCCACTCAAACTCGAGGCTCGCACCCACTGAGTCGAGGGTACCATGACGTCCTCTTTCCCACGCCAACTCGCGATCCTTTGCTCGCCTCAAGACAAATGTGAAGTGGCGCGCGCCGCTGCGTCATCAGTGCGACAGGTCCTCATAGCCGCAGGAAAATCCTGTGCCGCCGCAGGTGGATCAGTACCGCCCACGCCAGTCCGAACTGCGCCAGCACGAGAATGACCTTGTGCCAGTATTCGCTGACGTGAAGCTGCAACCCGCCGAGGAACACCCGCGCGATCTCCCCAAACCCGCCCATCAGCAGGCTGGACATGGCGTAGGCAAGGATCGAATTGCAGCCGATCGCGGCCCAAAGACCCAGTCCGCGCCGCCACCCCTTCACGTCGATCGTCCACCAGAAACCCGCCAGCAGCAAGTAGCTCAAGCCACCGCACCAGAGCGCGTAGGTGCTGGTCCAGCGGTTCTTCACGATAGGCAGATGGAAGCTCCACAGCCATCCCGCCAGCAGGCACCCGGCGCCCAGAGCCAGCAGCCAGCGCAGTTTCTGTGCGTCGCTCAGACTGATGCGCGTCCCGCGCGGCCATTGCCCCGTCACGATGTAGGCGCCGAACGCGCCGAGCATGGTCGTGGCGCCGTGCGTCCACATCGGAAGGTAAGGGAAGCCGCGGCCCCAGTGGCTGGCCCACGGTTTGCCGAGCAGACCGATGCTGTTGTCGTGCAGCCAGTCGCCGAGAATCCCGCCCGGCTGGAACACGCCCCACTCGTGCCCCGGTACAGGCACGAACATTTGTAGGGCCCAGTACCCAACCAGGAACACGGCAGTGGCGGCGATCTGTCCGCGCAAGGAAAGAAACAGCACGCACCCCACGCCGATCACGTAGCCGAGGCCCAGCATCTGCAGGACGCTGTAGGAAAGCCGCATCTGCTCGACGTTCCAGGACTGCAGGTTGCCGTGAATGAAGAAGCCGATAACGACCATGCCCCCCAGCCGGACAAACGCGTGACGCAGGATGCCGGCCCTCGAACGCCCCTGGGCAAGCCGCTTTCCGATGGCAAGCGGGATAGCCACGCCGATCAGGAACTGGAAGAGCGGAAAGATGAAATCGTAGAAACGGAACCCTTCCCACGCGACGTGAGTAAACTGCTGGTTCAGCGAGTGCGCGAACGTCCCTGTCGCGGCTCCGGCGCACAGGGCGCGGATGATCTGCTGGCCACCCAGCAGCCAGAACATGTCGAACCCGCGCAGCGCGTCGAGCGAATGCAGCCGGGCGTCCGGCGTCGGGATCGGAGCGGCTGCCGTTTGCACGCTCTCTATCATGCCACCGCGCGCCGTCAGCCGGGACGCGGCCAGCAGAGGGAGATCGCCAGCACCGCGCGCCCGGTCCAGGCCGCGGTTCGAATCCAATTCGTCTGGATTAGGCGGTCGATGGTCGCCGGGTCCAGTCCCTGCGCCAGTTTCCCGTGCAGCGGCACCTGGAGGAACGCGGTCGAAAACCAAATAATGACCAGGAGCCCAAGGCCCGCCCAGACCCGCCAGTCTCCCGGAGCACCCCGGATCAGCAGCAGCGCCGTCGCGGCTTCGGCAAACATGAGCGGCCCAACCACGAGTGTCGTCAGTGCCTGATGCTGCCGCGAGTAAGCGGCAAACGCTCCCGGGCCCACGGCCACGAACAGGGGGTAATGAACCACCTGGACAAACCAGATGAGGCCCGCCATCGCCAGCGTGGGAGCGGCGTGCGCCGCGGCCAGCGCGGTCACGGCGCCATGATCTCGATCGTATTGCCGCCGGGATCGGCGGCGTAGGTTGAGCGCGTCCCGTCGCGATGCGTCTTCAGCGGACCGAACGCCTCCGCGTTCTCGCGGACAAACGCGATATGTGCTGGATGCTGTCCCGGCGTGACGAACGCCAGCTTGATGTTGCCGAACTCCAGCATCGCCCAGGTAGGATCCTGATACACCACCGAGCACTGGAAGTTGTTCTTGTACCACTCGACGGTGGCGGCTATATCCGCCGATGGAAGCGCGATGTGGTCGATCGGATCGAGGGCGGTCATGGCTTCAGTCTATCCCCTCTCGATTCCGGGCCGCACTGCGTCAGCTTGGCATACCGCGGCCGGTCGGACGCGCTCAAGTGCCGGAAGCTGCGGACGAGTTGACCGTCGGTCAGGAGGAAGACGCCCGGCATCTGGAATCCGTCGCCCTGCAACTTGCCGACGCCGTGGCCATGCAGAATTCCCGCGTCGAAGCCGCGCAGCCAGATCCGCCATCCGAATAACTGGCTGAAGGCGCCCCGCCGCAATCCGAACGCCCGGTAGAGTTTCCGCTGGGGATCACTGATGCGTTCCACGTCGGCCAGGCCGTAGCGGGCGAAGAACTTCCCAGCCGTCTCCTCGGGGCTCATGTGAACCAGGACGATCTGGGTCCCGGACATCTCAATAGCTTCGCGGTCGCGCGCCAGGTCTCCCAGGGTCTCACGGCAGAATGTGCATCCCATGTGCCGCAGAAACACCACCAGCAGACGGGATTCCTCCGCCAGTTCGGCCAGGCTGATCCCGGTCTGCGTCTTCGCGTCAGACAGCAGTTCGACGATCTCCGCCGGGTTCTGCGTCGGGGGAGGCTCGGTGACGTGAGCGCGATAGCTTTCTCTCAGAATCAGCGCGAACGGAATCCACCAGATCAAATCGTTGGTGACGATGGTCCACCCCATCTTCCAGGGAAACGCGCCGGTCAGACCGGCCTGCAGGAAGCCGATGGGTCCGAAGATCTTGCCGAGGAAACCAACCAGGACGATCGGCCAGTGACGAATCGGGTCATTGGCGGCGATCCCGTAGCCCAGCCCGTAGACGCCGACAATCATTCCGATGCACTGCCACAGTTGGGGGTAGTTCGGCGGCTCCGCTCCGGCCCAGAGGAACAGGGCTTCGGGGAAAACGACCACAAAAGCACCCCAGATCAGGTTGTACAGCGCCGCGGCCCGGAGGCTCCAAGTCATCCAACGTTGGCCTTCCGGTCTAGCTTCGTCCACGGTGTAAAAGTCCACTCGGTTCATCCTACTGGCATTGGATTTGCTCCACGAGCCCGGAGCGTCAGGAAAAGTGGGGCTGGCTCAATCACCTAGGGTCGGTTCGGCCATCGGAAACGCCCTCTTCCGGCCCAGCCAGACGCCCACGTCGTCGAACAGCGAGTAGGCGACCGGCGTCACCAGCAGCGTCAGCAGCAGCGACAGGCTCTGCCCCCGATCACCACGATCGCGATCGACCGCCGTTCCTCCGCCCCCGGTCCGGCGCCCAGCGCCAGCGGCATCATGCCCGCCACCAGCGTCAGCGTCGTCATCAGGATCGGCCGCAGCCGGTCGCGGTTGGCCTGCATGATCGCCTCCAGGCGCGGCAAGCCCTCGCGGCGCAGGTTGTTCGTGTGATCGATCTGCAGGATCGAGTTCTTCTTCACCACGCCGAACAGCACCAGGATGCCCAGCGCCGAGTAGAGATTCAGCGTGTCTTGGAAGAACCACAGCGACAACAGGCTGAACGGCACCGCCAGCGGCAGGCTGAGCAGAATCGTCACCGGGTGCACCAGGCTCTCGAACTGCGACGCCAGGATCATGTACATGAACACGCCGGAGAGCAGAAACGCCAGCAGGAATTCGTTGAAGGTGCGCTGCAGCTCGCGTCCGCGGCCGATCACCATCGTCGAATACGTCGCGGGCATGTTCAACTCGTCCACGAGGCGGTTCACCTCATCCAGCCGGTCGGCCAGCGCGTAGCCTGACGTGATATTCGCCCGGATGGCCGCGTTGCGCTGCCGGTCCAGTCCCTCGATCCGGTACGCCGTCGTACCCTCGGCCAGCCGCACGAGGTTGTCCAGCCGCACCAGGTTGCCGTTGCGAGACGGCACCCACAATTTCGCCACCGTCGCCCGGCTGTTCCGGTCCGCGCCCGCCAGGCGCACTTCCACGTCGTACTCCTCGGCAAGCTGCTCATCGCGGAACCGCGACACCTCGTCGTCGCCGCCCACCATAATCCGCAGCGACTCGGCGATATCGGCCGCCGACACGCCGAGATCGGCTGCGCGGTCGCGATCGATCGCCACCCGCAGCTCCGGCTTGGTCAGACGCAGCGTCGTGTCGACGTCGACCAGCCCCGGTACTTCCATCGCCGCCAGCCGCAGCTTCTCGCTGTACTCGCTCAGCTTCTCCAGCTCCGGACCGCGGATCGCGAAATCGATATCCACCGGGGCCGACCCCTGGCTCATCGTCATCGCGTTGCGCACGGAGATGCGGAGATCCGGGTACTTCGCGCGCACGCGCTCGCGGATCGCGTTCATCACGTCGCGTTGCGCAAACAGCCCCTGAAATGCCTCGAGCGGCCGCCCATCGAGCGTCTTGCTCCAGATGCGCGCGATCGACAGGACCCGCTCTTCAATCGGCGTGACGCGCACGAAGAGCTGCGCGTTGTTCACTGACTGCAGGTAGCTGGCGCCGATCGTCGCCAGCACGTGCTCCACGCCGGGCAGAGCGAACAGGTCCTCCTCCGCCCGCATCAGGACCTCTTCCATCGACTGCCGGCTCGTGCCCTCGGGCGCCGTGATCGACATCTCGAACTCGCTCTCATCGACGTTGGTCGGGATGTACTCCTGGCGCACCATCTTGTACACAGGCACCGACGCCGCCGTCACCGCCAGGGCCGCGCACACCACCAGCGGGCGGTTGCGCATCGCCCACGCCAGCAGGTGCGTATAGACGCGGTCGATCACCGCGTAGAAGCCCTCGCGCGACGAGCCGTGCTCCATGCCCTGGCCCCGCCGCATCATCCGCGAGCACATCATCGGCGTGAGCGAAAAGCTCACCAGCAGCGATACCAGGACCGCTACCGCCGCGGTCACGCCGAAGCTGTACAGGAAGCGGCCGGAGATGCTCGACATGAACGAGACGGGCAGGAAGATCACGACGAGGCTGAACGTGGTCGCCATCACGGCCAGGCCGATATCCTTGGTCGCCAGCACCGCCGCGCGCACCGGCGTCATGCCCTTCTCTTCGATGAACCGGAAGATGTTTTCGAGCACCACGATGGCGTCGTCGATCACGACCCCCACCATCAGCACCAGCGCCAGCATCGTGATGTTGTTCAGCGTGAAGTTGAGCGCGTACATCATCCCGAAGGTGGCGATGATCGACGACGGAATCGCCACTGCGGCGATGATCGTGGCCCGCCAGTCGCGCATGAACAGCAGCACCACGAGGGACGCCAGGATGCTCCCCAGCACCAGGTGCAGTTGCACCTCGTGGAACGCCGCCTCGATGTACCGCGACTGGTCCTGCACGATGTTCAGGGACACACCCGGCGGCAGCAGTTCGTTGATCCGCGGCAGGCGCGCCTTGACGTTGTTGATGACTTCGATCGTATTGGCGCCCGACTGCCGCCGCACCTGAATCGCGACTGCCGGCTCCCGGTCGTAGCGCGCCGCCGTGCGCTGTTCCTTGTGCCCGTCCTCGGCGTGCCCGATATCGCGGATGCGGACCGGCGTGCCGGAGATGT
The DNA here is from genome assembly GCA_016716385.1 of Bryobacterales bacterium. Classification (GTDB taxonomy): domain Bacteria; phylum Acidobacteriota; class Terriglobia; order Bryobacterales; family Bryobacteraceae; genus JADJWL01. The sequence continues at coordinate 43,800 of JADJWL010000016.1, read as the reverse complement.
TCGCCACCACGAGGTTGTTGAACTGGCGTGGGTCCGGGAAGCGGCCCAGCGTGCGGAGCACCACCTCGCGCGTCCCTTCATCGACGCGCCCGCCCGGGATCTCGGCGTTCTGGCGCGCCACCGCGTCCCGCACCGCGAGAATCGGGATGCGGTAGGCGGCGAGGCGGTTGGCGTCGATCCACACGTTGATCGCCCGCTTCTGCCCGCCCACCAGCACCACCTGTCCCACGCCGCCGACCGACTCGATCACGTCCTTCACGTCCCGTTCGGCGATCTCGTAGAGCTCGCGCGGCGTCTTCACGCCGGACAGCACGAGGCTCATCACGGGGGATGCGTCCGTATCGAGCTTGCGGATCAGCGGGGGCTTGGCGTCGCGCGGCAGCAGGCTGATGACGGTGGCCACGGCATCGCGCACATCCTGCGCGGCGACGTCGATATCGCGCTTGAGATCGAACGTGATCGTGACGATCGACAGGCTCTCGGTCGACGTGGAGCGGATATTGTCGATGCCCTCGACCGTGGCGACGGCGTCCTCCACGCGCTTGGTGACCGCGCTCTCAATCTCTTCCGGCGATGCCCCGGGCAATTGCGTGCGGACGCTGATAATCGGCAGGTCGATGTCGGGGAAACGGTCGATGCCGAGTTTGGTGTAGGAGACGCCGCCGACCACCGTGAGCGCAAGAATCAGCATCACGGCGAACACCGGACGCGCGACACAGACTTCGGCGAGCTTCTGCACGGGCTACTCCACCGTCACCCTGAGTCCCTCGGTGTGGCGTCCGTCGGGGTTCGGGACGAACAGGTCCCCGGGCTCGATCCCCTCGACGATCTCGGTGCGCTTGTCCCCGAGATCGCGGCCGATGCGCACGACGCGGTCGGCCAGGGCATCCTGCTCGATGACGAACATCCGGTGGATGCCCGCAAAACTGCGCACAGCGGTGGCCGGCACCACGATGCTCCTGGCGTTCGGATCCACTGTGATCTCGGCCTCCACGAACGACCCGGCGCGCAGGCTGCCGTCGCGGTTGGGGATCTCACCCTCGACGAGCAGCGCCCGTTGATCGGCTTCGAGCGCCGGACTCATGCGCACGACCCGCCCGGTATGCCGCACCGGGGCGCTCTCCAGGCGCAGGGCAATCGCCTGTCCCCGCCGGAGCCGCCCGGCGAAGCGTTCCGGAACCGTCAGACGGATGCGCATCGGATCATCGCGCACCACCTGCGCGATCGGAGAGTTCACCGGGAGATATTCGCCAATTGCCGTCTCGCGGCGCGTCACGGCCCCGGCAAACGGCGCCCGGATGACGGTGTCGGCCAACTGCTGCCTGGCCAGGTCCAACGCGGCGCGGCGCTCCAGCAGCTCCGCCTCAATGCGGAAGATCTCTTCGATCGCCCCCTGGTGCCGCGCCTCGGCTGCCTGCAGGGCGACGCCGGCGCGCTCGAAGTCCACTTTCGAGATGACGCCTTCCTCGAACAGTCTGGTCGCGTTGATGTGCATCAGCCGCGCCTCGCGTAACGATGCCGCCGCCTGCCGGACCAGCGCGGTTCCAGCCGGGTCCACGCCATCCCCAGCGTTCCTGGCCAGCCCGAGCCGGGCGCGCGTCTGCTCCACCATCGCCTCGGCTTGGCGCACACGAAACTCGTAGTCTGCCTTTTCCAATTCAGCCACCGGTTGTCCGGTTTGAACCGCACTACCCAGATCGACATACAGGGATTCCACCCGTCCCGGAACCTTGGCCCGCAGCGTGACCATATCGTCGGCGAATAGTTCGCCGGTCGCGGTGACGGTTTCCGGCACGGTCGACCATTCGGCGCGCTGCGCGCGAATAGGCAAGGACTCGTCCTGCTTGGCGGCGACCGTGGGATTTGAGTACGGACCGCTGCACGCGGTCAGAGACACAATCGCCAGGACTGCCGGAAGAACTCTCCAGGAGGTCATTGGAATCTGCGGGTATTGTCTCACAGGCGATTGGAGGACAGGCGGAGGTTACCGGCGGGCGGATGCGTCTCTTGACATTTCGATGAAAAACGGAATACGCACCTCCGGGGGTTCTGAAAAGCGGAAAGCATGGCGCACCGCATGGGTGAAGGTGCGCAGGGAACCATCGGCAGATCAACCAATTAACGGGGGCACTGTCACTGTGAACCCCACCTTCAGGGAGTGGTTATTCAATTGCTGCGCAAATCTTAACCGGAGTCAACCGGCGGGTTCCCGACAGGGACAGCGACTGTCCCCCTCGCCTTGACACTGGCCGGCCCCGCACCTGAACGGGCAATACGGGCTAATTCAGGTGACTCGATGAGAGGAATTCACATGACTCTAAATAACGATGCCAAGATGGCGATGCTTACGAGGCTTCGCGTTTGGTTCGCGCCGGTCTGCCTGGCGCTCTGTCTGGCAGCGCTGCTGCCGTTCAACGCCGCCGCCCAGATCACGGGCGATGTCCGTGGTACGGTGGTGGACCAGTCGGGAGCCGCTGTCGTTTCAGCAACCGTTTCGTTGCGCAATGTCAACACGGGGGAAACCCGCACGCAGCCGACCAACGAGCAGGGCCTGTTCGGGTTCGCTCTTCTGCCAATCGGAACCTACGAAGTGCGCGCCGAGGCGCCGGGCTTCCGGGTGGCGCTGACGCAGACCGAGGTCCGGTCGGGCCAGATCTCGTCGGTCCGGTTCAATATGGAAGTCGGCCAGGTCACGGAAGTGATCACAGTTGAGGAAGCGGCCTCCCGGCTTGACCTGGAGAACGCGCAGATTCAGAGCGGTCTGGTTGGACAGGCGATCCAGGAACTGCCGGTCGCGAGAAACCCGAACCTGTTCGCACTGATCGCACCCGGCACGGCGCCCGTATCGTCGAACAACCCGTTCCTGGGATCGGGCAGCTTCAATACCAACGGTGGACGCGGCCGCGGCAATAACATCACGGTGGACAACATCACGGCCACCGATATCTCCGTGACCGGTACGGGCGGACCTCTTGGGCCCTTGAACTTCACCGAGATACAGGAAGTCAAGTTCATCACGAACAACTTCAGCGCGGAGTATGGCCGGAACGCGAACTCGCAGTTGCAGTACATCACCAAGTCCGGCACCAATGACCTTCATTTCGAAGCTTATAACTTCCTGCGGAACGACAAGCTGAACGCCCGGCCGTTTTTTGACCGTTCGGGTTCGGCGGCGATTCAGCGCCGTAACCAGTTTGGGTATGTCGTGGGCGGACCGGTTCTCCTTCCTGGTGTATACAATGGAAAGAACAAGACCTTCTTTCTGACCTCCTTCGAAGGAGTGAAGCTGAGAGGCGCCGGCGCGGCGCGCATCGCCCAGGTACCGACGGCCGCAATGCTCGCCCAAGTCACCGACCCCACGTCGAGGGCTCTGCTGGACCGGTTCCAACTCCCTGCCGCCACAGCGTCAGCGGGCGCCACCGGCACGGTGGAACAGCAGGCTCCGAACGTAACCGATTCCTGGCAGTGGGCAGTCAAGGGCGACCACAATTTCAACGAAAACAATCGGCTGACAGCGCGCCTCGGAAGTTTCGACTCAAAGGATGCTTCGAGTGGCCTGACCTTCATCGGCACCAATCTCGCCCGGTTCGGCGCCAGTTCCCTCAATGATCCCAAGCAGTTTAACTCAGCCTATACGCGTATCTTCGGTCCGACCGTCGTGAACGAGTTCCGGTTCGGATACGGTTGGAGCAACCCTGGTTTCCCGGTGGAGAATCCCGATCTTATCGGCCCCCGGATCACCTTCGCGAATGGCCAAGTCTCGTCCTTCGGCGTCTGGGAAGGACTTCCCCAGGGTCGCAGCCAGCGGACCTTCCAGTGGACTGACCAGCTTTCGTGGATGAAGGGCAGTCACAACATCAAGTTCGGAGCTGATTTCTTCTACTACCGGGCCGACAGCGTGTTCGATGCAGTTGTCCGCCCGCTCATCTCGTTTGCCAGTTGGGACGCCTTCGCGGCGGGGACGCCACTAACCTACCAGCAGCGCGCAGGAAACTCGGTCCGGAATAACCGTGTCTCCAACCAGTTCTTCTTTGTCCAGGACGACTGGAAGGTGACCCGAAGATTGACGGTGAACCTCGGCCTGCGCATGGAACGCGCCGGTGGACCGCGGGAAGTGAACGGGTTGATCTCGAACCTGAACTTCGACTGCACCGACTCCCTTGGGGCGGCCGGCACCGGCCGCTTTGGCTGCTTCGCTCTCGGACAGCCAGCGTTCAATACCTCCAATAACTGGGGGCCGCGCGTCGGCTTTGCGTATGCCTTGAACGACAAGACGGTCATCCGCGGCGGGTACGGCATCGCCTACGACTTCATCTTCCTGAACCCGATTACCAATCAGCGGTTCCTGCCGCCTTTCATGCCGACCGCGGTCTTGCAGGGAGCAGCCAGCTTCACTGGCGCCAACAGCTTTGCGAACATCGTGGCCGGGAACTCCGAGATCCAGACGCAGACCCAGGCGTCGGTTGGACAAATCAGCAGCACCGCCTTGAATTTCGGCAACATGAGCCCGGTGATCGATCCCGGCCTTCGCAACCCGCAGGTGCAGCAGTTTAGTTTGGGGATTCAACGGGAACTGCCCGGTGGTATGGTCGTCAAGGGCAGCTACGTGGGTTCGAAGAGCACCTATCTGCAACGTAGCCAACACCTGAACCTCACAAACGACGCACGGCTGGTCCCCGCCCAGAATCTGGCGGACGAAACTCAGCGGCTGCCGGACTACCTGGCGGTCCAGAGTGCGTTGAACGGTAACATCGCCCGTTTCTCCAACCGCATCGATGGGCGCTTCAACGTCATTCAGATGGTGGAGAGTTCGGCCCTGTCGAACTTCCATTCGTTCCAGAGCGAAGTCACCAAGCGCTACTCGAGCGGCTACATGTGGAACTTCTCCTATACGGTCGGCAAATCGATCGACGACATCTCTGACTCTCTCGGCGTCCTCGTCAATGACAGCGCGGCCCAGCAGAATCCGCTGAACAACCGCGACAACCGCGCCGCATCGCAGTTTGACCTCCGCCAGCGCGTCGTCATCGTGCACTCTTGGGAACTCCCCTTCGGCCGCAACCTGAGCAACGGGTTCCTGAGGCAGGTAGTCCACGGTTGGGGCTTTTCCAGCATCAACAGCTTCCGGACAGGCTTTCCCGTCTCGTTCGTTTCGGGCGCACGCCGCGGCATCAGTTCCATCCCGCTGCTTGGCGCAAGCGCCGATGTGCGTGTCAACGCTTCGGGCGCATTCGATATTACTCCAATCCCGACTGGCCGCGAAGGCGCCTACTCCACAACGACCAACCCCGATGGGGTCCAGACGGTTTCGGCGTATGCGGCGTCCCTGGGCCTGTCGCAGCCGCTCATCGGCAACTTTGGCACTCTGGGCCGCAATACCCACAGGCTGAACGGCGAGCGTAACTTCGACTGGACGTTCTTTAAGAATTTCCACATTCGCGAGGGGATGCGTCTGCAGTTCCGGGCGGAGATGTACAACATCTTCAACAACACGTCGTTCCTGGAGATGAACCGCAATGTCTCCAATCCGAACTTCGGCCAGTACACCAACGTCGCGCAGGATGCGCGCTTCATGCAGATGGCGCTGCGCCTGACGTTCTAACCGGAGTCTTTCGCAGGTCCCTGGCGCGCCAGTCTTCCCGGCTGGCGCGCCTTCTTATTCCTCGCGGATTTCGACGATCGTGGCGCCCTGCCCGCCTTCGTACTGCGGGGCGTAGTAAAACTTCGCGACGTGCGGGTGCGCCCCCAGCAGCTTCCAGATGGCCTTCCGCAGAATTCCCATGCCATGCCCGTGCACAATCCGGACGCGGCTCGCCGTGGCCATCACGGCCTGATCGAGGAACCGGTCGACCCGCTCGCAAGCGTCGTCGGCGTGTTCACCGATCACGTTGATTTCCTGGTGCGCCGGATGCAGTTGCGGCCCCGGACGGAAACTGACGTTCGCCGGCAGCTTCGGTCCGCCGCCCGCGGGCAGCACTTCGAGCACGTCGTCCATGTCCGCCTGCACCTTGAGAATCCCTGCTTCCACTTCCAGCCGTCCGCCGCCCAGCAGCCGCCGCACGGTGGCCGGCTCGGAGAAATTCTTCAAGCGTACCCGCGCGCCCGGTTCCACCTGCGGGACGGCCCGCGGCGCCTCGCCCTTCACGCCCGACTCGAACGACTCCCGCAGCTCCCGCTTCACCTTCGCCGCAATTCGCGACGCCTCGCTCGCCGCCTTCTTGCTCTGGGCAAGCTGCCCGATCCGCTCGATCGCCGCCGCGGCCTCGGCTTCGAAGCGCGCCAGCGCTTCCTCCGAACGGCGCTCCAGTTCCCGCAGCTTGGCCGTGCCCCGGCGCTCCCAATCGGCGGCCAGCTTCGCTTCGCGTTCGGCCAGCGCGGCCGCGCGCGCGCCCAGTTCCGCGTCGAGCGCCGCCGCGGCGCGCCGCTGTTCGTGCAATTCGGCCAGCAGACGCTCCAGGTCGCGTTCGCGCGATCCCATCGCCTGCCGGGCGCGGTCCATCAGGTGCGCCGGCAGTCCCAGGCGCGAGGCGATATCGAGGCCCGCGGACTTGCCGGGCAGGCCCAACCGCAGTTCGTAGGTCGGCTCCAGAGTCGCCTCGTCGAAGCCCATCGATCCATTGACGACATGCTCGGTGCTGCTGCCGTAGACCTTGAGCGCCATCAAGTGCGTGGACGCGATCGTGAACGCTCCGATGCGGCGGAAATGGTCGACCACAGCCACGCCAAGCGCGCCGCCCTCTTCCGGATCGGTTGCCGCGCCCAGTTCGTCGAACAGCACGAGCGAATCGGCCGTGCCGTCGAGCACCATGTCCCGGATGCGGGCCACGTGCGCCGAGAACGTGCTGAGGCTCTGCTCGATCGACTGGTTGTCGCCGATATCGGCCAGCACCTGTTCGAAGACCGGGAACTCGGCCTCGCTGCACGGCACAGGCAGTCCGGCGTGCGCCATCAGCGCCAGAAGCCCGGCCGTCTTGAGCGTGACGGTCTTGCCGCCCGTGTTGGGCCCGCTGATGACGAGCGTCCGCCGCTCCCGGTCGAGCTCAAGCGTCACTGGCACAATCCGCCGGCGCTGGCGGCGCAGCACGTCTTCAAGCAACGGATGCCGCGCCTCGCGCAGCAGCAGCCGCGGTGTCCCTTCGGCGCTGAAACGCGGCAGGCAGCAGTCGAACTCCGCCGCGAAACGCGCCTTGGCGAAGAGAAAGTCGAGCGCGCCGAGCGTCTCGAGCGCGACGGCAATCTCGGCCGCCGCTTCGCGCAGCTTCGCCGTCATCTCGCGGACAATCCGGTGCGCCTCGCGCGCCTCCTCCTCGGTCAGCCGGACCAGTTCGTTGTTCAGCTCGATGGTGGCCAGCGGTTCGACGAATAGCGTATGTCCGGTGGAGCTGGCGCCGTGGATCACGCCCTCCACCTTGCGCTTCTGTCCCGCGATCACCGGCACGACGTAGCGGTCATTGCGGATCGTGACGAACTCTTCCTGAAGCACGCCGCCTTCCTGGTGCGCCCGCAGGAAGCGTTCGAGCGAACTCTGGATGGACTGCTTCTGCCGTCCCATGTCGCGGCGCAGACGGGCGAGTTCGGGGCTGGCGTCGTCCGCCAGCAACCCGCCGGGCAGGATCTTGCCCGCGATGGCTGCCACCAGCGGACGGAAGTCGCCGATGGCTGCGCCGTGGCGGCCGAGCTTCGGAAACTGCGCCGCCGCCGCCAGCAGCGACGCCCGCATCCCCGACGCCCGGTCGAGCAGCGAGACGAGGTCGTAGACCTCCAGCGGATCCAGCACCGCGCCCTCGATGCGCAGCTTCTGCACCGCGACTTCGAGATCCGGCAGGCCGGAGAAGTCCAGGCGCGCCGCCGCCTCACGCCCCCCGGACTTCGGCTGCGCGGCGGCTCGCAGGTAGCCCACGGCCTCGCCCGCTTCGGCAATTTCTTCCGGAAGGCGCGTCGCGTCGCCGTGCGGTGTCAGCGCGTCGAGGCGCACGCGGCCGCCTGGAGACGCAACGTACCGGCCGATCAACTCCTTGAGCGCGCCGAATTCGAGAATGTCTCCGCTGGTGTTCTTCACGCGTCCGCCATCCGGAAGGCTTTTTCGATCACCGGCAGGCTGCCTTCGGTCACTGCGTAGGCGTGCAGATCGGTGCGGGCGATCCATGCGGCCCGCCGCGCATCGTCGGCGGCCGCCAGCCTGCCGCCCCGGACCCGGCACAGGTAATCCGCCAGCACGTAGTGGTACTCCACCGCGCCCGAAGCATCCCGCGTGATCCGCTCGAACACCTCGACGAGCGGACCGGCTTCCACATCGAGTCCGGTCTCTTCGCGCACTTCGCGGACCACGGCGTCCCGCAGCGCTTCTCCCGTCTCGACCAGCCCGCCGGGCAGCGACCACAATCCGGCCAGCGGCTCGCGTCCGCGCTCGACCAGCAGAATGCGCCCCGCGTCGATCACCAGCGCTCCGACACCCACCAGCGGGTGCGCCGGATACCTGCGGCTAATAGTGCACCGCGCCTTTCACGTCGAGCCGCACGCGGTACACCGACGTGCGCGCCGTCACGAAAAGCGTCTGGAAATCGGCGTCACCGAACGCGCAGTTGCGCGGCATCTCGGGGAACTCCATCCGGTGGACCAGCTTGCCCTCGGGCGAGAAGATATCGAGCGCGTTCGCCGTGACGTAGAGATTACCCTTCTCGTCGACGCGCATGCCGTCGGGCGAACCCTGGATATCGGAGATCAGCACGCGCTCATTCGACGGCACGCCCTGGCGGTCGAGGTCATAAGCCCGAACGTTCCGCTCGTCGGAATTGTTGACGTAGAGAATGCGCCCGTCCGGCGACAGCGCGACGCCGTTCGGCCGCCCTTCCGGCTTGGCGATGAGGCGCATCTCGCCGCGCGGCGTGACGTGATAGACGCCGTAAAAATCCAGCTCCCGGCCCTCCGCCTGGTCGCCGAACGCCGGGTCGGTGAAGTAGATGTGGCCGTCCTTGCGCACCGTGATATCGTTGGGCGCGTTCAGGCGCTTGCCTTCCCACTTTTCCGCCACCACTTCGAGCTTGCCGTCGCGCAATTCGCGCACCACGCGCCGGCCCTTGCTCTCGCAGCTCAGCAGACGCCCGCGATTGTCGAACGTATTGCCGTTGGCCTTGTTGGTGGGCTTGCGGTAGACGCTGGTCCCCTCGCCGGGGACCCACTTGTGGATCACGTCATTGGGGACATCGCTGAACAGAAGGAAACCGTCGCGCGACCAGACCGGGCCTTCGGTGAACACGAACCCGGCGGCGATCTTCTCGATCCGTACTTCGGAGAAGTCCTGCGCGCCCGCAATCGTCGGGGCCAGCAGGCTGACGAATCCGCGCCGCGTCATTGCCGGATCCGCAGTTCGTTATTGACGCCCCGCACTGCCTTGATCTTCTTCACGATGCGTTCAGCGCGGGATCGCAGGCGCTCCGTCTCGACGAGTCCTTTGAGCGTGACCACACCTTGACTGACTGCGACGTCGAGGTCGAGGATCTTCACCTCGCGGTCGGCGGTCAACCGGCGGCGCACTTCATCGTAGATTTCGTCGTCGCTGAGTTCGCGGGCGCTCAGGAGCAGTGCGCCTGGCAACAGGAGCAGGATTCTTCGCGTCATTCCCTGCGCCCATTCTACTACCCCAGCGGCAGCCGGCGGTCAATGATCTCATCGACCAGGCCGTACTCCTTGGCTTGCGCGGCGGACATGATGTAATCGCGATCCACGTCGCGCTGGACCTTCTCGACCGGCTGGCCCGTGTGCCGCGCCAGGATGTCGTTGGTGATCTCGCGCATGCGCAGAATCTCCCGCGCGTGGATATCGATGTCGGTGGCTTGGCCGGACAGCCCGTCCATCGACGGCTGGTGGATCAGAATTCGTGCGTTGGGCAATGCGTAGCGCTTGCCCTTCTTGCCCGCCGCCAGCAGCAAGGCGCCCATCGACGCGGCCTGCCCGATGCAGATCGTGCTCACGTCGGGCCGGATGAACTGCATCGTGTCGTAGATCGCCATCCCGGCCGTGATCGAGCCGCCGGGCGAGTTGATGTACAGCGCGATGTCCTTCTCCGGATTCTCCGCTTCGAGGAACAGCAACTGCGCCGTGACGAGGTTCGCCACCATGTCGTCCACCGGCGTACCGAGAAAGATGATGTTGTCGCGCAGCAGCCGGGAATAGATGTCGTAGGCGCGCTCGCCGCGGCTCGACTGCTCCACCACCATGGGGACTAATGCCATCGGATCTCCTGTTCGTTATGATTCGGCAGGCGCCTCGGCGGATTCAGCCTCGCCGGCGACCTTCCGTGCGTGCTCGAACAGGTAGTCGAGCACCTTTTGCGTTTGCAGGTGGCCCGCGATGCGTCCCAGCGTCCCGTCCTTCTCGAAGCGCATGCGCACCGCCGCGACCGGCTCCCGCTGCTGGCGGGCGATCCGTTCCACTTCGCGGTCGACCTCGTCCCTCGTCGGGCCGATCGCTTCCCGCTCGGCGATCCTCGACAGCAGCAGCGACGCCTTCACCTCGCGCAGCGCCCGGTCCTTCTGGCGTTCCCGCAGTTCGTCCCAGTTCGGTTTGTACTTGCCAATATCGACGCCTTCGGAGGCGAGTTGCCGCAGACCCTGTTCGAGGCGGCTGCGGATCTGGCGGTCGACATAAGCGTTCGGCACCGGGAACTCGTGCAGGTCCACAAGCTGCTCCACCAGTGCGTCTTTCGCTGCCTGCTGGCCGGCGAACTGACGCTCCCCGTGAATCGCGCGCCGCACTTCCTCGCGCAATTCGCCGACGTTCTGGAAGTCGCCCAGGTCCTGGGCGAACTCATCGTTGATCTCCGGCAGTTCCTTCCGCCGCACGCCCTTCACGACGGCGTGGAAGTGCACCGTCTTGCCGGCCAGCTTCTCCTGTCCGTAGTCTTCGGGATAGGTCACGTCGAACTCGCACTCATCCCCGGGCGAGGCACCGCGCAGGGCTTCGGAGAATCCGGCCACCGTGTCTTCGCCGCCGATTTCCAGGTGAATGTCGTCCTGCTTGATCGGCTGCCCGTCCACCCCGTCAAGGCTCTTCAACTCCAGGACGGCGAAGTCGCCGTCTTCGAGCGGACGCGGGTCGACATTGACGAACTCGGCGCGTCTCTGGCGGATCTCCTCGATCCGCGTTTCGACATCTTCCTCGGTTACCTCGGGGTCGGCGTAGGTGACGGTGAGATCGGTGTACTGGCCGAGTTCGATCTCCGGGGCGACCTCGAATTCCACGGTGAAGACCAGGGGCTCGCCGTCTTCGAACTTCAAGTCGGTCACTGACGGAGAGCCGACCGGTTCGAGATCTTCTTCCTTCGCCTGCTGCTCGATAAACCGGGGCAGTAGGTTCTCCAGCACCTGCTGGCGGATGTCGTCGGCGAACTGGCGGCGGATCAGTCCGGCGGGAGCCTTGCCGGGACGGAAGCCGGGCAGCCGGACGCGCTGCTTCAAGCGGTCAATCACGGCGTCCGTTTCCCGCGCGACTTCGTCGGCGGGCACGGTGATCTCAAAACGATGCTTACAACCCTCTACCAATGCCAAAAGGGAATCACCTCAAGAGGAAGTCCGGAGGGCGGCGCTCTCCAGCCGATCTTTCATGATAGCACCCGGGGCCGGCAGGCCCCCACATCACAGGAACCGGCAGGCCCGTACAATACAGGGAATGGAAGAGCTGTGGCGCGAGTTGCAGATGGCGCGCTCGATCGCGGTGCTGACCGGCGCCGGGGTCACCTCCGGGACCGGCGCGGCACGGGCCCTCGGCGGCCGGACCCTCGCCGCTCAGTTCGGTCCCGCGGATCTCGCCACCGGCCAACAGTTTGCGCAGAACCCTGCCGCCGTCTGGCAGTTGTTTCAGTCCAGGCGCGCACTTCTGGCCGCGCGGGGCCCGGACAAAGCTCACCTCGCGCTCGCGGAACTTGAGCGCCGCAAGACACTGACACTGCTGACCTTGAATACGGACGACCTGCACGAAAGGGCCGGCAGCCGGAAGGTCGTCAAACTGCGGGGCGACCTCTGGTGGATGCGCTGCACGAAGTGCGGGCGGCCCTGGCGCGATGGCCGTGCCGTTCTGGCGCCCCTGCCTCCCGTCTGCGCCTGCGGAGGCATCGCCCGGCCCGGCGTCACCTGGTTCGACGAACCGGTGCCCGAGACTGAATTCAAACAGGCGGAAGCAGCCGTCCGCTCCGCCGGCCTGCTGCTTGTCGCTGGAGTGACCGCGCGCCTCGTCGTCGTCGCGCAACTGGCAGCCGTCGCCCGCCGCGCCGGATGCCGCCTCGTGGAGTTGCAGGATCCGGCCGCGACTCCTTCAGGCGCGGCCGACTGCACCATCGCCGGGGATCTCGGCGACATGCTCGAAGCCGCCGTTTCCCGCGTGCGCCCGTTCGAGGATACCCTGGAGCCATGCCTGTAGCAACCGTTCTCCTGGCCGATCCCGTCTTCCGTGAGCACCGGACCGGAAACGGGCATCCCGAGCGCCCGGAGCGCTTCGACGCCGCCCTCGACGCCGTCGCCGGACTCGACCTGCAACCCGTTCCGGCGCGCGCTGCGGATACCGACGAGTTGCTGCTTTGCCACACTGCGGCGTACGTGACGACGGTCGAGCGCGAATCCGCGGCGCTCGCCGGCACAGACGACATTCGCGAACTGACCACCGGCGATGTCGCGATGAGCGCCGCTTCTCTCGATGTCGCTCTCCATGCGGTAGGCGGCGTGCTGAACGCCGTGGACGCGATCTTCGCTAACGGCGCCCGGCAGGCCCTGTGCCTCGTACGGCCGCCCGGCCACCACGCCACCGCCAATCGCGGCATGGGATTCTGCGTCTTCAACAACATCGCCATCGCCGCCCGCTACGCCCAGCGCCGCCACGGGGTGGAGCGCGTCCTCATCGCCGATTGGGACGTCCACCACGGCAACGGCACACAGGACATCTTCTACAACGACCGTTCCGTGTTCTTTTTCAGCAGCCACCAGGCGCCCTGGTATCCCGGTACCGGTGCGCCGGCGGAAATCGGGGAAGGCGATGGCGCCGGCACCACGATGAACTGCCCCCTGCCCGCCGGAACCACCGGGGAAGACGTTCTCGACGCGTTCCGCCACCGGCTGCTCCCCGCAGCGCGCGCCTTTCGCCCCGACCTCGTCCTGCTGTCCGCCGGTTTCGACTCCCGCGCTGGCGACCCCCTCGGGCGCTTCACCCTCTCCGACGCGGACTTCGCGGAACTTACGGTCCTGATGCGCGAGATCGCCAGCCTCTCCGCCGCGGGACGCCTCGTTTCCCTGCTCGAAGGCGGCTATGATCTCGCCGGTCTGTCCGCGTCCGTGCGGGCGCACGCCTCGGCACTCATCCGCTGACACCACACGTGTTGGAAAATCCGTCACGGATTCGCAAATATATCCCTCACATCCCGTAGTTCCTCAGAGAAATCATCGTAGCCAGCCGGGAGTAGCAAACCGTTTCCGAATTGTCATCGATTTTTGTGGATATTCTGGCCCCGACTCAGCTACGCTAGAGACAGAGACGAAACCCTGATGGCTTGCGTCGTTCTTCACATTTCCCCCAATGCGAGCGACGCGGCTTCTCTCTCCCGGATGATGGCGGACTGCCCGCTTTCCTTCGTCCACGTGCCCAATGTCCGGGAGGCGAACCGCGTTCTCAAGGAACAATACTTTCCCGTAATTCTCACTGAAGTCCATCTGGAAGATGGTGATTGGAAAGAAGTGTTGGCCGCCGCCCGGCAGGCCCATCGTGAAACGGAAGTCGTCGTGACCGTCCCCGCCGCGGACGTGCGGTTGTGGGCGGAAGTGATCAACCTGGGCGGGTATGACATTCTCGTCCAACCGTTCGAGAGCAGTGAAGTCCACCGCGTTCTCTTGAGCGCCGCGGCGTCGACCCCGGCGCATCTCTCGATTGCCGTCTGATTTTTCAGGGATGGGGCGCTAGAATAAAGGCGTCCCATCATGCCTTCTCCCATTTCGGAACACGTTGCGGCGCACGCGGACGCGTACCTCGCCGACCTGCTGGCCTTCTTGCGGATCCCGAGCGTCAGCACCCTCCCGGACCACGCCGCCGATGTCCGCCGCGCCGCGGAGTTCACCGCGGAGCAACTGCGTGCCGCGGGTCTCGACAACATCTCCGTCGTCGAAACCTCCGGCCATCCCCTCGTCTACGCCGATTCGCTGCACGCCCCCGGAAAGCCGGTCGTGCTCTGCTACGGGCACTACGACGTCCAGCCGCCGGACCCCCTCGACCAATGGGTGACGCCGCCGTTTGAACCCGCCATCCGCGACGGCAACCTCTACGCCCGCGGTGCCGCCGACGACAAGGGCCAGATGCTCACCCACATCAAGGCCATCGAAACGCTCCGCGCCGTCCACGGCAGCCTGCCGGTCAACGTGAAGTTCCTCATCGAAGGCGAAGAGGAGGTCGGCGGCAAAGCGATCGCACAATACGTGCGCGAGAATCCCGGCAACCTGAAGGCCGATGTCGCGCTCGTTTCCGACACTGCGCTGTACGCCGACGGCATCCCGACCCTCTGCGTCGGGCTGCGCGGCCTCGTCTATCTCGAGATCGCCGCGCGTGGTCCGGCGCGCGACCTGCACTCCGGCCTCTACGGTGGCGCCGCGCCCAACGCAGTGTACGGGCTGGTCGAGTTACTCGCCAAAATGAAGGACGCCCAAGGCGTCATCCGCATCCCTGGCATCTACGACGACGTGGCCGCTCCCGCGGACGCGGAGAAAGCCAGTTGGAGCCGCCTGCCGTTTTCCGAAAAAGCCTTCCTGCGCGATGAAGTGGGCGCGGCGGCGCTCACCGGAGAGCCCGGCTACACGGTGCTCGAGCGCATCTGGGCCCGCCCCACGCTCGAAGTGCACGGGATCGCCGGCGGATTCACCGGCGCCGGCGGCAAGACCGTCATTCCGGCTGAAGCGGTCGCCAAGGTCAGCCTGCGCCTGGTCCCCGACCAGCGCGCGGACCGCGTCGTCGACCTGGTGAAGGACTTCGTCGCCAAAGAAGCTCCCGAAGGCGTCCGCTGCGAAGTGCGTGTGCTCAGTGCCGCGCCGGCGTCGATGGTGAACCCGGATCATCCCGCCATCGGAGTCGCCGCCAGGGCCTTCGCCGAAGTCTTCGGCCGTGAGACCGTGTTCACACGCTCCGGCGGCTCCATTCCAATCGTGGGCGAGTTCCAGGCGCACCTCGGGATTCCGACGGTCCTGATGGGCTTCGGGCTCCCCGATGACGGCCTGCACTCCCCCAACGAGAAGTTCCGCCTGGAGAACTACTACAAGGGCATCGAATCGGTGGCGCGATTCCTCGAACTGTACGGGGCGTAGGGCGTGTCCGGCTTCAGCCAACCCGCCCGATCGCCTGGATTACGGCCTTGATGTACCCGAAGCCGTAGGCGAACGCCTGCTTGCCGAAACCCGGATCGTCCGGATGGCGCGGCATGTGATCGGGCATCAGCATGTACGGGTAGTCCACCTCGTACAGCGTGCGCGCCACCTCGATCATGTCCATGTCGCCCTCGTCCGGCCACACTTCCATGAAGTCGTCGCGCTTGCCCTTAATGTTGCGGAAGTGAATGTTGAAGATCTTCTTCCGCTCGCCGAAGTAGCGGATGATGCCGTGGATCTCCCGGTTCGGATCTTGGAGCATCTCCGCCGTCGTGCCGAGGCACAGATTCAGTCCATGGTACGGGCTCTCGTGCAGCGCGACGAATTTCTTCAATCCCTCCGGCGTCCCGAGCGGGCGGACAATGCCGCGGTAGCCGGAGGCCGGCACCCCGGGATCCTCCGGGTGGCAGGCCATGCGGATCCTGTACTCATTCGCCACCGGGACGACGCGGGCAAGGAAGTGCTCGACCCGCTCCCAGTAGACATCTTCGGTGATGCGTCCGGCATCGGTCAGTTCGCCGGCGCGCGCTTTGGCATCCTCCCAGCGCCACGTGCTATACGACGACCCGCCGCGCCCAGGCGTATTCCCGGTGCGCTCCATGCTCAGGAACGACATGTTGTACTTCACAGCAGGAATGCCCGCGCCGGCGCAATCGCGGATCAGTTCCTGCATGGCCGCGATGGCGCGGTCGCGCGTCTCGGGCATCAGGAATTCGCGGTCGCGAAAGCCGCTGGGTACGACCATGTCCAACGCGACGCCGTGTTCCTCGCACATCGCACGCGTCCTGCGCAGGGTGTCCACGGTCCACGGTTTGCCCTGTTCCGGGGAATAGCCTGCGATATGCCCGACCGCGTGGCGCTTGAAATAATCGAGCATCTCGGGCGTGGTCGGATAGCGCTGCGTCCCCACGGACATGCGTACCGGCTTCGCCGCCCGCGCCGGAGGAATCGCATGCGCCGCGGCGCCCGCGGCCGCTGACTTGAGCAGGGTGCGACGGTGGAAGGTCATGGCCAATATGCTACTTGATGACCCAGAACTGCCCTTGCGCATAGGTCCCGCCGCCGATCAGGCGCAGGAGCGGGCTCCAGTTCGTGCTGTCAATCATCGCCGCGCGGAACTCCCGGTTTACATAGATGCGGTTCGCTTGCTCCACCCACTTGCACATGACGATGTCGTGCAGCGGAATTTCACCGAAGGCCAGCACCTCATCCTGTTGGTACTTCTTGTGATCGCTCATCGCGATCCCCTCGTTCACGTGGAACAGGTACACCCAGCCAGTCTTCCCGGCGAAGTGCTTGCTCACCCCGAGCTGCCGCGTGCACGGGACAAACGCGCTCGTTCCCGAACTCGATTCCACATGCTTCCCTGTGTCGATCGACCCCGATCTGACATCTTTCACGTTCGCGCCCAGCCCCCCCGCATCGTACACCGCGTCCCAGTCGCGCGTGTCGCCCCGCAGCAGATACTCGGCGCCCACCAGTTGGTCCGTCCCCTCGAGCCCGAGGTATTGGCTCATCGTCGACTCAACCAGCGTTGGCCGGCCGGTCCGCGGATCGGTCGCAAAATCCAGGCCGAACTCGTCGATACTCGACGGATTCGTTGCGACAGATGTGGCCAGTCTGCCCATCACGGCCAGTTGGTCCAGCGAGAAGCCCTTGCCGCGATGATGCGCGCGGCTCGGGGGTGCGGTTAGAGGTTTCACGCGCTGTTTGATCGAGAACATCGCCGGGGTTGTGTCGTCGCCAATCAGATCCAGCACAATCAGATGGCCTTTTGTCGCGGGCATCGGTTCCTCCTCGTGTGAGCGGGCAAAAAATCTACAATAACAGGCTCCCGTCTGTCCCGTCAGGTAAGGCCAATAACTTACGCACCAGGCTTCGATCCTGACGGGCGGCGTTCGGGTTTTCGTCGGTATGGTCTAAAATCACCTCTCAGGAGGGTACGCCGTGCCGAAAATTCGCGGATTCAAATTCGAACTCTACGAGGATGCCGGTCCCAACGGCCTCGAATCCTTCGTTCCCCAGAAGTTCGTCCAACCCGGCGACGACGTCGCCATCATCGAAGGCGCCGACACCGCCTACCACCGGCTGCCGTACGTCTTCGTGGAAGTCCTCTCCGGGCTCGCCCGCGACGCCTTCGGATTCCTTCCCAAGGACGCCCTGACCGAGGCGGAAGTCGTCCAGACTTCGGTCGGGCTGCGGGACGTCACGCTCACGGGCACAACGTACGGCGCGTACACCGACGTGGCGAACCCCGGCCGCCACGGGTCCCGGCGAGAGCGCGAACGAATCGACCTCGTGATCGGCAGCAAGAACCTCCGCTTCGAGCAGTGTTTTTCCGGGAGCGAGACCTGTGAGCACTGCGGCAACACCGCGGACCGCCACCGGATCTACGAGAGCATGGACACGAAACAGGCCGCACTGGCCATTCACGGCGCCATGCGGACACTCGGTGTTGGCGGACAGTTCATGTTCGGCGTGCTGGAGGTGCAGGGGAATAGGGTGCGCCGCTATGGAGCACCATCGTCGAGCCTCTACAGCAACAAGGCGAATTTCAAGCAATTCGAGACTGCCTGCGGGCAGTTGGGAATCAACCCCGTCGATCCCGGTGATCCGGCTGGTTGGGACAATCTGCTCGATTGCCGCGGCAAGGCCATTGATCTCGTGGGGAAGGAGAAGATCTCAATCAGGAACATGAAGACCGAGTTTCTCGTGTGCGCTGCACCCAAACTCATTCAACGCGCCATTCAGGTGTGGCAGGCAAACGCCTTCCAGGGCACCATGTTCATGACGGAAGTATGGTACCAGCAGTCGAATACGAACGCGAACTACGCCGATGCCCACACCACCGAATCCTGTGCGAAGTGCCGCGTCATGGTCCCGCGGATGCTCTGCGGCTATAAGGGAAAGGTGTAGCCGCTGTCACCGCCGGCGCTTCCGCGGGGCTTCCTCGAAGACGGAGAACTGCAGCTTGTTGCCCGTCTCCTCGACCCGGTCCAGGCAGACGCGCAGCCGGTCTCCGATCGAAAACGCCCGCCGCGTGCGCTCCCCCATCACCTGGCGCGTATTCTCGCGGTACGTGTACCGGTCGCCCGGAAGCGTCTCCACCGGCACCAGCCCTTCCACGAACAAGCTCTCCAACTCGACAAACAGGCCGTACTTTGCCGTGCCGATCACGAGCGCGTCAAAGACATCGCCCACGCGTTCGGCCATGAACTTGGCTTTCTTCCACTCCACCAGTTCCCGCTCGGCATCGGCGGCCCGCCGCTCGGCGCGGCTGCAGTCTTCCGCCGCCGCCCGCAGGTCGTCTTCCCCCGGCGTCGACGCGCCGTCCAGCACGCCTTTCAGCAGCCGGTGCACGAGCAGATCCGGATAGCGGCGGATCGGTGATGTGAAGTGCGTATACGTGCCCGCCGCCAGCGCGAAGTGTCCCGCGTTGTCCACGCTGTAGCGCGCCTGTTTGAGCGACCGCAGCAGCAGGTAGTTCACGATCCGTTCTTCCGGCTTGCCCTCTAGCCGCGCCAGCATCTTCTGGTAGTGGCGCGACGTCAATCCCGGCACCGCCTCCGGCCGTGAAATCTCGCGCCGCACCTTGCGGCCGTCCCGGTAGTGCTGCGTGTTGGCGTACTTCTTCACCGGCAGCGCGCCCAGGCCCAGCGAATAGCCGAACTGGGAAGCAGCCTCTTCGAAGTCCAGCACGCGCTTCGGGTCGGGCAGTTCGTGGATCCGGTAGATGCTGGCAATGCCGGCCGCTTCCAGCCGCGCCGCCACCGCTTCGTTTGCCGCGAGCATGAACTCCTCGATGATCCGGTGCGCGATATTGCGCGGCGCGCGGATCACGCCCACCATCTCGCCGAACTCATCGAACTCGATCAATGGCTCGGGTAGGTCGAAATCAATCGACCCCCGCCGGACGCGCTTCCGGTTGAGCACGAGCGCCAGCTCGCGCATGAGCTCCAAGTCTCCCACCATTGCCGCGTACCGCTCGCGTTCGGCGTCGTCTCCCTCCAGCAGCTTGTGCACGCTCGTATAAGTCAGGCGCTCGGCGCTGCGGATCACCCCTCGGGTGAACTCGGCACGCACGCAGTCGCCCTGGCGGTCGATCTCAAGGAGCGCCGACAGCACCAGCCGGTCTTCCCGCGGCACCAGCGAGCAGAGCGCGGTCGATAGCTCCCGCGGCAGCATCGGCACGGCGCGATCCGGGAAGTAGGCGGAGGTGCCTCGCAGGCGCGCCTCGCGGTCGATCGGACTTCCCGGCCGCACGTAATGGCTCACGTCCGCGATGTGCACATCCAGCGCGTAATGGCCGTTGGGCAGCCGCTCCACGCGCACCGCATCGTCGAAGTCACGTGCCGTCTCGCCGTCGATCGTCACCACGGGCAGGCCGCGAAAGTCGCGGCGATCCGCCAGGTCATCTGATCCCGGAGCACCGGGATACGCTGCTGCCTGCTCCAGGGCATCCGGTGGGAAGCGATGAGGAAGATGGTGCTTCCGGATGATGATCTCCACATCCACGCCGAAGTCGTCGGGATACCCAAGCACTTCGATCACCCGCCCGACGGCGCCCGTCTCTTCCCCCGGGAAATCGAGCAGTTCCGCCGTCACGATCATGCCCTGCAGATCCTCGACGGACTCGATCCGCGGCGGCTCCGCTCCGACGCGGTCGACATCTTCGGTTGGTGGCGGAATCTCCATTCCATCCGGAATCTCGATCCAGTGCCGGACCCGTTCGTCGTGCGGCACCACGAAGCAGCCCTTGCGGGTGATCCGAAACTCGCCCACGACCGAACGGTGCATCCGCTCCAGCACGCGGACGATCTCGCCCTCGGCGCGTCCGGCGCTGTCGATACGCCCGATCCGCACCAGCACGCGGTCGCCGTGCATGGCCTTGGCCGCCGCGTCGGGCGGCAGGAATACATCGCCCGCGATACCCTCCAGAGGCTTATCGGAAAGGAGGAACCCATAGCCGTCGCGATGCACGTTGAGGCGTCCGGCGGCATATTCGCGCGACTTCGCCGCCACCACGTACTGGCCGGAGCGGAACTCGATCAGTTCCCCGCGGGCTTCGAGGCGGTTTAGGGCGCGCGCGAGATCGTCCCGGGGCACACCCTTCGAGCCAAGCTCACGGATCAGTTGGCGAAAGGTCGCGCGGGAGTGCGGAAGCTTCGCGATGTGCGCCAGCACGGCGGCGTCGGTCATGCGTTCTCCATTGTCGTATGCTGAAAGATCGCTATGGAACTGAAGACCGTTCGCCTCGAAATTCCTGAAGGCGTCAACGTTATCTTGGGCCAGTCCCACTTCATCAAGACCGTCGAGGATCTCTACGAGGCCATCGTCAACACCGGGCCGCAAATCCGCTTCGGTGTCGCCTTCAATGAGGCGTCCGGACCGTGCCTCACCCGCCGCGACGGCAATGACGCGGCGCTGATTGACCTCGCAGTCCGCAACGCCACCGCCGTCGGCGCGGGCCACATGTTCTTCATCGCTCTGCGCGACGGATTCCCGATCAACGTGCTGGGCCGGATCAAGGACGTGCCCGAGGTCTGCGGCATTTTCTGCGCCACGGCTAATCCGGTCGAGGTCGTCGTGGCGGCGACGGAGCAGGGACGCGGCATCCTCGGTGTCATCGATGGATCCTCCCCCAAAGGCGTCGAGACTGAAGCCGATGTCGCCACCCGCATCGGGTTCCTGCGCAAGATCGGATATAAACGCGGATGATCCAAACCGTTGAACAACTCGAAGAAATTCTCTCCCGGCCCCATGAGGCCGACGTCGAGGCGATGCGCGAACTGGAAGGCGACATCGTCATCCTCGGCGTCGCCGGCAAGATGGGTCCCAGCCTCGCCCGACGCGCCGCCCGCGCCGTCACTGCCGCCGGCGTGAAGAAGCGCATCTACGGAGTGGCCCGCTTCTCCACTCCCGGCTCCCAGGAGTTCCTCGCTGAATGCGGCGTCGAACCCATCGCCGCCGACCTGCTGGAGGATGGCGTTCTGGCTGGCTTGCCTGACGCGCCAAACGTCATTTACATGACGGGACGGAAGTTCGGGTCGACTGAGAACGCCCATCTCACTTGGGCGATGAACACCTACCTGCCCGGCATGGTGGCGGACCGCTACCGCAATGCCCGCATTGTTTCGTTTTCCTCAGGGAACGTCTATCCGCTGGTGCCGGTCGTGAGCGGCGGCGCCACCGAAGCCACCCCGGTCGATCCGGTCGGCGAGTACGCGCAGTCAGCCTTGGGGCGCGAGCGCATGTTCGAGCACTTCTCCGCGCGCTACGGAACTCCCGGCGTGATCCTGCGGCTGAACTACGCCATCGACCTGCGCTACGGCGTCTTGCTCGACATCGGCCTCAAGGTCTTTGAGCGGCGTCCTGTGGAACTGGCGATGGGCGCCGCCAACGTGATCTGGCAGGGCGATGCGAACTCCATCTGCCTGCGCAGCTTTCCCCTGTGCCAGGCGCCACCGCTGGTGCTGAACCTGACCGGTCCGGAAACGGCTTCCGTCCGCTCGATCGCTGCCCGCTTCGGCGAGATCTTCGGGGTCGACCCCGAGTTCGAAGGGCAGGAGGGCTCCGCCGCCCTGTTGAACAACGCGGCGCGCTGCTTCCGCGTGTTCGGATACCCCACGGTGTCTCTGGACCAGATGATCGAATGGATCGCCCACTGGATCGGCATGGGCGGCGCCACGCACAACAAACCGACGCATTTCGAAACGCGGGACGGAAAGTTCTGATGAATCTTCGCGGCACGCTCAGCAAGGGTCTGGTCATCCCGGCGCATCCGCTGGCGCTGACGCCGGAGCGCACACTCGACGAACGCCGTCAGCGCGCGCTGACCCGCTACTATCTCGCCGCCGGAGCGGGTGGACTGGCGGTCGGCGTTCACACGACCCAGTTCGCCATTCGCGATCCGAAAATCGGCCTGTACCGGCCCGTGCTCGAACTCGCGGCCGCCGAGGCGCGCGGCCGGGCAGCCGTGATGGTGGCGGGCGCCGTCGGCGCCACCGCCCAGGCTGTCGGGGAAGCCGTCCTGGCGCGCGAACTGGGCTATGACGCCGTCCTGCTCAGCCTCGGGGCCCTGCGGGACGCTACGATTCCCGATCTGCTGGCGCATGTCCGCGAAGTGGCGGCTGTCCTGCCAGTGTTCGGCTTCTACCTCCAGCCCGCCGTCGGCGGGCGTCTGCTCCCCTACGAATTCTGGCGCGGCTTCGCGGAAATCGAGAATGTCATCGCCATCAAGATCGCGCCGTTCAACCGCTATCAGACCATCGATGTCTTGCGCGCCGTGGCCGACTCCGGCCGGGCGGACAGCATCGCGCTCTACACAGGCAATGACGACACGATCGTGACGGACTTGCTGACTCCGTACCGCTTCGGCGCAACCTCCGTCCGGATTACGGGCGGCCTGCTCGGCCACTGGGCTGTCTGGACCAAGGCGGCGGTCGAGCTGCTGCACCGCGTTCATTCCGCCACGCTGTCGGAAGAGTGGCTGACGCTGGCCGTCGAAGTCACCGACGCCAACGCCGCGTTCTTCGATTCCGCCAACCACTTCCACGGCTGCATCGCCGGCATCCACGAGGTGCTGCGGCGGCAGGGACTGCTCGCTGGACGCTGGTGCCTCGACCCCAGCGAAGACCTCTCGCCCGGTCAGATGGAGGAAATCGACCGTGTCTACCGGGCTTACCCGCACCTGAACGACGATGCGTTCGTGCGGCAGCATTTGGATGACTGGTTGAAGCCATGAACTGGAATCGCCGCGAGTTTCTCGGTCTGGCCGCGGGGGCGGCACTGGCGCAGGACAAGCCTCTGCGCGTCGGATTCATCGGCGTCGGCAACCGCGGGACGGGCCTGCTGCGGACCACGCTGTCTCTCGGAACGATCGAAGTCCCCGCCGTCTGCGATATCAACGAGGCTCACCTCGAACGCGCCCTGGGCATGGTCGAGAAGGCTGGCCGGAAGCGCCCCGAAAGCTACGGCCTGCGCGGCGTCGACGACTGGAAGCGCCTCGTGGAACGGGACGACCTCGATGCCATCGTGAATGCCGGCCCGTGGGAACTCCACACGCCGATGTCGGTCGCGACCATGAAGTCCGGCAAGTACGCCGCGACCGAAGTGCCCGCCGCCACCACGATCGAGGAATGCTGGGAACTGGTGCGCGTCTCTGAAGAGACCGGCAAACCTTGCATGATGCTCGAGAACGTCTGCTACTTCCGCAACGCGCTTATGGTGCTGAACCTGATCCGCCAGGGTGTGCTGGGCGAAGTGATTCACTGCGAGGGCGGCTACCAGCACGACGTCCGCGGCGCTTTTATCGCGCGCCCCGGCCGCGGCACACCTGGCGAGATCACGTGGCGTGGGATGCACGCCGCGACCAAAAACGGCAACATCTACCCGACACACCCGATCGGGCCCATCGGCTGGTGGCTCGACATCAACCGAGGCGACCGCTTCACCTATATGACGTCCATGAGCAGCAAGTCGCGCGGCTTGCGTCACTATGTCGAGAAGCGCCACGGCAAAGACCATCACAACGCGAAGCGGGACTACGCCATGGGCGACGTGAATGTCTCGCTGATCCGCTCCGAGAACGGCGCCACTGTGACGCTGTATCATGACACCGTCCTACCCCGTCCGTACGATCTGATCCTACGGGTCCAGGGAACCGAGGGCATCTACTCCGGCACCCTCGACAAGATCTACCTCGAGGACCGCAGTCCGAAGCCGCACGAGTGGGAAGATCCCGAAGCCTACTACAAGCAGTACGAGCACCCCCTGTGGCGGGATCTCGAACAGAAGGCCCGGCAGCACGGCCACGGCGGCGCCGACTACATCACGCTGCACCAGTTCTACAAGGCCGTCCGCCAGGGGACTCAGACGCCGATCGACGTCTACGATACTGCTGTCTGGAGCGCCATCATGCCGTTGAGCATCCAATCGGTAGCCCAGCGCAGCGCGCCGGTGGACTTCCCGGACTTCACGCGGGGCAACTGGAAGACGCGTCCGCCGGTGCCGATTACCGGCGCATGACCGTGCGAGAATGGAGGAATATGTCCGAGTTGAAGCTGCCCCTGGCTGCGGGCCCGCAGGAGCTGTTTGACCGTATCGACAACACCGGCTTCGAGGAGAGCCTCGGAGAGAACATCCTCACGACGACCGTCGACAAGGCGATCAACTGGGCGCGTAAGAATTCGATCTGGCCGATGACGTTCGGCCTCGCCTGCTGCGCCATCGAGATGATGGCGATGTCGGCGGCGCGCTTCGATATCTCGCGTTTCGGCGCCGAAGTCTTCCGCGGATCCCCGCGGCAGTCCGACCTGATGATCATCGCCGGCCGCGTCACGAACAAGATGGCTCCAGTGGTCCGGCATCTCTACCAGCAGATGCCTGAACCCAAATGGGTCATCTCGATGGGCGCCTGCGCGACCTCGACCGGCGTGTTCAGCAACTACGCGCTGATTCCGGTGAACCAGGTGATCCCGGTCGACGTGTTCGTGCCGGGTTGTCCGCCCCGTCCCGAGCAGTTGATCTACGCTCTGATGCTGTTGCAGAAGAAGATCGAGCAGCAGACGGGCACCACGCGCGCGGTTCTCAACCTCGACTGATCATGACGGGCGAGCGTGACGAACCACCGCCGTTCCTTGGAACCTGGAAGCGGATCTACATGGTGGTGCTCCTCTACCTCGCCCTTTTCATCCTTGGCCTTTCGTTCTTTACCCTCGCCTGGCGCTGATAGACTGGCAGGACGGTTTCCATGCATACGCTGGACTGGATCGTTCTTGCCGGGTCTCTGACTTTCATCGTTTCCTACGGCCTCTACCGCAGTCGCGGCAGCAATACCGTCAATCGTTACCTGCTGGCCGGCAAGACCATGCCGTGGTACGCGATGGCGCTCTCCATCATGGCCACACAGGCCAGCGCGATCACGTTCATCTCGACAACGGGACAGGCGTATGTCGACGGCATGCGGTTCGTCCAGTTCTATTTCGGTCTGCCGGTGGCGATGGTGATCCTCTCGGCGACGGCGGTGCCCATCTTTCATCGCGCCAATGTGTATACGGCGTATGAGTATCTCGAAGTTCGCTTCGATGCCAAGACCCGGGCGCTCGGCAGCATCATCTTTCTGATCCAGCGCGGCCTGGCCGTGGGTCTGGCGTTGTATGCACCGGCGATCGTCCTCGGGGTGATCTTCGGCTGGCGCGACCAGGTGACCACGCTCATCATGGGCCTCATGGTCATCGGCTACACGGTGGCCGGAGGCATTCAGGCCGTCACCTGGACCGACGTGCAGCAGATGGTCGTGCTGATGGCCGGGGTGGTGCTGGCGCTGGTCATGGTGGTGGCTCTGCTGCCCGCCGACGTGACCTTCGGTGACGCTCTCTACCTCGCCGGCAAGGCCGGACGCCTCAACGCGGTCGACTTCAGCTTCGACTGGGAGAATCGCTACAACGTTTGGAGCGGCCTCTTCGGCGGCATGTTTCTCGCGCTGGCGTACTTCGGCTGCGATCAATCCCAGGTGCAGCGCTATCTCACGGGCCGGTCCATCGCGCAGAGTCGTTTCAGCCTGCTCTTCAACGCCGTGGCCAAGCTGCCCATGCAGTTCTTCATCCTCCTGGTTGGCGCGCTTGTGTTCGTGTTCTACATCTTCCAGCCGCCTCCGATTCTGTTTCGCCCGGCGGCGCTCACGCAGATGGAACGCCAGGCGGATTATCCGGCGGTCGCCGCGCAGTATGAGCGCGCTGCCGGAGAGCGCCGCGAAGCCGCGCGCGCGTTACTGGCGGGCCGTGGGAACGGCGACGAAGCCGCGCTCACGGCGCGCTACAACGAAGCACAGCGCACGTTCGACACACTGCGGCGCGATACCGGCGAGCGCGTGGAGAAGGGCTTCAACGACACGAACTACATCTTTCTCAGCTTCGTCACCACTTACTTACCGATCGGCGCCGTTGGGCTGATCGTGGCAGCGATCTTCGCCGCCGCCATGTCGACGATCTCGGCGGAGATCAACTCGCTGGCGACGGTCACTGTGATCGATTTGTACAAGCGCCACGTCTTCAAGAACGCTTCGGACCGCCACTATTTAATCGCCTCGCGGGCCGCGACTGCGTTCTGGGGCTTCTATGCCGTGGCGTTCGCCGGCTACGCCCGCAACCTCGGATCGTTGATCGAAGCGGTGAACATGCTGGGGTCGCTGTTCTACGGTTCGCTGCTGGGTGTGTTCACGCTCGCGTTCTTCTTTCCGAAGGTCCGGGGCACGGGGGCCTTCGTGGGGATGCTCGCCGGCGAAGCGGCGATTGTCGCGGCGCACCTGAGCGGCGTCTCGTTTCTCTGGTACAACGTGGCCGGCTGCGCGGCCACCGTGGTTACGGGCTTCTTATTGAGCGCCGCGCGACAGGACGATCGTCTTTAGCGTCTGAAAGATGATGTAGGCATCCAGGCTCGGCGAGATGTTCTTGATGTAGTAGAGATCGTACTCGAGCTTGTGGATCGTATCTTCCACGGTATCGCCATACTTGTAGTTGATCTGCGCCCATCCCGTGATGCCCGGCTTGACCGCGAGCCGCTGGCGGTAAAACGGGATGAGTTCGGAGAGCGTTTCCACGAACTCGGGCCGTTCCGGGCGTGGTCCGACCAGGGACATGTCTCCCCGGAGCACGTTGAAGAACTGTGGCAGCTCGTCGAGGCGGAGAATGCGGAGCCACCGCCCGATCGGCGTGACGCGGGGGTCGTTCCGGGATGCCCAGACAGCGCCCGTTTCGGCTTCGGCGTCGGCGCGCATCGAACGGAACTTGTACAGCGTGAAGTTCCGGCCGTTGAGCCCCACGCGCGTTTGCCGGAACAGGACCGGTCCGGGTGACGTCACCCGGACGGCGACAGCCACCAGCGCCATGACGGGAAGCGCAAGCGCCGTTCCTGTCAGCGAGACGACGAGATTGATCGTCTGCTGCAGGGAGATCTGGCCCTGGCGGGGCGCGAGAGCGCCGGAGAAGATCAGGTGGCTCGGTCGCAGTTCTTTCGTGCAGACGCGGCCTGACACCATTTCGTAGGTTGTTCCCGCCTCTTCGATCGAGAAGCCGGCCAGGCGCAGATCGAGCAAATCGTTGACCGGCATGCGGTTCCGCCGCTCAGAGAGACCGACGACGATGCGTGCGGGCTGGATCTCGTGCGCGACCCTCCGCACGTCGTTGACCGAGCCCAGCACCGGTCCGCCGGGCAACTCATCCGTGGCGGGCTGATCGAGGAGGTAGCCGGCGATCGACAGGCCGAGGTGCGGCTGCTTCGCGATGTGTCCGGCCACTTCGAGGACAATCGGATTGGCGCCCACGAAGAGGAGGCGCTGGCGGGCCATCCGGTCTCCGACGAACGAGCTGTAGAACAGCCGCCACAGGAAGAGCGACGCAAGGGCAACCAGGCTGCCCACGAGCATAATGCCGCGGCCGAGGCGCACGGGAGGCAAGGCGTAAGAAACCAAGCCCTGCGCCAGCAGCGCCAGCCCGATGACCTGGCACAGGTCCTGCAGAAGACTCGACCGCGAGCGCACGTGGTACCGGGGATAGAGGTCCACGAAGTGCATCGACAGCATGATTGAGCCGACTACGATGGCGATGCGCAGCCAGCCCTGTTCGAGCAGGAGGTACGATTCGAACTCGATGCCGAGCACCAGGTACGTGCCGAACAGGAAGCTGGCGGCCGCGATCAGGAACTCGGAGACGACGAGCGCCAGGACTCCAACGGGAACGAAGACCTGGAAGAGGCGTATCATGCACGCATCGGTGATTCCGCGCCGGCGTGGATTTCCTGAAGACTCCAGACCCGGACGGGGGAAGCGCGGCTCGATGCCACGGCTTCGACGGCTGCTTTGGCGCCGCTCATCGTCGTGATGCACGGTATGCGGTAGCCCAGCGCGGTGCGGCGGATGGCCCGTTCGTCACTGAACGAATGCGCGCCCGTGGCGGTGTAGATGATGAGTTGCACGGAGCCCGCCTTGAGCAGGTCGACCGCGTTGGGACGGCCTTCGTTGAACTTGAACACCTTCTTGCACGTCAGGCCGGCGGCCTGAAGGGCCGTGGCGGTGCCGCGTGTGGCCACCAGGTCGAAGCCGAGCTCGGCGAAGCGCCGCGCCACCTGAATGGCTTCGCTCTTGTGCCGGTCGTTGACGCTGAGGAAAACCGTTCCGGAATCGGGCAGGGGAGTGCCGGCGCTCAACTGCGCTTTGGCGAACGCCTGCCCGAACGTTTCGCCGACGCCCATGACCTCACCGGTGGAGCGCATCTCCGGTCCGAGCGCGGGGTCGACGCCGGGGAACTTGTTGAAGGGGAAGACCGGGCTCTTGACGAACGTCATGGGCACCGGGAGGACTCCGGAGATCCGGCCGCCGGTGAGATGTTTGAAGTCGTGCAGGGTCTTGCCTGTGAGCTTGCCGAGCATGAGACCGACCGCTACCTTCGCCAGAGGGACACCCGTGGCTTTGCTGACGTACGGCACGGTGCGCGAGGCGCGCGGGTTCACTTCGAGCACGAACACCTTGCCCTCCTTGACAGCGTACTGCACATTCATCAGTCCGATGACCTGGAGAGACAGGGCGAGACGCACGGTGTACTCTTCGATGGTCCGCATCACATCGGGAGCGATGTTCTTCGCCGGGAGGACGCACGATGAATCGCCCGAGTGGACGCCCGCTTCCTCGATGTGCTCCATGACGCCGGCGATCAGGACATTCTCACCGTCGGAAAGAGCGTCGACATCGATCTCGGTGGCGTCTTCGAGGAAGCGGTCGATCAGGACGGGGCGCTCCTGGGAGAAGGTGACGGCCTCGCGCATGTAGCGGCGGACGGTCTCTTCGTCATAGGCGATGACCATGGCGCGGCCGCCGAGGACGTAACTGGGGCGCACGAGCACGGGGAAGCCGATGCGGCGCGCGACGTCGCACGCTTCCTCGACGCCGGTGGCCGAGCCGTTGGGCGGGGCCGGGATGCCGAGATCGTCGAGGAGCGCGCCGAAGCGCTTGCGATCCTCGGCGAGATCGATGGAATCCGGGTCCGTCCCGATGATCGGCACGTTCTGCCGCTTCAGGGGCAGAGCGAGCGTGAGGGGCGTCTGGCCGCCGAACTGGACGATCACGCCGTCCGGCTTCTCCACGTCGCAGATATTGAGAACGTTTTCGAGCGTGAGCGGCTCGAAGTAGAGGCGGTCGCTGGTGTCGTAGTCGGTCGAAACGGTCTCGGGATTGCAGTTGACCATGATCGACTCAAAGCCGAACTCCTGCAGCGCGAAGGAGGCATGGCAGCAGCAGTAATCGAACTCGAGTCCCTGGCCGATGCGGTTGGGGCCGCTGCCGAGAATCACGACCTTCGGCCGCTCCGACGGGTCCGCTTCTGATTGCGCCTCGTAATTCGAATAGAGGTAGGGAGTATGGCTTTCGAACTCGGCGGCGCACGTATCGACGCGGCTGAACACGGGCTCGACACCGAGTTCCTTGCGGCGCTGGCGGACGAGCAGTTCGTTGGTGCTCCAGATCCTGGCGAGCTTGCTATCGGAGAGCCCGAAGCGCTTGGCTTTGCGCAAGGTGTCCGCCGAGGCCGCTTCGAGCGTCTCTTCCGACAGCGCGGCCTCGAAATCGATCACTTCCTTCATCTGCCGCAGGAACCAGGGATCGATCCACGTCATTTCGTGAACCGATTCGACGGTGTGTCCCTGCTGGAAGGCGAAGCGGATGTAGTTCAGCCGGTCCGGCGTCGGCGTGATGAGCTTGTTGGGGATGAGGTCCGGATCGTAGGTTTCGGCGCCGGCGCTCTTGCCGGTTTCGAGGCTGCGGATGGCCTTCCACATGGCGTGTTTGAAGGTGCGGCCGATGGCCATCACCTCGCCGACGGATTTCATCTGCGTGCCGAGCGTGGGGTCCGAGCCGGGGAACTTTTCGAACTGCCACTTGGGGATCTTGACGACGGCGTAGTCGATGCTGGGCTCGAAACAGGCGGGCGTCTTTTTGGTGATGTCGTTGGGGATTTCGTCGAGCCGGTAGCCCACGGCGAGCTTGGCGGCGATCTTCGCGATCGGGAACCCGGTGGCTTTGGAGGCGAGCGCGGAACTGCGCGAGACGCGCGGGTTCATTTCGATGACGACCATGCGCCCGGTCTTCGGATCGATGGCGAACTGGACGTTCGAGCCGCCAGTATCGACGCCGATCTCGCGCAGGCAGGCCAGTGCGCCGTCGCGCATCATCTGGTATTCGCGGTCGGTGAGCGTCTGCGCGGGGGCGACGGTGATGGAATCGCCGGTGTGCACGCCCATCGCGTCGAAGTTCTCGATGGAGCAAATGATGATGACGTTGTCGGCGAGGTCGCGCATCACTTCGAGCTCGAACTCTTTCCAGCCGAGCACGCTTTCCTCAATGAGGACTTCATGGACGGGGGAGAGGGTGATGCCGCGTTCCAGGATTTCGACCAGGTCTTCGTGGTTGTAGGCGATGCCGCCGCCGGAGCCGCCGAGGGTGAAGCTGGGCCGCAGGATGGCGGGGTAGCCGACGCGCGAGACGAAGTCGAGGGCGTCATCGAGGTTGTTGACGAGCTGGGACTGCGGGGTTTCGAGGCCGATGCCGCGCATGGCGTCCTTGAAGAGGAGGCGGTCTTCGGCCTTCTTGATGGCGCGGATGTTGGCGCCGATCAATTCCACGCCGTACTTGTCGAGAATGCCGGCTTCGGCGAGTTCCACCGAGAGGTTCAACCCGGTCTGGCCGCCGACGGTGGAGAGCAGGGCGTCGGGTCGCTCGCGCTTGATGACCTCTTCGAGGTAGTCGCGGCTGAGGGGCTCGACGTAGGTGCGATCCGCCAACTCGGGGTCCGTCATGATGGTGGCGGGGTTGGAGTTGACGAGGATGACTTCGTAGCCCTCGGCGCGCAGGGCCTTGCAGGCCTGGGTGCCGGAATAGTCGAACTCACAGGCCTGGCCGATGATGATGGGGCCGGAGCCGATGATGAGGATGCGGTGGATGTCGGTGCGTTTCGGCATGCTTACTGGGCCTGCTCCATCAATTGGACGAAGTCCTGGAAGAGGTAGAGGGAATCGTGGGGACCGGGCGCGGCTTCCGGATGGTATTGCACGGAGAAGACCGGATGGTTGCGCAGGCGGAACCCTTCGAGTGTCTGGTCATTGAGGTTGATGTGGGTGATTTCGGTATCGGCGGCGGGGAGCGAATCCGGGTCGACGACGAAGCCGTGGTTCTGCGAGGTGATTTCGACGCGTCCGGTGAGGAGGTTTTTCACCGGGTGGTTGGCGCCGCGGTGTCCGAATTTGAGCTTGTACGTTCTGGCGCCGAGGGCGAGGCCGAGCACCTGATTGCCGAGGCAGATGCCGAATAGCGGGGTCTTGCCGATGAGGCGGCGGATGTGGGCGGCCTGGGCTTCGAGCGGTTCGGGGTCGCCGGGGCCGTTCGAGAGAAAGACGCCGTCGGGCTTGAGCGCGAGGACATCCTCGGCGGGGGTGAGCGACGGGACGACGGTGACGCGGCAGCCGGAATGGACGAGGCGGCGGAGGATGTTGCGCTTGATGCCGTAGTCATACGCGACGACGTGGAAGCGTGTTTCGGCGGGTGGGCCGGTGAGGTCCGAGGGTGAGCAGGGCGTGACGGGCTCGTTCCAGGGGTAGGACTCCGGGGTGGAGACGCGGGTGGCGAGATCGAGGCCGGCCATCGGCGGGATGGCGCGGGCGCGCTCGATGAGCACCCGGGCTTCCGATTCCACGGCCGACAAAACGCCGCGCATCACGCCGCGGGAGCGGAGATGGCGCACGAGGGCGCGCGTGTCGATGCCGGAGACGATGGGGATGCCATGGCGGGCGAGGAACTCTTCGGCGCGTTCGGTGGCGCGCCAGTTGGAGGCTTCGGGCGAGAAGTCGCGGACGGCGAGGCCTTCGATGAAGGGGTGGGCGGATTCGCTGTCGGACGGGTTGGCGCCGTAGTTGCCGATTTGGGGGTTGGTGAGGACGACGATCTGGCCGGCGTAGGAAGGATCGGTGAAGATCTCCTGGTAGCCGGTGATGGCGGTATTGAAGACGACTTCGCCAGCCCGTTCGGTGGGCGCGCCAAAGCTCCTGCCCTCAAAGACAGACCCGTCTTCCAGAGCCAGGATTGCTGGATTCAACTTCGGGTGTTCCTCCTGGGATCGGATATCGATTGATTATACCGTGCGGCGCGGAAGGGCCAGCGGCGGAGGGAGGACCAGGCGGCGAGGGAGAGGGCGAGAACGAGGTCGTCATGGAGGCCGGCGCGGCGGGAGAAGTTTTTCAACTCGCGGGCGAGGGTGCGGCCGAGGGAGAGGGATTCGGGCACGAGGAGGCGGCCCTGCTCGAGGAGGAGATGGAGGGCGGCGATGAGGTCTTTGCGGGGGACCGAGAGGCGTCCCGGGCCGAGGGAAGCGGCTTGGCCGGCGGTGATGCAGACGGGCTGGAGGGTGACGGGGAGGCGGGTGCGGCGGAGGTAGTCGACGACGGGTGCGCCGATGCCGGTGGCGTCGACGACGAGCGTGGCGCGGCGGGCGAGCGGCGGGGCGGCGAAGAGATGGGCGAGGGCGTCGACCACCTGAGGATAGGGGGTGCCGAGAGGGAAGCGGTGGAGGCGGCGGAGGACGTAGAACTCGGCCGCGGGCAGGGTCCAGGTGACGGGGTCGCGGGGACCGGTGTGGAGGGTGCGTTCGAGGAGGGCGAGGGCGGAGAAGTCGCGGGACTGGCCGAGGTCGAGGCCGGCGACGAAGGGTGCGGCGGAGGGGAGGGGCGTCATGGGAGCGGTTCCTCGTCGGGCGTAAAGGCCGCGTCGATCAGTTCCGGCGGGAAGACGCAGTCTTCGGACTGGAGGAACTCGCACATGTACTCCTGGCGGAACCAGATGTCGGTGAGGTGGAGGCGTTCTTCTTCGAGGAACTCGGGGCTGAGGCGGGGGCACTCGGTGGCGGGGACCTGGAAGCGGGTCCAGGATTCGCCGCCGCGGGTCCAGGCGTCGTGGAAGAAGCCCTGCTGGCCGTTGGGGGTGGAGAGCGCTTAGAGGGCGGCGTTGGGGTTGGTGGCAAGGGTGGGACGGAGGGCGAAGTAGGTTTCGTCGCTGACGCGGGCGGCTTCGTCGAGGACGAGGAGGCTGACGGCGGAGAAACCGCGGATGGTGGCGTCGCCGCCAGGGAGGCCGACGACGCGGGCGCCGTTGGGCAGGAGCAGAGAGAGGGCGTTGTCGCCATCGCCGCGCGTGGGGAGGCCGCAGAGAGCGAGGAAGCGGGCGACCTTGCGGAGAAGTTCGCCGGACTGGCGGAGGGCAGGCGCGACGGCGAGGATGAGGGTGCTGGGGCCGCCGTGGACGAGGCGGTGGGCAATGAGGGCGGCGGTGACGGTGGACTTGCCCCACTGGCGGCAGCAATTCAGGAGAATGCGGCGCGAGGTGGAGCGGAGGATAGCGGCCTGGACGGGGTCGGGTGTGAAGCCGAGCGCACCGCGGGCGAAGCCGCAGGCGTCGAGCCACTGGTTGACGAAGGGGCCAGGCATGAGGTCTCGGGCTGGCAGGAATCAGACGGGAGCGGCACCGGGTTGCCGGGGCGGTTCGAGGAGGATGGGGTCGAGAGCGTAGAGGGCTTCGCGAATGGCCCGGAGGGCTTCGGGAAACGGGTCGAGGGCGTTGGCCATGGCTTGCTGGACGTCGCGCCAGTAGATGTCTTCGCGCGGGTCGGGTTTGGGCGCGGCCGGGGTCTCGGGCTCGACGAGGGGCGGAAGCGGGGCGCTTGGTTTGGCCGGGTCATAGCCGCGGAGGTGCGCAAAGGCGTGCCAGGCTAAGCCGACAGGGCAGAGATTCCAGCGGGCGGCGACGTCCTGCCAGGGGGCGCCGGCGCGGATGGCGGCTTCGATGGCGGCGCGCTCGGGGTGACAGCAGATCTTACAGTCCTGCATGGCGGAGCTCCTGGACGGCGGTGGCGGCTTTGGGGCGCTTGAGGAGGCGCAGGGTGCGGGCGATGTTGCGGTCGAGGATGGCGAGGTGGTGCTGGGCGCGGGCGATGCTGCGGGAGGCGTCACGGGCCCAGGCGACGCCGAGGCAATGGGCGTCGAGGGCGGCGGCGAGGCCGGGGTCGGTGGGCGGGGGCTGATCGCCCCAGAGGTCGCGGCCGGCGGCGTCGAGGGCGTGGGCGGTGACGGCGGCTTCGACGCGGGCGGCGCGGCGGGCCATCCAGACTTGGCGGGCGAGCTGGCAGACGAGAAGCTGCTCGTGGGCGGATTCGGGCTTGAATTCGGCGTTCAGGGAGGCGAGGAGCGCCTCGAAATCGGCCGGGTTTTCGATGGCGGTGACGATGAAGTCGCGGGCCAAGAGGCCGGTGAAGAGACCGTTGCGGGAGGAACGGGCTTTGCCGCGGGCGGATTTGGGTCCGGTGGAACGCTTCGCATTGTTGCGATTGGCGGCGATTTGTTTTTCGGTTGCCATTGCGTAGAGTGTCCTTTCACTTGCAGGATGGCATGGAGGTGGAAGCGGACCGGGGGCGCCGGAGTGGAGGAGGCTTGTGTTTTGTGGTGGTTAGAGAATTTCGAATCCGTGTGACTGAGCCGGGGTGGTTTTTGCGAATTGGGTTTGGATGCGCGGAATTTTTTTTCGCGCTGCGCTGGGGCCGGCGGCGGAGATGCGGCCTTGCGTTTCCAGTATCGCATGGCGGGGGATTGGGGCGGGCTGCGCCGGGTTGCGGGGCTTTGAGAATCGATGGTTTGCGGGGTCCCGAAGCGGTTGGGTTGGGGTCCGGATGCGCGTTACCGCATCACCCCGCTGCGCAGGGTGCTATTAGGGGTCCGGCGTGGTCTTCCTGTTCTATGTCCATTCGACCGCCGGGTCGCCCGTGCTGCGCTATTGCCCGGAGCGGATCTCGTTCAGCAGGTTGGGGTGGCGGGCGAGCAGCATGAGGAGTTTCGTGAGCGCGAGCGGGGCACAGTCTTGCCGTTCTCTTCCGGATTGCGGTATCCGAGCACCTCGGGTAGGGTCATACTGACGGTAGGATATGGCCACCCTTGAACGTGTCACGGTCACCCTTCCCAACGACTTGGTGCGGGGCATCGACCGGCGAGAGAAGAATCGCAGCCGGTTCATCGCGGAGGCTGTGCGCCGTGAACTGGATCGCCGACGCCGCGATGAACTGCGGCGTTCCCTGGAAAATGCCCACCCCGAGAGCCAAGAGTTGGCCGGACAGGGTTTCGAGGAATGGTTTCGGGGGCTGCCCGATGAAGATGCGGAGGCGCTCGTGGACAGCAGCGCCGGCACGGCCGTCCAGTGGGTGCCCGGCTCAGGATGGGTCGAGGACCCGACGTAAGACTCGGAGCGGGGTCCGTGGCTGTCATTGATCTCGAGCCCACGGGCGGGCACGAACAGCGTGGCATGCGACCCTGCGTTGTAATCAGCGACCCCGATGTGAGCAGCGACCAGCGGTTCCCACCCGTCTGCGTGGCGCCGCTGACTGGGACGCCCGGGCAAGGCCTGCTATACCCTGAGCTCGCACCCGGCAAGAGTGGTCTCGCGAGAACCTCCTTCGCGCTGATCGATCATCTGCGGTCGGTCGACAAGCGAAGGGTGCGGCGCGTGTTCGGGGAGTTGGCGCGGCACGAGGTCGCGGCAATCGACGAGGAGCTGACCGCTTTCCTTGGACTGGGCGGGAAGGGGTCTTGGGAGCATTCTTCGTGAAGGCGGATCATCGTTTCGTGGGACGGCCGGCGATTCTGGAGGTGCCGCCGCGGAGGACGGGCGGCCCGTCCGGGGATGACTTCCCGCGCCCGAACCCACGACGCCGGGCGCGCAGCAGACCGGAGCAGAGACCCGCGCTCCTCACGATGTACGATGGGGTCGCCATGGAAGAATGGAAGAGTGCCGGTCACGCTTGACGGCGACTTCGCGAACATCCTACGTTTTCCCCCGGGTGGCGCGCCAGGAGTCATCCGCCCAACGGTGCACGCCGCAACCGAAGGAGCGATCCGGCAGCAGATCGAGCGGGCGCTGCGCCTGCTGCGGACGACGCCGCTGGACGGTTGTCCGGCCGTCTCGCACGGAGACATCGTCCGCGTCCGGCGCGGTACGGCAGGATGCTGAGCGTCGCGGCCATCTCTAGCGAGTGCCGCGGTTCAGATCGGGCAGGGGACTACAGGGAATTCTTTCTGGTCCGGTTCTTGGCCTTCTCCACCCAGTCCGACAAAAAGCGTGCAAGTGCCTGCCCCTGAAAGGCCACGAATTGAGCCTCCTTCAGGAAGTCAATCACGTCACGGTGCCCGTCGCCCGGTATCGACTTCACCATTCCATGGACCACCCGATTGCGGTGCTTCCGCCAGTTGGCGATCGCCAGGCGGAGGTCGGGGAAGTCGGGCACCGGGATGGGCTCGGGGACGCGCTTCTGCCAGAGTTGGATCAGTTTCCCGAAGTTCAATTTTTCGACCTGAGCGCCAGACTGTATCTCGCCGGCAAACACGAGGAATGAAATCAGCCGGTCCGTGATGATGCTTTCCTCGAGGGTGACTGCCTCCAGGTAGAAGCCGGACCCGCGAGCTTTTTTGATTCGTGCCCAAGCCTCGCGGTAGCTGAAGTACTTGCCGGCATTCCGGTCGGGAATCGGGACCGGTTGAGGGCGCTTCTTTGCCGGGCGCTGCGCAGGAGGCATTTCAAGTTCCCTTTCCTTGTCTTGCGGAACGCCTTGACGGCGTCGCTGCCGGAAAGTACCGGCAGTTTCACCAGCTGGAGACCTCACTGACCTCTTTGTCAATCCATGCTGGGAGGCACGGGATCGCCATGTCTTTTCAGACTGACGAGGTAGCCTTCGATGGCTTCGCGGATGTTCTGTGCCGCCTCGTTCCGGGTGCGGCCCTGCGAAACGCATCCCGGCAGGGCCGGGCACGTGGCCACAAAAACTCCGTCCTCATCCTGCTCCAGGCGGACACGATCCTTCATCTTGCCCTCAGTCTAGCAGGCGAATGGTTGCGAGGAAGATCCTGACGGCTCCCGGAGGAGGGCGACAGGGTCCGCCACGACGCCAGGCGCGTAGCAAGTCGGAGTAGAGGCCCCGCGCTCCTGATGAGACATCGCGGAAGGACGACTTCAAGGGTGGGGTATCCCCGGGCCTCGGCGAACAGCAGGACTCGACGCCGCAAGTCCTCGAATCGTTGGAGGGATACCTCGCACCGTATGGCCTGATGCACGAGGATGCCCCAGCTCTGGCCGGTGCGCTCGCACAGCCGGTCGAGCAGTCGCGCAAGGTGAGTCGGGCTTCAGTTATTGCAGCGTCACACGCGGACGGGAACAACACCGCCGGCTGTTGCGATTCGGTGTTCCACGACGACGTGGATCTGGTCGATTTCTGCGGCAACCGCCCTTGGGCTAGCTAGGCGAGGGCTATGCGATGTGTTCCACATTTCCGAGGCTTTGACGGATGGCCCTGTGACGAGGAGGCCTAGGCCTTGGCCGCCTTTGGCCACCTGTTGAGATCCGAGTAGCAACGATGGTATCCTTCGGGCTCTGGAGGTTTGCCATGGACTCTCAAGTCTTCGACTTAGATGCTGTGAGGGAACGCAGCACCATCCAAACGATGGCTGGCGACTGCGGAATAAGCGACTGCGATGACGGCCAGACGGATTGTGACTGCGATTGCGACTGCGGTGACGACGGCCCCTCCTAGGGGGTAGCATCCGCATTTACCATCTGTTCTTCGGGGCGAGATCCTTGGTGCTTCTTGAAGCGGCTCTCGCCTTTGCTTGATTCGCGGAGGCTGCCGTGCTGATCCACATCGCAGACGAAGCAACGGAGCGAGGGGTGCCCCATTCACCCGTCACAGGTAAGCGGCCCCTCGTGTTCGAGCGGTTCAGCGACAACTCCGCTTACGCATTCAACACCGAGCACCCGAGCGGTGTTTTCTATCTGCAACCGGGGGCAGCAGACCGTCTCGCTGCCGCACTTCGAAAGTACGGAAATCCGCCGTCCCGGTCGGTCCTGGCTGAGGTTGTCGGCTCATCTGATGAAGCGGGATTCTGGGCAAGGCTCCTTGAGCCCGAAGACCATCCCGTCGTCCGACCGAGGGGCCCCCTCAACGTCTGGTTCCACATTTCGAACTCGTGTAACCTTGCATGCAGTTACTGCTATATTCCGGGTTTGCGTAAGGCAGTGTCGGCACCGATTCCAGGAAGCACCACCGAACCCGACGATGTGTCTGAGGTGATCAAGAGCCTTCACTCCATCTGCGTCGCGCGCGGATTCGGTGGCCTCCATTTACGGTTCGCAGGTGGCGAACCCCTTCTTGCCCTGGACGCAATTGAGCAGGCTTGTCGGATTTCAGCAAGGCTGTTTGCTGAGTCCGGCCTCTCGATTACATTCGCAGTGTTGACTAACGGCACCTTGTTACCAGCCCGTTTTTTTTCCCTTCTGAGGCGCTACCGATTCACCGGGATCTCAATCTCCCTTGATGGAGCCGAGCCGCTCCATAATGAGTATCGGTTCGAAGGACG
Source organism: Bryobacterales bacterium (assembly GCA_016716385.1). Classification (GTDB taxonomy): domain Bacteria; phylum Acidobacteriota; class Terriglobia; order Bryobacterales; family Bryobacteraceae; genus JADJWL01. Next base: position 4,930 of record JADJWL010000016.1, on the reverse strand, counting down.
ACAGCGTTCGGGAACATGGAAAACGATTCTGGCGAATATCAAGACCTTGAAAGATAACGGTCATAGTCCGTACATTCTGACAACCCTTACAGCAAGGAACTATGCTTCGATCGACGAGTTCGTAGATACTTGCGTAGAGCATCGCCTCGGGTTTCGCCTCAGCCCTGTTCGCGACAGAAACACACCTCGAATCCCAGGCTTGCAAGACTCAATCGTTGAGAAGCTCAGGCCGATTTATCGGAGACTTCCGGCACTTTTGCCCATAACCCGCCCCATCCAGAATTATGCGAATTTTGCAGAATGGTCGCCGGGAGTCAAGAAGTCGACGGCGTGTGGAACATGCCGGAGTTCATTGGCGATCGGCCAACATGGCGGCGTGGCGACTTGCCAAATGAGATTAGATAGGAATTACGGCAGCATAGCGAGGGAGCCCGCTGTGCCGATTTTCGATGGAATGATCAGCGATCCGGCGAACTGGCGATTTCTGGCGCCGAACAACATGTCCGGCGGGTGTACACAATGCAAGTGGCGCTACTCGTGCTCTGGCGGGTGTCCCGAACATACGATGGGTGTCTATCGAACCTACGATAGGCCTTCTCCGTGGTGCAAACTGTACGGCGATTTTCTACCGATCTACTATCAGGCAATCGCCACCCAGATAAAGCTTGCAGCTGATCGTTTGGCATAGCAATCCACCGAGCCCAATTGCCGGTTGCGCTACGTCTTGAATTGCTAGAATCTAACTCGGGCCCTCGATAAGACGTCGATTCTGAAGACAGCGCAGTATTGGCTTTGATGCCAGTGGGATGCATCTGCAGCACGACGCCTTCCAGTCGCGGCGGATACTGCGGCTTCGGCGGTTTGTGGGACCTTCGGCTTGACGCAAGAAAGAAGAACGCGAACCCGGGCGTGTTCGTAACTATGGCGGGGCAAGGCGACGTTCAACTCCTTGGAGGTCAGGCCGTGTACAGGCTTTGGAGAGTTTGCGCCATCGCCGTAGTCGACAGCTCACTCACCCAGGGTGCGGTTTCAGACCGATTCGAGCATCGTTCGGGCCGCTGTGACTGCACCTTCCGGTCACGCTGTTCCAAAAGGGGACATCACCATGACGTACGACCTCACGACGCATCGGCACCGTTTCGCTGTTTGGGCCGCCGCTCGCGCAGCACAACGTGGCTTCACTAACGTCGACAACCTCCGGCTGGCAGTGGAGTCGTGCGGAATCGTAAAGTACGTGCGCGAGCGCGCCGCTGATTCGATTCTGGAAGAGGATTTCAGACGACTGCACCGTGAATGCTGCCACGGCATCATGACATCGCTCAATGGCGCAGGGGTAGCTGGCGTGTCGTATGGTAGGGCTGCGAAGCTGGTCGCGATCTACCTTAAGACCTCGGTCGTACTCGGTGGCCTTCACGAATGTGACCTCGCGCGCGTCGCACACCCACCCATCGATGGCATCCTCCTTCGCAACCTTTCCGTCGCACACAAGCTGGACGATCGACGAAGAGGGTGGAGAGATGTCCGGTGGACGCAACTCACCGAGGAGCAGTACGAGGCGCTGGTGGGCGAACTCCGAGACGTGCTGCCACGCGATGCGCCACTGTGGCATCTCGAAGAATACTGGACCGTGACCGACAAATGATCATGCCACTCGCAGTCGCCTTAGTTAGAGTACACGGTGAAGTGACATTGGATGGCGCGGGATAATCATGCGCTTTTCGAGGTAGTGTGTGCTCAAGTCTCGGAAACTGACGTGCCTCGACAACGGCCACTACAGGCGAGGAGTGCGACGCCGAGATGGCCGCCACTTCACAGACTACATTCCAAACGACGCGCGCCACATCTCGGGCCTGAGATTCACCGCGTTCTCCAGCGGCGGCGCAACTGTGAAGATGCGGGGTTCCGTAGCGAACAGATGGACACGGTAGACGCGCCAGTCCGCCGGACGCTTCGCCGACATGTCGCGTTCGTTTCGGGTCAAGAAGAAGGGCGTCCGGGCCGCTCCATTCGTGGTCTTGACTTCCAGCAGCCTCTGCTGGCCGCTGACGTCGAACGAGAGAACATCAAAGCCCGCCCCGTCTCCGTCCTCTACGGCGACCCACCGGACTTTCCGGGCCAGATCCATCCGGTCGGCTTCGGCGAGGAGACGACGCTCAAGATTGACGACGAACTCCTCCCCGGCCTTGCCCAGCGACCGGTTCCGGTGATCCCGTTCCACAGGGTCGAATTTCCGGACCAATCGGCGGAGCCCCTCGGGAAGGGGCGCATTAGCCGCCGCGGGAACAGGTGCGGGAACAAAGATCTCATCCGTCGCCGCTGCCTGCGGCCCATCTGGAACCCTCTCAAGGATGCCCGGGTGCTTGCTTAGATAGCGGTCGATCGCATCGAAAATCGCGTTCTGGTAATTCCTTTTCGGTATGTAACCCGGAATCCAGGGCATGCCCAGCTTATCCAGCACCGCTGAGATGTTCTGATGCTTGAACTCGACGGACCGGTGAGTCCGTCCTATCCGCGCCATCAGTGCTTTGCTGTGCCTGGACTTCACATACAGCCGACCGGAAAGTTCCGCCTCCAGCATCTCGAAGTAGTCGGCGACTATGGCATTGAGTTCGTCATCCTGCCATGGTGTACCGATCTTCTTCTCGTCGGCCACATTTGACCTCAAGCCGTCGTAGCAGCCGCTGGCAGAGCCGTGTCCAGCATAGATATCAACTCGTCTCCGAACTCGCTGCCCTTGGCCGCCAGCGCCGTGCCACCGAGTTGCTGGTAGACCGATTTTGCATCTGCCATCGCTCGATCAAGCAAGGCCTTGTCTATCGTAGCGGCCGCCAACTTAGCGATCTGCTCAGGCTTCGGCCGCGCGGCATTACAAGCCAACGCCGCGACGTACATCGCGACATAGAACTTGAGATTGACGCGGTCTTCTGGAGTCAGTGTCGCATCGCCGCGCAAGCGAGCGTCCGCCAGCCGCGACAGCTCGATGGCCGCCCGGAACAGTTCTATCGGGAAATCCCCGCTGAACACTCTTTCGTAGTCTTCGTCCTTCTTGAGCAACGACGACGGACGCGCACGCGCTGTCCCCGGTTTCTGCAACACCACCGCCATCAACGCCTGAGCCATCGCCGGGATGCTGATGATCCTGTCGATCTGCTTCCCTTCGTTCTTGTAGAAGTTCTTCCGGCGGTCGTAAAATAGCCCAAATGATCGAAGGTACTGCTCGATGTCTCGTTGAATCTTGTCCGTCGCGCGCAAGGATGCCGGTGATATAGGCGTCTGGCTGTTGGTGGCCTTGATGACCCGGTCCCGGCTCTCCGGGGTTTCCGGACTGATCACGCGCACGAGAATTTCTCTCTCCTCCCGGTCCGTGTTCGCAGTCCTGAAGTAGGCGAAGATCTCCCGAGAGGTCTGGAGTCCGTTCACGATCTGCGGGTCTTCGACGGTCAGCGTTTTCCCGGTCTGCGTGGGCTTCCTGCCCGCCACGATCGTTATGCCGTTGTTCAGCCACCAGAAGTCCTCTGACCATTTGTCGGCAAGAGTCCTTCGTATCTCCTCGTTGACTTGCGTCGCACCCTGGTAGTCCCTGACGTTGGCCTCGAAGAGGCTGCGGCGTAGCTCGTCCTTCTCGTCACGGATAAATTTTGCGAACTCCCGAAGCTTGACGAGAGCCACAACCCCGCCTTTTGTGTTGATCGACGCGTCCGTCACTTCAAGCTGATAGCTGAGACGCGGGGTTTCGCGCGCTAGCGCCAGCAGGTCAGTAGCAGTCAGGAACCGCATCGCGCAGTCGCTTCCCTGGAACTGGCTCTTCACGAGAGCTTCGAGTTGCTCCGCCTTTCTCGTTACGTTCGGGTGAACGTCAACTCCCTTGCTGGCGTAGTACAGCGAAAACGAATGCTTCGGAAATCGCGGGGCGAGTGTCTTCACCGCATTGCGGAATAGCTCCACCGCGGCGAGTAACTCCTTATTGTAGGCACCAGCGAACTTAGTCAACTGCTGCGACAGGTCGAACAGATCCCGCAGCGTCGCCGTAATGCCGTCGAGGGCCTTCTCCCGAAACGAGGCTTCCGTCTTCGCTTGGAAAATAATCGTCTCAATGACGACGTCTTTCTTGAGTCCGCTGAGGTCGGTGTCCTCCCTGACCAGTTCGCCATTCACGAAGACAAAGAAGCCATCAATACCGCCGTCACCCCCGCCGTCCACCAGACCAGGCTCGATCTCGTCGTACGAAAGATCGTAATGCTTCAGCAATTGCTCCGCGAGGAATAGCTCGAAGTACTTGGTTGCAGCCAAATGAGACGCGCGCTCCGCCCTCTGCTGCTCAAGGACTTGGTCCAGAATGATTTGATCGTTACTGCTCATGCCGTTTTGTCCAAGAACCGCCGTAGCGTTCGCCGCATACGGTCTTGGTCCTTGATCTCGCATTCCCATACCGCTAGGCTCTTCCAACCCAGGCTCTCTAGGGCGGCCTCTGTCTTTCTGTCCCGCTCCAGGTTCCGCGCCACCTTCCGCGTCCAGTAGTCGCGATTCTGCACGGGAACGCGGGAGCCGCGGGCGCACTCATGCCCATGCCAAAAGCAGCCGTGCACGAAGACCACCTTGTGCAGCCGTGGGAACGTCAAGTCCGGCTTGCCGGGAAGGTTCGTCCGATGAAGCCGGAAGCGGTAACCCATGCTATGGACCAGTCGGCGCACCGCTAGTTCCGGCGTTGTGTCGGCACCCTTCACCGCCCGCATGATGCGGCTCCGCTGCTCCGGAGTCTCCTTCATCGCCTCAATTCGATCCTCAAGCTAGGATCGGTCTCGAACTCGTCGACGACTTCGTTGTATCGCTCCACCAGATCCGCGACGGCAGTCTTTCGTCCGTCGAGCCCGAACTTCCCCCACTCGTAGAGGTTGAGCGCTACAAACTGCTCGACCTCAAAGATGTCGAT
>JADJWL010000015.1 GCA_016716385.1 Bryobacterales bacterium | reverse complement strand
TTCCGTGCAGCATCGGTTCGCCGCCGCTGATCGTGATGACCGACGTTCCCAGTTCGCCCAACCGGTCCACCCGCTCGATCAGGAGCGGCAGCGGGACTGGGGGCGACGTGGAATCGAACTCGTTGCAATAGGTGCAGGAGAGGTTGCAGCGCCGGATCGGGATGATGTGCGCCGCGACGGGGTGCCGCGTGGAGGCCAGGCCACGGACCACGAGCTTGAACTCCCGCCAGCGCCGGTGGACCTCGCGGAGCTTCCGCCGGGTCGCGCCCATACCCGTATTCTACGCGCGCCTCATGCGGCTTGCCCAGCGCAGGTAGCGGAACAGATCGGCCCGCCGCTCCCAGCAGAAGCGCAGAAATTCGGCAGATGTGAGGGAATCAGCGTGGAGCCCCCAGTAGGTTTCGATCCTCCAGCGCAGGTAGGGACTGCGCCACGGTTGGAGGCGGTAGCCCCGGCTAAGATTCCACAGCAGCGCGACCATGGGCACTATTCGTTCGCCGGCTTCGGCTGCTGCGTCATCGCGCGGCTGCCGCCATCGGTGGCGTAGTAGCCGGACCGCGTCCGCGCCTGGGGCCGTCCCGGGCCCTTCACCTGGACCCGCACCTGGCGGAACGAGCCGTCCAGAGCCTGGTTGGTCGGATGGTAGCCCAGCACGTACTGGTTGCGGATGTCGTGCGCCACCTGCTCGGCGATGCGGTCGACCTCGTCCACTTCCTTCGGGTAGTAGGACTGGCCTCCGGTCGCGTCGGTCAACGCGTCAAGCTCCCGCTTGGCGCGCCGCGCCGAACGGCGCTCTTCCTCTGACAGCAGCCCGATCGCATAGATCAACACCTCGCTGCGCTGCGCCGCCCGGACCAACTCCTCGAGCGTACCCTGGCTGTTGTTGTCTTCGCCGTCCGAGATCACGAGCAGGACCTTCTTATCACGCTTGGCGGTTTCGAGCAGGTAGTCGATCGACATCCGGACGGCGTCCCGCATCGCGGTGCCTCCGCGGGTATCGATCTTGGACAGCGCCTTTTCGAGCTCGTCCCGGTCGCCGGTCATCTGCTGGTCCAGAAACGCCTCGTCATTGAAATTGACGATGAAGACTTCGTCCTCCGGGTTGGAGGCCTTCACCAGCTTGACCGCCGCCGCATTCACCTTCTGGCGCTTGTTGCGCATGCTGCCGCTGTTGTCGATGATGACTCCCATGGACACGGGGATATCCTCCCGCTTGAACAGTGTCAAGGGCTGCGCGGCGCCGTTCTCGAAGACGGTAAACGCGTCCTTCTTGAGATCCGTGACGAGGTTCCCCTTGCGGTCCAGGACGGTGCAGTGCAGGACGACGAGGCGGGTATCGGACCGGAAGACCGGGGTTTCCTCTTCCTGCGCGGCGAGTGGAGAAAGAAAAAGAGCGGCCTGAAGCAAGCCGCCCGCGATGAAGGCAAGGAGACCGCGCCTACTGGCTCGGCGCATAGTAGCCCTGGCGGAACGCCGCACGGAGTGGAGGCAGTCCACGGGGCTGGACGAGTTTGACCTGTACTTTGCGGTACTTCCCATCGCGTTCCTGATTCGTGGACGTATAGCCCAGAATATACTGATTGCGCAGCTCGATGCCGATCTTGGCCGCGACATCGGGCAACTCATTCAAGTTCTCAATCGGAAAGTGGCGGCCGCCGGTCTGTTCCGAAATCTCACTGAGCAACCCGGGACCCGCCAGTTCTTCCGCCGTCCGCCCACGGGCCGAAACCGGCTCGAAAATCCCGATCGCATAGATCTGGACGTCCGCTTCGCGTACCAGGTTCTTGATTTCTCCTTCAGTGTAACGGCTGCTGTTATCGCCGCCGTCGGAGATGATCAGGAGAGCCTTGCGCGGGTTGCGCGCCTTCTTCATGGTATGCAGCGCCATATAGACACCGTCGAGAAGGGCTGTGCGCCCCTTGGGCTGCGTGAACATGAGCCGGCTTTGGATCTCCTCGAGTTGGGTCGTGAAGTCCTGCGTCAGTTCCGGCCGGTCGTTGAACTGCACCAGGAAGAACTCGTCTTCCGGGTTTGCCGTCCTGAAGAATTGCGCCACTGCCTGGCGGCTCTTGTTGAGCTTGCTGCCCATGCTGCCGCTCGCGTCGAACACGAGCCCGATCGACAGCGGAGCGTCCTCACTCGCGAAGGTGAGCAGTTTCTGTTCGTTCTTGTCTTCGAAGAGCTTGAAATGCTCCCGTTCCAGACCCGTGACGAAGCGGTTTAGAGGGTCGGTCACGGTGACGTTGATCAGGACCAGATTGGTGTCCACGCGGATGTTGGCGCGCGGATTCCTCTCCAGCTGAAGGTCAGCTTCACGGCTGGGACGGGGCTCGATGCTGACCTTGGCCTTTTCTTCGCCGAGCAAAAGACCGCTAGCGCACAGCGCCGCCACACCCAGGGAGACACACGAGAAGGAGGTTCGGCCAGCCATCAAGAGAGCCCTTCCTTGTGTTGGTTCGAGTATATCATGCTGGATGTGAATCCCCGGCCACAGGGTGCGGGAAATTCCATCTCCGGAACCTCCTTGCCGGGCGTCGCACCCGTGTTATGATCGCATGTGCCCCGCAGAATCCTGGGTGTGATTCCCGCCCGGTACGCCTCCAGCCGTTTCCCCGGAAAAGCCCTCGCCTCCCTCGCCGGCAAGACCTTGCTGCAGCATGTCTGGGAGCGCGCCAGCCAGGCACGCTACCTGAGCGACGTCGTGATCGCTACCGACGATGAGCGCATCTTTGCCGTGGCTCGCGGGTTCGGCGCCACCGTGCGGATGACACGCGCCGACCATGCCTCCGGCACCGACCGGGTCGCCGAAGCAGCATCCGCAGATTCCGCTGGAATCGTCGTGAACATCCAGGGCGACGAACCGCTGCTCGACCCGGCGGCGATTGACGCCGCGATCCTCCCGATGCTCGACGATCCCGCCGTCCGGATGGCAACTCTGCGCAAGCGGATCGAGGATCCAAGGGAGATCGCCGATCCCAATGTGGTGAAAGTGGTGTGCGACCGCTTCCACCGGGCGCTCTACTTTTCCCGGTCGACGCTCCCCTATCCAGGCCACGACCCGGGCGCCATCTACAAGCACATCGGCCTCTACGTCTACGAACGGGAGTTTTTGCTGGGGTACTCCGACCTGCCTCGCGGGCCGCTCGAACAGGCTGAACGGCTCGAACAACTCCGCGCCCTCGAAAACGGCCATTCGATCCTGGTGGGCGAGTCTGAATATGAGTCGATCGGTGTCGATACGCCGGAAGACCTCCAACGAGTGGCAGAATTGATGACGACTCTGTCAGGGATAACGAAATCGCATGGCTAAGTACATCTTCGTGACCGGCGGCGTGGTTTCCTCACTCGGAAAGGGCATCGCCGCCGCCTCCATCGGCTGCCTGCTCGAAAGCCGCGGACTCACGGTCACTCTCCAGAAGTTCGATCCGTATTTGAATGTCGATCCCGGCACGATGAGCCCGTTCCAGCACGGCGAGGTGTTCGTCACCGACGATGGGGCTGAAACGGACCTCGATCTCGGGCATTATGAACGGTTTACGCACTCGAAGCTCACGCAGTTGAATAACGTCACTTCGGGCCGCATTTACGAGCAGATCATCCAGCGGGAGCGTCGCGGCGACTACCTCGGCAAGACCGTGCAGGTGATCCCGCACGTCACCAACGAGATCAAGTCTGCCGTGCGGCGGGTCTCGGCGGACGTGGACGTGGTGATTGTCGAGATCGGCGGGACCGTGGGCGATATCGAGTCGCTGCCGTTTCTCGAGGCGATCCGGCAAATCCGGCATGAAAAAGGGCGGCAGGAGTGCATCTTCGTCCACGTGACCCTGGTTCCCTGGATCGCGGCCGCGCAGGAACTGAAGACCAAGCCGACACAGCACTCAGTCAAGGAACTTCGCGCGATCGGTGTGCAGCCCGATATCCTCTTGTGCCGCAGCGAGCGGCCGATCCCGCAGGACATGAAAGAGAAGATCGCCCTGTTCTGCGACGTCGCCGTGCCGGCTGTGATCACGGCGAGCGACGTCTCTTCAGTTTACGAAGTGCCACTTGTCTTCGCGGCTGAAGGTGTCGATGATATCATCCTGAAACAACTGGAGTTCGGTTCGCGCGCCAAGCCGCGAAACCTGGACTGCTGGAGCCGGATGCTGGAGGATTTGCGCAGTCCCGACGATTCCGTTTCGATTGGCCTCGTGGGCAAGTACGTTGAGTATGAGGATTCGTACAAGAGCCTCAAGGAAGCGCTGATCCACGGCGGGCTCGCACACCGGCTGAAGGTAGACATTCACTGGATTGAGGCCGAAGGGGTCCAGGGCGATGGCTGGGAGAAGCAACTCGAGGGCTTCGACGCGATCTTGGTGCCGGGCGGCTTCGGGAAACGGGGCGTCGAGGGGATGATCAACTCGATCCGTTACGCGCGGGAGCAGAAGGTCCCCTATTTCGGCATCTGCCTCGGCATGCAGACCATGGTGATCGAGTACGCGCGGAATGTGTGCGGGTTGGCGCGGGCGCATTCGAGCGAGTTCGATCCCGGCACGCCGGACCGGGTGATCTATAAGTTGCGCGAATTGAAGGGCGTCGACGAACTGGGCGGGACGATGCGCCTCGGCGCGTGGCCGTGTGTGCTCAAGCCGGAGAGCGTTGCTGCACGTACCTACGGAGTGACCGAAATCAGCGAACGACACCGTCACCGCTACGAGTTCAACCGCGAGTACGAGGCCCTGCTCACCGGCGCAGGGCTGCGGATTACGGGACAGACCCCGGATGGCACCTATGTCGAGGTGTGCGAGCTGGCCGATCATCCGTGGTTCCTCGGCTGCCAGTTCCACCCGGAGTTCAAGTCGAAGCCGATGGAACCGCATCCACTGTTCCGGTCGTTCGTTGCGGCGGCGTATGAGCACCGCCGCCGGCGCCTGGCCGGGCCATTGCTGCGGGGCGTCGAGTTCAGCAGTGCGGATTGAGGCGGGTGGTGTCACGTTCGGCGGCGGCGCGCCTTGCGCCCTGATCGCCGGACCGTGTGTGATCGAAAGCGAGGAGCATGTCCAGCAGCTTGCGCATGCGTTGCGCGGCATGGCGGATGGGCCGTTCGTTTTCAAAGCTTCATTCGACAAAGCCAACCGCACCAGCCTGAATTCCTACAGGGGCCCGGGATTGCGGGAAGGCGTCCGGATTCTGTCCGGGCTCCGTGCCCAGGGATTCACCGTTCTGACCGATATCCACGAGCCGGCGCAGGCCGAGGTGGCTGCCGAAGGAGCGGACATTCTCCAGATTCCGGCGTTTCTCTGCCGCCAGACCGATTTGCTGTTGGCCGCGGGACGGACAGGCCGCACAATCAACATCAAGAAAGGCCAGTTCCTGGCGCCGGGCGATCTGCTGCACGCGGCGGACAAAGTGGCCTCGACCGGGAACGAACGGATCCTGCTGACCGAACGCGGAACCAGCTTTGGCTACCACAACCTGGTGGTGGATATGCGATCGTTGGCGATCCTGCGGCAAAGTCCGTGGCCGGTGATCTTCGATGCGACGCATTCCGTGCAGCTTCCGGGTGGCGGCGCGGGGGTCTCGGGCGGGCAGCCGGAGTTCGCCGCGACGCTGGCGCGGGCGGCTGCTGCCGCCGGGATCGACGGGCTGTTTGTCGAAGTTCACCAAGCGCCGGAACGGGCGTTGTCGGACGGAGCCAACGCTCTGCGTCTGGATTTGTTTCCCGGGTTCTGGCGGCGGGTCCAGGCGATCGACCGGCTGGTGAAGGCGCCTACCTTTTGAACCAGAGGATCCCGCCCAAGAGGAATCCCACGAGCGACAGCGAGACGCCCCAGACGACGCTCGTCGGCCGGTAGCTCATCGTAACTTCATGATTTCCCGGAGGAAGCACAACACCCCGCAGCAGTCCGTAAGCCGCCAAAATGGGGACAGACCCCGTTTCTGACTGGGCTTTCCAGCCTGGATCGTAGCCGTCGCCCAACACGACCATGCCGCGGCAGGCCAGCCGGACCGACAGCCGGACAGTGTTCGCCGTCCGCGCCACCACTTCGGCCGATTCTTCTCCCTCGCAGATCTCCAGTTCCGGCGGCTCACCAGGAACAAAGGTCTCCCGGCGAAGGTCGAAGTCGTCGCGCTGGTACCACATCCCCGCGTCCCAGCCAGGCGGGATCGCCTCAGCCCGATGCACAATCCAGGCTTCGGGAAACGCTGTTTCCCGGTGGAACACCCGGAGGCCACCAGTGAGTCGCCGGACCTCTGTCTCCCCAAGTTCAGGCTCTGGACGCACCGTGTGCCGGACCCCGAACAGGTCCCACGTGCGCGGTTGCGCATGCACCGCTTCCAGTGCCGCCGGCATTGAAGCGACGTATCCGTTGTACTGTGCTAAGCCGAACAAATTGCCGAAGTTGTACGGCACCGCTAAGTCGTCGATCCAGGTCCGTCCCGGTTGCTCCTGTAGGAAGGTCACCAGCTCGGCATGCTGGTCTGGCTTCGGGACATACCGGGCGGCGTCCCTTTGCGTCAACGGGAGGGCGCTGCCAAGCTCCAAGACCACAATGAGAATCAATGCCTTGGCCGTCAGAGATGAATCAATCACACGAGATCCGTTGAGCCATAGCAGGACGCCCGATGCGCTCAGTCCGAGCAGGACGAAAGCCGCTCCGGGCGCAACGTCCGAACCGGTCCAATGGGCGGATAGCAGAAGTGCCGCCAGACTCGCCGCAACGCCGCAAAGGAGCTTGCCCGCAAAGGCTATCCTCAGGCGTAAGTAGTCAATTCCATAAGCAGATAGGACCGATACACTCAGATGAAACAAGAGAATCGCGGCCGCCGGACTCCGGGCCTTCTCCACCATCGGGACCGTGCTGTACAGGATGCCATGCAGGATTGTAGCGCCACCGAGCGCCAAGGCAACTCCGAGCCCGGCAAAGGATGCGAGGATCCGGACCGGCAGCTGCCTCCCTGCCAGCCAGAGCGCCAGTCCCGCCAGGACCACCGCCGTGACGCCGGCGTACACCCGCATGTCCGCGTCGAGAGACCGGTCCACCAAGGCGAGGGGAAACGTAGGTGGAAGCGAGTGTTGCTCGTGGATCGGGTACGGCACGCGGTCCCGCCACCCGATCGGTTCGGCGGTTCCGACCCATCGGACCGACCGTTTCCCATACTCGATCGCTGGAAGGATCTGCGCCGCGCCGGCCAAACCGGCCAGCAGGGCGAACGCTGCGACGGGAGCCACCACCCTGCGGCGCTTCCACCAGGCCGCTCCCATCCAGAACGCCGCCATGCCCAGCGCAAGGAACAGCGGTGCCTGGTGGTGGCCGCTGAGGAACGCAACTCCAAGAAACAGGCCGGAAAGACCGGCATTCGCCACCGCCTGTAATCCCTCGGTCCGCACGGCGCGGAGGGCGAATCCGGCGATCACCGGAGCCCAGACCGCGCCGTTGAGCATCTGCGGCCATGTGGTGGCGCCGATGTATCCGCCGTACGAGAAGACGACGCCCGCCAGCACGGAGGAGGCCTGCGACCGTCCCAGTTGCCGCGCCAGCCACCAGGCGCTCCAGGCCGCCTGGACGTGAATCAGGACGAAATACCAGTTGAGATATGTTTCGTCAATAAGCTCATTTGAAAGAGGAAGAAGGAACAGGATGAAGTTCGGAGGGTAAAGCACTCCGGGCTGCGCTTGGCCCACCAGTGACTGGCCTCCCCAGTGGTCGGCATCCCACAGGGGAAGCTCGCCTGCCTGCCAAGTCCTGGCTTGGGAGGTGAGCCACGGCAGGACTTGGTAGGCGATGTCGGGTGAATCCAGCCACGTGTACTGGTTCGTCAGTGTGAGGCGCCAGTAGAATCCGCCCGTCAACAGAAGGAGCACGAAGGGGCCAGCCAGGCGGCGCAGGCGACGCGGCACGTTTCGCACTGTAACACATTGGCCGGACTGCACCGCGTTGGTGGTTTTGGGCCACTTCGGCGCGGGACATCCGATCAAGCAAAATTATGAAACTAAGAGCGTTGTCAGTTTGGTCCGGCGCGTGCAGCGATCGAAGGCGGAAGGTGGATACCCCCATGAGGAACCGCCAAATACTGACTTCTCTGACGGTGTTTTTCTGCTGGGCGTTTACAGCGGCGCCGTTGGTCCGTGCGCAGGAGGATGCGGACCTCCACAGCCGTGGAGTGTCGCGGCTGAGTCTCATCAGCGGCGATGTCTCGATCCGCCGGGGCATCTCCGGAGATTTTGTGGCTGGCGCACTGAACGCTCCGCTGGTGGTCGATGACCGTGTGCTGAGCGGCGCCAGGACACGCGCTGAAGTGCAGTTCGACCGCTCGACGTTCCTGCGGCTGGGGCCGTATACGGAGGTGCGCCTGAGCGAGCTGGTGTGGCGCCGGTACCAGGTACAGTTGGCGCGGGGGTTGGTCAATTTGAATGTCTTGCGCGATGCCGAATCCGACATGGAGATCAGCACGCCGCAGGTCGCCTTGCGTCCTGCTGGACCGGGCAGCTACCGCATTGCCGTGACTGACGACGGAGAGACCGAGATTGTGGTCCGATCCGGGCAGCTTGAGGTGTTTACGCCAACCGGCATGGAGCGGGTGAACGCCGGCGGAGCAATGCGCCTGCGCGGGGACACCGGGAATCCGGAGTTTCAGTCCGTCCGTGCTCCGGCCGCCGATGAGTGGGACGTCTGGAACCGGGATAGGGACCGGCGGCTCGAACAGAGCCCGTCGCGGCAGTACGTCAGCCAGGACATTTATGGAATTGAGGATCTGGACGACCACGGCACGTGGGTCACGGCCGGTACCTACGGCAGGGTCTGGCGGCCGAACGTGGCCGTCGGCTGGGCGCCCTACCGCCATGGCCGCTGGGCTTGGATGGACTGGTATGGCTGGAGCTGGGTCAGCTACGATCCCTGGGGCTGGGCGCCGTTCCACTACGGACGCTGGTTCTTTGAACCAGCCTGGGGCTGGTGCTGGTATCCGGGCGCGTTCGGCGGGCGCCACTTCTGGAATCCGGGTCTGGTCGCTTTCGTGGGATGGGGCCGGGGCGTGGGAGTCGGCATCGGCTTCGGCCATGTCGGATGGATCCCGCTGGCTCCGTACGAGCCATTCCGTCCGTGGTGGGGGCGCGGGTTTTACGGTGGGTTCCGCAACCGGACTTTTATCGACAATAGCGTCAACATCACGAACATCAACATCACCAACAACTACCGCAATGCTCGTATCCGCAACGCGGTGACGGCGGTGGACGGCGACGGGTTCGTGCGAGGCCGCCGCGGCGGAGCGATGGGCGACGCCGACTTCCGGCGGGCGAGCCTCGTGCAAGGCGCACTGCCTGTCGCTCCGGGCCGCGAAAGCCTCCGCGTTTCCGATCGCGAGGCAACGATTCGCGGGCCGATTGCCCGCAACGTGGACAATGGCCGGTTCTATAGCCGGCGCGAAACCCAGGCCGTCGACCGCGTGCCGTTCGACGACCAGCGCCGTGGCATGGAAGCGGTGAGCCGCCGGGCCTTCGAGCGGGGCGGAACTCCGGCTGTCTCGGCGAGGAACGAGGGCGCCGGACCGATTGACCGGCGCGGAGCCGAAGGCGGCGCGGGACGCAGGGCTGGCGAGGGCCGCTCCGAGGGCGCGGCGGTGGATCGCGGCAGCGTGCGCTCCGGACCGCCCGATCGTGCCGAGCGGCAGGGTGGCTGGCGGACGTTAGGCGAAGGCCGCGCTGAAGGCGCGGCGGTGGATCGTGGCAGCGTGCGCTCCGGACAGCCCGATCGTGCCGAGCGGCAGGGTGGCTGGCGGACATTAGGCGAAGGCCGCTCCGAGGGTGCGGCGGTGGATCGCGGCAGCGTGCGCTCCGGACAGCCCGATCGTGCCGAGCGGCAGGGTGGCTGGCGGACATTAGGCGAAGGCCGCTCCGAGGGTGCGGCGGTGGATCGCGGCAGCGTGCGCTCCGGACAGCCCGATCGTACCGAACGGCAAGGCAGCGGGCGGACGTTAGGCGAAGGCCGCTCCGAAGGCGCGGCGGTGGATCGTGGCAGCGTCCGTTCCGGACAGCCCGAGCGTGCCGAACGGCAAGGGAGCTGGCGCCGTTTCGGCGAGCCGTCCGCGGTTCCCGTGCCGGAAAGCCGGGGCGGGGCCGTTGGCTCCCGGCCCGAAGCCCGGCAGCAACAGGACCGGACATGGCGTAGCTTCGGCGAGCCTGCGTCGGGTATCCGGGGTCTTGATCGCGGAGACTCCCGCGGCGCGGGCGCCGAACCGCGGCAAAATACTCCGGTCGACCGCAGCCAGAATCGTGATGGCTGGCGGCGCTTCGAATCGCAGCCAGCGAGCCGTCCGGACACCGGGCGTGGTTTCGGATCGGCCGGACGCGACCGGGGCGGCGAATCGATCCGGATGAACCCGCCGATCGTACGCGAACGTGCCCCCTCGGGCAGCCGCAGGGAAAGCCGCAGCCAGAGCCGCGAGTTCGTGACCCCTCGCGGCGGCTTCGATGGCGGTCGGATGTCGGGCGGAGGGTCGAGCCTCGGCAGGTCCTCCGGTCCCACGTTCCGTGGCGGAGGAGGTAGCGGTGGATTTAGCCGGCCCTCCGGCGGCAGTTCCATCTCCCGCGGCGGCGGTGGCGGAGGCATGCGCGGAGGCAGCGCACCTTCGTCCGGGAGCAGTGGTGCCCGCGGCGGCGGCGGCGGTGGTGGCGGTGGCCGGGGAGGGCGCGGCCGGTAAACAGCTTTCCAGGTTTCAACGCTTCCCTAAGCGGGCCCGCTCCGGCCGGAATCGGCTCGGCGTGGGCCCTTTTTTTGGTGCTGCGCTTTGTATAAAAAAGTACTTGGCAGATGGCCAGACTCCTGCTACCATCGACACATGGCTTCCAGGCCGCAGCCGGTCGTCTCGATCGAACACCGCGCGCACGAGAACCTCCGCTTCATCCGCGATGCCATGGAGGGAGCGTCCGCGTTCACCGCCGTCTCCGGATGGGGTTTGTTCGCCATCGGCTGGCTGGGCTGCGCGGCCTGGTGGATCAGCCGGCCGTTGTCGGGCTCCGCAGCCTGGGCCTGGACCTGGATCGGATGCGCGGCACTTGCCGTCGCGGCGGGCTGGGCATCCATTGCGTGGAAGGCGCGGCGGCGCAGGGCGAACCTTCTCTCGGTGCCGGCCCGGAAGTTCCTCCTGAATCTCGCGCCACCGCTGGTGGCGGGGCTGCTGCTAACGATCGTCGTGTTGCCGCAGGGCAACGAGGCGCTGCTGGGAGCGATGTGGCTGCTGCTCTATGGCACCGGCGTCGTTACCGGCGGATCCGCGTCGGTGCGCAGCGTCCCGGCAATGGGTCTGTGCTTCTTCGTGCTTGGCGCGGCGGCTCTGTTCGCACCGGCATGGCTCGTTCCGGCTTGCCTGCTGGCGGGCTTCGGCGGGCTCCACCTCGGGTTCGGCCTTTATATCGCGAGGAAACATCATGGGTAAGAACGCCGCCCCGAAGCTGCCTCCGTCGCGGGTGCCCGAGCGGATCACCCGCACCGTGCTCGCCGATCCGGTCGCCGACCAGCTCATCCACGAGCGTGTGCGGCTCGCCATCGTCAGCATTCTCGCCGTCAATGAGAGCCTTACATTCAACGAATTGAAGAACCTGCTCGGCAGCACCGACGGCAATCTCAGCATCCACGCCCGCAAACTCGAAGAAGCAGGCTACATCGGTTGTGAGAAGGGATTCGACGGGCGTGTCCCGAAGACCACCTTCCGCCTCACAGAGACCGGGCGCAGCGCGCTCGGCCGGTACCTGGACCACATGGAGCGGTTGATCCGCGCCGCGCGAACCTAATTTTTTTTGGAGAGGAACTTTATGACACAAAGTACTTGGCAGATACCAGGCAGAATTCACGCCGCGATCATCATGGACGGAAACGGTCGCTGGGCCCAAGCCAGGGGGCTCCCCAGAACCGCCGGTCACCGTGCCGGGGCGCGCGCGTTCGAGCGTGTTGTCGAGTGCGCGCCCGGCGAAGGGATCGGCGTCCTCACGGTTTACGCCTTCTCACAGGACAACTGGAAGCGTCCCGGCGATGAGGTCCGCGCCCTGTTCCGGCTGATGGAGGATTTTCTGTGCCGCGAGGTCGATCGCTGCGTGGCGAACGGAATCGCCCTGCGCGCGATCGGCCGCCGGGACCGTCTGCCGGAGTCCGTGGTCCGGGTGCTGGCCGCAGCCGAGGAACGGACGCGCGGCGGCGGCAAGTTGACGCTCCGCATCGCGGTCGATTACTCGTCCCGCGACGCAATCGCCGCGGCGGCTGGCGTGGCGTGTACCCAGGACACGTTCTCTCGCCGCCTCGCCGCGGCATACGGGGAGCCAGACCCGCCGCCGGACGTCGACCTGCTGATCCGCACGGCGGGCGAGCAGCGCTTGAGTGATTTCCTGCTCTGGGAAGCCGCCTACGCCGAGCTCTGCTTCACCCCGGTGCTGTGGCCGGACTTCGGTGCGGACGATCTTCGCGAAGCCGTCACTGAGTACCGCCGCCGCCGGCGCACATTCGGAGGGCTGACCGCATCCGTTTCTCTGCCGGGGAGGGTCGCATGACACGGCGCATCCTCGCCATCGTCGCCATCTATCTCGCCACCTGCGTGGCGTGGTCCATTCTCGGGACGTCCGTGTTTGTGCGCACCTCCGAGACATCGAGGGAACTCGGCGGTAAGGTCGAATCGATCTGGGGCACGCGTCAAGTCCAGGCTTCTCCCTCTGCCTGGTTCTGGCGTCCGCTGGAGCCGGCCGAAGCCGACGAGACCAAGCCCGACGGCAAGGGCGGGGAAGCGCCCCGTCCGAGGCGCGCCAAGGTGAACGTGCCGCTCGAAAGCAGCCGGATCGAAGCCGATCTCCAACTCGCTCACCGCCGCAAGGGACTGGCGTGGTACAGCACGTACACGGTTGCGTTCGCGGGCGCCTACCGCTTCGTCAACCCGTCGAGCGAGGAGCAGGAAGTCTTCGTCGAGTTCGCCCTTCCCGAAGGCCAGGCGCTGTACGACGAATTCCGCGCCACCTTCGCGGGAGACGACGTCTCGAACCAAATCCGCCAGGCAAAGCTGCTGGTGAGCCGCAGAGTGCCCGCCGGGGGCGCCATCGAGTTCTCTGGCGCCTACCGGTCGCGCGGTCTGGACCAGTGGAAGTACCGCTTCCAGGAGGGGGTGTCACAAGTGAACGACTTCCTCCTCACCATGACGACGAACTTCGATCGCATCGATTTCCCGCCCAACAGCCTGTCGGCCACCGGCAGACAGAAACAGGGCGACGGCTGGCGGCTCGAGTGGCGCTACGCGAAGCTGCTCTCCAGTCTAAATATCGCCATGGACATGCCCGCCAAACTGCAACCCGGCGAACTGGTGGGACGCATCACCTTCTTCGCGCCCGTGTCCCTGATGTTCTTCTTCTTCCTGCTGTTCATCATCACGGTTCTGCGCCGGATCGAGATCCACCCGATGAACTACTTCTTCGTGGCCGCGGCGTTCTTCGCGTTCCACCTGCTGCTGGCCTACACGGCGGATCTGATCGACATCCATCTCGCGTTCGCCATCAGCTCCGTGGTTTCGGTCTTCCTCGTGATCTCCTACCTGCGGCTCGTCGTCGGCATACGGTTCGCGTTGCGGGAGGCGGGCATCCTGCAGTTCCTGTATCTCGTCGGGTTCTCCTACACCTTCTTCCTGAAGGGATACAGCGCCCTCTGCGTCACCGTTGCTTCGATCGTCACGCTGTTCGTCGTGATGCAGCTCACTGGCCGCATCCGCTGGGCGGAGCTGTTCGCCTCCAACGGCAACCGCTCACGATGATGGTGCTACGCTGAGGGCAACATGCGATTTGCGAAGACTCTTCTGGCGTTGGCCGCGTTCGCCGGCGCCGCATCCGGACAACTGGCCGGCCCCAACGAAGCGGGCGTGTCCATGGGCGCCATCTGGCTCAACGTCACCGACGTCGAAGTGCAGAAGCGCTTCTGGGTGGACTCATTGGGCGGCACAGCCATCAAGGCGGGACCGTACGACGCGATCAAGTTTCCCGACGTGATCGTGATCCTGCGCAAGAATTACTCCTCTGGCGGCAGCAAGGGCTCGAGCGTCGATCACCTCGGGTTCCTCGTGCGCGATGTCCGCGCGCTACACAAGACGATGAAGGCGCAGGGTGTGCGGTTCGTCACCCAGACCGAGGTCTCCGGCGGACGCGCCAAGGGTGACTACTGGTTCAATCCGCCGCAGAAGACCTACCAGGCGTTCATCATGGGTCCCGATGACGTGAAGATTGAGCTGACCGAAGATCCGTCGCTTGCCCAACCTGTGGCGCACCACCACGTGCACTTCTTCACGCCCGACGTGCCTGCGATCAAGGACTGGTACGTGAAAACGTTCGCCGCCGTCGGCGGGCAGCGCGGACAGTTCCAGGCGGCCGACCTGCCGGGTGTGAACCTGACCTTCTCCGAGGGCCAGGACCGCGTCCCGACCAAAGGGCGCGCTGTGGACAAGATCGGCTTCGAGGTCCGCAACCTGAAGGAGTTTTGCAAGCGGCTCGAAAAGGCGGGCGTCAAGTTCGACAAGAAGTACACGAGGGTGAGGGAACTCGGCGTTCATGCCGCCTGGCTGACCGATCCCTGGGGCACCTCGATCGAACTCACCGAAGGATTCAACCGGCTATGACCATCGGGCGGCGCGGGTTTCTGGCCGGAGCGGGCGCGCTCCTGGTGCCGCCGGTGCGCGGAGCCACGCCCGCCCTCAACGAGCCGCACTTTCCCAGCCGCCTCCACCAGTTCGTCTGGCGCAACTGGGAACTGGCGAATCTCGACCGGATGGCGGAGGTGGCCGGTTGCGCGCCCGACGCAATCGACGCACTGGGCCGCTCGATGGGGCTGCCGCTGAAGCGCACGCTGACGGACGATCAGCTTCGTCGCATCTACATCACGGTGATCCGGCAGAACTGGCACCTCCTCCCGCGCGAGCAGATGCGGCAGTTGCTCGGCTGGACCGATGAGAAGCTCACCTACACCCTCAAGGAAGACGATTTCCTCGATCACAAGCTGGGTCCCAAGCCGCACTGCGAGCCGGTCACTTACGGCGCTCCCGATGCCGCCGCGCGGCGGCGGGCGTCGGAGATGCGGCGCGTGCTGCGGCAGACCTTCGGCGCCGAGCTCGACTACCCGGGCGATCCGCCGTTCTCGTTCATCGCGCGCCTCAGCGCACCGCTGGCCGAGCCTCACGAACCGTTGCACGACGCCGCCGTTGACCCGCGCTACGTCTATTCCTACTTCGCGCTCTACGGGGATCCGCTGATGGAGCCGGACCTCGATCCATTCCCCGACGGCTATGCGCAGCGGCTGGTCGCGGCCGGGGTCAACGGCGTCTGGATGCAGGGTGTGCTGCACACGCTGGTCGAGTCGCCCCGATTCCCGGATTTCGGCGACGGCGCCAAGGAGCGGCTGGCGAACCTGGCGCGCCTCGCTGAGCGGCTCCGCGGGCACGGCCTGAAGCTGTACCTCTACCTCAACGAACCGCGCGCCATGCCGGACGCCTGGTTCCGCGGGCGCGAGCATCTTCGCGGCAGCGAGGACCGCGGCCTGTTCGCCCTCTGCACGGCCCAGCCTGAGGTCCGCGAATGGCTGGCTGAAGGCGTGGAGCAGGTGTTCCGTGCCGCGCCAGCGCTGGCCGGGATGTTTTCCATCTCAATGTCGGAAAACTTCACGAACTGCTTCTCGCGCCGCCGTCCCGAGTTGTGCCCGCGCTGTGCGAAGCGCAGCATCTGGGAAGGTGTGGGCGAAGCGCTCGAAGCCATGCACCGGGGTCTGCGCCGCGCGAGCCCGAGCGCCGACTTCTTCGTCTGGGACTGGGCTTGGCCGGAAGAGCTTTCGCGGAACCTGATTCCGAAATTGCCGCGCGATGCGGGACTGATCTCGGTCAGCGAATGGTCGATCCCGCTGAAGCGCGGCGGTGTCCCGACCACGGTGGGGGAGTATTCGATCTCCGTCGTCGGCCCCGGCCCCAGGGCGAAGGCCAACTGGTCGCGGGCCCTCGACGCGGGGCTGAAGGCGCTCGCTAAAATGCAGATCAACAACACCTGGGAGATCTCCGCGACGCCTTACATCCCGGTGCCGCCGCTGGTGGCCCGGCACTGCGCGAATCTGACGCGCGAGGGAGTCAGCGGACTGATGCTCTCCTGGACCCTGGGCGGGTATCCGTCACCGAACCTGGAGGTCGCCCGCGAGTTCTACCGCCGTCCCGTGCCGTCGATCGATGAAGCGCTCGACCGGGTCGCCCGCGCGCGCTACGGTTCGGCCGCGCCGCTGGCGGTCGAGGCGTGGCACGGCTTCAGCCGCGCGTTCGAGGAGTTTCCCTACGGTGTCGCCGTCTACGTGATTCCCACGCAGCACGGTCCAGCCAACCTGCTGCGCGTCGAGCCGACCGGTATCGCTCCGAGCATGATCCTGTTCCCGCAGGACGGCCACAAACGCTGGAGCGGCGCTTATCCGCCAGCCATCGCACATGCGCAGTTCGAGAAAGTCGCCTCGGGCTGGGAGCAGGCGCTGCCGGTGTTCCGCCGGGCGATGGAGCGCGTCCCAGCCGCCGCCCGCTTTGCGGCGCGGGAGGATTTGGCCATTGCCGAGGTCTGCGGGCTGCACTTCCGCTCCACGGCGAATCAATTCGCGTTCTACATCGCGCGGGAGGCTGGGGATCGGGCTACGATGCGCACCGTCGCTCTCGACGAAATGCGCCTGGCGCGCCGCCTCTACACGCTGGCCCGCCGCCATTCCGTCATCGGCTACGAGGCGACGAACCACTACTACTACCGCCCGCTCGACCTGGCGGAAAAGATCCTGAATTGCCGCCACGTGCTGGACGAACTCAAGGCGTGAACAGGACGTTATCGATGAGCCGCACGTCGCCGAGCCACGCCGCCGCGGCGATGCGGACCGGCCCGTCGATGCGTTCCACCGGCGCCATGCTGGCGGCGCAGGCGATCTCCAGGTATTCCACCCGGAATTCCGGCACACTGGCGAGCACCGCTTCCGCCGCCTGAACCGCCACCCGCGGATCGCTCGTGCCCTGCTCCAACTGCCGCTTGGCGGCCTCCAGGGCACGGTACAGAGCGGGTGCAACGCGCCGCTGCTCGGGCGCCAGGCGGCGGTTACGGGAACTGAGAGCGAGGCCGTCCGGCTCCCGCACGGTCGGCACCGGGACGATCGCCACGGGCATGTTCAAGTCCGCCACCATGCGCTCGATCACGGCGAGCTGCTGCGCATCCTTTTCCCCGAAGTACGCCCGGTCCGGACCGGTAATCTGAAACAGCTTGGCCACCACCGTCGCCACGCCGCGGAAATGGCCAGGACGAAAACGCCCGCAAAGATGCTCGGAGATTCCGCTCACTTCGACAAATGTGGCGGGCGGCTGCGGATACATCTCCTCTGGCGCCGGAGCGAAGATCGCGTCCATGCCGTGGGCTTCGCAGAACGCCTTATCCCGGCTCAGATCGATCGTGTACTTCGCGTAGTCGTCCGGGCGATCGAACTGGATCGGGTTGACGAAGATCGAGACCACGCAGATCCCACCGTCGCGGCGCGCGGCGTCCATCAGCGCGCCGTGGCCCTCGTGCAGCGCGCCCATTGTCGGGACGAGCGCGACCGGCCGTCGGCCGCCGAGGCGGCGCCGGATGCCCGCAATCGTGGCTTCAACGATCATTTCGGCTTGACGGAGACAGTGTGCTCTTCGGCCGGAAAACGGCCTCCGCGGACATCTTCGGCGTACGCCTGGGCCGCCGCCACCACCTGCTCACCGAGATTGGCGTACTGCTTCACGAACTTCGGCGCGAACCCGTCGAACATCCCGAACGCGTCGTAGCTGACGAGCACCTGCCCGTCGCAGCCGGCGCCCGCGCCGATGCCGATGGTCGGGATCTTCAGTTCCGCCGTGATGCGGGCGGCAACTCCGGCCGGCATTAACTCGAGCACGATCGCAAAGACGCCCGCTGCTTCGAGCACCTTGGCGTCTTCAAGCAGTTGCTCCGCTTCCGGTTCGGTCTTGCCGGCAATGCGGAACCCTCCCAGGCGGTGCACCGCCTGCGGCGTCAGGCCGATGTGTCCCATCACGGGGATGCCCGCCTCCACCATCTTTGCCGCGACTCGTGCGACAGGCGCGCCGCCTTCCATCTTGACCGCCGCCGCACCCCCGTCCTGGATCAGGCGTCCGGCGTTGCGAATGGCTTCGGCGTCGCTCACCTGGTAAGTCAGGAACGGCAGGTCGGCCACCACCAAAGCCCGTTTGGCGCCGTTGGCGACAGCCCGCGCATGGTGGACCATCGCGTCGAGTGTGACAGGAATGGTGGTGTCATACCCCTGGATCACCATGCCGAGCGAGTCGCCGACGAGCAGGATATCGATGCCCGCGCGGTCGAGTAACCGCGCCATCGTCGCGTCATAGGCCGTCAGCATGGCGATCTTGCGCCCTGCGGCCTTGCGTTGCATAAGGTCCGGGATGCGGACCCGCGTGAAGTGTTCCATGTCGATACGCCTATTCCAAGACCCGCCTGACCTGGGCCGCCAAGAACGGGGACACACCCTGTTTTTCGGCCAGGCCGAGGGCGTGCAGCCCGGCCGCGCGGTACAGATCCCCGACCGGTTCGGGCAGCCCGCGCAACGCGTTGCGGTGCGCCGCCACCGTGACGCGCGTCGCCGCGGCGGACCGGGCCGGTCAAGGCTGCTTCCGGACCCAGGCGCAGCGCGTTGTCCAAGCTCGCCCGTGCGAGCGGACCCAGGGCGCGCAGGCTGTCGCCCGGCCCCACGCCCGCGGCCTCGATCGCCGTCCGCGCCGCGTCGAGCAGGGCCGTCAACGCGTTGCTCGCGAGCACCGCCGCGGCGTGATACAGCGGGCGCGCCCAATCTTCGATTCGCAGAACCATGCCGCCAGCCGCGCGCACGATGCGTTCGGCCCAGGCGACTGCTTCGGCATCGCCCGAGACCGCGAACGCCGCGCCGCGGAGCGCTTCAACGCCGGTCGCGGGATCGGGAACCGTCTGCAGCGGATGCAGGGTCCCGAGCGATGCGCCGGCGATCGCGCGCAGCGCCTCGTGGCCCTTGGCCCCACACGTGTGCAGGGCGATGCCTTGCCGCGGTCCGATGCGCGCGGCCACCTCTTCGATCGCGTCGTCCGGTACGCAGATCAGCCACCGCCGGGCACGGAGTCCCAGTTCCTCGTATCGGACAGCGGAGACGCCCCCCAGGAACGCCGCGGCGGCTGCTGTGCGTTCCGGCGAACGTCCGGCAACGCAGACGACCGGCTCGCCCATCGCGATCAGGATGCGCCCGAGCGTCTGGCCGATCCGCCCGCTTCCCGCGATGCCAACCGGTTCGGTTTGCTGCACGTTTCAGTGTAATCGTTCAGGCGATGTCCGGCAGCAGAAAGCGCGCGGGCACGCCCAGAGCCGCGGCCGCCGCCTCCGCCGCCCGGTATCCGCTGCGGACAGCGCCCTCCATGGTCGCGGGCCACCCGGACCTTGTCCAGTCGCCCGCCAGGAAGAGGTTCGCCAGCTTGGTCTGGGGCTCTGGCCGTAGCGTTTCGATCCCCGGTTTGGCGGAAAACGTGGCGCGCATCTCCTTGACGACGTGGCTCCGTTCCAGGCGCGCCCCCCGCACTGCGGGCAGGAACTCGCCCAGCTCCCGGAGCGCCAGCTCCACCACGTCGTTCTTCGCCATGCCGGCGAGGGAGCGGGCGGCGCTGACCACAACCTGCAGGTAGCGGCCATCCTTCTTGTTAAACATCCATTGAATGGTGCGGTCGAGCAGCGCCGCGTGCGGTAGTTCCGTCACAGGCCGGTCGAACCAGAGGTGGATTCCGGCAATCGGGGAGTACTCGACCCAGGAAAGATCGAGGTCCAGAGAGGGACAGACCCCGTTCACACGGTGCGGTTCGAGAGCTGCGATGTAGGCGTCGGCGGTCCAATGCTCGCCGCCGGCTCTCACGCCACGAACCCGGCCTCCATCGGTCTCGATCGCCTCCACTGGAGTCCGGGGGCAGAGGCGAACCGTTCCGAACCGGTCCCACAAGCCGGCGGCGTAGAGATCGCCCAGCGGGACGTCCGGCACACCCATTTCGTACGAATCGGCGCTGCTGAGGAAGCCGAGCCAGAAGACCTGGAATCCGTGGCTGGCTGCCATCCGGTCGAGATCCTCGTTGATCGCGCTCACCAGTACCTGGTTCCAGAAGCGGGTGATCGCTCGGGGCGTCTGCCGTTTCTCGTGCAGCCAGTCCAACATCGAGATCCGGTCGAGGTCATCCCGCCCGCGTTCCCGCTGCAACGCGAGCAGGCCCCGGACGATCGACACTTTGTCCGGGAGATCCAGACAGGCCATGCGCAGGAAGGCACCGGAGAAGTGCAGCGGAGCGGGCAGAGGCCCCCGTTCGAGCCGTGACTCCCGCCCGCCCGGCTCGAGAAAGTGAAATGTCCGGTGGAACCGGATGCGGTCCGCCACGTTCAGGCGGCGGTAGAAGTCCAGGAGATTGACGCAGCAGCGCAGCAGGACATGCTGGCAGTTGTCGATGACGTCCGCATCCTGGAGAGGGTATGAACTGGCGCGGCCGCCAAGGAAACCGCGCGATTCGAGAACCGTCACAGAGAAGCCGGCTTCCGCCAGCGCAGCAGCCGCCGCCAGGCCTGAGAGCCCGCCGCCGGCAATCAGGACGGATGGCACGGGTCAGATCCGGAGGCGCGCACGCTTCCCGCCGCCACCGCCACCGCCTTCCAAGATGATGGCGAGGACGAATACGAACGCGATAAACAAAAGAAACGATGCTTGCGACACCCTAGCTCCAGTATCCTGTAGTCCAACCGTAGATCAACGCCGCGATCCCCCCGCACACCGGAAACGCCGCCAGCGCCGCGGCCAACCGCGTGTACCAGCTCCATGGTCCGCGCCGGAAAGCGATCAGCGCCTGCGGAATCACAATCCCCAGGTACGCCGGCGCCGGGTTGCGCGCACACCAGGGACAGTACCGGGGCCCGCTGTGAATGTTGCAGTGGTCGGCGGCACCCGCCCACAACGATTGGCAGCCGCAATCGAACACCCAGTCGCAGTAGTTGATAAAGAACACCGAGGCAAATGCGGCCGCCGCAAGAAACACGGCTGCGTTCGAATAGGTCCATCTGCCCCGCTTAGTCAGGATATCACGCCCTGTCACACAAAAATTACAGCCGGAACAGCTCCCGCAAGCGTTTCGTCTGCACCCGGCTCACGGGGACTTCGGTCTGTTTGCGATCCTCCATCCGCAACTGAAAGCTCGACTTGAACCACGGCACCACCTCGCGGATGCGGTTGATGTTGACGAGGTACGAGCGGTGGACCCGCCAGAACTGTTCCCGGTCCAGGCTCGCCTGCAACTCTTCGATCGTGCGGTAGTTGGACAACCCCTCGACATTGGTGGCGACCAGGGTAATCTGTCCGTCATCGATGGTGGCGAAGATCAGGTCTTGAGCGTCGATGATGAAGTTACGATTCTCTTTACGGACCAGGAGTTTGGCGCGCACCGGCGCGGTTCGCGGCGCTTCGGGCAGCGGCTTCGGCTGCCTCTCGGCCGCGGTGCGGCGGGCGCGCTCCACGGTGGCCGCCAGGCGTTCGTGCTCCACCGGTTTAAGCAGGTAGTCGAGCGCCTCCAGGCGGAAGGCTTCCACGGCGTACTGGTCGAAGGCCGTGGTGAAGACAATGTGTGGGAGATCAGCGCCCCGCTCCCGCAGGCGCCGCACGACGCCCATCCCGTCGAGACCCGGCATTTGGACGTCGAGAAACACCAGATCGGGCTCGTAGCGCGTGATCAGATCCACCGCCTCCACCCCGTTGCTCCCCGTCGCCAGCAGTTCGACATCGGGGAAGTCTTTGAGAAGAAAGGCCAGTTCATCCCGTGCCAGGGCCTCGTCGTCGACAATGATCGCCGTGAGAGTGCCGGTCGCGCCCTCTTGCATGAATCTGCTATTATACCGGGTCTAGCCGCCTTCCCGGAACGATGCGCGCCTGCCTGGCTTCCGCCTCCTCGCGCCACCCAATGGGGGCTGATCCCAAGGAGATGCTGTTTTGAGTAAAGAAATTCCGCAAGTCGCCCCAGCCGAAGGGAAACTGGGTGTCCTGATTCCTGGCATGGGCGCCGTGACGACGACGTTCATCGCTGGAGTAGAAGCGATTAAGAAGGGATTGGCCAAGCCGATCGGCTCGGTCACCCAGTTGTCGACCATTCGCCTCGGCAAGCGCACGGAAGGCCGCAGTCCACTGATCCGGGATTTCGTACCCCTGGCCCGGCTCGAAGATCTCGAGTTCGCCACCTGGGACATCTTTCCTGACACCTGCTATGAAGCCGCCGAAAAGGCCGGCGTCCTGGAGCAGCCCACCCTCGAAAAACTCAAAGAACCCCTCGACGCGATCAAGCCCCACTCCGCCGTCTTTGACCAGGATTTCGTCCGCCGTCTGAATGGCCCCAACGTAAAGCAGGGTGGGTCGAAGATGGACAAGGCAGAAGCGCTGATCGAGGACATCCGGAAGTTCCGCGAGAATACCGGGGTTAGCCGCTGCGTCATGATCTGGTGCGGGTCGACCGAGGTCCATCACCAGCCGGGAGCTGTGCACCAGTCTGTGGCGGCGTTTGAAGAAGGCCTGCGGAACTCCGATGCCGAGATCTCGCCGAGCCAGATCTACGCCTATGCCGCCCTCAAGAGCGGCGTTCCCTACGCCAACGGCGCCCCGCACCTCACTGTCGATTGCCCGGCGCTGCTCGAACTGGCCCGCGACATGAACCTGCCGGTGTGTGGCAAGGACTTCAAGACCGGCCAGACGTTCATGAAGACCTTGGTTGCGCCGGGGCTGAAATCGCGGATGCTCGGTGTATCTGGCTGGTTCTCGACCAATATCCTCGGCAACCGCGATGGCGAAGTGCTGGACGATCCTGGCTCGTTCAAGTCGAAGGAAGAAAGCAAGCTGTCCGCGCTTGAGCAGATCCTCCAGCCGGATCTCTACCCGGACTTGTACAAGAACATCTACCACAAGGTCCGCATCAACTACTACCCGCCCCGTGGCGACGCCAAGGAAGGCTGGGACAACATCGACATCTTCGGCTGGCTTGGCTATCCAATGCAGATCAAGATCGATTTCCTCTGCCGCGACTCGATCCTTGCCGCGCCCCTGGTCCTCGATCTCGTGCTGTTCCTCGATCTTGCGCAACGCGCCGGGATGCGCGGTGTACAGGAGTGGTTATCGTTCTACTTCAAGGCGCCGATGACGGCTCCCGGCCTCTACCCCGAGCATGATATCTTCATCCAGTTGATGAAGCTCAAGAACACCTTGCGGTGGATGCGGGGCGAGGACCTGATTACGCACCTCGGCCTGGAATACTACGACTGATCCGCGGATTGTCCCGATGAAGATTCTGGTCGTCGGTGGCACGCTGTTTATCGGCAAACAGCTTGTCGCCAACCTCCTCAAAGACGGTCACGATGTGACGGTGATGCACCGCCGGCCCAAGCACGATCTGGGCCGGCGCGTGCAGAACCTGATCGCCGACCGCAATGACCCCAAAGCCGTCCGCGACGCCCTCGCGGGCCGATTCTTCGACGCCATTTTCGACAACGTGTACGACTGGGAGCGTGGCACGACGTCCCAGCAGGTGGAGGCGCTCGTCCATGCCTGCGGCGACCGCCTGCAGCGCTACGTGTTCATGTCCAGCGTGGCTGCTTACGGCGACGGCCTCAACCACCACGAAGGCGACCCGCTCGCGCCCGACGACCATCCCGATCTCTACGTCCGCAACAAGGCCATGACAGAGCGGATGCTGTTCCTGCTCCACCAGCGGACCGGCTTTCCCGTGGTGACGCTGCGCCCGCCATTTGTGTACGGGCCGGGCAATCCTTTTTACCGCGAAGCCTTCTTCTGGGACCGCCTGCGCGACAACCGGCCGATCATCCTGCCCGGCGACGGGCACCGTCTGATGCAGTTTGTCTACGTGAAGGATCTGGTCCTGGCCTGCCAGAGGGCGCTGACAGAGCCGGGAGCGGTGGGCGAAGCCTTCAACATCGCCAATGACAAGCCGGTGACTCAGTTTGAACTGGTCAACGCCTTGGGCGACGCCGCGGGAAAGAAGCCCGATCTGGTGCGGGTGCCGCGCGACCGCATCGCCGAAGCAGGCGGCAGCCCGATGGCCCCGCCGCTTTATTTCGGCTTCTACTTCGACATTCCAGCGATCACAGAAGTGGTGGCGAAAGTGAAGCGGATCCTGGGCGTGCAGCCGACGCCGTTCGACCAGGGGCTGGCCGAGACTTACCAGTGGTACAAGCGCAACCACAAGCGCGAGAAAGCCGACTACGCATTCGAAGACCGGCTGATTTCTCTCGCCCGTCCCGCCGCCGCGGATTGAGAAAGCTAGAGGAATCCGCGCAGCGACTCGAACTCCGCCTCGAATGCTCCCCGGATGGCTTCGATTCGCTCGCCCACGGCGTGCGCGTCGGACGGCGGGCGTGCCGGGATGTTCTGGATCGCCGGGAATCCCAAGCCCGTGACGAATGCATCGGCGGCCTCAACCAGGTGTGCCAGGTTCAGGCTGCCTCCGTCGGCGAGCGCAGGATCATGGTGATAGGCCACGGCGTCCCGGATCGGCACGGGCAGATTCCATCGCTCCAGAACCAGGCGGGACAACTCTGCGTGCCGGACTCCAAGCTGATCGGCCTCGTACTCGGTAAACGGCATCCCGTTCACCTCGCAGCGGGTCATCGCGAGGGTGAACTCTTCCGGCGCCGCCGTCGCCGCCAGCAGCTTTCCGATATCGTGCAGCAGACCCGCGACAAAGC
Organism: Bryobacterales bacterium; assembly: GCA_016716385.1. Lineage (GTDB taxonomy): Bacteria > Acidobacteriota > Terriglobia > Bryobacterales > Bryobacteraceae > JADJWL01. The sequence goes on along the minus strand of JADJWL010000015.1, from coordinate 67,626 downwards.
CGCCCTCAGGGTAGGGAACCGGCATTGACAACGCCAGGGTGTCGGTCAACAGCGCCACGCCCAGGGAATGGATGTTGAAATGGCGCATCGACCAGCGCTTCGGGATCTGAGCGGCGGTCCAGCGCCGGGACACGGTCAGGCCAAGCACCAGGTTGCGGATCTTGACGATTCCGATGATGGCTACCGCATGCCGGACCGAATTGATCGTGGCGCGCCGGCCGTAGAGGGGCGAATTGACGATCCGCAGGAGGGTCCCCGCCAGTACAGTATCGGTTTCAATTGTGCTTGCAAGTTCTGAGAAAGAAACGTCTTCATCCGACAAGCTGGCGAGCACTTTGTTGAGCACCGGGGAGAACGGCGGCAGCCGGTCGAGCGCGGCGAGCACGCGGTCCTCCGCGATCGCGCCGCTGACAGAGGGCGGGGTCATACTCACCATATCGGAGTCCTCAGCCGATCTCTCCACAGCACGCATCGCATACCATAGAGGAACCGCATGTCCGACGCCCCCGCGATCCTGGTTCGCGACCTCCGCAAGATGTACGGCACCAAGGCCGCCGTCGATGGCGTCGACCTCGTGGTCCCGCGCGGCTGCTTCTTTGGCTTCCTCGGACCCAACGGCGCCGGCAAGTCGACCACGATCCGGATGCTCACCGGCCTGATTCCCCCGACTTCCGGCTCCATTGAGCTGTTGGGATTGCCGATGCCTCAGGCTTCGGTGCAAATCCGGCGCCGCATCGGCCTCGTGCCCGACGAATCGCTCCTGTTCGACCGCCTCACGGGCGCGGAGTTCCTCGAGTTCGTCGGACGCATGTATGGATTACGCCGCGATGTCGCCCGAACCCGGGCGCGCGACCTGCTCGCCCTGTTCGAGCTGGCTGACGACCGCAAGCTCATCGCCGAGTACTCGAAGGGCATGCGCAAGCGCGTCGCCATGGCCGCCGCCCTCATCCACGGACCGGAGTTGTTCCTGATGGATGAACCCTTTGAAGGGGTCGACGCCGTGGGCGCGCGCCTCATGAAGGGTATCCTGCTGGACCTCGTCGCGCAGGGCTCCACGATCTTCCTGACCTCACACGTGCTGGAAGTGGTCGAGCGCCTCTGCGACCGTGTGGCGATCATCCACCACGGCCGCATCGCCGTCGAGGGCACGCTCGATGAGCTGCGCGCGGGCGAAGAAACGCTCGAAGATCTGTTCGTCCGCGTCGTCGGCGCCGAGCGGCTCGTGGAACGGCTGGGCTGGCTGTGATCGGCGCAATTCTCCGCGCCCAATGGCAGACCTTGCGCAATCTGCGCTTCGGACAGGGCCGCGGCGCCGCAATCTTCTCGCTGCTGACTTCCGCCCTGTGGTACGGACTCTGGGTCACGCTCGCGCTCGGCGCCTTCGTATTCACGGCCGGAACGGATAACGTCCGGCTGGCGGAACTCGTCTATCCCCGCGGCCTGATGTTCGTCATGTTGTACTGGCAGGTCAGCCCGCTGCTGGTGGCGAGTCTCGGTGCTTCTCTCGATCTGAAAAAACTGCTGGTCTATCCGGTGGAGCCGGCGCGCCTGTTCTGGGTCGAAGTTCTCTTGCGGCTTTCCACCGGCATCGAAATGCTGATCGTGCTCACGGGCAGTGTCGCCGGCATCTTTGCCAACCCGCACTTCGGCGGCTGGAGCCGCCTGCCGGTGCTGCTCGCGGGCGCGGTCCTGTTCATCGTGTTCAACCTGACGCTGGCCGCCGGAATGCGCAGCCTGCTCGAGCGCATCCTGGCGCATAAGCGGCTGCGCGAGGTCTTTGTGCTTTTCATGATCCTCACGGTGGCCGCGCCGCAGTTGCTGCTGGTCCTGCACGTGCCGCCGGAGGCACTGGAGCGCTTCTTCGTCTCCGAGCCTTCCCGGTGGTGGCCGTGGGCGGCCGCAGCCTCCATCCTGTTGCGCGGCGCCGACCCCATCGCCTGGCTCCTGCTCGCCGCCTGGACCCTGGCCGGCTACGGCTTCGGACGCTGGCAGTTCCAACGCAATCTGCGCTTCGACGCCCAGGCGGCGGGAAGCGCCGCCAGTGAGCGCTCCCTGTTTCGCGGCGGGGTCTTCGACAAACTCTACCGTCTTCCCGGCGTTCTCCTGCCGGACCCCTTGGGCGCACTTGTCGAAAAAGAGGTGCGCATGCTCGCGCGCTCGCCGCGATTCCGCCTCGTCTTCATCATGGGCTTCACCTTCGGGTTGCTCGTCTGGCTCCCGGTCGTCCTGCGTCGCGGTCAGGGCGGCGTGATGAGCGAGCACTTTTTGACGATCGTCTCCGTCTATGCACTGACACTGCTCGGCCAGGTCTCGTACTGGAATGCGTTCGGCTTTGACCGTTCGGCCACCCAGTTCTACTTCGCCGCGCCGGTGCGGCTATGGCAAGTGATCGTGGCGAAGAATATTGCGGCGGGCCTGTACATCGCCGCGGAGGTGATGGCGGTGGCAGCCGCCAGCTTCGCCCTGCGTTTACGCTTCCGCCCGGAACTGCTGGTCGAAGCACTCACCGTGACCCTTGTCTTTGGCTCGTTCCTGATCGCCGCCGGCAACCTGACATCGGTTCACCTGCCCAGGGCGCTCAATCCCGAACGCTCGGCCCAGGGCGGAGGAGGCAGCCGCTCCCAGGCGCTGGTCCTACTCGTCATCCCGCTGGCGGCGTTTCCGGTCGGCCTGGCGTTCCTCGGACGCTATGCGTTCCAGAGCGAATGGGTCTTCTATGGGCTGCTCGCGTTCGCCGGCGCGCTCGGCGCGATGGTCTACTGGCTGTCGATGGAATCCGCCACCCGTGCGCTCATGGAGAAACGCGAGTGGCTCATCGGCGAACTGGCGCGCTCGGACGGACCGGTGGCGTCCGACTAATCGGGGAACACGGTCCCGATCGCCGCCGGCGGATTGTGGATCATCTCCAGGGCCGCCCGCCGCACCGTATCCCGCGCCGCAGCCTCCTTCAGGTACTCGGCGGGTGACTTGCCGTCGACCCGCGCCAGCAGCAGCGCGCCGAGGTGACGCAGAACGGCGGCTTCCATCCATGGACACGGCTCCGGCAGTCCGGCCGAATACGTCTGCCACAGCAGGCGGGCCAGCCGTGCATACCCGCGGCGCGTTTCGGGGCGGTGGAAGGACTTCAGCAAGAGGTGGTTCAAAACAAACGCCACATCGAAGGCCGGGTCGCCGAAGTGAATCACTTCGAAATCGATCGCGACCAGCGATCCGGGTGCGACGAGAAAGTTCTTCGGACTCCAGTCGCCGTGAACCAGCGCAAGCCGCCGCTCACCCATCTCGTCAATCAGCGCGGTCACCGCGCCCGACACGGCGGGGTGAGCCGCCGCGGCGGTGCGGTAGTAGGGATCGGTCCGAAGCGCCTCGAACACGCTCTGGTCCCCGAAGCGTGCTTCGAACTCCGCTGAACGCCAGCTCGCCCGGACCATCGCCGCCAGCAGGGCGCCCGCGCGCGCCGCGTGCTCCTCCTCGCACTGTCCGGCCAGAAGCCTGCTCTTCCATGGCACTGCTCCGTCGGGCGCAGCCGTCATCGCGAACGCGAAGTTCTGGCGGTCTTCGAACAGGACCCGCGGCAGGCTACCCTCCGGCACGGCCTCCTGAAGGGATCGGAGCGCGTCCGCCTCACGGAAGATGCGACTCCGGTCGCACAGCCATTCGGCTTCGACCCGCAGGCGTCCGAGCGACTGCTTCACGACGACCGGTCCGCGCTCCGTCCGCGCAAGCAGCACCACATTCGACACGCCCCCGGGAAGCTCCGAAACTTCTACCGCGCGGTACCCGTGCGCTGCCAGGTATCCGGCGGCGTTCCCTTGCGAAAGCTCGATCACAGGATCGACTCCATCACCGTGATCAGGTATTGCTCGGTAAGCATGCCGCTCTGGTAGGTGCGGGCGTCAAAGTACCGCCACCCCGTATCGGCTCTGTCGAAGCAGAAGAACAGCAGCCGCTCGTCCACGGCGTTGCGGTCGAGCAGGTCCTGGTTGAACGAGCGGATGGCGCCTTCGAGAATGTAGGGGACGCGAAAATCTTCTGTGGAGATCAACGTGTCCGGCGCCTGGAATTCGATCTGCAGAACCCGCCCGCGCACGTGGATCTGAATGAGATTCACGTCGTATTCGCGGAATGAATCGGGTGGAAAATCCGGCGGATCGAGTTCCAGTTGCGTCCGCTCGAGCATCTCGTTGACGTCGCGGGCGAAGCGCTGGCAGATGGCGAACAACTCGCAGGCGGCCCGCCGGCGGTGCTCTCCGATCTCGATCGCGCGGCGGGCCTGCGCCTCGTCGCGTTCGACCAGGGCGTCAATGCTTTCCGCCAGCCGTTTCAGCCGGTCATGCAGCGGGGATTTGTTCCAGTGACTTGCCAATCCAGACCACTCGCGCGCGGACGATATTCAGAACACTCAAGTGTAGCAGCGGGCGCCAAATCCAGTCCCGGCCGGCGCTCAAGCCGTAGCGCCCACCAGCCACCTGCACGCGCCGTATCACGCAGTCGGCGCCGTCGGCAGCGAGGTGCCAGCTTCCTTGGACAAACGCCTCCGCGCCGAAATCCAGAAGCAGCAGGTCGCCCGGGTCGAGGAACCCCGCCAGCGCGGGGTCGGCGCCCGCGCGGACCGCGCAGGGTCGGAGAAGCGCTGCGACATCGCAGGCAGGCAGAGGGTACGAGCCGGTGACCGTGTCTGGATCGGGTGTGGTTTGGCCAGGACCGGCCATGCCCGCGAGGAGCGGAACGGGTCTGACTTGCGGGCCCTTTTCGCAGCCCACGCCCGCCAGTTCGGCGAAGTCCAGTCCGAGATGGCGCATCAGCCGGTCGGCGACGCGCGGTGTCATCGATCGGGCGCCCTTCAGGATGTGGTGCAAATGAGGTTGAGAGACGCCGGTTGCCCGCGCCAGTCCCCGTTCAGTCGCCGCGCCGGACGCTACGTGCTCGCGGACAACCCCGGCGAGACTTGCCTGAATGGTTTCGAAACACACGAACGATTCCTCTATGAAATAGATACCTCAAAAGATCGGACAAAGCAAGAATAAAAGAGGTGTATTGGAAAATTTTATGGATCATCTGTAAGTGGTTTAGTTTATTTTCAAATGGCCGAAATGGCTGGCTATCATTGCTTCCTCAGGAGCATTTCGTGTCGTTCAAAGTTTCCGGTTAGTCGCAATATTGGTTTAGCAGACTGTGGTGAACCGCTCCCTGACGGTCTCGGCACGGTGAGCCGGGAGCGTAACACGGCGGGCCGCCACGGATGCCACCGAAAGGAAAAAGACGATATGACTCACCAGGATTGGGATCGCGACGTGACTTTCGGGCTCGCCATGCCCTCATGCGTGCACTGCGGAGGCCACGGGACACGCAACGGCCGCCGCGGCATGGAAGTCCCCTGCAATTGCGTGTTTCGCGCGATTTTCCGCGCCTGCTACGAGCGCTTCCGCTTCTGCGCGGCCAAGGAGAAGTACATCTCCAAGGTCAGTCTCGTGCCCTGCCGCGGGCGCGACCGCCGCTTGACCTACGAGCGCCTCATCGAGGACTACATCGCCGACTTCTGTCTCGTCAGCAAGCGCCATCTCAGCGACCTGGATTACCGGATCTTCCGTTATCATTTCCTGCTCGGCGCCGACTGGCGTCTGTGCTGCTCCCGTCTGGGGATCGACCGCGGCAACTTTTTTCACGCCGTCTATCGCATCCAGCAGCGCCTCGGCCGGGTGTTCAAGGAACTCCAGCCCTACGGTCTGTACCCGGTCGATGAGTACTTCGCCGGACGGGTCGAGCGCAATACATCGCCGCCTCCGCCGGAAGGCACGCCGCACCAGGGTACGCCGGTCCGGCCTCCGTTGCGAGACGCCGCGTGACGTGTTGTTACAATGGCCGCTATGGTGCGTCACCCGCTCCGCCGTACGTTTCTACTGGCCGGCGCGGCGCTTCCCGCGCTGCCCGCCGGCCCGGCGAACCTGCTGGACCCGTCCCTGAGTCAATGGGAATCGATCGGGGACGGCGTCTGGACGATAATGCGCGACGGCACTCTCCTTGGACAGCGCCGGCCAAAGGAGTCGAAGCACCAGGCTTGGCTCTACACGAAGCGCGACTTCGGCCAGTATGACCTGCATCTCGAATGGTGGACCGTTCTCGGGGGGAACAGCGGCGTGTCCATTCTGGACACGTCGCGCGCCCGCTGGGCGGTTCCGCCGGCCTGGAACGCCGAGAAGACTCCGTCGCACATCGGCCACGAAATCCAGATCTCGAACGGCTACCGGGACGAGAAGTATCCCTCGGGCAGCATCTACCTGTTCGCCCCGGCGCGCCCTGGCGCTCAGATCGACAACGACTGGAACGCGTTCGATATTTCCGTTCGAGACTCTGAAATCCGCGTCAAGTTGAATGGCGTCGAAGTAGCCTCGCACCCGGCGGTTCCGGGGCGTCCCAAGCGCGGCCCCGTCGGCCTCCAGTTGCACGATGCACGCAGCGTCGCGAAATTCCGCAACATCCGGATTGAGGAGATCCGGTAAAGCTTCTGGATAATCTGACCCACACGCTGTTCGGACTGGCGGTGGTGCGCGCGGCAGGCGTAGGACGGCTGGCGCCGCGGGCCACCGCAGTCTTCCTGGTGGCATCGAACGCGCCCGACCTCGACATTGTCGCCGGGCTGGCAGGGGCGCACGTTTACCTCGACTGGCACCGCCACTTCACCCACGCCCTCCTGTTCGCGCCCCTGGTGGCGCTGGCGGCCGTGGCCATCGTCCGCGTCGCTGTGCGCGAGCCGCTGCGCTGGCGATTGCTGGTGCCGGCCGGAGTGGCCGCCGCCGTCTTGCACGACGCTCTCGACTGGCTCAATATCTACGGCATCCGGCTCTGGCTGCCCTTTTCGTCCCGGATGGACCGGCTGGACATCACGCCGGTGGTCGACGTGTGGATTCTGCTCGCGCTGCTGCTTTCGGTGGCGGCGCCGGCGCTGTCGCGGCTGGTGGGGGCGGAGATCGGAGAGTCCCGGCGCGGCGGCCGCTACGGCGCGGTGGCGGCGGCCGCGGCTCTCGTGTTCATTCTGGCGTACAACGCGGGACGGGCTGTCCTGCATGAGCGGGCCGTCGCCACGCTGGCTTCCCGTATCTATCGCGGCGAGCCCGCGCGCCGGGTCGCGGCGTTCCCGGACCCGGTGTGGCCGCTGCGCTGGCGCGGCCTGGTGGAACTCGACTCGCGTCTGCTGCTCCATCGCGTCGACCTTCTGGGCCGTTTCGATCCCGAGAAAGGCGAGGTCTACTATCAGGCTCCGCGATCTCCGGCCATTGAACAAGCCCGCCGGACGGTCCCGTTTCAATCCTTCGAGGCGTTCGCCGCCTTCCCGCTCTGGGTGGAACTGCCGCCGGGCGGGGCCGACGGCGCCGTCGAGGTCCAGTTGCTGGACCTGCGCTTCGGGACCCCGCGCGAGCCGGGTTTCGCCGCGACCGCCCGCATCTTCCCGGACACCGGAGCGGTGCGGTCCTGGTTCACCTTCGGGCGGCCGAGGTCGCGCTGACCTACTTGCCGATGCAGAACGTCGAGAAGATCCGGTTGAGAATGTCGTCCGCGGTGGTGGCGCCCGTGACGGCATCGAGCGGACGCAGCGCGGCATAGAGATCGAGCAGCAGCATCTCGTGCGGGATGCCGGCTTCGGTCGCCATCCGGGCGGCGGCCAGCGCTTCGCATGTCTCGCGCAACAGCCGTTCGTGACGGAGGTTCGTGATGAGCCCCTCTCCCAGAGGCGCCTCCGGGACGATGGCGGCGCGCAGGGCGGCAATTCCATCCCCGGTTATCGCGGACGTGCGTAGCACCGGCGCCTCCAGGCTGGCGAGGTCGGCGCGGAGAGGCAAGTCGCACTTGCTCGCGGCCACCAGCCAGCGTCCCTGCTCGCGCGCCCGCGCCAGGATCGTCCGGTCCGTTTCGTCAATGGGAAGGGATGCGTCGATCACAACCAGCACGAGGTCGGCGTCCGCCATCGCGCGCCACGTGCGCTCGATGCCAAGGGACTCGACCACGCCGCCGCCGTCCCGGATGCCCGCCGTATCCACCAGCTTCACGGGAATGCCCGCGATCGCCGTCACTTCGCTCACCAGGTCGCGCGTGGTGCCGGGGATGTCGGTCACGATCGCGCGGTCCTGCTCGAGCAGGCGGTTAAAGAGGCTGCTCTTGCCGGTATTCGGCCGTCCGGCGACGGCCAGCGTCAATCCGTCGTGCACCAGCTTCCCGTAGGCGAAGCTGGCTGCGAGCGTCTGGAGGGAAGTCGTGAGAGGGTCGAGCCGCGCCAGGATGTCGGAGGCCGAGGCGACGCTGACGTCGTCTTCGGCGAAATCGATGCCCGCTTCGAGCAGGGCAATCAGTTCGAGAAGCTGGTTCTTGATCGGCGAAAGGGTGCGGGAGAGATCGCCGTGGATCTGCCGGGCCGCGACGCGCGCCTGGTGCAGCGTGGTGGCTTCAATCAGGTCGCGCACGGCTTCGGCGCGCGGCAGGTCGATGCGGCCGTTGAGAAACGCGCGCAAGGTGAACTCGCCCGGCTCGGCCAGCCGGGCGCCGGCGTCGAGAGCGCGCTCCAGGCACCCCCGCAGCACGACCGGTGCGCCGTGGCAGGCGATTTCCACGGTGTCTTCAGCCGTGTAGGAGCGGGGCGCCGCATAGTAGGTGACGACTGCCTCGTCAATCGCCTCGCCGCCGGAGTCAGTCAGTTCGGCCAGGAACGCGCGCCACGGCTTCCAGACATGGGACTCGGGAAGTGTCAGGATCGTCGCCGCAATGGAAACAACACCAGGTCCCGACAGGCGCACGACACCCAAGCCTCCTCTGCCCGGGGGAGTCGAGATGGCGGCGATGGTGTCGCCGAGTGGCACGTGAGTCGGTTAGCGCTGCGGCCGGCGTCCCGGGCCCGCGCCGCGTCCGGGGCGGCGGTCTCTGCCACGGTCGCGCTCGGGTTCCGGCGCACGTTGCGGCCGGTTGTGCGCCAGGTCTGACAGCCGCCTGTGCCCTCCCTCCGGTGCACGGCGCTGCGCCAGTTGCGGCACGGCGGCCGGATTCGAAGCCATTCCGGCGGGATAAACGACCACCTGCCGCGAAGGACCCATTCCGGCGCTTTCGCTCCGCACCTCCGCTTCGCCGCGCAGCGCAAGGTGGATGACGCGGCGCTCCCTGCTGTTCATCGGGTTGAAGGCGAACGGAACTCCTGTCCGCTTCACGCGCTCAGCGGCGGCAGTCGCGCTGAGCCGCAGTTCTCCGATGCGTAAGGCGCGGTAGTCATTGGCGTCGAAGCAGAGACGGGAGTGATCCTCGGACGGCATCCGCAGATGCTCCATCGTCAGGTGCTCGAGCGCCAGGAGCAATTCCGCCCGGTTGCCGAGCAGCAGGTCCACGTCCTCGCCCGAGAAGCGGACCGTCAGTTCCGGATTCTCAAAATCCGGATGAGGTGTCAACTCTTCGACCAATTCGTAGGAGAGCCGGAACCCGGCCCGCTCGATAATGAGCCGGAGAAACGCGTCCAGGCGCGCCCCGACATTCTCCACTGTGTAGGTTCTCGAACTCACCCGCTATTTCCTGACCGTCTTCTTCTTCTTGTTGGCGCTAGCCTGCACCGATTCTACTACTTCCGCCGCCGTCGCCGTCCGGTTAAAGAAGACCTGCTGCACGATGGCCACGAGGTTGCCGGTGAGCCAGTAGAGCATCAGGCCGCTCGACATGCTGTAAAACATGACGCCGAAGACCAGCGGCATGATCATCATCATGCGCTGCTGCGTGGGGTCGGCGCTGGTGGCGGGCGTCATCTTCTGCAGCAGGACTTGCGTGACGATCATGGTCACCGGCAGCACACGGATCGGCAGCGTCTCGGGCCGGGACAGGTCCTGCACCCAGAGCCAACTCGCGCCGCGCATCTCGATGGCAATCGTGAAGACCTTGTAGAAGGCGAACAGGAACGGCATCTGCAGGAGCAGGGGAATGCAGCCGCCGAGCGGATTGATGTTGTGCTTCTGATACAGCCCCATCAGTTCCTGCTGCTGCTGCTGCTTGCGCGGATCGCGCACGCTCATGCCCTTGTACTTTTCGTTGATCGCCGTCACCTGCGGCTGAAGCGCCTGCATCCGCTTCATCGACTTCATGCTCGTCAGCTTCAGTGGGAACAACGCGATGTTGATCAGAATCGTGACGATGATGATCGACCAGCCATAGTTGTTCACGTAGGTGTTGTTCACCCACTGCATGATCAGGAACAACGGCTTGGCCAGGATGCCGAACCAACCGAAGTCGACCACCTGCTCGAGCTTCGGGTCGACCTTCTTGAGGATGTCGAGATCCTTCGGTCCGACGAACAACGACGCCGCCACCCGTCCTGCCCCGCCTACGGACACACCCACGTGAGGTTCCTCGTCCGGATGGAACTCCGATGAGGCGGCGTCGGCGAATGTGCGAACGCTGATGGGCCCGTCGCGCTCCGGCAGGAAAACAGCGGTGAAGTAGAGGTCCGAGATGCCGGCGAACGAGAACTGCCCCGACGCAGTCACCGGACCGCTCTTGGCGTCGCTCGCGTCATTCAAATAGAGCTTGTTGTTCGGCAGGTCGAAGTAGATGGCGTTCTGCGAGATGGCCGGCTGATCTACCGAGAAATCGCCGAACCCGCCCCGCCAGGCAAGCAGATGAGGCACCGGCTGGGCGCCCGAGGTGACTTCGGACTCGATCAGGGCCTGGTAGGAGTCCTGGGCGAATCGGAAGACCTTTCGCGCCGCGATCCCGTTCTCCGCGTATTCGAACTCAACTGACAGACCATCATCGGAGCGCGTCGCCGCGAACAACGCCTGGTTCAGATCGACCGCCGGGGGAGCGTCGAAGTCGAGCGCGAACGGGTAGCCGACCCTGCCTGCCGCCGTCGTATTGACCAGTTCGAGGGGACGCCGGTCCTTGCCCAGTCCTGCGTAGAAGTAGTCCTTCAGGATCCAACTGCGGACCACACCGCCGCGATTGGAGAACTCGATGCGGAACAGGTCAGTCTCGACGGTCAGTGTCTCTTCGGCCGCGGCAGCCACCGGATCCGGGGAGCCTGGAGCCGCTGCCGGCGGCGGCGCCGCGGCCGGCGCCGCCTCTGCTGGAGTAGCTGGAACGGCGGGCGCTTCCGAGGCCACCGGCGTCCCCGCTTCTTCAGCCGGGGGCGGCGAGACCAACTTCAAGAAGTAAGGCGTGCCGAACAGGACGAGCCCCATCAGTAGGAACGCCAGGAGGAGCCGCAATTCCATGGGCAACTCGCGCGTCCACCCTGTGTTCGATCCCTTGTTTGATTCCGCCATTGAATTTCGTGGTTGCGTCTACTTCACTGGATCAATGCCGCCCGCATGGAGGGGGTGGCACCGGCCGAGCCGCTTGATGCCCATCCAAACGCCCTGGAGGGCGCCATACTTCAAAACGGCCTGCCGCATGTACTCCGAACAGGTGGGATAGAAGCGGCACGCGGAGGGGAGGAGCGGGGAGATACCCCACTGGTACGCGCGAAGGAATCCGGCAATCAGCTTTCGCATCGCTGTAGGAGTCTATCCACTTCCCGTTCGATCTCAGCGGCGGCCGCGGTCGCGACCTTCCTCCGCGGATTCACCACAATCTCCCACCCTGAACCCACGTGCCTCAGCCGTCGCCGGAACACCTCGCGCATGCGCCGCTTGATCCGGTTGCGCACAACTGCTTTGCCTACGGCCCGTGGGACCGTGAAGCCCACTCGAGCCATGTCCCGGCCTCCGGTCTTCCTGCAGAAGGCCGCAAACAACGGACCAGAATACTTTGTTCCTTCATCATAAACCTTGCGGAACTCGCGGGAACAGAGCAGGCGGGCCACTTTCGGTAACGACTCATCTTGCCTTTCCGGCTCCATGAAAGGCCCGGCGCGCGCCGGCCGTCAGCGCTCCGAGCTGACGGTGAGCTTCTTCCGGCCGCGGGCGCGCCTCCGCGCAATCACCGCGCGGCCGGTGCTGGTGCGCATCCGCACGCGAAAGCCGTGCGTCTTTGCGCGGCGGCGTCTGTTAGGTTGAAATGTTCTCTTTGGCATGTCTGTATCCGGCGTCCGAAGCGGTCGGCCGCTATCTCCTTACCCGCAATGCGATCTCTTCAGTATAAATCGCCGGCAGGGTCGAGGGAAAGTCCGGGAACCTGCACGGGCTGGCCACCGAGGAACACCTGGCGGATCTGAACCTGCTCGTCGAACAGCACGATGTCCGCCCACTTGCCGGGCGTGAGGCTGCCGACCTCGCCCGACGCGCCGACGGCTTCGGCTGGAGTGAGAGAAGCCATTCGCACAGCCTCCCACCAGCGGATCCCCGTCTGCTCCTTCACGATCCGCACCATTTCATTCATGGGGAAGACCGAGGAGGCCAGAGCGGTGCCGTCGGGAATGCGCGACTCGCGGTTGCGGACGACGGCGCGGGACCCGCGCCGCGAGCCGAACGTGTATTCCCCATCCGGCATGCCTGCCCCGCGCATGGCGTCCGTGACGATCGCCAAACGTTCGGGGCCCTTGATGCGCACTGCCAGACGCACCATTTGCGCGGCGAGGTGCTTTCCGTCCGCGATCAGCTCACTGGTCAACTTGTCTTCCAGGTACACGGCTTCCAGCATGCCGGCGGCGCGGGGATGCGGAGTGCCGCGCCACCGATTGCTCAGTGCGCTTGTCATGGCGCAATACAGGTGCGTGACGTGGCTGACTCCCGACTCCATCGCGGACTCCATTTCGTGATAGAGCGCCTCACTGTGCCCCGCCGCGGCGACCGCTCCCTGACGCACCAGCGCCTCAATCAACGGCCGGGCGCCGGGCAACTCTGGAGCGAGTGTCATCGACGCGATCCTGCCGCGTTCCAGAATTGCTTTCCACTCGCCAGGCTCTGGACTCCGCACCTGATCCGGCAGGTGACACCCTCGCTTTGTCGGCGCCAGGTACGGCCCCTCGACGTGCACGCCGTGCACCCGTCCGAATGCCTGTTCTCCGGTGCGGTATTGCTCGATCGCTCCGATGGCTTCGAGAATCTCCTCGCGGGGAGCGGTTGCCGTCGTCGGACAAAGAGTCGTTGTCCCGTGCGCAAGGTGGTAGCGAAAGACTGTCTCGACAGCGTCCGCCGTGGCGTCCATGAAGTCTGCGCCCGCGCCGCCATGGACGTGGATGTCTACGAAGCCCGGCGCGATGAACATGCCGCGTGCGTCCACGCCGTGTGTGCCTTCGGGAAAGCGTGAGGGCTCAAAGCGTCCCACGAAGTCGATCCGCCTGCCGCGGACCACCACCATTCCGTTGGGGATCTCTCCGAAATCTGTGAGGACGGTTCCGTTGTGAATGACGACGTAGTCTGCGGAGGGCATGCTGGTGGGGTGTTAAGAGTTAGGACGAAAGAAGGCGGGCTCCAGGTTACTTCACCGGAGCCCGCCAGAGCGGATCGGATCAGGCTGCTTAGCGTCCGAAATAGGCCGCATTGCGCTGCGTGAAGTCTGCCCACTTCTCCGGCAGATCGTCCAGGGCGAAAATCGCCGAGACAGGACACACGGGAACGCACGCCCCGCAGTCGATGCATTCGACCGGGTCGATGTAGAGCAGTTCTTCTTCGGCGTGACGGGGGTCGTCCTTCTTCGGGTGAATGCAGTCGACCGGGCAGGCGTCGACACACGCCGTGTCCTTCGTACCGATGCAGGGTTCAGCGATTACGTAAGCCATAGTTGGTGGAAGAGGGTCTTCGCCTCCTGTGGGGTTTATAGCATAGGGCAATTGAGGAAGACAAACGATCTTCAGGGACTGGTTGCGGAAACGGGCCGAGTGGGGAATCGGACGGTCCCAACGCTCGCCGATTCGCTCACCCGGACTTGCAGCAACGGATCCTCCGGCAGTGCATCGGGAAGCCAGAAATTGATTTGGTATAGACCGGCGAATCCGGGTGTGACGCCGGCGTAGAACACGCTGTCGTCGGCCAGGGGTTCTCCGTCAAACAGGATGCGCACCGAGCGTTCCGCCACGATGCGCGCCGGATAGAGGGCTAGCGCGCCCGGCACCTGGTCCGGGTCCGTGCGTCCAAGTCCGGTCACATACAGCACGGCGGCGCCGCCCGGTTCGGCCGGGTGCGTTCCGTCGATCAGCGATCCATCCGGATGTGTCGCGATGACGGTGGTGGCATCCAGTTGAAACGCGGCCGGCGCGGTTTCCGCCAGCGGGATGCGTACCGCCGGACCCGCCGTTCCGTCCCGCTGCACGCGCACCGTGACCTGGCCCGGACGCAGGGAGGGTGGAATCAAAAAGTTGACCTGCCCCGGCGAGACGAACAACACCGGCGCCGGGATGTTCGCCACCAGGACGGTCACGCCGGCCAGGCGGTCCGGCAAAGCGCCTCCCCGCAGATCCGCCACGCCCACAGCGCGCTGTTCCCATGACAGGTGGCTGCCGTAGATGGTCGCCAGGGTATTCGGCGCCAGGTGACCGGCGCGGTGATCTGCGGCGTTGACGATGCTTTCTTCGGAATAGGACGGCGCCAGGGTTCCGGGGTTCTGGCTCCACAAGCAAGGGACCAGCAGAGCGATCGCCGGCAGCCAGGACGCTGCGGCCATGTCACCCGCAGTATAGCAGCGCGCTCAGGCGGGCGGCGCCACGCCTTCGACGGCCGCCAGCAGGGCGGCCGGAGTGAACGGCTTATGCAAGAAGCCGATGCGCGAGCCGTATTGCGTCCGCAGGTCCTCGAGGCTGAAGGGATACCCGCTCCACAGGAGGACCCCGGCGTGCGGAAACGTGTCGAGAAGCCGCAAGGCCAGATCTTCCGCCGACATGGCGTCCAGCTCGGCCGGCAGGCTGACGTCGATCAGCACGAGTCCGTACTCGCTCCTGCACATGCGCTGCCACGCTTCACCGGCCGTCCGGCACCCGTGCGCCTCATAGCCGTGCCGGACCAGGTACTTTTCGGTGAACCGGATGAGAAGCGGGTCGTCGTCGACAATCAGGATGCGTGCAGGCATCACCACAACGTGAGCGGAAAATCGCCGGGCGCGTAGGACAGGCCAACCGTGAACCGGACCCCGGAGCGGAGGAAGTTTGATTCACCCCCGACGGTGAACTTGCGGTAGTCAACACGCGAGTTCAAATGCAGTCCTTGACCGAGCGCGTAGCTCGCGCCCGAACCTCCGCCGTACGTGGTAAACGGGCCAATCTGCTGGGTCACGGCGCTCATTTCGGAGTAGTACAGGCCGAATCCGAAATTCCAGCGCCGGATGCCGGTGTATGTGTAATTCGTGTTGAACTGTTGTTGCCGCGCCGTCAGGAGCAGTCCATTCCCGGGAGTGACTCCTGAAGACGCCGACACGGTCAGGGAACCTTGCCGGTAGCCCTGCGTCAGCCGAATCGATGCGTACGGCAGATAGTTCACGTTGTAGAAAGCTTCAATACCGCTTCGAATCCCCAGGATCGCCTCTAAGACGGGATCGACAGGGACCGACCGCAGCGACTGCAACTCTACCCGCATTCCGCCAGCTGAGAGAGCAAGCTCGGTTCTCCGGCCCAGCCTGTGCCCGTAGTTCAATGCCACCGTATGCAGGTCGGTCGCGCCAAACGAATTCGTGAAATTGAACTTGTTGAAGTTGTACTGTGCACCCAGCGTGACATTGCGGGTCATCCTTCTCGAGTAGTCAGCGCGAGCGCCTCCCCCAGTGACGCCAAACAGAGCCGAGGCCTTGCGCCGGACCACAAAAGCGTCGCCTCCCATGTTGACTGAGGAGCGCGCGGACAACCTGACGGTCACGTCGGCAGAGGAGTCCGAGTAGTAGACTCTTGAATCGAAAATCTCATCGCGTGGAATGTTCGTTTCGTCAGGAGTCACAGTTCCCAAAGCCATCGGGAAGAAGAAGCCGCGTTGGAAGGTGCCTGCGGTCTGGCGCAGAGAGAACTGCACCTGCCGGTTGACCTGGTGGGTGTATCCAAGGGCGAACAAGTGGTCCGAGCCATTGAAGAGTTGACTCTGGTTGTAGCGGCGGTAGTTGCCGCGATAGTCCGCGCTCACGTTGCCCCTGCGAAAGCGCCGGAAGCCAAGGATGCCCGCAGTCCCTTCGACACCCGTGAGGTTCTGCTGGATCTGGTTGCCCTGTTCGTCGACCGACACCGCAGCAAACGAAGTGTCGTAGACGCCGTTGACTCCGAACATCGGCCGGAAGCGAACGCTCTCGCGCGGCAGCCGGAGAATCGATCCACTGCTGCGGGAAAGCACGGCGGGACCGGAGTAGGCCGGTTGCTCCGGCTCTCCTGCTTCTTCCTGGGCACGCAACGGCAGTGCGAGGAGGAGTCCGAGTGCGACCCAACAAAACAAGGAGTTCGCGGCATTCGCACGCGGGGCGCGAGACATTCCTACAAAGTGTGACGCGTCGCTGAAACTTATGTCAAGCTAGGGGCATGCGGCCCTGGACCCTGCTAAATTGGGTGGCGCTCGTGGCGACGGGAGGCGCGATGGCGGCGGAACTTCCAGTCAGAACCATCACTCTTTATAAACACGGAATCGGCTATTTTGAGCGCTCCGGAACGCTCGCCGCCGGAGAGACGGCGCGTCTCGAATTCAAGGCCGAGCAAATGAGCGACGTGCTGAAGTCGCTCACGATCACCGACCAGCGCGGCCCGGTCGCCGGCGTGCGCTATGATTCGGCCGAACCTGCCGAGCGGAAACTCAGTGATTTTCCTTTCCAAATTAAGCCGAATCAGCCGCTCAGCGTCTTCCTGGATCAGTTGCGGGGCGCCCGCCTCCGCGTCCGCACGGCCGGGAGCGAGTACTCCGGTTCCGTCGTCGGTGGGAGACTGCAGGAAGCGGGCGACGACACCCCCCCGCGCGAGCAGTTGACCCTGCTCAATGAGCAGGGGGATCTGATGACGGTGGAGCTCACGACCGCCTCCGCCGTCAGCTTCCTCGATCCCGCGCTGCAAACCCAATTTCAGGAGTACCTGCGCGTTCTGGCTCAGACCCGCTCCCGCGAGCGCCGCGGCGTCTTCATTGACTCGGCCGGCTCCGGTGCCAGGGAAATCGCCGTGCGCTACATCGTTCCGTCTCCAGCCTGGAAGTCGAGCTACCGGCTGATCTTCGGAAAGACTGGCCAACCGACGCTCGAAGGCTGGGCGATCATCGACAACACCACCGGCGAAGACTGGCAGGGAGTCCGGCTATCGCTGGTGTCCGGGCGTCCCATCTCCTTTCTCAGTCCGATCTACGAGCCCCGCTACGTCAATCGGCCTGTAGCCGACCTGCCGGACGAGTACGCCCAGGCGCCGGTGGTGCACGAAGCGACGCTGCAGAACCTGATGCGGGACGATCAGGTCGCCGGACGCGCGAAGGCCGCACCCCGCATGCCGATGATGGCCGCCGCGCCAGCCCCGGCGATGGAGCGCGAAGCCGCACCCAGCTCGGTGGCCGCCACCGCGGAAGGCCGGGATCTGGGCGACCTGTTCGAGTACGTCCTGCCGCAGCCGGTCACCGTACGGGCGTCGGAATCCGCCATGCTGCCGTTTCTGCAGCAGACTGTCGAGGCGCGCAAGCTCCTGGTTTACACCAATCACACGTCGCCGCATCCGACATCCGCCGCGGAGCTGATCAACAAGACCGGCAAGACGCTCGACGGCGGCCCCATCACGGTATTCGCCGAGGGCGCCTACGGCGGCGAGGCACTGATGGAGACGCTCAAATCCGGCGACCGCCGCCTCATCAGCTACGCCGTGGATCTGGGCACGCGCATCAGCACGGCATTCGATGCACGCCGCGATGCGGTCCGCGAGATCCGCGTCCGGCGCGGCGTCCTCACGTCGCGTGCGGCGGTCGTGGACACGGCTACGTATACGATCCGCAACGTCGACGCGCAGGCCAAGACATTGTGGATCGAGCGGCCCCAGCGGCGCGGCTACACCGTTCTCGAGCCGAAACCGGTTGAGACCACGGCGTCCGCGAACCGCTTCGAAGTGAAGCTCAACCCGGGCTCTGAACAGAAGTTTGTGGTGCGGGAGGAGCGGGTGATCGAGTCGACTGAAATGCTGACGAACCTGACGCCGGACGTACTGGTCACCTACGCGTCGAACGTGTCGTTGTCCGCCGCCGCCCGCCGCCAGATCGAGCAGATCATCGGCATCAAGCGCCGCATCGCGGACGCCGAAGCCGCGCGCAAACAGGCCCAGGACGAGATGGCCGCCATCGCGCAGGACCAGCAGCGCATCCGCCAGAACATCGACAGCCTCAACCGCGTGTCCGGCCAGCAGGCGCAGGTGCAGGCCTACGCGCGGCAGCTTGAAGAACAGGAGAAGCAACTCGCCGTCCTGCGCGACCAGGCCGCCCAGCAGGATCGCGAGTTGGCGAAACTGCGCATCGAGCTCAATCAGGCGATCGAAGCCGCGGAGTTCTGACGTGCGGCGCCGCACGTTTCTTGGTGCGCTGACCGGCGCGCGGCTCATGGCACAACCCCTGGGCGGACTGAAGATCACCCGCTTCGTCACCCACAAGGCCACGATCCAGCGCGACTATCTCTTCCTCGAAATCCACACTGACGGTGGGATCGTGGGCCTCGGCGAAGGATCGCTGCCGGCGCGCGCGGCAATCGTGGAGCAGGCGATCCGCTGGTTGGAGCCGCACTTCACCGGCAAGGACCCTTCGGGCGTCGAGGACCACTGGGACCGCATGTACTACCGCCTGAACCGGTGGCGCGACGGCTCGCCGCTCATGACGGCGCTGTCGGCCGTGGACATCGCGTTGTGGGACATCGAGGCGAAGCGGCTCGGCGTCCCGGTGTGGCGGCTGCTTGGCGGACCTGTGCACAACCCTCTCGGCGTCTACTACAGCCACTGGGACTCGACAGCACGCGACGGCTCGCCGGCCGCGCTTGCGGAGCGCGCGCAGGCGACCGTCGAAGAGGGCTGGACTGCCGTGAAGTGGGTGGTGCGGCGCGAGGCCACCTTGCGCGACCGCATCGCGACCACCGTGGCCCGGCTCGATGCGATCCGCAAAGCCGTAGGGGACCGTCTCGACCTGGCGCTCGAAATGTTTGAAACATTTTCGCCGCGCGAGGCGCTGGCGTTTGCCCACGCGGTGGCCCCGTACAAGCCGCTGTTCATTGAGGAGCCGACGCAGAGGGAAAGCCCGCAGGTGCTGGGCGAATTGGCCGCGAAGAGTCCGGTGCCGGTGGCGACCGGCGAAGGACTGTTGACGCGTTTCGACTTCCGCCACCTCCTGGACCATCGCGGCGCGGCGATCATCCAGCCGGACGTGGTCCACTGCGGCGGTATCACGGAGATGCGCAAGATCGCCAACTTCGCCGAGGTCTACGGCGTGGAACTGGCGCCGCACCAGTGGTACGGCCCGGTGGCGCATGTGGCCTCGATCCATGCGGCCTGCTGCTGCAGGAATTTCCTGTTCCAGGAGTGGGACGGCGCCAGCGACCCGGTCTTCCGCGAACTCACGCGCGGGACTTGTCCGGCGCAGAAGAACGGAAAGGTCACTCTGCCGGACCGTCCGGGTTTGGGCATCGAGATGGATTTCGCCATGCTCGCCAAACGATTTCCCTATAAGGGCGTCTAGCCTGGTCACCGCACCGGGATCGTCACCGGCAGACTGGCGCGATTTCCGGAGCGCACGATCACCGGCGCGGCGGGATTCGCCGGCTGATCCCCCGCCACCTGGCAGTTCACCTGGTCCAACCCGACGAATCCGGGCGCGCGCCCGGCAAACTGCAGGGTGCACGGCCTGCCGTCAATCGTCACCGTGGGCTGGATAAGGGCCCAATCCAGTCCATCCCGCGGCGCCGTCTCGCCCAAGCCGGTCAGATAGAGTGCGACGAACTCCCCCGCCGCTGTCGGATTCGCCGGCGTCAGGATCTCGTTGGTCACCGCATTGAGCGCGGCCACGTGCAGGACGCCGTCGTAGAGCCTCTGGAACAGCGCGGGCATGGCCGGCTCGATCATCACGTTGACAGTATGGCGTCCCGAGGCGTTCCGCAGCGTCAGAGCCACAAGCCCGCTCAACCCGTACGGCAGGATCACGTTGACCTGACCCGGTGTCACCACCTGAACCGGCAGCGCCGTCCCGTTCACATTGACGCTCACACCGCCCAGCGTCGTGGGAAACGGAAACGTATCCGCCACCACGATCCCGTCGGCAAGACGCGCGCCATAGATCGAGAGGAACGTTCCGGGCGCCACCGCCAGCGGAGACACGTTGTTCGCCGCGGGAATCACCCGCGCAATCTGCGGGCCGTCCTGCACCAGCAGGGTCCGCGTGCCCCCGGCCGGCAGCGCGACATTCACGACACGGTCACCCGACGGAGCGCGCAGCGTCAGCACGCTGTCTCCCGCGGGAGTCAGGTCGATCGCCGCCGTGGGCCCGTCGATCTCCAGCGTCCGCGCCTGCCCGTCCGGACCCCGCACTTCGGCCGAAGCGAGGTTGATGGCTTCATCGCTTTCACTCCTCCACCGCACCTGGATCCCCGCGTTCGACCCGAGAAACTCGTTCTGCGCCGGCGCGTCGCCAATCGACTTCCACTCGTCGGTGCCGTTCAGGAACGAACGGACGATGCGCGCTGTGAGATGGTCGGCGTTGTTCATAGCCGCCAGCGCGGGCGCATTCGCCGGACAGAGTCCGAGAAGCACAACGATGCCGGACGGTGTCACGTGGCAATAGGGCAGAATGCGCGTTCGCCCGGGCTCGATGAAGTCGAGCGACCCGCTGGAGAGCGTCACGGTGCTGTCGTGGCTGCGTTGGGGGGAGGCAAAGAGTGACCCTCCGCCGATGTTTCCGAGCACGGAAATCGCGTCGATGCCGCGCAAGTCCTCCGAGCCCTGGTTCCACGTCGCCAGGTCGTATTGCAGGGGGTGGCCTCTCACCAACTGCTGGCCTTGGGCGTCGGCGGGCGCCAGCGTCGAGGGAAGCGCCGACCCGAAATGCGGTGCCGCCACGAAGACGATCTTCCGGATTCCCGTGGTCCCCGGGGGCGCGAACGCCGGCACGGCCGCCTGCTTGCCGGACAGGAAGCTGCGCACGATCAATCCGCCCATGCTGTGCGCCACGATGTCGACCTCGTTCACCGGCGCGCCGTCCGTGTGCCGCAACCCCCGCAGGAAGGTCCCGAACGCGCGTCCCAGGTCTTCAATCGGCGGCTTGCCGGCGACCGAGCAGTTGTTGAAGAAGACGCTGGTCCGTCCCTCCTGCGCGAACACCTGGTCCGCCTGGCCGAACGTGCCGGCGAAGGTGGCGCCGCCGCAATCGGACTGGTAGCCGTTGAGGAAAACCAGGGGCGGATGCTGGGTTCTGGGAACGGGTGCGCCTGGGGAAAGCAACTGGCCGAAGACCAACCCGGGGAAGAGGAGCGCGGCGAGAAAGCGGGACATCCCTTCTGTGATAGCACGCGGCGGGAACGCCATAATGGGAAGGACGCGATGCCTTCCAAACTCCGCCCGCCGAGCCTGCGTTTGACACCCGGATCGCGCGCCGCGGAGTGGTTCCTGCCCACGGTCCGCTACTGGCTGGAAGTAGAAGTACACGTCTACGCGTTGTCGGTGGCGGCGGGCGTCCTGCTGAGCTTCTTCCCGTTCCTGATCGTGATGGTGTCGATCTGCCAGTACCTGCTCGAGTGGCCGGACGCCGTGCGCGCCATCTACTACGCGATTAGCCAGGCGTTCCCGTCGGAGCTGTCGTCGTTTATCACCCGCAATCTGCGCGCCACCGTGGCCAGCCGCGGGCCGTTCCAGGCGTTTTCTGTTTTCCTGCTGCTGTTCACGGCGAACGCGATCTTCGTGCCGTTCGAGGTCGCGCTGAACCGTGCCTGGGGCGTGAGCAAGAACCGCGGCTACGTGAAGAACCAGTTGGTGAGCTTCGCCATGGTCTTCCTCACCGGATGCCTCGCCATGCTGTCCTTCGTGATCACGGCGGGCAAGACCGAGGTTCTCACCCGGCTCGCCTATGAACTGCTCGCCTTGCCGGTGGGCATCCTGAGCCTCGTCCTGGTTTACTGGCTGCTGCCCAACCGGAAGGTGTCTCTTCGCCGGGTTCTGCCGGTGGCGGTTGTCATCGGCGTCCTGCTCTCGATCCTCAAGCTATTCGTCGTCACGTTCTGGCCGCTATTCAAGCAGAAGCTGATGCACGAGTACGGGCCGTTCTACATTTCAGTGACGATCGTCTTGTGGAGCTTCCTCGCGGCGATGCTCGCGCTCGCCGGCGCGGAATGGTCGGCGCGGCCGAGGGGCTTGAACGAAGAGATCCCGCCGCCGTAAGCTGGGAGCCAATGACTCCCAACATGATCGGCGCCTACGGCGACTGGGCCGCGCGCGGCATGCCTGACCCGGCGCGGCTCTCCTTCCGCCAGCCCATGTTCCGCGACGTCAACGCCTGGCGTCCAGTGGCGCGGGCCCGCTTTCGCGAAACGCTGCTGGGTCCCGATGGCGCCGCCACCCCGGTCGCCGCCGTACAGCACAAGCTGGAATTCGACGGCCTCGCCATCGAACACCTGCAATGGCAGCTTCCGTACGGCCCGCCCACCGAGGCGCTGCTGCTCAAGCCGGCCGGCGCCACCGGCAAGCTGCCCGGCATCGTCGCGCTGCACGACCATGGCGGTAACAAGTATTTCGGCTTGCGCAAGATTACCCGCATGTCGCGCGACCCGCACCCGCTGATGGTGAAGCACCAGGCGCATTACTATGGCGGCGTCGCGTGGGCGAACGAACTGGCGAAGCGCGGCTACGCGGTGCTGGTGCATGACACGTTCACATTCGGCAGCCGCCGCATGCGCCTGGCGGACCTGCCGGGCAACATCCGCAACAACCTCGTCGAGAGCAACCCCGAATCGCCCGAGGAGATCGAACGCTACAACCGCTTCGCCGGCGGCCACGAGCACCTGATCGCCAAGAGCCTGTTCAGCGCCGGCATGACGTGGCCGGGCGTCTTCGTCTTTGACGACCAGCGGGCGCTCGACTACCTCGCCTCGCGGCCCGACGTCGACGCGACGCGGCTCGGCTGCTGCGGGTTGTCCGGCGGCGGATTGCGCACCGTCATGCTGACCGGCGCCGACGAACGCATCCGCTGCTCCTGTTGCGTCGGCATGATGACCACCTGGCGCGACTACCTGCTCCACAAGTGCTATACGCACACCTGGATGTGCTACGTCCCGGCGCTGCCGCGCGAGCTGGACTATCCCGAGGTCCTGGGGCTTGGTGCGCCGAATCCCGTGCTCGTGCAGAACAACCGCCAGGACGCCCTGTTCACCCTGCCCGAGATGGAGCGCGCCGATCGCATTCTGGCGGAAGTCTACAAAAAGGCCGGTGCGCCCGAGCGCTATCGCGGCAGCTTCTACGACGGTCCGCACAAGTTCGATCTCGCCATGCAGAAGGAAGCCTTCGACTGGTTTGACCGCTGGTTAAAGGGATGAAAATTTTCTATTGACCCGGCCTTCCAGGCGTGATACATCTAGTTAGGAGTCCTAACGAGATGCCTTCCGGCGATTCCGTCGCGCAACAGATTTCGCAGGGCCTGCATAAAGTCGCGCTGGCCATCAAGACCAACGACTGGAGCCAGTCGGCGAAACAACAACTCTCGCCGACCCAGGCCCAGGTGCTGTCCGTGCTGCATACCCGGGGTCCGCAGAACCTATCCCAGGTAGCGGAGCAACTCGCCGTAACGCGCGCCACGGCCAGCGACGCGGTCACGACTTTGGCCGCGAAGGGTCTGGTGGAGAAAGCGAGAGCGCCGGACGACGGGCGAGCGGTTGTGCTGCATGTGACCGCGGCGGGACGCTCGAAGGCCGCCGCCACAACCGCGTGGCCTGACCTTCTCGCGGCGGCGATCGATGCACTCTCCGGCCCGGAGCAGGTGGCCTTCCACCGGGGCCTCGTCAAGATGATCCGGACCCTGCAGGAACAGCGCAGGATTCCCGTCGCGCACATGTGCGTCAACTGCCGCTACTTCCGGCCGGGCGTGCACGCGAATCCTGAGGCGCCGCATCACTGTGACTTCGTCGATGCCGCTTTCGGCGACGCCACGCTACGCATCGACTGCCCTGACTTTGAGACCGCTGCCGGATCCCACCGATGGGATCAGTGGGTGGCCCTCACTCCGTAAGACCTCGTTACTCGAACCAGTTCAGGAGGTCGATTCCGATGACGATTCGCATCGTCCAACTCGGGGTGTGTCTGGCCGTCGCAGGCCTGTACGCCCAAACAACTCACCACTCTGGAACGCAGGAAAGGAAACCGATGTCTACCGCAATTCCCGGATACGCTTACGGCCGGCCGGCGCTCGCCAAATCGCCTGTCAGCCTGGAAGATCTCGATCTGCTCAAGAAATCAGTGCTGTTCACCGGCGACGATGTCCGCTATCTGCGGATGTCGCACGACGTGCTGAAGGACCAGACCGAACAGGTGCTCGACGTCTGGTACGGCTTCGTGGCCTCGCATCCGCACCTCGTCTACTACTTCGGCCGGAAGTCCGACGGGCAGCCGGACGGGGACTACCTCGCCGCCGTCCGCAGGCGCTTCGCCCAATGGATCCTCGACACCGCCGCGGCCGACTACGGCCAGAAGTGGCTCGACTACCAGCATGAAATCGGCCGCCGCCACCACCGCACGGGCAAGAATCAGACCGACGGAGCGCCATCGGTGGACAACATCAGCTACCGCTACCTGCCGGCTTTCATCTACCCGATCACCGCAACGTTGAAGCCGTTTCTCGCCAACAAGGGCCACAGCGCGGACGATGTCGACAAGATGCACCAGGCGTGGGTGAAGTCGGTCATCCTCCAGGTGACCCTGTGGAGCCACCCGTATGTGAAGGACGGGGACTTCTAGTCGAGACTCGTCTCGAGGTACCGGATCCGGCCCCGGCGTTCGATCTGGAAGACCACGTGCTCCCCTGGCGGGAGCGGGTCCAGGACCGATCGCAGTTCGTGCAGTGTAGAGATGGGCTGGCCGTTCACTTCGTAGATGAGATCTCCGGGCTGGAACAGACCAGGCTGCGGGCGGGGGCCGAGGGCGATTTTCGCGACGAGGATGCCGTAGTTCCTCCGGAACGGCGGCAGCTTCGCGGCCAACTGCTTGTCCTTGGCGACGGCCAGCACCCCCAGACGCGCCACCAGGTTCTGCCGCTCGTTGACCAGCGCGGCGAGCCGGGCCGGCGCGTCGGGGCGGTCCAGCACGACCGGCCGCAGCGTCATCGCTTTGCCCTTGCGCAGAATCTCCAATTGCGCGACGCTGTTCACTTCCACGTTGTAGATGTTGACGTGAAACTGCCGGGCGTTCTCCATCGGCTTGCCGTTCAGCCGCAGAATCACGTCCCCGATGCGCGCTCCGGCGATATCGCCCGGACCGCCGGGTTCGACATCGGCCACGATCACCCCACCCTCCACCGGCAGCTCTAGTGCGGCTGTCATGCCGGGGGTCACCGATTGCGCCCAGACGCCGATGTCCCCGCGCATCACCTCGCCATGCGCCCGCAACTGCGTGACCACGGACTGGACGATGTTGCTGGGTACCGCGAACCCCAGACCTTCGTTGCCCTGGCTCTCCGAGACAATCAGCGTGTTGATGCCCACGACGCGGCCCTCGATGTCGAGGAGCGGTCCGCCGCTGTTGCCGGGATTGATCGGGGCGTCGGTTTGCAGGTACACGACGTGGTCGTCGGGACGCAGCAGCCGGCCGACCGCGCTGACCACGCCCATGGACAGCGAGTTCTCGAGACCCCGCGGGGTGCCGATCGCGAAGACAAGCTGCCCCTGGTGCACGTCGTCCGAGTCAGCCAGATCCAGCGCGGGCAGGTTGGTTGCTTCGATCTTCAGAAGCGCGATGTCCGTCTCGGCGTCCGTGCCGATGACCCTGGCGGCGAAACCCCGCCCACGGGGCCGGACGATGCTCCGGCTTGGATCCGGCTCGCGCGGCGGCAACTGCACCTGGACCCGGGTTGCACCCTGAACCACGTGGGCGTTGGTGATGATGTAGCCGTCCGGGGAGATGATGACGCCCGAACCGGAGGTCTGCTGCATGGCCACGAGGTCGCCTTCGGACTCCAGTTCGACCGCGGGCAGGAAGCCGTCGCTCACCACCACGACAACCGATGGCGCCACCCGGCGCGCCAGAGACCGCATCGCCGCGTCCAGTTCGCGAAGCTGCCCCCAAAGCGGACACACCGCGGCGGCCGCCGCGCAAGCCAGCACAAAGACTCGAAACAAAGCCGGGAACCCCCTTTCCAGTGTAATTCGCGGCTCGCCGGCTTGCTATATTGGAAGATTCCCGATGCAGATCGACAAAGTGTACGAACCCCAGCGGTTCGAACCCCAATGGTCCCAGTGGTGGATCGAGAAGCGGATCTTCGAGGCGTCTACCGGCGCCGGAGGTCCGGTTTTTTCGCTCGTGATTCCCCCGCCGAACGTCACCGGTTCGCTCCACATGGGCCACATGCTGGAGCACACCGAGATCGACGCGATTGTGCGCTGGCGCCGCATGTCCGGCTACAACACGCTCTGGCTGCCCGGCACCGACCACGCCGGCATCGCCACGCAAATGGTGGTGGAGCGGCAACTGGCGGCGGAGGGCAAGACGCGGCGCGATCTGGGCAGGGAGGAGTTCGAGAAGCGCGTCTGGGCATGGAAGTCCGAATCGGGCGACACCATCAAGCGGCAGATGGTGCAGCTTGGCGCAAGCTGCGACTGGAGCCGCGAGCGCTTCACTCTCGACGAAGGCCTTTCCCGCGCGGTGCGCGAAGTGTTTGTCCGCCTCTTTGAAAAGGGGCTGATCTATCGCGGCTCGTACATGGTGAACTGGTGTCCGCGTTGCCACACGGCGCTGTCGGACCTCGAAGTCGCGCATGAAGAGACGCAAGGGAATCTGTGGCATATCCGGTATCCCGTGCAAGGGACCGACCAGTTTCTCACGGTCGCCACGACGCGTCCCGAGACGATGTTGGGCGATACCGCGGTCGCAATCAACGCGGCGGACGCCCGGTACCGCGGCCTGCACGGCAAGACTGTAACGCTGCCGCTGATGAACCGCGAGATCCCGATCGTGCTGGACGATCTGGCGGACCCCGAGTTCGGCACTGGCGTCGTGAAAGTGACGCCCGCGCACGACCCGAACGATTTCGAGTGCGGACGCCGTCACAACCTGCCGTCGATCCAGGTGATCGGCGAGACCGGCGAGATGACGGAGGCGGCGGGCGCGTATGCCGGCCTCGACCGGTTCGAGGCGCGCAAGCGCATCCTGGCGGATCTCGACGCCCTCGGGCTGCTCGCGAGTACCGAGCCGTACGCGCTCGGAGTCGGCAAGTGCGACCGCTGCAAGACCGTGGTGGAGCCGCTCGTCTCCACGCAATGGTTCGTCAAGACCAAGCCGCTTGCCGAAAAGGCGATCGACGCCGTTGAAACCGGGCGGATCCAGTTCGTCCCGGAAAACTGGAAGAAGACGTATTTCGAGTGGATGTACAACATCCGCGACTGGTGCGTGTCGCGGCAGTTGTGGTGGGGACACCGCATTCCCGCCTGGTATTGCCAGGATTGCGGGGAAGTCGTAGTGGACCGGGAAGCTCCTACGTCGTGCCCGCGTTGCGCGTCCTCGCGTTTCGAGCAGGATCCGGATGTTCTCGATACCTGGTTCAGCTCCGGTCTCTGGCCCTTCACGACGATGGGCTGGCCCGAGAAGACGGACGATCTGCAAGTCTACTATCCGACCTCGCTCCTGATCACCGGCTTCGACATCATCTTCTTCTGGGTTGCGCGGATGATCATGTTCGGCATCGAGTGCACCGGCAGCGTCCCGTTCCGCCAAGTCTATATCCACGGCCTGATTCGCGACGCGGAGCGCCAGAAGATGTCGAAAACGAAGGGGAACGTGATCGATCCCCTGGTTGTGACTCCGCAGTACGGCACCGACGCGGTGCGTCTGGCACTCCTGATGGGCGCCGCGCCCGGGACTGACATCGTGTTGACGACCGAGCGCATGGAGTCCACGCGCGCCTTCGCCAACAAGATCTGGAACGCGGCGCGCTTCCTGTTTGTGAACATGGAGCGCTCCGGCGTCGATCCCTGGCTGCCGGACAACTTGCAGGACTTCCGCCCCGAGCCCGACGAGAGCCTGGAGGCGCCGATCGAAGACCGCTGGATCTTCAGCCGTCTGAATCAGTGCGCCGACGAGGTCGAGCGGGCGCTGGAGCAATACCGGTTCCATGAGGTCGCGCAGCGGCTGTGGCAGTTCTTCTGGCACGAGTTTTGCGACTGGTACGTGGAGATGAAGAAGCTGCGTTTCCGCGAAGCATCGGGACTCGATGCGCACTGGCGGAACCTTCTGGCGGCATTCGAATACGCGCTCCGGCTGCTGCATCCGGTGATGCCGTTTCTCACAGAGGAACTGTGGCAGCGCCTCAAGAACGGCCGGACGGAGGGACTGCCGGTGTCGGTTGCGCTGGCGGCGTTTCCGCGATACCGGCAGGAAGCCTCCGATCTCGCAGCCGAGCATGAAGTGCAGCTCGTCCAGGAGATTGTCACGGCGGCGCGCAACCTGCGGGCGGACATGAAGCTCGATCCGCGGCAGGAGTTGGAGGGCGTGCTCTACTGTTCGGAAGCCGCGCTGGAGATGGCGAAACGCAACGGCGTGTTCATCCACCGGTTGGCGAACGCCGATCTCTCCGTCGAGCCTGCTTCGGCTGAGCGCGTCACCGGCGCCGTCCGTTCCGGGTCCGGGTTCGACCTTGTGCTGCGCGTCCCGGCCGAGCAGGCAGCGGCGCAGAGGACCCGGCTGGTCAAGGAACGCGAGCAACTCGAGAAGGTGATCGCGAATTCCCACCGGCAGCTCGGCAATGAGGCATTCATCAGCCGCGCGCCCGAACAGGTGGTCCAGACGCTGCGGACCAAGCTGTCCGAGTACGAGGAGCAGTTGGAGAAGGTAGGAGCCGCGCTGGCGGGTTTGCCGCAATGATCGCCGCGGATATCGAGGACGCCATCCGGCGCGCGCTCGACGAGGACGTCGGGAGCGGCGATGTCACCACCGAGGCCTGTGTGCCGGCGGACCGCCGCGCGGCGGGCACGTTCCTCGCACGCGAGGATCTTGTCGTAGCCGGCATGGAGGTGCTGCCCGCTGTCTATGCCCGGCGCGGAGGCGGCGTGTCCGTGACGGCGCTGCACAGGGACGGCGACCGGGTCCCGGGCGATGCCGCTCTGGCGCAGGTCGAAGGGCCGGCGAGGACGCTGCTGGAGTGCGAGCGGGTTGCGTTGAACTTCCTGCAGCGGCTCAGTGGCGTCGCGACGCTGGCGTCGCAGTTCGCCGCCGCCGTCGAGGGAACCGGGTGCCGTGTGCTCGACACGCGCAAGACAACGCCCGGTCTGCGCCGTTTGGAGAAGATGGCGGCCGCCGCCGGCGGCGTGACCAACCACCGCTTCGGCCTGTTTGACGCCGTGCTCATCAAGAACAACCACATCACGGCGGCGGGCGGGGTGCGGCAGGCGCTTGAAGCGACGCGCCACTGCGCCGTGCCGGTCGAAATCGAGGTCCGGACTCGGACCGAACTCGATGAAGCGCTCGCCTGCGGGGCGACACGGCTTCTGTTGGATAATCTGACTCCGGACCAGGCGCGCGAATGGATCGCGCACATTGCCGGACGCGCCTCAGTCGAACTGTCGGGAGGCATTACTCTGGAGACGGTCCGCGCCTACGCCGGAACGGGCGCTGATTTCGTCTCCGCCGGTGCGATCACGCATTCCGCGCGTGCCGCCGATATCAGTTTCCGGCTGGAGTTGTGACATGGCTCTGGATATCGCTTCCGTCCGCAGGGCCCTGCCCGGACGCAGGATCGAGTATTTCGAAACGGTCGACACCACGATGCGGGTCGCCGCCGCGGTGGGCCAGCCGGGGACGATCGTTGTCGCCAACGAGCAGACAGCGGGGCAAGGCCGTCACGGCCACGTCTGGCACTCGGCGCCCGATGAGGGGCTCTATGTGTCCATTGTCCTCGGCAGGACGATGGCCGCGTGCGACCTGCCGCCCGCCACTCTTGCCCTTGGTCTCGCGACGGCCGAGGCGATCGCGCGCGTCACCGACCTCGGCTGCGACCTCCGCTGGCCGAACGACGTGATGCTCGAAGAGCGGAAGGCCGCCGGCATCCTCGTGCAGGCGGGAGACGCTGTGGTCGCCGGCATCGGCATCAATGCCAACCACGCAGTGTTTCCGGAAACCCTGGCCGGCGAAGCCACCTCGCTGCGCCTCGCCACCGGACAGGAAGTGTCGCGCGAAGAACTGCTCTTCGAACTCATTCGCGCCTCCGATGCGTTTCTCGCGATGCTGCGCGTCGCCGGCAAACGCGCGATCTTCGACCAGTTCATGCGGCGATCGAGCTACGCCCGCGGCCGGCGTGTCCAGGTAGCTCGCGGCAATGAGTGGACGCACGGCGTCACCGAAGGCCTCGACGGCGCCGGCTTCCTCGTGGTCCGGCGCGACGACGGTGCGCGGGAGACGATTTACACCGGAGGTGTGCGTGCTCTTAGCGCTTGACGCCGGCAACTCCAACGTCACCGTGGGAGTGTTCGACGGCGAGCGCCTGGTGGCGGACTGGCGTCTGCGCACCGTGATCGACCAGACCACCGACGAATGGGGCGTGCTGTTGCGCAACCTGTTCGCGCTCGCCGGGCTCGATTTCGCGTCGATCGACGGCATCATCGTGGCCAGCGTCGTCCCGCCGCTCGACGCACCGCTCGCGGCCACGATCCGCCGCTACTTCGGCGCCGAGGCGCTGTTCGTTTCGCATGCCACCGACACCGGACTCATAATCCGCTACGACAATCCGCGCGAAGTGGGCGCGGACCGCATCGTGAACAGCGTGGCGGCGTTCACGAAGTACGGTGGGCCGTGTGTGGTCGTCGACCTCGGCACGGCCATCACCTTCGATGCCGTCTCAGCTCAGGCCGAATACCTGGGCGGCGTGATCGCCGCGGGCGTCAATATTTCGATCGAGGCTCTGTTCACACGGACGGCGCGCCTGCCTCTGGTGGATTTCGGCGAGCCGAAGTCCGTGATCGGGACGAATACCGTGGACAGCATGCGCTCAGGCCTGTTCTATGGCGCGGTCGGCATGATTGACGGCATCGTTGAGCGTGTGGCGGCGGAACTCGGTCCCGAGACCCGCGTGGTCGCGACCGGCGGCCAGGCGCGGATGATCGCCTCCGGCACCCGCACGCTGCGCCACATCGATGAGAACCTCACCCTCGACGGCCTGCACCTGATCTGGAGCCGGAACCGCAATGGCGGATAACCCGCCGCCGGACTGGCCCCGCAATTACTTCAATTACTTCACCGAGGTTGAAGAGCATTTCCAACGTGCTCGTGGGTCGGGCCTGTTCTTGCTGTCGCCCCTCGACTGGGCTCTGATCGAGAGCTGGAAGAATGAAGGAGTCCCACTCGAAGCCGTGCTCCGCGGTATCGACTCGGCCTTCGCCAAGTGGCGCGCGAAGAAGACAAAGACCCGTCAGGTCAATTCGTTGACGTTCTGCGCCCAGGCGGTGTTGGAGGAGGCCGAAAAGATGGCTGCCGCGGCCACCGGCCAGCCCGAATCGCCGCCGCGCGAAGCGGAGCCGCTGTTCCCCGTGGAGCAACTGCGCGCCTACATCGAAGGACACGCCCGCGCCGTCGCCGCGTCAGGCTTCGAGGCGATCGCCGAATCGCTGGACAGGCTCGCAGCCTCGGTCGAGGAGTATGCGGCGTCGCTCGAACCCCTGGAGCAGCATCTGACGGCGCTGGAAGAGAAGCTGATCGCCAGATTGCGCGCCAGGCAGAGCGACGAGGCCGTCCTCGCAGCGCGCCGCGAACTCGATTCGTACCTGCGGCCGTACCGGGGCAAGATGACGGCCTCCCAACTCGCGATGCTCGAGCGCCAGTTCCTGGACCGCCGGGTGCTCGAAGAAAACGCGCTGCCGCGGCTCAGCCTGTTCTACATGCCACAGTGATCGGACGATAAAATCAAATAAGTGGATGCGAAGCCTCTCCCGCGCACTCGGTGTCCTGATGTTGTGGCTTGGTGTCCCGGCGCCGGCGCAGGATACCGCGCTTCCGTTCTTGAGCTTCGATGCCATCGTGGCGCTTTCCACCGCCGTGGAGCCTGACGGCGAGCTTGGCGCCAGTCTGGACGCGCTTTTGCAAACGGTGGCCGTCAGCAACGCCGCCCATGAAGGGGGCGTTCGGCCGAAGCGTCCCACCGATCCACTGCTCGGCCCTCTGCTGCGAGCCGCCCTCTGGAACATCGAACGCGGCATAGAGTTCGACCTGATCCGGCTGGCGCTCTCGGACCCAGCCAGGTTTCTGGCTGCCGCTGAGCAACGGACCGGCGCGCCACCCGAACCCGCCGCCGTCATTGCCAGCCAGTTGGACCGGCTCCGGGGTGTCGACCTGCTCATCCTCAACGAGGCCGATCTCGGCATGCCGCGCTCCGGGTATCGCGACGTGACGGCGGACCTCGCCCGCCGCCCTCGGCATGAACTATGCCTTCGGTGTGGAGTTCGTCGAGGTCGATCCCCTGGGCCTGGGAGCCGACAGGATCGAGTACGGCGATGAGCAGTTGCGAGAGCGGCTGCGGCGTGAACTTTCCGCCGATCCTGCCCGGTATCGCGGGCTCCACGGAAGCGCTATTCTCAGCCGCTACCCGATCCGGCGCGCGCGCGTCCTGCGGCTCAAAGCCTGTTACGACTGGTACGGGGAAGAGCGCACCGCGATCGCCCGCATCGAAGAGGCGTGCCGCTGGACCGCGGAACGCGTCTTCATTGAACGCGTCTCGCGCGAGTTGCGGCATGGGAACCGGATGGCGCTTATCGCCGAGGTCGCCGTTCCCGAGTCACCCACCGGACAAGTCACCGTCGTCGCGGCCCACCTCGAGAACAAGTGCAATCCCGCTTGCCGCCGTGAGCAGATGGAGCAGATCCTGACTGCGATCCAGGAGGTGGAGGATCCGGTGATCCTGGGCGGCGATCTGAACACCACCGGCGCCAGCGGCGCGCCCACGTCTGTCGAGCGCGAGATCAGCAAACGCATCGGAGATGCCGACTTCTGGGCGCTCAATGCGCTGCGCTGGTTTACGCCGCTGGTGCTGCCCAGGGCCCTGATGTTTCCCGCGAACTACTTCAAGAATTACCAGGACCCCACGGCGCGCCACGTGCCCGTGTTCGCCACCAACCGGGAGGCGGCTCTGTTTCGGATGATCGAGCGCTTTCGTTTCGCCGATGGCCATGCGTTCGATTTCCGGGGCAGTTTCGGCCGCACCGCAAACAGGCAGCGTACATTGGGCAACTCGAACGAACGCGGCCCGAAGGGCTTCAAGCCGACATTCACTTTTCGGCGCGACTACGGCGGGCTGGTGGGACGCTTCAAGCTCGACTGGTTCCTGATCAAGCCATTGGTCGACGACCCGCGGGAACCGGACGGCAGCGAATGGTTCGCTCCGCACTTTCCCGTCACCATGTCCGAGATCAACGGAGTGCTCCCGAGCGGGCTCTCCGACCATGCGCCGATCACGGTGGATCTGCCGCTGGTTGAGATGCGCGACCTCGGCGCGCCGCCTCTGCTGTCGCGGTGAAGACGCCGTTGGAGGTACCGGCCTGGACATGCGGCCTATCCTTGCAGGGCTGCGACGCGAAATGCTGTCCCGGGACCGTGGAGAGTCGGACCTAGGCGCTCTTCCCTCGCGTATCGCCCGCCCCGCAACCGGCCGGACTGCGTGATATTCTGAGAGAGTCTATGAGCATTCCGAATGTGAAGCGCTTCCGCATCAGCAGCCCGGACGGCGCTCAGTCCGCAACTCTGATGGCGGTCCTCCCCAAGAACGCCGACGTCGACGCCTACCTGGCCGAAGCCAGCCAGCGGTACGACTGGAAGGCTCATGCCGAGATGCAACAGCGCCAGTTCAAAGTCCGTGTCGGTCAGCAGAAGCAGAAGAAGGCCAAGTAGGCTCCGCGGCTGCGCCCGGAATCCTACTTCATCCTGGCCGCGGCTTCGGCGCCCGCCTTGGCGATAATTCCGTCCTGCTGCGAGGTGACGCCGCTCACACCGATCGAGCCGACGATGGCGCCGTCGATCACCAGCGGCAGACCCCCTTCCACAGGCATCGCGCCTTCAAGCTTCATGACGCCGTTGCGTCCCCCAAGCACCGCATCCTCGAAGACTTTGGTCGGACGCCGGAACAGGACCGCCGAACGCGCCTTGTCGATGGCCACCTGCACAGACCCCACCTGGGTGCCGTCCATGCGCTGCAGGTAGAGAAGGTTCCCACCGTCGTCGGCGACCGCGATCACGACGTTCCACTGGTTCTTCAAGGCCTCGGCTTCGGCTGCGGCGGCGATCTGTTTGGCCGCGTTCAATGTCAGCGCCTTCCGCGTGGCGAGTTGCGCGAACGTGACCGCGCACAGCAGCGACATCGCCAGCAGGCTTCCAATGATCTTGCTCATGAGAGTATCCTTTCGAGTTCGGGTTTGGGAACGGCGGATTTGCCCCTGCGGTAGAGCGCGGTGAAAATGGCCGCCGCCGCTCCCAGCGACACGGCCACGAACGCCCATTCCGCTCCGGACGGTCCAACGTGATAGAGCGTCCACACAAACTGGGTCACGCAGAGCAACGAGATGAAGAACAGCGTCCGGACGCGCGGGATCACAGAGACAAGGAACGCGCCCGCGGGCGCCCCTAGAACGACTATCGGCGCGGCCGCCAGCCAGTTGGACCACACCGAGGGCTCGATGTCGCCCATCGCCAGGTGCAGCGCCGTACCCAGGACCGACGCCAGGGCCATGCCCGACACCGCCGTCGGCACCGCCACCTTTAGATCGTTGCGGTAGAGCAGGACCAGCGTGGTGTAGGTCATCATCTCGACGCCGACACCGATCAGGGCCGTCGTGATGCCGCCCGCCGCCCCGACCGCGAGTCCGGCGCGCATCGCCGCGGCTCCAGCGATCCGAGGGGCTCCCACGAGCGAACAGATCTCCACGTTCTTGGCCAGGGTCAGCATGCCGAAGCTCATCCAGAGGCAGGAAAAGGCAAGCTTGACGGTGTTGGCCGCCAGCCACGGCGCAATCAGAAACGTGCCGGCGAGCAGGCCGGCGACGGCTCCGGCGGCTGTCCAGGCCAGGATCGCGCTCTGGATCGGCGTACGGCGGCACAGAATGAAGATCATGGCGGAGGTCATGCCCAGCGCCTGAATCGTCAGTCCGAAGTTCCGGCCCATCGACGGCGGCTGGCCGAAAACCAGGACGAGGAAGGGAAACGCCACCGTTCCTCCCCCCATCGGCGTCGAGCCGGCCACGAGCGACCCGAAGGTCATCACCACCGAAATCGGCCAGTGGGAGGCCACCTCGCTCCAGCGGTTCTGCCCCGCCATCACGGCGAGCCAGCAGACATAGAAGACGCCGATATAGAGAAACCACCAGCGCATGCGGGGACCGGCCAGCCCCGTGCGTTCCAGAAATGCTCTCAAGCGGGGACGGCCGCCTCCCGTGGCAGGTACATAGGGTTGTCCCGCCGATTATAGCGCCTCAGGGACGCCGGACGAGGATCGCTCGCCCGGAAATGAGGCCCATCTCGTGCCCAAGCTCTTCAGCGGTCCAGACCACCTCCAGACGCGTCTGCGCAAGCAACCGCAAGGTTACCTCGCCGCGCGATCCACCTTGCCCGATCCACGGGCAGGTCAACTGTCTTCCATCCGTCGCGCCCTCGAAGCGAAAGGACACGTTGGGCGAGATAGCACGGTCGCCGACACGGTAGCGCGCCCGGTAGCGCCCGCGCAGCATCCCGTCTTTCTCGGCGATGACGGCTTCGATGAACTCGGGTGGGTACAGCGACGAATCGGGCGTCCGGTCTGCCTTGGGGTAGAACCATGTACCCCCTAGACCCTCGGACGCATCCGTCGCCTCGGGCGCCCGAACCGGACCGGCCGCCGGCTGCCGGATCGGCGGTGGCTCAACCTGCGGGACATGCGGGGCAACGGGTAGTGGTTCCCAGTAAGCCGGCGGGTCCGGCACACTGCCCGCAACAGGAGTGGCGGTTGCGCTCCGGCGCCTTGTCGGGCGGTGCGGTCTGGGCGGTTGCGCGGGTGCGGCAGGCTCTGCTGCCGCCGGCACATAACGCACCTCGGCCACAGGCTGGCCAGGGACGAGGAGCACCATCAATGTGAGTCCCATCACCGCCGCAATGCCCCATACGGTCAGAGGCGCCCAGACTCCCGGTTCGGTGAACCGGCTCCACGGCGGCATCCGCCCGGCCTGCACGGGGCCGGCCCGCAGGCTCTCATCGTAGGCGGCGCGGCGTGCCGGATCGGCCAGCGTCTCGTGGACCTCGTTGAGCCGCCGCATCTGGCATTCAGCCAGGCGCCGCAGCGCCGCGTCCCCTTCGTACTGATCAGGATGCAGTAGCCGGCACAGCTTCCGGTACGCGTCTCGAATCGCGGCGTCGCTCGCGTTCCGCTCCAGGCCGAGTTCCTCGTAGTAGTTCATCGCGAGGGTGCGCGGGGCAGTGCGAAAATGGGGACATGCCCTTCGCCTCCATCCCGGCTGCGGTCGAAGCAATGCGCGCCGGCAACATGATTGTCGTCGTCGACGACGAAGACAGGGAAAACGAGGGCGATCTCACGGTCGCGGCGGACAAAGTCACTCCGCAGATCATCAACTTCATGGCGACGCACGGACGCGGTCTCATCTGCGTGGCGCTCACCGCCGAACGCTGCGACCAGCTCCGCCTCCCGCTCATTTCGCATCAGAACACCTCACAGTTCGGGACCGCCTTTTGCGAGCCCGTGGACGCCCGCGAAGGCGTCACCACCGGCATCTCGGCGGCCGACCGCACGCGCACCATCCTCACCTGCATCGATCCCAAGTCCGCGGCCACGGACCTCGCCCGCCCCGGCCATATGTTTCCCCTGCGCGCGCGCGACGGCGGGGTGCTTGTGCGCGCGGGCCAGACCGAGGCCGCCGTCGACCTCGCCCGCCTTGCCGGACTCACACCGGCCGGCGTCATCTGCGAAATCATGAACGACGATGGGACGATGGCGCGCGTGCCCGAACTCGAAACCTTCTGCGCGCGGCACGGGCTGCTCATGATTTCGGTAGCGGAGTTGATCCGCTACAGGCTGCGCCACGAGCGCTGCGTGCGCCGCACCGGCGAGGGTTTCGTCGAAACCGTACACGGACCGTTCCGGGCCATCGCCTACCAGAGCGACGCGCACGCCCACAGCGAACTCCCCGGCGCCCACCTCGCTCTCATCCACGGCGAGATCGCCGGCCGTGAGGAGGTGCTGGTGCGCATGCAGGCGCACTGCACCTTCGGCGCCCTGTTCCATGCCGCCTCCTGCCCCTGCGGCCCGACTCTGGATGGCGCTATGGCCCGCATCGCCGCCGAGGGCGCGGGCGTTGTCGTCTACCTCCATCACACGGCGCCAGGTTTTCAAGTCGATGCCGGACGGATCGTGGCCCACACCAAGGCCAATGCCGCCGGGCAGCGCCAGCTGCAGTACGAAAGCGGCATTGGCGCCCAGATCCTGTCCGATCTCGGTCTGCATACGATCCGCCTCCTCACCAACCACCCGCGCAAAGTAGTCGCGTTGGAGGCCTTTGGTATTCATATCGTCGGGCAGGAGAAGATTCCGGAGGCCATCCAGGCCGAAGAACCCGCGCACGCGGAAGAGTAGGAACTACCGCGGACGCCGGAAACGCCAGCCCAACGCGAGAAACAACAGGATTCCGAGCCCGGCCGAAGGCAGCAGGTACCATGGCCATGGTCCGAAGTAGTCCAGGATGGATGCCGCGTCCGGCTTCTCGCACAGGTACATGTAGTTGGTGTGGTAGACGACGTTGAACAACCCGGTGAACGCGGCGAAGGCGGCTAAAGCACCGAACGCGAACCACGGCGAGTGCGGCCGCGGCCTCACCTGCCGGCTCCAGATCAGGTACAGACTGCACGCGATCGCTCCGCCGTGCGCGCAGAAGAAGTAGATCGTCGGATAGGCGGGGCAGGAGCCCACAGGTCCGGCGTGAGCATCGCCATGCCGCCGCCCCCAACGCTCCAATAGAACGCCAGCTCCACGCACCAGCGCCGCAGGGTGAAGGCTGCCGCCACCGTCAACCAGAGCGTGGCATCACACAGGTTGAGTGGCAGCGCCTCCGGAAACCGGAACCCTTCGATCTGAAGCCTGTAGGCATACCAAGCCAGTTCGTTCGCCGCCAGAAACGCCCCGAAACTCCAGCGGACCACCCGCCCCGCGCCTGCCCACCGCGCGAGCGTCCAGGCTGCCAGCGGCGGAGATGCCAGAATCGCCAGATGCAGCGGACCGAAAAGCTGGAAGTCCATGGCTGTTTCACGTCCCGTTTCATTGTGGCATGGCCGCCGGTCCGCTTCGGAACAAGTCAGTGAGATCTTCCCAGCCAAGTCACACATTTGTCGCGACATAGCCGTTTGGTATCCACCTTGCCCAAAGGAGGTAGCGAGGGCAAGGGCCAATCATGGAAACGTCGTTTCGCGCCGCATGGCGCCCGGACTTGGTGGAGCGCATTCGAGGGGGAGACCGGGGAGCGGAAGAGCAACTCTACCAACTGTTGTATCGCGGCATCCGGCTGCTCTGTCTGCGTCATGGAGGCGTGGAGGACCTCGAAGATCGGATCCAGGACGCGTTCCTGCTGCTAATGGGGACGCTCCGGCGGGGTGATCTGCGGGACCCGGAGTGTCTATTTGCATTCGTGCGGACGATCGTTCGCCGCCGGTCGGCCGACGCCGCCAAGTTTGCAGTCAAATCGCCACGGACCGAGAGTTTGGACAGTGTCCATCTGCCGGCGCCTCCGGAGATGGTTGATCCCGAGCACCGCCTCCTGCGTAAGGAGCAGGAAACCATGATGCGCAGGGCGTTGCTGGGATTGAGCGAAAAGCAGCGTGAGGTGCTGGTGCGCTTTTACTTGCGGGAAGAGCCGTGGGAGACGATCTGCCGCGAAATGGCGCTCACCTACGACCAGTTCCGGCAGATCAAGACACGGGCCAAAGCCCGGTTCGGGGCGCAGGGGAGGGCGATGATGGCGGCGGCGTGAAGTGCTCTCTGGTATCCTGATCCCAAATCCTCATGAAGATTGCCCAGGTCCGCTCATTTCTGATGTCCTACGCCCTCCCGGAGCCGCTGAAGCTCACCTTCCACGGCGGAGAGCGCACCATCGTCAAGCGCGATGCCATGCTGATCCGGGTCGAGAGCAGCAACGGGCTTGTCGGCTATGCTCCGGGTCCCGGGAGCGAAGCGGCGCAGGAGGCAATCTCCCAAGTGATCGGTCCCTTCCTCGAAGGTCACGCCGTAGCGGATCCCGACGCCCTGCGCGTGCAGTTCTTCGATGGACCGGGTACGACGCCGCACCTGCGCAAGACCTACTGCGCGGTCGAAGTCGCGCTCTACGACCTGGCTGCTCAAGCCCGTGGAGTACCGCTGTCGGAACTGGTGGGAGGCCGCGTCCGCGATCACATCCGGCTCTACGGAAGCGCCGGCATGTACCAGAGCCCCGAACGGTATGCCGAGGAAGCGGCCGCGATCGCCGCACTCGGATTTCCAGCGTACAAGATGCGGCCCGGCCTCGGGCCGGAGCGCGATATCGAGGCGGTCCGCGCCGTCCGCCGCGCCGTGGGCCCTTCGATCGACCTCATGATCGACGCCCACACCTGGTGGCGCATGGGCGACCGCAGCTACACCGCCGAAACTGTCGAGCGGCTGGCGCGCGAACTCGCCGAATGCGACGCCGCGTGGCTTGAGGAACCGCTGCCACCCGACGACCATGACGCCTACAGCCGGCTTCGCGCCCTCGATATCCTCCCGATCGCCACCGGCGAGCACGAGCCTTCCGAGGAAAGCTACCTCGACCTCATCCGGACGGGTGGCGCGGACTATGTCCAGATGGATGTCTGCTGTCAGGGCGGCTTCGCCATGGGACGCCGGCTGTTCGGCGAACTCGACCACGCCGGCCTCAAGTTCGCTTTCCACTGCTGGGGGACTGACCTCGAAGTGATTGCCGCCGCGCATCTCGGCATCTGCTGGCCGGAATCGGTCGTCGAGTGGCTGGAGTACCCGGTATATTCGAGCAGCCGGGTCCGCAGTATGTACCCGTTCCCGCTAGCCACCGAGATCCTTGCCGAGCCGCTCGAGATCTCGGACGGCCAGCTCGCCGTCCCGCGAGGCCCTGGTCTCGGTGTGCCCGTTGACGAATCCGTCATCGAACGGTACCCCTGGATCCCCGGACCATGGTCGTTCTTCCGTCTCGATTCGCCCCCAGGTCTTTGGGCCGTGACCTCGGATCACAGCATCCAATGGGATCAGGGATCGTCCCAGACATGAGTTCCACCACGCTTGCCGTCCTAGATTCCAGTAGCGAACCCGGGTCGTTGCGCCGGTTCAAGTACTACGACCTTCTGGTCCACTTCTTCGTCGTCATTCTGCTGATCTCCAACCTGATTGCGCCCAAGATCACGCAGATCGGACCGCTCACCTTGAGCGGAGCGCAACTGCTGTTCCCTATCACCTACATCTTTGGCGACGTGTTCACCGAGGTGTATGGGTATGCGGGATCGCGGCGCGCCATCTGGGTCGGATTCTTTGCCTCCGGCCTGCTCGCGGTGATGGGCTTGGCGGTCGTGCATCTTCCGGCCGCACCCACGTGGACCGACCAGGCGGTCTTCGAGAAGGTGTTCAACTTCGTCCCGCGGCTGGTGATCGCCAGCCTGATCGCTTACTGGGCCGGGGAGTTCGCCAACTCCTTCGTCATGGCGAAGATGAAGCTGCTCACCGGAGGCCGCCACCTGTGGATGCGTACGATCGGGTCCACCGTGGTCGGCCAGGCGGTCGACACCGTGATCGTCATCACGCTGATCTTCTGGCCGGAGCAGCCGCTTTCGACCCTGGCTGCACTGATGATCTCGGGGTATGTCGGCAAGGTGATCTACGAGGCGGCCGCGACGCCGCTGACCTATCTGATCGTGAATTTCCTCAAGCGCAAGGAGGGCGTCGAGGTGTTTGACCGCGGCTCCGACTTCAGTCCGTTTCGCGCCGATCTGTAGCGTGGAGGCGGCGCTACACTAGAGGCATGTCCGAACTCCTCACCATAGCGGATCGCCAGTTCCGCTCCCGCCTGTTCGTGGGCACCGGCAAGTACCGTTCCAACCAGGAGATGGCCCGCTGCCACGCGGCGTCCGGCACCGAGGTCGTCACGGTCGCGGTGCGACGCGTCAATCTGACAGACAAAACCCAGGAATCGCTTCTCGACTACATCGATCGCGACAAGGTCTTCATCCTGCCGAACACCGCCGCCTGCTACACCGCTGACGACGCGATCCGCACGGCGCGGCTCGCGCGGGAGGTGGGTCTGTCCCATTGGGTGAAGCTCGAAGTGATCGGCGATCCCAAAACGCTGTTTCCGGACAACGAGGGTTTGCTTGAAGCCACGCGTGTGCTGGTCAAGGAAGGCTTCGTCGTTCTGCCCTATACCAACGACGACCTCGTCAACGCGCGCAAGCTGATCGATGCCGGCGCCGCCGCGGTTATGCCGCTGGCCGCCCCGATCGGATCCGGGCTGGGGATTCAAAACATGACCAACCTGCGCATCCTGCGCGAGATGATCACGGAAGTGCCGCTCATCGTCGACGCCGGCGTCGGAACGGCTTCCGATGCGGCGATTGCAATGGAACTCGGGGCTGACGCCGTGCTGCTGAATACGGCGATTGCGGAAGCCGAGGAATCCGTCAAGATGGCCGAGGCGATGAAGCTCGCGGTGGAAGCCGGACGCCTCGCTTACGAATCGGGCCGCATGCAGAGAAAGCTCTACGCCAGCGCCAGCAGCCCGCTCACGGGAGTGGTGGGAAGGTAGATCAATCGGTGACGGGCGGCGGCGCGGTGTCACCCAGGAGCACCGTTTCGCCGGCGTCGAGGCCCGTTGTGATCTGCGCGTGCGTCGCATTCGTGAGCCCCAGGACAACCTGGCGTCTCTCGACCTTGCCTGCCGCCCAGACATTCACAAAGTGCCTGCTGTTGTCTAGAGAAATCGCCTCGATAGGAACGATCCGCGCGTGGTCGACCTTTTCGAGAACGACTTCCGCCCTGGTTGACAGATCGGGAATCACACGCCGGTCAATACCGTTAATCCGGACTTGGACCGGCAACCGGCGGACGTAATACTGCTGGCGTCCGCCAGACGTGGCGATGGCGCCAATGCCGGTCACCGTCCCGGGCAATTCGAGATCGGGAAAGGCGTCAAAGCGGATCGCAGCCTCCTGGCCAAGCCGCAAGCCCTCGCTTCCCGCCTGGCTGACGGTGGCATCCACCTGCATGTACCCCGGATCGACGATGCGCATGAACGGCTGGCCGGGCCGGACTTCGTCGCCCATCTCGATCTGCGCCATCTGCCCGCGCCATGTGGATAGCATGACGATGATGCCGTCCATGGGCGCGTACATCGTGAAACGCTCGAGGTCCACCCGGTGCCGGTCGCGGTGCCGGCTGTGGCGGTCACGGGTCAATTCCAGGATCCGGATTTCCGCGGCGAAGGCGTCCTGCTTGATCTTCAGTTCCTGCTTGACCTGCTTGTAGTAGGCTTCAGCCTCTTCCACGGCGAGTTTGAGCAGTTCCGTGTCAATCACCGTGCGAATCTCAGACGCGCTGGCATCGAGATTGGCCTTGTCCCACGCTGCCTTCGCGTTGCGGACCGTCTGCTGCAGGTTCTCCCAGTCAATGGCTTGCTCAGCTTTCCGCTTGGTAATGTCGGCATCGGCCTGCTGGACCTGCGAATGGATATCGTCAATGTGGTCCTTGAGCGACTGGGCGTCGATCTGCGCGACCATATCGCCCTTCTTCACGAACGACCCGCCCGGTGCGAGGTGGATCAGCACCAGTTGCCGGCCGGAGTCAGGGCCGCGCATCACCGGCGCGGCGATCGATGCGTAACGCAGGGCGCGCGTCTCTCCGGTCAACACGGCCGTGCGGGCAAGCGTCCCCTCCGTGACCACCGCAGTCCGGCTCGCCGGCGATGCCGGTCCGGCTTCCTCAGACCCTTGGGAAAAGGCGTTCACCGACCAAACACCCACGGCAAGCACAGAGGCAACTGCAGTGGGAATCCAGATAGAGCGTCGGGAGACAGACATAAGGCTTCAGCTTTCAGTCTACTGTATAATGGCGCGCGCCAGCCTCCTGCCGTTACGCTGAGGGGCTCGCGGACAGGACAATCGACTCCATCGGCGCCAGAACCCAGCCTCCCGGCACCCTCGGTCCCGCGCAGTGGTGCGCCCTCGCCGCGGCCATGGCCGGATTCATGCTCGACGCCATGGACGTGCTGCTCTATGTCTTTGCGCTGCAGGCGATCCGCGCCGAGTTCGGCTTTTCGAACGCCACCGCCGGATTGATCGCGTCGGCGACGCTGCTGGCTTCCTCCGCTGGCGGGATCCTTGCGGGCGTGGCGGCGGACCGGTTCGGGCGCGCTCGCGTCCTCAGCTACACGATTCTGCTCTACTCGGTCGCCT
This sequence comes from Bryobacterales bacterium, assembly GCA_016716385.1. GTDB lineage: Bacteria > Acidobacteriota > Terriglobia > Bryobacterales > Bryobacteraceae > JADJWL01. Next base: position 24,158 of record JADJWL010000015.1, on the reverse strand, counting down.
CGGCCGGATCGGCTACCTCGCAGGGACTGGCGCACCTGCTGTTCTGGCGGGCGCTGATCGGGCTCGGGTTGGGCGGCGAATGGTCGGCGGGCGCCGTGCTGATCTCGGAAACGTGGCCCGCCCGGCATCGCGGCAAGGCGATCGGCTGGATGCAGTCGGGCTGGGCGCTCGGCTATATGCTGGCTGCTGGACTGTCCGCCCTGATCCTGCCCCGCTTCGGCTGGAGGGCCCTGTTTCTGGCCGGAGTGCTCCCGGCTCTGCTGGCCGCCTGGGTCCGCCGGCGGGTCCGCGAACCCGAGGTGTGGCTGAAGCGCCCCCCTCCGCAGCCCTACGCCGCACTGTTCCGTCCGCCCTATGCCCGGCGCACCTGGCTCGCCACGGCCCTCACTACTTCGGTTCTGTTCGCCTATTGGGGCCTGTTCACCTGGGTTCCTGGATTCCTTTCCGCGCCCCGGGAAGCGGGAGGCGCGGGGCTGGACATCGTCCGAACCAGCGCCTGGGTCCTGCCGATGCAGTTGGGCGCTTTCTTCGGCTACATCAGCTTCGGCTACCTCGCCGACCGGTTCGGACGCCGCCCGGTGTTTCTCGCCTACATGCTCGCTGCGGCGGCCTTGACGCCGCTCTACGGCCTGGCGCCGCGGATTGCCGGCGAGGGGCTGCTGCTGGCAATCGGTCCCCTGATCGGCTTTTTCGGATCGGGCTACTTCAGTCTCTTCGGCGTGCTACTGGCCGAACTGTATCCCACGGCACTGCGCGGAGCGGGCCAGGGCTTTACCTACAACTTCGGACGCGGGCTCAGCGCGCTGGCGCCGTACCTGATCGGCTCCGCCGCGGACTGGGCCGGCGCCGGCGCCGCCCTCGCCTGCAATAGCGCGTTCTTTCTGCTTGGCGCGCTGCTGCTTCGTACCCTGCCCGACACCCGCGGCCAGTTACCCGAGTAGTGCTGGGCTTGTCTTTTGCTGCGCGTTCGGGAAGAATAGCTGCGATGCGCAGGCATTCCGTCCTTCTGTCAACATTCATCGCCCTGGGGGTTGTGGCGCCCGTTCCGGCGGCGCCACTCCAACCCGCCGCAACCGTTCTGGTGGTTCCTCCACAGCCCGAGGAGCGCGAGCAAGCCGCCGCGCGGCTCCTCCAGGAGTGGCTGCGGAAGGCGACCCGGTCACAGGACGGTTTCGCCATCCTGTCCGCCGCCGCCGCGCCGCCGCCCGAGGCCGCCGTCATTGAGATCGGCGCCACTCCTTCGGCGCCCCAGACCAACCTCTACCGTGACGGCTTCCTGATCCGCCGCCGCGGGAACCGCATCTGGATCCGCGGCGGATCGCCGGCCGGCACATTCTACGGCGCCGCCGCCTTCCTCGACCGGTTTGCCGGGGTCCGCTTCTACCTGCCGCTGGAATCCTGGACCAGCCTTCCCTCGAGGGCCGAAGTCATCGTCCCGGACGGCGTCGACATTACCGAACAGCCCTACGTGAAGAACTCGATGATGAGCGGCGTGGGCGGGATGCGGGGAACCGGCGGCACGGACCAGGTCCCGGTGCGCCAGGAAGAGCGCGAGTGGCTCTGGCGCAACGCGGCATTCCGAAAAGATTCCGTCGAGTTCTCCCACCAGCACAGCATGTTCCAGCGTTTTCCCCCGGAGCGGTTCGCCACCCGGTATCCCGCCATCTACCCGCTGCTGAACGGCGCCCGCTACATCCCGTCCGACCCCGCGGACCAGAAGTGGAACCCGTGCTTCACCGAACCCGCGCTCATCGACGCGGCGGTCGAGTCAGCCGAAGCCTACTTCCGCGCGCACCCTGAGCGAGCGTACCTGTCGTTCTCGATTCAGGACTCGCACGTCCACTGCGAGTGCGACCGCTGTACCCGCGAAGTGAAGGCCGCGCCGGACAAGGCCACGGCCTATTCCGCCATGAACGCGAGGTTCCTGAGCGCGCTCGCCAGGCGCCTGGAGAAGACCCGGCCGGACAAGACGATCGTGTACATTGCGTACTCCGATGTGCGCGAACCGCCGTCGGAGCCACTGCATCCCTCGATTCTGCCCGTGGTGGTGTTCACAATCGGCGACACCCTGATCGACAAGCGGTTCGAACCCGGCAGCCACATCCTCGAGACGTGGCAGCGTGTGTCCCCGCAGATGGGGAACCATGACTGGGGCCAGGGTCACATGTACTTCATCCCGCGGATGTATACGGGGCTCACCAGCCGCCTGCTGCGCGAAGCCAGGCAGCGCGGCCTCACGTGGGGCTACCAGCACATGGAGAGCTATCCGAACTGGGGCCTGGATGGCCTCAAACTGTGGGTGACGGCGCGCCTGTGGTGGAACCCTGACCTGGAGGCCGACCTGCTGTGGCGGCAACTGAGCCGCGATCTGTTTCCCGGCGCGCGCGCGGACATGGAACGCTACTTCGACCTGCTGCACCGGTTGTGGATCCTGATGGACAATGACGCGGAGCGCAAGCTGCGCAAATGGTCGAACCAGTTCGACCTTCGCAGCGAGCAACAGCGGCAGATGGTGCGGGAGTGCCGCCGCATCCTGAACAGCGCCGCCGCGGCCGCGGGCACCTCCGAAGAGAAGAGCCGCGTCGACCTGCTGTCGCGCAGTTTCCGCTTGAGCGAGATGTTCTTCGAGATGGCGAACGCGCCGCGCGTCACCCCCGGCCAGGTGGAGGCGTTGCGCCGCTATGCGCGGGAGGAAATCGCGAAAGATCCCTGGACCGTCTACGCCGCTGGGAATCCGCCGGAGTTGATGAAAGATATCGACGCAGCCCTCGCGGTGGTGACCAAGGGCAAAGACTAACGCCGGGCGCTACGCCTTGCGTGCCGCGCCCAAAATCTCTCGCAGGCGCTTGCCGATGATCAGATCCTCGCCGGGCTTGAGCGTCGACGGGATGATCTGCAGCCGGTCGGCACGCTGTGGTCCTTTATTCGGATAGCCCTCGCGTACTGCCGGCACCAGGCTCGGGTTGTCCGCCGTCAGCACCTCGATGCGCGGTTCGCCTTCGCGCAACTGGATGGCGCAGTCCTGCACGGAGAAGCCCCATTTCTGGACGTCCCACGCAACCGTCAGCGTCGGGTAGCGGTTGCCGCCTTGTGGGATCTGGATTTCGGTCGAGACGCCCGGCACGGTCTCGGCAACTTTCGCAATTCGCTGGACGCGCTGTTCCCACTCTTTGTCCATCTGCGAGAGGTCAATCTTCTTCCACGCCTCGACCGCGGCGAGGCACCCCATGATCTCTTCCTTGCCCACCTTCATCGGACGGCAGACCGCGCCCTCCCAGGGACTGTAGTTGGCCAGCGCCGCCTGAATCAGGTCCTTGCGGCCGAGCAACAGACCGGAGCACTGTGGCCCCCGCAGCCCCTTGCCGCCGCTGAACGTGTAGAGATCGACGCCCATCCTGGCAAACAGCGACAGGTTCTCGATCGGCGGGATCCCCGCGGCCTTGTCGACGAGCACCGGCACTCCGGCCGGTTTGGTGATCTTGAGCGCTTTCTCCAGCCGCTCTTCTCCCCAAGTCGTGTAGACCATCGCTGTCTTGCTGTTGATGGCTCCCGGCAGTTCTTCGAGCGACCGGATCACCACCAGTTTGCCGCCCGCGAGGCGGATCGCGTTATCGAACGCGCTCCGTCCGCCCAGCATCACGACCTCATGCTTGAGGCCAGTGGTGTCCGGCAGTTGCCACACACGGGCCGGATCCGCGCCGGCGATACAGGCCGCCGTTGCCGCGGCCATCGCGCCGGCGGCGCCCGAGGTCACCATGCCGAACTCGGCGCCCGACAACTCGGCGAGGCGCTTGCCGACTGCCTGCTGCAGTTCATACATGTCGACGAAGTAATTCGCCGCTTCGTCGACGGTCGATCGCACTTCGGGAAGTTCGAGCGATCCACTCAAGTACGTCCACGTGCCGCGCGCGTTGATCAGCGGCCGGAGCCCGATGCGCGTGTAGCAGTTGTTGCCGAAGCTCGACTTGCCCGCGGCGGCGAACGCCTTGGACCGGAATCCATCGAACCAGATCGTCCCGAGCAGGGGGAGTGCCGAGACATACTTCATGAAATGGCGGCGGTCAGTCATCACGCGATAATCTCCTTGATGATGCGTCCGTGAACTTCCGTGAGGCGTTCGCGGCGTCCCTGGTGCATAAAGCTCAACTGATCCTGGCTCAAGCCAAGCTGGTTGAGGACGGTGGCATGCAGGTCACGGAAGTGGATCGGGTTCTCGACGGCACGCAGTCCGATCGCGTCGGTCGCGCCGTAGATGGTACCGCCCTTGAATCCACCGCCCGCAACGTACATCGTGAAGCCCAGCGCGTGGTGGTCGCGGCCGGTCGTCCCCTGCGATTCGGGAGAGCGGCCGAATTCGCCGCCCCACAGCACGATCGTTGAATCCAGCAGCCCGCGCCGCTTCAGATCCTTGATGAGCGCGGCGACCGGCTTATCGGTCTGGCCTGCCATCCGGATATGGTTCTCTTCGATATCGCCGTGCGCGTCCCATTCCTGGTTGCCGCTGCCGCCGCCCGAAACCACGCACACGAACCGCACGCCGTTCTCGACCATGCGGCGCGCCAGCAGGCAGCGCCTTCCGTAGTCGTCGGTCTTCGGGTCATCGACGCCGTACATCTCCAGCGTCTCTTTCGGCTCCTTCGAAATGTCGAAGATTTCCGGCGCCTCGGTCTGCATCTTGAAGGCGGTGTCGTACGCCGAGATCCGAGCGGCAAACTCCGGATCCTCGCCGATGAGGTTGTCCTCATTCAGGCCGCGGATCAGGTCGATCGTCTTGCGGCGCCGGTCCATGGCCACGTCTTCCGGCAGGTCCAGATTCAGCACAGGCCGCTTGCCGGGACGGAACATCGACGGCTGGTAGACGGCGGGAAGAAATCCGTGCGTGTACATCGGCACGCCGGCCTCCTGCGCGCCGCGCCCGTCCGGCATCACGACGTAGGCCGGCAGATTCTCCGCTTCCGCGCCCAGACCGTAGGTGACCCAGCTCCCCATCGCCGGGAACCCCGGAATGACCCTTCCGGTCATCATCTGGTACTGTGCGGCCGAGTGCACCACCATGTCGCCGTACATCGAGCGCAGGATGCACAGTTCGTCGGCCACTTCCGCCTGGTACGGAAACAGATCGGAGATGTCGATGCCCGACTTGCCGTACTTCTTGAAGCTGCGCTTGGTGCCCAGGATGCGCGACTTGTCGTCGACGAACTGGTATTTCGCTTCGCCGAACTCGGCCGGGCGCTTCTGCCCGTGCAGTTCGTTCAGTAGCGGCTTCGGATCGAACGTTTCGAGGTGCGACGGTCCGCCGGCCATGTAGACGAAGATCATGGACTTGGCTTTCGCCTCGAAGTGCGGCGCCTTCGGCGCCAGCGGATTGAAGCGAGCGGCGCGGGCCTGCTCGCGGGCCATCATCGAGGCGAACGCCAGCGAACCGACCCCGCAAAAACAATCCGTCAAAAACTCCCGGCGGTTCCGGGCGTAGCGGACGTGCTCAGCCATTCTTCGAACTCCTAGTTCACGTACAGGAACGCGTTCAGGTTAAACACCGCGAGCGCGAATTCCTTGACGATGCCTGGGTCTTCCGGACCGTCATCGAGGTAGCGCACGATACGCGCCTTCTCGGCGTCCGTGGGCAACCGCCCAGTGGCGAGGCGGAACGCGTAATCGATGCGCTCAGTGGTTGTGCCGCGCTCCCTCAGCAAACGCTGTGCGAGGGAACGGGCCAGATCGTTCGACGTCTTGCCGTTCAGCAATTCGAGCGCCTGCGGCGCATGCGTCGACTGTTCGCGGCGCGCGCAGGAGAACTGCATGTCCGGCATATCGAACACTTCCATGAATGGCAGCCGCAGGTTGCGCTTGTAGATCAGGTACATGCTGCGGCGGTCGTGCAGCGTCGCATCCTTGGTCGGCACCCACAGATTCGGGCGCTTCAGCAGCAGCACAAGATCGTTGTCGATCGGCAGCATCACGCTGGGTCCGCCGGTCGCGGCATTCAAACGCCCGGAAATCGCCAGCATCGCGTCGCGCAGTTCTTCGGCTTCGAGGCGCCGGCGATTGAACTTCCAGAGAAGCGTGTTCGCCGCGTCTTTCGCGGCTGCGGTCTCCTCCATGGGCGACGTGCTGCTCTGCTGGTAGGTGCTGCTCAACAGAATCATCTTGTGCAGCGGCTTCATCTTCCAGCCGCCCTGGACATACTGGTTGGCCAGGTAATCCAGCAGTTCAGGATGGGACGGCTTCACGCCCATGCGGCCGAAATCGTTGGGCGTCGCGACGATGCCCCGGCCGAAGTGATAATGCCAGATCCGGTTCGCCATTACCCGTGCGGTAAGAGGATGGTCCGCCTTCGTCATCCACTCGGCCAGCCGAGTGCGCGGCTTATCACTGTCAACCGGCAATTCCGGCAGGTCATCGGACAGCAGCACACCGAGCGGCCGCATCCCCACCTTGGCGCCCTTGTTCAAATGCTCGCCGCGCGCCAGCACGTGAATCGGCGTTGCCTTCTCGCGGTCGTTCTTCACCGAGTAGAGTGCGGAAAGCGGCGCCGGCATCTTCTCGTCCAACTCTTCCAGCTTCTCTTCGAGCGCGATCTTCTCCGGACCTTCGAGTCCGCGCATCTTGCGGCGGATCTGCCGTTTCTCTTCTTCAATTGGCTCGACCGTGGCTTTCCACGCCTTCTGCTCCTGTTCGTTCGCCAGCAGAATGTCGTCGGCGTGCGTCTGGGCGAAGAAGCCCTGCATCCGGTAGTAGTCGGTGTGGCGGATGGGATCGAACTTGTGGTCGTGGCAGCGCGCGCAGCCGAGGGTCACACCGAGGAATGCCGAACCGACAATGTTCGTCATCTCGGTCAGCACTTCGTTGCGCGAACTCGCCACTTCCTGGTTGCCGGCATTCTTGCGCAGCGCGCCCAGGCGATTGAAGCCGCTCGCGACGCGCAGCAAATCGCTCGACGAATCGATCTCGTCGCCCGCCAGTTGCTCGGTCAGGAAGAGGTTGTACGGCTTATCTTCGTTGAAGCTCTGGACGACGTAGTCGCGGTAGCGGTAGGCGTCCGGCCGGTGCAGATCGTATTCATAGCCGTCGGACTCGGCAAACCGCACGACGTCCAGCCAGTGCCGCCCCCATTGCTCCCCGTACCGGGGCGAAGCGAGAAGCCGGTCCACCACCTTCTCCCACGCGTTGGGCGCAGGGTCGTTCACGAAGGCGTCGATCTCTTCCGGCGTCGGCGGCAGACCGTGCATGTCAAAGGTCGCTCGCCGCAGCAGCGTCGCCCGATCCGCGGGAGGCGCGGGTTTGAGTTCGTTCTTGCGAAGTTTCTCCAGGATGAAAGCATCCACTGGAGTCTTGACCCAGGCAGCGCCTTCCATCGCCGGCGGTTGGATGGTCTGGCGGGGCTGAAAGGCCCAATGGCGGCGCTCGACGGGCTTATACGTCTCGAGCGGAGCGTTCACTTGGTCCGAAGCGGCCAAGCTCAGGGCCGCAGCCAGCAGGACGGTTACACGCATCGTTATTTCGACTGTTATATCAGATCTTGAGGTGGGTCCGCAGTGGTTCTGATAGGATGATTCGATATGGCAGATCGCCTGTACCCCCCTAGTGAAGAATTCGTGCGCCATGCCCACGTTCAAGGCATGGAGGGATACCGCGCCCTGTATGAGCGGGCCAAGGAGCAGCCGGAAGAATTCTGGGGTGAGCTCGCCGAAAAGGAGCTCGACTGGTTCGAGAAGTGGTCCCACGTGTTCGAATGGAATCCGCCCTTCGCCAAGTGGTTCGTCGGCGCCAAGCTCAATGCTTCCTACAATTGCATTGACCGCCACCTCACCAACGGCCGCAAGGACAAGCCGGCGTTTCTTTGGGAAGGCGAACCCGGGGACCAGCGCGTCATCACCTATCAGGAACTGCACCGCCTCGTCTGCCGCTTCGCCAACGTGCTGAAGGGCCGCGGACTCCAGACCGGCGACCGCGCCATCATCTATATGCCGATGGTGCCAGAGCTGCCCGTGGCCATGCTCGCCTGCGCGCGGCTCGGCGTCACACATTCGGTGGTCTTCGGCGGCTTCTCTTCGGAGGCGCTCAAAGCGCGCATCCAGGACCTCGCAGCCGCGGTTGTGATTACCGCCGACGGCGGCTGGCGCCGGGGCAAGGAAGTGCGCCTGAAGCCTGCCGTCGACGAAGCCGTGGCCGAGTGCCCGTCGGTGAAGAATGTCATCGTGTACCAGCGCACCGGCAGCGACATCCCGATGCAGGACGGGCGCGATCACTGGTGGCACGAACTCGACAAAGACGTGAGTGACGATTGTCCCGCCGTTCCAGTCGACTCCGAGCATCCGCTATACGTGCTCTACACGTCGGGCACAACTGGCAAACCAAAAGGCATTCAGCACTCGACCGGCGGCTACCTGCTCCAGGTCCGCATGACCATGAAGTGGGTCTTCGACCTGCATGACGAAGACATCTACTGGTGCGCGGCCGACGTTGGCTGGGTGACCGGACACAGCTACATCGTCTACGGTCCCCTGGCGGCGGGCGCGACGAGCATCATGTACGAGGGCGCGCCGGATTTCCCGGCACCGGACCGGTTTTGGCAGATCGCGGCCAAGTACCGCGCGAGCATCTTCTACACATCCCCGACGGCGATCCGTGCGTTCATCAAGCACGGCGACCAGTGGCCCGCCAAGCATGATCTGTCCAGCCTCCGCCTGCTCGGATCCGTCGGTGAGCCGATCAATCCATCGGCGTGGGAGTGGTATCACAAGACCATCGGCGGCGAGCGCTGTCCCATTGTCGATACGTGGTGGCAGACCGAGACCGGGTCCATCATGATCTCGCCGATGCCCGGCGCCGCGCCGTTGAAGCCGGGTTCGGGAACCTTCCCCATGCCGGGCATTCTGCCGGAGATCGTGGACCTGGAAGGAAACCCGGTAGAGCAGGGCAGGGAGGGGTTCCTGATCCTGAAGCGACCCTGGCCGAGCATGCTGCGCACCATCTGGGGCGACCCGAAACGCTACGCCGATCAATATTGGTCGCGCGTGCCGGGTTGCTACTTCACCGGCGACGCCGCGCGCCAGGATGCCGACGGCTACATCTGGGTCCTCGGGCGCGTCGACGACGTCATGAACGTGAGCGGCCACCGCTTGAGCACGATGGAACTCGAGTCCGCGCTGGTGCGCCATCCGGCGGTGGCCGAGGCGGCCGTGGTCGGCAAACCGCACGAGATCACCGGACAGGCGGTGGTGGCGTTTGTCACTCTTAAGCAGGGTGACTGGAAGCCCGAGGAACTGGCTGAGGATCTGCGGAAGTGGGTAGCCAAGGAGATCGGCAGTTTCGCCAAGCCCGAATCCATCCGCTTCTCCGACGGACTGCCAAAAACGCGGAGCGGCAAGATCATGCGCCGCCTGCTGCGCGAGATCGTCACCAACAACACGGTGGCGGGTGACGTGACGACGCTCGAAGACCTCGGCGTCCTGACCACGCTCGCCGCGCAGCACGACGATGAAGCGTAGAAGCTTCGTCCTCGGTTCGCTCTCCGGTCCGGCCCTGTCCGCGCAACTGCGGCGGGGCCGGCCTCCCCTGCGCCAGCATCCTGAGAATCCCCACTACTTCCACTTCCGCGGACGTCCCGCCGTGCTCGTCACCTCGGCCGAGCACTACGGCGCGGTCCTCAACCTTGACTTCGATTTCCGGCGCTATCTGGCAACGCTCGAAAAGGATCGCCTGAACCTAACGCGCGTGTTCTCCGGGATCTATCGCGAAGTCCCCGGTGACTTCAAGATTGAATCCAACACCCTCGCTCCCTTGCCGGGCCGCTTCATCTGCCCGTGGAAGGAAGCTGAGCCGGGCCGCTTCGATCTTGAGCAATGGGACGATGACTACTTCAGCCGCCTGCGCGACTTCGTCAACGAAGCCGGACGCCGCGGCGTCGTTGTCGAGTACGTCTTCTTCTGTCCTTACTACCAGGACACGATGTGGCACGCGAGCCCGCTCTATGAGAAGAACAACGTCAACGGCGTGGGCGGTGTAGAGCGTAATGAAGTGCTTACGCTTCAATCCGGCCCTCTTCTCGAGATCCAGGAGAAACTCGTGCGCAAGGTGACGGCCGAATTGCGCGACGCCGATAACTTGTACTACGAAATCTGCAACGAGCCCTACGTGCGCAAGGTCCCGGAGGAATGGGAGGCGCACATGGCGCGTCTGATCCGGGAATCGGAAAGCGGGTTCAACCACAGGCATCTCATCTCCCAGAACGTCGCCAACGGGACGAAGCGCGTGGAAAATCCCCTGCCGGAAGTCGGCATTCTGAACTTTCACTACGCGCGGCCGCCGGTAGCTGTGGCGGACAACTCCCATCTGCGCCGCGTAATCGGGATGAACGAAACGGGTTTCGACGGCCAGGCCGATGCAACCTACCGCGTCCAGGCGTGGGACTTCCTCATCGCCGGCGGCGCGCTCTACAACAACCTCGACTACTCGTTCACGGCCACCCACGAGGACGGCACATTCGCCTATCCGGAAACGCAACCCGGTGGAGGCAGCGCGGCCCTGCGCAAGCAGTTGGGCGCCCTGCTGCGCGTATTCAACGATGTCGAATTTCTCCGCATGCGGCCGGACGTGGAGGTCATCCGCAGCCGCGAGGAGGAGGGCGTCTCGATCCGCGCGCTGTCGCTGCCGGGCCGGCACTACCTCGTCTATGTGCACCACGGCCGGATCCTGCGCGACGAACGGCCACGCTACCGGGTGGACAACGTGGCCCGGCGCACGGAAGTCCAACTCGATTTGCCGCCCGGCCGCTACGGCGTCCGTTGGATCGATCCCAAGACGGGCTGGGTGGGAGCGCAGGATTCCGCGCGGCACGGGTACGGCACGGCGCGGTTCCGGTCGCCCGAGTACGCCGAGGACGTACTGCTCCAGATTCGCGCATGAGACGGCTGACCTGGATCTTCTTCGCCTTCACTCTCGCCACACCGGCTCAAATCACCCTGACTCCGGAAGAGCGCGCTGAGGGATGGGAGCTTTTGTTCGACGGCGTGAGTGCCGAACATTGGAAAGGTCTCGCCGGCGACCCGCTTCCGGCTTGCTGCTGGAAAGTGGAAGACGGCGTGCTCAAGACCATCCCCGGAGAGACCCAGCGCGACATCATCTCAATCACCGCCTACGAGAACTTCGAGTTTCAGTGGGAGTGGCGTTTGACTCCGGGTGCGAACTCAGGCGTGAAGTATCTGGTCCGCGAGCCGAGGCTCCAGCCGGACTGGATTGCGATGCGCGGCCGTCCCGCGCGGATGGTGCTGTTCTGGGCGTGTGTCACCGGCCTTCTGGCTTGGCTGGCCAGCGGTCCGCTGCGCAGGCGGCCGCGAAAAGTGCGCCGCTGGCTATGGGCCGGCGTGGGCGTGGCGGCGGTGGCCTTCACGGCCTCGGTGCTCAGTTATTCGTACTTCACGTACGTTGCGAAACGTCTCGCGGTGGGGCCGGAGTACCAGCTCATCGATGACGAGGGCAACGCCGACGCGCGCCGCGGGCCGCTGCAGCAAACCGGCTCATTGTATGCCCTGCTAGAGCGTAAGCAACAGCTTTCTCTTCCCGTGGGGGAATGGAATCACTCCCGCGTCGTGGTGAGCGGCAGCCGCGCGGAACATTGGCTGAACGGAGAGACGGTTTTGGAGTATGATCTTAACGATCCTTCCCTGCGCGAACGGCTGGCGGCGAGCAAGTTCCGCGCCATCCCGGATTTCAACGCGCCGGGTCCGGGACATCTCAGCTTGCAACATCATTCAGACGAAGTCTGGTTTCGCAACATGAAGGTCAGGAAAAAGTGACGGATGGGTGCTGGACAGGCGGGGTCCCGTGCTGGCAAAATTAGAGTGGTGATATGGTAGTGGGTACACATCCTCTTCGTAAGCAATCAGTTACATTCTCCTCCCGGATGTCGGTCACCCGCGCCTGATCCTGTATGGACCTCGATTGGAGTTTCATCTTCATGATGCTGGGCTTCGGCCTGGCCGCGTATTCCATCATCGCCAACGACGTTATCCAAACCCTCGGCACCTTCCTCAGCTCGAACAAGCACACTCCCTGGTGGGTCTTGTGGATCTTTGCCAGTGTTGTCCTTTCCGGCGTGCTCCTCTATGGCTGGTTCGCCAACGGCGGCGACCCCGCGTACGGACGCCTGACGTTGATTCCGCTGCCGGAGCGCTTCTACTGGTGGCACGTCGCCCCACCCCTAATGCTTCTGCTGCTCACCCGGTTTGGATTCCCCGTCAGTACCACCTTTCTGGTCCTGAGCGTCTTTTCCACGCAGCAGGTGATGACCGCCATCGTTCTGAAGTCTGTGTCCGGATACGCGGTGGCGTTTACCTCGGCTCTCCTCTCCTACTGGCTCCTGGCGCGGGTGATCGAAGGCCGGTTTCTGTCGGTCGAGATGGACAGTCCCCGGTTGTGGACGTTCCTGCAGTGGGTCTCCACAGGGTTCCTGTGGAGCCAGTGGCTGATTCAGGATCTGGCCAACATCTTCGTCTATGTGCCTCGCCAGCAGAGGCTCTACGAGATGCTCGGCGCAGTCTTCCTCCTCGTCAGTCTGCTGGCGGTTCTGTTCTACCAGAGAGGCGGGCGGATCCAGCGGATTGTCACGAGCAAGACCAACACGGCGGATATCCGGTCGGCCACGATCATTGACTTCATTTACGGTCTCGTCCTGCTCTTCTTCAAGGAGTTGAGCAATATTCCCATGTCGACAACCTGGGTGTTCGTGGGACTGCTGGCCGGCCGGGAGATTGCCTTGACGTACCGGCTCGACGTGCGCCCCAAGTCCGAGGTGGCGCCCCTTATCTTGCGGGATCTTGGCAAGGTGACGGTGGGCCTCGCTTCCAGCGTTGCCCTTGTCCTGCTGATTGAGTTCGCCAAGAACGGCGGCTGGGCAGGGAACGCTGTCGCCGCCGGCAAGTAGACTGGCCCTGCAAAAAAAAGTCTGAGAATTTTTCCTTCCCGCCCCCACTTATTCCATAGCAACGGCAAAGCATGATGATTCGCTTCCGCTGGCAGCGCGGTGCCGGTGACACCGCGCGCCGTCTGGCGAGGTTCCGCCGGGTTGTCGACAGTGCGTTGCAAACGCCCCGGTACGGTCCCTCGCTTGAGCGGGCCGGCCTCCGCCGGACCAAAGATATCGCGAAGATCCGCTCAATCGAGGAGGTGCTGCAGTACATTGAACCGGCCTACTACGACGACGTCGTGAAGATGCCGGACTTGTGGCGGGCTCCCATCGAGGCGCCGGAATCCTTGCCGCCGCGTCTGCTCTATCCGACGGGCCGGGCGGCGCGCACCGCCGTGTTTGAAGCTCCGGTCGAGGAAAGCCGCTGGGTCAGCCGCTTCTCCATGGACGAGATTGGCGCCCTTCGCCACGAGATGCCGGAAGCGATCGCCGCTCCCGCTCCGTTCCTGGTCTTCGTCGCCCGGATGGTTGAGGGTGGATTCCTCAGCCTGCCGCCCGTCAGCCGGTACCTGATCGCCTTTACCGGCTTTCTCAACCTGCCGGAGCGCGAGATGGTGCTTGCGGCGGAAGAACGCGAGTTGCTGTGGCGCGTGTTTCAGGTTCCGGTCTTCGAGCAATATATGGGAGTCGACGGCCGCCTCGCCGGGTGGGAGTGCGAGGCCCGCGAGGGTCTGCACCTTGTCCGGGAGAATGTCGTTCTTGAGAAAACTCGCCAGGGCGAAGTCCTGCTGACGTCGCTGACGTCGCTGCACCTGCCGATACTGCGCGTCAGGACAGCTCTCGAAGGCAGCCTGGTTCCCGGCCCGTGCGAGTGCGGGCGCGAGACGCCGCGACTGGTGGCGCTGCGCCGTCTGCCGGTGGTCCAGGCGTTCGCCGCGCGCGCCGCGGCAGGCTAATCCGCGATGATGGCCTCGATTGTCCCCGGCGCGTTGCCTTCGAGGCGGTTGTTGACGTAGATGTAGGCCTGCATCCGCCGCTGGCGGCTCAACTCCAGTAGCGTCCGCAGCGCCTGGCGGACCTCGGGAAGTGGCTCCTGAATCCGGTCGTAGGGCTGGAACAATTCGACGGCGTTCTCATAGGCACGGCCGCGCTTGAGCAGGGCCCGGCTTACCACAAAATCCGCCGTGAAGGCATCCGGGTGCGCCATCTGCGTGGTCAGCTCCGGCATGCGCGCCCAGGCGTTGAACACGTGCGCCACGTTGTGGCTGCGCAGGCAGTCGAAGTAGACAGGTTCCAGGAAGTCCGCGTTGCGGATCTCGACGGCGTATCTGAAGCGCCGGGGGAGGCGCCCCAGGAAGGGCGCCAGCACCGCCGCGAATTCCGCCGCGGTGCGGAAAGCCCGGGCCGGAAATGCGCCGAACTCGAAGATCAGCACCCCGATGCGTTCCGCGAATGGTTCCAGAGGCCGCAGGAACGCGTCAGCGAGCAGATCAGCGTCGAGAAACGACGGATTCTCCAGCCCGCCCATCGCGCCGTACCGCGGATGCTCCGGCCAGATCCGGCAGGTGAGCTGCTCCGGAACCTTGAACGCGAACCGGAACTCCTCGGGTGCTTTGGCAAATAGCCGGCGCCAGAACGCTTCTGACGGGAACTGGTAGAACGCGAAGTCGCCGCAAACCGTTGGGAAGACCGTGGCGTATTCGCGCAGGCACTCGTCCTCGAACTGGCGCTTGGAAAACCGGCCCCGTACCGTATAATTCGCCGGCGTGTAGATCTGCCCCAGCCAGCCCTCGTACTTCCAGGAACTCGTGCCGACGTAGAGATGCCCCGCGGCGAGATCCGCCAGGCGCGCGGCGAGGGCCGAACGGTCAAAATCCGGCGAAGGATCGAACAGCGTCCCGAACACGGCTACCAGGCGTGCGCGGTACGGTACCCGTACGGGTCCGCGCCCGCCTCGATCACCCCGCGCGGCGTCACGCGGATCGCCACTGGCGCCGAACCGCTCGCCCAGCGCGACCGGGAGCCCACCTTGTGGCGGCGCTCGGCAAGTTCAGCCGAGACCTCTGGTGCGAATCGCTCGTCAAGCAGCAGGTCGCCGGGATTCATTGCGTGGTTGTCAAAGCTCGACACAAGGTGGCGCGTCTGGAAGCGCGGCGCCTCGACCGCTTCCTGGGCATTCATCCCGAATTCGACCACCGCCAGCAGAATCTGCAGCAGCGCCTGGTCCTGGTTGTCGCCGCCGGGAGTGGTGAGCGTCATAAACGGCTTCCCATCGGCCGCCGTCACGAGTGTCGGACTCAACGTGATGCGCGGTCGCTTGCCGCCGGCCAGTTCGTTCGGATGCCCTTCCACCAGCAGGAAGCTCTGCGCCCGTTGCGTCAGCGGAATCCCCGTGTCGCCGGCGATCACCGACGGCATCCACGCTCCCGACGGCGTCGCGGAGAAGAGGATGCCGTCTTTGTCCGCGGTGGTCACACACGTCGTATCGCGCGCCATCAGCGCGTCGTCAATCCGGACGCGCATCATGTGCGTCTCGGAAGGATGCACGGCCGGAGGATCGCTGAGGCGGCCCGGGCGGAAGTCGAGCGATGCCATCGGCCCGATGAGAGCCTTGCGGTCGCGCGCGTAATCCTTCGTCACCAACTCCGGAGGGATGCGGGAAAACGCCGGATCGCCGTAGTAGGTGTCCCGGTCCGCATAGGCGAGCTTCAGTGCTTCGGCGAGGGTGTGGGTGTATTCGCCGGTGTTGAAGCGCATCGCGCGCAGATCGTAGTTCTCGAGAATGTTCAGCGCCTGGAGCATCGACGGTCCCTGGCTCCAGAAGCCGGGTTTGTACACCGTGTAGCCGCGGTACGTGGTGGCAAGCGGCTCCTCCGGTTTCAGCCGGAACCCGGCCATGTCCTCGTAACGAAGCAACCCGCCGTTGTCCTGGCTGAACTGGCCGATCCTGCGCGCGATCTCGCCGCGATAGAAGAAGTCGCGCACGGCGTCGATGGCGGCGGTGCGTGTCGCGCCGGCGGCGAGCGCGCGAGCCTCGGCATCCCGCATCGCGCGCAGCGTCCGCGCCAGGTCGGGTTGCCGGAACACTTCGCCCGGACGCGGCGTGCGTCCGCCGGGACGGAAGACCTTCTGCGAAGTAGGCCACAACTCGAAAAACCGGCGGCTGCGGTCGATGCTCGATGCGCGCTGTTCGTCCATCGGATTTCCGTCGGCCAATTCGATGGCCGGTGCGATCACATCGGAAAACGACATCGTGCCGAATTCGCGCAATGCGACGAGTCCCGCTTCCACCATGCCGGGAACCAGAGCCGGCATCAGTCCCGCCACGGGAATGAATCCGCGCAGGCCCATGTCCTCGGGCGGCGACAGCATCTCGCCCGGTTGCAGGCGCCGATTCCGGAAGAGCTCGGCGGAAGCCAGCTTGGGCATGGGGCCGACACCGGCGATGCTGTGGACGGCGCCGTCCTTGGTCCGGACAAGGATCGGGGATTCTCCGCCAAAACCGAAATGCGAGTATTCCCCAATTGAGGCGGCGAACATCGACGCTACCCCGGCGTCTACTGCGTTTCCGCCACTGACGAAGGTCCGCATGCCCGCCTGCGCCGCCGCCTCCGTCCCGGCCGCAACGGCCCCGCGGGCGCCGCGCACCGCATGTCTGGCTGGACGCTCCACCGCCTTCCGCTGCGCCACCGCCCCAGCGGCCGCCACAAGCAGCAAGGCGGACGCAATCCAGAATCGCCGTTGTGCAAAGATCGTCACAATACCTTTTAGTGTAGCGCCGGGCCGCCCCGGGATATGCTGGTGTGCATGGTCGAAGAATCGGACCGGCTGCCCGCCACTTCGGTGGAGCCACGCCTCCAGCCGGAAGACGAGGAGCCGATGCTCTTCTGCCCCGTTTGCTCGGTCCGTCTGGCGCAGCGGAAATGCAAACTCTTCTGCGAGCGGTGCGGATACTATCTGAGCTGCGCGGATTATTACTAAGGGGAACACGTGTTGCGACGTCGTTGGATTGTGCTGCCGGTTCTGGCAGCCGTACTGGCTTGGGCTGAGCCTGCCATCCCGGATGGCAAGCTCTGGTGGGAACATGTGCGTTACCTGGCGGACGACGCCCTCGAGGGACGCGGCACCGGTACCCGGGGCTATGACAAAGCAGCGGCCTACGTCGCTCAGGAATACGAACGGGCCGGACTTGCTCCCGCCGGCGCCAAGGGATTTCTGCAGCCCGTCGGGTTCGTGCAGCGCGAGCTGGACCCGGGGAAGACTCGCGTCACGGTCATCCGCGGCGGGTCGCGCGAAGTTCTCGGCGTGCGCGAGGACGTTCTCGTCGGACTGCGCGGCGAACCTCCACGCCGCGTGCGCGCGGCTCTCGTGTTCGCCGGTTACGGACTCACGATCCCGGAGGTGGGTCACGACGATTTCTCCGGCCTTGACGCCAGCGGGAAGATCGTTGTGTACCTGCGCGGCGGTCCTCCCGGTGTCTCACCGGCGATGCTGGCGCACTACCAATCGTCGCAGGAACGCCGCAAGATGCTGGAGAAGGCGGGAGCCGTCGGAGCCATCTCGCTCTCTCCGGCCAGCGACATTCCCTGGCCGAGACAGGTCGCCAACGATCGTATCCCCTCCATGGTCCTGGCGTCGGAACGGGAAGGCCGGCCGCTGCTGAGTCTCGGCTTCAATCTCGACCGCGCCGAAGTGCTGTTCGACGGCTCAGGGCGGACTTTCGCAGAGATCCAGCGGTTGCATCGCGAGAAGAAGCCGGTCCCCGCTTTTCCCCTCAGCGGGGAGATCGACGCGCGTGTGCGAGTGCGCACCAGCCGTGTGGCGTCGCCCAACGTCGCCGGTGTCCGCAAGGGAACCGATCCCCAGTTGCGCGACGAGTATGTGGTCCTGACGGCGCATCTCGACCACCTTGGAACAGGCGCGCCGGTGAACGGCGACGGCATTTTCAACGGCGCCATGGACAACGCGGCAGGCGTGGCGTCCCTGATCGAGATTGCACGAGTCCTGCGCGACGCTCCTCTGCGGCGCTCGATCCTGTTCCTGGCCGTGACCGGCGAGGAGAAGGGACTGCTCGGCTCTTCCTACTTCGCCTCGCACCCCACCGTGCCCAAAGGTTCGATGGTGGCCAACATCAATATGGATATGTACCTGCCTCTGTTCCCGCTGCGTTCGGTGGTGGCGCTGGGCCTGGAGGAGTCGACGCTTGGCGATATCCTGACTGAGGTCGCGGGCGCGGCAGGCGTTGGCGTGGGTCGCGATCAGGAGCCGGAGCGCAGCCTGTTCACGCGCAGCGACCAGTACAGCCTCGTGCGCGAGGGTGTTCCGGCGCTTGCCTTCAAGTTCGGCTTCGAACCGGGTTCGGAGCAGGAAAGGATCGCGCGCGCCTGGCTGCGGGAGCGGTATCATGCACCATCGGACGATCTGGATCAGCCCGTCGACATCGAAGCGGCGGGCCAATTCAATGAACTGCTGGCCAGGCTGACGGCGGCGGTGGCGAACCGCGACACGCGGCCGGAGTGGAAAGCGAACAGCTTCTTCCGGCGCTTCGCGCGGCAGGAGGGGACAGAATGAACCGGCGTGCATTTCTAGCGGGCGCCGCGGCGCTCAGTGCGGGTTGCGGTGCTTCCGCATCCCGCGAACTCACGGGCTTTGAGGCGATCCGCGCGGATTTCCCGCGCTCCTCGCCGGAGAACGTATACCTCAACAATGCATCCCAACACCCTATCAGCCGCTCCACGGCGCGGGTGATCCAGGAGTACGCGGACTACCTGGCGGGAGAGCTGACGCGCCAGCCGGGAGCGAAAGCGTCGGAAAAGGCCGTAGAGCACCGCGATGCCCATCTCAAGGACTGCAAAGAGCTGTTCGGCCGTCTGATCAACGCGAGCCCGCGGGAGATCACGTACACGCTTAGCACGACGATGGGAGAGAACATCGTGCTGAACGGCATGGATCTGCGCGGCGGCAACGTGGTCACCAACGACCTGCACTATTCCGCCTGCCTGTACAACTACAGGATGCGGCAGGAGTCGGGCCTTGACGTGCGCATCGCCAGGCACCAGGACTGGCGCATCGACATGGACGCGCTGTCCCGGCTGATTGACCGCAAGACCAGGCTCGTGGCGCTGACGCTCGTCTCGAACGTGAACGGCCTGCTGGCCGACGTGCGCAAGATCAGCGAAATGGCGCACGCCAATGGCGCCTACGTCTATGCGGACATCATTCAGGGCGTTGGCGCGGTGCCGGTCGACGTGAAGGCGATGGGCATCGATTTCGCCGCGTGTTCCACCTACAAGTGGCTCATGGGGCTGCGCGGCTTCGCCTACCTGTATATCCGTGAAGACTTGCAGGGTTCCGTCGTGCGGCCGACGGAGTTCGGCGGCGGCCTCAGCTTCAACTACCCGCCCTGGACCGCCAACCCCGATCCGGCCAAACCGGACTTCGTCTTCACGCCGAAGAGCGGAGGGTCGCAGTACGAGGTGGGCAACGTGTCGAGCATCGCCGCCGCCGCGCAGTTTGAGGCGTTATCGTTGATCCACAGGACGGGCGTGCCGCAGATCGCCGCGCACATCCGGACGCTCACCGACCGGCTGCAGAGTGAGCTCCCCGCGATGGGCTATCCGTCGATCACGCCGAAGGACAACGCGAGCCCGATCGTGACCTTCCAGCTACGTGATCCCAAGGCTGTCGAGGACAAGCTGCAACGCGCCAACATCGAAGTTACGCTCAGGTTCGGCAACCAGATGCGCGTGTCGCCCGGCGTCTACAACAACCAGCAGGATATTGACGCCTTGCTGGCCGCGCTGGCCTAGCGAATTCCTGATAGTATCTCGAAATGCGTCTTGCGTGCCTTTCGCTGATCGTCGTTGCCGCCGCACCGGCGGCTGTCCGTCCGCCTACCGAACAGATCGTGGTGGAGAGCAATGTCGTGGTGCCGATGCGCGACGGCATCAAGCTCTACGCCGACGTTTACCGCCCCGCGCGGCAGGGGAAGTTTCCCGTGCTCATCACGCGGACGCCTTACGGCAAGCAGCGTGACGGCATCCATGGAAATCTTGTGAACTTCGCGCGCCGCGGTTACGCCGTCGTGGCGCAGGATGTCCGCGGACGGTTCGAGTCCGAGGGCAAGTGGGACCCCTTCCGCTACGAAGCCGAAGACGGCTACGACACCGTGGAATGGGCGGCGAAGCAGTCCTGGTCCAACGGGAAGGTCGGCATGTTCGGCGGCTCGTATCTCGGCAACGTCCAGTGGCAGGCGGCCGCGCAAACGCCGCCCAGCCTCGTCGCCGTGTTTCCCGTGGTCGCTTCGACCAGCCTCTATCACAACACCTGGTATCACGGCGGGGCGTTCAAGCTGGGCCTCGCGTTCGGATGGGGCGTCGTGCGGAACCCGCGGCAGACGATGTATCCCCAGTGGTGGCACACGGATGCCAACGCTCCGGAAGAGTGGCGCTACGAAAACCTCTTCTGGAAACTGCCGCTGAAGACGTTCGATTTGCTCTCGTCGAATCAGCCGGTACAGCACTTCCGCGACTGGATCGAGCACCAGAGCTACGACGCGTACTGGAAACAGATCAGCGTCGAGGAGAAATTCGCCAGCGTCAAGGTTCCGGCCCATGTGCACGGCGGCTGGTTCGATCTTCTGGTCGGCGGTACGATCAACGGCTTCACGGGCATGCGCAAGCACGGTGGGACGCCCGAGGCGCGGCGCCACACGAAGATGACGGTCGGCCCATGGGGCCACGGCCCGAGCCGGAAGTTCGGCGACGTCGATTTCGGTCCGGACGCAAACCGCGTTCTCTTCGAGCGCAACCTGCAATGGTTCGACCATTTCCTGATGGGCATGGCGACGGGCATCGACCGGGAGCCTCCGGTTGAGATCTTTTACATGGGCGTCAACAAGTGGGTCCATCACGATGACTGGCCGGTCCCTGGAACGAAGTTCACGCCTTTCTATCTCGCCAGCGGCGGCAAAGCCAACAGCGCCCGCGGCGATGGCACCGTGTCCATGAACAAGCCGGGCGGCGCACCGTCCGACGGGTTCCTCTACGACCCGGATAACCCCGTGCCGACCGTCGGCGGCAACGACTGTTGCGGCGCGCCGATTCCCGCCGGTCCGGTCGATCAACGCCCGGTGGAGCGGCGTCACGACGTGCTGGTGTACACGGCTGAGGTGCAGCGCGAGCCCCTGGCCATCGCCGGACCGGTGCGCATGAAGTTGCACGCCGCGACCGACGGCCCGGACACCGACTACTTCATCAAGCTGGTCGACGTGCATCCCGATGGCTTCGCGATGAATATCGCTGAAGGGATTCTGCGCGCCCGCTTCCGCAACGGTCTGGACCGAATGGAACTCCTCAAGCCCGGCGAGATCTACGAGTACGAAATCGACATGCGCGCGACCGCGCACGTGTTTCTCCCGGGACACCGCATCCGCGTCGATGTCACGAGCAGCAACTTCCCGCAGTTCGACCGAAACTTGAACACCGGCGAAGACCTCGGTGTAGCGGTGAAACCGCGCATCGCCAAGCAGACCGTGTATCACTCGGCGCAGCGTCCGTCTCACATCGTGCTGCCGGTGGTGGCCGTACCGAAATAGCCGGACCAGGGATTTCCTGATAGCATCTCGGCATGCGGATTGCAGCCTTGTGCCTGTTTCTCTCTGTCGCGGTTGCCGCGAAGGTGCGTCCCCCTGCCGAGACCATCACCGTGCACAGCAACGTGGCTGTGTCGATGCGTGATGGTGTGACTCTTTTTGCGGACGTCTACCGCCCTGCGCGTGACGGCAGGTTTCCGGTGCTCATCGTCCGCACGCCGTACGGCAAGCAGCGCGACAACATCCACAAGAACCTTGTCGACTTCGCCCGCCGCGGCTACGCGGTGGTGTCGCAGGACGTTCGCGGCCGCTTCGAGTCCGGCGGACAGTGGGACCCGTTCCGCTTCGACGCCCAGGACGGATACGACACCGTCGAGTGGGCGGCGAAGCAGCCTTGGTCGAACGGCAAGGTCGGGATGTTCGGCGGCTCCTACCTCGGCTTCGTGCAGTGGCAGGCGGCCGCACAGACGCCGCCGAGTCTCGTGGCAATCTTCCCGGCTGTGGCCGCGACCAGCGTCTATCACAACTCGCGTTACCACGGCGGCGCCTTCAAGTTGGGACTGTCCGTGGGCTGGGGAGTCGTGCGGAATCCGCGCCGCATCATGTATCCGCAGTGGTGGCACACGGATCCGGCCGCCCCCGAAGAGTGGCGCTACTCGAACATCTTCTGGCACCTCCCGGTCAAGGACATGGATCTCGTTTCGTCCAACCAGCGCGTCCCGCACTTCCAGAACTGGGTGAAGCACCAGAGCTTCGACGACTACTGGAAGTCAATCAGCATCGACGACCGGTTCGCCAGCGTCAAGGTGCCGGCGCACGTGCACGGCGGCTCGACCTGTTGCTGACCGGAACGCTCAACGGCTACACCGGCATCCGCCAGCACGGCGGGACGCCGGAGGCACGGCGCCATTCGAAGATGACCGTCGGACCCTGGGGACACGGGCCCAGCCGCAAGTTCGGTGACGTCGACTTCGGGCCCGACGCCAACCGCGTGCTGTTCGAGCGCTACCTGCAGTGGTTCGACCACTACCTGATGGGTCTGGACACCGGCATCGACCGCGAACCGCCGGTGGAGATCTTCTACATGGGCATCAATCGCTGGGTCAAGCACGACGACTGGCCGGTGCCCGGCACGAAGTTCACGCCCTTCTACCTCGACAGCGGCGGCAAAGCCAACAGCGCCCGCGGCGACGGCACGGTGTCGGCGAAGCCGCCGAAAGGTGCGGCGTCCGACCGGTTCGTCTACGATCCCAACAACCCGGTTCCGACGCTGGGCGGCAACGATTGTTGCGGCGCGCCGATCCCCGCCGGACCCGTGGATCAGCGCCCCGTCGAGAGCCGCAATGACGTGCTTGTGTACACCGGCGAGCCGCTGCGTGAGCCGATCGCCATCGCCGGACCGGTGCGGATGAAGCTGCACGCGTCTACCGACGGGCGCGATACGGATTACTTCATCAAACTCGTCGACGTGCATCCCGACGGCTTCGCGATGAATCTCGCCGAGGGCATCCTGCGCGCACGGTTCCGCAGAGGTCTCGACAGGATGGAGTTGCTGACGCCGGGGGAAGCGTACGAATACGAAATCGACATGCGCGGCACCGCGCACGTCTTCCGGCCCGGGCACCGCATCCGCGTCGATGTCACCAGCAGCAACTTCCCGCAGTTCGACAGAAACCCGAACACCGGCGAAGATCTCGCGATGTCGGATACGCTACGCGTTGCCAATCAGACCGTGTTCCACACGGCGCAACGGCCCTCCCACATCGTGCTGCCGGTGGTGGAAATGCCGAAGTAAGGGGAGATATCCTCCGTCTACTCCGCCACAACCGGATTGCGCAGATCGCCCAGCCCCTGGACACTGACGACGACATCGTCGCCCGCGGCGAGGTAGCGCGGCGGCTTGCGTGCGAAACCGACGCCGGCGGGTGTGCCGGTGGAGATCACGTCGCCCGGCTCCAGCGTGAAGACCGACGAAAGATACTCGATCAGGTCTGGAATCCGGAAAATGAGGTGCCTGGTGTTCGAACTCTGCAGCACCTCGCCGTTGATGGTGATCTTGATGTCGAGGTCGTGCGGATCGGCGATCTCGTCGGCGGTGACAATCGCGGGACCCATCGGGCAGAACGTGTCGAACGTCTTGCCGATCATCCATTGCGTCGTCGCCAACTGGTAGTCGCGCGCGCTCACGTCGTTGAGGTTGGTGTACCCAAAGATATGCTCCTGCCACGCTGCGGCCGCAATGTGGCGTCCGCCTTTCCCGATGATCACGGCGAACTCCGCTTCGTAATCGGGCTGCGTGGACTTCTTCGGCAGGACGATCGGTGCTCCGGGTCCAATCACAGCCGTCGGGTACTTCGAGAACAGCGTCGGGACCTTGGGGATCTCCATGTTGCTCTCGATGGCGTGGTCGCGGTAGTTGAGGCCCACGCAGATGATCTTGGGCGGGCGCGGGATGGGCGCCAGCAGCCTCACGCTGCCGGCCGCGACGACGGCTTCGGCGGGCGCCGAGGCGGCATAGGGACTCAATCTGCCCGCGCGCTGTTTCTCCGCCGGCGATCACATCGAGGACGCTCGCGAAGCCCGCTCCTTGCAGGCTGACGATCGAGCCGTCGCGCAACACACCCGCTTCGGGCGTTCCTGTACGTTCAAACGTGACGA
>JADJWL010000014.1:95000-108515 GCA_016716385.1 Bryobacterales bacterium | reverse complement strand
TGCATTCGCTTTTCGAAGAGCAGATCGAGGTGGAGAGTCTGACTCTCGACCGATACCTCGACGATGCCGCCCATAGCTATGCGGAGGCCCAGACGTACTTTCCCGACATGAACTCGTACAACATCGGGCCCGACGCCTATCTGGAGCACATCCGCAAGGCGAAGGAGCGCGTGCGGATCCCCGTGATCGCCAGTCTGAACGGCGTCTCGCTGGGCGGCTGGCTGCGCTACGCCGCGCTGATGCAGGAGGCGGGCGCCGATGCGCTCGAACTCAACATCTACAACCTGCCGACCGATCCCGACGTGGATGGCGAGACCATCGAGGAGAACTGTATCGATCTGGTGCGGCAGATCCGGAAGTCGATTCAGATTCCGCTCGCTGTAAAACTGGGTCCCTTCTTCAGTTCGATTCCGAACGTTGCGCGGCAACTCGACCAGGCGGGCGCAGGGTCACTCGTGCTGTTCAACCGCTTCTACCAGCCGGACCTGGATTTGCAGACGCTCGAGGTCGTCCCCAGCCTGACGCTGAGCAACTCCTCGGAACTGCTGCTGCGGCTGCACTGGGTCGCGATTCTGCACCGCCGGATCAAGTGCGACCTGGCGATTACGGGAGGCGTCCACACGGGCATCGACGTGTTGAAGTCGATGATGGCGGGGGCGACGGTGGCGATGATGACCTCGGCGCTGCTGCTGCACGGAGTCGGGCACGCGCTTCAAGTCGAGTCGGACATGCGGCAGTGGATGGAGGAGCATGAATACGAGTCCGTGCGGCAGATGATCGGATCGATGAGCTACCGTTCGGTGGCCGATGCCTCGGCGTACGAGCGCGGCAACTACATGAAGGTGCTGTCGAGTTATACGCTGCGGTCTCCTGCTGCCCGGGCCTGAGCACGGGTCGGCTATGATGGCGGCTTGACCGGGATCCTCGTCCGTTTTGCGAACTCGCTCCGCGTGGCCCGCCTTGCCGCGGGGGAGGCACGGGTCGCCTACCTGCCTGAAGAGGTCCTGCTCGCGCGTCAGACTGCACGTTTCCAGGCGCTGGTGCAATTCGCCCACGACCGGGTGCCCTACTATCGCGCCTGGATGCGCGGTGCCGGAGCGCAACCTGGCGATTTACGCTCCCCGGCGGATCTGGCCCGTCTGCCAGTGGTCGACAAGCTCGATCTGGTCTTGCAGCCAGAGCAGTTTACGGCGGAGGGCGCGGAACGAAGAGATGGCTTGACTCTGCTTTCAAGCGGCACCTCGGGCCGGCGCCGCTCGTTTCGCCACGACACCCCCGCGCTGCTGGAGGCGCTCGCCGCGGGACGGCGCCAAAGGTTGGCCTTGCAGACCTTTCTGGGCCGCGAAACGGCGTACCGGGAGGCGGTGTTCAATCGCGTGGGCAGCACGGGCGATCAACTCCGCCGCTTCTGGGAGAGCCGTACGGTGAATCCGGCGGTCCTTGACCTGCGGCGCCGCCTATTCTCGCCCGCCCTGCCGTTTCCGCGGCTCCTGGAGGAGGTGAATGCGTTCCGGCCGGAGGTCTATCGCGGTATCGGATCGCACCTGGGCGCGTTCCTGCGATGGGTCCTGGAGACGGGCAGGCCGCTGGTCAAGCCCCGGGTGGTGACCTACGGCGGCGACGCGATGCCCGCGGGCGACCGGCGGCTGATCGAAGAGGATCTCGGGATCCCGGTCGTGAGCACGTATCAGGCAGTCGAAGCGCTCCGCATCGGCTTCCAGTGCGAGGTGCGCGGCGGGTTCCACGTCAGCGTGGACCAGGTAGCCGTGCGTGTCCTGGACGCGCGCGGCCGGGACACCGCCCCGGGCGAACCGGGCGAGCTCGTGCTCACGAACCTCGCCTGCCGCGCGACGGTCGTGATCCACTACCGGCTCGGGGACATTGTCACGCGAGACGGAGGGGTTTGTCCCTGTGGCCGCACACTACCCTTGATCTCGAACATCGACGGCCGCCTCGATGATCTGCTTGTCCGGCCCGGCGGCGGGAGGATCCACGCGTTTTCCGTCATCCCCCAACTGCAATCCGTTCCAGGTCTGCGGCAGGTGCAGATCGTCCAGAAGAGTATGGATACCTTCCACGTGCGTGCGGTCTGGGCGCGTGGCGCCGCGGCCGCGCCGGATGCGCTGGCGGTCCGGATGCGGGAGGTGCTGGGACCCGCGATCCAGGTCACCGTCGAGCCTGTCGGGATGCTGCCCCAGGGACCGGGCGGCAAGGTGAAGACGGTCATCCGCGAGGGAATCGAACCATGATCTCCGAGGTGCTGGAGTTCGTTTCTCTTCTCCACCGCCGGTCCTGGCCGCGTGTGCGGCTGGAGGAATACCGCCGTGTCAAGCTGCGGCGCCTGGTCCGGCACGCCTATGATCACGTTCCCTACTACCGCGGCCTGATGGATCGCGCCGGCGTTACGCCGGCCGATGTGCGCGAACCGGCCGATCTCCTCCGGTTGCCCGTCACGACCAAGGCTGACTTGCGCCGCGCCGGAGCGGACGCCCTCGCGCGCGGGGCAAGCGATCTGACGGTACTCCACACAAGCGGCCATTCGGGCGTGCCGTTCGAAGTGCGTCTTACGTCCGCCGAGTACCGGACCCGCCGCTTGCGGGACTTTCGGATGCTGATCGGCGCGGGCGTACGGCCCCGCGACCGTCTCACGTTGCTCGGTCCAACGCGAACCCGCTCGAGCCGGCTGCACCGGCGTCTCGGGTTGTACCGGATCGAAGTGCTCCCCGGATCGCTGCCGCTGGCCGAGCAGCTCGAGCGCCTCCGCGCGTCTCGCCCCGACGTGCTGTGGGCGTATCCGACGGTATTGAAATCACTCCTCTACTACGCCGGATGCGGTTTGGGCGGAATCGTCCGCCCGCGTCTGGTGATCACCTCCTCCCAGACGATGGAACCGGTATTCCGGAACCAACTTCTGGTGGATAACCCGGGTCTGGAGATCGTCGACATTTACGGATCGGCGGAAGCCGGACGGATTGCTGCGACGTGCTCCAGCCGCCTGGGGCTCCATCTGGAGGACGATGCGTTGATCGTTGAGCTGCTCGAGGATGGGCGCCCGGTGCCGCCCGGACGGCCAGGGTCCACTGTCCTCACATGCCTGGACCAGTTCGCCATGCCGCTGATCCGCTACGAACAAGGCGACCTGTGCCGGTTGATTCCAGGTGACTGTCCGTGCGGCCGCCAGGTTCCCCGGATCGCCCCGCCACTGGGAAGAAGGGCCGACATGGTGACGCTCCCTTCGGGACGCAAGATTTCGTGCTTTGCGCTCGACGTCGCCTTGCGCGATGAACGCGCCCTGCGCCAGTACCGGTTCGTCCAAAGGAGTCTGCACAGCATCGAGGCGGAGCTTTGCTTCAGCCATACTCCTCCGCCCGAGAAACTGCGCGCCGTGCAGCAGTTGTTGGAGGCCCAATTGGAAGAGGGGATGAGGGTGGACGTGCGTCTGGTTCCGGAACCGCACTTCGACGGACTGAAGTTCAAAGTGTTCGTTTCCGAACTGGCGTCCTAAACTTCGTCCGGCACACTCGGAACAGGCGCCTTGGGACGCCGGTGGCCGCGCACGATCTCGAAAAGAATCGGCGTCACGGAGAGGAAGATGATCAGGAGGATCACTTTCTCAAAATTCTGCCGCACGATGGGGACGCTGCCCAGCGTATAGCCAAGCATTGTCAGCGAGAAGATCCAGCCGATCCCGCCGAAGACGTTGAACGCGATGAAACGATAGTAGTTCATGTGCGCCACGCCCGCCACAAACGGCGCGAACGTGCGGATGATCGGGATGAAGCGGGCGTAGATGATCGTCTTGCCGCCGTGTTTCTCGTAGAACGCCTGCGTGCGCTCCAGGTGCTCGCGGTGGAAAAAGCGGGAGTTGGGGCGCCGGAAGATTCGGTTGCCCGTGTGGCGCCCGAGCATGTAGCCGACCGTGTCGCCGATGATCGCCGCCGCCATCAGGATGATGTTGATGGCGATAATGTCGAGGCTGCCCGCGCCCGCCACCACGCCGACGGTAAACAGCAGCGAGTCGCCCGGAAGAAAGAAGCCCACGAGCAGGCCCGTTTCCGCGAAGACGATCCCGAACAGCAGGAGATAACCGAGCCAGCCCGTGAAGAGCGTGCTGAGCAGTTGGATGAGCTTGTCCGGACTGGTGAGGATCCGGATCGGCTCCAGAAGCTGTTCGATCATGAAATGAGTTCTTAGCTCCGGTAGCTGCCGACGATACGGTCCAGCAGCGGCTTGTTGATCTTCAGTTTGCCCTGCTTTTCCAGGCGCTCGCGCAGACCGGCCTCAAACAGTTGCGTCCGTTCCCGTCCGAGTCGGCTCTTGAGTTCCTCGCGAAGGGCCTTTTCTTCGTCGGCAAGTTTCGTCAGGTCGGCTTCGATACGGCCGTGGACGCGGCCCACAACGATCGAATCCCCAACCGGCGTCGGTCCGAAGATCGTGCCGATGGGCTGGGTGAAGGCTTCGGGAATCGAGTCCGCGGCGCCCAGTCCTTCGATCGCGCCATTCCGGCTGAAGGGTTCAGAGACCTGAACCCGCAGGCCCACGGCCTGTGCCGCCTTCTGCAGATCGTTGCCCAGTTCGGCGAGCTTGCCCCGCAACTGGCTGGCCGCCAACTGCATGGCGGAGTTGCGCTGTTCGGTTTCGAGCGCGGTGCGGATCTGCGACTCCACCTCTTTCAGCTCCGCCTGGCGCGAGGGTATCACCTTCACCACCTGGGCGAAGCCCATCCGGTCGCCCGGCAATTCGAACACGTCGCTCACCTGGCCCTCGCCCAGCGCCTGGATCGCCTCGTCGAGGTCGCGGTTGGCGCCGGCTTCCGGGAGCGGGTCGCCGAACTTGTGCGCGGCGGCGGTGACAATGCTGAGACCGGCCTTCTGCGCGATCGCATCGGCGGCGCCGGGATCCTTGCGAATCGCGCTCATCGCCTGGTCCAGTGCCGACTGGAAGGTCTCCTCGGTCTTCAGATTCCGCAACTCCGCAACGATGTCGGCCTTCACTTCGGCGAACGGCTGCAGGCGCGCTTCCTGCTTCTCCTGGACCTGCACAATGTGGAAGCCGTACTGGGTCTTGATCACCTCGCTCAGTTCGTTCGGCTTCAGCGTGAACGCCGCCTGTTCGAACTCGGGCACGGTCTGGCCGCGGACGACCCAGTCGAGATCGCCGCCCTTTTCCTTGCTGCCCGGATCGTCCGAGAACTTGCGCGCCAGCGCGGCGAAGTCGGCGCCTCCCTTGAGTTGCTTCAGCAGATCGTCGGCCTGATCCTTGAGCTTGGTCTGCTCTTCGGCGGATTTCTCGGTCGTGTTGAGCAGAATGTGGCGTACACGGGCGCGCTCCGGAATGCGGAACCGGTCACGCTCCCGGTCGTACAACCCCTGCGCTTCGCCATCGGAGACGGAAACACTCTCGGCGAATCGTTTGCGGTCGAGGACGAACATCTTCAGGTCGCGCGCTTCGGGGACCTGGAATTGCGCGAGGTTCTTGAGGTAGTGTTCCTGGATCTCGTTCGCCGTGATCGGGCCGAGGCCGCGCATCGAGGCCGGCGAGATGCGGACATACTCCACCGTCGCTTTGTCGTTGCGGCGGCGGAACTCGCGTTCGACCGCCTCGCGCGTGATGACCACACTGTCTTCGAGGAGGCCCCGGACGCGGTTGATCATGACTTGGCGGCGCATCGTGTCTTCAAAGTCCGCCACGCTCAAGCCCTGCTGCTCGAGCACCGCCTGGTACGTCTCGGCGCCAATGAACTTGCCGTCGGGGAAAAGCTGCGGCATCGTCTGGCGGATCGCCGCGGCCGTCTCGGGTCCCGTCACCCGGAAGCCCATCTCGTCAGCCTGGTACTCCAGGACGCGTTCGATGATCAGATTGTCGATCAACTGCGGGACAAACAGGCCGATCATCTCTGTGGGGACTTGCCGGCCGCGCACCGCCGTCTGGATCATGCGCTGCGCTTCCTGCACCGTGACTTTCAGTTCGCCAACTTCGGCGATGACGAAGTCGTCCGCGGCGGGACCGCCCCCGCCGCCGTAGCCCGGAATCAGATAGCCGATCATCGATAAGGCGACGAGGCTCAGAAAAGCGGTCAATGTGTACCGGACGAGTTTGTCACGGCTGCGGAACAGATCGAACATGAGAGCGGGTAACTCCTAAGACTTTCGGAACCCTAACATTATAGCGGGCCGGGCGGCGTCTCGCTGCCCGGAGCCTGGGGGGCGGCTACCTTTGGGGACGGCGCAATCGGCCTGAGATCGTAAAACTGGAGCCGGCAGTACCCGCAGCGGTGCAACTGGCCGCCGAGAATCCTCTGGATGAAGCTGATCGGGTTGCGGCTGACCCGGTCGATCCGGTCGACCTCGCGCAACCGCTGCAGGCGATAGGTGCCGCAGGAAGGGCAGCGGCTGGCCGGGCCGAAGAAGGCCGAATACCAGTGCTCCTGCTCCTGGCGGGCGCCACAGTCGCGGCACCGGTAGATCGCGGCGAAGCGCAGGCGGTCCCGGAATGTCCGGTGAATCCGCGCGAGGCGTCCACCGCATTGCAGGCACTTGGCCATGGGCTCTGCTTAGTCTAGCAAGCGACGTCCGCCGTTTTCCGGACTGCTAGACTCAGACAAGACACACGATGTTGGACCGGATCACGGTACACGGAGCCCGGCAGCACAATCTCAAGAACATCGACGTCGAGATCCCCCGCCATTCCCTGACGGTCATCACGGGGTTAAGCGGCTCGGGGAAGTCCTCGCTGGCGTTCGACACGATTTATGCCGAGGGACAGCGGCGCTACGTCGAAACCCTCTCCCCCTATGCACGCCAGTTCCTCGATCAGATGGAGCGGCCGGATGTCGACTCCATTGACGGTCTGAGCCCTGCCATCTCGATCGAGCAGAAGACGACGAACCGCAGCCCGCGCTCCACGGTCGGGACGATCACGGAGATCTACGACTACCTCAGGGTGCTGTACTCGTCGATCGGGACGCCGCACTGTCCCGATTGCGGGCACGAGATCGCGCAACAGACGCCCGAGCAGATCGTGCGCCAGGTGCTGGCCTTGAAGGGTCAGGAACGCGTCATGATCCTGGCGCCTGTAGTCCGCGGGCGGAAGGGGGAATACCGCAGGGACCTGGAAAATATGCGCGGCAGGGGTTTGTGCGGGCGCGGGTCGACGGCGTCCTGTATTCCCTCGATACGCCGGTCCCGATGGACAGGCGGCGCAACCATACGATCGAAATCGTGGTGGACCGCCTGCAGGTGAAGCCCGGCATCGAGACGCGGCTGGAGGCGTCGATCGCGACCGCCGCCAAGCTGGCCAACGGCCTGGTCACGCTGGCGGTTGTCGGTGGGGACGACCGCTTCTTTTCGTTGAAGATGGCGTGCCCCGAGTGCGGGACGAGCGTGCCGCAACTCGAGCCTCGCTCGTTCTCGTTCAATAGCAAGTTCGGGGCGTGCGAGGTCTGCGAGGGACTGGGTAGCAAATGGACCTTCCTGGCGGACAGAATCATCGCGGACCCCTCCCAGGCTTTGTTTAAGGGCGGACTGTCCCCTGTGCTGAACTCCGCCGGGATCGATTACGCGATCGAATCCTTCGCCAAGGCGCGCAGGATCCGGATCACGCAGCCGTGGGAGAATCTGACCGCGGACGAGCAAACCAAGCTGCTCGAAGGAGAGAACGGGCGCGGCGGCCTGCTCCGGGAACTGCAGCTCCGATACGAACGGGCCTATGCCGAGGACCGGGCTGCCATGGACGAGTTCCGCGCTGAGGTGCCGTGCGCCGCGTGCGGCGGGAGGCGTTTGCGGCCATCCAGCCGCGCCGTGCGAGTCAAAGGGATGGCGATCGACGAGTTCTGCGTGCAGCCGCTGTCCCGCGCGCGGCTGACCCTCAAGACATGGGAACTCTCCGACCGCGAGGCACGGATCGCCGGCCGGCTGCTGGACGAGATCGGCGCCCGGCTCGAGTTTCTTTCCGCGGTGGGTCTCGATTACCTGACGCTCGACCGCTCGGCGGCGACGATCTCAGGCGGCGAAGCGCAGCGGATCCGGCTGGCGACGCAAATCGGCTCCAAGCTGCGCGGCGTCCTGTATGTTTTGGACGAACCCTCGATCGGGCTGCACCCGCGAGACAACCAACGTCTGCTCGATACCCTGATGCACCTTCGCGACCTCGGCAACACGGTGCTGGTCGTGGAGCACGATCAGGAAACGATCGAACGCGCCGACTACGTGATCGATCTTGGTCCCGGGGCGGGACGACTGGGGGGCCACCTGGTGGCGGCCGGCCCGCCTGACCGGATCGCCCGGTCGGCGGAATCGCTGACAGGCGGCTACCTCGCGGGCCGCATCGAGATCAGCTCCCCGGCGATCCGGCGCCAGCCCAACGGAAGCTGGCTCCGCGTGAAAGGCGCCCGCGAGCACAACCTGAAGGATGTGACCGTGGAGTTCCCGACAGGTCTGCTGACGGTTGTCACCGGGGTCTCCGGAAGCGGGAAATCGACCCTCGTCAACGACATCCTCTACCGTTCCCTGGCGCGGCAGTTGCACCGCGCGGGCAGCCACCCCGGCGCGCACGACGGCATCGACGGCGTCGATCTGATCGACAAGGTGATCCGCATCGACCAGGCCCCGATCGGGCGCACGCCACGCTCGAATCCGGCGACGTATACCGGTTTGTTCACCCTCATCCGCGACCTCTACGCGATGTTGCCCGAAGCCCGCGAGCGCGGCTACAAACCGGGCCGGTTCAGCTTCAACGTGAAGGGCGGGCGGTGCGAAGCGTGCGAGGGCGACGGTCTCAAGCGGATCGAGATGAACTTCCTGCCCGATGTTTTCGTCACCTGCGATCTTTGCCGCGGGAGGCGTTACAATCACGAGACGCTTCAGGTGAAGTACAAGGGCTATTCGATCGCCGACGTGCTCGATGCCACCGTGGAAGAAGCCTTCGGGGTGCTGGAGAACCATCCCCAGATCCGGCCCAAATTGCAGACCCTGCTCGACGTCGGGCTGGACTACATCCACCTCGGGCAGTCATCGACGACCTTATCGGGCGGTGAGGCGCAGCGGATCAAACTGGCCAAGGAGCTGAGCAAGCGGCAGACGGGCCGCACGCTGTACGTGCTCGATGAGCCGACGACCGGGCTGCACTTCGACGATGTCCGGAAGCTGTTGGAGGTTCTGGAGCGGCTGGCCAGCCTGGGGAACACGGTCATCGTGATCGAGCACAACCTGGACGTGATGAAGACGGCGGACTGGATTATCGACCTGGGGCCGGATGGCGGGGAGTATGGCGGGCGCGTCGTCGCGGCGGGTCCGCCGGAGGCGATCTGCAAGGTGAAGGGAAGCTATACGGGATCGGCGCTGGCCAAGGCGCTGCATCTCCGCAATGGGAGCCGCCGTGAGCAAGTACGGAATTGAGCCGGTCGATTTCGCGGATCTGAAGACCGTGTCGCTGTTTGATCGCGGGGGGAAGGTGCGCGTGGAGGATTTCGCCCGCGTCTACGAGAAGGGCAGCGGCCTGGACGGCTGGTTACAGTCGCTGCCGGCGATTCTGGCCGGGCCGGATTTCCGCGATCTGGTGCGCGCGATCGAGGCGGCCCGGCAGGCGGGCAAAGCGATTCTCTGGGGCATGGGCGGCCACGTGATCAAGTGCGGCCTGGCGCCGGTGCTGATCGATTTGGCGAAGCGGGGCTGGGCGACCGGCTTCGCGATGAACGGATCGGGCGCTATTCACGACTTTGAGATCGCCCTCGCCGGGTGGACCAGCGAAGACGTCGAGGCGGTCCTGCCGGACGGCCGGTTTGGCTCCGCCGAGGAAACCGGGCGGGAGATGAACGAAGCGATTTCCGCGGGCCGTGCGCAGGGACTGGGGATCGGCGAGGCGCTCGGCGCACGGCTGGCCGAACGGGCGGACCCGCGCTACGCCGCTATGAGCCTGGTGCACGAGGCGTACCGTCTGAATGTTCCCGTGACGGTGCACGTCGCCATCGGGACGGATACGCCGCACACGCATCCGGCTGCCGACCCGGAAGCGCTGGGTGCGGGTACCCACCGCGATTTCCGGCTGTTCTGCACGCTGGTGACGCAACTCGACGGCGGTGGCGTCTACATCAACGCGGGGTCGGCGGTCGTGATGCCGGAAGTGTTTCTCAAGGCGGTCTCTTCGGTGCGGAACCTGGGCTATCCGCTGGCAGGCTTCACTACGGCGAACCTCGACTTCCTGCAGCACTACCGGCCCCGCGTGAACGTCGTGCAGCGGCCCCACGCGCAGGCCGGCGGACGCGGGATTGCACTCACCGGGCACCACGAATTGCTCATTCCGCTCCTCGCCGCGGCGCTCATCGAGGGCGCGCGGTGACGCCGGAAGAACGCGAGCCGTTCTGGGGCTATCCGGAGATCGGCGTATTCGTCGCGATGGCGCCGCTGTGCCTGATGATGGGGGGCGTGGTGGCGCGCGGCCTTCTTAGCGGGCTGGGGTTTGGCGAGCCCTCGAAGGCGCTGCTCATCCTGCCGGCGCAATTGATCGGGTACGGGATGCTGTTCGGCGGCTGGGCCGTCTTGTGGCGCAGGCACTACGGGCGTCCGTTCTGGCGCTCCATCGGCTGGGTGCGTTCGCGGCTGCCGCTCGCACTTGCCGCTTCCTCCGGCGTCGGGCTCGCCTTCGCCGTGGCGGTGATCGGGGTCGCCCTCGGCGCGTCCGACGACGACTCGCCGATGCGCGAAGTGCTGGCCAACCGGACGCTCCTGCCATGGCTGGTGCTGATGGGGGTCACGGCCGGCCCGCTCTTCGAGGAGTTGGCGTTCCGAGGACTGATCCAGCCCGTGCTGGTGCGATCGCTGGGCGCCGCGTTCGGAGTGCTTGTGCCGGCCGTTGTGTTTGGCGCCCTGCACCTGCCCCAGTACGGGAACTCGTGGCAGCACGGCCTCCTGATCACCGCGGCCGGGGCCGGCTTCGGCTGGATGCGGGTGGTGAGCGGCTCGACGCTCGCGTCCACCGTGATGCACTCGGCCTACAATCTCACTTTTTTCGCCGCCTTCCTCGGGAAGGCTTTTTCGGAGTAGACAGGATTCCAACATGGTGGAAACGATTCAATGGACTGACGACGGCGTCGTGATGATTGACCAGACCCGTCTGCCGCGCGAGGAGGTGTACGTCACCTGCCGGACGTACGAAGAAGTCGCCGGCGCCATCCGGCGCATGGTGATCCGGGGCGCGCCGGCCATCGGCGTGGCGGCCGCGATGGGGGTTGCTCTCGGCGTCGCGCGGGCGGGAGACGGGGAGATCAACGGTTCGTTTGAGACGATCTGCCGCACGCTCGCCGGGACGCGCCCGACCGCGGTAAACCTGTTCTGGGCCATTGAGCGCATGCGCCGCGTCTATGCCGGGGTACAGGGCCGTCCGGCGGCGGAGATCCGGGACCGCCTGATCCGCGAGGCCGTGGAGATCTATCACGAAGACATCGCGATCAACCGGGCGATTGGGCGCCACGGGGCGGCGCTCGTGCCCGACGGAGGCATCGTGCTGACGCACTGCAACGCCGGGGCGCTGGCCACCGCGGGCTACGGCACCGCGCTCGGTGTCATCCGCGCGGCCGTCGAGGCGGGCAAGCAGGTGGCCGTCTACGCCGACGAAACGCGGCCCTTTCTCCAAGGGGCGCGGCTCACCGTATGGGAACTCGAGCAGGACGGCATCCCGGCGACCCTGATTACGGACAACATGGCGGGCCACTTTTTGCGGTCGGGCAGGATTGCCTGCGTCGTCGTGGGTGCGGACCGCATCGCGGCCAACGGCGACACGGCCAACAAGATCGGCACGTACTCGGTGGCGGTGCTGGCGAAGGAGAACGCCATTCCGTTCTACGTGGCGGCGCCGGTGTCCACGCTGGACCTGTCGCTGGCAACCGGCGACGCGATCCCGATCGAGCAACGCGCGGCTGAGGAGGTCACGCACGTCTACGGGGTTCCCGTAGCGCCCGAGGGAGCGCGCGTGGAGAACCCGGCGTTCGACGTGACTCCGGCGCGATACGTCACCGCCATCGTGACCGAGCGCGGCGTGGCGCATCCGCCCTACGAAGAGTCCCTGCGGCGAATGGTAGGGTAAGGATTATGTGGAAGGCTTGCCTGCTCACCATCGTTTCGGCGGCGCTGTTGTGCGCAGCCGGGGAATTGTCCGGGCGGCGCGCCCCGGGCTTTTCGCTTCCCGACTCCTCGGCCCAGCAGTACGATCCCCAGGACTATCGGGGCAAGGTGTTGCTGGTGGACTTCATGCAGGCCAACTGCCCCCATTGCGCCACATTTTCCCGCATTCTGGAGCAGGTCAAGGCAAAGTACGGTGACCGGGTGGCGATTCTCTCCATCGTGAATCCGCCAAGCGACCAGCAGAGCGTGGCCAAGTACCGCGCCGACAACAAGGTCACCACGCCGATCCTGTTTGACTGCGGCCAGGTGGCTTATTCCTACCTCAAGCCGAAGAGCCCGCAGATTGCCGTTCCCCACGTGTTTCTGATTGACGCGGATGGGGTGATCCGGAACGATTTCGGCTTCAGCCCTGCCCGCAAGGACATCTTTGAAGGCAAGGGGATCTTTGCGGAAATCGACAAACTACTGGGGCCGAAGAAGTAGGATGCGGGCCGCCGGCCTGGCGCTGCTGGGTGCGTTCGCGGCGGCGACGCCGTCCGCCGCGCAGACCGCAGTTCCGGCCGGGACCGAACTCGCGGTGCGCCTGGCAGGGCCCGTGGCGAGCCATTCGGCGCGAGTGGGCGATCCGGTAGATGCGGTTCTGATCGCTCCCGTCGAGTCCGCCGGACGGCCGATGGTCAGCGCCGGAGCCCGGATCCGTGGACGCGTCACGCTGGTGCGGAAAGTCGTGTTCGGCGTCCGCCGCGAAAAGGCCTCTCTCGGTGTCGTCTTCGATGCGATCGACTTCGGGGAGGGTGCCTGGCGCCGGCTGGACGCGGCTGTAGCGCGAGTCGACAACGCGCGGGAACGGGTCGACCGCGGGGGCGTCATTCGGGGGATCATCCGTGCGACGGCCGGTCCAGCGACGCGGGCGACCAGCCGGCTCCGGCACCTGCCGTCCTTGGGGCTCTACCCCGACCCAGCCCTGCTGGCGTATAAAAGACGGTCTTTCCCTGGTTCCCCAATCCTGAGGTAGTGCTGCCGGCCCGCGCGGAGTTGTCCTTGCGTCTGAAGGCTCCGCTGCGGGCGCCGGAGGAGGCGGTTCGCGACTACCCGGAATTCGACAGCGAAGAGCTCCTGGAGCTGGCGGGTCTGGTGCGCCGGGTGCCGGTACGGGCCTATGCCAGCGATCCCGCGCGTCCGGCCGACATGACCAACGTGCTGCTGTCAGGGGCGGAAGAGACCGTTCGTGCGGCGTTCGAGCGGGCGGGTTGGGTGGGTGCGGACGGCAGGTCGCCTGCCAGCGTGGGACGAACCGTCAAGGCGATCGTCGTCCACGATGCCTACCGGCGGGCGCCGATGTCGGAATTGCTGGTCGCCGGCCGCTCGCCGGACCTCCCGCTGCAGAAGGGCGGCAACA
>JADJWL010000014.1:0-92500 GCA_016716385.1 Bryobacterales bacterium | reverse complement strand
CGTCGCCGCGGTGGCGATGGCAGCCGTTGCACTCCAGACCAAAGCCGGCTTCGGCTGGCGATGGAATACGCTCTGGTCTCTCTTCTTGGAAGTAACGGAAGATCGATAGGGGATGCCGGGCTGGTCCTGGTTCCCTGCGTCCAACCGGCCTCGAAACATAGCTGTTCACCAGGGGCTGTAGCTCAGCTGGGAGAGCGCCTGATTTGCATTCAGGAGGTCGTCGGTTCGATCCCGATCAGCTCCACCAGTTCTCTTGAGCCACAATGGCTCCGGCCAATACGAGGGCCTGTAGCTCAGGTGGTTAGAGCGCACCCCTGATAAGGGTGAGGTCGGTAGTTCGAGTCTACCCAGGCCCACCATTTTGAGAAGGCGGAAGCCGGCAGCCCAGCCGCAAGGCGGGGACGCTGACTCCCGGTTTTTCACCAGTTTGAAGCTGGGTTTCGATCTTTGACAATTGAATATTGACGGGCATTAAAACACAACCGCAAGTCTTAAGATGCCGGTTGCGCCCGAAGTTTGGGCGCGGCTGGCGGCGAAGTCGAAAGACCGCCGGTGTTTAGAATAGACTTTATGGTCAAGCTACTAAGAGCGTGTGTGGGGATGCCTTGGCGCAAGCAGGCGATGAAGGACGTGGTCAGCTACGATATGCCTCGGGGAGTTGCTAACAAGCTGTGATCCGGGGATTTCCGAATGGGGAAACCCAGCCGGCGTGAACGCCGGCTACCGTCATCTCAATCAATAGGGTGGCGGAGCGAACCCGGGGAAGTGAACCATCTCAGTACCCGGAGGAAGAGAAAACAACCGTGATTCCGAAAGTAGTGGCGAGCGAAATCGGAACAGCCCAAACCAGGCGATTCGAAAGGAGAGCATGGTGTTGTAGGGCCGCAAAATCAGGTGTCCGGTGGGTTATCCCAACGGAGACCTGGTTAACGAGGGAATCAAAGAGGTTAATCGAACGGTCTGGAAAGGCCGGCCATAGAAGGTGACAGCCCTGTAGATGAAAATGTCTTTGTACCTTCAAGCGGTTCCTGAGTACCGCGGGACACGTGGAACCCTGTGGGAATCTGCCGGGACCATCCGGCAAGGCTAAATACTCGCTTGCGACCGATAGTGAACCAGTACCGTGAGGGAAAGGTGAAAAGTACCCCTGCGAGGGGAGTGAAATAGTACCTGAAACCGCACGCTTACAAGCAGTCGAAGGGCTATGCCGCAAGGACATGCCTGACGTCGTGCCTATTGCATAATGAGCTGGCTAGTTATTCTCAGTGGCAAGGTTAAGCGAAAGCGAGCCGTAGCGAAAGCGAGTCTGAATAGGGCGATTCAGTCGCTGGGAATAGACGCGAAGCGGGATGATCTACCCTTGGCCAGGATGAAGTCTGTGTAACAGCGGATGGAGGTCCGAACCAGTGTTGGTTGAAAACAGCTTGGATGAGCTGAGGGTAGGGGTGAAAGGCTAATCAAATTCCGTGATAGCTCGTTCTCTCCGAAATAGCTTTAGGGCTAGCCTCGTGTGGTCCGTCTCGGTGGTAGAGATCTGAATGAACTAGGGGCCTTCCCAGGTTACCGAATTCAACCAAACTTCGAATGCCGAGAACGTGTAGCATGGGAGTCAGACAGTGGGGGCTAAGCTTCATTGTCGAGAGGGAAACAGCCCAGACCATCAACTAAGGTCCCCAAATCTGTGCTAAGTGGGAAAGGAAGTCGAGACGCTCTGACAGCCAGGAGGTTGGCTTAGAAGCAGCCATCCTTTAAAGAAAGCGTAATAGCTCACTGGTCGAGCAGCTCGGTGCCGACAATATAACGGGGCTCAAGCACAGTACCGAAGTTATGGATCCGCCGCAAGGCGGATGGTAGGAGAGCGTTCCGAACGCGAGTGAAGGTAGACGGAGACGACTACTGGACGGTTCGGAAGTGACTCTGCCAGCATAAGTAGCGATAAACCAGGTGAGAACCCTGGTCGCCGAAAGTCTAAGGTTTCCTGAGAAAGGTTAATCCGCTCAGGGTTAGTCGGATCCTAAGGCCAGGCCGAAGGGCGTAGCCGATGGACACACGGTTAATATTCCGTGACTACCGAAACTCGATCAAGACCGATGGGGGGACGCGGCCCAAAAGCTCTGGTGCGCAATGGTTTCAATCCAGAGTCGAGGGAGATCCGGATAGGCAAATCCGCCGGGTCGTCCGCCAGGAAAAGCCTCTAAGGAGAGTTAGGTATCCGTACCACAAACCGACACAGGTGGACGAGATGAGTATTCTAAGGCGCTCGGGTGATGGTTTGTTCAGGAACTAGGCACATTAGCCCCGTAACTTCGGGAGAAGGGGTGCCCACGCAAGTGGGCCGCAGTGAATAGTCTCAGGCGACTGTTTAACAAAAACACAGGTCTCTGCAAAGTCGTAAAACGACGTATAGGGGCTGACGCCTGCCCGGTGCCGGAAGGTTAAAGGGAGAGGTTAGCCGCAAGGCGAAGCTTTGAACTGAAGCCCCGGTGAACGGCGGCCGTAACTATAACGGTCCTAAGGTAGCGAAATTCCTTGTCGGGTAAGTTCCGACCTGCACGAATGGCGTAACGATCTGAGAACTGTCTTAACAACCCGCCCGGCGAACTTGTGGTTCCGGTGAAGACGCCGGATGCCCGCCACTAGACGGAAAGACCCCGTGCACCTTTACTATACCCTTTCATTGAACTATGGGGCCATCTGCGCAGGATAGGTGGGAGGCTTTGAATCCGGGTTTTCGGACTCGGAGGAGCCAACGGTGAGATACCACCCTGATGGTTCTGTGGTTCTAACCTACTCCCGTAATCCGGGAGAGGGACAATGGTAGGCGGGTAGTTTGACTGGGGCGGTCGCCTCCTAAACGGTAACGGAGGCGCTCGAAGCTTGGTTCAGGAGGTTTGGAAATCCTCCTTCGAGTGCAATGGCATAAACCAGGTTAACTGCGAGACCTACAAGTCAAGCAGATGCGAAAGCAGGCCTTAGTGATCCGGTGGTTCTGTATGGAAGGGCCATCGCTCAACGGATAAAAGGTACGCCGGGGATAACAGGCTGATCGGAGTCAAGAGTTCACATCGACGCTCCGGTTTGGCACCTCGATGTCGGTTCATCGCATCCTGGGGGTGTAGAAGCTCCCAAGGGTTAGGCTGTTCGCCTATTAAAGCGGTACGTGAGCTGGGTTCAGAACGTCGCGAGACAGTTCGGTCCCTATCTGTGGTGGGCGTAGGAGATTTGAGGGGGCCTGCCCTTAGTACGAGAGGACCGGGGTGGACGAACCTCTTGTGATCCAGTTGTCACACCAGTGGCACCGCTGGGTAGCGAAGTTCGGTCAGGATAAGCGCTGAATGCATATAAGCGCGAAACCTTCCCCAAGATGAGGCTTCCCAACCGAAAGGTAACAAGGGCACAGGAAGACGACCTGTTTGATAGGGCGGATGTGTAAGCACAGCAATGTGTTGAGCTAACCGCTACTAATTGCCCGTTCGGCTTGACCATAAATTCTATTGTAAGCATCGCGGTCATTTCGACTTTTCGCCCGTCAATATTCAGCCCAGCTTCTCCAAGTTCTGGGCGGCCATAGCGAGGGGGACCCACCCGTTCCCATCCCGAACACGGCAGTTAAGCCCCTCAGCCCCGATTGTACTGCATGCGCGAGTGTGTGGGAGAGTAGGACGCCGCCCGGGTATCTCACAAGAGCCAGCAGAAATGCTGGCTCTTGTGCTTTAATCTCCTTCATGCAGCGCAGAACCTTCCTCATCGCTCCGCTTGCCCTGGCCGCCGCCTCCCCCCATCCCATTGTCGAGAGCCACGTGCACCTCTTTGGCGACCTGGCCGCGTTCCCGACACATCCGAACGGCCCAAGGCGCAATGCGCCGGATCCGCTCGAGAACTACGTCCCGTTCTGCCGCGAGGTCGGAATCCGGCGCGCCGTTCACGTGTCGGCCGAACCCTACCAGGACGACCACCGCTACCTGGAACACTGCTTCACCATCGAACCCGAGCCGGGATTCATCAAGGGAACCGTCCTGTTCGACACCACGGCCGCCGACACGCCACGCCGGCTGACCGAAATCGTGCGCCGCAATCCCGGCCGCATCGTAGCTCTGCGTTTGCACCGCACAGCGGACCCAAAACTGCCGCCGACCAAGCCGGGCGATCCCATCCGGGACCGCGACTTGTCGCACCCGAATACCCTGCGAGTCTGGAGGACCGCCGGGGAACTCGGCGTGGCGATCCAGGCACACATCGTTCCCCACTACGCCCCGGCCATCGAAGCGCTGGCCCGGCAAGCTCCGGACACGCTCTTGATCGTCGACCACTTCGGGCACGCCGGCGTTGCCGGATCTGTGCGTGGATCGAATGGGATCCAACTCGCACGCGGCGAATGGGGCTACAAGGATCCGGCCGAGTTCCGCAAGACTCTGGCCCTCGCAAAGCTGAAGCGGGTCGTCCTGAAAGTCTCCTCGCTCCAGTATTCTTCCCGCCGGCCGCACCCGCACGAGGACCTGCGCCCCCTGGTCCGCCAGGCATTCGATGCCTTCGGACCGGAGCGCCTCATGTGGGGCAGCCTGGGCCATTCCCTGGCGGAGTTTAAAGAGCAGGCCGCCCTGTTCGATACCCTGTTCGACTTCATCTCTCCCGCCGACAAGGCCAGAATCCAGGGAGGCACCGCGCTCGACATCTTCAACTTCCGGTTGTGACTCCGGTTACAGACCCGGCGGAGCCCGCCCCGTATTCTGAGGTCAAGGAGATGACGATGGCCCAGACGGTACGTGATGCAGTCCTCCACAACCCCGCGATGGCCCGTGTATTCGAACGCCACGGGATCGATTACTGTTGCGGCGGCCAGCGGCCGCTCGACGAAGTGTGCACGGAGAAGGGGCTCAGTCCCGAGGCGCTGATCGCGGAAGCCTTACCACCCACCGAGCCCGACATCGACTGGAACCAGGCGCCTCTTCCCGACCTGATCCAGCACATTCTGGACAGACACCATGTCTACCTGCGCGCCGCTCTTCCCGAACTGGAACGCAAGCTGGTCCGGGTGCGCGAGGCCCATGGCGCGACCGACGGCCCGACCCTCGAAGAACTGGGCCGCATCTTCATCGGTCTTCGGGACGAACTCATGTCTCACATGGCGAAAGAGGAGCAGATCCTGTTTCCCATGATCCAGCGTCTCTCCTCGGGTCTCCCGGCGCCCATGTCTCTGGACGGGCCCATCGGAATGATGGAGTACGAGCACGAATCCGCCGGCAACGCGCTGGCGGCCATGCGCCGCGTCACGTCCGGCTACGTGCTTCCCGCACATGCGTGCGGCACCTACAGCGCCCTCTATCACCAACTCGCCGAGCTCGAAGCGGACTTGCACCAGCACATCCACCTGGAAAATAACATCTTGTTTCCGCGCGCTGCCGGCATACGGGCCTAGCTCCAGAGTCCTAAGGTAGACACCCACTTCGATTTGGGTGTGGCCCCATCTGGCGCTTCTGCTCCCTTCGTGGTACTACCAAAGAGGGTGAACCGCAAGGGGCTCCGGTCCCGCCGACACCCCCGGGCCGGGCGCGGCACAGGGACATCCCCCCGATGCCAACCCCGGGCCCGCTAATCTTCGGGAATACTGGCCGCGGCGAGTTGCGCCACGTCGACGAGTTGAGGCGCGCCGGGCATCGACGCCAAGGCGTCGCGGAACATCGTGCGGCAAAAGGGGCAGGCGGCCGCCACCGTCGCCGCGCCCGTCGCGGCCAGTTCCGTCGCGCGGTCGTGGCTGACCCGCGTCCCCTTTTCTTCGCCCAGGAACGCGAGTCCGCCTCCAGCTCCGCAGCAGCGCGAGCGGTGGCGTGTCCTCGGCGGCTCCACGGGGGGACCGGCATGGTGTGCGATGACCGCACGCGGTTCATCGTAGGCATCGCGGTAGCGGCCAAGATAGCAGGGGTCGTGATACACGACGCCGCCCTCCCGTGTGGCACCGGGCAAGCGAGGCGCCATGCGCGCCAGGAACTCGCTGTGATGCTCCACGGCGAAACTCGCGCCGCATTCTTTCCAGTCCTCGCCCATGGTCCGGACGCAATGCGGGCAGATCGACAGCAGCTTCGGAGGGCCGGCCGCCCGCAGAGTCTCAATATTCGTCTCAGCGAGCTGGCTGAACAGTAGATCGTTGCCGAGGCGGCGTGCGGAATCGCCGGTGCAGCGCTCCTTGCGCAACACGCCGAAAGTCACGCCAAGATGGCGCAGGACCCGCACCAGCGCCACGACGGTCTCCTGGCCGGCCGGATCGTAGGACCCCATGCATCCCAGCCACAGGCAGTACTCCTGGCTCCCGTCATAGAACGGAATCCCGTGCTTCTCCAGGAACTTCTGCCGCTCAGCGGGGCCAAACCCCATCGCGTTGCCGGATTTCTCCAGGTTCAGGAACAGCTTGGTGCCGTGGCTGTCTTCCCAGCGGCCGGTGTTCACGGCGCCCCGCCGCAGGCCCACGATGACAGCCAGATGCTGAATGCCCACCGGGCACTGGTCCTCGCACGCGCCGCAGGTCGTGCACTGGAAAGCAGCCTCTTCGGAGAGGTGGACACCCAGCAGCGGCGCTTCGCCGGAGGCGCCGTGCTCGGTCAGGTACTGCCTCACGCCAAGGATGATTTCTTTCGGATTCAGGACCTTGCCCGTATTCGCCGCGGGACAGTGCTCGGTGCAGCGCCCGCACTCCACGCAAGAGTAGGCCTGCAGCGCCATCACCTGCGTCAGATCCTTGCCAGTGTCCAGGCCGAAATCTTCGTCCCCTTCGAGCGGCGGGATCTGTCCGAACACGGGCCGCTTCAGAAGCACCGTGAGCGGGCTCAAAACCAGGTGGAGGTGCTTGGTTCTGGGAATGAGCGGGAGAAACACCAGCAGCGCGAGCGTATGCGCCCACCAGTTCAGTCTGCCCGCGACGGATTCGTCCGCGATGCCGAACGTCAGCAGGTAGGTCACCATCAGGACGAAGATGAGCGCGGCGATGAGGCCGGATTCCGGAGACAGAGCGCCCAGCCAGCGCGGGCGCAGCACGAACCGGCGCACGGCCAGTCCGGCAATGGAGACGGCCACTCCCGCGGCAAACACCGCGACCACGGCCCGGTAGAATTTCGCAAGTGCGGAGTCCCGCGGCAGCAGGTGCAGGTGGACGCCTTCGGCGAAGTGCGCCACCGTAATCAGGGCGAACGCCAGAAAGCCCCAGAACACAAT
Organism: Bryobacterales bacterium; assembly: GCA_016716385.1. GTDB lineage: Bacteria > Acidobacteriota > Terriglobia > Bryobacterales > Bryobacteraceae > JADJWL01. Next base: position 85,297 of record JADJWL010000014.1, on the reverse strand, counting down.
CGCATGGGCGATCCCCGGCCACGGGCGGTCGCGGATCACTTTGCCTTGCAGCAGAACTTCCCACGCGAAATTGCGCAGGCCCACCGAAGGGGCGTACCCCGGTTCGGGTCGCGCCGCCTGGATTCTGGCGGCCACAGGACCGAACCGCTTCCAAAACAGGCAGGCCGACGTGGTCAGCAGCACCAGGAACAGCAGGCTTTCGAGCGGCGAGAGCGGCATGGCGTCAACTTCCTATGGTGCCACTTCCCACCGCCCGATTTGAGCTATTCGCCGAGAATGTCGTACGTCGTGGTGCCCGGACGGCGAACCTTCTCGTAATGCTTCACCCATTCCGCGTGGGCCGGGTGGGCTGCGTAGACCTTGAGCGCATCCTGGTTGTCGAACTCCATGCAGACGCCGTGCTGCCGCTGCAGGGCTGTGATCTGTCCGGTCGCCGACCCTCCGGCGGCCGCCTTCTTGCGCGTTTCCGCGTCCGGGTTGAAGATCGCCAGTGGACGAACCAGCTTCCCTCGCCACACCTTGCGCAGGCCGGGAATGCGGCTGGGCAGTGCGTCAGTTGAAGCGCCGAACGCCTTCCAGTCGGCGTCGCTGGCCGAATCGATCACGGTGAAGGCGAAGCAGTGCATGAGCGTCTTCTCGCCGGCCGATGCGGCGCCGGCGGACAGAATCAGGCTCGCCACGCAGGCGGCCAACGGCAGGAACGTACGAAGCTTCATGGTCATTCTCCCTGTTCGAAGTTGGGTCGAAGCCATGATACCAGGGGTTAGTCGTACTTTTCGTAGACGATCTGCCGCCGGTCGAACCCGGCCTCCTTGAGCATCGCGCGCACCTCGTCGACCATGGCTTTGAGACCGCAGATATAGACGCGCAGGTCCTGGCGGCCGCCGGTGGCTTCGAACAGGTGCTCCTGCACATGGCCGCGGCGTCCGGGCCAGTCAGGTGTACCGCGGCTGAGCGTGGGCCAGAAGCGGAAGTTCGGGTACTGCCGCTGCATGGCTTCGAACTCCTCGCGGTAGAGGATTCCAGATTCGTAGCGGACACCGAACAGCAGCGTGTACCGATGGCCGAAGTCGGCCGGGACGCGCTCCTGCAGCATCGCCCGGAACGGCGCGATGCCGGTCCCGGTGGCTACCAGCACGGCATCCGACGGCGGATCGCGCCAGACGAATGTCCCTACCGGGCCCTTCACCTCGATCGTGTGTCCGGGTTCGAGGTCGAACAGGTACGGCGAGAACATACCCTCCGGGACGCGGTTCAGGCACAGTTCAAACCGGTTGCCGGAGGGCGGGGCAGCGATCGAGTAGGCGCGCGTGACCGGCGCTCCGTCCACCTGCGCCACGCACGAGACAAACTGACCGGGGGTGAAAGCAAACTCCTCCAGTTCGGGAATCTCGAAGACGAAGTGGCGCACTTGGGCGGCCAGGTCTCGTGTTTCGATCAGTCGTGCAAGCATCAGGCATCCGCCTCGCGTGCCCGCTCCACGAGGATCGCGCTCAGCGCGGGATGGCCGTCGAGTGGCGGGGTGACTCGAATCTCCATGCCTTGGTGGATGCGGCTGATCCCCTCGACGATGCGCGGAAGATCGCGTTGGAGATGGATGCCGAGCGTGAGGAAATACGGCACCACCAGGATGCGCGTGGCGCCCCGTTCCACCAGCCTGTCCACCGCTCCCGGCAGGTCCGGCTTCCCGAGTTCCAGGAACCCGGCCTCGACCAGTGGAAGTCCGCCTTCCTCGGCCATTCTTGCGGCAACCGCCCGCACCGCCTCATTGGCCGATGGCACACTCGATCCATGTCCGAAAACGACGATGCCCAGGCTCATGGCAGGACCAGCGGGCTGCGGGCAGCCTCCGCTCCTGGGGCCGTGGCGCCGAAACCCTCCAACTGCGCCCGCAGAAAGTCGAGGAAGGCCCGGCAGCGGGCGCGGCCATTGTCGGTGGTGTACTCCATGCGGCGCCAGAACGCGATGCAGCCAAGGATGTCGGTGTCCCGCGTGACGCTCATCCCGCCCCGTTCGGTTTCCTCCCGCCGGAACGCCGCGATCGCTTCCTGCGCGCGCTGGTAGAGTTGCGCCGCGTAAGGGTTTGCCGGGACCGATTCGTAGTACAGCCCGCTCTGCAGGGTCCTGTAGGTCTTCGACAGCGCCTCCAGCGCCTCCCGGACATCCCGGTCCACCGTGCGTCCGTTCTCCATCGCCGTGCTGAACAGCGCGCTGGCCAGCGTCAGCAGCAGCATGTGGTGGTCGCGCAGCCAGGACTCCGTGATGCGGATATCGGCGTCGGGAACGGCTTCTCCGGGCTTGGCGGCAGGCGTTTCGTGCCTGCGGGATTCCTGCAAATACGCGCAGTCAAACGGGCAATCGATCGTCACTTCCCGCTCCTCGCCGCAGCAGCGCGGGCAAATCGTGCCCCGCACCCCCGGGCAGGCCCGCTTTGCCCGCCTTGTCTCGCAAAGACTGCACGTCATTTCTTCAGTCTATGCGAGAATGAGAGGGACTTTTTTTGGAGCCGTATGACACTGACGAAGCGATCCGCCGTTGCCTTCATTGCCGCAGCTTGCCTGTTCGCCTGGGGCTGCTCCCGCCAGCCTGACGCCGCCAAGGAGGCGGCCGCCGAGCGCGCGGCCGTCGAACCGCCGCCCGCCGAGCCGCCCAAAGAGCCGGAACCCGCCAAGCCTGAGCCTGCGAAGGTGGAACCGCCCAAGCCGGAACCTCCCAAGGCGAAGCCCGAGCCGCCGAAGCCCGCAAGGAATCTGCGCAACCCCTCGGCTCTCCGTGACAAGGCGCCGGAGGAATTCACGGCCCGCTTCGATACGTCGAAGGGTGCGTTTGCCATCAAGGTCCATCGCGCCTGGGCGCCGATCGGCGCCGACCGCTTCTACAACCTCGTCAAGAACGGCTTCTACGACGAGAACCGCTTCTTCCGCATCGTGCCGAACTTCATCGTGCAGTTCGGCTTGCCGGCCGACCCGCAGGTGGCGCGCTTATGGCAGAACGCCCGCATTCAGGACGATCCTGTGACGCAGTCCAACCGCACCGGCTACGTGACGTTCGCTACCGCTGGACCGGGCACGCGTACGACGCAGTTGTTCATCAACCTGAAGGACAATGCGTTCCTCGACGGCCAGGGGTTCTCCCCGTTCGGCGAGGTCTCGGAAGGGATGAGCGTCGTCCAGTCGCTGTTCTCCGGCTATGGCGAGCGCCCCGACCAGGGGATGATCTCGATGCAGGGCAACGCCTACTTGCAGGCGCAGTTCCCGAATCTGGACTACGTCAAGACCGTCACGATCGAATAGCTCAGAGTCCGGACGAGCCGAAGCCGCCAGCGCCGCGGACGGACTCCTTGAGATCGCTTGGCGTCCACTCGATCCGTTCGTACCGCGCGATCACCATTTGGGCAATCCGGTCGCCGCGATGGACCGTGTAGTGGTCCGGCCCGAGGTTGAGCATGATCACTTTGATCTCGCCCCGGTACCCGGGGTCGATCGTGGCCGGGCTGTTGGGGATCGTCAGCGCGTGCTTCAGCGCCAGCCCGCTGCGCGGGCGGATCTGCGCCTCGTAGCCGGGAGGCAGTTCAATCGCCAGGCCGGTCGGAATCGCCTCCGGGACGCCGGGCGCAAGGGTATACTCCTCTAGGGCATGGAGATCCATGCCCGCATCCTCGTCCGGGCCATGCATGTACCGGGGCAGGATCGCGTCAGGATGCAGCAGCTTGATGGGAAGGCGCATTGGTTCGCTATCATAGCGTGAAACATGAGGACTGAGAAGAGCCGCCGGGTCCTGACCGTGGCCCCGATGCCGCCTGAGGCCTGCGCCTATGCCCTGGCGCGCTACAGCCGGTCGCCCGATTCCATCCGCGACTCGATCGAGTGGGTCCGCAGCCATTCCTCGCAGCAGTTTCTCGAGAGTTTCTACTTTCAGTACGGCCACGCCTCGATTGCGGATCTTGGCCACGTTGTGCTGTGCCTCGAAGGGATCTCCGAGCTGGCCGCGGCTGAGATCGAAGACGAGCAGCTCTGGGACGGACAGGCGAAGTCCAGCCGCTATCAGGATTTTTCCCGCGCCGGCATCGTGGCGCCGCCGGAGTTTGAGGCGGACCCGGCTCGCCGCTACGCGGACACGGCGGCCCGCCTGCTTGGCGCGTATCAGACGGTTCATGCCCGGGCGCTTGAGTGCCTCGAAGAGAAACTCCCACGCCCGGACGGCATGAAGCCCGACGCCTATCAGCGCAACCTGCGGGCGCGGGCCTTCGACGTGGCGCGGTACCTGCTGTTTTGGGGTATTCCGACCAACGTCGGGCAGGTCACCAGCATCCGCACGCTGGAGAAGCAGATCCGCCGCCTGCGCGGGTCGGCCTACGGGGAACTTCGCTCGCTGGGCGACGAGATGGCGGAAGCCTGCGCCCGCCCCCCGGACTGCCTGTGGAATGGAGCCCCCGCCGACCCTCTGGCGCCGACCCTCGCGCGCCACGCCGCAGCCGATCCGTTTCCGGCCGCCTCGTGCGCGGCGGTTGCGGCCTGGGCCGCCGAGTTCCTGCCTGGCCCCCCTCCCGCGCATGAGCATCCGGTGGAAGTTGTGCGCCCCGACGACCCGTCCGCCGACATCGCCGCGACCCTGCTCTACGAAGTGACTGCCTGGCCGTTCCGCGCGCTGTACCAGACCGTGCGCGGCTGGAGCGAGGCGCGCCGGCACGAGGTGATCGCCGCCGCCCTCGGACCGCGCGGGCGTCGCGACGAACTGCCGCGCGCTTTTCGCGGCGCGATCTACGCGTTCGACATCGTGATGGACATCGGCGCCTACCGGGATCTGCACCGCCACCGCCGCTGCCAGCAGTTCCGGCAGGCGTACGGTGGCGCGCTCGGGTACGAGACTCCGCCGCTGGTGGCCGAAGCCGGCGCGACTGCCGCTTATGACGCCGCCATTGCCGAGGCGCTCGAGACGTTCGCCGCCCTGCCCGCGCCGGGACGCGAATACATCCTGCCGTTTGCCACGCGCGGCCGGTTTCTTTTCAAGATGGACTTCGCCGAGGCCGAGTACATCTCCCGGCTGCGGAGCGGCGTCAAAGGGCACTTCAGCTACCGCCAGGTGGCCTGGGAGATGAAGCTGGCGCTCGAACGCCTCGACCCCGCGATGGGGCGGCTCATCGAAGCGACTCCGCCCTGGGTGGAAGATCCCCTGCAGCGCTAGGCGCAACGCGCCAGACCGCCGCTACGTGGGCGCCGCACTCCGGGTGCTTTGCCGCCAGGCGATCCACCCGCGCGGCGACCGCCCGCGGCGGGTCCGGTTCGAAGAACGCCCCCATGAAATTGTAGGACTCCGACCAGACGAGTTCCGCGCCCGCACCCAGCGCGTCTCCGACTGCCTCCAGGCTGATGCCGCGGCCGGCCAAAGCCTCCTGCTCGCTGTGTGGCACGCCGAAATCCACCAGGCGCTCCACGGCGACGCGCGCCGGTCGGCGTTCGAACAGACCTTCGCGCACCGCTGCTTCGGCGGCCCGCTCGGCGACCGTCGGACGCAGCCCAAGCCGGCGTTGCACCAACTCCAGCCACATCGCCGGACTGGCCGCTTTGCGAAGGCGCTGCCGCCGTTGCAGCCAGCGGGCCAGTGCAACGCACTCCGGATTCAGGTAGCAGGCCCGGTTCGGCTCGTGTCCCGCAATCCACGCTCCTCCGCCGCGAAGCCATGTCCGCACCTGTCGGCAGAACGCCGCGACCGACGGTAGGTGGTGGATCAGGGAATTCGTCAGGACGAGGTCAAACTGCTCTTCCTGCGGCGGGGTCTCGCTGAAGGCGACGTTCGCACCCGACGCGGCCAGACGCTCCCTGCACCGCGCCAGCATTTCCGGCGAAGGGTCGTGGCACATCAGGGACGCGATCGATCCGGCGCCCAGCACGCGCAGGATCTGCCCGGCCTCGAAACCGGTTCCGCAGCCGAAGTCCAGAATGCGCCAGCGCCGCGCCGGCGCTATCGCGCGTGCAACCGCTCCCATCCGTTCCCAGAGGGCCGGGAGCTGGGCGAAGATCTCGTCGTGCGACGCGTCGTAGGTCTGCGCCTCGAAGCGGTGATAGATGCGATTCAGTGCGACGACGAGCTCCGGCAAGGGAAGCCTCGGGCCGAACGGCTCCACCAGTGCCTGTGCGTAGCCGTGCGAGTCCATTTGTGTCCCCGTCAGGCGGTTGCTTCGAGCGTCTTCCATTTCGCCGAGAGCGTCGTGCGCTTCAGCCGCAGCATCTCCGCGGCCTGCTTCTTATTCCCCGCCGTCCGTTCGAGTGCCTGTTTCAGAATCGCCCGTTCGAATTCCGACACCGTTTCTTCGAAATCCAGACCGTCGTCCGGCAGCGCCACCACCGGCACGCTGTTCCGCCCCGGCCGCGACGGCGCCGCGGCCAGCGGAAAATCAGCCGGATAGAGCGTCCGTCGCTCCCCGCTCAGCGCCACCGCCATCTCGATGGCGTTCTGCAACTGCCGGACATTCCCCGGCCACGAGTACGATTCCAGCCGCTCGATGGCTTCGCGCGTCAGAAGCTTGGCCGGCAATCCTTCGTCCGCGCAGATCTTGGCGATGAAGTGCTCCGCCAGCGCCGCGACGTCGCCCCGCCGCTCCCGCAATGGCGGGAGGTGCAGCGGGACGACGTTGAGGCGGTAGTAGAGGTCTTCGCGGAACCTTCCCTGAGCCACATTCTCGGCCAGATCGACGTTGGTTGCGGCCACCACCCGCACGTCCACCCGCACGGTTTCCGAACTGCCCAGGCGCTGGAACTCCCGTTCCTGCAGCACCCGCAGCAACTTAGCCTGAAGCTCCAGCGGCAATTCGCCGATCTCATCGAGAAAGAGGGTCGATCTGTGCGCCTGCTCGAAACGCCCGACACGATGTCCCGCTGCGCCCGTGAACGCGCCCTTCACATGGCCGAAGAGTTCGGCCTCAAGCAGGTTCTCCGGCAGCGCGCTGCAATTGACGGCGACCATCGGCTGCGCCGCGCGCGGGCTGGCCATGTGCAGAGCACGCGCAACCAGTTCCTTGCCCGTGCCCGTCTCGCCGCTCACCAGCACCGTCGATCGCCTCGGACCCACCAGCCGCACCAGTTCGTTGAGGTTCTCCATGCCCCGGCTGCGGCCGATCAGAAACGTCCGCCACGGTTCGTCCCGCTGCCGCCGCGGCGCGCGCGCATCCGGCCTGCGTCTTTCGGCGAGCAGCGCCACCTCCCGCGCCACGTCTGCCGCCGCCACCCGCCGGTCGAAGTACTGGTCGGCGCCCAACTTCACCAGCCGCACGGCCTCAGAGGTCGAGCCCTGCTCGTCGCAGATCACGACGTGCACCGCACGGTCGACCCGGCGCACTTCCTCGAGCCACGATTCCGGCGTCCAGCCGGGCAGGGGAAAGCAGCCTACGACCGCATCCAGTGCGGCGCCGCGCAGCCGCAACAGGCTCTCCTCACCCGTGGCTGCCGACTCAAGCCGCGTCCCCCGCGCCTGCCGCCAGACCTCGCGTCCCGGGGCGGCCGCCTCTCCCGGCGACACCCACAAGATCCGCAGTTCATCGGCCACTGGTTGTACAAACACCGAATCGGAAACCATAAGAGTCACGCGGCCCATTCTTCGGCCCCACCCTTCCATCGACCGTCTCACGGGTTTCTGTAGTTTATTTTTTCGCTTATTTCCTAGGATTAAGGGGGATATTGCAAGGGGCCTATTCCTTTCGAGCGGCGCCCCGGCGTCAAGCTTGATAGAATCCTCCCAGATCATGCTGCGCCTCACATTGCCCGCCCTCCTCGCCGCCGCCGCGTTCGCCCAAAGCGGTCCCCTGCTCGAACAACGCATCCTCGACCCCAACGAGCCTCTGCTCGACGTCCAGGTCTACACGGCGTCGAAGGTCCCGGCGGTCCCGGCCTTTGCGACGCGCCAGGAGTGGGAGCGCTACGCCAACACTCTTCGCAAACGCGTCCTCGACGAAGTGATCTACCGCGGCGCCGCCGCGCAGTGGCGCTCGGCCAGGACGAAGGTCGAGATCCTCGATCCGTTCCACAACGGCAACGGCTACACGATCCGCCAGTTCCGCTACGAGATTATCCCCGGACTGTGGGCCGCCGGCGTCATCTATGCGCCCGCGACGCTCTCCGGCAAGGTCCCGGTCGTGCTCAACGTGAACGGCCACGAGGGCAACGGCACGGTGACGCCGTACATCCAGGTGCGCTGCATCAACCTCGCCAGGAAGGGCGTTATCGCGGTCAACCCGGACTGGCTCGGACGCGGCCAGATGAACGTGCCCGGTCAGAACCACTACCGCATGCCGCAGGTGGATCTGACCGGCACGAGCGGAGTCGCCCTGTTCCATCTCGGGCTGACCCGCGCGCTCGACATCGCTGCGTCGCTGCCCAACGCCGACCCCGCGCGCCTCGCCGTGACCGGTCTTTCCGGCGGGGGCTGGCAAACGATCTTTCTGGCTGCAACCGACACCCGCGTCGCGCTGGCCAACCCCGTGGCGGGCTACTCGAGTTATGTCACCCGGTCCCAGTGGCCGGAACTCGATCTAGGCGACTCCGAGCAGACCCCGTCGGACCTGGGCGCGGTGGCCGACTATGCGCACCTGACGGCGCTGATGGCTCCGCGCGTCCTGCAGGTGGCCAACAACGCCAAGGACACCTGCTGCTTCCGCGCCGACTATGTCACGGGAGCGCTCATCCAGGTCGCGACACCCGCCTACCGCCTGTACAATGCGCTCGACCGCCTCCGCTACCACGTGAATCACGGCGACGGCCACAACTACGACCAGGACAACCGCGAGTCGTTCTACAGGCTGCTGCGCGACTTCTTCGATCCAACAATCGACGCTGTCGAAATCCCGTCCGACGCCGAGATCCGCGAGGAACACGCGCTGCGCCCCGAGTTGCCCGCCGGCAGTCTCGACTTCAACAAGATCGCGCTGCAACTGGCCGAAGGCCTGCCGCGCAACCCGAATCCGACCCGCCCGCAACTGGGCGAGATCGTCCGTTACCGCGCGATGCACACCGAAGCGTTCCCGAAGGGCGAAGCGCCCGGAGCGCGGCACTGGAAGCTGCGTCTGGAGCGCGCGTGGTCCGTCCCAGTCACCGAACTGGCGCCGGCAAATCCGTCCGGGACCGTGCTGCTCGTCGCCGACACCGGGCGCTCTGCCGCCGTCGCGGAGGTTGACGCCCTGCTGGCTGCGGGCAAGCGCGTCGTGGCGATGGACCCGTTTTACTTCGGCGAATCGAAGATCGCCAAGCGCGACTTCCTCTTCGCCATGCTCGTGGCCGGTGTGGGAGACCGGCCCCTCGGCGTACAGTCCAGCCAGATTGCCGCCGTGGCTCGATGGCTCGCGAAGGACCGCGGGTTCGGGCCGGTGGAAGTGCGTGCCGTGGGCCCGCGCACATCGCTCGGAGCCCTGGTCGCGGCGGCGATGGAGCCGGAAGCGATCGCGTCGCTCTCGACCCGGCAGGCAATGCGCAGCCTGCACGAGATCCTGACGGGCGACCTGACGGTCCAGCAGTATCCGGAGTACTTCACCTTCGGGCTGCTCGAGAAGTTCGACGTCCCGCAGATGGAGGCGCTGGTCCGTCCGCGCCCCGTGCGGAGGGACTGAAGCTCCGTCAGTCGCATCCGGCTACACTGAATTGAGATGCCGGATCCGCTGATCGGCCTGGAATTCGACGAACTGCGCACGACGATGGGCGCGGACCAGCCCGCCTACCGCACGCGGCAGGTCTACGAGGCCATCTACCGGCAGAACGTCCCGGACCTGGTCCAGATTTCCACGCTCCCGCGCGCCACCCGCGAGCATCTCGCCGGACACTACGAGACCGGGCACCCGCGAATTGCCCAGCGCTTCGAATCGGCCGACGGCACCCGGCGCTACCTGCTGCGCCTCGCCGACGGCAAGACCGTCGAAGCGGTCTGGATGCCCGAACCCGACCGCGACACGATCTGCCTGTCGACGCAGGTCGGCTGTCCGGTGGACTGCAAGTTCTGCCTGACTGCGCTCCTGGGCCTCGAACGGAACCTCACGGCGGGCGAGATCGTCGGGCAGGTCCTCACGCTGACCCGCGACAACGCCGCGTCGCCCGGCCGGCGGCTGAACCTCGTCATGATGGGCATGGGCGAGCCGCTGCTGAATCTGCCCAACGTGCTGAAAGCGACGCGCCTGCTTTGCGACCCCCAAGGCATGGCCATCCCCGAGCGGCGGATCACGGTGTCGACCGCGGGCGTCATCCCGAAGATCGCCGAACTCGGGCAGGCGCCGGTACGGCCGAAGCTGGCCATATCGCTCAACGCGTCGACCGAGGAATCGCGTCGCGAATTGATGCCGATCACGCGGAAATACCACCTCGCGGATCTCATCGAAGTCTGCCGCGCGTACCCTCTGCGTCCGTGGGAACGGCTGACTTTCGAATACGTTCTGCTCAGAGGCGTCAACGATGCGGACGCCGACGCCCGCCGCGTCGTGCGGCTGCTGGCGCACCTCAAAGCGAAGGTGAATCTGCTCGCGCTCAACCCCGGTCCCGGCATTGCGTTCGAAACGCCCGATCCTGAGCGTGTCCTGGCGTTTCAGGCGATCGTGGCGCGGTCGATGCCGTGCTTTATCCGCAAGCCGCGCGGCCTCGACATCTTCGCGGCCTGCGGGCAATTGAAACGGAGCGCCTGATGCAACTCTCACGCCGCGACGTCCTGCGCGCCGGGCTCCTCGTGGGCGCGCCGCTTGCCGCGCCCGCCGCCGGCACTCACCTGGTCGCGACGCCCGCCGGTCGCGCACAGTACCTTGCCCGGATGCTCGACGAGTTCTGCACGAAGATCGGACCGCGCCTGGCGGGGACGGAAGCGTACGAACGCGGCGCGCGGCTCATTCACAAGGAAATGCGCCAGGCGCTGCCTTTGGTCGCCTACGACACGATGAAGTTCCCGCGCTGGGAACTGCGCGAGCCGGCGGAACTGAGCGTGGACGGCAGACGCCTGGAGACCTACGCCGCCCAGCAGGGGCCAGGCACCCCAGGCGCCGGCATCCGCGGCGTCATCCGCAAGAGCGGTGAACTCTACCACATTGCCGACGCGGCCTCGGGTGCGGCCCTGGTGAACCTGACCCTCGGTCCGTTCGGACCCGCCGTCGCATCGTCCTACCGCGCCTCCGACGGTCTGCCGCGCTTCAGCGTCGGCAGGCAGGATGTTCCGCTGCTGGACGCGGCTGAGCGCGGTGGCCTGCCGGTCTTTGCGCGAGCGCGAGTCCGCGTGACGCCGGACCGCCCCACCAGCAACGTGGTCGGGACGCTGCCCGGCGAATCCGCGGACGAGATCCTGTACGTCGCGCACGCCGACACCGTCTACCAGAGCCCCGGCGCCAGCGACAATACCGCGTCCATGATCACGATGCTGATGCTGGCGCACGGATTCTCGGGGAGCCGTCCGCAGCGCACGCTGACCTTCGTCGCAACCACCGCCGAGGAGGACGGCAGCCAGGGCGCGAACCACTACGCCCGGGGTCGCGAGCGCGCCGGTACGCTCGGCCGCGTGAAGATCTGCATCAATCTCGATTCGCTCACCTACGGGCCGAACCTGCAGATCAACACGACCGACAAGGCATTGTCGGGAATGCTTCTCGACATCCACCGCGACCTCGGCATTCAGGCTGAGCCGAAGGTCTTCGAACGCGACGACGTGATGGATGCCGCTCCGTTCGGCGCGGCGGGCGCCCGCACCGTGCATCTGAACAGCCGCGGGCACGATGCGCGCACTCTCCCGTTGAACCATCGTCCGGACGACCGCGCCGATACAATCGATCCCGCGCTGGTCGAAAACAGTTACCGGATCCTGATGGAACTGACGCGCCGCATGGACTCGATGCCGCTTTAGCCGTCCAGCCGCAGAAGCCACCGTACGGCGTTCTGCTGCAGCTTTACGTATTCCGGATTCCAGAGAACCGTCAGCAGGTGGCCGGGCGAGAAGTAGCAGACGCGCCCCTTACCGTAGTCAAAGGCCCAGCCCGCGGGCGCTGCCGTGCCGAAATGGCGCCACGTGAGCCCTTCTTCGTTGACGCTCTCGAGCAGCAGGTGCTTCCGGTCCTTCTCGTAGGTCATGAAGTGCTGCTCGTCGGTGACGACGAAATCGCGGATGCCGCGGGTGATGGGATGCTCCTCATTCAGCACTTTCACCTTGAACGTACGGATCGGGGGGTGCCCCTCGTAGGAAGCGCCCAGCACGTCGCGGAATTCGGCGTTGTGCTGCGCGATGTGCGTCACGTTGTGCAGCAGCAGGGCGCCGCCGCCGCTGCGAACAAACTGCTGGACGGCGCGGCCCTGTTCCGGCGTCATCCACGCGAAGCCCTGCACCGGGACTTTGGGCACCGGGGGATGGCTGATCAGTTCGGGTTTCCCCGAGCCCGCCCAGCCGGCGTTCGAATTCTCGTCGAGATAGCCGTCGGGCCACAGGAAGCCGTCGCGCAGGATGATCAGCAGCTTGTAGCCGCGCAGCGTTTCCGCGGTTAGCAGTTCAACCTCGTCGCGGAAGTCGATGCTCACACCCATGCCCTTGACGATCGTTTTCCGCAGGCCGGTGCGGATGTAGTCGGAGTTGTGCGGGCGGTCGCCGATGAGGGCGAACGCGGTCGCCTTTCGTGGAGCGGCCACTGCCAGCAGGGGAGCCGCAAGTGCGGCTTCGAGGACCCGGCGCCGGTTCATGGATGCCATCATCGCACCTGGGACAATGGAACCGTGAGCCGGGTACGCATGGATAAGTGGCTCTGGGCGGCGCGCTTCTTTAAGACGCGCGCGCTGGCGGCCCAGGCGTGTGACCTGGGCAGGATCCACGCCAACGGACAGACCGCCAAAGCTGCGCGCGAGGTCCGGGCGGGCGACCGGCTGCGCGTCCGGCACGAAGGCTTCGAAATGGAAGTGGAGGTTCTGGGGCTCGCCGGGATCCGCGGACCGGCCGCCGTCGCGCAAACCCTCTACCGCGAGACCGACGCCAGCCGCGAGGCCCGGCTTCGGGCGGCGGAAGAGCGCAAGGCGATGGCCGAGTTCGGTCACTGGCCCGATGGCCGCCCGTCCAAGCGCGACCGCCGCGACATCGACCGCTTCCGGGGGCGATGAAGGTCCGGCCGGCACAGCCCGCGCAGGGACGCAGTAGCATGGTGGCCATGGCGCCATTCGTCCTCTTCTTCTGTGCCGCGGTCCTCTCAGCCGGTGAATACCCCCGCGCCCTCGAAGCCTTCCGGGGCGCGACCCCCACACTGGACGGCGTCCTCTCTCCCGGCGAGTATGACGACGCCACGTCCTTCACCGGCGTCCGCGACTGGGTCGCGCAGTTTTCCCCCACCACCGATCCGGCGGACCTCTCCCTGAAAGGTTGGGTGAAACACGACGGAAGGCGCCTCTACTTTGCGTTCGACATCACGGACGACGTGCTCTACGGCATCGATACGGAGCGCTGGCTGCCGGACGAGAATCCCAAGGCCCACGAATTGACGCCGGAGGGTTTTCCCTGGTTCGGCGACGGGATGGAGCTGCTCGTCAACGCCACCAACCGTTGGACCGGCAACGAGGGCGCCGCGGGAGACGGCACGTCCTGGCAGATGGTCTGCAATCTTACCAAGTCGCGGCTGGGCGGCATCGGCATGGGTGGATTGATGGAAGGCGAGCCGAGACGCAAATCCGAGGCGTGGGCGACGTATCAGAAATGGATTCTCGAACGCGCGCAGGAATGCGTGGCCAGGCCGAAGCCGGCCGGCAAGGGCTACGTGATCGAGTGGGCCATCAATTTCGCCCCGTGCCTCGAGGTGAAGCCGGGCGTCTTCTATTCCCCCGTGATGGGAGACTGGGCGATGGGTCTCAACATCGCCCTCGCCGACATCGATCAAAAAGAACGCGGGCGAGGCAATTTCGGCCACTTCCACCATGAGGACTGGTTCGCCGGAGCCAGGAACACGCGCACCAATTTGCGACAATGGGGGACGTTATGGATCCGAACGTCGCCGAAGCCCGCCCCGCCCTCACCACGTACGAGCAACTCGCGAAGATGATCGACCACTCGCTGCTCCGCCCGGAACTCACTGAGGAGCAGGTGGCCGAGGGGTGCCGCGTCGCGGCGGACTACCAGGTCGCCTCGGTCACCGTGCGGCCGAGCGATGTCGACCTCGCCAGGCGCATGATGGACGGCACCGGCGTCGCCGTGGGCAGCGTCGCGGGCTTCCCGCATGGATCGCAGACGACGCCCACGAAGCTCTACGAGTGCCGCGACCTGCTGCGCCGCGGCGCGCGCGAAGTGGACATGGTGATCAATATCGGCAAGCTGTTGTCCCGCCAGTTCCAGTATCTGGAGGCGGAGTTGCAGCAGATGGCCGCTGCCTGTCGCGAGCAGGGCGCGATTCTCAAGGTGATCTTCGAGAACGCCTATCTCACAGACGAATTGAAGGTGATTGCCTGCCGCATCGCCACGCGGGCGGGGGTCGACTTTGTGAAGACGTCCACCGGATTCGCCCCGACCGGCTACACGCTCGAAGATCTGCTCCTGATGCGGCGTCATGCCGACCCGTCCATCCGTGTCAAGGCAGCCGGTGGCGTGCGCACGCTGGAAAAGGCGCTGGAAGTCTACCAGGCCGGCTGCGACCGCTTCGGCGCGACCGCCACTGTCACGATTCTCGAAGACTGGAAAAAGCACCTTGCGGCCCAGCAGCCACCGCAGGGTTGAGCGGCTTGTGGCATGGTAAGCTGTTAGCTCCTTTCTTGAGCCGAATGCCCGCAAAGTTATCTCTGCCGCGCATCTGTGTCGCGCTCGGTTTTCGCCAGCCGGAAGAACTCCACCAGCATGCGGCCCGCCTCCTCGACAACGGGGAGTCGTTCCTCGAAGTGCGGTTGGACTACCTGCCCGATCCGGCAGCCGGGATTGCCGTCATCCACGAGTTGACCGAACGGAACCCCGGAGTTCGCGTCCTCGCCACCTGCCGGCGCGAGCCGAATCATGGTTTCTTTCGGGGCCCTGTCGAACAGCAGGTCGCAATCCTCGGTGACGCGATCCGCGCCGGAGCGCAGTGCGTCGACCTCGAAATCGAGTCGGCCGAGGTCGACCCCGCCGGCGCCGCCGTCCTCCGCCGCACGGCGCGGCTGATCGTGTCTTACCACAACTTCGAGAGCACGCCGGCGATGCCGCAGGTGCTCCGGCGCGTCAGCAAGATCCCGGCCGACGTGTACAAAATCGTGACGACGGCCCGCAAGCACTCGGACAATCTGCGTGTGCTGGCGCTGCTGAAGGAAAAGGCCGCCGTGCCGCTCGTCGTGATGGCCATGGGCGAGATCGGCTTCCCGTCGCGGGTCCTGTCCCCGGCGCGCTCCGGCCTCTACACCTACGCCGCGCCCGATTCGCACGAGGGGACCGCGCCGGGCCAGGTGACCTCCCATCAGCTTCGGAACCTGTACCGGCTGGAAAAGCTCACGCGGGGGGCCAAAGTCTACGGAGTCATCGCTGACCCGGTGCGCCACTCGATCTCGCCGCAGGTCCACAACCGGGCATTTCAGTCGAAACGGCTGGATGCGGTGTATCTGCCACTCCTCGTGCCGGCGCCGCAGTTACGGGACTTCGTGCAGTTCGCGCGCGAGCTACCCCTGGCAGGCTTCAGCGTGACGACCCCGCACAAACAGCGCATTCTGCGTTACCTCGACTATGTGGAACCGATGGCGCGGCGGCTCGGGGCCGTCAATACCGTGTGGCGGAAGGCGGGAAAGTGGCGCGGCGCGAACACGGACGCCGCCGCCGTCACCGGACCGTTGTCGCGGCGTTTGACCCTTGCCAAGGCGCGGATTCTGGTGGCAGGCACCGGCGGAGCGGCCCGTAGCGCCGCTGCGGCGCTGGTCGAATGCGGCGCGCAGGTCTCGTTGACGGGGCGTTCTGCGGAACATGTTGCCCAATTGGTCCGTGCTTCGGGAGCGACTCCTTTGAGTCGGCAGGACGCTGAGGCGGGCTCGTTCGATGCCGTGATCCATGCCACCACCGTGGGGATGTTTCCTCATGGCGACGGCTGCTTCTTCGAGCGCCGGATCCCGGCCGATCTTGTGTTCGATATGGTCTACAACCCGCTGGAAACGGCCTTGCTGCGGCGGGCGCGCGAAGAAGGCAAGACCATCATCACCGGGCTTGAGATGTTCATCGAGCAGGCGGTCCAGCAGTTTGAGATCTGGACCGGCGACTCGGCGCCACGGCCGGCGATGGAAAAGGCGGCGCTGGAGGCGCTTGGCGCCTGACTACTGCAGTGGCAGCAGGCGCGTGACGCGGGCCGCCACTTCCACGGGGCTGAACGGTTTCACGATGTAGTCGTCGGCGCCAAAGCCGAATCCGCGCATCTTGTCGGTGTCTTCGCCGCGGCCGGTTAGCATGACAATCGCCGTCCGTGCGTGCACGGGATCCCGCTTGATAGCCGCCAGCACTGAGTAGCCGTCCAGACCCGGCATGTTGACATCGAGCACCGCCAGGGCGGGCCGCCTCCCGCGAATCAACCCGAGCGCGGACGCGCCGTCCGTGGCGATTTCGCATTCCAGGTGAAATTTCTCGAGCACACCGCGCACCAGCCGAGCCGTGACCGGGTCATCATCCGCAATCACGACCAGCGGCCGGTCATTCGAGACGCGCGACGCCCGCGACGCGGTGGCCGCCTTGACGATCGGTGGCGGTGCGGCGGCCGGTGAGAGGGCCACGAACACCCGGGCCAGGAGTTCTTCCGGCGTCCACGGCTCCATCAGGAAGCCGCGCGCCCCGAGCAACGCGCTTCCCGCGTACCGGAGCAACAGGGGTGGGGGGCCGGCCAGCAGCACCGGAATGCGGCTGCCCCGCAGAACTTGCGGGTCGATCCAGGCAGCCTCCGCCGCTGACCCGCTCAGATAGACGACCAGTGCGTCGGCCACGCCCGGGTCCACTTCGGCGGGCGAACGCACGTCCAGCGGACGGATCTCAATCAGTCCGGGACCGGCAGCCGCCTCCAGCGCGCCAATGCCCGTTTCGGGAAATCCGACCAGGCCCAGGCGCTTACCCAGCAGGCGGCGCCAAAGCAACGTCGCCCCGGAGGGGTCGGACGCTTCCGCGAACAGGCCGGCCAGTCGTCCGGCCGCGTCCCGCACGGCGGAGGCTGGCGCCGAGGGTTGGCTGCGGAGGGTCTCCTCCAGGCTCTGCGCCTCGCGGGAAATCTCTGGCAGCCCCAGTGTCGCTCCCAGTCCCGCCCAGCGGTGCGCTATCGATTGGACCGCCTCGCCTGCTTCCCCTGCGCCGCCGTTCTCCAACTGGTGCAGCAGCCGCCGGCTCTCTTCACGGCCCTCCCGGATGAACTCCTCCCGCGCTTCCTCCACCGTGGATTCAAGCCGCTCTCGCGGATCCTCCGCGGCGGTCTGCCCGGAGGCGAGCCGCAGGTGGTTGCGCAACAGGTCCGGCAGCGTTCGCGTATCGACCGGCTTCGAGACATACGCGGTGCATCCGGCCGCCAGTGCCTGCTCCGCGTCTCCTTTCATCGCATACGCTGTGAGGGCGATGATCGGGACATGGACATAGGCCGGATCGGCGCGCAGATGCCGCGTCAACTCCAGGCCGTCCATGCCGGGCATCTGGACGTCCATCAGGATCAGCGCCGGAGTGTACTCCTGGAGGGTCCGGAGCGCGCTCTCGGCGTCACCCGCCGTCCGGACGGCGAACCCTTCGGCTTCGAGCAAGACCTGGGTCAACTTCAGGTTCGTCCGGTTGTCATCGACGATGAGGACGTGAGGAGGCTGCTGCATTCAGGTTCCTAGTTGCCAGATCGGCCAAATCGGGAAAAACTTGTTGCGGCCCAGTAAGGTTTTTTCTCTACCGGACCGAACTATGGTTCAGGGAGCCGCGATGAGCCCGCCATCCAAACTCGTTGACATCCACGCGCCACGCCGCCTGCGCGTCTTGCTCGCCGACCAAGGCGATAGCGGCCGGGCGATTGTCAGGATGCTCCAGGAGATGGAAGGATTCGAAGCCGAAACCCACTGGGTGCAAACGGCCGGGGAGGCGCGCCGGCTTCTCCGCCAGACCGGCTACAACGCCTGCCTCTTCGATTTCACCCTCGGTGGCGCTTGCGGGCTGGGGTTGCTCCATGAGGCGATCTCAATCGGCGTCTCGGCGCCGATCCTCATCCTGACGGATGTGACATCGCCCGAGGTTGCCGACCGCGCCCTGCGGGAAGGCGCAGCGGACTATCTGGACAAATCCGATCTATCCGCGGCCGCTCTCGAACGGGCCTTTCGCTCCGCGCTCAACCGCGCTGTCGCACTACGGCGTTGGCGCCGCGACGAAGATTCGTTCCTCGCCAGCGCGCGCCTGTTCCGGTCGCTCTTCGAATCCGCCCCGGACCCGGTGCTCCTCCTGAACTTCGAGGGGGAAATCGTGAACTCCAACCCGGAAGCCGAGCACTGCTTCGGGTACGGTCACGCGATGCTCGCCGGCCATCCCGTCGACCTGCTGATCCGGCATCCCACCGGGCATGTCCTCCCGGTCCTGTTGGGCGCGGCTCTCGAGACGTCCCGGCACGGCCGGCGTCCTCTGCGCGGGCTGAACGGGCGCCGGAGGAACGGCGAAGAGTTCCTCGCCGAAATCAGTCTCGGGCCAATGGATTCCCCGTCCTCGCGGCTGCTGATCGCCGTGGTCCGCGACATTTCTCCGCAGATTCAGCTCGAGCGCCGCCTCCGCCGCCAGTTCCGCGAGTTGCAGGAGAAGAACGCCAAGATCGAGCAGGCGAGCCAGGCCAAGAGCGCTTTTCTCGCCAACATGTCGCACGAGTTGCGCACCCCCTTGAACTGCGTGATCGGGTTCGCCCAGATGCTCTACGACGGCAAGGCGGGCGAGATGGCGGGCCGCCAGCGCGAATTCGTCGGGGACATTCTCGCCAGTTCGCGTCACCTCATGAAACTGATCAACGACATCCTCGACATGACGCGTGTCGAACACGGCAAGCTCACATTTCATCCGCAGGAGGCGCGCTTGGAAGACGTGGTCGACGAGGCCGTGGAACTCCAGCAGTCGGTTGCCGCCGCCAAGTCGATCGTTCTCCGCGCTGAGGTTGACGCCTCCATCGGTCCCGTATTCCTCGACCCCTGGCGGCTCGCCCAGGTCTGCAACAACTACGTGTCCAACGCCCTCAAGTTCACGCCGGAAGGCGGTTCGGTGACGGTTCGGGTCCGGGCCGAGGGCGGGGACTTCTTCCGGCTGGAAGTCGTGGACACGGGCATCGGAATCGCCCCCGAGGATCTCCCGCGGCTGTTTGTCAGCTTCGAACAATTGCAGCCGGGCTCCGCGAAGAAATTCCAGGGCACCGGCCTCGGCCTGGCCTTGACCAAAGGGCTCGTCGAGGCTCAGGGCGGCCGCGTCGAAGTCCGCAGCGAACCGGGGCGTGGCAGCGTCTTCGCCGCCATTCTGCCGCGCCGCTGTGCGCCGCCGCTACCAAAGAACAGCGGTGGCGAGTCCGGAATGCAGCAGGGACCAGCCCAGGGTCCGGAATCCGACACGCGTCAGGGGCTCATTGAGTCCGGCGGCGGCGCCCAGCCGTACCAGCTCGTACACGTTGGCGCCCGCAGAGAACGCAATGGGCCCTCCCAGTGGAATTCCGGCCAGGAGCGCCAGTAGCCCCTGTCCGGCCTGGAAAGCCCAGGCCCAGCGCCGCAGCCCCCGCCGGGACCCCGTCCGCGCGTCCAGCCGGGCCTGGACCGTCAGGATGGAAGCGGCTCCATGCAAGGATAGGAGCCCCCACAACTGCCAGGCCCAGACCGGGATCTCACGGGCCGCCACCAGCGCACCAAGGAGCGCTGTGGTCGCAAGCCCGGCACTGCTCACCACCTGGAGCGCAATGGACCGCTGCCGGTTGCGAACGGCCATCCAGACCGCGAGAACGGTCATCGCCGCGGCCGTCCCGCCGAGGGCGGCCAGCGGGCTCAACGGGAGCCGGAAGGCGCACACGGCGAACAGCGACAAGCCCAGCGGCGCCTGCCAGAGCAACTGTCGCCAAG
This sequence comes from Bryobacterales bacterium, assembly GCA_016716385.1. GTDB lineage: Bacteria > Acidobacteriota > Terriglobia > Bryobacterales > Bryobacteraceae > JADJWL01. Next base: position 65,300 of record JADJWL010000014.1, on the reverse strand, counting down.
CCGCTCCAGCTTCAGGCCTGGGGTCGCGCCACACCCAGCGCTGCCGCGCCAGGATCACCAGCGGTTCACGCGCCACAAACGCTGTCAGGATGAGCAGTACTGCCGGAACGAGCAGCCAGTCCCATCGCCTGCCGAGAATCGCTGCGCACACGAATGGCTGCAGCAGCAGACCCCAGGCGCCATGTTCCCGCGGGAGGATCACAGGCCGCGCCGCTGGCGCATCTCCGCGGCAATCGCCGACAGGTCCTCGCCCGTCAGCGCCGCACGGCTCACGTCGATCAGCTCGCTATCTTCCCGGCGGATGTGTTCCCGGTAGAGCGCGACGAGCGGCCCGACCACGCTCCGGTACTCGGCGTCCAGCGTCTCGCCCGCCTCGATCCGGTTGACCAGGTCCTTGAGAATGCCATACAGGCGTTCAGCCTCTTCGTGCTCCGCGGCGAGCGTCCGCACCAGCGGCTCGGCCTGTGCGGGCAGGCGCGGGAAGAGGCTTTCTTCTTCATCCCGCGTGTGAATGGCGCCGCTCGACTCAAGAAACGCGCAGGCGTTGCGGATCGCCGCGAGGGCTTCGCCCCGCCGCCCGGCGAGGTGCGCGGCGGCGCGCTCCAGGGTGTCGAGGCGCTCCTCGATCCGCCGGTGGCACGCCACCAGGTGATCGAGAGGCTGGTCAGGCGTCGCGACGGTTTCGGGTTGGAGGCGAATCGAGATCATACCGCGATGGTACCGGTTTGGCCCCGCGGCCCGCAGTGACCCCGGTCACGCCCGGCGGCGCCGGATCGCCAGCCCCAGCAGCGAGGCCGCCCACACCACACCGCTCACCGCGGCGCAGACCCGCGGTTCCGCGCCGGCACGGAAGCGCAACAGCACCGGGCCGTCCGCGCCCGGCTTCGGAAGCACTAGCAGGAACCCTTGAGGATCCCGCTCGACCGGAACCGGCGCGCCCCCCTGCATCGCCTGCCACCCGGAATCGTGCGTCACCGGAAGGGCGATCGCGAAGCTGTTGGGCGTCTCTCCTTCGATCCGGATCGCCGACGGTCCTTCCCAATGCGCGACGAGGTGAGGCCGGTCCGGGCTGCCCAGCGTGAACTGTGGCCAGGCCGCCGGTTCCTCCGGGCGTACCGCACGGGCCCAGGAGTCGAACGGCACGCGGTAGATCCGGTCGTCTCCCTCGTCATACACCTTCTCCAGCAGACCTTCAAACTTGTCTGCCGGCCGGATGTCCCGGTAGAACTCCTTCGATTGCGGGCCGTGCACCACGACGTACTCGACACCGGCGGCGCGCAGCGCCTTCACACACTCGGCGCCCGATTCGTTGACACGCACGAGGTAGTCGAAATCCATGGCGATCCGGTTTTGCAGGCCGGACTCGAACACCCCGCTCACCTGCGGCAGGTCCACCCAGGAGTTCAAGCCGAAGCGGAACGCGCCCGACGCGAAGATGCGCCCCCTGGGCTCCAGGCCCTCAAGAAAGCGCGCGATCCGGTACTCGGCGAGGGTTTCCCGGTCCAACTGGCGGCGGATGGCGAACCCCTGCGTCGTCATCGCCTTCACCTGCCTTGCCCCAGCCAGCACCGAAAGCACGAGGCAGACTGCGGCCGCGATGCGCAGCCAGCGCGCATTCCGGGCGAGCCCCCACTTCGCGGCGCCCGCCATGGCGAGCATCAGGAACAACTCGGCTTCCGGTGCATAACGGTGCGGCTCGGGGATCACGTCGATTCCGCGGCCGTACTTGAACGTCACTACGTAGCCAAAAACCCAGGCGCCTTGAATGAAGAATTCCAGCCAGCGTTCTCCCGGCAGCCACCGGCGGCACGCCCAGTGAATGCCGGCGACTCCCGCAAGCCACCCGGCCAGCAGCAGCGCCTGCCGGGCTTGAAACTCGTAGCCGAGCGAATCCACCGGCCAGTTAAGCAGAGTCGTGCGCACGAAGGTGGGCGTCAGCCAGAAGCAAGCCATGCCGTAGGCCAGCAACGCCGCGCCCATCGTGTGGCGGTGCGAGAAGTCGCTGCCCCGCATGGCGAGCATCAACAGCAGGCAGCAGAACGCCAAAGCCAGGCCGGCCACCCAACTGGATAGCGTCACCGCCGCCATCGCCACCGCGGCCAGCCAGACATCGGAATAGCGCTTCCGCGTCGCGGCCCGATACACCGCGATCAGGGCGAGCGGCAGAAGGAACAGCCCGACGGTATGCGGTCCCTCTCCAAACTTCACCAGCACCTGGAGCCGCCACGGCAGGTACGCGGTTCCCCGGTTAATCCCGACCTGCGAGAAGACGTAGGCTGGCGAGACCAGCGAACTTGCCAGACCCACCGCCAGAGCCCACGGCACGCTGCGCAACGCGAACCACGCCAGCAGGAAGAACACCGAGGGGGCCACGACCCCAAACACGGACACAACGGCGCGGTAGACATCGGTCATCGCATAGCCGGGCAGCGCCCAGGAGGCCGCCGCCGCCAAGTAGGGAACGAGCGGCAGGTAGGTGAATTGCGTCGGCAGGCCGAAGTAGTACAGCGGGTTCCAGCCCCAGGGGTCCGGGTGCTGGGCGAAGAAACGGGCCGTGGACGCGTACCCGGGTTCGATCGAGCCGCGGAACGGCGTTTCTCCCGGCCAGAACACCGGCGCCTGGAGCACCAGGTTCAGCAGCGCCAAGCCCAGGCATACCGCCGCGGGTTTCAAACGGCTCCTTTGGCCGGCCGGAGCAGCAGGATGGCCACGACAACCAGCGAAGCGAGAGTGATCCAGCCGCCAATCCGGTCATCGAGCGGCTTCTCCCACCACAGGAGGATGTTGTGGTCGCCAGGAGGCGGGTCGACCAGCATCTGACCCAGCGGGTCCCGCCGGACCGGAAGGTGCATGGAACCGGTCGCTGCCCGCCACGCCGGGTCGTAGCTGGCCTGAATCAACAGGGACTGTCCCTCCTTCAGTGAAGCCCGGACGCGCAGGGACTCCACGCTCTCCCAGCGGCTCACCGCCTCCGGCCCTTCCTCGGCCAGCCGCGCGTACTCCGGGACGATGTCCGGCGGATCGAGCAGTTGCATGGGCGGCAAGGCGTCGATGGCGGCGCGGTCCACCACCCGGGCAATGCCGGGCCAGCGGCGTGGGACGCGGTAGATCGTATCGCCCGCGCCGCTATCCCACAGGGCGTCCAGGACGCCCGCGAACTTGTTGGGATACACGTAGTCGTGGTACTCCTCCTGCGACTCCTTCCCGTGGACGACGATCGCGTCGACCCCCATGGCCTGCGCCCACTGCACCGCGAGCTCGGGCTCCTCCGCCATGGTGAGTTCGTACTGTGCCCGGATGATCAACTGATTCACGATGCCTTGCTCGGAGCCGCCCCCGAGTTGCGGCAGGTCCCGCCACGCGTTGAACCAGAACCGCACCGAGCCTGTGGTTGCCGTCCTGGCCCCAGGCAGGTTATCCCCGATCCACTGCTGTACCCGGTACTCGATCCTCGCCTCCGGGTTCCGGTCGGCGGCAAAAATCCTCCAGGGGCGGCGCACGTAGGGCGTCGCGGTCCAGAAGATGCCCGCGACCGCCAGAGCGGCCAGGAGTTTCGGCCAGCGGCCCGGCCGATCAGCCAGCCATGCCAGCGCGCTCATCGCAGCCAGACTGAGCCACAGTTCGAGTTCCGGAACGAGACGCGTCGGTTCACCCGCGATCCGGTAGCCAAGAAAGCGGTTTCCCAGCACATCCAGCGCGAAATACGATGCCGTGCCACCCAGAAACAAGGCCCAGGCACGCGCCGGACGCCCCCGTCCGAGCCACCAGGCCAGCGCGCCGTACACCAGCAGAAACCCCAGAGCGGCCCACCGCGACCACCAGTTCCCAGGTTCGGCGACCAGTCGCAGATTCTCGATCGTGGCGCGGAGGTACGAAGGAGTCAGCCACGCGGCCGTGAGTCCGTAGGCTAGGGCCGCCACCCCGGCGGCGCGCGCGACCACGGCCATCCGGCCCGACGTAATCCAGACGGCGGCCACCAGAAACACCCAGCAGGTGGCCATCGCCATCGCCCCGTAGAAGTTGGTCGAGACGACCAGAGCGGCCGCCGCTGCCGCTGCCGCGACCGCTGGCGGGTTCGGCCCGCGCAGCGCCAGAAATCCGGCGGCGAGCCCCCAAGGCAGGCAGGCCAAGGCGCTCATGTGCGGTCCCTCGCCATACCGCATCAGCACGTGGAGGCGCACCGGCATCCCGGCGAGCGAATCGTCCCGAATGTCGGCGAAGAACAGGTGCGCCGGGGCGAGCAGCGCCGCCGCCGCGCCAAGCCATGCCGCCCGCCGCCCGCCGCCCATCGTCCGGACCATCACAAAAATCCCGGCGATCCCAATTGCATAGAAAACGCCAATGTAGAGGTGATACGCCCGTACCGTCGGGATCTCCAGCCATCTCGCCAGCCCTGCTGTCCCGTAGCGCAGTGCGGGCGGGTAGATGTAGTTGAAGCGCGTGCCGTTGTACCAGTTCGGCTGCCATCCGGGGCGCGGCCAATGGTCCTGGAGGTAGCGCGCGTCGGAGATGAACGTACTCTCAATCGACGACCAGTTGTCCAGGTACTCCAACGTGAACAGGGGCCCGGCGAGACAGGCGGCGAGAAGCGCGATGACCAGGGTGGCAAGCAGGTCGGGGCAGCGCATGGACTAGCGATTATCCCATTGAATCCTGTATGCTGGAAAACTTTCGGCCATGCTCGACGCGATCATCATCGTGGCTTATTTCGCCGCTGTCCTCGGTATCGGGTTCTACCAGGCGCGCCAGCGCAAGACCACCAGCGAGTACTTCCTCGCCGGCCGGCACGTCGGCTGGTTCGCCATCGGTGCGTCGCTGTTCGCCACCAATATCGGGAGCGAACACTTCATCGGGCTGGCGGGTTCGGGCGCTTCGAGCGGACTGGCGGTCGGCTGCTACGAATGGTCGGCCAGCTTCTGCCTGTTTCTGCTCGGCTGGCTGTTTGTTCCCTTCTACCTGCGCAGCAAGGTCTTCACGATGCCGGAGTTCCTGGAGCAGCGCTTCAATCCGGCCTGCCGCTGGTATCTCACCGGCGTCTCGGTCTTTGCCTACATCTTCACCAAGATCTCTGTCGCGCTGTTCGCCGGAGGGATCCTGATTCGCGAAGTGGTCGGGTGGGACTACATGACCTCGGCGATCCTGCTCGTGGTCGCGACAGGCGTCTACACGATTGCCGGCGGACTGGCCGCCGTCATCTACACCGACCTGTTCCAGGCATTCATCCTGATCGGCGGCGCGGTCCTGCTCACATGGTTGGGGCTCGACCGGGCGGGCGGTTTCGAAGGTCTCCGGGCCTCGTTGCCCCCGGACTTCTTTCACATGATCAAGCCGATCGACGACCCGTCGTATCCCTGGCTTGGAACCACGGTGGGGACCGTCATTCTCGGCATCTGGTACTGGTGTACCGACCAGGTCATCGTCCAGAAGACGCTGAGCGCGAAAAACGTCGATGCAGCGCGAATGGGGGCGATCTTCTGCGCGGGGCTGAAGATCCTGCCCGTGTTTATCCTGGTGCTGCCGGGACTGATCGCCAAAACACTGTGGCCCGAGGACGTCAACGGCGATAACGCCTACCCCCTGCTCGTCGTCCGGCTGCTGCCGGCGGGACTCATGGGACTGATGGTCGCGGCGCTGCTGGCGGCGCTGATGTCCTCGTTGAGTTCAGTCTTCAACTCGGTCTCGACGCTCATCACGATGGACGTCTACAAAAAACTCCGTCCGGACGCCGACGAGCAGAAGCTGGTGCGCGTCGGACGCTGGACCACGGCGGCGATCGTCGGCGTCAGCATCGCCTGGATCCCGTTCATCCGCTACCTGAACGCCGAGATCTATCAATACCTCCAGAGCGTCCAGGCCTACGTCGGCGCGCCGATCACGGCGACGTTTCTCTCCGGCGTCTTATGGCGCGGGGCGACGCCCCGGGCCGCGTTCGTGACGCTCGTCTTCGGCGGCGTTGTCGGGGCGCTGCGCTTCCTGCTGGACATCCTGCGCAACGGCGCCGGAATGGATCTGGGTCCCCTGAATGCAGTGGTGGCGTTCAGCTTCCTGAACTTCAGCGTGCTGGTCTTCGCTCTCTGTCTGGTCGTGATGTACACGGTGAGCCGCTTCACGGCTCCCGCCGGTGCGCGCGCTCGCGACCTCACCGTCCGGTGGGGCGGGGAGCCGGTCGAAGCCGTCAGTCACCGCCGCCCGCTGGCGGTCGCGACCGCCGTGGTCGCGGCGATCATCCTGTCGCTGTGGATTCACTTCGCCTGACGCGGGCCGCTATCCCAGCCGCCGCCCGCGCCACGACGCCTGCCCGTCTTCCCACCCGAGTTCCACCGTGCCGCTCAGCGCGTCGCGCTCGACGCGTCCCGTGAAGATATAGTGGAACGCCATCCCTTCGTGACGCCCGCGGGTGTGAAGCTCGATCCGGTCGCCGTCGGCGCTGCCTGTCACCGTGCCCTCCGCCACGACCGGGCTGCTGTACACGCCGTTCACGGCGCTTCCGTCATGGTCGAGATACAGCCTGAACGCCGTTGCACCCGCCACGAAGGTGATGTCGAACTGCCAGCGTCCGGAGAGGCTGGCGGCGGGCGGCTGCTTTTGCCGCGCGGGCTGTGCTCCTGGCGCGCGGCCGAACTCCTGATGCAGCCTCTCCGCCACCACCTCGTACTCGCCCGGATACATCGCCGCGGGCCGCAGCACGAACGAATGGCCGGGACCTTCGGCGTGTGTCATGATCCGCGGTCGTCCATCCAGCAGCCGTTTACCGAGTTCTCCCGCCGTCAGCCCGATCCGCTCCGGATCCCAGGACACCTGGAGCGTCGGGTAATAGCTCTTCGCTTCCGGCATCAGCAGCTTCGTCGTGACGCCCGGCGCTCTGGCCAGTTTCGCGGCGATGTGTTCGAACCACGTGATCCATTCGCGGTCTTCCGCGTCGCGGTCGCGCGTGGAAAACAGGCTCTCCACCGCCACCGCAATCCCGATGATCTCCTCCTTGCTCACCTTGATGGAGCGCCCGAACGTGATGTGCGGCGAACTCACCTGGTAGGCGGCCCGCACGAGGTCCTTGCGGCCCAGCAGGATTCCCGAAGTCTGCGGTCCGCACAGAATCTTGCCGCCGCTGTAGGCAACCAGGTCGACGCCGGCGGCGAGGTATGGATTCGGCTTGAGGGGAAGATCGGCCGCCGCGTCGATCAGCACCGGCACGCCCCGCCGGTGACAGGCTTCGGTGAACTGCCGCAGCGTAAACGGATTGCTCGCCCGCAGCAGGTTCGCCTGCCCGTGCGCCAGCGCCGTCCTCGGGGAGAGCGCACGCTCGAGGTTTTCGAGCGTGTCGACCTCCACCATCCGCACACCCACGGCGCGCACGGCGTGGTCGTAGTAACTGCGCGACCACTTCGGCACGACGCATTCATCCTTCAAGCCGGACGTGTCGGGCAGCTTCTGCATCTTTTCCGGATCGCCGCCCGCGACGCATGCCGCCGCCCCGCAGGTCACCGCGCCTGCCGCGCCGGAACTCACCATGGCGGATTCGCCTCCGAGGAGCTCCGCGATACGCGCCCCCACTTTCTCCGTCAGCTCATCGAGGTTCACATGATAGTGGGCGGCCTGCTCCATCGCGGCAATCACCTCGGGCAACTGCCGGGAGCCGCCGTTAATCGTGTACGTGGACGTGCAGTTGATGAACGGTTCCACGCCGAAACGCCGGTAGATCTCCGGTCCCGCGCCGCGTCCGGGCGAGGCGGCACTGCCCCGCGCCGGGAACAATTGCGCCGCACCGGCCAGCGCCCCGGCCTGGAACAATGCGCGGCGGCTCGGCGATCGTCGGTTCTTCATAGGAAGATGGTAAGCGATGTGGACGCGGCGTGAGGTGCTCGCCCTGATGGCTGTATCGGCCCGGGCCGAAGTCCGGTACCGGGACTATTCCGCCTGCTGGCCGGATTACCTGCGGCAGCGCGCGGAAGCAGCGTACCGGAAGCGCCGCGCCGCCATCGAGGCGCTCACTTCGCAGGCGGCGGTCACCGCGCGCGCGGGATTCGTGCGGGACACGTTCTGGCGTCTGGCGGGCGGCCTGCCGGAGCGCACTCCGCTGAACGCGCGCACCACAAAATCGTTCGCGCGCCAGGGATACCGCGTCGAGAACGTCATCTACGAGAGTTTCCCCGGTATTCACATTCCGGCGAACGTCTACATTCCCGCGGGCGACCCGCCGTTCCCGGGCGTCCTGCTGCAGATGGGACATTCCCTGAACGGGAAGGCGTACACCGGCTACCAGCGCTGCGCCCAAGGTCTGGTGCGGCTCGGTTTTCTCGTGCTGGCCTTCGATCCGATGGGCCAAGGGGAGCGGGTCTATTACCCCGCGCGGGACCTCTCCAGGACGCGGCTCGCCTCCGCCGACGATGAGCACACGCTTCCGGGCCGCCAGATGCTGCTCTTCGGTGACACGAGCACGCGGTTCCAGACGTGGGACGCCATCCGCAGCCTGGACTACCTCGCCGCGCACCCGCTCGTCGATCCGGCGCGTCTCGCCTCGACGGGACAGTCCGGCGGCGGAACCCTCACGATGATGCTGGCCTGCGCCGATGACCGCCTGGCGGCGGCCTTCGTGTCGATGGGCAATACCGAGAACTTCGCCTGCCGGAACTTTAATCCGCCAGGCTCGACCGACGATGCCGAGCAGAATTTCGTCGGCAGCGGCCCCGCCGGCTTCGATCGCTGGGACCTGCTGTACCCGATGGCGCCCAAACCCCTGTGCATTCAGGTGAGCGCGAAGGATTTCTTCGGCACCTACTCGCCTTCCTACATGGAGAGCGGCCGGGAGGAGTACGCCGCGCTGGAGCGTGTGTACCGGGTGATGGGCGCGGCGGACCGGATCGCGTGGGGTGAAACCGGGCTCCCGCACGGAATGGCGCTCGACACCCGTCTCGCCATCTATAGCTGGTTCACGCGCTGGCTACAGGGACGGACCTCGCCCGTCACGGCGGAACCGCCGACGGCTCCGGAGGAGGACCGCGTCCTGTTCGCCACCGAATCCGGCAGCACAACACGCAGCCTGAACGGGGACAGTCCCTTTTCGCGAAACCGCCAGCGCCAGATAACAAGACGGGTGAAGCCGCTGGCGGAAGTCCTCGGCGTTCCCGGGGAACCATCGCGCGCACGGTTCCACGTCCTCCACACGGCGCCGGGGATGTCCGGCGTCATCGTCGGAGCGGAGCTCGAAAGCGAACCGGGAGTCTGGGTCCCGGCCTGGATCTTCCGGCCCGCAAGCTCCGTCCAGCAACCGGCCCTGCTGGCGCTCGATTCAGCGGGGCGCAACGCGCGCTGGCGCGAGGGCGATCTCTACCAGCAGCTTGCCGCTTCCGGGCAGCTCGTCTGCGCTCCCGATGTGCGCGGTATCGGGGACCTGGCGCCCGCCTACGGCCGCGGAGCGGCCTCCTACGCGCGCTCTCACAACTCGGAAGAGAACTGGGCCTGGGCCTCGCTGATTCTCGGGACTCCACTGCTCAGCCAGCGCGTCACGGACATCCGCGCCGCCGCCTCGGCGCTCCGGGCCATGACCGGAGCCCCCGTGCGCGTCGCTGCCCGCGGCCCGCTGTGTGTCCCCGCGCTCTGCGCCGCGGCACTGGAGCCGGATATCGCCAGCCTGTATCTCACCGGGATGCTCGCCACTTGGCGTCACCTCGTCGACGAAGAGGAATACACGCACACCTTTGCGAACTTCCTGCCAGGAGTGCTCCTGCACACGGACCTGCCGGAGATCGCCGCCGGCATCGGCCCGCGCCCGGTGACCCTCGCCGGCCTGGTGGATGCCGCCGGCCGGCCGGTCTTTCCGGAGGAAGCAGCCAAACTGTACACGGGCGCCAACATCCGCATCGCTGAAGAAGGCGGATGGACTGTGGCTGCGTTGGCGTGAATTAGTGCACGGTGTACGGAGCGCGGAGCGCGAACGGAGCGATCTCCACGTCGAACTCCCGGCCGTCCGCCGTGACCATGTGGTACGTCCCCCGCATCACGCCGAGCGGCGTGGGCAGCGGGCACCACGATGAGTACTTGAATGACTCACCCGGTTCCAGGACCGGCTGTTTCCCGACGACGCCAGGCCCCTTCACTTCTTTGATCTGCTCGATCGCGTCCGTGATGATCCAATGGCGGCTCATCAACTGCACCTGCTCGGATCCGAGATTCGTGATGCGCACCGTGTACTCAAAGACCCATTCTCCGCGGCCGGGTTTGGAATGCTCCGTCGCATGCCGCGAGAGCACTTCAACGCGAATGGAATGCGTGATCGCCTCGGATACAGGGGCTGGGGCAAGCGGCGAGTCGATCATGAGTCTCTACGCGCCATCATAGCAAGTGATACGATAGCGGGCCATGTCCGCCGCGAATCGCTTCCCTGCCTGGGAACAGGCGCCGCTGCCGGCCCCGCCGGTCTTCCACTGGCGGCGCTGGACCATGTTGATCGGTCCGGGCCTGTTGATGGTGGGCGCCAACATCGGCGGCGGCGAATGGTTGTTCGGACCGCTCGTCACTGCCCAATATGGCGGGGGGATCCTGTGGCTGGCCAACACCGCCATCCTGATGCAGGTGTTCTACAACCTCTCGGTGATGCGCTACGCGCTGTACTGCGGCGAACCGATCTTCGTCGGATTCTTCCGCACCTGGCCCGGACCCGCCTTCTGGACGATCTTCTACATCTTTGCCGACCTCGGCGGGATCTGGCCGTATCTCGCGTCGAACGCCGCCGTCCCGCTCGCGGCGGTCTTCCTCGGCCGTCTGCCCGAGGCAGGCGACGGCGGGTTCGTGCGCGGCCTCGGCTACGCGATCTTTCTCACGGCCTTTCTGCCGCTCATCTTCGGCGGCAAGGTGTACAACGCGCTGGAACGTGTGATGGTGACCAAGCTGGTGCTCGTGCTGGGCTACCTCGGCTTCCTCGCCGTCTTCTTCGTGAGCTGGGACACCAAGGCGGAGATTGCGCTCGGGTTCTTCCAGGTGGGGCACCTGCCCGAAGGCGATTTCAACTGGGCGACCCTCGCCGCGTTTGCCGCGGTGGCCGGAGCGGGCGGGCTGACCAACAGCTACTTCTCAAACTACGCCCGCGACAAGGGCTGGGGCATGGGCGCGCAGGTCGGCGCGCTGCCGAGCGCGATCGGCGGACGGACGGTCAAGCTGTCGCATACAGGAAAGACGTTCTCATTGACCGCGGAACAACTGGAGCGCTGGAAAGGCTGGCTGCGGCACATCCGGCGGGACCAACTGCTGCTCTGGGCCCCAGGCTGCGTACTCGGCATGGCCCTGCCGTGCATGGTGTCCTATGAATTTCTGCGGGGCGCGCCGGTGCCCTCCGGCAACGCCGTCGCAGCCATGACGGCGCAGGGAATCGCCAACCAGCACGGACAGGCGTTCTGGTTCCTGACGCTGCTCTGCAGCTTCCTCATTCTGGCGCCGACGCAAGTCTCCAATCTCGACGGCATCAGCCGCCGCTGGACCGACGTCATCTGGACGGGCGTCTCGCGCCTGCGACGTCTCGAAGGCAACCAGGTGAAGTATGTCTACTACACGATCCTGACGGTATACGGCTTGTGGGGTCTGGTCGCCCTGTCGCTCACGCCGAACCCGCTGGTCCTGGCCGTCGCCAGCGGCGTCATGATGAACTTTGCCCTCGGTTTCTCAGCGCTGCACACCCTGTACGCAACGATGACGCTGATGCCGCGGGAGGTGCGTCCCGGGTGGGTCCTGCGGATCGGACTGGTCTGCTGCGCGGCGTTCTACTTCTGGGTCTCGTCCACGGCCTTGCGCCAGCAATGGCCCGCGGTGCGGGCCTGGATTCAGGGAGCCTAGGCGAAACGCGACTTTTCCGTCTTCTCGTCCCAGATTACCTTTCGGCCATTCTTGAACGACAGCGTGGCCAGGTGGCCGCTGATCGCGGCCTGGTGGCCGGCCTCGACCGGCGCCACGGGCTTCTCGTTGCCGCGGACCGCCTCGATGAAGTTCGTGATGTGCGTCTTGAGGCCGTCCGGTTCTCCGAAGTCGCGCGGGCCGTTCAGGTGGATCTCCTGCCGCGCCTTGACGTGCGCCGGAGCGGCGCCGCGCAGCAACTGCGGGTAGAAATGCAGATCCTGACGGTTCAGCACCTCAATCGTTCCCTCGTTGCCGCAGAACTGCTCGCCGTACCCGTAGTGGTCGTTGCCGAAGTAGCAGGAGTAGTTCAGGTGGAACTTGTCGGCGTAGTCGTAGATGGCGCTGAACGTATCCGGCACTTCGCGGTCGTCGTTCGCGTCCGTCCAGCGGTAGATGCCCCCTGACGCCACGCACGACAGCGGCACGGTCTTGCCCAGCACGAAGTTCGTGATGTCGGTCTGGTGCACCAGCAGGTCGGTGGAGATGCCGCCCGAGTAGTCCCAGTAGAGGCGCCACTGGTAGTAGCGGCGCAGATCGAACTCGCGCTTCGGCGCACCCTCGAGGAACTTCGCCCAATCGGTGTTTTCCGGGCTCGCGTCAGCCGGAATGTTGTACCGCCAGGCGGGCGTCTCGTTCGGCGAGTTGCGGTACCAGAATGCGCGGACATAGTGGATGTCGCCGATCATGCCCTGCGCGACCATCTCCTTCGCCCGCTGGTAGAGCTTCGAGCTGCGGTTCTGCGTCCCCACCTGCACGATCTTGCCCGCGGCGCGCGCCGCCTTCACCAGTTCCGCGCCCTCCTCGATCGTGTGCGCCAGAGGCTTTTCCACGTAGACGTGCTTCTTCGCCTTGAGCGCGGCGAGCATCATCGGGTAATGCAGATGCTCCGGCGTCATGATGAAGACGGCGTCGACCGAAGGGTCGGCGAGGATTTCGCGGTAATCGGCCGTCGTCTTCGGGGAGTTCCCCCACAGCGTCTGGACGCGGTCCTTGGCGCGGGCCAGGTTGCCCTTGTACGTATCGCAGACCGACACCACGTGGACCTTGTCCTTGTTGCCGTCGTGCGAGACGTTCATGCAGTGGTAGCCGCGCCCGCCCATGCCGATCCAGCCGACATTGATCTTGCCGCTCTGGCCGCGCGCCTTCTGGACCGCAGGGGCCGCCATCATGGCCGCCGCAACGAAGCTGCGCCGTCCGATCTCATTCGCCATTGTTCGTTCTCTCCTCAACGTTCTGCCGGGTGTGCCTACGCCAGCCGGCTCCTCAGAAACCGTGCTCCCGCGGCGATCCCCTCATACTCGGACAGCCGCGTCCCTTCGTACTCAATGCCGATCCAACTGCGGTAGCCCGCCGCGGCGACAATCTCCAGCATGCGGTCCAGGTCGATCGTCGTCTCTTTGCCGTCCGCGCCGAAATCGCCGCACTTCATGCTGACGGCCTTGGCATGCGCCATCAGTTTGCGCACGGATTCATACTTGTCCACCTCCGGCGGGAAGTTGCCGAAATCCGGCAGGGTCCCGAAGTTGGGCCGGTTCACCATCCGCATCAGGCGGACCACCACATCCGCGTTCGAAGAAATCCCGCCGTGATTTTCGATCAGCACGTTGATGTTGCGCGCCTTGGCGTACTCGCACAGCGCCGTGAAGCTCTCCACGCAGGATTTCAGGAACCCGTCGACCTGCGCCGGCGTCTTCGGATCCTCGCTGGGGTACATATTCGTGCGGATGGCCGTGCAGCCCAGTTCCGCGGCGATGTCGACCCACTTGTGATGATTCGCCACCGCCCGCATGCGGGCAGCCCGCTCCGTGTGGCCCATCTGGCCCTCGCCGTCGCACATGATCAGCACCGCCGTCGTGCCGGTCTCGCGCATGTTGTGCTTCAGGCGCTGGACGTAAGACTCGGTGGGCGCGCCCCAGAGCTGATTCACGAACTCCAGCCCTTCGATGCCGAACTGCTCGCGCGCCACGCGGGGAAAGTCGAGGTTCGTCATGAGGCGGCTTTGGATCGCCCGGTGCAACGACCATTGCGCGAGCGAGATCTTGTAGCGCGGCTCCGCGGGCCGCAAAAGGGCGGGAGCCAGGGCGCCGGCGAACAAAGCCCGGCGGGTGAGTCTCATGCCCTTAGATTAGCTCAATTCGCGCAGATCATCGATCCAGAAGTCCGGCTGGAAGCGGTTCATTTCCCCCGCATTTCCGTAGCCGTAGCGCACCGCGCAGGTGCGGATGCCGGCGCGTCGGCCAGCCTCCATATCGGCGGCCGAATCGCCCACGAACAGCGTCTCCTCGAGCGGTGCGCCCAAACCATCGAGGGCCGCGTAGAGCACGTCCGGCGCGGGCTTGGCCGGGAATCCATCCGTGCCCTGGACATGGTCGAAATAAGGCAGCAGTGCGAACTTCTCCAAAACCTGGCGGGTGGTTGGGGTCCCCTTGGTGGTCGCGGTCCCCTTGCGGCCGCCGAGAGCCGCGAGCGCCTCGGCCACACCGGGAAAAACAGTCGTCTGGTTATGCTCGCGCGCCAGGTAGATCGTGCGGTACTCGGCGATCATACCGTCGATCTCGTCTTCACTCGCCGGCGGAAAAAAATCGGTGAACAGGTCCCGCAGGTGGCGTCCGACGTAGGAACGGAGCACTTCGAATGGAACTCCCGTCCTGCCCCGGACGGCAAGCACCTCCCCTGTGGCGGCACAAATGTCCGGTGCGGAGTCCACGAGCGTGCCGTCGATGTCGAACAGGTACGCGGAAAACCTCGGGATCACGCCGGTTGCGGCTGCTCCCCTTCCGCCATGCCGGGAAGCCGGCGGCTGCCTTCGGGCCGCAGCACTTCCTGCGTACGCCCATCCTCGCCCGCCTTCTCCGGCGCCGCCGCCTTGTTGACCTGCTCGCCCTGGATGATGCCCACCACCTCCATGCCGTCCAGCACTTCGCGATCGAGCAGCGTCTCGGCGATGGTCACCAGAGCCTGGCGGTTCGATTCGATCAGGCCCCGCGCCTTGTCATAGCCGTCGCGCACCAGCTTGCGCACCTGTTCATCGATCAGCACGGCAGTGGCCTCGCTGTAGTCCCGGTGCTGGGAGATCTCGCGCCCGAGAAAGATCTGCTCTTCCTTCTGGCCGAAACTCAGGGGACCAAGCTCGCTCATCCCCCACTCGCAGACCATGCGGCGGGCCAGGTCGGTCGCGCGTTCAATGTCGTTACCGGCGCCCGTCGTCGTGTGATCCATGAAGATCTCCTCGGCGATGCGCCCCGCCATCAGGATGGACAGTTGCGCCTGCAGGTACCGCTCGTTGTACGAATGCTTGTCATCGAGCGGCAACTGCATGGTCAGGCCCAGTGCCATGCCGCGGGGGATGATCGTGACTTTGTGCAACGGATCCGCGTCGGGAAGCAGTACCGCCACCAGCGCGTGCCCCGCTTCATGGTAGGCAGTCGTGCGCTTCTCGGCATCGCTCAGGATCATGGACTTCCGCTCGGCGCCCATCAGCACCTTGTCCTTCGATACCTCAAAATCCACCTGTGTGACGACCTTGCGGTTCTGCCGCGCGGCGTTCAACGCAGCTTCGTTCACGAGGTTCGCCAGATCGGCGCCGGCCATCCCGGGAGTCCCTCGCGCCACCACCGAAAGGTCCACGTCGTCGGCCATCGGGATCTTCTTCGTGTGGACTTTGAGGATCGCCTCGCGGCCCTGCACATCCGGCCGTCCGACGACCACGCGCCGGTCGAAGCGGCCCGGGCGCAGCAGCGCCGGGTCGAGCACGTCCGGGCGGTTCGTCGCCGCGACGAGGATCACGCCTTCGTTCGATTCGAAGCCGTCCATCTCCACCAGCAACTGGTTAAGCGTCTGTTCCCGCTCGTCGTGACCGCCGCCCAGACCGGCGCCACGGTGCCGTCCCACGGCGTCGATTTCATCGATGAAGATGATGCACGGCGCGTTCTTCTTGCCCTGCTCGAACAGGTCGCGGACGCGGCTTGCGCCCACTCCGACGAACATCTCGACGAAATCCGAACCTGAGATCGAGAAGAACGGCACCGACGCCTCGCCCGCGATTGCGCGAGCCAGCAAAGTCTTTCCCGTACCCGGCGAGCCCACCAGGAGCACGCCCTTCGGAATCCGGCCCCCGAGCTTCTGAAATTTCTGCGGCTCGCGCAAAAACTCGATGATCTCCTGCAGTTCTTCCTTGGCCTCTTCGACGCCCGCGACGTCCTTGAATGTGACCTTCTTCTGCTGGCTGGAATGCAGACGCGCCCGGCTCTTGCCGAAGCTGAGCGCCTTGTTCCCGCCGCCCTGCATCTGCCGCATCATGAAGATCCAGAAGGCCAGCAGCAGGATAAACGGCGAAGCGTTGATCAGGATCGTCAGCCAGCTCCCGCCCGAGGTGTCCTTAATCTCAATCTCGACTTTCTTGTCCTGCAGGATCGTATAGATATCGGGATAATTGCCGGGAATAATGGTCTTCAGTTCCGCGCTGCCGTCGGCGTAGGCCCCTTTGACTTCACTGTTGTTGGTGATCGTGACCTTGCGCACACGGCCGGAGTCGACTTCGCGGATGAACTCCGTGAACGTCAGTTCTTTCTCCGGTTTGTTCTTGGCCGACTTCACGACCTGCCACAGCAGGATCGCCACACACAACAGGAGCACCCAGAAGATGCCGGTCTTTACATTCGAATTCACTCAAACCTCCCGTGTAACGGCAGGCCCGGAAACAGACGTGCCGCCGTCGACTCCGGCGGGGCGCTCGATGACGCGAAGAACCCGGCTAGATGCCGGCGACGCCGCATACTCAGCGCTCGGCCCGAAGCGGCGCGACCAGACAAGCGATCCGCCCTTTGCCAGAACGGGCCAGCCGGCCCGCTCCCAACGCGGAACCCGCGATTCCTGAAGGAGATCGCTGAGTTTTCTGTCCGCCGAATGCCCGATCGGGCGGAACCGGTCGCCTGGCTGCCAATCGCGCAAGACCAGCGGGCCACCGAGGAGCTCCCAATCCAGTCGGCTCACGTCACCATTATAGACGCATTCCACCCCTACGACGGATTCAGCAAGTTCAAGCCGGACAATCGTATCCGGGAGTTCGACCCCGTCTCCCGGGCCCACTGTGTAATGGAAATGAAGCAGTTGCGTGCCGCTGGGGGACCAGTGCAGGCGGCCGAATGACCGCTCCACGACGACGCCCGGCAGGGTGACGGCGCCGGCCCCCGCTCTGGAACGGGCCAGCGCGAGCACTGCTTCGACATGCCGGCGGTCCAGTCGCTGCAGGTCGCCACGCACCAGTTCGCAGGCGTACCGGACGAGCCGCGACGCAGCCGCCGCCGGCAGTGCGGCCAGCCCCGCGGCGGCCGCACTCCAGCCTCCCGCCTCCGGGCGCAGTTCCCGTTCCGCGAGCCGCCGGATTTCTGCCTCCCAATACGCTTCGTCTTCCTGCGCCCATCGGGCCAACTGCTCCAGACGCCTCGTAGCGTGAGGGAACCCGGCCCCTTCGAGCGCCGGCAGGACGGAATGCCGGATGAGGTTGCGCGTCAGGCTGACATCCTGGTTGCTTGCATCTTCCCGCCACGTGAGACCGCGGCCGCGCGCCCATTCCCGGACCTCAGCACCGGTCAACTCGAGCAGGGGCCGGATCAGCCCCGCACGCGTGACGGGCCGGATCCCAGCGAGGCCGCCGCCGCCCGTCCCGCGCAGGAGCCGGAACAGGACTGTCTCGGCTTGGTCGGACGCGGTATGTCCGGTGGCGACGCGGTCCCAGCCCGATTCCCGAAGTCTCGCAAAGAGCGCTAGACGGGCGCGCCGCGCATTCTGTTCGACGTTGGCGCTGAGAGGCTGTTCGATGCGCGCGCCGTGGAACGGCAGACCGCGCCGCCGGGCTTCCTGTTCCACGAACGCCGCATCGCCGCGCGACGCCGTCCCGCGCAGGCCGTGGTCGAGGTGCGCGACGCCGAGATCGAGCTTCCACCGGGGACCCAGTTCGCACAGCGCATCGAGCAGCGCCATGGAGTCCGCGCCGCCCGACACCGCCGCCGCGACTCGCGCCCCTTCCCACACCATCCGGTGGCGCTCCAGCGTCGTGGCCACCCGCTCGATCACGTGTGCTCCGGGTCTTGCCGCCACGTCAGGGAGCGGCCGCCAGCCGCCGGTCCAGGTCGGCGGTGATCCGGTCCAGTTGTTCCGGATTCCGCAGCAGATTGCGGATGCCGAATGCGGCGTGGTGTTCAAAAAAACAACTCGACGGCGCGGTGCGCGAGCACATATGCGAAGCGCGCCGAGGCGGCGTCGAGGCCGGTCCAGCCGCGGCCAAGCAACTCCAGCTTCGGCATCCTGCCGGCGCGCGACGCGGCCGCGACAATCTCGCGGTCTCGGGCCGTCAGCGTCTCCCCGGACAGCCGTTGCGCCAGTCCTTCGTGGAGCCACGTCGGCCAGCGTCCAAGGCTGGCCAGGCACGCGTGAACGATTTCGTGGCCGAACGTGCGCCGCAGCTCCGGCGTGACCTGGCTGCGATCAGGCAGCGGGACACGGATCCGCCCGTCGTATGCCGCCGCACTCCATTCGGCGGCGTTGGTGGCCCGGAGATAGGCCTCGCGCGTCTGGACGATCGTGACAATGCGCTCATCCGCGCGGCATCCCAGTTGGGCCGACACCCGGGAGAACTCCTCCTCGAGCAGCGCCACGATCTGGCTGGCGGTCGGCGAGTCGACCACCGCGCCGTCGTAGCGCAGCAGGAAGCGCGTGCCATACTTACGCTCGACGCTGCGGTCGGCCGCCGCAGACCGGCGCACTTCCTCGATCCGCTTCTCCAACTCCGGATCGGCCCGCAACGCAATCGCGCGCGTCCAGAACTCGATTGCGTCGAGCGGCCGGTCCGCGCGCTCGGCGGCGTGTCCGGCCATGGCCAGGAGGCCGGGTTCCTTGGGATGCGCTGCGATCAGTCTGGTGAGCAGCGCCAGTGCCTGTTCGGGCTGCTGGCGCGACAGAAGGTCCATCGCCCGGTCAATATCCGGGTGCGCCGGCACCCGGACACTCGGGGGCGGGAGTGCTTTCGGGGCTGGGGCCGCAGGCGCGGTTCCCGCGATGACGGGCGCCGCGGTGCGGCGGGCTTGCTCGAACTCCTCCAGCCCGTCCAGCGCGTCGGCCGCGACATAGCCTTCCACCTCTTGCCCGTTGGAGGCGACGCGGATCAGGTAGCAGGGAGTCGTGCCGAGCGATAAGGAAAGCTTGATCGTCACCGGCTGGCCGACAGACAGCCGTGTGACTTCCCGGCCACCTGCTTCGCAGCCGGAGCGGAGCGGATACTGATCGACGCGGACGGTGGGGCCCGCCGCCAGCCACAGCAGAATCACCACTGGAGACAGCGGTGGCATGGCGTGGCCGCCGTCAGCCCCTTACTTCCGCGCTGCGGGTGCGCCCGCCGGACACCGGTACCCGAGCGAGCGCAGTTGAGAACACGCCTTGGGAGCGACGGGGGACTTCGGGTACTCCGTCTGCAGACGCCGGAACTCGTTGGCCGCCTCCGTGCGGCGGTCCATCTTCAAAAGCGTCTGTCCCTTCATGTACATCGCATCGACCGTCTTGTTGTTCTGGGGAAACTTCGTCAGGACAAGATCGAAGTTCTCCAGGGCGGGTTCGTACTGCGCGGCGTCATAGTAAATCTGGCCGATCCAAAACTGCGCGTTCGGCGCCATTTCGGTGTCGGCGAAGTAGCGCAGATAATCGGCGAATTGCTGCAGGGCGAGTTCGGTGCGTCCGCCGCGCGTATCGCGCAGCGCGCTCTCGTACAGCTTGCCGGCCGGCATCGGCGGCTCACCGAGAGCCGCGGCCGGATCCCCGCCGGGGGGCGGAGGCGGCGGCGCGGACTGCATCGTCCGCATCTCGTTGCTCATGTCCGTGAGACGCTGTTCCAGGCGACCCAGCCGGCTCACGACATCGTTCATCGACTGCTGCACGGCTCGGAAATCGCCGCTCATCTGGTCGACCTTCGTCCCTAGACCCGCCACCGGACCGGTCAGCTTCTTCTCCTGGCTTTCCATCTGATCGCGCGTCCGGGATTCCAGCACCGCCACCGATTTGTTGGCGTTGTTGGCGGCGTCCAGGGTCTGCTGCACCAGGACAGTCATGGCGGTCATCTTCTCATCGAAGGACCGCTGCAACGTGCGCAGTTGATCCTGCATCGTTGCGACGTCCCTCTGCAACTCGACAATCTCCCGCTTCTGCGCCGTTCCCGGCAGCGGCGCCAACAATGCCGCCGTCAGCAGGATTGCCAAACGTGGGTTCATGCCATCTCCCATTGGTCAGCGGCGGGAGGCGCCACCGTCGACGCCTCCCGCCGGTTCTTGCCTGGCTACTGGCCCGTGAACGCCGCGCGGCGGTTGCGCTGCCAGCAGGACTCGTTCGACTCCATGCAGACAGGGCGTTCCTTGCCGTAGCTGATGGTCCGCAGGCGGTCGCCCGGGACGCCCAGTTGGACCAGGAACTCGCGGGCCGCCGTGGAACGCCGATCGCCGAGGCCGAGGTTGTACTCAGCCGAACCGCGCTCGTCGCAGTGGCCTTCGATCACCACCGTCTGGTTCGGGAAGTCGCGGAAGATCGCCTTCAGCAGGTCGGCGTTCCGCGTCAACACAGAACGGGCATCGTCCCGGATATTGCTGCGGTCATAGTCGAAGTAGGCCGGCTGCAACTCAGCCATGCGCTCCAGAAATGTCTTGGACACCGGAGCCGGCTTGGGCGGCGGCGGGGGCGGAGCCGTGACGTTCACCGTGGCATTCGCCGTAGCCGTGCCACCGGGGCCGGTCACGGTCAGTGTGTACTGCGTGGTGCTGCTGGGAAACACGGTGCGGTTACCGCCGGTATTGCTCACCGAACCGATACCCGGCTCAATGCGCGCCGAGTCCGCGCCCGTAATCGTCCACTTCAACGTCGAGGACTGGCCGCGTTCGATGGAACCCGGCTCCGCGCTGAACATGACGATTTGAGGCGGCTTCGGGGCCACCTTGACAGGCGCCGGCGGGGGCGGCGGGGGCGGCGGCGGAGGCGGAGCCTTCTTCTTACAGCCGGCCGCAAACATCATCAGCATCAGGCCCAGCAACAGGACCACGATCTTCTTCTGGTTCATTGGACAATCCTCTCCTGAATCTGTCTCACCATCGAAAAGTTCATTTACCCCAAACGGGCATACGATTGTTCCCTTGGGTCGTCAACTGCCGCAAATCCGTCCCGTCGGCCAGCATCGTCCAAACCTGACTCCGGCCCGACCGGTTCGACGCAAACACAATGTGGCGGCCGTCGGGCGCCCACACCGGATTTTCGTTCCGTCCCGCGCCATGGGTCAACTGGTTGAACTGGCGTGATGTCACATCCATGATGAACACGTTGAAGTTCCCTGGCTCGAAACCGCGGCTCCAGGAAAAAGCAATCACTTGGCCATTCGGGTGCCAAGCCGGATTCGATGCCTCTCCCTCGCCACTGGTCAGCCGCTCCACGTTCGCTCCATCCAGATTCATTCTATAGATTTGCGCCGGGCCGGAGCGCCCCGACACAAACACAACTTCGCCGCCCTTGGGACTGATCTTGGGCGAAACTTCGACCGCCCGGAAATCTGACAGCCGCCGGAGGTCGCTGCCATCCCGCCGCGCCGAGTAGATCTGCGCGTACCCGCTGGCGGTCGACGAAAAATAGATTCTTTCGCCGTCTGGGGAGAAGTCCGGCGTCGCGTTCATTGACGCTACCTGATTATAGAACGGCAGACGACGGCCAGTCTCCAGTGAGTGAACTACTATAGCAGGATTCCCTCCGGCATAGGTAGTAAACGCGATGAATCGGCCGTCCGGAGAAACCGCCGGTGTGATCGTTAGCGATTTGTAGGTCGTGAACTGCTTCTGGTTCGACCCGTCGGAGTCCATCGACCAGATTTCGTCGCTCCCCGTGCGGTTCGAGATGAAGTAGATCTTCGACCCGAACAGGGGCGTCCCGCCGAACTGGCGGATGATGTCGGCGGCGAACTCGTGCGCCATCTGGCGCGCGCCGTCCTCGCTGATGGCCGCCAGGTACCGCTTGCCGAACAGGTGCGCCGATGTCAGGTTGGCCTGCTTCACATCGTACAGCCAGCCCGACAGCACCATCGATCCGCCCTGTGCCGACAGATAGCCGAATGCCAGATGGGAGGCCGCCACCGGCGGCTCGCTCCAGTCAGTGAGCCAGGGACCGCGGCGCACCGGCTGCGGCGGTTCACCCTTCTTCTTGCTCGCCACCGGCGGCAGCGGCTCGCGGAAATCCTGAGGCTGCTGCGGCGTTTCCAGCGGGTACATGCTCTTGGCCGCCATCTGGAACAGCCCCGAATCCTGCAGGTCACGATACAGCGTCTCGTTGAACGCGTTGGCGAACGGCGCGCTTTCCGCGGCCCCGCGGAAATCCGGGACCGCCAGGACAGGCTGCGTGCCGCCGATGATGTCAATGCGGACTTGCGCGGCCAGAAGCAGGGCGAGACCGGTGAATGCCAGGAAGAGTTTCGCTTTCATCGTTGTAATTGGAACCAGAGCTCGATTCGGGCGTCATTGCCGGGATAGGCCGGCGGCAGCGGAGGGAACTTGCCCACGTCGTAGACAGCGCGCTGGGCCGACTGATCGAGCGCGCGATTCCCACTGCTGGTCGACAGCCGGATGTCGCGCACCGTGCCGTCGCGCAACAGCGTGAAGCTCACGACCGCCGGAGGCGCCGTGCGCAGCCTGGGGTCGACGTCATGCGTCGACCAGCGTTGCGCGATCAATTGCTGGATCAGCGCCGCGTAGGCGCCAAACCGGTCCCCAAGCGGCGTGCCAGAGCCGACTCCGACGCCGCCCGCTCCCGGCTTGCCCAGCATCGGCGAGACCAGCGCCTGCCCCGCCGAACTATAGAGCTGATTCGGTTTGGGCTCCTCTTGCGTCCGGAACCGCTGGCGGCTCGCCGCGACCTCCGATGGACGTTTCTTCGGCAGCTTCTTGACCTTGTCCGGAATTTCGACCGCCTTCCGCTCCGGTTCCTTCGGAGGCGGCGGCTTCGGCTGGTCCGGCGGAGGCGTGGGAACGCGAGACTGCGTATCGTTGGCCAAAGGGTTGACCAGACCCTCGCGTGGGGTCATCGGAATGGATGCTACCGGATTGACCGAAACTGAGCCGCCGCCCGCCATCCGGTCGCCCCACCGCTCCGCCTGCATCCAACTCATGTAAGAGCCCATCAGAACCGCGCTGAAAACACCCACGTGCAGGAACACCGACGCCACAAAGGGCTTCCGCATGTGTTCGCTCTGCGCGAGGATGTCAACGTGCTCGTCCAACCGCTACCTTCTCCGCGGGCCTTCATCCGGTTTGGTCACCATGTTGACGGCCACGCCCGCGTCCCCGAGGGCCGCCAGCACCTGGGCGATCGGGTCATAGATGGTCTGTTTGTCAGCCCGCAGGTACACCGCCTGACCGGCGCCGTACTTGTTCTTGACCACTTCGCCCAACTCGTTGATATTGACCCGGTTCTCGCCAAGATAGAGTTCGCCGTCGCGCGTTACCGTCACGATGGGCAGCTCTTTGAACGATTCGCGCGTGGTCCGGACGGCCGGCACGTCCACTTCAATGCCGAACTCCATCACGTGCGAGGTCATCATGAAGATCACCAGAACCACCAGCAGCACGTCCACAAACGGCGTGACGTTGATGTCCGAGACGGCGCCTGGATAGCTGCGCCGCCCACGACTTCCATTCCCCAGTCCCGTCGAGATCGCCACGGCTTACTCTCCGAAGCTCCGTTCGGTTAGGTTGAGGAACTCGAGCGAGAAATCGTCCATCCGCGCTCCGATCTCCTTGACGATGTGTCCGAAGTGATTGTAAAAGATCGCCGCCGGGATGGCCGCTGCCAGGCCCACCGCGGTCGCCAGCAGCGCCTCGGCGATCCCGGGTCCCACCGCGCGCAGGCTGGTCGCGCCTTCCTGGCCCAACTCCTGAAACGCCCGCATGATGCCGATCACGGTCCCGAACAGCCCGATAAACGGGGTCACGGCCGCTGTCGTTGCCAGCCAGTTCAGGTTCCGTTCCAACTTCGCCAGTTCCTCGCTGATCCCCAACTGCAGGGTCCTCTCTAATGAGAGACGGTTGCGGATCTTTCCGGTTGCCTTCACCTGCCGGTGGACTTCCTCATAGCCGAAATCGAACACCGACACCAGCGGCGACGGACGGAACTGCTCGCTCGCCACCAGCACCGCCTCCAGCCCCGTTGCCTTGCGGAAGGCCCGTAGGAATCGGGTATTGGCCTCGCGCGCGTGCCGGAACACGTTCAACTTAGAGAAAATGACAGCCCAGGAGTAGAGCGAAAACCCGAGCAGGATAGCGAGCACCCCGAAGCCAACCGGGGTCGTACGGCCCAACGTATCGAAGAAGGAGGTTTGCAACAGGAGCGCCGGCGGCGCGGGCGTAAGGAGCATCGCGGTTATCGTCTCGATCCAGTATAGCGGCCTGGATGAACCGCCCGGCGCGGGGGCCGCTTCCAAACATGAGTATACAGGAATGTTTTCCCGATCGAGCCGCTATAATGAGGCTCGGCAATGCTCCACGAGCTGACCGTCGAGAATTACGCCGTCATCGGACACCTCCGCCTCGGGTTCGGGGAGGGTCTCAATCTGCTCACCGGAGAGACCGGCAGTGGCAAATCCATCGTCGTGGACGCCCTCGGGCTTCTGTTCGGCGGGCGCTCCTCGGCCGACATCGTGCGCTCCGGCGCCGACCGGGCCCGCGTGGCCGGCATCTTCAGCCTCCGGGATGGCGTGGCGCTGCCCGGCGGCGTGGGAACCGAAGACGGCGAGATCCTGATTGAGCGCGAAGTGCTGGCTTCCGGAAAATCACGCGCCTATGTCAACAACCGTCCGGTGACCGCCGGCCTGTTGCGGGAACTGGGCGTCCTGCTGGGTGATATCCACGGTCAGCACGACCAGCAGGCGCTGTTCGACCCGGCCGCGCAACTGGCGATGCTCGATGCGTTTGCCGGCCTGAGCGAGCCGCTGGCCGCCGAATACGGGAAATGGTCGCGGCTCCAGGAGGAAATCGCCGAGCTTGAACGCAACGATCAGGAAAAGCTGCGTCTGCTCGACCTGTGGACGTTCCAGCGCTCCGAGATCGAGCGCGTGGCGCCCAAGTCTGGCGAGGACGCAGCCCTCGAAGCCGAACGCCGCCTCCTGTTGAACCTGGCGCGCGTCCAGGAGAACGCCGCAGCCGCCTTCGGAGCGCTGTACGAAGGCGACGGCGCAGCCTTCCCGTCGCTGCGCGCGGCGATGCGCCGCATCGAAGACCTGGCGCGCATCGATCCGTCGCTCAGTCCGCTGACCGATGCCCTTCTCCCGGCGTCGATCGCCATCGAGGAGGCCGCCTTCACCCTGCGCGACTACCTGTCGAAGCTGGAGGCCAGCCCGGGCAGGATCGACGACGTCGAGGAGCGCCTGTCCGCGCTCGATCTCCTCAAGCGCAAGTATGGTCCCACTCTCGACGACGCGATCGCCTACGGCGAGAAGGTCAAGACAGACATCGCCACGCTCGAGACCGCCGGGGAGCGCCTGGAGGCGCTCCGGCGCGAACTGGCTGGGGCCGCCCTTCTGTTTGAAGAGAAGGCGGCGGCCGTCAGCGCCGCTCGCCGCGCGGCGGGGGACAAACTGGCTTCCCGGGTCGCTGCCGAACTCCGTCCCCTGGCAATGGAGAGGACGGTCTTCCGGGTCGAAATGACTCCGGCTGCGTGGAGCGCTCAGGGGGCCGACGCCGTCCGATTCCTCGTCTCGGCCAACCTCGGCGAAGAGCCGCGGCCGCTCGACCGGGTCGCCTCAGGCGGCGAAATGTCCCGCATCGCCCTGGCCCTCAAGACCTGTCTGGCGGCTCAGGGTGGTCGCCGGACGCTGGTCTTCGACGAGGTCGACGCCGGAGTCGGAGGCAGGGCGGCGGAAGGTATCGGGCGCCGCCTCCGTGCGCTCGCCGCGCAGGACCAGGTGCTCTGCGTGACCCACCTGCCCCAGGTGGCCGGTTTCGCGCACCACCACTACCGTGTGGAAAAGCGGGAGTCCGGCGGCCGGACCGAGGCGACGGTGGTTCCGCTCGACCGCGCGGGCCGCGTTGAAGAGCTGGCGCGCATGCTGTCCGGCGCCACGCTCACGCCGGAAGCCCGCCGCAACGCCGAACGGCTTCTGGTGGAATAGCGGCCGGTCCGCCGCGCTAACCGCCCCCCAGGTTCATCGACGACGCACCCCCGGCGGCTGTCAAGCCGAAGCCTGTGGTAGAACCGAACCATGGCCTTGGACTTTACGGGAAAGACCGCCGTCGTCACCGGCGGCGCGAATGGAATCGGATGGGCGGCGGCTTCGGCATTGGCTGCCGGCGGGGCGCGCGTCTGGATTTTCGACCTCGATCGCGAAAAGCCCGCCGAAGCCGGCGCCAAGCTGGGCGGCGATGGCGCCGTCGTCGATGTCACCAGCCGCGCGTCCCTCGACGCCGCCTTCGCCCGCTGCGGCGACATCGACATCGTGGTCGCCAACGCCGGGATGGCTGCCGAGCACGAGTTCCTCGATCATCCCGCTGACGCCTGGGACCGCACTCTGGCCGTCAACCTGACTGGGGCATTTCACACCGTCCAGGCGGCGGCGCGCGTCATGCAACCCCGCGGCGGCTCCATCGTGCTCACCGCCTCGACGAATTCGTTCGACGGAGAAGCGCGGCTCACCGCCTACAATGCGAGCAAAGCCGGACTCCTTGGCCTGATCCATACGGCCGCCAATGAACTCGGTCCCTACGGCATCCGCGTCAACGCCGTGTGTCCGGGACTCATCCGCACCCGCCTGACCCAGCGCCACTTCGATACTCCAGCCGTGGTCAAGCCGTATTTTCAACAGATTGCCCTTGGAAGGGGCGGCGAGCCGGAGGAGGTCGGCAACGCCATCGCGTTCCTCGCCTCCAATCTTGCGTCGTTCATCACCGGGACGACACTCGTCGTCGACGGCGGCCAGATGGCCTCCAAGTTCGGCACCTGGAACGAGGACACGGCCGAGTTCTATAGCGGACGCTGGCGGCGCAGAAGTTCCTGAGTGGCCCCAGGCGTGCTCCCCGATGCCTGAAAAGGAGCACGCATGACCATCACCCGGCGCCGGGCGCTGGCGGGACTGTCCGCCGCCACGGCTTTGAGTTCTGTCCGT
Organism: Bryobacterales bacterium; assembly: GCA_016716385.1. Classification (GTDB taxonomy): domain Bacteria; phylum Acidobacteriota; class Terriglobia; order Bryobacterales; family Bryobacteraceae; genus JADJWL01. The sequence goes on along the minus strand of JADJWL010000014.1, from coordinate 38,251 downwards.
TCGTCGAGGGCCAACTCCGCGGTCTCGGTCGGCATCCTCGGGACCGGCGGGCGCGGTCGCTACGTCGGCGGCCTGTTTGTCAACGACGGGCGGGCGCGCATCGCCGCCCTCTGCGACGTCTTCCCCGACCAGATCGACCGCGCCAAGACGCAGATTCCCAGTGCGGCGACCGCGCCGGTCTTCAAGGATTACCGCGACCTGCTGGCGCATCCCGGCCTCGACGTCATCCTGATCGCCACGCCCGTCTGGCTCCACCCCGAGCATTTCGAGGCCGCCGTCCGCGCCAACCGGCACATTTACTGCGAGAAACCGGCGGCAGCCGATGTCGCCGGCACGAAGCGCCTTGTGCGCGCCGCCCGCGAGGCCGACCCGGCGAAGGTGATCGTCTTCGGCTTCCAGCAGCGCTTCAGCCCGGAGTACCTGGCGGCCGAAAAGATCCTGCGCGGCGGCGAATTGGGCGACCTCCTTCTCATGCGCAGCGAATGGATCCTCGGCGGCGCCCGGCTGGCGCCGTTCGACTCGCCGTTTCCGCCCGGGGAGCAGAAGATCCGCCACTGGTCGGCGTTCAAGGAAACCTCCGGGGACTTCATCGTCGAACAGGATTGCCACGGCCTCGACGTGCTCAACTGGTTCGCCCAGGCGCACCCGGTTTCCGCCGTCGGCGCCGGGGGCCGCCGTGCCCGCGCCTTCGGCGACAACACCGACCACCTCAATCTCACCTACCACTATCCCGGAGGCCTCTGCGGCTATCTCACCGCGACCCAACTCGCCGTCAAACGGTACTGGGATGTCGCCGAGCAGTTCTACGGCTCGGAAGGCATTCTCGAAACCACCCGCACCTCCTACAAGTGGCACCGCGGCGAGAACGATGAGGTCCTTGTGAAATCGAAGCGTGAGATCACCAACGACGCCGTGGCGCTGTTCCTCGACGAAGTCCTGGCCGGCAAGAGGCGGAACATGGCGTTCGACGCCGCCGATGCCACCTTCACGGCGCTCCTGGGACGCATGGCCGTAGAGCAGAAGCGCCAGGTCACCTGGGACGAGATGCTGGCCTCAGCGTGACCGTTTTGGCACGCGGGGCGCTATTTTGGCACGCGGATGCATGGCGCATCGCATATCTGATTGAAAAAGCAGGGAGGTTCTCTGGCACTGCACATGCCCTCCCTGGGGCATGTCCGGAGAACAGTTCATTCCGCTGCTAGCCGACGCCAGCCTCGGCACATTGGCAGCCCTCGTCCTCATGCGGCTCTTCCAGCGCCGGAGGGAGCGCCGTCACCGGGCGGCGATCCTGCGGAGATTTCAGCCACAGGCGTAGCCCTCCAAATTTTCTTGCTTCAGGGGTGAGACAAAGTTCCCGCGCACCGCACTATTACCGGTGATGACCGCACCTGCTCCGTTCGCTCTGACCCGGGAAGAGGAAGCCGACTGGCTCGCCCTGCGCCTCGTGCCGGGACTGGGGACCCGGAATGCCGGCCGTCTGGTCCAGCGTTTGCGAACGCCCCGGGCGATCTTCCAGGCCTCCCGCTCGGAACTCGAAGGGCTGGGGATTCCCGGCGCCGTCGCGCAATCGATCGCCAGCGGCTGTTCCTATGACGAAGCAATCACGCAGCAGGAACGCCTGCGCGCCGCCCAGGCAACGTTGATCCCGATCAGTCATCCCAGCTACCCGGAGCTGTTGCGGGAAATCTACGATCCCCCCGTCGTTCTGTTCGCGCGAGGACGCGTCGAACTTCTTCAGTCGCCGATGATCGGCATCGTCGGCACGCGGCGTCCCACCCGCTACGGGCTGGCGGTCGCCGAAAAAATGGCCGCCGACCTCGCGCTGGCCAGCCTGACCATTGCCAGCGGGATGGCGCGCGGCGTCGATACGGCGGCTCACCGTGGCGCGCTCAGTGTCGAGGGGAACACGATCGCCGTCTTTGGCTGCGGCGCCGATGTCATCTACCCGTCGGAAAACCGCCGCTTGGCCGACGATATCGCCGCGCGCGGCCTCATCCTGAGTGAGTTTCCAATGGGTTCCACCGCCTTTCCCCAGAACTTTCCCATCCGCAACCGCATCATCAGCGGGATGAGCGCCGGAACCCTGGTCGTTGAAGGGGCGCAGTACAGCGGCTCCACGATTACGGCGAGGTTGGCGCTCGAGCAGGGCAGGGAGGTATTCGCGATTCCCGGCAACATCACTTCCCCGCAGAGCTGGGGACCGAACCTGCTGCTGAAGCAGGGCGCGCACCTGGTGCAGGACTGGAACGACGTGATCGAAGGCTTGCCGAGCGAGGCCCGGCGCCGCGTCTTCACAGCCCGCGGGCTGCGCGCGGAGCCCGAGCAGACGGCGCTTCCGCTCGAAAATCCAGGCTCGGAATTGAATCGTTGGATCCTGGGCCAGCTTCGTGTGGATGCGAACACGAGTCTTGACGATCTGCTGGAGAAGGGGGATCACCGGTCGCCCTCGGAGATCCTGGCAGCGCTCTTCGAGATGGAAATGAGCGGGCAGGTCCGGCAGTTGCCCGGGAAAAACTTCGTCAAGGTCTGGAACAGCTAGGCAGTTCGCCGGTTCAGGTATCCGGGCGGAATCAGCATCGTCAACGCGTCCGGAATAATGCGAATCCGCGCCGGGACGCGCCCCGCCGCTTCGCCGTCCACCTGCAGAAACACGCCCGTAGCCGGGGCGATCTCCGCTTCCCGCGCCCGCAGTACCGTGACGCCGGGGGTCGATTCCAGCCGGTTCAACAGGACCGCTCCAAAGTACCGCAGGTACCGCAAGGAACTGCTGCCGCTGAACAGCAGAATTTCGAAATCGTCGTCGAGCAGGGTGACGTGACGCGCGATCTCCAGGTCTCCGCCATAATTCCGGACCCGGCTGAACAGAGCGAACGACGCGCGGAAGGTCCGTCCCGCAACGGTGACGTCGAACTCTTCGAACGTCCGTCCCAACTGGCGGAAGCCTCCGATCCAGTAGCCGAACTTCCCCCACCGGCGCTTGAACTCAAGCGGCAGGTGTTCCACGATATGCGCGTCCAGGCCCGCTCCGGCCATCAGCAGGAAGAGGCGCGGCGCCGTCTGTTCCACGCACAACTGCCCGGCGGCAATGCGGACCGGGCGGTAGGCGGACAATTCCCGGGCCACCTGCTCTGCGGAGCCGGGCAGACGCAGTTCGTTGGCCAGCACGTTCGCCGTCCCGCCCGGAAGAATGGCGAGGGGGACGCCGGTGCCGGTAAGGCCAGCGGCGGTTTCGTTGATCGTGCCGTCCCCGCCATAGGCGATCACCAGCGACGCGCCGCTTTCGGCCGCAGCCCGCGCGACTTCACCCGCAGACCCCGGTCCGTTGGTCGACCGGGCCTCCACCGTGAACCCTTCGGCGCGCAACACGTCGAGGGCGCGCTCCACAGGCTGCAACCCCCGCTTGAACCGTCCCGCCGCGGGATTGTAGATCAGGGATGCCTGTTGCTGGATGGAGATCGGCGGACTCTTTTCTTCGGTGTTGTGAACCCCCTCATTATAATGGGGAACGATGGCGCCGGTGCAGACCGAGATCGACGAGCTGCGGCAAACCCTGAGGCGGCACGAGCACCTCTACTACGTCCTCGACCAGCCCCAGATCACCGACGCCGAGTACGACGCCCTGATGCGCAGGCTCCAGGCGCTCGAAGCCGAGCACCCGGACCTGCTCACGCCCGACTCGCCCACCCAGCGCGTCGGCGGCGCTCCGCGCGACGGGTTCGTCAAGGTGGCGCACTCTTCGCCCATGCTCAGCCTCGACAACGCACTGAACGAGGGCGAACTGAATGAGTTCCTCAGCCGTGTGGCCGCGCTGGCGGCCGGTGACCCCGTACAGTACGTGGCGGAGTTGAAGCTGGACGGCCTGTCGATGGCGGCGCACTACCGGGATGGGCTCTTCGTGCAAGCGGTGACCCGCGGGGATGGCCAGGTCGGCGAGGACGTCACCACCAACGCCCGGACGATCCGCTCCTTGCCGCTACGCGTCGCCGGCGAGTGGGACGCGTTCGAAGTGCGCGGCGAAGCGATCATGACGCGGCGGTCGTTCGAGAAGCTCAACGCCGGCCGGATGGCGGCGGGTCTGGCCGCGTTCGCCAACCCCAGGAACGCGGCGGCGGGCGGACTGCGCGCGCTCGACCCCAAGGTCACGGCGGCCCGCGGCCTCGACTTCCACGCCTACCTCCTGCTGCGGGATGGCGTCCCGGTCATGCAAAGCCATTGGGAGAGCCTCAATGAACTCTCGCGCCTGGGCTTCAAGGTAAACCCCCACCGCCGGCTCTGTGGGAATGCCGCTGAATTGCGCGAGTTCCTCGCCGAATGGGAGCGGCGGCGGGAGGAGTTGCCCTACGAGATCGACGGCGTGGTCGTCAAGGTCGACTCGATCCCGCAGCAGAACCGCTTCGGCTGGACGGCCAAGGCGCCGCGCTGGGCAATCGCCTTCAAGTACGCCGCGCGCCAGGCGGAAACGGTCGTCGAGGCGATCGAGGTCCAGGTCGGCCGCACAGGAGCGCTCACCCCCGTGGCGCATCTGCGGCCGGTGGCGGTGAGCGGAGTGACGGTCTCCCGCGCCACGCTGCACAACGAGGACGAAATCCGCCGCCTCGGCGTCGAGATCGGCGACGGCGTGCTCATCGAGCGTTCGGGCGACGTGATCCCGAAGGTCGTGCGCGTGACCGCGCAGGGCGCGGACAGGCGGCCCTTCCGGATGCCCGCGGAGTGTCCGGTGTGCGGCGGGCACATCGTGCGCGAAGAGAGCGAAGCCGCGTCGCGCTGCGTGAATACGAACTGTCCCGCGCGGCTGAAGGAATCGGTTCTGCACTTCGCGTCGCGCCCGGTGATGGCGATCGACGGCCTCGGCGAAGCCGTGGTGGATCAATTGGTCGACCGTGGTCTGGTCCGCAGCGTCGCCGACCTGTACGACCTGACGGCCGGCCAGCTGGCCGGCTTGGAACGCATGGGGCAGAAGTCGGCCGACAACCTGGTGCGAAATATCGACAAGTCCCGCGCCAATCCCCTGCCGCGGGTGATCGGGGGCTTGGGGATCCGCTTTGTCGGCGAACGCACCGCGCAACTGCTCGCCCAGACGTTCGGCTCCCTCGACAGGATCCGCGAGGCGGATCCCGAGACCCTGTGCCAGGCGGAAGAGGTCGGGCCGAAGGTGTCCGCTTCCATCCGGGAATTTTTCGACGAACCGCGCAATTTGGAGCTTGTCGAGCGTCTCAGGGGCAAAGGTTTACGCTTCGATCATCCGATAAAGGAGAGGACAACCGGCCGCCTGGCGGGCAAGACCTTCGTTTTGACAGGAACGCTGCCTACCCTGACGCGGGAGGAAGCGAAGGCCAGGATCGAGGCGGCGGGCGGCAAGGTGAGCGGATCGGTGAGCGGAAAAACGCACTACGTGGTGGCCGGTGAGGAGGCGGGCTCGAAACTCGCCAAAGCTCAGGATCTGGGCGTTCCCATCCTCGACGAGGCCGGTCTGACGGCCCTCTTGAATGACTGAAACGAAGCAGCCTCGGGACACGCGCCGCCGGCGGCGGGGGATCATTCTGGCCACCCTCGTGGTGGGTGCCGTGACCCTCACTCTGCTCGCAGGGCAGATGCGTTTCTTCCAGCTCCTGCACCTGAAGGCGCGGGACGCGCACTTCCTGGTGCGCGGGGCGCTGCCGTCTGAAGAGATCGTCCTCATCACGATCGACGAAAAGGCTCTGTTCACGTTCCCGGAACTGCTCGCGTTCTGGCACCCCTATTACGCCGAAGCCATCCACGCCGCGGCCGGAGCCGGGGCGAAGGTGATGGGCCTCGACGTCACCTTCGCCGTCCCGGTGGCACAGTACGAGCCGGATCACGACCAGTTGATGGCCGAAGCCGTCATCTCGACGTCCGGCCAGATGCCGGTGATCTGCGGATTTGTGCCGTCGATGATGCAGAAGCAGGAGGAGTGGGTCGTCCCGGTGAACCTCGCCGCCGCCGCGCTGGGCCAGTTCGGCTTCGTGAACCTGACGGTGGACGAAGACGACTTCGTCCGCAGCCAGGAACTGCTCGACGCCCCGGATGAGGCGGGCGACTCCACCCGCAGCCTCGCCATGCGCGTCGCCGAGAAGTTCGCCGGCGAAGAAGCGCAGTGGGAAAACGGCAGACTGATGTGGCGTGGACGCGCTATCCCCACCGACACCGACCGCCGCATTTCGATTAACTTCGCCGGCGGCCCGAACACATTTGCGCGCGTCTCTCTGGCCGACTTCCTGGAAGCCGCCCGCGCCGGCCGGCAGGACCAGTTGGAGGCGTGGGTAAAGGACAAGGCCATTCTAATGGGCCCGGACTACATCGATGACCGGCACGCGACGCCCTTCTACACCTTCTTCACCACGGGCGGGGAAAACAAGTACGTCAACACGGCCGGAGTCGAGATTCACGCCAGCACAGTGCGTACGCTCCTCCGGCAGGAGTTTCTCGTCCCCTGGCCGCTGGCCGTGCGGCTCCTGGGCCTGACCGCGGTTGCCTCCTTTACCGTTGCGATCGTGACACTGCTGAGTTTCAAGGCCGCCGCGTGGATACTCCTGGCCGGTATCTTCCTGACCGCTGGTCTCACCCACGTCCTGTTCCGCTACGGAATCCTCGTCTCGACCTCGGAGCTTCTGCTCGGCTGTCTCGTGGCTGTGATCGCCACCGCAGTGTACAGGTTCTTGACAGCCGAGAAGAAGCGCGACTTCTTTCAGAAGGCGATTGCCGTCTTTGTGGGCAAGGAACTGGCCCGGTCCCTGGCTGAGACCGAAACCATTGCCCTGACGGGCCAGCGGATGGATGTAACCATTCTTTTCAGTGACATCCGCGGCTTCACGTCATTCTGCGAGTCGAAGGATCCCTCCGTGGTCGTGGAATTGCTAAACGACTACCTGAGCCGTATGGTGGATTGCATTGTCGCGGAGAAAGGTCACGTCAACAAATTTCTCGGCGACGGGATTCTGGCGATCTTCTCCGACATCGACGGCACCGAGCCCGGCGATCATCCGCAGCGTGCCTTCGAATGTGGGCTGCGCATGGTTCGGGAGACTCCGGCGCCGTTCCGGACCGGTGTCGGAATCCATACCGGGCCGGCGATTGTTGGTAACGTGGGATCGAAGGACAAGATGGAGTACACGGTACTCGGAGATACGGTCAACCTGGCGTCGCGCCTCGAAAGCATGAACAAGGAAACCAAGACAAGCATGCTGCTGAGCGAGGCGACGAAGGACCGGCTGGGTGACGCGGTGGACCTGGAGCACCTTGGTTCCGTTCCGGTGCGCGGGAAGACACTGCCCCTGAATATCTACACCCCAGTGGCGTTGCGCACCCCGGCTCCCGTCGGCCAGGCGGCCTCGGAGAAGCAATGATGCGAGGGATTCCAGCACTGGCGTTGTGCTTCGTGGTCTCGCTCGGCGCGCAGCCGAAGCGCGAAGAACCGGTCGGTCTGATGCTCCAGCCCGGAGGAGCGAAACTGCTGCGGGCAGGTGTCGAAACGCCACTGGCGGCCAAGGCGGGCGACGTCCTGTTCGCCGGCGACACGCTCAGGACCGAAGCCGCTGCTGCGTCATTTTTGTTCTGCCCCGGTAAATCGTCCCAGAGCCTGGCGCCGTCGGGCGAGGCGCTTCTCGAAGCGACCCAGATCAAGGTGAAAAGCGGCCAGTTGGCCGGCGCCAAACCTGTCGCCTCCTGCTTTCTGCCGAAGGTGGTCCGCGTCGCGACCGCCAGCCAGCAGCACTACGGCGTCAGCATGACGCGCGGTCTCGGCGACGAGCCCGAGGCCAAGGGCACGCCGGCCGATCAGTTGCCCGCCGAGGTCCGTGCGGCGCTCGCGCCGATCGAGGAACAGTTGAAGGCCGACCCGAAAGATCAGGCAGCTCTTGTCGCGCGCGCCGCCGTTTTCGAGCAGTTCGAACTTAGGGCCGATGCCCTGCTCGCCTATAAACAGATCGGCGAGCAGTTCCCCGACGCCGTTTGGGTGAAGGGCAAGCTGTTTGAACTCGGCGAAGCCGTGGCCGACGCCGCCGCGCGTGCCGCTGCCCAGGCGCCCACCGGCGGCCAGACCTTCGCCCTGCTCGTCGGGGTTTCGAAGTATCAGAAGCTGCCGCAGGAGCAATGGCTGCAGTTCGCCAACAACGACGCCACAGTGTTCGAGAAGCACCTCCGCAGTCCCCGCGGCGGTGAAGTGAAAGCCGAGAACCTGATCCGCCTCACCGACGAGGCCGCAACCACCGCCGCGCTCCGCAATGCGTTCCAGACCTTCCTGAAAGGCCGCGCGGGCAAGAACGATACGGTCGTCATCCTGATGGCCGGTCACGGGACGGTCGAAACGCCCGGCAGCAAGGGCGCCTACGTTCTCACCTATGACAGCGACCCGCAGGATCTGAGCGGCACGGCCCTGCCGATGGAAGAGATCCAGAACCTTGTCGAGGAGGAGCTTTCCAAGGTCGGCCGTGTGGCTCTGTTCGTCGATGTCTGCCGCGCCGGCAATATCGGCACCATCCGCAACACCACCGTCAACCGCGTGGTCGAACAGATGGGCGACATTGAGGGGCAAATGCTAGGACTGATGGCGAGCCGCCCGCGCGAGTTGTCTTACGAAGGACCGGAGTTCGGCGGCGGCCACGGCGCGTTCAGCTACTTTCTCCTGAAGGCTCTCAACGGCGAAGCTGATGCCAACGGCGACAACATCGTGGATGCGAACGAAATCATCAACTACGTCCAGCGCGAGGTCGCCAAGGCCACCAACGACAAGCAGCATCCGCGCGAGTTCGGCGCGATGGACAACGTGATTCCGTTCTCCGACATCAGCAAGCCCGGAATCGAGCTGACGCGCCTCCGCTTCCCGTACATTTACATCAGCGGAACCGACGAGCCGGCGCTCCTCGCCGCGCAGGTGCAGCAGGGGGCACTGGCCTCGGAACTCGGTGCGGCGCTGCGGCGTTTCGACGAGGCCCTGGACGCCGGGCGCCTCCTCCCCGACGAGCCGGACTCGGCGTTCGCCGCCCTCCGGGACCTCGAGAGCCGCCTCGACCGCGTCGGCTTCCACGCGCAGCAGAACCGTCTGCGGGTTGCCCTTGAAGACCGCGGCCAGCAGGTGATCCTGCGCTACCTCACAGGGGACGAGATCCCGCAGACGCGCGACGATTTCAACCAGGGCACGAAGTGGTACGAGGCCGCCCGGCAGCTCACACCGGAGTCGCTGTTCCTGAACGCGCGCGAGTCCTTCTGCAGCGGGCGCACGCTTCTCTTCGATAAGCGTTTCGCCGAAGCCCAGGACCTGCTCGAAGAGGCGATCCGCATCGACCCGAATGGCGCTCAGGGCTACAACGCGCTCGGCATCGCCTACCTCGAACAGGCGGATTTCACGCAGGCCATCCCGGCGTTCCGCGACGCCGTCCGGCTTGCGCCGCACTGGGCGTACCCGCTGCACAACCTCGCGCTGGCCTACACCGAGGTCGGCGACTACCAGAACGCCATCCGCTCTTACCAGGAAGCGATCCGCCTCCGGCCCACCTACGGCTACCTGCCGTACAACCTCGGGCTGATTTACCAGCGGCTGAACCGCCGCCGCGACGCCGAGCGCTCCTATCGGCGGGCGATCGCGCTGGGTCCGGAAAAGCCGGAGCCGTACAATGCGCTGGGTTCGCTCAAGGCGTCCACGGGCAAGGAGCGGGAAGCAGAGACGCTCTATAAGCAGGCGCTCGAGAAGAGCCCGTCATTCCTGGCGGCTCGCCACAACCTGGCGCTGCTGCTGGCGGATCAGAAGGGCCGCGAACAGGAGGCGGTCGCCCTCTGGCGCCAGAACCTGGCGCAGGACAAGAGCTTCCTGCCATCGCGGTTGAGCCTGGCCGAACACCTGGCTGCAACGGATCCGGCCGGCGCCGCCGCCGAGTACCGCGCCGTGCTGGCTGAGCGACCCGAGTACGTGGCGGCCCGTCTGGCGCTGGCCCGGGCGCTCGAAGCCTCGGGCGACGCCGCAGCCGCCTTGGCTGAGTTGAACCGGGCGGCGGCGGCGGAAGCGGACAATGCCGTCATCCCCGAACGGATCGGCGACCTCGAACGGTCGCGCGGCCGCCATGCCGAAGCCGAGGCCGCCTACCGGCGCGCGCTCGACCTGGCCCCGGACAATGCAGCGCGCAGGCGCATCAGCCGGAAGCTCCGGCGTTGACAAGGAGATCCCGACCCATTCTCATGGCCGCACGCGCGCTTGTTTGTCTCTGCCTCCTGGCCGCTGCCGTGGGGCTCGCCCAGACCACCCAGGGCCTGATCGCCGGACGCATCGTCGACTCACGCACCGGCCGTCCTGTGGGCGGCGCGCGCGTCGAATACGTGAATTCCGCCACTGGCACCTCCGGCACCGCGCCCAGCGGCGCCAGCGGCGACTACGCGCTTCCGTTGCTCTCGCCGGGCGCCTACCGTTTACGCGTGACCGCCGCCGACTACCAGGCCCAGGAAGTCCAGGAACTCGAACTGGCCGTCGCCGCGCGTCTCGAACTCAACTTCCGGATGCGTCCGCTGAGCGATGTGTGGGAAGCCGGCCAGTACCGCAGCGTGTTTCTCCCGGGCTCCCGGACCATCGTCACCTTCTACGGTCCCGACGTCGACAGTTCGCGCTCCGGTTCGTTCGAAGCGACACGGGGCGTCCGTGGCGCGCTCGAATCCACGGTCAGCGACGTGATTCACCCCAGCCTCATCCGCGACCTTCCGCTGGCAGGCCGCGACGTCTATACGATGCTGCTCTCGCAGCCGGCCGCCACGGCCGACTCCGGCACGGCGCGCGGCATCGGCCTCGCCATCATGGGCCAACGCCCGGAGTCGTCGAACTTCCTGCTCGACGGCTTCGAGAACAACAATTACCTGACCACCGGCGCGCTTGCGCCTGTCGCGCCCGAGGCGATTCAGGAGTACCGCGTCTCGACCAACAACTTCTCGGCTGAATACGGCCGCACGTCCGGATTTGTCGCCAACGCAGTAAGCAAGTCCGGCGGGAATGATTTCCACGGCATCCTGTATACCTATCTGCGCAACGAAGCCCTTAACGCGAACGACTTCCAGCGCAACCTCGCCGGCCTCGACCGCGCCCCTGCCAAGGAGCGGCAGATGGGTTTTCAGGTGGGCGGTCCCGTGCGGCGCGACCGGCTGTTCTTCTCCTCCGCTTTCGAACACCTGCGCAGCCGCGGGCGCGCCGACACCCAGACCTTCCTGCTGCCGACGCCGCAATTCACGCAGTTTATCCAGCCGGTGCGGCAGGCGCGCCAGTTGCTCGAGCGCTACCCCTCGCCCGCGCCCTCGACCCCCGGCGTCTTCAACATCGCGATGCCGTTCAACCCGCCCGTGTCCGTCGACCGCTGGCTCACGATCCAGCGCCTCGATTACCAGTCCGCAGACGGGCGGCACCGCATCATGGGCCGCGGCGCGGCGGCGCACGTCGGCCGTCCCGATTTCATCTGGACCCCCTACACCGAGTTCAACTCCGGCCTCGGCCAGGACACCTGGAGCATCGGCGTCTCCCACATCTGGACGCTGCAGCCGGGCCTCCTCAACGAGTTCAAGATCGGCCGCAATCGCGACGACATCGGCTGGGACCGAGCGCATCCGGAAGTCCCGACGCTGGTCAGCGGCGACGGCACGCTGCTGCCGGGCAGCCCGGCGCTCTACGCCTACCGCAATGACAGCCACACGTGGGAGATCCTGAACAGCCTCGTCTGGACCCGCGGCCGCCACATCGTCACCACCGGCGGCGGCTTCCTGAACCGCCGTGCCGAAGGCTATCTGACCGGCGGGCGCGACGGCTACTACCAGTTCGGCGACAACATCTTCCCCGGTCTCATCGCGTTCAGCCTGGATCGCGCCAGCCTGTTCCGCGTCGCGGTCGACCGCGGGCGCCTCCCCGGCTTCGGGATCCCCGATTTCGATCGCCAGTACCGCTACAACCAGGGCTTCTTCTTCCTGCAGGACACCTTCCGTGCCACCTCCCGGCTCACCTTCAATGCCGGACTCCGGTACGAACGCTTTGGGGCGCCGCGCAATACCGGCGCCACCAAAGACCTGCTCGTCGATTTCGGCGCCGGCGGCCAACTCACCGCTGGAGCGGGCGCGGATCAGCGCCTCTACGAACCGGATCGCAACGACTGGGCGGGCCGCTTCGGTTTCTCCTACGATCTGACTGGCCGGGGCAATACGTTGCTGCGCGGCGCATATGGCATCTTCCACGATCGCCCCTACGACAACCTCTGGCAAAACCTCCGGGGCAACCGCGCCGCGATTCCGATCTTCCTGCTGACGGCGTTCAATACGAACTTCATGGAGCCCGTGGGAGACGCCCTGCAACGCTACACCGGCCAGTTGCGTGCCGTCGAGGGAGCCGACTTTCCCCGCCTGACGGCCTTCAACCCCAGCGTCCGGACTCCCTATGCCCAGACCTATTTCCTGGGCGTGCAGCAGCGCGTCGGCGAAAGCTGGTCCGTTGAGGTGAACGGCGCGGGCTCGCTCGGGCGGAAACTCCTTGTCACCGACACAGTCAACCGGTTCCGCACGCTGCCCATGCCCGAAGCGCCCTACGGTCTCATCCGGTCGCGGGACAGCCAGGGGCTCGAACTACCAGGCCCTCACTGCCACCGCCCGCTACCGGGGCCGCCGGCACCATTTCCAGGCGTCCTACACCTGGAGCCACGCGATCGATCACCAGAGCGACCCCCTGCGCGGGGACTTCTTCGACCTGATCGCCGCCACCTCGGGCGGGCTCGGTTCGCGGGGTGGCGAACCGGCGTTCTCGCGCGTCAACAATATCCGCGCCGACCGCGGCTCATCGGACTTCGATCAGCGGCACAATCTCGTCTTCCTCTCGGTTTGGGAACTGCCTCGTCTGCTCAACGGTCACCGGATGGGCTGGCTGTTCCGGGATTGGAAGGTGTCGCAGTTGGCGGCGTTCCGCTCGGGCTTTCCCTTCTCCGTCGGAGCCCCGGCGACGATCCTCACCGAAAGCATCCTGAACAACCGCGCGGACCTGGTGAATCCCGCGGCTACGATCCGGCAGCCTGTTGCCGGCGGCGCCCGGCTGCTCGACCGCGCGGCATTCGCCGCTCCAGTGGCAGGACAGCTTGGCAACACCGGCCGCAATGCGTTCTCGGGCCCGGGCCTGTACAACGTCGATGCGTCGCTGGCCCGCTCGTTCCCCCTGAGGTGGCTGGGCGAGGCGGGGAGGTTCACGCTTCGCGCGGACATGTTCAACGTCTTGAACCACGCCAACCTCGGCCCGCCGGAGACCTTTCTAACTTCACCCAACTTCGGTGTCGCGACTTACGGGCGGAAGGGCCGTGAATCGGGCTTCCCCGCGGCTACCCCGCTCGCCGAAACCGCGCGCCAGATCCAAATGATTTTGCGCCTGGAGTTCTGACCGGACCCGCCGCGGTTGACAATCCGGGCCCGGGCGGCGTTTACTACAGTCATTGCGGTTTTCTGCTATGCCGAATGTGATCACCAAGAGAATGCGCCTGTCCAGGCGTGCCTTCCTGCGCGGCGTGACGGCGATGCAGGCGCCGGTCCTGGTCGGCCTGCCGCCCCTGGTCTCGATGTTCAATTCCACTGGTACGGCGTATGCCAAGGACGCCGCCCCGGCCGAAAGCCGTTTTGTTTTCTGGTACAACGGCAACGGCATTCCCGAACGCTACTGGATCCCCGCGGAGACAGGATCGGAATTCCAGCTGAGCGCTTGCCTGAAGCCGCTCGCGCGCTCGCGCGACGACATCCACGTGATCACAGGCCTGGATAATGCGGCCGGCCGGGGCGGGACGCACCCCCACTCTACGAGCGGCATCCTCACGTGCATGCAGTGGACCGGACGGGGCGCCGGTGGGCCGTCGCTGGATTATGTCGTCGCGGGCAAGATCGGCAACGAGTCGCGTTTCCGCTCGCTCCAGATCGGCGTGTCGCAGGAGTCGTACGGCGATTCGATGCGCCGCAACATGACGTGGTCGGCCGCCGACCGTCCTCTTCCCCCCGAAGAGATTCCCCACAAGATGTTCGACCGGCTGTTCGGCGTTCACGAGGACGGTTGGGTCAAACGCAAGCGGAGTATTCTCGACACCGTCCGGCAGGACGCGGCGGCGCTTCAGAAGAAACTGCCCAAAGAAGACTCGCTGCGCGTCGAAGAGCACCTCACGGGTGTGCGCGATCTGGAACGCGCGATTACCGCGCTGCCGGAGCAGTACCATTTCCACATGGAGCCGCCGGACTTCGACGGCGACATGCGTGACTGGCCGCGCGTCGCCAAGATCCAGAGCGACCTGCTGGCCTATGCGTTCGCCACACGGCAGACGCGCGTGGCTTCCTACATGCTCACCAAGTGCCAGGGGATCGCGCGGTTTCCCTGGCTTGGGTACACGGCGGCCCGGCATCACGACTACACGCACCGGGACGGCCTCGCTCCAGGCGCCGACGGGGCCGCTGGCCAGCGGATTCTGCGCGATATCTGCCGCTGGCACGTCGAAGAGTTCGCCTACCTGCTGGCGAAACTGAAGTCGATTCCCGAAGGCGACAGCAACCTGCTGGACCGCACCCTGCTCGTGTTCGTCCACGAGCACGCCGAAGCCAACCCGCACAAAAACACGAACTGCCCGATCATCGTCGCCGGGCATCGTGGCAAGCTGAAGACCGGGCTGCATAGCAGCATGCAGGGCACCGTCGGGGAGTTGTATCTAACGCTCACCGACGATGTGCTAGGGCTCGGCCTGGGTTCTTTCGCGAAGGTGCACGGTAAACTGAGCGGCATTACCGTTTAGGCGTTATTCCCACAACACCCTGCAATCCGGCCGGGCGGCTCGCAAGCGCGCCGCGCCCTCGGCGGTCACTTTCGTGCCATGCAGATCGACGACGCGCAGGCTCCGCCAGGCAATCAGGTGCGGTATGGCATCGTCGTTTACCTCGGGACTGTATTCGAGGCCCAGACGCTCGAGATTCTCGAGCGTCCGCAGAACCGCCATACTCTTCGCCGGGAACTTCGTGTGTCCGAGGCGCAGGACGCGCAACTGCCGCAGCGAGGCGACCGCCTCCACCGACTGCTCATTGAGCGTCGCGGGGCCTCGATGCCGGCCGCCGCTCAGGTCGAGAGTTTCGAGCGTGGTGAACTGTCGCAGGGACTGGTAGCCCAGCTCTGAGATCCGGGTGTTGCCGATCGCCAGTTCGCGGAGTTTGGGCGCCAGACTGAGAGACTCAATTCCCACGTCTCCCACAATCGTATCGGCAATGTCCAGGCTCTCCAAACCCGGCAGGCGGGCCGCGGCGGCGGCCGTCTCGTCGGCGATGACCGTTCCGCGGAGCGTGAGCCGGCGGAGTTTCTTCCACTGCTGGACTGTCGCGTGGGCCGGATCGCCGATCTTCTCGGCGAAGGCGAGGTTGACCTCTTCCATGCCAGCGGCCTGCTTCAGGTAGGAGAGTCCCTGGTCGGTGATGCGCGTCCGCGACAGGTCCAACCGCCGCAGCGCAGGCAGACGGGCCAGATCGAGGAGATCGCCGTCCGTCACCCAGGAGGCGCGCAGGTCGACGGCGGTGATCTCCCCCGCGGCGCCGGTTTCCACCCGGCCACCGAGGGCGGCCAGCCACGCCGGACCGGCGGCCAGTAGAACGGCAGGTGCGGCGATCAGCAGGATGGTCGTGTTCGGCATGGTCTAGATTCCGCGCCGCCCGGCCGAATCGAGCTCCCAGAGAATGAGGCTCTGCGGCAACTCCTCGCGCAGCCGCTTCACTCCTTCCTGCGTGACCTTCGTATGGTAGAGATCGAGCGACCGCAACCCGGAGAGCGGCAGAAGGTGCGGGATGGCTTCGTCGGTCACTTCCGTGTGGTCCAGGCCCAGTTCCTTCAGGTGAGCCGACGCTCTCAGCAGCTCGATCGTTTTGTCCGACGCCTTGGTGTAGTTCAGCTTCAGGACCGCGATCCTGCTCAATTCACCCAGGAACTGAAGACCTTCGTCGGTGACACGCGTGCTCATCATCTCCAGGCGCTCGAGGTTCCGCAGTGCCCGAAGCTGCAGAGCGCCTTTGTCCGTGAAGCGGCCATGATTGAGCCTGAGTTCCCGCAGCGAAGCGATGACGGCCAGGTGCGAAAGTCCCGCGTCTCCCACGTCGGTGCCATGCAGATCCAGGATCCGCAGATTCCCGAGGGCGGCGAGGGCGGCGAGGCCGGCGTCGGTCAGATCGGTGCCGGCCAGATTCAGACGGTGCAAGTGGGTCAGCCTCGAGATCAGCGCCAGACCCCGGTCGCCCACCGGTGCTCCCTTGAGATCGAGTTCAGCCAGTGGCAGGGCGGTCAGGTGGTCCAGTGATTCTCCCTCGACAGCGGTGTGACAGAGAGACAGACGGCGCAAGCGATGAAGCTTTTCCAGATGCGGCAGGCCGCGATCGGAGACAGCGGTGGAGCAAAGGTTGAGGTCTTCGAGAGCCGTCAGCTTCGCCAGCCGCGCCAGTCCGGCGTCGCTCACTTCGGTCGCTTCGAGATTTAATCCGCGCAAAGCACGAAGCGGCGAGAGGTACTCCAAATCGCCATCCGTGACCAGAGTGCCAGACAGGTCGATGGAGTCAATCCGGCCGCCCGCGAGTGTGGCGGTACCGCCGAATGCGCCAATCCAGGTGGCAATCGACTGTTCGTCCGTGCCGGAGGGGCGGTCTGGTCCACGGTGTCTCACCGGCAAGGGCGTCGAGTCGACGAAGTGCACCCGGCAGTCCGGCAGACTTGCGAGAAAGGCCGTCACACCGGACCGTGTCACTCCGGTGTAGCGCAGATCGACCGCGGCTAAATGGGGCAGTTCCCGCAAGCGGGCGAGGCCTGCGTTGCCGACCTTCGTCCGGTAGAGGTTCAGCTCGCGGAGATCCCGGAAGGTCAGCAGGGTGTTCACCGCAGTATCGCTGACCGGGGCTCCCTGCAGGCTCAGCTTGCGCAACCGGGTCAGATTCCTCAATCCTTCGAGTCCGCTGTCGGTCAGGCGGACACCGGTCAGATCCAGATCCTCGAGCTGGATCAGGTCGTGGATGTTGTCGAGCGCCGCTTCGGTCACCAGCGTTCCGGCAAGGCTCAGGCGCTTCAGGTTCTTCATGCCGCGCAGTGCCGCCATGGCCTCATCCGAAACATAGGCCTGGGACAGATCAAGGGACTGTAGGTTGACAAACGGCGCCAGCACCTCCGGCTTGGTGATTCTGCTGAGCGCGAGCCGCAAATCTCTCATCTGGGTGTGCCCCCGCATCTGAGCCCAGCCCGCATCGGAAATGTCGACCAGGGGAAGGAAATGGAGACTCACGTGGAACACTTCGAGCTTGGTGAGCGGCGCCAGGAACTGGAAGGACTCGTCGGCAAAGTCGGCCTTCGTGCCGCTGGACGGACTGTAGAGGCGGGAGCTGACAAAAAGCTCGCGCAATTCGGTCAGGCTGCCGATTCGCTCGAGATCTTTCGGAATGGCCGTGGTGCCGTAGAGGTCGACCGTCGTGAGGCGGAACTCGCCTTCGGGCAGATCGAGCAGATCCCGCAGGGGTTCCCCGCCGGCGATGCGCACTTCGCCGCCCTGCCGGAGCACCCACTCGGCCACGGCGCGGTCCTGAGCCGGAACGTGGCCAGCCAGGGCGAGAACCACCGCGGCGGCGCGGAGACTATTCCGTGCGCCGCCGCGAAACATCGCCGCCCTCACGCGCTGTGGGGAATTCCCGTGCCAGCGCCAACGTCACCATCATCTCCCTAAAGCGAAATCCGGACCGGCGGAACTCCTCAAAGACCTGGCGGATCGTTTGCCGGTCTCCAGCCTCCTCCGTACGGCCGGCCACGTAGCGAAAATACTGCTTCACCACGCACTCCTGGCACTGGGCCGTGCGCGCCAGGACCTCGCCTAATTCCCTGGGCGACGAAAAATCGGAATCGGGGACGCCGGCGATCTGGCCCTTCGTATCCAGGTCAAGTTCGACGATCCGCGGTGGTTCCTTGCTCTTGCGGTCCAGCGGATAAAAGACCAGCTTCTGCCGCTCCCGCCGCGCGCCCACGGCGTCGAACTTCTCCAGGCCGAAACCGATCGGATCGATCAGGCTGTGGCAGGACGCGCAAGCCTGGTCGGCCGCGTGCACGCCGAGCCGCTGCCGGTTCGTCTGCGGCTTTGCCTCGCTCGGGGGGGGCAGGTCCGTGCTCACACCCGGGGGCGGGTCGGGCACGTGCTGGCACAGAAACTGCTCGCGCACGAACAGCCCCCTGGCCGTGGGGGACGTCTCGTTCGGGGTCGAGGTCAGGGTGAGGACCAACCCCTGGCCCAGCAATCCGGCCCGTTCGGACTCAGGGGGAAACGTCACGCGTTCGAACTCGCCGGCCGGAGCGGGCAGACCGTACACGCGGGCCAGCTCGGTATTGATGTAGCCATAGTCGGCGGTGAACACCTCCATGAAGTTGCGGTCCTGCCACACCAGGCCATCGACCAGGCGCCGCGCTTCCTCGGTCATGGCAAGGGCCGTTTCGCGGGAGAAGTCCGGGTACAGACGGCGATCCCGTCCGGCGGCGAGGACGCTCTCAAAGCGCAGCCATTGCGAGACGAACTCTCCCAGTGCCTCTTTCGCCCTGGGATCGTCCAGCAGGCGGCGGGCGGCGCGGGTGAGTCCCTCGGGGGAGTTCAACGCACCGGAGGCCGCGCTGTCGAGAAGCGCCTCATCGGGAGTCGAGTTCCAGATCATGTAGGACAACCGGCTCGCCGCCGCGTAAGGCTTCAGGGCCGCGTCCGGCGTTTCGTCGAGATAGAAGAGGAAATGCGGGGACTGGAGCATCGCCTCGATCACGCTGCGCGCGCCCTCGAAGAAATCTCCTTCGAGAAGAGCCGCGTAGCGCCGCTGTTCGGCGGGGCTCAACGGGCGGCGGAACATCCGCAGGCCGATGGACCGGATGAACTCGGCGCCGCACTCCGGTGAGGGATCGCACCGGATCAGCCGCCTGATGGCGCCGCGGCGGAACGCATTTCGCGCCAGACGTTCCGCACCGGCGCTGTAGGCCTCAAACAGCATCGGCGACAGGCTTTGCGCGCCGTATTGGTTCTTGAAGCCATTCACGAAGTCCTCGGGCGGGAACTGGCTGGCCGGCTGGCCGAGTTCGCCAAGCAGATCGCGCACCGTGTTGTTGTACTGCGCATGGGTCATCCGCCGCAGGACCGGGCCGGCGTGGCGTTCCTGATCCCGGGCTCCGTCCCGCTCGTAGCGGAGCGCCTGGATGCGCTCGCTCTCGGGGAGGCGCGCCAGCCGCGACGCCCACGCGCGCAGAGCCTGGTCGGCCTCGCTGCCGGGCGCAATTCGCCGTCCTCCAGCGTGAGGGACGCGATTGGTCGGCTTGGTCACCAGCAGCGACGACGCGGGGTTCTCACGGTCGACCAGGGCGACCAGCGACTTGCCGAACGCCTCGATGCGGCCGGGCGTCGCGCCGGGTTCGGGAAAATGCAGCCGCGTCGGGGAGGCCACGCCGTCCGGACCATGGCAGGAGCGGCACCCCGCTTCCTCCAAGGCCCCGTAGACGGTTCGTGAGAACTCTGTCCCGGCAGCGGCCGCCGGGATCAGCATCGCACTGATAAGCAGCCAGAACACTTCATGATGATACATCGGCGATCGGCACGGGCGGCGTGCGGGGCGGGAGTGGCATATGATTAGAGAAATTCGCGATGGCTTGCGCGCTACTGCGCCTGGAGAACGCAACATGACCCGCAATCAATTCCTCAAGACTGCAGCCGCCGCTGGCGCCGCGGGCGCCGTCCCATCCGCCGCTCAACCGCCCGCCCGTGTCCGGTTCAAGGCCGGCACGCAGCACATCGGCGCCACGACCCCCGAGTCCGACAATGCGCTGCGCCTGATGGCCGCCATCGGCGTGAATCATATCTGCTCGCGTGAACCGTCGATGACGCCCGGTCCGGCGTGGTCGGTCGATTCGCTGAAGCGGCTCCGCGAGCACGTCGAATCGTTCGGCCTTCACCTCGACATGGTGCCGCTGCCGCTGTCGAGCGTGCCGATAGCGCAATCTCCCTATAAGGCCACGCTGCTCGGCAAGTCGCCCGAACGGGACCGGGAGATCGACGCGTTGTGCGACATGATCCGCAACGTCGGACGCGCGGGGATCCCGGCCGCCAAGTACAACTTCACCGTGCTCGGCTTCATTCGCAGTCCTTCGACGCCCGGACGCGGCGGGGCGACGTATTCGACGCTCAAGCTCGCGGCGGCGAAGGAGGATCCGCCGCTGACCGAAGCCGGGATCATGGACGCCGAGCGGAAATGGGAGACGATCACCTACTTCCTGCGCCGCGTTGTACCGGTGGCGAATGAGTACAAGGTGAAGCTTGCCCTCCACCCGTTCGACGGCCCGATTCCGCCGCCGCACCGCTGGCGCGGCGTCACCGAGGTCCTCGGCACCGTTGAGGGACTGAAACGGTTCATCACGATTGAGGAAAGCCCGTACCACGGTCTCAACTTCTGCCAGGGGACGGTTTCGGAGATGCTGCGGGAGCCGAGCAAAGAGATCTACGACGTGATCCGCTACTTTGGCTCGCGCAAGAAGATCTTCAATGTCCACTTCCGCAACATTCGCGGGGGGCTCGGCAACTTCCAGGAGACGTATATCGACGAGGGCGACGTCGATATGCTGAAGGCGCTGCGCGTGTACAAGGAGGTCGGCTATGACGGCATGCTGATGCCCGACCACGTCCCGTCGCTGGCCGCCGACCCCGGTGGCGCGCAGCAGTTCGCCTACACCCTCGGCTACATCAGGGCGCTCATTCGAGCGGTCGACGACGAAGGATCCGCCTCAGCCTGAGATCCTCTCCAGACCGGCGCCACCAAGCCAAAGCGGTGACGTCAGAGGACGGCATGGCGATCATCCGCCGGCAGGCGCGGGCTCTTCGAAGAGGGCAGGGTCGAGGGCGATGAGGGCTTCGCGGATGGCGTCGAAGGCGGCGGGAAAGGGCTTGAGAGCGCGGGCCATGGCCTGCTGGACGGCGCGCCAATAGGCGTCTTCCTGGGGATTCACTTTGGGTGTGGCTGGGGTTTCTGGCTCGACGAGGGGCGGAAGGGGGGCGCTGGGTTTGGCCGGGTTGTAGCCGCGGAGGTGCGCAAAGGCGTGCCAGGCTAAGCCGACGGGGCAGAGGTTCCAGCGGGCGGCGACGTCCTGCCAGGGGGCGCCGGCGCGGATGGCTGCTTCGATGGCGGCGCGCTCGGGATGAGAGCAGATCTTACAGTCCTGCATGGCGGAGCTCCTGGACGGCGACGGCGGCTTTGGGGCGCTTGAGGAGGCGCAGAGTGCGGGCGATGTTGCGGTCGAGGATGGCGAGGTGGTGCTGGGCGCGAGCGATGCTGCGGGAGGCGTCACGGGCCCAGGCGACGCCGAGGCAATGGGCGTCGAGGGCGGCGGCGAGGCCGGGGTCGGCGGGCGGGGGCTGATCGCCCCAGAGGTCGCGGCCGGCGGCGTCGAGGGCGTGGGCGGTGACGGCGGCTTCGACGCGGGCTGCGCGGCGCGCCATCCAGACCTGGCGGGCGAGCTGGCAGACGAGAAGCTGCTCGTGGGCGGATTCCGGCTGGAATTCGGCGGTGAGGGAGGCGAGGAGCGCGTCGAAGTCCGCCGGATTTTCGATGGCGGCGATGACGAACTCGCGGCCGAAGAGGCCAGGCATGAGGTTATTCCGGGAAGAGCGGGATCTTCCGGAGGGCGATTTGGGGCCGATGGAACGGCGGGCGTTTTCTCGATTGGCGGCGATTTGTTTTTCGGTTGCCATTGCGTGAGGTGTCCTTTCACTTGCAGGATGGCATGGGGGTGGAAGCGGACGAGGGGCTGTGGAATGGGGTTGGCTTGTTTTTTGAGGGGGTTAGAAAATTTCGAATCGGTGTGACGGCGCCGGGGGCGGGTTGGACGAATTGGGTTCGGATGCGCGGAATTTTTTGCGCCGGCGGCGGGGCTGGGGGTGTAGGTGCTGCCTCGCTTTTCCAGTATCGCATGGCAGGGAAATGCCGGCGGGTCGCGCCGGGCTGGCTCGCTTCCAGAGGCAATGGTTTACGGGGCCAGAAGCGGTTGGGTTGGGGTCCAGATACGCGTTACCGCATCACCCCGCTATCGCAAGGGGCTATGGGGGCTGACGGCGTCGGGTCATGCTCTGGAGCGGAGACGATCCCAGAGGCTACGCGGGCTCAAAATCGCGAGCGGCGCCTGATCTGCGATGGCGAGGAGATCCTGGTCACCGGTTACGAGAACGTCTGCCCGACCGGCGACAGCGGAAGCGAGAATCCATCGATCGTCGGGGTCCCTCACCGGAATGTCTGACGGAACAGATGGCTTCGCGATGACTTCCTGCGCCCGAAGCAGGGCGACAATGTCCGCCACGGCGCCAGGCGATAACTGGAAACGCCGCGTTAGTACGTCACGAAGCTCATCGAGGACGACTTCTCCGGTAATCAACTGGTGCTCCGCAAGCACCGTCCGCAGCACGTCGGCACACAGACCCCTGGTGGCAAAGGCGGCAACCAGCACGTTGGTGTCAAGGAAGATCCTCACGAGATGTCGCGGAAGACATCTTCATCGGTGAGGTACCCCCGGGCTTCAGCGAACGGCAGAACCCGCCGGCGCAAGTCCTCGAATCGTTGGAGGGAGACCTCTCGCCGTATGGCTTGGCGGACGAGGTCACTGCGGCTCTGGCCTGTGCGCTCGCACAAGCGGTCGAGCAGGCACTCAAGGTCTTTGTCCAGGCGGACAGTGAGCGTGGCCTTCACGTAATACATTGTAACACGCAGGCGGGCAGGGCCATGACGGGACGTGGAAGGGTAGGGTGGGGTACGTGGTCCATGGTACGCATCGGAAGCACCAGATTCATGCGGCTTCAGCGGGTTCGCCGGGTGCAGCGGGCCGCTGTGCTGTTCCTCGCTCTCCCGGCTTGCTGTTTCTGCCAACAGCCGGATGAGCCCCTTGACCGGGCCGAGGCTTTGGAGACGTTGGAACGGCTGGCGCCGGCGATGCCGAACGAGTTTGCCGCGGACATGCTGCTCCAGATCTCGCAGTTGCCGGGCCAGGGGACGCGCCGGAGGCGGGAACTGCTGGAGGAAGCGTTCGCGTACGCGAGCCGCGTGAGCGACCCACGCGCCCCAAGGTTGTCCTTGAACTGGAACCGGGACACCCGCGCCGGTCACCGGCAGTATGCTTCGCGCCCCGAGATCGACGCCCTTTCGTTGCGTGTGCGCATTGCCCTTGCAATGGCGTACTTTGGATAGCTCAGATTCGCGGTCAAGGACTCCGACTGCCGACGGAGGTTGAAGGGCAACTGGGCCGACTACACAAGTGGTCTTTGCAGTGGTGCAAAACAGCAAAATAGCGAGTTGTCGCTATTGACTGAGGCCTGCAGGGGGTTAAGAATCGAAGAGGAAGGAGGGTTCTCCAGGATGCGATACCGCGAGGAGCAGGATACAGAAGATCGGCGTGAAGGCAGGGATGCATCACGGACCGTGAACCCAATTGTAGGAATAGGCATGGGCTTGGCGATGGTCATCGGTTCTGCCATGTACAATCCGTATACTGCCGTACAGGCTGGGGGGTACTGCTGTGCCATCGAAAACACCCCCTGCTGGAAGGGCACCTGGGACAGGCAGTGCGGCTACGGGTGCCACGCGTCGCAGGGTTGCTGTCCGGATCCATTGGGTATCGGTTGCTTTGGCTGCTGACGGCGATCCGGACCGAGGTCGTTTCGGTTTATGACCTGTCCCTACTAAGCGGTGATGGAAATGGAATGAGATGCTGGTCACCTCCAGCGCTGGTTGTGCTGGTTGGACTCTAAGCGAGCGCCTATGAAGATGACAAGATCCGTGGCACTGAGAAGTTGGATGGCGTTGTCATATGCTTGCGGGTTGTCGATTCTTTGGTTCGCTTGGCATGTTTCCCAGGAGAATACACGTCTTCGGGTTGAGGCTCTATCGCTGGCAAAAGTCGCTTCCGGAGCTATTGGCCGACCCCTTCCGATGGTCTATGGGTTGCCGCTGCGCCTGCTAGACAACGTCGAGGTGGTCCAGTCCAACGTGAGTGAGGCGGCATCGGTGCCGACGGGAGGAACTCAATTAGTCTTGCTGTTCGATGATCGATGCCAAGTCTGCACCGCCCAGTTTCCAGTCTGGAGGAAACTTCTGGATTCCGTAGACCTCTCTCGAACCGAACTTTGGCTCGTTCATACGGGACTCGGGAGCCCGCCGGAAGAGGCATACACATTAACCAACGGCCGCGTAGCGCATTATTCCATTATGAAAGTAAAAGCTATGGCTTCCTTTCAAATGTTGACTGGACTGGGCACAGTGCCGACTACCCTTATCATGCAGAAGTGTGGTAACAATCGGAGTCTCATTGAGGCGGTCCACGTTGGGTTTCTGACTGAATCGGAGGCCACGGAGTTGATTCGCACAATGGCGAAGCCCGACTCTGAACCTCCGGCGTGCGACGAGTAGGCGGAGCGATATTGCAGGCGAAGCAGAGGGGCGCTTTCTGTCTATCTGAACGGAGGCGGTTTGACGGAGCGCTCGTGTCTACCGGGTGTTGGCAATGCTAAGACTGGCTCTCACTGGCGTGGTGCACCGGGCTGGACGGAAGCCACGAGCGCGTGAGCGGGCAGCGGGTGCCCGCCTCCTCCTGCCCTGCGCGATCGTGGCCGCCCTCCTCGGACCCCTCGCGCCCGCACAGCAGCGGGATCCTCCGCCTAGCTCCATCCGCTGCACTGTGCGCGAAACGGGAGGCCTCCCTATCCAGGACATCCTGGCCGACGCGTTCTGTGGGCCCATCCGGTTCCACACCACCATGGAAGGGCCGGGCAGGTTCGTCTTCCGCGGCCTTCCGGCCGGAACCTGCCGCGTCGAGATCCGCCGCGCGGGCCTTTGGACGTGGGAAACCCGCGTTCTGCGCCTTCTGCCGGGCGAAAGCGCCACAGCGGACTTCGAACTCCCCAGGTTAGGCGCGCTCGCGGGCAAATTGGCCGACGACGAAGGCAATCCGCTCCCTCACTTCCAGGTCCGCTTGCTCCGACGCGAATACGACCGCGGCGTGCTCCGCTATGCGATCGGACGCACAGCGACCGCGGACGACGAGGGCCGCTACCGGATCCCGGACATTCCCCCAGGGATCGGACACCTGCTCGTGGCCCGACCGCCAGCGGACCGGGAAGTGGACGAAGTGCCGTCCGTCTATCCTCCGGTGTACTATCCGGACGCCGATACGATCGGCGCGGCGCAGACGATCACGCTGCGGGATGGCGAGGAGCGCGAGGGCATGGACTTCCGGATCTCGCGGACGCCCGCGTTCTGTGTGGCGGGATCCATTCAGGCGGGTACACCCGGCGTGTTCCAATACATTCTCCGGCCGGCGGAGCCCGCGTCCGGCATGGCGACGTTCGGGGGCCAGCGGCGCGGGCAGACGGACGCTGAGGGGAATTTCCGCACCTGCGGATGGCCGCGCGGCGAGTACCGCCTTCTCTCCTGGCGGCCTGCGCCCCAGCCGGGCATGGAAGCCTTCTACGGCACCGCGGAGGTCTTCGTCGCGGACCGCCACTCCGAAGACGTCCGGGTCACGCCAGCGCCCCGCATTCCCCTGGCGGGGCGCCTTGTTTGGGACGGACAGCCGCCGCGGGAGCCGTTCGAACAGCCTCTCACGGTGTCGATCCGCCCGGCGAACGGCGTCATCCTGGCGAACGTGGACACGTCGCGAGGCGGCACGGCTTCGCTGCCGGGCGAATTCACTTTCCTCGGGCGGCAGGACGACTACGACGTGGCAGTGCAAGGACTCCGCGGGCGCCTGTACGTGAAGGGCATGGTCTATGCGGGAGAATCGGTGCTCGGCCGGCCGATGCGCCTGGGAGCGCGCCCGGGACCCGCCGAACTGACGGTGACGATCGGGCAGGATGGAGCGCTGTTGGGAGCCGTGGTGACAGACCGGGAGGGCGGGGCGATACCGCATGCCTGGGTCTCGATGGTTCCGGAGCATGCCACCTCGGCGGCGGACTTGTCGGTGAGCGGCATTCTTCAGCAGACGGATCAATCGGGCCGCCTCGATCCCGTGGCAGTGGCGCCGGGCAAGTACAGGGTGCTTGGCTGGAACTGGAAGTTGGACAGGACACCGGAGTCCTTGGAACGGATCTGGGGCGCGCGGTCGCGCGCCACCGAGGTGACAGCCGACAGTGCAGAAACGGTGGAGGTCAAAGTCGCCGTGCAAGAGATCGACTGAGGCCCGGAAAGGCGGCTCCCGCGGCCCCTAGCGATCGATGTCGGAACCAATCCGCACAGTGAGACTTCTGGGCGGGAGGTGCAGTTGGGATACAGGTTCGCCAGCGGTGGTTTCCATTCCGACAACGTCCAAGCGCACTTCAGCATGCGAGTAGTTGGCGAATAGCAAATAGACCTTGACGCCCGCAAATGCCGTAAGAATCACGCCCTCCGGCAGGCTGGGCACGTAATCGGGTCACCGGCCTCCACGAAGACCACGGTGAACGGCGCCGCTAAACGGCGGTACACGGAGAGCCATTCGTTGAAGACTCGCTGGGCATCCGGGCTGCCGGGACAGCTATCCCACCATCCGGAGGAGTGCGGGCCGGCCGGAGTCTGGCGGTGGACCTCGAGGATGCGCCGGGCGAAATCCCAACGGGAGAAGCCGCAGTCCGGGACACCCATGGTCCGGGGCCGCGATGGACATACGGGAGCGTGTTGAGATAAAGGCCTGTTCAGCTCTACAGAGATAGTCAATAGTCGCTATTGATGTCACAGAATGAAGCCAGTATGCTGAGTGCAACCAGGAGGGGTCCGGCTTGATCTAGCCCTTCCCGGTGGTCCAAACGTAGAGAGGAAAGCAGATATGAAGCGACGAGAAGCCGAAGGAATTGGAGCGCCGCTGCTTTGCGGCGCTACCATGCTGGGTATTGGCCTTGCCATCTGGCAAATCATCGGACCCGTGGATGTCGTCCGGGCGGGGTCTACCTGTTGTTTGAAGGCATTTGACTGCGCGTCAGGTCTTCAATGCCTGGGAACTGGATGCTCTCCCCAACAACCTGGAACGTGCTCCATCAACTGCTAATGGCGCCGCGTTAGAAGGGAACTGGCTCCCGATGATTCGCGTCTGACGACGCAGCGGCTCTATTCGCGCCCGGCGACTCGATGATGGGGTTGTCCTCGGAGCGTCGGCCTCGGCGCTTGGGAACTGGCGCTGGGAGTGAGATACCTACATCGCGCGATGAGCACTACCGTCTTTTTTCAGGAGATAGAAGCGAGGAGAGGCCTTCTAGCAAGCTCTAGTGCGTTGAAATGGTGAACGACGCATTGTCCGACGATCGACTTGCTTTAGTTTTTGGAAATTGACTAGAGGGATACTACTCAGGATCGGTCAGGAAGGTGCAAGGCATGACGCTTCGGTCAAAAGACAACGAAGATGGCTCCTCGCTGCTGACGAGGAGAAGGCTCACGACGCTCACGGCGATATCGGCAGCCGCAAACTATTTTCTTGTCGCGCATAGCAGGAGTCTCAAGAATACGGTGGCCACTCTCAATCGTGAACGCCGACTCAACGAAGGCGATCTGATCGAGGCCATCGAAATCGTGGATGTTTCCGGATCGATCAGGAAGGTGCATTTCGAAGGTGCGGAACGGCCCTCGATCCTTTACGTTTTTAGCCCAGGTTGCAGATGGTCCAAGAGAAATCAGACTAACATGAATTTCCTGGCTATGGCTAAGAGCAGCTCTTACCAGTTTCTTGGATTGTCGATAACTTCGGAGGGCCTCGGGGTGTTCGTTGACGCACACAATCCGCCGTACGAGATTGGAATTGGACCGCTTGGTTCGGGGGGATCCGCTCTAAGCAGAGGCGGAGTCCCGCAAACGGCAGCAATCGGGACTGACGGGAAGGTTGTTCGCTACTGGATGGGTGCATACACACCAGGGATCCGCCACGATGTTGAGTCGTTCTTCGGTGTGGCTTTGGCCTCTGTGGAATCCGATTGAGTTGAATGGTAGGGTGTGGGTAGGTTGTCCATGGTACGAATCGGAAGAGCCAGATTCATGCGGCTTCTACAGGGTCGACGGGCGCACCGGGCTGGTTTGCTGTTGCTCGCTGTGCCGGCTTGCTGTTTCTGCCAACAGCCGGATGAGCCCTTTGACCGGACAGAGGCCTTGGAGACCTTGGAACGGCTGGCGCCGGCGATGCCGAACGAGTTTGCGGCGGACATTCTGCTTGCGGTCTCGCAGTTGCCAGGACAGCGGACGCGGCGGAGGCGGGAACTTCTGGAGGAGGCGTTCGCGTCCGCGAGCCGCGTGAGTGAGCCGCCAGCGCCGAGGTCGTCCTTGAACTGGAACCGGGACACCCGCGCCGGCCACCGGCAGTATGCTTCGCGCCCCGGGATCGACGCACTTTCGCTGCGCGTACGCATCGCCTTGGCCATGGCACCGCTGGACAAAACCCGTGCCGTTGTGATGTTTACCGGGATCCGGAAGCCGCAGTTCGCGGCGGGCGGCTGCCGGGAGCCGCTGACACCCGACCTGGCGGTGTATTACCGCGCAATGGCAGAGCTACGGCGCCCACCGCTGCCCGCATCCGAGGAGGCGAGGCGCGACTTGGAGACCGCCATCGACCGGGCGGCGGGGGAGGCGAGCGTTCCAGCGGAGGTGTTCGACGCCGCGGGCATGATTGTGAAGCTGGAATTGCCGCGGGAGCGGACGGCGGCGCTCGTGTCCGCGCTGGGGGGCGCGATGGCGCGGATGGAGGGAGATTTCCGGCCGTTCGTCGCGTTCACGGCGGAGAAATGGCAAGTGGTTCAGGAACTCATGGATCGATTGCAGCGATTATCGCTGGATAGCCGGCCGTTCGTGGCGGCGGTGCGGCGATTCATTGTCACCAACCTGAATACGCCGCAATGCCGGGACGCAGCGGCACGGCTGAGGAATCGGGACGCGGAGGCGGCGGCAGAGGCGCTGCCGTTCGATTTGAGCAAGATCCCGGTGGCGGCGGGATTCAACGAGTCCGTGCTTCAGGGAGCCCCTGGTTTCGACGGGTTTTCCGCCATTGGGCCGGACGACATCCGGATCACGGTCCAGCGGGACGATTCTCTGGACGACGTGGAATCCTTCGAGAAGGGCCGGGGTAAGGAGATCCTGCGGAAGTTTCAGGAGTTCCGGACACGGATTCGAAGGGCTGCGGCGACGGGCCTGGGGCCAGGAGAGATCGAGGACGGGATCAAGGCGCTCCTTCGAGACATGAAGGAGTGGGCGCCGGAGCGGGAGGAGGAGTTTCTGGATCACTATAACGAAAAGGCTCAAGCGTATTTTGCGCTGATCAAGGACATTCCGCTGGGACCGTACCGGATTCAGGCCCTTGACGAAGCGGGTGAGTTCATCGAAGGATCGTTCGCGCGCATCGACGAGAAGAGTGTCTGGTTTTGGAGCATGCAGGAGTACCTGACGGGATGGGCGCGGGAGTCCGAGGAAGGGGTGGCGGTTCGCGAGTTGTGCGCCCGGTCACGGAACCCGGTGATGGCCGGGTACGCGCTGCTGTGGCGGCTGCGGGCGGGTTCCGGGGTGGGACGCTAGGGCTACGAGATTGGGCAGTTCTGTTGGATCAGGCTTGGTTCGCGACGCGCTGGGGGCAGGACCGCCGCATCACCCCGCTATCGCAGGGTGCTATTGGGGGATGGGAGGATCATCGGCGAAGGCGCCAAACGAACCAACCCGCACAGTGAGACTTCTGGGCGGGAGGTGCAGTTGGGATACAGGTTCGCCAGCGGTGGTTTCCACGCCGGCAACATCCAAGGTTACTGCGACCTGCGAATAGTTGGCGAACAGGAGATGGACAGCCACACCGGCAAACACCGTCAGGACGACGCCCTCCGGCAGGCAGGGCGCGTAGTCGCAGTCACCGACCTCGACGAAGACCATGGTGTGCTGCGGAGTCAAATGGCGGTACACGGAGAGCCATTCGTTGAAGACTCGCTGGACATCCGGGCTGCCGGGACAGCTATCCCACCACCCGTAGGAGTGCGGGCCGGCCGGACTCTGGCGGTGGACCTCGAGGATGCGCCGGGCGAAATCCCAACGGGAGAAGCCGCCGTCCGGGACACGATGGTCCGGCGCCGCCAGGGAGCGCTCCCCGGTAAACGGGCGGCCCGAGAGCAACAAGGGGAACTGCACATACGGGAGCGTGTTGAGATAGAGGTCCTGTTCGGGGAAGGGTCCGGCAGCCGATTCACTCTGGAGCCTGGCTTTGTCGACCAAGGGAACGACGTAGGGCAGGTAGTGCTTCACCGCAAGGCGCATGGCATCGGCGTCCTGTGGTACGCCGGGCCCCACCCAAAGGTAATCGTAGATGCGGTTGTAGACCTGTGGAACGCGGTATCCGTAATCGAAGATCTTGACAATCCCGCGGCCGCTCTTGACGCGAGCGTAGATCATGGTGAGAAAGTCCTCAAGCGCGCCGTCCCGGCGCTCGGACTCCTCAAAGGCCTCGACGTGGGTCGAGGGCCAATCTTCACGGCAACGGTGTAAGGGCAGGTAGCCCAAATCGTTATAGATCCCGTCGATTGCATACTCATCGAGGAGCCGGTCGAGGCGGCTGAGGAAGTACGCACGCCAGCCGGGACTGGCTGGGGAACAGCGGGCCAGACGCAAGTACGTGTCCTGGCGGTCCCAGCGTTCGGAGAGCGCCCAATCCGGACGGAAATCAGGATCGGTGCGTGGGAAATAGCCGCTACTGACGTAGCAAATGACCTTCAGGCCGTGTTCGTGGCAGAGTTGGACAAACCGCCTGAATCCAGCCGGATCGGCAGGCGTGAACGGGTCGCCGCCGAAGAGGCGGCCGGGGTCGGACCATTCCGAATGGAGCTGGACGAGACCGACACCGGCCGAGGCCAGCGCGGCAAGGCGGCTTTCGTCATCGCGATCCGGATACACAGCGGGGCGCAGGGGATATTCGGCGAGGTTGTAAAACGCCTGGCCGGGAATGTAGTCGGCGATCTGGTAGTATCGCCAGCATTTCCGGATTCTGCGCGCGCAGTCCTGGATGGAGAGCAGGCGCCGGCGCTGGTCCGGGGCGCGGAGTGGATCGAACCCGGGGGATAGCGGCAGGGTGTCTCCGGGAGTCAAGCGGTCCTCCTTCCAGTTCCGGTGACGCGGCCCGAGGCGCATGGAGCACGGGTTTCCGCATCACCCGGCTCGCGCCAGGTGCTATTGCAGCTAGACGGCATAGACGGGCGGTCCAGATTGAGCGGCGGGTTGAGGTTGGCGGAACCAAGCGACGGTTCTCCGGACGCCATCGCGGAGGCCGGCGGGGCCCTGGAAGCGGGGCCGCCAACCCGTCAGGGCGGCGGCTTTCCGGTTGTCGGCGACAAGACGCAGGATCTCGCTTCCGGAAGGCCGGATGCGGGCCGGATCGACCTCAACGGGGAGCGAGACGCCCATGACCTCCTGGATGACGGCACAGATCCCGGCCACGGTCACCTCGTGTCCGGCCCCGACATTCACGACCTCGCCGACGGCATCCTCCGCCCCGGCGACGGCGATGAATCCGCGCACAGTGTCGTCGACAAAGGTGAAGTCGCGGGCGGGGTCGAGCGCGCCGAGCCGGATGGTCCGGCAGCCCGCGGCAATCTGCGAGACGATGGCCGGAACCACCGCACGGGCAGACTGGCGGGGGCCATAGGTGTTGAACGGACGAATCACGCTCACGGGAAGGCCGAAGGAATGGTGAAACGACAACGCCAACTGATCGGCGGCGCTCTTGGTGGCGGCATAAGGAGACTGCGCCCGCGGCGGGGCGTCCTCGGCGGTGGGCACCACAAGAGCCTGACCGTAGACTTCGCTGGTGGACGTATGGACGAACCTGCGAACCCCCGCCGCGCGAGCCGCCTGAAGCAGGTTCAAGGTTCCGCGAACATTGGTTTCGACATAGGATGCGGGGGACCTGTAGGAGAACGGAATCCCAACCAAAGCGGCGAGGTGGAAGACGACGGAGCAGCCCGCGACGGCCTCGGCCGCGATCTGAGGATCGCGGACATCGCCGGCGAGCACTTCGAGTCCCGGCGCGCCGGAGACACAGGGATCGAGCCAGCCCCGGTCGCCGCGCGCGCGATACGAGACAAGGCAGCGAACCGGGCATCCCATGGCGAGGAGCGCTTCGGTCAAGTGAGACCCGATGAAGCCCCCGGCGCCGGTCACGAGCGTCCGTTCAGCGGCCAAGTCCATGACAGCCTCGCGCCGTTTCCCGCGGCGCCAGCGCACGCACAAGAGCGCCGGCGACGGTTTGGATACAGGCATCCGACAGGCCGCAGCCCGACGGAAGAGACAGAGCGCCGCGGTAGAACCGGTCCACAAACCCGCCGGCGGCACCGGCGCAGAGGCAACCGGCGAAGGCGGGGAGACGGTGGAGCGGGGTCCAGATCGGGCGGGCTTCGATGCCGGACGCTTGCAGGGCGGCGACGACGGGGGCGGCGTCCCCGTCCACCAGGACCGTGCAGAGCCAGTGGTTCGGTTCCTCCCACTCCGGGGAAACCCGGAAGCGGATGGACGGCACGGGGCCGAGCAAGGCGGCGTAGCGAGATGCAATCGCTCTCTTCCGGGCGAGGAAGGCATCGAGCTGTTCCAACTGGGCGAGGCCGAGGGCGGCGGCGAGGCTGGGCAGGCGGTAATTGAAGCCGACCTCGTCGTGAACGAAGCCGGGACCCGCCAGTTTCGCGACAGTGGTCAAGTGGCGGCAGCGGCGGGCCAAGGCGGGATCGTTGGTGAGAATGGCGCCGCCCCCGCCGGAGGTCACAATCTTGTTGGCGTTGAAACTGACGATGGCGAGGCTGGGCACTCGTCCGCCGGCGGAGGCGCCAATCGGCCGGCCGCGATACCGGGCGCCGCAGGCTTGCGCGGCATCTTCGACCACGGGCAGGCCGAACTCCCGGGCAAGCTCGAACATCGCGTCCAGATCGCAAAGCCCGCCCAGGAGGTGGACGGCGAGCAGGGCGCCGACCGGGCGGCCGGACCGCAGGTTGCGGAGGCCGGACGGAGTGCGTTCACAGCCACGATCGAGAAACTCCCGAACCTGGGCGAGGTCCCACTGCCAGTGGGCTGAATCGATATCCGTGAAGACGGGCCACGCGGAACAGTACCGGACGGCGTTGGCCGGCGCTACGAAGCTGATGCGGGGCATCACGACTTCGGCGCCAGGTCTAACGCCCACGGCCAGCAGCGCGACGTGGAGCGCGGCGGTGCCGCTGACGGTGGCGACGGCCCATCGGGCGCCGAGCCGTTCCTCAAGGGCGTGTTCGAACCGGGTGACCATCGGTCCGGACGTGGAGATCCGATTCGACTGGAGGCACTCGAGGACATACGCGGTCTCGTTGCCGAGCAGGAGAGGCTCGGCCAAAGGAATAGCCACACTTTCCGGCGGAACAGGAATTTTCATAATGTGACTAGCGCGCATCCACACACGACAGCCAACTTGTCTATCTCATCCCTGAATCGCAACCCTTGATTCACCCGTCCTGGTCCACACCTAAAAGTTGCGCCATTCTGGCACGGACCTCCATGATGGAATTACCGGAACGTATTGCACTATCTAAGAACGTCCGTTGGACTGCGGGCGGAAGAGACATCACACGCTTGAACGCTTGATCGACAATGTAATACCACTCTATGCGGTGGCCGTCTGAATAAGAAGACGCAAGAAAAGACGCCAGCAGTGTCGAAGGCTGCGTATAATCAGTGTTCTCAGCCGTCATCTCCAGCAGCGCGAGATAGATTGTTCCTTTTTGAAAGATATACGAGAGATCATCCTTTTCGTCATCGATCTTCCATGTCGATATCAAAGCGTTAAGTTCGTCGAACCTCTGTCTCCACTGAAGTGACTCAATCTCCTCCTTGGAGTGCGGCTTTCCTCCTCGGCCATAGCGCAACCGTTGCACTGCTCTCAAGATTTGTCTTGATTGTCCCGATACCCAAAATGGATCGTCTTCTGCGCGTGGCAATGCACCGGATGTGGCTAACACGTCTTTACCGTTCGCAATTGGAGACACACTTTCGTGCATGCCTAGTCTCTTAAGAGAAGCATTAAATCGGTCGACTATTCGATTGCTCGCCTGAGCCCCATCGGAGCAACGTTTACCGGTCAAGTGACGCAACAAGTAGATGCGATATGCTTCCAGTAGCGGCTGAGGACTCCGTTCCGCTTGCTGAAGCAGTACGGAAGTCCTCTCTATTCGTGCCGTCCTTGAAAGAGCCATCATGAAGGCACGGTCACCTGCATCTATTCGGCGCAGCGAGTCTGCCAACGCGCCCGATACAATTGCAAGACTGTCGCTCTCCAGACTGCTAATCTGGTTGACCAGTTCAATGGCAGATCCTATGGCCAGGGGGCTATTGGCGGTGGCGATTACAAAGCGGAGAAACTCATGTGCATGAGAATAACCGAGTGTTTGCAGCGCAGAGTCGTCCGCGCTAACTGCGCCAACTACTTCTCTGGCAAGGATATAGTATAAGTCGGGGTCCGGAACGATCTCGGATGTACAGGCGACTCGAGGTGCGAGTGTGGGATGCGCAAATGTCGAATGAAGGTCGAAGAACAGACGCATCGCGGCATGACGGTCGTGTTTCAACAAGACGCGTATCGCCCGGACCTTGAGCGTAAGCGAATCTAAGCCCAGTGACGAGGCCGCATAGATCAGACCGTTCCGGGAATCCGTGCTTCGCCCCGACATTCTCGCTTGAGGCAGTCGGCGCCGCGCGTGGCTGGCGAGAGTGAACGAATCGATGACCCACTGAGCGATCTCACTTCTAGAGCACAGATCCTTTTCCGCGATCGTCAGTATGATATCACTAGCAAATTCGGCAGGTAGGGCTAGCGCGTGACGCAGAAGGCCGGATACTTCTTCGTTCTCACAGGCCGGCGTGGGTTGTTTCTCAGGAGACTGCTCTTGCGCTTCGAGGTTCAAGGGCCCTCCAACGCAGAACAGAGCGCACGCAGTTGCGACAAGAACCCGCACGAGCGAGCACCCTCCTACTACTACCGAAGGGGAGGAGCTATTTCCCACTTCTTGACTTCGTGGGCAAGATAGGACACGACTATACTGTTTCACGGGAATCCTCCGTTAGTTCAGTTCCATGTTTGCGGAGTTTGGCTGTAGGCTTGGTAGAGCCAAGCCGGTGAGTGATTCGATTTCATCTTTCGTGCTGCCGGTGTATGCTCCAATCCAGTTTCGCTTGAGTCGCCCGTCGTGCGCAATCAGCAATGTCTGCGGCGTCGATCCCAATTTATACGAAATAACGATGTCCGGGTCGGGGAAAAGAACTGTGGGGCAGATCCTAGCGGTGACATCATTCATGGCAACAGATGCAGTGTCTTTGGAGAGCGAGAGACATAGGATACGATGATCTCGCTTAAGAGCGGTTACTAACTTCCCGAAGCTCACAACATTTCGCTGACACCAGCTACAGTCATTCTTGTACACATATATTAGGGTTGGGACTTGTTTGCCTTCAGCGCTTGGCGTCTCGTACTTAACGGTCATGTGTTTTCCGTGAGCATCGGAACCGGAAATGGAGGGTAGTAAGACTCCCTCAAGCAAGCGTTGTTCCGACCGCAGTTGTCTGATTCGTTGATCCATCGATCGGAAACGAACAATGAATGCGACATTAAGGAGACTTGACAGAATCAGTAGTGTCGCGAGAAGGTGCTGGGTGAATTTGGAGAGGGAATGTGCGAATGTCATAAGATGCAAGTTAAAGTGTTCCTATAGGGCACAGTCGCTGTAAATGTCATGAGGGTGGAGAGAGACACTTGAGCTTTGTTCGACCGCTCGTTACCGATAGTATCCCCCTCGCCATCAAGACATGTCAAACGTCCGCAACTGTGCCTGGCAAATATCGGAGCGCCCCCCCCCCAGAGGCCTTCTATATATGCTGGCTGCCTGTTCAAGAGCGCTCCTATTCACCTCACGAAACCATTGGGGATGGAGGCTTCAGCAGCCAGAACAACTCGATCCGCTCCTGCAGTAGTTGGGATTGGTTTGGGAACAGGGAGCTTGGCCATCTCCCGGATAGCAGCAAACCTGATCATCTCCACATCCTGTTCCAAAGCTGCAGCAGCTCGCTGACTGCGCTGTTGTTCGCGGACTTACCAGTTGGGAAACACTGAGTCCGATGGCCACACATGCAAGCGAACACGCAGAAACTGCTAGTACTGACTTCACAAGCGATCTCCTTTCTTCAGCCACGACATCAGAGGAATTCCGACGTGCGCTGGTTGTGTTGATGCTACACTGCCTCAGATGAATCGGCAATGACGAAGAGTGACTATTAGCGGGCTGGCAGTCCTCCCTAAAGCGCATGTTTTGGGCACAGAGCTCCCCGATCACCGCACCGCTCCGATCTGCCGCGCCGGGACGCCGGCGACGACGGCGAACGCCGGGACGTCCCTGGTGACGACGGCGCCCGCACCTACGACGGCGCCTTCTCCGATGTGAACACCTTGCTTGATCGTGGCGTGTGCGCCGATGTGCGCCAGAGGGCCGGCACTGACGTTGCCCAGGACAACGGCGTGGGGGGCAAGGTGGACAGCGGGACCGAGCTCGCAGTCGTGGGACGCCAGGGCGCCGGTGCTGACGATCACGTTATCGTCGAGATGCGTGCCCGCCAGTACCGCCGCGAAAGGGAAGACCATTACGCCGCGGCCGGTCCGCGCCGAAGGAGAGACGATGGCGGAAGGGTGCGCGAGAGACGGGAGTGTGAAGTCCAAAGCGACCAACCGCTCGAAGACGCCGTGGCGCGGCCTGTTGTCACCCGCGCCACCGACACCAGCAAGACCGTGGGACACGCCTGATTTCCTGAGGTCCGGCAGCAAGTCATCGTCGCCCACGATTGGGATGCCGAGCAAGCACTCACCCTTCCTGGCGGGGACGCGTTCCAGGACCGCGACGATGTCGAGGGCGCCGGCCGCGTGGGCCATTTCGATCAGGTTGCGGGCGTAGGCGCCACCACCGACGATCACCGCGCGGGCCGCCGCGCTCATCCGGCCAGCTCCAGGGTGCGGTCTTCGAACGCCGCTCGCGCTTTGGTGTAGTCCTCGATCTGGCCAATGTCAAGCCAGTACTCCTGAACGAGGTGCCGCTTCACCGGTTCGCCCACCTCAAGGCAGCGGCGGATCAATTGATCCATGCCAAAATAGGCGCCGGGCGGGATGAGGCTGAGGAGGGAGGGGTGGAGGCAATAGATTCCCGCGAGCACTTCGAGCTGGAAGTCCGGCTTCTCCGTGACGTCGCGGAGCGTGTCATCCGGGCCGCAACGGACATGACTGAAGCGGAACGGAGCCGAGACCACCTTGGTGGCGACGGTCAACCTGGCGGAGTTGGCACGGCCGCGCTCGAAGAAGCGGCGGAAGTCGAGGGCCGTGAGGATGTCGCCGTTCACGACAAGGAAGGGGTCGCGCAGTTTCCCTTCGAGTAGCTTGAGGGGTCCGGCGGTGCCGAGCGGGATCGTTTCCCGGCTGATGGTGACGCGAACGCCGAGGTGCGCGCCGTCGCGCAAGACGGCCTCGACCAAGTCGGACTTGTAGTTGGTGGCGACGATGACTTCATCGCACCCGAACGACTTCAGGCGGGCGATCTGGTGTTCGAGGAGGGAGCGCTCGCCCAGCGGCAATAAGGGCTTGGGCAGGACGGCCGTGAAGGGCCGCAGGCGCATTCCAAGACCACCGGCGAGGATGACCGTCGTCATCGGCTTGAAACAACCCGCTGTTACGTACAAGACATTCGCTCGCGCGTCGCGTAACGTGCCATAATCCTTGCCACGATCAGAAGTCCAATGGTGCCAAGTGCATACATCCAAACCATATGCCAACTCAGCGCGAATTCTCTCGGCCGAGCGACCGAACCAGCAAAATAGGACATGCCCACTAGCATCACCGCAATATTGCATACGATAGGGTTCCACGATAGCAGATGAGCCAAGGCCAACAGGGCCACGATACTACCAACTAATGGTGGAATGATGCAGAATAAGAACACCAGGGCGCGCCCCGACGGATGCACAAGCAAGCCAAGGTCAAGCGACAGAGCTACGCATACCAGAAAACATACAGCGACGGCGAAAATTATTCCGACAGCTGAAGCGAACAACGATTTCGCCAGCCATACTTCGACCGGCGTTACTGCCGTCGTTAGCAACGTCTCGAGGGTCCTGGCCTGTTTCTCTTTCTGAAACAGCTGGCTGGATAGAACAAACAATAGTATGAGACTCATAAAAG
>JADJWL010000013.1 GCA_016716385.1 Bryobacterales bacterium | reverse complement strand
CCGCAAGATGTATCGGGAAGCCATCGAGATGTACCGTCAGGCGCCCCAGAGTTCGGCGGCCGTCCACAATAAGCTGGGGATCGCCTTCCATCAGCTCACAGATCTGCGGCAGGCAAAGAAACAGTACGAGCGGGCGGCAAAGCTCAATCCGAAATATGCGGAAGCGCTCAACAGCATCGGCACGGTGTATTACGCGCTGACACCGCCCGGCTACCGCCAGGCCGTGGCCCCGGTACAGCAAAGGCCTGAGCGGCGCCATGCCAGCTTCCGTCTACAGCAACCTGGGGGCGCAATTCGCGGTTAACAAGTACAAGCAGGCGTCGGAAGCCTGCAAGAGGCGCTGGGAAGCGAGCCGGATGTATTCGAACCTGCGCGGCAGGTACGGCACGTTGCTTCAGAGCGGACCATCGAGGGAGAAAGGCCAAGTTCACTACTACACCAACCAAGGCCTGCGCAAGCTGAGAACCTATGAAGGCGGGCACTGCAGTACCTGCGCATCGCGTTCGAGGAAGGCTACCGGGACAA
The DNA here is from genome assembly GCA_016716385.1 of Bryobacterales bacterium. Classification (GTDB taxonomy): domain Bacteria; phylum Acidobacteriota; class Terriglobia; order Bryobacterales; family Bryobacteraceae; genus JADJWL01. The sequence goes on along the minus strand of JADJWL010000013.1, from coordinate 28,850 downwards.
GAAGAAGTGCTGGCCGATGAGCCGGAGCCGCCGAGATCAGGGAACTGCGGGTTCCAGCATCTGCTGACGATCGAGACGCGTGTTCGCAGCCCGGATTCTGTTGGCGGCGGCCCTTCAGGCTTTGCCCGCGTGCCAGCTCGGCTGCATGCCTGCCACTGCCGGGCCAATCGTTATTCTGAGATTCGACAACCTGAGCGGAGACCGTTCCTTCGACTGGATGGAGCGGGCGGCGCGCCAGCTTGCCTGGCAACTGCCGGCCGGGTCGCCGTGGATTCGGACGATCCCGCGGCGGAGCGGACGCGGGCCGCGGACGGGGAGGCTCGTCCGCGGATGGTGACCGCCTCGGGCGGGCAGGTCACCGTGGCAGCGGGAAGTGGAGCATCCACGCGGGCGGTCGCGCGGGCGCGAGACGGCCAGTGGACCGGATCTCATCGCGGCAACGGCGGACCTCCGCCCGGGCGATCGAGCCGCCGCAAGGTCCTCCAGCGACCGGAGCGAGGAAGCCCTCGCCTTACGCCGAGACGCTCGACGCTCCGAGCCCGGCGGTTCGCGGCAGCGATCCAGGTAGATCCGGCCTTTCCGCTGCCGTACCGGTCGTGGGTGCAGTACGCCGCGCACCGTGACGCAGCCGGGGCGGAACAGGTTCTGGATCTGGCGCGTGCCGCAGGTGATCGGCTGTCGGCGGAAGAGCGGTGGGACATCGAAGCCGAAGCAGCCGCGGCGAGCGGCATCCTCGAACGCCGGGCCTCAGTCCCCTCCGCTCCCTGGCGGAAGCGAGACCGGACGACCCGAACGCCCGGACCAGGGTCGGACAGGCTGCCCTCGCCAGCGCACGCAGTACGAAGAAGCGGCCAGGGCACCTGGAACGCGCGCTCGACCTTGCTCCACCCTCGCCCGGGGTGCTGTGGAACCAGCTGACGCCTTCGCGCTTGGCGGCAGCGCGAGGCGGCGTTCCGGGCATTCGATGAGTATCAGAAGCTGCACCCACGGCAGGCGGATCCGCGGGATTCGATGGGCGAAGCGGCGTTCTGGTTCCGGCGAGTTCCGCCAGGCAAAGGAGCATTTCGAGGAGGGCGTACGCAGCCGGCAACCTGAAGCCGGTCAGGGCGTGGCGTTGCTGAAGGCGGCCCAGGCGCGGCATTCGTCCGGAGACCGACGCCGCCGCGGAAATGGCCGCGCAGTGCATCGCGACCCATGCGCCGGCCAGCGCCTGGCAGGCTGAGTTGTTCCTGGCCAGAGGGATATCGCACGCGGCGAGGGGAACGGAGCCCGGCGACGGCTGGAGGCTCTGATGGACCGGGAGCGCCGGCGCGGCGCTGATCCCCGGCGGCGCTGTCGCTGCCGAGGGCGACCGCCTCCGCGGGCACGGCGGCTGGCTGCAGGCGCAGGACGGAGCCGGCGGTCCCTCACTGGCCATCGCGGCGTTCGCGGCGGCCGGAACCGCGCCGCCGGACGAATGGTCGCGGCGGGCGGACCGCGCGCGTTCCCGTCCCCGCTATTGGATCAGACGAAGCGGGTCGCGCTTGCTGCGCTCCTGAGACGGGCACTTCGCGGACGCCGACGCGGCCTGGTGGAACTGGAACGCCGCGTTCGGCGGGGTCACCGACACCGTTCCGGCGCTGCGCGTCTGGGCTCTGGCAGGTCAGGGCCGGCGCGACGAAGCCCGCGCGGTTGAACCGGGTTCACGCCAATGCTGCCGATTCAGACCCGTCGCCGTTTCCGGCGATCACGCCACAAAGTTGCTCGCCCGAGCGTCAGACCGAACCCGCCCACATCCATGCCGGGACACCCACCCCGCGGAGCCCACGCCCGCCCCGCAAGCGCGCCCAGGGGTGCCCTGGATGGCGTCCGGATGTTGACAGGGCCTCTTCCCGGTTGCCCTCGCGACCAGCCGGCGGCGGGCACCAGACGCTGTAGCCCTCTTCTGTGCGGGAGCGTGTCCGGACATGCGACGTCTCCTTCACCAGGATTCGGAACCGTCCGTCGCGGAACCTGCTCGCGCGGCCACTCGCCCGCAGTCGGCACGCCATCGTCGCCCATTCAGACCGACAGTAGTTGCTCGCGCTCCGGACGCGAGCGAAACTGTAGTGTGCGTAGGAGCATCCGACGCTCTATCACTTCTGACCCCGCCGGCCCCCGAAGAGGAAGTTCGCGCGGCGGCCCTGCAGTTCGTGCGCAAGATCAGCGGCTTCCACCATCCCCTCCAAATCGAAACGAGGCGGCGTTCCAGGCCGCGGTGGACCGCATCTCCGGTGCGTCGCTCACGCTACGGCGAACTGGAGACGCACGCGCCCGCCGCGGGGACGGCTTCAGCGCTGACCGCCAGGCGGACTTGCACCGAGCCCCACCGCCCCGGTGCTACACTAGAGCGTTGTCCTGAAAGTCCAAATTCCCAGGCACAGAGTTTTTGTATGCCCAAGTTAAAAACGCATAAAGGTGCGTCCTAAGAGGTTCAAGAAGACCGGAACGGGCAAGATTTGTCCGCAATCATGCCTTTGCCCGGCACATCCTGACCTCGAAGTCGCGCAAGCGCAAGCGCCGCCTCGTGAAGAGCGTGGTGGCAAGCGCCGCCGACCAGGCGGTGCTGAATACGATGCTGCCCTACTAAGGGCGCGTCCCGCGAGCGGCCGGTGCGCGTGGCGTGCCCGATCCGCCGCAGACAGAAGACAAGAAACCAATAGGAGAAAAAACGTGCCCCAGAGTTAAGAGGAACCCATCGCAGAGATTCACGCCGCCGTACTCTGTCGATAGCCAAGGGGCTTCCTCATGAGCAAGCTGTACCGCGCGGCGCAGGAAGCTGTCGAAAAGGGCCTCGAGTACGCCTACGGGGCCGCAAGCAGAAGAAGCGCAATTTCCGCTCGCTGTGGATCGTCCGGATCGGCGCGGCGCTGGCAACCAACGGCATCTCGTATTCAAGTTCATGCACGGGCTGAAGACGGCGGGCGGGCATCAAGCTGGACCGCAAGGTGCTGGCCGACGTGGCGATGCACGATGAGAACGGATTTCGTGCCCTCGCCGACAAGGCCAAGACGGCTCTGGCGGAGCGTGACATGAAGTCTGATCCGGAGCTGTTGCCCATGGAACCAGCCGATCCCGAAGCCGATTCCCTCAGCCTTGAAGACCGCGTGATTCAGGCGGTGCAACTGGTGAGCCGCCTGCGTCAGGACAAAGAGGCTCTGCAGGAAGAGAAGGAAGTTCTGCTCCTCGAAAAGCAGGCGGTGGAGAAGAAGCTCACGGAGACTGAGGAGCAGCTTACCGGCCTCCCAGGACGAAATCGATTCGCTGCGGGCCGACCGCAAAGAAGGTCCGCAGCCGGATCGAGAAGCTGCTCGGCCAGATCGACCAGCTCAGCGGAGCGTAGGCAATGAGCGACGCGGCAAAGCGTCCGGTCCGCATCACGATTCTCGGCCAGTCGTACTCCCTGCTGGCGCAGGAGATCCGCGCGAAGTGGAGCGGCTCGCCCAGAGCGCCGGGATCGACACACGATGCTGCACGGACCTGTCCCGCAAAATGCCCAACGCCGATACGGCGAAGCTCGCCGTGCTCGGCTGCCTGCACCTGGCCGACAAGCTCCGGGATCTCGAGACGACCCTCCAAAGCCTCGACCGCATCGGGCAGAAGAGCGGGCAGCTCAACGTTCTTCTCGACCAGGTTTTGACGAACGCGCGTAGCCGGATCGTCTTCTGGCGCGTCTTATGCGTCAATACGATAAGAATCATGTGGCGCGTCCTTTCGTTGTCTCTGCTGGCTTCCTGCCTGATCGCGGCTCCCCCGCTCGCCTGCCCTGGGGGCAATCCAATCGGCGAATTCCAGCTTCAAGTCAAGCCCGGCGCACTTCTTGACCCCTCGATCCGCTTCCGTCCGCTCACCAGGGGGAACCGCGCGGAAGCCGGTTACGTTCTCCGCTACGAGCCGGGTCAGGAGCAGAGAGAACAGCAAGGAGAGATCGGCACTGGCCCTCGGACGTCGGACGGCTCCGGGGTGATCCTTCTCGACGCACCCCGCCGGCGAAAGCCGCGGAGTGGACGCTCCAAGAGGTGCGGATCGTCGGTGTGTTCTGAGGTCAGCCGGTCTGAACCGCGGGAAGATGCAGGCCGCGGTGAACAAGGACCCTCAACTCCTGGTGCAACTCTGCCGAATACGCCGACCAGACCACGCAAACCGAGATGCTGATCCGCGCAATCGCGCAAGGCCAGCGGCAAACAATCACCGGGCAGGATATGGATTCGGCGCTCTGACGTTCGCGTCGCGCTACGGCGTGACGCCCGCATCAACCGCGACGCGCCTCCCGACCAGCAGACGATGGCATTGCTGCGGACTCTGAATCCGGCGCTATCGACCTGCGATCCGCGGCGCCTCCGGGCCCCAGGGGTGCGGATGCAGCAGTCGGCGGCGCTGGCGGCATCGGTCGCGGGACTGTTCTTCGGCAACACGGTCGGCATCGCAGCCGGCGGCGCGGCGCTGTTCGCCAATCTGCGAACGCTCATGTTCCCCAAGATGGACCTGCGCTCCACCTTCGCGCAAAACGGGACGGCAGGACAGTGACGCTCTGCGCCCGCCGGGAGGCGGTACAGCCTCGTACCCGGCAGGTCTGTGTGGGGCCACGCGTCTGCCGGACGCACAGGCGCCGGCCCTGGAGTTGAAGCGCGCGCTGCACGTTCCGATGGAGGCCGCCTCACCGCTCCCTGCAGGCCGCGGGCGAGGACTGGCCGCTGCTGGCCCGCGTCGAAGACTGGACGCTGCGGCATGAGAACGGCGAGCGCTACAAGGCGCCGGTGAAAGTGGACGCCGACGGCGTGGTCTGGAGGTCGATCTTCGGCGGACGAACCTCGAACCCGGCGTCTAGCCAGGATCGAAGGACGCTGGGATTGGGAGTCCGTGAGGGTCGGCGGCCTGATCCACGTCCACGAACAACCCAACCTCTCCGAGGCGCGGCTCACCGCCGAATCGCAGGGACCGCCTGCTTGCCGGCCGCGGCAGGGTTCCCGTGACGGTCGAGGCGCCCGAGTCCGACTTGCAGTTCATCGAGAAAGCCGCCTGCGGGTCCCGACGAACGCTTCCGCGAGCCCGTCGAACTCCCGTTCCGTCTGCCGGAAAGGTCCGCGTCTTGGCCGCCAGACGCGCATGGAAACCGAGATCGACACCCGCGGGGCAGCCCGGCACCTATCACCTTCTGCTCGCGCAGGCGCCGGCGGACGCGTCGATGCCGCCGAGATTGAGATTCAGGCCGAGCCCCGACGTTGACGGGCCCCCGCTCCGCCTGAACCTCGGCGAGACCGGGCAGCCGCTCACCCTGCGCGGCACCACCTCGACCGCATCGAACGCATCGAAGCCGACGGCGTCGAGTTCGCCGGAAGACGGCTCCGCGTCGCGATCCATCCGGGCGACCCGCTGGCTCGGCGCCGAACGCGGCGCGAAACTGACGCTGCGCCTGCACGTGGCCGGACGCAGCGCGCCGCTCACCGTCGCGGGCGGGGCGGAGATCGCCGGCCCCAGACCCCGCATCGTCGCGGTGGGCCTCGCTGCCGCGCGACTTCGGCATCCTCCTCAGGACCGGCGAACTCCGGCCCAGTCCTTCGCCAGCTTCGGGATGCGCGTGACGCACGCCGCCCCGACCGCGTCCGTCTCCCTCACCTGCGCCGAATCCGCCCTGCGCCTGGGGACCGTTTCCGGTGCGCGCCGGCGAGCAGTCGGCGCAGGCGCGGCTCCGCCTGGCCTCCGGCGAGTCCTGTTTCTGTCGTTCGACCGGGCGCGGTGGGCCGGGCCGGCTGCACGGTTCTGGGGCAGGTGATCAATCCGCTCGAAGGTGCGTCAGAGCCGTACGAACTCGGGCGCGTCGTGCGCGCGCCGCGCATTGAGACCTTCCGGCTCACCGACGGATGCCGGCGACGGAGCGTTCGCCGGGGTGCTCGAAGGCCAGGACCTCGAGACCATCGAGAAGGTGGGGACGAGGTCAACGGCAACCCCGTCGCCAGTCTGCCGGTGCCAATCGCCGATGACAGCCAGAAGCAGCGTCTGCATTGCTCTGCACTGGCCTTCGCCGGGTGCCCCACGCGCCGCTCTGCGTCTGGCTGCGCGGCGAAGAGAGCCGGACGCCGTACGACCGCCCGCTACTGACCGGCCGCCAGGAAAATGTAGAATCAACCCTTGATGACTTTCGTCACGGGGTGCTGCTGGCGGTTCTCTGTCTCGCCGTGCCTGTACGCGCGCGCCTAAACACAGGAACCCGTCCGGGGACTGCGGGCCGCTGCAGGCGGCGCACGGTGTTTGTCACCCCGTCTCCCAACCTTCCTCGAGGCCGGCGTTCCCCACCTTGCACCCGGCCGCGGCGCCGCAAGCGGAAGCCGTCTGGACGGGTCTGCTTTCCGTGACCGAAGGCGGCGAACACGTGCTGCGCGCGGACACCGAAGGCGGCGAGGCCTCGGTGACGGTGAACGGACAGGACGCCTCGCGAGGCGTCGCGCTCACGTCCGGATGCCACCCGCTGACCATCCGGTTCCGCCGCCGGCGGCCCCGCGCGGCTGCAACTGCGCTGGAAAGCGGCCACGTTTGCCGAAGAGCCCGTCCCGGCGTCGGCGTTCTTCCACCAGCCGGAAGCCGGTGACCGCCACGCGCTCGCCGCCGAACAGGGACGCGTCCTGGCCGAGGAGATGGGCTGCGTCGCCTGCCACGCCGCACCCGGTCTCACCGCGCGCTCGGGACCCCGACTGAGCCGCATCGGCGAGAGAGCGAAAGCCGCCTGGCTCGACGGCTGGCTGCGGGATCCGCGCGCCTTTCGCGCCGGAGCGCGCATGCCCCAGATCCTCCGCGACGAGGACCGCCCGCACGTCGTGGCCTACCTCGCGTCGCTTGATCGCGGGCAACCGGCGGAATCCGACAGACGCCTCAGCGTCCACACCGGCGCCAAGGGCAACGAACTCTACTCGGCGCTCGGCTGCGCTGCCTGCCACCGCAACCGCCTCGTGCTCGAAGGACTGGGGTCCAAGTACGACCGCGACGGGCTCAAAGCGCTGCTGTCCGAGCCGGAAGCCGTAATCCCCAACCGCCGCATGCCCGGCTGCTGAGCGAAACCGAAGCCCTGCAGTTGGCCGAGTACCTGATGGACTCGCACAAGGCAGAGTTCGAACAGGCCCCCGCACAGGGCGATCCCGCGTCGGACGTGCCGCCGTGGACACAGCGCGCTGCACAGCTGCCACGAGATTGCCGGGATCGCGCCGCCGCCGCCGCCAAGCCCTGGAGCGCATTGCGCGCCGGCGAAGGCTGCCTCGCCGCCGAACCGCCCGCCGGACTGCCCCGCTTCACCTTCCGCGAAGGCGAGCGGGCGCTCACCGCCTACATCAACGTCACCGACGCGCATCCCGCGCCCGTCCATAAGCTGTGGCGCGACACGCGCACGCTCGGCTGCGTGAGCTGCCACCGCACCGAGTGGGGCGACCCGTTCGCCATCGCCCGGGCCGTTCCGCCGCTCGATGGCGCCGGCGCCGGCTGCGGACCGCCTGGATCCGCCGGGTCGTCCTCGGCGATTCCCGCATCCACCACGCGCGCCATCCGCATGCCCCGTTTCCCCGAGGCCTCCGGAGCCGCGTTCGTCGAAGCCCTGGCCAAAGGCGCGGGCGTCCGTCCCGGCGACGGCGCGCCTCCCCCGCCAACGGACGCCGCACGCAGAAAGCAGGGTCTCGACCTGTTCTCAGCCGACGGCGAGCGCGGCGGGCTCGACTGCCTGAGCTGCCACGACTGGGGCGACTACCGGTCGCTCGGCGAAGAGGGCCCCAACTGATCAACGCCACCGCCCGCCTCCGCTACGACTGGTTCGGCCGCTGGATCCGCGATCCGGGCCGCATCGTCTCGGCACGTCGATGCCCCAGTTCTTCGCGGACCAAGCCGGCCAACAGCGCGAAGCCAACATCGCCTCTCTCTGGGCGGCCCTGGACCTCGGCCCCAAGCTCCCGTCTCGGTCTGCGCCGCCGCGACACCGGCGACGACCCCGGAAGCACGCCCCGTCCCCGCGGACGAAGCCGTCGTCGTGCGCTGGGGACATGCCCGAAAGCCACCCCGGCCGCCATCGCCGTCGGGTTGCCGGGCGGCGTGTCCCTGGCTTCGACGCCGCCGAGTGCCGCCTGCTCTACTCCTGGCGCGGCGGCTACTCGACATGAGCGGCACGCTCTACCGCAAAAAGGTCGACGAAACGAACCGACGCCCACCACGAAGCCCCTCGGCCCAGTCTTCTACCGCGCCCCCTTTCCCATCCGCGCCGGCGATCCCGAGCGCATCCCCGACCGGCGCTTCCGCGGCTACCGCATCGTCGACGGCGTCCCGGAGTTCCACTAGAACTTCGACGGCCGCGACGTGTTCGAGACGCATCGATGCCCTGCCCGCGGCATCCGCCGCACCTTCCGCCTGCCCCGCGTCGACCGCCCGATGTGGGTCGAAGCCGGTCCCGCGCGCCTCTCGCTGCGCACGCCGCAAATCCCCCAAGGCGAGAACGTCGAGTTCACACTCACCATGGAGGCGAAATGAACGCCGGCGAAATGAACGCCCGCGAAATGAACGCCGGCGCCATCAAGTACGCCGTCTGGCTCCTGGCCGCCGCCGCCTGGGCGCAGGCGCCGCCCACCAGCTACCGCGTCGAGAACGTCCCCATGCCGCGCGGCATCGCCCCGAGTCGTCCCGCCGTCACCTTCACCCCCGACGGATCGCTCGCCGCCACCTTCCGCCGCGGCGGCCTCTACATCTACGACCGGGCCACGGCCCAGTGGAACCGCTTCGCCTCGGCTTCCAGGCCCCGCTCGGCGTGCTCGCCGGCAAACCCAGCGAGTTCTTCGTCGTCCACCTGCCGGAGCTGACGCGTCGTCGACACCAACGCCGACGGCAAAGCCGACCTCTACGAAACCCTCTCCGACGCCTGGGGCGCGAGCGGCAACTACCACGAGTTCATCTCCGGCCCCGCGCGACGCCGCCGGCAACTTCTACGTCTCGATGGGCGGTTCAACCGGCGCCCGCCGTCCGCGCCTGCCCGTCCGCGGCGCCCTCACGGACCGCGGCCGCGCCTCCCGCGAGCCCAAACCGGGACTCGTGAATCGCGTCGGCCACTACGCGCCACCCTCTACCGCGGCTGCATCGTCCAGGTGACGCCCCAGCGCGAAACAAAGCTGTTCGCCTGCGGCTTCCACAGCCAAACGGCCTCGTCGTCACCCCGAAGGCGACCTCTTCGCCGTGGACAACCAGGCGACTGGATCGGCACCTCCGCTCCATCACGTCACCGAAGGCGCATTCCCACGGGCATCCCTCCTCACTCAACTCGCACCCGGACTTCGCCGTCCGCGCCCAGTCGACATTCGCGTGGAAGAGCTGGACGGAAGCGCAAGCAGCCCGCCATCAAATTCCCCAGTTCGACATGGCGGTTCGGGTCGCCGGCCGCCGTGGACACAAGCGGCGGCGCGTTCCGGACCCTACAGCGGGCAGATGCTGGTGGCCGACTGGACTTATCCCGCGTCCTGCGGGCGGACTCGAAAAGGTCGGCGGCGTCTGGCAGGGCGCGGCGTTCATTCTCTTCGAGGCCAACGGACTCCGCCCGGAGCAACCAGGCTGGCCCTGGCGCCCGACGGCAAGAGCTCTCTACATCGCCCAGACCTCCCGCATCTGGGAGCCACCGAAGGCATCCAGCGCCCGTCTACACGGGCCGCGTCCCGATGGACATCCAGCACATGCGGCTCACCAGGACGGGCTTCGAGCTCACGTTCACCGGGGCCGGTGGACCGCACAGCGGCCGGGAATCCGCGAACCAGCCATGAGCCACTACTACTACCGCTATCACGGCCAATACGGCTCACCGAAGACGGACGTGACGCCGCCGGTCAGTCACGGGGGCGTCGGTCTCGTGGGACGAAAAAGAGTGACATTGCGCGTCGACAACCTCGTGGCGGACCGGGTGTTCGAAAGCTGCGTCCATCGGGCATCGGAGCGCCGAAGAGGAGCCGCTGTCCACCCGCATCGCCGCCTACACGGTGCGGCGCCTGCGGGAGTAGGGTGCGTTCTCTGCGGATCGGGCCATCGCCCGCCGTCGCCGGCGACATCGGCACGCAGCGCAAACCGCGATAGCCGCCTGCGGGAGCGGGCGGATGCGGTTCCCAAGCCCTACGCAGACCGAAACACGCGTTGCCAACGCGCAGGCTGAACTGCATGATGCGCTCATTGTTCACGGTCGTGGCTCGGATGAGCCCCGGCCCGCCCCCGGCCCGCCAAAGGTGCGAAGTCTTTCATATAATGCCTTTGGTGCATTTATTTCGTTTACGGCGTAGAATGGGGTAGAAACGAAGAGGAGATCGCCATGACCATGCTTGCCCACAGAGAACTACCGCCCTCAGCGCAGGACGCGGCGATGGCGCGCGTGTCCGGCCAAGTCTTGTCCCCTTTTGTGCGGCAGAAGCGCCCCTTGTCGCTGCGCGTCCGCGAGGATGGCCAGGAAAAGCCGCTGGAGCTGCCAGCGGGCGCGGTCGCCCTGCTCGATTCTGGAAGCGATGGCGTCAGGCCGCGGCGTGACCCTGATCCCGGAAAACGCCAGGGCTGACGACGGTCAGGCCGCCGAGGTCCTGAACGTCTCGCGGCCGTACCTGATCAAGCTCCTCGATGACAACGTCCTGCCGCACCGCAGGTCGCCAAAGCGCCAGCATTCGCCTGGAAGACGTGATGGCCTACGGGTCGAAGATCGATCAGGAACGCGAAGCGGTACTCGATGCCGCTCGCCCGCGAGGCGCAAGAGCTCGAAATGGGCTACGACCGGCCATGAGCCATGACACGGCGCTTCTCGATGCGAACGTGCTCTATCCGGCCCCGCTCCGCGATGTCTTTCTGCAACTGGCGGTCACGGATATCTTCAAGGCGAAGTGGTCCGCCGGCATTCACCGGGAATGGATGGAGGCCCTGCTGCGGAACGAGCCGGAGCGGGACCGCGTGGCGCTTGAGAGAACGCGCGACCTGATGGACCGGGCGACGCGGGATAGCCTGGTCACCGGCTATGAGCCGCTGATTCCGGCGCTGTCCCTTCCTGACCCCGATGACCGGCACGTGCTCGCGGCGGCCATCGTCGGGCGATGCGATGTCATCGTGACGCAGAACCTAAAGGATTTCCCCGAAACGGCGCTCGCCCCTTTTCACCTCGAAGCGCAGCACCTGGATGCATTTCTCGTCATCTGAGCCCGGCGCCCGGCGTCTTTTGCAGCGCCGTGCGGAAGGTCCGGGCGCGGCTTGTCAACCCGCCCTACAGCGTGGAGGCGTATCTGGCTACGCTGACGCGCCAGGGCCTCGTGGCGACGGCGGGCGAGTTACAGTCCTTCGCCGAGCTGCTTTGACTACGCCGCCCGCTCCCGTTCCAGGAACAGCGCGCCGTTCTCGCGGAAGTCGTCGAGCGACGGAAACTGCTTGTCGGCCGCGCTCGTAATCCGCGTGCGATCCTTCCTCGTCAGCCCGCCCTCGAAATCCTGGTGGACCATCACGCTCTTGAACGGGAGCCGCCGGCGCTGGAACTCCAGGCACGAAATCGTGGCCAAACGGGCCTTGTCGTTGTCCCTTACGCCGAACAGGTACACCGGGCGCGGACCCGCGTCCAACTGGTAGTCCACCTCGTATTCGTCATGGTCCGGGACCGGCAGCACGCGGGCGCGCGGGCTGAACGCGGCGAGCGCTCTTCGATAAACTCGGCGAGTTGCTCGTAAAACAGGCTCTGGATCGCCTCGCGCCTGAAGAACTGCATGCTGGAGACTTTGGCCACCGTCTGCGCGAACTGCAGGATCGCCGGGTAGAGCGCTCCAAGTTCCGCGTCGAGGAACAGCCGCCCATCCTGCTCCGCGATCCGGTTCTCAACCAGGATGCGGTTGAAGATCCGGACCTTGTTCTCCGTGTCCAGGTTGTCGTGGTAGGTGAGCCGCATCAGGGTCATGCCGTGATCGCTGATGCGCACGCGGTTGGACCCGTCGCCCGTCTCGTCGAGGAAGATGTCCACCATGTCCCCGTCTTCGTGAAACAGCGGCGCGAGCACCTGGACCACGCCCGGCCGGCGCTCCCGGAATGCTACGTGACCGTTGAACTGCTGTTTCAATAGCTCCATTCCCGTCATGGGATTGGCTCCTGTGCGGCGAAGGGCAGCGTGCCCTGGGCGATGACGGCAAAGTGCAACCGCGCATCGGTAACGTTCGTCGTCCTCAGAAAATACTGTAGCGCCTCTTCATAGGACGCGAAGTCCTGGTTCACCGTTGCCGTCCTCTCGGGCCGCTGGCCGGCCTCGATCATCGCGGCGCTGGCGCGGTGCACATGGAAACCCCAGTGCGGGTGCTCGGGGTCGAAGGAGTCGTTGTAGCCGCCATGGGGACCGTTGCACCGCAACAGCAGAATCTCCCCGGTGCCGTCCTTCGGGAGAAACACGAGGCCGATGGAGAAGTTCTCCGGCAGGTCTTCGTTGCGCCGCATGAAGGCGCGGAACTCCGGCTTGCCATCAGCCGACTCCAGCCGCATGTCGTTGCCGTAGTGCCCGCGATCCAGCTTCAGGTCGCGCTTCGGCGGCTCCGAGACGACCTTGGCGCAGCCGATCAGGTTGTCGATTTCGTCTTGCGTGTAGCGGCGCGGTTCGGCGGGCACTCCGCGGTTGCGTGACTGGCTGGTGCGCTTGGCCACCGGGACATATTCAACGCTTCTCGCCACGAATGCCGACATAGGTCCTTCGTTCAACCGTCCTGGTGAGCCCAACGGACGACAATACCTGTACCAGATCAGCGACGACCGTCAAGGCGAATTCGGGATCAACCAGCCGACCCGAAATCACAACCCGGTCTGAGTGGGTGCGGCCATGCAGAATTCGCAGCTTACTCAACAGGTGGTAATCGAGGAATTCAAAGGGCAGTCGAACACGCTTCTTCGCCCTGAGCCTCTCTCCGAGTTCGGTGATGGCATGGTCGAGAGTCCTCTTCTCTGGAGGCCCGCCAAGCGCGAACAGGACCAAGGACTCCGCCACGTTCTTTGCGGCGGTGATGAGGCTGGAGTGCAGATGATTGGCGAGGCAGCGTTCCACCTCCTTCCAGTCGCTCTCGACCTTCTGGCGGAGGAGTACGTTCTCAATCGATGAAAAATCCACCTCCGGCAGGCCACTGGCCATTTTCGTTGGCGCGAGAGTGAACATCTGCCTTCCAGCGATATCTGATTCCACTCGCGCGATTCGCCAAAGGCTACTGGTGTCCCCAAGTCCGGTGAGAAAGTATCCCGGACGTCCCCGCTGAATGTCAGATCCCCATGGATAGAGGCTGAGACAGACTGCCGCCAAGTACTCTTCTGCTTCGATTTGTGGTCTGCCGCGGCGGCCATCGCTCCAGGGGACCTTCACAGTTGCGCTCCGGCCGAAAATCACCCCGGAACGATTCGGCGCTCCGTCCGGGCACGGCAAAGTCAGAAGGAAGAGCGGATACGTGCTCTCAAGCTCGCTCTTTGCCGCCTGATCCACCGTCAGTTGCAGCCGCCTCAATCGACGGTGGCTGCCCTGGGAAATGGGTATGTAGAGGTAGCGGCTTCTGCAGTCCCGCTGATCGTTGGCACGAGCAACAGCGGGGCACCTCCCCGTTGTGCAATCCAGATCTTGGTCGCCCATTCAATGCTGCTCACAAACGCCACTCCTATAAAGCTACCGAGTCGACCGCACTTCCGCGCCATGCTCTGCCCTCCCGCTCTGCCCGCCCCGACAATCAGGGCGTACAGCACGGATTGGCGGCCTTGATGAACTCAGTCGCCTCCTCGATACCGAGTGCAGGAAGATTGGCGAGATCTACTGTGTATTTCACCGATACGACGCCGGACGGGGGCGCAAAGTCGTCGGGAAGTCGTGGAAAATCTTCGTCGACGACATAGACGAATGCACTGCGCACAAAGAAGCGCAAGAGTTCACCAGAATCCCGCATTTGCTCCGACCAGCCCATATTCGCCATCTTGGCCATAAATATGTCCAACGCATATGCATCGCCGCGCAGCAGATTGATGACGTCGTCCAGATTGCTCGCCAGTGTCTCATTCCCCCCGAGCGACTCCTCCAGTTGAATGGACGCGAGCAGCAATTGGCACCCTTCAGGAACCCGCAGCTGGTCCAGGCGGGAAATCTCGTGCTCGTGGCGGCTCTTTCGCGTAGTCTTGACTTCCAAGTGGAGACGATCACCAACGAAGTCGTGCCTTTCCCACTCTGGGCCGCTCCACTGGTCGACAGCGGCTGGTCCAAGACACGGGATCATCAGGCTCTTCATAACCAGCAACTCGCCGAATAGACCGACCTGGACGGCCTTGTCCATCTCGGGCCGAACAGGCTTCCATGCGGATTGCCAAGTACGAATTATCGCCGCCACCGCTGACCAAGGATCGCGGTGATCGCTCCAGACAGCTTTGATCACGTCTTCGCAGACAGGATTGAACACCTGTTCGTGGGATGGCGTGGCGACAAGGTCAAGAACCTCCCCCTTCTCCAGAAGGCGGTGGCGGACCTTGAGTCCGTTGAGATCAGGTGGCGTGGTACCTGTCGGGCCGCGGTGGACAGGGATTAACAGGTGCAGGTTCCCGGCGATGTCCATGGCCATGGCGAGGGGGGTTTCAGTGCCTTCTGAGTTAATCGGGATTGTGGCCAAGGCATCCTCGGCGACGGGCTTTCGAGCCCGCAATTCAGCCCATTGTGCTGACGTCGGCCCGTCAGCCATTTGACACCATCCTGTTCACGATCCACGCTGTTCCAGCATCTGAAGTATTTGGCAAACTCAGTGCGAGGGCGATAACGACATCCGCGTGGCTGATCCCAAGATCCACAGCGTCGAGCGGATAGATGATTAGCAGGCCCTGTGTCGCCGGTCTGGCCGCCCGCATCGCCTCGGCGTCATAAGTCCCACTCGGTCGCTTGTAGGCATCCGGTCCACCTCGCAGGTCCACTCCTTCGTGGCGTGGATCCGTGAGGATGCCAATACTCTCGCTACTGATACGCCGACGTCGGACCAGCCCGACGCTATGTCCGCCGATTGTTATCTCCCGCGCGGCCGGGGGCGAGGCGACGAAGACGGACCAGTCGGTAAGCTCTCCCACCGATGCCCGCTCCACGATCCAGTCGGCGAGCTGGTCGCTGCGAAATGCGACGATGTCCTCGTTAACGCAGTAACTGCGAAGAAAGGCAGACACGAGATCGGGCTGCACATCGCGGGCGAGGAGACCGCCATGGCATCGCAGCGAGAGCGAGATCGCCGAGAACAGTTCATCAGCCAAGGCGCGGTTGGATTGCAGTTTGAAGGGATCGGATAGGGGCAATAGAGTCGTTTGCGGGTGTTCGCCCGACCATGAGTCCCGAACGGCCTTCGCAGTGCCCGATTTGTTGCGGGCGGTCAGGAGGAGGTCACTATGTGCACGGAGCCTGATCGCCATCTGATCTGGCCTTCGTTCGGCCCGAGCGAGCGCGGTGATCGAATCCCGCATCGACTGCTCGACGAGCGCCAGTTCGGAGAACCAGCGGGCAATCCCGTCCGTAGTCCAGATGCGGATCAGATCCTCGTAACCGCGACGGAATCCGTACCACCTGGCCATCTGCAAGAGGGTGTCGCACATAGATGCCGTGCGTAAGAAGTAGGAAATCGTTAATCCCTCCAGGGTCAGCCCTCTGGAGAGGCGGTTTCCACCAACGGCAACGATGTGACGGCCGGGCTTCTCATCGTATTCCAGGTTCTCGCCCGTCACGCTGTTGAGCACCAATACGACGAGCTGCCGAAGAACTGCGATGGCGGCCTGGATTACTGTAGTGTCGTCGGCGGGTGAGTCAACGCCGACACCGAAAGTATCCCAGACTGAGGCAAAAAGCGTGTCAAGCCGCTGCCCCTGCCGTTCCGCCTCGCGCCATAGTTCCACCTGTTCGAAGATGGCGTTTGCGATGCGTTCCTGGTCATCAGTTCTCTGGCTGACATGAACAAGCATTGTATGACTTTTGCCCGCCAGTCCGGGGCGCAGGCTGCGCACACCGCCGGCAAGGCAGAACGTAATGAGCGCATCCGACAGCGACGTGGGCAGGGAATGGCGCTGCGGCCCAATTACAACTTCGGCCATCCTGCGCCCGCCCTTTGCCCTCAGTGCCTGTACGCCCCCCTGAGGGACTGTGCGCAAAATCTCCCTGCCTTGGGCAGAGACACCGAACAACTCCTCCCGTACCGGTGTAGCCGTCAGGGCGCGGCAACTGAATGACGAAGTCCTTAGGGAAGAGGTCATCCCCAACGCGTCGGTCAACAGCATCGGGGTTGATCAGTATAGTGGCGAAAGGCGTGGCGGTATACGCAATATAGGCGGCCTTACTTGTCCGCATCAGTATGGAACGGATCAGAGCGTTGATTCTGGAGGGTCCCTGACTGTCGTCACTGTCATCTTCGTCGCTGACGGTCGGGTCTGGTGGTCTGTTGCTCTTCGTGTTGATCGAGGCCTGATCGGCTTCGTCGTCGATGAGCAGAACAGGCATTTCCCCGAGGTAGCTATCCGCTGATTGCAGCCAACGATCGAGTTTCGTAAGAACGGCGAAATTCTTCTTCACGACCGCGAGAAATGAAACCCGAGACTCCAGGATGCGAACATCCTGTTCGGCAAAGTCCTCGCTATGTGTGGTGAGCATGCACCAGTCGCGTCCGCCTTCGGACCGTGGTGCCCAACCAGGTTGTTGTCCCGTCAGTTCCTGCTCAAGTCGTTTTTGGGTCTGATTCCGAAGTGAGTCATGAATACCCGAGAGAACGATTACGATGCGGTATCCCGCGTCCACAGCCCGCGCGGCGACAGCCGTGTAGTTTGCCGTCTTGCCGCTTTGGACGTAGCCAACCACGAGTCCCCGACCCTGAAACGGGTAAGCACTCATCGGATCGGGCATGTGCCGCAAGATTCTGAGGGACTCGGCGGCCACCGACTCAACCTGCTCCGGCGCCCATTTGGGATCGGCCCTGAGCAATGCCTCAAACCGCGCCCAACAGCTCCAGGATTCCGGCGTGAGTCTGCCCGTCCAATTGGGCTTCAACGGCACGGTTCCGACGATGCGAACTGTGCTCATCACTCACCTCTTCCGACCATCAGCTGTTTCTGTACCTCGACTTTGTCCAGCCCGCCAAGAAAAGAAGCCAGATGAGCGATTGCGGAAGGGTCGTTGCCTATCTGCTTGACCAAAGCTGAGAGGCTGGGGTCCAAATCGCTAACCTGCACGGCGACCTCGCCCGTGATTCCCTTGGTCAATTTCCAGAAGAACTTGTCAGTCTTCACTGTCTTTAAGGCGATGCGCGGCGACTGTTCTGGGGGGCCTGGCGGCTTTCCTCTAGGTCCCGGAGGAGTCGGCAAGCGCGGACCCGCAGTCGGTCCTGGGCCCTGGCCGGGCCCGCGAGCGGTTGGCGGTATCGGAGGCGGTGGGGGCGGCAGAGGGGCCTCCTTTCGGTACTTCTTCTGACTATCCCGTCGCGCGACGTCCGCGATTTTCTTGATCTCGGCCTGCAACTGCTGGGGAAGTTGGACGATTTGTTTGCTTATGTTGATCTTGAGCGAATCATCAAGATCTCTGCCGAAATTGACGACGACGCGCGCAAGCTTGGTCTTTTCGTCATTGGTCTCCCACATCTGGTGCCAGCCGCCCCATTTGATCAGCCGATCGTGGCGATAAATGAACAGACCTTGCGTCTCATTTCGTTTTCCATGGAGGCCAATAAGATCTAGTGCCCGGTTCACGGCCTCGGGGCCTTCGGCCTTATGGTGGTTGGTAATCTCGTTTTCAGATGGGAGCAGATAGGCCTGCACCTGAACCTTGCCGTCTTTGGTCTCCGTTGGGATTCGAATGGTCTTCAGGTCATAGGCGGACGCGAGGGTGTCCAACAGGGTTGTTCGGAGCTATGAGCTTCCCGTTGATCGAGATGACGACGGCCTTTCGCCCTGCGGCTTTGCCTTCCAAGAACCGGTGGAACACGAGCGCGAGATGGCGCTCCAGCAGCATGATTTCGGCAGAGTGCGGGTCGAGTCCACGCGTCGTCGGCATTGACTGAGGCGGGCGCATGTTCTTCCACAGGACAACCGTCCCGTGACCCTTAATCGATGTCGCACGCTGCTCCCATGCCTCCAGGGCATCGGATTTAGCAACCCATCCAACCATGTCGTCCGCATCCCAGGTCAGGTGGTGCGCTGTTTTGGACGCACACTTGGTCACGACGGTAAATACCTTGGCCTGTGACCAGGAGGCTCCTTTCAGGCCGTAACCGTATTTTCCGAGGGCGTTTTCATCATATTCAGATCCGCTCCCAATCCTCATCGCCTCTTCCAGCTGCGCCCTGCTCATGCCGCGGCCATTGTCCGCGATGGTCAGCCACCGGCCGTGACCGGCATCGGGCCGTCCGAATGTAATCTCGATCTTTGAGGCGTCGGCGCTGATCGAGTTGTCCACAAGATCGGCGACAGCGCTGGGCATCGTGTGTCCGACTGATGCGAGGATCTGCACGAGCCGCGCCGGATTGGGGGGCAGTTCAACGCCGCTGTTCCCGGTTCTTCTTTTAGACGTGTTCATCGTGGTCCCATTCTGATTCGTCGCGAACAGGTCTGGCCGAGCCTCGCTGAGAACTCGCCAAGTCCGCTCACCCTCCTGGTCGTGAAGCGCGATCATTGCCGACTTTGCAAGCCTGCTGCTCTCGCCGTCGGCCAGGATCGTCCGGGTGACGGCGTCTTTTGCCGGAAACACTGCCCAAGATCCGCGCGCCGGTGTGGTGCTCGCATCCACTTCCATTGCAAAAAGACAACCTGGCTCGACGAAGTGATAGCACCTGTCCTTCGGGCAGTTTCCTTCCAGGCGCCAGTTCTTCTCCTGACGCTTCAACCATTGCCGCGTCTCCGCGACCCCTTGGTCAGTGTAGTGCCGAAGTTGCATCTCGACGAGATCTGAGTCCTTGGCGGCCGGGAACACGCGATCCACCACGTCCCAGTCGAAGTTGACGGCACGCTGCTTGGATCCCTCCTTCTTCTGGCGCCGATACTCGTGGAACATTCCGAGTTCGCTGTGGGTCAAGATGCGGAGAATTAGGAAACGCACCTCATACTCCTCCCAACAATATTCGTCACCAGTCGCCTGTCCAGGCCCAGCACTTCACAACGGATGTCGGGTATGGACCGGCACCCGATCATGGATCGCATTGCCATAGCGATTGCGTAAGCGACGACCGGCGGTACGGCATTGCCGATTTGTTTGAATGCGGGATTCATACTCCCCCTAAACATGAATCCATCGGGAAAGGATTGCAGACGCGCCGCCTCTCGAACGGATATCGTCCTCGCTTGCGTCCTGTCGTAATGGATGTGGCTGTAGGAATCCTTACCCAAGTGCGCCAAGAGGGTCCCGGCCGGCCTGTCTCGGTAGAGCTTCCACCACTTGTTCGGGAACTTATCGGGGTCGTACGGCAACGTCCACTGCCTGATAAACTCTCGCATCTCGGCGCCGTCGCCGGCGTCGTTTTCACTCGATTTCCATCGCCTCTCCATTAGTTTCTGACGCTTAGCCTCGACGAAGCGCCAGACTTCGGGATATTGCCACCCCTCATCCATCAACTGGAATATCTTGTAATCGCGCGGTAGATAACGAATCACGTGCCCGGTGGTGTGATCGCTAGTGGCGAATTGCGGCCACCCGCGCATCAGCCTCGACCAAGCGGTTGTGGGGACCGTCGAAGTGTAAGCCACGGGTTCGGCTGGGTCCTTGCGCCCACGTGCGAGTTTGCCGCGTTTCAGCAGATCCAGGGCATATATCGGGGGTAGATCGGCGAATGCCTCGCTTGAGGTCGTCGTGGGCGGGAGTCCATCGGTCGCAGACGGGTCACTTATCCAACAATGGCTGGATTCGAACTCGGCGTGACAGTTGTCCTGGTGAATCAGCTTCCTCGCTGTTGCCCTCGTCCCCTCATACCCGGACGGCAAGATGAAGTGATGGGTCGGTGACGGAAATACGACTTCCGCACCCAACTCCTCATGAACGCCGATGAGAAACATCCGTTCCCTGGTCTGGGGGACGCCAAACCATGAGGCGTTGAGGAGCGTGTACCGAACCAAATATCCTTCCTCGCGGAGATGTTCGGACACGGTCTCGGCGACGTTCCTTCCACCGTGATTCAGGATGTCCGGGACGTTCTCCATTAACAGCGCGACTGGACTGGTCCTCCGGACATAGTAGAGATATCGCCGCCAAAGGTTTACTCGGCCATCAACCAGGAAGGCGACGTCAGCATCGTCCTCGTCACGGCGATGTGCCTCATGAC
Organism: Bryobacterales bacterium; assembly: GCA_016716385.1. Classification (GTDB taxonomy): domain Bacteria; phylum Acidobacteriota; class Terriglobia; order Bryobacterales; family Bryobacteraceae; genus JADJWL01. Next base: position 8,550 of record JADJWL010000013.1, on the reverse strand, counting down.
GGAGTTTGGCCCGCCCAACGCGCGCGAATGCCTGACATGGCGGACCACCGACCAACACGTCGACCTGCTCCTCTACAGGACCATGAATCCCCAGGTCGTGAAAAATAGTGGCTGGAGTTTCAGCCGTTATGTCGCGTGCTTTGAAATGAGCTTCGCGGTTTTTCCCTCGGCTGACTGCGGCAAAGTTGGCTCCGTGGGAGTCGGCCGCCCACGCATCTGATTCAACCGATGCCACCAGTTCATATCCCGCGGTGGCGAACCCAAGGGTGATGCCGCCACACCCGGCAAACAGATCCATGACTCGGGGTGGTGCGCCCCCTCTCAACCTCGCGACTTTGCGTCTAAGTGATTTTATTTCAATCATTGCCCGACTTCTCACAGGGCTGTCCGGAAGCTCGTTCAAAGCGGCAACTCTCGGAACCTCTTAGATTACGCTACGGCACACTCCACCGCAATCGGCCCTGCTGCCAAGTGTCGGCCTAGCCGCCGCCGACGGTCCCCCAACACAGTCCCAGTTTGGGACCGCAGTCTGGCGTTGACTCGATGCTACGCGAGTACTCGAGGGCTATGATAGGAATCGAGATGGCGCATCCAAGCACGATACGTCGTCAAAGATATGCCTGTCATGACCCGAGCGGATTCGACTGTTGCGCCACTTGTTGCGCCATCCGCCACTGAGTCGCCTGCGCGCGGCATGCGCTTGCAGCATAGGGACCCCGGCGACGCGCCTGTCTCACCGCGCTGTGCCGCAACACTGGACGCATTTTCGTCCGGGAAGATCTCCGACCCATCCCGCCTGGCACGGGGGATACGGGCGTAGCACGAAGCACCTCCATCGTGAATGATATGGAGCATCGCCAGCATGACTGACGTTCTGACGCCAGCCCAGCGTCGGCTCAACATGAGCCGTATTCACAGCAAGGACACGAAGCCTGAAATGCTGTTGCGGCGCGGCTTACACGCGCAGGGCTTCCGTTTCCGACTTCATCGCCGTGACCTGCCGGGGTGCCCAGATATTGTATTCCCGCGCTTCCGATCAGTAGTTTTCGTTCACGGCTGTTTCTGGCACGGGCATAACTGTCGGATGTTTAAGCTGCCCACCACCAGGGCGACCTTCTGGGCCGGAAAGATCCACGGGAACCAAGCTCGAGACGTGCACGCTATTAGCGAGCTTGAAGCGGCCGGATGGCGGACTCTCGTAGTTTGGGAATGTGCATTGAGGGGACCCGAAAGGCGGCCAGTAGCTGAGGTTCTCGCCCAGGTTTCGTCGTGGCTACTTTCAGCCATCAAGACACGCTAATGACATTGAGGTATGGCCCATTCTCCTCTAGCATATCGGCTCATTCCATTTGTCTCCGATGAAGTCGAGCATAAGTCGAGTCTGCACATTACAGCGGTTTCGAGATCCTGTTGCAGTCGCCGCCATTTGTCAGTCGCCAAGGGCCACGCACCTGAGGATGCAAGTCGACTCGGGAGTTTTTCTAAAAACTCGTCGCGCTCTCGGTTTCGACGTAACTGTTTGTTTTATTGCTGAAGAGCTAGCGGCTGACCTATCGCATACAAATTGGTCAGGACAAAATAATCGTCGGTCATCAAGGGGCCACCGCCACACTTCGCGAGGTTGTCCAGGCGAAACCAAAGGCTCTCAATTGCTTGCTGAAGTTGGGCGAGGTAGCGTTGTCCGAGAAGGCGGCGCCTCTGCTTGGTCCTCGCTCGATCCGACCACCGATGTTACGCCCAAGCGCCGACGAAAGCTCTTACCAGAGCCGCGATGATGGTACCAATGGATCTCGCTCATTTATCTCGGCAAGCCTACCTCGCGCAGTGATACTGGATCGTAACGAGTTGGTGGCTGAGGCGTGGCGACCTGTTTCCTGTCCTTGCGGCCTCCGGGGAATGTCCGGTACTGAGCACCCGCTCAACCTCGAAACTCCGCGCCTGCTCGTGGGCGGCCGCCCTGGACGTTTCGCCAGATTCGGCACTCCGCTGCATCGGGCAATAGTCACGTCGCTTCCGGTTCCACGACGCCACCCGCCCCACAGTCACACCGATTCCGAATCCCCCAACCCCAACAAAACACAAGCCGCCCCCACCGCCCCGGACCCCTCCGGCTTCGCACCCCGTGTCATCCTGCAGGTGAAAGGACGCACCGCGCATGGCCACCGGAGCACAATTCGCCGCCACACGCCGGAGGATTCCGGCCGGCCTTTCGATCGAATGTCCCGCGCGACCCCCCGGCACGTCGCCGTGCCGTCCCACAATTTCAAATTTGCAACAACGAAGCCAATTCGGCCGTGTGAAATCGGCAAATGCCCCAACTACCCGGCCCCAAACCAGGCGCAACGCCAAGAGGAGAAACCAACATGTCAGGATGCCCCATCTGCTCGCACCCCGACCGCGCCGCCATTGAAGAGAAGATCCGCCGCGGCGTCTTCTGGACCCGCCTCGCCGCCGAATACGGCTATCGCGCGTACCTGTTCGCCGTCCACCGCTGCCGCCACATGCCCCAGGGCGACGCCGCCGCTGCCGGCCCCGCGCCCGAGCCCCGCAACGCCATGGGACGCACCGAGACCGAAGAACAATGGATCCTCGTCGCCAACATGCTGCGCGACGTCCTCCGGCCCTTCCCCGAAGCGTGGCGCCGCGTCCTCGAAGGCATCGACTCCCTCGTCTTGTCCACCGCACCCGCGTCGTGACGGCGCCCTTCCAGCGCGCCGCCGTGCGTCAGGTCACCGCACCAGCCGGCCGGCGGTCCCGCCCCCTTCACGGTCAGCTTCACCCCAACGCTCTTCTGGAGCACCCGGAGGATCGCGAAGAAGTTGGCGCTGTTCGGATTGCCCTTCGGCCCAAGCATGCGATGCAAGCTCTTGCTGGGCTTCTCCAACTCAGCGGCCAGCCGCTCAAAGCCGATGGTGGCGTTGACCACGTCGCGCAGCACCGCCTTGCCCGTCTCCCCAGTCGCCGCGCAGGGACGCGTTCATCGCTTCCATCAACAGCGCCTTGCGAAAACCGGCGTCCCTCTGCGCCCGCTCATAGACCGTTTCCCGAAACGCTTGCGTCAGTGCCATCTGATTACTCCGTGCCGCCCTCGCGGCTCTTGGGCCCGGCCAACTCGTTCCGGCACGCCGCCCCGCCCTGCCGCGATTTCAAATTTTCAAGAACGAACCCAATTGGGCCGTGTGAAATCAACAAATGCCCCAACCGTCCGGCCCTGCACCGGGCGCAACGCCAAACAGGAGAAACAGAAGATGCCGGGATGCCCCATCGGCCCGCCGTCCACCGCTCGTGCCACATGGCGCCAAGCGCCACGCAGTCTAGGCGACGGCGGCCAGGCCGTGCTTATCGACCAGGTCCGGCTCTGCCGCTCCCTAGACCAGCTCGATACTGACCCGGCGGCCGACCATCGCCGCCGCCCGCTGGAGGCTGCCGAGCGTGATGTCGTTTTTCGGATCGAGCAGCCGGTCGACCTGGGAGCGGCTCGTCTTCAGCATGGCCGCCATCCTGTTCTTCGAGATCTTCTCTTCCTTTATCGCCTCGGCAAGCTGCCACGCGACCACCTCCTTGATCGCCTGCGCCTGGGCTTCCTCGAAGATGCCCACTTCCTTCATGAAGTCATCGATGCTCGAACCCATGTGCTTCTTGCTCATCGTTCCAACTCACGTGCTCGCGACGGAGGCATGCTTCGGCGCTTCGGCAATCTTGTGACCCCTAAGGTGCACTGTACCGTAGAAGGTGCATGCGCGCGAGCTCGTCCGTTGTGGCTGCAAGCTTCTCGCGAGCAGGACGGCCTCCGTCGAACGGGGTTGTCCACGCTTTCCCTCCGTGCCAACATCAGTGAGACACTTCCTGGCCCAATAATTACTGAGCAGGGCGAGAATGGATCTCAGCGTGGAAATGAAGAAGAAGACGGCTCTCACCCTTGCGGCTTTGCCTGCCGCGGAGCGGAGTGAGCCCGAGCTTGGCGAGGGCGAACGCAGCGGAGCGGCAGGCAAAGCCGGCGCCGTTTCGATCGGCCTGCCTCACCCCGACCCCGAGGTCGTCGCCAAACCTCGCCGCCGCGCTTTCACCGCCGAATACAAGCGGCGCATCCTCAACGAGGCCGATGCGGCCCGCTTCTCCGGCACCATCGGGGCGCTGCTGCGGCGCGAGGGCTTGTATTCCTCCCATCTGGTCACTTGGCGGCGCGAGCGGACGCCGGCATCCTGGAAGCTCTCACGCCCCCAGAAGCGCGGCCCGAAATCCAAGCGCCATCCTCTGGAGGACGAAAACCAGAGGCTGCGCCGCCAGAATGAACGCTTGACCGAGCAGCTGCGCAAAGCCGAAATTATCATCGACGTTCAAAAAAGTGGCTGCCCTGTTGGGGCCCGATCCCGCCGCTGGACCCGGAGGAGAACTCCTGATGCCGGCTGTTTCGGAGTTGGCCACCACCGTCGGCATCCGGCCGGCTTGCGAGGCCTTGAACGTTCCGCGGGCCTCCTACTATCGCTATCAGCAGCGGGCCACCTCCGTAGTCCGAACCTCGCGCCGCGCCCACGGCCAGCGCGCGCCCTCTCCGGGACGGAGCAGGAAAACGTTCTGGCCCGCCTTCACGAAGAACGCTTCCAGGACCGCTCCCCTGCCGCCGTCTACGCCACATTGCTCGATGAGGGCCACTATCACTGCTCGATCCGCACCATGTACCGACTGCTGGAAGAGCAGGGCGATCTGCGCGAGCGGCGCGATCAACTGCGGCATTCGGCCTACCAGAAACCGGAACTGCTGGCCACCCGGCCGAATCAGGTCTGGAGCTGGGACATCACCAAACTCCGGGGTCCGGTCAAGTGGACCTTCTTCTATCTCTACGTGATCCTCGACCTGTTCAGCCGCTACGTCGTCGGCTGGATGGTGGCCCCTGGGGAAAGCGCGGAACTGGCCACGAAGCTGATCCAGGAGAGCCTGCGCCAAGCAGGGCATCCAACCCGGCCAGCTCACCGTCCACGCCGATCGCGGCCCGTCCATGACCAGCAAAACCGGTGGCCTTTCTCATGGCCGATCTCGGCGTCACCAAGACGCACAGCCGCCCCTACGTCTCCGACGACAACCCGTTTTCGGAGAGCCAGTTCCAGACCTTGAAGTACCGCCCGGAGTTCCCGGATCGCTTCGGCTCGATCGAGGATGCCCGCGCCTTCGGCCAGCGCTTCTTCCGCTGGTACAACCACGAGCACCGCCATTCCGCTCTCGGCCTGATGACGCCGGCCATGGTCCACTACGGCCACGCCCCGCTGGTCCGGCGGCAGCGTCAGGCCGTCCTCGATGCCGCCTACCGGCTCATCCCGGAGCGCTTCGTCCGCAAGGCGCCCCAGCGCCCGAACTTCAACAGGAGGTCTGGATCAACAAACCGCCGGACTCAGCGGAAAAAAGTCAGTAAACTCCCTGGCCTGGTGTCTCAAAGTCGTTGACACGCGCCGTTTCCCTTCTTGACCGCGCGGGCGGGTCTCTGACAGGATACGGAATATGGAGGCTCTGCCAGCGCCGGGTGAAAGTGATCTCGAAAACGGCCTGTTCATCGAGGGCGGCACGCCCGGAAGAACGCATGACGAAACCACGCTCGGCGCGCACCTTCCGGTGATCGTCCGGCCCATTTATGCTTCATACGCCGCCCGTTCGCTCCGCGCGAATGGCGGCTCGCAGGGAGGAAGACCCCATGGCCGCTGAAACCCTGGAATCCCGGGCCCACGAACTCATAGGACAACTGAACCCCGGCAAACTGGCCGCCGTGGTTCATTTGCTCGAGGTCATGGTCCAGGATCGCGAAGAGGACGAAGAGATCAGTCCGGAGGAGGAGGCCGCAGTCGCTCGCTCCAAGGAGTGGTTCAAACACAACGAGGGGACTCCTCTTGAGCAGCTCGTCACGGAGTTGGGCTTCACCATGGACGAGGTGCGGCGCCCCGGTCCCCTCAGGTGACCGGCTCGGCTCGAACTTCGCCTCCGGTTCCCTGCATCATGCCCGCAGTCGGCAAAGGGCGTTGAGGAGATTCGCGTGGCGCACGATAGCGGCGCTTACCGCGTGATCTACGTGGCCCGGCGCGCTGAGGCTGTCTACGTGTTGCACGCTTTCCAGAAGAAGACGCAAGCGACTTCGAAGCGTGACATCGACACGGCGAAGAGACGATTCGCGGAACTGACGAGAGGTGGGAAATGAAGAAGTCCGAGAGCTTCGACAGCGTCTGGGATGCGATTACGGACACGCCCGGGGAGGCGGCCAACCTGCGCGCGCGGGCCGAACTGATGCGGCAGATTGCGGCCTTGGTAAAGAAGCAGGGGTGGACGCAGGTCGAGGCGGCGGAACACTGTGGAGTGACCCAGCCGCGGATCAACGATCTGCTCCGCGGCCGGGTATCGCGCTTCTCGCTGGACGCGTTGGTGAATATCTCCACCGCTTTGGGGTGCCGTGTGCGGATCGATCTCGACGCAGCGTGAGAGAAGCCAGCCCACCGGCCGTGGGACCCTTCCGGCGCTCTGGGCGGCGGGTAGGCGGCTGGCACGCTGAGGGCAGCCGGAGCGCCGGAACCCATCGGTACGAGTACGATTTCGGGGTGACGCCGCCGGGCAACCACACGCGGCATACGCAGACGGAGTACGAAACCGCGACGCCCGTCCCGCGGTCACACCGGTTCCGAATCGCCCAACTCCAACAAAACACAAGCCAACTCCACAGCCCCCGACCCCTCCGGCTTCTCCCCCGTGCAATCCTGCTGGTGTGAGGACCCAGTGCGCATGGCCGCCGGAAGACAATGCGCCGCCCTGACCCCGGAGAACGCTGGCCCGCAATCTCAAAATTTTGAACAACGAAGCCAATTGGCCGTTTGAAATCAACAAACGTCCCAGTCGAATAGGAGGAACCAAAATGCCGGGATGCCCCATCTGCTCGCACCCCGAACGCGCCGCCATTGAAGACAAGATTCGCCGCGGCGTCTTCTGGACCCGCCTCGCCGCCGAATACGGTCACCGCGCGTACCTCTTCGCCGTCCACCGCTTCCGCCACATGCCGCAAGGCGACGCCGCTGCCGGTCCCGCGCCCGAAGCCCGCAACGCCATGGGCCGCACCGAGTTCGAAGAGAACTGGATCCTCGTCGCCAACATGCTCCGCGACGTCCTCCAGCCCTACCCCGTCGCCTGGGAACGTGTCCTCGAAGGCATCGACTCTCTTGTCTTCCTCACCAGACCCGCGAGTCAGGTCTCCTCGCCGTAGGGACAGGCCCCGGTTCGCGAAGGCCGATTTGCTATCCTCGACCATATGTACAGGCGAACGTTCCTGGCCGGCGCGCTGGCCGCTCCAGGATTTTTGCGCGCGGCGTCCGAGCGCCGCTACACGTGGGCGGAAGTGGAGAAGATGCTCTCCCGCGGCGACGTCAAGGGCAAGCTCGGCCGCGACGACCTTCCCACCCCCGCACTCCTGCTCGACCTCGACGCCTTCGAGCACAACGTCAACAAGATGGCGGCCCACGCCAAGAGCCACAATCGCGCCCTGCGCCCCCATGCCAAGACGCACAAGTGCCCCGAGGTGGCCAACCTCGCGCAACTGATCGAATCCTGCCCAACGTCACGCTGGCCGGGCATTCAGGGCGTACGCGGGCCGGGCTTCTCACGTCACCGGCTTCGAGGCGCGCCGCCGCAAGAGCGAGTGGTGATGGCCGCCGCCGTCGATACCCGCCGCGTGATCGAAAGAGCCGGCATCTCCTGCCCGCTGCTGACCGGCGGATCCACCGGCACTTACAACATCGATACCCAGATCGAAGGCATCACGGAACTCCAGCCCGGCAGCTTCGTCTTCATGGACATCGACTACCGCAAGATCGGCGGGCAGAACGGCGAAGTCTACGACGACTTCAAAAATGCGCTGACCGTGCTCACGACCGTCGTCAGCAAGCCGACCGACGACCTCGCGATCGTGGACGGCGGCTTCAAGGCGTTCGCCACCGACCGCAGCTTCGGCCCCGAACCGAAGAATGGCAATGGCATCGTCTATGCCTGGGGCGGTGACGAACATGGCCGGGTCAACGTGGCGGAAGGCTTCGCGCGGCGTCAACCTGGGCGACCGCATCGAGTTCCTCGTGCCCGCACTGCGACCCGAACGCGGAACCCGTACGGACCGGCATGTATTGCCTGCGGCGAACAGGAAGCGGTGTGGTGATCGCCGCCCGCGGTATGAGCCAGTAGGGCTTATTGAGGCGCTTGTTGAAGTGAAGCGTTGGCTGAAGGCCCTGGCCGCGCGCCTGGGTACGCCGTGCTCTAGGACGCGAGGTTGCGATTGGCAGGATCGGGCTCTTTCGACGCTCCACGGCGCCTGTTTCGCTCGAAGGGCCCGCTTTCGCGCGCGGCGTACGCCAGGGGCGCCGCAGGAGGCCAGCCAGGGAGCTTGAACTGGAGTTCGAGTGGCGCATCCACGTCGCGCTCTGGGCCGCGAGGCTCGCTTCCCACGTTCCCGGAGACTTCGTGGAATGGGGCGCAACGCCGGACTCGCTTTCAGCTCGTGATCGCCGAGGATCTGGGCTGGCCGGTCGCCGAAAG
>JADJWL010000012.1 GCA_016716385.1 Bryobacterales bacterium | reverse complement strand
CCCTGGCAGACTGGGACCTTGACGGCCATGCGGTTTCGGGGAGATGCGGCTGGAGCCCGGCCGCTGGCTGTGGAAGGCCGTCGTCCGCGACGAATCGACGGGCGCGACCGGCACGTATCAATCGCGCCTGCTGGTGCCCGGAGTCTCGTCAGGCGTGACGTCGAGTTCGCTGCTGGTGACGCCTCACCTGCTCAACGCCCGGCAGTCCGCGACGGAGCATGAGGGAACCGTACCGTTTAAGCGGCGGTGCGCTTGCTGCTGGCCCCGTCGAGCTGAGCGCGAAGCGCGTCCTGCGCTTCTGGTGCAGCATGACTCTTTTCTTGCAACGCGCCGGACCAGATGCTCCGCACGCCGCCGGCGCCGCGGGTGTACCTGCTGCATGAAGAGAAGGAGTTGAGCGAGCCGCCCTTTCAGGGATATGAGTTCGACGGCGTACCGGCAACAGGAACCCTCCGGTATCTGGCCGCGCTCGATACTGCAAAGCTGGAGCCAGGCCGGTACCGGCTCGTCGTCCCCCTGCCGGACGGAGAGAACGCGATCTTCCGGGAGTTCGCGTTGGAGGAAGGGCGGGGCTCAGGCAGCCGTTAGCTTGCGCACGGTTCGGGCGATCTCCTCGCCGGACTTCCGCCTGGCCACCCCGGAGACTGTATTCTTGACCTGGCAGATTGAGCCATTGTCTCGCGCCACGCCGAAGTAGGCGCTTCAGCCGGAGCGCCGTGGCCGGCGGTGATGGATCGGTCCCGTGAACGATCCCGGCGAACCCGGCCGGCGCCAGCATGCCGAGGCCACGGGAGAGCTGGTTCATGCTGACGCCGAGCGGCCTCTGGCGAAATCCCCCGCTCAGGATCCGCCCGGATGAACTTCGGATCGACAAACGCCTTCTTTCGCCATCCCCAGTGTTAGTCCGCTTTATGCCTCGCGGCGAATTTCCATACTATTACTTCTCTAACGGTGTTCTGGCCCTCGCGGGAAGAAGAACGGGTCCGCAACCGTCGCTGAGGAGCCTGGGCCGGAAGCGCTCCTTTCCGCAAGTCGCCAGCGGCATAGAGGCCAAGTCCTGATAGAACACCCTCAAGGAGGGCCTCCAGGCCGAACTCCGCATCTTGGAGCCGTTACTGGCTTTTCCGGCGTCCGGCCTGCTCTGCGGACAGCCGTTCACCCTCACCCAGGACATTCTTCGTCAGGAACCGGGCGGACCGGTCCGGCCCGTGGCCCGCGCCATCACCGGGGTTCGCACCGCCGGCGTCACCGCGACCCGCATTTTCGACCTCCGCCGCCCGGCGGAGCCACCCGGCGCGCACCAGCGCCCCGCCGCGGCCGGTCCGATCCTGCCGGGCCTGTGCGGGCCGGACGCATTCGGCGGCTCGTTTACGGTCGATCTCCATCCCGAGCCGGCAGCGGTCCTGGGCTTCGCCGTCCAGAAACAGGTGTCGCGGAAGCAGCGCGGCGCGATGACGGTGGTGCGGGAGCGTCTCGTTGCTCCCGATCTTGGATGTGCCGAGCTCGAATCGGCTCTTTCGGTCTTCGACAGCAGCGGCGCGCTGGTGGAGTCCACCGTGGTGCGAGCGATCGAACTCGTTCCCGGCGAGCCGGACGCCGCGCTCTTCGCAGCCCCGGTCAGCCGGGGGATCTGGAGCGTAAGGCCGCAAGGACGCCCTGGAGCGTCACCATGAGCGTCATTGGTTCGTGGCGGCTCGCATCGAATCCCAACGACAGGTAGTATTCCCGCACTTCCTCGGAGATCGCATGAACGACGATGCCGCGAATGCCGATGGTTTCAGCCGCCGTTGCGACGCGGCGCGCCGCATCCCGGACCAGTGCCCGGCCCAAGCCCCTCCCTTGCCAGGAACGGTCTACAGCCAAGCGGGCGAGCACCGCCACGGGGATCGGGTCTGGCATGTTCCGGCGGATCTGGCCCGGAGCACCGGCTACCGTGACCACACCAGCCGCGACAGCATAGTAGCCAACCACGGAGCGCCCGCTCGCGCAGACACCGTAGGTCCGAGTCGCGCTGCGGCTCGATTCGCCAGCGCGCGCCGCAACCGGTGTCGGCAGGGAATCGCCGGAATCTAAAGCTTGATTCAACATTGCTGTGAAGGTCTGTCAGGAGCTCCGGCGCCGAGAACGCCTCTACTCCTCCCATGGGGCAGGTGTGCCGAGAGTGCGACGGAGCCGGGCGTTCGGCTTGGACGGAGCGTCCAGGCGCGCCACGAACTCGCGGTACGCCTTTGGATCCAGCACAAACAGCGTGCGCTCCAGCAAAGCATCCTCGGCCGCCAGCCGCGCGGCGTCGAGGACGAAATCGGTCCGGTTCTTGCCCGCCAGCGCCGCGGCCCGGTCGATCAAAGTCCGCAATTCCGGCTTGATCCTGAGATTGAGCGTTTCTCGCCGGGTCTTGATCCGTCCCGCGGGAATCATGAGGCGTCTCCCTGGATTCAGGATAGCACTGCGTGATGACGACGTCGTTACGGCTCCGCCTCGCGTCTACCGCGCGCCGTACGGCCGCAGCGTCGCCTCGTAGACGTCACCTTCGCGGTCGGACGCGAGCACAATCCATGGCTGTCCCTCGGGCAGGTTCGCCTTGCTGCCGGTCACATTGTTGACGCGCTGCGCCGCCTCGATCAACGGCTGGGCCGCCATTTCGTGGCCGGGCTGCCATTCGACCCAGCCGCGCTCGCGGCCGTAGAACGAGTGCAGCAGGAACAGATCGCCGCCGCCCAGCAGCACGATCGGGCGGCTGGGCTCGCCGTCCTCCGTGCGCAACCCGTACGGACGGTTCACCCAGCGGCCGTCGGGGTAGCGCTGGCGCAGCACAAGCTGCGGCAGACCAACGCGGTCGACCGAGTTTTTCATTGCGACATACAGCGTGCCATCGGGGGCAAGCGCCGTGTTGATATGGTCGTCCGCCGTGCCGCCGCCGGCGTCGGCGATCTCAATCGGCTCCCAGGCGCCGGCGTCCGGACCGCCCGAATGGCGGCGGAAGTAGACCGTGTCCGCCGCCTGGTCGGACCAGAGCACCGCCACGCGGTCCGGCAACGCCACGATGGCGCAAATGTCGTCTTCGGCCGCGGGCGCCTCGCTGATCTGGACCGGCTCGGTCCAGCCGTCCGCGTCCCCGGCTCGCACCCACATGCGCCGGTCGCGCCCGTAGGCGATCCACCAACGTCCGCCCGGATCGCGGGCGATCGTCGCGGTTTCGAGCCCGCCGTCCAGGTTGAACTCCGCTGCCGGGCCGTCCGGCGCGTAGCGGCCATCGGTCCAGCGCAGCCCGGCCACCGCCAGGCGGTTCCGGTCGACCAGCACGGCGCGGACGGAGCCTTCGTCGGCCCAGACATCGGCTTGGCCGGGAAGGCCGCGGAGTGCGGCGTCCAGAGGCTGCTGGCGCTCCCAGCCCTGCGGAGTCCGGCGCCAGATCGCGCTCCCCTCCGGATCCGGCAGCCAGGCCCACCACGACCCCTGGGCAAACCAGAGTTTCGACTGCGGTTTGTCCTGCGTGGCGTTCGGAACGCCGGTCCGGATCACAGGGGACGCCGCCGGATTCCCGCACGCGGCCAGAACCATCGAGGCAGCAAGAATGAGTCGGTGCACCTGACCAGAATACCCGCCTCGGCGAGACTCTACCCGGAATCGCGTACGCGCAATGGTGAAAGTGTGTCTACGCGAATACGGAAGGACTCAAAATCTTGGCCGATCGCCTGGGCCAGCCCCAGCAACCGTTCCAGAAGCTGTTCGCAGGATGAATACTCGATGTGAAGTTGTCCCGCGCCGAGGTGGATTCCCGGCGGCAGGCCGTCTCCGGCGGGGGGCGCAGGCGGCTGGATGACGACGCGCCTCGCAACGGTCTGCCGTCGGACCGCTTCCAGGCGCTCCGAGAGTTGTTCACGCCGCCGCCCCTCTCGTTCCGCGTCTTCCGATTCGGCAGCCCGCCGGAGCTGCCGAATCAAATGTCCACGCTCAATCAGGAACGTCCGCCCGGCCTGGTATCCGCCGAAGCCATGCAGCAGGCGAACGGCCTGCCGCCGTCCCACGCGGAGCAGCCGCTCCACCGTCCTGCGGTCCGCCACCGGGTCCCGGGACGCTTCGAGAGTCGCGATGGCGTCCGGAAGATGTTGCAACCACTCGCGTTTGCGTGGCACGGAAGCAGCATACCACGCCTCTCTTCGTATTGGCACACATGAGCCATAATAGAGCGAGTGAATGCTTACGATAATGATGATTTCCGTAAGCTCCTACCAGAGCGTCTTCACGGGATACGCTGCGATCGCCGCATCGGGTGTGACAATTGCCATGCCCCGCAGAATCGCCTGGCAGACCAGCATCCGGTCGAAGGGGTCGCGGTGCAGGGCGGGAAGTTTACTCACGTGCAGGCTATCGTCCTCGCTGATTGGAAGGCTCCGCACCCCAAGGAACTCCCGGCGCGACGGCACGTATGCCGCCGGCGCCGCGGGCAGGTTCAACCGGCCCAACTGGTGCTTCACGGCGATCTCCCAGCCGGAGGCGGCGCTCAGATAGAGGGTATTGCCAGGGTCCAGCACGGCCGTCCTGGCACGCTCGCTCAACTCCGGAGCGTCGATGTTCATCCAACAGAAATGCGCAGGTATCGAGCAGCAGGTTCATGCTTCCTGCGCGAAGGCGTTCTCCAGGTCCTTGGGGAGTGGGTCGAAGAAGCCGGCGTCCAGCGTGAAGCAACCCTGATCGACGCCCAGTTTCCGCACCGTTGGCTCCGCTTCGGCAGCCAAAGGACGGATCTCCGCGACAGGGGTGCCGTAGCGGCACAGGATGACGGTGCCGCCCTCCGCCACATGCTGCAGGTAGCGCGAGAGGTGAGTCTTTGCTTCGTGAATGTTGACTCGAATCATGACCCACTTCGAGTTTACATGACTACCGCGACTGCGGCAGCAGGATCACCAGTTCCAACTGCGGGTTCGGAAAGTCCGCCGGGACGTAGGCGGCCAGGTTCCTCGCCTTCCGGATCGCCTGGAACCATTCGGTCTGCTGGTTCAGGCTGAAGTACTCGTAGTTCAGCTTGACCGGAATGGTGTTCGGCGGCTTCGGCACGTGCGTGATCTCCACCCCGGGCAGCGCCTGCCGGATCAGGTGGGCGATGTTGTCGGCCGAATAGACCTTCAGCAACTGCGGCGCGCGGGCCAGCAGCTCGCCCCGGTTCATGTCCGCCGAAATCGCCAGGAACATGTGTGTCTTGTTGAAGAAGCGCTCCTCGTCGAGAGCCACCGCCCAGACGAATGGCTGCACGACCTCGAGCGGCAGCGCCACCCAGTTGGCCGGCACCACGGTTTCCAGCAGGAACCGCAGCTTCTCGTCCAGTTCCGCAAAGCAGTCGGCCAGCCGTTCATGGTCGTAGGCCGGCAGATCGCGAGGCTGGACACTGCTCGAAAACGTCGTCAAGGCCGCCGCCAGGCTCAGCATCTCCGAATACAGGCGGTACGGATGGCCCCGCCGCGCTTCGAACAAATGCCGGAACTGTGGCAGATGGGTGTTGACCGAATACAGCAGCCAGAAGCTGGCGATGTCGGAAGAGCTGAAATCGGCCAGCGTCTGGTTCTTCTGCCGCCGCGTCCCCGCCAGACCGCTGCTCTTGCCCGTCAGCGTCTCGTAGAGGCGCCGCGCGATCGCCATCAGGTACTCACTGGCCGCGAAATCCACCAGAGGCGGCACGAATCGGGAATCCACCTGGTACTCGCCCGTCTCGCTCCGCTTGATCCTCGCAACCGGCAGCACCGTGTTGTCCTCGAGCGACTCGCCCTCGAACAGAAACCGGAAGTTCTTGCGCGCCACCTGGATCGGTTTCTCGACTAGCCCGGAGTTCTCGTCCCGCAGCAGCAGGACCTCGGCCAGGTAGCGTGTCGGCAGCCCGCGCTCGGTCACCGAAACATTGAGCCCCTGCTCGCGGTAGAAGGGCACCGTCAGGTAGACATCGAGGGATTCCTGATCGGGCTCCCAGGCGTCTTCGAGCGTCCGCGGCGGAGGTGCGGCATCCGGCGCGGGGATCTCAAAAGGCATGCCGTCCGGGAACATGCCGGACGCCGACGCGATCGCGAACTCCCCGTTGGCCAGAGCGGCGTGCTCGATCTGGAGCGTCCGGAAGCCCCAGGGCTTGTACAACAGCGAATCCAGGCGGAACTCGAGGTTGCTTTCGAGGAACCGGTCCTGCGCCTGCAAGTGCTGCGGCGTGAGAAAGACGCCCTTCGTCCAGAGGACCGGCTGCAATCGCCTCATCGGAGTCTCATTGTGCCACAGCCGCCGCCCCATGGCTTGACGCATCGGCGCGGGATCGACATAATGCCAGCGTGCCCGAAACCTTTCGCATTCTGATGATGGGCGATTTCAGCGGCCGCGGCGAGCGCGGCGCGGTGGATACCGGAGCTGACCTGGCGCGCCGCCGCCCGCTCCCGGTGGACCGGGATTCGGTCGAGGATGCGATGCTGGCGCTCGGCGTCGAGCTGGCCGGTATCCGCTTCCGCGAGCTGGACGATTTCCACCCCGACCGGCTCTACGAGACTGTCCCGCTGTTCCAGGCCGTGCGCGCGTTGCGGCGCAAACTGGAGGATCCTGCCTACGTCGCGCAGTTGGCGGGCCGGACCCCTTCCCCGCCCCGTTCGGAACCGGCTCCGGCGCCGCCGCTGCCGTCCGGCGACCTGCTGGGCCAGATCCTCGACGCGTCTGAACCCGGCGCGGCCGATGCCGGGCGTCCCCGTGGCCGTCCCGACGAATTCCAGCGGTTTCTCACCAGCATTGTGGAGCCGCACCTGGCTCCCGGGACGGGCAAGGCGGACCGCGAGCGGCAGCAGGAGATGCTGGCCGCCACCGACGCCGGGATCGCCTCGCTGATGCGCGAGGTTCTGCGGCACCCGGACATCCAGGCTGTCGAAGGTGCCTGGAGGGCGGTTGACCTAGTGGTCAGGCGCCTGGAAACCGGGACACACCTCAAAGTCTACCTGCTGGACCTGTCGCGCGCCGAGTTGACGGCGGATCTGGCCGACGGGGACATCGCCCGGACGGGGCTCTACAAGCTCCTGGTCGAGCAGACCCGCGGTACCGTCGGCGCCGAAGGCTGGTCTGTCATCGCGGGCGCGTACGGATTTGGGCCGTCTGACGAAGATCTAGCGGCGCTGGAGGCACTGTCGCGCATCGCGCAGGCTTCCGGGGCGCCCTTCCTCGCCGGCGCCGATTCCCGGCTCGCCGGATGTCCGGACTTCTCCGCGGCGCCCGATCCGGACGACTGGAGCCTGCCCGTGCCCGATGCCTGGTTGGCGCTGCGCAGGTCGCCGGCGGCGCGTTCGGTGGGTCTGTTCGCGCCGCGATTCCTTGCCCGCCTGCCCTACGGACGCGAATCCTCGCCTTGCGAACGCTTCGCGTTTGAAGAACTGACCCGGTTCGATGACCACCAGGGATACCTCTGGGCGAACTCCGCCTTCCTCGGGGCCCTCGTCCTGGGTGAGCTGTTTGCCGCTGACGGCTGGAGCCTCACGCCGGGCGTCAACCACCGCATCTCGGGGCTGCCTCTGCACAGTGGGGTAGTCGACGGAGGCCCGGAGATGAAGCCGTGCGCCGAGATGTGGATGAGTGAACGGGCGGCGGGCCGTCTGGCTGCTTCCGGCATCGTCCCGGTCGCCTCGCTCAAGAATGCCGACGCCGCACAAATCGTCCGGTTTCAATCGATTGCCGACCCCGTTCGCAGTCTGGCCGGTCCTTGGGAGGGCTAAATGGGCGATCTTGGTTGCGGGACTCCGGCCGGGTTTGCCGCGCTCCGTGGCGCGCTGGAACAGGCGGGCTATACGGAAGCGGCCATCGCGGCACGCAGCGGGTTCGCCTCGATCTTCGACTACCGTACGAAGCCCCCATCGCATGCCCTGCCGGACCCGGCTGACGCGCTCGACGTGCTGATACGGCTGTTCCTCGACTCCCGCCCGCTCCCCTGGGAAACCGTACGCGCCCACCTGCCCGCTGAAGTCTTCGAGGGCGCTGGCTTGCTCGCCGGACATCCGCGGGAGGAGAGCCTCTGCTACGCACCGGTGCTCCTCTACCCGGTCGCTGGCTTATGGATCGCGTCTGACGGGGCGAAAAGCCTGGTGCCGGGTGAGTCCGGACTGCGTTCCGACGCGGTCTTCCCTGCCCTGTCTCCGCAAACCCGGCGCTTCCTCGCCTGCCTTCCGGTGACGCCGTGCGAGGACTTTCTCGATCTCTGCTCCGGCACCGGGGTCGCCGCGCTGGTTGCCGCCCGCGACTACGCCAAGCGCGCCTGGGCGGCCGACATCACACCCCGCGCGGCAATGTTCGCCGATTTCAACGCACAGTTGAACGGCCTCAAGAACGTGGGCGTCGTGATGGGCGATCTGTACGGCGCCGTGCGTGGGCAGACGTTCGACCGGATCGTGGCGCATCCTCCCTACGTTCCGGCGCTCGAACGGACGCACGTGTTCCGCGATGGCGGCGAAGACGGTGAGCAGATCACCCGGGGCATCCTGGGGGGCGTGGCGGATCATCTGCGGCCGGGCGGGCGTCTGTACCTCGTCGCCGCGGGAACGGACCGGAAATCCGGGTCCCTGGAAACGCGCGTACGCGAAATGCTGGGTCCGCGGCATGCTGACTTCGACTTGTGTATCGCGGCTCAGGAGGCGTTCAACCCGGTTGAGTACTTCTTCCAGATGGCGGTGAACGGTCCGGAACCGATCGAAAACGTTCCGAAGCGCAAGGAGAGCTTCGAGCGGCTCGGTGTGGAGCGTCTGGTGCTCGGCGCCATGCTGATTGAGCGCCATCGGACGGAGTCGGCTCCGGTGACCGGCCGCTGGCAGGCCGGTCCGGTGCTGCAGCCGTCGGACCTGGAGTGGATGCTCGCGCAAAGCCGGTGGAGCGCCGGGCCCGCGGACGCCGATCTGTGGGAACTGCGTCCGGCGCCGCACCGGGAACTGAAGCTCCGGATCACGAATGAACTGCGCGAGGGACGCTGGGTGACCGCGGAGTGCCGCCTCGAGATCCGGGCCGAGGCGGTCGTGCGGATCAAGGCGCCGTCGTGGACCGGCTTGTTCGCGTCCGCGGCCGACGGCACGCGGACCGTGCGCACGCTATTCGGTGCGCTGGTCGAAGCCAAGGTGCTGCCGGAGGGCGGGGAAGCGGGATACCTCGACGTGGTCCGGCAACTGGTCGGAAGCGGCGTATTCAGCGTGCCGCGTGGCTGACTAGCCGCGTACGCGAACTCTCGCTCCGCGTCGAGAGCCATTCCTCGAGCAACGTCTCCACCAGTTCGCTGAAGTTGCCTTCCGTGCCGTCCTCGAGCAGGGCGATCTTCACTTTGCGGTGGGTCTTCTTGCGGATGTACGCCGTCACCTGCAGGAAGTCCGGATCGCTGCGCATGGCCGGAGGGCGCCCCCGTCTTTTTGGCGTGTCGGCTGGCTGCGTACGCGCCACGCCGGATACCTGCGTATCTGCATCGTTGACAATCTGCCTTGCCTCGAACAGTTCTTTGAACTTGCTCATCCTGCAATCTCCTTTCCGACTGAGGCGTAGTCTTCCCACCCGAACGGAGCCCGCGGGTCGTTCACCTCGCTGACAAGCTGCCCGCCCAGCGCAGCCTTCTGGAACGCCGCCAGACGCCGGATGCCGGTCTTGAACAAGGGAAGTCCGGCCTCGCCCAGCGTCGAGCGCGCCTCATCCCCATCCCGGGAGGGTTTGGGCGGTACGATCGTCAACAGCACCCGGTACCGGGCGGCGCCCAGCCGTTCGAGCGCTCCGATCGTCAACTTCAACGCCTCGAGCGCGAGAGCGTCCGGGGTAGTGGGGATGATCAACAGGTCACAGCCGTCGGCCAGAGCCTTCAAGTCCTCTTCGGCTGGACGCGCCGCGGTGTCGATCACGATATGGTCGTAGTCCCGGGCATAGCGTGCCGCCTGCCGTTCGTCGACAACCCGGAACGGCAGGCCGCCGCGTCCGGCCCAACCGGTGGCCGAGCGGTTCAGGTCGCCGTCAATCAGTAAGGTCGGACGCCGCCTCTGGAGATACGCCGCCAGGTGTACGGCCGAGGTCGTCTTGCCGACGCCTCCTTTGAAGGAAGCCACCGTCAAAATCATCAGTCACATTTTTGCATACGCGAAAAGGTAAGTCCACGCGTAGGTGCGTAGGCGCCATGGCAGCAGGCCAGGGCGGGGAAGCCTTGACGCAACCGGTCCGCCTGTGGTGTCTTGATTGAACCGTGATCGTCGATTGCCATACCCATGTCATGTGGTATCCGGACCACCTGAGCGAACGCTACGCCGAAGAGGCGCTCGCGTCGAAGCTCGTGAAGCTGCGCCGTTCCGGAGGACTCGCCTATTCGGCGCGGCTGGATAAGCACTCCTACGACTCCAAACCCGAAGACCACTGGAAGGCTTCGGCTACGGCGGACAAGGTCGTTGTCTTCGGCCTCCAGGCCAAGGCCACAGGCCTTTGGGTCCCGAACGAGATCATCGCCGAGTATCAGGAACAGCACCCGGAGAAGGTCCAGGGCTGGGCGTCGCTCGATCCGACGCAGCCGGACTGCATGGAGCAGCTCGAATACTGCGTCTCGCACCTCAAGTTGAAGGGGCTGAAGCTCGGTCCGGTCTACCAGCACTTCGATCCGCAGGACCGCCAGTACTGGCCGCTCTTCGAGCGCTGCCAGCAGCTTAACCTGCCGATCATGTGGCACCAGGGCACGACGTTCCCGAGCCGGGCGAAGTTGAAGTGGGGCCTCCCGCTGCAGCTCGAAGACATCGCCATGGACTTTCCCGATCTGCGCATGATCATCGCCCACTTCGGCCATCCGTGGGAGACCGATACGTTCGTGCTGATCCGCAAGTGTCCCAACGTCTATACGGACAACAGCGCGGTGCACTACCGTCCCTGGCGCTACTGGCAGGCGATGATCACGGCGATGGAATACGGCGTTGAGCACAAGATCCTGCTTGGCTCGGACTTCCCGTCCGGCACGGTCGATAACGTGATCAACGGCTTGCGCAACGTCAACGCCATCGTCGACGGCACGCCGTTGCCCAAGGTGCCCAAGGACGTGCAGGACATGATCGTCACCGAGAACTGGAAGCAGTTCTTCCCCGAGTGGGCCTGAGAGATGAAGATCACAGACATCATTGCGCGGCCGCACACGCTGACGGTCGATCCCGCAATCGCGATTCGCAGTTCTCTGGGACACCACCGCGTCTCCCGCTACGTCCTGGTGACGGTCCAGACCGATGCCGGCATCGAGGGATACGGGGAAGCGACGGTGATGCCCGTCTGGAGCGGCGAGACGCAGGAGAGCGCGACCGCCGCGATCCGCGACATCCTCGCCCCCGCGCTGACCGGACACGATGCGCGGGATGTCTCGGCGGCGCTCGCGACGATGGATCGGGTTATCCACGGGAACCCGTTTACGAAGGCGGCGGTCGAGATGGCGCTGCTCGATGCCGTGGGGAAGAGCACCGGCGCTCCGGTGTGGCAGCTTCTCGGCGGACGCCGCCGCGACACCGGCATCTGGCTGAAGATGTCGATCGGGGCGTTTGCGCCCGACGACGCCGCGCGGGTGGCGCTGTATGCGAAGTCCCACGGCCTGCGGGGCTGCAAGGTCAAGGTCGGCACGGACGTGGCCGCGGACCTCGACCGCGTCGCGGCGGTGCGGGACGCCGTCGGCCCGGATTTCCGTGTCGGAGTCGACGCGAACGGCGGCTGGTGCGAAGCCGAGTGCGTGGCGGCGTTGCGCGGACTCGAACGGCTCGGCGTCAACATGATTGAGCAGCCGCTGCCGCGCGGCGGCGCCGAGTTTCGCGCCTGTGCCCGCATCCGGCAGCGGACGCATATCCCGCTGATGCTCGACGAGTCGATCTTCACCAAAGAAGAGGCGCTCGAAGCCATCCGCCAGGATGCGTGCGACATCGTCAGCATCTATCCGGGCAAAAACGGCGGCATGCTGCGTTCGCTCCAGATCGCCCTGCTTGCCGACGCCGCGGGGCTCGAGTGCGTGATCGGCAGCAACCTCGAATGGGATCTCGCCAGTTCGGCGATGGCCCAGGTCGCGGTGGCGATTCCGAACCTGAGCGAGCGCGTCGATCACGACATCATCGGGACGCTCTACCACCGCCAGCCGGTCACCGACCCTCCACTGCGGATTGCGGAAGGAAGGGCCTGGGTTCCCGAGGGTCCGGGGCTCGGACTGAAGCTGTGAACCGGATTCCCTGGAAGATTGTCGCTCTCCTTTGGGCGGCGTTCTTCCTTGCGTACGTCGTCCGGCAATCCATTTCTTCGACATTCGCGATCCTCCGCGTTGAACTGAGCTTCACCGACGTCCAGCTTGGGCTGACGGGAACGGTGTTCCTTTGGGTGTATGCGCTGATGAACCCGGTGGCGGGGCACATCGGCGACAAATTTCCGAAGCACAAAGTGATCGGCTTGAGCCTCGTGCTGTGGTCGATCGCGACGCTGCTGATGGGCGCGGCGAACTCGCCGGAGACGCTGCTGGCGGGCCGCGCGGCGCTCGCGGTGGCGCAGGGCCTGTACGCTCCGACGGCGCTCGCGTACATCTCGCTCGTGCATTCACCGGCGACGCGGGGAACGGCGATCACGGCGCACTCGACGGCGCAGTACGTCGGTGTGATCGCGGGCGGCTGGTACGGCGGCTACGTGGCGGAAGCGCTCAACTGGCGCTGGATGTTCTGGCTGATCGCTCTGGCCACGGTTCTCTATGCCGCGTTTCTCTACGCGATGCTGCGCCGCTACGCGGTGAGCGGACCGGCGGCGCAGCCGAAAGACGCGCCGCGATCGAGCATTTCGGGCATCTTCAAGACCTCCTCGTACTGGGCGTTGACGTTCGCGTTCATCGCGGTGAACGCGGTGCTATGGATCGTGTACACGTGGCTGCCGGATATCCTGCAGCAGAAGTTCTCGCTCTCGGCGGCATCGGCGGGCTTGAATGCGACGGCGTACGTGCAGATCTCGATGATCGCCGGACTGGTTGTGGGCGCGCCTTTGGGCGACTGGCTGACGCCGCGGACGGTCCGCGGGCGCGTGTATCTCATGGTGTTCGGGCTGGTGCTCAGTTCGCCGTGCGTGTATTGGATCGCGGCCGCGCCCACGCTGGACCAGATGCGGGTTGCGGCTGTGGGGTACGGGTTCTTCAAGGGCATCTTCTCCGGCAACATGTGGGCCGCGCTGCTGGCCGTGGTGCCGAACGACCGGCGTGCGTTCGGCGTCGGGTTTACGAATGCGACCGGGGGCGTATTCGGCGGATTGTCGTCGTACCTGGTTGGGTACTTCCGCGGGCGGTTCCCGGTCGAGACGATGCTGGGCGCGGCAGCCTTGCTGGGCTGGATCTCCGCGCTGGCGCTGGTTTACACGATCTGGCGGACGTACGTGCGGGACTGTGAGCGGATCAGGACGGCATGAGCGCGTTACTCGCCGACAGTCCATTCGGCAAGCACGTCTTCGTCGAGCGTGACGCCGAGTCCGGGGCCGCCGGCGGGATGGAGGTAGCCGTGCTCGATGCGCGTGGCGGGACGCACGAGTTCCTTCACGTAGCGCAGCGGACCGAATGTCTCCCAGGCTTCGGTGAGATTTGGGACGGCCACGCCGAGGTGCGCGGCGGCGGCGGTGCCGATGCCCATTTCGGCCTGGCTGCCGAGGATGCAGGGGATGCCGAGAGCGGCGGCGAAGGCGAAGATCTGCGCCGCCGCCTGGATGCCTCCGGCCTCGCAGATGTAGACGTTGAACACGTCGGCTGCTTCGGCGCGGGCGACTTCGTAGGCGTCATGGAGCGTTTGCAGGCTCTCGTCGGCCATGACGGGCGCGATGGCCTGCTGGCGGAGCAGGCGCATGCCCTGGAGGTTCGTGCGGGCCAATGGCTGTTCGAACCAGGCGACGCGCGCTTCGGCGGCCAGGGCGCGCATGGCGTGCGAGGCGGCGGGCACCGAGGTCCAGGCCTGATTCGCGTCGAGGCGCAGCGGGATGCCGGGGCCGATGGCGGCAGCGACCGCCCGGACCGCCGCGACGTCATCGGCGAGGGCGCGGCCCACCTTGAGCTTGATCGCGTGAAAGCCCGCGGCGAGGCCTTCTTCGGCGGCGCGCGCCATCTCGTCCGGCGGGTTCTGGTAGATGCCCCAGGCCAGCGGGACGCGCTCGCGGGCTTTGCCGCCGAGCAGGCGCCAGACAGGGACGCCGTGCTGCCGGCCGGTCCAGTCGAGCAGCGCGATTTCGAAGGCCGCGCGCAGGTACGGAGCGCTCAATTCACCGGCGAGGATGGTGTCGATCAGTGCGAGCAGTTCCGGCAGGCGCGTGGCGTCCTGCCCGAGCAGCCTCGGGACGATCAGGCGGCGCGCGGCGTGGCAGAGCGTGAAGCCGATGCGCGGATAGGTGATCGAGATCTCTCCCAGGCCCTCGCAGCCATCGGCGGTGACGAGGCGGATGACGCCGAATTCCGAAGCGGTGACGGGCGTGGCGCCGGTGGTGCCGGAACGGACGGCTTCCCTGCGGGGGCCCCGGACGGCGTAGACATCGATGCGTTCGATCTTCATGGCGAAGGTCCAGTAGGATACAACATCAGGCTATGCAACGGATCACGCGCGACAAACTGACCCCCGTGTTCGACCACCGCACGCCGCCGGTGGCGCGCGTCCAGCCGGGGGAAACCTTCGTGGTCGAGACTGAGGATTCGCGTGGGGGGCGGACGCGCGTCCCCGAGCACACGACGCCCGAGTACCTGCTGGCGATGCGGAAGAAGGGGTATCACGGCAATCCCGTGACAGGCCCGATCTTCGTGGAAGGCGCGCATCCCGGCGACACGCTGGCGGTCCACATTCTCGAACAGGAGTGCGACACGCTGGGGTACACGGGCTACTGGCCGTTCCTGTTCGGTCTGACGGATCTGTTCGACAAGCCGGCGACGACGCTGCACCGCATCGAGGACGGTTTCTTCTATTTCAACGACGAGATCCGGATTCCGGTGCGGCCGATGATCGGGACGATCGGCGTGGCGCCTCCGCTCGAAGCGATCGCGTCGGGAGGCATGGGCAAGCACGCGGGCAACCTGGACACGCCGGAGATCCGCGCGGGCAGCACGATCTATCTGCCGGTGTTTGTGGAAGGGGCGCTGCTGTGCCTGGGAGATTGCCACGCGCTGCAGAGCGACGGCGAGATCGGCTCGGTGGAGATGCGGTCGGTGGTGACGCTGCGCTGCGAGGTGATGGCGGGACGGAGCCCGGCGATGAACTGGCCGCGCATCGAGACACCGGACATGCTGGTGACGGTGGCGGTGTCGCGGCCGCTCGAAGAGGCGCTGAATTTCGCCTTGCGCGATATGATTCTGTGGCTCGAGGAATCCTACGGGATGTCCCGCCACGACGCCTACACGCTGATCGGGGTGGCGGGCCACGCGCGTCCCGGCCAGGCGCAGGTGGGGCTGTACTCGATGCGGTGCCTGATGCCGAAAGAATATCTTCCGAAGAGGTCCTGAATGCTGGTTGGTTACGTGAGCGATGAGAACTACGTCGCGCTGGGCGACGTGCTGGTGGATTTCGAGCGCGACGGCGCGCTGGCGTCGGCGGTGCGTTCGACGGCCCGGGGCGCCGTCTTTGCCGATGTGGAGCCGGGCCCGTACAAGGTGACGCTGTCGAAGACGGGGTTCGGCTCGAAGAGCGTCCTGATGGAGGTGACGCCGGGCGAGCCGTACCAGTTCCGGCTGCTCTCGGACTGCCTGCTGGGCTACGTGTGGCCGAAGTGGGCGCGGAGCGGGGAGAGGTGCGAGTTCCGTGTGCACTCGGTGGAGCCGTACCGGCTGAGCCTGTGGCGGTACGGCCGGCGGAAGGAGTTCGTGAAGCTGCTGGGGTGGTTCGACGAACACGGGCCGCGCGCGGTGATGCAGATCACGCCGGACGGCGACTACACGCAGACGGGCGCGCGGTGGAACAGCATCGGGTACGGCAGCAAGCACCACACCCAGTTCGCGGCGGCGCCGGAGCGTTCGGGCCTGTACTATTTCCACGCAAAGGGGGAGCGGTCGGGGCGTTTCTTCTCGTTCCCGTGGGTGGTGGCGCCGGCGCAGCCGTCGGCGAGGATCGCGGTTCTGGCGTCGACCAACACGTGGAACGTCTACAACAACTTCGGGGGGCGGAGCAATTACGTGAATCCGACCGGCCTGCCGCCGACGCCGACGGTGAACGCGCGTCAGGATCTGCCGCGATACGCCGGAGGCAGTTTCGGGGCGTGGCAGCCTCCGGACGAGCTGTACAAGCCGCTGTCGTTCGACCGTCCGGAGATGGGCAACCACATTCCGGAGGACGCGGAGGCGGAGGATCCGGTGGAAGGACGGATGACGTGCGGGCAGGCGCCGGCGGAGTGGCGTCTGCTGGCGTGGCTGGAGCGCGAAGGCTTCGACTACGACTTCTACGCGGAAGCGCAACTGCACGACGGGACGCTCGATCTGGATGCGTACAAGATTCTGATTCTGAGCGTGCATCCGGAGTACTGGTCGCGGGCGATGTACACGCGGGTGAAGGAGTGGGTGTTCGAGCGCGGCGGGAAAGCTGCTGTACCTGGGCGGCAACGGGCTGAACTGCGAGGTGGAGTTTCTGGAGGACGGCGCGGTGCGGTGTTTCTCGCAGCTTGTGAGCACCGGCGGCGGGTCGCTGGCGATGCGCAATCCGGACCATCCGGAGGAAGTGTGGGAGAGCCGGATGCACCGGCGCTTCGAGTCCGAGGCGAACCTGATTGGGATGGTGACGACCGAGACGGGGATCATGACGGCGGCGCCGTACAAGTGCCTGAACGCGGACCACTGGGTGTTTGCGGGGACGGGATTGCGGGACGGCGACCTGTTCGGGATCCAGAGCCAGCACGAGCGGTGCCATGGGGGCGCGTCGGGGCACGAGACGGACAAGCGCAGCGCGCACACGCCTGCCGGCGCGGTGCTGCTGGCGAAGGGGACGAACGTGGACGAGGGCGGGGCAGAGATCGTGGTGTTCGATACGCCGTCGGGGGGCGCGGTGTACTCGGTGGGGTCGATCAACTACGTGCTGTCGCTGCTGGTGGACGAGCCGTTGTCGCGGATCACGGCGAACGTGCTGTGGCGGTTCTTGCGGGCCGGGGAGGCGTGAGGGCAGGGAAGCGGACGGGCAGCGCGCGGTCATGAGCGTGAAGGGACGCGGAGGGGCCAGCGCTTCAAGGCGTACCAGGCAGCGAGGGCCAGGGAAAGGACGAGGTCGTCGTGCGCGCCACCGGCAAGGGAGAACGCTTTGAGCTCGCGGACAAGGGAGCGGGTGAGCGGTATTTCGGAGGGGATGCGGAGGCGGCGGTGCTCGAGGAGGATCTGGATGGCGGCGAGAAGGTCTTTGCGGGGCACGGTCATGCGACCGGCGCCGAGGCCGGCGGTTTCGCCGGAGGTGATGAGGACAGGCTCGATGCGGACGGGGACGCGGGCGTGGCGGAGGTAGTCGACGACGGGCGCGCCGAGGCCGGTGGCGTCGACCAGGAGCGTGGTGCGGTGGGCGAAGGGCTGTGCGGCGAGGAACTTGTGGAGCGCTTCGACGACGCGCGGGTAGGGGGTTCCGAGGGCGAAGCGGTGGAGGCCGCGGACGACGTAGAGTTCGCGCACGGGCGCGGACCAGGTGACGGGGTCGCGGGGGCCTGTGTCGAGGGTGCGTTCGAGGAGCGTGAGGGCGGAGAAGTCGCGGGCCTGGCCGAGGTCGAGGCCGGCGACGAAGGGCGAGGCGGACAGGGTAGGGTTCACAGCGGGTCCTCGCTCCCGAAGAGTGCGGCGTCGACCAGGTCGGCCGGGAAGACGCAGTCCTGGGACTGGAGGAACTCGCACAGATATTCCTGGCGGAACCAGATGTCAGTGAGGTTGTGGCGTTCCTCTTCGAGGAATTCGGGGCCGATGCGGGGGCATTCGGGAGCGGTGACCTGCCAGCGGGACCAGGTGGAGCCGCCGTTGATCCAGGCGTCATAGAAGAAGCCGGTCTGGCCGTGGGGCGTGGAGATGGCGAAGATGGCGGCATTCGAGTTGGCGGCGATCATGGGGCGGAGGGCGAAGTAGGTTTCGTCGGGGACGCGGGCGGCTTCATCGAAGACAAGGAGGCTGACGGCGGAGAAGCCGCGGATGGTGGCGTCGCGGCCGGGGAGGGCGACCATGCGGGCGCCGTTGGGGAGGACGAGGGAGGCCTGGTTCCTGCCGTCGCCGCGGGGGCGGATGTCGCACAGGCGGAGGAAGGCGGCGGTCTTGTGAAGGAGTTCGGCGGACTGGCGGAGGGCGGGCGCGACCGCGACGACGAGCGTGCGGGGGCCGCCGTGGACGAGGCGGTGGGCGATGAGGGCGGCGGTGACGGTGGACTTGCCCCACTGGCGGCAGCAATTCAGGAGAATGCGGCGCGAGGTGGAGCGGAGGATTTCGGCCTGGACGGGGTCCGGGGTGAAGTTGAGCGCACCGCGGGCGAACCGATCGGCGTCGGCCCAGAGTCTGAACTCGGAGGACGGCATCGGGATCATCCACCGGAGGGCACGGAGGATTCGAAGAGCGCGGGATCGAGGGCGATGAAGGCTGCGCGGACGGCGTCGAGGGCGGCGGGGAACGGTTCGAGGGCATCGACCATGGCTTGGCGGGCGGCGCGCCAGTAGGCGTCCTCGTTGGGATTCACTTTGGGTGCGGCTGGGGTTTCGGGCGCGACAAGGGGCGGGAGCGGGGCGCTGGGTTTGGCCGGGTCATAGCCGCGCAGGTGGGCAAAGGCGTGCCAAGCCAGGCCGACGGGGCAGAGGTTCCAGCGGGCGGCGACGTCCTGCCAGGGGGCGCCGGCGCGGATGGCGGCTTCGATGGCGGCGCGCTCGGGATGAGAGCAGAGTTTACAGTGCTGCATGGCGGAGCTCCTGGAATTCCGGACCGGCGGTTTTGCGATTGGCGGCGATTTGTTTTTCTGTGGCCATGCGCGGAGTGTCCTTTCACCTGCAGGATCGCATGGGGGTGGAAGCGAATGGGACGCAGGCGGCGGGGGCGACAGCGTGTTTTCTTGGGGTTAAGAACTTTCGAATCGGTGTGACGGCGTCGGGGTGATTCGGACGAATTGGGTTCGGATGCGCGGAATTTTTTTGCGCCGGGATGGGGCCCGGCGGGCGAAGCGCGGCCTTGCATTTCCAGGATCGCATGGCGGGTGGATCGGCGTGTGGGGGGCGGGTGTTGGGGCGGCCGTCCTGGCTGGGGCGCGAGGTTCTTCAGAATCAATGGATTGCCGGGCCACCGGCCGCGGGATCGAAGCGGTTGTGTTGGGGTCGGGATGGACGTTACCGCATCGCCCCGCGCGCGCAGGTTGCGCTGCGGGCGGCGGAGGATCAGCGACTCAGGCCGCCGGGTCGCGGAGTGCGGGAGCCGCCCATCCGGACGACACGGAACGCACCTGCGGCGGCGCGCTGCTGAGGACGGCCGGGTGATGAAAGAGCCACCGACAGCGCGGCCACGGTCAGCCCGAGGTGTCGAGCCGTCCACGCCGGCTCGGCGCGCCGGCGCGCGGAATTGCGGGCCGGAGCGTTTGGCGCCGAAGCGGTTCGCCGGACAAAGGCGAAATTCACTAATTTATTCGGGCAGGTGTCTCACAATCGTTGCCACATTCTGGACGGTCCCTCTAAGATCAGAGCGAAACCGCTGACAGACAATTCGAGGTTGAGTAGACTCTCTCCCCAAAATCTTCCGGGAGACAATTTCGAGGTTGAGGTGACTGTCCCCGAAATACGCGACAGCACTCTTGGCGCCTTCCACCTTTGTCTGGTAGCTCTCCATGCCGACCACGGAGTCGAGCAGGACATTATTGACGGTTGCGGCCTGCTTGAGAGCAAGGTCCCAGCGGAGGCCCTCTCCACGGAGCGCTCCGCCTGCGACCGTGACGCCGTTCGCATATACAACCGTGGACCCATCCTTCAGGTGCGCCTTCACCGGACTGGTCACCGCGACCGCCTCGGACGGCCTCATCTGTTGCACCTGAACGTGATGAAAAATGCATCCGGCGGTGGAGATTACCAGCACACCAAACAAAGGAACGGTGAATCGGCGCATCGCCGCCTCCAGTACATGGTATGGTTGGCCAGAATCGCCTTTGGCAGCGTGGCCAACCCGAGTATACACGCAAATCAGTTCAATCGGACTGTTTGGTCCTGGTTGACGTGATTTGACATCGGCCTTTTGAAAGGTCCACTTCGTGTCGCCCCTTACGGAGAGTATGGCAGGATGAGCGCCAAAAGCAATCGTCGTATCGGGTATCTTGCGACGGTGTCCCAGCCGTAGTTGAAGGCTGAGACAGCGGCTGGATTCATATTACGCCACCTTCCCGGTGGCGTGTCGGCTTGCTTCTCGTCCCAGATTCACGGCAAGAGTCCAAAGGTGTTCGTGACCGACGACTTTCCGGAAGTGCCTCTCCGTCAGCAGCCACGCCGAGGCAACCCAACGCTCGACCATCGCCGCGTCCCTCCATCGGGTCACGTTTCCGGTTCGCTTCTGGACCCCGCTCTGCGGGCTCTCAATCACGTGGGTCGTCCCTGCCGACCGCTCGACCTTTCTGCTTGTCGATGAATTCTTGATCGTGGGGCTCAGTCCTTTTGAGGGGAATCGTGTTGATCCAGCCGTATCGCCTCACCGACGGCACCAGCCGTGGTGCGCTTAGAGTCTCTGAAGGCGTAGAGCCGCGTCGCGGTACGGATGTACAGTGTGTCACGCGCAACAGCCGGACTGGCGAACACATCTTCCTTCAGGTCGTTGCGGGCTAGAATCTTCAACTCGTCGCTCGCCGCAAGTACGGTAACAACACCGGTGCGCGAAACGAAGTAAACCCGACCCGCGGCCGCAATCGGAGAGGCGTAGTATTCGCCCGGCGCTCCCAGGCGGCCGCGGAACACCACGCGCCCGTCCCCGGCGTCCACCGAGGTCGCGATGCCGCCGTTGGCCACCATGTAGATTCTGCCGCGGTACAGCAGGGGAGAGGGGACCTCGGGAATACTGCGGCTCTCCTTCCAGGCGATGTGCGTGGTGGTGATATCCCCCGTACCACCGCCGCGTAGTGCGAACAGCCCATGCCGGCCCATCATTTGCGTAATGCGAGCCTGCGACCCTTTCCACTCCTCCTCGCTGACAAAGCCGTCTTTGTCCAGGTCCAATAAGCCGAAAACCAAGCCGGCCGTGACGTGCGCGCTAGGAGTGTTGTCAGGAAGCTCAGGCCGTCTCATGAGATAGATAGACTGCGCTTCCTGTTTGTTCAGCCGTTTGTCGTTATCCGTGTCGTACTTGGCCAGAAGTTCGGGCCACGCGGGCTGCTGAGGAAGATAGGAGGAATCACCGACGTTGGACCAACCCGACACGTACAACATGCCGTCCTGAGTCACTGGTGTGGAGGTCCCGGCCGTAGTCGAGGTCAGCCACCAGAGTCGTGAGCCGTCGCTCATGTCATAGCCTGTAACCGAGTTGAGGCCATGGATGACCGCCTGCCCATTCCAAATAGCCGGTGTCGCATGGCTGCCCGCCATCGTGTTCGCCGGGCGTGTCAGAGGCGTCTTCCATTTCAGCGAGCCGTCGCTGGCTCTGAGGGCGTGGAGGGCCGCATTGGCCTTGCCGTCATGGCTTAACAAAATCAGTCCGGCAGAGACAACCGGAGACGTCCCGGAGCCGAACGGCACACTGGCGGTAGGCATCGAATATTCCCAGGCCAACTTGCCGTCCGGAGTGTAGGCCGCCAGACCGTATGATCCGAAATAGGAGTACACGCGATCGCCGTCGCATGCGGGCGTCGCCGTGGCCAGGTTGCTGATGGAGTGGACTTGCTCCGGCTCTTTGGGCGTCAGGCTCCGCCGCCAAAGCTCCGCGCCCTGCGACCGGTCCCACGCCAAGGTGTCCAGCTTCTTGCCCGCAGGATCGTAGGACAGTAGGAAGATGCGGTCGCCGCAGATGCAGGGCGAGCCGTGTCCAACACCGGATTGGGCGTGCCACGCGACGTTCTTGCCGGGGCCAAACTCGATGGGGGGTGAGGCATCCTCGGCCGCCATTCCGCTGCCCGAAGGACCGCGGAACTGCGGCCAATGCGTCGGGTCCGCAGCAGTAAGCGAAAGCACGGCGACCCACGTCGACATCCAGATTGCTGCCTTCATCAAAATTCTCCTGTTGTGTCGGTGATTCGTACTCCGGACCCACATTTTCGTCCTTCCGAACTGCCAGAAGGCCAAGGGAGTTCCAGAGTTGCGCTTCGACAGTCTACGCCATCGCAGCAGGAAAGGATACCGGCGAGTGGGTCCAAATAGCCCCTTCTGCGCGCGGGCCGGTGCCAGCGAATGGCTCAGTCGGGCTTCGGCGCGACAGGCGGGCGACCCAACCAACCACAAACTCCTGGGTTGTCGGCTACTCGGAAGTTGGCAATCCCATGCCGAATCCTCGACTGGCGACTCGTGCGTCCCAAGCGGGCGCCATGCCAGATTCGCGAACCTCGGCAAGCGGAGCTAACTCGCTTCGGCGACAATTCAATTGCGGGGACTGGGCATGCCTGGAATCGCGATCACGCTCGTCATTCTGTGGGCGCTCTGGATGGCGCGAGGCAAGCTGAACTAGCATGGCCTGCAGCGTAGCGAAACCACGCCCCCGACGGCGCCCATTTTTATGATCGGGGGTGAACCTGCGGTTCATGAGCCCGTGCTGTCCCCGAAATACCTAGGTCAAGAACCAGCCTATTGATCTGACCGCAGGCCGCGCGGAGTTCGTCAGAAAGGCCGACATTCTTCTGCGCGAGTGACGGGCCGGATTGGTACACTCATACTGAGGAGGAGTCGAGATTGGCCCGTGACGGAGTTCTGTTGCTGCTCGACGAGATACTAGAACTGGAGCCCGGCACGCTGAAAGGCCCCGAGATCCTGACGGACCTTGAAGGATGGGATTCCCTGGCGATTGTCAGCCTGATGGGGCTCGCCAAGTCGCGGCTCGGCAAGACGTTGCTGCCCAAAGGGATCGCGGCGTGTTCGAGCGTTGACGATCTGTGCGCGCTGGTCGAAGCTTAAGACAAGTTCCTGAGGCGCGAGACTGCGATGGCGTGGCCGAGAGCGACGGCAATGGGAGTACCGAGTTGACCGACAACCCGATGAGACTGACCGGACGTACCGTCCTTGTGACGGGTGCATCGTCCGGCATCGGCCGCGAAACGGCGGTGCTCCTGAGCCGGCTGGACGCACGCGTGATCCTGCTCGCCCGGAATCGCGTGCGGCTCGATGAGACCCTGGCCATGCTGTCCGGAGCGGGGCATGCGGTCGAAAGTTGTGACCTCTCGGATGCCGATTCCATTCCGGGCGTGGTGAAGCGGATCGCTGCCAGTTGCGGCCCGTTGCACGGAGTGGTGCACAGCGCCGGGGTTTTTAGGGTACTTCCCGTTCGAACGGTTACCGCCGCCCAGATCGAGGAGGTGCTGCGAATCAACCTGGTGGCCGCGATCCTTCTGGCGCGGGCCCTGCGCCAGAAGGGTTGCCACACCGAGTCCAGCAGTCTGGTGGTCTTGTCTTCGGCGGCCGGCTTGAAGGGGAGTTCCGGCCTGGCAGTCTACTCGGCGAGCAAAGCCGCTCTCTTCGGTGCAGTGCGGTCGCTGGCGATGGAACTGGCTCGCGATGGAATCCGGGTCAACGCGGTGGCGCCGGCGGTCGTCGCCACGGAGATGTCGGCCGAATTGGAGGGCCAGACGACGAACACCGTGAGCCAGTTGGAAATGGCGCATCCACTCGGCCTCGGGGCTCCGCGCGACGTGGCCAACTCCGTCGCCTTTCTGCTTTCGGGTGCGGCGCGGTGGATTACCGGTGCTACACTGGTCGTCGATGGCGGTTTCACCGCGGGGTAGGAGACAGTTGACCGGCGCGATTTGACTGAAAACTTCGCGATGCAGGCGGCGATCCGAGCTATCGAATACCATCTTCCTTCCACGGCGCTGTCGACGTCCGACTTAGCTGCGGAGTTCCCCGAATGGCCGGTAGAGAAGATCGACCGGAAAACGGGTATCAGCGAACGTCACATTGCCGCGGCGGGCGAATGCGCTTCGGATCTCGGCTGCGCAGCGGCAGCGAAGCTTTTCGAATCGGGTGCCGTGTCGCCTGCCGGCGTGGACGCCCTTCTGCTCTGCACCCAAAGCCCAGACTATTTCCTGCCCACCACCGCTTGCCTGCTGCAAGACCGCCTGGGATTGCCGACGGCCTGTTTCGCACTGGACTTCAACCAGGGTTGCTCGGGCTTTGTCTATGGCTTGGGGATCGCCAAGGGCCTGATCGAGACGGGGCAGGCCCGGAGCGTCCTTCTCGTCACGGCCGAGACCTACACCAAGTTCATCCATCCGCGGGACAAGAGCGTCCGGACCATCTTCGGCGACGCCGCCGCCGCCACCCTGATCGAGGGCGTCTCCGCGCCGTCCGGCGCTCCGCTCATCGGTCCGTTCGTCTTCGGTACCGACGGTAGTGGAGCCAGGCACCTGATTGTTTCTTCTGGCGGGATGCGCCATCCGTTGCCGGAGGCGCATTCGGCGGACTCGGGCGACGGCGCTTCGCGGGCGGGCAACTATCTGTACATGGATGGCGCCGAAGTCTTCGACTTCGCGTTGCGCGTGGTGCCCGACGCCTTCGCCAAGATCCTCGATGCCGCAGGCATGAAGGTGGAAGACGTCGACTTGTTCGTCTTCCATCAGGCGAACCAGTACATGCTTCAGTCGCTGCGGCTGGCGCTGAATCTGCCGGAGCAGAAGTTCGTGATTGCCATGCGGCACTGCGGAAACACGGTGTCTTCCACCATCCCGATCGCGCTAAAGCATGCCGCGATGGACGCCCGGCTGGGTCATGGAAACGTGGTCATGTTGGTCGGTTTCGGAGTCGGCTATTCCTGGGGCGCGACTCTGATCCGGTGGTGCGACCGTTGGAGCTAAGGTGAGAGCGCATCCGCAGAAGGGGTGGCAGAGGGTATCGACATGACCGCGAGACTCCATGGGGTGCGATTGGCTGGCGTTGCCAGCGCCGTTCCCGCCCAGGCGGTGACCGCCGACGAAACGGGCGCCGCGATGGGAATGACGGTGAAGGAGATCCAGAAGGTTGCCAAACTCACCGGAGTCCAGCGCCGCCACATCGCGCCAGCCGGCATGTGCACGTCGGACATAGCGGAACTGGCGGCCAACAGGCTTCTGGCCGACCTACAATGGGATCCCAAGAGCGTCCGGACCCTGGTGATGGTGACGCAGACCCCCGACTACGATCTTCCGGCGACCGCATGTCTGCTCCAGGACCGGTTGGATCTCTCCACCGAGTGTGCCGCTGTCGACGTATCCTTGGGCTGTTCGGGGTACGTTTACGGGCTGTGGCTTTGCGCCGGGATGATCGCCGCGGGGTCGGTGGATCGCGCGCTCCTTCTGGTCGGAGAAACCCTAAGTTTGCTGGTCTCTCCCCAGGACCGCGGTACGGCTTTCCTCTTTGGAGACGGGGCCGCCGCCACGGCGTTGGAGAAGGACGGCCACGCTCCTCCCATGGATTTCGTGCTGGAAACTGACGGGAAAGGGAAGGACAGCCTGATCGTTCCGGCGGGGGGGTACCGGAATCCGGTGACGGCGGACAGCATCGAACGGCGGCCCGACGCCGAGGGGAGGCTTCGCAGACCGCTGGATCTGTACATGGACGGCGCCGAGGTCCTGCGCTTCACCTTGGAGCGCGTTCCGAGTCTAGTGGAAAAGCTGTTGGCGGTCTCAGGTTGGACGATGGATCAGTTGGATGCATTCGTGCCGCACCAGGCGAATCGATTCATGCTCCATCTGTTGATCGAGCAGTCGAAGATCCCACCGGAAAAACTGGTCCTCAGCCTGGAGGAGTTCGGTAACACCAGCTCCGCTTCGATTCCGTTGACACTGACCCACGGACTGGCCCCTCGCCTCCGTCAGGAGACGATGCGATTGTTGCTGGCAGGGTTTGGCGTCGGCTGGAGTTGGGGCGCGGTCAGCGTGACCTGCGGGCCCATGGTGATGTCCGACCTAGTACTTGCGGTGCCCGCCGAAGCAGCGCCGGCAGCATAGACTATGGATCCGGCTGGCACGTCGTGGCGCCCAGCAGCCGGGCCGTCGTCGGGCGCCCCGGCGAGACGGTAGCCACAATGCCGGAGACCACCAAGACGCTCCCTGACCGCGTCAGAGAACTGGCGGCGCGTTGCCAGGAGGTTCTGGCGTCACACGAGTTCAGAGCGGTGGCTGGCATTGCCGCTGGCCTACATCTGGCCCGGACCGAACTGGGCGACCTCGTTTCGTCCACGGCGCGGAGCGGCTTGCCGCTGGAGCGTTGGCGGATGCTGGCCGAGGCCTGCGAGCGGGAAGGCATTCCCGAGAGCCGATTCGTTCCGCAGCGGTTTCTCCTGTTGACCGTCGGAATGGAGCGGCTATCTGACGTGCCGGATCTTCCGGTGGTGCAAGCGGTGAAGGAGAAACTGCTCGAACAGTTTCATTTCGTTTGCTCGCCCGACCGCGAGACGGACCAGCTCTTGAACCCCACGCGCTATGGGTTTCGCGCCATGTGCCGGTTCATGCTCCTCCAGCGGTTTCCGGCCGGTCAGATCGACTGGGAGGTTTCCGGCTTTCCCCGCTCCTGGGTGGCGAGGGTTCCGCGCCGGCACCTTCCAGCTGTGATGCGGTGCGTGCTTCTCCGGGCCGGGGGGCGGGCGCCTTGGTTCGACGCTCACACGGGTTTCCGCCGCGAGTTGCCGATCCTTTCGGAAGAAGAGGAGCGCAAAGCTTACCGCCTGATGGCAGCCTCGATGAGGATGCAGCCCTCGATCCTGGGTTTCATGGGTTCCTCGTGGTTTGCGGATCCCTCCCTCGCCCGCGTCTCGCCGCATCTGGCCTGGCTCTCAGCCTGGTACCGCGAGTGCGTCGACTATGGCGCGGTGTGGACGGACATCGGCGAGGCACACCGGGACGATGGCTTCCTCACGGGAGACCGAAAGCGGCGGCGCCTGTACGAAGCGGGCCAGTGGAAGCCGCGCGTGGGGCTGGTGCTCTGGCCGAGGAAAGACGTCCTCCGCTGGCTCGCCGACAACGGCGGTTGACGGGAAGGCGGGTGTGTCAGGCTCCCGGCGTGTCCTCCTCGCCCAACTGATCTTCGCTCATCTCGTGACGGCGTTTCGGCAGCAGGTCCGCCGTGCCGGCCATCCAGGCGCGAAACTCCAGGTCCGATTGCGACATCGAATCCACGAGCCGCGGAAGTTCCAGCGGGTCGGTCGCGCGCGTACACAGCCCCGGGCGGCACGTCGTCGCCGAGCAGATGCCGTACTCCCGCAGTTGTGACACGTGCTCAGGCAGGTAGAATCCGCCGGTGTAGCAGAAGTGGCGCGGCTCCTTCGGAGTCAACTCCCGAATGCGGCTGCGGTTATCGTTCAGTTCCTGGAACATGCGGTTGCGGCGGCGGTAAACGCGGTGGCGGTGCGTGTGCAATTGCAAGTCCACGCCGCGCGCGGCCAGATCCCGCCCCTCCTCCGGTGTGATCAGATGGAGTACGCGCCTCCGGCACAGGTCGTCGTAGTCGATCTCGAGGCGCTCGGCCAGTTGCCGCAACAAGCCGTCCTTTTCTGCTCCCGAGAGCTTTCTCAGATGGGCGTACTGTTTGAACCGGCGAACGGCGCCTGCTCGCCCGGCTTCATCCAGCGCCGCGCCGCCGGGAAACACCTCTGGCCAGTCCAAGCGCTCGCGCCGCCGGCCTTTCCAGAGCAGGTAGGAGCATGCGGGGTCGAAGACCGGCCGATTGAATCCAACGTAGTAAGTGGTCAGATACAGCGTGACCGGGTAGCCGTAGGCTTCCAGGAGAGGAAACGCCACGCGGTAGAAATCGTGGAAGCCGTCGTCGAACGTGAGCGCCACGGCGCGATCCGGAAGGGTCTCGCGTTGGAGTCTGTCGAGGGCTTCGTCTAACGGCAGCACGCTGCATCGCGCTTGGCGAATGAGTTCCATACGGCGGCGGAAGAACTCTGGGGAAACGTAGAGGTCGCTCCAGGCGTGTTCGTCATTCATCGAGACGCCGTGGTAGCAGAGGATCAACAGTCGCCCGCGCCGCCACGCGCCACCCGCCACCAATGAGGAAACGCCAACCGTTTCGGCCGCGCGCAGCACCGCGAGCTTGGCTTGCTTAAGCACGCGGTATCGACCTCAGTGGGAGGGCGTGTTTCCAGCTTCGTCGGGCGCGATCAACGGCGCCGGCTTCCATCGCGCCGACTCTTGCCCTGATCATGGGTCCGTGCGGGGCCATGCCGTCGTCATTATACTGGACCGATGGCGCGGTCCGGCAATCGGTCTGGCGGAGCCGGTCCGGTGCAGCCATTCCAGCATCGTCGGACGCTTCGCCGCCCGTTCCAACTCGCGCTTCATGAATTCAGGCAGCCTCGACCCGCCACGGGCCTGACGTCGAGCCATAAGCGCGGTTACGGCGCGTTGGATCGCGTTGCAGCGTCAGGTGCTTGTGGGTCTGCAGTTCGGCATGGACCGCGGCGAAGTCGGGCAGCGGCAACCGCAGGCGCGCCCGGGCGGCAGGCTGGCCGGGCAGCAGCGCCTTCTCCAGCCGCTCCTGACTCCAATCGGCGATATCCGCCCACCGCAGACCGGCCGCTTCGGCCGCCTTCAGGTAATCAGAAACCGTGCTCTGGCCGACCGAGCAACTGCCGGCGATCTCCCGCTGCGTCAGGCCGAGCGAATGAAGCCGTAGAACTTCTCTGATCTTACGCATGGACAACCTCTTCTGCGGCAACCCCTCACCTCCACTACCCAGTGGAGGCGATGGCAGCCGCTGGTTTGTCCAGCGCCGCTAGGTGAACGTTTACTTAGACAACCATTCCGGGGATGCCGATCAGCGTTCCGGGACCGGCCGAAAGTGATCGGCATGAGCCCGGAATCCTGATCGGCTTCACCCCGGAATCTTGATCGCCATCATCCCGGAACGGTGATCGCCATCACCCCGGAATCGTGATCGGCTTGCCCCGGAATACGCACGCCGCGCTCGCCAAGGTGCAGCAGGGCGTCGAGATCGTCATCGAGCAGGACAACCGGCCCGTCGCTATGGTCAAGCAGCCGAAACCGGTAGGCCGTATGATCTCGGAAATCGTCGCCGATCTGAAGGCGCGGGGATCGAACGCGGTCATGGATGACGACTTCGCCCGCGACATCGAGGAAGGGATCAAGGCCCAGCGCCAGCCATGGACCCCGCCATCCTGGGAAGAGTGCTCGACTCCAGCGTGCTCATCGCCGCCGAGCGACGCAAACTGACCGCAGCACAAGCCATCGAAGACGTTCAGGAGGTGATCGGGGAAGCCCCCGTGGTTCTATCCGCCGTTACGGTCGCTGAGATCGGCCATGGCATCTATCACGCCAACACACCGGAAATCCGCCATCGCCGCCGGACGTTCCTGGACGATCTGAAGGCCACCGTACCCATCCATCCGTTGACGGACTCGACCGCTGAAATCGTCGCCCGCATCGGAGGCGAGCAGGGAGCCAAGGGCATCCATCTGCCGTTAGGCGATCTGCTGATCGGAGCTTGTGCGCTGGAACTCGGTTATGCCATCGGCACCAACAACGCCCGCGACTTCAACCGCATCCCTGGCCTTCAACTGATCTCTCTTTAGCCGCCCCTTCTCTCGCTCTCAGATCTTCCGCAAGGTCCTCGCCGTCAAGCGTAAAGCTGCAATCATTACTCAGCGAACGGCGATAACCCCCTTAACTCCTGTCGCAGCCAAGGGGTGCAGTCCAACATGGGCGGGGTGACGCCCTTGAGTTGCTTGGTGGCACCTTCGCCGGTGAGGACGTAGCGGCCAAGGGTCTTGAGGATCTGGATGGCGATGGGCTGCTCGATCGAGCGAACGTCGGCCTTGGCCTGATCGGTCCAGACGATGCGCTCTCTCCCCGAAATGCGTTCCGGGCCGGCTGTCAAGGGAAAGATCGGGGAGGCTGATACGCTATGGGTATGCCGACGTTGTTAGAGAAGGCTCTGGAAAAGGTGGGCGCGCTGCCTCAGGATGAGCAGGACGCGATTGCGTCGCAGATCCTTGAGACTATCGCGGATGAGGAGGCGTGGCGGCGGCGTTTCGCGGCGAAGCGCGACGTGATCCGTCGGATGGCGGACGAGGCGCTCGCGGAGGATGCGCGAGGCGAGACCGTCCCGTTGGACGAGGTTCAGCAGGATGCGCGGCGGGCGTATGCGCTGTTTCGTGCGAATCCGGGTCACCCGAGTTTGCACTTCAAGAAGATCGAGGGGTTCAACGATGTTGAGTAGACTCTCGCCCCAAAATCCTACGGGAGACAATTTCGAGGTTGAGGTGACTGTCCCCGAAATCCGAAATAAAGGAAACCACGACATGAACTCCAGAAAGATAAAGACCGTCGCATTCGCATCGGCGTTTGTAATCATAGGTGCCGTGGCCGTCACGCAAGGTCAGTCCAGCAAGAATTCCGCACCGGCGGATGTTCAAGAGGCCGTGTTGGCTCGACTGGCAGAGATTCAGAGTGCTGCGCAAGCGCTCGATCCAGACAAGGTCTTCAGCTTCGTGCTGGAGAACGACGCGGGAGCGCTTGCTCAGAATGGCAAGCTCTTCCTCACGCGCAAGGCGGCGTTGGAATCCACGAAGCAGGGATTTCAAGGATTACAGAGCGTCAGCTACCAATTTGATGAACAGCATGTCACGTTACTGTCTCCGACAGTCGCCCTTGCCACCGGGGAGGGTTCGTCTTCTGCGGCTTTGGACGACGGCAGAACTCTGTCCACGCGTTTCGCCCAATCAGTTGTATTTGTTCTAACGAACGGAGAGTGGAAGGTGTTTCACTCTCACCGATCCTTTCCTCCGGCGAGATAGACAGACAATGCCATGAGGACAGCTAACCAGATCACTGCACCGAACTGCCGCCACGCGTTGCGGTTTCGATGCGGCGGGTTCTTCGGACGCTACCTTCGCTGCCAGCGCCCGTTCCCGGCGGCAGTCGGTGAGTTCCAGCGTTAGACCGACAACACGACGAATCGATGCTGACTGGACGCGACTACGCCAATGGCGTATCATGCAGCCAATGCGGTTCGTCGAGACGCCGGTATTCACGGCCGCAGTTCGGCGGCATCTCGACGACGATCAATATCGCCGGCTTGCAGATCGCGCTGATGTTGCGCCCCGAGCAGGGGCCCGTGATTCGAGGGTCGGGCGGCCTCCACAAGGTGCGGTGGGCCACCACCGGTGCCGGCAAACGTGGCGGGCTCCGTGTCATCTCCTGCTGGGCGGGCCGCGACCCGGTGTTCTCCATGGTGTATGCCTACACCAAAGCCGAGCAGGGCGACCTGACCCCGGACCAGACCCGTCAGCTTACTCGCATCGAGTCCGGTTTGGCGCAACTTGATCGGGGGGAGGGGAAGCCCCCGTGGTTCTATCCGCCGTTACGGTCGCTGAGATCGGCCATGGCATCTATCACGCCAACACACCGGAAATCCGCCATCGCCGCCGGACGTTCCTGGACGATCTGAAGGCCACCGTACCCATCCATCCGTTGACGGACTCGACCGCTGAAATCGTCGCCCGCATCGGAGGCGAGCAGGAAATCTGCCGTTAGGCGACCTGCTGATCGGAGCTTGTGCGCTGGAACTCGGTTATGCCATCGGCACCAGCAACGCCCGCGACTTCAACCGCATCCCTGGCCTTCAACTGATCTCTCTTTAGCGCCCCTTCTCTCGCTCTCAGATCTTCCGCAAGGTCCTCGCCGTCAAGCGTAAAGCTGCAATCATTACTCAGCGAACGGCGATAACCCCCTTAACTTCCTGTCGCAGCCAAGGGGTGCAGTCCAACATGGGCGGGGTGACGCCCTTGAGTTGCTTGGTGGCACCTTCGCCGGTGAGGACGTAGCGGCCAAGGGTCTTGAGGATCTGGATGGCGATGGGCTGCTCGATCGAGCGAACGTCGGCCTTGGCCTGATCGGTCCAGACGATGCGCTCTCTCCCCGAAATGCGTTCCGGGCCGGCTGTCAAGGGAAAGATCGGGGAGGCTGATACGCTATGGGTATGCCGACGTTGTTAGATAAGGCTCTGGAAAAGGTGGGCGCGCTGCCTCAGGATGAGCAGGACGCGATTGCGTCGCAGATCCTTGAGACTATCGCGGATGAGGAGGCGTGGCGGCGGCGTTTCGCGGCGAAGCGCGACGTGATCCGTCGGATGGCGGACGAGGCGCTCGCGGAGGGTGCGCGAGGCGAGACCGTCCCGTTGGACGAGGTTCTTTGATCCGGTCGCGGGCGACGCGGCAGTTCCGGCGGTTGCTCTCCGGGCTGCCGGACGAGGTTCAGCAGGATGCGCGGCGGGCGTATGCGCTGTTTCGTACGAATCCGGGTCACCCGAGTTTGCACTTCAAGAAGATCGAGGGGTTCAACGATGTTGAGTAGACTCTCGCCCCAAAATCCTACGGGAGACAATTTCGAGGTTGAGGTGACTCTCTTGAAAATCCCCTCCCTCAACGCGAATGCTATGCGGCGACCTGCGGGGTAGCGAAACCACGCCCCCCGGCGGCGCCCCATTTTCATGATCGGGGGTGAACCTGCGGTTCATGAGCCCGTGCTGTCCCCGAAATGATGCCCGCCCCGGAATCCTGATAGGCTTCACACCGGAATGCTGATCGGCTTCGCCGGAATAGGCACAGGCTCAAAGCTGATGTGCAGGCGGGTTCCGGTGGCAACGGCCAGGCGCTCCAGGGTCTGCGTCGATGGCCGTGTGCGCCCGCTCTCAAGCCGGGCGATGACAGATTGCGTAGTGTCCATGCGCTGCGCGAGCTGCTCCTGCGTGAGGCCGGCCGTCACGCGCGCATTGATGACCGCACGGGCCAGCGCGAACTCGGGCGCGAGTTCTTCATGGGCCTTGCGGTATTCCTTGTTCTTCATCCATTTCCGGTGAAGCTCGTTCACTTTGGTCATCGCTCAATCTCCTTTGCTCGCTTCAGCGCCAGGTCGATTTCGCGGCTTGGCGTCTTCTGCGTTTTCTTGACAAACACCCGGACCACGACAACGCGCCGGCCAACGGCGGTTACGTAGAGGGCCCGTGAAATTCCGTCCCTGCCCTTCATGCGCATCTCCCAGAGGGCTCCGCGCAAATGCTTCACATGCGGCTCCCGGACCCGCTCCAGGCCAAACTCCTCGATGAGCTGGGCGGTGTAGTAGAAACGGGCGCGCATGTCGGCGGGCAGCTCGTTAAGCTCCGCATCCACAACGGCGTTCAGGGTCTCGACGGTCCATTTCATCGTGGATTCTTATAGTATAGCGTTTTTGCTATAAGTCAACAAGCTTCACCCTCTTTGCCTCTCCCTCTCTGGGACAGCTCCCCGTCCGGGCGGCCCCTGGCACGCCCGGAGCCTCGGGTCGATGAAGCAAGGGAATGCCGGCCAGCGCAGGCGTTTTGCAAACGCCGAGTCAACAGGTTCGCGGGAATCGGCGTGAAGAGGCCGCTTGTGAAATCAACAGGTTCCCGGCGCATATCACCTTGCGGTGTTGAGTGAAGCCGTGAGAATCGCGCAAGCTACGTGCGGACAACAGGTTACCGTCCGGTAACCGCGTATAACCTGAAAAGCGACAAAGCCGTCTACGACGGCTGCAAAATGAGGTGACACGTCACCCCGAGCGGGTTGCTGCGAAGCGGGAACCTTCGCCGGGGCGAAAGCGTCCTGTCCTGCAACTCGTTTTGCGGTTTGGCACAACGGGTGTAGTGTCTTCCAGGAGGAGCAATTCCGGTGGCGGCGACTTCCACGACGATTACAGATCCGG
Source organism: Bryobacterales bacterium (assembly GCA_016716385.1). Taxonomy (GTDB): domain Bacteria; phylum Acidobacteriota; class Terriglobia; order Bryobacterales; family Bryobacteraceae; genus JADJWL01. Next base: position 160,655 of record JADJWL010000012.1, on the reverse strand, counting down.
ACCACGCTCCCGGCGCGCACTCCACATCGTTCGAACCATCACGAGTCCGTCATCGACGCGCCGCGACTCATTCGAGCCGCCCGCATGGGATTAGTGCTCGACTCCAGCGTGCTCATCGCGGCGGAGCGGGAGAAGCACCGGTCAGCCAGCTTCTCGCATCGCTTTCCGCCAAGCACTCAACGTTCGGCGATCTCATGATCGGGGCGTGCGCCCTGGAACTCGGCTACGCGGCAGGAAGTGCAACGCTGACTGCGGATCAACTGACCCATGCCGCCTGAACAATGTCCAAGTCCGGCCGCGCCCCTTGAGCCATGGCGCTCGTTTCTGAAGGATCTGGACGATCAGCTCACCGAAGAGACAACGCAAGCCAACTGGTGGAACTGTTGTGTGCCGTCCCGGCTACACTGGGCGCATGGACCGCAGAGCGTTTCTCCTGACGCCCGCCGCCGCGGCGCTCGCGCAGACCCCTTCCGGACCCCGCAGGCGCATCGCCGCTATTCTCACCGAGTACCGGAAACTCTCGCACGCCGACGTGATCGTCGGCAAATACCTGGAAGGCTACAACCACGACGACCAGCCTCCGTACCCCGCCTCGAAGATCGTATCGATCTTCACCGAACAGACGCCGGCCAACGACATGAGCCGCGAACGCGCGCGGCGGTACGGCGTGCCCGTGTTCCGGACGGTGCGCGACGCGCTCACCCTCGGCTCGGACCGCATCGCCGTCGACGGCATCCTTCTCATCGGGGAGCACGGTGAGTACCCGGTGAACGACAAAGGCCAGAAGCTGTACCCACGCTACGAGATGTTTCTCAAGATCACCGACGTCTTCCGGGACACGGGCCAGACCGTGCCGGTGTTCAACGACAAGCATCTCTCGTTCAACTGGTATCAGGCCAAACGCATGGTGGCGATCTCCCGCGAGCTCGGATTCCCGCTGATGGCGGGCTCGTCGGTGCCGGTGGCGTTCCGGGTTCCGGCGATCGATACGCCGTACGGCGAGCCGCAGAAGCACGCCGTCGTCATTTCGTTCGGCGGGTTCGAAGCCTACGGCTACCACGGTCTGGAAGCGATGCAGGCGCTGGTCGAGCGGCGGCGCGGCGGCGAGACGGGCGTGCAGGCAGTGCAGTGTCTCGAAGACGACGCGTGCTGGCGTTTCCTCGACGGCAACGGCTGGGCCCGCCGTCTGTTCGACCGCGCGCTGACGCATAGCGAGTCGCGAAAGCCGGGCGAGATCCGGCAGTTGGTCAAGCGGCCAGCCGTGTTTATCGTGCACTACAACGACGGCCTTACCGGCGCCGTGTTTCAAATGCCGGGACTCGTGGAGGAATGGCTGGCGGCGGTGGATGTCGAAGGCCGCGCCGAGCCGGTGTCGGTGCTGCTGAAGCTGCAGCGCTTCGGGCAGCGCCACCACTTCGGCTGTCTGATCAAGAACATCGAGAAGATGTTCGCCAACGGCGAGCCACCCTACCCGGTGGAACGGACTATGCTGACGGCAGGCATCCTCGACTTGGCGCTCGATTCGCGGCTCGCCGGGCATCGGCGCGTCGAGACGCCGGAGCTGGCCGGGGTGCGCTACCGCACGCCGGATGCATCGCACTTCTGCACGCAGGGGTGGGATGCGGCGGGCAAGCGCCTCGACATGTGAATGTGACAACATAAAACAGAAGTGAGGAAAAACGATTGAAAGCCCCGATGCTTCTTCTCGGCCTTCTGTGCGCTGCCACCGCCAGCGCGCAGTTGGACGGCTTCGGCCGCGAACAGCTCATCAAGTACACGCCCACGTGGAAGGGCGACCGCTTCTCTGACGGACGGCCGAAGATTTCCGACGGGATCCTGAAGCGGATTCGGGACACCCGGATGACGTCGGAGGAAGCGGCCTGGGGTCCCTTGAAGCTGATTCACAACTACCACCACCAGTGGGCCGGGGGCTTCGAGATCCTGAACCGGGAGAAGGGTCTGGTGGGCCGTGCGTTCACCTGCCAGTTCATGCCGGGCCGTGCCGAGGTGGCCGGTGTCATCGAAGGAGAGGCGGCGGCGAAGGATCTCTCCCAGCACAACGTGCGCATGATGGACATGCTGCAGCCGGGCGATGTCCTGGTGGTCGATATGGCCGGCGGCCGCGTGGTCGATGGCGTTGTCGTCGGCGACAACCTGGCGCTGGCGATCTTCGTGAAGACCGGCAACGGGTTCGTGGTCAACGGCGGCATCCGCGACCAGGAAGGCATCGAACCGCACGGCTTTCCGCTCTACCACCGCGGCGCCTGGCCGGGCATTTTCGGCGACCTCATGATGACCGGCATCAACGTCCCGATCCAGGTCGGCGATGTGACCGTCATGCCGGGCGACGTCGTGGTGGGCGACCGCGAGGGTGTCACCTTCATCCCGCCGCACCTGGCGGAGGAAGTGGTCGCGAATGCCGAGTTGTATACGATCGCCGACGAATGGCGCGCGGAGAAGATCAGGGCGGCCGGCCCGTCGCTCGTGATCAGCCGTTACTACGGCCGCACGGGCATGCGCGATCCCGCGTTGCAGAAAGAGTGCATGGCGTACGTGAACCGCAGGCTCGTGGAAAAGGGACAGGCTCCCGTCAGCGAAGAGCAATGGAAGGCCAAGCGGCACTCCGGCTCGGGTTGCTTCCCGCGCCAGCCGTAAATTCATTCAGAGGAGAATCAGATGGCGTACAACCGTGAGTTTGCCCGTAAGCTCTGCACCGCCTCCGAGTTTGAGCTGTTCGCCGCCAGCATGGCGGATCAAATCGGCGGACTGACGAAGGCGCGCCTGGCCAGCAAGATCCAGCGGACGCGCAAGCTGCGCGACAAGAACCAGGACCTGTTCCGCCGCCAGCAGCTCGCGACCCGCAAGCGCAGCGGGTCGAAGGGCGGCAAGACCGGGGTCGCGAACGCGCGCACGGAGCAGAAGGCGAAGCTGTTCGGCGAGGTTCTGACGCGCTTCGAGAAGCGCCTCGCGGAGATTGAGAAGGGCGAGAAGCGGGAAGCCGAACGGGCCGCGGCGAAAGCGGCGCGGGAGAAGCGCATGGCCTCGTCGGCGATCCCCAAGCCCGCGGTCAAGAAAAACGCGACGGGCGGCGCGGCGAAGGCGGGCTTTGTCAGCGCGGACGCGCGTGCGGCGCAACGGGAGCGGCAGATCAAGAAGTCGGGCAAACAGGCGATCCAGGGGCACGCGGCGGCCCGCACCCGGCGGAGTCAGGGCAAGCGCGACAGCCGGTAGTCACTCCCCGATCACGGTGGTCCACCGGACCGGAAGTGCGGTGGTGTCGCGGCGCACGATGACCGGCGCCGGTTCCTGCCGGCCGAACACTCGAGACCGCGCACCCGGCTCGATCGACGCATCGCCATCGAGGTGCAGCCGTACCGACTGGCCGATCCGGTAACGCGAGCGGCTCTCGGGAAGAACGGCCTCCCCGGCGTGCCAGAACTGCTCGACCAGGTGGGGCCCTGGGGGGCCGTCCACTTCGTCGGTGACCCCAATCCGGAAGGGTTCATGCCCAACGCGCAGGATCCGCCGGTGCTGGAAGGCGCCGTACGAACAGACGGCGTCGAGGTGATCTTCGCCGCACGAGCGAATATCCACGCGCGGGGGATGGAGCCAGCGAAACGGTCCGGCGGGAGTGGCCTGGTCCTTCCCGCCAATGCGCAGAGTATTGTGGGCGGCGGATCCACGGAATGAGTTGCGCGCGGCTGGATCTCCGACGTAGGTAAAGGTTCCAGGGTCGATCAGGATCTCCTCGTCTGCGCGGCGCAGCACCAGAGACAACGTGTCGGAATGGCTGTGGCCGCCCGAGCCGGGACCGAACGGCCCGGCGTCAGCCACCGCGTGCCAGATTCCGTTCGAAAAGACGGCGATGCCGGCGTCGCGGAACAGTTGGCAGCGCGGCACGGGGGCGCGGCCGGCCGCTGGGTCGACGTGAGCCCCACCGAACCACCAGAGGCCGAGTTCGTCGAAGTCGGACGCTTCCCGGATCCAGGAGGGTTCGCCGAGAAGGACGCCCGCGGCGGCAAGGGTGGCCCGTCCGAACCGGTCGCGGCGGCCGAACGGATGAAACAGACGGCCCCCGTCATCGTCGCCGAGCAGAGGCAGCGTCCCTTGCGGCCCGAGCAGCGCGTCGAGGAACACCGCCATCGCGCGCAGCCGTTCCGCTTCGTCCGGTGAGGGATCTCCCGCGAGCGCGAAGTGCAGGAGGAACATGTCGAGCGCGTAGACATGGTAATAGGCCGACTGCTCGAAGTGCGAGCCGTCACTGCGTACCTGCGTACGCAACTGCTCGCGTACGATGCGATCCGCGGCCGCCGCCCAGGACCGGGACCAGTCCGGGTAGGCGGCGCCGAGCGCGTGCAGGGCGACCGCTTCGCCCAGCAAGTGCGTATTCGGGGAAAAATACACCGACAGGTTGTTCTCGAGGTAGCGGCCGTGGCGGTAGAGGCATTCCATCCATCGTTCACGGAACCGGGCCGGCAGGGCGCTTCCGGCGAAACGATCGATCCAGAACCAGCTCAAGGCGCGGAACGCCACCTCCAGCGCGCTCGCCCAGTTCATGCCACGCAGCCAGGGATTGGCGTCCATCCAACTGGCGAGCTGCCCCTCGATCCAGCGCGCAAACTCCGGCCGGCCGGTCAAATGAAACGCCTGGGCCACGGTGACGAGGTGTTGATGGCGGTTGATCTCCCAAAGCCACTTGTGGTCGCCGGCACGGGCCGGATCGAGATACGGCAGGAGACGGAAGTAGCGAAGTCCCGCGTCGATGCCGGTGGTGGGATCGCGTCGCCAGCCTGGATGGTCCAGCCATGTGCCGAACACGGGAACCTGCCCGGCGAGACAGCGCTCGGCGATCGGGACAACCGCTGCGCCTCTGGCCGGGTCCGGCTTGGGTGGGTGGCCGGGCGGGCCGGGCAGGCGTCTCATGCGCGGGGGGACGAGCCAGTGGAAGAGGCTGAGGCCCTCCTGGCGGAGACGGAATGTCAGTTCGGATGGGGAGCGCACGGGACCGACCCCTATTATGAGGCCCAGCCTGCGCCTAAGCCACTTGCTGGCCGGGAGTTTGCGCCGCTAGACTAACTGCATGACTCCCGTGGCGGAAGCCCGTGCCCTCCGTCCCAATCCAATTGCTTCAGTGGGCTTCGTCATTCTGATCCTGTATCTGTTCCTGTTGTACGGCCGGGTCCTGGACTATGCCGGGCAGGCGTTTCGCATTCCGGCAATCACATTCGTCGTCCTGGCAGTGCTGACGGTCTTTTCCGGGGCCCTGTTTCGCGGCCTCGGCACGAGAATCGGCGTTCTGTTCGTCGCCCTGACGATTCTCATGTCGCTTACTGTCCCGTTCAGCCTCTGGCCGCGGCTCTCGCTTGAGTTGATCACTCAGGACTGGATCCGCACCTGGGTCCTCTATTTTGCGATCGTCGGGATGGCGCTCACGACGCGCCATGTGGTCGTCGTCCTGTGGACAGTCGCGGTGGCTCTTGCCGTGCACGCCGTGCTGGCGGCAGTGGCTGGCGGCGAAGTGGATGGCCGGTATTACGGGGTCGGGCGGTTTGCGGATCCCAACGAGCTTGGGTTGGCTTGTCTGATTGCTTCGTGCATGATCCTTGCCCTGGCAACTTACTCCAAGCACGCTGCCGCCACGTTGGGTTACTACGCGTTCATCCCGGTCATGTTTCTGGTCATGGCGAAAACCGGTTCGCGCGGGATGTTCGTGACTGCTCTGGCGGTGGGGATCTACCTTTTCTTCCGTGCGTCGCTCAAGGGAAAGGTGCAGATCGCATTCCTCGCCTGGATTGTTGTGGCAATCGCCGGGCTGCTGATTCCGGAGGAAGTCTACAAGCGCTATTCTACGTTCGAGACCTCGACCCCTGAAGAAGATACGATGTCCGCGGCCGGGTCTTTCCGTTCCCGCCAGTACCTGTTTGAGCGAAGCGTGGAGATCACCTTCAGGAATCCCCTTCTCGGCACCGGCACCGGTACGTTCATGATTGCGGACAACGACGCAGCGATTGAAGAAGGGCGTCCACGAGGAAGCTGGCACCAGACACACAACACATTCACCCAGATATCGAGCGAGAACGGTATCCCGGCATTGATTCTGTTTATTGCGATCTGCATCAGCTTTTGGCGGTCGGCCGGTCGCGTCAAGTCGTCCTGCGAATCGATCGATCATCCGGATGCCAAGCGGTTGCAGCGGATGGTCCACTTCTACCGGGCGGCGTTGCTGGCGCTGCTGGTGGGAGCCCAGTTCCTCAGTATCGGCTATTCGGACTTCTTCCCCGTCATGGGCGGGATCGCTGTTGCGCTGGAGCGCGCGGTAGCGATGGAGATCCCGCAATGGCAGGCCGTTCCGGCTGCTCCTCCCCCTCCGCCGCGAATGTCGCGCTGGCAGATGGCGGCGCGGCAACCGGTGCGGACCGGTAGATAGGTATGTGTGGGATCGCCGGGTTCCTGGCCGACGAACATCCGCGGACAGGGGAAGCCGTCCTTGGGCGAATGACCGCTATCCTGGCCCATCGCGGACCCGATGGAAGCGGCCTGTGGAGCGATTCCCCGGTGTTTCTCGGTCACCGCCGCCTGAGCATTGTGGATCTCGCGGCCGGGCAGCAACCGATGCACGCCGGGGGCTTGACCGTGGTTTATAACGGCGAGATCTTCAACCACGCCGCCCTCCGTCCGGAACTGGAATCGGCAGGGCGGGTGTACGCCACCCGCTGCGACACGGAAGCGATTCTCCACGCCTATGCGGTCCACGGAAAGGATTGCGTGCGCCTCTTCCGCGGTATGTTTGCCTTCGCGCTCTGGGACCGGGAAACCAGGACCTTGTTTTGCGCCCGGGACCGTCTGGGGATCAAGCCGTTTTACTACTACTCCGACGGCGCCGTGTTCGTCTTTGCCTCCGAGATCAAGGCCTTGTTCGAGCACCCATCGGTTCCGTGCGAACTCGCCGCGGAGGCGCTGGCTGAATCCCTGTCGTTCGGATACACCAGTGGTTCCCGCACCCTGTACCGCGGGATCCGCCGCCTGGAACCCGGGCATACGCTGACCTGCGCGTGGGTGGATGGACGCCCGCGGATCCGGATCGGCCGCTACTGGGATGTCCCAGACGGCCCGTCCGAAGGTCGCGACACCCAGGACTTGATCCAGGAGTGCCGGCGCCGCCTCGAAGAGACCGTGCGGATGCGCCTCATGAGCGACGTTCCCCTCGGGATGTTCCTGAGCGGGGGCATCGATTCCAGCGCCATCGCCGCCCTGATGGCCCGCGACGTGGATGGTCCCGTCAAGACGTTCTCTGTCGGGTACGCCGAGGCGGAATACAGCGAACTGGAGTACGCCCGCGAGACTGCGGCGGCCCTCGGCACGGAGCATCACGAAGTGGCTGTCGGGATGGACGAGTTCTTCAACGCGCTGCCGTCGCTGGTCTGGCACGAGGACGAACCGCTCGCCTGGCCGTCCAGTGTTTCCTTGTATTTCGTTTCCCGTCTGGCATCGCGCCATGTGAAGGTCGTGCTCACCGGTGAGGGAAGCGACGAGATGTTCGGGGGATATACCCGTTACCGGCTGAACCTGCTCAACCAGCGTTCCGCCGCGGCGATGCGCTTCGTGCCGCCTGCTCTGCGCGCCGCGCTTCGCCGTTGGGTGAATGGCTCGCGGCTGCTCTCGGCTGACCTGCGGAGGAAACTGGCGCACACCGCCGCCGGACGCGAAGATTCCATCGAATCGCTCTACCTGGACAATTTCTACGGCGCGTTCGACCCCGATGGGCTGAGGCGTCTCGCGCCCGGCATGCGCGAATCGCCGTACGAAGGGTTCCTCGCTCACTGGAACGCGCGGTCCGGGTCGACACTGCTGGCTCGCATGCTCTACGCCGACCAGAAAACATACCTTGGGGAACTCCTCATGAAGCAGGACCAGATGAGCATGGCTACTTCGATTGAAAGTCGCGTTCCTTTCCTCGATCATCCGTTCGTCGAATTCGCGGCCCGCGTTCCCGACCGCCTCAAGATCCGCCGCGGCGTCGGGAAGTCCATCCTGAGGGAAGCGGTCCGCGACCTGGTACCCCCGGCTGTTTTGACTCGCCGGAAGCTCGGCTTTCCGACGCCCGTGCGCAGGTGGCTGCTTGGTTCGCGGGCGGAGCCTCTGTACGCTCTTCTGCGGGAGCGCGGCGGCCTTCTCGCCGAAGTGTGCGATCCCGCCGAGATCGACCGTCTGGTCAGCTTGCACCGGGCCGGCACCGAGGATGCGACCGACCGTCTGTGGCGCCTGTTGAACCTCCAGATCTGGGGCGATTTGTTCCTGACAGGCCGGAAGGACCGCTGGAGCAATGGCGTCATGGCGGCCGCAGCCCGATGAAGATCCTGTGGGTTGCCCCGACGTTCCTGCATCCCACCACACGGGGCGGTCAGATCCGTACGCTGGGGATGCTGCGTTGCCTGCACCGCCGGCACGAGGTCCACTTCGTAGGATTGGAGCGAGAGAACTCCCGCGAAGGTCCGGACCGCGCTTCCGAGTACAGCACGAGGGCCTATTCGGTGCCGCACCGGCTGCCCGCCAAGGGCACGCTCCGCTCGCATCTCCAGGCGGCGGCAACGCTGGTTTCGGGTCTGCCCGTGACCATCGCCCGGTTTCGTTCGCCTGAGGCGGGCCGTCTGATCGGCCGGCTGCTGGCGGAGGAGCGGTTCGACCGGGCGGTGTGCGATTTCCTCTTCGCCGCGGCCTACTACCCCGACCTCAGCCGGTGCGTGCTCTTCCAGCACAATGTGGAGACGATGATCTGGCGCCGGTACGCCGCCACCGCGCGCGACCCGCTGCGCAGGTTCCTGTACACGGCTGAGGCGGCGCGGCTCGAGCGGTTCGAGCGGCGTGCGTGCCAGGCCGCCGGACACGTCGCCGCGGTATCGGAAGAAGATGCCAGAATCATGCGCGAGCAGTTTGGCGCCCGCCGCGTTTCTGCCGTATCCACGGGTGTCGACCTCGAGTACTTCACCCGGCCGCCCGCTCCCGCCGCGGTAGCAGATATCGTCTTTGTCGGATCGATGGACTGGGAACCGAATCGCGACGGCGTCCGCTGGTTTCTTTCCACCGTCTGGCCCCTGATCCGCGCCCGCCGGCCGGGTACGCGCGTGACGATCGTCGGCCGCATGCCCCCCCCGGATCTGCGGTCCGGAGACGGCGTCGAGGTGACCGGAACGGTTCCGGACGTCCGGCCCTACTTGTGGGGTTCGTCCCTGTCGATTGTGCCGCTGCGGATTGGCGGAGGCACGCGGCTGAAGATCTACGAATCGATCGCCGCGCGCACGCCCGTCGTCTCCACGACGATCGGCGCGGAAGGGCTGCCCCTTGAAGACGGCCGATCCATCCGTCTGGCCGACACTCCGGAAGCGTTCGCGCAGGCGTGTCTGGAGCTTCTCGCAGGAGGCGGACAACGGGAAGCATTGTGCGAAGAAGGATACCGCCTGGTCACTGAACGCTTCTCATGGGACCAGGTGGCAAAGGAGTTCGAGCGCATTCTCGAAGCCGCCCCGCCGGCCGCGGCGAATCCGTAGGGCGCAATCCGATATCATGAGCGGGTGCGACGCGCTCTCGTTCTCATTCTGGCCGTGCTGGGGACCACGCTGACCGCGGCGGGGCAAGTCACGCTGAGCGTCCTGCCGCAACAACTGAACTTCGAATGTCTGCTGGGAGTCTCCTGCGGCCAGGCATCGAGCAACGTGGTCGTGACGGCGAGCAACGGGCAGGCCCTTCCGCTCGTTTCCTCGGTGACGATCCAGACGCCGAGCCAGGTAGGGCGCTCGTGGCTGCTGAATCCGGGCGGCGGCACCGCGGGAGCTTCCATCGGCGTCGGCGTCGACCCGACCGGACTCGCGCCCGGCTCCTATCAGGGGTTTGTGACCTTCTTCTCCAACCAGGCCAGTAACCAGGCAACGGTGAACGTCCGGATGACGGTTGCCGGACAGGCACAGCTTGTCCCCGCTCCGTCCACGCTGAACTTCAAGTTCCGCGCCGGCGGTCCGCCCCCTCCGGCGCAGGCCGTGACGGTGAACCTCGCGGGCAGCAATGGCCCGGTCGAATTTCTGACCAACCGCTTCGATCCGGACAACCTGCTGTCGATCACGCCGCAGAACGGGCAGGCACCCGGCGCTTCGGTCCAGTTCAGGATCGCCAACACGAACGTCTCTCCGGGGCAGTATGGAATCTCCGTTGGATTCCTGGATTCGGCCGGGAACAACCCGAGCGTTGGGGTCAACGTGGAAGTGGAAGCCGCGGCCACGTTCACGGCCAGCCCGGCTTCGCTCGCCTTTGAGTACGCGCGGGGCGGGACGGCGCCACCCCAGCAGGTGGTTCGTGTGACCAGCAACGACTCCGTGACGTTCCAGGTGCGGCTGACGGGCACGGGCACCGGGGCATGGTTGAACGTGCCCACGGGTGCCAGGACCACCCCCGCCGATATCCCGGTCGCGATCCGCACGGAAAACCTAAGCGCCGGAACCTACGAGGGCGGGTTCACTCTCGACTCGGGAACAGCTTCGCGGCAGGTAGCGGTGCGGCTTGTTGTGACCGAAGCCCCGCCGCGCGGACCTCGGCTGCGGTCAGCCAATCCCGTCCGGCAGGCCTTCGATGGCGCCGCCGCCCTCTCGGCCGGAACGTGGGTCGAGATCTTCGGCGAAGATCTGGCTCCGGTGACCCGCTCCTGGCGTGGCGACGACTTCAGCGGCGCCGCCGCGCCGACCCAACTGGACGGCGTCGGCGTGCTCATCAACAACCGTCCGGCGTTCGTGAGCTACATCAGTCCAACGCAGATCAACGCACTCGCGCCGGATGATCCGAACCTCGGACCGGTCAGCGTCGTTGTGACAGCGCCGGACGGGGAGCGGAGCAACGCCGTGACGATCGAAAAGCGGCCGGTCACCTGCGCCCTGCTGGCTCCGGATTCCTTCGTGGCGAACGGGCGGCAGTACCTCGTGGCGCACTTCACGGATCTGACCACGTTCGTCGGACCGCCGGGGCTGGTGCCGGGCGCCATCTTCCGCCCCGCGCGGCCGGGAGACACGATCATTTTCTACGGCGTCGGGTGTGGACCGGTGACGCCGTTCCTTCCGGCCGGCCAGATTGCGTCCGGCCTCACGGGCCTCGCGCTGCCGTTTCGCGTGTTGTTTGGCGGCACGCCCGCGCAAGTCAGCTACAAGGGACTGTATGCCAACTTCGTCGGTCTCTACCGGTTCGACGTCGTCGTGCCGGAAACCGGCCCCGGAGATACTCCGGTCACGGTCGAAGTGGATTCGACGCCGATCCAGGGTACGCGGTATCTCACAATCGCCCCGTGAGGCGGGTACTCAGAATTCCAGCCGCAGGCTCAACTGGACCTGGCGCGCGGTTTCATTCAGCGGCGTGAGCAGCGGGAATCCGGAACCGGCGCCGCGGCGGCCGTAGAGCGCCTCGCCGAAGTCCGGCCGGAACAGGCGCGACTCGGGCGCATTGAGGTTGGCGTGATTGAGGACATTGAAGATGTCCGCGCGCAGCCGGATGCGTCCGGCCTCTCCGGCGAACGGTGCGGCAAACAGACGCCCCAACGAGATATCGGCGCTGAAGAATCCGGGACCCTGGAACGCGTTGCGGCCTGTGTTGCCGAGCACCCCGCGATCCGGTGTGCGGAACGCGTCGCGGGAAAGCACGAGTCTCCCTCCATCCGCCGGAGTATTGAGCTGGAATGCCCGGGGATCGGCGAGGCTGGCGCGGTTGTTGAGGAGCGGGTCCAGACCCGCGACGCGTACCGTGTAGGGCAGGCCGGAGCGGACAGCGGCCAGGAATCCCAACGTCCAGGAGGACCGCAGATCCCAGTAGCCGGCCAGCACGACGTTATGCCGCTGATCGAAGTCCGAACTGCCCCGGTCGACGCGGCTGTCGAACTGCCGGGTAAATGCCGCACCGCTGATGGGGCTGCCGGGGCCGGTGGCCCGCGTTCCGTCGAAGTTGAAGAAGTCGCCGGCCAGCAGGTCGCTCTGGTTGTCGATCGAGTGACCCCAGGTATAAGCCGCCTGCAGAACGGCGCGGGGCGAGCGGTAGTTCAGGCGTGCGGCCAGCGCATGGAAGCTCGACGCGCCCTGGTTGCCGCGGTAGTAGACCGTCGGGAGATTGCCCTGGAAGCGTCCCAGTGGATTCCCGAAGGCTGGTGGCACACTCGCGCCGCGGTTCACCTGGTCGGTGGCCAGGAGCTTGCGGCCAAACGTGTTGAGTGAGTGGACGGCCACCGAAAGAGAATCACCGATGCCGTGCTCGATCCCCAGAAACGCGCTCTGGACGTACGGATCGCGGAGGCCGGGCTGGAAGAGTGTGAGCCGCGAGAAGTTGAGATCCGGCGTGAGCTGATTCCAAAAAGGCAAGTCCGGACCGATCGGCTGCAGGACATCGACCGCGGGTTCGGGCAGCGCGGCGAGTGCCAGGACCCAGCTATTGTTGCGCAGATTCTGCCATAGGTTGTCGAAGCCGCGATCGTAGAACATGCCATAGCCGCCGCGCACTACCGTGTCACCGGGCCCGGCCTGCCAGGCGAAGCCGGCGCGGGCGGCGAAGTTGTTGGCGTCGGCGGCATAGAGGGATCGCGATCCGGTCTCGGCCGCGGCGCCCGCGAGACGCTCGGGGAAAGAGCCGCCCTCGCCCAGCCGGAGCGCGACGTCCGGCGTGGCGCCGGTGTTGCGCGGGACGCCGTAGTTTTCATACCTCAGCCCGACGTTGATCACGAGCCGGCGGGCGGCGCGCCAGCTATCCTGCACGAACGCGAACGTCTGGGTGTAGCCGTACTCGCGGTCGAACGCCTGCCGTTGGAGGGGACTGAAGTCGAGGCGGCCCACGCTCGAGTAGAACGAGTTCGGCGTCCCGGCGGCGAAGGCGGCGAGGTTGCGAAAGCTGTAGTTGCCGGCGTGAGCCGCGGTCAGGTAGCCGTCGAGGCGGCGGCGCAGCACACCCCCGCCGAATTTGACCACGTGGGGACCGGAGGTCCAGAGCAGGTTCTCCAGGACCTCCCAGTGTCTGCCGCGGTTCCGGTAGCTGTAAAACGCTCCACTGCCGGGCAGCAGGACGCCGTCGCCCGAACCCAGCACGGGAATCTCCGGGTGCGGCCGGTCGAAGCGCAAGTCGTCGCGTCCGAGACCGAGCTTGGTTTCGAGGACCAGGCCCGGCCGCAATGTACTGACGGCGCCCAGGGCCAGACTGGACGCGCTCTGTCCGAGCGGAACGATGAAGTCCGGGTACGGCGACCACAGGAAATCGGGACGATCCACGCGCGACCAGGCGAGGCGTCCAAAGGCGCGGTGTTTCCCGCCGGCGCCAACCCAGTCGAACCGCGGGACCGCAAGGAAGCGATTCAGCGAGGAAGGTGGGGCGAGGTCTACGGTGGCGATGCCGCCGTCTCCGGGAAACGCGAGGGGACGGAACCGGTCGAGAAGCCTCCTGGCGGGCGTCCCCTCCGGCGGCTGAAACGAAGGCGACGGCAACCGGTAGCGCTCGGGATCGAACCGGCTGCGAAAGCGGAACGCTTCGAAGGCGCCGGAGGCGAAGAACCGGTCCCGCTGCAACGGGCCGCCGGCGGCGAAGCCCGGTTGCCACTCCTTCAAGGGCGTCCGGGGCCAGCCGCGCCGGTTGGCTTGAAAGGCGTTGGCGTGCAGGGCTTCATTCTTGAAATAGACGTAGCCCTGGCCGTGCCAGTCGTTGCCGCCGGACCGGGTGACGGCGTTGGCGACGAATCCGGCGGTGCGTCCGTATTCGGCGGAGGGGTTGGCGGTCGTGATCCGGTATTCAGCCACCGCCTCGGGAGCCACAGGCGTGAGCGGACCCGTGATCAGGGCATTATTGTTCTCCAGGCCGTCGAGCAGGAAATTGGACGAGGACGGGCGCTGGCCAGCGGCGCTCAGGCCCAGTCCGCGCGCGAGAGAAACGTCGGAACCAACTGCCGGCTGCAGGGCGAGCATCGTATAGGTATCGCGGCCCGCCAGCGGCAGGCGCCTGAGCAGGTCGCCGGTGACCACGTCGGAGACCGAGGTTTCGAGCGCCGTCCGTTCTCCGCGGTTGGCCTCGAACGAGGCGGAGCGGCTCGTATCCACGTCTGGCCCGAAGAAGGTCAGCACGCTGTCTTCTCGTGGGAAGAAGACGCTCCGGAACTGGCCCTGCTCCCAGACGTCGGCCAGCGGGCGCAGCCGGAACCGCAGATCCAGGCGGCCGGCCACCGGCAGGCGCAGCGTGTAGATTTCCTGTGCCTGGTAGTGCCGGGCCTCCACCCTGAGACGGTAGAGGCCCGGGGAGAGCAGCGGCAGGTCGAACCGCCCGAACGCATCGGACGACGCTGAGACCGGCAGACCGGAGACCAGGGAATCGCAGGCGACGTGCGCACCCGCGAGCGGCGTGCCGCTCTGCGCATCAACGACAAGGCCGGAGATCAGCCCTTGCGTGGTTTGCGCCGCAAGGGGCAACGAAAGTGCGAAAAGCGCGGCGGCACGCAGCATGCGCGGAATCGCCGACCAGCATACTATAGTGGGCTATTGCGATGCGGTTGACGCATTTTGTCACGGTGGCGGCAATCGCGGTGCAGACAGCCGGCGGCCAGCCGGTTTTCCCCCAGCCTGCCTACGAGCAGCCCGTGGGCATCGTCCTGCAAGCTGGGAGCGCCCGGATCGAGCGCCCTCACATTGCTTCGGCGCTCGAGGCGCGAACCGGAGATATCTTGTTCGCCGGCGACCGGCTGCGTGCCCTCGATCAGCCAGTCCGGTTCGCCTACTGTCCGCAATCGGTCGCGCTGACGCTCGATGCCGGTGGCGATGTCCGTCTGGAGGCGGACCGGTTGACGGCGGCCGGCGTCCGCGATGCAGGCACGAAACTTCCGTCCTGTCTGCTTCCCCGGCTCGTCCGGGTGTCCAATGCGAGCTCCCAGCACTACGGCGGCGGCCTGATCCGGCCCCTGTTCGATGTCAGCTCTCTCGACACACCCCTGAGCGCCGACCGGCGCCGCGCCCTGGACGCGGAACTCCAGGCGCTCCAGGGGGACGATTTGCTGGTCCACATCAGGAAGGCCGAGATCCTGGCTTCGTACGCACAGAAGGGACAGGCGGCCAACGCCTACCGGCTCATCCTGAGGCAGTGGCCCGGGGCGCTGTGGGCGTTTTCCAGACTGTTCGAGCTGGAACCAGCGGCGGCGCCGGAGCCGGCTGCCGCGCCTCTGCCGGCTGGACGCACGCACGCCCTGCTGATCGGGATTTCGCGCTACCAGTCGCCAGACATCTCGCCGCTGCTCTACGCCGACCGGGACGCGGAGATCTTCCGCGACTTCCTTCGCTCCGAACGAGGCGGGGCCATACCGGACGCCTCGATCCGCGTGTTGACGAACGAGCAGGCGACCACCGCCTCGGTCCGGCTGGCCTTTCAGGAGTTCCTGCAGGCGCGCGCCACCCGGGACGACACGGTGATCCTTCTGGTCGCGGCGCACGGCACGGTGCAGACCGCCGGCGGCCGGAGCGACGCGTATCTGGTGACGCACGACGCCGATCCGCAGGACCTGGCCCGTACCGGCCTCCCGATGTCGGATCTGGCGAAGCTGTTCAGCGGCGAGCTGAGCGGCGTGCGGCGGATCGTGCTGTATCTCGACGCGTGCCGCGCCGGCCAGCTGGGTGTTCTGAAGACCAACAGCATCCATCCGCTGATGGAGCGCTTCGTGCCGGAGGAAACGGAGCTGTTCGCGTTTCTCGCCAGCGGCAAGGACGAAGTCGCGCGTGAAGGGCCGGAGTTCGGCGGCGGTCACGGCGCCTTCAGCTATTTCGTGCTCGACGCCCTGAACGGATCGGCCGACGCCGATGCCAACCGCGAGGTCGACTTCAACGAATTCGTGGATCATGTGCAACGCATGGTGCGCGAAGCCACGAAGGGACGGCAGCGGCCGAGAGAACGGGGCGACCTCGGGAATGTCGTCATGAGCGATCTCCGCAAGCCGGGACTGGAACTGCAAGCGTGGCGGCGCGACAGCGCAGTCCAGATTGCGGCCGTACGCGGTCTGGTCCCACCGGCCGTGACGCGGTTCAGGGAGGCGATTGACGCAGGCCGGATCCTCACCGGCGAGCCCGGAAGCGCCTTTGAGTGGCTGCCGGACGTGCGCGCGTCTCTGCCGCCGCTGGACGCGGTCGCCGAGGAGAACCGGCTGCGGGCGGCGCTGGAGGACCGGATTCAGCAGGTGTTGCTGCGCTACCTGGCTGGCGAGCAGATACCCCAGGCGGCGTCTGACTTCGCGGCCTGCGCCGCGGCGTCGGAGTCGGCGCTGCGGTTGACTCCGGAGTCCGTGCTGTTGCGGAGCCGCCTGTTTTTCTGTCGCGGACGGGAACTGCTGTTCGGCGGGGCCTATGCCCAGGCGCAGCCGCTGCTTGAGAGCGCCGTCGCGCTCGACAACGAAGGTGCCCACGCGTTCAACGCACTAGGCATCGCCTACCTCGAACAGGCCCGTTACACCGAGGCCGGACAGGCCTTCGCTGACGCCATCCGCCGCGCACCGTACTGGGCATATCCGCGCCACAACCTGGCGCTCACGAGGTTCCAGGCGGGCAACTATCAGGGCGCGATCGATGGCTACGGCGAAGCGATGCGGCTCGCACCACGTTTCGCCTATCTGCCGTACAACCTCGGTCTCATCTACCAGCGCATGAACCGGCCGCGCGAGGCGGAGGCCGAATACAAGCGCGCGCAGTCCCTCGATCCCGCCCTGGCTCAGCCGCTCGACGGGCTGGGGACTCTGGCCGCGGCGCGGGGCCGGGCCTCCGAAGCGGAGCCTTTGTTCCGCGAGGCGCTGTCGCTCAATCCGGACCTCGCTTCGGCGAGGCACAACCTGGCGGCCCTGCTGGCGCGCGATCCGGCGCGGTTCGATGAAGCAGAGGCTCTGTGGAGAGAAACCCTGCGGCGCGACCCCGATTTCACCGCCTCCCGTGTCAGCCTTGCAGGCGCGTTGGCCATGCGGGGGCGGACGCCGGACGCGATCGCCGAGTATGTCCGCCTCGTTCAAGCCAAGCCCGGTTTCGTCGCTGGACGTCTGGCCCTGGCCCGCCTGTACGAGCGCACCGGCGACGTGTCCGCGGCGCGGGCGCAGATCGCGCAGGCCCGGACGGTCCAGCCCCAAAGTCCCGCGGTCGACGAGGCGCTGGGCGATCTCGAGGCGAGCCAGGGACGCTTCGACGCGGCGGCCGGCGCCTACAGCGAAGCCCTGCGGCGGACGGGCTCACGGGAATCGATACGGCGTCTGCGGGAAAAGCGCAAGCGGGCGCTGCGCGGACAGGCATGGCTGCCTCCGGCCCCTTAGGATGCCGAACATCGGCTTGCGGCACCCGCCTCGTCTCGCCGCTACTGGAAGGTTTCGAGGATGCTCTCATAGCCAAGGTAGAGTGACGTGATCGCGGCGAAAACGAGCGTTGCGTTCACGAGCCAGCCGTTCGTGTGCTCACCCATGAAGCGGCGGTCCGTGGTGAGCCGGAGCAGGACCACGATCGTGGCCGGCAGCAGGACGGCGGCGACGATCGCCGTGACCATCAGCAGAGGAACCGGCTTCCAATCGGTGAACAGGACCATGAGCGGGAGTGTCGCGAAGATGATTAGCAGCGGCCGAAACGCCGGCAGGTAAGCCGCTCCCCGGCCTTGATCCTGCTCGCGGATGGCGTCCGAGGGCCGCAGGAAACGGTGGTAGATGTCGGAGAGCATCAGCGCATAGGCAGTGGAACTTCCGGTGACGCTGGTGAAGACCACGAACCAGATGCCCAGCGCGAGGATAACTCGTCCGGCTTCTCCCAAAACCTGGGAGAAAACCGGAACGAGGTCCTCGACCTCGCCCACCTGGATGCCGAGGGGATGCAAGGCGCCGGCAGCGGCGACCTGTACCAGGGCGAGCATGATGAACATGCCGATCGAACTGACTACCAGGTCCTTGCGCTGGCTGCGTAGGTGCTCCAGGCCCCTCCAGCCTTTCTCGTGGACCAGGGCCGCGTACTTGACGTTGCCGATGGAGCCGATCGCACCCACGGCCACGCTCAAGATGACGAGTGCGGAGCCGTAAAGACTGGGGGCATCCGGCACTGAGGGGAGCACGGCTCCCTTGAGCGCGGCGCCCCAGTCGGGCCTCGATAGAAATGCCGCCAATGTCAGCGAGCCGATCAGCAGGAAGGCGATGGGCTGGCTGGTCTTCTCCAGAAGGGTGTAGCGGCCCATATAGAGCAGGGCGAAGGCCATACCCCACGAGCCCACTGCCCAAATCGATGCCGAGTAAGGGCTGTCGAGGGGATACAACAAGTGCCCTGCCGCGCCCAGCAGGGATAGCTGTACCATCCCCGTGATGAAGCGCTTGATGAACGGGATGAAGAACATCATCCAGACCAGCCAGCGGCCGGCCTTCGCGCAGCCGGCCACCAGGCTCTCGCCGGTGACGATCACGTAGCGGGCGCTGGATTCGAGGATGGCGATTCGCGCGAGGATCGCCACGGCCAACAACCAGATCAGCGCGTAGCCGTACTCGGAACCTGCCACCGAATTCGCGACGAGGTCGCGAGGCCCGACAATCGAGAGAACGAAGACCAGGCCGGGACCGGCCACCGACAGCCTCTTCCACCACGGAGAGGCTGTCTTGACGGGGATGGGTGCGTAGCGGATAATGGCGACGTCCTAGAAACGAATCTTCAGCCCGAACTGGAGTTCGCGAGCCTGTCCGGCCCTGGTTATCCGGCCCGCGTCTTCCCGTAAGCCGTCTCGATCGAAGATCGCCATGCGCTCGACGGTTGGCAGATCAAAATTCGTGCGGTTTAAGGCGTTGAACGCCTCGAAGCGGAAGTCGAGCGAAGCACCGTCGCCAAACACGCGGAGCGGGATGCGCTTCGCCAACGCGAAATCCAGAGACGCCAGGCCGGGCCCGATGATGGTATTCCGCCCGAGGTTCCCCAGGAACCCGGGCTCCGGAATCGAGAATGCCGTTACGTCGATCCAGGCTTTGTAGTTGCCGGTGGAAGGATTGTTGTTGCGGCCCGCAACCAGGTCCGGCCGCTGGCCAGACTCTGCGTCGTCGCTGGTGGTCATCGTGCGCGCCGCATCGTATCCCATTCTTGCGCTGGTGGGCTGTCCCGAGGCCAGAGTCAGTAGCGGACTCAGTTGCCAGCCGCCCAGCAGGCGTCGCCAGCCGGCGCCATCGTCCACCGGCAACTCCCAAACCGCGTTTGCGACAAAGTAATGTCGAACGTCGTGCGCCGAGAGTCCGCGATTGAAACGCGGATGGCCATTCACTGGCAAAGAAATCGAGTTTGCCCCCTCCGTGGTGGAGAAGAAGTTGGAGCTGTCGTCGATACTTTTTGAGAAGCTGTAGGAAACCTGTGCCTGAAGCCCGTCGGAGAACCGGCGCCGGAACTGAGTATTGAGCGCATGATAGAACGAATCAGCCTCGAAGCGGCGGTCACGAATCCTCCCGAAGACCTGGTTGATGTTCTTCCCGTCCTCAGCATAAAACAGCCGTCCGTCGGGAAGCACGATCGGTTCAGCGAGGTTGGCGTCTTCCACCATCGATAGCAGGTTGTGGCCTCTGGAGCCGACATACCCGAGGCGAAACGTGTGATTCGCATCAAGTGTCTGCTCCAGGATGAAGTTCCACTGCTGTACGTAGGGTTGCGCCGTGTCGCGGGGAAAGCGCTCCACCCGCAACTCCGGATTGCCATTCGCGACGATCTGCTGATATCCAGCGATCGGAAGAGCCCCCTGAGGCGGGTTGCGGACATCCGCACGCAGGTAAAACGGTGGATTCCGCACTGCGGAGACAATCAGATTGTGCGACAGGATCAGGTCTTGGTAGAGGCCGAAGCCCCCGCGCAGCATCGTCTTTCCGTTGCCGAACAAGTCGCACGCGGCTCCCACTCGGGGGGCGACATTCTGCATGGAGGGGTTGGTGAAGAGCGGGTCTCCCACCCTCATTTCGGTGTCTGAAAGGTTGTCGAGATTCGCCACCTTCCCGTCCACTTCCGTAGGGACTGTTGTCCACTCCCAGCGCACGCCCAGGTCCAGGGTCAGCCGCCGGGTGGCCTGCCAGGTGTCCTGCAAGTAGAGCGCCCCAATCCACTGCCGGTGCCGTCTGGCGGTGTCCGAGCCGGGAAGCTGCGCCCGAAAGCGCCTTGGCCGGTTTGTGAGCAGATCGGTGAGAGTCGAAAACTGATACTCGCCGCTGGAGGTGTTCTGCGAGTCGGTGTTGAAGTGTGTCCGCTCGAAACGCGACCCGATCTTAACAGCGTGACGGCCCCGAAGCCAGGTGAGATCGTTGCTGGGTTGAACGGACAGGAAGTCGTGGTCGTCGACATCCGTCGCGCCGCTTCCGCCTGGAAACTCCGACAGATCCTGAACGACAATCTGGCCGAGCACATTCTCCGTTGGCAGAAAGGCTAGCGACGGGTCGTCTGTTCCCGGGGTTTGCGAGACGGTGTCTCCGACGAGCGTATTCGTCCGCAGGAAGCCGAGTCTCGCGGAATGGATTACATTTGGCGAGAACGCGTGGACGTGCTCCACGACACCCGAATGGAAGCGGTTTGTATCGGAACTCTTCCCGATCGCAAACTCGGTCTCATTCAACCGCTCGCCATCATCGAAGCTGTATCGGACGAAGATCTTGTCCGCGTCGCGGAAGTTGTGGTCTACGCGCGTAGTGACGAAATCCTCCCTGGCAACGGTGCCATTTGCAAAGACGAAAAGACCGGTGTCGCCGAACACTTCCCCGTTGGGAAGCGGATAGAACCCCGCAATCTTCGCCATGAAAGGATCAACCTGCACCCGCCCGTCCTTCAGGTTGCCGTTGCGCGCTTCGGCTGAGATGGTGGTGTTGATGGTGGTGTTGCCGCGGGCCTCCCGCAACCCCTCGTAGTTCACGAAGAAGAAGGTTTTGTTTCGAGCGATCGGGCCGCCCAGGGAGCTGCCGGCCTGATTGCGCCTGAACTCGGGCAGGGCGCCGGGATCGAAAAAGTTGCGGGCGTCAAGGTTGTCATTGCGATGGAAGTAATAGGCGGTCCCGTGCAGGTCGTTGCCTCCCGCCTTGGTGACGGCGTTGATAACGCCTCCGGAGGCGCGGCCGTATTGGGCGCTGAAGGCACTGCTATGAACGCTGAATTCCTCCACCGCGTCGACGCCAAGATTGACGCCGTTGATGCTGCCGGGGGTCGAGCCGTTGTAGCTCACCACGCTCACACCATCGAGTTGGAAGTTGTTCTGCGTGGGACGCGAGCCGGAGATGCTGATCTGCAACCCGAATCCGGTGTTCACGTTGCGGTCCTGCGCGCGCTGGATCGGGGCTCCGGCCTGAAGCGTCGCGAGCTGGATGTAGTCGCGCCCGTTGAGAGGCAGTTCTTCGATGATCTTACTATCGACGATGCTTGTCAGCGCCGAGGGCGCCGCGGCAATCGTGCGCGGCGAAGCCTCTACCAAGATGCTGTCGCTCTGCGGACCCACCTCCAGGACGTGGTCGACCACGGCTTCGCGGTCGATCTGAAGCAGGACGTTACCAGACCGGCTCGTCCGAAAGCCGTCGAGACTTGCTTCCACGGAGTACTCACCGATCTCCAGCAACGGGAGCCGGTAGTATCCGATGGAATCGCTCACGCAGCTTCGTGTCCGCCCGGTTTCGCGGTGCGTTGTCGTCACCGTTGCGCCGGCAACGGCGGCTCCGGACTGATCTCGGACCGTCCCGGAGACGGCACTCGTCCTTTGTTGCGCCAAAAGGGCCGGGGGCACCCAACAGAGGACGATCACAACCAGTGCTTTCAGTGGACGGCCTTGCACCATAGGCTCGAGTATCTCCCGCAGCCTCCAAGTCATTGGGGCGGGCTCGCCGCACCCAGCAGATGCAGGGGCAGCACCTTGCGCCCGCCCGTCAGGTGCGGTTCTGCGAATCGTATGTGGAATGCGTCCGTGTGAGTGAAACGACGCTCCGTCGTCGACCCTCCATAGACCTTTTTCAGTTCCTGAACGAAGTAGCGTCGGACCGCATCTTCTGAACGCAGTCCCAGGCGCGGATGAATGCGCAGCTCGAGCTCCGTTTGATGTGCGCCCTCCTGCTCCACCAACTGGTAATCGGTGGAGACGCCACCGAACTTCTCCGGCAACAACCTCTCAATGATATTCAGCAGGTCACCGCTCATCAGCGTGACGCCCTGTCCGGTAAGCTTGCCGTAGCTGAAGATCCGGTCGACTTGCCTGATGAATCCGAGGCGCTTCAGGCCGCATTCGCAAGGTGCTGGACCGATCTCGCCGGCGTCGTCCATCTCGGCGTTGATCAGCATCAGCGGTGCCCATTCGCGAAGGGTGGTGAAAAGCAGCGAATTCACCTCGGTCTGGCTCAACGGGGCAAGCTTTCGCTGGCTGATAGCGGCGACGGAGTCCTCCATCAGATGGACGCAATTCCCGCGCATCTCGGGACATGCCATCCCGAGCAGCCCGATCTCGGAGCATCCGTAGCGAGCATGCGCCGTCGCTCCGGCTCGCTCGATCGTTTCCTGCTTGGCCGCGGAGAGCGCTTCCGCGCCGACGAAAAACTGGCTGCCGCGGATGTCGAGCCCGAGTTCCATCGCGGCGGCGGCAACCCGAACCGCCGAGCTCACGTTGGCCATCATCGCTACCGGGCGCCCTTGCGCCAGCTCCTGAGCGATCCAACGCGCAACCGGCGAGAAGTCATTGTGCGGCAGCGGCTGCGGGAACGGCATCCGCAGGCCCAGCATCCGCGACTCCAGCACCAGCACGTTTGTGACGGCCCGGTAGTGGGCGTCCGAGGCCCGGCCAATCGTGAACCACGCGCCGATTCTGGCTCCCTTGCGCAGGTAGCCCACCGCGCGGCGCAATCCGACCGACGAGGGGAGAATCTGCATCAGCAGGACGATTGAGCGGTCGTAAACCCTGAACTCGTCCCAGTAGAGCGACTCCTGGGTCTCGCGATAGTTGAGGTGCTCGACGCTCCGAGGAGATACCGTCCCTCGGCTGCGGCTGCCGCTGCTCGAGCCTTCGAGGACACCCTTGGCCAGGGGGTTGGTGAAGTCCTCGGGGACAACCTCCATGCGGTTTGAGCCTCGCACGATAGGGGTCTTTCCCTTGAACTCATCGTGGGTCAGATAGACGCCCGCGCGCCGGAGATCTTCCAGGGCCGTCTCCAGGCCAAGGCGGCCTACCTCGTGGTCGACATCGGCGTACGAATAGCCGGCCCAGTCGAAGAGATTCCGGTAGGGACTCCCGGGCGCTTCGAAGACCACCCGGCGGAGCAGATCGAGAAAGTTCTTCTGGCGGTCAGCCAATCCCTGGCGGACGGCCGCACGGGCGTCGGCGGCAGGAGGAGTCCGGACGAACTTCCACCACCCGAGCGTCATCTTGCCGTAGTAGGACGCCTCGCGGAGCAACCAAACAGAATAACAGGCTTTTGACAGGGCTAATCTGATTGCGGATGTGACCGCAAGCAGGACATTTGGCAGGTCGACGCGCGCCTTTCGCCAGCGCACGTGGCGGTCGTCTTTCGACGATCGAAGCTCCTGGCGAACTCGCGCCATCGATCGAATTCGGTTGGAAGGGATGCGAAGAACTTCGAGACCCGCAGCAAGACTGACGAAGGGGTCCGCCCAGGCCTTAGCACTCCGCAGGTGAGCCCCGGGTTGCAAGGCCGGCGACGAGAAAAGGTTTCGAAGAGGCGCGCAAACGACGATGGACCTGCAGATGGCGAGCCCTGTAGGATTTGAACCTACGACCAACGCATTATATGAGTCCGCTGCTCTAACCGCTGGGATCTAAGGGGCCTTCGCTGGCAGTGTAGCGTTCCGTTCGGCCAGACCGAGAAAACCGCATGGAGACCCCTTGCCGATAGAGCATGCGCGGCGCGTTGCTTCCGCGTCTTAGTTAGCACCGCCAGCTCTTGTACCCCTGAATGGCTCCCGCAACTCCTAGCCCAAACGCGATAGGCGTAGCCAGGAACGCGAGCAGCCCCCGCCCGATGGAATTGGCGTCCTCCGGGCCAAACATGCTGGGCGATCTCGAGGCGAGCCAGGGACGCTTCGACGCGGCGGCCGGCGCCTACAGCGAAGCCCTGCGGCGGACGGGCTCACGGGAATCGATACGGCGTCTGCGGGAAAAGCGCAGGCGGGCGCTGCGCGGACAGGCATGGCTGCCTCCGGCCCCTTAGGCGGCGTAGCGTTTCCACCGCAGCCGGCCCCGGCCGAGGGTAGCGTAGTAAAAGCCAAAGAAGGCGGCCGCATTGATCATGCAGAAGTAGTACGGCAACTGGAGAAGCCTGGGCCGCAGACGGCGGAATGCACCCCACAGGGCAAGCCCGTAGAAGCCCGCGTGGGGAACGGCGAGCCAGCGGTAGCCGGACGACCCCAGCAGCGCGGCATGGGCTGCCAGCGCCGCCACCATGCAAAACGGCACGAGCAGGCGCCCAAGCTTATACGAGACGAAGAAGAACAGCGGTAGCGGCCGCGGTGGACTGAGCAGCGGCACCATCTCGCGGAGCTGCTCGACGTTGCCCGCCATGATGCGGACGCGCCTGCTGAAGCCGCTCATCTCAGCGCTCTCTTCGGCCGATACCGCGGCCGGCTCGTAAATCACCCGATAGCCCTGCTGCAGGATGCGCATCGGGATCACATAGTCGTCGTTAATGGTGCCCGGCGCCGGGAACGGGTAGAGCGCCTTACGGATCGCGTAAAGCGAACCGTGGGCGCCGAGGACCGAGCCGAGCGTGGATTGCCGCAGCTTCAGGAATGACTCGTACTTCCAGTAAAAGGCCTCCGAGGCCCCGATGTCCGCCGTGTCGAGCGCGCCGACCCGGTAAATCGCGCTCACGGCGCCCACCCGCGGATCGGCGAAATTGGCCACCAGGGCGCGGATCGCGTCCGGAGCCAGCATGCTCGCCGCGTCCGAGAACGCCACGATCTCCCCGCGCAGCAGAGGAACCGCCTCGTTGAGGACTGTCAGCTTACCGCGGTTCCCTGTGTGAGCGATCACCCGCACGCGATCCTGTGCGAGCTCGCCCGCAAGCGCCGCGGTCCTGTCGGTGGAGCCATCCGAGACAATGACGATTTCCAGCAGGTCCCGCGGGTAATCCAGGGCGAGCGAGTTCGCCACTTTGGCTGCGATCACCCGCTCTTCGTTGTACGCCGCCACGAGAAGGGAAACGGAGGGCGTGACCGGGCGCCGGGCTACCGGTTTCGGGAAGATCCATGCCAGTGCCCAGAGCAGAACCGGGAAGCCGAGGTACACGTAGACAACCCAACCCACGGCGAGCCAGAAAAGAAGTTCGGCGTTCATGCTGCCGCGAGTTATCGTAGCATCCGCGCACTAGCGGCTATCCTGGTAGCCATGGGCGACTCCCCCGATCCGGTGCTTCTGCTGGCGTTCTACTTCACTCCCGGGACCGAAACCGGGGCTGCCCGTCCCTCCAGGTTCTACCGCTACCTGTCGCGCTTTGGCTTTGAGCCCCATGTCATCACGGCATCCAGGCAGCATCCGGAACGCCCTTTGCCTCACGTCACTCATGTTCCCGGATATGTGGAGCCCGACAGGAGATCTCTTCTTGGTTGGGTGGAGATTGTCTTACGCCGGTTCGTATTTCCGCATGACAACGGGGTGGTGTGGATCGTGCTCACCGCCTGGCGGGCGCTGCGGTCCTGGCCAACTCGCGGTTACACCGCGCTGGTCTCTTCCGCGCCGCCGATTACCGTTCATCTCGCCGCTCTTCTGTTGCGCCGGATCAAGGGAATCCGCTGGGTCGCCGATTTTCGCGACCCCTACCTGGCGAACCCGTTCCGGCCCACCCAAACCTGGCTGACCCGCCGCGTGGACCGCTGGATCGAGCGCTCGGTTTTCCGGTACGCCGATGCCCTGATCGCCAATACCGAGACTGTTTCTGTCCTGTGGAAGAGGAATTACCCGCAGTACTCGGCGAAGATGCACGTCCTGCCCAACGGCTTCGATCCCGAAGAGCCAGTCGAGTCGGCGCGTTCGCTGCCTTCGCGGCCGTACCGGGTGCTCGCTCACGTCGGGACGATGTATACGGTGCGTCATCCGGGGCTTGTGCTGGCTGCTCTGGAGCGGCTTGCCGCCGCCGGACGGATCGACCAAAGCGCGGTCCGGGTGCGCCTTGTGGGTCTGGTGGTCCTCGATTCCCTCACGGTCGACCGTGAACTCTGGGACCGGATGAGAGATGCCGGTTGCCTCGAATACGACGGCAAGAACGTGCCGAAGGCCGAGGCCAACGCGGCAGCCGCCGGAGCGGACTACCTCCTGCTGCTGGACCCGCAACAAACGGGGGCCAATCTTCAGGTCCCAGCGAAGTTGTACGACTATCTTCGCATCGGGCGCCCCATTCTGGCGGTCACTTCACGGGAATCGCCGCTCGAAGCGATCCTTGCCCGCGCCGGCGTCCCGTACGCATGTCTGTACATCGACGACACCGAGGAGGAGATCGACGCGAAATTGTCCCGCTTCCTCACCCTGCCTTCCGATGCCGTCCGCGCCAGCGACTGGTTCTGGGAGGAGTTCGACGGTTCGCGCCAGACGGGCCGGCTGGCCGCAATCATCCGGGACGTGCTTGACTCGTAAGGAGATTCCCACTGTGAAGATCATGACTGTCGTTGGCGCCCGGCCGAATTTCATGAAGGCCGCTCCGATCTTGAAGGCGATCGCCGTCCACAACAGGGCAGCCAGCCCAGCCGGTGCGATTCGCCACGTGCTGGTTCATACCGGGCAGCATTACGATGCCAATCTGTCGGACGCGTTCTTCAAGGACCTGGAACTGCCCCGGCCCGATGTGAGTCTGCAAGTCGGCTCGGCGTCGCACGCCGTCCAGACCGCGGAAATCATGAGCCGCTTCGAGCCCGTGCTTGCCGCCGAACAACCCGATGTGCTCATCGTCGTGGGCGATGTGAACTCGACAGTTGCCTGCGCGCTGGTGGCGGCCAAGATCTCCTACTCCGCGCACGGCGGCCGCCCCGTGATCGCCCACGTCGAAGCCGGCCTCCGGTCGTTTGACAGGACCATGCCGGAGGAGATCAACCGAATCCTCACAGACCAGCTCGCCGACCTGCTGTTCGTCACCGAGGAGAGCGCGGTCCGCAATCTGGCGCGCGAGGGACTTGCCCCGGATACGGTGCATTTCGTTGGAAACACGATGATCGACTCGCTCCTGGCGTCCGTGGAGCGGGCCGGTGAGTCCGGGATTCTCGAAAGCCTCGGCCTGCGCGATAACGGCGCGACGAAGCGCTACGCGCTGCTCACATTGCACCGTCCCGCGAATGTGGATCGCCGCGAAGCATTCACGAGCATCCTCGAGGGGATTCAGCCTCTGGCGTCCCAGTGCCCCGTCGTCTTCCCTGTCCATCCAAGGACCCGCAAGCAAATCGCCGGACACGGATTGCACGACGCGGCCCTTGCCGGCATCCGTCTCATCGAGCCGCTCGGCTACCTGGACTTCCTCTGCCTCATGCGGCATGCCTCCCTCGTTGTCACGGACTCCGGCGGTGTCCAGGAAGAAACGACGTGCCTGGGGGTTCCCTGCGTCACCGTGCGGGAGAATACGGAACGCCCGGTGACCACTGAGGTGGGAACGAACATTCTGGCCGGCGTGAAGGCCGAGGGAATCCGGCGGGCCATTGAGCGCCAACTGGCGCCCGCGCGTCCCGGGTCGGTCCCTCCCCTCTGGGATGGCCAGGCGGCGCAGCGCATCGTCGAAGTCCTGGTGGCGAGGATGCGGACGGTATAATTCAGAGCGGTACGAGAAAGGGAGGGTGCGGCGATTTCCGTGCTTCCACACTGGGATGCGGCCTACCGGCGCGTCCACGACGGGATCAATTACCGGCTGCGGTCGCTGGCGGGCGGACGCTTCGCCTCCCTCTGCCGGCCGGCCTCCATCATCCTCCTGCTGACCGAGCACTGCAACGCCCGCTGCGTGCACTGCGATATCTGGAAGAATCGCGGCCGCGAGGACTCCCCCTCCGTCGAACAGTGGAAGACCCTGCTCAGCGACATCCGCCGGTGGCTGGGACCGGCGCAGGTGGCGCTGAGCGGTGGGGAGGCGTTGCTGAAACCCTGGGCGCCGGAGATGGTCCGGCACGGCGTCAGGGCCGGACTGGCGATGGAGATTCTGACCCATGGCTTCTGGGATGACCTTTCGAGAATCGAGGAAACCGCACGCGCCCGGCCTCTGCGGATCACGATTTCCGTCGATGGCATTGGCGACACACACACGCTGATCCGGGGCAGGGAGCGCTTCTGGGAAAAGACCCTGCGCACCATCAAGACGCTGGTCCGTCTCCGGAAATCGGAAGACCTTGGCTACGCAATCCGCCTCAAGACCGTCATTATGCGGCAGAACCTCAACGACCTCGCCAGCGTCGCCCGCTTCGCCGCCGCGCATGGTCTGGACGCCTTCTACCAGCCCGTCGAGCAGAATTACAATACGCCGGAAGACCCACGCTGGTGGGAGCACAGCGAGAACTGGCCGGATGACCCGGGCCGCGCCATCGAGGCAGTGAATGAATTGATCCGCCTGAAGAGCGCGGGATTTCCCGTCGCCAACTCGCCGGCCCAGTTGGATGCGATGGCGCGCTATTTCCGTGACCCGGAGAGCTCGCGCGTGAGCGTTCAGGGGCACAGCGCCCACGAGCGGCGGCTCCATTGCACGGCGCTGAC
Organism: Bryobacterales bacterium; assembly: GCA_016716385.1. Classification (GTDB taxonomy): domain Bacteria; phylum Acidobacteriota; class Terriglobia; order Bryobacterales; family Bryobacteraceae; genus JADJWL01. Next base: position 131,963 of record JADJWL010000012.1, on the reverse strand, counting down.
GATGTTGCAGATCCAGGCCGATGGCGGGGTTACCGTCTGCGCCGGAATGCCCGTCGTGGGCAACATCAGGCACGCCCCGATCGACGAGATCTGGCGAAACAGGCCCCGCTGGTGGCAAGAGGGCTGTTGCCTGACCCGGCGCTGCAGCGATGCCGAGAAGCAGGCGTTTCAACTGATCCGGTAGCTGTCGTGCGTCCAACGGTCTTGTCCCTGTTCAACAACGTCCCGCAGCGGGCGGGGGGAAATGAATCCTTCGCCAGGGAGTTGTCGATTCAACTCGGTGAACAGGGGTGGGACAGTGTCCTCTGCTTTCCCGAGGTCCCGGACAACGAAATCCGCGGCTGGTTCACCTCGGCTGGGGCGGTTGTCGAAACCTGCCCGGAGGCATTTGCCAGCGGTCCTAGCTGCATTGCGCCGCTGCACCGGCTCCTCGTGCGGTACCGGCCGCGGATCCTCCACCTGCACTTCATGGGTTTTCTCGATCCGCATGCCTGGATCGGCCGCCTGCACGGAGTGCGGCAGATCTTCTTCACCGACCAGGGTTCCCGGCCCGAGGGCCACGGCGGGCGCCGCTACCCGTCCTGGAAGCGCAGGGCGGCATGGTTGATCAGCCTGCCGGTTACCAAGTGCATTCCCGTGAGCGACTACGTCCTCGACTGCTGCCTCGAGCAGGGCATTCTCGCGGCGGACCGGGTGGAACGGATCTACAACGGCGTGGACCGGCTCCGGGTGGTGGAGCAGGACCCTGCCGCAGGCGCGCAGTTCCGCCAGCGCCTCGGCATCCCGCGGGACCGGATCGTGGTCATGCAGATGTGCTGGATGATCCCGGAGAAGGGCGTGTCCGACCTGCTCGCCGCCGCGAAGCTCGTGTGCGCCGCATGCTCTGGCGTGCACTTCGTGCTGGCCGGCGATGGGCCCGAGCGCAGCCGCTATCTCGAGCAGGCCGCCGCGCTCGATCTAGAGGAGCATGTCACGTTCACCGGCCTGGTGCGGGATCCGTTCGCCGAAGGTGCCTTCGCCGCGGCGGACATCGTGTGCCTGGTATCACGCTGGGAAGAGGCGTTCGGTTGGGTCATCGCGGAAGCGATGGCTCACGGGCGTCCTGTAATCGGCACGGATGCCGGCGCTATCCCGAGTCTGGTGCGCCATGGAGAGACGGGGCTGATCGTGTCGCGGGGACGCCCGGACGAAATCGCGCGCGCGATCCTCGAGCTGGTTCGCGACAGCGAAGCGCGGATTCGCATGGGAGCGGCCGCGCGGGCCGACGCCGCCGAGCGATTCGACCTGCGGAACAACGTCCGCCGGCTTCTGGAAATTTACGGGATTGGCGTCCAGACGCCCGTTTCGAGCGCCCTGTAACCGGCCAGGACGAGTTCCAGGTCGCGGCGTCCCTCCATCCCCGGCGAGCTTGTCTGCCGGCCGGTGGCGATTGCGTCGAGGAAGTCCCGTACTTCCGCCAGGTATCCGGCGGGATCCACTCCGGGTACCTGCCGCCGGATGCGCCCGGCATTGGGAGTGCGCAACTTCTCCGCAAGCCACGCCGGCCGGACCAGCGACAGCGCCCGCGCCAGGGCAGGAGGTTCAGCCGGGTAGTAGTCATAGTAGGCGCGCTGCGGCCACAGCGCGATCAGACCCCGGTCGCCGGCGACCGTGATATCGGGGACGCCGCCGCTGGGGCTGACCCAGCTCAGCAGAAGGTGAGCCTGCCAGCCGGCTTCGCTCGCGAAGATCACCCGCGTGCTGTCGTCGCCGGAGATCCTCGCGTTCACGGTCATGGCGCGTGTCGCCCACACGCGGTCCGGTTCGCCCATCAACAGGCGCATCGCCCGGACATAGTGGATCCCGATATCGAGGAAAACCCCGCCTCCCATGCGCGACGCATCGGCCTTCCAGCCGTCCAGCAGGACCGGCGTCCCGGCGCGCACCTCAAGGTAGAGCGGTTCGCCGATATCGCCGCGCGCAATCGCGCGTACGGCTTCGGCCACGGCGGGACGGAAATGGGCGTTCTCCGCGACCGCCAACACCTTGCCGGCGCGTTCCGCGGTTTCGATCATCCGGCCGGCATCTTCCAGTGTCGTGGCGATCGGCTTCTCCACCAGGACGTGCCTGCCCGCCTCCAGAGCCTTGCACGCGGCCGTGGCGTGCACGTGGTGGGGCAGCACCAGCGACACCGCTTCGATGCGGGAGTCCGCCAAGGCTTCGTCCAGGCTCGAAAAGACGCCTGCCGCCCCGTAGACCTGTGCCAAACGCCGCGTCCGCACTGTGTTGCCGCCGCAGATGTACAGATCCACCAGCGAGGAGGCCTGCCGGAAGAACGCGCAATGCATGGCGCCCCAGGCGCCCGTTCCGGCGATGCAGACTCCGATACGGCGCCGCAACCCGGCGGGAGCCTCTGGCGGCTTCAACCGCCGGCTCCGGTCCACCAGCCCGTAGCCCTGACTGACCAGCAGCTCCGTTTCCGTATGGCCTCCGATCAAGTAGGTGTTCCGCTGCAAGTCCGCCGCCGGCGGACCTCCCCGCCGCAGGCGCAGGCGGTACACCGCCTCCCGCATCCCGCTGCGCAGCCACAGGGCGGAGAGCGCGCGTTGAAGCCAATCCGGCAATCCCGCGATGCGTGCGAGGTCGCGGTAGTGAAGCGGCCGCTCGCCGGCGCGAGACGCGTCGTTGCGGATCTCGCGGATCCGCCCCAGCATCACGGTGTGGTCGCCAGTGCTGAGCGCCTGCTCCAGATCGCAGAACAGAACCCGCGGGCAGCCGGTGAGATACGGAACGCCATGTGTCTCGTCGGTTGCCACACGCACGCCGGCGGCCCCGGCCTTGTCCGGTTCGCGCCGCCGGACCTGGGCGATGCGCCTCGCCTCCTCCCGCTGGGACGCTCCCAGGACACACAGCGCGAAGCGCCCTTGCTCGCGGATGGCTGCTTCAATCGGATAGAGCCGGTTCGGATTGATGACGACGCGCGGCGGATCGAGACTCGCCTGGCCGTAGTTCCCGCATAGCCACAGTTCCTCCCCGGCGCACACGACGCCGCACAGCCCCTGGACTCGCGCTTCCCAAATGTCGCGGACCGGCAGTCGCATCTCAGGCCAGATCCGACAGCAGCAACGGGCGGCGCCACGTGTGGCGCGACTCGATCGTTCCAGCAAGGATGTCCGCGACGAAGAGCGTATCCGCTTCCAGACCGTGCGCCAGGCGGACACGGCACCGGAGGTTCACGATCGCGGACGGCAGCGACAGAAAGCCGTCCTCCGGCTCCAGCCCGAGACGGCGGCATTTGTCGCTGTCCCGCCCGGAGACCGTGCCGCATCCGATCGCCAGGTCTCTCTGTTTCGGATGAAGCAGAGCCAGTGTGAACTGGCCTCTTTGAACGATCAGTTCGTGGGTGTAGGAGGAACGGGAAACCGATACCCAGAGAGACGCCGGATGGTGCGCGCCTTCCGAGAAGAACGACACAGTCATGGCGTTGCGGCGCCGCTCGTGTTCGGTCAGAATCAGCGCGACGGGACCGTCAGCGACACTGTTTTCGAGATACGGGCTCCGCACCATGGCTCATCATAATCCACCCCCTCCCGCCTGCCATACTGGAATGCGATGAGCGAAGCATTCAACAAGCCGCGCGTGGCGGTGCTCGGTCTGGGATATGTCGGCTGCGTCTCGGCTGCCTGTCTGGCCCGCCAGGGCTACGAGGTCACCGGAATCGACCCCGATGCGTACAAGGTCGATTGTGTCCTGCGCGGAGCCGCGCCGTTTTACGAGCCGGGCCTGGACGATCTGGTCCGGGAGACGGTCGCCGCGGGCGCCCTGCGCGCGACAACATCCCTTGCCGAAGGGATCGCCGGCATGGATATCGCGCTCGTTTGCGTCGGCACGCCCTCGGAACGGAACGGAAATCTCAGCACCGCCGCTCTCTATCGCGTGGCGAACGACCTGCGCCCCCTGCTGCAGGATCGCCCGGGGCCGCTCGTCGTCGCCATCCGCAGCACCGTGTTTCCCGGAACCTGCGAAGAGGTGGTCATGGCCAACATCGGGCCGCGAGCCATCGTCGTGGCGAACCCGGAGTTCCTCCGCGAAGGAGCCGCGCTGCGGGACTTTCTCGAACCCTCGCTGATCGTCGTGGGCGGCGAGCCGGACGCAGCGCGGCGCGTGGCGTCCCTCTACGCCGGTCTCGGCGCCGAGCCGTGCCTGGTCTCCCTTCGCACCGCCGAGATGATCAAGTACGCGTGCAATACCTTTCACGCCGTGAAGATCGCCTTCGCCAACGAAATCGGGACGCTTGCGGCTCGCCTCGGTGTCTCCGGCGAAGAGGTGATGGAGACCGTGTGCCGCGATGAGAAGCTGAACCTGTCGGCGGCGTATCTGAAGCCGGGTTTCGCGTTCGGCGGGTCCTGCCTGCCGAAGGACTTGCGTGCGCTCGTCTACCGCGCCTCCCGCCTCGACGTCGATCTTCCCCTGCTCACGTCGGTCCTCCCCTCAAACGACGCGCATCTGAAACGCGCTGCCGGCGACGTGCTGGATTTGAGCGGGCGGATCGGCATTTTCGGACTTGCGTTCAAAGAGAACACCGACGATCTGCGCGAGAGCCCGACAGTGACGCTGATCGAATCGCTGATCGGCAAAGGCCGCGAGGTGCGTGTCTACGATCCGCACATCAAGCTGGATCAGCTTCATGGCAGCAACCGCAGCTTCGTCCTGTCGGCGATCCCGCACATCGGACGCCTGCTCGAAACCGATCTGGCCGGAATGCTCGCCTGGGCGGAGCACGTGGTCGTCACGCAGAAGCCCGACTCCCGGGCCGAGGCCGTGCTGGCCGCATCGGGCATCCCCACTCTGCGCCTCGATCGCGCGCCCCGGTGCTAGGCTGGTGGTGCGATGCGGAGATGCGTCTTGTTCCTCTGCGCGGCCGCGGCGTGGGCGCAGCCCCACGTGGTCTTCGTCACCGGTGACGACGAATACCGGTCCGAGTCCTCGATGCCGGCGATCGCCCGCATCCTCGAGAGGCATCATGGACTCCGCACCTCGGTCGCCATGGCGAAGCCCTCTCCCGCCACGATGGACAACATCGAGGGCCTCGAAGCTCTGGAATCCGCCGATCTCGCCGTCTTCTATCTGCGCTGGCGTACGCTGCCCCGGGCCCAGATGGACCGGATCGTGGCGTACCTCGACGCGGGTAAACCTGTCGCCGGGCTGCGAACTTCCACCCATGCCTTTCGCTATCCCGAAGGAAGCCCGTACGCGGTCTGGAACGACGGGTTCGGCATCGACGTACTGGGCCAGAAGTGGATCCGCCATCACGGGCATCAGTCCCGCACGGCAGTGTCGACAACGGGCGATCATCCCATTTTGCGCGGGCTGCCGCAGCATTTCGAGGTGCGGTCGTGGCTCTACGTGGTCGAGCCTTTGCACGGGGATGCCGTCCCACTGCTGACCGGCCGCGCTCTCAACCCGCAAGGCGGGAAGGACTGGGGGCCGCAGCCGGTGGCCTGGACGAAGACCTGGCGTGGCGCGCGCGTTTTCATGACAACCCTCGGACACCCCGAGGACTTTAGCGTCCTGGCGGTTAGGCGGCTGCTGATTCACGGGATCCTGTGGGCGCTTGGGCGCGACATCCCGGCCGCGGGCGCGGCGGCGGACTTCCCCGTACCCTACGATCCGCCCGCTTCCGGCATCGCCCGCCCTTCGCGTTGATACACTGAAGTTCGGCCATGGCCGCGCGCTCGCTGCCTTTCTTCGTAAAACGAAAGTACGAATGCCACACGGACCTCGGTGGAAACATGGCCGACGTGTACCTGGCGCGCGATACGAAAGCCGACCGTCCCGTCGTCGTTAAACTCCTGCGCGCGGCCGACGCCAGCAATCCCCAGGTCCGCGACCGGTTTATCCAGGAAGCCAGGCTCGCGTGCAAGTGCTCCCACCCGAACATCATCACCACCTACGAAACCGACGAAGAGGACGGCCTGCCCTATATCGCCATGGAGTACCTCGAGGGCGAGGCGCTCAAGTCGACGATGGAGCGCGGCGGCCTGGAGACGCAGGCCGACGCCGTGTCGATCGCCTTGCAGGTGGCGCAGGCGCTCGACTACGTCCATAAGGTGGGAATCATCCACCGCGACATCAAGCCGGCCAACGTCCACATTGACGCCGAGCGCCGGGCGAAGCTGATCGATTTCGGCATCGCCCGCGTGAAGGAGTCGCAGTTGACGCAGGCGGGCCAGGCGATTGGCACGCCGCGCTACATGTCGCCCGAGCAGGTGATGGGTAAGGAAGTCACCCCCGCGGCGGACGTCTACTCGTTCGGCGTGATGCTCTTCGAAATGCTCACGTTCGAGGCGCCGTACCGCGCGTCGACGGCGGAAGAGTTGTGGATGGCGATCCTGCACGGGGAGCCGAACCTGGAGCCTTTGCGGGCGGTGCAGGCGCCGGACAGTCTCGTGCAGTTGATCGCGCGCTGTCTGGCCAAAGACCCGGCGCAACGGCCTCCGTTCCGCGAAGTCGCCACCGCTCTGCAGGATCTGCTCAGCGGGCAGAGCGCGCCCGCGCCCGCGCCTCAAGCGCCTCCGCCGCGCGAGCCGGCGCCGCAAGCCAAGGCGCTGAAGGCGTCCGTCATCGCAGGCGCAGTCTTAGTTGTGGTGCTGGCGGCGGTCCGCTTCGGTGGTTTCATCGATCCGGCGGCCCCGCCGCCGGACGATCGCGCCGTGGTGACGCCAGCCGACCTGCCCGCCACCCTGACGCTGCCCAGCGGCGACATGGTGCTGGTGCCGGAAGGCCCGGCGCTGCTCGGCGCCAACAACCAGAGCGTTCCCGTCGAGGGCTTCTACATTGACAAGACCGAAGTCTCGAACCGTGCCTACGCTCTGTTCTGCGATCAGACGGGCCACCCGAAGCCGCCCGGATTCGCCGAGGCGGATCCGGACGCGCCGGTGGTCAACGTGACCTATGCCGACGCCAAAGCGTTCGCCGAATGGGCCGGCAAACGGTTGCCGGCGTCGCAGGAGTGGGAAAAAGCGGCGCGCGGTCCCGATGGCCAACCGTTCCCCTGGGGCGCTGAGATGGACTACTCGCGGGCGCACGTGCCGCGCACACCGCGCGACCGGTTGAAACTGGCGGCGGTGGAGTCGATGCCGGAAGGCGTCAGCCCGTATGGCGCCCTGCACATGGTCGGCAACGTCTGGGAATGGGTGGACGCCCCGGTGGAACCCGACGATTCCCAGTTCAACCACCTGCGCGAAGAACTGCCGGGGCTGTCTCCGCCGCTGACGCGCACCGAGGCCTACTACCAGATCCGCGGGGGCGACATGCGGCTCTACCTGCCGGACGAAGCCGCCGCCGGCCGCGTCAATGACTTCGGCGTGATGGCCGCGCGCGTCCCACAGCCGTCCATCGGCTTCCGCTGCGCGCGCGGCGCCAGGCAGACCGTGCTTCAATAGAGCGGGCGCATGAAGTATTTGTCGAAAGTCGTGTGGAACGAGGGCATGCACCTGTCGCCCCACCATTTCCAGGCCCAGGCGCGCTTCTACGAGGACGCGGTCCACTTCGCCCTGAGCAGCCTGTTTTTCGCGCCGTACGGTTTGGCCGGCATCGAGATGGACGCCGAGGCGCTAAGGAACGGGACGCTGGGCATGATCCACGCCCGCGGCGTCCTGCCCGACGGCCTTGCCTTCCACATGCCTGAGTGCGACCCGCTGCCGGAAGCGCGTCCGCTGGCCGGGCTGTTCTCCCCGGCGCGCGAAAGCCACCTCGCGCTGCTCGCGATTGAGCCGTACCGGTCCAACCGCGCCAACACCGTTCTGCCCGATGCGGCGGCCGCCAACGGCCTGCGGTACGCGGCGGAGAAAGTGTTGCTCGCGGACGAGACCACGGGCCGCGACGAGAAACCCGTCTTCGTGAACCGCAAGCAGTTCCGCCTCCTGCTGGACGTCGAAGCCGCCGAAGGACTGGTGGCGCTCCCGGTCGCGCGCATCAAACGCGACGGGCGGGGCCATTTCGTCTTTGACCCGGACTTCATCCCGCCGTGCCTGCAGATCGCCGCCAGCGAACGGATCATGCAGATTATGCACCGGCTGATCGAGCTGCTCGAGGCGAAGAGTGAAACGCTCACGCGTCCGTCGGAAGTCGGCGGGCGGTCGCTCGGAGAATTCGCCAGCCGCGACGTGGCCAACTTCTGGTTCCTGCACGCCATCTACGCCAGCCTCGGCCCCCTGCGCAACCTGTTCCAGGCCCGCCGCTGCCATCCCGAGACGCTCTATGCGGAACTGGCCCGGCTCGCCGGCGCGCTCTGCACGTTCGCCGTCGCATCGCATCCGCGCACGCTGCCCCTGTACAACCACGACCGTCCGGAAGAGTGCTTCGACGCTCTCGACCGGCATATCCGCGAGCACCTCGAGATCATCATTCCGACCAACGTCGTGCGCATCCCGCTCACCCGCGCCGCGGAATACTTCCACAATGGCGAGGTGACAGACCCGCGCTGTCTGGGCCATGCCAGTTGGGTGCTGGCGGTCCGTTCGCCGATCGGCGAAGCGAACGTTATCCAGCGCGTTCCGCAACTGGCGAAGTTCTGCGCCGCCAAGTACACCCCGGAGCTGGTGCGCCGCGCGCTTCCCGGGTTGACGCTGACACACCAGCCGCACCCGCCGTCGGCGATCTCGGTCCAGCCGGACGTGCAGTACTTTTCCGTGACGCGCACCGGGCCCTGCTGGGAGGCGATCGTGCAAACCAAACAGGTGAGCGTCTACGTGCCGGGCGAAATCCCGGAGGCGGACGTGGAGTTGCTGGTGGTGTTGGACCTGGGCGGGGTGTAGAAGCCCAGGTCTTAGCGCCTGAACTGCTCTTCGTCGTCCATCGCGATCAAGGCCGATGTCCGGTCCAGATCAAGGTCAGGGCGGACACTCCCACCGCGAAAGGTGACGAGCGAAACGGAGGGGCCTCTCCTCCGCCGGATACCTCAAGATGGTTGCGAAGCGCATCCTCAGTCACGGCGCTGAGTGTGACGGCCCGCCGGTCGGCATTCCGCAACACAGACGCTGATAGAGAAACGGTGACCTTCAAGACTAGCCCTAGTGCAGCCCGATGCCTCGGCGGCGAAGTCCTCGCATCCGGGCGATCTCCATGTGTCTCTCGTTCGGGGGACCTATAATACGGGATTGCAGGCTCAGGTGTCTCGATGACCCCAACCACTTCACCGGCGGACCGCAGGCATGGCGAACTGGCCATGACCCTTCAGGAGGCGTTGACCGTCACGGTCCGGTTGCGTGGCAACCGGCAGGCCGTTAATGACGCCGATTCCTTCCGCAACCACATGCGCCAGGCGCTTCGGCTCGCCGAGCAGCAGGCGCGACAGGCCGGATATTCGGGCGAAGACATCCGCCTCGGCATTTTTGCGGTCGTGGCCTTCCTCGACGAATCCATCTTGAATTCCCGCAATCCTCTGTTTGCCGACTGGCCGCGCCAGCCGCTCCAGGAGGAACTGTTCGGCCACCACGTGGCGGGCGAGGTCTATTTCCAGAATCTCCAGCAGTTGATCCAGCGCGAGGATTCTCCCGCGCTGGCTGACGTGCTCGAGGTCTACCAGTTGTGCCTTCTGCTCGGGTTTCGCGGACGCTACAGCGTGATGGGGCAGGGCGAACTGCAGGCGATCATGTCCGCCGTTGCCGAGAAGATCCGGCGCATTCGCGGGGATCTGGGCGACCTCTCGCCCCGCTGGGCCGTGCCAAAGCAGGGCGCCCTGGTCCGAACCGACCCCTGGATCAAACGCATCGCGATCATCGCCGCGGCCCTGTTCGTGCTGACCCTGGCGCTATTCGTGATCTACAAAGTATCGCTGCGCTCCGGCATCTCGGGGATCGAAGAGCGCATCGCGGCGGTGCGCCGCTAGGAGCTTTCCCATGGGTCGACAGGCAAAATCGTTCGTCATTGCCGCTCTCGCCGCCGCGCTGTACATGGCCCTGGTCCTGTACCTCGGCAATGTGCTCAAGCTGACCGGGTCGAACCTGCTGATCTTCCGCATCGTCATGGGCCTCATCGGCATCCTGGCGCTCGGAATCGTCGCGTGGTTCGTCAAGAAAGCCCAGGGCGGAGGCAAGAAGAAACAGGCGGCTGCCGGCGGCGCCACAGCAGGGGGCAGTGAAGAGCTCGACACGCTCTTCAAGGGCGCCAATGCCCGGTGGCCCAGGCGGCTTCGGCACAAGGCGGCAAGCCTCAGGTCGAATCGCTGCCAGTAGTGTTTTTCTTCGGTCCCGCCGGCGCCGCCAAGACCACGACGATTACCCGCTGCGGTCTGGAGCCGGAACTGGTCGCCGGCCAGGTGATGCGCGACGGCGTGGTGGCCCCGACTTCGCTCGCGAACCTCTGGTATTCCCGCGGCACCGTGTTTCTCGAAGCGGCAGGCAGCGTCGCGGACGACGAATCGGCCTGGACGCAGCTCGTCCGCAAGCTGAAGCCGGGCCGCTTGGCCGCGGCTCTCGGGCGCGGCGGACAAGCGCCCCGTCTCGCCGTCGTCTGCTGCGATTGTTCGTTGTTCTTCCAGCAGGGCGCGGCCGAAGCGGTAGGCTCGCTCGCGCGGTCGCTGCGCCAGCGCCTCGGCGAAATGGCGAAGACGTTGGGCACGCAAGTCCCTGTGTACGTCCTGTTCACGAAAGCCGACCGGATCCCGTTCTTCCTCGAATACGTCCAGACGTTTACCAACGACGAAGCCACACAGGTCTTCGGCGCCACGCTGCCATTCGATCCCCGGCGCGACGTGGGCGTTTACGCCGAGCAGGAGTCCAACCGCCTGAACGGCGTCTTCCAGGAGCTCTACCACTCGCTGGCCGAACACCGCCTGCGGTTCCTGCCCCGCGAGAACGCCCCGGACAAGCAGCCCGGCATCTACGAATTCCCGCGCGAGTTCCGCAAGCTGCGCTCGATGGTGGTGGAGTTCCTCGTCGAAGTGGCGCGCCCGAGCCAGCTCGAAGTGAGTCCCGTGCTGCGCGGTTTCTATTTCACCGGCGTGCGTCCGGTGATCGTGGAAGACCTGGCGCCGGCGCAACCCCGCGCTCAGCAGCGCCAGCAGTCGGAGAAGCTGTCCCTCGAAGCCACCAGCATCTTCTCCGGTCCCAGGGCCCAGGCCGGATTCGCCGAGCCGCAGCAGGCGGCCGGCCCCACCTCGCGCAAAGTGCCGCAGTGGATGTTCCTCACGCGGTTGTTCAGCGACGTCATCACCGCGGACAAGGCTGCCTTTGGAACGTCCGGCGGGGGCGTGGGCGTCAGCCGGCTGCGCCGCATGCTGCTGGCCGCGGCCGCCGCGTTGCTGGTCCTGTTATCGATCGCGTTCACGGTGTCGTTCTTCGGCAACCGCACGCTGCAGGCGAATATCCGCGAAGCGGCGTTCAACATCACCGCTCCCGGCGCGACGACGGCGGGGCAGGAACTGCCGTCCAAGGACGCCCTGGATCGCCTGGAAGCCCTCCGCGTGCATCTGGCGACCCTGGTTGACTACGAGCGCAACGGGGTTCCGCTGCGGCTGCGCTGGGGCCTTTACGAGAACCTCTACCCGCTGGCCCGCCGCACGTACTTCGACGCGTTCCGCCGCGTGATGTTCGGCGATGCCCACGCCGCGCTGTTCGCGGGGCTCAAGGGTCTCCCGCAGGCCGCCGGTCCCGCCGATGATTACGGCGCCGCGTACAACCGCCTGCGCGCCTATCTCATCACGACAGCGCATCCGGAGTACTCGACGCCAGAGTTCCTGACGCCGGTCCTGATGAGCCACTGGCTCGGCAGCCGGAAGCTCGAAGACGAGCGCATGCAGCTTGCGGCCCGCCAGTTCGATTTCTACGGAAGTGAACTGAAGGCCGGCAATCCATACGAACTGCCGGCGGAAGCCGAGACGGTCGCCCGCACCCGCCGCTACCTGAACAGCTTCGGCGGGATTGAGCGCGTCTACCAGGCGATGCTCGCCGAAGCCGGCAAGGAGAACCCCGCGGTCAACTTCAACAAGACGTTCCCCGGCTCGGCGCGCGTTGTGATCAACCAGACCGACGTCCCGGGCGCGTTCACCAAAGGCGGCTTCGCCGTCGTGCAGGATTTCCTCAAGAACTCCGACAAGTACCTGGGCGGCGAACTCTGGGTGCTGGGCGAAGCGACCAAGGCCCAACTCGATGCCGACGCCATCGCCCAGTTGCGCAGCCGGTACCTGAAGGATTTCATCGAACGGTGGCGCGGTTATCTCAAAACCGGCGTGGTCGTGCGCTACGGCAACATCAAGGACGCCGCCGGCAAGCTCGCCATCCACAGCGGCAATCAGGCGCCGCTGCTCGCCATGTTCTCGCTGGCCAGCCAGAACACCGCGCCCGAGGTGACCGACGACACGAAAGAAGACGCGGCCAAGATCGCCGAAGCGTTCCAACCCGTGCATTTCGTGACGCCGCCCGAGGTGACCGACCGTTTCATCGGACCCAACAATCAAAGCTACGTGACGGCGCTCGTCAGCCTGCAATCGTCGATCGAGCGCATCCCGAACAACTATGGGCCGGGCGACATGAACGTCGCGCAGGCGCGCAACGACGCGGCCAACGCCAAGGTCACGACCCGCCAGGTGACGCAGAACTTCCGCATCGACCGCGAGGGGCGCATCGAGCAGGTGGTCGAGAAGCTCATGATGGACCCGATCACGCACGTCGAGGGTCTGCTGCGCGACATCGATCCGGCCTCGCTCAACGGGGCGGGCAAGCAGTTCTGCGGTCCGTATTCGAACCTCATGCAGAAGTACCCATTCAACCCGAACGCGCAGGCGCAGGCCTCGCTCGCCGAGTTGAACCAGATGTTCCAGCCCGGAGCGGGCCTGATGTGGCAGTTTTACGATCAGACCCTCAGCAAGGTGCTGGTTGAGCAAGGCAACAGTTACACCGCCAAGCCCGGCATCGACGTGACGCTGAACCCGCAATTCGTCGCGTTCTTCAACCGCATGGTGGTGTTCTCGAAGGCCGTCTACCAGGACCCGGCGGGCAATCCGCGCCTCCCGTACCAATTGAAGGCGATTGCCAGCGACCCGGTGCAGCGCATCACGTTGAACATCGACGGCGTGACGGCGCAGTACCAGGGCGCAGCGGGACAGCCGGCGCAGTTCGTCTGGCCGGGGGCGGCCGTGCAGGGGGCGCGGGTGTCCGGCCAGTTAGGCGGCGCTGAGCTCGACATCCTGAACTACCAGGGACCCTGGGCCGTCTTCCGGCTCTTCCACGAGGCGGAAGGCTGGCGCGCGGCGGGCAACGTCTACGCCGGAGAGTGGGCGCCGCGCACGAGCGGCCAGCCGATGATGTCGGGCGGCAAGCAGGTCAAGATTCCGTTTGAGATCAACCTCGGGAACGCCCCGCCGGTGTTCCAGAAGGGCTATTTTGCGGGGCTGGTGTGCGTGGATCGGATTGCGCTGCGGTAGGGTTGGCATGGTCGGCCGGCTTTCCCGCCGAAGGAGGCGGATGCACGATGCATTCGGCTCCCAGTCGCTGTTCCCGGTAGTTTCACTGCCGTAAGATGCCGTGAAGACGATACCGAATCCCAAGGTCGAGAATTCGAAGCCCATGGCGGATCCCTACTATCCGGCAGCGGTCGACCGGGTGAAGGTGGCTGTCCGCAAACTTCAGGAGAAGCGGATCATCGACGCGCAAGGGCGCCGCGTGCGGCAAGACCTGCCGGCGGATATGCGCGAGGGCGAGGATCGCGACTTCGGCGGCTAGATGGATCCGAGGATGATTGTAATTGCCGGTCCACCCGGGAGCGGCAAGTCGACGGCGTTCCCCGTATCCAGCTTCGGTGTCGCCTCCTTCGATGCCGATGATCGCGCGGCTGAACTCAACAAAGGATCGGACGTCGGCATCACCAACACCATCCGCCACCAGGTGAATCGTGAGTTTGAGGCTTTCGTTGCCGGCCGAATCGGCCGCGGAGAGAGCTTCGCGATTGAAACCATCCTGCGCAGCCACGTCACCTTCGAGCAGGCGCGCCTCGCTAAGACGGTCGGATTCGAGGTCGAAATGCGCTACATGGCTCTCGCGGACTTCCGAATGCACCTGGAGCGCGTGAAGGCGCGGGCCGACGCCGGTGGGCACAGCGCTTCCGAACCGGCGTTGCGCAGCATCCACGACGCCAGCCTCAGTAATCTTCCGCAGGCAGTCGTCGAAGTGGACCAGCTCTGGGTGTACGACAACACCACGCTGGGTGGACCCCCGTGGCCGATTATGGAAGCCAAAGCAGGCAGGATCGTATTCCTCGAAGATCCTCCCCCGCAATGGCTGGCAACGGCATTCGTCTGGGTTTGACCTCAATGCTACGCCCACGGTTGACGCGCGGCGGGCAAAGCGGGGTTGCGCTACGGTAGGTGCACGAATGGAACTTGACTGGCTAACCCTTCTCATCCCGCTGCTGGGCCACGTGCTTTACGGCATTCCTCCGGACCCGTCGTGTCCCGGCACGGGCGTCAGGCTGCACAACGGCGATGACTTTTCGGACACCGACGAACCGCCCCACCCCGAACGCCTCCTCAATGTCCGGGCGGTGACGGCGTCCGGGACCGCGCCCGTGCCGGTCTCCGGCAACCGGGAGACCGGCGTTGCCCTCGAGACATCCGGCGTCACGGGCCGCCCCTGCTGGATCGTGGTCGAGACGCCCGATACCTTTATCGAGATTCGGCCGGACGGGTTCCAGCGCTACCTCGAGCACGAGGGCCTCACCGCCATCATCGGCGCGCGGGACGCCGCGGGACAACGCCAGCAGCCCGGCCGGGAAATCTATAGCAAGTACGTCAAGATCGCCCTCAGCGACGGCGATGGCGCGGTGCAGTTCCTCGAATCCCCCGTCGGACTGCCTATCGAGATCGTGCCGCAGTTCGCTGGACCGCTTCGGACCGGCGACACGCTGCCCGTGCGCGTTCTCGTCAATGGCCAGCCGGCGCCGGACCTCCAGTTGCGTGTCAGCCACCGCGCTTCCGAAAAGAGCGAGCCCTCCGAAGACATCGTGATGCGCACGGATCCCGACGGAAGGGCCGCCGTCGCAATTCCCCATGCCGGACTGTGGCGCCTGCACACCATCTCGATGTCGGCCCACCCGGATCCGGCCGCCGCGGATTGGGAAAGCATCTGGGCCAGCGTAACGTTTCGAGTCGCCTGACCGGCTACCCGAACGGCAGGGGCGGCCAGGCGTCGAGCAATGCGCGGGAGGCAGGGTTTTCAGGGGCGGCGAAGAACTCCGCAGTGGGCTTCTCCTCCACGACCTTGCCCCCATCCAGCACGGCCACGCGGGTTGCCAGCCGGCGGACCGCCGTCAGGTCGTGCGAAATGAACAGCACCGCGCCCGACGCCGCGTGCGATGCCGTCTGCAACACCGGGACGATCTCCGCCTGCGCCGGCGCGTCGAGCGCGGACAGCGGCTCATCCAGGATCAACACGCGCGGGTCCACCGCCAGCGCCCGCGCAATCACCACCCGCTGGCACTCCCCGCCCGACAACTGGTGCGGCCGCCGGTCCAGGACATCCGGCCCCAGTCCGACGGCGTGCAGCAACTCCCGCGCGCGCATATCACGGGCGTCCTCCGGTCCGGCGCCGAACGCATCCAGGGGCTCGCGCAAGGAGTGGCGGATCGTGCGGTACGGGCTCAGCGAAGGGTACGAGTCCTGCCAGACCATCTGCACCACACGCCGCGCGCGCCGCTTGCGCGGATCGTAGGGGACCCCATCCACCGCGATCGTGCCCGCGTCCGGGCGCTCCAGCCCCACCAGGCAGCGGGCCAGCGTGGACTTGCCGGCCCCCGAGCG
This sequence comes from Bryobacterales bacterium, assembly GCA_016716385.1. Classification (GTDB taxonomy): domain Bacteria; phylum Acidobacteriota; class Terriglobia; order Bryobacterales; family Bryobacteraceae; genus JADJWL01. The sequence continues at coordinate 116,188 of JADJWL010000012.1, read as the reverse complement.
GCCGAGCAGCGCCACCGTCTCGCCCGCGCGGATCGCGAGGTCGACCCCATCCAGCACCGCCCCGCGCGCCGCCGTGAAGCACTTGCTGAGTCCCCGGATGCGAAGGACGCTCATTCCGCGACCCTCCGCGCGGCATCCACGAGAGCGTCCGCGGCCGTGCCGCTCCCACGAAGCGCGTCCCACGATCCTTCGGCCACGACTTTGCCCTGGTCCAGCACGACGGCGCCCTGGCAGAGCACCCCGGCCGCGCGCAGATCGTGCGTGATGAACAGCAGCGAAGCGCCTGTCCGCCGCAGGAACGCATCGATGCCCGCGAGCACTTCCGCCTGCGTCAGCGGATCGAGTCCGGTCGTCGGTTCGTCGGCGATCAGCACTCTCGGCTCCAGGACGAGCGCCATCGCAATGAGCACCCGCTGACGCATCCCGCCGCTCAGTTCGAACGGATAGTGGCGCGCAGCCTCCCGTAGGCCCACCGTCGCGAGGGCTTCGTCCGCGCGTTCGTTCGCCGTGGCTGCGTCCCGGCGCGCCGCCGCCCGGCGCACCTGGACCTCCACCGTCACGCAGGGATTCAACGCCGAACCCGGGCTCTGGAACAGCAGGAAGACGCCTTGCCCGCGCTGCCCGCGCACCGCTTCGCGGTCGAGAAGCAGCAGGTCCGTTCCATCGAGCAGGACCCGCCCGGCGGACGCCACCACCGGCGGGCGCAGCAGCCGCATCACCGAGGCCGCGATCAGAGACTTGCCGGACCCGCTGCGGCCCACCAGCGCCCGGCGCTGCCCATCGGCCACCTGGAAGGACACGTTGTCGAGCAGCCGCGGTCCCCCCGGACCCACAGTCACCGACAAGCCTTCGACAATCAACCGTCCCATGCGCGCCTCACCACTCCTCGGGCTGCCGCACGTCCATGCGTTCGCGCAGCCCTTCCGCCACCAGGTTGCAGCCGAGGACGCTGACGATCAGGGCGAGACCCGGTCCCAGCAGCAGGTGCGGCGCGGTGGTCACGAAAGGCCGCGCCTCGTTCAGCATCACGCCCCACTCCGGATGCGGCGGCTGTGTCCCGAGGCCGAGGAAGCTCAACGTCGACAGCGCCAGGATGACTGAGCTCACCTCGAGGCTCAGCCGCACCGCCAGCACGGGACCCACCTGCGGCCACACATGCCGCGTCAGGATCCGCACCGGATGCACGCCGGCCAGCCACGCGGCGTCGACGAAGTCGCGGTGGCGCGCCGTGTGAAAGAGCGACCGCACGACACGCGCTTCCGACGGCCACCACGCCCACGCAATCGCCGCCACGACCGCCGCGGCGGAAGGCCCCATCACCCCCACCAGCGCCAGCGCCAGCACCAGCGACGGAAACGAAATGAACACGTTGATCAGGCGCGTCACGATGCGATCCGCCAGCCGTCCCCCGAATGCGCCGAGAGCGCCCATCAGCAGAGCGACGGACGTGACGGCGGCCGAACCCAGCACTGCCAGGCCCAACGACGTGCGCCCGCCCACGAGCGTCCGCGAGAGCTGGCAGCGTCCCAGCCGGTCCGTGCCCAGCAGGTATTCGCGAGACGGCGGCTCCAGGCGCCGTTCGACGTCGCCCCGCAGCGGATCGTGCGGCGCGATCCACGGTCCGAGCAACGCCGCCGCCGCCACACAGACGATGAGCGCGAGTCCCCAGCGGGCCGTCCCGCGGCGCCGCGCGTCAGTCATGAATCCCCCGCCGCCGCAGCCGCGGATCCGCCCAGGCGCTGACGCCATCCGCCGCCCAGTTGACGGCCACGAAGAGCACTCCCGCCAGCATCAGGTAGGCCTGCAACACCGGATAGTCGCGCGCGGCGATCGCCTGCAGAGCGAGGCTCCCCAGCCCCGGACGGTCGAAAATACGCTCGATCACGACCGATCCGCCCAGCAGATAGCCGAACGAGTTCGCCCACATCGTCACCAGCGAGGGCGCCACCACGCGCCCGATGTCCCGCACCAGGATCTGCCCGGGCGAGTGCCCGATCGCCGCCGCCAGCCGGACGTAATCTTCCAGGCGTTCGTCGGCGATCCTCTGCCGCGCAGTGCGTCCGATGCCGAGTCCCGGCCCCAACGCCAGCAGAGCCGCCGCCAGCGCCAGGTTCGCCGGCGAGGACGGATCCATCAACGCGGTGAAGCCGAACGTCAGCGTCCCAACGACGATCGCGGTCAGCGCCAGCCAGTACAGGGGAATCGAAACGACGCCCACCGTCAGCGCTTGCAGGATGCGCGGAACCGCGCCGCGCGGGAACAACACCGCCGCCACGCCCGCCGTGAGCGATCCGAGCACGATCAACAGGAGCGCGCAGGCCGCCAGCGCCAGCGTGGAGGGCGCGGCCCGCGCGAGTTCCTCCGTCACGGGCCGCCCGTTCGAGATCGACGTCCCGAGTTCCAGCCGGATTGTTCGTCCCAGCCAGCGCACGTACCGCTCGATGACCGGGCCGTCCAGATCGTGCTCCCGCCGCAGCGCGTCAATGGTCTCCGGGTTCGATGGCACGCCCAGAAAACGAAGCTCGGCCGCGATCGGATCTCCCGGCGCGAACGCTACCAGGAAGAACGCCACAAGCGACATTCCGAGCACGGTTGCCGCCATCCACAGGAACCGTTTGAGCAGATACCGGATCATGTCGTCCGCTGCGCGTCGCCGAAGTTCACCCAGTCGAGGTTCTCGTACGGCTCGATGACGACATCCGGCCGCGTCAGCACGAACGCCGGCGCCATCAGGATTGGAATGGCCGCGACGTGCTCGTCGATGATCCGGCGATGCGCCTCGCGCACGGCATTGACGATTGCTTCGGGATTCGTCCCCCGGCGCGCCTCGTCGATCAGGCCATCCACGGAAGGGCCGGCCGCGTGATAGCGGTACGACATCCAGGGCGTTCCGCTATGGAAGACGTTGAACAGCAGAAAGGTCGGATCGGCGTTGGCGTTGGCCGCCAGTTCCAGGAAGAGGTCCGCCTGGCCGCGGTCCGCATAGCCGGAATAGTAGAGCTGGCTGTCTTCCACCTCGATGATCTCCGTGTCCACCCCGACGGTCGCGAACATCTGCGCCAGCATCTCCGGCATCGGCTTCACCGCGGAAGCGTTCGGAAACGCGGACACGAGCCGGAGTTGCAACGGCGCTCCCGCCTTCGACCGCTTGCCGTCCGGCCCCTCCCGCCATCCGGCTTCGTCGAGGAGGTCCGCGGCGCGGCGCCGGTCGAGGGAAAAGCCCCGCGGCTGGTCCTCGCCCAAACCGAACATCCAGCCGGGAAGGACGCCTCGCGCCACCACACCGTGGCCCTGGTAGAGGACGCGCGCGATCGCCTCGCGGTCGATGGCCAGCGCTAGCGCCCGCCGCACCCGCACATCGCGCAGCGTATCGAACGGCGGATCGCCCCGCAGATTGCACAGCAGCGCCGCGTAGCGGATCGGCCGCGACCGCCGCACGACCACCCGCGGATCGTCCGGCGCAAGGCCGAGCAGCATCTCCGGCACCACGTCGGACACCAGGTCGACCTCGCCCGCCTGCAGCGCCAGCAGACGCGCCTGCGGGTCCGTTAGAAACCGGTAGTGCACCCGGGCGTGACGCGGCTGGCGTCCCCAGTACCCGGCAAACCGTTCGACTTCGATCTGCCGCTTCGGTTCATACCGGACGAAACGGTAAGGCCCGGTGCCCACCGGGTGCTGCCGGACCGTGTCCGAGGGCAGAAAGAGCGCCGCCGCCGGGTGCGTCATGTTGTCCACCATGAGCGCCGAGCCCGAAAGCGAACGGAAGCGGACCGTCGTCTCGCCGTCTGTCCGCAGGCTGTCCGGGTCGAGGCCGATGAAGTCCCGCGTGGCGATGAACTCTTTCGCGGACCGAACAAAGACGTCGCTGGAAAGCGGAGTGCCATCGTGGAACGCGACCCCCTGGCGGAGGTGGGCGGTGTAGTGTCCGCCGCCGTCATGCGTCCAGCGTTCGAACAGGAGGGGGACGGGACGAAACTGCGCATCCGGCCGCACGGGCGTCTCCACGATCCGCACGTTCGGGTGCGAAGACCCAAGAGAGAAGCGTCCCGGCGACGTGTTGTACCGGTCAGCGCCGGCGCCCACCCGGAGCAGCGATTCGCCCCGAGGCACCTCGGTCCGCGCACAGCTCACGACAGCGGCGGCGGCGCCGGGCAAACTGGTCTGGAGAAAGGTGCGGCGGTTCATTCCAAGCGGGCACGGCACTGCGTATCACGAAGGATATCATCTTGCTACGGCGTGGCGGACGCGAGCGACGTCGATGGTGGCGTTTTCCGGGCGATGTCCAATTCCAACGGAATCTACGCCTCAGCCGTATCTTTTCTGTGTTGTTCCGGTAATCCTTATCGAAGGGCGCTCTCCACCACACGAAGATGACGGACCGGGAACTTCGCACCGCCTACCACGCACACAAGGACGCAGTGTATCGCTTCGCTTGGCGTATGACAGGTTCGGGGCCCGCCGCAGAGGACATCGCGCAGGAAACGTTCTTGGCTCTGCTGCTGAACCCGGATCGCTTCGACCCGGACCGGGCGCCACTGCGTGCATTTCTCCTGGCAGTCGCACGCAATCTGGCGAGGAAACAATGGCGGGGCGAGCGGCGATGGAGCCCGTTGGAAGAAGAAACCTACGTGGCCCTGCCGCTCGATCCGTCCAGCGGCGAGACGTCAAGACTTGTGGCCGAAGCTGTACAATCTCTGCCACCACTTCAGCGGGAGGTGCTGGTCCTGGCCGAATACGAGGACATGCCGCTCGATGAGATTGCCCACGCGGTGGATGCGGAGCTCGGAACCGTCAAAGCAAGGTTGCACCGGGCCCGGCAGAACCTTCGGCGCATGCTCGCCCCGTTGGCTACCCACAACCAGAAGAGGTTGAACACACAATGGAACCGCTAAGCGACAGAGAATTGCAGGAACTGCTTTCGAGGTGGGACGCGCCTCCGGCGCCCCCGGCTCTGGAGAACCGGATCTTTGGCCGGACGCCACAGGCGTCGTGGCGCCGCCGGCTTCTCACCGCATCGATTCCGGTGCCGGTTCCCGTCGCGGTGATCCTGATCCTCGCAGTTTGGGCGGTCTGGATCTACCTGCCCTCGGGCAGCCGGACAGAATCGCCTGGCAGGCAGCGGGTGTCTTTTGCCGATTTCCAGCCGGTGGAGGAGTTGAGACCACAGGTGATCAGGAGTCCATATGAGAGCAATTAGCTGCTTGCTGATTCTTGCTTGTCCTGCGTTCGGTCAGGCGGGATTCCTCATGTCAGGCTCGGTCCCCGGCGACGGGTTTACGGTCGAGTACCGGACACGGATTGAGCCCGCGTCGGACGTTCATGATGTCCATCTGGAAGGGGGGACAGCCGGGTGGCGCCGCTACCTCTACCATCCGAGGGAGCGAAAGTACTTTGGCTACGACGTCCTGGTCCAGCCCCAGGACGGCGAGTACCGCCTCAGCCTGCTGCCGCTAAGCGCCAATCCGGAGGAGCTTGGACTTCCCCGAGGCGCATGGACCCAGGTGCCGCTGCCAGGTTCGGCAGCACCGCAGACCGTTCGCGCGGGCGAAACCGTGGCTGTCGATCTGTTGGTAAACCCATTCACGAGCCAGAGAGTGGTTGACTACCTCAGGATCCGGCGCAGCGAGCCGCGGGAGGTGTATTCAGTCGAGGGGGCGGCTCGCGATTTCACGGTCGAGGATGCGCCGCTCCGTCTGATTGAACCACGCCTCCAGGTGAATGGCGAGACGCTTCAGGCCACTGCAAACATGACCGGAGGTGTCAGCGGCGCCGCCGTGCGTTTCTACGTTCCCGGTAAGGGTCGTTTGGTACTGACGTTGGCGCCCAACCAGGCCCTCGGCTTCCGGAGGGCAGGCGAGATACGCGGCAGTACGCTGACGTTCACCGCGGGTCCAGACGTATATTCGATTGAGTGCAATGGAAGGATCGCGCCTGGCGAAGCGGCATATCACCTCTACGTCCATCATGACCCGGCCTACCAGCCCAAGGCCCCCGCGCCTCCAGGGGTCTTTGCGGTGGACGCCGCCAACCGGGCTGCCCTGCTAGTCCGCCGGTAGGGCGTCCGGGATAGCAAGGTGGCAAGCCGTTCACTCGTGCGGACGAGCACGGTCGGCGGATCCCGCGTCCTGCGCGTGCCGAATGCAAGGCATTTGAGTCCCGGCGCTTGAGTTCCGAGTTTCCCTCCTGAAAACCCGTATCTCGGGCGTCCTCAGGCAGCATCGCGGACTTCGACGCAGACACCGGCCACCCGGGATGCTTGCAGTTCCACATCGTGAGCGATAGGCCCATTCTCTATTGCTCACCGGATCGACGCCTCATGATCGATAGATCGTGCGCATTGCTTTGCCGCCGCACGTGACAATTCCCGCGCCGTTTCTCCGCAAGCATCAGTAGCCGCTCGTTGCGGGCAGGCAAAAGCGAGAGCCAACAGGAGGAGAGAGAGTCAAACATCATGCAGTGGAGACCTGACCAGACCTTTTACCCGTCGCCCAAAATTGCGATGGAGGCCCCCCAGGAAAAGTTGGCCTACGTGGCCATGTCGAACCCGGACCGGATGACCCAGCCCGACGCCATGGGCGTCGTCGACGTGGATCCCGGCTCCCGGACCAACGGCAAGATCGTCGGCCTCGTGAACCGCACGCCGCATCCCAGCCAGCCGAATGTCAGTACCAGACGAGGGGACAAGACTCATTGGCCTCACGGTGAAAGGCCAGTTGCGCGAAGGCTCGCGATGGGGGCGTTGGTGCCCGGTCCGATGTTCTCTCCAGAACGAACTCGGGCATCTCGAGTCAGAAAGGTCTGGGCAAAAATGCAACGAACAGGCTGGCTTCTTGCGATAGCCCTTTCTGGGCTAGTCGCTTCCGGCGCCTCGTTGCAAGAGGCGGCCCTAACCAACGATCAGATCCATGAGATGGTGAAGGCCGGTCTCAGCGAAACGTTGATCCTCGATCAGATCCGTAACTCGAAGGCTGACTTCGATCTTTCAACGTCTGGCTTGATCCGCCTCTCCAAGGAGGGGGTACCAGACCGAATCATTTCGGCGATGCGCAACCCATCGATGTCTCGCGTCGATGACCTTTCATCCTCGAAGCAGACGGTCAAACTCCCAGATGGTGAGGGGGTGCGGCTGATTCTTATGGAGGATATTTCTTCGTCCACAGCTAACGTGGGTGACCGAATCAGCTTCACCGTTGCCGATGACGTGGAGGTTAACGGCGTAGTCGTGATCGCTAAAGGGGCTGCCGCCTTCGGATCGATAACAGCAGTTGCCAAGAAGGGCATGTTGGGGCGAGGGGGCAAACTCACGATGTCTATGGACCGTGTCAAGACCGTCGATGACCAGACCGTTCGAATCCGCGCAACCGCAGGGCGGGAAGGTGATGACAAAACGGGCAAGACCGTGGCCGTAGCCGTTTTTGCAGGTCCGTTCGCACTACTGGTCAAGGGCAAGGATGTCGAGGCTGCCCAAGGAACCGAGTACTCCGCGTTCATCGATGAGGACCGCGACATCACTGTTGACAGCCGGTAATGTGCCCGGCTGTCAATGGCTGCTGCCAGTTCGACATGGTGAGCGATAGGGCCTCTGCTCTATCGCTCACCATGTCGCCATTTCATAATCGATAAAATGTTGCCACCTGCTTCGCCGCCGCACGTGACAATTCCCGCGCCGTTTCTCCGCAAGCCTCTGTAGCCACCCTTTCCGGGCAGGCAAATGCGAGAGTCAACAGGAGGAGAGAGAGTCAAACACCATGCAGTGGAGACCTGACCAGACCTTTTACCCGTCGCCCAAAATGGCGATGGAGGCCCCCAAGGAAAAGCTGGCCTACGTGGCCATGTTGAACCCGGACCGGATGACCCAGCCCGACGCCATGGGCGTCGTCGACGTGGATCCCGGCTCCCGGACCTACGGCAGAATCGTCGGCCAGGTGGATATGCCCGCCATCGGCGACGAATTGCACCACTTCGGCTGGAACGCGTGCAGTTCCTGCCTCTGCCCCTATTCGCCGCACCCTCACATGGAGCGCCGCTATCTGGTCACCCCCGGCATGCGCTCCTCCAACATCTATATCCTCGACACCAAAGACAATCCCAAGCGTCCGAAGCTGGTCAAGACCATCGACGCCAAGACTGTGATGGACCGGACCGGCTACAGCCGCCCTCACACGACGCACTGCGGGCCGGACGGCATCTACGTCAGCGCCCTCGGCGCGGTCGACGGCAATGGTCCCGGCGGCATCTTCATCATCGATCCCGAGACGTTCGACGTCCGCGGCCGCTGGGAAATCGAGCGCGGTCCCCAGTACCTGCACTATGACTTCTGGTGGCACCTCGGCCACGACACCATGATCTCGAGCGAGTGGGGCACTCCCAACATGGTGGAAGACGGCCTCGTCCCCGACCTGCTGCTCGGCGGCAAGTACGGCAACCGGCTCCACGTCTGGGACCTGAACAAGCGCAAGCACAAGCAGGTGCTCGAACTGGGCCCCGAGTACCAGATGGCGCTCGAACTCCGCCCGGCGCACGATCCCACCCGCGCCTACGGTTTCGTCGGCGTCGTGACCTCGCTCAAGGATCTCTCTTCGTCGATCTGGCTCTGGCATCACGACGCGTCGAACGGGACGCCGTGGAAGATCCGCAAAGTGATCGAGATCCCCGCCCAGCCGGCCGACCCCGAAATGCTGCCGCCCATGCTGAAGGGCTTCGGCGCCGTGCCGCCGCTCGTCACCGACATCAACCTGTCGCTCGACGACCGTTTCCTCTACGTCTCCTGCTGGGGCACGGGCGAGATGAAGCAGTACGACGTCTCCGATCCGTTCAACCCCCGCGAGACCGCCTCGCTCAAGATCGGCGGCATCGTCAACCGCGCGCCGCATCCCGGCCAGCCGTCGAAGCCGTTGAACGGCGGCCCGCAGATGGTGGAAGTCAGCCGCGACGGCCGCCGTGTTTACTTCACAAACTCGCTTTACGCGGCCTGGGACGAGCAGTTCTACCCCGAGGGCATCGACGGCTGGATGGCGAAGGTCGATGTCAACCCCGAAGGGGGCATGGCGTTTGACGCCGGCTTTTTCATGGAAACCAGCGGTCTGCGCCCGCACCAGGTCCGGCTCGAAGGGGGCGACGCCTCGTCCGATTCCTACTGCTACGCGTAAGGAGGCCAGACCATGGATGCGACGACGATGGACGGGACGTTCTGGGGTTGGATGGCGCTCGCCGGACTGGGCGCCTTCCACGGCATCAATCCGGGGATGGGCTGGCTGTTCGCCGTCGCCCTCGGGATGCAGGAGCGGAGCGGGAGCGCGGTGTGGCGCTCCCTGCTGCCGCTGGGATTAGGACACGCCCTGGCGGTCGGCGTGGCGGTGCTGATCGCGGTGGCGGCCGGGGCGATGATTCCGCTGAGCGCGATGCGCTGGCCGGTGGCGCTGTTTCTGATCGGCATGGGCGTCTACCGGCTGTTCCGCGGCTGTCACAGCCGCTTCGGCGGCATGCGCGTCGGCTTCCGGGGACTCACGGCGTGGTCGTTCCTGATGGCGACCGCTCACGGCGCCGGACTGATGGTGGTCCCGGTGTTCCTCGGCATGGCCCCCGCCGCTGAAGCCGCGTCGTGCCACGCGCATGCAAGTGCCGCGGGCACGCCGATGACGGCGTTCCTGGCAACGGGCATCCACGGACTGGGCTACCTGGCCGTAACGGCCGCCGCGGCGTGGCTGGTTTTCGAGAAACTCGGCGTCGGCCTGCTGCGCAAAGCCTGGTTCAACTTGGATGTGATCTGGGCGTGTGCGCTGATCGCAACCGGCGTGCTGACGTTCACGCTGTAGGCACAGGGAGAGGCTGCTTCCGGCTTGGCCCGGAGGGGAATCCAGGCAGCGGAGAGCGGATTCGCGTCGCTCCGAGTGCCCCCTTCCGCGCGCAAGTTCACGGCCGGGCGTTGGCGGAATCCGAGACCGAGGCGGATCCGCTTATTTAGCGTTCGAGCGTCAACAGCCGCTCCGCCACGATCAGCGCATCGACAGGCCAGCACGCCGGAGGCCGGGGTTCGGTCACTCCGGCCAGTCCCGCGATCGGGCGGCAGGTGAGGACTTGCTCCCGCTGCGCGCGCGGAATGGCGTCGCGGCCGAACGTTGCTCCCAATAGCGCGCCCGCGAATGTTCCCCCGCCGGTGAACGTTGCGGCATGGCGCAATGCGTCGAAACCCTCGCTCAGTTCAGCCAGCACCGTGTTCTCGAACTCGCCCCTGGCAGCCAGTGCGCGGCGCACCTGCGCGTGCACTCCCCGGACCGCCGCCCTTCCTTCCGCGTGTTGCAGCACGCCCGCCGGACTCGCTCCCCAGCGGATCGCGAACGCCAGTGCGCTGGCCGCGACGCCCGCCGCGTCGCAGGCGGCGGCATCCGCGCCGGTGAGCGCCGCGTCTGTCGCGGCCCAGGCCTCGACGGTGTCGAAGGGCCGGCCCGACCCGGCGATCCCCAGGACACAGGCCCGGGCCAGCGGGCTTCCCGACCGGCCGGCATAGGCGCGGGCGGCGGCTTCCGCCGTGTAGCCGCCGGATTCCAGCAGCGCGCGCGCCAGCAGGATCGCCAGTTCCGCGCCGGCATCCGGTTGACCCGGACCCAGTTGCCCCAGCAGGCATCCCTGCGCCCGCTGCAGCAATTCCGCGTCCCGCACCGCCTGCCCCGCCACGGGCCGCGCCAGTCCCGGCGACGTTTCCGGCTGCTCGATGAGCCGTTCCCAATCGATGTCCACCAGGCGATCCACCAGCGGCCACGCCCCGCCGTAGCAGCGCCCGCCGCAGCCGCTGACGCCGTCCGGACCGTAGGTCACCGGCCCCCCGGACCGGCGGTACAGTTCGGCGCCCGCGCCGCGCAGCAGTGCGTGGCCGGCCGCATAGTCCCAATCGCGCGGGTTGTGCAGGGAGATCGCGACGTCGCCCTCTCCCGCGGCGGCCAGCGCCAGACGGTAGGCGATGCTCGGCATCACGCGGTACCGCATAGGATACAGGGCGGCCGCGTTGGCGGCGGCGCGGCGGTCCGCCCCGCTCGCCACCAGCACCACGCAGTCGCTGCCGGCTTCGACGGGCCACGCGCGGCGCACGGCAACGCCGTTCCGCTTGACCGGACCGCACCCTTCGGCCCAGCCGATCAGGTCGCCGCGGTCGTCGGGCGCCGCGTACGCGTAGACCACGCCCAGCACCGGCTCGCCCGCGCGCACGAGCGCCACCGACACCGCCGGACCGCGCCAGCCGCGCAGATAGCTGTGCGTGCCGTCGTTGGGATCGATGAGCCAGGTGTGTTTTCCGGGGTCTCGGGCCTCGGCGAGACGGCCCAGTTCCTCGCCGAGGTAGCCGTACTCCGGGAAAGCGTCGCGCAGCAGGCGCGCGATCCGTTCTTCCGCGGGGCGGTCGGCTTCGGCGTGCGCGCCGTGCCCGCGCGGTCCGCCGGGGCGGTAGAATTCGTCCAGCAGCAGCGCCCCGGCGGTCCTGGCGGCTTCGACCGCCAATTCAAGTTCCGCCTGGTAGCCCGCCTGTCGCATCTTCAAATTATGGCGCGGGGCGGGACCACCTTCCGCTGAACTTAAGCTTGAGATCGAGTCATTGCCCAGTTTCCCGGGTTTGACCGGATCAGCGTCGAGCCTGGGATAGGTGGCCAGGATCTCCAGGGGAAGAAGAGGATCTGGTCGCATGAACCGGATCCTGCTCGATCAAGGGCAAGCCGCTTCACCAGCAGGGGCTCGGTCGACGCCCGGAGACTGCTCACGGATTGACTGGCCTGCCTGCCGCGTGCAAGCGGATCCATTGCGCCAGCGTGGTCGGGGTCAAGGACCGGTCCGCGGCTGCGTCCGTTTGGTATCCATGGGCAAGGTACTCGAACATGTTCACCAAGCCTCTGGCCGCATCCTCGCTCTGTCCCATTGAGACCAGCAGGTCCGCGTAGGCGCCAGGGGGCATGGCTTCGTAACGAACGGGCCGGCCGAGTTCGCGGGTCAGTTCCGCAGCCATGTCGTTGTAGCTGAGATCCTCTGGACCAAGGAGCGGAATAGCCTGACGATCGTCCCAACCGGGCGTTGCCAGCAGACGCGCCGCAACTGTGGCAATGTCAGCGGTCGCCAGTTGCGGGCCAGGCCGGTCGCCCGGCATGCAATAGCTGAAGACTCCCTGGGTCGAGATGCTGTCCCACTGCCACAGAAGGTTTTCGTAGAACGATCCGCAACGGAGGAAGCGGCACGCTGCACCGGACTCACCCAGCCTGGACTCCATCCGGTGCAATGCCGTGATGGGGCCCGCCGGACGATCCCCTGGCAAACCCGCCGCCGAAATCGCCACAACCCGCGAGACGCCGCAGGCGCGAATGGCGTCGCGGGCACTTATCGCGAGCTCTTCGTACGCGCCCACGTAGTCCACTGCGTCGGGGCAGTCTGGCTGGCACCAGAACAGGGCGGTAGCACCGTCGAAGGCACGTCGGAGAGTATCGGGGCGACGGAGGTCGCCTTCTACAATCGCAAGGCGGTCTTGTTCGACTGCCGGGAGTGTGCGCCGGTCGCGCACGAGCACTCGCAGCGGAGAGACGTCTCTTGCAAGGAGTTCACGCAGGACTCCTGCACCAATCTTTCCAGTGGGGGTGGTGATCGTAACCATGCCCCCAATCTAGCGATGTGTCTTCCGGCTGTATTGAAGAAATCGGAAGCCCTGAACAAACCGTGAGATCTACCCCGCGGGGTCTACCACGAGCGGACAGATCTGGTCCTGTTCAGCCCGGGGCACATGCTTTCCCCAACTCCGATGCATCGCAGCATAGGCATTCGGCGTCAGGCCGGTGAATGCCTTGAATTCGCGAATCAGGTGAGACTGGTCCGCGAACCCTGTGGAGACTGCTAGCGCACTCCAATCGAAACTGCCGCGCTTGCGAATCTCAGCGAGAGCAGCCTGGAAGCGCCGGATCCGGATAAATCCCTTCGGCGCAATGCCGACCTGCCTCGTGAACAGGTGACTGAATCGCCGGGCGCTCAACTGACACTCCTCCGCCAGATGATCCACACGGATGTCACTGGGGTATCCGCAAATCTGCTCCACCGCCCATTCCACGGCAGGGTGTGCCTCACGCAGACGGTTCCTCTCCAGAATCGCGTTCAGACGCTCCAACCGCTGGCGTGGCCCGCCGGCGTCCCTCAGGATTTCCTCCCATTGACGCACCGCGGGGCCCAGCAGCGCCTCAAGTTCCACATGCCGGTCGGCGAGTTCGTCCGGCGGGACGCCCAGCCACCGCCACGCCCCGGCCGGCGAAAACCCGACGCCCATAATCGAGCGCTGCTGCTCCGTATCGATGACGAAATGGCGCCGGTGTACACCGGTGACGATCGGGCTGCGGACCTGGACGCAACGCATCGTCTCGGGGTCGTAACAGCGCATGTCCCCGCCGGCGAGATTGAAGACGATTTCAACCGTTCCCGAGGGAAGCACCCGCTCAAAACAATGGGGAGGAGAATAGCTCTCGTAGAGCCAGAGGGCTTCTACGATACCGTGTAACGCGGCTCCTGGCGGCAACGTGTGGTAGCTCTGCGCAGCATCGCGATTGACCTGCGGCAGCAAGAAGCCTTCGGCGGCGTGGGCCACGTCCACAAGTCTAGCGGGATTCGAAAGCACCCGGAGATGCGGTCAGTCTTCCTTCACAGGCAACTCCAGCCGCGCCTCCGACCCCGGCTCCACCGTGACGGCGACACCCGGGTCCGGTTCCAGAAATCCCGGCTGATTCCAGGCGAACGGCTCGATGTCCGCCCACGCGTACGCCCGGTATTCTCTCGGCTCCAGGTTGTCGATCGCGAATTCTCCGTTCGTATCCGCCGTCGCCGCGCGCAGGAAGCGGAAGCGGTTTTCCGAATGGAACTGCGGGACCAGCAGCACCGTCGCCGCCGCGACCCCGTCCCCCACCTTGCCCACGACCCGGCCCGCGCCCCCGCGCAGCACCACCTCCGCCCCGAATGCCGTGCCCTCGGTCAAGTCCAGCGGCTGCGCCAGCGCCGCGGCGGACGCCACGTACGCCCCCTCCGGCACGCCGCACACCGTGACGTAGTAGCGATCGCGCGGTGTCGCCGGAAATTGCGCGGCCCCGTCGGCGCCCAGGTTCGGCGCGCAGGCGTCCAGCAGCAGCGCCGGATCGGCCTGCCGTGGCGTCCGGAGCGCGACGCCCACCCCATCGAGCGGCACGCTGCCGGGCGGATCGGCGCGCACCGCCACCCGCACCTCGGCGCCCGCGTCCAGCACCAGCTCGATGCCCTCGATGTCGTCATAACCCACCGCGAGCGGCCGCCGCACCGCCGCCGGGACGCTGCGCGCGGTCAGCGTATACGCCCCCGGCGCCACGCGTGAGAATTCGAACTCGCCCTCCGGCCCCACCCATGTCTGGTTGACGCCGCTGTGCGCCGCCCATTCGTCCGGCGTGAGGAACACCGCGATCGGCGGTCCCTGGACCTGCCTCTCCACCCGCCCCCGCACGCGCACCCCGCGCTCCTTGCGCAGTTGAAAATCGATGCCGCGCAGTTCAGCTCCCGGCCCCACGTCCAGCACCGAGGCATCGCCGGCGCCGGTCGTCCCCGGTGCGTAGTACGCGGTGAAGTAACCCTCCTCGCGCGCCTCGTCCTTCGGGTAGCCCGACCGCAGCACGGGCATCACACTCGCCTGCGCCACGTAGCGCCCGGCCGCGAGGCCGAACACGCGGTACTCGCCGCGGTCGTCCGTCATGGCGCGCCCCTGTGGCAGGAACTGCCGGAACCCGTTGCGGTAGCTTTCGGCGAGCAGCGTCACCTGGACGCGCGCGAACGGCTGCCCCTCGTGGTTCCGCACGCCGCCGGTGACGACGGCTCCGCGCACCACCGGGATCTCGAGCTCCGCCAGGTCGTCGCCGCCGATCTGTAGAGTGACGCCCGGCCGCCCCGGCTTCGGTGCGCCGTACTCGGCCTCGGCGTACCGCCGGTCCTCGCTCGACGCCACGAGCCGGTAGCGTCCCGGGCGCACGTCCTGGAGCGTGAACGCGCCTTGGGCATTGGTGGCGGTTTCGTGCGCGGTCCAGTGGTGGGCGGCGGACTTGAGCCGGACGGTCATCCGCGTCACGCCACGGCCGGACTCGGCGTCAAGCACCCGGCCGGAGACGGTCCCCGCGAAGCCAGCGGCCGGGAGACAGAGCAGAATAGCGAGGACCAGGATGTATGACATTGTTGGTGTGGGCCGCTTCATAATCCACCTGCAAGCCGGTACTGCGTGATGCCCATGGGCAGGCGCGGATATAGGGCACGTTGCGCATCGGATTCTCTCCTTCAGTTCAACGCCGTCAGGCCGACGCTCTTGACGGCCTCGGGCTCCACCTTGACGCGTTCCCCTTTGCTCAGGTACGGGCGCAGGAACTCCGGATCGTTCCACCGGTGCGGCTCCACGTCCGTCCAGGCGTAGACCTTGTATTCGCCGGGCTCCAGACTGCCGATTCTGTAGGAGCCATTTTCGTCAGTCGTCGTCCACCGTACGAACCGGAACGTGTTGCGCCGCCGGAATTCCGGAATCATCACAACCGTCGCCGCCGGCACCGGCTCGCCGTCTTCGTTCCTGACGACCCCGGTTGCCTGGGATGCCTTGCTGCTGAGACCGATCCCAATGTGGCACGCCGCATCCCGAGGGGCTTGAAAGACCTCTTCCAACAAGTCCGCATCTCCATAGTGAGCCGACTTCACATACACAGCGTCAGGAAGGCCCGCAAGAGAAACGTACGCGGGCCTGCCGCGCGCCGGCGTCAGGTGGACTTCGCCGTCGGCATTCAAGTTTGGCTGTACCGAGGACCCATGCAACGTCGGGGGCCGGTACGCATCGCTCACCGCGAGCGCCACGCCAAGCTTTCCGAAGACGAGCTTCTCAGGCTCCTCGGCGGTCACTCGGACCAGACAGCTTGCCAGCGGGTCCAGTCGAAGCTCGGCGTCTTCGAGACCTTGCGTTCCGAGTTCCACGGTGGCTTCCGCGATGGTTCGTTCGGCCGAGGCTACCAGACGGTACTTCCCTGGCGCGACCGACGGGAACCGGAACGGGCCACCGCGTGCCGGAACCTGGACGCTGGCGGCATAATACGCCACCCACTCCGCGGGAACAAGATAGACGCGGATGGGACGCTTCAAACTCATCGCGGGAATCACCTTGCCCGCGAGCGCCACGCCCCGCGACCGGGTCAACCGGAAATCGATACCATGGACCTCGCCGCGCGGGCGGACTTCAACTTCCACGGCTGAATCCAGGCGATCCGCACCAGGGAAGTAGTAGCCGGGAGCGTACGCTCCCGTTTCCTCATCGGCGGGAACTCGCCCCAGGCTTGGAGCCCAGGTATACAGCAAATAACGGCCTGGCGCAATGTTTGCGATCCGGTACCCGCCCTGCTCATCGACATCGGCTGCCCCCGCGGGACGAAGCTGGCGGAATCCCGCGCCGTATTGCGCCCGGAGCACGATCACTTTCGCATCGGCGACCGGTTCCGAGTCCTCGTCGAGTACCCGCCCGGCGAGGACGGACCCCCTCTCCAAACGGAAATCTACCGCGGAGCGCCGTTCCCCCCGCCTTAGGTGCATGGTCCCACCGCTCCCGGCGCTCAAGTAACCTTTTCCCGTCGCGAAGACCCGGTAGCAGCCGGGCTCAATTTCGCGATAGACGAAGACTCCATCGGCGTTCGTTGCCAATGCCGATGGCGGCCGGCCATCGCAGGGAACAAGCGAGATCCCGGCGCCGTCGACGGGCAACCCGGTCAGCCCATCGGTGACACGGCCCTCGATCGACACTGAATCCACGACAGCCAGAAGCGGGATCATCCCAAGACTTGCGGGAATCATCAGGCAGGCCAGAATGCGCGAGTTGAACCGATAGCGGTGCGACAGCTTGTCGAACATCGCGCTCCCCACGATGGCTCCGGACACAGCCGCTCGATCGCCTCCACAGCCGTGTACTCCGTAAATCGCCCGCTCGCCGGGATGGCACACGGCTTTGCCGTCAATGATACATCACGCGAAACGGCGACGCCGGGTCGTCGCCGGCGCCGCGCATCACATCCCCACCCGGATCAAATCCGTGCGCGCCCCCACCGCCGCCAGCGCGTACACCGCGCCATCCCCAGCGATTCCGATCGATTGCACGAACGCCGGGCGCTCCCCCGTATCGAGCCACACCGGACCATGGTCCCGGCACGCGCCGGTCCCGGTGTCGAACGTGATCAGGTGCAGGTTCTCCACGCCCTGCGCTCCCACCTGCCGCGTCCGCTCCAGCAGCGGACGCCCGTTCTCATAAATCACGCCCCCGGTCAGATAGAACAGCGTACGGTCGTCCGACCCCAGCGCGAATCCCAGGTAGCCGTGCGAGAATTTGTCGAACATTCCGCTGCGCCGCGACGGCTCCGGACACAGCCGCTCCATCGCGTCCACCCGTCCGGCGCGCGGATCGAAGCGGAACAGATAGCCGGAATTGCCGTGTACTCCGTAAATCGCCCGCTCGCCGGGATGCCACACCGCTTGCCGCCAATGATAACTCATGTGAAACGGCGACGCCGGGTCGTATATCCCGAAATAATCCTTGCGCAGACTATCGCCCGCCACCGTGTCGAGCGTGTTCGATTCCGGGCGGTAGCGCAGAATTGTCCCTTCCGCGCTGGTGAAATAGACCGATCCGTCTTCGGGATCTACCACCAGCGCCCGGCAGATCGTGCGGTAGGCGCGTCCCTCGCCGGTTTCTCCCTCGCCGCAGACCGGCGCCATGTTCAGGTGGTGCGCCGCGAGGTCGTAGCTCAGAAAGAAGCCGTTCGGCCACGTCATCCCGTAGAGCCGGCCCCGCGCCGGATCCATCGCCATCGCCAGGATGCCCTGCTCCGCCGCGGGCAGGCAAAGATCTTCGAACGTGCCCGCCGCCATGTCGTAGGCCAGGAAGTGCCCGCCGGGATAGGGCCGGTACCCCTCGGGCGGCTCGCCCTTGGTTTCCCGGCCGTCGCGGGCCGCGTAATACGACAGGTGCGTGGCGAAGTAGAGCTTCCCGCCGGACTCGGCGACACCGCACGTGGCTCTTGCCCTGCGGGATCGTCTTGCGCCCGGCTTCGCCGCACGCCTCGGTCAGATCCCCGAGATGCTCGATCCGGTCCGCCGCCGGATCGTAGCGGTACATCTGCGCGCCCACGTCGATCGACTGCGACGAGAGCACGTAGTAGACCCGCCCGTCGCTGGCCACCGACACCGCGTTGTAGGAGTGGCGCGAGTGCGCAAAGCCCGAGTCGAACGTGCGCGCCACCAGTGTCCCGGCCGCCATCGGTCAGCTCGCCCGCGCCGCCGCCGGGACCGGGTACCCCAGGCGCCGCAGGAGTTCGCCCGCCCCCCGCTGGTAGGCGTCGATGTCGGCCGCGCTCATCTCCGTCCGCCACCGGCCGGTCTGCGCCGCCCCGGGAGCCTCGGCCAGCAGTTCTTCGTACAGTCCCCGCAGCCGCTCTTCCTTGCTGACCGGAGCCTCCTTGCGGTCCAGCGCCTCCAGTTCGCCGATGCGTGCCGCCGCGCGCGCGTGATACTGGAGCAGCAGCGGGGTGTAGTCCAGTTCCAGGAACCGGCAGACGCGCCACAGCACTTCCTGCGTGCGTGTGACGAGGTCTTCGAAGCGGATCTCCAGGTACGGAACCTCGCGCGCGTTCCGCGCGAACGTCACGGTGCGGGCGGCCCATTCCCTGGCGTGCGTTTCGACCGAGCCGAACGCCTTCCAGCCATGGGACCGGCGCGCCACCAGAGCGGCGTCCCGCCCGTCGCGGATCACGTGGAGGAACCTCGTCTCCGGCAGGCGCTCGTGCAGCAGCGCCATGTGGTGGCCGTAGCGGTGGGTGCTGTCGCCCCATCGTGCCTTGCCGAACCGCGCCGCGTACATCCGGTAGAACAGGCGCACGGCGCCCGCCGGCTCGAACTCCGGCATCCGTCTCAGGGCTTCCCCGAGCGCATTGGAATCGAGGTGGTGGTCGCGCCAGGTTTGGGAAGCGGTGAGAATGCCGAGGAACTCCTCCGGAGTCTTGGCGTCGAGCGCGGCGGGGACGAAGAACGTCGGGCTCGGAATGGCGATGTTCGGATGCGCGTCGAGCATCAGGCGTAGCACTTCGACGCCCGAGTCCGGCATGCCGATCAAAAAGGGGGCGGGCGGCATATTGGTTCGGGGTGCCTTAGGATCATTCATGGGTTCGGAACTCTCCTTCATGGGGAAACCAGAAGCTCCCATTCCGAAACGCCAGCCGGGAGTTGGCGCTGCGGCCAGTTCTCAGGGCTCGGGATGCCGCGCCCGTCTGCCCATGCCGAAGGTGGAACAATCAGGAACCGATACTCGCCGGGACGGAGTCCGCTGGCGAAGAAACGGCCCTGCCCATCCGGCAGCAACAGCCCGCTGGCTCCTTCCGCCCAGAGCAGGACGACCGGAAGTCCCTCGTTCCTGTCTACCCCGCCTTCGACCGACGCTGCGCTGGCGAGCCGGATCACGAGGGTCTCGGCCAGCGTCCCTTCCAGATCCACGACCGGGTCGCCGACGTGATGACATGACGCGGGAAGGCCGCTAATCTTGGCCAGGTATCTGCCAGGCGCCAGCCCGGAGATCCTGACGGGAGCCCCGGCCTCAATTTGGACCTCCCGGTCCACGTTTCCGCCCCAGGAATCGATCGCCGCAAGATGCAGGGTCGCGGAAGGTGGGCACTCTCCTGTTGGGCCGGGAAAGTCCAGTCGGAACGCAGTGGTTGCGGGGCCGGACAGCGGCACGGCCAGTTCATCGCCCGGATGGAGCAGGGCCAGGACGCGACTGCCGTAGAGCGGAGGAGCTATCGGCTCCACACCCCAAACGCCGTTCACGAGCGAACCGAACGAACCCGCCGCCCTGACTACCAATGGCTCGGCGGGAACCGATTCGAACCTGAAGCTGCCGTCGGCATGCGCCGGAGCGTGCGCGATCACGACGCCGGGCAACTCCCGCGGAGCCAGCGAAACCATCACCACTCCGCCCGGCGCGGGCGGGGAGACGCGACCCGCAAGAGAGTGAGCGCCGGCCGCCCTTAAGCTCAAGTCTACATTGCGATACTCTTCGCCCGCGAATATCCGGTAAAGGGAGCTGACTTCAGAAACAGGAATGGCGCTTCCGCCGCCGCGGGAATCGCTTCGGATGGCGACTAGGGTATACGCTCCCGGCGGCAGTCCATGCAAGCGGTAATGCCCCCGGTCGTCCGTTCGAGCCGGGGCAACGCTCGACCGCACCAGGGAGGAAGCATTTGGCGGCGTGATCAGGGCAACCACCGACGCTCCGGCCGCGGGCGCTCCGGCCGCCGTGCGGACCATGCCTGAAATCACCCCGTATTTCGCGAGCCGGATGCGGAACTTGTCCAAGGCTGAAGGCACGGAGAAGAAAACCAATGCCGGCGTATAGCCAGGTTTGGTGATTTCCAGCCGGTAGCGCCCTGGGGTGAGTCCACCGGCCCGGAACGCGCCGTTTGCATCTGTTTCCACCACCGCGCGTATTGCCCCTGAGATGTCGAGGACGGTCCCCTTGGCGTGGTCCACAGGAAGGTCCGTATGGAACGCCGTCACGGTTGCGTCCACCGTCTCACCCGTGGCAAACAGTGTCACCACAAGGCAGGCCAGAATGACCCTTGTGTGAATCGAAGCAAGCATTCCTTACCTTCCCGATCCGGCCACCGGCACACGAACCGTTTTGGTCTCGCCCGGCCGCAGTTCCACGGACTCGCCTGCCGCGCGGTGCGCGGCGAGGAACTCACGCGTCTGCGCCTCCTCATCGTTCCACAGGTCCAGGTGCGCGAACACCCGGTACTTGCCTGGCGGTAGCCCCGCGACGGCCGCCCGCCCACCGTCGTCCGCTTCGGCCAGGGTCACATCGCCCGGCCCGGCTGGGAATGTCGGCGGATCTCTCCAAACGACCACGACAGCTCCCGTTGCCGGACGCTCTCCGTCCAACGCCTCGACCGAAAGTGTCGCTGGGTCGCGGCCTAGAAGCACTTCGAACTCCGCCCCCGCCGGCCCGCCGGATCGGAAAGGCGTTCTGGTCACGTCCGCGCCGCCAACTGTGGCCTCTTTCACGTAGTATCCCGGCGGTACGAACCAGCTCAGCCAATAGTCATCCGGTACAACGGCGGCAATCGTGAAGGGTCCCTCCTCGCGCACTCCGGCGGAAGTGCGCTCCCCGCGAATGAGCGCGCGGCCCGCCGGACGCAAGACGAAGAACGCAGGGCGCTCCAGCCGGGGCTGTTCGCGCTCCCCTTCGATTCTCAGCCGTCCGGCGACCGTAGTCAGCGGGTGCAGCGACACGTCCGGGAGGCGTATGCTCCGCGGACCAAGACTGAAAGGCACGGAAGCGTACCGTCCGCCGTCAGCGGTCTGAGCCGCTTCCACCAGGACCAGCCGGTAGTCACCGGACGGGAGGCCGCACACCTCGGCCGTGCCCCTTTTCCTCCGCCGATGGAGCCAGCGGCCAGTGCGTTGTGGCCCTGTCGCTGGGCGGATTCCACCCGAGCCTTCACCACAGGCGCGTGGGGGCCTTCAGCCTGAGGCAGCCGCCACAGGACACACATGGTTCTCTCTTGTGCGAGCGACACGCGAATGCCTTCGACTACCTGGCCCGCGGAGACTGTGATCGTGGCCGCACCCTCCATCGGAGCCGAGTTCGGGTAGTAGGTGGCGACATCGCCCGTCGTTGCCTCACTGACCGGCAACTCATCTGGGTCCTGAACCGCCCGGACCGCCTCGACGGAACGCGGCGGCAAGTCCACCCTGAGGAAATAGCGACCGGGCGGGAGGTCTCCGATTCGAAAGCCCCCGAGGTCGTCAGTGGTCGCACTTCCGCGAACCGATGCCGGATACAGCCCGCGCACCATGCCGGCCGCGGTCGCGCTCACCCGGAGTCCAGGCACTGGCCGCTGATGTGCGTTCTCCACACGTCCGGTAAGCACTGCCGCGCTGTGTGCCCGAATTTCAATGCCATCGACCGTGTCGGCGCGGGAAAGGTCAGCCACAACTCTGCGGGCGACGTATCCGGAACCCGGCCAGAGGTTGACAACATAGGCGTGCCGGTTCAGTCCGGTCCAGCGGAAACGTCCCGCCGGGTCGGTTTGGACGGGAGCGCCGTTGGAGGCGTTGGCAAGCCCTACCGTCAGATCCCGCAGGGGTTCGCCTGTTGCAGCGTCGAGCACCCGGCCTTTGATGGAGCCAGTCTTGGGGATGTCCACTTGCCGCGCAACGTTAGGCTCTCTGCCTCCTTGTGCTTGCGCGCGCACCGCCGGGACAAGGCACGCCACCACGATGACCAGGAAGCAGCCAACGAAGCGCATCCGGGAAGAGAATCTCCACATTCTAGTCTCAAGCTCGCATCGTCAATTCAACGCCGTCAGGTCGACGCTCCTGACGGCCTCGGGCTCCACCTTGACGCGCTCCCCTTTGCTCAGGTACGGGCGCAGGAACTCCGGATCGTTCCACCGGTGTGGCTCCACGTCGGTCCAGGCGTAGACCTTGTACTCGCCGGGTTCCAGACTGCCGATTCTGTAGAAGCCCTTCTCGTCCGTCGCCGTCCATCGCACGAAGCGCACCGTGTTGCGCCGCCGGAATTCCGGAATCATCACAACCGTCGCCGCCGGCACCGGCTCGCCGTCTTCGTCTTTCACGACTCCCGTTGTCTGTCCGGCCTTGTTGCTGACGAGGACCTCGATCCTGACCGGCAGATTGTTCACTGGTTCGAACCCTTCTTCCAGGACGTCGGCCCCATCCGTCCGTGCTGCCTTGATGTACGCCGTCTCAGGGAGCCCGGAGAACGCAAAATGAACTCGGTTTCCAGGGCTCACGGTGACCTCTGTCCGGCCGCCTTCATCGAGATTGGCTCGCATCGTCATGCCATACAAAGGATGATGGCGGGAGTTCTTAATGTTCACCAATGCAACCCCCATCGTGCTGAACGACAGGTTGTCCGCTTCTTCCGCGCTCACCTCGACCGTACAACGCGCGTGGTCGCCGACCACGACCTCAATCTCATCGAGGTTCCGTTCACCCACGTCGAGCGCCAGCTCACTGGTTCCAGGGTCGTGGTTCACCAGCCGGTATCTGCCGGGAGCAACTGCGGGAAACTCGAACCTGCCGCCTTGCGCCGGTAGTTGCGTGACTCTGCCAAAGTTCGCAAGCCATTCGTCGGGCACCAGCCAAAGGCTTACCTTCTGCGTCAGCGCAGTGGCAGGCGTCACGTTGCCGCGCACCGTCGCCACGCGGCCTCGCTTCAATCGGAGATCGATTCCCGCCAACTCGTCGCGGGCGCCCACTTCGATCGCCACGGCGCCATCGAAGGTTGCGACGCCGGGGTAATAGTAGCCGCCAGCGTACCTGCCGCCCTCGGCATCGCCGGGGTCACGTGTCAAGGCGGGTCCGTGCACATACACGAAATACCGTCCCGCCGGGACAAGAGAAACCCGGAAAGCGCCGCGCTCATCCGTCTTGGCGCCGCGCGTTCCGAGGAGGCGCCGCGTGCCGTCATCGTACACGGTCCGCAGGAGCATCACACTCAACTCCGGAACCGGTTCGGACTCTTCGTCCAGGACGCGGCCCGCGACGGCAGCTCCTGGCTCCAGCTTGAAGTCCAGACCGGCTCGCTCTTCGCCCGGAGCGAGCCAGAACGTTGCCCCCTGGCGCTCCGATCCCTTCGACTCGCTGGCGCCAGCATAGGGGACGTACATGGTGGCAAGCCGGAGCCGGTAGCATCCGGGTTCAACCTCCTCGATGGCAAACTCTCCATCGGCCCGGGACCGCGTCGTCAGGAGCAGCCGGCCGTCGCAGGGGAACAGATACACAACGACTCCTGCAATTCCAGCCCCCGTGAGCGCATCCTTGACTGTACCCGCAACCCGGCACTGACGGGTCTCCTGACCCACGGGTGCTTGGGCGACCAGGCCACTCCCGGACACCAGGAGAATGGAGACCATCACAACTGATGTTGCTGTCTTATACAAGGTGCCGTCACTTCCCCCTGGCAAGAAATCCGCTCCCCGGGGACTCGCGGATCGTCACTGCTGATCCTCCACTATACTGAGAGATGACAATGCCCCCTGAGCGGCTTCCGAAGCCGTTGATCTGGGTCGGTTCGAGGCTTAGGGACTTGCGCGCGTTTCCCGGGCTCGTCCAGGATTGCATCGGGTATGCCCTTCTTTGTCGCACAATGCGGCGGCAAACACCCTGACGCGAGAGTTTTGAGCGGTTTCGGCGGCTTGGGGGTCGTTGCGGGACTATCGTGGCGACACCTTCCGAACTGCGTACACTCTGCGTTATCGAAGTGCGGTCTTCGTGCTGCACGCCTTTCAGAAGAAGTCGAAGTCTGGACGTGCGACGCCGCGAAGCGATCTGGAACTGGTCAAGTCGCGGCTGCGCGAGGCGGCGGCGATCGCAACGGGAGGGGAGGATGAGTGAGAAAAGGTACGAGACCGGCAGCGGGAATGTCTTTCACGACCTTGGTCTGCCCAACGCCGAGGAACACCTGGTGAAGGACCCAGCTTGTCCACAAGATCGATTCGATCCTCAAGATAACGAAGCTGAAGCAGGCGGACGCCTGGAAGTTGTTCGGCATCTCTCAACCCGATCTTTCCACGATGCTCCGCGGAGAGTTCCGCCAGTTCCCGGTGGAGCGGTTGCTCCGATTCCTGGTGGCCCTGGGCCAGGACGTCGAGATCGTCGTCCGGCCGCACGGCAAGACAGACGAGCCGGCCAGGCTGCGCGTGGCTTGACCTCGCGGGTTCGCCGGCAGAGCCCCCGAACTCAGTATCCGGAAATTGCCGAGAGGTAGGGTTCGCTCTAAAGGCAACCGTTCGCATGAGCGAAGCCGACGTGGCCCGCGATCGAGCAGGACCACCGGCCGATTGCCGTGTTGAGGCCGATGGCGCCTGCGCACCCGGGGCGATGCAGTTCGACCGCCTCCCGGATGTTGCCTTCGATCTCGTCCGCTGTGTTTCCCGTCGTGACAGGAAACTACGGCTCCGCCGGTTCCACCGTCACTTGAACCTCAGCCTTCGGCCCGACTTCCACTTCCTTGGCGCGGCTCCGGGACCGTAGCAATTGGCCGATGCGCTCCGGGCTCTTGTTGATCGGCGCCCGCACCGCCAGAACATGGTACTTGCCGGGGGCGAGGCGGCCCGACATCCAGTAGCCCATCTGGTCGGCCAGACCCGTCGCCAGCGAGTCCGCGAGCGCCGCCTCGGTGAGCGCAGCGTCCGGCAGCAGGACGATGTGGACGTCGGCCGCCGGTTTGCCTTCCCTGTCGGCGGCCCTGACGGCGACGGTGCCCCCGTCCAGCCCCAGCACGATCCGTAGCGAAGCGTTGCCAATCGCGCTTCCGACGCGCAGTGGCTGGTGACGAATGCTCTGCCCGCCGTACAGGATGTCCTTCACGTACGCCTCGTCCGGCACATCGCGGAGTTCGACTTCGTACTCGCCCAGCAGGACCTGCGGGATTGTGAAGGTGCCGGGAACCGGTCGTTTCGCCTCGAACGCGCTGCGCTCCTGGCTGAAAGAAGCCCGCCCGATCGGGTTCAGCCAGACGCGAATCGCCGGCGGCGGCAGGCTTTCCGGGGCGCCACCCTCCCAGGCCGTTTCGCCGGGCACCTCCATCTTCGGCTGCGCGATCAGGGTCAGGTCCTCGACGTCGTCGTCGCCAATATCGACCGGCCCAGAACCGAAGAAGTCCGGTGGAATTGCCCAATCAGCCGGCTGCGCGTACGCCGTCAGCCGGAATTCGCCGGAGGGCAAGCCGCAGATCCGGATTCTGCCATCGGGCCCCGTGACGCCGTGCAACTGGACGACCGTCCCCCGGCTGCTGCTCTGCTCAAGCCGGCGCGGTTCCAGGATGAAACGCAGAGGCCCTCGTCCGCCAGCGCCCCGCAGGGCGCCTGAAACGCAATAGGACGGCCCACGCAGCAAAACGATGTCGACACCCTCCCGCTGTTCGCCGCTGCGCGGGACCCAGGGCTGGGCGCCTTCCACCGCCGGCGTGCCGGGGTAGAACGTGTGCATGATCGCCGGCTTCCGCAACTCGCGCTTTCCGGGGGCGGGCGAGACCGCATCCACTTTCATCCTCTTTTCGGCCG
Organism: Bryobacterales bacterium; assembly: GCA_016716385.1. Taxonomy (GTDB): domain Bacteria; phylum Acidobacteriota; class Terriglobia; order Bryobacterales; family Bryobacteraceae; genus JADJWL01. The sequence goes on along the minus strand of JADJWL010000012.1, from coordinate 90,065 downwards.
CGACCACCAGGTACGATCGGCCGGGCCAGACGAGATTGAGCGTGTACTCGCCCAGGTCGTTCGTTTCGGCGAATTTCCGGTACGAAGAACGCAGTGTCCCCAGCGAGTACTCACGGCCGATCAGGAAGACCCACGTCTTCGGGACCGGTTCGCCGTTGTGGTCGAGAACCCTCCCGGAGATCGAGGCCATGCGGGCCAGGGCGAAGTCAACCGAAGCGAGTTCCTGCCCAGCCTCCAGCCGGACATACCGCTCCACGACCGCGAGGTCGCCCGAGTCAAGCCAAGCACTGACATCGAGACGGTGACGCCCGGGAGGAAAGGACCGGAAGGCATACCTGCCGTCCGCGCCAGTTACCGTCTCAATGCCACTGACGTACGTGCCCGGAGTGGCGCCAAAGGCGCCCCGGTTCGCCCAAACTTTCGCATTCGCCACCGGCTGACCGGTCGACGCGTCGCGGACCACGCCGGCGATGACGCCGGAGTTCTCCTGGGCTTGCGCGAACAGCGCCGCGGCCAGGGCGAAGAGGCTGAGAGCGAGCCGCATCGTTCCTCCAATCGCTCCGTTCAGCTTACCTCAGGCGGTCATTCCTGGAGCCGCTCGCGCAACCGAGCGGATGCGTGCTGAAGCCGATTCCTACATTTCCGGTCTAGCTGCAATCCTGCTTACAACTCCGCGAGAAGCAGCCGCGCCGCGATCGACGGATTCTTGCCCGACAGCGCCTCACGCAAAGGCTCTGGACGGCGCTCCAATTCTCTTGCCAGCGACTCGTACATTCGGACGCACTCGTACCTGCCATACTTCGGGTCGCAGGGCATTCCTTCCGCGTTCTTCCCTTGTGCCGCGTTTCCCGGTTCAGCCTCGCAGGCGCAGTAGCCAACGGTCTTCGAGATCAGTAACTCCAGCGCCTTCTCTTCTTCCGCCTCCCGCTGCCGGTTGCGGTACACCTGGATCAATCGTGGCAGCAACTGAATGCCGAACGGCGCCTTCATCGCCTCAATGGCCGGCAATGCGCTGTCCGCCACGCGCAGCGACTCTTCGCCACGCCCAGTCGACCGATCGAGCAGGATACCGTAAACGGCTACCTTCACATTCGGATCCGCGGAGGCCTCCACGGTGGCCAACGCCTGCTCCGTGTCCAGAGACGCGGCTTCCGCGACCTTGCGCTGATACTCCCGCCCGAAGCCCGTTTCGGGCCTGGCCGAGGGCAGGCGGTACCGCGTCGACACCGGACGCAGCGCCGCTTTCATCTCGCGCGCGTCCAATTCAGCGATCAACGAGGCCATCGGCTCCAGCTTCTCGCGGTAGCCCGAGAACAGGTCCGGGCGCAGCAGCCGCAATTGCAGCGCGGCGCGCAGTTGGAGCGTTTCCCGCGTCGATTCGGTCTCCACGTCTCGCTCGCCCACGCGATGCGTCGTGGTCACGATCCGCTGGTTCCGCGCCTCGAACCCTTCCTCGGAGAGGGCCGAAATCGCCTTGAACAGCGCCTGCTCCACCAGCTTCGGGCTCGACTCGGCCAACTGCCACGAGTTGTCGAGCAACACCAGCACATCCTCTTCCTGGGCGCCGTGAACCGGAAAAAAGATCAGAATCTGCGCGAACAGTTCGGCCGCCGTCCGCGTGTCCCCCTTGCCAATCAGTCGAATGAACAGCGACCGGAGGATGGGCAGGCGCAGAGTGCCGGTGCCGATAGCTTCCTTCGCCAGCGCCAGTGTCTTCTCGGGGTCCGCGGGAAACACTTTGGCGAGGATCGCGCTATAGGCGAGGGCACGGCCATCTTCGAGGTGCGGCGCTCTTCCATGGCGCTTGGGGAGAGAGTAACCGAAGGCGGCGGCCGCGTCCACCGATCTCGCCAGAATCACTTCCGTCACCTGCTGGGCGAAACGGGCTTCCAGCACGCCTTCGGGATCGGAGCGGATCATATGCTGGACGTCGCCGAACACCTGCGCGGCCGCGTCGGGATCGGCGGCGTCCAGCGATTTGGCCAGCCGCAGCCTCGTGTCGATCGAGAGCAGGAGCGGCTCCTGGGCCGCGAGGTCAAGGATCGCCTGCGCGGGCGTCTCCTGGGCGTTTAGCGGATACAAGACCGCCAGCAACACCAATGCGGCACATCCTTCCGAGACGGTGGACATCGGCCTTCCTTCCAGCAAGAACGGTTGCTGCCTGTCATGTATATTTTGCCGGAGGGGGATTGTCGGGGCTACGGCGTCCAGTCCACCACGGCCTTGCCCCGGCTCTCGAGTTCCACCTCTTTCGCGCCGGAGCGCCGGGCGAGGACGGCGGCCATGCCTTCGGGAGTGTGGTCCGGCGCCCGATCCGGGACGAACGCCAGGTACTTGCCCGGAGCGAGTGTGCGGGACCGGTAGTGTCCGTGCTGGTTGGCGCGGCCCGTCACCAGGACGTCGGCCAGTTCAGCTTCCGGCAGGGACTGTGCCGGGAGAATCACGACATGCGCGTCCGGCGCCGGGTTGCCGTCGCGGTCGCGCACCCGCACCTGAATCGTGCCGCCATCGCTCCCCAAGATCACCCGCAGCGGCGCGTTCCCGATGGCCGTTCCCAGCCGCAAGGGTCTGTGGAGAACGCTGGCTCCCCCGTACTCGATGTCCTTCACGTAAAGCGCGCCGGAGAGCCGCCCGACCAATATGGCGTAGTCATCGAGGTAGAGGCCCGGGAACTGTCCCGAACCCGGAATCGTGACGGATGCGCGGGTCTCTTCGCCAGGACGGGAGGCGCGGAACAACGCGCCGAGCGAGACCGTCATTCGCCCGGCCGGTCCCGCGCCCTCTTCGGCGTCCGGGAGCACGACCTCGACAGGCAGCGCCATCTTCGGGACCGCTTGCACGGTAAATCCGGTGACGTCGCGGTCTGTGATGGTCACGGAAGCCCGTCCGAACGCTACGCTGGCATTTGGTTCCCAGGACTCAACCCGGTAGGCGCCGCGCGTGAGCCCGCAGAGCCGGATCCTGCCGCCGGGACCGGTGAGACCCCCGGGTTCTGTTGTGATGACGCCGCCTCCGCGGAACGAGCCGCGGGCGGGCTCGACTTCGAACAGCTCGAAACGCAATGCGGCGGGGCCGGCGTCGGACTCGAGCATCCCTTCCAGACAATACGAGGGCGACGCCGCGAGGCGGATGTCGACGCCTTCCCGTTCCTCGCCCGCCGCGAGCGTCAGGACTTGCGCGCCCTCCGGGCGGTCGGCGCCTGGAAAGTAGGTGGGCGCGGCCGTAGGCGCCCGCAGGTCGGGATCGGCCGGCGCGTCCGACACAGTCTTCCAGAAAGCGGGCACGGGTTTGGCGAGCACGAGATACCCCACGCCGGGCGCCACGCGCTGGAGGCGGTAGAAGCCCCGGTCGTCTGTGGTGGCGATGTCGCGGAGGCCGTAACGCAACGCGCCGAGATAGTACTCGCGGCCGATGAGCAGCACGCGGACATTCGGCAGGGGTTCGCCCTGCGCGTCCGAGACGTAGCCTGTAATGGCGCTGGCGGGCTCGACGGCGAGGTCGGCCGAAGTTACGGACTCACCAGGGGCGAGAGTCACGGACCTCGAAGCGTTCACCGGGGCATGGACCATCGTCGAGACCCGGAACTCACCGGCCGGCAGACGCTGCGCTATGTAACGCCCGTCCTGGTCCGTCCGGATCCGGATGAGTCCGCCGCGGGCGGGGCTCACGAGGACCTCGGCGTTGGGGACGGGCTTCCCGGTGCGGGCCTCGGTGACGACGCCGCTGATGCTGCCCGTGTTCTGCGGGCACACGGCCGCGGCGCAGCCGAGGAGACACAGGGCCAGGCAACGGGAGCGCACGAGCCATCCGCCGGTCATGGCGATCAAGATGCTATCAGGTTTCCGGGGGCGTCGCCTCCACTCAGCGCGCAACCTTGCGGACGAACACAAATCGCTGCCCATCGGCCGTCACGTCATACCGCGCGGTGCAGGGGGACTCGTCGGGGAAGTTCCCTTTCATCCCCGGCATGGTGAAGAGACGCTTCGGTGGACCGTGCGTGAACGCGCCCTCCGTGGTCACCTCCACCGAAAGCAGCGTGTCGTTGCCCATCATATAGAAGAGCTCGCGGCCATCCGCGCGCCACCGGATCTGGCCGCCGCCCCCGGCCCAGCCCATCTCCAGAGGGCGGGAAACCTTCCACCTCGTGCGCGGCTGCTCCACCGGAGACACGAAGACCTCGAACGGTCCATCCTCATTGGAGACGTAGGCGAAAAAGCGGCCGTTCGGGGAAAACCGCGGGACCTCGGTCCAGGCCTCCGGGGCATCGAACAACGCCACCGGTTCCCCTTCCCCGATGCGCCACAGCATGACGTCCCGTTTCCGGTCCGCCTGCGTGAACAGCAGCCACTGGCCGTCAGGAGACCAGGACCGCGGATACTGCGCGCCGGGCATGGCACGCAGCAGAACTTCAGGCCGGTCCGGCTCCAGATCCTTGCGATACAGCTCGTAGCGTCCCGTGCGGCTGGAGTTGAAAATGATCTGCTTGCCGGTGGGCGACCAGATCGGGAAGTTGTCGTTCCCTTTCGCGGGCGCGATGACGCGCTTGGCGCCGGTGGCCACCTCGTGGATCCAGACGTCGCGGTCGTTCACCTCTCCATCGCGCGCCGAGACGGCGATGAATCTGCCGTCCGGCGAGATCTCAGGATGAAAGATGGAGTTCTGCGTGTTCCCCACCTTTCCAAGGATCCGGCCTGTCCGGTCGACCCAGATCATTTCCTGCGGCATGTCCTCGGCCGCCGGCTGCTGGCCGAGACAAGCCACGGTCACGAAAGCCGCGATCCAGGCCCGTCTCACTGTGCCTCCCTCGCCAGGTTGGCGTAGACAGCCCGCGCCTGCGCGATCTGGGAGAGCACGTGCGTCTTTTCCTGTTCGGAGCGCCACCAGGGCCAGGCCTCCGCCATCGTGTGCAGTTTGTCGACCCAGCGGACGAAATATTCCGCCGAAGCACGATCGCGGATCTTCCGGTCGCCCACGTATACCCGGATTGCATTGGTCGCGGCCTGGACGAACTCCCCGTCGAGCGACCGATCCTGGGGACCTTCCGCATACAGGGAGAACCAGGCGCTTCCGGTCACGCGAATCTCCTCGCGGAACGTGCTTTTCCGTGCGTCGGCGTCCAGCGGCAGTGATTTCACAATCGCGCCGTTGGAATGCAGATGCACCTTGGTCAGCGCCGCCACCGACTGCACGCTCCCTTCGATCGTCACCGTTCCACCGCCTTCGGGCAAACGGACGACCTCGCCCGGGAGCTTCCCGTTCACGCGAAGCTCCAGAATCGGACCGCTACTGAAGTAGGTGCGGCCCTTCCGGACAGCCTCAAGCCAGCGTTCGATCGTCAACGGCCCCTCGACGTGCGCGTAGGTGCGGACGCTGCCGATCTGCTTGCCGCGATGCAGGTCGGTGATGGAATCCTCACCGCCCACCGGCGCCAGAACGATGTCGTTGTTGAGGAGGCGATGCCAGATCCCGATCTGGATCGGGTTGAGGTAGGTCCACTCCAGGCAGTCCAACAGGCCCAGGGCCGCATCCACCGGCATGGCTTTGGCGTGGCCGAGGTCCGCGTCCACCGGATCCCTGGCGCCGCTGTAGGGATGGACTTGCGTGGTGACGGCGCCCTGCGCCCGCGCTTTGCGCAGCATATCGCTATTGCTGGGGTAGAGGCTCTCGATGCCGGTCCCCTCGTATCCGGTCGTAAACGGAGAGATGAGGTGGTCGCGCAATCCAAGGAAAGAGACGTGTCCATAGAAAGGCGGACGGTATTCCTGGCCGATGTGCAGCTTCACATCGGGGTCGCCCTGGGATGCGGGATGCTCTCCGCCGCCCGCGACGAAGTATTGCTGGTCGAGGACGCGGTTGTCTTTGTTGGCCACCTGGTCCATCACGACGCGCAAGTCCTCCGCGCGCGCCATGAAGATCATGTTCGCGGGTGTATTGCGCAGGTTGCCGCCATAGTTCATGTGGGTGTGCATGGTGCCGGAATACCAGCCGCGGCTGGCGGCGTCCACTATCCGGCGCAGCTTCAACTCGACGCGGGCGGTCCCGCCCGCCGCAACGTCGACCTCGGTCTGGTCCGGGCGGAACTCGAGGCCTCGCATGGCCTTGAGCGTCAGTTTCCCCGCCGGCGCCTCCAACGCGAACTCCCCGGCGGTGTGGAAGCAGGGCTCGCCGGAAAGCGGAATACGGGCGTACGCGTCCGCGGGCGGGTAGAATTTCCGGTCCGCAGCGAGAGAATGGACCCGCGCGGCCACTGGCTTTCCGGTCTCCGCGTCGATCACCCGAACCTGCACGGTGCCCATCGGACGCTTCCAGCGGCGTTCACGGGGACGGATCTTCTTCCTGGCGCCTCCGTAGGTCTCGATCAGGGACAGTTGGGGCAGGCCGTCCTCGTTGGTGATCGCCGCGATCCACTCGCCGTCCGGCGACCAGCGCGGATGGAAGTGATCGAAATCCCCTTGAGTCATCCGGTAGGGCGCGCCGCCGGTGACCGGCAGGACGAAGAGCTGGTTGAACTGCAGCGCGCCGCCGGCGTGGGAGGAATAGAGGATGCGCTTGCCGTCGATCGAGACCTGGGGCCGGGTGCGGAACAGCGATTGCTCCTGGAAGATCCGAACGGCCTTCCGCATGCCTTCGGGCTCCACGGGCATCCTCCACAGATCGCCCGCTCCCAGGGGCGTCCCGCGATTGCTGACGAAGACGAGCTCCCGCCCGTCCGGGGTCCACGCCGGTTGAATGTGCATGTCCCACGCGCCGACGTAGAGCCGGTCGTTCTCATACCGGTTGTCGCTAGTGAGGGCGACCGGTTCGCCCGCCCACTGTCCATCGCGGATCTCCCGGACATGGATGTGAAACCGGCCGTTCGGGCTGGTGGTGACGTAGGCGATCCGCCGCCCGTCGGGAGAAAAGGCAGGATCGAGGTAAGTGCTCTTGTCTTCGGTCAGCAGCCGCGTGCGGCCGGTACGCACGTCAAGGATGGCCAGTTGGATGCTCTGTCCAGGTGCTTCCGAGGTATAGACGATCCACTTGCCGTCCGGTGACCAGTGCGGCGAAGAGTCGTAGCGTCCGTCGGCCGCCAGCTCGGTCGCAACGCCGGTGCCGGGATCGACGTTCCAAAGCGAGCCCTGCATGCTCACAGTGACGAGTTTGCCGTCCGGGGACCAGGCCGGAGCCCACGGCGTGCTGCTGGGCGCCGGCGGATAGTAATAGTTGTATGTATACTGCGCCGCGGCTTCGGACCAGCAGCCGCAGAGGAGAAGAAGCGCGATACCCGGGAAATGCCTCGTTGCCATGCCGCAGCCAATTCGACATCGTCGGCTTCGACGCCAGCGCGGCGAGCAGACGGTCGACACCTCCTGATGAATTGAACGCCGGTTCTTCGGCCTATCCATGGTATACCTTCCGCCATCCTGATACCCTGAACACCATGAACCGCCGCAGCTTCAGCTCGATTGTGGCCGCCACGGCGCTGTTCGCCAGGGAGCCGGGGGAGCCCGAAGTCCTGCGCCTTTCCCGCAATGGCTGGATGCCCAATAACGAACGCCTGCCTGTCCTTCTCTACCGGGGTGCGGTCATCCCTCCCAGGCGCGATCCGGCGGCGGACTTCGAAGCGCTGTTCCGGCGCAATGGCTGGCCTCCGCAGTGGCGCAACGGCGTCTATCCGTTCCACCACTACCACTCCACCGCGCACGAGATCCTCGGCTTCGCCGCCGGGGAGGCGAAGATCCTGCTGGGCGGCGAAAAGGGCGCCGAGGTCATCGTCCGCCCCGGGGACGTGGCTGTTTTGCCCGCCGGCACCGGACACTGCCGCATCGACGCCAGCCGCGACTTTCTCGTCGTCGGCGCGTATCCTCCGGCGCAGAGCTGGGACCTGTGCCGCTCGGCTCCCACGAACACGCAGATCGAGCGCATGGCGCGTCTCCCGTTTCCCGATTCCGATCCGGTGCGGGGCGCGGCGGGTCCTCTGACCAAGCTCTGGCCCCGTTGAGCCGCCTCAAGGATTCGCACCTGCGCGGCGGCGCCTGGGCCGCGGCTTCGGCCGCCGCGCTCGCCGTCCTCACGTTCGCGAACTTCCTTGTGCTCTCCCGGCTGCTGTCGCCGGAAATTTACGGCCTCGTCGCGATGGCCACCGCCGCTCTGGCGCTCGGCCGGACGCTCCTTCCGATCCACGCGGCTGAGGCCCTGGTCCAACTCCGCCGCCTCAAGACCGCGCACGTCGACAGCCTGTTCTGGACGCTGCAGGCACTCGGACTGGCCGGCACCGGGGCCGTGATCCTTCTGAGTCCGCTGGCCGGGCGGTTCTTTCCCGACGAAGGCGTGGGCGTCCTGGTGGCGGCGGGCGCCGTCACGCTTTATCTGCACGCCACCGCCGCGATTCCGCGCTCGCTGCTGACGCGCCGGCTGCGTTTCGGCCAGATCGCGAAAGCCGACCTCAGCGCCGAGGCGGCCGGCGGCGCCGTCGGGATCGCGCTGGCCTGGGCCGGATTCGGCGCCTGGAGCCTCATTGCCTTGCAGATTGCCGTCCGGGTGGTGGAACTGGCCGTGCTGTGGCGGATGTCGGCGTGGCGTCCGCACTGGCGCTGGTCAGCATTTCACGTACGCGAATTGCTGAGCTTCGGCGTGAACCGGACGGCGGTGGGCTGGGTGCGCTTCCTCGATGAGCAACTGCCCCGGTTCCTCCTCGGCCGCGTTCACGGCGCGGCGGAACTGGGCGGCTTCTTCTTCGCCCGCCGCCTGGTGGACGCGTGCGAAACGCTGCTGGTGAGTCCGATTCAGGCGGTCGGGATGCCCGCGTTCGCCCGCTTGCAGGACAACGCCGCCGCTGTGCGCCATGCGTACGAGTCGGGCTCGCGGCTGACGGCGAGCCTGGTTTTTCCGGCATTCGCGGGAGTGGCGCTGCTGGCCCCGGTCTTCGTGCCTCTCCTGTTCGGGGAGCGCTGGACCGGCGCTGTCTTTTTGGTCCAACTGCTGGCCCTGCGCGGGTACCGCCGGGCGTTCTCCACCTGGAACAGCGCCGTGCTGCGCGGACTCGGCAAACCGCAGTGGCTGCTGATTTCGGTCGGGTTTCAGACGCTGGCGGCGGCTGCGCTGATGATCCTGCTGCTCGGGAAAGGCGCGGAAGGAGCGGCCTGGGCGCTGCTGGTGGCGAGCTACCTGAGCTGGCCGCTCGGCGCATGGCTGGTCGCCAGACTGACCGGCCTCGCCCCGCACGCGCAGGCCCGTCTGGGCGTTCCCGCGGTCGCGGCCACGGCGGCGATGGCGGCGGCCGTCATCGGAGCCCGGCAATGGCACGTGCTCGCAGAGACGAGTTGGGCGAGCCTGGCCGTGCTGGCGATCATCGCCCTCAGCGCCTACACCGGGAGTCTCGCGGTCTTCGGGCGCGAGGACCTGCGTCGCGTGCTGGCGTTCCTGACAAGGCTCTGCCGGCTTCAGAACTCCCAGCGCAGCGCCAGTTGAACCTGCCGCGCCGGCGTGGCCGTCCGGCTGATGCGGCCGGCGGACGCCAGGCGCTGGCCGCTCGTGTTGAACAGCGCGCGATCTTCCGGGATCTGGAAATTCGGCCGGTTCGTCAGGTTGAAGGACTCGGCGCGGAATGTCACCGAGCGCCGCTCGGTGCGCCACAGCGACTTGTGCAAGGCAGCGTCGAGCGTGACGCGGCCGGGGCCGTTCAACGTGCCCCGTCCGAGGTTGCCGTAGAAGCCCGCTTCCGGCAGGGAAAACGCCAGCGGATCGAACCAGCGGTCGGGTCCGCCGAGGATGAGGCTGGTTCCCGGCGCGGCCGCGAGATGCGGGCGCTGCCCGGCATCGGACGCCCCTTCGCCAATCCGCGCGCGATCGAAGCCGACATCCGGTGCGAACGGCGGACCCGAAGCCATCTGTGCGATCGAGTGAATACGCCAGCCGCCCGGCAGTTCGTAGCTGACGGTCAGCGCCGTGACGTGGGTCAGGTCAAAGTCGGAGCGTCCACGGTTCTGGCGGTAGTGGTACGGCGTCGGGACACGGTCGGTCTGCAGATAGTCGCCCAGCACGTCGGCGGACGCCTCGTCGATTGACTTGCTGAAGGTGTAGTTCGCCCGCAGGCTCCAGCGGCGGCTCCAGCGGCGCTGGAACTCAACGGAGCCGCCATGGTAGAAACTGTTGAAATGCGGTCGCCGCATCGTGACGTCGCCCAGCGCCGGGTTCAGGTTCGGCGCGCCGGCGGCAAAGAACAGGCTCCCGTCCGGCAGGATTTCGGGCACGGTGGGATTCACGTTGGCGATCGCGCCGAGCAGGTGAATGCCGCGTGCGCCGGAATAGGCGAATCGCAGGGCGTGGTCGGCTCCAAGCTGGCGCTCGACGGAAAGCTGCCAGCGGGCGACGTAGGGCTGCAGCATGTGTAGTCGATCGTGTCGATCGCGACGGGAGCGTTGGGATCGAGCGCGACCGCTTCGAGATTCGGAAAAGGCGCGGTGCGCGGCCGCAGGCGCTGGTAGAAGGGCGGCATCCGGACTCCGGCCACCGCGAGCGGGCGTGTCCCGAGCAATTCGTGAAAGACGCCGGCGCCCGCGCGCACCACGGTCCGTCCCGACCCCAGAGGATCCCAGGCGAGCGAGCCGCGCGGGGCGAAGTTCAGTTTCGAGGGATTGCGGTACAGCGGCCCGCCGACCGTGACGCCGGTATCCCGCAGCGGATCGCGCAGCGTGGCGACCTTGCCGTTGACCTCGGAGGGCACGGTTGATGCCTCGTAGCGGACGCCGACCGACACACTCAAACGCGGGCTGACGCGGAACTCGTCCTGGACGTAACCGAAGAACTGGCTCAGCCTCCACCCGCGCGCGGCGTCGGAGTCCAGGCTCATCACTTCGGCGCGCTGCGTGCGAGCGTCGAAGAAGTCGGCGATGGATCCGAAACGGAACTCGCCCACCGCGCTGCGCGGAGAGAGCTGGTTGAACTGAACGCGGTCGACGCTCGCGCCCAGCCGGAACGTGTGGCGTCCGTTGACGTGGTGCGTCTGCCAGCCCAACTGGTACGAGTTTTTTGCGAAGCGCCGCGGGCGCGCCACCACCTCTGAACCACCGAGATCCGAGAGGCCGGCGACGCGGATCGATCCGAGCGCCCGTCCAGGCAGGAACGCCAGGTCGCGCGACACCTGTTCGTCCGTCTCTGAGGTCTCCCGGTTCAGCGAACGGCTCACGCCCACCCGGAAATGTGAGACCGTGCGCGGCGACGAGCTCTTCTGCAACTCGACCTGGCCGAAGTGGTAGCTGGAATCGTGGACGAACTCGAAGATGCGCAGCGGGTCCGGCTCGTGGCTGCGGGCGCGATCGAACGTGTACCGGCCGAACAGGCGCGCGCCGGGGTCGGGAATCCAATCGAAGCGGGTGGCGAGGAAGTTGTCCTTCGTCTCGCGCCGCACTTCGTTGACGTATTCGCCGGTGCCGTCGGCGAAGAGGCGGCCGTTCGGCAGAGGATAGAGGTCGAGATAGGGACGCACTTCCGGCCGGATCGCCACTTGCCGCACGCCGCCGCCGGGGAGAGGCAGAAGCCCCTGGCGCGTTTCCGCGGCCGGGACAATGGGTCGGGCAGTGCGGCCGAGATCCTCGCGCACGCCTTCGTAGTTGAACAGGAAGAACGCGCGGTCACGGCGCACGGGCCCGCTTATCAGACCGCCGAACTGGTTGCGCCGCAGGGGCGGGATCTTCTCCTCCGGCTGATCGAAGAAGTTTTTGGCGTCGAGCGCGCTGTTGCGGAAGTACTCGTACAGGCTGCCGTGGACCTGGTTGGCGCCGGCCTTTGAGACTGCGGTGATGGCCGCGCCCGCCGTGCGGCCGTACTCCGCCGAGTACGGGTCGGTGACAAGGTGCAACTCCTGGACGCTCTCGACGCCCAACTGCTGGCCCGTCGCACTCGAAGGCGCGATGCCGGTGGAATCGTTGATGTAGACTCCGTCGATCTGGAAACTGTTCTGCGCCGGACGGCCGCCCTTGACGGCCATCTTGAGGCCGAACCCATCGTTGAGTCCGGTGTCCGCGGAACTCGCCGCCGCGACGCCCGGCTCCAGCACAGAGAGTTCGAACAGGTTCCTGCCATTGAGCGGCAGCGCTTTCAGGTCCTGTTCCCGGACCCGTCCGCCCCAGTCGGCGACGCTGAGGCTGACGAGCGGCGCGTCTGCCTCCACGATCACTTCTTCCCGCTGCCCGCCCACCTCCATCGTGAAGTCCAGGCGCAGGGTCCGGCCCGCCGGCAGCCGCAGACCTCTGCGCACTTGCTGGCGGAAGCCGTCGTGCGCGAGCGCGATCTCATAGGCGCCCGGCGGCAGGGCAGGGGCGGAGTAGTAGCCCTGCCCGTCGGTCGCGAGCAGCCGCGCCGCGCCCGTGTGGGATTCGATGACCCGCACGGCCACGCCCGCGATCACGGCGCCGCTCCCGTCGGTGACCGTCCCTTCGATGCCGCCGCTTTGGGCATTCAATGCGCCGGTCAGAGCCAGCAGCGCCGCGACCAAACGGCTAGCGCGCTTTCTCATCGGCCCTCCAGGTGATCAGGCGCCTTTCCAGCCACCGCAGCGTGGCATGGAAGAACACCCCCAATCCGGCAGCGACACCGACGGCGACGTACAGGCGCTCGGTAAGCAGCCCCTGCCACGCCATGAAGATGAGGTTGCCCAGGCCTTCCGGGGAACTGACCAGTTCGACCGAGATGGCCAGCGTCAGCGCGCGGCCGAACGCCAGGCGCACGGCGGTAAAGGCCGCGGGTGTGACCGCCGGCAGGTAGACCCGCCGCAGCAGCGCGGCGCGGCCCGCACCGTAATTCCGCGCCAGTTCGACGTAAGCCGGGTGAATGCCGCGCACGGCGTCGACCAGGTGCAACGACACCACGATGAAGCAGCCCAGCGCGATCAGCACGATGCGCGGTGTATCGCCGATGCCGAGCAGAAGGATCAGCATCGGCAGGAGGCTGAGTTTCGGCGAAGCCCACACCGCGGAGATCAACGGATCGAGCGAGCGGCGTACGAATGGTGATGCGCCCATCCCCAGCCCCGCCACCATCCCGGCCAGGACACCCACCGCGAATCCCTCGGTTGCCCTCCGCAGCGTCGCCAGAATGTGGCGCTGCAATTCCCCCTCCCGGAGCATCTCCACGGCAGTCGCCGCCAATGTGGCAGGCGGCGGGAAGAACACTGCGTTCAAAACGCCCTGATCCGCCAGGACCTGCCAGGACACGAGCAGCACGGCGGGTAACCACAGAGCCGCAACCCACCGGCTCGCTGTCATCCGACGGCATTCCTTTCCTGGAAGCGCCGCCACGCTTCCTGCACGAAGCTGCTGTCGATGATGTCGTCCGCCTGGATCTGGCGCGGCGAGTAGCCTTTCCGGTGGGCCCACGCGATCGTTCGCTCGACGCTGGCCCGGTCGATGGCGCCATCGGGAACGAATGTCGCGCGGCAGCCGTTGCGTGCGGCCGCGGGATCGGCGCCGCTCGCGCGCGCCAGCTCGTCGATCGCCTTGGCGGTGCGGCCGTTCAGGAAGTCGTTCGCCCCGCGCAAGTAGGCGAGCAGCACCCTGACGCCCGTTTCCCGGTCGCCCTCAAGCAGAGACGGGCCGAACATGGTGAACGACCGCTGGTGGCCGGGCAGGATGTCGGCCAGCCCGAGGCCCTTGGTGTATTCACCCGATACAGCGTCGGGATTGTTCTCGAAGTGGCTCGACACCAGCGCGTCGATTCGGCCGCTCAACAAGGCCGCGGCGCCGTCGGCCTGCCGCAGGAAGACCAGTTCGACATCGCCGGCCGTCATGCCCACGGTGCTCAGGAGCGTGTCCAGCGCGAACTCGGCGCTCGTCTGCCGGGACCGGATCGAGACCCTTTTCCCCTTGAGTTGCCGCAGATCCTGGATGCCGTTGGGGAATTGCCTGGCGCTGGCATAGAGCGTGTTCGCCTCGCCGCAGGAATCCGAGGCCACTTCCCGTCCCGCCACGATCCGGATCCGGATCCCGCGCGCGACCGCATTGATGGTTGCGACGTTCAGACCCGCCGGCAGGACATCGACTTCGCCGTCCGCCAGCAACGGGATGATCTGCGGCGTGTTCGGGAACTGGATCAGGGTGACGTCCAAGCCCTCTTCCTCGAAGTAGCCCGCTTCGACCGCGATGTACAAACCGGACATCGAGAGTCCCGGCCGGAACGCGATGCGGATGGTGGGACGGCCATCCGCGGCCGGCCGCCGGCCGCACCCCGTTGCGCCCGCGGCCATTGCTAGGAATCGCCGTCTACGCATCGCCTTCCGCGGACCCTTTCAACAGATGCAAACTGAGGACCTTCCCCGCCGGTGTCGTCTCGGGCTCGGCGCGGACGGTGTGAAACGCTCCGGCATGCCGCCAGACCCGGGATGCCAGCGCACCGCCATACCGCTCTTCCAATGCCCGCAGGAACACCTGCCGTACCCGGTTGAGATCCGGTTCGGGCACGCGCGGACTGACACGGAGCGTGAGTTCCGTCTGCCCCCTGCCTTCCCGCTCGACCAACTGGTAGTCGGCCGGACCCCCGCCGCACTGGGCAGGCAGGATACTCTCCAGAATAGGAACGACCTCGGTGCCCGTCAAGGTCACCCCCAGCCCGGTCAGCTTGCTGTAGCTGGCAATGTGCTCAATCCGTCGCGGCAGTCCCGCTTGCGCGAACGCGCAATCGCAATGTGCATCGTGAATGAGTGAACCCGCGTCCCCCATTTCGACATTGATCAGGATCTGCGGCGCGGAAGGAAGCAGCGGGGTGAACAGCAGGGCGTTCACCTCAACCTGGGACAACGGCGCGAGACGCCGCCACCCCACCACCGCGACCGAGTCATGGCAGAGATGGACGCTGTTCCCGGCGCGCATGCGGCTGCACGCGTAGCCGATAGCCCCGATCTCGCTGATCACGTAGCGTGGAAAGACCTCGCAGCCCGCCGATTCGATCAGCCGCCGCTTGGCCTCCGTCAGTGCCTCGCCGCCCACGAGGAAGCGTGTCCCGCGAATGTCGAGACCGGCGTCGAGCGCGGCTTGGACGGTGCGGACGGCGGGGCTGACAAACGCCCGCACCGCGCAGCGCTCACCTTCGCTCCGCCGCTTCGCGAGCCAGCGCGCCGGCTGGAGGAAGTCGTTGGGCGCGAGGTGCTCCGGGTAAGGGATGCGCACTCCGGACAGACGCGCCTGGGTCACCAGCGCGCTGGTGAGCGCCCGGTAGTGCACCGAATCCCCCGCCCTCCCGCCGGGCGCAAACCAGCGCTCCACGCGGCAACCCATGCGGAGGGCGCGAATGCAGCCTGTCAATCCGGAAGACGCCGGCAGGATCGGCTTCAGCACCGTCATCGCACTCGAATCGAGGCCGAATTCGCGCATTTCGAGCCAGGCATAGACATGCTTGTGCAGCCGCGCCTCGACGGGCTTGCGGACGCTGACGCTCGTGCCGCTGCTCCCGCTGCTTACCGACGCGATGCCGCCGCCGGCCGCCGGATTGGCGAAGCTGGCCTGGTCCGCCGCAATCTCGCGGCCCGATCGCACGATCGGCACGTGGCCTTTGTATTCCTCGTGGGTCAGGTAAACGCCGGCTTGCCGCACCTGCTCCAAGGCGGCCTCGAGACCGTCCCGCTCGACGGCGCCGGCGAGGTCCGGATACCCGATGCCGGCCAGCGCGAACATCCGGGCGAACGGGCTCTCCGGACGCGCGAAGACCCCGAGGCGCACGGTCGCGAGCCAGGATGCTTCGCGGTTCGCCAGTTGGCTCCGCAGGCGCTCCCGCCAGTCGTGCTCGACCGGGCTGCGCAGGTACTCCGCGACCCCTCGGCTGTAGCGCGCGTAGTGGCCGGCCTTGTCGCGCAGGTTCATCGCAGCGCGTGCGGCGCCGGATGCGGCGTGACGTGCAGTTCATCGAGAATTCTGACCCGCAGGCGCGCGAACTCGGGATCGGCGGTCAGAGCCGCATGCCGAGGCCGCGGAAAGTCGACGCGGTGCAGGCCAACCGCACGCGCCGGCTGCGCGCTCAGGACAAGCACCCGGTCGCTGAGCAGAATCGCTTCCTCGATGTCGTGCGTCACGAACACCACCGTGTGCCGCTCCTGTTCCCAGAGATCGAGCAGTTCCTGCTGCAGGCGGAGCCGCGTCTGGTAATCGAGAGCGCCGAACGGTTCGTCCATCAGCAGCGCGGTCGGCCTGCTAATGAAGGACCGGACGACGGCCACCCGCTGCTTCATGCCCGCCGAAAGCTGCCCCGGGTACGCCTCTTCCCGTCCGGCCAGGCCGAACCGCTGGAGCAGTTGCCTCGCCCGGGCGTACCGTTCGTCCTTCGCGACGCCCTGCATCTCAAGGCCGAACGCGGCGTTGTCGAGCACGGTCATCCACGGGAACAGTCCGTGCTCCTGGAAGACGATCAGCGTACGGGGCGACTCTTCTCCCGGAGCTGGAATGCGGCGTACTTCGCCGGTTGTCGGTGGCAGCAATCCGGCGAGCGTTCGGAGAAGAGTCGTCTTGCCGCAGCCGCTCGGCCCGACAACCGCGAGAAACTCCCCCTCTTTGACGTCAAAGCTCAGCCCGTCGAGAGCCTGGACCCGCCCGGCGCCTTTCCCGAACTCCAGACCCAGTTGTGAACACTCGAACCGCAAACCCAGTTACTCCTGGTGGAAACCTCCTTAGTGTACGCTACCGGAGTTCGGGCGCCTCTTCCGGGAAACCTCCGTGATGGCTGTCCTGCACAGTTGCACGATGCGAGGGATGCGCAGAATTGCGTACAATCAAACCAGAGGCACTCATGGCTGGTTTTGTAGTTTGTGCTGAGCGCGACAACTGGCCCCAGGCGGGCCGGTTCGTTGAAATCGCCGGCTCCGGCGAACTCAAGAGTTTCGAAGATCTGAGGCGATACACCCCTGGGCGGCCGATCCTCGTGTACCTGACGCATCCCGACTACGGCCGGCTGCGCGCACTTCTCAAAAGCCTCAAATCCGGAACTACCGACGTCGTGATTTACTGTTCGACTCGTCCCGCCCCTGAGGAAGCAGCGGAATTGGGCAGGCTCGTCGGGGAAACCCGCCCTCGGCGCACGACGGTCGTTTTTGGAGCAAAGGCAGCAGCAGCAGCGTTATTGAAGCATGCGGGCTCGTCCGAAGCGAAGCGGAGCCCGGAGGGTTGCGGGCCGAGGATCCGCCGCTTACGCGAAAACTTCGGACTCACTCAAACTGAACTGGCTCACGCCTTTGGCGTCAGCTTGCGGACGATACAGAACTGGGAGAGGTCAGGCGAACCATCCAGAGCGCGCGGCGCTCGCGATCTCGAAGAGCTATGGGACGCCCTAAGAGACTCAGTCAAGGCTGCGGACATCCCGGCCTGGCTGCGTTCCGCGAACGATGCCTTTGACGGGCGGACTCCGATTGACCTATTGAAGGACGGCAAAGCCCGCGACATCATCAGCGAATTTCGTCGTCTGCAGGCCGGAGAACCGGTTTGACGTTGACGAGGGCGGCGCGTGCGCAGCTTCGCCGCAATCCGCTTCGGCCAAGAACTGTGGGCTCTTGATCGGAGCGATGCCGGCGCATCGCCGAACCGGACAGGCACATCGCTCCGCAGCGCGGCAACCGGGAGCCAGTTGCCGGTACCCTGCCGGACACGCCGCAGTCTCCAGGGCCGCGAGTTGTCGTCGGAACAGGCTGTACACGCACACCCATACCTAATTGCGTTCTCAAGGTTCACCCCTGTGTATTGTGTATTGCTGTTGGTCTTCAACGGTTCGTGGAGCGAAAAAAAAGGCGCCGGCAGTCCCGCAACGCCTAAGAGAACGATGGCTGCAAGCAGCGCCACCGCCGAGGTCCCGGACATGGCGGGATTCTAGCATGGCCAATGTTCAACCAGGAAAGGGTGAGCAAGGAGTTGTTCGACGCACCGGAGGCGGACCTTGGATACCATTGGCTAATGCCATTCACCACCGGACGATGGCATGCTAACCTGGAGCTATGGAAGCGTCGGTTACCGTCGATAAAGCAGGCCGGCTGGTGCTCCCGAAGCCCGTTCGGGACCTTCTGCGGGTTTCCGCCGGCGACACCCTGGATCTCTCTGTTGAGGGTGAGCGCGTCATCCTGCGCATCCGCCGGCCGGAGCCTCCCCTGCAAAAGGAACGCGGGATTTGGGTGTTTCGCACCGGTGAGCCCCTCAGCGCCAACGAAACGGACTCCACGCTGAAGGAGATTCGGGAACGGCGCGCGTCCAGGGTGGCGCCGTGAAAGCGTTTCTGGACACATCTGTGCTGGTGGCGGCATTCTACGGTGACCACGAACATCACGCTCCGAGCCTCGATCTCTTGCTGCGTTACAAGAAGCACTCGGTCGCCTGCGGTGCGCATAGCCTGGCCGAAGTCTATGCGACGGTCACCGGGATGCCCGGCAGACGCCGGCTCGGAGGCGAGGCAGCTTTGCTCTTCCTGGCGGATGTCCGCGCCCGGCTCACGGTGATTTCTCTGGACGAGCAGGATTATGCCGCGATGCTGGACGGAGCGGCAGCCGTCCATCTCAGCGGAGGGGCTGTTTACGACGCGATCCTGGGATATTGCGCCTTGAAGGCCAGGGCCGAAGTCATTTACACCTGGAACGTCAAGGACTTCCTGCGGCTGCCTGCATCGATTGCCGGCCGCGTCAAGCGGCCTGGCTGACGGCTCACGGCACGGTACGGTTGCCTGGTCAGCGTCCTCAGAATGGCGAAGGCAGATGAGCCGTCGCCCGCCGCTTCCAGGACCGCGCGTTTCCACGCAGCTCTTCCCCGCCCTCGTAATGCCCCAGAAAATCGAAATCGCATCCTTCGTGCGCCTGCGTAATATGGTCGACGAACAGCCGCCCGTACCCGCGATCGTAGTGGCGCACCGGCGGCTCCCACGCCCGCAGCCGCCGCTCGATTTCTTCCTGCGGGACGAGAAGGTTCAGCTTCCGCCCCTCGACATCCAGCTCAATCAGATCGCCGTTCTCGACGATCGCCAGCGGACCGCCCACGGCCGCTTCGGGCGACACGTGGAGCACCACCGTCCCGTAGCTCGTGCCGCTCATCCGCGCGTCGCTGATCCGGACCATGTCGTCCACGCCCTTCTTCAGCAGCTTCGCCGGCAGCGGCAGGTTGCCCCACTCCGGCATGCCCGGCGCGCCCTTTGGGCCGCCGTGCTTCAGCACCATCACGCACGTCTCGTCGATATCCAGGTCCGGATCGTCGTAGCGTTCCTTGAAATCCTCGTGATCCTCGAACACTACCGCGCGCCCGGTATGCTTCATCAGGTGCGGCGACGCCGCCGTCGGCTTCAGCACCGCGCCGTTTGGCGCCAGGTTCCCGCGCAGCACCACTGTCCCGCCTTCGGCCGCCAGCGGCTCAGCCAGCGTCCGGATGACGTCGCGGTTGTGGCACTTCGCCCCGGCGTAGTTCTCGCCGGTCGTCTTCCCGTTGACCGTCAGGCACTCGCGATCGAGCAGCGGCAGCAACTCCTGCATCACCGCCGGCAGCCCGCCCGCGTAGTAGAAGTCCTCCATCAGGTACTTGCCGGACGGCCGCACGTTCACGAGCAGGGGGGTCGTCCGCGCGGCTTCGTCAAAGTCTTCGAGCGGCAGCTTGATCCCGAGCCGCCCGGCGATCGCCACCAGGTGGATGATCGCGTTCGTCGACCCGCCGATCGCCGCGTTTACGCGCAGCGCATTCGCGAACGCCCCGGGCGTCAACACCTTCGAGGGCCGCAGATCCTCCCACACCATGTCGACGATGCGCGCGCCGCTCTGCTCGGCCACGACCATCCGCCGCGAGTCCACCGCCGGCACCGACGCGCATCCCGGCAGCGTCATCCCCATCGCCTCGGCCAGGCTCGTCATCGTGGACGCCGTGCCCATCACCATGCAATGGCCGGCCGACCGCGAAATGCATGACTCGATCTCGGCGAAGTCTTCCTCGCTGATGCGGTTGGCGCGCAGCTCATCCCAGTAGTGCCAGACATCGGATCCCGAGCCGATCTCGCGGTTCTGCCACATGCCCTTGAGCATGGGACCGCCGGTCACCATGATGGACGGAATGTCCGCGCTCGCCGCGCCCATCAGTTGCGCCGGCGTCGTCTTGTCGCACCCGCACAAGAGCACAACGCCATCGACAGGGTTGGCGCGGATCGATTCCTCCACATCCATCGCCATCAGGTTGCGGAACATCATCGTCGACGGCCGCATGAACGGCTCGCCGAGGCTGATCGTGGGAAATTCCAGCGGGAATCCGCCGGCGGCCCACACGCCGCGCTTGACCGCGTCGGCCACCTGGCGCAAATGGGAATTGCAGTTCGTGAGTTCGCTCCACGAGTTGCAAATGCCGATCACCGGACGGCCCTGAAACACCCGGTCGCTGAACCCTTCGGCCTTCATCCACGCGCGGTGAATGAACCCGAGCTTATCCTTGCGGCCAAACCAATCCTGACTGCGCAGCTTCCCGTTGGGCTGTGACATAGAACTTTCGATTGTAGTACGCCCGCCGGACTAAGAGCGGCGCACCGAAACGTTGGGAAACCCCAACGCCCGGACCTTGGTCGCCACCTGGTTCACGTACTGCTTCCCTCCGGCATCGACCGGTGAATCCGGCCAGTGAATCACGGCGACCGCGATGCCGGTAAACTCCAGGAACCCGGCGCAACAGGCGCCCGCGCCGAGCTTGCCCGCCAGCACCGCATGGATCGTGTTCCCCACGGCGATCTTGTCCGAGGCGGGAGAGTAGACAAACGCCTTCCTCTTTCCCTTCGGAATACTCTGGATTTCCGCTTTGGCTTCCTGATCGAGATCCGCCATGAGCCAAGGATACCGGTCTACCGCCCCACGCTGGCCAAGACCCCACCCTGCCGGATGTATTCCAACAGATCCCCCATCTGCCGCACGTCGATCTGCTGTTCGAGGTCAGCGGGCATGGCCGAGAGATTCGTGACGTGCATCGACTTGATCTCACCGCGCGGAATCACGTGCTCACGACCTTCTTCCTGACGCAGCGTCACCGCCGTCGCAGTCTGCGAGCCGATCACGCCGTCGTACATCGCTCCGGACACCGTCTCCACGACGTACGCCTCGAAGCCCTGCGAAATCGACTGGCTGGGATTCAGGATGTCCGCCAGCAAGACTTCCTTCGGCTGATGGCGCACGGTGGCGAGATCCGGACCCACATCGGCGCCCTCGCCGCTCAGGCGATGGCACTTTGCGCAGACGCGGTCGAACACTTCCTTGCCGCGCGAGGCGTCGCCCTCCGTCAGGGACTCGCGGTAGCGGGCGATCACCGCGGCGCGTTCGCCGGCCGACGCTTCGAGCAGGGGACGAACGATCTCGCGGACCTGCGGATCGCGGTGCATGATCAGCCGGCTCCGGTGGCGGAATGCCAGCGTCCACGGTTGGATATCGCCGTTCTGCAGGGCTGCCACCGCGAGCGGGATACGGTCCGGGTCCTGGTAGAGCGAATCGGCCGCCTGCATGCGTACGGGCGCCGTGAACCCGCGCCAGCGTTCGATCAGGAAGCGGCCGGTTTCGGGTCCCGGGATGGCTCCCAGGGCGCGGACGGCCGCGATCTGGACAGGCTCCGGCTCGGCCGGACTTGCGTAGTCCTCGAACAACGTCCGCCGCGACGCCGGGTCCCGCAGAGCCAGCAGACGGATGGCGCCGGATCGCTGTCCGGCGTCCGCGGTGCGGTCCCGCGCGGTTCGCTCCGCACGTGCCGCGGCCGCGCGGACCCCCGCTGAGTCACGCAGTCCGGTGGTTTCGAGCACCCCGAGCGCCGCATCACCGACGGTTGCGTCGTCGAAGAGCGCGAGGAGTTGGGTGTCGAGCGGGGGCGCGAGTTTGGCGCTCCTGGTGCGAAGTCCCGCGGCGAGCCCGTCGAGCGCTTCGCCACGCCAGCCTTCAGACGACCGCGTGACAGCGGCCAGCACCGCCTGCACCTCGGCCGGACGGTTGCGCGCGCCAATGACGGACGCCGCTTGCCGGAAGAATGAGGGCGGGGCGTTCTCCCGGACCCCCAGCGCTAACAGACGCGGCGCCTCTTCGGGCGATGCGCCCAGAGCGGCGATCTGGGTCCAGCGGCTGCCGAAATCCGCCGCCAGCAGCCGGTCCCGCACACGGCGCGCTTCGGCGGTCTGGACGCTACCCAGCGTGCACAGGAGCTGAAACCGAACACGCGGGTCCGGTTCAGCGGCCATCGCGAGCAGGTTGACGGAAAGCTCGGGGCGCGATTCCGCCAGGCGGACAGCGTTCTCGCGCACGCCTGCGGCGGGATCCGCCAGCGCCTTGGCGACGAGGCTGCTGTCGAGACGCTTCAGCCCTTCGAGGGTCCACAGGGCGTGCACGCGCGCCACCGGGGATGCGTGCGAGGCGGCCATCTCCGCCAGCAGCGGCGCGGCCTCGGCGGCCTGGCGGTCGACGAGCAGGCGTTGCGCCGTGCGGCGCCACCAGGGGTTGGCGTTCGCGAGGTGTGCAGCCAGTTCCTCCGCGGACGCGGTGCTGAGACGGGGGCGCTCGTCCTTCGACGGTGCTCCGGCGGCTGGCGCGATGCGGTAAATGCGGCCGAGATCGCTGCCTTCGGTGAGGATGCTCGATGTGTGGGTTTCGGTCGACATCCATTCGGGGTGCTCGATGGTAAGCCGGTAGTAATCAAGCAGGTAAAGCGCGCCATCGGGTCCGGCATAGAAGTTGACGGGGCGAAACCAGGGGTCGGTGGAGGCGAGGAACTCGGTGCCTTCCTTTTCGGGCGCGGCGCGGAACGTCGCGCCGTCGGGCGTGTAGACATCGCGGTGTACGAGGTTGTGCGCCGGTTCGGCGACAAACGCGCCGCCGAGCCAGAAGGTGAGCCCGCAGGCGGACGTGAACTGGCCGATGTTCGTCAGCATCTCAAACCGGGCCTGGGCGACGATCGGGTAGACTTTGGCGGGCGTCCCGTGGGCGGAGATTTCTTCGATCGCGGTGGCGACGGGGAGATCGGGATTGCGCTTCAGGTAGCGGGCTTCGATCACGGCGTGGCGGGCGTGGTAGGTGTTGTTGAGTACGAAGTGGCGCCCGAAGTCGTCGAACTGCTGGCCGAACTGCGACGGCGCGGCGAGCGCTTCGAGCGCGCCTGTATCGGGGCGGAACCGGATGTTGCGCCCGCGCTCCGAGATCGCGGATTTCGGGCGGTCCGCATATCGGATGTCGCTGCCGCGGTCGCCGAACTTGTCGGCGAAGATGACGGCGGTGGTCGGGTTTTCGTGGGCGAGGTAGATCCAGTTGTCGAGCCCGTAAAGCGGGCTGTTGACGGTGTGCTGGGGGTTTGTGAGGGGGAAGCCGGTGAGCACCTTGCGGCGGACATCCGCCTTGCCGTCGCCGTCTGAGTCTTCGAAATACCAGACGTCGGGCGCGTCGGTGACGAGGACGCCCTGCTTCCAGCGCATGACGCCGGTGGGGAGCACCAGGTCTTCGGCGAATACGGTCGCGCGGTCGGGCTTGCCATCGCCGTCGGTATCTTCGAGCAGTCTGATTCTGCCGACGCGGCTTTCGACGTCGAGAGGATAGCCGGGGTTTTCGACCACGTAGATGCGGCCGTCCTCGTCGATATCCATGGCGACGGGGGAGACGACGTCCGGCTCGGAGGCGAACACTGCGATCCGGTAGCCGGCGTCGAGTTGGATGCGGGCCATGGATTCGGCCGGGGAGTAGGGCGGTTCGCCGCCGCGCTTGGCGCAGGCGCCGCACACGAGAAGCGCGCCGGGCAAGATCGTCCACCACAACCGGGAAGGCATACAACCCTTATATCGCGGCGCGGGCGGATCGCGGCGGCATCGCGGATTGGTATAACAGTTACATACCTGTGCGTTTCGAATACGACGCAAAGAAGAGCCAAAGGGTAAAGAGGCAGCACGGGATCAGTCTCGCTGAGGCGAGTGAAATCTTCGACCAGACGTACATCGTTGACCGCAAACGCGATGAACCGGAGCAGTTCCGCGCGATAGGCTGGTGCCGCGGCAGGCTCTGTTCCGTGATCTTCGAAGTGCGTCACGATTCGCTTGGTGAGTATTACCACCTGGTGACCGCCTGGAAGGCAACGGTCCAAGAAGAGCAAAGCTATGCCGAGAATGCGTAAGAAAGTCCCTAACGCAGATCAGATCGCGGACCTGGCGTCTCGAGGCGAAGACGTATCCGCGCACTTCACGAACCAATTTACTGTGATCCGGCCAATCCGCCGGGTGAATGTTGACCTGACGGAAGGCATGCTCCGGCGGCTTGACGCAATAGCAGCCCGCCTCAATATCAGCCGGCAGGCTGTGATCAAGTCGCTGCTTGATCGAGCACTCACCGAAGATGGAATGGACGATAGAACGCCCAATCCGTAGAACAGCCTGCCCAGAGGATGCCTACGTCCCCTGTCCCGTGGCGAAGACGAGGGAGCAAGTCACTTCAAGCCGGAGCTACTGCGGTCTCCTCCGGGTGCTTCCAATATGATCTACACTGACGGATCATGTTCGACTGGCTGAAAAAGCTCCACATGTATGCCGGTCTGGTGTCGTTCACGGCGTTCATCGTCTGGGGGGTGACGGGGATCGGGGCGGTCTTTCTGCCATCACCAGGCAACTGGCGTCCGGCCCCCGTGTCGGACACGCGGTTCGTGGCGTTCGATGCTCCCGGCGACCTCGATGACAAGGCGCTCGCCGTCCGCGTGTTCGAAGCGTCGGGTCTGACGATGGCACGACCACCGAACCAGGCGCGCCGCGACAACGACGCGAACCTCAGCTTCGTCCTCTACACGCCGAACGGACGCCGGGACGTCACCTACCTCGAAACGGAGCGCCGCATCCGCATCGAAGTCCGGCAGAACAACCTCGCCGGGTTCCTTTCCGCGATGCACGCAGGGAGTTCGCGGCGTGGACCGCCGGATTGGCCGGCGCGCGTCTGGGGTTACTACAACGAATTCGCGACGTGGGCTTTCTGCTTCATGACGCTCACTGGGCTGTACCTTTGGTTGGCGACGCGTCCGCGCCTGGCGTGGGCGTGGCTGACATTCGGCGGAGCATCCGCGGCGGTGGCCGCGCTGTGGGTGGCGACGAGGTAGCGCGATGTTTCAGCTAATGCGTAACACCCACCTGGCGCTCGGTCTGGCGTTCTTCCTGGTGGCGGCGATGTTCGCCTTCAGCTCGGTGGTCATCATCTACCGCCCGTGGTTTCCCGGTGGTCCGCGCGAGACGAACACCGCCGTGACCATCGAACCCGCGCTCGAACCTCGCGCCGCGGCGCGCGCGTTGATGCGGCAGCACGGGGTCCGTGGCGACCTCATGAACGTTAAGGCGGGCGCGGAACTCTCGACGTTTGGCATCCACCGTCCGGGAACGCACGTGAACGTGCGCTATTCGCCTTCCACCGGCCACGCCGAACTACGGACGCGGCGCTTCAGCTTCTATGAAACGATGGTGCAGCTTCACGTGACGCACGGATTCTGGCACGACTTCTTCTCAAGCACTATCTGGGCATTGCTGTCGCTGACTGGCTCGATTGCGCTGCTCGTCCTCGGAGCAACCGGCATCTATCTTTGGTACCGGCATCCTGCGGAACGCACGGTGGGATCGGTACTGATTGCGCTGGGTCTCGTGGTGCCGGTGGCGGCGCTCGTGCTGTCGCGGGTGTAAGTTCCGTCTTGTCCCGACAGCCTCGCCTCTACCGGCTTACGACCGGCTTGCCGTGCTCATCGAGGTGCGGATACGGTCCGCCGATGCGGAAGCGGTCCAGGATGTAGTCGTCGTACTGGGGCGTGGGCTCGAAGTAGCCGCCCTTGCGGATGTGTTCCCGCACGGCGGCTTCGTTCAATTCGACCCCCAAGCCTGGCGTGTCCGGCACTTCGATGAAGCCCCGGTTGACGATCGGCTTCCCAGGTCCCGACACGAGGTCATCCCACCAGGGGATATCGACCGCGTGGTTCTCCATGGCGAGCATGTCCTTGAACGTCGCCGCCATGTGCACGCACGCCAGGCAACCCACCGGCGAACCCGCGAAGTGGATTGCCGTGTCGACACCGTGGAGCGAGGCATAGTCGGCAATGCGCTTGGTTTCGCGGATACCGCCCGAGGTCAGCGGGTCGGGGTGTACGATGTCGAGCGCCCGCTGATCGATGAACTCCTTGAAGCCCTCGGGCAGGCCGAACAGGCTTTCGCCCGTGGCGATGGGCGTGGTCGTGGCGTCCTTCAGTTCCTTGTAGGCGCGCCAGTTCAGCGGGGCGTCGCCGCCGGGTCCGAGGTGGCCGATCTGGATCATGTCCTCGGCCCAGGCGAGATTGAACTTCTCGAAGGCCCGCGCGTAGCGGATGCTGTCCTTGGTGTTGAGGCGGCCGAAGTGATCCATCCCGAGCGGCACTTCCCATCCGATCGCATCGCGCACCGCCTGGATGTACTCGCACATGTAGGCGAGACCTTTTTCGGTAGCCACGCGCTGGTCGTTGACCGCGTTCGGGCGGTCGGCTACCATGCGCGTGCCGAGGTCCATCTTGAAGAACGTGAACCCCTGCTCCTTGCGCTTCTTGAAGCGCTCGGCGTAGATCTTGGGATCTTTGCTTTCGTTGGTGTCGCAATAGATGCGGATGCGGTCTCGGTACTTCGACCCCACCAGACGCCAGGCAGGCACGTTGTACACCTTGCCCGCGATGTCGTGCAGCGCCATGTCGAGTGCGCTGAAGCCGCCGCCCATGCGCTGATGGTTGGAGAAAATGCGCACGCTGTCCAGGATCGGCTCGATCGCGAGCGGATTTCGCCCGACAATGTGCGGCTTCAGGACAAGCGCGGTTCCCTCGCGGCCGGCGTCACGGACCTCCCCGAGTCCGTAAACGCCCTGGTTGGTGTCGATGCGGATGATGGGGTAGTCGTAGTTCGACGCCACCAGCACCGACCGCATGTCGGTGATCTTCAGATCGCTCGGAGCAGAGTTGCGGTTGAGCGTCTGCGCGGTCCCTGTACTTTCGCTGATCTTGAAGAGGCCGGGAACGGAGGCCAAGGCGGCCAGCCAGCCTCTGCGGCTCATCGTAGACGGCATAGAGCACGATCCTTTCTATCCCGTGGGTATGGCTGCATCGCTTGCACGATGGGGGCCAGACCGCTGGAAGGAGCAATCGGCGACAGTATTGCGCCAGAACCCTCAGGATTTCTGCTGCTATACTCACGCGGTGAGCATTCCCACCCAGTTGCCAAGCCTGTTTTTTGCTGATCTGACGCGCGAGCAGTTGCGCGACGCCGCGCCATCCGCGCTGCTGGTGCTTCCACTGGGCGCCACCGAGCAACACGGCCCCCACCTGCCGGTGGGCACAGACTGGTTTACGGTGGAGCACATTGCGCGCGAAGCGGCGCGCGAAGCCGCGAAGAGCATTCCCGTGCTGGTGGCGCCGCCGCTGCCGTTCGGCTGCTCGCAGCACCACATCCCGTTCGGCGGGACGTTCTCGATGACGACGGAAACGTACTACCGGGCGCTGCACGAAATCGTCCTGGCGGCGGTGCGCAGCGGATTCAGGCGCCTGTTCCTGCTGAACGGGCACGGCGGGAATCACGAACTGGCGCAACTCGTGGCGCGCGATATCGCGCTCGAACATCCGGCGCACGTGGCCGCGGCGTCCTATTGGACGATTGCCTGGGACGCGCTTGTGGCGCTCGACGCGCACAAGGGGATGCGCCTGCCGGGCCACGCGGGAATCTTCGAGACGTCGATGATGCTGGCCCTGCGCGGCGAACGCGTGGCGGCGGAGCGCCCGCGCCGGAACAACGTCCCGGATACCGATCCCCGCACCTGGCAGAGGCCGTACCGTCCGGAGCACCCGGGAAGCTGGCAGGCGATGGACGGGTACACGGACAGCCCGGCTGACGCCACCGCTGAGCGCGGGGCTCTCTACCAGCAGGCGATCGTCACAACGGTCGCGCAGGCGTTCCTGGAGTTTCACGCTTCCGCGGCGTAGATTGGCTTTGGCGGAGAGAGCCTACGGCGCGACGCAGAAGCTGGCGCCGGCGAAGGAATATCCCCGCCCGACGCTGACCGTCGCATTCGCGGGTATGCCGGGTCCACAGGCGGGCGTCCCGGCAGGCGGCGCGGCCAACAGGACATTGACTTGGTACAGTCCGGCCAGCCCCGGCGTGAGTCCGGCGAATGCCGGAGACCCGGAAGCGCCTGGACGGGCCGCTGGAGGGTTGGCCCCATAAGCAACCGCGGCCCGCACGTCCGTTAGCGGCTCGGCCGGAGCGGGCGAGGCGGCTCCACTCGGAAGCCGCTCATCGGTGCGGCCGAGACCATAGAGGTAGATGGTGACCGGCTGTCCGGCGCGAGCTGGATTTTCCGCCGTCACCAGCGACCCGTCGGGGTGCGTCACCGCCGGCCGGCACGAATCAGGATTCACCGGCGGCCCCGGTTGCGGGGGCGTGGTCGCGTCGCACGAGTTCACGACGTGCGCGTTGTCGGGAACCGAGGAAAGCGGCAGAGGCTCGCTTGGCTGTCCCTGGTCCAGTACCACCAGCCAGGCAAAATTCTCCGGCCGCCGCGATCCAGGTACGTTCGGAGCCAACTCGAAGGGAATCTGCAGCGAGATCGCAGTCAGTGGCCGGCAGTTCGGCGGTCCTTCAGCGGGACACGCCTCGGCCGTATACACTGCCAGCAGAGGCACATTCACCGGCCCCGCGAACGTCTGGTGGAGAACGACGGTGAACCCGGCCAAGGTCGTCGGAAGGGGGAACTGGCTCGCCGTGACAGGTTCGCTCAGATGCGTCGCCGTGCGGACAAAGACCGAGACAATCTGTCCGGGGGCCACTGTCACAGTGGGAGCGCGGTAACCCGCTCCGGCGACATTCGGGACTTGGGCCGCGCCCAGGAAGGGCAGCAGTCCGAGAACAGCAAGCCGCACCGGAGGCCACATGGCCCCATTATACGCGTCCAGCGCCGTACCAGTACCGGGAGACTACTGCTTCGGCCAGATCTGTTTGCCGGTCTTATCGATGTAGAGCTGGTCATCGCCCTTCTTGACAAGAGCGATTCCCTCGACGAACGGGGAGACATCGTCGAACTCTGCCTTGATCACCCACTCGCCTTGCCGGTCGACGTACCCCCACTTGGCATCCTCCACCTGCACGCCAGCCAGTCCTTCAGAGAAGATGCGGGCCAGGGAGAACCGGGGTTCGATCACCATCTTGCCCTTGGTGTCGATGAACCCCCAGCGATACTTGGCGGAGAGGCCCTCTTCGACCGACGCCAGCCCTTCGGAGAACCGGTTGGCCGTCTCAAACCGGGGTTCGATCACGTACTTCCCGTCGCGATCAATATAGCCCCACAGTTTGCCGAGGGCACGCACGGCGGCGAGACCGTCGGAGAAGGGCGTGACGCCATCATACTGGGCCGGGATCACGAAATCTCCATTCGGATTGATGAAGCCCCAGGCCGTCGCCATCACTCCTCCAGGCACAGGCATACTCATCAGGGTCGGCGCCAGTCCTTCAAAGAACTGGCTCACGCCGGCATATTTTGCCTCGAACATGGCAGTGCCCGAGGTGTCGATCACAGTGAATTTGTTGCCGACCCTCACGGAGGCATACCCCTCGGCGAACGGCAGCACCTGCTCGAATGTCGGCTCAATCGCGTACTTGCCCGTGCGATCGACGAACCCCCAGCGGCCGGTCTCGTCCTGCACGGCGCCAAGTCCGTCGGAGAACGACAGGGCCCGCAGGAACCGCGGCTCGATCACGATGTCGCCCTGGGCGTTGATGTAGCCGAACTTGTCCCCGGAAGTGACCGCGAACAACGCCGGACCCTGGTCGTAGGGAGCCGCCCGCCGCGAGGACGAGGTCTGCTTGCAGGCGCACAGTCCGGCGAGCGCCGCAAGGCAAAGAAGGAACGAAGGCAACTTCTGCATGGGTGGATCAATCGAATCGGACGATCTAACCTCTTGATTCTACCAGCAGGGCCCGCCTAAAGTAACCCCGCTCGTTTGCCGATCAACACCCAGCCATGAGGAAGCTGAGAGTTTGGGACGCGGCGATCATCGGCATCGTCTGCTTCTTTGCCGGAGCGGCACTGATGCTGGCTTTCGTCAAACACGTGTTCCATGAGCCGCTCCGTATCGGCAACTGGCAGTTGCGCTACTTCAGCCAGCAGGACATCACGCACGCCTTCCACAAGCAGTACATCGATGAGTGGTGGGACCAGACCGTGATGAACACCTGGTGGCTGGGAACGCAGACCATGCAGACCCCGCTCGACATGTGGGTCACCCAGGAAATCCTGCACGAAACGCGGCCGGACGTTCTCGTCGAAACAGGGACACGGCTCGGCGGCGGCGCCTTTTACTACGCCTCCATCATGGACCTGCTGCGGCATGGCCGCATTCTGACGGTCGATATCGACAACCATCCCGGGAAACCGGATCACCCGCGGATTGAGTACTTCACCGGCTCGTCGACCGATCCCGCCATCGTTGGCGCCATGCAGGCGAAGGCGCAGGGCGAAAGGGTCATGGTGATTCTGGATTCGGACCACAGCAAGGAGCACGTCCTCCAGGAGATGGACATGTATGGACCGCTTGTCTGTGTCGGCTGCTACATGGTTGTCCAGGATACCCACCTGAATGGCTACCCGGTCCATGTCGCCTTCAGCCCCGGACCGGGCAAGCAAGGTCCGATGGAAGCCGTGCATGAGTTCCTGGCCCGCAACAGCGATTTTGTCGTGGACCGGGATCGGGAGAAGTACGGGCTGACGTTCAATCCCAACGGCTGGCTGAAGCGCGTCCGCTAAAGGAACCCTATGCGTCAGCAGATCAAAGCCTGGGATGCCGTGATCATCGCCGTCGTCTGCCTGTTCGCCGGCGCGGGTTCGATGCTCTGGTTCGTCACGCACGTTTTTCACGAACCGCTGCGCGTCGGCAACTGGCAACTCCGTTATTTCAGCCAGCAGGACATCACCCATGCCTTCCACCGCCAGTATCACAACGAGTGGTGGAAGCAAACGATGGAGAACACGCGCTGGCTGGGAACCGAAACCATGCAGACGCCGCTCGACTTGTGGGTGGTGCAGGAGATCCTGCACGAGACCCGCCCGGATGTTCTGATGGAGACCGGCACACGGCTTGGGGGCGGAGCCGCGTACTATGCCTCCATCATGGATTTGCTGCGGCACGGACGCATCCTCACAGTCGATATCGAAAATCTGCCGGGCAAGCCGGAACATTCCCGCATCGAGTACTTCACCGGCTCATCGACCGATCCGGCGATTGTCGGCGCCATGAAAGCGAAAGTCCAAAGTGGCGAGCGGGTGATGGTGATCCTCGACTCGGACCACAGCAAGGAGCACGTGCTGCGTGAAATGGAAATGTACAGCCCGCTCGTCTGCGTGGGCTGCTACATGATCGTGCAGGACACGCACCTGAACGGTCACCCGATCCACGTGGAGTTCAGTCCTGGTCCAGGCAAGCAGGGGCCGATGGAAGCGGTCCACGAGTTCCTTGCCCGGAACGGCGATTTCGTCGCCGACCGGGACAGGGAAAAATACGGGCTTACCTACAATCCCAACGGCTGGTTGAAGCGCGTCCGCTAATCCGGCTTTTTCTTGCCGGTCTCGAACTCGATCGTCGATTCCGTCGTATAGATCGCCGACTCCGCCGTGAACTTCCGGTAGTTGCGGAACTCGATCTCATTCCGCACGCATCCGCCGCTTCGCCAACAGGACGTATTCGAGGCCCGCACCGGCAGCAGATGCGGTGCGCCGTCGATGCGCACCCAGCCGTACTCCACCATGTAGTCCCCCCATTCGATCGGGAAATCCGCGGGCATGCGGAGCGATTCCATTTCAATGCGGAAGACGCGCGCCGACACGGGGTCAATCCGTACCGCGCCGCGGTAGGGCGGGAACGCCTTCTGCTCGCCGACCCGTGTCTGCCAGTGCGATCCGGCTTCATCCACTTCGAACGAGAAGACACGCACGGGAGTGCGCCCCACGGTTTCGGTGCCGGTCGCGACGAACGCCGCCGCCGTCGCGGGTGAGAACACGTCGCGCATGGTCGTCAGAAACTCGCCGGTGGACCACGATCCCGTGGCGATCGCCTGCGCTTCCGAAGCGGGCGCGCCGCCCACCCGCACGTTCTGATACCGCTCGGCGCCGTCGACCGAAAGCACCTCCGCCGTCACGACATCTTTCTTGCGCCAGCGCCCGTCGCGCGACCCGCCTTCGAACCTCGTCGTGACCTGGTCGCAAATGTAATTGGGCAGCGTGTCAGTGAAGCGGAAGACCTCCTCGCGGGCGCGGTCCACCAGATGCCGGTCCGTCGTGAGAGGGCGAGCCGGCGCCGGTTCGTCGCGGCGGCGCAGGACCGGCGGCTGATCGCCGTCGTCCTCGCGCGGTTCCCGCGGCTTCCTGGAGGCGCCGGGGTGGACGTGCACAAAGAGTGCGAACACGCGGCCGAATTCATCCTCCTGGACCTCGGCCAGCACGGGCGTGCCGGCGGATACTTCCTCCCTCGCGATCGCTTCCCCCCTGCGCAGGTAGCGCGTCTGCGAGGTGGTGCGGAGGTGGACAGCAGCGCCCTCGGCGTTGTCCAGGATCAGGACGGCGGCCTGGACTTCCCGCACCACGCCCGTGATTTCGCCGAACTCTTCCTGAGTGGCGCCGGGACCTTCCGCCTGAGGCTTCTTGCCGCCAGGCAGACGCGGCGGGCGTGGCGTCGGGATGCGCGGCAACCTGGGCATCGGGATCTCGGCCGAGGGAATGTTGCGCGGGTCGGAGGGGTCGCGCGGCGCCGGGGTCTGCCCTCCGCCGGGAACCTGCACCGGGACCGGCGCACGGACTTGCGCTACCAGGTGGCAGACCAGGATGGCAGCCAGAAGCGGAATGCGAAACTCGCCCCCGGGCGGCATGGCTTCTTCAATTATATGCCTGGGCCGGACGGGATACACTGGTCGCAGCCGACTTCGAAGAGACGTTGAAAAGCGGACATAGCATGATGCTCTACCTGGAACTGCTGGAACGGGAAAAGAGTAAACACCCCCGCTTGCGTGGCATACTGGCAGCGACATGCTGAAAATCTGTCTTCTGGCCGCCACGTGCACCGCCCTTCTGTCCGCGCAGGAGCCGAAGATCCGCTGGCGGTCCGATCCGCCGGCGGTCCGATCCTCCTGGGACGATCTGCTCGACGGCGTCGCGACCCCCGAACAGTGGCGCCAGCGCAAGCAGGACCTGCGGCAGCGGTATCTTGACCTGATCCGCGACGGTCACAAGCCGGAGAAACCGCCGCTCGATCTTCAGGTGCACGAGACCGTCCGCGTCGACGGTATCTACGAGCGCCGGCTCGTCAGCTACAACGTGGAGCGCGGCGAGCGCGCCCACGCCTACATCGGCGTGCCGCTGCGGCGCGACGGACGCCTGCCCGCGGTGGTGGCCCTGCATGGGACATTCGCCCGCGGCAAGGAGCAAGCCGCCGGTCTGGTCGATAACCCGGACAAGGCCTACCTCGACCACCTGGCGCGCCGCGGCTACGTCGTCATCGCTCCCGACCACTTCGTCGCGGGACACCGCCTGCCGCCCGAGGGACCCTACGAAACCGGCCGCTTCTACAAGAAGCATCCGCAATGGACGGCGGTCGGCAAATTCACCTACGAGCACTCGATCGCCATCGACGTGCTTCAGTCGATGCCCGAGGTCGATGGCGGCAAAATCGGCGCGATGGGACACTCGCTCGGCGGGCACGGCACGATGTTCCTCGCCGCCTACGACCCGCGCGTGAAAGTCGCGGCGGGCAACTGCAGCGCCAGCTTCTTCCGCCACAATCCGAAGGTCACCGAATGGGCGCGCGACCGCTGGTACGTCTATTTCGGTCACATCCGCCCCGGCCTGCTCGAGGGCAAGCTCCCGCCCATCGATTTCCACGAGATCATGGCTCTCATCGCGCCGCGCGCGTTCCTCGATCTTTCCGGAATGAACGACGGCGACCCGCTCGTGCAGCGCCAGCGTATTCCGATGCTCATGAAGGTGATGGATGTCTATGAGCTGGAAGGTGTGCCGGACAATTTCGCCTTCTACGTCCACGGACGCAAGCACTCCGTCGAGCACGAATCGCGCCAGTTGATCTACGGCTGGCTGGATACGCACCTCAAGCCGGAAGTCACGGTCACGCGGCTTGCTGGAAAATTACTTTAGGGATCAAGCTGGATCAAGCGAGTCCTGCCTGAGGGGTTTGCACTTCAGGCAGTTGCGGTCGCAGGGTGTTGTCTCAGCTTCTATCTGGTAACATCTATTAAGATACGCTGCATTTCAACGCATGGAAAAGCTGGCACTCACTCTCACATGGTCTTTGGTCTTGCTTGTTTCTCCGGCCTGCAAACACACGTCGGCTGGACGAGCAGCACCGTTCGATTCGGGGCCGGTGCTGCACCCGATCCCAGTCGGAACAGTGTTCGGCTACATCGACGCCAATGGCGACGAAGTGATCGAGCCGCAGTTTCGGCAGGCAATGGCGTTTTCTGACGGTTTGGGCGCGGTTCTTGACGTCAAGACTGAACGGTGGGGCTTCATTGATCGGACCGGAACCTATGTGATCGAACCACGGTTTGAGCAGGTCCTCCCTTTCGCCAACGGGTATGCCTCGGTAAGGATCGGCGGCAAGTTCACTGTCATCGATACGTCGGGAAGGGTTCTCTTCGAACCCAAGTACACAGGTGTCGGGCAGTTCTTCGAGGGTCTTGCGCCTACGCTGCAGACAGTTGTTGCTCCCGGTGGGGTGATCGTGACGAGTTGGGGATTCATCGATCCTAGCGGTGATTTCGTTGTTCGCCCGATTTATGAGGGAGTCACTCCGTTCTCGGAGGGTCTGGCGGGGGTGCGGGTGCTCGGCAAGCTCTGGGGTTACATCGACCGAGGCGGGAAGTACGTCATCGAGCCGCGGTTTGAGAGTGCGAACCGCTTCTCGGAGGGCTTGGCTTCCGTCGAGGAAGGGATCGCTGCCAGCTACCGTTGGGGGTTTATCAACGCCAAGGGTGAGATGGTCATTCCCGCACGCTTCACTTTGGCGAGAACCTTTTCGGAAGGGCTGGCAGGTGTTCAGATGGCCGATTCCAAGTGGGGTTACGTGAACCGCGACGGGCAGTTTGCGATCAAGGCGGAGTATGACGACGTTGGCCCATTCACTGAAGGTCTCGCCCTAGTGAGGAAGGCCGACAAGGTCCTCTATTTGAACACCGCGGGAGACGTCATTTGGCCTAAGGAGCAGCCGTAGGGCCGCAGAGGGCAGATAGGCCTGGTTCTCTGGAACGGGCGGTCGTATACTACGACTATGCGGACCCTCGTAGCGGTTTCGCTGTTGGTCATGAATATCGCGGCGGCACAGCCTCCGGTCGTCACTGGCTTGGGATATCGCCAGCCGGCGCCCGATGTGGCGCCAGGTCAGATCGTTTCGTTGTTTGTCAGAAGCGCGGATCCCGTGCCCCAGCCGGTCATGGCGGCAGGCTATCCTCTGCCCATTCGCTTAGCTGGATTTGAAGTTGTTCTCTACCAATCGTTTGCTCTTCCCTTACCGGTGCCCCTCATCGCAATCTACACGGTTGAGGAATGCCCCGCGGGCGCAACGAATCAGTGCCAACCCCTTGTCGCCGTCACGGTGCAGGTGCCGTACGAGCTGGTGCCGAATGTGCCGGGTTCGCGGCGCCCCGAGAACTTCGCTTCGCTCGTGGTGATCAAAGACGGGGTCCCCAGCGCGCCTCAGGCGTTGTCCGCCGTCCCGGACAATGCACATATCGTGAACTCGTGTGACACGCTTTTGCCACCAGCCGCGGAGCAGTCGCCCTGCCAGGCGGCCGTGACTCATTCAGACGGCTCGTTTGTCACACGTGAGAATCCAGCGCGCTCAGGCGAGGTCATTACCGTGTACCTCTATGGGCTGGGAAGGACTGAGGAGCGCCTTCAGTCCGGAGCGGCGTCCCCGTCCGTGGCGCAGCCGATGACCGATGTCCGCGCAACCGTTGTCTATGGGTCCGATGCGGGACCCGTCCGGCCTGAGCGAACCCAGACCCCTCTGTTCTCGGGACTGACACCAGGTGTTGCAGGACTCTACCAAGTCAACATCAGGGTCGAGACCCCTGCTGCCGTACCAACCTGCGGGCCGAGTATTCCCTCAAATGCGGTTGTCGCCGTTGGGCGGGGTCATTCGTTTGCATCTGCCCCATTGTGCGTCCTTCCTTAGCTGGTTCTGATTCACGCTTCAGGCGGTGCAAACTGCTGGAGGTTGGCGTCTGCCTTGCGGCTGCGCTCCAGGCCAAGGATTCCCAGGGAGGCCGGAGAGAGAGGGCTGGGCCGGGTAGGGACGAGCTGCTCTGGGGTGCTGCGCGCGCTGCGCTGCCAAGGGTTCGGGGAACAGGCTTGCGATCAAGCACCTGGTCAGGTGGTCAACTAGCAGCTCAGAAGCTTCGGCAGAGGGGTTCGCGCCGCCCAAGTTGGGACTCCCGGACCACCCTTCGCACGCGACCTCCGGATGAACGTCCCAAGTCTGTGATGGAGAGGGAGTTCGTTGGCCCGTGCCAATTGGGACCGCGAGCCAGTGCCGTGCGGACGGCTGCGTTCGGACCTTCTTGCGCAGGGGCGCTTCTGTGGGTCGGATTCGCACGTCCATCAGGCTGTCGAGGGAACGGCGAACCCAGCACTGGCGGATGATGTGCCACCCAAAATAAAAACCGGGCCACATCCGGTTGGATGTGGCCCGGGCCGTGTTGTTCGAGTTGGAGACTCGAAGCTTAGAAGAAGAACGCGCGAACCATCATGGCAATGATCTCGCCACGCTTCAAGAAGCCTTCATGTGCTGCTGGCCGATCAAAGCTGATCTGCGGTCCGGGGGAGTAGTTTGCGTTGCGCGCATTATTCGCCGGACCGAGGTTTCTGCCGATGGTGATCCGCAACTCACGAGCCTTCTGGATGAAAGGATACGCATCGTTCGAGGACTCGATCGGGTTGTCGACAAAATAAGGCAGAGTCGTGGTGAACAAGTGGAAGTTGTCACCAGTGGCGGAACCGCAACTGGTCATCACCCCTGCCGGCCACATCACATTGGTCGAAGTGCTCGTACCGTTTGTGATGCCAACCGGACATCCGCTAATGACCGACGGAAACACGTTGGCCAACTTCGCACGGACGACGAAGATCGCCATCTCGCGACGGGTGGTCTTCTCATCCGGGCAGAAGCGACGGACGGCATCGCTGGTCGCGAGACAGCCACGGGTAATGCCAAGGCGGTACATGACTTCGATGTACTTCCAATCGCCGGTCGCGGAGTACGGGACATCGGCGAAGCTTGTTTGCGTTGGTCCGCCGAACTGCGGCGTGTTGTTCAGAATGTTCTGAACCGCAGCATCGTCCATCATCGACCGGATCACTAACTCAGCCATGTTCCGCCGAGTGACATACTCCTCGGCGTCGGCAGAGTTGGTGATGAATGACGTCGGCATGATGTTCAACTGGCCCGCAATCCTGATCACGTTGTAGAACGGATGGGTTGAAGGAACAGTAACCGAATAGGAGTTCCCGTAGGGGTCGTTGAGGGGGAAATCCATCTTGTAGTTGGCCGCGACAGTACCCCACTGGCTCGTTGCTGCTTGAGTGGTGATCTTACGCTTTGCGTACGCCCCGAAGTTCCACAGGCTACCATCGTTTGGATCGGTCTCGGAATCACCGTAGATTCCGAAGGGAGTTGCCTGGCGGATGAGGCCGGTGGCAGGATCGCGAACGGTGAACAATGACTCGTACGGATCTTCACCGCATCTCATGTCAAACAACGAAGGCCACGCCGAGGTCGACGTCAGACCCGGTTGTGTGTGGTTGGAGAAGCAGTTCGCCACTGGGGGTAGCGGAGCGGGAGTCACCGAGGAGCGATCCCAGTTACGGCGGTCAGTTGCCAAGCCCGATTGGACAAGCGGTGGATGAGTGGTCGCCACGAACAGCTTCTCCAGATACGGGAAGACATTGATCGGCGAGATCTGGCCAACTTGACTGACGTTTGCAGGCACATCAAACATCGGTGCATAGGCCCTAGTGTTCTGCCAGCTTGCGAAAATGACCGGTAGGGGCTGGTTGGTCGGAGCCAGCCGCTGAATGACGTCGTAAGCGACGGTCGTTGCTAGCGGGGAGTTGGCGCCAGCAAAGTTGAACTGTGTCGTTTGCGTGCTAATAACGCGGGCGTCATACAGGTGGCCTTCGCGGAAGACCAGCTTGTGCGGGCGGTTATCGCCGACAAACAGCCTAGTCGCGGAATCGCCGTTGGCAGTGGTGCGAACGTTGCCGAGTTGCGCAACGTCTGCCGGGTTCTTGTGCGGATTAACCGGAACGGCCGTCGGATAGCCGCTCCAGCCGATGTTCGCTGTCCCAGCGGTGGTGCCCAGGGCGTTTGCATTGGCTGCGTGGACGATGAATGGGCGCGGGCCGAGAATCGGGCTGCCCGGGAACGCCGGAGTCTGCTGGACATGGTGCAGGGTCTGCACGAACAAGTGACTAAACGTGGAGAGCTCTGTCGCCGTGGGTGTCGAAATGGCGCATAGCAGATACGCGTTCGATTGCGACACGCCTTGACTGTTCGGCAGGAGCGCATTCGAGAAGGTTGCCGCCGGACGTCCACGCAGGTGTTGCGGCTCGCAGAAGTACGGAGACAGATAGCTCGGCTCCACCAGCGTCGGAACAGGAGGATGATCGACGACAGGGATGGAAGCATACTTGGACCCTGGGGTCACCGCCGCACCCACCTGTGGAGCACTGTTGGAAACGACCAGAGTGAACGGAACAGGCGGCACGACGCCGGTCCCCGCCGCCCAAGGCGTGCCGAGATTGTTGGAGTAGAGGTCGTAGTAATGGGCAGTCGCAGCAGGCTGGTCGGCAATGCCGTCGAACTGATCGCCAGGGGTCAATGGGTTACCTGCGGCACCGGGGGAAGTGTAGAGCTGACTCTTCTTAATCACTCGAACACGATTTCCGGCATATGCAGGCGTGGAGACCCGGCTGGGATCGGTATTTGTGCAGTCGGGAACCTGGACACCGTTGTTGGCCGTAAGGAGGCACCCCTCCGGGTTGTAGGTTTGCGACATATTCGCCACGTTGATGTTGCCGTTGTAGACGGCCGACGAGAGGATCACGGTGTCGTTGTCGATGCCAATCCTGGCATTGGTCGGGAAGTAGCACACGGATGTTGGCAGCGTACCCGCGGGCTGATAGGCGCTGCTCCGGCAATCGAAAGGATTGCCGTTAGGGGCACGATCGATGACGCCAGGAACGCTATTAATATTCCCGTGGGTTCCGCCGAACCCATCGCTGGCCGAGCCGTACCACAGCGACCAATTGGCCGCGTTGCCGCCAGTCACGGTGTCGGGAGTGGTCGGGGTGACGAAGATCTGATTGCTTGCGCTGGGAAGTTGAGCGGAATCGGTGAGCGCGGCGAAGCGGGAGACAAGAAGAACCCAGCTTGCCTTGCGATCCGCCAGTAGCGCGTAACCCTGACCGGTGTTGCGCAGGCCAGTGTCTACGACTGTGAACAGGACAAGGAAGCGCCCGTGCAACTGGTCGTACTTGACTGTCGGGTTGGCAATCTGACAGACCGCCGGGTCAGCCTCGACAACATTGCGGGACGGGCACAGCGCATTCATCGCTGTCTCGCCAATCCATGTGTCGAGGAAGGCCTTCTGGGCGTAGGGGTTACCCGTCCGGAACGGATTGTCGTCGACCGCCCCGTTCGTCTGGGGAAGGGCAACACCCGCCGCATTCCCGTTCGGGACGCGGAAGATCTGCCGGTTGACGATCATGAGGATGTCGTCTGGACCAACGGCGATCTGGGGATTCGGCGGGGAGATGAAATTCTGCTCGAAGTTGAAGTAGTCCGTCACTGACGGACCTTCGAACAACGCCATGGTCCCGGCTGGAACCTGTGGGTTGTTGCTGGAGTAAGGTGCCGGAATGCGAGCCGGCGGCTGATAGGTCTGGCTCGGCGAACTGCCCGCCCCCCCGGAGCCCACGGCGATCGCCGGTCCCTGCGCGTAGACAGGAACAAGGGTCAGGGTAAGGGCTGCAAGCGAGGGTAACGCCGTCCAGTGTAGACGTCTCTTCATGTAGCCTCCATTAAGCTTCATTGTGAATCTTTGAACAACACGGATGATGGCAGCGTGAACAGGATCCATCGTCAACGTCCCTTATACTCGGTTCATGCGGGAGATGTCAACACGAAATCTCGGTATCGTAGGGAGCCGGACACCGGTCTTCGCTGATCTTTACCATCCGGTTGACCATGGTAGCACCTTTTTCCCGTTTTGAGGAGAAATTTTTGGGCTTCCGTTGTCCTTCAAGGGAAGTGGCCCGCCGTAGTCAAGTCCTTTATTCTCTGCGGGAAGGCTGAAGATCGCAGGCGCGGGGACGGCGGCAGGGAAATCCCTCAATTTAGGCCGGTTTTTCGCCCTGTGCGGTAAGGGGACGGCGCCGGGCTGACTGTTTGTCCGGGAAGGGAAAGCCGACCTTCGTTCCCCGCGCCCCGAATGCGGCGACGAGTTTGTTCGTCGAGGGAAACCCGTTGCTATCCTGCTGATCCTGCGGTAGAACATGAGAGGGTCTTCGATAGCGTGAGAGTGAGAGAGCCAGCGGCGCCGGCTGCGTTCCCGGCCGAGCCACTTCCCTCGGAGGCCAAACCTGCTCTCCCCACACTCTTCATCAAGATTGAGAAGAATCTGGCGTCGCTCGGCTTCTTCACGCCGTCGAGCAAACGGATCAAGGGCACACGAAAGAAGATCATCCGGTTCGAGAAGGTGCTGGCGGACCGCCGAGTGGAGGCGCGCGCCACAATCCTGCCGTCTGCCGAGTATGGATTGCCCATCACGGCCGACCAGGACAAGTACTTCGCCCTGCAGAAGATCATCACCGGCATCCGGAAGCGCGAGGGTGTGGTGCGCAATCCGGTGGGCTTCACCTCGGCTGAACTCCTGCGGGTCCTGGGCAGGCGCGTCACGTCGGGCAAGAACTACGACGACATCAATGACTGGCTCAAGCGCATGACGCTGACGGGGATCAGTTCGGAAGGTACCGTGTACTTCGCCGGCAAGCGCATCTTCGCCACTGACACATTTCACGTCTTCGAGCGGTCCGTGTCGCTCGGCACGGAGATGCCGGACGGACGGATTGCGGAGAAAAACTACGTCTGGCTGTCGGAGTGGCAACTGGAGAATATTAACAACAACCATGTGCTGCCGGTCGACCTGGACACCTACCGGCAGCTCAGGAACCACATCGCCAAGACGTTGGTGCCGCTGCTGCAGATCTGGCTCGCGACGACGCAGGAGCAGGGTTGCTTTGCGATGCCGCATGAGGACTTGTGCCAGATCCTGAACATCAGCCGGTACCCCCATCTCTCGAAGATCCAGGAAAAGCTGGCGCCATCCCTGAACGAGCTGACCGCCTGCGGGTACCTGTCCGGATGGAGGATCGAGCGGACCGGCCGGGAGACGGGCTACCAGGTGGTCTTCTATCATGGAGAGAGGTTCCGCGTGCCCGCGCTGCCGGAGAAGACCGCAGCCGGGGCGTAGCCAGGAAGGCGCGGCATGGGGCCGGCGAAGATTCTCGAATCCATCAAGGAAGCGGTCCGCCCATACTATTTGAAGTGGCTGTACTTCCCCATCACGGGGGGCGGGCGGCCATCGTACTTCCGGGAATGCTGGAAGTATCCGGACGCGGCGCCGGGGCGGCCCGCGGGCGACGAAGCCGACCTGCTGTTCTTTCCAATGACGGACTGGCACACGCGCATCCAGCGTACGCAGCACCTGGCGCGCACGCTCGCGGGTCTCGGGCATCGCTGCTTTTACGTCAATCCGCATCTCGGACGGCAGTTCCACCAGCCGTACCCGTTTAGCCGCAAGCGCCGCGCCAAGCAGTTGGAGCCGGGCGTGGTGGAGGCGCACATCCATCTGCCGCGGGAGCCGGTGTTCCACCACCGCGCGCTCTCGGGCAGCGAGACGGGACAACTGGTCCGCGAGATCGAGGCTCTTCTGGACGCGCACCGGAGCCGCCGCCTGCTGCAGATCGCCAGTCTCCCGCTGTGGCTGGACGCGGCGAAGCGGCTGCGGGAACGGCGGGGCGCCGCGCTTGTGTATGACTGCCACGACGTGCTGCACGGCTTTCGCGTGATCGCGCCGGAACTGATCGAGGCCGAGGACGAGATGTTCCGGGCGAGCGACCTGGTCGTGTTCTCGTCCCGGCACCTGTTGGAGTCGAACGTGGCGCGCCTGCCCTGGCTCGCGGAGAAGTCGGTGCTCGTCCGCAACGCCGTGGATGAGTCGTGGCTTCGCGATCCGGAAGCGGCTCTGCCCCCCGCGTCGGGGCAGGTGGTGGTGGGCTACGTGGGCGCGCTCGATTTCTGGTTCGATACGGAGGCGATCGAACTGGCGGCGCGGCGGCATCCGGAGTGGCGGTTCGAACTGGTGGGGCGGGTCGAGCACGAGCCGATCCGGCGGCTGGAGCGCTACCCGAATGTCAGCTTCCGCGGGGAGATCCCGCACGAACACCTGCACCGGCACCTGGCGCGCTACCGGGTCGCGCTGATTCCGTTCCTGCGCACTGAATTAACTCTGGGGACGAACCCGATCAAGCTGTACGAATACTTCAGCCACGGGCTGCCGGTGGTCAGTACCCGGCTGCCGGAAATGGAAGACTACAGCCCGCTCGTCTACCTGGCGGACAGCGCCGGCCACATGGTGGAACAGATGGCGCGCGCGGCGGCGGAAGACGACGCGGTGCCGCGGCAGCAGCGGATCCGGACTGCGCACCGGGAGACATGGCCGGTCCGCGCTGAGGCTTTACGGGAGGCATTCGCGCGCCTGGCGCCCGCACCGCTTGCCGGCCCCTTGTGAGGCCTACACGGCGAAGAATGCGCGGACGGGGAACGGGGCGCCTCCGAGCACGGGGCAGTGAAGCGTGTCCGCCTCGTGCAGCACGGCCGCGGAGCCATCGCCGCGGCGGATTTCGACTGTCCGCGTCTTCGGATAGACGGCCCAAATTTCCTGAGCGCCCGACGCCAGGAGAAGCTCGATCTTGCGGTTCACGTCCTCGGCTGTTTCGGAAGGCGAGATCACCTCGACTGCCAGATCCGGCGCACCTGGGAAGAACTTCGGCGTTTCGCCCCGCGGCAGGCGGCCCGCGGCGATAAACGAAACGTCCGGCTGGATCCAGTGGCGGCCTTGAGCAGCGATGGCGAAGCCCGCTTCGACGAAGACTCTGCCCAGATTGCCGCCGGCGATTACGCTGCGAATCGCTTCGTGGATGTTGTGGGCGATACAAACATGCAACCATTCGGCGGGAGGCAACTCGAGAAGGACTCCTTCCAGCAACTCGCGGCGCATGCCATCGTCGGGCATGCGTTCGAGATCGGCGATGGTGAGAGGCTTGGTGGCGATCACCGTACTTCCATGATAAAACGCCTGCCGCCAACCGGCCCCAAAGGCTGGCGGCAGCTTGAGAGTGTCTTCAAGCGGACCGGCGTAGCGGCGCCTGTCCGGCTGCCGCAGTGTAGCCCCGCGCAACGCCAACGACGACGAGGTCGAAGAAATTCGCCATCGTCCGAAGCGCCTCGACCTCGGCATAGATCTCCATCGGCGTCAATGCGAGATTGTGTTCCGCCGTGTACTGACGAATGTGGCGCTTAATCATGAGAACCTTCTCAAGGACCTCGGCCAGCGGAATTCCTTCCTTGAAACGCTCCTGGCCCAGATCCTCGTACCGGGCAAGGACCCGCCTTTCGTCAGGCTCGTCGAACCAGCGGGCCA
Source organism: Bryobacterales bacterium (assembly GCA_016716385.1). Classification (GTDB taxonomy): domain Bacteria; phylum Acidobacteriota; class Terriglobia; order Bryobacterales; family Bryobacteraceae; genus JADJWL01. The sequence continues at coordinate 46,310 of JADJWL010000012.1, read as the reverse complement.
GGTTCGAGGTGAGGTCCCGGACCCGGGAGCAGATTTCGTTTGTGGACAGGTTCCTATAGTGGCTCAAGTGGGGATCGCGGTTGCGGCGTTCAATAATCTGGCCGACAATCTGTTCCCAGTTCTTCTCGATACGGGCGAAGAGCGGAGCGGCGAGCATGGTTGGGTCCTCCTCTTGGGAAATCGTTGAATGGGTCTTGGGAGAGATCTGCCGCCCCCAACGAGTGGGGGCGGCAGAAGGTTTCGGCGGGCTACGAGTCCTTCAACCCGCGGGCGGACTGACGGAGCGCCTGAGCGCGTTTGGCGATGCCTTCGGCCTTTGCGCGAAGCATCGAGCGATTCTTCCGCCAGTCGCCTTCCAGCATGTTCTTCTTGTTGTTCGTGAACACGTGCAGCAGTTCGGACTTCAGCTTCACTCGGTCAAGCGCAGCAACCTGACTGGCGGTCATCGAAGAACGCTCTCCCTCCAGAGATCCGACCAGTTCGTGCAGTGTTCCGACGTGCTTCTCGAGCGGTTCCATCTTGTCGCGGATCACAGATTCGGAAACGTCCTTACGCTTGAGGTGGCTGGCAAGCTCCGTCGCCTCGCGCTCAACACTTTGCGCCTCGGTCAGGATCGCATCGACCTTGGAGGCAGTGTCGGCGGCGGCGATGGCGGGAACAACCAGCGCCAGAACAAGAGCGAGGGACGCCGCGGCGGCCCGGAAACGTCGTGAGCATGGGGAAGCGGTTCATTGTCAGTCTCCTCGAAAGATACTCGGAACCATATGTTCCTACTAATGAATATATGCAGATGCGTACTTTTTGTCAAGCAAAATCGGCTCGTTCCGGGATAGAATTCGAATTCGGTGATCGTCCAGTCGGTTCTCGCCCATCTCGACCCGGAACGGATTGCCCGGGACACCCTCGCGTTCATCGAAGTGCGCAGCGAGACCGGGGACGAAGGGGCTGGGAGCCAATTTCTGGCGAATCTGTTGCGGCGGGAGGGTTTCGCCGCTGAACTGGACGAGTTTCTGCCGGGGCGGCCAAACGTCCTGTGCCGCATCGCGGGGGCGGGCGGCGGCCGGAGCCTGCTATTCAACGGCCACACCGACACGATTCCCACCGGCTCCAGCACGCCTCCCAGCCGCGACGGCGCGTGGGTGGTCGGCCGGGGCGCGGAGGACATGAAGGGCGGGTTGGTGGCGATGGTGCACGCCGCTTCGGCCCTGCGCAGGGCCGGCGTCCGGCTGGCGGGGGACCTGTGGCTGACCGGCGTGGTCGGCCACGAAGCGCCGAAGGGCAAGAAGGAAGGGCCGCGGCGGCTCATCGCCCAGATTCGCGAGGGGGCCATCCGGCCGGACGCGATTGTGATTGTCGAGGGGCCTTGCGCGATCTGGGCGGCGAGTCTGGGGTCGGCGATCTTCAACATCGCGATCGAAAGCGGACGGGGGCCGGTGCACACGGTGCATGTGCCTTACGAAGCGAATCCGGCCCGGTGGGCGGGCTGGATTCTTGAGGAGTTCGCCCGCCTCGAGCGGGAGTTCGCGGAGCGGCCGCCGCACCCGCTGTGCGGGCGAGAACGGGTCAATGTCGGGATCGTCGCCGGCGGTGATTATATGAACCGGCTGCCGACGCCGCTGCAGATTACGGGCACCTGGCGGTGGCAGCCCGGCAAGACCCAGCAGATGCTCTCGGACCAATTGACGGATCTGTGCGGGCGCGTTGCCGGCCGTTCCGGCCTGACCGTCCGCTGCACGCTGGAAGGAGGCCGGGAACCGTTCGAGACCGCCCGGGATCACCCGGTGGTCCGGGCGCTGGGGGATGCGGCGGCCACCGATGGGCGCGAGGCCGAAGTGGTCGGGATGCCGATTGTGGGCGACGCGAATCTGTATTCGAACGAAGCGGGAGTCGCCACCGTGTACTACGGACCCGCCTACAAGACCGCGCATTCCGACGACGAGCGGGTGGAGGTGGCGCAATTGCTGCACTGCGCGCGGGTGTACGCGCTCGCCGCGGTGAACTACTGCGGCGCGGTGAGCAGTTGACGCATGGCTCCGAGCAGGACCTCTTCGACCCGGGGCGCAACGCGCGAGGCGCCGGGACTCACTTCGTATCCGCCCTGCGTGTAGGCGATGGCCGTGCCGATGTAACCGGGGCCGTAATCGCCATAGGCCGCGAGGAGGACTGCGCCATCCGGACTCATCTTCTGCGCGGCAAGCTGGTATTCGACGAACAACTCGCCCGGCAGGTGGACGATCTGCACGCCACCAAGGCGGAGACGGGTCACATCGACTTGACCGCGGCGGTCAAGCCAGGCGAGGTGCATCGCGGCGCCGCGCCGGTCTTCGAACCGCGCATCCGGATCGAGCAGGGTCTTGCGGAGTTGCTGGCGGTCGAGATGAGGAGCGTCCGGCAGGCGCACCGCTCGGCGGCTCCAACTGGCATCGCGGGCTGAGACCGGCGTTTTCCGTTGCGACTCCCAGGCCTGGCGCATCCCGGCCGCCATGCGCGCGGTGAGCACGGGACGGTTCTCGGGCGAGCCGTCGTTATACTTGCCCGCCGCGACGTTGCCGCTGGCGCCGTTGAAGTGGATGTGCGCGACGCCGGGGAGTTCTTTCTCGCGCGCGGCGCGGGCGAGTCCGACGAATTCGCTGGTGACGTCGCCCTTGCCGTAGTGGCTCTGCGGGTGGGTGGCGTAGTAGGTGAGCGAAGCAATTGGGGCGTCGCCATCCCAGAAGCTCAGGAGCCGCAGGAACGGATCGATCGTGCCTTCGGGCGCGGCGACCGCGTCCGGATTGCGGCTGGCGCTCATCCGGCCGATCGCAACTTTGCCGTCGGGACCCAGGATGCGGCGGTTCGATGCGACCTTGTCGACGCGCGCTTGTCCCACGCCTACGTGCGTCACGCGGCGGGCCTTGGGGACAGCGGCGCGAACGGCGGCGGCAGCGCGGGCGACAGTGTCTTTCACGTAAGAATCCTTGAAGACCCGGCCGCCCAACCCGGCTTCGGCAAGGTAGCGCTCGGCCCCAAGGTCCGCACGCGGGGCGTCGTGCTGGTGCAGGGTGTGCACGGCGACGCGATCAGGCGTGGTCCCGGCGGCAGCGGCAAGCGCCGTGCGCCAGGCGTCGTGGCCCTCGTTGCCGATGCCGATGAAGTCCACGGCGCACAGCACGACTGGAGCGCCCGCGCCTAACAACACGATCCCTCTGGCGCTGAGCGGATCGAGAATGGTGCGCGCCGCGACGTAGGCTACCGGGTCGCCCACTTTGGGGCTCACGTCAGCCGAGAACGGGGCCACGCGCAGATCCTGAGCCTGGACGGCCGCTACGAGAAAAATGAACACGACAAGCTTCTTCATCGCACGATGTTCCCCTGGTAGGCGTCGATGACGCTGTTGACGTCGCCGTCCATGACGAGCTCGCCGTGGTCGAGCCAGAGGGCGCGATCGCACAGCGACCGGACCAGCGCCGGGGCGTGGGAGACGGCGATGAGGCTGCGGCCCTGGCGGCGGAACTCGCGGATCCGGTCGATGCACTTGACCTGGAAGCTCTGGTCGCCCACGACGAGCACTTCGTCAAGGAGCAGCACTTCCGGATCGATGTGCACGGCGACGGCAAAGGCCAGCCGCATGACCATCCCCGAAGAATAGGTGCGCAGGGGCTCTTCAATGAATTCGCCGAGACCGGAGAACTCGACCACCGCATCGAACAGCTCAGTGGTTCGCTTGCGGTCCCAGCCGATCAGGGAGGCGTTCAAATGAACGTTCTCCCGGCCGGTCAGGTCGCCGTGGAAGCCGGAGCCCAGTTCAAGAAGCGCCGAGACACGCCCGTTGATGTGTACCGCTCCTTCGTCCGGGATGGCGAGTCCGGCGATGAGACTGAGCAGCGTGCTCTTTCCCGCGCCGTTGTGGCCGACGATGGCGACGCTTTCCCCCTTCTCGACGCGGAAGGAGACGTTGCGAAGCGCCTGGAACCGGTCTTTCAATTGGCCGGTCAGCATGGCGCGGATCCGGGATCGCAGCAACTGGCGCTGCGCATGGCGCTGAAAGCTCTTCGAGACTCCCTGGAATTCGATGACTGCCATAAGCCGCTAGAGATAATCGTAAAAACGCCGCTTGAGCTTCTGGAAGCCGAACCAGCCGGCGAGAGACATCGCCGCCGAGGCGATCGTCAGATTGCGCAGGAGCGAAGTGGCCGGGGCCTGCCCGTCGAGGAGAATGTTGCGGGTCGCCATGACGAGCGCCGCGACCGGATTGAAGCGGTAGAGATCGGCGTATTCCGGACGGATATTCTCGAAAGAATAGAAGATCGGTACGAGCCAGAACAGGACCGTATTCCCTGATTCGACAACGTAACGGGTGTCGCGGATGTAGACGTCGATGGCGGCGAAGAGCATGCCGAGGCCGCAGACGAACGGAATGAATAACGCCCAGACAACGGGCAGCCATAGCCATTGGACGTGGACGCCCTTGCCAAACAGGAGCGTCAGTCCCAGCAGCAAGCTGATCTGGACTCCCAGGTGAACGCAGTTGGACAGCACGGCCGCGACCGGAATGACCTCACGCGGGACAGAGACACGCTTCACCAGTCCGGTGTTGTCGACCAGGGAGGTGGTAGCGGAGATCCAGGCCAGGCTGAAAAAGTTGAACGGTACCAGGCCGCACAGCACGAAGAGGGGGAAGTTCTCGATTCCACTGGGGAATACGCGGGTGAAGATGAACGTCAGGACGCCCATCATGACGAGAGGGTTCAGCAGGCTCCACAGCATGCCGAGAGACATGTTGCGGTAACGCACGCGGAAGTCCTTCATGATGAGGTTGGTCAGGACGTATCGGTAGTCGCCGGTCCACATCGGATGTTTCAGGGTAGCAGGCCCGGAGGCGTACCGGCCCGGCGGTGTGCTAGGTTCGAGGATCGGTCGCACGCTCCATGCAGCCTGTTCCAGAAAGGCGTCTGGGATACCTGGTCAGCCAGTATCCAACGGTCCATCACACGTTTATCCTGCGGGAGATCCGCCGGTTGAGAGAGCTGGGCTGGGATCTCACTGTGATCTCGATCCGCCCCTCGACGGGAGGGCTCCCGGCCGAGGAAGCGGAGGAACAGGCGCGCACGCAGGTGATTCTCTCGGCGCCGCCATGGCGGATTGCCGCCGCGCACGCGATGATGGCGGCAAGGTACCCTGCCGGGTACGTGCGCGCGTTGTGGTGCGCACTTCGGATGGGACGTCCGAATCTAGCCGAGGCGCCGCGGCGGTTGGCGTACTTCGCCGAAGCGGTGGTCGCGGCGGCGTGGTTTGTCCGCGCGGGCGTGACGCACCTGCACTCGCACTTTTCGTCCACGATCGCCCTGCTGGCATCGCGGGCCGCCCCGCTGACGTTTTCCGCCACGATCCACGGTTCGGACGAGTTCATCGACCCGGAGGGCTTCGCGCTCCGTGAAAAGGCGCGCGCGGCACGTTTCGTGGTAGCGATCAGCAATTACGGCCGCAGCCAGGTACTGCGCTTCGCGGGAGGCGGGCAGAGCCCCCGGGTCGAAGTCTGCCGTTTGGGTGTGGACCCGGACACGTTTGTGCCGGTTCCGAAGTCCGGCAGCGGCCCCGTGTTCCGGCTTCTGAGTGTTGCGCGTTTGACCGTGGGGAAAGGATTTTCGATTCTTTTCGAGGCTTTGGCGCAACTGCGGGCGCGCGGCCTCACTGCCGCGTTGACACTGGTCGGGGATGGTCCGGCGCGGGCCGATCTTGCCGCGCTGGCAAGCTGTCAGGGCTTGCAGGACGAGGTCACCTTTGTGGGTTGGCAGGATCAGGGAGCGGTCCTGGACTTCTATCGCCAGGCGGACGCATTTGTCCTGCCGAGTTTCGCCGAAGGGGTTCCGGTCGTTCTGATGGAAGCAATGGCGCTGGAGCTGCCCTGCGTCACCACCTTTGTCGACGGCATCCCGGAACTGGTGCGGGATGACTTCAACGGCCTGCTCGTGCCTCCGGCCGACGCCGGAGCGCTGGCAACGGCGATTGAGCGCCTGATGGACTCCGAAGACCTGCGTACGCGTCTCGGCAGGGAGGCTCGCCGCACCGTGGAGCAACAGTACAACCTGAGACGCAATGTTGAACAGCTCGCGGACATCTTCGAGCGCTACACCGGTACCATGGAGGAGACCGTCCCATGATGCCTCATCCTCCACGGGCGCGCTGCGCGTTCTGACCATCCGAGATCATGGCTCCTGTTCCGATTCTGCTCACCGTCCGGGAACTTGACCAGGGCGGGTGCGAGCGCGACCTCACCAAGCTGGCGTTGCACATCGACCGGTCGCGGTTCGAACCGCATGTCGCCTGTTTCCTGCCGGACGGGATCCGGGGTGAGGAGCTGTCGCGGGCAGGGATCCCCGTGAAGGCGCTTCCAGTCCGCAGTTTCCGTTCGTATTCCGCGCTCGCCGGAGCCGCGGCCATGCGCCGGTACCTGCGGGCCCACGGCATCCAGTTGATGCAGGCATTCGATGTACCGCTGAGCGTGTTCAGCGCTCCAGTGGGACGCTGGGCGGGCACTCCGGTCGTGCTGACGAGCCAGCTTTCCTTCCGCCATTTGGCGGGCCCGATGATGCACCGTCTGACGCAATGGTCGGACCGGCTGGCGGACGGCGTGGTGGTGAACTGCCAGGCGATGCAGCGGCACGTGACGGCCGACGAAGGGGTGCGCGAGGACCGCGTACACCTTTGCTACAACGGCATCGATACGGCGCTCTTCCAACCGCGGCCGCGTCGGCGCCTGCCGTTCTTCCCCGAGACGTCTTTGGTCGTTGGTGAGGTCTGTGCGCTCCGGCCGGAGAAGGGACTGGTCACTCTGCTCGAAGGATTCGCGCTCGCTGTGAGACGGGAACCTGGGCTGCGTTTGCTGCTGGTGGGGAGCGGTGCGATGCGGGAGCGTCTGGAGGCGGAGGCGCAGCGGTTGGCAATCCGCGAGCTATGCCATTTTGAACCAGCCGTATCCGATGTGGCGAGCTGGCTGCAGGCGATCGATATCTTCGTGCTGCCGTCTTTGTCGGAAGCATTGTCGAATGGCTTGATGGAAGCGATGGCCTGCGGCTGCGCGTGCATCGCGTCCGAGGTGGGCGGAAACCCTGAGCTGATCCGCGAGGGCGAGACGGGACTTCTGTTTCCAGCCGCGGACGCCGAGGCGCTGGCGGCGCGGATCACGCAGCTCACCGGGAACCCTCAGCTTCGGCGGACCCTCGGAGAGGCTGCCTCTGCGTCGATCCGGCGGGATTTCTCGCTGGCCGCATACACGCGACGCATGGAGGAACTCTACACGGCACAGCTTGCCGCGAAGGCGGCGCGAGGCGGAGACCGGGGAAAGCGGTAGCCTCGATCGAACCTCTTTTAGGCGGACTTGGCTCCCGAGGCCAGTTCGTGTGAAGGTAGTAAAAGAGAGGCCAACCCGATGGCGGACGACCCGGCCCAGCGCGACAAATCAGAACCAGTTGGCGAGTTTACGAAGCTGTTTCGGACAGCCGCCCGGCCGCAGCCCGCGGATCCGCTCGCCGAGACACAGGAGTCGGTTGAGGCACGTGCCGAAAACCAGCCTCCCGTTGAAGAGAGGGCGAATTTCCAGACGTGGGGTGTGTTTGCCGTGCCCACGCCCCCTCCGCCGGGCCCACCGTCTGGCGAGGACAAACCCGGTGAGCAGGGTGAGTTCACGCAACTCTTCCGGAGTTCGGGTGATGCACAACCGGCACAGGGGACAGAACCGGGAGCCGAGTCGCTCAAGGCCGCCGGAACGGAAGACGCGCCCGGTGAGTTCACGCGCTTGTTCCATGCTACCGGGAGTGGACCGGCTGCAAGCCCCGCTGCGCCTCCGGCCCCCGCGACGCCGCCTGCCGTACCAGAGGCGGCTCCAGCGCCGAGTCCCGAGGCGCCCGGTGAGTTCACGCGCTTGTTTCAGGCCACCGGGAGTGGACCGGTTCCAAGCCCCGCGTCGCCTCCGGCCCCGAGCAGGACTCCGCCCCCGCCAGCCGTGCCTCCGGCGCCGGCGGCCGCGCCTGCACGCTCCACGGAGCCCGGTGAGTTTACGCGGATGTTCGACGCGCCGGGGCCCTCGCAAGCGGCCGGATCGAAACCCGCACCGCCTCGAGACGACTTCCAGAGCCTGTTTCCAGCAGCCGCACCGCCGCGGCCGGCGCCGGCACAACCAAGCCCGAAGGAAGATGACTTTTCTCTTTTCCGGCCTGCTCCAACCCCGCCGTTGCCGCAGTCGTACCAGCAGCCGCCGGCGCCGTGGAGGGGCACGCCGCCCCCGGTGTCTTCCGGGCCATCCTCCGGCGTGACCGGGATCTTCGGACACTCGCGTCCAGAGGCTGCTCCTCCAGCAGCCGGACCGAGCGAGTTCACGCGCATCATTTCCATGCAGCCTCCGGCGGCGCCTCAGAAGCCGCCATCGAATGCCCCGCAGGCCAATCCGGAGCCGCCGCCCGCACAGCCAAACTACTGGCCTGTGATCATCGCCGCCAACGTTGTGATCCTGCTGTTGATTGCGCTCGTGCTATTCCTCGTACTGCGGAATTGACCGGTCCCGATTGACAGGCGCCTACCCGGTTGACTAGAGTAGGCGCTTCCATGGGCCTTTCCACGATTGACCTCGTCGTCCTCGGCGCGTACTTCGTCCTGATCCTCGCCGTCGGCATTCTGCTCGGCCTGCGCGTCAAAAGCACCGAGAGCTATTTCCTCGGCGAACGGCGCTTCGGCCGGCTTGTCATGATCGGGATGAGCTTCGGCGTCGGGACCCATTCCGAAATGCCGGTGGCCGTGGCCGGCGCGGTGTATTCGACCGGCTTGTCGGCCATCTGGTTCCAGTGGAAGAACCTGTTTGCAACTCCGTTTTACTGGCTTCTGGCACCGCTGTTCCGGCGCATCCGCCGCACGACCACCGCCGAACTGACGGAAGAGCGCTACGGGCGCTGGATGGGGGGCATCTACACCGTCTTTGCGCTGATCTTCTTCGTGATCGGTCTGGCGAGCATGCTGAAGGGCGCGGCCAAAGTGATCGCGGAAGCGACGGGCGGCGGGATCAACGTCAACGAGATCGTGATCGGCATGACGGTCGCGTTCATGGTGTACAGTTTCGTCGGCGGCATGGTGGCGACGGCCTGGACAAACCTGTTCCAGGGCGTCCTGATCCTGGCGCTTTCGTTCATGCTGGTCCCGCTCGGCTGGAGCGCCGCCGGGGGGATGGATGGCATGCGGTCCGTGCTCGAAGAGTTCAAGTTCTCCCTCGCTACGCCGGAAGGCATTGGCCCGTGGGTGATCCTGATGCTCACGGTCAACGGACTCGTGGGGATTGCCGCCCAGCCGCACATTCTGGCGTCGGTCGGCACCGGGCAGGACGAGCGAACCTGCCGGGAAGGTTTCTTCCTGGGAAACCTCGTCAAGCGCGCGTGCACGCTGGGATGGGCGCTGGTGGGCCTGATCGTCGCGGCGCTGCTGGCCCAGGGCAAATTCGGGGGCGAGCCGCTGGCCGACCCGGAACTGGCCTTCGGCTTCGCGGCGCGCCACCTGCTGTTTCCGGGCGGCATCGGGCTGTTGATCGCCGGCATCCTGGCGGCCAACATGTCGACCTGCTCGGCGTTCATGATCGATGCCGGAGCCCTGTTCACCCAGGGGTTCTACCGCAAGTACGTCAAGCCGGGCGTCGCCGACAGCCACTACCTGTGGATCGGCCGCACGAGCGGCGTGGCCATTACGCTGCTCGGCGTGGTCTATTCGCTCTTCCTGATCGACCAGGTACTGTACGCGTTCCTGCTGACCGAGACCCTTGCGACCTACATCGGCATCAGCCTGCTCGGCGGCATCGTCTGGCGCAGGGCGAACCGGTGGGGCGCCATGGCCAGCATCGCGACGGCGATGGGCGTGAATTTCACGCTGTACTGGCTGCGCGGCGAGCGCCTCGACCACTGGGACGCGAACGTGTTCTGCGCATCTCTGATCGCCGGCATTGCCGCGCTGGTAGTAGTAAGCCTGATGACGCGTCCGGAACCGGAAGCGCAATCGGAGGATTTCTTCGCCCGCCTGGAGACTCCGAGCGACTCCGGCGCGCGCGGCGACAAGCCTCTGCTCGTGGTGCACCTGCTTCATCTCCGCAAGGCGGCGGGGAAGCTTGGTATCTGGCGCGCCTACGCCGAAGACCTGCGCGGCTGGGCGGCGGGCATGGCTGTGTGCTGGGCGCTGGTGCTGGCGACGTGGCTTTACTTCCGGTAGAGGCCTGCGGGCCGGTTTAGCCCACTGCTTCGCAGGCCGAAATCCTCGTTTTAAGAGAGAACGATATATAATTAGCCCATCAGGGGGCTGTGGGGAAGTTGCACGGCCAGTTTTCTCTGTGGAAACGTTCGCTCTTTGAGGAGTCAAACAGGTATGCCTCGCAGCAGAATCGTGGCCATGCTGGCCGCGGCGATATTGTTATCCAACGGAGCGCTGTTCGCGCAGACCAGCGCCCAGTTAACCGGAACCGTGTCGGACCGGAGCGGAGCCGCCGTGCCGGACGCGGAAGTCACCGCTCTGAATGTTCAGACGGGTGTTGAGCGCAAGACCAGCTCGAACGAGCAGGGCAACTATGTTCTGCCGTTGCTGCCCCCGGACTGTACCGGGTCACGGCGCAGAAGGAGGGTTTCCGTCAGGTCAGCCAGGATAGCGTGCGGCTGGAAGTCAACCAGACCGTCCGCGTCGACTTTCCGCTGGATGTCGGGTCAGTGACGGAGACGGTCCAGGTGACCGAAGCCGTACCCTTGATCGATGCCGATACATCGGCGATCGGACAGGTGATTGAGACAAAGGCGATCGAGGATCTGCCGCTGAACGGCCGCAACTTCGTCCAACTGGCGATTCTGGGACCGGGGGTGAGCGGTGTCGGGTTCGGATCGCGGGGAACGATCATGTCCGGTACGCGTCCCGACGACTTGCGTCCGGGCAGCGAGATCTTCGCCAACGGCAACCGCGAAGGCTCCAACAACTTCCTCTACGACGGCGCGGACAACAACGACCGGCTGACGCTGTCGATCACGCTGCGGCCCTCGGTCGAGGCGGTGCGCGAGTTCAAGATTCAGACGAATATGTTCGCCGCCGACCAGGGTCGTAACGCGGGCGCCACGGTGAACGTGATCTCGAAGTCCGGCTCGAATGAGTGGCACGGGTCGGCATACGAGTTCCTGCGCAACGACGCCCTGGACGCGCGGAACTTCTTCGCCCGCCCTGACCAGGAGAAGCCTGCATTCCGCCAGAACCAGTTCGGCGCCAGTTTCGGCGGGCGCGTGATCCCGAACAAGCTGTTCTTCTTCGGCAACTACGAAGGGTTCCGGAGGCGTCTGGAAAACACATCGGTCAACACGGTTCCCACGCTTGCCATGCGGCAGGGGGACTTCTCCGGTGTCCGCGACATTTTCAACCCGTTCTCGACCGTACCGGACGCCAGCGCACCCAGCCGTTTCTCGCGTTCGCCGTTCCCGAACCGGCAGATTCCCCAGAGTCTTTGGGATCCGGTCACGCGGAAACTGATCAATGCGTATCCCCTGCCGGAAAGCGCTGGTCTGGTCAACAATCAGGTCACCAACCCGAAGGACAAGCAGAAGTGGGATCAGGGTGACTTGCGGATGGACTGGAACCTGAGCGAGAAGAACGTGTTCTTCGGACGGTTCTCCCGGCAGGACACGGTCACGACCCGCCCGGCGACATTCGCGCCGGTCACGATCGATGGGATCTCCACACCCGTGTCGCTCGGCAGTGAGGCTTCTTTCGCCGGGGACTCCGCCTTGAAGACCTACAACTCGGTGTTGACCTGGATCCGGACCTTGACACCGTCCTTCTTCATGGAGGCGCGCATGGGCTTCAACCGGTTCAACCTGCTCTTTCTTCAGGAGGGAGCCACGGAAGGCGCCCGTCTGGGCGAGCAGTTGGGAGTGTTGAATTCCAACCAGGGACCGCGATCGGATGGCATCCCGATATTCAGCCCCAGCGGATACCAGGGCATTGGCCAGACGCGTTCGCTTCCGATCATCCGCATTCAGGACACCTTCCACCCGAACGTGAACTTCACGAACCTGCGGGGCGCGCACAGCCTGAAGTTCGGTTTCGAGAGCCGCCGCCGCCGCGTCACACAGTTCCAGACCAATCGCGGAAACGGGCGGTTCAACTTCGCGCGGACCTTCAGCGACAACCCGAATCAGACCGGGACCACCGGAGACCCGATGGCCAGCTTCCTGCTCGGAACCGCCTCGGTGATTGAACAGGACTTCACGCTGGTCACACCGGGAATCCGCATGACCGAGTGGGGCATGTTTGTGCAGGATGACTGGAAGGTGTCCGAGAGGTTGACGGTGAATATCGGACTGCGGTACGAGTACGACACGCCGCCGTACGAAATCCACGACGACTGGACGAATTTCGATCCGTTCACCGGGACACTCCTCATCGCCGGATTCAACACGGACCGGCGGACGGGAGTGCAGCCGGACCGCAACAACTTCGCGCCGCGCCTGGGTTTCGCCTACCGGGTCCGTCCGGGTACGGTTGTCCGCGGCGGCTACGGGATCTTCTACAACCCGGCCGGCAGCGAGAGTGTGCTGCTTCGGCGGCACCGGCAATTGCCGTTCGGTCCGATCAACGTGGAGGATATCAACCAGTTCAGCCCCACGCCGCGCCGGGTACAGGACGGACTGCGGCCAATTCCCGTGCTCGATCCGAACATCGTCGCGACGAATCCCGAGGGCGCCATGCTTGCGGTGACGCCGTTCTTACGGTCCGGATACGCCCAGCAGATGAACCTGCAGGTGCAGCAGCAGCTTCCGATGACCTTCGTCGCCAAAGTCGGCTACGTGGGGAATGTGGGTCGAAAGCTCGACACGACGTACGACTTCAACCAGCCGGTGCCTGGGGCGGGCGCGCCCGGCCCGCGGCGTCCGCTGGCCACGATCGCACCGCGTGTCGTGGGCGTGAACTACAACGTGTCGGACGGCAAGGCGGCTTACCATTCGCTGCAGGCCACGCTCGAGCGGCGCTTCCAGAATGGCCTCGGCTTTCTCGGCGCCTACACCTGGGCGCACTCCATCGACGACGTAGCCAACGCATTCGGGGGCGCCGACAACGGCCCGATCCCGCAGGACCGCCGCTGCCGCCAGTGCGATCGCGGCACCTCGGGCTTTGACATCCGGCACCGCTTCACCTATTCGATGAACTATGCGCTGCCGTTTGGCAAGGGGCGCCGCTACTCGGCCGGCAGCGCGGTCGCCAACGCCGTGTTCGGCGGCTGGGACACGAACCTCATCTTCACGACGCAGACCGGCCTGCCGTTTACGCCGGTCCTGCAGACCTCGGTATCCAATGCCGGCGGCTCCCGGCCGGACACTCTGCGCAAGGTCAACGAGGTCGACAACCGCGGACCGCAGCGCTGGTTCGATACGTCGTTCAACACAGCGGACGCCGCCTGGGGCATCCCGCAGCAATTCACGTTCGGAAACGCTGGACGCAACGTCCTGACAGGCCCCGGCCGGACCAATATCGACTTCTCGGTCTTCAAGGATTTCTCCCCGAGCGAGCGCTGGAAGCTGCAGTTCCGGGGGGAGTTCTTTAATCTGTTCAACACTCCGCAGTTCAACCAGCCCAACGCGACCATCGGAAGTCCCGCGGCGGGCACCATCACTTCGATCGTCGGCAATCCCCGTCAGGTGCAGCTCGGCCTGCGGCTGGCGTTCTAATATGGAGCCCGGCGTGTCCAGAGTGTGGACACGCCGGGTCGTCCATTCCTTGTGCATGCGACAGGAGACGAAGCGCGTAACTGCTTGCGAAATCAGCGGGGGACAGGTTGGCACGGAGAATGCTGTCTAGTGAGTCCGTGCACGTTTCGCAGCGTTCCACCGGTCCCGAAAACAATTTGTGGGTGAGCGGCCCGGAGGCGGATATACTAGGAAACCGGAAGAGCATGCGCCCCTGCGCAGCACATCGAGGAGAACAGCATGGGTAGAGAAAGTCTGCAGCACAAGCTCGATCGTGTCCGGTCCCCCCGCGTCCACATCACGTACGACGTTGAGATCGGCGGAGCTATCGAGCTCAAGGAACTTCCATTCGTTGTCGGCGTCCTGGGCGACTTCACCGGCCAGCCCACGGAACCGCTGCCAAAACTCAAAGACCGCAAGTTTGTCGAAGTGAACCCTGACAACTTCGACCAGGTGCTGGCGGGGATGAAGCCGCACCTTTCTTTCTCTGTGGAAAACAAGCTGGCCGAGGATCCGAACGCCGCCAACCTCAAAGTGGATCTCCACTTCAAGAGCATGGACGACTTCGATCCGGAGAACGTGGCCCGGCAAGTGAAGCCGCTCAAGGAACTGCTGGATCTGCGGACGCGCCTGTCGGACCTCCGCGGTAGCCTCCAGGGCAATGACAAGCTCGAAGAACTGCTGCTGGATGCCGTCAGCAACACCGAAAAGCTTGAAAAACTGAAGGGCGAGATGGGCAAGGGCCCGGAAGGAGGCTCCAATGGCTGATCCGAAAGCCGCGGCCCAACAGGCCCAAGCCACTGAACAGGTCGTCGAGAGAGGTCTGCTCGATCAAATCGTCGAGGAAGGCCGTCTGGCGGCCGATCCGGCAGCGAAAGAGCGGGGCCGCGATCTGATCAAGGAGTTCGTCGCCCAGGTGCTGGACGGCTCGATGACCATCGCCCGCGACGCGGAGATGATGATCAACGCGCGCATTGCCCAGATCGATCACCTGGTATCGATCCAGCTCAACGAGATCATGCATCACGAGTCCTTTCAGAAACTGGAGGGAAGCTGGCGCGGGTTGAAGCACCTGATGGACAACTCCGAAACCAGCGTGATGCTGAAGATCCGCGTGCTGAACTGCTCGAAGAAGGAACTGCTGCGGGACTTGCAGCGCGCCCCCGAGTTCGACCAGAGCGCGCTGTTCAAGAAGATCTACGAGGATGAGTACGGCGTGTTCGGCGGCGCTCCTTACGGGGCACTGATCGGCGACTACGATTTCGGACGCCACCCGGAGGATCTCGAGTTGCTCGAGAAGATCTCCAACGTCGCGGCCGCCGCTCACGCACCCTTCTTCTCGGCTGCCTCACCCGAGATGTTCAACCTGGAGCGGTTCACCGAACTGCACGCTCCCCGCGACCTGGCCAAGGTGTTCGACAATACGCTCTACGCCAAGTGGAAGAGCTTCCGGGATAGCGAAGACTCCCGCTACGTCGGCCTGTGTCTGCCGCGCGCGTTGGGGCGGCTGCCGTACGGCAGGGACACCAAGCCGGTCGAGGCCTTCAACTATGAAGAGCATGTGGACGGCACGGACCACACCAAGTACCTGTGGATGAACCCCGCCTATGCGATCGGCACGCGCCTGACGAACTCATTTGCCAAATACGGCATGTGCGTGGCCATGCGCGGCGTCGAGGGCGGCGGTCTCGTCGAGGGCCTGCCCGTACACAATTTCTACACCGACGACGGCGAAGTCGTCATGAAGTGCCCCACGGAAACCCCGATCACCGACCGCCGGGAAAAGGAACTGGCGGATCTTGGATTCATTCCGCTGGTGCACTGCAAGGGCACGGACTACGCGGCGTTCTTCAGCGTGCAGTCCGCGCAGAAGCCGAAACTCTACGACACCGACGCGGCCAATGCCAACGCCCGGCTGTCCACGCAGATGCAGTACATCATGGCGGTGTCGCGGTTCGCGCACTACCTCAAAGCCATGATGCGCGACAAGATCGGCAGCTTCATGTCGCGCGAGCAGGCAGAGGCATTCCTGAACCGTTGGATCACGCAGTATGTGACGCCCGACGACATGGCTTCGGCTGAAACCAAGTCGCGCCGTCCCCTGCGGGAAGCGCGGATTGAGGTCGCCGAAGTTCCCGGAAAGCCCGGTGCGTACCGGGCGGTTGCCTTCCTTCGCCCCCATTTTCAGTTGGACGAACTCACCGTCTCACTGCGTCTGGTGGCGGAATTGCCGGCGCCGACCCGCTGATGAGACGGGTTGCGCCGCTGGCGCAAGCAAGACCTGGCGTGTTGCGCCAGGTTGGTTAGTGAAGCCAGTTCAACGAGCAAAGGAGAGATCGTATGGCTGTTAATGCGTATATCAAGATCGAAGACCGGCCTGGTCCGAGCACCAGCCTGGCGGATGCAATCGATATCCTGTCGTTCAGTTTCGGCGCAAGCCAGACCGCCACCTACCAGGCGGGCTCGGGCGGTTTCGAGTCCCGCGCGGGCCGGGCGGACGTTCAGAACATCACCTTCATGAAGGTGCTCGACAAGACCTCGCCGCTGTTGTTTGACGACTGCGTCACAGGCAACATCCTGGCCAAGGCGACCCTGTCTTACTTCAAGGCCACGGGCGACCAGCAGGAGGAGTATTTCAAGATCGAGATGGAGGACGTGCTGATCGCCTCGATCCAGCTATCGGGCAGTTCCGAGAACCCGGTGGAGTCGATCTCGCTGGCCCCGGAAAAGGTCAAGGTATGCTATAACCCCGAGGACGACGAAGGCAAACTGCAGGGCTTCATCGAGAAGGGCTTCGACTTGGCCACGCTCAAGCCCTTCTAGGCGCGGCCTGCATTTTCCGTTGACTGGTGTTGGAGGGATTATGATCGCGAAGCAGCTTTTCGAAGCAGGTCGAGTGACGGAGGCTATCCAGGCTTTGAGCGGCTACCTTCGCGATCACCCCGCCGATATCCGCCAGCGGACGTTTCTGTTCGAGTTGCTGTGTTTCGCCGGACAGTTCGAGCGCGCTGAGAAACAACTCGGCGTACTCGCGCAGGGCGGAGGACAAACGGAGATGGGCGCGGTGCTGTACTATTCCGCCCTGCACGGAGAAAGAACCCGCCTGGAGACGTTCGAAAAGGCGGCCTTCCCCGAAAAATCACCGCAGCCCGCTTCCTCGTTTCAGGGCACGCTGAATGGCAAGCCCTTCACTTCCATCACCGATGCCGACCCGGACCTGGGAACCCGCCTGGAGGTGTTCGCGGCCGGGGCCTACCTGTGGATCGGCTTCGAGCACATTGCCTCAATCGAGATCCAGCCGCCCACGCGGTTGCGCGACACGCTGTGGCTTCCGGCGAGCGTGACGACCGGACCCAGTTTTCAGGGGACGGAGCTGGGCGAGGTCCTGATCCCGGTTCTGTACCCCTCTTCGTTCAAGCATCCCGACGAATCTGTCTGGCTGGGCCGGCAGACCGCGTGGGGCGCCGACTCGAACGGCACCGAGTATCCCTCCGGACAGAAAGTCTTCCTGGTTGACGGGGAAGAGGTCCCGCTGCTGGATGTCCGCTCCCTGCAGTTTGCCGAAGCCCCGGCTGCCTGAACGCCCTGCTATTGGAACTCCGGCCGCAACCAGGGGAGAGCCTCGCCCTGGGGAATCGTCAACCCGGTCTCGCCCAGCGGATATGGCGCGATGTCGTCGACGTTAAAGTGAAACTGGAGGCCCACCCGGTTGAATGCGAAGTTCTCCGGGAGGGTGAACCGCCCGCCGGGAAAGCGGAACCCTTCGTCAGCCAGCACGGCGCCGGCCGCCAGCTCGCGCGCCTGGCGGAAGTAGATTTCGCCGGCGGCGTCCAGCCCGTGCCGTCCGTTCTCCACCAGGATTTCGCTGAGGGTAAGTCTTTCGCCCGTTGCTGGGCGAAACGTGAGGTAGGTCAGGGACGAAAACGGATGTGGGCCTCCGGTGAATCCGGACTCGAGTGCGCTCAAGCTGATCGCTTGGGGGCCTTGGAAGCTGACACGCACCGTCCGCTCCATCGACCACGTATGCCGGCCGTCGGGCGCGCGCTGGCGCTCCGCGCCATGGTCTTCGAGGAATCGCTCGATGACGGCATCCGGCGCGTCAAAGGGCGCCCCACCATCGAGCGGCCGCAGGACCCATTCGGCAACGGTCCTGTTGATGCGCTCGCAGATTTCGTCCACCGGAGCCGCGACGCACGCCGGATACTCGATGCGGGCGCCTGCGCAGTCGACCTGGCCATCGGCACCGCACGGTCCCGCGCGCCGCTCCGTGACGCGCGTCTCAAAAAGCGGTTCGGGTGGCCGGGTTTTCCCCGAGCATGCGGCCAGTAGAGATGCTCCTACAATCAGGGCTCCGATTCGCCTCATTTCACGATTGTGACACCACTGCCGGAGCGGATCCGGCGGGGTGCCGCATCGACCGCCTCTGCCAGACGCGTGAGCGACTCGCCGATCTCGACCGGCTCGTCGACAATCTGCCGCAGCACATGAGCGCTGGGATTGTATTCGGGGGCGATTTCCTTGAGCGCCAGTACCAGACGGGCGGCGTCCCGCTGGGCGATCAACCGCTCCATTGTTTCGGCGGCGGCCATCATGTGCCCGGAACCGGGCTCGGCTCCCGCGAAGATCCGGATCTTCGGATGGTAGGTGGGCAAGGCATCTTCGTCGTTGAGACGGAGTTCCTCGAACAGCTTCTCGCCCGGTCGCAAGCCGGTGAACTCGATGCGGATGTCCTGTCCGGGACGAAGGCCGCTAAGCAGGATCATGTTGCGGGCGAGGTCGGCGATCTTCACGGGCTCGCCCATGTCGAGGACAAAGATCTCGCCCCCCTTGCCCATGGTCGAGGCCTGCAGGACGAGTTGCGCCGCCTCGGGGATCGTCATGAAGTAGCGGCGCATCTCGGGGTGGGTCACAGTGACCGGTCCGCCGCGCGCAATCTGCTCGCGGAAGAGAGGCACGACGCTGCCGTTGCTCCCCAGGACGTTTCCGAAGCGAACCGAGATAAATGTCGTAGGCGTATCGAGGGTGCGGATCAGCAATTCGGCGACGCGCTTGGTCGCGCCCATGATGTTGGTCGGGTTGACGGCCTTGTCAGTCGAGATCATGACGAAGTCCGAAACACCGGAATCGATTGCCGCCAGGGCAACGTTTCTCGTGCCGAGGATGTTGTTTTCCACGGCCTCGATCAGGTGCGACTCCATCATCGGGACGTGCTTGTAGGCGGCAGCGTGATAGACGACGTGCGGCCGGTGAGTCCGGAAGACTTCCGCCAGCCGGCGCCGGTCGCGAATGCTGCCCACCACAGGACAAAACGCGGCCGACGGGAAGCGTTCCCGCAGCTCCCGTTCGAGATGGAACAGGCCGGTCTCCGCAGTGTCGAGGCCAAGGATCAAAGCCGGCCCGAACGCAGCGATCTGGCGGCACAGTTCGCTTCCGATCGAGCCCGCGGCACCCGTCACCAGCACGGTTTGTCCGGTCAGCTTGGCGCAAATCGCGTGCTGGTCGAGTTCAATCGCCGAGCGGCCCAGCAGATCCTCAACGGCCACTTCCCGGATCTGGGTTGGGCGTCCGGCGAGGGCTTCGGCCAGACTGGGAACCGTCTTGAACGTAACGCCGGCTTCGTGGCAACGGGAGAGAATCTCCTTCATCTGGGCGCCGGTCGCAGAGGGCGAGGCAATCAGAACCGTCTCGACTCCCCTGCGCCGGGCGATTCCGGCCAGACCGGTCCCGGGACCGAGCACCGCCAGTCCCTGGATACGGGCGCCCGCTTTGCTTGGGTCGTCGTCGATGAAGCCGACGGGTTCGTAGCCGAGCGATGGATTGAGGCGGGTTTCCCGCAACAGCGCCTGTCCGGCCGCGCCGGCCCCGTAGATGAGGGTGCGTCTGCCGAGGCTCCCCGCATGCTGGCGCGCCGCTTCGGTGGCGAGCCGCGCCATGACGCGCAGGCCGGCCGTGGCGACACAACTGAGAATGAAATCGAGAAAATAGATGGACCGGGGAAACCCCGGGGGCGCTACCGCGAGGAGCGCGCCGGCGGCCACGATGGATGCGGCGAGGTTGCCGAACAGTAGTCCCGCCAGATCATGAACCGAAACGTAGCGCCACCAGCCGCGGTCCAGGCCCGCGACCGCGAACAGCCCGCACTTGACGGTGAGCCAGATCCAGAGTCCCGCCAGCAGATGTTCCTGGGCGGACTCCGGGATCCGGAGATCGAAGCGGAGAAGAAAGGCCACGACACCCGAGGCGGCAAATGCCAGCGCTTGCGCCAGTCGCGCCAGCCAGCGGCCGGCCGACGGCGTCCGCCCCAACCATTGGCGGCCTCCGGTAATCAGTTCCCGCGTGGACATGCGGCCTCCATGAGATCCTTCAGTGGCGCCCCGGCGGCGAGGCGGATTACGCCGATGACCGCGGCCTGATCTTCAATCGTCAGACTGCTCGAACTCGGCAGACAGATCCCCCGGCGGAAGAGATCCTCGGCAACCGGCCCGCCCCAACATTCGACGTGGCCAAACAGCTCCTGGCAGTGCATCGGCTTCCATACCGGCCGCGACTCGATTCCCGCCTCCGCAAGGACTTCGATGAGACGGTCACGCGACATGCCGAATCGCTCCGGCTCAATGAGGCAGCAACTCAGCCAGTTCGTGTGCAGCCCGTGCGGCGCCTGAGGCATGAAGCAGATGCCGTCGAGGTCCGCCAGCGCTTCGCGGTACCGGGCGGCGATGGCCCGCCGCGCTGCGACCCTCTCGCCCAGAACATGCAGCTGGCCCCTGCCGATAGCGGCCAGGACGTTGCTCATGCGGTAGTTGTGGCCGAGCTCGGAGTGTTCGTAGGCCAGCGCCGGCCGGCGCGCCTGCGTGGCCCAGTAGCGCGCTTTGTCTGCCAGGACGGCGTCGGCGGTGACCAGCATTCCTCCCCCGGAGGTCGTGATGATCTTGTTGCCGTTGAACGAAACGGCCGCGAGCGCGCCGAGGGCGCCGGCCGGCTGTCCGCGGTAGGTTGCTCCGAGGGCCTCGGCGGCGTCTTCAAGCACGGGAACCCCATAGCGCGCGCAGACAGCGAGGATCGGCGCCATGTCCGCGCACTGCCCGTACAGGTGGACAACGATGACCGCCTTCGGCAGGCGGTTCCGGCGGGCCCGGTCGTCAAGCGCCGCCTCCAGCAGGGAAGGATCGAGATTCCACGTTTCGCGTTCGCTGTCGAGGAAGACGGGTTCGGCCCCGAGGTAGCGGATGGGGTTCGCCGTGGCAACGAAGGTGAGGGTTGGGCAAAATACCTCGTCTCCCGGTCCGACGCCCAAGAGGCGCAGACCGAGATGGATGGCTGCCGTACCGCTTGACAGCGCCACCGAGGGCCTCCCGAGGCGCGCGGCGAACTCCCGCTCGAACGCGTCGATGTGCGGCCCCACGGTCGAGAGCCAGTTGCTGTCGAATGCCTCGCGGATGTAGCGCTGCTCATGCCCGCTCATGTGGGGGACCGAGAGAAGGATGCGCCGCTTCATGGGACCACCCACGTGCCCAACACCTGCAGGCCGCTCCAGACACCCGCCGTGCTGAGCGATTCGAAGTAGGTGGTCTTGCTCCCTGCGAAGGCCGGCTTGAACGTGACGGGCAGCGCGAGCGCCAGGCTGTTTCCGACGAAGCTTCTTGTCACGGTGGCTGGATTGAAGCTGCACTGGGTGTTCTGTAGGAGAACGCTCGTCCCGACCGCCGCGGAACCGGCCCATCCGGTGGCGGCGTCGTTCAACAGACGCAGCGTGTTCGTCGCGGGCTCGTACCGGATGTAACAGGAGTTGGCGACGGCGGCCGCGGCGGCAAACATCGGCATGACCGCCTGGGTCGCGGCGATACCGTTCGGATCCGCATAGTAGAACGTGAACGTTTGGGTGCTGCCGGCGCCGGAAACCGGAACGACCGATGGAGCCATGGCAGCGCTCGCCGCCACCCAAGCACCCCGGCTCTCCCAGGCGGACCAAACCGAGGCGCTGTTCATCCAACGGAGGTACAGATTCTTCACACCGTAGAACGCAGGCTTGAACGTGATCGCCAGGTGCAGCACCAGAGTGCTGCCGGTCTGGGTCCTCGACGATGCCCCCGCGTCGAGAGTGCACTGGCTGTTCTGCTGCGTGCCCGGCGTGCCGGGCATCTGGGAAGCAACCGGGGCGGTGCCGGCATCGTTCAACAGTTCAAGCGTGTTCGCCGCGAGGTTGTAGCGGACCTGACAGGCGTTGCTCGTGGCGGTCGACACGCCCGCCATCCAGGTGACCGCGCTCGTGTTGGCGAGCCCCGCCATGTCTGTGCGGAGCACGGCGAACGACTGCGCCGGACCCATGCCCGCGGCCGGAGTGAGCCAGTTGCCGCCAGGAGGCGCCGCAACATTCCAGGATCCGCGGTTCGCCGCGCCGGACCAGGTCCAACCCGTCGTGAGAGTCTCAGTCCAGACGGTCTTTGTGCCCGCAAATGCCGGCTTGAACGTGACGGCCACACTCAGGAAGACGGTATTGCCCGACATCTGCCGCGAGGAAGCGCCGATGTCGACGATGCATTGACTGTTCTGGATGGTCGCGCTCGTTCCCGGTGTCCCCGTGCCGGCCCAGCCGCCGCCGGCGTCGTTCAAGAGCAGGAGATTGTTGGCGACGGGTTCATAGCGGAGGAAGCAGCCGTTGACGGCTGAGGCGGTTGTCTGAAAGAACATCATGATCGCCTGAAGACTCGCGAGCCCCCCCGCCTCGTGGTGAATCAGGGTGAATGTCTGCCCGAAGCCCATCCCGGCGGCGGGGACTACCTGTGTCCCGAGAGGCGGCAACGCCGCGTTCCAGGAACCGATCTGCGCCATGCCGGACCAGGAGCCACCGGTGGTCAACGTCTCCAGGTAGACGTTGCGGGTTCCGGCGAAACCCGGCTTGAAGGTCAACGCCAGTTCGAGGCCGACGGACGTGCCGTTCACGACAGCGATGGTCGCTCCGACATCGAGGATGCACTGGCTGTTCGCGAGGATGGCATTGGTCCCGGCAGTGGCCGAACCAGCCCACCCCTGGGCAAAATCGTTGAGCAGAAGCACCATGTTCGTATTCGGTTCGTAACGGATGAAGCAGGATCTCGGTGTGCTGACCGCGTTGTTGATGAGGACCATGACGGCTTGCAGGTTGCCGGCTCCGGAAGGGTGACCGTGCATGACGAGAAGCCTCGTCTGATGCCCACTGCCGGAGGCCGGCAGAAGGACCGTACCCGACGGCGGACCGCTGGCGGTCCAGGAGCCGTACTGGACCCAGCCGGACACCCCCGCTCGAATACCGGTCCGACTGAATGAACAGCGTCTTGGCGCCCCAGAACAGAGGCTTGAATGTAAGCGCCAGATGCACCGTGATCGAGTCACCGGACGTCACCACCGAGGAGCCGGAGGCGGCGAGATGGCATTGCTGGTTCTCCAGGACGGCAGGCGAGCCCGGCGAGACCGGACCCAGCCAGGCGGTGCCGGCGTCATTCCGCAGGCGCAGGCTGCCGGTACCCACCTCGTACTGCACCGCACAGGAACTGGTGAGCGCCGCCGCGGTGGTGTGGACCAGGAATGTGACGGATTGGGTGTCACTGAGCCCAAGGGTATTTGTGTACCCGACGGCGAAAGTCTGCTGTGAGCCGCCGCCGCTCGCCGGAGAGACGCTGGCGGTCTCCGGGGCGAATCCTGCCAGGAATGCATCGATCGTGCCGCCGAAGGCTGGTTGCGCGGCGTTCTGGGTGGGGAAGTTTGCCGAATGCGTCAGACCCGCTGCATAGACGCGGCCCGAGCCATCGACGGCGACACCGTATCCGGCGTCAACGGCATTGCCCCCAATGAACGTGCTCTCTTCGATCACCGATCCGGTGGCCGAGAGCCGGGTGAGAAATGCGTCGTAATCGCCACCGCGCGCGGACTGCGAGGCGTTGACCACAGGGAAATTCGAGGAATTCGTGTAGCCGGTGAGATACACCCGGCCCGAGGGGTCGACCGCCACGGCTGTAGCGAGATCCGCCGCCGATCCCCCGAGATACGTGCTGAAGGCAAGTCCGCCACCCGGCTGGAACTTGGCGGCGAATCCGTCCGACGACCCTCCGGGCCGGTTCGGCTGCGCAGCGTTCAGGACTGGAATCGTCCCGGTCGTTATGCCGGCGATGTAGACGTTGCCCGGCGCGTCTGTGCTGACACTGCCGCCCGCCTCGGCTGATTCCACGCCCGGGCCTCCAAACAGGGTGCTGAAGACCAATGCAGAGCCGCCGGTGTTCAATCTGGTCAGGAAGACATCCTGTGTCCCAGAGAGGTTGTTCTGATAGGCGGACGCCGTCGGGAAGTTCGCTGAGCGCGTTGTCCCATAGACCACGGCCTCGCCCTCATGAACCGCGATTCCCGTGCCTCTCTCCTCGCCGGATCCGCCGAGGTACGTGCTGTAGACAAGCGTATTGCCCGCCGGACTGAACTTGGCCACGAAGGCGTCCTGGACCCCTCCGAAGACCGACTGCAGCGGGTTGACCAATGGGAAATTCGTGGAACCGGTGACGCCGGTTACGTAGGCGTGGCTGGAGGAATCGACGGCGATGGCGTGTCCGGCGTCGCTTCCGGTGCCCCCATAGTAGGTGCTGTAGACGAGCGCCGAACCCAAGGGATTCAGTTTCGCGACGAACGCATCACGGGAGCCCAACAAGAAGGCGCGATGCGCCGAAACGGTCGGGAAGTTGGATGACTGGGTCCAACCGGTCACATAGACCGAGCCTCCGGCATCGACCGCGACCGACTGGCCACGGTCGTCGCCGCTGCCTCCAAGATGAGTGACCCACAACAGGCTTCCACCGGGCGACAGCTTGGCCACAAAGGCGTCGACCGATCCGGCCCAGGAACCCTGCGCGCTACCCGCGGTGGCGGGGAAGTTGAACGACGCGGTGAATCCGGCGGCGTAGACGTTCCCCGCGCTGTCGGTTGCGAGCGCCTGGATGCGATCCGTCAGGCTGCCCCCCAGATAGGTGCTGTAGGCAAGGGGCGGATCGATGACGAGAGGCAGCGAGGGGTCCCACGACTCTACGGAGAAGCCCACGGATCCGTCGTCGTGGACGTCGAACCCGCCGGTCACCGCTAGGCGGCCGGAACCGTGCGGCTGGTAGAGCACGGGCGCTTCCTCCCGATAGATACCCTCGGCCGCAGAGACCTGGAGCGCGCCATCGGGGTCGACCCGGACGCCGGTGGCGCCTTCATAGACCACGCGGATCTGCCGCGGGTCGACGCCGGCGGCGAGATGGTACTCCGACTTCAGCCGGCGCCCTTCGACCGCGTAGATCAGGTCGACGCCGGGATAGATGCCGCGATAGGCGGCCCGCGCATACAGCGGAATCCTTTCGTGCCACTGGCCCGATCCTTGAAAGAAGCTGGCGTGGGCGCCGGACGCGTCGAGGGGCTCAAGCCGCGCGGGCGAAGCGCCGACCCAGCGGATGGTCAGCGGCTGGCCAGCCGTATCCACCTCGACCCGATCAGGCCGGAGACAGGCGGAAAGACCGGGCGTCCGGATCATAAGGGCGTCCCCGGCGGGAGTGAAAAAGGAAGGCAGTGGCGCGGCGCCGGGCGCCAGAACGGGAGCCGTCAGCAGAACAAGACAAAGCCAGCGAATCATCGATCTTTCCCCCTCAAACTCCAGTGCGCGCAATGATGCGGGCGGGAACGCCGGCGACGGTGACGCCGTGTGGGACGTGACGCCGCACCACGGCGCCTGCACCCACAATGGACCCGACCCCGACCGCTATCCCCGGCAGAACGGTGGCGCCAAGGCCGACAAGCGCCAGCGCCGCCACCTCCACTCCTCCGCCCAGGACAGCCCCCGGAGCGACATGGACGTGCGCGCCGAGGCGCACATCGTGCTCCACGATGCACCCGCTGTTGAGAATCGCGTTGGCGGCGGCCGATGCCGACGCGTTGGCGACCGCACCCGGCATGACGACGGAGCCCGCTTCGATCCGCGCTGACGGAGCGACGCTCGCCATTGGATGGACCAGGACTGCGGGCTCGAGCCCGGCGGCCGCCAGCCGTCCGAAGGCTTCCGCCCGCGCGCGGTTGCCTCCAATGCTGACCGCGAAGTGAGTGTACCCTTGCCGCTGCGCGTCAGAAATACGGCTGGCGCCGCCCAGGACGGGGCATCCGGCCCACTCGACCCAACCATCTGTCCAGCCGTCGTCGATAAAGGCGATCCCGGTGAATCTCGCAGTCGCCCGGGCGATGTCGGCAACAACCTTGCCATGACCGCCCGCCCCCCACAACAGCAGTTTCATGTGGACGAAGCTCTTTCCCCCTGCGAACCAAGAAACTCGGGCATCGTCGAATGCCCGGGACTCCGGATGCCGCGGCGTGCGAAGATCGCGGCCACGGTGCGGAGCAGGATCCCGAGGTCGACCAGGAAGTCCGCGTGGTCGACATACCAGATGTCGAGGGCGAAGCGGTCGTCCCAATCGACCGCGTTGCGGCCGTGGATCTGCGCCCAACCGGTGATGCCTGGAAGCGCGTCATGCCGGCGGCGCTGGGTGGGGCTGTAGCGCTCCCAGTATTGCGGCAGGAGCGGGCGCGGGCCGACCAGACTCATCTCCCCGCGGAGGACGTTCACCAGTTGGGGCAGCTCGTCGAGGCTCGATGCGCGCAGCCAGCAGCCGAGGCGAGTAAGGCGGACCGCATCGCTGAGCAGGCATCCACCGGCAGAACGCTCTTCGGTCATCGTTCGGAACTTGTAAAGACGAAACGGACGGCCGCGATACCCGAGCCGGTCCTGGCGGAACAGGACGGGAGATCCGAGCGACAGGCGCACCGCAATCGCTACCGCGGCAAGAACCGGGGCCAGTGCGAGCAGACCCAGGCAAGCCGCCGACACATCCAGGATCCGTTTGGCCCACCGGTACGAGAGCGGACGAGGCCGCCGCCGATACAACGCAAGCAGTGCCGTCAGAACGCGGTCCCCGCTGAACCGGGCGACAACCCGCTCCCGCGCGGAGGCACCCAGGCGGGCGCGCAGACAGGGATCTCCGGCGAGGCGGCGGATTGCACCGGACAGAGCTTGCGGATCGCGCGGGGGAACAAGCAGCCCGGTCTCCCCAGCGACGACCGCATCCACCGCACCCGTGACGGCGGTGACCACGGCCGGCACTTCCATTGCCGCGGCCTCAAGCACCACGGTCGGCAGACCCTCTCGATACGTGGGCAGCACCAACAGGTCGAGCGCCGCATAGATGGCTGGCATCTCCTCGACCATGCCACCGGTCCAGTGCACCCTTGGGCACGCCCGCAGCGAGCGGATCACCGCGAGCGGCACCGGATCTTCCTCCTCGGCAGCGCCGCAGAGCAGCAGGTGGATGGCTGGGTCGGAGTCACGCACGTGCGGCCAGGCCGATGCCAGATCAACAATCCCTTTGTCGCGGACAATGCGGCCGACGAAGCCGATCAGCAAGGCACTGCGGGGGATGCCGTAGCGCTGCCGGACACCCTCGCGCGCGTGCCGCCAGCGGACCGCATTGAAGCGTTCCGGCGAGATCCCGAACATCGAGCCGTCACCCAACAGCACGGCGCGGGTGGTGATGCGGAGGGCGGCGAGCTCCCGTGCAACCGAAGGGCTCACGGCGACGACCTCATGGGCGAGCGCGCAGCTCAGCCGTTCCGCTGTGACCAGGAGCCAGCGGATCCAGCCTCGGTGGGTTTCGAGGGGCAGGCCGTGCACGGTGTATACGCGGAACGGCACCCCGGCCAGCCATGCGGCAAGCATCCCGACGAGGCCGGCTTTGGGAGTGTGCGCGTGGACGATCGATGGCCGCAGCTTCAGAACGAGGCGCCAGATCCGCCATACCGATAAGAGATCGGCGACCGGAACGATCCGGCGCTGCATTGGGACGGGGTGGACAGGGACGCCAGCCGCCGCGGCGAAGCGCTCCAGGTCCTCTCCCGGGCTGCTTGCGGCGTGGACCTCGAAGCCAGCCTCCACGAGCCCTCGGATCTGACCCGCAAAGAGCGTCTTCAGCGTCCAGGGGACGGTCGTCAGGATCAGGAGTGGCCCGTTCACCGCGTGACCTCCGCCGCCTCGAACCCCGGCACGGGAGTGCGGCCGATCTGGCTGAGAGCTCGCTCGATTTCGATGCGCATGGCGTTGCTGACTGGCTGGTTGCGCCGCCCCTGCACGAGGTGCTCGCGGCCTGAAGCCGCTGCAAACCCATAGATCCACTGCTTGGAGTACGAGGCCGCCACCAGCCCCAAAGTTGACGGCCAGCCGACCACAGCCGGCCCTTCCCGCAACAGGATCTGGCGGCTGGCGCGGCAACTGGCACGGTACTTGGGCGACACACCGGCGCAGTGGTCCCGGCAGAAGTAGAGCGGCTCGTCGAGCGCCGCGAAGGAGCTTTGCCCGACCGTGCGGAACCACAGTTCCTGATCTTCGGCGCGATCCAACGCCTCGTTGTACCTGTGCTGTCGGAACCAGTCCGTGCGGCCGGTTACGGTGGCGTGCGTCAGGATGGACCGGCGGAGCGCCGTCCGGCGGTTGAAGCCAGCAGGACTGACGTAGCGGATCCCCGTAACCGAATCCTCTCCGTCGAGGACGGCCATCGCGGTGCAGACCAGATCGGTTTCCGGATGCGCGCTCAGGTAGGCGATCTGGCGTTGCAGACGCTGCGGATGCATGAGATCGTCAGCATCCATCCGCGCCAGCAGGGGAGATTGTGCGAGACCGGCGATCTGATTCAGCCGCGCGGACAGTCCGCGATTCATTCCGTCCGAGATGACGCACACGCGGGGATCGGTGACGGCCTTGGCTGTCGTGAGTGAGCCGTCGGTTGAGCCGTCGTCGACCAGAAGCAGTTCCCAGTCCGTGAAGGTCTGTGCGAACACCGAGCGGATGGCGCCGGGCAGCCAAGACGCCGCGTTGGCAAAAGGAATAGCGATCGTCACTGCGCTCATGCTGGTACCCAGGACCTCCGGCGTCCATGTTCCGGTCGGTCCACATACGTGAAGACCAGGGTCAGCGCCCACCCGACCAGGGCCATGCTCCCGAACGAGAGAAACACTGCCGAAAGGTTGTAGCCGCACAGCCAAAGTGCCCCGAGCCGTACCGGAGCCTGAAGAGCTTCAACACGCGCTGAGAGCTTGTCTAACAGCCCGAGCACCATGCCGGCCGCAATGAGTCCGAAGGGCAGACTCCAGTAACCGAGGTTGAGGACCATCTCCTCCACCATGCCGAGACCGAACCCCCAACCCTCCCCGCTGACATCGCGGCCGACAACCTCGCTGGTGAAATGAACGGCCGTATTGTCCCCTTTGAACGGCGCCAGCCCGCGAGGGACGAAGAGCAGAGCGCTGTAGACGTACCCGGAGGCTGGATAGGGCAAGACGCGCGTTCCAAGCGGCTCCGACATCGCCAGAGTAGCCGCCAGCACGTTAGATCGCGAGAAATCATTCTGGAGTGTTTCGGCCAGCAATTCGGCTCCGGTCATCGTCTGTCCGGAGTACTGCCACTTGAACAGCGGGAGCAACTGGGACGCGGCAACGGCGAACACCGATCCCGCAAGGATGACCCGCCACCCGCTCACCCGCATGTGGAAAAGCAGAATCAGCAAAAACGGCAACAGGAGCAGGGTCCGCTGTCCGAGGGGCATCGTGCTGACGACGGTGACTCCGGCCAGCCACCAGCACACCAGCGTTCCCCACCACGAGCGGGAGTCCCTCTGCCGGATGTAGAAGCCCAGGAGGAACAGCGCGAAGTACAACACGATGATCCATGGACCGAAAGTGGAGCCGACGCGCCAGCGGCTGACCCAGATGGATTCGCCTCGCAGATGCTCGACGACTCCCCAGTACGCCAGGATTCCCGTCGAGACCAGGGCGAACCCATAGAACAGCGGCCGAAGCGACGGACTCAAGCGGGACTGCGGTTCGTGGGGAACGAAACGGGGCCGGGGATCAATCAGAAACGCTCCAATGCGGAGCATCCAGGGCGCCGCACCGATCACCGCCAAGACCAGATAGTAGTCATACAGGTGCAGATCCAGGATAGAGGGGAAGTAGTGCGGCGCATACTCGAATCCAAAAAACTCCAACGCGATGCCGAGGTCGTAGTAGAGGAGCACCGACATCGCCGCGAAGTCCGCGGCGCGCGGCAGCGAACCGCGGTTCATCGCCTTCCAGAAGCCCCGCGCCGCCAACAGATTGGACAGCAGAACCAGGGAGAACGCGAGGAGCCTCATCCGCGGGCTCCTCCCACGAGAAACAACCCGGCGAAAGCTGCTACCTGGACAACGGCCGCAGCAAAGATCGCCCATCCCGCGCCAGCGAGACCGAACCCGGGCACGAGAAGCCAGCAGCCGGCGAGGAGTACGATCACAGTCATGGCTTGGGCCGCGGGCTGCAGGCGTATCCTTCGTGAGGCTGTGGCGGCGTAGCCGAGGGCCGACGAGACCCACGAAACTCCGGCCGCGGCTGCGAGCCAAACGAATAGAGACCCATGCACGCCGTAGTCGGGGCCGTACACAGCGTGCAGCAGTCGGTCGCCGAAGCCTGCCGCGGCACCGCAAGCCAACAGGCCGAGCCCGGACGCACCGAGCAGCAGGTTCGTTCCGAGCTTGCGGAATTCGACCCTGTCACCGCGCACATGGGCGGCGGCAAGCCGTGGCGACGCGGCCGTCCCAAGCGCCTGCACGAGGAGGCCGCCCGCCATCGTCACCCACGCCAGGGCGGCGAAGATGCCGAGATCTCCCCTGCCAACCCAGCGTTCGATGAGCAGACGAGGCAGATTGATCTGGAGCGAGATCAGGAGCATCGTCACTCCCAAGGGAAACGCGAAGCGCAGGACGTGGCGCCAGCTCGACGGGGAGAATCGGGGCCGGAACGACTCGCCGCCATCCAGCCGCTTCGCCTGCCGGAGATCACAGACGAAGGCACCGGCCGAGACGAGCGCCAGACCGGCGCAGGCCAACAGGAGGTTTCCGCTGTACCAATACAGGCCTCCCAGCGTGCCGAGGGACGCCAGCCCGCGCAGCGCGACGGACGCGCCCAGACAATCCATCCGGTTTCTTTGCTGATAGATGCCGTGGACGAGGTCGCTCAATGACTCAAACGCCTTGGCAACGACGACAGCGGCGCCGACCGCCAGTGTCGCGGCGCCATAACCGCACGCGCTCATCAAGACAAACAGGACGAGAAGTGCCGCCCCCGTGGAGGCCAGCCGGATGCCCCAGTAATCCGCCAGCGGCGTCCGCCGGCCAGCGTCGGTGGCGAGAAGAGCCCGCAGTTGGAGACCGGCCAGCATGAAGGCGGGAGCGGCGAGACTGTAGACAAGGGTGAACTCGCCCACGGTT
Source organism: Bryobacterales bacterium (assembly GCA_016716385.1). GTDB lineage: Bacteria > Acidobacteriota > Terriglobia > Bryobacterales > Bryobacteraceae > JADJWL01. The sequence goes on along the minus strand of JADJWL010000012.1, from coordinate 15,259 downwards.
TCGGGCCGTCCCAGCCGGGCCAGCAGGATCACCGAACCCCAACTGGCCGCGGCCGCGACAAGCGAACCGCCGAGTGTCCAGGCAGCACCGGTGCGAATGGAGCGGGGGCGCACCGGCTGCAACGCGATCGCTTCAGCAGCCATAGACCTCCTCCAGAGCCCGGACAGAACTTTCAATGGCAAGAGGACTGCGCGCGATCGCGGAAAGCGCCGCGTCCCGATCGAACTCCGGATGCTGAAGCGCGCTTATCGCAGCCTCCGCCCAAGCCGGGACAGCCAGATCGAGCGGGAGCCGGTCGACCAAACCGGGGACCGCGATGGCTTCTCCGGGAACCGAACTGGACGCCAGGCAGCGCAACCCGGCCGCTTGCGCTTCGACCACAGCCAGACCCAGGCCCTCCTGCTTCGAGGGGAAGACGAACAGGTCACACGCGCCGAGGAACGCGGGCACGTCGGGACGGTTCCCGAGAAAACGGCACGGCAAGGCAAGCGATCTGGCTTTCGCCTCGATTTGCGGACGCAGGGGACCGTCTCCGGCAAAGACGAACAGACTCCGCGGCTCCCTGCGCAGGATCTCCGCCGCGACGTCCAGCAGGAACGCATGGTTCTTGACGGCGACGAACCTGCCTACATGGCCGATGATCTTCGCATCGGGAGGCAGTCCGAGCGAAGCACGAACCTCTGCGCGGCCGGGGAGACTCCGGAAAGGCGCCAAGTCGATGCCGCACGGCTGCAGCTTCCATCGGGGATCGTCACGCCACCCCCCGCCAAACAGGGCGCGGGCCGCTCGCTCACTTACGGCGAAACCCATGGTGGCGTGCCGCCGGATCCAGTGCCGGCCGAGCCGCAAGTATCCGGCCCGCCAACCGATGCGGGCAGGACCTGCGTCGGAGGAATGGCTGTGCGCCAGACGCCGGGAGACGCCGGCCCGGCGGGCCAGGGCCAGAACGAACCCGCTGAAATGGTGAAGGTGGCTATGTACGACGTCATAGGGACCATGCCGCCGGACAAGGGTCGCGAAGCTCATGGCGTAGGCGAACGGGTTGTGCGGACCGGCGCTCCGGACGATCACCGCCCCGGCTTCCCGAAGGGCTTCATCGTAGATGCCGGGCGCATGCACGAGGAAATTCAGCTCGAACCGCGCTGGGTCGAGACGCCGCGCCACCTGAGCCAGCCAAGTCTCAGTCCCGCCCGGATTCATTGCCCCTACGACTTGAAGAATGCGTCTCCGTTTCATTGAGCGTCCCGTCAGCGGCCCCTCTTCCACCCATCGGCCAACTGGGTGGAGGGGTTTAGTTCGCCAGGTCTATTGGGCCATTCAGCCGACCCTCCTACAGGAATAGTCAGCGCCGGAGGGGATTTGTTGCATGTCTCCGGGAAGAAATCGACAGGAGCGTGACGGTGAGCGCGGCCAGCGCGGGAATGTGCAGGGGGAAGTCCACCAGGGAGTGGAGGAGGGCGGCATAGGCACCCCACATCCAGGGGGCATGCCTGGCTTTGGAGAGAGTCACGGCGACCGCGGCCAGACAAAGAGCCGCCAACGGGATGCCACCCTCGACGGCGGCTTCTAGCAGATCATTGTGGGCGTGGTCGACGCGCAGCCCGGGATCGAAGGGTGCGGCCGCAGGGTAGACAACTTCGAACGTGCCAAGGCCGGTCCCGGTCCAGGGGTGCGCCGCAACAAGCACCAGCGCCGACTGCAGAATCTCAAGCCTTCCCGCCAGCAACGCACTGCTCCCAAAACGCTCCCACAGGAAATGCCACCCGGCAGCCGCGGCTCCCAGGACGGCTACGATTGCGGTGACTGTGGCGTTCCGAACGGCCGCTCCGATTCCCGCCTTGTGCGAGAGGAGGAGAGGAATCAGTGCGACCTCCGCCGTGGCGATGACAGCGCCCGCCCGCGAGCCGCTCGCGATGACAGAACCATACAAGAGCCCGGTCAACAGCAGGCCCCAGAACCGCCGCTCACCGGCCGCGGCGGCGATCGCCAGCGGCAAGGTGAGCTCGGCAAACACGGCGTAGTGATTGGGATTCGTAAACGGTCCGAAACGAGGCGCGGCGGGATCCAGAGCCCGGTAGAGCAGCGCCGCCACGGCAATCGCCGCCGCGCCCCAGAGCAGGACATCGCAGAAGGCACGGCGGGCGGTCGGCGCGGCAAGCAGATTCCGGGCCGTCATCGCCAGCACGATCCAAACCGCGATCTCGGTGATCTGCGCTTTCGTCGCCCATGGGTAGACGCTCCACCCGGACACGAGTTGAGCTGAGCCGAGGAGAAGCATGCCGGCCAGCGGCCAGACGACCGCGGGAACGCGGAGCCGCTCCCGGCGGCCGAGCGCCACGATCGCCGTGCCAACTCCGAGCGCGAGGATAGCGAGGAACAAGCCCGCCTTCGCCGAGGGACCGGCAGCACCGAAGGCTGCGGCTCCTCCAAGAAGGAGCGCTGCTAGCAGCAATTCTGGAATCCGGCCGCGGCGAAGCATCCCCTACTCAAAGCTTCGGCGGAAGCCGGATGCTCCTGTAGAAAGGCTGACAGCCGGAGAGAAGCTGCTAGAACCGCCAGTCGAGGCCGATCAGAGGAAAGATGCCGAGTTGCTCGTTGATGCGCTCGGAGTTTGTCCGGCGGTTCCAGGTGTAGCCGGCTACATTCTTCCGGTTGAGCACGTTCTGCGCGCCGATGAAGAACAGCAACGGCTTATCACGCACGATGAACGTGCGGTCGGCGCGCAGATCGAGGCGGACATAGGCCGGTAACCGCTCGGCGTTCACGCGATCCAGGTCGAAGATGTCCCGGCGCTGCTGCGTCGAGAGAACCGGATCAAAGGGGGTGATGGGCCGGCCGGAGAGAGCCGCTGCGCGGACCGAGAACTCCCACTTCGGATTCAGCCGGTAGCCGCCGACCAGGTTAAACACGCGCGGGTAGTCAAACGACGCGGGCCGGCGGATGCCATCGAGTCCAGCCTGGCGGGAACGCGAAAACGCCGCGTTCATCTGGCCGAACCACTTCGCCGCGAACTTCTTCTCGACAAACAGTTCGATGCCCTGGACGCGGCCGCGTCCGGCGCTGGTGAGGGGGAACAGAATGTCGCGTACGGCAAACGTGTCGCCCAGACTGGCGAGCGACAAGGACGGAAACTGCAAGCTCACCGGATAGTCCTTATAGTCCTTGCGGTAGCCTTCGATGGTGACTCGCAACGTAGGACTTGCGACATAGGAGAAGCCGGTCACGTAATGATCGGCGCGGAAGGGAACGAGCGCCTCGTTCTCCGGAAACGCAGCCAGGAACAGGAAGAAAGGCTGTTGGAAGTAGGACCCGTAGGAGGCTCGCCAGGAAAGCTTGTCGGTGATGCGATAACTCAGTCCGGCCCTCGGGCTGACACGGGAACGGCGGATGAAGCTGTAGTTGTCGAAGCGGAAGCCCCAGGTGAGGTTCAACCGGCGGGTGAGGTTGCGCGTCGCCTGCGCATAGAGCCCGCCTTGGTACGCCGTGAAGCGGCGGGTCAGGTCAAACGGATTCAGACCGGGCGTGAGGGAATACGGGCTGTCGTTGCCGAACGGGGAAGCCGTGTCGTAGCGAATGCGGAATGTCTTGAAGCTGCCTCCAGCCTGGATCTTGTCGATCATCGGGGCATAGGCGGTGAAGTCATACTTAAGCGTCGTTTCGGCTTCGCTCGAGTTCTCCCGGAACACCTCGGGGCTGGCGGCGATGAGGTCGGGGATGGGCAGATCCGGCGGAGGCACGCCGTCGCGGACGAGGTCGCGCACGCGCGTCCTGACGCGCGCCTCCGAATGGGTGACGCCGAGCAGGCCGACGCCGCGATCGCCGAACAGGCGCTGCCAGTTGAAGCCGTTGGCGGAGCGGCGGCCATCGTAACGGATGTCAAGATTGCTGATTTCCTCTTCGAGATCCGAGTTTTCGTCCAGCCCGAGGCGGATGTTGTCGAACCCGGAGATGCTCACGCCCCAGATGCGGTCGCGGGCGGACAGGTCATAGACGGCTTTGGCGTTCAGCGTGTAGAGCACGGGCACGCCGCCGAAACCGATGTCGTCGGTGAACAGATCGAGAAAACTGCGGCGGGCCGAAACGATCCACGAGCCCTTATCCCGCAGCGGGCCCTCAAAGATCGCTCCGGCTCCGGCGAAGCCAAGCGTCGCGCGCCCCCCAAACGCATCGCGGCTTCCTTCTCGCTGGGCAATCTGCAGAACGCTGGACGTGCGGTTGATGAAGGGCGCCGGATATCCGCCTGTCAGGAACGTGACGTCCTGAATCAGCGCGGCATCGAGAAGGCTCACGGTGCCGCCGGCGGAGGCGAAGTTGGCGAAGGCGTTGATATTCGGAATTTCGATGTTGTCGACGACGAACAGGTTCTCGAGAGGGCTGCCCCCGCGGACGATGATGTCGTTGCGGAAATCGTCCGAACCGATCACAACGCCGGGGAGGGTCTGAACGTAGCGGGAGACATCCTGCAGCGCGCCGGCGCTCTTGAACACTTCTTCCGGCTGGATGAGAAAGCTGGAACTCTTGACCTCCTCCGGTGCGACAAAGACCGAGGCGGTCACCGTGACTGACTCGCGCGCGGCGCCGACCTGGGGCAAGGCGATATCAACCGTCCCTTCGAGTCCCGCGCGCACGGTCACGGGCTCGGTCGAGAGCGCCTGCCGGCCGAAGGTGACTTCCAGGCGGTACTCTCCGGAGCGGATTTCGGTGATGCGGAACGCCCCGTTTTCACCAGTGGTCGCGCAGCGGGAGAGTCCGCTGACGCAGACAGTCACGCCGGCGACCGGCTGACTGTCGGAGGAGACGACTCCGCTGATCGCGCCGACTCCGGCGGTGTCCTGAGCCGCGATGGGGAGAGCAAGAAGCAGAACGAAGGGAATTAGGCGCATGCACACACGTCCACTTAAAAAGATGCCGGCGGGCGGCTTGGGCAACAAGAAATTTTCGTTACAAGGCGCGAAAGAGCAGATCGGCGAGCAGCAGCAGGAGCAAGATGCCCACGACGGCCGCCGCCGCCAGCCACGGCTTCAGGTTGGCCGCAGTCTCACGCGCCGACGCGGCCGGCGGCGCCGGAATCGAAACCGCACCCACGAAGGATGCCTGGGGCGGGCGGGGGCGACCGGAAGCACGGGCCGCCAGCGGTGCGGACGTCACAACGGTCGGCGCCTCGGTATCGAGGCGCGCTGCGATGGATTCCAACTCCGCGCCAACCTGGGGGAAGCCCGCCGGCCGCTGCCGCGGGTCCTTGGCCGTCAGGCCGAGAATCAGAGTCGTCAACTGTGCAGGGAGACCGAGTTGCCGCAGGGGCGCTGCATCGACCGGTTCCTCCAGGATGCGGCGGAAAATGACGGCGGCATCCTGCCCGGTGAACGGCGCCGCACCAGTGAACAACTCATAGAGAAGAATGCCGAACGCATAGAGATCGGCCGCCCGCGTGACGGCTTCGCCGCGCACCTGTTCGGGCGCCATGTAGAAGGGCGTTCCGAGCGCAAAGCCAGGCTGCGTCAACGTCTCGTCCTCGCCTTTGGCGATGCCGAAATCCACCAGCCGCGCGCGCCCCGCGGTATCGAGCTGAAAATTGTCCGGCTTCACATCGCGGTGGACAATCCCCAGGCTGTGGAGGTGCGCCAGGGCCGCGGCGATTTCCCTGGCGACGCGGAGACCGTCCACCAGATCCGCGATCTTCCGGCTGCGGATGGCCGAAGCGAGGCTCTCGCCCGCGAGCGCTTCGAGCACGAGATAAGGGCGTCCTGCGTCCTCGCCCGAATCCAGGACTTGCACGATGTTTGCGTGCCGGACCGAACGGGCAACCCTGGCCTCACGCTCGAATCGCGCCCTGGCTTCCTCGCCGGGGGCGGCGAGGACCTTGACCAGCACATCCCGGCCCGCAGCCGGATCGACACCCCGGTAGGTCTCGGCCAACGGCGTGCCGCCAAGGAACTCCCGCAATTCGTAACGGCCAATGTGCGATGGAAGGGCGCGGGAAGGTTCACCCATAGGCGGATCCGGAGATTTCGGTCGCGTCAGACGCAGGCCAACTCAGCTTCCTCCGACTCGCGAAACGGAAGGAGCGCCTGCTCGGCCCGACGCCGCATCAGCCAGCGCTCGTAGGAAGGAGTCTCCTTCTTCCCGATTTCGTTGAGCAGGGCGTCCTCCACCTCGCGCGCCTGCATCTCGAGGGGGAGACGCTGGAAGCGGTCGAGCGCCTTGAGCGCTTCTTCTTTCTCCCGCCACAGAGCGTTGCGCTTGCTTTCCGAAAGGTCATTCCAAAGCTGCCGCGCAAAACGCTCGCGGAATTGCTCATAGTCGAGGATCTGCGACCGCTCCTCGTTCTCATTCTGGAGGCGGCGGACATTGTCCTCACGCCGGCGGTAGTTCTGAAGCAGGGAGGCGGCCATGTCGTCGTTGACCGTACGGTGGAAGGTGGCTTCGTCCTTGACCATCTTGATGAACAGGCCGGCGGAATTCTTGAGCGACTGGCCGGCGCGCTTCTTCTGCTGGCAGACCTCCAGGCACAATTCGTAGCGGTCCAGCAGGTCCCGGCGCGGGGTTCCGGCTTCATCGAGAGCCCTTCGCACCAGGCTGATGGCGACGTGAGGGAGGACGTCGTCATCGATCATCCACTGCAGCAACCGGGCCGCTCTCTCGATGGCATAAAAGTCATCCCAATTTGCAGCCTCTTCCACATAAAGTCCGGCGGGCCGGGAGGCCATTCCACCGCGCACGAGCAGATTTCTGCAATATTCGCGTGCCATTTCCGGATCGGCCCCTCCGTGGTGGAGTTGCAGGGTTTTACGCTCAGGCACATAGTTGGGGTGGCGCCGCAGGGCCAAGCGGCCGTTTGAAGACGACACAATTGTGTAGGAACCCAGGACCTCAATGCGCTTCAACTGGTCGAACGCCGGTTCCAGGGTCTGCATGAGGCGCGAGAGGTACTTGGGCGGATTGATGATGCCCAGGTGCTCGGCGGCCAGAGTCCGCGGATCGATCAGGACTACGTCGGTCTTCTCGAAAGCAACCGCGAGGAAGCGGTACAAGTGCTTGGCCGTAATGCCGTCGAGTTCCATGTAGCGGCTTGAATCCAGAACACGGAAGAAGCCGCTGTCCATGGATTGGATGAGCTTGTCGGTCCAGGTGACCGAACCGACGCAGCGCCCGCTCGATCGGTCGAGGGAGAAGCTTGCTTCCTGGAACACGTTGACCCACTTCACTTCTTCCTGCTTTTCGTCGGCTGCCAGAGCCCGGAAGCGTAATGCGATGAAGCGGTCCATGGCGAGCTTCAAGCGTTGATAGAACTTGCCGTGGACGGTCCCGATATTGAGAATCTTGGCGATCTCGCGTCCGGTGAACGAGACCGTCTTGGCGAAATTGCCGCGGAACGTCAGCGCACCGAGGGCAACGAAGATGTCGAGGTCCTGCTCGGTCGGCAGGCCGAGTTCGGCGTTGCCCTGGACCTGCCAGACGACCCGGATTTCGCTGCCGTCAGGCAGGACCTTGGTGCCTTTGAGTTCGATCTTGCCGATCCGCTTGCCGACACGGCGCTCGAGGACGGCGAAGGGGATGGCCGCAAGCGACTCCTCCTCGACCGAGAGATTGAGCAAAGAGGACTGTCGGAGGTTCTTCCGCATACGGCATCAACTAAGGAAGCGTCAGGGTGTTCTCTTTGTTTGTAGCACTGGAAGCGATTGATTGCTAGAGATTTACGTTCAAACCCACGCTCTCTGCAACCATGGTCCAAAACAATTTCATCCATTCATGAAACCACTCCATAATGGCGGGCTTGAAGCGTCCGGGTGCTACTTGTTCAAGAGATTGGGGGTTACGGGATGGCGCTTACGGTCAGACACACGACCACTTCCTGGCAGACTCATGGGTTTGGGCGTAAACGGCGCGCATGTTGTTGAAAAATCATGCTTGAGTGGTTCTGTTTAAGTCGGGTGGCTGCGACATGTTCTGTAACGGGATCGAACTCAAGTCAAATCAGAGAGATAGGAGGGAACCTGGAGAGACTGCCTTACGATGAAACCCACGTGTGTTACGGGGAAGCCCATGGATGGAACACCGTTCTTACGGTTAGCCTCACGTTCCGGCCCCGGATTTACGGTGAAACCCATGTCTCTTCCGCTGAGGCCCATGGGCGGCTATGAGTTTGAGCGTAAGGGATCAGCCCTCGATCTCGAAAGCTGGCTGGGGACGCGTGGTGGAGCGGTACTGGTGCAACTGCTGCGGGAGCTGGGCGAGGCGGGCCTGTTCGTGCGAGCGCTGGGCGAGGACGCTGCGGAGAGCCCAGGAGAGCAGGCCGGCGTAGGCGGAGAGCGTGTCCGGAGAGGCTGCCGCCAGAGCGGGCCTGGCGGCTTCGAGGAGCTCTTGGACACGAGCGTAATCGCCGCATTCGATGGCCTGCCGGAGCGCGGAAGTGGGGATCATCGCCGTCCGTTCTGGTTGTCGAAGAACGCGCTGAAGAGGCCCTGAACGTAAACCACCTGCTGTTCGAGGGCGGCGATGACGGCGTCGGCCGCGGCAATACGGGACTGGAGATCGTCCCGGTACGTATCGATGCGGGTCTGCTCGACTTCGATGCGGTCGTCTTGGGTCTTGATCTGGGCGGTGAGGCTGTCGGTGGCGGCGGGTAGCAGCCCGCTTGTGTCCGTAGTCAGCGCGTCGAGAGTCGCGGCGGCGCCCGCCAGGAACCCGGATCCGGATGGAGAGCCGAGGAATGCCTGAAGCGCATCGAAGGACTTACCGCCGAGGGCTGCGGGATCGACAATGAGCCTGCCCTGGTCGTTGAAGCTGACGCCGAGTTGATCGAGGTTGGAAATGGGTCCGCCGGTGTTGGCATACGACGAGACCGCGCGCAGATTGGCGGCCAGCGTGGACAGCAAGCTCTCGCCGGCGAGAGCGCCAGCCTGCTCTCCGCGGTGCTTCCCGATTTCGTCGACCGCCGCGTTGTAGGCGCTCGCAAACGAGCCGAGAGCGCCCCCGAGGGCGGCTGTCGACCGGCTCACCGTGATGGACATGGCGACGCCGGGCTGGCTCTGTCCAAGCAGGTCGACGGTCAGATCCGGCGCCAGGGTGATCGTGCGGGAATCGGATTCGATGGCGGTGGAGAGGCCGTTGACCTTGTAGGATGCCATGGTTCCGGTGGCGATCGTGTCAAGCAGGGGAGAGCTTCCGTCGTTGAGCTGAATTGTGGTGGATCCAAGAGACAGCGCCCGGAGGGAGAGCCGGTAGTCCGGCGTGGCCGTTGAGCCGAGGTTGACGATCGACGCTTCGACTCCGGCGCCGGACTGGTTGATGGCGCTGACGAGTGAGGTGAGCGAATTGGCCTCCGGGGCCACATCGAAGTCGTCGCCGTTCACGGTGAGCGTGAACGACCCGCTGGCGGAGATGCTCTGGCCGGTGGGGTCGGCGACCGCGGGAAGCCCGTCGGTACTGAGAGTATTCGTGAACGAGCCAAGCGAGACGACTTCGAGAGAATAGGCGCCGGGCAAGGCGTTCGCTCCGATGTTCACCTTGGCGATGGCTCCGTCGGAGACCGACGCGGACAAAGAACTGCCGCCGAGAGAGGTTCCGATGGCGTCGAGTGAGGCGCGCAGGCTGTTGAACGTGGTGCGCAGACCGTTCATGGCCGCCGACTGCGCGCTGAGCCGCTCCCGGCCCTGGCTGAGCGATTGGAGGCCGAGCGAACGGATCGCGACGGCGCGGTCGATGACCGCCTGGAAATCGTTCGAGTAGCGGCTGGCGCCGTTGAAGATTGAGGAGGTAGCCATGACGGGTGCATCACAGAGCCGGATCCCGAAGGATCCGGCTCACGGGTTCCGTTCCGGTGACGCCGCGGCGCTTAGCCCCGCAGCAACGCCAGCACCGATTGCGGCGCCGAGTTCGCCTGGGCGAGTGCGGCGAGCGAGGCCTGCTGGAGGACCTGCGCCTTGGTCAGGTTGGCCGCTTCCGAGGCCACGTCTGCGTCCCGGATGCGCGACTCGGCGGCGGAGAAATTGGTGATCTGGGATTGCGCCAGTGCGACCGCGTATTGGAGCTTGTTCTGGCCCGTACCAACCCGGCCCTGCACGGTGCCGAGCCGGCTGACAGCGGTGGCGAGGGAGGTCAGGGCGCTGAGGGCGTTGCCCGTCGCGCTCGCGTCGGCATTGGGCGCGGTGACGGTCTTGGCCCCGGTGGCGCCGTCGACGACCGCGCCGGCCGTGGCGGCCTGCTGCTTGAAGAGGCTGTAGCTCTCTGCGCTCTGGATCGACAGACCGGTGCCGGCCGCGTCCGCAACCGCGTAGATGCCGAGGCTCGACAGAGACGCGTTCAGGGTCGCCAGCGAGTTCGCGAGGTTGTTTCCGTTCGTGGCGTTCAACGTGATGGTCGCCGCGCCCTTCGAGTTCTGGAAGGTCACGATCTCCGCCGCGGTGTCGTCGGTGATGAAGGCATTGTCCGCCGCGTAGCGGTAGCTGTTCAGATTGACCGCCGTGGAGGTCGCGGTCGCGACCGCGGTGCCGCCCGAGGCTGCGCCGGTGCTGACCGAAAAGGCCCGGGCGCTCGAGAACTGCAACTGCCCGATCGTGCTGCTCGACCCGGAAATCGACGCGCTGATGCCATAAGTGGACAGCCGGCTGTTCAGGGACGAAATGACGTCCTGGCCGCTCAAACCCGCCGCCGAGCCCGTGATCGCGATCGAGACCGTCGCTGCCGCGCCGGATGTCTCGTTATAGATGCGGAAATCGAACTGCTGCGTGCTGGCGGCTGCGAGGAAGACCACAGCACTGTTATCGAGGCGAACGCTGTTGCCCGTGAGCGCCGTCCCGCCGCCCGCGACCGAACTCGTCGATACGCCCAGTCCCGTGGCATCGACCTGGTTGGCCGACCCGCTCAGGTCGATCGACACCTGGGCGTTGGCCTGCGAGCTACCGCCGCCGGTGTAGACGCCGATCACCGAGTTGTACCGGCCGCCAGCCACCAGGCCAATGTTCGAGGCCTGCCGGTTGATCTCGTTGAGCAGAGCCTGGTACTCGTTGTTGAGCGTCGTGCGGTCGCCCGTGAACGTGGTCGACGCCGACTGCGTGGCCAGCGTGGTCAGACGGTCGAGTGTCTTCGAGATGTTGTTGAGACCGCCGTCGACAATCTGCAGCGCGCTGATGCCGTCATAGGCGTTGCGCACGCCCTGCACGAGCTCGGCGATGTCGCTGCGGAACTTGTTGGCGATGGCGAGGCCCGCCGCGTCGTCGCCAGAGGAGTTGATGCGATAGCCGGACGTGAGGCGCTGAATCGTGCGGGATTGGAAGTCGTTGTTGACCCGGAGATTCTCCTGGCCAAAGAGAGAGTTGACGTTGGTTTGAATCGATGACATGGTATGCGATCCCTTTCCAAGAGAACGTTCACTGGCCAACCGGCGCCGCTTGCTCTGTCTGGTGCTTGGCTGCCATGACCGTCTGTGTTCAATGCCTCTTATCGGAGAGCCGGGAAAAGTCTTGAATTCCGCCGCGGAAAGGGAATTCCCGCGCGGCTTGATCAGCCGCGCAGGAGCGTCAACACCGATTGGGGCGCGGCGTTGGCCTGAGCCAGAGCCGCCAGCGAAGCCTGCTGCAACACCTGCGCCTTCGTCAGATTCGCCGCCTCGGCCGCGACATCGGCGTCGCGGATGCGCGACTGCGCGGCGGAAAAATTGGTGATCTGCGATTGCGCCAGTGCGATGGCGTATTGCAGCTTGTTCTGTCCCGTTCCGACCCGGCCCTGCACGAGGCCGAGACGGCTCACGGCGCTCGTGAGCGCAGACAGCGCGGCCAGAGCGTTGCCGGTCGCGCTCGCCGTGGGCGCCGGCTCGCTGACCGCCTTGGCGCCGGCGCCACCGTCGATGACCGCGCCGGCGGTTGCCGCCTGCTGCTTGAAGATGCTGAAGCTGGTCGCACTCTGGATCGAAATGCCCGTCCCGGCGCCGTCGGCCACCGCGTAGATCCCGAGCGCGGCCAGATTCGTGTTGAGCGTGGCCAGGGAATTCGCGAGGTTATTGCCGTTGGTCGCGTTGAGCGTGATCGTCACCGCGCCGCGCTCGTTCTGGAACGTGACGATCTCGGCCGCGGTCCCGTCGGTGATGAAGGCGTTGTCCGCAGCGTGCCGGTAGGTGGCGAGATTGACCGCGTTCGAGGTCGCGGTCGCCACCGCATTGCCTCCCGAGGCCGCCGCCGCGCTGACCGAGAACGCGCGAGCCGCGGAGAACTGGATCTGTCCCAGGCTCGATGCCTCGCTCGACACCGACGCCGCAATCCCGTAGCTGGACAGGGCCGCGTTCAACTGCGCCAGGACTTCCTGGCCACTTAAACCCGCCGGCGAGCCGGTCACGGTGACCGCGACATTGGTCGCCGCGCCGAGTGTGTCGCTGTAAATGCGGAAGTCGAACTGCTGGGTGGCGCCAGCCAGGAACTGCGTGGCGCTGTTGTCGAGACGGATCGAGTTCCCACTGAGGGCCGTGCCGCCTCCGGCCACCGAAGTCTGGGCGATGCCGAGCGCCGTCGCGTCCACCTGGTTGCCGGCGCCGCTCAAGTCGATGGCGACCTGGGCGTTCGCCTGCGAATCGCTGCCGCCGACGTAGACGACGATGTTCGTGTTGTAGCGGCCGCCGGCGATAAGACCGATATTGGCAGCCTGGCGGTCGATCTCGCCCAAGAGCGCCTGATATTCGGTGTGAAGAGTGTTGCGGTCCCCGGTGAACGTGGTCGAGGCGGACTGCGTGGCGAGCGTTTTCAGGCGGTCGATTGTCTTGGAGATATTGTTCAGGCCGCCATCGACGATTTGCAGCGCGCTGATGCCGTCATTGGCATTGCGGACGCCCTGAATCAGTTCGGCGATGTCGCTGCGGAACTTGTTGGCGATGGCGAGGCCGGCGGCGTCGTCGGCCGAGGAGTTGATGCGGTACCCGGAGGTCAGCCGCTGGATCGTGCGCGATTGGAATTCGTTGGTCACGCGCAGGTTCTCGAGTCCGAACAGGGAATCGACGTTGGTTTGAATGGAAGACACTCAGCAGTCTCCTTTCGTGCAGGCTTCTGCCACGGCTTCGACCAGCGGGTCGCCCGGGGCCAGCTTCAGGGCACGGCCGGCCGCTTCGCGGGCGTCCTCCAGGCGTCCAGCCAGACGCAGTGCGTTCGCCAGATTCGCGAACGGGATGGGAGCGTCCGGACGGCGCGCCGCGGCTTCGGCGTAAGAGGCGACGGCCTCGCCGAAGCGGTCGGCGTCGGTGAACGCGTTGCCGAGGTTGTTCCAGGCTTCGGCGTCGTCCGGAGCCAGCCGGAGGGCTTCGCGGCAGCAGGCGACCGCTTCCTGGAAATGCCCGAGCCGGCGCAGGAGGTTGCCGAGGTTGGCATACGCATCCGCATGCTCAGGATCCGCCTTCAGTGCCTGGAGGTAGAGGCCGATGGCGTCTCCGGTGTATCCGGCCCGCGAAAGGGCATTCGCCATGCGATTGGCGACCTCCGCCTGCGCCGGGTCGAGACGGAGCGCTTCTTCATAGCAGAGAGCGGCTTCCTTCAACTGGCCGGCCTCGTGGAAGAGGTCGCCCAGGTGAACATGGTGGGGCGCTGAGTCGGGTGCGTGCGCGACGGCGCGCGCAAACCACAGGGCGGCACGTTCGGCGTCGCCGCGCTGCTGGGCGGTCTGGCCGAGCCGGATACAGGCTTCGGCCGTTTCCATGTGCTGGGTTTCGAGAGAATCGACGGCGGGCATCATCGCCCAGCGGTGTGCACTCCGGCCGCCAGAACCTGAAGCTTTTGTTTTGAATGAGTTGGCTTAGGCGCGTTCGTCAGAATTTTGGCGCGCGCCAGGACCCCAGCGCATCAGCAACCGCGGCCACGACCGGTTCCCAGGCGCCCGCGGCAGGTTGGCGGAACAGGCGGAGCGAAGGATACCAGGGTGTCCGGTCCCCTTCGAATCCCCAGCGCCAGTCCGACAAAAAGTCGATCAAGAGCCACGCCGGTGTGCCGAGGCTGCCCGCGAGATGCACTGTGACCGTGTCCACCGTTACGACGAGATCGAGCGAGGCGATGAGCGCCGCCAGACCGTCGAGGGAGTCCACTGCAGGGTGGCGTTCGAGCGGGATGGGCGGCACAGGCCACGACGGGTCGTGGTGCAGCGTGTACCAGGTGACGCCTGGAACCTCGGCCAAGGGACCAAGCTGATGAACGGGGCACGACCGGCGCGCGTTTCGCGGATGGGCCGGATTGCCGGACCAGGCGAGGCCGACGCGAATCGTCGAATGATCGGCAGGGAGCAGGCCGCCCACGGCGGATACCGGGCAAGGCGCTGGAACGCTGGCGGTCGTGGTCCCGAGCAGGCCCGGGAGGCTGAGCAGAGGCGCGTGGACGTCGAACGGCGGCAAGGCACTGCTGGTGGCGACGACCTCGTCCACGCCGCCGATGCCGCTGAGTAGCCGAACCAGCGGGGGCTGGCACTCGACCACCACGCGGCCAGCGCCGCGGGCGCGCACCAAAGGGCCGTAGCGGACGAACTGAATCGTGTCGCCGAGGCCTTGTTCGGCGTGAAGCAAGACCGTGCGGCCATCGAGGGGCCCACCGTCCCAGCGCGGCTGTGGAAAGGCGCGGGGCGGCCACTCCCGCCGCCGCCAGCGCCATTCGTACTCGGGCCAGCCGCGTTCCCAGTCGCCCTGCCAAAGCCAGGTCAGAGCGCGATTCCAATGCGCGTCGGCATGATCGGGATCGAGTGCCAGCGCGCGGCCGTAGGCCGCCAGAGCCGCGTCCAGTTGCCTGCGGTCGCGGTGCAGGTTGCCGAGGTTGTAGTGCACGGCGGCGCTGTCCGGGTGCAGGGCCAGTGCGCGGCGGTAGCAGGGCTCGGCTTCGTCGAGGCGATCGTCGAGGTGGAGGGCGAGCGCGAGGTTGTTCCACGCCTCGGGAAACTCGGGGCGCAACCGGAGAGCGTCGCGCGCCGCGGAGGCCGCGTCCTGCAAGCGGCCGAGGGCTTCGAACGCCCGCCCCAGATGGAGATGGCCTTCGGGCAGCGCCGGGTCGAGTACGATGGCGCGCCGGGCGGCCGCGACGGCCGCGTCCGGACGTGCGAGCCGCACGAGAGCGGCGGCGTAGCCGGCGTGAGCCGGCGCCGCCCCGGGAGCCAGAGCCAGGGAGCGCTCGTAGGCGGCCAGGGCTTCGCCGGCGCGGTCGAGCGCCACCAGGGAATTGCCGCGCCCACGGTGCGCTTCCGCCAGATCGGGCCGCAGGGCGATGGCCCGGCCGAACGCACCGAGCGCCTCTTCATGCCGTTCGAG
>JADJWL010000011.1 GCA_016716385.1 Bryobacterales bacterium | reverse complement strand
GTTCTCCCGAGCGATGAAATCTTGAGCTCATGAGGCACCTACTGCGCTCGACTGGCGTGCTAAGCGGGCTCTTCTACGAGTTCGTGGTGGTCACAGAATCAGATGC
This sequence comes from Bryobacterales bacterium, assembly GCA_016716385.1. GTDB lineage: Bacteria > Acidobacteriota > Terriglobia > Bryobacterales > Bryobacteraceae > JADJWL01. The sequence continues at coordinate 232,335 of JADJWL010000011.1, read as the reverse complement.
TGACCAAGCGTTTTATCAGGAGATCAACGAAAGGCTGCTTCAGTTCAAGCCAGAGTGGGGAATCCCAAATTGTCTTTTCCTAAACGCACAGAACAAGCAGACCGTTCAGACGCTGCTTCGGCCTTTGCGCAAACTCGGCATCCCCGCAGCGGGCGTGGTAGACGTGGACGTTTTGAAGGAGGGAGGTGCGAACTGGACGAACTTGCTTTCGAGCGCGCATCTGCCGCAGCTCTCACACGGGCTCGTTAGCTACGTTGCGAGCGGCGGTGAAGACTGCAATGGCTGAGACTGGCAACGACATGAAGCGACACGGGGGAGTGGCGATCCTCGGCACCACGGACAGGCAGGCCGCTGAGGATCTGCTCAATCAACTCAGGCAATACGGAATCTTCGTCGTCCCTGGCGGCGAGCTAGAGTCTTGGATGAAAGGTCGCGGCGCAACGGGTCACGGTCCTGCGTGGTTGATCGACATTTTCGAGCGTATGGGCGAGGATCCTAGCGATGCGAACTACGTCCGCCCCAACTCGGGCGATGTATGGGGGTTCGTTCGTGATATTAGAAGCTGGCTTTTAGATCCTACACGAAAAGGCATTCCAGCATGACCCTGTGAGTTGTGGTCGAACAACTCGTTCGAGCGGCCCGCCTGTGGCGGCAGCTCAACTCCAACGTAAGCCGGAGCTTCGGAAGGTGTGAATGGATCCAGGGTTCCTAAAAACGGCGTCTAATGTAGTCCTCGCGGTCGGAATTGTTCTGACGGCGATCGGGACATTTGGGGCCTATTATTTCAGTAGTCAGATCGAGGCCAGTCGTGACGCGGCGGAAGTGGCACGGCGCAAGGATGACCAGATAGCCCGCGATCAACTCAACGAACAGGTCGGAAGACTCGTTGCAGGCAACGACGAACTGAGGGAGAGGCTGACGCCCTTCGAGGCGCTGGCCAGAGAGCGCTATCCGGGTCTGGATGAACCCGAAGCCCTTGAGAGACTTCAGAACGAATTGTCCACCGTGTCAAAGCGAGCCGAAGCCTTGGAGCAGAAAGTTCAGGCGGCGAATCCGGTGCTGCAGCCGATTCGAACCGCTGCAGCGACCGTCACCATCGAGATCGAATCGACAGAGGCGGTCAGCACCAGGTATATGGATCGTGGCGGCCTGTTCGCCCTCGCCCGCGGCGACAAGGCTTTACTAATGGTAGCCGGTCGCCGAAGCTACAGCTCGGCAGCTTGGTAACGGTCGAGTTGTGTGGCGTGGCTTGTGGGCGATGGACGTCACCGATGTCGCAGTCGGGAAGCCGGTACAGCACTTGCGGGCCGCTGAGTACGGTCAGATTCAGTTCGTCAACTTGGCACCGAACAGCAGAGTGCTGGGGGGGTCGGTGAAGATGACCGTGAATAGCGCGATTCTTCTCGACTTCGTTGTTCCGCCTCAGCGAATGAACGGTGACAAGTTGTTCATCAGGAATATTGCCAAAGTGCTGACAAGTTTGGCATCGGAAGGACCCGGCTAACACGCCCTGCAGCCGACGGCGGCGCATGGGATCATGAGCACCGCCGCGGCTGACGGCGGGCGTTACAGCAACTCCGCTGGGCGCACATGTCCCTGCCAAGCCTTGTCGACAACGGAATCTACCACCCCTTCACCACCTTCCGGAAGCAGACCCCGGACCACCCGGACCTGATGACGAACGTCCCGTTCGTGGACGACATTGAGCGCGAGGTGCTGATTCCTTTCGACAACACGCGTGGATTTCGGGGACGGAGGGCACCTCAACCTCGAAATTGCCTCCGTATCCTCTCCTGCGGGTCGTCCAGGAGAGGATCGCTCCCACCGAGGTGTTCGGCGCGGCTGCGGTAGGCCGCCAAGCCGGCGAGTGCATCGCGTTGGACCCCGCCGCGCGGCCTGTTGCCATGGTGGCGCGATCCCCGGGCGGCAGGCTGGCTGGGCAGCGGCGCCTTTTCCAGCCGGTCCTGACTCCAATCGAGGATGTCCGCCCACCGCAGACCGGCAGCCTCGGCCGCCTTCAGATAATCAGGAACGGCACTCTGGCCGGCCGAGCAACTGCGGGCGATCTCCCGTAGCGTCAGGCCGAGCGAATGAAGCCGTAGAACTTCTCTGATCTTACGCACGGACAACCTCTTCTGCGGCAACCCGTCACCTCCCCTTCCCGAGTGGAGGCGACGCAAGCCGCTGGTTTGTCACAACGCCGCTTCGTGAAAAACTCGTTCAGACGAATATTCCGGGGGTGCCGGTCAGCGTTCCGGGACCGGCCGAAAAGTGATCGGCATGAGCCCGGAATCCTGATCGGCCTCACCCCGGAATCTTGATCGGCTTGCCCCGGAATACGCACTCACGCCGATGGATAGTACATCCCCATAGTTCTCAATCTCTTGCCCGTGCTCGATTGGCCGGTTTTGAGTGTCCCCCGAAGCGGGAAGGCGAGCCCTGGCAAATTCTAGAAAAGGCGCGGGGCCGTGGCTGAAGTGCCGGTTTCCCCTCCGGTCCGGCGAGATGATGAGCTCTACTTCGCCAAGCGTCCTGCGAGTATCACGCGCGCGGTGGATCAAGTGGTGTTCATCGGTGACCGACATGCGCTCTCGCATGCCATCGTGGCCGCGCCGCGCTCGCACATGCGTCAAGTTGGGTTTTGCCTCTGAGGCGGCGCCTCATCCTGGAAATACAGTTCCACACGATCGGTCGTCCATGTCGCGATGCCGCTGCCGAAGAAGTCCTGATCCTCCGTCCAGATCGGTACGTCCAGCAGAAGGGCCACCGCAACCACCGGCCAGTCTTCTTCATCGCGTCTGGCCACTCGCCGTCGCGCGAACTGCTCCAGGTCGTGGTCCAACGCCTGATCCACGGGCGTCACCAGCGCGCGGATCTGCTCGAGTACCGCCAAGCCCACTTCCGGATGCTCACCGCGGCCAGTGAGTACGCCCGGGATGTACTTGACTGGCATCGTCAAAGCAGACATCCGGCGTGTAGAAGTCTGCGGAATCCTCATGAGCTTCGAGTAGCAACCGGACACGCCGCCCGGGAACAGCGCGAATCAGGATGTTGGCGTCCAGCACGAGCCCCTTGCGGGTCCTCATCGGCGCTTGTCTGCTCGCCAGCGCTTGAAGTCCGCGACGAGCTCATCTTCGGTGATGCCTTTGGAGGCCAGCAACGCATCCAGTCGTTCCGCCGCCTCTTTCAGTGCCGCCCGCTCCTCATCGGAGCGGTTGCGCCGCGCGGGAATGAAGTACCCGACGGTATCGCCATGGCGCGTGATCGCCACCGGCGCGTCACTCTCCAACACATACGTGGCGAGCTTCTCGCGGAACTCCCGGATGCCGACTCTCACTGGCTCCATGACATGTTCCCCTGTGTACCTATCTGTACACAATCATAAACGCGAGCCTCCGGCTTGGGCGATCCGGTGGAAGTGAGAAATCCTGCGCACCACCGAGGGTCTTCCGGAAGGACTTCGGCCACCGCGTGACACACTCCGTTATACTTCCGTAATGCAGAAAGCCACTCGCGATGCTCGCGTCCAGAGGGTCGCCCTGCTGGTCTCGACCGCTCTCCTGATCGCACTTACCGCTCTCCCCGTGGTTCACACGTTCGCGATGCCGTGAGCGGCGCAAGGGAAAATCAGCCTGAAGCGCCCGCCGATGCCACCCTGTAAGGCCCGGATGATTCCTTCGGCTTCGCATCGCGCTTGCTCCGCGACCGGCTCCGCACTGTGACGATATCCGCCGTCCCGAAGTACCTTCCCGTGCGCGTCGCTTCGCTCAGCCGGTCCAGGCCGGCGGCATCCGAAAAGCCGACCCCAGGACCCCCCCCCATGTCTCGGAACACCGTGCTGCCCGCACGGGCCGGGTCGAGCGCGGGAGAACGAGCTGTCCTGCCAGGGGTGCCCGGATCGTTGCGCCGGTCCACGCTGAAGTCCCTACGCTCGATGGTCAGCACCCATTCGCGATAAGGACCCCAGCCCCCCTGTGCCGGATGCGGATTCGGGCCTACAATCGGATCAGGGAACAGGAATCCTTGGAGGCGGCATGAATGTCACGGTGAAGCCGGCGTTTGAGAAGCGCATTCGGGACGAAGTCGATGCCGGACGTGTGTCCGACGCCGCCGAATTCGTCAACAAAGCCGTGTACCATTACCTCGTCGCGAGGGAACTTGGGCAGGACTACGCGCCGGAAGAGCTTGACCGTCTCATTGCGGAGGGACTCAAAGAGATCGAACGCGGAGACACGATCGAGGGCGAAGAGGCCTTCCGTTCCCTCCGCCACCATGCGGCCGAGCGCCGGCGGCAGCGAAGGTGAAGCAATTCAAACTCGCGCGGCGGGCACTTCAAGACCTGCGAGAGATTTGGGAGTTCGTTTCCCAGGATAGCTTCGACGCAGCGGACCGCCTGCTTGAAGAGTTCTACCGCGAGTTCCAGCGCCTTGCCGAAATGCCGGAGCGGCTCAGGAAGTTGCTGCCAATCATGGGCGATCACTGTGATCTTCAGGAGTTCGGACCTTACGGGGGCGCAACTCACCCGCGCGTCGCGAAGGCGCAAGTCCTGATATCCTGACGCGATGAAGGTCAGCGAGGTGCTGCGGATGCCGCAAGGACGATGGCTGGCATCTCGTGGCGACCAAAGGGGAGCCCCCGCCGGGGCCCCGCCGCCCGGTCCCGGGCAAACCGGGCGATGACTTGGCCCCAGGCACCCTGAACAGCGTCCTGAAACAGGCCGGACTCAAGAAATGAGGTCAGCATGCGATACGCGATCGTGATCGAGAAGGCTGAGAACAACTACTCGGCTTACGTCCCGGACCTTCCGGGCTGCGTTGCCACGGGGGCGTCCGTCGAGGAGGTGGAGGGCCAGATCCGCGAGGCCATCGAGTTCCACCTGGAGGGCATGCGCGAAGACGGTATACCCTTTCCAACTCCGCAGAGCAGGGTCGACTACGTCGAAGTGTCAGCATAACAAGCCGCGGCATCTGACACCGAACCTCGTCCTTCGGTCGCTCGGTCCGCCGCGGGTGAACGCCAGCGTTCGAACGGATGAAGTAAACCGAAGTAAACTGGCGGGAAGGACAACATCCTCACTCATTGCTGAGTCTTGGAGGGCGTCGGGCTTTGCTGCCATACTTGGTAAAGCAAGAGCGTGTGCCGTCGGGCCTGCGCGCTTGGGCAGGAGCGAAACAATGGACGTTGCGATTCAGATCCCCGACGATGTTGGTCGAGCGCTCGCCGCTCGTTCCGCCAGTGTCTCGCGCGCCGTCCTCGAGGCAGTAGCCATCGAGGCCTACCGCATCGGTGCGATCACCCCTGCCCAGGTCCAGGAGATGCTCGGACTTCGTTCCCGATGGGAGACGGAAGCATTTCTCCGTCGCGCCGAAGCCTATCACGACTACACCATGGATGATCTGGAACGGGATATCGCGGCCATCCGCGACGCCGCCCGGCAATGATCGCCGTCACCGACACCTCTCCCCTGTGCTACCTCATCCTGATTGGCGAGGCGGATTTCCTTCCAAAGCTGTTCGGCCAGGTTGGTCTCCCGCAGGTGGTCCAGGACGAGTTGCTCCACGATGCTGCACCGGAAGCGGTTCGCGCGTGGGCCTCGGATTTGCCTTCCTGGGTGGCAGTCTATGACAATCCGCAAGGCGGGTCGGCGCCGCTCGCTAAGCTCCAGGCAGGTGAGCAAGCCGCAATCCTGTTGGCGGAAGCGCTAGGCGCGGAAATCGTCCTGATCGACGAAAAGGCCGCGCGCCGGGTCGCCACCGATCGAGGGCTCCGCGTGACGGGCACGCTTGGCGCGCTGGGTGAAGCCGCCACACTCGGGCTGGTCGACCTGACCACCGCCGTTGAGCGGCTGCGTGCTACGAACTTCCGTTACTCCCCGGCCTTGTTGAAGGCGACGCTGGAGCGTTTTGGCCGCAAGTGAGTCTTCTCTGAGACGAAGCCCATGAAGATCCACAACCCACAATCGCCGCGGACGGCCACAGAGGCGTAGGTCCGGCCCTCGTCATCGCTGAACTCGACTTCGTAGACACCGGGAGCAAGGCGCTCGACAACCGTGCCGACCTGCCCGCGCAGCAGAGGTTGATCCCGGATGTCTTCCAGAAGTGCAACCACCGAGAGTAGCTCGAGTTCGGGCATGGCGCTCCTCAACCCTTATAGTACAAAACAACTTTCGGTATTTCGGGGACGGTCACCCCTCAACCTCGAAATTGTCTCCCGGGCCGCATGATCCACAGCCGGAAAGGCAGCGAGTGCGATTCACAGCTTTCGTCAATCATCAACACCCGCGAAATCAACAGGATCCGAGCCGTAGTCCTCCACCGGGCACACCTTGCCGTGCCATCCTTCGGGTGAAAGGACAGGCCACAGTCGCTCATACACTGACGGCCATCGAACCAATTGATCTGCGTAAAATCAACGACTGCGATAGCCGACCCGCGCCAGCGGGCGGATGCGGTTGCCGTGTTTCCGGAACTCACGCGTATTTCCTGGGCTCGAAATCGTTTTGTATTTCTGAGTATGTCATGATATTGTTTGAATTATGAAAGGAAGCCAGGGGAGCCTAAGGATGCCGGCCACGCGAGTGCATCGCCGGGCGCCGCTCGCGCCCGCGGTCGTCCACAACTCCCCGCAGCCGTCCGCTTGACACTGCATGGCATCTTGAAGTTGAAAGGACTCCCCCAATGGCAACCGAAAAACAAATCGCCGCCAACCGTCGCAATGCTCAGCATTCCACGGGTCCGCGCACCCCCGAAGGCAAGGCCGCGTCGTCGTGCAATGCCGCCGTCACCGGACTGTTCTCCCGGCACCTCGTTCTCACCGGCGTCGAGGACCCCGCCGAATTCCAGGCCCTCCTCGACGGCTTGATCGAGGATTTCCAGCCGCAATCCGCCCACCAGCAGATCCTCGTCATCCGCTATGCCCGCCAGTTGTGGCTCTCCCAGCGTATCGCGCGCATGGAGTGCGCCATCGCTCAATCGCAAATCGACGAGGCTTGGCAGAAATTCTGGGGCAATCAGCCCCTCCCCGACGACCCCTCCGAGCACGACGAGATCGCCAGCCACGTCCTGGCCGAAACCTGGACCGCCGACGCCTCTGGCAGCCGGATCCTGGAGCGTCTCCAGAAGCACGCCGCCATCGTCGAGCGCCAGATCGCCCGCTCCCTCCGCATGCTGCGCCGCGAGATGCCCTTGCAACAAAAGCGCGAAAACGAAGCCATTTCTACGGCCGAACCCGAACCGCCGGGCAGCGAAGCGCCCGCGCCCGCTCCCGAAATTGCAAAAACGAACCCAATTGCCGAAGAATCCAGCCCCCGCCCCGCGGCCTGCACCCGTTGCCACAACACCCGCCGCCGCGCTCCGCGCCTGACGCCACGGCTGAAGGCGTTCCTGGAGATCCGGCGCAACATGCGCCGTGCGGCCTGACGGTCGGCTCCTGGTGGGCGGCCTCCTCGCGAGCGCAAGGAATCAGAGATCCGCGAGCAACCCACACCAGGGCAACGAATTCGGCCATTGACATCCGCCCAGCGCGAATCAACGCCCGCGGCGTTCCCGCAGCTATTTCGCGATGTTGTGGCACAGATGTGATAGATCGTCGGCCCTTCTGCACCGCGGTTAGCAGATCGATGGATCAAGGCGAAAGAGAGACGACGTGTGTTCAATGATTTAAGCGCTTACGCGACACACGTGTCGAGCTGGTCGAGGATCTTCGCCGTTTCGCAAAGCCGCTCCAAGCGCGGTTCGCAGACACTCGCCGGCGTGTCCCCGTCAGCCGGTCACCACGGTTGGAAATCTGCCAAAGTGCTGATTTCACTACCACTTCGTTCCCCGCTTTCCACGCGGCCCGCACCGCCCCATGCGATCCTGCGGGTGAAAGGAACCCCGTCCTGATGGCTACCGAAAGGCAGATCGCCGCGAACCGCCGCAACGCGCTCAGGTCCACCGGACCCCGCACCCCGGAGGGCAAGTCCGTCTCTTCCCGCAACGCCACCGTCACTGGCCTGTTCTCCCGCCATGCCGTCGTCGACCGCCAGATCGGCGGGGCCCTCCGCCTGATCCATCGCTCCATCCCGCAAACTCAAAACCGTCACAACGAACCCAATGTCCCGGCTGCACCCGAGGCGCCCGTAAACCCAACGGCATCCCGCCAAGGTGAGCCGTCGCCGGAAGCGCCCTGTCGCTCCGAGCCCGGCGCAAGTTCCGAACCCCGGCAACCCGCCACACGGCCCAACGACTCCGCGCATGCCACCGAAAATGAGCCGCTTCCACGCCACTCTCCCGATCCGGGCGGGCGCACGATAGAATCATGTCATGGGAACAGAAGAACTTGAGGCAGCCGCGCTCAAGCTGGATCCAAAGGCGCGCGCCCGGTTGGCCGAGCGTCTGCTCGACAGCCTCGAGAATCTCTCCCCGGAGGAAAACGCCCAAGTCTGGGCCGAGGAGGCACAGCGTCGAGATGAGGCGATCGAGTCCGGTGGGCTTTCCAGCCGGTCGGCAGATCGGGTGTTCCGGGACGCTCAGGCTCGGATCTGATTCGTGCGGGTCACATTGAATGAGCTGGCGGAACGCGAACTCATAGATGCGGCACAGTACTACGAGCAGGAACAGACCGGGCTTGGCCAGGCGTTCATCGGCGAGATTCGCCGTTGCACGGCGGCAATCGGCGAGCACCCGCTAGCGGGCCCTCTGGTGCTCGGGCACATTCGACGCCGCTTGTCTTCGCGCTCCCGCGCTCAGCGGTCGTGGTGCTCGCCAAACACGTGGCGCAGGCGGTCCGAGATCTCCCCGACCGTGGCCATCTTCGCGGCTGCTTGTTCGATGAGGGGGAGGAGGTTGTCCGTTCCTCTCGCGCCCGCTTCCAGCGCCCCGAGCGCCGCATCCAATGCGGCGGCGTCGCGGCTGGCCCGGATCTCGCGCAACCGCTCCACCTGCTCGCGCTCAATCGATGGATCGAGGCGAAACGTCGGGACCGGCTCTCCCGCTTCCTCGCGGAACCGGTTCACTCCCACGATCACCCGTTCGCCGCTTTCAATCGAACGCTGGTAGTGGAACGCCGCCTCTTCGATCTCGCGCCGGAAGTAGCCGGTTTCGATCGCCCGCAGCGTGCCGCCCATGGCGTCGATGCGTTCCAGGGACGCGCGCGCCTCCGCCTCGATGCGGTCCGTCTGCTCTTCCAGGTACTGGCTCCCGCCGGCGGGATCGGCCGTGTTCGCCACCCCGCTTTCGTGCGCCAGGATCTGCTGCGTCCGCAGCGCCAGGCGCGCGGACTCCTCCGTCGGCAGCGCCAGCGCTTCGTCGCGCGCGTTGGTGTGCAGGCTCTGCGCTCCGCCCAGCACTGCCGCCAGCGCCTGCAGCGTTGTGCGGACCAGGTTCACGTCCGGTTGTTGCGCCGTCAGTGTCGAGCCGGCCGTCTGCGCATGGAAGCGCAGCATCATCGACCGCGGGTTCTTCGCCCCGAAACGGTCGCGCATCACGTGGGCCCACAGACGCCGCGCGGCGCGGAACTTGGCGATTTCCTCGAAGAAATCGTTGTGCGCGTTGAAGAAGAACGAAAGGCGCGGAGCGAAGTCGTCCACCGCCAGTCCCGCGGCCAGCGCGGCTTCGACGTAGGCGATCGCGTCCGCCAGCGTGAACGCCAGCTCCTGCGCGGCCGTCGAGCCGGCTTCGCGGATGTGGTAGCCGCTGATCGAAATCGTATTCCAGTCCGGGACCTCGCGCCCGGCCCAGGCGAACAGGTCCGTCACGAGGCGCATCCCCGCGCGGGGCGGGTAGATGTAGGTGCCGCGGGCGATGTACTCCTTCAGGATGTCGTTCTGCACGGTGCCCGTGAGTTTGCGGCGGTCCGCGCCCTGGCGCTCGGCCGCCAGGACGTAATACACCAGCAGGATCGCCGCCGTCGCATTGATCGTCATCGACGTCGAGACGCGCTCCAGATCGATGCCCTGGAACAGCCGCTCCATGTCGGCGAGTGACGAAATCGACACGCCCACGCGGCCCACCTCGCCCGCCGCCATCGGATGGTCGGCGTCGTAGCCCATCTGCGTGGGCAGGTCGAAGGCCACCGAGAGTCCCGTAGTGCCCTGCTCGATCAGGTAGCGGTAGCGGCGGTTGCTCTCCTCGGCGCTGCCGAAACCGGCGTACTGGCGCATCGTCCAGTGCCGCTTGCGGTACATCTCCGGGTAGACGCCGCGAGTAAAGGGAAATTCGCCGGGACCGCTCACGACCGGGACGCCTTCCGCGCGCGGCGGAAGGAGCTAATCCCGTATCCGCCCATGATCAGGACGAACACGGCGATCAGGAGAACCTTGAAAATGCTCTCCACATCGCCGTCGTACTCGCGGGCCGTTCGGATGCCCTGCGGCACCGCCATCACGGCCAGCGCGATGAACAGGAAGCCGATGATCTCATTCCACAGGATGCGCAGCGGACGCATGATCGCGGGCAGGACATGCGCAACGAACTGCTGACCCTTCGCGAAAAGGCCGGGTTTGGGCTGTGCCACGCCTTTATCCTAGCACCGGGGAAGTCAATCGCCGGGGGCCTCGGAACGGCGCGCCCGCGCCGGAATCCAGTTGCCGGGCCGCATCCGCGACCAGATGCGGGAATGGGCGAGATCGTCGAACAGCGAATAGGCCACCGGCGTCAGAAGCAGCGTCAGCAGCAGACAGAGCGTCTGCCCGCCGATCACGACGATGGCGACCGTGCGCCGGCTCCCGGCGCCCGCGCCTCCGCCGAGCGCCAGCGGAATCATGCCCGCCACCAGCGCCGCGGTCGTCATCAGGATCGGTCGCAGCCTGTCCTCGCAGCCCTTGATAATCGCCTCCAGGCGCGGCATCCCCTCCCGGCGCAGGCTCTTGATGTGGTCGATCTGCAGGATCGAGTTCTTCTTCACGATGCCGAACAGGATGAGAATGCCGAGCGATGTGTAAATGATCGAGAAATTCTCGCCCGCCAGCAGCAGCGACAGCAGCGCGAACGGAACTGACATCGGCAGACTCAGCAGAATCGTCACCGGATCGATGAAGCTCTCGAACTGCGCCGCCAGCACCATGTACATGAACACGATCGAGAGAACGAACGCGATCACGTAACTGGCGGCGGCGCGGCCGAACTCCTTGCTGCGCCCCACCAGGCCGCTGGCGTACTGCGGGGGCATGTTCAGACCGGCCACAGTCTGCTCCAGGACGGGTAGCACGTTGCTCAGCGCCTGCCCGTCGAACAGGTTGGCCGTGATCAGGATCTGGCGCTGGCGGTTGTAGCGCTGGATCTGCGTTGGACCCGTGCCTTCTTCGATCTTCGCCACGCTGGCGACCGGGACATTGCCCAGCGCCGCCGAGGGTACGTAGAGGCGGTCCAGCACCTGCGGCGAGTCGCGGAACTTCTTCTGCACGCGCAACTGGACGTCGTAGCGGTCGTCGCCGTCGCGGAAGGTCGTAACCTGCTCGTCGCCGCCTACCAGGACGCGCATGGCGTTGGCGATCGACGCCACGTTCACGCTGAGATCCGCCGCCTTGTCGCGATTGATGATGACGCGGGCTTCGGGCTTGCCCGGCTCGTAGGACGATTCGAGATCCGCCACGCCGGGCATCTCGCCAAGCCGCTTCTTGATGGCTGTTGCGTACTGGTCGAGCTGGTCGAGGTCGGGCCCTTGCAGGAAGAACTGCAAGTCCTGGTTCGGGCCGCCGCCCTGGATCACGGTCGGAAGCTGGACGCCGATCGTGAGGTCGCGGAACTTGCTGAGCCGGCGCCGGGCCATGCCCATCAGGTCCTGCTGCGAGTCCCTCCGTTGATCGACGGGAACCAGGTCGACCACGATATTGCCGCGGTCCGAGCGCTGCTGGGCGTCGCCGCCGACGAGCGTCAGGACGTTGCGGACGCCCGGCAGTTCGCGCAGTTCAGCCTCGATCTGCTGCATCACCGAATCGGTGCCTTCGAGCGACGAGCCGACTGGAGCGCGCACCGTGACTTCGAACGCGCTCTGATCGTCCACCGGCAGGAAGTCCTTGCCGACAGCCTGGAACAGCGGAACCGTGGAGGCGAAGACCATCGCCGACACAGCAACGATGGCCCAGCGGTGCGTCATCGACCAGCGCAACATCCTGCGATACGGCCGGTCGAGCCACTGGAAGAGCAGTGTATCTTTGGTCGCCGTATGCGAGTTGCCGTTCCCGTTGCCGAACTTCAGATAGCGCGAACAGAGCATCGGGGTCAGCGTAAAGCTGACCAGCAGCGACACCATGATGGCGAACGCCGCTGTGTAGCCGAAGCTCGACATGAAGCTGCCGACGATGCCCTCCATCATGGCCACCGGCAGGAAGATAATGACGAGGCTGAGAGTCGTCGCCATCACGGCGAGACCGATATCCTTCGTCCCCTGCCTCGCGGCTTCCGCGGGCGTGAGGCCCTTCTCCTCGCCGAAGCGGAAGATGTTCTCGAGCACCACGATCGCGTCGTCGATGACGATGCCGACAATCAGCGTGAGCGCCAACATCGTGATCTGGTTCAACGTGAAGTCCATCCACAGCATCAACGTGTAGGTGGAGACGATGGATGTCGGGATCGCGACCGCGGCGATCAGCGTGGAGCGCCAACTGCGGATGAACAGGAGCACGACGATCGCGGCGAACAGTCCGCCGAGGATCAGGTGCTCCTGGACGGCGTTGAACGAGGCGCGGATGAAGTCGGACTGGTCGCGGCTGTAGCTGATCTTGAAGTCCGGCGGCAGCGTCGTCTGAAGCGAGGCGATGCGTTCCTTGACGCCGTCGATCACATCGAGCGTGTTGGTGCCCGCCTGTTTCCGGACTTCGAGCACCACCGCCGGCTTGCCGTCGAGGCGCGCCAGCGAACGGGGTTCTTCAAAGCCATCCTCGACATAGCCGATGTCCCGGATGCGGATGGGCGTGCCGCCCTGGCTGCCGACGATGATCTTTTCGAAGTCGCGCGGGTCTTCGACGCGGCCGAGCGTGCGCAGGCTGAGTTCGCGCATGCCCTGGTCAATGCGTCCGCCCGGCACTTCCACGTTCTGAGCGGCGAGCGCGTTGCGCACCTGTTCGACGTTCAGGTTGTAGGCGAACAGTCTGTCTCCGTCGAGCCACACCTGGATCTGCCGCTGTCGGTCGCCGACGAAACGCACTTGCCCGACTCCGGTGAGCGACTCGATGTTCTTCTTGATCGAGTCGTCCACCACTTTGGTCGTTTCGCGCAGGTCGCGCGGCGAGGAGACCACCACCGCCAGAACGGGCGAAGCATCGGTCGAGATCTTCTCGATCACCGGCGGGTCGGCGTCGCGCGGCAGTTGGTTGAGAACGCTCGACACCTTGTCGCGCACTTCCTGCGCGGCGACGTCGGGATCCTTTTCGAGCACGAACGTCAGGATGACCTGCGAGACGCCTTCGGCCGACACCGACTGCAGTTCGTCGATCCCGCTGATGGTGTTGACCGCTTCCTCGATGCGCTTGGTAACCTGCGTCTCGATCTCTTCCGGAGCCGCGCCGCGCAACGTGGTTGTGATCGTGACGAACGGGAATTCGACTTTCGGGAAGAGGTCGACGCCGAGCTTTCCGTACGAGGCGATGCCCATCACCATCAAGGCGAGGATGAGCATCGTCGTGAAAACAGGGCGCCGGATGCAGATATCGGCGAGCTTTTGCATGCGTGGATCTCCGGCGGGCTAGCCGCGGCCCGGATTCACCTTCATTCCATCGGCGAGCGCGCCGAGATTGCTGGTCGCCACCATGTCGCCCGGACTCAAGGAACCGCTTTCCAGCACGATCCAGCCATCCTGCTCTTCGCGCGGCTGCACCTTGCACTCAACGGCAATGCCATCGCGGACGGCGTATACCTTCGTGAGCCCGGCCACCCGGTAGAGCGCCTTCGCGGGTACCGCGATCCGTTCTTCCTGGCCGGCGAGCAATCGCGCCTGAACGAACATGCCCGGCTTCAATTCGCCCGGCGCTCCGGCCAGCCTTGCCTCCGCGGTCAGCGAGCGCGAACGCGCATCGAGCGAGGGGTTCAGTTCGCGCACGGTGGCGCGGAACTCGCGGCCGGGAATCGCATCGGTGACAAAGGTCAATTCCTTGCCGGGCCGGACGCTGGCCATGTCCGATTCGGGCACGTCGAGGCGTAAGCGCAGCGGGTGGGTCTTGACGATCCGCAGAATCGGCGTGTTCTCCTTCATGAACTGTCCGGGAGAGACCATGCGTTCGACCACCGCGCCGTCGAACGGGGCGCGGACGAACGTATCCGAGAGCCGCTTCTCGAACAGTTGCAGGTCTGCCCGCAGGCCGGCGATCACCGCCAGTTGCGTGCGGACCTCGTCGCGCGCTCCCTGCAGACCGGCTTCGCGACTGCGATAGAGCTTTTCGATTTCCGTGAACCGTTCACGGGAGATATCGCCCGATTCCACAAGCTTGGAGGCGCTCTCATACTTGAACTTCACGTCTTCGTATTGGGCGCGCGCCTGGCGCACCCCCGGCGTGCTCTCAGGATCGGCCTCCACATCGTCCGGTCCCAGACCGATGCGGGCCAACGCCTGTGCCAGCGCGGCGCGGGCCCGATCCCGCTGCAGGGTCAACTCGCGGGGGTCGAGTTCCGCCAGGACTTCGCCTTTGCGGACATTCTGTCCGAAGTCGGCCGTAAACCGGCGCAGCGTTCCCTGGACTTCCGCCGAGAGATTGACGGATTCGTCGGGCAGCAGCGAGCCGCTCAGCAGGACTGTGCGTTCGACCTTCCGCGTTTCGGCGGCCGCGACCTCCACTTGGAGGATCTGAGCCGCGGTGTCATCCGCGGTGTTGGCCGCCGCGGTCTCCTGCCTCGAACAACCGGTCAAGGAGAGGAGAAGCAGGAAGAGCACCACTATCGAGTTCGTCATGGTATGATTCCGCCCTCGCGCGGCCGTCACCCCTGTTGGATGCCACGCCGCCGAGGAAAGTTTGCACAAGTTCCCTTACAAAGGTCTTGCGGCTTGCCCGCACGATTTTTTCACCAAACAGGGCGCCGACCAGCGAATGGTGATGGATCATGCCCAGAAACAGCCGGGCCGCGAGGTTCGGGTCGAGCTGGCGGATGGCGCCCTCCCGCATCCGCCTTCGCAGATACCCGCCGACCATCTGGTAGAACGCCAGCACATGGCGCTCAAAGAAAAGGTCAGACAACTCGTGGCGTTCGAGCGCGCTGAACAGGAGCAAGCGGACGTAGGCCGGGTCCTGGTGGTAGCAATCCACGATCAACTCAGCCAGAGCGGTGAGGAAGCCCTCGTCATCGTCGCCTCCCAGATACGGCCCAAGTTGCTTCGCCGCCTGGGACAGACCCTCCTGTGCCTTCTGTTCAATGATCGCGGCGTAGAGATCGCCCTTTGTCTTGAAGTGGCGGTAGAGGACAGGCTCGGTAATGCCGGCGCCGGCGGCGAGTTGCTTCGTCGTTGTCCCGCGGAAGCCGTTCTCGGCAAACAAGCCGATGGCTGCGGCGAGAATCTGGTCCCGCCGGTCGCGGGCGGTCATGCGGCCCATAAGTTAGTGAACGCTTCACTTAGTATAGACTAACTTCCGGGGGACGGGCGAGGCTGTCCCATTTGACACCGCCCCGCCTGGATCCCTAGAATATTGACTACGCAAGGAATGCGCTCCGGCGGAACCCGGGACCTTTGGTCCACGGAGTCCGTCTCTATCTTTCGGTGATTCACCTATGATTCGTGTTCAAGGCCTGACGAAGAGATACGCGCGTCACGTCGCCGTGGACAATATCTCGTTTGAAGTGCAGAAGGGCCAGATCGTGGGCTTCCTCGGGCCGAACGGCGCGGGCAAGACCACGACGATGCGGGTTCTCACCTGTTTTCTTCCGCCCAGCGAAGGCAAGGCGGAAGTGGCGGGTTTTGACGTGGTCGAGCAGCCGCTCGAAGTCAAGAAACGCATCGGCTATCTGCCTGAGACTCCCCCTTTGTATCCGGACATGGAGGTGGAGGAATACCTCGCCTTCGTAGGCCGGTTGAAGGGCATCCCGTCCGCCAGCCTGGCGCGGCGCGTGAGCGAGGTGTGCGAGCGGTGTGCGGTGGCGGACGTACGCAAGAAATTGATTGCCAAGCTGTCGAAGGGATACCGGCAGCGCGTCGGTCTGGCCCAGGCGATCATTCACAACCCCGACGTTCTGGTGCTCGACGAGCCGACCTCCGGTCTCGACCCGAAGCAGATCATCGAAACCCGCGAACTCATCCGCGACCTGGCGGGCGACCATACGATTATCCTGAGCACGCACATCCTCTCCGAGGTGGAGACATCCTGCCAGCAGGTGATCATCATCAACAAGGGCAGGGTCGTTGCGACTGATTCGTTCTCGAATCTGACCAACCGCCTCCGCGGGGCTGAGGCGATCGCGGTCGAGTTCGCGTCGAGCGTTCCGGCGGCCGAAGCGGCCGGCCGGTTCGGCCAGATTCCCGGGGTGAGCCGCGTCGTTCCCCGCGAGCCGAGGCACGATCGCCATGTGGTGGAGATCGAGATGCCGTCCGGCAGCGGCGTGCGCGCGGAAGTCGCCCGGCTCGTGGTGAATTCCGGATGGGAACTGTATGAGATGCGCTCGGTGGGCTTCAGCCTGGAAGAGGTCTTCCTCCAGTTGACGGGCAGCCCGGAACAGGTTGCTCCCGTCGCGGCCGCCGCCGAAGGGGGCGCACAATGAACAACATCATCAACATCTTCCAGAAAGAGATCAAGGGCTACTTCGCATCGCCGATCGCCTACTTCCTGCTGGCGTTCTTCGCGCTGCTGTTCGGCTACTTCTTCTATAGCGCCGTTGCGTTCTTCACGGTGCAGGGCATCCAAAGCCAGATGATGGGCCGCAGCATGCCCATGGATGTCAACGACTGGGTGATCCGGCCGCTGCTGTCGAACGCCAGTGTCATCGGGCTGTTCCTGATTCCGCTGATCACGATGCGCATGTTCGCCGAGGAAAAGCGCTCCGGGACGATCGAGTTGTTGCTGACCTCTCCGGTGCGGGACTACGAAATCGTGATCGGCAAGTTCCTCGCGGCGTGGGTCCTGTACGCCTGCCTGCTGGCGGTCTCGGGGCTGAATATTGCGGCGCTGGCGTTCTTCGGCCAGCCGGACTGGAAGCCGGTGCTGGTCGGCCTGCTGGGGCTCCTCCTCCAGGGCGGGGCACTGCTCGCGATCGGCGCGCTCATCTCCACGACCACGCGGAACCAGATCATCGCCGGCGGCGCGACCTTCGCGATCTGCCTGCTGCTCTGGGTGCTCGACTGGGTCAGCGCCTACGAACAGGCTGCCTGGGCGAAAGCCGTTTCCTATCTCTCCGTGGTCCAGCACTTCGAACCGTTCTCGAAAGGTGTGATCGACACCAAGGACGTGGTGTATTACGCGACGCTCGTGTTCTTCGGGTTGTTTCTGACCACGCGCTCGCTCGAGTCCCTGCGGTGGAGGTCGTAGATGACGTCATCGATTCTGAAGACCAGACAAACCAAATACGCGGCCTATCTGACGGTTTACATTCTCGTTGTGCTGGCCGTGCTGGGCGCGATGAACTTCCTCGCCCAGCGGTACAACAAGTCCTACGATTCGACTTCGAACAAGCGCTTCAGCCTCTCGGATCAGACCGAAAAAGTGGTGAAGGAACTGCAGCGCGACGTGACGCTGACCTATTACGATCAGACGCGCAACTTCTCCAACCCCACCGGCGGCGCCCGCGACCTTCTGGACCGCTACGACAACCTGTCCACACGGCTGAAGATCGTCTACGTCGATCCCGACCGCAAACCGGCGCTGGCCAAAGAAGCCGGCATCACGCGTCTGGGCACTCTGATCGTCGATTCGGGAACGAAGCGCGAGGAAGCCAAGAGCATCACCGAGGAAGAGGTCACCAGCGCGCTGATCCGTTCCCTCAAGGAAGGCGACCGGACTGTCTGCTTCGTTAGCGGCAGCGGTGAGCACGGCACCGACGACACCGAGCGGACCGGTTACTCCGCGGCGAAGGAAGAGCTCGAGAAGAACAACTACAAGACCGAGGTCATCTCTCTGCTTGAGAAGGCCGAGGTGCCGGAGACGTGCACGGTTCTGGCCGTTGCCGGACCACGGTTCGACTACCCGGCGCCGGTGGTCGAAGCGATCAAGACTTACGTCGAGACGAAGGGTGGACGCGCGCTGCTGATGGTGAATCCGCCGCTCAGTCTCGGCCGCACGCAGACCAGCGCCAACCTCGAGTTGTCGAAACTGATTGCGACCTGGGGGGTCGTGCTCAACTCCGACCTCGTGCTCGATACGAGCGGCATCGGGCAGATCTTCGGACTCAGCGAAGTGGTGCCTCTGGTGACCGAATACGACACGCACCCGATCGTCAAGCCGATGAGCGAAACCGCGACGGCATTCCCGCTGGCCCGCTCCATCGAGGTAGGCTCGGCGGACAAGGTGACGGTGGAGAAGCTGTTCTCCACCACGAAGAACAGCTTCGCGACAAACAACCTGTCGGCCGCCGAGATCCGCATGGACCCGGCGCGGGACAAGCGCGGACCGTTCACTCTCGCCGCCGCGGGCACCTACAAGGGGGAGCCGGAAGGCCGTTTCGTCGTGGTCGGCAGTTCCGGCTTCATCGCCAATAACATTCTGCGTTTCAACGGCAACCGTGACCTCTTTTTGAACATCGTGAACTGGCTGAGTTCCGACGAAGATCTCATCTCGATCCGTCCCAAGGATCCGGAAGATCGCCGTCTGACCCTCAACCGCAGCCAGATGTCGACAATCTTCTTTGGCAGCGTGATCGGACTGCCGCTGATGATCCTCGGCTCCGGTCTGCTGGTTTGGTGGAAGCGCCGGTAATATGAATTTCAAAGGATTGCTTGTTGCGCTCGTCTTGCTGGCGGCGCTCGGCGGGGGTATTTACTGGTCTAACAGGGACCAGGACAAGAAGAAGGACGAACCGGATAAGGATGCGCCTCCGAAGATCCTGGCTTTGGCCAAAGAGGATTTTCAGGAGATCCGCGTGACGCGTCCGGGCGGAGAATCGCTTGTCCTGGCCCGCGACGCCGACGGCAAGTGGAGCATTACCGAACCGCGCCTGCTGGCGGCGGATCAGGACGCCGTCAGTTCGCTCGTGTCAACCCTTTCTTCGCTTTCCTCCGACCGCCTGGTCGACGAGACCATCGAGGACAAAGCGGCCTTCGGGCTGGATACGCCAAAGCTCACCGTCACGGTGAAGAAGAAGGACGCCGCGACCCACACGTTGATCTTCGGCGACGACACCCCGACCGGGGGCAACGTCTTCACCATGCTCGAAGGCGATCCGCGCCTGTTCACAGTGGCGAGCTGGACCCGGTCCACCCTGGATAAGCGGCAGGACGACCTGCGTGACCGCCGCCTGCTGACCGTGGATGCCGACCGGCTTTCGCGGGTCGAACTCACGGCCCGCAACGAGACGATCGAGTTCGGGCGGAATGCCGCAAACGAGTGGCAGATCCTGAAGCCGCGTCCCGGGCGCGCGGATTCTTCGCAGGTGGAGGAATTGCTGCGGGTGCTCCGCGAGGCGAAGATGGATCTGACCACACCCGAGGCGGAACGGCGCAAGGCCCAGGCTGCTTTTTCGGGCGCGGAGCGCGCTGCCGTTGTCAACGTTTCCGACGACCGGACCACACAGACGCTCGAGGTGCGCCGCGACCGGCAAGACAAGGTCTACGCGCGCAGCACCGGAGCCGAGGGAGTCCATAGCACCACCACCGAACTGGCCGACGGGCTGACGAAGGAGTTCTATCTCTACCGGAACAAGAAGCTGTTCGACTTTGGCTGGAGCGACCCCACAAAGGTCGAAGCCGGAGACAAGGTGTACGAGCGGCAGGACGCCAAGTGGCTATCCGCGGGTAAGGAGATGGAGTCGGTGACTGTCAACGGACTGGTCGACTACTTCCGCGACCTGACGGCCCACATGATCGACGACTTCGCCAAGCCTTCCGGCGATCCAGCTCTGAAACTGGCAGTCACCTCCGACGAAGGGAAACGCGTCGAGCGCGTGAACGTCTACTTCCGCGAGAAGGATTTCGCGGCCTTTCGCGAGGGGGAGCCTGAGGGATACGTGCTCACCAAGGAGATCTACGAGGGGCTGCAGAAGGAACTCGAGAAGGTGAAGGACAAGGAGACGGCGGAGAAAGAGCGGAAGGCCGCGGAAAAGAAGTAGGCCGCGCGCGTGTCCGGACTCCTCACCGACCTCTACGAGTTGACCATGGCCGCCGGCTACGCCGCTGCGGGCCGTCTCGACGACCGTGCGGTCTTCGAGTTCTCGATCCGGCGGTTGCCCCGCAACCGCGGCTATGTGGTGGTGGCGGGAATCGAGCAGGCCGCCGCATACCTTGAGAACCTGTGCTTTTCTGCTGAAGAGATTGCCTGGCTGCGCAAGCTGCCGCAGTTCGCCCGTGCGCCGGAGGTGTACTTCGACTGGCTGCGTGACTTCCGCTTCCGCGGCGATGTCGACGCGGTGCAGGAAGGCACGGTTCTCTTCGCCGGCGAGCCCGTCCTGACGGTGCGCGCGGCGTTGGGAGAGGCGCAGATTCCCGAAACGGCGCTCCTGGCGACGGTCACGTTCCAAACACTGGTTGCGACCAAGGCGGCACGCCTGGTCGACGCGGCGGCAGGACGTGCGGTCGTTGAGTTCGGCACACGCCGCGCTCACACGCCGGACGCGGGAGTCCTGGGCGCGCGAGCCGCGTACATCGGCGGCTGCTTCGGCACGAGTAACGCCTTGGCGGGATACCGCTTCCGCCTCCCCGTCTTCGGAACCGCGGCTCATTCCTGGATGCTCGCGTTTCCATCCGAAGGCGATGCTTTCCACGCCCTTCAGAATCTGCTGGGACCGCACACGGTGCAGTTGGTCGACACTTACGACACGCTGGAGGGTGTGCGGCTGGCTGCGTCGCTGGGCCGTCCGTTGTGGGGCATCCGCCTCGATAGCGGCGACTTCGCCGAGCTGGCCGTTGCGGCGCGGCGGATTCTGGACGAAGCGGGACTGAAGGACGTCCGCATCATGGTCAGCGGCGATCTGGACGAGTGGAAGATCCGGGACCTCGTGTTGGCTGGCGCTCCGGTCGATTCGTTCGGCGTAGGCACAGAACTGGCCACGTCCGGGGACGCGCCGTCCATGGGGTCCATCTACAAGTTGGTGGAAATCGAATCCGGCGGCCGACGGCGTCCGACGGCGAAGTCCAGCCAGGAGAAGAAGTCGTTGCCCGGCGCCAAGCAGATCTTCCGCTTCCCGGATCACGACGTGATTGGGCTCGCGGAAGAGCCTTGCCCGAAGGGGGCGGCACCGCTATTGCACCCTCTGCTCCGGGACGGCCGGAGGGTGGCGCATCCGCCGCCTCTCGACATTGTGCGGATGGCATGCCGGGAAGGGGTGGCCAAGCTGCCGGCACCGTACCGGGCCTTCGATCAGGCAGCGGTGTATCCGGTGCAACATAGTCCCGCGCTGCAGCGGCTTACGGATGAAACCCTGCGGAGGCGGCAATGAAACGCATCCATTTCGATATCGATACGCAGTTCGATTTTTTGGCCGCAGCCGGGGCGCTGGCAGTCCCGGGCGCCGCGGCGCTGCTGCCCCGCCTTGCGCGGTTGAACGCATCCGCGCCGCTGGTCGTCAGCACGATGTGCGCCCACACGGAGGACGACGCCGAGTTCCGCCAGTGGCCGCCGCACTGTGTCCTGGGAACTCTCGGCCAGCGCAAACCGGCCGCGTTGCTGGTCGAGCCTCGTGTGACCCTGCCCCCGGACATCACGCCCTTGCCGGACCTCGGAGGCGCCCGCCAGATCCTGCTCGAGAAACGGGCCCTGGATCTGTTCACGAATCCCAATCTGGAGGCGCTGCTGGCCGCGCTCGGCGCGGACGAGTACGCGGTCTACGGTGTGGTGACGGAATACTGCGTGCGTCTTGCGGCGATGGGACTGCTGCGTACGGGAAAGCCGGTCCACCTAGTGACCGACGCGATTCAGACGCTGGACCGCGAGGACGGTGAGCGCGCGGTCGCGGAGTTCCACGCCGCAGGCGGAAAGCTCACGACAGCCGCGGCGCTGCTAGCGAGCGTCCAGATCTAGAGCCGCGGAGATCTCTTCGGCTGCCTGGCGAACGAGCAGCGGCACCTGCTCCTCGTGCCGCGCGGTGAACCGGGTGTGGGGCGTCGACACGCTGATCGAAGCAACCACTTCTCCCCCGGCACGGATCGGCGCGCCGACGCAGATGCCGCCCGGCACGGTTTCTTCGCGGTCTTCGGCATACCCGCGCTCGCGCACTTTGGCCAACTCCTCCCGGATCGCCGCAATGCCGACAATCGTGTTGGTGGTGAGCTGATAGATGCCATAGACGTCGAGAAGGCGCTGGACCCGTTCGGGCGTCTGATAGGCCGCAATCGCCTTGCCGAGCGATGAGGCGTAGGGTTGCAGGATACGGTCCGGGTAGTTCGACATCCGGATATGGTGGGAGCTTTCGATCACCTCCACCACCCGGATGTGGTCCTCGAACAGGTACGCCAGCGCCGCGGTCTCGCCCAGTTCGACGCTCAGCCGGCGCATCACCGGGAGCGCTACGCGGCGCAGTTCGCTCAGTGACGCGCGCGGTCTGGCAGCGGGCCATGTCGCGGCCGCCGTGTAGCGGTCTCCCCCGACGCGTTCGATCAATCCGGTGGATTGCAGGGTGCGCAAGAGCCGTAGAGCCGACGCTTTGCCCAAGCCAATGCCCAGTGCGATCTGGGCCAAAGACTGGGGCGCCTCGCGCTCCGTCAGGACGCGGAGGATCTCCAACCCCTTGGCCAAGGCGCGGGATCCCTGGGACAGCGGTTCTTTGACGGCGACCGTTTCAGTTTTTACGCGACGTTTCGTTTTTTCCATTGACAGCCGGTTACATTCACGGTAACATCGCTCCAAAAGCAAAATTTCGCGCTGCCAGGGGCAGCGTCACCGCCACGACGCAAACGAGCATTCCAGGTTGCATGCAATGTCTACTGAGCCTTCGTCGAGAATAGCCAAGACGCGGACCAGCCGCAAGGCGAGCTTTCTTCTGGTCCTTTCCCTCCTCCTCCCCGTGCTGTGCTTCGGACAAGCCAGCACGGCGGATATAGCCGGAACCATAACGGACGAACTTGGTTCGCCCATCCCCGATGCGCAGGTCACGGTCCGCAGCATGGATACAGGCGAGACGCGCCAGTATCAGACGGATGCGACCGGCAGCTATCTTGTGACGCAACTGATCCCTGGCAATTACCAGGTGACGGCGGAGAAAGAAGGGTTCCGGCGCTTCGTGCGCAGCGGCCTGATCCTGCAGATCGGCCAGAGAGCGCGCGTGGACGCGTCGCTCCCGGTCGGTACGGTGACGGAAAGCGTGGAAGTGACCGCTGAGGCGCCGCTGCTTGAAACCGACGACGCTTCGCTGGGGCAGGCGATCGAAAACCGGAAGGTTTTGGACCTGCCGCTCAACGGGCGCAACGTGGTGGGCCTGGCAGCGCTCACCACCGGCGTGACGCCGGGCTCGGGTTTCGGCATCGGCGTCCCGAACGGGCGCGCGGCGCTGATCCAGGCGGCGACGGCCAACCTGGTGGTGAACGGCGGCATGAGCGCGCACAATGACGTCATGATGGACGGCGTCCCGCTGGCTCTGTGCTGCCAGAACCAGATCGCGTTCATCCCGTCGATCGATACGTCGCTCGAGTTTCGTGTGCGCACGAATCTTTACGACGCGTCGATGGGGCGCACCTCGGGCGGGATCATTACGTACGCGACCCGGAGCGGCGCGAATGACTTCCACGGCAGCGTGTTTGAGTTCTTCCGCAACCGGAACCTGGACGCCAATAACTTCTTCAGCAACCGTCAGGGCGTGGAGCGCGGCCACTTCGTCTACAACCAGTTCGGCGGGCGCCTCGGCGGCCGCATCGTCCGGGACAAGACGTTCTTCTTCGTGAGCTACGAAGGGATCGAGAACCGCCGCGGCTCATTCCTGGCAGGCGTGCTCCCCACCGCCGATCAGAAGGCCGGCCGCTTCACGCAGGCGATCTACGACCCGTTGACGACCCGCCGCGAGGGCAACGTCTTTGTGCGCGATCCCTTCGCCGGGAACCAAGTTCCCTCCAACCGGATCGATCCCGTGGCGGCGAACCTGCGCTCCCTGTGGCCCGAGCCCAATGCGACGGGAGTGAACAACTTCCTCAGCAACGCGGCGGCCACCGACAGCGAAAAGCAGCTCACCGGCCGCGTCGATCACCTGTTCAGCGAACGTCACCGGATGTTTGTCCGGTATTCGTACAACACCAACGACGGTGGTTTGCCCGACTGGTACGGGAATATTGCCTCGCCCGGCGTCTTCACGCAGCAGATCCGGAACCACAACGCCGTGATGGATCACACGATGACGCTTTCGCCGACCTTCATCGGGAGCGTGCGGTACGGCCTGACGCGGCAAAGCAACGTGCGCGACCCGCGTAGCTCCGGCACCGATCTCACCCAGTTCGGCTGGCCCCTCGACTTCTCGCTGGCCCGACAGGACAGCTCGCTTCCCCGGATCTCGCCGGCAGGATTTCTGGCCATGAGCTCGAATCACCTGTTCGAGCGCATTGCCGAGGTGCACGTCCTGGCCGGGCAGTTCCAGAAGATCAGCGGACGGCATTCCATCAAGTTCGGTTCGGACTGGCGTGTCTACCGGGCAAACTGGGTGAACAATGGCACCGCGGCGGGTCAGTTCGCCTTCAACGTCGGCTTCACTCGTGGACCGAATGCTCAAACGGGTGGCGGTGGGAATTCGATCGCCAGTTTCCTGCTGGGCAATCCGGCCAGCGGCAACATCATCCGGCTGGAGCCCAACTCCTCGCCGCAGCTTTATCACGGCCTGTACATCCAGGACGATATCCGGGTCAACAACCGCCTGACGGTCAACGTTGGCCTGCGTTGGGACGTGGAGACGCCGCGCTGGGAGCGCTACGACCGGTTGAGTTACTTCGACCCGTCAGCGGCGTCCCCGCTGGCTGCACAGACCGGGATTGCCGATCTGCGCGGCGGTCTGCAGTTCGTGGGCGTAGGCGGCAATCCTCGCAAGCAACAGGACATCGACTGGAACAACCTTGGACCTCGCCTGGGATTCGCCTACACCGTGAATTCCAAAATCGTGATGCGCGGCGGCTATGGAATTACCTACATGCCGACGACGAGCCGCTACGTCAGCCAGTCGAATCAGGGTTTTGCCGCGACAACGCCCTTCTTCAGTTCCGTGGACGGGGTGACACCGGTGGGCGTTCTTTCGAACCCGTTCCCGAACGGAGTTCTGCTGCCTCCGGGTGCTTCAGAGGGACTGCTCTCCAGCGTTGGGCAGAGCTTCGGTACCCTGCTGCGCGACGAGCCGGTCGGCTATACCCAGCAGTGGAGCTACAACATTCAGTACGAGGTCGCGCCGAGCCTGCTCGTCGACCTCGCCTATGCGGGAAGCAAGGGAACACGGCTCCCCCTGGTGCAGGCGCTGAACAATGTCGACCCGGTGAACTTCTCGCAGGGGGATGCGCTGCTGACCCAGGTTCCCAATCCGTTCCGGCCGTTCGTTCCCGCCGGCGCGTTGAGTGGCGCCAATACGACGCGCCTCCAGATGCTCCGGCCCTTCCCGCACTTCCTCGGGCTGACGAACAACCTTACCTCGCAGGGGGACTCGAGTTTCCACTCGATGCAGCTCAAAGTGAACAAGCGGCTCAGCCAGGGATTCAGTATTCTTGGTGCGTACACTGCGGGCAAGATACTGACCGATACGGTGCCGTTTCTCACGGGATTTCTGGATCCGAATCCCGGCATGCAAAACGTCTACAACCGCAGCCTGGAACGCGCCATCTCGACACAGGATATCGCGCAGCGTCTGGTGATCAGCTACGTGTGGGAATTGCCGTTCGGCCGCGGCCAGCGCTTCATGACGGACGCGCCACGAGCACTCGACCTGATTCTGGGGGGCTGGCAGGTGAACGGCATCACCACTTTCCAGACCGGTCAGCCGCTCGTGATCACAACCAACATTCCGACCACATCGGGCGCCACGCGTCCCAACAATACCGGGCAGAGCGCCAAATTGACCGGACCCGTGCGGGACCGGTTGAACGGCTACTTCAACACCGCGGTCTTCACCTCGCCCGGCCCGTTCGAGTTCGGCAGTACGCCGCGCACGCTGCCGGACGTGCGTGACCACGGCGTGAAGAACTTCGATATCTCGCTCTTCAAGAACTTCGCGATCACCGAAGGCATCACGCTCCAGATGCGCGGAGAGTTCTTCAACATGTTCAACCGCGTCCAGTTCGACGCACCGATCGGGACCCAAGGGAACGTCAACTTCGGAACGATCAACGCCCAATCGAACGATCCGCGCAACGTCCAGCTTGCGCTGCGCCTGAGCTTCTAAGGACACCCGATGCGGACCGTACCCCGATGTACGCGCCGCGCGGCGGCTTCGATTCTTCTAGGGGCTGCGTTCTCCGGAGCGCAGTCCCGCGAGGACCCGATGTTTGCCGTCCGCGGTCTGGCGGACAATCCCGACGCGATCGACTGGAACCGCGTCCCGCGCCTCCCGGGGGATACGGCGACAGTGTTCGCCGGTTCGGCCGGCGAATCGACCTATAACAACCATGCGTACCTGGAGCACTTCGACGGCCGGTTCTGGGCCATGTGGTCGACGCACGCCACCGACGGCAACTTCCACGGTATGCACGTCCGGTATGCCACCAGCGCCGACGGCATGAAGTGGAGCCCCGCGCGTCTGCTCAGTCCGATTCCGAAGGGCAAGCGGTACGTCGCGCGGGGGTTCTGGGTGCGCGACGGCGCCTTGCTGGCCCTGGCCAGCCTCGACTCTGGCCAGCCAAAGAAGCAACCCCACTGGGCGGCGCCTGATCTGACCCTCGAAGCCTTCGAGTGGAAACGCGGCCGGTGGCCGGAACTCGGCACCGTCCATCCCGACACGATCAACAACTTTCCTCCGAAGAAACTGCCGGGCGGCGTCTGGGCAATGGCGCGGCGCGACTACCAGTTCAACCTAAGCCTCATGATGGGCGGTGTCAAAGGCTTCAATCAGTGGGAGATTTCCCCGGTCCCGAATCCTGAAGGACGCCCGTTCAACGAACCGGACCTGCTCATCCGTCCCGATGGCAAGATTGCCATGCACATTCGGGACAACCGAGCGTCGCGGCGCATCTACCGGTCGGTGAGCGCGGACGGCGGCCGCACCTGGAGCACGCCTTTGCGGACGAACTTCCCGGACGCCAACGCGAAGAACTTCAACCTCCGGCTCCGGAACGGTCTCTGCGTGCTGGTCAGCAACGCGAACACCCAGGGACCGCATCGCCGCGTCCCGCTGACACTCGCGACCTCGCGCGACGGCATCGTCTACGACCGGATCGCCGTTGTCGAGGGCGCGCCCGGAGGACCTCGGATGCCCGGACACGACAAGGGTCCCGGCTATACGTATCCGCACGCGATCGAGCACGGCGATCACGTCTACGTGATCTATGCCCACCACCGCGACGATATCGTGGTGCGCCGGTTCTCCGCCGCGCAACTTGAGAAGATGCCGGCATGAAACGCCGTGCCTTTCTGCTGGCCGCCGGAACCGCGTGGGCGTCGCCGCGCCTGATCGACGACCGGAGTCTGGTCGAGTCCAGGTACATCTTCCAAAGCCGTCCACCGATGACGGTCTCGGTGATGCCGATCCTGCGGATGCTGTCCGGCGGAAGGCTCATCTGCGTGTGGGTGTCCGGCGGGGACAAGGAGCCGCTCGATATCAACCGCCCGCTGATCAGCACGTCGGACGATCTGGGCGCCACCTGGACCGCCGCCCGCGAGTTTCCCACCGTCACCGGCCGCATGACCTTCTGCTGCGAGATCGAGCAGGACGGCGGTACAGTCACGGCGCACCTGTTCAGCGGACGCGCGGCGGACGGCTACCGGGTGGTGACGAATCACCGCAGCGTGTCACGCGACCGGGGTGGAACGTGGAGCGCGCTCGAGGACTATCGCGTCGTGCCCGATGGCGCCGTGCTCTCCGAGCAGGTCCGGCTGCGCGACGGCACGTCGCTGTATCCGTTTTTCACCCTGCATCGGAAATCCGCAGTGTGGATCCACCGGCCGGGGCGGGACCCCGTCGTCGGCGGATTCGCCGAACTGCCGGATGTGCGCTTGATCACGCCGCGCGTAGTCGCGTTGCGCGACGGGCGCCTCGCGATGCTCATGCGCGCGGAGGGCCAGGGATACCTGTTCCGCACCGATAGCGATGACGGCGGGCTGACCTGGTCCCGGCCGGTTGTGACCTCGAAACCGTCACCGACGACACGGTTCTGGCTGAAGACGCTGTCCGACGGCCGGCACGCGCTGATCGACAACCCGACGACGGTCCGCGAGGACGGGCGGCCCGGGCCGCGCGACCCGCTGGAACTGTGGATCGCCGAAGACGATCTGCGAAGTTGGTCGCGGCGGGTGGTGCTCGACCGGGGTGCGTACCATGCGGACCGGCCGCCGCAGAAGTCGAGGCTCGGGTACTCGCAGCAGCTTGCCTATCCCGAAGCCGTGGAACACAAGGGCAAGCTTTACGTCGCCTATGACTACAACCGCCGCGACGTGGTGTTCCTTGCCGTGGATCTGGAGAAGCTCGGATGAGACTGACCCGCCGCTCGTTCCTGCTC
The DNA here is from genome assembly GCA_016716385.1 of Bryobacterales bacterium. Lineage (GTDB taxonomy): Bacteria > Acidobacteriota > Terriglobia > Bryobacterales > Bryobacteraceae > JADJWL01. The sequence continues at coordinate 203,688 of JADJWL010000011.1, read as the reverse complement.
ACCGCCGCCGGCGCACTGGCCTGTGGCCGCCCGAAGCGGCCCAACGTTCTCTTTGTGGCGTTCGACGACTTGCGCCCGCAACTGGGCTGCTACGGCGACCGGTTTGCGCATACGCCCAACATCGACTCGGTCGCCGCGCGCGGCGTCGCTTTCGAGCATGCTTACTGCCAGCAGGCTGTGTGCGGTCCGACGCGGGCATCGCTGCTGACCGGGCTGCGGCCGGATACGATTCGCGTCTACGACCTCAATACGTCCTTCCGCGCGACGGTGCCGGATGCGGTGACGCTGCCCCAGCATTTCCTGAACCACGGCTACCACACCGAAAACATCGGCAAGGTCTTTCACGGCAACGATCTGATGAACGACCGCCGGAGCTGGTCCGTCGATGAGCGCCTGCACCAGGTGAACAAGCGCGACCAGTACGCTCTCGAGGCGAACAAGGATCCGGTGGACGAATGGAAGAAGATGGCCGCCACCGAGAACGCCGATGTTCGCGACGATGCTTACATCGATGGAAGGGTGGCCGACGATGCCGTGGCGACGATCGAGCGGCTGCGCGACAAACCCTTCTTTCTCGGCGTCGGGTTTACCAAGCCGCATCTGCCGTTCGCAGCGCCGAAGAAATACTGGGACCTGTTCGACCGCGCCAATGTGCCGCTTGCGCCGAATCCGGACAAGCCCGCCAACATCGGTGAATTTCCCGTGCCGACTTACAGCGAATTGCGAAGCTACGCAGACTTCCCGGACGCGGGTCCGATCCCGGCCGAGAAGATGCGCGAGGCAATGCACGGCTATTACGCCGCGACCGCTTACGCTGACGCGTGCCTGGGCAAAGTGCTGGGGGCCCTCGACCGTCTCGGTCTGCGCGACAACACGATCGTCGTGATCTGGGGGGACCACGGCTGGCACCTCGGCGAACACAGCCACTGGGGGAAATCGACGAATTTCGAGATTTGCACGAGGTCGCCGTTGATTGTTTCCGCGCCTGGCGTGGGGCGCGCCGGAACCCGCACGAAGGCGCTGGTGGAATTCGTCGACATCTATCCGGCGCTGGCGGAACTCTGTGGTCTGCCGGTAGGCGAGCACCTGGAAGGAACCAGTTTCGTGCCCTTGCTGCGCGAGCCGGACCGCCCCTGGAAGACGGCGGCATTCAGCCAGTACCCGCGCCGGTCGCGCCCCACCGGGCAGTCGACGGCTGCGATTCTCGGCGGCGACGTGATGGGCTACACGATGCGCACGGAGAGCCATCGCTACACCGAATGGCGCGATGGAAACGGCAAGGCCGTCGAGGTGGAACTCTACGACCGCTCGGCCGATCCTCACGAAACTGTGAATGTCGCGGAGAAGCCGGAATACCGCGAGATCCGCGACAAACTGCGGGGCATGATGGCCCAGGGCTGGCGCGGCGCAGTGCCCCCAAAGGAGACGAGAACGTGACCATGCGAACGACTCTATGCCTGACCCTGCTGTTGGGTGCATGCGGCAGCCCGAAAGTGGAGCGGGATCCTGCCAGGCTGTTAGCCGATCCCGCGCTGCTCGCGCAACCGGAAAAGCTGGCGCTGGCGTCAGCGAAGACGAGCCCGGTGTTCATCGCGAAAGAAGGGGAGTGGCAGTTCAACTTGCACTCTTACCTTGCCTACCACGATGGGAAGTTCTGGGCGATGTGGTCGTCGGGCCGGGTCGACGAAGACAGCCCGAATCAGTTGATCCGTTATGCCACGAGCCCCGACGGGCACCAGTGGAGCGAGAGCCAGGTTCAGGTTGACGACCCCGATGGGCCTGACGGTCCGGGCAGTTGGATCGCCCGCGGCATCTACGTGCATCAAGGCAAGCTGACCGCGCTCAACGCCTACCGCGAAGTGACGCGCGAGACGGAGCGTGGCCGGGAGTCGTGGCCGAACCTGCGGTTGGTCCGCTTCGAGTGGGATGGGCAGAAGTGGGCCGACCGCGGGACGGAGGTCGACAACTGCATGAACAACTATCCGCCGCGCGTGCTGCAGGGACGCCTTTTCATGACGTGCCGCGACAGCTACACGGACATGTTCACCGCGCTGGCGGCCTCGGAGGCCGGCGGCGCCTGGACAGTGACCAAGTTGCCAGGCGAAGAGCCGCACGACCGGATGAGCGAACCGAGCTGGTACGTCGATCCGGACGATGTCGCGCACCTGATCTTCCGCGACGCCCGGCGCTCGAAGTACCTCTACCGCTCGCTGAGCCGTGACGGCGGCCAGACGTGGACCGCTCCCGTGCGCACCAACTATCCCGACGCGACCAGCAAGAATATCGGCGGCCGCTTGTCGAACGGCTGGTATTACCTGATCAACAACCCGAATCAGGAGGGACGCGATCCGCTGGCGATCTCGTTCAGCCGCGACGGCTGGACGTTTGAGCGGCCCATCGCCTTGCGCGCCAATGCCCCGGAGCAGCGTTACCCGGGACGGGCGAAGAACAAGAAGAGCTTCCAATACCCGCATGCGATCGAGCAGGGCGGATCCTTGTGGGTGCTGTACTCCACCAACAAGGAAGATATCGAAATCTCCGAGTTCCGCATCGCGGACTTCGGACTGGAGAAACTGCAATGAATCGTCTAAGCCTGATTCTGGCTGCGTGCCTCGCAACCGCCTGCGGGACGGCGGAGAAGCCGCTGGATCAACTCCTGAAATCGCCCGACCTGCTGGCCGATCCGATGGCGCTGCCGCTAGTGGACGGCCGGACGAGCACCGTGTTCCGCGGCGAAGAGAATATCTCCGGCTTTAACCTGCACTCCTACATCGCGCACCACGACGGCAAGTATTGGGCGATCTGGTCGTCGAGCCGCGTCGGTGAGGAGGATCCCGATCAGCATATCCGCTACGCCACCAGCACAGACGGGCACACGTGGAGCGAGTCGGCGACTCTGGTTGCCGACCCCGACGGTCCTGAAGGTCCGGCGCGCTGGATCGCCCGCGGCGTCTACGTGGACAACGGTACGCTCGTCGCGCTCGGCGCCTACATGGAGAGCGCCGACTACGGCCAGCGCGGGAAGGGCGAGGTGTGGAAGGCCCTGCGCCTGATGCGCTTCGAGTGGGACGGCAGCGCGTGGCAGGACAAGGGCGTCTTCGCCGACAACTGCATGAACAACTTCCCCCCGGAGCGCCTCGGCAATGCCCTGGCAATGGTCTGCCGGGACAGCAACATGGATGTGAAGATGGCGCTCAGCGAGACGCCTGGCGTGTGGAACTACACGCCGATCGCGGCCGAGCCTCCCTACGACAAGATGGACGAACCGACGTTCTACGCGGCGAGTGCGACCGAAGTCCACATGATCATCCGCGACAACACGCGGTCCGGGTACGTGCTGCGCGCGCTAAGCCGCGACGCAGGGAAGACGTGGACGGCGCCGGTGCGTACAAACTATCCCGACGCCACCAGCAAGAACTTTCCCGGACGCCTGTCGAACGGCTGGTTCTTCCTGATCAACAATCCGAACCAGAAGAAGCGCGATCCGCTGGCGATTTCGTTCAGCCGCGATGGATGGGTGTTCGAGAAGCCCCTGGCCATCCGAAAAGGCGCTCCGGAACGGCGCTTCGAAGGACGGGCCAAGGGCAGCGGCAGCCTCCAATATCCGCATGCCATCGAGCACAACGGCTCACTGTGGGCCATTTATGCAACCAACAAAGAAGACATTGAGGTGACACAAATGCCGCTCACCGCTCTGGGGCTGGATCGATGAAGGCTTGGATTCTGGCGCTGGCGGCTGTCGTCCCGGCCCTGGGCGTCCAGCAGTTCGATGTCGTGGTCTATGGCGGGACTCCCGGCGGGGTTGCCACCGCGATCAGCGCGGCGCGTCTCGGCCGCAGCGTAGCGCTCATCGAGTACCACAAGCATCTCGGCGGCATGACGACGAGCGGGTTGGGCAAATCGGACATCGAGACGCGAGAAGCGGTGGGCGGGCTGTTCGTCGAGTTCACGCGGGACGTGCATGCCTATTACGTGGAGAAGTACGGTCCGGGCTCGGCAGACGTGAAGCTATCGCGTGACGGCTACTACTACGAGCCGTCGGTGGCGCTACGCGTCATGAACGCGATGGTGGCCAAGGAGTCGCGCGTTCGCGTTTTCCTGAATCACCGTCTGGAGGAAGCGATCCGCTCCGGCAACCGGCTGCGCGCGATCCGCGTGAAGGACCGTGCCACCGGCGCGATGGAGGAATTCCGCGGCGGCGTGTTTGTGGACGGTACCTATGAGGGCGACCTCGCGGCGTTCGCCGGCGCCCGCTATCGCCTTGGCCGGGAGAGCCGCGCCGAGTTCAACGAACTGCATGCGGGCGTCGTCTACCAGAACTACGAGACCCGCACGTTTCTCGCCGGCACGACGGGGGAGGGCGACCACCGCATCCCCGCGTACACGTACCGCTTGTGTCTGACCTCCGATCCGGCCAACGCCCGCAAGCTAACGGCGCCGCCGCCGGACTATGATCGCAACCATTACCTGGGCTACCTCGATGACTGGCGCTCCGGGCGCTTTGCGCCGCCGAAGGTGATGGTAGACGGCGTCGGGTACTTCGCGCCCACGTTCAACACTGTCGTCCGTGCGCTCTCGATCGCGGAGATCCCGAACAAGAAGACCGATGTCAACATGAATCCACGCCCCCTCGGCTTCCCGTTCCCGGAGATGAACTACGACTATCCGGAAGCGGGTTGGGATGAGCGCGAGAAGATCTCCGAACGCATCCGCAACCTGACGCTGGGATTGCTGTACTTCCTGCAGAACGATGCCGAGATCCCGGCCGAGCATCGGAAACTCGCGAACCAGTACAACCTGGCTAAGGATGAGTTCACCGATAACGACAATTTCCCCTTCCAGCTTTACGTGCGCGAAGCGCGCCGGATCGTGGGAGAGTACACGCTCACGGAGAACGACACGATCGTCGGCCCGGAACTGGGCCGCACGAAGATCCATGCGGATAGCATTGCGGCCGGCGAGTTTCCGGTGGACAGCTTCCCTGTGCGGCGCCGGGAGAAGGGCCACGACGTCGCTCTCGAAGGCTACATCTTCATGCTGTACGAGATGACGCGCCCGTACCAGATTCCGTATCGCGTGATGGTTCCCGAGACGGTCGACGGACTGCTGGTGCCGGTGGCGGCTTCGACAACACACGTCGCCTTCTCGACGGTTCGCCTGGAGCCGACCTGGATGGCGCTGGGCCAGGCGGCGGGGGCCGCGGCGCATCTCGCGCTGTCCGGCAAGGTGGAACCGCGCGCGGTCGACGGCGGACAGTTGCAGCGGCTGTTGCTTGAGCGCGACCAGGTGATCACCTATTTCAAGGACATTGACCGCAAGCACCCGGCGTACGCGGCGCTGCAGTACTTCGGCGCGCGGGGCTTCTTCCTGGACTATGAAGCCCGTGCGGATGAAGCCGCCGACCGTGAGACGGCGCGGCGCTGGTGGAAGCTTGCCACCAAACAGGACGCCCCGCCGGGCAGCGGCGTGCTGACGAAGGACGAAGTCCGGCGCTGGTTGCGGGACTTGAGCAGCAGCGTTGCCGATAACGCCTGGACAGCGTCGGCGGGCGGGCCGGTGACACGGGGGGAACTGTGCCGCGCTCTGTACGCGGCCACAGCGAAAGGCGGACGACAATGACGATCAGCGGACCCATGGCAGCGTTGCTGACGCCGCGCGATGCGTCCGGCGCGTTCGATGCGGACGCACTGCGGCGGAACGTCGCGTTCGTCATGGAGCGCGGTTCGACAGGTGTCTGTGTGAACGGCGCGACCGGCGAGTACACCCGCGCGACGGTTGAGGAGCGGCGCTGTGCCGTGGAAGTGGCGAATGAGGCGCTGGCCGGCTCGGGCGTGTTGGTGGCCGGCTGTGGGGGCGCCACCTGGAACGAATGTTATACGCTCGCGGCCCATGCGCTCGATTGCGGCGCACAAGCCGTGTTGGTTCCCACACCGCACTTTTTCCCATACGAGGATCATGATCTCGAGGCGTTCTACACTGAGCTGGCGCGCCGTCTGGATGGACCGATTCTGCTCTACAATCTCCCGCAGTTTACCAGCGGCCTGCCGACGGCGGTGGCCGTGCGCCTGATCCACGACGTCGCGTCGATTGTCGGAATCAAGGACAGTAGCGGGAGCCTGACCACCCTGCGTGAACTGAGCGCCAACGGCTTCGCCGACAGTTGCCGCATCGTGGGCCATGATGCCGTGCTGCCGGAGGCGTTCGACGAACATTGCCTGGATGGAATTATTTCCGGCGTGGCGGGTGTGGTGCCGGAGTTGAACGTGGCGCTCTACGAAGTGTTCGCCGCGGCGGACATGGAACGGCGCCGGACGGTCCTGGCGCTGCAGGATGAGTTGTTGGAGCAACTTGCTCCGCTGCCGGTGCCGTGGGCCTTGAAGATCATCGCGGCGCGGCGCGGCTTGGGCGCGGTGTCCTTCCCGATTCCGCTTTCGGAGAAGCGCAAGGCGCAAGTGCGCGGCTTTGCCGCCTGGTTCGACGCCTGGACGGAACGGGCGTCGGCGATTTTCGCGCTGAATTAACCCGGCGGCCTACTTCTGTCCGGCCGGCTGAGCGGGTTTCTTGTGCTTGCAGTCCTTGCACGTATGCTGCTTGCCCTCCTGCCGGCAGCCCTCACAGTTTTTCACGCAAGCGGCGCAGGCCTTCGCAGCTTTGGCGCAGCCTTCGCACTGGGCTTCCTTCTTGCAGCATCCGTGGGCCAAGGCGCTCCCTGGGACAGAGACCGTGAGTGAAATCGCGCATAGTCCCGTCGCTAAGGCCAAGAAGAATCTCTTCATGACGTTGCTCCTCCTGTTTGGAGAGCAATCGGGTCGCCACTGGCAGCGGACGGCCCCAGCGTGGCAGAATGAGGAAAACCTCTTCCATGACCCGCGTGCGCGAAGCGATCGGCGTTCTGTTTGTGGTCCCGGTGCTGTGGGCGGCCGATCCGTCCTTCACCGGGTCCGTGTACCCCGTCTTTGAAAAGGCCAACTGCCGGGCCTGTCATGCGGAAAACGGAGTCGCCTCGGGCTCGCGCCTCCATTTCCCCGCCGCCGGAGCGGACGACAAAGAACTCGAAGCCTTCGGCCGCCGCCTGTACTCGCTGATCAACCCGGCGAAACCGGAGGACTCTCTGCTTGTCGCCAAGCCGACGGCGAAGGTGAAGCACACCGGGGGGCGAGTGGTGCGTCCCGAGAGCCCGGAAGAGACGGCCCTGGTGACCTGGGCCCGTCACCTGGCGCGAATCGGTCCGGATCCCGATGCCACCGACGCCCCGGTCAAGGCAGTGCGGCTGGCCATGCGCCGTCTGACCCACAGCCAGTACAACAACACGGTCCGCGACCTGTTGGGCGACCAGACAGGGCCTGCCGCTCAGTTTCCGGGTGAGGATTTTGTCAACGGCTTCAAGAACCAGTCGGAAGCGCAGAGTATTCCCGCGCTTCTCGCTGAGGCGTACGGTGCGGCCGCGGAGAAGCTCGCGCGGAACGCGTTTCGCGGCGGCGATCCGCAGGGTTTACTCCCCTGCCGGGAGGCGACTGGAGCCTGCCGGGAGGCGTTCGTGCGCCGCTTCGGACAGCGCGCCTTCCGCCGTCCGCTCACCGCTCTCGAAGAGCAGCGCTATACCGCTCTCGCGGCGCGCGAGCAGGAACTGACAGCGGGCGCCCAACTGGTGATTGAGGCGATGCTGCAGTCTCCCAGCTTCCTCTTCCGCACGGAGCGGGGAACGCCGGAGTCGCGGCCGTGGGAGATCGCCTCGCGCCTCAGCTACTTCCTCTGGGATACGATGCCGGACGAAGCGCTGTTCGAGGCTGCCGCCGGCGGCAAGCTGACGGAGCCCGGAGAGGTTGAACGCCAGGCCAGGCGGATGCTGCGCGATGCGCGCGCGCGCACCGCAACCGAGGAATTCGTTTCGCAGTGGCTGCGCTTCGACCGCGTCCTGACGGCGGTGAAGGACCGGCGCCAGTTCCCCATGTTCAACACCGAGACGGCGTGGGCGATGACGGAGGAGACACGGCTGTTTCTGAACTCACTCATCTGGTCGGACGCGAGCTTCATGGACGCGTTTTCGGCGCGCTACAGTTTCCTCACGCCCGACCTCGCAAAGCTGTATGGCCTTCCGGAGCCGGCCGAGCCGTTCGCCCGCGTCGAGTTCCCCGCTGCAAGTGAGCGCGCCGGTCTCCTGGGGCAGGCCACGTTTCTCTCGGCCACCTCCAAGCCGGCCGAGACCTCTCCCACGGCGCGCGGCCTGTTCATCCGCGAGCAGTTTCTCTGCCAGCACGTGCCGGACCCGCCGCCCGGGACCAACGCGAATCTACCGGCGCTGTCGGAGGATCGGCCGATGACGACGCGGGAACGGCTCGGCGTACACCTGTCGAACGCGTCGTGCGCGGGCTGCCACCGCCTGATCGATCCGATCGGGTTCGGGCTGGAGAAGTTCGACGCTGTCGGCGGCCTGCGGGAGAAGCAGAAGGTGGAGTTCCTCGCCACGAGGATTGAGCGCGACAAAAAGCCGGTCACCTTCGAACTCGATCTCGACACCACGGGCGAGATCGCGGGTCTGCCCGATGCGACGTTCACGACGGCGCGGGAAATGGGCGGGATTCTCGCCGCCAGCCCGCGCTGCCAGGAGTGCGTCGTGAAGCAGGTGTTCCGCTACGGGTACGGCCGCATGGAAACGGCGGCCGACCGGCCGGTGATCCAGGAGGCGTTTGAGCGCTTCAAGACCTCGGGGTTCCGTTTCCAGGAACTCCTGGTGGCGCTCGCCAAGGCTCATGCCGGCGGAGAGTAATCCGGTCCGGCCGTGGGAGCGGGCGGCACTCGCCGCCATTCTGGTCTTTATGCTGGCAGCGTTGACCTGGCAGGCGTGGCGCCTCGGGGTCACAGTCGACGAACCCAGCCACATGCTCTCGGCGGCGCTCTACTGGCAGGGGCGGGATGTCCTGCTGCCCCGCGACATGCCGCCAGTGATCAAGATCGCGGGCGGTTGGGTGGTCAACCGCTTTCCCCTGAATGTTGAGGACGCCAAGGTCACTGCGCAAGGGCATGAATGGGCTTTGTCGCGCGGGCTGATCATGGACTCGCCGCCGCCGGTGGTGCAGCGGCTTGTTTTCTATTCGCGCCTGCCGTTCCTGATCTTTCCGGTGCTCATTGTTTGGCTGCTCTGGCGCTGGGGACGTTCGCTCTGGGGCCCGGCGGCGGCGCTCGCGATCGCCGCGCTGTTTGTCCTGGAGCCGACGGCGCTCGGTCACGGCGCATTCTTCAAGAACGATCTGGCCGCCACCTCGGGCTACTTCGTTTTCTGGTACCGTCTCTGGCGCTTCTGGTCCGAACCCACGCGGGCCAACGCGGCGTGGCTCGGCGCGGGCCTCCTGCTGGCGATCTCCGCGAAGCTGTCGATGCTGGTGCTGGTGGCGGTGGCGCCGGCCGCGGTGCTGCTGCGATGGACGACACGACGCTCGCTCGGCTGGCGCTGGGCACTCCAGTCCACGGCTCTGCTCCTTGCCGTCCCGTACTTTGGCACGATGGCGCTGTGCCAGTTCGATGTCCGCCGACTGGAAGCTGAGGAGGTCCGCCTAATCCGGCTGACTCCCGGGATGCCGAAGCCCGTGATCGGTGCGGCGAAGCTCTTCCGCCACATCCCGGTCGCCATGCCCACGTGGCAGGGGGCAGTTTCGCTCGTCCGTTCGAACAACGCCCGCGCGATCGTCTACCGGAATGGCCGCGTCGAAGAGAAGGGTCATCCGTTCTATTTCGCTGGCGCGCTCGGCGTGAAGACGCCGGCCGCCCTCCTGGGCCTGCTCGCTGCGGGGTTTGTGCTGATGCTCGTCCGGCGTCATCCCGTGGCGCCCTTCCTGCTGATCCCTCCGCTCCTGTATATCGGCCTGGCTTCGCTGTCCCACCTGCAGTTGGGGGTGCGTCTGATCCTGCCGGCTTTGCCTTTCGGACTCCTGCTCTGCGGTCCGGCGCTGGCATGGCGGCGCGGTTGGATCGTGGGCGCCGCCGCGGTCGCCGCCATCGCCGTGCAAACGGCGCGTGTCTATCCCCACGGGCTCGCGTATTTCAACGAATTCGCCGGCGGACCCGCGAACGGGCTCCGGTACCTCTCCGACAGCAACCTCGACTGGGGACAGAGCCTGCCAGACCTCGCAGCCCACATGCGGCGCCGGGGCATTCAGCATCTGACGCTGTCGTACTTCGGCATGGACAGCCCCTGGCGTCACCTGCGCGAGGACGAGTTCACCGTGCTCGTGCCGCCGTGGGAGCCGGAGTACGCGCGGGGCGAGATCTACCAGCCGGCGCCGGGTCTTTACGCGATCAGCGCCAGTCTGCTGCCCGGTCCCTACTTCCGGCCGGAATACCGCGACTACTACCGCGAGTTCCGCCGCCGCGAACCCATCGCCCGTCCCGGTCACGGGATTTACATCTACGAGATTCCCGAATAGACTGGAAGTAGAATGTTTCAGCCCGCGCGCATGCGTCCCTCTTTGTTCGGCTGCGATTAGTCCGCAGTCCGGCTGCTCGTTTTTCGTCCCAGGTTTCGCAACTCAAGGTAAGGAGGAGTCATGAGCTCGTCCCCGAACACGGTTCGCCAGGACTTACCGGTCCTGAACGGTCCGCTTCCCGGCCCCAAGGCGCAGGCTCTGATCGCCAGGGACCGGCGCGTCATCTCGCCGTCCTATACCCGGGATTACCCGCTCGTCGCGAGCCGGGGCGAGGGCGCGATTATCGAAGACGTGGATGGCAACCGGTTCCTCGACTGCAACGCCGGAATCGCGGTGGTCGCCACCGGACACTGCCATCCACGCGTGGTTGAGGCGATCCAGCGCCAGGCCGGCCAGTTGATCCACATGTCGGGCACGGATTTCTACTACGAGAATCTTGTCGCCCTGGCGGAGAAGCTCTCGGCGCTGTCGCCGGGCGGCGTCGAGCGCCGCGTCTCGTTCGGGAATTCCGGCGCGGAGGCGGTGGAAGGCGCGCTGAAGCTGGCGCGCTACCACACCGGGCGCGACAAGTTCATCGCGTTCCTCGGCGGCTTCCATGGCCGGACCATGGGCGCGCTCGCGCTCACAGGCAGCAAGACGGCGCAGCGCCGCCGATTCTCGCCGCTCATGCCCGGCGTGCATCACATCCCCTACGCGTACTGCTATCGCTGTGCGTACGGAAAACAGCCGGACACCTGCGCGGTCGAGTGCGTGAAGGTGATCGAGGAGCAGCTTCTGAAGACGATTCTTCCCGCCGAAGAAGTGGCGGCGATTGTCGTGGAGCCGGTGCAGGGCGAGGGCGGATACCTCGTGCCGCCGGCAAAGTTCCATGAGGAGCTCGAACGTGTCGCCCGCCGTCACGGCATGCTGCTGATTCATGACGAAGTGCAATCCGGCATGGGACGGACGGGCCGGATGTGGGCGTCGGAGCACTTTGGCGTGGTTCCGGATATTCTCGCGGTGGCGAAAGGCATCGCCAGCGGGATGCCGCTGGGCGCTACGGTTGCGCGCGCGGAAGTCATGAACTGGACCCCCGGCGCGCACGCCTCTACTTTTGGCGGCAATCCCGTGGCGGCCGCCGCCGCGCTCGTGACGATCGAACTGCTCGAGGAGGAGTTGATCGCCAACGCCGAACGCATGGGCCGTTTCATGATGGATCGTATGCGCGACTGGCCCCGCCGCTTTCCACATGTGGGAGATGTGCGCGGACTCGGCCTGATGCTGGGCGTCGAGATCGTGCGCGACCGCGAGACGCGCGAGCGCGATCCGGAGCGCCGCAACCGGGTCGTGAAAGACGCATTCGAGCGCGGTCTGCTGATTCTCGGTGCGGGCGTAAATACGCTGCGGCTGAGTCCGCCGCTGACGATCTCGCGCGACCAGGCCAGCTTCGCGCTGGACGTTCTGGAGGAATGCCTCGCCAGGTAGCCGCCGGTCAGGAGGACAAGCTTTGCCATCTACAGCCGAGGCGACTCCACCCGGCCTCTGGCAGTCGCTCCGCGAGGCCGTGGCCGGGTCGGAGCAGGACTTTACCGCGGGCAATCTGAACCGCGCCATCTTCCTTCTCGCCATCCCGATGGTGCTGGAGATGGTGATGGAGTCCCTGTTCGCCGTCGTCGACATGCTGTTTGTGGCGCGCCTGGGACAGGACGCGGTCGCCGCGGTCGGTCTGACCGAATCGATGGTGACGATCCTGTTCGCCATCGCGCTCGGACTCAGCATGGCGACGACTGCGACCGTCGCGCGGCGCATTGGCGAAAAGGACCCGGAAGCGGCAGCCGTCGCCGCGGTGCAGGCGTTGATCGCCGGCGTTGCTGTGTCCGTGGCCGTCGGCATCGTGGGGTTCATCTACGCGGAAGACCTGCTGCGGCTGATGGGCGCCAGCCCGCAAGTGATCGAACAGGGACGCGGGTTCACGACGATCACTCTCGGACTTTCCGCGCCGCTGATCCTGATCTTCCTGCTGAACGCCGTGTTCCGCGGGGCGGGCGACGCGGCTATCGCGATGCGGGTACTGTGGCTGGCGAACCTGTTGAACATCGTGCTCGACCCCTGCTTCATCTGGGGGCTCGGACCGTTCCCGGAACTGGGCCTCACGGGCGCCGCCGTGGCGACGGCGATCGGACGCGGCCTGGCGGTCGCCTACCAGGTCTGGATGCTGTTCGGCGGCCGCAGCCGCGTCCCGGTGACGCGCCGGAGTCTGCGCCTCGATCCGGCGGTGCTGTCGAGCCTGATCCGCATCTCGCTCCCGGGTATGGCGCAGTATGCGATCGCGACAGCAAGCTGGGTTGGACTCGTACGGATCATCGCAGTGTTCGGAAGTCCGGCGCTGGCCGGGTACACAATCGCGATCCGGATCGTCGTGTTTGCGATTCTGCCATCCTGGGGCCTGTCGAACGCGGCGGCGACGCTGGTCGGGCAGTGCCTGGGCGCGAACAAGCCGGATCGCGCGGAAGACTCCGTCTGGCGCACCGGCATTTCAAACGCGGTGTTCCTGGGATCGCTCGGGCTGATCTTCATTTTCGGCGCCGGGCCGGTGGTGCGCATCTTTACATCGGATCCGGAAGTCGTGGCGATCGCCACGACGTGTCTGCGCTATGTCGCCTACGGGTACCCGTTCTACGCGATCGGGATGGTGGTGGTGCAGGCGTTCAACGGAGCGGGCGACACGCTGACGCCGACGATCATCAACCTGTTCTGCTACTGGGTTTTCGAGATCCCGCTGGCCTGGGTCTTGGCGCAGCCGGTTGGGATGGGTCCGACGGGCGTGTTTCTCTCGATCACCCTGGCCGAGTCGGCCATGGCGGTGGTGGCCATCCTGCAGTTCCGCCGCGGGAGATGGAAGTCGCGGAAGGTGTAGGGGTGCTGTTAGGTCACGCCCAATTCGGCCGCTGTTTGAGCCAGTCTCTTGTCCAGAGTCCAGAGGTAGCAGTTGGACAGCAGCGCCGAGGCGAGCAGATGCGCGTCAATCCAGCCCAGGCCTCGTCCCCATAGTCTGCGGCGATCGATGAGCTGCAGGACTTCCTCGCTCGATGCCTGCTTCGCTTCGGGAAGGGCCTGCAAGTGGGCCAGGATCGCTGTCCGGTGCTTCAGATTCCCGCAGGTCAATTCGCCGCATACGAAAGGATGCATGACAACGAGCCCGCCGGATAGACGATCCGCCAACTCTGGCTCTCCATAACGGAAGTGATGGATCCAGACCGACGTATCGGCGAGAACCATCAGGCAGGCCGCCGTCTGGGAAGATCCGGCAACTTGGGCTGCGTGCCGCCAAGGGCGGCCAAACGCTTCCCGGCTTCACGGGCAATCAGCGCCTCGAGACCCGCCCGCACGAGCGCGGTCTTCTCCTGAATCCCTGTGAGTTGCCTGGCTCGCTCGATCAGACGGTCGTCGATGATCAGCGTTGTCCGCATACTCATGAGTATGTATGGACTATGCATACCAGTCAAGCCCCGCCGCCCTTCATGCGGATGTAACCTGCATGCGTCAGAATGGCGGGATGAGCTATCGAGCCGTCCTACTGCTTGTCCTTACGAGCCTTGCCCTGGCGCAACAGCCCGTGCGCAACGTCACCGACCCCGGTGTCATCACGACGCGGCAGGCGATCTCGCCGGCGGGCGTCCAATCCGTCTTTGAGGGCCGGGTGTACGGGGCGGCGTTTGCCGGGAGCACGAACGAGATCTGGGTGCTGGCGGCGCGGGAAGCCGTGCTGCTCGACTGGCGCCGGAATGCCGTCCGGCAGCGTGCCACGCAGGATGGGTTGCCCGGACTGCAGGGTGTCATGTTCGATGCCGCCTCGGGCGCGCCGCTGATGACCGGGACGCGGAAGGGGAGTCCCGCCGCCGTGTCGCGCCTGGCGACCGTGCGCGGAGGTGCTCCCGTCATCCTCGCCGACGGTATCGGACAGTACAACGCGGGCGCGCCGCACGCGGGGCTGAAGCCGAATCGCGCGGGACAGCGCTTAGCAGCCGTGCCGCTCATCTACAACAACCGCGTCGCGCTGTTCGATCTCGAAGCCGGGCGATCCGCCGGGGAAGCGCCGGCGGGCATTGCGCCGTTCGCCGTCGCTGTCAGCGAGGCGAGCGATGTGGCCTACGTCACCAACTGGGGCGGGCGTGTCCCGCTGGCGGGTGAGCCCACCGCCCCGACGGGCCTTCAGCCCAATGCGGACCGCGTCGTCATCGATTCCCGCGGCGTCGCGGCGAGCGGCACGGTCACGCGCATCGACCTCGTGGAGAAGCGCGCCACCGGGCAGATCAACGTTGGCCTCCAACCGACCGGCCTCGCCTGGGACCAGCCGCGCCACCGGCTCTACGTCGCCAACTCGAACGGCGACTCCGTGTCGGTCATCGATACGCGCCGTGATGCGGTAGTGGCGACATTCGCACTGCAGCCGTTCGGGACGCCGGTAAGCGGGATCGCGCCCACGGCGGTTGCGGTGTCTCCGGATGGCGCCACGCTCTACGTGACCTGCGGCGGCATCAACGCCATCGCCGTGCTCGACGCCCAGCGCGGCACGCAGCGCGGTCTGATCCCGACGGCATGGTACCCGAACTCAGTGAGCCTCAGCCCCGACGGCACGCACCTGGCGGTCACGACGCTGCTCGGCGTGGGCTCCGGCTTCCAGAACGAGCCGGCGCGGCGCTTTGTCCACGCCTACCGCGGATCGGTGGCGGTGATCGCGCTGCCGGATGAGGCGCAGCTCTTGCAGTACACCGCCGCGGTCGCGGAGAACAACCGGATGCCCATGCAGCCGGCGCAGACCGCGCGGCGGCGGGCCAAGCCCGCGCCCAAGGCGATCCCGGTGGAGCACGGCGATCCTTCGCTGATCGAGCACGTCGTGTACATCATCAAAGAGAACCGCACCTACGACCAGGTGTTCGGTGACCTGACCGAGGGGAACGGCGAGCCGTCGTTCGTGATGTTCGGCGAGGATGTCGCACCGAACCACCGCAAACTGGCGCGTGAGTTCGTCCTGCTCGACAACTTCTACGCCACCGGCGGCAACTCGGGTGACGGACACCAGTGGGTGACGCAGGCGAACGAAACCGCCTATCCGTTGTGGCCCGGATATCAAGGGCGCAGCTACCCGTTCGACGGCACGGATCCCATCGCTTACTCGCAGTCGGGATTCATCTGGGACGGGGTGGCGCGCGTGGGCCGCTCGGTGCGGGTGTACGGCGAGTTTGTCGGCCGCATGGCGGACCCGCCGTCCAGCGCGCGGATGGGCCTGCTGCGCGAGTGGGAAAAGGGCGCTGATTTCAGCAGCCGCTGGACCGTACGTTCCGACATTCCACCGCTGAACAGCATGCTCGCCGCGTACTTTCCGTCCTACACAAACGCGATCCCCGATGTGGCGCGGGCGCAGATCCTGCTGAAGGACATCGCCCGCTGGACGCAGGAAGGCAAGATGCCGAACTTCGTGATCGTGCAGCTTCCCTGCGACCACACGTACGGCACGGCGCCAAACCTCTCAACGCCCAAGGCAATGGTTGCGGACAACGACCTGGCGATGGGCCAGCTTGTGGAAGCCCTCTCGAAGTCGCCTTTCTGGAAGAAGATGGCGATCTTCGTGGTCGAGGACGACGCACAGAACGGCGTGGATCACGTCGACGGCCACCGCACGGTGGCGCTGGCGATCAGTCCCTACACACGGCGCGGCACAGTCGATTCGACCTTCTACGCGCAGCAAAGCATGGTGAAGACGATCGAGCTGATTCTGGGCGCACCGCCGATGACGCTGTTCGACCGGATCGCGACGGACATGCGGGCCTCGTTTACCGATACGCCGGACGCGACGCCTTACTCTCATGTGAAGCCGAAGCAGGATCTGTTCGAGGCGAATCCGCCACTGAACGCGCTGCGCGGGCAAGCAAAGCGCGACGCGCAGGCAAGCGCGAAGATGCGCTGGGAGGTCCCGGACGCCGCTCCCAGCGATCAACTGAACCGAATTCTGTGGCGTGCGGTGATGGGCGCGGACCGCCCGTTCCCCGGAGTCCGGCGCGCAGTGTTCGCCCCGCTGGCGATCGATCTTGAGGACGACGAGCGGGAGTAAGGCGCGCCCGCACGGACTCACATTCTTTTTACAATCTCTTTGCGAGCCTCTGACCAGCGAAACGGGCATCGCCCGTAGGCTGGGAGTGGAGAGGAGATCGCAATGAAGCAACAGAGTCTGAGACTGATATTCGCCGGCGCCCTGCTGCCGCTCGCCATCGGATTCGCCGCGCCGGTGCGCATGGACGTCGAGGTAGCGCATCCGGTGCTGCTCAGCGGGGGACCGCAGAAGACGTACGTCCGGGTGGCCCTGACCGGGGCAGCCGCCGACCGGGGGCTGCGCGCTCCCGTGAACGTGGCGATCGTGCTGGACCGGTCCGGATCCATGTCCGGCAGGAAGATCGAAGAAGCGAAGCGGGCCGCGGTGCTGGCGCTTGATCGCCTGCGGGACGACGACATCGTCTCGGTTGTGACCTACGAAAGCACGGTGGATGTGCTGGTGCCCGCGACCCGGCTCTATGAACGCGAGTCGATCCGGCGCGCGATCCAGCGGATCCAGCCCGGCGGTTCCACCGCACTGTTCGGCGGCGTCAGTAAGGGAGCGCGCGAACTGCGGAAGTTCCTCGACCGCAACCGGGTGAACACGATGCTCCTGCTTTCCGACGGCCTGGCCAACGTCGGACCGCGCTCGCCCGGTGAGCTGGCGCAACTGGGCGCCTCGCTCGGACGGGAGGGCATCACGGTCACGACCATCGGGCTCGGACTGCACTACAACGAGGACCTCATGACGCGGCTGGCCCTGGCCAGCGACGGCAATCACTTCTTCGTCGAGGAAGCGGGCGACCTCGAAGCGGCGTTCGCGACCGAGTTCGGCGACGCGCTGTCGGCCGTCGCTCAAGGTGTATCGATTCATCTGCGGTGCGCGCCGGGCGTACGTCCGGTGCGGGTGCTCGGGCGCGACGCCGCGATCAACGGACAGAGCGTTCACGCCACCATGAACCAGGTGTTCCGGGATCAGAGCCGTTACCTCCTGGTCGAGGTGGAAGTGGCGCCGGGCGTTGCGGGGCGCTCCCGGCCGGTGGCCAGTGTGACGGCCGGCTTCCGCGATCTCACCTCCCAGTCCGATGCGGAGTTGCGAGGCGCCGCAAGCGTCACCTATACGAATTCCTCCTCGGCCGTGGAGTCCGGCCGGAACCGCGACGTGATGGTGGCCGTCACGACCCAGGTCGCCGCCGAGCGGAATCAGGTGGCGACGGCTCTGCGGGATGAAGGTAAGATCGAGCAAGCGCGGGAGGCGTTCCGGCAGAACTCGGAATTTCTGGAGGAACGCGCGGTGGAGCTCGCCGCGCCCGCGCTCAGGAACGACGCGGAGGCCAGCCGGGCAGCCGGCCGGAGTGTCGCCGACGAAGCCGAGTGGAATCGCAGCCGCAAGATCCAGAAGGAGGCGGATGTTCAGATGAAGTCGCAGCGGGCGCCGATGGCCGCTCCCAAGAAGACGCAGGAGCGTGATTGAAACCCAGGCTCACCGCAGTGCTGCTGCTGATCGTGGCCGCGCCCCTGGCCATCGTCGGGTGGCTGGGGGCGCGCGTCGTACGGGACGAGCAGGCCGTGGTGGAGCACCGCTTTCAGGAACTGATCGGCGGGCAACTGCGGGCGGTCGACGCCGCGATCGCCACGTCGCTCGATGCCTACCGGGAGCGTGTGTTGGAGCAGATGCGGCCCTTCACGCCGGACCGGGCGGAACTGCGCCGGCGCAGCCGCGAGTCGCCCCTGGCGATCCAATTCTACGTCCTCGGCGCGGACGGCAAGGTGGAGTTTCCGCCTGTGGACAGTCCGGGCGATCTTGCGGCAACCGAGCGGGAGGCGCTGCGGCGCACGGCCCAGATCTGGGATGGGGGCGACCTCGGCGCCGGCGCGGGAGAGTCAGAGACCGGGTCTGAGACGGGGTGGAAGGCCTGGTATTGGGGCAACGGTCTGCAGATGATGCTCTGGACGCGCGACGCAAACCGGATCCACGCCGCCGAGATCAACCGGACGCGCCTGCTCGCCGAACTAGTGGGCGCTCTGCCGGAGACCGATGCGGCAGCGCCTGAACTGGCTGACGGCCGCATCCGTTTGCTCGACGCGACAGGCGCGGTGCTCTACCAGTGGGGTGCGCTTGAGGACGAAGACGATGTACGGACTGCTGTGCGCTTCCCGCTCCGGGCTCCGCTGAACGCCTGGACCCTGGAATACGTCAGCGGTGGCGGCGCCGCTTTTGGATCGGCCGTGACGGGCGGATTCCTGCTTACTCTGATTCCGTCACTGGCCTTGCTCGGGGTGGTCGTGATCGGCTTGGCGTACTACTTCTATCGCGAACAGTCCAGGGAGGCGCGAGAGGCGGAGCAGCGGGTGAGCTTCGTGAACCAGGTTTCGCACGAGTTGAAGACGCCGCTCACCAACATCCGGATGTATGCCGAGATGCTCGAACAGGGGCCGGGCGAGGCCGATCCCCGCATGGCCCGCTACCTCGGGGTCATCGTTTCCGAGAGCCAGCGGCTGAGCCGCCTGATTGCCAACGTCCTGACGTTCAGCCGCAAGCAGCACCACGCACTGAACCTGCGCTTCGAGGACGCCGTCCCGGACGATGTGCTGCGGACGGCGGTGGAGCATTTCCGCCCGGCGCTTGAGGCCAAGGGGTTGGCCGTGGAACTCGACCTCCGGGCAGGCGAATCGAGGCGTTTCGATCCCGATGTGTTGGGGCAGATCGCGGCCAACCTGGTGAGCAACGTGGAGAAGTACGCCGCGGCCGGCGAATGGCTGCGGATCGAAAGCTGCCTGCGCGACGGCACGATCGAGATCTGCGTGGAGGACCGGGGGCCCGGTATCCAGGAGCGGGAGCGCGGCCGGATCTTCGAGCCGTTCTACCGAATTCACAACTCGCTCACGGAAGGCGTGAGCGGGACGGGGATCGGCCTGTCGATCTCGCGCGACCTGGCGCGCTTGCACGGAGGGGATGTCGTGTTGGAACCGGGTGGCGAGGGTGCACGCTTCCGCGTCATCCTCCAGTGCCAGCCGGAAGGAGGCGCAGCATGAAGGTCCTGGTTGCCGAAGACGACCGCAATATCCGGCTGGGCCTCGGGGAGATCCTGCGGGATGAAGGGTACACCGTGATGCTCGCCGAGGATGGCCGCCAAGCCTTGGCCCTGTATCGCACCGAGGCACCCGACTTCCTCTGCCTCGACATCATGATGCCAGGCGTCAATGGCTACGAAGTCTGCCGCGAGATCCGGCGCCTGGACCCGAGCGTGCCGATCATCTTCATCAGCGCGAAGTCCGAGGAGATCGACCGGGTTCTGGGGCTGGAACTCGGCGCGGACGACTTCATTCTGAAGCCGTTCGGCGTCCGCGAGGTGCTGGCGCGGATCCGTGCCGTCACGCGGCGCTGCATCGCACGCGAACCCGCCGCCGCGACGCCCAAGCCATTCCGCATGGATGACCTGGAAGTGCTGCCCGCCGAACTGCGCGCCCGACGGGGCGGCGAGGCGATCGACCTCAGCCTGCGCGACGTGAAGATCCTCGAGCTGCTCTACCGGAAGCGAGGCCAGGTCGTGGACCGGGGGACGTTGTTCGATGCCTGCTGGGGGCTCGACCATATCCCGAACAGCCGGACTCTGGACCAGCACATCTCGCAGCTTCGCAAACGTGTCGAGCGGGACCCCAAGGTTCCCCGCATCATTCTCACGGTGCACGGCGCCGGGTACCGGTTCGACTGCCGGGGAGAATCGGACGATCGTTCGCCGGAGCGGCTATACTAACTGCCGATGGACTGCAATCGCCGCGGCTTTCTTGGGACGGCCCTCGCGTCAGGGGCCGCGTTCACTGTTTCCTGCGGCTCGAAACAGCCGGCCCCCATGCCTGAACTCGACGGTTTATCCGCGGACGCACTCCGCCGCCAATACCACTACGAACTGTTCGACCTTGTCCTCCCGTTCTGGGAGCGGCACGGCATCGACCACGAACGCGGCGGCGTGATGTGCTCGCTCGATTACGACGGCACGCGCGTCAACGACGAGAAGCGTCTCTGGTTTCAGGGCCGCGGCCTGTGGGTCTACAGCTATCTCTACAACCACTTCGGGCAGCAGACGCGCCACCTCGACATCGCGCGCAAGATCAAGGACTTCATGCTGCGCCACGCGCCACAGTCCGATGGCTGGTGGGCTGAGGTGCTCGATGGCGCGGGCGGGGTGCTCCGTCCGTTCTCGGGCGATCTCTACGGCATGTACTTTGCTGCTGAAGGCCTGCAGGAATATGCCTGGGCCGCCAAGGACGACGAAGCCCGCGACACTGCTTTTTCGTTACTGAAAAAGCTGTTCGATCACATCCACTCGAAGGACTTTCGCGACCCCTCGATGCCAGGAGCCGGAATCCGCCCGCAAGGGCTTTGGATGGTGACGATCCAGAACGGCACCCAGATCCTGCCCCGCTGGGACGATCCGGACATCCGCCGCCACACGGACGCCGCCCTCGAGGCGATCACCGAGAAGCACTACAACCGCGACACCGGCCTGAATACCGAGATCCTGCGCGTGGACTTTACGCCGCCCGAAGGCGAAGCGAATAAATGCCTGGTGGGACATGCCATCGAATGCCTGTGGATGGCGCTCGACGAAGCGTTGCGGCGCAAGGACGAGACGCTGGCGCGCACGTGCGCCACTCGCATGCGGCACCATCTGGATGTCGGCTGGGACCACGTCTACGGCGGCCTTGTGGACGGCGTTAACGTCGACCAGACCGTCTACGAATGGCCGGAAGAAACGCTCGTCGGAACGAACATCACGACGCGCGCGCGGGGCGAGTACAACTACCGCAAGACGTACTGGGCCGTGAATGAGGTCCTGGTCGCGGCGATGAAGGCGTTCGAACTGACCCGCGCCGACTGGGCTGCGCGTTACTTCGCCCTGGCGCAGCGCGTCGCCGACGAGAAGTTCTCCCAGGCGCGCCGCAACCTGGGTTCCCACATGATCGCCAGCGACCGCCGGATGACGTTCCAGGAGCGCTCCGTCCGCCAGGACAATTACCACCCGCTGCGCCGGCTCCTTTACGTCCGCCAGGCCCTGGACCGGATCGCGCCGGAAGCCTGACGAACATCTTCGCTATCATGGGCGGTATGCTTTCGCGCCGCCTTTTCCTTGGGATGACGCCGCTGTTTTCCGCCGCTCTCGCGGGCGCTCCCCGCGAGGACGATTGGCCGCGCTGGCGCGGTCCCGACGACAACGGCATGGCGCGCGGGGATGCTCCCCTGCGTTGGTCCGATACGCAGAACGTAGCCTGGAAGATCGCGACACCCGGCTTGGGCCACTCGTCCCCGATCGTGTGGGGCGATCGTCTGTTCCTCACGACCGCTGAACCGGTTGGCGGAGCGGCCGAGACAGGCGTCCGCCAGGGAAACTTCGGATCGCGAGAGACGCAGCCGGAGCACCGGTTGCTGGTTCTCTGCTACGACCGGAATACCGGGAAGGAGCTGTGGCGGCACTCGCCGCGGACCGTCAGCCCGCACGAAGGCTATCACCGCCGCTACGGCAGCCACGCGTCGAATACGCCGGTGACCGACGGCAAGCACCTCTACGCCTGGTTCGGTTCGCGGGGCCTGTTCTGCTACACGCTCGACGGGAAGCTGGTCTGGCAGTACGACCCGAAGGTCCGGCTGCGCATGCGCAACGCCTTTGGCGAAGGGACGCCGACCGTGCTGGCAGGCGACCTCTTGTTGTTGAACTACGACCACGAGGGCGACTCGTTCCTCCTGGCGCTCGACAAGACCACCGGCAAGGTCCGCTGGCGTGTCTCACGGGATGAGCCGAGCAGTTGGGCGCCTCCGCTTGTCGTGACGCATGCGGGTCAGCAGCAGGTCATCACGTCAGCGACTAACAAGGTCCGCGCCTACAACCTGGCGGACGGCAGCCTGATCTGGGAATGCGGCGGGCTCGGCACGAATGCCATTCCGGCGCCGGTCGTGGCGGATGGAACTGTCTACGTGATGACGGGACACCGCGACCCGAACCTGCTGGCGATCAAACTGGGCGGGAAGGGCGACTTGACCGGGTCTGGCGCCGTGCTGTGGACGACGCAGCGGGGAACCTCGTATACGCCGTCGCCCGTGCTGTTCGAGGGCAAGCTCTATATGCTCACCGACAGCGGCATGCTGAGCTGTCTTGACGCGCGTACGGGAGAGCCCCACTACCGCCAGCAGCGGTTGCCGAAGCCGTATAACTTCAAGGCCTCACCCGTCGCTGCCAACGGCAAGCTGTATCTGGCAAGCGAGAACGAGGACGTGATCGTGGTGCGCATGGGTCCGCGGTACGAGGTGCTGGCGACGAACACGATGGCCGATCAGACCTTCATCGCGACTCCGGCTATCGTCGACGGTACGATCTACCTGCGCAGCACGCAGAACCTGTACTGCGTGCGGGGCTGAAGCGTCCTACGTGCCGGCGATCTCCTCGATCCACCAGTGGCGTTCGTTGACACGGCTGGTGTCCGCGTCATAGACAATGCTCGACTGGATGAGCAGCCGGTTCCGCTGCTTGGGATCGCTCTTTCCGATGACGGCATTCCCTGAATACTTGTCGCCGCCCGGGTAGATCTTCCGGTGCAGGTAGCGGCCTTCGTCCCAGTGGATGGCGTCCCTGGAGGCGTACAGCACGAAGTTGCCCGGGGCGTCCCCGTAGCTTCCGCTGCGGCCGTGGATGAAGTAGTAGTCGCCGACCTTCTCGGAAAGCTGCGGATTGCGGATCCGCTTGGCGAAGTACGTTGTCCGGACCTCGGACCAGGTGTACCCGCGGTCCGGACTGATGACGTACGGCAGATTGTGTTCTTCCGCCGGCCGCCACTTTCTCGGGTAGACGTACGAATACACGATGAAATCACCGTTCTCCAGAACGGCTGCGGTCGAATAGTAATTGTCCTTGTCGAAGGGAAGGGTGCTGCGCTTGCGGAACGTCCTGCCGTTGTCGGAGGAAACGTAGAGCGTATAGGGGCCGCCGCCATCGCCCGAGCCGCCGAAGAACACGACGAACACCTCGCCGTTGTGCACCCAGGAGGCGTCGAACGTCATGGCGATGTCCTCGACGCCCGCCGACGGATCGACATCCCTCGGTTCGGACCACGTGTGGCCATGGTCGTGGCTCAGAAAGTACACCGGCGGCAACTCTTTGCGCCAGGCGCCGCCCTTGAACTGCACGGCGATGGCGATGAGCGTGCCGTCCGGGGCCGTGATGAGGGAGAAGACGAGCGCGGAATTCACCTGTCCGGCATCCCAGACACGCTTGGAGTAGTCGAGAACGGTGGCGGGTCCCCAGGTGCGCCCGCCGTCGGTGGAGCGCCGGAATTCGGACCAGCCGGCGGTGCCGTGGCCCTTGATCACCTCGCCGGACACGTTGCTGTAGAAGCTCAGGATGTTGCCGTTGGCGCATTCGGTGAGCGTGTTGCCTCCGTGTCCGGAGCGGCCTTCGCGCTGATGGTCGACGAAGAGAATGCCTTCATTCGGAATGTCGGATGGGACGATGCGGAAAGGCGGGGCCTGAGCCATCAGACCGCCCGCCGCCGTCAGCAGGACACCCCGGCGGGAAATTGTACTGGACATAACTTTCCAGCTTACCCCGGCCGGTTATTGTGTCCCCACTACGCCGGCGTCAACGGCTCGGTGAACTCTTCCTCGCGCGGCTCGATCGGCTCGGGGCGTGGCTCGATCAGCTTGCCCCGCCAGTTCGCCCACGCCCAAAAGAAGGCCGTGGACGTGCTGAGACACCCGGCGATCAGCCCGATCGTGCGCGTCTCCACGTGCTTGGTGGCAATCGAGGCAGCCGTCAGCGAAAGCAGCATCGTGGCTTGCAGCATGCTCTCGACGGTCGTGAAGACGCGCCCGCGGTAGCGGTCCGGAACGTGGGTCAGGAGCATGTTGCGGTTCAGGACGTTGTTCGCGCCCTGGCCGACGCGCGACAGCACGATCCACACGATGGCCCAGCCCAGGGTCGGCGCCTGGCTGAACGCGACATAGGCCAGGCCGTGCAACAGGAACAGCAGCGAGATGGCGTGCTTGTAGGCGCCGAAGCCAAGGCGCCGGGCGAGGGCGTGCGACAGGAAGCCTCCCGCCACCAGGCCGAGCCCGGCCGAACCCCAGATCCAGCCGACGCCCGCGGGACCGCGCTCGAAGATCACCTCGCCGTAGAGCGTAAACAGGATCTGCGCCGCTCCGCCTCCGCTCGCCCAGCCGACTCCCGCCATGCCGATCGCGAAGACCAGCGGCGTGTGCCCGATGTAGCGCAGTCCGTCGCTGTGGTCGCGCCAGAAGCTGCGTTGAGGTCTGACCGCGGCCATTGGCCGGAAGTGTCCGGCCGGCGAGCGAAGGAACGCGACGGCCGCGGCGCTCACGAAGAAGGACGCGGCATTGACGGCGAACGCCCATCCGTAGCCGAATTGCATGGTCGCGACGCCGCCGAGCATGGCTCCGAGTGACAAAGTGAACCACGCGGTGGTTTGCGTCAGGGCATTGGCCGTGGGCAGTTCATCCGGGGTAGTGATGGCCGGCAGGATGGCCGATCGGCCCGCGGTGAAGAACGGCGAGCAGAACATCAGCAGGCTGCTGAACACGTACAGCAGCCAACTGGCGGGATACTGAAGCACCAGCAGGAAACCGAGCCCAATGAATCCCCGGAGGATATCGCTGGCCAGCATCACCTTCTTGCGATCCCAGCGGTCCAGCAGGACCCCCGCCACCGGAGCGGCCGCAATTGCCGATACGGTGCGCGCCAGCATGACGCCACCCACGGCGAAACCGGAGTCGTCCACCCGCAGGGCCATGCTCAGGACCGCAATCGTGTTGAAGTGGTCCCCCGCCTCGCTGACCACCTGGCCTAGCCAGAGGTTGCGGTAGTTCCGGTTGTCGCGGAGAAGAGTCGAGAAGTGGATCAATGGCCTCTTGTGTTCAGTATCAATCTCTGAGGGCAAGCCCTCCGAAAGTATGCTCCTGCTAAGCGAGGCGGGCGGGAGGCTGTGAGACGATCCTTCCGTCGCGCATCGACACGATGTGGTCACCGTAGGCAGCGGCTTCCGGATCGTGGGTGATCATGAGGATCGTCTGGCCCAACTCCTGGTTCAGGCGCTTGAGAAGACCCAGCACAGTCTGCGAATTCACCGAATCCAGGTTGCCCGTGGGCTCGTCGGCCAGCAGGATCGCCGGCCGGTTGACCACGGCGCGAGCAATGGCGACGCGTTGCTGTTCGCCGCCCGACAGTTCGTTCGGCTTGTGGTGCAGTCGCTTGGCGATTCCCAGCAGGTCCAGGATCTGCTCGAACTCCGGATCGGCCCCGGTATGGTTGCGGCCAGCCAGGTGCCGCGCCACGGCGATGTTGTCGGCGGCGGTCAGCGTCGGCAGCAGGTTGAAGCGCTGGAAGACGAAGCTGACGGTCTGCTTGCGCAGGATAGTGCGCCCGGCATCACTCATGCGGGAGAGGTCCTTGCCCGCCACTCGCACAATGCCCGAGGTCGCGGGAGTCAAACCGCCCACGATGTGAAACAGTGTCGACTTGCCCGATCCCGACGGCCCGATGATCGAAACGAACTCGCCGGGAGTGACCGTGAGATTGACGCCCCGCAGCGCCTCTACCTCCACCTTGCCGACTCGAAAGACTTTGCGCAGGTTTTCGACGTGGATGATGGGGCCGCCGTCATTCATACGCGAGCGCCTCGATCGGATCCTGGCTGGCTGCCCGCATGCCGGGATACAACGCGCCCAGCACGGCGCCGCCGAGCGAAATCAGCAGCGCCATCGGCCACCAATCCGGTACTGTCGAGGGCGGAAACGAGGAAGGCGCCAGAGTCGCCAGCAGCCAGTTGCCGGCGAACGTCAGCCCGATCCCGAGGACCGTTCCCACGGCGGCGAGCAGGACCGCCTCTCGCAGAATCATGCCCAGAATGAACGCGCGCGACGCGCCGAGAGATTTGAGGATGCCGACCTCCCGCGTGCGCTGGAGCACCGCCATGTACATCGACAGGCAGACCACCGCGAATCCGATCACCATGGCGATGCCGATCATGACGTTGATGAACGATCGCAGCGCCGGGACATTGTCCATCGTGTACAGCGTCGCCAGTTCCTTCATCGACCAGATCGGGTAATCCTCGAGCAGGGTCTTAAGCGACGCGATGACGGTGTCGGTGTTTTCCGGGGCGTCGAGCTTGAGATAGATCTGCCCCAGCTTGCCTGTGTTACCGGTCAGGTCCTGCAGATGACGCAGGTCCATGAAGACGCGGTTGAGCACGCCCGGTTCCACGATGCCGCGGACCGTCCACTGGCGGTTCATCAGGGTGATCGTATCGCCCGCCCGGACCTTCTGTTCCTGCGCGAAGTACTGGTCGACGATCACGTCGTCCTTCTGCTGGAACGGTCCTCCGGAAAGGAACCGGAAGCCGCCGTTCATGCGCGTGAATTTTTCCAGATCGATGCCGGCGGCGGTCGAGAACGGACCGGACAGCGGCTGCACGACAATGCCTGTCGCCAGCTTCACATGGGGCTGCTTCTCAAGGAAGGCGATCATCGCCTCGGGAATCGGCGCGCTGGTGGTGCCGCTCATGAACGAGGCGCCCTTGGGGCGGACCAGAACGTCGGCGCCGACGCCCTGGGTGCGCCGGCGGTGGTCTTCCAACATGCCGCGGCTGAGGCCGACCAGCGTCAGCACGAGCGTCACCGGGATCGCGATCAACAGGGCGCTCAGCAGAGTCCGCAAGGGGCGGTGGCGCACATTCTCCCAAACGAGTTTCTGAATCAAGGCTTGCCGCTTCCTCCGGCGGGGTTGCCGTCCCGGGACTCGCCGAGCACCTGCACCGTGACACCGGCTGGCTGATCGAGCGCGAACTTGGCATCGTCGAGTGGTTCATTGACGTCCATCTTGAGGACGGTGATAACCACCCCGTATTCGTCCTGCGGCCGGTTCAGCTCGATCAGGCGAGGGAAGCGGATATCGTCGAAGCGCCGCCATTCCTTGTAGCGCACATCGGTGGCGATGTTGCCTGCTTCGTCAAAGAGTATCTGGCGAACCGGTTCGAGCGTGGCCCGGTCGAACCAGAGTTGCCGGGTGAGGCGCAGATCCTCGGGGCGTTTGCCGCGCGTCACCACCTGGAGCAGGTACACCGCGGTCTCCTCGTCCGTGATGTTGCCGAGGATGGTCCAGCCGTCCTCGGTGTGGACGGGGCGGATCACTACCGCGTCGAGAAAGTGCTGCGGGCGCAGGTTTTCCATGCGGTTTTTCGACTTCGCGGCCAGATCGTTCCGTCCCATGACGAAGCGGTTCTTCCCCGGCAGGTAGACCTTGAAGTCGCGCCCGTCGGACACCATATCGAACGCCTTGGACCGCACCACGGGGTACAGGCCGATGAGGCGGATATCGACCGGCCGCCGGTAGACGATGTAAGCGCGGATGTCCTTGTATTCAGTGATGGCACCCTTGTCCGCGCTGCCGATGGCGGGTACCATGTCGACTGTCGCGTTGAAGCTGCGCAATTCTTCGTACGCGGCGCCGATGCGATTCAATAGATCCGCCTTATCGGCAACCAGGAGCTGCTGGTCGGGGCGGGTCTTCCGCGTGATGGCTCGCTTCCGCGCCACGCACGACGAGAGAAGCGTCACGCTGAGAGCAACAACAACAACGGGTAAGAATGTCTGCCGGAAGCCAACCCACACCCAACCATTGTAGCGTGCCGGCCCGCCGGACCCTGGTTGGTCTTGCGATGCGAGGGTATGCTATGATCGTGAACGGTTCCGGAACGGGCCTGTGGCGCAGTTGGGAGCGCGCTTCCATGGCATGGAAGAGGTCAAGGGTTCGAATCCCTTCAGGTCCACCAAACCCCCTCAAACACCAAAACCCCTCAAACAAGGCCAGATCGTCACGGGATCCGTCCAATCGGACGCACGTTCCGCCCGATTCTGCGGGAGACGGCGTCGCCCAGGTCTTCGCGGGCGCCTTCGGCGAGCGCGGCCAGCCGGCGGACGACGTCCGGGTGCTCCGCGGCGACGTTGCGGCTCTCTCCGATGTCTCCATCCAGGTTGTAGAGTTCCGGAGCGTGTCCGGCCGGCCACTCCGGCTTAAAGACGTGCAGCTTCCATTGCCCGGCGCGGACAGCCTCCAGCCGGTCGTCCCGATAGTAGAAGAATGCCTCGTGCGGGGAGCGGGCGCCCGATTCTCCGCTGAGGATCGGCCAGATGTCCTTGCCGTCGATGCGGTTCGCAGGGAGCGGTGCGCCCGCCAGCCTCGCGATGGTTGGCAGCAGGTCCATCGCCGTGACCACTTCGCCCGAGACGCGTCCCGCTGGGATCCGGCCGGGCCAGCGCGCGATTCCGGGCACCCGCATGCCGCCCTCCCAGGTCGTGTTCTTCATCCCCCGCAGCGGACCGGCGGAAGCGGACCGGTAGCCACGCCGGTTGCCTGCATCCACGACCGGGCCGTTGTCCGACGTGAATAGAACGAAGGTGTCCTCGTCCAGCCCCAGACGCCGCAGCGAGCCCAGGATCTCGCCCACGCTCCAGTCCAGTTCCTCGATAACATCGCCGTATAGCCCGTGCTTTGTCTTGCCCCTGAAGCGTTCCGAGGCGTCGATCGGGACGTGCGGCATGCAGTGCGCCAGGTAGAGAAAAAAGGGTCTGTCCCTGTTTTGCTCCATCCACCGGACCGCCTCCGCGGTGAACCGCGCGGTCAACGATGCCTGCGCCGGTGCCTGTTCGATCACTTCCTCGTTGCGCATCACGGGCAGGGGCGGCGAGGTGTACTGGATCATCGGGTAGTGGTGGCTACCCATGTCATTGCTGTACGGGACACCGTAATAGGCGTCGAATCCCTGCCGGGTCGGGAGAAACTTCGGGAGATGGCCGAGGTGCCACTTGCCGACGCAAGCGGTTGCGTACCCCTGTGCTCTCAGGAGATCCGCAATGGTCACCTCGTCAGGGTCTAAACCTGTCACTGAATACGGGAAGAGCACACGGTGACCGAGCCCGAGGCGGACGGGGTGGCATCCGGTCAGCAGCGCTGCCCGCGATGGCGTACAGACGCAGGCCGCGGAGTAGAAGCTGGTGAACCGGATGCCTTCGGTAGCCATCCGGTCGAGGTGCGGCGTCCGATACCCGGTGGCGCCGTAACAGCCTACATCGCCGTAGCCCTGGTCATCGGTGAAGATGATGACAACATTGGGCTTTCGCTCGGCACTAGCGGCTCCCAACCCGAGCGCCGCGCCCAGGAACGATCGCCGGGTCGGCATGGAAGGGCTACAGCCGGAAGGCGGCTAAGGGTGAGCGGAACAACCGCGAGACCGGTTTCCGTTCGGGTTCGGCCGCGGGCTGTCCCGGCGGCTCGATCCCGGTACGCCGGTAATAATACCGCAGCAATTCGTGCTCGTCGAAATCGATGATCCGGGCATACTGCCGCAGATAGTTGGTCGAATACACCCCACCGGGAAGCTTGGCGAAGTCGCCCTGCTCAATGGCCTGGAGCCATCGGATCGAGATCTTGGTGGAATCGGCTATCTGGTGGAGGGACAGGCCCTTCTGGCGCCGCAGGGCGGCCAGGGGGAGCGTTTCCGGCTGAGTGTGGGCGGCCTGATTCGTCGGCTTGGCCATTCGGGTTCTCCTGAGGCCCGGCCCCGGCCGGCGCGGGTCTCTGCGTAAGTTCGGCAGCGTTCCGAAAATAACACTCTATCACAACTGTGTGGTATTCCAAGCCGGGCGTCCGGCTGAGGTAGCACTTCGCGTATGCCTTAGAATTCTCACAAAGCAAACCGTTTGAGCGCGTCCCGGTCGATCTCGACGCCTAGTCCCGGGGCCTCCGGCAGGAGCCATTCCCCGGCCTCGAAGCGGACCGGTTCGGCGACGATTTCCGTCCGGAACGGATTCTCAGTCGAATCGCACTCGATCC
Source organism: Bryobacterales bacterium (assembly GCA_016716385.1). GTDB lineage: Bacteria > Acidobacteriota > Terriglobia > Bryobacterales > Bryobacteraceae > JADJWL01. The sequence continues at coordinate 173,300 of JADJWL010000011.1, read as the reverse complement.
ACTTTTCCTCAGGCGTCAGCGACCCCGGATGCCGCGGCCGGGCCGCGTAGAATTGCAGCGCCGCCGCCTGACCGATGGCCGAACCCCAGGCGTGGGGTGTGACGTGGACGCTGTGCGCCGAAGCCAGGGTCGCAATCTTCATCCCTTCGCTGATGCCGCCGCATGCGCACAGGTCGGGTTGGGCGTAATCGAACGCGCGCCGCCGCAGCCAGGGTTCGAAGGCGAAGCGCGTGGCTTCGCACTCTCCGCCGGCAATGGGAATCGTCGTGCCTCGTTTGACCTCCAAATATCCTTCCATGTCGAGCGGGGAGACCGGTTCCTCGAACCAGCCGATATCATGTTGTTCCACGCGCCGGGCCAGAGCGACGGCGGTGATCGGGTCGTAGGCATGGTTGGCGTCGATCATGAGCCGGATTTCCTCCCCGAGGGCGCGCCGCACGGTTTCGACCAGATGGACATCGCGTTCGAGCCCGAAACCAACCTTCATCTTCGCGGCGCGGAAGCCCATGGCGCGGTACTGCGCGGCTTCGGCCTCGAAGCGGGCCTCGGCTGTCTCGCCGTCGTCCTCGCGCGGTGGATAGAAACCGGTGGCATAGCAGCGCACCGACCGCTGCCGGGCCGCGCCGAGCGCGCGGTAGAGCGGCCGCCCGGCATCCTTGGCCCTAATGTCCCAGAAGGCGATGTCGAGCGCGCTGAGGGCGGCCAACATGGTCCCCTTCTGCCCGTAGTCCAGGCTGCGCGCGAACAGAAACTGCCATAAGTCTTCGGTATCGCGGGGGTCGCGCCCCAGGATCTTCGGAGCAAAGAACTCCATGACCGCCGCCGCATTGGGCTTTGCGGGTCCGTAGGCCTCCCCCCAACCTGTGATTCCTTCGGCGGTCTCCACCTCCACGATAAGCGTCTCGCGGTGCGTGAACAGCCATTGCGAGAACGCGAAAGGGCGGCGCAGCGGAGCGCCTGCCGGGTGCGCGCGGACGGCAGAAATTCTCATCGCCGCTCATCATAGCGCGCCGCCAGTGATACACTGGCGCATTCGATGAAATACCGCAAGAAAGTCCTCATCCTGCTGTTTTTCCTTTCGATCATCACCTACCTCGACCGGGTGTGCATCTCGGTGGCGGGTCCGGCGATGCAGTCGGAACTCACTATCGCCCCGGACATGTGGGGATGGGTCGTGGGTGTGTTCGCGATCTCGTATGCTGCGTTTGAGATTCCCAGCGGCGCGCTGGGGGACCGCATCGGTCCCAGGCGCGTGCTGACGCGGATCGTGACGTGGTGGAGCATCTTCACGGTGCTCACCGGAATGGCGCGTTCGGTGTGGTTCCTGCTGCCGATCCGCTTCCTTTTCGGTGCGGGTGAGGCTGGTGCGTACCCTAATGCCTCTTCGAGCATCTCGAAGTGGTTCCCGGTGGCCGAGCGGGCTTCGGCGCACGGCGTCGTGTGGATGGCCTCGCGCGTGGGCGGCGCGCTGTCGCCGCTACTGGTGGTGCCGATCCAGGCGGCCTTCGGCTGGCGGATGTCGTTCTACGTGTTCGGTGTCATCGGTATCTTCTGGGCCGTGATCTGGTACCGCTGGTATCGGGACCGCCCGTCGCAGATGGAGGGCGTGACGCAAGCCGAAATCGAGGAGATTGGGGACGACCCGCACGCGGTGCACCGCGGGCTTCCCTGGCGGCAGGTGGCGCGCAGCAGCAATCTGTGGGCACTGATGGCGATGTACTTCACCTATTGCTACGCCGCGTACTTCTACCTCTCGTGGTTTCATACCTATCTGGCCAAGGGCCGCGGGTTCAGCGAAAAGGACCAGTTGCTGTCGATGTTGCCGTTTGTTCTGGGCGCGATCTCCAACCTGGCCGGCGGCTGGGTGAGCGACCGCCTTGTGAAGCGCTTCGGCCTCAAAGCCGGCCGCCGCCTGGTGGGAATGACCGGTCTCGGCATGGCGGCCGTGTTCACCGCCGCGACCGTCGCCACCGGGAATAAGTACCTGGCCCTCTTGTTCCTGTCCCTGGGTTTCGCCGGTTCCGATTTCATGCTGCCCGTCGCCTGGGCCGTTTGTCTTGACATTGGCCGCAGGCACGCCGGTGCGGTCACGGGCACGATGAATACAGCGGGGCAAATCGGATCGTTCCTGTCGTCCGTGATCTTCGGCTATATCGTGAAATATACGGGCGATTACAACACGCCCCTGATTCCGATGACGGCGATGCTCGTGGTCAGCACGCTGCTGTGGCTGAAGATCGATCCATCGCGGCCGCTTGTGCCCGAAGAAGGGGTGAAACTCCGGCGCGAGGCTGCCTGATGCACCCTCTCGTCTTCCGCCATGCGGCGCCCCCGGACCGCCACGCGCTGGCGGCGATGCGGCACGCTCTGTGGCCCGGCACTCCGATGGAAGGCCACGCCGGGCAGTTGCAGCCCCTCCTTGAGGGACGCCTGCCAGGCCCCTATGCCGTGGGTGATCATCCTCGCCGAAGCGCCCGGCGGCGGCTTCGCCGGGTTCATCGAAGTCAACCTGCGTTCGCATGCGGACGGCTGCGACCCGTCGCGCCCGGTGGGTTATATCGAGGGATGGTACGTCGCTCCTGAGTTCCGCCGCCGGGGGGTCGGCGCCCGACTCGTCGCCGAAGCCGAGAACTGGGCGCGTGAGCAGGGCTGCCGCGAGATGGCGTCCGACACCTGGGCGGACAATCTGGACGCACAACGCGCACACGAGGCTCTGGGATATGCGGTGGTGGACCGCTGCGTGTTGTACCGCAAGAGCCTTTGAGAGAAGGGAACGAAAGCCGGGCCGGAGCCGTATGGTCTTGACATGAACGTTCCTTCGGCCGGGGTTGCGCCGCGGCTATGGCCGGGCGTTGCGATCGTCGGATTGCAGTGGCTCGTGAGGTTCGCTGTCCCGGCCCTCTGGCCGGGCGCGTCGATGTACGCGGTACTCGGCGGACTCGCCGGCGGGGTGGCCGTTCTGGTCTGGTGGCTGTTCTTCAGCCGGATACCGCTGGCCGACCGCTGGGGAGCTGTCCTGCTCGCCGCCGCGGCGATGGCCGCCACGTCGCGGATCGTTCACGAGTCCATCGCGACCGGGATGATGGGCCTGCTGCTGGCGATCTATTCGATCCCGGTGCTGAGCCTGGTGCTGGTGCTTGCGACGGTGTTGGCACAGCGCCTGCCCGGCGGCTGGCGGCGGCTCGTGATGGCGTCGCTGATCCTGCTCGCCTGTGGATTGTTCGCGCTGCTGCGGACCGGCGGGATCACGGGCGGGGCCTCGTCGGACTTCGCCTGGCGCTGGTCGCAGACGAGCGAAGAGCGGCTGCTGGTCGAGGCGAGCCTGCCGCTTCCCGCCCCGCCCACAGTGCCGGCCGCGGGTCTGGATCGTGCGGACCGCCAGCCGCTTGACCCGGCGGGAACTCCTGTTCCACAGCCGGAAGCCGCGGACTGGCCGGGTTTCCGCGGACCCGGCCGGGACGGCGTGATTCCGGGCACCGGCATCCGCACCGATTGGAGCACCGCGCAGCCGGTCGAACTGTGGCGGCGGTCCGTCGGACCGGCTTGGTCGTCGTTCGCGGTAAGCGCCGGGCGGCTCTACACGCAGGAGCAGCGCGGCGAGGAAGAACTGGTCACCTGCTACGACGCGCAAACGGGTGAACCGCTCTGGGCGCATCGCGATGCAGCGCGTTTCTGGGAGTCGAACGGCGGCGCGGGTCCGCGCGGCACTCCAACCGTTGCCGGCGGCCGCGTGTACGCTCTCGGCGCCACCGGAATCCTGAACGCACTCGACGCCGCGACCGGCGCCGCGATCTGGTCGCGCAACGCGGCTGAAGATACGGGAAGCAAGGTCCCGGGGTGGGGCTTTTCGAGTTCGCCGCTGGTCATCGACGACCTCGTCGTGGTAGCGGCGGATAGCCAACTCGCGGCGTATGACGCCGTCTCAGGAGCCATGCGCTGGTCCGCCTCGGCGGGTGGCGGGAGCTACAGTTCGCCGCACCTGTGGACGCCTCCCGGCGGCAGCCCGCAGCTTCTCCTGATGAGCAGCCACGGCCTGACCGGCTTCGCGCCCGCGGATGGCGGCATCTTGTGGAAGTATGGCTGGCGGTCGGGAGACCGCATCGTGCAGCCGGCGGCGATGCCGGAGGGCGACCTGCTCGTCGGCGGCGCCGACATGGACGGTATCCGCCGCATCGCGCTGACGCCAGGGCCGGATGCGTGGAGTGTCGAGGATCGCTGGGAATCGAGGGGGCTGAAGCCGTACTTCAACGACTTCGTGATCCACGCGGGGCACATCTTCGGTTTCGATGGCGCGATCCTCACGTGTCTCGACGTCAATAACGGCAGGCGGAAGTGGAAAGGCGGCCGCTATGGCCATGGGCAGCTTGTCCTGCTGCGGGACGAGGGCGTGCTGCTGGTGCTTTCCGAGGAGGGCGAACTGGCGCTCGTCCGGGCCGCGGCGGACGGATTCGAAGAACTGGCCCGATTCCCGGCGCTTGAGGGCAAGACCTGGAATCATCCTGTGCTGGTGGGCGACCGCCTGTACGTCCGCAACGGCCAGGAGATGGCGGCGTTCCGTCTGCCGCGGCGTCGGGAGTGACCTTGCCTGGCGCCGGTATTCCGGTCCTGACTGTGTCTTTCTCTATTTGCCCTCGCTCGACCGGCAAGAGTAGAATACCAACTGCATGCTCGGCGATAACCAGTTTCTAAAGACGATCAGGATCCGGAACCTCCTATCCTTTGGGCCTGAAAGCTCCGAGTTGGAGCTAAGATCGCTAAATGTGCTCATTGGTCCCAATGGCTCCGGGAAATCGAATCTTATTGAGTCAGTTGCCCTCCTGCAGGCGGCACCGGGAAACCTCCTGGATCCAATTCAGACAGGAGGCGGCGTCATTGAGTGGCTATGGAAAGGCGCAGAGCAGACGCCGATCGCCGAGGTAGATGTTACGGTATTTAATCCGCATGGAAAGATGCCCCTCCGCCATAAATTAGCACTTACGATGGTCGGACAGCGTGTTGAACTGGCTGATGAGGCGATTGAAAACGAACGACCCGATGGGGATGAGCACGACGATGTCTATTTCTACTATCGTTACCGGCGGGGGCATCCTGTCCTCAACGTGAGAACCAGCGCGGATCCTGGCGGGCACGCCCGCCGTGAACTGAGGCGGGAGGATTTGCCGCTTGATCAATCAGTTCTTTCTCAGAGAAAGGATCCTGATCAGTATCCTGAGGTCACCTATTTGGGTAACCAGTATGCCAAGATAAGGCTTTTTAGGGAATGGACATTGGGTCGCCATACTCAGCCTCGCAAACCGCAACCGACTGATTTCGTGTCGGACTTTTTACGGGAAGATTCCGCGAACATTGCTTTGGTGCTCAACGATCTCGAGCATCGCTCCGGGCTTCGAAAAGCTCTTGTAGAAAGACTCAGGGACGCTGATAAGTCGGTCGAGGATTTTTCGACCAAGGTTCTGGGGGGCACAATCCAACTGTTCTTGCACTATGCAGGCTTGCGTTCGCCTGTCCCGGCGACTCGCCTTTCTGACGGAACCGTCCGATATCTCTGCCTCCTGGCCATGCTATGTCACCCCTCCCCACCTCCCTTGGTGTGCCTCGAAGAGCCGGAGCTAGGCCTGCATCCTGATCTGTTGCCCGGCTTGGCAGGACTGCTGATCGATGCATCTCATCGTATGCAACTGATCGTCACAACCCACTCTGATATTCTTATCGACGGTCTGTCGGGGGCTCCGGAGGCGGTCGTAGTTTGTGAAAAAAATAATGGCTGTACGGAAATGAGCAGGCAAACGAGAAGAGGGCTCGATCAGTGGTTGAATGAATACGGGCTGGGTCAGCTTTGGCGCCGCGGCGAGATCGGAGGAAATCGGTGGTGACAGTCAAGCTATACGTGGAGGGAGGAGGCAACCAGAACAAGTCACTGCAAACCGAATGCCGAAGGGGTTTTTCGGAGTTTATCAAAAAGGCTGGCATGGAGGGGCGGATGCCACGAATCGTGGCGTGTGGTGGACGGCAAGAAGCATACAAGAACTTCAGGAACGCACACGAAACGGACCGACAACTTGCTATCCCGGTCTTGCTCGTTGACAGTGAAGGGCCGGTGACCGCGGAACGTGCATGGCATCATGTAAGAGATCGTCCAGGTGACCGATGGGAGTGTCCCGACGGTGTGACTGAGGATCAGATCCACCTGATGGTGCAGGTCATGGAGGCTTGGTTTTTTGCCGACAAGAGCACCCTCGGAGCATACTTTGGCCACCGCTTTCAAGAGACCGCACTCAGCGAACGACGGGATCTGGAGAACGTTCCAAAGTCCGATATATTCACGCAATTGAGCAATGCTACGAGGCAGACTGCGAAGGGCCAGTACTCCAAAGGAAAGCATTCCTTTGAAATCCTGAGCAGGATCGACCCTGGCAAGGTTCGAGATGCATCGAGTCACGCCGAGCGATTTCTGGAGACGCTCGACCGACTCACCAGTCACCCCTACCGGTAGAACGGCTGCCAGGTAATCCACCGCGCGCCGTAGTGCGGCTGCTTCTGGTTTACTTCGAGCGCGCCCAGGTCGGGCGCCTTCCCTGTGAAGCCGTCGTTGATCGTGGGCAGAACCTCGCCGGCGTCGACAGCCCTGGACGTGGGCTTCAGCCGGAAGTTCAGATCCGTTGCGTGATAGACGTGATGGCGCCGGGCCGGGTCCGGCGGCGCGAGGTTCTCGAATATGTCGTAGTCGACCTCGATGCCGTGGGTCTCCTGACCGGTGGCCTTCTTCATCTCGGCCAGCGTCGCAAACCTCTTCCAGTCGTCCTTGCCCCCTCTCCCGGAAAGCGTCTTGCCCGGTTCGGGTGCGAGCCAGTTGTACTGCTGGCTGACGCCACGGTTGGGGCGGTAGCCGTTGTAGTCGCTGCTGTAATGGGACGTCGCATTTGCCCACGTCATGATGCCGCGATCGGAATCGCGCCCGAGAAACAGGTTGTTGCGGAAGTGGGTGTTCGAGTATGGCTCGCTTGCGGTCTGCTCGCCAATCAGCGTGTTGTGGTAGAAGAACAGGCCTGCCGGCTGGGAATTCAGTTTCAGCGCCCCTCCGGCCGGGACGTGATAGAGGATGTTGCGGTAGTAATAGACGGGACCACCGAAGATCGGCTGGCCGCTGTAGCCGTTGTGCGCGGCGTTGATCCCCCGGTTCTGAAAGACGCGGACGTTGTGCACCCCTCCGTCGGCCTCGACGAAATCATCGTTCAACAGGTGCATGTCGTTGTTGTAGATGTCGATGGACGATGCGCGGCGCTCGGGATCGGAATCGGGAGGTCCGTAGGTGGAAATACAGATCGCATCGTGAAAATACGCGATCGAGTTGTGTGCGATGACGTGTCCCGGCCCGTAAACCTTGACCGCGAAAAAGCTGCGCAACTGGTGCGACGGATAGATGCCCGCCGTGCGCATGCCGCGCTGGTTCCAGCCGATCATGCGCATCTGGTCTTCCCGGCCGAGGAACAGGTTGTCGGTGATCAGGAAGTCCTGCGAATCGGCGTTCTCGGTCCAGACACCGACGCCCACGTCCTCGAACCGGCAGTTGCGCACGGTCAGCGCCACCGTGCCCATCACTTCCTTGTCACCGGCGAAGAAGACGATGTCGGTGTTCCGGAAGGTCAGTCCCTCGAAAATGTGGTGCGCCGAGCCCACCACGTCGAAGAGCTTGTGGCTGCCCGCGCCGTCGAAGATGACCTCGCCGTCGCCGGCGGCCTTGATCGTGATCGGCCTTTCCGCCGTACCCTTCAGCGAGAGCGACCAGTATCCGGTAAAGGGCGCGCTGAGCGGGTCGACGTAGTTCAAGCGGTCCGGGCGGTACAGACCGGCATGCACGATGATCGTGTCGCCCGGCTGGACCTTGTTCATCCGGACCGACGTCCAGTCGCCGCGGCCGGGACCGTAGTAGGCGTGCTTGAGACCGATGAAGTTCGGCTCCTGACGCGGGCCCTCGTGGTCGTCAGGATAGACGTGCAGAACGCGCCCGCCTGTGTACGGTTGCGGCTCGCTGCGCGTGGAAACGGTCACGCGCTGCTGCGCCTGTCCGTTGACGCCGTCAGGGTCACGGAGCGTGAACTCGCATTCGTAGGCGGTTGCGGGCTCCAGATTGAGAATGCTGCCGGCGAACCCATGCGGCACCGTGTAGCTCATGTTGTAGTTCTCGCGGTACATTCGCTCGCCACCGATGCGCAGCAGCGGCAGCGCCTGGCGCCAGGCGGTGGTCCCCGCTTTGCGGAACCGGACCTCGACCGTGGCGTTCCGGTTGGCATCGCCCTCAATGGCCCATTCGAAGCCGAGGTTCAGCAGTGTCGGGTGCCCGACATGGAAACGGCCCGGGGTCGTGGCATCCTGCGCGTGGAGCAGGGCAGTGGCAAAAAGAAAGAGTGCAGCGATCCGCATAGTGAAATTCCTCTGATCTTACATCAGCCCGCCGGACGAAGCGGTTTGGCGAATGCTAGCTCTTGCGCCCGACCGCATAGCGGAAGCGCTCGAACATGCCCTTCGCCGGTTCCGGTTCCGGGATGTGTAGCAGTTTCCGGGCAAACGCGGTGTACGCCTGTCCAAGTTCCGTCTCCTCCCCGACTAGGCGGCCCTTGATGGTGGCGCTGTAGACCTCTTTGTAGTCATTGGGGATCACGCCGGCGACGGGCGCGCGCAACGCCTTCTCGACATTGCCAGGATTGACGGAATCTTCCTTCCAGCGGTTCAGCAGCGCGTGAATCCGCGCCTCCTCGACGCCGCGGCTCCGCAGGTTCTCCGCTCGGACGTCGGTCAATCGCAGCGACGGCAGCTCCGACGTGCAGACGATGTACGTCGCGTGCGCGCGCAGCACGACTTCGAGCATTGCCTCGTCCAGAACCTCCGGGAGATCCACGAGCACGCAGTCATAGCGTGTCCGCGCGAATCGAAGGAGGTGATAGACGTCCACCCACGTCGGTTTCCGGATTGGTTTCGACAGGTCGGTGAGCAGGAAATCGACACCGAACGCGGACACGAGAGCGGAGCGCCACGTTGCGTTGTCGATCGCCGCGGCTCCGTTCAAAGCCTCCCCGATCGGTTGCTCAGGCCTGGTGTTCAGCAGGAACGACAGGATTCCCGACTCCAGGTCGCATTCAATCAGGGCGACGGACTTCTCGAAGTCGTTCGCAAGACAACCGGCGACGTTGAGCGCAATGGTAGTCGTGCCGGATCCCGCTTTGCCAGGCAGGAATGCCACCAGATTCTCGAAGATGCCCGCGCGGGCGACGTGGAAGGCTTCGCTTACGCCTTGAGCGAACGCAGCGTCGGAGATCGGGGCCGTCAGCAGCGCCATCACGCCCGCATCGCGGATTTCGCGCTCCCGCTCCAAGGCTGCGGCGGCGCCCATGCCCACGATCGCCAACTCGGGGAATGACTTGCGCAGCGTCCGCACCATCTCGAGTGCGAAATCGACTTCAGTGAGTTCGATGAAGGCGAACTCAGCCGCGCAGCCGTTCCGCATCCGTGCGAACTCGAACGGCGCCGGCAATGTGGGGGAGTGGACAGCGACGGAGACCAGACCGGAATCCGCCGACAAACGCTCCAGGGCCGCCAGCGCCGCCGGATCCTTCACCAAAGCGATGGCGTTCAGCATGTTGGACCCCGGTGCCGCACTGTACTTTGTGTACCATGACTTCCGGCCCTTCGCGCTGTGGTACTCTACGGCGACCTTTCATTGGGCAGGACGAATCTCATGAGCCAAGCTCTCAATCCAAGCCAGATCATGCAAACCGGCCTCGGTTTCTGGTCTTCGAAGACACTGCTGAGCGCGATCGAAATGGGCGTTTTCACCGAACTGGCGAAACACCCCGAAGATCTGACGACCCTTCGGGGCAGGCTTGGATTGCACCCGCGTGCCGCGCGCGATTTTCTGGATGCTCTTGTCGCCCTGGGGTTCCTGCATCGGACGGATGGCGTGTACCGGAACACTCCAGAGACGGATTTCTTCCTGGACCGGCACAAGCCTTCGTACATCGGAGGCATCCTGGAGATGGCCAACCACCGGTTGTACCCATTCTGGGGCCGATTGACGGAAGGCCTGCGGACGGGACTGCCCCAGAACGAGATGCGGGAGGGGACAGCGCCCCTGTTTGAAGCTCTCTACGCTGACCCCGCCCGGTTGAAAGAATTCCTCCAGGCGATGTCTGGCTTCAGCCGGGGGTCGGCGATCGCGATCGGAGAGAAGCTCAATTGGGCGGATTACTCGACGTTCCTTGACGTGGGGACGGCGCAAGGGGATACCGCGGTGCAGATCGCGCGCCTGAATCCTCATCTTCGCGGTGCTGGTTTCGATTTGCCCGAGGTGGCGCCGATCTTCGAGGAATACGTCGAGGAGAACCGTCTTTCGGATCGCGTCCAGTTCGTTCCTGGAAGCTTCTTCACGGACGATCTGCCCAAGGCCGATGTCGTTGTGATGGGGCACATCCTGCATGATTGGGATCTCGACACCAAGCGAATGCTCGTCGGGAAGGCGTATGCCGCATTGCCCGAGGGTGGATCGTTTGTCGTCTACGAGAGCATCATTGACGATGACCGGAGCACGAATGCCCTTGGCTTGATGATGAGCCTGAACATGCTCATCGAGTCGCCGGGAGGATTTGACTACACGGGCGCCGACTGCCAGGAGTGGATGCGCGACGCGGGATTCCGCGAGACACGCGTGGAGCATCTGACCGGGCCGGAGTCGATGGTGGTTGGCGTGAAGTGATCTCGCACGAAACGGCCCGGTTACAATAAGGTCTGTGGTTCTGTTCTTTCTCTGGGCGATCCTGACTGCGATTCCCGCCGGCGCCCAAACGTTCGACATCCTGATCCGGAATGCCCGCCTGATCGACGGCTCGGGCAATCCTTGGTTCCGCGCGGACATTGGAATCCGCGACGGGCGCGTTGCGGCGATTGGCGCATTGCCGGACGCCCAGGCGAAGCGTACGATCGATGCCGCCGGGCGCGTGGCGGCGCCGGGCTTCATCGATGTCCACACGCACGTCGAATCGACGCTGGAAAAGGTCCCGACCGCCGACAACTACGTGCTCGACGGCGTCACGACCATCGTGACCGGAAACTGCGGCGGATCGATGGCGAACCTCGGCGAGTGGTTCACGAAGCTGGAGCAGTCGGGTGTCGGTCTCAATGTTTCGTCGCTGATCGGCCACAACTCCGTGCGGCGCGAGGTGATGGGGACGGCAAATCGCCACGCCACGCCCGATGAGCTGGCGCAGATGGCGGACCTGGTCAGCCGCAACATGCGCGAAGGCGCGGTCGGCTTCTCAACAGGCCTGATCTACATTCCCGGTACGTATTCCAACACGGAGGAAGTGGTGGCGCTGGCGAAGGCGGCGGCACAACACCGCGGCGTGTACGCCACCCACATGCGAGACGAAGGCGAGCGCGTCATGGACGCCATCGCCGAGGCGGTGCACGTCGGGCGCGAAGCCGGCATGCGGGTGCAGGTTTCGCACTTCAAGATCGACAATCGCAGATTGTGGGGTATGTCGGAGAAGACGCTGGCGCGCATCGACCAGGCCCGCGCCGAAGGCATCGACGTCGTCGTCGACCAGTACCCCTACGAGCGGTCCAGCACGAACCTCGGCATCACGCTGCCAAGCTGGGCGCTGGCGGACGGGAACGATCAACTCCTGGCGCGGCTCAGGGATCCGGCCACCCGGGCCAGGGTCGTACGGGAGATGGAGGCGTTGCTCCGGAGCCTGGGGCACAAGGATTACTCCTACGCGACGGTCGCCTACCACGCGCCGGATCACTCGCTCGAAGGCAAGACGATTGCCCGGATTGCGCAGGCGAAAGGGCGGCGCGGCGTGCGCGGGCAGATCCAGACGATTCTCGAAATCATGGAGAAGGGCGGGGCGCAGATGGTCTACCACTCCATGGGGGACGAAGACGTCGAGCGCATCCTGCGGTATCCGTTCACCGCGGTGGCCAGCGACGGCGGCGTGCGGGAGTTCGGCGTGGGCATGCCGCATCCCAGGTCGTACGGCACCAATGCACGGGTTCTCGCCGAGTATGTCCGCACCCGCAACGTGATCCGGCTGGAGGATGCCATCCGGCGCATGACGTCGCTGCCCGCGCGCACCTTCGGCTTCCGTGACCGCGGTCTGCTGCGCGCGGGGTTTCAGGCGGACATCGTGCTGTTTGATCCCGGCCGCGTGCAGGATAAGGCTACGTTCGCCGAGCCGCACCAGTACAGCGAGGGCTTCGATGTCGTCCTGGTGAACGGCGTGGCGGTGGTGGAAGACGGAAAGGTGACGGGCGCACGCGCCGGGCGCATCCTGCGCCACAACTCCGGGTCATGATCCAACTGTCGGGCGCGGGCAAGCAGTTTGGCCCCAACATTCTTTTCTCCGGCGTGGACTGGCTGATCACGCCCCAGGACCGCATCGGCATTGTCGGCGCGAATGGGACGGGGAAGTCGACTCTCCTCAAGATCATCGGCGGGATGGAGCCTCTCGACAGGGGGTCGCTCGCCGTGACGAAGGGGGTGTCGAGCGGCTACCTGCCGCAGGACGGCCTCTCCCTCTCGGGCCGCACTGTGTTCGAGGAATGCCTGAGCGTGTTCGACGATTTGCGGGCGCTCGAACATGAGATGGAGACGCTGACCAGGCGCATGGCCGAGTTGGACCCTGCCGGCGCCGACTACGCAGCAGTATCGGAGCGCTACCACCGGATCGAGGGCGAATTCGTCGCGCACGACGGCTACGCGCTCGAATCGAAGGTGGGGACGGTTCTGGCGGGCTTGGGATTCCCGCCGTCCGACTGGCAGCGGCGGACCGAGGAGTTCTCCGGCGGCTGGCAGATGCGGATCGCGCTGGCCAAACTGCTGCTGGAGCAACCGAACCTGCTCCTGCTCGACGAACCGACCAACCACCTCGATCTCGAAGCGCGCAACTGGCTGGAGGAATATCTCGCGTCGTACCCGAACGCGTTCATTCTGATTTCCCACGACCGGTTCTTTCTCGACGCGACCGTGAAGAAGGTGGTCGAGTTGTGGAACAAGCAGATCCACTTCTATTCGGGCAACTACACGCGCTACGAACAGCAGAAGACCGACCGTCGCGCCCAGTTGATGGCCGCCTACGCCAACCAGCAGGAGCGGATCCAGCAACTCGAAGCGTTCATCAACCGCTTCCGCTACCAGGCCACCAAAGCCAAGCAGGTGCAAAGCCGGATCAAGGAACTGGACCGCATCGAGCGCATCGAGATCCCGCCGGAAGAAGGCACGATCCACTTCCACTTCGCGCAGCCCAAGCCGAGCGGACGGGTGGTGATCGAGGCCTCGGGACTGGCGAAGAGCTACGGAGCGAAGCAGGTTTTCGCGGGCGCCGACTTCATCATCGAGCGTGGCGACCGGGTGGCGCTGGTCGGGGTGAATGGCGCGGGGAAGTCGACGCTGATCCGGTTGCTGGCGGGCATCGATCCGCCGACCGGCGGCACGTTGCGGCTGGGACACAACGTCGAGGCGGACTACTTCGCGCAGGATCAGTACAAGGCGCTCGATCCCACGGGGAGGCTGCTCGACGATCTGGGAAAGCTCGCCCCGCGGGCGACGATCACCGAACTGCGGAGCCTGCTGGGGTGCTTCCTCTTCCGGGAAGACGACGTGTTCAAGCAGATCGGCGTGCTGTCAGGCGGCGAGCGCAACCGGTACGCGCTGGCGCGGCTGCTGCTGCACCCGGCGAACTTCCTGCTGCTCGACGAGCCGACCAACCACCTCGACATGCGGGCGAAAGACGTGTTGTTGAACGCGCTCGAAGAATTTACGGGAACCGTGGTGTTCGTCTCGCACGACCGGTACTTCATCGACAAACTGGCGACGCGCGTGTTCGAAGTCGGAGACGGTGAGGTGGCGATCTACCCCGGCAACTACGAGGACTACCTGTGGCGCAAGAACGGGAATGCGCCCGTTGCCGCGGCGCCTGTGCCGGCGTCCGTACGGGAGGCGGCCGCCGCGCCGGAGCGGGCTGACAAGCGCGTCAACCCGATCAGGCAGCGGCAGATGCAGGAGCGCTGCCAGGCGCTGGAAGCGGAAGTGGCGCGGCTGGAGCACGAGGTCGCGGCCACGGAGCGGTCTCTGGCGGAGTTTGTCAGCGTCGAGGAGACGCTGCGTCTGAACAGCAGGCTCAGCAGCCAGCGGGAGCGGCTCGAAGAGCGGATCCGCGAGTGGGAAGAACTCGCGCAGGCGCTCGAAGCGACAACGTAGATCTCACACCTTCATCACCGCGACGCAGTTCAGGTTGCGGTAGAGCTGGTGGTAATCGAGCCCGAAGCCGATCACGAACCGGTCGGGAATTTCGAAGCACCGGAAGTCGACCGGCACCTGAACAATCCGTTTCGACGTGCGGTCGAGGAATGTGCACACGCCAAGCGAGTTCGGCTTACGACCGGCTAGCGTCCGCAGAAGATAGCGCAGGGTGAAGCCTGTGTCGACGATGTCTTCCACCAGCAGGACATCCTCCCCTTCGATGCTGTCGTCCAGATCTTTGGCGATCCGCACAACACCAGGCGCGCCTGCACGCGACGAGAAACTGGAGATCGCCAGGAAATCGACCTTCACCGGAACCGTCAGTTCCCTTGCCAGGGCCGTGAGAAAGAACACGGAGCCTTTCAGCACGGCCACCAGCTTCAAGGTCCGTCCCTGATACCTGGCGTCAATCTCGGCGGCGACCTCCTTTAGCCGTTCGCGGATCTGTTCTTCGGTGAACAGAATGCGCTCGACGCCGGGAGGGAGGGTGCTCATACGGCGGCCGGCGCCTCCGTGAGTCCGTACTTAAAGATGAGGTTTTCGAAGTCTTTCTGATAGAACACCTGGATGTTGATTGTGGGGTAGAGTTCCCGCAACAGCCGTACCTTGCGGTTCTTTTTCGTCACCAGCGACTGCTTCATCGTTGTCAGCTCGACGTAGAGATCGAATTCAGGCAGGTAGAAATCCGGTGTGAACGCTTCCGTCGCCCGTCCCTCGTCGTCGAAGTGGATCGGGAAGCTGCGCGGTTCGTACTCCCAGGCGATCCCGTAGAAGTCCAGCAGGTTCGCGAAGACCTGCTCGCTGGGATGCGCGAACATCTTCACCGGCAGTTCCGCGGTTCCGGCTGGCGTGATCCCAAGGCGGGCGAGGCGCAACCGGATGGCGAACTGCTGCCGCGCTTCCTCAGGGGCGGACAGGAGACCCTGGGTCCCCAGGTCCATCGTTTGCGCTGCCTGCACGGTCAAATCCGCGATCTGTTCCGGCAGCAGCGTATCGGCATTCAGTGTGAGGTCGAACTGATCGGGCGAGACCGTCCGGCGTCCGAAGCGGCGCTCGCGGAGATCTTTGGCGTCGCGGTCCAGTTGCCGCAGGAGGTCGAGCGCGGCCGGACGTTCCAGCCGGTGGTCGAGCATGAGATGACCGGCGCGGTTCGCCTCGGGCGCAGTGGTCCATACCCGCAGGATCCGGCCCTGGAACCAGGGAGCGAGGCATTCGGCTCCGGCTGAATGAATCAACAGATGATGAGCAGTGGCGAATCGCAACACAACCGAAGCGAGCATATCGCGGAACGCGGAGTGCCGTCTGGCATCCTGTTCGCCGAACTCGTTGCGGATGGCGTCGGCGATCTGTGTGTCGCCCAACAGCGCCAGATCGAGGCGGCGGGCGGCGATACGGGCGGCTTCATCGACCCGGCACCCTGCCAGACCGCCCATGGTAATCAACGCCATGGCGTTTCGAGCGGCGGCCTCAACCGCCGATGATCACAGTCGTGCACCCCATCGCGATCTTGTTGGGCGGACCGATTGCTTCGAGGATCGTATCGCCCACCCGGCAGGCAGGCAGGTTGTTGATCAGCACGGTTGCGCTTCCATCGATCACCACGCCCGGACCGTGCGGGGAACCGGCAAGGGCGTCGTGCACGCATGGATATCGGCTGCGCCGGCAATAGACGAGATTGCGGCCCCCATTGCGGCCGCCTCGGCTGCCTTGACCAGTTCTTCGTTCGCCTTTGCCGCGGGCGCTCCAGGAGTACCCGCCGCGGCCAACGTGGCGGCCTCCGCTGCCTTGATCTTGATCTCCGACGCCTGCTTCTGCGCCTGCAGCGCAGCCGCCGCGGCCGCGGGAATCCCGCGCCATGCCTTCATGAATCCGATGAACACGTCCATGCTGGCCGGACCTGGTTGCAGCACGGGCGGCAGCGGGTGGACAACCGGGTCTAATTGTCTCGCGGCCGGTCCTGTAGGCACGCTGCTTTCCTCCTCCCCTGAGGATAGCAGTATGCTAAGAATTCATGGCAACCGCTCCCTCCCACAATGAGTCGCTGAATGCCGCCGTGCGCGCCGACGGCCTGGAAGTCCTGGGTCCAGTCAGTCCAGCATACGCGGAGATCCTCACGCCCGAAGCGCTCCGCTTTGTGGCCGCGCTGTGCCGGAATTTCGAACACACCCGGCAGACGCTGCTGACGGCGCGCACCGAGGTCCAGGCGGATCTCGATGCCGGCCGGTTCCCGGACTTCCTCCCGGAGACCGAACAGTACCGCCAGGCTGAGTGGAAGGTGGCTCCGATCCCGGCCGACCTCATGGATCGCCGCGTCGAGATCACCGGTCCGGTCGACCGGAAGATGATCATCAACGCCCTCAACTGCGGCGCCAGCGTGTTCATGGCGGACTTCGAGGACGCCAACTCCCCGACCTGGGCTAACGTGATCGAGGGGCAGATTAACCTGCGCGACGCCATCGACCGGACCATCACGTTCGTCAATCCCGACGGCAAGGAGTATGCGCTGAACGAGAAGGTGGCGACGCTGCTGGTGCGTCCCCGAGGCTGGCATCTCTGGGAGAAGCATGTGCTCCTCGACGGCAAGCCTGTCTCGGCGTCGATCTTCGACTTCGGCCTCTACTTCTTCCACAACGCGAAGAACCTGCTGGCCAAGGGGAGCGGCCCGTACTTCTACCTGCCGAAGATGGAGAGCCATCTCGAAGCCCGCCTGTGGAACGACGTGTTCGTGCTTGCCCAGGAGATGCTTGGCGTTCCCCGCGGTTCGATCCGGGCCACGGTGCTGATCGAGACGATTCTGGCCGCGTTCCAAATGGACGAGATCCTCTACGAATTGCGCGAGCACTCGGCCGGCCTCAACTGCGGGCGCTGGGATTACATTTTCAGTTACATCAAGAAGTTCCGTGAGCATGCCGCATTCACGCTGCCGAACCGGGCGCAGGTGACGATGGACCGGCACTTTCTCGATTCCTACGTCCGGCTGCTGATCCGCACGTGCCACCACCGCGGTATCCACGCCATGGGCGGGATGGCGGCGCAGATCCCCATCAAGAACGATCCGGAGGCCAACGAGAAGGCGCTCGACAAGGTCCGCCAGGACAAACTGCGCGAAGTGAAAGCGGGGCACGATGGCACGTGGGTCGCGCATCCGGGGCTCGTCCCGGTGGCCAAGGAGATCTTCGACGCGCACATGCCGGGGCCGAACCAGATCCACGTGACGCGCGACGACGTCCGCGTGACGGCGCAGGATCTGCTCGCGGTGCCCGGGGGCGACATTACGATCGATGGCCTGCGTGTGAATGTCGACGTGGGTTTGCAGTACCTGGAATCCTGGCTGCGGGGCAACGGCTGTGTGCCGATCTACAACCTGATGGAAGACGCGGCGACGGCCGAGATCTCCCGTGCGCAGGTCTGGCAATGGCTGCGTCACGGAGCCCGGTTGAACGACGGCCGGCCGGTGACGAAGGAACTCGTGCGCGAAACAATCGCCGGCGAGATCGCCCGTTTCCGCGAACAGTGGGGCGCCCGGTACGGTGAGAGCCGGTTCGATCTCGCGGCGCAGTTGTATGAGCGCATGATGACGAGCGGCGGCTTTGACGAATTCCTGACGGCGGTTGCCTACGAGCATCTGTAGCCGGGAACTTTCCAATACACATTCGGCCGTTTCTGTGCTACACATGGAAGTGAAGAGAGGGCGGTAGACCTCTAGCCCAGCCTTCTTAGAGCTTACCTGCAGGATTCTCATCGCCCATCCCGTTGACCGATCGTAATTCGGCGTGCGGGGTGTAGGAACCCGGAGGCACGATCATTCCGGGCGGCGCCACCGGAGTATCACAAGGAATCAACGCCATGGATGGCGATCGCAAATACCGTCAACAGGGATACATGGATCGCGGTGAGACGCGCGACCGTGAGGAGCGTCCTCGCCAGCAGGGTCCCCGTCCGCCGATCGATGTGACAGGTCCGCGCCTGCCGCGGCTGGTGCAGCCGGTGACGGCGACACGCTGCTACAACTGTGCGACGACGCTGCCAGCGGACAGCGATTTCAGCGGCAAATGTCCGAAGTGCAATGCCGAACTGCACTGTTGCAAGCAATGCGCCCACTTCGAGTCTTCGACGCGGTTCCAATGTCTGAAGCCGATACCGGAACGTATCGCGGTGAAGGACAAAGCGAATGAATGCGCGCTGTTCTCGCCACGCGTCACGGTCATGCGCGAAGGAACCAACGCCGGGGCGCCTCCTCCGCGCGCTGCGCCTACCGCGTCCACGCAGCCGCCGCGGAACGCGAACGACGCGCGTGCCGCGTTCGAGAGCCTGTTCAAGAAGTGATCCACGGGCGTGCCGCCCGATTCTGTACAATCGACTCTTAACGGGAGATTCGTGTGGAAGAAGCGTCCAATCGTAGAAAGTTCCTGAGTGTGAGCGCTCTCGCCGGCGTCCTGTCCGCCTGCGGTGGGGGCAAGGAGACGGCCGTCGAGGACGAGGGTCCGAGCAGGCTCGGACGGCCGGTGAGTGCGTACGGCGAGCGCTCCGCGCATGTGAAGCTCGCGCGTGCGTTTCGTGATTCGGCCAATCCCGAGGCGGCAGCCAGTTTCACGCCCTTGCAGGATCTCGACGGCATCATCACGCCGGCCTCGCTGCATTTCGAGCGGCACCACGCGGGCGTCCCGCAGATCGATCCGGAAAAGCACGAGTTGCTGTTGCACGGAATGGTGGACCGGCCGCTGATGTTCACTCTGGCGGATCTGCGGCGCCTGCCGTCGGAGTCCCACGTCTACTTCATCGAGTGCTCGGGCAACTCGGGCGGCGAGTGGGGGGCCAAGACCACCCCCGACCCGCAGCGCGGCTTCGGTCTCGCCAGTTGCAGCGAATGGACCGGCGTCCCGCTGCGTACGCTCCTCGAGGAGGCGGGAGTGAAACCCGGCGCAAGCTGGGTGATCGCCGAGGGCAACGATGCCTGCCGCATGATGCGCTCCATCCCGATGGCCAAAGCCATGGACGATATTCTCGTCGCCTACTCGCAGAACGGGGAACCGTTGCGGCCCGAACAGGGCTTCCCGCTGCGGCTGGTTGTCCCGGGGTGGGAAGGCAACATCAACGTGAAATGGCTGCGCGTTCTGAAGGTGGCCGACCAGCCGTACATGGCGAAGGACGAGACGTCAAAGTACACGGATCTGATGCCGGACGGCAAGGCGCGTATCTTCACGTTCGTGATGGAGGCGAAGTCGATCATCACGTTCCCCGCCGGCGGACGGAAGCTCTCCGGACCTGGGTTGTACGAGATCACGGGACTGGCGTGGTCGGGCCGCGGCCGGATCGAGAAGGTCGAAGTTTCGACAGACGGCGGCAAATCCTGGACCGCGGCGCGCCTGCAGGAACCGCGCCACCGCATCGCATTCACACGCTTCCGCCTGCCGTGGCGGTGGGATGGCGGCGAGGCGATGCTGCAGTCGCGCTGTACGGACGAAAGCGGTTACGTGCAGCCCTCGAAAGAAGAGCTGGTGGCGGCGCGGGGCACCGGGTCCAACTACCACTTCAACGGCATCAAGCCCTGGAAGATCTCCGCCGACGGGAGCGTGACCAATGTGGATGCGTAGCGCTCTTGTGCTTTGCCTGACCGCGGCCGCTCTCACGGCGCAGTCGAAGTATGGTGTGGGACGCCCGGCCACCGAGACCGACATCAAGGCGCTTGACATCGCGATCGCGCCCGATGGCAAAGGCTTGCCGCCCGGTTCCGGCACCGCGGTCCAGGGTGCGGCCATCTACGAGCGCCGCTGCCAGCGATGCCACGGGGCCAAGGGCGCGGGTGGCGACGAATCGCCGCTCGTGGGAGGCCAGGGGACGCTGAACACGCCGAAGCCGCTCAAGACCGTCGGCAGCTACTGGCCGCACGCTACGACGCTGTGGGATTACATCAACCGCGCGATGCCGTTCAAGGAGCCGGGTCTGCTGAATCCTGACCAGGTCTACGCGGTGAGCGCCTACATCCTGCACCTGAATGGCATCGTCGGCGAGAACGATGCGATGGATGCGTCGACGCTGCCGAAGGTGAAGATGCCCAACCGCGAAGGGTTCGTCGCCGATCCGCGTCCTGATGTGAAGCGGGCGCGCTAGGGCGCCGAATGGCGGATCGGATGCGGACCCGTTGGACCGGCCTGCTGGTCTTCCTTCTCGCCGCGCTGCTCGCCTGCGCCGCCGGCCCGGGCTTCCGGAGCGCGAAACAACTCGACGAACACTTCGCCAAGCACGGTGCTGAATTCGGGCAGATCACCAAGGCGGAATACCTCCGCCTGGCGCAGGAACTGCGCGACGCTCCCGCGGGCGGGCCAATCCTCGAGATTGTGCGCGCCGACGGTGTGATCACGCGCTTCGATCGCCGCAAGGGTTCCTTCGCCGCGTACAATCCGGACCGCACCATCCGCACGTTCTTCATCCCTAACGACGGGGAGCGCTACTTTCACCGGCAGGCGCGGAGGCGCCCGAAATGACCGACGCCGAAATCGACCGCTTCCTGGCTGACGAGGGCTATCCCGAGCATGTTCGCCAGCAGGGACGCCACGGACTGATCGCCCGCTGGCAGCGCTTCGTGAGCGACGTCGAGCGGGGCTGGACGCTTGGCATCGAGGACTACTGGAACGAACTGGACATCCGCGACCTCATTGCCAGGCTCGGCTCGGCGAGCGAAGTCGCCGATGCGGATGCCCGGATGCGGGCGCTTCTGGTGGAACCGGAGCTCGTGCACTGGGAGAGCGAGACGCCGGATGCATTCTGGATTCGCGGCTATCCGCGGAATGCGAGTCCGGAGTTCGTCGAGGAGTTGCGGGCGAATTGTCCTTTCGCAGCCGAATCCAGGAAGCCGGAGTGAAACGGTGGCTGCCTCCCGTCCAGTTCGACCCGAACAGCATGACGAGGTACGATGCGGGATACGCTTTGCCGGCTGGTAGAGGAAGCGGTGCAACCGAAGGAGTGTGACATGGCTGAAGATCAACGTATGGCGTCGATGCCATCTTTCACCCGGCGCGAAATGCTGGGGATGTCCGGTCAGGCGGCTCTGGCCGGCATTGCAGCCGGTGCTGTTTCGCCTGCCCAGGAACGACGGCCTCGCATCGCCTGTGTCGTCACCTATTGGGCTGCTCCGGGATCCCATGCGGACTGGATCATCACCAAGCTGATCGACGGGTACTGGTGGAAGGGCGCCCACACTCCTTCGCGGGTGGACGTGGTGTCCGCCTATATCCATCAACTGCAGGAAAGCGGGCTGGGCCAGAAAGTGTGCAAGGCGAAGGGCATTCGGATCTTTGATACGGTGCGGGAAGCCCTCACACTCGGGGGGAAGGAGCTTGCGGTGGACGGTGTTGTCCTGGTCGGAGAACACGGGATTTACCATGACAATCTCCAAGGGCAGAAATACTATCCACGCTGGTGGCTCTACCAGCAGATCATCCAGGTATTCGAGCGGAGTAAGCGCTCGGTGCCCGTTTTCAACGACAAGCACTTCTCCACCAGTTGGAACGAAGCCAAGTGGATGTTCGACAAGTCCCGTGAGCTGAACTTTCCCTTGTTCGGCGGTTCCTCCATCCCGTTCTACTACCGCAAGCCCGAGATCGAGCTCGATATCGATACGCCCATCAAGGCTTCCGTCGTGGCTGGCGGAGGTAGAGACGAGGGAGGCCTTTTTCACTGCATCGACGTGCTCCAGTCCTTTGTGGAACGCCGCAAGGGCGGCGAGACGGGCGTCGAGGCGGTGCAGTGCATTCGAGGGCCGGAAACATGGAAGTGGGCCGAGCGCAATTCCTGGGCGGGCAATCTGCTCGATGCCGTGCGGACCAGCTTTGACCTGAAGCCGGGATATTTTCAGGAGACCGTCCGGGACCCAAGCGTCACGATCGTCGATTATCGGGACGGGACGAAAGCGGCGGTCTTTGCGGTTCGGGATGTGGGGTGGACCTACGCCGGCGAGATTGCAGGGCGTCAGGCCCCGGCGATCGTTTCGATGCTCGGCTGGCCCGGGCCGTACGCCCAGTATCACGCCGCGAACGCCTTCGAGCACTGGATTGTCGAGATGATGCTGACGAGGAAGGAACCAGTCAACGCGGAGCGACTGCTGCTGTCGACGGGCATTGTCTCGTACAACATGGAATCGAACTGGGAGAACGGCCGGTACCGTGACATCGGGCGCCGCATCGAGACGCCGTTCATGAACATGACCTATCGCTCGACGCGCGGCCCGATGTTCAACACGGGGCCGCGGCCGCCGGTCGTTCCCTACGGACGGGGCTTCGAGAAGTAGGCTCTGCGTGAGGATCTCGCGGAAGCCCGTTTTTGGGGCCCTTTAAGAGAACCGCGAATTCGGCGCGGTACGATCTGGGCTGGATCGGCTCGCCCCGCGGTGAGCGACAATCGAAGCATGCAGGACGCGGTCACTCGAGATCCTCAGGTCATGCACGGGACTCCCGTTTTCCGCGGTACCCGTGTGCCTGTCAAGACCCTCTTCGACTACCTGGAGAACGGCGAGACTCTGGATAATTTCCTGACGGGGTTTCCCACTGTAAGCCGCGAACTCGCCATTCAAGTGCTTGAGGAGTCGAGGGATCTTCGTTTGGCAAGTGTCCGATGAGGATTCTGCTTGACGAATGCGTTGACCAGCGACTCCACTTGCAACTTGCTGGGCATGACTGCCAGACGGCAGCCTACGCGGGATTCGCCGGGTTCAAGAACGGCGCCCTCTTATCCGCGGCCGAAGAAGCGCGCTTCGACGTGCTGATTACAACCGACCAGGAGATCCCATTCCAACAGGACCTCTCGACCCGAACGATTGCGATCCTCGTACTGTGTGCTCAAACGAATCGCCTTGCCGCCCTGCGCCACTTGATTCCTGATGTTCTCCGAGCACTCGATGGAATCCAGCCGGGACAGGTGATGCTTATCTCGTGAGCTCCGCACGGAAATTGCCGACAGCCTCGAACGTCCGCAGCGGGCGCTTGTAGAGGCGCAGGTTCCGCAGCTCTCCGAACAGCTTCGGCGCCACGGTTGGGTTCGGCCTGCCGTTGACGTCCGCGAGCGCCGGGTCGAACCGGCCCCAGCCGTACTGGCGCGCCGCGCCGCCATCGTTGAGTACGCCGTCGATCACGTAGCTGATGATTCGCGGTCCGGCGTCCACCGTGATGGTGACGTGCTGCCAGGCGTTCACGCGCAATGTGCCGGGGTGCGTCCCGCCGTCGCTCTCCCAGGACGATTTCCGTGTTCCATCCGACAAGGTCAGACGCAGATTGAACCGGCTTCCGGTTTCGAGCAACAGACCGGCGTCACGATCCCCGCGCGTATCGAGCAGAATCTGCCCCGCGGTCAACTCGCGCAGGCGCAGATCGAAGTCGAGGCTGAAGCCGCCACGGCCGGCAAGGTTGGGGAGGTCCGGCATCCGGTCAGCTACGGCGATGCCGCCGGCAGCCGGTCCGGCCGGCGGATTCCAGACCCCTTCGAGCAGGCTGCGATCCATTTCGTGGACGCGCGCCACCGTCTTCTGCGTTTCGGTCACGAAGAACCGCCCGCGGTCCTCGACGAAGTCGGGATAGCTGATCCGCACGTCCGGGTTGTCGTCATAGAGCAGGATCTCGGGCTCGGACCAGTGGATGTGGCCGTCGCGCTCGACGCCGCCCGAGATCCACGCCGGGTTCCGCGCCCGGTAGTATTCCCAGTTGCCGGACGTAATCGCCGCCTCCCCGCCATGATTGTGGAACCACAGCAGGAACTTGCCGTTGCTGAACTTCCGCACGAAGTTCGCCGCGCGCGGATGCTTGATGCGGCGCCCGCCCGGCGTGTAGGTGGCGTACGCGGGCGGCGTCCACGTCCGGCCGCCGTCGCGGCTGTAGGCATGGCAGTTGTAGCCGTCGATGGTGCGGTAGGTCGCATACAGCGCCCCATCGCTCAACTCGACCAGGTTCGCCTCATCCGACACGGGCCCTTTGGGGGCGCGTAGTCCTTCGTCGCCTTCCGGCAGCAACTCCCAGCGGATCCGGCGGGGGTCTTTTTCCGTCAGCAGGTTCGGGCTCCTCAGGAAACAGCCCTGCGACTCGATCATCGTGCCCGGTTGTCCCCACCGGCCCACCTTGGCAAAGCCAAACATGGCGCTGCCGTCCCGGAGGATCACCGGTTTTCCCACACCCCAGAAGAACAGTACGTCGCCCGAGTGCGTGTTCTCGCGGTCGATGCGCATCTTCCGCATCGGAATCTCGAAACGCTCCCGGGACCACGTGCGGCCGTCGTCGGCGGAGTACTTGAACATGTACGCGCCGACCGTATCCACGCGCCTCGCCGTGTTGGAGCTGTTGCTGTTCACCTGCCGCAGGTCCTTGTTGTTGTAGGTGTAGAACACGTAGACGCGGCCGGACGGCGCCAACAATGGCATCACCCACGAGGCCTCCGGACCCGATGCCGGCTCGATGTCGATCAACGGCGACCAGGTGCGTCCCTGATCGCGCGACCGAGTTGCGACGATGTGCTGGCCGCGTTCGCCTTCCACGCCCTGTCCCGTCGTGAGGACGCACAGCCAGTGGCCGTCCTGCGTGCGCACGATGTAGGGCTGGTCGCAGTAGCCTTCGTCGGGAATCTCGAATCCGGTGGCGATGTTGCGCCAGTCGGACGGCGTCTGGGCGCGCGCGAATCCCGCCAGACCCAGGAGCAACTGCCGCCGCGAGAAACGCATCATCGTGACGGTACCATGAAGGGGAATGTCGGAACAGGAGCTTGTCCCGCTTCTCGTCAAGCTCGGCGTCGTGGCGTCGCTGGCGAGCGTGCTGGTGCGGTCTGCCGGTGTGAAGCGCATGCTGCTGCGCGAAACCCGGACGCTCGAACAGCGCCTGAAGCTCGCCCTCTGGTTCTCCGTGGTGTTCGCGGCGGGCGCGGCGACGCGCGTCGTGACTGGCGGCTACAAGGCATTCGATCTCGGCCTTGAAGGCAGCCTGCTGGCGGGCATGCTCGGCGGCTACTTCACCGGCCTGCTGGCGGGTGTCCTGATCTCGGTACCCGCGATGTTCCACCAGGAATATCTGACAATGCCACTGTTCGCGGCCCTGGGCGTGTTGGGCGGCCTGGTGCGGGACTGCGCCTCGCACACCGAAGACGTCTGGAGCTTCTCGCCGTTCTTCGACCTGAACCTGTACCGGCTGTTCCGCCGGCGCGAGGGGCGTCCCCGCGCGCTCTTCCACTTCTTTATGCTCGCCATGATCTTCTTCGCCGAGTTCCTGCGCCAGGTTCTTGGGGCGCTGTTCGGAGAGAAGCCGCTGTTCTACCTGCACCCGCAGGCGGAGGGAGGCTGGTCGATCCTCGTCTACTATCTGACCACGCTGTTCGCCGTCACTTTGCCGCTGAAGGTCTGGAACAACACGCGTAACGAGATGAAACTCGAGCAGCAGCAGCGCTCGCTGATCCAGGCGCGGCTCGACGCGCTTACGAGCCAGATCAACCCGCACTTCCTGTTCAACACGCTGAACTCCGTATCCTCGCTGATCCGGACGAATCCGCAGCAGGCGCGGGCGGTGATCTACAAGCTGTCGAGCATTCTGCGGCGCCTGCTGCGGCGGCACGAGAATTTCAGCGCCTTGCGCGACGAGCTGAAATTTATCGAAGACTATCTCTCGATTGAGGTGGTTCGTTTCGGTGATAAGCTGCGGTTCACGCCTGAGATCGCTCCCGACACGCTCGATCTCCCGGTGCCGACGATGCTGCTTCAGCCGCTCATCGAGAACTCGATCAAGCACGGTCTGGCCAGCCAGATGGAAGGCGGCACGATCAAGCTGCGATGCGAGCGCGGCGGGTTGGGTCTGTATCTGGAAGTCGCCGACGACGGCGTGGGAATCCCTCAGGCCAAGCTGGCCACGCTTCTCGGCCAGGGCATCGGCGTGAGCAACGTCAGCGAAAGGCTGAAGGTCCTCTACGGATCGAATTACCGCATGCGCATCGATTCGGCGCCCGGGCGCGGGACGCGCATCGAGATCGAGATTCCCGAGATGGAACCGCTGGTCACAGCCGAGGCGCCGGTGGCGGGAGCCGCTCGCTAGCGGCTATAAGCCCTCGCGGCGGATCCTCACGGCCAGGAGCGGATCGAGCATCGCGGCCGTGGCGATCTGGACATGGCGCGCACCCGCCGCGAGGCGGTCCCGGACATCCTGCGTCGAAGAAACGCCGCCGACCGAGATCAGCCGCAGCCTCCCGCCGAATTCAGCCAGCATGCGGGTTTCGGCCAGACAGCGCTCCGTAATCACGGGGCCGCCGATGCCGCGCCGCAATCCGTCGAAGAGTAGCGTACCGTCCGGTCCGCGGACGGTCGCCGTGATCGAGTTGGTGGCGCTGACTGCGGTGACATGCGGATGCACGGCATTCAGGAACGCCGCCGCGGTGTCACGGTGTGGGAACAGGCCGGCCTTCAAGATGAGCGGCAATTCCGGCACGGCGGCACGCACTGCCGCGGCGATCCGCGCGGACTCCTCCGGGAGCAGGTAGAGATCGGCTTCGCGGGTGCAGACGTTGGGGCAGGACAGGTTCGCTTCGACCGCGTGAGCGCCGGCGTCGGCGGCCCAGCGGGCGCATTGGGCGAAATCGCGTGCGACGTCGTCCATCGTCCAGCCTGGCTGCGGGGAGGCGACAACGCTCACGACGAGCACCTGGCCCGGCGCCAGCCCGCGCCGCGCGCGCTCCACGTCGGCGCGCCATTCGGCCGGGTCGCGCGACGGCATCCCAAACGAAATCGCCCAGGACGGAGACTCCGGCGCCGCGTCGAGCGAACGGCCTTCTGCCGTGAGCGGCGCGCCGGCAACCGGCAGCAGATTCGGTGGCGCGTAGCATGCGCGGTACGACGAGCGCACCGTCTTGTAGACCAGAACGTCGAACCCGAGCGAGGCGTAGTAGAGGATCCAGCGGCTGTTCAACAAGGGACCGGCGGGAATTCCAAGCGGGCTGTTCACCCGAAGCCCGCAAAAATCCCAGGACCCCGGGCACGGGGGAACGTCGATCTCCACGGGATGCTCAGGGGCATGCGCGTAGTTCCAATCGTAGGTCTGACCGATGTCGTAGCGCTGCATCGCTCAAAAAAAGCGCCGGGACTGAGCCCGGCGCAGGTTCGAGAGTTACTTCAACTTCAGAACTGGTACAGCGGCACGCCCCCGTCGCCGGTCGCGCCGGCGCCGACCGGCTCGCCTTCCTGCACGGCGCGGTAGTAGATGCCCGTGTCGCCCAGATAGACTTCGAGTTCGCTCGGACGCGGCAGTGTCCCCTGGATCAGCGCCTCGGAGAGCGGGTCTTCGACATACTTCTGCAAAGCCCGGCGTAGAGGACGCGCGCCGTAGCTGCGGTCCGCGCAGGTCTTTTCGAGGATATACTTGCCCGCGTCGGGCGTCAGGCGGATGCGGATCTGCTTGGCGACCAGGTTCTTGTTGATCTGGTCCACCAGCAGGTCGATGATGCGCAGCAGGTCGTCGTCATGGAGCGAGGTGAACAGGATCACCTCGTCCAGACGGTTCAGGAACTCGGGGTTGAACGCCTTCTTCACCTCGCCCCGCACCAGTTCCTCGACCTTGCCCGGCACGCCTTCGGTGGGCGGCGCCTGGAACCCGAGATGACCGCGCTTCTCGAGGAAACGCGCGCCGAGGTTCGAGGTCATGATGATGATGGTGTTCTTGAAGTCGACCGTGTTGCCGAGTCCGTCGGTCAACTGGCCATCCTCGAACACCTGCAGCAGGATGTTGTAGACATCCGGGTGCGCCTTCTCGATTTCGTCGAGAAGGATGATCGAGTACGGCTGCCGCTTCACACGCTCGGTCAACTGGCCGCCCTCTTCGTAGCCGACGTAGCCCGGGGGCGATCCGATCAGCTTCGACACCGAGTGTTTCTCCATGAACTCGCTCATGTCGAAGCGTACGAGCGACTTCTCGCTGCCGAAGAGGAACTCCGCCAGCGCGCGGGCCACTTCGGTCTTGCCGACGCCGGTCGGTCCCAGGAACAGGAACGAACCGGCCGGCCGGTTGCTGGCCTTGAGTCCGGCGCGGGAACGGCGGATGGCGCGGGCCAGGGCGGATATCGCCTTTTCCTGGCTCACCACCCGGCGATGCAGTTCTTCTTCGATGCGCAGAAGCTTGGCGATTTCTTCTTCCTTGATCGCCGTCATCGGCACGCCGGTCCAGCGTGCGACCACTTCTTCGATATCTTCCTTGGTGACGATGCCGGTCGACGTTTCGTCGAGATTGTACTTCTCGCGCAACTGGCGCAGGTTCTCGCGCTCTTTGCGCTCCTCGTCCGAATAGAAGCGCGCCTTCTCGAATTCGTGGTTCGCGATGGCGTTCTCCATGCGGTGCACGATGAACTTGATGCGCTTCTGAATCTCGGCCAGTTCCTGCGGCAGGGTCGTCTGGCGCAGTTTGACGCGCGCGCCCGCTTCGTCGATCAGGTCGATCGCCTTGTCCGGGAGGAAACGGTCGGGGATATACCGGCTGGAGGCGAACACAGCCGACTCCACAGCCTCATCCGTGTAACCCACCGCGTGGAACTTCTCGTACCGGTCCTTGATGCCGAACAGAATCTTGACGGCGTCTTCCTCGTTCGGCGGCGGTACTTTGACGGCCTGGAAACGGCGTTCGAGCGACCGGTCCTTCTCAATCGACTTGCGGAACTCACCCGGGGTGGTGGCGCCGATACACTGGATCTCGCCGCGCGAGAGCGCCGGCTTCAGGATGTTGGCCGCATCGAGCGAGCCTTCCGCCGAACCCGCTCCCACCAGCGTGTGCAGCTCATCGATGAAGATGATGGCGTTCTGATTCTCCATCAACTCCTTCATGATGGTCTTGAGGCGCTCTTCGAACTGGCCGCGGTACTTGGTGCCGGCGACGATCAGGGAAAGGTCGAGCGCCAGGATGCGCTTGTCGGCGAGGAAGCTGGGCACGTCGCCATCGGCGATGCGCTGGGCGAGCCCTTCGACGATGGCCGTCTTGCCGACGCCGGGCTCGCCGATCAGGACGGGATTGTTCTTCGTGCGGCGGCAGAGGATCTGGACGACCCGCTCCAGTTCGTAGTCCCGGCCGATCAGGGGGTCGAGGACGTTGTCCACGGCCGCCTGCGTCAGGTCGCGGCTGAACTCGGCGAGGATCGAGCTTTCCTTGGGGCGGCTGGAAGCCACCTTCTCCGACTGCGAACGCGCCAGTTCCTCCCGGATCGTGGAGAGGCGCAGCCCCCGCTCGTGCAGGATCTCGGCGGCGAAGCATTTCTCTTCCCGGAGCAGACCGAGCAGGAGGTGTTCGGTGCCAATGTGCTTGTGATTCAAGCGCTCGGCTTCCTCGGCCGCGTAGGCCAGCACGCGCTTGCACTCGTGGCTCAGGGGCAGGTCGACCGACGTAGAGACCTTTTCCCGCATGGTCGTGTGGCCTTCGATCTGCTTGCGGATCGAATCCACGGCGGCATGCGAGCGGAGAAACCGGTTTGCCAGAGCCTTGTCCTCCCGCAGCAGACCGAGGAGCAGATGCTCGGTCTCGATGTACGGGCTGCCAAACTGACTGGCCTCGTACCGGGCGAAGAAGATCACCCGGCGCGCCTTTTCGGTGTACCGTTCAAACATAAACAGCGACTCCCCTTGTGCGGATGCTCCTCAACTTCCGTTCCCGCCCTCTCCCTCATTGGATGCGTCCGAAGGGGAAAGAGGTGCGAGGACGCCACCTGCTAGTTTCAGTATACGATTGCAGCGGCGTGCAAATGACAGGTTGTGGGTTACCAGGACCCAGGTGAGGCCACGCCGCTCCTGCAACCCGGTGAGTAAGGAGAAGATGCGCTCCCCGGTGCGGAAGTCCAGGTTCCCTGTCGGCTCGTCGGACAACAGGACCGCCGGGTCGCCGGCCAGGGCGCGCGCCAGCGATACTCTCTGCTGCTCGCCACCGGAGAGCTCGCCGGCGCGATGCGTGGCGCGCTCGGACAGACCCACCTCGTCGAGCCGTTCGGAGGCGACCCGCGCAGCTTCGGCGCGGGCGGCGCCCCGCACGAGCAGCGGCATCATGACGTTCTCGATCGCCGTGAACTCGGGGAGCAGGTTGTGGCTCTGCCAGACGAAGCCGATCTCCCGGTTCCGGAATGCGTCGAGTTCGGTGTCCGGCAGCGTGGTCAATTCGCGATCCAGGTAGCGGATGGTGCCCGCGCTCGGCCGGTCCAGCCCGGCCAGCAGATAGAGCAGCGTCGATTTCCCCGCGCCCGATTCGCCCACCAGCGCCAACCGCTCGCCCCGGTACACGTCGAACGCAAGGTTCTCGAAGATCACCAATTCCGATCCACCCGACGGAAAACGCTTGGACAGGCCCTCGGTGCGGAACACTGGCTTCGGACTCACAGCAGATTCGCTCCCCGCAGGACGGCATCCGACTTCGTCTTAATCTCGGACGCGACCGCGACGGGATCGCCTTTCTGCAGCCGGGGCCAGAACAGCTCGACCGACAACGGCCCGCGATACCCCTTGGCGGCGAGCGCCAGGAGGATACTGGCAAGCGGCGCGTTGCCGTCGCCCGGCACCTCGCGGGTCGTATTGTCGTAGGTCTCGCGCGGGATCTTCGGCGTGTCCTGAAAGTGCACATGGTGCAACTCGCCGGGGCGCAGCAGTTCGATGTCTTCGAACTTACTCAGGCCGGCCCAGAAGTGATAGAAATCGAACATCGCCCTGACGTTGGGATGCGCCGTCCGGCGAATGACGTCCAGCGCCGTGGGCAGGGTACCGATCAACGTCGAAGCGCGCGTGAACTCGATCATCGCCACGACGCGGTACGGCTTGACCGCCTCGCCCACTTCGTGCAGGCGGTCCGCGGTGCGGGCAAACTCCTGGACGGGGTACCGTTCCGTTGCCAGGCACGGGCAGACCATGCGGTCAACGCCCAGTTCGGCGTACAAGGCCGCGCGCGCTTTCAGTGCATCCAGCGCCTTGGCACGCTCCGGATTCGGTTCGATGACGCCACGTCCCCCGCCGCCGGCGACCGCGCGCACCCCGAAATCGGACAGCGCCCGCCGCGCCGCCGCGACGCTTTCCCTGGCCAGGAACGCGTCGACCATTGCCGGAATCAGCTCGATGAACCGGATGCCCGCGCGCGAGCAGCCGTCGAGCGACCGCACGTAATCCGAGCCCGCGACCGTGGTCTGGTGCAGGCACACTTCCATACGCGAAGCCTGCGCCGCGAGCGCCGCCGGAGCCGCCAAGACTGCGCGCCTGCTGACCATGCCCTTACCATAGCAAAGCGGCTGCGGCCCCCGCCCGAAAGCGCTAGAATAGGAGGTTTCCATGAAACTCCAGAGCCACACGATCACCCAGGGGCGGGATCGCGCCCCGGCGCGCGCCATGCTGAAGGCCATTGGCTTCACAGACGAGGACTTGGCCAAGCCCATCATTGGCGTCGCCAACACCTGGATCGAGACCATGCCGTGCAACTACAACCTGCGCGAACTGGCGGTCAAGGTGAAGGAAGCGATCCGCGCCGCGGGCGGAACGCCGATGGAATTCAACACTATCGCGGTCAGCGACGGCGTGACCATGGGCACCGAAGGCATGAAGGCGTCGCTTGTGAGCCGCGAGGTGATCGCCGACTCCATCGAACTGGTCGCCCGCGGCCATATGTTCGACGGCATTGTGGCCCTGGTGGCTTGCGACAAGACGATCCCCGGCGCGGCCATGGCGCTGCTGCGGCTCGACGTGCCGGGTTTGATCCTCTATGGCGGTTCGATCCTCCCCGGCAAGCTCGACGGCCGCGACCTGACGATCCAGGACGTGTTCGAAGCCGTGGGGGCGCATGCTTCGGGCAAGATCTCCGACGAAGAGTTTCGCGCTATCGAAGATAACGCCTGTCCGGGCGCCGGAGCGTGCGGCGGGCAGTTCACCGCCAATACGATGGCGACCGTGATGGAACTGATCGGTCTTTCGCCGATGGGCACGGCATCGGTGCCGCAGGTGGATCCACGCAAGTTCGACGTCGCCGCCCGCTGCGGCGAGGTCGTTATGGACATGGTGCGCCACGACCGCCGCGCGCGCTCCGTGGCGACGCGCAAGGCCTTCGAGAACGCCATCGTCGGCGTCGCCGCGACCGGCGGCTCCACCAACGCCGTGCTGCACCTGCTGGCGATGGCGCGTGAAGCCGAGGTCCCGTTGTCGATCGACGATTTCAAGGAACTCTGCCGGCGCACGCCCCTTTTGGTCGACTTGAAGCCTGGCGGGCGCTATGTTGCTGTCGACGTCGACAACGCAGGCGGCATCCCGGTGATCGCCAAGCGGCTGCTGGATGGAGGGATGGTGGATGGTTCGACCGTCACCTGTACCGGCCGCACGTTCGCCGAGGAAGCGAATGAGGCGCGCGAGACACCGGGCCAGCCGGTGATCCGGCCTCTTGACCAGCCGCTCAAGCCGTTTGGCGGCATCGATATCCTGCGCGGGAGCCTGGCGCCGGAAGGCTGCGTCATCAAGCTCTCGGGCCACAACAAGAAGGCGCATCGCGGGCCTGCGCGGGTCTTCGATCGGGAAGAGGACGCTATGGCCGCGGTCACCCACGGGAAGATCCAACCCGGGGACGTGGTCGTCATTCGCTACGAAGGGCCGAAGGGCGGTCCCGGCATGCGCGAGATGCTGGGCGTGACCGGTGCGATCGTCGGCGCGGGCCTCTCCGACAGCGTGGCCCTCGTTACCGACGGACGCTTTTCCGGCGCAACGTACGGGTTCATGATCGCCCACGTCTCCCCCGAAGCCGCCAATGGCGGTCCCATCGCTCTGCTGGCCGAAGGCGACATCGTGAGTATCGACGACAACGCCGGCACCATCGACATGGAGGTGGGCGAAGAAGAACTCGCCCGGCGCCGCGCCGCCTGGAAGGCTCCCGAGCCCCGCTACCGCACAGGCGTCTTCGCGAAGTATTGCAAGCTGGTGGCCTCGGCTTCCGAGGGCGCGGTCACACTCGGAGCGTAGGTGCAGCCGCAACGCATCACTGTCGTCGGCGCCGGCAACATGGGCGCCGCTCTCATCGGGGGCATCCTGAAGGGCGGCGTCGCCTCGCGCGAGCACCTGACCGCCACCGTGAAGTCCGAGGAAAGCGCCCGCGCTCTGGCGGAGAAGTATGGTATCGCTGTCACGGCGGGCGGCAACAGCGAAGCGGCCGCTGCGGCGGACTTGATCATCGCCGCGGTGAAGCCGGGTACCCTGCCGAAAGTGCTGGCCGAAATCCGGGATTCGCTCCACGAGGGCCAGATCCTGATCTCGGTCGCCGCGGCCGTGCCCATCGCGGTGATCGAGCGCGTCATCGCCCGGCGGCTGGCGGTGTTCCGCGCGATGCCGAACATCCCGGTTGTCGTGGAGGAAGGCGCCACCGCGATCGCCGGGAACGGCCTCTGCAACGACGCGCAGCGCGAGATCGTAGCCAACGTCTTCCGTGCCGTGGGCGTCGCCGTGTTCGTCGACGAAGATCTGATGCACGCTGTGACGGCGCTTTCCGGCAGCGGCCCCGCGTATGTCTACATGGTGATCGAGGCAATGATCGCCGGGGGGCTCAAGATGGGCCTGTCGCGCGAGATCTCGACGAAGCTGGCGGAGCAGACCGTGCTCGGCGCCGCCAAGCTTGTCCGCGAGACAACTCTGCATCCGGCTGTTCTGCGCGACCAGGTGATCACGCCGGGCGGTGTCACGATCTCGGCCATCCATGAGCTGGAACGGCATGGCCTGCGCTCGATGCTGATTTCGGCGATCGAAACCGCCACGCGGCATTCCGAGGACCGCACCCGCGCGCTGATCGCGTCGCTCGAACAACGATGAAGCTTCTGTTTATCGGCGACATCTTCGCCTCCGCCGGCCGCCACCTCGTCGCCGATCATCTCGATGCGATCGTCGCTCAGCACGCCATCGACCTGGTGATTGCCAACGGCGAAAACTCCGCGGGCGGTTTCGGCATCACGCCGCAGATCGCCGACGAGTTGTTCAAACTCGGCATCGACGTCATCACCACCGGCAACCATGTCTGGGACCGCCGCGAGATCTATCCCTACATCGCGAACCAGCCGCGGCTGCTGCGGCCGGCCAACTACCCGGCCGCCTGCCCGGGCAAGGGCATGGTCGTGTGCGCGGCGCGCAACGGCGTCAACTGCGCGGTCATCAACCTGCAAGGCCGCACGTACATGGCATCGACCGACTGCCCGTTCGCGCGTGCCGAGCAGCTATTGGCCGAACTGGATGGATCCATCCGCGTGCGCTTCGTCGATTTCCACGCTGAAGTCACGAGCGAGAAGATGGCGATGGGCTGGTTCCTCGACGGGCGGGTTTCGGCAATGGTCGGGACCCACACGCACGTTCCCACCGCGGACACACGCATCCTGCCGGGAGGCACCGCCTACCAGACCGATTGCGGCATGACCGGCCCCTACGATTCCATCATCGGCGTGGAGCGCGAGGCCGTCCTGAATCGCTTTCAGACGGCGATGCCGGTGCGCATGGAGGCGGCGCGCGACAATCCGCAGTTGCACTCCGTGCTGGTTGACGTTGACGAATTGACCGGGCGCGCCCGCACGATCGAACGCGTTGTGCGGCCGGGCAAGGCGTGAGGTGTCCTGTGGACAAAGAAGCCGTCAAAGGGTGTCTGCGCCGCGAAGTTGCTTTGTGGAGCGCGAAGTCCTTCGACACGCTGGCCGCCGAACTCAACGACATCGTTGCCTACGAACGGAGTGAGCCGAGCCCTCACCAGGTGGAAGTCGAACTTCTCGAGATGGAGCCCGGTTATGTCCAGGTGATGGTAGGGATAGACGCCGGCGGGTTTACGTCGTTTGCGCCGCTGTCGGCAGGCTTTCTCGTGCACCGGGACGGCCGCGTGGAAATCCCGGACCTCGCGTAATCCCCGCTACTGCACGACCAGATCCAGGAATGCCCGGCTGGCGTGGCTCAGTGCACGCTTCGCCGGAAACAGCAGCCGGATCTTCCGCTCCATCTGCAGCTCCCGCACTTCGACCGCACACAGCGTGCCTTGCTCCAGCTCCTGCTCGACACACATCCGCGGCAGGAACGCGACGCCCTGGTCCCCCTGGACCAGCTTCCGGATGGTCTCGATCGTCGGCATTTCGACCGGCATCCGCAGGGGGACCTTGTGCCGGCGGAACGTCTTCAGTACCACTTCCCGGTACGGCGAGACGACATTGTGTGCGATGAAGGTTTCCTCGCCCAGTTCCCGGATCGACACCTCGGCCTGCCCGGCGAGGCGGTGCCGCGGGGAGACGATGAACACGAGGGCGTCGGTGTACAGGATGACCGAACCCAGCCGGTCGTCCTCCGGATCGTAGCTGACGACGCCCAGCTCCAGATCGCCGTCGATCAGATCCGACGGAATCCGGCTGGACAGCGACCGCCGGATCTGTACCGCCACTCCCGCGTACATCTGCCGGAACCGTTCGATGTGCCGCAGCAGGTAGAGGCTGGTCGATTCATTGGCGCCGATCACCAGCGTGCCGGCGGACTTGTCCCGCAACTCCGCCAGCGCGTTCTCCATCTCGCGACGCAGGCTGTCGAACCGGGTGGCGTAGTCGAGCACGGTGCGGCCGGCGTCGGTCAGGACGAGGTCGCGCCCCGAGCGGTCGATCAGCTTTTCGCCGAGTTCCGTCTCCAGCCGCTGGACCGCCAGCGAGATCGCCGGCTGGGTTCGGAACAGCTTCTCCGCCGCGCGCGAAAAACTGCCCTCGGTGGCCACCATGCGGAACACCTGGAGTGTGTGTAGCTCCATGGTCTCATCAATACCATAAATGCAAACAGGCAAGATTATTAATTTGGGAAATCCGGCGCTCGCAGCTATAGTGAGGAGAAGCATCCGGTCCGCAACGCCCGGCGACCCCGTGGCCGCGGCCGGTTGGGGAAGACAACGGATGAGCGACCGCGTATACATCTTCGATACCACGCTGCGGGACGGCGAGCAGTCGCCGGGCTGCAGTATGACTGTACCCGAGAAGCTGCAAATGGCGGCCAAGCTGGTGGATCTCGGTGTGGACCTGCTCGAAGCGGGCTTTCCCATCGCCTCCGACGGCGACTTCGAGGCCGTCGATGCGGTGAGCCGGGAGTATCCGGAAGCCCGCGTGGCGGCGCTTGCGCGCTGCTGCACGCTCGATGTGGAGCGGGCCGCGCGTTCGCTGGAGAAGGCGAAGAAGCCGCGGATTCATACGTTTATCGCCACAAGCGATATCCATCTGAAGTTCAAGTTGAAGAAATCGCGGGAGCAGGTACTCGACGAAGCCGCCGCCGCGGTCGAACTGGCGAAGCGCTACGTCGACGACGTTGAGTTCTCGGCCGAAGACGGGGCGCGCACCGAGGCAGGTTACCTCGAAGCGGTGTCGCGGGCTGTCGTGGACGCGGGCGCCGGAACGGTGAACATTCCCGACACGGTCGGCTACTCGGTCCCGGATGAGTACGCCGCGCTCATCGGACGCATCGTGAAGGCGTTGGGAGACCGCGCGATTGTGAGCGTCCACTGCCACGACGACCTCGGACTGGCCGTCGCCAACTCGATCGCGGCGGTGCGCGCCGGCGCCCGGCAGATTGAGTGCACCATCAACGGCATCGGCGAGCGCGCGGGCAACTGCGCACTGGAGGAGGTCGTGATGGCGATGAAGGTCCGCCAGGACCAGCTTCCGTACCATACCGTCATCCGCACCGAGCACCTCTACGCCGCGAGCGAGACGCTCAGCTCGATCATCACGTTCGGTCCGCAGCCGAACAAAGCGATTGTGGGCCGCAACGCCTTTGCCCACGAAGCCGGCATCCACCAGGACGGCTATCTCAAGGAGAAGTCCACCTACGAAATCATCGACCCCCGCTCGGTCGGAATTCCGGAAGGACGCCTTGTGCTGGGCAAGCACAGCGGCCGGCACGCGCTCAAGAAGCGCTGCGAGGACCTCGGCTATACACTGACGCGCGAGGAACTCGAAGAGGTCTACAAGCGCTTTACCTCCTTCGCCGATCGCAAGAAGGGCGTCCTCGACGAAGAAATCGCCTCGATCGTCGAAGAGAGCCAGCGGGCTCTGGTCGCGGGACAGTAAACAACATCATGAATCTGAACATTCTCGTTCTGCCCGGTGATGGCATCGGGACAGAAGTCACGGCGGAAGCCGTGCGCGTGCTCCGCCGTGTCGCGGAGAAATGGAATCACACGCCGCATCTGACCGAAGGTCTGCTCGGAGGCGTCGCCATCCACAAGACCGGGAGTCCGATGCCGGACGAAACCGCGCGCCTCGCGCGCGAAGCCGATGCGACGCTGCTCGGCGCGGTGGGCCTGCCGGAATTCGATAATGAGCCTCCGGAGCGCCGCCCCGAGAAGGGTTTGCTTGGGATCCGCAAGACACTGGGCGTGTTTGCGAACCTGCGTCCTGTGCGTGCGTACCAGGCGCTGGTGGATTCCTCCCCGCTCAAGAACCACCTGGTCGAAGGCACGGACATGATCATCGTGCGCGAACTGACCGGCGGCATCTATTACGGCACGCCACGCGGTATCTCCGGCGCCGGCGCCGAGGAGCGCGCGGTCAACTCGATGGTTTACACGCGGCCGGAGATCGAGCGCGTGGCCCGCATGGCCTTCCGGCTCGCGCAGGGGCGCCGCCGGAAGCTGACCTCGGTCGACAAGTCGAACGTGCTGGAGAATTCGCAATTGTGGCGGCGCGTTGTGGTCGAGGTGGCGGCCGAGTTCCCTGACGTCGAACTGGACCATTTGCTGGTCGACAACTGCGCGATGCAACTGATTCTGAACCCGCGCCGCTTCGACGTGGTTGTCACGGAGAACATGTTCGGCGACATCCTGAGCGACGAAGGCGCGGTGCTGGCCGGCTCCATCGGGATGCTGCCTTCGGCGTCGATCGGCGAACGGAAGCCGTCCGGAGCGTTCGTTGGGCTGTACGAACCGGTGCACGGCTCGGCGCCTGACATTGCCGGCCAGAACAAGGCGAATCCGCTGGCCGCGATCGGATCGGTGGCGGCGATGCTCGAATACAGCTTCGGTTTGCACGAGGAAGCCGCCGCGGTGAACCGCGCTGTCGAGACGGTGTTGAACTCAGGCCGCGTCACCGCGGACCTGAAGCCCGCCGGCACGCCCGCCACGACCGAACAAGTGGGCGCCGCCGTGTGCGAGGCTTTGTAGGAAGGAATCCATGAGCAGGACCATCATCGAGAAACTGTGGGACTCCCACGTCGTGTACGAGCAGGCCGGCGCTCCGTCGCTGATCTTCATCGACCTGCACCTCGTGCACGAGGTCACCTCGCCGCAGGCGTTTCAGGGCTTGCGCGACCGCGGGTTGAGAGTACGGCGTCCGGACCTGACGTTCGCCACCGCCGATCACTCCATCCCGACCCACGACCGTTCGCTGCCGATCCTCGATCCCATCGCGCGCAAGCAACTGGAGGCGCTCGAAGCGAACTGCCGTGAGTTTGGCGTGCCGTGCGAGGGCATTCACGGCCCACGGCAGGGCATCGTCCACGTGATCGGGCCGGAACTCGGCCTGACGCAGCCCGGCATGACCGTCGTCTGCGGCGACAGCCACACGGCGACGCACGGCGCGTTCGGGGCGCTCGCCTTCGGCATCGGGACGAGCGAGGTGATGCACGTCCTGGCGAGCCAGTGCCTCCTGCAGCGGAAGTCGAAGACCTACGAAGTGCGCGTCGACGGCGTGTTGAAGCCAGGCGTGACGGCGAAGGACATCATTCTCGCGCTGATCTCCCGCATCGGCGTGGGCGGCGGCACGGGCCACGTGTTCGAGTACCGCGGCTCGGCGATCCGCGCGCTGTCGATGGAAGAGCGGATGACCGTGTGCAACATGTCGATCGAAGGCGGCGCGCGCGCGGGTCTCGTGGCGCCGGACGACGCGACATTCCAGTACCTGGCGGGGCGCCCCTATGCGCCCACAGGAGCAGCCTGGGATGCGGCCGTCGCCCAATGGAAGCAGCTTCCGACCGACGAGGGCGCGGCGTTCGACAAGTCGATCGCGATCGACGCCGATGCGCTGGAGCCGATGATCACCTACGGCACGAATCCCGGCCAGGGCGTGCCGATCACGCAGCCGGTGCCGGACCCATCGTCGATCGGTGACCCGATGGAGCGCGAATCGGTGGAGAAGGCGCTGCGCTACATGGGACTCGAAGGCGGCAAGCCGCTGCTGGGGCGTCCCGTGGATGTCGTCTTCATCGGCTCCTGCACGAATTCCCGGATCTCGGACCTGCGCGCCGCCGCCGCCGTACTCAAGGGGCGCAAGGTCAGCCCGAATGTGCGCGTGATGGTGGTGCCCGGTTCACAGGCGGTCAAGCGCCAGGCGTACGACGAAGGTCTGCCCGAGGTGTTTCGCGCCGCCGGGTGCGAATGGCGCGAGCCCGGCTGCTCGATGTGCATCGCGATGAACGGTGACCAGCTTGCTCCGGGCCAGTATGGCGTCTCGACTTCGAACCGCAACTTCGAAGGGCGCCAGGGCAAGGGCGGCCGGACGTTCCTTGCCAGCCCGCTGACCGCCGCCGCCACGGCGATTGCCGGCCATGTGGCCGATGTGAGGAAACTCCAGTGAAGAAATTCGAAGCCTTCCGCAGCCGCATTGTGCCGCTGCCGATCAACAACGTCGACACCGACCAGATCATCCCGGCGCGGTTTCTGAAGACCACATCGATGGAGGGACTGGCCGACCAGTTGTTCTTCGACTGGCGCTACCAGGAAGACGGCTCCCCGAAGCCGGACTTCATCCTGAACCAGGACCGTGTGAAGGGCGCATCCGTGCTGCTCGCCGGGGACAATTTCGGCTGCGGTTCTTCGCGCGAGCACGCCCCGTGGGCGCTCACGCAGTTCGGCTTCCGGGCTGTGATCTCGACATCGTTCGCCGACATCTTCAAGCAGAATTCGCTCAAGAATGCGCTGCTGCCGGTTGTGGTGACGCCCGAAGTGCAGGCGTCACTGTTCGCGGCCGTGGAGGCGGATCCCGCGGCTGAGGTGGCTGTCGACCTTGCCGCGCAAACCCTCGCGCTGCCGGGCGGCGGCTCGGTGGAGTTCCGGGTCGATCCGTTCTCGCGGCATTGCCTGCTCGAAGGCATCGACGAATTGGGCTATATCCTCCAGCAGGAGGCGGCCATCGGCGCCTACGAAGCGCGGCGCCCGCATTCGATCGACACGCTCGCCCAGGTTTCGTGACGCACCCGCCGC
Source organism: Bryobacterales bacterium (assembly GCA_016716385.1). Lineage (GTDB taxonomy): Bacteria > Acidobacteriota > Terriglobia > Bryobacterales > Bryobacteraceae > JADJWL01. The sequence continues at coordinate 132,827 of JADJWL010000011.1, read as the reverse complement.
CGGGTTCCCACTGAACGACCTCCTCCGGCGGAGTCCCGCGCCATGCGAAGGCTCTGCCGGAGGCCTGGACTGCCGTGTACGGGTCTCACGACGATTTCCGTCGACACACTTCCTGCGCGTGATATACTGCGAGTCGCGAAACCCAATGGAATCGGATCTCCATGTGGCGTTGCGCCGTCCCCGCCGGGCTTGGTTTTGCGGAGCCGCGGTTGTTCTTTTCGCGGCGATCCTTGCCTACCAGCTCTTGATTCCCCCCATTATCGGGCTACCGAATAACGGAGATTTTTATATCGTCATGGGGTTTTTCAGTCTCCAGCCCCCTCCGCTGCCGTATGACGATATGTATTTTCATTTTGTGGTCCCGAGATACGAGGTCAATCCGGCGTTTCAAGCTCCGTTTTATCTGCCCACAAGCGCCCACTTGCTCCTGCTGCCCGCGTGGCTGGTCAACCAGGTGTTCCAGGGCGACGCGGGATTCGACATCCGCTGGACCGGGCTGACCTACGGCAGCATTGCCGCGCTGGCGTTCTGGCTGGTCTTACCTCTTGTTTGGCGTCTCCCTCTGTGGCGCCGCGCCGCGCTCCTGATTCTTCTTGCGATTGTCTATGTAGATCCCCAGTATGTTGCGCCGATGAATTCGTTCTACACCGACACGGCGTCTCTGGCGATGCTCCTGCTGGTGGCAGCGTTTGCGGCGCGGCAGGTCACGGGAGAAGGCGATCCAAAGAGGAATGCGTGGGGAATCGCGCTATCGGCAGTCCTTCTGGTCTCTTCCAAGATCCAACATTCGCTCTTGTTCCTTCCGTTGCTCATTCTTTTCCTCTGGAGGCCGGAGCTGCTGCGGCCTCTCGGACGGCACGGGCGATGGGGAGCGATGACTGCGCTCACCGCTGCCGGCCTGGGGTGCATCGCTTCGGCTCCGATCGAGTATTCGGCTCCGGCTTCGTACAACGTTGTGTTCCTGAACCTGCTGCCGAATTCTTCCGATCCGCTGAGGACGTTGCGTGAACTCGGCATTCCCGAGCAGTTCGTCGTGTTTGCGCACACCGACGCCTACCAGGCCGGAAGTGCGCTGATCAATCCGGAACTCCGGCGACAACTCGTTCCACTGCTGTCTCACGGGAAGCTGGCCGCCTATCTCCTCCGGAATCCCGGAGAGGCGTGGCGGCTGCTGTTGCTGGGGCTGTCCGAGGCCAGTCTTCAGCGCCCCGACTACGGCAACTTCACGAAGGACACAGGTCTTCCTCCGTCGACCCGCAGCGAAGCGTTCGCCTTCTGGAGCGGAGCGAAGCTCTGGATGTTTGAGCGAAGGCCGGTTCTTCTTCTCGGATTCTGCATTCTCCTGGGAGTGGGCGTACCCCTGCTGGCGTGGCGTGCCCGGCCGCGAGCCATGCCCACGGTCCTTGCGGTTTCCGCGATGCTTGGCATCGAATTGGGCCTCAGCAGCTTAGGCGACGTGAAGGACACGACGCGCCATCTCTTCCTGTTTCTCGTTCTGCTCGACTTGCTGGCGGTTTGTGCCGTGGCGCTCCTGCTGGCGCCGCGGACGGTCAGTACCCCGCTGCCAACCCGGAGCCGCGCGGGTCGGGCGCGCCGGTAAACCGGACGGGCTTGCCGCCGCGCCACTCCACCGTCAGCCCGTGGAGCCGCCCGATGGCGCGCACCTCCACCTTGTGGCCGCGCGCCTCAAGATCCCGCCGGATCGCTTCGTCGAGGCGGCTCTCGACCGAAAGCGCCTTGGTGTCGGCCACGAACGCGATGCGGGGAGCGTCCAGCGCCTGAGCCATGTCGAGGCCGTCATCGATCATCCGTGCCAGCACCAGCGGGACCGTCTGGTGGATGGTGTGCCCGCCGGCGGCGCCCAGGGCGATCCAGGGGCGGCCGTTCTTCATCACGATCGCCGGGGCGTTGCTGTTCAGCTTGCGGCGGCCGGGGTGCACGTCCATCGGATTGCCCGGCGGGTCGAACGTGCTGTAGGCGAGGGAATTGTTTAGCCAGATCCCCGTCCCGGGGATGAGCAGGCGGCTGCCGAACCCGTTGCCAAGGGTCTGGGTCATGGTGACGACGTTGCCCCAGCGGTCGGCCACGACGAAGTGCGTGGTGTCGGCGCCTTCGGGTCTGGCCGCTCCGGGCGGGACGAACTCCGATGCCTTGCCGGGATCGACCCGGGCCGCCTGTTCCTTCCAGTAGCGGGCGGAGAGAAGGCGATCGAGCGGCACGGTTCCGAAATCCGGGTCGACGGCGTAGCGGAGGCGGCACCATTCGCCGTGCTTCAGCGCTTCGGCCCAGTGATGCCAGTAGGCGGCTGAGTTCGCCTTCAGCTTCCAGCGCGACAGCAGGCCGAGGCGGACCAGGGCGGCGAACGAATTGAGCGGCGGCGCGGCGGTGTAGATCCGGTGCCCGCGGTACTCCATCGAGATCGGCTCAATCCACTCCGGGCCGCTCTGCGCGATGTCTTCCAGCGTGACAAATGAGCCCGCGCGGGCGAGCTCATCGGCGACTTTACGCCCCAGTTCGCCTCCGTGGAGGACGTCGACCCCCTGCTCGGCGACCAGCCGCAGCGACTTTCCCAAATCGCGCTGCACGAGCATCTCGCCGGCGCCGAGGGGCTTTCCGTCGCGTCCGTAGATGGCTTTCGCATGGTCCGGGAACTCGGCGAACACGCCTTCGGCGATTGGCCGTACGAGTGGAAAGCCCTGCTCGGCGTGCAGAATTGCCGCACTGAAAAGCGTCTTCCAGGGACGCGTTCCATATTGCTGTGAGATCTGTTCCCAGGCACGAGCGTTCACCGGGGCGGCGATGGTCTTGACGCCGCGCCGCGCGCTGGTGTCGTCGAACGCGTCGCGCCGCATGCCCTTTGGAATCCGGCCGCTGGCGTTGAGCACACGCACCCGGTTCTTCGCCGCGTCGTAGATGGCAATGCTGCCGTAGCCGCCGAGGCCCGAGTTCTCCGGCTCCACCACGTTGAGGGTGGCTGCCACGGCGATAGCGGCGTCGAACGCGTTGCCACCGTCCTTGAGGACAGCCAGGCCGGCTTCCGAAGCCAGGGGGTGCGCCGAGCTGACCATGCCGGACGTGCCGGTGGCAAGCTGGCCGTACAGCGGGAGAGCGAGCGCAAGCGTCGAGAGGGCGAGGAGCTTCATCACGTGGGAATACTGTATCGCAAGCCGCCACAGGACGTAAGCCGCATCCCTGCTAGAATCACGAGTTACCCGATGCCTTCAGTCGATTTTCTGGTGATCGGCGCCGGTGTGGCCGGCTTGCGGGCGGCGATCGAACTGGCCGGCGCGGGCCGGGTGCTCGTCGCCGCCAAGGACAGCCTGCACGAGTCGTCGTCCGAATACGCGCAGGGCGGCATTGCCGTCGCCCTCAGCGACGAAGACGAGGTCGGCTTGCATGAGCAGGATACGCTCGCCGCGGGCGATGGGCTCTGCAACCGGAGCGCGGTCCGGGTGCTGGTCGAAGCCGGTCCCCGTGAGATCGAGAAGCTCATCGAATGGGGCACGGAATTCGACCGGGAAGGCACGCAGCTCGCCTTCACGCGCGAGGGAGCGCACAGCCGGAACCGCGTGCTGCATGCCCACGGCGATTCCACCGGACGTGAGATTGCGCGTGCTCTCTACCGCAAGGCCAGTTCGCTCGACAACGTCGAGTTCCGCACGTTTCTGGCGACGACGGATCTTGTCGTGGAGGACGGGCAGGTGGCCGGAGTGATCTTCCAGCCGTCGGCCGGCGCGGCGCCGGAGATCATGCGGGCGCGCGCCGTCCTGCTGGCTACCGGCGGACTCGGACGCGTCTACCTCGAGACAACCAACCCCGACGTCGCCACCGGCGACGGGGTCGCTCTTGCATACCGTGCGGGCGCCGAAGTCGGCGACATCGAGTTCGTGCAGTTTCATCCGACCGCGCTGCATGTCGAGGGCGCGCCGCGCTTCCTCCTCTCCGAGGCGCTGCGGGGCGAGGGAGCGTACCTTGTGAACGCGCAGGGGGAGCGCTTTACCGATGAGCTGGCGCCGCGCGACGTTGTCTCGCGCGCGATTCTCGCCGAGATCCGGCGCAGCGGAGCGCCGCACGTCTTTCTCGACCTCCGCCACCGGGGCGCGGAGTTTATCCGGCAGCGTTTTCCCCGAATTCACCAGACGTGCCTGCGGTACGGGGTCGACATTGCCGCGCAGCCTGCGCCGGTGCACCCGGCCGCCCACTACGCGATGGGCGGCGTGCAGACCGACCTCGATGGCCGCACGACTTTGCCCCGCCTGTACGCCGCCGGCGAGGTGGCCTGCACCGGCGTCCACGGGGCCAACCGGCTGGCCAGCAACTCTTTGCTCGAAGCGCTGGTGTATGGAGCGCGCGCCGGGGCGGCGATGCGGGAATGGCTCGCGGTCGCTCCTCCCCAGGGCGGGACCCCGCCTGCCATCGAAATCCCTTGTGTGACCGAGCTGTCGCTCCGCCGGCTGGCCCGGGAATCGCTGGGAATCGTGCGGGACCGTGAGCCACTCGAGCGCGCGATCCGCACGCTCGGGGCGATCCCGCTGCGCGGCGCCGCGTCGGCTGCGTTGAGCGAGTACGAACTGCGCAGCCTGCATGCCGTGGCCACCCTGATCGCGCGGTGCGCCCTGGCCCGCGAGGAAAGCCGCGGCGGCCACTTCCGCCAGGATTTCCCGTCGGCCGATCCCGCGTTCCGGAAGCATTCCCTGGTCTCGCGGGGCAACCCCATCATCTTCCGGTAGGTTCCCCCGGCCGCGCTAAGATAAAGGAACCGCCCGGCCACGCAGCACCCGCGCTGACGCGGCCCGGCCAAACCGCTCTATGAAACAGAAAATTCGCTCGACCACGGTCCTCTGCGTTCGCCGGGACGGAAAAGTGGTGATGGCCGGCGACGGCCAGGTGACCATGGGCAGCGAAGTCCTGAAAGCTTCCGCCCGCAAGCTGCGGCGTTTATACAAAGAACAGATTATGGCAGGATTTGCCGGATCCACAGCCGACGCCTTCGCCCTCTTCTCGCGCTTCGAGGCCAAGCTCGAAAGCCACAACGGGAATCTGTCCCGCGCCGTCGTGGAACTGGCGAAGGACTGGCGGACCGACAAAGCCCTGCGGCATCTTGAAGCCTTGCTGCTCGTTGCCGATCTCAAGAATACCTACCTGGTGAGCGGCAACGGGGATGTGATCGAGCCCGATTCGGGCATCGCCGCGATCGGCTCGGGCGGTCCCTTCGCGAATGCTGCCGCGACCGCGCTGTTCCGCCACACCAAGCTTTCCGCACGGGAGATCGTCGAGGAGGCCATGCGCATCGCCGGCGAAACCTGCATCTACACTAATCTCAACTTCACCGTTGAGGAACTGGGCTGAGCCATGGTGATCTATCTTCCCAGCAGTTCCGCCAGCGAGTCCCCGCTGCTCGACGAATTGACCCCGCGCGAGATTGTGCGCGAACTCGACAAGTACGTCATCGGGCAGGCTGACGCCAAGCGCGCGGTGGCAATCGCGCTGCGCAACCGGATCCGGCGCCAGAAACTCGCTCCCGAGATGGCCGAAGAGGTCATGCCGAAGAACATCCTCATGATCGGCCCGACCGGCGTCGGCAAGACGGAGCTGGCGCGCCGCCTGGCCAAGCTGGCCAACTCCCCGTTCATGAAGGTGGAGGCGAGCAAGTTCACCGAGGTGGGCTATGTGGGCCGCGACGTTGAGTCGATCGTGCGTGACCTGGTCGACATCGCTATCGACATGGTGCGCGAGGAGCGCCTCGACGAAGTCGGGGACCGCGCCGAAGCCAATGCCGAAGAGCGCATGCTCGATCTGTTGATGCCACCGCAGCCCGAAGGCAGCGAGACGTCCGTCGAGCGCACCCGCGAGAAGTTGCGCGAGAAGTTGCGCGCGGGAAAGCTCGATGACCGCATGGTCGAGATCGATGTCAAAGAGCGCGGGCCGTCGCTCGAGATTGCTTCCACGGGCATCGAGGAGATGGACATCAACCTGAAGGACTTCCTGCCCAATCTGTTCGGACCCCGTTCCCGCAAACGCAAGATGCACGTGTCCGAAGCGATGGATTACCTGGTGCAGGAGGAAGAGCAGAAGCTGATCGACATGGACCAGGTGGTGCGCGTGGCGCTGGAGCGGGTCGAGTCGCGCGGGATCGTGTTCCTCGACGAGATCGACAAGATTGCGGGGCGCGAGTCCGGGCACGGACCGGATGTCAGCCGCGAAGGCGTCCAGCGCGATATTCTGCCGATTGTCGAAGGCACCACGGTCAATACGCGGCACGGGTTCGTGCGCACGGACCACATCCTGTTTATCGCGGCGGGCGCGTTCCACGTGTCGAAGCCGAGCGACATGATCCCGGAGCTGCAGGGACGGTTCCCGATCCGGGTGGAATTGAAATCGCTCACGGTCGAGGATTTCAAGCGCATCCTGCGTGAGCCCAAGAACGCGCTCATCAAGCAGTACGAAGCGCTGATGGACACCGAAGGGATCCGGCTCACGTTTACCGACGACTCTGTCGAAGAGGTGGCCCGCTTCGCGGCGCAGGTCAACGAGAGCGCGGAAAACATTGGCGCGCGCCGCCTGCACACGATCATGGAGAAGCTGCTCGAAGAAATCTCATTTGAGGGTCCGAACCTCAAGAAGAAGAGCGTGCGGATCGATGGGGAGTACGTGCGCAAGCAACTGGCCGACATCGTCAAGGACCAGGATCTGAGCCGGTATATCCTCTAATGCGCCAGTGCGTGGCGGCAGCGCTCCTGTGCCTTGTGGCCGGCTGCGGGTATGTCGGCGACCCCTTGCCGCCGCAATTGCATATCCCGGAGCCGGTCACCGACCTCGCCGTGATCCAGCGGGGCGACGCGATTGTGGCGCGGTTCACGCTGCCCACGATGAACACCGACGGGCTCCTGCTGCGGGGAGTCGGCCGCGTGCAGGTGCGCATCGGAGAAGGCGGCGATCCATTCAATCTCGACGCGTGGGCCGCCGGCGGCGAGGCGATTGATTTCTCCGGCGACGATCTCCAACCTGGAACCGTTTTGGAGCGGACGATTCCGGCGCGCCCGCGTGCCGGACGCGAGGTCGTCCTCGGGGTCTCGGTCTTCGGGCACACAGGAAAGACGCAGGGCTGGTCGAACCTGGTCTCGCTCAGGGTCCGCGAGCCCCTGCAGACACCCGCACCGCCGCGCGCGGAGAACGATCTGGCGGGGCTCCGGCTGGCCTGGGAGAGCGTACACGCCGAGGCGCTCTATCGCGTGTACCGTGACGCGGAAGGGGGGATGCCCGTGCTGGCGGCGACCATCCCCGAGGTGGAGTGGCTCGATGACACCATCGTGCGCGGCATAGCCTACCGCTACCGGATTCAGGCGTTTTTTCCCGGCGAGCGGGTGGAGAGCGAGATGTCGGACGCGGTGATGTTCACGCCGGAGGACACGTTCGGACCGCCCGCGCCCGAGGATGTCCGGGTAGTGGCCGCGGAATCCGGCATTGCGCTCACCTGGGCGCCGCCGGCGGCTGAAGACTTAGCGGGATTTCGAGTGTACCGTGCCACGGGCGAGGCGGACTGGGAGGTGGTCGCCGATGGTCTGACTGAGCCTGCCTACACCGACCGCCAGGTGGAGGCGGGACAGACTTACCGCTATGCTGTCTCCGCGCTCGACCGGTCCGGCAACGAGGGAGACCGCAGCGAACCGGTGAGCGCCGCGGCGCTCCAGTAGACTTGATATCCTAACCTGCGTCGTGGCGGGCATTGGTCGCAATCTGGTCTTTGCGTTCTTCTTGAGCGCGCTGCTCGTCTGCGCGAACGAGCCGCCGGCGGAGATGCGGGCTTTTCTTGGCAAGAACTGTGTCGCCTGCCATGGCCCGGAAAAGCCGCCGGCGGGCCTGAACCTGGCGGCGCTGCCATTTCGTCTGGACGATCCACACGCGCGGACGCAATGGGTGCGCGTGCATGACGCGGTGCGCGACGGCGCGATGCCGCCGGGCGGAGGAAAGACACCGGAGCGGCAGCGATTCCTGGCCAGCCTCGCCGATCCCATCGCCTCGTACGAGCGGCGCGAAGCACAGGAGTCCGGGCGTTCCGTGCTGCGGCGTCTGAACCGCTACGAGTACGAGAACACCGTGCGCGACCTGCTGCACGCTCCGTGGCTCCAACTGCGCGACTCGCTTCCCGAGGACGGCATCGTGCAGCGATTTAACAAGTCCGGGCAGGCGCTTGACGTGTCCCACGTGCAGATGGCGCGGTACATGGAGACCGCCGATCACGCGCTGCGCCTTGTGCTGCGGGCCTCGCAGGAACCGGAGACGACGAAGCGGTATTACGCCCGCGAGCAGCAGCGGTTCCTGAACCGGATGCGGTACAGCCCGTTCAATCGCAGCCCCGAGCGCGCGACGATTCCGATTCTCGGATTCGATGCACAGCCCGATGTGCTGGCCGAAAAGGTTCCAATCACCGTCGGTGAAAAGGACCCGGAAACGCGCGAACTGGAAGGCTTCGCGACGCCCGCCAGCACGTACATCGGCAACGAATATCACTTCGACCAGTTCGCCGCTCCCGTGGGAGGGCGCTATCGCCTGCGGTTCCACGCGTATTCGATCTGGATTCACACGCTGTTTCAGCGGATTGGGACAAGCAAGCGGGCGCCGTGGTGGCGTCCGGACCGCGAGAGGACGTCGCAGGGACGCACCACCGAGCCGCTCACGATCTACGCACTGAGCCGCGGCGGAGAAAAGCGGCTGCTCGGCACCTTCGATGTGGGTCCCGAACCGGCGGTTCACGAACTCGACGTCTTCCTGCTGCCTGACGAGAAGATCCTGCCCGATGCGTCCCGCCTGTTCCGGTCGCGCCCCGGATTCCTCGGCAGTCCGGACGCTTCCGCGGAAGGGATGCCTGGCATCGCCTATCGCTGGATGGAAGTCACCGGACCGGCGCAAAGCGCGGAATCGCGCGCGATCCAACGGGAACTCCTCGAACCCCAGGACCCTGACGCGCTGCTGCGGCGGTTTATGGCGAAGGCGTACCGCCGTCCGCCGCGCGAGGAAGAGATCGCCCGCTACCGCGCGATCGTGGCGGGCGGCCCCGCAGATTTCACTGAAGCGATGATCGCCGCATATATCGCGGTGCTCTGTTCCCCCGGCTTTCTGTACCTGGAGGAACAGCCGGGGCGCCTCGATCCGTATGCGCTGGCGAGCCGCCTCTCGTACTTCCTCTGGAACACCGCGCCCGACGCGGAACTGCGGCGGCTGGCGGCGGACGGCACTCTGGCACGACCCGAAGTCCTGCGCGCGCAGACGGCGCGGCTTCTGGACTCGCCCCGCATGCGGGATTTCACCGATGCGTTTCTCGACTACTGGCTGGACTTGCGCAAAGCCGGAGAAACGACACCCGACGTGATCCTCTATCCGGAATACTATCTGGACGACTTGCTCGTGGAATCCGCGCTCGCGGAGACGCGTGGCTTCTTTCATTCGCTGATCCGCGAGAACCTGTCCGCACGCAACGTGGTCCATTCGGACTTCACGCTGCTCAACGCGCACTTGGCGCGCCACTACGGGTTGCCCGCGGTGGATGGCAGCGCGCTCCGCAAAGTTGCGCTTCCGGCGGACTCCGTGCGCGGCGGCCTGCTGACCCAGGCGAGCGTGTTGAAGATTACGGCCAACGGAACGACGACATCGCCCGTACTGCGCGGGGCCTGGATCATGGAGCGGATCCTGGGCGAGCCCCCTCCGCCTCCGCCGCCGGATGTGCCCGCGGTGGAGCCGGACACGCGCGGCGCCACCACCATCCGGGAGCAGTTGGACAAACACAGGTCGATTCAGTCCTGCGCGGCGTGCCACCGGAAGATCGACCCGCCCGGCTTCGCGCTCGAAAACTTCGATGTGCTCGGGGGGTGGCGTGACCGCCACCGGTCCACCGAAGAGGGCGAATCTGTACCTGGCATCGGGAAGAACGGGCACCCGTTTTCGTTCCGCCTGTCGCAGCCGGTGGATGCGAGCGGGGAACTTGCCACGGGCGAATCGTTCCGCGATATCCGCGAGTTCAAGCGTCTCCTGCTGAAGGACGAGAGGCGTATCGCGGGCAATCTCGTGCGGCAGTGGATTGTGTACGGAACGGGCGCTCCGGTGCGCTTTGCCGATCGCGGCGAGGTCGAGCGGATTCTGGATGCGGCGGCGGGCGACGGGTTCCGTATGCGTGCGCTCCTCCATGAAATTGTTGGGAGTGGACTATTCTTGAACAAGTGAGGCGCCAGTGAACGGTTCGTCCAGTCCCGGTGTGATCCTGCGGCGCGCTCCATCGCGCAGGCAAATGCTGCGCGGCGCAGGCGTCGCCCTCGGGCTTCCATTTCTGGAGTCGATGCAGCCCGCGCTCGCGGCACAGCCCGAGCCGCCGCGGCGGATGCTCGCCATCTGCAACAACCTCGGCCTGCTCCCGGAGCAGTTTTTCCCTGGCGCGGACGGCGCGCTTTCGCCCTACCTGAAAATCCTCGAGAGCTTCCAGGACGAATTCACCGCGTTCAGCGGCGTCTCGCATCCCGATGTTGACGGCAGCCACGCCTCGGAGGTGTGCTTCCTGACGGCGGCGCCGCATCCGGGCAACGGCGGATTCAGAAATTCGATTTCGCTGGACCAGTACATGGCGGACCGCATCGGGGAGCAGACCCGGTTCCCGTCGCTCACTCTGGGCGTGAACGTGAACCGCGGCCAGAAGAGCCTCACCTGGACCGGCTCCGGCGTCATGATCCCGTGCGAGGAAAGCCCGGCTGCCGTCTACCGCCGCCTGTTCCTGCAGGGAACCGCCGGCGAAGTGGAACGCCAGATCGAGCGGCTGAAGCTGGGCGAGAGCATCATGGACTCTGTCGCCTCGCACGCCGATGCCTTGAAGCGCTCGCTCGGGGCGCAGGACCGGCAGCGTCTCGACCAGTACGAGACCGGCGTGCGCGAACTGGAGCGGCGGCTGCTGGTGTCCCAGGAGTGGGAGCGCAAGCCGAAGCCGAAGACCACGGCGCCAGAACCGAAGGATCCGGACAGCACGCGCGCGTATATGGAGAAGACGCGTCTCATGTACGACGTCGCCCGCCTGGCGTTCGAATCCGATTCGACGCGGCTCATCACCCTGTTCCTCGATAGCGCGAGCTCCCCCGCCATCGAGATGCAGGGAATCGACATCACCGACGGCTACCACAACCTGTCGCACCACGGGAAGAACGAGAGCAAACTCGCGCAGCTCGAAGCGATCGATGTCGGGCACATGCGTCTGCTCGCGGAGTTGCTCGAAAAGCTGAAGGGCGCAGGCGAGTCGCTGCTCGATCGCACCATGGTGCTCTATGGCAGCAATCTCGGCGACGCGAATAAGCACACGACGACGAACCTTCCGGTCCTGCTTGCGGGCGGCGGGTTCCGCCACAAGGGCCATCTTGCGTTCGATACGCAGAAGAACTACCCGCTGCCGAATCTGTTTGTGAGCATGCTGCAGCGAATGGGGATCGAGGCGGACCGGTTCGCCTCGTCCACCGGCACGATGCGCGGCCTGGAACTGCGCGCATGACGGGACGCCGGCAGCTTCTGCAGCAAGCCATCGCGGCGCCTTTGGCTTTTGGCGCGGCCTCGGCGCGGCCCGTGGCCACTGGCGGGCTCCAGGGCTGCCAGCTTCTCCCCGGCGCCGAGTTCTTCGTCAGCATCGACAACAAGGGCCTCTGGCCCAACCTGACGAAACTGCCGGGCGGCGAGATCGCCGCTGCGGTCTACAACCATCCGAGCCACGGCTACGGCAGCAACAGCGATGTCGAACTGTGGGTCAGCCACGACGGCGGGATGAGCTGGCAGTTCCGCAGCCGGATCACAGACCATCCGGAAGAGCCCAACGCCATCCGCATGAACCACGCCGTGGGACTCAACGCGAAGGGAGAGCTGGTGGCGCTCGTGAGCGGATATCACGAAGGGCAGAAGCTGCCCGTCCTTCCGGTCCAGCGCTGCATCTCGGCCGACCAGGGGCGCACCTGGCGGCGCGATCTGCTGGAGATGACCGAGATCCCGCACGGCGACATCTTCCTGCTCCCGGACGGACGGCTGGTCTGCCCGGTGTACGGACGCGTCAGCGTGACGCCGAGGCGATCGCGCTCCGCGGTCTACTTCAGCGAGAACGGCGGTGAGACCTGGGGCAACCGGCGCCCGGTCGCCGACGGCAGCGAAACGTTTGTCCTGCGGCTGCGCTCCGGGGCCTGGCTGGCGGCCGCGCGGACCAACTGTCTCGACCCCATGGATGGCGTTCTGCCCCACGGGTCGGGCGAGGCTCTGCTGCGGTCGGACGACGAAGGCCGGTCGTGGAGTGCGCCGAAGCTGATCTCGCCGCAGGGTCAGGAGAATGCCCACCTGCTCGAACTGCGCGACGGCCGCATCCTGTGCTCGTTCACCAGTCGCATCCCCGGGCTGTTCGGCGTCGTGCTGCGGATGAGCGAGGACGGCGGTGCGACGTGGTCGCTTCCCGTGGTGCTGCTGTCGGCGCCCGCGACGGACTGGCGCAAGACCGACTCGGGCTACCCGTCGAGCGTCGAACTCGACGATGGCACGATCGTGACTGCGTATTACTTCGGGCCCAAGCGGCCGGAGTGGGCCGCGCACGGTCTGCCCTGGCATCAGCGCTATCACATGGGCGTGGCGCGCTGGAAGCTCTCTCTATGGCCGGCCTGAAGATTGTCTGCGCGCTCCTGGCGGTGCCGCTCCTGCTGGCGCAGGGCGAGGTCCGGGTCGTGTTCGACCGCGCGGTCGAGGATTTTCGCGCGGGCAGGATCGCCGAATCGACCGCGGGATTTGACCGCGTGGCGCGGATGTCGCCCGCGACCGCACCGCACCTCTGGCAGCGCGGCATCGCGCTTTATTACGCGGGCCGCTATCGCGACTGCCGCAAGCAGTTCGAATCGCACCGTACGGTGAACCCGGACGACGTCGAGAACGCAGCCTGGCACTTCCTTTGCGTCGCGCGCGCCGAATCGCCCGAGCGGGCGCGCAAGGCGCTGCTGCCGGTGGGGCCGGACAGCCGCGTCCCGATGCGCGAGATCTACCGCATGTTTCGCGGGGAACTGACGCCGGAACAGGTGCTCGCCGCGGGCGGGGACCGGATCGACGGGCAGTTTTACGCGAATCTCTACGTCGGCCTGTACGCGGAGGCGACCGGGGACACCGAACGCGCCGCGCGCCACATCGCCATTGCCGCCGATGACCGCTTCGCCGCCGCGCAGTACATGCACATGGTGGCGCGCGTCCATCGGGATCTGCGGACGGGGAGCCGTTAGCCGAGATTCACCGGCTTGTCGTAGCCGGTCATCTCCAGGTACCCGGCGCCGCGCGCCGACCCCTCGTAGCGCACGGCTCCTTCCCAATAGTTGATCCCCGCCGCTCCGGCGTCGGCCAGTTCCTGGCCGTCCACGGCCGCCGCCGCCCGCAGATCCAGCCGTTCGCCCGGGACGGAGATCCGCCACTCCACCGGGTAGCGCGTCCCGGTCTTGGGGCTGGTCCAGAGGCGCAGCGGCTCCAGCGTGAACTGCTCGCGCCGGAGATGCCGGCCGCGGCCATCGGTGAAGATGACGCTTCCCGCCGAGTAGGGATCGATCGAGCCGTCCTTGCGGCGCAACTGGAAGAGCATCAGGTCGCGGCCGTCTTCCAACTGGATACTGAACCAGTCCCAGCCGGCCTGTTCCGATTCCAACTGGTGGGTGAACCATTCGTGATCCATCCAGGCCAGGCCTTCGACGGGGAAGCGCGAGTCTTCGTACGAGAGATCTCCTTCCACGGCGAGACGGGTGAACGACACGTAGTGCGACGCTTTCCCCGCGCCTCCAGCCTTTTGGCTGACGCCATTCAGGCCGTGGACGTAAGGCTGTTTGATCGGCGTGGCCGTGAACCGGAACCGGAACTCCGGGGCGATCGCGGTCAGGATCTGTGCGGGCTCCTGCCAGGCGGCGGACCAGTTGCCATTCCAGACGCGCCGCTGCTCGAAGGACGCGCCGGCCACACCCGGTCCGGGCCGGTTCAAACGCTTGTGCGCGATGAAGCGCTGTCCGGCGATGTCGGTCAGCGCCAAGTGCGCCAGGTAGAGGTCCGGCGGACGCCACACCGACCCGGACGGCGCCGGGCGCTCGACGGCCTGCCGGAAAAACACGAGCTCGAAGCCGAAGGGACGGCCTCGTGGGTCGCGCAGATTGCCGGTGTAATACCACCACTCGGTGCGGAAATCCGGGTGTTCGAAGTGGTCGCGCGGGAATTCGTAGCGGTAGCCGGGTTCAGCGGCCCGGTAGGCGCCCGCAGCGAGAGCCAGAAACCTACGCCGAGGGATAGCGTGCATCGTGCCGTCTTTGCCAGGCTTGCCAGATGTGACGGCGCTCGTGGGCCATCATCACCGCGAATCCTCCGAGAAGAGTGGTTCTGATCCAGCCTGTCATCGGCGTTCGGACCTTAATCCGGCGCAAGTCCAGCCCGTCGGCGACCTCGAAACAGGCGAGGAAGCGGCGCTGCACGGTGAAGAATTCCGTCAGCGTCTGGTCGAGGTCCAGATTCGAGGGCGGGACCAGGCGCCCCGGCGCGGGAAGGCGCATCTTCGGAGGCGGTTCGGTCAGGCCCAGCACCCAGTTCCAGAAAGCGGAGTGCCGGAACGGTCCGCGGCCGCGCAGGTCGCGGTCACGGCCCTGTTGGGCTGCTGCTTCGAGGTAGGGCAGATACCAGGCTCCGGTGGCGTTGAGGTGCGCCAGACACTGGGCGATCGACCAGGAGTCCGGCCTGGGCTGCCAGTTGAACTGCTCCGCCGAGAGACCGGTCGTGAGGCGCACGGCGTCCGCGGTCACCTGCTCCAACTGCGACACCAGGTCCCGCAGGGCCGGCTCGGTCAGATGCGTGGCAAGGGCGCCTGACAGCGGCATGAGATATTCTCCTGATGCGGATGCTCCCAAACTCTCCCCTCCGCCCAAACCCTGAGGGGTTCGCAGGGCTGACATCCCTTTCACCTCCATAGTACCTTCGATGAGAGAAACCTGATGATGGATTTCCGAAGTCTTGCCGCCGCGGCGTTGCTGCTTGCGGCCACGGGCTGCCAGTTGGTGCCGTCCAAAGGACGCGATCTGGCGTCCACGATTGCCTCGGAGGCGCGCGAGTTGAGGCGTTCCGATAAGACCGACCACGTCTTTCAGTACCGTTACCCGGACCCGGAGCGGCCGTATACGATCGAGATCCACCCTTGCTTCGATCCGGAGCGCCTCGATGACCAGGACATCAACATCTGCGGCGGATTGTCGGTGCGATCCGGGGCATCAGGCACAACTTCCGTGGCGCACCTCAAGGAAGTGCTCGTTCCCGCGCGGTTGATGATCGAGAAACCGCCAGGGGCGCCGACCGAGGTCACGCTGCGGCGGCAGGGCAACTTCATCATCATCCTGATGCTGCGCTGAGATATAGTGGAGGGCCATGAAGCGATGGCTGGCTCTCGTCCCTTTCCTGCTGGCTCTGATACTGGCGGCGCAACAGACTCGTGACGCACGTCTCACGGTGCGGTTGCTGGATGGAGCAGGCAAGCCCACACCGGCTCGGGTCCGGGTGACGGATGCGGCCGGCAAGCCGGTCGCGGTGGACGCGAAGGGCGCGGTCGGCGCGCTGTTCGGCCGCAGCGACCGCGCCGAAGGATACTTCTTCCACTACGACGGCGGCTTCTACGCGGACGGATCGTTCGAGATGGCGCTGGCTCCGGGAAGGTACACGGTCGCGGTGGCCAAGGGCTACGAATACCTCGGGCAGACCGTACAGGTTGAACTGCTTCCCGGCAAGGCCGTGCGGCGGGATGTCCGGCTGGCGCGGTGGATTGACATGCCGTCGCGCGGCTGGTATTCGGCTGACGATCATATCCACGTGCAGCGTTCCCCGCGTGACGATCCCGCCGTTCTGCGCTGGATCGCGGCCGAGGATGTGCACGTCGGCAACATCCTGGAGATGGGCGACTTCTGGGCGACGTACTTCACCCAGCACGCGTTCGGTCCGGCGGGCCGGTACCGGGAGGGAAATTTCATTCTCACTCCCGGCCAGGAAGAGCCGCGCACGCCGGAGATCGGACACACGATCTCGCTTGGCGCGAGCGAGTTGGTGCGGTTTCCGAATGACTACTACGATTACGGCCGGGTGTTCGACCGGGTCCACGAACTGGGCGGGATCAGCGGCTTCGCCCATCAGGCGATGACGTTTCATGGCTACCGCGGCATGGTGCTCACAGCGCTGTTCCGCAAGGTGGACTTTATGGAACTGGCGCAATTCTGCGCTGTCGAGGGGCCGATCCCAACGGACCACTACTATCACTGGCTTGACCTCGGCATCCCGATCACCGCGCTGGCCGGGTCGGATTTTCCCTGGTGCGGGCGCGGAGCGCGCTACGGCGTGGAGCCCGGGATGACGCGGATCGGCGACGCGCGCTTCTATACCTATGTCGGCCAGCCGTTCACGTTCGAGCGCTGGCTTGAGGCGGTGAAAGCGGGCCGCACATTTGCCACCACGGGTCCGATCCTCGAACTGACGGTGAATGGAAAGCTGCCCGGCGAGCGGATCGAGGCGGCGCCTGGGTCGGCGGTGCGCGTTGTCGCGAAGGCCTACGGGCACGCGCAGCAGATTCCTTTGAGCGAACTGGAACTAGTGGTGCACGGCGAGGTCGTGAAGACCGCGGGCGGATCGGCCGAACAGCTTGCCATCGAAATGGACCTGCCGGTCCAGCACGGGTTCTGGGTGGCCGCGCGGGCCAAGGCGGACCGCCTGCAACTGGCGCACACGACGCCTGTCTATGTCTCGGTGAACGGAAGCTTCCACAACCCGAAGACCGCCGCGAAGCGGCTCGCCGACAGCGAAGCGCACTTGAAGGGGCTGGAGGAGGCTCTCGCGAAGCCGGGCGACCGCCTTGACGAACAGGCGCCCCGGCACCGGGCGAAGCTTGCCACGCGCATCGCCGAAGCACGCGCTGAGCTGTCGGCGCTGGCGGCCCGCCTCCGGTAGCGGCCGGAACTGCTACCTTACGAAAGATGACCCGGAGAGGATGGCTGCACGGTCTGGCGGCGGTTCCGGCCGCGCTGGGCGCACAGGTCCAGCGGCCGCGGATCGTGGTGGAAGAGGTCACGCTGCGCCTGAAACACACCTGGACCACCACCATGTCGTCGAGCGACGAGCGCCGGAACGTCTTCCTCCGGCACACGCGCGACGGGATTACCGGAATCGGCGAAGGTGCGCCGATTGTCCGCTACGGCGAGAACGCCTATCAGGCCAGGGACGCGGCTGAATCTCTGATCAGCACCCTCGGACACGAGAATCCCCTTGCCTATGTGGACTACCTCCGCGAGGCGTTCCGCCGTCTAACCGGCCAGTACGCCGCGCGCGCGGCCATTGACATCTCGACCATGGACTGGGTGGGGCAGAAGCATGGCATCCCGCTGTATCGCCTGTTCGGTCTCGATCCGGCCAAGGCGCCCATCACGACTTTTTCGATCGGCATTGACAAGCCTGAGGTGGTGAGACAGAAGGTCCGCGAGGCGGAAGTGTTTCCCGTTCTGAAGATCAAGGTCGGCCTCGACAACGACGAGGAGACGATTGGCGCTGTCCGCGCGGAGACCGACAAGCCGCTGCGTGTCGACGCCAACGAAGGCTGGAAGGACAAGGAAACCGCGCTGCGCAAGATCCGCTGGCTGGAATCGCAGGGCGTGGAGATCGTCGAACAGCCGATGCCCGCGGAGATGATCGAGGAAACGCGCTGGTTGCGGGGGCGCGTCAACATTCCGCTGATGGCCGACGAGGCCTGCCGGTCGATCACCGACATTCCGAAGCTGGCCGAAGCTTACGACGCCGTCAACGTGAAGCTGTCGAAAAGCGGCGGCATGTGCGAAGCGTACAAAATGCTGCAACTGGCGCGCTCCTACGGCATGAAGACGATGATCGGTTGCATGATCGAGAGTTCGGTCGGCATCACAGCGGCGGCGCACGTCTCTCCGCTGACCGATTGGGCCGATCTCGACGGCAATCTGCTGATCGCCAACGATCCCTACCGCGGCGTCACGGTGGAGAACGGAAAACTGGTGCTTCCCGAGGGGCCCGGCCTCGGCGTCCGTCCCGCCTGAACGGGCTTCAGAAACCCACCTGATCCAAGACACATCTCACCCAATAGGTATTCCAATACCGCTTGGGAAGATTGGGTTGCGATGCTCAACAGAATTGCCGGAGAGCCAGCGTGGACGGCGTCCGGGCTGGCGCAGGATCTGCGGATCGTCGCGTTGCGGGCCGGCGGGCGGCGTCCTGTGCGCCGCGGCTTGGCAGTGCTCGGGGCGGGCGCGTTAGCCGCCCTGATTCTGCTCGAGTTGCGTACCGGCTGGCTGCAATCCCAGATCCTGACGTCGATCGCGGCGCAGCTCACCTACTCGGTCGAGGCGGGGCCCTCCCGGTCGATCCGTTTTCCGGCCAGCGGGCCCTATGACCACCGGCTCGGCCACGCCAGCCTGCCGGCCTTCCAGGAGCGTCTGGCGCGCCACGGCTTCGAAGTCACGGCGCAGGCCAGGATCTCGCCCTTAGCGGCCAAATTGACCGACCTCGGCCTCTATCCGATCTATCCCCAGAAGACGCAAGCGGGCCTGCTGCTGGCCGACCGTCAGGGTCTGTCCCTGTATGAAGGGCGGTATCCGGAGAGAATGTACGCGGATTTCGAATCGATTCCGCCGGTGGTAATCGAGAGCCTGCTGTTTGTCGAGAATCGTGAGATTCTGGACCTGTCGGTGACGCGGCAAAATCCGGCGGTCGAGTGGGCGCGGCTCGGGAAAGCGTTCGTTGACCTCGGGTTGAACAAAGTCCACCGCGGGCACCCGGTGTCCGGAGGCAGCACGCTGGCGACCCAGCTCGAGAAGGTCCGGCACTCGCCGGAAGGCCGCACGTCGTCTCTGAGCGAGAAGGCGCGGCAGATGGCCTCCGCGTCCCTGCGCGCGTACCAGGACGGGGAGGAAACCGTCGAAGCCCGCCGCCGCATTGTCCGGGACTACCTGAACTCGCTGCCCCTGGCCGCGCTTCCCGGCTACGGAGAAGTACAGGGGCTCGGCGACGGACTGTGGGCATGGTTCGGCGCCGACTTCGACGAGGTCAACCGGTTGCTGTGGGATCGGAACGCGCCGCTGCCGGAGAGAGCTGCCGCCTACCGCCAGGCGCTCAGCCTTCTGCTCGCCATCCGCAAACCATCGGTGTATCTTCGCCGGGAACCTGCCGAACTCGACGCGCGGACCGATTCCTATCTGAGGCTGCTCGCCAGCGCCGGAACCATTTCTCCCGAATTGCGGGACGCCGCCCTCGCCGAGCGCCTGGAGATCCGCGAGCGCTATGCGGGCCGCGGCCCCGGACGTTTCGCCGATCGCAAGGCGGCCGACGCGGTCCGGACCGAGCTGCTGCGCCTGCTCGGAGTGGGGAGCCTCTACGACCTCGACCGGCTCGATCTCAGGGTGTCGACGACGATCGATAGCGAAGCCGATGCGGCCTCGGTCGCGGTCCTGCAACAGCTTGCTGACCCGCAGTTCGCCGCCCGCGCCGGCATCACCGGCTACCAGTTGTTGAGCCCGGGCAGTCTGGATTCCGTCATCTACAGCTTCACGCTCTACGAGCGAACGCCGGACGGCAACGTGCTGCGGGTCCTGGCGGACAACTATGACCAGCCGCTCAACATTAACGAGGGAACCAAGCTGGAACTGGGCTCGACGGCGAAACTGCGGACGCTGGTGACCTACCTCGAAGTCATTGCCGAGTTGCACGCACAGGTGTCCGAAGGCTCCGGGCCATCGACCGACCGCCTCACCCGCTGGGCGCTCGACTACCTCCGGACGGCGCACGATCGCAGCCTTGGGGCGATGCTGGAAGCGGCCATGAACCGCACGTATTCCGCCAGCCCTGGCGAGGCGTTCTTCACCGGCGGCGGGCTGCACACATTCTCCAACTTCGACTCGAAGGATAACGGCCGGTTGATGACGGTCCGCGAGGCCTTCCAGAAGTCGGTCAACCTCGTGTTCATCCGGCTGATGCGGGATGTCGTGCAGTACCACATGGCCCCGCGGGATCCCGGCGAATTGGACGACGAAACCAGGATGCAGTACCTGCGCCGGTTCGCCGACTGGGAGGGCAGGGAATTCCTGACCCGGTTCTACCGCAAATACGCCGGCCAGACCCCGGACGAGATGCTGGCGACGCTGGCCGGTGGGATGCGACCGACGCCGCGGCGTCTGGCGGTGGCTTTCCGCTCCGCTCGTCCGCAGGCGGAACTGGACGTCTTCACGGCATTTCTGACGGCGGATCCGTCGGGGCGGTCCCTGTCTCCCAAACAGATTGCGGATATGTACGAGGCGTACGGGCCGGAAAAGTTCAATCTCAATGATCGAGGTTACCTGGCGCGGATCCACCCCTTGGAATTGTGGCTGCTCGAACACCTCCAGCGGCATCCGGACGCGCCGCTGACCGAGGTGCTTGAGGCAAGCGCTGCCGAGCGCCAGGAGGTCTACCAGTGGCTGTTCCGGCCGAACCGGCGGCGCGGACAGGATTCACGCATCCGGACGCTGCTCGAAATCGACGCGTTCGAGCGGATCCATCAGCGCTGGCACCGCCTCGGCTACCCGTTCCCATCGCTTGTTCCGTCGCTGGCGACCTCGATCGGGAGCTCCGCCGATAACCCGGCGGCGCTGGCTGAATTGCTCGGCATCCTGGTCAATGATGGGGTCCGGGTCGAATCGCGGCGGATCCGGGAGCTTGAATTTGCGCGGGCGACTCCTTTCGAAACCGTTCTGGCGCCGGGTGCGCTCGCGCGCCGGCCGGTGCTCCCCGCCGCCGTCGCGGCGAAGGTCCGTGAGGAATTGGTGGGCGTCGTCGAGCGAGGGACCGCGCGGCGCGCGCTGCGATCGGTTGTCCTGGAGGGTGGCATGGTGGTCCCGGTGGGCGGCAAGACCGGCACCGGCGACAACCGCTTCCACACCTACGCTGCCGGCGGCTTCCGGACCGGTTCGCGTCAGGTGAACCGCACCGCGGCGTTTGCCTTCATCATCGGCGACCGCTTCTACGGGACGGTTGTTGCCTATGTGCCCGGAGAGGACGCCGCGTCGTACCGGTTTACCAGCGCTCTTCCCGTTCAGGTCTTCAAACAACTGATCCTGCACATCCGGCCCCTTCTGCACGAGCCTCCGGCCGGTTGACCGCCCTGTCGGTCACCCGTCTACAGTTGCTCCGGGGAACACCCGATCACTTGACAGCAACTTCGCAGCGGACTGATAATTCGGAAGTTGTTTGGGTGGACGAGCCGGACAGTGGGTGTCACTGTTTCCGCATGGGTTAGGAGGATCGTGAATCGCAGCAGAAGATACTGCCGTTGGGCCACAATCGGCGCTGGGCTCGGGATGTTCCTCGGATCTGGAGTCCCCGCGGCGTTCGGTTCCGCGTTTGCCGTCAATGAATTGGGCGCCCGGGCCCAGGGGATGGGAGGGGCCTTCACGGCGATTGCTGACGACGCGTCGGCGCTCTTCTTCAACCCGGCTGGACTTGCTTTTCAGAAGGGAACGAACTTCCAGATGGAAGCGCTGGCGATCAACGGCCAGTTTCGCTTCGTGCCGTCCGATACGCCTCCAGGGGCGGTTGTCCCCGAGAAAGGGTTCAGCGGCGCCATCGGCCAGCCGTTTATTCCGGTCGCCAGCATGTACTTCAGCCGGCGCATGTCGGAACGCTGGTCGCTGGGGTTTGCGCTGTACACGCCGAACGGTCTGGCGGCCAACTTCACGAATTTCAACGACGGCGATCCTTCGCACACGAAGTTTGTCGGACGCTGGGCCGGAAGCCGGGCGATGCTGCGCCAGTTCTGGTTCCAGCCGACCGTGGCCGTGCGCCTGTCCCAGAACCACGCGATCTCAGTCGGCGTGGCGGCTGTTCATACGCACCTGTTTCTCGAGCAGAGCTTCCTGAACCCGTATGAGGATCCGGATGAGTTCGGACTGCGGCTGGCGAAAGACGTCTTTCCTGGCGCCGACCCGGTTGCCGCCTACCGGTCCTTTGCGCGCCTGCTGCCCGAGGGCCGTCTGCGTGCGGCCGCAACGTCCAACCGGCCCGGATTCGCCGGCGGCTACCTGTATCGCAATCCGAACTCCGGCTTCAGCCTGGGGTTGAACTACCGCAGTCCCGTCGTGAGCCGGCTCAAGGGCGACGCAGCGTTCTCCTTCACCAATGAGGGGGCTCTGGTGCCGTTCCTGCCGAAGGACCAGACGCTCGATATTCTCTTCCCCAACCAGCCGATCACCGGGACATTCGTGACGCCTGCCACCTACGTCGTCGGTGTGGCGAAGAACGGCGTGGCGGGTGGAACCCTGGCCTTCGATTTCCGGATGCAGGACTTCCAGCGCTTCCGCGACATTCCGCTCAACTTTTCCCAGACCGTCGATGCCAACGGCGAGGAGATCGGGACTCCGCCCGAACGCCGTCTGGTGTTCGACTTCCGGAACTCCTACCTCATTCACGCAGGCTACGAGCGCCCGTTCGGTTCGGGTGGGCCCATGCGCAAGATGTTGGCTGGCGCCACGTGGCGCGCCGGCTATGTTTTCGACTATACTCCTGTTGTCGAAAAAAGCGTCGGCCCCTTGTTTCCCGACGCGACCCGCCATAGCTGGACGGCGGGCATGACGAAGCCGGTGGGATCGTTCGATATGACGTTCTTCTATCAGTTCATGCAGTTCATGAACAGGACGACCAACGTTGCGGCAAACAACTTCCAGTTCACCAACGGGGAATACAGGAACTTCGCCAATCTGATCGGGCTGGGAATGCGCTGGCGGGTCGGCGGGCATGATGGACGGATGGAGTAGACGGGACGCATCCGGGGACTCATCGCAGGCGCTCTGACCGCTCCTGTGGCGGCGCAGACCCAGAGGCCGCCCAATCTGACGAACTTCGTGGTCATCGGGGAAGGGCTGGCTGCGGGGTTTGCCAACTTTTCCTTGCACCAGGTCCACCAGGAGAAGAGCTTTCCGAGCCTGATGGCACGGCAGATGGGGGTTGGGAACTTCCCCCAACCGCTCTTCCAGGCGCCGGGACTGGGAAACGTCCCGGGCTTTCCCGGGCTGCCGCCGCGGGTGCCTGGCAACCTCCAGGAGACCGTGCGGGTGCCCGGCGGTCCCAAGCCAACGGACCGCCGTACCATGGCCGGATTCTTCGCCAGTCTCGGAGAAACGGTCCCCGACCGGAATGCGCTGCTGCGCCCATTCTTCGGCGGAGAGACGATGCTGCAATTTGCTCGATGACCCTCCCGACAACGTCTATTTCTGGAGTCCTGACGTTGAGGAAAGGGAGTAGGAGAGATCGTCCGAAGCACCGGGACAACCCGAGGCCCCGGACCGACATACTCCGTCGCAGAGCCACGTGAGCCAATAGTACTAGAACCAGTGGCCCATCTCATCCAACTCTCCCCCTAGACAAAATTGAAACCTCCGTTCTATTGAGCGTAACTCCGCGATCCGGCACGATAGAAGCATGCCGACGAGGATCATCCGCCGCCCCGAATCCGATAGCGACCGGCGCCTCTCACACCGCCTCCCCATCGAACGGGACGTGCGCTACAAGGTGCTGAGCGGTTCGCATTCCGGATCGTCGGGTTTGGGGAAGACGTTGAACATGAGCAGTGGAGGCGTGCTCTTTACCACGCAGGAGATGCTTCCGAAGGGCGAGCGTGTGGAACTGAACGTGAGCTGGCCCATGCAGCTCAACGACACTCTGCCGCTGAAGCTGGTGGCGCTGGGACGGCTCGTGCGCTGCGAGGAGACGCGCGCCGCGATCGTCATCGAGCGCTACGAGTTCAAGACGCAGGGGTCGCAGGGTCTGTAGACGCCCGCAACTCGCGGCGGGCGGCATCGAGGACGCCGTTCACGAAGTGCACGGACTCCTCGGCGGAATAGCGGCGGGCCAGTTCCAGCGCTTCATCGATCACGACGGCCGCGGGCGTTTCCAACTCCGCCAGTTCAAAAATCCCCAGCCTGAGGACATTCCGGTCGACAGCCGCCATGCGCTCGATACGCCACGAGGTGGCGTGGCGCCGGATCAAGTCATCGATGCGGTCCAACTTGCGCACCACTCCCTGCACGAGAATGTCGACGAACGGATCCCGTTCCGGCCGCTCGGCGCTCTCCTCCGAGTACAGCGATTCGTAGTAGTTGGAGATGGCCTCTTCCACAGGTTGGCGCCGCGCATCCCATTGGAAGAGAATCTGGAGCGCGCGCTGGCGGGACTTGTGTCGGGAAGGCATCAGCCCTGGCGGAGGCGGCGCATCAGTTGGGCCATTTCAATCGCCGTCATGGCTGCGTCAAACCCCTTGTTTCCGCCTTTGCCACCCGCGCGGTCCACTGCCTGCTCGACCGTGTTGCAGGTGAGGACGCCGAACGCCACAGGGATTCCCGACTCGGCGGCAGCCTGGCCGATCCCCTTGGCCGCCTCGCCCGCGACATAATCGAAATGCGGCGTGTCGCCGCGGATCACGGCGCCCAAGCAGATGATCGCGTCGTGGCGCTTCTGGCCGGCCAGCTCACGAACGACGACCGGCATCTCCCACGATCCGGGCACCCTGACAATCTCGATGGCGTCGTCCGGGCAGCCGGTGCGCGTGAGAGCGTCCAGCGCGCCCGCCAGAAGGCGTTCGCTGATGAAGCTGTTGAACCGCCCCACCACCAAGGCGAAGCGCAAGCCTTTGGCGGACAAGTCTCCTTCAATGATTCTGCTGGGCATACGCGGCCGCTGCGGACAGTCTTCCTATGGGATAATGACGGTTAAGCTTCATCATACCAACATCCCACACAACATGGATCGAGCTTTCATCCGCAATTTCTCCATCATCGCGCACATCGACCATGGCAAGTCGACGCTGGCGGACCGCCTGCTTGAGTTCACCGGCGCACTGTCCCAGCGCGAAATGATGGACCAGGTGCTCGACTCCATGGATCTCGAGCGCGAGCGCGGCATCACCATCAAGGCCCACGCCGTGCGGCTGATGTACAAGGCCGGCGACGGCCAGACCTATCAACTGAACCTGATCGACACGCCGGGCCACGTGGATTTTTCCTACGAAGTGTCCCGGAGTCTGCAAGCCTGCGAGGCCGCCCTGCTGGTTGTCGACGCGTCGCAGGGGGTGGAAGCGCAGACGCTGGCGAACACCTATCTGGCGCTGCATCACAATCTGGAAATCATCCCCGTCATCAACAAGATCGACCTGCCCGCCGCCGAGCCGGAACGGATTCGCGAGCAGATTGAGACCATCATCGGGCTCGACGCCAGCGGGGCGATCCTCGCCAGCGCCAAGCAGGGCGTGGGCATCCCCGAGATCCTCGAAGCCATCGTGCACCTTGCGCCGCCCCCCGGGGGCGAGGACAATGCGCCGTTGCGCGCGCTGATCTTCGACTCCTGGTTCGACTCCTACCGCGGCGTGATCATTCTCGTCCGCGTCGTCGACGGAAAGCTACGGATCGGCCAGCGCATCCGCCTATGGTCGAACGGGGAGGAATTCGACGTCGAGGCTGTCGGCTACCAGTCCCCCAAGGCCATCCCGTGCAACGAACTGACGGCGGGCGAGGTCGGCTACCTCCACGCCAATATCAAGACCGTATCGGACGCGAAGATCGGCGATACGATCACCGACGCTGCACACCCTGCCGTTGAAGCGCTCCCGGGCTTTGAGGAAATCAAGCCCATGGTGTTCGCCGGGCTTTACCCGGTGGAGTCGCACGAGCACGGACTGCTCCGCGATGCCCTCGAAAAGCTGCGGCTGAACGACAGCGCCTTTAACTTCGAACCGGAGAACTCGGTCGCGCTCGGTTTCGGGTTCCGGTGCGGATTCCTGGGCCTGCTGCACCTTGAGATCGTGCAGGAGCGGCTCGAGCGCGAGTTCAATATCGACCTGATCACGACGGCGCCGGGCGTCCGTTACCGCGTCACCAAGACCGACGGAGAGGTCATCGAGGTCGACAATCCGACCCGCTTCCCCCCACCGACCGCGGTTCAGCAGATCGAAGAGCCGATCATCGAGGCGAGCGTCATCACGCGCGAAGAGTACCTCGGCGGCATCCTGGCGCTGCTCGAAGAGAAGCGCGGGGAGCAGAAGAAGTTCGAGTACCTCGGCGGCGGACGGATGCTGCTGGTCTACGAACTGCCGCTCAATGAAATCGTGCTCGACTTCTATGACCGTCTGAAGTCGGCCTCCCGCGGGTACGCCTCGCTGGACTACCACCTGGCCGGCTTCCGGGTCTCCAAGCTGGTGAAACTCGATGTTCTGGTGGCCGGCGAGCCGGTCGACGCTCTATCGATCATCGTGCACAAGGAGTTCGCCGAGGAGAGGGGCCGGGGTCTGATCGAGCGCATTCGCAAGCTGATCCCCCGGCAGATGTTCGAAGTGGCGCTGCAGGCGGCGATCGGCACGAAGATCATCGCCCGGGAGACGATTCCCGCGATCCGCAAGAACGTCCTCGCCAAGTGCTACGGGGGCGACATCTCGCGCAAGCGCAAGCTGCTCGAGAAACAGAAGGAAGGCAAGAAGCGCATGAAGCGGGTCGGACGAGTCGACATCCCGCAGGAAGCCTTCCTGGCGGTCCTCAAAGTCACGCCGGACGAAGACTAGCCGCCCTCCGCCGCTACCGTGCGGCGGCGTTAATCATCGCGCACAGGTTCCAGGCGATCAGCGCCGCGAAGAACAGGTTGACCCGCAGCAGCAGCCGGCTGCGCCCCGTCCACCAGCACAACAACCCGGGAAGGATGGCGAGGATCTTCACGCCCAGCAGCCCCGAGAGGGGATCCGGCGCCTGCTCCATGGCCATCTGCACAATGGGGTTTCCCTCCTTGACGCCGTGGATCAGAAACGCCACCGTGGTCAGAAGATCCAGGAACTGGAGATACACGTAGTGGATGAGATTGACGGTCATGACCGGTTCAGGACGACGCGTCCCCAGGATACTAAGGCGATCCCCTATTCGGCAAGTAGTACCTAGTACTGTCGATACAGTATTTTCGAGGCCCCACTAGCTTGAGGTGGTTGTTTGCGTAGGAGTACTAGAGAGTATCCGAATCTCCTTGACCCTCAGGGGGTTCCAGTCTATCAATGAATTAGTGGGTTCTAATTTTTGCCCACGCCTACAGGAGTCCGGTGACTTATGAGAGCTTTCTCTGGCCATCGCATTCGACTTCTTCTTGAGAGCCTGACTCCTGTGAAAGGAGCTTCCCGTGAGGCTCGCTTCAGGAATCACTACCATCCTCCTACTCCTTATCTCTTCCCCACCCGCCTTCGCCAGGACCGGCAAGCCGCTGTATGCGGCCGAGACCGGGCGTCTGGCGCCAACCCAGCTGGTTTCCGGCGTACCTGTCACCTTCTCTCTTCCCTCGGCCGCCAGCCCGACTCTGTACACGGG
This sequence comes from Bryobacterales bacterium, assembly GCA_016716385.1. Classification (GTDB taxonomy): domain Bacteria; phylum Acidobacteriota; class Terriglobia; order Bryobacterales; family Bryobacteraceae; genus JADJWL01. Next base: position 105,408 of record JADJWL010000011.1, on the reverse strand, counting down.
CGACTACGGGTATACGATCGACGTTCCCGCCGGGGCATCCCGGTTGGAAGTCCGGGTCACCACGACGACGCCCAACGCGGACATCGACCTCTTCGTCCGGTGGGGGCAGTCGCCCGCGGTTTCAGGCGGCCAGGTTCTGGCTGACCACCGCTCCGAAGGGCTCACCGGCAATGAGGCGATCGTTGCCGACGCCACCACGAATCCGCCGTTGCGGGCGGGGCGGTACTACATCGCTTTGGCGAACTTCACCGTCAACGTGGCCGCGACGGGAAGCATCGTCGCAACGGTGGGAGGCGGCGCGCCGAGCGGCGACCTGCGTCTGACCATCAATCAGATCGATACGTCGAATTGCCCCCAGAACCGGGTCATCGTTTCCGTCACCGACAGCCAGGGGCAGCCGGTCACCGGGCTTTCCGGGGCGAACTTCGTCCTCACGGAGAACGGCCAGCAACGTTCCATTACGGTCTCCTGCGGCGCCGGGACGGGCGGAACGGCCGCATCCGTCGCCGTCGTCATCGATACCAGCACATCGCTGACCCAGGCCGACCTTGACAACGAGAAGTCGGCCGCCAAGCAGTTGATCTCCCAACTTGGTCCGGGCGACTCCGTCGGAGTCTGGGCGTTCGGGAGCTCGGTCCAACGCATGATCGATTTCACAACCGACCGCGCCGCGGCGAATGCCGCCGTAGACCGGATCACGCGCGGCGGGAGCACGGCGCTCTACCGCGCCATCGTCGATTCCGCTCAGGCGCTGGCGACGCGGACGGGCCGCAAGGCGATCGTCCTGATGACCGACGGCCAGGATACGGTTGGCGGCGCGACGATCGACTCGGCGATCGCACAGGCGCAGCAAGCCGGCGCCCCGGTGTTTACGGTGGGCTTCGGCAGCGGGATCTCGACAACGGTCCTGACACGCATTGCGAATGAGACAGGCGGATTCTTCTCGCAGTCGGCCACCTCGGTGGACTTGCAGCGGATTCTCCAGTCGATCGGTCAGGTGCTGTCGAGCCAGTGCGAAATCATCTACACGTCGACCAGCATCTCGACCACGAACAGCGTCAGCGTGACCGTGAATGTCGCGGGACGCTCGGCGACGGCGACGCGCTCCGTTCCCCCATGCACTGCGGGCGCCAGCGCGACATTGATCCTCGAGGACAGCTCGGGCGTTCCGGGTGGCACGGTGGCGGTTCCTCTGACCCTGAATGCAACCGGCACTCAGCCGGCGGCATTTCAAATCGACGTGACCTTTGACAGGTCGTTGCTGACCTTTGTCAACGTCCGCAACGGCGACCGGATCATCGCCGCGGGGAAGGACGTGGCCAGCAACGTTCTCGCCAACGGCAACGTGCGACTCGTGGGCGCCGGGTTGAATCAGAATCCGATCGCCAACGGCTCGCTTGCCACCCTCAACTTCACGATGAGCCCGGCGTTTCCCGCCAACGGAACGACGATCGTGGGATGCCTGGGCCCGCAGACTGTCAACGCGCAGAGTCAGCAGCTTCCCACGACCTGCCGTCCGGCTACGATCCGGGCCAGCAGCCGCTGCACCTGCGATGTGAATCGCGACGGTTTCGAGAACGTCGCGGATGTGCAGTTGATCATCAACATGGTGCTCGGCGTTGCGCCGGGGTTCTGCGATCTCAACGGCGACGGAGCCCAGAACGTGGCCGACGTCCAGATCGTCGTCAATGCGGCGCTCGGTTTGGGCTGCCGGATGAATTGAAAGGAGCGACACCCATGCTATGGAACATTCTGATTGTCCTGGTCCTCTTCGCGGGCGCGGCCTCACCGGCTGACCTGACGCTGGACAGCAAGGAAGCCGCTCCCGGAACCACGGTGACTCTGGCGATCCGGCTGGCGGCGCAGGACGCGGCCCTGACGGGGCTGCAGGCGGACTTCGAGTTCGCCGGCGATGTGATGGAAGTGACGGCTGCGGTGGGTCCAGCGGCGGCTGAGGTGGAGAAGCAACTGATCGGCAAAGTGGCCGGCACGGGCCGCTATCGCCTGATGCTGATCGGATTCAACCGGAACCGGATCGGAGACGGGGAAGTCGCTCTCATCACCATTCAACTCAACGCCGATGCCGCGGGTAACTACCTTCTGCGGCTCACCGGCGTCACCGGTACGGATGCCGACGGCAACCCGATCTCTCTGCGCTCGGCGCCCGCGACACTGCGGGTCCGGCCCGGAGGGGGCTCCTAGGAGGCGGCCATGCGCAACAGACTCGTAGTCGTACTGCTGGCGTGGATGCTTCCCGCTGCGGCACAGAACACGCTGTTCGTTCCCGGCGTTGAGGTGGCGCCGGGAGCCACGGCGACGGCCGAAGTGTTGTTCACGGCGCGGGGTCCCTCGGTCAGTGGCATCCAGTTTGACCTGGAGTTCCCGGCCAATGTCCTCAGTGTGACCGGAGCGGCGGGTTCGGCCGCGACCGATGCCGGCAAGAGCGCCAGTTCGGCACAGGTGGCCGAGGGGCGGGTCCGGTTTCTGGTGGCGGGCTTAAACCGGAACGCGTTTGGTTCCGGCCCAATCGTGACGCTCCAATGGACGGCTGCCGCCGGCGCTCCGGCCGGCTCCTACACCATTCAATTGACCGGAGCCGCATCGACGGATCCGGATGGCGTGATCGTGCCGATCGAGGTGGCTGCGTCGTCGGTCGGCATCGGGCGTAGTCCGGCGCCGGTCGTCTTTCCGGGAGGCGTCGTCAACGCGGCCAGTTTTCTGACCGGGGCGGTGCCCGGCTCGGTGATCAGCCTGTTCGGGGAGCGGCTCGCCGTAACGGCGGAAGGCGCGGCCGGCGTACCGCTCCCAACGCGGCTTGGAGAGGCGCGCGCCACACTGAATGGCGTCCTCATGCCGTTGTTCTACGCCGCGCCAGGGGCCGCCGGGAATCCCGGGCAGATCAACGCGCAGGTGCCCTGGGAGATCCCGGCCGGCGGTTCCGCGCAACTGATCGTCAGCGTGGGCGGCTCTGAGAGTCCTTCCCTGGCGGTTCCGGTGGTTGCGGTTGCGCCCGGATTGATCCAATACGGCGCGAACCGCGTCGTGGCCGTAAACCCGTCCGGGGCGGTCAACGGGCCGGGATCTCCGGCGCGGCCTGGAGATACGGTGGTGATCTACCTGACGGGTGGCGGCGCGCTGGAAGCCGGCACAACCCTGGTGACCGGCGCGCCGGCGCCGGGCGAACTGCGCCGGGTGGCGGGGAACTTCACCTGCACGATGGGCGGCGTGCCCGCCCGCGTGGACTACCTGGGCTTGACCCCGGGAGCTATCGGTCTCTACCAGCTCAACGCCGTGGTCCCCGCGCTGGCGCCGGGCGACCATGCCGTTGTGTTGACGATCGAAGGAACGGCGAGCAACGCACCGCTTCTAGCGGTCGGCAACTGAGCGGCGGTCAGTACAATTCCCACGGCGCGCGGGCGAATCCCGGCGCCATGTCACGGCCGAATCGCAATGGCGGGCGCCCGGTTTCGTAGGCTCCGATATCGGGCGCGGCGCCGGTGAACTCATCGTTGAATCCAGGCAGACGGGTTCCTGTGTCCAGCGCCGGGTTCTTCGCCTGCACCATCGGATCGGTGATCGCAAACTCCTTGCCGTTACGGGTGTAGGGCACACGGCCCCACTGGATCTTGTTCATCGTTGGGGCGAGGAACCACTCGAGCCGCTCGCCCGGCAGAAACATCGACTTGACGAAGCCGCCGCCGAGGTAGCCGCCTGTGAGGTCGTTCTGAAAGTCGTTGGGCGGGGCGCCGCGATCCTGAGGGTAGGTGCGTCCGCGGGCGTAGAAGATGTTGTTCCGCGTGACGGCGTTGTGCAGTTCGTGGCTGCTGAAGACATCGAGCGCGCCCTCGGGCTGCAGGGCTGTGTTGTGGAAGATGAACCGGTAGCCCAGGCCTGTGCTGACTCGCTCGCCATCGATCGTGACGTGGTTCATCCCGGTTTTGATCATCATGCCGCCGGAGGGATCCTGGTGGGTCACGCGGCTCTTCCCGAAGACGTTGCGGAAGATGTAGAGCGGTCCCATCGACGTCGCCGCCGTGGCCACGTGCATGAACGTGTGATGGAGGTAGTTGCTCCAGATGCGCACGTTCATGTTCGCGCCTTCGCTTTCGATGGCGTCATCCCAGCAGTGCGACACGATATTGCCGTAGATGTCGGAATCGCGGTTCGGGCTGCCTTTGAAGCTGTAGTTCTGGCCGCCGCCGATCCCGTCGTTGAAACCGTGATCCTCGGTCGAGCGGATTGTGTTGTAGCGGATAATGCTCCCGCCGCGCGAATCGATTAGCGAGATGGCTTGCGGGCCGAGAGGGTGCCCGCTCTCCCAGTCGTTCGCGCCGCCGCGTGGATGCTCGATGAGGTTGCGCTGGATCACGAGGTGACCGGCGTCCCGTTCCGCGTAGATGGCGCTGTCGGAGCCGGTGAACACTCCCCAGACCCGGGCGCCGCCGACGCGGCCCCATAGCGTGATGTGGCTATCCTCGACAACGACGTTCTGCACGCCCTCGCGGATCAGCACTCCATGAATGCCGGCGTTCTTCAGTTCGAGGCCGCGCAGGATCACATAATCTGCTTCGACCACGATGTTGTAGTCGGAGAGATTGAAGACGTCGTTGACGTACTTCGTCCCCGGAGCGGGCGTGACGAGGTGCCAGCCGTCCGCGGCGCCGCCTTCGCGAATCGTCAGCGTCGTGTCAGCCGTCCCGCCGGGCAGGTGAGTGGTCCTGCCGATGGGAAAGGTCTCGCCGCGGGTGCGGGCGCGAAACTCGACGCGCTCGCCGCCCGAAGTAAGCTCAATGGTGTACTCGGTGTCCGGCGTCAGGTGAACCAGCGACCCGCGGTACTGCTTCTCGCGCTGGTCGTACACAAGCGGGTAGCCCGCGCGCCATGCGCCGCTGGACTTGTAGCGGACCGTGCAGCCGTCGCCAGGTTCGGCGCGGTTGAAATAGAGCCCGAGGGACTCAAACGTCGGGACCGCCCACGCGCGCGGTTCCGCGGCGTGCGCCACAGCGGCCAGCGCCAGGAACAGTGCCAGCTTACAGCTTGTAGCGATCATAGTCGAACGGCTCGTCGACCATGTGATACAACGGCTCGCCTTCCTTCTGCAGGTAATAGGTCTTGAGCAGGGTCCGTGGGAAGTCGGTGAGATTGCGGCGCACCGGACCCTCGTCGGTCCACTCATACACCGGCACTTCCCACGGGTTGAACGTGTCGCTCAGCCCGCGCTCCTTGGCGGTGCGGTAGAAGTTCACGTTGCCCGGTTCGTGGCCGCCGAGCCACAGTCCGACGATGTCCAGCCGGAAGTGATCCTTGGCGAACATCACCATGTTCGGCAGGAACTCCTTCACGGGATCTGCCGGATCTTCGTTCTTCGCGTAGATCGCCTCGATCATGCTGAGGCCGGGCTTGAGCACGCTCAGGTTGTCGCAGGTTTTATGAGCCCAGATCTCCTGGCGGATGGGGCTCAGGTTGTGCGGGCTGTCATAGCGCGAGTACCCCATGCGCTTGTGATTCTCGAAGTACTTGAGCACCCGCTTCTCCACGTTCGCCCCGATGAACGGCTTCATGCAATCCGGCACGCCGAGCACCATGTCCCAGCCGGGACAGAAGCGCTGGAACGGCCAGACGGTCGTGCCCTGAAGGTTCTTCGACGCCTGCGTGAGGCACATGCCGTGCGAACGCCACTTCGCGATATTCAACAGCCACGTGTCCGGCTCGTTGATCGGCGGATAGTGCGGCACCTGGGCGTAGACGACGCCATCATCCGGACGACCCCAGTTCATCTCGAAGCTGTCGCGATAGTGGCGGGCGCGGCGATGCGGCTCACAGACTTCGACGCCGTAGCGGTCGTGGATATCGTCGTACTGCACGCTCCAGCGGGAGGTGCGGTAGTTCGCTTCGGCGTAGTGGAACTTCCGCAGGCCCACGTCGCGCATGGCGATGATGAGACCCTCGTAGAAATCGGCATCGGTGCCCCAGTTGACCTGCCGGCCGCCCTCGCGCCGCGTGAGAACGTTCGGCTTGAGCACCACCTTGTGGCTAACGGGAATGCCGGCGTCGTTCAGCGGCTTGAAGATCTGGCGCCCGAGAGCCAGGCCCTCGGCCTTCATGCCGGGTCCGTCGAGACGGCCGGCTACCTTCGTCTTGCGGATGAACACCGCCTTCGGATTGGCCTCAATGAAAGGATGCAGGCCGAAATAGGGGTTCGTCCCGCTGTTGCCGAACGCCGGGATACCCGTCCAATTGGCCAGCAGCGCCGCGCTGCCGCCGAGGAATCCTCTTCTGCTCCAATCCATATGCCGCTCCTGCCTCCTTACCTGCCCCCATCATGAAACATTGCGCCTGCGAGGGCAACCGCTACCCCACCGTGAACGCGACAAATTCATCGCCCGCGGGCGTGCGCTGCCGGTTGCCGCCGCCGCAGGCGATCACCACATACTGCTTCCCATTCGCTTCGTACGTGCACGGAGTGGCGTACCCGCCGTGGGGCAGTTTGTGCTCCCAGAGCGTCTTGCCGCTCTGCGTGTCGAGCGCGCGGATCTTCTCGTCCGCCGTGGCGGCAACGAACACGAGGCCACCCGCGGTGGCGATGGCGCCGCCAAGCTGGAACGTCCCGGTGTTCTTCTTGCCGCGCGCTACGAGCTTTGGATACTCGCCCAGGATCTCGCGCCACGCATGCTCGCCCGTGGCCAGATCGATCGCTGTCATGTGTCCCCAGGGTGGCTTCACAGCAGGGTAGTCCTCGTGGTCCACGAACTTCTCGTAGCCCGTGTGGCTGAATTTGAACGGATCGCCCTCCTTACCTGGAACAAGTGTGATGATGCTCGGCAGTTCGCTCGAATTGACGAACAGCAGGTTGCTGGCGGGATCGAACGCGCAGCCGCCCCAGAGTGCGCCGCCGAGCGTGCCGGGAGAGAAAATGGTGCCCCGGAGACTCGGCGCCGGGTACGGGACGCCGCCTTCCAGTTGCCGCAGCCGCTTCAAGGCGAACGCACGCGCTTCGGGCGAGATGTCGGTCACCAGATCTTCGTTGACGATCTGGCGTGAGAACGGCGCCGGTTTCACAGGGAAAGGCTGCGTGGGCGAAAGCATTTCGCCCTCGACTTCGCTCGCCGGCACCTTCCGCTCTTCGACATCGAACAGCGGCTTTCCCGTCTCGCGATCGAGCAGGAACAGCATGCCGGTCTTGGTCACCTGCGCCACGACGTCGCGGGAGCGTCCTCCATGGCGGATCGTCAGCAGCGCCGGCTGTGCGGGCAGGTCGTAGTCCCAGACATCGTGATGCACGGTCTGGTAGTGCCAGACGCGCTTGCCGGTGCGCGCGTCGAGCGCCAGGACGCAGTCGCTGAACAGGTTGTCGCCGATGCGGTCGCCGCCCCAGAAGTCGAACGCGGCGCACCCGGTGGAGACGAACACCCACCCGCGCTTGCGGTCAATCGTCATGCCGGCCCAGTTGTTCGTCCCGCCGTTGCGCTTCCAGGAGTCCTTGTTCCACGTGTCATAGCCGAACTGTCCGGGGCGCGGGATCGTGTGAAAGATCCACTTCCGCTTGCCCGTATAGACGTCGTACCCGCGGACGTGCCCGGGCGCCGCGGGACGCGGCCCTTCGCCACCGCCGCCGCCCACGATGACGGTGTCTTCGAAAACGACCGGCGGACTGGAGGAACGGAAGTCGAGGCCGGCCATGTCATGATCGAACGCCGCGGTCAGATCGACGATGCCGTTGTCGCCGAAGCTGCGAACCGGTTCCCCGTTGCGGGCGTTCAACGCGTAGAGTTTGTCGCGGATGGCGGTGTAGATGCGGCGGTCCCTGCCGTCTTCGAAGTACGTGACGCCGCGATTGACGCCGGGCGCGCGGCGCGAATCCGGCGCCGGATTGAAGTTCCAGATGGGTTCGCCCGTAGCGGCATTCAGCGCACGCGCCTGCACCATCGCGGTCGTGAGGTACATCACGCCGTCCGCCACAACCGGTGTGCATTCCATCGTCGTACGCGGCGAGGCGTCGCCCGCACGGTGGACCCAGGCCACTTTCAGATTGCCGACATTGTTGCGTCGGATGCGGTCGAGCGGCGAGTAGCGCGTCGCGCCTTCATCGCCTCCGTAGTAGGCCCAATCGCCGCGCGACTCCGCGGCACGCAAGGGGGCGGGCAGGAGGGCAGCCAACGCTGCCGCCGCGCCGCCGGTGAGAAGGGTTCTCCGGTCCCAGTGCTCCATTGCGAGCCAGCATATCAGGTGCGGGCGTTGCGTGATACGATCCGAATGGCCATGACACGCAGATCCTGTCTGACAACCCTGCTGGCGCCGGTTGTGCAAGCGCAGATGAAGCCGTCGCCGTACACGATCGTGAACGGCGGAGAGCACGCCTGGGTCCTGAATAGCCCGACGTTTCCGATCCGCCCGGAGCTATCGGTCTGCTCCACACTTCCGCAGCACGAGTATTCGGCCGAGGGCATCCTCGAGCTGATGCGCCGCAACGGCGTCGACAAGACGGTGATCATTCACGTCTGCTACTACGGGCGGGACAACTCCTACGCAACCCAGTGCGTCAAGACCTACCCGGACAAGTTCGCCGCCGTCGGCCTGCTCGTGGGACACAAGCTCTATCCCCCGAACGATCCGCAGAACGCGTCGCGCCTGGAACGCGCCATCAAGGAAGAACACATGGTGGGCATGCGGCTCAGCCCGATCTACGATCGCGACGTCGTGTGGCTGAACGATCCCGTGTGCTATCCGCTCTGGAAGAAGGCCGAGGAACTCGGCGCTGTGTTCAACATCTTCCTCGCGCCGCACCAGTTGAGCCAGCTTGGCGACATGGCGCAACGCTTTCCCGGCGTGAACGTCGTGGTGGATCACTTCGCCATGATCGACATCGCGAAGCCCGACAGCGAGGGCATCGACCGCATCCTCGCGCTGAAACGCTTCCCGAATGTGTACGTGCGGACCTACTTAGGCAATACGTCGAAGCAGCGCGTGCCCTGCCGGGACATGTGGCCCTACCTGCGCAAGGTCTACGATTCGTTCGGACCGCGGCGCATGGTGTTTACGAACTTCCACGAGCTGCTCATCATGAAGGAGGTCATTCCGTTCTTCACGCAGGAAGACAAGGAGTGGATCCTCGGCAAGACCGCGTTGAAGCTGTACTTCAAACAGAATGTGTAACTCAGCGATGCTCTCGAAAATCTCGTTTTTCCTGCTGGCGGCGGCGTTCACGGCTACCGCCCAACCGTACGACCTGGTGCTGCGGGGCGGCCACGTGATCGACCCGAAAAATCAGGTGGATCGCGTTGCCGATGTCGCTATCCGGGACGGCCGGATTGCCGCGGTCGCACCGGGACTTGACGTGTCGCAGGCGCGGCGCGTGATCGACGTGAGCGGTCTGTACGTCACGCCGGGCCTTGTCGATATTCACGTGCACGTTTTTCCCGGTTTGGAGAATGGCGGCATCCTCGGCGGCGCCTCGAGCGTGTTTCCCGACCAGGTCGGCCCGCGCATGGCGACCACGACGATGGTCGACGCCGGCACCGCGGGCTGGCGCAACTTCGCCAGGTACCGCCGGGACATCATCGATCAATCGCGCATCCGCGTGCTGGCCATGATCAACATCACCGGCGTCGGCATGCCCAATTTCGACGTCGAACAGAACCCCTACGACCTCGATCCCGAAGCCACGGCCAAAGTGGCCAAGGCGCACAAGGATGTCGTGGTCGGGATCAAGACGGCGCACTGGCGGCCGCCGACATTTCTGTCGGTCGAGAAAGCAGTGGAAGCGGGCAATCTGGCGGGTGTTCCGGTGATGGTGGACTTCGGCTACTTCCTGCCCGAGCGGCCGTATCAGGAGATGGTGTCGCGCATCCTGCGTCCGGGCGACATGAGCACGCACTTCTACCGCTGGCCCGCGCCGCTCATGGACGAGAACGGCAAGGTGGCCGAGTACCTGCACGCGGCGCGCAAGCGGGGCGTGAAGTTCGACGTGGGCCACGGCAGCGGCAGCTTCCACTTCCGTCTGGCGGAGCCCGTGGTGCGCCAGGGCTTCTGGCCGGATTCGATCTCGACCGACCTGCACGTCAGTTCCATGAACTCGGGCATGATCGACATCCTCAGCCTGATGTCGAAGTTCATGGCGATGGGAGTGCCGCTGCAGGAAGTCGTGCGGATGTCGACCACGAATCCGGCGACGCAGATCAACCGGCCGGAACTGGGGCAGATCGCGGTGGGTGCGGAAGCGGATGTTGTCGTCTTGCGTCTGGAGAAAGGCAAGTTCGGCTTCACCGATGCACGCGGCGGACGCATCGAGGGCGCCGAGCGTCTGACGTGCGACATGACAATCCGCGCCGGGCGCGTCATGTTCGACTACAACGGCCGCGCGGGCGCCCCCTGGCGCGAACTGAAGATCCGCTATCCGGATAGGTGAGGCAGGTCTTTACGTCTCCGGCTGACCGCCAAAGAGTACGACCGTTCAACCGCGCGGCCCGTGCGTGCCGAGTTTGCGGCCTTTCACAAGGTTTCGCATTGCGCGGATCGCCTTTACGTCGGCGAGATGGGGGCGATGTACGATTCATCCTTTCCGGCAAGCAGGCTCGACGATCACGGATGCGTCCAGAACAATCATCGTTGGTCCCGGAGTTCCCGGATCACCTCTGCCGCGGTCCGCTTGGTTGGGATCGGCTTCGCCTGCCCGGTCCGCTCCAGCCATTCCTGCATGGTGGGTCGCGCGGCTACGTGCGCCAACTCTCGCTTGATGAAATCGGAAAGACTCATCCCCTCCCGCGCTGCCCGCGACTTCAAGGTCCTGTGCACTTCGTCCGGAACGTCGCGCGCCCGAATCATTTTGGACATGCTCCTAAGGTAGAAACATGTGGAGCACATAATCAATGGCTGCGACGCAGGAGTCGTTGATCCGCCCGTCCGGCTACCCTGCAGGTTTGGCATCGAGGTTGCACATCAAGCGGCGGGAGGTAGTTGATGATGCGCAAAGAGCTGTTGATTGCGGCCTTCGGATTGATCAGTGCGGTGGCCGTTGCCGGTTGGATCCGGAAGCCGGAACCCGTTCCGCTCGTTCCTCCGGATCAAGTGATCCAGTCCATCGAGCCGCGCACCGCACCCGTTGCCCGCCCTGCCTCCGTCCCGCAAAGGACGTACGCGGCGCCCCAGCCGGTAACTCAAACCCCGCGTAGACAACGCTCTACGGGCCGTTCCGTCGCCATCGTCGCGGGCAGCGCGGGAACCGGCGCGGCCGTCGGGGCGATCGCGGGCGGCAAGAAAGGCGCCGGAATTGGCGCCATCTCCGGCGGTGCCGCGGGGTTTGTGTACGACCAGATGACCCGGAACCGTTAACCGCAGTTAGCTGGTAAGAAGTTCCACTCCAATGTAAAAGATGCCGGAGGCCACGGGAGCGTTGAGCAGGGCTCCCGGGGCTCCGGCTTCCATGCCGGACGATGACGATTCCTGAACTTCGCAAGACGCTCAGCTTCGGACTCGCTGCCGCTGGGTTCGTCGTGGTGCTCTCTCTTGCCGGCGCGGCGTATCTGCGCTGGAAGAGCAACGACACCGCCATGCATCCCGTGGCGGTCGAGACGACGAAAACGCCGGAAGAACTCCTGCACCTCGCGGGACAACTTCTCGAAGAACAGCAGGCGGAGCAGGCGATCGTAGCCTTCCGCGAGATTCTGGCGAGACACCCGGATTCCGGCGCGGCGCAGGCCGGCATCGCCCAGGGCGAATTCCTCGCGGGGCGCGAAGAGGACGCGGCGCGCGAGTACGAGCGCCTGCGCGAGATGGATCCGGAAAACGCCGGAGCACGGCTCGAACTCGCCGTTCTCTATTCCCACCACAAGGAGACTTGGGCGCTGTCGTCGGAGCGGTATCGCGAATACCTCCAGATGCAGCCTGACGATGCGTCAGCGCAGTTGGGGTTGGCGCGGGTGCTGGCGTGGACGGGCGATTCCGAGGGTGCGGCAGCGCTGTTCGCCCGGCCCGAAGTATCCCGCCTGAAAGGGCCAGCCGACGAACGCCATCATGCGTTTGCGTTGACGAAGCTGAAGCGCCTCGATGAAGCCGAACCCATCCTGCGGCGCGTGCTCGAGCGCGACGCGAACGACGTGGAAGCCGTCGAACAACTCGCCGCGGTGTACGCCAGTCGCCGGCAGTGGGACGCCGCGCTGCCTCTCTATCGCCGGGTCCTCGCCGCGCGCCCGAACGACGTCTCGCTCAAGCTGGTCTATGGACAAGGACTGCTGGCGCAACGCCGCTACGCGGAGGCGCTGGGCCCGTTGGGCCACGCGGCCGCGACGATGCCCAACCACGGCGAGGCGGGCTTGGCCTACGCACGAGCGTGGAAAGGCGCGGGGGAGTTAAAGAAGGCATCCCGCGAGTTTGAGCGGGTCCTGCCGCGGTTCGCCCGCGACGGGCGGGTCCAACGGGAGTACGGCGACCTTCTCCTGGAACGCAAGAAGTATCGCGATGCGGCACGGCAGTACGCGGAAGCGGAGCGGTTGGGTGTGCGCGATGACCGGCTCAACGCGGCGATGGGCGGGGCGCTCAGCGCGAACCGGAAGCACAAAGAGGCAGTGCCGTACCTCGAGAGAGCCTACCGCGCCTCTCCGACACCGCGGCGGGCAATGGACTTGGCCAAAGCATATAGCAAGACCGGGCGTAGGGAGGAGGCACGCGCGCTGCTCGAGAAGGTGGAGCGCTCGGTCACCCAGACGGCGCAGCGCTAGGACAGAGATTCGTAGAACCGCGACGAAAGGGCATCAATCAATGAAGAAATGGGCATGGTTGGTGATGTGTGCGGCAGCGCTCCCCTGCGTGGATGCGCAGCAGCGAACCGCTGGCGAGCGCCCCGTCACCTCACGCGAGATCGAACAATTGCGGCGTGAACTGTCCCGCGAGACCCGTTCCAGCGTCGAGGGAATTTTCGAATACCATACCGAAACCGGCGACATCAACAATCGCCTCGATTACCTGCGGTACGGAGCCGGTGTCAATTACCGCACCGACCCGACGGCGACGTTTCACTTCCGTGGCGTCGTCACCGAGTACACACCGCTGGGGGACTTTCGGGAACGCGGCGGCAACGCGACCGTCGGACTCTCGAAGACACTGACCGAGGCCGTGGTCGTGCGCGCGGAGGTTGGCGCGACCCGGTTCTCGACCGACGCCTCCACCGTGAACGCCATGGGATCGTGCGAGTACGCACCGTCCGCAAACGGCAGCTTCTTCTTCCGGGCGAGCCGGACAAACGTGGAGGAAACGCTAGTGAGCGCCACCGGGGTGCGGCCGCAGCAGGGTCCGAGGTCCCAGGAACTGGTCGGGCTTGTGATGGACAACCGCGTCACCGGGGGTGGCCGCGCCGTCCTCCTGGAGCGCTGGGACGTCTTCGTGGAGGGCGGCCTGGGGACGCGTACCGGCCAGAACGTCGAATCGAATCCTTTCCGCCATGCGACTGGAGGGCTGGGCTACAGTCTCATCGCCGCACCGCCCGAGGAGACCGTTTCTCTTCTCCGGGCCAGCTTTGCCGTGGACTACTTCGGATTCGACAAGGATCTATTCGGGTTCACGGGCGTCTCGCGCGCCGGGGGGCGTGTGCCCGGCTTCGACGGCGGTCCGGTCACCTGGGCGCCAGGGCGTCGCGGCACCGGTGGATACTTCAGCCCCGACCGGTTTGTCAGCCAGACGGGAAGGCTCGAAGTGAAAGGACAGACAAGCCGCTGGTTCGAATACTCGGTCTCGGGATTCGCCGGCGCGCAAGAGTACACCGGCACCCCATGGCGCGCGGTGTACGGAGGAGCCGGCACCGGTGTGATCCACCTGAATGACCGCTTTTCACTGCCGATTTCGTATTTGTACGACAACATCGGACCGTTCAGGCAACAGACACTGCTAGTCCGGCTCCTGGCCAGGATCTGACCGCTGAGATGCAGGCATCTCACGGCAGTCCGCTCCGGAAGTGGGCAACCGCCCTGGCGGTCCTGGCCGCGCTGGCCTTGCCGTTCGCGTATTCCGCGGTCGTCGTGCCCCTATCGCCATCGGAACAGGCGTGGGCCGGGCTCGCGATGATCGCGGTGGCGGTGCTGGCGGGGCAATTTCCGCCGTTGCGGCCCTTCGTCATCTTCCTGAGCGGTTTCGCGTCGGCCCGATATTGCTACTGGCGCGTGAGCGCGTCGCTCAACTTCGACTCGCAGACGGACCTGGCGGCCTCGCTGCTGCTGTTCGGAGCCGAGCTGTACGGGCTCGGGATCCTGTTCCTCGGCTATTTCCAGACCGTACACCTGGTCGAGCAGGCGCCGCCCCCGATCCAGCGGTACCCGGCGATCGACGTGTTCATTCCCACCTACAACGAATCGGTGGAGGTGGTGCGGCGCACGCTGAGCGGCGCGCTTGCGATGGACTGGGCGCACAAGACGGTCTACGTGCTGGATGACGGCGCGCGCCGCGAGATCGAGGCGATGACGGAGGAGATGGGCGGCCGCTATATCCGGCGCCCGGACAACCGTCACGCCAAGGCCGGCAATCTGAACCACGCCCTAGCGAGGACAGACGGGGAACTCGTCGCCATCTTCGACGCGGACCACGTCCCCGTGCGGGGCTTCCTGCGCAGGCTGGCCGGGTTCTTTGAAGATCCGAAAGTGGCTCTGGTGCAGGGGGCGCAACACTTTTTCAATCCTGATCCGTTTGAGCGGAACTTAAATCTCAACGGCCGTGTGGCGCCCGAACAGAACTTCTTCTACCAGGTCATTCAGCCGGGCAACGACTTCTGGAACGCCGCCTTCTTCTGCGGCTCATGCGCGGTGCTGCGGCGGTCGGCGATTGAGAGCATCGGCGGATTCCGCACCGATACCGTGACCGAAGATGCGCATACAGCCATGGAACTGCACGCCCGGGGATACAGGTCCATCTACTACCGGACTCCGATGGCCGCCGGACTCGCCACCGAAAGCTTCGCGGCCCACGTGAAACAGCGCATGCGCTGGGCGCGGGGGATGGCCCAGATTCTGCGGACCGACTGTCCGCTCATCAAGCGCGGCCTGTCGCTTCCCCAACGCTTGAACTACTTCAACGCGATGGGGCATTTCTTCTTCGGACTTCCACGGCTCATCCTGATCGTGGCGCCATTGTGGTACCTGTTCTTCGGCATCCATCCGCTCAAGGCGAACTCGTTCGAAGTCGTGGCCTACATTCTGCCCCACATCGGATTGTCCACCATCGCGAACTCGATGATCAGCCGGAGACACCGCCATTCATTCTGGTCGGCGGTCTACGAAGTGTCGATCGCCGTGCAGACGTTGTACGTGACGGCGTCGGCAATGATCGACCCCAGGAAAGGGAAGTTCGTCGTGACCGATAAGGGCGAGAACAAGGACGCCGCGGTGTTCGATTGGCGCAACACGCTGTCCATTCAGATTCTGTTGGGGCTGACGGCGGCAGGCTTGATTCTGGCGCTCCCTTTGCGGCTCCTGGGGTTCGCCGTCAATGGGGCGCATGCTTCCGAACTCGACTCCATCGTCCTGAACAGTTTCTGGGCCTCGGCGAACCTGGTGATGCTGAGCGCGGCTGTCTGTGTGGGAATCGAGCAGCCCCAGCAGCGGCGCGCACCGAGGGTCGCGCGGAGCTTTGCCTGTACGGTGGTGGGGGATGGGTACGCCATCGACGGCCGGACCATCGACCTGAGCGAGTCGGGCGTCCGCGTATTGTTTCCCGGACGCCGGTCGGTTCCGGAAAAGTGCCGGCTGCGAATCACCGCCAATGACGGCACGACAGGGGAGTTTCCGGCGGAGTTTGTTCGCCGCGGTGAAGGGACGGCGTTCCGGTTCGCAGGTGTCACCCCCGAAGAACACCGGCGTCTGGTCGATCTGATGTTCGGGCCCGACGATTCCTGGGTCCAACCGCAGTATCCCGAGGACAGGATCCTGCTCTCGTTCTGGAATTTGCTGACGACGCCGTGGCGGGCGACCCGGCAGCGATCCTGCGAAGGGGCGGGCAGGCGGGTGATTCCGGCATCGGACTCTCTCGTCCCCGTACCGAGCGAGGAGGTCTCGCGATGACTTTGCGATGGCTGGCCCGCTTTGCGGTCTGCTGTCCGATGGCGCTGGCCGCCTGCGACGGTGGCCCTGCGCCGGAATCGGCAAAGAACGCCGTGGAGATCGCTCCGATGTTGCGCGAGAGCTGGAAGACCTACAAGGACCACTTCATCCAGGCCGACGGCCGTGTGATCGACCACAGTGCCGATGGCGTCTCGACGTCAGAAGGTCAGTCGTACGCGATGCTGCGCGCCGTCTGGATGAACGACCGGGAGACGTTTGACCGGGCGTACCGGTGGGCGGTGGATAACCTGGGCTCTGGCGCGCGCAACGATGTGTTGTGGGGATGGAAGTGGGGCAGGAATGCGGCCGGAGAATGGCGGCTGCTCGACGCAGCGTTTGCCTCCGACGCCGACGAGGATGTGGCTCTCGCCCTGATTCTGGCGGCGCGGCGCTGGGACGATAAGCGGTACCTGGAGGCAGCCCGCCGGATCCTCCGCGATCTTTGGGCCCTGGGGGCGCGCGAAGCCGGCGGACGCATCTATCTGCTGGCGGGGGACACATTGTGCCAGGGCCGGAAGTGCCGGATCAATCCGTCCTACTATGCGCCGTACGCCTACCGTGTGTTTGCCGCTTACGACGAGGAGCGGCCCTGGCTGAAACTGGTGGATTCCAGCTATGAGCTTCTCGACCGGTCCGCAAAGCTGACGGCGACCGGCTTGCCTCCGGACTGGATCGATCTCGACCTATCCACCGGAGAGCTGACGCTGGGTACCAGCGAACAGAGCCGGTTCTCCTACGATGCCCTGCGGACGTATTGGCGGATCGCCATGGATTACGAGTTGAATGCCGAGCCAAGGGCGCGCCGCTACCTGGAGCAGTCGCTGCAATGGACGCTCAAGGAATGGAATCGCCGGAACCGGCTGCCCGCCGCGATCTCCGCCAAAGGCGAACCGCGCGCGGACTACGAGGCGCCTGAGATGCTCGCGGCGCTCATGGCCGCGCTCAAATATGTTGACCCCGACACCGCGGAGGCGATGCGGCGGCGCCTGAACGGCATGTATCACGAAGGCTTCTGGTCTGAACGGGACCGCTACTACATTCAGAACTGGGCGTGGTTCGGCAACGCCCTGTACGACGGATTCGTGCAGATCTTCCGGCACTAGCGGCCAGTCAGCGCCGCAACCGTCCCCGGAATGCCGCAAGCCACCCGAGATATAGCAGGGCGCTGATCGCCGTGACGACAAGCGGAAGCGCGTACCACGAACTGCTGATCCATGCCTCGATACGCCTGAGTAGAAATGTCTGCCTGAGAGTGCGCGGTGCGGAAAGCCGCAGCGATTCGGGTCCACCCTTGCGCAGGACGAGGGTGTCCCCCTTCAGACTGGCGAGAGCCTCACCGGAGAGAACGTTGGCGCCGGTCCGGTCAAGGACGAGGACAACCCGGTCACGGTTCCACGGGGAGAGCGCCATCTGCAAACGCTGCGTGAATGGTGGTTCAGGCGCCGGAAATCCGGGGAAGAGATCCGCCGGATCTTCGTCGTCAGGATGCTGCCGCAAGTAAATGAAGTGAGACGAATCCCGGTGAGGATCCGCCGCCTCGTTTGATTTCTGCACGCGAAAGCGCAGGACCTCTCCGGGCGCAATCCCGGCAATCGATGCACTCGCTTGCACGACGAGGCCGAAGGTTTCGGGACTGATGCGCGACGGCGTGACAAGAATCGTACTGGCGAGATCGGGATCGATGGAGAAGGGAAAGAATCCATGGCGCAATGTCGCCAGATCGGGTAGTTGAATGCCGTAGTCGTGCGGCCAGTAGAAGCGGGTGGACGGAAGGACGGTAACGACCGGCTGCTGCCCAGACGGTTCCGGCGCGGGCGAAACCGAAATGCGCAGGAGATTCAACGGCCGGAGCAGGTTCCCGCGGAACCGGACCTTCAGTTCTTCCACTGGCTGGGCCAGTCCCTGGGACGGCCAGTCGCCCAGGAGCGTGTCATTCAGGTGCACATGTAGCCGGCTCTCTCCCTGCCATGCACCTGGGCTGAGACGCAGCGCCAGGACAATGTGCACCGCATACGCTTCGAACCGGAAGTCGGGCGGCGCACGCAGCGGAAAGAGGGCTTCGAAACCGTTCACAGCGCTCAAGCCGGACTCTTCGAAGCCCAGATCCGCAAGAGTAAACCGGCTGCGCGGTGGGATGTAGCCTGGCCACTCCCGTTGACCGCGTCTCGCCGGCGTGCTTTCTTTGCCTGCCGCCGGCCGTGGGTTGAGGGCCCGCGCGGCGTTTCGTACCGCGCCGGGCGTTGGGCCGGAGACCGCGAGCACCGGATAACGGACCGCCGCGAGGGTGGCCAGTGAGAGGGTGCCCTGATCGTCTGAAAGCACCCGGACTTCCTGCGGTTCCGGCAGATCGCGCAGGTCTGGCTGCTCTTCTGGCGTGCCGACAACCAGCACCGGACGCCGCGCTGCTCGCAGATGTCCGATAGCGCGGACATGCACTGGTTTCGGGGCAGCCTGGCGGGCCAGATTCGCGACCACCAGCGCCGTCGCCTCCAAAGTGGCGGTACTGATCGCATTGGGCCGCAACACGTCGAAACCCTGCGGAGCGTAGCTGAAGGGATCTGCCCACGGCGCGGGCAGGCCGTCCAGCGAGAGCCCGTCCTGGGAGACGCTTCTGCGGATCGTGAACTGCGAGTCAGCCGAAATGGATGTCCAAAGTCCGGAAGGATCCTCGCCAGCCCGTGGGTACTGGCGGACTGAGATCTCCAACCGGTTCTGCCCCGGCCGGAGCAACGCGGCGGGGACTCGGCTCTCGATCCGGGTTCGCCGGCTGTTGGTCCCATCCAGCCTGAGACTGCGAAGAGTTCCGTAGTTTAGCCGCAGAGTGAGAAATGACCGGGCAGGGTCGATGGACTCAGAGTGCTCGATGAACAGGGAGAGGGTACTCCCCTCGGACGGCGCCGAGCCGGCTTCACAGAAGAACGTGATGACTCCGGAGCCGGACTCGCCGGTGAGCCTCAGGTCCTGAGCGAGGCCGATCTGATGGCGGAAATGGATGCTGTACGTTTCAGCCGGAGCCTGGGACCGCGCCGAATCTGCTGCAGCTAACGAGAGCAGAACGACGGCTGAGATAACGAGTGTTTGACTCAGACCTCCATTATGGCAAGCGCCTCGGATCTAATGTCGGGTTGAGAACACCACGGCTCAGTTGTGGCGAAGTTGTCGGATCATGTCCGCCGCGCTCGGTTTCGTTGAGACCGGTTTAGTTGACCGGGCGCGCTCCAGCCATTCCTGCAACGTCGGCCCCGCGGTGCCCGCACCAATTCGCACTTGACGAAAGTCGGAGAGGCTCATCCCCTCGCGCACCGCGTGTACTTCGCCAGGAACATCCCGCGCCTGGATCACTTTCGAAATGTCTCCAACCACGAACCTCTGCAGCACCTGTCCACCGCCAGGACAACAGCAATGCTTCCGGGAACCAGCCTCCTGGGCTAGAATCATCGTGTCAAAGCAGCACGCTGACACATTGAATGCCGAGTGCAACCATTAAGCTGTTTCTCGTCCATGGCGATCCGAAGCGCCTCAGGACCGCTGAGATCTCAAACTGGACCGGAAAGGCTATCGCTGGTCCGCGGAGTGAACTGGATGGTGTTCTCTCGCGAGAAGAGGCCGCAAAGCCGGGCGTGTACTTCCTGAGCGGCGTTGACTCAGAATCCGGGAAGACGGCAGTGTACGTGGGCGAAGCTGAAAGCATTCGCGATCGCCTGCGCGGTCATCTCGACAAGGACTTTTGGAACCATGTCGTCTTTTTCATTACCAAAGATGAAAATCTGACCAAGGCGCATATTCGTTATCTGGAGGGCCGCCTGATCGAACAGGCCAAATCGGTTGGCAGGGCCACCGTGATGAACGGTCAGTCAAGCGGGGCGAAGCTCCCCGAATCCGACCGTGAGGACATGGAGATCTTTCTCGAGCGGATTCACCAGTTGATGCCGGTCCTTGGAGCCGACGCACTGCTGCCGATCGGTCAACCGCCAGGAGGGCAAGCCGAGAAGCGAGTTCTTTTCTGCGACATCAAAGGCCTCAGAGCCACAGGCCATCTCGCGCCGAACGGTTTCGTCGTCCTCAAAGGATCACAGGCCGTCCTCAAAGAGCGCGCGTCGGCCCATCAGTGGCCCTATACGCTTGTGACGCGTAACAAGTTGATCGAGGATGGAACCTTGCGGCAGCACAGCGATCACTTCAAATTCACCCGGGATGCAGAGTTCAGTAGTCCGAGCGCGGCTGCGACCGTTGTTCACGGGGGATCAGCGAATGGCCTCCTTGCATGGAAGGACAAGGAGGGGCGGACCCTCAAGGAACTCGAAGCTGTCTAACGGATCTGCTCCGGCCTGATCCCCGCCTACTGCTTGATCACCGTGCCGTCGCGCCGCCGGATGATGCCCCAACCGCCGTTGTAGCGGGAGCGTTCGGGGCTCTCATTCGTGCCGAACGGGTACTTCGCCGCAATCTTCTCGTTCACTTCGATGCCCCAGCCCGGCTTCTCGTTCGCGTACAGATAGCCGTTCTTCATCACCGGACAGCCTTCGAAGATCTCCTGCAGGCGCTCGTTAAACGGTGAGTACTCCTGGACGCCGAAGTTCCAGCAGGCCAGGTCCAGCGCGACATTGGCCGCGTGGCCCACGGGCGATACGTCGCCCGGGCCGTGCCACGCTGTCTTCACGCCGTGGATCTCGCCGAACGCCGCGATCTTGCGGCACGGCGTCAAACCGCCCGCCTGCGAGATGTGAATCCGGATGTAGTCGATCAGGCGCTCGCCAATGAGAGGGTTCCACTCGTGCGGGCTGTTGAACAGCTCGCCCATGGCGATCGGCGTGGCGCACTGCTGCCGGATGATGCGGAACCAGGCGATGTCTTCCGGCGACAGCGGATCCTCGAAGAAGAACAGCTTGAACTTCTCCACGTCCTTGCAGAACTGTACCGCTTGAATCTGGCTCACGCGCTCATGCACGTCGTGCAACAGTTCGATCTCCTCGCCCAACTGCTCGCGGCAGGCTTCGAAGAGCTTCAGCGCGCGGCGGATGTAATAGGCGGGCTCGAACACCGGATCGTTGTGCAGGGCCTCAACGGGCTTGGCGCCGCGTCCCGCGCCGTACCCCGCCATGCCCGGCGTGCCGACCTGCACGCGCACGTGGCGGAATCCCTGGGCGATGTAGCGCTGGGCGCTTTCGATCACGTCCGGAATCTCCGCGCCGCTGGCGTGGCCGTAGCAGTCGGCTGCTTCGCGGCACTTGCCGCCCAGAAGCTGGTACACGGGCATGCCTGCCTGGCGTCCCTTGATGTCCCACAGCGCCTGATCGACGCCGCTGATGGCGTTGTTCAGCACCGGGCCGTTGCGCCAGTAGGAGCCGTTGTAACAGGCCTGCCAGATGTCGTCGATGCGGTCGGCGGGACGGCCCACGAGCAGCGGCTTCAGGTACTTGTTGACCGCGGGCGTCACGAGGTCGGCGCGCTGCGTGTACGTAGCGCACCCATAGCCGTAGAGGCCGTCCTGGTCGGTTGTGACCTTCACCACGGTCAGACGGAGACCGTTCGGGCTTGTTTCGATCGCCTGAACGTCTTTGATGATGGGCGACGGCATGCCGCGTGTGGCGCGCCGGGCCTGTGCCTGGGCCTCCAGTTCCCGCTTCGTGACAAGACCGGCGAACGCGCCGCCGGTGATCATCTTCAAGAGTCCGCGCCGATTCATTTCGTCTCCTCCCGGTTCTCCACCAAGCCGCGCAGCCGCTTCAGCTCCGCGTCGATCTTTCGCTCCCGCGTCAGCAGGGTGAGCGCATAGACGCCCAGAATGACCCAAGCCGACGCCAACCCGTAAAACATGAACTCGATATTGCGTTGATCCATGAAAGCTTCCTAGCCACTCTCCGCCCGCTCCCTCACGGTCGCGGCTCCAAACCGGCTCCGCCGGGCTAGCCCGCGTGGACGATCCGCCGCAGGCTGTCGATCTCGCGCTTCACTTCCTCCTGGCGCAGGCGGAGCAGCACAAACGCCGCGGCCACCAGCATCAGGGCCGGCCAGTTGGCGTAGACGGCGGCCTTCATGGCACCGTCCATCTCGCCGCTGCCGCGCAGCACCGGACCCGGATGCTGGGTGCGGAACCATTCGATCGAGTACCACACGATCGGGATATCGGCAAACGCGAAGATCTGCAGGACCGCCGAAATGCGCGCCCGTTGCGACGGCTCTTCGATGGCCGTCCGCAGCACCAGGTAGCCGGCGTAGAGCAGCCAGCAGACCAGCGCCGAGGTCAGCCGCGCATCCCAGGTCCACCAGATGCCCCAACTGATGCGGCCCCAGATGGATCCCGTGACGAGACCGATTGTGAGAAACGCGACCGCTGCTTCCGTTGTGGCGAGCGCCACTGCGTCGTACTTCAGGTTCTTCGTGATGAGGTACCCGATGCTGGAGCCGAGTGCGATGAACACGGCGATTCCAGCGCTGAACCAGGCCGGGATGTGGAAGAACATGATCCGGTAGACCGGACCCTGATCGGCGTCGTCGGGAAGCTGGAGCAGCACGGTGTGCAGATTCCACACGACCCAGCC
Source organism: Bryobacterales bacterium (assembly GCA_016716385.1). Taxonomy (GTDB): domain Bacteria; phylum Acidobacteriota; class Terriglobia; order Bryobacterales; family Bryobacteraceae; genus JADJWL01. The sequence continues at coordinate 82,790 of JADJWL010000011.1, read as the reverse complement.
GACGCCTAGCAACGCAATCAGAATGATGATGGATTTCCGCATACGTTATCCCACCAGGACGGTATCCACGAACGTCAGCGCCAGCGCCGTGAAGATCACGTCAAATCCTATCAGAAATCGCAGCCAGACAAAGGCTGTGGAGAGTGGCTCGCCGGCCAGCAAATGCACGGTGAGCTGCATCGACGCGAGCAGGCCGGGAATCATGGTTGTGTAGAGAAGCAGGGGCAGCATCACCTCCCGCAAACGGATGTTGACCGTCAGGGCGCTGAACATGGTTCCGACGACGGTCAAACCCCAGGTTCCCAGCACGACCACCAGCAACAGGGGCCAGAACTGGCCGATCCATCGCACATTGTAGAAGATGCCGAAGACCGGGAAGCAGACGGCTTCCACGGCGAGCAGGAGGAACAGATTCGACAACGCCTTCCCGAGAAAAATCGCGGACGCCGGCGCGGGCGAAGCGATCAGCGCGTCCAGACAATCGTTCGGCAGTTCCCGCGCGTAGCTGCGATTGAGAATGAGCACGGCGGCGAACGCGAAGACGATCCACAGGAGCCCCCCGGAGAATTCGCGCGTCATTTCTTCGGTCGGATCGAAGGCAAAGCTGATCAGCAGCAGGATCGTGATCGCGAAGGAAAACGATGCGTTCACCGCCTCTTTTGTGCGCAGCTCGGCGCGCAGATCTTTCGTCAAGACGGTCCAGGTGTGGCGCCAGAACGTCATGCTTCTCCGTACTGCGCGTACAGCCAGCCGGGGTCGGCGAGCATCTCGGGAGCGCGGGGACCGTGGTAGAGCAACCGGCCCCGGGCAAGCAACGCGGCGTGAGTGGCCAATTCCATCGCCTCGCGAATCTGGTGCGTCGACATGATGACGGTGCAGCCGGCGGCGAGGCCTTCGCGGATAACCTGCTGCAGGACAGCGATGGCGCGGTCGTCGAGCGAAGTGAACGGCTCGTCGAGCAGGACCAGCGACGGGCCGTGCAGGAACGCCCGCGCGATCGCCAGGCGCTGCCGCATGCCGCGCGAAAATTCCCGCACCAGGCCGTCACGCACGCGCGAAAGGCCGACGCGCTCCAGCCATTCATCCACCGCGCGCGCGGGATCCGGCAGGTCGAACAGAGAGCCGAACAGGTGCAGGTTTTCAGATGCCGACAGCTCTTCGTAGAGGGAAATGCCGTGTCCCAGCACACCCAGCCGGGCGCGGGTTTCCGGTGCGCGGACGCCCGCTCCCAGAATGCGGACCTCGCCGCGTCCAGGGTGCGAAAAACCCGCCAGCAACCGCAGGAGCGTGGTCTTGCCCGCTCCGTTGCGCCCGAGCAGCGCCAGACAGGTGCCCGGCTCCACGTCAAAGGTGATTTCCCGTAAGGCCGGGTAGTCGCCGAAGAACTTCCACAGGTCGCGCACGGCAACCGCCGCCGCGGCCACGACTACCTGCGCTCCTTGGCCGCCCGGAACATGAGTGTGAAGCCGAGCGCGAGGATGGCGAGCGACAGAACCAGCAGGAGGACGAGGCGGTCGTAGACCTTCGGCATCAACGGCGCGATGCGGGGTCCGGAGCTCTCTTCGGCCGCCGCGGCGGCCGCCCGCAGCGCGCCCGTTCCGGAGATCTCCACTTTGTACGCCGGCGCTTTCACTTCGAAGATCGACGCCTGGGTGCGCGGCTCCTGGCCGCGGGGCAGCAGTCCTTCTCCCGCCAGTTCGACGCCGACGGGCGCGATCAGACTCGTCCGTCCCCCGTTATGCAGCACGCGGCTTTCGAAGGCTGCGGGCGACTGGAAGGGCAGCTTGTAGGTGACCTGGACGCTGGTTTCGCCGGGCTTAATCGGGAAGTCGATGGAGTAGACGTTCGGCTGGTTCGTCTTCTCGAGCGCCCGCTCGATGGGCATGCCGCGCGGCGCGGTCGCCATCACGCGCTGGCTGCGGGCGGACTCGGGAAGAAACACCCTCAGGGTCCCGCGGTCCGGATCGTTGTAGGTCGTTGTGCCGTCGTTCCGCCAGAGGAAGTTCTCGGTCACTTCCATCTCGCCCGCCGCCGGTTCGAACAGCACCATGTGCTGGTCGACTTTGGCGGCGCCCGGGCGCGAGGCCGAATTGAACACTTCAAGCTGGAGGCCCGTCCGCGGAGCGCCCGGAGACAGCATGTGGTTGTAGGTGACCCCGTCGAAAGCGGTCTGGATTACATGCGGGCCATCCGCCGGACGGTCGATCGTGAACGTGCCATCGGCGGCGGACTTGATGCTCTCCACCGCTTCCATCCCCGCCTGTCCCAGAGAATACAGCGTTACGGTCGCGTTGGCCTGGGGCTTGCCGGAGGTCCGGTTCATCACCACGCCATCCACGGCCGCCGCCAGCGGCAGGCAGGAAACGAGAAGCAGCAGCGTTCTCATGCCGATTCCGCCCTCATGGCCTTGCCACACTCTCCGCAGAACTTCATCGGCGCGGGGAACACTGCCTTGCACTCGGGACACTCATACGCCGCCGGCTTGGCGGCGGGTTTCGGCTTCTTCGCCGGAGCGGGCGCCAGTTTCCCCTTGGCCGTCAGCTCCTCCCGCAGACGGTCGACTTCAGCCAGGACGCCGGCCAGTTCCTTCTGCAAATCGAGCTTGGTCTGCTGGTAGTCGTTGTCGGAAAGCTTGCCGAGGCGGTACTCAAACTGCAAGTCGCGCAGGTTTTCGTAAATGGCCGCCTTGCGTTCGTCCAGGTGGTCAAACGGAGAGACAGGCTCGGGTTCGGGGATGTCCCGCTCCCGCACCGACAGCACATAGAAGAGTACCGCCGCGGTGACGAGGCAGGCGATCGCAATCGTCATCAGTCCAACTTCGACAGTTCTTTCTCGATCTGCTCATTATAGCGGGCCAGATGCGGGTCGACATCCGGAGCCGCGACCGGTTGGGGCCGGGTCCGCACTCGCATCACAAACCAGGTGAGCAAAGCCAGGCCGGCCGCCAGAAGCGCGTACGGGATCATCCAGCCGAAGCTGCTGGGAGCGCCACGAAAGATTCCCTGGCCATACTCGCGGATGAAGGTCTGGATGATTTCATCATCCGAGGTGCCAGCGGACTGCATCTCCATGATCCGCTGCTTGGCCGGCGCGGCGAAGCTGCATCCGAGCATCGAACACGTGGCCACGGTATCGGCGCAGCCACACTGGCACGCCAGCCGCGCGCCGACCCGCGTCACATCGACACTCTGGCTCGTCGACGCCATCTGCGCCAAAAGAGCGCCGCCGATGGCAAGTGCGGCTGCCGCCGCGAGAATGAGACGCGTCCTCATTTGCTTTCGACCGGAACCGTCTTCTTCGTCACGCCGACGACTTGCGTCCTGGCGTACTGGAGTTTGATCTTGCTCGGGACCAGAGCGATCAGCGTGCCGAAGACCAGCAGCGCCGAGCCCAGCCAGATCCAGCCCACAAGCGGGAAGACGTAGGCCTGCACCACCGCCGTATCCGGCTGCTGTCCCATGCCTGCGAAGTTCAGGTACAAATCCTCATTGAGCCGCCGCCGGATCGCGACCCGTCCCACCGGCTGTTCGTTGGCCTTATAGAACTGCCGCTCCGGTTCAAGGAAGCCCAAGTCCTTCCCATCCTTCGAGATGGCTATCTTGGCGTGCTGCCAGGTGTAGTTGGGGTTGTCACCGTCCGTCACCTCGGTCACCTTCAGTTCATACAGGCCGAGGCGGAACGGTTCGCCCACTTTCACTTCCGCGGTCACGTCATGATTGAAGGCCGCGCCGGTGAAGCCGATCACCATCAGCACAATCGCCATATGGACGATGTAGCCGCCGTAGCGCCGCGTGTTCCGGTGGGTCAGCTCGATGATCGCGCGCCCGAAACCCATCTCGTTCTTCTGGCTGATCGCCCTGGCGCCCCGGAAGAATTCGGCGAAGATCGTCCACGCGACGAACAGGCAGAAGCCGAAGGAAATCAGCGGGTAAAACTGCCGCATCCCCGCGGCCATCAGGGCAACGACGGCCAGGCACGCCGCAACGCCAGGGATCAGGAAGTTCCTCCGCAGGCTGTCGGCCGAGGTGCGCCGCCAGGCGAATAGCGGGCCCACGCCGGTCAGGAAGAGCAGGAAGAGCCCGATCGGAATCATGAGCCGGTTGAACCACGCGGCGTCGAGGCTGATCTTCTCGCCCGTCGCGGCTTCCGAAATCACGGGGAAGAGCGTTCCCCAAAGCACCGCGAAGCAGCTCGCCAGCAGGACCAGATTGTTGAACAGAAAACTCGATTCGCGGCTCAGCACGCTCTCCAGTTCCGCTTCGCTCTTGAGGTAATCGAGGCGGTCGAGGATCAGGTAGATCGTGGCGGCGATGCCGATCGCCAGGAAGCCGATGAAGTATCCGCCGATTGGCGATTGCGCGAAGGCGTGCACCGAACTGACAATGCCGGATCGCGTGAGGAACGTGCCGAAGATGCAGAGAAAGAAGGTCGTCGAAACCAGGACCGCATTCCAGACCTTCATCATGCCTTTCTTCTCCTGCATCATCACCGAATGCAGGAACGCCGTCGCCGAAAGCCACGGAAGCAGGGAAGCGTTCTCCACTGGATCCCAGGCCCAGTAGCCGCCCCATCCCAGGGCCGCGTACGCCCAACCGGCGCCCAGCAGGATGCCGATACTCTGGAACATCCAGGTCACCAGGCTCCAGCGGCGCGTCGTGTGAATCCAGGCGTCGCCCGGCATGCGCGTCAGCAGCGAGCCGATGGCAAAGGCGAACGGCACGGTCATGCCCACATAGCCGAGATAGAGCATCGGCGGGTGGATCGCCATCGCCGGGTACTGCAGCAGCGGATTCAGGCCGCGGCCGTCGCCCGCGGTGACCGGCGTGCCGTCCTGGCCGATCAGTGTGAACGGGCTGGCGACAAAGACGTTCAACAGCAGGAAGAACGCCTGCGTGCCCATCAGCACCGAGACCACATACGGCATGATCTCCCGCAATTTGCGCCGGTTCTGGAAGATCGCGACCGCGGAGTAGGTGGACAGTAGCCACGACCAGAACAGCAGCGACCCTTCCTGTCCGCCCCACCAGGCGGCAAACTTGTAGGCCACCGGCATCGCACTGTTGGCGTGCTGCCAGACGTACCACAGCCGGTAGTCACCCGTAATCAGGGCATGCACGAGAATCGCCGAGGCCAGCGTGATCAGAAACCAGATGGAGTAGACAGCGCGCTCGGCGCTGGCAATCAGGAAAGCATTCCGGCGGAGGCGGCCGGCGACCGAGCCGACAACCGCGTAGATGGCGAGACAGAACGCCAGCAGGAGCGCCAACGAGCCCAAATTTTCCATGACTTCAGAGTTCCCCTAGTACTTGGATGCTTCCGTGCCGCCGTAGGTTGGCGGCTGGTAGGGCTCTCCCGGCTTGGCGCTATACTTCGATGCGCACTTGGCCTGGATCTTGCTCGCCACGAACACCCCGTCAGGACCCATGCGGCCGTCGGCGAGGGCCTCGGCGCGGTCGCGGAACGTGTCGGGAAGCGGATCGGTGCCCCGGTACACCACTTTCAACGTCTGTTCGCTGCCGCTGATGACGAATTCGACTTCGCTGCCATTGCGGACAATCGAGCCGGGAACCACATCTCCCACAACGCGCAGGCGTTTGGCCGTCGCGCTATCGCCCATCGCGGCGAGTTCCGGGATGGTCTTGTAGTAGGTGCTGGTTTCCCCGACTCCGGCAGTGGCCAGCCAGACGAGGGTTCCGATGATGATGACGATCAGGACGCTGAACTTCCCGTACTTGTTCAAGGGTGGCCTCCCAAAGTTTCAGTATAACTCCGCGTGGCCGGGTCGGTGATCTTTGGCCGGAATGTCCGGCAGCCCGTCTCAGGCCGTGCGCCGGCGGTCCCACCAGAGAAACGCGAGGGCGCCCGCGCCCAACACCGCTGCACCGGAAAGGATAAAGGTCCAGCCTGACGTGAGGTAGACGTAGCTCCATCCCAAGAAAGCCACCGCCGACGGCAGCGGGTAGAGCCACATGCGGAAGGGCCGTTCCACGTCCGGGCGGTGGCGGCGCAGGTGGTGTACCGCCCAGATCTGTCCCAGAAATTGCACCAGGATCCGCACGGTGAGCAGCGCCGAGATGACCCACTCCAGTTCGAGCATGCTGCACAGGACGGCCAGTCCGCCGATCACCAGGAGCGAGATGTGCGGGAACTCACCCTTTGGATGCAACTTGCCGAATGGAGCGAAGAAATGCCCTTCGAGCGCCGCGGCGTAAGGAATCCGGCTATACCCTAGCAACAGGGCGAACACGCTGGCGACGGCGCACCACAGGATCAGGATCGTGACAGTCTTTCCCGCCCAGGGCCCGTGGACGGCCTCCATGAACTCGGAGGCAATGAACTTCGACTCCATGGCCTCGCGCCACGGAACGACGCCGATGATGCTCAGATTGATCGCCGCGTACAGCAGCGCAACCGCGATCACCGACAGCAGGATGGCGCGCGGAATCACACGCTCCGGTTGCCGCACCTCACCGCCGATGTAGCAGATGTCGTAGTAGCCCAGAAAGTCGTACATCGCGATCAGCATCGCCGAGCCCAGGCCGAGCGCGAACCCGGTGCTGAAGGAAAACGCTCCGGGAGGGAAGTCGAAGGCCTTGGCGGGGTCGAAATTGGCGAATCCGGAAGCGATGATCCAGACCACGGTGACGAGCATGCCGGCCCACAGCACGACCGTTAGTTTCCCAACCGCGGTGATGCGCCGGTAGAGCAGCAGCACGACAAGAGACCCCACGCCCGCGGCGATTAACCGCGTCCCCCAGGGACCCATGTCACGCCAGAAATAGCCCAGATACTGTGCAAACCCGATGTAGCCGGAAGCGATCTCGAGCGGTCCGCTGATGATGAACTGCCAGATGAACAGAAAGGGAAGGAAACGGCCGAGCCAGTTCTTGCGGAACGTTTCGCGGAGGTAGAGGTAGGTGCCGCCCGAGCCCGGCATCGCCGCGGCCAGTTCGGCCCACACCAGTCCGTCGCAAAGCGCCAGCAACGCCCCCAGTGCCCACCCAAGCATGCACTGCGGACCGCCCATCGCACCGATGATGAGGGGAATCGTGATGAACGGTCCGACCCCCACCATGTTGCTCATGTTGAGGGCGGTCGCCTGCAGCAAACCGAACCCGCGGACGAGTCCGTAATGCTCCTTGATTTTTTCGTGTTCGCCGTTCACCGGATTGTTCCGGCGATTGTAACATGCGCTATTCGGCGGACCGTTCCGGCCACGGCGCCCAGGCAAATAACGCCCGCAGGGCCTCCGGACCACGGGTGCGAATCAGGGACAGGCCCAGCATCGCCAGCGTCAGCAGAACGGTGAACGCGAGAATAGGAGCCACGTCCATGCTGTCTTTCCACTGGTCGAACCAGCGTCCGTAGACCAGCTCCACGTGGACCCAGTACACGAGCAGGGAGGTGGCGCCAAGCTGTGCGACCCAGCTCCAACCCGGGGCGGCATAGCGTGTCCACAGATAAGCGAAGGCCAGCATCCACAGCAGGATGCCTAGCTTGATCAAGGTCAACGCGGGGCTGTCCAGCCAGAAGTTGCTGGCCGGGTAGAGCGAATAGGGGATGTCGCCGAAGAAGCGTCCTCCCACGATGAGACCACCGCCGAGCAGCGTCCCCCACTGCATCAGCCGGTCCATCTGCTCTTCCGGGACGAGCCGAAGGATGCTGCCGGCGCTGACGCCGAATGCGAGGAATGCGGCCCAGGGAAAGAACCCGAATTCGAGGGCGTCCGGTGCAAGGTAGTGCTGGAGCATCGCCGGAGCAGCATGCCAGTGCAACTGCGACGCGACCGGCGCCGCCGCCGCCACACTCAGCCCCAACAGCGCGCCCAACCGCGCGCGCTCCGCCGTCGTGAAGGCGCCCAGCGTGGAAAATGCCGCCACGGCCAGCGCCATGCAGTTGAGGATGTCCACCCGAAGCAGATCCGTCCACGGACTGGATGCGCCCGCGAAAGCCCACAACTGGAGCCGGAACAGGAACGCGAGGCTCAGCAGATATCCCGCACGGCGCAGCGCCGCGCTGACCCTTTCCCAGGCCCCTGCCCCCCGGCGCTGTCCGCCGTCCATGCGGAACGCGAGGGTCACGCCCAGGAGGAAAAGAAAAATGGCCGGAGGCATGCCGCCCACGAATTGCGAGAGCACGTAGGGTCCGCCGTCGCGGATTTCCGGCTTTGCAAAGGAATGAAAGGTATGGCCTTGCAGCATGATGACAGCGGCGAATCCACGCAGCCAGTCAATATAGCGCAGGCGTTCCGCGGAAAAAGAGGACGCCATTGGAAAATCGTCTGAGTCTTTCAGTATCCTATTGGCCCATGATCTCGCGCTTGACGCCGCGCGGGAGTTTCAGCTTGAGAGCTGCATCGGGAATCTGGGGATTGATTTCGAGTGATGTATAGGTGACGAGCCGGTAGTCGCCGCCTCCCTGGTGGAATTTCTGCTGGACGGCATATCCGGTATCCGGAGCGACCCACAGTTCGACCTTCTTCAAGTGCTGGAGGATCTTCTGATCCTTCGGGGTCAGTCCGATCCGGATCGTCTTGCGCCCGGCAACGGTCTCCTCGCCGCCCTGCTCGATGGTGAAATCGCGCGTCATCTCGGCCCGGCTCGTTCCGAATCCGAGGAGGAAGAACTGCGCGAGCAAGTCCTTGTTCTTGCCGATGTCATAGACTTGGACGAGCTGCGCCTTGGGGAGGTACATCTCGGCCTTCCCGCCCTGGAACGCGACGGCTTTCTCGTCAGGTTCTGTCAGTTGGGTGAGCATCCGGACATCGTTGGCCTTGACACGCTTCACCAGGAGTGTGCCGCTCTCCACCTCGTCCGTGCCGATGACTGCCGTGTGGTTGACGCTCCGCATGGACCCCGACATCGACCGGAACGCGGTTGCGGCCTGATCCATCCGCGCGAGCAGGTCCGCCTGCGCGGGAGCCGACCCCGCGAGAGCAAGAGCGAAGACTGGAACGAAGGCGCGCGTGAGCATTCTTCAGGTTAGACGTATCCGGCGAAGAGCGGTTCCCGGCTACTGGGTAATGGCGATGTACCCCTTCAACTCCTGCTCGGCTTCGTCAAAGACCTCCTGAACCCGGATCACCTTCGCCGAGGGCGTGCGGCCTTTAAGCAACTCGTTCAGTTTCGCCACGCGCTGTTCGGGCGGCACCCCTTCCAGCAAGGGGGCGTCGACCCACAGCCCGCCTTCGCCCCTGCCGGACGGCAGCAGAAAGACGCTGGCGGCGCTCGGGATCCGGGGCTGGTCGCGGAACCAGGCCCGCGGCGTCACGAAGATGAACGCCAGGATGGCCAGCACGATTACGTCGTACTGCCACGACCCGCGCGGGAAGTCCCAGAGAAACAGGCGGCGCAGCCATCTCGTCACAGGCCGTTCCATGCCTTCTCAGCATATCAGGCCCAACTTCCGCTTGCGAAGAGGCGGGTTTTGACCGATAAAGGAAGCAGAGAAAGCTGATCTTTGCCGGCCGGGCGCAGGCTGCGCCGCAACCGGATGCGGCGTCCCGCCCTAGGGTTGTCATCCCCTTGTACGCCCGGAGGATGTCCACTACAATGAAGGCTACCCTGCGCTCGGGTTTGTGGAACCATACGTGGACCGGGGGCATCCACTTAGTAGAGCGTAGCCGCGGAAAGAGGCTGAGAGTGGAAGAACGTCTGAAAGGTTTGATGCAGGAGTTGGGCAACGCGATCAACGAGTCGCTGTCCGATTCCGAACGGATCGCCGAGGCCATCGGCGAGATCAAGCGCGCAGGATACGACGTCTTCCTTGTGCTGGAGGCAACCATCGGATTCAATAAGCGGGACGAGCAGGACGACGCCGAGGGCCCCTCGAGCGGCGAGTTCGTGGTCCCAGAGACGTTCGAATCGGCAGGGAAGATCAAGCTGACCACGCAGGATCAGAAGTTCCTGAAGGCCTTGAAGATCGCTGTCGAGGACGAGTCCAGCTAGCCCGTCAGCAGACTCCGGTAGGCCTCCCAGGTTCGCTCGACTGTGCGCGTCCAGGGAAACTGCGCGGCCCTCACCAGTCCGCGCTGGCGGTGCGTCCTCCGGAACTCCTCGTCCAAACTCAATCTCTCCAAGGCAGATGCAAGTTCGTCCGTGTCTTCCGGATCGATGAGGAGAGCCGCGTCTCCGGCAGCCTCTGGAAGCGCCGCACGCCGGGATGTCACCACCGGCAATCCCGCGGCCATCGCTTCCAGTACCGGAATGCCGAAGCCCTCGTCGAGCGAAGGAAAGGCAAACACAGACGCCGTCGCGTACCAGTGGTCCAGTTCTTCGGGAGTCACATAGCCGGTCACCTGGATCCTCGACCGGCAGCCGCTCCGTGCAATGCGATCGAGAATTGCCGCCGCGCCGTAACCGGCTCCGCCGGCCAGAACCAGGCGCCATTCGGGCCGGTCCGCGAAGATCCGTTCGAACGCCTCGACCAGCCGCTCCAGGTTTTTCCGTTTCTGGATGGCGCCGACATGCAGGATGACGGGTTGACGGGGAACGTCCCGAGGCGTTCTCGGATGCACACCGTGAGGGATGGCACGAATGCGCGAGGGCTCGACGCCTAGCAGATCGCGCACCTGGCCGCGAGTGAACTCCGACACCGTCAGGATCAGGTCGGAACGCGCTGCCGCGTCGCGCGCCTGTTCGGCGAAGCGCCGCCGGAACTCCGGGGTGGAATAGTCTCCCGTCAGGACGAACAGGTCATGGAAGGTCGTGACGGCACGCCGCAGACGGGTCCGCGGCAGTCGTTGGTTCAGCCCGTGGAACAACTCGCTCCAACCCCAGCCAAGCGGCTCCTGAAGCAGGCCCCGGCGCGCGTTGGATGGCAGAGGCTCGCGGAACGCCTTGAAGAAGCGGTGCGGCCGGTAGCAGAAACGGAAGCGGGCCTCGGGATGGGCCGCGGCAAGTCCGTACAGGACCTCGCGGCAATAGACGCCGACGCCGGTCAGACCGGAGCCTACCGAATAGGTCGCATCCAGGGCGATCATGCCGGGTGAAAGAGGCGCGCCAGAATCTCGAGCGACTCGACCAGCCTGGGTCCGGGCCGGTTGAAGTACTGGTTGCCATCGACGGCATGCACGCGCCCTGCCTTGACCGCGCGGAGCCGGGGCCATGCCGGACGGTCCGACAGCCAGTGCAATTCCGAACGGGTGCGTTCTTCGTCCCAGCCGCAAGGCATGAGCACGATCACGTCGGGGTCCGCGGCCACCAGTTCCTCCCATTCCATCCAGGGCGAGTGGTGGCCCGCGGCGCCCAACACGTTGATTCCACCTGCGCGCTCGACCAGTTCCGGCACCCAGTTGCCGGCCGCCATGAGCGGTTCCAGCCACTCGAGACAGGCCACCCGGGGGCGTGACCGTCGATCGCGGGCAGCGCGGGAGACGGCGTCCATGCGGACTTCCAGCGACGTGACCAGCCCCTCCCCCCGCTCAGGGACACCGAGAGCGGCGGCCACGCGCCGGATGTCCTCCCAGACATCGGAGAGAGTGTTCGGGTGTAGCGGCACCACCGCCGGCGAAAGCGCCGGACTCAGGCCTAAGGCCGCTTCGACATCTTTCAGGCTCACGGCACACACCTCACACTGGGTCTGAGTCAGGATGTGCGTGGGACGGAGGCGTTCCAGCACATCCGGAAACACCTCGTACACCGAAATCGCATCGCGCAACTGGGCTTTCACCCGCGTGTCGATCTCGCGGCTGTCGCCCGCAATGTCGATCCGGGGGCGTGTACAGACCGGCAGCGCCGTGACGGATGCCGGATAGTCGCACTCGTGAGAGCGCCCCACCTGCCAGGGTCCCGCGCCGAGTGCGTGAACTGTTTCGGTGGCGCTGGCGATCAATGACACGACGCGCCGTTCTATTCGTCCTCCTCGGCCTGCTCGCCGCGCTCCGCCTTCGCCTGGGCGATGATCTTGTCGGCCTGCAACTGCGGGACGAAGTCGTAGTGGTCGAACTCCATCGTGAACGACGCCCGGCCCTGGGTCATCGACGTGAGGTCGTTCTGGTAGTTGAGCATCTCAGCCAGAGGTACCTGCGCCTTGAGGATCTGCGTGGCGCCCCGTGTCTCCATGCCGCTGATCCGGCCGCGCCTGCCGTTGAGATCGCCCATCAGGTCGCCGGCGTACTCGACCGGCGCGTGGATCTCGACGCCCATCACCGGTTCGAGTAAAGCCGGCTTCGCTTGCGCCATGGCGTTCCGGAACGCCTTGCGGGCGGCCAGTTTGAATGCCAGCTCCGAAGAATCGACATCGTGGTACGAACCGTCATAGACCACAACCTTGAAGTCCACCACGGGGAAACCCGCGAGATAGCCCTGTTGCGCGGTCTCGACGATGCCCTTCTCCACGGCAGGGATGTACTGCTTGGGAATCGAGCCGCCAAAGATGGCGCTTTCGAAGTGGAAGCCTTCGCCGCGATCGAGCGGCTCCATGCGGATCTTGCAGTCGCCGAACTGCCCGTGCCCGCCGGTCTGTTTCTTGTGCCGGCCCTGGACGTCGGCGCGCCCGCGGATCGTTTCCCGGTAAGCAATCTTCGGCGCGTGCAGTTCCACCTCGACGCCGTAGCGCCGTTTCAGACGGCTGACGACCACCTCGACGTGCTGCTGGCCGGTTCCCGCAAGCAGAAACTGCTTGGTCTGTTCATCCCGATAGAAGCGCAGCGACTGGTCCTCTTCCAACACCTTCTGCACCGCGTTGCCCATGCGGTCCTCGTCCTGCCGGGTCTTGGCTTCGATGGCGAACGCGATGGACGGCTCGGGCAGGCGCACGGGCGGATACGCAATGTTGACGCCCTTCTCGCAGAGGGTGTCGCCGGTGACCGTATCCTTCAACTTCGCCACTGCGCCGATGTCGCCCGCATGGAGCTCCGTCACCGGTGTAATGGTCTTGCCCAGCAGGCAGCCGATGTGCGACAGGCGCTCGGCGCTCGACCGGGCTGCGTTGTACAGATTGGCGTCGTTCCTGAGGATGCCGGACATCACCTTAAAGTACGACAGCCTGCCCGCAAAGGGATCGGCGACGGTCTTGAAGACGTAGACGGCCAGCGGCTCACCGTCCGCGACCGGGCGTTTCGCTTCGGCCTCGTCAACAAGCGCGCTCACGGGACCACGGTCCACCGCTGAAGGGAGGAAGTCCAGGACCGCATCCAGGACGAGATCCGTGCCCACGTTGTGGAACGCCGAAGCGCACAGAACCGGGCACAGCCGGCGTTCGAGCACCGCGGCGCGCAGACCTTCGACGATGTGATCGACAGGGAGGGTTCCCTTGTCGAAGAACTCCTCCATCAGCGCATCGTTGCCTTCGGCCACCATCTCGACGAGTGTCTCGTGAGCCTCGGTCGCGGCGTCGGCGAGATTGGCTGGAATCGCCGTCTCTTTGCCTTTCCCGTCGCCATCCGGGGTGTAGGTGTACGCTTTCATCGCGATCAGGTCGATGATGCCCTGGAAGTCCCGCTCTTCTCCGATGGGGAGATGGATGGGAACGGCGGCGCGCCCGAACTTCTCGTGGACCGACTCCAGCGTCCGGCTGAAGCTGGCCCGCTCGCGGTCCAGCTTGTTGATCACGATGGCCCGGGGCAGCGCGAACTCATCGGCATAGCCCCAAACCTTCTCCGTCTGCACCTCGACTCCGGAGACGCCATCCACCAGCACCACCGCGGAGTCGGCGGCGGCAAGCGCGCCTTTGGTGTCGTGCAGGAAGATGTTGTAGCCGGGCGTGTCGATGAGGTTGATCTTCTGCTTCTTCCATTCGACGAAGGCAAGTGCGGAGGAAATTGTGAGCTTCCGGAGCACTTCCTCTTCGTCGAAGTCCGTGAGCGTATTGCCTTCGTCGGCCCGGGTGAGGCGATTCGTGGCCCCCACCGCGAACAGGCAACCCGCGGCGAGCGTCGTTTTGCCGCAGTGCCCGTGTCCTACCAGCGCAACGTTCCGGATCTCCTTGCCGTGATAGACCTTCATGGGTTCCCTCGACGTAACAGTACTGAAACTGGGATAGTATCACAGCGGAATTTGCAAATCTCCGGGCGGCCTAGTAGAGTGCGGAAAGGACGGAGGAAACGATCGATGCCTTTCTGTCAAAGCTGCGGCGCCCAGGTGGAAGGCCGCTTCTGCGGGTCGTGCGGCGCTTCCGTGGGAAGCTCCGACGCACCCGTGCCGGCGGCGTCTCCTGGCGCCCCTCATGGCGCGACAGCGGCGGGAATGACCGACAACGTCGCATCCGCGCTCTGTTACGTTTTGGGATTGCTGACGGGGATCCTGTTCCTGGTCCTCGAACCCTACAACCGGAACAAGACCATTCGTTTTCACGCGTTTCAGTCGATCTTCCTGAGCGTCGGGCTGCTCATCGTGTTCTGGGGCGTGCTGCCGGCGCTGGCGGTCGTGACGGGCGGTTTCATCTGGTTTGTCGCGCCGCTGATCAGCCTGGGGTCTCTCGTGCTCTGGGTCTTCCTGATCTGGAAGGCCTACCAGAACGAGCGGTTCATGATTCCCGTGATCGGAGAGATGGCGCAGAAACAGGCGTAGCCCTCCGTGGCCGCGCCGCGTCTCACTCCTGTGCACCGCATTCTCCTCGGGCTGCTGGTCCTGCCGCTGGCGGCCCAGCCGACCAAGCTGTTCGACTCGGCTCCTCCCGTTGTCTCCATCGATGTGTACGGACTGCACCGGGTGAGTGCGGAGCGGGTCCTGGCGAAGGCCGGTCTCCGTGTCGGTCTTCCACTGCCCGCTTCCAAGGGAGACCTGGAAGAACGCATCGAGGAACTGCCGCAGATCGTGCAGGCGCGCGTCGAGGCCGCCTGCTGCAGCGACGAGGGCGGCGTGGCCCTGTTCGTCGGCGTCGAGGAGCGGGGCGCCCCCTATTTTGCGCTGCGGTCGCTGCCTGACGGCGAGATCCTGCTCGACGACGACGTCGTCGGGACGTACCGCCAGTTCAGCAGCGCTCTGGCGCGCGCCGCCCGGCAGGGGTTTGCGGCCGAAGACCTGCGCCGCGGGCATTCATTCAGCGAGGACCCGGAAGCCCGCCGCCACCAGCAGAAGTTCCAGATCCTGGCCCACGCCCAGACGAACCACCTGCGGAAGGTCCTTGAACAATCGGCGGATGAAGAGCACCGCGCCATCGCGGCGTACGTCCTGGGTTACGTCAAGGAGAAACGGGGCGTCGTGAACGACCTGCAGCGCGCCATGCAGGATCCGGACCCCGACGTGCGGGGCAACGCCATGCGCGCCCTGACGGCGCTGGCGGTGCTCGATGCGGCTGAGCCCGAGCAGCGCATCCGCGTCGAGCCGACCTGGTTCGTCGAGATGTTGCATTCGGTCGAGTTGCGCGACCGCATGCGCGCTGTCGAATCGCTCCTCGTGTTGACGGACGAAAATCAGGAAAAGCCGCTGAGCCTCCTGCGCGAGCGGGGACTGGCTCCGTTGCGGGAGATGGCGCTGTGGAACAGCCTGCCCCACGCCGTGGGTCCTTTCACTTTGCTGGGACGCGCCGCGGGCCAGGACGCGGAAGCGATCGAGGCGGCCTGGACACAGGGCGAACGCAGGGAAATCGTCGCGGAGTGGGTGAAAAGCCTGGAACAGAAGAAGACCCGGTGACAGGAATCGGTTAAGATTCTCCTCATGCACCGCTCCCGGGCCAGTCTCTATTACTTATTCGGCTATCTCACGGCGACCGGCCTGGCTCTGATGTTCGCGCCGGCGCTCACATTGAAGCTGATGTTTGCCAGCGGCGACTACGGCGACGTCTTCCCGAGGTTCGCCGGCGTCCTGATGCTGGCTCTCGGCCTGGTGATCCTGCAGGTCATCAGGCACCGAACCGCGCCGCTCTACCCTGCAACAGTCGCGGTCCGCGGCATTCTCTGGCTGTTCGTCCTCTGGCTCTACGTGCGCACGTCGGACCCGTTCTTCGCGATTGTGCTGGTGGTGGTCGGCATCGGCATCGCGTTTACGGGAACCTCTGTCTGGCTCGATACACGGAAAACACGCCAGGCCTGATCGCTATTCCTGTGATAGGATCTTGAGCCGGAGGTGTTATCCATGCGACCGCCGGCCCTGTTGCTCCTGGCTTCCGCGCTCGCCTCCGCCCAACCCCCAGCCGAATTCGATCTCCTATTGCGGGGCGGGCATGTCATCGATCCGGCGAACGGAATCGGTCGCGTTTCCGATGTTGCCGTTACCGGCGCCCGCATTGCGCGGGTCGCCGATTCGATCCCGGTTTCGAGTGCAAAGCGAGTCGTCAATGCCGCGGGGCTCTACGTCATTCCGGGCATGATCGATCTCCATGCGCACGCCTATGGCACCAAAGGAGCCCTGTCGCAGGACGACACCGCCTTGCCCACGGGCGTGACGACCGCGGTGGACTGCGGCGGCGCCGGATGGCGGACGTTCGAGGACTTCAAGCAGGTCGTGATCGACCGGTCCGCAACGCGCATTCTCGTCTTCCTGAACATCGTTGGCGCCGGAATGGTCGGAAGCGAAGACAACGTCGAGGATATGGATCCGGTGGCGACGGCTAAAAAGATCAGGCAGTATCCCGGTCTGATCGTCGGCATCAAGAACGCGCACTTCGGACCGCCCGGCTGGGAGTCTGTCCGGCGCGCCGTCGAGGCCGGGCGCCTGTCGAACACGCCGGTGATTCTGGACAACCACATCCAGACGCGAACGCAGAGGCACACCCGGGAAAAACTGCTGGAGATCCTGCGGCCGGGTGACATGCACACGCACTTCTACAACGACCGGCAGGTGGAAGTGATTGACCGTTTCACCAGTAAAGTCCAGCCCTGGATGTTCGAAGCCCGCCAGCGCGGTGTGCTGTTCGACATGGGCCATGGCGCGGGCAGCTTTCTCTGGCCGGTTGCGTCCAAGGCAATGGAGCAGGGCTTCCCGCCGGACACCATCAGCACCGACCTGCACAAGCAGAGCATCATGGGCACCCGGTCCGACATGCCCAATTGCATCTCGAAGATGATGCTGCTCGGCATGACGCTGCAGGATGCGGTCCTGCGCTCGACGGCCAATCCGGCCAAAGCGATCAGCAAGTATCCGGAGCTTGGCACATTGGGCGAGGGCAGGGGCGCGGACATCGCGGTGCTGCGTCTCGAGACTGGCGTCTTTGCGTTTCGCGATGCCCTCAACAAGAAGCGGATGGGCCGCCAGCGGCTGGTGAACGTTCTCACGGTGCGCGACGGACGCATCGTTTGGGACCGCGACGGCATCGCCTTTCCAGACTGGCGCAAGGCGGGAGACTACGAGGTGCTGCAATGAGACGCCGCGATGCATTGCTTCTGCTGGGCGCCGCACCCCTGAGGGCGCAGGAGCCGATCTTCGATCTCCTGATCAGGCGCGGTGAAGTCTTCGATCCCGGGGCCAGCGGGAAGGGGCGTTTGGACATCGGAATCGTCGGAGACCGGATTGCGAAGATCGCCCCCTCGCTGCCGGCGTCCCGGGCGCGACTGGTGATCGATGCCGAAGAGTACACGGTGACGCCGGGACTGATCGACCTGCGTGCGCGGTGCGATCCTGGGCGCCCGGGAGGCGTCCACGCCGACCACCATGCGCTGCGAAACGGAGTCACGACGGTGATCGATGCCGGGAGCGCCACGGCCGAAGGGTTTGCCGCGGCCCACGAACGCATGTCCGAGGCGCACACCCGCGTCCTCTGCTGGTTGCATGTGAGCGAGGACGCGGATGCCGGCGCATCCGTCCGCGCCGCTAGAGAACACACAGCCGCCGTCGCCGGGGTCTGGGCGCCGCGCGCCGCCGACCTGGCAAAGGCCCGGCAGGTCGCGGCAGCGGCGGGTAAGCCCCTCCTCACCGCGAGTCCTGGCGCGGCCGCGCTACAGGCGGGAGAGATTCAGACACAGGCCTTCGCCCGGGAAGCCGCCGTCGTGGATGCGAAGCGCAAGCTCCGCCCGGAGATGGCTGCCGCCCGCAAGCGTGGCGTCCGCTTTGACACCGGAGACCTGTGGTTTCGCATTGCAGGCCCCGCGATCGAACAGGGATTCCTCCCCGATACGATCTCCACAAACCTGACCATCGAGTCCGTGCAACTGCCGCGTGCCGACATGATGACCACCCTGTCCAAGCTGATCAATCTCGGCATGACGCTGCCGGATGTCCTGGCTCGCGTGACGGCGAGCGCGGCAGCAGCCCTCGGCCAGCCCGAATTGGGAACCCTGCGCGAGGGTGGTCAGGCTGACGTCGCGTTGCTCGCGCTGGAGCCGGGTCCGTGCGGCTTCCTCGACATGGGCCACGCGCGCCTGACAGGCTCCAGGTCGTTGCGCTGCGCCCTCACAATCCGTGCCGGCAAGGCGGTGTGGGATCCCGACGGACTGGTGTCGGCGGACTGGCAGCACACGGGACCGTATACAAATTTCCGGTAAAGTCGCAGTATTAAATTGGATTAAGCTTCTTGACTCGCGGGCTGGATGTGATAATATCCATCACCACTGGAGGTGGCGATGGGGTTTCCCCGGTTTTTCCCTCTCTCTGGACGGCTGCGAAGCGCGGCCGCCCTTGTGGCAACGTTCCTTCTCGCCGGCGGTTCCCTGCCGGCGCAATCCGTCACACAAACGATTCAAGGACTGGTGACCGACTCGAGCGGCGCGGCCGTACAGGGAGCGCGCGTCGTCATCCGCAATGTGGGCACGGGCATCGAGCGCAGCCTGACGTCGAACGACGCGGGCTTCTACAGTTTCCAACTCGTCGAAGTCGGCAACTACCAGGTCCGCTGCGAAGCACAGGGCTTCCGCGCGCAGGTTGTCAGCGGTCTTCGCGTGGAGACGGCGGCTCAGGTCCGGCAGAATTTCGTGCTGGAGATCGGTGCGGTCACCGAAACGGTGAACGTGTCCGCCTCAGCGGTTCTGCTGAACACGGAGAATGCGACTGTCGGATCGGTCGTGGAGAACAAACGCATCGTTGAACTGCCGCTGAACGGCCGCAATATCGTGCAACTGGCGGTACTGACTCCGGGGGTACAGTTCGGCAACCGCTCCGGCATGAACAATGGCGAGGGCGGCTACATTCCCAACGGCTCATTCTCGGTCAGCGCCAATGGCGTGCGTGAACTGCACCAGACGGTCAGCATCGACGGCACGAACGCCGCCGACCCACGCCGCGCCATCACGCCATTCGTGCCATCGATCGAGGCGGTGGAGGAGTTCAAGATCCAGACGAACAGCTTCTCGGCGGAGTATGGGTTCGGCGGCGGCGCGGTCGTCAACATGACGATGAAGAGCGGCACGAACGACCTGCACGGCACGCTGTTCGAGTTCCTGCGTAACGACAAATTCGACGCCGAGAACTACTTCCTCAACTTCCAGAATCCGCCGGGGCGCCCCCGGGCCAGGAAGGATGCGCGCCGGCTCAACCAGTTCGGCTTCGTCGCCACCGGCCCGATCGTCAAGAATAAGACATTCTGGTCGGCGAACTGGGAGGCGCGCCGTGAAGTCACGACGGGCATCGGCGAAGCGGCTTATCCCACCGAACGGATGCGCCGCGGCGACTTCGGAGAAGTTCTGACCGGCGCGGTGAACCCGGCCACAAACCGGAACTTCCGCCCCCCGATCATCGTCTTCGATCCGTTCACGGGTGACCCCTTCCCGAATAACGTGATTCCACAAACCCGTCTGCATCCGGGCATCACGAACAATATCCTGCCGGTCGTACCGCTGCCGCAGTTCCAGGCGCCGGACCCGCTCGACATCAACTTCCGGCGCCCGCTGCCGAACCCACTCAACGTAGATCAAATTTTCGGGCGCGTGGACCATCACTTTAGCGAGCGCGACCGCGTCTTTGCCAGGCTCGCCGTGAATGACAGTTCGTTGACCTCGGAGCGCGTGAATCCGAACTTCCCTTTGGAAACGACGACGAGCACGCAGAACCTGGCGACGCAATGGGTTCACATGGTGAGCCAGACGATGATTAACGAGTTCCGCTTCGGATTCCAGTTCTTCAACACGGACTCTCTCTCTCCCCGCACGAACGACGAGAGCTTCTCGATGGACGCACTGGGAATCGGGCAGTTCAGGCTGTTCAACGACGGAAACCGCCCGCTCACGCCCACCGAACATGGGTACCCGAACCTGACGCTCTTCAACATCGGCGATAGTTCGACGTTCAACAACCCGGACCGGTACGAGGTTGGCAACCATCTCACGTGGGTGAAAGGCCGGCACAACCTGAAGTTCGGCTTTGAGATGAACCGCACCAGGATGAACGAACTCGGGGCGAACCTGCCGACAGGGCGAGTGAACTGGAGCGGGAACGAAGCGGGGTTGAACTTCGCCTCGTTCATGTTGGGAGTGCCCTCCACGACTGAAACTGCGGAAGGCCTGCCACTAACCATCCCGGTCGGAACCCGGTGGGGAGCCTATATCAACGACGACTTCAAGATCCATCCCAAGGTGACGCTGAACTACGGTCTGCGCTTCGACTACATCCAGAACCCCAGGGACTCCAAAGGTCTGTGGCGCACCCTGGACTTTCCGGGCGAGGGCCGCGGTTCGGAATTCATCAATCCGGCGACTGGGGTAGCCATCCCGACGATGGGACCGGAGTTCGTTGACGAGCGCGGCGCGATCAAGCTGTGGGAGCAGGACGTTCGCTTCTTCATGCCACGCATCGGGATCGCGTACCGTCCGTCGGAGAAATGGGTCATCCGGACCGGCGCCGGTTGGTTCAACAACCCGATGCACTGGAATGCGTTCACGATCCTCAGCCTGAATCCGCCGAAATCGGGCAGCCTCCTCTTCCAGCAGGTCACCGACGCGGTGCGTACCATCCCCACGATTGGCGCGGACGGCGCCAACTACAATGTCGCGACCCGGCGCATCCGGCCCACGAGCAACCCGATCACGTTGAACGATCCGTTCCTTTCCCTGGTAGGCGGCGGAGCGGTCTCCCGGCCCGTGTCGCTTCTGCACGTCCGCCCCGACCTCAACGACGGGGACGTGTGGAAGTGGAGTTTCGATATTCAGCGCGAGCTTCCCTTCGGCACTGCGTTCACCGTTGGATACGTGGGAAGCAAGGGATCGTTCGTGCAGAACAGCATCACGCCGTTCAACAACGCGGATCCGTCGCCGAACACAAACGTGCAAGCCAGGCGGCCATTCCCCTTCTTCTATGACCCGGCAACGCCCCAGCTCGGTGTGCAGTCGCTGGCCAACATCCGCTACCTCGATAGTTCGGGGAACGCATTCCATCATGGTCTTCAGACAAAGTTGGAAAGGCGTTTCGCATCCGGAGTGGCCGCCGGCGTGTCCTACGTCTTCAGCAAATCTCACGGTGACGGGGAAGCGGGAGGCAACGAGGAGGGCGGCTTCCAGAACCCGCGCGTCGACCGTCGCGACGGCCGCGGGCGGTTCCGCTTCGATCAGACTCACAATTTCGTCGCGCACTGGGTGTGGGAGATGCCGGGAGGCAGACTACCGGGACTCCTGAAGCATGTTCTCGGGGGCTGGCAGTCGAACGGCATCGTCTCGCTGCGAAGCGGATTCCCGTTCAACATCACGCAGCCGAACGACTTGAACACCGGCGCCGGCGCGATGCGCCCCGACCGCATCGCCGATGGACGGCTCGACAATCCGACACGGCAGCTTTGGTTCGACCCGCAAGCCTTCGCCCGCGTGACATGCAATGTCCCGGCGCGGCCCGAGCTTTGCCGCTTCGGCAACGCCGGCTACAACGTCATGAACTCGCCGGGCCAGCGCAATCTGGACTTCGGGTTCTTCAAGAACATCGACTTCAAGGAACGCTACCGGCTCCAGTTCCGGTCGGAGTTCTTCAACGCGCTGAACACTCCATTCTTCGGTCAACCAACGGGTATCGGCTTCACGAGCATCAACTCGCTGGTCCCCGACGGCGCGCGCATGGGCGAAGTGCGTACCCTGCGCAATCCGATGCGGATCATTCAATTCGGCTTGAAGTTGTCGTTTTAGTCGAGAGCCCGCGCAACCGCGCGGAGACGGCGGCGGTGAGGCTCTATGTCGAGTGCCGGGTCCAGGGCACGGAACGAGTCGAGCCGCCGTTCCTCCTGTTTCAACTGCGCTTGCCGGTCCGCCGCCGCGGCGATCCGGCTGGCGGCTTGGCTTGTCGAATAGCGGAGTAGCGCATTCGCCTCCTCCGGACCCGCGTTGGCCGCCCACGCGGCGGCCGCCAGCGTCACCGCGGCTGAGCGCTTCAGCCACGTCGGATCGAGCCGGGCGGGAGAGTCGAAGTCGGTGTGGATGACCGATAGCGATGGGACCGCCAAGCTGATCGCCGGGACGCGCACCGTCTTGTCCACGAACGGGACGTGGTCGCTCAACGGCGCATACGGCCAGAACACTGGACGCAGCGGCTGTTGGCTGCCTTCCGGAGCAAGCGTGAGCGGCGAGGGTGCGTGCTCGGGCGGCGCGAGGCGGCCGGCGGATCCGGCGATCTGGTGGATGAGATCGTCCGCCCAGGACGGCAGCCAGTCCGGCGAAAGAATCGCGATCAGGTGGTTGTCCGCGCCCCGTTCGCCGCCGGCCTGGTCAAGATTCACCGCCAGCAGGATGTTCCGGGACTCGTCGGGATAACGCTGGAAGTATTTTCCTTCCGAAGAGATCTCGGTCGACCACCAGAAGCGCACACGGCGGCGGGGCTCGGGCAACGCGCCGGTGCCGATCAACTGCCGCCACACACGGGCTGCTTCGAGGATCGCCGCGCTGCCGGAAGCGTTGTCGTTGGCGCCCGGCTGCTGGTGATCGAGATGCGCCACAACGACTACATCGCGTCCCGGCGCGCCGCCCGGCATTTCGGTGAGAAGCAGGGCCGTCGCCCCCGGCGCGCTCTGCCCGGATCGCGCGCGCATCTTCACGCGAACGGGTCCCTGGCGGCGGAGAGCCGCGAGTTCCGTGCCCAACTTCGGGCTGATCGAGAATGCCACGGCGCCGCGAGGGGCCTGCTGCCACGCGGTGGCCTCCGCCGGTACGGCACGTCCGAAGAAGCGCGGGGAAGCCGCCGAGAGAACGCCCAGGGCGCCCCGCTTCGCCAGGTCCGGCCACAAGCGCCCGGGACTGCGCCGCGTCAGCAGAATCTTGCCCG
Organism: Bryobacterales bacterium; assembly: GCA_016716385.1. GTDB lineage: Bacteria > Acidobacteriota > Terriglobia > Bryobacterales > Bryobacteraceae > JADJWL01. The sequence goes on along the minus strand of JADJWL010000011.1, from coordinate 59,745 downwards.
CCACGTCGAGATTCGCGAAGTCCTCCGCCCGCGAGCCTTCACCGGCGTCGACAAGCTCGCCTTCGATCTCGCCGTCGGCGCTGCGTTCCATGAGGAGCACCGGGACGTCGCGCAAGTCCGCCAGACGGAGCGTTTCCGGAGCGAGCAGGTCGAGCGTCGCTTCGACCGGGTCCCAGAAGGGCGCGCGTTCGTCGAAACGCTCCAGTCGCGGGTTGATCAGGCCGGCTTCAGCGGCGCGTTCCTGCACCCACGCTGCCGCGTCCAAGAAGCCACGCGAGTTTGGGTAGCGATGGCGCCGCGACAGCGCCTCGGTGTCTTCCATGATCTGGCGGGCGGAGACAGCCCCGAAGATCGCGCGCCAGGCCGGCTCGGGGACGAGGTCCGGCTGCGCCAGCAAAGGGACGGCCAGCAGCAGCGGCAGGATCAGCCTCACCCGCGCACCACCCGCGACACGGCGCGTACCAGCTTCCTGTAGGGGATGGCATCGAAGCTGTCGAAGGGAATCCACTCGCCGTCCCGCCAGCTTGAATAGAACCACCGTGCGAGCAGCGCGAGGTGCTCCTGGCGCTCGCGCGGGTGAGCCTCGGTCCACGGGCCTTCAGCCGCTTCCCGGAGGCGTGAGTCCATCGAAACGCCAGTTCCGCCCGCGGTTTCGAAGCGGATCGGCGGCTGCCAGGTTCCGCCATGCACGAAGCGGAGGTCGGCCGCGCCGTCGCCCGGAGCGCGCGTGATCGCCACGCCGTGCAACCGGCCGATGTCGGCGGCGAGGGCATCGCGCAAACCCAGGACTCCTTCGATCTTTTCGATCCGCTTGTGTTCGCGCGCCGCTTCTTCGAACAGCATCTCCGCGCTGGAGCGCTCTCGTGCGTCGACGGCCGAGTCCAAGGCGCTGCGGCCGCCGCTCCGGAAGAACTCCGCCACGCGGTCCGCCTCGTGACGGTACTCATCGATGGAGACGGCCTGCTGGCAAGGCCGCAGGCACAGGTTCATCTCGCCATAGATGCAGCCAGGGTGATCGGGACGCGGCTCCAGATCATCCGCGCAGCGACGGATCTGGAAGAGACCGAGGGCCTCGCCTTCCATCCGCTCCGCGGCGGCGCGCGACCGGAACGGCCCGTAGTAGACCGCGGGCGACCGTCCCAGCGACGCCGTTACGACCGTGCGCGGGAACGGATTCGACAGAATGAGCTTGATGTAGGCCGGCATCCGCAGCCGGATGCGGCGCCGGTAGCTCGCTGGAAACGCACGGCGTGCCAGTGCGTAGAGGGTGAGCAGCGCATCCAACTGCGAGCCGGTCCACCACGCTTCGATCCGCGCGGCCGAAGCCGCCAGTCGCTGCGTGACCAGACGCCGCAGGCGGCGCCGCAGCACGTGCGTCCGGCCGAGGTAAGGATCGCCCGTGTGGAGCGAGATTTTGTAGACAGCGGGACGGTTCGGCAGTTCCGCGAGGACGGCTTCCAGGTGAGCGGAATCTCCTTCCGGTTCACACTCCCAATCTGGCGGTCCCGCTTCCAGCACTGCCCGCTATTGTAGAAGGTTCCGATGAGGGAGGGCCGGCGTGGGAGCGTGCCATTTGTCGGTACATTGAAAGACACAATGGTCAGCCACCTTCGAGCTGTGATTGGAGAGTTGGGCGGCGAACCGGTTCTCGGCCGTGCCTTCAAGACGGAATCAGACCTCCAGGCAGCGATCCGCGAGGGTTTTCCGCAGCCAGTCGTGCACGAACTGATGCAGGGTACCGGCTTGACCTTGAAGGAACTGGCGGCCAGCCTGGATCTCTCCCCTCGAAGCCTGCAGAGGAGACGCCAGCAGGGACGGCTAGCCCGGCACGAATCAGATCGCCTCTATCGGCTCGCGCGGATTGTGGCTTTGGCGAAACGGAGTCTCGGCGACGACAACAAAGCAATCCGCTGGCTCCGGTCCCCGAACCGCGCCCTGGGGGGCAGCACGCCCTTGCAACTCATTGACACCGAGCCCGGTGCGCGATCTGTCGAGAACGTGCTGGGGCGAATCGCCTACGGCGGCGTCAGTTGACCGTTGTCTACAGCATCCTGCGAAGGTCCTACGCGAAGAACCCGCTCGACGGTGAAGGAGCGCTACGTTACGGCGGGCGCTGGTCAAGCATTGGCACGCGTCTTGCCTACACCGCGGAACGCCTTTCGCTCGCCATCGTGGAATACTTCGTTCACCTGGACCCAAACGATCCGCCGAATGATCTGGTCGTCGCGACGGCCGAAGTCCCTCGGGGCGTATCGCGGAAGACCGTATCGCCGGCGGATCTGCCAGGGAACTGGCGCCAGACTCCCGCTCCACCTGAACAGGCGCTCATTGGGGATCGGTTCGTCCGCGAACACAGGGCAGCAGTCCTCATCGTTCCCTCCGCCCTTGCTCCATCGGAATCAAACTGGTTGATCAATCCCACGCATCGGGAGTTCCCGCAGATCCGGCTTCGTCCCTTGGAAGTATTTGCTTGCGACGCGCGGTTCTTTCGCAACTGATGGCCCGGCTTCACCGGCGCGGTCACGTCTTCTCGAGTAAGACGACCGCCTCGGCGCCGCAGACATAGCGGCACTCGCGTTCCCGGAATCCGTGGCTCTCCAGAAGGTCAACCACCTCGGCCCGAGAGAACCGGCGGTGGGGCCGTACGCCGGACGCCCGCACGTTGGGCAGACGATCGTAGAACACCCGGACCATGCGCCACGCGAACCGGTTCGCATCGGGAACGCAGACCACCGCGCGACCTCCATTCTCCAGGATGCGATGTACTTCCTGGAGGATGCCCGTCGGATGCTCCACGCAAGGCAAGACATGGGAAAGGATCACCCGGTCGAAGCTGCCGTCCGGAAATGGGAGCGCCTCGGCCGAACCTTCGACCACCTTCGCTCCGCGCCTGGAAAGGAATCGGACTTTGGCGGGCTCAGGTTCGACGGAAACAAACTCACGGCGGGTCGCGGCGAGGTAGTTGCTCCCCGACCCCACGTCGAGAACCGACTGGCCGCCGTCCACGAAGCGGGCGATGAGCGAGAGGCGCTTTCGGATCCAATACCGTTGCAGCAGGTGTCTGCTGGAATAGGCGCGGTACTCGCAGTCCGCGGTGCGGGTCAGGTTTCTCAGCTTCCACAAGCGGTACAACGTGGGAAGGTAGGACGCCGCAAATCTGACGACAGACACGTGGGAAGTTCCGGAAGCTCTCTCTCTGTATTCGAGAGGAACTTCGTGGATGCTGTATCCATCGCAGTAGGCCACCACGAGGATCTCCTGAAGAATGCTGAAATTCCAGGAGCGGTACGCATCGCGAGCCAGGACGCACCGCCTGTACAAGCGGTAGCCGCTCGACAAGTCGCGAACCGGTAGAGACAAGGTCCAGGAGAAGACTCCATTCAGCACGCGGGACAGAACGTGACGGGTGACCGGCGCCCTGGAACTTCCTCCGGCGACAAAGCGCGAAGCAACGACGATATCGGCCCGGTGCCGCAACTTCCACATCTCTGCCAGCAGCGCCGCCGGATGCGACAGGTCGCCGTCGAGAGTGGCAACGTACCGGCCCCGCGCCGCGTTGAGTCCGTCCTGCAAAGCGCCTGCGTATCCGGCGCGTTGCTGGAGGAGACAACGGGCGCCGGCGCGTTCGGCCGCCGCCCATGTCCGGTCTTTGGAGCCGCCATCCACCACGACGATTTCGGCCGGAATCTCCAGTCCTCTCACAACCTCCCACAGTGCCTCGATGAGAGGCCCGATGTTGCGCTCTTCGTTCAAGACCGGGATCACGATGGAGAGATCGATGGCGTTATCTTCCATACGAGTTTTCGCGCTCCGCGCGAAGCTGCAGCAACCGGACAGCGATCCAGACGCAGAGAGCGCCAACGAGCGGGTACCGCGCCACGTGATGCCCCAGATCGAGGTCTCGGGCGAGAATAACGTCCGCGGCGAGCCAGAGCCCAAGGCCCAGCCAGAACAGGCCCCGCCGCGCAGCGTGCCGGTCCTGAAATGAGTCGTGCAGCAGCAGCATCAGCCAGGGAAGAAGAACGAGATAGTCGTGTGCCCAGCAGTACGGCACAACCAGGAAAGTCAGCGGCGAGAACTCGACGAGTTGGCGCCCGGGAGAGAGGTGTGCCGTGGCCTTCCAGAACGCTGTCGCGATAGCCAGGAACAGGGCCACCACCAGCGAATATCTCCACAGATCGACCCACGGCTGCGCATTGAGGACCCGCGGGAGGCACACCGTGCTTGCGGCGTGAGCAAAGAACACGGTCCTATCCATGGTCAGGTAGTCGTCAAAGAGCGCGGGCCGCAACAGCACCGCACCGCCCACGACAATCGCCGAGAGAGTCGCGGCTACGGGGACGGAACCGAGCAGGTCCCGGCGTTGAAAGACGCCGATCGCATATCTGACCAATGGGGCGGCGATCAGTTGCGGCTTGAAGGACGCCAGAAAGAGCAGGGCGCCCAGTCCGGCAGGACGGGATCCGGCCCTGGACAGCACCAGCACGAGACCGAAGAACGGCAGCGCCTCGAAGGAAGCGATGGAACCCCAGGCGATGCCATGCGCGAGGAGCGGCGACAGCAACGCGGCCGCGGAAACGGCGGCGGCGATTCCAACTCCCGGCCGCTGCCGTCTGCCGCAGCCAATCCCCAGCGCCACGCTGAGCCCCAGCGCGCTGAGCCATACGACCACCGCTGCGTTCCGGCCCAAAGTACCGAGCAGCAGGGGCACAAAGAGGGAAGGCGGAGGGGTCCAGATCTGTAGAGTTCTGTCGTCCACCCGTCCAAAGCCCTGCTGAGCGTACGCGAAGAATTGAGGCAGGTCATATGGATTGCCGCCCTGCCAGAGGGCGGCGCCCGCCTGCCGGTAGATGCGAAGGTCCTGCGCCGAAAATGTGACCAGTTGAGCGGCCGCCGCGGCAAGGACGACGGGCAGGAGAAACCGGGTTACGGTCCACGTTCGCCGCATCAAGCCCGGGAGATTCTCCGACTTCTGTCAATCGCTTCCATGATCGCCGCCGCCCAGCCGCGCGGATGCAGCGTGGGGGCAACTGCTCAGTCTACATGTTGACAGGCTCCGGTCAACTCCACAGCCGGTCATTCGACCGGAACTGGTTCCATTCCTCGGTGGGGAGGAAGTACCCTTCTCCCGGCAGCAGGTGCTGCTTGACAACTTCCTCGTTCAGTTCGACCCCGAGTCCGGGCTTGTCCGGTACGGGCACGAAGCCCTTCTGGACAATCGGCTTGCCGACCCCGGTGACCAGGTCATCCCACCACGGCACGTCGACTGAGTGCATCTCCAGGCACAGGAAGTTCTCCGTCGCCGCCGCGCAATGGACGTTGGCCATCGCCGACACGGGCGTTCCGGCGAAGTGCATCGCCATCGGGACGCCGTAGTCCTGGATGAGGTCGCCGATCTTCTTCGTCTCCAGAATCCCGCCTGAAGAGGCCAGGTCCGGCTGCAGCATGTCGACAGCACGCATCTGCGCCAGCTTGACGAAGTCTTCCTTGAGGTAGATGTCTTCGCCCGTCAGCGTCGGCACGTCGATGGCAAGCGTGATCTGCTTCCAGAGTTCGCCGTGCTGCCACGGGATCATGTCTTCGAGCCACGCCATGTTGTACGGCGTCAGCGCTCTGCCCAGCTTGATGCAGGAGTTGACGCCGATATGGCCGAAGTGATCGGCGGCCAGCGGAATATCCATCCCGACGACTTCGCGCACCTGCGCCACGTAGTCCGCCATCATCGCCACGCCCTTGTCGGTGAGTTCGATGCCGGTGAACATGTGCTGTGTCATCCGGACATCCTGCGGCGTGATGCCTAGCGGCTGCGTCACCGTGCCCGGAGTGTCGGAAATCAGGTGGTAGCCGAGGTCCATCTTGAGGTAGGTGAACCCCTGGTCCCGCCTCTTCTTCAGCCGCTGCGCAAACTCTTTCGGATCCTTCGACTGCGTCGTGTCGGAATAGCAGCGGATACTGTCGCGGAACTTGCCGCCGAGCATCTGGTAGACCGGCACGCCGTAGGCCTTGCCGGCCAGGTCCCACAGCGCCATCTCGATGCCGCAGACGCCGCCCGCCTGCCGCGCGTGAAAGCCGAACTGCTTGATCTTCCGGAAAATCTTGTCGATGTTGCAGGGATTCTCGCCCAGAATGCGGCTCTTGAGCATCAGGGCGTAGATCTTGTTGCCGCCGTCGCGCACCTCGCCGTAGCCTGAGATACCCTGATTGGTGTCGATGCGGATGATCGGGCATGTCATTGGCGCACCCGCGACCACCGCGATCCGCATGTCGGTGATCTTGAGTTGTGACGGGCTGGAGTTGCGGTTGACGTTCTGAACGGCGGCATCCAACGTGTCGTCTGACCAGAACGAGGAAGTGAGGCCGGCGGCGAACGCGCCGGCTGTGGAGCGCAGGAACGAACGACGTCCCGCAAGTGAACGCGTTGCTGTTTTCGTCATGGCTTGGACTCCTGCTAGAACGACCATTATACTGGTGCCGCACCCGAAGTGGACGATATCGGGCGGTACACGAGGAGGATTTCGGTGAGAGTTGGAGTGTTTACGGCGCTACTCGCGCAGATGTCTCTGGACGACGTCATCAAGAAACTCCAGAGCCTGGGAGTCTCGACGGTCGAGTTGGGAACCGGGAACTATCCCGGCGATCCGCACTGCAAACTGTCGATGCTCGACAAGAAGTCGGAACTGAAGGAATTTAAGCAGAAGCTTGCCGACAACGGCATCTCGATCAGCGCGCTCAGCAGTCACGGGAATCCGCTGCACCCGGACGCCGCGCGGGCCAAACACGACGCGGAAGTGAGCCGCAAGACGATCCTGCTGGCCGAGAAGCTGGAAGTGCCGGTTGTGATCGACTTCTCGGGATGCCCGGGCGACCGTGACGGCGCCAAGTATCCGAACTGGGTCACCTGTCCCTGGCCGCCCGAGTATCTCGACGTACTCGACTGGCAGTGGGAGAAGAAGGTCGCACCCTTCTGGACCAAGCGCGCGAAGTTCGCCGCCGACCACGGCGTGAAGATCGCGATTGAGATGCACCCGGGCTTCGTCTGCTACAGCCCCGAGACGCTTCTGAAACTGCGCGACATCGCCGGGCCGGCGATCGGCTGCAATTACGATCCCAGCCACATGTTCTGGCAGGCCATCGATCCGATCGCGGCGATCCGTGTTCTGGGCGACTCGATCTTCCACGTCCATGCCAAAGACACGCAGATCTACGGTCCGAATCTTCCGAAAACCGGCGTGCTCGATACGAAGCGGTACACCGACGAGCGCAACCGCGCCTGGATCTTCCGCACGGTGGGCTACGGCCACGGCGCGGAATGGTGGAGCGAGTTCATTTCCACGCTGCGCATGTTCGGCTACGACTACGTGCTCTCGATCGAGCACGAAGACTCCATCCTGTCGCCGAACGAGGGATTGACCAAGGCGGTACGCCTGCTCCGCACCATCATGATCGAAGAGCCGCCCGCCGCCCCGTGGTGGGTGTAATCCGGCGGCTGCCTGTTATATAGTGGGGGCGTGTTGTCGCCGCGCCAGACCGCGGTTTGGTGCGCTGTGCTGCTAGCCGGTTTGCTCTACGCACAGCGCGGGTTCCGCGCGGACATCTGGGAAGACAACCCCGCCCCGACTCCACCCGACGCTGACGAGAAGACGGAGTACTTGTTTGGCCGCTTGCGCTATGACTCCTACCGCGGGAGACGGTGGGGCGGCGGCAGTTGGGCGACCGACTACCCGAAGGCTGACCGCCAGTTCCTCCAGGGCCTCCGCCGCCTGACCAGAATCCACACCCGCTCGGTCGAGCAGGTCGTCGATATCGACTCCGATGAAATCTTCGACTACCCGTGGCTCTACGCGGTCGAGGTGGGACGCTGGCAGATTTCCGAGGGCCAGGCCAGGCGGCTCCGCGAGTACCTCGACCGCGGCGGCTTCCTGATGGTCGACGACTTTCACGGCACCTACCAGTGGGAGGCCTTTGCCGCCGGGATGAGTCACGTCTTCCCGGACACGCCGATCGTCGACATCGAAGACGACGATCCGGCGTTTCACGTCCTCTACGATCTTGACGAACGGTTCCAGGTGCCGGGCGTTCAGTACATCCGCAGCGGCAGGACATTTGAGCAGGACGGTTTCGAGGCGCGCTGGCGCGGCATCTACGACGACAAGGGCCGCCTGGTGGTGGCGATCTGCTTCAACATGGACCTCGGCGACGCCTGGGAATGGGCCGATCTCCCGCAATACCCGGAGCCCTACGCCTCGTTGGCCTACCGCGTGGCCATCAACTACATCATTTATGCCATGACGCACTGACGCGTCAGTGCGTCACCGGCTGGCTCCTATCTATTTCCACTCGTGTGACTTACGTCACTGCCTCGTCCGCACCTCTCCTGGTAGGCTTGGCTGTTGAAATTCTCAACAGCATCATTACAATTTAGTTACGAACGCTACGAACGGAGCCGCCATGAGAAAACTTTGGATCAGCTTTGCCGCCGTCTGTGTTGTCTCGTTCGCCATCCTGGGCTGGATCGGCACCAGGATCTACCAGGAAATGCCTCCCATCCCGGACCGGGTGGTGACGGCGGAGGGAGAAATCGTTCCGAGCGGCGATATCGGCCGCGGGCAGAACGTCTGGCAGTCGCTGGGCGGGATGCAGGTCGGCTCCATCTGGGGACACGGCAGTTACGTCGCGCCGGACTGGACGGCCGACTGGCTGCACCGCGAGGCCATATTCGTGCTGGGTGAATGGGCGCGGGAGGAGTTTGGGCAGGCCTATGACCAGTTGTCGCGCGAGAACCAGGCCAAGCTCCAGGGCAGGCTCGAAGAGATGTACCGCCGCAACGGGTACGACGCGAACACAAACACGCTCCGCATCGAACCAGTGCGCGCCCGCGCCTTCGAGGCATGCCTCGAGCATTACTCCCGTGTGTTCATGGAAGGCAACGTACCCTATGCGATCCACCCCGGAACGGTGAGTTCTCCCGAACGGATGCGGCAGTTCGCTGCGTTCATCTTCTGGACGGCCTGGACTGCCGCGGCGCAGCGTCCCGACGACACGATCTCCTATACCAGCAACTGGCCGCATGAGCCGCTGGTCGGCAACCGGCCGACGGGCGAAAGCGTGCTGTGGACGGGCGTCAGCATCATCATGCTGCTGGCGGGCATCTGCGCCATGGTCTGGTGGTACGCGGCGCAGAAAAGAGAAGACGATCACGGCGAGCTGCCCAAGACCGACCCCCTCGGGCAGTGGAGCGCCACGCCCTCGCAGCGCGCGACGCTCAAGTACTTCTGGGTCGTCTCGGCGTTGATCATGGTGCAGATCCTGGTGGGCGTGGTGACGGCGCACTACGGCGTGGAAGGGGATGGCTTCTACGGCATCGCGCTCGCCGAGATCCTACCCTACAGCGTCTCCCGCACCTGGCACGTGCAACTGGGCATCTTCTGGATCGCCACCGCGTGGCTGGCAGCCGGCCTTTTCATCGGTCCGCTCGTCAGCGGCGTCGAGCCGAAGCACCAGCGCTTTGGCGTGAACGCGTTGTTTGGCGCGCTGCTCCTGGTGGTCGCGGGTTCGATGAGCGGCCAGTGGCTGAGCGTGATGAACCGTTTGACCGACCGGGTCTCGTTCTACTGGGGCCATCAGGGGTACGAATACGTCGACCTGGGCCGCGGCTGGCAGATCCTTCTCTTCATCGGGCTCCTGCTCTGGCTGCTGCTGGTGATTCGCGCCATCCGGCCGGCCATGAAGGACGCCGGCGAACAGAAGCCCCTGCTGTGGCTCTTTCTGCTCTCCGCCGGAGCGATCGGCCTGTTCTACGGAGCGGGCCTCACCTGGGGACAGCACTCGCACCTGTCGATCGTGGAGTACTGGCGCTGGTGGGTGGTCCATCTGTGGGTGGAAGGCTTCTTCGAGGTGTTCGCCACCACGGTGATCGCCTTCTTCTTCGCGCGCCTGAAGCTGATCCGTCCGCGTTTCGCGGCGCAAGCGGCCTTGCTTTCAGCCACGATCTTCCTCGCGGGTGGGATCATCGGCACGTGCCACCACTTATACTTCTCCGGGACGCCTTCCGTCGCGCTGGCGTGGGGCTCGGTCTTCAGCGCACTCGAAGTCGTGCCGCTGACGCTGGTCGCCTACTCCGCCCTTGATGACCTGCGGCGCGGCCAACTCACGGTCTGGGCCCAGCGCTACAAGTGGCCGATCTACTTCTTCATCTCGGTCGCCTTCTGGAACATGGTCGGCGCCGGGTTGTTCGGCTTTCTGATCAATCCGCCCATCGCCCTGTACTTCATGCAGGGGCTGAACACGACCCCGCTGCATGGCCACGCCGCGTTGTTCGGAGTCTACGGCATGCTGGGGATCGGCCTGATGCTGGTCTGTCTGCGCGCGCTGGCGCCGCACGCCACCTGGCGCGACGGCTGGCTGAAATTCTCGTTCTGGGCGCTGAACATCGGCCTGTTTGCGATGTGCGTGGGCAGCCTGCTTCCTGTCGGACTGCTCCAGACCTGGGCATCGGTGGAGCACGGCTATTGGTATGCCCGCAGCACCGAGTTCCTCGGGTCTCCCATGATGCAGACTCTGCGCTGGCTGCGCGTGCCCGGTGACACGATCTTCGCGGCGGGCGCGGTGGCCCTGGTGTACTTTGTGTTCACCACCCGCTGGACCGGCGGTTCAACGGATCAGCGCATCGGCTGATTCCAGAGGTGCGGTTTCGACTGCATCGAAAAGTCGCGTTTGCTTCGAACGAACGACTGCCTGAATTCGTGAGCGATTGCTCTTCGGGATTCGTCGATCTTGAGGAAACGGCTCGAGGGAATGCTGTGACGACTAGCCCGAAGGGAGGCGGATGGTGACCGCCAGACCGGGATGGGCGTTGGCCGCCGCGATCGTTCCGCCGTGGGCCTCGACCCCCCGGCGCGCGATGGCCAGGCCCAACCCTGCGCCGCCCTTCGACGGCGTGCGGGCCGCGTCGGCGCGAAAGAACGGGTCGAACAGCCGCGGCAGGGCGTCCGCCGGAGCTCCCGGCCCGCGGTCCCGAATGCAGAGCTGGATCACTCCTTGCTCGACTTGCATGCCGGCGTCCACCGGCGCCCCTTCGGGCGAGTAGCGGATGGCGTTGCGCAACACGTTTTCGACGGCCCTGCGCAACGTCTCCCGGTCGCCCTCGAGAACGGCCGCGGCCGGCGCGGAGACGCGGACCTCGACGCTCTTCGCCTCGGCTTCGACACGCGCCGACGCGGCGATCTCGCGCAGCAGCTCGTCGAGCCGCAACTCGCTGCGCCCCCGCGGCGTATCGAGCCCGGTGGGCCTGGCCGCCAGCAGGATCTCGCCGATGAGATCGTTCATGCGCGCAACCTCGGTCTCGATCTGTCGTAACGTCTGCTTGTCGCCCGGGTCGCCGCGCAACAGGTCCGCCGCGAGCGCGAGCCGGGCCAGCGGAGAGCGCAGCTCGTGCGAGATGTCGAGCAGCAGGCGGCGTTGCCCCTCGAGCAACGTGGAGATGCGCTCGCCCATTCCCTCGAAGGCGCGTGCCAGAGCGCCGATCTCGTCCCGCCGCTTCGACGCCGAGCGCAGATCGACCGGGCCGCCGCTGAAGCCTTCCACGGCCTTCCGCAGCTCGGCGACCGGCGCGCTAATGTGGCGCGCCAGCGCCCAGCACAGGCCCGCGGCCAGAAGCAGAACGAGCAAGTTCAGCGGCCGGCTGCGCGCGCCCCAGCCGGGGTGCCGGCCGGTGTCGACCACGCCCACCAGGGCGCCGTCGGCCGATGTCAACTGGAAACGCGGGGGCCCGAGCATCGGGCGAGCCCGCGGGCTCGCCCGGCGGGCTCGCGCGACCAGCGCGCTCAGGTCGCGTCCGCTTAGCAGCTCGCGCCCGTCGGGGCCCGCCGCCAGCAGTGTCAGCCCCGTGTCGCTGTAGAATTGATCGAGCCGGGCTCGCAACGCTGGCCGCCCGCCCTCCCGCCACGCCTCGGCGGCCTCGTCGACCGCCGCGCGCAGGGCCGCCCCGATAAGCCGCTCCGGCGTCGGCGTCTCGTATACCGCCACGTTCACCGCCACGGCGATGGCGGCGGTCGACAGCGTGGCGAACAGAAACCAGGCCAGGATCTTGGCGAACAGCGATCTCATGACGGCCGCTCCTGGGGGACGGCGAACTGATAGCCGACGCCTCGGACCGTGACGATGCGCCGCGCGCAGTCGCCCATCTTCTTGCGCAGGTGGCTGACGTGCATGTCGATCGAGCGGTCGAACGGACCGCCCTCGCGGCCAACGAGCTTCTCGAGCAGGGCGTCGCGCGACAGCACGCGGCCGGCGGATTCCATCAGCAGTCTCAGCACGTCGAACTCCGTCGTCGTCAGCTCCAGGCCGCGGTCCTGGCAGCGGGCCGCGCGAGCCCCGAGGTCGAGCGTCACACCGCCGGCCGAGAGCACCCGCCGGCCCTCGGCGCCGGCTCCGGAGGAGCGCCGCAGGATGGCGCGAATGCGCGCCACGAGTTCCTTGGGGTGGAAGGGTTTCGGCAGATAGTCGTCGGCCCCGATCTCGAGCCCGACGATGCGGTCGACGTCGTCGCCGCGGGCGCTGAGCATCAGCACCGGGGCGTCGCTCGCCTTGCGCAGCCGCCGCAGGACCTCGAAGCCGTCGAGGCCGGGCAGCATCACGTCGAGCACGACCAACTCATGCGCCCCTTGCAGGGCGAGATGCAGGCCTTCGTCGCCGCGATGCGTGAAACGCGCCTCCAGTCCGGCTTGAGCGAAGACCTTGGCCAACAGCCCACAGAGCTCCTCGTCGTCGTCGATCACCAACACGGCCATCAAAACCACTGTAGCGGCGCGAGAGGGCGGGCCGGAACTTCCTTTACAAACATTTACGCAGCGCTGAAGCTGGCCTTACGTTCGCCTTGCAGACTCAGAGTATGAAATCAAACATCCAACGCGGAATGATAGCGGTTACGGCCACCGCCTTGCTCGGCGGCGCGGCCCTCTGGGCGCAGCGGCCGGGCGGGACTGGGCAGGTGCCGGAACAGGTCCAGGCCTGCGTCGCGCTCGGCGATGCCGAGGCCGTGCGGGCCTGCCTGGCCAAGCTGCGCGCGAACAGCGACATCCAGCCGCCTCGCCGGCAGGGCCAGGGCGATGCGTTGCTGCGCTTCTTGATCGCGGAGTACCTCGATCTGACCGAGGAACAGAAGGCCGCCGCGGCCGGCCTGCGCCAGTCCATGCAAGAGTCGATGGCGCCCCTGCGGCAGCAAATCGCGGAGAATTTCCGGCAGATCCGCCAGGCGGCTAAGGACGGCACTCCGGTGGACGTGCTGGCCGATGAGCAGGGCCGGCTCTTCGCCGAAGTCATCAAGACTACGGCAGCCAAACGCGCTGAGGCCAGGACGGCGCTCAACCTGACGATCGAACAGGAAGCCAGGCTCGAGGCCCTGATCGAGCGGATGGGTCCCGGGGCGCGGGGCGGCGAAGGCCGCGACCCTGGCTTCGGCGGCTTCGGCCTCGGCCCCCTGGGCGAGTAACTCGCCCAGGCGCCGTGAACCCCGGCGGGCTCCTCTCGGGGCTCGCCGGGTTGTTCCAGCGGCCACTGGCGGTAGAACGGCAGGTCCCCGCCGAGCCTGTCCTCGATCTCTTCGGCGGGACAACCCAAGTAGCGCTGGCCTTGGAGACGCCGCGAGTTGGTGTTACGCCCGCAAATCGTCGCCACGTGGAAATCCGTGCTCGGGCGGGCGTGCACTTCCACGCCGTCGAGCCCAAAGACGAATCGCGTATCGGTCCCCTCGTGTCGGAAATCCTCACTGGATCAGCGCATCGGCTGATTCCAGAGGCGGATCGCGGGCGAGCCGTTCTCGTGGCCCAGGATCGAGAGCGACGCCGTGCCGAAGGCGAACAGCCGTGCGTCGCGCGGCGCGAGTCCCAGCCAGCGGGTCGTGAGAATACGCAGCAGGTGGCCGTGCGCAAACAGAGCGACATCCCCTCGCACCGCCCGGCACCGGGCGAGGACGCGGTCCGCGCGGGCGGCGACATCGTCGGCGCTCTCGCCGTTCGTGACGCCGTGCGTCCAGATGTTCCAGTCGGGGATATGCGCGCGGATGTCCGCCGCGGTGAGGCTCTCGTAGTCGCCGTAGTGCCATTCCTGCAGGTCGCCGCAGACTTCGGCCTGTCCGCCGTAACCCGATAGGTCGCAGGTCTGGCGCGCTCGCAGCAGGGGGCTGACGAGAACGAGCGGGAACGGACGCCCACCCAGCGCCCGGCCGGCGGCCCGCGCCTGCTCTTCGCCGGCTGGCGTGAGCGGCAAGTCCTGCCGGCCCGTGTGTTGTCCGGTCTTGCTCCACGCGGTTTCGCCGTGGCGGATAAGATACAACTGCCCCTGGGATTCGGTCATCGTCAGATAGTCTGCTGCGAACCCTGTGCCGGCAGGAACTTCGGCAGGAAGCCGAGCGTCAGGCCGAACAACAGATGCCCGACCAGTTCCGGCCTGCCCGGACTATAGAGCACCACGAGGCTGCCCACGCGGTCCCACAGCAGGCCGAACCACAGGTGGTACCACACGACCCCGAACAGCACGCCGGCCAGGCGCAGCATCCGGGGCTGCGCCAGCGGCGACAGCAGACCGAACAGCACCCCGCCAGTACCGGCCACCAGCACACCCAACGCCGCGCCGCTGACGGTCATCCACTGGAGATCGCGCGTCAGGGAGGCGTCTCCATAGAACGTGGTGGCGAGCAGGTTCAGCGGTGACCAGAAGGAGCGGCCCTGCCAGGAGGCGTATAGCGCCAGCCACAGGAACATCCCGATTCCTCCCAGGAGTCCCACCTGGAGACCCGCGAGAACCCGTTGCACGCGCCACGCGAGGGGGGGTGAGTTTCGCGGGCTCATCAAAAACGCCTATACTAACACTTTCGCTTACATTCTCATGAAACGACGCGTTGCCGTCACAGGTATCGGTGCGGTCAGCCCCAACGGGATCGGCCGCGAGGAATTCTGGCAAGCCACGAAATGCGGCCGGAGCGGGGTGGGCCGCATCAGCCGGTTCGATCCGTCGAAGTACGTTGTCCAGGTGGCTGGTGAGGTAAAAGGGCTTGACGAGGACCGCTTCGTGACGGTCAAGGACCGGCCGCACGTGTCCCGCTCGGTCCCGTTGGGCGCCACCGCCATGGCGGAAGCGCTCCAGGACGCCGGCCTCGACTGGCAGGCGATGAACCGCGACCAGTTGCGCCAGATCGGGGTGATTGTCGGGTCCGGCGGCGGCAGCCAGGATTTCACTGAAGAGCAGTACCGCCTCTTCTACTCCGGCCACGAGAAGCAGTGCAGCGTCTACACGATCCCCACCTCGACCATCGGGACGCTGGCCAGCGAATTCTCGATGCGCTTCGGCCTTCGCGGCATGAGCCACATCGTCTCTACCGGCTGTACCTCGTCCACCGACGCCATTGGCTACGCGCTGCGGAACATCCAGATGGGTGTGATGGATACGATGGTGGCGGGCGGCGTCGACGCGCCGATCGCGCCGCTGATTCTGCGCGGCTTTATCCTGATGCGCATCATGACCTCGAGCTGGAACAACGATCCGCAGCGGGCGTCGCGGCCGTTCTCGCGCGACCGCGACGGATTCGTGCTGGCCGAAGGCGCCTGGTTCCTCGTGCTCGAAGAGTTGGAGCACGCTCGGGCGCGCGGCGCGCAAATCTATGGCGAGATCGCCGGCTACGGATCGACGTGCGAAGCGTTCCATCGCGTCCGCCTCGAGGAATGCGGCGAAGAACCGGCTCGCGCCATCGGCCTGGCGCTGGGCGAAGCGGGGATTCCCGCGACGGAAATCCAGTACGTGAACTATCACGGTACCTCCACCGAACTGAACGACCGCATTGAGACGCGGGCGATGAAGCTCGCTTTCGGCGATCACGCCTACAAGATCGCCGGGTCTTCGCTGAAGAGCCTGATCGGGCATCCCCAGGGCGCGTGCGGCGCAGCGGGAGTCGCGGCCACGCTGCTGGCGATGCGGGACGGCGTCGCTCCTCCCACCCTAAACATCGACGAGCCCGACCCCGAGTGCGATCTCGACTACATCCCGGCCAAGGCGCGTCCTCTCGAAATCGAGCACGCGGTCGCCAACTGCATCGCGTTCGGCAGCAAGAACTCGGCGCTCGTGCTGCGCAAAGTGAACTGACATGGGCCGGGTCCTGGTGAGCGTCGGACTTCTGGCGCTTCTCGGGGTCGGTGCCTACCTCTATCCGCCGGCCCGTCTGATGGTGCTGGTGCTGGCGGGTCGAAGTCCCGCCTGCCCGATGGCCAACGCCGTCCGGGCTGACCAGCATCGCGAAACTCTCACGATCGTCAAGGACCGGATTCTCGCCGCGAGCCAGCGGGTCGAGCGCACTGGCGGGCTCGAGCTCTGGGAGACTCCGTACGGACCGTTTTGGATTCCTGAGGGCAATCAGTTCGTTCTCCCGTTCAACCTGGCCGAGCAGGAACTGGAGATCTACGGCCAGGATTCGCTCGGTGTGCGTCCGGGAGACATCGTGCTCGATTGTGGCGCCAACGTCGGCGCGTTCGCGCGCGCCGCGCTGCGGGCCGGGGCGCGGACCGTAGTGGCGATCGAGCCCGCGCCGGTCAACCTCGAATGCCTGCGGCGGAACTTCGCTTCGGAGATTGAAGCGGGCAGTCTGATCCTCTACCCGAAGGGCGTCTGGGACAGACAGGAAGAACTCCCGCTCCTGGTCGATCCACACAACCTGGCGGCGGCCAGCGTCGTACTGCATCATGGCGACGCCCGGGAGTCGGGCACGGTTTCTCTGACGACGATCGACGCCTTGGCCGCCGAGCTTGACTTGAGCCGCGTCGACTTCATCAAGCTGGACATCGAAGGAGCTGAGCAGAAAGCGCTGGCCGGGGCCCGCGAGACGATCGCGCGCTACCGCCCGCGCCTCGCTGTCTCTGCGTATCACCAGCCGGACGATCCGCAGCGGATTCCGGAAATCGTGCGCGAGGCCTGGCCCGCGTACACCATGGAGTGTGGTCCGTGTTCCCTCGCAGGCAACTGGATCCGGCCCGATATCTTGTACTTCTACTAGCGCTGCTCCTCTGCGGGTGCGCCAAACGCTGGCCCGCGGCGGGCATGGTGCTGCGGACCGACCCGCAGGCGCGGACCGCCGTGATTTCCCACGACGCCATCCCTGGATTCATGGATGCGATGGTGATGCCGTTCCAGGCGCCGCGGCAGGCTGATTGGGACCTGCTCCGCCCCGGGGCGCGCGTCCGCTTCGACGTCGTGGTGCGGCGCGGCAGGTCGCACATCGAGCGCGTCCGTTCGCAGGAGACCGCCGGCGAGACGCTCGACGAGGTTCCCGTGCTGACGCCGCCGGAAGGGGAGGTCGCGCCAGGCCAGTCCGTCCCGGATTTCACCCTGACCGACCAGCTCGGGCGCCCTGCAACCCTCGCCGGGTTCCGCGGGCGGGTGGTCGCGGTGAACTTCCTCTACACACGGTGTCCGCTGCCGGATGTCTGCCCGCGGCTGGCTGCTCACTTCGCCTACTTGCAGCGGCGCTTCGCCGCGCAGATGGGCACGGACCTCATCTTGCTCTCGGTCACTCTCGATCCGCGCTACGACACTCCGGAACGGCTTTTGCGCTACGCTACCATCTATAGCGCCAAGCCTGAGGCGTGGCGGTTTCTGACGGGATCCGAAGAGGCAGTCGCCGCGGTCGCGGCGCGCTTCGGAATGCACTTCTGGGCCGAGGAAGGCATGATCGTGCACACGTCGGAAACCGGCGTCATTGGCCGCGACGGACGGCTCGTCGCCCGAGTGGGCGGTTCGGGCTATCGCGCCCGCGAGTTGGGCGATCTGATTGAGGAGGTACTGAAGCGATGAGGCTGCGGATCTGGTTGGCGGGCGCGGCGTTTGCCGCCTGCGCCTGGGCACAGGGAGTTCCGAAGGACATGTGCGCGCCCCCGCCGGGCAGTGTGCCGCCGTCGCTGCCGGCGCGGCTGCTCTCGGGGCAGGGAACCATCGACTTCCCGATCACGACGTCCAGCAAAGAAGCGCAAGCGTTCTTCAACCAGGGCGTCGCCCAGATGCATTCCTTCTGGGCGACCGAAGCCGAGCGCTCCTTCCTGCAGGCGGCCAGGCTCGATCCCGAAGCACCCATGCCACATTGGGGCATTGCCATGGTCGCTGCCGGCGACTACCGTCCGCGCTTCCAGCTGGAGCGCGACACGGGAGCATCCGGGCGCAACGAGAAGCCGAAGCCCGTCTCGCGCCAGCCTTCGACCGGCGGTCGCGCCCGCGCCGAAGACGCCGTCCGCAAGGCGCTGGAACTGTCGGCCGTTCCCGGGAAGGCTACGGAGTTAGAGAAGCTGTACGTCGCCGCGATCGCCGCCCGCCGCGATGCAAACCAGGCCGACCCCGACGCCGCTTACGTGGCGGGCCTGCGCGCCATCCTTGCCGCCTACCCGGACCAGGTGGAGGCGAAGAGCTACCTCGCGCTGCACCTGATGCGCGGCTTTACGACGCCCGAAAAGCGCCCGCGCGAAGGCTCGATGGAAGCAGCGGCGCTGCTGCGCGAGCTGATGCGCGATGCGCCGGATCATGCCGGCGTGCACCACTACGTGATCCACGGGTTCGAGGGCTCCACGTTCGCCGAGGATGCCTGGGAGTCCTGCCGGCGGTATCCCGAGCTGGCGGACAACATTCCCCACGCGCTCCACATGCCTGGGCACGTCTGGGCGCAGACGGGCAAGTGGCGCGAAGCGGTGGACTCGTTCGAAACCGCGGCCGCCAACGAGCGGAAGTGGATGGCGTCGGACTCGCTCTACGGGGCGGGACACCACGGCCACAACGTGCATTTCCTCGCCTCTTCGTACGCCTTCCTCGGAGAGCACGACAAGGCGATGGCGGCGGCGCGCGAATTGCTCGGCATCGCGGAGACTCCGCGCGAAGCCGCGCAGATCGACAACTTCCGCACGGCCTACCGCCAGGGCTGGTTCGCCACCCTGGTCGCCCTGGTGCATGCCGAGCGCTGGGACCTGTTGCTGGACGGCCAGACACTGCCCGCTTATGACAAGCCGCGGGAGCGGGCCTGGCGGCACTGGGCCGAAGGCCTCGCCTACGCCGTACAAGGCGACCGGCGCTCCGCGAAGCGGTCCGCCAAGTCCATGGATCGCGCCATGAAGGAACTCGGCAAAAAAACGGGAACGCTGCCGCCCGCGCTGGCCGCGGCACGCAAAGAGTTGGAAGCGCACGTCGTCTTTCACAGCGGCAAGCAGGCCCGCGGCTTCGCCCTGTTCGAGCAGGCGAGCCGGATGGAGCGTGCCTTGCGGTATAACGAACCGCCGTCCTATCCGCGGCCGGTAGCCGAGGCGTGGGGCCGGAAAGCGATGGCCGGCGGCCGCCACGACATGGCGGAGAAGGCGTTCCGCATTGCCCTCGAACAGTTCCCCGACATGAAGCGCGCCCGCGAAGGTCTGGCTCAGGCGCAGCGCGGCGAGGGAGCGCCGGTTCCGTCCGGGAATTGACGCCCGTCGTCCGCGTTGCCGGCGCGGGACCCGCGGGCTCCGCCGCGGCGCTGAGCGCGCTCCGTGCCGGGTGCCCCGTCGAAATCGCCGAGAAGGCGCGATTCCCCCGCCACAAAGTGTGCGGAGAGTTCCTCTCGCCCGAAGCGGCGTCGGTGCTGGAGGACCTCGGCTGCGCATCCGCATTCACCGCCGCGCGGCCGGCCCGCATCGAGCGAGCCCGCCTCGTCTTCGGACGCAGCGAGAAACGCTTCGGACTTCCCGATCCCGCCCACGGCCTCAGCCGCTACACGCTCGACCAGCTCTTGCTGCAGCAGGCAATCCAACGCGGCGCACACCTGCTTCGCGACAGCGCCGGCGCGTCGGTGATCGCGCATGGACGCCAGGGCCGGGGCGAGAAGGGCAACCGCCTGTTCGGCTTCAAGGCGCATTTCCGCGGACCCGTGAACGACACGGTCGAGCTCTTCTTCTTTGACCGCGGCTACGTTGGCGTGAGCGCCATCGAAAACGGTGGAACGAATGTCTGCGGACTCGCCCCCGAAGCGTTGCTTTCGGCCCATGGATTCGAGATCGACGCCGTTCTCGCGCGCGCCGCAGCCCTCCGCGAACGGCTCGCGCCCCTCACCCGCTCGATGGACTGGATGGTGACCGGCCCCCTCGTCTTCAGCCGGACACTCGAAAGCATGCCGGAGGGCGTCTACGCGGCCGGGGACGCACTCGGATTCATCGATCCGTTTACCGGGTCGGGGATTCTGGCGGCGCTGGCCACGGGCCGGATCGCGGGCCGCTCCGCAGCCGGGCGAATCTCACAGGCCGAGCACCTGCTCCGTTGCAACAAAGCTCTGCGCGCCCAGTACCGCTCGGCCGCCCTGGCGCGCCTGGCAATCGAAACCGGACTCGCCGATCTCCTCGCGCGCTTTGTGCCCGGGCGCCTGCTCTTCGCCCTGACGCGCCCCAGCGTGGCCTGAACTATTTCGGCAGCGTCACCGACTGGTGGCCCACCAGTTGCCACTGGCCGCGCTTTTTCGCCCAGAAGCGCAGATAGCGCATGTCGCGCGGAGCCGTCGTGCCGCGGGCCGTGATCACCATCGTCACCTTGGCGGCCACCGCGGCGGTGTTCCCGTAAGGCCGCACCGTGAACTCGTGAATCTTGATCGATTCGTACTTCCGCGTCCCATCCTTGAGCGAGGCGATAAACTGCGCTTTGTCGTCCACCACGCCGTTGGAATGCGTGTAGATCATGTCATCGGCCAGGATCTTGTCGAGCGCGGCGTAGTCCATGCGGGCCAGCGCCGCGCCGAACTCCTCTTCCGCCTTGCGCAAAGCATCTTCTGTTTGTGCCATTGCCACCGTCACAAGCGCCACCAGTCCGGCTGCCAGAATCCGTCGAGTCATTCGTGTCTCCTTCGTTCGTCAGTTTGACAGGCGCGCCGTCTGGTGGCCGGCCAGTTGCCAGCCGCGTTTGGCCTTCACCCAGACATGCAGGAACCGCAGCATATTGTCGAACGGCTCTCCCTGCGTGTTCCCGGTCATGCGCACCTTGCCCGCGACCATGGCGGTCTTGCCGCGCACCCGGATCTCCATTTCGTGGAACTCGATGGAATCGTACTTCTGCCTGCCGCTTCTCAATGATTCCAGATACTGCGCCTTGCTTTCAACCAATCCGCTCGAGTGGCTGTAGATCAGATCCGCGGCCAGGATCTGTTCGAGCCGGTCGAAATCACTCCCGCGGGCCGCCGATGCCCAAGCCTGTTCGGCTCGTTCGATCTGTTCTCCGGCCTTTGGCGCGCCACGCGCCAACCCGGCGCCATCGGACAGGTCCCGGTTGAGCACAGCGCGGTCGTGCGGGAGAGGGAGAGTACGAGGGTTCTGCGCAGCCGCAACGCCCACAGCCAGCAGAATCACGACAAACCGCATCCCGGCCACCTCCTCAACGACCAGCGTATCGCACCGCCACACGGCGCGGGTTCTCCGGATGAGCGAAATGCGATTAGAGTAAATGAATGGCCAAAAAAACGAAAACGATCCGCCAGACCCGCGGCATTCCCGCCACCCCCGATCAGATCTACGAAGCCCTGACGAACGCCAAGAAGCACACCGCGTTCACCGGCGCCGCGGCCACCGGCGCTGCCCGCGTCGGAGGCAAATTCACCGCCTACGACGGCTACATCAGCGGCAAGCACGTCGTGCTCGACAAAGGCAAACGCATCGTCCAGCAATGGCAGACCACCGAGTGGCCTGAAGGCGAGCCGCCATCGACCCTCGAATTCATCCTCGAGGCGAAGGGCAAAGGAACCAGCGTCAAGATGATCCACTCCGGCATTCCCGCCGACCAGGCGCCGCGCTACGGCCAGGGCTGGGACGACTACTACTGGACCCCGCTCAAAGCCCACTTCACCAAAGCGTAGGATCCGATGCCCTCCGCCAATTCCCCCGTCCGCATCGGACTCGTTGGCTGCGGCCTGTTCGGTGAGAGTCACCTGCAAGCCATGCGTGCCGTCCGCGAAGGCCGCGTCGAAGCCGTCTACGACGTGCGTCCCGAGCGCGCCGCCGAACGCGCCGCCGCGTTCGGCATTCCCCGCGTCTGCTCCTCCCTCGAGGAAATCTGCTCGCTCGACTCACTCGACGCCATCGACGTCGTGACGCCCGAGGAACTTCACGTCGACCCCGTCCTGACGGCGTTCGCGCACGGCAAGCACGTCTTCGTCGAGAAACCCCTGGCCGCTTCCCTCGACGATTGCCGGACCCTGCTCGACGCCGCGGCGTCAGCCGGCAAGCTGCTCATGGTGGGCCACCTGCTGCGTTTCGAAACCAAGTACGCGATGATCCGCGACGAGGTCGCCCGCGGCGGGCTCGGTTCCATCGTCTCGATGCACGCCCGCCGCAACCGCTACAAGACCCTGCTGCCGGAGTACGGCCGCACGCACCCGGCGCTCGAGAACTGCATCCACGACATCGACCTGATGCTCTGGTACGCCGGACGCGCCGTGACCCGTGTGCGCGGCTACGGACGCAAGGGCACCGGCGGCAAGCACTCCGATACGTTCTGGGGCGTGATCGAATTCGAAGACGGGCCGCTCGCCGTGGTCGAAACCATCTGGCTCACGCCCGCCGGCAGCGGCATCCCGCTGGACGACGCCTTCACGCTCTCCGGCACGGAAGGCATCGCGCGCCTGCAACTGCATCCCGGCGCGCTCAGCTTCTGGCGTGAGACCGGCTACGAGTCGCCCGACCTCGCCTACGACCCGCGCGTCGCCAACTCCGCCCGCGGCTGCCTGCGCGACGAGCTCGCGCACTTCTGCATCTGCGTGGCGGAGAACCGGCCGTCCGAGGTGCTCGATCCGCGCGACGCCATGCGCGCCGTCCGTGTCGCCCTCGCGCTGATCGAATCCGAGCGCCTCGGCCGCGACGTCGAGATCGCCGCATGGGACTGACACGGTGCCCGACCACCTGACCCTCGGGCTGGCGACCGTCCTGGCCGCGGGATTCTTCCAGGGCGCGTTCATGGCCCCGAGCAAGTGGATCCGCGGCTGGGTGTGGGAGAACTATTGGCTCATCTTCGCCGCCACCGCGTATCTCCTCTGCCCCTGGATTCTGGCCGCGCTCACGATCCCGGGACTGTTCGCCATCTACGCCAGGACCTCGGCCGAAGTGCTCGGGACGTCGTTCCTGTTCGGAACCCTCTGGGGTCTGGGCGCGGTGACCTTCGGACTCGGCGTGGACGCCCTCGGCATGGCCCTCGGCTTTGCCGTGATTCTGGGCGTGGCGACGACGGCCGGGACCGTCGTCCCGCTGCTGGTGGCGCCTCCGCCAGGCTGGACCACGGGCGACACGGTGGTGACGGCGGCGGCGCTCGCGCTGCTGCTCGCCGGTGTCGCCACCTGCTCGCTGGCCGGCCGCTGGAAGGAGCAGACCGGCAGCCTCTCCTACGGGCGCGGCGTCCTGATCTGCATCGTGTCGGGAGCGTTATCGGCGTGCGGCAACCTGGGCTTCGCGTTCGGCGGCGAGGTGACGCGTCACGCGCAGGAAGCGGGCATCGCGGCGCACGTCGCGCCGAACGCCCTGTGGACGCTCCTGACGCTGCCGCTGTTCTTCTGGAACGCCGGGTTCGCCGGCTGGCGCTTGCGCCGCAATGGCACAGCGCGCCACTACCGCGAGCCCGGAGCGGGACGCTCGGCGCTGCTGGCGATGCTGATGGGAGCGATGTGGATGGCGGGGATCGGCCTGTACGGATCCGGAGCGCGGCGGCTGGGGGATCTGGGACCGTCGTTGGGCTGGGCCATCCTGATGTCCTCGATGATCGTCGTGGCAAACTTCCTGGGGCTGGCGACGGGAGAATGGAAGGGAGCGCCACGGAAGAACCTGTTGCAGTTATGCGTCGGGGCGGCGCTGCTGACGGTGGCGATCGGCCTGTTGGGAGCCGTGAATGCCCGCCGCGGGTGACGTGGTAAACTACGAAGTTGTTCCCCCTCCGAGGGCCCGTAGCTCAGTTGGTTAGAGCGCTACCTTGACACGGTAGAGGTCTGCAGTTCGAGTCTGCACGGGCCCACCACTGGCCTCCCCACGCACCCGTCGATAGCCGCCCCGCGCAGCGGGCGGATGCGGTTGCCCCGAGCAGACCGGCCGCCTCAATTCCAACGAATCCGCCAGCCATCCCACCTCGTGCCATACGGAAACCCGATTCGCGCCACGGCAATCATCTTGGCATCCGGGAACGGCAGAAACACTGGCATTCAGTGGAAGACCTAAAACCAGTGCCTGATGTGGTGTCGGCCTATCGGTCAACCGAAAGCTGGTTCTTCTGTAGGCAGACCGGCAGAGAGATCCTCGAACGACACGCGAGCGACGGATGGGGCAGCAAGGTGGTTGAGCGCCTGGCACAGGACCGACGCACGAAGGGCATCCCCCGGACGAATCTCCTGTCCATGCGCTCCTTCGCTGAAAGCTGGCCGGACGAAGTAATCGTCCAACAGGTTGTTGGACCAATTCCGCGGGGCCTGAACGTCCGAATCCTCGACCTTGTGAAGGACCCCGCCGGGCGCCTCTGGTCCATCCAGCAGGGCCGGAGCCGACGCGTCCTGGTGATGCAGATCGAGAGCGGCTTCCATCGCCGGCAGGGAAAGGCGACGACGAACTTCAGAGGCTTCGCGGTGCGACTGCGACCGGGGAGCGGGACCGGTTCCGGGTCGGGGGACACCGTTGGCCGGTTCTGCCGGCGTGCGCCGTCCCCCGGCCGCCAGGCGCCCAAATCGCGACGCGAGCGGCCTTCACGGAACCTGCCGCTGTCTCCCGGCGAATGCCTGTTTCTTTTTGAATGCGTCGCGGCGGCCAGCCCAGCCGACCCGGCGCGATGACGTGTTGTCGCTTCTCTTGGCTCAAGACACTGCTCACGCCGATGTCCCCCGAGGGGCGGCAGGCTGGCTGTGCAGCGACCCGGTCTGGATCCTCAGGGGTATTTCGGGCTGGAGGGGTGATCGCAATGCGGGGGCTGCGCTCCGTGACAGCAACAGCCGCCGTTCATTCATGCCCGCGATGACGCCGCTTCACGCGCCAACTTCCGGATGGCAGACCTTCCAGGAGTCGGGAAATCGCGCTCTGAGTTTATGGAGATGACGATCTCGTCAACGCGGCTCTTGTCTGTCCTCGGGTCTGGACGTAGAATTGGGTTGGCGCGACGCTCCAGACAGGAGCCGGGCAATGAGCTCAATCCTCAGACGCGTGAGCATGGGTGTGCGATGGGGGATCGTGGGCTTCGTCTCGGGATTGTTGTCATGTGCGATGGCGCAGTCGTTCATCCTTTATCTCGCGCGCGAACAGAAGACGATCGATCATATTGTCTGGCCTGGAATGGTGTTCGCGCTGGTAGTCCTCCTTCCGATGTCCCGCTGGGCCGGGGACGGCTGGCTTCGAACCACGACGGCGCTGATCGCCAGCTCCGCGGTTTATCCGATCGCCTGGCGAACAGCCGCCATGTCGCTCCGCGATTCAACTCCTTTCGTGATTATGTCCTTCGCTTTCGCCGGATTCCTGGGCTCTTGCGTACTGGCTAGCGTGTGCTTGTTCGGACGGCCACGCTGGGGGAGGGCGGCTGTCACGACCGTGATTCTTGGCACGGCAGTGGGCGGGCTCATGGGAGCGCACCTGCGAGCGGCGACCAGTTTCACGTCCGCTGGCGATGTGCTGGGTCTGTATATGGTCTTGTGGCAGACGGCGGTAGGTGCTTCGCTCGGTCGAGGCGTGAAAGCCGAGGTCTAGCCAGTCTTTGGAGGCAGAAGACAGAACCCCTAAGCCCGGTCATGCCACACCTCTGTCACCGCCGGTGCAAGAATCCCCATGATGCCGGTCGAAAATTCCCCACCTCTTGACTGAGGTTGAGGCCGGCTGCCTCCTGGAGCAGAAGGAGGCGCCGCGATCTGGTAAGGGGAAGAGACGTGCACGATATCGCCGGGGAGATATTTCAGGGGGTATTTCGGGGGAGAGAGGTGCTGTAACATCTTCTGTGTAAATTGTTCTGGGGTAGGCTGAGGAGTGGCGGTGGCGGGTCCATCGAGTGTTTGGGGACGTAGGGAGCCCGAAGGGCGACCGGAGTCCCCAAACACTTCGGCCAGCCGCCGGGCTCCGGGCTCGCCCCGGCTTCGGTGGAGCGAATCCTGAACCCAACCATGAAGAAAGGAACAAGCTCCATGAACCCTACTGCCCCCGATTCCCCGGTCGCCGGTCCCGGCGCCAGCCCGTCTTTCAAGAAAGCCCTGATGGACCACGTCCGCGCCCAGGGCGGCTCCAACGTCGTCGACACCAAGAGCCTCTTCCAGAATCTCGTCAAGGAGGGCCTCGAGGCGCTCCTGGAACTCGAAATGGAGGAACATCTCGGATATCCCAAGCACGGCCCGGAAGGCCGCGGTAACGGAAATTCCCGCAATGGCCGCACCGCTAAAACCGTGCGCGGCGATTTCGGAGAAGTCGCCATCGAAACGCCACGCGACCGCAATTCCAGCTTCGAGCCGAAACTCGTCGCCAAACGCCAAACGTCGATCGGTAATTTCACCGACGTCATCATCTCCCTCTACGCCCGCGGCATGACCACCCGCGAGATCGAAGAACACCTCCAGCAGATCTACGGCATCGACGTGTCGCCCGAATTCGTCTCCCGCGCCACCAGCCACCTGCAGCAGCAGATCACCGAGTGGCAGAACCGCCCCTTGGAACGCCTCTACCCGGTCGTCTTCGTCGACGCCCTGCGGGTTCCCGTGCGCACCGACAAAGGCGTCGTCAAGAAGTGCGTCTATACGGTGCTGGGCGTCAGTTGCGCGGGCAGGCAGGAGGTTCTTGGTCTCTGGGTCGCGGAAACCGAAGGCGCCCGTTTCTGGCTCAAGGTTCTCAACGATCTCAAGGCGCGCGGCGTCGACGACGTGTTGATCCTGTGCGGGGACGGCCTGACCGGCTTGCCCGAGGCGGTGGTTTCGGTGTACCCGGCCACCGACGTGCAGCTCTGCGTCGTGCACCAGGTGCGCAACGCGACCAAGTTCGTTTCCTACAAGGACCGCAAGGCGTTCTGCGCGTCGATGCGGACGATTTATACCGCTCCGACGATCGAGGCGGCCGAACACGCTCTGGAACAATTCGACCAGGGCTGGGGCAAACGGTATCCGATGTCGGTGGCCTCGTGGCGAGCGCATTGGGAGCACCTGACGGTATTTTACAAATACCCGGTGGAATTACGGAGGATTATCTACACGACGAATGCGATCGAGAGTCTGCATTCCCAGATGCGGAAGAACATCGCCAACCGCAAGGTGTTTCCGCACGACGAAGCGGTGGTGAAGATCCTGTTCCTGAACATCCGCAACTTCTCCAATCGTTGGACGAGGCGCCAGGGATGGGATATAGTGATGAACCAGTTGGCGATGCTCTTCCCGGACCGTCTTCGTCCGGAGGTGCTCGACGCCCTCTGACGTAACCGGCTCCACCCGCTTTACACAGTTCGCGTTACAGTCCCGAGAGAGTCACCTCAACCTCGAATTGTCTCTCGGCGGTCTCGCTCTGATCTTCAGGACGACCAGAGGAGTATCCCTCTCGGAGGTCGGCCGCCTTAATAACCAAGCATCGAATCAGTCACACACTTCCAATCGCTGGCCCGCAGATTTCGAAGCGCTCCGCAAATTCGTTCACGGCCATCCACAGTTTTCTAATCACAACAAAACACCAGCTGTCCCCCAGCGTCCCGCAGCCGTCCGCTTGACCCGCCCTGCCATCCTGAAAGCGAAAGGAGTCCCCCAATGGCCACCGAAAGCAGATCGCCGCCAGCCGCCGCAACGCGCAGCATTCCACGGGTCCACGCACCGCCCAAGCAAAGGCCGCGTCGTCGCGCAATGCCGCCGTCACCGGACTCATCTCCTGGCACCTCGTTCTGACGGGCGTCGAGGGCCCCGCCGAGTTCCAGGCCCTCCTCGACGGCCTGATCGAAGAGTTCCAGCCGCAATCCGCCCACCACCACATCCGCGTCACCCGCTATGCCCGCCAGTTGTTGCTGTCCCAGCGCATCGCCCGCATGGAGTGCGTCATCGCCCAGTCGCAGATCGACGAAGCCTGGCAGAAATTCTGGGGACCCCAACCTCTTCCGACGAACCCACCGAGCACGACGAGATCGCCAGCAGTGTCCTGGCCGACACCTGGCACGGAATGGCCCGCCCCCGCTCCAGAAATTGCAAAAACAGACCCAATGTCCGAAGAATCCAACCGCCGACCCGCGGCCTGCACCCGCTTCCGTCGCGCCGTGTGATCCACAGCCGGGAAGTCCGCGAGGATGATTCACAGCCTTCGCCAACTAAACAAAATCAACGAAATCAAGAGGATCTGCGCTACGCCCGCATCATGAAAACGCCGCTCCAGCGCGCCGCGAGTCCCCTCGCTTTCGCCCGCCATGCGCTCCAATTCCGTCCGGACGAAGTCCAGGCCGGCATCCTCACATCGACGGAGCGCCGCATTCTCATCAATTGCTGCCGCCAGTGGGGCAAGGCGACCACCACTGCCGCCCTCGTCGCCTGCACGCTCGGACACAGGGCTGGCTGCCTGGCCCTGCTCGTCGCGCCCTCCGCCCGCCAGTCCGCCGAAATCTTTCGTAAGGTGCTGGGCTTCCTGGGCCCCCCTCGGCCTTCCCATTCGCGGCGACGGCACCAACCCCGTCTCCCTCCTGCTGCCCAACCAGGCCCGTCTCGTCGCTCTCCCCGGCGGCGACGCCACCATGCGCCAACTCGGCCGTGTTTGGACTCCCACTCGTGGCGCAGCGCTTTTAGGGTGGTACGAGTGTTCCGGCTGAGGCGCGACGACTCCTCGGCGCGGCGTACGCCCCACGCCGCGTCGAAATGCGGCACGAGTCGCGGTACACCTCGACATCGGCTGGAATCGCGGACCTGGTTCGAGACGGTGAACGTGTCAAGTGGCCAAATCGTCGAGCCAGAGACACGCGAGGAAACCCTATGATATGGTACCCGCATGGAGCCCTACGGCTCAGCGCAGACCGAGCTTGCGGATGCCCTTAGACCTGCCTGGCCGCTGCCTCAGTCAGCCGACACGCGAAAGGGAGGCGGAATCCCTGGCGCACCGCATCCGGCGAAAATCCGCAGGAGCGCCTTCGTAGCCCTGATGGCCCTCGCCCTGGTCTGTGACGGTTTGTGCGCCGCAGCCGCACGGGGCGGCGAGTTCCAGGCACGCGCGTCCGGGGCCGCAACCGCGTCTCTTCAGGCCTTCGCGCCGTCCTCCGGCCGTCCCGGCGTCGGCTGGACCGTCCGGATGGTGACGCCCGGCGCTGACAATATCTCCATGATCGTGCGTGAAGGCGCCGGACGGCCGGCTCCGGGTAGTTGCACGTTCGTTGATGCCGTCACGAGGCAGCGCAGGCCTGCAGCCGGCTACCTCGTCGCGAGCCCCGCAACACCCCGAGGTGAGCAATGAGACAACTGGACTCCCGCAAGAACGGACCCGGCACGTCAGGCTCGATTCTCCTGACTTGTGCCCTCGCCACCCTCATGGCCACGGCCCTGCCCGGAACCTCGCGGGCCCAGGGCGTCGTCAGCGAGTTCGACGGCAGCATCGAGAAGGGCGTGTACGAGTCGCCGTTCGCGACCCTCGCCACGCCGACAGCCGTGGCACTTGACGCGCCTGTCCAACGCGCCGAGGGCCATCTGACGAGCCGTATCTTCACCAAGCCGGCTGCCCGAAGCAACCTGGAAGTGTTCCGCAGCTACCAGCGCGAGCTGGAAGCGAGCGGCTTCACCATCCGTGTGGCTGCGACGGCGGGCCGCGATACCGAGCTGCTCGCCCGCCGGCTCTACTCAGAGCACACGCCCGGCTTCGTGGACCGTCGCTACGGGGGTAGCGGCGCGACCGCCGGCCGCGGGGAGCTGGCCAGGCTCGGCTCGCAGGCCGAGTTCTACCTGGCGGCCAGTCGAAGCGAAGGTGGACGCGAGCTGTGGGTCGCCGTTGTGATCTGCCGTTACAACGACCTCTACATGGTCGAGGAACTGGCCACGGCTGCGATGAAGGAGGGCACCGTGTCGATTAACGGCGAGCGCCTCCGGTCCGCCATCGACTCGACCGGTCGCATCGCGATCTACGACATCCACTTCGCGACGGGAAGCGCCGAGATCCGGCCCGAATCGTCGGCGGCACTCGCCGTCATCGCCGAGTACCTCAACCAGGCGTCCGACACGTTCTACATCGTCGGGCATACCGACGATACCGGCACGCTCGAACGGAACTTGACGCTGTCGGCGGCACGCGCCAGCGCGGTGAGGGACGCCCTTGTCTCGCAGCACAAGGTGGCCGCCTCGAGACTCGAAAGCCGGGGAGTCGGTCCACTCTCCCCCGTCTCGGCCAATCGCGATGAGGCCGGCCGCGCCCTCAACCGACGGGTGGAGATCGTCCAGCGCCTGAAAGGACAATGAGCGATGCGAGCGACCCGCCCGGCACTGGCGCTCCTCGCCGTCGCGCCGCTGGGCCTGCACCTGAGTGCGGTGGCCCAACAGGCAGCTAGCGCCGGCAATGATCGTTTTCCAGGCTCTGCTGTCGTCTCCGTCGAGGACCGCGAATACCTCATCCGGATCGAGTGCCGCGAGCGCGGCCGACCCGAGGCCGGGTTCTCGACCGAGCTGAATCGGGTCACGCGCGCCGACACCGGCGGCCGCTCCAACATGGCCTCGCTGAACCTGCGCCGATGGCAGGATTCACCAGACGTCGTGGTTTCCCTTGACCGCTACGTCGCCTGGCTCCCCGTCCCGACATCCAATGCGGGTGTGCTCACGCTGGAACTCGCGATGAGTCCCGCCAGCGTGGTTCGGAACGGCGCGCCCACGGCGGTCACCTACGACATGTGGAAGGCCGGAGATCGTCCACCCGGGCATGACAGGGTGCGGATCGTGGCGAACTGCCGCGTCCGCGATCCGGCCGCGCCCGCGTTCCGGAAGGTCAGAGCTGGTCAGCCCTAGCTAGACCTCGCCGTCGCCCCCGCCCCAGTGGGCTTAACGCGGCCCTCGTGCAACGGGTCGCGCAACCCTGAATAGTGAATTGGAATTAATCAATAAATCCTCGACATTGGGCGGCTTTGAGGATATACTCTCTCCACTTCACAGCTTGAGAGGTCCCGATGATCCGCTCTGTCGTCGTGATTTTGTTTCTCTCCGCGCTGACTCCGGCGTGGGCGCAATCCACCTTCGGTTCCATTCGTGGTGCTGTCCGCGACCCTGGGGGCAGTGTGATGCCCTCTGTGAAGGTCATTGTGACCAACGAGGGGACAGGCCTTGCCAAGGAGGTTGTCTCGGACGCCTCGGGAAACTACGAGGCTACCCACCTGAATCCCGGCAATTACCGGGTGTCCGCCGAAGCGGAAGGCTTTCAGCGATTCGTCAATGAGCGCTTGCTGCTTGAGACCAACCAGATTCTGCGCATCGACATCACCATGATGGTCGGCCAGGTCACCGATACTATCACCGTGGTCTCGCAGGCGCCCGTGATCGAGAGCGAAACCGGGACGGTCAGCGATGTCCGCACCGGCCGCCAGATGCGCGAGTTGCCCATGAACTTCGTCCGCGGCGATGCGTTCGGCGGCGGCATCTTCAAGTACATGAGCCTTTCTCCAGGATCGTTTCGTTACGAGGGGGCCTCGTCGCACTCGTTCGGAGGCTCCCGCAGCTTCCAGAACAGCTTCCTGATGGACGGCATCTCGTTGGGTGACCAGGGCGGCGGGCAGGTCACCCCGATGCAGCCGAGCTTCGAATCCGTGCAGGAGATGAGACTCACGATGGTGAACAACAGCGCCGAATACGGCGCCGTGGCAACCGTGACCGTAACCTCCAAGAGCGGTACAAACGAATTGCACGGAAGCATCTTCCAGCAGTATTCGAGCGGCGGCTTGAATGCGCGGAACTTCTTCCAAAGTTCCCGGCCGTCGCGCGTCTATCATCAGTTCGGCGGCAGCATCGGGGGACCGATTGTGACCCCCGGGTATGACGGCCGGAATCGCTCCTTCTTCTTCTTCGCGCTGGAGGGCAACCGCAACAGTACGCAAAGCATTTTCAATTCAAGCGTCCCGTCCTTGGCCCTGCGGCAGGGTGACTTCTCCCAGGTTAGGAACTCCGCCGGAAATCTGATTGTGGTCCGGGACCCGGCGACGGGCCAGCCATTCTCCGGCAATATCATCCCGGCCGCCCGCTTCAGTTCTGTCTCGACACGGGCACAGGAGCGGTTCTTCCTGCCCCCCAATTTCGGCGATCCCAATCTGCTGAACCAGAACCTCCGCGACGCTGTCGCCAACCAACCGTCCTGGAACCACTTCGACACCCGCCTCGATCACCGGTTGTCCACGCGGAATTCCTTCTTCGGCCGCTTCTCCTGGCGCAACATGCCGACGCCGGTCCCGGAGGGCCAGTTGCCGAATATCGGCTTGCGGGACCAGTTGCGCAAGATCCGCAATTTCTCCTTCACCGACACGCACCTGTTTTCGTCGCGCGTAGTCAACGAGTTCCGCGCTGGCTACTCCTGGCACGAGAACCGCTTCGCCGGTCCCCTGCGAGGTCTCGACATCGTGCGCGATCTCGGCATCCGGGGCGTCACGAGCCTGGATGAGCCGGGTGTGCCGAACTTTGTGATCACCGGATTCTCTCAGATCACTCAGATTGCGGGAGAACGCTCGCAGGACATGATCTACGACATCGTCGAGAACGTCACCTGGATCACAGGACGCCATTCGCTGAAGATTGGCGCCAATCTGAAACGGCAGCAGGCGTCCCGCAATCCGATTCCCATTACGACGTACGGCCGCTATGACTTCACCGGCGGCATTACAGGCTTCGCCTATTCGGACTTTCTGCTGGGGATTCCCCAGGTCACCCAGCGGTTCACCCCGCGGAGCCGCACCTATGGCCGCAACCAGGTGTATGCGTTCTATGTCCAGGACGATTTCCGTGTCCACCAGAAGCTCACCTTGAACCTCGGCCTGCGGTACGAATGGATGAATCCGTTTGCCGACAAGTTCGGCCGGATGTTCAATTTCGACCCTGTCACCGGCGCCCTGGTCGTGCCCGACGAAACCGTGCGCTCGCGGGATGTCAGCCCGATCTTTCCGAGCCAGATACCGATTCTGACGGCGGCGCAGACGGGGCTGCCGGTTCGCGGACTGCGGACCGCCGATGGCAACAACTTCGACCCGCGCGCCGGCCTCGCATGGCGGCCGTTTGGCCATGCCAGGACGGTCGTACGCGCCGGCATGGGAGTGTTCCGTAACAATCTATCCAGCAGCACGTTCAACAGCCTCACGACCGGTCCTTTCGTCTCGAACGAGACGTTCAATAACCGCATCGTTGATGGCGTCCCGCTGTTCCAGTTCCCGGAACCATTCCTCGCCGTCGGTTCGCTGGGCGCCCAGGACATCAATGCGGTCGGAGTGAATCTGTTCAACCCGTACACGATTCAGTCGAACTTTACGATCGAGCAGGAGGTCGCGCAAACCGGCCTGCGGCTGTCGTACATCAGCACCCGATCCATCAATCTCCTCTATCGCCGGAACCTGAACCAGCCTGCCGCGAGCACGGTGCCGTTCAACAACAACCGCCGGCCCTACCCTGTCTACCGGAACATCACCTTCACTGACAACGGGGGCAGTTCCGCCTACAACGCCCTGCAGTTTGAAGCGGAGCGCAAGTTTTTCCGCGGGCTCGCGTTCCAGGCTGGCTGGACCTGGGCCAAGCAGTTAGCCAACGGAATCGATGCGGGTGAGCAGGGAGCCACGATTCAGGACGCATACAACCGTGCGGCGGACCGCGGCGACGACCTCTACCTGATGCGGCATCGTTTCATCGGCAGCTCGATCTGGGAGATCCCGGTTGGCCCCAGGCGCCGGTACCTGAACCAGATCCATCCAGTCGCCGGACACATCCTCGGTGGATGGCAGATTACCGGTGTCGTCCTCCTCCAAGGTGGCCAGCGCTTCACGCCGACCTTCACAGGAACCGATCCATCCAATACGCAGAATGTTGGCGGCCGTCCGGACCGAATCGCGAACGGAAATCTGCCAAAAGGCGAACGGACTCTCTCGCGATGGTTCGACGCGTCGGCCTTCGCGGCGCTCCCCG
Organism: Bryobacterales bacterium; assembly: GCA_016716385.1. Lineage (GTDB taxonomy): Bacteria > Acidobacteriota > Terriglobia > Bryobacterales > Bryobacteraceae > JADJWL01. Next base: position 25,646 of record JADJWL010000011.1, on the reverse strand, counting down.
CCAACTTGGGCCGCTTCGGCAACAGCGCGATCGGGGTTCTGGAAGGCCCAGGCACACAGAACCTCAGTCTAGGGCTCTTCAAGAACATCTTCATCCGCGAGCGGATGCGTATCGAACTGAACTTCTCGGCGACCAACGCCTTCAATCATCCGAACTTCCGGAACCCGAACGCCAACATATCCGCCCCAAACGCGGTGGGCCAGATTACCGCGCAACAGGGACAGGACGAAAGTGGTCCCCGGACCGTCATCCTCGGAACGCGGATCGAGTTTTGATACCATAAAGGGCACTTCACCATGCGCCTGAGTTGCCTTCTCGTTCTGGCGATTTCGGCCGCTGTTGCCGCTCCTTTGCCCGACCGCGAGGTTGCCGAGTGGGTGCTGCGCCGCGGCGGTAGTGTGATGCTTGCCGAACGTAAGGATCGCATCTGGGATGTCACCAGGCTCCCGTCCGAACCGTTCCGCCTGCGCACCATCAACCTCATCGGCGTCCACCTCGACCTCAAAGACCTCGAGACCCTCCGTGGCCTCGACCATATCGAAGAACTGTTCCTGAGCGGACGGATGTGGCACAGCCTTCCGCTTCCGGATTGCGCGCGCTCTCTCGAACCCATCTCGACCATGACCGGGCTGAAGCGCTTCGGGGTCAGCGAACCCGTGCAGACCGATATCCCGGTTCCCGATGAGGGCGTCGCGCACCTGGCGAAGATCGCGGGTCTCGAGGAACTCCGGCTCGACCATCTGAAGGTCCGCGGCCATTCCCTGGGGCCGCTCAGGAATTTGCGCCGTCTCGACATGAGCTATACGCGGTTCGATGACGGCGGCTTGAAGCAGCTCGCGGACATGACGCAGATGGAGAAGCTCCATCTGCGCGATACGCTCTTGACCGACGAGGGCCTGCCGTTCATCGCCGGGATGACCCGCCTGACCGAACTGGATCTACACGCAACCAAAATCTCCGACCGCGGCATCGCGCATTTCAGGAACATGACCGCAATGCGCAAGCTGAACGTGCTGGGCGCGGACCTCACCGACGAGGGTCTCGACGCGCTGGCCGGTATGGCGGAACTGGAAGAACTCAATCTCTACCGGACGCGCATCACCAACACCGGCGTCGCCAAGCTGAAGCGGTTCACGAAACTGAAGCATCTCGACCTGCGCTACACCCAGGCCACCGCCGGGGGCGTCGAGGACCTCAAGAAGGCGCTGCCGGAGTTGCAGGTGGCCTTCCTCGACATGAACGTCGCGCCGGGCGACCCGCTGCCGGAAATCACGTCTGCCACCGAGACCGGCGTGGCGGAGTGGGTGCGCGCCGCCGGCGGGCAGGCGGAGTTCGACGGCGGAAGGCTGGTGTCGATCAACCTCGCCAGCACGCGCGTCCACGACATCCACTTGGCGAAGTTCCGCGGACTGCGCCACCTGAAACGGCTCGATCTGTCGACGACGGAAGTCGGCGACCTCGGCGTCCGTCACTTGGCCGGGTTGCCCTCTCTCGAAGAACTCGATCTCTCGCAGACCACCGTCAGCGCGGCCGCGCTCGCGTCGCTGGGGGAGTGCCTGAAGCTGCGGCGGCTGGCTCTCGACCATACGCGCGTGGCCCGGCTGGACGGCCTCGGAACGCTTCCCGCGCTCGCCGAACTGTCGCTGACCGGCGCTCCCGTCACCGATGAAGGGCTCGCCGCCGTCACATCGCTGCGCGCGTTGCGTAAACTGGCCCTCGGCTACACCGAGATCACCGACGCCGGCTTGGCGCACGCCGCCAAACTCGACGGGCTGACGCATCTGGAACTCACCGGCGCGGACATCTACGACGCCGGTCTTGCGCACATCGGCGCCATCGCCTCGCTCGAAGAGTTGTCGCTCAGCCACACCCGCTTTACGGACAAGGGTTTCCATCACCTGCGCACGCTCGGCAATCTGCGCCATCTCGATCTGATCCGCACCGCCGCCGCCGACGGCGCCGCCGAAGCGATGGCCGGGCTGACGAAGCTGACCACTCTCAAGCTCGACTACACGCAGGTTTCGGACAAGGGCTTGGAGCGCCTCGCCGCGGCGCTGCCGTCGCTGCAGAGCCTGACGCTCGACCACGCCAACGTCAGCGATGCCGGAGCCACGGCACTGGCAGGCCTGAAGACCCTGCGGCACGTGAACCTGTACCATACGCATGTGACCGACTCCGGGATCGAAACACTGAAGAAGGCCTTGCCCGACTGCGATGTGGTCTGGGAACGCGGTTCGGAGTTGCCGATCCGGAGGGGGAGCTAGCATGCGCGGCGTCTTGTTCGGATTGCTTCTGATCCCGGTCCTGCTCGCCTCCGACACGGCGGACTGGGTCGCGTCGCAGGGCGGGACCTACACTGCCGATCCCCGGACCGGCGAGGTCGCGGTAAACCTTGCGTACACGTGGGTCACCGACCCCGACATGGCGCGCATCGCCGCCATCCCGAAGCTGACGAAACTCGATCTGTCGGTCACCACGATTGGCGAGCGGGGCCTGGCGCAATTGAAGGATGTCCGGGGCGTGCGCGAGTTGTCGCTCTATTACACCGAGTTCGTCGCCGACACCGCGATGGCGCAGTTGCGCGAGTGGAAGGACCTCGAACGGCTGAACCTGCGCGGCACCGACATCACCGATACGAGCCTGGCTTACGTCGGCGGGCTCACGAAGCTGAAGTCGCTCGACATCAGCTTTACGCAGATCACCAACAACGGCCTCGAACATATCGCGAACCTGACGGAACTCGAGGAGTTCATCGTCGGCGGCAACAAGGTCAGCGGCGCGGGGCTGAACATGCTGCGTGTGCTGCCGAAGCTGCGCAAGCTGGGCGCCAGCGGCTCGCAGAAGCGCAACTCCGGCATGTGGGCCGCCTCCATCACGGATTTCGACCTGGACATGATTGCCTCGCTCGAAAACCTGGAAGAACTCGACTTGGCCGGTACCAAGATCACCGATCTCGGCGTGGCGAAGCTGCGGTCGCTCAGGAAGCTGCGCCGCCTCGATCTCGGCAGCACTCCGGTGACCGCGCGCGGCCTGGCTGCGCTGGCCGCGCTGCCGCAGCTCGAACGCGTCGACCTGTGGAAGGCCGGACGCGTCGATGACGAGGCGGTCGCGGCTCTGGCGCTGCTCCCAGCGGTACGGGTGATCGATCTGGCGGAGACCAAGGTGAGCGACGCGGGGCTGGCCCAGCTTGCCGCCGCGCCGAGGCTTGAGAGACTGTATTTGCGCGGGTCCGGTGTCAGCGAGACGGCGGTCGCGTCCCTCCGCGAACGGAAGCCCGGCTGTGAGGTCATTCATCAATGAGGCTGGCGTTCGCGATCCTTGCGCTTTGGCTGCCGCTGCAGGCGGTGGACGAGACGTACTTCGCAGAAACCGTTTACCCGATTCTGGCGAAGAAGAATTGCCGCGGCTGTCACACGGAGGGCGGCGTGGCGGCGGGCACGCGGCTGCGCTTTCCTGGCGACGGCGGCGCGGTGGGGGCGTTCGGACGCTCGCTCACGGCGCTGGTGAACCGCGACCGTCCCGGTGACTCCGTGCTGCTCGGAAAGCCGACCGGACGGGTGAAGCACACCGGCGGCAGGTTGATCGAACCAGGGAGCGCCGAAGAAGAGGCTCTGGCGGCGTGGGTCTCGTACCTGGCGAAGCTGCCTCCACAGGCCGCGGCCGAACCGCCGGTCGCCGCTGCTCCCGTCCACGCGCCAGTGATGCGCCGCCTGACGCACAGCCAGTACAACAACACCGTGCGCGACCTTCTGGGCGATCAGACGCGTCCCGCGGATGGATTCCCGCCCGAAGACTTCGTGCACGGGTTCAAGAATCAGCGTGAGGCGCAGAGCGTGCCGCCGCTGCTGGCCGAAGCCTACGCCTCCGCTGCGGAGCGGCTGGCGCGCAATGCGTTTCGCGGCGGCGATACCCAGGGGCTCATCCCGTGCCAGCCCGCTGGCGCCGCCGACCGGGCCTGCGCTGCCCGCTTCGTCGCGGAGTTTGGCATCAAGGCCTACCGCCGGCCCTTGTCGGCGCGGGAGACGGAGCGGCTCGTCACACTGCTGCTCACGCAGGCGTCGGCGGAAGGCGGCTTCATCGAAGGCGCCCGCGCCGTCGTCGAGACGATGCTCCAGTCGCCGAACTTCCTGTTCCTGGTGGAACGCGGCGAACACCGCGGCCACGAGCTGGCTTCCCGGATGTCGTACTTCCTCTGGGACTCGATGCCCGACGCTCCGCTGTTTGCCGACGCCGCATCGGGCGCTCTCGAAACCGTTCCCGGCGTGGAGCGCGCCGCGCGCCGCATGCTCGACCATACGAAGGCGCAGGAGGCTTTCGACGAGTTTCTCGGCCAGTGGCTGCGCTTCGACCGCGTCCTCGGCACGGTGAAGGACCGCCGCCTCTACCCGCAGTTCACCCCTGAGGTCGCCGCCGCGATGGTGGAGGAAACCCGCCTGCTCGCGCGTGAGCTTGCCTGGCGCGATGGCAACTTCATGGACCTGTTCACGGCGCGCTACAGCTTCCTCAACAGCGATCTCGCCCGGTTGTACAAGCTTCCGGAACCGCCATCCGAATTCGCCCGGATGACGTTCCCCGAGGACACCGACCGTGCCGGGATTCTTGGCCACGCGTCGTTCCTGGCAATGTCGAGCAAGCCCGCTGAAACCTCGCCGACGATCCGCGGCATCTTCATCCGCGAGCAGTTCCTCTGCCAGCAGGTGCCGGACCCGCCTCCGGGCACCAACGGCAACCTGCCCGAAGTCACGCCCGACAAGCCCCGGACCAACCGCGACCGGTTGAAGGAGCATGTGGCGAACCCGGTGTGCGCCGGCTGCCACAATCTCATCGATCCGGTGGGGTTCGGCTTCGAGAAGTTCGACGCCATCGGGCAGAAGCGCGATGAACTGATCCTCAAGTTTCTCGCCCGCCCCGGCCAGGACGGCAAGGTTCCCAAGCAGAAGGAAGTGCGCCTCCCGCTCGATACCAGCGGCAGCGTCGCCGGAATTCCCGGGGGCGAGAGGTTCTCCAATCCCCGGCAGTTGGGTGAGATCCTCGCAGCGAGTGAGCAATGCCAGGACTGCGTCGCGAAGCAGGTCTTCCGCTACGCGATGGGACGCCGGGAAACCGCGGCCGATGCCGCAGCCCTGAGGGAGATGTCGCGTGCCTTTCGCGAGTCGCAATTCCGCTGGAAACGTCTTATCATGGCCCTAATCACCTCGGACGCGTTCCGGGCCGCGAGGAGTTAGCATGAGCTGGAAAGAATCCCTAGGGAGACGGACGTTCTTGAAGGGCATCGGCGCCGCCGGACTCGGCGCGCGAGTAGGCCTCCCCGCGTTCGACGCGCTGTTCAACTCGCACGGCACCGCGTACGCCGCCGCGGGCAAGGTGGCCGAACGCGCGCCGGAGTCGCGCTTCGTGCTGTGGTTCAACGGCAACGGCGTTCCGGAGCGCTACTGGATTCCGGCCAACACCGGCCGCGAATATACGCTGACTCCGTGCCTGCGTCCCCTGGCGCCGTTCCGCGACGACATCCATATCATCACGGGCCTCGACAACCCCGCCGCGCGCATGCCGGGACCCGGCAACGATCACCACCGCTCGATGTCCGGCCTGATGACCGGCACGTCCTTCACCGGACGCGGCGCTGGCGGACCCTCGTTCGATCAGGTCGTCGCCGGTCGCATCGGCGGCGCCTCGCGCTTCCGCTCGCTGCAGATCGGCGTGTGCCAGGAGTCGCACGGCGAGAGCATCCAGCGCAACATGAGCTGGGCCGGATACGACCGCGCGTTGCCGCCGGAACTGATCCCGCAAAACCTCTTCGACCGCCTCTTCGGCGCCAAGGATCTCGGCTGGGTGAACCGGAAGAAGAGCATCCTGGACGCGGTCCGCGAAGAAGCAGCCGAACTCGAATCCGCTCTCGGCGCCGCGGACAAAGCCCGGCTCGACGAGCATCTCTCTTCCATCCGCGATCTGGAGCGTGCCATCGCCAGCCTGCCGCCGGAGTACAAGGAAGCGAGCGAACCCGACGCCGGCGGCGACCTCCGCGACTATCCGCGCATCGCCAAGATCCAGAGCGACCTTCTGGTTCAAGCGCTCGCCACCGGCCAGACGCGCGTCGCGAGCTACATGCTTACCAAGTGCCAGAGCCTGGTCCGTATGCCGTGGCTCGGCTACACGGCGCTCCGCCACCACGACTACACCCACACGAATTCCTATTCGCCCGAAGCGCAGCGCATCATGCGCGACATCTGCCGCTGGCACGTCGAGGAGTTCGCCTATTTCCTGGCCAAGCTCCGCAGCGTCCGCGAGGGCGACCGCACCCTCCTCGATTCGACACTGGTGCTGTTCGTCCACGAGCACGCCGAGGCGAACATCCACAAGAACAACGGTCTGCCGGCGATCATCGCTGGACACACCGGCGGACACGTCGCGACTGGTCTGCACACCAAGACCACCGGGACGATGGCGGAGCTGTACCTCTCCATCGCCAATGACATCTTCGACCTGGACCTGGAATCGGTGCCCACCGCGGCCAAGAAGCTTCCGGGTATCATCGTCTGAGTGCGCTTTCTACCACTTTTCCTTTTCGCCGCGGCTTTGTTCGCGCAGCCCTATGATTTCGTTCTGCGCGGCGGGCGCGTCATCGACCCGGAAACGGGTCTCAGCGCCGTACGCGACGTCGGGATTGCCCGCGGCCGCATCGCCGCGGTGAGCGGACAGCGTCTGGACGGCCGCACGGTTCTGGACGTGGCGGGCCTCGTGGTGGCGCCCGGCTTCATCGATCTCCACGCGCACGGGCAGGATGACGAGAACCACCGCTACCAGGCGATGGACGGCGTCACGACCGCTCTCGAACTCGAAGTCGGGACCGGCGGCGTCGCCGCGTGGTACGCCGCGCGTGAAGGAAAGCGGCGCATCCATTCCGGCGTCTCCGTGGGCCACGTTCCTGTCCGGCGCATCGCGCTGCGGGACACGGGTCCGGGCCTGGTGCCCGGTGGCGAAGCGGCGCGCGCAGTGGCGACGGCGGAACAGATCTCGGACATGCGCCGCCTGATCGAGAAAGGGCTGCAGGAGGGCGCTCTTGGAACCGGCTTCGGCGTGCAGTACGTGCCCGGCGCCTCGCGCTGGGAGATCCTCGAGATGTTCCGCGTGTCGGGACGTTTCCGCGCTCCTGCGTACGTCCACATCCGCCACATGGGCGACGCCGAGCCCTCCAGCGCCATGATTGCGCTGCAGGAAGTGATTGCCGCCGCGGCCGTCACCGGCACGCCCTTGCACGTCGTGCACATCACGTCGAGCGGACTCGACGCGACCGATAAGCTGTTGCGCACCATCGCCGACGCCCGCGCCCAAGGACTCGACATCACGACCGAATGTTATCCCTACACCGCCGCCATGACAGAACTGCAGTCCGCGATGTTCAACGAGGGCTGGCAGAAGGTGCTTGGCATCGATTTCGGGGGCCTCGAATGGGTGCAGACCGGCGAGCGCCTGAACGCCGAAAGCTTCGCGCGGTACCGCAAGGTGGGCGGCATGGTGATCATGCACATGATTCCCGAGCCAATGGTGAACCTGGCGATCGCCAGTCCCCTGACCATCATCGCGAGCGATGGCGTGATCGCGAATGGGAAGGGCCACCCTCGCGGCGCCGGAACCTACGCCCGGCTGCTCGGCTACTACGTCCGGGAGCGTAAGCTGCTCGACCTGGAAACGGCGGTTGCGAAGGCGACGCTGTGGCCGGCGCGGCGCCTGGAAACCTACGTCCCAGCAATGAAGCGCAAGGGCCGCCTTCAGGAAGGCGCCGACGCCGATATCACCGTGTTCGATCCGGCGACCGTCCGCGACAAAGCCACCTTTGCCAACCCGGCGCAGTATTCCGAGGGCATCCGGCACGTCTTCGTCGCGGGCCAGCCGGTCGTCCGCGACGGCAAACTGGTCGAAAACGTCTTTCCCGGACAAGCCGTCCGCCGGTGAGCGGCGAGCTTCTTTTCGTGTACGGAACGCTGCGACGCGGCGAGCGCGCGCACCGTCTGCTGCGGGTTGGCGGTCTGCTCTGGATCCGGCCCGCCAGGATTCGGGGAGTGCTTGTCCACCTTGGCCCGTATCCCAGGGTGCGACGGGGCGCAGGTTGGGTCAGCGGAGAGCTCATCTGCCTGAGGAAGCCCGAGCGGGTTCTTCCGGCAATCGACGCGTACGAAAGCCCGGAGTACCGGAGGACGCGTGTTACCGTGTTTTGCGAAGCTGGCCACCCCTGCAAGGCGTGGATGTACTTCTACACCGGACCTAGTCGGGCAAGTCTCCAGCCTTGGGTTCGGGCAGCCAGAAGCTTGCCGTGAAGCCGACCACGTAGACGAGCGTCGCAACTGCCGCCGCCGCGTACGCTAACTGCGCCGCTGGTGTCGCGCCCGGCATCACGTTGGCCAGTTGCGTGGTCAGTAGCGCGGCTGACGTGCCGACCATCCGGCCACCCACGTTGGCGGCGAAGCTCTCGCCGGTGCCGCGCAGGTGCGTCGGGTAGACGCGCGGCAGGTAGTTACCCCAGAAGCTGAATTGCGCCACGGTCAGCAGCCCGGCCATCAGGATGCCCCACTTGAGCAGCGTCAGGTCGTGCAGCGCGGGGTAGAGGAACACCACCGGGACGATCAGCAGGCCAGGCACCTGGAAGATCCGCAGCAACAAGCGGCGTGAGACGATCCGCACCGCGAGAATCGCCAGGGCGATCCGGCCCAAGAGTCCGCCGATCTCCTGCCAGAACTGGACCGCGCTCACCACCTGCTCCTGCACCGGACGCGCCAGCGACGCCACTTCGGCCAGGCCGGGCACAATCCGCGGGACGTGCTGGATCGCGCCGAACGCCGCGCCGTAGCTGCACGCGAACATCAGCGCCGTGATGAGCGTCGTGCGCCGGTATTCGGGAGCGAACAACGCCCCGAAACTCGGGCGCCGGAGCGTGCCGAGATCTTTTTTCTGCTGCCATGCGGGCGACTCCGGCAGAAATGGGCGGATGATGATCAGCGGAATCGCCGGAATCACGCCGGAAATCAGCGTGTAGCGCCAGGCTTCGTGACCGCCGAAGATGGATGGCAGGGACTCGGCGTAGGTCACTGACAGGAAATAGGCAGCCGTCACCATCAAGCCGCCGAGCGAGGAGAACGCCTGGGTGTAGCCAAGCACCCCCTCGCGCTGCCGTGGATGCGGGAACAGTTCGGCCAGCCACGCCACCGCCGCCACAAATTCCACGCACACGCCGATGAACGTCGTGCAGCGCAGCACCAGCAGCATCCACAGGGAGGTGGCATATCCGGCCGCCAGGGCGGAGAACGCGTACATCAGGATGCTCCAGACCAGCACGCGCCGCCGTCCGAAGCGGTCGGTCAGGTAGCCGCCGATCATCCCGAACACGCCGCCAGCCAGCGCCGGGACGTAGAACAGCATCCCGACCCAGGTGTTGAACTCCGGCGTGCCCGGGCGGATGCCGCCCAACTCCATCAATGCCGGCCGCACGATGAGGGGCAGCATCAACAGTTCGTAGATGTCGAATGCAAAGCCGAGTGCGGCGACGCCGCAAATCAGCCATTGCACCGGAGTGAGGCGCGGCGCGGCGTCGGTAGGATGCATCAGCAGTCGATGATATCGTTACTTACCCCCTGTCATCAACAAAGGTGCAGGAGCGTGTCGTGGAGCGGGTAGCGCCGGACCGGTTTCTCGAGGAACGCAGCGGAGCCGGGCAAGGGATCGTCTCCCGGCCAGCCCAGGGTCACGATGGCGGGCGTGGTCCGCAGGATTCCGCGAATCTCCCGCGCACTCAATCCCGCACCAGGCTCGGCGATCACCGCCCACGGCGGCTCCGGCGCAGTCTGGAGGGACCCGGCGTGCCCCCGGATGCCGAACGAGGCCAACAGTCCGGCGATCGACGACCCGAGCGCCCGATTCGGGGTCAGGACCGCTACAGCCCGTCCCCGGCAACCCGTCGCCCAGCGGTTCCCGCCGCCAGGCAAGTCACGGACGGGCAACGAGAGAGTGAACCGCGACCCGCACCCCAACACGCTTTCGACTTCGATCGATCCACCGGCGAGAGAGGCCAACCGGGCAGCCATCGTCAGACCGAGCCCTGCTGGGGGCGCCGTCCTGCCCCTGGGTGCAAGGCAAGCCTGAATCGACTCCAGCGTCTCGGGCGGCATGCCGGAGCCCGTATCCCGGACGCTGATGCGCACAAGGACGAAGCCGTTTTCCGCGGGTTGCGCCACACCAGTGAGTTCAACTTCTCCAGTCGCGGTGTGCCGCAGGGCATTCCCGAGAAGCTGCCCCACGATCTGGACGATGGCTGCCTCCGGGGCTTCGACCAGCGCCGGCATGTCCGGATCGAACGAAGAGACCAGATCGATCCCGTTCAACCGCGCCTTGAGAGAATGATCGAGGAGCAACGACTCCAATCGCTCGACCAGATCGGTCTCCCGTCTCGGCAGCGTGGGATTCCCGTGCGCCAGCACCCCGTACTCCAGCGTGCATTGCAGTTTTTCAGCCAGTTCCTGTGCGCAAATCCGGGCCGTGAGAAGATGCTCCCGCTGTTGAACATCCAGATCCGTCTCCAGAAGCAGGTCCGTGATCCCGAGGATGGCGTGGACCGGCATCCGGATCTCCTGGCCCAGACTCTCCAGGAACCGGCGTTTGACTGCCCGGAACTCGAGGGCCTGCCGGTCGAGGAAGTGCTCGAACTCCAGCAGCCGGTCGGGAAGATGGGATCCAGCGCCCACATTGGACTGATCGGTCTTCGCGCCTCCTTGCGTTAGGGCACAAGGCTACCAGGGCATGCGGCGCTTGCTGAAGCGGCGTCCTTTTTCGGCCGCCTCCTGGCCTCCGGCTCCGATCCGGACTCCGTCGCGGATCTGCTGCTCGACATCGTCGGGCCGGGTCTGATCGAGGAAGGCCAGCTTGTTTGCCTTGCATGCCGCGAACACCCGCGCCCGCGCTTTGGCCATGATGTCCGGATACGGGGGATCATGCGCACTCAGTAACCCAAAGGACCAACCCATGTCTCCAGGTCCCCATTCGGCGAACGCGATCCCCGGAATCGCCGCGGAATACTCGACATTCTCCAGCGCCCAGCGGTCCTCGATCTTCAGGCCCAGGAAAATCTCGCCCTTCGGATTCAGCGGCCAAACGTCGGCCACATGGATGTACTCTGACGCCGGAATCCCCCAGATTTGCGCCGCGTAGCCCTGGCTGCCGCTGCCCCGGAGCCCTTCCCCCAGACCGCGCGCCTTCGGGGCGAACGGGTAGCGGGTCGCCTCGACGAACGCCTTCACGGCTCCCGGCGTACGCGCATGGCAGAGCAGGATCCCGTGGACTCCGGCGGCCAGCACCTGCTGCACGATCCAATGATTGGTCCGCATCGTGAGCTCGTCGAGCCCCGTGACGGGAAGCGTGGCAATCACAGTCGGCGTGCGGTGCCCGCTTTTCGTCGGCCCCCCGTCCACCAGACCGCGCATGAACTCCCGGAGCTGCGTCATGTCGAAGGCGCCATGCTCCAGTTCGTAGTTGATGTAGTCGGCCCAGGTTTGAGCCATCTTCCTGCCTTCTTCGTAGCCGCCGCGGCTGGTCGTGTAGTAGACCGCCTGGTCTTCTTCGAGGAGCTCGATGACCCGGTTGATCCGCTTGGGCTTATACGAGCCGGACGGTTGCGCCGGAAGGCTCGCGGTCCAGGCGAGGCAGATGGCGCCGCAGAGCGCAGCAGTCTTTCTCATGGCCGATCATTCTATCCGATCCGCTGCCTCAATGGAGCCGGAGTTCCCCGGGCTTTTCCGGGCGGCGGGCCTCTCCGGTTATGAGCCGCGCGCCGCGATTCCGCGTCACGTAGTTGTAAGCCCACTGGAACAGCACGACGAGCCGGTTGTTGAACTCCACGAGGTACATCAGGTGAATGAACAGCCAGGCGAGCCAGGCCGGCGCCCCGTCGAACCGGAGTCCGAACACATCGGCGACAGCCTTCCCGCGGCCGATCGTCGCCATGCTGCCCCGGTCCGCGTAGCGGAATGCCGGCAACGTCCGGCCTTTCAGCCGCGCCACGATCGTATCGGCGGCGTAGCGGCCTTGCTGCATCGCGACGGGCGCCACGCCCGGCAATGGCTGCCCGGTCTGGTGCGCGAAGTGCGCCATATCCCCGATGACGAAGATCTCCGGGTGTCCGGGAATTGTGCAGTCCGGTTCAACCACGACGCGTCCCACGCGGTCGAGCGACGCGCGCGCCCGGTCGCGCAAGACGGCGCCCAGTGGCGAAGCCGCCACACCGGCGGCCCAGAGCACCGTGCGCGCCGCGATGCGGATCTCTCCGGAGTCCGTCTTGGCTGTAACGCCCTCATCGTCAAGATGTATGACAAGCGCCTTCCGCACACGGACGCCCAAACGGATCAGGCTCTTCTCGGCGGCGTCCGAGAGCTTGTCCGTGTAGGCTCCCAGCACGCGTCCGGAGCTTTCGAGCAGCAGAATATTGGCTTCGGCGGGGTTGATGCTGTGGAAGTCGTAGCGGAGGGTATCGTTGGCGATCTCGCCGATCGCGCCGGCGAGTTCGACGCCCGTCGGTCCGCCGCCGACGATGACGAACGTGAGCCAGGCACGGCGCCGCGCGGGATCGGCCTCCCGCTCGGCCGCTTCGAATGCCAGCAGAATGCGCCGCCGGATTTCCGTTGCGTCCTCGATGGTCTTGAGACCCGGCGCGGTGTCTTCCCAATGGTCGTTGCCGAAGTAGTGGTGGCGCGCGCCGGCGGCGACGATGAGCGTGTCGTATCCGGCCATGCCGTCTGACAGAATCACGCGGCGCTCTTGGACGTCGAGGTCCGCGACGTTCGCCATCAGCACCTGGATGTTGCGCCCCTGGTTCAACACGTATCGTAGCGGCGAGGCGATCTCGCCCGGCGAGAGTGCTCCCGTGGCTACCTGGTAGAGAAGAGGTTGGAAGAGGTGGAAGTTGCGGCGGTCGACCAGGGTGACGTCAACGGGTGCGCCGCGCAGCCTTTTCGCGGCGTAGAGCCCGCCGAATCCGCCGCCGATGATGACGACGCGATGAGGCTCGCTCAAGCCGTCTGCTCCCGCCCGCCGAGGTCGGTGATCTGGCGCAGGATCAGGAATTCCGTCAGGTTCTCCGCCGTCAGCATCCCGACCAGTTCCTCGCCGCGCATTACCAGGGCGGCGCTCTGGGACAGCTTGGACAGCGCGCCCGACAACTCGTCGTCCGGATCGAGGCGCACGAAATCGCGATCCATCGATCCGGCCACGAAGGCATCGGCGCCGACGGTCACCAGCGCACGCAGCAACGCGTTGCGGGAAAGCAGGCCCACCACTTGCCCCCCGTGCATCACGGGAAAATCCTGCTGCGATGTCGCCAGCAGAAGCTGGGTCGCGTCGCGGATCGTTTCACCGTGGTTGAGATACCGGAAATCGGTGACCATCGCGGCGCGCACGGGATACCCGGAGGTGAGCGACTGGCCGCGCGCGACGGAGCTTTCCTGGGACGCGCCCAGGTAGACGAACATGGCGATGAAGATCAGGATGAAGTTGCCCGAAAGGAGGCCGTAGAGCCCCATCAGGAACGCGAGTCCCTTGCCGGCGGTGGCGGCGATCTGCGTCGCCTCGTCCTCGCTTCTCCAGCGCGCCACCAGAGCCCGCAGCACCCTCCCCCCGTCCATGGGGTAGGCGGGCAGCATGTTGAAGACGGCCAGCAGCAGATTGCCGGTGGCGATCCGCTGGGCCAGGTTCGAATCGGTCGGTTCGTTCAACGACGCCAGCGGCGCCAAGCCCTGCCCATAGACCAGCCAGAGGCCCAGAGTTGCGGCGATCGCCAGGTTCACCGCCGGACCCGCTAGCGCGATCCACAGTTCCTCGGGCGCCTTCGGACGCCGGTCGAGACGCGCCAGCCCGCCGATCGGAAACATGACGATCTCGACCGTCCGGATGCCGTAGCGCTTCGCCACGATCGCGTGACCCAGTTCGTGCAGCAGCACCGAACCGAACAGCGCCAGAATGTACACGGCCGTCATGGCCGCCGACTGTTTCCCTCCGATCCCAATGAACAGGAGAAACACCAGCAGCAGGACAAACGTGAAATGCAAGCGGATCGGGACGCCGAACAACGTCACGACGCCGACCGTACCGCTCATTCTGGCGTCTTTTTCAGCCATCGATTCATTGTGCCCCAAACGGCCGTCTAACAGGTTGGATGCACCGTAGGGAGCTACGGCTTCGGACGGGCGGGAGGTTTCGCCGGCTCCGCCAGCAGTTTCTCGATCAGTGCGCGGGTGTTCGCCTCTTCATTCCGGAAGAAGGGCTCCGAGCCCATGTGTTGCGCGCGGATCATTCCCTGCTTGTCGATGAAGACGAAGATCGGCACGTAGAAGGGCTGCGATGGCGAGTGATCGAGGAAGGCGAGGGTCCGGTCGCGCGTCTGGTAGCCCACCGGATAGGTGGTCCGGTAGCGCTGGACGAACTGGCCGGCCATCATCGGCGCGAATTCGTCGAACGCCGATCCGAGCACCTGAAGCCCCTTCGGGCCGTATTCGTTCTGAATCCGGCTCAGGACGCCGGCGCTCCGCTGGCAGTGCGGGCAAGTCGTGTAGAAGAGTTTCAGCAGCACGACTTTGCCCCGGTACTGGCTGAGGAGCAACTGCTGGCCGCCATTGCCCTGGATGACAAACTCCGGCGCGCGGCGGGGAATCTGGGCAGCGGACAGAGAGAGCGCCGTGAAAGCGAGCGCCAACAGGAGCAGGAACGGACGGCGCAACTTAGCTGGCTTTCTTCCGCGCGGGCGCCGCCGACTTCAGCATCGTCTCGATGGTCTGGCGAAGGTTCTGGTTCTGGTTCTGGAAGAACGGGTCGTCGCCCAGGTGCTGGCTGCGAATCATACCGTCCCGGTCAATGAAGACCAGGATTGGGACGAAGAGCTGCTTCATCGGGGAGTGTTGGATGAACTCAAGCACCGGATCGCGCGGCGACCAGCCCATCGGATAGTTCGGCCGGACCTGCTTGTTGAAATCCGGCACAAGCATATTCGCCATGTCGTTGAACGCGACACCGAGAGCCTGGAACCCGCGCGGACCGTATTCTTTCTGCAGGTCGGAGAGCACGGGGGCGAGTTTCTGGCAGTGTCCGCACGTGGTGCTCATGAACGCGAGCAGGACCACTTTGCCCCGATGCTGGCTCAGAAGACTCTGTCCGGAAGGCGTCAGCCGGACGGCGAACTCGGGCGCCTTGCGCGGCGTCTGGGCGGCGGCGTCCGGGGCGGATCCCGCCAGGGCAAAAAGAACGAAACAGGCTGAAAGCGTCCGGACCAACAGGTGCCTCCTCATAGGACTCAGTGTAGCAAGACGTGCCGCCGGTTCAACCGGTTGCACCGGAGGGCCGCGGTTGCGGGAGGGGCGACTCGATCAAGGTTCGGATCTTCGCCGCCAGGGCATCCGGAGTAAAGGGTTTTTGCAGAAACGCCTGGCCGGCATCGAGGAGCCGCTGCGGGACAATGCCGTTATCCGTATAGCCGGACATGAAGAGAAACTTCAACCCGGGCCGCAGGGCGCTGAGGATCTCAGCCAGTTCCGCTCCACGGATTCCGGGCATGACGACGTCGGTCAACACGAGGTCGATCGGACCATGATGCTCGCGGCAGATATCGATCGCCGCCTCGCCACCCCCCGCCTCCAGGATCCGGTAGCCCTGCCTCTGCAGCATCTCGCACACCATGCGCCGCAATGGACTCTCGTCTTCCACCAGCAGAATGGTCTCGCTGCCCTCACGGGCCGTGGCCGCCAAGCCCCGTCCGCCGGAAGTCGCACCGTCGAAAAGGCGCGGCAGATACAGCTTGAACACCGTGCCGATGCCCGGTTCGCTATACAGCCAGACGTAGCCGCCACTCTGCTTGACCACGCCGTACACGGTAGACAAACCTAAGCCCGTGCCCTTCCCCTTTTCCTTGGTTGTGAAGAAAGGTTCGAACGCGCGCGCCTGCGTGGCTGCGTCCATCCCGCAGCCCGTATCGGTGACCGCCAGCATGACGTACTCACCCGGCGGGCAACCCAGATGCGTGCGCGAGTACCCTTCGTCCAGCGCCACCTCCGCCGTTTCAATGATCAGCTTCCCGCCGTTCGGCATGGCATCGCGCGCGTTGAGGACCAGGTTGAGAATGGCCATCTCGATCTGGCTGGGGTCGGCCCGCACGGCGCCGAGCCGCGGGCCCATCGCGACCGAAAGCTCGACATCCTCGCCGATCACGCGGCGCAGCATTCTCTCCATCTGAGCCACCAGCGCGTTCAAATCGACGGTCGCGGGCTGATTCACCTGCTTGCGGCTGAACGCCAGCAACTGATTGGTGAGGGCGGCGGCGCGGTGCGCCGCCAGCAGAGCTTCTTCGGCGCTCTCCCGCAGCGGACTGTCCGCGGGCAGATCGTCGAGGATCCACTGCGTGTATCCCGTGAAGACGGTCAGGAGGTTGTTGAAATCGTGGGCCACACCGCCAGCCAGACGCCCGACCGCTTCCATCTTCTGGGCGTGCACCAACTGGGTTTCCAACTGCCTCCGTTCCGTGATGTCGCGCGCGATGCCCTGGACGCCCGCCGGCCGGCCATCGGCGAAGATCAGCCGGGCGCTGACCTCAATGGGAATCCTCGCGCCCGACTTCGCCACCAGCTCCACCTCGAAGATCCCTCCCGGGTCGCCTCCCACCTGGCGATTGATCATCTGCTGAAGGATGTCCTGGTGTTCCGGGGCGACGGCGTCCAGGATGTTCATGCGGAGCGCTTCGTCGCGGGTGTAGCCGGTCAGTCTCTCCGCCGTACGGTTCAGCGAGGTGAAGTTGCCGGCCAGATCGTGCGTGTACAGCATGTCGCGGGCGTTCTCGAACAAGTCGCGGTACCGGCTCTCGCTGGCGATCACGGCCATCTCGGCCTGGCGGCTGTCCGTCACGTCGTGGGCGTTGACCACAATGCCACTTATGACCGGGTCCGCCAGCAGATTGCGCAAGTAGATCTCGCACGTGCGGCTAGAACCATCGCGGTGCAGGAAGTCGATCTCGAACGCCGGGCGGCTCTCCAGATCGCCGGCCACCAGGCGCAGTTCGTCCTGTAGAAACTCCCTCTGCCTGGGTTCCACCAGCGCGATGCAGGAATGGCCAGTCAAGTCTTCCGCGGAGTAACCGAGAGCGCGTCGCACGGATTCGCTGATGTAGCGTATCGAGCCGTCCGGCTCAAGGATGCCGACCAAGTCGTAGGTATCCTCGAGGAGGCGGCGGAATCGCTCCTTCTGGGACTCGGCCAGTTCGCGCATCCGCCAGTGCTCGAACCCGATGCGGGCGACGCTGAGAGCCTGTTCGACCCGGTCGATCTCCCTCTGGGCCGGTTCGCGCCGCCTGGAGAAAAAGACAGCCAGCACAGCGGTGCACCCCTCGGGGGATACGGGTAGAGAGGTGAGCCAGAACGCCTCGATTCCCGGGACCGCAATTGCCGCCTCCCGTGCGTCGCCTGTCCGGGTTTGGGGCCGTGCGCTTCCTACCCAGTTCCGGGGGATGAGATTGATCGCCAGGCGGATCAGGTTGCCTCGCTCCGCTTCCGCGTCCATTTCCCAAGCCTGGTGCTGTTGCGCGCTGATCAGGATCAATGCGCAACGTCCTTCCGGCAGACCCCGTGCTGCGAACTCGAGAACAGCTTGCATCACCCGGTCCAAGGGCGGATTCTGAGCGACTGTCTCGAGGACGCTCTTCTGTCCCGCCTGCATCTCCTCAGACTCGCGCAAGGCCGCCTCGATCCTTTCCCGGTGGCGGATATCGCCGGCCAGTGCGGCATTGGCCTCCTCCAGTTCGCGCGTGTGGCGCAGCAGGTTCTGCTCGCGCTCGGCAAGCAATTCGCTGACGCCCGAAAGTGAAGCTTCGAGATGCCCCAGTTCATCGCCGGCGGCCGGGAGTGGCGGGACGCGCTGCCCCCTGGCCATCGCCGCGCAGACGCGGCCGAGGCGGTCGATCCTGCGCACGAAGGAAAGGCCAATGGACAAAGCGATCAAGGCGCCGGCGGCGCTGAACAGGATGCCGGTCATGCGCAGCCAGCCGGACCTGCCCGCAGCGATGCCTCGCGTTGCCACGTCGGCCTGCAGCGCCAGCCACTCAGAGCGATTGATCCCTTCGATGACCCGGAAGAGCTCCATCCGGATCTGCCTGCCGCGATCCAGCCGGCCAATCCATTCCTCGCTCCCGATCTCCCGCCGCTGAATGATTTCCGCCAAGGCGAGCAGATTCTCCACGCGCTGTTCCACGAGTGTTCGCAGATGGCCGAGCTGTCCCGGAGGCCGGTCGGCGACCAGGAGTTCGTACCGGCGGAGGCGGTCGGCGACCTCGCCGAGCTCCTGGCGGATCATTCGCGGCGCCCGCTCCGGGTCGGCCGTCGACGCGACATAGCCTGAGGCCGCTACCAGGCGCTCATGGATCGCAACCAGCAATTCATAACGCGACGCCGGATCCGCCAAACGGGCCTGCAGTTCAGCGAAGGGCCTCTCGACAACCTGGACCAGATACAGATCGCCCGCTGCCGGTCCAAGGATGATCAGCACGAGGAGAAAGAGCTTGGTGCGCAGGGACATCGCCGCGAGGCGGTCGCGAAGCCGTGCGATCGATTGGAGTAGGATTTCAGGTCCTCCCAGGTATGGCCCGATGAACTCGCGGCGGCAGCAGGCCGCGGGAGAGCCGGGTGAGCCAAGCCGGCCACCCGTTCCGCGCCGCCATTATACCGTGCCGGTCTCCGTCGGGCCGCCGTTGCTTGCGCGCGGCCCTTTTCCGTCCTATGCTCGCCGGGAGGGGGAAAACACTGAACCGCCGCACGAAGACGTTCCAATGGCCGGCGATCGGACCCGCCATCCTGCTGACGGCGACGAGCGTCGGCGCCGGCGACATCCTGACCGGCAGTCTTGCGGGCGCTGAAGCGGGCATCAGTGTGCTCTGGGCTGTGCCCGCCGGGGTGGCGCTGAAGTGGACCCTCAACGAGGGCATCGCACGCTGGCAGATGGCTACCAGGACCACGCTGCTCGAAGGCTGGATCACGCGCCTCGGCCGCTGGATTCAGTGGGTCTTCCTGGCGTATCTGCTGCTGTTCACGCTCGTCGTTGGAGGCATGCTCTCCAGCGCGTGCGGCGTCGCCGCCGCGGGCCTACTGCCCAATGCCGATCTCGACCGCACGCGAGACCAGTGGGGCGTGATCCACTCTCTCGCAGGTCTGGTGCTGGTCTGGAGCGGAGGCTATCAACTGCTCAAACGGGTGCTGGCCGTCTGCGTCGGCGCGATGTTCGGCGCCGTGACGCTCACGGCATTTCTCCTGTCTCCCGACTGGGGCGCGATGGCCGCGGGTCTGGTTCCGTCCCTTCCCGACGGCAGCGCGGGCTGGGTCGTCGGCCTCGTCGGGGCGGTGGGCGGAACGGTCTCGCTGGTCAGTTACGGATACTGGATTCGCGAAGAGCGGCGCAGCGGAGTCGAGGGCCTGCGCGCCTGCCGCGTCGATCTGGTTCTCTCGTACGTTGTGATCGGCATCTTTGGGATTGCCGTGGTCTACATCGGCTCACGCGTGCCGGTGCAGGGCAAAGGCGCGGCTATGGCGCTGATGATGGCCGATCAACTGGCAGTCGCGCTCGGGCCGGCGGGGAAGTGGGCGTTCCTGGTGGGTTTCTGGGCGGCGGTCTTCGCCGCACTCCTCGGCGTCTGGCAGAGCATCCCGTACCTGTTCACGGACTTCTACTGGCTCCGCGGAGGGCGCGGTATCGCCGACCGCGGCGATGTCGACGTGGAGCGCTCCCGTCCGTACCGGTTCTATCTGGTCTTTATTGCGACCGTCCCGCTTTTCCTGCTGCACTGGCCGGTCGAGGAACTGCAACTGGCTTTCGGAATCGTCGGCGCAACGCTGCTGCCGATCCTCGCCCTGACGCTCCTGATCATGAACAACCGCCGCGTCTGGGTCGGACAGACGTTCCGCAGCGGGCTGGCCACGAACGTCGTTCTCGGTCTCGCGCTGGCCGTCTTCGTCTATCTCGGCGTCCGGGAGATCGCCCAGGTGCTCTCCCGCTAGTCAGCCCCGCAGGTGGGACGCCAGCCACCGGACGTAGCGGGAATTGCGTGACCGGACCTCGGCCAGCAAGTCGGCCGGCAATTCGTCGAGCTTGTCCTTGAAGAAGCGGTGGTCACCGTCGGGCGCGGCGGTGTCGCGGCTGCCTACCAGGTTGCCGATCCAGAACACCAGGAAGAGGTTGCCGTCCACACGGCCTTTCTCCGCGTCGCCGAGGTACGGATCGCGGTATTGCGCGGCCAGTTCGCTCTCGCCGCCGAACGCGCCGGCCGCGGCGAAGGCGTTGGCGCGGTCCGCCATGCGCTCGAACAGAGTGCGCCAGCGCGAGCCCGCTTCCTGTTCCGCCAGCACGTCGAGAAGCTGCAACTGCAACTCGCCCGAGATCTTGTAATTCACCCGTCCCCCCGTGGCGCGGCCGATGCATTCGAGCACGGCTGCCTGCTTGCCGCTGCCCGAATGGATGCTGAGCGTGCCGTCGAAGTGACGCGCGACCGCCGCCAGGTCAGCGACGCGGGCGAACAGCTCTTCGAGCGGCTTTCCGCCGAACTGGCGGGAAACCCGGTCCGCCAGTTCCGGCCACATCTTGTGGGCCACGTACGCTTCCAGCGCTTCCGGACTCTCGGGGTAGGCCTGCCGCTTCTTGAAGCCGAGGTTCGGCGGCACCAACTGCGCCGGGCGTCCGCGCAGCGCCAGCCAGTGCATGCAAAAGATCATCTCTTCCGGTGTGGTCAGGGTCTCGGCCTCATCGATCGAAGGCTCGAAATCGAAGGCTGGTCCGCGCACCTGCACGATGGTGTCGTAGAGCTCCTCGTTCAGCTTGAGGCTCTCGCCGAACTTCACCGCGAGCCGCCGTATCTGCGCGGGAGTCAACTGGTAGACCCTGTCCCCGGCCGCGAAGGCTCGCGAGAACTCGCCGAGGATCCACGCCTGCTCGGAGGAGGGAAAGATGTCCCGGAACTTCTCCTCGACAACGGTGTCGCTCCACGCCTGCGGGTGGCGGGTGTCGGCCTGGAGAACGAACAGGCGCGAGGTGTCGGTGGTGAACTTGGTGAATCCCGCTGCGTGGCGAATGGCTTCCTTGGCGGCCTCTACCGACTGGGCGATCCCGGCGGGGGTGTCTCCGCTCACGATGAAGTGGTCCGCCTCCGCGGTGAATCCTTCCCGCCAGCCGGCGCGGATCGCCGCCCATACGCCCGCATGGTAGAGGTGGCGGATGGAAACGCGGGTGTGTCCGGCGGCCGTGGGTATTTCGCCATCGCGCGCCGCGATCGCGTCGTCGGTGGTCATTTCACGCGTCGCGGACAACTGCGCCGTGGACGCCATGTTGACACCCGTCTCGTCGAGAATGGCGCGGAATGCGGCGAATGCCGCCGGCAGGCTGATCTCCGGGTGCCGGTTACCGGTCGCGATCGCGGGGCGGTCCCGCTGCGGGCGCGGCAGAAAAGCCGGTTCGACGCGTGCGGCGAACGTCCGGATGGCGTCCCAGTCGCGCGAAGAAAACGGGATCACGTGCGTCGCGAACTCGCGCTCGCCCGATCGTGCACGGCCGAGCGAAACGGCTCCCGGGAACAGCGCTTCCGGCGGCGCGTCGTCCGGTGCAAAATGTAACAGCCGCCCTTCACTGCCGGGCCCGTCCACGGCGAGGTAGCAACTGCGTGAATCCAGGGGATCGGCGGTGAGCGAACCGAAATGGGCGGTCAGCCCGTCCAGGTTCGTTTCTTCGGCGCGTGCCGCGGCTTGCGCGCGCAACTCATCGGTCCAGGCCCGTCCTTCACCCACGGACAGCACGATTTCACCGAGCGCCGCAGCGCCCGGCAGTTCCAGTTCAGCCAACTTGCTCCTCCTACAGATGCAGACTCTTCAGGTACTCCCGGAATGCCTCGCCGAGGTCATGCCGGCGCAGCGCAAACTCGACCGTAGCTTTCAGGAAACCCAGCTTGTCGCCCGCGTCGTAACGCGTCCCCTCGAACCGGTAGGCGTAGATCGGGCGGCTGTGCAGCAGTTTCTTCAACGCGTCGGTCAACTGGATTTCCCCACCGCTGCCCGGTTCGATACTGCTGATGCAGTCGAAGATCTCGTGCGTCAGCACGTACCGCCCGATGATCGCCAGGTTCGACGGCGCATCGCTGGGCTTCGGCTTCTCGATCATATCCCGGATGCGGTACAGCCGGTCTTTGCCGCCCTTGTGCGCAATCGGCTCGGCGTCGACGACGCCATAGGCCGAGATGTTCTCGCGCGGCACTTCCATCACAGCCAGGACGGGGGCGCGGAAGAACTCATGGACGTCGAGCAACTGGCGCAGGCACGGGGTCTCGGCGTCGATGACGTCGTCGGACAAAACCGCGGCGAAGGACTCGTTGCCGACAAGTTCCTGCGCGCGCAGGATGGCATGACCCAGGCCGAGCGCCTCCTTCTGCCGGATGTAGCTGACGTTGATCAGATCCGAGACGCTGCGGACGGTGGCCAGCAGGTCCTTCTTGCCGCGCGACTCCAGCAGGTACTCGAGCTCGAAGCTGACGTCGAAATGATCTTCGATGGCCGTCTTGCCCCGTCCCGTGACGATGATGATGTTCTGGATCCCGGAGTAGATCGCCTCCTCCACACCGTACTGGATCAAGGGCTTGTCGACCAGCGGCAGCATTTCCTTCGGCTGTGCCTTGGTGGCGGGCAGGAAGCGCGTCCCGAGCCCCGCGGCGGGAAACACCGCCTTGCGCACTTTTGGAAGCATATCTTCCCCAGTTTCCTTCGCGCACGACAGCCGCGCAACTTGCTAGTCTCAGAAATGCCTATGACAGAATCGCAGATCCGTACCCTGTTGGAAGAAGTTCGCGTCGGCGCCATGGATGTCGATCAGGCTCTCGGACGCTTACGGCATATGCCGTTCGAAGACCTGGGGTTTGCCAAGGTCGATCATCATCGCGCATTGCGCCACGGAATGCCCGAGGTGGTCTTCGGCAAGGGCAAGACCCCGCAGCAGGTCGCGGCGATTGCCGGACGATTGCTGGAGCACGCGCGGAACGTCCTCATTACGCGCACGGACGACGAGGCGGCCGCCCTTGTGCGGCAGATCGCTCCCGAAGCCGAGTACTTTCCGCTGAGCGGCGCCATCCGCGTCTGGCGCGACCGGACGGTGCTCGGGAAGGGGAAGGTCGCCGTCGTATGTGCCGGAACCAGTGATATTCCCGTCGCTGAAGAGGCTCAGGTCACGGCCGAGGCGATGGGCAACGAGGTGGAAACCATCCACGATATCGGCGTCGCCGGCATCCACCGGCTGATGAATAACCGGGCGCGTCTGGCCGAGGCGCGGGTAATCGTCGTGTGCGCCGGCATGGAGGGAGCGCTGCCGAGTGCGGTCGGCGGCCTCGTGTCGTGCCCCGTGATCGCCGTCCCCACCAGTGTCGGCTACGGCGCCAGTTTCCACGGACTGGCGGCGCTGCTCGGCATGCTGAACAGTTGCGCCTCCAACGTGACGGTGGTCAACATCGACAATGGCTTCGGCGGGGGATACGTCGCCAGCCTGATCAACCGGCTGTGAGCCCCTAGGGGGCTAGCGCCAGCATCCATTCCGTGATCCTGTGCCAGCCGGCGGTGCTGCTGAGCGGGACCCGTAGCAACTGCACTGCGAGCAGAACGCCGCCAGCGATCCAATAGACGGGATGCACGCGCCCGCGCGTGTTCCGGTCGTGGATCATCGCCCAGACAATCAGCAGGTCGGAAACCAGTCCCGGCATCACACTCACGGCGACGGGCGGAGGAAGCCGGATCCCTCCCGGACCCGGCGTCGCGAGAAAGACGGCGAACCAACGCGCGATCGCAGCTTGCAAGACGGAGACAGTGGCCACGAGCATCAGGCGCTTGTGGATGTCCGGGTTTTTCACAAATACGACTGCCGCGCCGAACAATGCGCCGAAGAGCAGGATACCCGTGACCGAAACGATCGAGAACGCGCGTGCCGTTTCGCCGAATCCGGCGGCCTCGAACTGCTTGAGGCCATTGATCGCCACCCACAGACCCAGAAAGCACATGCCCGTCGCCAGCGCTACCCCGGCGATGCCGAGTTCCCGGTGCCGGGCGATCGCGCCGCGCGATGCCAGCCAGGTCTGCCGCATGAACAACAGGGTCCAGCCGTAAAAAAACACGGCATGAATGTGGACCAGGGGCGGGACGCTGAGCGTCCCGCCGACGAGGGGGATCCAATAGGTCGGGGCAAACCCGGCCACGGCGACCGCGAAACACGCCACGGCCATCCGGAAGTAGAACCGGCTGCGCTCCAGTGCCACCGGGACGGGAAGCGCCAGTGTGGATCCGCTCATCGCCGCCCTCCTCTCCGCTTGTCCCCCGCCTTCAAGCAAGCCGGACGACTGGCTGAGAATACACGGTTACCCGGATGGATGCAATAGAAGATTTCTGCTAATTCTTCTTCTTTTTCTTTTTCTCGAGCGGCAGCAGTTCGTCGTCGATCCAGGTCATTGCGGCCAGCGAAGCCGGCCAACCAATGGTCGTAATGGCCAGTACGGCCACCTGGCGGATCTCCTCGGCTGAGACGCCGCTCTCCTTGGCCCGCCGGGTGGCGGAGTGGACAGCGCCCTCGTGGCGTGCGCCGATTGCCAGCGCAACCTTCACGAGGCGCCGGGCCTTTTCGTCCAGCGGCCCCTCGGCATCGTGACACGCCGAGCCGAGCGCCGTGAACGCGTCCCAGACCTGCGGGTAGTTCTTCTGGAACCTCTTGATCGGATCGGGAATCGATTTAGGCATCAATTGGATACTACCCCTTGGCGGTCAGCGAATCCAGTACGTCGAACAGCGTGGCCGGTTGGACCGGCTTTGCCAGGAAGGCGTCCATGCCGGCAGCAAGGCAACGTTCGCGATCCCCCGGCACCGTATTGGCGGTCATCGCGATCACCGCGACGTGGCGCCCCGTTCCCTTCTCGCGTTGGCGAATCCGTGTAGTGACGTCGATGCCGTCGAGGCCGGGCATTTGAACGTCCATGAGAATGGCGTCGAAGCAATCCCGCTCAAACGCCGCCAGTGTCTCATGGCCGTCGGCGGCCACAACCACTTCGTGCCCACGTTTCTCCAATAGCCGCATGGCCAGTTTTTGGTTGATCGCGTTATCCTCGGCCAGCAGCACGCGCAGGCGTCGGGCGGGCGTATCGGACGCGCCCGGCGCCGGCGCCTTGCCCAGCGTCACGGTGAAATAGAACGTGCTGCCCTCCCCGGCCGCGCTCTCCAGCCAGATGCGCCCTTGCATCAGGCTCACCAGTTCGGACGAGATTGCGAGTCCCAGACCAGTGCCGCCGTATCGGCGGGCAACGCTTTCGTCGGCCTGGCGAAAAGGGTCAAAGATCGTGGCGTGCAGTTCTTTCGGAATGCCGATTCCGGTGTCGCGTACAGAGGTCAGCAATTGGAGCGAAGTCCCCAGATCGACATCGACCCGCAGCCGCAGTTCGACCGATCCGCCGGCGGTGAACTTGATGGCGTTGCTGAGAATATTCACCACCACCTGGCGCAGCCGGTGCGGATCGCCCACCAGGGTCTCCGGCACGCCCGGGTCGAGGTCGAGGCGCAGATCGAGACCCTTCTGGCGCGCTC
>JADJWL010000010.1 GCA_016716385.1 Bryobacterales bacterium | reverse complement strand
GCATAGAGAATCACCGGAGACTGCGCGTAGTAGAAGCCGGTCTGTGCGCGAATCACCGTCTTGTTGTCGCCCATCGGGTTCCAGGCGAATCCGACGCGGGGCGCCCACTGGTCGAACTGGTCGCGGATCTTCGTGGGATCGGTCGTCCCGAGCGGGTAGGCGAAGTTGCGGACGTTCTGCACGAGGAAGTCGTTGTTCGATTCCGGCTCCGGGTTGAACTGGCCTTCCCAGCGGAGACCGTAGTTCAGCGTAAAGCGGTCGGTGACGCGCCAGTTGTCCTGCGCGAAGAACGCCAACTGCTGCGCGGTCGTGCCAAGCGTCAGGTTGCCGATCTG
Source organism: Bryobacterales bacterium (assembly GCA_016716385.1). Classification (GTDB taxonomy): domain Bacteria; phylum Acidobacteriota; class Terriglobia; order Bryobacterales; family Bryobacteraceae; genus JADJWL01. The sequence goes on along the minus strand of JADJWL010000010.1, from coordinate 209,454 downwards.
GCGGCGAAAGACAACGAGCGAGTCGTCGAACCGGTTGCCGCTGACCCCGGAGAGGATGCGCAGGTGCCGCGCCACGTCGGAGCCGCCAATGCTGAACAAGCCGAACTGGTTGAAGCCGAAGGTCTGGAAGACATCGATGTAGCTGTAGTCGAAGCCAATCTTCAGACTGTGGCGCCCTTTTTGCATGGATAACGAGTCCGCGATCTGGAAGCGCGAATTGTTGGCGTCAGTGGGCAGGAAATTGCGGGTGCCGAACTGACCGATCGTCGTCGTGACGTTCACCTGCTCCGAGTTCGAACTCCGGGGCCGCGCTTCGCGGGAAAACTGCACGCGGAGGTCGTTGACCGTGGTCGGGCTGAGGATCGAGGTGTATTGGCCGAGGACGGTATGGGTGTTGTTTCCCTCGGTGCCGTTGTTGGACAGCGCCGTATTGGTCTGCGGATTCAGACTGGTGCCGGTGGTGACGGCGTTCTGCGCTTCGTTCCGGCTGTAGTTGTAACGCCCGGTGAGGCGGGAACCGTTGTCGAACTGGTAGTCGACGCGGCCCAGCGCGGCGGCGACATCATTCGTCTGCGCGAAGGGGCCTTCGAGCGACTTGTAGTAGTTGTATGCCGGGGCGATGTCGGGCGTCACATTGGTAATCTGGTCGAGCGCGGCAAACCGCACGAGGCGCGGGAAATCGGCGAACTGCTGCTCGAAGGCGCCGAAGAAAAAGAGCTTGTCGCGCTTGATCGGTCCGCCAATCCCGCCGCCATACTGGTGCTGGGTCTCGAGCGACTGCTGGTTCAGCGGGTTCTTAAGACCCAGTTCTTTGTGCCGCAACTGGTAGAACAGATCGCCATGGTAGTCGTTGGCGCCGGACCGCGTGACCGTGTTCAAGATGCCACCCGTCGATCGGCCGTACTCAGGAGCGTAGCCGGAGGAAACCACCTGGAACTCCTGGATGGCGCTCTGCGGCACCGTGAACGCGAAGATGGACCGCTCGCCGCCGCGGATGCCGCCGAAAAACGGCTCGTTGTAGTCCGAGCCATCGATCATGACATTCGAGTTGATGCCACGCTGGCCCGCGAAGCTCAACTGGCCGCGCGTCCGGCTGTCGGCCTGGACCATGGGAGAGAGCGTCGCGAAGTCCTGGAAGCGGCGTCCATTGATGGGGAGGTCGCGGATCGCGGTCTGGTCGACGATCTGGGAGGAGTTCGTTTCCTGCACCTGGATGATCGTCGCGCCCACTTCGATGCTCTGGACGGTCGCCTCAAGCGAGACGTTGAGGTTCAGTTGCACGGAGCTGCCCACGGCCAGGACGACATCCCGCGCCGTGAACTCGGCGAAACCTTCCGCCGTCGCCTTCACCGTGTACAGACCGGCATCGAGTGCCGCGAAGCGGTACTGCCCGGCATCGTTCGAAACCGTCTCGCGGACGAGCCCGGTATTCTGGTTGCTCGCAACGACCTTCACGCCTGGAATCACGGCCTGATTGGGATCCACAATCGAGCCGCTAATACTGCCCCTGTGCGCATCGGCTTGCGCCCAAACTGCACACGAGCACGCCGTGAACGCAATCAGCATTCGAAGAGTTTTCATATAAGCTGTGAACTTCTCCCTGAGATAACTACTTTCGATCATACGTAGCGAATGGTCACAATTCGATGACGAATTTGCGACAATGCCATGATGAGTCGGCTTCTGGCCACCGGCCGTGCTAGCATCGTGGCGATGAGCGCCCGCACCGTCTTCCACGTCCTCGAAGAAGCCGTTTCCCGCCATGGGGATTCGGCCGCCTTGCACCAGCCGGAGCCGGGACGCAAACACCGCTCCATCACCTGGCGGCAGTACCGGGACGCGGCCGCTGAAATTGCCTCGGGACTCCGTTCCCTCGGGATTGGCCGGGGCGACGTGGTCGCGCTGTTTTCGGAGACCCGCGCCGAGTTCTATCTCGCCGATCTTGGCGTCATGGCCAACGGAAGCGTCGCCGCGGCGCTCTACACGACGTATCCGGCCGAGGATCTGCTTCGCAGCATCGCCAATAGTGACGCGACGGCGCTGTTTGTGGAAGATCCCAAGTCGCTTCAGATGCTGCGTCCGGCGGCGGTGCGGCATTTCATTCTGCTCACGGGATCGGCCGACGGCGCCATCACGTTGGACGAGTTGCGCGCCCGAGGCCGCGAAGCGATGACCGCCGACCCGGACCTGTTCCCGCGCATCCTCGCCGAGGTGAGCCCGGACGATGATGCGGTGCTCTATCTCACCTCCGGGGCGACGGGCGAGCCGAAGATGGTCATGGTGACCCACCGCGCTCTCGTGGCAAACGTCGATATGGGTCCGAAAATCATGGATGTAGGACCCAACGACCGGACAGTGGCGTGGCTGCCCTCCGCGCATATTGCACAGCGGGTCGTGATGGAATTGCTGCCCATGCGGATGGGAGTTCCCGTCTGGTTTGCGGAAAGCTTGATGAAACTTCCTCAAGAAATCCGGCTCGTAAAGCCAACGTTATTCCTGGCGCCCCCGCGAATGTGGGAACGGGTCTATACGACGCTGTCGCTCGAGATCCGTAAGCGGCCGGCCCTGGTCCGCCAGCTCTTCTTCGGAGCGCTCGGTCTCGGGACCGAAGCCACCCGGTACCGGCAGGAAGGTAAGCCCATTCCCGCGTACATGGCGGCTGCATTGAAACTCGCTGACGCGCTGGTGTTCCGCAAGATCCGGGAACGGCTGGGAGGCGAACTGCGGGTGGCGATCTCCGGGGCGGCGCCATTGGGAAAGGACTTGGCGGCGTTCTACGATGCGATCGGCCTGCCGCTCATTGAAGGCTACGGTCTCACCGAGGGGGGCGTCGCATCGTTCAACCCGATCGAGCGCCCGAAGCTGGGCAGCATCGGAAAGGCGCTGCCGGGCGTTGAGTTCCGGCTCGCCGAGGATGGCGAACTGCTGCTGCGCAGTCCCGCCATGTTTTCGCGCTATTACAGGGATCCGGAAGCGACGGCGGCGGTGTTCCGCGACGGATGGCTGCATACGGGGGATCTCGCGTCGATCGATGACGAGGGCTATATCTACATCACTGGCCGCAAGAAGGAGATGATCGTTTCGTCGACCGGCAAGAAGGTCTATCCAGCCCGTGTCGAGAGCCTGTTCAAGGTGGAGCCACTGATCAGCCAGGTGGTCCTGGTGGGCGACCGCCTGCCTTACGTAACAGCCCTGCTGACGCTGAACCCGGCCGTGGCCGATTCGCTCAACGGCCAACCGGGCGTGGAGGCCGAAGTAAAACTGGCTGTGAGGCGGGTCAACAAGCAGCTTGCGCCGTTCGAGCAGATCCGCAAGTACAAGATCCTGGCGCGGGACTTCAGTATCGAGCAGGGTGAACTGACGGCTACGATGAAGATCCGCCGCACGCGGGTGTTCGAGAACTTCAAGAGCGAGATCGAGGAATTGTACGCCGGAAAAGAAGACGCGTAGCCGCCGCTTGGCGCAGGCCACTTCCTCGACGGCCGCCCGGCAGACTTGGGGGCCTTAGTGGCCGTTCGCGGCCGTTCCGGAAGACGCAATCACCGGGGGCCGCGCGCCGGGAGGGATCGGCGCCAGCATGTCTTCCTTCCGGTAGACGAGCGTGGACGTGTTGTAGCTGGCCAGTTCGAATCCGTGTCCGTGGGTGATTGCGTCGGTCGGACAGGCTTCCACACAGTATCCGCAGAAAATGCAGCGGTTGTAGTCGATATTGTAGACCTTGGCGTAGCGTTCGCCGCCGCTGATGCGCACGAGGTCTGTGTTTTCCGCCGCCTCAATGTAGATACAGTTGGCGGGGCAGGCAGCGGCGCACAGGAAGCAGGCCACACACTTCTCCATGCCGTTCTCGTCGCGCTGGAGAACGTGCGCCCCGCGGTAACGTTCCTCAAACTTGGGCGGCTCGTCCGGGTAGTTCTCGGTCACGGTGGGAGACATCATCTCCTTGAACGTGACGCTCATGCCCTTGGCGACTGCCGCCGCCGACTCGATGATCTGGGTGATCGTGTTGGCCATGCTCTCCTATGATAACGCGAGGCGCTATTCTTCCTTGCGCGAGTAGTAGTAGGTGTACTTGCTGTACAACTCCCCGGCGCGCGCTCCGTTGGCGACGACGCCGAGGAGGTTGTTCTCATCGAGGGACTGCACGGCGCGCGTGACGGTGTCGATCGTCGTCGAACCAATACGGACGACCAGCAGCGTCCCGTCGGCATAGCTGGAGAGCAGGTTAGCGTCCGCGGAAAAGAGCAGGGGTGGCGAATCGCAGAAGACCCAGTTGAAGATCGAAGGCAGTTCCTCGAACATGGCCTTGACTTCGCGCAGATTCAGCAGTTCGAGAGGGTTCTTCACCGGAGCGCCGGCCGAGAGGAAGTACAGGTTCGTGCCGGCCACGCGGCGGATGGCGCTCTTGAGCGACGTCTCGCCCATCAGGACATCGGAAAGCCCGGGACCCCGGTCGAGTTGCAGCAGGTTGTGCAGCGTGGGCCGGCGCAAATCGAAGTCCGTGCAGAAGACCAGGTTATCCGCGAGATGCGACTGGGCCAAGGCCAGGTTCATCGTCGTGAACGATTTGCCTTCGGCGGGCGAAGGGCTTGTGACGATCACGGTGTGCAGCGGCTGCAGAGTCTGCATGTGATTGAGACGGGTGCGCAGGCTGCGGAACTCCTCGCTCGGCGTCTCCATCGGCCGGTGCAAGTCGATCAGGTGAGACTCCGGAGCGGGGGTAAACGGCACTTCCTCCACGCCGTCGAGCAGACCGTCCAGATCCCAGACCGAGGTGCGCGCGACACTACTGGCAGGGGGTTGCACCGGCACTTCGGCGGGGGACGGATCGAGATCTTCGCCGGTCACCCGAACCGACTGGCCCGCCCTGCGGAGCGCATCGTGCACACGACTCATCGTTCCTCCGTAGCCCGCTCTAGCGGCCCCAAATGTAGTAGTACACCGATCCCGACATCGCGATCACGCCCAGAATCGTCGCGCTCGACCAGGCCAGCCATGTCAGCCTCCGCTTGCGCCGCACCAGCAGGGCATTCTCGAGCAGGGGGACGCTGCTCAGCACGGGCAGATCGGTATAGGCGCGAACGTCCTTAAGGCCCTTCATCGTCGTGTCTTTCACTTCACGGAAACCGGCCAGGGAAATGCCGACCGCAAGACCGATCGCCAGACCCGCCCCCACAATCAGCCAGCGGTTGGGCTTCGCAGGAGCCGTCGGCAGGGACGCCGTGTCGAGCACTTCGAGATTCTCGCCGGCGCTCCGGTCTTCGAGACGGTTCGCCACCTCGGCTTGACTCATTTTCTGATTGAGTTCGTCGTAGTGCTGCTTTGCCTGGCTGTAATCGCGCGACAGCTTCGCATATTCCCCCTGCATCATCGGACTCATCTGGATGCGCGCCATGACTGCGCGCATCGCCTCATTGAGCTGCTGCTGGGTCTTGAGGCGATCGTCGTCCGCTACCTGGATCGCCTGAATGCGCGTCTGGACCGAGTTGATCTGGGCCGTCACCTCCAGCCGCCGCTGCTCCGCCTCACGGTTGACGATCGTGCGCTTGCCCACCGACCGGCGCGCCTGGTCTTCGGCGGCCATCATGGCGTCACGCTCCGCGCGCAGGGTCTCGAGGCGCCCCGCGGCGGCGATGATATCCGGATGCTCGGGACGGTATTGCTCGCGCAACCCGACGAGCTTCGCTTCGAGCGCCCGCACTTCCGCCGTCAGTTCGGCCAGCCTGGGGCTCTCCAGGTATTCCTCGCGAATCTCGGTAGTCGTGACCAGAGAGTCCAACTGGGACCGAAGGTTTTCGAGTTGGGTATCCAGCATCATCCTGTCCTGCTGGCTTCGGTTGAGCGCATCCTGCACGCTGCTCAACTGCATCTCGTACGAACGCTGCACCTGCAGATTCGCCTGCAGCTCTTCCGGCATCGATCCGGCATTGCTCATCTTAAAGGCCGTCAACTCGCCCTCGATGCGGTCGAGTTCCAGCTTCGCCGTGCGAAGCTCTTCGCCCAGGAACTCAGACGTGATGCGCGACTTCTGCCGGCGGTCCACAACGTTCTGGCTCGTGAACGCACCGACAATTTCATTGACCACGCTCTGCGCCGCCTTGCGGTCCGAATAGGAGAACTCGATGCGAAACGCCGTGGCTCCCTGCGGCTGCCGGGCCATCCCGATGTCCACCGGATCGATGGCGATATCGCGCCGCATATCCTCGACGATATCTTCGAGCGGGCGCTTCTCCTGCTGCTTCGGGTAGAGGTTGTACTTCTTCACCATGTCAATCAGCTTGCCCCGGCTGGTGACATCCTGGCGCATCGTAAGCAGCCGCTCCCGCAGTTCGAGGCTGAAGTTCGAAGGCACCACACGCTGCGGAACCTGTGGCGGCGTGATCCGCATGACGGCGCGCGACACATACGTGTCCGGCCACAAGAACGCCACGACTACCGCTACGACCAGACCCAGAAACGTAGGTCCGGCAATCCACATCCAGTGCCGGCGCAGAATGTCAACGTAATCCTCAACGTCGAGTTCCCGCCGCGGAACGTTCAAATAGTCGGGCTTCGGCTGCATCGTCCTAATAGATCGTCAGTTTGCTCAAGGGACAATAATGATGTCGCCGGGTTCGAGCAGGATGTTCTGCTCCATCTTCTTGCCCCGGATGACGTCTTTGTAGTTGAACTTGAACCGCTCTCCCTTGCGCATCACGATGATGCCTTTCTGGTTGGCGAACTCGCGGAAACCTCCCGCGTTTACCAACGCTTCGAGGACGGTCGTGGGATTGAGCAACGGATAGGCGCCAGGACGGCCAACTTCCCCTTGCAGGTAGTACTTCTTGCTTCGGATCTCGACGACGGTTACGGTGACCTGCGGATTCTTGAGATACTTCTCCTCAAGACCCTTGCGGATCTCCTCGGCAAGCACTTCCGGCGTCTTGTCCTCAGCGTGCACTTCCCGGAGAAGCTGCATCGTGACCTTGCCGTCCGGACGGACCGTAACGGTACCGGACAACTCCGGTTCACGCCACACGCGGATCAGGAGAACATCTTCCGGGCCAATCAGGTAGGACTTCGGGTCAGCTTTGGAATCGGCGGACTCCTGGGACGGAGCCTCCTGGGATGCGGGAGCTTCCTGAGCGAAAAGCGCGCCACCGGCTGCCAGCAGCAGTGCGGTCACGGCGAACACACAGGCAGGGACCGGGCGATAGACCTCCGACACATCCACATTGTACTCTAAGCGGTGTTCCCATCCAATTGTGCACAAAAGGGCTCCACGAGACCGAGGACAGAAACATGGCGAAACAGAAGCGAAACTACTTCCTGGCAAAGACCGATCCGGACACGTACTCGATCGCGGATTTCGAGCGGGAGGGACGCACCGTCTGGGATGGCGTCAAGAATCCGCAGGCATTGCAGGCCATCCGGGCCATGCGTCCCGGAGATCGCGTCTTCATCTACCACAGCATGGGAGAAGCGGCGGTGCTGGGCGTCGCCGATGCCGTCTCGGACCCCTACCCGGACCCGAAACACCCGGATGACCCGAAGCGTACCGTAATCGACCTGCAGTTCGTGCGGCGGCTCGACCCTCCGGTCACCCTCAGGGAGATCAAGGCTTTGGGCCTGTTCGATGACTGGTCCCTGGTCCGCCAAAGCCGCCTGTCGACGATGGCGGCTCCCGCCGCCTTTGCCGAGTGGATGCGGGAGAGGTTTCCGAAGGCGAAGATTTGATGAAGTGCCGGTCGCAGCGGCAAGGCTGACGTGATCGCGGATGCTATCCTCGAAAATAGGGACTGTCCCCCTTTATGCTCCTCATTGACTCGCATCTCGACCTTTCCTGGAACGCACTCGGCTGGAACCGGGACCTCACACGGACGGTCCCCGAGATCCGCCGCACGGAGGTCGGGATGACGGAAAAAGGACGCGCCACCAACACCGTGTCCCTCCCCGACATGCGGCGAGGCAACGTCGGGATCTGTCTCGGCACCGTGCTGGCGCGCGGCAACCCCGAGGGCGGGTACCCCGGCCTCGATTTCCGCACGCGCGAGATGGCGTCGGCCATGACGCTTGGCCAACTCGCCTACTACCAGTTACTTGAACGGCAGGGCCACATCCGGCTGATCGGGGACAGACCCAGTCTCGATGCCTGCGTCGCCGCCTGGGACGCCGATCGGGCCACCGCCCCCATCGGCCTCGTCGTCAGCATGGAGGGCGCCGACCCCATTCTCTCCCCGGCGGACATCCCGCTGTGGTGGGAGCGCGGCCTGCGCGCCGTGGGTCCGGTGCACTATGGCGTGAGCGCTTATGCTCACGGGACCGGGTCGCCTGGCGGCCTGCTCCCGGACGGCCCCGCCCTCCTCAGAGCGATGGAAGCCGTGGGGATGATCCTTGATGTCACCCATTTCGCCGACCAGGCCTTTGACGAAGCGCTGGGTTTGTTCGGCGGTTTCGTGATGGCCAGCCATCACAACTGCCGCGCCCTCGTTGATCACCAGCGCCAGCTCACGGACCCGCAGATCCGGACGCTGGTCGCCCGCGGCGCCGTCATCGGCGTGGCGCTTGACGCCTGGATGCTGTATCCGGGCGGGTGGGTGCGCGGCGAGACATCGAACACGGTCGTCAGTTTCGAGGACGTCGCCGATCACATCGACCACATCTGCCAGCTCGCCGGCAATGCGAGCCACGTTGCCATCGGCAGCGATCTTGACGGCGGCTATGGCACTGAGCAGTGCCCGCACGATCTCGACACCATCGCCGATTTGCAGAAGCTTGCTCCCCTGCTCTCCGGACGCGGCTATTCCGATAGCGACATCGCGGGAGTCTTTCACGGAAACTGGCTGCGCTTCTTCCGGGAAGCGTGGGGCCCGCGCACCAGATGATGGCGGCCGACCACTCCGCCCTCCTGATGGACGGGGTCGTTGCCCTATATCTCGAGTTGCTCGAGAACGGCGTCCGCTATTTCCTCCCCGACAGTCATCTGCAGGTGGCCGGTCCCGACCCCGAGGGCAGCCTTGATTTCGAATTGAGCCTGCGCCACGACGGGTCCCTCCAACTGTCCTGGTTTGGCCAGCGGTACGTGCTGCGCCGTGCCGTAGGCGCTTTCGGCATGGAGGAGATCCGGCTGCTATCGGCCGTCGGGGCCACGCTACGCGCCCGCTATGAGTTGCTGCGGAGTCCGGGCGCCGCCGCGGGCGGGATGAAGCTGCTGCGGGGCATTCCGGAGGACCGCGTGGTTTCGGCGTACCTCGATCCCGAGCTCTACGAGGACCCGGGCCGGGCCGCCGCTGGGGACCGCGTCGCCGACGCGCTCGAAACACTCCGCGTCATCTCGCTCAGCACCTATGAGAATCGCCGTATCTCGACCGGTGTCCTGCTTGTGGGGGCCGACCCGGACGCCAGCCATCCGGAGGTTCCCGCGCCGGACCGCGCCTTGCGCTTCGATGCGGCCCTCACGGCGATCAAGAGTTTTGCACGCCTCTCCGACGGGGTTGACACCCTGCTCCTGGTGGATCGACAGGGCAAGCTCGTCGACTTGACCGACGTCCGCGACTGGTCCCGGCCGTACGCCGACCTCTCCCTGCCCGCGCCCGCCGGAGGTGTCTACCGGGACCACTGCCTCGCCACGGTGCGCGGCGGCCACATCTGCCTCGTGCTGACCCCGAACGGCGAGATTAAAGTATTCGCAGGCGGAGCGCAGCTGTTCAACTATCTCGGAGGCCGCTGGCGGCTCACCGAATCGGAAGAAAAGTACGTCGCCTGGCGCCAGGCGATTGGCGATCCCAGATTGGCCGAGATTCTGTTCACTGCCAGCCTCAACCTGACGGAGAAGCGGAAGGGCGGTCTGTTCGTGGTGGTGGAGACGCCCGAGGATGGCGACGCGATTCTGCAGCCGCGCGATCGCCTGCGCAAAGAGGCGCCCGTCACCGACTCGGTCGACAAGACGCAGATCCACTATCTACTCCGCGGCAAAACCGTTTTCGAACTGCCGCCCAACGTTCTGGAAACCATCGCCTCGATGGACGGCGCGATCCTGCTTGACCGGCAGGGCCAGCTCCTTTCCTTCGGTGCGATCCTCCAACATGACCGTGACTCATTCTCCCCCGCCGTGCGCGTCGAGGGCGGACGCACCACCGCCGCCGTCTCCGCGTCGCGTGCCGGTCTGGTGCTGAAGATCAGCGAGGACGGAATCGTCTCCTTTTTTCGCGCCGGAAGGCAGGTCTGGGAAATGTAACGCAGCATCAAACCAACAGGAGGCTCCATGCAAGCAGTTCCCCTGAACGTATCCCCGGACTCAGTTGAGGAGATTGTCCGGCGCGCCGGCTACCACCTCCGCTACAGCCTCGGCAAGCAGCGCGAAAATGCCGGACGCTGCGATATTCTCAGCGCCCTGACCCTGGCCGTCCGCCCGCTCCTGATTGACGGCATGTTCGAGACCGAGGAGCGCTACCGGCGCGCCAAGGCCAAACGCGTCTACTATCTTTCGGCGGAGTTTTTGATCGGGCAGTCGCTGCGCAACAATCTGCACAACCTGGGAGTTTACGAAGCGGCACGCGCCGCCGCCGCCGAATTCGGCCAGGACGTTGAAGACCTGGCCGATGCGGAGAACGACGCAGCGCTCGGCAACGGCGGCCTCGGGCGCCTCGCAGCCTGTTTCCTGGAGTCGCTGGCAACGCATAGCATGCCTGCCTACGGCTACGGAATCAACTACGAGTTTGGGCTCTTCCGTCAGGAGATCGAGGACGGACACCAGAAGGAGCGCCCCGATCACTGGGCCGCTCACGAATCGCCCTGGCACATCGAGCGGCGCGATGAAATGTGCATGGTGCCGCTCTACGGCAGGATCGTCGACGGCCGCGACCGGTCGGGCAACTACAATCCCATGTGGCTGGACTGGCAGCTCATCCTGGGCGTTCCGTACGATGTGCCCGTCGTCGGCTATGGCGGACGCACGGTGAACACCTTGCGTCTGTTCTCCGCCCGCTCTTCGGACGAGTTCAACATGCGGATCTTCAACTCGGGCGACTACGTCCGCGCCGTCGAGATGAAGATCTACTCCGAGACGATTTCCAAAGTGCTCTATCCGGCCGACGAGGTACCCAAGGGACGTGAACTGCGATTGATTCAGGAGTACTTCCTCGTCGCCTGCGCCCTGCGGGACATCCTGCAGCGCTTCCGAAAAGAGGGTCACGCGCCGGAACAACTGCCGGACAAGGTGGCTCTGCAGATGAATGACACGCATCCTGCGCTCGCCGTCGCAGCGTTGATGCGCCACCTGGTTGACGAGTGGGATCTGCGCTGGGAGAACGCCTGGGAGATCACCCAGGGTGTGTGCGCGTTCACGAATCACACGCTGCTTCCCGAAGCGCTGGAGAAGTGGCCCGTGCGGCTGATGGAACACGTCCTGCCACGCCACTTGCAGATCATCTACGAAATCAACCACCGCTTTCTTCAGGGAGTCCGGCGGCGCCACGCCGGGGACGACGACCTTGCCCGGAGAATGTCGCTTGTGGAAGAGACGCCCGAGAAGTCGATCCGCATGGCCCACCTGGCGATCGTGGGCAGCCATTCCGTCAACGGCGTCGCAGCACTGCATTCGGAATTGGTGCGGACACGGCTGGTCCCCGACTTTGCCGCGTACTGGCCGGACCGGTTTCAGAACAAGACCAACGGCGTGACCCACCGGCGCTGGCTTGCCTACGCCAATCCCGGACTGGCGAAGCTCATCACGAACGTTGCAGGAGACGGGTGGCTCACGGATTTCAGCCGCGTGCGGGAAGTCGAACGCTTCGCCGGGGACGCCGGGTTTCAGGAGGACTTCCGCCGGGTGAAACGTGGGAACAAGGAACGCCTCGCCCACCTCATCGGTGACTTGATCGGCATCGCCACGGACCCGGAATCGCTATTCGGCGGGCTCGCCAAGCGCATCCACCAGTACAAGCGGCAATTGCTGAAGGTCATGTACGTGATCCACCAGTATCTGCGCATCGTCGAGGATGGCTATGAACCGCCGGTGCCACGGTCGTTCATCCTGGCCGGGAAGGCCGCGCCGGGCTACCATCTGGCGAAGTTGATCATCCTGCTGATCCACCGTGTGGGCGAAACCATCCGTGCCGACGCGCGGGCGAGCCGCTGGCTGCGGGTGGCGTTCCTGCCGGACTACCGGGTGTCGCTGGCGGAGAAGATGATTCCCGGGGTCGATTTGAGCGAGCAGATCTCCACCGCCGGCATGGAGGCGTCCGGCACGGGAAACATGAAGTTTGCCATGAACGGAGCTCTGACGATTGGCACACTGGATGGTGCGAATGTCGAGATCCGCCAGGAGGTCGGGGCGGAGAACATCTTCATCTTCGGACTGACCGCCGAACAGGTGGCGGCTGCCCGGGAAAAGCCTGATCCGTGGCGCTTTTATGACTCGAGCGAAGCGGCGCGTCGCGTGATGGATGCGATCGCGGGGGACCGCTTCAACCGCCGTGAACCGGGCGTCTTCCGGCCGATCTGGAGCAGCATCCTCGAACAGGGTGACTTCTACTGCCATCTGAACGACCTCGACGCCTACGTTGCGGAGCAGCGCGCGGTCGAGGAAGAGTTTCTGCGCCCGGCTGTGTGGACGCGGAAGGCGATTCTGAATGTCGCACGGATGGGAAAGTTCAGCAGCGATCGGACCGTGGCCGAGTACGCGCGTGATATCTGGCGCATCGCTCCCGTGAAACAATAGAAACACTGTCATGCGGATCGAAAACACGACGTTGCACGCATCCCTTGTGGTCAAGGTGATGGACCCCCGGCTGGTGTCGGATAAGACGGAGAGCTTTCGCGAGCAGATGAGGCGCTTCGTCGAGGACGGCAACCGGTCGATCGTGCTGGACCTGTCGCAGGTGGACTACGTGGACAGCGCTGGCTTGGGGGCGATTCTCTTCGTCCAGAACCACGTGGAGAAACAGGGACGATTCGCACTGGCAGGGACCGGTGAGCGGGTCATGGCGCTGCTGAAACTGTCGCGGCTCGACAAGCTGTTCCGGCTCTACCCGACCGCCGAAGAGGCCGCGGCGGCGCTGGCTGCGGGATGAGCCACCAACCACTCGAATTCGAACGGCTCTCGCCGGCGGAACAGCAGGCTGCCCTGGAGGCATTCGGAGGGCGGATGCGCACACGCCGCAGTGTGCGGGCGTTTTCGCCGGAGCCGGTGCCGGCCGAACTGATTGCCGGCGCGGTCGGGATCGCCGGGCGCGCGCCGTCCGGCGCCAATCAGCAGCCCTGGCGCTTTTGCGCGGTGGGCGATTCTGAGCTGAAGCGTCAGATCCGGGAAGCAGCGGAAGCAGAGGAACGGGAGAACTATGAACACCGCTTCCCGCCGGAATGGCTCCAGGCGCTGGAACCGTTCGGGACCGGCTGGCAGAAGCCCTACCTCGAAGCGGCCCCTTGGCTGATTGTCGTGTTCCGGATCGACTACGGACTGGAAGACACCGCCAAGGTCAAGCATTACTACGTCACGGAATCGGTGGGAATCGCTCTTGGATTCCTCATCGCAGCTCTGCATGTCGCTGGTCTGGCGACCTTGGTGCATACACCAAGCCCGATGGGTTTCCTTGGGAAGTTGCTGAAGCGGCCTGCGAATGAGAGGGCGTTTGCACTGCTACCGGTCGGCTATCCGGCGGCGGACGCCACGGTGCCGTCGATCGTTAAGAAGCCGCTCGACGAGATACTCGTTCGCTATTAGGCGGCCGGCCGGTGGGGCGCCATTTAGGGAAGGGGCCGTGGCGGCGTTGCTGGTCTGTGAGCCAGGCGGTGCTGCCGCAAGGGCGCGAGCATTTGATCGTGTGGCGGAGGCGGGCTTCTCGTTCCCAGTCGGTTTCGTCGAGGAAGCCGCGCCAGCGGGTGGGGCCGTAGAGGCGTTCCCAATCGAGCAGTTCCAGGCGGATATCCTGGTCGGCCTCTCCGGTGAGGTGGGCTTTGGCCGAGGAGAACTCCCATTCTTCGGGGCGGCCGCGGAAGCCGGCGCGTCTGGGGTTGGTTTCGACGTAGCGCATGGCGGTCCAGAAGTGGTTGAGGTCCATGGGGCTGGAGTGGTTGGCGAGGGCGGTGGGGTTGGGCGGGGTGAGGATCCAGTGGACGTGGTTGTCCATGAGGCAGTAGGCGTGGACCTGGACTTCGAGGGCTGCGGCGGTGGCGGCGAACCTGTTGAGGTAGCGGCGTTTATCGAAGCCGTGGCGGAAGAGCAGGCAGCGGTCGACGCCGCGAGCCACGACGTGGTGCGGCACGCCAGGGAAGATCGTACGAGCGGTCCGGGGCATACACACGTATAGTGCGTCCAGCCTGGAAAAGTTCTCAACAAAAGGGGACTGTCCCCTTTCGCACCGTCCCCCTTTTTCAAACGCACGTTTTCTTGTGCAGCAATCGGGACAGTCCCCTTTCCTTACCTTCCCTTACCCTTCTTGATCGGGGTTGCCGACCCTTTTGCGCTATAGTTGAGAAGATGTGGAATCGAGCCCTTCTTGGAACGTTTTATCTTTATTTTCTTTGTTTTATAGCCGACGCGGCGCCGGTTCTACGACTCTCTAGCGCAACCGTCGGACCGGTATCCATCGCCGCCGGACAGAACGGCCCGCAACAGACGCTCGAGGCCTTTAACTCGGGCGACGGCGCTCTCTCCCTCACACTCGCATCGTCCGCCACTTGGGCTGCCGCTTCCACCGGCGCTCCGCGCGCCTGCACCACCCGGTCAGGCACCTGCCTACCCATCAACATCAACCTGCAAACCGCCTCTCTGTCCACCGGCATCCATACCGCCCGGCTGACCGTGGCCGATCCAAACGCCGCCGACGCACCGCAGGAAGTCACGGTCACGGTCCAGATCGGCGGCGGTGTGCCCGATTCGGTCACTCTGTTTGTCGCCCCGAACGGCTCGGCCGACCAGGCCGCCTTTACGACGAATAGCGAACTGCGCGCCACACCCGGCACGCCCTGGTTGACCCTCGCACTCGACGGCGGAGGCAGCTTCCGGTTCACCTACCCCTACCGCATCGTGGCGACCCACCAGCCGGGTCAGGCCGAAGGCGCCTACACCGGAACCATGGCTCTCAGTGGATCCACCTTTGCTCCGGACAACAAGTCCGTTCAGGTCAATCTGCGCGTCACCTCACAGCCCATCGCACGGATCGCTCCCGAACGCCTGCGGTTCCGTCTCGCGCAGGACGCCCGGCCGCTGGCGCAGTTTCTGACCGTGTCGAACCGCGGCCTCGGGACGCTCGCCATCGAATCCGTGACCGCCTCCGAGCCTTGGCTGGCGGCCGAATCCGTCCCGGGCGGCTTCGTCCGCGTCACGGCTAGTCCGGAAGGGCTCGCTCCCGGCCTCCGCAGCGCCACCGTGACCATCGCCGCCAACGCCGCCAACGCGCCCGTCCGGGTTCCGGTGGATCTGGAAATCGTTGCCCCCGGGCCACCGCTCATCACCTACCGCGGCGTCGTCGATAACACGACGTTCCAAGGCGGTGGCACTTTGGCACCGGGCATGTTGGCCGCCCTGTTCGGCGAGCAGTTGACCCGGGAGGAACCGGCGTCGGCCGCCTCCCTGCCCCTCGACACCGAACTCGGTGGCGCCAAGGTTCTAGTCAACGGCGAGCCAGCACCCGTCTACTTCAGTTCGTACGGACAGATCACTTTCCAGATCCCTTACAGCACACAACCCGGGCCCGCGCTGGTCCAGGTGGAACGCAACGGCCAGCGCGGAAATCAGGCGCAGATTCCGGTCGACCCGTCCGCCCCTCGCCTGCTCCGCCTCGGCATCGGAGATTACGGCATTCTCGTGAACCAGGACGGAACGTTCCCCATACCCACCACGCCAGGAATTCCAAGCCGCCCCGCGCGCCGCGGCGACGCTCTCGTCATCTATGCCATCGGCTTCGGTCAGACGGATCCGCCCGTCCAATCCGGCGTTGGGGCTCCCGGCAGCCCCCTTGCCGCAGTTCCGGGATTCTCCGTCAGTTTCGCCGGGGGCCTCCAGGGAACCTCCAACCCCGTTGCGCCATTCTTCCTTGGACTCACCCCCGGCTTTGTCGGCTTGTACCAGATCAACGTAGTTGTCCCGGATGATGTGCCGTCCGGACCGGCGATTTCTCTCTACGTGGAACGGGGCGGTGTCTTCAGCAACCGCGTGGCCCTGGCGATCGAATGACTGACCGGCTCTACTACACGGACGCCTACCTCAGCCGCTTCACGGCGCGAGTGACCGGCCGTGAGGCCGACCGTGTCTACCTCGACCGTTCGGCCTTCTACCCGGCTTCCGGAGGCCAGCCGCACGATACAGGATTGCTGAGCGGCATTCCGGTGACCGCGGTCGCCGACGAGGGCGACCGCGTCGCGCATGTCCTGGCGGAACCCCTCGCAGCCGAGAGCGTCGAAGGGCAGATCGATTGGCCGCGACGCTTCGACTTCATGCAGCAGCATACGGGACAGCACCTGCTCTCGGCCGTTCTCCACGAGCGGTTCGGGCTCGGAACCGTGAGCGTGCACCTGGGCGAAGAGGCTTCCACCATCGACATCGAAACCGCCTCCATCACTCCGGCCCAAATCATCGAGGCTGAGCGGGCGGCAAACGAAACCGTGTTCGAGAACCGGCCCGTCACGGTTTCGTTCGAAGATGCCGCCGCGGCGGCAGGCTTGCGGAAGGCATCCGGGCGCGAGGGAGCATTGCGCATCGTCACCATCGCGGACCTCGACCGGAGCGCATGCGGCGGCACGCACGTCCGCGCCACCGGCGAAATCGGACCAGTTTCCATCCGGCGCCTGGACAAAGTCCGCGGCATCGTTCGCGTTGGATTTCTCTGCGGAACACGAGCCGTGCGCCGGGCACGGCTGGACTTCGACGCACTGGCACGGGTCGCCCAGATCTTCTCGGCCCCCCTCGACGAAGCAGCGGCGCTCACGGCGGCACAGCGGGACGCACTGAAGGACGCCGCCAGGAAATTGCGCGCGGCGGAAACGGAGCTGGCCCGGCATCACGGGCGGGAACTCTATGCGTCGGCCGAACCCGCGGCGGGACTCCGCCTTGCCGTCCTGCGCCGTTACGAAGGTGCGCCCGAGACGCTGCGCGCCCTCGCACACAGCTTCTGCGAACAGCCGGGAGCGCTGCTGGCCGCCAGTCTGGCGGATCCTCCTTCCGTCTTGTACGCCGCTTCGGCAGACACGGGTATCGATGCCGGCGCCGTCGTGCGCGCCGTTCTGGCTCAGGCTGGCGGACGCGGCGGCGGAAACGCACGCCTGGCGCAAGGGTCTGTCCCTGATGCAGCGGCGCTTGACTCCGTTGTGGACCGGCTGATCAATGCCTGCGAAGTTCCCGCTCCACGGTGATCAGGTAGTCCTGGACGGCGGTTGAGGCCGGAGCGGTTTCCCGCGCCTGTTCCAGGTACTTCACCGAGAGGGCGAAGTCGCACAACGCGTGCGCCACACGGGCGAGTTCTGCCAGTGTGTACGCAAGGCCGGTCTTGTTGTTCTCGGTTTCGTAGATGCCGCGCGCCTCGCGGTAGCGTTCTTCGGCCTCCAGGTACCGCTTCTGCGCGCGCAGCAGATCGCCCATGCTCTGCAGGGCATTCGCCTTGCCGATCGCATTCTGCTCCGCCCCGTACAGATCGATGGCCTGGTTGTAGTGGTCGAACGCCAGCACATGTGCCCCGCAATCGGCTTCAAGATCCCCAAGGCTCTTGAGGGCATTGGCCATGCCGAGGTTCGCCCGCTGGGTCCGATAGAGTTGAATTGCCTGCCGGTAGGAAGACCGGGCGCCTTCCACGTTGCCGGATCGCCGATCAAGGTCCCCGAGGCTCTGCAGCGTATTGGCCTGACCCACAACGTGCCCTTGGGCTCCGAACAGGTCCATGGCCAGACCGTACGTGGTCCGCGCCGCTTCGGTGCGTCCGGCGCGGCGGTCCAGGTCGCCCAGACTCCGGTAGCCGTTGGCGATCCCCAACTGATTGCCGGCTTCGCCGAACAGGCCGATCGCCTCTTCCAGAAGAGCACGGGAAGCGTCGAGCCGGCCCTGGCGCGCGCAGAGGCTGGACTTGGCATGTAAGGCCGACGCGAGGGCGGCAAGATCGCCCGATGCCCGGAGAAGGCTGATCGCCTCCTCAAAGCGCTGCTCGGAGAGCCCCAGCTTTCTTGTCCGTAGATCGACTTCGGCCATCCCCTGCAACGCTTGCGCCAGACCGGTGTTCTCGCTCGCAGCCCGGTACAATTCGGCGGCCGAACTGTAGTGGATGCCCGCGTCGTCCAGGCGGCCTCTGCGGAGGAGATAATCGGCCAGACGGTGCAACGCGGCGGCGGTTCCAGGACCGTCGCGTTCGGCCCGGAAGCACTCCACCGCCTGCTGAAAGTAGATCTCAGCCTGCGGCCGGCGGAGACTGCGGTCGATGGCCGCAAGGCTCGTGAATACCGTGCCGAGAGCAGCATGGTCCCGCAACTCGCGAAACACGTCGGCCGCGTCGCGGTAGTATGAGCGCGCTTCCTCGCTCCTGCCCCCGGCATGCGCCAGGTCGCCAAGGGCAGCCAGTACCGTCGCGTGAAGGCGCCGGTCCCCGCCGTGGCGGCTGAGCCCCTCCGCTTCGTTCAGATACTGTGCCGCGTCTGCTGACGCAGCCACCCGGGCTTCGAACCGGCCCATCTCCGCGAGCAGCGCCGCGAGGCGAGGCCGGACATCGAGTTGCCGAAAAAGAGACAGCGCCTGCGCGTAGTACGCGCGTGCTTCCATGGCATGGCCGCGCTGCCCTTCCACCGCGGCCAGTTTCTGAAACGCGCATCCCAGTTTCTCCCGGTCGTGCGCGGCCATCAGTTTTGGCACCAGTTGGAGGTAGTACGCATGCTGGTCCGGCGCTTGGGCCGGAGCCGGCGGGTCCTCCCAGGGGTGCGCCGTGCCGGCGAGGCGCCGGGCCATGGCCGCATAGGCGGCCCCCAGAGGAGACGGCACATCGTCGGTGACAAGTCCCTCCCCGAAGGCGTACCTGGGGCTGTACGGAAGCGTTACCTGCGCGAAGTACGGCCCCAGGTCGCAGCCTTCCGCGCCGAAGAGTTCGGCGAACAGTTGCTCGAAGCGATCCTGGTAGCCAGCGTGTCCGTTTCCGTCGCCGAAGCGCCAGTGGTCTGGCAAACCCGGCTCGGCGACATCGATCCGCGAGGGAAGCGGGTACACCGTCAGGGGATGGTCCGGCTGATGGGTCCGCCGGTACTCGGCGGCGAGGCGCACGACATCGCAGGCGCCGGCAACCGAGGCCCTGCTCGGTGCGAAAACGGTCACCAGTTTATCCGGCAGCATCATCGCGCATAGGCCGCTTAAGTCATTGATGCCACTGCGTGAATCGATCAGAATATAGCGGTACCGGCGGCGCAGCCGAGCCATCAGGGCAGGGGCGGCGCCGGCGGCGTCCTGCCAGTGGAAACCGCTGGCGGCGGCGTAGTAGTTCGAGTCGAAGCGGCCTGCTTTCAACAGGGACAGTCCCGGAGTTCCAGTCGGCAAGGCGCAGCTCTCGGGTTCCAGCGCCGCCCAGTCCGGCGCGTCCGCGATCCGGAGGAACAGGTCCAGCAGACCTGGCTCACCATCGGCGCCATCCAACACTTCCGGAAAGTACAAATGGAGACTGGGCGCTTCCAGGCTCCAGTCGATCAGCAACACTTCGCCCGAGCCGGCGCAGTTCCGGGCCAGCCTGCAGCCGATGTTGGCCGCCGCGGACGAACGTCCCGTTCCTCCGCTAAACGAATAAAATGTAAAGACTCCGCCCGGTCCGGACGATGCCATGGCAACGCTCTCCTCGCGCCGGCAAAATTGACGTCATTGTAATCCGGATGCCGTGCCGAAGGGAATGGGGCGTAGGCCTTAAGTACCTGCGGTACGCTATAATCCGGTCAAATGGACGTCTACGACGAGCTGATGCGGCTGCGCCGTCTCGGCCAGAAGTGCGCGCTGGCGACGATCGTTCAGGTTCGCGGCTCGATCCCGTCCTACCAGAGCGCAAAACTGCTGGTGCGTGAGGACGGCTCGATGACCGGCACCATCGGCGGCGGCTGCGTGGAGGCAGAAGTCTGGAACGCCGCCCGTGACGTGATCGAGACCGAGAAACCGCGACATTTGAGCTTCAACCTCGGGCAGGACGCCGCCTACGACAACGGCCTGATTTGCGGCGGGCAGTTGGATGTCTTTGTGGAACCCGTGATCCCACCGCCCCGCGCCATCGTTTTCGGCGCAGGACACATTTCGAAGGCCCTGGCGCAGGTGGCCGGTCTGGCTGGATTCTCGACTGTCGTTGTCGACGACCGCGAATCCTTCGCGAACCGTGACCGCTTCCCCGACGTGGATGAAGTGATTGCCGGCGAGTACGAAGAAGTCTTCCCCCGCCTCGATGTCACTGAAATCTGCTACCTGATCATCGTCACGCGCGGGCACCGCGACGACATGCGCGTGCTGCGTTGGGCCGTCTCGACGCCGGCGCGCTACATCGCAATGATCGGAAGCAAGCGCAAAGTCATCTCGGTCATCAAGGAACTGGAGAAAGAGGGCATCGCGCGGCAGGATCTCGAACGGATCTACGCTCCCATGGGGCTCGATATCGGCGCCATCTCCCCGGAGGAGATCGCAATCTCGGTGGCGGCGGAAATGATCGCCATCCGCCGCAAGCCGGATTCCCCCTGGCAGCCTCTTTCCAAGTCAATCTTCGCGCCCTGCGAGGCGCGGCCCGCACTCAAGTGACCATCGCCGGCTTGATTCTCGCGGCGGGTGAGTCAAGCAGGATGGGGTTCCCTAAGGCACTGCTGCCGTGGCGTGGAATCACCTTTCTCGATGCCCTCGCACGGAGCCTGGCCGCCGTGTGCGACCCCGTCCTGGCGGTCGTCGGTCACGATGCGGAACGCATCGAATCCGGCATCGCGCACCCCGAGTGCATCCGGTTCGTCCGCAATCCCGACTACCGGTTAGGTCAGTTGTCGTCCCTGCAGGCAGGTTTGCGGGCGGTTCCGGCGCAGGCCGGCGGGGTCCTGTTCACGTTGGTGGATCACCCGCGCGTCCGGCTGGCCACCCTCCGGGCGCTGCTCGAAGACCCCTTGCCCCTGATCGCGGCGCCCGTCTGGGAGGGCCGTCGCGGCCACCCGGTCTTTGTGCGGCAGGACCTGTTCGGCGAGTTCCTGTCCCTCGCCCAGGATGAGACAGCCAAAAAAGTCATGCACCGCCATGCCGCCGTCACCCGCCTGGTGACCGTGGACGACCCCGGCATCGCCGACGACGTGGACGATACCGCCGCCTACGAGCGGTTCCTCGCGTCCGGGGAGGCCCTATGAAGTGGAGGTTTGCGGTCGCTGGCATGATCCTCGCGGCGGGCGCCGCAGTCCTCGGAGCGCCTTACCTCCGTGCCGACGGCTTCGGCTACCGTGTCAAGAGCGCGCTCGAAGGCGCTCTTGGTCGCCGCGTCGAGATAGGCACGGTACGGCTCAGCCTGTTGCGCGGTCCGGCCTTCCTCGTGGAAAGGGTCGTCATCTACGACGATCCGGCCTTCGGAGTCGAACCGTTCGCATGGGTAGAGGAACTGGAGGCCAGTCCCCGTTTGCTTCCTCTACTGCGCGGGAGACTGGAGTTTTCGTCGCTCCGGCTCTCCGGATTCCCGGTGGTGAATTTCGTCCGGAACGACGGATGGAACTTCGCCCCGCTGTTCTCCACCGACCGCCTCACGGGCCTGCCCAGGATTGCGGTGCGCGGCGCGCGGATCTACTTCAAGTTCGGCGAGGACAAGTCAGTCTTTTACTTCACCAACGTCGACCTCGACGCGTCCCCGCCGGGACGCGCCGGTGGCGCGTGGGAGATGACGTTCACCGGCGAGCCGGCGCGCACCGATCGCGCGATCGCCATCGGAGGCGCCGGACGCGGCCTGGGCCGGCTCTCCGGATCCGCGCGCCTCGATGGCGCCAACCCTTACCTCGACGTCGATCTGGCGCTCAGCCGAAGCCCGTTAGGCGAGATGATTGCCCTTGTGTATGGCCGGGACGCCGGCATCCACGGGATCGTTTCCTCGCGCAGCCGCCTGTCCGGGCCCCTTCGACGCGCTCGCGATTACCGGCCAACTTGACGTCGAAGAGATCCACCGCTGGGACCGCATGCCTCTCTGGGGCCATAGCTGGCGGGTTTCGCTGCAGGGCGCCCTTGACCTGGTCAACCAGACGCTTTCGATCGAATCCGTGGGACGCGGACAGGACCCCGCACCGCTCTCGGTGCGTCTCGATGTCGAACGGTATCTGACGCAACCCGACTGGCGGCTGGGTTTTGTCTGGAGCGGATTCCCACTGGACCCTCTTGCTCCAATTGCACGGCATCTCGGCTTGCCTCTGCCGGAAGACGCCCGCCTGTCCGGCTCAGTGGACGGATCGGTCACGGTTTCCCGCCGCGACATGCTGGAGGGAGCCGTTCAGTTGCGGGACGCCGCAATGGTTTTGGCAGGCGGCCCACCCGTGCGTTTTGCCCGCGCGGACCTCCTGCTGCAGCGCGACACCGTGACGCTGCCGCCGGCGCAAGTAGAGATTCCGGACCAGGGCTCCGTGCAAGTCCAGGGTTCCTATTCTTCCCTGAGCGGCCTGTTGACCGCGTCGATCCGGACGGCCGGTTTACCCTCCGCTGCGTTCCGTCTCCAGGCCTTCGGCATTCCGGAACCGCTGCCGGATGCGATGCGAGAGGGGCGCTGGAGCGGAGAGCTCCGTTACAGGCAGGAACGGAACACAACCGGCGCCTGGAGCGGCCAGGCAGTGATCACGCATGCGGCGTTTCCAGTTCCCGGTCTGGCGGCGCCGGTTCAACTCAGCCGCGGCGTCCTGACGGTGAACGGTCCGGGGTGGCGCTTGACCGACGTCCGGGCTTCCGCCGGCGGCGTGGAATTCGGCGGCGACTATGACGCGGCGGCATCCACGTTCCGGCTGCGGTTGGGCGAAACCGATCTGGCCCAACTCGAAGCCCTCTTCGAGCCCTCCCTGCTGCGCCCGGGAGGCTTTCTCGCGCGGACACTCCGGCTTGGACGGCCGGCGGCGCCCCGCTGGCTGGCCGCACGCCGCCTGTCGGGAGGGATTCAAGCGGAAGCCCTTGTCCTTGGCCCGGCGCGCTTCACCGGCGTGTCCGGCAGACTCCGCTGGGATGGAACCCGGATCGAACTCAGCCAATTGCGGGCACGCATCGAAGGCGGTTCGGTGCTGGCCAACGGCGCAATCGACCTGGCGGGATCTGAGCCCAGTTACGCCATCAACGTTCTGGGCGAACGCATCGCGTGGCGCAACGGGCGCCTGACAATCGACGGCGACTTCGCCGCGTCCGGCGCGGGAAGCAATCTGCTCGCGACCCTCGGGTCGGAAGGAATGTTCGAATTGGCAGGTGCCCCCGCCGGATTCGACTCTCTCGCCGGCTGCTACCGCCTGGATCTGACCCGCACCCCGAGTCTCCGCCTGAGCGAGCTGCGCGCCGCCGCGGGCAGCGAAATCTATCTCGGGACTGGAGCTTTGCGCGACGACGGCACCCTGCTGGTCGAACTGGAGAGCGGCGCGCGGCAACTCCGGGTGATCGGGACGCTCGCCGGTCTGCGCGTCGAACATCCCCCAGGCTGGTCCGCCGATCCAGACTAAGATAAGACGTTGCCTATGTCGTCCCGTCTTTTGCCCACGGTTTCCGCCCTGGCTGGAGCCGCTGCCGTCGCCGCCTGGATCTCCGGCGCCCACATCTGGATCGGTCCCGCGCTGATCGCCGCGTTCGCCTCGCTCGGTCTGTACGCCCGCACGAGCGAACGCCTTGGCGGCTTTGCGTTCACAATCTGGGTGTTTGCCTTCGTGAGCGCGTCAATGGCCTATCCCGAGGCGTTCATCGACTGGGGTGGCTTTGAGCTGAAGCGGCTCATTCTGCCTCTGATCCAGATCATCATGTTCGGGATGGGCACCAGCCTCAGCCTGACGGACTTCAAGAGGGCGCTGCAGAAGCCCAAGGCGGTCGGCGTGTGTATGCTGTTGCAGTTTTCCGTCATGCCGCTCGCCGGCTGGACCCTCGCCAAGCTCTTCGGCTTCGAGCCGGAAGTGGCCGCCGGCGTGATCCTGATTGGATCCTGTTCCGCCGGCGTCGCGTCTAACGTAATGGTCTATCTGGCGAAGGGGAGCCTGGCGCTGGGCGTGACGATGACGACCGCGTCGACGCTCCTGGCTCCCGTGATGACGCCGCTTGCGATGAAGGTGCTGGCAGGCGCCTACGTGCCGATTTCGTTCATGGAGATGATGCTGGAGATCATCAAGATGATCATCCTCCCGGTCTTTGGCGGACTCGCGTTCAACAAGCTTTTGCACGGCAGGATCGGCTGGCTGGATCGCATCCTGCCGACGATGTCGATGTCCGCGATCTGCTTCATCATTGCGATCATCACCGCGTTGTCGCGGGACAAGCTGCTGGAAGTGGGCCTGGCGCTGATCGCAGCAGCGATGATCCACAACGTGATCGGGTATGTCCTTGGCTACAACGGAGCACGCCTGCTGGGACTGAGCGAGCGCGACTCGCGGACCGTGGCGTTCGAGGTCGGCCTGCAGAACGGCGGGATGGCTTCAGGGCTGGCAATCAACGTTCTCCGCAGTTCCGACGCGGCGCTGGCTCCAGCGATTTTTGGCCCGTGGATGAATATTTCCGGTTCGTCGCTCGCGTCCTACTGGCGGCGCCGGCCGGTAACCGACGAAGACGCGGCCACGACGGCGGCGATCGAAGCCGCCCAGAGGCTCGCGCTGAAGAAAAGGCACTGACTACGTCATGATGCCGCTGGTAACCACGCTGTTGCTGGCTGCATTGACCGTGGGCTCGCTCTACTGGTGGGAGCTCCGGCCAAGGGATCTCGTCCTGCGCCCCATCGCCTGGACGCCTGTCCCGGAAGTCTCCCCTGACGGCGTCCGCGCAACCCTGCCCGTAGCTTTCTATGTGGCGGAGGTCGGCCGCTACGATGACGAACTCACCGCCTACCTGATGTTCGACTACCTCCGCGGCGCGCCGCCGCTGGCCCGCGCCGAGGTCCTGCTGACGCACGAAGAGGGGGCCGAGGGCCCGGAATATCCAATCCTCGTCCGCCTGCCGGACGATCTGGCGCTCGGGATCGCGATGCTCGCCGAAACCGAGGCGCGCGGCTACATTCCTTCCTACGACTGGCGTGCAGTGGCGTTCCCGATCGTCTTTCAGTACCGGCAGCAGACGCGGGTGTTCACGAGCGCGTACAACCTGCCGCGGCGCGCCGCGCTCGAATCGTTGCCGCGCGAGGCGCTGCTAGCCTATGCGAGGCGCTTCATGGTGTTCAAGTCAGCCACCGATCCGCGCATCCGGCGGCGGATCGAGCCCGTTCCGCAGAGCCTCTCCCCCGAAGAAGCAAGCCGTCTCGCTGCCGACGTACTGACCGTGGCGGATTTCTTCGAGATCCCGATCGATTTCTTCCTCGGCATCGGCGCGATGGAGAACAACTACATGGATGTGCGCGGGGACCTCGAGAACACCAAATGGAAGCGCCGCGCGGAAAAGGGCGACATCGTCCTGCGCCGTTCGAAAGGCCGGGTACTAGTGCTGAACTATTCCACCGGAGTCTGGCAGATTACCCGCGAAACACTGCGGTACGCGCACCGCCTCTACCTGCGCGATAAGGAACGCGACTACACCAGGCTGCCCGAACGGATGCGTCCGCCGAAGGCATTGAACCTGGATGAAGTCGATACGCCGGTGCTGACCACTTACGCGGGTCTGTTCTTCCGCGACCTGCTCGACACGTTCGACGGCGACGTGGCGCTCGCGGTGGGCGCCTACAACGGCGGTCCCGGGCGGCCGAATCCGAAGTACGAAGAAGGGGTCCGGCAGGTCGCGGTGTACGCCCGGCGCATGATGGAGCAGGCTGCGGCATTACACGGGCAGCGCGCTGCGGAAACAAGCTACTTCGCTCCACCCCGCGCCCCGCGGGGGCGCTGATCCGGCCAGGCTTCTCGCCGCGGGCGCGGCCTGGAGGCGTTTGAAAGCACTACAATGACCGGGATGACTCCGATCTCCCGGCGCGCGTTCGTCGGCGCGGCCGCCGCGTCGCTGGCCTGTGGGCGTGGCAGACGTCCGAACGTCGTGCTCATCATGAGCGACGATCAGGGCTACGGCGACCTGTCGCTCCATGGCAACCCGCACCTGAGGACACCCCATACCGACCGCCTCGCCCGCGACGGAGCGCAACTGACGCAGTTTCACGTCTCGCCCGTCTGCGCGCCCACCCGCGCCAGCCTGCTCACCGGCCGCTACAACTACCGCACGGGCGTTGTCGATACGTACCTCGGGCGCGCCATGATGCACACCGAGGAGGTGACGCTGGCGGAGATCCTGCGCGACGCCGGCTATCGAACGGGCATCTTCGGCAAATGGCACCTCGGCGACAACTATCCGCTGCGCGCCATGGACCAGGGGTTCACAGAGTCCCTGCTGCACAATGGCGGCGGCATCGGCCAGCCGTCGGACCCGCCGGGCAACCTGTACTTCGACCCGTTTCTGCAGCACAACGGCCGTGCTGTCCAGCGCAAGGGCTACTGCACGGACATCTTCTTCGACGCCGCCATGGAGTGGATTGCGGATCAGGGAAACCAGCCCTTCTTCGCCTACATTGCGACGAATGCGCCTCACACGCCGCTCCAGGTGGACGAGCGCTACGTCGCGCCATTCCGCGAGCAGGGGTTAGATGAAACCACCGCCCGCGTCTACGGAATGGTCGTAAATCTCGACGAGAACATCGGACGCCTCACCCAGAGGCTCGACGAACTGGGCCGCGACCGGGACACGATCGTGATCTTCCTCACCGACAACGGTCCGCAGCAGGATCGCTTCAACGCCGGCATGCGCGGGCGCAAGGGATCGGTCTACCAGGGGGGCATTCGCGTCCCGTGTTTCGTGCGCTGGCCGGGGGTGATCGAAGCAGGGCGCACGATCGGCGAGATCGCCGCGCACATCGACATGGTTCCGACGCTGCTCGAAGCATGCGGCGTGGTGCTGCCGTCCGGGCTGCGAATCGATGGCACAAGCCTCTGGCCCGCGCTCACGGGCAAGGGCCCGGCGCCGGCCGGGCGCACGCTCGTCTTCCAGTGGCACCGGGGTGACGAGCCAGAATCCTTCCGTGCCTCGGCGGTGCGCACACAGCGCTACAAGCTGGTCGACGGCAGCGCACTCTATGACCTCGAAGTGGATCCCGCGGAGTCGCGCGACCTGTCGGGTCAGCAGCCGGAACTGGTGGCCACGCTCCGCACCCGCTACGAGGAATGGTTCCGGGATGTCTCGTCCACCCGTGGCTACGCTCCGCCGCGCATCCACATCGGGACACCCCACGAGAACCCCGTCACCCTCACCCGACAGGATTGGCGCGGACCGCGCGCCGGCTGGGACCGGGCGTCGCTCGGCCATTGGGAGGTCTACGTTGCCTCGCCCGGGCCGTATCGTGTGCGCTTGCGTTTCGAGAAGACAGAGAAGCCCGCGCCCGTACGCTTCCGCCTCGGCAACCGTGCGGAATCGCTCCTGGCGCCCGCCGGCACCGAAGAGAGCATATTCACCGATGTTG
Source organism: Bryobacterales bacterium (assembly GCA_016716385.1). Lineage (GTDB taxonomy): Bacteria > Acidobacteriota > Terriglobia > Bryobacterales > Bryobacteraceae > JADJWL01. The sequence continues at coordinate 181,885 of JADJWL010000010.1, read as the reverse complement.
TGCTGGCCGAGGGCGAGGGGCGCGTGGAAGCGTCCGTGGGCGACGTTGGCGTCCAATACGTCGACTTCGAGAAGATCTGATCAGCGCGGCGGCGGTTCGTTGCCGGCTTCGATCGCCGCCGACCGCACGTCGACCCGCGCCAGCAGCCACAGACCGGCAAGGAAGAAGACAATCAATGACAGGATGGCCAGCCGGTAGTTGCCTGTGAACTGCAACGCGAGGCCAAAAAACAACGGACCGATCCAGCTTGTGCCCTTATCGCTGACTTCGTAGATGCTGAAATACTCCGCTTCCTGACCCTTGGGGATCATGAGGGAAAAGATCGACCGGCTCAGCGCCTGGCTGCCGCCCATCACGAGCCCCACGATGCCTGCCATCACGAAGAACTCCGCCGCGCTCTTCACGCCGAGAAAGACATAGATCAGCGTCCCGCACCAGATCGACAGGGCCAGCATCACGGCAAGTTTGTTGCCGATCCGGGACGCGATCCAGTTGAACGCGAACGCGCCGCCGAACGCAACGAACTGCACCATCAGGATGGCCGACGTGATCGTGGAGAGCGGCAGTTTCAACTCCTCCTGCCCGAACTGCGCGGACATCGTGATCACGGTCTGGATCGCGTCGTTGTAAATCAGGTAGGCGAGGAGAAACAGCAGCGTCTGGGGATAATTCCGGATCTTCGACAGCGTATGCCACAGTTGCCGGGCGCCCACGGTCATCAAGCTCTGCCCGGGCGGCTTCGACTTGACAGGCTGCCGGTTGCGCAGGACAAGGATGGTGGGAAGCGAAAAGATCGCCCACCAGATGCCCGCCGACGCCAGGCTGATACGGACCGCGAGGCCCTCGGTGATGCCGAGGCTTTCCGTATTCATGTACAGCAAGAGGTTCAGAGCGAGCAGGAGACCGCCACCCAGGTACCCCACGCCCCAACCCTTCGACGACACCGAATCGCGTTCCGCCGGCGTGGCGATCTCCGGCAGGAAGGCGTTGTAGATCACGATGGAGGCGCCGAAAGCAAGATTCGCAACGAAGAACAGCATGCATCCCAGGAGGAACGCCCCGCCCTCGAGGAAGAACATCGCAGCGGTGGCGCCCGCGCCGATCAGCGCCGTGGCCGCCAGGATCTCACGCTTACGCCGCCCATAGTCGGCAATGGCCCCGAGCAAGGGCAGCACCACCACTTGCGACAGCACGGAGATCGAAACCAGATACGGCCAGACGGCAAGCTCCGAGATCCTCAAGCCGAGGACATGCACGAAACCGTCCACGGCGGCGGTGCGCGCGAGAGTCGTCAAGTACGGTCCGAAGAACAGCGTGACGACGGTCGAGGCGAACGCCGAGTTCGCAAAATCGTAGGCGTACCACGCGCGCTGTTCGCGGAGGTTCGGGTTCACGCCGGTATCCCTCCGAACTCGTGCGGCGCCGATTCGCGGTCCCGCGGCCGGAGAATCTCGTCCCGGCCGTTCGCAACCGGCAGCCCGAAGATCGCTTGTCCCATCGGACACGCATCGTAGCACCTCCCCGCCGGAAGGGCGACCCCGATCCAGAATCCCGTGTGGCGTCCGGACCGCGCGTTACCGGTTCTTCAGGGGACGGCTGATCAGCACTTTCGCCCTTGCCTGGGGGCTTGAGAACGATCTCGACAGGATATCGTCCTCGTTGAACTTGGCGAACAGGATTTCTCCGTCGGTGTCGCGGTTCCGGTCGTAGGAGATGTAGATATAGCCATCGGGCGCCTGAAACCCGTCCGGGTACGAGATACCTGTCCGCTCATCCAGCATCAACCCTCCCGCCCACGTGAGGCCATCGTCGCTCGAGAGCCACGCCGTGAGCTTGCTTCTGCCTTCATGGGAATCGATCGTGTCTCCATGCTTGATCAGCAGAATCCGGCCCGAGGCAAGCCGCCGGATATGGAACCGCGCGACCGGGTGATTGATCGCAGCCGCCGACGGCTCCGACCAGGTCTTGCCCCGGTCTGTCGAGAAGCTTTGCATGAGGCCCTTCGACGTGCGGGCCAGCATCCAGATGCCGCCATCCTTCTTCTCGATCATCATGTGCTCGTCCCAATTGGCGTTAGGAAACCGGACATGGCCCAGCCTCGACCAGTCGGCTCCCTGATTGACTGACACAAACACGTTCGCACCCCGGTATGGGTCCAATTCCTTGAAAGCGCCTTCGAAGGCCGCCGAGGTTCTCGAAACCGGGTTGACATTGAGCGAGACGGGAAGGAGCCATTCGCCGCTGGAGAGCACCGTTGGCTTGTTCAACGTGAAGCCGTGCCAGATGCGCCGCGGCGGACTCCATCGCGGCGCGGGATCGTCGGGATTGTCGCAGACGGTCATCCAGACGCCGGCACGTCCATCGAACTGCATCATCGATTGGCTGAAGAAGAGCCAGAGCCTGCCGGTTGGGTCGGTCCAGAGATTCCCGACCAGCACGCCGCGGTACATGGGCAGACGCGGAGACTGCGCATCGATCACCAGTCTTGGCTTCGACCAGGTCGCTCCGTCGTCATCGCTCGTCGCGACGACGAAGAACGCCTTGGGGCCATCCTCACCCGCGACCCAGGCAGCCCAAAGCCGCCCGCCGGGCGTGCGGGCAATCCCGATAGTCATCCCGTAATCAAGCTGGTCGTAGTCGTACTGCGGCAGCGGAGCCGTGTTGAGGACGGGAGGCAATAAGGCCAGGTCGGCGATTCGCTCCATGAGCGAGACCTCGAAGGCACGAGTATGGAGGTCCTCGGGAGCCGCCGGTTGTGCGGCCATGTGGATGGAAAACAGCAGAAAGGCAAGCAGAATCCTTGGCATTGTGAAGTTCCTCGATCGAGAGTCAGAAGGAATGTCAGATCTCCGAAGTGACCATGTCGGGACGCACCGCGGCGGGCAGGTCCCCCTGGCTGAACAGTGGCTCAAGACAGGACACGAGCGCACAGTATCGCCCGAACTGGCGACGGTAGATCGCGTTCCGCTCCCAGTCCGGAGAGATCGGGGGGAGCGGCTTGACGAAGGAATCACCGCCGCTCGCTCTCAGCCAACCCGCGCACCGCGCAACGATCGAAGCGGCGCCCATGGTCGTCAACTCGACATCCGCCAGCGCCCGGAGTGCAACTCCCGTCATATCCGCCTTCATCTGGTTCAGGGTGCCGTTCCTGGCGAGACCTCCGCCCAGCAGGATGGAATCCACGCGAACTCCAGAGAGTCCGATCACGGAGACGATGTGGAGGAGGGAAAAGCAAATTCCCTCATACACCGCTCGCGCCATGTCCGGCTTGGTCGTCTGCGAGGTCAACCCGAAGAAGACGCCGCTCGCGGACGGTTCCCAGATCGGAGCCCGGGCGCCGGCCAGAAAGGGCAGGAAGACCAGTCCATTCGCTCCAGGAGGGCTGGCAAGAACGGCCCGGTCCAGATCGGCGAACTCCATGTCGAGCAACTCTGTCCTCGCCCATTCGAGCACCCCGCCCGACAGGGCCGTCGATCCGCGGACGATCCAGCAGTCCGGTCCTGCCGGAATGGAAAAAATCCGTCGTTCGGGATCCAGGACTTGGCAGTCCGTAAGCACTCCGAACGACGTAACCGTCCCGGAGATGTCCAACGCCTCACCGGGCTGCGCCAGTGGCGATCCCAGGTACGCAGCGGTGCTGTCATAGCTGACGCTGATCACTTCGGGCTGCCGAAAGCCGTAACGCCCGGCCAAGTCGGGGCGCAGCGGACCCAAAGACTCACCGATTCGGATGACGCGACCCAACTTGCGCCGATCGATGCCGAGGCGGAGCAGCAGCGCCTCCGGCAAGTCTTCCGAGGATGGCTCTGCGTAGCACGTATAGGTGGAGTACCTGTCCATCGTTGCCGCTCCCGTGAGCAGGTAATTCAAGTAGCCGGTCGCATCCAGCAGCCAGGCCGAGCGCCGGTACACGGCGGGGAACTGGCTCCTGAGATAGCAGATCTGCGGGAGGAGATCGCCCGAGTACACCCGCCACCCGGATCGGCGGGCAAGCGGTTGGAACTCCGGCAGGGACTCGATATGGGGCAGCCAGACCGCTGGCCGGCGGTCCGAATAGAGAATCGCCGGACGCAGGATGGAATCGTTCTCATCCAGGCAAACCAGGCCGGACAGCGTTCCGCATGCGGCAATGTAGTCGATCTCCTTTGCCAGGTCCCCTTCGGTGGCCAGCCGGTCGAGCGCGCCGAAGAGGGCCATGCGCCATTGGTCCGGATCCTGTTCGGCGATGGCCCCGGAGAGAGTAGACTCGATCGGCTCCGAGGACTCAAACCTCTTGGCACCATGGCGGTCAACCACCGTCGCCCGGAAACTCTGCGTTCCTAGATCGAGGATCAGAATCAAGTGCCATTCCTCCGATGTCGCTCGGGCTCCATCGCGGGGGAGATCACGCGATCTTTCCTTCGAACTCTTCCTTCGCAAGCTGCTTGATGCGCATGTAGTCGAACTTGCCGCTGCCCAGACGCGGCACCCGGTCGACGCGGTGAATCAGCCGGGGCACACCGATTTCAGGCAGTCCCATCTGGCGCGCCGCCGCCGTCAACTGTTCGCGGCTCAACGCCCCATCGTCGGTGAACAGCACGATCACTTCGCCCCGCCTTCCACTGGGAACCGCCGTGGCCGCGTGCGCATGCTTCGGCGACGCCGCCGCGGCCATCCGCTCGGCAATTTCGAGCGACACCATCTCCCCAGCCACCTTCGCAAAACGTTTCACGCGATCGACAATGCGGATATAGCCGCCCTCCTGCATCTCGACCACGTCGCCAGTGTTGTACCAGCCGGGGCCGAACGCCGACTGCGGCGGCGCCAGAACCCCGGGTGCGTCCGGCAGATAGTAGCCCTGCATCACGTTAGGCCCGCGCACGTGCAGGACCTTTCCCCGCGGCAGTCCTTCCATCTCCTCTAACCGGTACTCGATACCCGGCAGAAGCTGGCCCACCGTATCTTCGCGGTACGCCATCGGCGTGTTCACGCTGATCACCGGCGAGCATTCGGTCGCCCCGTAGCCTTCGAAGATCCGGATACCGAACTTATCCATCCAGGTCTTGCGGACCTCCGGCGACAGCCGTTCCGCGCCGCTGATCACGTAACGGACGTTGTGGAAGTCGTAGGGGTGCGCGAACCGGGCGTAATTTCCGAGGAACGTCCCGGTGCCGAACAGCACCGTACAGTCGCGGTCGTAGGTCATCTCCGGCACGATGCGGTAGTGCAGCGGCGACGGGTACAGGTACAGGCGCGCACCGTAGAGCAGCGGGATCAGTGTCCCCGCCGTGAGGCCGAAGGAATGAAAGATCGGCAGTGCGACGAAGAACCGGTCCTTGTTCGAAAACTCGATCACCGAGCGGATCTGCGCGATGTTCGCCAGGATCGAGGCGTGGCTGAGCACGACGCCCTTCGGCTTGCCCTCCGAACCGGACGTGAACAGGATCACCGCGGGAGAATCCGGCGGCGGCGGGCGGAACAGGCTGCGCGGCGCGGGAAGCGCGCGCAGCATCAGCCACAGCTTGTCCTTCGTCTTGAACGTGGGACGCAGGTCTTCGAGATAAATCAACTTCACATTGCGGAGTTGCGTGACCTTGTCGGCAAGTTTGGCCCGCTCGACGAACGCATGCGACGTAATCACCGTGCGGATGCGCGCCGTCTCGATCGCCGACTGCATTCCCTCGACGCCCGACGTGTAATTCAGCATCGCCGGGATCCGCCGCGTCGCAAACATGCCGAGCAGCAGGTACACCGAAGGCGCGGCATTGGGCATCAGGACCCCGACCGCCTCGTTCTCCTCCGCCAGCCGCGACACCAGCCGCCCCAGCGCCAGCGCCGCACGCAGCACCCGGCCGTAGTTGTCCTCCACGCCCCGGATGTCTTCCACCAGCGGCGCCTTGCGGCCGTGCAGTTCGACAGCGTCGAGAAACGCTTCCCATAGCGTCCCTTCCGGACGCGCGCGCACCTGGCAGTCAGCCAGCAGCCGCTGCACGGCGAACGAAGCGAGGCGGCGGCGCTCCCGGCCCGTCCGCGCCTCGGGCATCGGCACGTGGGCCAGAGGCTCGATCATGACGCTGGCCTTGGGCCGCAGCTTCTTCGGAAACGGCGGCTTGGTCCGGGCAAGGTAGGAGTTCGCGAACCCGTCGAGCCGGATGGGCAGAAGCGCCGCGCCAGTCCGCGCCGCCAGAAACGCCGGCCCGTCATAGGTCTTCATGAGGCTGCCGGTCACCGTGATCCGGCCCTCGGGAAACATGGCGACGCGCTCCCCGGCCTCGATCAAACCCACCAGTGTCTTGATCGACAGCGGATTGGCGGCGTCGATGCTCACGTAGCGGACAAACCCGAGCATCCAGCGGAACAGGGGATTGGCCAGAATGCTCGTATGGACGACCCACGTGACCGGGAACGGCAGCAGGCCCTCCATGATGAGGCCGTCGGCGAACGACTGGTGGTTGGCGACGATAACGAGTTTCGCCGGCAACTCCTTCGGGACCTCGCCGCGCACTTCCAGACGGAACAATAACCGCACGATGAGGCGGCAGAGGCGTTTGACCATCTTTACATGGTACTGAGGGCCTGCCCGATATAGCGCAGGTGCTCCTCGCGCAGCAACCCGTAGTTGTAAAAGTTGCAGCCGCCCGCACCCGCGCGCGCAGCCGCGTGGACCTGTTCGACAAGGCCCTGTGCTTCGCTGAACCGCGCCGGCTGCGTCGACACCATCGCCACGCCGCCCTCGCCCAGTTGCCTGCGCGCCTCCTCCACGCTGGCGCCGGGCTGGATCGTCGCGCGCCCGATGTGGCGATGGATCCGGGGATCGAGGTCGATGCGCGCCACCGCGTCAGGACTGACCAGCGTCGTCTGGACGCGCGCCCCGCCCTTCTGAATCACGCCGGCGACATCGAGCCAGAGCCGCGTCGTGTGCTCGCGGTTGGCGTCGAGGTATTTCTTCAAGCGCCCGTCGAACAGGCCGGCGATCCAATCGCTGCTGGCCGGCGCCATGTCCTCTTTGCGCGGGATGCGCTCCAGACGGGGCCGCAGCCACGCCGCCACGTCGCGCTGCAACTGGTCCGCGTCGAGGCCCGCCTTCGCCGCCACCGCTTTGGACGCCGGATTGAAACACAGCCCGAGAAGGGACTCCGCCTGCGGGGGAATGGGCGTGAGCACCTTGGGATTCTGGAATCCGTACGAATAATTCAGCCGGTGCAGCGACTCGACGTGCACAGAGTCCGGCCGGAAGCGCTCCACCACGTCCCGCGTCATCGCCAGGAAATACTCGCGGACATCCTCCGGCGCGACGCTCACCTGCGCCAGGTAGGGATTGCCGAACGCGTCGTGCTTGGCGAACTCCGGATAGCGCGACGCGAGGTTGTGGTTGTAGCAGTAGACAATCCATGCACCGAAGCGCAGGCCTTTCTTGAGGATCGCTTCGACGATCCTTTCGAGGTACGCCTCACCCTCTACGATCTCGCTCACATGCCCGCGCATGCGCGTCCGCGTGTACCGCGCCAGGTCCGGCTGGAAATAGAGCGCGCCGTTCTCTCCGTAGTAAATCGGCCTCTTGGGGTTGTGCGGCAGGAAGTACGTGGAGACGTGATAGCTCACCGCCAGCATCACTTCATTGCAGCGGGCGAGTGAGGCGATGCGGTCGAGCGACCGGTCGAGACCTTCGTCGGTCAGGTCCCACGTGTAGGTGTACATCGAGCTGATGAATGCCATTGTGCTATCCCGCAGTATCGATGACGCAGCGGAAGCCGATCAAGTCGCTGCGGGTGGCCGGCGGGTAGCCGCGGCGGGCGCTCGGACGCGACCAGCACGGTTCGTCGTCCCAGGATCCGCCGCGGACGGCCTTCTCCACGCCTTGCGCCGGGCCTGCCGGATCCGCCTCGGGGCTGGCGGCGTAATAGTGCGGATCGAACCAGTCCTGGCACCATTGCCAGGCGACGCCGAGTGTTCCGTCGAGCCCGCTCGAGGTCCGCACCGCGTATTCCCATTCGGCTTCGGTCGGCAACCGCCCGCCGGCCCAGGAGCAGTACCGGACGGCATCGTCCCAGTTCACCGACACGGCGGCGCCGCTGAAGACGTCAGGCGGATTGTATCCCTGCGTCGCCCTGGCGAACATACCGAACGTCTTCGCTGGGACAGGCGCGCGCGACACATAGAAACCGCGCGTGATCTGGACCCGGTGCCGCGGCATCTCTTCCGGTGTTCCGTCCGGGTCGCCCGGTTCGCAGCCCATCTCGAATGAGCCGGGCGGCACCCACACGTAGATGAGGCCATCGGCCGGGTTCACGTACTCTTCGCCCGCCCGCACCACGCTCAGGGGATGCAGGGGCAGATCGAAACCCGCGCGAAGCTCCGGCGTCAGGATGCGCGGCGCCCACAGGGAGATCTCGCTGAGGATGCCGGCGGCGTCCTCCGTCAGCAACGCCTCCCCGGGACGGGCACAGGCGGCGGCGCGGCGTGCCACATCGAGCGCCGACCCCGGCATTCGCAGACTCTCCCGCGGGTCGTCCGAGCGGATCATGGCCCCGTGGTGAATCCCCGCTGCCACGCGGATTCCGGGAAGGCGCAGCAGGCCGAGGGCCGCCTCCAGGGCAGCCGTGGGTGCGCCGCTGAAAGCGGTCAGCACCGAGTCCCCCACGGCGAAACGCACCGCATTCCCGAGTGCCGGAGCGGTGGCGAGCGCCGCTTCCGCCGCGGCCACCATTTCGCTGCGCCGGTTCAGTCCCACCTGTCCATCCACCACGACCGTCGCACAGACGGCAAACGCGGCCGTCATCTGAGGAACCAGAGCCGCCGCGCGAGGCTCAAGCGCGCGGGCCAGTTCATCGCCGAAATCGCGCGTCTCGCGGTGGCGCTTATCCGGATCGCAGGCCAGCGCGCGCAGCAGGGCGTCTTCGACGCCGTCCGGCAATTCCGGCCGTAGCGCGCGTAGAAGGACGCGCGGCCCGTCCTTCTGCGCTTCGATCATCCCGGCGATGTCCTGCGCGTCGAAGGGCGGGCGGCCGGTCAGCATCTCGTAGGCGATCACGCCCAGCGCGAAGGTATCACTCGCCGGATAGGCTTTCGCCGCGAACTGTTCCGGCGCCATGTACGTAAGACTTCCCGCGACGAGCGTCGTTTTGCCGTCGGCAAACCGCGAGTCCTCGACAGCCGCGATGCCGAAATCGATCAGCCTGACGCGCTCGCCGTCGGTGAACGATTGCAGCATCACGTTGTCCGGCTTGAGGTCGCGATGGCAGACGCCCCGCTCGTGCGCGGCACTCAACGCGTGGGCGGTGAGACGGATGATGTTCGCCGTCCGCGGAAGCGGCAGAGGACCGCGCAACGCTGAGCGCAGCGTGATCCCTTCCACGTACGGCATCACCAGAAACGGACGGCCTTCCGGTGTGCGGCCCGTGTCGAGCACACCCACCACGCCAGGATGATCGATGCGCGCCAGCGCCTCGATCTCCTGTTTGAACTTGCGGCGGACCCAGGCCAACTGCTGTTCGTCTCCGGCGCTGGCGGCCGGTTCGACGAGCACCTTCACGACAACGCGCCGGGCCAGCAGCGCTTCATCCCGCGCGAGGTACACGACGCCGAAGCCGCCGCGGCCCAACTCCCGCTCGATCCGGTACCGCCCCTTGAGAGAATCCTGCACGGCGCGAGGAGTATTATAGCGGACATGCATTTTCTGCTCCTGTTTGCGGTCGTCGCGGTGTCAGGCTGGGCGGAGGACCGGGGCGTGGGCCACTGGCGGTTCGACAAGGACGCGACCGTGTACGAGTCGAGCGCCGGACCCGCCCGCAGCGTCCGCATCTGGGAAGTCACCGGCCAAAGCGAAGTCCGGTTCACGCATCGGACCCGCGGCAGCAGCGGCAGACAGGGGCTCACCAGCTTCACCGCCCGGTATGACGGCGGCCGGTATGCCGTGCACGGTTCCTCGCGGTACGACACTGTGGCGCTCAAACTGGTCGACCCCAATACCGTCGAGCAGACGTTCCGGAAAGGCGAGGAGATCACGGTGCGCGCGCGCCGCGTGATCTCGCCCGACGGCGGGACGATGACGATTACAGCCACGGGGAAGAACCCCGACGGCAAGGACTTCCGGAACGTGATGGTGTACCGGCGCTGCCCGGACGCCGCTGCTTGCGAGCAATACCTCTCCAGAGAGACCCGGTAATACCCCCTCAAGAGCCGCAGAATCCACGCCGATACCTTCTATAGCCTGAACGTAAAGGTCAGCGTCGCCACATAACGGACCGGCTTGCCGTCCACAGCGGCGGTCTCCAGTTTCCATTTCTTGACGGCGCTGACCGCAGAGTTGGCGAGCAGCGAATTGCCGGAAACGATCTGAACGGCCTCGGCCACGCCGGCCGGACCAAACACGGCTTCGACTCGAACCTCACCGGTCAGGCGCACCTGCCGGGCGAGGGCCGGGTATTCGGGAGCGATCTTATGTTTCACCATCTTCAGGACCTGTGCTTCGGAGACACGGATAAACGTCGCGGTCTCCTGGCCGGCCAGCGGGGCCGTCAGGAGCACGGAAGACAGAATCGCGGCAGCGGTCAGAATCGGGTATCGCAAGGCAGTGTCGACCTCATACAGGGTTATCGGCCAAAGCCGGCGAAGTGCGCAGGAAAGCGCGTATGAACAATCACCGCGGAAGCCTGGGACGCACCCTCGGTCTGTCGGTGCTGACGGTCACCGGCGTCATCCTGCTGGCTTCGATGCTGGTGGCCTATCGCAGCGGGCGCGGCGACCTTGTGCAGCAGGCCAATGCGGAGGCTGTCAAGCAGGTGCAGTCGACGGCACAGATGCTCGACGCGTACATCGACCGCGTGGCGGTCCTGCCGCGCAGCATCGCGGCGCGCCAGATGGCCGCGGGTCTGAAGGCAGATCGCGATGCACCGGCGTTCCTGGCGCGGTTGCTGGACGGAATCCCTCCGGAGGAAGCCTTCGGGGTTTACGTCGCGGTCCCGGACGCCACAGGCGGACTCGAAATGCCGTGGGTAGACCGCAACAGCCATCCCCGGCCCCTCGACCGGGTGCGGGATCCTGCCTGGGCCTGGTACGCCGACGCCATCGCGACAGGCCGGCTGGCCGTCTCCGAACCGTACTTTGACCGCGGCGGTTCGGAGGTCCAGGTGGTGAGCGTCACGCTGCCATTCCAGGACGCCGGTGGCCGTTTTGTCGGTGTCGCGGGCGCCGATCTGTCGCTCGATCTGATCCGGACGATCACGCTGCTGCTGCGCTTCCGGACCGAGTTGGGAGAGGACGACCCCGCGGAAGGCAACGAATTCGCTTTCCTGATCAGCCGTGGAGGCCGCATCCTGGCGCATCCCGACGAAAGCCTGATGCCCAACGAGTCCTCTGCCGGCGCAGACCTGGCCAGTCTCCCCGAAGGAAGACTAGTGGCAGACGACGAGGAAGGCTTCGCGCCGATGGAAACCGCATCCGGCACGCGGCGCCTGTACTGGTCGACCGCGCCTCTCACCCGCTGGAAAGTGGTGCTCAGTGTCCCCGAAGAGGTGATCCTGCGGCCTGCTTTCCGGCTCGCGCACCGCATGGCGCTGGTTTCCTCGATCGCGTTCAGCGTCATGGCGCTGGTGGTCTTCTTTCTATCGCGCCGTTTGACCGACCCTGTCCGGCGCTTACGGGCGGCGACCGCCGGCGTGGCGACGCAAGACTACGAGTCCGCCCGGGAACTGGCGGCGGTCTCCCGCCGCGACGACGAGTTGGGCGAACTGGCCACCGGATTCGCGCAGATGGTGCGGGAAGTGGCGGCGCGGGAAGCGTCGCTCCGGGAGGCGCAAGCGGAGATGCAGCGCAGCGAGCAGCACTTCCGCTCGCTCATCGAGAACACCTCCGACGGCATCCTGATTCTCGACGGAGGCGGAATCATCCGTTACGCCAGTCCGTCCGTACGCCGCGTCCTCGGCCGCGGCGCCGCCACGCTGGCCGGTCTGCGTTTCGAAGACGTCCTGGCGCCGGAGGATCCGGCGCAGTTTGCCGCCGCTCTGGCGGGTTCGGATGAGGCATGGGGCTCTGTCCGGCGCTTCGAAACACGGGGCAGGCGCGACGGCACTCCACGCGATTTCGAGGTCACCGCCAACAACCTCCTCGATGAACCGGCCGTGGCCGGGATCGTCGTGAACGTCCGCGACGTGACCGAAGCCAGGGAGGCGGGCCGTCTCGCGCGCGAGAAGGAAGCAGCCGAAGGGGCGAACAAGGCCAAGAGCGAGTTTCTCGCCAACATGAGCCACGAACTGCGCACGCCGCTCAACGCCATCATCGGCTACAGCGAGATGCTCCAGGAGATCGCCGAGGACGAGGGCTACGAGGACCTGACCCCGGATCTCAGGAAGATCCACTCGGCCGGAAAGCACCTGTTGAACCTGATCAACGATGTCCTCGATCTGTCCAAGATCGAGGCGGGTAAGATGGAGCTGTTCGTCGAAGATTTCGACCTCAAACCGTTCCTCGACGACGTCTCGGCGGTGATTCAGCCGCTGGCCGCCAAGAACGGCAACCGGCTCGTCTTCGAGCTCCCGCCAGATCCGGGCCGGATGCACGCCGACGTCACCAAGGTCCGCCAGGCAGTGTTCAACCTTCTGTCCAACGCCTGCAAGTTCACCAAAGAAGGCGAAGTCCGCCTGCGCCTCGAACCCGCCGAAACCGACCGGATCCGCTTTAGCGTTTCCGATACCGGGATCGGCATCTCTCCGGAGCAGATGGCGAAGCTCTTCGGAGCGTTCCAGCAGGCCGACAGCTCGACGACCCGGAAGTTCGGGGGCACCGGGCTGGGCCTCGCGATCAGCCGGCATTTCTGCCGCATGATGGGCGGCGACATCACGGTGAAGAGCGAGGCCGGCAAGGGGTCCACGTTCACGATCGACTTGCCGCAGCGGGTCGCCGACGCGAAACAGGCGCCGGCGCCGGCCCCGAATACCGCTGCCTTGCCGGAAGCCGTCCGGGGCGTCGTGCTGGCCATTGACGACGACCCACTGGTGGCCGATCTCCTCCGCCGCACCCTGGCGCGTGACGGTCTCCGCGTCGAGCACGCCCCCAGCGGCACCGAAGGCATCGAACGGGCCCGCGCCCTGCGTCCGGACGTGATCACCCTCGATGTCATGATGGCCGGGATGGATGGCTGGGAAGTGCTCGCCGCCTTGAAGGCCGACAGCGAACTCTCGCCGATCCCTGTCGTGATGCTGTCCATCGTCGATGACCGGCGTCATGCGTTCGCGCTCGGCGCCGACGAATACCTCGTCAAGCCCGTCGACCGAGAGAAGCTCTCCGCCCTCCTGAGGACGTATGCGAACGGCACTGCCCGCCGGCATGCGCTGGTGGTGGATGACGAACCCGCAAATCGCGAGTTGCTGCGACGCGCGCTTGAGGGGCATGGCTGGGAGGTGACCGAAGCCGCAAACGGGCGCGAAGGCCTGGAATGCCTCTCGCGGGAGACGCCTGACGTCGTGCTACTCGACCTCATGATGCCGGAGATGGACGGCTTCACGTTCGTCGAGACGGTCCGCGCGGCCGAAGCCTGGGCCTCCCTCCCGATCGTCGTCGTCACCGCCAAGACCCTGAGCGCGGAAGATCGGCTGCGACTGAGCGGGCAGGTCCGCAATATCCTCCAAAAAGGCACGTACCAGACCGCCGATCTGTTCGAAAATCTGGCGCCGACGGTGCTGGCCAGGATCCGGCAGGCCGCCCTCCAGCGGCAGCCGGTCTGAAGCTACTGCACCGGCACGACAGCAGGAGGCGCGGAGACCTGACCCCGGAACGCCTCATCGATCGAGATACTGTTGTGCGGCAGCGTCTGGCCCGTAGCGACGTCAAACTGCACCTGCGCTCGGCTGTAGTCGCTCAGCGCCGCCACTTCGGCGGACTGCGCCTGCGCCACATCGCGCTGCGTCAGAATCACGTTGAAGATCGTCGAGGCCCCGAGGGCGTACTTCTTCTGCTCGGCGTCAAGCGTTTGCTCGCGGAACGAACGCGTCTTGCGCGCTGCCTCCACCGCCGCCCGCGTCTGGCGCAGCGCGATGAGAGCGTTCTGGACATCGAGCCGGATCTGGTTCTCCAACTGCTGCATCTGGATCTCGGCCTGCCGGATGTTCAACTGGTCGATCGCCATGTCCGCCTGCGCGGCGCGGTTCCGCAGCGGGATGTTCAATTGCAGCGCCACGCTGTAATCCGGGAAGTTGCGGCGGAACACCTGGCCCAGCGCGGTGTTGAACCCGCCCACGAAGAACTCCGGCACCACGCGGGGCGGCGAACCGGGCGGCGGCGGCAACGTATTGACGGAACCGGCCAGCGAGTTATTGGCGAAAGCCGCCACCACATCGAGCGAAGGCAGCAATTGGCTCTTCTGGCCGACGAGGTTGATCTTGCTGCTCTCGAGGTTAATGCGCCGCTGGGACAGCTCCGGGCGTGACTGCAGCGCCATCGCCACCAGATCCTGGATGGGTTCAATCCGCTCGGTATCGGGCAGGCGGATGCGGTCGGTCACGACGATGCGCGCGTCAGCCAGCGACGGGCTCGATACGCCGGTCCGGCTGAGCGCGTTCTTGAGAATGGTTTCCTGTTGCAGGACGCGCGTCTCGGCGATCGTCAACTCCTGCTCCGCGTTGGCCAGCTCAGCCTCCGCCCGCACGATCTCAATCGGCGCGAGGGTCCCGATCTCCACCTGCTTCTTGTTGTCATCGAGCAGCTTGCGGTTCAACTCCACGGACTTCTGGCGAACCACTACCTCTTCGTTGAAGCTGACCAGGTCCCAGTAGAGGTTGATGATCGCCGAAACAGTTGTAATCACCTGCTGCCGGAAGACCAGGTCCGAAACCTCCCGGTTGTTCCGCGCCACCTTGATGCTGCGGCCGTTGACCGCTGTCCCAAAGCCCTGCAGAAGGCGCTGCGTGATGCGCAGATCGAGCGACGACGAGGTCGTGGGGTTCAGGTCATTGCGGAACGCGTTCGAGGAGAGCGTCGTTGTCGACAAGCCCAGGCTGGCCGTCGTACCCGTCAGGAAACTCTGCTGGATATTGAAGTTGTACAGATCCTGCCGGTTGATGAGGGTGTTGTTGCCCGTCGTGAACGAGTTGGTCTGCGGGTTGGTGAAGTGCCCCCAGCGCATGAAACCACTCACGACCGGGTCGAGGTTCAGCGCCGCCACGCCGGTCTGCGTCACAATGGCGCCGCCGACATCGGCGCCTCCCGCCGCCTGCGCCTGCGCTCCGGCGCTCTGCGTGATGCCGGTAGACTGCCCGCGCTGGCTTGGCGCGCCGGCCGGTCCCGAGCGGACCTGCGTCGGGACGCCGCGCAACAGACCGCCCGCCTTGGCGCGCAACAGGCTCGCGTCGGTGAGCAGCGGCCCGTAGCGCTGCAACTCAATATCAAGGTTGTTCTCGAGCGCTAGGGCGATCGTATCCTGCAGCGAGAGATACAGCTTCCCCGCCCGGAGGAGGTCCTCCAGGCGGTTCGAGTTCGCCAGATTGATCGGCGCCACCTCCTTGACCCGGTACGGAGCCGTCGTCCGGCGCCACCCGCCTGCCTCCTCATGCTCAAGACCAATCGTCTGCGCCGGAACCGGCGGCGCAACCAGCAAGACACACAACAACAGCGGCAAACCGTGCGTTCGTTTCATCTTGGGAAGAAATCCTTGAAGCTTCCAATACGTTGAGGACAGAGCGTTCGTTCCTCGTTTCCGATGCTATAGTAGGCGTCTGTGAACGCCCAGCGCGTTACTTCGTCCGCGAGCGGATTGTGTCACGCAGGGTAAAGGCCATCCTCACCTACGACGGCACCGGGTACCACGGCTGGCAGGTCCAGCCGGGATTGCCCACCATTCAGAGTACTCTGGAATCGGTCCTGGCGGAGATCGAAGGCGCCGCGGTCACCGTGATGGGTTCGGGACGAACGGACGCGGGGGTTCACGCCCTGGCCCAAGTCGCTGCCTTTGACCTGCGCAACCGGATCCCCGCGGCGAACCTTCAGCGCGCGATGAACCGCCTTCTGCCGCCTGCCATCCGGATTCTCTCCATCGAAGACGCAGACCCGGGGTTTCATCCCCGCTTCGACGCCAGCGCCAAGACGTACGAATACCGCATCCACCGCGAGGAGATCTGCCCCCCCTTCGACTGGCCCTACGTCGCCTACCATCCCTATCCCTTGGACGAGGACAAAATGACGGCCGCGGCCGAGGGATTCACCGGCACCCACAACTTCACCGCATTCGCCGCTTCCGATCCTAAAGATGCGCTCGGACTGTCGAAAGTCCGGACCGTCTTCTCCTCGCACCTCTCGCGCGAGGGAGCACGGCTCATCTATCGCGTCCGCGGCAACGGATTCCTGAAGCACATGGTGCGGAACCTGACCGGCGCCTTGATCGAGATCGGCAAAGGCAACCTCGACGAGGCCGCGTTGCGGGCGCTGCTGGCTGGCACTCCGCGTCCTCCCATCATCCGGACCGCGCCGGCTAAAGGGCTCTTTCTCGTCAGTGTCGAGTACGGGCGGCGGGACCCAGCAGGACCTGTCCCGGCCGCTCCGCCGTCAGCCTGCCCTCCAGTAGAACCGGCTTCCCGTTGACGAGCACATCGGAGAACCCGACCGAGTACTGGTGCGGTTCGGCGAACGTCGCCCGGTCGGCGACGGTCGCCGGATCGAAGATGACGATGTCCGCCTGCATCCCGGGACGCAAGAGGCCACGGTCGAGCAAACCGAGGCGGTTGGCTGGAAGCGAGGTCATCTTACGAATCGCTTCTTCGAGCGAAATGACGTTCTTCTCCCGCACGTAGCGCCCGAGGACCCGGGCGAAGGTCCCGTAGTTGCGCGGATGGGGCACTCCGGAGCCCATCGTCGGAATGCCACCGTCGGAGGCCACCATGGTCCCGGGATAGCGCAGAATCCGTTCCAGATCCTGTTCATGAATGGCGTGATAAATCGCTGAGCAGCCACCTTTTTGTTGAATCTCGATCGCCGTCTCGGCGGCCGTCTCGAACGACGGGGTCCGTCCCCGTTCATCGGTGATCTGGGCAAGGTTCTTGCCGTCGAGCGAGTTGTCGAACCCGCAACTGGCCATCACGATGTTCTTCGGGTTTCCGCCGCCCCGGTCGACCTCGATGCGGCGGGCGATCTCGGCTTTGATCTTTGCCCGCTGCCCCGGATCGCGCAGGCGCTCGATCAGCTTCTCCTGCCCGCCCTCTTGCGCCCACTGCGGGAACATCGCCGCAGTCCCGGTGCTGGATGCCGTGTAGGGGTACTGGTCGACCGAGACGTCGACGCCGCGTTTCCTCGCCTCTTCGACCAGCCGGATCGTGTCCGCACTCCGTCCCCAGTTGCCCGCCCCGATGATCTTGTGGTGCGTGACCTGAGTCGGCAGCCTTCCCTCTTCGCCGATGCGGATCGTCTCCTGGACACTGTCTACCACGTGGGCAGCTTCATCCCGCATATGAGAGATGTGCATGCCGCCCATTTCGCCCGCGACGCGCCCCAGCGCGATCACCTCTTCGACGGGAGTAAAGTTCCCGGGGATGTAAAAAAGACCCGTCGACATGCCGAAGGCGCCGTCCCGCATCGCCTGGCGGACGATGTCCTGCATGCGGGCGATCTCCGCGGGAGTCGCCTTGCGGTCCGCCAAACCAAGCACCTCGCGGCGTACCGACCCCTGTCCGACAAACAGCCCGAAGTTCACCGTCGAGCGGGTGGCGCGTACTTCGGCAAGAAACGGCGCAACCGGCAGAGGCGATCCGCCATCGTTGCCTTCGATCACGCTCGTGACGCCGGTACGGATCAGGTTCTCCGCTTCCGGATGCTTGAAGAACCCGTGCCGCGCATGGCTGTGAATGTCAATGAATCCGGGTGCGGCCACGTTGCCCTTGGCGTCGATCGTCCGTCGAGCCGTGGCATCGCGCAACAGACCGATGGCCGCGATACGTTCGCCGCGAATACCGATGGAGCCGGGGTACCAGGGGTTGCCCGAGCCATCCACGATACGGGCATTGCGGATCAGAATGTCGAAGGATGCGTCCTGTGCGAACGCAGGAACCAGGACAAAGAGCAGGAAGACGACCGCCGGGACCATCTGGACATTGTACGCTCCAAATGTTGCTGACCGGACACACTGTTGTGTCCAGGCGACGCGTCAGCGGCCGACGTTCGGCGGCGAGGACAGCATCGAGAAGAATAGGCAAAGTATCACGAAACCAGCAACAATCCCCACGGTCATCATCGTTGTCTCTCCCCTGCTGCTACCATCCGCAGCAATCCACGCGCCAAACGTGCTGCCCTGATCCGCACAGCCTGTGATACGGTGAAGCGAGATGCGCGTTGAACTCGCCTTTGGCCATACCGGAGTGACGGCGGAGCTGCCCGAAGGGTTCCGTTACCGCGTTCTCGAAGCCAAGTCGGCACACCCGCTGCCCGACCCCGCCGCCGCTTTGGAACACGCCCTCGACCACCCGACGGGAACGCCGCCGATCGAAGAGATGGCCCGTGGGAAGACGTCGGCGGCGATCTCGGTCTGCGACATCACGCGCCCCGCGCCGAACCGCCAAGTCCTGCCCCCGCTGCTGGAGCGGCTCGCCCGCGCCGGCATTCCTCGCGAACGAATTCATATCCTGATTGCCACTGGACTGCATCGGCCCGCGACCTCACCTGAACTTGCGGAAAT
Organism: Bryobacterales bacterium; assembly: GCA_016716385.1. Classification (GTDB taxonomy): domain Bacteria; phylum Acidobacteriota; class Terriglobia; order Bryobacterales; family Bryobacteraceae; genus JADJWL01. The sequence continues at coordinate 163,254 of JADJWL010000010.1, read as the reverse complement.
CATCGGCGAAACCGTCGCACAACATTACCCTATCGGCAACCACAACGCCCGCGAGAGGGCCGAGCACCGCTTTTTGGGCGACACGGCGTCGGGAACCCCGGTCTGGATCGACGAACGGTTCGTCGCGGCGGACCTGCACATCACCCTCGGCTTCATCGAGCCGCACCTGATGCTCGGCTATTCCGGCGGGCGCAAACTGATCGCGCCCGGACTGGCGGCGCAGGAAACGATCAAAGTCCTGCACAGCCCGAAGTTCATGCGCGATCCGCGAGCTACCGAAGGCTCGATCGAGGACAACCCGCTCCACCGCGAGTTGCTCGAGATCGCCCGGATGGCACGCCACGACTTCATGGTCGATGTCGCCCTGGCCCGTGACCGGCGGATCGCCGGGGTGTTCGCGGGCGATCCCGTGTCCGCCCACCGGGAAGGCGTCCAGTTCGTCTCCCGGGCGCTGCTTGAACGCATGGACGAGCCGGTCGACGCCTGCATCACCACCGCCGCCGGCTATCCACTCGACCTGACGTTCTACCAGTCCATCAAGGGCATCACCGCCGCGCAGCATATCGTAAAGCCCGGCGGGCGCATCCTGCTGGTGGCTGCCTGCGAAGAGGGCTGCGGGGCGCCCGAATTCAGCCGCATGGTGGAACAGCACCGCTCGGATGCCGGCTTCCTCGAAGCGATCCGCCACGCACCGGTCGAAGTCGACCAGTGGCAACTGGAGAAGCTGGGGCTTGTGACGGCGGATAAGCAGGTGATCTTCTACGTGCCCGGTTTGCCGGCCCGGTATCATGCGTCGCTGTGGGGAACATGCTGCGCCAGCCTGCCCGAAGCGATCGCCGCGCTGACGGACGGGTTGCCCGGAACCGCTTCGATCGCGGTGATCCCGGAAGGTCCCTACGTGCTGGCCCGCACGGAGGAGACCGTCCCCGCATGAGACCTGCAGTCCTGCTCCTGATGCTCGCCGCCGCCGCGTCCGGCGAGACGCTGTTCAACGGCAAGGACCTCACGGGCTGGACCGTGGACACCCCGGGCATCTGGTCAGTCCGCGACGGGATGATCGTCGGCAAGCACAACGGACTCAAGTACAACGACTTCCTACGCACGGTGAAGCACTACCGCAACTTCAAGCTACAGTTAATGTTTCGCCTCGTAAACGGAGAAGGAAACAGCGGCATTCAGTTTCGCAGCAGACCTGTTCCGAACTCCCACGAGGTGTCCGGGTACCAGGCCGACATCGGGCAGAAATACTGGGGTTGTCTCTACGACGAGTCACGCCGGAACCGCGTCCTGGTGCAAACGCCGGACGAGGCGCTGCAGGGTCTCGACAAGGCCGGCTGGAACCAGTACGTCATTACGGCGCGGGGGAACCACATCACCTTGGACCTCAACGGCGTCCGCACGGCTGACTACCGGGAGACCGACCCCGGCATCGAAGACACCGGGTTCATTGCGCTGCAAGTCCACAGCGGTCCGCCGATCGAAGTCCAGTTCAAGGACTTCGAACTGACGGTGCTTCCGTAGCGCGTCCCGCGCTGAAGCGCCACGTGAAAAGGACTACTTGAAGCCGGCACGAAAAAAGAGTGGTCGTTTTGCCGGCCATCTTCGTATCTCGTGGTGAAGGGAGTACCAACGTCATGCATGCTTCACTCACGACTGTGGCGGCAGCGCTGCTGTTCTCAGTCACTCTTCCGGCCCAGAAGTTGGATCTGAATCTCGACCACCTTATCCCCTTGGCCAAGGAGCACACGGTGGTTGACCTGGACGGCCCGCAAATCCGCGCCGCCCTTGCCGCGGCGCCTGAAGAAACACGGAAGTTCGAAGCTCAAGCCAAGCAGGTTGAGTCGCTTCAAGTCCGCACCTTCAAGTTTCACAACGAAGGTGCATACCAGCAGTCCGACGTTGAGGCGATCCGCCGGCAACTGGACACGCCCGGCTGGAACCGGATTGTCAGCGTCCGGGAGCCGAAGGAATCGGTGGATGTCTACTTGAAGATGAACGGCCCGGAAGCGGGCGGCATCGCCGTCATCGCTGCCGAGCCGAAAGAACTGACAGTAGTGCATATCGTCGGAGCCCTGGGATTGAAGGATCTCCAGGCCCTGGTCTCCTCGAAGATCGCCTACGATCTGTCGACGGCCGGCAAGTAACTCCCGCCTTACGGAGAGCGGCGGTCGAGCGCGTGTTCGACCGCCCCGCGAAGCACGGCTTCGCTCTTCCAGGGGTCGCACCACATCCACGTCTTGATCGAGCGCTTGCGGCGGTCGAAGCCCTCTTCGGTTGCCGTGACCGTAGGGACGTATCCGGGCGCACCATCGCCGTAGCCGAGGGCGATTACGAACAGGTCCGGCCGCATCGCCTGTGCCCAAAGCTGATATTGCAGGAAAGTCTCGCCCGGCATAAGCAGCATCCGCACCGGACCGAAATCGACGACCGGCAAATCCAGGGGTCGCCCTCCCCAACTGAGTCCCATGGCATTCAGAGCCTTCGTGGAAAACGGGACCGCCGGGTCGGCGATCTCGCGCCGGAAGTCCTCTGTGGTGAACCCTGGCTCGATTCTGGGCGTGAGTGGCAGCGGCACCGCCCGGGACTCCACCCGTTCCAGCCTGGCACGTTGCGTCGCCGTCCACGCCGCTTCCATTCCGGAGTACAACCGTTCCGCCAGCACCGGCCGGTGGTGCAGGCTGCCGTCGGTGTACTTGCCAGCGGTCACGTCGCCGGCGACACCTGTGCAGTAGACGTGCGGCACGTCCGGGCGCGCCTTCTGCCAGAGGGCCCGTGCGGCGCCCGCGAAGTCGGCGGAAACCCCGCCTTTTCCATAAGTTGTGATCGGGTGTACGGCAAACACGCTGACTGCACAAAGGGGTCTGTCCCCGTTCCAGAAGGTCAGCATGCGGAGCCAGGGGTCGATCAAGCCAGGTTCCAGCGCCTGAATGGCGGGATCGGTCACGATGGCCGACCGGTCGAAATTCACGGTGCCGCCGGGGAATTCGGCGCGACGGTTGCACGCCAGATCGCGGACCTCGCCAAGCCCTGTTCCAACATGGGTCACAGGCTGCGCGCCGGTCAGACTCCGCCGCAGGGCCCCGGCGACCCGTCCCAGCGCCTGTTCGTGGAACACCGGGTCGCACAGGCGGCCGCCGGTGACGCCGGCCTGGTCCAGGATCCTCTGCGCGCCCGTGTCCATGACCGGCGTGTCGTGCTGATGCAAGGTCGTGACGAGCACCCGGCCCGCAGTCGTCCCAGCAGCCTCCGCCAACACCGTCCGCCAGCGCTCATGCGCCGCGTTCCGGATCTCGCACCAGTCGACCGCCACCAGCACGACCGCCGGTCCCCCGCCGGTCAGCACGATCCCGCGCGCGCTCAGCGGGTCCAGCACCTCGCGCGCCGGCGCGATCGTCCCGGCCAGCAGCGGGTGGCCGAGGGGCGGCGTCACATCCGCCTCGAAGGACGACAGGCGCCAGCCGCCGCGCCCGCATCCAGCCGCCGCCGCGCCCAATCCCAGCATCCATTTGCGTCTCGTCATTTGCGTCCAACTGCCTCAGGATACAATCGAACTATTGTGCCCATCGTAACGATAGTAGTCGGCAGCCTCCTGATCGCGCTCGGGATCGTAGGCTACGTGATGACCGGGATGGAGAGCCCGACGGCGTTGATCCCTGTCTTTTTCGGGGCGATCCTCGAAGCTTGCGGACTCATCGCCCTACGGACACCCTTCCGCAAACATGCCATGCACGCTGCTGTGCTGCTCGGGGTTCTCGGAATTGCCGGCACCGCCCGCGCCCTGCCCAAGCTCGGACCTCTCCTCTCAGGTGCGCAGGTCGAACGTCCCGCGGCTGTAGCCGCTCAGGGCGTCATGGCGCTGATCCTGATTGTTTACGTTGTGCTGGCCGTGCGTTCCTTTATTCAGGCGCGCCGACAGGCCTGATCATTCGTACCGCAGGGCTTCTACCGGATCGAGCCGCGCAGCCTTGACCGCCGGCCAGACGCCGAAGAACAATCCGACGCTGACGGAAGTCAGAAAAGCGGCGGCCACGGCCCATGGCGGGACATCGGAGGAAAGCGAGGGAACGAGCGCCGAAATCAGGAAGGTGATGGCGATCGCCACGAAGATCCCCAGCACCCCGCCAATACCGGTGAGTGTCATGGCCTCGGCGAGAAACTGTCCGACAATGTCACGGCGCCGGGCTCCGATCGCCATCCGTGTCCCAATCTCTCGCGTCCGCTCGGTGACCGACACCAGCATGACATTCATCACCCCGATGCCGCCCACGAGCAGCCCCAGTGCCGACAACGCAATCGCTACCAGCCCGATCAGCCCCGTGATCTTGTCGAACTGCTGGATGATCTGGTCGGGTGTGGACAGGGCGAAATCGTTCTCTTCGCCGGGAGGCGTGCGGCGGATCTTCCGGAGCAATCCCTCTACTTCCTCGAGAGCCTCATCGCGCATACCCGGCTTGGCCTTGCAAACGATCATGAACCGGTCGATCTGCGGGTAGCGCAGCCGCGCCGTCGCCAGCGGGATGGCGATCTGTGTGTCAATGCCGTTCTGGCCGAGGAAGCCACCCTTCGCCTTTTCGAACACGCCGACCACCGTGTACTCGGCGCCGTCGGCAAGGAATGTCTTCCCGACGCGGTCGCCTTCCGGGAACAGCGCCTCCGCCAGATCCCAACCGATCGCCGCCACCCGCGCCCGTCGGGCTTCTTCGTCCGGGGTGAAGTAGCGGCCTTCGGCAAACTCCCGCGGCGACAAATCGATCAGGTTGGCAGCCTGCCCGTTGATGGTCACGGCGTCGGACTCGAAGCCCGGCACCCGCGCCGAGATGGGCCTGCCCCCGACAATCCCCGGAATGAACAACTGCAGCGACACATCGTCCAGAGTCGTGGCCGCATCGCGCAGCATGCCGGCATATTCGGGGAGAATCGGCCGGCGGCGTGCTTCCTTCTCTGAGGCGCCCCCCGACTGCGGGTCGCCGCTCGTCTTGTAGACGAACAGGTTGTCCGGACCCAGCTCCTGGAAGAACGTCACGACACCCCGCCGCACGCCGCTCAATAACGACGCCACCGTCACTACGGTCGTGATGCCGATGACAATCCCAAGCACCGTCAGCAATGACCGGAACCGGTGAACCCACACGGCCGAGAGCGCCAGGCGAATGTTCTCCGATCCGCTGATCGTCACTGTGTCACTCCGAACGCAGAGCCTCAATCGGATCCAGGCGCGCCGCGCGTAGCGCCGGGTACCAGCCTGAGACGATCCCCACGATGCTCGACACCGCGACCGCGAGCGTGACGTAGCCCACCGTCACCCGCATCGTGATGTCGAACGCGCGCGCCAGCGCGACGGTCGCGGCCGCGCCGCTCAGCACACCGATCAAGCCGCCGACGGACGCCAGGATGACGGCTTCGATCAGCACCTGCGTCATGATGTCCGAGCGCCGCGCCCCGACCGCCTTGCGGATGCCGATCTCGCGCGTCCTTTCGGTCACGCTGACGAGCATGATGTTCATGATGACGATGCCGCCGACCACGAGGGAAATCGACGTCACTGGCACCACCACCGCCGCCACCAGCGACAGGATCTGGTCGATAAAGCCGCGCACGGCGTCCGGCGTCAGGGTGTCGAAGCGATCTTCTTCGCCCGGCGGGTTGTGGATGCGGCTGCGCAGCGCCGCCCGCGTCAGGTCGATCGATTCCTCAAAGTTCACGCCACTGCCCGGACGCGCCTTGGCGAAGATCGAGATCGACGTCGCGGGCCCAAAGAGGCGGTTGAAGACCGTGAGGGGAATGTAGGCCGTGTTGTCGCGGCTTTGACCGAACGCCGACCCGGTCTTTTCCTGCACCCCGATCACAGTGAAATCCATGCCGCCGATCTTGAACGTCTTGCCCAGAGGCGACGTGTCCTCGGGAAACAGGTTCAGCCGCAACTCATCCCCGATCACGGCTACCGGAATGCGGGTGCGCTCCTCGTGCCCGGTGAAGAAGCGGCCTTCCACCAGCACGATGTCGCGGATCTCGGCGAGATCGGCATTCGCGCCCTGAATCGACGTCTCTTCACTGAGCAGCGCATCGCGCTTCGTCAGAGTCGTCCGCGAACGGAAGCCGGAATAGAACGTCGTGTCCTCATTGACCGTCCGCAGGTGCTCGAGATCATCCATCGTGAGCCGGCGGTTGCGCCGCAGCCGCTCGGCCAGTTCCCGCCGCGACAGGCGTCCCGGATTCGCCATCTGCGCCACGACAAATGTATCGCCGCCGAAGACTTTGGCGGTGCTCTCTTCGGCGTACAGGCCCAACCCCTCGATCGCGGCACCGACAAGAATCACGCTGGCAACGCCGATGATGACGCCGAGCAACGTCAGAAAGCTGCGCAACTTGTGGGCGCGGATCGAGTCCACGGCGAGCCGGGCGGCGCTCGAGAACTCCGCCTGGTGGCGCGCCCAGGAGGGGGAACGCGGTTGTTGCATCCTCTCGTTCTTAGTATCCCACGTAGGCGTGGGGCTAACCTGTGCAGCCATCTCTCGCGTACGATGATGGGATCGGAATTCGACCAACCGAGGATCCGCCATGCCCAGCAACGAGAAACCTCCGGCCCCGTCCCGCCGCGGCATGCTTGCCGGCATGGGGACGATGGCCGCCGCACAGGCGCTGCTCCAGGACACTCTGGGTGCGCAGACCAATCCCGCGGCGAATGTCGCCGACCGCGCTTCCGCCCTCCGCATCACGAAACTGACCGCCGTCCCGGCCGACCCCAAATGCATCGTCAAGCTGGAGACCAACCAGGGGATCACCGGCTGGGGCGAGATCAGCAACATCATCCCGGACGTGGCCCAGGCGCTTGCCAACCGCATCTTCGAACTGCTCGACGGCCAGAACCCGACCCGCATCGAGCACCTGTGGCAGCTCATGTACCGCGCGCATCGCAACCTGCGCGGCGGACCGTTCATGGTCCACACCATTTCCGGCATCGACATGGCGCTGTGGGACATCGCGGGAAAAGTCTGGAACACGCCGGTCTACCGCCTGCTCGGCGGGCCTACGCGCGACCGCATCCGCGTCTACCACACCGACAAGGCGCGTAAGATCGGCACCGGCGGCCCGCACCCGTTCTCCGGTACGCCGAGCGAAGTGCAGGCCCTGGTCGACCGCGTCAAGGCGACGCGAGAGAAGATGGGCAAGGACGCGGCCATCATGTTCGACGCGCACTGCTCGATGCCGCCGCCGCTGCTGATCCAGTTCGCCAACGCGATCGAATCCTACGATGTGCTCTGGATCGAGGAAGCCGCTGTCTACGGAAACATCGAAATTTTCAAGCGGCTGAAGCAGCAGATCCGCGTGCCGCTGGCGACCGGCGAGAAGGACCGCACCATCTGGGGAGTGATTCCCTACCTGACCGAGAACGCCATCGACATTCTGCAGCCGGACTGCGGCTTCGTCGGCGGCATTACCCAGATGAAGAAGATCGCCGCGCTGGCCGAGACGTTCTACGTGCCGCTGGCGCCCCATTGCACGATGACCACGCTGGGCATGACGGCGAGTCTGCACGTGGCGGCGTCCATCCCGCTCTTCCTGATTCACGAGGGCTACCCACCGGACGATCGTCTGCCCGGACTGGCGAAGCGCACCTGGACCCTGGATCGCGATGGTTACGTGTCACTGCCGGAGGGACCGGGGCTGGGTGTCGAAGTCGACGAGCGGCAACTCGCCGAGTTGTCGAAGACGCGCAAGTTCGAGTGGCCGAAACATATCGCGCCCGACGGCTCCGTCTTCGACTACTGAGATTCGCACTGTTCAGTCAGCGGGAAACAGCGCCGCGAGAGGCACGGCGAGATCGGGATTGGCCGTGTGCAGAATGCCATCCTTGGCCTCGCGCGAACCCTCGCCGGTATAGACCCATCCGCGGCGGGTGCGCGGGTTCAGCAGCCAGACGCAAAGGACTCCCATGGCGAGATAGTCGTCGATGCGCTCCTGCAGCCGATCGAGCGTGTCGCTTGGCGAGAGGATCTCGACACAGAGGAACGGTGGCTGGGTCAGCACCTGCTCCGATGGAAAGTCGCCGAGGACGACGCAAATATCGGGGACGCGGAAGCGCTTCGGCCCAACGCGCACACGAAGTTCGGGAAACACGTGCAGGCGCAGGGACTGCTCCAGGGGAGCGAAGTACTTGATCAGAGCCGCCTGCACGAAACTGTGATCGCGTTCTCCCACGTTGCGTTCCTCCAGCTCACCGTCCACATAGTCGCAGTCGGGACGGTAGTGCGACGCGAGATACTCCTCCACGGACAACAGCGTCGTTTGCATATCTTGATCGTATACAACTACTGAGCGGGCTTGCCGCCACTCACCAGATTGGCAAACAGGCGGTAGGCACCCGGGACACCGGCCGGCAACTGGCGAAAGAAACTCAACGGGGTGATGATGTACAGACCCGCGCCGGTCCGTGCGGCCAGAATCGCACCGCGGAGCGGGGCCTCGCCCGGGTCGCTCATCTCCAGCGGCGCTTCGTAACCGGGATCCCACTCGCTCGCGAAGTACAGGCCGCGCTCCTGCACCCAGCCGTCGAAATCCCGTTCCTCGATGCGGTTGGGCGTCGTGAGCAGTGGGTGCCGCGGGTCGAGCAGGCGCACCGGAGAGTCCTCCACCGTCACGCGATCGCGCCCGATGCGCACCGGCAGCAGCCCCAGGTTCTTGAGCGCTCCGGTCTCGCGGCCGAACGGGCCGCCGTCCATCACGTTGTATTGCACGACGACCGTGCCGCCGCCGTGCGCATACTCCTTCAGACGCTGGTGCGCGGCGCGCAAGTCAGCGCGATTGTTCCACGCGCGCACGCCGGTGACGATCGCGTCGAAGCGCGCGAGGTCGCCGTGTACCAGGGCCGCGCCGTCAAGCAGTTCGACCTCGGCGCCCATCTGGCGCAGCGCCGCCGGAACCTCGTCGCCCGCCCCCATCACGTAGCCGATGCGGCGGGCGCTCATCCGCACGTCGGCGCGGACCGCCCGCGCGGCGGCGCGCGGCTGCAGCGTCTGCGGCGGGATGTGATCGTACTCGATCCGCATCACCTCGTGCGCGCCCTCCACCGCGAGTTCGCCCGAAGCGGCGCCTGGCGTCACGGCGAACACGAATGCCCGTTGCTCGCCCGGCTCCTTCGCCGTGAACCGCACCTCGGACGGCTCGGCGCGCCAGCCCTCCGGGACACGCAGGCGCAGGACGGCTTCCGCCGCCGCCACCGTCGCCCGCGCCTCCACCGTGACGGGCCGTGGGCGCGCGTCCGGGAACAGCATCGAAGGCGCCGGAATCCGCGTGGACACCGGCGGCACCACGACAAACGGCCGCGCCAGCTCGCCGCGCGCCGCATCCACGTAGCGGTGCCGCACCGGGCGGCGGATGGTGAAACGCGTGTCCGCGACGCGCAGAACGAACTCGGCCGTGAGCGCCGGGGCGCCTTCCGCGCGACCGGTCTGCTCCCCCGCCGTGTCGTACAGCGTGCCGCGCGGCGGGCGGACGAGCCAGAAGGGCTGCGTCCAGGCGGCGGAGTCGGGGATCCGCAGATCGGCCGTTCGCGTCGCCGCCTGGTTCGGCGCGAGAGCCAGCGCGGCCTCCACCAGCACGGGAGCGCCAGGCATGCCCAGGATGCCGGCTCGCTCGACCACTACGCCCGAGGCGAGCCGGCTCACGGCGTGCATCGTCAGACGCACCGTCGCTCCGGGAGACGCCTCGGCCGCGCCGGCGCTCACGTCCAGCCAGAGCCCCGCCGCAAGCGCCAGCGCTTCGGCCGCCTCTTCGAGCCGGTCCGCGTGATTCAGGGCCGCGATCCGATCGTAGGCCGCGGCCAGGGCCGGCAACGCGCGCTCGGGATGCCGCAGCGAAAACGCGCGATCCGCTTCGGCCAGCGCCTGCTCCACTGCTTCGCCCCCGGGATACCGCCGCCACGACAGATCGATGCCCTCCAGCCAGTCCCGGCGGGCTGGTTCGCCCGCCACCGGAAAGAGGTAATTCGTGACACTGCCGCGGCGTTCGGCCGACCCCATCGCCTGGCTGCGGTGCTGGCTCCGGCTGATGCCCGCCACTTCGCCGTACGAGTAGCCGAGCAGCGGGTCGAACGCGCCCAGTTCGACGCGCAGCCCGCCCGGCATTTTGGCGAGTTCCTCTTCCTGCGCGCGCGAGAAACTAAAGCCGTTCCACAGCAGCCGCCGCGTCTTCCAGGGGCGTCCCCGATCCGGGAAGCGCGCCGGATCGGCCGCCGCCTCGAAAGCATCCTTCGCCAGCAGCGCCGACGCCTGGTGGTGCCCGTGGCCGTCGCGCGGCGTGCCGGAGAAGCGCGTCACGATCACGTCCGGGCGGAACGTGCGAATCACCTGAACCACGTCCCCCAGCACCTCTTCCTGCCCCAGACGGCCAGAGTTTCCTCGGCCGTCTTGCTGAAGCCGAAGTCGATCGCGCGGGTGAAGAACTGCTCCGCGCCGTCGATGCGGCGGGCGGCGAGCAGTTCCTGTGTCCGGATCACGCCGAGCGCCGCGCCCTGTTCGCTGCCGATCAGGTTCTGCCCGCCCTCGCCGCGGGTCAGCGACAGGTACGCCGTGCGTAGTTTGAGCCCCTGCGCGCAGGAGGCGAGGAACGCCGTGTTCTCGTCGTCGGGATGCGCGGCAATCATGAGCACGCGTCCCGTGTTGCGCAGCGCGTCGATGCGATGCCGCAGTTCCGCCGCACCGGGCCCGCGCAAGGGACCCTGCGCCAGCGCGGGCAGCACGAACGCAAGCAGAACCGGAATGAACTTGATGGCAGACATGGCGTGACGGTCAGGCTTGTGATCGATGGTAACAGGTGGGGCATCGCGGGCCGCGATGGAGGAATGCTACTCGGTTGAAAGAAGGTCGCTGTCGAGAAAGCCTGGAGCCAGATCGACGCCCTGCGACTGGCAATCCCCGTCATCGCACCGGATGATTCGAGCCCGTATCCTGAACGGCCCGCTCCCGGTGATCCGCACCGGGCAGCGGATCCAATCGGATTCCTTCCCGGCGACGGGCACGGGAGCCACGACGAAGTTGTCCTCCCACCAGATTGCGTTCGCATCGCCCCCGTGCGGAAGGATCGAGAATGCGATCTGGACTTCGCGTGGCGCCCCTTCGCAGTCCTCGTTGGCGAACTTCGCCCGCGCATGTGTGCCCGGCATCTCAACCCGCTTCATGCTGAGCCGGCACTGCTTCGGTTCACGCTCCTGGTCGCCGGCGGACGCGACGTTGCCCGCCAGGTCGCGGCTGCCGGAAGTCCGCTCCGCTGGACTGACCCCGATGCCAATCGCCTCGCAAGCAGCTTGATTGCATTGAAGCAGATCCGCTCGAACCCGAAGCCGTCCACGCCCCGACACAGTAAACGTCTGCTCCTTCCACACCGTACCGGGGCCGCCCGCGCGAGGCAGGGACTCGAGATCCACTGCGGCAACGCCAATCCAGCACCGCATCGAGGTACCTTCCTCATTCGAAGTCTGCCCAGACGCTCCTGGTTCACCAACGGCTGCCCATCCGATGAGGAAGATTAGCAACTTGCAGAACCGCGGCATCGCTCACCAGCCCCAGGCGACATTCCCTTCCACGCACACGACTGAACACGTTGGCCAAGAACTAGTCATTCGGTGTCATACGTCCGTGAAACAAGATGCCCGGGATCGAGGATAAAGCCATTGCTTTCGCAATCTCCTCCGTTGCACGATTCAATCTGAGCTCGGATCTTGAAGCCACCCTCCCCGGAGTATCGGAACTCCTTGGGTATCCGTGGACTTGTCGTGCCACGAGCCGGCAGTTGTAATCGGACGACGTTCGTATCCGGCCAACTCATGGCAGAGACGCTCCCAACTACTCCCACTATTGCCAGGGCGACAGTGACAGACCCATCGCAGTTTGTATTGAAAATACGGAATTCGACCGTTCTCGCACCAGCTACAGCGGGGCCACGGATTAAGATGGAATCAAGTCCCATAGTGCACGTGACCCGGCTGTCCAGTGGGTCCGACTCCAGAACCTCGGGCGCCAATCGTACGTTCTTCGGCGTGCACTCGCCTCCGTCACATTCAGTGATCCTGGCGCGCACTTTTTGAAGTCCAGAACCCGACGTCTTGACCTTCTTGTAAAAGTACATGGACTCCTTCCCCTTCGGCGGCACCGAAGCCAGGAGGGAGTTGTCCCCGTCCGGCCAGATCACGTTTGCCGGATCCCTTGCAAGCGCCGAGAACTGCAGCGTGACGTCCGATACCTGCTGCTCGCAGTTCTCGTTTACGAGTTTCACCCCGATCACACTCAGCCCGTCATCACTATCGGGAGATGCCTCCTGGAAGTCAACCATCGACATCCCCAAATAGCACCGGAGTCCATCGGCTCCAACCTGGGTCGACCGCTGTGCTGTAATGTGCACGGGACCGGCAAGAACGAGTATGGCGCCTATAAACCAGGAATTCTTCATTGAGTTCGTTCTCCAAGACTCATGTCGCCCATCGCTATCGAAACGCTCCGACGACGAGAGAGAGGCAGAAAGGGAACGCGGGTTGCGCGCTCCTGCCTGTCTGGCGCCGGCACAAAGCGCACAGGAAACGGAAGCCGGAGGACTGCGGCGGCCGCCCGCAGTCCTCCGAAACGCGCGTGGATAAGCGACAACTTATCATGGGGCCTCGACTAAACCCGACGTGAGACTACTGGGGTTCAGTGTGAAGTTGGCCGCTGTGCAATCCCCTCCATTGCACAGTTCGATGTACGCGTGAACCTTGAAACCGCCCGAACCCGAGTATGAGAACCCTTTGGTTTGCCAGGAGGTTGTAGTACCATCTGCGGGCAAGAATACTTCGATCTGATTTGCATTCGGTCCTCCCCCCCAATTCGGTACGAAATTTCCTATGACGTCCGTCAATGTGAAACGGACGTGCACGCTGCCACTGCAACTCGTGTTGCGGATCTTCACCCGGGCCGTTCCAGAGCTGCTGCCAACGTTGTGCGCATCGACAGAATCAACACCAACGAGGCATTTCACAGTGACCGGCTTCTGCGGACTCGCCTGCACATAGCCCCACGCGCCGAACTGGTTCACGATCTCCCAGGACTCAGCCCCGATCGTCGTCGAACCCGCAGTGCTTCCGGTAATGGTCTTGGTCGCATAGGAACCGGTGACCGAAACAATCCCCGTGGGCGATTCCTCGGTCCATGCGCCGTGCGCCTGATCCTGCGAAAAGTCACTCCATTTGCGCAGGATCGTCACGTTGATCGACTGGTCCACGTCAATCGTTGCCGCGCTGGATGGATCGATGAGCAGTTGCACCACATAGTCGTAGGACCCGTAGAACGGGATGGCGAACCCGGTCGCCTGATCGACAATGTGCTCCTTGACAACCAACTGCCCCTGCCCGCGCACAGCCTTGACCGAGTAGCCGCCGCTTCCAGCCGGAATCCCCTTCGCTGCAAGTTCCGCCCGCAGATCCAGGGTCCTAGATTCTCCCGTCTCCAGGCGAAACGCGTCCAGCGGAAGCGGACCGAGGTTGCTGGACAACGTGACCTTCACGTTGTCCGGAGGTCCGAAGTTTGCCACCGTGACGAGCGAGTTCCGCTGGCCCTCCGTTGTCCAGTGGACTTCGCTTCTCGAAGGACCAGCGAAATGCTCCAGCGCTGAGTAAAAGCCATAGTCGCCGTCGTTCGAGATGCCGATCGCACGCGCCATTAAGGCCCCGGACTGTCCGGAGTGCCGCAAGCGAACCGAGATCTCCGTCACGTCCCGTGGCAGAACGCCGCGTGTCTGGAGTAACGCCAGATCGATATGACCGACTGCCCCAGGAGCCATGGTTCCCATGGCCACAGGGGTGACGGACACCGCCGAGCCGGCGCCATAGGAAATCTCGGCTGCCGCGGTCACGGGGATATCCGACATGTTCTTGACCAACAGCATGGAGCGCACAGCGTTGTCCCTACCGGGCCGCCGTCCAGGCCACTGCCCGGTCAGGATCTGAGTTCCGTACAACTCCTGGCCAGCGACAAGCCCTGGGTCTGTGAACGTCATCATGTTCGAATAGCCGATGGCTCTGTCATCGATCCATCCCGTCGCCACAACCGCGCCTGCCGCACCCCGGTGACGCAGGGTGATTCCCCCAATGACCCCGGGCCGCTGCGCCGCCAGAGGCGCGAAGAGGCCGCCATCGTTCGCGCCGGGCAATCGAAACGACGCAAACCCACGCGGCGCCAAATCGATGGCTGGAAGGGCGGCGCTGTTCCGTCCGGCTGTGATCTCGGGCAGAACTCTGACAGGTTCGTCCGAAGTGTTGTGCACCGCGACAAAGATCTCCGACTGGCGCGTCGGGAGCCAGAACACGGCATGCTGCTGACGCGAACGCCCTGGGTTCGGCGCAAAGGATTCGACGGAGTACGCCACCCGGCGCTCCGCCATGATGACCTCCGTTTCCACTCCGAGGGCACCGCCATGTTCGCGATCGTACGAGAACTCCGCGCCGCCGAACTGCGGCTCTTTGTACCCCAAGTTCACAACCAACTCATTGACCGGAATCGATGCGCTTCCCTTGGGCGGCATCGTGATCGGGTTCAACTCAAGGGGCGTTCCGTTCCGGAGGTAGAGTACACCTTTGACGGTGAGACTTTCGGTCAGGAGGTTGTTGTGAAGACGGATCGTCGTCTGGCAGTCCTCAAGACTCGTCCAGAACGGGCTGAACTGCTTGTGAACATCGGCGCTGACAACTCCCGGGAACAGAATCCCGGCCATGATCGCCAGAGCTGGAATCATTCCGCCGCTGCGCTTGTGCATCTGTTGTCACTCCTGGTTAGTGCTGAGATCAACAGCAGGACTCTTGCCAAGCTGGTACCTCTACCCGGCATTGGTGCGGCTCGCACCTCGCTAGGCGAGATCCAACGGGCAAGGCCCGTCCTCGTCATGCGGCAGAGCGACGAACTGGTATACTTCGCTAGAGTGGTTCGGGACGCCCATTCGTCCTCGACCGCGTGCCCCCGTCGGAGGTTGCGACTCCTTCGGGGGCAAAATTATTATTCCCTGAGAATGCTCTTGTTGTCAACAAGAAAACGCAGGGCATCGAGAAGTTTTCGGCGGCTCATCTGGTAATCCTGTTCGCGATCTCGCTAACTGTCTGGGTTTTATAGCTGAACACCGGAAACTCGACAGACGGTGGCAAGCCAGCGTCATGAATCGTGACGGTCAGGCGAGAATGTCTTTCACGACCCGTCCCGCAATGCCGGTCAGCCGCACATCCAGCCCTTGGAACTTGATCGTCAGCCGCTTGTGATCGATGCCAAGCAGGTGCAGCATGGTCGCGTGAAAATCCGGGACAGCGACCGGATTTTCCACCGCGGCGTAGCCTAATTCGTCGGTGGCACCATACGTCATGCCGGGTTTAATGCCGCCGCCGGCGAGCACGTAAGTGAATCCCTTGATGTGATGGTCGCGGCCGTCGCCGCCCTGCGACATCGGCGTGCGCCCGAATTCGCCGCCCCAGATCACGAGCGTATCGTCGAGCATGCCGCGCTCCTTCAAGTCGTTGACGAGCGCGGCGGTGGGACGGTCCACTTCTTCGGCCTTGAGCGCGATGTTCTTCTTGACGCCGGCGTGGTGGTCCCAGTCGCGGTGGTAGATCTGGATGAACCGCACGCCGCGCTCGGCCAGCCGCCGCGCCAGCAGGCAGTTCGACGCGAACGACCCGTCGCCCGGCGTCGCGCCGTAGCTTTCCAGCACGCGAGCGGGCTCCTTGCTCATGTCCATGAGTTCCGGCACGCTCGCCTGCATCCGGAACGCCATCTCGTACTGTGCCACGCGCGTCAGGATCTCGGGATCGCGCAGACCTTCGTGAGCTCTCCGGTTCAGGCGGTTGATCGCATCGATCGAGTCCTTCTGGATCTCGCCGCTGACGCCGTCCGGGTTACGGATGTAGAGGACGGGATCGCCCACTGAATTGAACTTGACGCCCTGGTATCGGCTCGGCAGCATCCCCGCCGACCACTGCCGCGCGGCGATCGGCTGGTTCTGCCCGCCACGGCCCGAACTAAACAGGACGACGAAGCCGGGGAGATCTTCAGTCTCCGCGCCCAGCCCGTAAAGGATCCACGATCCCATGCTCGGCCGCCCGGCGATGATCGAGCCGGTGTTCATGAGGGTGTGCGCAGGGTCGTGGTTGATCTGCTCGGTCCACATGGAGCGGACGATGCACAGATCATCGGCGACGCCGCCGATCCGCGGGAACAACTCGCAGACCTCCTGCCCGGATTTGCCGAAGCGCTGGAACGTGTACTGCGGTCCGAAGCAGACGAGCGGGCGTCCCTGCAACTGCGCGATCTGCTGGCCCTTGGTGAACGAGTCCGGCATGGGCTGGCCATGCATCTTCGCGAGCGCGGGCTTGGGGTCGAACGTTTCGAGGTGCGAGGGGCCGCCCGCCTGGTAGAGGAAGATCACGCGCTTCGCTCTGGGGGGATGGTGCAGCGGCTGCACGGCGCCGCCGGCGCGCGCGCTGAGCAGCGCGGGCTTGAGCAGCGTGTTCAGGGCAACCAGGCCGAGGCCGGCGGCGGACTTTCCGAGAAACGCTCGTCGATGCAGAGTGAGGTCCATGGCGTCGTCTCCTAGTTGCGCGTGATCGTTTCGTGCAGGTTCAGGATGGCGCGGGTGACGGTCGTCATGGCCGCCACCTCCACCTCATCCAGGTTCGCAGCGAGCGGCGCTTCGCCGGCCTGCGCGAGTTCGCGCGCCAGACGCGGCTGCGCCTGGAAGCGCGCCCGGTTCTTGCGGTAGAGCTCGCTCAGGACGCTGCGCTCATCCGCTTTCGCCGCGCGGCCCAGCGCCTGGTGGAATGCCCAGTCGATGCGCTGGCCAGGCGAGGCGCCGCCGTCCCGGACCGCACGCTCGGCGAAGACGCGGGAGGCTTCCACGTACGCCGGGTCATTCAACAGGACCAGCGCCTGCAGCGGGGTGTTCGAGTTCACGCGGTTTACGGTACACTCCTCGCGGCTCGACGCGTCGAAGGTGAGCAGGTTCGGGTGCAGGAACGTCCGCTGCCAGTGCGTGTACACGCCGCGGCGATAGAGATCGGCGCCCCGGCTCGTGGGATACGCGCGCTTGGGGAAGTTCAGCGCCGCCAGATATCCTTCCGGCTGGTAGGGCCGTACGCTGGGGCCGCCGAACCGCTCCTCAAGCAGTCCCGAGACGCTGAGGATGATGTCGCGGACATTCTCGGCGTCCACGCGGAAGCGGTTCTGGTAGGCCAGCAGCCGGTTGTCCGGATCCTTCGCCTGCGCCTCCGGCGACGGCTGCGACGACTGGCGGTAGGCGTGGCTCGTCACGATGGTCCGGATGATCCGCTTCATGTCCCAACCGTCCTGGAACTCGGCGGCGAGCCAGTCGAGCAGTTCGGGATGCGATGGCGCCTCGCCCTGCGATCCGAAGTCGTCGAGCACCTTCGCGAGCCCCGTGCCGAAGAACTGCCTCCACCAACGGTTCACCTGGACCCGGGCGGTCAACGGATTCTCCGGCGAGACGAGCCAGTTGGCCAGGTCGAGCCTTGTAGCGCGTCCCGTCGAGTTCAGCTTGCCGAGAAACGCCGGAACCGCCGGATCGACGATTTCGCCCGAATCGTCCATCCAGTTGCCGCGCGCCAGAATGCGGGTTTCGCGCGGTTCGGTGGCGCGGGTCACGATGACCTCAGGTAGCGTGGCTTCGAACAAGCCCAGCGTTGCCTCGGTGCGCGCGAGGTGCGTCGCATAGGCGTCCAGTTCGGGCGCCGCCCGCTGGAAGTGTTGGCGGACCGTCGTCTTCTCCGCCTCGCTACGCTCCGCCGCGGGCTTTGCAAGAGCCTTCAGCACGGCGTCGGGCAGGCCCTTTTCGGCGCCCACCGTCCCCGGCCATGTCGCCGCGGCGGACGAAAGCGCGATCCGGAACCGGCCGATGGCCGCCTGCCGGAACTCCGACTCCTGCCGGATGCGCACCGTGATCACTTGGTCCGCAGTCGTGCTGAGAGGTTGGGCGAAACGCACCGCCAGCGCCGGCTGCCGGTTCTCGCTGTGGGAGATCACACCCCACGCCGTCGAAGGATCTCCGTCAATCGCCGCCAGCGCCGGGTACTCGCGCGGCGGCATCGTGGAGTTCGTCGTGGCGAAATCGAGCGCGACAGCGCCGGGCGCCAGCACATCGACCCCGGTCACAATCACGCGATCCGAGCCGCGCGCGAGACGCAGCGCGGGCAGGCTCTCGTCGGGCGAGGTCTCGATGCACAGCGCGGTCCAGCGGCCAGCGCCCGGCCGGATCTCGACTTCGTAAATGTCGTTGTCCGGATTCGGACCGCTCGCGATCACCATGCCGTTGCCCGGCTTGGTTTCCGTCACCAGCGACCCGCCGGAATCGAACATGCTCGTGACCGGCTCGTCATTGTAGATGTCGAGCACCGTCCCGTTGAGCGCCCGCGCCCCGACCGGGCGTTGGAACTTCCAGGCCAGCGCGCCGGATTCCGCGGCGGCCAGCGTCTTGCGCTCCCACGCCGCCTGGCGTTCGGCCAGCGCCGTGGTTTGCGTCTCCAGCGCTTCGCGCGCGGCCTCGACCAGCGCCTTCAGTTCCGACCGCTTCCGCTTCTGCGCCTCATCCGGCACCAGGATCTTCACGCCCCAGGCATCGGACCCGCGGTCGCGCACGAGTCCTGTCTCTTCGATATCCGCGAAGAACGCCTTGAATGCGTAGAAGTCGCGCGCGGTGAATGGATCGAACTTATGGTCGTGACACTCGGCACAGCCCATCGTGCTGCCGAGCCACACGTTCGACGCCGTGCGCACGCGGTCGGCGGCATACTTGGCGAGATACTCCTTATCTTGCACGCCGCCTTCGGCCGACATGCGCGTCACGCGGTTGTAGGCGGAAGCGACGTGCGGCTCCAGGTTGTCGCCGCCCAGCAGGTCACCGGCGATCTGCTCGCGCGTGAACTGGTCGAAGGGCTTGTTCTGGTGGAACGCGCGCAGGACGTAATCCCGATAGGGCCACGCCGGGATCGGGTTGTCGCCGTGGAACCCGGCGGTGTCGGCGTAGCGGACCGCGTCCAGCCAGTGCTGTGCCTGCTTCTCCGCGAAGCGCGGCGACGCCAGCAGGCGGTCGACCACGCGTTCGTAGGCGCCGGGCGCGCGGTCCTTCTCAAAGGCGTCGACTTCCGCGGGCGTCGGCGGCAGGCCGGTCAGGTCCAGCGCGACCCGCCGCAGCAGCGTACGGCGATCGGCTTCCCGCGCCGCCGAGAGGCCTTCTCTGCGCAGCCGCGCCTGGATAAACGCATCCACGGGGTGCCCCTGCGCCGGCGGTTCGGGACGCCGCACCGGCTGGTAGGCCCAGTGCTCTTCGTACTTCGCCCCTTCGGCAACCCAGCGCCGGATCGTCTCCTTCTGGACCCCCGTCAGGTCCTTGTGCGCATGCTTCGGCGGCATCACGCGCGCGTTCGTGGCGAAGATGCGCTGCACGATCTCGCTGCGGTCCGGATCGCCCGGCACGATTGGTGTCTTGCCGGACCCCGCCGGCTTCGTCGCCGCGTCGCGCAGGTCGAGCCGCAGCCCGGCCATGCGCGAACTCGAGTCCGGACCGTGGCACTGGAAACAGGTATCCGACATGATTGGCCGGACGTCCCGGTTAAAACTCACTTCGCCCCGCAACCAGGGCGACGGCAGCAGGGCGAGCCCGATCAGGGGCAACACGCGACAAAGGTCCAAGATTCCTCCCCGTTTCTCTATTAAACCGCAGTACTCTGGAGCTAACGCTATGTCGAACTCTGCCCCTACCCGCCGCTCTGTGCTGACCGCGACGATTCCCGCCGCGTTCACCATCGTCAAACCGCAAAGCGTCCGCGGATCGCAAGCCAATTCCCAGGTGGCCGTCGGCCTGATCGGCTCCGGAGGGCGCGGCACCCACGATGCAAGGATCACTCACGCCGACGCCCGCGGACGTATCGCCGCCGTGTGCGACCGCTTCAGCGACCGCATCGACCAGGCCATCACGACGCTGAAACTCGACAAGCCCGCGACCTATACAGACTTCGAGAAACTCCTCGGCAACCCGTCGATCGACGCCGTCATCATCGCGACGCCTCCGTTCGAGCACCCCCGGATGCTGGAAGCGGCAGTCGACGCGCGCAAGCACATCTTCTGCGAGAAGCCGGCGGGCGTCGATACCGAAGGGTGCCGTCGCGTGATCCGCGCCGGACGCCGCGCCGACCCGAAGAAGTGCCTCTCGTTCGGCTACCAGCAGCGTTACGGCCCGGTCTACCTGGAGGGCTTCCGCCGCCTCAAGTCCGGTGAGATCGGCGAGTTGGCCACCGCCCGCGGCTACTGGATCTCCGCCGACCCGTTCACCCGCCGCGAGTACCCCGGCCTGTCCGAAGAAGAGCAGAAGGTCCGCAACTGGTTCTGCTACCGCGACCTCTCCGGCGACTTCATCGTCGAGCAGGATTGCCACAACTTCGATGTCCTGCACTGGTTCCTGGAAGGGCTGCCCGTCAGCGTGACCGGCTACGGCGGGCGGAAGGTGCGCACGTCGATGGACCTGATGGATCACCTGTCGCTGAGCTTCCAGTGGCCTAACGGCATCGCAGTGAACTTCGAAGCGAACCAGTTGACGCCGCGCGGGTATTCGAAGGTCGGCGAGGAGTTCACCGGGACCAAGGGAACGCTCATCACCTCGCGCGGATCGCTGGTGCACCATAAGGGTCCGAACGACATGGAGCGCATCGAATCGAAGCGCGACATCACGGTGGATGCGATTGAGCTGTTCCTCACCCGCATCCTGAGCGGCGATGTCGAGAACGTGGCCGAACGTTCGGCGTTGAGCACGATGATCGCGATCCTCGGCAGGACGGCGCTTTACGAGCGCAAGGAAGTGACCTGGAAGGGCCTCTTCGGCGCATGAGATTCCTCCCTCTTCTCCTCTTGGCCGGTTGCCTGGCCGGACAGGACAAGCCCGTGATCGGCATCGGCGGCATTATCCACGAGACGAATACCTTCAACCCCCGCAAGACGACTATCGAAGATTTCGCCACCGGACTCGGCGGCGCGGGGATCCTGCGCGGCGACGAGATCGTCAAGGCGATGGAGAAGGGCGATTCCACCCTCACCGGCTTCATCCAGGGCGCCAAGGAATTCGGTCTGGCGCTCCATCCTACGATCAGCGCCGGACCTCAGACCATCGGGACCGTCACCGACGAAGCGTTTGACGCGCTCACGAGTGAGCTGATCGACCGCCTGAAGGCGGCGCCGAAACTCGACGGCATCCTGCTATTCCTGCACGGAACCATGGTGGCCGAAAGCCATTCGCATGCCGATGCCGAAGTGGTCCGCCGCGTCCGCAAGGCGTTCGGCGACCGCATGCCGATCGCCGTCACCCATGACTTTCACGCCAACGTGTCGGACGAGATCGTTGAACTCAGCACAATCCTGGTGACCTACAAGGAAAACCCGCACCTCGATGCCCGCGAGCGCGGACTGCAGGCGGCGCGGCTTCTGGCGCGTACGATTCGCGGCGAGATCCGGCCCACCCAGGCCATCGCCCGCCCGCCGATGATCTACAACATCGTGTTCCAGAACACCTTCCAGGGTCCAATCAAGCCGGTGGTCGACGAAAGCAAGCGCCTCGAAACGCAACCGAAGGTCCTGGCCGCCAGCGTGCCGGGCGGGTATCAATGGGCGGACATTCCCGCGATGGGTCCGGCGGCGATCGTCATCACGGACAACGATCCGGCGCTGGCCAAACGCGAAGCACAGCGCCTGGCGGACATGCTCTGGGCGACCCGCAGCCAGTTGCGCCTCGACCTGCCGGACCCCGCCGCAGCCGTGCGCATGGCGATGTCGGCCGCGAAGCATCCCGTCACGCTGATGGACACGGGCGACAACATCGGCGGCGGTTCGTCAGGCGATAGCACGTTCATCCTGGCGGAACTCGTGCGGCAGAAGGCGGAAGGATGGGTGGTGGCGCTGGCCGACGGCGAAGCGACCGAGGCGGCGTTCCGCGCGGGCGTGGGAGGCGCGTTCGACATGCCGGTCGGCGGAAAGACCGACACGATGCACGGCCAGCCCGTGCGGATTCGCGGGCGGGTGAAGGTCTTGACTGATGGGCGCTTCGTGGAACCAGAGGTGCGCCACGGCGGCATCCGCTACTGGGACATGGGTCCGACGGCGGTGATCGAAGCCGAGGGTTCGACACCCGATCTCGGAAGCTACCTGATCCTCACGAAGAAGCGCATCATTCCGTTCAGCCTCGGGCAACTCACCAGCGGCGGCATCGATCCGAAGCGGCAGAAGATCCTGGTGGCGAAGGGCACGGTGGCGCCGCGCGCCGCCTACGAGCCCGTCTCGGCGCAGATCATCGTCGTGGACAGCGGCGGTGTGACGGCCGTGAATCCGGCGCGATTCACGTTCCGCAGGGTGCGGGAGGGGCTGTTCGGGATGGAGCGGCCGGAGAAGCGATAAGCTTGGGCGTATGAGCACACGCGTTTCCCGCCGCCGCGCCTTGCAGGCCGCCGCCACGCTTCCTGCCCTCGCCGGCTGCACCGCGACAGCCCCGCCCGCCCCCGTGCGGGACTTCCTGAAGGAACTGGGCGTACGGCCCGTCATCAACGCCTCCGGCGCCTACACCATGTTCACGGCATCGCTCATGCGTCCCGAGGCGGTCGCCGCCATTCAGGCAATGTCGACCCGTTTCGTCCGCCTCGACGAACTGCACGACGCGATCGGGCAGCGAATCGCGTCGCTGCTCGGCGCTCCCGCGGCGATGGTGCCGTCGG
This sequence comes from Bryobacterales bacterium, assembly GCA_016716385.1. Classification (GTDB taxonomy): domain Bacteria; phylum Acidobacteriota; class Terriglobia; order Bryobacterales; family Bryobacteraceae; genus JADJWL01. Next base: position 140,486 of record JADJWL010000010.1, on the reverse strand, counting down.
GCGCGGCCGCCGGACTGCTCTGCGGCACGGCCGGCGTGCTCACTGGAAAAGATCCGGAGAAGATCCTGCGGCTGCCCGATCTGACCGGCATGAAGACCGAAGTGGTCGTCCAGAAATCGCACCGCTTCCCGTACGATCACTTGGTGCGCGCGACCGGCGTCAAACTTGTCGAAGTCGAGACGCGCGAAGAGGTTGAAAAAGCCATCGGCCCCAAGACCGCAATGCTGCTCTTCCTCAACAAGTCCGACCCGCTCGGGCAGGTGCGCATGGAAGAGTTTGTGCAGATCGGCAGAAAGCACGGCCTCCCGACGTTCAACGATGCCGCGGCGGATGTCCCGCCTATCGAGAACCTGCTGAAGCCGATCCGCATGGGGTTCGATCTGGTCTGCGTGTCCGGCGGCAAGGGCATCCGCGGTCCGCAGTCGGCCGGCATCCTGGTGGGACGCCCCGATCTGATCGCCGCCGCGCGCCTGAACACGTCACCACACAGCGATACCATTGGCCGGTCCTGCAAGGTGAACAAGGAAGAGATGGTGGCGATGCTGGTGGCGCTCGAGTCCTTTTTGCGGGAGGACCATCACGCGCTCTACCGCAAGTGGGAGCAGTGGGTGGAAACGATCCAGACGCCAGTTGCGAAGGTACGGGGCGTGAAGACCGCGCTGTACGTTCCAGAGATCGCCAACGCCGTGCCGCACCTGCGCGTCTCGTGGGACACTTCAATCCAGCTCACGCCAGCGGAAGCGCAGCAGAAGCTGCGCGACGGCGAACCTTCGATTGAACTGGTCCCGAGGCCGCAGTTCGAAGGCCTGGAGATCGCCAGTTGGATGCTGCAGGAAGGCGAGGCTGAGATCGTGGGACGCCGGGTGGCCGAAGTGCTGGGAGTATAGATGATGTTCTGCCAGACGTGCGGCGGTGAGGTCCCGGAGCAGGCGCGCTTCTGCGGCGCGTGCGGCGCGCCTCTCGCAACGGACGCGGCCCGCCACCCCGATTTCCGTGCCGACGGTGGAGCGTTCTTCCTGCTGTTCCTGAAGAACGTGCTGCTCACGGTTCTCACGCTCGGGATCTATTCCGCCTGGGCCAAGACGCGCGTGCGGCAATACCTGTGGAGCCATTTCGGGCTCGACGGAGAGTTCTTCTCGTACCACGGCACCGGGATGGAGCTGCTGATCAGCCGTCTGAAGCTGCTGGCCGCGGGGGCCGTCGCCATCCTGGCGCTGGTGGCGGCTGTTTTCGCGCTGCAATCGGCGGGAATTCCCCCGGAGAAGGCATCGCCGGTCATCGCCCTGGGCGTGTACGCCACGATCGCGCTGCTCGTGCCGTTTGCCATGGTGGGGGCGGCGCGCTACCGGCTGAGCCGGACGTCCTATCGCGGCGTCCGGTTTTCGTTCCGCGGCGAATATGGCGCTCTGCTTGGCATCTTCGTAAAGGGCGTGCTGCTCAGCGTTCTCACGCTGGGGATCTACAGCCCGGTGTTCCTCGTGAACATCTTCGCCTTCTTCGCGCGCAACACTTTCTACGGGAACGAGGCATTTGCGTTCGAGGGGGACGGACAGGAACTGATCGTGCCCTACCTGATTGCGCTCGTCCTGGCGCTGCCGACCCTGGGCATCTCGTTCTTCTGGTTCAATGCGGCGCGCACGCGCTATTGCTGGTCGCGGCTGCGCACCGGCAGCCTCCGGCTGCAATCGGAAGTGCAAGGAGGCGGGTTGTTCGGGCTCACTGTCGGGAACATTTTGTTGATGATTGTCACGCTGGGCATCACCTACCCCTGGACTGTCCTGCGGAACATCCGCTTCTTCGCCGACCACCTGAGCGTCTCCGGCGACCTCAACTGGGAAGCCATCCGGCAGGAAGCACGGCCGGCAACCGCTTTCGGCGAAGGTCTGGCGGACGCGCTGGATCTCGACGTCGGACTGTGACGCATCAGTGAACTGGGCAGCGGCCTACTACGATGGTGTCACGGCGCGGAGCCGCGCGGTCACCATCCAGGTGACGGACTCCGGCCTTCTGCTGGCGCTCGACGACGGCACGACGCGCTGGTGGGACGCATCCGGCCTGCGGATTGCCTCCCGCCGTCCAGTAGTTCGGCTCGAACATGGCGTCGAAGCTGTCGTGCTCCGCGATGCCTCGATCCTGGCCGCGCTTCCGCCAACCGGCGCCCGAACAGCCGCGTACCGTGCCACCGGCTTTGTCCTGTCGCTGATGGCCGTGCTTTTCCTGCTGTACCTCAAGGGCCTGCCCGCCCTGGCGCGCGCCGGCGCGGCGGCGGTCCCGCCTTCATGGGAAGTCGCGTTGGGCGAGGCGATCTACAAGGAGATGGTCGCTCCGGAGAGCGTCTGCACCGACGAGACAGGAAACGCGGAGATCGCCCGCCTGGCCGCGCACCTCGCGGCCGCACTTCCGGAGTCGCCGTACGAGTATCGGGTCGCCGTGATCCGCGAGCCGTCGTTCAATGCGTTCGCACTGCCGGGCGGCGCTCTCATCGTCCACTCAGGATTGCTCGAGAAGACAGGGAGCCCCGAGCAACTCGCGGGCGTCCTGGCGCACGAGATGCAGCACGTGGAACTGCGCCACGCGACCCGCGCGGTGCTACGCGACGCCTCGTTCCGGCTGCTGCTGACCGCAGTCGTGACGGGCGGAGCGGAGATCCCGGCGGCGGCCAAAGCGGTAGGATCGCTGGGAGTGTTGCGGTACAGGCGGCAGGACGAAGAGGAAGCCGACACGGCAGGCTTGCGGCTCATGGAAGCGGCGCGACTGGACGCATCCGCGATGATCGAAATCTACCGCGTGATGGAGCAGGAATCGTTTCAGCCCCCCAAGGGCTTCGATCCGCTGCTCACACACCCCAACCTTCCGGAGCGTATTGACCGGCTGACGAACCTGATCCGCCCGGACCCCGTGCGCGAACGGTACGAGACCACGGCGCCGTGGTCCCGCACCGCCCGCATGTGCCGGGAGTGAACTACTTCGTATACCAGGCGCGGTCCCAGGGGAACGCGAGCGTCGGAGCGTTCTTGTAGCGCGCCATCTTGAACTCGAGCTTGGCGCCCGCGCCGGGTTCCAGGCGCACCGTGAGCGAGGAGCCGTTGACCGGCGTCGTCTTGCCGTCTACCGTGACGGAGTCGAAGTGATGCTCGCCGTAGCCGCCCGCCTGGATGACGAGCGTCCGCGGATGGACACCGCCTACGTTGACGACGGTCACCGTGGCGGAGTCCGCCGAGAGTTTTTCGACCAGCGCGCTGACATCGGGCGGCAGACCGGCCCGCTGCCCTTCGGCGTCGAAATAGCGGAAGCGGCTGTGCAGCGTCCAGATGCGTCCCGCGAAGTGGCCACCCACCGTAAGATTGGTGAGCGCATCGGTCGCAACCGGCTGCAATCCGAGCAGGTAGTCCGCCAGCCGCGTGTCGGCGGTGGTGTCGTCGGTGCGGAAGCGCTCGACCTGCCGCCGCACGCGCTCCAGGTCGCGGCGCAGCGCCTTCACCGGGTACTCCGGATCCTGCCCTTCGAGATAGGCGATCCAGCCTTCTTTCGGGACCCGCTCGAAGTCCTTACGGTCCATTGACCAGAGGTAGATTTCGGTCAGTCGTCCACCGTAGACCGACGGCCCGTGCTGATACCAGCTCGGCGCACCGTTGTGCTTGTAGCCGTTCGGGTCGCCGTACATTCGCGGCAGCAGCTCCCGACCGTTCTCCACCTTCTTCGCCGCGTAGATGTTGTCCATCTGCTTCCGCAGCACGCCGATGAACGACGGGTCGCCTGTCATCAGAAACGCGTTGCTGAAGCCCGGCCACGCGCCTGAGGTGACGGTGTTGCGGTGCGCGATCTTTTCGATCTCGCCGTCGAAGATGGTGAAGTTCCAGCCATAGGTACCCTTCCACCACTGGCCGTTGTATTCGCCGCCAGGCTTGCCGTCGAGCCCGACGTTCGACGGAATATTCCCGCCCGCGGCCGCGGTCCGCTCTTTCCAGGCGCCTACGTACTCCTTCACCCAGTTGCGGTACTTCTCGTCGCCGGTCAGCATGTAGGCGTTCAGCGCGAGGTTGGTCGCGGCGAGGTTCAGCGGATGATCGCCCACGCTGTCGAGGTACTCGTCGCAGTGCGCCAGCATCTTCGGGTAATACGCTTCGAGGTTCAGCAGCTTGCCGTATCCGGCCTCGTTGTGCAGCAGGTGGAAGCTGCCCGGCACGGGATCGCCCACCCAGTCGTAGGTGGTCGCCTTGTGCAGCATCGGACCCTTGCTGCCGGTCCAGATGCTCTTGATCAGCTTCTTCTCAGGATCGTAGTTGGGCGCCTCCGGATCTTCGTTCATATACATCCCGGCGAAGCGCTTCATCCGCGTGCGGAAGACTTCGTTGTTCGGCTCGGACAGGCCGAGGAACATGAAGCCGCGCATGCCTTCGCCGGTGTGGAACCAGTCCGACTGCGTGATGAACTCCTTGTAGTAGGAGCCGTGCTCGGAGAGCTTGGTCAACTCGGTGCGCAGTTCCTTGTACTGCTGCCAGTGGCCCTCCTGCGCCCGTTTGTAGTGCTCGAGCACGGAGTCGGATCCGCCGAGCGCGTGGAGCAGCGTCCAGTTGTAGAAGGTCTCGATAGCATCGTCGGGACCGTCGAGAGTTCCCCAGCGCGGGGTGTGGAGCAGGTAGCCGCGCGAATCGACGTAGCGTTCGGCGAAGAGGTCGGCTGCGGCCGAGTTCTGCTGCAGCAGCTCGCGTTGGAGGAGCGCCCATTCGGGCGCGGTCATCGGCTTGCTGATGCGCATTCCGGATTGGGCGGGCGCGAGCGCCGGCAGCAGCAGGACGGTACAGACAAGTAGGGTGCGGATCATTAGACTTCGTGACTCCTCGGGATGATTGCTGTGACCTCCTAGAGAATCACAATCCGGGGGCCGGACACAACTCGGTCAGCGGGCCTTCGCCGGAGGATGGTCCGCGTAATAGCCGTCGCGCGTCTGAACCTTCAGGCGCGTGTCTATCGTCCGGAGCTGAATTTTCCGGTAGCCGGCCCTGGCAGTATCCGAAGGCACAAAGCCGATGCTGTACTGGTTTCGCAACTCCTCCTGGATCGTGGTGAAGATGCGTTCGAGTGGTAGCTTGTCTGAGACCTCGAACATGCGCCCTCCGGATTCGTCCGCCAGACGTGTCAAAGTGGTTTCGCTCTTGCCACCCCGTCCACCGAACCGCGCATAAGCTTTGCGGTCGTAGTAACGGACGCTGTAGACGATCGCATCGTGGCGCTGGGCTGATTCGATGGCCGTCCCGAGGCTGACCTTGCTCCCGACGTCGACGCCGTCGGACAGCAGAACAAGCGCCTTACGGCCCGTCTGCGAGCTGAGGACGTCTTCGGCGGCCAGAAAGACGGCGTCGTACAGAACGGTGCCGGCCACCCGGGCTGGGCCGCGGCTGCCCGGCGCACGCCGCCGCCTCCCCGGAAACTGATGGCTGGCGACATCCTCCGGCAGCAGCCGGCGACGGCGATCGAACGGGCTGGGCACGTCCAGCCCACTGAGCGCTTTCTCGATCAACTCGGCCGTACCAGTCACGTCCTGCACGAGTTCCGCCTCGCGGTCGAACCGGATGACGAACGCTTGGTCGACGTCCGGCCGCAGCACCTGCCGCAGAAACCGCACGGACGCGGTTCGCTGATCCTTCATCAGGCGGCGCTGGCTCAGGCTGGTGTCGACGAGAATGCCGATGGTGAGTGGCAGGTCGCTCTGGCGGGCGAAGTAGCGAATCTCCTGAGGCGCGCCGTCCAGCTCCAGGACGAAATCTTCCCGGCTCAAGTCCGTCGCGACGCGGCCATCGCGGTCTCGTACGGCCGCGAAGATCTGGACAACGTCGACATCGACCTGGAAGACAGGCGTCTCCTGGGCCGAAAGTCCCACAGCCAAGACTGCAAGCCACAGCAGCAGACGGGGGCCCATCGCTGTGAGGACGTGCGATGCGCCTATCCCGTTCCGTCCGATTGAACCGCGGGTATACTTCAAGGATCCTCATGACCCGCGCGTTTCTCCTCGCCATTGTCGCTTTGTGCACTACTGCCGCTGCACAGAACGTTTCCGACCTGGATTTCTACGGCAGCCTCACCGAGGCGCGCCACCTCCGGAGCGCCCTGGCAAACCATCTCAAGCAGCAGGCGCACGCGCGCCTCGCGGAGCGGCGCGCGATGGCGGAGAATCTCACGACGCAAGCCGGCATCGACGCCCGGCGGCGCGAGGTGCGCGAAGGGATGCTGGCGGCGATCGGCGGATTGCCGGAACGCACGCCGCTCGATCCGCGCGTCACCGGCACGATCGAGCGCCCGCATTACCGGATCGAGAAGATCGTGTTCGAGAGCCGGCCGGGATTCCACGTGACGGCGAATCTCTACGTCCCGAAGCGGGGACAGCCTCCGTACCCGGCGATCCTGTTTCCGCTGGGGCATGAACCGGGCGGCAAATCGTATCCGGCGTGGCAGCAGGTCCTGGGAAGCCTCGCGACGAAGGGCTACATCTGCCTCACGTGGGACCCGGCCGGACAGGGCGAACGCGTGCAACTCTGGGATCCCGACTTCGCGCGCGCGAAGCTCATTCAGTCGACGACCGAGCACACGGTGCAGGGCATCCAGGCGCTGCTCACCGGCCAGCATTTCGCGCGATACACGATCTGGGACGGAATCCGCGCGCTCGACTATCTGCTGTCTCGGCCCGAGGCGGACAAGACGCGCGTCGGGCTGACAGGCAACTCCGGCGGCGGCACGCACACGGCGTATCTCGGCGCCCTCGACGACCGGTTTCACGTGGCGGCGCCGTCCTGCTATCTGACATCTTGGGGCCACCTGCTCGACAGTATCGGCCCGCAGGACGCCGAACAGGTCTTCCCGAACTGGATCGGAGCCGGTTTCGATCATCCCGACTTCGTCCTCGCCTTCGCGCCCAAGCCCTACCTGATGCTCTCGGCGATCCGCGATTTCTTCTCCATTGCCGGCGCGCGCCAGACTTACCGCGAAGCCAGCCGCGCGTACGACAGCCTGCGCGCCGCCGAAAGAATGGCGATGGTCGACGCCGACGACGGGCACGGGTACTCGAAGCCGCGGCGGGTGGCGGCGTACGAGTGGTTCGGACGGCATTTGAAGAATGCACCCGGCGACCGCGAGGAACCGGAAATCGAGATCGCGAGCGAGCAGGAATTGTTTGCCACGCGAACCGGGCAGGTCGTCACGAGCTTCCGGGGCGAGACCGTCCACAGCCTGAACCTGCGCCATGCCGAGTCGCTGGCGGCGCAATGGCCCGCTCCGGGGTCCGCCGGATACCGCGAGCACGTGGTGCGCGCCCTGCGGGAGATGAGCGGGTACAGCAAGCCGCAGCCGGGACCGTCGTATCCGTACGGCGTGATCGAGCGGGATGGCTATCGCATCGAAAAGCTGGTGATCGACAGCGAGCCGGGCATCCTGCTGCCCGGTCTGCTCTACGTTCCGGCGAGTCCGGCGGGCCGCAAGCCGGCGGTGGTCGCCATCGACAGCCGCGGCAAGTCAGCGGGACGCGCGCAATGGGAGGCGTTCGTGCGCACGGGCTTCGTCGTGCTGGCCGTCGATGCGCGGGGCTTTGGCGAGACGCGCACGGAGATCGCCCGCGGCGGTCCGTTTGAGATGTACTTCGGCGACTACAACACGACGATGACCGCCATCCTGCTGGGCAAGACGATGGTGGGCCTGCGGGCGCGCGACATCGCCCGCGCGGTGGATGTGCTGGCGGCGCATCCCGAAGTGGACACGGCGCGCATCTCGGGTTTCGGCAAACTCGCCGGAGCGCCTCCGATGCTGGCGGCCGCGGCGCTCGATGAGCGCATCCACGCCGTGTCGCTCGAAAACGGTCTGGCTGCTTACATGGACGTGGTGCGGAGTCCGGTGCACATGCAGATCTTCGAGAGCGTGATTCCCGGTGCGCTCAAGAGCTTTGACCTGCCTGACGTCGCGGGAGCGCTCGCGCCCCGTCCGGTGCACATCCTGGACCCGCTGGATCCGCTGGGACGGCCATTGGCGCCGGCGAGGGCATTGGAAACCTACAGGCGCACGGCGGCCGCCTACCAGACGGCGGCTGGAGCGTTCCGCGTGGCGGCCCTGCGGCCGGAAGAGGATGCGGCGCCGCGGCACGTGGCCTTTCTCTCCGCGGTGCGATAGGCAAGAGCCCGAATCGCGGCTGAGACGCTATAATTGTGCCGATGAAAGCCCGCGTGTATGTCTCCCTGAAGCCGACGGTGCTCGATCCGCAGGGACAAACCGTCCGGTCCGCGTTGAACGGGCTTGGCTACAAAGCTGTCTCCGAGGTGCGGCAGGGCAAGCTGTTCGAGATCTCCCTCAATCCTGGAGTCAGTGAAGAACAGGCTCGGCACGAGATCGACACGCTGGCGAAGGAAGTCCTGACCAATCCGGTCATCGAAGAGTACCGCTTCGAGCTGTCTGAGTAAACGGCGTCCTCTATGTGCGGAATTGTCGGGTATATCGGGTCCCGCAAGGTCGTTCCGATCCTGTTGGACGGCTTGCGCCGCCTGGAGTACCGCGGCTATGACTCCGCTGGTATCGCGGTGGTGGACGGCGAAGGGGCACTCACGGTTCGCCGCGCCTCTGGCAAGCTGCGCAACCTGGAAGAAGTGGTCCGCGCCAATCCCGCCGACGGCGTGTACGGCATCGGACACACACGCTGGGCCACGCACGGACGCCCGACCGAGGAGAATGCGCATCCGCATCGCGACAGCCGCAATGAGATCGTCGTGGTGCACAACGGCATCATCGAGAATTACCTTGCTTTGCGTCACGGGCTCGAGGACGAAGGGCACCGGTTCCTGACCGAAACCGACACTGAAGTGGTGCCGCATCTGATCGCGAAGCACATGAACGGCGATCTCGAACAGGCGGTTCGCGCCGCGGTGCGCGAACTGCGGGGAATCTTCGCCCTCGCGGTGATCTCCTCGCGCGATCCCGGCCGAATTGTCGCTGCGCGCCAAGGGCCTCCGGTCGTCATCGGCCTCGGAGACAACGAGTACTTCGTCGCCTCGGACGTGCCGGCGCTGCTCAGTCACACGCGCGACGTGATCTTTCTCGACGACGGCGACATTGCCGTCCTCAGCAGTGAAGGCGTACGGCTCAACGATTTCGAAGGGCACCCGGTGAAGCGCAACGTCACGCGCATCCTGTGGGATCCCATCATGGCGGAGAAGGGCGGCTACAAGCACTTCATGCTCAAGGAAATCTATGAGCAACCCCGCGCCATCCGGGATACGACCGTCGGGCGCGTGGGCCAGGAGTCGGGCCGCATTTTCCTCGATGAGATGGACATCGAGCCGCACGAGTTCCGCGAGTTCCGGCAGATCCGGATCGTGGCGTGCGGAACAAGCTGGCACGCGGCACTCGCCGGCAAGTTCATGATCGAGAAGCTGGCCAGGGTACCGGTGGAGGTCGACTACGGCAGCGAATTCCGCTACCGCGATCCGATCCTGTCGCCGGAAGTGCTGACGGTGTTGATCTCGCAGTCGGGGGAAACGGCCGACACGCTCGCGGCGCAGCGGGAAGCGATTCAGAAAAGGTCGAAGACACTGGCCATCTGCAACGTGATGGGATCGATGATCACGCGCGATGCGGCGGGATCGATTCTCACGCACGCCGGACCGGAGATCGGCGTCGCCTCAACCAAGGCGTTTACGTCGCAGCTCACGGCGCTGTTCATCCTGGCGATGTTTCTGGGCCAGGAGCGGGGCGTGTTGAACGAAGCGGAGTCGCGCGACCTGGTGCAGGACCTCGTGCGCATCCCGGGCAAGCTGGAGCGCGTGCTGTCGAACGATCCGCAATACGAGGAACTCGCCCGGGCCCTCGCACGCGCCACCGATTTCCTGTTCCTGGGCCGCGGCGTGCATTTCCCGATCGCTCTCGAAGGCGCGCTGAAGTTGAAGGAGATTTCGTACATCCACGCCGAAGGCTATCCGGCAGGCGAGATGAAGCACGGGCCGAATGCGCTCATCGACGAAGAACTGCCCGTCGTGGTTCTGGCGCCGCTCGATCCGGCGAGCCGCGAAAGCCAGGTGCTGTACGAGAAGACGCTCTCGAATATCCAGGAAGTGAAGGCGCGCGGGGGACAGGTGATCGCGGTGGTGACCGAGGGCGATCGAGAGGCGCCGCGGTTCGCCGACCACGTCATCGAGGTGCCGGCGTCGCACGACCTGCTCACTCCGATTCTGGAGATCGTGCCGCTGCAGTTGCTGGCTTACCACATCGCCCTGCGCCGCGGCTGCGACGTCGATCAGCCGCGCAACCTGGCCAAGAGCGTGACTGTCGAATAGCGGCTTGGAGCGGGAGATGGGACTCGAACCCACGACGTCCAGCTTGGGAAGCTGGCATTCTACCACTGAATTACTCCCGCTCTCGGGACTTCTGCCCGTTATTATACCAAAGATCCGGCGTGACGCGCTTCGGCGGGTGCTGGCTGCTGGCGCTGGTGCTCCGTTCAGCACGGGCATCCTAAGGTGGACGCCACGCACCTCGCGGCACGATCGGCCATAATCAGGGACATGCTTCTGGCAATCGCAGCGATCGTCATCACCGGTGCGCGGCTCATCGACGGCGGAGGCGGTCCGCCCGTGGAGGATTCGATCGTGGTTATCGAAGGCGACCGGATCGTCGCCGCCGGATCCCGAGCCAGCGTGAATCCACCTGCGGGCGAAGTCTTCGATGCGCGCGGCCTGACCCTGCTGCCGGGATTGATCGACGCGCACTACCACCGCGGCAACGTCAAGCTGCCCAACACGTTCCTGAACAACGGCGTCACGAGCGTGCGGGATCCCGGCGCGTGGAACCAGAGCTACGAGCCGGTCAAACAACTGGGGCTGCCGATTCCGCGCCTCTTCCTTACCGGACCGCACCTGGATATGGCGCCTGCCGCCTATCCGCGCAATTCGATCCTGGTCAATGATCCTGAAGAAGCGCGGGCCGTCGTCCACCGGTTCGCGGATGAGGGCGCCACGGCGTTGAAGGTATATTACCGTCTGCCGCTGGCTACGATTCGCGCCGTGTGCGAGGCCGCCCACCAGCGCAACATCCCGGTGACCGCGCACCTCGAGATCGTGCGCGCCGACGATGCGATTGAGGCGGGCCTTGACGGCATCGAGCATGTCACGAGCGTCGGGACCGCGATCGCCGATCCGATGGAAGCCGAGAGTTTTCGCCAGGCTGTGACCGCGAGCAATGAGGCGCGCAACGAAGGCCGTTATCAGCTCTGGAGCAAGATCGATCTGGAATCGCCGCGGGTCAGCCGGCTGATTGACCTGATGGTCCGGCGCGGCGTCTTCTTCTCTCCGAACCTGGCGATTTTCGAGAGGCGTGCCGGCGAGCGGGGCGCGACGGAGATGCATGCGAAGGCATGCGAAAACATGCGCCGTTTCACGGGACTGGCGAGCAAGGCCGGGGTCCGGGTCGTGGTCGGCTCCCACTCCAACGTGCCATTCGCCGAGACCGGCTGGGCCTACCATCGTGAGATGGAACTGATGCACGAAAGCGGGATGACGCCCATGCAGGTGATCGTGGGAGCCACGCTGGACAACGCCAGGTTCTTCCGCGCGCACGCCCGGATCGGATCGATCGAGCCGGGAAAGCTCGCCGACCTCATTCTCATTGAGGGCGACGTACTGCGCGACATCCGTTCGATCCGCCGCGTCCGCCGTGTCATGTTGAACGGTGTCTGGATCCGGTGAACGGGGGCCGGCGCGCGCTCCCACTCAGCGTCGCGAACGCTGAGAGGTTTGGAAGCGGGCCATCGGAAGATGGCGGAGAGAGAGGATTCGAACCCTCGATACAGTTTCCCGTATACACGCTTTCCAAGCGTGCGCCTTCAGCCACTCGGCCATCTCTCCGGGCGAGGATCTGAGCCTTAGGATAACATGCGCGTAACGGGCTTCGGTTGACGCGCGTCCCACGCGGTACGAGAATCAAAGAGACAGGAGGCGCACCGTGACGATCCGCTTGACTTTGGCGCTCTTGGGAGCCGTCCTCCCGCTTGCCGCACAGAACGTGATCTCGGCCCGGAGTGGTCTGATCCACCACGTGGAGGGAGACGTCCGGCTCGATGGCGAGCGCGTGGAGGTCTCAGCCGCATCCTTCCCCAGCGTCAAACAGCGGATGGAACTGCGCACCGGCGAGGGGCGCGCGGAAGTCCTGCTGAATCCCGGCGTGTTTCTCCGGCTCGGAGAAAACTCCGCCTTCCTCATGATTGACGACCGCCTCACGAACGCCGTCGTGGAGATTCTCGAAGGCACGGCCGTGTTCGAGGTCAACAACGAACTGAAGGGCGGAGAGAACGCGGTCACCATCATTCACCGCGAGACCAGCATCGACCTGCGCAAGGGCGGGCTATACCGGGTCAGCGCCGACCCCGCGGTCCTGCGTGTCTTCGAGGGAGAAGCCCAGGTGCAGGCCGGCGATCAATACCTCGCCGTGAAGAAGGGGCGCCAGTTGCCCTTGTCGGGCGTGATGGTGGCGGAGAAGTTCGAAACGAAAGAGACCGACGCACTCGACCGCTGGAGCCGGCGCCGGAGCGAGTATTTCGCCATGGCGAACATCTCCGGAGCGCGGAGCGTGCGCGATTCCGGGATGAACTGGGCCCGGTCGGGCTGGTTCTTCAATCCCTATTTCGGAATGTTCACGTTCATCCCGCAGAACGGGGTGTTCTTCAACCCGTACGGATTTGCTTTCTATTCGCCGCGGACGGTGTACCGCGTGTTCGCCGCGCCGGTGATGCTGTCCGCACAGCCGGGCTTCAACAGCGGGATGGGCCGTCCGGTAGCCTTGGCGCCCGGCGGACGTTCCGGCGTGATCTCGCGGGCGCCCGCATCGGTCTCGGCTCCGACGACCGGCGCTTCAGGCGCCTCGTCGGCTCCGATCTCCCGCCAGGGAGCCGGCGGGGGCCGCGGCCGCTAAAGTTCGTAACCTCTACAATGGGAGAGTTGGGTCTATGGTCCGGGCATCCCTCTCTCTCATTCTTCTCTTCGCCGTTTCTCCCGCCCTGCAGGCGCGGCAGGAGCCGACGGTTTGCGGCTACCGGCCTGAAGGCTGGCGCGAAGAGATCCACCTGCACCAGCGCACCGTGCTTCAGCGGGAGCAGGCCCGCCGAAGGACTCCGGCGCGGCTGGCGGAACCCCGCAGGGCGCCACGCGCCGATATCGGCAACATCGCGATCCTCGAAGATACCGATGGCGTGGTGGCGCGGCGCAACCAGTTCAATCTGACGGGCAGGGCGCTCGAGTTTGCACCTGTGGGCACGGGCGCGGCGCGCTACCGGTTCCGGTTGACCGAAGGAGGCTACGATGCCGCCGCGGCGAGCGCCGGCGTCCCGGTCAGTGGACTCGGCGACGACGATTTCCGCGAGCTCGCACTCCCTTTTGCGTTTCCGTATTTCGGCACACCGCAGCAGTCGATCTTCGTCAACTCAGACGGCAACCTGACCTTCGGTGAAGGCGACGACACCATCAGCGAGCGCAGCGTCGGGCGCATGACCGCCGGTCCGCCGCGCATCGCTCCGCTGTTCAATGACCTCGACCCCTCGCGTCCTCTGGGCTCCGTCCGCGTGTTGAGCGAGGCTGGCCGCTGGGTGGTCAGTTGGGTCGACATTCCGGAATACTCCGGTTTCGGCGCCGGTCCGCGGCAGACGTTCCAGGCGCGGCTCTATCCGGACGGGCGGATCGAGTTCGCGTACTCGGTCATCGCCGTCGGTGGAGCCGTGGTCGGGATCGCGCCGGGAAATCTGCAGGGTTCGACCAACGTCGTGGCGTTCGTCGATGGCTCCACGCAGGAGTACTCTTCGGCGATCGTCGAACGGTTCGGCGGCGTCGACGAAGTCGACCTGGTGAGCGCAGCGCAGAAGTTCTACGAAAACCACGATGACGCCTACGATTACCTCGTGTTTTACAACACATTCGGACTGTCGCCGGCGCCGGGCGCCGTCGCGCTCCAGATCAGCACCAGAAACCGGTCGGAAGGCATCGGCGACCCACTGATCGACGTCGGGCGACTCTACGGGTCGAGCCACCGGCTGCAGGCGGTGCTGGACCTGGGTCCTCTCGCCCAGTATCCCGTCGATCCGCGGGGCATCCTGACGGCTCGCCAGTCGAGCCGCGATACCCCGTTGTCGATTCTGGGCCACGAAGCCGGGCATCTATTCCTGGCGTTTGCCTCCGCGCGCGATCCGATCGATCCGTCGCAGCGTCCGATGCTGGGATTTCAGTCCGCCCATTGGGCGTTCACGTTCAACTCCGAGGCGTCTTTGCTCGAAGGCAACCGGATTCGCGACAATGGTCCGGGCGCGACGCCGCGGTTCGAGACGATTGCCGTGACCGAGGGCTTTTCGCCGCTCGATCAGTACCTGATGGGGCTGCGCCCCCCGGAGGAAGTGCCGCCGACATTCTATGTGCGTGGCGCGGGCGCCTCGTTCACCTTCCGGCAGCCGCAACTCGGGGTCTCGTTCAACGGGGAGCGCCGGGACGTCACCACCGCCGACGTGATCGCGGCCGAAGGGCGCCGGACACCGGACCACACAGTCAGCCAGCGGCGATACCGCTTCGCCTTCGTCCTCATTGTCCGGGCAGGCGAGACGCCCTCACCTGATGTGATCGAACAGTTGGACCGCTACCGCCGCGAATTCGAACCGTACTTCACTCAGGTCACCGGAGGACGCGGCGCGGCGGACGCGACGCTCCGTCGGAGCGTGCGGTTATCTGCGCATCCGGCCACGGGTCTGGTGGCAGGCACTGAGCGAAGCGTCACGGTGGCGGTGGAGACGCCGCCCGAGACGCCGCTGACCGTCCTGCTGCGTTCCGCGGGCGGTCGGCTGGCCATGCCGCCGTCGGTGACACTTGCCGCCGGAGCGCGCGAGGCCACCTTCCCGGTGACCGGGCTGTCGGCAGGCGTGGACGATCTGATCGCGGAGTCCGCGGACACACGCTACGACGCCACTGAAGCGCGCATCCGGGTCGCTGCCGCGCCTCAGGATCTCGAACTCCAGATCGTTTCCGGCGACCGGCAGTTGCCGGTTCCAGGACAGCCTTTGCCCCAACCGGTGGTGATCCGCGTGCGCGATGCGAACCGCCTGGGGTATCCCGGGGTGCGCGTGAGCGCGATTCCGGGCGCCGGCGGAGCGGCCGACCCGCAACTGGCGGTCACCGATGCGGACGGCGTCGCACAGTTCCGCTGGACGCCCGAGTCCCCCACGGCGAGGCTCACGGTCGGGATCGAGGGGGGCGCTGTGGCGACGGTCGCTGTGCTCGCCGGAACTCGTGTCAGCGCAGCCGGCAACGCAGCTTCCGGGGCCAGCCAGCTCGCGCCCGGAGGTCTGGCCACGCTCTTCGGCGAAAACCTGACGGGCGGAGACCCGGCGGTTGGGCCCTTCCCCTGGCCCGGTACGCTGGCCGGGGTGACCGTGTTGATTGACGGCTTGCGTGCGCCGCTGCTCTACGTCAGCGACACCCAGATCAACTTTCTGGTTCCGGACGGCGTCCGGGCCGGGAACGTGCGGATCGAAGTGGCCAATGGCGGAGCGGCGCGCGTGGTCCTCGACGGCGTCCCGGTTCTGACTGTGGCGCCAGGGCTGTTCTTCAACGCCGCCAGCGGTTTCGGGGCCATCCTCAACAGCGGAACCGCCGAAACGACCGAACAGCGGCCCGCGCGCCGCGGGGGCGTGATCGAGGTGTACTGCACCGGCCTGGGTCCCGTATTCTCGGCCAACGCCCAGGGACTGCGGGATACACTGTTCTCCCCGCAGGTGACCATCGGCGGAGTCCCCGCACGCGTTCTGTTCAGCGGTCTCGCGCCCGGCTATTTCGGCCTGTACCAGGTGAATGTGGAGATCCCGGAATCCGCGCCGGCGGGAGAGCAGCCCTTGCGGATGGCAGTCAACCAGATTGACACGAACACCGTCACGGTCGCCGTAGCCCCATAACCAAGCGTCGCTTGCACGAATCTGGCATACTGAGTCCCGTGAGCACGTCCAGGCGCCAGTTCTTGGTCAGCTCCGTGACCGCCGCGGCTGCGGCGGCGCAAACAGCGGCCCCCGAGATCCGTACCGCGATGGTCGGAGTCGGCGTCCGCGGCACGTCCCTCCTCCGCCAGACACTTGCACTGGCCAACGTGCGGGTCGAGGCCATCTGCGACACCGACGCCGGGGCGCGCGACCGCGCTCAGGGTCTCGCCAAGCGCGATAACCCCCGCTCGTTCACCGACTACCGCCAGGTGCTCGATCTCGGCAACATCGACGCCGTCTACATCGCCACGCCTTGCGACCTGCACGCCGAAATGGCGGCGGCCGCGCTTTCCGCCGGGAAATACGTCTACTGCGAAAAGCCGCTCGGCATCACGCCTGAACAGGTGGACCTTGTGCTCAAGGCCGCCGCGAAGTCATCCGCGTTCCTGCAGGTCGGCCAGCAGTTGCGCTACAGGACCGCATTCCGCGAAGTCATCCGGCGGATTCATGAAGACCGCGTGCTGGGCGAAACCTTCGTCATCAAGGCGCAGCGGCACGGCACGCCGTCGCCCGGACCGCGCAACCGTCCCGCTTGGTATGAAGATGTCCGCCGGTCCGGCGACCTGATCGTCGAGAACTCCGTGCACAACATCGACGTCTGTAACTGGGTCGCCAACAGCCGCCCCGCATCGGCCTACGGGCACGGAAAGCGCTACTTCCCAAAGCCCATTCCCGCCGGCACGCTCATGATGGATGGCTACAGCGTCGAGTACATCTATGAGAACGGCGTCCACCTCGACTACAGCCAGCTCGGCATGCACCCGCGCGGTCTGAAGAAGCTGCCCAACGGCCAGTGGTATCTCGTCTTCGGCGAGACCGGGACGGTCGACGTCGCGGAAGGCATGTTTTACCCGATGCAGGAATCGGGCGAACCCCGCGACCTGCTCACCCCGAGTACCCGGATCAGTGACGATCCCGCCGTCCCCGAGTTCATCGCGTGCATCCGCGAAAAGCGCAAGCCGTTCGGCGACGTCAAGGTGGGCGCGATGGCCGCCCTCACCGCGATTCTGGGCCGCGAGGCGATCTACAAGGGACGCTCCGTCTCCTGGAACGAACTCGGCGTCGCTTTGTAGGTTTCTTTTCATTAAATCCGCCCCCAGGGCTTGCCTTAGAAGCGGCAGGCATATATCATCAAAAACATTCTGTTTTGGGGCAGTCACGCACGCCGCGTCCCGGCAACCGGTATCCGCTCCGCGCTGGCCTCTGTGTGTCTGAAAGGGGTGGCTGGGACACCGTTTGATCCAGCCGCCGTGAACGTAATCGACAAGATTCTCAAAGGGGTGCTAACTTGAAGAAATTCCTGCAACGGACTCTGTTCCTGCCAGCCCTGGTCTGCCTGGCATGGAGTGTCTTTTCCCAGCCCGCGGCGGCTCAGGAAGCGCGTGGACGAGTGCAAGGCGTGGTCTCGGATACTTCTGGTGCGGTGATTGCCGGCGCCAGGGTCTCTCTTCGGAACGACAATACGGGCGTGGAAACCGTCCGGCAGACGAACACCTCCGGGCAGTACCTGTTCGACCTGGTCGTCGCGGGTACCTACACCGTGACGGTCGAGATGGAAGGTTTCCGCCGCTTCGCCCAACAAAATATTCTGGTCCAGACCCGCGCTGACGTCACCGTCGATGCGCGTCTCGACCTCGGCGCGGTCACCGAAACCATCAATGTCACTGAGGCGCCGGTCGCGGTCAAATTCAATACGACTTCGATGGACCTGACGCTCGACACCAAGATGACCAACGACCTGCCGATCATCCACCGGAATCCGTTCCTGCTGGCCACGCTGAACCCGGCCGTGCAAATCCGGTCGACCACCGAGCAGAGCCCGTACCACCACTGGGCCGCCAACCAGATGGACGTGGGCGGCAACACGTCCCAGAAGAACGACGTCCTCATCGACGGCACGCCGCAGTTGATGGGCGGCAAGGGCAGCTATGTGCCGCCGATGGACGCGGTGTCCGAGGTGAACGTCCAGCAGAACGCGGTGGACGCCGAGTTCGGCCACAGCGCCGGCGGCATCTTCTCCGTACAGATGAAGAGCGGTACGAACGACTGGCATGGCACGGCGTACTACTTCGGCCGCAATCCGGCGCTCAACGCGGTGGCCGACCGCACGACCTTCCGCCCGAACCAGGTGAAGAACCATGTCTGGGGCGTCATGTCGCAGAACCCGATCAAGCGCGAGAAGATCTTCAATTTCTTTGCCTACGAATCGCACAACGTCCGCGAGCCGCGGACGATGGCGATGACCCTGCCGACCGAACTCGAGCGCCAGGGCAACTTCTCGCAGAGCTTCAACCCATCCGGCAATATGCGCCAGATCTTCGATCCGCTCACGACGCAGATCTCAGGCAACACCTCGACGCGGATTCCGTTCGCCGGCAACCTGATTCCTGCCTCCCGCATCGATCCGACCTCGGCGCTGTTCATGCGCGACATCTGGCTACCCAACGGCCCCGGGGACAACATCACCCGCGTCAATAACTTCCGCGAGAATTTCCCGCAGAAGTTCGACTACTGGAACCTCAGCAACCGGACCGACTGGAACATCAACGACAACTGGCGCACGTACGGGCGCATCAGCCGGTTCCACACGCTCCAGGACGAACCGAACTTCACCAACTCGCCCGCGCAGCGCATCGCCGGCAGCGCCCGGCACACTTGGCAGTTCGCAGGGGACGCGGTCTGGACCGTGAATCCGACGACGGTGTTCAACGTGCGCGCCTCGTATTCAAGCATCGTCGACTCGTTTGACGCTCCGGCGGGTCAGATCGACGAACAGCGGCTGGCGTCGTTCTGGCAGAACAACCCCTGGTATCAGCTCTATCTCGCTGAATTGCCGGTGATCTACTATCCCGGGTTGGACGTCCGCGGCGAGTCGACCAGCCAGTTCGGACGCGACGGCTTTTGGTTCCAGGAGCCGAAGACCTGGGCCCTGCAGTCGAAGGTGTCGAAGCAGATGGGCCGCCATTACATCAAGGTCGGCGGCGAGTTCCGGCAGCAGCGGATTCTCGCGGCCAGGCCGCGGCCAATGGGCTTCCGGTTCGACAAGAACCCGACGACCGACACGATCTTCAGCCCGAACACCCGCGACCGCGGCGACGCATGGGCAAGCTTCCTGCTGGGAACTGTCGATCCGGGCAACTCGCGGATTTCGACCATCCCGATGAACCGTCCCATCATTGACATGTGGGGCCTGTATATCCAGGATGATTTCAAGGTCAGCCAGCGGGTCACCTTGAACCTCGGATTGCGCTGGGAGTACAGCACGGCGCTACGCGACCCGGAAGACCGGCTCTCCCGCGCTCTCGATCTGACCAATCCCATTCCCGAGTTCCAGGGCGCCAACGCTCCGGTCCTGCCTGCCGCGGTCACCGCCATCCGGCGGGATCAGCCCGTCTACAACGGCGCGTGGCAGTTTACGGACAGCAACAACCGCGGCACGTGGAACGCACCCCGCGACATCTTCCTGCCGCGCGTCGGCCTGGCATTCCGCGTGAATGACCGCACGGCCTTGCGCTTTGGCTACGCGCAGTACGTCACGCCTCCGGACCAGGCCTTTGACGCGGGGGTCAACATTCTCGGCTCAACTCCGTATCCGGGTTTCGAGCAGACGACCAATCCGCTGCCGATCCTGCAGGGCGTGCCGCAGGCCTTCCTCCGCGATCCGTACCCGACGGGATCGAACCCGCTCATCCCGGCGGTCGGCAAGAGCCAGGGTCGCTACACCAACCTCGGCAATTCCACCACCTGGTGGCAGCCGGATTGGCAGAACGAGACCAACCACCGCTTCAACGTGTCCGTGCAGCGCCAGATCTGGAACCAGATCGTCGTCGACCTGACCTACTTCGCCAATATTGGGCGAAACGCTCCTCGCGCCTTCGACTTGAACCTGGCCGATCCTCGCTATGGGTTCGAGTATCGTGCCGCCCTCAATCAGGCCGTGCCGAACCCCTTCTTCCAGGTCCTCCCCGTGGACCAGTTCCCCGGCCAGCTCCGCAACCAGCGCAACGTCTCGGTCGGCTCGCTGCTCCGGCCTTTCCCGCACTACGGCGCCCTGACGGTCCAAGGCACACCTCTATCGCGCACCAAGTACAACTCGCTGCAGGTGCAGATCCAGCGGCCGTTCGCGCAAGGCTACAACCTGATCGTCGGCTACAACTACAACCGCGGCTACAGCCAGGAGTTCTACGACAACGTCGACCAGTTCGATCGCGTCGTGACCTACCAGAACGCCAACATCCAGATCCCCCGGCACAAGTTCACGCTGGGATCGATCTACCAGTTTCCGTTCGGCAAGGGCCGCCGTTTCGGCAGCAACGTCAACACCGCAACCGATCTTGTCCTGGGCGGCTGGGGCGTGAGCACGCTGTTCGTTCACACCAGCGGACCGTTCCTCAACTTCGGCGGCATGGAGCAAATCGGCGACCCGGTGCTGAGCAACCCTTCGAACGAAGCGCGTTTCAACAAGGACGCGTTCCGCGTGCTGGCGCCCTTCACGCGACGCTCCAACCCCTGGACATTCGAAGGCGTCACCGGACCGGCATTCACCAATCTCGATCTGACGCTCTCGAAAGAACACCCGATCACCGAGAAGGTCACCTTTGAGCTGCGGATGGAGTCCTACAACTTCCTCAACGGCTTCAACGGGGCGAATCCGTCGACCGACGTCAACAGTCCGGTGTTCGGTCGCGTCGTCAACCAGCGCGGCGGATACTTCGGCCGCCAGTTGCAGTACAGCGGCAAGTTCCGCTGGTAGTGCTCTCCGGGAGGGGGAGCGGCCGCTCCTCCTCCCTCACTTCCCTTCCCTGATCCAATTCACCGGAAAGCGAGCCAGCGTCACTGCGGCAACCCCCGCCCCCCGCTCGTAGAGGCAGTAGACGGTGCCGTCCGAACCGGCGGCCAGGTCGGAATACCCGCTCGCGCCGGGTTCGAGCACGCGCTTGTGGGTCCACTTGAGCCCGTCCGCGCTCCACTGCACCGTGACGTTCTTGCGGTCCGCCCCAACCGCGCGCCCGGTCGAAGACTCCAGGTTGTCCGGATTCGCGAAAACGTAGCCAGCCTTTCCCGGCAGCTTGATGAGGCTCGCCATGCAGACCGGCTCCACCAGTTCGGAAACGAAGCGCGGCTTGGTCCAGCCTGTAGCGCCGTCGCGGCTGAAACTGACGGCGCGGCGCTTCTCCGGCGACTCGTTGCGGATGTTCAGCATCACGCGGCCGTCTTCGAGTTCCGCTGCCAGCGTTTCGCTCGGATTTACAAGATCGCGGCCGAGGATTTCCCCGCGCTCCCAGGTCTTGCCGCGGTCGTCGCTATAGATCACCGAGACGACGGACGGGCGGTGCCGGCGTCCGCCCGTCGACAGCCATACCGGCGCAAGCAGGCGTCCCCCGCGCAGTTCGATGCCATGGCCCGGGCCGATGGCGATCACGTTCCAGTCATAGTCAGCGCGGAAGCGTTCGAACGTTGCGGTGATGTCGACAGGTTCGGAGAACGTCAGGCCGTCGTCGCTGCTGCGGCGGTCAAAGCACTGCGCATAGTGGCGGCAATAGAGAAAATGGACCACGCCGTTCCGCGAGGCGATGGCGACCGGGTTGTTCGCCGCCTCCTCCCCGAAGTCGGCGAGCAGCAGGGAACGGCCCCATGTCCGGCCGCCGTCCGTGCTGCGCCGCATCAGAACATCGATATCGGCCCAGTCTCCCTGCTGGCGGCGAGCCTCGACGTAGGCAAGAAGGGTACCCTTGGCCGTCACCACGATTCCGGGAATCCGGAAGTGGTGGTAGCCTTCCTCGCCCGCGGTAAACAGATCGGTCTTGTCCGTGCCCAGGAGCGCGAACGGGAGCAACAACAACGCGGTGAATTTCATTCGATTCTTTCCGGCGGCCAGCCCGCTTCCACGGGTCCGGTCATGGCTTGCAGGAGCGCGACGAGCGCCGCCTTTTCGTCTGCGGTCAGTTGGAGCGGCTGCATCTCGGTATCGAGGTGCAAGTTCTCAATGCCGCCTTTGTCGTAGTGCTCGATCACATCTTCCAGCGTGGCCAGGCTGCCGTCGTGCATGTAGGGGGCGCGCTCGGCCGCATTCCGCAGCGTCGGGGTCTTGAACGCGCCCGTGTCCCCGGCCGCACCTGTCACCGACGCGCGGCCCGGGTCGGCGAAGCGGCCGTCCCGGAAACCGATGCCGGTGTTGTGGAAGCGTTCATCGGTCAGATTCGGCCCCAGGTGGCACGACGCGCATTGCGCCTTACCGCGGAACAGGCGGAGGCCGAGTTGTTCCCGCTCATCCAGCGCGCCGCGGTCGCCGGCGAGGAACCGGTCGTAGCGCGAGCCGCCGGTGCGGATCGTGCGCACGTACGTTGCCAGGGCCTTCGCCATGACAGCCGGTTCATGCCCGGTGCGCAAGGCAGCCTCGGCCAGAGGAAGATCCATTTCGATCGGATTCTCGATCGGCTTCAGCACCTGGTCTTCGAGCGTGCCCGCGCGGCCGTCCCAGAAGAAGGCGCGCCCGTACCCGCGGTTGACCAGAGCGGGTGTACGGCGTGTTCCCACCTGGGCGCCGATGCCGGTAGCCAGAGGCCGCGTGTCCGTGAACGCGCGCTTCGGTTCGTGGCAGGTGGCGCAGGAGACGCTGCCGTCGCGCGACAGGCGGGCATCGAAGAACAAGGCGCGCCCGAGCGCGGCCGTTTCCGCGGCAATCGGGTTATCGGGCGGGACCGGCAGATAGGCGTCGAGGCCGAGCGGCGTCTGCGGACCGGCGGCGGCGATTCCCGCCCACAGCAGGAACCACCTCATGGGAGCAGGCGCTCAGCCACCCAGATCTCCGAGTCCGTTCTGCCGAGCGTGAACGCGACCTCGCGGCCCCGCAGGCTGAAGTCGAGCGCGGGAAACGGTAACGCACGAGGCGCGCTGCCGTCCAGCGCGAGGCGCCACAACTTCGCGTCGCGGGCGAAGAGCAGCGACCCGGCATCCCACCACGCCAGCCCGGCCGGCGCCGCATCGCCAAAGTCAAACCACTGGCGGCGGTCCGCGCCGCTGATCGAAACAGTCACGAGGTGGCTGCCCTCAACGAACGCCAACCGCTCCCCATCCGGAGTGATGAGCCGGATTCGAGATCCCTGGGAACGATAGATCTCCCGCGTCTCTCCGCCTCCGCGCGGATGCAGCACCAGCCGCGTTCCTTCCGCGACCGCCAGGATGCCATCCCGCATCGCGACACCTTCGATGCCGCGGAAGCCGGCCGACTCCTCGATGACCACCGGCTCGGTCCGCCCGCCATCGAGCGGCACGCGGAACAAGCCGGCGCGCCCTCTGCCGTCGCTGCCGCTCACGAGCAGCACATCGCCGTCCCAGCGCAACGTTTCCAGGTGCGCCATACGGGGCGCAAGTTCGCGCTCTTTGCCTGTCGCGCCGTCACGCACCGTGATCACGCGCTCTTCCTGTCCGAAATTCTCCGAGCCCCGCCGGGACAGCCACGCCAACCGCTTCCCATCGGGCGACCACGCCGGAGCGAAATTGCGGCCAGGATACGTTGCCGGCACAGGCGCAGCCTTGCCGTCGGCGCGTCCGTCCTGCGTGAACGTACCGGCATAGACCTCGGTCCATCCGCTGCGGACGCCGAAGTAGTACGAGCCGCCCCGCGTCAACCCCAGCGGCAGGACGCGTCCGGCGCTCTCCAGCACGCGTTGGGGTTCACCCTGCAGTGCCCCATCCTCGACGGCGGCGGCCCACACATCGACTGTGCCCGCGCGGTCGCTCGTGAACACGACCGTGCCGCCATCGGCCGACCAGAACGGAAACAGGTCGTTCGACGGCCAGTCGATCAGCCGCGTCTCGCGGCTTCCATCGGCAGCCAACACAAAGATGTCCCGCTCGGGGACGCCGTCGCGCGCGAATGAGTCGTAGACAATGAACCGGCCATCCGGCGAGAAGTCCATGCGCTTCGGATACACCCATTGCAGCGACTTCAACACCCGCACTTCGCCTGACTCCGCCGACACCAGCGCGATCTGGCTGATATTGTCCTTGCGGAAGAACAGCGTCAGGATCTGGCTGCCGTCCGGCGACCACGCACACGGCTGCACGAACCCGGCCTCAGGATTGCGATACAGGA
This sequence comes from Bryobacterales bacterium, assembly GCA_016716385.1. Classification (GTDB taxonomy): domain Bacteria; phylum Acidobacteriota; class Terriglobia; order Bryobacterales; family Bryobacteraceae; genus JADJWL01. The sequence continues at coordinate 116,358 of JADJWL010000010.1, read as the reverse complement.
TCCGGGGCACGCCGCCATCGATTCCCACCATCCGCAGGTCGTAGAAGCCTTCTTCGTTGAACCACGCGAACGCCACGGAGCGCGAGTCGGGCGCAATCGTGGAGAAGTAGGCGAACTCGCCTTTCCGCCGCGGCTGCTTCGTGAGCTTGCGGGCGTCGCCGGTCGCCAGATGCAGCACCGCCAGATCGCCGCTGGGCGTATCGACGTAGGAGAGCCAGCGGCCGTCCGGAGACGGCATGCCCAGCAGGTTGGCGTTCGAGAGAATCTTCCTGGGCTTGGGAACGTCCGCCGCCGGTAGCACCAACGAAACCAGGATCAAAAGGACACGCATCATGGCCGGTGGCCGCTGGTAGCGATTCTATCGCAGCGGGGCCCGTATGCCACAATGAGGGCAATCCGTGCCGGTCCTTTTGTTCCTACTGCTGGCAGCAATGGCAACGGCCTCTGATTATGCGGGGGCGGGCGCCTGCCGTGCGTGCCACCCGGCGCAGTTCAAGGCGCAGTCGGACAGCGGCCATGCCCGGGGCCTCGCTCGCGCCGCGGACCACCCTCTGGCGCAGAAGTTTCCCTGGCAGGGAACGCACCGGCGCGGGCCCTTCACTCTCCGCCTGGAAGACGGAATGAAAGCACGCGTGGAGGGCACAGTCGAGGTTTCTGCGGAGTGGGCCTTCGGCGCGGGCGACCAGGCCGTGACCTTCGTCGGACAAATCGACGAAGACCGCTACCTGGAGCACCATCTGACCTACTACGCCAAGCCTGCGGCGTTAGCGCCGACGCCGGGACACGGCAGCCTGACTCCGGGCAGTGCGCTCGAAGCCGCCGGCGTTGTCTATCCGACGTTCGACCCGCGCTCGGCGATTCTCCGCTGCTTTCAATGCCACTCGACGGGTCCGCTGCGGCTCGGAGAGCGCTACTCGATCGTCCCGCACGAGCTGGGCGTGCGGTGCGAATCCTGCCATGGTCCGGCGGCGGCGCACGCCAGGGAGCCGAAGAGGGCCAACGTCCGCAACCCGGGACGCCTCAACGCCCCGGCACTGAATGAACTCTGCGGCGGCTGCCACCGCCCCCCGGCTTCCGACGACGGCGCCATCAACTTCCGGGATCCCTGGAATACACGCCACCAGCCGCCCTACCTCGCGCGCAGCCGCTGTTTCACCGAAAGCGAAGGGCGCCTGAGCTGCCTTACCTGCCACGATCCCCACGAGGCGCTGCGCCGCAACGACCGCGCCTACTATGACGCCCGCTGCCTCGCCTGCCATACGGAGTCGCACCCGCCTGCCGCCGTGTGCCGCAAGACTGACGCCGCCTGCCACACGTGCCACATGCCGGCGGTGAAGCCCAATCCAGCGCTGGCCTTCCACAACCACTGGATCGGCGTCTTCACCGGCGGGAGCGCACTCCAGCCACGCTGACGCTCAGAGGTGGTGGAACTGCTCTTCGACTTCCTTGCCGTGCTCTTCACGGGTCTGCTTCTCAAGCGACCGGGTCACCAGGTCCTTCGACCCCAACCCAACCGCCAACGCGAGCGCGAGAACGATTCCGCCGAACAGAATGGCAAACGCCAGCTTGACGATGTCGCCGCCGATGCGCAGGTGGTCGAGAGCCATCGCCGCGGTCAGCACCAGCACGAGCCACTTCACGCCCATGCTGAGCAGCCGCGCCGAGTGCAGGTTCAGATTCACCGCGCCGATCAGCACTCCCCGCGCCAGGTACCGCGCCAGGACACTTCCGATCGCCAGGACCACCAGGCCGACCACCAGGTTCGGCAGATAGCCGAACAGGCGCGCCACCATGGCCGAAGCCAGTTCCGCCTGCAGCGCCGTCAGACCCACGAGGAAGCCCATCAGGATGATGCCCCACGCTACGGCGCGGCTCACGAGCAGCGTCGGGCTCTTGTCCGGCGACCAGTCCGCCAGCGCGGAGAAGCCCCACTGGTCGAGCCGCTCGTCGAAGTCGACGCCGCGCAGCGACCGGCGGACGATCCAACTGAAGATCCAGGCCAGAAGGCAGGAGACGATCACCGCCAATATCAGTGCCGCCAGGCCGGGCAGAAAGTCCGCGATGCCGAACACCACGCGGCGCGTCGCTTCGGTCAGTGCAAGGTTTACGTGCTCCATCATGGCAATCAATCTCTCCTCCGGCGCCGTCAGGGGTTGAAGCGGTCCGGCCAGCGCCACCTCGAAATCAGGTATGGTTTCAGTTGCTCGAAGGCGAGGCACAGCTTCTCGATCCGTGCTTCGGTCGCCTCCGGCCCCAGTTGGCGTGTTTCCTGGACAAAGGACGCAACCCAGCCCAGGTAGAGCGGCGTCATGGCGCGCAGCAGGTGATCGCGGGCGATCACGCGGAGCCGGTACCCCAGGGCGAAGTCGTAGACAGTGCGCGCCCAGACGTCGTCGGGCATTCGCATCTCCGCCGCCCGTGCGATCTTCTTCATCTCGACCATCGTGGCCGGCGTCAGGACGAGGCCCCACACGTCCTGCAGGTTCTGCTGGCCGAACCGGAATGCCTCGATCATCTTTGCCGTGTCGACTTCCGCGGTTTCGGCGCTGAGCGCGGGCGCTGACCCGAAAGCCGGCACGGCTTCAGAACCGCGGATCTTCTGCCAGGTGGCCACGTGGCGCTCAATCTCGAGGAAGACCGGGGCCAGCACCTGGACAAGTGTGGCGGCAAGATCCGAGCCAGGCTCCCGCGCCTGCTGCTCCCTGGGTCCGAGCCGCGCCTGCGCGAGCCGGAAGCCGCCCACCAGCGCGAAATCAGTCAGCCAGACGTCGAAGCCATCCCGGGAAAGGTCGCTGTTCCAGACACTCTGGGTGAGAGCGCGTTCCACGTACGCCGGCGAAACAGCCAGTTCTCCGCCGAAAGGCTGCCGGATCCGCTTCCCGTAGAGCGCGCGCGTCAGCGGATAGAGGATGCCGCTCGTGATCGTGCCGTCGAATTTGCGGCGGGTGTGCCAGGCGGCGACGAAATCGGCACGGTCCTCGATCACCGGCGCGACCAGGGCCTTGACCCAATCGGGCACGACGCCCTGGAGATCCGAGTCAAACAGGACGCACGCCTTGGCCTGCGTGGCGCGCGCAATTTCGAAGATCGTGCGGATTGCGCTGGCGCGCCCCGGGACGCCGTGGTACGGAGTGGAAAGTCTTTCGACCGGATCCACGCGGTACGGGAGTTGCAGCAGTTCCTCGGGCTCACCGGGCAGATCCAGCACCTTCTCCGGAGTGCCGTCGATCGATCCGCCATCGGAGTTCACGATCAACCCGCGGTATCCGGCGAAGTGCACGTGCAACCCGCTCTGCGCCGCGCGCACCACGTGCGCGATCGTATCCGCGTTGTTGTAACTGGGAATCCCGACGACAATATCCACCGCGCCCAGGGAAGCGATTCGCTCCTGGGTGGCCGCGGGTAAGACCGCCTGTTCCGGCATCCCTGCCTCCCGTCTACTTCTCGCCGCCGAGGGCGAGGATTCCAAGAAGCGGGATCCTCACCCACGCCGGGCGATTGTTCAATTCGTATTTCAACTCGTACAACGCCTTATCCAGGACAAACGCGTCGAGCAGCCGGGCGAACGTGCCTGCGTCGGCGGAGACGCACTGGCCGGCGACAACTTCACGGTAGGTCTGGAGAAACACGGCACAAATGAGGCGCTCCCACAGCCTTGCCCAGGGCTCGAGCTTTTCCGCCTCATGCGGACGCCGCGCGCTGTGGTTCAGGTATCCCACCTGGGCGGCGTACCCGAACGAGCGCAGCATCCCGGCGGTGTCCTTGAGCGGCGAATGCATCACCCGCCGTTCCGCCATCGAACGCGCCGGTTCGCCTTCGAAGTCGAGCAGGACGAAATCGTTGAGCACCCGCAACACCTGGCCAAGATGATAATCCCCATGGACCCGGCATTTCAGCCCGGCATCCTCCAGGCGCTCCAGACCGCGGAAGCGATCGAGCAGGATGCGCCGGCGCCCGAGCACCAGGCCTGCCATTTCCATCAGATCGTCGGGGATGTGCGCCAGGTTATTCTTCAACTGGTCGAATGCGTCGATCGCATTGCGCCTGAGGTTCTCGGCGAGCTGCGCGAGATCCGCCGTCGTGAGCGGTTCCGGACGGAAGGCCGGGTCGCTGGTTTCCTTACCCAGAGCCAGGTGCATCTCCGCCGTGCGCCGCGCGAGCGTCCGGGTGGCGTCGCGGTAGAGTCCGATCATCTCCTCGGCAAGCGGTGGCAGGTCCATGACGGCGAGCTCTGCCAGCGGCGCCGCGATCAAACGGGCCAGTTCCGGCGTCTCCTCGGCCGCCCCGCAGCGCTCGTAATAGCGACCCAGTTCCTCGAGAGTCCACTCCCATCCGTCGCCCTGGTTGTCGACCAGTTCGGACACCATGGCGATGGTTGCGGCGCCGCGGTCAGCGCTGCTGTAGTCGATCTGGCCGCCGAACCGGGGGACATTGTGGAAGCCGCACGTTTCGCTGAGATGGCGTGTGATTTCGCAATCGGGGTTCGTCCCTGGCTCAACGCGCCGGAACAGCTTGAGGATCATGCGGCGGCCATAGCGGATCGACGTGTTGCTCTGCTCGGAGCCGCCGCGCGCAGGTTCGAGCGGCTCTCCCGGTTCACCCCGCAAGGCCGGGTAGGCAACGCCGGCAATTCCTTCTACGATGCCTTCGCGGCTGTGCAGCGAGCCATTGACCCAGTCGAGCAACTCCATGTTGAACTGCGGGTCGAACGTGGCGTCGAACAGAACGCGGCCGTCCCAGGAAGTCACCACGGCATCCGGATGCTCCTCCAAAATCGTCGCGGCCCGGTCATCGGTCGCCGTCTGGAGGGGAGCCAGGTACGTCTCGCGCCCGCCATCGGCGTACTCGACGTCGAGGAACAGCAGCGCCGCCCCGGAACCTGGCGCTTCGGCCCAGTCGCCTATTGAGACCCGCTCCAGCTTCCGCGCCTTGCCGCCGAACCATCGTTGGCGCTCCAGGAAAGGCGGCAGATACACCCGTTCGAGGAACCCCCGCGTCCGCCCGTTGAGCAGCGGCTCCCAGGCGCCCAGCCATTCGAGCGGCGCCTCCTCGGCGGCGCGCGGCACAGTCTCGACCTCCGCCGCCCGGCCGGACGGCTGCAGCTCGAACCACAGGAATCCATAGGGTCCAAGAGTCAGCGGGTACGGCGCCTTGCGGATCTCCGGGAATTCCACGAATCCGATCATCTCCACCGGAATCATCCCATCGAACCGCGAGAGGTCCAATTCCACCGGCTGCGGAAAACGCGACAGATTCGCGACGCACAGGATCTGTTCATGCGCATCGCATCGCGTGTAGGCGAGGACCTTCCGGTTGGCGGGGTTGAGGAATTCGAGCGATCCCCGTCCGAATACCTTGAACAGCTTGCGCAACGCGATCATGTTGCGCATCCAGTGCAGCAGCGACGAGGAATCCGACTGCTGTGCCTCGACGTTCACCGATTCGTACCCGTAGACCGGGTCCATGATGACCGGATGGTAGAGCCTGCCGGGTGTGGCCCGGGAGAACCCGGCGTTGCGGTCGGCGTTCCACTGCATCGGCGTGCGCACTCCGTCGCGGTCGCCAAGGTAAATGTTGTCGCCCATGCCGATCTCATCGCCGTAATAGAGAATCGGCGTGCCCTGGAAGGAGAACAGAATGCTGTTCAGCAACTCCACCCGGCGCAGGTTGTTGTCCATCAGCGGAGCCAGGCGCCGCCGGATGCCGATGTTGATTCGCATGCGGGGATCGGCGCTGTATGCGTAATACATGTAATCGCGCTCTTCGTCGCTGACCATCTCCAGCGTCAGTTCGTCGTGGTTGCGCAGGAACAGGCCCCACTGGCAATTCTCCGGAATCTCCGGTGTCTGCGCCATGATTTCCGTGATCGGGTGGCGGTCCTCGAGCCGCAGCGCCATGAACAGGCGCGGCATCAGAGGAAAGTGAAACGCCATGTGGCATTCGTCGCCATCGCCGAAGTAGGGACGGACATCGGTCGGCCACTGGTTGGCCTCGGCCAGGATCACCCGATTTGGGTGTCGCTCGTCGAGCGCCTGGCGGATCCGCTTGATGATCGTATGCGTCTCAGGCAGGTTCTCGCAGTTGGTCCCGTCCCGCTCCACCAGGTACGGAATCGCGTCCAGACGCAGGCCGTCCACGCCCATGTCGAGCCAGTACCGCATGATCCGGATCACTTCCTCCACCACCTGCGGGTTGTCGTAATTGAGGTCCGGCTGGTGGGAGAAGAAACGGTGCCAGTAGTATGCTTTTGCTTCGGCGTCCCAGCTCCAGTTGGACTTCTCCGTGTCGGTGAAGATGATGCGCACTTCCTTGTACTTCTGCGGATCGTCGCTCCATACATAGAAGTCGCGCTCGGGAGATCCCGGCGGGGCCTTGCGCGCTGCCTGAAACCAGGGATGCTGGTCGGAGGTGTGGTTAATGACCAGCTCGATCATCACCTGCATGCCCCGTTCGTGGGCGGCATCGAGAAACGAGCGGAACTCGTCGAGCGTGCCGTAGCTGGGGTGCACGCTCGTGTAGTCGGCGATGTCGTAGCCGTCATCCCGCAGCGGTGAGGGAAAGAACGGCAGCAGCCAGATGCAGGTGACGCCCAGTTCCTGCAAATAGTCGATCTTCTGCAGCAGCCCGCCGAAGTCGCCGACGCCGTCGTTGTTGCCGTCAAAGAAGGCCTTGACGTGAAGCTCGTAGATGATGGCGTCCTTGAACCACAGCGGATCGTTCATGCTCTACCCCTACAGTAACCGCAGCCTACAGATAGTAGTCGAAATCGGCTTCGGTGCGGACGCGCCGGCGCACCCGGAAGATATGTGCGGGCAGCGAATGGGAGTCGAGCTCCACATAGTTCCGGCTGCCTTGCCACAGGTAACGCCCGCCCCCAAGCAGATCGTGGACCTGGAACGGATGCTCCGCCTCGACACCGAGGGCATCAAGGTCCAGGTGGACCCAGCCCGAATGCCGGTAGCGGAAGTCGAGATTCACGACCACAACGATGACATTGGTCATGTCCTCGGTTGTCTTGCTGTAGCAGAGAAGCATGTCGTTGTCGGTCGGGTGGAAGCGGAGCCGCCGGTCGGCGTGCAGCGCCGGATTCTCGCGCCGGATATGGTTGATGCGGGCGATATAGTCCTTGAGGCTCCAGGGCGCGTCCCAGTCGCGTTGACGGATTTCGTACTTTTCCGAATGCAGATACTCTTCGCTGCCTCGTTCCCGCGGCTCGTTCTCGCAAAGTTCGAACGCCGGTCCGTAGATGCCGTAATTGGCGGCGAGCGTCGCCGCCAGCGCGTGCCGGATCATGAACGCCGGCCTCCCGCCGATCTGCAGAAACTCCGGCAGAATGTCCGGGGTGTTCGGCCACGCATTCGGGCGGAAGAATTCCCGCACCGGCGTCGCCGTCAGCTCGTGGAAGTACTCGGTCAACTCGGCCTTCGTGTTGCGCCACGAAAAGTACGTGTAAGACTGCGTGAAGCCCACCTTCGCCAGGCGGTACATCAGCTTCGGCCGCGTGAACGCCTCGGACAGGAAGAGCACGTCCGGGTACTGGCGCTTCACTTCGGCGATCACCCATTCCCAGAAGGCAAACGGCTTGGTATGTGGGTTATCGACGCGGAAGATACGAACACCCTCGGCAGCCCAGTGAAGAAAAACGCTCTTCAGCCCTTCCCACAACGCGCGCCAGTCCGAGGTCTCGAAGTCGAGCGGATAGATATCCTGGTACTTCTTGGGCGGGTTTTCGGCATATTGAATACTGCCATCCGGACGCGCCCGGAACCACTGGGGATGGTCGCGGACCCAGGGATGGTCCGGCGCGCATTGGAACGCGATGTCGAGCGCGGTCTCGAGTCCTGCCTCGCGCGCTTCAGCGACGAAGGCCCGGAAGTCGTCCAGTGTGCCCAGTTGCGGGTGGATGGCCTTATGGCCGCCTTCCTCGGCGCCAATAGCCCACGGACTGCCAACGTCGTCCGGTTGCGCCACCGTCGAATTGTTCTTTCCTTTGCGGTAGAGGCGCCCGACGGGATGAACCGGCGGCAGATAGACGACATCGAACCCCATGGCCGCGATCTCGGGCAGCCTGCGCGCGCAGTCGGCGAAGGTGCCGTGCACACCCGGAGTGAACGAACAGGACCGGGGAAAAATCTCGTACCAGGCGCTGAAGCCCGCACGCGGGCGGTCCACCACAATCCGCAGTTCCCGCTCGTAGCGCGACGCGAGCGTCCGGTCCGGATACCGCAGGACGATCGCAGTCAACGTCTCGTCGAGCGCGCTGGCGGCATCCAGACGCTCCCGCAGCGCGTTGGCCCATTCCCGCAGCCGCGCGGCATCCTCGCTCGGGGCACGCAGAGAAGCCGCTTCCACGAGGTCCGCTCCGATCAGGAAGTCGACTTCCGTCTCGCTTCCCGCCTGGAGCCGCTTGCGCAGGTCGCGCTGCCAGGTAAGGAAGTGATCGACCCAGCCCTCAATCGTGTACAGATGAGCGCCGGTCTCCTCCACCCGGAACTCCGCCTCCCAGCGGTCATTGACCAAGGGCCGCAGCGGCGTCGAAGACCACTCGCGCCGGCTCTCGTGACGGTAGAGGACCGCGCCGGCGACAGCATCGTGACCATCGCCGAACAGATCCACCGCTACCTGCACTGTCTCGCCCGCCACACGTTTGATCGCGAAACGTCCGGCGTCCACCTGTGGTTCCACCGCTTCGATCACGACCCGCCGTCTTCCGTCCACGCTTTCCATGAACATGTGTTTATCTTTCCATCCTACATGCACTGACCTGGAACCCCAGCCGTTGGATCGGCGATAACAACAGTATGGGTCCCATCGAACGCTTCTGTCTCGTTTCGCTCTGCCTGGCTTGTCTGTGGCCCCACACCGCGGTTGCCCAAAAGCACGAACTGGGCTTCGGGTTGGGCGCTTTCTTCTCCGGGGAGCGAAAAACTGTCCGTGAGCCGCTGGCGATCGGCCATGGATTGGGACTCCAGGTGAACTACGGACTCCGTCTGATCGATGGGGAGAACGTCGACGTACTCCTGGATATGAATCTACTGGCCAACCCGGTGCGCCGGGTGGATTCCGGCCCGCCCGAGGCGTCGCGCGACTTTGCGTCGCTCTACCTGACACCGGGTTTCCGGCTGAAGTTCCGCCCGCGGCGCTACTTGTCACCGTGGATGGCGTTCAACGCAGGATATGCCCTGTACGAACACAGCGAGTTGACCCGGGGCGGCGACCCGAACCCGGCGCCCCGCCACCTGAGCCGGGGCGCCCTTGTGTTCGGCGCCGGTTTGGATGCGGAAGTCACGCGCGATATTTCCTTCCGCGGAGAGGTGCGCGATTATTACAGCGGAAGCCCTGTCTACAACATCCCTTCCCCGGGCGGACAGCACAACCTGATGGCTTCCGGCAGCTTCGTCTTTCGCTGGGGAGACTGACCGATGAAACGATCGCTCGCACTTCTGTTGTTCTGCTTTCCGATCGGAGGAGAGACTGTGGAACACCGTATCCAGCCGGACCCCGCGGCGCATTTCACGCTCTACGTCGCCAAGACGGGACTGATGAGCGGGCGCCAGCACGTCCTGGAGTTCAGCCGGTATGACGGCACGGTGCGGTACGACGCGCAGAACCCGGCGTCGTCGTCCGTGGAGTTTCAAGTGGCTGCGGACAGCCTGAGCGTGCGGGATACCTGGGTCAGCGACGGCGACCGGCGCAAAATTCACGAGTTCACCTTAAACGACATGCTGGACGCGTCACGCCACCCCCGGATCCGGTTCGTTTCGGAGGCAGCGGAGGCCGCGGACGACGGGAACGTCCGTGTCACCGGCAGCCTGACGGTGCGCGGGATCGCGCGACCGGCGTCCGTGCTGGTCCGCCTCGCGGAGAAAGGAGACGGCTTCGCGATCTACGAGGGCTCGTCGACGATCCGGATGACCGACTATGGCTTGAAGCCGCCCAAAGCCGCTCTCGGGATGATTGGTACGAAAGAAGAGATGACGCTGCGGTTCCGCCTGAAAGCCGCTGCGCCGTAATCTACACTGGTGTCCGTGACGTTTCGCGCCGCCGCGGGCCTGCGGCTCGACCATTTTCTCCAGCAGCAGTTTCCCGAAACCAGCCGCAGCCGCCTGCAGCAGTGGATCAAGGCAGGCCGGGTATGGGTCAACGGGGCGCCGGCCAAGGCGGGTTCGATCCTGCGCGAAGGCGACGAGATCGCGGCGGAACCTGCCCCGGCGCCGCCTTTGCACGCTGAACCCGAGGAGATTCCGCTCGACCTCCTCTATGCCGATGCCGACCTGGTGGCCGTGAACAAACCGGCCGGGATGGTTGTGCACGCGGGCGCCGGGGTCCGTTCGGCGACGCTGGTCAACGCGCTGCTCCACCACTTCGGACAGCTTTCCACAGCCGGGGGAACCGACCGTCCCGGCATCGTCCATCGCCTGGACAAAGAAACGAGCGGCGTGATCCTGGTGGCCCGTAATGACCGCGCCCACCAGGCGCTGGCGGCGCAGTTCGCGGACCGCTCGGTGCGAAAAGTGTACCTGGCCCTGGTTCACGGCGCAGTACGCGGCGAGCAGGGACGCATTGACACGCCAGTCGCGCGCGACCCGGTACGCCGGGTCCGGATGACGACCCGTCTGGGTTCCGGGCGTACCGCGCTCAGCGAGTATCGCGTCGTGCGGCGGCTCCCGCACCATACGCTCCTCGAAGTGCGCATCGGGACCGGGCGGACCCACCAGATCCGGGTCCACTTGGCCAGCATCGGCCATCCGGTCGCCGGGGACCGGTTGTACGGCGCTCCCGCCGGCGCACCGTTTCCCCGGTTCTTCCTGCACGCGGCATCGATTGGTTTCGCGCATCCGGCAAGCGGGGAGTGGATGGAGATCGAGGCGCCGCTGCCAGGCGAGTTGGAGCAGTGGCTGGCCTGTCTATAATTGAGATATGAAAACGAAGCTCGCCGTCGTGGTTCTCGGCGGCTTTGCGTGCGCGGTGCTACTGGTGGCGCAATCGCTGGTCAATCAGAACCGCGACCCCGCCGCTGCGGAAACCGACCAGACCATCGTGGTCGACGTCACCCGCGTCAACGTTCTGTTCACCGTCACCGACAAGAAGGGCCGGTTCGTCACCGACCGCGTCCAGGTGAAGACTTCACGGTCGCGGAGAACAAGAAACAGCAGAATATCCAGGAGTTCAACGCGGAAAGCGACCTCCCCCTGCGCATCGGCGTCCTGATCGACACGAGCAACAGCATCCGGGACCGCTTCCGGTTTGAGCAGGAAGCCGCCATTGAGTTCATCAGTTCGGTTATCCGGCCGGCCCAGGACAAGGCGATGCTCGTCAGTTTCGATACCGCGGCCGAGCTCGTGGTCGATTTGACGGAAGATCCCGAAGTGCTGGCCAAAGGCGTGCGCAGTCTGCGTGCTGGAGGCGGGACCGCGCTCTACGATGCGATCTTCTTCGCCTGCCGCGACCGCTTGCAGCGCGATCAACCCCGTCACAAATTCCGCCGCGCGATCGTGATCGTCAGCGACGGCGACGACAACCAGAGCCGCGTCTCCCGCGACCAGGCCCTCGAGATGGCGCAGAAGGCCGACGTCGTTCTCTATGCCATTTCGACCAACATCACCCGCGCCGAGAACGACGGCGACAAAGTGCTGAAGTACCTGACGGCGGAGACCGGTGGCCAGGTGTTCTTCCCGTTCAAGGTCGAGGACCTGCAGCAGTCCTTCGAGAACATCGCCAACGAACTGCGGCACCAGTACAACATCTTCTACCGGCCCGAACCGCTGGTGACCGATGGTCGGTTCCGCAATATCGACATCAAGGTGAGGAACCGCCGCGACCTCGTCGTGCGGGCGCGCAAGGGCTACTACGCCCCGCTGATGTAGACTCGGACATAGTGCCGCGTCTTCCCGCCCTTCTTCTTCTCGCCGCCTCGCTCTGGGGCCAGCAGGCGCTCGTCCAGGACCGGACACATGACAGCGAGGTCCTCAACGAGACCCGCAACTACCGCATCTTTCTGCCTCCCGGCTACGGCGAGTCGGACAAGCGCTATCCCGTGATTTACTGGTTTCACGGACACAGCGAGCGCTACAACAAGCCTCCCGCCAACCGCCCGAACCGCAACTACGACCAGGGTGAGGACTACGGCGGCAACACGATCGCCGCGTTCGTCGCGCGCAACGACGTGATCGTCGTCAAATGGGACGGCTACAACCCGCGCACGCCCGACGAGCAGTACCCGCGGCCGTACAACATCAGCCCTGTCGAAACCGGGCGGCAGTTTCCGTTCTATTTCCGGGAACTGGTCGACTACGTTGACGCCAGCTACCGCACCATCCCGGACCGCGAGCACCGCGCGACCGCCGGACTCTCGATGGGCGGCTTCATGTCGTACTGGGTCTCCGGCATGTTCCCTCACCTCGTCGGCAGCGCGTCGAACTTCATGGGCTCGACCGAGTTCGTCATCGGACCGCGCAGCTCCGATGTCGAGTATCGCCACGAAGAGATGCACGGCAACTACGAGGGCCTGTACACCCGCCTGGTCACCGGGTCGCTCGACTTTATCCGCTTCTACCACCGCCGTCTGAACGCAATCTGGCGTTTCACCCGCGACCACCACGAAACCGAGGACTTCGAGTTCGATCACGGCACCCCGGGCATGGCCAAGACCCTCGAGTTCCACATGAAGGCGTTCGCCAATCCCCTGCCCCGGCCCGCGCAATGGAGCCATGCGAACGTGTACCCCGCGTTCAAGGTCTGGGACTGGGAGGTCATGACGGACCGGCGGCGCCCCGGATACACGTGGCTGGAGAACGTCAGCCGCCTGGGATTCCGGTCGAGCGTCCGCGAGCGTTTGCCCGATGGAAAGACCCTCGATGGCATACGAATCGACATGGTGACGGCGCCGCACTACCCGGCGGGCGAAACCCAGGTGGTCACCAGGATCCGGCTGCGCGACGGCGAGGTCTCGCGGGAGAGCATCGCGGCCGATCCAGAAGGGCGCCTGTCGCTCGTGCTGGATGGCGAGGCGTATGAAGTGGGGATTGGCGCGGGGCCGGTCCTGGCGCTGGCCGGCCACACACTGGACGGCGCAGCCTGGGTCAAGCCGCGGCAGCCGGCGCGCGTCAAGGCGCGCTTCTGGAACAAGGGCGGCGCGCGGTCACCCGCAACGCCGATCGACTGGACAACGGGGAATCCGAGCGTAGCCATCAAGAAGGCCAAGTGGCAGGTGCCGCCGCTCGACCCGGGGGCCCAGGCGGAGGTGCCGCTGGAGTTCTCCGTCTTCGACGAGACCCACGAGATCGTGAAGTTGACGGCATCGGGCGCGGGCCAGACGTTCCCGCTGGTGCTGCGCGTCTTCCCGGATGCGCCGGTGGCGGCCGAGGCGCGGATCTCCGACGGCCGCGCATTCCCCGTCTACCAGCGGGCCACTGAAGTCGAGCGCCTGGAACTCGGCGACGGCAATGCCGACGGGCAGGTGAATGCCGGAGAGCAGTTCGCCGTGCTGTTTCCGGACGGCGACGGCTTCCGCGCCGCCGAGTTGTTCGGGGAGCATCCCTGCCTCGATCTTTCGTTCCGCGTCTCTGACCGTTGGGGCCGCTATGACAACGTCGGAGCGACCTCGAAGTACACGCTGCCTTCGGTCAAGCCGGAATGCGCTGCCGGAACGGAACTGGAGTTGATGGCGCGGGTCCTGTGGCCGGATAAGCCGGAGCACCGGCTGACCTACCACACGGTGCGAATCACCGTCGCGGCAAAACCGTAACCTCACCCCCGCCGCGCGCACCGATCGCCGGGACGATCACGCGAAAAGCGATGCCACGGCAATTTGCAAACCGGGTAATACCTCGCCGCCGTCCAGTGTATCGCCAATCCGGGCGACGCGCGGACCCGACGCCGGTGCCAGGATCAACACAGTCTGCTCCTCGGGAAGTATCAGCCACCCGAGCTTACAGCCGTTGACGAAGTAATCATCGAACTTCGCGATCTGATCGCCGACCGAGTCTTTCGGAGAGCGAATCTCGACGCACAGATCGGGGGCGCGTTCGATGTACGGACCTTCGAATGATCCCCTCACGAGACAGACATCGGGAAGGCGGTATCGCGTCTTCCCCCCGATCGTCAGGCGGCAATGCAATTCCGCGTGAACGGAGCCGCCGGGATTGCGATCGAGATATTCGTCGAGCCATCGGCCGCACTTGATGGTGATCCTGGAATGAGAATCCGTTCCCATGTTCAGCTCGACGACCTCTCCATCGACATACTCGCAATGCTCATAGGCCGGGTCGGAGAGATACTCCTCGACAGTGACAAGCCTGTTCTCAACGGCGCCCATCACTTAGAGTTTACGCTACTGGCGCAACGCCTCCCGGCGGCGATCCGGCACGATTCGTCAGTCGTTGGCCCGCGTTCATTGCCTGAAGCCCGCCTGCCAGTTCAGGACCGCGTTCAGTCATCTGCTGTTCCTGGTAGATTAGAGAAGTATGCACTTCTCGGGCCACAAGGCCGCGCGCTTGCTTGTCGTTGCCTCTTTGGGAGCGGCGGCGCTCCTGGCTCAGAAGCCGGGGCAGCCCCAGAGCTTCGAAGAGATCGCGCAGTCCGGCTCCGAGATCAGCATCTTCGAAGTCAACGACCTGGAAGACACGCTCAAGAAGAACCCCCAGGATCTTGCGGCGCGCGCCAAACTGCTCGGCTACTACTACTACCAGTGGCTCCCCATCGGCGAACAGGAGGCCAGGGCAGCGCGGCGCCGGCACATCCTGTGGGTGATCCAGAACCGGCCCGAGTCGCCCGTGGCGGGGCTCTACGAAATGGGTCTTGACCGGGAGGGATCGGCTCTCTCCGATCCAGCCACCTTCGACGCCGTGGCCAAAGCATGGCGCGCCCAGATGGAAGCGCGCGGGCAGGACGCGTCCGTCCTCGGCAACGCCGCCAAGTTCTTCCAGTTGAACGACCGCGAGTTGGCCGAGACAGCTCTGCTCAAGGCGCGCCGTCTCGAGCCGGACAACCCGGAATGGGATTGGCGCCTCGGGTATCTCTACGGCTTGGCCGTCCTCGGCGTGGATGCGCTGGCATTCAACGGACAGCCTGCGTCGATCGACCCGGTGGCGCGAGACGGCCCCTTCGGCGCCAGAGCCAGAAAGGCCCTGGAGAATGCCGACCGGGCGCTGGTGGCGGCGGTCGGCGGCAACGTGGTCTACCGCTGGGGCACCATGCTGGCGCCGGGTGACCAGGCCCGTGCCGATGTGATCGAGCAGGCCGAAACGATGTTCCGCCGGGCTCTGACCCTCGAACCCCACAATCCCACGTGGGTGAAGATGGTGCAGCAGATGGAAGCCATGCGCGTCCGCCCGATGGGTCCCCGCCCCGCCGGTCCGTGATACCATATTGAATTCGCGATCCTTGATATCGCGCCCATGGCGGTCCGCGTCAGTGAAGCGATTGTTCTGCGTACCTATCCGTATCAGGAAGCGGATCTGATCGTCAGCTTCCTGACCAGGGATCAGGGCAAGCTGCGCGGCATGGCAAGGCGCGCACGGCGCCCGAAGAGCCGTTTCGGCGCCGGCCTGGAGCGGTTGTCGTATGTGCGCATGAGCTATTACCTGCGCGAAAACCGGGAGCTGGCAACCCTCGATTCCTGTGAGCTGATCCGCTCACAATTTCATTTGCTTTCGGATTATTCAGCGAGCGTGGTTCTGGACTATATCGCCGAAGTGACGGACAACCTTCTGCCTCCGATGGAGCGCAACGAGCGCTTTTTCCGCCTCGTGCTGGCAGTTCTGGATCACGTCCACGCGGGGCGGCCGGGCGCCGTCTGGCAGGCGGTGTCCTACTTCAGCCTCTGGGCGGTGCGGCTCGCCGGCTGGATGCCGCAGCTTGAGGCTTGTACGGGCTGCGGGCTCTCTCTGGAGCCGCCGGAGCGCGCCTTTTTTCGCCGCGATGCCGATGGTGTGCTGTGCGGGCACTGCCTGCCGTCCGGCCGCTGGGAGTTGAGCGCGGAGTCGCGCGCCCTGACCCACGCGATGTACCGGCTGCCCGTCGCGGAATTCGCTTCTCACCCCTGGACGAAGGAAACGGCGGCGGACCTGCGCCGCTTCCTCGTCCAACGCATCGAACGCGCCGTCGAGCGCAGTCTGACGACGGCGCCGCTACTGGAGTCCTGTTGAAGGCCGGATGGACACTTTTCAAGAACTCATCTTCAAACTGAAACACTACTGGGCTGAGCGCGGCTGCATCATCCAGGAGCCGTATGACCTGGAACTGGGCGCCGGCACCATGGCGCCAGAGACCTTTCTGCGCGTGCTCGGGCCGCGGCCCTATCGCGTTGCCTACGTCCAGCCGAGCCGGCGGCCGGCCGACGGCCGGTACGGGGACAACCCCAACCGCCTCTACAAACACCAGCAGCTTCAGGTGATCCTCAAGCCGACGCCGGAGGACGTGATCGACCAATATCTGGCCAGCCTCGAAGCAATCGGCATCGATCTGTCGAAACACGACATTAAGTTCGAAGAGGACAACTGGGAGTCCCCCACATTAGGGGCCTGGGGAGTCGGCTGGCAGGTGATGCTGGACGGCCTCGAAATCACGCAGTTCACCTATTTCCAGCAATGTGGCGGCCTCGACCTGGACCTGGTGCCCGCCGAACTGACCTACGGTCTCGAGCGTCTGGCGGCGTTCCTGCAAGGCGTGGACAGCATCTACGACATCGTCTGGGCGCCCGGCGTGCGCTACGGCGAAGTCCGCTTCCAGGATGAGCTGCAATACTCGGTCTACAACTTCGAAATGGCCGGCATCGAGTCCCTCTGGAAACTGTTCGAGATCCATGAAGCGGAGGCCGCGCGTCTGCTGGCGCAGTTCCCTGACGCAGCCGACAAGGCGCGCTTCCCGCTGCTCCCCACCTATGACCATGTGCTGAAGTGCTCGCACCTGTTCAACACGCTGGACTCCCGCGGAGCGATCTCGGTCACCGAACGGGTCGGCGTCATCGCGCGCGTGCGCAAGCTGGCGGTGGGTCTCGCGCAGGCGTGGGCCGAGCAGCAGAACCAGGAGGCGGCGGCATGAGCGTTCCCTTTTTGCTCGAGATCGGCACCGAAGAAATCCCGGATTGGATGATTCCCGGCGCCCTCGAACAACTGCGCACGAAGTTCACCGACCTCATGGCCAAGCTCAATCTGGCCGCGGACGATGTTCGCGTGGATGCCACGCCGCGCCGGCTGGTCCTGCGCGCCTCTGGATTGCCGCCGCGCCAGCAGGATGCCGAAGAGTTGCTGATGGGTCCGCCCAAAGCGGCGCCCGCGGCGGCGGTGGCCGGCTTTGCCCGCAAGTTGGGCGTGGCGCCTGAGGAGCTCGTCATCGAGACCACCGCGAAGGGCGAATACTACAGCTTCCGGCGCAAGGTCGCGGGCCAGGCGACGAGCGATCTGCTGGCGGCAGCCCTGCCGGACCTCATCCTGAGCATTCACTTTCCTAAGACGATGTACTGGGCTGGAAAGAACGGTCCGCGCTTCATCCGGCCGATCCGCTGGCTGGTCGCGCTGCTGGGTGACAGCGTCGTGCCGTTCGAGATCGCCGGAGTGGCCTCCGGTGCGGTCACACGCGGGCACCGGCGGCTCGGACAACAGCAGGTTGCCGTCACCATCGCCGGCTACGAGCAAACCCTGCGGGACAACTACGTGCTTCTGTCCGCCGGCGAACGGCGCCGCAAGATCGAAGACGAAATCCGGCCCCTCGGGGCGCGTCCCGACGCCGCCCTGCTCGAAACGCTCGTCTTCATCACGGAGTACCCGGCGGCGATCTCCGGACAGTTCGACCCAGCGTTCCTCTCGCTGCCGGAAGAAGTGCTGACCACCGTGATGCGCTTCCACCAGAAGTACTTCTCCGTCGACGGCGGCGGACAACTGGCGGCGCGCTTCGTCGCCGTCATGAATACCAGCGCCGATCCGGACGGCCTCGTCCGGCAGGGCAACGAGCGCGTCCTGCGGGCCCGCTTCAACGACGCGCGCTTCTTCTGGGATACCGACCAGAAGCGGCCCCTGCGCGAGCGCGTGGCCGACCTGGCGCACGTCACGTTTCAGGCCAAGCTGGGCTCGTATCTCGAAAAGACCGAGCGCGTCGTGAATCTGGTGACCGAACTCGGCGGGGGCGACGCGGCGCGCCGTGCGGCGCTGCTCGCCAAGTGCGACCTGACGACCGAACTCGTGAAGGAGTTCACGGAATTGCAGGGCGTCGTCGGCGGGCTCTACGCGCGGGCTCAGGGCGAGCCGGAAGAGGTCGCGCTGGCGATCTATGACCACTACAAGCCCTTGAGCATGGAGGATTCCCTGCCCCGCACACGCGACGGACAGCTTGTTTCGCTGGCCGACAAGCTCGACACGTTGCGCGGCTGCTTCGGCATTGGACTCGTTCCGACCGGCTCGCGCGATCCGTTCGCCCTGCGCCGCGCGGCTCAAGGCGTCGTGCGCATTCTCGCCGAAGGGGGCTGGGAAACGCCGCTCCGGCCGCTGCTCCTGGGCGACACGGCGCTCGAAGAGTTCTTCCTCGACCGGATCCGCTACTACTTCCGCGAAGTCCGCGGCTTCCGCTACGACGAGGTGAACGCCGTGCTGGCCGCGGGGTGGGACAACCTGCCCGACGCGCTCCGGCGCATCGAAGCGCTCGCGGCGGTCCGGCCCACACCCAACTTCGAACCCCTCGCCGCGAGCTTCAAGCGCATCCAGAACATCCTGCGGCAGGCTGAATTCGCCGGACCCGCCGAGGTCCGGACCGGGGCCCTCGAACCGGGACCCGAAACCGAACTCCATGCCGAGTTCGAGCGAGTCCGGCAGCAAGCGGCCTCGCTGCCCTACCTTCAGGCGCTGGAGGCAATCGCCTCCCTGCGGCCGAAGGTTGATTTGTTCTTCGACAAAGTGCTGGTCAACGCGCCGGACCCCGATGTCCGCCGGAACCGCCTGGCGCTGCTGAGCGCCATTCGAACTGAGTTTTCCACCATCGCCGATTTTTCTGAAATCGCGACGAACCAATAGGGAGAGAGACCGAAATGAACCAATACGTGTACTCGTTCGGCAACGGAACGGCCGACGGGGACGGCAAGATGAAAGACATCCTGGGTGGCAAAGGCGCGGGCTTGGCCGAGATGTGCCGCGCCGGGCTGCCCGTGCCCCCGGGATTTACGATTTCGACCGCTACCTGCAATCTCTACTTCGAGCAGGGCAACCGGGTGCCGGACAGCATCCACAAGGAAATGCTTGCGGCCCTTGCGACCCTTGAAAAGGCTATGGGCCAGAAGCTTGGCGCGACCGGCAATCCGCTGCTGGTCAGCGTCCGTTCCGGCGCGAAGTTCTCGATGCCGGGCATGATGGACACGATCCTCAACCTCGGCCTGAATGACGAAACCACCGCCGCCATCGCTGACAAGAGCGGCAACCCGCGCTTCGCCTATGACTGCTACCGCCGCTTCATCCAGATGTTCGGCAATGTCGTGCTCGACATCCCCAAGCACGATTTCGACGAGATCTTCGACGGCCGCAAGAAGAAGGTGAAGGCGAAGCTCGACACGGATCTCACCGCCGACGATCTGAAGGCCGTCATCGCCGACTACAAGAAGCTGGTCCAGAAGAAGACGAAGAAACCTTTCCCGCAGGACTCCCACGAGCAGCTTGCCATGTCGCGCGACGCCGTGTTCCGCTCCTGGCACAATGACCGCGCCATCCATTACCGGCGCATGAACGGCATTCCGGACAACCTCGGCACCGCCGTCAACGTGCAGGCCATGGTGTTCGGTAACCTCGGCGACACCTCAGCTACGGGCGTCGCCTTCACGCGCGATCCTTCCACGGGCGCCAAGGAGTTCTACGGCGAGTTCCTCATCAACGCCCAAGGCGAGGACGTGGTCGCGGGCATCCGCACACCGCAGCCAATCGCCGAGCTGCGCAACGTGATGCCGGAAGTCTATGACCAGCTCCGCGAGATCACGACCAACCTCGAGAATCACTACCGCGACGTGCAGGACTTCGAGTTCACCGTGCAGGAAGGCAAGCTCTACATGCTGCAGACCCGCAACGGCAAGCGCACGGGTCCGGCGGCGGTGAAGATTGCCGTGGACATGGTGGAAGAGGGCTTGCTCACCAAGAGCGAAGCCGTGATGCGCGTCGATCCGCAGCAACTGGACCAGATGCTGCACCCGGTCCTGGATCCGGCCGTTCGCAACACTCTCACGAAACTGGCCACGGGGTTGCCGGCGTCTCCCGGCGCCGCCGTCGGACGCATTGTGTTCACGGCAGATCACGCCGTGCATGAAGCAAAAAATTCCCCCGTAATTCTCGTCCGCGCGGAAACGCAGCCGGACGACATCCACGGCATGGAAGTCAGCAAGGGCATCCTCACCTCGCGCGGCGGCATGACCAGTCACGCCGCGGTGGTCGCGCGAGGCATGGGTACGCCGTGCGTCGCCGGCGCCGGTGCGGTCGAAGTGATCGCATCCAAGCGCCAGATGATCGTCAGCCTGAACGGCAAGAAGATCACCCTCAAGGAAGGCGACTGGCTCTCGCTCGACGGCTCGACCGGCGAAGTGTTCCAGGGCCAGGCGAAGACGATCGACCCCGACCCCACTTCCGGCGCGCTCGCAACTTTCATGGGCTGGGCGGACGAGTTCCGCGGCGAGTTTGGCGTCCGCGCCAACGCCGACATCCCGCGCGACGCCCAGGTCGCCCGCCGCTTCGGCGCGCAGGGCATCGGCCTGTGCCGCACCGAGCACATGTTCTTTGCCGAAGACCGGATCCCGCACATGCAGGCCATGATCCTCGCCCGCGACGAAAAGACCCGGCGCGCGGCGCTTCTCAAGCTCCTCCCGATGCAACGCTCGGACTTCGCCGGTCTGTTCAAAGCGATGAACGGCTTCCCGGTCGTGATCCGCACGCTCGATCCGCCGCTGCACGAGTTCCTCCCGAAGCGCGAGGAACTGATGGTCGATATCGCGAAACTGCCGTCGGCCGACGCCGCGACGAAGAAGGAAATGTCGGCGCGCTACGGCTTCCCGGTCGGCCAGTTGCGCAAGGAACTGCCCGAACTGCTGAAGCGGGTGGAGGAGCTGCACGAGTTCAACCCGATGCTGGGGCATCGCGGCTGCCGTCTCGGCATCACCTATCCCGAGATTACGGAAATGCAGGCGCGCGCTATTTTCGAAGCCGCCGTCCAGGTGGCGAAGAAGGGCGTGAAGGTGATCCCCGAGGTGATGATCCCGCTGGTGGGCAACGTGAAGGAGTTGGCGCACCAGAAGGAGATCGTCGTCCGGGTGGCCCGGCAGGTGCTCGACAAGGCCGGCATGAAGGACCTGAAGTATTACGTCGGCACGATGATCGAGATCCCCCGCGCGGCCCTGACCGCCGACGAAATCGCCACCGAAGCCGAGTTCTTCAGCTTCGGCACCAATGACCTGACGCAGACCGCGATGGGCCTGTCCCGCGACGACTACACGAAGTTCCAGGGCGACTACGCGGCGCGGAAGATCTTCGAGACCGATCCGTTCGCGGTCCTCGACCAGGGAGGCGTCGGCAAGCTCGTGGAACATGCGGTGAAACTGGGCCGCGGAGTGCGTCCGGATCTCGAAATCGGCATTTGCGGCGAGCACGGCGGCGAGCCGAGTTCGGTGCAGTTCTGCTACCGGGCCGGCATGAACTACGTGTCGTGCTCGCCCTACCGCGTGCCGATCGCCCGCCTGGCGGCCGCGCAGGCAGCCATCGCGGGCGACAGCGCGGAGACGATGCGCACGGCGTAACTCACAATCGGGGGGACGGGTCCCCGTCCCCCTTCATACCGCCCTTATCCGCCCGCGTAGGCGGGACGCGGATCGAGACCGGCGCGCACTTCGACATTGCGCTTCCAGTCCTCGAGCCCTGGGCCCTTCACCTTCGCGGCACGCTGACGCAGGTCATCCATTTCCGCAGGCGCCGCCTGGCGGAACGACTGCGCGATGCGGACGTCGTCCTCCAACTGACCGATCGTCGTGCAGCCAATCGCCGTGCAATGAATCGGCAGACTGAGGACGTAGCGCAGGCAGTCGCGCGCGCTCAAGGCGGAGAGCAGCCGCGCATTCCCAAAGTTCTTCATGCCCTGAATGCCCAGGCCGCGCTCGACGGCCATCGGCAGTACGATCTTCTCGAAGCTCAGGTACGCCGGGTCAGCGGCATGCAGCGGCATGAGGATCGTGTCGTACTGGCCGTACCGCTTCAGCATCTCCACGTGAACATGCGGATCGCGGTGTCCTGTGAAACCGATGAAGCGCGCCTTGCCCGCCTTCTTCGCCGCCTCGAAAGCCTCGATGGCGCCGCCAGGCGCGAAGATCTTGTCGACGTCCTCCATTTCGCCCACCGCGTGAATCTGCCACAGATCGACGTAATCTGTCTTGAGCCGCCGCAGCGACGCGTGCAATTCCTCCTCGGCTTCTTTCCGCGTCCGCTTGACAGACTTCGTCGTGATGAACACGTCTTTGCGGAAGGGCGGCAGAACATCGCCGAAGACCTCTTCGCTGCGCCCGTCCCAGTATGCCGCGGCATTATCGAAATAGTTGATGCCGAGGTCATAGGCGCGGCGAACGATGGCCCGCGCTTCGTCGCGCTCGATCAGGGGGAAGCGCCCGCCGGCCTGTCCGATGACCGTCAGACTGACACCGGTCTTGCCAAACACCCGGGTCGGAATCCCGCCGGCCTTCACCCGCGCCGAAGGCGCCGCCAGCGCCGCCGCGCCCGCGAACGCGCCACCCACAAATACCCGCCTGTTCATCGTCTGCCTCCCATCTTCCGATGAGTATACACTCTGCTAGACTTGTCGCAATGGCGAAAGGGCAGTCCTTCGAAGTTGTATGTCCGTGCTGCGACGCGGTCTTGAAGATCGATCCGGAGACCCGGAGCGTCTTGACGCATCGCGTACCGGAGAAGCCCCGGGCCATCGAAGATCTCGCCGCCGAAGTCGAGAAACTGAAATCCTCCTCGTCGCGCCACGAAGAGGTGTTCCGCAAGAACATCGAAAAGGAACGCATGCACGGAAAGGTGCTGGAGAAGAAGTTCGACGAACTCTTCAAGCAGGCCAAGGAGAACCCAGACCTGACCCCGCCCCGGCGCGACTTCGACCTCGATTGACCCGGGCGGTGATACGATAAGCGGCAAATGTCCGTGCCGCCGCTCGACCGACGTACCTTTGTTCTCACTGCCGCATCCGCAGGCAGCATTCTCGGCGCCAACGACCGCGTCCGCGTGGCTCTCATCGGTTGCGGCGGGCGCGGACGCTATGTCGCCCGCGTCATGCGGGACGCCCCGAACACCGAGTTCGTCGCCGCCTGCGATGTCTACGAGCCGAACGCTTCGGCGGCGCGCGAGTGGGCGGGTCCGGACGCCAGAGCCTACGCCGACTTCCGTCAGGTTCTGGAGCGCAAGGATATCGACGCCGTCCTCATCGCCACGCCGGACCACTGGCACGCGATTCCCGCGGTGCTCGCCTGCCAGGCCGGCAAGCATGTCTATGTCGAAAAGCCGCTTGCCCTCACGATCCGCGAAGGGCGCGCCATCGTCGAAGCCGCGAAGCAGTCGAAGGCGGTCTTCCTGATGGGCACGCAGCAGAGGTCCGCCACGCATTTCCCCGAGGTCGCCGAGATGGTGCGGAACGGGCGCATCGGCGATGTCCGCTACGTGCGCGTGTGGAACTTCGTCAACCTGACGCCCGACGGCATCGGCTCGGAACCGGACGCGGAGCCGCCCGCCGGCCTCGACTGGGATTTCTGGCTGGGGCCCGCCCCCAAGGTTCCGTACAACCGCAAACGCTTCCTCTCCACCTACCGCTACTTCTTCGCTTACTCCGGCGGCTTCATCACGGACTACGGGAACCACCGTTTCGACACCGTGCATCAGATCATGGGCGTCGATGCGCCCCGCACCGTCGCCGCTTGCGGTGGACGCTTCTCCGTGAAGGGCGCGGGCGACGTGCCCGATACGCTGCAGGTAACCTACGAGTATCCTGGCTTCGTGATGAGCTACGAGATGTCCAACCTCAACGGACACGGGCTCGGCGGGCGCACCGAAGGCATGCGCTATTACAACGCGCGCGGCGCGCTCGACCGCCCGAACGGCATGGCGTTCTACGGCACCGACGGCACGATTTTCGCCGACCGCATCGGCTACGAAGTCTTCGCCGAGCCTGTGTCGCGCGACAACCCCGCGCCGCGAGTTCCCGTCAAGCGGCTCAACACGCAGGATGCCACGCCGCTGCACGCCAGGCACTTCATCGACTGCATCCGCGGGTTGATGAAACCCGTGCTCAGTCCCGAGGACGGGCATCGCGCGACGGCGATCGCCCACCTCGGCGACATCGCCTATTGGACGGGCCATAAGCTGCGCTGGGACGCCGCCCGCGAGGCCTTCGAAGGCGACGCCGGCGCCGCCAGTCATCTCACCCGCGCGGCGCGCCCGCCGTGGGATATTCTGTAAGAAGAAAGTTACATTCACATGTCCTCTTCCCTGCTTCCCATCCGGGAGGTGGCCGCTAAGCTCGGCATCCCGGAAGATTTGCTGGAATCCCACGGACAGTACTCCGCCAAAGTCAGGCTGGAACTGCTGGACCAGTTGCCTGACCGCAATGGCCGGCTGATCCTCGTGACCGCCATCACCCCGACCGCACACGGCGAAGGCAAGACGGTTGTTTCGATCGGCCTCGCCCAGGCACTTGAACGCCTCGGCCACCGCACGGCTGTGACGCTGCGCGAACCCTCGCTCGGACCTGTCTTCGGCATGAAAGGCGGCGCCACCGGTGGCGGCCGCTCCCAGGTCCAACCGTCCGCGAAAATCGACCTGCACTTTCACGGCGATTTTCACGCCGTGAGTTCAGCCCACAATCTGCTAGCCGCCATCATTGACTCGCACCTGTTCCACGGCAACGAACTGCGCCTGGACGTCGACAGCATCTTCTGGCCGCGCACGATGGACATGAATGACCGGTCCTTACGGCAGATCATCGTCGGGCTCGGCGGCAAGCTGAATGGAGTCCCACGGGAGAGCGGGTTCGTGATCACGGCGGCTTCGGAGGTGATGGCGATCCTGGCACTGGCGACCTCCCGCGACGACTTACGCCGCAGGTTGAACGACATCGTGATCGGCTACAACCTCGACGGGCAGCCCGTGCGCGCGGGTGAGCTGAAGGCAACCGGCGCCATGATGGTCCTTCTGCACGACGCGATCCTGCCGAACTTTGTGCAGACCACCGAAGGAACGCCCGCATTCGTCCATGCCGGACCGTTCGCCAACATCGCTCACGGCACCTCCAGCGTGCTGGCGCAGAAGATGGCGCTCCGGACCGCTGACTACGTGGTCAACGAAACAGGTTTCGCCGCCGACCTTGGCGCGGAGAAGTATTTCGATCTCGTCATGCCGGCCACCGGGTTGCGGCCATCGGTCGCCGTGCTGATCGCATCCGTCCGCGCGGTTGCCGATCAGGGGACGGCCAATCTGGCAAGGCACATCGAGAACCTGCGCAAGTTCCACGTTCGCGTCGTGGTGGCGATCAACCGCTTCGCCGGCGAGCAGGATGCGGACTTCGCCGCTATCCGCCACATCTGCGAAGAGATGGGCGCAGACTACGCGGTCTGCGATGTCTTCGAGCGCGGAGGCGAGGGTGGCCTGGAACTGGCGGCCAAGGTGGCAGCCGCGGCGGATGAACCCGGGCTCGCCACGCCGCTCTACGGAGATGAGCTGCCCCTGATCGCCAAAGTCGAGCGGATCGCCCACGAGATCTACGGCGCTTCCAGCGTGTATTTCGAAGCCAAAGCGCGCCGCAAACTGGAGCGTTTCACCACGCAGGGATTCGGCGGACTCCCCGTGTGCATGGCAAAGACGCAGTCGTCGCTGACGGACGACCCGGCGAGGAAAGGGGCGCCCACGGACTGGCGGCTGACGGCGACCGACGCCTTTCTGTCCGCGGGAGCCGGGTTTGTCGTCGTCGTGGCCGGCCACATGCTGCTCATGCCCGGGCTTGGGAAATCCCCGCAGGCGATGCGTTTGGACGTGAACGACGCCGGCGCGATCACCGGCCTGTGATCGAGTGAAACCCGCCGCCGGCGCGGTGCGTATCCTTACACGAACGCATTTGCTGGCGGTCGCCCCACACCTTGCGGGCGCCGCCGTCCCAACACAATTTCACATTTCACAAAAAGGAGAGAGTTGATGTTCAACCGAATGTTGCTTCCCCTGCTTGTGCTGGCCTTGGTTTCACTCCCGGCGCAGGCCAATCTGGCCTCACGGATCACGGTGGATCTTCCTTACCCGGTGGAGATCCAGGGCACGCTTCTTGAGCCTGGGGAATACGTCCTGCGGACTATGACCGGCCCTGGCGCGAATCGCGATATCGTGCAGATCTTCGGGGATCGCGGGATGCGTCTTGCTGCGACCGCGCGGAGCATTCCATTGCTGCAGCGCGGAGGCGCGGACTCGAGCAAAGTTGTGCTCTCGCAGGCCGGTGACCGGTATCTGCTGAGCCAGCTCGTGGTACAGGGCCGGGTTTACGGCTATCAGTTCCTGCCGGAGCCCGGTACCGCATCGCGGATGGTCGAATTGGCAGAGCAGTAACGAATCTGGTCTTTCCGGGCGGGTGAATCAATCCCGCCCGGGACTCCCCATCAGAAACGGTTCGGCTGCGGTCCAGACTTGTTCCATCACATCGGTGAGTTCGTGACCCGATTCGAGCAAGTGGAGGGTCACGTTCGTCCGTCCCGCGGCAAACTCTTCCGAGAATGCAGCGGGGACGACGTCATCCTGCAGCCCGTGAAAGATCAGCGCTGGCTGCCGGAATTCGGGGAAGTCTTCATACCGCAAGCCATCTTCAATCAATTGGTACCCGATGCGCGCCGGTTGCCCGGTGGCATAGTGGAAGACTTCCCGCCACCCTTGCTCCTTCCACTGGCGCATGCCGTCCTCGCCGAGACTCTCAGGCCAGCGCCGGGCGAATCCGAAAGCGGGCGCCAGCAGCACCACGCGCGGCACTTCCGGATGGCGCGCCGCATAGAGCGCGGCGAGGTAGCCGCCCATGCTCGATCCCATCAACACAACCGGGTCGCCGGCCGCGACGCGCTCGATCACAGCGAGTTGGCCGCTGATCGTGAGGCCCGCAAAGCCGCCTTCGGACAAGTCCGGTACATCCACCGCCAAGCCGGCGGCGCGTAGCCGCTCCCCGAAGAAGCGCGCTTTGCGCGACGTCGGACCCGAGGCGAAGCCATGCAGGTAGACGACCCGCGTCATGCGAGCAAGCCGCTCCGTTCGAGCAGCGCCTTCGGGTCCGGGTCGCGGCCCATGAAGGCACGGAACAACTCCGCCGGATCCTCGCTGTCGCCGCGCGCCAGAATGGTCTCACGGAACGCGCGGCCGGTCTCTTCGCTGAACACACCGGCGTCGCGGAAACGCGTGAACGCGTCGGCGTCGAGCACCTCCGCCCACTTGTACGAGTAGTAGCCGGCGCCATACCCGACCGGGCTCGAGAACAGGTGCGTGAACGCCGTCACCATGGAATGGTCGTCCGGAAGCGCCGCGGGCGAGAACTGCTGCAACAGCCGGCGTGAGTACGCCACGAGACCGCCGTCGCGCGCCGCATCGTACTCGCGGTGCAGCGCGAGATCGATCACCCCGAAGCCCAACTGCCGCATCTGCGCGTTGGCGGCGCGGTAGGTGCGGGCGCGCTTCATGCGCTCGAACAGATCCTGGGGAATGGTCTCGCCGGTCTCGTAATGCCTGGCGAACAGATCGAGCGACTCGCGCTCCCAGCACCAGTTCTCCATGATCTGCGACGGCAGTTCGACGAAGTCCCAGGCGACGCTCGTGCCCGCGAATCCGCGCACTTCCACCCGGCTCAGGCAATGGTGCAGCAGGTGGCCGAACTCGTGGAAGATCGTCTCCACGTCGCGGTGAGTCAAGAGCGCCGGCTTGCCGCCCGAAGGTGGCGTCAGGTTGCCGCAGATCAGCCCGAGATGCGGCAGACCGCCCGGCTGCCCGGTCAACAACGAATCCATCCACGCGCCGCCGCGCTTGTTTTCGCGCGGGTAGAAGTCCGCGTAGAACGCCCCGAGCAGTTCTCCCGACTGCCGGTCACGAATCTCGTAGAAACGCACAGCCGGGTCCCAGGCAGGCACGCCGTCGACCTGCGTCACATCGATCGAGAAGAGCCGTCCGAACAGATCGAACATCCCGGCCACCACCGGCTCCAAGGGGAAGTACGGCCGCAGGACTTCTTCGTCGAAGTCGTAGAGCGCCTTGCGCTGCTTCTCCGCCCAGTAGCCGATATCCCATGGTTCCAGGGGCGCGCCGCGGAATTCGATGAGCGATTCGTTTTCGCGTTGGAACGCCGCTTCCGTGCGGCGGCGCAGATCCTGGAGAAATTCCCAGGCGCGCTCGCCGCGACCGGCCATCCGGTCTTCGAGGACGAAGTCGGCGAAGTCGGCGAAGCCAAGCAGACGGGCCTTCTCGCGGCGCAATTCCAGAATCCGCGATGCGACCTGACGGTTGTCATGCGGTTCACGGCTCGCCCGGACGGAGAACGCGCGGTACACCTGCTCGCGCGTGGCAGCGTCGTCGAGGTAGGTCATCACGGCAAGATAGCTGGGACCCTGCAGGGTGAAGCGCCAGCCCTCGCGCCCTTTCGCCTGGGCGTTTTCCCGGGCGCTCTCAATCGCTGACGGCGGCAGGCCGGCAAGCTGCGCCTCTTCGTCCAGCAGCAGCTCGAAGGCGTTTGTCGAGTCGAGAACGTTCTCGGAAAACTTTGTCGTGAGAGCCGCCAGCTCCAGGTCGATCGCGGCAAGCCGCTCTTTGCCCGCCGGATCGAGGTCGGCGCCATGACGGCGGAAGGACTCGACCGTCTTGTCGACGAACCGCCGTCGCGCTCCGGTCAGACCCGATGCTTCCTCGCTCGCGGCATACCGTTTGATCGCCTTCCACAGTCCTTCATGCAGCGGCAGGTTCGAATAGAACGCCGACACGGGACCGTGCACCTTGTTGTACACGGCGCGCAACTCGGGCGTCGTCGCAACCGATTCGAGGTGACGGACGATGCTGAACGCGTAATCGAGCCGTTCGGTGATGGCGTCATAGACGCGCATCGTATTGTCAAAGGTCGGCTCACCTTCGGCGGCGGCTTCGAGGCGCTCCTTGGCATCGGCGAGCAGTGCCTCGATCGCGGGTTCAATATCGTCGGTCCGGATGCGGTCGAACGGCGCGCGCTGTTCGATCCTGAGCAAGGGGTTGTCGTTCATGGCGGGCAAGAAACCAGGATAGCAGCGGCGCTCACCACTCCAGGCGTAGCGCGAACTGCAACTGCCGCGGCGGCCGCGCGGAGAAGATGCGGCCGAACGTCGATGGCTGGTCGGCGAAGAGTTCAGGCAGATCGAACTGCGTGCGGTTGAAGAGGTTGAACGCCTGGGCGTCGGTCAGCAGCGTGAATCGTTCGCTCAGGATGAAGCGCCGTCCGGCGGCGAGATCGAACTGCAGCACACCGGGTCCACGCACGATGTTCCGTCCGGCGTTGCCGAAGGTGAACGGAGGCGCGACCGCGAACGCGCCCGTGTCGAACCATCGTTCGGGCGTGCGCGCGGCGAGTTTCGGGTCACCCACGAGGTTCGGCCGGTCGAGACCGAAGATCCCGCCGCTGTTTCCCGTATTCGAATTGTCGAAGCGAAGGACGGGCGTGAACGGCTGGCCGGCCTGCGCGGTCACGATGCTGCGCAGTTCCCAGCGACGGCTCCACCAGGCCCGCGTTTGCGGCAGCCACGTGGCCGCGGCGACGAATCGGTGGGGCATGTCAAAGCTCGACACGGCACGCTCGGCGCGCGTATTCCGGCTGTCCTGGGGAAAGTTCTTATCCGCCTTGACGCCGAGAAACGCTGACGCCTCGTCGATCGACTTCGAATACGTGTAGGACGCCAGGATGGCGAAGCTCCGCGCAAAACGCCGGTCCACCGACGCCTGAAGCGAATGGAAGTTCGAGTTGGCGCCGTTCTCGGTGAAGAAGATCCCGCCGAACGCCGGGTTCGGCCGCCGCCCCTGCAAGTTGCCCGGACCGGGCCGCGGCTGGTTCGCGTCGCGTGACCGGATCAGTTGCGTGCCCTTCGATCCCGCGTACGCCAGCGACACCACAGCCGATGCGCCGAGCTGCCGCTGCACGCCGAAGTTCCAATGCTGGAGGTAGGCCGTCACCAGGTCCGGGTTCAACGTGTTCGGTGAGGGCGGAGGCGTGATGCCACCGCCCGCGGGGAACGGGTCGTCGAGCGTCAGCAGGCCCTGCGCGGTGGGAAAGAAGACGCGCACGTTGAAGTACGGCGGATTGAAATAGAGCGAGGAATTGATCACGAGCATGCTGGCGTCGTAATACACGCCGTAGCCCGACCGCAGCACCCAGTCCGGCGCGAAACTCCACGCCAGACCCACACGCGGCGCCAGGTTGTTGCGGTCCGCCCGCAGCCCGGAGCGGGAGAAGCCGCCGCTGCCCACGTTCACCACTTGTCCGGCTGCCGGATCGAAGATCGCCATTCGGTCGGCCGGATCGACGGGCGGCGTGCGGAACTCGTAGCGGACCCCGAGGTTCAGGGTCAGGCTCGGATGGAGCTTCCAGTCGTCCTGCGCGTAGAAATCCGTCGCGGTGGAGCGGAGCGCCTGCCGGTTGTCGAACTGCGCCTGCAGGCCGAAGGACGGAAAACCGAGCAGAAGGTCGGAGAGTCCGGAGCCGGAGAGCTGTCCGGAGAAACTGAGCGACCCGCGCGCGAAGTAGTCGAGGAAGCCCGTGAGCCGCTGATGCCGGACCTCGGCGCCAAGCTTCAGCGTGTGCGCGCCACGCGTCAGAGCCACGCTTTCGATCGCCTGATAGGTGTTGATGTGACGGCCGATAGGAAGCTGGGCGGGATCTCCGACCGCCGAATAGCCGGCCACGTTGAAAAGCGGGTAGCCGCGGTCCCGTTCCGCCACGTTGAGCCATCCGACGCCCCATTCGCGGCCGACGTCGCGACCCGCATTCTCCGCCTGCACCTGGCGGATGTTGCGGCCGAACCCCAGCCGCAGGGTATGAATCACGGCGGGCGAGAAGGCGTGCGTGTGCTGCGCCATGGCGTTGTGCGAGCGGTTTTGGACGACGTTTCCGAAGCCGGCAATATCGGTGAGTTCCTCGGCGAACGGCTCGGACAGGTCCTGCTCGCCGAAGCTGTACCGCAGCGTGAGCTGTCCCGCACTCGACAGCCGGTGATCGGCGCGGGCATGCACCTGCGACAGGCCCTCCCGCAGCGTGGGCTGTGCGACATGGTTCACCGCGCCTTCGCGGTTCGGCAGCGGGAACAGGCCGAGCACCTGCCGTCCGACGGGAGAGATCCGGTTGGCCGGAATCCGGTTTCCGGGAAAGGGTTGCCGCGTGAACGGATCGAAGACGGTGGCGCCCGACGCCGCGAAGTCGCCCTCGCGCTCCGCCAGGCTCGGCACCACGCCGAGCCTCGTCAGTCCGCGCCGCTCGCGCAGGGCGTCGGCGTTGACGAAGTAGAACGTCCGGTCACGCCGCAGCGGACCGCCGGCCGCGCCGCCGAACTGGTTCCGGATCAGTTTCGGACGGTCCGGCGCGAAGAAGTTTCGCGCGTCGAAGACGCGGTTGCGCAGATACTCGTAGAGCGCGCCGTGGACCTGGTTTGTGCCGCCGCGCGTGATCACATTCACCTGTCCTCCGGCATTGCGGCCGTACTCGGCGGAGTACGCGTTGGTGGCGATCTTGAACTCCTCGATGGCATCGACGCTGGGCTGCAGGGCGAACGTGTTCAGGTACTGATCGTTGTTGTCGGCGCCGTCAATGAGGTAGTTGTTGAACTCCTCGCGCGCGCCGCCGGAATGCATGGCGAACGATCCGCGCGCGGACAGCTCCGAATTCTGCACCGGTGGCATCACGCCGGGAGCCAGCAATGCCAGTTGCAGGAACTCGCGGCGGTTGAGCGGCAGGCGCTGAATCGAGGTGCGGTCAAGCACGAGTCCGAGATCGGCGGACTCCGTTTCGATGCGCTTCACGCGGGCGGACACTTCAAGAGAGGAACGGACACCCGCGACAGGCAGTGCGAAGTCGGCGCGGGCGCGCGTGTTGACCGTGACCCTGACCGCCGGCGCCTCGACGGGTTCGAATCCGGGCGCTTCGGCCTGCACGTCGTAGGTCCCGGGCGGCAGTTCGGCGAGCAGATAGTACCCGGAGGCGTCGGTGCGCACGCGCCGTTCGACCCCGGTTTCGGAAGAGCGGGCCTCGACGCGGGCTGCAGCGATGGGGCGCTGGCTGGGATCGAGAATGAAACCGGAGACGGAACCCGTGGTCACCTGCGCGGCGGCGGGGGCCGCGAGCAGGCAGTACAACAACAACCGCATAGATCCTTAGGCTAGCAGGCGCTGCAGCGCCAGGTGCGTATGGTGTGCCGCTTGCCCGTCCGCCTGAAGCCGCACGACGTCTTCCCAATCATCGATGTCCCGCCAGGCTGGGCCGCGCTCCGTCGTGAGGCCGCACGCGCGCATCGCCGCCTCGGTGTCCAGCAAGGTCTCACCGTGGGACCAGCGCACACCATGGAACATGCGTGGATGCGTGCGACGGCACGAGATGGCGTAGTAGCCTCCGTCTTCGGCGGGTCCAAGCGCCGCCTCCGCATCGCGGGAAAGCAGGTCCACGAGATGCGCGGCCGGCAGCGCCGGGGCGTCGCTGCCCACAATGCAGGCGGGCGCGTCTCCCGCGGCCAGAGCCGCGTCCAGTGCGGCCAGCATGCGCGCGCCGAGATCTCCCGCGGCCTGCAACCGCACGGGAACCTCCAGGCCGTCCCAGGCGTCTGTGGGAGTGTCCGTGTGAATCTCGACGCGGGCTCCGGCCAATCCCGCGGCCTGCCGCAGGACGCCGAGCGTATCGAGTGCGAATGCGCGATGCAAGGCTGCTGCCTTCTCCGCGCCAACGTGAACGGCAAGGCGCGTCTTGACGCGGCCCGGAACAGGCGCCTTGGCGAACAGGATCAAGACGGGCCGCACGCGAGGATTGTACACTAAAAAGATATGTCGAAGATCCAAACTGCTTTGTGTGGAATCGGTCTGGCGATGAGCCTGACCCTGCCGGCGATGGCTGACGCGGCCAAGGGTAAGGAAGTGTTCGAGGAACGCTGCGAGATCTGCCACAACGCCGACAGCGACGAAAAGAAGATGGGGCCGGGGCTGAAGGGGCTGTACAAGAAAGAGAAGATGGCCAACGGCAAGGCGCCCACCGATGCCAACGTCACACAGATCATTCAGGAAGGCAACCCTGAGAAGGGGATGCCCGCGTCCGACCTCGAGAAGGACGAACTGGCGAACGTCCTGGCCTACCTCAAGACTCTCTAACTTTCCTTTGTGAGCGAAACGTGAGAACGGGCGAAGCCGATCGCCCGTTCCGCTTGACTACTTGCTCCTGAAATCTTCCGGCTTCAGATTCAGAATGTCCTCAAGATACGTCTGCTGCATCTCCGCGCGCTTGGCCGGGTCAACTGTGCCATCGCCGATCGGCACGCCGTTCTCATCGAGTTCGACGGGAGCCTCCGGTTCGGGCAGCAATTTCTGCGGCATCACGCCGTTGTCCGGGATCGATTTGCCCGAAGGCGAATAGTACTTGGCCACGGACAGGATGATGGCGCCGCCATCGTCGAGCGGGACCGTGCGTGTGACCGCGGCCGCGCCATAGCTTCGCTCGCCCGCGACGTTGGCGCGTCCGGCGTCGAGCAGTGCGCCCGCGGCAACCTCCGCGGCTCCGGCAGTCCCGCGATTGGCGATCACCAGCACGGGCAGCTTCGTCACCGTCTTAGCGGGATCCGCCTGGTGATTCTCGCGCGAGTACTTCTGCCCGGTCGCGTACGTGATCAGCCCGGAATCGAGAAACAGGTTCGCCAGTTCGACGCCGGCTTCCACCGGACCCAGCGAGCAGTTGCGCAGGTCAAGCACGATCCGGCGCGCTCCCTCGCCTTCCAGGCGCTTCACCGCGGCGGCCACTTCGGCCACTTTGCCCTCCACGAGGGACATCGGACGGATGTAGCCGGCCTCTTCCCGCATCAGCCGCGCCTCCACGGGGGGCTGCTGCACAACCGCACGCGTCACCACAATCTTCTGGGGCTCTGGACGCCGGCTGCGCAGGACGGACAGCTCCACCGTCGATCCCGGCGCGCCGCGCAGCAGAATCTCCGCGTAGGCCAAGGGCATGTCCCGCGTGGCGACCCCGGTGATGCTCTCGATCCAGTCGCCTGCCTGAATGCCGGCCTGCGCCGCGGGGGAACCGGCGAGCGAGCCGACCACGTTCATCATGCCGGAGCGCTTGGCCAGCACCAGCCCGACATCGCCCTTGTGCGCGTCCCGCTTCTTGGCCCATTCCTTGTACTGATCGGCGTTAAGGTAGCTGGCAAACGGGTCGATCGATTCGAGCATGCCGTTCAACGCGCCCACCGTGACGCTCTTCATGTTGGGCTCTTCCACGTATTCGCTGCGAATGCGGTTGAGCACCTCGGTGAACACCGCCAGGTGCTTATATGGACCCTCGTCCCGGGAAGCGCTCTTGCCGATCACCGCGCCGGTGAGAAGGAGCGCCACCAGCGTCGTCGAGGCGAAAACAAAGAGAAATTTCGCGCGGCTATTCATGAACCACCTAGTGCCCTCAGTATATCAGTCAGGCTGGTTTCGCCGAGATCGAGTCGGCCGTGCGCCCGCCGGAGTCCACCGCGCGCACCCGATACCAGAGCCCTCCCAATTGGGACGCGGGAGCGTCCCGGTCCAGGTACGAGAAAGGTTCCGGCGTCATCTGGGGCGCATAGGGGATACTGGCGACGAGGGTGTCGCGCCGGTAAATCTCGTAGCGGACAATCGGGTCGCCCCCGGCCAGCGCGGTGTTCCAGCGCACCCGGACGGCCGGTCCGCCAGCCTCGATCTGCGCCGTGACTGTGTGCGGCGGCAGCAGGCCGCTCGGCGGCCGCTGGAAGAAGTTGTTGTCGATGCCGTGCAGTTCCGCGGTCCGGACCTCGATCTGCCGCCGGCGCGCCTCGGAGAGCGCCTCGGGCATCTGGCAGGCCGCCAGATCGGCCACAAGCTGGTCGCGCGAGGGGTCATTCGAGCGGTCAATCAGGCCGATCCCGGCGATCAGGGTGCTGACGCCCGGCGCCGAGAGCGTGTACTGGAGGAAGTCGGTGTGCGGCACCTTGCCGGGTTGACCCACAGTCGGGACGGACTGGCCCGGCCGTCCGGCGTAGCGCTTTTCCAGCCCGTAGAAGGCGCCATCAGCGAATACCTTCATGCCGATGATGCCCATGTTCTTCGCCGCCGCCAGCGGCACCGAGTTGGTCTGGTGGCAGAAGTAGTGCCGGTCGTTCGGGTTGATCACGACGAGAAGGGTTTCCAGATCGTTCCGCGTGTCGCGCCGCATGGCCTCCATGTGCGCAGTCGGGTTCTCGTGCCCGGTGATGCCGATGTGGCGGATCAGCTTCTTCTGCCCGGGATTGACTCCGGTGTAGTTGGTGCCGTCGCGGAAATCGATCAGTCCGGCGAGCGCGCCGATGCGCGGCAGGGTCTTGTCGCCGGGGTTCTCCATCCCTTCGAACGCTGCGTCGACATCGCGCTCATGCGTCAGGGAGTGGATCTGCATCAGGTCGAGGTAGGCGCCGTCGGGATAGTTGCCCTGGCCGTCGCCGAAGAACTGGCTGAGGGCGCGGTGCAAATCCTCCACGCAGGTCTTCATCCCGCTTCCGGCGCGCCCCACCGGCTGCGCGCCGCCGCGCGCGACGGCCGTGCGCAAGCTCGTCTTGGTGCCCAGGAACAGGCGGCCTCGAAGAGCCGCGTCATACCCGGGCTCTCCCGGAATGAGGTGCAGGATCCTGAACGCCTTGTTGTAGTTGCGCTGGCTCAACTGATAGTTGTTGGCGGTTTCGAGATAGGTGATTCCGGCGCGGATCGCCTTGACGACAATCTCGACGCCCTCATCGCCGGGCAGGTCCCACATGACTTTGTTGCCGCCGGCCAGGCCGAACGTGGTGACTTCGCGGCCCGTGCGGCCGAGCGGGCGCGTCATGAGCGGCCGGTCCACGGGGTGCGACCAGGCGCGGTGGCGGCCCGCGACCGGCAGAAACGTTGTCGCCATCGCGGCCCCCTGCATCAGGCGCATGGCGTCGCGGCGGGAGTAGGTGTGGCCCATGGCCGCGACTCTACCACACCCGGCGGCCGACCGCGGTACAGTAATGGTTTGCCACAGGAAATTCACGAGCCGCGGACGCCGGAAGAACTGGCTTCGCACCTGGCGGGGTCTGCCTCGGCGGGACGCAGCATCCTGGTGGGCGGCGGGTTTTCGAAGAACCGCATGGGCGGTCCGCCGGCCGCGGCCGATGTCCGCGTGACCACCGCGGGGCTAACCCGGGTCCTGCAGTACAAGCCCCGCGACCTGACCATCAGTGTCGAAGCCGGGATCCGCTGGGCCGAGTTGACCCGTGTGCTCGCGGAGAACCAGCAGGCCGTGCCGCTGGATCCGCCGTTTGCCGGCGCCGCCACCGTCGGCGGCGTGCTGGCAGCGAACACCGCCGGACCCCGCCGCCGGTTGTACGGAACGGCGCGGGATCTGGTCATCGGCATGACCTTCGCCACGCTCGAAGGGAAGCTGGTCCGCACGGGCGGCATGGTGGTGAAGAACGTCGCCGGTCTTGACATGGGAAAGCTCCTGATCGGGTCTTTCGGCACGCTGGCGGCCATTGCGACAGTGAATTTCAAGATCGTCCCGCTGCCGCCGGAGTCGCGCCACTTTCTGCTGGCCTTCCATTCGCTTGATGAAACGGATGCCGTCCGCCGCCGGATCCTGGCGGGCGTGTTGCAGCCGGCCGCGCTGGACCTGCTGAATCCGCAGGCCGCCGCCTGGTTTGGGCTGGAAGGATGGGTGCTCTCGATCGAGGTGGGGGGCAACGCCGCCGTCATCGGCCGCTACCAGCGGGAACTCGGCGCGCTGGGGCCGCTTGTCCACGCACCGGAAGGGCTGGCCGGCCAACTGCGCGAGGCAACGCCCCGGTTTCTGGCGGACCACCCGGAGGGCCTTGTCATGCGCGTGACCTCGACGCTGGCTGAGGTCGCGGCGGTCCTGCGCCACGCTTCGGGACCGGCGATCTCCCGGGCAGGCAGCGGCGTGACCTACCTCTACTGTCCCAACGGCAACCCGGCGGAGATTCCCGTCGGGAAAGTTATACTGGAGTGTTCTCCAGAGCATCAAACCACCGAGCTTGTCTTATGGCCCGAACCAGGGCCGGACCTGGAACTCATGAAGCGTGTGAAGCGGATGTTCGATCCGCGCGAGCTGCTAAACCGTGGGCGACTCTTTTCTCGAATTTGACAAGCCGCAGCAGGCCGACCTCGACAAGTGTGTCCATTGCGGGCTGTGCCTGAACGCCTGCCCGACCTACCGCGAGCTGGGGCTCGAAATGGACTCCCCGCGCGGACGCATTTACCAGATGGTGCAGGTCCACAACGGCGCCCCGGTGACGCCGTCCTACCAGGAGCACATCGACCTGTGCCTGGCGTGCCGCGGATGCGAGACCGCCTGCCCTTCGGGCGTGCAATACGGCAAGCTGGTGGAAGCGGCGCGGGCGCACATCGCGGCCACCGCGCCCGGCAGTTTCCTGGCGCGTGCGGTGCGCGGATTCGTCTTCGGCCCGCTGCTGCGGTCGCCGGTGCTGCTGCGGATCGCGGGCGCGCTGATCTACCTCTACGAAGCCAGCGGGATGCAGAAGCTCGTGCGGACTTCCGGTCTGCTGAAGCTGTTCGGCGACCTCGGCAGGATCGAGCAGCTTGCTCCACCCGCCGAACCTCCCTTCTTCTTCAGCCAGATCGGCAAGACGTTTCCCGCCGAGGGAGAGCGGCGGCATCGCGTCGCGTTCCTGGCCGGTTGCATCGCCAACGTGTCGTTCGCGCGGCTGAACGAGGCCACTGTGCGCGTGCTGCAGCGCAACGGCTGCGACGTCGTGCTCCCGGCGGACCAGACGTGCTGCGGCGCGCTGCATGTCCATGCGGGAATGCGGGAGGAGGCGCGGAGGCTCGCCCGGCGCAACGTCGACGCGATCCTCGCGGATCAGTTCGATGCCGTGATCACCAATGCCGGCGGCTGCGGATCCACGCTCAAGGAGTACGACGAACTGCTCGAGCACGATCCGCAATATAAGGAGAAAGCGGCGCGCTTCAAGAGCCTGGTCCGCGACGTGAACGAGTTCCTCGCGTCGATCGAACTGAACCCGAAGCTGGCGCCGGTCGAGCGCACGATCACCTACCAGGATTCCTGTCACCTGGCGCACGGCCAGAAGGTGCGCAAGCAGCCGCGCCACCTGCTGCGGCAGATCCCGGGCCTGACGCTCAAGGAAATGCCGCTGAGCGATCTTTGCTGCGGCAGCGCGGGAATCTACAACGTGTTGCACAACGAGATGGCGATGTCCCTGCTCGAGAAGAAGATGGGCTACGTCAACAGCACGGGCGCGGAGATGATCGTGACGGCCAATCCCGGCTGCATGCTGCAGTTGAGCGCCGGAGCCCGGATTCACGGCAGGAACCAGAGCGTCGCCCACGTGGTGGAGCTGCTCGACGAATCCTACCGCGAGTACGAGCGCGTCAACGGCAGGAATTAGGCTTCCGCCGCTGCGATCAGGCAGCACGGCGCCGGTTCCGCCTCATTTCCAGGAACGTTTTCAGCCGCGGAGCGCGGCGGCGGGTGTTGAGGCAGCGGGTCCAGGCCGCCGGTCGGGGGCTGGATGCTTCGGCAATTGGGTCTGATTCTGCAGTTTCCGGAGCAGGGGCCGGCACGTCACTGCCGGGCGGCTCGGGTTCGGCGGAAGAAATGGGTTCGATGTCGCACTTTTGTCGAAGCGGCATCTCCAGGCGCAGCATGCGGAGGGCACGGGCGATCTGGCGCTCGACGATGGCGGCGTGCTCCTGGAGCCGCTCCAGGATCCGGCTGCCGGAGGCGTCGGCGGTCCAGGTCTCGGCAAGAACGTGCCCGGCGGGGTCGTCGGGGAGAGGCTGAGATCCCCAGAATTTCCGCCAGGCTTCGTCGCTTTGCAATTGGGCGATGGCGCACTCCATGCGGGCGATGCGCCGGGAGAGCCACAACTGCCTGCTGGTGTGCGGACTGCGGCTGAAAATCCTCGATCAAGCCGTCGAGGAGGGCCTGGAACTCGGCGGGATCTTCGACGCCGGTCAGGACGACGTGCCGGGAGAAGAGTCCGGTGACGGAGGCATTTGGCGGCGACGCGGCCTTGCCTTCGGGGATCCGCGGACCGGTGCAACGCCGGGCGTTACGGCGGTTGACGGCGATCTGCGTTCCAGTGGCCATGGGGGGAGTCCGTTCGCTTTCAGGATGGCAGGGCTGGTCAAGCGGACGGGTGCGGGGCGCCTGGGAGAAAGCTTGTGTTTTGTTGTGGTTAGAAAATTATTTGTCGCTGTGACCCCGGCGACGCTCAGCATGGGGCGCCGAATCGCGATTTTCGGAGTACCGTTCGACTTGTATACTTAGACTACATCCTATCTACAGAGGCGCAACAAGGAGAATGACCATGAAACTGGCGCAAGCGGCGCTGCTTCTCAGCCTGGCAGCGGGAGGTTGGGCCCAGGTGAACATGGGCAATCAGAAGCCCGAGGCCACGCTACCGTTTAAGATGACGGAGACGGCCAACTTCGGGCTGCCTTGGAGAATTGCGTTCCTGCCGGACGGGCGCATGCTGGTGACCGAGAAGATCGGTCCTATTTGGCTGGTATCGGCCGAGGGACGGAAGATTGCGCCTTTGCAGAATACGCCGGCCGTCTTCTGGCAACGCCAGAACGGCATGCTCGGCGTCTTCGTCTCGCCCACCTACGCCACCGATCAGAGCATCTACATCACATACATTGAGCCGGGCGACTACGGTGGCGGCCAGGCGCTGGCTCGCGCCAAGTTGGATGCCGGGCGTGTGCCCAGGCTGGAAAACTTCGCGGTGATCTGGCGCCAGATGCCCAGGGGCATGGGCGGTCAGGCGGGTGGCCAGATCGCTTTCGCGCCGGACGGCAAGTCTTTGTTCATGAGCGTTGGCGATCGACAGCGCATGACTCCGGCGCAGGATCCGAACCAGCCCGTCGGCAAGATTCTGCATCTGACGCTCGACGGCAAACCGCACCCGGACAACCCCAACTACGGCAAGACCGGCGCTCGCACCATTCCGCTGATCGATCCGCCCCGCGACTCTGAGGGCGCCAAGAAGGCGCCCGTGGTGAGCACCTACACCTTTCCCGGCGAGAACCTGACGCCGGCCGAGACTTGGGCGAGCGGCTTCCGCGCACCCTATGGTTTGGCATTCTCGCCAGCGGGCGAATTGTGGGAGGTGGAGCATGGCCCGCGCGGCGGCGACGAACTGA
The DNA here is from genome assembly GCA_016716385.1 of Bryobacterales bacterium. GTDB lineage: Bacteria > Acidobacteriota > Terriglobia > Bryobacterales > Bryobacteraceae > JADJWL01. The sequence continues at coordinate 75,952 of JADJWL010000010.1, read as the reverse complement.
ACCTGATTGAGAAGGGCAAGAATTACGGCTGGCCGGTGGTCTCCTTCGGCGTGAACTATAACGAGGTGCCCATTCCGAGTCACGACTCGCGGCCCGAATTCGCGAAGCCAGTGATCTATTGGACCCCCGTGATCGCGCCGGGCAACCTGATGTTCTACCGCGGGAAGCAGACGTTCCCGCAGTGGGACGGCAGCGGCTTCGTCAGCGGCTTGGGTAGCCATACGCTCACTCGCCTCCTGTTCGATGGGAAGGGCGGCGCCAGGACGGCCGAGCGGTGGGATGTCGGCAAACGCATTCGCGACGTGGCGCAGGCCCCGGACGGTTCCCTGTGGCTCCTGGAAGACAACAATCCCGGCGCGTTGATCCATGTGACTCCCAAGTGATCCGCTTTGGACGACCCGGAAGCGGGAACGACCTGGAGCAAGTGGATCGTGCCGCTGACTCCGAGATCCGCGCTGAACACTCGCACACGGCGTTATGACCAGGGTGATGCCAGGAGTTGCCGGATTCGTTTTGCTGGCCGCTGCATTATACGGCCACGAGCAGCCGGTTCCCTATAGTCACAAGAAGCACGTGGCTCTCGGACTCAAGTGCAACTCATGCCACAAGAACGCCGATCCGGGCGAGCTTATGGGGCTTCCGGCGGAGAGCACCTGCATGAGTTGCCACCAGACGATCAAGGCGGATAGCCCCCACATTCGGAAGGTGGCTGCTGCTGCCAGGGAGAACAAGCCGGTCCCGTGGGTCCGCATCTACCAGCTTCCGCTTACGTGTACTTCAGCCACCGTGTGCACACGACGGCAGGAGTAACGTGCGAGAAGTGCCACGGGCCGGTTCGCGAGCGCGACTTGATCACCAAAGAAGTGATCCACAACATGAGTTCCTGCATGGCGTGTCATGCCGCGTCAAAAGCCCGCAATGACTGTGCGGCGTGCCACGAAGAGCGTTAGCGGACACCCCAGATGGCCTCGGCGCTCACGAAAAAGCTGAGCCAGGCCGTCCGGTTGCTGGCTCACCGCCGAATCGGGGCAGCGGCGGGGCCCGAAGCCGCGCCGCGCGGGACAGCAAACTGCCCGGAGAGGGGAAATCAGGTCGCCCGACCGGACCGGTTCGGAGTGCGTCGCAACGGTCCCACCAAGCCTCCGGGCCAGGACCGAGTCGGATTCTCAGCGACGTATGCGGTACGTCGTGAGGCCGGTTCTGGTGACCGCGTAGAGCACGTCACCGGAGACGGACAGGCCGCGTTCAACCAAGTCCGGCAGGGCGAGGGTGCTGGCAATGCCGGGATTCCCGGGGTCGCGGGCATCCACCACCACGATCGCGGTATCGCTGGCGTTCTCCGGGGTGAGGAAGGATGCATAGGCAAACCAGCCGCCTCCGAGCGCGACGCAGGCAGGAGCGGTAAAGGTGTTGCGGACGTTGGTCACGCTGGTCGCGACCGCGCGGGGATTCCGGGGATCAGACAGATCGAAAGTGGTCAGTGTCACGTTGCCCCGGATCGCAAAATCGCCCGGACTTTGCCAACTGGTGGTGTTCCCGACGACGAGAGCCGTCGTGCCCTCCAACGCGCCGCAATTGAGGGTGTTCGTGCGGGGAACGCTGACTTGGCGGACGGCACGAAGATTGGAGGGATCGCTCACGTCCGCCACGACCATGCGCCCGAGACCCGACGACGTGTCGGCGCCGGTGTTTGTGGTGCTGAGCAGGAGGAGGGTGTCGGGGGCCGGGTGGATCGCACTGAAGTACGGGGACTCGTTGGTCGATGCCGGGTTGGCTCCGTCGGGACGGAGCGTATTGCCGAGCGTAGGCCGGGTGGGGTCCGTGAGATTGACCGAGAAGAGGTCGCCCTGCTGGCGGAAGATGCGGTTCGGGTTCGAGGAGAAGGAGAACCAGACGGTGGTGAAGACCGCATAGGAGTTGACGAAATTGAACTCGGCGCCGAACTGGGGAAGGCTGAACGGTCCGCCGATGCGGGAGGGCTGTTCGGGGTTGCTGAGCGAGAAAACGTTGAGAACCGGAGACTGGGTGCCGCTGGCCGAAGCCAATTGACCGTCCCGGATGCGGCAGAACCCAGTCGTGCCGCCGAAGAGGTTCAAGAAGCGGGGGTCCGCCGGATTGGCGACGTCGACCACCGCGACTCCGCCGTTGGAGCAGACATAGGCAAAGCCGCCGTCTACCTGGACATTGACGTTGCCGCCCCCGGTGTCGGTTGCGCCGAGGCGGGAGAGCAAACCGGAAGCCGCCGAGCCAACGGAGACCACGGGAGCATTGCTCGACCGGCCGCCGATGCTCACCACCAGAGGATAGTCGCCCGGGGCGAGAGCGGGCACGGTGAGATTGGCCTGCAGCAAACCGACAAACCCCGGAGTCAGACCGAGGAACGCGATTGGCGCGTTCTGGCCGCCGATCGATGCCGATGAAGGCTGCGCCGCCCGCGAGAGGGGGTCAGCGGCGGCGGGAGCGCCGTCGTCGAGCGAGTTGTCGAGGGCGCCCTGACCGGTGAGGTAGGCGACGAGGGCAGTTCCGGGAAGAGCGGGATTGTCGGCCGTATTCAGCGAACCATCCTGATTCTGGGCCACGGCGCGGTTGTCGCCGAAGACGAGGATGCCGGGCGCGGCCGGCAACACCTCAAACGCGAACGGAGCGCTGAATTGCCCGCCGGTCTGGACGATCGCGCTGGCGGAACCGATGACTGTCCCAAAGGGCACCTGGAAGTTGATCTGATCCTGCCGGACGAAGTAGAGCGGCGCCTGGCGTCCGTTGACGGTCACGGTCACTCCGCCGAGACTGGTCCCGAGGGAGGCATCCGAGGCGGTGGCCGTGCCTGAAGCGAGCCCCGTGCCGTAAATCGTCGCGAACGAGCCAGGGGCAACGCCAGTCCCGTTACTCGCCCCGTTTACGAGCGCATTGATGCCCGGCTGAGCCACCAGCACGGCATGAACCTGTAAGGACAGCAGTATCAGACCAAGACGCACGCAGGTGCCCTCCCCCCGACGCTAGAGTTTATCACGCGTCTCCCTTGGCGCTCAATCGGCTTCTATTGGGCGGCGCCCCCCGGCCCGCTGCCGTCTTTGCACAGCGGTGGCGCGCGGGCTAGAATTAAGAGAATACTGCCGTGCGCCAGACGAACGCTCTCCGTGTCTTCATCGCCGCGCCCGCGATCGGACTTCTGCTGGCTGCTCCTCCCGCCAACACGCCGGGGAGCTTCGAGAAGACCGTTACCCCCGTTCTGCGCTCCTCCTGCACGCCCTGCCACAACGACCGCAACGCCTCGGGCGGCTTGAACATCCGGCCGTTTCTCGGTCCTGGTTCGCTCGCCAGCCATCGCGACGAGTGGGAGCAGGTGATTCAGAAGATCCGCACCGGCAAGATGCCGCCTCCAGGCGTGCCCAAGCCTCCCGCCGAACAGATTCAGGCGGTCATGGAGTTCGTCCACGCCGAGTTCGAGCGCGCCGACCGCAACCTGAAACCCGACCCCGGACGCGTCACCGCGCGCCGTCTGAACCGCGCCGAGTACTCGAACACCATCCGTGACCTGCTCGCGGTCGACTTCCGCGCCGAGCACGACTTCCCCGCCGATGACTCCGGTCACGGCTTCGACAACATCGGCGATGTCCTGACGATTTCGCCGGTCCTGATGGAGAAGTACCTCGACGCCGCGGAAACCATCGCCGCCCGCGCCATCGGAGCCAATCCGCTGCCAAAGAAGCCGCTCGAAGCGATGTACCACGCGCGAGACAAGGCCATTCGCCGCATCGACCGCAGCACGATCGAAGCCTCACACCGCCTCCAGTGGGACGGTGAATACATCGTCCGCATCGGCATGCCCGGCGAACGCGCCGCGGACGCCATGCCCGTCACGCTCGGCTTCTGGATCGACGGCAAGCTGCTGCACTCGATCGACGTCGAGACCAAGCCGTCCGGGCTGGTCTACTTCAACCCGTATTCCGACGCCGAGATGCGCCTGGTGCTGCCCGCGGGCGACCACGTGTTCCGCGCCGGCTTCATCGGCGACGAATTCGTTCACACTCTCGACGAAAAGAAGATCTACAGCTCCAAGGACAACAAGTATCTCGACTCGATCACCTTCATCGGGCCGTTTCCGGCGAAGGTGGAGCCGGCGAGCCGCAAGCGGATCCTCGTCTGCGATCCGGCCTCGGGCACGGCGTGCGTGGAGCGCATCCTGGCGACGCTCGCGCGCCGCGCGTACCGGCGGCCCGTGGCGAAGAGCGAAGTGCGCGACCTGATGCGCTTCGTCGATCTCGCTCGCGACGAGGGGCAGTCGGTCGAACAAGGCATCCAGGTGGCGATTCAGGCGGTTCTCGTCTCGCCGCACTTCCTGTTCCGCATCGAGCGCGATCCGGACCCGAACGATCCGGCTAAGATTCACCCGGTCTCCGAGTTCGAACTGGCGTCCCGGCTCAGCTACTTCCTGTGGAGCAGCATGCCGGACGATGAGCTGCTCAGCCTGGCCGAAGCCCGCAAACTGCGCTCACCGGGCGCACTGGACGCCCAGGTGAAGCGCCTGCTCGCAGACCCGAGGTCGGCGGCGCTGGCGGAGAATTTCGCGGGCCAGTGGCTCGAAACGCGCAACCTCGATAGCGTCAATCCCGACCCGGACAAGTTCCCCGAATGGGGTCCGGAGTTGCGCGACGACATGAAAGCCGAGACGCGGTACTTCTTCGACGCGATGCTGCGTGAGAACCGGCCCCTCGCCGATTTCCTCGACGCCCCGTTCAGCTTCATCAACGAGCGGCTGGCGAAGCACTACGGCATCCAGGGTGTGCGCGGCGGCGAGTTCCGCAAGGTCGAGTTCTCGACGCCCGAGCGCGGCGGCATTCTGGGCCATGCGAGCATCCTGACCGTGTCCAGCTACCCGACGCGCACCTCGCCGGTGATCCGTGGCAAGTACCTGCTCGAGAACATCCTCGGCACGCCGCCCCCGCCGCCTCCGCCGGACGTGCCGGCGCTCGACGAAGCCTCGGTCGGCAACGCGGGGTCGCTGCGGCAGCAGTTGGAAAAGCACAGGTCGAACGCCGTGTGCGCGTCGTGCCACAGTCGCATGGACGTGCTCGGCTTTGGCCTGGAGAACTACGATGCCGTCGGCAAGTGGCGGACCGAGGACGGCAAGTTTCCCATCGACCCGGCGGGAACCCTGCCGAACGGGAAGTCTTTCAACACTCCGGCTGAGATGCGGGTGGTCCTGAAGGAGGAACTGCCCGACTTCAGCCGTAATATGATTGAGAAGATGCTGACCTATGCCCTGGGCAGGGGCATGGAGCGCTATGACCGGCAGAGCGTCAACGCGATCCAGCGCAAGCTGGCGGCATCCGGCAACCGGTGTCAGGATCTGGTCCACGAGATTGTGCACAGCCTCCCGTTCCAGTCGCGACGGGGCGAGGAGGGTCAGAAGGAGGTCGCCCGACGATGATCACGCGTAAGACCCTATCAAGGAGAACGCTGCTGCGGGGCGTGGGCACGGCGATTGCGCTGCCCGTGTTCGATGCGATGTCGCCCGCCCTGGCGTCGAGCTCGATCCCGGGAAAGACGCCGCTCCGCCTGGCGGTGGTCTACGTGCCGAACGGCATCGAGATGCGCTACTGGAATCCGGATTACGAGGGCAAGCTCGGCGAGCTGCCGCGGATCCTGAAGCCGCTCCAGCCGTTCAAGGACGACCTGCTGCTGCTCACGAACCTCACGCAGAATAATGGCCGCGCGCTGCTCGACGGCGCGGGCGACCACGGGCGCTGCTGCGGCGCGTATCTGACGGGCGTGCACCCGCGGAAATCGGCCGTGGATATTCAGGCGGGCGTTTCGTGCGATCAGCTCATCGCGAACCACCTCGGCAGCCAGACGCGCTTCCCATCTCTCGAAGTCGGGTTGGAAGATTCGCGGCAGGCCGGCGACTGCGATTCCGGCTACTCCTGCGCGTACACGAACAACCTGGCGTGGCGCAGCGAAACCCAGCCGCTGCCCCCGATTCTCGATCCGCGCACATTGTTCGAACGGCTCTTCGGCAAGGGCGTGGAACTGAGTCCCGAGGCGCGGGCGCGGCAGGCGAAGTTCCGCCGCAGCATTCTCGACTTCGTCCGCGAGGATACGCGGAAGCTGCAGGGCGATCTCGGCCCGACCGACCGCCGCAAGCTCGACGAATACCTGTCCTCGATTCGCGACATCGAACGGCAGATCGAACGCGCCGAGCACGACAACGCGCAGATCGACCCGGGCATGGAGAAGCCGTACGGCATCCCGGCCGATTTCGCCGAACACTTCAAGCTGATGACCGACATGATCACGGTAGCGTTCCAGGCGGACCTGAGCCGCGTGGTGACGTTCCTGGTGACGCGCGAGGGCTCATCGCGCCCCTACCGCGAGATCGGCATCTCCGACGGCCACCATCCGTTAACGCACCACCGCAACGACCCCGACATGATCGAGAAGGTGGCGCAGATCAACGCCTACCAGGTACGGCAGTTCGCCGCCTGGATCGAGAAGCTGAAGTCGATTCAGGAAGGCGACGGCACATTGCTCGATCACTCGATGATCACTTACGGCGCCGGCCTCTCCGACGGCAACCGCCACACGCACGACGACTTGCCGGTGCTGATCGCCGGACGCGCCAATGGGACGCTCAAGACAGGCCGCCGCGTCGTCTACCGCCGTGAGACGCCGATCACGAACCTGTACCTGAACCTGATGGACCGTATGGGCGTCCACGCCGAGCACTTCGCCGATTCGACGGGCCGCCTGGACGGCCTGGATCTGGCGTAGGATGCAGGCCGCAGCGGAACTGCCCCCGCCCGGTGTCATTTTCGACGCCGACATGGGCAACAGCATCGACGACGCGCTGGCTCTGGCGCTGCTCTACGGCTTCGATGGCCGGGACGAGATTCGCGTCGTCGCGATCAGCGTCAGCAAGCCGAATCTGAACGCCGCACGCTTCACGGAAGCCGTGCGGCGTTTCTACATGCCTGGATTTGCGGGCAAAGCGCTGCCAGTCGGGCTGGCTGCCGAGGGTCCGCTGCCGGAAGACACCGCGATGCTGACGCAGCCGCTCAGCCGCCGCGACGACGAGGGCGAACCGCTCTACCCGCATGGGATCGGCGGCGTGAACGACACGGCGGATCCGGCGCCCCTGATCCGCAACGCGCTCACGGCGCAGCACGACGGCAACGCGATTGTGGTGCTGACGGGTCCGGCGACGAACCTGGTCCGCATGCTGGCGTTGCCCGGTGCAAAGGAACTGGTCGCGCAGAAGGTGCGGCTGCTGGCGGTGATGGGCGGGGCGTATCCGCAAGGGGGTCCGGAATACAACATCAAGCTGGACATCCCGGCGGCGCGGAAGCTGTTCGCGGAATGGCCGTCGCCGATTGTTGCGTCCGGCGTCGAGGTGGGCGACCAGGTGCTGTTTCCGGGATCGGCGGTCGCCGGGTGGCCGGACCGGCATCCGGTGGGCGACGCCTACAAGGCGTACAAGCCGATGCCGTACGACACCCCGGCCTGGGACATGACGGCGGCCCTGCACGCGGTGCGGCCGGACAAGGGATATTTCGATCTGTCCGAACCGGGAACAATTCGCGTCCACGACGACGGCCGCACGGAGTTTGCGCCGTCGGCTGACGGGAAGCACAGATACTTGATTTGCGATCCGGCACGCAGGGAGAAGGTCGTGTCCACGCTGATCGAGATCGCTGGAGCGAAGCCGGTGGAGCGGCAAAGGCGGCGCGTGCCGCCTCCCGATCCCCCGAAACCGAAACCGGTTCCCGAGGCGAAGCCGCCGTCGGCTGCGCCTTGAGGCGACCGGACAGGGTGCAACCATGCACGTCCGGCTGTGCGCGTTCGTAGCTGTCCTGAGTGTTTGCTTTTCGTTCCCGCTTGCGGCTGCCAACCCGTGGCGGAAACTGACCTCCACCCACTTCGAACTGTATTCGTCCGTTGGGGACCGGCGGGCCCGCGCCGCGCTTCAGACCTTGGAGCAAACCATGGAGGTGTTCGCTCAGTTCACCAGATCGAGGCCGGTGCTCGACAACCGTGTGCGAGTCGTCCTGTTCCGCGATCAGCGCGAATATAACCAGTACGCGCCCGACCCGCAAACCGCTGCGTTCTACACAGCCAACGACCTGCGGGATTTCGTTATCATGCGGCAGTTGCCACAGGATACCCTGGAGGTCGCCGTCCACGAGTTCATCCACTTGCTGGTGAAACATTCCAGGATGCAGTTCCCGTCCTGGTTCAACGAGGGTCTGGCGGAGGTGTATTCCACCTACCGTCCGGAAGGCAAAGACGTGGTGATCGGTCATGTGATCGAGAGACACATGCGGCACCTGGCAGGTGCCCGCTGGCTCGACCTCGACCTGGTGCTGAACCTGGACTACCGGGTGACTCCCTTCAAGGACCCCGAGCGCAAGGCGATGTTCTACGCGCAAAGCTGGGCATTGTGCCACATGCTGTTGTTCGACAAGAAGTACACGGCGAAGCGCGGCGCACTGATGACCCAGCTTGCCGATGGTAAGCCGGCCAAGCAGGTGTTTTCCGAGCTGTACGGCGCGTCGACTTTGGATATGTTGGACAGCTTGCGCGACTACCTGGGACAACGGGTGCTGATGATGTGGAAGGCGCCGATCCATGTGGATAAGTCGCGCATCGAGGCTGAAGCGGTGGACGTGGAGGACATGGAGATCGGCCTGGTCTTTGCTGAGCTGCACGGGGTGATGGCCCGCTTCGAGCAGGCTCGCGAAGTCTACGGGAAGTTGACACCGGATGACTGGCGGGTGCAGTTCGGGTTGGCGCGCCTGGCGCGCAGAACGGGCGATGACACGGCCGCCCGAGGCCATTACGAGCGGGCCATCGCCCTTGGCGCCGACGACGGCGCGCTGTTCACCGACTATGCCAGGGTGCTCCAGGCGTTGGGCGGCGATCCCGCCGAAGTCACCAGGTCATTGGCACGCGCGGCCGAATTGAGGCCGGGCGACGCGGCCATCCGTACCTGGTACGCATTCCACCTGGTCGACCAGAACGAGCCCTTCCAAGGCGCTGAAGGAACTGGACGCCATTCGCAAGGTCGATGTCGAGAACGCATTCCGGCTCTTCGCGGCGCGGGCCATGGCGCACCTGCGGTTGCAACAGGCCCCGCTCGCCCGCAACGCGCTGGCCCAAGCCAGGAAGTACGCGCGGGAGCCGCAAGACGCGCATGCACTCGAACGCATCGAGGATTATCTGAACTGGGTCGAGAAGGCCGGGACCGCGGCGCCGCCTCCGGCGCCCACGCTGCCGGCGCCCGAGCAAAGGCCCGGAGTGACACCGCACGGCGCCGAACCCGAGCACGCCCGCATTGCCGGCGAACTGGTGGAGGTGGAGTGTCACGAGGGCTGGGCGGTGTTCCGCATCCAGTCAGGAGGGAAGCGGGTCGGACTCAAGGTCAGTCAGCCCGACCAGATCGCCATCAATCGCGAGAAGATCGAGTTTCGCTGTGGCATCCAGGAGCCGCAGAAAGCCCGGTTTACCTATTCACCGGGCCCTGACGCCGAACTGGAAACCGTGGGAGAGCTGCACGAGATTGAGTATTGAGTGGCCTACGCCCCGGCCAGTCTCGCCGTGAACTCGCCCTCGCCGTGGACATCGGTCAGGCGGTGGTCGCGGCCCTGGTGGAAGTAGGTCAGCCGCGTGTGATCGACGCCGAGCAGGCGCAGAATCGTGGCGTTCACGTCGTGGGCGTCGAAGGGCGACTCCACCGCGTTTACACCGAAATCGTCCGTCGCGCCAATCGCCTGCCCGCCGCGAATGCCCGCCCCCGCCATCCACATGCTGAAGCCGTACGGATGATGGTCGCGGCCGTTTGCCCCCTGCGCGAGCGGCGTGCGTCCGAACTCGCCGCCCCAGACGACGAGTGTCGAGTCCAGCATGCCGCGCGAGCGCAGGTCTTCGATCAACCCCGCGACCGGCTTGTCGGACTTGCGCGCCATGCGGGTGTGGCCGCCGAGCAGGTCGCCGTGCGCGTCCCAGTCGTCGCCCACCTGCGTGCCTGAATAGAGCTGGATGAAGCGCACACCGCGCTCCACCAGCCGCCGCGCGAGCAAACACTTGCGCCCGAAGTCATCCGTGTCCTTCTCGCCGATGCCGTACAGGCGCCGCGTGGCCTCGGTCTCGCGCGAGATGTCGACCGCTTCGGGCGCTTCGGCCTGCATGCGGTATGCCAGCTCATAGGCGGCGATGCGCGCGTCCAGCGTGAAGTCCGGCTGCGTTTGGGCATGCAGGCGGTCGAGCTGCGTGATGAAGTCGATGGTCGTCTGCTGCGTCTTCGGCCGGACGCCTTCCGGCGTGCGCAGGTGCAGGATCGGGCTCTCACCGCTGCGCAGGACGGTCCCTTCGTAGACGGTGGGCAGGAAGCCGGGACCGTATCCCGCCGGTCCCGATTTCGTCGAGCCATCCGTCATCACGACAAACGCCGGCAGGTTCTGGTTCTCCGTACCGAGCCCGTAGGTGACCCACGACCCAAGGCACGGGCGTCCGGGAAACTGCGACCCGGAGTTGACGAGATAGATCGCCGGCGCATGGTCAAACACGTCGCTGCGGCAACTGCGGATCACGGCCAGGTGGTCGGCACGCTCGCGCAGGTGCGGGAACAGGTCGGAGATCTCGAGACCGCTCTTGCCGCCGGGGCGGAACTGCCACGGACTCCCCAGCAGCTTCGCTTTCGTCGGGTCGTGAATGAACGTGGTCTGAATGGTCTTCGCGATCTCGAGCGACAATGGCTGTCCGCTGCGCTTCGTGAGTTCGGGCTTGGGGTCGAACGTGTCGACCTGGCTCGGTCCGCCGTGCATGAACAGATAGATGACCGACTTCGCCTTGGCGGGCTGATGCGGGTTCCGAGGCGCCAGGGGATTGGCGCGGGTCGCGGCGGCGTCGAGCATCCCAGCCATTGCCAGGGCGCCGAAACCGCGGCCGGTCTTGAGCAGAAGATCGCGTCGCGTCATGACTGGTCCCTCAATCCACGTACAGAAACTCGTTCAGGTTCAGCAGAGCGCGGGCCAGTTCGGCGCGCGCGTCTTCTTCGCTGCTTTGGTTGGCCGCCTGCGCCGCGAGAAACGCCCGGACCCACTCGTCCTCCTGCCGCGTTGGCTCGCGCCCGAGCACGCGCCGCCACATCGCTGCGGGATCGGGCGCGGCGGCGGCCAGCTTGCGCGCCTGGTCCACCGTGAAGCGGCTGTTGAGCAGCGTCAGCGACTGCGGCGCGGTGGTGCTTTCGTTGCGCCGCGGGCAGGAACCGACGCCGTCCGGCTGGTCGAAGACGGCGAACATCGGCTGCACGAAAGTGCGGCGCGCCAGCAGGTAAATGCCGCGGCGGTTGTGCTGCGCCGGATCCGGCGACACCGGCCACGCGTCCCCGACGTTGCCGATGATGCCGTAGAGTTCTTCCTCGTCGAGCGGCGGCACCGCGGGCGGGCCGCCGATCTTGAGGTTCAACTCGCCCGCCGCATACAAGACCGAGTCGCGGATCTCTTCAGCCGTCAGCCGCCGCCGGCTCATGTGCGAAAGGAACACGTTGTCGGGATCGGCCTCCCGTGACTTCGCCACTGGCGCAGCCGACCGGCGGTAGGCCGCCGTGTTCATGATCAGCCGGTGCATCGCCTTGACGGACCAGCCTTGGCGGACGAACTCCGTCGCCAGCCAGTCCAGCAGTTCCGGGTGCGACGGCCGGCCCGAGCGCACGCCGAAATCGCTGGCCGTGGGCACCAGGCCGCGTCCGAAGTGGAACTGCCAGATCCGGTTGACCATCACGCGCGCCGTCAGCGGATTTTCGGGACTCGCAATCCAGTTGGCGAGCGCGGTGCGCCTTCCGGTGGACTTCGCGCCCTCGGGCGCGTCCGGCACATCGCCACCTCCCACCACGGCGGGAAATCCGGGGCGTATTTGGTCTTTCACACGCCAGACGGGCGCCGCGTCGCCGATCCCATCGACGAATGGCGGCGGGCCATAACCGCGGAAGATTGTCACCAGCCGCTTCTCGACGGCGTCCAGCGTCTCGCGGTCCTCCGCCGAGAGCGCCTCGCGAATTTCGTCTTCTGCCACCCGCGCCTGCCGGTTGTACTCGGTGACCAGCGCCTGCTGTTCGGCCGAGCGCTGATCCTGGGGCGTTTCGAAAGCCTTGAGGACGGAGTCCGGCAGACCGGCCAGCTTCTGCCGCCGGAGTTGCTTCTCATACGGCGCGTAGAGGCTCGCCACCTGCGCTCCGATCTGCCAGAGCTTGAACTCACGCTTCGTATACGAAACATCGCTCAGCAGGGCAAGCGGCTGCAGCATGTGACGCCGGTTCACGGCCGGTTCGAAGATCGCCTGCATGCGGAGGAAATCGCGCTGCGGCAGGGGGTCGAACTTGTGATCGTGGCAGCGGGCGCAGCCAAGCGTCAGGCCGAGAAAGACGCCGGAGGTCGTCTCGACATAGTCGGAGAGCTTCTCGATCCGGTTCTGTTCTTCGACCTTCACTTGCAGGTCGCGGTGCGGTCCGACGCGGAAGTAGCCGGTCGCGGTAACCGCGGCTGCATCGCCGGGCCACATCTCGTCGCCCGCGAGTTGCTCCCGGATGAACCGGTCGTAGGGTTTGTCTTCGTTGGCGGACTTGATGACGTAGTCGCGGTACCGCCAGGCATCGAGGTGATAGGGGTCGGTCTCGAAGCCGGCGGTGTCGCCGTAGCGCACCAGGTCGAGCCAGAAGCGGCCCCATTTTTCCCCGTAGCGCGGGGATTCGAGCAGCGCGTCAATCAGCTTCGCCCAAGCGTCGGGGGAGTCATCGCGCAGAAAAGCATCCACCTGTTCCGGAGTGGGCGGCAGCCCGTGCAGATTGCGGTAGGCGCGCCGGACCAGCGTCCGGCGGTCCGCCTCGGGCGCGGGATGGAGGCCCTTGGCGCGCATCGCCCGGTCCAGGAACGCGTCGACCGCCGCGTCGCCCGGCGGCGCGGGGGGCCGGTCCGGCTTGCGAAACGCCCACCACTCACTGCGCACAGCCTTCGTTTCAGAAGGCCACGCAAAGCCGGAATCGATCCAATCGCGGACCGCGGCGATCTCGCCATCCGCCAGCCTGCCGGTAGGCGGCATCGCTGGCGCCTGAGCGTGGTTCAGGAGTTGCCAGAGCAGGCTCGCCCGCGCATCGCCCGGCGTAACGGCAGCGCCGCGCGAACCGCCCCGCAGAGCACCTTCTCTCGAATTCAGCTTCAGTCCGGACAGTGCCACTGCTTCCCCGTGGCACTGCAGGCAGCGGGATTCGATGACGCGGTAGCCATCGTGCGCGACAGCGCTCCCGAGCGTCGCGGCAAGCAGCGTCAGGGCTCGAATGGATCGCATCGGATTCAGATAATATATCAGGCGCAGGTCGCGCCACCATCCACAACGAACGTCTGTCCGGTGACGAAGGAGGCCTGATCGGAGGCGAGATAGAGCGCCATCCCGGCTACTTCTTCGGGCAACCCGACGCGCGGGAGGGGCTGTGTCGCCTCCAGCCGGCGCATGTGTTCTTCGCTTTCCCAGAAGTAGGCGCTGAAATCGGTCTTGATCAACCCGGGCGCGATGGCATTGACCCGGACGCCCCAGCGTCCGAGTTCCACGGCCCAACTCCGCGTGACCATGATGAGCGCGGCCTTGGACGCGCTGTAGGCGAGTCCCTGCTCCTGCGGGCGGATCCCGGCGATCGACGCGACGTTGATCACCACGCCTCTGCCTTTCCGCTGCATCCCCGGCGCGATCAGCCGGATCAGCCGGTGCGCCGCGACCACGTTAATCTCGAACGTCTTGAGCAGCGCCTCCTCGGTGACCTCCAGCGCCGGGCCCTGTCCAAGGGCCGTAGCTCCATTGTTCACGAGGATATCGACGCTGCCGAGATCCGCCTCGATCCGCGCCACGAGCGCCTCTACCTGGTCCTTGCGGCCGATGTGGCAGGGGATCGCGACCACTTTGCCGGGCAGTTCCGCGGCGGCGGCTTCGAGGATCTCCGCCTTGCGGCTCGCGATCACCACGGACGCGCCCGCCTCCGCCAGGCGCGCGGCGATCGCTTTGCCGATGCCTCGGCCTCCGCCGGTGACCAGCGCGACACGGCCTTCGAGCAACTGTTCCATGAGAATCAGGATAGTTGATAAATCGCTTACACTTTGGTAGCGACTGGGAAGCGCCGGACTGGCAAGTTTCGTGCGGCGCATCATCAGCCAGCACCGGATCGAGGGGAAGCACACACCATCATGAGACTGACATTGGTCGTTCTAGGACTGCTTACGCTTGGCGTAGCCCAGGCGCAGACTATAAGCGGCCGGTATATTCTTGAGCTTGCCGGGGAACCGGCCGCGACATACGCCGCCAAACGCGGCGGGACCAGGCAGGCCGCCACGGAGCGCAGGGAGGCGCTCGCCGCCGAGCAGCAGCAGGTTCGTAGGGCCGTCATGCGCCTGGGCGGCGATGTGCGGGACTCGGTGGACACGGTCTTCAATGGCCTGTTCGTGCGGGTCTCCGACGACCGCCTTGCCGAGTTGAGGCAACTGCCAGGCGTCGCGCGGGTGCACCCGGTCCGGCAGGTAAGGGCGCGGCTCGACGGGGCGCTGACGATACACAAGGTCCCTGATGCCTGGGGCCGGGTGGGCGGCTACGCACAGGCAGGAGCGGGGATGAAGATCGCGATTCTGGACTCCGGTATCGACAATACGCACCCGGGATTCGCCGGGGATCTGCCGGCGTTGGAGGGCTTCCCACAGGTCAGCGGGCCGCAGAACCAGGGGCTGGTCAATTCCAAGGTGATCGTGGCACGGAGTTACGAATCGCTGAACGAAGCCAATTACGGCACGGACGCCAGGGATTTCGTCGGGCACGGGACAAACGCCGCTTTCGCCGCGGCGGGGGTAGGCTGGGAAATCAGGGGAATCACAATTGCGGGCGCGGCGCCGGCCGCGTACCTGGGCAACTATAAGGTGCTCGGCAACACGGGGGGCGGCTCAACGGAAAGCATCATCAAGGGGATCGACGACGCCGTCAAGGACGGGATGGACGTCATCAACATGAGCTTGGGCAGCGACATCCCGGCCGATCCGGCCAGCGACCCGCAGGTAGCCGCCGTGCAGGCAGCAGTGGAAGCGGGGGTGCTGGTGATCGCCGCGGCCGGAAATGCCGGGCCGGACGAAAACACCATCAACAGCCCGGGAACGGCCCCGCTGGCAATCACCGTGGGGTCTTCGTCGAACAACCGCGGAATTGAGGGCGACCAGATCACACCAAAGGATCCCAGGCGGGTGTCGGATTTCTCGAGCCGCGGACCCAACTTCGGGCCGGGCCTCAAACCGGACGTGCTGGCGACAGGCGACAGTTTTCTGACGGCGGATAGCACGCTGAAGAACGGAGAACCGTGGACGGTCACCCAAGGCACAAGTTTCGCCACTCCTGTGGTGGCAGGGGCGGCCGCGCTGCTCAAGGCGGCCAGGCCGGGGTTGACTCCGCTCACCTACCGATCGCTGCTGATCAACACCGCGGAGCCGCTGGTTTACGCAAACGGACAGGCGGCCCCCATCCGGTTTGCCGGCGCGGGGCGCCTGGACATGATGGCGGCGCTGCAGGCGACCACCGCCGTGAGCCCGACGGCGATCAAGTTCGGCGCCGGCGAGGGCACGGTGGACCTCGCGCAGAATCTGGTGATGGTGAACCTCGGATCGAGCCGGGCGAATTACACGCTGACGGTAAACCCGTTCCCTGGCTCTCAGGCGCAGCCCGTGCTTTCGAGCGGAGCTTTTGCGATTAACCCGGGCGAAGCGGCGGCGGTCCAGGTGCGTTTTTCAGGCACGGGTCTGGCTGAAGGCGAGTACCAGGGCCGGATTGTCATCCGATCCGACGCGAACCAGACTGCGGTGACGGTTCCCTACTGGTACGCGGTGTCCTCCACGACGGCTTCGTCGATCACGGTTCTCGAAAACCCGGAGGGGAAAGACGCACAGGAGCCGGCCGGGGAGACGACTTTTGGGCTTCGGCTTCTGGACCGCTCGGGCGTGCCGGTGGACGAGCCGATCACCGTCACGGCGCTGTGCGGAGGCGAGGTCCTGGAACTCGACCGGGCGCCGGAAGGTGTTCCGGGCCTGACGTTCGTGCGCGCCAAGACCGGTGACAGACCGGGCGCCAGCGTTTTCCGCGTGGACGGCGGGGGCATCCGCCGTTATGTCCAGATTGGAGTGAGCGGAACACTGGATGCTCAGACGACGAACATCCCGGCGTGCGCGCTGACGAACGGCGCGAGCTTCGTCTGGGGCGACGTCGCGCCGGGTTCCTTCGCGTCCATTTTTGGCAACCGGCTGGCGGCGCAGGAGGTAGTCAACTCACAACTGCCGATGCCGGCGGTGCTTGGAGGGACCAGCGTCAGCGTCAACGGGGTTCCCGCGCCGCTGTTTTATGTCAGCCCCGCACAGATCAATCTGCAGGTCCCGTTTGAAGTGGCGGCAGGACCGGCGACGGCAACGGTTTCGATTGACGGGGCTCCGGCGGCGACGGTCGACTTCACAGTCTCGCCGAGCGCGCCGGGGGTCCTGCAATACGGGGAAAGCCGTGCAGTGGCGGTGAACGCGGATGGCTCCATCAACAGCGCGGACAAACCGGCGGCGGCGGGCAGCTCGTTAGTCGTCTACGCGACGGGGCAGGGCGCGGTAGACAACCCGGTGTCGACAGGCTCGCCCGCGGCCCCCTCGGGCGACCCGCTTTCACTCGCGACCGGCGAGACGACGGTGAAAATCGGCGACACGGTGGTGAAACCGTTCTTCTCAGGGCTGACGCCGGGCTTCGTGGCGCTGCTGCAGGTCAACCTCATCGTGCCGCAGTTGCCTCCGGGCACCTACCCGATGTTGCTGACGATCGGAGGGGCGCCGTCGAAAGCGGTATTGGTCACGGTGAAGTAGGGGCCGGGACCCCTCCCCAGGGAGCAGCGCAGCCTCGATCCCAGGACGACCTACGCGCGGCTTGAGAGGGGTCCTAACGGCCAGGACGGTGTTCCGCTGCAGCGGAGGGCATGTGCGGCCTTTCGCCGGTTTCCGCTTTCCCAGTCCGGATCTTGCCAAGGCGAACAGCTTCATTGCCGGTCCCTGAGGGAAGCTGGACATCTTTCTCCGGAGACAGGGGATCCGCGATAAGATCCTTGATCATGCTCCGCGCTTTGCTTGTTGCCTCCGTCCTGCTTTCCGGACTCCCGTTGTGCGCCCAGTTTCGCGCCTTTCCCTCAAACGAGAAGATGGGCGTCGATCCCGACCGCTACATCGGCAACCCATTCCAGTCGCTCGCGCGTGTGTCCCACGAGGTGATGCTGACGCGCTCGATTCTCACGGCCGGCGATCCGCACAAGCCGGGCGATCCGGGCGCGGTCCTGCAATACCGCAAGGACTTCGCCACGGCGACGCTGCTCCCTCGCAACGTGACGCCGCTGTCCAGGTACCCTGACCAGTTCATCTTCTTTGTCGAACGCGGCGAAGGGCGGCTGGACAATGGGAAGGAATATTGGGATCTGCGCGAAGGGATCACGTTTTTGATCCCGCCCGACCAGCCACACCGTTTGACGAATCTGGGCGATACGCCGCTCGAGATGCTGATGCTGCGCTGGGAGAACCCGGCGGGCGTCACACCGCGCAAGGACATTCTCGTGAAGGACGTCCACGTCCTTCCCATCGCCGAGAAGAACGCTCATTGGAGCTACATGGCGAAGAACCTCTTCCATCCGTCTGACGGGCTGCATCCGAATGAGAAGATTCTGATCGTCTACATGGCGCCGATGACAATCGGCTCCCCTCACCCCCATCCGCCGGACTGGGAAGAGGTTTGGACCAAGATGCTGCCGGATGAACCTGCGCTTCTGATGCTGGGCAGTGAGATCCGCGACATGCCCGCCCACACTGGCTTCATCGCTCCGCCGAACGGCGAGACCGTGCACACGGTGTTCAACCTCTCCCGGGACAAGGTCCAGTCGTGGTTCTACTTCGCCCGGTATACGCGCCCAGCCCCGGACTACACGGAAGATCCGGCCGTGCCGTCAAAACCCCTAAGATGAGAGCCTGTAGTATCCTGGAGAGTAAAATGAGCGTCATTCTACTTGGAGGTGACTCGTGACCCACACGATGAGCTGGAAGCTCCCATTGCTGGCGATTGCCGGCCTGTTTCTGTCCACGATGACTGCGTCCGCGCAGACCGGAACCTTTATCGGCATGGTCAAGGGTCCCGACGGCAAGCCGCTGAAGGACGCCATCGTCAAGATTGAGCGGCAAGACATCCGCGGCAACTACAAGACCAAGTCCAACAAGAAGGGTGAGTTCATTCACGCCGGCTTGCCGTTGGGCACCTACAACCTGACTGTCGAGGTCGGGGGCAAGTCGGTGGACTCGGTAAACGGGGTCCGCACGCGGCTTGGGGAACCGGTCGAGATCAACTTCGACCTGGAAGCCCTCGCCAAGAAGCAGGAGGCCTTCAACAAGGCCCAGGAAACCGGCACGATCACCAAGGAACAAGCCCGCGACATGACGCCTGAGCAGAAGGCGGCCATGGAGAAAGCCATCAAAGAGCGCGAGAAGCAGATGGCGAAGAACAAAGAGCTGAACGACGCGTTCAACGCCGGAATGGAGGCGATGCAGGCGCGGGATTATCCCACCGCCGCGGAGAACCTCACGCGTGCCGCCGAGATGGATCCCAAGCAGCCCGTCATCTGGGCGCAACTGGCCGATGCGCGTGCCAGCATGGCAGGCCTCAAGACGGGCGACGAGCAGACACAACTGTATAACCAGGCGTTCGAAGCCTTCAACCAGGCGATTGAGCTGAAGCCGGAAGACTCCGGCTACCGCAATAACTACGGTCTGGCGCTCGCCAAGGCGAAGAGATTCGACGAGGCGCAGGAACAGTTGACGAAGGCAGCCGAGATCGAGCCGACCAAGGCTGGCATGTACTTCTACAACCTCGGCGCGCTGCTCGTCAACAACCAGCAGTTGGAGCCCGCGGGCGCGGCCTTCAAGAAGGCGATTGAGGCCGATCCCGAGCACGCCGACTCCCACTATCAGTTGGGTATCTACCTCAGCTCGAAGATGCAGGCGGACGCGTCGGGCAAGATGGTCCCGCCCGAGGGAATGCGTGAGGCGTTCCAGAAATACCTCGATTTGAAGCCGACCGGTCCTTTCGCCGAATCCGCGAAAGGCATGATCGCCATGCTCGACACCCAGATCGATACCGAGTATCAGAATCCTGACGCCAAGAAAAAGGGCAAAGCCAAGAAGAAGAAGTAGCTAGTCCAGCATTCACTACGGTTTCGCGGGGCGCACCGGCTGGAGGGTGCGCCCCGGAAGTTCGGAAATTCCATGCTTCGAAACGCCCTCCGGTTACTCCTCGTTGTTCTGGCCATCGCTCTCTTGCGATATGCGTTTGTGGCTATCGCGAAAGCGATGTCGGGACGGAGAGATCCGGAAGAGCCCGCCGCCCGCCGCCGTGCCCCGAAACAGGAAGTCCCTGGCGGCGAACTGCAGCGCGATCCAGTCTGCGGTACTTACGTAGCGCCGTCCTCCTCCGTCAAGCTCGAGATCGAGGGGACGATCCGGCATTTTTGTTCGCCCCAATGCCGCGATAAATTTCTTGCCGCATCAAAAGTGTGACATGACAAAACGACTTCTTCCCACCTTCCTGACGACCGCGTCCGCACTGCTCGCCCCCTCGCTCATGTTCGGCCAGGCCGCCGAAATGGGGATCAGCTTCGGACGCACCTTGATCCGCAACGAAGTCCTCGAAGCAGGGGAGGACTTCAATCTCAAGTTCGATGACGGCACCCGGTTCGGCTTGCGTCTGACGCTTAACACCGGTCGCTTCACCGGCCATGAGGTTGGCTACGCCTACAGCCGGACGAAGGTAGTGGACAGCTTCACATCCGGCACAACCACGCAAAGCGAGCCCCTGAGCGTGACCACGCATCAGGGCACTTACGGCTATCTTCTCTACGCGACGCCGGAGGGATTCCCGGTGCGGCCGTTCCTCGTAGGCGGAGCGCACTTTTCCACCTACGTGCCACCCGGGGCGAATGTCACGTGGGGGCAAGGCGTGACCAAGTACGGTCTGAACTACGGCGGTGGGGTGAAGGTGACCGTCACGTCGATGTGGGGCTTGCGCGTGGACCTGCGCGAATACCGCAACCCGAAGCCGTTTTCCTCGGGCGGGCAGGGCTGGCTGCGCCAGATCGAAGTGTCCGCTGGCGCGTCTCTTGTGTTCTAGGTCACCGGACCCGGATTGAACGGGGCCAGCGCGTTGTGCAGGCCCCAGTGATCCGTCCAGGTTTTCCTGCGGCCGCTGGCCGCGTCCAGCAGGAACTGGAACAACTCCCGGCCGACATCCTGAATCGTCGCCTCCCCGGTCGCGATCCGGCCGGCGTCCACGTCAATCAGGTCGTACCAACGTTCCGCCAGCGACGTTCTTGAGGACACTTTCACGACCGGCACCATGGCAAGGCCATACGGCGACCCTTCGCCCGTCGTGAAGACGTGCATGTTCATCGACGCCAACTGCTGGGTGCCGCAGACAAAGTCGCCCGCGGGCGTCGCGGCAAATACCAGTCCCTTCGCCATTACCTTCTCGCCGTGGCTGGCCACCGCTGCGAGCGCCGAGCTGCCCGCCTTCGCGACCGACCCCAGCGCCTTCTCCACGACGTTCGCCAGGCCCCCGCGCTTGTTGCCCGGCGTGGGATTCGCGCTTCGGTCTGCGTGCCCGCGGCCCAGATACTCGTCGTACCAGCGCATTTCGCGCACGAGCGCCCGGCCCACTTCCTCAGTCGCGCAGCGCGGCGTCAGCAGGTGGACGGCGTCGCGCACTTCGGTGACCTCGGAGAACATAACGGTGGCGCCGGCGCGGACCAGCAGGTCCGCCGCGTAGCCGACCGCCGGATTGCACGTGACGCCGGAAAACGCGTCGCTTCCTCCGCATTGCAACCCGACCACCAACTCCGACGCCGGCACGGTCTGCCGCCGGCGCCGGTTGAGTTCCTCCAGCCGCTGTTCGGCCGCGCGCATGATGGCGCCGATGATGTTGCCGAACCCGCGCAGTTCCTCGTCCTGCATCCGGATCACGGCCGGCCCGTCGCCCAGCACCGGCAGGTCCGAGGAGAACAGCCGCGCCGGCTGCATCTTCTCGCATCCCAGACTCACGACCAGCGGCAGGCCGGCCAGATTGGCGTGCAGACTGATATGCCGCAGCGTCTGGACCGGTACGGCCGCGCCCGGAGCATCGATCGCAACCCCGCAGCCATACGTGTGCGTGATCGCGACCACGCCGTCGACGTTCGGATACCGCGGCAGCAGCTCGGCCTGGATCCGCCGGACCGCGTACTCCACAGTCGGCGCGACGCACTGCACGGTGGTTGCGATGCCGAGCAGGTTCTTCGTGCCCACCGAACCGTCGTCATTGCAGTAGCCGTCGAATGTGTACCCGTGCAGCGCCGGTTGCGGCGCCGGAACGTTGGTGGCCAGGGGCAACTCATCCAGGGGCGGCGCCGCGGGCAGATCGAGCATATCTTCCCGCACCCAGAATCCGGCCGGAATCGCGCGGTTCGCCCGCCCGATCACCTCGCCGTACCGCACAATGCATTCGCCGGCTTCGAGATCCCGCAGGCTGACCTTGTGCGCCTGTGGGACCGCTTCGCGCAGGGCGAGTCCGGAAGGAAATGCCACTCCCGCCGCGAGTCCTTCCGGGTTCACAATGATGGCGACGTTGTCGCGGGCGTTGACCTGGACGTACCGCGGTTCCAAGGCTATTGCGCCCCCGAGCGTTGTGCGGCGCGGGCCTGCTTCATAATCTCGCCGTAGATCTCCTTGTCAAACGGCGGGCACCCGGTCGGAAACTGACCCAGAGGGTGATTCTTCTGCCGCATCAGGAACGTGCAATACGTCAGTGTCTTGCACACCCGAAGTTCCTCCAGTTCGCCCTTCGTCAACGCATCGACGGCGAAATCCGGATAGGCAAGCACGCCCCGGCCGACGCCAACGAAACGGATGTGCCCCTGGTCCACGTTCCATGCGCCGGCATTGATCGCATACTTCTGCAACCAGCTATAGCCGGTGCCGACCATCGGCAGATCCGGGTAAGCCGCCTGCAGTGCTCCGGCGACGCGGAAGTGCCGGTCCACGCCCGCCAGCGGATGCTCAGGCTGTTCGTAGTTGCCATCGTCGGGCCGCTCGAAGGGGCGCCCGACGTGAGGGTTGTAATACGGGCAGCCGAGCGACACGTTCAGTACTTGAACGCCCGCCTCTTTGACCAGACCCACGGCGGCGGCGGCTTCCGCAAGGTCGGGTTCCAGGGGATTGTCCCGGTTGACGGCGAACCCGTACGGATACGGCGTGGTGAAATTGCACGGGACGCCGATTCCCGTCTTTTCGTCCCGGTAGTACGGCACGCTGTCGAAGCAGCCCAGGCGCATGCAGAGGATGGCGTCCTTGCCAAGCGTAGCCCGCAGTTTGCCAAGAAGGTTGCGCGCAAACCGGAAGCGGTTTTCGAGCGGCCCGCCATAGGGACCCTCGCGTGTTGTGGCGCCGCTCAGCTCGCTCAGCAGGTAGCCGTGCGTCACCTTCACGTCGAACGCGCGGAAGCCGGCGCCGGCGGCCAGTTTCGCGGCCGCGACGAACTCATCCTCCAGGCGCTCCAACTCTCCGTCGGAGATGACCGGATAATCGGTCGGGATACCGGTCTTCTCGTCGAGATACGGATTGTGGAAGGCGATCGTGCGTTTGCCGACGGCATAGCGGCCCGAATGCGTCAACTGGATCGGGACCAGCAGATCGTCCGTCGTGCCGAACCGCTCGCGGTGGAGCGTCAGAATCCGCTCCAACAGGCGTGCATACTCATCGGCGTTCTCGGGAGTGATCCACAGTTGCCGCGTATTGGCCCGGCCATCTTCGCGCACCGCGGTCGCCTCGAACCAGATGAGCTTTGCGCCTCCGGTGGCGAACCGCTCGTAGCGGCGCCAGGTCAGGTTGCCCGGGCGGCCGTCGAGTTCGCCGTCGCAGCCTTCCATCGGATGGATCGCCAGCGAGTTGCCAACGGTAAGCCCGGCGACCGGAACAGGCCGCGCGAGGATCTCGCGGACCCGCGCCGCATCCGGCTCAAACTGGACATGGGAAGCGCCGCGTTGCTCAGCGGCCGCTTGCAGTTCTGTCAGGTTCTTGTACTTGAAGTGCCTCATCCACCTTGCCGTGTTTGGGAAGTAGGGCGATCGCCACCGCGCCCAGGGCGGCCATGACAAACACAGCCATCAGAGCATGGTCATAGTCGCCGTAGTGTTCGCGGAGCAGAGCGACGAAATAGGGAACCACGTCTGGCCGATGGTGTCGGTGGGAAGAATAATCGCCATGGCGCGTGCCAGACTGTTCACGCCGAACTGCTCGGCGGCCATGAGCGGGATCAGCATGTAGTCGGCGCCCATGCCGAAGCCGAACATGACGGCGAAGACGTAGAGGAAGTGCCCCTGCTCCGGCCGCACCAGAAGCATCAGCGGAATCGTCGCTGCCACCATGGCGTATGTCGCGAACATCACGTACTTCTTGGGGAACTTGTCGGCCAGCCAGCCCATGACGAGGCGTCCGGCGATGCTCGACCAGAGGATCAGGACGCTTGCGTTCCGCCAGACGGAGTTCAATTGTTCCTGGTCAACGAATCCCTGATCCTTGAACACCAGTTTCATGTGCTGGTTGATCGAGCCGATTGCGCCGATCGAACAGAGCGATCCGATCACCAGCAACCAGAAGGCGGGCCGTGACAGCAGGAACCTGATGCTCGCCGGCGGCGCCAGTTGTACCGTGCCGGCGTCCGGATCGTTGTCGGCGTACTGTCCCTTCTCCTCAGGCCTGTCGCGCAGAACGAAGATCGCCAGCGGCCAAGCCAGGAGAACGATTGCACCCAGCACAAACAGCGCTCCCCGGAAGCCCAGCGCCGACTCCGCCAAAGGTTTCGCCAGCAGCGAGCCAAGGGAGCCGAACACTGCTACGCCGACATACGTGACACCCATGGCCCGCCCGCGCATCCGCCGGAACCAGCGTGAAATGATCACCTGGTGCGGAATGGGCCCGGAGAAGATGTAGCCCAGCGTGTAGACGAACCAGAGCGTGAAGTAGACGCTCAACTGTCCGGACATCTGGCTCCAGCCGGCGAACGCGAGAAACGTCATCGCCGTACCGAACAGGATCAGTTTGCGCGGGCTGAAGCGGTGGATCAGAAGCGGCCCGATCCACAGCGTGAACAACGCAGCGATGGGGAAACCGAGCACGATCTTGTCGCGCGTCCAGCCGAAGCCGCCCTCCGCCACGGGCTTCTCGAAGTAATCGTAGAAGAACGTGATGTTGTAGTAAGGGAGGCCGACGGCGATGCCGAAGGTGCAGAAGGCGGCGACCGTGATCCACCAGCCGTAGAAGGGCTTCTTCTCCATGAAGCCCATAGTGTATCTCAAGCGTGCGGGGAAAGTACGGCCGAATCGAGCGGCGTTCCGGTTGCCTCGCGCCACATCCGGCACACGAGCGAGACCGGCAGGCCGACCACGTTGAAATAACAGCCCTCGATGCGCTCCACAAAACGCGAGGCGCGGCCCTGGATGCCGTACGCCCCGGCTTTGTCCATCGGTTCGCCGGAAGCGATGTAGGCGGCGATTTCTTCCGGAGAGAGCGGTGAGAAATGCACGAAGGTCGTCGCGGAATCGGCGCGGCGCGACTCCGGAAACGCAAGGCAGACGCCTGTGATCACTTCGTGCGTTCTGCCGGAGAGCCGCTGCAACATGCGCGCGGCATCTGCCGCGTCCACCGGCTTGCCGAGCATTTCGCCGCCGGCGACCACGACTGTGTCGGCGCCAAGGACAACCTCTCCCGGCGCGGCTCTGACACTGAGCGCCTTTTCACGCGCCAGCCGCAGAACGTAGGGCTCCGGCAGTTCCCCCGGTAGAGGCGTCTCGTCGACGCCGGGCGCCGGGGCGAGCCGGAACGGGATGCCCGCCGCGGCCAGCAACTCCCTGCGCCGCGGCGACGCCGATGCCAGCACGAGCTTCATCCTTTCCATTCTTCCCGCAGAAGAGACCAGACGACCAGATCGTTGTAACGGTCCCCGACGCGCTCTACTCTCCGCAGGACGCCTTCCTTCCGAAACCCGAGCCGTTCCGGAATCGCGCAGCTCTTCGTGTTGCCCGTCGCGCAGCGGATCTCGACCCTCTCCAACGCAAGTTCTCCGAAGACGTGGTTGAGCACCGCCCGGCAACAGGCCGTCATGAGTCCCCTGCCCCGCACCGCTGCGTCAAGCCAGTAGCCAAGACTCACGTGGCGGTGCTGCCAGTCGATCCGGTGCAACCCGATGGATCCCGCAAGGTTCCCGTCAATCCAGATGCCGCAGTGGAAACCCTCGCCCTGTGCGAACTGCCGCAAAGCGCGCCCGACAAAGGCCCGCGTATCTTCCTCCGCCGGCGCCGGGTGCGCCCAGGCAAACCAAGGCTCTAACGATTCGTAGTTGCGCTCAATCACCCGGTGCAGCGCCGGAACGTGGCACTCTTCCAGCAGCCGCAACTCGCACCCTTCAGAGACGGCGACGACGAACAATCAGTTCGTCTCCTCCCGGGTGATCCGGTGCACCTGGAAGAAGAAGCGGTCCGGCGGCAGTAGCGACGGGGTGTCCTGCGCCAGGTGCGCCCATGCGCGGTACGCCGAATCGGCAACCGACGCCCGCAGGAAGAACAGGAACTGGTCTGACAGCGAATCGATCGGCGGCGGCTGGCGGAACGTCAGGCGCAGCCCGACTGCCTGCTCGACGCCGATTCCAGGCGTGGAAACGGCCTTGTCGGCAAGCAATTCGACGAAGCTCGACCGGCCCGCATGCGGCCAGACGTCCGGGTGCAGCAGCGGCCGCAGCGCGGCGTTGGCCTGGAAGGTAATCTCGCACTGCCGGATCCACTCAACGACCGAGTCGCCCCAGGCCCAGTGGTCCACCAGCGACCGGTACAAGCCGGCCAGTTGGAGGGCGAGGTCGAACTTGCGCTGTTCGAAGTCGGCCGCGCCGGCATCGGCGGCGATCAGGTCCTCGGCCTCCACCAGGGCGGCGGCGCGGTCTACCACCTCGTCGCGGCCGGGTTCGTCCGGCACTCCATGAATCAGAAGCGGCGGCAGCTCGTGGCTGGCGTCGCCGGGAATCTCGATGTATCTCCGATCCGTCATCGCCTTGCCCTCCCTACAAGATACCCGCGGCTGTCGGGGCATTCCAGCTATCCCTATCGACGTGCCCGGCCGCGATCGAGGGTACCACCCGCTAGCGCGCGTAACGGCCGAACAGGTCGAGCAGCTCGTCGTACATTGCTTCCGACGCGCCGGCATCGCCCGATTGAAGCGCCTTCGTGGCGCAGTGCCGCAGGTGGTTGCGCATCAGTTCCCGGCTAACGCCCCGCAACGCTTCCTGGACACTCGATACTTGCACCAGAATATCGGCACAATAGCGATCTTCCTCCACCATGCGGTGCAGGCCGCGGATCTGCCCTTCGATGCGCCGCAGCCGGCGCAGATTGGCCCCCTTGATCGCGGGATCGACACCCGCGGCTTTGCGCTCCGGCTCCGGGTCGCACCCGCATTGCGCCACCAGTTGTGGTTGACTCTTCATGACTTCCCTCCGGCGGCCGGACGCCAGCCGCGTAATCGCAGACTATTGGTCACCACGCTGACCGAGCTGAACGCCATCGCCGCGCTCGCCAGCACAGGACTCAACTGTACTCCCAGCCAGGGGTAAAGCGCCCCGGCGGCAATCGGGATACTCACGACATTGTAAGCAAACGCCCAGAACAGGTTCTGCTTCATCACCCGCAGCGCGGCGCGGCCGAGACTGAGCGCGGTCGCGACGCCGTCCAGTCCTCCATGCAACAGGGTGACATCGGCGGCATCGCGCGCGATATCCGAACCGGAGTGCATCGCGATGCCGAGGTCCGCCTCCGCCAGCGCCGCGGCATCGTTGACGCCGTCGCCAGCCATGGCCACCGGTCCCGCCACGCGCAAGGCGCGCACCGCTTCGACTTTTCCTTCGGGTAGGACTTCGGCGACCACGCGCGCAATGCCCGCCGCCCGCGCCACTGCGTCGGCCGTCGCTCTCCGGTCCCCGGTGACCAGGGCGATCTCCATACCCATGCCGGTCAGCGCGCGAACCGTGTCCGCAGCTTCGCTTCGCAGGGGGTCCGAGACGCCGATCACGGCAGCCGCCTCGTCGCCGATTGCGACGAAAAGCGGGGTCGCGCCTCCGGAGGCGAGTATCTCCGCTTTATCCGCTAAGGGTCCCACAGCCACCCCGTGCTCTTCCAGCCAGGCGGCGGTTCCGGCCAGCACCCGGACTCCCTCCACGACGCCGGACACCCCGCCGCCAGGCTGCGACCGGAACTCCTCCACGCGGGCCGGCGGCAATCCGCGCTCGCCGGCCGCGCGCAGCACCGCTCCAGCCAGCGGGTGCTCCGAATCCCTCTCGACCGAAGCGGCGAATGCCAGCACACGAGCAGCATCCGTGCCGGGAGCCGTCTCGATGGCGGTCACCTCGGGCCGTCCCTCGGTCAGGGTTCCCGTCTTGTCGAAGATCACGGTCCGGATCCGGCTCGCGCGTTCCAATGCTTCCCCGCCCTTGATGAGCAGGCCGAGTTCGGCGCCCCGCCCGGTCGCCACCATCACGGCCGTCGGGATCGCGAGTCCCATGGCGCAGGGGCAGGCGATGATCAGCACGGCGACCGAGGCGCTCAACGCCTGCACCAGCGCCGCGCCGGCGATCCAGTACCATGCCACGAAGGTCGCGACCGCCACCGCTACCACAGCCGGCACGAACACCGCCGTCACGCGGTCCGCCAGGTTCTGTAAGGGAGCGCGCGTACCCTGCGCCTCACGCATCAGGTCCACCATGCGCGCCAGGACTGAGTCGGCGCCCACCGCGGTCGCGCGGACGTGCAGACTCCCGGTCCCATTGACCGAACCGCCGATGACGCGCGCACCCCGTTGCTTGGTCACCGGGATCGGCTCGCCGGTAAACGCCGACTCGTCCACCGCGCTCGAGCCCGACACCACCTCGCCGTCCACCGGAATCCGTTCGCCCGGCTTGACCGCGACCAGGTTGCCGCGGTGCACCTGTTCCAGCGGCACTTCGCGCTCGATCAGGTTCTCCACGATCCGCGCGGTCTTGGGTCTGAGGTTCGCGAGGCCCAGCAGAGCGGCCGACGTGCGGCGACGGGCGCGGCTCTCAAACGCGTTGCCGGTGAGAATGAGCGCCACAATGAACACGGCCGCTTCGTAATAGACATCGGGCAGCACGTGCGGCGCCACCGTCGCCGCCGTTGAGTAGAGGAAGGCCGCGCCGGTCCCGAGGGCGATCAGCGTGTTCATGTCGGCCGTGCGGTGACGCAGCGCCGACCATGCCCGTGTGTAGAACCCCCGTCCGGCCCACGACAGCAGCGCGGCCGTGATCGCGAACAGCATCCAGCGCAGAACGTCCGGCGGCATCCTGTACAGCCAGGGGAAGGCCGCCGTCAGCGGGCCGTCCAGCCAGCCGGACACCCAGCGTGTCAGGGGGTCGCCGTGCGTGCCCGGAGCGTGCATCAGCGGCATGGAGAGCAGCATCGCCACCGCGCCCGCGGCCAGGCTGACGGCGGCTTTGCGCTTCCGGTCGCCGTACTCCCGCTCATCCTCGCGATCCTGCGCAAGAGGTCCGGCCAGAGGATCATCGTCCCCGGCGGGCGGCGAGGCGCCGTAGCCGCTGGCGTGGACGGCATCCACCAGGCTTCCCGGCGCAACCGACGGCCCCACCCGCACGGTCGCCTCGTGGGTGACCAGGTTGACCGAGGCTTCCTCCACGCCCGGCACCGACGCAAGCGCCCGTTGGACGTGCGCCTGGCAACTCGCGCACGTCATCCCGGTGATGGGAATAGTCAGGACTCGAAAGCCGGATTCGGTGGCAGGCAGCATACGCGACAGGGTGAATACCCCCTCCCCCTATCAGCGTAGAATACCCCTACCCCCTATGTCAACGGGCGGCCGCCGCGTTCTCTCCCGCCAGGTCCTCGAAGCTCTGCGGAGGCTGGTGAATGAGGATCCGCTTGCAGCTATCGCAAAAATGGACGCTGCCCTGGCGCAACTCCTGGAGTACGCCCGGACGCAAGGCGATGTGGCACACGCTGCACATGCCCTCCACGACTTCCGAGACAGCTATGCCTCCACGCGCCTTCCGCAAGCGCTCGTAGTTCGCATAGAAGGCCTTCGTCATGGACGCCGCAACCTCCTCGCGGGTGGCGGAGATTCGTTCGAGATCCTTCTGATCCTGCGCGGTCCGGCTCTTGGCGTCCTGCTTCTCCGCCTCGACTCTCTTCCGTTCCTCGGCCAGAGCCGCTTCGGCCTTCTTCACACCGGCTTCGAGAGGCTCCGACTCGGTCATCAGGTCGAGAATCCGGTCTTCGAGATCGCGAATCTGCTTCTGGCAGTACTCGATCTCATGCTGGAACGCACGGTACTGTTCGTTGGTCTTGGCCTGCAGCATCTGATCGCGCAGCTTCGAGATCTTCTGCTCGTGGACCTGGATGTCGCCTTCATGCTTCCGGCGGTCTTTTTGGTTGGCGGCGAGGGCGGCGCGGTCAGCGTCGAGTTTGCGCTGGTGGGACTCGAGCGTCTGTTCGATTTTCTGGATATGTTTGGGGAGAGCGGCGATCTCCTTGCGCAACTCTTCGGCGCGCGAGTCCAACTCTTGCAACCGGAGGGCCGCCGCGAGGTCAGGCAACATTTAGACGAAGTGTAGCACCTCGCACGCATCAGCGGCCCCGCGAGAAACGGCGCCGCAGAGGCGCACCCACCGCGCGCATGGTATCGCGCAACTCGCGTACTCGAAGCAGGTGGCATGCACCGCCAAAAACGGCGACGCCCAGCGGGATCGACACGAGCAGGCTGAGCGCCCGCGCCAGGCGCGTCGTCCCGGCCCGGTCCTGGATGGCGGAGTCGGCCGCCCAGCAGACCAGCGCCATCGCGGCCGCCGCGGCGCAGATGCGAAGCAGGCTCGACGCCAGGCCGCGGCCATCGATGCCGCCGAGCACCGAGCGCATCCGCCACGTCTTCACCGCGAACGAGAACGTCGCGGAAATCGAGGTGGCTACGGCCAGCCCGACGTGCCCGAGCGGTTCCGTCAGGGCAAACGCGAAAGCGCCGTAGACGCCAATGGAGGCAAAGCTGATGTACATCGGCGTGCGCGCATCGCCCAGGGCGTAGAAACCCGGGGTGAGCACCTTCACGGCGGAGTAGCCGACCAGTCCCGCGGCATAGGCCGCCAGCGCCGAAGCGGTCTGGGCGGTGTCGTGCGGAGTGAAGCGGCCTCCTTCGTAGATGAGCCCGACAATCGGTTCGCCCAGCACCCACAAGCCGACCGCCGAGGGAACCGTCAACAGCAGCACCATCCCCAGCGACCGGCTGAGCAGGCCGCGAAACTCGACAAGTTCCCCGGCGCCGGCCGCGCGGGAAAGCGCGGGCAGCGTCGCCGAGCCGATCGCCACGCCGAACAGCCCCATCGGCAATTGCAGAAAGCGGTACGCGTAACCGAGCCAGCTAACCGGTCCGTCCATCACCTGTCCGGAAGCGTCGCGGATGCCTGCCGCCAGGTGCGTGCTGATCAGGACGTTGATCTGCAGCGCCGCGCTGCCGATCACCGCGGGACCCATCAGAGCCAGGATGTCGCGCAGCCCCTCGTTCCGCCAGTCCAACGACGGGCGGAAGCCGTAGCCCAGCCGAACGAGCGACGGCGCCTGCCAGAGGAACTGGAGAGCTGCGCCGGCCGTGACGCCCCACGCCATGCCATAGATCGGGTCCAGTCCGAACTGCGGCGCCACCCAGTATCCGGCGCCAAGCCCGACCAGGAGCGAACCGATGTTGAACCACGTCGAGGCCAGCGCCGGCACGCCGAACCGGCCGTGCGCATTCAGCATCCCCATCGCCTGAGCCGCGAGCGCCACCAGCAGCAGCATGGGGAACATGGCGCGCGTCAGGTCCACGGTCATTTCGAACTTCCCCGGGACGTTGCGGAATTGCCCCGCAAAGAGGGTCACCAGCAGGGGGCTGATCACCATGCTGATCAGACAGAACCCGCCGACGACGAGCAGAATCGCGGTTGCGACGAGGTTTGCGAGATGCTGGGCGTCCCGCCGGCCCTTGGCCGCCAGAACCTTGGTGAAGACCGGAACGAACGCCGCCGAGAGCGCCCCTTCGGCGAAGAGATCGCGGGTCAGGTTGGGGAGGCGGAAGCCGATCTCGTAGGCGTCCTTGGCAACACCGGCGCCGAACAGGCGCGCCATCGCAATTTCCCGCGCCAGGCCGGTGAAGCGGCTGATCAGGACGGCGCCCGAAACGACGCCGGCGGACCGGACGACCTCGTCGTGCGGGGTGGCCGGAGGGACGCCGTTCATTCCACCGCCACGACGTCCACGCGGGCGTAGACCTCTTCGGTCTGGGCGAGCGAGGCGAACTCGAGACCGGGCAGCCGCGCGGATGCGGTTCCGCAGGCCACCCCCCAACGAACCGCCTCAGTGAAGTCCGACCCGCGCTCGCTGGCCCAGGCGAACGCAGCGGCCAGCGCGTCGCCCGCGCCGATCGGACAGACCGCGTCCACGGCCGGCGCGCGCACCTCCCACACGCGGCGCCCGTCCGACGCCACGGCGCCAAGGCTGCCCAGGGACAACACCGCCGCTTCCGCGCCCATCTCCACCAGCTTCTTGGCGGCGGCGACCGACTGGGAGCGAGTGAGCAGGAGCGTGTCCAGAAGTTCCTCAGCCTCCTGCCGGTTCGGGAAAACGACGGTCGGGTGGGCCTCGATCCCCCGTCGGAGCGCGTCGCCGTCAGTGTCGAGAATTGTCTGGACCCCTCGCTTGCGCGCTGCCTCGATCAGCCGCGCGTAGAGGCCGGACGGCATCCCCGGCGGCATGCTCCCGCACAGCATGAGCCACGCAGAGCCGGGAATCCGCGCCCGAACCGCTTCTTCGATCGCCCGCGCCTCATCCGGCTCGATGTGCGGTCCGGGCTCGTTCAGTTTGATCGTCAGGCCGTGGAGGTCCGTGATGTTCAGGTTGGTCCGGCTCGGTCCGCGGATTGGAAGAATCAGGCTTTCGAAGCGCTCCTCGCGGACCAGCGTCTCGAACCTCGTTCCCGTTTCCCCACCGGAGACCGCAATCGCCAGGGTGCTTCCACCAAAGGATTCGATCACCCGCGCGGCGTTGATGCCCCGCCCCCCGGCGGACTCGCTGGTTGAAAGGATCTGCGCCCGGTCCTCGAACGCCAACCGGTCGGCCGTGAGGTTGCGATCAATCGCCGGATTGGCCGTCAGCGTGAGGATCATGCGAAGCGGCCCAAACAGGACCTCACGCCATTGTAGCGGAGCCGAACCCGGCCTCAGCGCTCGATGCGAATCCCTTTCCAGAACGCGATCCGGCCGCGAATCCGCGCCGCTGCCGGCTTCGGTTCCGCGTACTGCCAGGCCGCATCGGGGTTCACCTGTCCGTCCACCTCGATGTGGAAATAGTTGGCGGTCCCCTTCCAGCCGCACACGCTCGTCGTCTCGCTCGGTCGGAAGTACTGGCAATCGATCGACTGCCGGGGGAAGTACAGGTTGCCCTCGACTTCTACGCAGTCATCGCTTTGCGCCAGTACCGTGGTGTTCCAGATCGCTTTTGCCACGCTTCGTGAGATGCCGCGCCGGACAGCCCCGGTCCAGGAAGTCATGGGAGAATACGAGAGTACCGGCATGACAATCACCTCCCGCGGCATTCCAATGGCGGCCGTCCTGTGCTTCCTGGCCGCCTGCTCGTCTGAACCCGTCAAGCGCACGGAAACCGCGCCTCCGCCTCCCGCGCAGGCCCCGGAGACGTTCAGGGTGAAGTTCGAGACCACCAAGGGTGACTTCCTGGTCGAAGTTGTCCGGGAATGGGCGCCCCACGGCGTGGACCGGTTTCACGAACTGGTGACCAAACGGTACTACGATGGGACCCGGTTCTTCCGGGTCGTCCCGCGCTTCGTCGTCCAGTGGGGCATTCACGGCGACCCGAAGGTCCAGAGCCTGTGGCGCACCGCCGTCATCCCGGACGATCCCGTGCGACAGTCCAACAAGCGCGGTTTCTTAACGTATGCAAAGTCCGGACCCCAGACGCGGACCACCCAGGTCTTTATCAACCTTGCGGACAACGCCCGCCTGGACGCGGACGGCTTTGCCCCGTTCGGACACGTGATTGAGGGCATGGACGTGGTCGATCAACTCCATAAACTGTACGGGGAGGCCCCGCCGGGAGGCGTCGGACCCGACCAGATGCGCATCCAGGCAGAGGGTAACCCCTACCTGGACCGGTACTTCCCCCGCCTCGACGCCGTGAAGACCGCACGCATCGTCGAGTAGCTGGAATCCTCGACAACTCCGTTGCAAAAATCCTCGAACCTTTTGTCGTCTTCCGGCGTCAATATGAGGCGTAAGGGTAGGAGGAACCACATGGTTGCTACTCAAGGGAACACCCAAATCGCGATCGTCTATTGTCCGATTTGCACTCGCTACGTCGAAGGCAGCGTCCGGCTCGAAGGCCGCCGGGCCAAGGTCGTTCCGGGGCAGAAGTGTCCCCGGTGCGCGTCCAGCCTGGACGCGGCGGCTGTGGTCCAGTTACCGCAGGCGGCTTAACAGTACTTTACCTGGCAGTTTGGTTGCATGCGGCGGAGGGTTCTGAGCTATAGTGAGGGAGGAGGTTGGGCGGATGAGACGTAAACCGATGGCAAAGCCGGAGCCTGTAGTGCCGGCGGCACTGCTCGAGGAAGCCCGCAGGTCTTTGTCCACCGACCGGCTCGGAAAGTCCCACCGCTGCACTGTGTGCGGCGCTGATAGCGGCACGCCCGCCATCAGCGATCCCGAAGAGACACTCTGTTGGGTCTGCCGCCGCCTCAAGATCAGCGCCTGGCGCGACCTTGAGCAGCAGATGCCTGTCCAGGAATAGCTGCCGAATCCATGCTGGTCTCAAATCCGAAAGGGCACTATTCGTTCGTCCGGGGAATCGCTCCGTACTCAGCCGGAGCCGTGGCCGCTTCCGGCTTCGAAATCGAACACGCGACCTTTCCCCGGCCTCTCCCGCTGCAGGCCGGCTTCGCCGCCGTGGCTGAGCGTCTCCAGGCGGTTGGACGCCCGAGGCAGGCCCTCTGCGGCATGGAACTTCGATCGCCCGCACCGTTCTCCTTCCAGGGCTTCTCGGACTTCAACCAGGGGTACGTCGAGATTCTCCGCGAGTGGGACATCCTCTTTGAAGGAATGAATCCGGTTGCCCGCACGAACGTAGCCCCGGAACTGGACCCACCGGCCGAGCCATCCGTCTACGGGTTCAGTTACACCGTACCCGCGACAGGAGCGCCCAAGACTTTCGTCGTCGCCGGCGCGGGCGAACTGCCGGAAGGCTCGCTGGATCCGCACGACGTCGTCCGGCGCGGGGAGACCAGCCAGGATGCTCTCGCCGAGAAGATCCGGTTCGTGATGGGGCTGATGACCGCCCGCCTCGAGGGCCTGGGTGTGTCCTGGGACGGCGTCACGGCGACCGAAGTGTACACGGTGCATGACATCGTGCCGCACCTCAAGTCCGGGATCCTGGGACCAATGGGCGCGGCCAGGAACCGCGGGATCCTGTGGCACTACACCCGCCCGCCGATCGTCAGCATTGAATACGAGATGGACCTCCACGGTTTCCGCCGGGACCTAGTCCTCGCCTAGGGTCCGCTCATGCCTCGGGCGCTCCTGCTTCTCCTGCTCGCGGCGACCCTCGCCCAGGCCGACTTCCGCTTCGGACGCGCCGCGATTCCCATCACACCGACCGCAGAGACAGGCGGCGTCAAGGAAGTTCTCGATGAACTCCACGCCAAGGCAGTCGTCTTTGAAGGGGACGGAGTTCTGGCGGCGATCGTCATCTGCGACCTGCCTGTCATCGGCAAGCCCGTGGTGGAAGAGGCACGGCGGAGGATCGAGGCTGCCACAGGCATTCCCGGCGCCCATGTCATGATCGCCGCCACCCATACCCATACGGGGCTCACGCCCGGGTGGGCAGGGGTCTCGTCTTTCCCTGCCCTGTTTCCCACCGCCGCCGGTCCCGAAGCGGAGCAAGCCGGACGCTACCGCGAGTTTCTCCTTCGCTCCATCACGGAGGCCGTGCGCCGTGCCTACGAGGGCCGGACTCCCGCGCGGGTGTCGGCCGCCATCGGCCGCGAAGACAGCCTCCCGTTCAACCGGCGCTTCCGGATGAAGAACGGCACCGTCGTCTTCAACCCGGGTGTCCGGAACCCGGAGATTCTCCGCCCGGTGGGCCCGGTCGACCCGGCCGTTCCAGTCGTGCTCGTGACGTCCACCGAGGGGAAGCCGCTGGCGACGCTGGTGAATTACGCGCTGCACCTCGACACCGTGGGCCGGGATGCGTACTCCGCCGACTATGTGTGGCCCCTGTCAAGGGTGCTCGGCGAGACCATGGGCCCGGAAATGCTCACGGTCTTCTCCATTGGGACCGCCGGCAACGTGAATCACATCGACGTCACGCGGCCACGGCCGGCGGGCGGCGAGACGGCGCGGATCGGATCGGTCCTGGCGGCCGAGGTCTTGCGGACGCTGCGGCACGCTGAGTCCGTCGAGACCCCATCTGTCCGTGTGACCCGCGAGACCGTGTTTCTGCCGCCGGTGGAGGTGCGCCCAGGCGAACTGGAGCAGGCGCGCGCCCTGGCGGAACGGGAACGGAACGGCGGTCGGTTGACCCTGCTCGAACGGGTCTTCGCCCAGCGCATCTTCTTCGCCGAGGAGCAGGCCGGCGAGCCGCTGCAGTCCGAGGTGATGGCGATCGCATTGGGCAACGAAGTGGCGTGGGTGGCGCTGCCGGGCGAGATCTTCGTGGAACTGGGTCTGGCGATCAAGAACGGCTCGCCGTTTCGCTTCACCGTCGTCAACGAACTCGCGTTCGATTGGATCCGCTACGTGCCCAACCGCAAAGGCCTGCGCGAGGGCGGATACGAAGCGATCAACACCCGCTGTGGCGAAGGATGCGGCGAGATGCTGGCCGACGCGGCCGTCCGCTGCCTCTTGAGGCTTCACCAGGCGCCGCAACAGCCGTGGTCGAGCGACGCAAGTTCCGCTGCGCAGTAGACGTCCACCGATCATTACCCTTTGTTTGCAAACACTTACCGAGCCGACACGAATCATCGGCGCACGCGCACGGAGGCGGGACCCGGGAGGAGGATCGGCGCTAGAATTGAGAGGTGCTGCCATGCCGACTGAACTGACACGCGACCGAATCATCGAGGCGCTCCGGGATCTTCCCGCCGAGGCGAACGTAGACGACGCGATCGAGCGCCTCGTGTTTCTCGCAAAGATCGAATCCGGCCTTGCGCAACTCGACCGTGGGGAAAGTATCCCCCACGACGAGGTTAAACACCGACTCGGTCTGTGATGGACCTGCGGTGGTCGCCTCAGTCGTTTCAGGACCTCCGTGCCATTTCGTGCGTACATTGCCGAAGACTCGCCCGTGTACGCCGATCTGACTATCCAGCGGATCGTAACCGCGGTTGACCGACTCCGAATGTTTCCGGAGTCCGGCCGCATGCCGCAGAGCAGGGTCCACTACGTCGAAGTGCCGGCATAGCCAGGTGAACGGCGGCGTTAGGCCGCGGAACGGAGAATCGTAAACATGCCAATGCTGGCGACGACCGAAGACGATCCGTCGAACGGCTACGAGGCTGTCGCCTCAGAGTTCGTGGATCGACGTGAGCAGTCGAGCATCGGTGTCGCGACGGTCCGAACGTGGGCTCGATCTCTCCCTCCGGGCGCGTCGATTCTCGACCTCGGCTGCGGTCACGGCGTGCCGATCTCAATGGCCTTGATCAACGATGGATTCGAGATCTATGGCGTAGATGCCTCGCCGAGCCTGACCGCGGAGTTTCGCCGCCGATTCCCCGATATGCACGTGGTCTGCGAAGCGGTCGAGGATTCACGTTTCTTCGAGCGAACCTTCGACGGGATCGTCGCGGTGGGCTTGATGTTTCTGCTGCCCGCAGAGGTACAGCGGGCCCTGATACGCAAGGTCGCGGCGGCGTTGAATCCCGGCGGCAGTTTCCTATTCACCTGTCCCGCACAGCCTTGCACGTGGACGGACGTGTTGACGGGTGGTCAGTCGCTGTCGCTGGGAGCCGAGGAGTACAAGGCCGCGCTCTCGGCGGCAAGCCTCATCCCGGTTTCCGAGTATATGGATGAGGGGGACAATCACTACTACGGCGCATGCAAGCCATGACGCTTTCCCGCAGACCCAGTCGCAGTCTCACTCGGAGCACGGCTCAGTCCGGCGCCGGGCGAGTGCCGGCGATGCACGAAGGCGAGGAGGCGGTTACCGCAACTCGACCGCGCAGTAGACTTCGACCGGAGGCAGCAGGATCTCCGCCCCGCCGCGCTCGCGTCTGACTTCCAGCGGCTGTGCGTCAGCCCCGATCGTCCAGAGTTTCGCCGTCCTGAAGTCTCCCGCCACGCGCAGGCTTGGCGGGTAACGGTCCGGATGCGTCGCGTAGTTGACGATCTGCACGACCGCCGGTCCCTCCGGGGCGCGTGTGTAGAACGACCCCAGCGACCCGCCATTCCAGAACCGCACCGGATCGTGCCGCGAACTCAACAGCACACGGACATCGTTCGCCACCAGGTACGGGTCGTTCATCGCGCGGCGGGCGACCGCGATCCGGCCCCGTCCGAGCTTTCGCACCGCGTAACGCGGATGCGGGGGAGATTCTTCGTCCCGGGCCTCGCCCCAGCGGGCGCCCACCACCAGCAGACCGCCCGATTCGGCGAAGGCAGTGAGCAGTTTGCGCAGCGATTCGCCCGGAGCGGCGGCGTCGGGAAACACCACAGCCGCCAACCCGGCCAACCAGGGCTCCGTGAGCTTCGAGGCGTCGGCAATGCGGAACGGCTGATGGAGCCGGGACGTCAGGTTGAGGACCTCGCGCGTCAGGAAGCGGCTCGGTCCCGAAAAGTTGGAGACCACTCCGAGCGCCGCGACGGGCTCGAAGCCCGGCCAATCGGCGTGTTGCGCGAAGAAGCGAGCGGCCTCGG
The DNA here is from genome assembly GCA_016716385.1 of Bryobacterales bacterium. GTDB lineage: Bacteria > Acidobacteriota > Terriglobia > Bryobacterales > Bryobacteraceae > JADJWL01. The sequence continues at coordinate 37,843 of JADJWL010000010.1, read as the reverse complement.
CCATCTTGCGCCACACGTCGAGGGCGGCGGACTCGCCGCGCGCCAGACCCTCCGCCAGATCGTCCGGGAGCGTGACCGGCCACCGCCCGCCGTACATCGCCGCCTCCACCAGCGCCAAGTGCCGCGGCGCCGTCCGGGGCAGCGCCGCTGGCATCTCGCAGTCCACCCACACTTCCGATTCGGGCGCCAGGACGCGTTCCAGATACACCAGCCAGCCATTGGAGTCCACCCAGGGGGCGCCGGTGGGACCGGCGTCGATGCTGTCGTCTCCTGCCCGGAGCGCACGCCCGGCCAGCGGCCGGTGACGGCCACCACCCCGGAAGGGGGTTCCGCCACCACCTCGAATCCGACCGCCGCAAGCCGCCCGGGGGCCCCGAGCAGAGTCTTGAACGGGCTCGCCTGAAGAAGGGCCAGAACCGGGCCCGGATCCCGCCATCCGGCGGGCCATCGGAGGGGATTTCGCAGAGGGGATGCCCTCACGCCTCGATTATAATAGAGAGAATCATGCACCAGTACATGAACGTTCCGGTAGACCCGGATCCGCAGGAGACTGCCGAGTGGCTTGAGGCCTTCGATCAGGTCCTCGATGAGTTCGGTCCGACTCGCGCCACCCAGTTGCTGGAATCTCTGAACCAGAGGGCCCGCGTCTCCGGCGTGGACGTGCCGATTCAGCTCAACACGCCCTACATCAACACGATCCCGGTTGAAGAGGAACTGCCGTATCCAGGCGACCGCGAACTCGAACGGCGCCTTAAGAGCCTCACCCGCTGGAACGCCATGTTGATGGTGCACCGCCAGAACAAGAAGGATAAGGGCATTGGCGGGCATATCTCCACCTACGCGTCGCTGGCGACGTTGCTCGAAGTCGGGTTCCACCATTTCTTCCACGGCAGCTACGGCGACCAGCCCGGCGACTTTGTCTACTTCCAGGGCCATGCCTCCCCCGGCGTCTATGCTCGCTCGTTTCTGGAAGGGAGGCTTTCCGAGAAGCACCTCGAAAATTTCCGCCACGAGCTCCGCGATCACCCCGGACTCTCGTCCTATCCCCACCCATGGCTGATGCCGAACTACTGGCGGTTCCCCACGGTGTCGATGGGCATCGGACCGATCAATGCGCTGTATCAGGCGCGCTTCATGCGCTACCTCGAAAACCGCGGCATCATCGCACAAACTCCGCGCAAGGTGTGGGCGTTCATCGGCGACGGCGAGACCGATGAGCCGGAGACGCTGGGCTCAATCACATTGGGATCGCGGGAGAAACTCGACAACCTCATCTTCGTCGTCAATTGCAATCTCCAGCGCCTGGACGGCCCCGTGCGCGGAAATGGCAGCATTGTGCGCGAGTTGGAGAGCCTGTTCCGCGGCGCCGGCTGGAATGTGATTAAGGTCCTCTGGGGTAGCGACTGGGATGACCTGCTCGCCCGCGACGAAACCGGGTTGCTGGTGCGCCGCATGGAAGAGTGCGTCGATGGACAGTACCAGGCGTTCAAAGCGCGCGGCGGCGCATTCATCCGTAAGGAGTTCTTCGGCAAGTATCCCGAATTGCTGAAGCTGGTCGAACACCTCAGCGACGACCAGCTCTCCCGGCTGCGCCGCGGCGGCCACGATCCGCGAAAAGTTTACAACGCCTACAAGCGCGCCGTCGAAACCACCGGCATGCCCAGCGTGATCCTGTGCAAGACCGTCAAGGGGTATGGCATCGGTTCGGCTGAGTCGAGGAACGCGACACACCAGGAAAAGAAGCTCTCGGACGAAGTGATTACACAGTTCGTCCAACGCTTCGGCGTCGACCTGCCAGACGAGGTCACTGAGAACGAGCAGTTCTACCGTCCCGCGGAGGAAGCGCCGGAGATGATCTACCTCCATAGCCGGCGCAAGGAACTCGGCGGCTACATGCCCTCCTGGCGCGATGATGGTCCGCAGTTCGCCGCGCCGGCGCTCGATTTCTTCAAGGACTCGCTCGAAGGTTCCCGCGGCCGCGCCGTCTCCACGACGATGGCGTTCGTCGCCCTGCTGCGCAATTTGCTGAAGCACCCGGAACTCGGCAAGCGCGTGGTTCCGATCATCCCGGACGAAGGCCGGACGTTCGGCATGGAGTCGCTGATCCGGCAGATCGGCATCTACGCCAGCCAGGGCCAGCTCTACGAGCCGCATGACATCGACATGGTCCTCTACTACAAAGAGGCCAAGGACGGGCAGTTGATCGAGGAAGGGATTACCGAGGCGGGCTCGATGGCATCCTTCACAGCCGCCGGCACCGCCTACTACAACCACCGCGTCGACATGATCCCGTTCTTCACCTACTACTCGATGTTCGGGTTCCAGCGTGTCGGCGATCTCATCTGGGCGTTCGCCGATGCGCGCGGCAAGGGCTTCCTCATGGGCGGGACCGCGGGCCGCACCACCCTCGCCGGCGAAGGCCTCCAGCACCAGGACGGCCATAGCCAGTTGCTCGCCAGCACGGTTCCCACCTGCGCCACCTACGATCCGGCGTTCGCCTACGAACTGGCCGTGATCGTTCAGGACGGCATCAAGCGGATGTTCATCGACCGCGAAGACCGCTTCTACTACATCACCCTCTACAACGAAGACTATGAGCAGCCGCAAATGCCGGAGGGCGTCGCGGAAGGTATCCTCCGCGGGATCTACCTCTACAAACCCGTGAAGAAGGCCGCGGTGCAGTTGTTCGGCAGCGGTCCGATGCTGAGCGAAGCAGTGCGCGCGCAGCAGATCCTGGCCGAAAAATTCAAGGTTCAGGCCAACGTCTGGAGCGTGACCAGCTACAACGAACTGCGGCGCGACGCGCTCGACGTAGAGCGCTGGAACCGTCTGCATCCGTCGGAACCCGAGCGCCGGCCCCATATTCTCCAGGCGCTCGAAGGACACGCCGGACCGATCGTCGCGGCGACCGACTACATGAAGGTTGTGCCGGATCAGCTTGCGCCCTGGCTGCAATCGCGCCTCTGGTCCCTGGGCACCGACGGCTTCGGCCGCAGCGACAACCGCGAGCACCTGCGCAACTTCTTCGAAGTCAGCGCGGAGTGGATCGCCGCGTACGCGCTGGCTCGCTTGGCGCGCGAAGGCAAGTTCGACGCCGCTAAAGCGGAGAAGGCGTTCGCCGACCTGGGTCTGGACCGGGACAAGCCGAATCCGGTGACGCTGTAGGACGTGGGCGGCACTGTCTTGTTAAAATGACGGTGTCGTGTGTTTAACACAGACCTGCTCGCGGTACTTCAGTTTTCTCGCGTTCTGCGCGGCGGTCAACGCGGGGGCGTCTGATCTCTCCGTTCGGGTCCAGGACCCCTCGGGCGCGCCGGTGCCGGGCGCCGCGGTAGAGGCCGTACATGTGGCGACCCGTTCGGCCGCTGCCCGGTCGACCGGAGTAGAAGGACTAGCGCGGTTCCTGGCCTTGCCGGCTGGGCTCTACCGGATTCATGTGTCCAAGGATGGCTTCGCGACGCTGAGCCGGGAAGATGTGGCCCTCCGGATCGGCAGCCACGCCGAGCTGATGGTCGAGCTTGCCGTCGGAGACGCCCGGCTGGCGGTGGAGGTCAGTGCGGCCGCGCCGCTGCTCGAAGCCGGCCGGGGCACGGTGAGCATGGTCGCCGGACGGGAACAAGTGGTGACGCTGCCCTTGGACGGCAGGAACTTCGTTCCTCTTCTCGCCCTTTCGCCTGGGGTCAGCCTGCCGCGGGACAGCGTGCTGCCGCGCATCAATGGCAGCCGCCCGCGTGTCAACGAGTACCTGTACGACGGAATCAGCGTCCTCCAGCCTGAACCGGGTCAGGTCGCGTACTTTCCCATCATCGATGCCATTGAGGAGTTCCGCGTCGAGACCAACAGTTACGCCGCCGAGTACGGCCGTTCGAACGGCGGGGTGATCCTGGTTCACCAGAAATCCGGATCCAACGAATTGCATGGGACGCTGTTCGAGTTCTTCCGCCACGAGGCGTTGAACGCGCGGAACGCGTTTGCGTCCGGCGGCGCGAAGCCGCGATTCCGGCGCAACCAGTACGGCTTCGTTCTTGGTGGACCCGTGCGGCGGAACCGGACCTTCTTCTTCGGCGCCTGGCAGGGTACCCGTCTTCAGACCGGCGCCGTTCGCGTGAGCACGGTTCCGGTGAGCCCGGCCCGGAGCGGCATCTTTCCTCGCACGGTGTTCGATCCGGCCACGACGCGCACCGGCGAGGTCGGTTTCGCGCGGGACGCGTTCCCGGGGGGCGCGATTCCGGCAAGCCGCTTCGACCCGGTGGCTCGGGCGATGGCGGGTCGCTATCCCACTCCCAATGTCTTCACAGACTCAGGCACTGAAGCCTCCGCCAACAACTACCGGCGGGTAGGCAACGACGCGACCGCGGCAGACCAGTTCGACGCGAGAATCGACCACTACCTCAACACCGCGCAGCGGTTCTTCCTCCGGTATTCGTTCTTCCGGGATCACGGCCGGCCTGCAACGCCACTGCCGGACGGGAGCGGCGCACTGCCGGGCGCCCTGATTGGCGACTCCCTCACTCGCGCCGATAGTGTGGCGGCGGAACACAACTGGGCGCCGGCGCCTCATGCGGTGAACCAGGTCCGTTTCGGCTATACGCGGCGGCGGTTCGAGCGGCACGCGCTTCGGACCGGACAAGCAGCCGGAACGGCCACCGGGATTCCGAACCTTCCCGCGGCCGCTTTCGCCGATGTTCTGCCGCGCTTCGAATTGGTGGGGTTGCAGCATCTCGGCCCCCCGGCGAGCGCAAACGGCGAGTTCGGCACGTCGGTGACTCAGTGGGCGGATACGTTTTCGTGGTTCCGCGGGCGGCACCAGGTCAAAGTTGGCGCCGATGTGCGCCGGCAGACGCTGGACGTGTTGCAGCCTCCGAGTCCGACGGGCGTCTTTCAGTTCGCCGACATCGCGACGGCGGGTCTCTCCCCGGCCGGAGCCGTCTCCGTCAACACAGGCGACAGCTTCGCTTCGTTCCTCCTGGGGCAAGTCAGCCGCTTCGCGATCGATCTGCAGCCGGGCGTACTGCAGCCCCGCGCCGTGACCGCCGAGTCGTTCGTGCAGGACGACTGGCGCGCCGCCGCCAATCTCACGTTGAATTTCGGAGTCCGGTACACGCTGAACGTTCCATCGACGGTGGTGGGCGATCGTGCCGCGGTGTTCAACCTGAACACGGAGCGCCTGGACTTCCTCGGGAAGGACGGGATCCCTCGCAGAGCGCGCAACCTGGAGAAGGCGAACTTGGGACCGAGGGCGGGCTTGGCTTGGCGGATCGCGGATTCCTTCGCTCTCCGCGCCGGGTATGGCCTGACGTGGATCGAACAGGCAGGGATCACAACACCGTTTACCGCTCCGCTTTTTCCGTTCGCTCAGTCGCTCGGGCAGGAGTCGCTCGACAACGTGAATCCTGCGTTCGTGCTGTCTCATGGCCCCGCCGTTGCGTTCCAGCCGCCAGGTCCGGACTCAGGTCTGGGCCAGGGTGTATTTGCGGTGCAGCGCGACAATGGCAGCGGCTACGCCCAGCAATGGAATTTCACTCTGCAGAAGACACTGGCGCGCGACTGGAGCATCGAGGCTGGGTATCTTGGATCGAAGCTGACCCGGCTTGGAGTACCGGATGTGAACTTGAATCAGCTCACGCCCGCACAATTGGCCGATGGCGGGTCCCTCACGGAAAGAGCGCCGAACCCCTTCGTCGGCCGGATCCCTGCCGCGTCCTCTCTCGGGGCGCCGTTTATCCCCCGGGCGCAGTTGCTGCGGCCGTACCCGCGTTTCACGGCAGTGAGCCTGTACCGGAACAACGTGGGACACTCCACCTACCATTCCTTCCAGGCTCGTGTGGAAAAACGCGCCGGCGGCGGCCTGACATGGACTGCGGCCTACACGTTTTCGCGTCTGATCGACGACGCAGGAGCGGTCTTCGACTCGGCCGTGCTGACCGGACCGGTCCTGAATTTCCAGGCCGCCGACAGCTTCAACCGCCGGCTCGAAAAAGACGTCTCGACGGGCAACGTCCCGCACATTCTGTCGAGCGGCTTAGTCTATGACCTGCCGGGACGTTCCCGGTGGCTGCGGGACTGGCAGGTCGCAGGCCTCGTGCGGGCACAGTCGGGCAGTCCGGTCGCTGTCACGCAAGCGACGAACCTCAACGCGTTCGCGGGATTCGGTGTGCAGCGTCCCAACCGGGTGGCCGCCCCCCGTCTGCCACCCGGCAACCGGCAACCCGGGCGGTGGTTCGACACTTCGGCGTTCGCGCCGGCGCCGCAAGGCACGATCGGAAACAGTTCACGCAATCCGGTGAGCGGACCGGGCTACGCAGCCGCCGACGTCATGGTGGGCAGAACCTTTCCCGTCAGGGAGCGCGTGCGCCTGGAGGTGCGTGCCGAGGCGTTCAACCTCACCAACACAGCGCCTCTGGGAAATCCCAACGGGCGCCTGGGACACCCCGCATTCGGTACGATCACAACGGCCGGCGATCCGCGGGTGTTCGAGTTCGTGGCGAAAGTTCGATTCTGAAAGAACGGGGGAAGCTATGGGGAAAGGTGTGTGGAGCCGGTTGGGCGATGTGCGGCGCAGCCGGGGGATCACCGCGGCTGACCTGGCACGCCGGGTCGGCGTGAGCCGGCAGACCATTCACGCTATCGAGGGCGGGAGCTACCTGCCCAATACCGAGGTCACCCTGAAGCTGGCACGCGAACTTGAGGTGCCCGTGGAGGAGTTGTTTGCGCTCGAACCGGAAGCCTCCGCCGCTCCGGGGCCGGTCCGGACGGAGATCCTGGCGACAGGGACGCTGGCCAAGGGACAGCCGGTCCAGGTTGTCCGCGTGGGTGAACGTCTGGTGAGCGTGCCAGTCCCGCTGGCGCCCTATTTCCTGCCCGAGGCCGACGGCATCCTCACGGCGCACGGGAGGGCAGCCGGCAAGGTCGAACTGGCGCTGCCGGAGGACGCCGCTTCCGGGCGGCTGCTGGTGGCCGGTTGCGATCCGGCGATTGGACTTGTTGCGGGGATGGTGGCGCGACTGAAGGGCGCCGAGGTCGTTGCCGCACCGGCGTCCAGCCGGCAGGCGCTGCACTGGCTGAGGGCCGGCAAGATTCACATCGCCGGAACTCACCTCAGGGACACTGACTCAGGGGAGTTTAACCTGCCGGCGGTACGAGGCGAATTCCAGGACCGGGACGCGACCGTGGTAACGTTCGCGGAATGGGAGGAAGGGCTCGTCGTGGCGCCGGGCAATCCGAAAGGCGTCGACGGCGTCGCCAGCCTCGCGCGCCAGGACGTCCGGCTCATCAACCGCGAGACCGGCTCGGGGAGCCGGGCGCTGCTCGATCGTCGGCTGGCCGAGGCCGGCGTCCCGGCGGCGGCCGTCCAAGGCTACGAGCGGATGGCCGAGGGACACCTCGCCGCCTCCCGCGCCGTGTGGGCGCTGGAGGCCGAGGCCTGCGTCGCGACCCGTTCGGCGGCGCGTGCGTTCGGCCTCGAGTTTATCCCGCTCGAGAGCGAGCGCTACGATTTCGTGATTCGCCGCGACACGCTGCACCTGCCGGCGGTCCAGCAGTTTCTCGAAGTGTTGCAGAAGGCCAGTTTGCGGCGCCGGCTGGAAGTTGTCGCGGGCTACGATACCTCAAAGACCGGCGCAGTCCAGATGTGAACAGGCTACCCCCCGTGCAACAGCCGGAACACCGCCGCGCCGTACTTCTCGACGAAGGCCAGGCCGACTCCGGGCACGGCCAGCAATTCCTGGGCGCTGGCCGGACGGCTGTCGAGTAGCGCGTCAAGCGAGCGGTCCGTCAGAATACGGAAGGCCGGCAGGCCGCGCTTGCGGGCCTCTTCGCGCCGCCACTCAAGTGTGCGCAATACCATCTCCATCGATCAGAAATGCGCACTACTGACCAGGATCTCCAAGTGAAAAACAATCGTGTCTTATAAACCGAATCACGAGAGGCCTAGCTAGGCACCAACGTCACACTCGTTCAATCGTCTCAGTAGTCGTCCACGTACAGTCACAAACGCAGCATCGATATACCACTTCCCACGCTTCCTTGGTCACTGGAATAGTCGCGTCCTCGGTCGTAATCACCATCCCATCTCTGCCTCGCGTCTCGTTACGAACTACACGACTACCAATCCAAGTATCTATATGTTCTGAAGACACTCTGCTCACTTTTTTACTCTCACATGACGGACACCTCATCTTTCTTGAAGCCGCAACCATGCGAATGAGCAAGAACGCCAAAACCACTCCTACCGCAATCCAGAAATAGAGTTGCCATGTAGATTCACCTCTAATATTAGAATCAACTAACGCTCCTGCTACTCTCTCCACATCCTCGGGCATGTGCGAAGGCGACAGTGGCGGAGAAACAAGTGGCAGTGGAATCCCAACAAATTCAGACTCCTCTCTAGCATTAGCATTAGCTTGCGTTTCCGCGTCTGCCTCCACTAGCCCCGGGTCGCTGGAGTGGTCTGATTTTTCAGCATTAAATTCAGATGCCTGAGATACGTCGTCGGCTACCTCAATAATTTCTCCCTCCACCACCTCATCAGCCACGATTGGATATGGCACAACAACATAACAATCGTCCAGTGTAATATTACCAAGCCCCCCCCCGACCGCGGAGCCTTCCGGTCACCCGGATAGTACCTTCCATCTGGACCGAAAAAATGGCTTGGCCTGGAGACAACCTGCATGTTAGTTTGTCTTTGGTAAAGGTTCTGAAAACAATTGCGCGCCTCTTTCGGTCGTAGGTTTCTGGAGTACCATTAACAATAATAGTCTTCCCCTTCAATTGCTTTGCCTTAAAGGTTGCGTCTTCATAAAGACGCACAAGCCCGTCTGGCGAATAACTATCCTCAGATGATTCAGGGACTTGGCCCAGTACGGGGACAAGACACAGGACCAGAGCTACGCTGAGTGATCGGCCCGGAAGCACCCTCAGGGGCACATTACATACCCTCAACCGGCCACAACTCACATATTTCAGCTCTGATAAATACCTCCCCATTCGGGAAGCTAGTCGGGCCAGTCGGATCTACAACAGCGGCGTCACGCCAGAATGAGAGCTCGGTTTGGAGACGACCCACTAGCCCTGGATCGCCAATGGTGTCAAGAATAGATGCGACCTCATCTTTTAGGAGACACGGGCTCCAGAGTGGGAAGACCGATTTTCGTGCGAGATCACCGTCGATGAACTCCTGTCCCCCCAGTGCCGCTAGCAGAACTTCGTTGATCCTACGATGGTTTGACACATCCGGATGATGTTTTGCGTCATTCTGTGGAATCTGGCAGATCGTTCCACCGCGTGGCAGAGTGACCCGGTATAGTCGGCCGCCTGGCATCGTAGGCGAACCACTGTCTCTTGCTTGCTCAGGGGAGGGAGACGCCAACAATACGTGGCGCCGGCTCGGCATCGTAACAGGCCGAAGATACTCCCAAAGGTTGTCGATAAGATACGGTATGTTCTTGGGAACCCGCCTGGTTGGGGGTGGAGTCCATACTTGCCTGCCGGCGATCGCCGATGTTTGCCATCGATACAATAACATTCGCGCCTTTCCTCCAGAGAGACCTTAGTCTAGAGAGAGTAGAATGTTGAGCTGCCTACATGTGATCACAAGTCTCAGCTCCCGTGCAACAGCCGGAACACCGCCGCGCCGTACTTCTCGACGAACGCCAGGCCGACTCCGGGCACGGCCAGCAATTCCTGGGCGCTGGCCGGACGGCTGTCGAGTAGCGCGTCAAGCGAGCGGTCCGTCAGAATGCGGAACGCCGGCAGGCCGCGCTTGCGGGCTTCTTCGAGCCGCCACTGCCGCAGGCGCTCGCGCAGTTCGGCGGGCGCTTCCTGAACCGCCGCTTTGGTTTTCTTCGAGGTCTTCTTCTTCGCGGGCTTGGTCTTCTTCTTCGCCGGCGCGACCGCATCTACGGGTTTCTTGACTTCGAACTCAATCCGCGCGTCAGCGACTTTCGATCCCGGCCCGACGCGGGTGAACGGGATCCGGCGGCCCTCCTTCTCGAACACCGCCTGCTCCAGGTGCACGTACTCGGCGCGCGCGAGGCCGTTCAACAGGTTCTCGATCGCGGTCCGGTCGAGCGGCGTTTCGGCGAAGAACTGTTCGTGCAGCATCCGCGCCGTGGGACGCTTGCCCGTCCGCACGACCGCCAGGATCTGTTCGGCCGCGGCCTGCTCGACAGCGGTCGGAGTACGAAATGTCTGCGCGAGACACTCGCCGGGCTGGCAGAAATCGCACAAACCGCAAGGGCGCCGCGCATCGGTGAGGTCGCCGAAGTGGCGCACCAGCGACAGCATCCGGCATTCGCTCGCGTCGGTGTACCGCTGGATCTGCCGCAACTGATCGCGCTTGTACTCGCGCTGGTGGGCGTAGGACGGCCGCCAGTTGTCCGCACCCCGCCCGACCCGTTCGGTGAGATCGGCGCCGATCTCGATCACGGCGCCGCCGTGAATCCACAGTTTCTCCAGAACGCGCGAGAAGCTCTCGTCGTCGAACCCGAGCCGCTTCGCGACCAGCTCGCGGTCCTCCGGTTCGCGCGGCAGCTTGCGGTAGACTTCGGCCAGTTCGTCCGCCTCCGGGTAGCTCTGCCCGAAGAAGTAGTCGTGCGTCATGCGGTCTGAGTACGTATGCATCAGGATGGCGCGGGACGGCGCCCCATCGCGTCCCGCGCGGCCGATCTCCTGGTAGTAGGCCTCCACGCTCGACGGCAGCGCCATGTGGATTACGGTGCGCACGTTCGGTTTGTCGATGCCCATGCCGAAGGCGATGGTCGCGACCACGGTTTCCAGGCGGTTGGCGAGGAAATCCTCCTGAGTCTGCTTGCGCTGGCGCGTATCCAGACCCGCGTGATACGGAGCCGTCCGGAACGAGGCGTTCAGATCGCGCGCCATGCTCTCGGCCTGGCGGCGCGTCGGCACGTAGACAATCGCCGGACGGCGCTCGGGCTCCTGGAGCAGCGATTGGGTAAGCAGCGCCCGCTCTCCGCTCGGCACTTCCACCACTTCGATCGCGATGTTGTCGCGCCGGAAGCCCTGAATGAAACGCTTGGCCGAATCCATGCCGAGTTGACGCACGATATCGTCCTGCACGATGGGCGTGGCGGTGGCGGTCAACGCGATGACGTGCGCCGGACGCAGCGCCGGCAGATGCTGCCCGAGACGGCGATAGTCCGGCCGGAAGTCGTGCCCCCATTCGGAAATGCAGTGCGCCTCGTCAATGGCGACCAGCGCGGGTTTGCGCCTGGCCAGCAGTTCCGGGAAGCCGGGCACGCGGAGGCGCTCGGGGGCGATGAACAGAAAATCGAGCTGGCCGTCGCGCCACGCGATCGCCGCCTCGCGCGACTCCTGGCGGCTGCGTCCGGAATGGATGCGCGCCACGCGGAAGCCCAGTTTCAGCAGCTTCTCCACCTGGTCTTCCATGAGCGCGATGAGCGGGCTCACCACGAGCGTCCCGCTGCCGAGCGCCGCGCCGGGAAGCTGGTAACAGAGCGACTTGCCCGAACCGGTCGGCATCACCACCAGCACGTCGCCTTCGAGCGCGGCGCGGCAGACGTCCTCCTGGCTCGGCCGGAACGACGGAAAACCGAACCGCTCGTGCAAAAGGGAGTTCAAGTCATTCGTCGGCGCCGTGGGGCGGTGGACCGGCGTGGGCACAGGCTCACTCGACAACACCTTGCCCACGACGGTGCGCACGTACTCTTCGATCCCTTCGAGAAACGGCCCGAGCGCAGCCTGACGCCGCTCGATGCGCTTCAGGAACGCCTCCCACTGGCCCGTCATCGCGGGACTCTTCGCTTCCGGGTGCACGATCTCGATCAGCCGGATGCCTTTGGGCGTCGCGGCGAGGCTCTTGCCGTCGCGCGTGATGTAGCCGCGGGTGAGCAGCAGTTCGATGATCGATGCGCGCGTGGCCGGCGTGCCGAGGCCGGACTCCTTCATCGCATCGGCCAGTTCGCGGTCGTCCAGCGTCTTGCCGGCCGTCTCCATCGCGGTGAGCAGCGCGGCCTCGGTCAGGCGCTTGGGCGGACGAGTGCGCTTGGCCAGCACGGACACGTCAAGCACCTGCTGCGGCTGGTTCACCGCCAGACCCGCGGGCAGGGGCTGGTCGCGCTCGTCGCCCGCGGGCTGGCGACGGCGCGGCTGGATGTCGAGCACCTTCCATCCCACCTGTTCGATTGCCGTGCCGGAGGACGCATACGAATCGCTGGCCTCATCTGTGGCGATGACGGTGACAACCTTCGTGACCCGCGCGATGTGCTCATCGTGCCAGGCGGCGAGCAGGCGGCGGCAGACAAGGTCGTAGATCCGCGCTTCGTCCGCGGGCAGCGCGCCGGGAGGCTGCGGCGTCGGCAGGATCGCGTGATGGTCCGTGACTTTCGTGTCATCCACGTAACGGCGGCCCAGCGGCCGCTCACCGGAACCATCGGCCACGAGCCCCTCGTACCGTCCCGCGATCGCCCGCACCACGACCGGCAGCGTCGCCGCGACCGATTGCGAAAGATGGCGGCTGTCGGTGCGGGGATACGTGATCGCCTTGTGCCTTTCGTAAAGCGCCTGCGCCAGTTCGAGCGTCTTCTGCGCGGAGAAGGCGTAGAGGCGGTTGGCGTGCCGCTGCAGTTCCGTGAGGTCGTAGAACAGGGGCGGCGGCGTACGCTGTGTTTCGGCGTCGAGCGAGGCGATGCGCGCTGCTCCGCGACGGGCCCGTTCGGCGATGCGCCCGGCTTCCTCCCCATCGGCCGGCAGGCGCGCGGCGTCGGCGAGCGAGGTTCCCTTCTCCAGCGGGGTGCGGAACCATGTGCCCTTGTAACTGGCGCCGCCGGGAGAAAACGTCGCCACCACTTCGCGGTAGTCTTCCGGCACGAAGCTCTGGATGGCCAGTTCCCGCTCGACCACGATGGCGAGGGTCGGCGTCTGGACGCGGCCCACCGAGAGGTCGTCGCCGCACGCCAGCGTATACGCGCGCGACAGGTTCATGCCGACCAGCCAGTCGGCGCGGCTGCGCCCGCGCGCGGCGTCGGCGAGCGGGTCGTATTCCGCGCCGTCCTTCAGGTTCGCCAGGCCCTCGCGGATCGCCGCTTCGGTGAGCGACGAGACCCACAACCGCCGCACCGGTTTCGTGCTGCCGGCGGCTTCGTAGACGTAGCGGAAGATCAGCTCCCCTTCCCGTCCGGCGTCGGTCGCGCAGATGACGCTGTCGATCTTGGGCGAGTTCAGAATGCGGCTGACGATGCCGAACTGGTCCCGGGTCTGTTCGTAGACCACCAGCGGCCATTCGCGCGGCAGAATCGGCAGGGTTTCGCGGCGCCACTGCCGCCATTCGGGACGGATCTCGTGCGGCTGCGCCAGCGCCACGAGATGCCCGACGGCCCACGTCACGACATACCCGCCGCCGTGCAGATAGCCTTCCCCGTTCTGCCGCGCGCCCACGACGCGCGCGATGTCCCGCGCGACGGATGGCTTTTCGGCGACGATGGCGATCGAACCCACGGTCTACTTCAAATTGATGGTGCCACGGCAGGACGCCGCGCCGCAGCGGCAGACAACGCGCTCCACCTTCGACGAAAAATGGTAGTCCACGGTCAGTTCCTCCCCGCGCCGGATATCGCGTTTCGCCATGTAGAGGATATGCCCGCGCGTGACCCATGTCCTCAGATTCGGGTCGCAGGAGTGGTTGATGTACTCGGCGCCGGAGCCGCCCACGGCTCCGTCGATCGTCCAATAGCTGTCGAGGGTGAACAGATAGGTCAGTTTCGCGTTGCCGCGCCGCTTGGTCTCTGTGCGGTTGATGCGCTCGCCGGTGTACTCGATCACCTTGCGCCCCCGTGGAATGGGCTCCAGGGCGAACACGCCCCAGCGGTGAATCGCGGAGCCTCTCAATTCGAGCGCGAAACAGGTGTGTAGCGGGTCGATGCGGGGTTCGGTCCTGGGCATACGGCGCGGTTGGGCATGCAGTGCAGAGACTCTATAATGGCATGCTGTGATCCAATTGCAAACCGCCCGCCGCGAACGGCTCGAGGAGACCTTCGCCCACGTCAAGATGCAGCTTCGCCGCCTCATCGAGACGCATCCGGACTTCTATCCGATGTACACGAAATACGGCCGCTGGAAGCACGACGGCGAAGCCTGGACCCACTGGTGCGACGGCTTCCTCCCCGGCATGCTGTGGATCGTCTACAAGCGCGAGGCCAACGGCGGCAACGGCGGCTGGTGGCGCGAGCAGGCGATCCGCTATTCCAAGCCGCTCGAGCCGCGCAAGCACGACCGCAACGTGCACGACCTCGGCTTCATCTTCATGTCGACCTACTGGCGGTGGTTCCAGTTCACGCAGGACACGTCGCTCAAAGCGGTCATCCTCGAAGCCGGCAGGACCCTCGCGCTGCGCTTCAAGGAAAAGGGCGAGTACCTCCGCTCATTCGTCTCGGACGATTCGCTGTTCATCGACATCATGATGAACGTCGGGATCATCTTCCACGCCGCCATCGAGCTGCAGGACGCCCAACTGCTGAGCGTCGCCATGCGGCATACGCTGACCTCGCGGCGGGTGCTGGTGCGCGGCGACGGCTCGACCGCGCACGAGGGGCTGTTCGATCTCGAAACCGGCGAGTTCCTGCGCCAGACGACGCACCAGGGCTACCGCGGCGACTCGTGCTGGTCGCGCGGGCTGGCCTGGTCGCTCTACGGCTTCGGGACCTGTTATCAATACACGCGGGACCCGCGGTTCCTCGAGACCGCCGAAGCCTGCGCGGACTTCTACCTCGCCAACACCCCGGCCGACGGCGTGGCGCCGTGGGATTTCGACGCGCCCGAAGAGAGCCGCAAGCAGGTGGATACCTCGGCCGCGGCCATCACGGCGACCGGGCTGTTCCAACTGGCCCGTCTCTCGGCCGATCCGGCCAAGCGCATCCTGTACGAGGATGCGGCGCGTCACATCGTGGGCACGCTCTGCGAGCGGTACGTCAGCATCGGCGACGCCGATTGGGAGGGGATCCTCAAGGGCGGCGTCTACCACATCCACAAGGGACTGGGCGTGAACGAATCCGTCATGTGGGGCGAATACTTCTTCGTCGAGGCGCTGGACAAAGCGCTCGGGTAAGTGTCGATCCGGCCCGTTCCCGTTCGTCTAGCGGGCATGAAATACATTCTTCTGATTTACGGCAACGAAGCGGTGTGGGCCGGGGCGAGCGAGGAGGAGCGGCAGCGGGTCTACACCGAACACGCGGCCTATGGCGAGGCGCTCCAGCGCGCCGGGGCGCTGCGCGGCGGCGAGGAGCTGCTGCCCACCGCCCACGCGACCACGGTCCGCTTCCAGGGCGGCAGGAAGACGATCCAGGATGGCCCGTTCGCCGAGACCAAAGAGCACCTGGGCGGCTACTACGTCATTGAGGTGGAGAACCTGGACGAGGCGCTCGAATGGGCGTCGAAGATGCCGGGGATGACGTCGGGCTGCGTCGAAGTCCGGCCGCTGGCGGCGCCGCCCGAACAGGGGCGGACGCACGTCCCCAGCCGCACACAGGATAGCCGCCCCGCGCAGCGGGCGGATGCGGTTGCCCACAAGCCAGTACCGTTTGCGGCGCCACCCATCAGCATCGAGTGGGCGACCTGTTGCATCCGCCCAATCAGCAGACATACAACCCAGAGTGATTGCGCCGCATTACTCCCGATTGCGCAACCTCTGCCAAAGCTTCAAGCATTTGCGGCCCTCCGTGCGCCCCGCCGTGCTTCAAAGTGGGGCACACAACTGTGGTCACACGGCGGTCACGCTGTTCTGGATTCTCCAGCACGTACCGGAACAAACAAACCAAGCCCGAAGTGGCATTGATCCCCGATCGCAAACGGCCGGGGCGGTCGCTCGTCCAAAAAACGGATCACGAGCATACGGCCTTGACCCCTCACCTGAAGTTGCCGTCGGCGTCGGCCGAAGCTCATCGCCCGGATGAACCGGGAACCCTGGTCCACGAGCATTCCGATGGACAGCCCCAAAGGATATCCCGCATCGGGATCCTTCAGAAAAGCGCCTCGGAATTGCTCCTCGTCAGGGCAACCGAACCGAACGAGCGGAGGATATTCCGTCGGGGCCTCAAGGGCAGGAAAGAACTGGCGAGGCGCAACCGGCTCGGCAATCTCCCTGTCCCGCAACTGCTTCAACGTCCTTGCCAAGTCCGTCGGCGTATAATCGAACACGATCTCTGAGATGGCCTCGACCTCACAGTCATCTTCGATAACCCGTTGTATTCGGAGTCCCTTCCGGATTCTGGGAACGAGGGGTCGAACCTTTCCCGAGGCCGATCGGCCGTGAGTCAAGTGGACTGGACAGAAATACGGAGTTGCAGAGATAAACGTTCTTGTAGCCGCAGGCTTGGCATCCTTCCGGCGGCAAGCCTGCCAGTCATGGTACTCCGAATCTTTGCCCACAAATACCGGCGTAACCAGCAAGTCCGGTCGACCGCCTCGCTGGCGCAGCCGCGTAAGCCGACGCAATGCATCCACCGCACTCTGCTCGAACCCGGCTGGCGCCCACACAAAGACATGGTCGATGAACCCGTCTCTGTCCTCGTCGATTGGCCACCAGTAGGCATGCGAGTTGTCTTGACAAGGCCGACCACTTTGTTCGTGGCCGCTTAGGCTTCGGCTGGGCACCCGACACAGTGCGAGGGCTGCACTGCGAAACCTGTCCGCAACCAGCACTGTGTCCGTCACGGCCGGCAGGACCGGGCGGCCAACGGTTGCAGTGTTCAATGCATAACGTACGAGATTGACCATCTCCCGCCGGTCGGTAGGCCGTCGCACTTGAGGCCTCGGCACGTCGAATACGGCTCGCGGAACCGCATAGTGGACCCATCGCGTTCCGACGGGCCGCTCAAGCCCATCTTTGATGTCCTGGCCCGATTCGCGGAGTACACAGCGGAGGAGCAGCCGACTCGCAGTTTCCGACTCCAGTACCTTCCTAAACCCAGCCTCGTCCACGTCACGTTTCTTGCCCCGGCCAGGTTTCGTCAACGGCAACAACTGGATAGTCTCGGTTCGGAGATCTTCGGTCGCTGCGAGACGGCGCTCCAACGTGTAATCGCGGTACTCCACACCCTCCGGCTTTCGACTACTCTCCAAGCAAATGCACTCCCAGTGCGTCCTAAGGGATCCCTCGATCACGACTGCAGGCATGCTGGGAGGGTCGGTGGCGAAGGCTTCCGCGTGGCACCATGACTCAGCCCGGCCGAAGTATGTCATGCGGCCTAGGATTAACCGCAAGTCAGCCATTTCCTGTTCCTCCAGATCGACATCCCGCCACGAGAAGAACAGGGGCTGGTTCTTGCCGACGACGGCGAACGTGTCGAAGACAGCAGACCCGGTGGTCGTGACAATCCCCGACTCGTGGATTGGGAAGTACTGCCTCGTGTGACCGCCATTCGTTCTCGGCAGCCAGATCGAGGGCGTCGCGGAAAGGCGGGCCAGCAACTGCGAAAGCCGTGAAACCGGGATCTCATCGTCTGCCGTGTCTGCCATCGCAAACGGGGCGGCTTGGTTCGCCAAATCGCTCAAGCTCTGGATCTCACACGCGAACTGAGGATTCGCAACCGTCCACGCCGTCAGTTCTTCGAAGGTGAGCGGTTCAAGAAGTGCCAGTGATTGCTTGTTATTCAACAATCTCAGCTTCTTCTTCGCCGCCTCTGGCACACCACGTATTTTCAGCGACGATACGCCCTTAACCTCAATCATCGCAGCCGAACGCGCTTCGGGTACTTCATCCGGATATGCTAACGAGGTCAGCCCGCGACCGGCGACTGCTACCAGTGATCGAAGCAACCTCCACGGCGAGGGAGGCCACTCGACGCGTCCTTCGCTGTGATGCGTTTGCCATGGATGCAGGTGTGCACGCCCGGTCAAGAACCGAACTGAGATCGTCAGGCTCATTGATTTGTGGTGCCGTCGGCGTTGGAATGACCTTCAGTCGCGCCGGCGGTGTCATCGGCGGATGCAGTGCCAGACCAAGCCACAGTGAGTACGTTTCGCTTTTTCCACGCGTCCTCCTCTGTTTCACTGATGCTGAAGAGTTGTCCGCGAAGCGTCTTCAGTGCGGCCTCTAGATCGGTCTGCCAGGAAAACCCTGCTGGACTTCTTGCATGGGCGGCACGACACGTCAACCTGCAGTTACTGCGAAGGGTGAGGCCGTGGGACAGAAAACGGTCAATCTTGTAGAGCGCCCAAACGATCAAAAATGCTTCCTCATTGGTGAAATCTCCCTGCCCCTGCTTGAGTGCCTGGACTCTAGGTACCCGCTTCGTCACTTCGTTCTCACGCTTGTCCTCCCGCTCGCCGAGCGCCAGCGTTCGTAGCAGCTGAAGGTCAAGGGAGAAGAAGGCACGGAGATTCGCCGAGGTAAATTCAGTTCGCGGGTATGGTATTGATCCGAATCCGGATTCCGCATCTGTGGTCCCGGCTTCTGCTTGATCGAGAATACGCTCTCGTTTGACGCCGCCGGAATTCACCAACTGTGGACTCTGCGCTTCGATGTACGCAGACAACATTCGAGGGAAGCGGACCTTGCCGCCGCAAAGCGCCTTCTTCTGGCGTCCACTGCCCTCGACTTTTGTGCTGAGCCACACCCCGTGAAGCAGCGAGCCTGGATCAAGCCTTAGCAGCCTACTTGCATGGTTTCGAAGAAGAAACGGGCGATTCTCTAAAAGGCCGAGTCCCTTCGGATGCTCGCTGGACGCTTTGAGTATTTCCCACACCCTATTTTTACCCTCCAGCACCCCGTCGAGGATATACGGTGAGGCTAGTCGATGCGACTCCTGAACGGTGCTTGTGACGGACTTCTCGCCGCCAACGGTGACCTCAGAGCGAATGAATGGTATGCCGTCGCAAACCGGATCGAAGCGCTCGGCAGCCTCATCCCAGCAAGCGAGTTCTAGCCGATTTGCCATGGACTGAGGAGATTCAACTAGGAGCCAGTCGGCCCCGTCGGCACCCCGAAACAACGCCGGTCCTAGATCAGGGAATCCGGTGGACTGAAACCGGCCCCCGCCAGACTCAACTGTGAGTTCCGCTTCCACCAGAAGCCTTGCCGCACCATCGAGAGGGGAAAGGTCAAGCGACATAATATGTTCTCCTTATGAGGAAATGCCCAACGGTTTCACTGCAAGACCTGCTGAGACACCCGCATGCCTCACGGGTATCAACAACATCGCTGCAAGTCGGCGGCACCGGTCGGCATCCAAACTCAGTCCATCTAGATCGGAATCTCTAAGCAGCGTCGGATAGCCCTTCGCAGCCAGGCGGCGCGCAGCGGTACGAACTGCTTCCGAAACCCGTGCCGCCTCGAGAAGGGAAAGCACGTCCAGGCAGGCTGGCGGAAACGGCTCATCGCCGGAACGCTGCACTGTTTGGCCCTCTGCTGGCCTGCGAGGCAGCCGCCCGCCGACGAAGCAAAGCTTGAGGACGTGATAGATTCGCGGTAATTCCAGAGCAGCCTCGAATTCCGGGTTCGAGAGTAATTTTCGGCCTTGCCATTCGATTGGCTCCAGCCGTGTCCGTGGCTGCCCGTCCGGGCTGAACCAGACTAGTCCTGTCTGGAGATCTGGCGTCGGGTCGACTCGGATCTGGACTGCGTCGCGGGATGCCGAATCTCCTCCGTGGGACTGCAGGAGCGAGTAGGCGTGGATCAGGTTGCTGAGTTGGCTATGGTCGAGGTTCCCGCGCCAGAACGCGAGAAGATCATCAAAGCCTGCTCCGAAATCGCTCCAAAGGGGCAATCCATCGCCCGTACCGCGTTGAGCATCGACCAGCCGGCGCCTCAGTACGGCGGCCAAGTTAGCGTCGAGTCCTGCGCCTCGGGACCAAACGGCTGCTCGTGAAGTTTCATCCCAACTCCAGTACCTCCCATCCCTGCGCATCGGGAACAGGTTCACCCGCAAAGCGTCGACAGCCGTATCCTGCCTGCCGCCTTCAGACAGCCTGCCCCAAGCTGAGACGCCGGCGATTGCGTGGGCGATACGACTGGCCGAATCGCCGCAAGTCCCAAGGACCTCGTTCCAACCGACACTGAGCGACCTGACAGGAGGAATTCGTTTCTCAACTATATTTCCGCTCCTCTTGACTTTCGCGACGCCAGGTTTCCCGGTATTGGTTCCGAGCTCCCGCATAAGCCGTCCCGCTGAAACGAGTACATCTTCGAAGAGGGGGCCAAGACCACCCGAGGTCTTTGCGGAAGCCGATGTGGTCGCGGCGAACCAAGTTCGCTCGAATTCGGCTCTTGCGTACAGCAAACGGCGCTGCTGCTGACCGCTATCCACAAGAGTTGCCGAAATATCCTCTGCAAACCGTTGGAGTTCGACCAAGAGTGAGACACTGGTCGACCGACTGGGAACAAAACAACCGCAAGGAATCGCCAGCAGTGTTGTCTGCCTCCCAGAGCCGCTTCGTTCCAGCAGGGAATAGCGATAAAAGGCGTCGATACCGCGATCGATGCCGAATCCTTTCATTGCAACAGCGAACTCCAGTGAGCGGGAACACTCGTGCTCTCCGACTTGCAGTCGTCCCTCCCCAAAAATTCGACGAAGTTCAGTCAGTAGTGCCGGACGGCTCCAGATAGGACACCAGAGTTCCCCGTTTGCGATTGAGTTTTCGGCGCCTTCAACTTCTTTAGGTCCGATCGCAGTCGTGCCACCCAAGGAGGATCGGCAGTAGAAGGGGAAGGAACTGCGTTCCTTCGTTACTCCTTGTCTTCTGTTTGCTGCCAGTGACCATACGAGGCTGCCTTCTAGGAGCAAAATGAAGTCCCACGGATTGACGCGCCTCTGTGGATCCGGAAGGAAGTCCTGACCAACGTTGGGCGCTTTCATGAGCGAGGGGTAATACATCGCTCCCATCGAGTTTGCTTCAAGGGAATCGGGGTGATTCGTTGCAAACAAGCTGGATTTTAGCCGTTGCCTGCTGACAGCCTGATCTCCCATCAGGGCGACTTGTAGGCGCTGCTGATGATTGATGACGTAATGACCGCTCGCTTCTCCGCCGCCGTTTGCCAAGATCCGGAACCAATCGGGCGACTCCCTATCATTACCGCTCGCTCGCACGGTTCCGACTGCATCAAGCCAACTCAAAGTGGATGCGGAGCGAACCAGATTCCGGAGTGTCCGATGTAGCTCGGCGTCGGTTACTAGGGTGCTTGCCTGCTGCATTCTCGCCAGCCAATGCGCGGGATGGCAGCCCAATGTCATCCCACGACTCCGCGCGAAGTCAACGAAGGCTTTTCGGAATTCCTTTGTTCCCGGATGCCGAGCACACAGCAAACCCCGAAGCGCTTCGGCGCCTTCCTTTCTTTCACCGCCAGGCAGGTAACCAGTTCCTTTCCGCCACGGTGCAACAAGCGGAGTGAAATGGCATCCTTGTAGCAACCAATCCGTCATCCGGTCCTCGTTTCCACGAGAATCGGACTCGAACCACCTGCTCTGGAGAATGTGGAGGAAGCCATCCTGCCACCAAGCTCGTGCCCGTGGATCGGCCTGCTCAGCGATCAGCCGAAACACGCCAAGTCCCTTCAGATAGTTGCCGAGGGGTTCCGGCGTGCAGCCACGCAACTTGAGAACGTATCCCACCATATGCTAGCCTTCGACCGTGGCAGCCTCCGCCGGCCTGTCCTCGTCCTGGCTCGCACGGCAGTCCGCTGCTCGCAACAGACCTTCGAGGAAGGCTAGGCGGAATGGCCCGAGCCGCTCAAGCAACATCTGCATCCGCTCGCGCCAGGAAGCACCATACTGTCCAGACAACCCCAATTCCATCAGATCGAGGTTCAGGGTCACTTCAGGGGCAACCAAGCCGTCTTTCAAGTCGCTCGACGGAACTTCGCAAGGCGGCAGTCTGTCACCGTCACGGACTCCGCGAGCCTGCCTCTTGTCCTCGGGACAGGCATCAGCTACATCGGCGCGATCGTCGTCGGGCGAACTCCGGATGGACATCCGCACCTTGCCGTGGTGAGCGGCAACCAGATAGACAAGTAAATCCAGTTCGTCTGGCGACAGGCCCACAAGTTCAGACGTGAGAGTATCGTTCGCCGAACTCGACAACGCTGTACCAAACGTCGGCGGAACAAGACAATCCGGCCAAGCGAATACATCGTGAGAAGGGGCGGACTGACGGAGCGTTTCCAGTATCGCCAGAGCGCTCGCCAGTTCATGGCGGAACCCCGGTCGAGTACCGTTCTTCCGCCAAGCCGAATTTGGAGCCTTGGCTACTGGCTTGCCGCCGAGCTTCCGCGCAGCTTCATTGGTCAACTCGATCCTTGACTGGAAGACGGGGTGGGCCTTGCCACGATCATGCCACCGGGCGGCGAGGCGGAGCACGTGCTTCTCTCGTTCTGGCAAACAAACACAATCGCGCAGGATCTCATCCAGCTTCTGACATACGTGAATAGTGTGCTGTCGAACGCTCAGCCATTGGTTCTGTTCAAACTGGGACAGATCCTCCGAGTCCTCCTCATATTCCTGTCGGCTTTCCTTTGTTGGCAGTGTGACTGTAGCAGGCAGTTCGAAATCAGAATCATTCGGATTGCCGGTCCAACCGATTTGCCTGTCGTAACCACAGCAGGATCTCTCAAGCAGATAGACCTGCCCCGGGTAGATGGAATTAGCGTCACGCGCATCCACAAGCTCCCATCCCTTGCGGTAATTGCGGCGCCAGACTCGGTCAGCCTTGCACAACTGCGGCAGGGCTTCACGAAAACGATAGACCGCCACCGGACACAGTTCTTCACGGGTAGGCAGGTCTCTCTTCTGCGGCCCTGATTCCGAAACGACCCGCCAGAAGACTTGCACATCAAGTTCTTCACCGTCGCGAATGAAGCGGGACACATCGATGTCGGCGCCGGTCAGATCGGGAGTCGTATCGAAAAGGTCGAACAAGTCCTTGTCGCGCGGAATGAACCGTGGTTCGTATGGGAACAGCGCAGGATCCTTGATCGCCGACAATGACTCTAGCCCAACGTCGTTCAGACTGCTCATCACGTCACGCGCGGCCGTCAGTTCCGCCCTTCCGTACGGCTTTGCCCAGTGATCGACAGATTGCTTCTCGCTTCCGAGGTCAAGATCGAGCCAATAGGCGACTCCGGATTCACCGGGGTACCGCGCGCAACGGCCGAATCGCTGTACCAAAGAGGCCCAGGGGGCCAATTCCGTATAGAGAACCACCGCCGAGAGATCCACGCCGGCTTCCACCACCTGTGTTGAGACCAGGATGCGAGGCGTCAAGTCCCTTCTGTTGAGGAAGTCGCGCCATCCTTTGCGCTCCAAGGGTCGGAACCGAGAGTGAATCAGCCGAACGTCAACCCCCGGGAGGTCGCCCTGCTTCAGGTACTGGAAAAGGGCCGTCGCACGGTCGACTGTGTTGACGATGACTAGCGTCAAACCGGAAGGCGCGTGGTTCTTGCGGATATGGGCCGAAAACTGCTCCATGTACGCGCTCTGCTTCCGATCGGCGTCGGGCTTATCCACCTTGTTGTCTTTCGTCTTCGGTCTCTCGAGCTTGGCGGCTGGCTTCGAATCAATCCGCTTCTTTGCTTTAAAGAGTTGAGCGGTCCGAAGCTGTCCATTCGTCCGCTCCTCTGGGCTCAGCTGAACGCGCCTGTCCCATCCCTGTTTGGCGTTCGGTTCCCAATCGACAGCCTTTTCCAACCAGTGCTGAGCCATCGTCGCGCTCATCCAAAGTGAAGTGCATGGCTTTGCGCCATGATTTCGAGTTGGCTTCAAGAAGTCCGACGCTGTCGGGCGCAGCAGCAGTGTTTCTCGCCATGCATCCAGTTGGAGACTGGTGGCAAGGCCGGTGCTCATCAATTGGATTTCATCGAAGACCCAGAAGCAATCGTTATTCAAGAAGCCAAACTCAAGAGGCCAGCGGGCTCGCCCTGCTGCATAGCCACGGTTCATAGCGCGCGAGAGCAGCATGTCCTGCGTCCCAATCAGAACTGCGTCCCGGTCTGGCCAGAGGGCCCATTCCGTTCTCTCCTGGCCGCCAAGGAGCAAATGCACGGCAATCCGGTGCTCTCCGCAATTGCCGTTGGATTCCGCCCAGCGCCCAACGGCTGACGCTTCCATCACGGGCTCATAGGACTGCAGACGCGATTCTCTGGTCGGGTAGTTGCCCTCACCCGTTCGATCCCAGAGGGCGTTCCCCGCCAGCAAGTCGAGTCGCGATAACCATCTCACCACTTCATCGCGTGTCTGTTCGACGAGAACGCGCATCGGCAGGCAGTAAACAAGCCGGCGGGGTGTCCGGCTCCGTTTCTCTTCCTCGGAGAATCGCCTGTTCCACACCCACGCGAGGATCGCACCGGCGGTCTTGCCTTGGCCCGTGGGTATTTCGGCGACCTCCGGCAGTGCATCGGCCATGGCAAGTCGCTCCTGCCAAGGAAGCGGCGAGGCCGTCTCCGTCGCCCGACTGAACAGTGAACGGTAGCGGCCGATGTTGTCGGTCTGAGAATTCATCTCCGTGTCAACGATGATTCATCAATATACTAACAAATCACTCCACTGCGAGGGTGGAGGAGTAGCGTGCAGCCGTGTGAATACGGATCTACATCCTTACCCCTTCAGATCTCTCTGAATCGACCTTAGCGCGAATCACCCTCCGGCCGCCGTTCTCAATAGCCGCCTGCGCAAGCTGCCTGCCCGCCCGAGCCCCTCGCCCAAATTTCCCTGAGAAAAATCCCCGCCCGCGCCCACTATATTCCTAATGCACTACCTCATCACCTTCACCACGTACGGCTCCTGGCTCCACGGCGACGAGCGCGGCTCCCGCAGCCGCGCCCTCGGACCCGTCAGCCCCAACCGCGGCTGGGTCCTCTCCGAACAGAAGCGCCTCCGCGCCGCGCCCTTCCGCCTCGACGGCCGCACCATGTCCCTCGTCCGCGATGCCATCGTCGCCATCGCCTCCCGGCGCGCGTGGCTCTTGATCGCCCTCCACGTCCGGCCCTGCCACGTGCACCTCGTCGCCGCCGCCGAAGCCGCCGGCATCGCCGTCCTCCGCGCCGCCAAGGCGGCCGCCTCCACCAGCCTCAACCGCCACATGGGCGCCGTCGCTCCCCGCTGGACCCGCTACGGCCATGTCGCCGAACTTCGCGGCCGGGCCGCCGTCGAACGCGCCATCGCCTACGTCCTCGACCAACAGGGCGCGCGCACCGCCTGGTACGCCGCGCGATAAGGTTTCCCCATGCGCACAAGCTACCTCGTCTGCTACGACATCTGCGAGGACAAGCGCCTCCGCCGCGTCTTCAAAATCATGCGCGGCTACGGCGACCACCTCCAATACTCCGTTTTCGAATGCCAGCTCACCCAAACCGACCTCATCCGGCTCCGCGCCGAACTTGCCCGCGTGATCCACCACGACGAGGACCAGGTCCTCTTCGTCAATCTCGGACCCGCCGAAGGACGGGGCGACCGCGTCATCACCGCCCTCGGCAAACCGTACACGGCCATCGACGCGCCGTGCATCGTCGTGTGACCCAACCGTTATGGCGACACTCCCGATCCTCCCCCAACAACGCGTGCTGCCCGATTACCTGCCGGCGCGCATGGTCAACGAGTTCTGCTATTGCCCGCGCCTGTTCTTCTACGAATGGGTCGAGGGCGTCTTCCGCGAAAGCGCCGACACCGTGGAGGGCGCCGCCCAGCACGCGCGCGTCGACCGCGAAGGCGCGGGCCTGCCGTCCCCGGAAGAGCTTGACGAGGACCTGCGCACACGCGCCGTCACCCTTTCCAGCGACCGTCACAGGCTCATCGCCAAAATGGACCTCCTCGATGTCGCCCAGGGCACAGTCACGCCCGTGGACTACAAGCACGGCAAACCGCGTGACGCCGGCCACGAACTGGCCGCCTGGCCGAGCGACCGCGTCCAACTCGCCGTCCAGGCAATCGTCCTGCGCGAGAACGGTTACACGTGCGACGAAGGCATCGTCTTCTACGCCGGGACCCGGCAGCGCGTGCGCGTGCCCTTCGACGCGGCGCTCATCGAAGAGACCCTGTCCCTGGTCGAGCAGGCCTGGGAGTGCGCCCGCGAAGGCGCCATCCCCCCGCCGCTCGACGATTCGCCCAAGTGCAACGGCTGCTCGCTCGTGCCCATCTGCCTACCCGACGAAACGAACGCGCTGCGGGCGCGCGAGTTCGAAACCACGGGACCGCAGTTGCCGCTGTTTCCCGGCGAGCCCCCGCGCAAAGGCCCGGCGCAGGAACGCGGCACGGTGCGGCAACTGGTCACGCCGCGTTCGGAACTCCGTCCGGCCTATCTGGATACCCAGGGGCTCCGTGTGGGCAAGTCCGGCGACGTCCTCCAGGTGAAGGAGAAGGACACCGTCAAACAGCAAATCCGCATGGGCGAGATCTGCCAGTTGAATCTGATGGGGAACATTCAGATCTCGACGCAGGCCGTGCAGACCCTGTGCGAGCGCGGTGTCCCCGTCTGCTACTTCTCGCAGGGCGGGTGGTTCTACGGGATCACCACGGGCATGAACACGAAGAACGTGTTCCTCCGGCGCACCCAGTTCCGGCTTGCCGAAGAAGCCTGGTTCTGCCTGCGGCTGGCCCGCAAACTGGTGGCGGGCAAGATCCGGAACCAGCGCACCATGCTGCTCCGGAACCACGTCGAACCCCCGGCCCGCGTGCTGGCCGAGATGAAAGCGATGGTGGAGCGCGCCGAGAGCGCGGCATCGCTCGAAGAACTGCTGGGCATCGAAGGGAACGCCGCGCGGCTCTACTTCCAGGCGTTCAACGGGATGCTCAAGGCCGACGACGACCGCGAAGCGCCGGAGATCTTCCGCATGGACTTCACCGCCCGCAATCGCCGTCCGCCGCGCGATGCCGTCAACGCGCTGCTGTCGCTGGCCTACAGCATGCTCGCCAAGGACCTGATGGTGACGTGTTATGCGGTGGGCTTCGATCCCCTGATCGGCTTCTATCATCAGCCGCGGTTCGGCCGTCCGGCGCTGGCGCTGGACCTGATGGAACCGTTCCGTCCGCTGGTGGCGGATTCGGCGGTCCTGAACGCCATCAACACGCGCATGGTGACGCCGTCGGACTTTCTCGCCGTGGGGCAGAGCGTGGCGTTGAAACCGGCGGGGCGCAAAGCCTTCTACCGCGCCTACGAGTTGCGGATGGACTCGCTGGTGACCCATCCCCAATTCGACTACCGGGTGAGCTACCGGCGTCTTCTGGAGATTCAGGCGCGGCTCTTGGCGCGGTGGATGGAGGGCGAGGTGGATGACTATCCGGTGTTCGTGACGCGGTGACGCGAGCGGTGGGGCAGTGGCAAAAGTCCGGGAACCGCTCGCGTGCATCTTTGCGCTTGAAAACACGAGAGTTCTGATAGAATCGGGGAGGTGTGGCCGGTGTGGAACAAGGCGGCCGCGCGAACCGCTCGCGCCGGGCGTCGCAGGTCCTTGAAAACTGAAGACCTTCCGCGGCAAGCTATTTCCGCGTCCGATCGGACGCGGCCTCATTGAAGCACCGATCCCGATACGGCGGTCGAGTATACAGGATGCCGATTTCCGCGTCCGATCGGACGCGGCCTCATTGAAGCCCAGATTGCCGTTAATGAACTCAGATACCGTGGTTTGTATTTCCGCGTCCGATCGGACGCGGCCTCATTGAAGCTACAACCATTCCGGCACGTACCGCCCTGCCAAACGGATTTCCGCGTCCGATCGGACGCGGCCTCATTGAAGCCCCGCCCAGTGCCTTGGTACTGGTGAGGAACACACCCCGCCCATTTCCGCGTCCGATCGGACGCGGCCTCATTGAAGCTGCTCGCCGGACGCCTGGTGGAAACGGGACGACACATTTCCGCGTCCGATCGGACGCGGCCTCATTGAAGCGGCAAACGGGACCATCTTGGCCCGATACGCCGGGTCAATTTCCGCGTCCGATCGGACGCGGCCTCATTGAAGCCAAAACTACACGAACTGGCGTGCGGTCAACCCGACCGATTTCCGCGTCCGATCGGACGCGGCCTCATTGAAGCTGGGCCATGTGAGGGTCCACCGGACCGCAGAAGAATGATTTCCGCGTCCGATCGGACGCGGCCTCATTGAAGCCTCAAGTCCATCGACGGGTACGCAGAGCGCCGGATGCTCATTTCCGCGTCCGATCGGACGCGGCCTCATTGAAGCCCGATACCAGTTCAGTGCGGATGACACCTCTCGATAAGATTTCCGCGTCCGATCGGACGCGGCCTCATTGAAGCCGTCGGCCACTGCACCACGAACGCGGGGCCGTTGGTATTTCCGCGTCCGATCGGACGCGGCCTCATTGAAGCCCGATCATGGCACCCGCGCCCGGCTCCGTAGCCACTATTTCCGCGTCCGATCGGACGCGGCCTCATTGAAGCGCGCGCGGGCACGACGAAATTCTTCGTAGTGCATCGGATTTCCGCGTCCGATCGGACGCGGCCTCATTGAAGCATCTACAGCAACACGTTCGCAGACATCGCCGGGTCGCATTTCCGCGTCCGATCGGACGCGGCCTCATTGAAGCCCCGACGATGGCCGTCTCGACCGACACGAAACCTTGCATTTCCGCGTCCGATCGGACGCGGCCTCATTGAAGCGCCACAGCCATCGCGGCCAATGGTGACCTGACCTGATTTCCGCGTCCGATCGGACGCGGCCTCATTGAAGCCGCTTTGTTCGCTCCGTCGATGAGTGCGACGAGACATTTCCGCGTCCGATCGGACGCGGCCTCATTGAAGCCCGAGTATGCCGAACTGGGCAACTTCGGCCTGCGTATTTCCGCGTCCGATCGGACGCGGCCTCATTGAAGCCGGGTGGTGCCGCGGTGCGAGGATCTGGCGCGGCATTTCCGCGTCCGATCGGACGCGGCCTCATTGAAGCTGCCCCAGCCAATCCCGGATCTCCTGCAACGGCAGATTTCCGCGTCCGATCGGACGCGGCCTCATTGAAGCGACAGAGGGCGCCCGCCGCGCCCGTTGTCCCGCAACATTTCCGCGTCCGATCGGACGCGGCCTCATTGAAGCCCCCCCCCGACCTCCCCCAGGAGAACCGGGCACCCTGATTTCCGCGTCCGATCGGACGCGGCCTCATTGAAGCCGCGACTCCTCGCTTCCGCACCCATCCTTGCGATGATTTCCGCGTCCGATCGGACGCGGCCTCATTGAAGCGAACCACCGGTTCAAGCCCACGTAGCGCAAAGGGGATTTCCGCGTCCGATCGGACGCGGCCTCATTGAAGCACGACGATTAAACAGATCGTGGGGGCGCGGGCGCATATTTCCGCGTCCGATCGGACGCGGCCTCATTGAAGCGGCCAGTAGAGCATCGAAGGCGGCTTGCATGCGTTATTTCCGCGTCCGATCGGACGCGGCCTCATTGAAGCTATATCTACCAGGTCCGGGCCGTGCGGGGGGAGATATTTCCGCGTCCGATCGGACGCGGCCTCATTGAAGCGTCTAGCGACGCCAAGGTCGTCGCGTAAGCGCGGATATTTCCGCGTCCGATCGGACGCGGCCTCATTGAAGCCGCCGCCATGCGATTGAGCACCACCGCGGTATTGTATTTCCGCGTCCGATCGGACGCGGCCTCATTGAAGCGTAGGCCGCCGCGATCTCGCGGTCGCAGCGCGCTAATTTCCGCGTCCGATCGGACGCGGCCTCATTGAAGCCCGACTCAAAGGCCGAAAGCTTTCTCAAGGCTGGTAAAATTTCCGCGTCCGATCGGACGCGGCCTCATTGAAGCGCCGGGTCGATCCAGCGCATCTCACGGAACTGATCATTTCCGCGTCCGATCGGACGCGGCCTCATTGAAGCCGCGCCCAGGTCAGCGTCGGGTTATGGAGATTGAATATTTCCGCGTCCGATCGGACGCGGCCTCATTGAAGCGAGCGCCACGCGGCAGCCGAGCGAGTGCCCCTGAAATTTCCGCGTCCGATCGGACGCGGCCTCATTGAAGCCAGGAATCGATGGACACGGTGAATCGCCTGAATGAATTTCCGCGTCCGATCGGACGCGGCCTCATTGAAGCGATGGTGCGTGGGTCGATGCCGTCCCGAGAAGCCCATTTCCGCGTCCGATCGGACGCGGCCTCATTGAAGCCGGCGCCGCTCCGTGGCATCAATGATCGAGTCGAGATATTTCCGCGTCCGATCGGACGCGGCCTCATTGAAGCACCACGATGAGGCCGCGACGGCGCTCAATGCGGGCGACATTTCCGCGTCCGATCGGACGCGGCCTCATTGAAGCGTCAGCGTCAGCCCGGCAAACCCGCTCAGCCCCGGCATTTCCGCGTCCGATCGGACGCGGCCTCATTGAAGCGGCACGTTCACCGCCTGGAAATTCGCGAGGCTCGACAGATTTCCGCGTCCGATCGGACGCGGCCTCATTGAAGCGCTTCGGGGTCCGTGGGGACGCGCTGGAACGGCTGCATTTCCGCGTCCGATCGGACGCGGCCTCATTGAAGCGTTAAGCTGCGCGATGGCGGCGAGGACTTCATCGTGATTTCCGCGTCCGATCGGACGCGGCCTCATTGAAGCGTGATGTTGAACTTGTCGTCCTCCACCGATTCCTTATTTCCGCGTCCGATCGGACGCGGCCTCATTGAAGCTCTTCATACAGCGCACCATGGGCCACGGCCCCGCTATTTCCGCGTCCGATCGGACGCGGCCTCATTGAAGCCACCCGCCGGAGCACTTCGGCTTGTACTTCCACCTTATTTCCGCGTCCGATCGGACGCGGCCTCATTGAAGCGGAATCCTCCAGCTTCGCGACGATCGCGCCGATCGATTTCCGCGTCCGATCGGACGCGGCCTCATTGAAGCACCGGAGCGGATACCATGAATGAGCCGCTGCAGGGCATTTCCGCGTCCGATCGGACGCGGCCTCATTGAAGCTCTTGCAGCGAGGGATTTGACTCCCACTTTGACAGAATTTCCGCGTCCGATCGGACGCGGCCTCGTCAAAATAGCAGCGAACCGGAAGATCCCGCGGCGGATCGACGCGGCCCGCAAGCCCGGAGAGGGTCTCACGGAATCATGCATTTCCGCGTCCGATCGGACGCGGCCTCATTGAAGCGAAGTCTCGGTGGTCCCAATCGGGGCCGACCCCAAATTTCCGCGTCCGATCGGACGCGGCCTCATTGAAGCTAGTCGATCATGCCGGCCTCCCTCGTTGGATCGCCACATTTCCGCGTCCGATCGGACGCGGCCTCATTGAAGCGGCATCACGTTAGTCATCATCTCCTTCATAGTAGAATATTTCCGCGTCCGATCGGACGCGGCCTCATTGAAGCCGCGGGGTCGGGCGGGTAGTGTTGGGTAGTGCTTGTATTTCCGCGTCCGATCGGACGCGGCCTCATTGAAGCGTCTCTCAAGTGGGCCCACTCGATATAAGGCGTGTCATTTCCGCGTCCGATCGGACGCGGCCTCATTGAAGCAATGATTCTGGCGATATCTGATAGGCGCGGCATGGATTTCCGCGTCCGATCGGACGCGGCCTCATTGAAGCCGCGTGAAGGTTGAATAACAAGGCGCTTCTTCTTTCATATTTCCGCGTCCGATCGGACGCGGCCTCATTGAAGCGCGCTGGCGTTGCTTGCCACGATGGCGAGCGCGTAATTTCCGCGTCCGATCGGACGCGGCCTCATTGAAGCGTATCGGTGTCGGCGATGGCACGCTGATATGCGCGCATTTCCGCGTCCGATCGGACGCGGCCTCATTGAAGCCCGATCTCGAGGTCGGCCGCCCCCGGCCACGCCCACATTTCCGCGTCCGATCGGACGCGGCCTCATTGAAGCTGTACGGTGCCCATGGCAGACACTTCGGATGCTGCGAATTTCCGCGTCCGATCGGACGCGGCCTCATTGAAGCTTCACAGCAATCATGAACGGCGTCCCCAGTGGATTATTTCCGCGTCCGATCGGACGCGGCCTCATTGAAGCTGAACAGTCCACCGGGCTGATTGAGTCGTTCATCCGATTTCCGCGTCCGATCGGACGCGGCCTCATTGAAGCGGTTTCGGCACGGTAAATGCCATGTCGATGGTCTGAATTTCCGCGTCCGATCGGACGCGGCCTCATTGAAGCCGCCACCGCCGCCCGTACCGACCACAACACACTCCATTTCCGCGTCCGATCGGACGCGGCCTCATTGAAGCAGCCAGGTGACGGGCGTGGGCCTGGCCGTGGAGATTCCATTTCCGCGTCCGATCGGACGCGGCCTCATTGAAGCGGGGTCGTTCACGGGGCCGGACGGCGTGGCGCTGTGCGCATTTCCGCGTCCGATCGGACGCGGCCTCATTGAACCAGCCCGCGGAATCCGGTCACACCTTTTGCAAAAACACCAAGCCACGCGAAATGAACAGGATACGGGTCTTCAGAGTCTCGGTCCCTCTTCGCCCCATGCAATCCTGAGGGCGAAAGGAACCCCATACCATGGCGACCGAAAAACAAATCGCTGCCAATCGCTTGAATGCGCTGAAATCCACCGGCCCCCGGACTGCCGTCGGCAAGGCCAATTCTTCCCGGAATCACACTCTCACGGGCCTGTTCGCCCGCGATCTCGTCCTCCAGGCCATCGAGGACCCCGCCGAATTCAACGAACTCCTCGCCGGCCTCCTCGCCGACTTCCCGCCCTCCAACACCCACCAGCACATCCTCGTCACGCGCTACGCCCGCCAGCTCTGGCTCGCCCAGCGCATCGCCCGCATCGAATTCTCCGCAACCCAGGCGCAGCTCGACGAGGCCATGCACAGCTTCTGGGGCAACCAGCCCCTCCCGGACGACCCCGCCGAACAGCACGAAATCGGCGGCCGCACCCTCGCCGAAACCTGGAACGCCGACAACACCCAGGGCCGCAACCTTGCCCGCGTTCAGGTCCACAGCGCCCTGCTCGAACGCCAGATCTCCCGCACTCTCCGCGAACTCCGCCTTGAGTTCCCGAAAAATGTAAATTCGAACATCGAAGCCGATTTGGCCGCATAGAGGATCGACAGCGGCGGCGGATCCGCCTGCACCGCGCTGGCGGGTCCGGACCGCCGCTCGCTGCATACACCCGAACTGCGCCCCTGACGCCGGCCAACGCCCAACACCCCGATAGCCGCCCCGCGAAGCGGGCGGATGCGAGCCGCCGCTTGCTGAACACCCGAACCGCGCCGCCACCGCCGGGCAACGCCCAACACCCCGATAGCCGCCCCGCGAAGCGGGCGGATGCGAGCCGCCGCTTGCTGAACACCCGAACCGCGCCGCCGCCGCCGGGCAACGCCCAACACCCCGATAGCCGCCCCGCGAAGCGGGCGGATGCGAGTGAGTCGCACCGTACCCGAACGCCGCTCGCCGCAACACCAACCGCTGATCGCTGATAGCTGATAGCTGATAGCCAACACCAACACAAGGAGAATCGAAATGACTGGATGCCCCATTTGCACACACCCCGAGCGCGCCGCCATCGAGGAGAAAATCCGCCGCGGCGTCTTCTGGACCCGTCTCGCCGCCGAATACGGCTTGCGAGCGTACCTGTTCGCCGTCCACCGCTTCCGCCACATGCCGCAAGGCGAGGACGCCGCTGCCGGCCCCGCGCCCGAGCCGCGCAACGCCATGGGACGCACCGAGTTCGAAGAGCAATGGATCCTCGTCGCCAACATGCTCCGCGACGTCCTCCAGCCCTTCCCCGAAGCCTGGGACCGTGTCTTCGAAGGCATCGAGTCCCTCGACTTCTGCGCCACGCCCGCGTCATGAAAACGCCGCTCCAGCGCGCCGCCAGCCCACTCGCGTTCGCCCGGAATACACTCCAATTCCGTCCCGACGAAGTCCAGGCTCGCATCCTCGCCTCGCGCGAGCGCCGCATTCTCATCAATTGCTGCCGCCAGTGGGGCAAGTCGACCACCACCGCCGCCCTCGTCGCCTATACGCTCTGGCACAGCGCCGGCTCCCTGGTCCTGCTCCTCGCGCCCTCCGCCCGCCAGTCCGCCGAAATTTTTCGCAAGGTCCTGGACTTCCCCGCCCTCTCGGCATTCCCATCCGCGGCGACGGCACCAACCCCGTCTCCCTCCTGCTGCCCAACCAGGCCCGTCTCGTCGCCCTCCCCGGTGGCGACGCCACCATCCGCGGCTTCTCCGCCGTCTCCCTGCTCGTTCTCGATGAGGCCTCCCGCATCCCGGACGAAACCTACTTCGCCGTCCGTCCCATGCTCGCTGCAAATCCGAAGGCCGTCCTCTGCGCCGTTTCCACGCCTCACGGCCAGCAGGGCTTCTTCTATGAGGCCTGGACCAATGGCGGCACGCTCTGGCAGCGCTTCCACGTCCCCGCCACCGAATGCCCGCGCCTGTCGCCCGCGTTCCTCGCCGAAGAAAAATTCGGTCCTCAGACACCCGCTTCCGCCAGGAATACCTCTGCGAATTCCTCCAGCCCGACGACTGCTGCTTCCCCGCTGACTTGATCGATGCCGCCTTCACGCGCGACGGGAAACCCTTGTGAATCCGCTCGAATCCCGCTCTCCTTTCATCATCGGCGTCGACCTCGGCCAGTCCCGCGACCATTCCACCGTCGCCGTCCTCGAGCGCACTATCGAATACGGCCCCCGCGACCCGGTCACCTGGCAACACGCCACCGCCGAGATCTACTGCGTCCGCCGCCTGGAGCGCTTCCCCCTCGGAACGCCCTATCCCGACATCGTCGAGGCCCTGCGCAAACTCCTCGCCCAGCCCGAGTTGGCCCACCGCTCCACCGTCCTCGTCGATGCCACCGGCGTCGGCGCCCCCATCGTCGACTATCTCCGCCGCGCCCGCGTCCCCGCCCGCGTCCAGTCCCTGCTCACCACGGGCGGGGAAACCGCCACCCGCGGCCCCGGCCGCCTCGCGGTCCCCCGCAAGGACCTGGTCGCCGCCGTCCACCTGCTCCTCGAACACCGCAAGCTCCGCATCCCCATGGAGCTCCCCCTGGCCCGCACCCTGCTCCGCGAGCTCAAGCAGTTTTCCCCCGCCGGCAGCGAGCACGACGACCTCGTCCTGGCCCTCTCCCTCGCCGCCTGGTACGCCCTCCAGCGCTGGCCCCTCAGGCACCGGTCATGACGGAAATGCGGCTGAAATTCACACAACGAACCCAATTGGTCCCTGCAAAATCAGCAACCGCGATTCGAAGGCGAAACCTTACCGCGTCTTCCCCGGCCCGTAGAGAACCGCGCCGGGACGCGCGCCGGTGTGCTTGCCCTGGTCCAGCACGATCTTCCCGTTCACCACGACGTACCTGACTCCCCTCCGCGTACTGGTGCGGCTTTCGAACGTCGCGCGATCGTTGATGCGCTCGGGATCGAAGATCGCGATGTCAGCCACTGGCCGGGACGCAGCAGGCCGCGATCCCAGATGCCGATCTTGGCGCGTTGGCCGAGGTCGTTTGCGGATCGCTACTTCGAGCGCAGAGCACCTTCTCCTCGCGCACGTAGCGGCCCAGGACGCGGGGAACGTGCCGTAATAGCGGGGATGCGGGTTGCCGCGCGCGAGCGGTCCGGTGGTCTTCACCGCCGTGCCGTCGGAGCCGATCGACACCCAGGGGTCTTGAGCGCGTGCCGCATGTCTTCCTCGGCGTGGTGGAAGTAGACGGTCGGCACCGAGCCGTTGTTGTCCATCAGCACCGTGAACAGCATCTCCAGCGGCTTGCCGAGCGCCGCGATCACCTCGCTCGTGCGCTTGCCTTCGAAGCGCTTGGTAGTCCGGGTTGGAGAATGGGACGAGCAGCATGCCTTCCCAACTGCCGGTCGCGGTGTAGTGGTTGTACCAGTTGGAGCCCGGAATGCCGTTGGAGGATCTCCTTCTCGATGCGGGGGCGCAGCGCGGGATCCTTCGACGCGCGATCACTGGCGTCGCGTCCGCCGCGCCCAGGGCGGGACGATCGACGCGAGGTTGTTCTGTCCGGCGCGGTACGGGTGGACGTGCGCCTCCACCCACTGGCCGCGCGCGCGGGCGTTCGCGATGGTGGCGAGCAGTTCCGGCATCTGGCCCCAGAGCTTGTGTTCGGCGATCTTCAGGTGAATGATGTCGACGCCGACATTGCGCGGCGACCGATGTCCAGGGCTTCGGCGACGGCTTCGAAAGACGCCCTGCCCTTCGGTGCGCATGTGCGTCGGTAAATGCCGCCGTAGCGGCCCGCGGCCTCGCACATCGCCACCAGCGCGTCGGTATCGATCCAGGCGCCGGGAGGGCCGCTGAGCGAGCTGGCGACGCCGAGAGCCCCCTGCCGCATCGCCTTGTCCACCTCGCGGCGCATCGCTTCGCGTTCTTCGGGCGTCGCCGGACCGGCCTTGTCGCCGCGCACGTAGGTCCAGACCTGGCTCGACCCGACGTAGGTCCCGATGTTGGTGGAGACGCCGCGCTTCAGCACTTCGGCGAAGTAGCCGTCGAAGTCGGTCCAGGGGTCCTGGGATCCGCGGACTGTTTTCCGCCGAGGGGCGCGGCCGATCCGCCTTCGCCGAAGATCATGGACGTGACGCCCTGCCGGATCATGCTTTCGGCGTCGCCATCGACCAGGATCGTGTTGTCGGAGTGGTTGTGGATGTCGATGAAGCCGGGCGCGACGATCCTGCCTGAGCGTCGATCACGCGATGGGCTTGCGCCGCCGCGAGCTTGCCCATGGCGGCGACGCGTCCGCCGCGGATGGCGATGTCGGCGCGGAACGTGGGATTGCCCGTGCCGTCGGCGACGCGCCCGTTGCGGATCAGGAGGTCATAGGGTTGGGCGGCAAGCGCACCCGCGGCCAGAAGGGCAAGGATGGCAGGTCTCATTGGTCTGGCATCGTAGCATTTTTCTTCGCGGGTTCCTTCGCGGGAGGTAATCTCGACGAAGAGGTCGCGGCCGGCGCGCCCGGCGGCGCGCGCGAACCCGCGGTCCAGCACGCGCACCCACCAGGCGCCCGCGGGCGACTCCCAGAAGCGCACATATTGATCCAGCTCCTCGTCGGAGAAGGTGTCGAAGGTGAACAGCGCCGCGACAATCGAGGCGTTGCGCATGAGGCGCAGGTACTTTTCCTTCACCGTGCCGAGAGCCTCGTCGAGTTCGCGCGTATGGTAACGCCTGGCCGCGGGCAACCCGGGATTCAGGGCCTGCGCCAGCGACCGGACCAGCGCCAGCGGGGTTTCGACGTCGCGGTCGGCACGCGCCGGCGTCGACGAGGCGGTGAATCAACCGCAGGCGCTCTTCGGCCGGGGCCTTTCGATCGGGGCCGCGGCATAGGCTTCGGAGTCCTTGCGATTGCCGGTTGCCTGCGGATCAATTGTCCGGCGCGGAGGGCCGGCAGACTGTCGATCCACTGGGAGAGCGGGGCGGTGTGTTCCGCGTGGGCCGCCTCCTCGAACTCGCTGCGGATGGCGGACAGAAACAGAGATGGGCGGAAATGCTTGCCGATGGCGGCGGCGATCGCGTCCGCGCCGGCATCAGCCACGCGGGACTTGTCGAGAAAACCGATCAGATTGGTGCGGAGAACTGCTCGATGAGAACGGACTCGCCGGAATGTTCGAGCAGAGCGGCGACCAGCGCCGGGACGTCCCGTTCGGCCGGGGGCTCGGGGAGCGGAGGGATGGCGGGCGCTTCGCGGACCACCGGCATGGGGACTGGCTCGGACCGCGCACGACCGGCGTCGGAGGGGGCGGCGGTGGAGGCGGAGGCTCGGGGGCCGGTTCGGGCTCGCGATAGGGGCGCAGCGCTTCGCACGCCACATAGCCAAGACGGCGCGTGTCGCCGGGACGGGTCACGGCGCACCACGTCACGTCCTGCCCGAACAGCACGAGGCCGATGTCGAGCACGTCGCCGCGGCGCAGCATTCCGGCCGGCTCCTGCTCTCGTCCATCCGCGAGAAATACGGGACCGGTTTCGGGGCGACCACCGAG
>JADJWL010000009.1 GCA_016716385.1 Bryobacterales bacterium | reverse complement strand
TCACCAGCGATGTCCAGGATCGTGCCAGCCTGGACCGCCTTTGCGCCGAAACCGTCAAGGCGTTCGGACGCGTGGACGTGCTGGTGGTCACCTCCGGCACGCTGATGAAGTGCCCCACCGAGGATTTCCCCGAAGAAGAGTGGCTCCGCGTGATCGACATCAACCTGAACGGCACGTTCCGCGCGAACCAGATCTTCGGACGGCAGATGATCGCGCAGAAGAGCGGCAGCATCATCAACACCGGATCGCTGACCAGCTTCGTCAGCTTCAACCAGGTGGCGCCGTACGCGGCGAGCAAGGCGGGAGTCGTGATGCTGACGCGGTCGCTCGGCGTGGAGTGGGCGCCGCACCATGTTCGCGTGAACGCCATCATCCCCGGTGTCTTCCGGACGCCGCTCAACGCCCACGTGCTCGACATCCCGGAGCGCTCGGCGGCCATCGCGGCGCGAACGCCGATGGGGCGCACGGGCAAAGTGGAAGAGCTTGTCGGGGCGGCGGTCTATCTCGCATCCGACGCATCTTCGTACGTCACCGGCGAAACAATCGCAGTCGACGGCGGATTCCTGGCAAAAGGGATCTAGCTGATAGCTGACCGCTGATAGCTATTGGCTGATAGCTCTACCTCGCCTTCCACACCAGCACCGCCAGCGCCACGGCAAACGCCGCGAACGCTTCGTACTCACGGTTGCGGCGGTAGAGCGCCCAGCGGAAGCGTCCGGCGGATGCTTCGCGCGGCGGACGGGGCACCAGAGAACGCACCCGCCGCGCGTAGTCCTCGTATTCGGGAAAGAGCTTCCGGAGATGCTGCTCCTCGAGTCCGATCACGGGCAGGTAGAGGAAGATGAACGCCGCGGCGAATGCCGCCGCCAGCACCCATTCGCGCGCCGCCCCCACGAGTCCCGAAGCCACCAGGAGCGAACCGGCGTAGAGGGGGTTGCGCACCCATGCAAACGGTCCGGACGTGGCGAGCCGCTGGTTCTTTTCGAGATGCCCCGCTGCCCAGGCGCGAATCGCCAGCCCTGCGAGCGACACCGGCACTCCCCAGGCGAGCGAGTTCAGCGTTGGATTCGAAAACCAGAGAAACGCCGCCGTCAGGGCGAAGCCGGCGGGCACGCGCAGCCGCGCCACGGCGTCAGCGTAGGGTTTGGGAAATGTCGGCATCGGATGGAGTGGAACTGGGGCGCATCTGTTGCTGCAAGGCTTCGAATACCTGGTCCGGTGTGATGGCGCGCATGCTTGGGTCAACCACGTTCAGACGCTTGTAGGACGTCACCGCGCCTGGAGCGCGCAGGATGTGCATGCGGCCCCCGTACGGGCCGTTGCGTTCCGGATCTGTGGGTCCGAACAGCGCCACGCCGGGTCTCTCCAAAGCGGCAGCCAGGTGCAGGGGGCCGCTGTCGGTGCCCACGACGGCAGTCGCGCGGCGTGTCGCGGCAATGAGACCGGCGACCGGGGAAAGATGAATCTGTGCGTCGCGAATCTCGCGCAGGACCTCCAGCGCGCCCGGCGGGCCATTGACCACCAGCGGCATGCCCGTCTCCCGATACAACCTCCCCGCCAACTCGCTCCACGCGGCCAGCGGCCACTGTTTGGATTCCCAACCGGCCAGCGGATTGCCCAGGACAAACGGCCCTCTCGGCAGCGGATCCTCGGCGGTTCCCATGGGGAGCGGAAAGGTCTTGACGACCGAGCCGGCGCCGGCGGCGCGCGCCAGATCCAGGTGCTGGTCCACGATGTGGCGGGAGACCGGAGTGACGGTGTTCGAGTACACGGCGCAGGCCAGCGGCTCGCGTGCGGACGAGCGGTGGTACCCGAAGATGCGATCGGCCCGCGCGACACCGGCGAGCGCCGCCGACTGGATCAGACCCTGGAAGTCGATCGCGAGGTCGAAACGGCCGGCGCGTAGTCCCCGCCAGGCGGCGGCCAGGCCCGTCAGGCTCTTCCTGTCGAACGGGATCACGGCGTCGACGAAGGGGTTTCCTTCGAGCAGCGGCGCCCAGCGCTGCGCCACGATCCAGGTGAGATGGGAAGCGGGAAAGCTATGCTTCAGGGTCGCCACCGCGGGCAGCGTGTGGACAATGTCGCCCATCGCTCCCAGCCGGACGACGAGAATGCGTGCGCCGCGATTAGTTGGACTGGCGCCGTTGTACATGAGCAATCAAGCCGGCTGTGGCGGCGGTATGAGAGCCGGTCTCAGACACAATGGCATCCGGCGCGAGCCGGTCGAGAAACGCCTTGTGAGCGTCGTTGTCCAATGCCACCACCCAATCGATCGCCCGCAGTCCCGCGGCCAGTTCGGCGCGCGCGGACCGGGGCAGCAGTTCGTCCGCTCCGTCGCCGACCACCGCGATCGCGACGTCGTATCCCGCCACAGCCCCGGCAATGCGTCCGGCTGTTTCCGCCAACAGAACGTCGAACGTGCCGGCGAGCGCAGCCACGCGGCGCCCTTGGTTCCGTAGTCTCTCCCCAAGCTCCAGGGCCTGTTCGGGGGTCAGAATTTTCGTGCGCGTATCCAACGGGAGTGAACTCCAGCCGTCCCCTAGCGGGACGATCCACCTATCAAGTGTAACGCCTCATCCACGACCCGGCTTGGCGGGACGCGCGTCATGCAGCGGTGATCGATCGGACACTCTCGCAACAGGCAGGGGCTGCAATCCACCGGCTCCCGTACAATGGCCGCGTTGGCGCCGGTCGGTCCCGTCGTCACGTGATTCGTCGCGCCGAACACCGTGACCGTCGGAACCCCAAGCGCCGAGGCGATGTGCATGGCACCGGAATCGTTCGTCAGGAACACGACACAAGCCGCCGCCATCTCGATGAACTGTTCGAGCGCCGTCCGGCCGGCGAGATTCGCAACCGGAATTTTCTCCGCCTTCACGAGGGCGTTCACCTGTTCGCACAGCGGCCGCTCGCCGGCCGACCCGAAAATCGCCACAGATCCACCCAGATGGCGCGCAAGCTCCACCGCCGAAACCGCGAATGACTCAGGAAGCCACCGCTTGGCCGTACCATACGCGGCTCCGGGACTCACGCCCACCACCGGCAACGGCACTCCCAACGCCGCCAGCCGGTTCCGGCCCGCCGCCGCCGCTTCCGCCGAGCCCTCCAGCCGGATCTGGTTCGTTTCGGGAATCTCCGCGATCAGCCCCGCCCGCCGCAGCAGCTCCAGGTAGTAGAACCGTTCATGCGCGGGCAACTCGCCCGCGTGTGGCACGGCAATCGCGTCCGTGAGCAGCCACCCGCGTCCATCGCGGCGGTAACCGATCCGTCGCGGGATGCCCGCCAGACGCGCGATCAGGGCCGCTTCGAACGCATTCTGCAGCAGGATCGCGGCGTCGCAGCGCTCGGCCGCGACCGCGCGCACGGTCCGCAGTCTGGCCGGCCAGCCACGGCCTTCCAGCAGGATCACGCGATCGATGGAGGACTCCCGCGCGTAGAGGCCGGCGACCCAGGGCCGCGCCAGCAGCACCACTTCCCAGCCGGGAAACGCTCGCCGGATGGCGCGGATCGCCGGCAGGGACATCACTGCGTCGCCAACCCAGTTGGTGGCGCGTACCAGAACTTTCATCAGAGACCGACGCGGCGCAAGGCGGAACGCAACTGGCCGGCATCCCGGTAACCGGCCGAAACGCCGCGCACCTTGCCGTCGCCGTCCAGCAGAACCATCGTGGGCAACCCGGACACCCCGTATTGCTGCGCGATGGTCCCCTGCGCGTCGACGGCGCTGCGCAGGTAGAGCCTGTTGGCCACGAGGTAGTCCCGCGCCTGCGCGGTGTCCTCCAGGTTCACGCCGAGCACCTGCAATCCTTGCGAACGGTATTCGGAGCGGATCTCATCGACGACCGGCATCTGGTGGCGGCAGACCCCGCACCAGGTGGTCCAGAAGATGAGCAGCACGGGGTTTCCGCGGTGCTCGCTCAGCGTGACTTCGCGGCCGAATGTGTCTGGAAGGGTGAAGTCCGGCGCCGGGCGGTTCGTGACGCCCTGGCGCAGCACCAGGGCCAGCGCGATCACCGCCACACCGGCCAAAAGAACTCCCTTGACGCTCACGGCTCAAGTATAACGTGGCCCGGAGAGTTCGCAGAGGCCGCCGGAGCGGGAGCCTTCCGGGCGGGTGGCGCGGTGCTGGCTGGGCCGCAGCGCCTTCTTCGTCCTCAAGAATGCGGACTGTGTGGGCACACTGTGCGCACGTCGTGTAATGCTGTTGTGGACACACGAGGCACCGATAGAGATCGCGGTCACTCGAAAACCCCGAACTGCAGGAAGGGCCGAGACAATCAACCTGAGGGCGACACGAAGGCAAAAGGCGTTGATTGACCAGGCGGCGGAAGCTTTAGGACGGAGTCGCTCGGATTTCATGCTCGACACCGTCTGCCGCGAGGCGGAAAACGTTCTGCTTGACCGGCGTTACTTTGCGCTCTCCGAAGAAGCCTTCCGCAAGTTCACCGCCATGCTCGATAGACCGCCGAAGGATAATCCTAAGCTGAAGCGTCTCCTCGAAACCAAAGCACCATGGGAGCGCTGACGCCGGGCGACCTCAGGGCCCTGAGAAACTTTCCCCTGAGCACGATCTCGCAGCGTTTGATTCCGGCGAAGCGGCTCTGGATGAATGGCTGCGCCGCCGCACTGCGCAGAACGAGAGCACTGGCGCATCGCGGACATACGTTCTTTGCGCCGGGAAAAGAGTCGTCGGCTACTACAGCCTCGCGCTTGGGGCTGCCACTCACGACCAGGTAGCGGGCCGTGTCAAGCGGAATATGCCAGACCCGATCCCCGTCATGATCCTTGGGCGTTTGGCAGTCGATCAGGCATTTCAGGGGAAGGGAATTGGCACAGGGTTGTTGAAGGATGCCGTGCTGCGCACGATGCAGGCCGCCAACATTGCTGGCATTCGAGCGCTGCTGGTTCACGCGATTTCGGACGCGGCGGAACGCTTCTATGAAGCCTATGGATTCGTCGCCTCGCCGGTCGATCCCATGACCGTGATGATGACGCTCGTCGAAGCAGAACGAATCATCTTGAACGCCAAACGCTCGGAATAGAAGATGCGTCCAGGCGGCGGTGGGTCTTGTGCCTGGAACTGCCTTGAGTCTATCATCGGTCCCAAGCGTGCGGCTCCGGCGGTCCCCGGTCGACGGCGATAGCGGCTTCCACATCCTTCGCGAAGTCGGGATCGATGGTCCGTGGCGTCGGCCGGCAGCAGGGCGATGCACTCGGAGATCTTGCGGCGCGCGGGCTCCGCCGGGCGGAGGACGGCCACCGGGTGCGCGTCCCGATGGATGATGACCTCGGCTCCGGTCTCGACTCGTTTGAGGATCGACCATCCATCTTTGGCAAAGTCGCCTTCGCTGATTTGCGGCGGCTCCATGCCCGCGATCAACCTCGTGAATCTGCTGTGCCATCGCCGGGACTTTCGCAGATGCGAGCGGTGCCACCGTCGCGAGGGTGTCCCAGCCGCGGCCTCCGCACCCGCAATGGCCGGTCGGCGAGCATGCACGTCCACCCTCCCCGTACCGAATTCGGCTTCGAGAGGCACGGAAGGCCGATGACGGTCTGGCCGGCTCCCATTGGACATAGCCTACCTGCTCCGCCCGTCGCGCAGTGGTTGGTCACCCAGACACAGTAGAAGACCCGCGCCCGGGTGGAGATCTTTGCGGAATCTTTATGCGCACAGTCGTTTCTTTAGTGCGGCCTCTATACGCATTTCCCTACGCTTTGGGTAGCGGGACTTGAGTCCCCATCCGAGATGCGAGGTGATTCGATGTACGACGCGCTCTGTATTGGGTTGGCGGCCCTGTTTTTCGCCGGATCCTGGCTGTTGGTGAAGCGGATGGCGGGGGTCTGAGCTGTGACGCTCCTGTGCCTCCTGGGCGGCCTGGTGGCCATCGGTCTTCTGCTGTACCTGTTCGTGGCGCTTCTCAAACCGGAGATCTTTTCATGACGGCCAGCGACTGGATTCAGATCTCGTTCTACCTGGCTGTGCTGCTCGCGCTGGTGAAGCCGCTGGGCAGTTACATGGCCTGGGTCTACGGGGGGCGATGGGAGTCGGCGCCCGAGCGTTGGATCTACCGGCTTGCGGGCATCGCCCGCCCGGCGCCAATGCACTGGACGGCCTACGCGGGCTCGCTGCTGGCGTCCAACGCCGTGGGCTTTCTGCTCGTCTCCCTTCTTCTGCGCTCGCAGCAATGGTTGCCTTGGAATTCCGAGTCGCTCGGACCTGTCGCCCCGCACACCGCATTCAACATCGCCGTCAGTTTTGCGACCAACACGAACTGGCAGAACTATGGCGGCGAGGCCACACTCTCCTACTGCACGCAAATGGCGGGGCTCACCGTGCAGAACTTCGTGTCCGCGGCCTCGGGGATGGCGGTGCTCGCGGCGCTTGCCCGCGGGCTGGGCGGGCGCAGTGTCGGGGAGATCGGCAACTTCTGGGCCGATCTGGTCCGCGGCACTCTCTACATCCTGCTGCCGCTGTCCGTGTTGCTCTGTCTGGCGCTGGTTTCACA
Organism: Bryobacterales bacterium; assembly: GCA_016716385.1. GTDB lineage: Bacteria > Acidobacteriota > Terriglobia > Bryobacterales > Bryobacteraceae > JADJWL01. The sequence goes on along the minus strand of JADJWL010000009.1, from coordinate 288,456 downwards.
AGGCGTGATTCAGAACCTTGACGACTACGCCGCCGTGGCGGGTTCGGAGCAAGTGCTTCCGATGGGGCCGGCCGCATCGCAGGTGGCCATCAAGCAACTTGGTACAAACGGCGGCGGCTTCTTCAACGTCAATTCGGCGCATCCGTTCGAGAATCCCACGCCGCTGTCGAACTTTCTGGAATGTCTCGCGATCCTGCTGATTCCTGCCGCGATGTGCCACACCTTCGGCTCTCTGGTCAAAGACCGGAGGCAGGGGTGGGCCCTTCTTGCGGCCATGCTGGTGCTCTTCGTTCCGCTCCTCCTCGTGGCGGTGCATGCTGAGCAGGGCAACCTGGAAGGCAAGGAGGCACGCTTCGGCACCGCCAACTCAGCCTTGTGGGCAGTGGCCACGACGGCCGCCTCGAACGGGTCGGTCAACTCCATGCACGACTCCTACACGCCCATCGGTGGGCTTGTCCCGATGTTCCTCATGCAACTGGGCGAGGTCGTCTTTGGAGGGGTCGGCTCCGGCCTTTACGGGATGATCATCTTCGCCGTCATCGCGGTCTTCCTCGCCGGGCTGATGGTCGGACGCACGCCGGAATATCTCGGAAAGAAGGTCGAGAGCTTCGAGATGAAGATGGCGTCGATAGCGATCCTTGTGCCGCCGCTGTGCGTGCTTGCCGGGACCGCGATCGCCGTGGTGACCCCGCTGGGGTTGAGCGGCCTCGCCAACCGCGGCCCGCACGGCTTCAGCGAGATTCTGTACGCGTTCTCCTCGATGGGGAACAACAACGGCAGCGCGTTCGCGGGCTATGGAGCGGACAATCCGCTGGTGAACTTCACCGGAGGCCTCGCCATGCTTCTGGCCCGCTACTGGGTGGCGTTGCCGGTGCTGGCGATCGCGGGCTCGCTTGGGGCGAAGAACACGATCCCCGCAGGGCCCGGTACACTATCCACGCATACGCCTCTGTTCGTCGTCCTGTTGGCGGGAGCCGTACTGATCGTTGGCGCGCTGGCCTTCATCCCGGCGCTCGCTCTCGGTCCGATCGTGGAGGCACTGCAATGACAAAGCGCAACTTATTCGAGGGCGACATCGTCCGTCAGGCGCTCCGCGACTCGCTTCGCAAGCTCGACCCCCGTCATCAGATGCGGAATCCGGTGATATTCGTCGTCTTCGTGGGGAGCCTGCTGACTACGGCGCTGGGCGTTCAGGCCCTTGCCGGACAGGGCGAGGCGCCCGCCGGCTTCATTCTCGCCGTCAGCCTCTGGCTGTGGTTCACGGTTCTGTTTGGCAACTTCGCCGAGGCGATGGCCGAGGGCCGCGGCAAGGCGCAGGCTCAAACGCTGCGGAAGAACCGACGGGAAGTGGACGCAAAGATGCTGGCGGAGCCGCGCTTCGGCGCCGCCGTCCAACTGGCGCCCAGCGGCGCTCTGCGCCGTGGCGACGCTGTTCTCGTGGAGACCGGCGACATCATCCCGATGGACGGCGAAGTGATTGAAGGCGCCGCTTCGGTGGACGAGAGCGCCATCACAGGCGAGAGCGCCCCGGTGATTCGCGAAAGCGGCGGCGACCGGTCGAGCGTCACCGGCGGGACACGGGTGCTGTCGGACTGGCTGGTGGTGCGCGTCACCACGGAGGCTGGAGAGAGCTTCCTCGACCGGATGATTGCCATGGTCGAAGGAGCCAAACGGCAGAAGACGCCTAATGAGATCGCGCTGAATATCCTGCTGGCCGCGCTGACCATCGTCTTTCTGTTGGCGACGGTCACGCTGCTGCCGTTCTCGATCTTCGCCGTCAATGAAGCCGGCAAGGGTTCTCCGGTCACGGTGACCGCGCTCGTTGCACTGCTGGTCTGCCTGATACCAACCACAATCGGCGCGCTGCTTTCCGCCATCGGCATCGCCGGCATGGACCGGATGCTGCAGGCGAACGTGCTCGCGATGTCGGGCCGGGCGGTCGAGGCGGCAGGCGATGTCGACGTACTGCTACTCGACAAAACCGGCACCATCACCCTTGGGAATCGCCAGGCGACAGAGTTTCTGCCCGCGCCCGGGGTGGATGAAAGGCAACTGGCGGACGCGGCCCAACTCGCCTCGCTGGCCGACGAAACGCCGGAAGGGCGCAGCGTCGTGGTGCTCGCGAAACAACGATTTCAGATTCGCGAGCGGGACTTGCATCAACTGGGGGCGCACTTCGTTCCCTTCTCGGCCCGCACCCGGATGAGCGGCGTGGACCTTGATGGCACGCACATCCGTAAGGGCGCGGCCGACGCAATCGAAGCCCACGTGCAGGCACTGAAAGGCGCATTCCCGCCCGAGGTCCGGGCCACGGTAGAGTCCATCGCCCGGCAAGGCGGCACTCCGCTCGTGGTCGCCGACGGCCCGCGCGTCCTGGGTGCGATCCATCTGAAGGATATCGTCAAGGGCGGCATTAAGGAGCGGTTCGCGGAACTGCGCCGGACCGGCATCAGGACCATCATGATCACCGGCGATAACCCGCTGACTGCCGCGGCCATCGCGGCGGAAGCCGGAGTGGATGAGTATCTCGCCGAGGCCACGCCCGAGCGCAAGCTGCAACTGATCCGCGAGAAGCAGGCCGAAGGCCGCCTGGTGGCGATGACCGGCGACGGAACCAACGACGCGCCCGCGCTCGCGCAGGCCGATGTCGCGGTGGCTATGAACACCGGGACGCAGGCAGCGAAAGAGGCCGGCAACATGGTGGATCTCGACTCGAATCCAACCAAGCTGATTGAGATCGTGCGCATCGGCAAACAGATGTTGATGACCCGCGGCGCGCTGACCACGTTCTCGACGGCGAACGATGTTGCCAAGTACTTCGCCATTATCCCGGCGGCCTTCGCCTCCACGTATCCGGAATTGGGAGCGCTCAATGTGATGGGGCTTGCCTCGCCGGAGAGCGCGATTCTGTCGGCGGTAATCTTCAACGCGCTGATCATCGTCGTGTTGATTCCGCTCGCATTGCGCGGCATTCAGTACCGGCCGGTGGGCGCCGCGGAACTTCTGCAGCGGCACCTGCTTCTGTATGGTCTCGGCGGCGTCCTGCTGCCGTTCGCCGGGATTAAAGTGGTGGATCTTCTCATTTCAGGTATGGGGTGGGCCTAATGACTGCGATTCGAATGATGCTCGTGCTGACCGCGCTGTGCGGTCTCGTCTATCCGTTGGCGATGACGGTCTGCGCCAGGCTGCTGTTTCACGGCCAGGCCACCGGCAGTCTCGTGGTTCGCGATGGGAAGGTAAGGGGATCGGAACTCATTGGCCAGCACTTCGATGATCCACGCTACTTCTGGGGACGGCCTTCCGCGACGCCTTCGAGGCCCTATAATGCCGCGCTCTCCTCCGGTTCGAACCTGGGACCGACGAATCCTGCCCGCGCGCAGGCCATGGAGGAGCGCCGCCAGATCCTGCTGGCCGCGGATCCCGGCAACCGCGCCGCCGTGCCTCTCGATTTGCTGACCGCATCCGGCAGCGGGCTCGACCCGCACATCAGCCCGAAGGCAGGGGAATTCCAGGTAGGCCGAGTCGCACGTCTGCGCGGCCTCGACCCGGACAAAGTGCGGGAATTGGTCCGGCGGCATACCACACCGCGGCAGTTCGGCATCCTGGGCGAACCGGTGGTGAACGTGTTTCTCTTGAATCAGGATCTGGACCGGCTATGAGACTCATAGCGTTTCTTCTACTGCTTCTTTCCACCACCGGCGCCTCCGCGCAGGAGGCCCTGTCACCTCGCGAAAAGCTGCTGCTCGACCGGATCGAACGGCTGGAGCAACGCCTGGCGGCCTTGGAGGCTCGCGCAGCCGGATCGCCGGCGCCGCCTGCCGAATCGGCAGGTCCTCCGCCTCCGGCAAAGGCGGAGTTAGCTTCCGCAGCCCTGGCTCCGGAGGTGCTTCCCGCCGGGACCACCATCAACATGGACCTGGATGGTTACTACGGGTACAACTTCAACCGCCCCTTCACCGGGACGAACCTCCTGCGTGCCTACGACGTCTCCGGGAACAGCTTCGCCATCAATCAGGCGGGGCTGGTGGTGGAGCGGGCGCCGGATGTTGCCGCGGGACGCCGCTTCGGCGCGCGCCTCGATCTCATGGTGGGCCAGGCCACCGAAACCCTGCAGGGATCGCCCGTGAACGAACTTCGTCCCGAGGTGTTCCGGCATCTTTTTCAAGCCTATGGCACCTACATCGTCCCAGCCGGCCAGGGGCTGACAGTTGACTTCGGCAAGTGGGCCAGTTCCTTCGGCATCGAAGGGAACTACACCAAGGACCAGTTCACCTACTCGCGCTCCTACTGGTTCAGCTACCTGCCCTTCTACCATATGGGCTTTCGCGCGTCCTATCCGGTGACCGACCGGATCACGGCCAGCTACTGGCTGACCAACGGTCTGAATCAAACGGAGGATTTCAATGGACTCAAGAGCCAAGCCGTGCTGTTCAACTTCCAGCCTTCGTCTCGCGTCTCCGCCAACCTCAACTATTTCAACGGCCAGGAGCAGCGCCGGGCAAACGGACGGACGCCGCGGGGCCGCTCCCACTTCCTCGACAGCTATGTCACCTGGCAGGCGAACGACCGGTGGACCTTCGCCGCCGAGGCTGACTACGCGGTGGATCGCCCGGCTCCCACCTCGCCGCCGCGGCTCGTTTACGGAGGCGCCGGCTATGCCCGCTACCGCTTCTCTCCGGGACTCAGTCTCGCCAGCCGCTTCGCTTATCTGAATGACCGCGATGCGTCGTTCAGCGGCCGGACCCAGGCATTGAAGGACGCCACCGTAACGGCCACCTTCGACCTCACTGACGGCTTCCAGATGCGTTGGGAGCTTCGCCGCGACTGGTCGAATCGCCCGTTCTTTGTTACAAATGATCCCAACGACCTCAAGCGCAACCAGACCACGGCTCTCCTTGGCCTAGTCTGGTGGTTTGGAGGAAAGCAGGGCACTTGGTAGAGTCCGGCCGCCCCAACCCGGAAGAACTTTTGGCACGCGTCCAGCAGGGGGCGCGCCAGGCAACACGTGGCCGCCTCAAGATCTTCTTTGGCGCCTCGCCCGGTGTCGGCAAGACGTTCGCGATGCTGGAGGCCGCGCGGCAGCAAAGGCAGGCGGGCATCGATGTGGTGGTGGGCGTCGTTGAGACCCACGGCCGACAGGAGACCCAAGCCCTCCTCGAAGGAACGGAAGTCCTCCCGCGACGCGAGGTTTCGCATCGGGGTATCACGCTCAAGGAGTTTGACCTCGATGCCGCGCTGGCGCGGCGGCCCCGTCTTCTGCTGGTTGACGAACTGGCCCACACCAACGCGCCCGGCAGCCGGCATGTCAAGCGCTGGCAGGATGTGTTCGAACTGATCGATGCCGGCATCGACGTCTATACGACTCTCAATGTTCAGCATCTGGACAGCCTCAACGACGTGGTTGCGCAGATCACCGGCGTCGTGGTCCGCGAAACACTGCCCGACTCCGTCCTCGACCAGGCCGATGACATCGAACTGGTCGACCTCCCCGTCGAGGAGCTGCGCAAGCGGATGGAAGAGGGCAAGGTGTACGTGCCGGACCAGGCGCAGCGTGCGATGTCAGGCTTCTTCCGCCCCGGCAATCTGATCGCACTCCGGGAACTGGCCCTGCGGCGCACAGCCGACCGCGTCGATGCCCAGATGCGGCTGTACCGGCGGGACCACTCGATCCGCTCCAACTGGCCGGTCATGGAACGCCTGATCGTATCCGTCGGACCAAGCCCCTTCTCCGCGAAGCTCATTCGCGCGGCCAAACGCATCGCCGAACGCCTGGAGGCCGAATGGATCGTCGCCTACGTCGAGACTCCGGCGCAGGCCGGAGCCAGCGAGGAGACGCGCCGCAGGGTTCAGTCCGCACTCCGCCTCGGCGACCGGATGGGTGCCGAGACGGTTACCCTGACGGGCTCGAACGTTGCGGACGCCCTGCTCACCTATGCCCGCTCGCGCAACGTATCGCGTATCGTGCTCGGCAAGCAGGCGGGGCCGCTGTGGAAGCGTCTGTGGAGGGGCTCCGTTTTCGACGATCTGGTTGCCAAGAGCGGTGACATTGAGATCATCGCCATCTCCGGCGAACCCGAGACGCCCATGCTCTCCCCGCAGCCGCTCGCGGTCTCGCATCCGATCGCCTGGGTGCAGGTGGCGTGGGCGGCGGCCATCGTCGCTCTAATCACGGCGATGTCACTCCCGTTGCGAGGCGTCCTGAATCCCGTCAACCTGGCAATGTTCTATTTGCTGGGAGTCGTGGCCGTGGCGACGCGGTCGAGCCGCCGGGTGGCACTCTTCGCCTGCGTTCTGAGCGTGGCCGCTTTCGACCTGTTCTGTGTGCCACCTTATCTGACTTTCGCTGTCTCCGACTACGAATACCTGCTGACTTTCGCGGTCATGCTCATTGTGGCCGTCCTCATCGCCTCTCTGACGATTCGAGTCCGATCGCAGGCGCAGCACGCGGTTCAGCGCGAGGCCCGCACCCAGGCCCTGTATCGCCTTACGAGAGAATTGAGCCGCGAGACCCGCTGGATGGAAGCTGGCCGTGCCGCAACCGCCATCGCCCGGGAAGTCTTTGGTGCGAAGGTCGTCCTGTTCTTTCCCGAAGAGGGAGGCAAGATTTCGCTCAGCCAGCGAACGACGGACGATCTTCCCGTACCGGCCAGCGAAGTCGGCATTGCCCAATGGGTTTTTGATCACGGCCAGACGGCCGGCCAGGGTATGGACACTTTGCCCGGCGCGAGCGCCCTCTATCTGCCGCTGAAGGGATCGCAAGGCCAGGTGGGTGTGCTTGCCGTGGTGCCCACGGAATCCGCCCATCTCGAATCGCCGGAGCAGTTTCATCTTCTGGAAATCTTCGCCAGCCAGACCGCTCTCGCCATCGAACGCATCCAGGCCGCGAGCGCCGCCCGCGAGGCGCATCTCCGCGCCGAAACCGAGCAGATGCGCAGCGGCTTGCTCAGCGCGGTTTCCCATGACTTGCGGACCCCTCTGTCAGCCATCACGGGCGCGGCCAGCAGCCTTCGGTCACAGAGCCATCAGTTCAGCGAGAACACTCGCCAGGAGTTGCTCGAAAGCATCGAGTCCGAAGCCGACCGCTTGAGCCGGCTCGTGAACAACCTGCTGGAAATGACACGGCTCGAGTCCGGCAGCGTGCAGGTCAGGCGGGAATGGTATCCGCTCGAAGAACTGACCGGCGCGGCGCTGACCCGGCTGGGCCGGGTGCTCGAAGGCAGAAAGGTCACCACCAGTATGCCTGCCGATTTGATGGTCTTCGTCGACGCCGTCTTGTTCGAACAGGTCCTCTGGAACCTGTTGGAGAATGCGTCGAAGTACACGCCTGCCGGCTCCCCGATTTCGATTGCCGCTTGGGAACACAATAAGGAAGTGGCCATCGAGATCAGCGATTCCGGACCTGGCTTCGCATCCGGCGAAGAACACCTGGTCTGGGACAAGTTCTACCGCGGCCGCGCAGCCGGCGCACGCGGCGCGGGACTCGGCCTGCCGATCTGCCGCGCGATCGTGACGGCGCACGGAGGCCGCATTGAAGCCGCCAACAGGCCGGATGGGGGAGCGGTCATCCGGATCCAGCTATCCCAACCTGGTCCGCCGCCAGAGGTCCCGGTTGACTAACGCGCCAGAGATCCTGATCGTCGAAGATGATCCGCAGATCCGTCGCTTCCTGCGCGCCACGCTGGCAGCCGAGCAGTTCAGGTATCACGAGGCGGTCACCGCGGCGGAAGGCATCGCCCAGGCGCAAGCCCGTCAGCCCGACCTGATTCTGCTCGACCTCGGCTTACCCGACACCGATGGCCTGGAAGTGATCCGTGTTCTGCGGCTGAGGACCCAGACACCCATCATCGTGCTATCCGCCCGAGGGCAGGAAAAGGACAAGATCGAAGCCCTCGATCTCGGCGCGGACGATTTCGTGAGCAAGCCGTTTGCCGTGGGTGAACTGCTGGCCCGCATCAGGGCAGCGCTGCGGCGCGCCGCCACCATCCGGGACGGATCGGAAGGGACGACTTTCCGCGCCGGCAAGATCGCGGTCGATCTGGAAGCGCGGGTCGTCCGTGTCGGTGGGGCGGAAGTCCACCTGACACCCATCGAGTTCCGGATGCTGGAAACCTTGGTCCGCCACGCCGGCAAGGTCGTTACCCAACGGCAACTGCTCATCGAGGTCTGGGGCCCGCAGCACAGCGAGCAGGCGCAGTATCTCCGCGTCTACATGACGCAGCTTCGCCGCAAGCTCGAGTCCGACCCGGCCCGCCCGCGCCACCTGCGAACCGAACCCGGCGTTGGTTACAGGCTCATAGCCGAGTAACTCCGAGATATTTCGGGATATTTCGGGGACAGTCGCCTCAACCTCGAAATTGTCTCCCGGGTATGCTCCTCCTGGCCGACACTTGGGTCGCCGACGCCTCCGGCAGCCGGATCCTGGAGCGGCTCCAGAAGCACGCCGCCATCGTCGAACGCCAGATCGCTCGTTCGCTCCGCATGCTGCGCCGCGAGATGCCGCCGCAACAAAATCGCGAAATCGAACCCATTTCGTCTGTCGAACCCGAGCCGCCGGTCCGGGAAGAGCCCGCGCCCGCTTCCGAAATTGCAAAAACGAACCCAATTTCCGTCGAATCCAGCCCCCGCCGGGCAGCCTGCACCCGCCGCCGCGCCCCGCGTCTCACCCCGCGGCTGGAAGCGTTCCTGGAGATCAGGCGGAAGATGCGCCGTGCCGCTTGAGCCCCTGCTGCTTTCTGAGTGTTCCCGGTACACGGAAGCCGTTGTCGAATGGCTGGCGCCGGTGCCCCCTCAGCGAGGAGGACAGTCTCTACCCGTATTCGAAACCCGCCGCCGCGAACAGGCGGTTGGCATCGCACGGAATGGGCTCGGAGCCCGACTTCAGGCAGAGCGCCATGCGAGCCAGAGTCCGCCGCGGCTCGAATCCGTGCTCCCGGGCCAGCGCGGGCGCCGCGGCGTTTCCGGGCAGCAGGTCCCAGTAGAGCGGACCGTCGCCGAACCGGGCCAGGCACCAGGCCAGTCCCTGTTCCGCCGTCGCGGCGTCCGGTGCCACCATGGGGCCGAAGAATGCGGCTACGCGTCCCAGGCGAGCCATGGCGTACCCGCCTGGAAGCGGTGTCCAGCCTTCGGGTACCAGCGCCGCCAGCAGCCTCGACCGGTCGGCGCCGAACGCTCCGGCATCGCGCGGCTCGCCGGCAGTCTCCGGCATCCACAACGCTGGTTTCGCCCCCGGCGGGCGAAACCAGCGCTCGATCGTGCACTCGGTCTCGAAGCCCAGACTGGCGTAGAGCGGTTCGCCCATATCCGTGGCGTCGAGCTTCGCCCATTCGATGCCGAGCGCGCGCAGCGACTCCAGACACCGCTCCATCAGCCGCCGCGCGAACCCGCGGCCCCGGTACTGCGGCAGAGTCAGAACCATGCCGATCCAGGCGAGCCTGCGCTCATAACAGACGGCGCCCGCGGTGGCCACCAGCTTCCCGTCGCACTCGATGGCGAACGCTGTGTCCGGCGCCAGTTCGAGGAACCGCTCGAGGTCGCGTCGCGTCTGGTTCCACCCCGCGGCTTCGACGAGCGCCATCATGTGCGGCAGATCCGCCGGTTCGATCAGGCGTAACAGGGCATCCATCGGAATCTAGAGCGCGACCGCGTTCTGCCGGACGTATTCGTCCGTATCGGATTGGTCGGCTGGAATGTAGTGGAAGAACTCGGCGTATTCGAGGCCGTGCTGCTGGCCGCGGACGCGGTCCCTGCGCAAGCCGATGTGCTTCGAATACGCGCGGTTGGCTGTTTCGTCGTCGTCGCCAAGGATCGGCAAGCGGCGGCCCTGCGCGGCGAGAGCCCGGCGCAAACGCGAGCCGCGAATCCCGCACGGACCCTGGGTGCCGTTAGCCACGTTCGCCCAGGCCTTCTGATCGATGTAGTCGCCGATGTCCACGACACGGTTCATCAACTGCGGGCCGCGGGCGAAGTAGTATTTCTCCTGCGGACCATGCGGTGTCAAGCCGAACCGGAAGTGCTCCGGATAGTCCCACTCCGAGCGCGACATCCAGCAGGCCGATTCCACCGCCAGCGCCGTCACGTAGTGGTCCGGGTTGCGTTCGTAGAGGCCGGAGGGATCGTAGACCAGGACCGTGTCGACCTTGTAGGCGCGGAAGAGGTAGACCAGCCGCGCGCGCATTTCGACGATCGGCCAGGCGTCCATGTTGTGGTTCGGGTAGTTGAGGAAGACCGCTTCCTTCAGCCCCAGACGGCGCGCCATCTCTTTCGTGTCGTTCTCGTTCTTGAGGACGATGTCGCCGTACGAGGAGCCTTCTCCGGCCATCGAGTCATCGGACATCGTAATGAGGATGCCCTCGTAGCCCTCGTCGATCATCTTGAGCACGGTGCCGCCCGCATAGATCGGGATATCGTCGCAATGGGGCTGAATCGCGGCGAAGACCTTGCCTTTGTGGGGTTGGCCCGGCTGCTTGCGCTCGATCGTGACGTCGACCTGGTAGGACGTGCTGCCGCCGCCCCCGCCTTGCAGCTCCCGTGCCTGCGGGGCCTGGGCCATCATGCCGCCGGCGAAGGACCGCTCAAGAAACATGCGTCTATCCATGAAGAATCTCTCCTGAAGCTGAAGCTAAAGCCCGATTCTACCGTGTCCGGGCGAAGGAGAGGCCGGCAAAGGTCACAACGGACTCCGGATCGATGTTCCACTGCTCGTAGCGGTGCAGCGCGCCGCGCACCCCGGGCACGGCGCGGAGAAACGTGTACAGCGGCGCCGACCCGCACCACTTCAGATCATCCTGGCGCTGCTGGACGAGATCCCAGAACCCCGCCGGATCGCCCTCGATGACGCGCCCGATCCGGGCGTAGTCTTCGGACGCGACTTCCTCCATGCGTCCGCGGCCGGCTTCGGCTTCGAACGGGTCCTGGTAGCGGCGGCCCATGTGCGCCATGTCGATGCCGAGCACCCAGAACAGGCGATCCTGTTCACGCTCGGCCAGTTCCCCAAGGGCTTCCTGAAACCGGCGCACGTCGTCGTTGTCCTCCGGCATGCCGCCCTGGTAGATCGAGCGGGCATGGGACCCGCAGAGAATGGGCAGGATCTTCACGTTTGCGCCATACAGATACTGCAGGAAGATCACCTGAAACTCGATCGAATGCTCGACCGAGTGGCAGTAATCCTCCATGTCGATCGCCGGCGCGGCGCGGCCGGCGAGGAAGTCCACCATGTCGAGGTTCGCCGGCGCGGCGCCGAACGGGGTCGCGAACGCTTTGCGGGTCAGCCCGAAGCGGTCGGGAGCCCCGTAATGCGAGGTGCCGAGGATGACGAACGTGCGGTCGCCCGCATCTTTCGGAAGCTGCTGGTAGGCGGCGCGGTAACTCATCCAGCCGCCTTCGGGACTGACGAGGGCGCGGCGATCGCCATCGGGGATTGCGCGTCCGCGGGCTCGTTGCCCATGTACGCGCCGAGAACCTCGTGCAGCGCGGCCGCTTCGTCGGGGTAGGCGGAACCGGCGTGCGCGGGTGCGCGCTCCGGCGCTTCGGCGAACTCCCGCCGGCGCGCCTCGCGCATCTGTTCGTAGGTCTCGTTCTCGAGAAAACCACTGCGTTCGAGGGTATCGGTGAGGTGGCCCATCAGGTCGCCCACCTGGAGTTCGCCCGTGATCCGCGCCAGTTCCGCGCGCAAGTCGGTCTCGGTCGATTCGCCGTCGAACAGGGTCAGGCAGTTGACCAGCGGCGGCGGAATGATCAGCGTGGCGTCGGAATAGCCATAGGAATCCCGGATGAGCAACCCTGGCCGTTCGGGCACGGGCGACGGCATGAAGTCGAGGTTGGTGCGCAGGCGCGGTAGTGTTCGGGCCATCCGCTCTATATAATACGGGTAAATATGCGGACCGCTCTGGCGTGGCTTCTGCTGCCCGCCGCGCTTCTGGCTGACGATCTGCCGCGGCAGGCGTCGGAGATTCTGCGCACCAACTGCCTCCAGTGCCACGGCGCCGTGCAGATGGCGAAGCTCGACCTGCGTTCGCGCGAGACCATGCTGAAGGGCGGGGAACGCGGTGCGGCGCTCGTCCCGGGAGACCCCAACCGCAGCCTGCTCTACCGGTTCGCCGCACACTTCGACAAACCCGCGATGCCGCCGGGTGGCAAGCTCCAGGATTGGGAGATCACCGTCCTGCGGAACTGGATCAACACCGGCGCTCCCCTCGACGGCAAGGTGGATGGCGAGGACGATCGCGCCGCCCTGGCCAAACTGGAAGATCGTCCGATCACCGACGAGGAGCGCCGCTTCTGGGCGTTTCAACCGGTCGGCCGGCCCGAACCGCCGCGTGTGCGCGACGGGGACCGGGCGCGCAACCCGATCGACGCCTTTCTGCTACACGCGATGGAAGAGCGCGGCCTGACGCCGTCGCCCGAGGCTGACCGCCGGACCCTGGTCCGCCGTGCGTACCTCGATGTGACCGGATTGCCGCCCTCGCCGGAAGAGGTCGAAGCCTTCGTCAATGATCGTTCCGCCGGTGCGTGGGAGAAACTGGTCGACGGGCTGCTCGCGTCGCCGCACTACGGGGAGCGCTGGGCGCGCCACTGGCTCGACGTGGTCCGCTACGCCGACTCGGGCGGCTTCGAATACGACCGCGACTGGCCGAACGCGTACCGCTACCGCGACTACATCGTGCGCTCGCTCAACCAGGACAAGCCGTTCGACCGCTTCATCCGCGAACAGATCGCCGGAGACGAAATCGCCCCCGGATCGCACGATGCGCTGATCGCCACGGGCTTCCTGCGCTTCGGGCCGGAGGCGAACATCAAGTCCGAGCAGACGCGCATGGATGAACTGGACGACATCCTGTCGACGACGGCAAATACGTTCCTTGGCATGACGGTCGGCTGCGCGCGCTGCCACGATCACAAGTTCGATCCGATCGCCCAGAAGGACTACTACCGGATGCAGGCGGTGTTTTTCCCGTCGAAAGCCGTCGACGCGCTGCTCGTGGACGCGGAAGAGATCGCGCGCCACAAGGAAGCCAACGCGCGCGTGGACGCGGCGATCGAGCCGTTCAAGAAGCAGCGGGCGGAGATCGAGAAGCCGTACCGCGAACGGATCCTGGATGCGAAGAAGGCGAAGTTGCCCAACTATATCCAGGCCGCCCTGCGGACCCCGCCCGAACAGCGCACCGAAGGCCAGGAACTGAACGCCCGCCAGGTAGAGAAGACGCTGAGCGTTTCCGAAGAGGAATTGACGCAGGCGTGGACACTGGACGATGCGGCGGCCATCGGCGAGATCGCCCGCGCCATCGCTGAACTCGAAAAGACCCGGCCGGCGCCTCTGCCCGCGGCGATGGCGGTGGCCGAAGACGGTCCGAGGCCCAGGAATTCCTATTTCCTCCATCGCGGCAGTCCGGACCAGAAAGGTTCGGCGATGCAGCCAGGCGTGCTCAGCGTCCTGGCGCGCGAGGAGTGGGCATTCCCTGAAGCGCAGAAGGCCGCGGCATCGAGCCTGCGGCGCAAGGCGTTCGCCGGATGGCTTGCGTCTCCGGACAACCCTCTGCCGGCGCGGGTCAAGGTGAACCGCCTGTGGCAACACCATTTCGGCGAAGGCATCGTGCGGACGCCGAACAACTTTGGCAAGACCGGCGACAAGCCGTCGCATCCGGAACTGCTGGACTGGCTGGCCTCGGAGTTCGTGAGCCGCGGCTGGAGTCTCAAACAGATGCACCGGCTGATGCTGACGTCGCGCGCCTACCGCATGGCGAGCGACGACATCGCGGCGAACGCGGCCAAAGATCCCGACAACCGGCTCCTGTGGAGGATGCCGCGCCGGAGGATCGAAGCCGAAGGCCTGCGCGACGCCATGCTCGCCGTGGCCGGCAACTTGGACCGCACGGTGGGCGGTCCGGCGGTGCATCCGTATATCGATCCGTCGCTGTTCCAGGGCAGCTCGAAGCGCACCTGGGAAGGCAAGCCGGTGGACGACCCGTCGACGTGGCGGCGCAGCCTGTACGTGTTCTCGAAGCGCAGCATCCCGCTGCCGATGCTGGAAGTCTTCGACAAGCCCGATTCCATCGGCTCCTGCGCGCGGCGCAACCGTTCGACGATTCCGACGCAGGCGCTGGCTCTAATGAACAACGAGTTTTCGCTCTACGAAGCAGAGAAGTTCGCCGCGCGGCTGCGGAAGGACGCCGGGACAGACCCCGGGCGTCAGGCCGAACGGGCGTTTCTGCTGGCGTTTGCGCGTCCTCCGGCCGCGGCCGAGCGCGCGGCTGCCGTGGAGTTCATCCGCTCGTCGGATGACGGTCTGGCCGACTTCTGCCTGGCCTTGTTCAACTCGAACGAATTCGCCTACCTGCCATGACTCACGGACGCTTTCCCCGCTTCTGTTCCCGCCGCGAGTTGCTCTGGCGCTGCGGCGCCGGCGTCGCCGGCGTGGCGCTGGCCCACCTGATGTCGCGCGAGCGGCTGCTGGCCGCGCCCGCCCGCACCGATACGCCTTCTCCGCTCGCGCCGCGCGATCCGCACTTCCCGGCGACCGCCAAGGCCGTGATTTCGATCTTCTGCTACGGCGGCGTGAGCCAGGTGGATACGTTCGACCCCAAGCCGGAACTCCTCAGGCGGCAGGGCGAGGCGATGAAGGGAAAGGGCGAGGTGGTGGTCTCCCAGGGCCATCCGGGCGGCCTGATGCCTTCGCCGTGGGAGTTCAGGAAGTATGGCCAGTGCGGCATGGACGTGTCCTCGTTGTTCCCGCACGTGGGCGGGATGGTGGATGACATCGCCTTTGTCCGGTCGATGTACGCGCGGTCGAACGATCACGCGCCGGCGTTGTTCGAAATGAACACCGGGTCGGTGCTGCCCGGCCACCCCAGCATGGGGTCCTGGGTCACTTATGGCCTCGGGACCGAGAACCAGAACCTGCCGGCGTTCATCGTCTTCACCGATCCCCGCGGCGGTCCGATCGGCGGCGCGCCGAACTGGGGCAACGGTTACATGCCGGCGGCGTATCAGGGGACGCAGTTCCGCTCGATGGGCGATCCGATCGTCGATTTGAAGCCGCCCGAGGGCATGTCCCCCGCACGGCAGCGACGCATGCTCGACTATCTGGCGCGGCTGAATGAAGTGCACAGGCGGCGCAACCCGGAAGACACGGAGTTGTCGGCGCGCATCGCCTCCTACGAGCTGGCGTACCGGATGCAGACGCACGCCCTGGACGCGGTCGGTGTCGAGAGCGAATCGGCCGCGACGAAGAAGCTATACGGGCTCGACGAACCGGTGACGGAGTACTTCGGCAGACAGTGCCTGATGGCGCGGCGCCTGGTGGAACGCGGTGTGCGGTTTGTCCAACTGTATTCCGGAGGCGGGAACTTCCAGGCAAGCTGGGATGCGCACTGGGATATCGAGGAGAACCACGGCCTGCACGCCAGGGAGACCGATCAGCCGATTGCCGGCCTGCTGCGCGATTTGAAGTCGCGCGGTCTGCTCGATTCGACGCTCGTCCTGTGGCATGGCGAGTTCGGCCGCATGCCGATTTCCCAGCGCATGACGGGCCGGGACCACAACCCGTACGGCTTCACCGTCTGGATGGCCGGCGGCGGAGTGAAGGGTGGCACCGTCGTCGGCGCTACTGACGAATACGGCTACCGCGCCGAAGAGAACCGCAAGTCCGTCCATGACCTGCACGCCACCATGCTCCATCTGCTCGGCATGGACCACGAGAAACTCACCTGGTTCCACAACGGCCGCAACATGCGCCTTACCGATGTCCACGGCGTGGTCATGAAAGAGATTCTGCGGTAAGGCAGTCATCTCCCCTGTGGGAGATGGAGGCTCGGGGAAGAAGGCTGTGCGGGGTATGCTTGAGAGATCAGCAAGAAGATATCAACTGCGTGGTCACTGGCGGGTAGGGAGCAACGGGGTTCAGCCGTCTTCCTCGAGCCTGCTACGCTGATTCAGCCTTCTAATAAGCAATCGCCGTGCCAGAGTCGAAATCTTTTCTTTTCAATATGAAGCACTTGATCCTGTCCAACTGGTGTGCAAATAGGGCACGCTTCTGTACACGATGTTTCCGCTTGACACAGTTCGGAGGCGCTTTCTGATGGCCGTAGGCTCGGGACCTCCGTTACTTGATTTTCGCCAGGTCAGCGTGGCGCGCGGGGTCAAGCGCGTCCTGGACCGCGTGACGCTGCGCGTCGGGCCGGGGGAACATGTCGCGATCCTGGGGCCCAACGGATGCGGAAAATCGACGTTCATCAAGACGCTGACGCGCGAATGTTATCCGCTCCGGACGGACGATCCGTGGTCGCTCGAAGTGCTGGGCCGGAAGAAATGGCATGTGTTCGAACTGCGTTCCCATATGGGAATCGTGTCAAACGATCTGATGGCGGCCTGCACGCGCGACTACTCGGCGCGGGAAATCGTGCTGTCGGGGTTTTTCAGTTCCGTGGGTGTGTGGCCGAATCATGAGGTCACGCCGGAGATGCAATCCAAGACGGACGAGGTGCTGGAGCGCTTGGGGATTGCGCACCTGGCGGACCGCCCGGTGGAGGAGTTGTCGACGGGAGAAGGGCGGCGCGTGTTACTGGGCAGGGCGCTCGTCCATGATCCGGGAGCGTTGGTGCTGGACGAACCGACACAGAGCCTGGATCTCCGCGCGCTGCGGGACATCCGCTCGGCCATGCGGACGCTGGCGCAGGCCGGGACGACGATCGTGCTGGTCACGCACACACTTGCCGATATTATTCCCGAGATCGGGCGGGTGATCCTGCTGCGGGACGGCCGCGTATTCCAGGACGGGCCGAAAGAAGAAATCCTGACGGAGGAGACGCTGGGGGCGCTATTCGGGACCGAAGTGCACCTGATCCGGCGCGACGGCTTCTACGACGCCATATGATCGAGCCGCTGCGGCTGGAGCCGGTGTTTCACGATCGTGTCTGGGGCGTGGCGGGTGTGCAGCCGGGCCGCGTTGTCGGCGAAGCGTGGTACACCACTCCGGCGAATCGCACGAGCCAGGGGACGCTGGCCGAGGTCGCGGAGCGGCTGGGTCCGGCGCTGTTCGGTGGACCGGCCGAGTGCCCGCTGCTGTTCAAGCATCTGTCCACGTCGGCGCGGCTGAGCGTTCAGGTCCATCCGGACGACGAAGCAGCGCGGGCGCGGCACGGCTGCGCGGGCAAGACCGAAGCCTGGTATGTGCTCGAGGCGGCGCCGGACGCAACGGTGGCGCTCGGCTTGAAGCGGGTCGCGGGTGAGGCGGAAGTACGGGCGGCGCTCGCCGAAGGCTGGATCGAAGAGTTGCTCGACTGGCGACCCGCCAAGGCCGGGGACGTCTTCCTGGTTCCCGCCGGGACGATTCACGCGCTGGGGGCGGGACTGCGCGTCGCCGAGATCCAGCAGAACTCGGACATCACCTACCGGTTGTACGACTACGGGCGTCCGCGGGAGATGCACGTGGATGCGGGGCTGGCGGTCGCCGAACTCGGCCCGTACCGGTTGCCAAATGTGCCGCGGGAGGTGCTGCCGGGTCGTGTGGAGCGCGCCGCGTGCGCCTACTTCACGCTGGAAGAGTGGACGATGGGAGCCGGGGTTCTGCACCGGGCGGGCGGAGGCGGTTTCCAGATCGTCTCCGTGATCGCCGGAGAGGTCCGGTTGGGTGCGTGCGAGGCCTGCGCGGGAGAGGTTTGGCTGATCCCCGCGGGCAGCGAGGCACTTGGAGTGGGCGGCCCTGGTTCGATCCTGGTGGCCTCGCCGGTCTCATGACTTTCCCCGTTCCGCCGATGAGACAGGCATGGGCAGACTGGCGGCGCCCGCCACGCAGGAAGAGTTGCATGGCGGTCCCGCGACTGAGTTCCGCCATGCGCTCACAGTGTACGGCAGTGTCACGCAAGCGCTTCTCTCCGCGGCTTTCCCCGAGGACGGGGCCAGACGGGCTCTGGCGGAGATCGCTCAAGCCTACGGTTGGGACGTGGGCGTGGTGTGGGTCTGGGAGGGGCGCTGGACCGCTTCCGGGTCGTCGGCCAGTGACCTGACGGCGAAGATCCTGTGGAGCCGCAATCCGGTGCGCTGGATGGACTTCGAAGTCCTCACGCGGGGCGCCGGTTTGTGCCTGGAGACGCATGTTCCCGCCATCGAGGCCTTCCGGCGCGCGCGGGCGCCGGCGCTGGTGGAATGCGGTTTGGAGCCGGCGGCGCTGGCGCCGCTGGTCGACTCGGAGGGGCACGCCGGGTTCGTCGAGTTTCTCGGTCCGGCGTCGCGGGAGGAGAGTCCTGCCCGTGAGGTTGTGATCCGCGATTTCGGGGTTATCCTCGGCTGGTTCGGAGAGCGCTGTGCCAGGCGGGCGGCGGTTGAGGCAGAGGCTTCGCTGCTGCGCAGCCTGTTCGAGAATGCTCCGGTCGGCCTCTACCGGAGCGCTCCCGATGGCCGCATCCTCCTGGCCAATCCCGCCCTGCTCGAGATGCTCGGGTTCGCCGCACTCGATGAGGAGTCGCGCCGGGTGATGGAGAGCCGCCGGCTCGACCACTTCGCCTGCCGCGACGGATTTCGTCAATTGCTCGACGGGACCGGCACCGCCCGGGGGCTGGAGACGCAGTGGCTGCGGCACGATGGCCATCTGCTCGATTGTCTGGAGAGCCTGCGCGCCGTCCGCGACTCCTCCGGGAGGGTGATCTCCTACGATGGCGCGGTCGAGGACATCAGCTCCCGCAAGCAGATCGAACTTGAGCTGCTCAGCCACACGCAGCAACTCGAGGATGCGCGCGCGCGGCTCGAAGAGCAGTCGATCGAACTGTCGGCCACCCGCGACCGAGCACTCGAAGCCTCGCGCCTCAAGTCGGCGTTCCTGTCGAGCATCTCCCACGAAATCCGCACTCCGCTCAACGGCATCATCGGGATGACCGATCTTGCGCTGGGGACCGAACTGTCAGCCGAGCAGGAGGAGTACTTGCGCGCGGTCCGCGTGGCGGCGGGGAGCCTCCTGGATCTGTTCAACGACATCATCGAGCTGGCGCGTCTCGGGGCCGGCGATCAGGAACCGGACGTGACGGCGTTTGAGCCTCGCCTCTGGATCGAAGAGATCCTGAAACCGTTTGCGCGCCGTGCCGAGGCGAACGCAGTGGCCTTCTCCGTGGTCTTCGCTCCCGACTTGCCCGCGGAGATCGAAGCCGACCTGGAGCGCATCCGCAAGATTCTTTCGTGCCTTGCCGACAACGCCGTCAAGTTCACGTCTTCCGGGTCGATTACCGTCACGGTGCGCCCCGTCCGCGAAGGGCGCCATCTGCGGCGGCTGGGCGTGAGCGTTCATGACACCGGCGCCGGAATCCCTCAGGACCGGCAACTGGCGGTCTTTGAGCCGTTCATCAAGGGGGACGCTTCCCGCTCACGCCGGTTTGGCGGCACCGGAATGGGTCTGGCGATCGCCTCGCAACTCGTAAAGCTGCTCGGGGGTGAGTTGACGATGGAATCCGTACCGGGCGCCGGCAGCATTTTCTCGTTTCAAGTTCGGGCGCGGACTGCCGGCGCCTCCAAGACGGACCCCGCGGAGCCACGGCATATCCTGCTGACCGAAGAGAACGATCTCGACCGGCGGATCCTCAGCCACCGGCTACGCAAGCTGGGCCTGGATGTGACCGCCGTCCGCAATGCCCCCGAAGCAGCCGAAGCACTCGACCTGATGCGCCTCTCGATGGTGCTCGTCAGCCTGGAAAGTGCCGATCCCGGAGCTTTGGAAATGATCCGGGCGATCCGCCAACGGCAGACAGGCCCCAATCCGCTTCCCGTGATCGCCCTCGTCCCGAAGGCGAATCTGCCGCAGGGCGACCTGTACCGGGCCGCCGGCGCAAATGAGGTCCGCAGCAAGCCAATCCGGACACGGGAGCTGAGCCGCCTCGTGGAATCGTGGGCGGTGGCCAGCTAGCGATTCAGCGCGTCTTCCTCATCGCCTTCGTCTTGTCCGATTTCCTGGCGTTCCCGAGGCAGTCCACCGAACCGGTAGAAGCGCCGCCGGCATCCGCGGCAGCGGTAGGGCTCGACCCTCAACAGCGAGAGCATCGCATCCAACGGGCCCTTCTTGATGGAAGGGCGCACCTTGTGCTCACCGCAGCGGGGACAGGCGATATTGGACAGTTCCGGCGCCGGCGTCACAAGGGGCTCAACCTTCAGTTCAGCACGACCGTGGCCGGGTTTCAACGCGGGGGAACGCCCTCGAGAAACGACCGGATGGCGCGCAGGGTCGCATTGGGCGCGTCGCCGAAGAGCGAGTGGGCGGCATCCGGGATGACGGCCAGCCGGGCGCCCGGAATCCTCTCGCGGTAACGAGCGGCCGTCTCCGGCCGCGCCTCATCGTACTGGCCGACGATGAGGAGCACCGGCATGCGCAGGCTGGCCAGCCGTGGAGTGACGTCGAACGATCTCAGGCTGCCAGTGGCGCGGAACTCCGATGGGCCCCACATCTGCTCGTAGATCTCCCAATTGGGCTCCGAGCCTGCACAATCGGCGATCCTGCGTGGAGGCGTGCGGTGAACGAACCTCCTGTAGTATTCCCTCTCAGCCTCTCTGTACTCCGGCAAATGCGTCGTTCCTTCGCGTTCGTGCCGGTCCAACGCCTCGGCGACAGCGGGAGGCAGTTGACGGCGCAACTCCCTGGCGTCTTTCAACCAGTCTTTGGCGCTGAGCAGCGGGCTGGCGAGAATCAGCGACGCGACGCCCCTGCCTGCCGTGGAGAGTACGTACTCCGCGGCCAAAGCCGCACCCCAGGAGTGCCCCAGCAGGTGTACCTGCTTGAGGCCGAGCTCGCGCCGGACCACGTCCAGTTCCTCCACAAACCGCTCAACGGTCCAAAGGTCCGTGCCGGTAGGCCGGCCGGAGCGGCCTGAGCCAAGCTGGTCGTACACGACGACAGGCCGGGTGGAGCCGAGCGCCGCCAGTGGTTCGAAATGGCAGGACATGCCTCCCGGCCCGCCGTGCAGGGCGAGGATCGGAATGCCTTTGCCGTCGCCCGTGATGCGGTACCACACGGGTCCGCCGGGGACGTTCACGAAACCTTCTCGCCCGGCGGGCAGCGCCCCCGGCGCGAGCAGCAGCAAGGCAGCAACGACGGGGATCAGCCGGGCCATCGGTATGCCTCTCAGAGCGCCAGACGGCGAACGCGAGGCGAGGAAAGGCGCTTCCGGAGCCGCTGCTCGCGGCGGCGATGGACCTCGGACTCCTCGCAGGCCAGCGCACCCAGGGTCATCTCGAGCGCCATGGCGTCGTTCTTCTGCTGGTGCTCGTAATACTTGGCGAGTTCTTCGAACGCGGCGGCGCGGTACGGATTCGGGCTCGCCGAGAGATCGGTCCAGGTGGCCAGCGCGGACGCCGTGTTGCCAAGCTTCTTATCCCACGCGGCCGCGTCCCACAGGGCGCGGAACAGCAGCGCGTCGGGCAGACCCACATCGACCGCCCGCCGCAGCAGGTCCGCCGCTTCAGCGTGGCGTCCGGCGTGGGCCAGCCAGCGGGCGATGCCGACCAGGTCCGCGCCGTGCCGGACTTCGGCGGCGTGCGGCTCCCGGAACGCAAACGGAACAATCGCGGTGAGGCAGGCGAGCGAGACGATGTCGACGACGTTGTGATGAAACACCGGCACCAGCCGGAACGCCTGCCGCGTACGCAGGTACTCGAAGTAGTAATACGGGATCATCTCGCCCGGAACGTCGCCGTCGCGTTCGACGCCGAGGATCCGGTTCTCGAGATCGGTCAGGCGGCAGCTTTCCACGCGCAGTTTCCACAGACGGCGCGCTCCGTAGAGCAGGTCGAGGTGCTCCATGCGCGTGAACGGGCTGCGCGCGCGCGCCATGCGGAAGCGCGTTTCGAGCAGCGGCTGGTCGTAGGCCTTGCCGTTGTAGGTCACCAGGACATCGAATTGCGCAAGGTGCTCGGTGAGGCGCGCGAGAAGGCTGGCTTCGTCGGCGAAGTCGCGCATGAAGAACTGCCGGACGCGGAAGCCTTCCTCATCGATGCTGCCGACGCCGACGAGAAACGCATAGGTCCCGGCGCCGCCCGCCAGACCCGTCGTCTCGGTATCGAGAAAGGCCCAGCGCTTGGGATGGGCGCGCTGAATCGCACCTCCGGAGAGGGCTGCCAGCAGATCCTCGGGCAATTCGATGAGCGTCGAGATCTCCATGCTGCCGTGGAGGCGGTGCCGGGCGTAGAGCTTCTCGGTCTCGAAGTGCGCGCCGGCGGCGGTCTCCACCACCTCGCCGTGGATCAGATCCTCAACGAAGTAGCGCGCGGGCCGCAGATCGTCGTATGGAGGCGGCGGCGCGGAACGCGGGGGAGCGGTGGCGAACTTGCGTTCGATGCGGGCTACCTTCTCCCGCAGCATGCGCAGTTGTTCCTGGATCTCCATGTCCCTGTTCGCCTTTTATTTGCCCAGAATCCACTATAGTCGTCTGGTGATCAAGAGCGCAATCGTACCGGTCGCGGGGCACGGCACCCGCCTTCTGCCAGCCACGAAGTCGCAGCCGAAGGAGATGCTGCCGGTGGCGCGGAAGCCGATCGTGCAGTACGTGGCGGAGGAACTCGTGCAGAACGGGATCGAGCAGATCCTGTTCGTGACAGGCCGCAACAAGGCCTCGATTGAGAACCACTTCGACTTCGATCCGGAGTTGACGAACACGCTCACTGCCGCCAACAAGCACGATCTGTTGAACGAGATCGGCTTCGTCGATCTGCCGGCGCAGTTCTTTTACACGCGGCAGAAGATGCAGAAGGGACTGGGCGATGCGCTCGCCTGCGGAGAACGGTTTGCCGGAGAGGAAGCCTTCGTCGTGGCCTTGGGCGATTCCATCCTGGGACTGCACGCCAGTTCCCGCGTCGTGAGCCGGATGACGGAGTTGTTCCTCGAGAAGCGCGCCAGTTGCGTGCTGGCGGTGGAGGAGGTGCCTCCGACCGAAACGCGCCACTACGGCGTCATCCGGCCCGAGGACAATGGCGGCGACCATCTGCGCGTGGTCGACCTGGTGGAAAAGCCCGATCCCCGCGACGCGCCCAGCAACCTCGCCATCGCCGGACGCTACGTCTTCTCGCCGCTCATCTTCGACATGCTGCGCCGCGTGAAGCCGGACAAGCGTGGCGAGATCCAGGTGACCGACGCGATCCGCCTGCTGTGCGAGGAGGGCAAGCGCGTGTTGGCGATCAAGCTGACGCCAGAGGAGCGGCGCTACGACATCGGTAATTTCCCGAGCTACTTCGAAACGTTCGTCGAATTCGCTCTGGCGGATCCCGCCTACGGCGCGGAGTTTCGTTTGGTTCTCGAACGGCTGCTGGCGAAAAAATGAAGCGCGCCGCGGTCTTCGCGCTGCTCTTCCTGCTGCTGCTGGCATCGCGACTGGCGCACCGCGGCATTCTGTGGGCTGAGGAAGACCTGCCGATGGCGGCGGCGGCGGAAATGCGCGACGGGCGCACGATCTACCGCGACTTCTGGTTCGACAAGCCCCCGCTGCTGCCGGCGCTCTACCTGGCGTGGGGCGTGCGCGACGGCGTCCCGTTGCGCGTCGCGGGAGCGGTGTTCGGTCTTCTTGCGTGCTGGCTGGCGTACCTCGCGGCAGCGGGGCGCTGGGGCGAATCCGAAGGGCTGGTGGCGGCGTGTCTGCTGGCATTTTTTTTGATTTTCGGCCTGCCGTCGGCGGTGATGCCCCTGGCGGCGGACCTGACTATGGTGGCGCCGCACCTGGCGGCGATCCTGTTCGCCTGGCGCGGGCGGCCCTACTGGGCGGGAGTGGCGGCGGGAGTCGCGGTCTGCCTGAATCTGAAGGGGCTGTTTGTGCTGGCGGCGGCCGCCATCTGGACGTGGCGGGCGGCCCCGTGGCTGGCCGCGGGCTTCGCCACCCCGCTGATCCTGGGCGCGGCGTGGATGGGCGCCACCGGGGCGCTTGGCGCGTTCTATGAACAGGTGTGGGTGTGGGGCCGGGTGTATGCGGCCGACACCTTCGTGGAGCGGCCCTGGCAGGCGGTGCTGGCCCGGACGGCGAACTGGGCCGGATTGCACAACGCGCTGGTTCTGGGCGCGGCCTGGTTCCTGTGGGAGGAGAAGAGCGCGGAGCGGCGCCGCTGGATTCTGTGGATTCTGGTGTCGGCCGCGGCGGTGACGCTCGGCTGGCGCTTCTTCCCGCGCTACTACTTCCAACTGCTGCCACCCATGGTGCTGGCCGCCGCGGCAGGCCTTTGGAGACGCCGGGACCGCCGGATTCTGGTGGGCTTCGTCCTGCTGAGCCTGGCGATTCCGCTCGTGCGGTTCCTGCCACGCTACATCCTGCTCGCCACCGGGCGGTCGGGGGATTGGAGCGATACGGCGCTCGATCGCGACTGCCGCGACGCCGCCGCGCTCGTGCGCGCGCAGGCCGGGCCGGGGGACACGCTCTTCGTCTGGGGATTCCGTCCCAGCCTGTTCGTTCTCACCGGCCTGCGCGCCGGGACCCCCTACCTCGACTCGCAACCGCTGACGGGCGTACCGGCGGACCGTCATCTGAGCCAGTCGCGCAACGTGATGCCGGAGGTCGCCCGGCGGCACCGGGAGATCGTGACGGGCTACAGCCCGGACTTTCTCATCGACGGGCTCGGCCCGTATAACCCGGATCTCGCGATCACGGGGTATCCGGACCTTCAGGAGTGGCTTGGCCACTACGAGGAGGCTGGCCGCACGGCGGGCGCCGTCATCTACCGGAGGAAGCGATAGCCCGGCGCCGGAACGCCCAAGCGAGCAGACCGCCGGCGATCAGGAGGGTGCTGGAGGGCTCGGGAACCGGATTGGGATCGGGACCCGGGTCCGGGTCGGGGTCCGGTTCCGAACCGGCGGGCGTTCCGGTGAGGGAGAAGTACCGGGGCGCGTTGGAAACCGAAAATGTGCTGGCCGGCGCAAAACCGGTATCGAGATTGGAGGAGGAGGCGAAGTACGGAGTCCCGACCGAGACTCCGGGGGCGGTGTTGTAGGGCAGCGAGGTTGTCGCGATCCAGGTGCTCGAGGCCGATGAAGCGAACACCAGATAGTAGGTGCCGGCGTCCAGCGTCAGCCCGGAGAAGAGCTGGACGAAGACCTCGTTTCCGATGAGGGTGGGGACCGTCGCAAAGGTAAATGGGGTGCTGGCGATCTGGTTCGCGACCGTGGTTCCAGGCCCGATCTGGTTCATGAGAAACGCCTCGCCGGTCCGCTCGTCCCCCCATTCCGTGATGAGCGAGGCGGAGATGGTCACGTCGGTCCAGGCGCTGGCGAGGGTCCAGGAAACTGCGGCGGCCTGCAGACTGGAAACTGCCGCCTGACCGCTATTTAGACCGGTTGGGGTGATCATCGGCGCCGCGGTGAGGCTTCCGCCACCCGCGATCGTAACGATGGACAGTGCCGTAACCGCCAGCGCACGAGAATGTCGATTCAGCATGGATGCCCTTTCTAGCCTGATCCGCGGCCGGAACCGGGTTCCGGCCGCTCAGATGGAATGGCGAAGGAAAGGGCCCGGCCACGTCACGGGCGGGGGGATCCGGCTACGCGTCGCGCCGGAGCAGGCTGCGCTTCCGGCTATAGGCGAAGTAGATGATCTGGCCGAGCACCAGCCAGCCGATCAGGCGCAGCCAGTTGTCCTCGCCGAGTGAGTACATCATCCAGGCGTTCCACAGGATGCCCATGATCGGGATCAGGGGCACCCAGGGCGTGCGGAACGGCCGCGGGGTGTCCGGCTGCGTGCGCCGCATCACGAGAACGCCCGCGCACACGATCACGAACGCGAACAGGGTCCCGATGCTGGTCATCTCGCCCACCACCGAGATCGGCAGGAAGCCCGACAGCGGGGCCAGGAACAGGAAGAACAACAGGTTCGACTTCCAGGGCGTGCGGTACTTCGGATGGATCTCGGAGAAGATCTTCGGCACCAGGCCGTCGCGTGACATCGAGTAAAACACGCGTGACTGGCCGAGCAGCATCACGAGCATCACGGAGGTGAAACCGGCGAGGATGCCGAACTTGACGAGCAGCTTCAGCCACGGGTACGGCGTCTGGTCGACCGCGACAGCGACCGGCGCGGAGACGCCGAGATCGGTGTAGGGCACCATGCCGGTCAGCACCACCGAGAACAGAACGTAAAGGACCGTGCAGATTGCGAGTGACCCGATAATGCCGATCGGCATGTCACGCTGCGGGTTCTTCGCTTCCTGAGCCGCGGTGGAGACGGCGTCGAAGCCGATGTAGGCGAAGAAGATGATGCCGGCGCCGCGGAAGATGCCGCTCAAGCCGAAGTCGCCGAACACACCGGTGTTCTCGGGGATGAAGGGCGTGTAGTTCTCGGGCTTGATGAACATCCAGCCGATACCGATGAACAGCAGTACGACCAGCAACTTCACGACGACGATGATGTTGTTGGTCCTGGCGGATTCACGAATCCCGAGGATAAGGATCCCCGAGATGAGCAGCACGATCAGAACGGCGGGCAGGTTGATGATGCCCGTCACCATCTGGCCGTCCGGCAGGCGGACTGGCTCGAACGGCCCGGCGACGAACTGCGCCGGCAGATAAATGCCGAAGTCGCCGAGCAGCGAGACGAGGTAGCCCGACCAACTGATGGAGACCGTCGCGGCGCCGACCGCGTATTCGAGGATCAGATCCCAGCCGATGATCCAGGCGATCCATTCGCCGAGGGTCGTGTAGGCGTAGGTGTACGCCGAACCGGCCACTGGAATCATGCAGGCGAATTCGGAATAGCACAATCCGGCGAACGCGCAGCCGATGGCGGCCACCACCATGGAGACGGCCACGGCGGGACCGGCATGGTTCGCCGCGGCCAGACCGGTGAGCGAGAACAGCCCAGCCCCAATGATGGCCCCGATCCCCAGGGCCACGAGGTTCGACGCGGTGAGCGTACGGCGCATCGCGTGGTCGCCGGCCGAGTCCGCCAGAATCTTGGCGAGCGGTTTGGTTTGGAAAAGGCTCATGCGGTCTTCTGGCTCCTTCGCCAGAGGAAATACACGGGTACGCCCAGCAGCACCAGGGCCAGTCCGGGCCATGTGTACTGCGGCTTGTACCGCAATAGGAGAAATTCAATGACGCCGGCCAGCAGGATGTACGCCGCAGGGACGACCGGGTAGCCGATCGCCTTGTACGGACGCTTCATCTCCGGGCGCGTGCGGCGCAGGACAAACAGGCTGGAAATCGTCAGCATGTAGAAGAGTAAGACTGCAAAGATAACATAGTCCAACAGGTCGTTGTAGCGGCCGCTGAGGGTGAGCAGGACGGCCCACGCACACTGGATCCAGAGGGCGAAATTGGGCGTGAAGCGGGTGGGATGCAGGCGCGCGGCCCCGCGGAAGAACAGGCCGTCGCGGGCCATCGCGTAGTAGACGCGGGCGCCGGAAAGGAGGATGCCGTTGGCGCACCCGAACGTCGAGATCATGATGGCCGCCGCCATCAGTTGGACGGCGACGGATCCGAACAGGACCGAAGCGGCGGCGGTCGCCACCCGGTCCTGCGGGGCGGTCTGAATGCCGTCGAGCGGGAGCAGGCTGAGGTAGACGAAGTTGCAGCCGATATAGAGCAGGGAAACAAGACCCACGCCCAATCCGAGAGATAGCGGGAGATTGCGGCTCGGGTTGCGGACTTCCCCGGCGGTGAAGGTGACGTTGTTCCAGGCGTCGGAGGAGAACAGGGCGCCGACCATGGCGACGCCGGTGAGGCGGATCGCTGCCCAGCCCCAGGAGGCGTCTCCCCAGAAGTCGCTGAAGTTGGCCGATACGGCGGCGGGCGAGCGCCCGAAGAACCCGAGGCCGATCAGCAGGGCCAATGCCGCCACTTTGGCGATCGTGAAGGTGTTCTGAACGGCGGCGCCCGCATACAAGCCCCGTGTGTTGATCGCTGTCAGCGTCACCAGCACGCCGATAGCCACGAGTTGCTCGGTGGTGAGGCCGAGGCGTCCGGCGCCGAGCAGGTAATGTTCCGCCCCGACCCAGGGGAAGAACAGGCCGCTGAACTTAGCGAATCCGACCGCGACGGCGGCCACCGTCCCGGTCTGGATGATCGTGAAGGTGGTCCAGCCGAACAGAAACGCCGCCAGCGGACCGTAGGCCTCCCGCAGGTACACGTACTGCCCTCCGGCCTGGGGCATGGCCGCGGCCAGCTCACCGTAGCTCAGCGCGGCCATCAGCGTCAGGGCGGCGGCGACGCACCAGACGACGATCAGCAGGCCGGGCGATCCGACCTGCCGGGCGATCTCGGCCGAAACGATGAAGATGCCCGACCCGATCATCGAGCCCATGACGAGCGTAGTCGCGCTGACCAGCCCGAGGCCCTGAACAAGTTTCGGTTCTACGCCTGAAGTAACTGTAGCCATTGTTCCACTCGTTGCCGGATCGATGCCGGGGTCGCCGGGTCCGGCAGCAGATCTCCGATGACGGCGATGGAGTCCGCACCGGCATTGAGCACGGCGCGCGCGTTCTCCCGCGTGATCCCGCCGATGGCGACAAGCGGCCGGGCCGTCAGCGAGCGCAACCGGGAGAGCGAGCCGACTCCAACCGTGGGGTCCGGCTTCATCTTCGAGCCGGTCGGAAAGACCGGACCGAGCGCGAGGTAGTCGACCGGTTCCTGGGAGGCGGCAATCAACTGAGTCGCGTTGTGGGTGGAGAAGCCGATCAGGCAATCGGGACCCGTCAGGTTGCGGGCGAGCGGAGGCGGCAGGTCGTTCTGGCCGATGTGGAGCCCGGCGCCAAGGAGCAGCGCGAAATCCGCGCGGTCGTTGGCGATCAGTTGCGCTCCAGCGGCCTGGCAGGCGTCCCGGACGCGCTGGGCGGCGGCGTATAAGTCTCTGTGCCAGTGACCTTTGTGGCGAATTTGCAGGATCCTGGCGCCCGCGTCGAGAACGGCCCGCGCCGCGTCTTCCAGGGGACAGCCGCGGGCCGTCAAGGACGCCGTGTCCAGGATCGGATAGAGTCTCGGAAACTGTGCGGTCATCGCGGGCAAACCCCCGCCTCCGTCCGATTCGTCGGTCAGACGCAAGGTCCCCTCATTCTACAGCGTCGGCTGATCTTCGCCAATTCAATAGCTTACGGCA
The DNA here is from genome assembly GCA_016716385.1 of Bryobacterales bacterium. Classification (GTDB taxonomy): domain Bacteria; phylum Acidobacteriota; class Terriglobia; order Bryobacterales; family Bryobacteraceae; genus JADJWL01. The sequence goes on along the minus strand of JADJWL010000009.1, from coordinate 259,429 downwards.
ATTTGCCGAGGAGGAGCGAGGGATTTCCCCTATCGCATTGTCACAGGCGAAACCCTACACTGAGTTCAATGCTGTTTCAGGCGGCTCGTGCTAGCCGCCTTGAGGAGAGAGGGAAATCATGGCCAGTACCAATAAGTCCGCAGTGCTGCTGGGCGCGACGGTCGCGTTTGGCATTGCGCTCTGCTATCTCTACTGGCGGGTGGAAACGCTGGTCACCGACGTGACGGCCCTGCGGGAGTCGGTCGTGGCGGAGATCGGCAAGATCCGCGATGCGGCTCCGAAGCCTGCCCCCCCGGACAAGCGCGTCGCGGCTGAGCTGCAGCGCGTCGAGGCCCTGCGCCGCGAACTCGAGCAGAAGATCGAGAGCGCCGGTTCGGAAGCCACCACCGCCGCCACCAAAGCCAGGCAGGAAGCCGTCCGCTACGCCGAGCGCATGATCCGTCAGCTCAATGACGAGCAGATGAACCAGCGCAAAGAAGTGGTGAGCGAAATCGGGCAGGTGAAGACGACAACCCACGCCCGCATCGACGACGTTTCGGCCGACGTGGAGAGCATTCGCAGCGAAGTCGCGAGCACCCGCATGGAGTTGGAGCGGACGGTCGCGGATCTGAAGCGCGTGCGCGGCGATCTGGGCGTCCAGAGCGGGCTCATCGCGACCAACGCCCGCGAACTGGAAGCGCTGAAAATGTTGGGCGAACGGAACTACTTCGACTTTCACCTGGTGCGCGGAAAGCAACCCCAGCGGGTCGGGGACATCTCGGTCGTCCTGCGCAAGACGGATCCCAAGGCCAATAAGTACTCGATCGAAGTCCTGGTCGCAGACCAGAAGGTCGAGAAGAAGGAAAAGGGCGTCAACGAGCCGGTCCAGTTCTACGTGCGGCGCGGGCAGCTTCCGTACGAGATCGTCGTCAACGACATCCAGAAGGAGCACGTCGCGGGCTACCTGGCGACACCGAAAGAGCTGGAGAGGGGTCCGGCTACATCCGCCCTTCGATAACCGCCAGCATCTCGCCGGTCGTGGGGACGCCCCGGCGGGCCCAGCGTATGATGCCGTCGGGTCCAATGATGTAGACGGTCCGCACGACGAGCCATCCGCCCGCGCGATAGGCGCCAGCAAGGCGCGCGCCCGCGTCGATCAGCAGCGGGAACGGGAAGCGGTGCTTCTCCCGGAAGCGGGCGTGGCTCTCCTTCCCTCTCGGATTGACGCCGAACACCTGGACGCCGAGGTCCGCGAATTCTTCCCAATCGTCGCGCAGCGAGCAGAGCTGTCGGGTGCAGATCGGGGTCGAGTCTCCCGGGTAGAAGACCAGGATCACCCAACGGCCGCGCAAGTTGTCCAGCGACCATGTCCTGCCGCTGTCGTCGGCGAGCGTGAAGCCGGGCGCCGGCGCGCCTGAAGATAAGGGCGGCCCGTAGAGCCGGGAAATCATCTGTTCGACTACCATAGGTGAGGAAGGTTTCCGACCCTCATATGATGCACACATTCACGCCGACGCTCGCTCAAATCGAGGCCGTGCTCGCCGGGAACGGTTTTGAAGTGGTGGAGCAGAATGAGTCTGTCCTCCAGTTCAAGGAGCCGGATACGGGACTCACCGGCCGCGCGGTCCTCGAAGGCAATATTCTCTACTGCACCATCACGTGTCTGACGCTGCCGGCGTCCGCCGTGACGGCGGATCTCACCCGCAGGATGCTCGATTCAGACAACGGAATCTCGACATCCTCATTCCAGCTCTACGACAACAACGGCACTGTCGCCGTCGCACTGAACAACTTCTGCGTTCTCCAGAATATGGGTCCGGAGGACGAAAGCGACATCCTGAGCTGCCTGAGCTTCCTGCTTGCCGATGTCTATGAGGCGCGGGAACTGCTGTCGGACGTTGCCGGCCGGGCGACGGCCTAACACCGGAGGAGACAAGACACACATGGGATTCCTATCGAATTGGTTTGGAAGGGGCGGCAGGATCTTCCGCGGAAAGATGAACCGGGCGATGGACACGGCTGAAGACGCGACATTCGAATCGACGGTCCGTCAGACGGTGCACGACATGCGGACGGAGCTGAACAAGGCGATCAACGCGTCGGCGTCGGCGATGAGCAACCACAACCGCCTGGAAGCGGACTTCCAGCGCTGGGTGCGGCAGGGCGAAGAATGGCGCAACCGGGCCGGGGTCGCGCTGGATGCGGGCAACGAAGACCTCGCCCGGAAAGCACTCGCCAAGAAGGCCGAGTGCGACCAGCAGGTGGAGGCGCTGCGTCCGGCGATCGAGCAGGCGCGTGCGGCGAGCGAGACGTTGAAGCAGCAGGTGGCCGAACTCAAGAAGCGCCTGGAGGATGCCGACCGGGCGGCGACGACGCTGGTGGCGCGGCGCAATGCGGCCAAAGCGCAGCGCAAGGTGGCGGAAGCGCTGTCGGGCGTCGGGGAAGCGGACAATGCATTTGCCGCGTTGAAGGGCTTCGAGGAATCGGTCGCGCGGGACGAAGCGGCGGCCAAAGCGTTTGCAACGCTGGCCGCGACGGGCAAGGCCGATGACCTTGAGGCGGAATTCGCGGCTCTCCAGGGCAGCCCGTCCGGTTCGGTGGAAGCGGAACTCGAGGCGTTGAAGCGCGAGCGCGCCGGCGCGTAGGATTCCCCTGCGTGTGATCGGCCCGGCGGCGGGATCCCGCACGGTCTCTGTATGGAGATCATCGACGGAAACATGTGGGTCCGGGCCAACGGGCTGCGCTTCCATTTCCGGGACCTCGGCCCTCGCTCGGCTCCGCCGATCCTGTTTCTGCACGGGATCATGGGCCACGCCTACGAGTGGGACGCCCTGTTCGCACAGGCCGCCCGGAACCATCGCATCCTTGCGCTCGACCAGCGAGGACACGGGCTGAGCGACTGGAACCCTCCCTACACGCCCGAAGCGATGGCGGCCGACATCCTGGCGGTCATCGATTCGCTCGGGTTGGTGCGGCCCCACCTGGCGGGCCACTCGATGGGCGGGATCAACGCGCTGCTCGCCGCGGCGCGTCGTCCGGATCGCGTGGGGCGGTTGATTCTGATCGACATCGGTCCGGACAGCGTGACGACGGAGTGGGCGCATCACCAGTTGCCGGCGATGCTGACGGAGTTCGCCGGGGCGGCCTATGCCGACATGGAGCGGGCGGTGAGCGCCTGGATGGCCGGCAATCCGCTTGCGCAGGAAACCTACATGCGTCACTACGTGCGGCACGCCCTCCGGGAGGGACCCGCCGGCAAGTGGGTCTGGCGCTTCGACGCTGCGGGTTTGACGGAGTTCAGCCCGAACGCACGCGCCGAAGAGCTGTGGATGGCGCTGGACCAAGTGCAAAATCCGGCTCTGGTTATTCGCGGCCGTGAGAGCAGCCTGCTCTCACCGGAAACCGCGGCTGCGATGACCCGGCGCTTGCGTCGGGGCTCCCTGGTTGAGATCGCCGACGGCGGCCACGACCTGGGCGTCGAGCAACCCGAGGCCGTCGCGGCGGCGCTGGTCGCGTTCCTCGCGGACAGGTCCGTCTAGCGAATGCCTTCGACGTTCAGCCGCACGCGGTAGAGCCCGGTTCGCGCCGTCATGTAAAGCATCTGCCCATCGGCGTCGCCGAAGGTGACGTTGGCCGGCGTCTCCGGCGGACGGATCGTGCCGAGGTGCTTCCCGCCGGGGTTGAACACCCAGACGCCGCCCGGTCCCGTGCAGTACAGGTTGCCGAACTTGTCGATCTTCAGGCCGTCCGGCAGTCCCGGCGCTTCCTGCGTCGTGACGTCGGCGAAGACCTGCCCGCTCGCGAGTGTGCCGTCGGCCTTCACCTCATACCGCATCCAGATCTTCTTCGCCGGGTCGGAGTTGGCGATGTAAAGATATTTCTCGTCGGGAGAGAACGCCAGGCCGTTCGGGCGGGTCAGATCCTTCGTCAGAAGGTCCAACTTGCCATCTGGCGTCAGACGGTAGACCCCGTTGAACGGCAACTCTTTCTTCGGGTCGTCGTCCTGCTTCACGAAGCCGTACGGCGGATCGGTGAAGTAGAGATCGCCATTGGACTTGTAGACGGCGTCATTCGGGCTGTTCAGCCGCTTGCCCTCGTACTTGGCGGCGAGTACGGTTTTCGATCCGTCCTTCTCCAGGCGAACCATCTGTCCGTTGCCGTGCTGGCAGATGACGAGCCGGCCTTCTTTATCCTTGATGAGGCCGTTGGAGCCGATGAAGGCGCCGGGAGGGGCGTCGTCACCGTCGTAGCCGCTCGGCTTCAGGAACTCGCTGGTCTGCCCGTCCGGCGTCCACTTGACGATGACGTTATTCGGGATGTCGCTGAACAGCAGATATCCTTCGTCAAACCACACCGGACCTTCGGTAAACGTGAAGCCCGAGGCCAGTTTCTCGATCGGGGCGCTCGTGGGCACAATCCCGTCGAGCGCGGGGTCGATCTTGTCGATGGTCCCTACCACTTCAAATTTCATAGTCTCCGTCTTCGGTTCTTCGGCTTCCTTCGGGGCGCCGCCACACCCTGCGAGGGCGGCGCAGCCGATCAACAGCGCCTGGCTCAGCTTGATTCGCATAAGCCCGATTCTACCCCGGTCCCGCAGTGTGCCACAGTGGAAAAGAAATGCCGAGGCCGACTTTTTCCGCTCCGCCGGCGTCTTGTACACAGGAGCAGCCAGTTTGATCTTCCGTCCGGTCGAGGATGGCGACCTCATTGAGCGGGCGCGCCGCGGCGACGTGGATGCGTTCAACCTCCTCGTGTCCCGGTGGGAGAAGCGGGTGTACAACTACCTGCTGCGGCTGGTGGGGAACCGCGAGGATGCCCTGGATGTCTGCCAGGACGTGTTCCTCAAGGCGTATCAGAACCTGCGCAAGCTGGACGATCCGGCGCGGTTTGCCGCCTGGCTCTTCCGGATCGCTCACAACGAGGCGCATTCGCTGTTCCGGAAACGGAGGCCGGAATCCGCCGAGGAATCCGAGCAGGCAACCGGGATGGCAGTGGCGGTGGGCGGAGCGGGAATTCTCCCGCTCGAACTCAGCCTGGCGGTGGCCTCTGCGCTCGAACGGCTGACGGCCGAACAACGCGAGGCTGTGGTGTTGAAGGTGTACCAGGGATTCAAGTTCGAAGAGATGGCGGAGATTCTGGGGTGTCCGGTGTCGACGGTCAAGTCGCGGCTGTACACGGCGTTCGGCATCCTGAAGACCCGCCTGTCTCCGATCGAGTCCGGAGGGAAGAGATGAATTGCGCGCCGCATGACGTACGCGATTACTTCTTTGGTGAGTTAGAGGAAGACGCACGCCTCCGCATGGACGCGCACGTAACCGGCTGCGATGCCTGCCGTGCCGAACTGCGGGAGTTGGAAACGGCGCGCGCCGCGCTGCTGGCGCTGCGCGACGAGGAACTCCCCCAGCGGATCGCGTTTGTTTCGGACCGCGTCTACGAGCCGTCGCCCGTGTTGCGCTGGTGGCGGGCGTTCTGGGCTTCGGGGCCGCGGCTGGTGTTCGCGGCGTCCGTCATGCTGTCGGCTGCGCTTGTGTTCCACGCGCTCCGACCGGCGCCGGCGCCGCCGCCGGTCGCGCAGGCGCCCGCGGTCGACATCGAGGCGGTGAGGGCGGAGATCCGGCGCGAGATCGTCCAGGCCGTCTCCTCGTCCGAGGAACGCTACGCGGAGCGTTCGGCGCAACTGGTTTCCGCCGCCGAGCAGAAGCTGCGGCAGGAGCGCCAGCGCGACCACGAGGCGACCAATGCCTCACTCGATTACATCGAGCGGCAGTTGAAGTACATGCATCGCGCGAGTCTCGATGTGGGAGGCATGCGATGAGAGCCGCCGCGGTGGCCATTCTGCTTTGCCTGAGCGTGATCTCGGCGCAGCCGGCGAAGGTGCGCCGCTCGTCGGTGGCGGCGATGGAGAAGAGCTTCGACCAAAGTCTGCTGCGGCTGGGCGACAACCCGTTCACGCTCGTGGGAAACACGCGCGGGCTGCACCTGGCCGGCTACGGCGCCGTCTTCACGGCGGAGGTGAACCTCATCATGGGTCCGACGCTGAGCCCGTTCCGGCAGACGATTTCTCCGGAGGACATCGTGCGTCTGCATGAGCGCAAGATCGAACGGCTGCCGCATTTGCGCAGGACGATGCGCGAGATGCTGCTGTCTGCCGCCGCGTCGCTCGACGACGTGCCCGCCACCGAGCGCATCGTGCTGGGTGTGCGGCTGCTGTACCTGCCGTACGAGAACACCGAGGGCCTGCCCGCGCACATCCTGATGCAGGGCGAGCGCGCCAGGCTGCTGGACGCCAAGCTGGGCCGGGTCCCCGCCGAAGCCGCTCTGGCGGTGGTGGAGGACTTCTAGCCACTTATGCGCCTGGGCGAAATCCTGCTCGCACGCAAGCTGATCGAACCGGACGATCTGGAACGCGCGCTGGAATTGCAGCGCGAGCGCGAAGACAAGCTGGGAAAGATTCTGGTCGATCTGGGCTTCGTTGCGTCGCGTGACGTGACGGCGGCGCTGGCCGAGCAACTCGGCGTGCCTCTGGTGACGCCGGATCAGCCGCCGCCTGCCGCCCCGGAGTTGGAGGGCCTCTCGCCGCGCTTCCTGCGCCAGTGCCGTCTCATCCCGTACGCGCTGCACGATGCAACCCTGACGGTGGCGATGGCCGATCCCCTGGACTTCGAATCGATCGCGGCAGTGCGTGGATATAGCGGCTTCAAGGTGATCGCCGCGCTCGCGGTCGAGCAGGAGATCCTCGACGCTATCGATGAGTTCTACGGGAAGGCGGACCAGCAGACTGATTCCGGCATTCCATCGGAATCCGACGAGCAGGACCTCGAGCACTTGCGCGATATGGCCAGCGAGGCGCCGGTCATCCGCCTGGTGAACGCAATGATCGCGCAGGCTGTCGAGCGGCGCGCCAGCGACATCCACATCGAGCCGTTCGAAAAGGAATTCCGCATCCGTTTCCGTGTGGATGGAGTCCTGTTCAACCAGGAACAGCCGCCGCGGGAGTTGAAGGCGGCCATCATTTCGCGCCTGAAGCTGATGGCCAAGCTAAATATCGCCGAACGGCGCCTGCCGCAGGACGGGCGCATCAAGGTGAAGACACTCGGGCGCGAGGTCGATTTGCGCGTGTCGACGCTGCCCACGCTCTACGGCGAGAGTGTCGTGATGCGCATCCTCGACCGCTCAGCGGGAGATTTTTACGATCTGCGCCGCCTCGGCTTCGACGACCACATGCTGTCGCGCATGGAGCACTACACGTCGCTGCCGCACGGCATCTTTCTGGTGACCGGCCCGACGGGCAGCGGCAAGTCCACGACGCTGTACTCGGCGCTCAAGCGGATCAACATTCCAGACAAGAAGATCATCACGATCGAGGATCCGGTGGAATACCAGATGGACGGCATCAACCAGATCCACGTGAATCCGCAGATCGGACTGACGTTCGCCGCCGGCCTGCGCCACATTGTCCGCCAGGATCCCGACGTCATCATGGTCGGTGAGATCCGCGATCGCGAGACGGCCGATATTGCGATCCGTTCCGCCCTCACCGGGCACATGGTCTACTCGACCCTGCACACGAACGATGCTCCGAGCGCCGTGACGCGCCTCGCCGATATGGGCGTGGAGAATTACCTGCTGACCTCGTCGCTTGTGAGCGTGCTCGCGCAGCGTCTTGTGCGTCTGATCTGCCCTCACTGCAAGACGCCCGGCGGAACGGTGGTGACGCCGGACGGCGAGACCATCGGCACGTGGCGCGGCGCGGGCTGCGAGGCCTGTGCCGGCACCGGGTACACGTCGCGTGTGGGGATCTTCGAGCTGATGGAGCTGAACGACGAAATCCGCCGGCTGATTATGGCGGACGCGGATGCCTCCCAGATCACCGCGGCCGCGCGCCGCAACGGGATGCGCACGCTGCGCGAAGACGGCTGGGACAAAGTGCGGCGCGGCATGACGACGCCGGACGAGGTTCTGCGGGTGACCCAGGAGTTCTGACGCGATGACGTACTTCTTTCGCGCAGTGGCGGCGGATGGCAAGACCCGTACCGGGAGTCTGACGGCCGATTCGGAGAAGACCGCCGCTCGCGAATTGCGCCGGCAGGGCCTGGCGCCGCTCTATGTAGGTGCGCAGGCGCAGAAGTCGGGCCCGTCCATGAAGCTGCCCGTGGCGCTCCAGGGCCGGCATCGCGATGTGCTGTTCTTCACGCAGGAACTGTCGACGCTGCTGAATGCCGGAGTCCCGCTCGACCGCGCGCTGTCGATCGCCAGTGAGTTGACCGAACGGGGGGAGTTCCGCTCGATCCTGATGGACGTGTTGCGCCTGCTCAAAGGGGGCCGGTCTCTGGCCGACAGCCTCGGGGCGCATCCGGGCTGGTTCAGCGAGCTGTACGTGAACATGGTGCGCGCGGGCGAAGCGTCCGGCTCTCTGGCCACGGTCTTCGAACGCCTGGCGGAGTTCGAGCGCGCCCGCGACGAACTGCGCGGCTTCATCGTGACCTCGCTGATGTACCCGGCATTGCTGGCGCTCGTCGGCTTCGGGTCGATCATCGTCCTGCTGCAGTTTGTCGTGCCGCGCTTCGCGGCAGTGTTCGAGGAATCCCGCATCCGGATGCCGCTGCCCACGCAGATCATGCTTGAGGCAAGCCAACTGCTCCAGGACTGGTGGTGGGCCGGGGCGCTGCTGATTGCCGCGGTGGTCGTGGGCTTCCAGTCGTATGTCAGCACCACGACGGGGCGTCTCTGGTGGGACACGTTCCGTTTGCGCCTGCCTCTGCTCGGCGACGCGTTGCGCAAGGCGGAAACGGCGCGGTTCGCGCGGGCGATGGCGACACTCGTGGCCAACGCGGTGCCGCTCGTGCAATCGATCGGGATCGCGGCGGCGATCCTGAATAACCGGAAGATTTCCGGGGCGCTCGACGGCGTGGCGATGGGTGTCAAACGCGGCGAAGGTCTTGCGGCTCCGCTGCGGCGCGCCGCCGTGTTTCCGCCGCTGGCGGGACATCTGCTGAGCGTCGGCGAAGAAACCGGAAGGTTGGACCAGATGTTCGCCCGCATGGCGGAGATCTACGAAACCGATACGCGGGCGGCGATCAAGCGCTTCACTTCGCTGTTCGAACCCGTCGTGATTCTTGTGATGGGCCTCGTCGTCGGAGGCCTGATCCTCAGCATGCTGCTGGCGATCACCAGCATGAACGAAGTAGCTTTGTGAATGAGATGAAACCCAATCCGCGAAAACGGCTCCGCAGACAGGCGGGCGTCACCCTGATCGAAATGCTCGTGGTGGTGACGATCATCGCGCTGTTCGCCACCCTGGTGGCCCCGAATATTTTCAAGCAGAGCGACAAGGCGCGCGTGGTGGCGGCGCAGACCCAGATCAACAACTTCCTGCTCGGCCTGGCACAGTACAAGATGGCCACCGGCAACTTCCCTACCTCCGAGCAGGGACTGGAAGCACTGCGCACGAGGCCCGCCAATGCCAACAACTGGGATGGTCCCTACCTGCGCAAGGAAGTCCCGCTCGACCCCTGGGGCAATCCGTACGTCTACAAGTTTCCCAGCGAGCACGGCGACGAGCCTGAACTCATCAGCTACGGCGCCGATGGCCAACCCGGCGGCGATGGCATCAACGCCGATATCGTGAGCTGGAAGTGAACCGGCGCGGCGTCACCCTGCTGGAGATGCTGGTGGTGGTCTCGATCGTCAGCCTGATGGCGGGATTGAGTCTGCCTTCTGTCTTTGCCGGGCTCGACACGCTGCGGTTGAACGAAGCCTCCGACAGTGTCGCGGCGTTACTCAACGTTGCAGTCCACCGGGCGGAGAGACGTCAGAATCCCGTCCAACTGATGGTCGAGCCGGCCAACAACCGGATGTGGGTACGGGCGCTGCCGGAGGGACGCGAGCGGAGGCTGGAGATGCCGGCAGGCGTTCGCATTCTCGGCGTGACGCCGCGACTGCCGGACGATCAAGGACAGCCGCGCTACTTCCTCGTGCTGCCGGGCGCGACTCCGCCCCGGATCGCAATCGACCTCATCAATGAGCGGGGCGGGCGGCGCACCGTGCGTCTGGATCCAATCACCGGCGTCCCGGTCGTGGAGCGGCCCGCCGCATGAAACGCCGTGGATTCACGCTTCTCGAAGTTCTGGTCGCCACGAGCATCATGGGAATCGCCGTGGCGGCGCTGCTCTCGACGCTGACCACGTCTGTGGGCAATGCCACGCGGGTCGCCGAAGCGGATCGCGCGGCCATGTTGGCCCGCACCCAGATGAACGCGTTGCTGACCGACCCGAGGCTGCCGCACCTCATCCCTGTCGAACAGCCGTTCGATCCGTCCCTGTTGGGCGGCGCGAAAGGCGGATGGCGGGCGCGGGTCATGCCGTTCGAGGTTCCGGTGGGCGCGGCGCCCGGCTCACCGATCCTCGAGCGAATTGAACTGGAAGTCTGGTGGATGAACGGCGAGAGCCGCCGCACCTATTCGCTCGAAGGCTACCGCCGCGGCACGCTTCTGCCGGGAGACACCGGGCTATGACGCGCGAACGCGGAGTCACGCTGTTGGAAGTGCTGGTGGCCGTGACGCTGCTCAGCGTGCTGTCGCTCGGCATCCTGATGGCGATGCGCGGCGGGCTGGATTCGCTCGATCGCACGAACAGGCGTCTGAATGACAACCGGCGCGTCACCGGCGCCCGGCGCGCGCTCGACCAGCAGTTACGCGGGTTCATGCCCGTGATCGGGGCGTGCATGGCCTCACCCGATGCGCCGCCGATGCAGTTTCCCTTCTTCCAGGGCGATCCGCAGACCATGCGTTTCGTGTCGTCTTACTCGCTGCAGGAGTCCTCGCGCGGCTACCCCCGCATCCTTGAGTTCCAGGTGATTCCCGGCGCCGACAGCCGCGGTGTCCGCCTCGTCGTGAACGAGCATCTCTACACGGGACCGCTCTCGGCGGGACGCTTCTGCCTTGGCCAGGTGCCCGATCCCGAAACGGGAGCCGTCCTTCCCACATTCGCGCCGGTGGAGATCGGCCCGGGATCGTTCGTGCTGGCCGACCGTCTCGCGTATTGCTGGTTCTCTTATGAAGAACTGGCGCCCCAGCCGCCCCCGCAACTGCCGGCCGCGATGTGGCGCAACCGCTGGATATCCGACCGCTGGCCGCGCGCCATCCGCGTCGAGATGGCACCGCTCGACGATCCGGGAGGGAAGCTGGCGCCGTTCACGCTGACGGCGCCGCTTCCGGTGAACCGCATTCCGATCTTCCGCTATGCCGATCTCTAGCCAGCGCGGCATCGCCCTGCTCGCGGTCCTGTGGCTCTCAGCGGGCCTGGGAGCGGTCGCGCTTGCTCTGGCCAGCACGGTGCGCGGCGAGACCGAGCGCGCATCCACCGCGCTCGACGGCGCGCGGGCGTACTACCTGGCGACAGGCGCGATTGAGCGGGCGATTCTTTACCTGGAGTGGGGCCCGCGTTATCGAACTCCAGAAGGAGAGCCGCGCTATGACACAACCAATGTCGGCTGGGTCCCGATGACCTTTCCCGGCGGTGACGCGGTTGTCGAATTCATCCCGGAGGCGGCGAAGCTGAACATCAACCAAGCCCGGCCGGAGCAACTGCTGGCGTTGTTGACGGCGCTGGGCGCGCCCCCGGACCGGGCTCAGCTCATCGCCGCCGCCATCGTCGACTGGCGGACGCCTGCGCCGGGAGCTGGCCTGACGGAGTTCGATCAGGCTTATTTGTCGCTCACGCCGTCTTTTCGCGCCCGCCATGCGTCCTTTGAAGAGATAGAAGAACTGCTTCTTGTTCGCGGTATGACCCCGGAACTTTTTTACGGAACTTACGCACCGGCGCCCGATGGCAGCCTCGTCCCGTTTGGGGGCTTGCGCGATTGCCTTTCAGTGTACGGGGCCACCACCCAGTTCGACATCAACAAGGCGCATCCGGCCGTGCTGTTGAGCGCCGAGGTGCCTCCCGCCGTGGTGGCGTCGATCGTCGAGCGCCGCCGTGTGATCCCATTCCGGCGGGAGGATCTTGCCGCCTTCGGATCCGAGGCCGGACGACTGCGTGTGGGCGGCAATTCGATCTTCACGATTCGCGCCACGGCCCGTCCGCGACGGGGCGACGGCCAGCTGTCCGACCTGCGACGCACGGTCGCCGCGCTCGTGAAGATGATGCCTGCCGGTTACGACTCCTCATACCATATCCTCCGCTGGTACGACCACGACTGGCGGCCGGGGGACTGAGCCATGGAGATGCGTAGCTGGCTGGCCTTCGGAACCGGAGCGGGAATCGAAATTCAAGGCGGCGATTTGCTGGTCACGGTGAGCCGTGTCCGGCCCAAAGGCATCACGGTTCTTGGGCAAACCGTGATTGCGAATTTTCGCGACCGCCCTGCGGCGGAATGGGGAGCCGAATACGACTCCTTCCTGCGCGCGCACGGTGCGGGCTACTTGAGCGCGACCCTCGTGCTGCCGCGGCGCGATGTGATCGTGAGGCTGGTCCAGCTTCCCGGCGTTGCCGACAAGGACCTACCCGCCGCCATCGGATACCAGGTTGATTCGCTGCATCCGTGGGGCGAGGACGAGATCGAGTTCGCCTGGCAGCGCGTCTCGACCCGCGGCGCTGTGATGGTCGGCATGGTGAGGCGTGAGACCGTGCTCGCTCTGGCCGAGCGCTTCGGCGAGGCCGGCGTCTCTTTGGCCGCGTTTACGTTTAGCGCCGGCGCGTTGCACGGCGGAGCGCGGCTGCTATCGCAGCCCCCGAAAGAAGGCTTCTTTCTGGCGCTCGAAGCGCGTGGCGAGTCTGAAATCTACGGCGAGAGCCCGTCGCGCCCGGTGTTCACCGCAGCATTCGATCTGCCGCTCGAGCGGGCCGCAGCCCTTGCTGTGTCGGAGTTGCGGCTGGAGCCCGGGACCGCACCCGCGAATCCCGCGCAGATCCTGCCGCCGCCGCTGCTTCCGGCGGATTTCGATTTATCCCGCAGCCGCACGTCGTACGCCGCGTCGCTGGCCGGGGCCTGTCCCCGGCTGGCACGGGCGGCGAACCTGCTGCCTGCCGCCTACCGGTCCGGCAACTCGCGCACCATGTACCTGCCGGCGATCGCACTGTCGCTGGTGTTGGGGCTCTGTGCCACCGGTTTGTTCGTATACAAGGTCTATACGGACAAGCAATACGCCGCGGAACTGGAACAAGAGGTTACCGAGCTGCGCGCCCGGAACCGGCGCGTCACCGAGCTCGACAAGGAATTGGGCGAGACGAAGCAGCGCATTGAAACTCTGGATGCGTTCCGATCGCGCACGCGTCTGGATATGGATGCGCTGGCGGAGTTGACACGCTTGCTCCCGCCGCCGATCTTTGCGAACTCGCTGCAGGTTTCGCGCGATTCCGTCATCGTGGCGGGCGAGGCCGAACAGGCCGCGCCGCTGCTGCAGGTGATCGACTCGTCGCCGCACTTCCACCAGTCTGCGTTTGCGGTCTCGCTCGTTCATTCAGCGAACGGGGAACTCTTCCGCATCCGCGCCCTCCGCCAGAAGCCCCCCGCACCGGGAGGGCAACCGTGACGGTCACCGATCGCGATAAGCGCGCGCTCGTCCTTCTCGCGCTGCTGGCAGCGGCCATGCTCATCTGGCGCTTCGGCCCTGGTTCGGATGATGCTCCGGTGGAAGCGTCGGTGGACACGATTGCACTGACGGAGCGGACGCTTTCGGGGCTGCGCGCTACGGCAGCGGTCGCGCCCATCAAGGAAGAAGCGTTGGAGAAGGCGCGCGAACAACTGGCGGCGCGTGAAAAAGGATTGCTCACTGGCGAGACGGCCGAGCAGGCGCAGGCACAGTTGCTGCAGATCGCCCGCCGTGTCGGAAAGCAGGAGGGCCTCGATCTGCGCGGCGGCGAGTTCTCTCCGATCCGGCCGCTTGCCGAGGAATACGGCGAGGTCACGGTGTCGGTGACGTTCGAATGCGCCATCGAACAGTTGGTGAATCTGCTGGCCAGTTTGAGCGAACAGCCGGAGCTGCTGGCAACGAGCGAGCTGCAGCTTACCGTGGTGAATGAGAAGGAGAAACGGCTGCGGGCGCGCCTGACGCTCTCGGGAATCGTGGCCGGAGAACTGGTGCCGAAACAGAAAGGCGGACGGCCGTTGTGAGGCGGAAACTGGCCATTCTCAACGTGCTCCTGATCGCCGCCATCGCCGCGGTCGGCGTCCGGTGGAAGATTCACGCGGATTTCGTGGAACTGCGATGGCAGACGCTGGCCGAACAGCGGGCCATGGTTCCAGCGCCTCCTGCGGAAGGCGAACCTTCTCCGCCACCCGGTGGCGTCCGCGCCACGGACTATGTCGTGGTGGCCGACCAATTTCTGCTTTCGAAGGACCGCAATCCCGATGTGGTCATCGAGGCCGAGCCCGAGAAGCCCCTGCCGGAACTTCCGGCGGCGTATGGCCTGATGAATCTCGGGGACGGCCCTTCCGTCATCATGAGCGAAAAGCCGGGGGCGCGGCACTCCGCCGTCCGTGCCGGAGAGATGATTGGCGCATTTAAGCTGGCTTCGATTGAGGGCGACACGCTGACGCTCGAGTGGGAAGACCGCGTGATCAGGAAGCAACTGCAGGAATTGATCGTCAGGAAGAAGGAAGACGCGCCCGCGCAGCCGCAGCGTGCAAGCGCCGCGCAGACTTCATCGCGGCCTCCACCGCCACAACCGAAGGGCGACGCCGCGCCCGGAGAGAAGATCACCGGCGGGCGTGCATCGTGTCAGCCAGGCGACGACTCACCGGCCGGCACCGTCAAGAACGGCATGCGCAAGGTGCTCAGCAAAACGCCGTTCGGAGAAGCATGCTGGTGGGAAGAAGTCCGGTAGACATCCGAGAGGAAACTGTATGAAACGTTTAGCGCTGTTTCTGTTCGCCGTGGCTCTGGCTGCGGCGCCCGCCGAAGAAAGGGCGAAGCCGAAGCCGAAGCCGGCAGCGAAGGCTGCCTCGATCAAGGTGCCCGAAGGGGCGCGCCGCGTCGACCACAACACGTGGGAGCATACCGACTCCTCGGGCAAGCGCTGGCTGTACCGGGAGACGCCGTTCGGTGTGACCCGCATGGACGAAAAGGACAAGCGCGAACCAGTCCGGAAGGACGCGCAGGGCGCGATCGCGAAGGTTGAGGATGCGGGTGACACTGTCCGTTTCGAACGGCCCGGACCGTTTGGCCCCTACCGTTGGGAGAAGAAGAAGTCGGAACTGAACGAAGAAGAACAGACCGCCTGGAACAAGAGCCGCAAGGAGAAGGACTGAACTTCATGCACCGCCGCCTCGTTGCCGCAGCACTGTGCAGTCTGATCGCGTGGACCGGTCTCGCCCAGGACCCGCCCGCGCAGACGGCGCCGGTGCAACAACAGACGGCCCCGTTGGGCGGTCTGAACTTCTACGACGTCTCGCTCACCGAGGTGATCGATATCCTCGCGCGGAATCTGCGCATGAACTACATTCTCGATCCGCGTGTGAAGGGAAGCGTCACGATCAACACCTACGGCGAGATCCGCGATGTGGATGTGCGCCAGCTCCTGGAGACGATCCTGCGCATCAATGGCGCGGCGATGGTGGAGGTCGGCGAAATCTATCGCATCATTCCCGCACAGGAGGCGTCGCGCTTGCCGATCCGCCCCAAGGTTAACGGCAAGGACCTGCCGGACGACGAACAGATGGTGTTGAACCTGGTGTTCCTGAAGTTCGTCACGGTGAGCGAACTGTCGAAGCTCATCGAGCCCTTTCTGGGCGAAGGTTACAAGATGACGTCCTACGATGCGGCGAACCTGCTCATCGTTCAGGACAACGCACGGAACATGCAGCGCACGATGGAACTGATCTCGATGTTCGACAGCGATACGCTGGCGAGCCAGCGGGTGCGCCTGTTTGAAGTGGAGAACGGCCGGCCGTCGGACATCGTGCGCGAACTCGAGAGCGTCTTCAAGGCGATCTCGATGTCGGACAAAGCGACGTCGGTGCGCTTCCTTCCCGTGAACCGCATTAGTACGGTGATTGCGATCGCATCGAACCCTGGTATCTTCACCGAAGTCGAGAAGTGGGTGTCGAAACTGGACGTACCGGTGCGGAGCGCGGCGGGATCTGTCGACAACTACGTGTACCGCCTGAAGTACCAGTGCGCCGAAGTGGTGGCGATGGCTGTGATGCAACTCTACATGCCGCCAGGCGGCCGCATGTCGCCCTGGGGTATGGGAGGCATGGGGATGATGGGCGGCATGATGGGGATGATGGGCGGAATGGGTTCGATGTCCGGCGCCTGCGGTGGCTCTATGGCCCAAAACGCGGCAGCCACCGGGTTCGGCGCGACGAACCCGATGATGAATCCCATGATGAACCCGATGATGAATCCCATGATGTTTGGCGGCGGTATGGGGGGATTCATGCCCGGGGGCATGATGACGGGGTCCGCGATGAACCCGCTCATGAACCCCATGGGAGCGACCGGAGGAACCACGGGCGCGGCGGGCCAGGACACTACCCAGGATCAGACCGGCACGTACATGGGCGCTGCGGGCTATGGAGCAGCAATGCAATACACCGGGCCTCGTGTGATTCCGAATCCTTTCGACAACACTCTGCTGGTGCAGGGGACGCCGCAGGAGTGGGAACAGATTGAGCGGCTACTCGACCAGCTCGATATCCCGCCGCGACAAGTGCTGATCGAGGCGAAGATCTATGAAGTGAATCTCACCGGTGCGTTCGCGGCGGGCGTCAACGCCTTCCTGCAGCGGACCACGGCCGGGCAATTTCCGCGGCTGGCCACGGCGGCAAGCTCTGTCAATGGGTTGGCGCTGACGGCGGGAATGCTCGTCGGCCAGAGCCGGGAACTGCTGGCGGTTCTCACGGCGCAGGAGGAGCTGCGACGTGCGAAAGTCATCGCGGCGCCTAGCGTGATCGCGACGGACAGCATCGCCGCCTCCATCAACGTGGGAACGGAGGTGCCGACGCTGGCTTCGCAGGCAGTGTCGGGGGTCCAGGTGCAAGGCACCTCGCAATTCGCGAATACGGTGCAGAACCGGAACACCGGTGTGACGCTAAGCATCACGCCGCGCATCAATCCCAGCGGCGTTGTGACGCTTGTCATCAACCAGGAAGTGTCCGCGCCCCAGGCGCCATCGCCGAGCGCGGCGATTCAATCGCCGTCGTTCTCCAAACGCAATGTTGTCACTCAGGTGACGGTCCAGGACGGCGACACGATCGCGATTGGCGGAATCATCCAGGAGTCCGATACGGACAGCAGCGGCGGCATCCCGGTGCTGCACCGGCTTCCGATTATCGGCGCAGCCTTCGGTGCGAAGAGCACCACGAAGGAGCGCACGGAGTTGGTCGTCTTCATGACACCGCGCGTCATCTACGACACCAATCAGATGGTCGAAGCGAGCGACGAAGTGAAGAGCCGGATGCGGCGCCTGCAGAACATCATGCGCGAATAGCGCCTATCGCGACGCTTCCGCACTCCGCAGGTTCGCGGCGGCTTCGGCGTAGCTTGGCCGCGCTTCGAGCGCCTTGCGGAAAGATGCGGTAGCGTCGGCGATCCGGCCGAGTCTGGCCTGCGCCACACCGAGGTTGTTCCATGCCTCGGCATACTCCGGACGCGCAGCCAATGCCTGCTCGTAAGCAACGATTGCCTCGGACAGCTTCCCTTGCGACGCCCGCAGCAGCCCAAGATCGTAGTGCGCTTCGGCGAAGGTGGGTTGCAAGCGGATCGCCGCTTCATATTGAGTGATGGCGTTCTCAATCTCACCGAGGCCGGCGAGCAATGACGCCAGGCTGTAGCGCGCAGCGGCGTTTTCCTGAGCGAGGCGAACGGCTTCTGCGAGATGAAGACGCGCTTCGGCGATCCTGCCGGAGCGCGCGAGCGTGGCGCCGTAGTTGTGCCGTGCGCCGGCCAGCAGCGGGTCACGCCTGACGGCTTCGGCAAACCGGGCGAGCGCGTCAGGAATCCTGCCAGCTTCGAGGAGCGCCAGTCCTGCGTTGTTGTCGGCCTCGCCGGAATCAGGGCGCAGGCGCGATGCCTGCTCGAATTCCACCAGCGCTTCCTCGCGCTTGCCAAGCCGCAGAAGCAGAAGACCGAGATTGTTGCGTGCGTCCGCGGCCGCCGGCTGAATGCGAAGCGCATCGCGATAGTGCCGCTCGGCCGCCGCCGTGTCCCCGCTCTTCTGCGCCACTGTGCCCAGTCCAACGTGCGCGGCCACGGAACGGTTGTCCACGCGCAGGGCTTGTGTAAACGCGTCGCGGGCGGCATCGAGACGGCCGGCATCGCGTGAGGATGCGCCCAGGGCGGTGAGCCAGTACGTGAGATTTGGGAGCTGCTCCAGCAGACGCTGCCACTCGGTCGCCGCCGCGTCCGGACGGCCTGTTGCGTCGAGCAGTTCGGCATAACGCTGCCGCAAAAGGAGATCATCCGGCCGCGATACCAGTGCCGATTCCAGTATCTTCGCTGAACCCGAGGGATCGGCGGCCAAGCTCAGGTCACGGACCCTGGCGCGCATGCGGGCCACCCGATCGCCATGACCGAACTGGCCGGTGAACGGAGGCTGCTCCATCATGCGCGCCATCTCGGCCATCAGCCTGTACTCGTCCCACGAAGTGAATGCGGTGGTCTCACGCATTTCGTCGGGCGACGGTGGTTCGCCTGGCAGACCGGTGCGCTGTGCGACCTCGGCAAAGAGGCGCGCCGCAACGCGGTAGTTGCCATGGAACGTGAAGTGGACGTGCTCGTAGAAGTCCTCGCCGCCGTCCAGCAACGGCTCAAGGTCCACGAGAGAGGCCTTCGCGGCGTGACGCCGGATCGCGTCGTTCAGGCGCGAATCCGTGCGGAAGCGCAGTGTGTCCAGATCGCGGGCTTGGACATAGTGTTTCCGGGCCTCATCCATGCGGCTTGTTTCATCAAGAGCACGGGCGTGGCGGTATTGCGACTCGGCGTGGTTGTCGTCGATGGCCAAAGCCGCGGCGAAATCTTCCGAGTCCACTGCCTCTTGCCAGCGGTCGAGGTCTTCGCCCGTCAGTCCGGCCCGGTGCTGCGAGGCGAAGGGCGGACAGTCGCGCAGATTCACCGCAACGGTACACAGAAGCACCGGCGCGCCTGCGGCGGCGATGATGTCGTCCAGGTTCCGCTCGAAACTCCGCACGACGTCATCCAACCGGAGGTCGTCCCGCGGGATTCGGCGTTCAAGAAACATGGACATGCCGCCCCATCCCTCCGGCGGCGTGGACAACGCTTCGAGCGCTGCCGACGACATTCCGCCCAGGCGCAGACCGCTCCACCAGACGCTCCACCGGATCAGAGGCAGGGGCGCTTGCCCGCCACGGAAAACCGATCCCGGGCCATAAGGGCCGACGACCTCATTGTTTCCTTCGTAGACGATGACGAGGTCGGGGTTCAGCCGGGCCACGTCCCGCGCGATGGGCAGCACCACGTGGGAATTCACCGCGGTCATTGCGGCGTTGATCACCTCGAAGCGGCGTTCAGGAAACCGGAAACGAAGCATTCCTTCGAGGAGGCGTCCGAAGCTGAAGGAAGGCTCGGGCACTCCCATCGCCGCGGAACTGCCGAGAATGACGATGCGGTAGGCGGACTTGGCTGCGATGCGCGCGGGAACGGGCGTGCGGGCCAGGGACCGCGGAAAGAAGCGCCAGCCGAAGTGCTGGTTCGTGGCGACGGCGCCATCGGAGAGTTCGACGAAGAATGCCGTCGGACTGCCTGCTCCGGCCGCTCTCAGGATGAATTCGGCGCCGGTGAGGGCTGCCAGAAGGAGTGCTCCCGCCACCGCGGTGCCTGCAACCCAGAGGCGCCACGCCGCCATGGATCAGCCCGCCATATCTCGCAACTGGCGCACCGCGGAGGCGACAAGCTGTGGCGCCGCGTCGCGTTCCAGGTAGGCGGTCGTCGCGCGCCACGTTTCGTAGCCACCTTGCTCGTGACCCCTGACCGTCGGGATGTACCCGTGATAGTCGTTGGCCAGGCCGATCATCATGGTGGCCGCAAAGGGGCTCTGCTGCTTCACTTCCACTCCCATTGCGCAGAACGCTTCGCCCGGGAAGGTCGCGATGCCGAGGTCTCCGACGCGGAGCACTTGGGCCGGCGCCTGGACATAGTCCGGGAAGCGTTCGGCAAGCATGATGTTCGAATGAGCGTAATACTCGGGGAGGTCGCGCGGCGCATCGGACGGGCCGAGAGCCGTGACGCGTTGCCTGGCGGCCTTCAGTTGCTCCGGCGACGGCTTCCGGACGCCCAGCGATAGCTCCTCTTCCGAAGCGGAGAGTCGGACCGTGTCGTGAAACTCCGCTGCGCGCCATGTCCGGTACGCCTCGGCCGCAACGGTCTCGGCGACGCGGCGCATTCGAGCGTAAGGAACATCTTTCGTTTCCGTTCCTCGCCAGTTGATATTGTTGATGTCGCCCGAGCAGCCATTAGCGAGCATTCCGACGAACGACGGATCCGCGCCACTGAGGCGCGCCAGTTGAGCCGCGACAACCGCGAAATAGTCCGCCGAGATCGCCGCCCGCACTGTGCCGCCGACATAGTGAAGGGCATAGGAGACAACGGCCGCCAGCGGCCGCCCGGCAACGGTCTCCACCGCCAGAACCGATACGTCGGGGTCGGTCGGTCCGGCCGGTTCGATCAGATTCGGACTCCCGACGCCGGGATTCATCTTGACCGTGTCGGCCGTCGCGCCGAACGGATCCGCAGCGATCGTTCCCGGCCGCAGATACCAGCGGCGATTGAATACCTGACGAGGCTCGGAGCCCACGCCCCACGCCACGCGCGCCGGCTGCACGCGCCGCGCCGCCATCTCGACGGCATCGGCGATGCGGCGCGTCACAAAGGGCAAATATGAGATGTCCACGACCGGGTTGCGGTAATGGAACTTCGGCACAGGACAGGGGCCGGAATGTGTATGCGTCGCGGCAATGAGAATATGGCTTCGGGGGATGCCGGTGCGCTGCTCGATGCGGCGCCGCGCCGGGTCGATGACCTCTCTGTCGAGAGCAATCAAATCGCAGACGACGATCGCGATGCGCGTCCCGCCGTCTTCGAGGACAAGGGCGCGCGCGTGCAATTCGTCGTGCACCGATTCGGCCGGCATCGGGTGGAAGCTGCCGGCCAGATGTGTGCCCAGTGGCGGCGTGATGTTGGACGTCGCGGCGCCGGCGTGCAAGAGAGCCATAGCGCGCTAGCGCACCTCGGGCGGTACGTTGCCGTACGTCCAGGGCGACGGTCCGATACCGGCGCCGGCCGGTTGAAACGGCGGCGCCAACTCGGGGCGGGGAACCGGTCCCGGTGTCAATCGCGACGCAAGTTGAACGCCGGCATCGGCCATCTTCTGTCCCGCGGCCGGCTCAAGGTTGCTATACGCGGTCAGCCGCGTCTCGTAACCGCCGCCCGTCGGGCTCAGCGCCTCAGCGGTCGGGACATACCCGACACAGCCGTTGGCCAGCTCCACCGGATACGTGAACGGAAACGGGCTGCGCCGCTTGATGTCGAGGCCAAAGTCGCAGAAATACTCCGCCGGGTTTGAGACGAAGACCGCGGGCCCGACCTGGATCGCCTGCACTTCCACTTCCGCGGACGGAGCCTTCTGCAGAATCGCATCGAGCAGTACGATCTCCTTGGCGAAGATCCAGTCGGTCGCGCCGACTTCCTTGATGTCCTTCTTCACCAGTTCGAGGCTGCGTTTCAGCCGCTCGGGACTTGGCCTCCGGCGCGGTATTTGCATCACGGTCTGCGCCGCCGCAACCGGAGCTAGTGAGCCGGCGTGCATGCTCAGCAGCACCTTGATGGATTCGGCGCCCACGCGTCCGCCGACGATCTGGGACCACTTCTTGCCCGATGGGTTGACGTGCGGATCGAGGTTATCCACTTGCGTGATATCGCCCGAGGCGCCCTGCACGAACACGACGACGACATGACTGCCGAACTGGCCGCGAATGGTGCGCTCCAGATCGTAGACCCAGTTGGCCGAGATGCCGCCCGGGCTGGTGGTGGCATGGCAGGCATAGTTCACCACGCAGCCGACGAGATTGCCGTCCGGATCGAAGGTGCCGATCACGCCGACCTCGGGATCGATGGGACCCGCGGGTCCGATGATGTCAGGGTTTCCTTTGCCGGGGTGTGTCCAACTCTGGCCGTTCTTCATGCGGAAACGGCGGTTGAAGCCGGCTCGGTCCTCGCGTCCGGAACCGATGCCACACGCGAGTTCCTTGCGCTTCTGATCGGCGTCGCATACGGCATCGACGATCTGGCGCCGCATCATGTCCAAGTACTTCAGGTCGGCGTTCGACGACTTTTCGTAAGCCAGTTCTTTCACAAAGGCGGAGGCGTGATCGAAATCGCCCGGCCGGATCATGCCGACGGGTCCGGAGGAATGGGAATGGGAGGCGCCGATCATCACCGAGTCCGGTGCGATCCCGCAGCGCCGCTGGATCTCCTGCCGTGCCGCGAGGACGTCCTCACGCAAAACGAGCAGCGCATCGAGACCGACGAGCGCAACACGCTTCGCTCCGTCGTCGAACACGACCGCGCGCGCTTTGCACGGATCGTGAAAGGTGCGATGAAACGACTTGCCGTAGCCCCCGGGCTGCTCCATCCCGATTTCAGGGCTGATGTCGCGTTCCGCGTAGCCCACCTTCAGCAAGGGTGCTCCACTGGCCTGTGCCCACGACGTGAGCGGGCGCAGACCTTGAAGTCCAAGCAGTCCACCAAGTTTGAAGAAATCTCTACGCTGCATGGTTACCGGCCATTATACGCGTCGACCAACTGCTTTACGGCTTCCGCCACCAACTGCTCTCCGGCGCCGGGACCAACACGGGCGCTGATCACTTCGTAGGCCCCCTCGGCGTATGCGCGGCGGTCGGGCACATAGCCGAGGGACCCGTTTGCCAGTTCGGCAATGATGGTCACCGGGAAGGGCGAGGCCAACTTGATCGCTTTGCCGTGTTCGACGAAAATCTCGCCCGGCAAACCGACCCACGCGATCTCCTGTCCGAGCGAGATCACCTGGACTTCGGCTTCGAGCGGTTCAGAGCCGCGAGCTTCGAGGTCGAGCACCTTGAAGGAATGCACCTGGGTGTAGAACGGATCCGCCCCGGGTTTACCGTAACGCGACACCACCTCGCGCGCCTTCGCTACGTCCGCCGGATCGTAGTGCGACTTCGGAAGCACGATGACCCGGCTCTTGGCGCGTACGGGACCTGGTGAGACCGCCTTCATGTGCCGGAATGTGCGGAGGACCTCACCCGCCAGAGTCGTTCCGATGCGCGCCGCCTCACTGTGGCCTTTCTGTGGCTCACCGTTCTTTACGTCGATGTGGTTGATGTTGCCCGCGGTGCCGATCGTAAACATCGTCACCATGTCCGGGCCACGGACATCCGCCAGCATGCGGCCAATCGTGTACGGATAGTCCGCTGAGAATTCGATGCCGCCAACCGTGTCGAGATGGTTGGCGTAGTTGACATACGTTAGCAACGGCTTACGGTCGGGCGACTCGAAGTAGACAACCGGAACGGCTGGATCGATCGAGCCCATCGGGTGCACAATCTTCGGATTCAGCTTTCCTGGATTCCAGCCGACGGTGCCATCCTGCATCCTGAAGCGGCGGATGAACGCGACCGCATCCTCCTGGCCGACACCAACGCGAGCGCGGACAGGCTGAAGGTCAGCGATTGCCCTGGCGACGCTCTCGGCAATCAGACCAGGGAGTTTCCCGTGATAGTCCTTCGCCAGCTTCTCTGTGGCCGGATCGACACCGCGGAGACGGCCCCCCATTTCGGGACCGGTGTGGCTGTGGGTTGCCGAGATCATGATGCGCTCGGGCGGCAGGCCCGACCTCTCCTGGATCTGCTTTCGCGCGGCTTCGACGAGAGGGCGGGGAGCGCTGACCAGGTCAAGCGCAACCAGGGCGGCGCGCTCACCATTCACTTCGAGCACCAGGGCTTTCGAGAACAGGTCGTCGTGCACGCCTTCATTGAGCCGGACGTGGTAGTAGCCGGCCATGGGCATTCCCTTGGGCGGAGTGATCTTGACAGCCGACCTGCCCGCGCGCAGGTCCTGGGCGGCAACAACGGGTAGCCAAGTGACTGCGATGAGAACAGCGATCCAATATCTAACGAGCATTCCTGTGCATCTCCGCGAGCATGGCAGCGGCGGCTTCCACCAACATCTCTCCGCCACCTTCGGCCATGCGCGCACTTTCCACTTCATAATTCCCTTCCGGATACGCCTTGCGATCAGGCACATAGCCGATCCAGGGGCCGGACAACTCCGCGACAATCGTGAACGGGAACGGCGACGCGTGCTTGACAGCCATGCCTAGCTCGACGAACACCTCGCCCGGCAAACCGACCCAGGCCAACTGATTTCCCAAAGCTATGACCTGGACCTCAGCCTCAACCGGACGGCCCTGCATGCGATCCATGTCGATGGCGCGGAACCCCGAGACCAGTTCCTTGAACGAGGCCGGCGGTTTGGCGTCGAATCGCCGTGCCGCATCGTGTCCCTTGGCGACATCGTCCGGGGTCACCGGATAGGGCGGCAGGTTGACGACCGTGCGGCGTGCTTGAAGAACCGCCTCCGGCACCGGGGTCAGCCCGTCGTACGCTTTCAGGACAGAGCCCGTGAGGATCGTACCGATCCGGTTCGCTTCGGCGATGCCGGAAGCGATCGCCGGCTTCGACGGATTCACGTGATTGATGTTGCCCGCCGCGCCGATCGTGAAAACCGTAAGCATGTCCTGACCGCGAACGTTCGCAAGCAGCCGGGCAATCACGCCAGGGTAGTCCGCCGAGAACCGGCGGCCGCCGACCACGGCGACGTGTAAGGCATGGTTGACATACGTTGCGAGCGGCTTCCCATCAGGCGATTCGAAATAGACAACGGCAACATCCGGATCGATGGGGCCCGCGGGCCGGACAATGTCGGGGTTCAACCGGCCGGGATTCCAAGCTACCGTCCCGTTCTTCATGTGAAAGCGCCGGTTGAACGCGACGGCATGCTCGTGTTCAATGGCAGCCGAGACTCGAACGGGCGTGAGGTTCGCCAAGGCAAGCTTCACGCTTTCGGCAATTCGCTCCGGAAGCCACTTCCGGTATTGAGTCACCACCGGCATCTCACCGCCGAACATCTCGTCGCGGACGCCGCGCCCGGGCATCATCGGTCCCGAATGAGTGTGGGTGGCGGAGATCATGACGTCCTCCGCTTTGAGTCCTGTCTGCTGTTCGATCAGGCGGCGGGCGTCTACGATGAATGGCTCCGAAATCGCCACCAGATCGCAGGAGACCAGCGCCACGCGCTTGCCGTTCTGCTCAAGGACGATGGTCTTGGCGTGGAGGTCGTCGAGGACGCCTTCGGAGATCACCTTCCGGTACGAACCGCCCGTCGGCATCCCCACGGGTGGCGTGATCACGACGCTCGCGCGACCGATCCGCAACTGAGCCGCGCTCGGCAGCGACACGACCAGCAGAAGCAGAGGCAGGAGCATTCGCATCACTTCAACTCCTTCAGCAGCTTCACCGCGGAGTCCACCAGCGTTTCGCCGCCGCCAGGCAGAAAGCGCGCGCTAATCACCTCGTACGAGCCCTCCGGAAACGCCTTCAGATTGGGAACGTAGCTGATGGCCCCCGACGCGGACTGCTCGGAGACGATCGTATGCGCGAAGGGCGACGCCAGCTTCACGGCCAGTCCAAGTTCGACGAACGCGTCGCCCGGCAGGCCGACCCAGGCGAGGTCCTTTCCAAGCGCGACCACTTGGACTTCGGTCGGGAGTGGATACGCGTTCAGGTCCGCCACATCGAGGATGCGCCACGCAGTGACGATGTCGTTGAACGCCGGCTTCCGGCCTTCCGGCAGGCCGGCCTTCTTCATGGTCTCCCTGGCCTGCTCGACCTCGGCAGGCGGGTAGGATGGCGTCTGCAGCACGACCGGCACGCGGCCGTACCGTAGCTGCGAACCGGCAACCGGCTTCTTGTGGCGCAATGCTTTCAGCACGTCGGCAGCAAGCGTCGTGCCGATTCGGGCGGCTTCGGCGTGTCCGCTCAACTGTTCGGGCGCATGCACATCGATGTGGTTGATATTGCCGCTCATCCCATTCGTAAAGACAGTGACCAACCGTTCTCCCAGAACGTTAGCAAGTGCTTTCGAAAGGTATCCGGGGTAATCGGAGGACACCTGTGCGCCGCCGGCGATGGCGACGTGCAGGGCGAAGTTTACATAAGCCGCCAGCGGATTGCCTTCCGGAGTGTCGAAGTAGACGACCGAAACCTGAGGATCGATGGGTCCCACGGGTCGC
Organism: Bryobacterales bacterium; assembly: GCA_016716385.1. Lineage (GTDB taxonomy): Bacteria > Acidobacteriota > Terriglobia > Bryobacterales > Bryobacteraceae > JADJWL01. Next base: position 233,165 of record JADJWL010000009.1, on the reverse strand, counting down.
ACGACATTCGGGTTGCGCCGGCCCGGGTTCATGCGCACCGTTCCATCCTTGAGGAGGAAGCGCCGGTTAAAGCTGAGATCGTGCTCTTCGATCGACGCTTGCCAGGCGCGCGCCGGACGCAGATCCGCAACAGCCTGCCGCACCGATTCGGCGATGCGATCGGGTAGTGCTTCCACATACCGCTCCGCCAGACCACGATGCGGCTCCGGCAGCAGGTTGTAGAAGAGCGGATGCATCTGCGGACCGGCGTGGCAGTGCGTCGCCGACAGAATTACCTGGTCAGGCGACAGGCCGGTGGTGTCGGCGATCCGCTTGCGCGTCTCGCGCACGATCTCACGGCGGATGCTGATTAGATCGCATGCCACCAGGGCCGCGCGGACGCCGGCGCTCTCGATCACCAAGGCTTTGGCGTGAATGTCGCTGTGCACGCCCTGGGCGGGCGTCAGGCCGTAGGAACTGCCGATCGGCGCGCCGAGCGGCGGTGTGATGGTCACGGCCGCCCGGCCAATCCGGAGATCCTGCGCTCCGCAGACCGACAGCGCCAGCAGAAGAATCAGACCGTGCTTCATCGCAGACTCTTGATGTAGGCGAGGAGGTCCGCCATCTGCTCAATGGTGATGTTGTTTTCGAGATCTTCCGGCATCGGCGACACGCTGAGGGAACGCATGCCGGCGATGGACGCGCGTTGCACGACGTCCTCCTCGCCGCGTGCGCGTTTCAGAACGAGCGACGCCGGTGTCTCCTTGGCGAGGATGCCGGTGATCGACCGCCCGTCGGTCGTTTCCACCAGGTACTCTTCGTAGCCTGTCTCGATGGCCTGATTGGGCATCAGGATGTTGGCGAGCAGCGTCTCCTTGTAGTGCGTCGTGACGCTTAACAGATCCGGGCCCACGTCATGGCCTATGTCTCCGACGCGGTGGCAATCCGCGCAACTGTTCAAAAACACCTGCTTGCCCCTCTCTGGATTTCCATCCATGCGAATCGCCGGCAGGTAGCGTTCGTAGACGGCCTTCCGGTCGCCGCCCTGTGCTTCTGCGAGCAACTTCTCGGCGCGCTCGCGGATCTCGGATTCGCGCGCCTGCATGAGCTGCCGCGTTCGCGCCGGACCGAGCGCCCATGTCTGCACTTTGCCGTCGCCGATGGCGTCGAGCAGCACTGGCAGGCGCGAGCGGTCCTGGAAGAAGGCGTTCACCGCGACCTCCCGCATCGGCCCGGTGAATCCGCGGAAGCGCTCGATCAGCAGCCCTGTGGCGCGCGGGTCGGCCATGCGGGCCAACGCGCCGACGGCAGCCACCTGGACGGTCTCCGGCCATTTCGGATCGAGGTACTTCCCGATGAGTTCCACTGAGCGGCCACTCGGATCGAGGCTCAGCGCGCCGAGCGCCTGCGCGCGCAGTTCCGGCGTCGCAGCCTCGTTGGAAGCCGCCGCCTCCGCGTTGCGCAAGAGCCCACCAAATGCCGCATGTCCACGCCAGTCGAAGCGGTCGGCGAAGCGCAGGGCCGCCTCCGCCACCGCGGGATCTTCGTTCACCAGGCAGCGCACCAGCAGGTTCTGCGTGGCGGCCAGACGCGCCGCACCCTCGGGACGCGCGCCGCCGGCGAGGCCGCGCAGTGTCGCCGCCCTCCACCAGGCAGCGCCGGGTGAACGGTTGCCAGCGACCGGCGTCAGCACGGCCGCGATGTCGGCGTCCCGCCCGCGCGCCGAAGCGATGGATGCGATGCGTTCGAGGAAACCTGCTTTGCCCTTCGACTCGCCCGACGCGAAGCCCGCGTGCGCCATCGCCTGCCGGTGCCAGACGGCGGGATTGTCCGCCGCGCCCGAGAGCGCTGCCACCTGGAACCACTGGTCTTCCACGTGCCGCAGCGCGATCTTCGCGAGCGGTTGGAAGCTGCGCTCGGGTGGCAGCGCCGACAGCACGGCCGCGACGCGGAACTGGACCCGGTCGTCGGAATCATCCGCGAGCGCCAGCACCTTCTGTTGCAGTACCGGAGTCATGATCCGCGCTTCGCTCAACCGGACGCCGTGCTCCCGCACGGCCGGATGCGGGTCGCCCATGGCCCGCAGGACGAGATCGTCGCTCAGCTTGCCGTAGCCGTCCAGAGTCCACAGCGCGTGGATCCGTCCCAGCGGCGACTCGCCCTCAGCGGCCACCTTCTCGAGCGCGGGGACTGCCGCCGCGTCCTGACGGTCGACAAGCAGGCGCTGCGCTGTCAAACGCCACCACAGGTTCTTGTCCGACAGGTGGCCCACCAGCGCCGCCGTATTGGCGTTCGCCATGTCCGCTTTGCGGAGCGACGTCTGCGATTCGTGCACGACGCGCCAGATGCGCCCGACCTTGTGCTTCGGTTCGAAATCGATCTGCTTCAGAAGTTCCGGTGGAACGTACTCCGGGTGCTCGACGGTGAAGCGGTAGTAGTCAGCGACGTAGAGCGCGCCGTCGGGTCCGGTCGATGAGAACACTGGACGGAACCAGGCATCGGTCGATGCAAGGAACTCTCTCTCCTGATAGGCGCGCTTGGCGGTGAACGTCGCGCCGTTCGGCACGAGCCGGTCGCAGTGCACCAGGTTGTGCACGGGCTCGCAGGTGAACGAGCTGCTCTCAAACTCCGGGAACTCGCCACCCGTATACACGGACAGACCGCACGACGAGGTGAAGTGCCCGATCTGCGAGTCGTGAATATGGAACGGGTTCTCCGTAACCGGGTAGACGGTGGCGGCGTTCTCGTGGTCCGAGGCGGAGTTCTGCACGGGCGGCGCGCCGAAGTACGGATTGCGCGCCACGGTCTGCGCGGGCACGACGACGTGCCGGACGTGGTCGTTGTTCCAGAGCGTGAAGCGGTTGCCCCAGTGGTCGAACGCGTTACCGAATTGCGAGTTGCCCGAGACGGACTCGACCTTGAGCCGCTCCGGATGGAAGCGGAAGTCGCGTGAGCGGAGTTCAACCGCCGGAATGCCCTCCTGGCCTGGAAATGTCACCGGCTGGCCGGGGTCGCCGAATTCCTTGGCGTAGCGCCGCGGCGTCGGGACTCGCGGATAGGCGCCGTAGATCCAGTTGTCAACTCCGTACAGCAAACCGTTGACGCGAAGCTGCGGATTCGTGGCGGCGAAGCCCGTAAGCACCACCTTACGGACATCGGCCTTGCCGTCGCCCGTCGTGTCTTCGGCGTAAATGATGTCCGGCGGCGACGTGATCAGGACGCCGTTGCGCCAGGGCATGACGCCGGTCGGCATGTGGAGTCCGTCGACGAACACGGTGGCGTGTTCGAAGCGGCCGTCCCCGTTGCGGTCTTCGAGGATCTTCACGCGACCTTTGGGATCCGGGCTGAGCGGATAGTCCGGCATCTCGACCACCAGCAGCCGGCCGCGTTCATCGAAGGCGAACGCCACCGGATCGACCACCTCGGGCTCGGCGGCGGCCAGTTCGATGCGGAAGCCTTCGGGCAGCCGGAACGTCTTGATGGCCTTGTCCGGCGGGTACGGAGGCTTGGACTTCCCGCAACCAAGAAGGAGAAGGGAAATGGCAATGAGTGGTACAGCGAGTCGCATCATGGGAGAGATCCTGAGGAGAGCCTCGCTCTAAGCGAGTTTCTCAAGCTGCCGGATTGCGGAAGCTACCATCTTCGGTGCCGCCTCTTTTTCAAGATAGCTGGACTTCGCGCGCCAGGTTTCATATCCGCCGAGTTCGTGGCCTTCCACCGTCGGCAGGTAGCCGCGATAGTCGTTGGCCAGTTCGATCAGGAACGTCGGCTTGAAGGGGCTCTTCGCCTTCACTTCCAAGCCCAACTCCACGAAGGCTTCGCCAGGGAACGTGGCGATCGCCATGTTGCCGATGCGCAGTGCCTGGACCGGCGTCCGCGCGGTCTTGGGATAGCTTTCGCTCAGCAGCACGGTTTCGCGGGCATAGATCGCATCGCGGTCGCGGTACTGCGGCGGGTCCCCTTCCTTCACGGCAGACGCAAGGGTCTTCTTCGCGGCGGCGACATCGGTTTGGGAGGGCAGCCGCACGCCCAGATCCAATTCTTCGATGCTGGCGCCAAGCGTCACCGAGTCTTCGTAGGCCAGCGTGCGCCACGTCCGGTAGGACTCGGCCGCAAGAATGTCCGCGTACTGCCGCATCCGCTCGTAGGGCGCATAGCTCTTCGGCTTTTCGCGAAAGTTCACGCCGTTGATGTTGCCGGAGCAGGCGTTGGCCAGGATCGGCACGAACGGCGGGAACGCGGTGGAACCGGACAAGCCGGAGAGGCGCGTCATTGCGTCGGCCCAGCAGCCGTAATAGTCGGCGGTCACGTGCGTTCCGCCTCCGCCGCCTACGTAATGCAGTGCATAGCTGCCGAGCACACTGATGGGCCGCCCGTCGAGCGACTCCACCGCGAGCACGCCGACATCGGGGTCCGTGGGGCCGGAAGGCCTCAGAAGTTCCGGACTGCCTGCCGGCGGGTTCATCCGCACCCGGTCGATCTGGCCGAACGGGTTTGGCGGGATGTGGCCCGGCTTCATGTACCAGCGCCGGTTGAAGACGAGCCGTTCTTCGCGGCCCACGCCCCAGCCGAGACGCGCCGGTTCGAGACGGTGGAAGGCCAGGCGGACGGCGTCGGCGATGCGGACGGCCATCCAGGCCTTGTAGGGCTCATCCGCGAGACTCTGGAACAGATGTCCGGCGGGGGGCGCCGAGTGCGTGTGCGTCGCCGACAGCAGCAGGTGCGACGCTGGAATCCCGAGGTGCTGCCGCACCAGTTCCTTCGAGCGGTCGAAGACGTCGCGCGGGATGGCGCAGGAATCGACCACACAGATGGCGACGCGCGTCTCGCCGTTGTCGAAGGCGAGCGCGCGGGCGTGGAGTTCGTCGTGGATTTCGTCGGCAATGCGGTCGGACATCCCCCCGGCGAGGGAGCAGCCGAGAGGCGGCGTGATGTTGGCGGTGCCTGCTCCCGCCTTGAGCTTACGGGCGCCGGTCTGCCCCAAAAAAATGGGCGGTGCCATCACAGGGATGGCGCCCGCCCGCAGGGTGCGATGGAGGAACTGTCTCCGGTTCAAGCTCATTGCTACAGCGTAGCTGGACCGGATTCAGAAGTCGATACGGAAGCGGCCCAGGATTTCACGGGAGGCGGAGCGTTCGCGACCGCCGTCCCCGCCCATCATTGCGCCGATCCGGCTCACCTGTCCCGGTACCGTGATGTTGGTATTCGGGAAGGCGAAGTGCGGCGTGTTAAATACGTTGGAGAACATGCCCTGAAAATTAAACATGACCCTCTCGGTCAAGGCGAATTCCTTGATCAGACTTAAATGGTGCAGGTTCATTCCGGGACCCTGGAGCACGTTTACCCCGGAGTTTCCAAACCGGCCGGCGGGTGGCGCGACGAACGCGGAGGCGTCGAACCACCGGCTGATGTCGCGATCTCCACGAGGTAGATTTCCATCACCAACGCGATCGGGCAATCCTCCGAATGTGTTCGTGCGCGAGGGATCAGCTCCGGTGAAACTGGGAGAGAAATACTGGCCGCTCTGGAAGTAGCTGATGGTCGACATCTGCCAGCCGCCCAGGACGAGATCAATGCCGCGCGGGGCATCGGCCATAAACATCTTGCCGCGGCCAACCGGAATCTCCCAGTTGGTCGTGATTACCGCGCGGTTCCGGGACGTAAAGGCGTCCCGGTTCCAAAACTTGTAGTCGTATGGGTTCTGCAGGTTGAGGTTGTCGGCCATGTTGTTGGCCAGCGTGTAGTGGCCGTTGAAGGTGAACATCCCCATCTTCTTCGTGAGCTCGATCTGGAACGAGTCATAGTTGGCCCGGCCGTCGTTCAGAGCGTAATTGATGTTCACGAACTGATTGAAGGGCCGTCTGGACTGAGTGAACGGAATCAGGCTTGGCTCCGGCTTGTTGATGCTCAGGTTGTAGTTGATCCCGCGACTGCGTGAGCCGATATAGGACATGCGCGTGCCTAGAGATCCAAACTGCTTTTCCAGACTCACGTTGAACTGGTAGATCACACCGTTGTCGGTTTGATCCGGGAACCCGGCAATGCTCTGAGAGGGAATCGCAGCGCCTGCCAAGCTTGTCGGGAACGGGTTCGGGAACGATAGAGACGGTTGGCCGCCAACGATCTCGTTGAAATAGGTTTCGGCAATCTGGAACGGGCCGCCCGTTTGAATACGCGCGAAGTTGCCCAGAGTTTCGGTATAGGCGCCAAAGCCGCCGCGGAGGACGAAGTCGTCTCTTAGGCGATAGGCCACACCGATGCGAGGCCGGATGTTGTCGCGGGCCGAGCGAGGAATCGGGTCTCCCCCGCGAACGTTGATGGTCGACGGATAGAGCGGGCTGATAACGCCAAGCACTTCTTGCGGAACAACGACGTCGCCGGTGGCACGGTCCCAGTTGAACTGACGCTGGTCCTTGTACTTCGACGCTCCGAAGTAGTCCCACCGCAAGCCATAATCCAACGTGAGTTTGCGGGACACTTTGAATGTGTCTGTCAAGTATAGACCGAGTTCATACGCCGTCCGCGTCCTGTTCGTAAACGGGTCGAGGCGGGTACTACTGAACGGCAGACCGAGCAGGAAGTCGGCGTACCCTTCACCAGTCAGACTTCCATTGAAGTTAAAACTACCGTAGTTACCCTCTGGAATCCCGCCGTTGAAGTCGTTGAAGGTTCGGAGGTCGACACCGAACTTCACCACATGACTGCCAGTTGTCCACGTTGTCGAATTGGCATAGGCGAAATCATTTCGGTCCAGGTTCACGCCGCCGGGCTGCTGGCGCAGTGTCGTGAGTCCGACGATATCCATCCGAGGAAAGCCCATTGCGCTGAACCCCTGGGGATTCACGCCCTGCAGGCCAAGGTCCTGAACGACTTGGTCCCCGGTTACGGGGGTGAAGCCGTCGACGGTTGTGCCGTCGATGAAATAGTCCTTGATCCAGCCCCACCGGAAGGTGTTGATCAGGTTCGGGCTGAACATATGCGTATCGCTGATGACAATCGAATGGTGGTCGCGCTCCCGCGTCCAGGTTCCGACGTTCGGGAACGAGCCGGCCAGCACATAGGGTGTCAATCGGTTGATGAAGCGTCCAAAGAGCTGGTTCTTCTCGCCGAAGTTGTGGTCGATTCGGGCTGTGATCGAGTCCCACTTGAGAATGTCGGTCGGCCAGGGGTGGGTGAAGCCATAGTTGTTCTGACGGAGCCCTGGCGCACCTTGATTCGGGCGCGGGATGAAATTGTCCTGAACCCGCTGGGAAATTGAATTGAACCGGGAACGGGGGATCTGGTTGTTGGCGAAGGGCTGTCCGCTGAGGGGATCCAGGAGTTGTCGCGGGGTCGCCTGTTGCAGCAACTGGGAGAAGTCGCCATCGCGAAAGGCATCGGGCGCAACGTTACGGTTGAAGAACGTTGACGATGGGATGCGGTTCAGGCTGTAGCCGAAATAGAAGAACGTTTTGTTCCGGATCACGGGTCCGTTGACGTTGAATCCTGCCTGGTGGCGCTTGAACGGAATGCGCCGGGGATCGAAGAACCTCCGGGCGTTCAACGCCGAGTTGTTGACGTCGTAATAGACGCGCCCATGGAACTCGTTGGTCCCCTGCCGGCCTGCCATCGTGAAGTTGGCAACCCGGCTGTACTCCGCCGAGTTGTTGACGGCGACGACCTGCAGTTCTTCGAAGTCTTGCATGTTGTTGACCAGGTTCAACACGCCGTCATTCGGAACCCCATCCATCGACTGCACGGTCTGGTTGCTCGGTTGTCCTGCGAACCGAAGGCCCCAACCGCCCATGTTCGTCTGGATGTTGGGCAGCGTGGTCATGTAGGCCTGCGGGAAGAAGCTCTGGCTGAGCGGACTATTGACGTAGGCGTCCTGCTGGAAGCCTCCGGCGATCTGGCTGCCCTCGGTCGCGATGACCGCTGCTCCGGCGGACACGGTGACTTCGGTTCCGACGGTGCCCAGTTCGAGCGTGATGTCGAGGCGGCGCGTTTCGCGGGCCGACATCGCGATGTCGGTGGCAATAAAGGTCTTGAATCCGGGCGCCTCGGCCGTCAGCCGGTAGCCGCCTGGAACGATGTAGGGAATCTCGTACGTTCCGGTCGCTCCCGTCTTTGTCGAACGGGTGATACCCGTGGTGGCGCTCACCAAGGTGACGGTCACGTCTGGAATCGCCGCACCCGTCGGATCCAGCGCGTTGCCGCGCAAGGTGGCCTGATCCGTCTGAGCGTGCGCAAGAAACGGAACAGAAGCGACGACGACCCAGCAGGCGGCGAATGCCGCCGCGGATCGAATTGTTGTGGAGATCGTTCGAGCGGACATCGTTGACTCCTTCGGCTTGAAGTTCTTGTTGCCCCAACCCAGGACTGGCGTCGCGGCGTTCATCATGGAAGGCAGGCCTCTTCGTTGCGGCGTGGACGATCCCCGCCGGACCCTGTTGAGCATGTCTTAAAGAATTATCATTGAGCACATTTCAGTGTCAAGAGAAAAATGACATGTCTTCGGAGATCGACAGAGGTGATCACGTGTCGCCACGGTGGTGTTGTTGCGAGACAAAGACCTAGTGTAATCAGTAGTTTAGCAACTATTTCGATCACCGTATTGGTGCCTTGATGACTACACTGTGGAAAATTTGATCGGCAAACAAAGTTGCCGAAGTCAATCGATCGATGGCATCATGGACCTTTCCAGCCTGTCGTCACGCGAAGGCGGCATGGATGCGGGAACGACGACACCTGGATGCGACATCTGACCGCGCGGAGTGGCAGCCATGCCTACCATCGCTGACCAGTGGCTGCGGGACATCGTCCTGAGCCTGTACCAGCGCCGCACCCTGACGCGGCGCGATATCGTTGAACTCACGGGGCTGAACGCCGCCAGTATCAGTCTTGCCCTGCGCCAACTGCTGTCGGCGGGCTCAATCCTCAAGGTCGGTGAACTGCACTCCAACGGCGGAAGAAGGAGGGAAGTCTTCACCCTAAACGGCGAAGCCGCGTACTTCGTTGGGGTCGACCTGGAGGGACTTCGAATCCGGTTCGCCCTCTCGAACTGTGTCGGCGACATCCGTTACCGTTGGGAGGAGGAACTCGAGTTCGGCCAGCCTCTGGATGCCAGCAAAGTCGTTGGCGGAATCCGGCGGGTGATGCGGGAGTTGGATCCGCTGCAGCGCGAGCGCGTCGTAGCGGTCGGAGTGAGCTATCCCGGGCTGCTTGACGACGAGGCGCCTGACCGCCTTCAACCTTGGTTGGCGCGACTTCCCGATCCGCGAGGCGATCACAACGTCCATTGACCTGCCCGTCTATTTTGAGCCGGACAAGCACAGTTGCGTGCTCGCTGAGAGGTGGCTCGGCAGGGCGCAGGACCACAAGAGCGGCTTGTTTCTGATCATCGAACGCGGCATCGGCCTCGGCATGTTCCTGGACGGCAAGCCCGTGGGCGGGTGGCATGCAATGGCCGGCGAACTTGGCCATTGCAAGGTCGACCCGAACGCCGGCGACCGCTGTGGCTGCGGCGCCCGCGGGTGCCTGGAGGCAATCGCATCGAGTCCCAACATCGTCCGGCAGTATCTCGCGCGGGCAGGTCTTCGCGGGAGACGTTCCGCCGGTTTGGGCGTTAAGGAAGTGTTCGAGCGGGCCCGCCAAGGGGACTTGGCGGCCATGGCCGTCATCGAACGCGCCGGAGATGCTATTGGCTTGGCACTATCGCACGCCGTCAATCTCCTGAACCCCGAGATCATCGTGTTGGGCGGCGATGTGCTGGGGGCGGAGGATGTTCTGCTTCCTATCGTGCGGAGGGCGTTACGGCACTACGTACTACCGAACTTGACCGAGGATCTCAAGATCGTCATGAGCGGTCTGGGCCTCGATATCCGCCTGAAGGGCGCGGCATCACTCGCCCTCCGCAAGTCCCTGGAGGACGGTCCGCTTCTACGTACCATCTGCACGCCCCTCGTGATGCGCCATGGGCGGGTTGCGGCGCTAACGGCGCGATAAAAAAAGGCGGGGGCCATCAGTGATGGCTCCCGCCCACAGGGTGCGATGGAGGAAAACGCTTAGAAATCGATGCGGAAGCGGCCGAGGACCTCGCGGCCTCCGGAGCGCTCGCGTCCACCTGTGCCGTCCCGGATGGCTCCGATGCGGCCGACCTGCGCCGGCACCGTGATGTTCGAGTTCGGGAACCCGAAGTGCGGCCGGTTGAAAACGTCGGAGAACATTGCCTGGAAGTTAAAGCTGACGCGCTCGGTAATCGCAAAGGACTTGATGGCGCTCAAGTGGTGCAGGTTCAAGCCCGGCCCTTCCAGGATGTTTACGCCGCTGTTGCCAAAGCGCCCGACTGGCGGTGCAACAAAGGCCGAGGCGTCAAACCACCGCTCAATCGTCCGTTCGTCGCGCGACAGGTTGCCGTCCCCGATCCGGTCCGGCAGACCACCGAACGTGTTGGTCCGGGAAGGGTCGGCGCCGGTGAACGCCGGCGAGAAGAATGCGCCGCTCTGGAAGTAACTGATCGTCGATAGCTGCCAACCACCGAGGAGGAGATCCACACCCCGCGGAGCATCCGTCAAGAACTGCTTCCCTTTGCCCACGGGAATGTCCCACGTCGTCGTCACGACCACGCGGTTGCGTGACGTGAAGTCGTCCCGGTTCCAGAACTTGTAGTTGTAGGGGTCCTGACGGTTCAGGAAGTCGGACATGTTGCTCGCCAGGGTGTAATGCCCGTTGAACGTGAACTGTCCCGCTTTCTTGGTCAACTCGATCTGGAACGAGTCGTAGTTGGAGCGGCCATCGTTGAACGCGTAATTGATGTTGACGAACTGGTTGAACGGCCGGCGCGCCTGGGTGAACGCGATCGTGCTCGCTTCCGGCTTGTTGATCATCATGTCGAAGTTCAGGCCGCGGCTGCGTGAGCCGATGTACGATGCGCGTGTACCGAGCGATCCAAACTGCTTCTCGAGGCTGACGTTGAACTGGTAGATCACGCCATTGTCGGTGCGGTCCGGGAAGCCATTGGTGCTCTGTGACGGAATGGCTGCCCCGGCCAAAGTCGTCGGAAACGGGTTCGGGAACGACAGTTCGGGTCGACCGTTCGTGATCGAATTGAAGTACGTCTCTGCAATCTGGAATGGCCCACCCGTCTGGATCCGGGCGAAATTGCCGAGCGTCTCGGTGTAAGCGCCGAACCCGCCGCGCAGGACGAAATCATCCCGCAGGCGGTATGCCACGCCGATGCGGGGTCGGATATTGTCCCGAGCCGACTCCGGCACCGGATTTCCCGCTCGAATGTTGATGTTCGAGGGGTAGAGGGGGCTGATGTTGCCCAGGACTTCCTGCGGGACGATGATGTCGCCCGTCGCGCGGTCCCAGTTGAACTGCCGCTGGTCCTTGTACTTCGAGGCGCCAAAGAAGTCCCAGCGCAGGCCATAGTCAAGGGTCAGCTTCCGGCTCACCTTGTACGTGTCGGTGATGTAAAGCCCCAGCTCGGACGCGTTCCGGGTCCTGTTGATGAATGGATCCAAGCGTGTGCTCTGGAAGGGGAAGCCAAGCAGGAAGTCCGCATATGCTTCTCCGCTCAGGCTGCCGTTGAACTGGAAGCTGCCGTAGTTGCCCTCAGGTACGCCGCCGTTGAAGTCTCTGAAGGTGCGGAGTTCGCCGCCAAATTTGATAACGTGGCTACCCGTCGTCCAGGTAGTGGAGTTCGCGTAGGCGAAGTCCCGCCGGTCCAGATTCACGCCGCCCGGCTGTTGCCGGATATTGGTCAGGCCCACGATGTTCATCACCGGGAAGCCCATCTGGCTCAGCCCCTGCGGGTTGACGCCCTGGAGACCGATGTCCTGGACAACCTGATCGCCAGTCACGGGCGTGAACCCGTCAATCGTCGTCCCATCGATGAAGTAGTCTTTGATCCATCCCCAGCGGAATGTGTTGATCAAATTGGGTGTGAACATGTGAGTGTCGCTGATCACGATCGAATGGTGGTCACGATCCCTGGTCCAGGTGCCGACGTTGGGAAACGTTCCGGCCAACACGTAGGGAGTGAGGCGGTTGATGAACCGGCCAAAGAGCTGATTCTTCTCGCCGAAGTTGTGGTCGATGCGTGTAGTGACCGAATCCCACTTCAAGATATCCGTCGGCCACGGGTGCGTGAACCCGTAGTTGTTCTGGCGTAGATCCGGACCGCCTTGGTTAGGACGCGGAATGTAGTTGTCCTGAACCCGTTGGCTGAGAGGGTTGAACCTGGACCGGGGCAACTGATTGTTCGCGAAGGGCTGGCCGGAGAGCGGGTCCCGAAGCTGCACCGGGTTGGTCTGTCGCTGCAGCAGGGAGAAGTCACCATCCCGGAAGGCGTCCGGCGCAGTATTCCGGTTGAAGAATGTCGTCGACGGAATCCGCGTGAGGCTGTAACCGAAGTAGAAGAACGTCTTGTTCTTGATCACTGGGCCGTGGACGTTGAGGCCGCCTTGGTGCTGCTTGAACGGGATGCGGCGGGGATCGAAGAACTTCCTCGCGTTGAGCGCCGAGTTAGTGACGTCGTAGTACACGCGGCCGTGGAACTCGTTGGTCCCCTGCCGGCCCGCCATGGTGAAGTTGGCTACCCGGCTATACTCAGCCGAGTTGTTCACCGCAACAACCTGCAACTCCTCGAAGTCCTGCATGTTGTTCACGAGGTTCAGGACGCCATCGTTGGGTACGCCGTCCATCGCCTGTACCGTCTGGTTGCTCGGCTGACCGGCGAACCGCAGTCCCCAGCCGCCGTTGTTCGTTTGGATGTTCGGCAGCGTGGTCATGTACGCCTGCGGGAAGAAGCTCTGGCTCAGCGGGCTGTTCACGTAGGCGGTCTGCTCGAAGCCACCGGCGATCTGGCTGCCTTCAGTCGCGATCACCGCCGCGCCGGCCGAGACTGTCACTTCAGTACCCACGGTGCCAAGTTCCAGCGAAATGTCGAGCCGGCGCGTTTCGCGGGCGGACATCGCGATATCCGTGGCAACGAAGGTCTTGAACCCAGGCGCTTCCGCCGTCAGGCGGTACGTACCTGGAACGATATATGGGAGTTCGTAGATTCCCGTCGCATTCGTCTTTGTGGTTCGTGTGACGCCAGTAGCCGCGCTTACCAGTGTGACGGTCACATCCGGAATCGCAGCTCCCGTCTGATCGAGAGCGTTGCCGCGGAGAGTTGCCTGATCGGTTTGTGCATGGGACGCGAACGGACACATCGCCAGGACCGCGAGACAGCGCCAAGGCGAGCGTGAGCCCCCAGTGAGAACGGACAAAGTGACCTCTAGTAAACATCGACAACCCCTTCAAGAAGCAAATTTGGCCCCAGCACCGCCAGTCACACGCGTCGCGGCCGTGGCCGGCTACCTCGCTTGCGGGGCCGCCTCAGTGCGACCGTCTGACCCGTTGTGCATTGGTGATTGTTCTTTGGTACCACCGATCAACTTTCAATGTCAAGAAAAATATCGGGTGATACGACGGCTTCGGTAGGGGATGAAGAATTAACAGACGTTCATTGATCCAAGTATAATGTGGTAGTGGTTTGAGGAAGTTACAGAGGATTCAGCCTGAGTTCGACTGTCCTCTAACCCGGTTATTTTCATCGTCAAAAAAAGTTGTGCCAGGCGGCGATCCGGTGGCATGATCAATGGTGGATCCCCTGCGTTCACGGTACGATTCGAAGGACCAACACCAGACCAATGGCCTCTATTGCTGACCAGTGGCTTCGCGATATCGTCCGCATTCTCTACCAACGGCGGACTCTGACGCGAAGTGACATTGTCGGAGTTACAGGACTGAACGCCGCCAGCGTGAGTCTTGCGCTGCGGCACTTGCTCCGGAACGGAACGATCCTGAAGGTCGGCGAGCTTCAGTCGAACGGCGGAAGGCGCCGTGAAGTGTTCACGTTGAACGGCGAAGCGGCGTACTTCGTCGGCGTCGATCTCGAAGGCCTGCGGCTGCGATTCGCCCTCTCGAACTGCGTCGGAGACATCCGTTACCGGTGGGAAGAAGATCTGGAGTTCGGCCAGCCGCTGGACATCGGGAAGGTCGTCGAAGGGATCCGGCGGGTGATGCGCGAACTCGATCCCATCCAGCGGGAGCGCGTGATTGCCGTGGGCGTGAGCTATCCCGGCCTGCTCGATGAAGAGGGACGGCTGACCGCGTTCAACCTCGGTTGGCGGGGCTTCCCGATCCGCGACGAGCTCGCCGCCGCGACCGATCTGCCGGTCTTCCTCGAACCGGACAAACACAGTTGCGTTCTTGCCGAACGCTGGCTCGGGCGCGCCCAGAACTCGAAGAGCGGGCTGTTCCTGATCATCGAGCGCGGCATCGGCCTCGGCATGTTTCTCGAAGGCAAGCCGATCGGCGGCTGGCATGCCATGGCGGGCGAACTCGGCCACTGCAAGATCGATCCCGACGCGCCCGACGTCTGTGGCTGCGGCGCGCGTGGGTGTCTGGAGGCGATCGCCTCCAGCCCGAACATCGTCCGGCAGTACGTCGAACGCGCCGGGTTGAGCGGGCGCGCCGCGGCTGAGGTGCGCGTGAGCGACGTGTTCCAGCGTGCCCGCCAGGGCGACGCCGCGGCGCAAGCTGTCGTCGAGCGGGCCGGCAACGCTCTGGGTCTGGCGCTGTCGCACGCGGTGAACCTGCTGAACCCGGAGATCATCGTGATGGGCGGCGACGTGCTGGGCGCCGAGGATGTCCTGCTCCCGGTCGTCGAGGCGTCGCTGGAACGCAACGCGCTTCCAAACCTTACCCAGGACCTGACGATCACCATGTCCGGCCTCGGGCTCGACATCCGTCTGAAGGGCGCCGCGTCGCTGGCCTTCCGCAAGTCGCTTGAAGACAGCAGTCTCCTCAAGAAGATGTGCAGTCCGCTGGTGATGAGGTACGGTCCCGTGGCGGCGCGGGCCACCCGCTAGAAGTCCGGCCTGGCCAGCCTCGCTACTTGTGCAGATGGTCCCAGACTGCGACTGTCTGCTGGACGACCTTCGTCACATCGGCCTCCAGCAGATAGCGGTCGGCGGCCAGGCGCTTCGCGGCCGCCTCGACCTTTGCGGCGTAGTCCGCCCGGTCCTTGTACCGCTCGGCAATCGACGGGCGCGGATCCTGCCCGCGCTGCGCTTTCGTTCGGGCAAACGGCAGGAACGACCCCACCATGCTGAAGATCTCGTCCGGAGCGCCGATCTCCGGCGCCCGCAGATTCCAGCCGGTGTAGGTTGCCAGCGGCGCCTGAATGCCCGGCATGCGAATCCCGGTCGTCTCGTTGCCATCCGCATCCACTTGCGGCACCAGCGTCACGAACGGTTTGCCCACTGCGGGCGGCTCTTTCGTTACCAGGCCCTTTGTGCGGAAGTCGGGTCCGTAGTCCACCCGGTAGGCTTCCTGGATGCGCTGCGGGACCTTCACTCCAGGAATCGCGGGGAACTTGAGCGCCTCGGGACGCACCAGCTCGCCCGTTGCCACCTTTGGATACTGCGACGGGGGCGGCTCTTTGCCCTCGGCCACCCATTGATCCATCGCCACCAGCAGTGCCCGCATCGACCACGTAAACGGGTTCGGGTTCGACAAGTGCTGGGTCCGGTTCCGGGCCGGCGGGAATGCCCCGGGACCGTGCTGCCCGCCCGCGAACAGGTACACGCGGGTGGTGTCCGACAGAGGAGCATCCGCCTTGCCGTCGAACGTCGTGTGGACGAGCGATGCCGCGCGACCCCAGTATTCGTAGCTGGCGTTGGTGTAGAAGACCTTCGGGACCACCTTGTCGGCCATTGCCCGGGACAGAATCCCCTCGTTCAGACCGGTCTCGGGGTCGGACTGGGGCAGGTCGGCGAAGGGGTAGATGTCGGTCGGGTAGAACAGGTTGAAGAACGGGTGGCCGTCGCGCGACGCCTGTGCGAAGCGATGGTTGAAGCTGCCGCGCCCCCCGCCGCCGACGTGCGCCAGCACGCCGTCGAACACCTGCCTGTTCTGCTCGTCGGCGTTGAATCCGAAGTAGAGGAACGTCCGCAGGAACCGGCTGCTCTGGGAAACACCGAATCCGTACGCGCGCTTGATGAAGCGCCGCTGGTCGCTCAACACGAAGTTCGTGCCCAACGCGCCCCCGTGCTTCAGGAAGGAGACCATGTCGCGGATGGCCGTCGGGCCCAGTCCGACCAGCGTGGGGTTCTTGGCCCGGTAGACCACTTCGTAGATCAGGCCCGGCTCGAAACCCGCCTCCATCGACGCGTGCGTCCCCTCGACCAGCTTCCACCGGTTGCGCGGGATCACCTGCCGCGGTGCGTCGCGTCGCGGCCGCACGGTGAGCGTCGCGGCGGGATCGTCCGGGACCGCCGGCTCGTACGGAACGTGTGCACGGTCCGCCAGAAGCTGCGTGTAGATCTTTTCGTCGGGAATGAACTCCGACCGGACGAGGCCCGTGATGCCTTGGCCGGCGACCGGCGCCGACAGCCGCACTAAACCTTCGGTACGCGGAACGTCGAACTGCCAGCCGAGCCACAGTAGCGTGTAGCCCTGCTCCAGCAGGAACCCGTCGCCGAAATGCTCCGGCAGACGCGGGTCGAGGGACCCGGACGCCCTATTGAAGAAACTCAGCATTCCCTTGCGCCCGCGGTTCGAGACTTCGTACAACACCGCGCCGTTCCCGCTGACCGGGTTGCGCGGCTTCAGCACGTAGAAGTCGGAGGAGAACTCGACGAGTCCCTTCTCATTGCGCGGCGCCAGATCGATGTCGCGGATGATGCGGTTGGCCGGCAGCTTCGGATCCACGGCGAAATACGCCGAGCCGCTCAGTCGCTCATAGGGACCCGCCTTGCCGAAGCTCTTGCCGTCGAGCACGTCGGAGCGCTCGGTCACTTCCAGACGCAGGACGGCGGCCGTGGCGGACGCGGCCACGCACAGGCATACGAAGAATAGCCGGAACAGCATGGTATCTAGTAAATCACTCTTCAGGGCGTTTGTGCCCCCTCTGCTACAATCGGCCTTGAAGTGCTGGGGAGAGCGGCTTCATGACCCAAGGACGAGACCCACTGCCCGCCACCCTGGGCGCCCTACGCCAGAGCGCCTTTTGCGAAAACCGGATTGCCAGCCGCAGCGTGAAGGATGAGCTGCGTGAGAACCTGGCCGGAATGCTGCAGCGCGGCGAGGCTCTCTTCCCGGGCATCGTCGGCTACGAGGACACGGTCGTCCCGCAGGTGGTGAACGCGATTCTCTCGCGGCACAACTTCATCCTGCTGGGGCTTCGGGGACAGGCCAAGACGAAGCTGATCCGGAAGCTGACCGCGCTTCTGGACGAGGCGACTCCTTACATCGCCGGCTGCGAGATCCACGACAACCCGTATCGTCCGATCTGCCGCCGCTGCCGGGCCCTGGTAGAAGAACTGGGCGATCATACGCCAATCGCGTACCTCACGCGCGAGCAGCGTTACGTGGAGAAGCTCGCGACCCCCGACGTGACCATTGCCGACATGATCGGCGACATCGATCCCATCAAAGCGGCCCGTGGCGGCCACGACCTGGCGAATGAACTCACCGTGCATTACGGCCTCGTGCCGCGCGCCAATCGCGGCATCTTCGCCATCAATGAACTGCCGGATCTCGCGGGCAAGATCCAGGTGGGTCTGTTCAACATCATGCAGGAGGGGGACGTCCAGATTAAGGGGTATCCGGTGCGTCTCCCGCTCGACGTGATGCTGGTCTTTACGGCGAACCCGGAGGACTACACGGCGCGCGGCAAGATCATCACGCCGCTCAAGGACCGCATCGGCAGCGAAATCCGCACCCACTATCCGGCGAGCGCCGAGGATGGCATGGCGATCACGCGGCAGGAAGCGTGGCTCGATCGCGGCGCACTCGTCGAGGCGCGCGTGCCGGCCTATATTCGCGAAGTCGTGGAGCACCTTGCGTTTCTCGCGCGCGAAGACAAGCGGGTCGATAAGCGCTCGGGCGTTTCGCAGCGGCTGCCGATCACGGTGCTCGAGAACGTCATCTCGAATGCCGAACGTCGCGCTCTGGTCGCGGGCGAGACGCTGGCCGTTCCCCGGATTCTGGACATCTACGCGGCGCTGCCCTCGATCACCGGCAAGATCGAACTCGAGTACGAGGGCGAACTGAAAGGCGGCGACCACGTGGCGCGCGAGCTGATCCGCGCGGCCGTGGGGAAGGTGTACAGCCAGTACTTCGAAGGCGTCAACGTGGCGCAGATTGTGCAGTGGTTCGAACTCGGTGGCACGCTACGTCTCGACGAGAACGCGGGCTCTGAAACCGCCGTGCGCGAACTGGGCGGCATTCAGGGGCTGCTCGAGAAGACGCGTGCCCTGGGTCTGTCCGCAAACGAGCCAGACGCCGTTCGCGTTTCGGCCGGCGAGTTCATCCTGGAAGGGCTGTGGGCGCACCGGCGCGTCGGACGCAGCGAAGAGCGCGGATTCGAGGCGCAGGAAAAGGCACGGGAAGCCACCTGCGACGACGAGCCGCGCAAGCGCTACAAGCGCCAGCAGTTCAACTGAGGACCCGCCCATGCGACGGATCAGGTACTCGCGCTACACCGGCGAAGACTTCGGCATCGACGCCCAGGACTTGATGCGCGCCCTCGCCGATTTCCTCCTGCAGAGCGGTTTCCGCACGCGCTATTCCGAGTTCGGCGAGTGGGACCCGCAGTCCATGGAAGAGCTGAAGCGCGCGATCCAGGAAGCCCTCGAGAACGGGGAACTGTTTCCGGAAGACCGCATGGAAGAGTTGATGGAACAGCTCGCGGCACTCTCTCCGGAACAGATGGACGAGCTTATCGAGACGCTGATGCAGAAGCTGGCCGACGAAGGGCATATCACCGCGCAGGGGGGCGGCGAAGGCGAGGGACCGGTGCGGTTCGAGGTGACCGACAAGTCGCTCGACTTCCTCGGATTCAAGGCGCTCAAAGACCTGATGGGTTCCCTCGGCAAGTCGAGCTTCGGCCGCCACGATACGCGCGAGATGGCCACCGGAGTCGAGTCGTCCGGCTCCTCGAAGCAGTACGAATTCGGCGACACACTCAATCTCAACATCGCCGAAACGCTGTTCTCTGCGATGAAGCGCGAGGGCGTGAAGGTGCCGTTCGACCTCGATTACTCCGACCTGCACGTCAACCAGTGCGAGTATCAAAGCTCGTGCGCCACGGTGCTGATGCTGGATTGCAGCCACAGCATGATCCTGTACGGCGAAGACCGGTTCACACCGGCGAAGAAGGTCGCGCTGGCGCTGGCGCATCTCATCCGGACGCAGTTTCCGGGTGACTCGCTGCGTTGTGTCCTGTTCCACAATTCGGCCGAAGAGCTGCCCGTGCGCGACCTGGCGCGGGTCCAGGTTGGGCCCTATTACACGAACACGCGCGACGGACTGATTCTGGCGCAGCGGCTGCTGGCGCGCGAGCGCAAGGACATGAAGCAGATTGTGATGATCACCGATGGCAAGCCGTCGGCGCTGACGCTGGACGACGGGCGCGTCTATCGCAACGCCTTTGGCCTCGATCCGCTCGTGATCAGCCGCACGCTCGAAGAGGTCAACCGTTGCAAGAAGCAGGGCATCCTGATCAACACCTTCATGCTGGCGAGCGATCCCGGCCTGGTGAGCTTCGTCCAGAAGGTCACCGAGATGTGCCGTGGCAAAGCCTACTTCACCACTCCGTATACCCTGGGGCAGTACCTGTTGATGGATTACATGAACCGGAAGACCAGGACGATTCACTGATCGCACCATGAGCAAACTCGCATTTCTTTTCCCCGGCCAGGGATCGCAAGCGGCCGGGATGGGCAAGACACTCGCGGACGCCTACCCCGCGGCGCGCCGCGTTTTCGAAGAAGCCGACGAAGCGCTTGGATTCGCGCTTTCGACGCTGTGTTTCGAAGGTCCCGATGCCGATCTGAGAATGACGCAGAACACGCAGCCCGCGCTGCTGACGGTTTCCGTGGCGGCCCACGCGGTGCTGCGCGAGCACGGCATCGCGCCGGACTTCGTCGCGGGGCACAGCCTGGGAGAGTACTCGGCGCTGGTGGCGGCCGGGTCGCTGACGCTCAGCGATGCCGTGCGCCTTGTCCGCAAACGCGGCACGTACATGCAGGAGGCGGTTCCGGCGGGCGTGGGCGCCATGGCGGCGTTGTTGAAGCTGCCCGAAGGCGCGCTCGGCGGCGTTCTGGCCGAAGCCGCGCAGGGCGAAGTGGTGACGGCGGCCAATCTGAATTCGCCGGACCAGGTGGTGATCGCCGGTCACGCCGGCGCGGTCGCGCGAGCCATGGAGCTTGCCAAGGCGGCAGGCGCCAAGCGGGCGGTGCCGCTGCCGGTCAGCGCGCCGTTTCACTGCCCGTTGATGCGTCCGGCGCAGGAGAGACTCAAAGACGACCTCGACGCGACGCCGTTCCGCGACCTGTCCGTCCCGTTGGTCAACAACTGGCAGGCGCGAGCCGTCCGCACCGCGGCTGAAGCGCGAGAAGGCGTCTACGAACAAGTGCCGAATCCGGTGCTGTGGGCGGACTCGATCCGCGTCCTGCGCGACGCCGGTGTTTCGCGGTTCGTCGAAGTGGGCGCTGGAGGCGTCCTCACCGGCCTGCTCCGAAATATCGATGCCTCGCTCAAGGGTCTGCGTTTCGGAGAAGCGCCTGAGTGGGAGCCCCTGGCGGAAGCGCTGCGGGGCTGACACATGGACCCCTGGTATCTTGTCCTCGAAATTTCGCTGATGCTCGCCGCAGCGCTGGTCTGCGGCATCGTGGCCCAGCGCTTGGGCCAGAACGCGATCATCGGTTACCTGATTGCCGGCATCCTTCTCGGACCCAGAGTGTTGGGTCTGGCGCGCGCCGACGAATCGATCAACTTGCTGGCGGAACTCGGCGTCGCGCTGCTCCTGTTTACGATCGGCCTGGAGTTCTCCTGGAAGAAGCTGAAGCAGCTTGGAAAGCTGGCGCTATTCGGTGGCCAGATGCAGATCCTGGGAACCATGGCCGTGATCGGCGCGATCGGACTCGGCCTCGGTTGGAAGACAGGTGAAGCGGTCGTACTGGCCGCCGCCATTGCGCTGAGCAGCACTTCGGTGGTCCTTCGTATCCTGGCCAGCCGTACGGAACTGGACAGCTCGCACGGACGGCTGTCGCTCGGTATCCTCCTCCTGCAGGATCTGGCGATCGTCCCGCTGCTGGTGCTGATCTCCGTTCTGGCCCAGGGCCGCGATAGCTGGTCCGGAGCAAAAGAACTGGGCGCGGCGGGAGTGAAGGCGATCGTCCTGGTAGCGGGCTTCTACCTGCTGGTGCGCTACATCGTCCTGCCGGTGCTGCGGGCGGCAGTGACGCCGCGCGACCGCGACTTCGCCGTCGTGCTGGGTGTGGCGTTGTGTCTTGGCTGCACGGGGATCGCGCATGCGTTCGGGTTGAGTCCCGCGCTGGGTGCGTTCGCCGCGGGGATCCTTCTCGGCGATCTGCCGTACGCGGATTTGATCCGCGCCGACCTGATCCCGCTGCGGTCCGCGTTCGTGACGCTCTTCTTCACGTCCATCGGGATGCTGGCGACCGTGCCGGCGCCATCTGAGCTTGCCGAATCGCTGATTTGGGTTGTCGTGATCGTGACGGTGAAGGCCGCCGTGACCTCCGGCACGCTCGTCCTGCTGCGCCAGCCGGTTGTGACATCCGTTCAGACCGGTCTCGTGCTGGCGCAGACCGGAGAGTTCTCGTTCGTGCTGGCTCAGACCGCGCTGAGCCAGGGAGTGCTGCCGGAATCGCTGTTCCGTCCCCTGATGGCAAGCTCGGTGATGACGCTGTTTCTGACGCCGTACATGATCCAGTGGGCTCCACGGCTGGCCGCGTGGTTCGGTACGAGTATCGGGCGGCCCGCGGTGGGTCACCTGGCGGACGAGGACGAGCACGAGCGGCGTGTCGTTGTCATCGGATACGGGCCGGCGGGACGCGCCGTCGTCGATAGCCTGAGCGAAGCCGGACACTCATGTATCGTCGTCGAATTGAATCCGGCGAGTGTGCAGAATCCGGGGCGGGCTGTGCACACACTGCTTGGCGACGCGACCAGTCCCGAAATTCTGCGGCATGCCGGGATCATGAGCGCGCTGGCCCTCGTCGTGACGCTGCCCGATCCGCAGATCGCGCGGTTCGTCGTGCGCCAGGCGCGCATCCTGGCCCCCGATCTTCCGATCCTGGTGCGGGGCCGCTACCACATGTACGCCGAGTCTCTGATGGAGGCCGGCGCGAGTCTTCAAGTGGACGAAGAGGAACTCGTCGGCCAGCAACTCGCCGTCCGGACGCTGACCGAACTGCAGAGCGCCTAGGCGGCGCTTGCGCTCCGGCGCCGTTCAGGGTTAACTTGCTGCATGGCGCTTGTTCCCCTGCTTCTCGCGGCCGCCCTCGCATCCACCGCTATGGCCGAAACGCACACAATCTTTCCGAACCACCATTCGCGTGTCTTCTCCGCGCACAAAGAACCTGTTCTCCGGATCAAGTCCGGCGACACTGTCATCACCCGCACCTGGGACTCGGGCGGCGCGGACTGGCAGGGTGTGAAACACATCCAGCACCCGTACGTGTATCCAGAATCCGGCAACCCGCTGATGGGCCCGTTCTACATCGAAGGGGCGGACTACGGCGATACGCTGGAAGTCCATCTCGATCGCGTTCGCTGCAACCGGGCGACCGGATACACCTCCTACCGGCTGAGCCCGGCGGTGATCAATCCCGGAACGATCGAAAGCCAGCACAAGAACTTCTACAAGCAGGACGCGGTGCGCCCGCAGCGCGCCGATATGATCCCCTGGGATATCGACCTCAAGGCGAATGTGGCGCGGCCGCGCCTGCTCGAAGGGTCCGGCTACAAGATGGAGATTCCGCTGCGCCCGATGCTCGGCTGTATCGGCGTGGCGACTCCCGGCGAGCGTGTCGAGACGTCGGGGCCATCCGCCTCGCACGGCGGCAACATCGACTACAACGAAATGGTCGAGGGAGTGACCGCGTACTTCCCCGTCTATCACAAGGGCGCCTTCTTCTACATCGGCGACGGGCACGCCGCTCAAGGCGACGGCGAGGGACTCGGCGTGGGGATCGAGACGTCGCTCGATGTGCAGTTCACTGTGAAGGTTCACAAGGGCAAGCGGCTGTCGATGCCGCGGCTGGTCAACGACGAGTACATCATCTCGATCGCCAGCCAGCCTGAATTTTCGAGCAATCTCGACATCGGCCTGCGCAATGCGAATTCGGACATGATCCAGTGGCTGACTTCGGAGTACGGCTTGTCGAGCCCCGAAGCCCATCTGCTCATCGGCACCACCGTGAAGCATGACGTCATCACCTACAACGGCTCGGTCGCGGCCAAAATTGCCCGCAAGTACCTGCCGAAGAAGTAACCGGAGCGTGCAATGAAGAAACGGAATCTGGGCCGGTGGAACCGGCGCGAGGTCTTTCAGGCGAGCGCCCTGGGATTATTGGGGGCGGGGCCGGCGGCGCCTGCCGCGCGGACGGGCGATGCCGCCGTCTACACGAAAGTCGGCTACACGCCGTTCATCAATCTCACCGCCACCTATACGATCAACGGCGGCGCGCTCACCCTGCCTGAAGTCAAGCAGGCGATGGAGGAAGCATCCCACTTCCCCGTGAATCTGGACGAGCTGATGGAGAAGGTTGGTGGGCGCATCGCCGAGTTGCTTGGCTCAGAATCAGCCATCGTCACTTCGGGAGCCGCCGCCGCGCTGACCCACGCCACCGCGGCGTGCGTCGCGGGCGCGGATCCTGAGAAGATGCAGCAACTCCCCAATGTCGCGGGACTCAAAGGTATCGTGCTCGCGCCGAAGCAGTCGCGAAACGCCTAC
Source organism: Bryobacterales bacterium (assembly GCA_016716385.1). GTDB lineage: Bacteria > Acidobacteriota > Terriglobia > Bryobacterales > Bryobacteraceae > JADJWL01. The sequence goes on along the minus strand of JADJWL010000009.1, from coordinate 209,386 downwards.
GACCATGCCGTTCGCCTGGCCGGCGTGCGGATGGTGGAGTTCGATACACCGGATGAGTACCACCGTCTGCTCGGCAACGATGTCGCCATGGTGATGGTGCTTGGCAAGAGCGAACCGGAGCAGAAGATCCGCCTCGAAGAGATCGCGGCGCTGGCGCACAAGCGGGGTGTCCCGGTGCTGGTGGACGCGGCGGCGGAGCTGCCTTTGAAACCGAACCCTTACCTTTCGCGAGGCGCCTCCCTGGTCGCCTACTCGGGGGGGAAGATCATCCGTGGACCGCAGTGCGCCGGGCTGCTGCTGGGACGCAAGGATCTCGTCGCGGCGGCGTGGATCAACAGCTCCCCGCATCATGCCCTCGGCCGCCCGATGAAGGTGGGCAAGGAAGAGATTATGGGAATGCTCGCCGCGATTGAGGTTTTCTCGAGCAAGCGGGACCTGGAGGCGGACTACAAGCTGTGGACGGGTTGGCTCAATACCATCGCCGACGGCGTCAGGAGTGTTCCCGGCGTCACGACAAAGCTGAGCGGTCCGGCGGGAGCGAGCCCGTTTCCCACGATGCAGGTGGATTGGGACCCCAATCAGACCGGCATCACGGCGGGCGAAGTCGGCGAGAAGCTGCTCCATGGCACGCCGCGCATCATGTCCCACGCGGAAGGCGAAGGATTTGGATTCCGCATCCGTCCCATCTCAATGCAGCCGGGGGACGACCGCATCGTGGCGAAGCGGCTGAGCGAGATCCTGCGCGCCGCACCCAAGGGACGGCAGGCGCCCGCGCTTCAGGCTCCGGTGACGGATGTCTCCGGCGAATGGGAGATCGACATCGAGTTTGTCTCCGGCTGGACGCGGCACCGCGCGTCCTTTGACGCCGCCGCGAACAACGTCGCAGGAACCTACCGCGGGCGCGTCGGCTCAGGAGCCATCAAAGGGACGCTGGATGGAGAACAGATTCAGTTCCGTTCCGCCATCGCGTACGAGGGAACGAGCCTGTCCTATCGTTTCGAGGGTACGGTGAACCACGGGCGCATGAGCGGCGAAGTGTCGCTCGGCGAATACGGCAAGGGACGCTGGACCGCCCGCCGCGCGTAAGTGGACGGTTACGGTTTCCAGCCGTAGGCTTCCATCATGATATCGAACACGCGGGTATTCGGTAAGTAGCCTTTTACGAGTTCCGCGCCGGGCCCGAAAGCGGTCAGCGGCACTTCCTCGGCCGTGTGTCCGTTGTCCACGCGGACGGCGGGAATGCGGATGGTCTCAACGCGCTTGCCCTCGTTTTCCTTCTTCCATTTTTCCCAGCCCGCGAGGAGCGGCTCGTCGGGTCCACCGCCTCGGATGCGGAGGTCGAAGGAATGGTCCGCAGTGAACAAAAGCAGAGTTTCGTCCATGTTGACCAGTCCGGACACCTCGCGCATCAGGTTGTCGCAGCGGATCAGGCGATCCAGACCGGCCTCAAGGTTGGTCGTGTGTGCATCGCACTCCACCATCAGAAAGTAGCCCTTGGGATTGCGGGAGAGCGCCCGCAGGGCGACGCGGGTAGCTTCGACGAAATCGATCGGATCATCCTGGACGGCGATGGCGCGCTGTGCGTCGGCGGGTACTTCGCTCAGCGAGGCAAAGATGGGGCGGCCTTTCTCCTTAGCGATGGCTTCGAGATCCTGGCCCAACTCCCGGACCGCATCGAAGATGCGCTGGCGCCCGACGCCGAACACGATGTCGACGCCGTCGCCGAACCGGGGCGAGAAGATCTCAAGGAAGATCTCGCCGAACTTGCTGCGGTTGTTGGCGTGCGCGTAGCAGGCGGCGGGTGTGGCGTCGGCGATGTTCTGCGTGGAGACAACACCGGTCGACAGCCCGAGTTCCTCGGCGTATTCGAGGATCGTCTTGAGCGGTGTGCCGTCCTTCTCGCCGCGGACCGTGTCAGGACCCTGGCTGATCACACCGTTGTGCGTCTTCTGGCCGGTGACGATCGCCGTCATGCCGGCCGCCGAATCGCTGACCCACTTGGAGGCGGTCGTCGTGTCCATCAGGGCGACGTGAGGCGTGCTCTGCAGAAACAGCTTCAATGGGGCGCCATGGGCCTGGATGCTGGCCGCCTGCACGGTGGCGACTCCGCCCGCGTCGGCGAGAACGAGGATGACGTTTCGGGCGCGCTTCGGTTCAGTGGAAGTTCCGCACCCGAAGAGACAAAGAGCGAGCAGGACGAACGAGATTCGCATGATGGGAACCCCGAGTATATCAACGGGGGAGGTGGATCTCGACCCGGGTTCCACCGTGAGTTCCTGGCAGAACTTTCAGTTCGCCGCCCTGGTCGCGCACGATGCGGTGGGCCAGTGGCAATCCCAGAGCCATCCCGATGCGGTCACCCTTGGCGCGCAGATGGGGTTCGAAGAGCTGATGGCGTTCCTGCTCGGGGATGCCGGAACCGGAATCGGTCACGACGATCAGGAATGCCTTGTCAGACGCATCAACTTCGAGGGTGAGCGTCCCGCCGGCCGGCATCGCTTCGGCGGCGTTCGTCAGGATCTCCAGCAGAGCCTGGTTGAGCGGCGCGCCCCGGCCGTGCCAGCAGGCGGTGTCCGGGTAGCGGCGCTCCACACGCACGCCACGATGCAGAGCGCCGCCGAGTACCTCGACAGTCACGTCGAGGCTGTGCCGCAAATCGACCGGTCCGACTTCCGCGCCGTCGAGCCGGGCGAATTCGCGAAGATCCGCGGCGAGCCGCGCAATCCGCGCACACGCGCCGTCGATCGCTTCCTTCAACGCCAGCAGCCGCTCGCGCTGCGCGGCCGTCATGTCGGAGCACATACGGTCGTAGAAGCGCCAGACAGATTCGATCCCGCTCACCAGCGCGCCAACCGGGGTATTCAACTCGTGATTGATGGCGGCGATCAGCTTGCCAAGACTCGCATGGCGCGCCGTTTCCACAAGCTGCAGCTGCGCCTGTTGCAGATCGCGGGTGCGCTCAAGCACCATCTCTTCAAGCCGTTCGCTGTACTCCTTCAACCGGAAATAGAGCAGCAGACTCGACATCGGCTCGCGCACCCGGACGTCGGGATGGAAGCGTTTCTCGAAGACCCGCCCCTCGCGATTGATCAGAAACGAACCTGGGTAGGGCATGCCGAACGCGGGGTCATCGGCGGCCACGGCCGTATTCAGAACGCCAACGGTCCGGATATAGCTGGCGTCGCTGTCGGACAACAGCGAGTACGTGATCCGTTCCACCTGCGCAAACTCCGCAAGCACGTCGACGGGCTCATTGCAGATGGCGAACACCGGAATCCGTTCCGACTCGAACTCGCGGACCGCTTCCTGCAGATCGATCAATTGCAGGACGCAGAACGGGCACCAGCGCACCGTGCGGAAAAAGTGGACGACGGCCGGGCGTCCCGCCCGCGCTCCACTGAGTCGCACAATGCGCCCGTGCTGGTCGGGCAGTGTGAATTCTGGGAGGCGCTCCCCAATGTCCGGACCCGTGCGGAAGACCTCCACCGGGGGCCGGACGATCATCATGCCGGGAGTCTTTTCCATTTATGGCGCCGCCCGGTCGATCAGACCGCGAAGTCCGCACTGCTCCGTGACGCAGCGTCCCGCCTCTACATCCTCCTCGCGGAAGGTCGCGAACAGAATCTCGCGGTCGCCCGTCCGTTCGCGGTCGTAGATGACGTAGATCCTGCCGTCGGGCGCCTGTGTGCCGTCCGGGTAGGACACGCGGGTCCTTTCATCGAGCAACAGTCCGCCCGTCCACGTGCGCCCATCGTCGCGGGAGATCTCCGCCGTCAGGTGCGACCGCGCCATGCCTTCGGGCGAGTTATGCCGCACCAGCAGCAGGTTTCCCGAAGCGAGGCGGCGGATGAAGAAGCGCGCGTCGGCGTGCGCGATACCGGAGTTCGTCCCGGCGGACCATGTCTGTCCGCGGTCCGCCGAGATGCTCTGGCCAATGCCGTAGCGCGTCCGGACAAGCACCCACCAGGACTGATCCTGGCGTTCGATCAGCATGTGTTCGTCGAATCTTGAGTCCGGCACGCGCGGCCCGGCGATCAGCGTGAATGAGGTCCCGTTGTCGTTCGACATGAGCAGGTGCGCGCCGCTGCGGTGGTTCAGGTCATGGACAAGCGTCTTCATCCGCTCCAGAGACAGACCCAGCTTGTACTTCTCGTTTACCTGCTCGATGTCGGGCGGAATGTTCGTCCAGACGGCGGCGGGCAGCAGCCATTCGCCGGTCGACAGCACGGTCGGCTTGTTCATCATGATGCCGTCGGCGAGGCGGCGCGGCCGAGTCCAAGTGGGTTGCGCTGAATCCGGTTCCGCGGTCGAAATCGCCCAGACGCCGGAGCGTCCGTCGAACTTGCCGGCGCCCTGTGCCCAGAAGAGCCACAAGCTCCCGACCGGGTCGAGCCAGACGCAGGCGTCGAACGCCCGGACAAACGAAGGCGGGTCGATCACCAGCACCGGATCCGACCACGTGCGTCCGTCATCGCCGCTCGTCACCAGGACGACATAGTTCTCCGGCCCCTCGCCCGGTCCGCCGGCGTACCAGTTCGCCCACAGACGGCCAGACGGCGCACGTTCGATGCAGGGAATGCCCTGGAAGGCCCGCGTTGGCGAGGCATACGGCGCGCCGGGATCTGTGTTGACGATTGGGGCTTCGAGCGCCGGGTCGTCCGGCGGTTTGGAGCAGGCGGCCAAAAGAGCCAGCAGGGCCGTGGCTGCTGCGAGTTCGCGCATGGTCCCCACAGTGTATTATGCCCGTGCCCGCAGTAGCCGCAGGCCGTTAAATGTGACCAGGAGCGTCGCGCCCATATCCGCGGCGACGGCCATCCAGAGGGTGGCGACTCCGGCGAAGGCCATGGCCAGAAACACAGCCTTGATGGCCAGAGCAAAGACGATGTTCTGCTGGATGACGTGCACGGTACGCCGGGCGTGGAGCAACAAAAACGGAAGCTTGCGCAGGTCGGACGACATCAGGACCACGTCGGCCGCCTCCATGGCGACGTGGGCGCCGCGCGTCGCCAGGGCGATGCCGAGGGACGAACGGGCCATCGCCAGCGCGTCATTGACGCCGTCTCCCACCATGGCGACGCGGCCGAAGCGGCGGATCAGTCCGTCGACAACCGCGGCCTTCTCATCCGGGAGCAGACCCGCGTGGACCTCGTCCGCGCCGGTCTTGCGCGCCACCGGCGCGGCCGCGGCCTCAACGTCGCCGGTCAGGATGGCGATGTGCTGGATTCCTGCTTTCCGAAGACCGCGGAGGCTGTCTGCCGCCTCCGGACGCGGTGAATCCTCCAACCGCACCAGCGCCCAGACATCTCCACCGGACCCGCAGGCTACGACAGTGTTTCCACTGGCCTCCTCCACCACGAGATTTGACTTCATGTCGCTGGCCAGCCTCGGGCTGCCCGCCCAGAAGCGGTCTCCGCGGATCTCAGCTTCGGCGCCTTTTCCTTGAAGCGCCCGGAAGCCACGGGTCTCCAGGGTTTCGACTCCCTGCTGGCGGGCGTACTTCTCGATCGCCCGGCCGATCGGGTGTTCGCTTGAACGCTCGAGCGCCGCCAGACGCGCCAGCGTCTCCCGCGGGTGGTGGCCGTTCACCGGCACCACTTCGATCACCGTCGGTTCGCCTTGTGTGAGTACTCCGGTCTTGTCGAAAGCAAACGCCCGCAGTTTCGCGGCGGCTTCCAGGAAGACGCCGCCTTTGACGAGCACGCCGTTCCGCGCCGCCGAGGCCAGCGCCGCCACAATGCTCACCGGCGTGGAGATGACCAGCGCGCAGGGGCAGGAGATCAGCAGGATGACCATGCTCTGGTAGAACCAGTGTGTCCACGCACCGTCGAAAAACAGAGGCGGCACGACGCCGACCAGGAACGCCAGGCCGAAAACAGCCGGCGTGTAGATGCGGGCGAACTTCTCGACGAACTGGTCGCTGGCCGCCCGGCGGTGGTGGGATCCGCCGACCATGCGCACCATGCGCGCCAGTGTTGTGTCGGAGGCCTGCTGGGTGCTGCGGATCTCCAGCACACCGTCCCCGTTCATCGTCCCCGCGTAGACGGTCTTCCCCTGCCTCTTCTGGACCGGCACCGATTCGCCGGTGATGAGGGCTTGATCCACGAACGATTCACCGGATTCAACGACGCCGTCGCACGGGACTCTCTCGCCCGGGCGGATCCGGACCCGCGCGCCGACGGGCACCAATTCAACAGGCGTGCGGTGTTCGTGATCTCCATGCACCACGGACGCCTCTTGGGGCGAAATCTTGATGAGTGCCCCCACGGCATTCCTGGCGCGTACCAGGCTCCAGCTTTCGAGCATGCCCGCAAGAGCGAACAAAAAGGCCAAAGTCGCGCCCTCAATCCACTCGCCGAGCACCGAAGCGCCCACCATCGATGTAATGACGAGGACATTCATGTCCGCCTGGCGGCGCCGCAAGGAACTCCACGCTTTCGGCGCGACCAGCCACGCGCCGCAGAGGATCGCCAGGAGGCAGAGCGCCACGACGCCGGCCTGCATCCTGTGGCCATCGCCATCATGGTGCAGGAGTGCGATGAGGAAATGCTCCGACGTCAGCGCATGCCAGAGCATCGCGCCCGCCAGGAAGACGCCGCTGGCCGTTGTCAGGGCCGCGCGGCCGCGGCGGGTCCACCAGGACGGGGGCCGCACCTCCTGGTCGCGCCAGGTCTCGCAGCGCATCCCCAGCCGGGCGACCGCCTCGGAGATCTGCTGCGGCGTCACGCGCCGCGGGTCCATCTGGACGGTCATCTTCGCCTCGAAGATGTTGAACCCGAGCGACGTCACTCCTTTCTGCTTGGACAATTCCCGGCGCAGCAGAGACACCTCTTCTGCGCAGTCCATGCCGTGGATACGAAACGAAACCTCTGTACGGATACGATCCTCCCCATCTCTATGATACCGGGACGATGAAAAGGACTCAGGGATCTCGCCCCCCTCCTTGGATTGAGGAGGAGTACGACGATTTCCTACCTGGATCGTACCGTTCCCCCGCCCGATATGTGGGGTAAAGGGTGACATGATCTCGATTCGTCAGTCGATCTCAAAACTTGAGCAGCAGGAAGAACTGATGCGGAGCGCGACCGCGTCGTACGCGATTTCGATCGAAGCGCTGGAGATGCAAACACTGGACTTAGCCGCGGAAATCGCCGAAGTCCACCGGCGCTTTCTGCGGCAGGTCCGCGAGCAGGCAACGGAATCCCGGGACCCTGCGTACCTGTTTCGCAGCGCTGGGGAAGTCCGCGAGGCGGCTCGCGTCTACCGCGAGCGGTCCAACGCCGCGATTGAGGAACGCGAACGGCACCTGCGGGATATTCTGGCGTCCCTCGCCGATGCGGCACGGTTGATCTCGCAACGCAACGACCACTACGGAACCCAGCTCCGCCAGTTCACCGGGGGCCTGAGCGAACTGGCCCAGTTGCGGGATTTGGGGCAGATTCGCACGCGGTTGACCCACGAAGTGACACAACTGCGCGATTGCGTAGAAGCCATGGTGGTGGACAACGAGCAGGCAGCCGGGGCGATGCGCCAGGAGATCGAGCAATACCGGCAGCGCCTTGCCGAAGCCGAGGCGGCGGTTCTGCGAGATCCGCTCACGGGGCTCGGCAACCGCACACACGCGGCCCAGGAGTTCGACCGCCGCGCCCGCACGGGGCAGGAGTTCTGCCTGATTCTGGCCGATATCCAGCGCTTCCGCCGGGTGAACGAACGCGTGGACAAGCCCGGCGGGGACCAGGTCTTGAAGCAGTTTGGCGGCCGCCTGGCGGGGGAGATGCGTCCCACCGACACCGTCTGTCGCTGGGAGGCTGACCAGTTCGTCATCCTGGCGGATTGCTCCTACAGCGACGGGATGCGCCGGGCCTACCAGATGGGGCCGCGGCTGCGCGGGCGCTACCAGGTGACTGTCGAGGGCGCTGAGCGCGTGGTCGATGTTGTGGCGAGGCTGGGCGTCGGCGCGTACCGTACTGGATCCACGATCGGCGAGCTGATCGCCACGGCAAACTCGGCCCTCGGCCGCAGCACCACCGCCTGAAACCGGATCCCGGCGGCTTTACAATGGGAAGGCCGCCGCCATGAGTCTCTTCGACGACTACCAGATCCAGCCCATCATCAACGCCAAGGGCTCCTCGACCCGCGTTTCCGGGGGGTTCCTCGCCCCGGAGGTGGCCGCCGCGATGAAACAGGCCGGCGAACATTGCTTCGACATGGCCGAACTCCAGGCGGCCGCCAGCCGCGTGATCGCCGACGTCACGGGCGCCGAAGCCGGCATCGTCACCTCCGGCGCCGCCGCCGGGCTGCTGCTCGGCACCGCCGCCTGCGTCGCGGGCCTCGACCCGGACAAGATGTCCCGTCTGCCGGACACCACCGGCATGAAGAACGAAGTGATCATGGTGCGCAGCCAGCGCAACTTCTACGATCACGCGGTGCGCACGGCCGGCGTCCGCATCGTCGAGGTGGGCCTGCCGGACCGCGTCGCCGGCGCCGGCGTGCGCGACGCCGAACCCTGGGAGATCGCCGCCGCGATCAACGAACGCACGGCGGCCATCATGTACGTGGCGAACGCCAACGCCCGTCCGGCTCTCGAAGAGGTGGCGCGCGTGGCCAACTCCCAGCACGTCCCGCTGATCGTGGACGCCGCCGCGCAGCTTCCTCCGGCGTCCAACCTGCGCCGCTTCATCGCGGCGGGCGCGGACCTCGTGGCGTTCTCCGGCGGCAAGGCCATCGGCGGGCCGCAGGGCTCCGGCATTCTCGCCGGCGGGCGCGACCTGATCATGTCGGCCATCCTGCAAAACCTCGACCTCGATATCGCCTGGGCGCAGTGGTCGCCTCCGCCGTCGCTGATCGACAAACACCGTCTCGTGGGCATTCCGCCGCACGGCATCGGCCGCACCTGCAAGGTCGGGAAGGAGACCATTTTCGGACTGCTCACCGCCCTCCGGCTCTTTCTCGCCGATACCGATCAGCAGCGGCACGACCGCGGCCTCGCGCATGTCCGCCGCATCGCGTCCACCGCGGGATCGCTCCGCACCGCTTCGGGCGCCATCCGGGAAGGCAGCCTGCCGAGGTACGTGGTGACGCTCGCCGAGAATTGTCCCTTGTCCGGGATGGAAGCCTGTGTCGCGCTGCAGAACGGCACGCCGCCGATTCACGCCGATCCTTCGCAGGCGGCAAACGGCGTGATCTCGTTCAACCCGTCCTGCCTGCGTGAAGGAGACGCCGAGGCCATCGGCCGCCGGCTGCGGGAACTGTTCGGCTAGCGGGTCACCACTCCGAATACGGTGTTCCTTCCAGACTCGTCTGCTCCGGATCCGGTGCGGACATCGTAAATGCCGGGCTGATTCTGGTCGACGGCGCCGCCCGCGTCTTCCATGTCAACCTGCCAGGTGTCGTTGCGGGCCGTGATCGGGTCGTACGGTACTTCGCGCAGATAGCCTTCGCGAACGAGGTCTTCCAGCGTCTGCGGAGCCTTCTGCTTGTCGTAGGTGTACTCGTCGATCACGGTGCGCAGGGTGAACAGGTTGCTGCGCAGCACCGATTCCTTGGTGCGCAGGATCGACTTCGTGTAAATCGGAATCGCCATCGAGACCAGGATCCCAACGATCGACATCACGATCAGGATCTCGACGAGCGTGAAGCCGCCCCTACCACTCCGAGTAAGGCGTGCCGTCCGGGGCCCTGTCCATGCTCTTTGTATACACATCAAAGACGTTCTGGCCGCCCCAACGTTGAGGACGCGGATCGTCCTGCGCTGCGCATGCCCCAGTCAAAGCCGTTGGTCATCGGATCCTTTGGGGATGCGCCGCAGGAGGCGGACCTTCTGATCCGGCTCCGATTTGCGATCTTGACGCCTTCCACCAAGATCTCCAGCGTTTCGGGGTAGCCTCGGTGCCTACTTTGATGGGACCGAACTGGTTCTTGTCCGCCATGTCCTTGTGTTTGTCGATGGCGATCCGGATCTCGCGCAGCGCCCAGCGCAGTTCGCGCTCCTTCTCGCGCCGTACCTTGCCGCGCGCCATCGGCACAGCCATGGCCGTGAGCAGCATCATGATGGTGAACGCGACGATCAGCTCGATCAGCGTCAGGCCGCGCTGGTTCTTCCGTCTTCTTCGCCGGTACCCCATAACTCTTATTGTCTACGGTAACGTCAGTCTCCGGGCCAGTTGCCTTCATCTACTGCAACTGGGACCGGTTGCGGACAGACAAGTCCTGCACGGAGATCCGGCACTTTGCTGGCGCGACGGCCCTGGAAGGTCAGCGTGACCAGGGTGCCGGAGCCCGTGCGACACCGGCCTCGGGCAGACGGGTCAACGTCAGGACCGACTTCTCCCGAGTCGTTCAGAATGTTTTTGCGGCTGACAGGTTGGATCGCCTTGCCGTCCGCGGTCGAGAAGCGGTCCCAGTTGACATCGGTCAGGCAGCACGACCTGGGTCGTACTGGATCTTGATCGGCGCGGTAAACAGATCCCGCGCGTTCTGGACGTTCAGGGTGACAGTAAAGGTCTGCCCGGCCGGGTCTCGATCTGCTCCTGGCTGAAGCTGACGATGACCGGTTTGGCCGGATCGGCCGGCGCCGGTGGCGGAGGGGGCGGACCCGGGATCGCCGCGACCGGTCCGGCGTCCGGCGCAGGTTCCGGTGGCGCGGTAGCGGGCGGCAGCGGTCCGGCGGGCTCGGCGTCCGGTTTCGGCGCCGCGGGCTTCGGAGCATCGGGAGCCGGCGCGACCGGCTTGGTGGCCTCGGGCTGCGGAGGTTCGGGTTTCGCGGGTTCCGCCACGGGAGCCGGGCGCGGCGCGTAGTTCAGCTTCACGACCTGGTCGCTTGCCCACGGCGATCGGCCGCAGGTTTTCTTCGATGAATCTCAGGAGTCCGTACGATGTGCGGAATCAGGACGAAGAGTAATTCGCTTTCCGCCTTCGTGATGGTTTCGCTCGAGAACAGACGGCCCACAATCGGAATCGCCGCCAGGAATGGCACGCCGCTGACCGTCTTGGACTCCTGCAACTGCACGAGGCCGCCCAGGACGTTGGCCTCCCCCTCACGCAGGCGTACTTCGAAATTCACTTTGCGCTGGCCGATAATAGGCTGCTCAATGCCGCCCAGGTCGATGCGCTCGCGCACATTCGACATGTCGACTTCCACCTTGAGCGAAACTTCGTTCGGATAATGGATTTTGGGCGTGATGTCCACGTTGACGCCCACGTCGATGAACTGGAACTGCGTATTGACCAGGGGGTTGATGCCGACGCCGCCGATGCCGGGCTGGAAACTGCCGCTCGCGGTCGGAACCTTGTCACCGATCCGCAGGCTGGCCTTGAAACTGTCCGCGGCACGGACCTGCGGCGATTGCAGGACGCGCGTGTTCCGGTCCGAGAGCACGGCGCGGATCCGGCCCACGGGCAAAACCACCGAATAGCCGCCCGCCGTCACCACGCGCGCGCCGCCTCCCGTGTCGCCACCCTCTTCGGTCGAAGTCACCCGACCGTAAACAACCGGAGTATCGATGCCGTTGGGCGCGGCGGACAAGGCCAGGTTCCTGTCGCGGGACCGGTTGTACTCCATCACAAGAACATCGATCACGACCTCGGATTTCGGCTTGTCCAGATCGGCGAGCAGTTTTTCCGCCAGCGCGACGCGGTCCGCTTCGGCTCGCACCACGATCGCCATCTGCGCGTTGTAGACGAACAGACGGCGGATGTCGCAGATCGAGCGCACGGTCGTGGCGATCTCCTGCAGTTCCTGCGGCGTGTTGACGTTGGTCAGGTAGAACACGCGCATCACCTGCTCTTCGAAGTCCCGGCGCTTGGTGGCGTTGTCCTGTGTGACGAAGATGGCCGACGCCGAGACCGGCTTCCAGAAGGAGCGGGTCAGCACGCACAAATGGTCGAGCGCTTCTTCCACCGTCGCATTGGTGAGCTCCACCGACATCGGGCGCCCGCTCTGGGCAAAGTCCGGATCGAGCAGGACGCTGATGCCTGCCAGCTTGCCTAGGGTCTCGAACATCACCTTGGGCTGCTGGTTGTTCATTTTGAGCGTGATGGGCTGCGTGGAAAGGGGCTTCAGTTCGGGCATCGTACGCATGCGCCCGATCAACTCCGCCGTCTTGCGCTGGGTTTCGCGCATGGGGTCGAGGTCGGCGGCTTCGGGCTTGGCGTCCGGGTCCTTCTCCCTGGCCTTGCGCTCGCGCTCGAGCATCTGGCGCGTGGCGCGGATCTCCTGCTCGGCCATCGACGATGAGGACGGGTCGATGGCGTAGGCGCGTTCGAATTCGGCCAAAGCTTCAGCCAGTTGCCCGTCTTCGCGCAGCGTCCGGCCCCGCTCGACGTGCATCCGCGCGGCGCTGGGACGGGTGCGCATCACGGCCATCAGGTAGGCCGGATCCTCCGGGTCTTCGTTGAGAGCGCGCTCGTAGAGATCCAGCGCCTGGTCGAAGTCCTTGCGGACCTCGGCTTTGCGTCCTTCACGCAGGAACCGGTCGCCCTTGCGGGTACGAGCCGGAAGCTCCGGCGCGAGCAGCGCCAGAATCGCCAAGATGGCAGCTAACTTATTGCAATATAACATGTTAATTCGAACGTGTTACAATTGACTGTCGTCCCGTCCGGGCACACCCCACTCGTAAGAGTTCAGACGCTTGCGCCCGGCCAGACGTGGAGAGCAATTTGGCCGCGACCGAAAAAGGTGGAATCAAGATCCTCAGCGACAACCGGCAGGCCGGCCACAACTACTTCCTCCTGGACCGATTCGAAGCTGGACTCGTGCTGTCCGGCACGGAAGTGAAGTCGATCCGCGCGGGAAAAGTGCAGTTGAAGGACGGATATGCCCTCATCGAGGGCAACGAGGCGTGGCTCTATAACGCGCACATCAGCCACTACTCGCATGGCAACCGGGAGAACCACGATCCGGTGCGGCGGCGGAAGCTTCTGCTGCACCGCGCGGAGATCGACCGGCTGCAGGGCAAGACGCGGGAACGGGGTCTGTCCCTGATTCCCACCAAGCTGTACTTGAAAGACGGCCGGGTGAAGTGCGAGCTGGCCGTTGCGAAAGGCAAGAAGTTCCACGACAAGCGCGAAGCCGAACGAGCCCGCACGGCCGATGCCGAAGCGCGCGAGGCGGTTCGCCGAGGGAGAACGTAAAACGATGCAGGTAGCTTTGGAGATCCGGCCGGTGGAGGCCGTGGAGTGCGCCGCGGCGGTGCTGCCGGCGTTCGAGGACGGGCCTGGCCAGTTGCCCGCGCCAGCCGCCGAACTGTACGAGTCGAAGGAGTTCAGCGGAAAGCCGAACGAGACGGCGCTGCTCTACGCGGTTCCCGGCTTCGCGGCGCGGCGGGTGCTGCTCTACGGAGCGGGGAAGCGGGAGAAGCTGACCCCGGCGGATCTGCGCCGGTATGCCGGAGCCGCCGCGCGCACGCTGCAGGCGAAGTCGCTGGCGCAAGGGGCGCTGCTGCTCGACGGGGAGCTGGCGGGTGCGGCATGGGTGCAGGCGGCGGTGGAAGGCGCGCTCGCGGGGCACTACGACGCCGACGCTCTGAAAACCGAAAGAAACAACGGCAGGAAGCTCGAAAGCTTCACGCTCGCTGTACCTTCGGGCGACGAAGCGTTGCGCGCCGCGCTGGAGCGCGGGCGGATCACCGGCGAAGCGCAGAACTTCGCGCGGGACCTGGTGAATGAACCGGCCAACCGTCTGCCTCCCGCCGAACTGGCGGCGCGCGCCGAAAAGATGGCGGCGGAATGCGGGCTGGAATGCGAGGTCCTCGATGTGCACCGGCTGCGGCAGCTCGGCATGGGCGCGCTGCTGGGAGTGGCCCAGGGCTCGGCCGAACCGCCCGTGCTGATCGTGCTGCGCTATCGTCCGGAGGGCGCGGCGGCCGGCGCTCACCTGGGACTGGTGGGCAAGGGCGTCACGTTCGATTCCGGCGGCCTGTCGATCAAGCCCGCGGACGGCATGGAGAAGATGAAGTACGACATGGCGGGCGGCGCGGCGGTGATCGGCGCCATGCGCGGGATCGCCGACCTGAGGCCGGCGATTCCGGTGACCGCACTGATTCCGGCGGTGGAAAACATGACCGGACCGGCGGCGCAGCGTCCCGGCGACATCGTCACGTCTCTGTCCGGCAAGACCATCGAAGTCCTCAATACCGATGCCGAGGGACGGCTGATTCTGGCCGACGCGATGACCTACGCCGCCCGGCTCGGCTGCACGCATCTGGTGGATGCGGCGACACTCACCGGCGCCATCGTGGTGGCGCTGGGACACTTGCGCGTGGGGCTGTTCTCCAACGACGACGAGTTGCGGCAGAAGGTGCTGTCAGCGTCCGAGGCCGCCGGCGAGCGGATGTGGCACATGCCGCTCGACGATGATTACAAGGACTACCTGAAGAGCGCCTTCGCCGATATCCCGAACATCGGCGGACGCTGGGGCGGCGCGGTAACGGCCGCGATGTTCCTGCGCGAGTTCGCCAACCCGCTGCCGTGGGTCCATTTGGACATCGCCGGGACCGCGTGGCTCGACGACGGCAAGCCGCACCTGGCCAAGGGCGCCTCCGGAGTGCCGGTGCGCACGTTTATCGAACTCGCGATGGCGTGGTAGCGGTTCCGGGTCACTGGTCGCGCAAGGCGTCCACCGGGTGCAGCCGGGACGCCCGCCAGGCGGGGAGGCTGCTTGCCAGCGCGGCCACCAGGAACAGCGCAAGGATCGCTCCGGCGACGCTCAAGACATCCACACCGCTGACTCCGTGGAGTTGGTTCGCCAGAATCCGGCCCAGCGCGAAGGCTCCTAACGCTCCCGCGGCCATGCCGACTCCGGCGACGACCAGGCCGTGCTTCACGACCATGCCCTGCACCGCCGAAGGCGTGGCTCCAAGCGCGAAGCGGATGCCGAATTCACGTTTCCGCTGCCCGACCATGTACGACATGACGCCATAGATTCCCGCGGCGGCCAGCGCCAGGGCCACAGCGCCAAACAGAACCAGGAGCAGTCTTGAGACCCGCAGTTGCCAGACGCCGTCGAGGATGCGCTGGCTGTAGGGCGCGAAGTCGAAGACGGACTGCTCCGGGTCGATGCTCCACATGGTCTGCTCCACCCGCTCCACGAACTCGCGCTCGGTCAGCCCGTGCCGGACCAGAAGATACTGATTGGCCGCCGGCAATTGCCGGTACGGAACATAGAAATCCAACCCCGTCTCGCCGCCAAGCTGCCGGTGCTGGACGTTGCCCGCCACTCCCACCACTCTGCGCCATGGCCCGGGTTCCTGCGCCGTCGGGTTGTAGAGAATGCGTTCGCCGACCGGATCCTTCCCCGGCCACAGGAGCTCCGCCAGACGCTGGCTGACGACCGCGACCTGTTCCCCGTCCTTGCGGTCGAAGTCGGTGAAGCCGCGCCCGGCCAGGACCGGGATGCGCATCGTCTCCAGGTAGTTTTCGCTGATCGATTGGAAATTCACGTACGGATTCTGCAGAGCTTCCTGCAAGGACTGCGTGCCGGTCTGCACGGTTTGCGGCGCCCATTCCTGTTGGCGCGAAAGCGGCGGACTGGGTGCGAAGGCCACTGCCTCAATGCCGGGGACCTGCCGCAGAAGCTCCTGCGCGCGCTCGTAGTAGCGGGCGATGGAGTCGCCCTGGTAGCGCTTCCACCCCAACGCCACGCGGAAGGTCGAGATGCGCTGCTCATCGAAACCCTTGTCCTGGGACTGGAGACTCACAAACGTGCGAATCAGCAAACCGGCGCCGGATAGCAAAACAACGGCCATCGCGACCTCACCGGCGATCATCCAGTCCCGGAGCCGGCCCGTGGTGCGGCTTCCGGAGGAACCTCGCCCGCCTTCCTTCAACGTCTCGCCGATGCGGTCCTGCCGCCAGAAATGGACGACCGGAGCCAGAGCCACCAGCAGACTCGCGGCGATGGAGACGGCCACGGCAAAGCCAAGAACACGGCCGTCCATCTCGATCACCATCCAGTCGGGAAGCTGCGCGCCAATGATCGACCGGATGAGGTTCATCCACCACCAGGCCGCGCCCAGTCCCGCGGCGGCGGCCAGGAGGGCCAGAACCAGGCTTTCGGTCAGGAACTGGCCGGCGATTTCCCCGCGGCCCGCTCCCAGGGCGACCCGGACGGCCGTCTCCCGGTCCCGCGACAAGGCGCGCACCAGCAGAAGATTGGCCACGTTGGTGCACGCAATCAGGAGAACGAAACCGACCGCGCCCATGAGCACCAGCAGATAGGGGCGGACATCGCCCGAGTGCACGTCGCGCAGCGCGACTGCCTGGAAGGAAAGCCCGGCGTTGGCTTCAGGGAACTGTTCCGCCAGCCGTCCGGAGACCGCGTCGAGTTCCTGCTGCAGTTGTCCGATGGAGCGGCCGGCCTTCATGCGCGCGACCGCGTACACGTTGCGGACATCGCGTTTGTCGTAGCTGGTAAACCCGCCGATCGAACGGTACACTTCCACGCCGCGCGGATAATCGAAGCCGTGCGGCAGAATGCCGTGGATCTGGTATCCGGCGGCGTGATCCAGCGCGATCTTATTGCCCACCGTATCCGCGGCTCCGCCGAATGCCCGCTGCCAGACCCCGTGGGTCAGGATGACGCGATAGTCCCGGTCGCGGTCAGCGGCCCCTGGCCACGCTCCACCAGCCGCATACGGCACCCCGAGCACCTCGAACAGGTTGCCGGTGATCAGGATCGCTTTCCACTCCTCGGGCCTTCCCTGGCCGCTGTAGTTATAGCCTCCGGCGGACGCCGTGTGCGCCGCGATCGACTCGATCGAGGAAACGTACTCCTTGAGTTCGAGCACCTCGGCCATCGACATCGTTCCCTGTTGTCCGCCCCGCATGGCGTGAATCTGCACGAGTTGTTCGGCATCGTGGAACGGAAACGGCCGGATCAGCAGTCCGTTCACGAAGCTGAAGATCGCCGTGCCGGCCCCGATGGCCATGGCCAGGGTGAGAACGATGGTGAGGGCGAGTCCGGGTGTGCGGCCTATCTGGCGGAAGGCGTAGCGGAACCGGCGGAGGACGGAGTCCATATCTGGAAGTATCCGGGACTCCTTCCGCTACCCGAAGCCGGACTGGCCGGAAGGAGCCCGAACCCTGGCGGACGGGGCCTCTCCGGCAGTAAGCGGACTCGCTTCAGGGCCTCTTCCGTTCGATCCGCCGGTCGATGATCACCGGCCCAGGCCCGTCGACGATCTCGTAGTCGGGCGGCACCCGGAAGAGGGCGGGATCGGGCTCCCCGCGGCGGATGTTCGTCAGTTGCATCCGCGTTTCTCCTGTCCTAGGGTCGATGTTGCGGGTCTCGACCATCGCCTGCAGTTCCTTCGAGAACCACCGCTCGCCCTCCACGCGGATCGGCCGTTCGTTGCCGATGGCGCCCTCGGGAATCACGCGGACATAGCGCGTTCCTTCGCATTCCATTCCGTCGATGACGCGTTTCCCTAAGGACTCCTGCTCCTGCGCGGCGCCGGGTCCTCCGGCGAGCGGTGTCCAGACCGGCGCCGGCTGGGCGTCGATCGCCAAAGACCGCACGACCATGCGGCCCGAAAATTCGCCCGCAAATCCACCGCTGACTGTGGGCGGGGGAGGCGGAAGCGGCGGCGCCGGCAGCTTGCGCGCCTTCTTTTCGACCGGATCCAGGATCCAGTTCACTCCTTCGACTGGATCGTACAGGGAAATCGTTCCCCGCGTGGCTCCGGTACCAGGCAGGGCCGCGCCGTGCGCTTCTTCGTGCCGGGTGCGTCCTTCGCCATCCCGGAACTCCTTCGCGGTGAGTTTGTGATGGATGCGATTGCCGTCCACGAGAGATTGCGTCATCTCCGTGACTCTCTCGGCCGAGTACGGCGCGCCCTTCACAACCCTGCCTGGACCGACCAGCGAACTCACGACCCGGATCACGTTTGGCGGTGACGGCGGCGGCGGAGTGGGCTGACTGAAAGCAACTGCCAAAGTGAGACTGGTCAAGACGGCTCTCTTCATTTCCTGATTCCTTTCGTTTCATTTCACAAAACGAATCGCCCGCGGTACGCCGTCGGCGACAACCAAGTCAGCCCGGATCAGGTGTCCGGCGTCTCTTCCCGAAACCGGAAGCCCATACAGTTGAAGCGAATCCGATGCCATTTCCACGCGGACCAGGCGCACGGAGTCCGCCTCCTCCCACACCTGGCCCGGAATCATGTAGAACTCCGTCACCGACTCCGGGCGCGGCGCTGGCACCGGGTACCGTCGCGGCGTCCAGGCATGGCGCGGCGGCTCGGACGGTGCGAACGCGACTTCCGGCATCGCCTCGTCGACAGGGTGGCTGGCGAGCCATCCGCCGGCCAGCAGCAGTACCGCGGCGGCGGCCGCGGGCCACCAGCGTGTGGCCCCGTGCTGTTTGCGGTGCGCCGTCCGCAGGCGCTGTTCCAGCGCCGCCGGCGCATTCTCTTCCGCCCGCATTCGGGCTCCCAACAGCCGCAGTCCCTTCATGCCGGACACTCCTGCCGCGCACGGACCTTCTCCGCCAGTAGCGCGCGGCCGCGGTGCAGTCGCGAGCGGACCGTTCCCACGGCGCAACCCATCGCCGCTGCCGCTTCCTCGTAGCTCAATTCCTCCAGGTCGCACAACATCACGGCCTCCCGGTAACGCGGCGGCAGGGAAAGCAGCGCGCGGCGCAGTCCTTCCAGCGCCTCTTCGCTGACGATTTCCTCGAGCACGCCCGTGTCTCCGGCCGCCTCCTCTTCGGTGGCGTCATCGAGAGGCACGGATCGCCTGTCCTTCTCCATTCGCTTGAGCACGTGCTTCCGTGCCATGCCGAAGAGCCAGGAACCGACCGTGCCGCGCGCGCTATCGAACGACTCCGGCTGCCGGATCACCGCTAGAAACACCTCCTGCGTTACCTCTTCCGCGCCCGCCGGATTGCCGGTCATGCGCAGGGCGTAACGATACACGGGACCTTGCCGACGGCGGTACAGCGCGGCGAACGCTTCTTCGTCTCCGGCTACCGAGCGGGCCAGCAACTGCTCGTCGGTCTCTTCCGCCCGGCCGTCCATTCGTCTCCGTTCGGAATTCCGCCCGGCGGGGCCGGGAGTTCCAGAAAAAGTTCAGTCCGGATCCGGGATGACGCGCGGGGAAGCCATCGCGGGCCGGCCGTCCTGGTTGGCGAGGTTCCAACTGAGCTGGTAGACCATCTTCAGGATCCGCTCCATCTTGTCGTAGTCGATGCGTTCCGGACGGTCGTTGACGGTGTGGTAGTCGGGATGCAAGCCGGTGTGCACGAACAGCGCCGGGACGCCGCGCTGGAGAAACGGCCACTGGTCACTGCGCCGGAGCAGGTTCGAGCGGTTGTTGTCGTAACGGAACCGCAGGAGCAGGTCGATGTCCTTGTTCGCTTCGCGCGCGGCGGCGGCGAGCGCCGGGCTGTAGCTGGACCCGATCAGGTTCACGGAATTCGCGTTCGACTCGGCCGTCTGCGGCTGGAGTCCGTTGAAGCGCGAACCGGCGTTCACCGGCACTTCCTCGCGACGGCCGATCATGTCCATGTTCAGCACGGCGGCGGTCTTCTCCAATGGCCACGCCGGAGTCTCGGTCCAGGCCCAGGAGCCGAGCAGCGGGCCGCAGCACCGCTCCTCCGAACCCCACGAGGTGAAGATCACGGTGCGTTTTGGGCGCTTCCCGCTCCTGGCGGCTTCGATATACGCTTCGGCAATCGCGATCACACCGACGGTCGCCGACCCGTTGTCATCGGCGCCGTTGAAGATCTGCGAGCCTTCCGCGCCGTTGTGGTCGTAGTGGCTGGTGATTAGAACGGCTTCGTCCTTCAGCTTGGGATCGGCGCCCTCGATCATGCCGGCCACGTTGTGGTCTTCGTAGGGAATCCGGCGCACGCGGGCTTTCAGCGCAACGGGCTGTCCCTGGGTCAGGCGCTGCCCTTCGCCCCGCTCGGCGGCCTCGGCCGCGCCCGCGAGGTCCCCGCCGAGGAGCAGATTGGCCAGACCGGGTGAGATCTCGGCAGCAGGAATGTGCAGACGGTCCGCCATGGTGGCGAGGGTGTAGCGTTCGATGCGCGGCGGCGTCTCCGGCCAGTAGCCGCGGGCGCCCGCCGCAAACCGGGCGGCGGCGCGCTTCGGGTCGCGCCCGGTAACGAACAGGATGCCCGCCGCGCCTTGCTCCTGCGCGTGGAGGGCCTTGCGCAGCAGGTTCGAATGCTCGGAAGTCACCAGGCCGTCGAACGGGCTCTTTGGATCGTCCGCGCCGGGTTCGCCGGTCAGCGCCAGCACAATCCGGCCCTTCGCGTCCACGTCGCGGTAGTCATTCCACTGGTGCTCCGGCGCCACAATGCCGTAGCCCGCGAACACCACCGGACCGCTGGCATCGGCATTGGCGCTGAAGATGAGCGGATAGTAGTCTTCGCCGACGCGCCCGCTGCGCGCGCCGCCGCCCGCGACGGGAACCGTGAGCGCGTTGCCGTTCTCCAGCCGCGAGATGTACAGCGTGAACGGCAGCCGGAAGCTCGACCCGGTGACCGGCTTCAATCCCATGCGCTCGAAGCGCGACGCCACCCATTCGGCCGAAATCGCATACTCGCGGGTTCCGGTGAGCCGCCCCTGCAGGGCGTCGGAGGCAAGGAAGAAGAGGTCGGCCTTGAGCTGCTCCTTCCGGATGGTGGAGGCGGCGGGCGCCTGCGCGGCGGCCACGGCGGCGAACGAGGCAATCAGGATCAGGACGCGCATCTGCTTTGTTACGATAGCAAGATACACCCAAGCCGGCAGAGGAAGGAATTTCATGCAGTCCAGACGCAATTTCATCGGACATGTCGCCTCCGGGCTGGCCGGGACGCTTGCCTCCTCGAACGTGCTCGGCGCGAATGACCGCATCCGCCTCGGGGTCATCGGCGCGGGGGCGCGCGGCCAGCAGTTGATCCGCGAAGCCGGGGCCTGCCCGAACACCGAGATCGCCGCGCTCGCCGACATCTTCACGGTGCGGCTGGACGAAGCCAGGTCCGCCGCCCCTGGCGCCCGGACCTTCCAGGATCCCCGCCAACTGCTCGAAGACAAGTCCATCGACGCAGTCCTGATCGCCACCCCGCAGCACCTTCACGGCGCGCATTTCCTCGATGCCATCGACGCCGGCAAACACGTCTTCCAGGAAAAGACGATGGCGTTCACCGTGGACGAGGCCAAGCGCATGCGCGCGGCGCACCGCAAGGGCAAACGGGTCGTGCAGGTGGGCCACCAGATCTGCTCGTCAGGATTGCTGACCGATGCCACCGCCTGGCTCGCCGCGGGCGACGTCGGGCGCGTGACCGCGATCCACGCGCACATGTATCGCAACACGCCGCACGGCAAGCCGCAGTGGTCGCGCCCGGTGCATCCGGAGATGACGCCGGACAACGTCCAGTGGGAAGCGTTTCTGGGAGACGCGCCGGAGCTCGAGTTCGACGCCAACCGCTACGCCAACTGGCGCTACTTCTGGGATTACTCCGGCGGCAACGTCTACGAGAATCTCTGCCACCAGCTCGCTTTCTGGTACAAGGCGATGGACCTCACGATTCCCAGCCGCGTGACGATGACCGGCGGCGTCTACCTGTGGAAAGACGGACGCGAGGTACCGGACACGATGAGCGTGTCAATGGAGCACGCCGAGGAGCTGCTGTTTACCTGGGATTCCGGCTTCGGGAACAACCATCTCGGTTCCACCGAAGAAGTCCTGGGGACCGACGGCACCCTCGTAAAGGGCCAGCAGATCCGCTACGTGCCGCAGAAGGTGAACCGGCCGGACGGCGTCGAAATCCTGGGACGCACGCGCACCGAGCCGCGCGCGCACATGCAGAATTTTCTCGATTGCATCCGCTCGGGCAAGGAGCCGAACTGCCCGTTCGACTTGGGCTACCGCGTCTCGATCGCCTGCCGCATGGCGGTGGAGAGCTACCGCCAGAGCCGCACGGTCGGCTGGGATCCGGCCCGCGAGGAGATCGTCTAGACCAGCGTGGACCTCGCACAGAGAATCGCGGCGGGGGACTTGCGGGCGCTCGCCCGGGCCGCCACCTATATCGAAAACCGTGACGCGCGCGGCGAGGAAGTCTTGCGCTCTCTCGAAGCCGGAGGGGTGCGCGAGCCGCTGGTGCTCGGCGTCACCGGGTCGCCCGGGGCGGGGAAGAGCACGCTCGTGGACCGGGTGGCGCGCGCCTACCGCCAGGCTGGGCGCACGGTCGCGATCGTCGCGGTGGATCCTTCGAGCGCGACCTCCGGCGGCGCGTTGCTCGGCGACCGCATCCGCATGCAGTCCGGCTTGGGCGATCCCGGTCTGTTCGTACGCTCGATGGCGACGCGCGGCGCGCACGGCGGACTCGCCGCCGCCACGGCGAACCTGGTGCGGCTGTTCGGTGCCGCCGGCCGCGACGTGGTAATCGTCGAGACGGTCGGCGTGGGGCAGGCGGAGGTCGACGTGGCGCGGCTGGCGCAGGTCACGCTGGTCGTGCTGGTCCCGGGCATGGGCGACGATGTCCAGGCGATCAAAGCCGGCATTATGGAGATTGCCGATGTCTTCGTGATCAACAAGGCCGACCATGCCGGCGCGGACCAGGTGGAGAACGAAGTCCGCGCGGTGCTGGCAATGAATGACCGCGCGGGACCGCCGCCGGAAATTGTCCGCACCGTGGCGACGCGCGGGGAGGGCGTGCCCGAACTGCTCGAAGCGATCGGACGCGCGCCGCGGCGCTCCCGCACCTTCGCTCCGGCGCGGGGCCACGCGATCGACCACCTGGGAATTGCGGTCGAGTCGATCGAGGCGGCGCTGGCGTTCTACCGCGATCAACTGGGCATGACGGTGGCCTCGCGGGAGACGGTCGAGGTGGAGAACGTGCACGTCGCGATGCTGCCGGCGGGCGAGTCGCGGATCGAACTGCTAGAGCCCGCCTCACCGGGTTCGGTCATCGCGAAATTCCTCGAAAAGCGCGGACCTGGACTGCACCACGTGGCGCTCCGCGTCCCGGACCTCGCGGCGGCAGTGGAACGTCTACGGGCGGGCGGAGCGCGGCTGTTGAACGAGCCCCGCAAGGGGGCAGGCGGGCACGAATACGTGTTCGTGCATCCGGCGTCGACCGGAGGCGTGTTGCTGGAGTTGATTCAGGATGCGCAGTGATGCGAGCGAGTTGATCCGACGGTTGCGGCATAAGGTGGTGGCGCAGCAACAACCGCCGACACCGCGTCGGAATGCCTTGCTGTCGGCTGGACAGTCCTGGAGCGGAGGTGACCTGGGAGCCTTCCGACTCGGGCCTGCACAACTATCAGTCAAGACTTTGGGCTGGTACAAACTTACGCAACCTCGCCTCGGCCGCCCCAAGCAGGTTGCGTAGGACAACGATCTTGTCAGCCGATCGGCGGTCCAACAGGGGCGAGGCCCACCCCGGCCCCGGAAGACATCTAGTCCGCCGCTGACCAAACTGGAAGTACATCAAATCCGGAGAACCGTCTTCAGACGCTGCCGGGCGGGCCGGCCCGCCCCCCCCCACAATCGTTGTCAATATCGAATGTCAGTAATCGGCAACTTCATCTCCCGTCGTTCGTCGGCTCTCAAGCGAACTGCCGGTAACTGAGGTTCCTCCAATCCTTCCAATCCTCTCCCAGTCTTCCAACTGTCAACACCGTCCGCCCCTTCTCAAGGCGCGACGATCTTCCTCGTTCGTTCCTCTTCGTCCTCGCCATTCACCATAACTTCAAGCAGACTCCGCACAGCACCGAGTTTGGCAGGCGGCAGGAGGTCGAGCAACGCGTGGGCATGCTGGCGTTCTTCCTGAAGACTGAGAGCCATGGGTTCCTCCTCCCCTTCAGTATAGTTTCGGCTGGCCGCAAAGGGCAGTGCTAGCATAAGGGTTCGCGTATGCAGGTGAAGATCGGTGTGATCGGCGGGAGCGGGCTGTACTCGATGTCCGGCTTCGACGCCCAGGAAGAAATTGCAGTGGAGACGCCGTTCGGCGCGCCCTCCGACAAGATCGTGGTCGGCTCGCTCGGCGGGAAACAGGTGGCGTTCCTCGCCAGGCACGGGCGCGGACACCGCATCTCGCCCTCGGAGCTGAACTTCCGCGCCAATATCTATGCCATGAAGTCGCTCGGAGTCGAGCGCATCATCTCTCTGTCTGCCGTCGGATCCCTCAAGGAAGAGCACCGTCCGCTCGAATTCGTCATCCCCGACCAGTTCTTCGACCGCACGCGCGGGCGCGTTTCCACCTTCTTCGGCGAGGGGCTGGTGGCGCACGTCGGCTTCTCCGACCCGGTCTGCCCGCAGTTGAGCGATCTCGCGGCCTCGGGATGCGAGGCGGTCGGTGTCACGGGCAAGAAGGGCGGCACGTATCTGTGCATGGAGGGTCCGGCGTTCTCGACCAAAGCCGAGTCCAACGTCTACCGCGGTTGGGGCATGGACGTCATCGGGATGACGAACCTCCAGGAAGCCAAGCTCGCCCGTGAGGCGGAGATCTGCTACGTCACAGTGGCGATGGTCACCGATTACGACTGCTGGCATCCCGAGCACGACGCGGTCACCGTCACCGACATCATCGCGAACCTCACGATGAACGCCGGGAATGCCGCGCGCCTGGTGGCGGCGATGGTCGCGGCGATGCCCGAGGAGCGCACGTGCAAGTGCGGGCGCGCGCTGGCCCACGCGATCATCACGGACCGGACGAAGGTGCCGCCGGAAACCCTCAAGAAGCTGGACCTGATCGTTGGAAAGTACTTCGCGTAAGGCGGAAGCGCTGCTCGCCTCGTGCCTCGATGGCCGGTGGCGGCGGGATTTGCTCGACAGTCTGCTCGCCGCCGGCGGCACAAAGGAACTTCTTTCGATCGTCGTCGAAGGCCTCTCGGATCGCTTCGAGCCCCGGCTCTGCGATTTGTACGCGGAACTGTTCGGCGAGGCGCTGGCGCGCGCGATTCCCGGGCTGGACGCACACGAACTGCGCCGGCGCTACGAGCGCATCCGCGCGCCGCGCGTGTGCACGGCGGAGGATCCGGCGCGTGTCGTGGTGCTGTCGCGCGTGACGCTGGGCGCGGATGCCGCCGTCACCAGCGTCCTGCTCGATGCCGCCAAACGCCGCTTCCCGCGGGCGCGCATCGAACTTGCAGGGTCGCGCAAGGCGTGGGAACTGTTCGGCGCCGATCCGCGCATCGATCATCTGCCGGTAGCCTACCCGCGCGGGGGCACCCTGGCCGAGCGGCTCAGCGGCTGGCCTGCGCTGCGCAACGCGTTGGACGGAGCGCTCGTCGTCGATCCGGACTCGCGGTTGACGCAGCTTGGACTGTTGCCCGTGTGCAGTGACGAGCACTACTTCTTTTTCGAGAGCCGCGCCTCCGGCGGCGACCGTGACGCACCGCTGGGTCTGCTCGCCGCCGAGTGGGCGCGCGCGGTTTTTGGCGTCGACGGGAAGCCGTTCATTGCACCGGTCGAGACACCGCATCGCACGGGCGACGCGGCGGTGAGCTTCGGGGTCGGGGAGAATCCGGCCAAGCGCGTGGCGGATCCGTTCGAAGCCGGGCTGCTGGGTGGCGTCGCCGCCCGGGGCCTGTCCCTGGTGGTCGACCGCGGCGCGGGTGGCGAGGAAGGGGAGCGGGTCGACCGCGCCGTGGCTGCCTGCGGCGGGGCGCGCATCCAGGTGTGGGACGGGTCATTTGCGGCGTTCGCGCGCTCGATTCAAGCCAGCCGTGTGTATGTCGGGTACGACTCCGCCGGGCAGCACGCCGCTGCCGCCGCCGGAGTTCCGTCGGTCACGGTGTTTGCCGGCTATCCCTGCGAACGGATGTTCCAGCGCTGGCGTCCCTGGAGCCGTGTCCCGCACGCGGTGATTCAGGTGAAGGACGAACAGCCCGAGACCCTCGTCGCCCAGGCGCTCGAAGCCGTGGACCGTCTCGCGGTATCATGAGGGCGAAATCGCTATGAAACTGCTGATCCCGCTGCTTCTTGGCGCGTCCGTGCTTTGCGCCCAACACAATACGCTGACGCCGAAGGAGGCCGCCGAAGGCTGGATCCTGCTGTTCGACGGCGAAACGATGTTCGGCTGGACCCCGGAGATGGGCGGGCAGTGGCGCGTCGAAAACGGCGCTCTCGTCGCCGACTCCGGCCCGCAGAACTGGCTGCGCACCAACAGCGCCTTCGGCGATTACGTCCTCAAGATGGACTTCCGTATCCCGAAGGAAGGCAACTCCGGCATCTTCCTGCGCTCGGCGCGCGAGGGTCAGCCGCACGTCACCGGGTACGAACTGCAGATCTTCGACAACCAGCCGCAGGGCTTTAACACGGGCGGCGTCGTGAACCACTTCAAGGCGACCGACCCGGCGAAACTGACCGGCGACTGGCAGACTTACGAGATCGAACTCTCAGGCGATCACTGGCTGGTGAAACTCGACGGCAAACGCACGCTCTGGGCGCGCGACCGCAAGAGCCTCGTGGGGCACATCGGTCTGCAGTTCAATCCTGGACTCAAGGTCGAGTTCCGGAACATCAAGCTGAAACCGCTCGGGCTCCAGCCGCTGTTCAACGGCAAGGATCTGCGCGGCTGGCGCGAGGTGGATGCGCCGAAGCCCAAAGAAAAACCCGTGTGGAGCGTTCGCAATGGAGCGATCAACGTGGTGAAGGGTCCAGGGCATCTCGAGACCGAGGCGCAGTACGCCGACTTCGTGATGCAGCTCGACATCCGCACGAATGCCCAGGGTCCGGATCATCATCCGAACAGCGGCGTGTTCTTCCGCGGGACGCCCGGCGTTCACTGGTCCGGCTACGAATCCCAGATCCGGAACGAATACAAGGCCGGCGACCGCACGCAGCCGGTCGACTTCGGAACCGGCGGCATCTACCACCGCCAGCCCACGCGGAAGGTGATCCCGAACGACAACGAGTACTTCACCAAGACCATCGTCGCGCGCGGCCGCCATATGGCCGTGTGGATCAACGGCTATCCCGTCAGCGACTGGGAGGACGACCGTCCGGAAGGCGACAACGCGCGCGAGAACGCGCGCCTCAAGGCGGGCACGTTCAGCCTGCAGGCGCACGATCCCACGACGAACCTCGACTTCCGCAACATCCGCGTCGTGAAGCTGCCCTGATGAGCGATGCCGTCGCCTCCCGCATGCGGGAGGACTGGAACCAGAGAGCGCAGGAGGACGCCCACTACTACGTCGCGTTCGGACGCAGGGGGCAGGATCTCAGCGAGTTCATCGAGTCCGGCGCCGATGTCGTCCGCGCGCTCGAAGCCGAGATGAAGCGTCTGCCGCCCGGCAACAAGCGGGACCGCCGGGCCCTTGAAATCGGCTGCGGTCCGGGACGCCTGATGCTGCCGATGAGCTGGAACTTCGGCGAGGTGCACGGCGTCGACGTGTCGGATGAAATGATCCGGCGCGCGTTCCAGACCCTGCGCGACGTGCTGAACGCGTTTCCCCGGCGCAACGAGGGATCGAACCTGGCGATGTTCCAGGATGAACTGTTCGACTTTGTTTACTCCTACGCGGTCTTCCAGCACATCCCGAGCCGCGATGTCGTGTTCGAGTACCTGCGCGAGGCGCGGCGCGTCCTGAAGCCTGGAGGCATTCTGCGCTGCCAGGTGAACGGGTTGCCCAAGACGGCGCGCGAGTACACGACCTGGGAAGGCGTCCGCATAGGCGCCGAGGAGATCGCCGAATTCGCCGCCGCAAACGACATGCAGCTTCTGGCGCTCGAAGGGTTCTCCACGCAGTACATGTGGACGACCATGCGCAAGCAGCCCGCCGGCTGGTACGCCGGGCTGAGTCCCCGTGAGGGCGCCACTCGCATCCGGACCGTGCGCAACGCGCACAGCGGCGAGCCCGCCGTGCCGGACCGCGGCCGCTTTGCCGCCGTCACGCTGTGGGTCGAGAACCTGCCCGAAGAGGCCGACCTGAATCAACTGAACCTGCTCGTCGAAGGCGTTCCAGCGCCGCTCACCTATATCGGTCCTCCCATGCCTGGTCCGGTGTGGCAAGTCAACGCGCTGCTGCCGGGGGGCGTGCGCACCGGATGGGTACCGGTCGATCTGGAATGGCTGGGGCGGCCGTTGGCCTCCGGCTGGGTGCGCGTGGTTCCGGCCGGACCGTCGGTGCCGCGTGTTGCTTCGA
Organism: Bryobacterales bacterium; assembly: GCA_016716385.1. Taxonomy (GTDB): domain Bacteria; phylum Acidobacteriota; class Terriglobia; order Bryobacterales; family Bryobacteraceae; genus JADJWL01. Next base: position 181,313 of record JADJWL010000009.1, on the reverse strand, counting down.
TTACCGATGGTGTCGACCTCATGGCCGGCACGCGAATTCATTCCGGGTCGCTCAAGATCGCGATGGAAGAGGTCCGGCAGCCGGAAGAAGTTGTCGTCGAAGTGGACGGAGCGCCTGCCGAAGGTCTGGAACACTTCTGCACGGATCCGTTGAACGAGCGCTACGAGTTCAACGTCACGCTGGCGCCGGAGGTCCGCGCCGGGCGGCACGAGGTGACCGTGCGCATGGGCCGGCGCGCCGTCGGACCGGTCCCGATCGATGTGGTCCGCTAGAGGTCTCGCGGCGATTCTGTTGCTCGCCTCCTGCGGCGCTCCGGATGCGGAGGAACGGCTGCGCCAGGCGATCTCCAGCGGCGTGACCCCGGTCCGTCTGGCGGACGGCGTCACGGAGGTCCGCCGCGAAATCGTGATCCCCGCCGCGGCGGGCGCGATCGAGATCGCAGGCGGCGCCAACTCGACCTTGCGCGCAGCCCCCGGGTTTTCCGGCCGCGCGCTGTTGGTCGTCGAAGGCTCAGCGGGCGTCCGCTTCCGTGATTTCGCGATCGACGGCAACCGCGACGCGCTCCAACTTCCGCCGCAGGGACTGCCGCCGTACGACGTCCCGTTCGCGGAATTCACCCGCGGCAACGGCATCCTGATCCTGAAGGCCGCCGGCTGCACTGTGGAACGGGTCGTGTTCCGCCAGGTTGCCGGGTTCGCTGTTCTGGGACACGCCGGGCGCCAGGTCCGCATCGACGGCATTCGCGTGGAGGACAGCGGCTCCCGCAACCCGGAAGGCCGCAACAACACGACTGGCGGCGTCCTGCTCGAAGGCGGCGCCGAGGACTTCTCCGTGACCGGGTCCCGCTTCACCCGAATTCGCGGCAATGGCGTCTGGACCCACTCGCTCTATACCGCGCCGCGCAATGCCCGCGGCACGATCCGTGACAACCACTTCGAGCGCATCGGCCGGGACGCCGTTCAGGTGGGCCACGCGACGCGGGTGACGGTGGAGCGCAATCGCGGCCGGGAGATCGGGTACCCGCTAGAGGAGGTCGACGCGCTTCCAGTCGCCATCGATACGGCAGGGAACACGGACGAGTCCCGTTACGCCGCGAACGAATTCGAAGAGGTCAACGGGAAGTGCATCGATCTCGACGGATTCCATCACGGCGAAGTCACGGCGAACCGCTGCACGAACCGGCAGGGACCCGAGGCGTACCCCCACGGGGGCTACGCCATCGTGATGAACAACACGAACCCCGATATGCAGTCCGTACACGTGACGATCCGCGCCAACGTGATGGAAGGCATGGTCTACGGCGGCGCGTTCATCATCGGACGCAACAACCGGGTCGAGGACAACCGGTTTCTGCGGCTCAACCAGGCGCGCTGCGGGGATCCGCGAACGCCGTTCCCGTGCAACTGGAGTTCCGGCCAGCCCGATCTCCCGCGCTCCGGCATCTATCTGGGAAGCGGCGCCGAGCGTCCCGCGCCGGCGTCAGGCAACGTCGTCGCCGGCAATGAGATCACCGGGTTCGGGATGCGGAGTTACTGCGTCGCGGCGGCGCCCGGCGTACCCGCGGGAGCGAACCGGGTCGCCGGGAACCGCTGCGCGGAATGACTACATCCAGGCGATGGAGCCGTCGGGCCGGTACCCGGTCGGTCGGCGCCACGGCTTGGGCGGCATGTGGCGGAACGCTTCTTCGTTCAGTTCCACGCCCCAGCCCGGCTTGGTCGGGATATCGACGTAGCCGTTGCGCACCATGATGGGCTCTTTGAGGACGTCCTTGGCGGCTCCGGAATCCGGCGCGCGGTATTCGAGGATGAGGAAGTTTGTCGTCGAGGCGGCGAAGTGCACATTGACGGCGGTCGCCAGCGGGCTCATCGGGTTGTGCGGCGCCACCACCATGAACTGCGCCTCGGCCATCGCGGCGATCTTCCTCATCTCGAGCATGCCGCCGCAGACACAGATGTCGGGCTGCACGATGTCGACCGCCTGGCTCTCGATCAGGTATTTGAACTCGTACTTCATGTAGTTGCATTCGCCGCTCGCCAGCGGGATGTTGACGTGGTCGGCGAGTTTCTTCATCGCGTCGTAGTTCTCCGGACGGATCGGTTCTTCGAGCCAGAACGGCCGGAATTCCTCGATCTCGTGCGCGACGCGGATGGCGCGCTGAACCTCGAAGAATTTGGCGTGAATATCGACGCCGATATCGACATCCGGACCCACGGCCTTGCGTACCGCTCCCACGCGCAGGCCCGCGGTGCGTGTCACTTCGTTGTACGGGGCGCGGTTGGCGTCAGGCGGATGCGGGCTCATCTTGACGGCGGTATAGCCGTACTTCGACACCAGGTTGCTCGCGCTGTCGGCCGCCTCTTCCGGAGTCCGGCCGCCGATGCTTTGATAGACGCGCACTTTGTTCCGAACGCGCCCGCCCAGGAGCGCCCAGACAGGCAGTCCCGCGGCTTTGCCAGCAATGTCCCAAAGGGCGTGCTCGATGCCGCTGATGGCGGAGTTGACGACCGAGCCGCCGGGAAACCGCGTGGTGTTGTACATCAGGTCCCAGAGGAACTGGATATGGCGCGGATCCTGCCCCACCAGCCAGAGTTTGAAATCCTCGATGACTTTCACCGTCGCTTCATCAGGGCCGCAGGAATAGGCTTCGCCGATGCCAGTGATCCCCTGATCGGTTTCGATCTTGACGTACACCCAGTTGCGCCCCCCGGACCCGACCAGGAAGGTCTTAATGTCTGTGATCCTCATGGCCGGTTTGTCGCCGAATGGACCCGGCTGCAACTGGGGAGCGGCGGCCAGCGGCGCGGCTGCCGTGGTCAGGAAGTGTCTGCGTTTCATAGGGTTTTCCTTCCGTCGGGAAATGGCTCTATCGTATCAGGTGATTCCCGGCCGATATGACGACTGATGGGCTTTGGCTCGCTCCGATGGATCGCGCTCGGTCTCGTCCTGGCGGCCGGCCTCCAGGGACAGGAGCGGATCTCTGCCACGGTCGGCGCCGGCGCCGGAGAGATGAGCCTGGAGGGTCCCTGGGACACAGCCCGCGAAGTTGTTCTGGAGTTGCGGCTCCCGCCAAGGCAGGCGGACGCCGGATGGGCGATTCTGGTACGCCCGCCGCGCGGCGGCGGACTGACGGTTTCGGCCGGTTCCCGGCGGCTGGGACGAGCCATCGATACTGCGTCCTGGAGACGTCAGGAGCCTCTTCCGGTTCTGATCGGCCTGCCCGACGAACTGACGTCTCTTGGAACAATTCGCGTCACGTTCCTTTTCCAGGGCGTTGCGGGCCTGAGAGAGGCTCCTGTCCTGGGCCGGGGAGACCTGCTGCAGAGCCGCGTGCGCGAGGCGCACCGCGAAGCGGTCCTGGGGGACATCCCGAGGTTGCTTCTGGCCGCGGTCATCGGATTCTGCGGTCTGCAATACCTGCTTCTGGCCCGCCGTGCGCATCCGGGGTATCTCCGCTTCGGGCTGCTCACGCTGCTTCTTGGCGCGCTCACGGCCGCTGAGAGTTCCTGGGCCGAAAGCTTGTTTCCGGCTGAGTTCGAGGCCAGATCGATTCCGGCGCTTTCGCACCTGTCGGCCGCCGCTGCGATCCACTTCATCTGGCCGTTTTTGGGCCAGTCTGTGCCCCGCTGGTTGCATTGGTACGGGGTCTCCAATATCTGGATCGCCGCCGCTTTCCTGATCGAGCCCACCGCGAACGCCGGTCTTGTGACGCACTTCTGGCGCGCGTTGTACGTGGTGCCTCTGGCGGTGAGCATTCCGTTTGCCGTGCGACGTGCGATGGGCGATGCCCGTGGGGGTGCGCGGTTGCTGGGCGGCGCGATCCTGCTGGCGGGTCTGGCGGTTCTGGCCGATTCCGCCGCGACGCTCGCGGGGATCGGCGTGCCCGATCCGCTTCCCTGGGCAGCCGGTTGCGTCGTGGTGATGATGACCTGGTCGCTCTCCGATCGCTTCCACCGGGCCATGGACGAATCGGAACATCTGAATCGCGAACTGGAAGGCGAGGTCGCCCGCCGCACCGCTGAGATCCGCGAGGCGAACGGCCGGTTGGCTGAGTTCAGCCGTACGATGCGCGCCGTCAATACGGAACTTGCCAGGAGCGTGACGAACGCCCGGTCGGCCGAACAGCAGGCGCGCGAGGCCCGCGCCGAAGCGATGGCCGCCAATCGCGCCAAGAGCGACTTCCTCGCCACGATGAGTCACGAGATCCGCACGCCGCTCAACGGGATCATCGGCATGAGCGCGATCCTGTCCGAAACGCCGCTCACCGCCGAGCAACGCGACTGCGCCGAAACCATTCGCAAGGCTGGACAAGCGCTCCTGGTATTGATTAGTGACATCCTGGACTTCTCGAAGATCGAGGCGGGCAAGATCAGCCTCGAGACGGCTCCGTTCGATGTGCGGGCCCTGGCCGATGGCGCGCTGGAGATCGTCGGCGAACAGGCAGGGCGCAAGGGCATCGAGATTGCCGGACTGGTGGACCCGGCCGTGCCGGACAGCCTGACTGGAGACGCGGGGCGAATCCGCCAGGTCCTGGTCAACCTGCTGGGCAACGCCGTCAAGTTCACGGCGTCGGGAGAAGTCGTGCTGCTCATTGAGGCTGCGGGGAGTCCGCCTGCCCTGGAAGTCCTCTTCAGCGTTGAAGACACAGGCATCGGCATCGACCCCGCGGTCGCACAACAGCTGTTCGAGCCTTTTACCCAGGGGGATGCCTCCACCGCCCGCCTGTACGGTGGGACCGGCCTGGGGCTGGCCATCAGCCGGCGTCTGGTCGAGCAGATGCAAGGCCGGATCGGTGTCGAGAGCGTTCCCGGATCCGGTTCCCGTTTCTGGTTCAGGCTCCCTCTTCCCGCGGCGGCGTCTGCACCAGCCGGCGCTCCTTTCTCCGGGCAGCGCGCCTTACTCATCGAAGAACACCCTCCGAGCCGCACGATGCTGGCCTGGATGCTGGAGCGTCTGGGGTTCCACGTCACGATGGATCCGGCGCACGCCAGGGGTCCGTTTGACACGATCCTCTTCGACCCCAGGGTCGAGGGCGTCAAGCTTCCCGGCTGGCCGCCTCCGATCCATATGGTCCGTGCCGGCCAGCGCAATGCCGGCCTGTCGATTGTCCGCCCGGTTACGCTGGCCCGCTTGCGGCGCGCGCTGGACGCGGTCCTCGGAAGCACCACTGATTCCCAGGTCGCGCTCGCCACCGCCGTTTTGCCCGGCGCGCGCATTCTGGTGGTGGAGGACAACGCGATCAACCAGAAAGTTCTACTGGCAGCATTGCGGAAACTCGGCTACCATCCTGAGCTGGCGCCCGGCGGCGAGGAAGCCGTCCGCATGGCACTCGATACCGAATATGATCTGATCCTGATGGACTGCGTTATGCCCGGGATCGACGGCTTCGACGCCACCCGCAGGATCCGGTTGGTGCGGCCCGAAGCTCCGCCGGCCATCGTCGCCGTCACGGCAAACATCTTCCACGAGGACCAGGTCCGCTGCCTGGAATCCGGCATGGACGGCTACCTCTCCAAGCCGGTCCAGATGGAGGCGCTCACCGCCGTGTTACAGAAATGGCTGCCTCACCAGCCTGCGGGACCGCCGGAATTCTGTGCGTCGAGCCATTCCTTGAGCGGAGCGAAGTAATCCAGGATCGCGGTGGCATCCATCTTGTCTTCCCCGGTGAGGGCCCGCAGTGCCTCCGGCCACGGACGGCTCGAGCCCATCTCCAGCATCTCTTTCAGCTTGGCTCCCGCCTCCCGGTTTCCGTAAATCGAGCAGCGGTGCAAGGGCCCGGTGCATCCGGCGGCCCGCGCCAGCGCCCGGTGGAACTGGAACTGAAGGATGTGCGCCAGAAAATACCGCGTGTACGGGACGTTAGCCGGGACATGGTACTTGGCGCCGGGATCGAAATGCTGCTCGGTGCGGTCGGCCGGCGCGTCGATTCCCTGGTACTTTCGCCGCAGCTCCCACCACGCCGTGTTGTATTGCTCCGGAGGCACCTCCCCGGAGAACACCTTCCAGCGCCATTGATCGATCAGAAGGCCGAACGGCAGGAAGGCCACCTTTTCGAGCGCGCGGCGCAGCAGCAGATCGGTATCGCGCGAAGGGTCCGGCGCCTGGCGGAGGAAGCCGAGTTTGACAAGGTACTCCGGAGTAATCGACAAAGCGATGGTGTCGCCAACCGCTTCGTGAAACCCGTCGTTGGCCGATTCGCGGAACAGAAATGGCTGCTTGTTGTACGCCCGCTGGTAGAAGTTGTGACCCAGTTCATGGTGGATGACCGAGAAATCTTCCTCCGTAATCTCGATGCACATTTTGATGCGCAGGTCCTCGTTGTTGTCCACGTTCCAGGCGCTGGCGTGGCACACCACGTCGCGGTCGGCGGGCTTGGTGAACAGAGACCGGTCCCAGAACGTCGTTGGGAGGGGCGGGAAATTGAGCGACGTAAAGAACTGCTCGCCGTAGCGGACCATTCCTCTGGCGTCGATGCGGCGGTCGCGAAGAATGCGTGTCAGGTCGTATGCCGGGGCGCCTCCCGGGGCCGCGGCGATGTCGGCGATGTTGTCCCACGACTGGGCCCAGACGTTGCCCAGCAGGTGCGCCGGAATCGGGCCATCGGCCGGGACGGTGTCGCCGTACTTCGCCCGCAGGCGCTTCCTGACGTAAGCGTGGAGTGAGACGTAGAGCGGCTTCACCTGTTCCCACAGCCGGTCCAATTCCGCGGCGAACTCGTCCGGCGGCATGTCGTACTTCGAGCGCCACATGGCTCCTGTGTCGGCGAATCCCAACTCGCGCGCGCCTTTGTTCGACAGCTCGACGAAGCGGGCATAGTCTTTGCGCAGCGGCGGCGAGATGGTGCGCCAGCCGCTCCAGACTTCGAGCAGCCGCTGCGGATCGCGGTTCGTTGCCATGATGCGCATGATCTGTTGCAGGTCGAGGCAGTCGGAGGTATCGGGCCGGTTGGGGGGACAGTAGCGCCCCTTGCCATAGGCGCTTTCGAGCGACGCGCCGATTCGCGTGGTCTCCTCGCGTTCTTTCGGATCGGAGGGAGCCGCCAGCGTCAGGGACAGCTTTAACGCCCGCAGCTTGCGGGCCAGGTCGTCGGGCAGAGCCAAACCATCGAAGCGCGTCGCTTCCTTGGCCAGTTCCACCTGCGCCGCGATGGAGCGTTCGTTGGTTTGCGCGGCCAGCGCTTCGGTGTCGTCGGTGATGAAGTTCGTCTGGATCCAAGCGGCCCTGCCCGACTCATTCGACAGCAACAGGAGCCGCTCTTCGGCCGCGTTCAGGAACTGGCGGGCTTCTTCGACGGTGGGCTGCGAAGGCCCGCATCCGGCAAGCAGGGTGGCCAAGCCGGCCACCGTCACGATCATTCGATTTCGCATGTGACTCCTCTCTTCTCCCAATTCAGCGCGGAACCAGCAACCGTCCGGACAGCGCGAGATGCGGCGCGTGGAGCGCGACCGCGCGCAGGAATCCCTCCTGGTCGGCGGGTGAGATCAGAATATCCCGGCCGCGCTCCCGTACCACGCGCAGCCTGTCGAGGGACAACGCGGGGCCCGATTCCCAGCTTCGGGAGGGCTCAATGCGCCGGATCTCGGCCAGCGGAATCTGCCAGCGAATGATCCATCCGGAGCGGATCAGCACTGCGTCCGGGTTGACCGTGTAGTCCGTCGGGAAGATCAGCGACAGGATGAACGCGCCAACCAGCGTGGACACACCGAGCAGCGTCAGGTCGGTGCCTCCCAGAAGCGCTTGCAGCAACGGACCGGCGAACACACCGGCCGTCAGGACCACCCCCAGCCACCAGTCGACTTTCGAAGGAAACGGCACTCGCCCCAAATTGTACCCCTTGCCGCGTTGCGGCCATTTCCGCTACGCTAGCAAAACTTCACTTGTATGGGGATGCGGGGATCGGGGCCTGGGGTGGCCGCATATCTGCTGGTGGCCGTGCTTTGTGTTCTGGCGTACGCGCCGTCGCTGCGCCTGCCGTTTATCAGCGATGACTATATCCAGATCGAGTTGGCCCGGGAGTATGGCGCGCCCGGATCCTGGGGGAAGCTCGCAGCCGATCCTCTGTACCGGTGCCGCGCGACGTCTTTGGTGGCGACCTGGGCCACCGACCGGCTGTTTGGCGCCGAACCCTTGCCTTTCCGGCTAAGCAGTCTCATCCTGCACGCGGCGAATTCGTCGCTGGTGGTGGTTCTGCTGGCCCAACCCTTGGGGGGTGTCGCCGCGACTGCCGCCGGCGCTTTCTTTGCCGTCCATCAGGGCCACCAGGAAGCGGTGATCTGGTACGCCGCGCTGCCGGAACTCCTGCTGTTCTTCTTCGGGTTGCTGATGCTGCTCGGTTGGCGGCGGTGGCTCGACCGTGGACGCCGGACAGATTGGCTGATCGCCGCCGGGATGTTCGTTCTTGCCCTGCTGTCCAAGGAATCGGCGGCGGTGCTGCCCGCTTTGCTGGCGCTTACCGGAGCCGGACAGCTTGGCTGGAAGAGCCTGGCATCCCGCCGCTTGTGGATCGGTCTGGCGCCTTTCTTCCTTGTGGTGCCGGTGTACTTCGTGGCCGCCTGGCTGCACCGCCACGAACACCTGCACTTTTCCGACGGGACCTTCTCGTTCGGCGCGCCCTTCTGGATCGTGATCCCGCGCAGCATCCTGCGCCTGCTGTGGATCGCCGGAGTGGCCGCCATCGCTGTTCTGGCCTGGAGACGGCGGCCCTGGGCGCCGGTGGGCTTCGCCCTCGCCTGGATGGCCCTGGCGCTAGGACCGTATAGCTTCCTGACGTACATGCCGCACGTTCCCAGCCGTCATACCTACCTTGCGGCGGCAGGTCTGGCCCTGCTCGCGGGAAGCGCCTTTGCGACTCTGTGGGAATTCGTGCCGCGCCGGCTGGCGATTGCGGCGGCGTGCGCGGCGATTCTGCTCAACTGCGGCTATGTCTGGACGCGCAAGCACCGGCAGTATCTGGACCGCGCCGCGCCCACGGAAAGACTCGTGCGGCTGGTGCAGGAAAGCCCGGAGCCCGTCTCGCTTGCCTGTTTCCCGTATTCGCAGGCTGTCGCCGAAGCCACGGTCCTGGTGCGGCTCGGCGCCGATCTCAGGCGGCGCCTCAACACGGCAGCCGACGTATCGCGGGACGGATCGCCATTCTGCTTCGATCCGCCGCGCCGGTAGGATTCAGCGTCCTGGCGGCTTGGCGAGACGCTCCCGCGGGGAAGCCCCTCGCCAAGCCGCCAGGATGCGAAGCGCGCACGGTTCCATCACGCCGCCTCGTCGTAGCTGTCGCCGGCGGCGCGGTGTGCGTCTGCCCGTGACTGGCAGGCGATGCAGCGCGCTGTCCAGGGGACGGCGTTCAGCCGCTTCTCGCTGATTTCCTCCTCGCACTCCACGCAGATGCCGTATGTGCCTTCGGCCATCCGCCGCAGCGCGGCCCGCACTTCCCGCAGGCGTCCCGTCTCTACGTCCAGAGTCTGGATCTCCAACTCCCGCGCGGTCGCATTCTGGACCTCATCCAGCGTATCGGCCGCTCTCTCGATCACGATTCCGTCGCGGCTGCGAAGTTCACGTTCGAGGGCAGCGGCGTCGGCCTCCAGGTTCTTCCGGAGCGCGTTCAACTGTGCCCGTGTCATTTCCGGCCCCCTTACCAATGTGTCGTTTCCCCCAGTTCTCGTCTGGAGAAGGGTATATCGGCAACTCTAGGGCCAAACTTCAGCGTTATACTTGCGAAATCATGCAACGCAGGAATTTTCTGGCCACACTTGCCGGGGCTCCGGCATTTCTCCGGGGACAGACCCGCCGTCCGAACATCCTGTTCGTCATGACCGATGACCAGCGGCACGATGCGATGAGCTGCGCCGGCAACCGCTGGTTGAAGACCCCCCACATGGATCGCCTCGCCGCCGAAGGCGTGCGGTTCACCGAGGGGTTTGTCACGAACGCCCTCTGCACGCCCAGCCGCGCGACAGTTCTCACCGGGCAATACTCGCATACGCACGGGGTGACCTCCAACGCCCGCGGCTCGAACGCCTTCCGTCCGGACCAGGTGACCTTTCCGATGCTGCTGCAGAAGGCCGGCTACTTCACGGCGGTTGTCGGCAAATGGCACATTGCGTCAAATCCCACAGGCTTCGATCAGTGGTGCATTCTGCCGGGTCAGGGTCTCTACCACAACCCGGTCATGATCGCCAACGGCGGGCGCGTGCAGATGCGCGGGCACTGTGAGGACGTCGTTGGGGATCAGGCCCTCGAAACCCTGAAGAGCCGTCCCAAGGACAAGCCCTTTTGCTTGCTCTACCAGTTCAAGGCGCCGCACCGTGCCTGGGAGCCTTCCGAGCGCCACGCCCGCCTGTACGAGGATGTGACGTTTCCTCACCCGCCCACATTTGACGTTGGCCTGGACGACCGTCCCCGCGCGATCCGCGAGTCCGACATGCAGATCGCCGACATGCCGGACTTCGCCCAGCGGGGCGTTCCCGCCCACCTCTCGCGCGAGGAGCGGAAGAAGCTGAACTACCAGGTCTTCCTGCGGAACTACTACCGCGTGCTGAACGGCGTCGACGAAAATCTCGGCCGGGTGCTCGACTACCTCGATCAAAACGGCCTGGCCGAGAACACGCTGGTGATTTACACGAGTGACAACGGCTTCTTCCATGGCGAATACGGGATGTTCGACAAGCGGTTCATGTATGAGCCTTCGATTCGTGTCCCGATGCTGGTCCGGTATCCCGGCGCCGTCCAGCCGCGGGTGGATTCCCGGCACATGGTGCTGAACAACGACGTGGCGCATACGGTCCTGGACTACGCCGGCGTCGCCCGCCCCGAGTGGATGGAACACCACGGCGCAAGCTGGCGTCCGCTGCTCGAAGGCCGGTCCGCTCCCTGGCGCGACGCCTGGATGTACGAGTATTTCGAGTATCCCGCGGTCCATTGCGCCGGCAAGATGCGCGGCGTGCGGACGGACCGATGGAAGCTCATTCACTACATCCAGAACCCGCAAGGCCACGAACTGTTCGATCTCCAGACGGATCCCGAAGAACGCCGGAACCTGTATGACGTCCCGGAGCACCGCGCGAAAGCGGCCGAGATGCAGGCGCGGCTCGAAAGGTTTCGCGACCTGCTCAAGGACGACCGGTCCGAGGACGGCGCCCCCATGCAGGAATGCGGCAACCGCATGGCGCCGCTGCGGCGATGAACGCCAACCGCTTCCTGGGCATCACGGTGATGCCCGAGTACATCCAGACAGAAACCGCCGAGGGTGTGCTCGACCGGCTCGCGGCGGCCGGCGTCAACGCCGTCACCACGTCTCCCTACCTCATGGAAGAGGCGACCGAGGCGGAGGGATCGCGCGAACCTCCGGCCGACGCCGGGGCGGGTGGCGTCCGCCTGCTTGACCGTCCACTGTGGGGCAAACGTGAACTGTTCGTCCGGACCGCGCCCAGTTTTGCGCCGGATCCGCGCCTCTACCGGGGACTGCGCTACCAGCCCTCGCCGGCGTCGGAGCTGACCCGCCGCGAGGGCCGCGTCATTCACGAGTTCATCCGAGGCGCGCAGGCGCGGCACATGAAGGTGTACCTGCAGGTCCAGGCGGCCATCCCGCCGGGGTACCGCGTCCAGTTCGGCGGACCCTCCGAGGAGGATCGCGCACGCCTGCCGGACGGCCGGATCCCGCCGCGCCGCCTGGCCAACAACGGCAGCCTCGCCAGCCCGGAGATCCGCCGCTACACCGAGGCGCTGTTGCGCGACCTGTTGCGTGTCTATCCCGATGTGGACGGGCTGCGGGTCGACTGGCCGGAATACCCGCCGTACTTCCTCGACGATGTCTTCCTCGATTTCAGCCCTCACGCGGAAGCGGCTGCGAAGCGCATGGGATACGACTCTGCGGCGATGCGGCGCGCCGCCGGCGCTCTCTACCGCAAGCTGCACGGCGGGTTGACCAACGCGGACCTCGAAGCGTGGACCGATCCCGATGGCGGCCGTCATAATCTGCTGCGCGCGCTGGCGGACGAACCGTCGCTCGCCGCCTGGCTGCGCTTCAAGGCGGACCTCGTCGCCAACCTTCTGGCCGGCTTCCGGCAGGCGATGAACGAGGCGGGTGGCGGTACAAAGGAACTGCTGCCCAATGCGTTCCCGCCTCCGCTCACGATCGCGTCCGGGATGGACTTTGCCCGCATCGCGCAGCACGTCTCCGGGGCAAGCGTGAAGCTCTACACGATGCACTGGCCGATGATGCTGCGGTTCTGGGGAGACGCGCTCCGCGAGGCGAACCCGGCGGTGGATCCCGGGCGGCTGGTGCGCGCACTGGTCCGGTGGTTCGATCTCGCCGATGATGCCGGGTTCCCGCGATTGGAAGACTATACGTATCCGGGTCCGGAGACGGCGCACCCGGTAGGAGCAGCGGCCCAGGCACGGAAGATCCGGCAGGCGCAACGCGAGGCGTCGGGCAGACTGCCCGTTTACGTGCTGGCCCATGGATACGGGCCCCTTGCAGATTTCCGCGCCCGTCTCGACGTGGCGTGGCGAAGTTCAGGCGGGCGAATGTGGATCAATCGCTACGCCTACCTGAACGACGCCAAGCTGGATGCCGTGCGGGAGGTGACTAGGTAACGCGGAAGTAGCTCCGCACGCCGCGCCGCTGGCGCTGCTGGCCCACCTTGACACTCTTCGGATCGAAGGGCAAGCCCAAGGTCGGCTGCGCTTCGACCTTCGGTTCTTCCTTGTGTTCGAAGCCCTTCCAGCCTGCCTGCTGCCAGGCCTCGCGACAATCGTCGAGGTCGACGAGGTGAGCCCGTCCAAGGATTTCCTCGGCTTCGGTGGCCCGGTTCTCGGGCGCCAGCACGGTCAGGATCACACCGCCCTGCCTGACGGCCTCGCACAGGCAATGCGCGTCGTCCTCATGGATGCCGTGCTGTTTCAAAAGGCCGATGGCGCCGCCCGCGGCCGCTCCCAGACCCGCACCCATCAAAGCTCCCGCGAGCGGACCTGCAGCGAGCACCAGACCGATTCCAGGGATCGACAAAGCAAACAGCCCCAAGGCAAATCCAGCGACACTTCCCACCGCAATCCCCGCACCAGGACCGCTTTCAACGTCAATGCTTTCAATCGGTCCGAGAGCGGGTGCACAGGTCGCCTTGTTCGCCACCAAGCTGATCTTGTCTTTGGCGAATCCCGCATTCAAGAGATCGTGAATGACTTTCTGCGCCTCTTCCGCTTCGCCGAAGAGCGCCACGATCGTGCGATTTTCGTGCGCCGCCTTTGTCTCTTCCATAACTATATGATAACATTTGGATTAACAAGCGGCAAGACAATTCATAGCCGGTTTCGCCATGCGCCTACCGCTCCCATTTCTCTCTTTGTCCGCTCTCCTCGTGATGACGTCAGCTTGCGGCAGTGATCCGGCGAAAGCGCCCGTGCGGCGCGATCCGCATTCTTTTTCGAATCCCGAGCAGGTGCGGGTGCGCCACCTGGAACTCGACGTGGAAGTTTCCTTCGAGCGCAAGGTGCTGAGCGGTACGGCGACGCTCAACCTCGAGCGGCGCGACCGCGGCGCTCAACTTGTCCTCGATACGCGGGATCTCCGCATTTCCGCTGTCGAAGCCGGCACCGGCAAGGAGTTCGCGGCGGCGCCGTTTGCCGTGGGTGACGCCGACCGCATCCTCGGCGCACCGCTCACCGTCGATTTGCCGGGCGACGCCACCAAGGTCCGGATTCGCTACGAAACGAGCCCGCACGCCTCGGCGCTTCAGTGGCTCGATGCGGCGCAGACCGCGGGGAAGCAGCACCCCTTCCTGTACACACAGTCCCAGGCGATCCACGCCAGGAGCTGGATCCCGCTGCAGGACACGCCCGGCGTGCGCATGACCTACGCGGCGCGCATCCGGACTCCCAAAGAACTCTGGTCCGTGATGGGTTCGCGGCATGATTTCCGGCTCGCCGACCCGAAAGAGCCGCTCTCCGGCGACTTCAACTTCCGCATGCCGAACCCGATTCCCTCGTACCTGGTTGCGCTCGCCGTCGGCAATCTGGAACGCCGGGAGATGAGCACACGCACCGCCGTGTTCGCCGAGCCGGAGATCGCCCCGAAGGCCGCGCGCGAGTTCGAAGATACGGAACGCATGATCAAGGCCGCGGAGGGCTTGTACGGCCCCTATCGCTGGCTGCGCTATGACATCCTCGTGCTGCCCCCAAGCTTTCCCTTCGGCGGCATGGAGAATCCGCTGCTCACCTTCGCCACTCCAACTGTCCTGGCCGGGGACAAGAGCCTGGTGTCTCTGGTGGCGCACGAGCTCGCGCACTCCTGGTCCGGGAATCTGGTGACCAACGCCACCTGGCGCGATTTCTGGCTCAACGAAGGGTTCACAGTGTACGTGGAACGCCGCATCCAGGAGGTGGTCTACGGCGAGGCGCGCGCACGGATGGAAGCCGTGCTGGGTTTACAGGAACTGGAAGAGGATCTTGCTAAATTGCCTCCCGGCGACCAGGTGCTGCACATTGACCTCGCCGGCCGCGACCCCGACGACGCGGTCACGAGTGTGGCTTACGAGAAGGGCGCCCTCTTCCTCACCGCAATTGAGCAGGTTTTCGGCCGCGAACGGTTCGACGCGTTTCTTCGCGGCTATTTCGATCACTTCGCCTTCCAAAGCATCACGACCGAGCAGTTCACCGCGTACCTCAAAGAGAAGCTGTTCGCCCTGGACGGTGCCGCCGCGGCTCAGATCCCGCTCGAAGAATGGCTGACCCAGCCCGGACTCCCGGTGAGCGCTCCGCGTCCCGTTTCGGACGCGTTTGAACCCGTCGACGCCGCGGCCGCCGCCTGGCTCGCCGGTCAGCCCCCTTCCGGCGGCTTCGGCGAGTGGAATACTCACCAGTGGCTGCACTTTCTGAGGGCGTTTTCCGGAAAGGCGGATCGCGCAACGCTGGCCGCGCTGGACCGCCGGTTCCGCCTGACTCAGGCAGGCAACTCCGAGATCCTGCAGCAGTGGCTGCTGCTCGCCGTTCAGGCTGGATATGAGCCGGCCTATCCCAAAGTCGAAGAGTTCCTCAGGTCGGTGGGCCGGCGGAAGTTCCTGAAGCCGCTGTACGAGGAACTCGTCAAGACCACCGAGGGCAAGCGGCGCGCGCAGGCGATCTACGCGAAGGCCCGGCCGGGATATCACCCGATCGCGACTACGACGATCGATAGCATTGTCGGAGCGCCGTGACCGGTGTGGATCCTGCTTGCCGCCGCCCTCATTGCATCTTCCGCTGCCGCTGAGCCGCCAGGCGGAGCGCTTGCCGGAGAACGCTACCGGGTCCTGGTCTCGACCGATGCTGGCGGCACCGATCCGGATGACCTGCAGTCGCTTGTTCATCTCCTGTTGTACGCCGATCTGTTCGACATTGAGGGTCTCGTGTCTTCGCCATACGGTCCGGGCCGGCGCGAGCACATCCTCGAGGTCATCGGGGTCTACGAGCGCGATTATCCGAAGCTGCGGACGCACTCTCCGGCCTACCCGGAGCCTGGCGCCCTCCGCGCGATGACGCGTCAGGGCGCGCTCGAAAGCCCGGGCGCCGCCGGTGTTGCTAAACCCACAGACGGTTCGAACTGGATTGTCCGCTGCGCCCGCCGCCAGGATCCGCGGCCGCTGTACGTGCTGGTCTGGGGCGGTCTCGAAGATCTGGCGCAGGCACTGCACGACGCTCCCGATATCCTGCCGAAGCTGCGCGTCTACTGGATCGGCGGTCCGAATAAGATGTGGAGCGTGGACGCTTACGATTTCATCGAGCGGAGCCATCCGAGGCTGTGGATGATCGAGGCCAACGCCACCTATCGCGGGTGGTTCACGGGCGGCGACCAGTCGGGTGAGTGGGGCAACGCGGCGTTCGTCGCGACGCACGTGGCGGGAAGGGGAGCGATGGGGAACTACTTCGCGTCCCATCTCAAGGGGGTGATCAAAATGGGGGACACTCCCTCGGTGGGATACCTGCTTCGCGGGAATCCGGCGGATCCTTCACAGCCAGGCTGGGGCGGGTCGTTTGTCCGCCTTTGGGAAGACCGCAAGACTGTCTTCGATCGCATCACCACAGAGGCCGACGAGGTGGAGGCCTTCAGTGTGGTGGAATTCAACCTGCCGCTTCAGCAGGGGATGAAGCGGGAGCACTCGGCCCGGATGATCGTGGACGGCCGCGTTCCACTGGTGGCGGCCAACGACGGCCGGACCCTCCGGTTCCGTTTCTCACCGCGCGATGCCAAGGTCTGGTCCTATGAGATCCGCAGCGAGTTCGCCGGACTCGATGGCCTGTCTGGACGCTTTACCGCCGTGCCGCCTTCAATGGCAAAGACCCGCCGGATCGCGGCTTCGCATCCAAACTGGTGGACCGACGATCCCGGTCCCGGAGTCGCCGAGGGAATCCATCCCGGCGCGAAGACCGTCAACCAGTGGCGCGGGGCATTCCTGCGCAGCTTCGCTCAGCGCTTCCGCCGGTGCGAGTAGGCACGGCGCGGCGGCGTATGCTTTGATGGAGGAAGTATCACCGGGAGACGATGGGAGCAATTGGAGGCCAGAGTAGAGCGCCAGTCCTGAACGGCGCGGCACAGGTTGCGGGAGGTGTCCTCCTTGCGTTCCTCATCCTCTTGTTCGCGACGGTCCGGATCACGCAGGCCTACCGGACCGAGCGGCGGGACCGCGCTGAGGCGCACTTCATCCAGGGCAGGGAACTGGGTCGCGAGCAGCGGTTGCCGGAAGCCATCGAGCAGTACCGCGCGGCAATGAGCATCGTCCGCACGAGGCGAGACTACAGGCAGGCTTTGGCCCTCGCTCTCTTCCGCGCCGGGCGCATCGAGGAAGCTGAAATCCACCTGCGGCAATTGCTCGAAGCCGACCCAACCGACGGCGAAACCAACCTCGTCATGGCGCGCATCCGCCTGCAGCAGGAGAATGAGGCCGAGGCCAGGCTCCACTTCAACCGCGCTGTGTATGGTCAGTGGACCGACGAACCCGTCGCCAATCGAATCGGCGCCCGCTTCGAACTGGCTGAGGTGCTCAAGAACACCGGGGCGCGGACGCAGGTGCAGTCCGAGTTGCTGGCGATTCTCGGCGAGGCCCCGGTGGATGACCTTGAGGTTCGGAAGCGGGTGGCCCGGTTGATGCTCGAAAACGGCTCAGCCACGGAAGCCGCCAATTTGTACCAGGAGTTGCTGAAGAGCAACGACCAGGAGCCGGAACTGTGGGCCGGGTTGGGACGCGCCGAGTTTGTCCGGGGACGCTATCCCGAAGCCCAGGCGGCCTGGCGGAGCGCGCTGCAGTGGCGGCCCGAGGATGCCGCGCTCCGACGCGATCTTGAAGTGGTCGATACAGTCGTCAGCCTCGATCCGACGGCACGCCGGCTGTGGTCCGGTGAGCGGCTGCGGCGCAGCCAGACCCTGGTGAAACTGGCCAAGGACGACCTCGAAGCGTGCCTGCCCGCCGAGCGGTCCCAGGAAGTGGAATCGATCCTCGCGACGGCGCAGGAGACGCTCGAACGACGGATCCGGCCCGGCGAACGGACCGATGCCATCGACGCGAACATCGATCTGGCCGGCGACTTGTGGAAGGCGCGCGCCTCGCACTGCGCGCCGACCGAAGGTCCTCCGGGCCCGCTTGACCTGCTGATCGCCAAGCTAGCCCGCTAGAGCCCCTTTAGAAGCAATGGAGCCGACCGCTACACACCAGTTCTTCCGCGGCTTGAAAAACCTGCCGCAGCCCCCGCGTTTCGCCATGAGCGAGGCGCAACGGTTCCTGCTGCTGTCGATCCTGATCGGGGTCTTCGCGGGCCTGCTGATCGTCTGCTTCCATTGCGCGATCGATTTCATGAGTTGGTATACGCTGGGCACGCCGGCGGGCTCCAGTTGGGTGCGGACGCTGCTTTCGCCCGTCCTCGGCGGCGCGGCGTCGTCGCTGCTGGTCCTGTTTGTTTTCCGGAAGGCGACCGGCAGCGGTGTGAACCATACCAAGGCCGCAATCTACATCTTCGAAGGCTACGTGCCGTCGAGTACGGTGGCCGGGAAGTTCGCCGCCTGCTCGGTGTCGCTTGGCACGGGAACCCCGCTCGGACCGGAGGATCCTGCGCTGCAGATGGGCGCGGGCATCGCCTCGCTGCTGGGGCGCCTGTTCCGCATCTCGCGGTCGAGCATGCGCATGATCGCCCCAGTGGGCGCCGCGGCCGGGATCGCCGCCGCCTTCAATACGCCGATTACCGCGGTCCTGTTCGTCATCGAGGAAGTGGTGGGCGCCTGGAACGCCGGCGTCCTCGGATCCATCATCCTCGCGGCGGTCTCGGCGGTTGTCGTGAGCCGCAGCTTTCTCGGCGATCAGCCCCTGTTCCGCGTGCCGCTGTTCGAACTGCGGGATCCCGCCGAACTGCTCGTCTACGCGCTGATCGGAGTCTCCGGCGGGCTGCTGAGTGTCCTTTTCGTGCGTGCCATCGAGCACCTCAAGCGCCGTGCCGAAAGGTTGCCTCGGTGGACCGTCTACGTGCGCTCGGCGGCGGCCGGGTTGTTGGTCGGCCTGGTTGGCCTCTTCCAGCCGGAAGTGATGGGTGTCGGCTATGAGTCGATCGATTCGGCCCTGCACAACCACTTTCCCTGGGACACCATGCTGATCCTGGCGGCCGCCAAGATCTGTCTGACCGCGATCTGCTTTTCCGCCGGGACTCCGGGTGGCATGTTTGCCCCCTCCCTGTTCATCGGCGCCATGGCCGGCGGCGGCATCGGCGCCCTGGCGCACCAATACTGGCCGCTCGCCACAAGTTCTGCCAGTTCCTACGTGCTGGTCGGCATGGGGACGTTCTTCGCCGGCGTCTTCCGTGCCCCGATGACGTCGATCTTCATGGTGTTCGAGCTCAGCGCCAGCTATATGATCATCCTGCCGGTGATGACCGCGAACATGATGTCGTACCTGGTGTCGCGCAGCCTCCAGCGCTCGCCCTTCTTCGACCTGGTTGCGCGCATGGAAGGGATGAACCTGCCCTCTTCCGAGGAGATGCGGGAAAGGCCGCGCCTCAGGGTCGAACAGGCCATGGACGCGGACACGCCGACGGTTCTGCGTGCTGACACCACCGTCAAGCGAGCAATCGAGGAAATGCGGACCCATGGGGCCGAGTGGCGCCTTGTCTGGAGCGCGTCCGGGATCTGGTCTTTGGCCGAACTGGGCACGCTCGAAGCGGACGGCGACGGACAGCGGACAATATCCGAAGCCATTCCGTTGACGCCCCTGCCGCGCGTCTACCCGGACCTCGCCCTCGATTCCGCCCTCCGCCAGTTCGGACCGTATCCGGCGCTGCCGGTCTGCAGCCGTGCCCATCCTGACCAACTGCTCGGCGTTCTCACGCTGGAGGGTATTCATCGCGCCTATGGGATCGGCCAACAGCCGGGCGAAACTTCCGCCGGCCCGCCGCGTTTAACCGATTAGGCCTACAATGAAACGAGGAGAAACCGGCATGCTGCTCCCTCTCGCCCTTCTGGCGCTGATTTCGGGCGTTCTGGCGGCGCAAGAAGCCCCCCGGACGGGTTTGGCGTCCCGCGCGTCCGAAGAGCCCAAGCCCGGCGAGTTCCTGATTCCTGCCGGAACCCGCATCCCGCTGGCGCTCATCAATAGCATCAGCACGAAGCATTCCGCCGAAGGCGACCGGGTCTATCTGGAGACGGCCTTCCCAATCCTGGCCGACGGCCGCATCGTGATCCCTCCCGGCAGCTATGTCGCCGGGACCGTCACGCATGTGAAGCGTCCGGGACGCGTCAAGGGGCGCGGCGAGTTGTTCGTTCGCTTCGACTCGCTCACACTGCCCAACGGCGTGACCCGGGATTTCCGGGCCCGTGTCGCTGGCCTGGACGGCCGGGCGGCCGAAGATTTTGACCGCACCGAGGGCAAGATCCGCAGCGAGGGCAACAAGGGCGGTGACGCCCGTGGCGTCGCCGAGGCCACTTCGGCCGGAGCCAGCGTCGGAACCATCGCCGGCGCGGCGTCCGGGAACTGGGGCAGGGGAATTGGCATCGGGGCCGCTGCGGGCGCGACCGCCGGCCTCGTCGGCGTGCTGCTGACGAGGGGCCCGGACGCGGTCCTGGCGAAGGGCACGACCCTCGAGATGGTCACCGATCGGCCTTTGGTCTTTGCCGAAGAGGAGGTGCCCGCCATGGCGCAGGGGACCCCCGGCCGGCTCTCCGACGGTCCCGGCCCGCAGCCCGGCGTCAACGGGCAGAACCAGTCGCGCGGTCTGGGCTGGCCCACTCGCCGGTTCTAACTGGCCAACGGAGTCCGATACCTCCGGCACAGGTCGGCCGCAGCCTCTTCCCACGCCGGGAACGCGAATTCGAATCCATGTTCAAGCAGGCGGCCGGGCACCACCCGACGACTCTTCAGAATCAGTTCGGTTTCGGTCCGCAGGAGAATGGCGCCCGCTTCTAGCATCCATTTCGACGCCGGCAGGCCGATCGGGCTCCCCCAGGCATTTCTCAAGTGTTTCATGAACTCCTTGTTTGTAAGGGGTTGAGGGGATGAGACATTGACCACGCCGTCAATGGCTTCGCGCACGATCAGCCAGTGGACCGCCCGGAGAAAGTCCTCGTAGTGAATCCACGACACGTATTGCCGGCCGTCTCCGGCCGTGCCTCCAAGACCTCGCCTGACGAGGCCAAGCAACGTATCGAACACGCCTCCCTGGCCCGGACTCATCGTCATGGCCGACCGTAGCGCGACCCTGCGTGTCCGCGGCGCCGGTGATTCGAAAAATGTCCGCTCCCAGGTTCGTGCCACCTCCACGCTGAAGGCCCATTCCGGCGGCACATCCGGTTCGTTGCCGCCAGGAATGCCCGCCGCTTCATCGTTCGGCCCGTCGTAGCGATGCGCATAGATGGTCGCGGTACTGGCCTGAAGCCAGACCCGCGGCGGCCGCCGGGCGCCCGCAATGGCCATGCCCACGGCGCGGGTGGACGCGATCCGGGACTCCAAGATCTCTTTCCGGTTCGCGGCCGTGTACCGGCAGTTGACGCTGCGGCCCGCGAGGTTGATCACCACGTCGCAGCCATCGATTTCGTCTGCCCACGGGCCCGGCGTCGAGCCGTCCCACCGGACCACCCTCCACGGACAGGACCGCGCTCCACGGCTCAAGACGATCACATCGTGACCGGCGCCATGCAGCGCGTGAGCGAGGATGGTTCCGATCTGTCCGGAACCGCCGGGGATGACGATCTTCATGTTCTAATTATAGTAAACATGTTCACGGAAAAGACAACGGCCCGGAAACGCGGGCGCCCTCCCGGCAGGACCCCGGAAGGCGACGCAGCACGGCGCCGCCTGTACGAGTCGGCGCTCGCCTTGATTGCGGAGCGTGGCTACGAGGCGGCGACCCTGCGCGACGTCGCGGCCCGGGCCGGGGTCAGTCCTGCATTGTTGTACAGGTACTTCCCCAGCAAGCGCTCGGTGGTCCTGGCCCTCTATGACGAGTTGTCCGAGGCGTTCGCCGGCAAGACCCGCGAGATGCCCCGAGGCAGGTGGAGAGACCGGTTCATCCACACGTTGGAGTTAAGTCTCCGGGTGCTGGGGCCGCACCGGGTCACCCTCCGGGCCTTGGTGCCGGTGCTCGTTGGCGACGCCGGCGAGGGCGTGTTTGCTGAAGCGACGGCGTCCTCCCGTGTGCGGGTTCAAGCGGCCTTCGAGACCGCGGTCGCGGGTGCGACGGATGTACCCGAAGCCCGGCTTGCCGGCGCGGCCGGCCGGATGCTGTACCTGATTCACCTTGGGGTGATCCTCTGGTGGCTGCTCGACCGAAGCCCCGGTCAGCGCGCGACCGCGGAACTGGTGTTGCTGTTCCGCAAGATCCTCCCTGCAGCCGCCGTGGCGTTGCGGCTGCCCCCGCTGCGGGGTTTCGTCCTGGGAGCCGACGCGCTGTTCGCCGAAGCGCTGGCCGGGGATCCAGAGGAGTAGGCGAAGCTTCTAGCTGGCCGGCGGCCAGGGCGGCAGCAGGTGCTTCTGGATCTTGCCGAGCGCCGTGCGCGGCAACTGATCGACCAGCACGAACGCGCGCGGCACCTTGAACGACGCCAGGCTGGTCCGGCAGGCCGCTTCGAGTGCCTGCGGATCGGCTTCCCCACGCGGCACCACGTAAGCCACCGGCACTTCGCCCCGTAGCGGGTCCGGCTGCGCGGCGACGGCCGCCTCCGCCACCCCCGGCTGATCCAGCAGAAACTCCTCGATTTCCCTCGGATAGATGTTGAAGCCGCCGGAGATGATCAGATCGCTGCGGCGTCCCTGGAGCGTGTAGTAGCCGTCAGGCGAACGGACCGCGATGTCGCCCGTGCGGAACCACCCGTCGCGGAACGCGGCTTCGGTCGCCTCCGGCCGGCGCCAGTAACCTCCGAAGACGTTCGACCCTTTCAGGTACAGCTCGCCGGTTTCGCCGTCCGGCGCCGGGTTCCCGTCCGGATCCAGGTTGCGCACCGAAACGCCCGGCAGCGGCAGCCCGACGCTGCCCGGCCGCCTCTCGCCCACGTAAGGATTCGAGATGTTCATGAGCGTCTCGCTCATCCCGTAGCGCTCGAGGATCGTGTGTCCGTACAGGGCACGGAAGTCCTCGAGCGTCTGCGCCGGCAGCGGCGCCGATCCCGAAACGAACAGCCGCATCCCTGCGCCGATCCGACGCGCCGCCTCTGCCTCCACGCTCAGCAGGCGGACGTACATCGTCGGCACGCCAAAGAACAGGGTCGGTTGGAAATCGAGCATCCACCCGGCGGCCTTCTGGTGTTCGAATCGCTCGGTGAGCCGCATCCGGCAGCCGCTGATCAGCCAGCAGTGCAGCCCGTTGCCGAGGCCGTGGACGTGGAAGAGCGGCAGCGTGAGCAGCAGCCGGTCCGCTTCGGTGACCCGCCAGCAGGCGATCAGGTTGAGCGCGTTGACGGCGAAGTTGTTGTGCGTCAGAATCGCGCCCTTGGATGCACCCGTGGTGCCGGAGGTATAGACGAGCGCCGCCGGCGTGTCCCCATCATGGACCGCGACCGTGCGGGTTTCCGGCGCCGCGGCCGCCTCCCGGCTCAACTCCTCGGCCAGCCAGACATCGGGACCTTCCGGGATGGCGTCCCGGTTGGTCTCATTGGCGACGAATGCGACGGGATCGGCGTCCCCCGCGATATGGCGGATCTCGCGGTCGCGGTAGAGGATGTTGACCGGCACGAAGATCACGCCGAGCCGCGTCGCCGCGAGGAACAGGTCGATGAACTCCAGGCAGTTGGGCAGGTAGACGCAGAGCCGGTCGCCCGCCTTGAGGCCGCGCCGTGCGAGAACGTGCGCCATCCGGGAGGCGCGGGCGTCGATTTCGCCAAAGGTATAGGGGCGGTCCCAGTCCAGCGCGGGTTGATCGTGGCGTGCGGTCAGAGAGAGGTCAAACAGCTCGGGGAGTGTCAAAACGGATAGGTTCCTGAGTGCGAAATCGGACGCAGTATAGCACGGGGGCCGACGCGGCGTTGTCACCGGTTCGCACTCGCGATCTTCACCGTATCGCAGCGACGGCCGGATTGACTGCCCGCGATTCGCGGGGTCCCAGTCTCATCTCCGTCCCCCGGGCGGCCAGCCGCGCAACGGTTTCCGGATCCTGGGCATGCCAGCGTGTGATCCCCTCCGCCGCGGCCAGCTTGTAGTCGCCCGGCGGCACCCCGGCGTTGAACTCGTACGCCCCCGCCTGGTCCGCCTGGACAACATGCGGCGGGTCTGTCCCGCTACCCGGAACCACGCATGCCAAGTGCAAGCCCACCCGCGACCAGCCGGCCTCCACCATCGCTACAGTTGGACTCAGGCTGCCTGACGCCCTCTTCCCGTCGGCACCTCGTCGTGAGCTTGTAACCGGGTCCGTTCAAGTCCTGCGGAACACCTGTGCGCGAATGCGCCTTCGAGTCGACCGTTGATGCAGGTCGACGCTCCAGAAGCAACTCTGATCTGTATTCGGAACACATTCTTGCCACGCGAGCTGGCGCTAGCCCATGGCGTGGAGTCACTGGTGGACCGGAGTCGAGGCACAGATCCGATTTTGACGACCCACACCTGAGTTTTACCGCAGATTGGATTCTGACGACCACACGACGACAACCAGCCGACCCATCGTGGCAGAATCTATTCGCCCAGCCTCTCGACTCCCCGGTGAAGCTATTTCTTCCTCGGCGGAGAGTTCTTCAGCAGCTTCTGCGCTGCCTTGGCCATGTTCTTCATCCGTTTGTCGGGATTAACCCCCTCGTCGATTGCCTTCGAGGCAACAGCGCGCCAAACAAGGTGCTTCTGTTTGGCATCGTAGATGTCCAGGACGAGCGAACCGATCTGGATGACCGACAGTATCTACGGGGCGCCCAGCTATGTGGCCGGAGCGGCGGCACCGGTCTTCAGCGGCCTTTAGGGGTGCACCCAGTCTAATCCTGAATCGCCACGGTGAGGCCTTGCTGCGAGGGGCTGTTCCCGGCAAAGACAACGAGAGGAACCGCCGGACCCACCGGAGCGGTGGCGGGAATGCGCACGTTGAACTGGTTGACGCCGTTCACCAGCCCGTGCGCTGCGCCTGCGTATTCCACCACGGCCTGCATGCCGCCCAATACCGCGGACGCGCCGTCGCGCAGGCGCCAGAGGTCGGCCCCGGCTAACTCGGCGGCGTCAATTGGACGGTCCGCCAAACCGCCACCGGTGCCGAAGACCATCACGACTTCACCCCTCCGCGCGGGGTTGTCCGCGGAGTTGATGCTGAAGTCCTGGTTCAGGATCGCGCCCTGCCCTTGCCCGCTGCCGTTGCGGCTGAAGATGCCAGGATTGTTGGAGGTGACAAAGAGCTCGACCGGGTCGGAAGTGCCCGCGGCGGTGCGCACCTCGAAGCGGACGCGGTTACTGGGCAAGGTGTAGGGCACAATCACATTGACCTGCGAAGCCCCCACATAGAGCAACGGGATGGGTTCCCCGTTGAGCAGCACCTGGGTTCCCCCCAGTTCGTTGCTGACGCGATTGCCTTCCAGGCGCAGGGAAACACCGCCCACCGGGCCCAGGTTGGCGCCGAAGATGGACACGATCTGCCCGGGTGCGATGGTCATGCCGCGGTCGAAACTGGCGGCGTGCACGATGCCTTCCGGCTGGACAGTGCCGCCAAGTTTGAGGTGTTCGAAGAAGAACTGGAACACATGATCCGCAACAGCCTTCCCCGCAATTTCGGTGTTACTCCATCCTTGATCCGCGTCTATGGGACCTGCAATAAAGGGAACTGTGATCCCCGAGCCCGTTCCCGGATAGAAAGCATGCCCCGCACCCGGGACTTCCAGATACCTGTATGGATAACGAGTGCCATTCACAGGGTCAGTCAGGTTGTCCAAATCAGTCACCAAACTCCGAATGCCATCCACTGTGGCAATCGGGTCATTCAGTCCATGAACAATCATGATCGGTGGACCTTCCAGGGAAATTGCGGATGTGTTTACGGGAAACTGATTGAGAGCCGCAGCACACAGAAGCGCTGCGGCTATGCGCCCCTCATCTGCTCCGAAATAGTCGGATAGATTCACCGTGAGCTCCGCGGAAATGACTCCCCCAAAAGAGTGCCCACCTACAAGAATCTTGTCGGTGTCCACCTTGTACCTGGCAGCGTTCTCCCGCACCCAACGAATCGCGTTTGCGACATCACCTGCCGCGGTGTTTACATTCCCAACCCGGTATTGGACGGCAATAGCGACATAACCCCGCCTTGCAAACTCATAGCAATAGCTCGGGGCAGGTTCTGCTTCCTTGTTGCCATTTCCACCATGCAGGTAGATGATCGTCGGCAGTTCATTCGGCAGGGGATGGTTAGACGGGCGGTAAATGTCCAGATAGAACGTACCTGCACCATTAGGCGGCTCCGCCCCTTCGCCATACCACACACCGGAAGTCAGAACGACATCCTCCTGGGCGATGACACGATCCAGAAATAGGGTGTTTTGGGCGGAATCGGATGAGACCGGGAGTTTGGCGGGGCGAAGAGCCGAGACGGACGCTAAGGATCCGGGAGGAATCACTTCGCCCAATCCGCCGAGATAGGAGGATACGATGGCGGGTTTCTTGTTGTCGCCTGCACTGGGCGTGCCTGCGCCGGGGTTGCCTACGCCCTGGCCGCTAGCTACGCCGACCGCTACCGAAAGAGCCAACGTCAGGCACAGGTTTGTTGCAAATATTCTTATCATTAAAATCATTTCCTTATTCCCCTCTCCTTTGGGTCGGACGAGGCGCTCGCCTCGTGCCGGCTTCTCATCTTCTTTGAGTTGACGAACTGATCGATCGGGGACGGCTCCATTGCTTCTCTGGAGATCCGCCTGTGACCAACGTCAAGTTAGCGTAACTGTACGGAGTAATCAGCGAGGTCAGGAATTCTGGAGATCTGCATTGTCGAGTCTCAAGAAGTGCCAGGAAATGTCGTTCTTGCGATGACGATTCATGAGAGTACCGTGAGCCCCGTTTGCGGTAGTATAGATGCCGGATCCAATGGACCGTATCCTTGTAATCGATGATGACGTGCCCTTGACCGAACTCCTCGACGAGTGTCTGCGAGCGGAAGGCTTTGAGGTAGTGGCCGCACACGACGGCGAGGGGGGAGTAGCGGAAGCGTTGGCTGGCGGCTACGCGCTGATAGTGCTCGACGTGATGCTGCCCCGCATGAGCGGTTTCGAAGTGCTGATGCGCATCCGACCGCAGTCCCCGGTGCCGGTGTTGATGCTCACCGCTCGCGGCGACCCCGTCGATCGGGTGACCGGTCTTCAGATGGGGGCCGACGACTATCTCCCGAAGCCTTTCAATGAACGCGAACTGGTCGCCCGCATCCAGGCTATTTTGCGGCGCACCAAATCTGCGCCGATCGTGCCGGCAGCGGACTCGGCATCGGTGTTGGAGGTCGCAGATTTGCGTCTCGACCCGCACTCGCGAGAGGTGCGGGTCAAAGGCCACCTCGTGGATCTGACCACGGTCGAATTCGACGTGCTTCGGGTTCTTCTGGCGTCGGCTGGGGAAACGGTGACGCGCGAAGATCTCGTCCGCCGTGCCCTTGGACGGCCGTTCTCGGTGTTTGATCGCAGCATTGACAACCACGTCTCTTCGCTGCGGCGAAAGCTCGGCCCCGATGCGGCCAATGCCGAACGAATCAAAACGATCCGCGGCGCCGGTTACATGTACGCCTGCACCACCATTCCCTCCAGCCGACTGCCCGTGCGATAGCTGTGCCAAACTCGAAACTGGCTCGGATGACGCGAAGTCCGCTGTTCCTCAAAGTCTTCGTCTGGTTCTGGCTGACACTGTTCGCCATGGTGTCGGCGCTGGCCGTCACGGTTCGGGTCTTCGATCCGGAAATCGTCGGGGTTCGGTGGACGCCCGTCCTGGAAAGCCTCTCTCTCGATCCTTATGGAGCCGGCGCGGCAAGAGCTTTTGAAGCAGAAGGGCAGGCGGGCCTTCGCCGCTACCTGGAGCGCGTCGTTCGCCACGGGGATGTGCACATCTACCTGTTCGATGCATCGGGGAAGGACCTGACTGGCTTCCCGCTCCCTCGCGGGGCCCAGAGGTTGGCGGGACATCCCAGCGAAGGCCGGGAGATCCAGGCCAGGGTCTCATTCGGCCAAACGCTGGCTGCCACTTCCGCTACGGGACCCAGCGGAGCCCGCTACCGAGTGGTGCTTGCGATCCCACGCCATCAGGGCAGTGTGGCGCCGATCTTCGGGCAGGGTTGGATCTGGGGCGCCGTAGCGGCACTTCTGGTGCTTTCAGTCGTGTGTTACTGGATCGCGCGCGCCTTGACTTCGCCCGTGATTAGTGTCTGCGAGGCGGCGCGAAGTCTCGCCGATGGCGATCTGAGCGCACGCGTGGTGAACCCCCAAATACTGGAGCGCCGCGACGAATTCTCGGAGTTGGGGCGCGACTTCAACGCGATGGCGTCGCGGATCGAGGCCCTGGTGAATGCCAAGCAGCGCCTTCTGTGGGACATCTCTCATGAATTGCGGTCGCCGTTGACGCGGCTGAGCCTCGCGTTGGGCATGGCACGTCGCAAGGCGAATCCGGAGGTCGCGCCGGCGATGGACCGCATCGAGCGCGAAACAGAACAACTGAACCGGCTGATCGAGCAACTGCTGACTCTTGCGCGGATCACTGGCGGCACTGGCCCTGCTCTGACGGAGGAAATCGACCTGGTGGCCTTGGTGACGAGCGTGGCGGACGACGCTGCCTTCGAGGCCAGTGGCGCCCACCGTTCGGTGCGGCTGGAAGTGAAAGGAGCCGGCACCGTCGCCGGCACCAGTGACTTACTCCGTAGCGCGATCGAAAACGTCGTCCGCAACGCGGTGCGCTACACCGCCGAAGGGACGGCGGTCTCCATTTCCATAGAGTCGCAACGGGACGGCAAGGCGATCCTGATTCGCGTACGCGATCGCGGCCCCGGGGTTCCGGAGCCTGAGTTAGATCGCCTGTTTGAGGTCTTCTACAGGGTTGCGGAGACGCGCGATTCCACAGCCGGATCCGGGCTCGGCCTTGCCATCGCGAACCAGGCGGTGCTTGCGCACGGCGGCTGGGTGAAGGCATGCAACGCCGACGGGGGCGGATTAGAAGTGCAGATCGGCTTGCCGGTGAAAGCTACCGGGTTCCGCGAAGTGTAGATTGAGGCGATGGCCCATTATCGCGGCGAGCGTCATCGTTCTAGTGGGCTGTCCCTGAGACATCGCTACCACTTCGGAATGCGGCTTGCGGACATCGGAGTATTTCCACTGGAAGGGTTTGGCCGTCTTCTGATAGAGGCGGATGTACCGGAGGATCTTCCGCTGCAGGTCGGCCACCGAGGTGAAGATGCCGCGATCGATCACGCCCCGCTGTAGCTTGCTGAACCAGCTCTCCACCTGATTCAGCCACGACGAGTAGGTCGGCGTGAAGTGCAACTGCACGTTCGGATGCTGTTCCAGGAACTGCTTCACCAGATCGGTCTTGTGCGTGGAGAAGTTGTCCAGGATCACATGCACCTCGCGGTCCGACGGTTGCGTGGCCACGACCTCCCGCAGGAAAGCCACGAATTCCTTGCTGGTGTGGCGGGCAGTGGTCTGGCCAATCACTTCTCCAGTCTTCGGGTTCAGCGCCGCGTATAGCGACAGGGTGCCGTGGCGGTAATATTCGAACCCGTGTTTTTCGGCCCGCCCGGGCGACAGTGGCAGGCGCCGGTCCAGCCGGTCCAGCGCTTGAATGGCGCTCTTCTCGTCCACGCAGAATACGGCGGCGTTCTGCGGCGGATTCAGGTACAGGCCGATGATGGCGGCAGCCTTCTGCTCAAACTGCGCATCGTTGGAGGCCATGTAGGGTTCCAGCCGATGCGGCGGGCCCACCCTGACAAAAGCTCAGATTTCTTCAGACAAGACGGCATGCGGTTCGAGCTAAGATCAACCGTACCCTTTTGAACCAGAAAGGTTTAGGAAGAATGAAACACGTTTCGATATTCTCGCAACCCGCTCTCTTGGCACTGGCCTGCGTAGCCGGCTGCAGCCCTTCCATGCAGGCGCAAGCGCCTCCAAACCAACAGTTTGGCAGAGCAATGGTGGAGAATGCGGCGGAACTCCGCCAGTACACCTTCAAGCAGCGAACCGAAGTCAGCATGAACGGCGAAGTCAAGTCGGTCAGGCTGGACCAGGTACGGTTCGACTTGGACGGCAAGATGGAACGAACCCCCCTGACTCCCGTCGCGGCCGAGGCGCCTCGTGGTTTGCGAGGTAAAATGGCGGCGAAGAAGCGCGAAGAAGCAGCCGACTTCGTCGAGCGCCTGATGAGTCTGGCGCGTCGCTACCTGGCGCCCGGCCGGGGCGACCTGGAGAAGCTCTCGAGCAAAGCGGAAATCTGGAAGGGCCGAGGCGCCACCGGCAACCAGCAGGTCCGCATTCAGGCCACGGACTTCGTGAAGAGCGGTGACTCCTTCGTCTGGACCCTGGACGCTGTCGCGAAACTGCCCGTGCGGATGGAGGCACGGACCGAGCTGGATGGGGACCCGGTGACGATCACCGCGGAGTACCGTACTCTGCCCGGCGGCCCTAACTATGTAGCTCGCGCAATCGTCAAATCCGCGCGGAAAGAGCTAGAAGTCAAAGTCGAAAGTTTCGACTACGAGCGAAATTGAGAGCCGGCTGCGATGACATCACTAGCGAAACGCGCACTCTGGCTGGCCTCGGTGATCTGCCTTGCGCTCCTCAGCACTGCGGGCTGCAAAGACGGCGCGAGGGAGGGGGCGGCCGCACAGTCCGAGCCGCCACCAGCGGTGGTTGCAGCGAAGGTGATTGAGACAACCGTGCCGATTTATGGCGAATTTGTGGGTCAGATCCAGGCGGCGGCGTCGGTCGATATCGTGGCGCGCATCGAAGGTGTTCTGAAGGAAATGAACTTCACGGAGGGCCAACCTGTCCAAGAGGGTCAGGTCCTGTATGTGATCGACCCAGCCGAATACCAGGCCAGAGTGGACTCCGCCAAAGCGGCCTTGAGCAAAGCTGAAACCGCTTTGGAACAGGCGCAAGCACAAGTTGGTGTACGCATGGCGCAGGCGGAATTGGCGCAGCAGAAGGCTCTTCTCACCAAGTCTCAACAGGACGTGGCCCGCTTCGAACCTCTGGTCGACCAGCGAGCGGTGCCGCAGCTAGAGCTGGACGGGGCCCGCGCGTCGGTGAACGTAAATCAGGCCAACGTCGATGCCTCGGCTGCTCGCCTGCAGAACCAGGTAGTCAACATCAGGGCGCAGATAGAACTGGGCAAAGCGGACGTCGAGTCCGCCAAGGCCGCGCTGACGCAAGCGGAGTTGAATCTCTCTTACTGCGCCGTACGGGCGCCGATGAACGGGTTGATCGGCAGGACCAGGGTCTACCCCGGCGCCCTGCTAAGCCGTGGCGGCCCGACGGTCCTGAACACGCTGTCGGCCATCAATCCGGTTCAGGTTAGCTTCGGGATCCCGGAGACGGCCTATCTCACCGTCCGGCGGCGAAATCCGGCGGCCCAAAACCGGCTTCCGGCGGCACAGCAACTGGAGGCGGAGCTGATTCTGGCGGACAACACGGTGTATCCGTTCAAGGGCCAATTCAAAATGGCTGATAGCGCCATCGATCAGAAGACCGGAACACTCACGATCGTGATGAGCTTCCCCAATCCCGATGGACTCCTGCGTCCGAACGGTTTCGGCCGGGTGCGTTTGATGGTCGGCAAGGCCGAGAACGCGCTGCTCATCCCGCAGAAGGCGGTGATCGAGCAGCAGGGAGGCAGCGCGGTATTCGTGATTGGCGAGGACAACAAAGTCTCGCTGCGCACGGTAGTACTGGGGCCGCAGTTTGAGAGTTCCGTCATTGTGACGCAGGGACTGAAAGCCGGGGAGCGAATCATCGTCGAAGGCCAGCAAAAGGCCCGGCCCGGACTGCCGGTCAATCCCTCCGAAACCGCGATTACTTCTGAAGCAGGAGAGAAGTAAGCCGATGGCGCACTTCTTTATCCACCGGCCGGTGTTTGCGGTTGTAGTTTCACTGGTGGTCCTGATTACCGGTATTGCCGCGCTGACTGTGCTGCCGATCGCGCAGTTTCCGCAAATCACACCGCCCATGATTCAGGTGGAGGTGAATTATCCGGGAGCCAACGCGGAAACGGTAGAAAGCTCCATCGCCTCCAATATCGAACAGGTCATCAACGGCGCCGAGCACATGATCTACATGAGCTCCAGAAGCTCGAGCGACGGCAGATATGTGCTGCAGGTGGTTTTTGAAGTCGGCACCAACATCGATCTGGCGAACGTGGATATCAACAATCGCGTCCAGCAGGCAATCCCCAGACTGCCAGCCGACGCGGTGAATGCGGGCGTCACGGTAACCAAGCAATCGCCCGACATGCTGATGGTGATCAGCGTGTATTCGCCCGACAATTCTTACGACGATGTTTTCATCAGCAACTACGCGACGATAAACCTCGTCGATGCCATCGCGCGTACGCCGGGCGTGGGGAGCACGATGATCGTTGGCCAGCGCGACTACGCGATGCGCTTCTGGCTCCGTCCCGACCGGCTGGCACAACTGGGCATCACAGCCACCGACATCTCCAACGCGATTCAGGAGCAGAATGTGCTCACGCCCGCTGGTGCGGTGGGACAACCTCCCGCCCGCGCCGGCGTCTCCTTCCAGTACACGATCGACGTCAAGGGCCGCCTGGCCAGTGAGCAGGAGTTTGGCGATATCGTGGTCCGCACGCTGCCGGATGGATCCATTCTGCGGGCCAGGGATGTCGTGCGGACGGAACTCGCGGCCAAGACCTACACCAGTTTCGGACGCCGGGATGGCGTCCCGTCTGCTCTGATCAATGTCTACCAGCTTCCCGGGGCGAACGGCATTGAGACCGCAACGCGGCTCAAGAAACTGATGACCGAACTTGGCGCCGTCATGCCTCCGGGGCTCCAGTACGATATCGCGCTGGACACCACGAAGTTTGTCTCCGCCGCCATCGACGAAGTCATTCATGCCCTGCGGGACGCGATTCTGTTGGTCCTGCTGGTAGTCTTCCTGTTTCTCGGCAGCTTCCGCGCGACCCTGATTCCAATGCTCGCGGTGCCGGTTTCGCTGATCGGGACCTTCGCAGCGTTCGTGCCGCTGGGGTTCTCGATCAACACACTCACTCTGTTTGCAATCGTGCTTGCCGTTGGCATTGTGGTGGACGACGCGATCGTCGTCGTCGAAGCCGTTCAGCACCACATCGAGCACGGAATTTCGCCGCTTGATGCAACCGAGCGGGCGATGAAAGAGGTCTCGGGTCCAGTGGTGGCTATCGCCCTCGTGCTGTGCGCAGTCTTCGTTCCTGTGGCATTCATTGGGGGCATTACCGGCCAATTGTACCGGCAATTCGCGCTTACACTTTCCGTATCGGTGCTGCTCTCGGCGCTGGTCGCGCTCTCGCTGACCCCCGCGCTCTGCCGCCTGATTCTCAAACCGCAACAAGAGACGCGTGGTCCGCTCGGCGCACTGGTTCGAGGATTCAACCGCGGGTTCGGCCGGCTGTCGGACGGCTATCTGAGCATCGTCCGCGGACTCGTGCGGCGTCTCGCGATCGGACTCGGTGTACTGCTGCTGTTGAGCCTTGGATCGGGCGGTCTGGCGAAGTTCCTGCCGTCGGGGTTTGTGCCGGACGAGGACCTCGGCTATTTCTACGCCGTCTTCTCGTTGCCCGATGGTGCTTCGCTGGAGCGGACCAGCGAACTGGCCAAACGAGCCGAACCGGAGATCCTCCGCACGGACGGAGTGCAAAATGTCCTCACGCAAGGCGGCTTCAATCAGCTCACTGGTACTTACTCTTCCAATAACGTCAGCTTCATCGTCATCCTGAAACCCTGGGAGCAACGCAAGACCTCCGAGACGCAAGCTGCCAGCATCATCGAGAAACTGCGCGCCACCTTCGCAAAGTACCCCGAAGCGCTCTCGATTGTCGCAGTTCCGCCGCCAATTCCTGGCCTTGGCAGCGCCGGTGGACTGCAGTTCGAAGTGCAGGACCGCGGCGGCCACTCAGCCGGCGAACTGTACGACGTCTCGCAACGCTTCCTGGCGGAAGTGGCCAGAGCACCGGAGGTCTCCACGCCCTACAGCAGCTACCGCGCCAACATGCCGCAATTGAGATTGGCGGTGGACCGCGATCAGGCCAAGGAGCTCGGCATCGCTGTGAGCGACATCTTTCAGGCGCTGCAGGTCTACCTGGGCGGGCTGGAAGTGAACGACTTCAACTTGTTTGGGCGCACCTACAAAGTGGTGATCCAGGCGGAGCCGCAGTTCCGCGCCACTCCCAACCAAATCGGAAACATTTTCGTGCGAACCTCCAACGGCGACATGGTGCCGATTAGCGCGTTCGCGAGAATCGAACGCAAGATCGGCCCCGATGTCATTCAACGCTACAACATGTTTCGCAGCGCCGAGATCAACAGCTCGCCTGCACCGGGGTTCAGCACCGGTCAGACGATCTCCGCGATGGAGACTGCAGCCGCGAAAAGCCTGCCCCCCGGCTACAGCTACGAGTGGACGGGCACGGCGTTCCAGGAAAAGCAGGCCGGCAGTTCGCAGGTGCTGATCCTCGGGATGGGCCTCGGGTTCGTCTTCCTATTCCTCGCCGCCCAGTACGAGAGCTGGGCGATCCCGTTTGGGGTCATGCTGGGGCTGCCGTTGGGCATTTTCGGCGCCCTGGCTGGGATTGGTTTGCGCGGTCTCGTCAACGACGTCTACGCGCAGATCGGCATCGTGATGTTGATGGGGCTGGCCGCGAAGAACGCAATCCTGATTGTGGAGTTCGCACGCAATAAGCATGACCAGGAAGGCATGCCGGTGCGCGAAGCCGCGATTGCAGGGGCGAAGCTACGGTTCCGTCCGATTCTCATGACGTCGTTCGCCTTCATCCTTGGCGTTATCCCCCTGGTGATCGCTTCCGGCGCCGGCTCGGCCTCGCGGCAAACCATGGGAACCGCGGTGTTTGGTGGAATGACGGTCGCTACCTGCCTCGGCGTCTTCATCATTCCGGTGCTGTATTGCTTCATCGAACTGATGATCAGCCGCCGATCGCGCCATGTGAAGGCACAACTTGCGTTGCCCTCCGAAGGAGAAGCGTAGCAGTGGCCAAGTTCTTCATCGACCGCCCGGTTTTCGCCATCGTCGTTTCCCTGGTCATCCTGATCGCGGGCGGACTCTCGATGCTGAACCTGCCAGTGGCGCAATATCCGCCGATCGCTCCTCCGACGGTCTCGGTCCAGGTCACCTACCCGGGTGCGAGCGCGGAAACGGTGGAGCAGTCGATCGCCACGGCCATTGAACAGGAAGTGAACGGCGCCGAGAACATGATCTACATGAGCTCCAAGAGCTCGAGTGACGGGCGCTATACGCTGCAAGTGACCTTTGCCGTCGGAACGAATATTGACCTAGCCAGTGTGGATGTCAACAACCGCGTCAAGAAGGCCGTGGCGAAGCTGCCCGCCGAAGCCGTGAACGCCGGAGTTACGGTGAAGAAGCAATCGCCCGACATGCTGATGATTATCAGCGTCTACTCGCCGGACGGCTCATACGACGATACCTTCTTGAGCAATTACGCAACGATCAACCTGGTGGACGCCATCACCCGCACCCCCGGCGTTGGCAGGACCAACATCGGCGGTCAGCGCGATTACGCAATGCGCTTGTGGCTACAGCCCGACGCGATCGCCCGCCTCGGGCTGACTGCGATGGACCTGGTGAAAGCGGTGAGGGACCAAAACGTGCTGGCGCCCGCCGGGACCCTCGGTGCCCCGCCCGCTCCGCCGGGTTTGCCGTTTCAATATACGCTTGACGTCAAGGGAAGACTCTCCAAGACTCCGGAGTTCGAAAATCTGATCGTGCGCACGCTGCCGGATGGCTCCATCGTCCGCATGCGCGATCTTGCCCGTGCGGAACTGGCCGCCGCGACTTACTCCAACTTCGGCCGCCGCGACGGCGTTCCTTCGTCATTGATCATCGTGTACCAGGTGCCGGGCGCGAATTCGATAGAGACGGCAGACCGCTTGCACGAGATCATGGCGCAACTGGGAGCCCGGATGCCGGCCGGAGTGAAGTACGACATCACCTACGACGCCACAAAGTTCGTCCGGGCCGCCATCGACGGTGTGCTCCATGCTTTGCGGGATGCCGTCTTGCTGGTGCTGCTGGTGGTCTTTCTGTTCCTCGGCAGTTTCCGCGCCACTCTGATTCCCATGCTGGCCGTGCCGATATCGCTCCTCGGCACGTTCGCGGTCTTTCTGCCGCTGGGCTTCTCCATCAATACGCTGACTTTGTTCGCCATCGTGTTGGCGGTCGGCATTGTGGTGGACGACGCCATCGTGGTCGTCGAGGCGGTGCAACATCATATAGAGCATGGTCTCTCGCCGTACGAGGCCACGGTGCGCGCCATGGAGGAAGTTTCGGGGCCGGTGGTGGCAATTGCACTCGTCCTTTGCGCGGTATTTGTCCCTGTTGCCTTCATGGGGGGAATCACCGGCCAGTTGTACCGCCAATTCGCCTTGACCCTGTCGGTGGCCGTCCTGTTATCGGCGTTGGTGGCTTTGTCGCTCACCCCCGCACTATGCTGCCTGATCCTGAAGCCGCACAAGGAGATGGGCGGACCCATCGGCGCGCTGGTTCGTGGATTCCGCAAAGTGCTCGACCGGCTAACCGGCGGGTATGTCGGCGTGGTCTCGATTCTCGTGCGCCGTCTGGCCATCGGGATCGTGGCTTTGGTGGTTCTTTCCGCGGCCTCCGGTGGAATCGCCAAGTTTCTCCCCA
The DNA here is from genome assembly GCA_016716385.1 of Bryobacterales bacterium. Classification (GTDB taxonomy): domain Bacteria; phylum Acidobacteriota; class Terriglobia; order Bryobacterales; family Bryobacteraceae; genus JADJWL01. Next base: position 145,039 of record JADJWL010000009.1, on the reverse strand, counting down.
CCGGTTTCGTGCCCTTCGAAGATCAGGGCGCGCTATTCTGCGTGCTCACGCTGCCGGATGGCGCGTCGCTCGAACGTACGGACGCGCTGGCCCGCCGCGCCGAAACCGACTTTCAGAAGATCCCTGGAGTTGAGCACGTTCTCACCTTCGGCGGACTCAATTTGATCAGCGGCACTTACAGTTCCAACTGCGCCACCTTCATTGTGGTTCTAAAGCCATGGGAAGAAAGGAAGTCGAAGGAAACCCGGCTGCCCAGCTTGGTCCCCCGGGTCCGTCAACTGCTCAATAGCTATCCAGAAGCCCTATCCGTTGTTGCCGTTCCTCCGCCAATCCCGGGACTCGGAGCATCGGGAGGATTCCAGTTTGAAATCCAGGACCGGGGGGGGCACACAGCACGGGACCTCTACGTCGTTTCCCAGCAGTTCCTCGACCAGCTTAGTTCCAGGCCCGAAGTGGTCAACACATACAGCAACTATCGTACTGACGTTCCGCAGGTAGAGCTCGACATCGACCGCGACAAGGCGAAGACCCTCGGCGTTCGAATCGACTCCATCTTCCAAACGCTGCAAATCTATCTGGGTGGCTACCAGGTGAACGACTTCAACCTGTTCGGAAAGACCTACAAAGTCATGCTCCAAGCCGAAGAGCAATACCGTGAGAATCCGAACCAGATTCTCAGTCTCTACACTCGCACCGGTGAGGGAGACATGGTACCGCTGAGTACTTTGGCAAGCATCGGAAAGAAGACTGGCCCCGACGTGATTCAGCGCTACAACATGTTCCGCACCGCGGAAATAGGGGGAGCCAGCGCCCTTCGCTATAGCACCGGGCAAACGATCGAGGCCCTGGAAGGACTGGCCCGTGACGTACTCCCGACGGGCTATGGCTATGAGTGGAGCGGCACGGCTTACCAGGAAAAAATCGCCGGAGGGTCCCAGACGCTCATCCTGGCGATGGGCATCGGCTTCGTCTTTCTGTTTCTCGCCGCCCAGTATGAAAGCTGGACGATCCCCTTCTGTGTGCTGCTGGGCCTGCCGCTGGGCATCTTCGGCGCCTATGCCGCACTTGCTCTGCGGCTATTGGTAGAAAGAATACCCACGTTCAACGACGTATATGCGCAGATCGGCATCGTGATGCTGATGGGGCTCGCCGCGAAGAACGCAATCCTGATTGTGGAGTTCGCGCGCACAAGACACGAGCAAGAAGGACTGCCCGTCCGCGAGGCGGCAACGGAGGCAGCCCAGCTTAGGTTCCGTCCGATTCTGATGACCTCCGCTGCCTTCATTTTAGGCGTGTTGCCGCTGGTGACTGCCTCAGGAGCCGGGGCGGCGGCCCGCCGCACCATGGGCACGGCGGTCTTTGGCGGCATGCTCGCCGCGACTGCGCTCGGCGTCTTCATTGTCCCGGTTTTGTACACCGCCGTCGCCCTGTTGTTTGCCAAACGGAAGCGCGGTGCGTTGCCCAGCCCGGCGCCGAAGGATATCCTCGCATGAAACGCATTCTGGTCTTCTCTCTTGCCGGCCTTTTGTGTGGCTGCGGCGTGGGTCCAAAGTACCAACGGCCCCAGGTACAGATTCCGGCCCCCGCCTCCTCCAATTCCAACAGTTTCGGCGACCTCCGCTGGTTTGAGGTATTCCAGGACGAGACCCTGATCGGACTAATCCGGACGGCGACGAGCGACAACTTCGACGTTCTCATTGCCGCCAACCGCATCCTCCAGGCAGGGGAGGAGGTCCGGATCGCCCGCGGCCAATTGTTGCCCCAAGCGGACGTCGGATTCGCTCCCCAACGGGGCATAAACAACCTCAACGTATTGATTCAGGGCGAGCGAGCGCGTCCCGCCACCACGTACACTCTCAACTTCGGCGCCTCCTGGGAGATCGATCTATGGGGAAAGCTGCGCAGCCAGACTCAGGCGGCGCGGGCCAACTTCCTGGCTGCTAAGGAGAATCGCGATGTCGTCGTGCAATTTCTGGTTACAACGCTGGCACAAAGTTACATCGGCCTGCGCGAACTCGATAACGAACTCGAGATTGCGAAGGGAAACTTACAGACGGTCCAGGAGTCTTTGGAATTGACGCAAATCCGCGAGGCTGGCGGCGTTTCCAGTCTGGTGGAGGTTAAGCAGGCCGATTCCCTGGTACAGACCGCGAAGCGCTCGATTCCGGTTATCGAACAACAGATCGTCATTCAGGAAAACAGCATCAACTTTCTACTGGGCCGCAACCCGGGAAAAGTACCGAGAGGGCAGACCCTGCAGCAGCAAAATCTGTCGCCGCTGCTCCCGGAGGGTTTGCCCTCGTCGTTGATCGAGCGCCGGCCCGACATTCGCTTCGCGGAACAGCAGTTGATCGCGGCCAACGCCCAAATCGGCGTCGCGAAAGCGGCTTTGTTTCCCACGATCGGTCTCACCGGTTCTGGCGGCTCGATCAGCAGCGCACTCCAGGATCTTTTTGCGAACGGAACGGAGTTCTGGTTGGTCGGCGGTTCCCTGATCCAACCGATCTTTGCAGGCGGCAGGCTGCGCGCCAACTATCGACTAAGCAAACTGCAGAAGGAGCAGCTAGTGCTTCAGTATGCGAAGGCCTGTCAACAGGCATTTCGCGAGGTGGCTGACGCGCTCGTCAGCGTGGAGAAGACGCGCGAGGCCAGAATTCACCAGGAGGCCTTGACGAAGACGCTCGCCGACCAGCAGCAACTGTCCTGGGCGCGCTACCAGGGCGGAGTCACCGCCTTTCTCGAAGTTCTGGACACACAGCGGCAATACTTCAGCGCCCAACAGGCCTTATCCCAGGCACAACGGGACGAATTGCTTGCGGTCATCGCACTATACAAAGCCCTGGGCGGCGGCTGGCAGCAATGAACGGAAGGGGGCTAATCCCCCGCGGCCCGCCGGCCGATGGTTACTGTATGAACCGGTTGCTCTCGCAGGACGAGATCGACAAGGTCTTCCGGCGGTCCCGCGACCCGAACCACGAGGACCGCGCCAAGAAGGCGGTGCAGTACGATTTCCGGCGTCCGGACCGCATCGCCAAAGACCAGCTCCGCGCCATCCACCTGCTGCACGATAACTTCGCCCGCAACCTTGCGTCGAGCCTGTCGGCGTACCTGCGTGCGTACGTGGCTGTGAACTTGGTTTCCGTGGAGCAGCTTTCGTTCTCCGAGTTTATCCAGTGCCTGCCGTCGCCCACCTGCATGGTGTCGCTCGGGATGCGTCCGTTCGACGGGAACGCGGTTCTGGAGTTGAACCCGTCGCTGGTCTTCCCGCTCCTGGAAATGCTGCTCGGCGGTTCCGGCAAAGCGGCGACCAGGATCAACCGGGAGACGACGGAGATCGAACAAAGCATCCTCGACGCGCTGTTCCGCATTATCCTCAACGACCTGAAGACCGCCTGGCAGGGTGTCTCGAACATCGCTTTCGTGATCGAGGGGCGCGAGACCGAGCCGCAGCTTCTGCAGATCCTCGCACCGAACGAAGCCATCGTCTCCATCGGACTCGAAATCCGGGTCGGGGAGAACTCCGGCATGATGAACATTGGTATGCCGTCGATCATCGTGAAGATGCTGCGGCACCGTTTCGACCAGCAGTGGTCGATGCGCAGGACCGATGCCTCGGAGGAACACCAGCAGCAGATGCTGCGCCTGCTGAAGCCGACCACGGTCCATCTGGACGCCCGCCTGGCGGGTCCCACGATGGACGTCGCAGACATGCTGGAGCTGAAGACCGGAGACGTGCTGAGCTTCGACTTTCCGGTGGGCCAGCCCATCCGGTTGACCGCCAATGGAACCCTCAAGTACGAAGGCCAGGTGGTGGCACAAGGGCGGAGACGCGCCTTCTTCGTCGAGCGCCTGGTGACCGACCCCTGACCGCGGCTCAGAAGTGCAGGCCGCCGCCGCAGAGCAGCACTTCGCCGGTGACATAGTCGGAGAGCGGGCTGCAAAAGAACAGCACCGCCGACGCCGCCTCTTCCGCCGTACCCGCCCGGCCCAGCGGACAGCGCGCCGCCACCGATTCGAGCACCTTCGGCTGCACGCCCACCGCGATCGACCGGCTTTTCACGTCGATGCTCGCGCCCTCGGCCGTCAGCGCCTGCGTGAGGCGGGTTTCGATCAGCCCGAAGCCCACGGCGTTCACGTTCACGTTGTACCGGCCCCATTCCTTGGCCATCGTCCGCGTGAGGCCGATCACCCCCGCCTTGCCGGAGGAATAGCCGGCCTGTCCCGGATTGCCGTCCGTCCCCGAGATCGACGTGATATTGACCACCTTGCGCATCACGCGCCGGCCTTCGGCGGCCTCGCGCTTCGCCGTCTCGCGCAGATAGCCCGAGGCGGCTCGCAACACGCGAAAGGGCGCGACCAGGTGCACGTCGAGCATCGCCTGGAATTGTTCGTCGCTCGTCTTCTGGATGACGTTGTCCCAGGTGTAGCCCGCGTTGTTCACGATGACATCGAGGCCGCCGAACTCACCGGCCGCGGCGTCGACAAGCGCCTGCGGCACTGCCGGATCGGTGATGTCGCCGGCGCGGGCGACAGCGCGCCCTCCCGCCGCCTGGATCATGGCCGCCGTCTCGCCGGCGGGACCCGCGTCGAGGTCGTTCAGCACGACGGCTGCTCCCGCCTCCGCCAGTTGCCCGGCGATGGAGCGGCCGATGCCGCGGCCGGCTCCCGTCACAAGAGCAACCTTCCCGCTCAAGTCGATCGCAATCATCGCAGCACGTCCTCCAGTTGAATTCTCGTATCGGTGCGCTCGTCGCGGTACTTGACGATCACGGCCGCCGCCACCGAAATGCCCCATTCCTTGCCGGGGCCGCTTGTCACGGCGCGCGATCCCGGTACGACCACCGCTTCCGGCGGAATGACCAGAGGCTGCTCCTCCGACGCCTTGTGGATCACGCCGCGCACGAGGTCGAAGACCGGCGTCGAACGGTTCAGGATGACGCCCGTTCCGAGCACCGCGCGGCGCTTCACCACGGTTCCCTCGTAGACGCCGCAGTTTCCGCCCACCAGGACCTCGTCTTCGATCACGACGGGCATCGCGCCCACCGGCTCCAGCACGCCCCCGATCTGGGCTGCCGCCGAGATGTGGCAATGGCGGCCGATCTGCGCGCAGCTTCCGACCAGCGCGTGCGAATCGACCATCGTCCCTTCGCCCACCCAGGCGCCGGCGTTGATGTACATGGGAGGCATGCACGTGACGCCGCGGCCGATGTAGCAGCCATCGCGAATCGACGATCCGCCCGGCACGATGCGAACGCCGTCAGCCACCGTGACTTTGCGCACCGGATACGTCGCCTTGTCGAGCCACGGCTGCCTGGCCGGATCGAGCGACATGTCGACAACCGAGCCCATCCGGAACCCGAGCAGGATGCCTTTCTTCACCCAGCCGTTGACGCGCCAGCCCGTCGGCGCGGCATCGTCGGGCTCCGCGGCGCGAATGGTCCCCTCATTGAGCGCTGTCTTGAAGCGCTGGAACAGCCGGAAGTGCTCCTCGCTGTACGCTTCCGGCTTGGTGTCGAACAGGGCTTCGATTTCAGTTCGCAACGGGGGCTCCCAGTTGTGCGGTCAAGCCAACCTGCTCCAGGACGGCGGCGATCTTCGCCAGGCTTTCCGGCTTCGGCGGCACCAGCGGCAGCCGGTAGACCGGCTCCAGCAGGCCCATCAGGCCGAGCGCGGCCTTGACCGGAATCGGGTTGGACTCGATGAAGTTGATTTCCATCAGCGGCAGGTAGCGGCGGTACACCTCCCGGGCGCCGGCGTAATCGCCCTGGAGCGCGAGCCGGGTCAGGCGCGTCATCGGCTCGGGGATCTCGTTCGAAGCCACGGAAATGATGCCACGTCCGCCGAGCGCCACCAGCGGCAGTGTCACGGCGTCATCGCCGCTCAGCACAAGGAAATCGTCCGGCACGCGATTCAGAATATTCGCCATCTGGGCAATGTTGCCCGATGCCTCTTTGATGCCGGCGATGTTCGGGATGCCCGCGAGCCGTTCCACCGTCGCCGGCTCGATATTGACACCGGTGCGTCCCTGGACACTGTAAACGATGATCGGCAGCCCGGTCGCCGCCGCGATCGTCCGGTAGTGCTCGAACAGCCCTTCCTGCGTAGGCTTGTTGTAGTACGGGGTCACCGAGAGAATCCCGTCGGCGCCCAATTCTTCCAGCTCCCGGGCGAGCTCGCTGACCTCGGCCGTGTTGTAGCCTCCGGCGCCGGCGAGCACGGGTGTCTTGCCGCCAGCTTCCTCGATAGCCATCTCAACCACGCGCAGGTGCTCCCGGCGTGTCAGCGTGGGGCTCTCGCCGGTCGTGCCGCAGGGCACCAGGAAATCGATGCCCGCCTCGATCTGGCGCCGCACGAGGCGCCGGAACGCTGTCTCGTCCAATTGGAGGTCGCGCGTGAATGGCGTGACCAGGGCCGTGCCGCATCCCGTGAACATAGCTGCCGTCTCCTTACTCAAACGCGATTTGTCCGAACTCGAACAACCCCTGCTTCCCATTGATCCAGCGCGCCGCCCGTAGCGCGCCCCGTGCGAAGCCCTCGCGACTCCGGGCCGTGTGGCGCAACGTAATCGTATCCGCCGCCGAATCGAAACCGATCTCGTGCGTCCCCGGATGCCTGCCCGCGCGGCTCGCCGCCGTGTCGATAGCGCGGGAGTAACCCGCTGCCCGCATTTCGTCGACCAGTTTCAGCAATGTCCCCGACGGCGCGTCCTTCTTGGCCGAATGATGGATTTCCCAGGCCCAGGCTTCGTACTCCGTCTCATTGGCGAGCAGCCGCGCCGCGGTTGCGACGAGGCGGAAGAACGCATTCACACCCACCGAGAAGTTCGGACTCCACACGAGCCCCGTGCCGTGCCGCTCCACCAGTGTCTTGACGTCGGCCGCCCGCTCTGCCCACCCTGTCGTGCCCACCACCAGGTTCACGCCGAGGGCGGTGATCCGCTCGATGTTCGAGACCACCGTGTCGGGAGTCGAGAACTCGATCGCGACATCGATCCCGCGGAAGTTCTCCGCGGTCAGCGCTTCGAAGTTGGCGTTGTTGAACTCATCGAGCCGCAGCCGGACCTCCGCGCCGTATTCCGGAGCCAGGCCCTCGATCATGCGGCCCATTTTGCCGTACCCGACAATCGCGATGTTCATCTTGCCTCACTCAAACACTGCCGGATCGATCTCGCGGAACAGTTCCGCGTGCAGCCGCTCGACCGCGGGCTTCAAGTCCGCCTCGGCCACCACGACGCTCAGGTTCAGCCGCGACGCTCCCTGCGAAATCATGCGGATGTTGATGCCGTCGAGCGCATGGAAGACCCGCGCCGCGATGCCGGGCGTATGTCGGATATTTTCGCCCACCAGGCAGACAATCGCCTGGCTTTCTTCTACACCCACCTCGGCGAACTGCCCCAACTCCGCCAGGATCGCCTCCAGCCGCGCCGTGTTGTCGATGGTGAGCGAGACGCTGACCTCCGATGTCGCGACGATGTCCACAGGCGTTTCAAAGCGGTCGAACACCTCGAAGATGCGCTTCAGAAAGCCGTGCGCCATGAGCATGCGCGTCGAGGCGATATTGACTGCCGCGATCCGGCGTTTGCAGGCGATCGACTTCACCGCATTCCGGCAGGGCACCGCTTCGGCCACGATGCGCGTGCCGGGCGCCTCGGGCCGGCGCGAATTCAGGATCAGGACCGGGATATTCTTCTCGACCGCCGGAAGCACCGTTGACGGGTGCAGCACCTTCGCGCCGAAGTAGGCCAATTCCGCCGCTTCGGCAAACGAGATGGCGCGCACCCGGTGGGCGCCCGGCAGGATCGTCGGATCGGCGGTGAGCATCCCGTCGACATCGGTCCAGATCTGGATCTCCTCGGCGCCGGCGCCCGCGCCCACGATCGAGGCCGTGAAATCCGACCCGCCCCTTCCCAGCGTGCTCGTGACGTCCTGATCCGTCGATCCGATGAAGCCGGCCATCACGACGACCGCCTTCGCGGCGGCGGGCGCGACGATGTCGCGCAGCCGCTGGTACGTGGCTTCGTACACAGGCGCCGCCTGAGTGTGGCGCCGGTCGGTGCGGATCACCTGCCGCGCGTCGATGTGCGTGGCGGCCATGCCGGCACGGCGGAACGCCGCCGTCACAATCACGCTTGAGAGGCGCTCGCCGTAGCTCGAGATGGCGTCGATCGAGCGGGGCGTCAGTTCGCCCAGCACGGCCAGACCCTTCACGAGTTCGCTCAACTCGTTGAAGTGTTCCTCGACGGCCGCGTCGAGTTCGTCCCCGGCGAGCGCCCGCGCTTCGGCGAGGTGGAACTCGCGGAGTTCCTCCCACTGGCGCAACGCGTCGTCGCGGCGTCCCGCCGAAGCCGACTGCGCCATCGCCAGCAGCTTGTTCGTCGTCTTGCCCATGGCGGAGACGATGACAATCGGATGCCTCTCGACGCGCGCCGCGACAATCGCCGCGACCCGCTGGACGGCGGCGGCGGACTCGACCGACGAGCCGCCGAACTTCATCACAATCATCCGCCCAGCAGCCCCTCCGCCAGCATCAGTTCCGCGTTGAGGACGGCCGCTCCCGCCGCGCCGCGGACCGTGTTGTGGCCGAGCGCGATGAATTTGGTCCCCAGCACTGGACAGGGCCGCAGGCGTCCGACGAACACGGCCATGCCCCGCTCGCGCTCCACGTCTTTGCGCGGCTGCGGGCGGTCCGCCTCCGGCATGTACTGCACCGGCTGCCGCGGCGCGCTCGGCAACTGCCTCTCCTGGGGAACGCCGGAGAAGCTGCTGAACGCCTCGATCACCTCACCGTCGTTCGGACTCGATTCGAGTTCCACGGAAATCGTGACCAGATGCCCGTCCACCACCGGTACGCGGTTGCAGTGCGCGCTGATCGTGGCCGGCAGCGGGTCGACGATTTCGTTCCGGAGCGTGCCGAGAATCTTCTGCGTCTCGCTCTCCATCTTCGGCTCTTCGCCGCCGATGAACGGGATGACGTTGGCGGTGATGTCCATCGACGGGACGCCCGGATAGCCGGCGCCGGAGATCGCCTGCAGCGTCGTGGCGACCACGCGTTTGATGCCGAATTTCCGCAGGGGCGCGAGTCCCATCGTCAACACAATCGTTGAGCAGTTCGGATTCGTGACGATCTGCCCCTGCCATCCCCGCGCATGCTTTTGCGCCGGGAGCAGGCCGAGGTGGTCGGCGTTGATCTCCGGCACCAGCAGCGGCACGTCGGGATCCATACGGTGGTTGCGCGAGTTCGAGACCACGGTGTGGCCGGCGCGCGCGAACGCCTGCTCGATCTCGGTGGCCGCCGACGCGTCCATCGCCGAAAAGACCAGTTCCGGTGCGTTCCCTGGCTTGCACTCTTCGACGATCAGATCGGCGACCGCATCGGGGGCGGTGCCGCCCAGGTGCCACTTCGCCGCGCTCCGGTACTTCTTTCCGGCCGAACGGTCGCTGGCGCCCAGCCAGGCGACCTCGAACTGCGGATGCCCTTCCAGAAATCTGATGAAATGCTGGCCCACCATGCCGGTGGCGCCCAAAATACCTACTGGGATTCTCTTTGCCATAACTCCCGCACAATTCGTTGATACAGTTCCACGGCCTCCAGCAATTGCTTCTTGGGGACCCGTTCTTCGAGCGTATGGGCGACGTGAATCGTCCCCGGACCGAGCAGCAGCGGCTGCCCCCAGCTTGTGCCGAAGGCCGGGATGTCGGTGGTGTACTTGACGACCGTGGTCTCAATGCCCGGCACCGCCGCCAGGCGAACCGCCGGAATCTCGAGCACCTTGCGCGCCTCGGCAAGCCCCTCGACGGCTTGTTCGACCGCGCGGCACGTCTCGGCCGCGTCGCAGACCAGCCGGATCAGGATCTCGGCCTTCGCCTCATCGGCGATCACGTTCGGGGCGTGCCCGCCGTGGATCGTGCCGATGTTCAGCGTGCTGTCGCCGAGCAGCTCGTCCACCGGAAGCTCGATCGCGCGGATGGCCGCCAGCGCGTCCAGAAGCTTGTTGATCGCCGAGTCTCCGAGCTCGGGGTAGGCCGAGTGCGCCATCTTCCCCGACGCGACGATCTCATAGCGCAGCGCACCTTTGGACCCCAACGCCAGCCTGTTCTCCGTCGGCTCGCCGTTGATGATGTAGCGCGCCCCGCGCGGCGTCTTCGACGCATGGTACGCGCCGATGCTGTTGCGTTCCTCGCCGACGACGAACAGCAGCCCGAGGTTGCGCCCGCCCGCTTCGAGCAGGGCCTCGGCGGCCTTGATCATCGAGGCGATGATGCCCTTCGTATCGCAGGCGGCGCGTCCCCAGATGAATTCGTCGTCCTCGCGGGAAGGGAAGAAGGGCGGCACGGTGTCCATGTGCGTGGACAGCGTGACGATCGGAGTCTCACCGAATTGCGCGTAGACGTTGAAGCGTTTCGGTTCGACCTCCTCGCGGACGGCGGTACCGCCGTACCGCTCGGCCAGTTTGGACAGATAGTCGTAGAGAAACAGGCCAACCCGTTCCTCGTTGAGCGTGATGGACTCGATATCGACGAGCGCGCGTGTCAGTTCGAAGACGTTCATGATGCCGGCCTAACGGAAGAGGGGAGCGGGAGGGCGGCCGGCGTGCGCGAGGCGAGCCGATGCCACCGATAGCGCTCCACCCGCGGGTGGCGGGTGACAGTAAGCCGGTGTTAGCCGAACCTACCAACCTTCCGGACTGGAGAGCGCCCGGACGATTTCGGCGGAGAAAACCGGCCCCTTTCACGGCGCGTCCGACGCTCCTCGGAACCGCGCACGCCGCTACTGATGACCGCCGCGCCTCTACCGGAAACCCTTAGGATATCGGATCGGATGAACCAGCGTCAATGGCGCGTCAGATCTTGCCGCCACCGGCGAGAGCATCCGGATTGGGTGCGGGAGACTCTGGCCTGGTCGTCGCCACTTCGAAGCAGCCGCTGGGCCTCGTTCCGGCGAACGCGTCGATCAATCGGCTCCTCATAGCCGTGTCGCCCTCGAAGACCGTCATCCAAATACTGAAGAACCCCGTCGAAGTGGCCAATTCTACGACCTGTCTGACAAGGGCCTCGTTTCCGGGTTGAGCTTGCAGGTCGTCTCGGGCCACCTCGGCCTTCATCCACGTCTGCATGCGCTGCGACACTAGATCCAGGGCAACGGCCTTTGCATTGTCATCTGTCTCGTCCTTGGCTTTGCGATCCAGTCCAATGAGTGCTAGTGTTCTCAGGGCGATCCCCAGTTTGCGTCCGCGCAGACTACCAGATCGATCGACTCGACCGTCTTTGGAGTATTCAAACGCCGCAAAGGTGTTGTCTCGGTCGGGTAGAAAAACGTCGGTAAACGGGACGTCACGTTCTCGCTTGTGCGAGTTGCAGTTCACGCACGCAAGGAGGAAGTTCTCCCAGCGCCCCTCCAGGTCGGGGTGGAGACTCTTCGGCTGGATGTGCTCCACATGCAACGAGGTCGGGAGGCGGCGCTCGCAATAGCTACAGTACATTCCGAGACGTTCGACCAAAGGTTCCTTCGCCTTTCTGTAATCCTCAAAATCATGAGAGATCGGGCTGGGGCCCCGTCTGACCGGCCGCATCACTCGCCCAGTTCGGCCACCCGCTTCATCCGTAGGAACGCCTGATAGGCCGGATTGTCGGCATAGGGCGCGATGGACTCCTCCAGCTTCTGTTTCAGCTTGTCCAGCTTCTTTGCGGGCGTCAATCGAGCTCGCTCAAGGTTTTCGAGATAATGGCGGGCCACTTCCGTCATCTCCTCGTACCGCGCACTGACTTGCGGATTGGCCACACCCATGATGCCTCGAGCAATTTCTTCAATCGGCTTGTTGCCCAGCTCTGCGACCGGCTGCCCGTCAAGCATGACAAGCTCCTCGCCCGAACGAAGGGACTGAATCAGGAACGGAGAGTGCGTGGTCGCGAAGAACTGGATCTTCGGAAAAATGCTGCGCAGGTCCTCAATCAGGTGGCGCTGCCAGCGAGGGTGCAGGTGGAGGTCCAGTTCGTCGATCAGGACAACACCCGGCGTTTCTCTTAGTGCATCCGATTCGAGATGCGGGTTCAAGTGAATCGCCTTCTGGGCGATATCTCCAACCATGGCCAGCATGGAGCGTTGGCCGTCGCTGAGGTTGTTGAACGGCTGCCGTCCCCGCACACCCATGTCAACGACGACTTCACCCAGACTCGCGTCATAGGAGATGTCTTTGGCTCCCTCGACGCAACCGGCAATGGCGGCCGAAACAGCACGGTACAACGCCGGTGGCCCACTGCCTCGTTGAAACGCCGTCCAAGCCTGACGGGCGATCCACCCGACGAGTTCGGATACCGACAGGCGTGGATCGACGCTGTTTCGATAACCGGCAAGCCTGCTCTGCTTCGCCCACCGGGCCAGCGCTGACCGGCTGCTCACTTGCGCAGTCTCACGCGGTACGTTCCAGAGACGGCCGGTTCCGTAGTAGGAGATCAGCGGCAGCAATACCTCCCGGCCGGAGCGAACCGCGTCGTCGCTGGTCGCCGCGAGATTCCTCAACAGGCGCGCCTCGCCGCTCGTCGTTCGCCCGCCGCTTGTGTTCAGCGCGCGCCGCCACATCACCGCCTCGCCCTGGACCTCACCGGCTGCTTCGATTGCGCAGGGATATTGTGCTTCCCATGTTGCGACCCGCTTCTTTCCCGCCCGAATCTCGGCCAAGCGGACTTCGTGCGACCGGATATGACGCGTGTCCGGCTTCCCTCGAAATCCAAGCAGCCAACCGGCAATCGCAACAGACAATGCGTCCAGGACAGATGTCTTTCCACTGCCGTTTTCACCGACCAGCAGATTGAACTCTGGATGGAATTGGAACTCCCGGCTGGTGAAGCCCTTGAAGTTCACGACTGTCAGGCGGTCAACTCGCATGGAAGGCCGAAACCACTCAAGCATACGACCCGGCATCGACGGGAGGCAACTGAACGCCCTCCCACGCGCTCACTTCCCGGAATCCACGCCCCGCTGCTTCGCCCACTGCTTCGCCAGATGGCTCAGCGCGGCCGGTTCCACCATCTCCGAAACCAGCGGGAACAGGACGCGCTCTTCCACCGCGAAATGGTCGCTCACCAGTTCCGCGAACCGTTCCAGCCCGGCGCGAAACTCGCTCTCCGGCGCTCTCCTCAGCGCTCCCAGCTTGCCGCGGATCGCTTCATGCTCCCGCTGCATCGACTCCAGCGCCGCCGACAGCCCCGCGCGCGTTGTATGCAGGCGATCGAACAGCAGTTGATCTTCGGTCGCAGCGTGGCAGAGCAGCGCATCTTCCACCAGGGCCAAAGCCGGTCGAAGGCGGGCCGGCGTGTCGCGGTGGCTCTGCCTCACAAGGCACGACAGCATGCCGCGGATCATGGCGTGCTCCCCGAGAAACGCCTCCAGCAAGTTCATAGCACTCCCATTATAGAGTTATGGATGAACAAGTCATGTTATCCTGCTTCGCAGGTAGCTGCACCGTCCATGACCTCTCATCCGAAAAAAGCCAACGCTCGCATCCTTCTCTCCTCCGTATTCGGCCCCTATGCTCAAGACGATCCATACGGCAGCCGTTCCATCAATCCGATGGAGTTGTATCACAACCAGGTCACCCGGGCCCAGGGACCGTTCTCGCTGCGCATGTTTCACCGCTCCTGGGGCATCATGATGATCCAGGAGAACATCGCCGCGCCATCGACCGTGCTCGACTTCCCCACGCGCGACGCATTCATCCGCGAACTGTGTAACCATCCCTACGACGTCGTCGGCATCTCGGGGATCATCGTCAACGTGGGCAAGGTGCGCGAAATGTGCCGTCTCGCGCGGGAGCATGCACCGCAAGCGCAGGTCGTTGTCGGCGGGCACGTCACCGCCATTCCTGGGATTGAACACATGATGGATGCGGACCACTTCGTCCGTGGCGAAGGAATCTCGTGGATGCGCTCCTACCTCGGCGAGGATCCCGCGCAGCCGGTGTGCCATCCGATGATCGTGTCCGGCTTCGGGACCCGCGCTCTCGGCTTCCGGTCGCCGGCGCGGCACGGAGCCACGGCCGCGACGGTCATTCCCTCGGTCGGCTGCCCGCTCGGATGCAACTTCTGCACGACGTCGGCCTTCTTTGGCGGCAAGGGCAAGTTCTCCAACTTCTACGAGTCCGGCCGCGCCGTCTTCGACGTGATGGAGGAGATGGAACGCAAGCTCGGCGTGCGTTCCTTCTTCATGATGGACGAAAACTTCCTGCTCTTCCGCAAGCGCGCGCTGGAGCTTCTGGAATGCATGAAGGCGGCCAACAAGAGCTGGGAGCTGTACGTGTTCTCCTCGGCCAATGCGATCCGCAAATACACGATGCAGGAGCTGGTCGATCTGGGTGTGTCCTGGGTCTGGATCGGGCTCGAATCGCCGCGCTCGCAATACGCGAAGTTGAACGGCATCGACACACTGGAACTCGCGCGGGAGATGCGCACGCATGGGATCAAGCTGCTGGGGTCCACCATCATCGGACTCGAACACCACACGCCGCAGAACATCCACGACGAGATCGAGCATGCGGTCGCGCACGGAACGGACTTCCACCAGTTCATGCTTTACACGCCTGTTCCAGGAACGCCGCTGCACAAAGAGATGAACGATCGCGGGTTGCTCCTCGACACGGATCTGGCGGACATCCACGGCCAGTACAAATTTAATTTTCTGCACGCCGCCATTGGCCGCGACGATTCCAAACGTCTGCTGGACTGGGCGTTCGAGCGGGACTACGAAGTGAACGGCCCCAGCCTGTTCCGCATCTGCGACACGATCCTGCAAGGGTGGCGCCGCTACCGGTTCTCGCCGGACGCCCGTGTCCGGGCACGATTCGAGCGCGAGGTGGCCAGCCTGAAGCATATCTATGGCGGCATCCTGTGGGCCATGGAGCGCCACCTGAGGCAGACGAACGAATCCGTCAGCGCCCAGATCGCGAGGCTCCGGCGCGATATCGCCCTGGATCTCGGATGGGCCGCGGGAATGGCGTCACGCCTCCTTGGACCGCTCTTTCTCTGGTCCGCGCGCCGGGAGGAGGCGAGGCTGGCGCGGGGCGTCACCTACGAACCGCCCACCATCGTCGAGCGCAGAAACTGGGCGTAGGATGAAGTGATCGATGCTTTCCAATACATCGCAGTATGCGCTGCGCGCGCTCGCATTCATCGCCGCGCAGGGCGGCGACGAAGCGGTTCCCGGCCGCCGCATCTCGGAAGAGACGGCCATCCCGGCGAACTACCTGGCGAAAATCCTCAATGAACTGAACAACGCGGGGATCGTTGAAGCGTCGCGCGGGACAGGCGGCGGATACCGCCTTGCCGCCCCCGCGCGTTCGATCATGCTGCACCGGATCGTGGCGGTGTTTGAGCGGGAGCTGGTCCACCCGTCCTGCGTGCTCGGATACAGCGGACCGTGTGCGGATGACAACCCCTGCTCAGCGCATTCTGCCTGGAGCGAGGCGCGGACCAAGTTCGCCGCGTTTCTACACCTCACGTCGCTGGCCGAGATCGCGAACAGCCACGAGCTCAACATGACCCGCACTGGCAACCCGTGCGGTGCGGCCCGGCGGGGCGGGCGCTAGGATCAGCCCGGGAACCCGACGTCCTGCGTGGTCCGCGGCCGCGCGTCCTCCCATGTCCTGTGGAGGACGCGCCGGAAGCGCCACCGCACCCACCACCAGCTCGATGCCGCCGACAGGCCGAAGACACCGAGGCCAATCGCGAGTCCCGCAATCATGCTCAGCCCCTGCCGGGCAAACATCCACGTGAACACCGGGATCATCAGGACGTTCCCGTACGCGCTGAAACTCATGTCGAGGGAGTAGGCGACACGCAGCCGTCCCGACACCAGCGTTGCGGTGACGGAACCATGCTGCACCGGGACCAGAAGGTTCGCCTTGCTCACCCACCGGAACATTCCGCCGGAGAAGGAGACGGTATCCCCGGAACGGAACACTTCCTTCGGCTTGTGTCCGCCAATGTGTGTCTCGAAGTTGCTCAGATAGCGTTCGACGAGTCCGTCGAGCCGCCGTCCGGATGACGGCACAACGAACTCCAGTTGCTCTTCGAGAATCGTTGGGAACGCCATGCGAGCTAGCGGGTGGAGCGGGGACGGGGCGTCGCATCGCCCTGCGTGATGCCGGTGGCCCACTTGATGGCCTCCACCCACATCCGCTGCATGCCGGGATGGTTCCACACCGCTTCACGGTGACCGAGAGCGGAGTAGAAGACGCGTCCCTTTCCGTACTGGCGCACCCACGCAAGCGCGAAGTCTCCATCGGTTCGCCGCACATTCGGTTTCTTGAGATCGACCGAGGCCGTATCGAGGCTCAGCAATACGCGGACACGCTCGCGCGAGTAGTTACGAAACTGGTAGATCTCATCGGTCAACTCGAAGGCTTCGGGGAAGTGCCGGGTCGCGGGGAACTCGCGGTCCTCCACACGGACGCGCACCTGCTGGTGCCAGGGATGCTGGTCGAAGTATCCCCCGATCAGTTCCCCGTATTCCGGCCACTTGTAGAACGTATCGGTCGCGCTGTGCGCGGACAGAAATCCCTTGCCGTCCTCGCGGATGAACGACAGCAGCGCCGCCTTCTGCTCGTCATCCATCTCCAGTTCGCCCGACGTGTAGAAAACGACCGCGTCGAAAAAATCAAGGTTCTTGGCGTTGCCCGAAAGCTTCTTCTTTGTGAGAAGTTGCGTATCGGTGCGGAGGAATGTATCCCAGAGGCCGGTGTCCTGGCCCAGTTTCCACAGTGTGCCCATCGCGTGCGACACCGAATCGTGCTGGAATCCCGCGGAACGGCCGATGACGAGAATCTTCTTCCGTTCGGGCTGGGTCTGGCTCAGGGAAGGCGTCACGAGCGCTACGGCGACAATGCAAAATGAGAGCAGGCGCACGGCAGGTTTCCTTTCGCCCCAATGATCGCAAAGGCTGGTGCGAGCGGCAACCGCCGCTATTCGGTTACGGGAGCTCCGCGTCCCACCTTCAGGACGCGCCGCAGTGTGAACGCCTCCGGGTGCATGTTGGCCTTCTCCAGCCGCTTCCAGGTGTCATTCACGTGGAGAAACTTGCCCGTGATGTGATTGGATCGCGGAGATGCCAGGAACAGGGCCAATTCCATTTGCTGCTCAAAGGGCACGCCGCCCGTACGCCGGATCTCTTCGGCGGTCTCGATCTCTTTTGAGCCCGCCCGCTCGCCGGCCTGCAGAATCTCATCGGTCATGTGCGTGTAGACCCCGCCGGGTCCCATGCAGTTGATCTGGACATTATCGTCGCGCACTTCGAGCGCCACCGATTCCACCATGCGCACCAGGGCCGCCTTGGCCGCCGCGTACGCGGAGAAATTCGGGCGGGCAAACGCCGCTCCGCTGCCGCTGAGCACGATGATCTTTCCCGAGCGCCGCTTGATCATGTCCGGCAGCACCGCCCGAATCGAATTCATAACGCCGATCAGGTTGATCTCGATGGTTTCGGCCCACGCCTTGGGCTTCACGTCGGCGAGCGGGCCGATGGGTCCCTGGATGCCGGCGGCCGTCACCAGCACATCCACGACGCCGAGATTCGAACGGGTCCGCTCGACGGCCGCGGCGATCTGCTCGTAGTCGCGGACATCGCAGCGCAGGCGCAGCGCCATGCCGCCCGCATGTTCGATCTCGAGTTTCGCCAGGTCAAGTTCGGGCTTGCTCCGCGCGAGCAGGGCCAGGCGGGCGCCGGCATTGGCGAACCCGAGCGCCAGGCGTTTGCCCACGCCGCGGCCCGCGCCCGTCACAAGCACACACTGACCCGCCATCACTCCGGTTTCAGGGTTCATCGTGGATCCGACTGAATTATGGCATGAAGCGGGCGGCGATCAAGCGGCCGATCTCGGTGAGCACGCGCGTTTCTTCCGCGGTGAACGTCCGCTCCTGCCGGTTGGCGACGCCCAAAGCGCCCACCGCTTCGGCCCCGCGCAGGATCGGCACAACGATCGCGCCCTCCAACCCCGTCGCTTTGGCGCCCGGGCGGACATCGCCGCTGGTATCGGTTTGGATGTTGCACGCGGTGACGGGAGCAATGCGATCCACCGCGAGTCCGGCCATGCCCTTTCCTACGGGCACGGTCTCCACCGTGCGCAAGACGATCTCCGGAATGCCCTCTGATGCAGCCCGCAGGCGCAGCAGGCCGGGAGACTCCAACAGGTGAATCGTTCCGCTGTCGGCGCCGAGATGCTCGACCGCCAGGCGCAGCGTCTCGCGCAGGCTTTCCTCGCCTTCCGGCAACGCGTGCAATCTTTCGAGTAAGTCCATCGGTCTAACGCCCCTTGGTCCGGTTCTCGAAGAGAAACAGGCCGCTCTTTCCCGCGACCACGAAGTCGAGGTCGCCATCTCCGTCGAGGTCGACAACGGGGATCTGCATGCCCCCTCCGGCGCGCGTTCCGTAATCCACCGTGTGTCGGACCCATTCCAGTTGGCGCTTCGGATTCGCCGACGGGATCGATTCGTACCAGTAGATCCCGAGCGGTTCGCGCCCGCCCGGGTCGCGGCCGTTGTGCGCGTGGTAGCGCTTTCCAGTGACGAAGTCCATGCGGCCGTCGCTATTCAGATCCACCATCGTCATGGCGTGCGCCTGCGACCAGCTTTCATCGATTGCATTGCGCGTCCACTGGCCGTCCGGCTGCTGCCCGAGCCAGTAAAATCCGTAGTCGTGCGCATGCGTGGTCACGATGTCGTTGCGGCCGTCGCCATCCACGTCACGCACGAACAGGAACCCGACTCCCTTGTCGAAGGTGTATTCGGGGCGCCATTTCCATTGGCCGCCCGGAAGGGCTTCGAACCATCCCTGCGGCGTGAGGATGTCGGTGCGTCCATCGCCATTGATATCGCCTGCCCCGATCCCGTGGCCATAGCTCTTGTCGCTCACCACGTGCTTCACCCAGCGCCCGCCCCTCAGTTCGTACCACGCAAGTGGCGAGCTAGCGGGAGCGTGCTGCGGCAGGATCTCCAGCGCCTTGCCGTCGTTGTTCAGATCCACGAGGAACGCGAATTCCACGGAGTATCCGCTGTCGATGTCGTGTTCCTTCCAGACGCCCCGGCCGCGGCCAGGATTCTCCAGCCAGTAGAGGCGCTTGCTGAAGTAGGAGCAACTGACAATGTCCACGTGGCCATCGCCGTTGACGTCGACGGCCAGGTCGCTGAAGTTGTCGATGTAGTAGTTCTCGTAGTTCAGGCTGCGGAACCGGTGCGGCTTCCAGTCCGGGGCCTGGTACCAGAACTCGCCGGAGACGATGTCGGGCTTGCCGTCCCCGTCGATGTCCGCCACCGCGCACGTCTCGCTGGCGCCCCCGTCGATCATGTGCCTCGTGAACGGAATCTCCGGAGGGCGGCTGGCGCTCCACGCAGCCAAACCGGCGAGCGCCGCTGCCAGTGGGATAAAATTCCGCATAATGCGCTTCATTGTACCCCTGCTTGTGTGCGCCTCCACCGTGTGCGCGGCGCCGAAGTTCCGCCCGCAGGAGATCCAGCGCGACTTCGGAGTCGTCTACGCCGTGAATGTGGCCGACATGAACGGCGACGGCAAACCGGACATTGTCGCCATCGGTCCGGCGCAGGCGGTGTGGTACGAGAACCCCACGTGGGAGAAGCACATCGTGCTGGACGGAGCGACGAAGAAGGATAACGTGGCCTTCGATGTGTACGACGTCGATGGCGACGGGCATCCTGACCTTGCCCTGGCGGCCGACTGGCAGCCCCGCAATACCCAAAGCGGGGGCAGCCTGCAATGGATCACGCGCCAGGGCGCTCCCGCCGGCGGTCTTTGGCGGATGACGCCGATCGGCGCGGAGCCGACCCTGCACCGCATCCGCTGGGCCGACGTGACCGGCGACGGGCGCAAGGAACTGGTCGCGCTGCCTCTGCACGGGCGCGGCAATACGCCTCCGGAGTGGCAGGGCGACGGTTTGCGCGTGCTGGTGTACCGCATTCCCGCCGATCCGTTCCGCGACCCATGGAAGCCCGAGATCGCCGACGAGACGCTCCACATCGCACACAACTTCATCGTCACCGACTTCGACGGCGACGGCCGCGAGGAGATCGTCACGGCAAGCCGCGAAGGCGTGCACGCTCTGAAGCGGTCGCCGTCGGGCGAATGGTCGCGCCGCAAGATCGGCGAAGGACAGCCGGGTGAAATCAAGCTGGGCCGCACCGGGCGGACGCGCCGCCTGGCAACCGTCGAACCGTGGCACGGAAACTCGATCGTCGTCTACTCGGAAGCGGAAGGCCTGTGGCCGCGTGAGACGATCGAAAACGAACTTGCCGGAGCCCACGCATTGGGCTGGGGCGATTTCTCCGGCGACGGCAACGAAGCGCTGGCGGTTGGCTGGCGTGAGAAGGGCGGCGGCGTCGCCGTCTATCAGCGCGAACGCGCGGGAAGCTGGACGAAGACGATGGTCGACGGCGGCGAGATGGCGACGGAAGACATGGCGGTCGCCGACCTGAACGGAGACGGGCTGCCCGAGATCATCGCCGGCGGCCGCACCACACAGAATATCAGGATCTACTGGAACGAAACGCAGGAGATCTGGACCCGCCACGTCGTGGCGGAAGGCTTTCCCGCCCAGACCGCCGTCGCCACCGACGTGAATGGCGATGGCCTCAAAGACGTGATCACCAACGGCAATGGCCAGACCCTTCTCTACGTGGCTCCGGACTGGCGCAAGACCGTGCTGCACTCCGGAGTCAACGCCATCCATAGCGAACTGATCGATGTCGATGGCGACGGACGCATGGACTTCATCGGAGCACGCTATTCTCCCGGCCTGATCTACTGGCTTGAACAGCCGGCCAACGCGCTGCGCGACCCGTGGCGTTACCACGTTGTCGACAGCTCGGCGATCGGCGGCGTGGACGGCATTCACGGCCTCATCACCGGCGACGTGGATGGTGACGGGAAACTGGACCTGATCGGCAACAGCGCCCAACCTAAGGGGCCGTTCGCCAACTCCCTGGCATGGTTCCGCGTCCCTCCGAATCCGCGCACGGCGCAGCACTGGGAACGCTACATCTTCGCCGCCGGCGACGCCCCCGGCCTCAGCCATTACCTGGGATTCGGCGACGTGAACGGCGACGGCCGGCCCGATATCGCCAGCGCGGCCAAGATCCCCGAAGGCGGCAACTGGTTCGCCTGGTGGGAAGCTCCGGCCGATCCGAGGCAGCGCGGCTGGAATAAGCACGTGATCGCGGAGAACCACGAAGGCGCGACCAACATTCTGATGGCCGACGTGAACGGCGATGGCATCATGGACTTCATCGCCACGCGAGGCCATGGCAAGGGCGTGCTCTGGTTTGAAGGACCGGACTGGAAGATGCACGTAATCCACCCGGACCTCGAGGGTCCGCACTCCCTCGCTATTGGCGACATCGATGGCGATGGAGACATCGACGCGGTCACTTGCGCCAAGGACGATTTCGTCGTGGCGTGGTTTGAAAACGACGGCAAGGGAAACTTCACGACGCACTTTATCCACCACGACCAGGCTGCCTACGACATCCGCCTCGTCGACATGGACAACGACGGCGATCTCGATGTTCTGGTGGCCGGACAGAACAGCCGCAACGTGACCTGGTACGAAAACCGCCTCCACGGGCGCTGATGGCGGCATTTGTATGAACCCACTTCGGAAGACGTTGTTGCGCGCCGGGACGGCCTCTATTGTGCTCCTCTGTGCGGCGGCGGCGGGCTGGGCGATTCTGCTGATCATGCGCGCGCCCGTGTCCACCCCGGCTGAGATCTTCATCCCATCCGGTCATGTCCGCTTCGTGTCGGGAGTCTCCTGGAGCCCCGACGCGCAGTGGGTGGCGACTGCAAGTTGGGACGGCACCGTCCGCGTGCTCAACGCGCGGAGCGGGCGCGTCGTTCGTACCCTCCGGGACCATCGCGGGCGTGTCAACGGGGTGGCATGGGATCCTTCCGGCGCGCGGCTGTTATCGGCGGGTGAAGACGGAACGATGCATGTATGGAATTCGCTCGACGGCTCGTTGAGTGCATCCTTCAAGGCTGGCGCGCCGGTGCGGAGCGTTGCGTGGAGTCTGGATGGCGCTTCGGCGGCCGGGGCTTTGGCCGACGGCTTTGTCGCGGTGTGGCGTCCTGAAACCGACCAGGCATCGTTGCGGTTCCAGGCGCACTCCGGCCCCGTGCGAAGTGTCGCGCTGCATCCGGCGGGCAGGCTTCTTGTGACCGCGGGTGAGGATCGCACGGTGCGCGTCTGGGACGCAACGAGCGGCGAGCCCGCGAGCGACCCGCTCAGCCATCCGCATGTGGTCACGTCCGTGTCCTGGGATCCCTCCGGGCAGCACTTCGCAACGTCCTGCTGGGACGGCCAGGTACGGGTGTGGACCGCCAGCGGGCAGAGTGTCCGCAGCATCGCCGCGCACACCCACGTCGTGACGCAGGCTGCCTGGAGCCCCGATGGCTCGGAGTTGGCCACGGCCGGTCTCGATCGCGCTGTCCGTATCTGGACAGGCTCCGGAGAGATGCGCCTCGAACTTAAGGAACAGCGCGCCCCGCTGACTTCGGTCGCATGGAGTCCCGACGGCACGCGTCTGGCGAGCGGGGCGGAAGATCACTCCGTGTTCCTGTGGTCCGCCGGCTCCGGTGAGGTCGTGGCCCGAGCGCAAGGCGCGCCTCAGCTTGTGACGGCCGCTGTCTGGAGCCCGGACGGCTCATACTTCGCGACGGCCGGCCGGGATTCCGTTGTGCGGGTGTGGGATGCGTCGAGCGGCGCCCTCGTGCACAGTCTGGCGAATCAGCGCGGTACCGTGACTTCCGTGGCCTGGAGTCCCGACGGACGCACTGTGGCCGCAGCCGGATTCAACAACTCCGTGTACCTTTATGAGACCGCAACGGGCCGCTTCGTTGGTTCATTCCGCGCGCACGCTGACGCCATCTTTGCTCTCGCTTTCGCGCGGAGCGGCAGGTTTGCAACGGCTTCCGGGGATGGATCAGTGAAGGTGTGGAACGCTGAAACCCAGGCCCTGGTTCGTGAGTTGCCAGCCGCCAACCGTGGATCTGTCGCCGTTGCCTGGAATCCCGACGGATCATTGCTGGCCGAGGCGGGCGACGACCGCCTCATCCGCGTCTGGGGCGAATCCGATACCGCTCCAATCCGCGTTCTGGCCGGTCATACGGGGTCCATCACGTCGCTTGCGTTCAGCCCGGACGGGATGCTCCTGGCGAGCGCCAGCCTGGACCGGACCGTGCGGCTGTGGAATGCCGCCACGGGCGCTGAAGTCAGCGTCTATCGGGACCACGAGAGAAGCGTCATGGCCGTCGCCTGGGCGCCGTCGGGACGCTCGCTGGCTACCTCCGGCCTCGATGGCGCCGTGATTGTCCGCGATACGGCTTCCGGCGAGGCGCGGGTTCTCAAAGGGCACGGGTCGGAATTCATGTCGTGCGCCTGGAGTCCGGACAGCAGCCGGATTGCCGGGGCGAGTCGCGAAGGCATGGTCGATTTCTGGGATGCCGCCGGCGGGGAGCATCGCTTTGTCCTTGCGTTCCTGCCAGGCAGCGAGTGGCTTCTGTACGATGTTGAACGTCTGCATTACGCGGCGTCGGAGAGCGGCGGCGAAGCTGCGTACGTCCGCTTCGGCCGGCTGCCGGAACCGCTGTATCCGCTGGCTTACTATCGGGGCGAATTGCAGCGCGTGAACGTTCTAACGGGAAATGGCGAGTCCGCTCGTCCCGCGCCCGCCCCCGTTCGCATGGCGTGGGACGCCATACCGGCCAAACCTGCCTGGTTCCTTGGTCTGTTTGGCGTCTACGGACTGGCCGGCGGAGTGGGGTTCTGGGTGACGCGCGGTGGCAACCGTCTGGCGGGAATGGGCGATTTCTTCGTCCAGGCGGGCTTTCGCACCGCGCGCGTCGTCGACGGCTCCGTGCTGCGCCTGGCGCCTCCTGAAAGCGAACTGCCTGGCTTCGCCGCCGCCTGGGAGCCGGGTGAATCATCCGTGATCGAATCGGTCTTGCGCGCCTGGACAGCGCTCCAGAAGTCGGCCGGCGACGCCGCACCTTCGTCGTTCCGCTGCTACCTGCTGACGGAGGATCCTCGTGGGACCCGGGCTGAAATTCGGCGCGTGCGGCAGGAGATTCCCGGCATCGTGATTCCGCTCAACCCGCTATCCGTGCGGCGTGCCATGGCCGCGGGCACGGCCAAGCCATCGCTCCGGATCTGGGAGCGGCCGTATCCGGCGTTAGCGGATCCTTACGCAGACTTGGGACCGGTGACCGCTCCCGCATGGTTCTTTGGCCGCGACGGCTTGCTCGCTTCGCTCAACGCGGCGACGTCTGCCGGGCGCCACGTTCTGTTGCGGGGATGGAGGAAGTCCGGGCGGACTTCCCTCGCACGGCAACTTCTGAGCGTTCCGGATCGGCCCTGCGCGTGGGTGGATGCGCGGCAGGTGGAGGGCAGCGTCACGGCGGCTGTTCTCGCCGCCATCGGGCGCGAACTCGAAGCCCGGAAGATCGCGCGCGGACCGGGCAGCGGTAGTGACTTCGAAACGCGCTTCCGGAAGCTTTCCCGGGCGTTTGTCGCGGCCGGGGGCTCCGGTCCCATCGTGGTCGTGCTGGACGATGCCGACCGGGTGCTGCCGGAGATTGCTCCGCTGCTGGGCATTCAGGATCTTACGGTGGTTGCCGTCGCGTTTCGCGCGTCGGCTGATGGCTTCTCCGAATTGCCGGTCCATCCGCTCGATCCTGTTGGTCTCACAGAAATGATCGCCGAGTGCGGACGGTGGAAAGACATCCAATGGACGCACGAGGCCAACGCGCGGATCGCGGCTGCTTCCGGTGGCGATCTTGCCATCGCGCGTTTCCTTGCCAGCGCCGCGTCCAAGGAGGGCTTCCGCAAGGTGGTCGATGAAACCATGGTGGAGCGCGCCATCACGGAGACGATCGAGACCATCGAGAAGAACCGCGCCGGACAATATTTCCGCACTCATCTCTGGGAGCCTGCCACCGAAGCCGAACGTCACGCGCTGGTTCGTGCGGCGAAAACAAAGGAGTCGGCCGGCGAACCTTCGCTTGAGCGGTTCGGACTCACGAGGAACGGCAGCGTCCGGTGTCCGGTATTCGAAGCATGGCTCCGGACCCGCTGAGCGGATTTCGCTTGCGTGAGCGGCGCCGTTCTGGTAGTTGTCAACCGAAAGGCCTTTCGCGCAATCCATGAAACGTATCCTTGGGCACTTGTTGTGGGGCGGGGTCGCCCTGCTGGGAGCGTCGTCCCTCGCCGACGTGGCACTGAACCGGGGCGAGCCGGTGAACAGCTTCTGGCTGGTCGTCGCCTCGGTCTGCATCTACCTGATCGGGTATCGCTTCTATGCGAAGTTCATCGCCACCAAGGTGATGATGCTCAACGACGACCGGGCAACGCCGGCCGAGCGCCTGCGCAACGGCCACGACTTTGAACCGACCAACAAGTGGATCGTCTTCGGCCATCACTTCGCGGCGATCGCCGGCCCCGGTCCGCTCGTGGGTCCCACGCTCGCCGCCCAGTTCGGCTATCTTCCCGGAACGCTGTGGATCATCGTCGGCGCGGTGCTCGGCGGCGCGATTCAGGATTTCGTGATTTTGTTTTGTTCGATGCGGCGCGATGGCAAGTCGCTCGGCCAAATGGCGCGCGAGGAGATCGGCAAAGTCGGCGGTTTCACCGCGCTGTTGACGGTGTTGCTGATCATGATCATCCTGCTGGCCGTGGTGGCGCTGGTGGTCGTGAACGCGCTGAAGGGCAGCCCCTGGGGAACATTCACCATCGCCGCTACGATGCCGATCGCGGTGTTCATGGGCATCTATCTGCGCTACCTGCGGCCCGGCAAGGTGCTGGAGATTTCCTTGATCGGTTTCGGCCTCGTTCTGCTCAGCATCTTCGCCGGCGAGTGGATCTCCCATTCCGCCACGCTCGCGCCGGTGTTTACGCTTTCGGCCACCTCGCTCGCGATTGCAATCATCATCTACGGCTTCGCGGCAAGCGCGCTGCCTGTGTGGCTGCTGCTGGCGCCCCGCGACTACCTGAGTACGTTCGTGAAGCTCGGCGTCGTTCTGCTGTTGGGTGTGGGGATTCTCTTCGTCCGGCCCGAACTGCAATTGCCCGCGTTCACCCGCTTCGTGGACGGAACCGGTCCCATCTTCGCGGGCAAGATCTTCCCCTTCTGCTTCATTACGATTGCCTGCGGCGCCATCAGCGGATTCCACTCGCTGATTTCTTCCGGGACCACACCAAAGATCATGGCGCGTGAATCGCACGCCTGGCCTATCGGGTACGGGTCGATGCTCCTGGAGAGTTTCGTAGCGATCATGGCCATGATTGCGGCCTGCGTCCTGCAACCGGGCGTGTTCTTCGCCGTGAACTCGCCTGCTGGTGTCGTCGGGGCGACGCCGGAGGCGGCCGTGGCGACGATCTCGTCGTGGGGGTATCCCGTAAGTGTCGCGCAGATGGAGACGCTCGCAAGGCAAGTCGGCGAAGAGACGCTCTTCTACCGCACGGGCGGAGCACCTTCGCTGGCGCTTGGGATGGCCCAGATCTTCGCCACCGGTCTTGGAGGCGAGCGCATCCTCGGCTTCTGGTACCACTTCGCGATCATGTTCGAGGCGCTGTTCATCCTCACGATTCTCGACGCAGGCACGCGGGTCGGACGCTTCATGCTGCAGGACCTGCTCGGCCACGTGCACAAGCCGCTGGGACGCACAAGCTGGATGCCGGGGGTCATCGGAACCAGCGCCGCGATTGTCCTCGCTTGGGGCTACTTCCTGTACCAGGGCGTGATCGACCCGCTGGGCGGCATCAACTCCTTGTGGCCGCTGTTCGGCATCGCGAACCAGTTGCTGGCGGCGATCGCCCTCTGCGTGGCCACCACCATCCTCATCAAGATGCACCGCGCGAAATACATGTGGATCACGTGCATGCCCTTGGCGTGGCTGCTGGTGGTGACGTTCACGGCAGCGTACCAGAAGATTCTGTCGCCGGAGCCGCGTATCGGCTTCCTCGCTCAGGCCTCGCAGCTCCAGGCGGCCCTGGCGAGCGGAGCCGTCGCCGCCGACCAGGTCCGGATCACGCAGACACAGATTTTCAACGCGCGCCTCGACGCGGCAGTGTGCGCGATCTTCGTCGTCCTGGTCGTGACAATTCTGATCGACTCGGTGCGGCTGTGGATTGGAATCCTTCGCGGGTCCGAGCGGGCTGAGGTCAACGAGTCGCCGTTCGTTCTCTCGCGACTGCGTCCGGAGGAACTATGAGACACCTGCGCGATTTCGGCAAGTTCGTCATGGCGCTGTTGCGGGAGTTGTCCGACGAGAGCGCCTACCAGCGGCACTTGACCGCCCATAACCGGCAGCATTCCGCCGAGGAGTGGCGGCATTTCTGCGAACACCGACTGCGCGAGAAGTACGCCCGCGCCAAGTGCTGCTGACGCGCGATAATAGAGCAGTATCGTGCGTATCGGAATCCTTGCGCTTCTTGCCGTGGCGGCGGCCACGGCAGAAACTCCATTACCCCCTCCGGTGAATCGCCCGGTGGACTTCGCCAAGGACGTCGCGCCGCTCTTCCAGAAGCGCTGCGTTGCCTGTCACAGCGCGCGGATGGCCACGAGCGGATTGCGTTTGGATGACGGAGAGGCGGCGCTCCGGGGCGGCTACTCCGGTCCGGTCTTCAAGCCGGGCGATAGCGGCGCCAGTGCGCTGGTCGGGCGTCTGGTGGGCGCCGGCGGATTGATGGTGATGCCGCCAGCGGGGCCGAAGCTCACTGCCGAGGAGATCGGCGTCATTCGCGCCTGGATCGACCGCGGCGCCAAGTGGCCGCGCTCCGCCGAGACGGCTTCAACTCCGAATCCGCGCAGCGATCACTGGGCCTTCCAGCCGCTTCGCGCTTCCCGGGATGGCTCGATCGACGATTTCATCCGCGCGCGTCTCACGAAGGAAGGAATCGCTCCTTCTCCTGAGGCGCCAAGGTCGGTCCTGCTGCGGCGTCTGAGTCTGGATCTGACGGGACTGCCGCCCACCCCCGAAGAGTTGCGGGCGTTTCTTTCCGACGAGCGTCCGGACGCCTACGAGCGGCACGTGGATCGCCTCCTGGCTTCCCCTCATTACGGCGAGAAGTGGGCGCGCCAGTGGCTCGATCTCGCGCGTTATGCGGATAGCGACGGGTACGAAAAGGACTGGGTGCGTCCCCATGCCTGGCGCTGGCGCGACTGGGTGATCAACGCTCTGAATCGCGACATGCCGTTCGACCGGTTCACGGTCGAACAGATCGCCGGCGATCTGTTGCCCGACGCCACCGTCGAACAGCGGGTTGCGACCGGCTTCCACCGCAACACCCTGACCAACCGCGAAGGCGGCGTCGACAACGAGCAGTTCCGCTTCGAAGCGGTCGTCGACCGCGCCTCGACCGTCGGGACCGTGTGGCTCGGGCTGACGTTCGGCTGCGCGCAATGCCACGACCACAAGTACGATCCCATCAGCCAGAAGGAGTTCTACCAGCTTTACGCGTTCTTCGATAACGCCATGGAGGTCGACATCGACGCTCCGGTAGGCGGCGAGATCGGACCGTGGCTGCGGACCCGCGCCGAATACCAGGCAAAGCGCGAGGCGCTCTTGAAGGAGTATGGGGTTGCGCCGCTTCAGGAAGACTGGGAGCGGCGCGTGCTGGCAGCCGCCGAACAGCCCGGCAGGTGGACCGACTGGGACCTCGCCTGGGACTGCGTCCTGAAACTCACCGAAGCCGGAGACGGCGCGCGCATCGTCCGCAAGCCCCCGGCCGCGCGGACCCCGCGTGAGCGCGACATCCTCATCGATCACTTTGTCCGCAACTACCACTTCGCCGTCGGGAGGAAGACGTACAACGAGGCCCGCTTCGATGAGTTGGACAAGAAGCTGCGGGCGCTTAAGGCCGAGTATCCGCAACTGACCCAGGCATATGCGATCGCCGAAGAGACAGAGCCGCGGAAGACGCACCTGCGCGTCCGCGGGGATTACCAGACTCCGGGAATTCCGGTCGTTCCGGGAACGCCGGCCGTGCTGCCGCCGCTTCCGGCCGGGGCCGGTGCGACGCGGCTCGACCTGGCGCGGTGGCTCGTTTCGAGAGACAACCCCCTCACCGCACGGGTCGTGGTCAACCGCATCTGGCAGGAGTACTTCGGCCACGGCTTCGTCAAAACGTCAGAGGATTTCGGTACGCAGGGCGAACGGCCGTCGCACTCGGAACTGCTCGACTGGCTGGCGGCATCGCTCATGGATGACGGTTGGAGTCTGAAGGCTCTCCACCGCCGCATCGTTCTTTCGGAAACCTACCGGCAAAGTTCGCATGAACGCCCGGAGTTGAAAGATCAGGATCCGGACAATCGTCTGCTGGCGCGGCAAGCCCGGCTGCGGCTGCCCGCGGAGTCCATCCGCGACACAGCGCTGGCGGCAGGCGGGCTCCTCGACACACGCGTCGGAGGGCCGAGCGTCCGGCCTCCACAGCCCGCGGGCGTGGCCGAATTGGGCTACGCAAATTCCGTGAAGTGGACGGCGAGCGACGGGCGCGACCAGTACCGGAGGGGCCTCTATATTCACTTCCAGCGCACGACGCCCTACCCGCTGCTGGCGAATTTCGACGCGCCCAAAGGGACTGTCACAGCGTGCCGGCGCGAGCGCTCCAACACACCGCTGCAGGCGCTGAACCTGTTGAACGATCCGGTTTTCCTTGAGGCGGCCCGCGCCCTGGCAACGCAGCTTACCGTTAACCCGGGTGAATTCGAGGAACGTCTCCGGACCGCCTTCCTGCGTGTGCTTTCGCGCGAACCGGATTCAACAGAAACCAATCGCTTACGAAAGTATTTGCTAACACAAAAGGCGATCTTCGAACGGGATCGCACGGCGGCGGAAGCGCTTGCACCCGGTGCGCCGGATCCGGTGGGGACGGCGTCCTGGACCGCGCTGGCAAGCGTGCTGCTCAATCTCGACGAGTTCGTTGTCAGAGAGTAGGTCACCATGGGATCGACGATGGAGTTGCGGCGCGATTTTCTCAGGCGGTGCGGCGCCGGGCTGGGCACGGCGGCCCTCGCGCATTTGCTCGGCGTGGAGGGTTTCGCGGCCGACCCACTGGCGCCGCGCGCCCCGCATTTTCCCGGTAAAGCCAAGAACGTCATCTTCCTGTTCATGGAAGGGGCGCCCAGCCAGATGGATCTGTTCGATCCCAAGCCGGCGCTGCGGAAGTGGCACGGGCAGTCCCTGCCGCCCTCGTTGACGAAAGACCTGAAGCTCGCCTTTATCAAGCCGACGGCTTCGGTCCTGGCCAGCCCGCGCGAATTCCGCCCTCGCGGACAGAGCGGCATGGAACTGTCGGATCTGCTGCCGCACCTGTCCACCTGTGCGGACGATATCTGCCTGATCCGCTCAATGAAGAGCGATGCGTTCAACCACCATCCCGGGCAACTTCTGCTGTTCACCGGACACACACAATTCGGGCGTCCGACTCTCGGCTCCTGGGTCGTGTACGGCATGGGCAGCGAGTCCAAGAACCTGCCGGGATTCGTCGTCCTGACTTCCGGTGTCGGAACGAGCGGCGGCTCGGACAATTTCTCGAGCGGTTTCCTGCCGACGACGTACTCGGGTACCGTGTTCCGCAATACGGGTGATCCGATTCTGTACCTGTCCAACCCGGATGGGATCTCCGCGGAGACGCAACGGGCGCGCCTGGACGCCATCCGCGACCTGAACACCCATCGCTCCTCGATCACGCGTGACGAGGCCATCTCTTCGCGGATTCACTCGTACGAACTCGCCTTCCGCATGCAATCCGCCGCGCCGGAATTGTTGGATTTCGGCAAGGAATCTCCGGCGACCCTCGATGCCTACGGCGTCAACCAGGAGCAAACCCGGGCATTCGGCACCAACTGCCTCCTGGCACGGCGCCTCGTGGAGCGCGGTGTGCGTTTCGTGATGTTGATGCACGCCAGTTGGGATCACCACAGCGGCATCAACAAAGGTCTCGAACGCAACTGCGGCATCACCGACCAGCCAACCGCGGCGCTGCTCAAGGATCTGAAGCAACGCGGCATGCTCGACGAAACTCTCGTCGTCTGGGGCGGCGAGTTCGGCCGCACTCCGATGTCCGAATTACGCCGTCCCGAAGAAGCCGACAACGCAGGACGTGACCACCATCCCGACGGCTACAGCATCTGGCTTGCCGGGGGCGGCATCAAGCCGGGGCAGGTGATCGGCAGCACCGATGAACTTGGCCTGAATATCGTCGACCACCCGATTCATGTACACGATCTGCAGGCGACAATTCTGCACTGCCTCGGATTCGACCACACGAAGCTTACCTTCCGCCATATGGGACGCGATTTCCGCCTCACCGACGTGCACGGTTCCGTTGTTCAGAAGTTGCTTACGTAAGCTGGAACGTACGTTCGGCTAAGCCGAATGACAGCGTCATCCCGCTGCCGCCTGGGCCGGTGAGAATCTGGACTCCTGGCGACGGCTCAGCGCGGAAGTAGGGCTGCAACGGATGCTGGCAGTAGACGCCGTGCCAGCGTTCGGCCACTGTCCAGTCCCGCAGCCGCAGAAACCGCTTCGCATAGTCGAGAACCAGTTCGTCGAGGCGGGTTTTATCGAACAGGTCCGGCGCGTCTCCGTACTCGTGCGTATCTCCCAGCGTGATCGCTCCGTCGGCGGTCTGCGAAGCCAGCACGTGAATGCCCCAGGCGTCGTACTCGGGGAGATTCCCCGCCACCCACTCGCGGTAGGCAGGCAGGGTGGAGCAGATCTGGAACGACTTATAGAAGCGCAGCGTCAGGCCCGCTGCCAGCGACGGGCCGAGCTCCCAGCCCTGTTGCGGAACCGTGCGCAGCATCTGCAGTTTTACGCGAACCAGACCGCTTTCGCTGAAGACCTCCGGGTATAGGGTCTGGAACTCGTCACCGGCGCAGACAATCGCGCGTTCGGCGTGCCAGACGCCTGTGGATGTTTCGATGCGCGGCAGCCCGATCGAACGGACAAGGCTCCCGTACTGCAACTCCACGCCGAAGCGCTCGGCAAGCCACGCCGGGAGATCGGCGAGGATCCTGCGCGGATCCACCGTGAGCTCTCCCGGACTCCACAGTGCGCCGCGCAAGCCGTCCGGCACTAGAGCGGAACTCCGCTTCAGCGCTTCCTCCGGCTCCACCCATTCGCAGGTGTAGCCGCGGCCGGGTCCGATCTCGGCAAACTCCCGGACCACGGCTTCTTCGAGTGGGTTGTAGACCGCATGCAGCGATCCAGTCGGGCGGTAGGGCAAGCCGCTGGCATCAAGGACCTCGATCCACAGGTCGCGGCTGCGCAGCGCGGTCTCGAGCATTTCGCCTGAAGGCTGGCCCACGGGCCACACCATGCCGAAGTTCCGTACCGAGGCGCCCATCGCCCGCGGCCGTCTCTCAAAGACAACGGTCTGCAGGCCGCGCCGGGCCGCCTGCCAGGCGTGCGCCAGACCCAGGATTCCGCCTCCAATGATCGCTATGTCCGCGCGTCGGTCTGGCATATAGGTTGAGCGCTCACCGGAGATGTTTCCGTTAGCGGGACGCCATGGTTCCATTTCAGCGCCACGATCACCGCGCCGAACAGGGAGATGAGCGAGAACAGATAGAAGAGATTATCCCATCCTGTGGTGCCGGCGACCCAGGCCACGGCGAACGGGGAGAGCACGCTGCCCAGCGAACCGACGCCGTTCACAAACCCGGCGGCGGTCGCGGCCGCTTCCTGCGTGCCCGCGTCCTGCGTGGCGGCGCCCCCGAGGAGCGTGTCCGGCCCGAACGTGAGGATCCCGATCAATGCGATTCCCAGGATATTGCCCCATCGGCCCAGCGCGCCCAGCGCCGGGAAGAAGAAGCACGCGGCGGCCAGTCCCGCCAGCATCACTGCGGCCACCGGGAAGCGCCGCGAACTGAGGAAACGGTCTGACACGTACCCGGCGAGGATTGCGCCGAGGAATCCCACCAGTTCGAACACGGACGAGGTGTAACCGGCTTCGGCCGGTGAATAGCGCAGTCGCTGCGTCATGTAGAGCGGCAGCCAGAACAGGAGCGCGTAGCGCGTGAGCTTCAGGCAGAAGTACGCCGCTGCGATCACGAGCACCACGGGATTGGTCATGACGGTGCGGAATGGCGCCCGGCGCCGAGGCGCCGCCTGCTCCCGTTCCTCCACCGCGGGCAGCCCTACGTCCACGGGTCTGTTGCGTACGATCAGCGCAAACGCCGCTGCAACGGCAGCCAGGCCCAGGGCCGGAACCCAGACGCCCCGTCGCCAGCCCAGCGTCGGCGCCAGCAGCGTGTTCGTTGCGACGAAGGTCACGAACACCGTCGCCAGAAACCCGCCCAGAACATAGTTCGTCGTCCACAGTCCCATGGCGAAGCCCCGGTGGCGGTAATCGAACCAGCACGCCATGACCTTCACCAGGCCCGACCAGCCGCAGGACTGCGCAAGTCCGTTGACCGCCTGCAGCAGGATGAGCATCGTCAGCCCCTCCCACACGCCGATCAACGCCGTCGCGGCGGCGGAGGCGAGCATGCCGAGTGTCACCACCCACCTGGGACCGAAACGATCCGCCAGTGTGCCCATCAGAAACTGCCCCAGCGCATACGCAAGGCTGTAGGCGAACACCACCTGTGCCAGGTCGGCGCTGGTATAGCCCAGTTCGCCGCTGAACAGCGGCATGAGCACGCTGAGGTTCTTGCGGCAGAGATAGTAGGAAGCGTAGGCAAGCCAGGTAATCGCGAAGATGCGGATCAGCCAGCGGCCCCGTTCGTCTCGCAGGATCTCGGTCACCGGGATTCGTTTGAGTATAGAAAATTCGTGTCACAAACGGATGAATCGCGCGACGCCGCAAAGATGCGTCGGTTAAGGTGAAAGAAAACGATGCGCACGCTGATTCTCTTGGCTCTCTCCGCTGCTCTGCTCTCCGCACAACCCCGCCCGGATCACGTCGTCATCATTGGCGTGGATGGATTGAGTCCGGACGGCATCCTCATGGCGCTGACGCCACAACTGGACGAGTTCCGGAAGAGCGGAGCCTGGAGTTTCCGCGCACGCGGCGTGATGCCGACCGTGAGCAGTCCTAACTGGGCGTCCATGATCATGGGCGCCGGTCCAGAGCAGCATGGGATCACCTCGAACGCGTGGGAGGTCGATACGTTCGAGTTCACGCCGCAGTGTACAGGGCTCGACGGGCGGTTTCCCACCATCTTCGGCATCCTCAGGCAGCAGCGTCCGGATTCACGGATCGGCGTGTTTCACGAGTGGGGCGGCTTCGGCCGGCTCGTCGAGCCCAGTGCGCCGAGCCACCGCTTCCATGACAAGGATCCGAAGCGCGTGACGGCTGAGGCCGTGTCCTGGTGGAAGGCGAACCGGCCGGCGCTGCTGTTTGTCCATCTGGATCTGGTGGACCATGCCGGTCACGATCACGGGTGGTTGTCGCGCGAGTATTACGAGGCGGTTGCCGCGGCCGATGGGTTCATTCGGGAAATCGTCCAGGGCGTCCGCGGCGCCGCTCCGGACGCCCGGACCGTATTTCTCGTCAGTTCCGACCATGGCGGGGTAGGGAAGAAGCATGGCGGAATGACGATGACCGAACTCGAGATTCCCTGGATCGCCTGGGGGAGCGGGGTCGCATCGGGCAGAGAGATCGAGGCCCCGATCAATACGTTCGACACGGCGGCGACGGCGGCGTGGCTGCTCGGTCTCGATATGCCGGCCTGCTGGATCGGCCGGCCCGTCGCCGGCGCATTTGTCAGGTAGCGCTTACGGACGGAAGCGGCGCGCGGAACGCCGGCAACCTCATGCGCTGTTCAGAACCCGGAGCAGCAGCGGACGGTAGCTCTCCAGAGGCGGCGTCTCCAGCCCCGGCTGCTTCGCCTGCTCGTCCCACGCTCGAAGCCGCAGCTTGTCCTCAAACCCCGGCTCCGTTCGGAACCGCAGCGAGTCTTCAAGCGTCATCGGACCGCCCTGTTGCCGCAGCGACTCCTGGCTGGCAGCGGACAGCCTCCCGGCGTAGTCCGGGTGCACAGCCGTGAGGTATCGCTTGGCGTCCACGTGGCTCGCCACCAGCAACGCCACCGATTCGGGAAAGCCGAGCCTGCGGAGGTAGTTCGCCCCGTGTTGCTCATGTTCCGTGCTCTGTTTCGTACAGAGATGCCCGACGTCGTGGAGCAGGGCCGCCGCCACGACAACATCCCCTGCGCCGGTTTCCTGCGCCAGTTGCGCCGCCTGGAGCGCGTGTTCAAGTTGCGTCACCTGCTCGCCGAAGTATCCCCGCTCCCGCGAGGCATCGAGGAGCGCAAACACCTGTTCGACCGCTTCGTCACTGGAGAGCGCCATGCGCTCCTTATTGTAGCCGCCGGACGGTCGGTCCGGGCTGAGCCGCTATAATCGACGCTGGATGTATCCGGCGGTCTCCCATCTCCACACGTACTTCTTCTTTCCGTTTTCGGTGGACAAACAGGCGCTCCTGCGCGACCACCGCGAACTGTGGTCGAAGTATCAATACTGGATCGATGGAACCGACGAATGGATCGCGGCGCACCAGCGCGGCGCCGATACGCAGTTGATCGAGGCACTGGGGAGGTGGAGGCGTACCGCCTATACGCGGTTCGACGTGAACTCCCGCGCCTACCAGGACATGGTGTTCTTTCACCCGTTCGTCCGGCGGGTCTATTTCGATTCGATCGGCGCATCGAGCCGCGGTTCAACCCGCGAGTCCCTGCTGCGCTGCTACACCCTGCCCGTGGCCGCGCGTGCTGACGACCAAAGCCCCGATCCACGCCTCTGGCTGGAAGCATCCGACATCAAGGGACGCGGCGCGAGCGTTTCCGTGACGGACCTGCGCCTCTTTCTGTTCGCCAACGGAATCGGCATTCTGTCGATCGGCGTCGAGGCAACCGATCTCACTGCCGGGGACGCGTTGTGGATCAACGAGACCCTGCGCAAGATCTATCCGTCCAGCGGCAGACAAGTGCGGGAAGGCCGTGTACCGAACCGCCTGGCGCTCGTGACACAGCACGAAGGCCAGCGGCGCACGATTGTTGAAGAGACCTTCGAGGGTGGAAGCATGGTGGGCTTCGTGCCACCCTTGTCAGCCACCATCACTTCGCTGCTCTACTTCGCCGACTATTCGCGCCAGGAGTACGAGCCCGTACTCGATGAGCGCATGATCGTCTATTCCTACATTGCGCTCGATCCCGCTACGGCGCCCGAAGAGTATCTCACTTCCGAAGAGCACCGGGTGCTGCTCAGCCGCTTCCTGTACGTCGATCGCCACGGCGATGAGTACCGCTACGATCCGGTCTTTGTCCGGGGCCAGATGGCGAACCAGATGTACCGCCGCTGGGCGCACCAGGGAACCTATTACGGCTTCACGAGCTATTCGGCGATCACGGTTACGCTCGGCACCTTCGACTGCGATGAGCACCGCCTCGAAGAAGGCTTCCTCATCCACCGCATGTTCGAGAGCCGCTACTACCTGATGTCGATCATCGCGCTCTTCTACCGCGCGACGCTGCTCGACTTCGCCGAACGGACCGCGCTCGTCTCCAAGCACCTGTACCTGGATCAACAGGATGGCCAGTTGGGCCCGCAGAATATCCGCCTGGCCAGCGATCTGCGAGCCGATTTCCTCAACTTCTCCAACTACTGGCACTTTCGCGAACTCGCCAACAAGGACGAAGAAGTCGAGCATTTCGCCATCCAGTGCCGCGAATACGGCATCGCGCCGATGAAGGCGGAGATCGAGGAAGAGATCGAAAAACTGAACGCCGCGCTCCACACGTACTACCAGTTCCGCAACACCGAGGCGGTGAACCGTCTCGCGATGCTCAGTCTGCTCTTCGGCGCGGGCGCCGTGCTCACCGGCTTCTTCGGGATGAACTTCGGCGGCTTCTTCCAAACCGCGTTCTTCGAACCGGACGGGCGGACCGTGGGCATACACTGGCTGGCGATTCTGATGGTCGTCGTCTTTTCGGTCGGCGCGCTCTTTTTCGGCTTGTTCGTGGTCGTCTCCAACTGGAGCGACTACCGCGGCATCGTCGCACCCAAGGTCCGCGTGCGTGAAGAGGAGTCCAGCCTCAAGCGCGGCGATTGATTGCGGTAGGATAGCGGCGTGTCTCTCACGCGCCGCCAGTTTCTCGCCGCGTCCGCCGCTGTTGTCAGCGCTCAGGCGCGCCGTCATCCCAACATCGTCTACATCATGGCCGACGATCTGGGCTACGGCGATCTAGGGTGCTACAACCGTGACTCCAAGGTCCCGACGCCGCACCTGGACCGCCTCGCCTCCCAGGGCATGCGCTTCACCGACGCGCACTCGCCGTCCGCCGTCTGCACCCCCACGCGGTACGGTCTGATGACGGGCCGGTACTGCTGGCGGACACACCTCAAGGAAGGCGTTCTCTGGGGATACTCGCCGAACCTCATCGAACCGGGACGCATGACGGTGGCGTCGCTGCTCAAGCGCCACGGCTATGCGACCGCCGTCATCGGAAAATGGCATCTCGGCCTCGGCGACGCGGAAAAGACAGACTACGCCAAGCCCCTGCGGCCCGGACCCCTCGACCACGGCTTCGATACCTTCTTCGGCATCCCCGCCTCGCTCGACATGGAGCCCTACGTCTGGGTGATCGACGACCGCGTCGAGCGCGCACCCACCGCCACCACGCCCGGACGCGACGAGCCGCGCGGCGTGTTCTGGCGCGGCGGACCCATCGCGCCGGACTTCGAGATGGAGGAAGTGCTGCCACGGCTCACCAGCCGTGCCGTCGAGTATCTGGAAGGCCGCGCGCGCGAGCGCGATAAGCCGTTCTTCCTCTACTTCCCGCTTCCGGCGCCGCACACCCCCTGGTTCCCGCTAGACCAGTACCGCGGCAAGAGCGGCGCCGGCGACTACGGCGACTTCGTCACCCAGGTTGACGAGTCTGTCGGCCGCGTCCTGCGCGCGCTGGACGACCTGAAGCTGGCCGGCGACACGCTCTTCATCTTCACCAGCGACAACGGCGCCCACTGGCGTCCCGACGACATCGAAAAGTGGGGGCACCGCGCCAACGCACCTCTCCGCGGCCAAAAGGCCGACATCTGGGAGGGGGGCCACCGGATTCCATTCCTCGCGCGCTGGCCGGGACGCATCCGTCCCGGCGCCGCCAGCAGCGAGGTCACCTGCCTCACGGATCTGCTCGCCACCGCCGCCGCCATCGTCGGCGCCAAGTTGCCGGACAACGCCGCCGAGGACAGCTACAACATTCTCCCCGCGCTCGAAGGCAAGCGCGGCAAACCCATCCGCGAGGCCGTTGTCCATCACTCGGTCAGCGGCATGTTCTCCATCCGCAAAGGGAACTGGAAGCTGATCGAGGGATTGGGATCGGGCGGCTTCAGCGACCCGCGCACCGTCGAGCCCAAGCCGGGCGAGGCACCGGGAGCCCTCTACGATCTGTCGCGCGACCTCGCCGAGACGAACAACCTCTACGCGAGCCGGCCGGACGTGGTGAAGGAACTGCGGGCGCTCCTCGAACGCTACAAGCGGCAGGGCTACAGCCGCCCGCGCGGCTGACTCAGCGGGCCGGCCGCGCGTGCTGCTCAATGTACTTCTGCACGGCAGGCTCAGGCGGTCCAATGTAGTGATACGGTTCGGCCCACTCCACGCCGAAGCGTTTCCCGAACTCGCGATCCCGGTCCAGCACGAACTGCTTGATGTACTCCCGGTCGGCCGTGGCGTCGTCCTTGCCCAACAGCGGCAGCCGCTTGCCCTCGCGCGCCAGCCGCGCCCGCAACGCCGACCCGTGCCGTCCCGCCGGACCCTGCGCGATGTTCACCACGTTCGATTCCACCTTCGTCTCGATCGTCGTCGTGATATCCACGACGCGGTTCACCAACTGCGGCCCGCGCGCAAAATAGTACTTCTCCCGGACTGAGTGCGGGCGCAGACCCGCCGCAAAATGCTCCGGATAGTCCTTGCCGCCGCCGGCCATCCAGCAGGCGGCTTCTACGCTCTGGGCCGTGACGTAGTGGTCCGGGTTCTCTTCGTACGGGGCCCAGGGGTCGTAGCACACCACCGTGTCGATCTTCAGCAGCCGGATGAGAAAGATCAGCCGCGCCCGGATCTCCAGCCGCGATTCGTTATCCATCTGGTGGTTCGAGTAGTTCAAATCGAACACCTGCTTCAGCCCCAGCACCCGGGCCACCTCGACGTTGTCCCTCTCATTGGCCAGCACAGTGTCGCCGACCGTCCCTGGTCCGGCCATGTCGTCGTTCGTCATCCGGATCAGGTAGCCCGTGTAGCCCTCGTTGACCAGTTTGGCCACGGTGCCTGCTGAAAAGATCGGAATATCGTCGGAATGGGGCTGGATCGCCGCCAGCACCTTGCCCGCGTGGGGCTTGCCGGGCTGCGCCCGCTCGACGACAATGTCGCCCGGGGCGTTGGGAGCGTAAGTGTTGATCCAGGTCTGGCCGGAGAGCCGGGCAGCCGTGCCCAGGACCGCTGTCGAAAGGAAGGTGCGCCGGTGCATCGAAACGCCAGTATACACCCCATGGCTGGCGACTGGTTTGTTATACTGTCCAGGAGTGGGCGCGTAGCTCAATTGGCAGAGCAAGTGACTCTTAATCACTAGGTTGAAGGTTCGATTCCTTCCGCGCTCACCAGATCGCATCTTCCTGCCGGAAGTCGCAGTAGCCTGCGGCGCTCGAGGCCGGATTCCCCTCCGGTTGCCGCATAACTAAGGTGATCGGACCATGAAGCTGCTCCTCAGTACGCTCTTTTTTCTGGCAATTCCACTTCAGGCGCTCCCCTCCGCGCGCGACACCGAAAGGGACGACCGTGGCGAGGGCTTCCAGTGGCGTCCGGCGCTCCTCCAGTCCGGGCTGTTTCTGGGCATCCAGCACAGCTTCCGCATCTCCACCGAAGAACAAACGCGCGCCAATCTGAAGGGTCCGTTCTTCAAGGACTACCACCGCTCGGTCCGCGGTCTCCGAAGCTGGCACGACGGCGATCCGTTCATCGTCAACTACGTCGGACACTCGTTCATGGGAGCCGTGACCGGCTATATCCAGGTCCACAACGATCCGGTCTACCGCAACAGCGAGTTCGGCTCGTCAACGCTCTACTGGCGCAGCCGGACCCGCGCATTCGCCTTCTCGGCCCTGTACAGTGCGCAGTTTGAAGTCGGTCCGGTCAGTGAAGCGACCCTGGGGAATGTCGGGATGCGCCCCGGAACCGCCGGAGCCGTGGACTTGGTCGTGACGCCGGTCGGCGGGATGGCTGTCATGGTGATGGAGGACGCGCTCGACCGGTTTGTCGTGAAGCCGATCGAGGGCCGGGTGGGCAATCCGGCCGTGCGCGCGGTCGTACGCGGCTTCCTCAACCCGAACCGTTCCTTCGCCAACATGATGCGGTTCAAGAAGCCCTGGTACCGGGATACGCGGGGCGGGGTGCTGGACGACCGCCAGTAATTCAATAATCCCGGAACGGGCCCCGCGGCTCGGCGGCGTCCATCTCCTTCCGCCACCGCTGCCACTCGCCTTTGACCCGGGCCAGGTCCGCAGGGCGCTCGTGCGACAGATCCTTCTCTTCGCCGATATCGGTGGACAGATCGAACAGCCCGCCGCCGCGCTCCGATTCCACCCACTTCCAGTTGCCCGTGCGCGCCGCCTTATCGCCGCGCCTCTGCCAGAACATCCCGCTCCGGACCGGCGCCGGATCCCCACGCAGTGTGTGAAGAAAATCCACGCCGTCGAGCGGTGTGCCCGCCGGCAGCGTTCCCCCCGCGATCTTCGCAAAGGTCGGGAAGAATTCGAGGGTCGTCGCAAACACGTGGCTCACCTTGCCCGCCGGAATCCGTCCCGGCCAGCGCGCCACCAGCGGGACCCGAATGCCGCCTTCGAACATCTGCGCCTTGCCGCCCCGCAAGGGAGCGTTGCTGTCCCGCGCGCTCCCGCCGTTGTCTGAGGTGAACAGTACCAGCGTATTGTCTTCCAATCCGCGCTTCCGCAGCGTCGCGAGGATCTCGCCCACGGCGTCATCCAGATGCGTGACCCACGCGCGGTACTGCGCTCTCGGATCGCCAGGAAATTTTCTCAGATATTCCTCCGGCGCCTGGCGGGCGTCGCGGTCGAACGTCGATGCCCCATGGGGGGCGTTGAACGGGACGTAGAGGAAGAAGGGCCGCGAACCCGCCTGGTCGATGAACCGAAGCGACTCCCTCCGGAACAGGTCCGTCGCGTGGCCGGACTCCTTGATGCGTTCATTGCCCCGGAACATCGACGGCACGCCGTACCGCTCGTGCGTATAGTAATCGATCCCCGTATTGGCGAAGCCGTAGAAGAAGTCGAACCCGCGCTGCAATGGCAGGAAGCGGCGCGCGCGCCCGGAGTCCCACTTCCCGACGACGCCGGTCGTGTAGCCCGCCTGCTTCAGCACCTGCGCGATCGTGATCTCACGCAGATCGAGCCCCAGCGCCATCTCCGGAGAAACGGCGTACTCCTCCTCGGTGAACTGGTGCTTCCAGTTCACCTCATTGTTCCGGATCATGTCGTACAGGCCGTTGCGCTGCGGATAGCGGCCGGTCAGGATGCTGGAGCGCGAAGGCGTGCAGGCGGGCCAGGACACATAGAAGTCCGTGAACCGGATTCCTTCGGCGGCAAGCCGGTCGAGGTGCGGCGTCCGGTTCAGCCGGTGCCCGTAGCAGCCGAGGTCCGCATACCCCAGGTCATCGGCAACGATCAGAACAATATTCGGTGGCCGCGTGGTCTGTCCCCGCGCGAGCAACGGAGCCGCGGCGGCTGCCATCCAGCGGCGGCGCGTCATGCCTTCCATGGGCACTCAGTATAGCGAAGCCCGCCCGACTTTTCTTCCGCCTTCATGTATACTGTCCGCACCTGCGAGGCCCCGAATATGCAAACGTCCCGCGTCGCCGTTTCCCTGGTCCGCCCCACCGCGCTGGCGGCCCTCTGCCTGCTTCCGTCTCTGCTCGCCGCCCAGGCGCCGCGCTATGACCTGCTGCTTCAGGGCGGCCACGTCATCGACCCCAAAAACGGCGTCAACGCCGTCAAGGACGTCGCCATCCGCGACGGCCGCATCGCCGCCGTCGCCGACCGCATCCCGCCCTCCGAAGCCCGCAAAACCATCCGCGTCGCCGGACTCTACGTCACCCCCGGCCTGGTCGACATCCACGTCCACGTCTTCACCCACTCCGCCCCCGGCACCCTGTACGACGCCTCCAGCAGCGTCAATCCAGACGACACCTGCCTCCGCGCCGGCGTCACCACCGTCGTCGACGCCGGAACCGCCGGCTGGCGCAGTTTCCCGGACTTCCAGCGCCGCATCATCGATCGCTCCAAGGTCCGCGTCCTGGCCATGCTCAACATCGTCGGAACCGGCATGTTGAACAACGAGGTCGAGCAGAATCCCGTCGACATGCAACCCGAGGTCACGGCCGAGTTTGCCCGCAAGCACCGCGACGTCATCGTCGGTATCAAGTCCGCCCACTGGCGCGCCGCTTCGTTCGTCTCCGTCGAGAAAGCCGTCGAAGCGGGCAAGCTGGCCGACCTCCCCGTGATGGTCGACTACGGCTCGTTCCTCCCCGGCAAGCCCTATCAGCAGATGGTGCTCGACATTTTCCGCCCCGGCGACATGAGCACGCATTTCTTCCGCGTCCCGGCCCCGCTCATCGACGAGAACGAAAAGGTGATGGACTACCTGCACGAGGCACGCCGCCGCGGCGTGAAATTCGACGTCGGCCACGGCGGCGGCAGCTTCTATTTCCGCTACGCCGAGCCGATGGCCAAGCAGGGCTTCTATCCCGACTCCATCTCCACGGACCTGCACGCCAATTCGGTCAACGGCTCGATGATCGACATGTTGAACGTGATGTCGAAGTTCCTGGCGCTGGGGGCGCCGCTGGACGAGGTGATCCGGATGTCGACGACGAATCCCGCGACCCAGGTGAAGCGGCCGGAACTCGGCCAGATCGCCCCGGGAGCGGAAGCGGATATCGCGGTCCTGCGCCTCGACACCGGCGATTTCGGCTTCGTGGACGTCCGCGGCGGCCGCATCACGGGCCGCCAGCGTCTGGGCTGCGAGATGACGCTCCGCGCGGGCAAGATCCTGTTCGATTTCAACGGCCGCGCTGGAACGCCATGGCGCGAGGCGGCGATCGATTATCCGGTGAAATGAGGCCTCACGCAGTTCGGTCAAGACGGTGGAGGAACGAACCAGCCGGCGACAGACTGCAGCCAGGATTGCCCAAAGCCCGGCCTGGTGGCCCGTCGCAGGATCCTTGACAGCCAACAAATGAACCCGTGAGGGAGCCTCGGGCGGCCCAGGGGTGCGCCGCCCAACGTCCATTGTGTCCTCATAGCGCAGGATGCGCAGAGACGCACTTCGTCGCAGCGCGTACGTCGGCATGAAATCCCTCCACCACCAGCAGGCCGCCGGGCTTCAACGCACGAACAATCCGGTCCGCCTGCTCCACAACCAGCGTGTGGACGTTTGCCGCTACGATCAGGTCCCACCGGTTCTCCCCAGGATCCCACTCGCGCAGGCCCGCCCGGATCGCGGTCAGCGGTCGAGCCGCTTCGGTCACTTTCCGCACAGCCTCAGCTTCTGAAGGTTTGCGGAGGGCTCTCCGCCTGCGGCAATTTGCCGCAGGCCGCATCCTCCGGCGAACTCGTAGCATGGAGAGAGGAAGCTTCCCGGTGCAGACCCCGTCCGCAAAGAGACCCGAGACCGCGTCTCGGATTGCGCTCCCCTGGATTGTCCGCTTGCGCTATGGCATGGCGGCAGGCCAGGTCGCCGTTGCCCTGTTCGCCGCCCTCGTGCTTGGCCTTGACCTCCCGCTTGCCTGGATGGCCCCGGTGCCGCTCCTTGTCCTGGCGAGCAACATCCTTCTGGCCCGTCGTGTGTCCGGCGGCTCGTTCAAAATCCCAACGGCATCTCTCGTCGGCTGGGTGTTCTGCCTCGATACCCTCGGCCTCACGGCGCTCCTCATGCTCGGAGGCGGCCCGTCGAACCCCTTCACGGTTCTCTACCTGATTCACATCGCCCTCGCCGCCGCCATTCTCTCCGTGCGCCAGACCTGGGCTCTTGGCGCCCTTTCCATCGTCTGCTTCGGGGCCCTCTTCTGGGCCTCTCGCCCCGTGCCCCGGCTCGGACTGCACCATCACGGCGACCTCCACTTCCCCGGCATGTGGATCAGTTTCGTCATCGCCGTTGTTCTGGTTGCCACCTATGCAGCCAGAATCTCCTCACTTCTGCGTGATCACGAGGAGTCACTGCTCACCA
This sequence comes from Bryobacterales bacterium, assembly GCA_016716385.1. GTDB lineage: Bacteria > Acidobacteriota > Terriglobia > Bryobacterales > Bryobacteraceae > JADJWL01. The sequence goes on along the minus strand of JADJWL010000009.1, from coordinate 100,752 downwards.
TGCAGGAGCAGTTGGCCCGCAAGGATCGTCTTGCCTCACTCGTGACCCTCGCCGCGGGAGCCGCTCACGAACTCAGTACGCCGCTCGGGACGATTGCGATCGTGGCCAGGGAACTGGAGCGGCTTGCTGCGCAGAACTCCCTGGGCCCGGCCATCGGCGCAGACAGCCGGCTGATCCGGCAGGAAGTCGAACGCTGCCGCGAGATCCTCCAGCGGATGAGTGTCGAGGGGCGGAACCGGCCGGCGAGGCGATTGAGAGCGTTGCGGCCACCGACCTTCTGGACTCATTGCAGTCTTCATTCGGCGACCGTCTGCGCATCATGGTCACCGCCCCCGCGCCGCCTCGCAGACTTCGTATCCCGCGCCACGCCGTGGTTCAGGCGCTGTCGGCGCTGATCAGGAACGGGCTTGAAGCCGGCTCCGAACACGCGGCCATGACCCTGGAGTCCGGAGCCGGCGGCGGGCTCCGTTTCGTCATTGAGGACCGCGGCCACGGGATGTCACCCGAAGTTCTCCGGCGCATTGGCGAGCCATTCTTCACCTCCAAGGAACCCGGGAACGGGATGGGACTCGGCGTGTTTCTCGCCCGCACCGTTGCTGAACGCCTCGGCGGCTCTTTGACCTACGAATCGGAACAGGGCGCCGGCACCCGCGCCACTCTCGAACTCCCGGTGGATGTCGCAGCCGGCCGGCTGGACCGAGTCTACGCATGACGTGTACACACAGCGAGAGTCTGGCTCTCGTTGTAGACGACAACGAGGTCTTTCGTAGCCGTCTTTGCCGGGCGCTGCAGGATCGTGGCTGGCGCGCCGCGGCCGCCGCGGATGGCCCCGCCGCCATCGAGTTCTGCCGGCAGTCCGCCCCGGATCTCGCTATCGTGGACCTCCGGCTCCCCGGCATGGGCGGACTCGACATCGTGCAGGAGATCCTTCAGATCGACGAGACCATTTGCGTCATCGTCCTCACTGGTTATGGCAGCATTGCTACGGCGATCGCCGCTACGCGGCTTGGCGCCGCGCACTATCTCAGCAAGCCCGCCGACGCCGACGACATCCTCGCCGCATACCGCTCCCACGACAACGGTGAACCCAGCCCTATCGGGGACGACACCCCCACCAGTGTCCCCAGTCTCGCGCGCGTTGAGTGGGAACACATACAGAGGGTCCTGGCCGATTGCGATGGCAACATCTCACAAGCCGCCAAGCTTCTGGGCCTCCACCGCCGTTCCCTGCAGCGGAAGCTCGCCAAGTACCCGCCCCACACTTGACTGGCGGGATTGTCCAGGGGGTCACTTGAATGCTCAGAACCCGGCCAGCGGCGTCTCGGCGTCGCCGAACTGCGCCATCTGGACGCCCATCCGGTCCAGGATGCCCAGGTACAGGCTGCACAGCTTGCGGTTGTCGTCGCCCGCCCCGGAATAGTCCAGCGCTCTGCCGGTCTCCAGCTTGCCCCCCAGGCCGCCGATTGTGACCACCGGCACCTTCTTGTTGTCGTGCTTCGTCCCGGACCACATGTTCGAGAGGAACAGCAGACAGCTCTGGTCCAGCACGGTGCCCTCTCCTTCCGGCATCGCGTCCAGGCGCTGGGCCAGGTAGGCCAACTGGGTCACGTGGAAGTGCACGATCTTCCGGTAGTCATCTTCGGTGTCGTAATGCGACGCGCCGTGATGCTGCTTGCTCACGCCGAGGAACGGATAGTAGAGCGCGGACAGGTCGCGGGCCAGCAACAGCGAGGCGACGCGGGTCTTATCGGTCTGAAAGCCGAGGGCGATGATGTCGCACATCAGGCGGATGTGGTCGCGGATGTCTTCCGGCAGGCCGTCCCGCGGACGCTCCATCGCGAACAACGGGCGCGCCGTGTCGCGGGCCTTCGTCTCGGCCTTGTCCTTGTCCGCCCGCATCCGCTCAATGCTGCGTTCCACCTCGCGGACGCTCGCGAGATACTCTTCCAGCTTGAGTTTGTCCGTGGAACTGATCCTGCCGCTGAGCGCGACGGCGTGATCCTTCACGCGGTCCAGGACGCTCGTGTTGCGCAGCGTGCCGCTGTTCTCGAACAGGCTGTCGAAGGCCAGCGACGGGTACATTTCGTTCGGCACGGGCGATGCCGCGCTCTGCCAGGAAATGTGCGAGCTGTAGGCGTTCGAGAAGTTCGTCTCGTGGAAGCCGGTCATGGCCCGCTCGCACGCCAGCACCATGCTGGGCTGCGGCGTCTCCTGCCCGATGCGGTTGGCCAGCACCTGGTCCAGGGTGATGCCGCCCTGGATGATCGAACCTTTGCGGATCGGCACGCCTGAGAGCAGGTTGCCGGTCATCGCCGGATGAATCCCCTGTCCCGTCGCGAACTTGTTGAACAGGCCGTCGATGACGTTGATCTTCGACTTGAGCGGTTCGAGCGGCGCCAGCGATTCGCTCAACTCCATCCCGGCGCCCGATCCCTTCGCCCACCAGCGTCCCGGACTGATGCCCGTGCCCATGAACAGCACGGCAAAGCGTTGGGGCGGCGCGGTGGTGGCCGCGGAGAGCGACTCCAGCCACGGCAAGGCCATGGTGACGCCGGCGCCGCGGAGAAACGTCCTGCGGGATAACGCCCTGTGCTTCGTGTTCATTGCGAATCCTCTCTCTCCGGGCCCCGTTTGTTGAGGAACTGGCGGCTCGTCACGATGCTCTCAATTACCGTTTCGAAACAGCAGCCGCCGAGCTCCCGAATCAGAAGCTCGTCCGAGAGCGCGAGGCTGCGTCCCAGGGCATAGGCCAACAGTTTGCCGGAGAAGCCGCGCACGAAATCGTCTTGGCGGTGCTCGCGAATATACTGCCGGATTCCCTCCAGTCCCTCTCCTTCGACGCCCCCTGGAAACGTGGCCTTGGCATCGGCCGCGCGTCCGGCCAGATCGTGGCTCCGGGGTTTGCCCACCGGATCGAATCCTTCGAACGCCAATCCAAACGAATCGAACCGCGCGTGACACGCGGCGCAGCTCGGAACGGCGCGGTGCCGTTCCAGCATCTGGCGCAGTGGCAGGTCCATCTTGGCTTCGTCGGCTGGCAACTCGGGAACCTCCGGAGGAGGCGCTGGAATCTGCTCGCCCAGAATGTTCTTCGCCACCCAATAGCCGCGCTTCACAGGGCTGGTCCGCAAGCCCGGCGCGTTCTTGGTGAGGAATGCGGCCATGGGCAACAGGCCGCCCCGCCCGTAGCGGTCCGCGTCGGGGACGTGAACCCAACCGCTCGCATGGTCGGGCATGCCGTAGTGACGGGCCAGAACGGGATTCACAAACGTGTCGCGCGCATAGAGAAAGTCGAGGATCGGACGGTTGCGGCGGACGACGTCCAGGAAAAAGCGAACCGGTTCTTCGAACATGGCGTCGCGCAATTCGTCATTGAATGAGGGGAAGCGTTCGCGGTCCACGGTGCCGATCTGCTCGAAGTCGCGGAAGTCCAGCCAGTTGCCCCCGAATTCCACCGCCAGCGCACGGACGCGCGGGTCCTGCAGCATCCGCCGCGCCTGCGCCTTGATGACCTCTGGCTTGTGCAGGTCGCCCGCGGCGGCGCGCTGCAACAACTCCGCGTCGGGCATGCTCGACCAGAGGAAATAGCTGAGGCGGCTCGCGAGGTCGAAATCCGAGAGCGGCTGAATCCCGCTACGGGCTTCGACCATGTCGGCGCGATAGCTGAACTTCGGAGAGGTCAGGACGAGAACGATCGTCTCGCGGACCGCGCCCTCATGGTCGAGGCCATAGCGCTCCCGCGCCTCGCGATAGAACGAGAGCACGTCGTCGCGATCGGCCGCTGACAACGGGCGCCGGTACGCCTTGGCGGCGAAATCGGCCAGCGCCCGCAAGTGAGCCGGCTCCGCGTCGAGGCGGGCCCGTTTGACCCATCGGATGCTGTCGTTGGCGGAATCGAAGAAGTCCTTGACCGCTTGGATGGCGACGGGATTGCCGCCCTTGGCGACTTCCAGGTATTCGGTCTCGAGCTTCCTGAGGTTCGCTTCGGAGATGATCTCCTCGACTTCGATCTCCCGAACTTCGGGCTCGCCGTCCTTGAAGTCGTCTCGGGTTCCACGCGTTCCCAGCTTTGCGAATTCGACGTAGGTGCGGATATTGATGGAAGCGACGAAATCCATCTCCCGCCACATCCGGTCCAGCTCGGCCTGCTGCTGTTCGTCGAGCAGCAGTTCATAGAGCGGCTGATCGTCGCGGAAGTATCCCATGACGTTGTGGAAGCCCGCGCTCAGATAACGGCCCTCATCCTTACCTGTGACGAAATAGTTGCGGCCGCGCGATTCCTTGTAGAACATGTCGGGAAAGACGCTGCAGAACCGCGCCCATGCCGCTTCGTAGCGAGCGCGCTGTCCGGCGGGAACGAGCAGATCCGGATCGCCGGGCTCATTCTCGACGAGGATCGTCTTGCCGGGGCCGAACGGATTGTCCCATTCGGGCTCGACCACATCGCGCTGATCGAACGGCGGCTCGCCTTCCACCTGCAACTGCCTCGGATCGAACTTGCGCCGGTGCGTCGCGTATTGCGTGTTCTTCCAGATCAACAACGGCTGCCACGCGGTCCCGATGGGGCCCGCGGTGATGTTGATGAACCGCGGCTCGACCTTCTTCCGCACGCCGGCGATGTAGGAGCGCATCTGCTCGCAGCCGGCTCGCGCCGCATCCGGCTGACCCGCCCGCGGTGCGGGCAAGGCTCGCCACATCGCTTGCAGCTTCGCGAGCGGTCCGATCTCTTCAGGGTTCTCCAGCGCGGTCCAGATGGTCTGCAAATACCTGGCGCTGACGCCGTGTTGCCGCGCGAGGCCCGCCAGCGTGGCGTTGGGATGCCCGAGCGCCGTCCGGTGACGGAAGCGCCACGCGGTCTCAAAGTAATCCGCGTAATCGATGTTCTGGCGGTGGTAGAAATCGATGATTTGATGAACCGCGAACTTGTCGCGGTCTGTTTCCACCAGCATCGGATGCGGCGCGAAGGCGAATCCGTCCTCTTTCAGATACATGTGGCTCGCTACTTCGCGCGCGGCGTCGAGGTACTTCTTCAGGAGGGCGGGAGACATCGTCAGCGTTTCGCCCGAGTTGTCGAAGCCCGCCGTATTCGCCGGATCGACGGGAAACTCACGGGCGGGGCGGATGTCTACCCCGGTCAGATCGCGGATCGTGTAGTTGTACTCGGCATTGCTGAGGCGCCGCGCCAGCACGACGCCTGGGTCGCCGGCATTGCGGCGGATTTCGTCTTCGCGCACGGCATGGAGCCAGTCGACCATCGCACGGCGCTCCCGCGCCGCCGGATGCCGCGCCCCCTGCGGCGGCATCTCCCCCGCTTCGACACGTTCCAGGATCTGACCCCAGCGGCGCCCGTCCCGCATGAAGGCGGCCATCGTCCTGAATCCGCTGAGATCCAACTGCGCCGCCGGCCGCTGTTGGCCGTGGCAGTTGATGCAGTATGTCTCGAGGAATGGCCGGACGGTGCCGGTGAACCGGCTTTCCAGCCCGGCGCGCACGGGGTCCTGTCCTCGCGCGACGCCAACAGCGGCGGCCGCCGCGAGGAGCAAGAGCATGAGCCGGTCAGTCCGTCTCCCCATTGCCGGTTTCCAGCCTCGATTGTCGGACAGCGGCCTCGCGGCGTCAACCGGTGCAAGATATGCTGAAAGAGAACGTGGATCGCCGCATCTTTCTCACGCAAGCCGGCGCGTGGCTGCTTCCCGCGTGCGCCGCCCAGCCGCCCGCCGCCGCCGAGCCGGTTGCGCGGCTTGGCATCGTCACCGATATCCACTACGCGGACCGCGCGACTGCCGGCACGCGGCAGTACCGCGATTCCATCGCCAAGCTGACCGAGGCTGTCGCCCAGTGGAATAGCCAGCAGGTGGACGCCGTCATCCAATTGGGCGATTTCGTGGACGCGTCGCCGACCGTCGAACTGGAGTTGGCCGATCTGCGGCGGGTGGTTGGGGTGCTGCGGGAGGTGCGTGCGCCCCGCTATTTCGCGATCGGAAACCACTGTGTCTTCACGCTGACCAAGCCGCAGTTCCTGGAAGCGTGGGGCGCCGAACGGAGTTGGTATGCCTTCCCGCTGCCTGGCTACCGCGGCATCGTGCTCGACTCGGCGTTCACGAGCGACGGCCGGCCCTACGGCGGCCGCGAGTTCGACTGGCGCGACGCCTTCGTGCCGCCAGAGCAATTGGAGTGGCTGGCGGCCGAATTGCGCCGGGGGGGCGGGGAACCGGCGGTCGTGTTCGTGCACCACCGCCTCGACGGAGACGACCATTACACAGTCCGCAATGCACCCGCAGTCCGCGCGGTGCTGGAGGCGTCCGGGAGGGTGATCGCCGTGTTCCAGGGGCACAACCACATCAACGACTACCGGATGATTGGCGGCATCCAGTACTGCACGTTGAAGGCGATGGTCGACGGTCCGCCTCCCGACAGCAGCGCCTACGGGACGCTGGAGTTCTACCCGGACCGCGGCCTGCATCTGCATGGCTTCCGGCTTCTCGAATCCCGCCGCCTGGCGGCCGGGTAACGCGGAATTGCACAGCGAGTCACCGCTGGACGGGGCGGGTGTCGTCGCTGGGGGCCAGCGCGCGGGCCACATCGTCAAGGCAGTGGTACTCGGTTCCCAGACCGTTCCGCAGCCAACGCCAGCGGGGCCCGTCCGATATTGTCAGGACGCCCTCGCCTGTGAATGATTGTCCGGTTACCGGCTCGAACCCGATCCTCTCAAGCATCCGGCGAGTCCAGACACCAGCGGTTCCGTCGCCATCGAGGCGGATTGTCCTCGTCGAGCGGTGATCGAGCCGGAAACTGCCCGTGCGGGAATCGAACACGACGCCTTCGGTGGAGAAACATCTCTCGAAGAGCCCTTGGAGCGCCAGGTCTTCCGGCGCTCCCGCGTGAAATCGGCCGCCCATCTCGAGCAGCCAGATGCGGTCAGCACAACGCAGCGCAAGATCCAGATCGTGTGTTGATAACAAGACGCTCAGTCCGTGGTCGCGCGTCAGGCGCTGTAGCAGCCGCACCATACTCACTCGGCGGGGGAGGTCTAGAAAGGCTGTAATCTCATCGAGGACCATCATTCGGGGCTGTTGCGCCAGGGCCCGGGCGATGAGAACGCGCTGTCGCTCCCCGTCACTCATTTCCGAGAAATGCCGTTCGGCCAGATCCTCGGCGCCGGCAAGACGGAGCGCCTCGGCGGTCGCCGTCCTGTCAGCATCATCCAAAGCCCCGGACCAACCCGTGTAAGGATGCCGTCCCAGCGCGGCAACGGCGAAGCCATTGAGGGCGCCAACCTCGGTGCGCTCGGTCAGTACCACCGCCAGGCGCCTGGCGAGGTCGCGCGGCTTCTGGGACGCCAGTGGGACTCCGTCTACGAAGATCTTGCCGGCGAGAGCGAGTTGGAGCCCTGAGATCGTGCGCAGCAGCGTGGACTTGCCCGCCCCGTTCGGCCCCAACAGGCACACAAGTTCGCCCCGCCGCAATTCCACAGTCAAGCCCCCGGCGACTATCGAGGGCCGTCCTCCCCTGGCGCGATAGCCAATCGAAACGTCCTCCAGACGCGCTGCCGGAGCAGACATGCTACAGACCTCCCAGGCGCCGCTGCCGGAGTATGACGGCGATGACAATCGGCCCGCCGATCAAGGCGTTGACCGGGTTGAGGTGCAGGAAGTGACGCTCCCACGGTCCGTGCACCACCAGATCCCCGACCAAGCCCAGTGCGGCGCCCGCCATCGTTACCGCCGGAGTCAGGATGCGGTGATCGGAAGTGCGCAGCAGCCCCCGGCAAATATGCGGCGTAATGATCCCCAGAAACGTGATCGGGCCGCAGTAGGCGGTCACCGGTCCGGCCAACACGACCACGGAAGCCAATGTCGCCAGGCGGGCGAAGCCCACGTCGACGCCCATCGTCCGCGCATAGTTTTCGCCGAGGAGCAGGGCGTTGAGCTGCTTGGCGAGTGCGACGCTAAGCGACAGTCCTACGGCGACGAACGGCGCCAGGAATCGGAGCTCGTCCCATGTGACGCCGGCGTAGCTGCCGTCACTCCAGGAGGCGTAGATGCGGGCCTGCGTCTCGTTGGTGAAATGCAGCAACACGCTGACCAGACCCTCGGCCATGAAGCCGAGCATCAGGCCGAGGATCAGCAGCGCGACCGTTGAGACCCGGCGCGAGGCCGCCGCCATGAGCGTCATGACCGCCGCGGCGCCGAAGCTGGCGCCGGCGACCGTTCCCAAGCTTCCGAAGGCAGCGAATGCCCGCAGGAATTCCGAGCCAACCACCGCCGCGGCCATTGCTGTGAAGGCGACCCCGACCTGCGCTCCGGCCGTGATGCCCAGCGCCCACGGCCCGGCCAAGGGATTGCGAAACAGCGTTTGGAGTTGGAGGCCGCATACGCCCAGGGCCGCTCCCGCGAGCGCCGCGGCCAAGGCGCGCGGCATGCGCAGATCGAGTAAAATCGTGCGCGCGCCGGAGTCTTCGAGACGGCCAAGCAAGCCCGCAATCACCTGTGCCAGGCCAATTCGCACGGACCCGATGGCGAGCTCCAGCACAAACAGCAGGACGACAACGCTAGGCAGTCCCAGCCAGATCGCCAACCGGTAGCCCCGGCCCAGGGCGTCGGCGGCTTGCCGCCGATCTGCGGCGGTGTGTTCGGTCATCGGCGTTTCATTCCCGGCAGGGCTTCAAAGAACAGCGACTCATGGTCGGGCTCCAGCTCCGGATGGAAGAGCGAAACAAGATCCCTCAGAACCAGGTCCGGCCGGACCACCGGCGTTTCGTACCAGTCATAGGCATCGGCCTTGGCGATGGCGCGCTTGTGGTGATGGTAGACCTGGCCGGAACGGTAGGCTTTGATTCGACTGGTCACGGCCGGGTTCCACCGCTGGGAGGTCTGGTCGCCGGTGATCCAGAAATCAGCGTCGGCGGCGAGTTGGATCAACGTTTCATCGCTCATGCGGATCACGCGTTCCGGTCCCAGGCGGTCCCAGATTAGCCGTGCGCCGGAGCCTTGCAGAAACTCGGACTCTCGGCTCTTGTGGAGCACATTCCAGAAACCTGGCTCTGCGATCTCGGCCCATACCGCCAGTGGGCGCTCCCGGCCGGCCGTCGCCTGCGACCAGTGTTCGGAACGAGCCGCGACGCGGTCGAAGACCTCGTTGGCCTTCGCTTCAGTATTGAAGAACAAGGAAGAAAATTTGATCCACTCGGCGTTGCCCAGGTAGGAGGGCTCGTCGCGGGCAAATGTGGGAATCGCGTTGAGGCCGAGCCTGCGCATGCGCTCAAAACCCGTCGCCCACTGTAGGCTGGGAACGAGCAGAAAGATGGCGCCGGGACGTAGCGCAACCAACGGCTCGATGTTGGCGCTCTGGTGGAAGGAGTAGCCGATGCTGACGATCTCGCCGGCTTCGTGCCGCCTCCGAAGAGGCTCGTGGTAGACGCCCCCGCCGCCCATCGCCACGATACGGTCCTCCAATCCAAGCTCAACGACGGCGATCACGTTGCCGTCCTCGTTGGCCGCGGCCGTCATGGCGGGAACTTCGATGACGGCCGCTCCCTCAAGCACTCCCGTCAGCTCCGGCGCGGGCGCCCCGCACTGCACCAACGCCATCTTGTCCGAGCTCAGGTCGCGGCCGTGAACGGCGGGCAGGCTCGCCTCCACCAGCTTGTAGTGGCCGTGGTAGGAGACCTTGAAGTACCTGGCAAAGCGGGGAGCCGTCTTGTCGGGGAAGTAGTCGACCGCGGGGTCGAAGTTACTGATGCAGGCGTCAATGAGGTTCGATGGCGGTGGACCGGAATACGACGCAGTGGGGAGAGCGGCGCGCCCGGCGGCGCTCTCGCCCTGATAGCCGCAGCCTGCCAGGAGTGAAGCGGTCAAGACCAATAGGAAGGCAGCCGGTGTATTGTTCACGGTGGTTCAGCGCTTTCGGGACGAAAATGGGACAAAGGCGACCCGGGACGTCCCGTCTTCGGCCCAGCCCGCAACATAGCCGCCGGGAGCCTCGACGGCTTGGGGCCGCGTCGCACGAGGAGCCGTGAAGACCGAATGCCCATCGAAAGACAAGTCCCAGCCCGAGATCCGATAAACAGCCTCGGATCCGCGCCCTGCCGGCGAGTGCTCCAGGGCGATGAGCAGCGCATCCGCAAGGGCGAGCAGCCGGGGATGATTTGCGGTCCCGTCCGGCTGGGAGATCCTTACGCGCTTCCCGAACGAGGCTCCGCCGCCGGTCGAGCGCGCCGCATGGACTTTGGAGATGCCGTCGGAGCCATCCATCCACGCGGCGACAAGCTCCCCTCGGGCTGCAACAAGCGCGGGTCCGGAATGGGGGCAGGCCTCGAGGGTCCAGCCGTCGTCCGATACGATGCGCGGGCGGCTCCAGGAGCGCGCTCGGTCGGCGGATTCGACCAGCACGATGTTGCGGACCTTAGCGGCGGTCACGGAACGATAGGCGAGCAGGATCCTGCCATCGAGGAAAGCGACGGCCGGCCGGCAACAGGCGCAGATGTTGCCGGCGACCCGAAAGTTCGGCTCGAACGTAGCCCCGTCATCGTGCGACACGGCGCCGTAGAGTGCGGCCGAGTCGGGCAGCAGTGGCTCGGGACCGGCGATGCCACCGGAGGGATACGGTGCGGCTTCCCCTTTGGGACCTTCCCGTCGATCCAGCCAGAAAACATAGAGCGCGCCATCCGGTGCGACGCCGGCAATGTGGAAGTCGTGCGTCGCCGGCTCGGCGTCGTCATTGAGAGTGTACGGAATATCCCACGGCGCGCCGCCGGGCGGCCGTCGCGTGAAGCGGACTTGGTTGGCCAGCTCATGCCGCGGATCTTTGGCGATCCAGGTCGCGTACAGAGTTCCATCCGGCGCCGAGCGCAACACTGGGGAATTCTCTCCGTTGTCTCTCGTCTCGCCGGCAACAGCGTTGAGCTGCGTGCAGTTTGGCGCGGCGGGTTCCCGAAGCAACCCTTCACAGAAGACGGCGTCCCGGCCCTTGCCATCGGAGCGGACGGCCGCGTAGAGGGCGGCCGTCTCGCCGCCGGCGATCGCCAGATCCGGGGCGCCGCCCGGTCCCAGCGCTTGCGCGTCGATGCCGGCGCGTGGCGCCTCAACCGGCGCGCAGGACGCGAGTGTCAGAACGAACAGAGCTGCCGGAAGGAGCCGCAATTGCAGTTCCGCTCCTAAAACGCCAGGCGCAGACCAAGCTGGATCTGGCGCGGCGTGGACCCGAACACGGTGCTCGTGATCCGCCCGAACAAGGCGCTCGCCACCGAAGCCGAAGGCGAGGACAGCTTGGCGTTATTGAAGACGTTGAAGAGGTTCGCCTCAAAGCGCAGGTTGGCGCGCTCGTTCAGGTAGAACCGCTTTGCCACAGACAGGTCGTAGTTGAAGACGCTGGGTCCGGCCAGAACATTGCGCGGGACCGCGGCGAATGGATCATTGATCGGCGTCGGAGCGCCCAGGATCCGCGAAGCCTGACTCTGCGGGATGAGGAACTGCGTCTTGTCGCCGCCCCTCTGATACAGGTCATCGAGCGAGCCTCCCAGCAGGCCCGGCCGGTCGCGCGGGTCTCCGTCGTCGTTGGCGTCTGTGCCGAGCGCCAGATTGACCTGATTGCCGGCCCGCCAAGTCCCGATGCCCGAGACGCTCCAACCTCCCAGTGTCGCTTCGGCGGCGGGGGAAGCGGTCTGCATGAAGCGGCGCCCGCGGCCGAATGGAAGCTCCCAGACTTGGCTGAAGGTCAGGGTGTGCGCGATGCGCCCGGACGAGTCGCCCCAGTCAGCCGAGCGTGGCCGCGGGGCCCAATCGCCGCCCTGGAAGCCGGGCGCGGGATCGGCGGTGCGATTCACCAGACCGGTGAAAGTAGCGAACACCTCCGTGGAGCTGTCGTCCTTGAAGTCCGCGTAGGTGTATGCGGCCGTGAAGGTCAGCCCGTCCTGCAATCGGCGGTTCGCGAAGATCTGGAGCGAGTTGTAATCCGAAGACGACGTGTTGCCGATCAGCCGCTGTACGGTGAAGCGCGGATCGGGGCGGGCTGCCAGCGGAGTCTGAGCGCCTCCGTTGACCTCTTCGGAGCCGAACAGCCTGCGTCCGTAAGTGCCGACGAACGAAGCCGAGATGGTGGTGGCAGAGTCGAGCGACTGCTCGATCGTGGCGTTTACGCGATGGACCCGAGGATCACGGATGGTCGGGTCAATTCCGGTCACGCTTGGAACTGGCGTGTTCAACGGCAACTGCTCGCGCAGGATGAACGGCACATTGGGCGCCGACGTGGAGAGCGTAAACGGCGGGTTGTTCACCAGTCCGCCCTGGGCGCTGAACATCAACTGGTACAGGCGATCGTTGAACAGCCCGTAGCCGCCGCGCAGAACCGTCCTGTTGCGCCCGCCCACGTTCCAGGCCGCGCCGATACGGGGCTGGAAGTTGTTGCGTGTGGCCTGGTACAGCGGCAGCGAAGAGGTCGCCGGGAAAAGGTCATTGGCCGCGCGCCCGAAGGCGAACGGCGAGACGCCGGCAACCGGGTTGCCGGTGTTGTCGACCGCGTAGAGATTGGAGATCGCATTATTGGTCTCGCGGTAGACGCCGAAGTAGCTGTACCGCACGCCCAGATTCAGCGTCAGCGTGCGCGTCGCCTTCCAGTCTGCTTGCGCAAAGTACTCCTGACGATGCGAGCCGAAATTGCGCACAGCGGTGTCAGGGCTGCCGCCGAAGCCGAACAGCGAGGCCGAAGCGCTGGCGGCAATAGCCTGTGTGGCCCCAGGGCCCGGTCCCAACATTCCTGTCGGTCCAACGAATCCGTTGAAGTTGTACACCGGCCGGCCGGCGCCGTTGTTGATATCGACGCCGAAGAAGGTGGCATCGGCGCCGGTGCGCAGCGTCAGCGCCCCCTTGGTCCAGGAATGCATCGCGGCAAACTGAGGCGTCGTCTGGCGGTCGCTGAATCCGGCCACACCCAGCAGCTCGGTCCTCGTCAGCGGTGTGGCCTGCGGTTGCACGATCACGCCGAACCGTTCGCTCACACCGACGTTGGTGAAGGCCGCCGTAACGCCGCCAGCCGGCAACTGCTCCCACTTGGACCGCAGCACGCCGCCGCGGACCTCGAGAATCTGGTTGGGAGCGATTGTGTAGACGACCTCGGCGGCTCCGGATTGCCAGAACTGGCCGGTGTCGCGCAGGTCGATGGGCAGACCGACGGAGGTCGTCTGCGAAGGGCCGGCCCAGCCATAGCGCAGGTTCGCCTGCAGACGGTCGCTGAAATAGTGATCGGTGCGCACCAGAAACGCGTCCTGATCCACATTCACGGTTGGCGCCGTGCTCAGCACCAGCGTGCCGGCCTCGCCATTGGCGGGGTTGCCGTCGAAAAGCGACGGCGTGAATCCGGCGCCAACCGCCGCCTGCCGCTGAGCGGCGGTGAGCGGCACGAACTGGCCGGGCGATGTCGTGCCCGTGACTACCCCGCGGTCAAGATAGAACGCCCGATAAAACTCGCCCAGGTTGCCCGGCATCAGCTCGATCAGGTCCCTGTTCGGGGCCGTGAAAGTGCCGGTCTGCTGCAGGCGCTGGCGAAACCCTTCGTAGTTTCCAAAGAAGAAGTGCTTGTTTTTGACGATCGGGCCGCCGATTGAGCCGCCGAACAGGTTCTGCTTGAAGGGCGGCGGCACGGCCTCGCCCTTGTCATTGAAGAATGGACCGTAGTTGAAGAAGTTGCGGGCGTCCAGCTTGTCGTTGCGCAAGTAGTGGTATAGCGAGCCGTGAAGGCTGTTCGAGCCCGACTTGGTGATGATATTGATCTGGCCGCCTGAGCCGCGGCCGAAGGTTGCGTCGGCGTTGGCCGAGATCACGCGAAACTCCCGGATCGCCTCGGTGGAGATCACGTTGGGCGCCGTCGTGGTCAGGTTGGCCGCGCCGCCTGCGAGGGAACCGCCCGAGCCCGTGCGCTCGTCGCTATTCGTCATGCCGTCAAGGTTGTAGCCGTTGAAGCGGCCTCGTCCGCCGCTGACCGAGGCGGTCATCTTCCCCTCGAAGGGTTCGGGGGCGCCGAATCCCGGGCTCAGCAGCGTCAAGTCGGCGAAATCCCGGCCGTTCAGCGGTAGATCGGCGATGCGATTGGCGTCCATCAGAAGCGAGAGATGGGCTCCTTCCGTCTGGACCGATTGCGTCATCGCAGTGACTTCCACGGTCTCCGTTACGGCGCCGAGATCCAACTTCACGTCCGCAAACGGCGCCGCATTCACGGCGATGTTGATGCCGGTGACCGAAGTCGCTTGAAAACCTTGTGTGGAAACCAGCAGGCGATAGACTCCGGGCCGCAAACGGGGAAACGAATATCGGCCGGAGGCGTCGGTCGCCGTTTCGCGCTCGACTTGGGTCGAGGTCTCCGTTACGGTGACGGCGGCCCCGGCGACGGCCGCGCCGGATGGGTCGGTGACGCGTCCGGAAAGACTGCCATAAATACTCGCCTGGCCAAATACCGACGGCAAGAAGGCGCACAGCAGAAGGGAGGTGGACGCTACACGTCCGAAGCGCTGATGAAACATCGAAGTCACACGGCGATAGAACACTGGCGCATCGTACCAACCGGATATTCAACCCCCGATGCATTCCCCACGAGCGTACTCAAGAATCTGATGAGCGGGTCGTCTGCCGTTGCCGGCGGATACGGAAGTGAGCGCGATGGTCGCTCCCCATGGAGGAATCGAAACCGCGGATCCCATGTGGACGTGTCACTTGTCACCTCCCAGATCGTCCCGGCAGCGGCCGTTGCGGGAACGGGCGTGGGAGCAGAAGGCGTTCAGAAGGCCACCGACAGGCAGATCGCGCCAACCGCCGCAACGCGCTCAAGTCCGGCGGTCTCCGGACCCCCGAAGGCACATCCTTCTCATCGCGGAATGCCGCGCTGCCCGGTGCGCGTCTCGATTGTTGTCCTGCGTCAGGCATTCGGTACGTGGCCTCCTCCCGCCGGCACTTTCATCGGGTGAAGCCCGGCCCGCGCACCCGGATCCCGCCGCCCCAGCGTACAATCGGAGATTCCGGGAGGGATGAGATGGCAACCAACGCTTCACTCTGGACGGCCAGCCGCCGGGCGTTCTTCGCCGCTTCCCTGGCCGCGGCCGCGCGGATGCTGCCCGCCGCTCCGGCCAAGGATGAGTACGCGCCGGACAACATCAAGATCGGCACGCGCCTCTATCTGCGCTCGGCCACCGACGAAGATCTGCATTTTCTGCAGCAGCTCGGCATGCGCTGGGTGCACGCCGAGTTCGGCAAAGACGCGCCCTACGAGCGGATCAAGGCTACCCAGGAACGCCTGGCGCGCTACAACATCAGGATCTACACCGGTGTGATGGACGCCTACCGGTCGCTTCGGATCCAGCTCGGCCAGCCCGGGCGCGACGAAGACATCGAGCGCTTCCAGACATTCCTGCGCGATCTCGGCAGGCTCGGTGTGCCCGTCGCCAAGATCGACTTTCATCCCGGCAACACATATACGACCCGCCAGATCGAAACCCCGCGCGGCTACACCGCACGCGAGTTCGATGTCGAGCACTTCCGCAAGAGCGTCGAGAAGCAAATGTACGAGCGCGTCTACACGGCGGACGATATCTGGGCCAACTACAGTTACTTCGTCAAGGCCGTCCTGCCGGTGGCCGAGAAGGCAGGCGTCAAGCTGGCGCTGCATCCGGACGATCCGCCACTAGCGATGATGAATGGTGTGGCGAAGGTGTTCGTGCACTACGACGGCATCGCGCGCGCCGAGCAGATTGCCGGCAGCAGCCCGTTCTTCGGCCTCACATTCTGCGTCGGGACGTGGTCAGAGGGCGGCGACAAGATGGGCAAGGACGTCTTCGGCATGATCCGCGACTTCGGCGCGCGCAACAGGATCTTCACTGTGCATTTCCGCAACGTGAGCGGCCCTCTCCCGCGCTTCCACGAAACGTTTCAGGATGACGGCTATCTCGACATGTACCAAGTCATCAAGGCGCTGCGGCAGGTGCGATTCAGCGGGACCATCGTGCCCGATCACATCCCGAAGCTCAACGGTGACGACGAATTCCGGCGGGCCGGTCACGCCTATTGCGTGTCCTACATGCGCGCATTGCTGAGGCGGGCCAATGAAGAAGTCGGCTAAAGCGGTCGGACTCGGGTTTGCGGCGTGCCTGGCGGCGGCAGCGGTCACGATCGACGGGGCAGGCGGCGACGCCGACTGGCAGTCCGCTGAAGTGCGGACGCTGTCGCCCGCGGAGGCCGGGGTCCCGGCGGATTTGGGCGGCGATGTCCGCGTGATGGCCCGCGGCGGGTATCTCCACTTCGCTGGACGATTCCCCGAACCCGGCGGCAAGGTGGTGGCGCGCTCGTTCGGGCGCAACCCCGTGTGGGACGCGGATCTCGCCGGCTCGCCCCCGACCGAGGACCGCGCGGTGTTGCACCTGTCGTACGGGAGCACCGCCGGAGCCAGCCGTGAGGTTTCGGTGGCTGTGAATCCGTGGGGCGCGTATCGTGTCGAAGAACGCGGGCGGGTGCTGGACACCCTGGAGGTGCTGGCGGCGGCGCAGGTTTCGCCGGACGGCTGGACTGCCGAAGCCGCGCTCCCCCTCGGGCGGTTGGGCGCTGGAACGGCGATCCGCGTTCGGGTGGAGCGCATCCGTTCGCGGCGCCCGCTTGCGCCGGAGTTCCGCTGGTCGGCGGAGGCGCCGGTCGACGCGGCGGCAGTGGACGCGATAGAGTCGCCGCGATACCAGCCCCCGGCGCTCGGCAACACGGATCCGCCGTTCGAAATCGGCCGCGTGCTCGCCCCGCCGGAACTCGTGGCACAGTGGGACCATCCGGAGTGGCGCCACGTCCCGGCTTTTTCGCTGCCGCGCAATGAGCCCTTGCCGCGTGCGCCGCGGCAGCCGACCGAGGTCAGGTGGGTGCATGACGGCCGTACGCTGTCGCTGCTGGTCCGCGCCGCGGAACCGGAACCCGTCGTGGCGCGTGCCGGCGGACGCGACAGCAACGTCACATCGGACGATCACGTTGCCGTGTATCTCGCGACCAGCGGTTCGGCATTTCTCGAGATCGCGGTGAACAGTGTGGGAGCGATCGCCGACGCACGCGGCAGCGGTCCGCACCGGATGCGGCCGCAATCGTCCTGGAACGCCGGCGTCCGCACGCACACGGAGATGCGGCACGGACACTGGATCGCGCGGATCGATATTCCCCTGGACGAGTGCGCGGCGGCGCTCGGCGAACGCATCGTTCCGCGCGACTGGCGCATGGCGGTGGTGCGGTTTCGCGCCGCGCGTCCGGGCGATGCCGCGGAGCAGAGCGCGTTGCCGGCGATCGGCGGATCGGCGTCGTTTTACGGTCCCATCCGCTACCGGCGCGCGCTGTTGAGCGACGCCGATCCGTCTCGGGTGGCGCGTGTCCGCCCGGAAGGCAAGGGTGCGGCGATCGATCCCGACGTCTGGACCGCGAGCTATCGCCGTTTCCACGGCGTCCGCAACATGGTCGCGCGGTATCTCGAAAAGCAGACCGAAGAGGCGGTGCTTGCCGAGCGCCGCGACTGGGAGAAGGTGCGCGGCCGTCCAGACTGGGAGGCGTTTCGTGACGAGCGTCTCAACGCGCTGCGCGAATCCGTGGGCGTGTTTCCGCCAGTGCGCCCGCCGCTCGACGCGCGCGTCACCGGGCAGCACACGGGCGACGGCTACCGCCTTGAGAACGTGGTCTTTCAGAGCCGGCAGGACTGGTGGATGACCGCGAATCTGTACCTGCCGCGCGAAACACGGGGCCGGGTTCCGGGCATGGTCATCGTGCATAGCCACCACTACCCGAAGACACAGGGCGAGCTGCACGATATGGGCGAACTGTGGGCACGCGCCGGCGCCGCCGTCCTCGTGATGGAGCGGCCCGGCTTTGGCGAACGCGCGGAGACTTCGACGTGGTACCGCCAGGCGTATGGGTCGCGCTTCAATTTCACGAAACAGTTGTTCCTGGTCGGCGAGAGCTACTCCGGCTGGGCCGCCTGGGACGTAATCCGCTCGGTCGACTACCTCGTTGAGCGGGCGGAGATCGACGCGGAGAAGATCATCGTGCTGGGGTCGGTCGCGGGGGGCGGGGAACCGGCGGGCGTGGCCGCGGCGCTCGACACGCGGATTGCGGCCGTTGTGCCGTTCAACTACGACCAGGGCCATGTGCGGGTCCACGGCGATTCGCCGGGGCAGATCGCACGGCAGTTCTCGCCGTGGCTGGCCGCGGCATCGATCGCGCCACGGCGCTTCGTGCGGGCGTTCGAGTTCGGCTGGGAAGGCGCTGAGGAGCCGGACTACCCGCAGCTCTGGTTCGACGGCCTGGAACGCTCGAAAACCGTGTGGGGCTTCTACAACGCGGCGGACCACCTGGCCACGATCCAGGGCTACGGCCTGATCCGCCTGAGCATGGAGCGCGTCAGCCATTGTTTCAGCATCGGCCCGCAGCACCGGGTGGAGCTGTATCCATTGCTGCAGCGCTGGTTTGGGATCGCGCTGCCCTCGGCGCGCGATCTCGCCATTCTGCCGGATTCGCTGCTGGGTACGAACCCGCAGCGCGAGGAAGCACGCCGCCAGGAAGCCCAGCGCCGCCGTCCGCACGCCGATCTCCTCAGCATGACGCCGCAGGCTTCGGCACAGGTGCGGCGCCGCAAGATGCACGAGCTCGCGCGGGATCTCGGCGAACGCTATCTGCGGGAAGCGCGCGCAGCCGGCGGTGACCTGCGCGATCGCATGCGTCCGATGCTCGGCGACATCGAACCGGCGCGGCCGCAAGCTCAGACGTACCGCACGGAGACGCTGCCCAACGGACGGCTGGAAGCAGTCGCGCTCCGCGTGGAGGACGGGATCGATGTGCCGCTCCTGCTGCTGACGCCGCGCGGGGCGCGCCGGGCGCCTGTGGTGGTCGCGGTGGCACAAGGCGGCAAGGCCCGTTTTCTGGCACATCGCGGCGCGGAGATCGAAGCCCTGCTGCGCGCCGGTGCCGCCGTCTGCCTCGCCGACGTGCGCGCGACCGGGGAAACCTGGCCGGGAGAATCCGCCGTGCAGAGCCTGGCGCAACGCGAGTTCGACCTGGGCCGCAACCTGATGGGCTCGCGACTGAAGGACCTGCGCACGGTGCTCGCCTATCTCCGGACGCGTCCGGACGTGGACGCGCGGCGGGTGGCGGTGTGGGGCGAGTCGTTCGCACCACCGAATCCGGCACCGTTGTTCCTGGACGAGCTCGAGTCCGAATCCGGTCCCCAGATCCAGCACCGCGCGGACCCCACCGGCGCGCATCTCGCGCTGCTGGCGGCGTTGTACGAACCCGGCGTGCGGGCCGTCGCGGCGCGTGGCGGATTGTCCAGCTACCTGAGCGTGCTGGACGATGCAGTCACGTACGTGCCAATGGATGCGGTAGTCCTCGGGATTCTCAAGGCCGGTGACGTGGAGGACCTCGCGGCGGCCATTGCGCCGCGTCCCGTGTTGCGCGAAGGGACGGTCAACGGGCGCAACATCGCCGACGGGCCCGGACCCCGAACGGACGTCGCCGCGTGGCTTACAGCGTCACTGCGGTGAATCGCCGCGTGCCGCGTTTTCACGTATCATCGGTAAGTTCAGGAGAATTGAATCCCATGCTGACTATCCTCACCCGACTCGCTCTCGCCTCGCTTGTGCTGACAGGCGCCGCTTTCGCCCAGGACTTGATTCCGAAACGGGTGCTGTCGCTCGACGCGGCCAAGAAGATCGCCGCCGCCGCCGACGAGCACGCCCGCAAGAACAACTGGAACGTCGTCATTGCCGTGCTCGACGAAGGGGGCCACCTTCTATACCTGCAGCGCATGACCGGCGTGCAGGTGGGCAGCATCGAAGTCGCCATGCGTAAGGCGGAAAGCGCGTTCAAGTTCAAGCGCCCGACCAAGGCCTTCTCCGATGCCGCCGCCAACCGCACGGCGATCCTGGTGCTGCCTGGCGCGATGCCGTTCGAAGGCGGA
This sequence comes from Bryobacterales bacterium, assembly GCA_016716385.1. GTDB lineage: Bacteria > Acidobacteriota > Terriglobia > Bryobacterales > Bryobacteraceae > JADJWL01. The sequence continues at coordinate 80,799 of JADJWL010000009.1, read as the reverse complement.
TTGCCGCTCTCCATCGGCAATGATGTGATCGGCGCGATTGGCGTGAGCGGCGTCACCGCCGAGCAGGACGGTATGATCGCCCAGGCGGGCGCCGAGGCGCTTGCCAAGATGGTGCGCTAACGGGAGGTGAGCCATGCGCGCTGTTACGGGAGCCTTTCTCGGGGCGCTTCTGCTGAGTGCTTGCGCCAGCGCGCCCGAGCCATCGAAGTGGGAGCTGATCGTTGGTGAGAAGATCGCCAGCCGCGTGGGAATCTACAAGGACGACGGCACGCTGATCGCGTCGATCCCGGTCGGCACCCATCCGCACGAATTCGCTGTATCGCCGGACGGCCAACTGGTCTACGTGAGCGACAACGGCATCCTCTGGATGACCGAGGCCGGCGAGGGCGGAAACACGATCTCGATCATCGATCCGCGGAAGCGCCAGAAGGTGGGCGTGATCGATCTCGGCGAGTACCGCCGCCCGCACGGCATGGACATCGATCCGCGGACAGACCGCATGGTCGTGACAATCGAGAACCCGGACGGTCTGTTGCTGCTGGATCTTAACGAGCGCAAGGTCCTGCGCAAGTACGACACGGAGGGCAAGTCCCCCCACATGGTGAAGTTGAACGCCGACGCCACGGTCGCCTACGTCAGCAACACGCATTCGGATACCGTGGCGGCGATCGAACTGGAGACGGGCGCCACGAAGCTGATTCCGTCCACCGGACGCCCGCAGGGCGCCACGCTCTCACTCGACGGCACACTGCTCTACATGACGGAATCCGACGGAGCCAGCATCCTGATTCTCGATACCGGGACGCACGAACCGGTGGGCCGCATCGCGACGGGAAAGGGTCCGGGGCGCATCGAGATCACCCCGGACGGCAAGACGCTCGTGTACAACCTGCAGGAAGGCGAAGGCATCGGCTTCGCCGATGTCGAATCGCGCAAGGAAATCGCCACGGTCTCGCTCGCGGGGCCGCCTCTCTCCATGCGCCTGACGCCGGATGCCGAACTGGCTTTGCTCGGCATCCAGTCGAAAGACAAGATCGCGGTCGTGTCGGTGAAAGAACGCAGGCTGCTGCGCTACCTCGACACCCCGCCCGAATCGGGCCCGGATTCGGTGCTGGCCTACCAGCCGTAGACGGCCGTCACCCTTTCGCCTTGCCCTGGCTCGCGACGGCCTCCATCGCGGCCTTCACCGCTTCCGGATCGCCAAGGTAGCGGTGCGCGAGCGGGTTCACATCCGCGTCGAACTCATAGAGCAAGGGCAACCCGGTCGGGATGTTCACCTCCATGATCTCCGCGTCGGAGAGGCCGTTCAGGTGCTTCACCAAGCCGCGCAGGCTGTTGCCGTGGGCCACGATCAGCACGTTCTTCCCCGCACGGATCTCCGGCACAATCACGTCGTTCCAGTACGGCATCACCCGCGCGATGGTGTCCTGCAGGCACTCAGTCAGCGGCAGCTCTCCGGGCGGGACGTTCTGGTAGCGCGGGTCCCGGCCCGGGAAGCGCTCATCGTCGGCCGTCAGCGCGGGCGGGCGCGTGTCGAAACTGCGGCGCCAGATCTTCACCTGGTCCTCGCCGAACTTGGCCGCGGTCTCCGCTTTGTTGAGACCCTGGAGGGCGCCGTAGTGCCGCTCATTGAGGCGCCACGTGCGGTAGACAGGAATCCACATGAGGTCGAGGCCGTCGAGCGTGATCCACAGGGTCCGGATGGCGCGCTTGAGCACTGAGGTGAAGGCCACATCGAAGGTGAGGCCCTCGGCGGCGAGCGCCCTGGGCGCGGCCTGGGCCTCCTGGACGCCGAGTTCGGACAGGTCGACATCGGTCCAGCCGGTGAACCGGTTCTCCTGGTTCCAGGTGCTCTGGCCGTGCCGCAGTAGAACGACGTTCGGCATCAGGCTCCCAATCCTTTCTGCCGGAAGGCCTTCCGGCCGGCGAAGTGCGCCGCGGACCCGAGTTCCTCTTCGATGCGCAGCAACTGGTTGTACTTGGCGATCCGGTCGGTGCGCGAAGCCGAGCCGGTCTTGATCTGTCCGGCGCCGGTCGCGACGGCGAGGTCGGCGATGAAGGGATCTTCGGTCTCGCCAGAACGGTGCGACACCATCGACGTGAAGCCCGCGCGCGCCGCCATCTGCATGGCGTCGAGCGTCTCGGTCAGGGTGCCGATCTGGTTGACCTTGATGAGAATTGAGTTTCCGATGCCTTCTTCGATGCCACGCTTGAGGCGCGTCGTGTTCGTGACGAACAGGTCATCGCCCACGAGTTGGACGGTCTCGCCAAGAGTCTCGGTCAGCAGCTTCCAGCCGGCCCAGTCGTCTTCCGCCATGCCGTCTTCGAGCGACATGATCATCGGATACTGCCGCTTCCAGTTCGCCCAATACTCCACCATCTGCTCGGACGACCGGACACTGCGGTCCGATTTCTTGAACACGTACTGGCCGTCAGAGTAGAACTCGCTCGCGGCCGGATCGAGCGCGATCCCGATATCGCCTCCGGGACGGAAGCCCGCCCGCGTGATCGCTTCGAGCACCACTTCCAGCGCTTCGTCGTTGGACTTGCAGTTCGGGGCAAAGCCACCCTCGTCGCCGACGGCGGTCGAGTAGTTGCGCTCCTTCAGGACCTTCTTCAGCGTGTGAAACACCTCGACGCCCATCCGCAGCGCCTCTGAGAACTTCGAAGCGCCGTAGGGGGCGATCATGAACTCCTGCATGTCGACCGAGTTGTCGGCGTGTGCGCCGCCGTTGAGGATGTTCATCATCGGCACCGGCAGCACACAGGCCGAGACGCCGCCCAGATAGCGGTAGAGCGGCGTCCGCTGCGCATTGGCCGCGGCGCGCGCCGCCGCCATGGACACGGCGAGAATCGCGTTCGCGCCGAGGCGCTCCTTGTTCGGGGTGCCGTCGAGGTCGATCATGGTGCGATCGATGTCCGCCTGATACGCCGCGTCCCTGCCCGCGAGCGCGTGCGCGATCTCGCGGTTGATGTGGCCCGCCGCACGCGTTACACCCTTGCCGAAGTACCGGTTCCGGTCGCCGTCCCGCAATTCGACGGCCTCGTGTTCACCCGTTGAGGCTCCCGAAGGAACCGCTGCGCGGCCGATGGCCCCGCTGTCCAGAGTGATCTGCGCCTCAACCGTGGGATTCCCGCGGGAATCGAGGATCTCTCTTCCGATGAGCTTTACGATGTTGGTCAAAAATGGCTCCTTTTATGAACTCGCAAATTCGATTGGCCGATACTCCGGCGAAGGGACGACGACGATGCCGGATTCGGTCACGTGGTACCCGGCTGCGCGGTCCGCGTCGTGGTCGAACCCGATGTTGGTGGACTCGGGCAGGACGACGCCCGTGTCGACGATGGCCCGCCGCACGCGGCTGTAGCGCCCGATCTCGACCTTCGGCAGCAGGATGGAGGATTCCACCTCGCAGTAGCTATGCACGTGAACACCCGGCGAAAGAACGCTGCGAACGACACGCCCGCCGGACACGATCACTCCCGGCGAGACGATCGAGTCGATGGCGATTCCCATACGGCGCCCTTCCTGCGCGAAGACGAACTTGGCCGGAGGCCCCTGAGCGGGCGCGGTCCGCAGGGGCCAGGATTCGTCGTACAGATTGAACTCGGGCGTCACCGCCACCAAGTCCATGTTGGCTTCGTAATAGGCATCGAGAGTGCCTACGTCGCGCCAATACAATTGCTCCTTGGCGTTGATATCGACGAAGTTGTAGGCCACGACATTCGCGCGCCCGATCAGACCCGGCAGCAAGTCCTTGCCGAAATCGTGCGAGGAATCGGATCGTTGTGCATCCTCGTGCAGCAACCGCAGCAGCAGGTCGGTCTTGAAGATGTAGACACCCATCGACGCGCTGACACATTGCGGGTCAAACCGTGAGCGCACGGCGCGTTCGCTCGGGGGCTTCTCGGAAAAACCGCGGATTTCGTAGGATTCGTCGATGTCGCAGATGCCGAAGTGTCGGGACTCGTCCGGGTGCACCAGAATCGTTGCCAGGGTCACGTCGGCGTCCCGCTCTTCGTGCCAGCGGATCATCTCGCCATAGTCCATCTTGTAAATGTGGTCGCCGGAGAGGATCAGGGTCAGCGGAGCGCCGTCGGCGGCGATGCTCTGGGAATTCTGATAGACGGCGTCGGCGGTTCCGAGATACCAGTCGTCCCCCATGCGCTTCATGGGCGGAATGACTTCGATGTACTCCCCCAGCTCGGGCGACAGGATGTGCCACCCGTCGCGGACATGGCGGTGCAAAATCAACGACTTATACTGTGTTAGAATGAGGACTCGGCGCACGCCTGAATTGATGCAGTTCGATAGCGTGAAGTCGATGATGCGGTAGATGCCGCCAAACGGAACGGCCGGTTTGGCGAGGTCTCGCGTCAGAGGGTAGAGGCGCTCGCCGGCGCCGCCCGCCAAGAGGATCCCCAGAACACGTTTCACGGTTTTGTCATCCTTGGGCTTTTTCGAGTAACAGGCAAGTCATTCATTCAATGGCACTTCCTGTCTGCGGCGGAAAGCCGGACGGTTCCGGCCGGAAAATTAGGACTTGACAATCGTTGTCGAACACCTATGATATCAATACCCTGACCAGTTACGGTAGGGCCGCGCCGGAGCGCGGTAACTTGGCCCGTGAGGAGGTGAATGGAGATTGGCTGAAGTTCGAACCCAGGAAGGCGAAACACTTGAAAACCTGTTGCGGCGCTTCAAGCGCAAGGTTCAGCAAGAGGACATTATCAAGGAGGTCAAACGGCACTCCTTCTACCTCAAGCCGGGCGAAAAGGCGCGCGTCAAGCAGGCGTTGGCGCGGAAGCGCAACAGGAAGAAGAGCCGCCGCGATTCAGAGTAGCGGCTAGTCAACGGGAGCCCTGTAGGACAGGGCGGGTATCAAGGTCCCGGGCGAAGGGCAGTGCGGTGCCCCTTCCGGGACGGGGAGAGCCAAGCATGCCGGAGTTCCAGGATCGCGCGCTCCTGTGCGTGGAGTGCGGCGTCGAATTTGTCTTCACTGCCGGGGAACAGCAGTTCTTCCACGACAAGAGCTTCAAGAACGAGCCCAAGCGATGCAAGGCGTGCAAGGGCAAGCGTCAGGCGCAATTGGCCCAATCGCCCCGCGGGCGCGTGGAAACGGTGGCGCAGTGCGCGCAGTGCAGCCGCGAAACCACCGTGCCGTTCCGGCCGACGCAGGGGCGGCCCGTCTTCTGCAGGGAGTGCTTCCAGGCGCGGAAGCTCGCGGCCGCCGCCGGCTGACGCCTAACCTTCGCGAATCGCCCGGCGCGTCGCGTCGTACACCATCCGCTTGCCGCGGATCAGGGCCTCGTCCGACATAATCACCGCCACGGAGTGCGAGTAACCCGCGTCGATCGGCGCGATCGGCGTCCGCCGCGTGCGGAGGCACTCGAGCCAGTCCAGCATCAGCGGCTTGCTCTCAACCTCGGGCAGAGTGGCGCCTTCGGCGATCCGGTCCGGTTCCTGCGATCCGGCCCCGGAAATCGGCCACGGGCGGCCCCATTGGGTCGCATTCAGCATTCCCTTCGTTCCGTAGAGATGCATGTAATTCCCGGAACTCGTCCCAAAGGCGGAGCTGTAGCGCACGAGCATGCTTTCCTTCTGGTATTCGAGAATCGTCTCGACTGAGTCCGGCGCCGTGCGGGCGTCCTTCCAACGGTAGGTGCCGCCGAGCGTCACCACGCGCGACGGAACCTCCGCCCCGGTGATGTGGTGTACCAGGTCAATGAAGTGCACCATCAGGTTGGCATGCGGACCGCGAGAAAAATCGCGGTATCCATACCAGGCGGTGTGCTGGTCGGCATCGAACGGGCGCGCTTTGCGATGCATCACGAACGCGCGCCAGTCGGTGTCCGATTCCGCCAGGGACCGCTCCCCGTAGCGGTGCCAGTAGGGCTTGTAAGCGTTACGCGACTGCTCGACCTTGAAGACCGGTCCAAGCCCGCCTTCCGAAACGAACTTCCTGGCCGCCATCGCCTGCGGGGTGGCGCGGACCTGCGTTCCCATCTGGACGACGCGGTCGCTGCGCTTGACCGTATCGACGGCCGTAAGCAGTTCCTTCATGTCCATGGCGAGGGCTTCTCGACGTAGGCGTCCTTGCCCGCGCGGACTGCGTCGGTCAGCATCGGGGCATGCTGATGGTCGGGGGTGGCGATGATCACCGCGTCGATATCGCCCATGGAGAGCACTTCGCGGTAATCGACGATCTGGCGAGGCGCGTCGCCCTGGCGGGTGCGGGCGAACTCGGCGGCTTCTTCGCGATGTTGGCGCCAGATATCGCACACGGCGCGAACGTCGAAGTTGGTTTGCTCGCGGAACTCCAGGGAGCCCTTGAGCAGGGCGTTGATGCCGCGGTTGCCGCAGCCGATGAGCCCGATGCCGATCCGGTCGTTGGCCCCGCGCACCCGGCGCGCGGCGAACGCGGACAAAGAAGCGGCCGCGACAAACTCGCGGCGGGGGATGGAGGTGGAATGAGGCATGGCGTCTGCTGGAATAGTATCGAAGTTTCGCGCGCCGCGCGCGTTCAGTAGAGCGAAGGCTCCCCCGCAGGGCGCGTCTTCCAGCGCCGGTGGATCCACAGCCATTGGTCCGGATACTCGCGGATGACCTGCTCGATCTTGGCCTGCATCGTGGCCGTGTCCACATCGGCATCCCCCGTGATGGGCAGCGGCGGATCGAACCGCAGGATGTAGCGGCCTTCCTCTTCCGACCATACGGCGAAGCCCGGAATCACCGCCGCGCCCGACCGCGCCGCCAGCCGCGCGAAGCTTCTCTCCGAGCACGCCGGGATTCCGAAGAACGGCACAAACACGCCATCGAGCACGTTCTGATCGACAAGCACGCCGACCGCCTCGTTCTTCCGCAGCGCTTCCAGGATAGGCCGTGCGTAGGACCGCTTCCCGATCAGGCGGTTGCCGGAGAGGGACCGACGCTGCTCCACAAAGGCGTCGATGCGAGCGTTGTCGAGCGGCCGCACCACGACGTGCATCGGCGCAGAAAGCAGCGCATGGGCGAACGCACTTAGTTCCCAGTTGCCGAGATGCGCGGTCGCGAACAGCACCCCTTTGCCGCGCCCCAGCGCCTGTTCGAAGTGCTCGTAGCCTTCGTAGCGGATCCACTGGCCAACGTTGCCGCGATCGATGCGCGGAAACCGGGAGAACGCGTAGAGCACACCGCCGAGCGAGCGGAAAACGCCATCGATCGCGCGTTCCCTGGCGCCGGCATCGAGGCAGGGAAGCGCCAGTTCCAGGTTGCGGCGGGCGATGCGGCGCAACCGCGGCGCCAGAAGATCGAAGGCCCTGGCATATCCCCCGGCAACACGGCACGCGGCGGGATCCGGCAAGATCTCGACCGACGCGACCACCGCACGGACCAGCGCGTACTCGATCCAATCACGCCACGGCGCCCTGGGCATGCGCCGTTAGCCGATCCAGCCGCCGCCGGCCACCGCGTCGCCGTCGTAGAACACGGCTGCCTGTCCGGGCGTCACGGCCCGCTGCGGTTCGTCAAAATGCACGTCCGCCGCGGCAGGATCGCCGGTGGGATGCAGCGTGGCCCACGCCGGGACATGCTTGTTGCGGATCTTCACCCGCGCGCGCACCGGCGCTGACAGGCCCGCCCACGAGACCCAGTTCACGCCGCTGGCCCGCAGACGGCTGCGCAGCAGGTCGCGATCCGGCCCCACGATGACACGCTGCGCTGCTGGCTCGGTGGCGATCACGTAGAGCGGCTCGGGAGCCGCAATCCCCAGGCCCTTGCGCTGTCCGACGGTGAAGCGGTGGACCCCCTGGTGCTCCCCGATGGCGCGGCCGTCGACCGTCACGATCTCGCCGCGTGTGGTCTCGCGCGGGATGCCCTGCTCGGCGAGGTAGGCATCCAGAAACGCCGCGTAATCGCCGTTCGGGACGAAACAGATCTCCTGGCTGTCGTGCTTGGCGGCGACCGGGATATCCAGGTCACCGGCCAGTTTCCGCACCTCGGGCTTGGTGAGGTGGCCGATGGGAAACAACGTCCGGGAGAGCTGCTCCTGCGTCAGCCCAAACAGGAAATACGTCTGGTCCTTCGCCTCGTCGCGGCCGCGCAAAAGCCGGTAGCGGCCCGTCCGCGGGTCCTGTTCCACACGCGCGTAGTGGCCGGTGGCGATCTGTCTGGCGCCGAGCGAGTCCGCCAGTTCGACAAACTGATCGAACTTGACAAAGTTGTTGCACAGGGTGCAGGGGATGGGCGTGCGTCCCGCCAGGTACTGCTCGACGAACGGCTTGACGACCTTCTCCTCGAAGCGGTCCTCGAAATTGACGACGTAATAGGGGATGCCGATGCGTTCGGCGACAAACCGGGCGTCGTAGACGTCATCGAGAGAGCAGCAGCGCCCCACTCCGTCTCCGGTAAGCTGCGGCAGCCGGCGCTGATTCCACAACTGCATCGTGAACCCCACGGCGGCGCGGCCCTCGCGCACAAGCAACGCGGCCACGGTCGAACTGTCGACGCCGCCGCTCATGGCGACGGCGATCGGGGCGGTCTCAGGCATGAGCCGGCGCCTCCGCGGAAATCCGCCGCAGGTGCGTGGCAACGTTCGTGACGGCATCGATCAGTGCGCGAACCTGCGCCTCGTCGTTGTCGCGGCCCAGCGAGAAGCGCACGGCCGAACGGGCGTCGCGCGGGGAGAGCCCGATCGCGGTCAGAACGTGCGACGGCTCGACGGCGCCGCTCGAACAGGCAGCGCCGCTCGACACGGCGAAGCCGGCCAGATCAAGACCGATCACCATCGCCTCGCCTTCCACATAATCGAACCGGATGTTCGTGGTATTCGGGAGACGCCGGCTCCGGTCCCCGTTCACACGCGCATGCGGCACCCGCGCCAGGACGCCCTCTTCGAGCAGGTCGCGCAGAGTCGCCAGCCGCTCTGCCTCGGCATCGCGATGCGCATGCGCCCAACCCGCCGCCGCGCCGAACGACACCGCCCCGGGGACATTCTCCGTTCCTGGCCGCCGCTCCCGCTCGTGGTGGCCTCCGAACTGGATGTTCGCGAGCGGCGTTCCCTGTCGCACGCGCAACGCTCCAACACCCTTCAGGGCTCCGAGCTTGTGCCCGCTGACGGCATAGAGGTCAGTGTCCGGCGGCGCAAGGCGTCCCGCCGCCTGAACGCCATCGGAGTGGAACAGGATTCCGGCTTCGCGCGCGATGCCGGCGATGTCTCCGACCGGCTGCACGGTGCCCAACTCGTTGTTGGCGTGCATCACGGAGATCAGGCGCGTCTCTGGACGCAGCGCCCGCCGGATCGCATCCGGGTCGACGACGCCGTCCGCGCCGACCGGAACGTAGGTGACCGCGCCGCCCTCGCGCTCAATCTGTGCGCACGTATTCAGGACCGCCGGATGCTCGATCGCCGTCGTGATCACGTGCCTGCCGCCGCAGGGCCGCAAGGCCCCCAACAGGGCAAGGTTATTGGACTCCGTCCCGCCGCTCGTGAAGACGATCTCTTTGGGACCGCACCCGAGCAGGGCCGCCACACCGCGCCGCGCCTGTTCCAGCCTCTGCTTGGCCAACTGCCCGAAATGATGGATACTTGAGGCGTTGCCATACACGTCGGCCAGGCACGGCAGAAGTGCTTCCCGCGCTTCCGGACACACCGGGGCCGTCGCGTTGTGGTCGAAATAGAAACGCTGCATCCCTTCACTCATTGTACCCATGGCGACTCGCGCGAAACCCCACCGGATTGTGACGCTGACGACGGACTTCGGTCTCGGAGACCACTACGCCGGCACGATGAAAGGCGTGATTCTAGGCATCCAGCCGGCCGCAACGATCGTTGACATCACTCACGAGGTGACTCCGTTCCAGATCGCCGAGGCGGCCTACCTGATCGCGCAGGCGTATCCCTATTTCCCGCCGAAGACCGTGCATGTCGGCGTGGTGGACCCCGGGGTCGGCACCTCGAGGCGGCCGGTCCTGATCGAGGCGGCCGGTCAGTACTTCGTCGGTCCGGACAACGGGATCTTCGCCATGGTGCAGGAGCGCGAACCGAAGTTCAAGGCACGTGCCATCACGGCTTCGAAGTACTTTCTGCCGGCGGTGAGCCAGACGTTCCACGGCCGCGACATCTTCGCGCCAGTCGCCGCCCGCCTCTTGTCGGGTGTGCCGTCGGCGCGGTTCGGCAAGCTGGTGCAGGACTACTTGCGGCTTCCCCCCTCAAGACCGGATCGCACGGCGCGTCGCGGCTGGACCGGGACCGTCCTGAAGGTCGACCGGTTCGGCAACCTGATCACCAATTTCCACGTGAAGGACTTCCCCAGCCTGCCGTTGCAGGCATTTGAGATGCAGGTCGGCCTGCAGATGGTGCGGGAGATGGTCCGCAGCTACGAGGAGGGCGCGGTGAAGTTGGGGCATGGCGCGGTATTTCTGATTGCGGGCAGTTCGGGGTACTACGAAGTGTCGGCGAACCAGATGTCGGCGGCCAAGAGCCTCGGCTGCGGCGTTGGAGCGCCTGTGGAGTTGCGGATTCTGTCGCTGTAGCGCGGGAGTCCGGCGAAGCCCTACGACGCATCCTACGGCCTTCGAGGGCTGTGTTCCGTCAAAGCGCGTCCATGATTGCCGTGTGGACGACCTTCCACGATCCGTCTCGTTTCTCCAGAACCAAATGGGTATGGGTGCGCCGGTGCTTGCGCTCGGCCGGCGCGACGCGCCTCCCGTCGGTGTACATGTGGACCACGGCTGCGTCGGTCCCCAAGTAGCGTATGGAGACCATTCTCATGTTGGCCTCCTCCTCTAATGACACGGACGCGTCAAAGGCAGGAAAGAGACGCTCGCGCAGAAACGTGGAGAGCGGTGCGGCACCTTGAAACATCCGTGCATAAGCGTTGATCCACTCCACATCCTCGGCGTGCAGCCGCATGAGAGCAGCAGAATCCTTGCGGCCCCAGGCTTGCCAGTACCAGCGAATCAGATCGTCAACGGCTTCCGCGTCGGACTTCGTCGCAGGTTCACCGTAGGTTCGATATTCGGGCACCTCTCGGCGCTCCTGGGGAAGTGCCGGGATAGCAAGCATGAGCGAGACGACAGCGCAAATTGGCTTCCTTGAGGAGATCATCGTACCGACGTATACGGCCACACAGGGACGCAAGTTCCCCCAGCCGGTCGGTTTGTCATCCGCGGCTACGAGGAGGGCGCGGTGAAGTTGGGGCACGCCACGGTGTTTCCGGTCACGGGCAGTTCGGGGTCCCACGAAGTGCCGGCGAACCAGATGCCGGCGGCCAAGTGCCTCGGCTGCGGCACCGGAGCGCCTGTGGAGTTGAGGATTCCGTCGCTGTAGTACGGGGAGTCCGGTCGCGTTGACAAGCGGGTCCGGCTCTGGTTAGAGTAAAAGAAGTCCGCAGGCACTCCTCAGTAGCTCAATGGTAGAGCATTCGGCTGTTAACCGAAGGGTTGTAGGTTCGAGTCCTACCTGAGGAGCCATTCTCTTCTTTTCGTCTCCTCGCGGCAAAATTCGTTGACTGGTGGTGTGCCTGCGTATCCCGCACAATGCGCACGGGTTGGCGTCTTTCCCGTCTCTCCGTTTTGAGGCGTCGTCCGTCTTGGCGGTCCAAGTGGTCGCATTCCGAAACTCACATGGCGTGGTTTCTCTCTAGCGGTGCTCCAGACAAACCGGTTTTCGTTAACGGCGCGGTGATAGTTGTCCAACCCCGAGAGGGATGTTCCAAAACCGCACTATGATCGTTAGCGATGGATGCCCATGGAGGCAGGCAGTGCGTGATCTACACCCGCCAGTCGGTGCGTAGCGAGGGCGACCTGACGTCGTGCGAAGTGCAGCGCGAGATGTGCCTCCGATTCGCGAAGGCGCGGGGATTGCGCGTTTCTGGCGAACGCTTCGACGACGAAGGGATCTCGGGCGCGACGCTCGAACGCCCGGCGTTGCAGCGGCTGTTGTCGGCGGTGCGGTCGGGGGCGGCCGGCGCCGTCGTTGTACACCGGCTGGACCGGCTCTCGCGCCGGGTCCGTGATAGCGCTGCGCTTCTTGAGGAGTTCAAGGCGCACAATGCGCGACTGTTCATCGCGGCGATGCCGGAGTTGGCGGACGGCGCTGTGGACACACTCATGCTGAACATCCTCTCCGCATTTGCGGAGTTCGAGCGCGACATAATCGCCAGCCGCATCCGGGACACACGCGCCGGACTGGTCGCGCGCGGCCGTCGGATCGCAGGCGTCACGCCCTTCGGCTACACGGGCGACAGGAGGACGTGGAGATCTTCCGGTTGGGCGCAGAAGGAATGCCGCCGCGCGACGTGGCGAAGATGGCCGCTGATCGAGGCTGGAAGATGCGTGCCGGCCGGCAGTGGACAACGCGGCAGGTGTTGGATACGGTCGCCAATCCTGTCTATGTGGGCCGCTTCCGAACGGCCGAGGGGACGAGGCCATGAACGCACGAGGCGATTGTGGACCAGGATCTGTTCGATCGCTGCGCTGTCGCAATCGCGGCCCGGTGAACCAGTCCAGCCGGGAGCCGAGTTCGGCGCGGGTGGTCACCGCTGGCGGGCAAGGTGCGCTGTGTGCGTTGCGGCAAGGTGATGGGCGTTCGCGTGACCGCCAACGGGCCCCGGCGTTACGTGTACTTTCGCTGTCGCACAGCCGATGCCGGCAGCGCGCCCTGCACAGGCACGCAGGTCCGCGCGTTCGACATCGAGGAGACGGTGCGATCAGTCCTGATGGAACCGAACCGCGCCTTCCCGCTCAAACGAGGGCGACCCGCACGAGCCGCAGTTACTCTTCACTCTCTCGGCCAGGTTCTGCCGCTGCTCGATCCAAACGGTGAGCGCGAGGTGATCCGGAAGGTTGTTCAGGAAGTCGTCTGGCACGCGGATACACGGGGCATTCGCCTCACCCTCAACCTGAAGGCATTGACGGAAGCGTTGCCACAACCAATCGGGTTCGTCACGAGCGTTTGTAGACTTGACCCCGAGTATCGACGGTGAGTAGTGCCAAGGTCTTCGTCTCGCGGTTCGCGGCGAACAGAATCCGCCAACCGCCGACACGCGACTTGCGGACGCCTGCACGCTCTGTGAGCGGCGCGGAGAGCCTGGGGTCGAACGGGTCTTCGGCGAGTTGAATGATCCGAGTGCGGATGCGCTTCTCCGTGGGCCGTTCCATCCGGTCCAGGATCTTCTCAGCATCGTGAGCGATGACGACGCGGTAGCTCACAGGCCGCGTTCGCGTTCGTACTGGTCGAGAGGCTTCACCCGGCCTTCGGCAACGTCTGCGAGTCCGCGGTCGAGCGACTCGAGCGTCACCGCATCCAACGGCGGGCCGTCAGCGTCGGCCGCGTCGCGCAGGTCCTCCAGCCAATGCCGCGCCAGGTCTACCTGGTCCTCGGGCAACTGATCGACGAGCTGGTGCAGCGCTTCTCTGGTTGTCATCCGTGGTGCCTCTCCTCCCCAGTGTACGGCTATTTCGAGCGCTTCCCGTCGGCTCAGGCAAACAAACACGTCCACAAAAATCCGTACTGCCGCCGCCCAGAACCAATAAGAAGTGGCTGTGCGTCAATAGGTTGCGAGGATCGCCTGTTAACCATCGGGTGTCGACCAGGGCAGGGCGATTTTGAGCCAGACCTTTTTCCAGCACCTTTCCAAGCCGGTCCGTTAACGCCTCTCTCTATCCGTAACCCGCGACTGGCTGGGCTTTCGCCACTTCCGCGTCTCGCTGTTTTCGAGCCAAGTCCCGCTTGAAACTCCCGCGGTGCCTGGGTGGCTCTAGGTCCCTCTCTCCTGTAACAGCGGAACACATAGAAGCCACGCTCACCGTCCGCCTGGACAAGGGCCTCGCGCGCCCCCGCCCGACCGATGTGGGCTCTATCAGTCAAGCCGATTCAAGAATTTGTTAACTCCAGGAGGCGCGGCCGGTGGGCGGCGGCTGTTCGCCCCAGAGGTCGCGCCCGACGGTGTCGAGGACGTGGGCGCTGGCGGCGGCTTCGATTGGACCCGAGACACCTCCCGCACGATCGCCCTCGCCCAGCGCCACCGCGCCATCCTCAAACGGCAACATCGCCCGTACCGTCCGCCTCCTCAATCGGCCCAAAGGCGCCTCCCGCTCCAGGGTGCTCAGCGGGGAACGTGAAGTCTGTTGCCCGCAGGAACCTCTGCAGGATTGCTTCGTCTGGCAGCATTCCGCCAAGCCAGATGCTCCCCGCTCCAACTCGCGGGCACGGGGGTCCGCACGGCACATCCGAACTTGATACGCTTGACTTCCTAAGATGTCTCGAAACACCTGGATTGCCCTGCTGGGCCTGCTCGCGGTGGCGGGCGGCGCCTACCTGTTCACGCGCCGCGGTGGCGACGCCGATATGCCGGTCGGACTTGGCGCGCTCCGCGTACCCGAAGGATTCACCGTCGAACTGGCCGCCGGTCCGGACCTCGTGCAGTTTGGCATGATGGCCACGTTCGACGAGCGCGGCCGTCTGTTTGTCTGCGAATCGTCCGGCCGCAACGTGCGGAACGACGAGATGAAGGCGAACCCGGAATACCGCATCCGCCTGCTCGAAGATACGAACGGCGACGGGCGGTTCGACACGAGCAAGGTGTTCGCCGAAAAGCTGACGCAACCCGCGGGCGTCGTCTGGTTCCAGGGCAGTCTCTTCGTGGCATCGCCGCCGGACCTGCTCCGCTATGACGACACCGACGGCGACGGCGTCTCCGACCATCGCGAGGTGATCCTCACGGGCTGGAATCTCTCCGCCAACGCTGCCAGCCTGCATGGTCCTATCCTCGGCCCCGATGGCTGGCTGTACCTCACCGACGGCCGCCACGGCTACAAGATCCAGACCAAGGAAGGCACGGTCGTCGAAGGCAAGGCGTCGCGCATCTGGCGCTGCCGTCCTGACGGCACCGGCCTCGAATGGGTCTCGGGCGGCGGCTTCGACAACCCGGTGGAGGTGGCGTTCACGCCGTCCGGCGACATCATCGGCACGATGACGTACTTCACCGACCCGCGCGACGGCATGCGCGACGCGCTGCTGCATTTCGTCGAGGGCGGCGTGTATCCGAAGTGGCACCCATTCGCGGCCGAGTTCCAGCGGACCGGCGAGCTGATGCCGGTGATGACCAAGTTCGCGCGCATCGCGCCCTCCGGGCTCATGCGCTACGAAGGCGACGCCTGGGGCGCAGAGTTCAAGAACAACCTCTACAGCGCGCAATTCAATCCGCACCGCGTCCAGCGTCACCAGCTCTTTCGCACCAGCGCGACCTTCCGTACCGAGGACCAAGATTTCCTGACCTCGCTCGATCCCGATTTCCATCCCACCGATGTCTGGCAGGACGCCGACGGCAGCATTCTCGTGATGGACACTGGGGCCTGGTTCATCCATGGCTGCCCGGTGTCGCGTATCTCGAAGCCGGAGATCCGTGGCGGCATCTACCGCATCCGCAAGAAGGACGCGGTGAAACAGACCGATCCGCGAGGGCTGAATCTGGAGTGGAACGACGCTCCGCATGCCACCATCGCCGCCCGTCTCGAAGACCCGCGTCCCGCGGTGCGCACGTGGGCGCAGCATGTGCTGGCCGGCCGCGGGATGGATGCCGCCGCGGCTGTAGGCGAGATCCGGCGCAACGCTGCCGATCCCGAAGCGCGCGCCAGCGCGGTGTTCACGCTGGCCCGCATGGGCGCGGCCGATGCACTGCGCGAGGCGCTGGATGACAAAGACCCGGAGGTCCGGGTGGCCGCTGCGCGCATGCTCGGCATGGCGCGCGACGAGGCGGCGCTTGACCGCTTGATCGCCATGGCGAAGGCGGAGGAGCCGCAGGTCCGGCGCCAGGCGGCGACCGCGGCAGGCCAGATCGCCCTCGGCCGGCCGCACGCCGCGCGCACATCCACCGCTCTGCTGGCCGCTGCCGCCGATGCCGAAGATCGGTTCATCGAGCATTCGATCGTCTGGGCGCTGCTGCGCATGGGACAGACGGGTCCGCTCGCCGCGGGACTCCGCGACCCGAACGAACGCGTGCGGAAGGCGGCGCTGATTGCTCTCGATCAAATGGAGCGCAGTCCGCTGCGCCGCGAGCAGGTGATCCCGCTGCTCAGCGACACAAGCCGCGAACTAAGCGGGGCGGCGCTCTGGGTGGCCTCGCGGCACGCGGACTGGTCGCGCGACGTGATCCGGCATCTGGAAAGCCGGTTGCGCGCCGCGCAGCTTGGCGAAGACGACGCCACGACGGTCCGCGCGGCGCTGCTCGAATACTGTCCCGACAGCCAGGTGCAGGGGATCCTGGCGGGTCTGGCGACCGACGTGGGGCTGGCCACCGATCGCCGTCTCCTCGTCCTCGACGTCTTCGACCGCTGCCCGGTCCAGCAGTTCCCGAAGGCGTGGGAAGAAAGCCTCGCCAGGGCGCTCGATGCCCAGGACAACGCCGTGCGGCTGCGCGCCGTGTCGATCGTCCGGACGCGTGCCATCGCGGGCATGGAAGACAAGCTCCAACAGATGGCCGCTTCGGATGCCGGAGACGCGCTGTGCGTGGCCGCCCTGGGCGCGCTCGTCACGACGCGTCCCGAGGTGACGCCGGAGCAAGCCGAGTATCTTTTCTCGCGCCTCGCATCCGACGTGGAAGCCACGCTGCGCATGCAGGCGGCGCAGATCATCGCGCGGACGAAGCTGTCCGGCGATCTGCTCGAACAACTGGCCGCCGAAGTGATGCCGAAAGCGGACGCGCTCGCGCTACCCGCGCTGCTGACCCCGTTTACCGGCGACAAGAGTGAGTCCGTGGGGCGCGCGCTGGTCGCTGCCCTGGGCAAGTCCGATGTCTCACTCGGCGATACGGATATCGAGCGACTGGAGAAGCTTCTTGGTGAGTATCCGGATGCGCTCCGCGGCGACTCGGCCAAGCTGATCGCCGCGATGCGCGCCGGTCACGAGCAGCGCTTCCGCCGCCTCAAGGAACTGGAGCCCCTGTTGCGCGCCAATGGCGATACGGGACGCGGCCGGACGATCTTCTTCGGCAGCAAAGTCGCGTGTTCGGAATGCCACACGATCGGGATGGAGGGAGGCCACGTCGGCCCCGACCTGACGGCGATTGGCGCGATCCGCTCCGGCCCGGATCTGCTCGAAGCCATTATCTTCCCGAGCGCGAGCTTCGTCCCGGGGCACGAGATCTTTCGCGTGGCGACGGACGCGGAAGTGTTTTCCGGAGTGATCGGCGAACGCAACGACCGCTACGTGCTGCTCGTCACCGGACCGGGCGAGCAGGTGCGGATCCCGAGGAGCAAGATCGTGTCAATGGATCCCTCCCCGGTGTCCCTCATGCCGGACGGTCTCGACGAAGCGCTGACGCGCCAGGAGCTAACCGATCTGCTCGCGTTCCTGCAGGCGCAGACGACGCGTCCCGAAGGCGCGGCGCCGGGCGGACGCTAGGCGGATTCGACGGCGCGGGTGAACAGCGAGGCCAGTTCGTCCGCGCTGCGGCGGCCCGCGGTCTCGTTCACGCGCAGCAGGATCCGGTTCCAGCCGTCGGCGGTCTTCGCGCCTCCGCCGGAGATCGTGACGCCCTGCTTGGCGAGGTTCGCGCTGAGCTTCTTCGTGTCGCCATTCACGTGCAGCGCCACGATGTTGCTGCCCTTGGGAATCCGTTCGATGCGAAACTTCGGATGCGCGGCGAGCTTGCTCCACAGAGCTTCCGTCGTTTCGTACGCCTTCTGATAGCGCTGCTCAAAGCCCTCGAAGAAATGCAGCGTCATCGCGCCGAACATCCACGCCTTCGGCAACGCGCCGCCGAACATGCGGCGGGAATCGACCATCGGCTCGATGAGCTTCTTCGGTCCCGCGACAATCGCCCCGCAGGCGGAGTTGAAGTACTTGTGCAGCGACACGTAGACCGTGTCGAACGGCTCGGCGAACTCACGCGCGCTGATGCCGGCGTACGGCGCCGCCAGGTACATGCGCGCGCCGTCGAGGTGCGTGCGGATGCCCTTGCTGCGGGCGTAATCGCAGATCTTGCGCATTTCCGCGACGTCGAAAATTTCGCCGTCCTTGCGGCGCACCGGCGATTCGATGACGATCGCTCCCACCGGCACGTGGCCGCGCAGGCTGTCCGCCCACTCGACTTCCTGTTTCACTTCATCCAGCGTGAACGTGGCGCGGTCCGTCCCGAGCGGGATCAGGTTGAGGCTGCTGAGCACCGTCCCGCAGTCGACCGAGTCCGCATAATAATGGCTCTCCCGAGGGACCAGCACCTTTGTGTCTTTGGCCGCGATGTGCCGCACAGCGATCTGGTTCGCCAGCGTGCCGGCGCCGAAGAAGATCGCCGCTTCTTTCCCCAGCTTTTCCGCGAACACGCGCTCCATCGTTTCGATCGGCCCGCCAACAGAATAGCTGTCAAGCTGGAACTCCTCGCGTGAGGCGACCTGGTCCAGCAGCGCGGCCCATTCCCGCGGCGTCAGCGGGACGCCATCGCCGGTCATATTGACTTGACGGTCGCGCGCGGGGTCCGGCGACTTAGTCGCGGCGCCCGCGGCGGCGGATGCAAAACCGGTGGCGGTCCCGGCGGCGAGGAACTGGCGGCGGTCGATGGAGGACATAGTGCCCCTCATCGTGGCACAAAGGGCATGCCGCTGTCCATCGGGAGTGGTTTTGATTCGGACGTTCCGATGTGGTGGAATGTTCGGGTCACCATGAGCCAGCTTTCCCGCCGTGATTTTCTCCGGGCGACTGCCGCCGCGCCTCTGGCCGCCTGCGCCACGAAGCCTGCCGCAGCGCGGCCGAACATCATCCTGATCATGGCCGACGACCTCGGCTGGGAGACGCTGGGCTGCTACGGCGGTGAGTCGTACAAGACACAGGAACTGGATCGCCTCGCCAGCCAGGGCGTCCGCTTCGAGCATGCTTACGCCCAGCCCCTGTGTACGCCGACGCGTCTGCAGTTGATGACCGGGCTCTACAATTACCGCAACTGGAAGGCGTTCGGCATCATGGACCCGGAAGAACCGACATTCGGGCACCACATGAAAGCCGCCGGCTACAAGACCTGTATCTCCGGCAAGTGGCAGTTCTACAGCTATAATCCGCCCGATTTCGAGCCGGAGTATCGCGGCAGAGGCAAGAGGATCGAAGACGCGGGCTTCGACGAACATTGCGTCTGGCACGCGCTGCACACCGAAGATAAAGGCTCACGCTACGCCGATCCCGTGATCTATGAGAACGGCAAGCTGTCTACGCGCCAGGGCGAGTACGGGCCCGACGTGTATACCGCCTACATCAACTCGTTCCTCGAACGGCACCGCGACCAGCCGTTCTTTGTGTATTACCCGATGGCGCTGACGCATGGACCCTTTCCGCCGACCCCGCGCCAAGAAGCCTGGAAGACGGGCGACCGGCACAAGTCCGACGCACAGGCGAACTTCGGTGCGATGGTCGAGTACATGGACGAAATCATCGGCCGCATCGCGCGTAAAGTCGATGAACTCGGGTTGGGCGAGCGGACGCTCATCCTGTTCTACGGCGACAACGGTTCGCCGCGCGACGTGCGGTCGAAGTGGCGCGGGCAGATTGTGCAGGGAGCCAAGGGCAAGCCGACGGATCTGGGAACGCGCGTTCCCCTGATCGCGCGGTGGACCGGGACCGCTCCCGCGGGACGGGTCCTCGATGACCTGGTCGACTCAACCGACTTCCTGCCGACGATGCTGGATGCCGCCGGCGCGAAACGGCCGGACCTGAAGCTCGACGGCGTCAGTTTCCTGCCGCAAATCAAGGGTGAAAAGGGAACACCGCGGGAATGGGTGCTCGTGCACCACGATCCGCGTCCCGGCTGGGACAAGGCGCCGTACACGCTGGTGCGGTTTGCCCGCGATCAGCGGTACAAGCTCTATGAAGAGGGAAATCTGTTCGATATCTCGACAGACATGCTTGAAGAGCGGCCGCTCGATCCGGCGAGTGAGTCGCCCGAGGCGAAGGGCGCCCGGCAGAAGTTGCGCGCCGTGCTGGACCGGATGCGTCCGGCGACGTAGTCTTGCGCTACGGCGTCAAGACGGACAGCCCGTCTTGACGCCGTAGCGTCCTGGCATGGATCAGAAGATGTACTTCAGACCGAACTGAATCACCCGGGCGTCGCCCGGCATGCCGGCGGCGCCCTGGTTGGTGGATGTGACACGGCCGAAGTTCGCCGTGTCGACGATGTTCAATCCCGGCGCGCCGAGATTCACGTGGTTGAGCGCATTGAAGAACTCCGCCCGGAACTGGACCGAATGTCCTTCGATGATGCGGAAGTTCTTCATCGCCGAAGCATCCACCTGATTCATGCCGGGCAGATAGAGCGGCATGCGCGAGGCCGTGCCGAACTGGCCGAACTGCGGGCGCGTGAACGCGCCGGTGTTGAACCAGCGGGCGCGGGTCCGGTCGCCCCGGTCCAGCATGGCTGACTGGCCCGCAACCGCGTCCGGACGGGAGATGACGCCGGTGCCTGTCGTATCGATCACATTGGAGAGCGTCGAGGCGAAACCGGTCTGCGCCGTGATGATCGTGCCCAACTGCCAGCCGCCGAGGAGCGACCGCACGAGCGGAGCCGCCGTATTGAAGAACGGCACGTCATAAATCGCCGCAATCGACATCCGGTGCCGGATATCGAAGGTCGCCGGAGCCCGCTCGCTTGCCAAGTTGAAGTAGTCCTGAATTTGGCCGAGGAAGCTGCCGCCTCCCACGCTCGAAATGTCGGCGTTCGACAGCGTCTTGCCCAGCGTATACGACCCGATCACGGACAGGCCGCCCGCAACCCGCCGCTCCGCTTTGAACTGCAGCGAGTGGTAGATCGAGTTGGCGAGCGACTTGGTGACTCCGATGCGGTCGAATCCCTGAAGCGGGCGGCGGGATGCGATCGACCCCAGGCCAGGCGTCCGCGGGTCCACCACGTCGATCGGCCGGTTGCCGTCGAACGTGCCGGTCAGGCGCGTCCCCTTCGATCCAACGTAGCCAAGATCGAGGTAGACGTTCTTGGGAATCCGCTTCTGCAGAGTGAAGTTCCACTGCTGGGTGTAGCTCGTGCGCAGGTTCGGATCGAGCGCGCCGGAACCGAACAGGCCGGCCACGGTCTGTCCCGCGCCCTGAAACGCGGTCATCACGTTGATCGGATTCTGGGCGTTGCCGGTGAACGCGAACGTGCGCACGATCGGCGGATTCAGCGTGAGCGTGGTCCAGGAGTTCGTGATCTCCGGCGTATAGTACATGCCGTAGCCGCCGCGGACCACGAAGTCGGTGACACCGGGCACCGACCAGGCGAAACCGACACGGGGGCCGAAGTCATTGCGGTCGGGGTAGACCAGCGCACTCGGACGGTCGCTGGTGTCGGCAATATCCGGGAAGCCGAAGAAGGTCTGCCGCACAGGCACAAAACCGTTCAGATCGAAGTTGGTGGCCTTGCCGCGCTGGATCGGCGGCGTGAAGTACTCGTAGCGCACACCGAAATTCAGTGTGAAGCGTGGCGTGATCTTCCAGTCGTCCTGGAAGTAGTAGCCCTGCCACCAGTTGTTCATGCGGGTGGCGAACGGCTCCACTGACACTTGGGCATTGGTCGCTTGTCCCAGGAGGAACTCGGCGAACCGGTTGTCGAGGGTGATCGGACGGCCGGCGGAAGTGACGGTGCCGTCGAAGGTGAACGAACCGCGCGGGTTCACGGCTTCGTCGAACGTCCAGTTGCGGCGCGCGACCATGCCGCCGAACTTGAAGAAGTGTGTGCCGCTGCGCCACGTCACGTTGTCGGAGACCTGCCACAACTGGTTCAGCCGGTCGCGCGGGCCGATTCCGCGGACGGTGGGCATCACGTAGCCGGCGGAAAACGTCGGTGGCCCGAAGTCGCGCGGGCGGGTCGCCACGCCGGGAATGCCGATGATGTTGGCCACGTCGAGGTCGGCGCGGTCGGTGGTGCCGAAGAACTCGGTCTCGAAGAACCGGTGCCAGCCCAGACGCAGTTCGTTTACCACCGACGGCGAGAAGATGTGCACCTCGGTGATGCTCGCGTTCTGGCCCCGGGCGCGATTGCCTCGCGTGTCGAAGCTGAACGTCGGGACCGTGTCGTCCGACTGCACGTTGTACATGTAGCTCACCCACAGCGAGTCTCTTGTGGAGAAACTGTGGTCGAAGCGGGCCACGTACTGGTCCTGGTTGATCGGCGCGGCGGCGCGCGGACCACGGAAATTGATGCCAGGCTCGTTGGTGTTGGGCGCCGGCACAAACTGGTCGAGGAAGATCCGTGCGTAACTCTGGATCCGGTTGGTCGGGATCACGTTGTTGGCGAAGGGTTGTCCGGTGGTGGGATCGGTGATGATCGCGGTGCTGCCGGAGAAATCACCCTGCCGTTGCGCAACCGGCGGGATCAGCGCCTGCCCGCCGAACGAGCCCGCGATCTGGCGTCCGGACTCCCAGTTGAAGAAGTAGAACGTCCGGTCCTTTCCGTTGTACAGCTTGGGAATCAGCACCGGTCCGCCGAGGTTGGCGCCGTACTGGTTGCGGTTCAGACGCGGGGGCTTGGCGTCCGCCGTGCGCGGCTGAAAGCCGTTGAGCGCCGTGAACGCGTCGTTGCGGTTGAACCACCACGCCGTGCCGTGGTAGGCGTTGTTGCCGCTCTTGGTGGTGAGATTCACCTGGCCGCCCGGCGCGCCGCCCAGTTCCGCGGAATAGGTGCTCGACTGCACCTTGAACTCGTTGATCGCGTCAACCGACGGCGAGAAACTGAAGCTGTAGCTATCGAGGTCCATCGCTTCGATGCCGTCGTAATAGAAGCGGTTCTGCGTGTCACGCGCGCCGTTGGCCGACATGCCGACGGCCTGGCCGACTGATCCGCGCAGGCGGCGCACGGTGATGCTGCCCGGCGTACCGGGATTCACGCCCGGAGTGAGCAGCGCGAGCTGCACGAATGACCGGCCATTGAGCGGCAGGTCGACCACCTGTTTGCTGTCGATGACCGTGCCCACGGTGGCGTTTTCCGTCTGCATCTGGACAGCGCCCGCCTCCACCTGGATCGATTCGGTGGCCTGCCCGATCTGCAGCTTGACATCGACGCGTGAGACCTGGTCGACGCTGAGTTGGAACGTACTGACCTCGGCACGGATGAAGCCCTGGGCTTCCACCGAAAGGGTGTAGGGTCCGGGTGCGAGGAAGGAGAATTCGTAGTTGCCCGCCGCGTCCGCTTCCGACCGCCGGGTCTGGTTGTTTTGCCGGTTCTGAATGGTGACCTGCGCGCCCGGGATGACGGCTCCGGACGGATCGCTCACCGTACCCACGACCTTGGCTGTGGTGGCTTGCGGCAGAACCTGACTGGGAAATGCCAGCAGGGACAGGACTGCTAACGTCGAAATGTATCTCATGTGTGTACCCCTGAACCGGACTACCCGCGGAGCGGCCTATGCGGCCTGATGGAGTAAGCGGGCGATCCCGGCCCTAAGCGAAACGTATCTGTATTATTGGCGCGGAAGAGGAAAAACCGCAAGGGAAAATCCAGCGGGTGTCAGCCAGGGCACAGTTAACGAACGGTAATACTCAGCCTAGGCCATCAGCGCTTCCGGTCCAGTTCAGCCTGCAGTTCACCCGCCTCGGCGGCGAGCTGTTTCGAAGACCGGACGTGGCCGAGTTCGCGCTGGCAGGTCGATCTATCCCCTTTGAGGAGAGCCACTTTAGCCAGGAACCAACATGTGTACACGTTGTGGTCAGGCGCCTTCTCGGCGGCCCGGGCCTGGTCGAACGCTCCCGCCAGATTCCCAAGCTGCAGCAAGGCGTAGGCGGAAAGGATGCCCAGGCTCGAATTCTTCGGATTCCGCTCGCGCGCCGCGGCAAGCCGCACCAGCGCCGCCTGGTGCTCGCCCTGGCGGATCATCTCAATTGCCGCGTCCACCGACGGCCGGTCGTCGCCCGTGAGCCGTTCCAGGGACGGGCGCAGCATGTCGAACCTGAGGGCGAAGTCCGCCGCGTCCGCGTGGATCAGCGGGACGAAAAGAAGCAACAGGTACGAAAGCCGTCTCACCGCAGAAGCTTGCGCGGCTGGTTGGAGGCGGCCGGCAGAGTCTGCCCGCTGAAGACTGACAGCGTTTGGATCAGCTTGTCGACGTCCGCGCCTTCTTCAACCGTCGTCTCATGTTCAACCCAATTCGAGAGCGGAATGTTCCGGAAGTAGATTCGTTCCTGTAGGACCAGGCTCTTCTTGTTGAGGAACAACGTGCGGTTCTCACGCGTGAAGTGACGCTCTTCCACGCGGACATCCGCCAGGAAGTCGTCGAGCGCCTGCCGCCGGGTTTGCTCCTCGGTCGCCTTGATGGTCTCGGTCATCGTCTTCTTCGAAGACTCCAGGAGGACGCGCGCTTCCGACAGCGCCTCGCGCTCCCTGGCGACAGCCACTTCCATTCGCGCCTGCATGATATAGAACGACAGCAGCGCCGACCCCGCCGCTACCACGACGGGTAGCAGAATCCACACGAGGGCTTCCATGGTGTCATAATACCCGAAACAAGTACCAGTACGCGAGCCCCATGCTACCGTGGGAATATGTTGCGTGCTTCGATTCTCCTGGTCTGTGGGGCAGCGTCCCTCTTCGCCCAGGCGACGGCTAAGGATATCCGGCAGATTGCGCGGGGCGGCTCCAGCGCCATCCCCCAACTCCAGGAGTACCTGCGCGATCCCAGTTTCGAGGTCCGCGTCGAGGTCGTCAAGGCTCTCACTGACATTGGCACCCAGCATTCCCTCGAACCTCTCATTCTCGCGACTCGCGACAACGATGCCGAAGTCCAGGTCCGCGCGACCGACGGCCTGGTAAATTTCTATCTCCCCGGCTACGTTCGAACGGGGTTTGGCGCGCGCGTGCGACGCATCGGAGGGCAGATCCAGGGCCGCTTCACCGACACGAACGACCAGGTGATCCCGCCCCACGTCGAGGTTCGCCAGGAAGTCGTCGACGCTATTGGAAAGCTGGCCGGCGGGGGCGCCTCCATGACGTCCCGCGCCAACGCCGCGCGGGCGATCGGCATCCTGCGCGGCCGTGCCGCCCTTCCCGACCTCGTCGAGTCCCTCAAGAGCAAGAACAGCGACGTGATCTACGAAGCCCTCATCGCATTCCAGAAGATCGGGGACAAAAGTATGGGTCCGGAGATCGCCTACCTGCTGCGGGACTTCGACCAGCGCGTCCAACTGGCCGCGATCGAGACCACCGGCCTGCTGCAGAACCATGAGGCTGTGCCGCAGTTGCTCGAAGTGTTTCGCCGCAGCGGTGACAAGCGCGTTCGCAAGGCAGCCCTCACGTCCATGGCGATGATGCCGCGCGAGGAGGACCGTTCGCTGTTCCTCAGCCACCTGCAGGACCGGGACGAGGGTTTGCGCCAGGCCGCGGCGGAGGGCATCGGCCGGCTCAGGAATCCGGACGACACGGCAAAACTCGAGGCGGCGTTCGCCTCGGAACGCAGCGGATCGGCGCGCCTTTCGCAAGCGTTCGGACTGGTCGCGCACGGCCGGACCGAGGTCGCCGAATTCAGCCCGCTGCAGTTGCTGATCGCCACGCTCAGCGCCCGCTCGCGCCAGGGAGAGGCGTACGCGCTGCTGGTGGAGGTGGGTCGCGATCCCAAAGTGCGGGAGCAGTTGCACCGGAGCTTGGGCATCGGGACGAAGGACGAGAAGATCTACCTGGCCCGCATTCTCGCTCTCAGCGGAGACGAGACATCCGTCGAGCCGCTGGAGCGCCTGTCACGGGACACGGACCCGGATGTCGCGAGCGAAGCCCTGCGGGCGGCCCAGACGCTGAAATCGCGGCTGTGATCTACGGAAGAACGGCCCGGTAGGCCGAACCGCGCGCCTGGCCGACGAGTGGCAGAGCCCTACTTGGCCTTCTTCTGCTTCTGCTGGCCGACGCGGACCTTGAACTGGCGCTGCTGCATTTCGGCATGGGCCTTCCAGTCGTACCGCTGGCTGGCTTCGGCCAGGTAGGCGTCGACATCGGCGTTCTTCGGAAGAACCGCCATCAGGGTTGCGGACTGAGCGCCGTCCGGGCTGCTGATGCGAAAGCGCTTCACATTCGGAATGCTCATAGACCCTCTCAGAATATCATGCAGCCTGGCGGGTTTGCCGGCCCAAGCCGGGAAGGCGATACCCTAGGGGGATACGAACGATGTCCGATTCTCCACGGTCCCTGTTCCTGTTTGCAGCGCTACTTTCCGGCGCGGTGGTTCTCCAGGCTCAGGGCGTCGACCCGGCCCAGAAAGCGCATCAGGAATTCGAGAAGGTGTTTCTCTCCCAAGCGCCCCCGGCGGCCGACACTGCCGCGTGCGTCCAGGCGCACAATGCGCTGCTGGCGATGGGGCAGAACCCGTACCGCCACATCTTCAACTATCGCAAGGGCTTCTGCCACCTGGCCGCGGCGCTGGAATCGAACCAGGCCGAATTGTTCCGAAACGCCGCACGGGACTTCGCCAAGGCGGTTGCGGACTGGCCTCCGGAGGATCTGGCCAATGCTCAGCCGCTCCAGGTGCTGTCGGTGATCGCGAGGCTGGAACACGGCCGCCGCGCCGCGGGCCTTCCCGCATCCGGCAAGGAACTGGCTGCGGCGATCGAGGGCCATGCTTGCACGCTTTCCGCGGCGATGGATGCGGCGACGTGCGAACAGGTGATGGCCGCCGGACGCATGTGGCTGGGTTGGCTGGCATTTCGGGCGAACGACCTGGACGAGGCGGCGCGCTGGCTTGCTCCCCTGGGCGAGACGGCATGGAGCGAATGGGTCGCTTCGCGCCTCCGGCGGCGGGCGGGCAATCCGGCGGATGCGATTCCGCACCTCGAAAAGGCGATCGAGACTTGGGAACGGGACGGCGCGGGCGATCTCACGGCGCGGCTGTCGCCGCCGCCCGACCTGGCAGAGTTCGCCCTGGAGACCGGGCTGGCGCAGCAGGGCGCCGGCCGCCACGCCGAAGCGATCCGCAGCTTTGCGATCGCCGAGCGTAGCGACCCGCGCAATTCCACGGTTCTGCTCTATCGCGCCGGCTCCCGTGAGTCGCTGGGCCAGGATGCTGAAGCTCTGAGCGACTACGCCAAGGCGATCCAGATTGCCCGGTCGCTGGGAAGCGCCGGTTGGCCGCTTGGCTCCGCCCACTTCCGCCGGGGGACGCTGCTCTACCGCGCGCGCGACTTCGCCGCGGCGCAGCGCGAGTTCACCGATGCCCTGGAGTCGGAGTTGGGCGACGTGCCGCGCGGCGACGTCACAGCCTGGCGGACGATGGCCGGCGTGGCCGCCGGGGGCTGCCAGGCGTCGGCCGGCGTGCTCGAGACGCTCCTGCCCCAGACGTCGCCAGCCTTCCCGCGGCAGGAGGCGGAACGCCACCTCTTTGACTGCCGCTTCGGGCGGGCCGAGACTCTGGAAGCATTGCTGGGCTTGGAATCCGACTACCAGGGCCGCCTCGACGAGCAACGGAGCAGCGCGCTCGGAGCCCGCCTCGCCCAGGCGTTCGCCGAAGCCGGGGTCGCGGCGGAGGATGCGGGCCAGCCCGATGTCGCCGCTGAGCGGTACAAGGCCGCGATCGAGCGTGACCCGTCCCTGACGAAGGCCCGCTTCAATCTGGGCGGCATCCTGTTCGAGCGGGAGCTGTATTCGGCCGCCGAGGCACAGTACCAGGCTGTCGTGCGGCAGTCTCCCGGAGACCTCGAAGCACGCTACTGGCTGGCGGAGTCGATGCTGGCGCAGGACCCCACGCCGGAGCGGCGCGTCGAAGCGTGCGCGCATTTCCGGGAGTCGCTCGCGGTGGCGAATCCCGATCTGCGCCGGCAGTACACCGAAGCGTTCGCCACCAGCGGCTGCCCGAAGTAGTATGATGAGCCGTCGTGCCAGCGGTTCCATCGGGGGCATCGAAGGCTACCTCGAAGCACATGAGGATCGATAACGCCCAATTCCGAATCGATGCGCAGGCCGGCCGGACTTGGATTGACCGGTTGTCCGGCCCGATCGGGGACTTGGCTGCTGCCTCGCAATATCCCCTTCGCCTGAGTATCGTCGGTTTCCGGGACAGCCGGGCAACGGTGGAGGTCACAACGGTTGAGACCGGTGAGGACTCCATCTGGCGTGACGCGCTGAGTCGCGTTGAGTTCCTCCAGCCAAGGCGCCGGACGGCCGCTATTGACCCGTTCTGTGTGGCGCAGATTGTTCCGACAGGCATCCGGTGCGAGTTTGGCGGATATGCCGGAGACGCCTGCCCGGCGACCAACCTGCTGGCCGCGGCGGCCGATTTTGTCGTCACCCATCCGAACGCGGTCAACGCATCGGACATCAATGAGATGGCGGCCAACGTTCTGTATGTCGAGGGGAAAAGCCTGGACGACTTTCTTCTCGGCTACATCGGCCTGCTGCCATCGGTGTCCAATCGCGTCGGCACCTTCATTGACCCGACCGGGCTTGTTTATCTGGACGATGTCGAGAATACCCTCAATGCCGCGCGCGCCGTCAAAGGGATCGATTGCAGCCTCTACACTGTCCTGGAAAAGGAAATCGGCGTCCGGATCGCCTGGACCGAGTCCGGGTGCGCGGTCGGACTTGTCGCCCACCCGGAGGCGATTCTCGACGCCGTGAAGCTCCTGCTTGATGAGGGCGCCGACGCCGTGGGCGGCGTCTCCGTGATTCACGGCGTGACCACCACGATGTTCCAGGACCACCTCGATGGCCTGATTCCGAATCCGTCCGGCGGCGTCGAGGCGATCATTACGCACCTGATCTCGAAGGTCTTCCGGATACCCGCCGCCCACGCCCCGCTTCCCTACTACCAGGACCGCAAAGGGAAGGACACACGCAATCCCCGCGCCGCCGCCGAGTTCATCTCCACGCCGCACTACTTCTGTGTCCTCAAGGGCCTGGCCCGGGCGCCCCGCCTCGTGCCCATTGACGCTCCTGACTGCGCCTCGCCCAGGCTCCTGACTGTCAACCAGATCGGGGCAGTGGTCGTCCCGGCGTCGAGTCTCGGCGGCATTCCCGTGCTAGCGGCCGAATTCAACCACATTCCCGTCATCGCCGTGCGGGAGAACAGGACCATCCTCGATGTGACGAAGGAACCGATGCGCCTGCCGGACGTGATCGAAGTCAACTCGTATCTGGAAGCGGCGGGAGTCGTCCTGGCGCTTCGACAGGGGATCTCGATCGAGAGCCTGCGGCGGCCCATACCGGCGGCGCGGCGGATCGTGCGGGATGCCGCCGCGAGCCTCCCTGACAGCGGGGTGGCCGCGGGAGGCGCATCGTGATGTCCGGCGAACCGGCAACCCTCCCAGGCTTGTTACGAGCGAAGGGCCTGCAACATGGCGGCCATGTCGCCCTCGCCGGCACGGACGGGTCGGTTCTTACCTATAGCGAACTCGCCCACAAAGTCTCGGACATCGCGAGCCGGCTGCGGGAGCGCGGCGTCACGCGGCAGGACCGCGTCGCGATCGTCGTTCCAGACGGGCCGGCCATGGCGCTGGCGTTCCTCGGCGCCGCCACCTGCGCGGTGAGTGCGCCGCTGAACCCCAATTACCGGCAGGAGGAATTTGAGTACTTCCTGACTGACCTGCGGGCGAAAATCCTGATCACGGCAGGTGGGGGACGCACGCCGGCTGTGGCGGCGGCCGGCGCTCTGGGTATCGAAATGCTGGACATCGGGAACCACGGTCATCGCGGCGATGCGGCTCTCGACGAGCCGCCGCCTGACGCTGTCGCTCTCGTTCTGCACACGTCCGGGACCACGGCGAAGCCCAAACAGGTGCCGCTGGCTCACGCCAACTTGATGGCCTCGGCGCGGAATATCTGCGCGAGCCTCAATCTCTCCTCTCGCGACCGCTGCTTGAACGTCATGCCCCTGTTCCATATTCACGGGCTGGCGGCGGGGCTGCTGGCTCCGCTGTGCAGCGGCGGGAGCGTCATCTGCACGCCGGGATTCCTTGTGACGGAGTTCTTCGCCTGGGCCCGCGCTCTGAATCCTACGTGGTACACGGCGGTTCCTACGATGCACCAGGCCCTCCTCGCGCGGGCAGAGACGCATCCCGAGGAAGTCTACAAGGGGTTCCGGCTTGCGCGATCGTCGTCGTCACCACTCGCGCCGGCCACGATGCGGGGAATCGAGGGGGTGCTGGGGGCTCCGCTGATCGAAGCTTACGGGATGACCGAGGCGGCCCACCAGATCGCGTCCAACCGCCTGCCGCCCGGCAAACGCCAGCCGGGCAGTGTGGGCCGGCCCGCCGGCCCGGACGTCGCCGTCATGAATGACGCGGGCGATCTGCTGGCCGCCGGTGAGATCGGCGAGATCGTGATTCGCGGCCCGAACGTGATGCCGGGGTACGTCAACAACCCCGAAGCAAACCGGTCCGCCTTTCTGAACGGCTGGTTCCGCACGGGGGACCAAGGCTATCTGGACGCCGGTGGCGCCCTGTGGCTGACGGGACGCATCAAGGAGATCATCAATCGCGGCGGCGAGAAGATCTCCCCGCGTGAAATCGACGAGGTTCTGCTGGGGCACCCGGCTGTGCAACAGGCCGTGACGTTTGCCATGCCGGATCCGCTGCTTGGAGAAGGCGTCGCGGCTGCCGTCGTCCTGCGCGATGGGCTAAGCTCGGCGGAACAGGAATTGCGCGCCTTCGTTGCCGCCCGGGTTGCCTACTTCAAGGTTCCGGCCCGTATCGTCTTTGTGAGGGAAATCCCCAAGGGCCCGACCGGCAAACCGCAGCGGATCGGACTGGCCGGGACGCTGGGGGTGGTCGCCGGGCCGGTACCGGAGAGCGCCAGCCATGTGCCGCCGGACACCGAGGTCGAGCGATTGCTGGCGATTCTGTGGGAGGAGGTTCTGAAGAGGGAAGGCGTCGGCGCGACCGATGACTTCCTCAGTCTGGGGGGAAATTCGATCCTGGCCGCACAACTGGCTGCCCGCATCTCGACCGGTCTGGGGATCGATCTTTCTGTCGGCGACCTGTTCGACGCCCCCACCGTCCGTGCCCAGGCAGCCGTCCTTGAGGCCATCCTGCTGGACGAGCCGGCCCTGTAAACGTGGTCAGAATCCAATGAGTGGTACGGGCAACGCGCGGCAGGTCCTCGTGGCCGACCGCCTGCGCCGGCAGCAGGAGGCGGCGCGGGAGCGGAGAATCCCGCGCAGAGCGCTGGACACCGCCCCGCTGTCCGCGGCGCAGGAGCGGATCTGGCTCCTGCACGAGTTCAATCCCACAAGCCCTGCGTTCAACCGCCCTCTTGCGGTCCGGATCCGCGGCGATCTGGACATCCCCAGTTTGCGGCGCGCCCTCGATACCCTGGTCCAGCGGCACGAAGCGCTGCGAACGGTCTTCCCCAGGTCCGGCGGCCAGTCCGTTCAGCGCATCCTGCCCCCGGCGCCCACCGAACTCCCCATCCGGGACCTCTCGGGTGAGGCCGATCCGGAAGCCGCTGCCCGGCGTCTGTGCGAGGCAGGTGCGGCGGAGTTGTTCGACCTGGAGCGGGGTCCGTTGTTCAGGCCCCGGCTCTTCGTACTTGGTCCGGATGACCATGTGCTCCTTGTGCTCATGCACCACATCGTCTTCGACGGCTGGTCGGAGAACATCCTTCTTGAAGAGGTCACGAGCCATTACGCCAGCTTTCTCGGCGGTCCGGGGTCCTCCCTGAAGGAGCCCGAGATCCAGTACGCCGATTTCGCCTCGTGGCAGCGGGAAGAACTTTCGACAAATCGTCTGGCCGGACAGATCGGCAGGTGTGTCGAAGATCTGCGCGGCATCCCGGCTTCGATCGCGCTGCCGCGTGAGGGTGCGGTCCAGCAGTGGAGTTCCGGACGGGTGCGGTTCTCTATCGAAGCGCCCCTGCGCGATGCGCTCCAGGAACTGTGCCGGCAGGAACGGATGAGCCTCTTCATGGTGCTGCTCAGCGTGTTTCAGTTGCTACTGGCGCGCTATAGCGGACAGCACGATATCCCGGTTGGCTCGCCCGTGGCCGGCCGCACCAGGGTGGAGACCGAGGCGGTCATCGGCTGCTTCATGAACGTGCTCGTATTCCGCGCGCGATTGCGGCCGGAGCAGAGCTTCCGCGACTTTCTGCAGGCCACGCGGCGCGTGGTTCTGCGCGCACTCGAGAATCAGGAAGCTCCCTTCGAAAAAGTGGTAGCCGCTCTATCGCCAGTACGCTCGCCCGGCCGCTGGCCCCTCTTCCAGGCGATGTTTCACCTGCGAAACCTGCCGAACCGGGCCGTGCCTGACCGCCACGGTCTCCGTATCGAGCCGTTCGCCTTCGAGAGTGGGGTCATCGCCGGTCTCGACTTGAGCCTGGAGATCCGCGAAGAACCCTGCGGGCTGACCGGCTCCTTCCGATTCGACGCGGGTCTGTTCCGGCAGGAAACCGCCGGGCAGATGATGCGGCACTTTCTCCGGCTTCTCGAAGCGTGCGTGGCGGACCCGGAACAGAGCGTCTGGCGCGCCTGCATCCTCGATGCCGGTGAACGGCGCCATCTCCTCGAGGAATTGAATCAGACCCAATCTGCCTTCTCTCCCGAGCGTCTGATTCACGAGATGGTCCGCCTGCAGGCTAAGGCGACGCCGCAGGGGGAAGCCGTCGCCTTAGCCGGGCAGCACTGGACCTACGCGCGCCTGATCCGCCATGCCAACGCAACCAGCCGCGCGCTGGCCGCCCTTGGCGTCGGCCGCGGAACCCTGGCCGGGGTCTGCATGGAACGATCGCCCTGGGTGGGGGCCGCTCTGCTGGGAATCCTGCAGGCCGGGGCAGCCTATGTGCCGCTGGACTTGTCCAGCCCTCGGGCCAGGCTGGACGACATCGTCGCCGATGCAAGCCTGACGTTGATCTTGGCCGACGAAGCGGGCGAGGAGGTGCTTCGCGACTCACCCGTCCAGATCGTGCGCATCGACCGCCTCCCCGCCGGGGATGCCGAGCCGTCCCCGGATCCAACCGGTGTCCAGCCGGGCGATCCCGCCTACGTGATGTATACATCCGGATCCACGGGACGCCCCAAGGGCGTGGTGGTTCCGCACCGCGCGGTCTGCAACCATCTGCTCTGGCGGCGAGAGTACTTCCCGCTGGGACCCGAAGCGAGACAACTCCACCGGGCATCCCTGGCCTTCGATGATTCAGTCTGGGAGCTGTTCGAGGCCTGGACGCAAGGGGCCTGCGTCGTGATGGCGGCGCCGGGGCGCGAGGCGGAGACTTCCTACCTGGTGGACCTCATCCGGCGGGAGCGGATGACGTCGGCCTGCTTCATTCCGACCCAACTCGCCACGCTCGTCAAAGACGGCCGCCTCGCTGCCTGCCGCACCCTGCGCCGACTCACCACGGGAGCCGAGACGCTGCCGGCAAGCGTCGCGGCGCGAGTGAAGGAATTGCTGCCGGGCGCCAGGCTGTTCAATGGTTACGGGCCGACCGAGGCGACGATTGCCTGCTGCTATCACGAATGCTCCGGCGAGCCCGGACTGCGCAGCGTCCCGATCGGCCGGCCAATCGCCAACACCGAAATCTACATCCTGGACGACTGGCTGCAGCCCGTGCCAGAACGCGCCCCAGGCGAGATCTGCATCGGCGGCGTGGGGTTGGCCGCGGGTTACCTCAATCTTCGCGAAGAGACAAACGCGCGGTTTGTGCCTCACCCGTTCCAGCCCGAGGGCCGCATCTATCGGACGGGCGACCTCGGCAGGTTCCTGCCCGGCGGTGAAATTGAGTTCGCCGGCCGGAAGGACCTGCAGGTCAAGGTGCGGGGCCACCGGATCGAGCTTGCCGAAATCGAGGGGGCCCTAGTGCAGCATTCCGGAGTCCGTGAGGCGGCGGTTACCGTGTGGACCCCGGCCGGAGGCGAGACCGCTCTGGCTGCCTATGTGGTTCCTGAGGGTCCCGCGCCGCCGGTATCCGAACTGCGAGAGTCTCTCCAGGCTCGGCTGCCGCGGTACATGATTCCGGCCGTCTGGGCCTTTCCAGACGCCCTCCCCAGGGCGCCAGGAGGGAAGGTCGACCGCGCGGCCCTGCCGGAGCCGCAACGCGGTGGCGCGGCAGAGCCCGCTCCTCCACGCACACCGTTGGAATCGTTGCTGCTGAGGACCTGGACGGAGACCCTGCAGACCGGCCGGCTGGGCGTGCGGGACGACTTTTTCGAACTCGGCGGACATTCTCTGCTCGCCGTCGAGATGCTAGGCCGCGTCGAAGCAGCCACCGGCGTGCGACTGCCCCTCGCGGTCCTGTTCGAAGCGCCCACCATCGAGAAACTCGCCGTCCTCATCGGCAGACGCGCGGAACAGCGTTCCAGGGCCTCGCTCGTGCCCGTCCGGACCACCGGCACGAGGCCGCCATTGTTCTGCATGCACGCAAACGGCGGCGACGTGCTGTTCTACCGCGAACTGGCGAACGAACTGGGACCGGATCAGCCGTTCTACGCCCTACGGTCGCCCGGCCTGTCTGACCTCGCCTCCGTGCCGCCGGCTCTGGAAGATCTGGCGCGCCTGTACCTGGACGAAGTCCGCTCCGTCCAGCCGGCCGGGCCCTACCACTTCGCCGGCTTCTGCCTGGGGGCCTATCTCGCCTGTGAAATGGCGCGCCAGGCGGAGGAGGCCGGCCAGACCGTCGGGTTCCTCGGCATCCTCGGGACCGACGGCGAATGGAAGCTGGTTGACTCAACGGCGGCCGGACTTGCGTTCCACATGCGGCAACTGGCCGCCCGGGGCAAGCTCGGGTACCTCCGCTCCAGGATTCGAGCCCGAATCAACAGGATCCTGGATCTGGTTGCCGGTCCGGCCGTGCGCTTCCTCGAAAGGGTCCGTGCGCCCGTCCCCGCTTCCTGGCGTCTGCGCGTGCTGCGCGCCATCCACTCGCGGCTTAGCCGGAAATACCGTCCGGCGCCGTTTCGTGCACGCATCACCTACTTCGACTCCGAGGAAGCCACGGGCCGGGACTTCCGGCTGTTTTGGGAACCGCTCGCGCAGGGCGGACTGGACCGCCGCGCCGTCCCCGGGCACGGTCTCGGAATGCTGCAGCGGCCCGCCGTCGCCGGCCTCGCCAAGTCGATGAACGAGGTCCTGCGCCGCGGGCAGGCTTAGTCCTCCTGGCTGCTATCATCGAGCCAATGACACCCAATCGCAGACGCTTTCTCCAGACCGCCGCGGGTGCCGGCATCGGCGCGGCGGCATTCGCGCAGCCCGGTGTACAGCCCGCCGGCGGCACCTTCGTCCATCCCCGCAAGGTCCAGCTTTGGGAAAGCACGCGCAAAGAATTCCGCGAGGCCATCGAGGGCGGCTCCCTCAAGGCGATGATCCTGCCCACCGGCAGCACCGAACAGCACAACGAGCACCTCGCGATGATCAACGACACCGCGTCGGTCACGCTCATCGCCGAACTGGCGGCGCTCCGGCTCTATCCCCAGGTGATGGTCGCGACGCCCGTTCCCGTCGGCATTTCCCCGCACTGGATGGATCGTAAGGGAACGCTGACGCTCACCCGCGAGACCTTCCTCGCCGTGTGCTTCGAGATCTGCGACAGCCTCAAACAGCATGGCGTCCAGAAGATCCTCATCCTGAACGGACACGGCGGCAACGTGCGCCCGCTGCGGGAATCGCTGCCGGAGTTCCGCCAGAAGCTGGGGATCCAGATCGAGTTCAATTCCTACTGGGACGCCTACACCAAGGACATCGTCAACAAGCACATGGAAAGCGGCGTCGCGCCCGGCCATGCCGCCGAGTTCGAGACTTCGCTCGCGATGGCCGCTTTCCCCCGAGCGCGTGCGCTGGGAGGGCGTGGACTACGCCAAGGCTAAGCCCCGTCTCGGCATCAAGACGCCGGCGTCCGCCGAGCAGGACGAGCGGTTCGCCCGCGAGGCGAAACTGGCTTCCACGGCCAAGGGCGAGGCGATGATCGGCATCGCGGTGGAGTTCGCGGCCAACCGCCTGCGCCAGATGATCGCGGCGAGCTGACAATGGGGATCCGCAAGATCGGAGTCCTCACCAGCGGCGGCGACGCCCCCGGCATGAACGCCGCGATTCGCGCCGTGACCCGGACCGCATTGGAACGCGGCTGGGAAGTCGCGGGCATCCGCCAGGGCTTCGCCGGACTGGTCGCCGCGACCTTCGTCCCGTTCCAGCGGCGCGACGTCGGCGAGATCATGCAGCGCGGCGGAACCATCCTCGGCAGTTCCCGCTCGAAGGAGTTCCCCACGGAAGAAGGGCGTGCGAAAGCGCTGCGCAATCTGGCCGGCGCCGGCATTGACGCGCTGGCCGTAATTGGCGGCAACGGATCGCAGACCGGGTCGCGCTGGCTGGCGAAAGCGGGCTTCCCCGTCGTCGGCGTCGCCTCCACCATCGACAATGACCTCTGCGGCACCGACATCACGATCGGCGTCGACACCGCGCTCAATGTCGCGCTCGAAGCGATCGACCGCCTGAAGACGACCGCCAGTTCGCACCAGCGCGCGCACCTGGTCGAAACCATGGGCCGCGACTGCGGCTACCTCGCGCTGATGGCGGGCATCACGGGCGGTGCCGAGGTGATCATCATTCCCGAGGTCGAGACGGATCCCGAAGCGGTCGCCCGCGAACTGCACGCCGCCTACGACCGGGGCAAGTCCCACGCGATCGTTGTCGCGGCGGAAGGGGCGAAGTACAACGCCGCGGGACTCACGCAGTATTTCGCCGACCGGGAGGCGCGCATTGGCTTCCAGTTGCGGACGACAGTGCTCGGGCACATGCAGCGCGGCGGCATCCCCACCTTCGCCGACCGCCTCCTGGCAACCCGCCTCGGCGCCGCAGCCGTGGAAGCGCTGGCGGCGGGCCAGACCAACGTCCTGATCGGCATGAAGGGGGGCGTCGAGACGTCCTTCCCGCTCGACGAGATCGCCGGGCGCGTGAAGCCGCTCGACACGAAACTGTTCGAGGTGGCGCGGATTTTGTCGCGTTAGACAGGGGATCAGTGAAACGTAGCGGGTTGTTGCGGACGTATCCATAGGCATTCCAGCTCTGTGGGTCAGACTTTACTGCCCCAAGATTCTCGGGGTCCGGACTCGTAAACCGCCCCTGCGCCCCGCTGAAGTACCGAGCCCCAAAATAATCCAGCCCCGTCTGCCCCTCCCGTTCCTTGCCGGTAAACATCTGCGACAGCCCCTGCGCCGCCGCGTACGACGGCACCAGATGCCGGTTCCCGTACTCGGTCGTCCCCGCAATCTCCTCCCCGTACGGAAAGTAGTCTCGCCTCGTCACCACGCGACCCGCCGCGTCGGTCGTCGCCCGCGTCGACCCCAACCAGTCCACCGTCACAAACCGCGTCCCCAGCACCGCCGGCATCCCCTGCGTGTACTCCGCCGCCAGCTTCCCGTAGGCGTCATAGACGTAGGTCGTCCACACGCCCCCGTCGATCTTCCGCACACGCCGCCCTTCCCCGTCATAGGCGAAGTCCGCCGTCACCCCCGCGTGCTGCCGCCTCACCAGCTTCTGCTCCGCGTTGTACAGCATCGTCCCGCCCAGCACCGGGTGCGCCGTCATGTTCCCCGCCGCGTCATACTGGATCGGCAGACCCCCCGCCGTCTGCACCTGCTGGTTCTTCGTCGTGTTGTACTGCGAGGCCGCCGTCGCCGTCGCGCCGTCGAGCGCGCCTCCGTCCAAGGTCGGAATCCACCCGTTCCCCCACTGATCGTGGTTCCACGTCCGCCACCACGCCCCGCCGCCCGATCCTCCGGACAGCACCGACTCGCTCACGAAATTCAACCTGTTCAGTCCGTCATACGCGTAGTTCTGCACCAACTGCAGCGGCGCCGGCTGCGGATCCGGCGGCGGCCGCCTGCGGAAGCGCGCCGTGATCGTCTGCTGCAGCACGTTGCCGTTGTTCGCCCCGCCGTAGGCCAGCCCGATCTGCCACTCCACGTCCACCACCGACGCACAACTCCCGTTCGGCCGTCCCAGCCGCATCGCCGTCACCTGCAGCCGGTCGTTCACTTCCGAGGTCTCGCACCGCGTCTTGCCCGCGCGCATCTGCCGCAGCGCCCCGGCCGCATGATACCCGAACTCGTTCGCGAACCCCGCCACGGAGTTCACCCGTCCCGCCACATCGTGACTATACTGCACCACCCGCCCCGACGGGTACGTCTGGCTCACCAGCGCCGCGTCCCGGTTGTGCGTGTAGGCGAACGTGAACGTCGTGCCGCTGGTCAACTGGCTGCTCGTCAGCGGCAACCCCCGCTGGTCGTACGTCCACTGCCGCACGATCAGCGGCGACTCTGGCAGCCCGCCCGCCGACATCGCCGCCGACCCCATCCCGGTCAGCCGACC
Source organism: Bryobacterales bacterium (assembly GCA_016716385.1). GTDB lineage: Bacteria > Acidobacteriota > Terriglobia > Bryobacterales > Bryobacteraceae > JADJWL01. The sequence continues at coordinate 42,589 of JADJWL010000009.1, read as the reverse complement.
CCGGTTGTATCCTCCTTCCACCCCCACGCAGTTCCCGCCCGAGTACGTCATCCCGTCGTAGCAGTACCGCGTCAACGGCAGCGAAGTCCCCTGCTTCTGCCCCGGCCGGTTCAGCACGTCGTGAAGGCTGTACTGCACCGCCCAGCCCCGTGCATCGGTCTTGCTCAGCAGGTTCCCGGCGAGATCGTACACATAGCGGTCCACCCCGCTCTCCGACCCCGGACACGCATTGCCCCCGTCCGGCTCTCCGGATTCGACGCGCACGTCAATCGCCCCAGCCCGTCGTAGCCGTAGCTGCGCTGCTGCTCGCCCTGGTTCACCGTTGTCAGCCGGTCGGCGGCGTCATAGGTGTAATTCGTCGTCAGCGCCGGCTGCCCGAACAGCCCGCCCGGGTTCTCCACCGCCTGCGTCAGCCGCCCCAGCCCGTCTTCCACCGCGCGCCGCTGCCGCCCCGCCGCGTCCGTCGTCGTCACCTCGTTCTGGCTATAGCCCACCTGCTCGGTCGCGTTATCCTGCAGCGTCGTCACCACCGGCCGCCCCAGGATGTCGTACTCGAACTGCGTCCACTTCTGCGGCTCCCAGACCCTGCGCGGGTTGCTCCTCATCCTCAGCCGCCCCAGCCCGTCGTAGCTCGAATCCGTCTCGATCCAGGTCGCCCCATCCTCCCGCATCCGTTCCTTGATCCGCCGCCCCAACCCGTCGTAGTGCACACTCGTTTGCAGCGCTCCGTCAAGGTAATTCACCTGGTCGCGGTAGGTCGTCACCGACACATTCTGGGGCGTATTGTTGTACACGTGCAGAATCCGTTGCCGCCGCGCCGTGGAGCTGTCCGCCACCACGGCTTCGGTCAGCCGGTCCAGCGCGTCCCCGTAGGTGAACACGCTCTTCACATTGTTTGCGTCGAGACCCGATGCCGCAGGCATCGTTTGCTCTGCCTTTTCGGGTACTCTCCGGTAACTCGCTGACTCGGCTCAGGCGTGCGGAGCGCCGCGTCCCTGCTGCTCGGCGGCGCTTCCGTGCTGGATCGCTGATTCTACTGTGGTTTCCGGCCGGGAACCGAGTTCAGGCCGGACTCGTCGGCATTAGCTTCTCAAGGGCTTCCCTGATCTCCGCCTCAACACGTTCCTCGCCGTAGAATGTAGGATCTTCCTGGCGGTCTTGCGGGTCAGGCTCGTAGTAATCCAAGTCGTAAGCCAAATCGTTGAGTATGCGCCATTGCTCTGCGTTTGCACCGGGAACCGGTGTCGGACTCTCAAAGATGTAGTTCTGCAACGCTTTGATCGCCGCCGCCCTTTCAGTGCGGTCCGAAAGCGCCTGCTGAAGCAATCCAATGAGATCGGAAAACGATGCAGTGTTCGAAGGCATGGCGCACTCTTTAGAAAGGGATCAATCTTGCCGGGATGCCGCCGCCCTTGATCACGGTCGTTACGGTGTTCGTGACCGGATTCACCCCTACTAACGCGTTCTTGCCACTCGCAAACCCGCCACGCAACACGTAGTTGAAAGTCCCGTTCTTGGGATCCCAATACCTAGTGCCATTCTTGATAGTCACCTGGATCATGTCACGAGTGAAGCCGCGTTCCGCCATTCGCTGCACGGCGTGTTTGGAGAAGTTCAGCGTCCCGGCCAGAGCCGTAGAACCTTCCGTTGCGGCGCTGGTCTGTAAACCGAGCGTTGTTAGCTGCCCACCCGCAAATGCCCCGCCGCCGTAAAGCGCCAAGCCGCCTAAAGCCGACGCTCCGTAGAATCCAGCGATGAATCGGGGATCAGTAGCGGGACTGGCAGCCCGGATACCCTGTGCAACTGCACCAAAGGCCGGGTTGTCGATATCGACATCGGTCTGCTTGTACGTTCCAGTCTGAGCCCCCCGCGACCCATCCTCGTTGACGGCATAGACCTTTCCGCCAGCGAAGGTCAGGCTACCCTTGTTGTCCTTCTTGAATTGCTCGAACTGTTTGTCAGAGAGCTCGCTCTTCTGGGTCGTGCAGTTGGCTTCTTTCCCGTTCTGACCTACTTGGCATACCCGGTATGCGAGGCCATCAGGGTCGACGTATGACAGTGGGTTGTTCCGGCCATACGCGTACATGTTCCAGCTCTGCGGATCTGAAACCATCGCGTTGGCGTTTTCTGGGTCCGCACTCGTAAACCGCCCCTGCGCCCCACTGAAGTACCGCGCCCCAAAATAATCCAGCCCCGTCTGCCCCTCCCGTTCCTTGCCGGTAAACATCTGCGACAGCCCCTGCGCCGCCGCGTACGACGGCACCAAGTGCCGGTTCCCGTACACGTTTGTCCCCGCAATCGCCTCCCCGTACGGGAAGTAGTCCCGCCGGCTCACCACACGGCCCGCCGCGTCGGTCGTCGCCCGCGTCGACCCCAGCCAGTCCACCGTCACATACCGCGTCCCCAGCACCGCCGGCGTTCCCTGCGTGTACTCCGCCGCCAGCTTCCCGTAGGCGTCATAGACGTAGGTCGTCCACACGCCCCCGTCGATCTTCCGCACACGCCGGCCTTCCCCGTCATAGGCGAAGTCCGCCGTCACCCCCGCGTGGTGCCGCCTTACCAGCTTCTGCTCCGCGTTGTACAACATCGTCCCGCCCAGCACCGGGTGCGCCGTCATGTTCCCCGCCGCGTCATACTGGATCGGCAGACCCCCCGCCGTCTGCACCTGCTGGTTCTTCGTCGTGTTGTACTGCGAGGCCGCCGTCGCCGTCGCGCCGTCGAGCGCGCCTCCGTCCAAGGTCGGAATCCACCCGTTCCCCCACTGATCGTGATTCCACGTCCGCCACCACGCCCCGCCGCCCGATCCCCCGGACAGCACCGACTCGCTCACGAAATTCAACCGGTTCAGTCCGTCATACGCGTAGTTCTGCACCAACTGCAGCGGCGCCGGCTGCGGATCCGGCGGCGGCGGCCACCACGGAAGCCGCGCCGTGATCGTCTGCTGCAGCACGTTGCCGTTGTTCGCCCCGCCGTAGGCCAGCCCGATCTGCCACTCCACGTCCACCACCGACGCACAACTCCCGTTCGGCCGTCCCAGCCGCATCGCTGTCACCTGCAACCGGTCGTTCACCTCCGAGGTCTCGCACCGCGTCTTGCCCGCGCGCATCTGCCGCAGCGCCCCGGCCGCATGATACCCGAACTCGTTCGCGAACCCCGCCACGGAGTTCACCCGTCCCGCCACATCGTGACTATACTGCACCACCCGCCCCGACGGGTACGTCTGGCTCACCAGCGCCGCGTCCCGGTTGTGCGTGTAGGCGAACGTGAACGTCGTGCCGCTGGTCAACTGGCTGCTCGTCAGCGGCAACCCCCGCTGGTCGTACGTCCACTGCCGCACGATCAGCGGCGACTCTGGCAGCCCGCCCGCCGACATCGCCGCCGACCCCATCCCGGTCAGCCGACCCCGGTTGTATCCTCCTTCCACCCCCACGCAGTTCCCGCCCGAGTACGTCATCCCGTCGTAGCAGTACCGCGTCAACGGCAGCGAAGTCCCCTGCTTCTGCCCCGGCCGGTTCAGCACGTCGTGAAGGCTGTACTGCACCGCCCAGCCCCGTGCATCGGTCTTGCTCAGCAGGTTCCCGGCGAGATCGTACACATAGCGGTCCACCCCGCTCTCCGACCCCGGACACGCATTGCCCCCCGTCCGGCTCTCCGGATTCGACGCGCACGTCAATCGCCCCAGCCCGTCGTAGCCGTAGCTGCGCTGCTGCTCGCCCTGGTTCACCGTTGTCAGCCGGTCGGCGGCGTCATAGGTGTAATTCGTCGTCAGCGCCGGCTGCCCGAACAGCCCGCCCGGGTTCTCCACCGCCTGCGTCAGCCGCCCCAGCCGTCTTCCACCGCGCGCCGCTGCCGCCCCGCCGCGTCCGTCGTCGTCACCTCGTTCTGGCTATAGCCCACCTGCTCGGTCGCGTTATCCTGCAGCGTCGTCACCACCGGCCGCCCCAGGATGTCGTACTCGAACTGCGTCCACTTCTGCGGCTCCCGACCCTGCGCGGGTTGCTCCTCATCCTCAGCCGCCCCAGCCCGTCGTAGCTCGAATCCGTCTCGATCCAGGTCGCCCCATCCTCCCGCATCCGTTCCTTGATCCGCCGCCCCAACCCGTCGTAGTGCACACTCGTTTGCAGCGCTCCGTCAAGGTAATTCACCTGGTCGCGGTAGGTCGTCACCGACACATTCTGGGGCGTATTGTTGTACACGTGCAGAATCCGTTGCCGCCGCGCCGTGGAGCTGTCCGCCACCACGGCTTCGGTCAGCCGGTCCAGCGCGTCCCCGTAGGTGAACACACTCTTCACAGTGTTTGCGTCGAGATGCTCCTTCGTCCGTCCGATCCAGCAATCCCATTTCAACTGCACGGTGTGGTTCTTCGCGTTCTTGATCTGCGTCGCGAACGCGAACAGGTTGCCCGCCGGCGCTCCTCCCACGCAGTTGTCGCTGTAGCTGATCTCGGTCTTGTTGTTCCGCGGATCGTACACCTCCCGCACGCCGCCCGCCGTGTTGTACTTCCACTGCTCCACGGCCCAGGTCCCGCCCGAGACCCATCTGTCTCGCGCCGTCCGGTTCCCGCGCGCACTTCCCACCGCCCACTCCAGTCCCCAGCCAGAGAGGGTCGTGCTGTCGTGCCCGGCCACCGCCCCAGGTTCTGCGGTGTCTCCTGGTCGTAGTAGGTTCGCGTCCGCACCGTCGCTAAGCCTTCCGTACACCACCCGGCCCCGGTCCCGCACACCCATTCCGCCGTCACCAGGCTCGGCAGGTACGATATCGCGTGGGTCCAGGGCTGCGACGTGCTCAGAAAATCGTTCGCCGTGTACGCCAGGTCTGTCCTGTAGTCCAGGTGCGTCCGCCGCAGAACGGCGCCCGGCGACAGCGTGCCGTTCCATGCCCCGCTCGCGCCGTAGTCGGTCTCTTCCACGTCCGCGACGTTATTCACCCGGTGCGGTCCATACCAGAACGTCTTCCGTGCCAGCCTGCCCACCGCGCCGGCCACCGCCACCGTGTCCACCTGCCTGGTCCGCGGCTGGTTGGGCGGCGCTTCCGCCGCGGCGCCTGTCCACCACGGAACGGCCGCCCGCTGCTCCCATTCCCGCTGCACTGCGCGCAGAGGCTGAGAAAACTTGTCGTAGCTTTCGGTCCGGTACTCGCGTCCCGTCCGCCAATCCGGGTATGTCCAGGCCTCCATCAGCAGCGCATCGAACGGCTGCCCGTGAAAGTAGTGCCGCTCTTCCCCCAGGAACTGCGCTCCGTTGCCGGTGTAGCTCTTGACGGTCGCGACCGTGCACCCAGCAAAGCCGAAACAGGCTCCAGACGGCAGAAAGGCGTACTGAAACTGGGCCTTTCCGCTGACCACCTGGTCCGCGGTGCTTTCGGTTCTCGTCTGGACTGCGCGAAACGCTGTCGTGCGGTCATTCTGTGTCCAGAGACCCGACGGTTTGGTCCCTGGCAGGCCGGCATAGGTATAGTCCACCATCCCGCCCGTCGGCAGGATCACGCGAGCCAGTTCCCCGTACGAGTTGTATCGGAACTCGTACGTCTGCGCGTTCGGCAACTGGATCTTGTCGATCATGCGATCAGGGTTGAAAACCTGAGGTTCATTGATCAGTGGCGGTGTCGTGTCACTACCCACGAAGAGCCCCTGCTCCAGAGTGCTATCTACAATGTTCTTGAGCCCTCCGCCAAACAGAACCGAGCCCAATGAGGCGAAGTAGATCCGCAGTTCGCGCTGCTGGCCGTTCGCACCGGGAAAGCGAATCCGGTCATAGCCTTCCGGATTCGAGCTCTGGCACGGCAGGAGGGCATAACAGATGACGGTTTCTCGCCGCAAGGAGTCCGTGATCTTGACCAATTTCTGGACGGGACCTACAGGAGCCCGATGGAACTCCACCCGGTTGCCATTGCGGTCCCGTATCCATTTGACTACCCCGCCTCCCTCGATCCGGTAGACGGTCCCGTCGGGGAACATCAGGATGCCGTTCGGCCCCAACAGCGTCACATGGCTCTCTTGCCGCTTGACCACCCACCCGGTGAACTCCTGGAAAGGCTGGTCCAGCACGTACATGGCGCCTGAACCGTCCCCGGCATAGAAGGTTCTGCCCCTCACACTGCCGGGCGCCGGGTTGCAGATGCCGGGCATCGGATTCGTATCGGCCTCGCCTTCCCGTTGGATATCGCGGAGCTCGATTGTCCTGCCGTCCGCAAAGGCGAAGGTGAACCGCGTCAGCACTTTGTGCGTCACCGGCTGGCCTGCCTCGCAACCGGGTTGCTGGCTGACGGAAGTTGCAAAAGCAAGACCGGTCCTACCGTACATGACTCCGGGTTCGTAGCGGTAGTTCTCCAAGTCCCCCAAGTCCCCGGTGTTCGTATACTCTGCCAACAACTGGGGAAGAGGTTGGGGGGAGCATTCGTCGCACGCATTCGTCGTCACTGTCCACTGCTGCTCGATACGGGCCGTGATCGTATATCCTGCTTCGCCCCGCCCACCGATCCGGAGGAGCGGCAAGGCTAGCGACAGTTGGCCATTGAAGAGGTTGACGTTGTCGAATCCGCCCAGCGCGTACGATCCCGCCGCGGCGCCGGCCTCGACACCTGGTGGTGTGGTTCCATGGAAGACACTGTCTGAAATTCCGTCTTGCCCGAGCCCCGTGGTGCAGCAGAGGACAGCGATGAGCAAGCCCCGGCACTGTCGCCCCTGCCTCCCACTCAACCTTACCGAGCCTCCCGCCCACGCCGCCAGGAAACGCTCAGCGCCCATCCCCGATCGAGTCTTCATCGCCGTCTCTCCTCTTCTCCGGCTTCCGGTTGCCCCGTCCGCGCCACCACGGTCAGAACGCAATGCCACTCCGGCGCCTCCGCGACCTCAACCCTGTATCGCCCCGGGCTGAAAAGGACCGCCTCATTCCACCTCCGGTTCGCCACCTTGACAGCCGCCTCGCGCAACACGGGCCCGGCCTCTCGATTCAGCCGCAACGTCAGATCCACGGGCAGGCGGTGCCTCACCAAAATCCGCGTTACACCGGCCGCAATGGTGAACTCCTTCTGCGCGAATCCATTCCCCGTCAGGACCAGCAAGAGAGTTCGTTCCTGCGTCCTCCCTACGTCGGTCCCGGGGCCCTGGGCCATGGCGCTCGCGCCAAGGCCGATCCCAGTCATCAGCACAGCTATTGCCATCTTGAGCTTCATTGGCGGTCTCCGTCAGTAGGTTTCGTCAGCCAGTATCGTGCGCACCACGAACGCGGCAATCTGGGCGCGCTTGCTCGCCGTCTCGCCGCAGAAGTACCCCGGTCCCGAAGGACAGCCCAGGACCGCCACGCTCGGATTCATCCCCTGGAGCTCCACCGCAAGCTGCGCCCAGTAGAAGTTCGGGTGCTGCGTCCCTACATCGGTAAAATACGCCTGCGTCTGGTTAGCCGGGACGAGGCACGTACTGGGCCAGGGGTTCGCGACGCAATTCTTGTCCGCAAGCGTTCTGGCCCGGATGCTGAACACGGCAATATCCTTATTCGACGTAGTGTGTGACGGGCAATACCGCCGGTAGCCGCACCCAGCCGTGATCCCCAGCTCCCACATCTTCTGGATGTACTTGAAATCCCCGTGAGACGGGGGAACATCGTCGAAATAGGGGACCGTACTATGGGGCTCATGCTGGCTCCACGCCTCCGGCGCTCCCCACCTCCGCACCGACCAGGCCCGGATCGCGAACACCGCTACCGAATTCCGCGTAATGTCCGAGTCCGCGCAGAACTGCGGCGGGTTGAGCCAACACCCATTCGTGATGGCGTGACTATGCATCAGGTCCGCGAACTTCCGGAATGGATGGTACGGTGACCAGGGATCGGTGAACACCCAGTCCTGGAAGCGTACAGCGGGCGCTCCGACGCTCGCCACGAGTCTGTCGCCCAGACGAATGTGCTCAACGTAGGCGGATGACAGGGTCTGGCTCGCAACCCGGCTGCCACCCGCCGCAAGCAACAGACCCGCTACCATGAGCGGCAACCAGTGCTTCTTAGCTTTCATTCCTCTTGCCCCTTCTTTGACGCAGCCCTCGCGCCCAGTCCGTCAGATTCGTGGCCTTGAAAGCGAAGCCCTTCCGCCATGTATTGCTCTCGAAGGGCACGCAAATTCACCCTCTACTGCTCTCTTGCTGTGCTCGACAATCCGGCGCGCGCTCGCACTGGGTCTGGGACCCGCCGCACTCGCTGAGCGCCTGCGAACGATGCCTTCCAAGGCGCACGCCCGAAGTCTTCCACAGAGTATGCGAACCCCGTTCAACCGTCAACAGATTTTTCTGTACACAACGATAGAATACTCTCCAAAAACGTCCACCTTGTTCCGAATTCGGAACAAGTACGGAGCAACAGGAGTTCGAGTCTTTTCAATCACTTCGCTATTCATGGCAATGGCATCTAATTGATTCGATAGCTACTTATCGCTGTTCCGAATTCGGAACAGACTCCCCTGTGTTCCAATCGTCGCCCGCCAACCCGTATCATGCAGTAAACGAACGGCTTGCCGCCAGGCCGCTGAGCGCCTCCACTCCGGCAACGGCGCGCCTGCCGCCCATTTCTCAAGGTGACACCACGTACAAGTGATCATTGTGCACTTTTAATGTGTCGAAGTCCACAGCGCTCCCGGCTCTGGGCGACGGTCCGTCCCCAATGGTCGCCCGCTGTCGGACCGGCTTGTGCCGGTCCTCGGTCTGGTGTCGCCTGCAGCACCGGTCCCACAGTGTGCGACAGCTTTGGGGAGATTTCGGGGACACTCCTCAATGTCGAATTGGCTGTCAGCGGTTTCTCTCTGATCTTAAGATCTTGAAGCAGAGGTTCAAGGAACTCAAGGAGAGGACAGGAACGTGGAGGTTTAGTGGCAATCAACAATCTAAAGACATCTCAATCTTCATCGGCCCCCGGGCCGCGTGATCCACAGCCGGAAAGGCCGCGAGGGTGATTCACAGCTTTTGTCAATCATCAACACCAACGAAATCAATAGGATGATCCGAACAGTAATCTTCCACCGCCCTCACCTTGCCGTGCCATCCTTCGGGTGAAAGGGCAGGCCACAGTCGCTCATACACTGGCGGCCATCGAACCAAATTGATCTGCGGAGAATCAACGACTGCGATAGCCGACCCGCGCCAGCGGGCGGATGCGGTTGCCGTGTTTCCGGAACTCACGGGTACTTCCGGGACTCGAAATTGTTTTGTATTTCTGAGTATGTCATGATATTGTTGGGATTATGAAAGGGAGCCAGTGGAAACTGAGGATGCCGGCCACGCGGGTGCGTCGCCGGGCGCCGCATCCGTCCACTTGCATCCCCATGCCATCCTGCAACTGAAAGGACTCCCCCAATGGCAACCGAAAAACAAATCGCCGCCAATCGTCGCAATGCTCAGAATTCTACGGGTCCCCGCACTCGAAGGCAAGGCCGCGTCGTCGTGCAATGCCGCCGTCACCGGACTCTTCTCCCGGCACCTCGTCCTCACCGGCGTCGAAGCCCCGGCCGAATTCCAGGCCCTCCTCGACGGCCTGATCGAGGATTTCCAGCCGCAATCCGCTCACCAGCAAATCCTCGTCACCCGCTACGCCCGCCAATTGTGGCTCTCCCAGCGAATCGCCCGCATGGAGTGCGCCATCGCTCAATCGCAAATCGACGAGGCCTGGCAGAACTTCTGGGGCAATCAGCCTCTCCCAGACGACCCCGCCGAGCACGACGAGATCGCCAGCCGGCTCCTGGCCGATACCTGGCCCGCCGACGCCTCCGGCAGCCGGATCCTGGAGCGTCTCCAGAAGCACGCCGCCATCGTCGAGCGCCAGATCGCCCGTTCCCTCCGCATGCTGCGCCGGGAGATGCCCCTGCAGCAAAATCGCGAAATCGAACCCATTTCGTCCGTCGAACCCGAGCCGCCGGGCAGGGAAGAGCCTGCGCCATCACCGGAAATTGCAAAAACGAACCCAATTTCCGAAGCACCCAGCCCCCGGCCCGCGGCCTGCACCCGCTGCCTCAACACCCGCCGCCGCGCCCCACGGCTCACCCCACGGCTGAAGGCGTTCCTCGAGATCAGGAGGAACCTGCGGCGGGCTGCTTGATCGGCAGCGACGCGCAGGCGAACGGTCCGCGAGGGCGATTCACGGCCTTCACGAATCCAACAACGCCCACGAAACCAGCATGATCCGAACCGCAGTCCTCCTTCAGCCGTACGCTGCTATGCCATACTCTGGGTGAAAGGGCAGGCCACACTCACAGCGAGGGAGGAACCAGTCGCTGCCTGGCGCCCGCCGTTCGGCAAAGCCGGTTGGTCGGCCAATGGTGGTCTCGGTGGGCTTGGATGGGGCGCGGGCAATCCACCTTCCCCACCCGGATGCTCTTGTACCCTGCACGCGCGTCCTGGAATCATCATCTGGGTATGGAACCCGCCGGCCAAACGCGAAGTTGTTGCGTATGCGGTTACCAGGGGAGCGAACCCCAAACCGATTGTCCTTGTTGCGCGATTCCGCTCCAAGACCACGCGCGTGATTCGGCAGCGCGGCTGGGCGCTGGTCGGTGTGGGCAGTCTCCTGTTGGCGCTGATGACCCCGATCATCGTCAGCATGGCCCTCGTCATCGCGCGATCCGGCGACCCTGGCGCTGCCACCCGCTTTGACGGCAGCCCGGCCATGGCGCCCACAATCTTCGCTGTGTTGGGACTGGTCTGGCCTCCGTTACCGGAAGCGCAACCAGTTCCAGGTGAAGATCACCATCGGGCTCTTCTTTGCGGTGTTTGTGACTGGCTGGTTGATGCAGGTGATTGATGATTGATTGAAGTCAGAGCGGTCGTTCGGGTCGTGGCCCGGCCGGCGTGCAAATGGATACCGGCAGATTGGGTCCATAGCCGCCCCGCGCCAGCCGGCGGATGCTTGCGGATTCGTTCGCACCCGAGCATCCGCCGCGAGATGCCGCCGTACCCGGGCCGTCTGCGCCTCCAGCCGGCCCGATCACCCCGCGCAGCGCCTTAGTACTTCGGAACCGCCGGGTCGACTTTGTCGCTCCAGGCAAGGATGCCCCCGCGCATGTTGCGCACCTTCTTGAAGCCCGCCTGCTTCAGGAAGTCCACCGCTTTGGCGCTGCGCATGCCGCTCTTGCAATGACAGATGATTTCATCCGCCGAGTCGAGCTCGTGCACGCGCTTCGGCAGTTCCCCCAGCGGGATCAGCGTCGCCATCGGAATCGAGCAGATCTGGTATTCGTGGGGCTCGCGCACGTCGATCAGCACAAACCGGTCGCCCCGGTCCATCCGCTGCTTCAATTCGAGCGGATCCGTGTCGCCCGCCTGGAACACCTCTTCCTGCTGCTGCGGGATGCCGCAGAACTGGTGGTAATCGATCAGCTCATGAATCGTCCGGTTGTCTCCGCAAATCGGGCATTCGGGATTCTTGCGCAGCTTCAACTCGCGGAACCGCATGCCCAGCGCATCGTAGAGCATCAGCCGGCCCACCAGCGGCTCGCCCTTGCCGAGGATCAGCTTCACCGCTTCGGTCGCCTGCACCAGGCCGATGATCCCCGGCAGGATGCCCAGCACACCGCCCTCGGCGCAACTCGGCACCAGCCCCGGAGGCGGCGGCTCCGGGTACAGGCACCGGTAGCACGGCCCGTTCTCGAAGGCGAATACCGTCGCCTGTCCTTCGAAGCGGAAGATCGAGCCGTATACGTTGGGCTTGCCCAGCAGCACACACGCGTCGTTCACCAGGTAGCGTGTGGGGAAGTTGTCCGTGCCGTCGATGACGAGATCGTAGTCCTTCAGGATCTCCATCGCGTTCTCGCTCGTCAGCGCCACTTCGTACTTGTCGATCTCGATGAACGGGTTGATCTCGCGCATCGAATCGGCCGCCGAGTCGAGCTTCTTGCGCCCCACGTCGCTCGTGCCGTGGATCACCTGCCGCTGCAGGTTCGTGTAGTCGACCACGTCGAAATCCACCAGGCCGATGCGGCCCACGCCGGCCGCCGCCAGGTAGAGCCCGAGCGGTGCGCCCAGGCCGCCGGTGCCCGATCAGCAGCACCTTCGCCTGCTTCAGCTTCAACTGCCCTTCCATGCCGACTTCCGGCATGATCAGATGGCGGCTGTAGCGCAGGATCTCGTCCTTCGACAGCGTCGCCGGCGGCGCCTGCGTCTCCACCGGTGCGCCTCCGGCAATCGACGGCACGATCGACACCGTGTCGCCGTCCTTCACGGCTGTCTTGTCCTTGTCGAGGTACCGGATGTCCTCGTCGTTCAGATACACGTTGACAAAGCTGCGCAGCTTGCCCTCATCGGTAAACAGGTTGCGGCGCAGATCGGGATGCTGCCCGGTGAGCGCATCGAGGACCTCGCCGATGGTGGCGCCCGCGGCGTCGACACTGTCCTGCTGCCCGGCGAACTGCCGCAGCGGTGTGGGAATCAAAACCTTAGCCATAAGTCAATTCTTCTTTCTCAGCGCTGGTCTGCTCGAAGTTGGGCAGCCAGCTATTGGCATGATCGAACTCCGCGCCGCGCACCGAGAGAACCACGAAAGAATACCATGGGCAGGAATTCTTCAGATCCGTCTCGGAGAAGTACGCGTCGCAGTCGGGATGCGAGTGATAGATGCCGATCAGGTCGAGCCCCAGGCGGCGCGCCTCGGAGTCGGCGCGCAGCAGGTCTTCCTGGCGCAGCTCGTAGCGTGCGCGCTGCGAACCCTCGCTGGCGTTTTCCAGTTCCATCGCCACCGTCACGTGCTTCCTGCCGTTCTGCTGCGTGCCCAGCATCGCGCCGCAGCACTCGTTCGGATACGTGCGCCGCGCATGCGCGACCATCTGCTCCCACGGACCCCCGTCGATATGAATCATTCTTCGTCCCAGAAATGTTCGCTCAAATACTTGTCCGCGCTGTCGCAGAGCACCGTCACGATCACGGCGCGCTCGCCCCGCCCGGCCAGTTCCCGTCCCAGCCGCAGGGCGGCGTGCACGTTGGCGCCGGCCGAAATCCCCACCAGCAGCCCTTCCTCGCGCGCCAGGCGCCGGACCATCGTGTGCGCGTCTTCCGTCTCGACCCAGAAGTTGCCGTCGCCGGCACCGGGGTCATAAATGCCCGGCACGATCGAGGCAGGCATGTGCTTCAGCCCTTCAAGACCGTGAAAGCCCGTCGCGGGTTGCATCGAATAGCAGCGCACCGGCGGCAGGTCGCGCCGCATCCGCCGCGTTACCCCCATGAACGTGCCGCTTGTGCCCAGGCCCGCGACGAAGTGCGTCACGCGCCCGCCGGTCTGGTCGAGAATCTCCGGGCCGGTCGTTTCGAAGTGGGCTTTCCAGTTGGCCGGGTTGTTGTACTGATCGGGATAGAAGTAGCGATCCGGATCGCTCGCGTAGATCGTGCGGCACGCTTGAATCGCGCCGTCCGACCCCTCGCCGGGATTCGTCAGGATGACTTCCGCCCCGTATGCCTTCAAGATCCGCTTCCGTTCCGGGGACGCATTGGCCGGCAGGCACAGCTTGATCCGGTAACCCAGAGCCGCGCCGATCATGGCGTAGGCGATGCCGGTGTTCCCGCTCGTGGCGTCGAGGATGGTGCGCCCGGGATTGAGCAGCCCATCGCGCTCCCCTTGGCGGATCATGTTCAACGCCGGCCGGTCCTTGACCGATCCGCCCGGATTGAAGTATTCCGCCTTCCCATAGATCTCGATGCCCGGCAGGTCGCGCGGGATTCGCTCAAGGCGCACGAGCGGCGTTTTCCCCACGTTTTCGAGGATCGAAGCCGATCGGGCTGGAGCGGCGGACACTTCGAGCATGTGACTGATAGAAAAGAAGTTACAGTGTCAATTGTAACTATCCCCTGCAACCCTGTCAAGATTCAGGGGATCGTACCGGGAACGCAGTAGAGCGAGGGTACTAAAACCTTAGGACCACTCGCCTCTACAGCAAAACCCTACATTACTTGCCGATGCGCATAGTACCGAAAATGAACCTACCCCTGACGGGTGACTCCCCTCATAATCTGGGTATGGAGACGCGGGACAGGAACGGAGTTGACCCGCATGCCGGAGGAGAGATGGCGATGGTTTGGACACCAGTACGTTCGAGGTTGATGATGAAGAAGAGTGATGCCCGCCGGGCTGAACGGTTCGCGCGCCCCGGTTGCATGATTCGCCTTTGCTGGCTGGATCAGGACGGGATGACGCGGATGGCGTTGGCGCCGGCAATCAACTTGTCGGAAAGTGGCATGGCGGTGGAGCTGCCGGAACCGGTCCTGACGGGAACGAAAGTGCGCTTGCACGCCGACCGGGAGCGGTTGTGGGGCAGGGCATCGGTGCGGCACTGCCGCCCGCAGAGCGGACGCTACATGGTGGGGCTGCAGTTCGAAGAGGGCATGCGCTGGGAGGCGCCGGTGCAGTCGCGGCCGGAACCGGTCCACGCCGGTGTCATGGTGGATGCCGGACCGACCTGGGACTGGGGCTTCCGCTAACGCGCGGCCGGACGCTCCAAGCCTTCCACGCTCCGCACGACTGAGCCGTCGCGGGTCACCTCGAAATACCCGTCGTCGCCGCGGCCGGTCAGCCGCGTGGCGCTCTCGTCCGTGACATCCAGACGGGTCCACTTTTGCGCCAGCAGATTGCGGTAGAAAGCGAAGAACTCCTCCGCCGCCTCCTGAGTCTGCCAGTCCACCGCCAGCGACAGCACCACGAGGCCCTTCTTGCGGTATTCCCGGACGTGATACTGCCCGCCGCGCCACAACGGCGCCAGGGTTTCCGCGCGCTCCCGCGAGGCGTACTGCCGGATCAGGATCTGGCAATCGAGTTCGCCGAACATCCCCTTCGTCAACGTCTTGAACCCGCGGCCCGGCATTCGGGGCAAATCCGGCACCGATGGCTGCACCCGGTCGAAGTACTTTTCCGGATGAAGGATCTGCTGGGACGTTGTCGGCGGCCGCCGGAACACCTCCGTGAAGCCCTCCTTCCCCATGCGGTCCGCCACCGCCTGCTGGAACAGCAGTCCCTTGGCATAGGGAAAGACAAGCGTTTCCTTGAGATAGAGGGGCGAGCCGGAGAAGACGGGATACTGTTCGGCGCCGCTTTCGCTGGCCCGGTTCATGGACTCGGCCAGCGCCGGATTGCCGATGAGCGTTGAGCCGTTGCGCCGGGCGAACACCTCCGACATCAGCCAGGTGGCCTGTCCTTCCATCACCGCCATCCGCGCCAGGGCGCTGTCATCGCTCTCGCCCGCGCCTTTAGTGAACTTGTCGAGGTCGAAGTGCTGGTCGGCAAGCGCGTGCGCCAGTTCGTGCACAAGAGCCGATTCCTGCATATCGGAACTGGCCCAGTCCGTGAGGAAGAGCTTCTTCTTCTTGAAGTCGTAGAACGCCGCCGCCTGCTCGGTGAGAAGCTCGATCGTCGACTGTTCGAGATTGAACTCCCTGGGCACGAATCCGAACTTTTTGAGCGTGATCTCCTCGGCCCGGATCTCTTCGGGTTTGATCACCTCGCGCATGCGTTCCCGCAGAAACTTCTCCACGCGGTTCCGGTCGATCAGTTCATACGGGACGGGCTTGCGCGTTTCGAGTCCGGAGATCTCCGCCAGTTCTTTGGTCGCGCGGCCGATCTCGCGGAAGACGGCAGGTTCCTGAGCCGCCGCGGCCGTGAGAACGAGAAAGGCGAGCAGACAGCGCGTCATGCGGCTTTCCTTGTGAGTTCATCGGAGATCGCCGACGCTTTCGCGCGCAGGGTCATTGCCGCCACGATGCACAGGAGTCCACCCGCCGCCACCACCGCGCGCGGCCCGGTCCAACCGGCCAGCGCCCCGGCGGCCAGGCTGCCGAACGGGCCCAATCCCACAACGGTCATCGTATACATCGCCATCACCCGTCCCCGGTATCCTTCCTCCACGACACTCTGGATCAAAGTATTGGCCGATGCCATCATCCGCATCAGGCTGAAGCCGATCGCCGGCATCAGCACGAGCGCAACCCAGTAGGAAGGCGCCACCGAAAAGGCCAGGTAGCCCGCGCCAAGGGCCAGAGCGCTCAGACCGGTGAGCCGGGGCAGTCCGTCGATCCGGTCGCGGCTGGCGAGCGCCAGCACCCCGACCATCGCCCCGCCCCCCATGGCGGCCATGAGAGTCCCCAGACCTTCCGACCCCCGTCCGAAGATGTCTCCGGCGAAGAAGGGAATCAGCACGAGGAGCGGCATGTTCGCGAGCGTCGTCAAAGCCATCAGCGTGAGGAGCGGGCGGAGGGCGGGATTTCTGCCGGCGTAGCGGAATCCGTCGGCGAGCGAAGTCCAGGTCGATGCAGGCTGCACAGCCGGACGCACCGGATCGAGCCTGATCGCGAGCAGGGAGCCGATCACAGCCAGGAAACTCACGCCGTTGAGAAGGAAACACCAGCCCTCGCCGACCGCGGCGACGAGCAAGCCCGCCAGCGCCGGTCCGACGACGCGGGCGGCGTTGAACACGGTTGAGTTCAAAGAAATGGCGCTGAGCAGTTCGTCCTTGCCCGTGAGATGAATGATGAGCGCGTTGCGCGCGGGCATGTCGAACGCATTGATCGCGCCAAGGACGCCGCCCAGGCTCAGGATGTGCCAGGGCTCCACCCGTCCGGACAGAGTGAGGGCGGCCAGAGCGAACGCCTGCAGCATCGACAGAACCTGCGTAATGCGGACAATCTTGAGGCGGGAGTAGCGGTCCGAGACGATTCCCCCGAGCGGTCCGAGCGCCAGCACGGGCGCCTGGATGCAGAACCAGGTGGCGCCCATCAGCCATTCCGACCGGGTCAGGCGATAGACCAGCCAGCTTTGCGCCACCGTTTGCATCCACGTTCCCGCGAGAGACACCACGAGGCCGCCGAGATACAGCCGGAAATTGCGGTGGCGAAGCGTGCGAAACGTCCTGGCGAACGCCGAGGCACTCGCGACGGGCGGGACGCCTGCCCGTCCGGCGATCTCGCCGGGGCCTGGGGTTTGAGGCCGTTCGGCGGCCCCGGACTCTTGCATGAGGACACTACCAGGATAATGCGCGCTACAATGAAGGATCAAATCGCACTTCTGAAGGAGACCTGCTTGGCAGACGAAAAGCCGAACGACAAACTGTACCGCGCCGAATACCTGGGAAGCGGAACCTTTATCATCTCAAAGCCGAAGCGCAAGAAGACGAAGCGCCACGAGACGAAGGTCCACAACCCGCAGCGTCGCGCCCGCCGCTGATCATTTGCCGGCGGCCATCAGGCGGACGACGAGCGCGAGCAGCAACCGCTCGACCGCCAGCGCCGCGCCAAGGCTCACCGAGAAAGCAGCGAGAACCACCAGGGAGTCCATCATTCGCCGACTCCAACGGCAAATTATGGGCCAACCGCGGAAAACCGGGCCTCGACGCCCCGGACGGGCAAACCTTACCATTGGGACGGAGCAAAATGTACATCACCGGGATGATTCTGCACCCCATTGCGATCGCGGACCCGCCGCTGCGGAGTTCGTACGGACTGCACGCGCCGTATGCTCTGCGCACCATCGTTGAGTTGAAGACCAGCGACGGCATCACGGGCATCGCCGAGACGTATGGCGGTGAGGGACCTCTCGAAGGACTCGAAGCGGCGCGGCCGCACGTCATCGGGATGGACCCGTTCCAGTTGACTCGTCTCTTCCGGCAACTTGCCGGGGGCGGGGAAGTGGCGGCCGACGTCGCCGGGGGCAGAAGCCAGACATACCTCGTCCCGGGCGAGAATCCGCTGGACCGCCCGAACCGGACCTTTGCCGCGATCGAGGTGGCCTGCCTCGACATCATCGGTAAGGCAGTGGGAAAGCCCGTCTGCGACCTGCTGGGAGGCCGCGCGCGCGACGAAGTCTCCTATTCCGCCTATCTGTTCTACAAGCACGCCGGCGGCGGCGGCCTGGGGGACGATGCGCGAGAGGACGAGTTCGGGGAAGTGCTCGATCCGGCTTCGACGGTCCGCGAGTGCCGGCAGATGGTGGACCAGTACGGCTTTCGCGAGATCAAGCTCAAGGGCGGCGTGCTCGACCCGGATACGGAGATTGCGACGATCCGGGCGCTGCGCGAAGAGTTCGGCGCCGCCTATCCACTGCGCATCGATCCGAACTGCGCCTGGGGCATCGAGACGTCGATCCAGGTGGGGCGCGCGCTGCGGCAGGAGTTGAGCGACGGAGGATATCTTGAGGATCCGTGCGCGACGCTCGAAGGTATGGGCGAAGTCCGGCGCCGCCTGCTCGAAGAGGGCAACGACACGCCGCTTGCCAGCAATGTCGCCGTTACGCATTTCGCCGATTTGACGACCGCGCGCGACCTGGACGCCGTGCAGATCGTCCTCAGCGACCCGCACTACTGGGGCGGGTTGCGGCAGTTGCAGGCATTGGCCCGCGTGTGCGAAGTGCTCCGCATGGGCCTGTCGATGCACTCGAACAGCCACCTCGGCGTGAGTCTGATGGCGATGACGCACGCCGCGGCGGCGTCGCCGCATCTGACGTATGCCTGCGACACGCACTACCCGTGGCAGACCGCGACCGACGAGGTGGTCGCCGGAGGGCGGATTCAGTTCGTGAACGGCTGCGTCCGGATTCCGGACACGCCCGGACTGGGCGTCGAGTTGGACTATGACCAGGTCGCCCGCGGCCGCGAGCGGTACGAAAAGATCCCGTTTCGGAAGCGCGACGACGAAGCCGAGATGCGCAAGCACGTCGATCCGAACTGGCGGCGGATCCTGCCGCGCTGGTAAGGGGGCCTTTGCTATGGCCTCTTGCTGGCACTGCCGAGAACAAGTATTATGTCAACTTTTGCGTCTCTCTCGCCGTGACCGCTAGTCTGGAGGTATGCCGCGACCCCCGCGCGACCTGCCGGGCATTCTCCTCTGGCTCGGGATCGCCGCTGTTGTCATCGGGGCGTTCACCCTTGCCTGGCGCTCGGTTGAACCTCCCCCGCCGCGGAAGATCCGTATCGCTGCCGGTGCGCCCGGAGGTTCGTACCACGCGTTTGCCCTGCGCTACGCCGAATGGATCGCCCGCGAGGGCATTGAACTCGAAGTTGTCGCCACCGCCGGCGCGGTCGAGAATCTGGAGTTGCTCGAATCCGGAGCGGTCAAGCTGGCGTTTCACCAGGGCGGCGCTGCCTCAGGCTCACATCAGGGACTTCAAACCTTAGGCTCGGTCTTTTTCGAACCGCTCTGGGTGTTCCACCGGACCAGGATCCCGGTGACTGCGCTCTACGACCTGCGCGGACGCCGTATTGCCTGCGGTCCGGACGGCAGCGGAACGCAGCGCCTCGCCATGCGGCTTCTCGAAATGAACGGCATCGACTCGGCCAGCGCCACGCTTCTCATCCTGACGCCGGCTGATGCGGAAGCGGCACTGCTTTCCGGCGAGGCCGATGCCGCGATGTTCGTCAGCGGCGCCGACGCGGCGTTCATCCGCCGTCTTCTGGGGTCCGACGAAGTCAGCCTGATGGACTTCGGGCGCAGCTTGGCCTACCAGCGCCGGTTCCACTTTCTCTCCCGGGTGACTCTGCCCGAAGGCGGCATCGACCTGGCAAGGAACCTGCCTCCCGGCGAGAAGACGCTTCTGGCGCCGGCCGCTTCGCTGGTCGCGCGGGAAGATCTACATCCGGCCCTCCCTCCCCTGCTGATGCAGGCGCTGGTTGCCGTCCACGAGCGCGGCGACCTGTTCACTCCCGCCGGCCGGTTTCCGAGCGACTCGCACGCGGAATTCCCGATGAACCGGCAGGCCCGCCGGTTCCTGCGATCCGGGCCGGGGCTCCTGTATCAATACCTGCCGTACTGGGCGGCTTCGGCCGTGGATCGCCTGAAGATCCTCCTGCTGCCTCTGATCACGCTGCTCATCCCGCTGGGCCGCGCCGCCCCGCACATCTACCGCTGGCGTGTGCGGTCGCGGATCTATCGCTGGTATAAGGTGCTGAGGCAGGTCGATACGGAGCGCGAAACAAACATCGCGCGGAGTCTGGAGCGGCTCGGATCGGTGGAACGGGAACTCGACCAGATCTCGGTACCACCGTCCTACGGCGAAGAGCTCTACAACCTGCGAATGCACGCTGATCGGCTGCGGGCGCGTCTCGAAGCCAAAGAGCCAGGTGGTTAAGCAACCTTCACACCGCACCGGCACGATCGGCGCTACACTCGGGTGATTTCCCAATGAACTGGCTCCTCGTTCTGGTTCCCGCGACGGTCGCGGTCCGGTACCTTTGGCCGGAGTCGCAGACTCTCATCTTCCTGCTGGCGTGCGGAGCGGTGCTGCCACTGGCCGCCTGGCTCGGACATGCTACGGAACACCTGGCAGACCGCACCAGCGAAGCGGCGGGCGGCCTCCTCAATGCGACTTTCGGCAACGCCGCCGAGCTGATCATCGCGCTCGTGGCGCTGCGTGCCGGTCTTTACGAAGTGGTTAAGGCGTCGATTACAGGATCGATTATTGGCAATATTCTGCTCGTCCTGGGAGCCGCCATGGTCGCAGGCGGCGTGCGGCACGAGACGCAGCGTTTCAACGTCCTGGCCGCCCGGACGCAGACCACCTCCTTATCGCTGGCGGCGATCGCGTTGATTGCTCCCGCTCTGTTTCACTATCTGGCGAAGGATGTGGCCCGGGACCGCGACTTGAGCGTCGAGATCTCAGTCGTCCTGCTGATCAGCTATGGCCTGAGCCTTCTGTTCTCGCTGCATACGCACAAGGGCCATCTTGGGGGCGGCGATCACGGGCGGAAGCACCTGGAGGACGGCTGGAGCGTCCGCAAGTCCGTGGCGGTGCTCCTGGCGGCCACCGGACTGATCGCCTGGATCAGCGAAATCCTGGTTGGCGCGGTGGAACATGCGGCGGACGCATTTGGGATGACGCCTGTGTTTGTCGGCGTCATCGTAGTCGCAGTTGTGGGCAACGCCGCTGAGCACTCGAGTGCGATTGTGGCCGCCTACAAGAACCGTATGGATCTTGCCGTGGCCATCGCCGCGGGCAGCAGCCAGCAGGTGGCGCTCTTTGTCGCGCCAGTGCTCGTTCTTGCCAGCTACTGGCTGGCGCCCGCGCCGCTTGACCTGGTGTTCACACCGGCCGAGGTCATGGCTGTGGCGCTCTCGGTGTTCATCCTCGTCCAGGTCGCCTCCGACGGAGAGTCGAACTGGTACGAAGGCGCGCAGTTGCTCGCCGTCTACCTGATTCTGGCGTTTGTGTTCTACCTCTTGCCTGCCGCACCGTGATCAGGCCGCGCGGCAGTGGACGTAGCCACTCAGGAGTTCCTGAAGCAACGGCGAAGGCGGATAGGGGTGGCCCCGGTACTGCCGGAAGCCTTCGGCCGCGGTCACGCCGGCGCGCTTGCCGATCGACGCCGACCAGCGCTCCATCTGGTCGATGTAGTCGTCCATGCCGTGATGGTGGAGCAGCCAGTCGCGCTGGCTGCGGTGTTCGGCCAGCATCTGTTTCTTGACCGCCATGCGCGAGGAGATGTCGACGTAGAAATCGGCCTGGATGGGACGCTCGTCGCGGTCAACGCCGCCGATCGGGTCCATGAAGTACAGATGCGGGATCGCCGGTAGCGCGGCCGCCGGTTCCAGGTCGTGGGTATTGTAGTTCGCGGCCGGGGCGGCGAAGCAGGCGTCCCGCACGAGCATGCTGGTCGCCTCGTGGTCCGCCATGTAGTCGACCGGCGCAGAGGTGAGCACGATCTCGGGCCGGGTGCGGCGCAACAACTCCACGATCCGCCGGCGCGAAGGTTCGTCGCTGAAGATGGACAGGTCGCGAAACTCCGCGCACAGGTACCGGGCGCCGATCCGCGTGGCCGCCGCCGCCGCTTCGGATCTGCGGATTGCCGCAATTTCTTCGGGCGAGTGGTGCGCGGAGCCGCAGTCTCCCGGCGTCATGGTCACGATCGTCAGGTCGTGACCGCCCGCGCTCAATAGAGCCAATGTTCCGCCGGCGAGAATCTCCACATCGTCTGGGTGTGCGTGAATCGCCAGGATTCTCTTCTTCATTCGGGAGGTTGCGCACGATGGGCGCGTGATCCTTTCGTTTCAGCGCGCGGCATGGGTCTCCCGTGCCGCCGCCGTCTTCTGGAATTCGCGCAGAACGCGCTGAATGTAAGTCCGGGTTTCCCGGTAGGGCGGCACGCCGCCGTGGCGGGACACCGCCCCCGGTCCGGCGTTGTAGGCCGCCAGCGCGCGCGCAGTATCGCCGTCGTACTGAACCAGCAGCGCACGCAGGTAGGCGACACCCGCCTCGATATTCTGCGCGGGATCGTGCGGGTCGGCGCCAAGGGCGCGTGCTGTCCCGGGCATCAGTTGCATGTATCCAATGGCGCCCTTCGGCGAAATCGCGGCGGGATTCCAGCCGGACTCGGCCGTAACCACGCTACGGACAAACCCAGCCGGCAAGCCGTGCCGGTGCGCCGCCTCATCCACAAGATCCCGCGCCGTCCTTGGGACGGGAGCCGCGGCGGTCTCCGGTTCCGCCGGCGCCGCCGCTTCCACCGTCTCTTCGCGCTCCACGGCCACGACTCGGCTTGCGTCGAACTCACTCATGCCGCCGTGGGCGAAAACCCGCACGACGGCGCCTTCCCGTTCGTGACGGTCCGCGTACAGGCGCTGGCCGTTTTCGAGCACCACAAATTCCCCGCCCCAGGCCAGTGCCGTCAAAAAAACTGTCAATCCCGCAAGCCGCATCGAACGCATCCGCTATTATAAGAAATTTGCCAGGCCACATGAACTTGACGCATCTCGAGTGCAGTTTGTGCAGTGAAACCTACGCGGCGGGACAGCCGTGGAACCTGTGCCGGTGCGGCGGGCCGCTGCTGGCGCGCTACGACCTTGAAGCCGCCAGGGCGCAGTGGGACCGAGCCTCCGTGGCCGGCGGTCCGCGCAGCATGTGGCGCTACGGACCCGTCCTGCCCGCCAGAGAGGCGTCATCGATCGTGTCTTTGGGCGAGGGGATGACTCCGCTGCTGCCAGCGCCCCGAACGGGAGTGCGCCTCGGCGCGCGGGACCTCTGGGTGAAGGACGAAGGCCTGAATCCGACCGGGTCGTTTAAGGCGCGCGGTCTCTCCTGCGCGGTCTCGATGTGCAAAGAGTTTGGCATCGGCAGAATCGCGATCCCGTCGGCCGGTAACGCGGCCAGCGCGCTCGCTGCCTATGCGGCTGCCGCTGGAATCGAAGCCCATATCTTCATGCCGCGGGATGTGCCGCAAGCCAACTACGTGGAGTGCAAGGCGTTCGGCGCGCACGTCACGCTCGTCGACGGGCTCATCAGCGACTGCGGCCGCATTGTGGCGGAGCGCAAGGAAGCCGAGGGCTGGTTCGAAATCTCGACGCTCAAGGAGCCGTACCGGATCGAGGGCAAGAAGACGATGGGGTACGAACTCGCCGAGCAGTTCGGCTGGGAGCTGCCCGACGTGATCTTCTATCCGACCGGCGGCGGCGTCGGCATCATCGGCATGTGGAAGGCGTTTGCCGAAATGGAAGCGCTTGGCTGGATCGGCTCCAGGCGGCCGAAGATGATCGCCGTGCAGGCGGAAGGCTGCCAGCCGGTGGTCCGCGCCTACGACGCGGGCGCCGCCCGGAGCGAGTTCTGGCAGGGCGCCACGACCGTCGCCAGCGGCTTGCGCGTCCCGAAGCCGCTCGGTGACTTCCTCATCCTCGAGGCCGTGCGCGAGAGCGGCGGGACCGCCATCGCCGTGAGCGACGCCGAGTTGGTCGGCGCCGGTCTTGCGCTGGCGCGCGAGGACGGCATGTTCGTTGCTCCCGAAGGAGCCGCTTGCGTCAGCGCGCTGGAGAAGCTGCTTGCCAGCGGCTTTCTGAGTCCGGAAGAGCGCATCGTGATCTACAACACCGGCGCTGGCCTCAAGTACCTCGAAGCCTACTCCACGCGGTACCCGAGGACCGGCGGCGGCGAAGCGGATAAACTCGGCGGCCTGATTACGCCGCGCTGAAGGGGATATAGTGAAATCCATGGTGACCCGCCGCCAGATCCTGGGCTCCGCGCTCGCGCCGCTTGCCGCATCCGCGCAGTCGGGCCCCACTGAGTTCCAGCTTGCCTGCATGACGCTGCCGTACTCCCGCTTCTCCCTGGAGCGGGCGCTGCGAGGAATTGCGGCGTCGGGATTTCGCGCCGTGGCCTGGGGCACCAGTCACGAAGGCAAGCCATGCATGGCGGTTGACGCTCCGCCTTCCGAAGCCCGTGCCTTGGGCGCGCGCTGCCGGGACATGGGGCTCGAACCGGTCATGATGTTCACGACGGTGAACCTGGAGCAGCCCAACGCCTACGACGCCCACGCGCGCCGCGTCGAGCAGGCGGCCGCCGCGGGAATGCCCTTCGTGCTGACGTTCGGGCGCACACGCCCCGGTGAATACGAAGCGGCGGTCGACACGCTGCGCCGCGTCGGTCCTTTGGCAAAGAAAGCCGGGGTGACGGTCGTCGTCAAGCAGCACGGCGGCAACACCGCCACGGGCCGGATGTGCGCGCGGCTGATCCAGGATTCGGGCGCCGAAGGCATCAAGGTCTGCTATGACGCCGGGAACGTGCTCGACTACGAGAACGCCGACCCGATCTCCGACATCCGCCAATGCTGGTGGGACGTGCGGGCGTTCGCGTTGAAGGATCACCGCAACACGCCGGTCGACCAGGACTGCGCCCCCGGCCTGGGTGAGATCGATCACTACCAGTTGCTGATGCCGGTGGCCCGCATGGGCATCAAGATGCCGCTGGCCTTCGAGAACATCTTCGAACCGATCGTTCCCCGTCCGGACACGGCGGAAGGCATCGACCGTCTGGCGTCGAACGCCCGCCAGTTCATGGAGACGGTGATCCGCGGAGTCCAACTCGCCCTGCGGTGAGTGCAGGCCCGCCGCATGCGGTGCTCAGTAGTGACCAAGCAGCGCGAAGCATTGCAGCAGGACGTAGCAGAGGCAAACGAACTCCATCAGCCGGAAGACGCGCAGGAACCAGCCGCCTAGAAACTCGAAGCGCAGGAAAAGCGCGGCGACGATGGCCGCGAACACGATGAAGTTGTTGAACTCGCCCTCAAGCGTCCGGATGAACAGAACGAGGACGAGGTAATACACCAGTGCCCAGTTGCTCTCGAAGTCGCCCACCCAGCGCCTCCGCATCGTGTAGAGCGTCAGCCCGATGAAGGTCCAGACGATGAGGTTACCGACAGTGAGATCGAACATGAGCGCTCCCTAGAATGACCACGAGGCGCTGGCGAAGCCGGTATGGGCGCGATAGTTCTGCGCCGGCGCCGTAATCGGAAAGTTCTCCCGGTAATGATACATCTGCCACCCGAAGTTGAAACGGAAGTCCGGCCGCAACGGGACGGAGATCCGCGCTAGCGGCGACTGGTACCGCAGCGGGAACGTCTGCACCGGGAGCAGCAGGGCTTGAAGCGGCGGCGTCTCCGGACCGAAGGTGTTGGACCGTCGCCCGTCGCCCGTATCTTCGACGATCGAGTATCCGGCGAAGAAGTCGGCGCGCCGTAACCCCAGCCGCACACCGAGATTGCCGGCGTGGACATTGCTCACGTACACGGACGACACCCGGTCCTGGAGTTCCCCGAGTCCGAAAAAGGCAAGACCCGTCACGGTATCGAGATGGATCTTGGCGTAGGAGGCGTCGAGGGCGAACCAGGCATTCGGCGCCCAGGAGGCGTCCGCCGCATAGTTGCGTCCGCGCGCGCTGTGGCGGGAAATCGCCGCTGAGTTGAAGTTGTAGTTTTGGCGGTAGGCGGCGCCCAGGCGCAGCGCGCCCGCCTGGTAGGCGGCCCGGCCCCCTGCCGCGTGCACCCGGCGGCCACTCACCGGGGTGAAGGGCCGGTCGGCGCGCGCGATCTCGCCGTCGGCCGTCACGGTCAGGCCGCGCACGGGACGCAGACGGATTCCGGCGGCGCCGGCGTGGAGATGGTTGTCCTGCTCGTGCTGCTGCCGGAACGGGTCGAACGGAACCGGCGTGAGGCTCTCCACACTGCGGATGCGCCGCGCCGCATAGCGGTATCCGGCGAAGAATCCGGTCTGGCGGGTGGGCTGCCAGTTCAGATCACTCGCTCCGGTGAAGGTGCGAATGCCCAGGAAGCGGAAGAACAGCAGGTCGCCCCCGGCGGTGCCGTTTAGAATCTCGCGGAAGGCGCTGTCGCCGTCGATGCGGGTGTTGTGATAGCTGGCCGATTGCGTGAAGTTCAGGCGCCGTGACGGGAACACCGTGACCGAGGCGTCCGCCGAGGTCACCGGTCGGCGCGCATTGCCCCCGACCACGATCTGGCGGTTGGCGGCAGCGCCGAAGCGGTCCGTGCCGAAGGCCGATTCGTCGAGTACGAAATCGCGCCGGCCGCCGGCGTAGGTGACGCGGCCGCTGGCTGCGACCCAGTCACTTTCCGCGCGCACCAGCGCCCGCCAGACCGGCGTCGCGCCGCGATAGGGTTCGGCCCGCGCGAAGCGGTCAAGAGCCGTGAGGTTCTCCGGACTGGCGCCGGGATGCGGCGTTTCTCTGCCGGCCGGCGCATCTTCGCGGAAGTAGTGCCAGGAGCGGAGCACGTTCAACTGGAACCCGCGGCGGCGGATCTCCGCGCCGAGCCGGTAGTCGTTGTACAGCCGGTTCACACGGGTGAAGAGCGGGAACTCGTCGCCGCGTGTGTCGAAGAGCTGGACCGTGGTGAGCGCGGGTCCGTCCTGGACGTTGCGGGTGTAGCCGGCGAACAGCCGCACGGGCGCTTGCGGCAGCAGGACGATGTCGTGGTCCTGCAGACGCCGTGCCGTGTCGGCGAAGTGGTTTCCGGCGGCGACCGGCAGCGCTGGATTGTAGTATTCGTTGCGCCGCCACACGGTCTCATAGCGGTAGAGACCGTTCTTCTGCAGACGCACGAGCGCGAACTGGTACGGATCGTTGCCGAGTCCGAGGGTGCGCAGGACGAATTCGTCGAAGTAGCGGCCCCGGCCGTCGCGGGAGTTGAGCGAAAGCTCGCCGCTCAGCAGGCGGATGCCGTTGCCGAAGTTCACGTCGCTGCGGTATTTGCCGAGGTTGCCGTCCACCTGGCGGAACCGGTAGCCGGTCTCAAACGAGTTGCGGAACGTGTAGGCGCCGAGCGGCGCGGTCTCGCCCGGCCGCTCCGGCGTGGGCGCCACTACCGGCTGCGCGGCAAGCACCGCCGGCAGCAGCCACAGCAAGCATCCCGGCGGCCTCATCGCAGAAACCTCGGGTCGGCGTTCGAGCCATGGATGCGGACATGGCAGGTGGTGCACTGCTGGTAGCGCGGATCGAACAGGTTGTGCGACGGCGACACCCGCTGCACGCCATCGCCCTGGCGTCCGAACGAGTCGTTCCCCGTGTGGCACTCGAGACAGAGCGTGAACACCACCGGACGCCGCAACAGGCGAGCGTTCATCGACCCGTGCGGGCTGTGGCACCCTTCGCAGCCCTCGACACGCAGCGGTGGATGTTCGAAGGTGAACGGACCCCGCTTGTCGGCGTGGCAGCGCAGGCAAGGCTGCTCGTTGCCGAGGTGCTGCGCCACCATCCGCGGCCGGTTGCCCATCCGCCACGTGGGCGGATCCGCGCCATGCGGGTTGTGACAGTCCGAGCACGTCATGAAGCCTTCGTTCACGCGATGCTTGAACGGCATCGAGAACTGCGCGCGGACGGCTCCATGGCAGCGGTAGCAGAGTTGTTCCTGCGCGTCGGCCAGCAGGTGACGCGGCGCGGGTGAACTGTGGATCGAGTGGCAGGCCGTGCAGACCACATCCGCTTCGGTGTGCGAGGAACGGCGGATGTTGGCCCGGGAGAAGTCCCTGGCGTGGCAGCTCAGGCAGGCATCGAGGATCTGTCCGGGCTGCAGGCGGGAAAAGGCTCGGGGAATGGTCCGCGCACCGCCACCCGCGCGGACATGCCCGCCACCCGGTCCGTGGCATCCTTCGCACCCGGCCTGCTCGGGCGGAGTCGAGTCCGAGGCCAGCAGCTTGTAATGGGGATTGGCGTGGTAGTTCTCCCAAACCTCCGCATGGCAGTTCTGGCAGATCTCGCTGCCGACGAAGCCGGGGGGCAGAGACTGTGCGAAGGCGGCGGCCGCCAGGATCGGGACCAGCACGAAGACCCGCATTCTTCCCAATCATAGACGAGCGCCACTGCCCGGTCGCGGTCTAAAAGGAACCGGGCACGAAACGCACCGCCAGCGTCCGGTGCCAGCGGACGCCGGTCTCCGGGTCGATCCCGCCGAATTCGAAGTAGACGTCCTCCGGAGCGCGGAGGCCGCGCGCCTGCAACCGGCCGCGGATCTCGCCGGAAGCCGGGAGGCTCCGGCCGCCGAAGGTTTGCTCGATCCGCGCGGAATAGTCGACTCCGTTGATGCGGAACAGGTCGAGCGTGGTTGCGGCGCCCGCCGTTTCCCTGAGACCCAGTTCGAATGGCCATACACCCGGGTTGCTTTCGACAACAGGATCAGGCGTTGCCGCGACCTGAACGTCGGACCTGTCATAGACCATCTCGATGCGAACGGTGACGAATCGCGGCAAGGAAGATCCGGAGGTGATCGCAATTCGCGACTCGGCGGTCTGGGTTTGAGGGAGGTGCGCCGGGTCGACCGAGATGTCGATGGCGCCCGGCGCGGACGCCCGTGTCTGCCCGGTCTCGGCCGACAGGCCGATCCATGCCGCATCCGCTCGCGCATTGAACCGTACCGGAGTTGTGCCAGCCGAGGCCGTGCTCACGCTAATCCGCTGGGGTCCGCCCTCGATTACGCCGTTGCGGCCGCGGAAGACCAGCGCCGCCGGAGACGGTTCGACCTGCGTCGCGGGTTCGTCTTCGAGGTACGGCTTCAGCGCCGGATAGGCTGCCGACAGGCGGCCGTAGCCCGCCAGGATTGGACGCACGTTGCAGATCAGTTTCGGGTCGGCCCCGAATATCGTCTGCCCGTAGCTCAGCACACCGACCGTGACGCCGGGCGAACTGAAGGCGGGCGAACCCGATGAGCCGGGCTCGGACAGCCCTTCGGTGATGCCGACCGTGTAGTACTGGTCCGCCGGGGTTTCCCCAAGTCCGATGACCGTCACTGGCTGGTCGGGAAGGCGCGTACTGAATGAAATCCGTTTGTACGACCCGCGTGGATGATGGACGCCCACGAGCCGCGAACCCACGCCCGGATCGCCCGCGTCCCATCCGGAAAACACGACGCCGGCGGGGACGCCTTGCAGACGCAAGAGTGTGAAGTCACCTCGCGTCGAGTCTCCGGTCGTGAGCAGCGTGGCTCCGGAGGGGGAACGGACGCTGCCTGGACTCCCTGGGTGTCCTTCGTTACAGGACCGCGACTGATACGCCCAGAACACTTCCACGCTGCGGGCCACCTCTTCGGTGCCGATGCAATGATTGGCCGTCAGGAAATATGGGGCGAAGGTGTTGTTCCGCGTCGCCAGCAGGACGCCCGAACAGGTCGCCTCAAAGCCGTCCACCTCAAACTGGATGAACGCGACCGACCGCGCCGCCTCACCCCACTCCCCGTGGCAATTCACGTCCTGGTGGCAAGGAGCCGCCGAGTCCTCCTCCCGGTCGGCCAGGGGACCGAGCGCCAGGCGGGAACCCGCGTCCTCGATCGGAAACGCGACGGCGCCGGGACCGCTGCTCACCCGGTGGGACAACTTCGCCAGCCGGAACGGAATAGTGCCGTCCTCCCCCGCCGCCTCGTATTCGATCGTGAGCCTGTCTCCGTCCACCGTCGCGCTCCAGAAAGCGCGGTCCTCGAACGGTCCCTGCGCGGAATAGGGCCCCGACGGCTCGCCACCCGGGCCGTACACCCACACCTGGCCGGCGCCGGCGTCGAAATCCTCGAACCGGACGCGCAGTCCTGCAGCGCCGGGAGACACCACAGTGACGCGCCACACTCTGGAGCCATCCGGCAGAGCTTCCCACTCACCGAGATCCTCGATCCCGGCGGGAACATCCCGGTGCACGCCGATGCGCGGCACTCGCGACGGTTCAGCCAATCCCGCCAAGTCCTCGGAGGCCGGACGGTCAAGCGCCGCCTGTGGCGCGGGCCGCAACGCCCACCGCACTCCCGCCGGTTGCTTCCCGGGAGCCGCAGCCGCACCCCGGTAGACCGCCGGGCTCTTGGGCTCGGGGCCCTGCGCCCAGGCCGAAGCCAACCACATCACCGCCGTCAAGCATCGAAGAGTCCGCACCGTTGTTTTCCCCTCGTCAGAAGACAAACGTCAGGCCGCCCAGGAACACGAAGTCATGCACGATGCCGCTGATCTTCGCGCCGATCGACGGCGCTACGACCTGCTTCGGAAACGGCGTGATGTAGTCCCGGAATTCGAGCCGCACTAGGGTCCTCGGCGACACCTTGAACTTCACGCCGCCGCCGACGCTGCCGAGGGCGCGGGTTTCGCGCGTCCTGGTGAGCAGCGACAACCGGGCCAAGGGTTGGTCGGGCACTTCCCTTCCCGTGCCCTCGTACACCTTGACGCCGCCGCCAACGGCCACGAACGGCCGCGCGGCCGCATCGCGCGGGGCGAAGTGGATCAGGAAATCGTAGTGGATCGCGTGCGTCCGGCCGGAGAACCGCGCCTCCTGGCTGCCGCTTTCGACAAACAGGTCACCCTGCTGGTACAGATAGCGGATTTCCCCGCCGATGTACTCGTGCAGGTTCTGCCCGGCAACGGCGCCAACCGCAAAGCCTTGCTTGAAGCCGGTCTTGCCGTCACCCGCCGGGCTGGTCACCGTGTTCTTCCGGTAGATGCCGACGCCGCCCAGGGCGCCCACTTCCCAACTCTGCGCCTGAAGCGCACCTGTCATTGCCGCTGCCACCAGCAGCGCTTGCATCGTCCTGGTTGCCATCATGATTCTCCCGCTGTCTGCCCGGCGCTAGTTCACGACGCGCACCTGGACCTCCACCTGCTGCGCCCCCTGCACGATCCGCAGCGGAACTTGCAGGCCACGGTTCACTCCCGCCCACGGCACCCGAACCCGGATTTCGCCCACGCCCACCTCTCCGGGACGAAGTCCGGCGAACAGAACTTCCAGTTCGGTCTCGCCCAGAAAGACAACCGGCTTGACCCGCGCCTCAACGGGCGAATCCACCGGCGCGGGCTGGCCCGCGTCAACCTGGGGGCTGACCAGACCGAGGCCCGTGGCGTAAATTCGCAAATCTTCACCCAGGTGAACCGGGTTCGAAAGCGTGACCAGCGTGTTGTTGCTCTCCCGCACAATCACGGGAAGATTTTCGAAGTCTCCCGCCATGCCGGTCAGGAACACGGCCGGCGCCTGCGGGGAGATCCGGAAGTTCAGGTTGTCGCTCACGCCACCCGGCGTTCGCAGCACCATCTGGGCGCTGCCGTCCACGTTGTACGGAAGCTGCGCGTTGATCTGCTGCGGGGACACGAACAGCAACGGAATCAGCGTGCCATTCACCGTCAGGCAGGACTCGCCGAGGGCGGTCGGCAGCGGCACTTCGCGCGTGGCCAGGTTCACCGGGCTGAGGTCGTGCCCGAAAATCGAGATCAGGCCTCCCGGCGCCACCGGGTCTCGCATGTCGGCCGCGTTGACGATCCGCTCCAGACGCGGGATCGCCACGGCGGCATCGTAGGTGTAAGGCAAAACCGTGAAGCCGGACTGAGTCAGAGCCACCAGGTGGTTGCCCACCCCCGTCAGGGTCCGCGTAAAGGGGTTGTTCAATCGCGCGTCCGTCCGGACTTCCTCGCGGCGTTTCGGCGATTCCACCATGCGCGTTGGACGGATGCCTTCGCCGGTCTCCAGATCGACCCGCTGGATCACGCCAGGAGCCGACGGATCCGGCGTTGTCACGCGGATGGCCGAACCACCGGCGAACAGGAAGCCGGACGACAGCCCGGTGCCCGTATCCAACCGTTCCACGGGAACCAGGGAGGCGTTCAGCAGGGCGTTATCAACGAGATACAGATCGTCGTTGGACGCCGCCACGGCGCCGGACAGCGATTCAAAATCGCGACGGAACACGGTGAAGGCGTCGGCGCTGGCCGAGTAAAGCAACGTCGTGCCATCGGCGCCCGCGCCGAAGATGTAGGCCCCGTTCGGCGACGAGGTGAGCATCACGTAGGTGTCAAACTTGTTCTCGAACGGCCCGATCGTCGGCAGCTCGACCGCTGTCCGTGACGCCAAATCCACACGGTCGATCGTGTTGTAGCCGCGATCCACCTGCCGGTTGTCGCTCACTGCCAGGATCGCTTTTCCGGACACCGCGACCGAGAGCGGATAGTGCGCATAGGGCATCCGGATCGGCAGCGTCTCGGCCAGCGACTCCAGGTCGTAGACGTTGATGTTCCAGGACCGGTCGTGGCCCACCAGCAGGTAGCGCCCGTCGCGGGTGATGGCCATCTGCGTCGGACCGGCGTTGGTCCGCAGCTCGGTGATCTGGGTGAAATTCGAGCCGTGGTAGACGAGAACGCGGTTCCGGTCGCGGCGCAGAATGTAGAATCGGTCGCGCTGCGGGTCTGCGACCACGTCGACAAGGCTTCCGGACACGTTGACGAAGGTGCCGCGCTGGTCGGGTTCGCGGTTGTTGATCAGGACGCGGACCCGGGGCGGCAGATTGATGGCGTCGTTCGACCGGATCACGATGTCGCCCGTCACCGTGCCCTTCTGGTTCTGGAAGAGGTTCGGATCGACGGTAACGCGGACCACGGCCGGAGTGAACCCGCGCGTGGGCGAAAGCGTGACCCCGGCGATTGTGGACTCGAGCGAAAACGCCGTCTCCCCGCCACCCGGATCGGTGATGTGCAGGTCATGCGTGATGGCGGCGCGGTCGCAGAAGGTCGCCCGGAACACGAGATCTTCACGGTCTACGGTCACGCGGCGTTCTTCGTTCAGGCGGCCCACCGGCAGTACCGTGAGACCCGAATCAGACACTGCAAAGATAGTCTGCCGGTCGGAAGACAGCAGGGAACGTCCCGTCAGATTCTCCCGCAATGCGTACTGGGCGATGACCGTGCCGTTGTCGGCCTCCAGGACCGAATAGGTCGGTCCCTCGGTCGCCGACGCCGAGGCCGACTGCCGCGGCAACTGAGTATAGATCAGACCGGCGGTCGAATCCACAGCCCAGCTTCCGACGGAGAACTCTCCCGTGACATCGGGGAAGTCGTACAGAAACCGTCCACGCGAATCCCACACAGCCCAGCCAAACGCAAAGAACGAACCGTCGCGGGCCACACTCACGGTGCGCGGTCCAAACGGGAAGCCACCCTTGGTCGGGAACGAGGTGACCACCCGTGTCTGGACGTCATAGGTGAATCCGAACGCCTCGGTCGATCCGTAGATGCGGCGGCCGTCGGCGGAGACACCGATGGCCGATTCGGTAATGTCGGGCGGCGCGATCGGGCCCGGCTGCGGCAGCGTCTTCGACGCCAGGCTCGCCAGCGACTCGACGACCTGCACGGTGCCCGAGACCGGATCGAACAGGGACAGATCCCGCGTCGTCACCACCAGACACCGGCCGTCAATGCCGAAAGCTACTGCCAGCGGGGCCGCACCCATGGCGAAGGTCTGGCGCTGGTTGGTGTCGAGGTTGATCACCGATAGCGCGTTTGTCGCCGCATTGGGCGGCGCGAAGTTGCCGAAGTGCGCCACCACCAGGAACCGCCCATCCGGTGAGAGCGCGAGCGACCCCGGAAACGCAGCGACATTAATGGACCGGGGAATCGTGCGGTCGGCTGTATTCATGACCTCCACGCGGCCCGCCGTGAAGTTGGCGATGTACAGCACGCCGCGGCGCTCGTCGAGGGCGATGTCCGACGCCTGGCCGCCAATCGGCACCACGCGTCCGAACGTTCCGCCCCAAGCGGCCCCGGCGAGCAAGCCGGCCAAGCCAACCCGCCCCATCCACGAGATGAGAAAGCGAAATTCTGGAATAAGCCTCATACAGTCAGACCCCACGTTCCTTCAACAAAGCGATTAAGATCGGCGGGGCAGCCATTCGCGGCGGCTGCCCGCACCCTATTTGCGTACCCGGCACCTGGCCAGCGGTTTGCACGGCATCCGCGGCCGGTCTCACGGGGCGCCCCCCAGCGCCCTACTCGTCGGCCCGGTTCCTGCGCCGAACTACGATCAGACCCAGCAGCAGAACCGCCAGAACGGCGCAGATAATGCGAACAGTCGATGCATCCATGTCCTCGTTCTCCTTTCCGCGGACCCCGTGGGGTCCGCTACATGTTGTTGACCATCGGGATCAGCTCCCGGACCACCTTCACGGCCATCGGACCCACCGTCACGACAAACAGCGACGGCAGAATACAGAAAAAGATCGGAAAGACCAGCTTCACGCCCAGCTTGGCCGCCTTCTCCTCGGCCACCTGGCGTGCCTGGACCCGCATGAAGTCGGCATGCGCCCGCAGAGTCGCCGCGACTGAAGTGCCGAACCGGTCGGCCTGAATCAGCACCGCCACCAGCTTCCGCAGGTCATCGACCGCGGTGCGCTCGGCGAGGTTCCGCAGCGCTTCGATGCGGCGCTTGCCGGCCTTCAATTCCAGGTTCATCAGGCTGAATTCCTCGCTGATCTCCGGGTGCGCAAACTGCAACTCCTTGGCGACCTGCACGATCGCCTGATCCAGACCGAGACCTGATTCGACCGACACCACCATCAGGTCGAGCGCGTTCGGCAGGCCCCGCCGGATCTGTTTCTGCCGCGCCGCGCCCTTCAGGCGGACATACTCGTTGGGTCCAAAGAACCCGATCGCCGCCGACGCGATCACCATGATGAACTTGTTGGCCGGATCCATGTCGGCGCCCGCCAGCAGCCCCACGGCAAGAGCCGGCATCACCACCGCCCCGATCAGCTTGGCGCCGTACAACAGCTTCAACGCGCCGGGGTTCCGCACGCCGGCGCGGATCAGGCGCCGCTGCATGATGTTGATGTCTCGAGGCGAGGCCGGAACGAGGTTCCCGACCTTGCGCAGCATGTCGTGGAATGCCAGGCTCGGGTGCGCCGTCTGCGCCTGCTGCTCCACCACCGAACCCGCCACGCGGTCGATCGCCGCCTTCGGACGCGCCCAGACGTTGAGACCGAGCAGGGCGAAAATCCCCGTCATCACGAAGAAAATGATCAGGCTCAACAGGAATGTCATCATGGCGCGCTAGACCTCGATATTCACGATCTTTTTCATGATCAGGTACCCGATGATCTGCAGAAGAATCATCGCCGCCGCCATCATGTGACCCGTTTCATCATTCAAGAAGAACAAGATATATTCCGGATTCGTCAGAAACATCAAAATCGCCACGACAATCGGAATCATCGACAGGGCCGTCGCCGTCAGCTTTCCGTGCGCACTCACCGCACGGATGCGCCCGCGAAGCTTGAACCGCTCGCGGATCAGGTACGCCAGTTTGTCCAGCAATTCGGCGAGGTTGCCGCCCGTGCGCTTCTGCAGCAGCACCGCCGAGACGAAGAAGTGCACCTCGAGCAGCGGCACGCGCTTGGCCAGATTCTGCAAGGCGATGTCGAGGGGCAGACCCAGGTTCTGCTCGTCGAACGTGCGCCGGAACTCGCCAGCAAGGGGTTCGGTGAACTCGCGGTGAATCATCTCCAGGGACACGGAAAACGCATGGCCGGCGCGCATCGAACGGGAGACGAACTCCAGGCTGTCGGGAAACTGCTCCTCGAAGCTCCGCATCCGCATCTTCGCCTTCTGCTTGACATACGCGAACGGCAGCGTGAACGCCATGAGGGCGAAAATAATGGCGAAATTGTCGAAGGGCGACGGCAGGGCGTAATAGGCGAGATTAAACGCCACCAGCGCGGCCGCCAGCGCCCCCTGCACCAGACCGGCGGCGGTCCAGCGCAATCCCGACGTCTCGATCAGGTTGTTGATCTGATCGGCGAGGTCGAGTCCCTTGAGCGCCTTAGTGACCAGGTCGGTCTGCGGCTGTTCGGATTTGATCAGGGTAGCGGGCTGGTTGGCCGCCGTCTTCTTGCCCTTCTTCCCTCCCTTGCCTTTTGCCGACCCGAGCAGACGCGCGCGGATCTTTTCTCCCTCGGATCCCGCGGCCGACCCGCCGAACAGCGAGAAGACCACCAGGGTCGAGATCATGACGGTGACAAATACGAGAATGGCAAAAATCATGACCGGACTCCGTTACACATCCATGACCTGGTCGAAGAGGTCGACCGGCAGCCGGATCCCGGCCGCCAGCAGCTTCTCGTAGAACTTTGGGCGGATGCCCGTCGCGGCGAACCGGCCCAGCACCTTGCCATCCGGCGAGACGCCCCGTTTCTCGAACACGAAGATGTCCTGCAGGGTGATCACATCGCCTTCCATGCCCGTGATCTCGGTGATGTTGACGACGCGGCGGGAACCGTCGCTCAATCGGGCCGCCTGCACGAACAGGTTCACCGCGGAGGAGATCTGCTGGCGGATCGAAACCAGTTGCATGTTCGCGTTGGCCAGCGACACCATCACCTCGAGGCGGCTCACGGCGTCCCGGGGCGTGTTGGCGTGGACGGTGGTCAGCGAGCCGTCGTGGCCCGTGTTCATGGCCTGCAACATGTCGAGGGCTTCCTCGCCG
Source organism: Bryobacterales bacterium (assembly GCA_016716385.1). GTDB lineage: Bacteria > Acidobacteriota > Terriglobia > Bryobacterales > Bryobacteraceae > JADJWL01. Next base: position 6,119 of record JADJWL010000009.1, on the reverse strand, counting down.
CGGACCTCGCCGACGATGATGCGGTCGGGACGCATGCGGAGTGAGTTCACGAGCAATTGCCTCTGCCGCACCGCGCCCTGTCCTTCGAGGTTCGCCGGCCGGGTTTCGAGGCGCGCCACGTGGGGCTGTTTCAACTGCAATTCGGCCGCGTCTTCAATCGTGACGATGCGTTCCCGCGGGGCGATGAAAGAACTGAGCGCGTTGAGCAGCGTCGTCTTACCGGCGCCGGTGCCGCCGACGATGATGACGTTCAGTTTGGCTTTGACCGCACCCTCAAGCAGTTCCATCATGCCCGAGGTGAGCGCCTTCTTCTCCACGAGGTCCTGCGGCATCAGCTTGTCGGTGCCGAAGCGCCGGATCGACATCAGCGGCCCGTCGACGGCGAGCGGCGGAATCACCGCGTTGACGCGCGATCCGTCGCTCAGCCGGGCGTCCACCATCGGCGTCGATTCGTCGATGCGCCGGCCCACCTGGGACACAATCTTGTCGATGATGCGCACCAGGTGCTGATCGTCGCGGAAACTGACATTGGTCAGCTCCAGCATTCCCTTGCGTTCGACGTAGACCTGCTTGTGCGTGTTGACGAGAATATCGGAGATGGTCGGGTCCTGCAGGAGCGGTTCGAGCGGCCCCAGGCCGAAGACCTCGTCGAGAACCTCTTCGCTGATCTGCTGCTTTTCGAGCGAACTGAGCAGCGTCGGCTCCCCGTCGATCAGAGAAATCACCGCCTGCCGCACCTCGGCGCGAACCCGCTGGTTGTCGATGGTCGCCAGCGCCTCGAGATTGATCTTGTCGAGCAGCTTGCGATGCAACGTGAACTTGAGTTCCTGGTACTCCGGCTTCAGCGCGGCCTTCTGCCGTCCGGAATTGCGCAGCAGCCTTTGGTCCCAGGTCAGTTCCTGACGTTCGGTGTTGATCGGCGTCATATCGGTTCCCTACTCTCCTCGCGTCCCCGTCTTGCTTCGCTTCTGGTCATGCAGTGCCGCGTCAAAGGCCAGCAGGCCGGAGGTGAATTCCTCGATCGCCCGGCCCAGCTGACTCCGCGAGCCAAGAGGCTGGCCGACGGTGAGGCCCTTGTGCAGCGAAAGGTAATCGTTCGGGAAGGTCCTGTAGACAGGCGCGGTGAAGATCTTCGCCATATCCTCGACCGTGATGCCCTCCTGCTTTCCCAACCGGTTGACGAGCACCCGGTAGCGTTCGCGCCCGAAGCCCATCTGGCCGAGGTAGCCCACCGCTTTGCGCGTCAGGTGCAGGCTCGGCAGTTCCGGCGTACAGACGAGAAACGCGTCATCGCAACTGGACAACGTGAGCAGGCTCATGCGATCGAAGACGCTCGGCAGATCCACCAGCACCCAGTCGTAGAGAGTCCGCAGATAGTCCAATACGTCGTGCAGCCGCTCCGGCTCGACCGGCGCCTCGCGCGGTGTTTCCGGCGCCGGCAGAACATCGATGCCCTGGGCCGAGACAACCACCGACGCCCAGTCCACGTCCTCCACACGGCCCGCCTGTTCCAGCACGTCAAGCAGCGAGTACCAATGATTCAGGCGGAAGAAGAACCCCACGGTTCCGCTCCACAGGTCGAAGTCCGCCAGCAGCGTGCGCTTGCCGGACGACTGGGACAGCATGAACGCGGTCTGCGACGCCAGTGTCGAGGCGCCCGATCCGGGCTTGGTGCTGGAGAAGGCAATGAGCCGGCCCCGGTGCGCCTCCTCGGCCGGAGCAGGTCGCTTCGACCGGGCGATCCGGCCGATCGCTTCGAACTGGATCTCGGGATCGAAGGGAGCGTACAGAAACTCACTCGACCCGGCCCGCATGGCGCGCAGGATCGCCTCCGCATCGTTGCGCACATGCAGCCCGACGACATACACCTGGGGCCGCAATCCCGCCAGAAACTCCACCAGTTCCGCCGCCTTGTCGAGGTCCGTCGCCAAGTCAATGAAGACGAGATCGGGACGGAGCTGCCGCACGCGCACCTCGGCCGCCTGGGGCGACGGGTACGCCTTCATCTCGGCCAACAACTGGAACGCGCGGGTGGCAGGTAGCGTACCGAGGAACTGGCGCGCCAGTTCCCGGTCCGGCAGTATTGCCAGCGCGGTCAGTTGAGTATGCGGCTTCTTTGGGCTCATGCGCGCTCCGGCCTACATCTTCGGCTTGGTCTTTGGATCGACCTGCATACTCTTCTCGTGCTCTTCCTGATGCCGGATGACATCGCCGAGCCCCGCCGGCAGACCGGGCCGGTACATTTCGTCAGCCGGCTTGCGGTCGGACGCGTTCAGCGGCTCGGTGATCTCGGGCGTCACCAGAACCACCAGTTCAGTCTTGGTCTTGTTGGTCGCCCGGCTGCGGAATAGTGCTCCCAGCACTGGAATTTCGGCCAGACCGGGGATGCGCGAGAGCGTCTCGGTCACCCGGTCGTCGAGCAGTCCGGCGACGACGAAGCTCTGCCCCGCCCCCAGTTCGACATCGGTCTCGGCACGCCGGGTCGAAAGCGCGGGAATCGTAAATCCGGCGAACGTGATCGAGTTGGCCAGGTCGATCGTGGACAACTCGCTGCGGACGCGCATCTTGATCGTGTTGTGCGCAGTCGTTTCCGGAGTGAACGTCAGCCGGATACCGTACTCGCGGAACTGAATCGTCACCGCGCCAGCGTTGGCGCCGCCCTGAAGCACGGGAATCGGGAACTCGCCGCCGGCCAGGAAGCTGGCTTCCTTGCCATTGGTCGCAACCAGGTTCGGCTCAGCCAGAATCTGCAGCACATTCCGCGTCGTCAGGGCGCGGAGGAACGCCGCCAGGTTCAGATCCGGCCGGAAAGCAAACAGGTTAAGGGAGTCGGAGATGCTGAAGTCGCTTGTCGTGCCGCGGACCGGCGCCCCGATGACGCCTTCGACTCTGGTGGCCCGGGCGGAGGGGAACTGGCCGGTGGTGACCTGGCCCGGCGTGTTCGCCGCACCCGTCGACAGAATGTTCACACCCAGTTCGTCGGCGCGGGAGCGATTCAGTTCGGCGAACTTGACGCGCAGCAGAATCTGTTTCTCGATTCCGGGCGGCGCCACGACCAGGTTGTTGACGACCGATTTCACGAGCGGCGCCACCAGCGCCGTAGCCTTCTCGGCGACTGCCGCGCTCGTCACCTGTCCGTTGAGAGAAGCCGAGTCGCGCGCCAGCGCCACCTGAATGGCTTCGTTCGGGAACGTCTCCTGCAGCAGACGCTGAATCGGCTCCGTGTTGTGCTCGACGTTGAGCGCGAAGAAGCTGCGCTCGCCCGTCTTGGCCCACACGACCACGGTCGAGTTCCCCACGGTCTTAGCGTTGAGAAGAATCTCGCGCGCCGTAATCGGCACGGCGTCGACCACATCCGGGTTGCTCGTCGAGATGCGGCCCACATCGGACGGGTAGTCGATTACGATGCTCTTGCCGACCGTCAATCGCAGATCCTGCGTCGCCGACTGCGCCAATAAGGCGGCGGCTCCCAGGACGGCCGCGGCGGCAACCCTCCCGGCGGCTCCCCACCACGGGGTCCCCCGGCCAGTCCGCCGGAACGGATTCGCAATCTGTCGCTTCATAGGTTCACCACAATCTCCACTCGTTCCCCCGTGCGGTTCTCTCGGCCGCCTACGGGTTCTGCTGCCGCATTCCGATGACTTCCACAGACTTCTGATTGCCGCGAATCATGATGATCTCGTCCGGCACGACGACCGGCGCCGGAGGAGGAGGCGGCGGCGCCGGCGGCGGCGGCTTCGGCGCGGCGGCGCGCTGAACCGGAGCCGGCTTCGGCTTCTGCCCGCCGTACAACTCGCTCAGTATCTTGCCTGGCGTCGGTTCGATCTTCTGATCGATCGGCGTCCGCAGGGCCAACTGGATCCGGCCCTCGTTGCCCGCCAGCGTCAGAGTCTCCGCCTGGTCCGGCGTCACCAGCAGCGTCACGACGGTGGCGTTGATCGCCTGCCCCCGTTCGGATTGCATCTGCTGGTTGGCCGACAGCACCGTGATGTTCTGCAGCACCGTCGTAGTCCGGGAGTCGTTGTCGCCGGAGTTCTGCGGCTTGCCAGTCACCAGCACATCGACACGCATGCCCGGCAGCACGAATCCGGCCACGCCGACCACTTCGTTCACCCGCACTGCCACCGCCCGCATCCCCGGCGGGATGATCGGCGCCAGGCCGATGCCGCTCCCAAGCGGAGCCAGGCGGCCCTCGACGATCGGTTCGTCGGGCAGAATGTTGCTGATGACCGGGCGCTCGAGGACTTCTTCGACCTTCGTGAAGGCCTGTTTGGGCAGCAAGTCCGTGGGAACCTGAACGACTTTGACCTGGCTCGGCTTGATGCTCATGCCGATGTTCAGCGGTTCGGCGGCCACCACCATGTCGTGCATCTGCACCTGATTGCGTCCGCCGGCGCGGTTGGCTACCTGGTAGAAAAGACCGGCGACGACAAGCGCCAGCACGACGCTCATCCCCAGCACTGTTAGAAATCTGCGGTCCATACGTTCATCCTCGTCGCTTCTTCAAACCTTCTCGGGAGGAGCGCTTCAGGCTCCGCCCACCACAGCCAACCACACGCCGGCGGTGATCGCCGGAGCGTACGGAATACTCTCGCTCCACACGGCCGGTGCTCCTGCCGGCCACCACCAGCGGCGCACCCGGCGAAGCGCCAGGACCAGAGCCGCCAGGACACCCCCGCACAGGGCCGCGAGCAGGGCGGCCATCCAGATCGGACCCGACCCCAGGAGCGCGCCGAACCCGGCCATCAGCTTCACGTCTCCTCCGCCCATCCCACCCATCAGGTAGAACACCAGGAACACCCCGAATCCGATCACGGTTCCGAGCAGCGCATCACCCAGACCGGACCAGCCGGCCTGCGTCCCGTGCCAGACCCAGCCCGCCAGCGCCGCGCCACCGGTGGTCCAGTTCGAAATCTGGCGGCGCGCCAGATCTTCGCCAACCGCCGCCAGGCCGACGGCCAGGATCGCCCAGCCACCGAGGTCCATCGTCATCCCTGTTTCCCCACGGCAAAATGCGACCGACTCTGTCTTTCGGCGGAAATGCCGGAATCCATTAGGGAGGCCGCCACCTTTTCGAACAGAATGGCCTTTCCGTCGTCTTCCACGACTGTCCATCCGGGATGCCGCTTGAGAAGTTCCGCCAGTGGGACCTTGACCGGAACCAGCGCCAAGTCAAAGCCGTAGCGATCCATCAACGATTCCCAGTCATGCCGCCCATTCAACATGCGGACATACTCGAGCCCCAATTCGCGTCCGTAGAAATCGCTCCGTCCGTCGGTGAAGACGCGCAGCCGGGGATGAAAGCGGTAGATCAGGTAACCGCCCCACCCGTCCGGGGCGAACAGCCTGCGGCCCGAACTCCCGTCCGGCGCCAGGACGGCGGCGTGCCGCTCGACCAGCCCGACAGGAAACACCTGTTCGGGAAAATCGCGCGGCCAGCGGTCCCCGCCGCTCGCCGCCAGCCCGGCCACGAACAGAAAGGGCCAGATGCTCAGCGCCCGGGGCGACAGTGCCAGGTCGCGGCCCACGTCCCGCAGAATGCCCACAATCGACCGCCTGGAAGCCGGCGCCGAAGCCCATGTCCAGAGCTGCGTCAACGCTTCGCAGAGGACTGGCACGGCGACCAGCGCAAACAGCGGGACGTGTCGCACGGAGGTCAACGAAGCCTGCGCCCAGAACAGGATCAAGAGCGGCTCGACGAAGCGGCGTTTCGCGACCAGGTACCCCGAGAGCGCGATGCCGCCGAACAGCAGCACTTCGTATTGCCGCATCACCTCGCCGCGGAAGTTGGGCGACCGGAATTCGTCGATCGTGTCGATGATCCAATCCGAGCGGAGATAGGCGACGATGTGTTCGTGCAGGTGGTAGCCGAACGGGTTCAGGAGGCTGGCGGCCATGCAGGCACCGGCCAGGAGCACGTACCGCCGGGAGCGCCCGAAGGCCGCCGGCCCGGCCTCGCCGAAACGTCCTTCCAGAAACTCGCCCACGCCGGCCAGACCAAGCACGGCCACCAGCGCGAGAAATCCGCCATGCAGATTCGTCCACAAGGCAGCCATCGGGACCAGCCACCAAATGCTCCGCCAACCCGAAGGCGTGCGGCGGTCGCGGTCGATCATCCA
>JADJWL010000008.1 GCA_016716385.1 Bryobacterales bacterium | reverse complement strand
CGACTTACGCGGTGGCCAGCCTGGAGCAGGCGACCGTCGACTACGCAAAGGTGGAGCAGCGCACCAAGGCTGGCGAACCCGTCGAAGCTGTGCTTGTGTCCGCCGGTCCCATCACGGCTCTGCGCCAAGCGTATCCGAACTACTTTCTCGATACCCAGTCGTTTGTCACTGTAATGAACCTCGTGATTAGGGAGGTGGCGGAGCAGCGAGCTAACAAGCGGTTGCAGCGGACGGCGCCAAGGCGCCGCCGCTGAACCGCGGCGTTGGGCCGACATGACCCCCACACACTGACCATGCCAAGGGAAGTCAAGCATTGGCCGCTCAAGTCGATTGCGCTCTTCGCTCTTGGGGCACTCGTCCTATCCGCGATCTGCGTCGGTGTCGCGTACTCGTTTGGGTGGTCGACGGACACTCGTGCAATCTTGCTCGGAGTCGTCAGTTCTTTGGTGGCATCGACTGTCGTCACCGTCGGCTTTGCTTTGATTGCTGAACATGACTTTGCTAACTTCGTCGCAGGCGCGGCGTCGAGACGCGCTGTTGACGAAGTCCTGAAGCTGTTATCGGGAGTTCCGGTCGCTGTGTATGAGGGCTCTGACTTGCCAGACCCTCACTTTGAGGAGAAGTTTGCAGCCGCTTTTGACACGTCGTCCTTCCTACTACTTTTTCAGCGCAACGGCGGGCTATTGCGCTACTCGACTCGCCACACTGTCTGAAGGGCCAAAGGGCTGGACCGGAAGACTGTCAGAATTATCGTACTGAACCCTTCGAACGCAGCTCTCCTGGATGCGCACGCGCGCAAGAGACTAGCCGCTGCGGGTGGCTCCTCGGACGTAGCAGCAGAACGGACACGACTTCAAGCCGAGATCGTCGCCACCATCCGAACGCTTCATCCGGTCGCGGCGATTCATGACGTGGATGTTAGGTTCCACGATTCGTTTGCATTCTTCCGCTCCGAGATCTTCGAGGCCGGGATCTTCTTGTCCTTCATCAAGGGTCACGTCAAGTTTCCGGGGAGTATGTATTATCCGCGAGAGTCGCGTGTGTACGATGCGTACTACGAGCATCATGTCCATCACTACGACCTCCGACTAGGGTTTTCGCTCAAGGCACTTGCGAGAAGCGGGCAGAGTGCCGATGAAGTCATCGCTGCCGCGATTAACTGCTCATGAATCGCCGCCTTGCTGACCTAGCCAGAAGTGCTGTAGACCCCCTGGGGCTCAAGGCTAGGGAAGAGCTGCCGATTCGGGCGGCGCTGTTCGTGGATGAATGGCTCGACTCTGTTCTCGATACGCGCGCGACTCTGGCCTCATGGTGCGAACGCGCACGTTGGCATCCGAATGGCTTTCTCAAGCTGGTTCTAACACCGCCCAGCCTCCTTCATCGAGTGCGCCTGCATATCTGGCCAAGTGACGTGGATGCCTCGACGCTTCAGGACATTCACGACCACTACTGGGACTTTGCTTCGGTCGTACTCGGAGGCTCGCTACAGATTGAGATCTTCCGCTCGGCGTGCGCCGACGCGGCCAGCCCTTTCGGATGGCAACGCTTCGGGACTCCCGGCACGCCCGCCATCGGTACCGAAGCTACTCGTTTCGCGATTGCGGTAGACGTTTCCTTGTCGGCGCCGAGCGGTCGGTTGTGGTCGCCGGCGACGTCCACTGCCTTCCGGCCGGCGGCCTTCATCGGGTGCTCCGTGTTGGCGACCAATTGGCGGCGACCCTGGTTCTTCAAGGACAACCAGTCGCAGCCAGAACTCGGGTCTTCGTGCCTGAAGGCTCTCCGTTCGGCCGGTCCGAGGCCAGGCAGTCTCGCTCGGTTACAGCCGCTGAGTTTGAGCGACTTTGTCTGCAGCTGCGAGCTGGCGCTCGTTTCTCTGGTAGGCGGCCCAACCAGCGGTTGCAGCCGACGGCGGCCTGCGAGATCATCGGGCCGCCGCGGCTGAACCGCGGTCGTTAGGCGTTCCAGGAGCCCACGGTGAAGAACCCCATAGTCACTGGTATTCTCGGGGGAGTGATCCTCGGAGCGGTCGCGGGACTGGCCCTGAAGCACCTCGGGCCGAGTGTCTTGACACCCGAAATGCGAAGCGCAGTCGGCGCCTTGATCGGCGGGCGGCTGTCTGCGCGGATTTCTCGTTGGCGTCCTGGGCACGGCTTTGGGGTTGTTCATCGGTTCGGACGAAGCCGGCGTGTACAAAGGCGGCCTCAGTGGAGCACCGATCGGGAACGGTAGCCGGCGTGGCGGCTGCGTTCATCGCCCAGCCGACTGAGCCGAATAGTGCGAGTGCATGGGGCTTAATCTGCGGTTCTTTTGGTGGACTTATCCTCGGCATGTAGTTCAGCGATCCACTCCGTGGCTTCGAGCGCATGAGTCCGGCCAAACGTCAGAAGGCTCTGGATGCCTTGCGGCGAAAGAGACCAGCAGCCCTGCCCTGCGATTAAGTCAAAGGCGAAGACAATTCGGCATCGTGGGTACTGCGCCGTGGATGGAGGTGGCGAATTCGACTTCGATCCCGAGATTCAACTGAACGAGTTGGCCCTTCAGATTGAGCGTGATCATGGCATCGGTCTCATTGGACGACTGATGGGGCCGACGAATCAGAGGAACGACGAGGACGCCTAACAAGCCGATGCAGCGGACGGCCTTCGGCCGCCGCTGATCGGGAAAGCGTAAAAGCCGATACGCCTTCCGGGCGAACTCGCGGGTTTCTGGAGACAAGCCACGATACGCCGCCCAGAATCGCGGGAGTCGCGCGGGAGGTCACAATCGGTCGGGGTTGAGCGGCGTCGTGCGACCTGCTGCGCGGTCAGCCAGGGCCTCGGCCCCGAGCTTGCTCAGGGCGTCCTGCGAGCCCCTGAACTGGCCGTCCCACCGTTCCTCGTCCCGAAGTTCCTCGAGCAGCCAGCGTCCGACCCGGTCTTGCTCTTCGGGCGGCAGCTTGGCCAACTCCGCTAGGGCCGCTTCAAGGATTTGGGTCATGACACCAGTATACCGGCGCGCGGACGGGCGGCCCAACACCGGCTTGCAGCCGCCGGCGGCGGCTGCACCGATGAGCCTGCGTATTCCGGGGCAAGCCGATCACCGTTCCGGGCTGATGGCGATCACGATTCCGGGATGAAGCCGATCAGGTTTCCGGGCTCATGCCGATCACTTTCGGCCGGTGCCAGGAACTGCAACATCTACCGGATGTCGACCCAAGCACCAGGCGGCAAGGACGCGCGCAGGTTGTCCAGTGTGATCGCACGGTTCTCGGCGAGCGCCTCACGGACCTCAGATTCAAACACCGACGCGTAACGAAGCGCCTGGGACACGCGGTCGTGGTCGAGTTGAAGGTGCTGCGCGGTCGCAGCGACCTCCAATCCGTACCCTTCCGCGATCATCGAGACTTCCCAGACTGCCAGACGCGAGCCAACGACGTAGGCTTGGCGGCCGACAAGAGAATCCCGGAACTCAATTGCCGGAAATTCGGCGTGTCGCAGTCCTTCTTCGATCAACTGGGCCGTGGCTTCGCCGCGACTCTTACGCAGGCTGGTGGCGAACCGGTCCAGGCGCGCCGCCTGATCGTCCCGCAACTCGACGTTGATCGTCATCCAACCGCAATTCTACCGCCGCACCGGAATCCGGCAAAGCCACTTGATTCTGGGGCGTGCTGCCTGACCAAAGTTCCCTGCTTCAGCAGCAAGGAATCATGACGCGGTTATTCCGCCGGTCATCCCCGGATCACCCGGCCCGGGCCGGCGGCTTCGATCAGCGCGGGCAGGTCGTAGGTCCGCAGGACTCCCGCGGGAAACGACGCGACCGGTGCGTCGATATCCGCTCGCTCGAGAAACACTTCGTAGGACTCCGGCGTGGCGCGTAGTTGCGCGGCGGCGATCTCGGGGTCGAGCACCAGCGCGTGCAGCGCGACGATCCCCGCGGGGCCCTCGCCCGCTACAGAGATTCGAGGGAAATCCGCGCGGAGCAGGCGGACACACTGCAGGACGTCGAGGACGCGCATCCCGAGCAGCGGACGCCCGAGTTCGTAGCCGCGGTAGGCGAAGAAGTCCTCGGGGCGGTCCGGAGCGGTCGCGCCCCATCCGCGCGGCTGCAGGATGGCGACGCGGCCCGTGGCCCACGCCGGGCGGCGGCCGTCGGGCGAGACGACCAGCAGCAGGTCTGTCCCGTCTCCTTCGATGTCGAGCGGGAGTGCGATGCCCGGCTCGGTTTCGATCCGGGCTCCGATGCGGCGGGGAGGCGGGAGGTCCGGCGGCAGGCCCAGCAGGGCGCGGACCGCACCTGGATCCACCGCCGCGGGCCGCCGGGCGGCGAGAGTCCGGGCGGTCGCGCGTGTGAAATCGAAGACCCTCCGCGCGCCGGGCGTGTCGAACACGGAGCCGGCCGGGGTGCATTGCAAGTCTTCGTCCTTTTCGATGGCCAGTTCGGGCTCGCTGGGCGATTCGTCGCGGCCGGCCAGGTGGCGCAGCATCCAGGCGTAGGTGGCCTCGCGCAGTTCGCGGTTCAGGTTGTGGACATCGTCGGTTTCCGCGATGGCGACTGTGCCGGGCGGGAAGTGCGGGCGCACTTCCTGGAACGTGCGGCGCGCGCCGTCGATGGGGACGAAGTCGCGCCGGGCGGCGCAGATCAGGAATGGCCGGGGCGCGACCGAGGCGATCAGCTCCGGGTGGTCGATGCCGCTGCCGAGCAGGCCGGGCTGGATCTGTTCGGGGTCGGCGATGAGGCCGGCGAGAGTCTTGTGATAGTACGTGGCCACGGCGCACGCCGACATCGCGGCGCGGATGCGTTCGTCGAGCGGAGCGGTGATCAGGGTGAGCATGCCGCCGCCGGACTGGCCGATCATGCCGAGGCGCCGCGGATCCACTTCGGGGCGGGTTTCGAGATAGTCGAGGCCGCGGATGGCGTCCCAGATGCGGAACTGCGCGAGGGTGGCGCCGGTGAGATACGCCTGGCGGCCGGAGCGGGCATGGTCCACCGTGGGCTGCCGGATGCCGGCGTACTGGAAGCGCTCGCCCTGCCCGATGGGATCGAAGGTGAGCACGACGAAACCGAGACGGGCCAAGCCGATGGAGACGCGCTGATAAGCCGCCGACGCCTTCCCGTTGACCGAGTGGCCGCAGGAGTGGAGGACGGCGGGATGGCGTCCGGCGCCGGCGGGGAGGTAGAGATTGCCGGTGACGGAGAATCCGGGACGGCTCTGGTAGATGACCTTCTCGATGCGGTAGCCGTCGCGGCGGAGTTCGCCGGCGGTGCGCGGCGCGAGATCCGTGCGCTGGGGGAGGCCTCCAATGGCGCGGAGCATGGCCGAGCGCACTCGGGACCGCAGCGCAGTGCGGGCGGCGGGACCGTTCACGGCTTCGAGGGCTGCGCGGCGCCGCTCGTCGTTTTCGCGCAGCAGGCGCTCGACGTGGTTCCACAGCATCGCGGGGTCGGCGGCGGCGGCGGGAGCGGCCAGAAGGCTGAGCAGCGTACGGCGGGTCATATGCGCAGATACCATCCTTTGCGGTGCATCACCCAGGCGGCGCCGTAGAGCACGGTCACGTTGAGGAGCGCGTAGAGGAGCGATGCGTTGTACGGATTCGCGAAGCGTTCGAAGGCGGCGAAGACGTGGGCCTTGAGGGGCGTGTCCGCCAGCGTGATCATGCCCATGGCGCGGGCGAACAGTCCGCTCAGGACGTAGACGGCGATCGCGTTGAGGCCGTAGAGGGCGAGAGGGCGCGTGCCGCGCCGCCATCCGAGCACGTCGAGGAACCAGTAGCAGGCGGCGAAGACGAGTGTCGAGAAGCCCGCGGCGAACAGCGCGTAGGAGTTGGTCCAGAGATTCTTGTTGATGGGCATTGCGAGGTCCCAGAGGAGGCCCGCGGTGAGCAGCGCGCAGCCGGAGGTGTAGAGCCAGGCGGTCTTGCGCGCGGCGTCGAGGCCGGTGCGGAGCAGGTCGCCCGCAAGGACCCCGAAGAGCGCTGTCGCGATGGCGGGCAGCGTGCTGACGATGCCTTCGGGATCCCAGGTCTTTGTGGCGGACCACATGTGCCCGCTGAGGAAGAGGGAGTCGACGTGGCGGGCGAAGTTCGTGTCCTTCTCGTAGCCGCCAGGGTGCATGAGCAGCCAGTAGAGGCCGAAGACGACGGCGACGGCGGCGATGCGCCCGCGGACGCCGGTATAGAGATAGATGGCGGCCGCGATCAGGTAGCAGACGGCGATGCGCTGGAGCACGCCGGGGATGCGCAAGGTGGCGAGGGTGTAGGCGGGAAAGCCGTTGAGGAACAGGCCGAGCAGGAACAGGAGGGCCGCCCGGCGGCAGGTGTGAGCGAGGAGCCGGCCGCGCGGCTGTCCCTCATCGACGCGGCGGGCGAACGACAGGGTGAGGGCGACGCCGACGATCCAGAGGAAGGAAGGGAAGACCATGTCGGTGACGGTCCAGCCGTGCCATTCGGCGTGGAGGAGCGGAGCGTAGGTGGTCTTCCAGGATCCCGGGTTGTTCACGAGGATCATGAAGGCGATGGTGAGGCCGCGAAAGACGTCGAGGGAGTGGAGTCTTTGGGCGAGGGCGGCCACGGGGTACGCGAATTGTACCAAGGCGATGGGGCTCGCGGTATACTTCAGCCGTGGCATCGCACGCCGCCACTGCGTTTCTGCTGGCCTTCTGCGTCGCGGTGGGCGCGTTCGCCGCCGAGAAGCTGGTTTTTTCCACGCAAACCCATCCCAGTTGCCCGGTGCTGGTGTCGTCGGCGAAGGCGTCGCGGGCGTATGCGTTTCAGTCGGCGGAATTCCGGAATGAATCGCGGAGCGCGGTGGAGTCGGTGCGGGTGGTGGTGACGCTTTCCGGCGCGGGAGACAAGGAGCAGGTGGAGAGCGTAAGTCTTGCGGCGAAGCTGGCCCGGAGCGAAAGCCGGCGCGTGGAGCTGGGCCTGGGCAATCTGCGGGAGCTGTACCGGAAGGCGAAGGGGATCGACCAGGAGTTCGCCGTGGTGGTGTTGTCGATTGAGTCGGTGCAGTTCGCCGATGGCGCGGAGTGGCGGGCGGGGGAGCCGCTGATCTACGATCCGGCGCGGTGAGGGGCGCTGGCGTCCTTTATTGCTCGTGAACGAGCGCTGTGACATCCTCGCTGGTGACAGGCCTGGTGCAGCGGAACGTCGGGAAGCCGTAGTCGCTCATCTGGATGGAGGCGCCTTCGGCGCGCTTGACCGACTGGAGGATGAGGTCACCGACGACCGGTCCCAGGCTGCGGTTCTGGTCGCGGGCGAGCGCCTTGGCGATGGAATACGCCTCGTCGGGGACGTCGAGCGTGGTGCGCATCCCCCTACGATAGCGCGCACGGGATCACGCATGGAGGCGGTAGAAGCGGAAGAAGGCGTGGTCGACGGGGAGGGTTTCGACGTCGCGGAAGCCGGCTTCCATCGCGTATTCGCGCAGGGTGTGGGGCCGCATGACCGCTCCGGTGCCGGCCGATTCGTGTTCGCACATCCCGGACGGCAGGCAGTGCAGGACGCTCCAGCCGTACATCATGCGCTCGAAGCCGTCTTCGGAGCGCCCGGTGAAGGTTTCGCCGACGCGTTCGTCGGCGACGAGCACGGCTCCGCCTTCGCGGGCGAGACGGCGCATGCTTTGGAGCGCTTCGACGGGGCGGCCCATGTCGTGGACACATTCGAAGGCGGTGACCAGGTCATACTGGCCGGCGAGGGCGGGGTCGCCGGCGTCGCGGACGTGGAACCGGACGCGGGCGGAGAGGCCGGCTTCGGCGGCGTTGCGCCTGGCCATTTCGACCGAAGGGGCGTCGAGGTCGAAGCCGTCGATGGCGATCTTCGGGAAGTGGCGGGCCATGCCGATGGCGGCGTAGCCTCCGCCGCAGCCGAGTTCGGCGACGCGGGCGGGCGGATCGGCGTGGAGACGGGCGAGCACGTCCGGCATGGCGGCGAGCCATTCCTGGCTGAGCTGCTTCAGGAACATGACGCGGTTGTTGCGGGACTGTCCCTCGCGGAGGTCGGGGCCGTACTCGCGGTAGTCGACGCCGTCGCCGGTGCGGAAGGCGCGCAGGAGCTGGTCGATGGGACGGACGGCGCCGTTGAGGAGCTGGGCCTGGGGCGCGAGGTAGTAGAGGCTGTCGCGGTCGGCGAGCACTTCGCGGTGCGCGGGCGGCAGGGTGTAGCGGCGCTCGCGGGCGGGCTGTGCGGGATCGTCGACGCGGAGGAATCCGGCGACGGTCTGCTGCTCGAGCCATTCGCGGACGTAGCGTTCGTGCGTTCCGGTGCGCGCGGCGAGCTCGGGCGGTGTGAGCGGGCCGGCGGCGGCGAGAGTTTCGTAGAAGCCGAGGCGGTCACCGAGATACATGGTGAATACGTCGAAGAACCCGCCGATTGACTGAAACACGCGATCCACAAAGGCATCGCGCTGTTGACTCATCGTTTCCATACCGAATTTCCTCCCCGTTCTGCTCTTGCGGAAAAACGGGGAGGGATCTGTCAACGGTAGAACGGCTGCCAGGTGAGCCAGCGGGGGCCGTACTTCGGTTCGGGCAGGCCGGTTTCGAGGGCGCCGAGGTCGGGGGCTTTGCCGGCGAAGCCGTCGTTGACGGTGGGGATGGGGACGCCGGCGTCGACGGCTTTGCTGCCGGGCTTGAGACGGAAGTTGAGGTCCGTGGCGTGGTAGACGGCGTGGCGTTTGGTGGGATCGGGGGGCGTCATGCGCTCGAAGATGTCGTAGTCGACTTCGATGCCGTGGGCTTCCTGTCCGGTGGCGGCGCGGAACTCGGCCAGGGTGCGGAAGGACTTCCAGTCTTCGGGTTTGGGCTCGTAGAGGCGCTGGCCGGGCTTGGGACCGAGCCAGAAGAACTGGGCGTCGACACCGCGGTTGGGGCGGAAGCCGTTGTAGTCCGTGCTGTAGACGTCGGTGGCGTTGGCCCAGGCCATGATGCCGCGGCTCGGGGTGTCGCGGCCGAGGAAGAGGTTGTTGCGGTAGTGCATGTTGGAGGAGGGGTCGCGGACGACGTGCTCGCCGATGATGGTGTTGTGGTAGACGAACAGGCCGGCGGGCTTGGCGGAGAACTTGAAGGCGACGCCGCTCGGGACGTGATAGAGCAGGTTGCGGATGAAGTAGAAGGGTCCGCCGAAGCCGGGCTGGGTGCTGTAGCCACCGTGGGCGGCGTTGACGCCGCGGTTGTCGAAGACGCGGATGTTGTGGACGCCGCCGTCGGTTTCGACAAAGTCGTCGTTCGACATGTGGATGTCGTTGTTGTAGATGTCGATTGAGGAGGCGCGGCGGTCGGGGTCGGACTCGGGAGTGCCGTAGGTGGAGATGCCGATGGCGTCGTGGAAATAGGCGATGGCGTTGTGGGCAATGACGTGGCCGGGTCCGTAGACCTTGATCGCGTAGTAGCTGCGGAGGGCGTGGGAGCCGTAGGGTCCGGCGCTGGCCCAGAGGGGGCCGGTCCAGCCGATGAGGCGGAAGCGGTCCTCGCGGCCGAGGATGAGGTTGTCGGCGATGTAGAAGTCGCGCGAGCCGGCGTATTCGGTCCAGACGCCGAAGCCGACGTTCTCGAAGCGGCAGTTTTTGACCGCGAGGCCGACGGCGCCGGTGACTTCCTTCTGTCCGGCGAAGATGGCGACGTCGGTATTGCGGATGGTGATGCCGTCGAAGATGTGGTACTCGGACGCCATGACGTCGAACATGCGGTGGTTGCCGTCGCCGTCGAAGACGACTTCGCCGTCGCCCGCGGCCTTGATGGTGATGGGCCGGTCGGGCGTGCCTTTGAGGGTGAGCGACATGGAGCCGTCGAAGGGCGTCATCATCGGGTCGACGTAATTCAGGCGTTCAGGCTTGTAGAGGCCGGCGTGGACGAGCAGTGTGTCGCCGGGACGGGCGCGGCGCTCCCAGACGACGCTCCAGTCGCCGAGTCCGGCGCCGTAATAGGCCTGCAGGATGCTGGTGAAGCTGGGCTCTTCGCGCGGTCCTTCGTGGCCGGGGGGATAGATGTGGAGGGTCCTGCCGCCGGAATAGGGTTGGGGCTCGGTGCGGGTACGGACCTTGACGGTGTGGGTGGCCTGCCCGGAGACGCCGTCGGGGTCGGTGAGCTGGAAGCGGCACTCGTACTCGGTGCCTGGTTTGAGGTTGAGGATGCTGCCGGCGAAGCCGTCTGGGACGGTGTAGTCGAGGTGCTCGCGGCGGCGGAACACGTGCTCGCCGCCGATGCGGACCAGGGGGAGAGCTTTGCGCCACACGGACTCGCCGACGGCGCGGTACTCGACGTCGACCTTGGCGTTGCGGTTGGCGTCGCCAGCGATGGCCCACTCGAATCCGAGATTGAGCAGGGTGGGGCGCTCGACGTGGAACCTGCCGGCCTGGGTGGCGTTCTGGGCGGACGCGCAGAACGCGGCGGCGAATAGAAGCAATAAGAGACGGGCGGCCATAAATCGGCCTTTATTATATCGTCAGGAGAGATGGCTTTCGGCCCAGGCGAGGCGTTCGCGCTGTTCGGCCGCGCGCCCCAGCCCGCATTCCAGGTTGACATAGCGCACGCCGCGCAGAGCGCAGAGGCGGGAGAGCGAGCCATCGTCATCGGGGGGAGCTTTCTGCTGCAGGACGACGTTGTAGGGGGAAGCAGCGAGGCGTTCGAAATCGAGCGGGTCGGTGCACAGGAAGAATTCGTGCGGGCGGTCCGGTTCTTTGAGCGAGACGCGGTCACTGATGCCGGTTTCGTCGCGGATCGAATATCCCTCGGAATTGTTGTGCAGGGACATGAGCAGGCCGCCGTCCGGGGGGAGCAGACGGCGCAGGAGGCGGGGCAGATCGCGGTCAAGCCCGTCGAGGATGCGTTCCACCTGGGCGCGGCTCCAGCCGGGATTCAGGCGGCGCAGATTCTGCTCCGCCCCGACGCGGGAGAACATGCGGTTCGGGTCGAGCTTGCCGGAGTTGGCGGGCACGTAGCGGTCGTTCCCTTCGACGAGAAAAGCGACTCCGCTCGCTGTCCGCATGTGTTCGATGAGGATCTCGCGGGCCGTGGCTTCGTTGCCGTGGATGTGGATGTAGCGGCGGGTGGACGACCCGCGCTGGACGACCCGGAACCGGGCGCCGCCGACGCGGATGGAGGCGTGCACGGGGACGGCCACCAGCGCCGCCAGAAGGGCGCGCCGGCTGAGAGGGAAGCTGCTATGGTGAAGGCGAGGCAAGTCTTCCCTATGATAGCGGGACCCGAGCGATGAACCCGTTTCGAGGCGTGTTCGTGTCCGCCGTGACGCCCCACCAGCGGCAGGGTCACCAGGTGGATCTCGGGGCGATGCTCGACCTGGTCGACTTCCTGTGCGCCGGGGGTGTTGAGGGCGTCGCCGTCCTGGGCGCTACGGGTGAGTACCCGCACTTCACGATCGAGGACCGGATCCGCACGGTGCAGTTCGTGGCCAAGCGCAGTACGGTGCCGGTGCTGGCGGGAGTGAGCCATTCGACACTCGACGGAGCGGTCTCGCTTGCTCTGGAAGCGGCGGGCGCGGGAGTGGCCGGCGTGCTGGCGGCGCCGCCGCACTACTATCCGTACGGGCAAGAAGAAATTCGGGAGTTCTATCTGCGACTGGCCGAGGCGGTGTCAGGCGCGGTCCCGGTGCTGTTGCACAATCTGCCGGTATTTACGAACGCGATTCACGAAAAGACGGTGGATGAGCTGCTGGCGACCGGTGTGTTCGCCGGCCTTGCCGATGCGGGCGGCGATGCGGCGGTTCTTGGCCGGATGGCGTCGGCGCATGGCGATCTGGCTTTTTTGTGCGCCAGCGATGGAGCGATACCGGCCTGCGCGGAGGCGGGGGTCGAGGCGGTTCTGTCGAGCGTGGGGTGCGCGGCGCCGGAACTGGTCACTGGCCCTACACCGGGTGCTCCGGCTGCGGCTCCCGGAGAAGACGGCGCAACTGACGGCGCGGCTGCACGAGTTTCTGGACTGGGCCGACAGCTTCCCTGCCCCTGCAGCGATCAAGGAAGCCACGGCGGCGCGGGGCCTGAAGGTCGGACCGGCGGCCGTTCCTCTGCCGCCTGCGGGTGCTGCGCGAAGAGAGGCGTTTCTCGCGTGGTTCGCCGCCTGGCTGCCGGAAGTGCGCAGGGAGGCTCTTGAGGAATGAACTCATCGCAGGATTTCTGCTGGCGGCGGCCTGCGCGGGACAGCCTCCGGTAGAACTGTTTCGCGCACCCACCGATGGCGCAGATCTGCCGTACTCGCTCTACGTTCCGCCGGATTATGACGCCCGGCGGGCCTACCCGTTGATCGTTACCCTGCACGACCTGGCATCGAACCATGCGGCGAGCCTGCGGCAGGTGTTCGGCGTGGAGGCGCTCGCGCCGGGACTACGCGGCGTCCGGGCGCCGCTTCCGGACCGGCAGTACCTGGTGCTGGCTCCGCAGGCACGCCCTGGAGCCGGATGGCGCGGCATCGGGGAGACGGATCTGTTCGCGCTGCTGGAACGGGTGGAGACGCTCTACCGGGTCGATCCGGACCGTGTGTACCTGACGGGCGCGGGTATGGGGGCGGCGGAGGCGCTGCGGTTCGCGGTCACACGTCCGGGGCGGTGGGCGGCGGTTGCTCTGGCCAGCCTGTTCTGGCCGGATGGCCGCGAAGAGGAAGCGGCGCCCTTTGCGGGCAATGCTGCAGGGGCGCCCTACCGTCTGGTGCACGGGCAGAACGATCCGGTGGCGCCGCCCGTGCTGGCTCGCGCCTGGCACCGGCGTTTGCTGGCGGCGGGAGCGCAGGCGGATTACTTCGAGTACCCGAGGGTCCGGCACAACGCATGGATGTTGCTCTATCGCGACGGAGGCATCTTCGACTGGTTCGCGCAGTTCCGGCGGGACGCGTTTCCGGTTTCCTTGAAGCACACGACGGCGCGGTACGAGCATCGCCGGTCCCGCTGGCTGGAGATCACCCGGCTGACTCCGGGTGAGACGGCTACAGCCGAGGCTCGATTTACGGGACCGAACCGGATGGAGGTCTCGACGTCCGGAGTGCGGGGTGTCACCTTTCATCTTGCCAGGCATCCTTTGTTCGTGAAGGATAAGCCGCTGACGGTACTGCTGGACGGGCATGTCATCACGGCCAAAGGAACGGCGTTCTCGCGGGTGAGCGGCGCCTGGCGGGCGGGCGATGCGAGTCCGGAGGCCGGACAGAAGCGGGACGGCGCCGAGGGTCCTCTGCCGGCGGGAGTCTCGCGGCGGCATATCTACGTCCACGGAGACGCAACGAAGGAGTGGGCGGTACGGGCGTCGCAATGGCCTTCCGCGGCGTTCGACCTGGCCGATGGCGCAGCGGCGGTTCCGGCGGACGCCGACCTCGTGGTGTTCGGAACCGCGGGGACGAATCCGTGGCTGGCCCGGCACGAGAGCCGGCTGCCGGTGGCATTGCAGGAGAGCGCCGCCGACTACGGCCTGCTCTTCGTTACGTCGCTCGACGGCCGGTACGTGACCGTCAATTCGGGGATTCCGTGGTGGCAGGGGCTGGAGCCGGGCTCGCCGGCGCAGCTTCTTCCGGAGCAGGTCGATTTCGTTCTGTTCCGGGGATCGCTGCGCACCATCGTCGTCTCCGGGCGCTTCGATGAGGACTGGAAGTTGCCGGCGGAGGCGGCGGCGAAGATGGTGCAGACGGGAGCGGTCCGCATGTTACGATGAGGGCACATCGATCTTCCATGCGCGGGACCTTATTGCTTTTGAGCGGGTTGCTCACTACCGTCCCGCCCGCCGTGCCACAGGAGCCGCTCACCCTGAGAGACGCGGTCGAGCGGGCGCTGCTCGCCCATCCCACCCTTGCCGCCAGCACGAACCGGATCGAGGTGGCGCGCGGTCTCAAGACGCAAACGGGTCTACGGTTCAATCCGGTGTTCACATTTCAGACCGAAAACTGGCCCCCGGCGCCGCCGCACAGCTTCTCGCCGTCACGCGACCAAGATACGTTTCTGTACGCCACGCAAACATTCCAGACGGCGGGCAAGAGGGAGAGGCGGATCGAGGCGGCCGATGCCGTTCTGCGCCGGGCGGGCTATGAACGGGAAGCGCTGGAGCGGCAGATCGCGCTGCGGGTGAAATCCGCTTATTGGGACGCCGCCGCGGCCGAGCGGGTGCGGGAAATGCTCGCCGACAGCGTCGCCGTGTACGAGGAAATCACCGGGTTCCACGAACTGCGGGTGCGGGAAGGGGCGATGGCCGAGGTCGACCTGCTGCGCGTCCGGGTGGAGACCGAACGGGTGCGGATCTCTCTGAACAACGCAGGGCTCGACGCGACGCGGTCGCGGATTGACCTGTTCCGCGAGATGGGCAGCCCGGAGTTTCCCAGCGTCCGCCTGGTGGACCCCCTGGAGGGTACGGGGCCGCCGCCGGAGCCCGACTTCAGACAAGCGCTCGCACAGCGATTCGAGGTTCGCGCGGCGCGGGAGGCGTTGGAGGCGGCGCGGGCGCAGATGCGCGTGGAGCGCGCCGGAGTCTTCCCGGATGTCGACGTCACGTTCGGCTACAAGAGGGCCCTGGGGCTGCATACGTTGATGGGGATGGTCCAGGTGCCGGTCCCGTTCTTCGACCGGAACCAGGGCAACGTCTATGCGGCGACGGCCGCATCGCGGGAGGCGGAGGCGATTCTCGCCGCCACCCAGGCGCTGATCCGGGCTGAGGTGGAGGCCGCGGCAGCGGATGTCGCGGTGCGCCGGAGGCTTGTCGAGAGCACATTCCCGGATCTTCTGGAGAAGGCCTCGCAATCGTCCGAGATCGCCCGCCTGGCGTATCGCGAGGGCGGGGTGGATCTGCTGAGGCTGCTCGACGCCGAGCGGGTCCGCAACGATACCTACGCCCTGTACTATCAGACGCTCGGCGAATACCGGCAGAGCATCGTGGCGCTGGAGGCAGCGCTGGGGATGGCGCCATGAGGGGGATGCTCGCAGTCGCCTTATTGTTGGCCGCATGCGGCCGCACACCCGACCCGCCGGCGGTGGCAGCCAAGGTGGAGGAACCGGAACGTCCGCGAAATGTCGTGGTGTTGGCCGACGCGGCACGTCGGGCAGCGCGGTTGGAGGTGGCGCCGGCGTCCTTGAAGGCGGCGCCGGAAGTTTTGCGGGCTCCGGGTCGGATCGCGACGAACGAGAATCGCACGTGGCGCGTCGGCGCCATTACAGAAGGGCGGATTGTCCGCGTCCTGGCCAGCGTGGGCGATTTCGTGAAAGAGGGGCAGGTGCTGGCGCGTATGCATACCCACGAGATTCACGAAGCGCGCGCGGAGTACCGCAAGGCCATCGAAGAACAGAACCGGTCCCAGGCGGGTGTCGATTTCGCCCGGCGCGCTCGCGACCGCGCACAGCGCCTGTATGACCTGAAGGCCGGGTCGCTGCAGGATGTGGAGAACGCAGCGAACGCGCTCAGAACCGCGGAGACCATCGCCGCCCATTCAGGGTTCGAGGTGGAGCGGCACCGTCGCCACCTGGAGGAGTATCTCGGGATCAGCGCGGACGAACCCGAACACCACGGTCCTGGAAAGCATGACGACGACCACGACCTGATACCGATCCGCGCGCCCGCGTCCGGAACCGTGCTGAGCCGCGGCGTGACGTCCGGAATGGTTGTGACTCCGTCGGCGGACCTGTTTGTCCTCAGTGACCTGTCACGCTTATGGGTCATGACTCAGATTCAGGAGATCCATCTCGGCCGGTTGCGCACCGGAATGCCCGCGCGGGTCGTTGTGCAGGCGTTTGGGGACCGGACCTTTTCCGCGACCCTCGAGCGGCTGGGCGACCAGTTCGACCCGGAGACGAGGACGGCCAGCGCCCGGTTCGCGATGCGGAATCCCGGTCTGATCCTGAAGCCGGAGATGTACGTGACGACCGAGATCGAGCTGGCCACGCGTGGCGAGGCTCTCTTCGTGCCGACGACGGCAATCCAGGAACTGCGCGGGCAGAGGGTTGTGTTCGTCAGGACAGCGCAGGACACATATGAGGCACGCGCAGTTGAAGCGGGACAGATTCTGGCCGGCGAAACCGAGATCCTGCGGGGCGTCGAAGCCGGGGAAGAAATCGTGATCTCCGGCGGATTCATCCTCAAGTCCGAACTGCTCAAGGCATCTCTCGAAGAAGAGTAGCGTGGCGTGACACGGTTCATCGACTTCCATCTCGCCAACCGCTGGCTCGTGCTGATCGGACTGGCGGCGATTGTCTTCTGGGGCGTGCGGACCATGCTGCGCATCCCGATCGACGCCTTTCCCGACCTCACGAACAACCAGGTCGTTGTGATTACCGAATGCCCCGGGATGTCGCCGGTCGAAGTCGAGCAGTTGGTCACCTTTCCGATCGAAACGGCCCTCATGGGGCTGCCGCGAACCCAGAGCATCCGGTCGGTGTCCAAGTTCGGCCTGTCTCTGATCACGCTCGTCCTGGACGACGACGTACAAACGTATTTCGCGCGGCAGGTGGTGAATGAGCGCCTGCAGGAGGCACGCGCGATCCTCCCGACGGGGATTGAGCCGCGCCTCGGTCCCGTGGCGACGGCGTTCGGGGAGATCTACCAGTACACCCTCGACGGGCAGGGCCATTCGGCGATGGACCTCAAGACGCTGCACGACTGGCAGATCAGGAATCAGCTCCGGACCGTCCGCGGAGTCAATGAGATCAACACCTGGGGCGGCGAAACGATGCAATATCACATCGTCGCCGACCCGGTCCGGCTGCAGAGCTATGGACTGACGCTGCGCGACGTGTTCGAACGCGTTCGTGAGAACAACGAGAATTTCGGGGGCGGCTACATCGAACACGCCGCGGAACAGTATTCGGTTCGCGGGATGGGCCGCGCGCGCGGCGTCGGCGACCTGGGGTCGATCGTGCTCACAGCGCACCGGGGCACTCCGGTGATGCTCCGCGATGTCGCCCGGATTACCGTGGGACCGATGCAGCGGCAGGGCGCCGTGCTGCGGGATGGCAAAGGCGAGACGGTCTCCGGAATGGTGATCATGCTGAAGGGCGAGAACGGGGATGAGGTGATCCGTCGCGTCAAGGAGGCGATCACGAAGCTGAGTCTGCCTGAAGGCGTACGCCTGAACGGCTTCTACGATCAATCCGAAGTGATCGACCGGACGATCGCCACGGTGAAGAAGAATCTGCTCGAAGGCGGCGGCCTCGTCATTGCCGTGCTTCTGTTGTTCCTCGGCAATGTGAAAGCGGCTTTGATCGTGGCCGCCGTGATCCCGCTTTCCATGCTGATCGGGTTTACGGGGATGGCGGCGTTCGGGATCTCGGCGAACCTGATGAGCCTCGGGGCGATCGACTTCGGCATGATCGTCGACGGCGCCGTCGTGATGATGGAGAACACGGTGCGGTCTCTGCACGGCCCGTCGGATTCCACGCCGGCGGCCCGGATCCGGCAAGCGACACACGAGGTGGCCCGTCCCGTGGTCTTCGGCGTAGCGATCATCATCGCCGTCTACCTGCCGATCTTTTCGCTCGAAGGCCTGGAAGGGCGGATGTTCCAGCCGATGGCCGTGACGGTCTGTACGGCACTGCTCGGATCTCTGTTCCTGGCGCTCACCGCGGTCCCCGCGGCCGCCATGCTCGTCTTCCGCAAACCCATTCCCGAACGCCCGGACCACTGGTTCGAAGCCCTGCGGTCCGCGTATCTGACGACTCTGCGCTTTCTGCTGCGGCACCCGCGAGCGACAGTCGGCGTGGCCGCGGCGATTGTAGGCGCCGCTGCCGTGTCGCTCACCTACATCGGAACGGAGTTCATGCCGAGGCTGGATGAAGGCTCCATCCTCATCGAGACGCGCAAACTGCCGGGAGTTTCGTTGAGCGAATCGGTCGAAATCAGCGATCGAATCGAGCGCATCATCATGGGCTTCCCGGAGGTTTCCGGAGTGGTGACGAAGATCGGGCGGCCGGACCTCGCGACGGAGGCGATGGGTGTGTACCAGGGCGATGTCTACGTCTTGCTGAAACCACACGACCAGTGGACAGCCGGGTCGAAAGAGGACCTGATCGAACGGCTGGACGCGGCTCTCGAGGAGGTTCCGGGTGTGGCCTACAACTTCACCCAGCCGATGGCCATGCGCCTGGATGAGGTGATCTCGGGCATCAAGGCGGACGTTGCCCTGAAGATCTTTGGAGAAGATCCGCAGGTTCTGGAGCAGCTCGCCGAGAGGGCGCTGCGTGTGGTGGCGGCGGTTCCCGGTTCCGCGGATGCGCAGATGGAAGTCGTGCTGGGTGTCGCGGAACTTCGTGTCGAGGTCGACCGCGACGCGCTGGCGCGCTACGGTCTGAACATCTCCGATGTGCGGGACCTGGTCCAGGCCGCGGTGGCGGGCAGGCCGGTGAGCGAGATGATCGACGGACAGCGCCGTTTCGCGATCGTGTTACGCCTTCCGGAACAGTACCGGGTGGAGCCGCACTCCCTGCGCAATGCTCTGCTCGCCGCGCCCGGCGGGGAGCGCGTCCCGCTGGGGCGCGTGGCACGTGTCGAGGAAGCGCGCGGCCCCGAGGTCGTGACGCGGGAGAACGGTCTGCGCCGGATCGTGGTGCAAACCAACGTCCGCGGGCGCGATCTGGGAGGATTCGCCGCCGACGCACAGCACCGCATTGCGGAGGAGTTGCGCCTGCCGGCGGGCTACCAGATCGACTGGGGCGGCCAGTTTGAGAACCAGGAACGCGCCAACCGGCGGCTGATGATCGTCGTCCCGGCGAGCGTGCTGATCATCTTCGGGCTTCTGTTCGCCACCTTCGGGAACATCCGCCAGGCGCTGCTGATCCTTACCAACGTGCCCTTTGCGATGGTCGGAGGAATCACAGCGTTGTGGCTGCGTGGTATCAACCTGAACCTATCCGCCTCGATCGGGTTCATTGCGCTCTTCGGGGTCGCCGTGCTGAACGGGATCGTCATGGTGAGTTACATCAACCGGCTCCGGAGCGAAGGAAAGGCGTGCCTGCCAGCGGTGGTGGAAGGCGCCGGTGTCCGGCTCCGTCCGGTGCTGATGACGGCGCTGGTCGCCGGCCTCGGATTCGTTCCCATGGCGCTGGCGACGTCGGCCGGAGCCGAGGTCCAACGGCCGCTGGCGACCGTGGTGGTGGGCGGCATCATCACCGACACGATCCTGACGCTGCTCGTGCTGCCCGTCCTGTATCCCTGGTTTTCCCGCAAGGACGACACAGTGCCCGCCTCGCCCGCATAGTACACTCGAACCTATGCGCGCCGCCGCGTGGGCCGGGTGCCTGACCGCCATCATTGTGTCGCTCTGGCTGTCGACCGGGGCTAGTCTGCGGCCTGCCACACCCCCAGCGCCCCTCCGTTTCCAGAAAGGCGTAAACTTCACCGCCGAACGCCGTGTGGGGTACGGAGCTGAATCGGTTTCCGGCATGCTCGACCGGCTGGCCGGGCACGGCGTGGACTCGATTGCAGTGGTGCCGTACGGATTCGCCCCACGAGGAGAGCCCGTCGTGCGGTTCGGAGGCGGTTGGGAGCGCGACGCTGACATGGAACGGCTGTCGGCCGAAGCGCGCCGGCGCGGGATGCTTGTCCTGCTGAAACCGCAGATCTGGCTGCGCCGCGGATATCCGGGCGAGATCGAGTTCGACTCCGAAGAAGACCGCGCCAGGTGGTTCGCCGAGTACGCACGGTTCCTCGAGCACTACGCGAAACTTGCGACCCGCATCGAAGCGGACCTTTTTTCGATCGGCGTGGAGTTTGCGCGCATGACCCGTCACGAGTCCGAATGGCGCTCCCTGATTGCGTTGGCCCGCCGCCACTACAACGGGCCGCTCACTTACACCGCCGCGCACGGACCCGAGTTCGAGTCCGTCCGGTTTTGGGATGCGCTGGACTACATCGGTCTGAGCAACTACTACCCGCTCAGCGACGGCCTGTCCGCGGACCGTGCCGTCCGGGCGGTCGAGGCTGTGTACCGCCGCTACCGCAAACCCGTCCTGTTCACTGAAGCAGGCTTTGCCAGCCTGAAGGATCCGCACCTCGCTCCCTGGGACGAGACCCCACGCGAATGGTCGGGCGAGGACCAGGCGCGCTGCTACGAGGCCGTGTTTCGCGCGTTCTACGACAAGCCTTGGTTTCAGGGTGTCTATTGGTGGAAGGTCGGGACGAACGGATACGGAGGTCCTGAGGACGGCTCTCACACGCCATGGGGGAAGCCGGCGATGGACGTCGTGGCGCGCTGGTACACGCAGGGAGGGCGGTAAAGCTACCGGCCCATGGCGATGACGCTACCCGCGGTCGGCGTCGCGATGCGGCCGACCACGCGGTTCTCCAGGAGCGAGATGTGGTGGATGGCGCCACCCCGGTCGTCGTTCGCGAACAGATCGTAGCCGTCGGCCGAAATCGTGAGCTGTCTCAGACGGCTGGCGCCCTCCACCGGAATGGGATCGCGAAAGGCCGCCGCCACCGTGTCGAAGACGGAAATACCGGTCGGGTTGCTTCCATATAGCAGCGAACCGTTCGGATGAAGTGCGATTGAGTCAATCAGGGGTGCAAAGAGGTCCAAAGAGACGGTGTTGGTCAAGACGTCGATCAGGAATAGCCTCGACGAGGAACTTGCAGAGTAGAGCACGGCTCCGTCCGGGCTCATCTGCAGGGCGCCAAAGGCGATGTTTGGCCGGGGCATGGCGATTTCGCCGAGAATGGCGCCGGTGGCGGCGTCGATTCGGACGATTGTACTGCCAACAAAGCCTCCATCGAACCGCCCTTCGTTCACCAGATACAGCACCTTGCCATCGGGGGTGATTTCGAGGGAACGTTCGGTCAGCTGCGGCTGAATCCGTTCGGGCAGGTCGTAGCGGCGGCTGATGCGGAGAGGGTCGGTGTCGAGCACGATCAGTGCCGGCGGGCGGGCGGGAATGGCGCCGCTGGCACTTTCGGAGCGGTGGGCGACGTACAGTTTGGTCCGGTCGGGCGACAACAGGATGGCCACCGGGCTCCTCTGTCCAAGGTTCACCTTGGCCAGAGTTCCGCCAGCCAGCGGGTCGGCGGCGACCACCCGGTCAGCGGCGTAGATATCGAGGATGTAGAGGCGCCGGCGGACTGACTCCTGGGCGATCACCGGTCCGGGCCGTTCCAGGCTCAAACGCGGGGCGATGGCGGGGCCCTCTTGCCGAAGGATCCCCTCGTCAACCTCCACGCCTCTGGCCTCAATGGCGTCACCAAGGTTGCGGTCACCGCCGATGTCCTGCCAGGTGTCCGGAACTCCGGGCGTGTCACTCGGTACCCGCTTGAAGGTCTGAACCCTTCCCCACTGCTCGAAGCCCTTCCGGTAAAGCTGGCGGTACAAGTTCCCGTCGTATTTGCGTGCTTTAAAGCGGTACGTCTGATTTGAAGGTTCGTTGCAGCCAGTCAGGACCAGGAACGCCGTGAGGACGACGATCCCCGGCCGGCTCAACGGACGCCTCTTTGAACCGTGACGGTCTGTGCCAGCCAGGCACCAAATCCTCCGGCCGCCAAGTCCAGACCGGAAGCCAGCAGTGGAGTTGCGGGCCGCGCCCAACAGGACCACGGCGTTCGACTGCCAAAGGCGGATCGGAGTTTCCGGCAGGTGGGACAGAGCGTGCACTGGCACAGTGAAAGTTCCGGCGGAAGGCTCGGCTGTGCAGAGAAACAGAGCGCTGGCGTCGTGCTTGACATCCAGAGATTCCGGCCACCAGGACCACATCCTCTCCGGCGCGGGCGCCGCTCCAGTTGACCGTCCAGGGGCGGGTCGTGTTGACGATCCGCAAGCCCTGCCGGTTGGTCCAGGTGAGAGGCGGGGTAACGGCGAACTGGCCCGCGATTCGACCGGCATCCGGTCCGCCCTCGGTCTCGACGTCCGCGCTGCCGCTTTGAAACAGAAACCCGGCAGCGGAAACAAGCGCGGCAGTGAGTTGAGCGCCATAGACTCCCAGTGCGGAGGTTCTCGGTACGGTGACAGAGCGGCCGGAGGCCGACAGCCGCACGCCTGGACCGCCATCGAGGCCAGCGCCAGTGAGGAGAGGCGGCAACTGGGGGCCATCGAGCACGTCACCGCGGACTGTCACCGTGTTGCAGGATCCCACGGGAGGCAGGGAGAGTACGCTGAAGTAGAAGTCCGACGGCTGGGGCTGCATCAGAGCGCCGAAGAACCACTCGACCGTGTAAGATGCCGGCGGATCCGGGTCGATATCGGCCAGCGTCTCGAGGCGCTGAGCCAGCAGCGCGGCCACCTTGCCACCCCGGGACAGCGGCTCAATCAGCGAATTGAGGGGATCGCTGCATCGTTCTCCGCGAGGGTGGACCGCAATTGTCACCGAGTTGCTGACCGTACGTCCGTCCGTTCGGACCCGGACTGGCAGATAGCAGCCCGCCGTCGTATCGGGCGGCACCTCGAGGTTGAACTGGTCCAGGCCGGCCAAGCCCGGTGTCCTTCCCGCGTACAGGAGACGCGCGGGCCTGTCGCCAACGAACACCTCGGTATTCACGGGAAGCGGACCACCGGCCGAAGGCTCTCTGTCGGGACCGAGGCCGGCGCCCAGTCCGGTTCCGTAGATCACCAAAATCTGGCCCGGCAGGGCGGTCGCGGCGAGCGAATTCACGGGCGCTTCCGACGCCGAGACGAAGTTCTGAACCACGCCGGGTCCAAACCCGGCGCCGTTCACCGCGAAGATGCCGACGCTGGAGGCCACTACCTCCACGGGCGACCAGTTCCCACTCTGGTTCGCGGACCTCACGCGGACCGACGCGCGTCCCAGCGGGGCGTTCGACGGCATGATGGCGTTCACCTGTCCGCTACCGGCAAAAAGCGGCAGAGCACTCACGCAGGCGTTGCCCGCGCAAACCTCGACCTCGGTGCCGCCGAGCGCGGTAGTCAAAGGGAAGCTGGCGGCCACCCCAGCGGCGGGCCCCAGGCCGCGTCCAAAGATCGTAAAGATCGAGCCGCGGGCGATGCCGGAACCCGGCAAACCGGGAGACCGGAAACTCGCGGCGTTCACAATGCCGCGATAGAAGATGTAGGGCTGTGCATTGAGAGCCGCCGCTACCAACAACCCGGAGAGGAGCAATCGCAAGCCTGAAGTCCCTTCTTTTTCGAGGCCCGAAGGCTTCCAGAAGTATAGCCTACCCCCTTTGCCTCCAACGCTGTGATTCGAGAGGGAACCGGTGGGCACTCGGAGGAGCGCGCCCACCGGCTGGTCCTCGCCTCTCACGGAGGAAAGGGGGGACCGATCTCACATGTGCGGCAAGACGAACGAATGACGGTTGTACCACACGCCCGGCCGACTATTGTTTAGACGCAGTATACTGCAAAACTGTTACCGCTGCGCTGACGAATCGGAAAGGTAGTCCTATCAACTACTTATTCTTCTTGTGGACACTGTGGCAGCTCTTGCAGGCCGCTCCCATGCTGGAAAGCGAGGTCTTCCACGCGGCGAGATCCTTCGAACCCGCGGCCTTCATCGAAACCACGCCGGCGTCCTGCAGTTTCCTGGAACTGGTCAGCCAGACGTCCTGATCGAGGGGCCGGTTGGCGAGAAGCAGCAACTGGGCGGTCTCGGCCAAAGCAGCAGCCTGGGATTCGGCCATCGCCCACTCTTTCTCATCCTTCGGTCCGCCCGCTTTCAACATCGTGGCGAGACCATCCATCGCGGGCTTCAGGCTCCCCGCCATCAACTGTTTGGAACTGGCGATCGCGCTATACGGCCCCTGTGCCCAGGCGGCGACCCCACATCCGGCGACAAGACAAAGACTCAATGCAATGCGGTACATAGAGCGGAATTATATCAGCAACGCATGAGGTGCGAGGCAACGAATTCGGCGAGCTCCGGGGAGACGTAGCAGGGCGGTGTCACATCGAAGCGCAACTTGTCCCGCCACAGGCGCGGCGCGACGCCCTTCCAGGCGGGCGCCGCCAGGCCGCGGGTGATGACAACAAGCGCGTCGGCGCGATCCAGTGCCCGGCGGGCCGAGGTTTTAAAATCCTCGACACCAAAGTCCAGAACGGCAATGTAGAGGTCGGGCTCGATGAACCTGAGCAGGCTGTTGGACTCGCAGATCGCGTTCCCGCTCTCCTCGAACAACCGGCGGAGAGCCGGCAGGGCGTGCCCCAATTTGCCCGCGGCGGTCCGGACCCAGAACGCGCGGCGGGCTCCGGCCGCAAGGAACCGGGAGCTGTCACCGGCCGGGTTATTGCCGGTCTCCTCGACGATCATGTAGGGACCCGCCATATCCTGGGCGCACTCGCACGGCGCAACGCCGCCGCACACATGGTGGCCGTGCTGCGTGATCTTAAAGGCCGACCAGTTGTACTCGGAGAGCGCGGCGATCAGCCCGGCGGCAACCGAGGTCTTCCCGATGTTGCGCGTGTGTCCGCCGACTACGACGAGCATTCCCCTTCTTCGAGTGCCGCCAACCGCCCGTTCAATTCGGCCATCTCTTCGCGAAAACGCGGAAGGCGCGCCATCAACGCCAACTGCTCGAGATACTGTTTCAGCGGCCGCGCCGGCGTGCCCCACACCACCTGTCCGCCGCGCACGATCTTCGAGCTGAGGATGCCGCAGCCCGATCCGAGGATCGCACCCGATTCGATGCGCGCTTTGTCGCCGATGCCGACCTGGCCGCCGATCACCGCGCGGTCTTCCACCACAACGCCTCCGGACAAACCGGTCTGCGCGGCCACCACCACGTGCTTGCCAATGCGGCAGTTGTGACCGATGTGCACCATGTTATCGATCTTGGTTCCTTCGCCGATCGAGGTGACGCCCAGCGCCGCGCGGTCAATGCAGGCATTGGCTCCGATCTCCACGTCGTCGCCGATCTCGACGCGGCCGACCTGAGGGAACTTGAGGTAGCGTCCGCCCTCCTCGGCGAAGCCAAAACCGTCGGCGCCAATGACGGAGCCGGAGTGCAGAATGCACCGGCGCCCCACGGTCACCCCGTCGTACAACGTCACGCGCGGATAGAGGCGCGTTCCATCTCCGATGGTACAGCCGGCGCCGATGGCGCAGCCGGCGCCGATCTCGACCGCGGCGCCGATGCGGCAGCCGGCCCCGATGGTGACGTGGGGCCCTACGGCAGCGTCCGTGCCCAGTTTTCCTGACGGATCGACGACCGCAGTCGGATGGACACCCGGCGCCGCGAGCGGTCTGGCGGGATGGAACTGTGCGACCGCCCGTGCGAAGTCCTTGCGCGGCGAGGTCGAGCGGATCACGGTCCGCCCGGAGGCGTTGTCGAAAGCAGGTGGAACGATGAGGCACCCGGCGACCGATTCGTGCGCCCGCGCGGCGGCGCGCCCCCCGGCGACGAACGACACATCGCCGGACAAAGCGTCTTCCAGAGACGCCACCCCCGTCAGCGGGCGCTCACCGTCGCCCTCGAAGGCGGCCCCCAACGATTCCGCCAGCTCTCTCACACGCATGCCTTATGATACAAGGGTAACCTTCACAACCCCATGCCAGTGGATCCCACCGCTTCCCTTGCGCCCACGGCCCGCGTGCATCCCGGCGCGGTGATCGGTCCCGGCGCCTCGATCGGCGAATTCTGTGTCGTCGAGGACGAGACCGCGATCGGCGCGGGATGCCGGCTCGAACCCTACGTGTACGTCAAGCGCTGGACAACGCTCGGCGAACAGAATGAGATCTCAGCGGGAACCGTTCTTGGGACAGACCCTCTGGATAAGAACTTCAAGGGCGAGCGCAGCTACCTGCGCATCGGACGGCGCAATAAGATCCGGGAGCACTACACGATCTCGCGGGGAACGCAGCCAGAGTCGGTCACGGAGATCGGCGACGACAATTACGTCATGACGTCGGGCCACATCGCCCACAACTGCAGGATCGGAAGCAACGTGGTCATCTGCAGTTGCGCATTGATCGCGGGGTACGTGGAGGTGGAGGACCGGGCGTTCATTTCGGGCGGGGTCGTGGTGCACCAGTATTCGAAGATCGGGCGACTGGCGATGATCGGCGGCAACACGCGGGTGAACCTGGACGTGCCGCCGTACTTCCTCTACACGGAGTTCAACGTGGCGCCGAAGGGGCTGAACTTCGTGGGGCTGCAGCGCGCGGGGCTTCCGACGCAGGAGATTCAGGCGCTGAAGAAGGCGTACCGGCTGCTGTTCCGATCGGCGCTCAAGTTGGATGAGGCGTTGCGTCGGATCGAGGCCGAGTGCCTGACGGAGCACACACGGCACCTGGTCGAGTTTGTGCGCCGCAGCGAGCGCGGCATCTGCCGCGGCTGACCCTTCAGATTCGTGCGGCGTATTCGCGCAGCTTGTCCAGCTCGCCGTCCAGCCGGGACAAGTAGGTGGCGCACAGCTTGACATCACCGGCGCGCGCCGCGGCCTCGGTTTCGGCAAGCACCTCGGCGAGGAGCGTCGCCCCCACGTTGCCGCAGGCGCCGCGCGCCGAATGTGCGAGGCGGGCACAGTCGAGAGCCTTTCCGTGGCTGATGGCGTCCCGCAAGCGGGCAATTTGGGCGCCGGTATCCTCCACCAGGGCGGCGACGATCTCGCGCATCAGCGATTCATCGTTCAGAGTGATGTTGCGCAATTGCGCCATGTCGAGCACGGTACTTGAGGCTTGGAGCGTCATAATCGGGACCCACGCTTGTTTCCAATTCTGACACAAGGCTGGCGGGCCACCAATGCGTCTGAGACCCTAATCCGTCCGGGGTATAGTTTCGGCGATTCCGGCGTGGGCAACGGTAAACGGGCTGAGGATGCCCTGGGAGACGGCAAGAGAAGCCGCACGGTCCGGCATGCCGACGGCGGCGAGGCGCGCAGCTTCCTCCCCCGCCCAGATCCGGACGAGAGCGGGCGGCGCCACCGCCGCATCCGGTGGAGGCGCGGCGAGGCGGATGCGTTCGAGCGCCGGTCCGCCTCCCCAGTGGCGAAACAGGTGGACAAGATCGCTTTCGAGAGTGCCCGCCCGCGGGACGCGGGTGACGCTTCCGGCCGCCAGCGCGGCATCGAGGAGCCGGTTTTCCCCGCTCCTGGCGGCGATGGCATAAAAGTGTTCGCGCCGCAGCAGCCAGCGGACGGGCGCCGGATCGAGGGGTTGGGGGCCATGAATCCACACGATGGCCGCGCCCTCCTCGCGAGCGGCCCACCGCTGCGCGGCGGCGAGCGCAGGCGCCGCGTCGCTTCCGCCCTCGTACCGGTAAGCCGCGATGCGCTGCGCCGCATTCCGCTCGACGCGCCCGGGAAGATCCGTGCCGGCGATCGCGCCCGCGGCGGTTCCGTCCGGCAGGTTTTCGAGCGCGCGGAGGATGGCGGGAGCGTGGGGCGCCATGGGGGCGGATCCATCCACGACGACCGCAACGGTTGCGGGAAAGCCGCCATGGCGGTCCACGGGGAACTGGCAGACCGCCCCGGCGGCCCCGGGGCCGCCCGCACAGGCAAAGATTGCGGTCGCAGCGCCAATGGAATACGCGGGAGCGCCGGGAGCGGGCTCGGCAAACTGGCTTGCCTTGCCGCCGGATGACAGGATGTGCCGGAACCGCGGCGCCATGAAAGCGTTGCTGTGGGCAATTCTGGGGAGGAAATAGCGCAGCCCGTCCTCGCGGACAACAGGGGGAGCGGCGAAGTTGAGCCGGATGCGAATCCGGGACAGACCCGGATCAAGGCGGCAGCGGATCAGCGCCCTGTCCCCTCCTTCTGTTTCGATCCGCAGGGCCGCGGGCGATGCATCCGCGGAGGGAGCGATGCGCAGGTCCTGCCCGTTCAGGGCGCCTCCTGTGACGACGGCGGCCGGGGGAAGATCGATGCCCAGGCGCAGTTCCCGCGGCCCGGTATGGGAGCGGGCCAGCTCAATCGTCCAGGAGACGGCGGCTGCCGCGCCGGCCGGGTCAAGGGTGGCGTCGAACCGGGAGGACGTCCAGGCGATGCCTGGAGCGGCGACAGGACACTCTCGTCCGGTGGCGAGGAAATAGACCCCGCGCGCCTGGTCCGGCTGCGGCCTCAGCAACCGGCTCACATCGAAGGCCATCGGCGGGACCGCCTCGCACGCCGCCGCGAGGCGAGCCTCAGATCCGAAGGCGCGCAGGAAACGCACGCCGGAGCGGCTTTCCTCCGGGATGCCGGACGTGGCGCGGCGCAGGGCGGCAGCCGTGGCGACGAAGGGCGTCTGCGCCACCGCATGAAGCAGCAGAGCCAGCATGAGGAACCGCCAACCCTGCAGTGCCCCGGCCCGCCAGGACGCTGCCAGGGCGCCAAGAGGCCACAAAGCAAGCAAGCCCGCGCCGCCCAGAGGGAGCAGCGCGACCGCGGCGGGGAGCACCGGCAGCGCGAGCGCCGCATAAGGCAGGACGACGCCCGCGGCGAAACCCGCGGCCCCGGCGCGGTCCCCCTGACGGCCGAGCGCGATCCAGTTTGCGACCGGAATGGTGAAGGCAAGGAGCAGGTGGAGGCGGCTTGGGAACAGGTCGATAGCGGCGCGGGCGCCCAGTCCGAATGCCCATTCCGCGGCGATGACCGCTGCCGGCAGGGCCGTCCCGGCGATCCACCATCCCCGAAGCATCGAAGGCTCACTCCTGGCAGGCAGCGAAGGCGGGCCGGAGCTTGGCGAAGGACTCTTCGAGCGCCTCGGGCATCACGCGGGTTTCTCCAATGGTGGTCATGAAGTTGGCGTCGCCCGTCCAGCGCGGCAGCACGTGCAGATGGATGTGTCCGGCAACACCCGCGCCCGCGCACTCACCCAAATTCATTCCGATGTTCAGGCCGTGAGGCCGATAGACTTCCCGGATAGCGCGCTCCGCCTGCCGGGCCAGGCGCGCCATCTCTTCGACCGTCTCGACTTCGGCGCCGGCCAGCGTGGCGACGTGTGCGTACGGGGCAATCATGAGATGCCCGTTCGTATACGGATAGAGATTCAGAAGGACGAAATTGAAGCGGCCCCGGTGCAGGATCAGATTCTCCCGGTCGGCGGAAGAGGCGGCCTTTTCACAGAAAATGCACGCCGACCCGGAGCTGGCCTGGCTGACGTAGCGAAAGCGCCAAGGACTCCACAGCCAGTCCATCAGACAAGGCGGGCTGAATCGGTGGGAGCGGTCTCCGCCGGGGCGGTTCCCTTGCTGTCGTTGACGATGTCCTTCAGTTCCTTACTGGGCTTGAAGTAGGGAATCTTCTTGGCGGGCACATCCACGCGTTCACCGGTTTTCGGATTCCGGCCGACGCGGGCCTGGCGCTGGCGGGTCCGGAAGCTGCCGAAGCCGCGGATCTCGATCTTGTCACCGGTCCGCAGCGCGCGCACCACCGCGGCGAAGATCGCTTCCACGATCACCTCCGCTTCCTTTCTCGTCATTTCCACGACGCGCGCAACTTCTTCGATCAGATCGGCCTTTGTCATCTCCGTACGCCTCCTGTGAACCGCACGTTACAGTATCGCCCGAACCGGCGCCTTGGGGCAAATAGGGGAGGGGCGGGAGATCATTTCTGTTCCTCCTGCCGGTCCTTCAGGCTCATGACCTCTTCAATCGTGGTCGTCGCGGCGGCTGCCTGGCGCTGGTAGTCTTCGAGCCGGGTCCGTTCGTCGTCGTCGATAATGGCCTTCAGACTCAGTCCGATCTTTTTCTCGGCTTCGGACATTTTGATGACCTTGAAGTCGTATTCCTCGCCGATATTGAGAGGGGGTTCCTCGGCCTTGCGCGGCGTGAAGCCTGGAATTTCGGAATTGTGGCACAACCCCTCCACTCCTTCGGCGAGTTCGACGAATGCGCCGAAGCTGGCCAGGCGGCTGACGCGGCCCCGGACGACATCCCCCACCTGGTGCGCCTGAAAGTAGGTCTCCCAGGCATCCGGCTGGAGTTGCTTCACCCCGAGCGACAGGCGTTTGGCGCGGGCGTCAATCGCCAGGATCACCGCCTGCACGATCTGCCCCTTGCGTAAGATCTCCGACGGATGCTTGACGCGTTTCGTCCAGGAAAGGTCCGAGATATGCACCAACCCGTCAATGCCTTCCTCGATTTCAACGAAGGCGCCGAAGTCGGTCATGTTGCGGACGCGGCCCTCGACGACCGAACCCACGCTGTAGCGAGATTCGATGGTGCTCCACGGGTTCGGTTCCAACTGCTTGAGGCCGAGCGAGATGCGGCGCTCCTTGGGATTGACTTCAAGGACGACCGCCTCGACCTGGTCGCCGGGCTTCACCACCTTGGCGGGATGCTTCATCCGCCGCGACCAGGTCATCTCCGAGATATGGATCAAGCCTTCGACGCCCGGTTCGATCTCAACAAAGGCGCCGTAGTCGGTGACGTTGAGCACGCGGCCCACAACGCGCAAGTCTCGCGTGTAGCGGTCCATCACGGTGAGCCACGGGTCCGGCTCAAGCTGCCTCATGCCCAGCGACACGCGTTCCTTCTCGCGGTCGAACTTCAGAACCTTCACGGTGATCTCATCGCCGACGTGCAGGATCTCGCTCGGATGATTCACGCGCGAGTAGCTCATGTCGGTCACGTGCAGGAGGCCATCGATGCCGCCGAGGTCGACAAAGGCGCCGTAGTCGGTGAGGTTCTTGACGATGCCCGTCAGTACCGAGTCTTCTTCGAGGTGCTGGAGGGTGACGGCCTTCCTCTCAGTGACCTCCTGCTCGATCGCAGCCTTGCGAGACACGACGATGTTGCCACGCCGCCGGTTCAGCTTGATGATCTTGACGGGGATGTCCTGACCGACGAACGAATCGAGGTTGTGGGCGGGGCGAACGTCGATCTGCGAGCCGGGCATGAAGGCCTTGACGCCGACATCGACCGAGAGCCCGCCTTTCACACGCTCCAGCACGTGGCCGGAGAGCGTCAGTTGTTCCCGGAAGGCTTTGTCGAGGTGGTCCCAGATGCGAACGCGGAAAGCCTTCTCATGAGAGAGCAGGATGTACCCTTCGGGCTGCTCCCCGTGGTCGATCATGACGTCGACGACATCGCCCGCCTGAACATGGACCTCGCCGGCGGGGGTTGTGAACTGCTCGATCGGAACCAGGCCCTCGGACTTGTACCCGAAGTCGATGATGACTTCCTTGGCGGTGACCTTGACGACGGTGCCGGCCAGGATCTCCCCTTCGGCCGGGGGCGCGAAGTGGCTATAGTCTTCCAGAAGGTGCTCGTAATCCTCCGGCGCTACCGAATTCTCACGATCCGTCGGCTGCTGGTTCTGATCCATGGCCAATGTGTCCCAGGCCCTACCGTCCGCCCGTTCCAGGACAGTCCGAGAAGCCCCAACTCCCTCCGATCCCGCAATCCTCACAGCACCTGTAAGATGCTATTAAATGACTGAAAGATCAGTATATTAAGCAACTGTATCGTGGATACTTCGGCGCTGTCAACCAGCGTCGGGCGCGAGGCCGTCGAACAGCCTCCGGGGAGTATTCCAGAGGATGTCCCGGCGTGCGCTTTCGGGCAGCGCGATGGAAACAATCTTGCCCATTTCGGTTTCGAGGCTTTCGGGAAGGTCCGAGCCGGCCATCAGCCGGGATGAGGGCACGCGCGAGGCGACCTCGATCACCTGATGGGGCATCAGGGACGACAACTCGACGTAGATGTTCGGACAGACGGTGGCAGCCACGATCGCCTCCGCGGCGTAGATTCCGCCGCCCGCGTGCGCGATCACAATGTTGAGATCGGAGAACTGGCGGGCGGGGAGGATATACAAAGAGGGCAGCGCGAAGGGAGCACCGGCCCCGGTATGGACGATCACGGGCAGGCGATGCTCCACCGCGGCGGCGAAGAAGAACTCGCTCGACGCCGCGATCGGATTGATGCTGTGGTATTGCGGCTGCAGCTTCAGTGCGCGCATGCCGAGCGTCTCCGCGCAGCGCCGAACTTCGCAGGCAAACCCCGGTCCGAGGGGCGGGATGCAGGCGCACCCGGCAAACCGGTCCGGGTGCGCGCGGACGGCGGCGGCGATTTCGTCGTGCGATGCCCGCACATCCTCCACCACGGGAAATGGAATGAGCATCGCCCGGTCGACGCCGGCGCCGTCCATCGCACGAAGCAAATCATCCGGGGCGGCGCGACGCCCGCTATGGCGCGCCGTACCCAGATGGGCGTGCGTGTCGTAGACCAGGAAGCCGTCTCGCATGCGTCGGGATCAGTCGACGTACGCGATGCAATCGATCTGAAGGAGCTGCCCCGGACGGCGGAACCCGGTTGTGCCGAAGTAGGAGCGCGCCGGACGCGGCGTCGGGAAGAACGTGTTGTACACCTCGTTCATCGGTTCCCAGTTGTTCTCCGGGTCCACGAGCGAGACCTGCACCTTGAGCACATTCTCCATGGAAGAGCCGGCGCGGCCGAGGGCCTCCTTCATGATGGTGAGCGCGTCAGCGGTCTGCTGACGGACGTCGCCGGCCTTGGGCCGCCGCTCCGGATACCAGCCGCCGATCCCGCTGAGGAACAGGAGATGGCCGGACCGGATGGGGCCATTGGCCGAGGCTTTCTTTGGCGTCCATGCGCCGCCGGTCTGCGCGCTGGCCGCTCCCGCCCCAAAAAGGGCCAGCGCCGCGGCTTCCATCGCCCGCCGGCGCGATTTCGGTTTTGCTGTCGTTTCCGTCGCTTTTGTAGACATCCTGGGCGCGATTGTAACAGACTGCGGGCACTCTACAGCCGGTATGTCTCGCGCGCCAGATTGAGCGCGAGATCGGCGATCATCGCTTCGGCGTCGTCGAGGTCGAGGATGTGCCGCGAGACGAGGTCCGCGAGCCACGCCGCATCCACCCGCCGGCAGAGGTCGTGACGCGCCGGGATCGAGCAGAAGGCTCGTGTGTCGTCATTGAACCCAGCCGTATTGTAGATGCCGGCGGTTTCCGTTACGGAGCGGCGGAAACGCAGCATCCCCTCGATGCTGTCGAAGAACCACCACGGCGGACCGAGCCGCAGCGCCGGATAGTGGCCGGCGAGGGGAGCCAGTTCGCGGGAATAGGTGGATTCGTCGAGGGTGAACAGCACCAGCCGCAGACGCGGGTTGTTGCCGAACCGGTTCAGCAGCGGCAGGAGGTTGCGCGTGTACTCGGTGGCGGTCGGGATGTCGCACCCCTTGTCCGCACCGAAGGTTTCGAAGATGTGGCGGTTGTGATTCCGGTACGAGCCGGGATGAATCTGCATCACGAGGCCATCCTCGACGCTCATGCGCGCCAGTTCCAGGATCATGTGGCCATTGAAGCGGCGCGCGTCGTCTTCACGCGTCTGTCCCGCCAGCGCACGGTCGAAGATTCCATTGACTTCCGCGCTGGACAACGGCGCGGCATAGGGCGATGGAAACGCGTGATCCGTCGCGGTGGCGCCCATCTCCTTGAAATAGACGCGCCGCGCTTCGATCGCCTGAATATAGCGTGAAAAACTGGTCACTGTGATGCCGGACACCTCGCTCAGGCGGGCGATCTCCGAACGCCAGTCCGGATTCTCGAGGTTCACGACGGCGTCCGGCCGGAACGTCGGCAGGACAAGGCCCGACCACCCGGATTCGCGAATCTTCTTGTGATGCTCCAAGGTGTCGGTTGCGGCGTCGGTGGTGCAAAGCACTTCAATCCGAAAGCGCTCGAACAGAGCGCGAGGACGGAACTCCGGACGCTCAAGGCAGGCCAGCATCTGGTCGTAGATGGCTTGCGCCGAACGTCCATCGAGCGGCTGAGTGACGCCGAAGACGTCTTCGAGTTCGTGGGTCAGCCAGCACGCGGTCGGCGTCCCGCGGAAGAGGTAGAAGTGGTCGGCGAACAGTTGCCATACCTTGCGCATGTTGGTTTCGACAGGCGCGCCGTCCCGCCTCGGGATGCCGAGGCTTTCGAGCGAGACGCCGCGCGAGTAGAGCATGCGGAAGATGTAGTGGTCCGGGACGACGATCAAGGCCGCGGGGTCGGGAAACGGCTCGTCGTCAGCCAGCAGCTTGGGGTCGACATGGCCGTGCGGGCAGACCAGCGGCAGCCCGGCCACGCCCTGGTAGAGGCGGCGCGAAAGGTCGCGGACGGTGGGATTTGGGTCGAAGTAGCGGTCCGGATGGAGAGGCACACACTAGTATACAGCGGAGACTCCGGGCGGATCGAGGAGTTGCGCTACAAGCCGAAACAAGCATGATATATTTTTCTAGGCCCTATTTCGGGCTGTTCTCTAAAGAGCCTCCTGGGGCCCGAAGGTTGCCAGGGGGGAGAGAGTGACCTTTCGATAGCGTTTTGGGGGAAGCATGAAAACCACGAAGCTTTTCATTCTGGGTGCGTTCCTGCTTGGGGGCATAGGAGCCATCGGGCAAACTCTCGGCGACATCACGGGCGCCATCACAGATCCAACCGGCGCCGCGATCGGCGGCGCAACGGTCACGGCCACCAACGTCGCGACCAATGCCGTGCGCAGTACTGTTTCGAATGACGCGGGCCTTTACGCGTTTCCCTCGTTGCCTCCAGGCAGTTATGCGGTGAGGGTGGAGAAAGACGGTTTCCGGGCCGCGACACGCACCATCGAAGTCCAGGTCCAACAGAGTGTGCGCGCCGACTTTCCGCTGATCGTCGGCCAGGTGACCGAAACGGTCGAGGTGAGCGCGGAAGCAGCGGTGCTGGCCAGCGAAAGCTCCACGGTCGGAACGGTCATCGAAAACAAACGCATCGTCGAGCTGCCGCTCAACGGGCGCAACTATCTGCAACTGGTGTCGCTGGCGCCGAACGTGAGTTTCGGCTTCCCTTCGGCGGGCCAGGCCGGTTCGCGTCAGGGAGGGGTTCGCTCCGACCAGAGCATCTCCGTGGCCGGACACCGCGCGCAATTCAACCGGTACACGCTGGATGGGGTGGAGAACACCGATCCGAACTTCAACACGTTCGTCGTCTTTCCGTCGGTGGATGCACTGCAGGAATTCAAAGTGCAGAGCGGTATCTATCCGGCCGAGTTCGGGCGCGGCGCGACGCAGATCAACGTCTCAACCAAACCGGGTAGCAATGACTACCACGGCGCGCTGTTTTCCTTCGTTCGCAACGAAAAGCTGGACGCAAAGAACTACGCGTTCACGGCGGCCCGGCCGGAGAAGGATCCCTTCAAGTGGAACCAGTTCGGGTTTACGCTCGGGGGCCCGATCAGTATCCCGAAGCTGCTTGACGGGCGCAACCGTCTGTTCTTCATGACCAACTACGAGTGGTTTCGGCAGCGCCGGAATGTGCAGTCGGTGGCGAGCCTGCCCTCGCCGGCGATGCGGGGCGGCAATTTCGCGGAGCTTCCGCTGGGCACGCAGGGCATCTTCGACCCGCGCACGCGTGTCCAGCAAGAGAACCAGGTTGTGGCGCAGCCGTTCCCGGGGAATGTGATTCCACAGACGCGGCTCCATCCGGTTTCGCTGAAGCTGCTGGACTTTTATCCGTCACCCAACCTGCCTGATCCGTCGCTGCGCAACAACTTCGTCCAGGCGCAGGGCCGACCGATCAACCGCGATCAGTTCATTGGGCGCTTTGACTTCGTCGAGTCGTCCAGTTCGCAATGGTCGGGCCGTTACAGTTGGGGTGACGAGAACCAGCTCACCGAACTGCTCCGTTTGAACGGCGAGAAGATCGTGACGAACTTCAAGCAGGTGATGGTTTCCAACACGCGTGTGCTTTCGCCGCTCGTGGTAAACGAGACGCGTTTCGGATTCACCAAGTTCTACAACACGACCGGTCCGGAACTGGCGTTCACGCGGGACGTAGTGGGCGAGTTGAACGTCCCCGGGCTCGCGAGCGGCCCTCCGGTGCAATGGGGCATCCCGAACGTATCCCTGCAGGGACTCTATTCCGGGTTCGGCAACAGTTCAGAAGGTCCGTATGAGAACGACAACTCGGCGGTGCAGTTCATCAACAATCTGTCGATCATCCGCGGCAAGCACACGTTCAAGTTCGGGGGCGAGGTGCGGCAGGACCGCTACATCCAGGTGGGCAACCAGTTCGCGCGCGGCCAGTTCACGTTTCAGCGCAACGCGACGGCGAACCTGGCGCAGGCGGGAGTGACGGGCGACGCGTTCGCGGACTTTCTGCTGGGAGAGACATTCCAGGCGGAAGCCGCGGTCTCGATCGCCGACGCCAAGTTTCACGCCACCGGATTCGCTCTCTATGTGGATGACAACTGGAAGGTGACACCGCGGCTCACCATCAACCTCGGTCTCCGCTACGAGTTCACGCCGCCGTGGGAAGACCAGACCGGCAATCTGTTCAACGGCATCGTGACCAATGACTTGCGTGGGGAGAACGTGCAGGATCAAAGCCTGTATCCATTCTTCATGCGGCAGGGAGCGCAGAGGCAGAACTGCTACGAGGGGATCAACCTGCGCTGGCCCGACATCCTCGTCCGCTGCGATGGCTCGCTCGGCAATCGCCTGGTGGGCATTGATAAGAACGACTTTGCTCCAAGGTTCGGCATCTCCTGGAGCCCTACCGACAAGTGGGTGGTGCGCACCGGCATTGGGACTTTCTACTCGCAGGACACCGGCAACCCCCGTTTCGATATGGCGCGCAACCTCGCGGGGCGGCTGCGTGACAACTCGA
Source organism: Bryobacterales bacterium (assembly GCA_016716385.1). Lineage (GTDB taxonomy): Bacteria > Acidobacteriota > Terriglobia > Bryobacterales > Bryobacteraceae > JADJWL01. Next base: position 256,965 of record JADJWL010000008.1, on the reverse strand, counting down.
GCCAGCAGTTCCCCGATCTGACCTGGGAGAACTCCCTGGCCTCGATCGCCGGCGGCGTGGCGAATGTTTTCCGCCCGTACACGTTCGCGAATCCGTTTGATCGGCGGACGCCCTACACGTGGCAGTACATGTTCAACGTCCAGAGGGAACTGCCGATGAACACGCTGTTCGAGGTGGGCTATCTGGGCAGCCAGAGCCACCGGCTGGAGAGCTTGCGGGCGGTGAACGAAGCGATTCCAGCAGACCCGCGGGTGGACAGCCGCTCGATTCCGCTCCGCTCGCCGTTCCCGAACTTCGGACGCATTCAGTTGGTCGATAACGGCGGCAACGGCAATTACCATTCTCTCGGCACGAAGCTCACCAAGCGGTACAGCAACGGCATCACGTACCTGGTGAGCTATACATGGGCGAAGGCGATCGACACGGCCACCGCGATCCGCAACCAGGGCGGCGACACGCTGTTCCCGCAGAACAGCTATTGCCGGCAGTGCGAGCGCGCACGGTCGAGCCACGACACGCGGCAGCGTTTCGTGACTTCGGCCCTGTGGGACGTTCCGTTCGGCAAGGGACGGCCGCACAACATCGAGAATCCGGTCCTAAACGGCATCGCCGGGGGCTGGCAACTGGGTTCGATCCTGACGCTGCAGTCCGGTTTCCCAATCACCGTCACCAACGGTACCGACCGTTCCAACACGGGCGCGTTCTTCGACCGTCCGAACGCTACCGGCCAGGCGCCCGATCTGCCGCGCGGGCAGCAGGACCCGCGCCGGTTCTTCAATACGGCGGCGTTTACGCCAAACGACCTCGGCACCCACGGCAAGGTCGGACGGAACACACTCATGGGGCCGGGCATCATCAACTGGGACTTCTCGGCGCTGAAGAACTTCAACTTCACCGAGGAGCGCTACCTCCAGTTCCGGTTCGAGGCGTTCAATTTCCCGAACCATCCAAACTGGGGCAACCCGAACACCAACGTTCAGGCGGCGAATTTCGGAATCATCACAGGCACGCGCGGCAATATGCGCAACCTGCAACTGGCGCTGAAGCTGGTCTTCTGATCGCGAAGGCGGGGCCCGCGCGGCCCCGCCCTACTTCCCTTCCCCGAGCGCCTCGCCAATCGCCAGGACAAGTTCGCGTCCGAACTGCAGGTTGTCTTCGACGCTGCGCAGCCGGTTCAGCTTTCTGTTCTCTTCTACCGCCATCTCCATCAGGAACGCCGGCACGCTCCGCTCGTGCTGCAGGCTCTGGTGAACCATCATGCGTCCCGCCGCGACCGCCTTCGGATCCGCGGTCTTCCGCGGGCTGGTCTCCGCCTGGAAACTGGCTGTCCGCGCGAGGGCGGCTGTCAGGCGCGTGGCCAGCGGACCCTCCGGCCCATCGAGATAGTCGCCGGATTCCTGGTTGTGCATGGCGAGGAACAAGTCCACCGGCTGTCCGGAGTCGAGCCACGCCAGCATCGCGCGTTTCATCGCCCAGATCTCCGGCGTGCTTGCAGAACCGGGTCTGTCCCAGTTCCGGTTCACATCGTAACCCTGTGCATTAAAGCGGACTTTGCCGTTGGCCACGCCGTCCGGATCGGCCATCGGGAAGATCTTCCAGATAAAGCGCCGGCGGAGCACCGCAGCGCCAGGATCCGCGGACACGAGAAAGCGCAGCGCCCCTTCGATCACCCACGACGTGCCCGTCTCCCACGCGTGCTGCCGCGCCATCAGCCAGACGGCGCGCGGCGGCGCACCCTCAGCGACGGTGACCAGCGGGAGATCGCGGCCCTGGCTGGTGGGGCCGGCCGAAGTCCACCCGGCGAACGGGCTGCGCTCGATCTCGCGCCTCAGCCGAAACAGGTGCGCGGTCGTGTAGGGCACGGCGTGGGCGATCCAGATCCGTCCGCGTTGCGGCGTCAGGCGCAGAATCAGATGCTTGCGCGCATCGTCCCAGGTGACCTGCGTGTTGTCGAAGTGGCGCCACGACCGGTTGTCGTAACTGTAGACGGGCCGGGTCCGGGGCGTCACCGAGTAGGAGTCCGGGCGATAGTTGTACTCGCCTTCCAGATCCGTCAGGTCGATGCGGATTTCTGTCCTGGGCAGGCCGTCGAGGCGGAAGTAATACCAGTTGGCCTGGCGGTTTCTGCCGTCCTGGTCGGACTGTCCTTCGACGGCACACTGGACGTGCGCCGGCGCGACCTGCTCCATCCGGCCGAGGCTCCCGCCCTCAAAGAACGTGGTGACCGCAATCGCCGCCAGGAAGATCGGAACCATCACCGGAAGTCCTTGAGGATGACAGACCATCCCTGGTAACCGCGCGCCGCCCCCGCGGGATCGTCCTCGACAGTAAACAGGACGTCGAAGGTGTCCCGCGGAAGATCCGGCACCCGGTTTGCCTGATTCCAGCCCATCATCATCACGACCCGGCCTCCCTGCGCGATGGGGAGGCGCAGGTGCTTCTCCTTGATGACCCGAGGCTCCCCGGCCAGGGACACACCCCGGGCGCAGAAGACCGGCAAGGGATTGCCGAAGCCGAACGGCGCCAGACGCGCCAGATCCGCCGCCGCGGTTTCGTGGATCTCATCAAGCGTGGCGATCGCATCCACACGGTGCGTGGGGACGAAGTCGGCCGGAGAGAGGCGCGAGCTGGCGTAGGCATTCAGACGGGTGCGGAACTCGTCGACCCGGCTGGAATCGAGCGTCAGCCCCGCTGCGGCGACATGGCCGCCGAATTTGGTAAACACATCGGGCATCGATTCCAGGGCGTCCAGAAGATGGAAGCCGGGCACGCTGCGTCCGGAACCCTGCGCCGATCCGTTCTCGATGCCGAGCACGAACGCCGGCCGGTGGAAGCGCTCCACCATCCGCGACGCGACAATCCCGAGAACGCCGCGGTGCCACCCCTCGCCGGCGAACACGAGAGCCGTCATATCGTCCGCCACGGGTTCGCTTTCGCAAGACGCCGTAATGGCGTCGATGATCTCCCGCTCGGTTAGCTGGCGCTCGGCGTTCAGAGCGTTGAGTTGTTCGGCGATTTCCCGGGCGCGCGCCGCATCGGAGGTGAGGAACATCTCGATGACCTGCCGGGCGGTGTCCATCCGCCCCGCCGCGTTGATGCGCGGTGCGACGCGGAACGCAATGTGGGAGGCCGACGGAAGCGTGCCGTTCCCGAAGCCCGCGACGTCCAGAAGCGCCCGCAATCCCGGGTTCCGCACATCCGACAGCCCGGCGAGTCCATGCTTCACGATGATCCGGTTCTCGCCTGTCAGGGGCACAACGTCGGCAACCGTCCCGATCGCCACGAGCTTCAGGAAAGAATCCAGGAGGCGCGTCTGGCGGGCGGCGGGCCATCCAAGAGACGAGAACAGGGCTTGGGCGAGCTTGAACGCCACGCCCACACCGCAAAGATTCTTCTCCGGGTACGGACAGCCTGGCTGGTTGGGATTCAGCACCGCGAGGGCTGGCGGCAGTTCCGCCTCCGGCAAGTGATGGTCCGTGACGATGACATCGATGCCTGCCGCGGCAGCCGCGCGGACCGCCTCGGCGGCGCGGATCCCGGTATCGACGCTGATCACCAGGCGGAACCCCTGGGCCGCCGCGTCCTCGATCACACCGGCCTGCATGCCGTAGCCGTCCCGGAGGCGGTGCGGGACATGGAAGTCCGCCTGACCGCCGGCGAGCTCAATGGCGGTCTTCAGCAGAACGATGGAGGTGGCGCCGTCCACGTCGTAGTCGCCGTAAACCAGGACTTTCTCGCCGTTCCCGATGGCGCGGCGCAGGCGGGAGACGGCTGCGTCCATGCCGTGCATCAGGTGCGGGGGGTGGAGATCGTCGAGCCCCGGGTCAAGAAACCTGCGGGCTGCAACCGGATCCGGGCCCAACCGGGCCGCTAAAACCTTGGCAGCTAACGGGGACAGACCCACATTCCGGGACAGGCCGGACCAGTCAGCCTCGGGGGAAATGAGCCAGCGGGCGGGACGGTTCGGAGCGGTCAATTGTTGGAGTAGAACCCGCCAAGCGGCGTGTCGTCGTTCTCGTCCGAACCGGTCTCGTCGAGCACGTCGAGCACATCCAGAAACTCCTCGTACCACTCCGCTTCCAGGTCGTAGGTGAAGCGGTGGTTGTCATGGAAGAACGACATCTCGACGCCGCAGGTCTTGCCGACGTAGCGCCTCAGGTCGCGCAGCGTGCCTTCCAGGCTGCGGCGCTCCTCCCGCCCCAGCATCGAGTCTTTCAACTGTTCCTCCGCCTCGTCGAGACTCTCCCCGGTAAACGTGCGGTGGGCAAAGACGATCATCCGCGAGCCGACTGAGCGGGCCGCGTGGAGGAACGCGTGGAAGTCGGGGTGCGTGTCGATATCCCAGAACACCGGCGGGGCCGCGTCCGCCGACGGATAGCCGCGGAATACGACAAAATCTTCGGTTGCCAGGTACTCCAGCAACTCCTGCTTCACTACATCGAGATCGAGATCCACTGATTCTTCCTTACTGTCGTTGCGCCTGTACCAGGATATCCGCTCCAAGGTCGCGCGCGCTCGGTGTGACGATGGTCCTGGGACCGATGAAGATCTTCCGCCCGGCGGCGATGGCATCTCTGACGTCGGCCTCGCAGACGAAGGGCACGATCGCCGGAGGCGGTGGGGGTTCCGGCTGCGGCGCAGCAGGGAGCTCGCAGGCACAGGACGGGGTTGCCGGAGCGGGCGTCTTCTTTGACGCCAGGAACCGGTCCACGACCTCTTCCACGACGGCACGTGGCGGCGCCGCCAAGCCTTTGCCTGACAGGTATCGGTCGACCGCCGCGGCGATGGAGGGCTTGTCGACTGGCTGCGCGGACGGAGCGGAAAACGCGTCCGATGCCTTCCGTACTTCCCAAGCAACACGCTTGACGTTCAACAGGTGCATCGGGCCCACGTTGTCGCTGGTGATGTTGCCTGCCACGGCGCCGCAACCGAGCGTCATGGAAGGAAAGACGTTCGTCGTGATGCCGGTGGATCCCTGGGGAGCGGGTGTGTTGACAAGGACGCGGAACGCCGGCATCCGCAGGCCGAACTCCCGCACGCGTTCGTCGTTCTGCGAATAGATGACGCAGGTGTGTCCGAGCCCACCGAAGCGGAGGAGCGATTCGCAGGTTGCCAGTCCCGCGGCGAAGTCGGGGACGACGTAGAGGGCAAGGACCGGGGAAAGCTTCTCCGCCGAGAGCGGCTCCTGCTTACCGACCTGGGCCAATTCGACGACGAGGATAGAGGTTTCGGGCGGCACCGCGAAGCCCGCCAGTTCGGCGATGCGCTGCGGAGACTGGCCGACGCACTTCGGGTTGACCGTCCAGCGGGGAGTCAGCAAGATGCAGCGCAAGGCATCCTTTTGCACGTCATTGCAGAAGTACGCGCGATTCTCCTTGAGGGCCGCCACCACCTGTGTTCTTTGGGACTCCTCACAGACGATGGCCTGCTCGCTGGAACACACCGTGCCGAAGTCGAACGATTTGCCTTCCACGATCTTGGCGACTGCGTCGGCGGCGATGGCTGACTGCTCGATCAGCACCGGCACATTGCCTGGTCCGACGCCGTAGGCCGGGTTGCCGCTCGAGTAGGCGGCCTGGACGATGCCGTGGCCGCCTGTCGCGAGAATGACACCGGTGCGTTCGTGGCGCATCAGCGCCGTCGTGCCTTCGGTCGTCGGCGTGTGGATGCACTGGATGAGACCCTCGGGAGCGCCGGCCGCCTGCGCCGCGCGGGAGAGGACATCGACGGTGGCACAGGTTGAGCGAAACGCGTTGGGATGCGGGCTTACGACGATCGCGTTGCCCGATTTCAGCGCGATCAGGGTCTTGAAGATGGCGGTCGAGGTCGGGTTGGTCGTTGGCAGGATCGCCGCGACGACACCGACAGGGACACCGATTTCGACGATCTTCTGCTCGGGGATCTCGCGCAGGACTCCGATGGTTTTCATGCCCTGCATGCGGCGGGGCAGGATATCAGCGTTGAGCAGGTTCTTGGCTGTCTTGTCTTTGACGTTGCCGTATCCGGTCTCTTCGACGGCCAGCATGGCGAGGGCTTCGGCCTGGGTTCTGGCGGCCGCGGCCATGGCCTCGACGATCGAGTCAACCTGTTCCTGGGTGAAGCTGCGGAACTTCTGGAAGGCGGAATAGGCTGCGTCGACCTTCTGCCGGACCTCTTGGATGGAGACGAGGTCTTTGTCCTGCAACATGAGACGCTAGCCGAGAGACGCCTTGCCCTTGGCGGCGCCGGGCAGAATCTTTTCGACTTCGTCGTGCGGGCGCGGGATGACGTGAACGCTGACCAGTTCACCGACGCGCCGCGCGGCGGCCGCTCCGGCGTCGGTGGCGGCCTTGACGGCTCCGACGTCGCCACGGACGGTGATGGTGACGTATCCGGCTCCGATGTACTCTTTGCCGGTGACGACGACGTTGGCCGTCTTCACCATTGCGTCGGCGGCTTCGATCGCGCCCACTAATCCCTTTGTTTCCACCAGGCCTAAGGCCTCCATAGCGCCTCCTTGCAGCGAGTAACCCTTACGGTATCACAGGCCGGCGGTACGAAGAAACATCTCCCCCAGGAACGGCCTCCTAAGCCGGGCCGCAAAACCGCGCAAAACCGGGTCCGTCCCCGTATTGCATTGCATGAGCAGCCGGGGGGAGAAAGCGGGAGAAAGAGGGTCTGGGAGAAAGCGGGTCTGTCCCCGTTCTTTGTGCATGTTCTTTTGCGGGTGTTTCAATTTGGTGCGAGATTTTTTGGGCGAGTTGACGACTTTACAAGTAGGATGCCTCGAACCGCACGGACCGTCTTCCCCGATACCGCCCACCACGTTGTGGCTCGCGGCGTCAACCGCCAACGGCTGTTCCGCACCGGTTACGATAAGCGCAAGTACTTGCAGCGATTCGCCAGGCTCGCGATCGAACTCAACATCCAGGTGCACGCCTTCTGTCTCATGGACAACCACATGCACTGGATCCTCACGCCCCCCTCGAAACAGGCCCTCGGCAAGTTCTTCCAGCGCCTCCACACCGCCTGGGCGATGTACTACAACAGCCGCTATGGCCGAACCGGGCACCTCTTCCAGAACCGGTACTTCTCGAGTCCCCTGGACTGGAAGCACTTCTGGACCGCGATCCGGTACGTCGAGGCCAACCCGATGCGCGCCGGATTCCAGGGCCGACCGGAAGAATGGGATTTCTCCTCAGCCCGCGCTCGCCTGACCGGCAAACGGGACGAGGACATCGTCCTCAGTCTCCTCGACTGGGAGCGGCTATACGGCCCCAACCGCTGGCGCGAGTTTCTGGGTCCGACCTGGCAGGAACAATGCACGCTGATAGAACAGCAACTCCGCCGTACGATCCGGAGCTCGCGCCCCTGCGGGTCGGACGAGTGGCTGCGCGAACAGGAGCTCCGCCACGGTCCGTTCCGCCGCTGGCGGCCACCGGGACGGCCGCTACGTCAATTGGAAGTTCTCGCCAAGGTAGACGCGCCGCACATCGGCATCGCGGCCCAGTTCGGCCGGACTTCCTGACCGGAAGATCTTGCCCTGGTTGATGATGTATGCCCGGTCCGTCACGGTGAGCGTTTCTCGCACGTTGTGGTCGGTAATCAGGATCCCGATACCGGCGTTCTTGAGATCGACGATGATTCCCTGCAGTTCCCGGACCTGAATCGGGTCGATCCCGGAGAACGGTTCGTCCAACAGCAGGAACTTGGGACTGATCGCCAGCGAGCGGGCGATCTCCACGCGGCGCCGCTCACCGCCGGACAGCATGTAGCCCTTGCTGTGGCGCACTCTTTCGAGGCCAAGCTGGTCGATCAACTGCTCCAGCCGGTCGGCGCGCTCGCGGCTGCCGAGCGCCTGCATTTCCAGGATCGCCAGCAGATTCTCCTCGACCGTAAGCTTGCGGAAGACAGACGGTTCCTGTGGCAGGTAGCTGATCCCCCGGCGGGCGCGCTGGTACATTGGCAAGGCGGTGACATCGCTCCCATCGAGCAAGACCGACCCGGAATCCGGGCTGATCAGCCCGACGATCATGTAAAAGGACGTCGTCTTCCCTGCACCATTCGGTCCGAGAATCCCGACCACCTCGCCATCCTCGACCGATACAGACACGTCGTCGACGACTTTGCGGCCGCGATAGGCCTTAGAGATTTCCAGGGTTTCCAGCTTGGACATCAGGGTGATCTGCGGCGGAGCCGGGTCGCTGCCGGCTGCTCAGGCTGGCCGTTGACCAACAACCTATCATCGCCTGCCCAATAGGTCAATTGCTCGCCGCGTGTCGTGCCTTTCGCGCTGTCAACCAGGCGGGGATCGCCGCCTCGCAGATGAATCCGTTCCTCGGCGACCTCGTAGATGGCGCGTTCCCCAGTCCCGGTGCGCGACCGTCCGGGTGAATGCTCCACGATCTTGACCTTGCCGTCGGCGAAGGCACGTTCCAGCCGCGAGGCGGAGCCAGGCTCGGCCAGGATGACTCGCAGTTCCAGCGAATCCACATGCAGTCTCGGCCGTCTCAAGCGCACGCCGCCGGTGTACAACGCTTGCCGGTCCTCGTCCGTGTACACGAGCGCTCTCGCCAGAATCGAGGTCTGTCCCCCTTCTGCTTCCGTCAGGAGCGTTTCGACGCTGCCGTGCGCGACGAGCCGGCGTGCGTCACGGTCGATTTCGATGCGGTGCGCCTTGACGCGATTCCCCCCCTGCCAGAGAACGGCATTTCCCTCGTAGACGATGAGCCGGTTGCCATCGCTGGTCCGCATCCGGTCAGCCACAGCCAAAACGGGTCCGTCCCCGTTAAACATGCCGCCGGCATCAGCCCTGCCCTCGGGATTGCGGCTCGACGCAACCCGCTCCTCAGCTTCGTACTGCCCGCTAGTCTGGTTGAGCCGGATGAGAGCCGCCGAGGTCGATCCGCCAGGATCGGTCACACGCGCCTGGCCCCGCAGCGTCACGCGATCGGACGCCTGCTCGAAGACCGCGCGCTCGGCCCACGCCTTCCGGTCGCCACTCTCGTACCGGAAGTTATCCCACTGCTCAAGCCGCTGGAGTTCTCCTGAGCCTTCGCTGAAGTCCGCCAGCAGGTTGTCGCTCCAGGTGCGCGCCGCGGGACCGGCAGTGGCCGTCTCGACCGTGACCGCACGAAACGATTGGATCACGTTGCGGCGACCGTAGTGGATCCACAAGCGTTCGGCGAGCAGTTGGCGCCGCCGATGGCCCGGCCGGGTCGGAATGAACTCGATCTCTCCAGGTGTATGGGTCGCGACCGTATCGATCTCGGCTCCACCCGGTCGCATGGCCAGTTCCACAACCTCGGACCGGAGGACCTTCGCCTCAGGCGCTTCTTCCCGGCCACCCAGCGGACGCGTTTCGATCACCGCCTTCCCGGTACCCAGAGCCTTCTCCAACTCGCTCTCGGCCGCGCCTTCGACGAAATCCATGTCGATCCGGTTCGCCGTGAACACCGTCTCCGACGCAGGTGTCTTTGAAGCGATCCGCGCGTTGCCGATGCCGCGCGCGGACTCCGTCAGCCCCCTGGCCGCAAACGAAACCGCCAGTTCGTCGGCCTCGTAGAACAGGGTCCGTCCCGGTAGTTCGTCCTTGCCGCGAGCCTGCTTTGCCTCGAGGCGGCGGATGGCGCCATTCTCAATCACGGCAAACGCGCTGCCGGCGTCAATCACGGAATTCTCCCGCGTCAGCCGCGACCACGGACCGAGAAGGACCGCCGAATCAATCTCCTTATAGACCAGTGTGCCGGCCTCGACCTTCATCGGACGAGCGCCTCCCCGCCAGACAACCTCCGCTTCGGAGTGCAGCATCAGTTCGCGCAGTTGGGGATCGTACGTGGCCCCGCGCGAGCGGCCTTCGCCGTTCTCGAACTGGAACTCGGCGACCCGGTCCGTCGTGGCCTTCCCCGTCCGACTCTCGAAGGCGGCGCCTGAAGTCTTGATCGAGACCAGTTGCCGCGACGGTTCCCCTTCGGACGGCACGCCCAGTGTAATCGTCACGTCACCTTCGGAATAGAGGCGCTCCTCGGTGGGAGAGAACTCGGCCAAGTCGCTCTCGACGTAGTCGTATGAGGCGCCATCCTCGCGGAAGATGCGCAGCCGCACGCCGCCGAGTTCGAGCCGGGCGGAATCCTTCTCCTGGCGCACACGGCGGGCGCGGATTTCGACCACGGTCCGTCCCGGCACCGACTGCGTCCAGAACCAGTCCTCAGCCTGCCCTTCGATGCCGTCGGGCAGGGGTGCGGGTCGGCGGGGAGCCTGCGCGTCCAGGTCGCGGCGCTGTTTGTAGTAGGTCACCCCGACGACGGCCACGAGCGCGGCGATCAGGATGGGAAAGAGGAAGCGCGCACGGCGCATGAGCTTGTCCTATTTTACGCCCATCACAAGGGCCGACAGCCGTTCGAGCGCCGGTTCGATCTCCTGCCGGTCCGCGAGGACCCCGGCGAACAGGTCACCGGTCCGCCGGAAGCGCTCCATTGCGTCGCGCATGCGAAACCGGCCCGGCGCCAAACCGGGACAGACCTCACTCCAGTCGAGGGGGGTGGCCACCGGGGCGCCTGGGTGCGCGCGCGGCACATAGGGCGCCGAGATCGTCTTGCCGCGGCCGTTCTGGAGGTAATCGAAGTAGACGCGCCCTTTGTCCCGGCGAGCCACCGAGCGCGGTGTTGTGAACAGCGCAGGACGCTCCGCCGCCACCAGCACGCTGAGGATCTCCGCGAATGACTTCGCCTGCTCGTACGTATAGACGGGCTCCACCGGAATGTAGATGTGCATGCCGTCGCCGCCGGTCGTCTTGGGATAGCCACGCAGGCCGATGCGTTCCAGCTTCTCCCGGACGAGCAGCGCCGCCTCGACGATGCTGTCGTACGAGCACTGCACCGGATCCAGGTCGATCAGAATGAAGTCCGGATGATCGAGCGAGCCAACCCGGCTCATCCACGGATTCTGATCGATGCAACCGAGGTTCGCCAGGTACAAGAGCGACGCCCGGTCCTGTGCCAGCACGAAACGCGTCTTCTTCCCGCTCTCCGGATCTTCGATCGTCTCAAAGTGCATCCAGGACGGGAAGCTGCGCGGCGCGTCCTTTTGAAAGAAGTACTCGCCTTCGATCCCATCGGGATATCGCTTCAGCGACAGGGGGCGGTCGCGCAGATGCGGCAGCAGCAGCGACGAAACGGCGTCGTAGTAGGCGATCAGGTCGCCTTTCGTGATGCCGTCAGCCGGGAAGAATACTTTGTTCAGATTCGTGAACTTGACGCGCACACCATCGACGTTGACGAAGATTTCGTCGCGGCCGTTCAGCAAAGGCGTGGCGGCCTTCGGTTCGCGGACGCAATCGCGTGGATCGAGGTCCGGCCGCAGACCGAGGAACACGGGAGCGCGCAGGTGGTTGTCGTGAGTCCAGGAGTGGAACTTCACCGCGCACACCTGGAGCGGGCGCACCCACAGGGTCTCCTTCGGGATCCTGGCGCGATTCTGAAACGGGCAGCGGGCGGTCACCAGCGGCCGCAACTCCGCGTCGACAGCGGCAGCGAGCTTCTCGGAGAATCCCGAGCCGGCATTCCCCACGTAGATCAGGGATTCGCCTTCATAGAGGCCGAGAGCCAGTGACCCGAACGGCTCGCGCTCGCCCGCCGTCATGCCGCCGATGACGAACTCCAGTTCCTGCTCCGTCTTGCGCTTGAGCCACGATGTCGAGCGGCGGGCTTCATAGAGGGAATCCGCGCGCTTGGCCAGAACCCCTTCGAGCCCTTGCTCCCGGGCCGCTTCGAACAGCGCCTCGCCGTCGGTGAAATGCTCGGAATACCGCACGGCGGGACACGGACGCAGGATGTCCCGCAGCAGCTCCTTGCGTTTCCACAGAGGCACAGCGCGCAGATCGTAGCCGTCAAGATAGAGCAGGTCGAACACAAATAGGACGGCGGGGGCGGAGCGGGCCAGGTTCGCTATCGCGTTCGGGTCGCTGGCCATGATGCGCGGCTGGATCAGCCCGAAACCGGGCTTCCCGGTGGCGTCCAGCACGGCGATCTCGCCGTCGACAATTGCGTCGCGCGCATTGAGGCTGCGGGGCAGGACGCTTAACTCGGGATACTGCCGTTCGCAACGATTCCCCCGCCTGGAGACGATCCGCAGTCCGCCGCCGGCAACGAAGCAGAGCGCCCGGATGCCGTCCCATTTGACCTCGTAGAGCCAGCCCTCATCCCGGGGCAGGTCCGCAGTCAGCGTCGCAAGCATCGGCTGCACGGATTCCGGCATCGGAACAGGGACAGACCCTTCCGGCATGGCTCGGGATGGCGCCTCTTCCGTCCGCCGCGGGGGGAGGTCCCGCGCGATCTCCTCCTGCGTGCGGCGGGTCAGGACGCTGGTGGCGTGAGCTTCTACGTCCCAACCGGGATCCGCGAAGTCGTCCTTCTTCTTGAGCAGGAGCCACTCGTTGCCCTTGCCCCGGCCCTTCATCCGGACCAGTGCGAATTCCCCACGCAGCTTCTCCCCGTACAGGCGGAACTTGAAATCCCCGCGCGCGATCTGCCCGGAAGCCGGGTCTGTCCCCATTAGTTCGTAGGTTCCACGGTCCCAGAGCATCACGGACCCGGCGCCGTAATTGCCCTTGGGAATGTTGCCCTCGAAACCGCCATAGTCGAGCGGGTGGTCCTCCACTTTGACGGCGAGCTGTTTGCTGCCGGCGACGAGCGACGGTCCTTTGGGGACAGACCAGGAAACCAGCACACCGTCCACTTCGACACGGAAGTCGTAATGGAGACGGCTGGCATGATGGCGCTGCACGCAGAAACTCCACCCGCCCGCCGCCGGGACCGCGGGCCGAGGCTCCGGGGTGCGGTCAAACGACCGCTTGCCGGAATATTCTTCAAGCGCCACTTCGCCCAGGATATCCAAACCAGAACAAATCTGGTACGTTATGGAACATGGCGTCGACCGTCTGGAAGGGCCACCTTACCTTCGGGCTCGTCTCGCTGCCGGTCCGCCTGTACAGCGCGGCGCGTGCCCAAACCATCAGCTTCAACCTCCTCCATAAGACGGACAACTCGCGCATCAAGCAGATGATCTACTGCCAAGCCGAGGACAAGATCGTCCCCCGGAGCGAGCTGGTCAAAGGCTACGAGTACGAGAAGGATCACTACGTCGTGGTCGAGGACGAAGAGATCCGCCAGGTGGCGCCGCGAACCTCCAAAGTGATGGAGATCCTGGAGTTCGTCCCCGCCTCCGAAGTCGATCCCATTTATCTCGAAAGCTCGTACTACATGGCGCCCGAGGACAGCGGCGAGAAGCCCTACGCGCTGCTGTTTGAAGCGCTGAAGCAGAGCCAGTATGCCGGCGTTGCCAAGATCGCGATGCACAACCGCGAACACATCGTGATCCTGCGCCCTGGAGATAAGGGGATCCTGCTGCACACGATGTACTACGAGGACGAGATCCGCAAGGTGGAGGAGTTCCGCACCGATACGGACCTGGTCCAGGAGAAGGAACTCGCGCTGGCGCGGATGCTGATCGAATCTCTGGCCGGGAAGTTCGAACCGGAGAAGTACAAGGATACCTACCGAGCGAATCTCGAAGAGCTGATTCAAACAAAGCTGGCCGGGCGGAAGGTCGTCGAGATCAGCCAGCCGCCGGTGGCGCCCGTGATCGACATCATGGAGGCGCTGAAGAAGAGCCTCGAGGTGCGCAAGCGGCCGGTATCCGCCGAGGAAGCGGAACCCGAGACAAAGAGGACGGCAGGCCGGCGGCGCTCCTCGGCGTGAGCAAGGATGCACTCCTTCTGGGCCTACGTCTACCTGTTGCGGGTTCCGCTGCTGACGTGGCTGTCCGTGCTGCTCTTCGGACCGGTCGCCGCGGAAGTAGACCTTCTCCGAAACCTCCTGCTGGGCGATGAGCGAAGCTTGGCCTGGGCTTTCCTGGCCGCATTCCTGGCATGCCGTTGCGCCCAGGCGGCGGCAAATAACATCGTCCAGTACGGGCACGAGCGCTTCGGGATGAGCTTCCGCCGTCCGGGTCCCCTTCTGTTCGGCGCCGCCGGAGCGGTGGCCGGCGCGATGGGTGGTGTTGGATCCCTGATTGCAGGATTCTGCGCGACGGCATTTGCGATCTCCACCGGCAGCCGCGCTCTGGCGTTGTCGTCGGGCTTCGTTGCTCTCCTGCTGTTCATTCCCCTGGAGTCGTGGTGGGGCGCGATGGCCGGGTTTGCGCTGTTTGCCGTCTTTGCCTGGGCCATCGATCGGTACGAAACCGCCTTCACGAGCCTCGACCACGAGATGTGGACCCATCGGGAGCGGACACAGGTAGAAGCCGCCATGGAGTTCTTCCTGTTTGCCAGCCCCGTTTTCGTGCTTGGGTTCTACATGTTGCTGCAATCGCAACTGGGAGTGCGGGGCGAATTGCTCTCGATGGTCGCTCCGGTGGCCGCCGGGTCGTTGCTGTTTTGGCTCCTGCCGGCCGCAATTGGCAGATCGAACTTCGCACGAGCTCTGCAGGACGGCGTGGATCGGAAGCTGCGAGACGGGTTTCGCCTGGGCCGCTGGCCGTGGATCCGAAGCGCCGCGGCAGGCTTCGCCGCGTTCGACGAATCAGGCCGGATCGCCGAAGTGAAGCCCGGCCACTGGGCTTTAATCTTCGTCAACGCCTTGGCGCTGACGTGGTTCTTCGGCATGAGCGTAGCGAAAGCGACCGTCCTCCAGGGAGGCGAGGCGGCCGCCGCGCCATGGTGGTGGCCCGCAAGTGCCCCGGCGCTGGCATTCGTCTTTCTGGCCGCGGCGATCCTCTGCCTGATCGGATCGTTCCTGACGTTTGTCTTCGACCGGTACCGCCTGCCGCTGCTTGCGCCGCTGGCAGTCTTTATCTGGATGGGATCGACGCCGGAAACCGACTATGTGTTTCCCGTGCGTCCTCAAGAGTCGACGGGGCGCATCTCCCCGCGCGAGGTCCTCGCCGGCCGGGACAGGGTGATCGTGGTCGCCGCGGCGGGCGGAGGCGTCCAGGCCGCGGGATGGACGGCCCGCGTTCTGAGCGGACTGGCTCAAGACACGACTGATTTCGCGAAGTCCGTGCGAGCGATCAGCGCTGTCTCAGGCGGCGCCGTCGGGTCCATGTACTACCTGGCGGCGCAGGCCGAAGCCGACGAGGTGCGGCGCAAGCACCTGACGGAGGAGGCATGGCAGCGTGCCGTGCTGCCCAGCCTGGACGTGTTCGCCTGGGCCCTGGTCACCAGGGACCTGCCGTCAGCTCTGGCAGGACCTCTGGCGCGCCTCCGCGGCGGCGACCGGGCCGCCGCATTCGAGGATCAGCTTGCACGGAGGGCCGGCCTCGAAGGCGTCTGGCTGTCTGATTGGACGAAAAAGACGGGCGGGAGCCTGCCGGCGGCGATCTTCAATGCGTTCGAAGTGGAAACGGGCCGCCCGGTGGTGCTGGCAACCAGCACATTCCCCAAGAGGCGCAACTTCGTCGACCTGACCGCGGTCTATGATGTCCCGGTCGTCACCGCGGCGCGGCTTTCTTCGTCGTTCGCCTTTGTCAGTCCCGTGGCGCGGCCGGACACGCCGCAGCTCGCACCGCATCTGGCGGACGGGGGGTATTTTGACAACTACGGCCTGGCGGCCTTGCTGGAGTGGCTGCAGGACGGGATTCACGGGACCGAACCAAAGGTCCTGCTTATCCAGATCGTGTCCTTTCCCGAGGATGAGGGCAGCGAACTGAGCCCGAGAGGCTGGGGCTACCAGTTGTCCGCACCGCTCATCGGGATCGCAAACATGCGCAGCATGTCGCAAGGCGTCCGGGGCGAGACGGAGGTAAAGCTGCTCGGAAAGGTTCTGAACCTCCAGGTCGTGGAGTTTCGCTTCGACGGTGGGGAGGGCTGCCAGAAACCGCCGCTGTCCTGGGACCTCAGCCGTTCCGAAGTCGCGTGCCTGGATTCGGTCTGGGAGAACCAGCGCAAGGGACGGCGCGCGGTGGAAACGTTCCTCGCCGGGCAGTGAGTCCAGTGGTATCCTGCGAAATCACCGTGCAGCGTGCCACTGTTCCGAGTCTGATCGTTCTTGCCGCCCTGCTTGCGGCGTGCCAGTCTGGCGGCGGCAATGCGCCGTACCGCGGCTGGCCCGCGTTTGGCGGAGGCCCCGATAACATCCACTACTCGACCCTCACGCAGATTGATCCCGGCAATGTGAGCAACCTCGATGTGGCATGGACTTATGACACGGGCGACGCGTTCGACGGCTCGGAGATGCAGTGCAACCCCATCGTTGTCGGCGGGATCCTGTATACGACGACCCCCCAACTCTTTCTGGTCGCGCTGAATGCCGAAACCGGGGAACTCGTGTGGCGCTTCGATCCGCTGCCCGAAGAGACTGGGCGTCGGCGCCTCCGGAACCGCGGCGTTTCGCACTGGACCGACGGCACGAACTCGCGGATCTTCCTCGTGGCGCGGAACTGGCTGTGGGCTGTCGACGCGAAGACGGGCAAGCCGGCGGCCGGTTTCGGCGACAACGGCCGTGTCGACCTGCGGGAAGGCCTGGGACGCGATCCGAAGACCGTCACGATTTCCGCCACGACTCCTGGCGTCGTCTTTGAAAACCTTCTGATCCTGGGCAGCCTCTGCAGCGAGGGATTGCCGTCGCCTCCAGGCGATATCCGCGCATTCGACACACGCACCGGCGAACTGCGCTGGACGTTCCACACGATTCCGCTGCCCGGCCAGTTTGGCGCCGAGACCTGGCCCGAGAATGCGCGCGACTTCCTCGGCGCGGCCAACAATTGGGCGGGGATGGCGCTCGACGTCGAGCGAGGCCTGGTGTACGCGCCGACGGGGTCGGCCGCCTACGACTTCTATGGGGCGAACCGGCACGGCGACAACCTGTTCGCCAATACCCTGCTCTGCCTCGACGCCCGGACCGGCACGCGCAAGTGGCACTTCCAGGCCGTCCGGCATGACGTCTGGGATCGCGATTTTCCGTCCGCGCCGGCGCTGGTCACCATCCGCCGCGGGACGCAGCGCATCGACGCCGTCGCGCAGATCACCAAGAGCGGCCATGTGCTCGTGTTCGACCGCGAGACCGGGGAACCGCTGTTTCCCATCGACGAAGTGGATGTCCCGCCGTCGCCGATCGAGGGTGAACTGCTGGCGAGGACCCAGCCTCTGCCGCGCAAGCCACCGGCTTTCTCGCGGCAGATGTTGACCGAAGACATGCTGACCCAGCGTACGCCGGAGGCGAACCGGATCGCGCGGGAGCGCTTCCGCCAGGTCCGCAGCGGACCACAGTTCGAGCCCCCGAGCCAGGAGGGAACGATCGTGTTTCCCGGCTTCGATGGCGGCGGCGAGTGGGGAGGCGCGGCGTACGACCCGGAGACGAATCTGCTCTATGTCAACGCCAACGAGATGGCCTGGATTCTTCGCCTGGTGCCGAGGACCCTGCCCCGCGGCGTGGCCAGCGGACGCGGGCTCTACAACCGCAACTGCGCCAACTGCCATCGCGATGACCGCAAGGGCAGCCCGCCCGAGTTCCCGACCCTCCTCGGGCTTGGCAAACGCATGAACCAGGCGCAGATGGTGGGGGTGATTCAGAAGGGCGTCGGGCGCATGCCGGGCTTCGGCCACCTGGGCGACACCGCGGCGGAGGCAATCGCCAACTTCGTCCTGACCGGCGAAGACCGGGCGGCGGGCGCCGGCGAGGTGTCGCCCTACGAGGTGAAGTACACGCATGACGGCTACAACAAGTTCCTCGATCCCGACGGCTATCCGGCGATCGAGCCGCCGTGGGGCACGCTGAACGCGATCAACCTGGCCACCGGCGAAATTGCCTGGAAGATCCCGTTCGGCGAATTTCCGGAACTGGCGGCGCAAGGCATGACGAACACCGGCAGCGAGAATTACGGCGGCGGCATCGTGACGAAGAGCGGCCTGTTCTTCATCGGAGCGACCAACCACGACCGGAAGTTCCGCGCGTTCGACAAGAAGTCCGGCAAGCTGCTGTGGCAAACGGAACTGCCGGCGTCAGGCAACGCGACCCCGGCGATGTACGAGATCAACGGCCGGCAGTTCATCGTGATCGGCGCGGGCGGCGGCAAGAGCGGCGCGAAGTCCGGCGGGACGTACGTTGCGTTCGCGCTGAAGCAGTAAGGGTCTCTGCTAGTCTGGAGGCCATGAAATGGCAGGTATTCCTCCTCACGCTGCTCATGGCGGCCGGGACCATGGCGCAGGATAAGAAACTCCGGGTGATCGCGATCGGGGCCCATCCCGACGACTGCGACCTCAAGTTCGGCGGAACGGCCATCAAGCTCGCCGCGGCGGGACACGCGGTGAAGTTCCTGTCGGTGACCAACGGCGACGCGGGACACCACGAAATGGCCGGCGGCACGCTGGCCCGGCGGCGCTACCTCGAAACGCAGGAAGCCGCGCGCCGCTTCGGCATCGCGGAATACCAGGTTCTCGATAACCATGACGCCGAATTGGAACCGGTTCTCGCCGTGCGCAAGCAGATCATCCGCGCCATCCGCGACTGGAAGGCCGATGTCGTTGTCGCGCCGCGTCCGAACGACTACCACCCCGACCACCGCTATACGGGCGTGCTGGTGCAGGACGCGGCGTTCCTCGTAGTAGTCCCGAACGTCGTGGCCGATTCGCCCGCTCTGCGCGACAACCCCGTCTTTCTCTATTACCAGGACGGCTTCCAGAAACCAGCGCCGTTCCGGCCCGACGTCGTCGTGGCGATCGACGATGTCTGGGAGAGGAAGGTGAACGCGCTCGACGCACATGTTTCGCAGTTCTACGAGTGGCTGCCTTGGCTCGATCACCGCCTCGACCAGGTGCCGCGCGAGGCGGACGCGCGCAGGAAGTGGCTGGGCGGCATGCGGGCGCAGTCTCTCAGCGAAGCCGCCCGGGAAGCTGCGGCGCGGCGGTACGGGGCCGAGCGCGCGCGGACGATCCGGCACGCGGAATCGTTCGAACTGTGTGAATACGGGCGGCGTCCCGGCGCGGAGGAGTTGAGCAGCCTCTTTCCGCGATGAGCGGGCTTGCCACTAGGAATCGATTGGAACGAAATAGCCCTGGAGCGGGC
Source organism: Bryobacterales bacterium (assembly GCA_016716385.1). GTDB lineage: Bacteria > Acidobacteriota > Terriglobia > Bryobacterales > Bryobacteraceae > JADJWL01. Next base: position 237,928 of record JADJWL010000008.1, on the reverse strand, counting down.
AGGCGAGCAACCAGTCCACGACACCTTCGCCTCGAGGAGCCTTCCGCTGTGTCAATCGATACTCACCCCGGCGGAGACGTTCGACGAGAAACTCCTGGCCGGGTTCGATGCGGTCCATCCGCCGGAGCCGCCCTGGTAGTGTGACCTTGCCCCGCGAAGAGATCGTGGTCCTCACAGTTGCCAGGATAGCGCGTCAGATCGACCTTGCGATGGAGCGGTAGACTGATCGAGGTGGGGTTCCGATATGCGTTACTGGCGTGGCTCTTCCTGTCGCCCTTGCTGGCATGGACGCAGGAAGCGGGGCTGCCGTTCCTCCAGAACTACCTGCCGCGCGACTACGAGGCCAAGGCGCAGAACTGGGCCGTCGTCGAGGACCCGCGCGGCCTGATCTACTTCGCCAACAACGACGGCGTCCTCGAATACGACGGCGTCCGCTGGCGCACAATCCCGGTGGCGAACCGTTCGGTCGTGCGCTCGCTCGCGCTCGGGCAGGACGGACGGATTTACGTCGGGGCGCAGGAAGAGTTCGGCTATCTCGAACCGGGCCCCGACGGTCTGTTGCAGTACGCGTCGCTCACGGCCGGCCTGCCCGAAGAGCACCGCCGCTTCCAGGACGTCTGGCAGACCCACGCCACGGCCGAGGGCATCTACTTCACGACACTCGGCCGGCTGTTCCGCTGGCGCCAGGGAGAGCCGGTGCGCGTCTGGCAGAGCGAGACGGCGTTCAGTTCGTTCTGGGCGGGCGACACGCTGTATCTCTCGCAGGCGCGGCAGGGATTGTTCCGGCTCAACGGCGAGTCGATTGAGCGCGTGCCGGGAGGCGAACGGTTCGCATCCGCCGGACCGTGGTGCCTGCTGGAACACCCGCGCGGCGGACTGCTGGCGGTGACGCGAGACGGCGTCCTCCTGGGAGAGCGAGGAGCCTTCGTCCCACAGGAGCACGCGGCGGCGGAGTACGTGCGCCGTAACCAGATCTTCGCCTGCGCGCTGCTGCCCGACGGAACGGCGGCGTTCGGCACCGTGCGCGGCGGGGTCCTGCTGGCCGATTTCGCCGGAGCGATTCGCGCCATCGTCGACACCGGTTCCGGACTCCAGGATCCGACGGTTTATGCGCTCGCGCCGGACCGCCAGGGAGGCCTGTGGCTGGCGCTCGACCGCGGCGTGGCCCGCGTCGAGATTCCCTCGCCGCTCAGCTATTTCGACGAACGCACCGGCGCGCGCGCGGCGCCGGTAGCCATTGCGCGGCACGCTGGCCGCCTCTACGCAGCCGATGGCCTGGGAGTCCGTGTCCTGACTCCGGGAGCCGGCGGACGGCCCGCGCGGTTCATCCCCGTGCCGGGCATTGCCGAACAGGTATGGGCGCTGCTGCCCCAGGAGGGCGGGCTCCTGGCCGCCGCCAACGGCGGCGTGTACCTGATTCGCAGTGGAACGTCGCGCCTGGCGTACAAGGGAAGGGTCGTGCTGGCGCTAGCCGCATCGCGGCGCGAGCCCGGAGTCGTGTATGCGGGCGGGTTGGACGGGCTCGTGCGGTTGCGGCCGAGCTCCGGCTGGTCCGCCGAGCCGGTCGGCGGCATCGACCAGGTGGTGGACCGCATCGTCGAGGAGGCGGACGGCACAGTGTGGCTCGGAAAGCCGTTCGGCGACCTCTTGCGGCTCCTGCCGGACGCCACGGTGGAGACGTTCGGCGCGGCGGCCGGCGTCCCGGATGGCGCGGTACGCCCATTTCTCATTTCGGACGCCTGCTGTTCGCTTCGGACCGCGGTCTGCTGCGCTTCGAGTCCGGCCGATTTGTCCCGGAAGATCGCCTGGGGCAGTTGCTGCCGCCAGGCGTGCCCGTGAGTGAGATCGCAGAAGGCGCCGGCGGAGAGATCTGGCTAGGTTCGGAGCGCTTCTCCGGGCGCCTGCTGCCGGAGGGAGACGGCTACCGCTGGGACCCTGGGCCGCTGCGCCGTCCGAACGCCGGCGTCACGGCCCTGTTCTCCGGAGACAGGGACGTGCTGTGGGCCGGCACGACCGAAGGAATCCTACGCTACGACGCTGCAGTCCCGAAGCAGTTGAATCTTCCCGTACAAGTGCTGCTGCGCCGCGTCGTCTCTGTCCACGACGGCACGCCGGTCGCGGGAGGCGCCGCCATCCCGCACGCGCGCAATTCGCTGCGCTTCGAATTCGCCCTGCCGTTCTTCGAAGACGAGAGCCAGACGCGGTACGAGGCCTTCCTCGAAGGCTTCGACCGGCAGCGTCCGGACTGGAGTCCGGAAGCCGTCCGCGCCTATACGAACCTGCCCGAGGGCGACTACACGCTGCGGCTCCGTGCGCGGAATCTATACGGCGCCGTCAGCGAAGAGACCGTTTTCCCGCTGACCGTGGAGCCGCCCTGGTACCGGACATGGTGGGCCTGGCTGCTCTACCTGGGCAGCGCGGGCGCGGCGATGGCGCTGCTGGCGAACTGGCGCTCACGGCGCCTGCGGGAGCAGAACCGGTGGCTGCAGTCCGTGGTGGAGGAGCGCACGCAGGAGATTCGCCGGCAGAACGAGGCGCTCACGCTGCTCAACCAGGAAAAAAACGAATTCATGGGCATCGCCGCGCACGACATGAAGAACCCGCTGTCGGCGATCAAGGGCTATGCCGAGATGCTGCACGAGGACGCCGCGGACATGGATCCGGCCGAAGTCGGCGACATCGCCCATCGCGTCGGCCGCAGCGCGAACCTGATGCTCGACATCGTCACCAACCTGCTCGACATCAACCGCATCGAGCAGGGCCTGTTGAAGCTGGAAACGCAGCCCGTGGATCTGGCCGCCACGGTCCGCCAGGCCATGCGCGATTACACGAAGCGCGCCGAGGCGAAGCGGATCCAACTGCACTTCGCCGGACCCGAGGCGCCGCCGCCGGTGCTGGCCGATCCGGGGCCGCTGGGGCAGGTGCTGGACAACCTGATTTCGAACGCGGTGAAGTACTCGCCGCCGGACCGCAACGTCTGGGTGGAGGTGGCGGCCTCGAACGGCTCGGTGCGGGCGGCGGTCCGCGATGAGGGCCCCGGTATCTCGCCGGAGGACCAGAAGCGGCTGTTCCAGAAGTTCGCACGCCTCACGGCGCAACCGACCGGCGGCGAAAACTCAACAGGTCTGGGCCTGGCGATCGTGAAGCGCCTGGTGGAAGCGATGAACGGCCGCGTCTGGTGCGAGAGCGAGCCCGGCCGGGGGGCGGCGTTCATCCTCGAGTTCCCCGCCGCTCGCCCCAACGGCGGAGCCTGATCTGGGAGAATATTGGGGGCGCCATGGTGTATGCGGTCTGGCTGTTCGGGTTGTCGCTAGCATTCGTGGTCCTGTAGCGTCTCTGGCCGCGAGAACGCCGGGCCATTCTGCGGCGGGGCATCGGGACCGACCTCACGTATCTCGTTTTCAACGGCGAATACCTTGGGGTGCTGACCGGCGCGGCATCGGTCCACTTGATCGCCTTTCTCGACCGTGCCCTGGACCTTGTGCACCTGCGCGAGTCTTTCTATCTGGGCGCGATGGGCAACCAACCGTTCTGGGTCCAGATTGCCGTCTTGCTCGTCGTTTTCGATTTCGCACAGTGGTGAGTTCACAATCTGCTGCACCGGGTCCCGGTGCTCTGGCGATTCCACGAAGTGCATCACAGCATCGAAGAGATGGATTGGATCGGCAACTGGCGGTTCCACTGGTTCGAGGTCGTCGTCTACCGCACGATGCTCTACCCGCTGGCCGCCTGGTTTGGCTTCGGCGTCGCCGCCATGTTCTGGTACGGCGTGGTCAACACCCTGGTGGGACACTTCGCGCACGCCAACCTGCGGTGGAGAATCGGTCCGCTCAAGTACATCGTGAACAGTCCCGAGATGCATATCTGGCATCACACCCATCCGGAAGCGGGTCCGGAGAACCGGAACTTCGCGATCACCCTCTCCGTGTGGGACTGGCTCTTCCGTACGGCGTACGCGCCGCTCCGGCGGGATCCGCGGCGGCTCGGTTTCACGGGCATCGAGGACTACCCGCGGAACGTGTTCACACAGATGGCGGCGCCGCTGCGGCGCCGTTAGAAGAACGCCCGCAGCAGGCGCGCCTGAATGTCGCGCAGGTTCAAATTGGCCGCCGCCAGTTCGGCGATCTTGTCGCGCAGGTCGCGGTAGAGACGGGCCCGCTCAATCGCCGCATTGATCACGAGCAGAAGCTGCTGGTTGTCCCAGGGCTTTTCCAGGTACTGAAAGAGACTCACGTCGTTGATCGCCTGAATCGCGCTCTGCTTGTCGGCATGGCCGGTCAGAAGGACGCGCGGCGTCTCGGGCTGCAACTGCCGCGCACGGGCGAGGAACTGGATCCCGTTCATCTTGGGCATGAGGTAGTCGGAGATGACGACGTCCACGAGCGAGGATTCGGCCACCTTGAGCGCGGCCTCGGCGTCGGCATAGGTCAGGATCTCGTAGTCGGTCTCGAGCGTCAGGAAGGCGCGAATGCTCGTCAGCACCATTTCTTCGTCATCGACGAGAAGAATCTTCGGTGTCGCGTTGATTGCCACTTACGATGGGTCCTTTCGCTCGCTGTTCTGGGGCGCACGTTCGGTGCCGGCCTGCTCTACCGGGATGCGGATGTGGAACACGGTGCCGGAGCCGGCTTCGCTGTCGACGTCGATCGTTCCGCCGTGCTCATCGATGATCTGCTTCGAGATCGACAGGCCGAGGCCCGTACCGACGCCCATCGGTTTGGTCGTGAAGCCGGAAAACAGCTTCGGCATCAGCTCGGGCGGAATGCCGTGTCCAGTATCGGCGATCGAGATGCGGACCCGGCCGCCTTCGAGCGCCGTCGTGACCGTCACGGTTCCCTCGCCTTCGATCGCCTGTCCGGCGTTCACCAGGATATTCAGCAGCACCTGGCTCAGCCGCTGCGGATAGCATTCGATCTCGGGCAGATCGCCGAACTCGGTGACGACGTTCACGCGGCGGCGGTACTCGCACCCGACCAGCTTCAACGTATTGCCGATAAGTTCATGGAGGTCGGCCGCTCGGGGTCTCGCGTCATCGGCGCGGGCAAACGTCTTGAGTCCGCGGACCACTGAGGCAATGCGCTCGCAGGCCAGCTTGTCGACTTCCGCCAGCCCGCGCATCATCTCGAGCAGGCGGCCGGCCCTGGCGAGTTCTTTCGACTCGGCAGCCACGGGCGTGAGAGCCTTCTGCACAGTGTCGACGGAGCGCAGCATCGTCTCGTTGTTCGACAGAATAGAACCCACGGGCGTGTTGATCTCGTGAATGATCGAAGCCAGCAGACTGCCGAGCGCGGCCATGCGTGAAGCGTTGACGAGCTGTTCGCGCACCTGGTCCAGTTCGCGCCGGGCTGCCTCGAGTTCGCTGTGCGGATCTGCGTTCATGCGGAGGCGTTCATCCCTGTTCCACGAGTTTGCGAAAGCGCCGGACGAGAGTGGCGAAGATCGAAGCGGCTATTTCGATATTATCCGACAGCAGGTCGTAGAAGTCGTCCCGGTTGATGCGCAGAAGGTGCACGTCATCGATCGCCTTGGCGGCGACCTGCATCGGTTCGTCGTCGAACAGAGCCCAGGCCCCGAGCACTTCGTTCTGGCGCGCGGTGACGATCGAGACCCCATCGCGGCTGAGGTCGACCGTTCCATCGAGGACGATGAATAACGCGTCAACACCGCCCGACGGCTCGAAGATCGTCTCCCCGGGCCTGTAGCGCACTTCGCGGGCGATGGAGGCGATTCGCGAAAGCTGCTCCGGGCTGAGCGCCTTCAGCAGCTCGACCGCTTCAAGGGCAATGACCTTCTCGACGATGTTCAGTTCAGCCATAGGTGCCTCATGCCAGTGCCGCCTCGGCAGCGGCGGCCACCGCCCGCACCTCAGCGCTGCACTCCTGAGCGGTGCGGCGCAGGTCGGGCAACAATTCAGAGAAGCCGCATTCTCCGGCGGACGCGGCGGCGCACGCCGTCAGCCAGGGATCGCGCGAGCGGAGGATCTCAGCCAGAGCCGCCTGTGGCGTCCGGATGTCGATACCGAATAACTCGCGGCCGCGCTCGGTCAACTGGCCTGCCGGTTCGAGCACCGGTACGACAACGCGCTTCAACGGACCGTCGAGGACGGAATCGAGGAACTCGATCGCGGCCGCCGCTTCCTCGTGCCCCGGACGCGTGACCGCCAGATAGGCGTTATGAATGTCTTTGGGAGGGTAGCGCAGACCGAGCAGGCGGAAAAGCCGGTCGATGGCCTGGCGGCTACGTTCGCCGAGCGAACGCACCAGCAACGCCGTGGCCGAGCCGCGCCCCTTCTCCGCCGACAGAGGCGCGAGGGCAGCGTGCAGTTCGCAATACGTTCGGGCCTCGTGCAGGATCTGCGGGACGACATAGCGCTCGCCGTAGTCCAACTGCGGCGCGGATTCGCGCAGCCGGTTCAGGGCTTTCAGCACCGCGAGACGGATGGAGATGTCGGGCTCGCTGAGCGAGCGCAGCAGCACATCGACTGCCTTCTGGTCGGAGACCTTCCGCAGGACGCGCGGGATCTGGCGGCGCTGCGCCGGGGGCGCCTGGCGGTCTTCCAGAACGTCGCCAAGCGTACCCACAATGGCCACACCATAGCCCGTGAGCGCGTCAATGGCACTGCCGCGGAGGCCCGATTCGGTGAGCATGCTGAGAAGCGCGCTCACGTAGGCCCGGTCATGGGTTTCGCCAGCGGCGCGACATGCGGCGGCCACCACGCCAGGATCGGCGTCGGCGAGAAGCTGGTGCAAGACAGGAGCCGCCACGGCGCCTCCCCGGATGCCGGCGGCGGTGGCGGCCAGTTGCCGTTTAGCCGGATCCTCGCTGCCGGCCGCAGCGGTGAGCCAGCCGGCTCCAATCACCTGTTCGGCCAGAATGGGGCGAATGCGGAGGGCATCCAGCACGCCCGCACAGGCCGCGGGACCCGCCGCGGCAAGCAGCGAGGCCGCCTCCTCCGCCGGGCTGGCGGCTGTGAGAACGAGGTACCGCGCGGCGGCCGTCGCGCCGGCGCCGTCTTTCGCCCGCCCGGCCAGTACCGCGGCCTGTTCCCGCAGATCCGGTGAGTTGGCAGATGCAGCCAGATCGAAGACCTTCGCCTGCACTTCGGGGCTGTCCTGCTCCGCCAGGCGGCGGAGCACCGGAGCCAAATCGTACCCGGGCGACTCCGCCAGCACGGACAACGCGTAAGTCACCTGCCGCGGCTGGCCGGACCGGGTCGCCTGTTCGAGCGCGCGAATCACGGCGGGATCATCCACGGTGACGCGCGTCGAGGCGAGGTCGAACCGGCGCCGGTCGAGCCTCCCGCGCACCGACTGCACATACTCTTTCCGCGCCATCAGGGCGAGCACAATCCAGCCGGCGCAGAACAGAATTGTCAGGACGGGCACGCCGGTCGGCGTCGTCCAGCCGAGCCAGGTGAACGCCACCAGCAGGATGCCGCCCAGACCGCGGCCCAGGCGGTCCACGGCGATATCGACAAAGGCCTTGGTGCGGTTGCGCAGTTCCAGGGGCAGTGGCAGGTAAAGCAGTTCCATTCCCGCGCGGTTAAACGAATAGCGGCTCGCCGCTTCCACCATCCGCACCGCGGCGGTGGCCAGGATCCCCGGCGACAGGATGCTCGGAATCGAGGCGAGCGCAATGGAACCCGGCATCACCAGCAGCGTGCCGCCCACCCCAAGCCAGCGCACGAGAGCGGTGGTGGCGAACAATTGCAGGACGGAGGTGAGGATATTCAAATAGAGGTAGAATCCGCCCAAAAACTCGGCGATGCCCGCCGCGTCGACGTAAGTCAGTTTGGCGATGGCCTGGAGCTGATACTCGACCATGACGTCGACGATGAAGGTTACGGTGATGATGATGACGATCAGCCGCAGATGCCGGTGGAGCGAAACGTCGCGCAGCATCCCGGCGAGTGAGAAGCCTGCTTCTTCGGAGCTTTGCCCCCTGGCGCTAGCCAGGTTGACCCCCTTGCGGGTTGCCGTGAGGAGGAACGCACCATAGCTGGCGCCGACAAACAGCCCGCTCACCAACACCAGGTTCTCAACGCCGACCGCTTCCACGGAAAACGCCGTGACCGCGCTGCCCACCCAGGCCCCGAGGATGGCCCCCAGGCCGACGAGCCCGTAGACGCGCTTCGCCTCGCGCGCGTTGAAAACGTTGGAGGCGACGATCCAGCCCTGGGCTACGACGACCACGCCGAACAGGCTCACCCAGATGTTGAAGACATACAGCATCCACGGAGCTTTGTCCTTGGCATACGGCAGCGCCCACCAGAACAGAACGAGGGTCGCGACCGACACGATGGTCGTCCAGGTGACCGCCGCCTTGAGAGAAATCTGAACGGCGACTTTACTATAGGCGGTGGCCATTAGGCCGCCGACGACGGCGATGAGAATGTACAGGTACGGGACTTGATCGATGCTGAAGCGCCCGACGAACATCGCGCGCGACACGGGCTTGAGGATGTAGTAGGCAAGGAGGACGAACAGCAGGTAGGCGAACATGGAGAACGCCCGGCCATACTCTTCACGGCGGATGTCGAAGAACCTTCGCCAGATGCGACCCATGCGCGAGAAACCGCTCTTCAGGTTAGCGCATTCCGCTCGAGATCCCGGACAAATCTCAGGCTGGGTTCGACGAGGTCCCACGCGCCGTGGATGAAGCAGAGATCAATGCACCACCAGGAGATGCCGGGGACGGCCAGGAGTTTCGGCGCCAGGGCGGGAAAGCCGATGAGTCCCTCGCCAAAGGGGGCATGGGTGGATGTCTCACCGGCATAGAGTGTCCCGTCGGAGTCGATGAGGTGGATCGCGCCGATGCGGCCGGCAAGCATGTCGAGCAGCGCCGGGACGCCCCCGCGCAGCGTTTCGCTTTCGCCGTGCTGCCGCGCCCCTCGCACCGCGCACATGTGTGCGTGCGAGGTGTCGAAGAGCACACGGAAGTTGTCATGGCCCACAGCGCTGTGGAGCGCCAGCACTTCGCTTGGCTTGTTGAACGCAAAGCCCGGTTCGAACTCCCAGACCAGACGCACCGAAGCGGCCGCGGCGATCTCCGCCGCCTGGCGCCAGACGTCAGCAAGGCGGGCTTGCGCGGTCGCGTACTCGCGGTCGTCGATGGATCCCGGAGCGGCGCCGGAATCCACACGCAGGCAAGGACTCCGGACGTCGGCACACATCTCGACATGGCGCCGGACCAGGTCCAGATAGGCATTCTGATTGTAGGGTGCGACGGGGTTGACGAGCGTGAAGTCGGCGGAGTAGCCGGAGATCCCCAGACCGTGACCCGCAATGAATTGCGCCAGTTCCCGGCGGGACGCCGTTGTCGGGTACGCGTCAAGAGTGGCATGCGGAGGAAAACCGCACAGCTCAATGCCATCGAAACCCGCCTCGGCCAGCCGCTGGACCGTGCGGTTCAGGGGCACCGGATCGTCGGCGTACGGGCCGAACGAAAAGGCCCAACTTCCCAGTGAGATCTTCATCCCGTGGACGCGAACACGCCCACTGGAATCTTACCACTCACAAGCCAAGCTCGGACGCCCGATCGCGCATCGCCTGGATGCAGAATCCGATGTGCTCGTCCAGGTCCACGCCGAGTTCTCGCGCTCCGTTCTCGATGTCGGCGCGGCTCACGCTGCGCGCGAACGCCTTGTCCTTGAGTTTCTTTCGCACGCCGCGCACGTCGACTTCGGCAATCGACTTCCCCGGCTTGACGAGCGCGACGGCGGTGAGGAAGCCGGCCAGTTCGTCGCAGGCGAATAGCGCTCTTTCGAGCAGGGAGACACGCGGCACACCGCTGTAGTTCGCGTGCGAGAGAATCGCGCGGCGGATTTCCTCACTGACGCCGCGCGCTGCCAGGATCGGCTCGCCCAGCATTGGGTGGTCCGGCGGGTTGGGGTGCATTTCGTAATCGAAGTCGTGCAGCAGCGCCGTCACGGTCCACTGCGTCTCGTCGGCGCCGTAGTGGCGAGCGTATGCCGCGACGCATGCTTCCACGGCCAAAGCGTGTTTGCGCAGGCTCTCCGACTCCGTGAACTCGCAGAGGATGCCCCAGGCCGTCTCGCGATCCATGGGCTAGAAGATGAAGCTGAGGCCGCCGCGTAAGCTGCGCGGCGTATTCATGAGGACGAGCCGGCTACCGTCCCGGTTCTGCACGGGGATGTACCCTTCGCCGAACGCATTCCGCAGGTCGGCAGTCGCCTCCACGCGCACCGGGAACGCACTGGGAGACGGGAGAGGCTGGCGGAGGAAGAAGTTCAGGCCGACATCGCCGCGCACGCTGTGGGTCGCAAAGAGGTGGCCGGGTGTTGCCGCCCGGCGGCTCGCCCACTGGTAGCTGGCGACAAAGTGGGTCCCGGTGTAAGGAGAGCGCCCGGCAACCTGCGAGGTCACGGTCTGGCGCCGGCCTTGCCGGATCATGGACCGCAGATCGTCGGGAGACCCCACGACGCTGGCATCGCGGCTGGCGACGAGGGCGCCGCCGGTGGCATACATCAGAGTGAGCGTCATCCAGTCGGCAAACTCGTGCGCGACTGAGGCCGCATACCCGGAGGATTGGTAATCCCCTCCATTGAAGACGGCGCTGTTTGAGAACAGATCCGGCAGAAGATCGGGCGAATCGGCCAGACGCCCCGGTCCGCCGAGCAGAAGAGCGGCGTTCGCCACCGACTCGCGGAAGGCCGCGATCTGGACGCTGGTATGCCCGACGCGGCGCTTGTACGCGATTTCGTAGTTCTCGGCGCGCTGCACCCTGGCGCGGTCTCCCAGACGGGAGACCCTGGGGAACACCGAGAGGCTGCGCAGGTCGTCCTGGAGGCCGCCTTCGCCGCGGAAGTGCGGCATTCCGGAAGCGAAACTGAACACCACGGAGTCCTCGTGCCCCAACTCTTGGGTGAGCCGGGCATAGGGGCTGGCATAGTTCAGGCGGTCGAAGAAGGCCACCGAATCGAGCGAGAACCCATAGTCGAAGCGAGCGAAATCGGAGATCTGGATGCCGTCGTCCACGCTGAGCGACATCGTGCGCAGGGCTGGAACGGTTCCCTGGCCGCCGAGTGCCCGCCGTCCGGCCAGGCATGAACAGTTGCCGCATGGTCAGCGAGACCTGCGGGCTGGTCCCTGTCAGTTCATCGCCGCGGCTGTAGGACGTCCGGAATCCCGCCGATGGCATCCCCGATTGCGACGCATATCCGACGTTGCCCGCCAGTTCCACCTGGTTGCGGCCATAGAGGGAGGTCGCCATGGCGAACGCCGTACCCAAGTCGGACTCGTTGCCAGTGGCAGTGGTCAGGCCACCTTCCCCGGCCGACACCCGGAGGATGCCGCGCGTATCGGAGAACATCGAGGTTTCATACTGGCGGGCCGGCGAATGATCCCAGCCGGGCATGAACCGCAGCACCGGACGGGTCGCGCTAGCCGTCCGCAGGACCCACTTCCAGTCCTCGCTCATCAGCGACCGCTGCCCCGGCTCCGGATAAACCAATTCGATCGTGCTAAGGAAGCCGAGAGATTAACGGCAAGGAGGTTGCGCCCGCCCGCTTCCACAACCACGTCGGGACGCGTCACCGCCAGGAACGACGGCGCCGACACCCGCACGGAATAGCGGCCCACTGCAATGGACTTGAACGAGAACTCACCTCTCTCATCCGTCAGGGTCCGTCCAACCAGACGGTCGAAGCGGTCGTACAGAGCAACCGCCGCGCCCATTTGCGGGATCCCGACCAGGTCGCTCACCAAGCCTGCGACAGAGCCGTGGAGGGGGGAGGGAGAATCGGACCAGCCCGGCAGGCTGGAGAACAGCAACAGCACACCCATCGCTGCCGCGCGGCGGCGGATCGATAAAATCCGTTTGCCCGACACGGCCGGCTTCAGGACCATCCCGTGCGCTCCCTTTCCGCCCTTCACCCCTGCTAATTTACCGTAAACGTCGCGGTCGGGGTAAGGGTCTGATCGCTGACTTTGTCATGCACGCGAAGCTTCAGCGTATACTCGCCCGGCTGGAAGCTGGCCAGCGGTAGAAGTTTCTCCACCGTCACCTGTGCCGCCGAAGCGTTGGGCAGCGACGCCACTTCTTCGCTGAACTCAAAGATCTTCTCGTTGGTGCCGTTCTTTACCACTTCGTAGTCGATGGTGCCAATCGGCTTCCTGGTCTCTTCGTCTGCTTCGAAGTTATACAACTTGAAGTAGATGCCCATCTTTTCATCGCGCTTGAAGGAATCCGTGACGCGTGGCCGCACCTTCGTGCTGCCGATGACGAACTGGCCGCTGCCGATCGACCGCGTGGGAACCTTCTCAATGAGATCGGCCAGAATGAGCGTGCTGCTGCTCAGAGTGTCGGGATCGAGGCGCGGAACGTTGAGCGCCATCTCATAGTTGTTCATGTTGCCGCCGACCAGATCTTTCACCACCACGTTGAGCCGGTAGATGCCTGGAGGCAGTGGGATCGACTTCTGGTAGATCGACGACCGTTCGCTCACTGTCTGCAACTGTTCCGGAAGCGCCTCGACGGTCACGGTGTCTTCGAAGATGTTCACGACGCGGCGCGACATCGTCGAGATGCGGGCATACATGTTGACGACCGCCTTCTGCATACCTTCCTTCATCTGGAACTGCAGATCGCGGTTATCCAACTGGATCGTGACGTTGGTGATGATCGAGTTTTCGGTGACCGGGAAGAAGTCGGCCCGGACCTTGAGCGGCAGGAGATTGAACTTGATCGTCGAATCGACCTGCGCTTCGAGGTCTTTGAACTTGATCGTTGGCGGACGCTGCAGACGGGAGAACTGCTGCAGACGCTCGAACTGGTTCATGCGCATCGGCTGGCCGCCGAAGGCCTCGCCGAGACGCGTGCCGTCCGTGCGGGTGAAGCGGTCGACCTTGGAGGACATCCCCATCTGCTCCATCAGCGTGAGACCCGCGTTCGGAACGTAGAGCAGCGCGTCCTTCTCGGATGGGTCCATCGTCATCCGGTACTCACCGGTCATCGTCGGGTCAACGAACTCGATGATGATATCGGTGCCAATGCCTTCGATCCAGCGATAGCGCCACTTTTCGAACGGATAGGTGGACGTCGTGCCACCGCCCTCTTCCGGAGGCCGCTCGTAGGTGCCGCCTGAGGGGTGAGACTCGATTTCGTCCGGCGGGCCGAAGGTGATGTAGATCCGGCCGCGATCGGCCTTCCATCCGGGAATACCGGAGGCGTACCGCTCATTCGCGTACGCGATGCGCCGGTAGTGCTCTTCCTTGTATTCGTTCTCACTCGAGTCCGGCGTGGGATCGCGACGCAGCCAGAACTGCTCGATGAACTGCTCGCGCTCTTCGTCGGTAGCCAGGCGCTTCCACGCCTGACGCTCCTCGTCCGTGATGATGTAGGTGACGTCCTCGTTCAGCCACTTGCGGTACGGCGTCTCAAGTTCCCGGCGCAGCTTGGCTTCGCGCTTGCGCATTTGCCGGTCACTGAGCGGCTTGGCTACGGTTTCCCGCTCCACCGAATCATTCTTCTTGTTCTTTTGGGCCAGGGCTTCGGGGGGAGGCAGAAGGCAGAGGGCCAGACACGGAATCCACAGCAGTCGAGGTCTCATCTCGTTCCCTTCCGGACACCTAAATTGTAGGCTGCGCTTTCGATACCCGTCAAGCTACCCTTCTTGGACGGAGACCGCAGCGGTACGGTTACAGGGAGATTGGTCAGCGCGGCAGGAGGTCCGTGACCGCCCCGAAACCGCTGCGTTCGTCGCCGGTGGACCGCCCGGAGATCAACTCCCGCCTGAGTTTCTCCAGCGTCAAGCTCTGGATAATGACTCGCCCCGGACCAGTCAGGGTCGCCAGGAATAAGCCCTCACCGCCGAAGATCGCCGTCTTGACGCCGCCGGCAAGCTGGATGTCGTATTGCACCGATTCGTCGAAAGCGACGATGCAGCCGGTATCCACCTGGAGGACCTCCCCGGGCCCAAGAGTGAACTCGACAAAATCTCCCCCGCCGTGGATGAAGACCGTCCCGGGTCCGGTGAGCCGCTCCAGGATGAAGCCCTCGCCGCCGAACAGACCAGCCCCGAGCTTCCGGGTGAAGGCGATGCTGAGGTTCACCGTGGTCTGGGCAACGACAAAGCTGTCGCGCTGCGCCAGGATACTCTGCCCGGGGACCAGGTCGAACACCTGGACCCGCCCCGGATAGTCGCCGGCGAAGCCGACTTCGCCGCCCTGGGCGCCGGCGCGAAAGTACGTCAGAAACAGCGACTCGCCCGCCAGCTTCCGCTTGACGGCTCCCCAAATCTTGTCCCCGATCGAGGTTCCGGACATCCTGGTTTCCCAGGAGACCGAGGGAGTCTTGTAAACCATCTTGCCCGCTTCGGCATAGACTTCCTGGCCCGGCTTCAGGCGGACGCGGACAATCTGAAGATTGTCACCCTGGACCGTGTAGTCCAGAGGTTCGGACTGGGTCTGAAACACGGGAGGCGCCGGCTCGCCGGCGGCGCCGCCGCAGTTGGCGCAGAAGCGCGCGTCATCGCGGATCTGGGACCCGCAGTTGGTGCAGAAGGCCATAGGTCAATCCAGTGTACGCGCCAGCCGGGCGGAAAGTTCAGTTTTCGTCCAGCAGGTGACCAAGCCGGATTCGTTTGGTCTCCAGGTAGGAACGGAACGTATCGGCGGGAGCGACGAGGCACGGAATTCGTTCCACCACCTTGACGCCCGCGCGCTCCGCCGCCTGAACCTTCTCCGGATTGTTCGAGAGCAGGCGGATGGCGCGCAGGCCGAAGTAACGCAGGATCTCGCCGGGCAGGCTGTAATTGCGAAGATCGGCGTCGAAGCCGAGTTGCTCGTTCGCATCCACCGTATCCGCGCCCGCGTCCTGGAGTTCGTAGGCGCGCAGCTTATTCAGCAGACCGATGCCCCGGCCCTCCTGGTGTTCGTAAATCAGAAGCCCGCGCCCTTCTTCGCCAATCCTCTGCAGGGCGATCTCCAGTTGAGCCCGGCAATCGCAGCGCAAGCTGTGGAAGACGTCTCCGGTGAGGCACTGGGAATGGATACGCACGAGCGGCGGGGCGCCTTCGAGGTCGCCCCGCAGAAGGACGACGGCTTCCTCAATCCGGTCCGCAGCCACGCCCTGGAACCCGAAGATCCGAAAGTCTCCCCAACGCGTGGGAAACGCCGCCTCGGCGATCTTGCGCAATTCCATGGGAGCCGCCGGGGGAGTCGGGCTGGCTGGGTCGATGAGTGACAAAGTGTCTCTTTATTGTAACGCGTCGGGGCCGCGGACCCAGACTTCGATCCATTGTCCGCCCCGGCTCCAGCGGTTGGCAAGGCGCAGACCGTAGCGTGCGATCTCACCCGGACCGGCCCGGTCATTGGCGCCGAAGTGCCGGCGCCAGAGGGTCCGCGCAAAACCGAGGCGCGCCAATCCGAAGGGCGCTTCCCAATGGCGCGGGAAGATGACCAGCACCTCGGGTGGCTGGTCGAGGGCGGCAAGGGCTTCCGCGCTGAAGCCGCTCAACTCGGACACCTCGCGGCGGTAGCGCGCGTAGCCGAATTCCGGGTCCCGAAATGCGGCTGTCGCCGGCCACGCCGAGGCGACCCGCGCAGCGGGAAGTTCGCTCTCGACAAACGTGACGGCCGTCTTCTGAAGATGCACAAAATCGACCATCACCAGGTTGTTTTCGTACGAGAACGGGAAGGGTGGGTGCCAGAAATTCGCCACCAGCAGGCTGGCGAGCAGAACCACCGGCGCGGCCAGGCCCCAAGGCATCGGACATGCCATCCAGCCGGCAAGCATCGCGATGTAAAGCAACGGCAGCACGGGCAGGAGGTACCGCTCCAGGACCGCGCCGCCGAACAGGCTGAACATGAGGATATGCGCAGCCAAAAGGACGGCCAGGACGCGCCACGCGCGGCCCTCGTAGATGCCGCCCAGCACGAGACCGAACGCCAACCCGAGCGTTCCGATCCAGTGGCCATTGGCAAAGAACAGGAAGTAGAGGCGGCGCGTCAACGCAAGTCCCGCGCGCACCGGATGCAGCAGGAACGTCAGGTTGTAGGACGCGAATGCCTCATTGCCCATCGGCGTGCCGGCGCGTAGCGTCAGAATGACAAACCACACTCCGAGAACCGCCGGAGCGACCACGTAGGGCCACGCGTCGCGCGGACGGAGTTCGCACAGCAGCCACAGGGCGAAGATCACCGGAACGATCACGCCGGTCTCCCGGAACAGCACCAGAACCACGCAAACAGCCGCCGCCCAGCCATGCCGTTCGCGCAGGAAGAGCAGGAACGCAAGGGTGGTCCAGAGCATGGCGGGCATGTCCAACTGGGCCAGCATCGACTGGGTGACAAACAGCGGCGAGATCGCAAGCGCAAGGACAGCCAGCAGCGCCGGCACCCCACGCACGTTCCGGCAGACCGCGACGGCCAGAAGGAACACGGCACCCAGCGAGGCTCCCGCCAGCAGCAGCATTGCCACGCGGGTCGCCGGGATGGAATATCCCGTCAGCGTCCAAACCCCCGTCAGATAGAGGGACAGACCCGGAGGGTGGGCGCTTGGCGGCACCGACTGCGGGATCCAGAAGCCGTGGCGGAACAGGTCCAAGGCGGCGGGGACGAAGTAGCCGAGTTCGTCCCAGAACAGCGGCAGATCCAGCAGGAGGGCGTGCGAGGCGAAAACGGCGGCGAAGGGCGCGAGCGCCCAGAGCCACTGCCACTGGCGCCGGCGCCCCTCCCGGCGTCTGCGCTTGAGAGGCATCCCCTACTGTACGGTCTTGCCGCCCGGCGGCGGCTCCAGCCGGATCTCTCCGAACGTTTGCTCGTATTGTGAAACGTTCTGCTGCAGGACGTTCAGCAACGCCTTGGCCTGCTGCGGGGAAAGATAAATCCCCTGGAAGTTCCGGATCGACACCTCATCGGCCGCGGTCTGCGTCACCAGGCCGAACAGCAGGAAGAAGTCCCAAAGATTCACGCGGATCTGGACGCTGTTGGCGTACGTCTCCCGATAATCCGGGGCATTGGTCAACTGGATCTTCGGCGGTTGCGGCGTCATAAACCAGTGCCCACTATACCAGTTCCCAGGTGAACGGCAGTTGAGAAATCCAAGGTGATCGTTTAGATTTTTCAACATGGCCTCCGCACCGGTTTGGAGCGTCGTTCTGCTTGCCGGGATGGCCTGCGTTTCGTCGTCGGAAACTCTGACTGGAACCGTGGCTGCGAACCGCTCGGGCGACCCCCTCGCCGGCGCCAGTGTGCGGCTGTCCAGACCTGGGAAGGCGGGATTGGCCGCGGATCTTGAGACGGACCGCGGCGGCCGGTTCGCGGCGCGGGACCTTTCGGAAGGCGAGTACCGCATCGACGTCACCAAGGCGAGCCACCTGCCGGTGAGCGTGACCGTGCGTGTGCGCGGCGAACCGTCTGAGGCGCACGTTCGGCTGCTGCGGCTCGGCGTGATCACCGGGAGCGTCGTCGACGCGCAGGGGCAGCCCGTGCGCGGCGCCTTCGTCTTCGCAATCCGCGACGGCGGCCAGCGGGAGCTTCGGGCGGGCCTGTATGCGGCGGTGGATGCGCGGGGCATGTACCGGCTCTACGGCCTGACGCCGGGGAGCTACACCGTCGCCGCGACGTATGGAGCTTCCGCGCAGAACCTCGGCATGACCGGCTCCGCCACTGTGTCGAGCGCGGGTTCCGGCGCCGCCTACTACCCGGACAACCGGCAGCCGAAGCTCTTCACGGTGACCGACGGCGAGGAATGGCGCGCGGACTTCACGCTGCTTCCACAGGCCACCTACACGATCCACGGCCAAGTCGAGTTCCCGCCGCACAAGGGCCTCTTCTGGATCGCGCTGGCGCCGGAGGACCGGCCGGACCTGGCGTCGGCCGCCGCGCAGGCCCGTCCCGACGGCAGCTTCCAACTGCCGGGTATTGCGCCGGGCAGCTATACGGTGTTTGTCTCGGGGCCCAGCCTGGGGCGTGGTTTCCGCGGCGGCGTGCCGCCTGAGAACGCATTCTTCGGGCGGGCGCGGATCGATGTGACAAGTGAGGACGTGCACGGCCTGGTGATCGCCCCGCAGCCTGCGCTCACGGTACCTTTCGTCCTTCAGCCGGAAGAGGGCACGGTTTGCGACGGCCGCGGTGAGTTGGTGTTGACGCCGCTCGAAGACTGGGCGGCGGAACTGGCACGCCGGGTCCCGGTGGAGTCGCACGAGTTCCAGGTGGACCGCCTCGCCCCGGCCCGCTACGCGCTGTCTGCGAGCGGGATGGGGAAATCCTGCTTCACTCCGGAGGGCGCCGTGGCCGACCTGAGTAAGAGCGCGGGACCGGTCGCGGTGCGCCTTGTCCCGGCGGGGGCGATCGCGGGCCGCGCCAGCGGCTCCGCCGTGCTCCTCTTCGGCGGCGCCGGAGAGCCGGCGCGCGTGGCGTATCCCGATGCGGAAGCGCGCTTCGCCTTCGATGAACTGCGTCCGGGCCGGTACCGCGTGGCTGTGCAAGCCGATCCCGCAAAGCCGGCCGGCGAACCCTTTCCCGTGACCGTGACGCCTGGGGAGCCCGTCGAGGTCGACCTGATGCCGAGGTGAAACGCGTTGGGGCGGCTCAGGTCACTCTGGAGCCGGTCGACTAGGCGAAATCCAGGCCGGGCACTCGGACGCCTAGCGCCACCGCCGTCATCAGCGCTCCAACTCCGATGATGACGACCGCCGAAGCCACTGGTAGGTAGCGGCCCAGCCAATGCGAGGCCGCGCGCTCGCTTGAAGGCAGAAGGTGCTTGGCGTAGAGAACCGTCAGTCCGATCCCGACCAGCACGGCCGCGAGGCCGAGGCTGAACGCCACCAGCAGCGCAAGACCGAGGACGGCGCGCCCCAGGGCGATCGCGCTGAGCATCAGGACCAGCGCCGAGGGACATGGCACCAGTCCGCCGCTGGCCCCGAGTGCGATCAGCGAGCCCTGCGACGGCACGGCATGCACATGCGTGTGCCCGCGATCCAGATGCTGGACGCGCGTGATCAGCAGGTGCAGACCGACCAGTACGATCGCCACTCCCGCCGCCACGCCAAGCACCGGAGCGATCTTGTCCGGTGAGACGCTTTCGGAGATGAACAGAGTCGCGATGCCGAGCGCGAACACGCTCGCGGTATGCGTCAGCGTAACGACGCTGCCCAGCAGCAACGCATGGCGCGGCGTGCCGCGCGTCCCGACCAGGTAAGCCGCGACCAGCGTCTTGCCATGCCCGGGAGACAGGGCGTGGATCGCGCCCAGGACGAACGCGATTCCAAGGCCTGCCGCAATGGCCTCCGGCGCCAGTTCGCCCGATCGCAGCAGCGCGGCCAGGCTGTCGGCGGACAGGTTCATCCCAGGGCCTGTTCGAGGTCGGCGACGATGTCCTCGGCCGCTTCGATTCCCACCGACAGCCGGATCAGGCTGTCGCGAATGCCCATCCGCTCGCGCTGCTTCGGAGAAATCTCGCGGTGGGAACTCATCACCGGGTAGAGCACCATCGTATGGACATCGCCGAGCGAGGTGCCGCGCACAACCAGCCGCAGCGCGTCCATGAAGCGGAAGACGCTCTCACGCGAGCCATTCCGCAGATCGAAGCTGACCATCGCGCCGTACAGGCCGGGGGTGAACAGCCGTTCGATCGTCGCGGCATCCGGATGCGCGGGGTCCGCCGGGAAGTGCACCCGTCCAACACCAGGATGTTCGCGCAGCCACGACGCCACGCGGACCGCATTGGCGCACTGCCGCTCCATCCGCAGCGGGAACGTCTTGATCCCGCGCATGGCGAGGTAGCTTTCAAACGGCCCCAGCACGGGACCGCAGGCACGGGACAAGGCCCGCAGGGTTTCGATGTGCGCCGCGTCGCTCACGATCACGCCGCCGAGCACGTCGCCGTGGCCGGCCAGGTACTTGGTCAGACTGTGCACCACCAGATGCGCGCCTTGTTCGAGCGGGCGAACCAGCATCGGTGTGGCGAACGTGTTATCGACCACGAGGGCCGCCCTGGCGGCCGATACAATCCGCGCCACCTCATCCATCGGACCCACGCGCAGCAGCGGGTTCGAGACCGATTCCATCAGCACGCAGCCGGGCTGGAACTCGGCCGTCGCCGCCCGCACGGCTTCCAGGTCGCAGATATCGACCCACCGGATTTCCACGTCCAGCGGCGCGAAGACGTTCATCAGCAGCGACACGCTCGCACCGTAGAGGGCGTTGGCCGCCAGGATCTTCTTGCGGCGGTCCGTCAGTGCGGCCTGGATGGCGAACTGCAACGCCGCCATGCCGGACGCGCACGCCAGCGCCCCTGCCCCGCCCTCGAGATCCGTCACCAGTTCTTCCAGCGCGGCATTGGTAGGGTTGTCGTACCGCGAATAGCAGAATCCGGCCTGCTCGCGCGCGAAGATCCTGTCAAGATCTTCTGTCTTCTCGTAGAGGTACGTCGTCGCGGTATTAATCGGCGTGGTGACTGGAACCGAATCCGGCAACTTCTTCCGGTCGCCCGAGTGGACCGCTTTCGTTTCGATCTTCACAGGGTTCTACTTCCTCTTCCAGCGCACGCCTTCGCGCGTATCTTCAATCACGACGCCGCGGTCGAGCAGCTCCTGGCGGATGGCATCGGCGCGGGCAAAGTTGCGGGCCTTCTTGGACTGGCTGCGCTCAGTCACTAACGTTTCGATCTCGGTATCGGAGATCGCGTCAACTGCTGCCGTGGGTTTCAGCACATCGAAGAGCGCGTCGAACTCTTCGAGCAGCGCCCGCGCCGGCGCCACCGCGGCCGCCGGGAACGTCCCGGCATCCATCGCGGTATTCGCCTCGCGCACGTACTCGAACACCGCCGCCAGCGCTTCCGCCGTGTTCAGGTCATCGTCGAGGCTCTCTTCGAACCCGCGGCGCGCTTCCGCCACCCGGTCCAGGAACGCGCCGCCGCCATTCTCCGGGAACCTCCCCGACTCCAGGCGCAACTGGAAGTTCCGCAGCCGGTCGATGGCCACGGCGGCGGACTTCAGCCCGTCGAACGTGAAGTTCAACGCCTTCCGGTAAGGCACCGAAGCGAGCAGATAGCGCACCGCTTCCGGCGCGTAGCCCCGCTCCAGGATGTCCCGCAGGGTGTAGAAGTTCCCGAGCGATTTCGACATCTTCTGTCCTTCCACCAGCAGGAACTCGGCGTGCATCCAGAAGCGCGCGAACTGCTTTCCGGTGAGCGCCTCCGACTGCGCGATCTCATTCTCATGATGCGGAAAGGTCAGATCGATGCCGCCGGCGTGGATATCGAGCGTTTCGCCCAGGTACTCAATGGCCATCACCGAGCACTCGATGTGCCAGCCGGGTCGCCCCGGCCCGATCCCGGTTTCCCAGAAAGGCTCTCCTTCCTTGGGCGCCTTCCAGAGGACGAAGTCGCGCGCGTCCGCCTTGTCATACTCATCGACATCGACCCGCGCTCCGGCGCGCATGCCGCCGAAGTCGATGTGCGACAGCTTGCCGTACTCGGGAAACTTCTGGATCCGGTAGTAGACGCTGCCGTCGCTATCGTAGGTGAAGCCCTTGTCGCGCAGCGTCTCGATCGCGTGCACCATCTGCGGGATGTGTTCGGTGGCTTTGACCAACCGCTCCGGCTGCTCCAGACGCAGCTTCGCGCAGTCCTCGAGAAATGCCTCGGTGTAGGCGCGGGTATAATCGGCCAGCGACTTGCCTTCGGCCACCGCGTTGCGGATGATCTTGTCGTCCACGTCGGTGATGTTCATGACGTGGTCAAGACCGAAGCCGCGCGCGCGCAGCCAGCGCCGCAGGAGATCGAAGAACGTGAACGACCGGAAGTTGCCGATGTGGGCGTAACTGTAGACGGTCGGGCCGCAGGTGTAGAGCCGCACGGTGTTGTCCCGTGCCGGCGCAAAGTCTTCGACTCTCTGCGTCAGAGTGTTGTAGAAACGCAGACCCATAGATGTCCAGTTTTTCTATCGTAACAGCAGGGCGCTCCTGCTAGATTGAAAGAGCCCGATGCTGCTGAAGTCCTTACGGGAGTCCCTGTTCCCCGGTTCCGCCGAGCTTGACGAAGGCTTTTCCCAGGAGATCCTGAGCCTGAGTCATCTCAGCCTGCGCATCACCGCCTTTGCCGAGATGCTGATCCCGCTGGCGATGGTGGCGGTGCAATGGGTCGTCGTCCGCCAAAGCGGCGCCCGCGCCGTCTTGCTGGGACAGGCTGTGGCTGTGATCGCGATCGGCGCCGCCACGTGGTGCGCCAGCCGGATGGAGTGGGCGTACGAGCGGTCGCGGACGTTGGCGATTTTCTCGGTGTGGCTGGTCGCCGTCGTCCTTGTGATTGCCAGCCTGATGCTGGTCACGCAGTTGCCCGGGACGGGCCACTACATTCCCGGCCGTATCACCGCGGTGATGATGGTCGTCGTGGCGGCGATCCCGTTGCTGCCCATGCAGACCTTCGCCCTGGGCGCCTCCATCGGGCTTTTCTATTTCGTCGCTCTGGCCGTTTCGCGCGGCCGGGACTGGGTGCCGGCCACGGAACTGGACCTTTACGACCATGCGTTTATGCTTGTGGTGACGCTGATCAGCACCGCCCTGACCGCCGTCGTCTACCATCAGCGGGCGGCCCGCTACCAGTCGTATCTGGCGGCCCTCCAGGCGTCGATGGAGTTGCGCGCGGCGCAGTCGCAGGTGCTGCTGTCGGAGAGCGCGGCCTCGCTCGGGCGGCTGGCGGCGGCGCTCAGCCACGAATTGAACACGCCCCTCGGCGTCCTGCGGAGTGCGGTCGATACGCTGCTGATCCTGAATGGCAAGCTGGTGCATTCCGACGCCGACGGGCAGAAGCGCCTGTTCACCCTGCAGACCGAGCTCTGCCGTTCAGTAGAGACCTCGACCGGGCGCCTCGCCGAGATTGTCACCCGGATGCAGCGGTTCACCAATCTCGACCGGGCGGAAGTGCAGTCAGCCGATCTGGTCGAACTGC
The DNA here is from genome assembly GCA_016716385.1 of Bryobacterales bacterium. Classification (GTDB taxonomy): domain Bacteria; phylum Acidobacteriota; class Terriglobia; order Bryobacterales; family Bryobacteraceae; genus JADJWL01. The sequence goes on along the minus strand of JADJWL010000008.1, from coordinate 215,014 downwards.
TGCGCGATGTGGTGAGCCTGCATGAACCGATGTTCGAAGGCAGAGCGCGGGTGGACCTGCAACTCGACCCGCTGCCGCCGGTCGCCTGCCGCCCGCAGCAGTTGAGCGCGGTGTTTTCGAACCTGCTCTCCAATGCGGCACAGGCGTGCGATGGCAACGGATTGGTCGTCGTTTCGGCGAGGCGCAACGGCAGCAACGCCGAGATTGCGATCCGCGATAACGGCCGGGGCATGACGGCGGAAGAGGTAGCGGGCGTCTTCGATCCGGGTTTCAGGATCACGCAGGGGCGCGTCGCCACCGGCAACTGGAGCCTGTTCGGTTCCCGGCAGATCGTCCACGATCATGGGGGCGAGATCCGGCTTTCGAGCCGCCCGGGCGAGGGAACGACGGTGTCCGTGACTCTGCCGGTCGCGTCCTGACGGAGTTTATGCGCCGAACAGGCGCAACACGGCGACGGTCAGGAGCACCACCAGGATGAACGTGCCGACCCCGACGGCGATCAGGTTCGACAGGGGCCAGGCGGCCGGCGCCGGAGGGGGTGGAGGCACTCGGACTTCCGCCACGGGCTCAGGCTCAGGAGCCGATGGCTGTCCCGGAAAGCTCTCCAGCACTTCCGGCGTCTTCGCCAATTCGGCGCGAACCTCTTCGAGGACGCTGCGGAACGCCTTGGCCGACGGGAAGCGCTGTTCCGGATCCTTGGCCAGTGCCGTCAGGGCGATCGAACTCAACTCGGCCGGCAGCCGCGGGTTCCGTTCCAGCGGCGGACGCGGCGGCGTCTTGGCATGCGCCAGCATCACTTCGACCTGGCTGTTGCCAAGGAACGGCACCTGGCCGGTGATCAGTTCGTACAGCACCACCCCCAGAGCGTAGACATCGCTGGCCGGACCGAGTTCGACACCCTGGACCTGTTCCGGGGACATGTACTCGATCCAGCCCATGATCGTGCCGGCCTGGGTCAACTCCGGATCCGAGGCGGCTTTCGCCAGACCGAAGCCCGTCAGCTTCAACACACCTTGCGGCGTGAGGATCATGTTCTCCGGGCACACTTCCCGGTGCACCACGCCGAGGTCGTGCGCACACTCCAGGGCTACCAACGCCTGGCAGGCGTAGTTCAAGGCATCCCCAAGCTTGACCGCACCCCGTTCCAGGCGCGTGGCGAGAGTCATCCCCTCGACCCACTCAGTCGTCATGACAGGCTGGCCGTCGATGGCCAGCGCCGTGTAGAACGTCACGATGTTCGGATGGAGCAGCCGCGAGTGCACCTTGATCTCGCGCTGAAAGCGGGCAGTCTGCTCCTGGTCGTCCCCCATCTGGCGCGGCAGGATGCGAAGCACTTCGAACCGGTCCGCGATCAGGTTACGCGCCTTAAACGCGACTCCCGTTCGGGAGTCAAGCGTCTCGAGCAGTTCGTAACCGCCGACCGTTTGTCCGACCTCAAAGCTCATGCGTTCGCCGTAAGCAATCGTACGAAAGTATTGAAATCCCGTCAACTTAGGATAGACTCAACCGGTACCATGGCAAAACGCAAATCAGATGAGAAGCTGAGCTTCGGTTCCGAAGACCTGAGGCTTCCCGACGCATTGCGCGGTCCCGTGCGCGAGCACCTGGCGCAACTGAAGCAGCAGTACCTGGAGCGCGGCTGGGGCGGACGGGTCGGCTTCGGCAAGCGCCCGGCGCTGATCGTGATCGATCTCGCGCTCTGGTGGACCGATCCGGCCAACAAACTCAACGGGAGCAACGTGGATTCGGTTGTCGAGAACGCCTGCCGGGTGCTCAAGGCCGCGCGCAACGCGAAGATCCCCGTCTTCTTCACCACCTGGGAGTGGGACCCCGCCTTCCCGCCGTCCCCGCACGACCGAAAGCTGAACATGGGCGCCAACCCAGAGGATGGGAAACTGTTCGAACTCGACCCGCGCCTGAAGCGGCGTCCGGGCGAACGGGTGATCCGGAAGCGGTACGCCTCCTGCTTCAAAGGCACCAACCTGCACGAAACGCTGACCGGCCTTGGTGTGGACACGCTGATCGTCACCGGCGTGAGCACCAGCCACTGCGTCTACGCCACTTGCCGGGACGCGACCGACAGCTTCCGCGTGATCGTACCCGAGGAGGCAGTGGGAGAGCGGTGCGAGATCATGCACGAAGTGAACCTGCTCGATATCGACATCGACCTCGGCGACGTCGTGCCTGTGAGCAAGGTGGTCAAGTCCTTGTCGAAGCTGTAGCGGCGAACCCGTCCAGGTACCGGTTTACGCCCGCCGGAAAGCAATCAGGTCGGTCCGGACCGCGCCTCCCGCCGGGACTCGCGACAGCGTGTAGACGGTGCCGTCCCGGCCAACCGCGATCGAGTTCACATATGCGGGGCGCGTGCCGTCGGGGAAGAAGATCGCCCCGTGATCGCAGTATTCAGAAGCGTCGAGATCGTAGGTGACGTAGTGCAAATTCTCCTCGCCCTTCGCTTCGCCCTTGGCCGTGTCCTTCGACACGCGCGGCTGGCCGGGGATCGGGCCTCCGGTCAGGTAATGGATCGTGCGGTTGTCGTGACCGAGGGTGAAGCTGAGATACCCGTAGCTGAACTGGTCAAACATGCCGGACCGCCGCGACGGTCCGGACGTCAGCCTCTCGACCAGCTCCAGGCTGCGCGCGCGGGGATCGAAGCGGAACAGGTAGCCCGAGTTCCCGTGGACGCCGTAGAACACGTCCTCGCCCGGCCGCCACACGGTTTGGCGCCAGTTGTACGCCATGTGCCCGGGTGAGGCAATCTCGTATTGGCCGAAGTAGTCACGGCGCAGATCGACGCCTTCGAAGGCGTCGATGCGGCCGGTATCCGGCGAGTAGCGGAACAGATCCCCTTCCGATATCGAATAGAAGACCGACCCGTCGCGCGGATCCACCGCGAGCGAACGGCAAAGAGTGCGGTACGTGGAGCCGTGTCCCGCCTCGCCTTCGGCTGAAATGGGACCAAGGTCGTCCAGGCGCCGCGACGCGAGATCGAATGCGAGGAAGCGGCCCGTGGGCCACGTGATGGCGTAAAGGCGCCCCCGGACGCTGTCCATCGACATCGTGAGGATGCCTTCGCCGCCGGGAGCAAGTGCGAGATCCTCGAATGCGCCGCTGGCCATGTCGTAGGAGAGGAAATGACCACCGAGGTAGCGCTGCCACCCTTCAGGCGGCACGCCAGCGCACTCCCGGCCATCGATGAGCGTGTAGTAGCCAATGTGGGTGGCGAAGTAAACCTTGCCGTCCATTTCGTAGAAGCGGACGTGGCTCTTGCCCTGGGATACCGCACGCTGTCCGCCTTCACCGCACGCTTCGCTCAAATCGCCGGCGAACTGGACGCTGTCCGCGGCTGGATCGTAGCGGTACATGCGGCCGGCGACGTCGTGGCGGTCGCTGCAGAGCACGTAGTAGATCCGCCCGTCGGAGGCGTCGGATAAGCCGTTGTAGGTGTCGTGCGCCTCGGCGAAGCCGGATTCGATGACGCGGGCCGTGATAGGTGGTTGGGGCACGTTGAGAGAGTAGCAGATGACGGCGCCCGGGCGCCTCGCCTGCTCTCGGATCCTCGGCTGCAAGTCACTTGCAGCCACTTTATTGCCGCCTCCTTTACTGGCGTGCTATTCTCATCCTGTTTGCAATGCTATCGCATATGACAACACGACGAGTTTCGTTGAACAGGTGGTTTCACATCGGTCTGGTGTTGTGCTTCCTGGCCGGAACCGGCACTTCTTTCGCGCAGACATCCGGCCCGGGAAGCCTTCTGCGCGGCCGTGTTACGGACCAGACAGGTGGAGCCGCGGCTGGCATACCAGTGGTTCTCTCGTCTCCCGGCGCATCTCTCGCCGTCCGGACGGACGCATTCGGTGACTACCGTTTTGGTGGCCTTTCTGCAGGTACCTACCAACTGGAGATCGACATCGGAGGGTTTTCTCCAGTTCGCCGCAGCGTTACCGTGGCGGACCGGCAAGCCGTGACGGAGGATGTGGTTCTCGAGATCCCCATCCAGGCAGCGACGGTCGTGGTCAGCGCATCGGCGTCGGCAAGTCTGGCCCGGACCGACACGGCGATTCTGGAACTGCCTCAGTCGGTCCAGGTGATTGACGAGAAGGTTCTGGAGCAGCAGCAGGTGGTTAGGCTGGAGAACGTCTTTCGGAACGTATCGGGAGTGAACCAGTTCTCCGCCTATCAGGACTTCAACGTCCGCGGCTTCCGTTCAGGAGAGGATGCGGTGCTCTACAACGGCAACCGCGCCGGTCTCTACACGTTCTGGACCTCGCCGATGCTGGCCAACATTGACCGGGTCGAGGTTCTGAAAGGTCCGGCCAGCGTGCTGTACGGCTCGGGACAGCCGGGTGGACTGATCAATCTCGTCACGAAAAAGCCCGAGCCGCGTTTCCGCAACCAGCTTGCGTATACCCTCGGTCACTTCGACCAGCACCGGTCCCAGATGGACTCCACGGGTCCGTTGAACCGGTCGCGTACGTTGCTCTACCGGCTCAACGCGGCGTACTTCAATAGCGGGAGCTTTCGCTGGTTCAACCGTTCGGAAAACTACCTGGTTGCTCCCGCCGTGACCTGGGTGATGACCGAACGGTCGCGGCTCACGCTGGAGATGGAACTCATGCAGGACAACCGGAAGGCGCAGCGCGACCGGGGAATCATCGCGCCGAGGAACAACGTCGATCTGTTGCCAGTGGGGTTTACTGTGCAGGAACCCTCTGACTTCCAAAATAATTCCGGCGACGCTGTGCAACTGACCTACATTCACAGTTTCGGCTCCACATGGTCGGCCAATGTGACAGCCCGCCACACCCGCAACCGCTACCGGGATTCCTATCACGAGCCGCGGACCTTCAGCGCCGATTTCTCGTCGATCGCCCGCCAGTACCGCGATTTCAATCGCTATGCGTCGCGCAAGTGGCTCAATTCCTACGCATCCGGAGAGTGGGTCACGGGGCGCGTCCGCCACAATCTGACCTTCGGGGCCGACTTCGGCTACCAGGGCGACGACGTACGCGGTGACCGTATCGCGAATCCCGTCGATGGCGTGCCGGCGCTGAACCTCGTCACATTGAACTACGGCCTCGCCGATCCGCTCGGATACAGATTCACGAACCGCAGGTCCGCCGATGGCGACTCGCGCCAGTACGCGCTGTATGCCCGTGACCAGTTGGCGCTCACCAACACACTCCGGGTCATGGGAGGCATCCGCGTCACCGGCTTTAAGGATCGCAGCATCAACTTCAACGAGATCACGACGGCCATCACCCGTGAGGAGGCCTCCGACCAGGCTGTGCTCACTCAGGCGGGAGTGGTGTGGCTGCCCTGGGCGGATTCGTCCTTGTACGCAAACTTTGCCGAGTCGTTCCTTCCCCAAGGGCCGGGCACGATCGTCTTCGGGGGCCCCTTCGATCCCGAACGGGGACGGCAGTTCGAGTTCGGCGGAAAGCGTGAGTGGTTCGGGAGCCGTCTCAGTTCAACCCTGGCGTTCTTCAACATCGAACGGCAGAATGTGCTGGTGACCGACCCCGATTCGCCCCAGGCGTTCCTGATCCCGATCGGCGAGGTAACGTCGAGGGGCATCGAGTTGGATGTCATCGGAAAGCTGACGGACCGTCTCAACCTGACAATGAATTACGCTTACCTCGACGCGAAAGTGACGGAGGATACGGACCTGTTCCGCGTCGGCCGCCGGAGCGAGAATGCTCCCCGCAATGCGACGAACATCTGGGCGTACTACCAGTTCCCATTCTGGAACCTGAGCGCGGGCGCCGGGGTCTCCTACGTGAGCAGGAGACCGACCTTTGACACTCTGGTGATCCCGGGATGCACCGTTGCCAATGCGACAGTGTCCTGGCAACAGGGTCCTCTGAAGCTGACCGCCACCATGGACAACCTGGCGAACCGGCGGTACTTCCTTGGCGGATACGGGGCGAGAACGCTCTTCCCCGGATCTCCCCGCGTGTGGCTGCTGAGCTCGACATTCACGTTCTAGTTCCGGGGAACCATGGCTGCCTCTCCGGCCGTCACAGCGGCTGCGTCCCGCACGCGTTTTCTCTTCCGTCTGCATCGCTGGACCGGACTCCTGCTAGGGATTCCGGCCCTGATCATCCTGGCGAGCGGAACCGTGGCGGTGTTCAAGGATGAAATCGACGAGCTGATCAATCCCGGGCTCCTGGTAGTGGAGCCTGGGCCGTCGCGGGTGCCGCTCGATCAGTTGTTTCGCACCGCCCAGGAGGGGCGGCGTCCGCTAAGCCGGATCCAGCTTCCGGCCCATCCCGCGCGCCCGCTGTCGGTGTTCGGTCCGGATGCGAGCGGAAGCACCCGGGAGGTGACCCTGAATCCTTTTACGGGACTCGTCCTCGGTGAGCGTCCCGCCAATGGCCATCTCGCCGATGTTCTGCGCCAGTTGCACATCCGCTTCTATTTTTTTGGGGCCACCGGACGGATTGTGGTCGGCGTCTTCGGTCTGGTGTTACTCATTTCGGGACTGACCGGCATCATCCTGTATCCCAGGTTCCAGCGTGGTTGGAGTCCGCAGCCCAGGAATTGGCGCCGGGGTCCGCAGTGGTTGCAGTCGGACCTGCACAAAGTCGGCGGCTACGTGTCTCTTGCCGTCAATCTGCTATGGGCGTTCACCGGGGCGGTCCTCGGTCTCGAGAACCTGGCCCCGCTCCATCCGCCGACGCAGCGACTCCTCCATCCCATCCCCAGCGTCCGCGCGGAAGCCGCAGACCTTGGCGTATCGCTTGACCAGGTTGTCGCGTCGTCCCGCCAGGTCATCGATGGCTTTGAGCCTCGCACGATTCTCCTGCCCGGGGGACGCCAGAACCTGCTCATGCTCGTTGGGAACACCGGCGGCGCCTGGACGGCGCCTTACTCAAGCTGGATTGCGTTCGATCCAGCGGGTGGCCACGTGCTCGAGGTTCATGACGAACGTCAAGCCCACCCGGTCACGAAGATTTACAACCTGCATGATCCGCTCCATTTCGGCTATTTCGCCGGGTTCGCCTCGAAGCTGATCTGGTTTCTCGTAGGGATCGTGGTGACGGCACTGCCCGTGACCGGGTACCTGCTCTGGAAGCATAAGCGGGCCAGTCGGACCGGATGACGGCGCGATAGAATCGGCGTGTGACTCTGAAGTGGCTTGCCGCCGCCGTCATCTTGTACCTGCTGCTGTTCTGGATGGCGGGCCGCGCCGTCTATCATCCCTGGAAGTTTCCCAACGGCTTCTGGGAGCAGCAGACGCGCATCGGCGCCGAAGACGTCTGGCTGCACGCGGCAGACGGCGTCAAACTGCATGGCTGGTGGGTCCCGGTGGAAAAGGCGCGGCTGGCGACGCTGTTCCTTCATGGCAACGCGGGCAACATCACGATGCGCGTGCGGCATGCCCGCCCGATCACCGAGGCGGCCTCGGCCGTGCTCCTGCTTGAGTACCGCGGCTACGGCAAAAGCGACGGCTCACCGTCCGAGCGCGGCCTCTACGCCGATGCCGACGCGGGCTACGACTTCCTTCGGGAGCGCGGCTTCCGGCCGGAGCAGATCGTGGTCCACGGTGAATCGCTCGGGGCGTCCGTGGCGGTGGATCTGGCGTCGCGGCGACCGTGCGCCGGTGTGATCCTCGAAGCGCCGTTTCCTTCGGCGGGGCATGTGGCCGCAACCCTGCTGCCGTTCATCGGCCACTGGCTGATCTTCAGCTTCAACAGCCTCCAGAAGATGGCGCGCATCGAGGCGCCGGTTTTGGTGATCCACGGCGACCGCGATTCGATCATTCCACACCGCCTGGGGCGAATGGTCCACGCTGCGGCACGCGATCCCAAGGAGATGTGGACCGTTCCGGGCGGGGATCACAACGACCTGGTGGAAGCCGCCGGCCCCGAGTATCCGAAGCGCCTGGCCGCGTTTTACGCGTCGCTCAGCCCACAATCCCGCTGATGTCGATCAGGTGAATCTGGCGCCCGCCGGTGTGCGGCGAATCGATCGTCACGAGTTTGCCGTTCGGGCTGAAGCGGGGATGCGTGTCGCAGCGCCACTCGCCGGTGTACTCGGGCGGCGAGTGGAATTGGCCCAGAGGGACGCGCCTGCCCGTCTTCGTGCCGTAGAGATAGACATTCTGGCGGCGGTCCTTGTCCGGATAGGTGTCGTTGAGAATCCAGCGATTCCCCGGCAGATAGGTGCAGTGTCCGTTGAGCGGCATCACGTCCGGCGCGACCACTTCGACGTGTTCGGTCTTGTCCCGGAACAGGTAGAACTTCGCGCCGTGGGAGGGATGCGTTGCCCACGCCAGCACATGCTGGGGGTCGCGCCAGATGAAGTGCGACGTGCCGCCGCGCGGGTCGATGCAGTACAGATCCTTCCCTTCAGCGTCGCAGGAAAACATGCGCGTACCGAAACTGCGCCGTCCGGGCTCACCGAGCCAGCGGTGGAGGAACAGGAAGCGTTTGCCGTCGGGCGAAACCAGCAGGTGATTGAACCAGTGCTTGCACTGTGAGAGATCCACCTGATAAGGAATCGCGGCGATTTCCGCGAACGAGAACAACAGTTTCGATTTCCCGGTCTTCAGGTCGAGCTTCCAGAGGCCGGTGCCTTTGGGCGCCAGGGAGGAAACATACGGGTCGGCGATGCCGCAGTAGCCGTAGCCGGGACGCGTGTCGTTGAGGCGGCGGTAGTCGGGATAGACGGCCCAGCGCCCGTCCGGACTCAGAGCATAGACGGGAGCGGGCAGCGTCCGTTTGCGGCCGCTCTTCACGTCGAGGATGTGGGAGACGAAGCCGTCCTTCGACCGGTCGTTCCAGATCACCTCCGTGCGGGACCCGGGAATCCATTGCAGCATGCAGCCCTGCTGCCAGTTCCAGGCGGTCGAGGCGCCGAGGTCTGTCCAGCGGTCGTTGTCGCCGAGGTCGATCATGCCGGCGCGGATCTCGTCGTCCGGCCGCGGGGAGCGGTGCTCGAATCCCACCTGGTTGCCCAGCACGTACCGGCTCGTGGGGTCGAACTGGAGCTTGTCGTAGTAGGCGAACCAGTGGAACTTCGGCCCGCGCGTGATGGTCCGCACGGGCGGCAGCGCACTGGCTCTCGCGGCGCCCGCGAGCGCCACAGTCTGCAGAAACGAACGTCGCAGCATGGTCATGCGGGAGCCTTTCCGTAGTCCTTGATCTTGAGCGGCTCGCCGCCGCGCAGCGCCGAGCGGTGCGCCACGATGCCGGGCAGCGTATACGCGATCGATTCCCAGACATTTACCGCCGGGTGCCGGTCTTCGACAATCGCACGCACAAATTCGTGCGAGAGAAACGTATGCGAATTGCCGTGTCCGGTCTTGACGCGCATCGGCTCGGGAAGCTTCTCGAAATGATCCGGCTGCCGGTATTCGCTCGACTCCACCTTGCCCTCGGGGTAGCCGTTGGCGTCGATCGCAGTTTCGCCGTTGCGCGCGATCCGGACGAGCGTGTTCGGCGACCTCTCGGGCCGCGCCATGATATACGACATCCGGTTGCCGTAAAAGTGCGCGCGCTCGGTGCCCCCCGCCGCAACGTGCCAGAACACCGAGATGCGGGAGGAATGGCCGCCCGACGTCTTGAAGAAGCCCGTCGTATTCCAGAACGGGTTCTTGTAGTGGTTCGTCTTCAGCACTTCGTGCCCGTCGCCCCAGCCCACGGCCTGGACCTCGGTGAGGCGTTCGCCGGTGACCGGAATCACCATGCCGGTGCAGTGCGTCGGATAGAGCATCGGCGGGAAGCCGTGACGCCACGTCGGCAGGCCGCGATCGTCATACATCAGCGAGAGCAGTCCCTCGTGGTGATACTCGGCTTCCGAGTAGAAGATCTGGCCAAACCTGCCTTCCGCCGCCCACTCCCGGCAGGAGATGACCTCCGGCCGGTAGTAGCTGGTCTCGGCCATCATGTACTTCATGCCGGTGCGCTTCACGCATTCGAGCAGTTCCACCATCTCTTCTTCGGTGATGCCGGCGGGCACGGCGGAGATCACGTGCTTGCCCGCCTTCATCGCCTCGACGGCCATCCAGACGTGCAAAGGCGCGGGCGTAAACACGCCGACCGCGTCGAGCTCGGGATGCCGCAGTAGTTCGCGGAAGTTCTTGTAGGCCGCGTCGCAGCGGTACGCAGAGCGCAGGCGGTCGAGGGCGGCGGCGTTGATGTCGCACACGGCCGTGACCCTGGCTTGCGGGTCGAGGTGGAACTGGAAGGTGGAGCCGAAGCGTCCACCGACCACGCCAACGCGGACGGGCTTGGGCTGGGCGCGTAATCCGGGAGCGGCGAGCGTGGCGGCGCCGAGCAGGGCGCGGCGGCTGACAGGTTGTGTATCCACGCCGCTATTTTACTTTCGTCAGGTGGTAGACGGCGCCACCAAGCCCGATCGTCGCCAGCGCGGCCACCGAAACAACCGGGGCGAAGATCATGCCGTACACGATCATTCCGGCGCCCACAACGATGTAGGCTGCGGGCACGAGAGGGAAGCAGAAGTCCACGGCACGCAGCCGCTGCCAGCCGGGACGGCGGCGGAAGCGGAAGACGGACGCTACAGCCAGCACGCTGAAGAAAGTCAGGCTGAAGCCGATGAAGACGAACAGGTCGGGGATGGGCGTCAGCGTCATCAGAATCGCGCAGACACCCTGGCTCACGATAGCCACAATCGGCGTGCGGAAGCGCGGGTGGACGCGCGCCGCTGCGGCGGGAAACGCTCCGTTCTGCGCCATCGCGTAATAGACGCGCGGCCCGATCGTCACCATGGCGTTGACCGTGGACATGATCGAGACCGCCATCAGCCCGCTAAACACCGCCGCGCCGGCATCCCCGAACAGGTTCTGTGCGCTCACCATGCCGACAGCCACAACGCCCTTCAGCTCGTCGAGGGGCGTCGAGTAGATGAAGACAAGATTGAGTCCCAGATAGAGCGCCAGCACCAGTCCGGAGCCGAGGGCGAGCGCGGCGGGAAGCGTCTTCTCCGGTTGCTTCAACTCCTCGGCGACGTAGGTGGCCGCGTTCCAACCGCTGTAGCCCACCATGACGAAGAAGAGCTGGATCACGAACGCCACCGCCAGCGCATTCGGGGCTTCGCGCGTGGTGGGCTGGGAGAAATGGTCCCAGCTTCCCGACCCGTAGGCAAAGCCGCTCGCGACGAACACCACGATCACGAGCACCTTGAGCGCCGTGAGGAAGTTCTGGATCCGGGCGACCCTGGCGACACCGAAGCAATTCAGCAGGGTGAATGCGGCGATGAGCGCCGCCGCGCCCAACTGCGCGCCGCCGAGACGCAACGAAAACGCTCCGGAGCCAATCACAATCGCCGTACGCGCCGGATCGAGCACCGGGAAGAAGTATCCGAGATAGCTCGAAAAGATCAGCGCCGCAGTGGCGATCGGCGCGGAGAAGCCGGCAAAGAAGGACGCCCAGCCCGTCATGTACCCCCACATCGGGCCGTAGGCGCGCGTAAGGTACACGTACTCGCCGCCCGAACTGGGCAGGTTCACCCCAAGTTCGGAATAACTGAAGGCGCCGGCCATCGCAAACAGACCGCCGACGGTCCAGGCGGCAAGAATCAGCCACGCATCGCCCAACGCCGCCGCCATGAAGCCGGTTGTGCCGAAAATGCCCGCGCCGATCATGTTCGACACCACGAGGGCTGCGGCGGACACCAGACCGAGTTGGCGGAGCAGCGGCGGGGAAGTGGACGGTGAGGAGGCCATGTCGTGAATCTTGATTCTAATGCCAACCCGGGCTCTCTCCATGCAACGGGCTGTGTGTTACCGTCTCCCCATGCGAGTCTTTGCGGGATTGCTGCTGTTGGCGGGGACGATGTGGGGGCAGACGGACCCCGTGGAGCGGCTGCTGGCCGATCTCACAAATGCGTTCGGACCGACCGGATACGAGGGTCCCGTGCGACAGGTCATGCGCCGCGAGATGGCGCCGCTGGTTGACCGGTTGGAGACCGACGGACTCGGCTCACTCATCGCCATTCGCGAAGGTCCGGCGAACGCGCCGAAGGTGATGCTCGCCGCCCACATGGACGAACTCGGCATGATCGTCCGCTATATCACGCCTGACGGCTTCATCAAGTTCCAGACGCTCGGCGGCTGGCTCGACGGAGCGCTGATCAACCAGCGCTACATCGTCCAGACCCGCAAGGGTCCGGTGCTCGCCGTGAGCGGCTTGAAGACGCCGCACGTGATGACCGGCGACGAGCGAAGCCGTCTGCGTGGGCGCGACAGCATTTTCCTTGACGTGGGCGCGACCAGCAAACAGGACGCCGAGGACCGGCTCGGGATCCGTCCCGGCGACCCGATCGCCCCCGACTCGAAGTTCGTCGTGATGGCCGGCGGGAAGCGCTATCTGGCCAAAGCCTGGGACGATCGCGTCGGACTCGGAGTCATCGTCGAGGCGATGCGCAAGCTGAAGGGCGTTCCGCTGCCCTGCTCGGTGTATGCGGTCGCGACTGTGCAGGAGGAGGTCGGGCTGCGGGGCGCGCATACAGCCACTTACCAGGTGCGTCCCGACATCGGCATCAGTCTCGAATCCGGAGTGGCCGGCGATTATCCGGGCATCAGTCCCGACGAGGCGCAGGAGCGGCTGGGTTACGGTCCCGGAATCTTCCTCCATGACAGCTCCATGCTGCCCAACCTGAAGCTGCGCGATTTCTTCGCCCAGGCCGCGAGCGACAAGGGCATCCCGCTGCAGTACAACGTCCTGAGCGGCTACGGCGAAGACGGCGCCGAAATGCAGAGGCGCTTCGCCGGCATTCCCGCGATCAACTTCACGGTCCCGACGCGCTACCTCCACAATCACAACGGCATCATCCAGCGCGACGATTTCGACCGCGCAGTGGAGCTATTGGTGGAAGTCCTGAAGCGTCTGGACGCCGCCGCGGTCGCGCGCCTGAAGCAGTTCGATTAGTCCATGCGGCACAGGGTCGCATTGAGTTTGCTCGTGGCGTCGGCGGCGGTCTCGCTGGCGTTCATCGGATTGACGCTGCTCGCTTCCGTCCCGCCGGCGCCGCAGACCCCGGCGACGCTCCGCTGGGCCTACCAGGCAAAAGGCGTCGCGGATTGGGGAGCGGGTCTGTCCCTGATACTGGCGCTGGCAGGAGCGGCTCTTGCGTGGAAGGCGCGGCGGCGGCTGGCCATTCTCGTTCTCCTGCTCGCGGCAATCGGGACCGCGGCCGCTGCCCGAGGATGGATCGAGTGGATCTTCCCGCCCCCGCGGGCGCTCGGCCTGGATCCCGTCGCCAAGTCGGATCTTGACCCGGCGGACCGGGTTCTGGCGATCCGGATCGGAAACGAAGCGCGTCTGTACCCGGTGCGCTATCTCGCCTACCACCACCTCGTGAACGACACGCTCGGCGGCGAGCCGATTCTGCCGAGCTACTGCGCCCTCTGCCGCACCGGCATCGTCTGGAAGCGCACGGTTGCCGGGCGCGTCCTGCGTTTCCGCATCGGTGGAGTGAACAACCAGAACTTCCTGCTCGAAGACGAGGAGACCGGAAGCTGGTGGCAGCAATCGTCCGGGGAATGCCTGCTCGGTCCGCTGAAGGGACACCGTCTGGAGTGGGCAGGCGGCGAGGAATCTACCTTCGGACTCTGGCGCGACGAAGCGCCGGATGCGACGGTCGTGCGGACGGAGTCCCGTTACCGCTGGTTCTATCCGAGATCTTCGTGGGAAAGTCTGGTCGCGGCGGTTCCTCCTCCAAGACGTAGCAAGGCGCTCGCCGAGCGGGAACTGGTCGCGGGGCTGGTCCATCGCGGCGAAGCGTTCGCCGTGCCGCTACGCAGTCTCGCCGCGGTGAGTCCGCTGCACGTCACTGTTGGAGGCGAACCTGTGGTGGTGTCGCTCGCGCGAGACGGCGCGACCGTGCGGGCGCTGGCCGGCGAGGACCGCTTGCCGGTGCAGGTTATGTTCTGGTTCGAATGGGAGCGGTTGCATCCCCAATCCCGTCTGCAATAGGGATACACTGCCTGAAATGAAGAGGCGTTTCAGCCGTCGCTCCCTGCTGCGCAGGAGCGCCGCGTTTCCCGCCGCCGCGATGGCCGCCGGCGCCACCGTTCCGCGCCGCGGATCCGGCCCGGACGTCTACACCCGTCTCGGTGTCCGGCCGTTCATCAACTGCTGTGCGACCTGGACCATGTACGGAGGATCGCGCATGCTCCCCGAGGTGATCCGGGCGATGGAGCAGGCAGCGCACTACCACGTCTGGCTCGACGAGTTGCAGGAAGCCGCCGGACGGCGCATCGCCGAACTGCTCGGCGCCCCGGCCGCCATGGTGGCGAATGGAGCGGGCGGCGCCGTCACGCTTGGGACCGTGGCCTGCATCGCGGGCGGCGATCCGGAGAAGATGCAGCCGCTGCCGGACACCTCGCGGCTCAAGAACGAAGTGGTGGTTCCGCGGTGGTCCCGCAACGTGTACGACCATCTGGTGCGCTGCGCCGGGGCCCGGCTGGTGGAGGCGGGGACGCTGGAAGAACTGGAGCGGGCCTTCGGTCCGCGCACCGCGATGGCCCATGCCCAGATCAACATCCTGCACGGCGGCAATCCGTTCACGCTCGAGCAGTTCGTCGCAGCCGCGCACCGCCGCGGCGTCCCGGTGCAGATCGACGCCGCCGACCGCGTGCCGGTGGTGCCGAATCCGTATCTGAGCCGGGGCGCCGACCTGGTCTGCTACAGCGGCGGCAAGATCCTGCGCGGACCGCAGAGCGCGGGCATTCTGATGGGCCGCAAGGACCTCGTCACCGCCGCGTACGCCGCGCTCTCCCCGAGCACGGTGACCTTCGGCCGTGCGCTCAAAGTCAGCAAGGAGCAGATCGTGGGAATGGCGGCCGCCGTCGAGGCGCTGTTCAGCGGACGCGACCGCGCTGCCGAGGACGCGGAATGGACGGGCTGGCTGCGGCACATCGGAGCGCGCATCAACCAGGTGCCCGGCGTCAACGCCGGCCTTGTGGAGGCCGACAGGAGTTTCTATCCGGTATTGAACGTGCGGTGGGATCTGGAGCGTGTCGGCATCACGGGCGATGAGTTGTTCCACCAGTTGATGAATGGCGAGCCGCGCATCGCCACACACGCCCAGGGGACGGTGAACTCGTTCCCGCTACGCCCCGCGGCGATGTACCCGGGCGAGCACGAGGCTGTCGCCGAGCGCCTCTACGCGGTCTTCAATGCGCACCGCGGACCCCGGCGTGAGCCCGCGCCGAAGCCTCCAGCGCGCGACCTGACCGGCCGCTGGTCCTTCGACATCGAGTTCGCCGCCAGCGCAACGCGCCACCACGTGTATCTGAACGCCGACGGCCATCGCCTCACCGGCATGTACTCAAGCTGGCTCATCGAGCACGGTGACGTGAAAGGCACGATTGACGGGGATCTGGTGGAGATCACGACCACGGGGCACTACGAATCCATGCCCCTGATCTACGTCTTCAGGGGCAAGCTCGAAGGCGACACGATGAGCGGCGAGATCGATATGGGCTGGCAGTACGGCCCGGCGCGCTGGAAAGCCGTCCGGGCCTAGCCGCCGTGGAGACAGCGATGAAGACACTTGTGACTGGCGCCAACGGGCATGTCGGCTTCAACCTGTGCAAGGCGCTGCTCGAACGCGGATACGATGTTCGCGCATCGGTCCGGTCGGTGGACGACGAGGCCAGAACCGCTTCCCTGAGGGCTCTCGGCGTCCAGGACTTCGTGTCTCTGGACGTCCGCAATCTCGATGCCTTCGAGCACGCCTGCCAGGGCGTCGAGCTTCTTTTCCACGTCGCAGCCACCTACGCGTTCCACACCAGCGGTCCGGCGGCCGACGGCGAGATGGTCCGGGACAGCGTGGAAGGAGCGGCGAACGCGATCCGCGCGGCCGCGCGCACCGGCGTCAACAAGGTCGTGATGACTTCCTCGATCGTCACCCTGCCGCTGGCCGGGCCCGGTGACCCGCCGGCGACCGAGGCCGACTGGAACCCGGACCTTCGGGTTCCCTACATCCGGGCAAAAGTGGAGGGCGAGCGCGCCGCGTGGCGTGTCGCCGAAGAACTGGGGGTCCGCCTGGTCACGGTGCTGCCGGGCGCCATCGGGGGGCCTGGATTCCAGCGGCGGACGCAGTCCACCGACGTGATCGAGGGCATCATGCTGGGCACGATGCGGATGGCCGCGCCGAAGCTCAATTTTCCGTACGTGGACATCCGCGACGTCACCGAGGGGCATGTCCTGGCGGCGCAGCACGACGTCGCCGGGCGGTTCTACCTGGGCAACGACGTCCTGCCATCGTTCCAGGAACTCACCCGGATGATGCATGGCATCGATCCACGGGTTCCCGCCGCGCCCCGTCTGCTGCCCGATTTCGCGCTGGGAATGGTCCCGTTCTTCGAATGGCTGGACGAGAAGACTCGCGGGGCGCCCCGGAGCGCGACCCCCGAGTTGTTGCGCTCGTTGCGCGGCAAGCGCTACAGCGCGTCCAACGCGCGGGCGAATGCGGAACTCGGCTGGGAGCCGCGCGTCCCGCTGGAACAAAGCCTTGCCGAGACGATGGAGGCGATCCGCGCGCTGCGCCGCCGCGAGGGCCGGAAGACGCTGGCCTGAAGCCGGTGGACGTGGACGGCGCGCCTCTGTTACAAGTGAAGATCGAGGACACACAGCCATCGTCCGGGTTTCCATTCTCGCCAGCAGCAGTTCGGGGAACGCAACCTTTGTCGCCACGTCCCATACCAGGCTGCTGGTGGACGCCGGTTTAAGCGTCCGCGAACTCACGCGCCGCCTGGCCTTGATCGGGGAGCGGCCGGAAGATCTCGACGCCGTCCTCATCACCCACGAGCATTCCGACCACGTCTCCGGTCTCGCCCGCCTCGTGAAGCGACACGGCAAGAAGGCGTACCTGTCGCGGCTGACGGCTCCCGCCATCGACTGGAACGGCGCCAGCCCGAATGTCGAGTTGTTCCAGGCCGGGAGCCGATTCGCCATCGGCGACATCGAGGTAAACAGCTTCACCGTGCCTCATGACGCGGTCGACCCGGTTGGCTTTACGCTCCACGCCGAAGGGGTCCGGATCGGCCTGGCGACAGACCTGGGCTACGTTACCGAGTCCGTCCGCGTGCACCTGGAGACCATGGATTTCGTCCTGCTCGAGTCCAATCACGATCTGGAGATGCTGAAGGTCGGACCGTATCCGTGGTCCGTCAAACAGCGCGTGATGAGCCGCGTGGGGCACCTGTCGAACCCCGGCGCGTGCGACTTCATTTTGCGCGATCTTGGCCCCAACGTTGCGCACCTGGTGCTGGGGCACCTGAGCGAGCACAACAATCACCCGGAGATCGTGCGCCTCGGCGCGCAGCAGGCGCTCGCCGAGCGGGGCGCGCGCGCCGCGCTGTCGGTCGCCGGACCGAAGCATCCCACGGAGGTTTTTTCTTTCTGAAATGATTACCCGTTACACGCGGCCCGAAATGGGCCGCATCTGGAGCGACCAGAACAAGTACAGCCAGTGGCTGGCGGTGGAACTCGCGGCGTCTGAGGCGCTGGCCGAACTCGGCGTGGTGCCGGCTGAAGCGGCACGTGCGCTCCGTGCGCACGCCGGATTCGATGTTGCACGGATCGGCGAGATTGAAGCCGAGGTCAAGCACGACGTCATCGCGTTTACGACCTCGGTCGCCGAAACGATGGCTGCCGCCGGCGAGGCCGAAGCGTCGCGCTGGTTCCATTACGGCCTGACGTCGAACGATGTGGTGGACACGGCGCAGGCGCTGCTCCTGAAGCAATCCGCCGAACTGCTCATTCCCGCGGTCGAGGGCCTGCGCGCCGTGCTGAAGCGCCGCGCGTTCGAATTTCGCGACACCGTGCAGGTCGGCCGCACGCACGGCGTCCACGCCGAGCCCATCACGTTCGGCTTGAAGCTCGCCATCTGGTACGAGGAAGCGGGACGCAATCTCGACCGGCTGAAGCATGCCGCCGAGGGGATTCGCATCGGCAAGATCTCGGGCGCGGTCGGTACGTTCGCGCACATCGGACCCGAGGCCGAGGAACGCATTTGCGACAAGTTGGGGATCCGGCCGGCGCCCGTTTCTTCGCAGGTGATCCAGCGCGACCGGCACGCGGAGTTCGTCGCGGCGCTGGCGATCCTGGGCGCAAGCCTCGAAAAGATCGCGCTCGAAGTGCGCCACCTGCAACGCACCGAAGTGCGCGAGGCCGAAGAGTACTTCGCGCGCGGCCAGAAGGGCAGTTCCGCCATGCCGCACAAGCGCAACCCGGTGGTCTGCGAGCAGATCTGCGGCCTGGCGCGCGTGCTGCGCGGCAACGTGACGGGCGCCATGGAAAATGTCGCCCTCTGGCATGAGCGCGACATTTCGCACTCGTCGGTGGAGCGCGTCATCCTCGCCGACTCGTGCATCCTGGCCGATTACCTGCTCGCCAAGACCACGCGCCTGGCCGACACGTTGGTGGTGTACCCCGAACGCATGCGGCGCAACCTCGACCTGACGCGCGGGCTGATCTTTTCCGGCCAGTTGCTGCTCGATCTCGCCGCCGCCGGGATGCTGCGCGAGACGGCGTACCGCGTCGTGCAGACGCACGCAATGCAGGCATGGGAGAACGGCGACGATTTTCGCGCGCTGGTGGAGGCGGACCCGGATATCCACTCCGTGCTTACCGGGGCGCAGATCGCCGAAGCGTTCTCGCTCGAGCGGCAACTGCGCAACGTGGGCGCGATCTTCAAGAGAGTGTTCGGCGTATGATTACCGATCCGGCGATTGAACAGTACATGCTGTCTCTGCTGCCGGAGCGCGATGCCGTTCTGGCGGAGATGGAGGCGTACGCAGCCGAGCACCGCGTGCCGATCATCGGCCCGGCGGTGGCGACGTTCCTTGCGGCGCTGGTCAAGTTGACGAAGCCCCGCAGGATCTTCGAACTGGGATCCGCGATCGGGTACTCGACCATCTGGCTCACCCGAGCCGCCGGGCCGGAAGCCGAGGTCCACTACTCGGACGGCTCGCCCGACAGCGCCCGCCGCGCACGCGATTATTTCGAGCGCACCGGACTGGCGGGCCAGATCCGGGTGCATGTCGGCGACGCCCTCACGGCCCTGGCGTCAACCGAGGGCGAATACGACCTGATCTTCAACGACGTGGATAAGGAAGGCTACCCGGCGGTGCTCGACGCCGCTCCAGCGCGCCTGCGCCGGGGCGGGCTGTTCATTACCGACAACACGCTCTGGCACGGCCGCGTCCTCGACCCCAAGGAGGAAGCCGACTTCGGCGTGGTCGAGTTCAACCGGCGCCTGTTCGGCCACCAGGGCTTTTTCTCCGCCATTCTGCCCATCCGCGACGGCGTGTCGGTGGCGGTCAAGCGGTAGACGCCTGCTGGCGGCCCTCCACCTGGCTGTAATCCGCCGGCATTGCGATCCAGGCGACGAGGTAGGCGATAAAACCGGTCCCGGCCACCAGCGCTACCAGCAGCCAGACGATCCGCACGAGCGTCACATCCAGATTCAAGTAGTTGGCAAAGCCGGCGCACACGCCCGCGACCTTCTTCTGGTGCATCGGGCGGCTCAGACGCTTGCGCACCGGCGGCGGCGGCTCCACGTTCGGATCGGCTACCTTCCCACACCCGGGGCAGAACTTCTCGTCTTCTTTCAGTTCACGACCGCATTTTGTGCAGAACATGGCGATCTCCGATTCCCTACAATCTAAGGTACGTAACCTTCTGGCGGAAAGTTCACACGCATGCTCCATCTCTCGGAAGACGACGTTCGCGCCCTGCTGCCGATGCCGGTGGCCGTAGACCTGCTTGCCGCGGCCTTCGCCCGCTGGGGCGCCGGACAGGCCCAGAACCAGCCCAGACGCCGGCTCGTCCTGCCCACAGGCGCCGTTCTCCACCAGATGGCGGCGGCCGACGGCGCCTATTTCGGGACCAAGATCTATTCAACCCACCGCACCGGCGCGCACTTCCACTGCCTGCTTTATGCCGCCGAGGATGGCCGCCCGCTGGCTCTGCTTGAAGCCAACGAACTGGGCCGGATCCGCACCGGCGCGGCCTCCGGCTACGCGACGCGGTTGCTGGCCCAACCCGAGGCCTGTGCCGCCGCGGTCATCGGCACCGGCTTTCAGGCGCGGACTCAACTTGAAGCGCTCGCCGCCGTGCTGCCGCTGCGCCGGGTGCGCGTCTGGGGACGCGATCCGGAGCGCCGCCGCCGGTTTGCGGAGGAATGCTCCGCGGCGTTCGGCATCGGCGTCGAGCCCGCGGAATCGGCCGAAGCCGCCGTCCGCGACGCCGCCGTCGTCACGACCGTCACCTCGTCCCGCGAGCCCGTGATCGAGGACGCCTGGATCGGCCCCGGCGTCCACGTGAACGCCGCCGGATCGAACCAGGCTCGCCGCCGCGAACTGCCGCCGGAACTCGTCCGCCGCGCGGCGCTGATCGCCGTCGATTCGATCGAACAGGCGCGCATCGAGTCCGGCGACCTGCTCGGGGTCTGGATCGACGATGACTGGGCCGGCCCGCCGATCGTCGAGTTGAAGGATTGTCCGGGACGCCACGGGTTGCCCGGGGACGCCGTCACCATCTTCAACTCCCTCGGCGTTGCGGTCGAAGACGTTGCCGTGGCGGCCTATGTCTACGAGCAGGCGCTCGCGCAAGGCATAGGACGGCCCCTGTGAAGACGATCATCGAGCCGTTCCGGATCAAGAGCGTCGAGCCGCTGCGCCGCTCCACTCCGGAGGAACGGGCGGCGTGGATGCGGGAAGCGCACTACAACCTCTTCCTGCTGGACGCGAACCGCATCCTGATCGATCTGCTCACCGATTCCGGAACCAGCGCCATGTCTACGGGACAGTGGGCGGCGATGATGCGCGGCGACGAGTCCTACGCGGGCAGCGAAAGCTTCCACCGGTTCCGCCGCGCCGTGGAGGAACTGACCGGCTTCCGGCACGTGATCCCGACCCACCAGGGACGCGCCGCCGAGCGCATCCTGTTCACGGTGATGTGCAAGCCGGGCCACGTGGTGCCGAACAACACGCATTTCGACACCACACGCGCCAACATCGAGTTCACCGGCGCTGCAGCCCTCGATTTGCCGGTACCCGAAGCCGCCGAAACCCAGGCGCCGCTGGACTTCAAGGGCAACATGGATGTGGCAGCGCTCCAACGCACCATCGACGAGGCCGGCGCGACGCGGATCCCGCTGGCGATCGTCACCGTAACCAACAACTCGGGCGGCGGGCAGCCGGTGTCCATGGCGAATCTGCGCGCGGTGCGCGACGTTTGCCGCGCCCGCGGCATCCCGTTCTATCTCGATGCCTGCCGCTTCGCGGAGAACGCCTGGTTCATCCAGCAGCGCGAGCCGGGGTATGGCGGCCGGACGCCAAAACAAATCGCACAGGAAATGTTTGCTCTCGCCGACGGCTGCACGTTCTCCGCGAAGAAGGACGCGTTCGCCAATATCGGCGGCTTTCTGTGCACGAACGACAGCCGCCTGGCCGCGCTGGAAAAGGACCTGCTCATCCTGACGGAGGGCTTCCCCACCTACGGCGGTCTCGCCGGCAGGGACCTCGAAGCGATCGCCGTTGGGCTGGACGAAGTGGTGGACCAGGACTATCTCGACTACCGCATGGCATCGACCCGCTATCTCGGCAGGCACATCGCCGGCGCCGGAGTGCCGATTGTGGAGCCGCCCGGCGGCCACGCGATCTACGTCGATGCCGCCCGCCTGCTGCCGCACATCCCGCGCGGCGAGTTCCCGGGCCAGGCGCTCGCCGTGGAACTCTACCTGGAGGCGGGTATCCGGTCGGTCGAGATCGGCTCGGTCATGTTCGGCGACGCCGCGCGGCACGAGTTGCTGCGCCTCGCGATCCCAAGACGGGTCTACACACAAAGCCACATGGACTACGTGGTGGAAGCGATTCTCGCCGTGGCGGCCCGGAAAGAGGCGATCCGGGGGCTGAGGATCGTCGAGGAGCCGCCGCACCTGCGGCACTTCTCGGCGAAGTTCGAGCCCACTTCCTGATGCCCGGCGCGCGCCGCCCGCATCTTACCGGGTAGAGGCAATCACAACCATGATGTCGACTTCCTGCAGCACCAGGGCAATGCGCCCGTCGTGCTGGTCCCCCTGGGCCATGGGCCCGGCAATGATGGTCCGGATGATGCGGCAGATGGCCGGTCAACCGGTGGAGCGTACCGAAAGTCCAGTCGAAGAACTGAGGGACATCGTCGATACGGCCGCAGCCGCCGGATCGTTCCAGTCCTTACTAGCCGCCGCGCGAGTGGCTAGCCTCGTGGAAACGCTGAAGGGCGCCGGTCCCTGGACCGTATTTGCGCCCACCGACGCCGCTTTCGCCAAGCTGCCCGCCGGAGCGTCGGACGACCTGTTCCGGCCCGAGAACCGGGACAAGCTGGTCCGGCTGCTGCAATACCATGTAGTCCCCGGACGCGTTCCGGCGTCGGAGATCGCCCGGCTGAAGCCGACGGCGACGGTGGCGGGTGTTCCCCTGCCCTTCTCCATCCGGGTCCGCCGCCAGACCGGAGCGCAGGTGAACGGCGACCTGCAGGCAGGCTCCGCCCGGATCGTTCGCGCCGACATCGAGTGCACGAACGGCATGATCCACGTGATCGACACGGTGCTCGAGCCTCCGGCTTAAGTCAGTTCCGCGGCGATCCGCGGGAGTACACTGTCCTGCATGGATCGCCGCCTCTTCCTGTCCCTGGCTCTAGCAGCCGCGTCTTGCGCCCGCAAGGCTCCTTTCTCCGTGGAGGAGGTGGACATCGCCACACTAGGCGAGGCATTGCGGCAAGGTCAGGTCACCGTGCGCGGTCTCGTGGAGGCGTACCTGGCGCGGATCGAGTCGATCGACCGCGGCGGTCCGGCGCTCAACTCTGTGATCGAAGTCAATCCCGATGCCCTGGCCATTGCGGATTCTCTCGATGCGGAGCTTCGCGAGAAGAGAGCGCGTGGTCCGCTGCACGGGATTCCGATTCTCATCAAGGACAACATCGACACCGCCGACGGGATGAAAACGACCGCCGGGTCGCTGGCTCTTCTGGACGCTCCTACTCCGGCGCAGGACGCGCCGATCGTGACGCGCCTGCGCGCCGCCGGGGCGGTGATCCTGGGGAAGACCAATCTCAGCGAGTGGGCGAATATCCGCTCGACGCGGTCGACGTCCGGTTGGAGCGGACGCGGCGGTTTGACCCGCAATCCCTACGCGCTGGACCGCAATCCGTCAGGCTCGAGCTCCGGATCGGGCGCCGCGGCCGCGGCCAGTCTGTGTGCCGCCGCCATCGGTACGGAGACGGACGGGTCCGTCGTCTCCCCGTCATCGGTCTGCGGACTGGTGGGCATCAAGCCGACAGTGGGACTGCTGAGCGGTGATGGCATCATTCCGATCTCGCACAGCCAGGACACCGCCGGTCCGATGGCGCGTACTGTCCGCGACGCGGTCCTGGTGCTGAGCGGCATGCACCCGGAGGGCAGGGATTACTCGGCGTTTCTCGACGCCTCGGCGCTACGCGGCCTCCGGCTGGGCGTGGCGCGCGGGCACATGGGCCGGAACCGCCACGTGACCGGCGTCGCCGAAAGCTGCTTCGAGACGCTGCGGGAGCAGGGCGCGGTGCTGATCGATCCGTTCGATATGAGCGGCCTGGATTTCTCCGGCGAGCGCGACACGATGCTCTACGAACTGAAAGCGGACATGGCCGCCTACCTGAAGCGCCGTGGAGGCGCGATGCAATCGCTCGAGGACCTGATCGCATTCAACGAAGCGAACGCCGATCGCGAAATGCCGTGGTTCGGCCAGGAGTATTTCGAGAATTCCGCGAAGACTGGCGGGCTTTCGGAGAAGGCCTACGTGCAGGCGCGGGAATCGGTGGGCAAGGTGACGCGGGAATTCACCGCGCTGCTCGATCGCGAGAAGATCGACGCCGTTGTCTGCCCCACCAACACGCCCGCGGCGCTGACGGACCTGGTCATCGGGAACAACTCGGGCCAGGGCTGCTCGACCCCGGCGGCAGTCACCGGCTTCCCCCACATCACCGTCCCCGGAGGCTTCGTGCACGGGTTGCCGGTCGGCTTCTCCTTCTTCGGCAGGGCCAACGACGAGGGCCGGCTCATCGGGATGGCGTACGCCTTCGAGCAGGCGGCGACGGCGCGGCGTCCTCCGCAGTATTTCAGCAGGACGGCGCCGCACCCGGCGTGATTACCGCGCCAGCCGGCCGATGTCTTCGAGGCGGATGCGCAGCAGGACGATGTCTTCCATGTTCTCTGCGTGAATCACGTAGAGGAACTCGCCTTGCTCGAGGAGTTGCGGATAGTGGTAGCCGGCGTACCCAGGGTCCTTTCCGCCGTAGCGGTACACCGTGGGCGCATCGCGGAGGACGGCCATCCTGTCGAAGACTACGCCGTCGCGGGATAGCGACAGAGCCAGGACATTGCGCTTGCCGGCGGGATTCGGGCACGACGCCATCGCATACAGCCCGCTGCTCAACCGCAGGACGTTGAACTTTGCCGTGGCGTCGGGGAAATCCGTGCGAGCCGGCGCTGTCCAGGAGCGTCCCTGGTCGTCGCTGAAGGACCGGTAGAGGCGGCGCGAGCGGCTGCCGTCGCGGAACGCCGCACTCAGCCGGCCGCCGGGAAGCGTCCACCACATCGGCTCGTCGAGGGAAGCGCCGTCGTCCGCGGCGGGCAGAGAGACGGATGTCCAATCGTTCACCGAACGCGCTCCGCCAATCAGCATCGATACGCGCATCCGGTGGTCGCGGCGGGACATCATCCACTCGCCTGACGCGAGCCGGCGCGGAGGGAAATTGTTGATCGCGTCGGCGGCCACGAGAAACGGCGTGCCCCAGCGGCGTTCTCCGGCATCCCAGCGGTACCCGCGCAGCGTCAGACCCGGCCCGAACAGCGGGCGCACCGGCTCATCGCGCGCAGCAAGGGCGATCAGTTCGCCGTCTCGCACCCAAAGACCGCGGGCAAAAGAGCGGAAATCCGGTTCGGACTCCTGGATCGGCGCGGACTCCGACCAATGCACGCCGTCTTCGCTGGTGGCGTAGCGGACGTACTGGCCCGGCTGAAGATCGCGGATGCGGTTGCTGCTCCAGATCGCCCAGAAGCGGCCCTCGAACCAGGCGATGTACGGGTGCATGTTGAAACCGGTCACCGCCTCAACCCCGCGGTAGATCCGGATCGTCGCGGCAGGCAGCCTCGGGAGCGCGGTGAAGTCGGCCGGTCCGTCAGGACGAAGTAGCCTGGGAACCGCGAACATCTTCCGGGCCTCGATCCGTGCGATGAAGGCAGCGGTGGCTCCGGCTGCCTGTTCGGGGCACTGGACGAGCAGCGAGTGAGAAGCGCCGGGCATCCAGATCAGCTCCAAGTTGGGACGCTCGGGAAGCCGCAGCAAGGCGCGGCTTGGCCGTGGACGGCCGCGGTCCCCCCAGATGGAGAGCACCGGCACCGGCGTCGTCTCCAAAATGGGAAGCCCGTCCCACTGCCGCCAGACCGAACCAAAGGCGGCGATCTCTGCTTCGTTCAGGCGGCTCCGGACCCGCTCGCGATTCGCCAGATCGATCTGACGCTGTTCCGGAGTGAGCGTGGGGTCGAGGTCGCTCCCAAACGCTTGTGCCAGGACCCGGTGATGGGTCCAGCCTTCCATGGGGATGGCGCCCGCCACCGATTCCGGGCGGCGTCCGGCGATCTCGATGGCAAGCATCCCGCCGATGCTGTGCCCGCCGATGTAGAAGCGACGGAGACCGAGCGCGTCGGCGACGCTTAGGACATCGTCCGCCAGGCGCGCCATCGTCGGCTGAAGGTCCGCGGGTCCACTGGCGCCGTGACCGCGAAGTTCCACGACGATGACCCGCAGCGAGGGGGGGAGGCTTCGCACAAAGGCGTCAAAGACCCGATGGTCGCCCCAGCTTCCGGGCACGAGGATCAGCGCCGGACCGGCGCCCTCACGGATGGAATACGCGATCTCTGCTCCGTCGGGGCGGGTCACCTTTCCGGTGGCGCCCGCGGCGGCCGTCACCAGGCACGCCACCACGGCGGCTCGGAGCACCGTCGTCATGACCAGGGGCTAGCGGCTCTGCCCGCGCGCCGCCGGAGCGGCTAGCAGGGTGTCGAGGCGGGACCCAGGGCGGACAATCGTCTGGGTACGCTCGGGTCCCGTCGAGACCGAGCCGACTTCGATGCCGGTCTGCTGCTCCAGAAATTCAAGATAGCGGCGCGCGTTGGCCGGCAGATCTTCGTACTGACGGGCTCCGGTCGTGTCGGACCTCCAGCCGGGCAAGGTCGTGTACACCGGCTCCAGGCGATCGAGTTCGCGGCACGTCGCGGGCATATCGTCCACTTCCCTGCCGTCGAGGCGATACGCGGTACAGACCAGCACTTCGTCCATCCCGTCCAGCACGTCCAGTTTCGTGATGGCGAGCGAATCGAACCCGTTGACCATCGCCGTATAGCGCAGCAGCGGGACGTCGAACCAGCCGCAGCGCCGGGGCCGGCCCGTCACAGTTCCGAACTCGCGGCCGAGTTCGCGGATGCGGTCGCCGCGTTCGGTCTTGTCTTCCGTAGGGAACGGCCCGGCTCCGACCCGCGTGATATACGCCTTGGACACGCCGACCACGCCCTCGATGCAGGTGGGCGGGACCCCGGCGCCGGTCGCAACGCCTCCGGCTGACGCGTTCGACGACGTCACGAACGGGTAGGTGCCATGATCGATGTCGAGCATCGTGCCCTGCGCTCCTTCGAAGAGGACGCGGCTACCCGACCGCATCGCGTCGTGAATCTGGCGCGAGGTATCGCGGACAAGGGGCCGGATCCTTTCGGCGATCGCGAGGTAGCGGCTGCGGGCGGCCTCCAGATCGATCGTCTCGGCGATGTCGAAGGCGCGGGCGATCCGGTCCTTCTCCTCGGCCAGGACGTCAAAGGCGGCGACGAAGTACTCGCGGTCCAGCAGGTCGGCCACCCGGATGCCCCGGCGGCCGATCTTATCCTCATAGGACGGGCCGATACCGCGCGAGGTGGTGCCGATCGAGACCTTGCCCGGCCGTCCTTCCGAGAGCTTCTCCATCACGCGGTGGAACGGGCAGATGATGTGCGCGCGGTTGCTGATGGAGAGTTGTCCGGCGATGTCGACGCCCATCGATTCGAGCATCCCGATCTCGGTCAGCAGCGCTTCCGGGTCGATCACGAGGCCGTTCCCGATCACCGCCTGCTTTCCCGGACGCAGGATGCCGCTGGGAATCAGCTTCAGAATGAACGTCCGCTCGCCGATGCGCACGGTATGGCCGGCGTTGTGCCCGCCCTGATAGCGCACCACCATGTCGAACGTTTCAGAGAAGAGATCGACAATTTTGCCCTTCCCTTCGTCGCCCCACTGGGCGCCGAGAATTACCAGATTTGCCATGAGTGACCCAAATCTGTCATTGTACCGCAAGTCTATGATACGCTGAACCTTTATGCCCCTTACCGACGTTTTTCTGGCTCTGGGAGAGGACTCTTTCCGGCGCCTCGTCCGGGGGATCTCGATTGGCAAGCTGAAGACCTACCAGCTTTACGACCGGATGAAAGCACGCACCCATCTGGCGAAGTTGAGCTCGGAGACTCTCCAGCGGGCCTCCGGACGTCTCTGGACCCGACTCAGCGAACGGGATGAGGAACTCGCCCAGGATCTCTCGCAAGCCATCCTGATCGCCCGTTTCGACATGATCGTAGCGATCCTGGATTTTCTCGGCATCCCGCACGACGATGGGTTCTTTGCCAAGGACATGGATCCCGCCCCGTACCTCACCGACGGCTGGCGCGACCGTGTCCTCGATCAGTTCCGGGAACAGTACGACGAAGCCTTCCTCCGTCTCTACATCGGGCACCTGGAGTGGGAACTGGCCGGAGAAAAAGATGCTGCCGGCTAAGCTCGAAGAGATTGAGTCGTCCGCCCTGGCGGCGATCGAAGCGGCTGCCGGCGAAGAGGCGATCGAGCAGGTACGCGTCGAGGTCCTGGGCCGCAAGGGCGCACTGGCGGCGATCAGCAAGGAAATGGGGAAGGTGCCGCCCGCCGAGCGCGCCGCCCTGGGCAAGCTGCTCAATCGCGTCAAGGAAGCCGTTGAAGGCAGGCTGGCGGCGCGTCAGGAGGAATTCGCGGCGCGGGCGTTGCAGGCGCGCCTCGATGCCGAATGGCTCGACCTGACCCTCCCGGCGCCGGGCGTCCGGATGGGCTCGCTGCACCCGATCACACAGATCCAGACGGAGATCGAGGACCTCTTCATCTCGATGGGATTCACCGTGCTCGACGGTCCGGAATGCGAGACCGAGTACCGCAATTTCGATGCGCTGAACATCCCGCCGCACCACCCGGCGCGCGACATGCAGGATACGTTCTGGCTCGCCAACGGCCACCTGTTACGGACGCACACGTCGCCCGTTCAGGTGCGCGGCATGGAGAAGCTGGGGCCACCACTGCGGATGATTGCGCCCGGCCGGGTGTTCCGCAACGAGAGCGTCGACGCCTCGCACGAGCACACGTTCTACCAACTGGAAGGCATGATGGTGGACCGGGACGTCTCGGTCGCGCACCTGCTCTACTTCATGAAAACGCTGCTCACCGGCATCTTCCACCGCGAGGTGACGGTGCGGCTGCGGCCAGGCTACTTCCCCTTCGTCGAGCCGGGATTCGAACTGGATATCGCCTGCCTGATCTGCGGGGGCGGCGGCTGCCCTGTGTGCAAGCAGAGCGGCTGGCTCGAACTGCTGCCTTGCGGCCTCGTGCATCCGAACGTGCTGCGGTTCGGCGGCATCGATCCGGAGGACTGGAACGGCTTCGCGTTCGGGCTCGGCCTGACCCGGCTGGCGATGATGAAGTACGCGATTGCCGATATCCGGCTGCTGCAAAGCGGCGACCTGCGCTTCCTGCGTCAATTCTGAGACAACAGACGTGAAATTTTCCTATCAGTGGATCTGTGAGCTAGTCGAAGACCTGGCGGTCGGACCGCGGGAACTCGAGCGGGAGATCACCATGCGAACCGCCGAGTGCGAAGGAGTCGAGCCGCACGGCGGGCTGCTGGACGGCGCCTGCGTGGCCCGGGTGCTGGAAGTGTCGGAGATTCCGGAAAGCCAGAACCGGCTGGCCGTCGTCGAGACGGAACGATACGGGCGGAAGACGGTCGTCTGCGGCGCTCCGAACTGCCGGGCCGGACTGCGCACCGTATACGTGCCCCTGCCGCCCAAGACGATCGGCGGCGTCACCAGCGACGGCATGCTGGCCAGCGGCGCCGAACTCGGGATCAATCGCGATGCGGCGGGCATCCTCGATCTGGAAGGCCCGCTCGATCTGCGTCCCGACTATCTCATCGACATCGACAACAAGTCCATCACGCACCGCCCGGACCTGTGGGGCCACGTTGGGATGGCGCGCGAAGTGGCGGCCATCCACGGGAAGCGCCTGCTGGATCCGGTGGATGAAGGGCTGGTGCCCGGCGGTCCCGGAGTGGTGGGCGTCGAGATCGAGGATTTCACGCTGTGCCCGCGGTACAGCGCACTCGTCTTCGACAACGTCACGGTGAAGCCATCACCGCTCTGGCTGCAGTACCGGCTGGAGGCGATCGGACTGAATCCGATCAACAACATCGTGGACTTCACGAACTTGGTGATGGCGGAACTCGGTCAGCCGACCCACGCCTTCGACCGCGCCAAGCTCAAGGGTGAGACGATCTTCGTCCGTCCGGCGCGGCCGGCCGAGCGGTTCGCCGGCCTCAATGACGAAGAGTACGAACTGACGCCGGCGAACCTCGTGATCGCCGACGCCGGGGGCGCGGTCGCGCTGGCGGGCGTGATCGGCGGACGCGATTCGGCCATCGGCGAGGGGACCACGTCCATCGTGCTCGAGAGTGCAAATTTCCTCGGATCGAACGTAAGGAAAACGTCGTCGCAGTTGCGCCTGCGCACGGATGCTTCGATGCGCTTCGAGAAGTCGCAGGATCCGGCGAACACGGTGCGGGCCCTGGCGCGGGCGGTCGCGCTGCTGCCGGAATTGTCGCCGGGAATCCGCCTGGTGGGCGGCCTGTCCGACGCCTCGCGCCTGCCACAGCGCCCGGCGCCGATCCTGCTGCCGTTGGAGTGGCTCAACCGGAAACTGGGCCGCCGGCTTGCCCCGCGCGAGGTGCGGGACATTCTGGAGTCGCTCTCGTTCACGGTGCGCGAGGAAGGCGAGGATGCGTTCCGCGTCGAAGTGCCGTCGTGGCGCGCGACGCGCGATGTCTCGATCAAGGACGATCTGCTCGAAGAAGTCGGGCGCATGATCGGGTACGATTCGATTCCACCCACCGCGCCGCTGGTCCCGGCGAACGTTCCGCCACAGAACCCGGAGCGGGCGTTCGGCCAGCGCGTGCGGAGCGTCATGACCGGACAGGGCTTCAGCGAAGCCTATAACTACTCATTCGTGAGCGAGGACGAGATGGCGCCGTTCGGTCTGACCGCCGCGGATCATCTGGCGGTTGCCAATCCGATCGCGTCGGATCTGACGCACATGCGCCGGTCGCTGCTCCCGGGCATCCTCAAGAATATCCGCGACAACAGCCGCCACTTCGATGCGTTCCGCCTGTTTGAGATCGGGCGCGAGATCCATCCGCGCGGCAGCGAACTGCCGGAAGAGATCCCGCACCTGGCTGCAGTGCTGTTCGCGCGCGGCGACGGGGCCGCCGGGTTGTTCGAGATGAAGCGGGTCGCGGCGTGCCTGATGCCTGGGTCGGAACTGCGGCCGGCGGCGGCGGCATCGTACGAGCATCCGGCGCGGGCGGCGGAGATCCTGTGGCGCGGCGGCACAGTGGGGCGGCTGTTCGAGCTGCATCCGTCCCTGGCCGAGGGACGCGCGGCCATCCTCTACGTCAACCTGGCGGAGTTGCTGGCGCGCAGCGTGGAACAGAAACGGCACGTACCGCCGCGCCGCTTCCCGTCGAGCGCGTTCGACCTCTCGGTGATCGCCGGCGCGCGCGAACTGGTGGGGGATCTCGAAGCCAAACTCAAGGCGCATACGCCTGCCCATCTGCTCGAACGGATCGAGTACCTGCGGCAGTATCAGGGTCCGCCAGTGCCTGAAGGCCGAAAGAGCGTGTCGTTCCGGCTGGTGGTGAGCGCGGAGGACCGGACGCTGTCCTCCGACGAAGTGACGGCGGCGCGGCAGTCCGTGATTGACGGGATGCGCGCCCAGGGTTACGAATTGATGGTGTAAACGATGCGTTTCGCGGCGCTTCTGCTGCTGGCTGTCCCTCTCTGGGGCTCTCCGGAGGAAGCCGCCGTGCGATACCTGGCGCGCGAGGTGCCGTCGTGGCACGCCGAGAACGGCTGCTTCTCCTGCCACAACAACGGGGACGGCGCACGCGCTCTCTACCGCGCCCGCCGCGCCGGTCTGCCTGTACCGGAGGATGCTCTGCGCGACACCACCGGCTGGCTCGCGCGTCCGGCGGACTGGGACCGCGACGCCGAAGCCTTCGGCGGACGGACGCTGGCTCGCGTGCAATACGCGGCGGCGCTGGCTGAGTCCGGCGCGGGAGGGATGCGGGAAGCGACCGCAATTCTCGCTGCCGCACAGGATGCGTCCGGCGCCTGGCTGGTCACGCCGGATGGCACGATCGGCGCTCCGGCCACCTACGGTAACCCGCTCGCGACGCTTCTTGCGAGCAACGTATTGCGTCAGGCCGGCGAACACGCGGCGGCGGTCGAAAAAGCCACCGCTTGGCTTGAGGGAGCGCCCTCGCGCGCGACCGTCGATCATGCGGCGCGCGTCCTCGCCCTGAACCGCGGAACCGGAGAACTCGCGGCCGCGGCCAACGCCGACGGCGGCTGGGGGCCGTATGCGGGCCTGCCGTCAGAGCCGTTCGACACGGCGATCGCGCTGATTGCCCTCGCGCGGCACAAGCCGTCCGCGGCGCACGTTCAGGCCGGCCGTGCCTATCTCATCCGCACCCAGCTTGAATCCGGCGGCTGGCCGGAGACAACCCGTCCCGCGGGCGCGCAAAGCTACGCCCAACACATTTCGACAGCCGCCTGGGGCCTTATCGCCCTGATCGAGACCGCACCGTAAACGGCAGGTCTTCGGTGGCGCGCGCGATCCGGTCCGTGACGGCTTCGAAGACATCGACATCGAACGGCCGGTTCAAGCGATTGCCCGCCAAGTCTTCAAGGATGGCTTCGGCGCGCAACAGGTAGCGCCCGGCGGTCCAGGACGCTTCGGGGACGAACTGCCAGCGGGTTTCGTTCCCGGAGATCTCAACACGGCCGGGGACCCGCGTTCGATCGCGTTCGACGCGAATCACCCGTTCAAGCAGACCGCGGTCCATCGGTTCGGGAAATGTCACCAGGAGCGCGTCGCGCGTGCCTTCCGCAGGCGCCTCGATCTGCCAGGTCTTCGGGTCAGGCGGAGTGCGGTCCGCTTCGACGACGCGAATTTCTTTTGTGTACCGCTGCCGCAAGGCCACGCCCTCGGCGTCGCGCCAGGCGGCATCGACAGCGATCGTGTACCGGCCGCCCGCGCGCAGCGGAGTGCCCGCCGCTTCGTGCGGCACCAGACCGCGCTTGATGCGGCCGGGGTCGAACAGCACGGTGAGGCGGCGGCCGTCCGGGTCCCACAGTTCTTCGGCGAGTTCGAGGAACGGCGCCTCGATCCGTTGGCCCTGACCGTCGAGCAGATGCAAGCGCTGGAACGCCTCACCGCGGCTCATCGGCCGCGTAAACTCGACGTAGAACTTCAACTGATTCTCCGGCCACACGGCGGTGGAGGGGTAGATCGCCGCAACGCGGGTGACCGGTTGACGCTGCACCGCCTTCAGGCTGAGAACACTGACCTTGCCGTCGTGCACGATGCGGTAGGAGAGACCAGGCTGCAGCGGGTAGCGCGGGCGGAACACAAGGCCATCCGCTTCTTCGCTGAACGCGCCCAGAACCGGGGGAGCCCCCTGCAGGCCATCGACGGAGATTGCGGGCCTTTCCCCGCCCCGCCAGCCAGGAAACAGGAAGACTGCCCGGGCGTCCCGTTCCACCAGCCGAACATCCGCCGCGCACACCGCCGCCAAGGCGGCGCACACGGCGGCCATCTTCCAGGGACGCATGCCCTTGTGCTACGGCAGCGCGATCGTGCGCAGGTCGAGCGATCCGGCGTCCGAGCGGGCCAGGATGATCGCCCGTTCGTTGTCGTATGCATCGAGCTGCTCGACGCCCTTGAGCGATTCGATCGTCTGGTACGGCACGCCGGTGATGTCGGTCTGCTGCTTGATCGGCGGAAACTTGTCGAGCCCGTCCGCCTTCATCTTCATCACGCCCCGGCTGGAATTGTTCATGAGGATGTAGTCGGTCCCGCTCTTCTTGTACACGATCATGTCGAGCGGCCGGTTCCGGTTGCCCAGCTCAGCGATGGTCTCGCCCATCACCTTCACTCCGGGCTTCAACTGCGCCACCGGGAACTTCACCAGCGGCGTGCAGGTGTAGGCGGCGAGGATGTAGCTCTCCCGCTGGATCTCGTACGGCACGAACGTGCGCACCGGCGAGTTCGTCTCAAAGCGGCCATGCGCGCCGTGGAAGATCTCGACGCTCGTACCCTGATCGGCCTTGCTGAACGGGAACGGAATCGCGCGCAGGTTGGACGCGAACTCTTCGTTCGACAGGCCGGCGACGATCACGCGGCCATCGACGTACTTCACGTCGGTGATCGCTTCGAGGCGTTTGCTCTGCCCGCGGCGGTCCTTTTCGTCGGGTCCCGGAGCGTTGGGCAGCGACACGCTGGCATGGCGAACGGAGTCGAGGCTGAGCTCGTCCATGCCACCGTCGCGCTTGACGCGCACCAGAACGGGCGTGGCAGCCGGACCGAGTCCGCGGGAGACGGAAACGTACACGTTTTTCGAGACCGGATTCACCGCCATGTCGTGAATGGCGATCTGGTCGCGGCTCGATCCAAGCATGGCCGCCACCTTGGCGTCCAGACCCGCAAGTTCGAAATTGCCTCCGGACGCCGCTTTGCGGTCGCCCGTATCGATGGCCCAGATGGTGGCGCCCATCGAGTCGCCCACGAGCAGGATGGCATCGGGTCCGAACGCCAGCGCTCCCGCCGATTGCAGGTTTGCCTTGCCGGACTTGAGACTGTCGAGCGCACCGCCCGCGAGGATTGCCGGCAGCATTGCCAGCAGCGCGGGAAGCGTCAATCTTGCCACGAAACGCATCGCTGTACTCCTAATCGGATTTGCCCTAAGGCTTGGCGAACATGATCCCACCCCGCGCCGGAGCGGGTCAACCAGCGTAGGGCGAGCGCAGGATCACGAATTCGAACCGCAGTGGGTCAAGGCCGCGTTCCCGGAGCTGCCGGGTACACTCTTCGGCGGAGTCGCCGATCGCTTCGATACGGCGCAGAGGCAGCGTCTCGGGGGTATAGATTTCGAGCGCCACCGTCCTGCCGGTCAATTCGAGGCGTTCGGTGAGCGAGAGCGCGTCCGGCGCGCGTCCGATCACGCGCCGGGGATCGTTGGCCGCTACCGCCATGTCATGCCTCCTTCTGCAGGGCGAAGATCTCGTCGAGCACGCCGATCGCGATGTCTACTTCGTTTTCCGTCACGATGTAGGGCGGCAGGAAGCGCAGCACTTTCTCGTGCGTGCAGTTGATCAGCAACCCGCGCTCCATGGCGTCGAGAACGATCTGCTTGCCGGGGAACGAGAGCTCCGCGCCGACCATCAGGCCGAAGCCGCGGACATCGGTGATGAACGGGTAGCGCCCGGCGAGATCCCGCAGCCGTGCCCGGAAGTAGTCTCCCACGCGCACCACCTGCGGCAGGAGTTCTCCGAGAATATCGAAGAATTCCAAGGCCACGCGGCAGGCCAGCGCCCCGCCGCCGAACGTGGAACCGTGCATGCCGGCGGCAAGCGACGGCGCCGCCCTCTCGTTGGACACGATGCAGCCCAGCGGCAGCCCGCAAGCCAGAGGCTTGGCCGCCACCATGATGTCGGGGAGCACCACAGGATCCATGAGCTGATACGCGAAGTACTTGCCGGGACGACCCACGCCGCACTGGATCTCGTCGAAGACAAGCAGCGCGTCGTACTTGTCGGCCAGGGTCCGGGCCAGTCGCGCGTACTCCGCGTTCATCGGGTAGACCCCGCCCTCGCCTTGGATCAGCTCGATGAGGATGCCGGCGGTGCGCTCGCTGACCGCGGCTTCGAGCGCGGCTGCGTCCCCCGGAGGCACGAAGCGGACGCCTGGCAGCAGAGGCTCAAAGTCCTGCCGGTACTTGGGCTGCCCGGTGACCGAAATCGCGCCGACGGTCCGGCCGTGGAACGAGTTGTCGAGCGTCACCAGTTCGTACTTCTCGCGGCTGATCCGGTTGCCGTGGGCGCGGCACATCTTGATCGCGCCTTCCATCGCCTCTGTCCCGGAATTGCAGAAGAACGACCGGTTGAGTCCGCTCACTTCAGCCAGCTTCTTCGCGAGCGGTCCCTGGTAGTCGTGATAGTACAGATTCGAACAGTGGATGAGGGAGTCCACCTGCTGCCGGATCACTTCGACGATCCGGGGGTGCGCATGACCCAGCGCGTTGACACCGATGCCTGAGATGAAGTCGAGGTAGCGGCGGCCCTGGTCGTCGAACATCCACGCGCCTTTCCCGCGGCGGATCACCACCGGGTAGCGGGCGTAGTTTTGGAGGAGGTACTGCTTTTCCAGGTCGATGACGGAAGGGGTGGCCGTCGGCGCACTGGCAGGCTCGGTCAGAGTGCTCATTTTCCTATAATACTTCGGCCATGCAGATGCGACTCAGTACATCGCAACCGGCGGCCTCCGGACGACACAATCGGCTCCACCATGGCCCACGCAGGCTGGAACGCCACCCGCCGGACTCGCATGGCTGCTCGCAGTCGCCAGCCTGGTTGTTCGGACGCCCGGCTGGAGCCGGTCGCGAAGGCGGGCGCGGATGCGCAAGAGAGACGCCTCCGGGATCCTGACCTACTCTAGCTAGGTGCCGCGTGACCAATACCCAGTGAATCGATCAACTGCAAGATTCAATGGGTAAGTGACGGCCCGGGGCTTCTGCAACTACAACGCCTTCGTCACCCGCTGTCTACCTCCATTGCAGAGGCCTGGATCTGGCACACTGACTCACGAGGAGCCGGATGGGCCATCTTCACCACTTGACAAATCGCGATCTCTGCAAGTAAACTTTTCTCAATCTTCTCCCGTACTGAGTCTTGTCGTGGGTGCCCATGAGATTCAGGAAATTGCGGAGCAAGAAGAAGTGACCGCTCGGTTCAGAGCTGGAAGCTGAGCCGCGCATGGCATTTGGTCAGAACCTCGCAAACCAGGAGGGGTTGTCGATGCGGATGTCAGCGTTCGCGATTTTACTGTCTGTTGTGTTCGCAGGGAATTGGCCGAGACTACTCGGACAGGAAACTGCAGAACGACCGGCAGCGACTCTCTTGAAGCCAGATCGTTCGGTCGAATTGTTTGGGCAGAACGAAGATTCCGCCGGGTACCATGTGCTCTCCATTGCCGCCTCTTCGCGCTACGTGTATGCTTTGGGCGTTCGCGCGGGAGGGGGGGCAGCGTTTGTCCTGAAATCAGATTACCCTCCGGGGGGGCAACCGAGCATTCAACGGACCCTTCCGCCAGGGCACTTCGCCGACATAACCTTGGCGAACAACGGCACGCTGTTGCTTCGCCAAATGGAACGGGACTCCCACTCCGGGACTTCCCGGCAACTTCTCATTAGGCTTGACCCTGACACTCTGGACGAAACTCATCGGTCCACACCGAATGAAGTGACCCTCTATGACGTGTCTGCGTTCGATCAAGATACATACTTTGGCATCAGCCAGCACCGCGAGCTGATACGGATAGACCCTCAGGGACAGAATGTAGTCGGACTTCTTGGTGTGTCGCCGCAGTCGCCGGACGACATGGTCTTTCTCCCATGGCATTTCGCTTGGCTGAATTCCCGGATCTTGTTGGCGGTATCGGCCGCGGACGGAACGATGGTGCGCTTCGACACCGTCACCAGCGAAATTTCACGCATTCAGATTCAACCGGATATTATCGCCGAGCCTCTGGGCCTTTGTGCGCAGGCCGCTGGTGGCGCTATCGCGAACCGGCAGTGCCCTGCCGTGCGAGCAGTCTTCGGTGGTCGATCGGACCGGCTGCTCGTTCTCCTGACCAACCACAGGCGGTCTGAGGGAAAGCCGCTCATCGAAATTGACGGATCAGGCCGGGTCCTCGCAAGGTACCGGCTGGAACTTCCTAGCGATCAAGGGTCAGTTCGCCGGTTTGTTCCGGCGCGAGTGGCACACTCTGATGGGCGTCTCTTTGTGACGAGTCCGTCCGGCCAGATGGTCGTTTATACCGTACCGAACTTGAATCCGTAAGAGAAAGCCACAACGGAGGGAATGGAGGAATGATGAAAACTCTTCTGTTTTCTTGCACTCTGGCGCTAGCTTTGGTTTCGGCGCCTCTTGCTTCAGCGACATGCAACGTAAGTTCTTACAGCTGCCCTGACCTACTCGGTCTCGATGACTGCCCAGTCTTCCCGGTCTACAACAGCATCACAGGTGATATTACCGGTCATGGAGTCTACCACACCGGTATTCCGTGCGGAGGTGGTCCTTGTCAAAGGTGGCATGGCTGGGTGTATTCCGAGTGCGACGGTGTTAGGTTCGAGACGTTGGTTTGGGTCTGCTGCTGTGAGTGGTGGGGCTGCGACGTCTAGTCTCTAGCGTCTCCGGGAAACGAATGCCACCGGAAGTTGACCGGCGTCACGAACGGAGCACGCGCCCGGCAACTTCTTTCGCCATCCGGACACAGTCCGGGATGCCGATGCCGTAATAGGCGTTGCCCACCAGGTGCAGCCCGGAGTGCTGTTTGAGCTTCTCTTCGATGCGCCGGACACGGTCCTGGTGGCCCACCGTGTACTGCGCCATCGAGCGCGGCCAGCGGGAGACGGCGCTGAAGACCGGCTTGGCCGTGATGTCCATCTTTTCCCGCAATTCGTCGAGCACCACTTGCAGCGCGCTCTCGTCGTCGAGCGCGACCACTTCTTCGCCGCCGGCGCCGCCAAGAAAGCAGCGCACCAGGATCAAATCGCCGGATTCGCGGAACGGGAACTTGTTCCCGACAAACGTGCACGCCACCAACTGCTGCCGTTCGCGCTTCGGCACGAGGAAGCCGAAGCCCTGGGGAATGCTGGCCAGATCCTTGCCGTCGAACGCAAGGGCAAGCGTCATCGAAGAAGAATACGGGATGGAGTCGAGGAGGCCGGCCAGTTCGGGATCGAACGGCTGGCTGCCGGCATTCAGCATCCGCGCCGCCGCGTGGGCTTCGCACGCCAGCACGACGTGGTCGGCCTCAATCCAATCGTCGTTCACGCGAAGACGATACCGGTCCCCGGCGCGCTCGATGGCCTCGACTTCACCGCGCACGCCTTCGATCGTCTCGGCGACCGAATCGAGGAGGCTGTCGACCAGCGAGCCGAGCCCGTTGCGCAGCGTACTGAACAGGGGTGTCCGGTCGGGCGGCTGGCGCACCGCGTTCTGCCGCGCGTCGAGCGTTCCCTTGGACAGGCTCCCATACTTGGTTTCCAGTTCCACCATGCGCGGCAGTACGGCGTTGACGGAAAGGTGTTCCGGGTCGCCGCCGTAAATGCCGGAGAGCAGGGGTTCGGCAAGGTAGTCGACGACCTCCTGCCCGAAGTGGCTGCGGACGAACTCAGCCACGGAACGGTCGGGCAACGGCTCGGTTGGAGGCTTGCGGAAATACTCGATCGCCATCTGCAGTTTCGAGCCGAACCCGAGCAGGGGGGTGGAGATCATCGGGCCGATCTCGGTCGGGATCATGAACTGCAGGCCGTCCGGCATGGGGATCAGCCGGCCGGCTTTCCAGATGAAGGTGACACGCTCGTCGTCCTTGGATCCGATGACTTCGCCGCCGAGACCGAGTTCGTTGATGAGGTCGCGCGCCCAGGGCTTGACGGAAATGTAGCTGTCCGGGCCGGCCTCGACAAGACAGCCTTGCAGATTCAGGGTGCGAATGACCCCGCCCAGGTGCGCGCGCTTCTCGATCAGCGTGAACGGCGCGCCCCGCTTCGACAGATAGTAGGCCGTGGCCAGGCCCGAAATTCCTCCGCCGACGATCGCCACCGACGGCAGCAGGCTCGTTGAGTCGTTTGCTATGGCCGGAACTCCCGTACGATTTCGACTACCGCCTTGACGTTTTCGACCGGGGTCTCGGGCAGGATTCCATGCCCCAGATTGAAGATGTGCCCCGGACGGGTTCCTGTGCGGCGCAGCAGGTCCGTCACATGCTGCCGCACTTCCGCGAGCGGCCCGAACAGCACCGCCGGATCGAGATTGCCCTGGATGGCGGAGCGGTAGCTGATCTCCATCCATGCCTGATCGATGTTGATGCGCCAGTCGATGCCCAGCACATCGCCTCCCGCCGCGTGCAGTTCGCGGAAGTAGCCTGAGGTCCCGGTGCCGAAGTGAATCACGGGCACGCCCGTCGAACGGATGCGCTCGATCAGGGCGCGGGAGTACGGCGCGGCGAACCGGACGTAGTCATCGGGAGCGAGGGCGCCGGCCCAGCTATCGAACACCTGGATGGCGCGGGCGCCGGCGGCGACCTGGGCGGCGGCAAACGGCGCGGCGACGTCGACGATCTTTCCCATCAGCCGCCGCCACAACGTCTCGTTGCCGTACATCATCTGCTTCGTCCGGACGTACGTACGGGAAGAGCCGCCCTCGATCATGTAGCTGGCCATGGTGAACGGGGCGCCGACGAAGCCGATCACCGGGACGCGGCCGTTGAGCGCGCGCACCACCAGTTGGATCGCCTCGCCGACATAGCCGAGGTCGTCGGTGTTCGTCGTCGAGAGCGTATCGATGTCATCGGCCGTCCGCACGGGGTTCTCGATCACGGGCCCTTCGCCCGCGACGAACTTCAGCCGCAGGCCCATCGGTTCCACCGGCAGCAGCAGGTCGGCGAAGATGATGGCCGCGTCCACGTCCAGGATCTCGACCGGCTGCAGGGTCACGGTCGCCGCCAGGTCCGGGCGTTTACACATCTCAAGAATGCCGTTCTTGGCACGGATCTCGCGGTACGGCTTGAGGTACCGCCCCGCCTGGCGCATAAACCAGACCGGCCGCGCGTCGGTGGGCCGCCGCCGGCAGGCATCGAGAAACCGGCTGCTCATCGGAGCCATTCGCATGTCACATCCATCCCGATTCCGCGTTTGCGCCCCCGCCCGCTTCCGGGGTCGGGACACACAATCGCGCGAAATCCTTTCGGTAGATTCTCCGCCGCCCACTGGCGGCCACGGATGAAAACCGGCTTCGTCCACGCTTCGCTGTCGATGGTTCGGGGGGCAACCACCGAGACCGACAGCATTCCCTCGGCCGGATAGCCGGTGCGAGGGTCCATAATGTGGCTGAAAATCCGGCCTTCAGCCCGGAAAAACTTCTGATAGCTTCCCGAGGTCGACATCGACTCGTCACGCAGCACCAGGGGCGCAACGGTCTTCGATTCGTCCAGCGGATGCAGAATATTGATCTTCCAGCCGTCCTGCCCGGGAGGCGCACCCATGGCATAAATGCTGCTGCCCCCGGCCGAGACGAGTGCGGCAGGGACCCCGTGGCGGCGCAGGATTTCCACCACGCGGTCCACCGCGTAACCCTTGCCGATGCCGCCGGGGTCGATTTCCATGCCGGACTTGGCGAAGCGGACCGTACGCTCTTTCCGATCCAGGACCATGCCCTCGTAGCCGACGCTGGACAACGCCGTCCGCACTTCGGCGCGGTGTGGCAGGCGTCCGGAGCCTTTGTAGAATCCCCAGACCTTGATCAGCGGCCCGACCGAAATATCGAAAGCGCCGCCGCTTAGCCGGCTGTATTCCTCGCACGCCGCCAGCAGATCGAACAACTCCTGGGACACGGGAACAGGCTGGCCGGCTGCCTCCCGGTTCACCGTACTCCATTCGCTCTTCGGACGGTAGTTGGAGAGCAACCGGTCGAGCCGCCGTGTTTCCTCGAAGGATTCCTCAGCCGCGTTCTCGAGGACGGCACGGTCCTCGCCGTAAAGCACCAGCGAGTAGGCCGTCCCCATGGCGTCACCGGAGGCCTCGAGGCGCAGCAATTCCGTTCCCGCCGCGGCGGGCCAGACGATCAGCGCCACGGCCAGGGCCAAATTCACGATGCGTCCTCCGGTGCGGCGCGGGAGCGCAGCTTCTGGGCCCTCCGCAGCAGCAGTTCGACGCGAGCTTCCGTGTCTTCCCAGGGACCCACCGAAAAGCGCAGTTCGGGCACGCGGCGCAGCGGAAGACGCGCCGCCACTTGCCGGCGGAGAAACGCCGCGGCGTGCGTCAGGGCCGCCTGCGCCTGGCGCTGCTCGGTTTGCCCGCCGCGGACGCCGATCTTCACTTCGGCATAGCGCCCGTCGGAGGAGACATTCACGGCGGTCACCGCCGCACCCTCCAGCCGGGGGTCGGTCATCTCGAACGAGACAATCTCGGCAAGCTCCTCCCTGAGGGCTTCGGAGACTCTCCTGGAGCGGCGTGCGTCCATACGGTTCCGGCTACTCTATCCACTCGATCCCGGCGGAGACCAGCATTCCGCCCACCTGCTCAGCGGCCTCACGCTCCACCCGCTGCAGCACGGACTCGGCCGGCACACGTGCCGACGCCACGGTCACAGCCGCCAGCAGCGCCCTCTGCCACAGCTCCTGGTAGCCGACTTCGGCGACCGAGACGTTGAACCGCCCGCGCAACCGCTCAACGAGAGAGCGCACGACCTGCCGCTTGTCCTTGAGCGAATGTGCGTGGTCGATACGCAATTCCAGGGTCAGGACACCGATGGCAGCCATTTCCGCCCCACCGGCCATCAGAACAGAGCCGGCTGGATGCGCTCGCTGACAAACGCTTCGATCACGTCTCCCTGCTTCACGTCACCGAAGTTATCAATCGTGATGCCGCACTCCATGCCGCTGCGTACCTCGGGCACATCGTCCTTGAACCGCCGCAAAGAGCCGATGCGGCCCGAGAACACGACGACGTTGTCCCGCAGCAGGCGCATCGAACTGTTGCGGGTGATGATGCCGTCCTGAACGAAACAGCCCGCAACCATACCCACCTTCGTGACACGAAACGTCTCGCGGACCTCGGCCTTGCCCTGGTACGTTTCCTTGTAGACAGGCTCGAGCAGCCCGCTCATGGCGCGCTTGATCTCGTCCACGAGGTCGTAGATGATCGTGTGGAGACGCATCTCCACCTTCTCGTGCTCGGCCAGCGCCTGCGCGTTGCGGTCGGGACGCACGTTGAATCCGACGATGATCGCATTCGACGCGGAGGCCAGCAGCACATCGGATTCGGTGATGGCGCCGACGCCCGAGTGGATCACGCGGATCCCCACCTTTTCGCTCGACAGCTTTTGCAAGGTGTCGGTCAGCACTTCCGCCGAACCGCCGACGTCGGTCTTTAGAATGACCGGCAGTTCCTTGATCTCGCCCTCCCGGAGCTGCTTGTGCAACTGGTCGAGAGTGATGCGCTTGGTGCGCGACATCTGCAGTTCACGCGCCTTGGCTTCGCGGAACAGCACGATCTGCTTCGCCTTGGCCGTGTCGGTGACCACCTGCATCAGGTCACCCGCCTCGGGCAGCGTTTCCAGACCGAGGACCTCCACAGGCGTCGACGGACCCGCCTCCCGCACCGGACTGCCCATGTCATCGAGCATGGCGCGCACCTTGCCGAAGACGTTTCCGCAGATGAAGAAATCGCCGACCCGCAGGATGCCGTTCCGCACGAGCACGGTCGCCACCGGACCCCGCCCGCGGTCCAGTTTCGCCTCGAGGACATTCCCCACGCCCGGCCGCGACGGGTTCGCCTTCAGATCCTGCATGTCGGCGACGAGCAGAATCATTTCCAGCAACAACTCAAGATTGGTCCTCTTGATGGCCGAAACCGGAACCATGACGGTGTCGCCACCCCAGTCTTCGGCCAGCAACCCGCGGTCGGCAAGCTGCTGCTTGACTCGGTCCGGCTGCGCATCGTCCTTGTCGATCTTGTTGACCGCGACGATGATCGGAACCTTCGCGGCGCGAGCGTGGTCGATTGCCTCCAAGGTCTGCGGCATGACGCCGTCATCGGCGGCGACAACCAGGATGACGATATCAGTCACCTTGGCGCCGCGGGAACGCATGCGTGTGAACGCCTCGTGGCCGGGCGTATCGATAAAAACGATCTGACGCCCCTTCAGTTCCACATGATAAGCGCCAATGTGCTGCGTGATGCCGCCCGCCTCGCGCCCCGCAACGTTCGCTTCGCGGATGGCGTCGAGCAGCGAAGTCTTGCCATGGTCGACGTGCCCCATGATCGTGACCACCGGCGCCCGCAGGATCAAATCGCCCTCAACCTGGGCCTCTTCGACCACTTGCATGGCCTCTGCTTCGAAGGTTGTGGTCGCTGTGGAAGCGCCGAAGTCCCGGGCGAGATCCTGGGCGAGTTTCAGGTCGAGCGTCTGGTTGATCGTGGCGAAGATGCCGCGGTCGACCATGCGCTTGATCAACTGGCTCGACTTGACCTCGAGTTTCTCGGACAGTTCCTTGACTGTGATGCCCTCCGACACCGTAATTTCGCGGGTAATCGGCGGCGGCGCCTGGGGCGCCTCCCGCCGGAAAGACTGGTGCCGCTGCATCCGCTCTTCGGGTTCCTGGCGGGTCCGGCCGGGCTGCCGGCGTTTATCGGGTGGCCGGCGCTGTCCATCG
Source organism: Bryobacterales bacterium (assembly GCA_016716385.1). Classification (GTDB taxonomy): domain Bacteria; phylum Acidobacteriota; class Terriglobia; order Bryobacterales; family Bryobacteraceae; genus JADJWL01. The sequence continues at coordinate 171,306 of JADJWL010000008.1, read as the reverse complement.
GCCGGCGGCGGCATCTCGCCCGGTTCCACGCGGAGACGCGATGTCGGATGCGTCGGCCGGGGACCTGGACGGCCCGGTGCACCCGGACGCGGCGCCTGCTTGGCGATCATCGGCTGGCCAGGCCGGATCGGGCCCTTGTAAATCGGCTGGCCTGGCACGGGACTGGCCTGCCGCAGAGGGACGCCAGGCCGCGGTGAGGCTGGCTGCTGCGGCATTCGCGGCTGCGTCAGACGCGCCACCAGGTCCGGCCGCGGCGGCACGACCGGCCGCTGCGCAGGCTGACCCGCCAGCACAGGCTTCGTTCCGGCAGGCCGCGGCTGCTGGGGGGTCGCTGCACCGGGACGCGGCGGCACAGGCGGCCTTCCAGGCGTGGCCTGTTGAGCTGGAGGCGGCGCCACCGGCGGCCGGGGCTGTCCCGGCGTGCGCGGAATTACCGGAGCACGGCCCGTCTCGGTCGCGCTCGACGGCAGGGGTTGGCGCGGCCCGCTGAGCACCTGCCCAGGCCGCGGTCCAGCCGGAACCGGCCGGACAGGGATCGTGGGCCGTATCGGAGTGCCGGGGCGAATCACCGGTCCACCGGAAATCGGCGAACCCGTCTGCTGCGACGGAGGGGGCGCCGGCGGCGCGCCGGGCACCGCCAGGGGCGGGCGAATCGGCACGATCGGCCGGCTGCTTTCCGGCGCTTCAGGAACCGGCGGAGCCTCCTCCGGTTTCTCCTCCTCGACCGGCGGAGCCGTGGCTTCCCTCGATGGCTGCCCGCGGTTGAGCGATGGCTCGACGGGCGCTTCCGCTTCCCGGCCCGCGTCCGCGGCCTTGTCCCTGACCGCAGGTTCGCGGTCCACGGGCTCCTCTACGGCGTCTGCACGCTCGCGGCCTTCGTCCTGGCCAAAACCGAAATGCTGCCGAAGCTTTTCGGCCGTCTCGTCATCGACTGAACTTGAATGCGTCAACTTTTCCGACACTCCAAGCGTCGGCAGGACTTCCAGAATCAAGTGAGACTTGACTTCCAGCTCCCGCGCAAGCACGTTGATCCGGATCTTACTCATGCGACTCGTTTCGTTCTACCTCTGTCAGCCCGGACGCATCCTCGCCGTCGGGACCGGCCGGCCGCTCTTGTGCTTGGGGTTCTGAAACCTCTATGGTAGCAAAGTCAGGCTCCGGCTCCGAATCCAAAGCTGGTTCAGCAGTTATCTCTTCGGCGACGGGCGGAGCCGGTTCGCTCTCCTCCCCCGCCGCAGCGGAGGTTTCGAGCAGGCCCTGGTCCTGCAGCGTCTCCGCCACCGGACCCGTCACCGCCTCGAATTGGCCGTAGTAGCTGTTGACGGCAAGCTGGATCTGCTCCACCATCTCCAAATCGACCCCGGGAATCTCCTCCAACTGCTCCGGAGTCATCGTCCCCAGCTTTTCGACGGTGCCGATGCTCGCCTCCACCAGCCGTTCGACCACGGTTTCCGGCAGCCCGTGGTCAATCAGCACGGACACCGGCGCCCCAGGAGCCACCAGAGCCGCCATGGCTGACTCCACCTCCTGGCGCTTCTCCTCTTCGCTCTTAATGTCGATCCGCCAGCCCAGCAGCTTGGCCGCCAGCCGCACATTCTGCCCCTTCTTGCCGATGGCCAGAGAGAGCTGCGAGTCGTCGACGATCACTTCCATGTGGCGGTCGAGCGGGCTCAGGATCGCTACCCGGGAAATCTTGGCCGGGCTCAGCGCATGGGTCGCGAACACGACCGGGTCTTCTGAAAACTCGATGATGTCGATCTTCTCGCCCCGAAGTTCCCGGATGATCGACTGCACCCGCATACCCTTCATCCCCACACACGCGCCGACGCTGTCGACATCCCGGTCCCGGCTGTGCACGGCGATCTTGGTGCGCTCGCCCGCTTCCCTCGCGCAGCCCTTAATGATAATCGTGCCATCGTAGATCTCAGGCACTTCCTGTTCGAACAGCCGCATCACCAGTTCCGGCGCCGCGCGGGAGACCATCACGCCAGGACTCTTGCCGGTTTTGTCCACGCTCCGGATCACGCAGCGAACGCGGTCGCCGACGCCATAGCTTTCGAGCCGGGATTGCTCCTTGCGCGGCAGGCGCGCCTCGGTCTTGCCGAGATCGACAACCAAGTCCTGCCCCTCCAGCCGCTTCACCATGCAATTCACGAGTTCGCCCACGCGGCCCGAGTATTCGACATACACGGTTTCGCGCTCGGCCTCGCGCACCTTCTGATAAATGACCTGCTTGGCCGTCTGCGCCGAAATCCTGCCCAGCAGATCCGTGGGCTTCGCAATCCGGACTTCCCCGCCCAGTTCCACCGGCGGATCGAACGCGCCTGCCTCAGACAGACTGATTTCCCGGTCCGGGTCCTCCACGGCTTCGACAACGCGCTTCACCGCGTACAGTTCGATGGCGCCAGTGGCCGGATTTAACTCGGCCACGTACTCCTCGTTGGTCCGGTAGTGCTTTCGCGCCGCCACCAGCAGCGCATCCTTGACGGCGTCGAGCACGATCTGCGCGTCAATGCCCTTCTCTTTGCTCAGCAGCTCGATGGATTGAAAGATCGATCCCATGCGTATTTTTACACCCGGTGGGTCAGCTCCGCGTCCCCCACTCAAACTTCAGATTGGCCCGCTCAACTGACTCCAGCGGGAACTCGAGTGTCCTGTCCGGCGCCACTTCCAGCAGGATCCGGCCCTCCCGGAACCCGGCTAGCACGCCTTCCCAGCTCTTCCTGCCCTCCTCGGGCTCACGCAACACCACTTTCGCCTTCTGGCCTGCGAAACGCTCGAAATCGCCCGGCTTGGTCAGCTTCCGTTCCACACCGGGAGAACTGACCTCCAGCGTGTACCGGCCGCCGGGAATCACATCTTCGACATCCAGAATGGTGCCGACCTGGTGCGAAATCAGCTCGCAGTCCCCATGTGTGACCCCCTCCGGGCGATCGATCGAAATCCGCAACATGCGGTGGGCGCCGGCACCTTTCAGTTCCACTTCCACAATCTCGATTCCCTCGCTCGCGGCAACCCGCGTGGCGATCTCCTCGATGCGCGCTGTCAAGTCACTCCGCATCCTTCAAGCGTCCATCGGAAACAAAAAAGTGGGCTTTCGCCCACTTCATGCAGTTGACGTGCTTCCCCTTGATTGTAGCGTGTCCTGCGGTAAACGCAAACGTGCAGGCGCAACTTCCCGCTTGACGCCCTCACCGAATCCAGATAGAATAAAAAGCGAAGATAGAGCGAACAGGAGAACCCCTATGCTCCATTGCGGCACGGCTGGCTGGGCACATGCCGACTGGCACTCAACGATCTATCCGCGCGTTCCCCCGCGCGGCTTTCACCCGCTCGAGGCGTATGCCCGCATTCTGGACTTGGTCGAAATCGGCAGTACCTTTGAACAGATGCCGCGTCCGGAGAGGACCCGCGTGTGGCTGCGCAAGGTAGCGGACAATCCAAGATTCCGCTTCACTGCGCTTCTGGGACGGCAGTTCACCCATGACCGGAGCGACGACCGGGACGCCGCGCGCGCGTTCCGCGAAGGTCTGCGCCCGCTGCTCGACGCGGGGAAACTCGGCTGTCTTCTGATGCGCTTTCCTTGGTCGTTCCGGTTCACCCCGGAGAACCGGGATCTCATCATCAGCCTGCGGCGGCTGTTTCCTGAGTATCCGCTGGCCGCCGAAATGCGGCATTCCAGTTGGCTGCTCGACGAAGCACTCGGCGTACTGACCGACCATCACATCGGATTCTGCAACCTGGACCAGCCCGAGGGCCTGCGGGCCATGCCGCCGCGGGCGATCCGCACGGCAACGGTGGGGTACGTTCGCTTCCTCGGACGTTCGGCGGCGGACTGGGTGCGCGAAGATCAGTCGGCCGGCTATCTATATACGCCGCAGGAACTCGCCGACTGGCGCCCCCGGCTCGACCGTCTGGCAGCGCATACGCGCGAGACCTACGTCGTGATGGCCAATGTCCGCAAGGGGCAGGCGGTCGTGAATGCGATGCAATTGCGGAAGCTGCTGGCTGTACCGGCAGCGGCGCCTCCGGCGCGCCAGCAGAAGCGCACCGAACCAGCCGCATCCTGGATGGCGCTCAGCGCCTAAGGGCGGTCAGGCGATCAGTTCGTCGACCGGCTCGCCGGTGCGGTCTTCCAGAGAGTTGGCGATCTTGACCGGGCGGCCGATCGGGCTCATGTACTCCTTTTCCCAGTCAATGCCCAGAAGCTTGTAGATCGTGGCGTACAGGTCGCCCATCGTCACCACGCGATCGGCAACGTTGTAGCCCTTGTCATCGCTGGCGCCTACCGCCTGGCCCGTCTTGATGCCGCCGCCGGTGAGCGCAAGCGACCAGCAGTTCGGCCAGTGGTCGCGGCCGAGATTCGGATTGATCAGGGGAGTGCGTCCGAACTCGCCCATTGCGACGACGAGCGTGGTTTCGAGCAGTCCCCGCTCTTCGAGGTCGTCGACGAGAGCCGTCAACGTGCGGTCGAGCGTCGGCGCGAGACGGTCGCGATGGCTCACGTCGTTGTTGCTGTGGGTATCCCAGGACGAGCCGTGATAGCCGGCGGCGGTGACGAACCGGCTGCCTGCCTCCACGAGGCGGCGAGCGAGCAGCGCCGACTGCCCGATCGAATCCTTCCCGTAGCGTTCCTTCAACTTCTCCGGCTCCTTCGACAGATCGAAGGCGTCGCGGACGGCGGGGGTCAGGATCATCTTCCACGCCTGCGCCGTATACGCGTCGAGATCCGCGTGTTCGGCCATTTCGTTGAGTGCCCGGTAGCGGCTGTCCACGGTCTTGAGGAACGCCGACCGGCTCTCCACGGCCATCTCCGACACCGACTTCGGCAACGCCAGTTCGGTGACCTCAAAGTTGGGCTTGCCGGGGTCTGGAATGCACATCGGATCGTACTCGCCACCCAGGAAGGACGCACGGAAATAATCTTCGTACTGCCGGCCGCGGTCCCACTTGGGCACGAGCACGTGCGCCGGCACGGCGTTACGCGGCCCCAGTTCCTTGGTCACGATTGAACCAAGGCTCGGGAACTGCATGGCCGGGTTGATCTCGTGGCCGGTCACCACGTAATGCGTCGCCTGCGGATGGTCGTTGCCGCGGGTGTGCATGGACCGCACCAGCGCCAGCTTGTCCATCTTCCTGGCGATCTTGGGCAACAGTTCCGACACCTGAATGCCGGCGACATTGGTCGAGATAGGCTTGAAGTTGCTGTTCGGTTTGGGATCGAACGTGTCGATGTGGCTCGGTCCGCCTTCGAGCCAGAACAGAATGACGGAGTTCGCCTTGGCTTTCGCCTGTTCGGCGGCCAGATAGTCACGGACGGTCAGTCCCAGGAAGCCCAGCGATCCGGCGCTCAGGAAAGCGCGGCGGGACGGTTTGGCGTGCGGCATCGGTTTCCTTCTCCTAATGATTCTCGGCGAACTCACGCGAACTGATCAGCGCCCAGACGAACTCACGAAGCCCGGCCTCGCGATCCTGGCGGGCTGCCAGAGCCTGCTCCAGGCCCTGCAACTCGGCCTCTTCGGCAGGACGTCCCAAAGCAGCATAGTAAAACTCTTCGAAGATTGCGCGGTCGGCGGCGCCGCGGGCGAGCAAGTGTGCCAGCCGGCTATCCTTTGCCCCCAGCCGCTCGACGTAGCCGGAGCCAGCGAGCATATGCAAGGCTTGCCCGAGATTCGGCTTCGTGTCGCGCTCCGGGATGGCGCCGCGGTTGGGACGCCCGTACAGTTCGAGGAACCGCGAGTAATACATGTCGGGGTCCTTGAGATTGATGGCCCGGGTGCCCCGCGGGGCCTGCCCCACCGCTGAACCATCGGTCACGGCCGTTGCGAAGACCTCTGGAACCCCGGTCACCGCGGCCACCGCGTCCAGCAACACCTCGGCGTCGAGAGCTCTTGGCATCGACCGTGCGTAGTTGACGCGGTCAACGCGGTTGGTCTCGTTCGGCCGGTTCGAAAGCTGGTAGGTGCGCGACAACACGATGGTCTTCATGAGGTGGCGCAAATCGTGGCCCTTGGCGCGGAAATCCTCGGCCAGCGCGGCCAGCAGATCGGGGTGGGTCGGCGGGTTGGTCGAACGGAAGTCATCCACCGGATCGACAATCCCCCTGCCGAAGAAATAGCCCCAGATGCGGTTGACGGCGGCTTCCGCGAAGTACGGATGGCCGACGACCCAATCGGCAAGCGCCGCGCGTGGGTTGGCGTCGGCCCGCAGATCGAGGGAAGCGCTGTCGAGCACCGCCGGCTGGACGATCGCCTTCGTGCGCGGATGCACGAGTTCGATCTTGCCGTCGACATCCTTCGAACTCCAGTCCATGTTCACCGGATGGTCGATCACGACCGGCCCCACCTTGAACAGCCGGGAGAAGAAGGCCGCCATGCCCCAGAACTGATCCTGGCTCCAGTTTTCGTACGGGTGGTTATGACACTGGGCGCAGTCCATGCGGCGCCCCATGAACACGCGGACTTCCTCCGCCATCACGTCCTGTGGCGGGCCGATCTGGTTGTACGGCAGGAAATGTCGGGAAGCGGCGCCATAGCCCTGAGCGGACAGCCTCTCCCGCGCAACTTCGTTGTAGGGCCGATTGGTCTCGACGTTCTCGCGGATCCACTCCCAGTATTTCTGGCTCCATTTCGGCGTCAGGCCGTTGGCGAAGATCGCGACGCGGAAGATGTCGGAAAACCGGAAGGTCCAGTAGTCGACAAACTCCGGCGAGGCGAGCAGCGCGTCGACCACTTTCTCGCGCTTGTGCGGGTCGGTGCTGGCGGCAAACTGCCGGACCCGTTCCGGCGGCGGCAGCGTACCGGTCAGATCGAGGCAGACGCGGCGCAGGAACTCGTAGTCGTCGCTCACATCGGACGGGACAAGCTGGAACCGCCGCAGCTTTGAGAACACCGGCTCATCGACCAGGTTCCAACGGGGGACTTCGGGATAGTTCCTGACGGGCGGTCCGATCACGCCGACGGCGGCGCTCGCCACATGACCAGCCGCGCGAATGAGAATCGCCGTCTCGCCAAGCATCTTTCCGGTCACCACGCCGTCGGCGGTGACGGTGGCGATGTCGCGGCTGTTGCTGGCGAAGAGCACTTTGTGTGTGTAGTCGGCCGCCGTGCCGTCGCTGAAGTGCGCCGTGACCAGCAGGCGGTGCTTGCCGTTGAGGGGCATGACGGCAAGGCTCGGGTACGCTTCGAGGCGCACGATCTCAGGCCGCTGTGCTGCTTCTTCCGAACCGTACGGCGCGCCCGCGCGAATCCAGGCGAGGATTGCCTGGTAGTCGGCCGAGTCCTTGTCAAAGCGCTTACCGCCACCGTGGGGCTCGATCATGGCAGGCTTCGTGAGCAGCAGGCTCTTTTCCGGCTCTTCGAGATTGACGCGCGGGACCCGGTCGCCCTTCACCTCAGACGTCAGGACCTGGAAGGTGCCGCCCTTCGTGATCCACTCGTAGTCATCCTGGGGATACAGGCCGTTCGCCGAGAGCTTGAGGCCGCCTCGTCCCTTGACGCCTCCATGGCAAGCCGCCCCGTTACAGCCCTGCTTGGTGAGGATGCCCGAAATCTCGTGCGCGAAGTGAAATGGCGGGTCCTTGCCGGCATCCTCGACGCGCAACGTGGCTGACGCGCTGGCTCCGGCAAACGTCGCCACGACCCGCGCCGTGCCGTCGGCAATCGCCGAGATGCGTCCAGCTTCCTGCACGGAGGCGAGTTTGCCGGATGACAGGCTCCACTCCGCTTCCGCCGTAACATCGCGTTCGACGCCATCGGCGTCCACGGCCAGCAGGAGAAACTGCTGACTGGCGCCGGCTCCACGCAGGTGCACCGACTCAGGTGCGATTTTCAGGGTGACTCCGGCGGGATTCGCGATGCCTGCCAGAAACAGCGCTAGAGAGAGCAATCTCACGGGTGTCCTACCACCATAACAGGAATCGTCTTTGAGGCGATCACCGGACCGGGCTTGCCTCCCGCCACCGGACGCACGACGATGCGCGCCAGATGCGGCTCAGGTGTGGGCCGGGCATCGTCGCTGGCTGTGAACACCACGACGCTGCGCTCCCGGCGCGGGGTGTAGCGCTCCCGCTTGCCGGCGTGCATTGGCGGATCCTTGTCCGGCTCGAAGTCGGCGCCTGCGAGCGCCTGGACGCCCGGCGGCAGACCCTCCACCAGCACGGCCACCGCGCCGCGATAGTCCTCTTCCCGGTCGAAGTTGACCCGAACCGTCTCGGCCCCGCCGGGTTTCAGATTCAGCCGGTCCGCCGTGATGCCGACATCGCCCACGTGCGGCACCTGGGGACGGACCTGGACCTTGTACTGGAATCCAGGGCCGGCCAGATCCGACGTCGCATCGCGGATCTCCACCGTGTACTCGCCCGTGTCCCGCAGCGGCACCACTGTCTTGGCCTGCAGAGACTTGTTCAACGCCCCGCTGCAGGCGCCGCGTCCCGCCATCAGATTGCTGGCCACCTCCTCGCCGCTCGCGTTCAGCAGCCGCACGACGGGATTGAACAGCGGCGGATCGTCGGCGGGTGTTTCCACCTCGATCGCGATGTCCTGCGGGGTATCGATCTGGAAGCGCGCCCGCTGCATTTCGCCCGGCTCGGCGATCGTCCCGAGGAGCGTTCCCGGTAGCCGGAACTCTGGCCCATCGGCCGACGCCCGGTAAGTCTCAATCGACTTCTTGTCGGGTTTGATGCCGCCGCGCTCGGCCAGTTCGTTCAACCGGTTCGCCGACAGAGGGCGGGTGTAACTACGCTCCTGCCAGTCCGGATTGTGGGATGCCGGAGCAGGCGCCTCGCCGGGCAAGATGCGAAACTGATAACTGTAGTCGGGGCTGCCCTGACCCGAGAACGCTTCCACGCGGACCAGGTAGCGGCCGTCTTTGGCAAACGTATGGACGAGGTGGGTGTCCGTGGCCCGGCCGATCACCCACAACGGCTCGTCGGAAAACGCGACACGGCGCATGTGGCCCGGATCGAACCAGCTCCCGGACGGCTCAAAGATCGTGACTGCCGGATCAAACCCGCGGGCGTTGCCGCCCGGCGACCCCGGCGCGGGCAAACCGGACAGCACCTGAAACGTAAGGGTCTGTCCCTGTTTTGCCTGCACCTCGTAGAAGTCCACTTCGCCCCGCCGTTCAATGCGCCCCGCGTAGAGCGCCGGCGCGGACTCCACCCGGACCGCAGTCTCCTCCGAGTCGTGCGAACCGGCGGGTTCCGCAAGTACGGGAAACTCCATGATGTGCAGGGGCAAGGCGTTCGAGACGCCGTGCGGCGAGACCAGCCGGATATCGTACTGGCCCGGTTCGAGGCCAGACGGCGATTCCACCCGTAAACGCAGCAATTCGAAGGGCTTCTTGCTCTTTGCGTTGGCCTCGTTGGGCGGCTCGGGTTCGATCGCCCCGACGGTCAGCCGCAACCGGCTCTCTTCGGAAAAGGCCGAGCGGACCGCGCCCAGGTCCGTCCCCCGGATGACGACTTCGAACGGTTCGCCGCGCATCCCGGCAAATGGATGCATCGATGCCGGCGACGGCGGCACGGAAGGAGGTTCTGAAGCCAGGAGGGAAGCCAGGACCGTCGCACCCGCCACAAACCGGAAGAGCTTCATCGGAGTTCTTCGCAGTGTATCAAAAGAAGGGGCCGGACGCGCCATCTGGCGGTCCGGCCATCTTGTTGAGCAACCTTCGGTAAAGGTTAGCGGCGCTTCAGGGTGGGACGCTCGTCCTCGTCCTCGCGCTGCTTCTCTTCGCCCTCGTCGCCGATCGGTGTTCCGCTGCCAGGAGTACGGCGCAGACGCGGCCGGTTGGCATCCTGTTCTTCCGGCTTGCGGCGGTTATTCATGGCTAAGACCCGCGCCTTCACGTCGGCGAACTCGGACGTGGAGACCACGTACTCCGGCCGTTCCGGCAGAATCTCCTGGATGTTCTTCTGCGCAAAGGCTATCCGGTCCTCGGTCATCGGATGCGTGGCAAACACCTTGGCCATCGTGCCCGGCTTCTTCTTCTCCTTCGACTGGATCTTCTCGAAGAAGTCGACGAAGGCAATCGGATCGTAGCCCGTCTTGTACAGATACTGAATGCCGAGCAGGTCCGCCTCGCGCTCAAAGCCGCGCGAGAAGGTGAGGAACCCGATCGGGATGGCTAATCCCGCGCCCTGCCGGATCGCGTAGCCGGTCCAGCCGCCCATGAAGATCAACGGCAGGCTGGCGTAGTTCACTAACTGGCCGCGCGTCGCCTGGCGGGTGCCGTGACGAGCCGTCACGTGGGCGATTTCGTGTGCCATCACCCCGGCCATCTCCGCCTCGGAATCGGCGTGGATGAGGATCCCGGTATTGATGAAGAAGAAGCCGCCCGGCAGCGCGAACGCGTTAATCTCTTCGGCGTCGATCACCTTGATGGTGAACGGCACGCTGGCGTCGGAGTTGCGCACGATGTTCTGTCCGACGCGGTTCACGTATTCGGCAATGACCGGGTCGTCGACGATCTTGGCCTGACGCTCCACTTCCTGCGCCAATTGCTTGCCCAGGGCGATCTCCTTCTCAATCGAGTAGAAGTTCACACCCTTGCCGACATCGCGGTTGCCAATCTCGTCCGGATCCTTTTTCTTGTCTTTGGCCATCGCGCTGAGCGAGACCAGCATCGCCAGAACCAGAATGGAGAATCGTTTCATCGGACAGCTCTCCCCGGACCCATTATAGCCCCAGGGTCTCTACTCGTAACAACGTGTCAGATGCCAAAGGGGTTACCAGGACTCATGGAGATTTACAATAGTAGCCTTGCTGAAGCGCTTCACCGAGTTCCTCGTCGCCCTGGGACCCTGGGGCATCCTGCTCATCGCACTGCTCGATTCCGGCGGCATTCCGCTCGCCGCCGGCGTCGACGCGCTGATTATCCTGCTCGCCATCCAGAACCCGGAGCAGACCCTGTTGAACGTCACCGTAGCTGTACTAGGATCCACGGCGGGCAACATCTTCCTGTACACTGTCGCACGGAAGGGCGGCGAACGTTTCTTGCGGGACCGGGAGCAGGGTCCGAAATCGCGGCGCTTCGAGGCCTGGTTCCATCACTACGGGTTGCTCACGGTTTTCGTCCCTGCTATCATCCCGATCCCGATGCCGCTCAAGGCGTTCGTGATCCTTTCCGGCGTCTACAAGATCTCGCGGGTGTGGTTCATCGCCACCATTTTGGTGGCGCGCATCCTCCGCTACGGCGGCGAAGCGTACCTCGGAGTGCGGCTGGGCGCGGACGCGGGTCCGTTCCTGGTCCGGCATCGCTGGGAATTGATGGGCGCCTCGGCTCTGTTGTTTCTGCTGCTCTACGTGGGAACCAGGTTGATGGCTCCCAAGGAAGCCCGCTAGTGGCGCGCGCCCCTTACCTGGCGACGGCTTTCGCGGCTTTAGCGCTGGCCGGCTGGATGGTCCGGACGGCTTCACTCCCATTGGACCCGCCGCCTGTTCCCCCGCCACAAGAGACACTCAGCCACGACGCCGCACTCGCCCGGATCGGCGCCTGGCAGGAGGCCGAAGCCGGTGCAATTCTGCCTCTGGCCCGGTCCGTCTGGCGCGACGGCGCCGGACCGGCGCAGCGGACTGCCGTCCTGCTGCACGGATTCACCAACAGTCCCCACCAGTTCCAGGAAATCGTGCCGGAGGTTCATGCTGCCGGCTGCGCGGTCCTGGCGCCCCGCCTGCCGCGCCACGGCGTCGCGGGCGACGACGGCAGCGGCTTGCGCGACCTGACCGCCGGCGAGTTGCTGCGGTTCGCCCGCGAAGTGGCCGCGGTGGCGCGCGGTCTGGGCGGCTCGCAGACAGTTGCCGGGTTCTCCGTGGGCGGCACGCTCGCCGCCTGGATGGCTCAGCACGAACCGCTGGATCATGCCGTCGTGATCGCGCCCGCGCTGGGCGTCTTTCGCCTGGGGGTTCGCGCCAACCGCTGGGGAGCGAGAATCGCATCCGCTCTTCCGGACTGGTTCATCCGCCTGGAAAACCCCGTCAAAGCGATGGATCCGGTGCATCACTATCCGGGCACCTCCCTGCGCGGATTCTCGGAAGTTCTGCGGATCGGCGCCGCATTGTTGGAAGAAGCACGCAGCCAGCCGCCGCGCGCTCGGCGCATCACGCTCATCCTGAACGCCAACGACGCCATGGTCGACAATGCGACGGCCGCTCTGCTCGCGGACCGCTGGCAGTCGAATGGGGCGGTCGTGGTCACCCACGAGTTCAAGAAAGATTTGGGCCTGACGCACGACATGATCGACCCGCTGCAGCCGGATGCCAGAACGGATCTGGTCAATCCTGTTCTGGTGGATGCCATCGCCGCCGGATGTGCGCCCCAGCGGAACTGAGACTTCAGGTGCGTCCCGCCGGCTTCGCGGTAGCCGCATAGCCCGCGCGGGCGAGGTACTCACCGCGCTCGCGGTAGAACCCTGGGTCTTCCGGAGCCCAGGTCCCCAAGCCGTCCACGTAGCGATTGAACATGCAAAACGCCGCGGCAATCAGCACCGTGTCGTGGATTTCCAGGTCGGTGGCGCCTGCCGCCCGCGCGCGTTCCACGGTTTCTCCGGTTACGTGCTTTCCACCCAGTCTGACGAGCCCGGCCAGGTGCAGCAAAGCTCTCATCTTCTCCGGCAAAGGTGCTGCTTCCGGATCCCGCTTCGCTTGCTCAACCAGGTCGTTATCGCCGCCGAAATGGCAGGCAGCCACCGCGCCGTGGATCGACTGGCAGTACACGCAGTCGTTCCCGGCGGAAACCACCGTACCGATCAGTTCCCGTTCAGCCGGGGACAGCGAGTTCGCCCCCCGCAACAAAATGTTCGCCAACTCATTCAGGGGACCGGCGGTCTCCGGCCGGAACGTTTGCAGCGAGCGCATGCCCGGCAATCCGTCCTCAAGAGAAATAAAAGGCATCCTGTGGAGCGTATTCCAAACGACATCCAGGGGCAATAGTAGAAATGGACTAGACACAACGCCGATAGTAAAAAACAATTATTGCGGTACTGGGATCCTGCCGTTATCCTGGAAAGGCTTTGAAGGGGCCCTGGACAATTCTCCTCGCCGCATTCGTTGGTGTTTTCGCCAGCTTCGCGTCAGTCTTTATTTTCACTTACAGCATTTTCCTGAAGCCTCTGAGCGCGGAGTTCGGCTGGTCGCGCACCGCGATGTCCGGCGGGTTCGCGATCGCCGCCCTCACCGTTGCCTTTGCGTCGCCCCTCATCGGACGGCTGGTGGACCGCTTCGGTTCGCGTGCCGTGATCGTGCCGTCAGCCACCGCCTTCGGTCTTGCATTCGGATCTCTGTCCCTGTTGACGCCGAACCTGGCTCACTTCTACGGGGTGCTCTTCGTCATGGGCGTCGTCGGGAACGGAACGACGCAGCTTGCGTTTTCGAGAGCCGTCGTGCGTGCGTTCGACGGGCGCCGCGGCATGGCGCTGGCAGTGATGATGGCGGGAACCGGCATCGGCAGTATGGTGATGCCGGCCCTGGCGCAAGCGGGCATCGACCGCTATGGCTGGCGCATCACGTTTCAATTGTTCGGGGTCATGATCCTGCTGCTCAGCGTGCCGCTGACGCTGTGGCTGATTCCCCACGAACCCGCGTCCGCGGTGGCTTCGCGCCACACCGGCGCCCGGGCCGCGCTGCGCTCCCACTTGTTCTGGAACTTCGTAGCGGCGTTCTTCCTGATGTCTCTGGCAGTGAACGCCTCACTCGCGCACCTCGCGCCGCTGTTCACCGATCGCGGCTATAGTCCCGCGACGGCGGCGCTCGCGGCGTCGACGCTCGGCGGCGCCACGTTGGGTGGACGGCTGCTCACCGGTTGGCTCCTCGACAAGTGGCGGGCGTCCGGAGTGAGTTCGATCCTCTTCGCCTGCGGCGCGGCAGGCCTGCTTGGACTCGCCGTCGACGGGAGCGGCGCCCTCGCATTCGTCAGTGTGGCTCTCATCGGAATCGGCATGGGCGCGGAGGCGGACGTTATCCCGTACCTGATCAGCCGCCATTTCGACATCGGCTCATTCAGCGAGTTGTATGGCGTCTCGTTCTCGGCGTTCGCTCTTGCCGGCGCAATCGGCCCCATGGCGATGGGGCGCGCCTTCGATGTCGCGGGATCGTACAACCCCGTCTTGCTGGCCTTCTCGGGTGCTGCCCTGCTGGCGGCACTTCTCATCGGCCGGGCGGCCGCTCGGCGCGGCGTGGTGTCGCCGGCGCCGGCGCTTTGACTACTGGTCTGTCTGGAGATCTCTATGAGCACCCACGTTTTCCGTCTGATTCCACTGGTTCTTCTTCCCTGCCTTCTCGTTGCGCAGGACTCGGTCGGTTCGATTGAGGGTGAGATCCGGGATGCCTCCGGCGGCGCCATCGGCGGCGCTTCGGTCTCGGTCACGAACCTGGATACCGGGCTCGCACAGACCCAGACCACCTCGGCTGCCGGTTCCTACCGCTTTCCCCTGGTGCCGGTCGGCCGCTACCGGTTCTTTGTCGAGCAAGCGGGCTTCGCCACCTTCGAACAGCAGCCGGTCCAGTTGAACATCAGTCAAATTGTACGTCTGGACGTCGTTCTCGAGCCTGCTTCGCAGCGGGAATCGATTACAGTCGAGGGCGACGCGGCGCTGGTCGACACGGCCACCAACACGTTGGGCAAGGTCGTAACGACCCGTGAAGTCCTGGATCTGCCGCTCAACGGGCGCAACTTCACCCAACTCGGCCTCTTGCAGGCAGGAGTCGCTCCCCTGACCGCGGGCATTCAACAGGCAGGCGGCAGTTTGCGAGGCGGGCAGGGATATGCGGTCAACGGCCAGCGCCCCGAATCGAACAGCTATCGCGTGGACGGAGGCAGCAACGTCAGTCGCATGGACGGAGGATTCGGCCTGCGCATCCCGGTGGACGCGATCGCCGAGTTCCGCATCCTGACGCACACCGCGCCTCCCGAGTATGGCGGCACCAGCGGTTCGACCACTGCTGTCGTGACCCGCTCCGGAACCAACGCCTGGCATGGGTCGCTCTACGAGTTTCTGCGCAACGACATCTTCGATGCGCGAAACTTCTTCTCAGCCGATGTCGAACCCCTCAAGCAGAACCAGTTCGGCGGCACCGTCGGCGGACCCGTCCAGCGCGACCAGACGTTCGTTTTCGGCTATTACGAAGGCTTCCGGAACCGCCAGGGTGTGACCCGTGCCGGTGTCGTCGCGACACCTCAACAGCGCGAGGGCGACTTCTCCGGGCGTCCGTCGCCTCTGATCAACATTGCCGGTGGCGGCGTGCCATTCCCGGGCAGCATCATCCCGCCGTCGCTGCTGAACCCGGTCTCCCTGGAAGTCATGCGCCGGTTCATCCCCCTGGGCAACACAGGACCTTCGGTTTCCACCAACACAGTCGTGACCCACAATGACTACGATCAGGGAGGCGGACGGCTCGATCACATTTTTAGCACCGCCGATCAACTTGCTTTCCGCTATTCGTATTCGACCGGAGCCAACATCAACCCGATCTCCATCCGCGGGTCGGACTTACCGGGCTTCCCGGTGCAGGATGACCTGGCGACTCACTCGATCACTCTTTCAGAGACGCACCTGTTCTCCCCCACGGCGGTGAATTCCTTCCGCCTTGCCTACTTCCGCCATCGGTTCTTCTTCGACCAGCGGCTGAACAAGACGTCCCCACGGGACCTCGGCTTCCAGTACGATTCGGCTTCCGAAGCCGGCCAGAGCGCACCGTTCTTTAACATCGCCGGGTACTCGCCGGTTGGCGGAGCCATCGTCGGGCCGCGGAACTCGACCCAGAATGACTTCGAGATCTACAATGCCGTCTCGGTGATCCGCGGCAGGCACGCGCTCAAGATGGGCGCCGACATCCGCCACACAAGAATCTCGGCGTTTCAGGCGATCGCCCCCAATGCGTTCTTCGTCTTCACGCCCCAGTTCCCGAGCAACGACGGATTCGCGAACTTTCTGATGGGGAGCCCGCTCGTGTTCTATCAAGGTCTGGGCGACCTGTCGCGCGGCCTGCGGAACTGGGGCACCGGACTGTTCGTGCAGGACGAATGGCGCACCAACAGCCGGCTCACGCTCAACTACGGCGTCCGCTGGGAGGCCAATCCGCCGTTCTCCGAAGTGCGCAACCGCCTGAACACGTTCGTTCCCGGACAACAGTCGACGGTGTTCCCGCAGGCGCCCCTGGGCGTCCTGTTCCCGGGAGATGAAGGTGTCGCCAAAGGCCTGGCTGCGATGCAGCGGACTTCATTCATGCCCCGTATCGGTTTCGCCTGGAACCCGGACGGCCGCGGAGCGCTGGCCATCCGGTCGAGCTACGGCATCTTCTTCGACACGATGTCCAATGGCATGGGGACGGCATTTCAGGCGCCCGTGAGTTCCCTCCCGTGGACGCAACTGGTCCAGTTCAGCGGACCGGGAACCACCTATGTGAACCCCTACGGCAACCGTCCCAAACCGGAACCCGACACGTTCTTGCGCCCGGCAACGGTCGTAGGCATGTCGCGCGATGCGCGTCCGCCCTACGCGCAGAATTGGAACTTTTCGTTGCAGCGGTCCCTTGGCGCCGACTATGTGATCGAAGGCCGGTACGTGGGCACCAAAGGCACAGGGCTGCCGCGGAATATCGAAGCGAATCCCGCGGTGTGGGGACCGGGAGCGACGGCGCAGAACGCCGACCGCCGCCGCATCCACGCGAACTGTCCAGCCGATGGCTCGGCCTGCGAACTGGTCCACGTTGCGCTGCTCTCAACCATCACCAACTCCTCCTACCACGGCGCCCAGTTTTCGCTGACACGGCGCTTCGCGCAAGGCCTGAGCCTGAACACGTCGTACTGGTTCTCGAAAACCATCGACTATCTCTCGGCGATGAATCTGACTGGCGCCGCCGCCCGGCCATTATCCGGCGAAGTCGACATCGCCCAGAACCCGTTCAACCTCGCCGCCGAGAGGGGTCTGTCCCTGTTCGATGCCCGGCACCGTTTTGTGATGAGTGGAAGCTGGGAGATTCCCTCCGCCCGGCCGAGACACGTCCTGCTTGGCGGGTGGCAGTTGAACTGGATCGCCACTGCGGCTTCGGGAACCCCATTTACCGTGTTCGACAGCACGAACGTTTCCGGCCAGGCATCGCACCCGCCGGTCTCCGGATTCAACGGAAGCCGTCCCGATGCAATCTCCAACCCGAACGACGGCCCCCGCACGGTGCAGGAGTGGGTCTCGCGGTCGGCATTCCGCCGTCTGAGTCCCGCCAGCGAAGCGGGCAATTTCGGCAACGCCGGACGGAACATCGCCCGGGCCGACGGAATCGCCAATGTCGATCTATCCCTGCTGAAGACGTTCCCAATCAGGGAATCGGCTCAACTCCAATTCCGAGCCGAATGCTTCAACCTGGCCAATCACGCCAACTTCTCCGTTCCCGTCACAGACTTGGCATCCCCCAGCTTCGGGCGGGTGCTGGAGGCGGGTTCGTCCCGGTTGGTGCAATTCGGCTTGAAACTGCTCTTTTGAGGAGAAATCCAATGAAGCCCATGTATCTCCCGGCTGTCGAAGACAATCCGCAGGCGAAGGGCGCTTACGCCGATCTGATCGCCGCTGTACGAGGCGCCGGGCAAGTGGTACCGCAGATCTGGCATCTGTTCGCTTACAAGCCTGACGTCACCATCCATCTCGAAAGGCTGACCCACGAAATCATGCGGGGTCCGTCTCCTTTGAGCGCCGGCTTCCGCGAGCTCATCGCCTCCCTCACGTCATCGCGCAACCGGACCCCGTTTTGTGCGACGACTCACGCCGCCGCGACGGCCGAGTTGCTCGGCGACCGCGCACTCGTGGAAGCGGTCATGCACGATCCGGCCACCGCACCTGTCTCCCTCGCTGAGAAAGAGCTGCTGCGGTTCGTCGAGAAAGTGAACGGCGAATTCTGGGCCATTGGTCCCGCGGATTTCGAGAGGCTGGCCGGCGTCGGGTGGAACGACGAGGCGATCCACGATGCGATCAGCGTCTGCGCCCTCTTCAATTTCTACAACCGCTGGGTGAGCACGACCGGGGTGTGCCAGATGCCGGAAGCGGGTGTCGCGTCCTCGGGCAAGCGGATCGCGCAGACTGGCTACCTGCGAACAGACGTAGCACGTTCGGCCGAGAAGTAGGAGCCGAGCCGGGCTCCCTTCCGGCGGGTACGATAGTCGATGTGAGACCGTTTGCCGTCGCGGCCACCGCGTGCGGTTGCGCCGCCGGGATATTCGCAGCGTTCACCTTCCCGGAATTCCGCCGGGAGATGGCGGACGCCGAAGCCCGCCTGCAGGCCGGCAGCACCCTCTTCGAGACAGAGCACGGCGCGATCGAGTACGCGATCCAAGGTTCAGGGGCAGCCGTCTTATCCATTCATGGAGCCGGTGGCGGGTATGACCAGGGGCTCTGGCTGGCCCGGATGGCGTTTGGAGACAAGCACCGCGTCGTCTCCGTCTCGCGCTACGGCTACCTGCGCACTCCGACGCCACCCGATGCTTCGGTCCGGACACAGGCAGCGCTGTATCGAGCCCTTCTGGACCACCTGGACATTCAGCGGGTCCTTGTGATTGGCACTTCAGCCGGCGGGCCTTCGGCCACTCAGTTTGCGAACGACTACCCGGAGAGGACCTCCGCGCTTGTGCTCCTCTCGGCGGTCAGCCTGGCGGCGGCGCCTGGCGACAAGCCGTCGTACTTCACCGGCATCATTCACCTGATCCAGCGATCCGATTACGCCTATTGGCTCATGACCCGCTATTTGCGGCCCGTCATCTTGAACTTGATGGGGATCCCGGCGAGCGTCTATGCGTCGCTCTCACCCGCCCAGAAGCAGCTCGCACAAGAGATGCTCGCGACGATGCACCCAATGTCCCGGCGGTATCGCGGGACCGTGAACGATGGCCGCATGCTCGAGCGGGAACCCGTTCGCGCGGACCAGATCACGACCCCAACGCTCATTCTGCACGCCAACGACGATGCGCTGGTCAGCGTGGAGCACGCCCGGCACGCGCACCATTCGATCCCTGGCTCGCGGCTGGTTCTGTTCGAAACCGGGGGGCACGGCTTGCTCACGCGGACCGGCGCGGTCCGCGAGCAGATCGATACGATGAAGGGAAGCTGACGGGCCGCGCAATCGCTGTATCCTGTGCCCTAGTCTAGGGCCAACCAGCTCACCGTCGCGTTCGAGTGACCGGGCTCGCCCGCTACTCCCGGCCGGATTCCAGCCGCGCGGCCAGCGCCGGCAGCGACTGGTAGCGGAACACTTCGTCCAGGCGGTGATGCTTCTTGAGCACCGGGTAGATCGACTGGATCGCCGTTTCGAGCGACCCCTTGATCTTCGAGTTCCAGAGGCCCGCCAGGGTGCGGTTCTTCGGGTCGGGCTGGTGCTGCATGAACTGCTTCACCAGCGGGAAATTGGGCGTCGTGTCATAGCGCATCACCACAGTGGACACGACGCCATTGAAGAAGCCCGGGCTCCCGGAAAAGTAGTCGTCGTGGTTTTCGAGCACGTATTCCATGACTTCGGGATGCGTCATGTTCACGATCGTCAGAGGCCACGCCACCCCGGCCAGCAGCGTTTCCTTCCACTCCTCACCCGGGGCTTCCTTCTCAGCCAGTCCAATCGCGCGGCACGGCCGCAGGATGCCCGGGATGAAGTTCAAGGGATGGAAATACAGACAGCGTCCGACACCCCGCCAGTAGAAGCCCACCGAATCGGGGTCGTAGGCCATCAGCTCCTTGTGGATCTTCTTGCAGAACGCCGCGTTCTTCATGAACCGCGTCACCAGGCCCAGCGACTCGATCGCCGCGCCGTAGTACCCCTGCCGCGAGTTCGCCCGGCACAGGTCGACCGTACGCCGGGCGACATGCGCCGCCGAGGCCTCGGAGTCATCCTTCAGCCGGTCCATGTAGAACTTGGCGACGCCGAGTCCCCATCCGGCGTGCAGCATGAGCCACGCGCCATCGTATTTTTCATCGAGTTCGGCGTCGATCAGGACGCGGGCCGGGTTCTCATTGCGCGCCAGGTGCCACTCGGCCAAGTCCTTGCCCACGCCTTCTACCGCCCACAGCGCCGGGAAGTCGCCGAGATCGTAGCACTGCGCCACAATGGTCTGGAGCGGCGTCTTGCCCTCGGGATCGATGTAGCTGGCCAGATTCTGCACGAGCGCCATGATCTGGCACTTGTTGCGGCATTCGATCGCGGCGACCCGTGCTTTGCGCCCGGGCCACAGCAGTGCAAACAGGTAGGTGAGGATCGGAGCGATCAGCCCGAACAGTTTCAGGACGGTACGGTTTCTCACAGCAGGCAGCCCTCTTTCTCGCAGTCGTGCGCGGCGGCGTCCTTTTCTCCTTCGGCGATGGCATCCTCGATCTGAGACCGGGAGAAATCCAGGAACCCGGTCTTGCCGCCCAGGACCTTCTTCGGCCGGTACTGGTGGACCACGACACGGCGCTCCTTCGCCAGTTCCGCGATCGGCGCGGTGCCGGCAGCCGCGTGGGCATCCAGGAGTTGGTTCATCCGTGCCCGCGCCGCGATGTCACGGTCGAGCGTCGCCGCCAGCGCGACCGTGATTGCCCGGTTCAGCGACTCAAACGCACTCGCACCCGGATCGACGTCCAGCCGCGGTTCGTTGTGCATCAGATGGATGACGGAGCAGCCGGCTTCCACCGCCGGTCCGAGCGGCGCCTGCATCACCAGCCCGCCGTAGAAGAACTCTTTCCCTTCGATCTTCACGGGAGAAAACAGGATCGGCAGAGCACAGGAAGCGAGCACCGCCAGGTATCCGGCGCCTTCGGTGAAGTCCTCGTTGCGGAAGATGCGCGGCTTGCCCGTCCCGCGCTCGGCCGCGATCACGCGCAGGATCCGCAGCGGACCATCGCCGGTCTCCCCTTCCCGGATGATGCCGAGGTTGACGCTCTCGGTGATCAGGCGGCGCATCGGCGAGGTATCGTTCCAGATCGCCAGGTCGACCGCCGCGGCCAGACCACCGCCCGCCAGCGCCTGCCCGATGCGCTTCAACTGGCGGGGCATCACGTAACCGAGGTCGCCGAAGAATTGCATCCAACTCTTCACCGGCCGCCGCCAGAGGTACGGCCAGTCGAAGAACATCCCGAGGTCGACCCGCTTGCGGTAGACGCGACTGTGGCGCATCCTGCCCTCGCGCGGGATCTCATCGGCCCAGAGCGACTCCAAGTAGGCGATCGGGGTGGGAAACTGGTTCGGCAGACGGCTGGCGAGCACCGCCGCATTGAAGGCGCCCGCCCCCGTTCCGCAGAACACTTCAGGCGGCCGGTCCGCCGCCGGGCCCTTCCCGTCGTAGATCGCGCGCAGCACGCCCACTTCGTACGCCGCCCGCGCGCCGCCGCCCGACAGCACGAGCCCCACTCTCCCATTCTGTTGCGTTGTCAGACATCACCTCCGGTCAACCACTCCCGCCATACCTTTTCCACGCCATCCATCAGAGCCTGATGCACCCGGCTGTGCTGGGCGAGCATAAACGAGTCCAGCCGGTCGTGAAAGCCCTGCGAGCTCCACAGCCCGAGGGACAGCTTACTCAACAGATCCGCCCCGCCATAGACCGGATCGGGAATCCAGGGAGCGATATCGAACACCTTCTTGCAGCGCGGCGCCGCCGCGAAGTACATCCGCGCACGGACATCGCCCGACTCGCTCAACTGGAATGAATAGGTCTTGATCGCGACCTTGAACTTACCCGGCCCAAAGCCGAAGTAGTTCGGAATCGGCGCGAACTCCACGAACGGATATCCCACGAGGATCTCGACCACCCAACCCGGCGCGGGATTGTCGATGATCTCCATGAACCCGGGCGCCGGCGACACGCAGGCCGCTTCCCGTGGGCGCACCGTCAGCGGGCCGAAATGCATGACGAAGTCGTGAATCTCCGCCGTCAGCAGGACCCAATCGTACTGCGCTCCAAGCAGGGAGAGGTCCACGCACCCCTGCGTATCCGGCCCCAGAAACTTGCCGTACTCACCGGAGAGTGTCTTGTACAGGCTCTGCTGGATGGTGAACCCGCCGGGATGCCCGTCGGGATAGATCCAGTGTGCCCGGCTGAGGAATTCCGCCAGGACAAACTGCTTCAGGCGGGCCGCCAGGTTGTCGCCGCGGTACTGTCCGAATTCTACCGTCTGCAACACCCCCATCACGCTTGTCCGCTTCCCGTTGATCTCCAGGAAGTCGAGCACCCCCTCGGCCTTGTTCGGCAGGCGAAACTGGCGTTTCAGGTCGATCGGATAGAGTTTGAGCGTCCCCGCGAGGTCATTGCGCCGGAACCAGTCGAAGAGCTGCTTCCCGTCATGAACAGCTTCCTCGGTTCGGGCGATCAGAAAACGGTCGTGTTCGGATAAGGCCGCTTGCGCTGCCATCGGTTCTCCTTGGTTTTCTGTCAGGTGTCCCAACATACGCGGAAGCTTCCGGTGAAGTCAAGGTCCAGCGCGCAAAACCCCGTACTGCACAGGCATTTATCGGCGAAACCCGGGCTGGACCTTAATCGCAGCGAATGGAGGCGACCACCAGGCCAAGTTCTCTCGGATCGGCCGGCTCGGGACCGATCGCGGCGCTGAGTGCGAACTCGAACTCCGCGTACCCATCGGGCGGCCGCGGCAGCCGCCGCTCGTAGACGTAGCGGCCCGGCGCGCGCCACACGTCGACCGCCAGCCGCTCGCCGGACACCGAGCCTTCGAGACGCACCTCGGGAGCGGTTTCGAACAGGCGGTCATTGACGTAGAGGCTCATCTTCAAGACCGCCGGGCCATCGCCTGCCGGGACGGGCGCGCGGAACGAGAACTCGCGCGCGGTCCACCGCCACCCGGCCTCCTCGGCGGCGTGCCAGCCGCGCAGCAACTCGACGTTGGCCAGCGCCCAGCGGCTGCGCACCAGGCAGAATGCCCGCTCGTCGTGCTGCGCCGAGACGGGGTCGGAGGACTGGCGGTCCCCCACCGTGATGAACGCCTCGACGTCCCAGTTCGTCCGTTTCAGCAGCCGCCGCAGCCCGGCTTCCGTAAAGATCCAGAAGTTGCTGTCGTCGGCGTTTAGCTCATCTTCGTCGACGAGATATGCCACCGGCAGCGGCTCCAGGCGCATCCCGCCGGCGGAGCGCGCGATCCTTGTGCTCAGCAGACAGCGGGACGCCTGCCGGGACAGCGCGTCGAGCACGTAGAACGGGTTCTTCAGGTGATAGAGCGTTCCCAGGAACAACGCCAGTCCGTAGCGTTCCCCCGGCAGCACAAACTGGCTGTCCAGGTCGATCTCGGAAATCTCGATCCGCGACTCGAATGCCTGCTTCAGCGCCCGGACGCCCATCATGTGATTCTGGTTGGACGCCCGGTGGTCAATCGCATGGACCCGGTAGCCAAGCGATTCGAAGAAGAACGACATCTCCCCGTCCGCGCAGCCGATATCGAGCACCGGCGCGTCCCCGATCAACTCCCGCAGCGGCCGCGGGTCGCCCGCGAGCAGCTTTTCGAGGTGTTGCAGTCCGGAGAGGGACTCGTAGGGATACCATTCAAACGGCTGCGGACCCATCCGGAGCTTCGCCAGGCGCAACACGCTTGAGAAGTCCCTGGCCCGTTCCAGCAGGTCGCGGATGCCGGGAGAAGACGCCATGCAGGAGGCGAGTGTAGCACTCCACGCGCCCTATAATGAATCCATGCCGCTCGTCAAGCATTCCGTCTGTGCCCTGGACTGTCCGGACGCCTGCTCCGTGCTTGTGACTGTGGAAGACGGGCGCGCGACGAGGCTGCGCGGCAACCCGGACCATCCGGTAACGCGAGGCTTCCTGTGTGCCAAGGTCGCCCGGTATCTCGAACGGGAGTACTCACCCGAGCGGCTGTTGCACCCTCTCCGCCGGACCGGTAAGAAGGGCGAAGGGCAGTTTGCTCGGATCTCATGGGACGAAGCTTTGGACCAGATCGCAACACGCCTGCGCGCGGCTGGCGAGGAGTTCGGTCCGGAAGCGGTGCTGCCCTACAGCTACGCCGGCACCATGGGCTATCTGAACGGCCAGGGGATGGACCGCCGCTTCTTCCACCGCTTCGGCGCGTCGCGGCTCGACCGGACCATCTGCTCGGCCGCCGGTGTCGCGGGACAAACCCTCGCCATGGGCGTCCGCTACTCGACGCCGCCCGAGCAATTCCGCGACGCGAAGCTCATCCTGGCCTGGGGCGCGAACATTCTCGGCACCAACGTGCACCTGTGGCCATTCATCGTCGAGGCACGGCGCAACGGCGCGCGCTTCTATACGATTGACCCGCGCCTCAACCGCACCGGACGCCTGTCCGACAAGCACTTCTTCGTGAACCCCGGCTCCGACGCCGCGCTCGCGTTCGGCCTGATGCACGTGATCTTCGCCGAGGGCCTCGAAGACGCGGACTACATCGCCCGGCACACTGACGGCATCGACGAGTTGCGCGCGCGCGTCGCGTCCTACACGCCGGAAGCGACCGAACGGCTGACCGGCATCCCGCGGCACGAGATCGCGGCGCTGGCCCGCGAGTACGCCACGACGCGTCCGGCGGCGATCCGCCTGAACTACGGCATCCAGCGCAGCGAGCGCGGCGGACTCGCCGCCGCTGCCGTGTCCCTGCTTCCGGTGATCACCGGGCAATGGCGCTATGCCGGGGGCGGCATGCAATTGTCCACGTCCCAGGCATTCCGTCTGAATGTCCCGCAGCTTGCACGCGAGGACCTGCAACTTCGCTCGCCGCTCGGCCGCCCGGCCCGCGTGGTGAACATGTCGCAACTTGCCGAAGCGCTGCTCGATCTGGAACACCCTCCGGTGAAGGCGCTCGTCGTCTACAATTCGAACCCCGCCGCGATCGCGCCCGATCAGAACCGGGTGCTCCAGGGCCTGGCGCGCGAGGACCTGTTCACCGTGGTGCTGGAGCAGTTCCTCACCGACACGGCGCGGCACGCCGACATCGTCCTACCCGCGACGACGTTCCTGGAACACACAGACCTCTACTTCGCCTATGGGCACTACTACCTCCAACTGGCGCGGCCGGTGGTGCCGGCGCCCGGCGAGGCCAGGCCGAACGTGGAAGTCTTTCGCCAGTTGGCGCGGCGCATGGGATTCGACGATCCGTGTTTCGCCGATACGGAAGACGACATGATCCGCACGCTGCTGGCGAGCGAACACCCCTTCGTCCGGGGCATCACCCTGGAACAACTGGAGCGGGAGCATAGCGTGCGCCTGCGGGTCGGCGAGCCGTTTCTGCCGTTCGCAGAGGGCGGCTTCGAGGCGTCCGGGGGACGCGCGAACCTGAGGCTGCCGGACTACGAACCGCCGGTGGAATCGCGGCTCGGCGACGCTGCGCTGCGCACCCGGTTCCCACTCGAAATGATTTCACCCAAGAACGACGACAGCATGAATTCGACATTTGGAAACCGTCCGGACACGGACATGCAGACCGCGGTTCTCGAGATGCACGCCGCCGACGCCGCCCCGCGCGGCATCGCCGACGGCGACCTCGTGCGCGCGTTCAACCAGCGCGGCGCAACCGTCTTCACGGCGAAAGTCAACGGCAGCCTCCAGCCGGGCGTGGTTGCGGCACCCGCCGTGCGCTGGCCCAGCCGGTCGCAACACGGCCGGTCGGCCAATGCCCTCGTCGCCCCACGCCTTACCGACATGGGCGGCGGTCCGGTGTTTTACAGTTGTCTGGTGCAGGTGGAAAAGTGCGGAGATTAAGCGTTCTTGTTTTGACGCTGGCCCTGGCGGCCGGAATTGGCTGCAAGCGGCGGGAAGGCATCAGCGTCGCCCATACGGACGAAGACTCGGCGACCCTCGCGAGCATGGTTCACATGGCCGACCCGCGGGCCAAGACACAGTTGTTGAGCGGCTTCCATGACGTGGAGCACAACGCCTGGCGCTGGACCGCGAAGTCGTTCTCGGTCGCGCTGCGGCCGCCCGCCGGAGCGCGCGAAAAGGGAGCGCGGCTGCAATTTAAGTTCGCCGTCCCGGACCCGGTGATCGAGCGCCTCAACGCCGTCTCGCTGACCGCCACCGCGGGAGGGCGCGGCCTGTCGCCCGAAACCTACACCCAGTCCGGCGAGTTCACTTATACCCGCGACGTCCCGGCCGAGGTCCTGTCGGGCGAGGCTGTGAATGTCGAGTTCACCCTCGACAAAGCGATCCCGGCCGGTGTGTTCGATGGCCGGGAGCTGGGCGTCATCGCCTCTTCGATCGCGCTGGACACGAAATGATCGCGGCGTTGGGACGCGCCGCCTGGTGGACCGTCCCGCCCCTGTTCGGCCTGCTTCTCTACTGGCAGGGCCTCAACGTCTGGTTTCAGCAGGACGACTTCGCCTGGCTCGGACTGTCGCGCCACATCGAAACGTTCTCTGACGTCTGGACTATGCTGTTCACGCCGATGGCGCAGGGGTCGGTGCGGCCTCTGAGCGAGCGCGCCTTCTTCTCGGGGTTCTACGAGCTGTTCGGTCTGGACCCGCTGCCGTTCCGGATCGCCGTCTTCATCACTCAGGCGGCGAATGTCGCCCTGCTGGCCGCGCTGGCGCGCCGCTTGGGGCAGAGTGCCGCGGTAGGGTTTCTGGCGCCGTTCTTCTGGCTCGCCAACCCGGCCCTGGTGCAGTTGATGACCTGGACCTCGGTCTTCAACCAGGCTCTGTGCGCCTTCTTTCTCCTGACTGCATTCACCTGCTGGGTGCTCTATCTGGACACGAACCAGCGCGGCTACTTCTGGGGCCAATGGGCCGCGTTCCTGCTCGGCTTCGGGGCGCTCGAGCTGAATGTGACCTACCCGGCGCTGGCGCTCGCCTACACGATTCTGTTCCGCCGCGAACGCTGGCGGGCAACGCTGCCGTTGTTCGTCCCATCGCTGGCGTACGCGGTGCTGCACCGCATCAATGCGCCCGCCGAGATCCCGGCCAACTACCGGATGCATTTCGACACCTCCATCGCCGCGACGCTCTGGCAGTACTGGCAGATGGCGCTTGGTGTGGGCCGGACACCGGAATATTTCGCAATCCCGGCATGGCTGCCGCTCACCGCGACCCTCGTTCTGACCGGAGCGCTGCTCGGGTTTGCCCTCTGGAGCTGGCGGCAAGGACGCCGCGAGCCGGCCTTCTGGCTCGCGTGGTTCGCGATCACGCTGGCGCTCTACCTGCCTTTGCGCGACCACGTGTCCGACTACTACCTGACGGTGCCGCTGCTGGGGCTCTCCGCGCTCGGCGCCGGCGCCGTGGCCGCCGGTTGGCGCGCGGGATGGTCCGGCCGCCTGGCAGGCCTGTCGCTGGCGGTTCTGTACTTGGGCACCGCGATTCCCGTGACCGCCATTGGGGTCGCCTGGAGCCACGACCGCAGCCGCGCCTGCGAATGGCTGGTCGCCGGCGCCGCGCGCGGGCGCGACCTGCATCCCGACCGCACCATCCTGCTGACCGACGTCGACGACACGCTGTTCTGGGGCTGCATGATCGACAGTCCATTTCGCCTCGTCAACGTCAGCGACATTCACCTTGCGCCGGAGGCCGCGGCGAAGATCACGCCGCACCCGGAGATCGGCGACACCGGACCCTTCACGCTGCCTGCCGCCGCCGTCCTGCAGGGGCTGGACCGGGGGAACGTCGTGGTCTACTCGGCGGCCAAGCGGCGGCTGCGCAACGTCACGGGCACCTACGAGGCCGAGGCGCGTTCCAAGTTGAAGGCGGACATCCCGCGGCGCGTCGATGTGGCAAACCCGCTGCTGGCTTCGTGGCTCGGGCCGGAGTGGCACCCCGTCGACCAGGGCGGGCGCTGGATGCCCCACCGCGCCACTCTCCGCATTGCCGGTCCGCGGCGCACGGGTGAACGCCTCCACGTCAGCGGCTACTGCCCGCCGCAGCAGTTGGAACGCGGTCCATTGCGTCTGCGAATCCGCGCCGGAGGCGTGCCGCTCGGCGAGGCGACTCTGCCGGAACCCACGGTGGAATTCGCCCTGACCTTGCCGGACAAACTCACGGGCGAAGAAGCCATCGAGATCGAACTGGAAGTGGACCGCACCATTTCCGATGGCCGCGAACTCGGGATGGTGTTCGGCGTGTTCGAAGTCCGGTGAGCCGCAAACCAGTGACGCGAAAAGACCTGGCTGAGAGCGAACACGACCTGCCCGGCCGCTTGCCGGCGGCCTGAATCGACGCGATCAGGCTGCCTGGCGCCGGTTGCGCCGGATCTCCAGGAACGCTTTCAGCCGTGGCGTGAGGCGTGGAGCGCGGCGACGGGTGTTGTGGCAGCGCGTGCAGGCCGCGGGCCGGGGGCCGGGTGCTTCGGAAATTGGGTTCGCTTTTGCAATTTCGGAAGCGGGCGCGGGCTCTTCCCTGCCCGGCGGCTCGGGTTCAACGGACGAAATGGGTTCGATTTCGCACTTTTGTTGTAGAGGCATCTCGCGGCGCAGCATGCGGAGGGAACGGGCGATCTGGCGCTCGACGATGGCGGCGTGCTTCTGGAGACGCTCCAGGATCCGGCTGCCAGAGGCGTCGGCGGTCCAGGTTTCGGCCAGGACCCTGCTGGCGATCTCGTCGTGCTCGGCGGGGTCGTCGGGGAGGGGTTGATTGCCCCAGAAGTTCTGCCAGGCCTCGTCGATTTGCGATTGGGCGATGGCGCACTCCATGCGGGCGATGCGCTGGGACAGCCACAACTGGCGGGCGTAGCGGGTGACGAGGATCTGCTGGTGCGCGGATTGCGGCTGGAAATCCTCGATCAGGCCGTCGAGGAGGGCCTGGAATTCGGCCGGGTCTTCGACGCCGGTGAGGACGAGGTGCCGGGAGAAGAGTCCGGTGACGGCGGCATTGCACGACGACGCGGCCTTGCCTTCGCGGGTTCGGGGACCCGTGGAATTCTGAGCATTGCGACGATTGGCAGCGATTTGCTTTTCGGTTGCCATTGGGGGAGTCCTTTCAATTGCGGGATGGCATGGGGGTGTAAGTGGACGGGTGCGGCGCCCGGCGATGCACTCGCTTGGCCGGCATCCTTAGTTTCCCCCTGGCTCCCTCTCACAATTCCAACAATATCACGACATACTCAGAAATACAAGACAATTTCGAGTGCCGGAAATACCCGTGATTTCCGGAAACACGGCAACCGCATCCGCCCGCTGGCGCGGGGCGGCTATCGCAGTCGTTGATTTTACGCAGATCAATTGGCTCGATGGCCGCCAGTGTGTGAGCGACTGTGGCCTGTCCTTTCACCCAAAAGACGGCACGGTAAAGTGATGGCGGCGGAAGACTCCCGGCGGCGTTCATTTTTTATGATCGGGGGTGAACCTGCGGTTTATGAGTCCGTGCTGTCCTCGGAATCACTACGGAGAATTCGAAGTCGTGTGGAATGTTCCAGAAGCACCAAATACGATCCCTGGAAGAGCATACCCGGGAGACAATTTCGAGGTTGAGGTGGAGCCTGTCGGGATGAAATCTTCGGCACCTTGAGCGTCTTCGGCAACGATGCCAACCTACCGGTGTCGAGTTCGCGTTCCGGGGCATTTTCTCATTCCACGTGAAATGAGAGGTGCGGTTTGGCCGGCAGGATGTTTTCTGGATGGTTTCTGATCGTCCTTCGGCTTGCCAGGGCCCTCAGTCCCGTTGCTGGTACGCTTGGGCAACCAGGCATGGCGATAGAGCTTCAGCAGGTTGTGCGTCAGGCAGATCAGCAACCACTCTGCCTTCGTTTTCTCGAACCTTCGTAAGCGGAACTCCCTGATACCGCGCTGCTGCTTGATCTGTCCAAACACGGGCTCCACGATCGTCTTGCGCCGCTTGTAAGTGGCCCTCGCTTCATCCGTCTTCAGCAACTCCCGCATCCGCTCCATCGTCGGATTCGAGCGGAACTTCTTGCCCTCTTGGGTGGGCTTACCTCCATCCGGATTCACCAGCGCCAGCATGCCCCTTGAGCGCGTCGCTGTTGACGTTCTCCGTATCCCAATACCCTGCATCGGCCGTGATCGCCGCTGGCTTTTCGCCCATTACCTGCTCCACTGCAGCCACCATGGGCAGCAGCATTCGATGATCCGTCGTCCTGCGTCAGCGTTGCGCTGACAATCACCTGTGCGTGGCCGTCCACCGCCACTTGCGCGTTGTAGCCGTAGACCAGGTGCCGCTGGCCTCTGTCCAGCATCATGCGGCTGTCCGGGTCGGTGAAGTTGTAGCGGCGCTTCGGCTCTTTGGCGTTGTCGCGGGCCTTCTTTAAGCGGCTCTTGCGCTTCTCGCGCGACTGCTGCTCATCGGGTGTCAACGTGCTGCGTGGCGCCCGCTTGGGGATCGGCCCGCGCTTGCGCCGCGGGAACTCGCGCTCGGCCTCTTCCAGGCGCTGCTTGGCCTCCTCTTCCAGTTCCTTCTTGGCCTCGCGAATGCGTTCCAGCCGTCCGGTGGCCTTGGCCAGTTTCTCGGGCAGGTCTTGATCCCTCTTCGCCTTGCCGAAGCGCGCGTCTTCCGCAGCATCGGTGTGCGCAGACTCCTCCATCCAGCGCTTCACCAGTTCGGTAAGCTTCTGCTCTTCCTCGCTCATCCTGGCGTAACTTCTGCCCCGACTCCACCCAGCATTCGCCTTCAGCTTCGTGCCGTCAATGGCTACGTTGGCGAGCGTTACCAGACCCGCTCTCCGGCACAGTTGCAGGGCTTCAACAAAGAGTTCGGCAAGCGCCTCCAGATGCTGCTGACGAAATGCGGCAATAGTGTCATGATCGGGGTGCTGGCCCGCGGCGAGGTAGCGGAACGGAACGCTGTCGTACGTTGCTTTCTCGATGCGCCGCGAACTGGTGAGACCAGTGGCGTACCCATAGAGCAGGAGGCGCGTGAGCATTTCCGGGTGATAGCCCTCGGCACCACGGTCATCCTTACGACAATACGCATCCAGGATCCGCTTGAGGTCGAGCACGCTGACGACCTCAGCGATGAAGCGAGCGAGATGATCCTCCGGAAGCCAATCGTGGAGCGAGGGAGCCACAAGCAGCGGCTGATCCAGAGTACAGGTTCGAAATCTCCGCATCCGTACTTTGGATGAGCGAGGCCAGAACAAAGCTGCCGCGAAATGTTCGTATGGCACGAAGGGTGACGCGTCAATCTCCGACAGGCTCGGGGACTGTCCCCGAAATCCGAAATCCCCCAATCCCTGGCCGTCTGCTACAGTGAACGTGCTGCGGGCGGATCTGAAGGAGGCCGTCCCCTCAGACGTCGAGCTCGAGATCCGTTTCGTCGAGCTCATTCCTTCCGAGGGCCCCGAGCTTGGCGCCCTCGTCTGTGCACTGCCGGAGCCCGGCCGCCGATGACACCAGCCCCCCGCGTCCTGCTCGCCACCAACCTGGTTCCGGATGACCGCAAGACCCTCGCCTCGGCGCGCGCCCTCGGACGCGGCGGCGCCTGGGTCGCCGTGGCGTCAGACCGCCTCCTCGGCGAGGGCTGCTTCTCCCGCCACGTCCGGCGTCGCTTCCCGTACACCCACCCGGCCCGGGACCTCGACGGTTTTCACCAGGATCTGACTCGAATCATCACCGGCAACGCCATCGACGTTGTCCTGCCGATGAACGACTACACGACCATCGCTCTGGCCAAACTACAGGACCAGATCCCCGCGGCGACCGCCCTGCCCTCCTACGAATCCGTGACCCTCGCCCACGACAAGATGCGCACTCGTGAACTGGCTCGGGAATGCGGCGTCGACACGCCCCAAACCTGGATCGCCGCCGGCCAGGACGAGCTTCGCGAAATCGCCGCCCGCGCCCCCTACCCGTGCGTCTCCAAACCCCTGCGCGGCAGCGGCGCCGTCGGCCTGACCATCCATCCCACCGCCGAATCCCTCCTCGCCGTCTGGAGCGCCGCCCCCCGCGCCTCCAACCTCGGCTTTGACTTCGACCGCCTCCTCGTCCAGGAGTACATCCCCGGCGAAACCCACGACGCCTGTGTCCTCTGCCGCCACGGCGAAACCCGCGCGGCGTACACGGCCAGGCGGCGGTGGATGCACCCAGCCGGCGCCGGCGTCGGCACTTCAGTCGAGACCACCTTCGAGCCCAACCTTATCGACTCCGCCTGCCGCCTGCTCAAAGCCCTGAAGTGGCACGGCCCGGCCGACGTCGAGTTTCGCGTCGACCCCGGCTCCGGCCGCGCCTGCCTCATCGAAATCAACGGCCGTCTCTGGGGAGGACTTGCCCTCGCCATCTCCGCCGGAATCAATATCCCCCTCCTCACCCTCCAGCTCGCCCTCGACGGCGATTGCGACCCGGTCTTCGACTACAACCATCAGGCGCGCTTCCGCTGGCCCATCCCCTTCGCCCTGCTGGCCCTCGCCTCGGGACGCCCACTCGCCGCCTTCCGCGAGTTCTTCCTCCCCGCCCCCCACACCTACTCCGACCTCGAGTGGACCGACCCGGCCCCCCACCTCGCCGAGATCTCCTACGCCCTCCGGCGACTGCTGTTTTAGCCGTGGAGTGTGTCTCGAGACATGCACGGCCTGCACAGAGCGTGCAATTGCGATGTCTTGGCAGTTACCGTGGGCGCTTACCGGCCTGCACGTTGTAAGGGGTCAAGACTCCCGCACGGAACCGGCCGGACCAGAACAGCCTCAACGCGGGAGAGACCTCGGGGTGTTCCGGCGAGTTGTCCGCCACTTGCTCAACCATCCCCATTAGCTTGGCTTCCGAGATGTCTAAGCCCTTCCGATTCCGCAGCAGCGCGCAGTTGAACATCGAGAGTGGCAAGCGAAAGCTCCCGGCGTAACGCAAGTTCCAGGTAAGCTGCATCGTCGAGCGTCAGACGGTGGCGTTCCGCGAAGCGGAGTCTGGCGCTCCAGGCCCGCTGATCGGTTTCAGGATCGACCTTGATTGGCAGGATGGGCCAGATCCGCCAGAGTGGAGTCTCTGAAGGCCGCGTCATGGCGTCCACGCCGCACACCCGTCCCAAGGATATTCGCTACCTAGTTCGACGACCCGATCGCGTACAGCGCGTCCATGGTCCGGACGTACATCTTGCCGTCGTCGATGGCCGGCGTGGCGTAGATGTCCGAGCCGAAATCGTTGACCGCCAGAATCTCCCAGTCGCCGGCGGCGCGGAGCACGACGACTTTGCCGTGCTCGCTGGCGACGTACACCTTGCCGTCGACGCCAATAGGCGAGGCGTAGTAGTCTTCGAGCGCGCCCGTCAGGCGGCCCTGCTTCAGGACCTTGCCCGTCTCCGCATCCAGACTCGTGGCGATGCCGCCGTTCTTGACCAGGAAGACGACGCCGTTGTAGACGAGCGGCGACGGCACGTCAGGCAGCGCCCTCTCGTAGCGCCAGAGCACGTGCGAGGCGGTGACGTCACCCGTCCCGCCCAGCCGGATCGCCATCGCCGCATTGCGCGCGGCGCGGCGGGTGCGGAAGAACGTCCACTCCCGCTCGTTCATGAAGCCGTCCCGGTCCAGGTCGACCGCGCGCCAGCTTCCCGTAGGCTGCCACGGCTTCGGAAGCTCGTCCGGTGAGAGCTTGCCGTCGCCATTGGCGTCGGCCGCCGCGATCACTTCGGCGAACGGCGGCAGGTCGACCTGCTGGCCTGCGTCGTTCCCGGAAGTCCAGCCACTGAAGTAGAGGACATCGCCGGCAATCGTGGGCGCCGACTTCGGCTGGCAGGTGAGCCCCCGTGCGAACCAGACGATTTCGCCGTCCACCACGGAGTACGCCGTTAGCTGGTAGGAACCCGGGGCGATGATCTGCGCCGGACCGCTCGCCGGCCGGTGCACGATGGGCGTCGAGTAGCCGTTGATCACGTTGCGCGGCAGTTTCCAGGCGACCTTGCCCGTCTCCGCATCCACCGCGACGATGTACGCGTCCGTGTCCTGATCCAGGACCAGGACCACCCGTCCGTCGGCATAGACAGGCGACGCCACCACGCCATGCTGGCTGTTGAACGGACCCAGCCGCACCTGCCAGCGCTCGTTGCCGTCGAGATCGTAGGCGACGAGACCGAAATCGGCAAAGAAGGCGTAGACACTCTTCCCGTCGGACACCGGCGTCGGCGCGGCGCGGTGGTTCAACTTGTGCTGGGATTCGCGGAGGGGCGCGCGGACGGACCTCCGCCACTCGACCTTCCCGGTCGCCCGGCTGAGGCATATCGTGATCAGCTCATCGCCTTCGGAAGCAGTGAGCAGGATGCGGTCGCCCACCAGCACGGGCGACGACTTCCCGGCGGGCAGTCCGGTCTTCCACACCACGTTCTCTCCAGGTCCGAACGTGGCTGGCAGTTGCCCGCAGGAGGGACAGAGTCCGGAGCCGTTCGGACCACGAAACTGCGGCCAGTCCGCGCCAAACAGACTCAGTGCGATCAGCGGAAGCAGGAGCGTGCGCATGGGTCTGCCCCTATAGTACGGGAATTCGGCGGGAAGGAGTATCGCGCCACAGGGACGCGGCGCGTGGCGATGGTACAATGCGCGTCCGGAGGATCACTCGTGCCCGGCCTATTCGATGCTTTCGAACCGCTCGACCCAACGTCGGTCAACAGCCTGCTCGATTACAACAAGAAGGGGGCGGTCGACGACATCGCTCAGACGCTCGTCACCAAAAATGAGTTCAACGACCTGCTGCCGGCAACCGTGCGGCCGACTCTGAAGAATCGGGACGACGCTCTGCGCTGGCTGTGCGACCTGATTCCCGATCCCACCAAGCGGACCGGGGACTGGCGCCTCTATTTCGTCAAGAACTACGCCCAGATGTGGGTGAAGAAAAAGTACGTGGGGAGCGAGCTGCTGGCCGCTGCGATTGGGACGCAGATCCAGGCGGCCCGCGGCCTCAAGGCGGACATGGCGTACTACACGGAGAACCGGCACGTCTCTGTTCCGGCGAATAACTCACTCAGAGGCGAGTTCGACGCGCACGTAGGCAAGAAATGGCAAGGGATCAAACAGATCGGCTGGCGCGGCGACGACCGCCATCCGAAACTCATGATGCAGTCGGGCTTCTCGCCGCGCGTCTCGGTGACCAGCCCGATCTGGCGGCCCCAGGAAAACAACATGGATGTCGACCTGGACACGACCGTGTGCGTGGCCCGGGACATCCGGGGCAGCGCCTTCTTCCCGCTGTCGAAGCCTGTGACGTCGACGTGGGCCTATTGCGTGCTGATCCGGGAAGGCTGGAATACTTACTACCTGCAGAAGCAGCTCGCCGCGGAGAGAGGACAGACACCGGGTACGGCCGCCTACAACAAGACGGTGTGGATGTTCCACGAGAAGTGCGTGAACAAGGTAGAGCCGGTGGACATCGTGCTGGTCATCGAACTGGAGCGGCGCATCTTCGACGGGAAGAGCCCGCTGAGCGGCATCCAGTTCCGGCTCAAGGATTGCACCGGCCGGATTAACGGGGACACCTGGGCCGGCCTGGACGGCCAGCAGAAGGACAAGGTCGAGCAGACCGTTCAACAGTTCATGGGAAGCTGGTACCCAAGCGATGGCAGGAAGTGGCTGACCTACGACGGGATCGTGGAGAAATAGCAAGGCGCCCGAGCCGTCATGACAGACCGGTAGTGACGCGCCTCAGGCGTCTGGATCTCCAGAAGGAGTAGTCCGGTAAGGACCGCTGTCTCCCTCGGTGTGTCCCCGTCGACGGCTGCCTTGTCCTGCTGACGAAACGTGTCACGAAGGCCGGCACCCGCCTGCCGGACGTCGGGCTGGTTGCCCACCCACGGGGCCTCGGTGCCGGTCCGACCGCCTGTACCGGTCCCAGTGCGCGCCGGATTCGGTGCGGAAATTTCCGTGACAGACCCTTGACAGACCGGTCTCCGGCAGTATAACTTTGATCACTGAATAAACTAGCCAAGGTCGCTGCTGACGGTCGACCGGCATAACTAGTA
The DNA here is from genome assembly GCA_016716385.1 of Bryobacterales bacterium. Lineage (GTDB taxonomy): Bacteria > Acidobacteriota > Terriglobia > Bryobacterales > Bryobacteraceae > JADJWL01. The sequence goes on along the minus strand of JADJWL010000008.1, from coordinate 135,526 downwards.
AGGAGCAGTGAAGATGAGATTCCTGTTCGCAACGTGGCGCGTAATCCTCGGGGTGGCTGCTCTGGCCACCCTGACTTTCGTCTCCAACGCCCAGATCTACTACGGCACCCTCCGTGGCACCATCACCGATTCGAGCGGTGCGGTCCATCCGGGCGTCGAGGTAACGATCACGGAAGTCACGACAAACCTCTCCAGCAAGGCTGTGAGCAATGAAGTGGGCAATTACGTGTTTCCGAATGTGGTCCCGGGACGCTACCGGGTCGCGGCGGAGCAGGAAGGATTCAAGCGCTTTCTCGTCGAAGGTGTCGAGCTGGCGGCGACCCAGGACTTCCGGGTCGACATCCGCATGGAAGTCGGCAACGTCACCGAGTCGGTCACCGTCGAAGGCAGTGCGCAACTGGTGGAGACCGAGCGCGGGACGCTGACCGACACCAAGTCCAGGTACGTGTTCGTCTACACGCCCGTCAACTCGGACTTCCGGTCGATTTTCCGGCTCATGCTGCTGTCGCCCGGCGTGTCGGGCGGGGATTTCGGGAACTCCATCGGCGGGAACAACCGTGGCCGCAACGCGACGTTCAGCATCGACGGCATCCCGATGATCGACGGTTGGAGCGGCAACGCGATCGGGCCCGCCTTCACCTATCTGGACTCGTACCGCGAGTTCCGCGTCGATATCAGCAACACGAACGCGACCGTGGGCACGAGTTCAGCCGTGTCGGTGGTCTCGGAGAGCGGCACCAATGAGGTCCACGGGGAAGCCTGGCTCCATTACAACGCGGTCGGGTTTCAGGCGCGCCCGTTCTTTGCGCCGGCGCGCGCCTCCGGACCTCCCACGTACCGGCCGAATCTGAAGATCGGCGGACCGGTCTGGCTCGGCGGCCTGTACGATGGCCGCAACCGAACGTTCTTCCACTTCACCTGGCAGGGGTTGCGGGGCAGCCAGGCGCCTCAGGTCTCGAACCTGGTGGTGCCCACGACCGGGTTCCGGGCCGGCAATTTCGCCGGTCTCCCCACGCCGGTGCGCGACCCGCTGAACGGGGCTCCGTTCGCGGGTGGCATTATCCCGAATGCGCGGATCAGTCCGGTTGCCCGCTATTTCCAGGACACGTTCTTCCCGGCTCCGAACAGCGGTGAGGACCGTTTTCAGAACGTCGATGTGTTCCCAAATCGCGACACCCAGCACACGACTCGCGTCGATCACCGGCTGAGCGACCGCAACCTTCTCTTCGGCCGGTTTCTCTATCACCGGTTCGAATTCACGCAATGGGACCAGGCCAACCCCTTGATCGGCATCCGGGATCAATACCGGGCGCAGCGGAACATCATCCTCTCGGACACCCACACCTTCTCCCCCACCCTCGTGGGAGAGTTCCGGTATGGGTATGCCCAGGATGACAGCAAGTTCCAGGGACCGAATCGGGGCCTGGATATCGTCGCCGCATCGGGTCTCCAGTTGCAGGATCTGGCCGACGTCCCCGCGATGCCCCGGATCGAGATTGCCGGTCTCGCCCCGATAGGGCAGACGAACATTGGAGGGTGGACATGGGACAACCACTACGTAAACGCCGTGTTTCACAAGACGCACGGTAAGCACAACCTGCGCTTCGGTTTCGACGCCGGGATCTATGTCGGCACCCTGCTCCCGACATCGCCCAGCCTGACCTACGGCACCTATTCGTTCAACGGGCGATTCAGCGGGCATCCTTACTCCGACTACCTGCTCGGCTTGATGGACGTGAGTGCCCGCTCAACGTCCGTGGGCTTCATCACCCGCCGCCGGACAAATTATGAGGCCTACGTCACCGACGATTACAAGATCACCTCGCGGCTATCGTTGAACCTTGGATTGCGGTACTCATTGTTGGATCCTGGCGTCACGCGTGACAATCTCACATCCAACTTCTCTCCGATTCACAATGCGCTCCTGGTGCCGGACTCCGCGGCGGCCGCCCGGGTACACCCCGGTTTCCCGGCGTCCGTCCCAATTGCGACGGCGGACTCGGTCGGTCTGGGACGGCGCCTGGCCCGCTACGATCGCAACAACCTCGCTCCCCGATTTGGACTGGCCTGGCGTCCTCTGACCAAGGACGACGGGTTCGTTCTCCGCGGCGCTTTCGGGTGGTATTACGTGGCGCAACAGCCGAATCCGCCGGAAGGCGGCGGCGCGCCCTTCGAGCTGCGGGAGAACTTCACGAACTTCATCGACAGCGGCCGGGCCGCGTTCGGGTTCCCCAATCCCTTCCCTGCCACCGGTTTCGTCCTTGGTGGAACCGGGGCGACAGGTCTCGACCCGTTTCTGCGGACGCCGTACACCATGCAGTACAACTTCACCGTGGAGAAGCAGAAGGGGCAGATGGCGGTGTCGGCCAGCTACCTGGGGACGCTTGCGCGAAAGAACGTCTGGCGCCGCGACCTGCGCCAGGTTCCCGCCGACACCAGGCCCTTCACGGAGAAGCTCGCGCAAGCGCCGTTCCCCTACCTGTTCAATGCGCTCTTTACTGAGAACGGAGCCAACCATAGCTACCATGCGCTCTTTCTGAAAGCGGAACGCAAGCACCGGAACGGTCTCTTCTACACGACGAACTTCAACTGGTCCCGGAGCGTGGGCGACGATCTCCGCAATCCCGAAGACGCGTTCAATCGCGTCCGCGAGCGGTCGGCCGATGGAGACATTCCCAGACTGAGGCTTGTGGCGGTCGCCCTGTACGAGATGCCTTTCGGGCGAGGAAAGAAGTACGGTGGCTCCATCTCCAAAGTCGCGGACACACTGCTCGGAGGATGGATGGTGGGTGGAACCTATGTCGCCCAGACCGGTTTCCTTTTCAACCCGACATTCGCCGGAACGGACCCTGGCAACACCAACATCCGGTCCGGCCGGCCGGACCGGATCGCCAACGGCAACCTCCCGGCCGGCGAGCGCACCATTGAGCGCTGGTTCGATACCTCGGCCTTCACCGTGCCGGCGAACGGCATCGGCCGTTTCGGCACCTCCGGCGCAAATGTCCTGGAAGGGCCGGGCCGCAACGTCTTTCACTTCGGCCTCAACAAGGACGTCAACTTCACGGAACGAGTGCGGGCCCGGTTGGAAATGATCTCGACCAACTTCTTTAATCATCCGAACTTCAGCAATCCAGCCGCCGTCGTGGGCACACCCGCATACGGGCGTGTCCTGAGCACGAACTTCAGCGATGGGAATCGGAACTTTTCGCTCACTGCGCGAATATTCTTTTAGAGGAGCGGGATGACAAAGCGGACCTTCTTCCGGACTGTGGGAGCGGGCATATCGGCGGTTCGCCTCGCAGCCTCCCAGTCCGTGTCCGCGTTGCAGAAGAACCCGGGCAGATTCGCGCCAGTGGATTGCCGGCGCTCTTTCAACGCCTCGGCTCGGGATCTCGGCCCGCACGATCGGGCTGTCGAACTCGGGGGTGCTTCGGCCGGCGACAAGCTGATCCGGGCACCCTCGGGTGACCGAACACTTCGCGGCATTCCGTTTGCCCTGGCGCCGGAGGGGGTCTCGAACAAGAAATGGATTGTCGTTTCGCCCTCCCAGCAGCGCGTCGTGGTGCCGATCGGGGCCAGTGCCGGTTTCGTTTGTCTGGCCCAGTTCTGTGACTGGGATCCGACCGAACTGGCGCCCGCAGGCGTGGACGCCTTCGAGGCGGTGGGGCAGACGCTCGCCGATGCCGTGCTCGTCCACGAAGACGGTACGGAAACACGGACGCCCATCCGCCGCCGCTTCGAGGTCAATTCGCTTACCCATCCCTGGGGGCATGACTGCTTTGCCGCCGTCCCTCACAGAAGATTCATGGCGGCAAGTCTCAACGATGCACTCCCTGGCGCCATGACCTGGGGACTACTTCAGACCGTCGTGAAAACCGAACCGGGCGCCGGCGGACCGGGAACTCTGTGGCTGGCTTCGATCGCCAACCCACGTCCGGATCTGCCCATCCGGTCCCTCGCTCTCGAGTCCCGCGCACCGGGCTTTCTGGCCGTGGCGGGCATCACGCTCTACCGGGGCCGCGAGGACCCGCTACGGCAGGACAACGTCGCTCTGCTGCAGTTCCGTCTTCCGGCGGGCGAGTCTGGAGAAGACTGGGAGATGGCCATCGACCTTGGTGTGGTGGCGCGCACCTACCGGCTTCCGGAGTTCGACGGGGATACCTGGCTCGCGACGCCGGTCGTCGGCCTGGGGGAGCCGCGATCACCCCTCCGGGAGGACGTCCTGTACGCGGAGATCGTCGCCAGTCCGGAAGCGACCCTGACGCTGCGCAACCGGCGCACCCGGACCGAGGCGCGTTACGCGATCGGCGACATTCAAGCCGGACGGCGCGCGGGATCCGGCCCAAGGGCGGAGGTCATCGAAACCGGCAAGGCCTGGATTCGCGGCCGTGTGCTGGACGAATCGACCGGGACTCCGGCGCCCGTCCGCATTGCCTTCCGGTCCAGGGACGGACGCTATATCCCTCCGTACGGGCATCGCACGGAGGTCAACGGCGCCTGGTTTCAGGACTACGGCGCCGATCTGCGCGCCGGACAAAGTTCGTTCGCGTACATCGACGGGGAGTTTCAGATCGAACTGCCCACCGGGGATGTCTTCGTCGAAATCGTTAAGGGATTCGAGTACGAGCCCGTGCGGAAGAAGCTCACGATTGTCGCCGGACAGAACAGCCTCGATCTGACCATCTCCCGGTTCGACGACCTGCGCCGGGCCAACTGGGTCAGCGCCGACAGTCACGTGCACTTCCTTTCGCCGTCCACGGCGTTGCTGGAGGCCGAAGCGGAGGGGCTGAACCTGATTCACCTGCTGGCTGCACAATGGGCGGGTCTGTTCACCAACGTCGGTGATTTCCGCCACGGGAATCTGACCTCGCCCGATGGCGGGGCTATGGTGGTCATGGGCACCGAGAACCGGCAGCACCTCCTCGGCCATCTGGCTCTACTCGGTGGCCAGGGCCGTCCGGTATTTCCCATGTCCGCGGACGGACCCATGGAGGCGAACCTCGGTCAGGTGCTCTCGCATGCTCTGGCCGACTGGGCGGACGGCTGTCACGAGCGGGGTGGCTTGGTGGTCGCGGCTCACTTCCCGTATCCGACGGCCGAACTGGCCGCCGATATCGTCCTCGACAAGATCGACGCCGTCGAAATGCAACCCCGGGAGATCGGCGAGCACTTTCGCAGTTTCCGTTTCATGGAATGGTACCGCTACCTGAACTGCGGCTACCGCCTTCCCGCCCTGGGCGGCACCGACAAGATGAACGCATCGATGATCGCCGGCTCATTCCGGGGCTATGTGCATCTCGGAGACCGCGAGTTCACCTTTCCGAACTGGGCTGAGGCTGTACGACGCGGCAATACGTTCATGACGTCGGGCCCACTGCTGCTGTTCGAGGCCGACGGCCGCATGCCCGGCAGCGAGATCGCAATCGGATCCGCGGAAGGCCGGATCGAGGTCCAGGCGCGGGTTCGCAGCACGGTTCCGGTGCATCGTGTGGAGATCGTTGCAAACGGTCGTGTGGTGGCCTCCCGTGAAGACGCCGCCGGGACCCGCGAGATCGTCCTGCGCGAGGCGGTTAGCGTCCAGGCGCCGGGCTGGATCGCCGCGCGGTGCTCGTCCAGGACCTCTGTTGGAGGCATCCAGGTCGCCGCCCATACGTCGCCGGTCTATTTGACTTCTCCGGGCAAGGACCTTTTCTCGGCTCCGGTCGCATCCTACCTGTTGACGCTGCTCGATGGTTCCGAAGCGTGGGTCAACCGGCTGGCGATCCGGCCGGACGAAGACCGGCTGGCGCGCGTCCTGGCCGTCTTTGCCTCCGCCCGCGAACGTTTGCACCAACGGATGCACCGCCACGGAATCCCCCATTAGCGAGCGTGTCCTATGAACCGAAGAGCATTTCTCCTGACCGCGACCGCCATGGCGGCGCCTGGCGACAAAGTCCGGTTTGCCGTCGTCGGAGTGGGTGGGCGCGGCCACGATCATATTCAAAGCCTGGCGCGTATCCCCGAGGCCAGGATTGTGGCCATCTGCGACGCTGACCAGACCCGTTTGGAACGCACCGCGCAGCTCGTGGCGAAGCTTCAGGGCAGCCCGTGCAAGACCTACCAGCGTCTCGAACAGACCATCGAAGATCGCGAGGTGGACGCGGTCGCCATGGCGACCTGCAACCATTGGCACGCGCTCGGGACCATCTGGGCTTGCCAGGCCGGCAAGGACGTGATGATTGAGAAGCCGGCCAGCCACAACATCTGGGAAGGCCGCAGGATGGTCGAGGCGGCGCGGCATTACGGGCGAATCGTGCAGGTGGTCCACCAGAGCCGCGCGCTCACGCATGTCCGCGAAGGGATCGATCTGCTGCGCCAGGGCGTGATCGGAAAAGTGTATATGGCGCGCGGGATTTGCTTCCGCCGCCGGGAGTCGATCGGCCGGAAGCCCGATGGAGCTGTGCCGCCCGGTGTCGACTACAGCTACTGGCTCGGACCGGCGCCGATGCGTCCGTTTAATCCGAACCGGTTCCACTACAACTGGCACTGGTTCTGGGACACCGGCAACGGCGACATCGGCAACCAGGGCGTGCACCAGTTGGACATCGCGCGTTGGGGACTGGGCCGCGAACTCCCGGAGACCGTGGTGTCGACAGGCGGAAAGTTCGTCTGGGACGACGACCAGGAGACGCCGAACACACAACAGGCCGTTTACCAATACGGCGACGCGCAGCTCGTCTTCGATGTCCGGAACCTGCCGACGCAGAACGAAGGCGCGATCTCCCGGCGCGGGGAAAGCTTCGTCGGCAACATCTTCTATGGCGCGGGCGGCTTCATGGAACTCGACAACTCATCCGCGCGCATCTACCGCGGGGACCGCCTGGATCGCGAGATTCCGTCCACCGACAAGGGACACGACGATACGATCCGCCTGACGAAGAACTTCATCGAGGCGGTCCGCACACGCGATCATCGGGGGCTCATCTGCGACATCGAGGAGGGCCATCGCTCCGCTGCGCTGAGCCACCTCGCCAACATCAGTTACCGCACCGGCCGCAAACTCAAGTTCGATCCGGTTGCGGAGCGCTTTCCCGACGACCGGGAGGCCAATCTGCTGCTCACACGGGAGTACCGGTCTCCGTATATCGTACCGGCGCGGTTCGGATGATCGCCGCAAGCGCTAATCCCAGGGGATCTCCCAGGTCCGAAGGGCTTCCCCGAGTGCATCGGCCGCACGCAGGCTGTCTGCCACACCGGTCAGTGCATAAATCGAACGCGTCAGATCGAACTCCGCCGGCAGGCGGGTGAGCGAAACGATCTCCCGCGGCGCCACCATGCCGGCCACTTCGGCGATGTCGGTATGGCGCAGCACGTGGAGGAACGGCGGACCCGTCCAGTGCGAACCGGGCGCGTCATCAAGAATCACCCGCGTGACCCGCTCATCGAGAGCGGCCGCATAGAGTCCGAGCACTCCCATGTTGCGTCGGCCGTAGATGGAAATCCCCGTCAGGCTGATTTTTTCATGCTCAACCAGATAGTCGATCGCCCGCAGCGTATCCCACAGTTGCATGGACTCGAGGGTCGTGCCGAGCAGACCGGCGCTCATCCTGGTCGACGCGGTCCGGAACTTGTCCATCGGGTAGTCGACCCCGCGCGGATTGAGGACCAGCACGACATGAGTTTGCAGGGTGGAAAGGATGTTGTCGTAGTCTACCGGGTAGATCAAATCGTCTTTGTCCCTGACATAGATCAGCGCCGGATGCGCATTGCGTCCGTTGCGGGGGACAAAGAGCTGCGCCTGGACGCGAATGTGCTCTTCCGTCGTGAATTCAACGTGGTAGGAGTCCGCGTAGAAGCGAGTCCAGACGCCGTTTTCACCTTTCCATCCATCGAACGGGATCTTCACCTTGGGAAAAGCGGCGAACACGGCCTCCCGCAGCGCGCTCCCCAGGGCAGTGCGGCGTCTTTCCCAACCTTCGCGGGAGGTGGGCCGCTCGATCCGCGGCAGCGGGATGAAGCGCTTGTGAATGCCTTCGTTGCGGGCGTCTTGCGGATGCCGCGAGAGCACCTTCAACTCGTCGTGGGCGGACGGCGCGAAGCCGGTTTCATCGTACGCCGGCGTCTGCCCTGTGAGCCAGCGGCTGATCCACAGGTTCGCTTCGCGCCGGTACGGCTCGGTGTCCACGTGTCCGGTGTCGCGGGCGAAGTCGGCGATCTTCTCGTGTGCGCCGTACCAGCCATAGGCTTGTCGGGCCATTTCGCCGACGGCTTCGTATCCGGCCGGCGGGAAGGAAACGTCTTTGGCCGCATTGACGATCATCAGCGGGCGAGGTGCGATGAGCGCGGCCACCACCGGCAAGTCGAGCTGATGGGCGTTCCAGAAGTAGATACAGTCGCAGTTGTGCCGCACGACGTCGCCGGCGATGTGCGGGCCGACGGACCAGGTGCCGTGGACGGGCGCGGCCACGCGAATGCGTTCATCGGCCGCCGCCGTGAACCACGAAATCGCGCCGCCGCCCGACCGCCCGGTCACCGCCATCCGGGCCGGATCCACCTCGGGCCGCGTCTCGAGATAGTCGAGCGCCCGGATCGCGTTCCACACTTCGACGCCGGCAGGGGTGTATCCCAGCGACAACCAGTACCAGAACCCCAGGTTGTGAAGGCCGTGATGGATCCCCGAGATCTCTCCGAACTCGTTGGTATCGAGCAGCAACGCGGCATAGCCGTTTCTCGCGAACCAGATACCGTGAGTCTGATAATCGACCTTGGCCCCGGCCGGTCCAGGAGAATGCCCGGACACGTACAGGACAGTGGGTCGTTTTCCGGCCGTCTTGGGAAGATAGAGATTTCCCGTCACGTACAAGCCGGGCATGCTCTGGAAGACGATCTTCTCGATCCAGTAACTGCCCCGGTCCAGCTTCCCCGTCACCCGCGCTTCGAGGGGCGTTCGCGCAGGGAGTGGATGCAGGCCCAGTGAATCCATGAACTGACGGTAGATTTCCGGCCTCCGCCGTTCCCACTCCGCGCGCGACGCGATTCCGCGAAACTGATTCGCCGTGACGGCCGCGCCGCGCGCCGCCAGATGTTTCTGAAACAACTCGTATCGCTCCACGGCGGAGTGCCGCCGCAACGCCGTCTGAGGTTGCGCGCAGAGGAGCGCGGCCGCGAGCGCGGTCACCAGGAGTCTCATAACTGTTCCGTCCCCTCCTGCAATTCCAGGATGTAGGTCTGCCGTTCGGGAATCGTCACGCGGTTCCCGTCGAACCTCCGCCCTCCGCGCAGTTCGATCAGGGCTCTAACGGGTGCCTCGACGGTAATATCGACGGGCTTGGATGCCAGATTGATCACGCTCAGCAGCTTGCGTCCGTGCAGCGTCGCGTACCGCGCTTCCACCGGACTGACCGAGCGGACCCGAACGGGTCGTACCACCCGCGCCGCATCGAATACGGCATCGAAGAGCCTCGCATAGGCTTGTTCCTGGAGAGACGCCGCGACGTAGGTGACCACCCCCTGACCGAAGGGACGGCGCACGATAGCCGGATCTCCGCCGGCGAACCGGTACAGCACCGTCAGATCCGCCGCCGGAGCCAGTGCCTGCCTGACGCCTTCTGTCTGAAGCGCACCCAAATCCAGTGGTCCGGCCGGAACCAGTGTCTCGACTGGCGCTGCTTCGAAGCTGACGTCCTCAGCGAAACTCTGGTCGTACCCCTGCACCATGGCGCCGGACCCGGCACCGCGCGGCCGTTCGGTCCTGAGAATCGAGATCCCGACCGGGTCGAGATACGGCTGCGGACGGTTATACTCATCGCCCAGCAGCGACTCCGGAGTCACGACGACGTGCCCGCCGTTCGAAGCGTATTCCCAGAGTCTCTTCGCCACCCCGGCCGGGACGTTCCGGGCGCCCGGGACAATCACGAGCTTGTAGCGGTCGAGACGGCCCCGCAGCACCTGCCGTTCGGTGATGAACGTCGTCCTGGTGTCGAGATGGAGGCTCCCCTGGTACACCTTCCGCATCTCGGCCAGATACGGTGTAATGCGCCAGGTCACCATTTCGGCGGGAATCTGAATTGTCGAGGTCTGGGAGTACAAGATCGCGACCTCAGCCGGGGTCTCGACGAATGACGCGATCTCGCGGTTCAGACGCCGCACATCCAGCGCGACCCGCAACAATTCATCGACGTCGGCCAGTGAGTAGCGCCAGCCGTGGGCAATCGAAGACGAGTTGTTCGAATAGAACTCATTGGCGGGCTGCGCGGGCCAATGATAGATCTGCGCGACGGATTTCCCGTGGAGGAAGTGCGGCAGCAGATACTCCACTCCCTGTAGACTCATCTCGGGATCCGCCAGAGGCTTGGGTGTATCTGAGAGCGCCAGTTGGAGATCGAGACCCATCGTCGAATCGCCGCCTTCGTGAATGATCAGGTCATCCACCTCATTGACGATCCGCTCCTCATCGATGCCGCTCGTCGACGCATGCCCGGACAACATATACGAGCTTCCGCCGGCGGCCAGAGGAATTCGCGGACTGATGCGGCGGATCTCCTGGCGCACCCACAACAGGTGATCGGTGAATCGATCCATGTTGAACCGCGCCCAGTCGTACCAGACGGCACGATTGGTGTCCGCCAGTGGACGCGAGTCTTTCACTGGTGGAGGAGTCACGTCCGCGAAGGAGCGATAGTTGGTGCCCCACTTGCCGTTCGCATCGGCGACCGTGCCGTGACGCGCCCCAAGCCACTTGTAGAACATTGCGCGGCTGCGGTCGCAGTAGCACATGTAGCTTAGCTCGTAGGCCATGATGTCGTAGAGCAACTCCGGGTTCGCGTGCAGGCCGGGGATGTTGAGGCGGATGTACTCGCTGATCGCCTGGCGGATACCGGGATGCTCCAGGCAAATCACGACATTCTCTTTCTTGGTGCCGCCCATCGAATGCAGATCACGGATGAGGTGTCCGCACCAGCCGTCCCAGCCAACGCGGCGCGCTCCCGGATCGGCCTGAAATGCCGCATACACGGGCGACCGGTCGATGGTCCAACGGGAACCGCCGCCGACCGTGTAGCTCTCGATATGCTGCAGCGGCGTCGCGAAAAAGCGCTGCAGCGCCGCGCTCGCCGAATGCAGGGACAGCACCATCAGGGGATCTCCGGATTCGCCCCGGAAGAACCATCCGTTCGCGGGGCGTTCCCGCAGCGGCGGGAGCGGCGGAATCTGGGGGCCGTCCATCTGCGTATCGTCAGTCTCAGCTCGTCGAAGCGCGCCCCGCATCAAGTCGTCCAGTTCCTGCCGGCTGCGGCGGCAGGATTCGGCCACGTGGAGAAACATCTCCTTCTTCCGGTCGTCCCGGTTGAACCAGGGCAGGAGAGGACGAACACCTAACCCCACGTCCGCCACCACCAGACTGCGCTCCTGATACACGGTTTCCAGTCCCTGGGTGCGGGCGGCCGCGATCGCCCCGCGCAACAGGGCGGCCTCGCGCTCAGCCCGGCTCCGGAGCCGACCCACCTCGACCGACTCGGGCACCTCTTCCGGTCGTGACACCTGCTCTGCCGTCACCCAGCGGTTATCGATCTTCGAAACGATGTTCGCCGGTTCCATCCGCGAGCGCGTCCGCGCGTCCTCCTCACCGGCGGCCACCCGGACGTTGTCGAGATACAGAACCGCCGGCAGGTACCCTCCGTCCAGCGAGATGGAGAACCGCACAATGCTCGACAAATCGATATCGCGCTCGAACGTCGCTGCCTTGAGCGGGCGCAGATTCACCTCGACGTGCGACCAGCCCCGCTGCAGAAAGATCTTGTTCCGGCCCTCGAAGTATTCGTCGCGCGGGGCGCGGTCCCAGTCGCCGCCCGCCGCGTCGTAGATCCGCAGGTTCGCCGTCGTCGGCTGATCGCGCTCGATGTACACGTCAAACAGCAGCCGGTCGTATCCCCTCCAGTCAGCCATCAGGGCAGCCGAGCCGAAGCGCGGACTTTCAGACGTGAGCTCGGCACGCAGTGCCTTCGCGCCGTGCGATGCGTACTCGCGAGACACCGAGACGGGCCCATCCCAGCGGGACTCCGCTCCCGGGTCTTCGAAGTCCTCCAACACCCTGGCGTTCGAGGAAGGATCGGGCGCGCTCCCGCAGCCGGCCTGCAGGAGAAGGATCGCGAGAAGCAGACGAGGGCTGGGATCCATTACTTACCCTTTATTTAATACGATAACTGAATATAACGACCCGAGACGACTGTGTCAACCCTAGTCTCGGATGCCCTGCTCACCGGCGCTGCTTCTCCGCCTCGATCCAGGGTGGATCACCAGACTCTGCGGGATACGTTATCCGGTCGCGCGAATGACGACCGGACTGGGACGGCGCCCCCTGGAGCCGTGATCGAATCTCTGAAAGAAATTCATCATCACCAGGGACAGCGCCCCCCACGAGGGAGGCCTCAGAACCGTGGCGCGAGCGGACGATGCGAACATTGGGGAGGCAGTAAGCCGGGACCCTGCTGCGGACCGTGGCCCAGACCGTTTCTTCCAGCAGGTCCCATGCCTCGCTCAGGAAGTCCCCGACGATAATCGCTTCAGGGTTGAGAGTCACGATCAGGTTGACGAACCCGAGGCCGACGAAGTGGGCTGTCTCCTGAATCACCTCCATCGCGTCTCGGTCGCCCTTGCGGGCCAGGGCAGCGATCTGCACCGAGTCTGCCGTGCCTTGGCCGGAGCGCACCCGAGCGGCGTACCGTTCGGAAAGAGCCAGGTCAGAGGCATACCGCTCCCAGCAGCCCACGTTTCCGCAGGGGCAGCGGATTCCCTGCGGATTGATCGAAACATGGCCAAACTCGGAAGCCGCCGAATCGGTACCCTGGAGGACTTGCCCGTTGATGATCACGCCTGTGCCAAGTCCGCTACGGCAGGAGACGAAGACGAAGTCACGCAGGGGCGTCACGTCGCGCTGGGAACTCCACATCTCCGCCACCGCGGAGGCTTTCGCCATGTTTTCGAAATAGAACGGAACCGCCAAATCGCGGCGGATCAGACTTCCTGCCTCCACGCCGAACCAGTTCAGATTTTCGGCGGCAATGACTTTGCCGGTCTTCCGGTCGATGAAACCCGGAAGCGTCACACCAACGCCGAGCGCCCTGCCGGCGCCCAGCGGTTCCAGTATCTGGTGCAGGTGGGAATGGATCCTGTCAAAGAAGACATTGTAGTTGGCGGTCCAGGGCACGTGGCGCCGTGCAACGATTGTGTCCGAAAGATCACCGACGGCGATGCGCGCGCCGGATAGCGTGATGTCCAAGCCGACTGCGAGCCGCGCATCGGGAATCAGCCGAAGGCCGATCGGCTGGCGGCCGACCACAGCCCGGCTGCCCCGCGCTTCTTCCGAAACCAAACCCTCGCGGCGCAGGCGGCTGACAATGAACGTGACCGAACTTGGCGAGAGTCCGGTAATGCGGACGATATCCGCCCGCGATACCGCCGGGTTCTGCCGGATTGTGCTGAGAATCAGCCGTTCATTGGCCTGGCGCAGGGTGGATTTGTCGAGTCCGCCTCGTGTCGTGAATGTGATCGCGGGCATCTAACTCAGCCGCCAAGGCATAGAAAACTGCCGAACTTGCGTCATCGGTTCAACTGGGAAGGCTCCTTTACAGGTTCACTCGCCAACTCGGGAAGAGGCTGCTGGAATCCACGGGTCCGCCAGACGAGGTAAACACCGCCCAGCGCGCACCAGATCGCGCCGATCGTCTTGGCGGACATCGACAGGTTCAGGAAAAGGTACAGGCAAACCAGCACTCCGGCGCCTGGCATCAACAGATTCGCCGCTATACCGGTAGCTCCACGATTTTGTCCGCGGATGTAGTAATGCGCGATGACGCTTAGGTTGACTCCCATGAAGCCCAGGAGAGCTCCGAAGTTGATCGCCTCGGCTGCCAGTTGGAAGGAGAAGACGAATCCTCCCGCCATGGTGACGAGCCCCATCGCCAGTATGCCATAGGAGGGCGTCGAGTATGTCGGGTGGATGTAGGTGAAGATCCGGGTCGGAAGCGTCCGGTCGCGCTCCATGCCGAGCAGGAGCCGGGCCGCGCTCACCTGCCCGCTGATGGCGCTGGCCAGGCCAGCCACAACCAGGATGAAGGAAACGACAGCCAGGAACGGGTGGCCACCAATGCGTTGTGATAGATCGAGAAACGCCGTGTCGACCTGGGGGAAGCTGCGAAAATCCGGCCACGCCAGTTGTCCGAGGTACGCTTGAGCGATGAACAGGGCACCGCAGAGGAGACACACGGCGATCGTCGCCCGCCCGATGTCCCGGCGTGGGTCGCGGGCGTCTTCCGCCAGCGTGCTGATGCCGTCGAAGCCGAGAAAGCTGAACCCTGCGATTGCACTCGCTGCCATGACCCGGCTGACGTCGAACTCCGCCGGGTTGTAGAACGGCTTGGAACTCAGCAGGACTCCCTCGCCCGCGCCGGCGCGCAACGCGACGGCGGCCAAGGCAAAGAATGCGGCCACCACGGCGGTCATCAGGCCGGTCATGATCACGTTCGCCCTGTTCGTGATCTTCAAGCCGAACAGGTTGAGGCCCGTCGTGAGCGCCGCGAACGAAACCAGCCACACTCCGTAGGGCACCGTGGGCAGGAAGCGCGCCGCCGTGAGGGCCAGGTAGATGACGCTCATCAACGGCAGGAGGACATAGTCCAGGAGCAACGTCCATCCCGTCAGAAAACCCGCCAGGGGATGAATCGTCCGGCGTGTGTAGCTATAGGCGGATCCGGCGTTGGGGAACGCGCCGGCCATGCGTCCGTAGCTGATGGCCGTGAGGACCATCGCGCCCAAGGCGATGGAATAGGCCAGCGCCATGTGTCCATGGGAGACGCTGCTGACGATACCAAACATCGGAAACGGTGCGGTTGGCGTCACGAACGTGATGCCGAACAGCGCCAGGTGGCGGAACGTCATCACTCGCCTGAGGTTGCCCGTCATGATGCCACTTTGCACCAACGCAGGACGAACCGCATCAGTGCCCTTGTGGCGCGCAGGAGCGAGTCGAGTTCGACAAACTCATCGGCCTGATGCGCCCGCCCGCCCGCGGGCCCCCACATGATGGCCGGAATGCCGAAGCCGAGCTGGAAGATGTACATGTCGCTCGGAGCATCCAGACCCTCGATGGGTGGAGTCAGACCCACGGATTCGGCCGAACGCGCGAACTCCTGAACCAGCGGCGAATCCGGCGAAATCGCACAGCCGGGGATCCAGGCGATCGGCGACTCCACGCGGGGCTCGGAGCCGAACAGATCCGGACGGTTTCCGATGGTCTCCCTCCACCAGGCCCTGAATTCGGCCTCGACCTCTGCTTCAGGCTCCGACGGCATGGCCTGCCAGGCGATCTCGATGCGGCAGCGCTCGGCCACGGCAATCGGCTGCGTCCAGCCCCACTCGCCCGTCGACACGTTGGTGACACTGACAGCGAATGGGTTCGTACAATAGGCATAGTAGGGGTCGAGCAGGACGCGGCTGCGGCGCCTTTCTGACAGGATATGGAACCGCCTCAGCAAGTAGGCTAACTGTTCCGCGATACCGGCGGCTGCAGCGCCGCCCTGCAGGATTCCACCATCTCCGAACAGTTCGATGTGAACGATTCGTCCGCCGCGCTGGGCGGGGCAGATCCGGAGCGAGGTTGGTTCGCCGATTACCGCGCCGTCCGCCAGATAGCCTCGCAACCGGGCGGCGAGCGTTCCATTGACCCCCCCGAACTCTTCATCCGCGACGCTCTCCACAATCAGATCCCCAGCCAGCCGGACTCCGGATTGGCGCAACGCCCGCACGACGGCCAGATTCATCGCGATGCCCGCCTTCATATCCCACGCCCCCCGACCGTAGAGGCACCCGCCCGTAATCTCTGCGCCGAACGGCGCATGCCGCCATTCCATCGGCGTGTGGGCCGGAACGGTATCCATGTGTCCCGATAAGACCAGCGACCGTCCGCCTCCCACGCCCCGAAGCACACCGTTCACATTCGTCCGCCCTGCATAGTCGCGCCCCGGGCGGTACAAGGGGTGGCTGTCCAGACCGGGAACCGAATCGACCTGATACATATCCGGACGCACATCCAACTCGGCAAGACACGACGCGAACTTCTCCTGGCAGGGCCCTTCGTTCCCGAAGGGCGGCCTGTTTTCCGACGGTGTCCGGACTAGTTCCTGCAGTATCCGAACGAGATACGGCAGATGCTCCTGAACAGCCGCATCGGCCGCCTCTTCTTCTTTCGTGATCATTTCAGGCAGTCTTGGCACTCGATGCAATCCCTCCGGCTACCACTAATTACGGTAACTGAAAAATGCAGGGAGGCCAACCCTCGGCGAAGTGACCCTATAGCCCGCCCTCGTCCTGAGCGGCCCCAGCAAGTCCGGCGCGGCGGGCGACAGGCGGCTGAATCAATCAATCCTGTGAGGCTTGACGGGAGTAGACCGTGAACTGCGTGTCCAGGGGGAGGGCCGAGCGAGCCTCCACCGGCTGGATCCGGCGTGCGGTGACATGGTGCAAGCTATGCAAAGCCCGGCTTGCAACAAGTTCATGAAAAAAGCGAACGGCGGCTGATCGCGCCGCCGTTCGTTGGGCTTGTTCTTCCCCTTAGCGCAGGTCGAAGCGGTCGAGGGTCATTACCTTGGCCCAGGCCTTCGCGAAGTCCTGCACCAACTTCTCTTTGCCGTCGGCCGAGCCGTAGACCTCGGCGATCGTGCGCAGCTCGGAGTTCGATCCGAAGATCAAATCGACAGGAGTCGCCGTCCACTTGACCTGGCCGGTCTTGCGATCGCTTCCCTCGTACAGGCCTTCGGTGGCTGCGGACTTGCTCCACTTGGTCGACATGTCGAGCAGGTTCACGAAGAAGTCATTGCTCAACGTTCCGGGCCGGCTGGTGAGCACTCCATGCGCGGCCTGGCCGGTATTGGCATTCAGGGCCCGCATGCCGCCGACCAGAACCGTCATTTCAGGCACGGTCAGGCTGAGCAGGTTCGCCTTGTCGACGAGTGCTTCCGCCGGCGACAGACTCTGACCCGCACGGTAGTAATTGCGGAAGCCATCCGCCGCCGGTTCCAGCGCGGCGAAGGATTCCACATCGGTCTGCGCCTGCGATGCGTCCGTGCGTCCCGCAGTGAAGGGAACCTGAACCGTGTGTCCCGCATCCTTAGCGGCCTTCTCGACTGCGGCGCTTCCGCCCAGAACGATCAGGTCGGCCAGGGAGATCTTCTTTCCGCGGGACTGCGCACGGTTGAAGTCCTGCTGGATGCCCTCCAGGCGCTGCAACACCTTGGACAACTCAGCCGGATTATTGACCTGCCAGTCCTTTTGCGGCGCAAGCCGGATGCGCGCGCCGTTTGCGCCGCCTCGCATGTCGGAGCCACGAAACGATGCCGCCGACGCCCAGGCCGTCCGGACCAGTTCGGGCACGGTCAAGCCAGACGCCAGAATCCTGGACTTCAGTTCCGCAATGTCCTTTGCGTTGACCAGCGGATGATCGACCTTGGGGACCGGATCCTGCCAGATCAACTCTTCGGAAGGAACCTCCGGACCGATGTAGCGGGCGCGCGGGCCCAGATCGCGATGGGTGAGCTTGAACCACGCCTTGGCAAACGCGAGGCGGAATTCCTCCGGATTCTCGCGGAAGCGCATCGAAATTGCCCGGTAGCTTGGATCGAACTTCAACGAAAGGTCGGTCGTGAACATGATCGGGGCGTGGCGCTTGGCGGGATCGTGCGCGTCAGGGACCAGGTTGCGCCCCTGTTCGTGCGAGGGAACCCAGATGATGGCTCCGGCAGGTGTCTTCGTCTGGACCCAATCCCAGTTGAAAAGATTGTCCAGGTACTGCGACGACCACCTGGTCGGAGTCGAGGTCCAGGCACCCTCCAAACCACTGGTGACGGTGTCACCGGCGTTGCCTTTGCCACACTTATTCTCCCAGCCGAAGCCCTGCTGTTCGATGCCGGCGGCCGCTGGCTCCGCTCCAACGCACTTGTCCGGAGGGTGCGCGCCATGCCCTTTGCCGAACGTATGCCCGCCGGCAATCAGAGCGACGGTTTCCTCGTCGTTCATCGCCATGCGGCCAAAAGTCTCACGGATATCCTTGGCGGCCAGCAGCGGATCCGGCTTGCCGTTCGGCCCTTCCGGATTCACGTAGATGAGGCCCATCTGGACAGCCGCCAGCGGCTTCTTCAACTGCCGGTCCCCACTGTAGCGCTGGTCGTCCAGCCACTTCTTTTCGGGGCCCCAGTAGACCAGGTCAGGCTCCCAGTCGTCGGCGCGGCCTCCGGCGAAGCCGAACGTCTTGAATCCCATTGACTCCAGCGCGACATTGCCGGCCAGCACCATCAGATCGCCCCAGGACAGCTTCCGGCCGTATTTCTGCTTCACGGGCCAGAGCACGCGCCGGGCCTTGTCCAGGTTGGCGTTGTCCGGCCAACTGTTGAGGGGATCGAAGCGCTGCTGGCCGCCATCGGCGCCGCCGCGGCCGTCCATCGTGCGGTACGTACCCGCGCTATGCCAGGACATCCGGATGATCAGGGGGCCGTAGTGTCCGTAATCGGCCGGCCACCAATCCTGGGACGTCGTGAGTGCTTTCGCGATGTCCTGTTTGACGGCCTTGAGGTCAAGCGTGGCGAACTCCTTCGCGTAGTTGAAGTCCCTGCCCAACGGGTTGGACTCCACGGAGTGCTGGCGAAGCGGGGAGAGATCGAGTTTCTCAGGCCACCAGAACTGATTGGGTTGGGGCATCTGAGCGCTGACGGCCTGGGTCAGCGAGAACAACGCCGCTGCCACCGTGAGGACGGTGGAATTTGGCTTCCGGTTCTTCATACTGCCAAGTGTATGGCCGGGGCTTGACATAGGTCAACACGATTGGGACTATCATGCAGATCGGACTTTCCTATGGCACAGACAACCCGGGTACGCGGCTTCGATCTGCGGCAACTGGAGTACTTCTGCGCACTGGCGCGGATGGGCAGCTTCACCAAGGCTGCCGAAGATCTGGGGATCGCACAGCCTTCGTTATCCGAGCAGATTGCGAGGCTCGAGCAGGGCCTGGGCGCGGCGCTATTCGAACGATTGAACCGGAGGATCGAGCTCACGCCCCTGGGCGAAGCGATTCTCGGCAAAGCGCAGGCGCTGCTCGAGGACGCCGCGGCGCTGGCGGACCGTTTCGAACAGGCACGGGAAGGGGTGCACGGCCCCCTGCGGGTGGGCGCAATCCCGACGATCCTGCCGTACTTCCTCGCTCCGCTCCTGAAGGGGTTCACGGAGCGCTACCGCGACGTCGATCTGCACGTGCGCGAAGGCACGACCGCGGAACTGGTCGATCAGGTGCTCGACGGGATGCTCGACGTTGCCGTCGTGAGCCTGCCGGTGGAGGGCTCCGGGCTGGTGATGAAAGAACTATTCCGTGACGCCCTGTATCTGGCAGTTCCGGAGGGACACCCCCTGGCCCCGGCCGAAAAGGTGCAACTGCGACGTGTTTCCGAAGAGCGGCTCGTCATCCTCAAAGACGGCCACTGCCTGCGGGACGAGACGCTCGCCGTGTGCAGCCGAGCCAGGGCGCGCTTCGCGGGACAGTTCGAAGCGGACCAGTTTCTGACCATTTTCGAGTTGATCCGGGCGGGGTTCGGGGTCAGCATTGTGCCGGAGATGGCGCGGAGTTTGAGTGCGGGCTGCAAGCTCATCGAGATCGACCCCAAGGCCAGCCGCCGGGTCGGCTATATCCGCCTCCAACGGCGATACTTATCGAAAGCGATGGAAGCGTTTACGGAGCACCTGAAACAGTCCGTGCAGAAGCACCGGCAGTAAGTGCCGCTTGCAGTCTTCGGCGACTCCCCGGCAGGCGGGGGGATCGTTGTTCAGGAGGCCGCAGCATCCTCGCCAGGGTGAAACCGGCAATCCAGCGCCAAAGCCTCGTCGAGCCGGCGCAGATACTCGCGATTCGGAATCTGCACCGCGCCGAAGCGCGCCAGGTGTGGTGTCAGATACTGAACCTCGAACAGGGCGAAACCCTGTTCCAGCAGCCGGTCGGCCAGCGCCTTCAACGCCACCTTCGACATGTCTGTGACGCGGTGAAACATCGATTCCGCAAAGAACGCGCCCCCGAGATGGACCCCGTACACCCCCGCCGCCAGCTCCCCGTCCACCCAGACCTCCACCGAGTGCGCTTGCCCACGGCGGTGCAATCCCGTATACACCTCGACGAACTCCGGACTGATCCACGTCTCCGGACGGTCCGCGCAGGCGCGCATCACCGCGGAGAAGCCGCAGTCGAAGGTCACCGTGAAGCCGCCGCGGCGGATCCGGCGCTCGAGCGACCGCGACACGTGGAAGCAGTCGAGCGGGATCACCGCGCGGAGCCGGGGGCGATACCAGGAGACGACGCCGAGATCCATATCCGCCATGGGAAAGATCCCGTGCCGGTAAGCTTCTTCGACCATCTCGGGCGTCAGGTTGGGGGTGACTCGGAACAGCTCGCAAAGTCTCCCGTCAGGAAATGTGCGGCACGGCCGTCTCGCGTCCGTGCGCGTCGGCGGAGACGTAGCCCGCGTACAGCGTCAGCGTGATGTCGATTGCCAGGTCCAGGTCGCTTTCCGGAGAGCGTCCCTCGCGGATCGCAGCGAAGAAATCGCGCAGCTCGCGGCCATAGCCCAGGCTCCAGCCTTCCTCCGGCGACGCGGGAATCCAGCCTTCGTTCGAAGAGATCTTCTCGACGAGGTACAGATCCTTGAACTGATCGTGCCGGGGATTGTAGACGTCAACCACCTGCACGGGGCTCATGCGGCAGCGCGTGCGGTGGTTGTTGGCGAACACCTCGACGAAATCGTAGATGCCGCCGAGCACCAGTTCCGACGCCGTCACATCGGCCACCGTGCCGTCCTCGAAGACCACGTGGATGAAGGCGTAGTCTTCGGTGTCCTGGTAATCCGTACGCAGGAACCCGCGGTCTTCGAAACCGGGCAGCCGCGTGATCGAGTGGGTGCGCGCCGAGACGGCGGCCGGGCGGATCGGGTGCCCCAGGCGCGCCATTCCCTCTTTGCGCTTCAAATACAGGATCGCGCCCAGCGGATGGCATCCCTTGGCGATCAGGGACCCGCCGCCCTGAATGCTCCAGATGCCATAGACCGGCGAATGGGAACCGTTGTGCGACTCCTCGCCTACCAGCCGCAGGATCTGCGCGCGGGTCTTCTCGACAATCTCCCGCTCCTTCTGCACCGAAGGCGCGTAGACGAAGTTCTCCGCGTACCCCAGTTGAATCCCTGCGGCGGACACGGCGTCGCGCAGGCGGCGCGCTTCGTCCACGACACCGGCCAGCATCTGCTCTTTCGTATGGCCTTCCGGAGATCCGAAGAAGCCGGTGAGCGGCTTCTCGACGATCACGTGCTTGCCCGCGGCGGCCGCAGCCAGGATGTACTCGCTGTGCGACGACGGCGGCGTGCAGATGTCCAACACATCGATCTCCGGGAGCATCGCCTCCACGGAGTCAAACGCCCGCAAACCGTGCTCGAGCGCAAAGGCCTCGCGGCTCTCCGCGCGCGCGGACGTCACGCCGACGGCCTCCACACCCGCTTCCGGCAGGTTCTCCAGATGGAAGCGGGCGGCGAATCCCGCGCCCGCGATGCCCAATCTCAAGGCGTTCCCCATGAGAAATCACGCTAGCACGACTGCCGGTCAGGCATTCTTCCCCTTGCGCAGCGCCCGGCCCGGCTTCGTTCCCAGGTGCGTCCCCCGTTCGAGCACCGTCACGCCGTTGACGATGACGTACTCAATGCCCACCGGATACTGGTGCGGATCCTCGAACGTCGCCTTGTCCGCGACGGTACCGCGGTCGAAGATCGCTATGTCCGCCTTCATGCCGGCGCGCAGCAGGCCGCGGTCCTTGATGCCGAGCTTCTCCGCGCTGAGAGCGGTCATCTTGTGCACCGCCTCTTCCCACGTCAGGACGCCCTCCTCCCGCACGTACTTGCCGAGAACGCGCGGGAACGTGCCATAGGAACGGGGATGCGGCTTCCCGCGGCCAAGAAGACCATCCGGGCGCAGCGCGTAGCCGTCTGATCCGATCGACACCCACGGCAGCTTCAAGGTGTACTTGACGTCCTCTTCGCTCATCATGAAGTAGACCGCCGGGACCGACCCGCCTTCGTCCAGCAGCAGGTCGAAGATGGCGCCGGTCGGGGAGGTCTTCCGCATCGCGGCCATTTCACTGGCGGACTTGCCGACGAACTTCTCATTCGCCGCTTCGCGCACCGTCGCGACTCGCACGTTGTCCCACGAGCCCATCAACAGGTAGTGGTTGAACCACCCTGCAATGCCTCCGTAGATGTCGCGTTCCATGCGGCGCCGCAGCGCCGGATCCCGCAGCCGGGCGAGCATCTCCTCCCGGCTGCCTTCGAGAGCCCACGGCGGCAGAATCGCGCGCAGATTGTTCTGTCCGGCGATGTAGGGATAGCGGCTGGCGGTCACGGCGAGGCCCCGGTTGCGCCCGCCCTCAATCAGGTCGCGCATCAGGTGGACCTTGCCCCACATCTTGCGGTCCGTATTGTTCAGATGGACGAACTCCACGCCGATGCCCGCCGACTCGCCGATCCGGATCGCCTCTTCCATCCCGTCGAGGCTGGTCTTGCCGCTGCGGGTGTGAGTCGCGTAGATGCCGCCGAACGGTTTCACCTCCATCGCCATGTCGATGAGCTGCTGCGTGCTGACGTAGGTCTGCGGCGGAACCGTCAACGCGCTGGACAGGCCGAACGCGCCGTCTTCCATCGCCTGGCGGACCAGCCGCTTCATCTCCGCGGTCTCTTCGGCGGTCGGCTCGCGGCTCTCTTCGGCGCCCAGCACGCAAAGGCGGACCTGCAGCGAGCCGACGTACGACGCCACATTCACCGAAATCCCCTCGCGGTCCAGGCGGTCGAAGTATCCGCCGAGCGTGGTCCAGTCCGGCGTGACGCCGTAGGCGCCGCCGCGCGGGGCTTTTCCGGTGATGGGACCGGCCGACTCGGACTCGCCCAGCACTTCAGTCGTCACGCCCTGCCGGATCTTGCTCTGCGCCGTCCCGTCGGCGAGCAGCGTGAGGTCGGAGTGGCTATGCGTGTCAATGAACCCGGGCGACACGGCCAGCCCGGCGGCGTCAATGACCTGCGCGGCGGACCGTGCCGCGGCCGCAAGGTCGCCCACCCGCACAATCGTGTCCCCGCGGATTCCCACATCGGCGCGGACGGCCGGTGCTCCGCTGCCGTCGATCACATGCCCATTCAGGATCAGCAGGTCGAATCGCTCTCCCGAAGGCGCACAAGCGGATACAAGAAGGGCGAGCAGAAACAGAAGCGTTCGCATCGGTGTCTCCGTTGGCTATCACGCGGCGCTTCCCGCTGTCAAACCAGCGCGTCAGTACTCTGTCTCGGCTTCGGCGCGCAGGGCGGCGGCGTCCAGCACCACGACGTCCCGTTTGTTGAGCCGCAGGATCCCCTCCGCCTGAAAGCGGCCGAGATTCCGCGACACGACTTCGCGCACCGTGCCCAGGCGGAAGGCTAGTTCCTCGTGAGTCACCGGGAGAACGAACTCCTCAGATCCAGCCACTTCCATGAACTCGATCAGGGCGCGAGCCAGGCGCTGGCGGACGCTGCCGAAGGTGACCGACTCCACCAGCGACACAAGAATCCGCAGCCGCCGTCCCACCACGGCGAGCATCTTCAAAGCGACGTCAGGATGCTCACGGCAAAAGCGGCGGAAGTCATCCTTGTGCAGGACATAGGCGTTCACATCCTCGATGGCCACAACGGTGGCCGGGTATGGGCCGCCGTCAAACAGCGGCACCTCGGCGACCGTCGCTGGAGCACGGTCCACGGCGAGCATGATCTCCCGTCCGCTGGACGAGGTCTTGACAATCTTGGCCGCCCCTGAAGCCAGGATGTACAGCCCCTCGCAGGGCGATCCTTCGTAAAACAAAGTCTCGCCGGCTGCGAAGCTCCGCTCTCCAGCCATCGCGGCAACCTGCTCGCGTTCTGCGGGTTGCAAGGCGGCAAAGAGCGGGAGGCGGCTGAAGGTTTCCTGGCGGTCGGGCATAGATGGATGCTCTTACTCTACAACCCTGTGACTGCGGTCACGGCAAAATCTGCCCGGCGGTCCCATCATGAAACAAGAGGAAACCGATGACGCCCACTGTGACTGCCGCGCCGCATCCCATTCCTGCAGGCAAACTGCCGGGCCACTGGCTCCTGGCGAGCCTCGGCAAGAAAGTCCTCCGGCCCGGGGGAATCGAGCTGACCCAGCGCATGTTGGAAGCGCTCGCCGTGCGGTCTGAAGACGACGTCGTCGAGTTCGCCCCGGGCATGGGCGCGACGGCGCGGCTGCTGCTGGGCCGGGCGCCCCGCAACTACACAGCCGTGGAACGCGATGAAGCGGCAGCCGCTCAAATGACGAAATGGCTCACACCCTCGGACACCGGTGTATTCTGGCAAGCGCGGAGGCCACCGGTCTGCTCGCCGGCTGCGCGTCCGCGGTTTGCGGGGAGGCAATGCTCACGATGCAGTCCGGCAAGCAGAAGCTGCGCATCCTTGAGGAGGCCCGCCGGCTGCTCGGTCCCGAGGGACGCTACGGCATCCACGAACTGTGCCTTGTCGACGTGGACAGCTCGCTGCGGAAGGAGATCGAGCGGGAGCTTTCGATGGACATCCACGTCGGAGTGCAGCCGCTGACCGTACCCGAGTGGCGTGACCTGCTGGAGTGCGCCGGCTTTCATGTGGCATGGGAGGCCTTCGCGCCGATGCATCTGCTGGAGCCGCGCCGCGTCCTCCGTGACGAGGGGATCGCCGGCGTGGCGCGGATCGCCTACAATCTCGCCAGGAAGCCGGAAGCCCGCAAGCGCGTCTTCCGCATGCGGAGCATGTTCCGCCGCTACGGCCGCCACATGCGGGCGATTGCACTGGTCGCCGTGAAGAGGAGTGACGCATGAACGAACCCTATGTGTTTTTCGAAGATCTGAAGAAGACTGGAGAAGCGCCCGAGAACGGCATCCTGAGCCGCACGCTGCAGAACGACGAGAAGTCGAAGACGGTGGTGTTCGGCTTCGCGCCGGGACAGGAGCTTTCCGCGCATACCGCCCCGTATCCGGCAACGCTCTACTTCGTCGAAGGCGAAGCGGACATCACCCTCGGAAGCGATTCGAAGACCGCCGGGCCGGGGACGTTCGTCTACATGACGGCCCGTCTCGAACACGGCATCCGGGCACGTACGAACGTCGTCATGCTGCTGACGATGATCAAGTAACAGGACCAATTCCACCAGGAGTGGTGATCAAACCACCAACGAATCCCTTCGGCGATCGCTGGATCCACGAGGCGGAATCGGCGGACCTGCTGGTCCCCTCCGCCGCCATTCCCGGCGAATGGAATGTTCTGCTCAACCCCGCCCACCCGGACTTTCCCGCCATCCGATGGGAAAAGCCAAAACATTTCCGGTTCGACTTGCGTATGTTCCGCTCCTGATGCCAACCGCCGGTTCCTGTAGAATGTGATCCGTGGAGCGGGCCCGGTTCGCCCTCCACGATCTTCTCCAGGAGCGATAAGGCCATGCAGACACTCGAAACGACTCTCGGCGGCATGCCGCTGAGCCTCAAGCGCCGCTACGAAAACTATGTCGCCGGCGAATGGATGACACCCCTTTCCCAGAGCTACTTCGAGAACGTGACGCCCGTCACAGGCAAGGTCCTGTGCGAGATTCCGCGCTCCAACGCCGCCGATATCGACCGCGCCCTCGATGCCGCTCACGCCGCCCGCCGCGACTGGGGCAAGACCAGCGCCGCCAAGCGCGCCCGCATCCTCGAACAGATCGCCGAACGCATGGAGCAGAATCTCGATCTGCTCGCCACCGTCGAAACCTGGGACAACGGAAAGCCGATCCGCGAAACCAAGGCGGCCGACCTCCCCCTGGCCATCGACCATTTCCGCTACTTCGCCGGCGCCATCCGCGCCCAGGAGGGCGGGATCTCCGAACTCGACCCGAACACCGTCGCCTATCACTATCACGAACCACTCGGAGTCGTCGGCCAGATCATCCCGTGGAACTTCCCGCTGCTGATGGCCACCTGGAAACTCGCTCCGGCTCTCGCCGCCGGCAACTGCGTCGTCCTGAAGCCCGCCGAGCAGACGCCACTCTCCATCCTGGTGTGGCTCGAACTGGTGGGCGACCTGCTGCCACCGGGCGTCCTTAATGTGATCAACGGCTTCGGCCTCGAGGCCGGCAAGCCTCTGGCGTCGAGCCCGCGCATCGCCAAGATCGCTTTCACCGGCGAAACCACCACCGGGCGCCTCATCATGCAGTACGCCTCGCAGAACCTGATCCCGGTCACCCTCGAACTCGGCGGCAAGAGCCCCAACATCTTCTTCGAGGACGTGGTGGCGCAGGACGATGCCTTCCTCGACAAAGCCATCGAAGGCTTCGTCATGTTCGCCCTGAACCAGGGCGAAGTCTGCACGTGCCCGTCGCGGGCGCTGATCCAGGAATCCATCTACGACCGGTTCATGGAGAAGGTGCTTCCGCGTGTAAAGGCGATCCGGCAAGGCAATCCGCTCGCCAATGAAACGATGCTCGGGGCACAGGCGTCGAGCGAGCAGTTGGAGAAGATCCTCTCCTACCTCGACATCGGCCGCCAGGAAGGCGCTGAGGTCCTTACCGGCGGGGAGCGCGCGGTATTCGAAGGCGAGTTGGCCGGCGGCTACTACGTGCAGCCGACCGTCTTCAAAGGGCGCAACACCATGCGCGTCTTCCAGGAAGAGATCTTCGGACCCGTCGTCAGCGTGACCACGTTCAAGGACGACGAGGAAGCGCTCGCCATCGCCAACGACACGCTCTACGGTCTCGGCGCCGGCGTCTGGACCCGCGACCTGAACCGCGCCTACCACTTCGGCCGTGAGATTCAGGCCGGACGCGTGTGGACCAACTGCTACCACCTCTATCCGGCTCACGCCGCATTCGGCGGCTACAAGCAGTCCGGCATCGGACGCGAGAACCATCGCATGATGCTTGACCACTACCAGCACACCAAGAACGTGCTCGTCAGCTACAGCCAGAGCGCACTTGGGTTCTTCTAAGAACATGGAGACGCCCCCACAGGTTCTCGCCACTCCAGCGGCGCTGGCCTTGATCGAACGCCTCAAGGGCCGCCACGGCGATCTGATGTTCCATCAGTCCGGCGGCTGCTGCGACGGCAGTTCGCCCATGTGCTTCCCGCGTGGTGAGTTCCTGGTGGGCGATAGCGACGTGCAACTCGGCGCGATCGGCGAGACGCCCTTTTACATGAGCCGCCCGCAATTCGAATACTGGAAGCACACGCAACTGACGGTAGACGTGGTCCCCGGCCGGGGCGGCATGTTCTCTCTCGAAGGTCCGGAGGGCGTCCGGTTTCTTATTCGCTCCCGGCTCTTCACCGATGAGGAATATGCCGCTCTCGAGGCCGCGGGCCGCGTCTGACCCGCTGTTTCCCGTACACTAGGAAAACCATGCAGCATTCCATCTCCCGCCGGTCGTTCGCGGCCGCCGCGGCTCTGTCTCCTCTGCCCCTGCTGGGCCAGCGCAAGAAGCGGGTCGCGGCGATCATCACCGAGTACCGTCACATGTCCCACGCCGACGTCATCGTCGGACGGATTCTCAACGGCTACATGACGAACAATCGCCGCGTCGAGCCGCGCACTGAGATCGTGTCCATGTACACCGACCAGGTGCCGGGCAACGACATGAGCCGCGACCTGTCGAAGAAGCACGGCTTCCCCATCTACCCCACCATCGCCGAGGCGCTCACCATGGGCACGGGCAAGCTCGCGGTCGACGCCGTCCTTCTGATCGGGGAGCACGGCAACTATCGGGAAAACGAGAAGGGCCAGAAGATGTACCCCCGCTACGAGCTCTTCTCGAAGATCACCGATGTGTTCCGCGAGCAGAAGCGTGGTCTGCCGCTGTTCAACGACAAGCATCTGTCCTATCGCTGGGATTACGCCGACGCCATGTACAAGGCGTCGCGCGATCTGAAGTTCCCCTTCATGGCCGGGTCCTCGATTCCGGTCACCGTGCGGTATCCCGAGCTGGAAGTGCCGCTCGGCGCGAAGATCGGCAAAGCGGTCGTGGTCGGCTACGGCGGTCTCGACGCGTACGGCTTCCACACGCTCGAATCGCTGCAGTGCATGGTCGAGCGCCGAGGCAAGGGAGAAACCGGCGTCGCCTCGGTCGAGTGGATCGAGGGCTCCGCTGTCTGGCAGTGGCGCGACGGCGCAGGCGCCTGGAGCAAACCGCTGCTCGACGCCGCCCTCGCCCGCATGAGCGAAGCCCGGCCCATCACGGGACGCATGGAAGACAACGTCAAGCAGCCCGTGGCCTTCCTCGTGCGCTATCGCGATGGCCTGGAGGCCGTGGCCTACATGCTGAACAACCACGCCCGCGGCTGGTCCGTGGGCCTCGACATCGAAGGGCGCTCCGAGCCCGCCTCCTGCCGCTTCGGCGGCGAACCGGGGCTGCGCCAGCTCGCCCACTTCGACGGTCTGGTCCACTGCATCGAAGAGCAGTTCGTCACCGGCAAGCCGCCCCTGCCCATCGAACGGACGCTGCTCACCACCGGCACGCTGGCGTTCCTGTTCGACTCGCGCATGGCGAAGAAGCGGATCGACACCCCGCAGCTTGCCATCTCGTACCGCCCGGCGCGCGATACCTTCTTCCAGAGAGCCTGACCGCATGCGCTACCTGTTGCTGCTCCTCATCCCGGCCTTGCTCGCGGCCCAGGGCCAGCGCCCTCGCGTGGCCATTGCACAGTTGTCGCACGAATCGAACTCGTTCAACCCCCGCATGACCGAGCACGCGGACTTCCCCCAGCGCGCGCTCAGCCCGGTTCCCGCGGTCCTCGACGATTGGGCCCGCAGTAAGGACACGGTCAGCGGCTTCGTTATCGGCGGGCGCCGGGAGAACTTCGACCTGCTTCCCACGTTCGTCGCCGCGGCGATTCCCCGCGGGCCCGTTTCCGCCGCCGCCTTCGAGCGGCTCACCGGCGAGCTGACGGCCAGCCTCAAGAAGGCGCCCAAGCTCGACGGTTTGCTGCTCAGCCTGCACGGCGCCATGGTCGCGGAGAAGTATCCGCACGGCGACCTCGAAGTGCTGAAGCGTGTCCGGGCCGCAGTGGGCCCCGCAGTGCCGATCGTCGTCGTGCATGACTTTCACGCCAACATCGCGCCGGAAATGATCCGCCACTGCAACGCCCTGCTGACGTTCAAGGAGAATCCGCACGTCGACACGCAGGACCGCGGCATCCAGGCCGCCCGCATCATGGCGGGCATCGTGTCCGGCAGGACAATGCCGGTGCAGGCCGTCGCCAAGCCGGACATGGTCTACAACATCCTCCACCAGAACACCTTCGCGCCGCCGCTTAAGCCAATCGTCGACGAAAGTAAGCGCCTCGAAGAGAACCCGAAGGTGCTCGCCGTCTCGGTCTCCGGCGGCTACCAGTACGGCGACGCTGAGTGGATGGGTCCGAGCGTGGTCGTGGTCACGGACAACGATCAGGCTCTGGCAGAGCGCGAGGCACAGCGCCTGTCCCGGATGCTTTGGGAAACCCGCGACCGTCTCGCGGTAAACCTGCCCGAGCCGGACACCGCGGTCCGCCAGGCGTCCGCCGCCGCGAAGACGCCGGTTGTGCTGGTCGAGATGGGCGACAACATCGGCGGCGGCTCCTCGGGCGACGCCACGTTCATCCTCGAGGAACTCGTCAGGCAGAAGGCCCGCGGCTGGGTCGTCATGATCGCCGAGCCCGCGCGCTCGTCACCAAGGCGTTCCGCATGGGTGTCGGCGCCGCGTTTGACGAGATGGTCGGCGGCAAGATGGACAAACTGCACGGCGCTCCCGTGCGCGTCCGGGGACGCGTGCGCAGCCTGCACGACGGCAAGTGGTACGAGCCCGCGGCCACTCACGGAGGCCGCACGTTCTTCGACCAGGGCCTGACGGCGGTGATCGAAGCCGAGGGCTCGACGCCCGAGGTCCCGTCGTACCTTATGCTCACGACCGAACGGCAGGTTCCGTTCAGCATCGGCCAGTTGACCAGTTGCGGCATCGATCCGAAGCGGCAGAAGATGATCGCGGTGAAAGCGGCGATCGCCTATCGCGCCGCCTACGAACCGGTCGCCGGAACGATCATCGAAGTGGACACCGGCGGCACCACCGCCGTCAACACGAAGCGGTTCAAGTACGAGCGCGTACGCAGACCGCTGTTCGGATTGGAGTAGCGCGATGAAGAAAGTCCTCGGAATCTACGAACCCGGATCGAAGCATTGGGTGGGGGACGGGTTTCCCGTACGGAACCTGTTCCCTTCGAACGGCGTCTCCGACGCAATTGATCCATTCCTGATGCTCGACTACGCGGGACCGGCCGCGTTCGGGCCGTCGGACAAGCCGCGCGGTGTCGACGAGCATCCGCACCGCGGCTTCGAGACGGTCACGATCGCCTATCAGGGCGAGGTGGATCACCGGGACTCAGCGGGCAACGCAGGTACGATCCGGCCCGGCGACGTGCAGTGGATGACGGCCGCCTCGGGCGTCGTGCACGAAGAGAAGCACGGCGCGGAGTTCACGCGAAACGGCGGCACGTTCGAGATGGTGCAGCTTTGGGTGAACCTGCCGAAGGCGCACAAGATGACTGCTCCGCGCTACCAGGGCATCGTGAGCGAACAGATCCCTGTGGCGGAACTCGGAGCCGGGGCATCGGCGCGGGTGATCGCGGGAGAACTGAACGGAGCGCGCGGTCCGGCCGCGACGTTCACACCGATCAACCTGTTCGACCTGCGATTCAAGGCCGGGTCCAAAGCCGAACTCGCTCTGCCCGACGGCCACAACACCGGCCTCGTCCTGCTGCACGGGGACGCGACTGTCAACGGCACACCGCTGCAAGGAGAAGCGCAACTCGCGCTGTTGAGCCGCGAAGGCGAGGCGGTGGTGCTCGAAGCCGCGGCCGATTCCGTGCTCCTGGTGATGACCGGCGAACCGATCGGCGAGCCTGTCGCGAGTTACGGTCCGTTCGTGATGAACACGCAGCAGGAACTTCGCGAGGCCGTGGACGACTACCGCGCCGGCCGCATGGGCAGACTGGCGTAGGGTGCAGCGATCGCGCCCGAACGGCGCAACCGTAACCCCCATCGTGACCAGGGGTTACGGCTCTCCCGGCGATTGTTCTTCACTTCAGGCCAAAGTCTCCGGAAGGCGGGAGTGGCTGCACGACTACTCAAGAGTTGTGGGTCTCGCTTGACCCCGAAACGAAGGGCTAACGAGTTCGGAAGGCGAATGGCGTTCCGGCAAGACATGACAGAACAGGAGCCGTGGCACTGCCGACATCTGCTGTGCCTCGGGCGGGTCAAATGTTCCCTTCCGCTCCTGGTCCGGTTATGCTACGTTACATGGCCAACGGAAGTCACACTGCCCTTCACCTGCCAGACCGGAGAGGGGCGGCGTCGACAATAGGACGAATGACGGCACCTTCCAATACGAAGCTGCGCTCTCTGAGCGGTCTGTCATCCGCAGTACTGCTCCGAAGCTCGGGCGGGCCTAGAGGAGCAATGAATTGCTGAAGTCGCTGACTCTCAACAAGTTCACGGTATTTCCCGACGCCAACCTTCGATTCGGCAAGCACCTGAACGTTATCGTCGGGGAGAACGGCACAGGCAAGACGCATATCCTCAAGGCGGCCTACTCCGGGATCGCCGTCAGCGCGGCGCGCTCAGGGGTCCGATCCTCGGACGTTCAGGGACGGTTGGCGTTTTCCGAAGCCATCGGAGCAAAATTCCTGGGAGTCTTCCGCCCTGATAGACTCGGCAGACTAGTACGGCGGACCCCAGGTCGCAGCAAATGTGACATCAGCTACAAGTTTCATCAGGACTCTCTTAACATGGCTTTCACAATCTCAAGTCTTTCGAGGGTAATAGTGCGAGAGATGCCGGAAGCGAGAGTGCTGAAGCGCCCAGTATACCTCCCGACGCGGGAGCTACTGACGATTGCACCAGGATTTGTTTCCCTTTACGAGACTGCACACCTTCCTTTTGAGGAGACTTGGCGCGATACCTGTATCCTGCTGGAGTCGCCGCTCGCGCGTGGTCCACGCGAAGCAAAAATCAAGCAGCTACTGGAACCTCTCGAAGAAGCGATGGGTGGAAAGGTTGAGGTGGACGAAACCGGTCGCTTCTACTTGCATCTTGATACCGGGAGCATGGAGATGCACCTCGTAGCTGAAGGCTTGCGAAAGCTGGCAATGGTTGCTCGCCTGATCGCAACCGGATCCCTTCTCAATAAAGGCTACTTGTTCTGGGATGAGCCCGAGTCAAACTTGAATCCTCGCATTATTAAGACAGCCGCAAGAACAATTCTGCGCTTGGCTGCGGACGGCATCCAGGTGTTCATAGGATCGCACAGCCTGTTTCTATTGAGGGAGTTGCACATTATCCAACAGGGGGAGTTCCCAAGACTTGATGCGCGTTTTTTCGGTCTTCATCTCCAAGCTGATGGTGCAGTGCGGGTCTCACAAGCACAGAGCATGGATGAAATTGGCGATATCGTCACCCTCGATGAAGAATTAGAGCAATCGGACCGGTATATCGCCGCAGAGATGAATCTTTCGGAAGATCCGCAACAAGATGGGCAAGATGAGCTTTGATCCTCAATGGCTACGTTGCGAATCGACACTCTTAGCTTTCATTTCCGGCCCAATGTAGACGCTGTGAAGTATGATGAATCACGGCACTACATCGACGTTATACGACTCGCTGGAAAGAGGGCAGTCGACGTAGTTGCGGTCGAACAGGGCCACGCTCCGCGAAAGGCGTGGGCCATTGAAGTTAAAGATTATCGGGTGATTAATGGTCCACCGAAAGATTTCGCTCCAAGTGAAATAGCTAACGATGTGTTTCGCAAAGTAACTGACACACGCGAAGGGCTCAGGGACGCGGCGGCGAATGCGGTCGATGAGGGAGAGCGATCTCATGCCGCTCGTGTGCTATCGGCGCCAGCATGTCGTATCGTCTTCCATCTGGAACCATATGCGGGGCCAGCATCCAGGCTTTTCCCAAGAGACCCGACGGCCAGTGTCCACCAGAAACTGAAACAGTTGTTCAAGCCCACAGCGCCGCGGCTGCTCGTCTTGAGCATTGTGACGACCCGCAGGGCGGATGTTCCATGGACGGTGTCTTGACGTTGGAATTCCGGGAGTGATCGAAGCCGAGGAAGCAGATCGCGAGTTACGGTCCGTTCGTGATGAACACGCAGCAGGAACTGCGCGAGGCCGTGGACGACTACCGCGCCGGCCGCATGGGCAGACTGGCGTAGCAACCGGCCTCCGCTTGCACTCAGCCGTCTGCCGCAGTAGGCTGGAACACTCGGAAGGAGAACCCGCCCGACATGCTGATCCGCTCCATCGTGAAGGTTTCCCCACGCAGCCTGTGGCCGCTCGCCTGCATCGCGCTGCTTACCGCCTCGTGCAGCAACGCGCCCAGCGATCTCAACTCCGTCGCCCAACAGTCGCTCGCCACCATCGACGGCCAGATCAACGTCAAGGGGCTCGCACAGCCCGTCGAGGTGATTCGCGACCAGTGGGGCGTCCCGCATATCTACGCGCAATCCGTCGAGGATCTGTTCTTCGCACAGGGCTACGTGATCGCGCAGGATCGCCTGTGGCAGATGGAGTGGTGGCGGCGGGACCGCGAAGGCCGCCTCGCCGAGATCCTCGGGCCCGCGGCCGTCGAGCGCGACCGCCTCGCCCGGCTCACAAAGTTCCAGGGGCCTTTCGACGAAACCGAGTGGACCCGCTATCACCCCGAAGCCAAACGGCTCATGGACGCCTACGTCCGAGGCGTCAACACCTACATCACCGACACCGCCGGCAACCTTCCGCTCGAATTCAAGCTGACCGGCACCCGGCCGGAGCCGTGGACGCCGGAGACTGTCGTCCTGCGCGCCAATCAGCGCGTGGTCGGCGATGCGTCAAGCGAACTCCGGCTGGCCCGCAGCGTGGCGCAACTCGGCGTCGCCGAGGCCAACAAGCGAGCCGCGCCCGATCCTTGGGATGACCTCAAGGTTCCCGAGGGTCTCGACGTCAGGATCATCGGCGAAGCTGTCCTGGAAAGCCTGCGCGGTGGAGGTCCCGGGCTTCCGAAGCCGGAGATCGTGGAGCCGTACCGGAATCTTGTCCAGAGAACGGCGTCGGCGGGACTGCCTATCGATCTCATCCGCGAGATCGGCAGCAACAACTGGGTCATGAGCGGCAAGCTCACCGCCACGGGCATGCCGGTGATCGCCAACGATCCGCATCGCGAAGTGTCCAACCCTTCGGGACGCTACCTGATGCACCTGCACGCGCCGGGATGGAACGTTATCGGCGCCTCGGAAGCGCCGTTCATCGGGATCCACATCGGCCACAACCAGCATCTCGGCTGGGGGTTGACCGTCGTGGGAACCGACCAGGCCGACGTGTACGTGGAAGAAGTGAATCCGGCGAATGCGAACGAGGTGCTCTACAACGGCAAGTGGGAGCCTCTGCGCGTCGTGCGCGAAGAGATCAAGGTGAAAGGCGAGGCGCCGCGCCAGGTGGAGTTGAAGTTCAGCCGCCACGGCCCGGTGTTTCACGAGGACGTGGAGAACAAGCGCGCCTACGTGCTGCGGTCGGTCAGCGCGGACCCCGGCTCGGCGTGGTATCTCAATTCGCTGCGGCTGGCGCAGGCAGCGGATTGCAAGGTCTTCCTCGAAGAGGGGATGTATTGGGGGACGCCTTCGGAGAACCTGATCTGCGGCGACGTGCAGGGCAATATCGCCTGGCTCGCCGCCGGACTCGCGCCTGTCCGCTCTGGATGGAGCGGCCGGCTGCCTGTCCCCGGCACCGGCAAGTATGAGTGGCAGGGTTTCCGCAAGGATCTGCCGCGCGAGTTCAACCCAGAGCGGGGCTTCGTCGCGACGGCAAACCACAACATCCATCCCAAGGGATTCACGCCCCCATTGATGTACAAGAGCGCGCAATCGGGTGAGCGTATCGCTCGGATTCTGCAGGTGATCCAGCCGGGGAAGAAGTTCTCGATGGAGGACCAGCAGAACCTCCAGGTCGACATGTACTCGACGCGCGCCGAAGCGGACATGCCGTTATTCGAAGGCTGGAAGGCAAACGATGAGGAGGTGGAATCCGCCCGGGACGCGCTCCTGAAGTGGGACCGGAAGCTCCGCAAGGAGAGCATGGAAGCCGCGGTGTACATTGCCTGGCGCGAGGCGGCGGACGAGACTGTCCGGAGTGCGGGCACGCCTCTGGCGGCGCGGCGCAAGCTGGCGCAGGCGGGGTTGGAGAAGGCGATCCAGCGGCTGAAGAACGATTTTGGGGCAGACCGGTCGCAGTGGCGGTACGGCCGGATGCACACACGCGCGTTCCCGCATCCGTTCGTGAGCGAGTTCGATTTGCCGGCAGTGGAGAGAGGCGGAGGCGCGGGCACGGTCGCCGCCGACGGTGCCAGCTTCCGCGAGATCCTGGATGCGGGCGATTGGGACCGCTCGATGGTCACCCAGGTCCCGGGGCAATCGGGCCAGCCGGGCAGCAGGTTTTACGGTAACCTTCTGCCACTCTGGGCGGAAAACGAGTACTTCCCGCTGGTGTTCAGCCGGGAGGCCGTCGAAAAGAACGCCGCGCACCGGCTGACCCTGCAGCCGCGGTAGGCGGACGGCTCGGCCATCTTCGCCGATGGCTTCCCAACTCAGAGAGGCCGGCCACCCACCTGGAACCCGCCCTTCAGGGCACGGGCGTGCAGTTCCTTCCACTCAGCACTTCCGTTGTTCGGAATTTCTTCGAGGTAGATGCCTGCGGGAAACACCGGCAACTTTCCCGCGAGGAAGTCTGCCCGGTACTCGGCCGCACTGACGTAATACCCGGTTGCCCCCGAAGGATAGCGGATCGAGAGAAGAATGTTCCTCGGCGGGTTGCGCGGGCTCTTCAGCGGTTCGATACGGTAGCGCGCGACGGCGTCCTCGTCCAGTTCCACGCCGAGTCCGGGGCCCTCGGGGATGGCTGCTGTCCCGTTCTCAACCTTGATGGCGGGCTTGATCAGCTCGTTCTCGAACAGGTGGTTGCAGTTGATCGCCGGCCACCGGGCGTGGGTCAGTACCGCGGCCAAGTGCATGCCCCAGGTGGCCGTGATGCCCGTGCCGACCAGTTGCAGCCAGAACGGCTTGTTCGCCGCGCCGGCGATGGTCCCGTCGTTCAGGACCCGGCTCGCACCTCCGCCGATGACGAACCCGTCGCAGACCTCCTCACGGAGCGCCGTCATGATCGGCGGCGAGCCGTAGTGCATCGCGATCGGAATGCGCGTCTTGCGCCGCAGCAGCTTGTTCCCCTCGACATCGCCCTGCGGAATGGGCGATTCGAAGATCGCCATGTGTTTGTACTTCTCAAGCGATGTCAGATATGGCCCGGCGTGGCCAAGATCGAGCAGCAGGGAATTGAAATCGAAATCGATCTGGAAGTGGTCAGGGAGCGTGGGCGTCAGGATGCGGCATTGCTCGTCCAGATCGAACCAGGATCGCGCTTTCGCCTTGAATGCCGTGTAGCCTCTGGCCAGCGCGTCCTTGCATTCGAGGACCCAGTCCCCTCCAGGCTGATCGCAGGCCCACCAGCTCAGGAACGCGCGGTCCCGCACCTGGTGGCCCAGGAGGCTGTGGACGGGCACTCCGTTGGTCTTGCCCACCGCGTCGAACAACGCCATTTGCAGGCCCGTCCCGATGGAGTCGTCCCACATCGATTCGGCGGCGGAACGGCCGACGACTCGCGCAATGATGCTGTCCGATAGCGCTTGGCCGCCATACTGAACCATCGATTCACCGAACCCGGTGACGCCGTTGGCCAGGGTCGCCTTGGTCACCTCGAACAGGGTCCACCCGGGCCGTTCGCGGTGCATGTGCCGTTTGGGGACGGGACGGTATGGGAGATCGACCCAGATCCGTTCGACGCTCTTGACGTCGGTCTTGGCGATTCCGGCAACCGCCGGGGCAGCGGTCAGTTTCGAATCTGGAAGAGCCGCTAGCGCCGCAAACGCGGAAGCGCCGCGGAAAAAGTCCCGGCGGGAGTGCTGATGACGCATCGTGAAGCAATCATACCAAGCGTCGCCTCCGGTTCCTGCCGCATTGCTTACGGCGCCAGGTCGAGCCCGTGCTCCAACTCGCGCGGCAGCAGGACCGTGAACGCCGTGTAGCGCCCCACTTCGCTTTCCACCCGGAGGTCGCCACGGTGCTTCTTCACAATGTTGAGACTGCTGAACAGGCTGATCGACGCCTTAACCCGAGGTCCGGAGCGCCGGAACGACGGAGTGAACAGCCCCGCGAGTTGCTCTTCCGGGATGCCGCGCCCCGTGTCTGTGAATCGCAAGGAAATCACTGCTGCGTCAGACGACGTCTCAACAGTGATTTCGCCCTCACCTTCGATCGCCTGTCCGGCGTTGCGGAGCAGATGGAAGAAGACCTGGTTCAGTTCCGCGGGGTAGCAGTACACCTGGGGAATCTCTCCGTAGCGGCGCACGACGCGGACTCCCTGACGGAACTCCGGTTCCAGCACAGCCAGCGTATCGTCGATCGACCGGTGCAGGTCGATCCGGGCAAACGACGCCTGGTCGAGGCGGGCGAAGCTTTTCAGGCTCCCGAGAAGCTTGCCGATGCGGGCCGTGGCGCCGGAGGCCAGATCGGCGTTCCGGCGCAATGCATCCATTGTGGACTTCAGCGCCGGATTGCCTTTCAGATCCGCAATCGAACCGGCCGACTCCGTGAGCGCGTCCAGACGGGCCGCGCACCGCAGCGTCAGATCCGCGGCCGACTGCATCGTTCCCAGCGGCGAATTGATCTCGTGCGCGAGAGCGGCGACGAGACTGCCGAGGGCGCTCATCTTTTCGCTCTGGACGAGCTGCGCCTGGGTCAATTGCAGTTCCTCCACGAGGCGCGCCAGTTGCTCGTTCTTCTCTTTGAGTTCCGCCGAGCGGAGGCGGTGGATCTCGGACTCCCGTTTCGTGTTCTCCAGTTCGAAACCGAGTTTCAAGTTACGAAACGACGCGGTACGCTCTTCGTTGAACACCTGCTCACGAATGCGCTGGTAGTCCTTCCAATGATCGAGCGCGGCGGCGAAGTCGCCGGACTCCTCGTGCAGGTTCGCGAGCAATTCGTGCGCCTGGTAGATTTTCGGTTTGGCGCCAAGCTGCCGGGCGAGGTCGAGCGCTGCTTCCAGGTCCTCGCGCGCCTCCCGGATGCGGCTTGCCTCGAAGTGCAGGCGACCGAGATTGAGCAGGCTCGTCACCTCGGCCAGGCGCAGTCCCGCCTGGCGGCGCAGGTTCAGGCTCTCTTGTGCGACGGCGAAGGCCGGTTCCAGGTGGCCTTCCAGCCGATGGATTTCGCCGAGGTCGCTCAACGCCCGCGCCTCTCCGGACGTGTTGCGCAACGCCCGGAACGCCTCCAAAGCCTCCTCGACCAGGGCCCTGGCGTCGGCCAGCTTCCCCTGGGCGATCAGGACCGCGGCGAGCCCAATTTGCGTGCGCGCCGCGCCGAGCCGGTGACCGGATTCCGCGAACAGTGCCGATGCCTGTTTCTGGAAGCGGAATGCTTCGTCCAGGTCTCCCAGGTTCTGGTACACGCCGCCGATCGCCGTACAGCACCAGGCGGCGTCGACTCGGGCATCCAACTGCTCGAAGAGGTGGAGTGCGTCGAAGCCTTCGCGCAGAGCCGCGTCGTAGTTTCCGAGATTCCAGTGCAGCAGGCCGTGCAGAACGCAGGCGCCGGCCTGAGACCAGTAGTCGGCCGTGCGCGCCGTCACCTCTCGCGCTTCGACGGCTCGCGCGGCCAGGGCGTCATTCTCTCCCAGCAGGTATTCGGCGAAACCGAGGGCGACCAGGGCGCTTCCCAACTCGCGGTCGCTCGCGTGGTGGCGGGCCAGCGCCTCGGCCTCCACGGCGACCGCGCGCATGCGCTGGGGAGTTCCCTCGTCACGCAGGGTCCACGCCAGTCTGTTCAGAAGCCGGATGCGGTCGATGGTCGCGTCCGGAGGCAGTTCGAGCAGCGTCCGTTCGAGGTCATGGACGCTGGCGCTCATCGTCGCGCCAGAACCCATTCGCCGAGTTCTCCGATCTCCTCCACCAGAAGGTCCGGTGGTTCATCGGCAAGCGTCTCGGGCTGGAAGCCGTAGGTGACGCCGCAGGACTGGACGCCGGCGTTGCGCGCCGTCCTGATATCGACGGAGCTGTCGCCCACCATCATGACGCGGTCGCGCGCCACGCCGCATTCGGCAATCAGGGTTTCGATCCCCACCGGGTGCGGCTTCTTCTGCTCGAAGCTGTTGCCCCCATAGACGCGGGTGAAATAGCCCGACACTCCCAGCGCGTCCAGGATCTCACCGCTGATCCGCACCGGCTTGTTCGTGAGGACCGCCTGCGTCACGCCCGCATCGCGCAAGCGGTCGAGCACTTCGCGGACTCCGGGATACAAATCGGTGCAATCGACCTTGTGCTCCCGGTAGTAGTCGAGAAAGAAGCGCAAGGCGGCGTCGGCCTCTGCTTCGGTGGCATCGGGCCCAAGCGCCCGCCGCACGAGGACGGGAGCTCCGTTACCCACGTAAGACGCAATCACATCGTAGGCAAGCGGCTGCCGTCCGAATTCATGGAGCGTGGCGTTTACGGAATGGGCAAGATCGGTCTTTGAATCAATCAGAGTCCCGTCCAGGTCGTAGATTACCAAGTCCATGCGTTAGCGGCTCCTGCGGCCGGCGGGCGGCGCGGCGTCGAGTCCGTATTCGGCCAGCTTGCGCTGCAATGTATTCCGATGGATGCCAAGGAGCTTGCTCGCTTCGCTGCGGTTCCCTTTGGTCCGCTCGAGGGCCGTGGCGATCAGATTGCGCTCCAACATCTCCACTGCCTCCTGCAAGACGAATCCTCCGCTGAGGAAATGATCGACGACGGCTTTGAAAGGAGGGGTCATGACACAACTTTTCAGCTAGAGGACCTGCCGGGAAAGGTTCTTGTCGAGGGCATCCTGCCAGAGGCGGCGCACCTGGGCGTAGCGGTTCTGAAACTCGTCGTTCAGTTCGCGCGGAGCCATCGCGACCAGCACCCGCGCGGCGTCGATCACGTAAGGGGCCAGGCGCGAGTTCACAACCGCTCCCGGCGGACCGCCGGCGCTGGCTCCCGGGGCGAACGCGACCAAGGCCATCACCAGCGCCACGGCCACCAGCACCGCCCGCACGAAGCCGAACCCGGCGCCCAGAAGCCGGTCGAGCCAGGAAACGCCCGCCACGCGGATCACCTTACCGATCACGAAATTCACCAGCGCTCCCGCGGCTAGCGCCCCGAACAGCACGATCAGGAAACCGCACAGATGAGCAACGCTCTTCGATGAGACGTAAGGAGCGACAAACGAGCCTGCCCATCCATGGAGCCAGATGCCCCGATCAGTCCCGCCACCGCCGACGCGAGCCCTATGAGTTCGCGCGTCAGCCCTTTGGCGAGGCTGGTTACGACCGACACCGTGAGGATTGCCACGAGCAGGATATCCAGCCAGTTGAAGTCAGGCAGGTTCATAGCGTGCGCCCGGTCAACAGGGTGTAGGCTTCGCGGTACTTGTCCGCCGTGCGCGCCGCGACATCGGCTGGGAGGGCGGGCGCGGGCGGACGCTTATCCCAGTGGATCCCCTCGAGGTAGTCGCGCACATACTGCTTGTCGAAGGAATCCTGCGCGCGGCCCGGAGCATAGCCCGCGGCCGGCCAGAAGCGGGACGAATCCGGCGTCAACACCTCGTCGCCGAGCACCAGGTCGTCGCCAACCCAGCCAAACTCAAACTTGGTGTCCGCGAGAATGATGCCACGGGACTCCGCGTGCGAGGCAGCCCGCGCATAGATGTCGAGTGTCAGGGTGCGCGCCAGCTCCGCGGTCTCCGCACCGACGATCTCCGCCATCCGTTCGAACGGGATGTTCTCGTCGTGGCCGCTTTCCGCTTTGGTGGCGGGAGTAAAGATGGGTTCAGGCAACCGGCTGCTTTCCAGCAGACCGGCCGGCAGCGGGATGCCGCAGACCGTACCCGACACCTTGTATTCTTTCCAGCCCGAACCGGCGAGATACCCTCGCGCGACACATTCCACGGGCAGCATCCGCGCCCGGCGCACGAGCATGGAACGGGCCTCCAACTGTTCCCGGAACGGCGCAAGCTCCGCGGGAAAGTCCTCGAAGCGCGCGGACAAAAAATGCGTCTTGACGTACGGGCTCAGGAACTCGAACCAGAACACCGACATCTGGGTCAGCACACGGCCTTTGCCGGGAATCGGCGTCGGCAGGATGACGTCAAACGCCGACAGACGATCGGATGCGACGATGAGCAGCCGGTCGCCGAAGGCGTAGATGTCCCTCACTTTGCCTCGGGCGATTCTCTGGAGGCCGGGGAGATCGGATTCAAACAGGACAGGTTGCGTGGCGCCGGGCACGGGTGACAACTCGGGGGTCACTCAGAATGATACCCCGTCCGCGGCACTGCGGCCAAGGGGCAGAGAGCCTGTGATACAGTACCCCGCAAGAGAGGACTGCCATGACACACTCGATCTCCAGGCGCAGCCTTCTGGCCGTGGCCGGCGCCCTGCTGGGGCCGCCGCTGCGCGCCAGTTCAGGCAAGAAGATGCGCGGCGTCTTCGTCATCGCCGCCACACCCTTCACCGACACCAAGGCCGTCGACTACGAGGACCTCGCGCG
Organism: Bryobacterales bacterium; assembly: GCA_016716385.1. Classification (GTDB taxonomy): domain Bacteria; phylum Acidobacteriota; class Terriglobia; order Bryobacterales; family Bryobacteraceae; genus JADJWL01. Next base: position 93,803 of record JADJWL010000008.1, on the reverse strand, counting down.
GGAGGTCGATTTCCTCGACCGCTGGGGGGTCCACGGACTGGTCTGGCCGCAGATGGCGAGCGAGTACACGATGCTGACGAAGGACGAGCGGCTGCAGGGCATGGAGACGCTTGCGCGGGCGGCGCGCGGGAAGAAACCGGCGCTCGTCTTCGGCGTGCAGGGACCGAATACGGACGCGGCGCTTGAGTATTTGAAGCACGCCGAGAAGCTGAACCCGGACGCGGTGATCGCCATTCCTCCGACGGAAGCAACCACCTTCGACGACTTCCGCAATTACTACCGGGCGCTGGCCCGGAACGCGAAGCGGCCGCTGTTTGTCCAAACCACCGGAGGCGCGAAGAACATCGAGCCGCGCATCGACTTTCTGGTGGAACTGGCGAAGGAGTTCCCGCACTGCGGCTACATCAAGGAGGAACATAACCCCGTGATTCCGCGCATGACGGAACTGGCGCGGCACCGCCCTGCCGTGAAGTCCGTCATGAGCGGCGGAGGCGGACGGAGCATGCTCTACGAAGCGCGCCTCGGCTTCGACGGCACCATGCCGGGCGCCTGCTACGGTGATATCCACGCACAGGTGTGGGATCTGGCCGATTCCGGCAAGACGGATGCCGCGCGCGACCTGTTCGCCAAGCTGCTGCTCATGCTGAACTGCGACCAGCAAATCACCGGCACCAGGCTGTACGTGATGAAGAAGCGCGGCGTATTCAAGACGTGGATGTCCCGGCGGACGACGTTCGATCCGACGCCGGAGGCCATGGCGGAGATCGACCACAACCTCGCGGCGCTGAAGCCGTATCTGCGGTCGTAGGCCGGAGGTACACTGTGGACATGTTCTGGTGCGCAAATCTGGTGACGGAAGCAGGGGTGTCCCTGCACATCGTGGCGGACGAAGGGTGCGTGACGCGGATCGAGTTTGGCGCCAGGAGACCCGAGGCCGGCTGCGTCGAAGATCCGAACCATCCCGTGGTGGCCGAAGCGCTGCGTCAGTTGCACGCGTACTTCGCCGGCGAATTGCATGAGTTCGATCTCCCTCTGGCGCCCGAAGGAACACCGTTCCAACGGCGTGTGTGGGAGGCGCTGCGGGCAATTCCGTACGGGGAGACGCGCAGTTACGGCGACATCGCCAAGGCCATCGGGGCGCCCAAAGCGTCGCGGGCGGTAGGCGCCGCCAACGGACGCAATCCGATTCCCGTCGTGGTGCCGTGCCATCGCGTGATCGGCGCGGACGGCTCGCTCACCGGGTTTGGCGGCGGCCTGGCGATCAAACGGACGCTGCTCGATCTGGAAACGCCCGCCAGCCGATGACCGGGCTCGTTGAGCGCGGCTGGACTGTCCTGCCCGGATTGATCGAACCGGCGTTCCTCGACGCATTGCGAAGCCGCGTCGACCGGCTATTCGAGGAGGAAGGCGAACAGGCCGGTTCGGAGTTCAAACTCGAACCGGGCGCCCAGCGCCTGGCGAACCTTGCCGACAAAGGGCCGGTGTTCATCCAGGTGATTCTTGAACCGCGGGTCTTGGCCTGCATCCGGGAGGTGTTGGGTCCGCGGTTTAAGCTCAGCAGTCTCAATGCCAGAACAGCCGAACCGTACAACGGCGTGACGCAGCCGCTGCACGCGGACGCCGGCGCCGTCGCCGACGAACAGGGTTACTGGGTGGCGAACGCCGTGTGGCTGCTCGACGACTTCACGGCCGAGAACGGGACGCTCCGCGCAGTTCCCGGTTCTCACCGCTGGCGCAGGCTGCCGGAGGGTCCGCACCCCAACGAGCAACTGATCACGGGCCAAGCCGGCGACGTGATCGTGATGAACGCGCATGTCTGGCACGGAGGCACGGCAAATGCCACCAGCCATCCAAGACGGGCGCTGCACGCGTTCTACACCCGCCGGGATAAGCCGCAGCAGCAGTATCAGAAGCGCCTGTTGCGTGCGGAGACGATTGCCGGGTTACCCGCGGAGGCAAGGGAGATGCTGGCGCTCGACGATCCGCTGAACGACGAACTATGCAGCCGGCAGACCGGGATGAGTGGATTCCTGCGCTAGTTCGCTTGCGCACCCCGTCGTGGTCACGGAGACCGGCGCCGGGAGCGGGCTTCCTCCCGCTCCAGTTCCTTGAAGAATTCTCTCCAGCTCTCCGGACCGAATAACTCCAGCCAGTCATCCAGAGCGGCGGCAAGTGGGGAGTTCAGGGGTGGGCGGGGACGGCAGGCTGCGTCACGTTTTCCGCCCGTTCTTCTCGTCCTGCGAACCGTGTTCGCCATACATGGCAATAGTGCGCGCAACGCGGGGTTTCTCTCAAAAAAACCGCTGCCGTTCCTCATCAGTACACGATGTCCACAACCTGGCGGACGTAGAAGGGAGCGACACTGTGCCGCACCCAGGCGTGGGCGCCGACCGCGCTTCGAACCAGGTCCCGTAGCTCCCCGGGCGTGAAGGAGCGCTCGATCGACCGGACGCCATCGATGGCCGATACCGGGTTGACCCACGGCACGACGCCAAGCCGGAAAAGGTCCCTCGGCAGCCGGTGGCGGACCAGGTCGACGATCACGAACCGGCGGCAACTTCGGCCGACATTGTGAATGAGGGCGATCAGGTCGGCATCGCTGAGGTGATGAATCAGACATACCGCGACCGCGACATCGGCGTCCGGCAGGCGCTCCCGTACCGCGTCGGCGCAGATCACCGGGACGTCGGCTCTGCTCCGCGGGGGACGGCTGTCGACGCCGAGCACCTCCACGGACAGCTTCCTGCGGATGACGTCCAGCAGTGAGCCATCGCCGCAGCCCAGGTCCAGCACCCGGCGTACCGGCCGAGGATTGCGCCGGAGGGCGCGCAGGACGGCGCGGTGGTTGCCAAACAGCCGATGGAGGGTTCTGAGGGTGCGATACACGTCGGCCAGCGTGTCTTCCGATACCTCCGGGTCGTCCATGACCTCTTCGACCAAAGATCGTGTCTCCATTCCGCTATCGGAGGAATTCGCACGATCCCGGCTAACGGTACCGGTCCAGTGCCCAATTTTTTCAGTACGGATGATAGCCCTCCCGCAACATGATTGCCTTGGCGGATTCCAAAGCCTGGGGATGCACGTAGAAGAAAGCACCCACGCGTTCCGACCGGAAGACGATGCCTCCCACATAGCGGTCCGGTTCGACGAGATAATCGACGCCGGCGCGCGTCAGGACTTCCTCCAACGCCAGAGCCTCTTTCAGCCGCTTCGCAATGTAGATGAGGCAGAGTTCGATTTCGTCGCCGAAATATTCCGGATCGCGCTTCATTGCGCCGCCATGAGGCTGGTTTGGTCCATGGGGAATAGGGTACCCTGTCCAAGCAGCCAGAGGGGATCGAGCCTCGCCTTGACGTCTTTCATCGCCTGGATTTCGGACTCACTGTACTGCAGGGGAAGAAGGTGGGCCTTGCGCTTTCCGAGGCCGTGCTCGGCCGACACGGTGCCGCCCAGCGCGACGGCGCAGCGGGCGAATTCGACCATCAGCTCCGAACCCTCGGCGTACTCCTGCTGGGCCCGCGGCAGGAGATTCACATGCAGGTGGGCGTCGCCGATGTGGCCGAAAATGACGTACTGGCCGGGGAAGCCGGCTTCGAGCCGCCGCCGGTACTCGGCCAGCATGTCGCGATTGCGGGACACGGGCACCGCGTAGTCCGACCCCAGTTTCAGGAAGCCGTTGCGCCGGACCAGTTCGTTGACAGCCTTCGGCAGAGCATGCCGGAAGCGGCGGAAGCGTTCCCGGTCGGCGCTGCTGCCCGGCCCTTCCTGGAGGGTGAACCACGACCCGTCGACAAGCGCCCGGGCCGACACCAGGCGCCGCTGCCAGCGGTCGATCTCGTCGTCCCCGTCGGCGTCGAGTTCCTGCTCGAACAGGACGCACGCGCGCGCGTCCGGAGGGATCTCGGGAAACTCGCTCCGCAGCAGCCCGAGCGAGTTCCGGTCCAGGTATTCGAGCATGCGCGGCGTGGCTGATTCCCGCCAGCGTTCCACGGCCTCGACCGCCGCGTCGTCGGAAGGGAAGAAGACGACGCCGGCCAGCAGGCCCGGCGGGGCCGGCTTGAGCCGCAGTTCGGCTTCGGTCACGATCCCCAGCGTCCCCTCGGATCCTACGAACAGATCGACCCAATCCATCGGGCCACCCAGACGGTAGCCTGCGGTGTGCTTGGTCGTTTCCGGCAGCGGCAGGCGCGGAACCGGAAAATCGACCTTGTCGCCACGGGCGAATTCGGCGATCCGGACCGCGTCCGGCGATTCGCCGAGCAGGGCGACACGCAACCCCAGCACCTGGCGCCGCGTGTCTCCATAGAGAAAGCTGCGCGAGCCACTGGCGTTTGTCGCAACCGTACCACCCACGGACGCTGTGTGTTCGGTCGGGTCCGGCGGGTAGAACTGGCCGGAGCGCGCCGCCTCGGCCTGCAGGTCCGCCAGCAGGACGCCGGCTCCCGCAATAGCGCGTCCGCGCAGGACGCGAACGCTCCGGAGACGGTCGAGCGAGACGTACCAGCCGCCAACCGGAACGCCGCCGCCCGTCACACCCGTGTGGGCGCCACCCGCCGTCACGGGCCGTCTTTCGGCGACGGCGCGACGCAGGATCTCCAGCAGTTCCTCTTCAGTCGCGGGATGAAAGGCCGCTTCCGCGACTCCGCGGTAACCCGAGGCGTCTTCGAGGTCGACCGGCACGCTACACTTCCAGGATCACGGGCATGATCAGCGGACGGCGCTGCGTCTGCTTGGCAATGTGGCGTTTGAGATCCATCCGGATCTTCTCCTTCATCACGCCCCAATCCATCATTTCCTCGGGTGAAGAATTCTCGAGAGTGAGCGCCACCACCTGCCGGGCGTTTTGCACGAATCCCGAGCCGTCGTCGGCCGGTGCGAAACCGCGAGCCACGATCTCGGGCAGTTTTTCGCTGCGCCCCGTGTGCTTGTTGATGGCGATGATCGGCAGAATGATGCCGTCCTCTGACAGCAGCCGCCGGTCGCGAATGACGACATCCTCGACCACCTCGGCAACCGTTCCTGAATCGATACAGACGCGTCCAACCGTCACCTTGCCGCTCTTGCGGGCGCCGCGTTCATCGAATTCCAGAACCTCGCCGGTCTCAAGAACGAATGAGCTGTCGAGTCCCGAATACCGCATGTGCTCGGCCAGCCGCGCGTGCTTGGCCAACTGCCGGTAGTCGCCATGGAGCGGGACGAAGTACCGCGGGCGTACGAGGTTCAACATCAGCGCGAGTTCTTCCACGCTGGCGTGCCCGGAGACGTGCAAGGGCGGGCTCATGTTGCCGTAGAGGACGTCGGCCCCGCGCCGTGAAAGATGGTCGATCATACGGAAGATCGCCTTCTCGTTGCCGGGAATGATGCGGGCGCTGAAGGCAACCAGGTCGCCTGGCCGCACTGAAAGGTGCTTGTGGTTGTTCACGGCGGCGCGGGCCAGGGCCGACATGGGTTCGCCTTGCGTTCCGGAGATGAGGACTGCCACCTTTTTCGGAGGCGCCGTCAGAAGGTCCTGCGGCCGCATCAACAACCCATCCGGGAGGTTCAGCAGGCCCAGGTTGTGCGCGATCTCGGTCGTCGACATCATGCTGCGTCCCAGCAGCACGAGCTTGCGTCCTGACTCATGCGCCGTATCGATCACAAGCTGGATGCGGTGGACCGACGAGCTGAACCCGGTGATCACCAGGCGTCCCTCGGCGCGGCTGAAGACTTCCTGCATGCGAGGCCGTACCGCGCGTTCGGACTCCGTGTAGCCTGCACGGTCGACGTTGGTTGAGTCCGAGAGCAGCAGCAGGACGCCCCGCTTGCCGTATTCGGCGAAGGTGTGCAGGTCGAACGGCTCGTTGTCGAACGGCGTGGGGTCGATCTTGAAATCGCCGGTGTGAATGATGACGCCGAGCGGGGTTGTAATCGCCAGCGCCATCGCGTGCGGGATGGAATGGGTGACGCGGATAAACTCAACGGTAAACGGACCGATCTCCACCTGCTGGCGCGGTTCCACCGGGTGAAATTGGGGCTCGTTCTCGAGATCGTGCTCTTCCAAACGCCGGTCGACCAGCGCCAGCGTCAGAGCCGTGCCATAAATGGGGACGTCAAACTCGGCGAGGAAATACGGGACAGCGCCGATGTGGTCCTCGTGCCCGTGGGTCAGCACCAGGGCGCGGACCTTGTCCCGGTTCTCGGTCAGGAACGTGAGATCGGGAGTGACGATGTCAACCCCCAGCAATTCGTCCTCGGGGAACATCATGCCCGCGTCGATTACGATAATGTCGTTCCCGTACTGCAGCGCCATGATGTTCATCCCAAATTCACCCAAACCACCCAAAGGGATGACGCGCAGTTTCTGATCCGGCATAAGATTGCAGAGTAGCACGCGCGCCGGGACCCGGGATTCCTGCATCTGCCGGCCACCGGGCGGCATCCCGGAGCCATGAACGAAGTGGAATCGGTTTGGGACTACCCCCGCCCTCCGGCCATCGAGCCGTGCGAGTTGACCGTGCGTGTCGAATTTGCGGGCGCGGTGATTGCGGAATCGGACCGGGCGTGGCGCGTGTGCGAGACCAGCCATCCGCCGGTCTACTACATCCCGCGGGACGATGTGGACATGAGCCGCCTGCGCCCGTCGCCACGTCGCACGTGCTGTGAATTCAAGGGGATAGCCAATTACTGGACCCTCGATCACAACGGCCGGATCTCGCCGGACGCGGCCTGGAGCTACGAGGAGCCCAGCGCCGCATTCCAGGCAATCCGGGGCTGCCTCGCGTTCTACGCGCACCGGGTCGACGCCTGTTCCGTAGGAGGCGAACAGGTGAGGCCGCAGCCGGGCAGCTTCTACGGCGGCTGGATCACAAGCTGGGTTCGGGGTCCCTTTAAGGGCGCCCCGGGGACGGAGGGCTGGTAGCAGGGACCGCGATCATGTCCAGCGTGATCGTCCGCCCGGCGAATCCGGTGCCCGGGACCATCGCCTTCGAGGCAGCGGGGGGCCGTTTCGGATCGTAATACTCGGGCCGCAGGTCGTTCAGTTTCTGGCTGACGCCGTCTTCGGTGACATAGTAGGTCGCCTTCGCCAAGTGCAACAGGTCGCTCCCCGCCTGTTCCATCAACTGCTTCAGCGAGGCGAAGATCTCTCGAATCTGTGTTTCACCGGGGGCTCCGGCAGTTCCATACAGCCCGGAGGTGTAGATTGTGGTGGTGTCGCGCAGACGGGTGACCCGGCTATAGACCGGAGAATCCGTCATCCCGGGAAGCCCCAGGTATTCGATGCCGGGTCCTTCAGACTGCGGAGAAGCCGCGATCATCTCGATCTCGACAGGGGTGCCGGAGATCCACTCGACGAAAACCACCGGTGGAGGATAGCCTGTGAACGCCTCGGAGATCTGCTCGGCTACCTGCGGCGCCGAACTCATCGGGTTGAGGAACACTTTCACCTGCACTACGTCCTTGTGGCGGACCCCAAGGTAGTCCATGGTGTTCTTGAGAGCCGTCAGGGTAGCGCTGGTCGAGTCGCGGATTTCGCCGCGGACCGCCTGGCCGGAGATGTAGATGCGCGGGCCCTTCGGCAGAAATGCGACGTGGCGCCGCAGCGGCGGCTCGCGCAGGGCGGTCGCGACCGCGTCCATCGCGACGAGAGCGTCCGGATGCGGCAGCGCGCCGGCGACGAAGCTGATCGCCATGTCCCGCGTGGCGCCGCCGATCCGGCGGTTGATGGCCTCGGTGACCTCCGGCACCACCTCGGCGTTCCGGACGTAGACGTTCAGCTTCACGGTCTGGTTCAGCCGCGAGCCGGCATCCCGCAGCACCTGGTCGAGGCGGCGCAGAACGCGGTCGGCCTGGGTGCGCGCGCCACCGGATTCGACCGGCCCGCCATCCCGGCGCAGCGGCAGAATCTGAGCCGTGTGCGCCAGCGCTTCGTTGGTCACGACGACCGCGCCGGCTGTGCCGGCAACGGGTCCGGAGCCGACGGCGCGGACGCCCGCCATGCTCACCGCGGCGTGCGCAAGCACCAGACAGAATAGGGAAATGGAGGTCTTCATCGGCAGATTCCTGGAGACTCCCATGATGCCACTACCAGATGCGGGGCGTGCAACAGAACCGGTAGAGGTCCGACCCGACTGTGTCCGCCGGGCCATGGAACCCCGGCCCACCGGCCGCCACAAAGCCCTTGCTGGCGCCGGTCTCGTCGGCGCTCACCCAGAACGCGTAGAGCCGCGCGTGGCGCAGGTGGAAGCGGAACCGCACCGGCTTCCCGGTAAACGGAGCGAGATCCGGCGCGTCCTGCCAAGCCACCCGCTGCAGCGTGTTGTCCACGCTCAACGGGACGCTGGCGGCGCGCGGTTTACCGTCTTCGCCCAAGAGTTCGACCCGCAAGTCTCCGGCGAGGCTGTCCGTGTTCAGGAACAGGTGCCGCCCGGAGAACCGCACCGGACGCGTCGTCAGCGTGCCGCCCGCGGCGCCTGCCTCCATGGACACGAAGCCGTCCCGCCGCAGGGTGGCGAGCCCGGTCGACATTTCCCCGCTGCGGCGCACGGACTTCGCGCCGCCGCGCCCGCTCATGTAGAAATACAGCCGGTCGCCCACGACGAGGCAGCACCCGCCGGCCGACTGGACGTTGGCGAAGTTCCAGTCGCCAAACCGCCGGGACACCGGCAGGAAGGGGCGCCGGTCGGGTCGGTGCCAATGGAAGCCGTCGCGGCTGAAACCCACCGTGACGTCGTTCGGCTTTTCGCTGTCGAAATACTGCCCGCGCCAGATCGTGAACAAGCCGAGCATCACGCTCTCATAGGCCACGGCATCGAGGTTGTACAACTGCGGGCGCGCGTTGATGTCGATGCGCTGGGCGTCGAGACGATCGGCCGTCACCCACGGGACGGCTTCGCTGTCGCGCCATTCCATGGCGGCGGTGAGGTCGGCGTGCTCGCGGTAGCGGCGCATCCGGCCGAGATAGCCGGGTTTGTCCGGCTGCCGCGGACCCCAGTCATGATCCCGCAGGCTCAGCACCCAGACACGCCGGAACGGGTTGTAGAAAAACGTGGTGCGGTCACTCCAGGGAACCGATTTCGCCGCCGGCTCGCCCCAGTGGATGCCGTCGGGCGAATGGTGCAGGTGGAGCGGGCGCATGTGTCCCGACGAGTAGAGGAACTTGTAGCGCTTCTTCGGATCCGTCTCGAACTGGTCGAGCCACACAGCGGAGGAATCGCGGTGGCCTTCGTGGACGACGTTGGTGCCGGGCCGCACATCGAGCGAGGGCTTCTCCCAATCGACTCCGTTCGCCGAGGTCGCGTAACAGGTGCCCGGCTGGCTGCGGTACCACATCTTGAACAAGCCGTCCGCCGGGTCGAACCACACGCCGTCGCTGAACGGCATTGCCTGGCCCGCGACCTCGTCGAACTCCCAGGGCCTGTCCGCCTTGAGGACCGGGTTGCCTTCGTAGGGGACCGGCTGATGGAACGTGCGCCTGAGTCCGTTCTCGGCGATGAGGAAGTCATCGACAAATAGCTGCCGCCCGCCGTCGATGGGGATCACGGCCGGCGGTTTGGCAAGGTACGGAGGAAGCGGCGGCGGCTCCGAGCCCATGTGCGCGTCGCGGGGCGGCCACACGTCCGGGAGCCGGATGCCGTTCGGGAGCGTCTGCGCCGCGGCGGGACACGCCAGGGCCGCGGCCAGGAAATCGCGCCGGCGCATGGCTAGCTCGCAATGCAGCGGAAGACATCCGCCGGGACCGTGTAGCGCATGGCGAGCACGGGGGTTTCCAGACGCTTCGATCCCTGGAAGCGCGACTCCATGGCGTAGTGCAGGATCCCGCTCACGAGCAGGGTCCGCTCGACCGGATAGGCCGGCTTGCCCGTGTGGAACATCTTCTCGATCCCCTGCAGCAGGCAGGTGAACAGCGGGCGGTTTGGCTCCACCATCCAGATCTTGGTCGAGAGCGTCTGTCCCGCCGCGTCCATCGCGAAGACGAAGTCGCCGAGCAATCCCGGAAGGATGAACGTCGCGGTCTGGCAGCCGTCGCGGTGCTCGACCACAAACACCCCGGGATCCTTCACGAGCTGACGCACCTCGCCCGGTCTGCGGCTGGTGCTGCGCGAGAGCGCCGCTTCGAACAGCGTGCGTGCCCAGCCGGTGTTGTCCAGGAAGCGCCAGCAGTTCTCGCCGTCGAAGGCCTGGACGGCGCGCACACCCGTTTCCCCGCCCTGCCGCCTCTCGACAAAGCACTGCACGGTTTCGAGCAGGTGGAAGCCGTAGCTGTCGCGATTGCCGAACCCGACCGAAACGGCGTGCGGGACGCGCGCTCCGAGCGGCACCTGGACGTCCGGCTCGCGGTAGAGAACGGGGATCGAGGAGCCGGCCATCATCGGGAAGCGCAGTTCCTTCGACAGGTCATACATGCGTTTCGCCTGAATCCAGCTCCAGGAAAGATGCTTGTCGTTGAACACCGGTGCCGACTTGCCGGTCATCCGGAACGCGTCGGCGATCATGAGAAACAGCTCGTAGCGCGGGTAGAGGTGCTGTCCCTTCTCGTTCCAGGGGTAGTCGCCGTGCTCGCCGATGAGCAGCACACCGTCGACCGCGAGCCGGTTGCCGCCGAGGGTCAAGGCCTCATAGACGGTAGGGAAGACCGGGACATTGGTCTTGCGCCCCCATTCGCGGCTGATGTCGTTCTCCGGGGTCTGGTGAGTGTACATCGACGCGATGTCGAAGGCGGGTCCGGGCGGCTTGCCATCGTAGTTGTATCCGAAGAGGCACTTGCCGATGATGGAGCGTGCGTGCGAAGCGCGCTCCCCGCCCCACAGGACAGTCATGATCGCGGCGATCTTCGGCCGCCGCGGCGTCTGCGCGAACGCGGGAGCGGCGAGCGCGCCCGCCAAAGGGGATGCAAGGAACGTCCGGCGATGCATCTGAGCAGTGTAACGCGCCGCCGAGACGCTGTTGCCGGGCCACGGCTGCTAGAATGGAGACTTCCATCATGCAGCAGAAGATCTCCCCCGCCTCGTGCGTCGAGGGCCCGGTGCGCCTGCCAGGCGACAAATCGATCTCCCACCGCTACGCCATGCTCGCGGCGATCGCCGAGGGCGATTCCAAAATTCAGAACTACTCGACCGGCGCCGACTGCCACTCGACCCTCGGCTGTCTGCGCGCGCTCGGTGTCGCCATGGAGGAAGAAGGCACGACGGTCACCCTCCGCGGACGCGGTCTCGAAGGGCTTCAGGCGCCCGCCGCACCTCTGGACGCGGGCAACAGCGGCTCAACGATTCGCATGCTGTCCGGCATCCTGGCGGCGCAGTCGTTCACAAGCGAGATCTTCGGCGACGAGTCACTCTCCCGGCGTCCGATGGACCGGATCATGAAACCGCTTGCGGAGATGGGAGCGCGGATCGAGGCGCGGGATGGCCGCTATCCTCCGATCCGCATCGCCGGCGGCCCGCTCCGCCCGATCGAATACCATCTGCCGGTTCCGAGCGCGCAGGTCAAGACGTGCGTGCTCTTCGGCGGCCTCTGCGCCCACGGGCAGACCGTTGTCCACGAACCCGTTCGCTCGCGCGATCACAGCGAGATCGCGTTGCGCGAGTTCGGAGCCGAGATCACGATGGAGCGGCAGCGCATCGTCCTCGAAGGGCGCCCCAGGCTGACCGGGCGCGAACTGGTCGTGCCTTCGGATCTGTCTTCGGCGGCGTTCTTTCTCGTGGCGGCGCTGCTCGTGCCTGGGTCGCACGTGACGATCCACAACGTCGGTCTGAATCCTACGCGCTCGGCGCTGCTCGACTTCCTGATGGGTGCGGGCGCCAGCATCCGCGTCACACGGATCGAGCAGGTTAACGGCGAGTTGATCGGCGATCTGCTGGTCACCCACGCACCCATCCGCGGGGGGACGATCGAAGGCGCGGTCACCGCGGCGCTGATCGACGAGATCCCTGTGCTGGCCGTGCTTGGAGCGGCGAGCGAACAGGGTCTGACTGTGCGCGACGCAGGCGAACTGCGCATCAAGGAGACGGACCGCATCGCCACCGTGGCGGAGAACCTGCGGCGCATGGGAGTCACGGTGGAGGAGCGTCCGGATGGAATGACGATACCGGGCAGGCAGCAGTTCCGCGCCGCGCACCTCGATTCGTTCGGCGACCACCGGATCGCGATGGCGTTCTCGGTCGCCGCTCTGCGCGCCGACGGAGACTGCGTGATCGCGAATGCGGACGCGGCGTCGGTCTCGTTTCCGGAGTTCTATCCCACGCTCGAGGAGATCACTCGACGCTGATTCCGCTGTATTCCCCCGTATGCAGCGGCAGTTGCGGACCCGTCAGGACGGCCGGAATCCGGCCTGGCAGCAACAGCCCGTCGACCCATTGCCAGTTTTCGTAACGTAGATCGCCCGCGGCCAGCGGTCCGTACGCGGTCACGGTGAGCGCGACGGAAACCAGCCTGCCGGTTTCCGGATCGAACCGGGCCCAGTAGCGATCTTCGGGGGTCTGGCCGGCGCCGGGCGGGTAGGTCACCAGCACCTCGTCGAGCCCGTCACGGCGTCCCAGCCATTGCAGTTGCGCCGTGGCGTCGGCGAACTTGAATGGGAGCAGCGTGAGGAAGTGCGTCCTGGGTAAAGCGAACCAGGGTTTCCACTCGTCCGCATCGATTCCTTCGCCCTCGGAGGCGACGCTGCCGCCCGCGTAGCGCCACCGTTGTCCGGGCCAGCGGTCGAAGACGGCATGAGCCACGTCCGTGTGCAGGGCGAATCGGAGTGTCGCGGAGATCTCGTTCCCAGGCCACGGCGTCACACCCGCCCACGTCCAGGGCCAGAACCACCGCTCGCGGTACCGGGCGGAGAGCGTCCGCAGTTCCCGCCAGCGCGCCAGACCGCCATGAGCTTCGACGGCGCGCGCCACGATCGCCGGTCCGCGGTGGGATTCGCGCGTGCGCGGCGCGTCGCTCGGCCGGCACGCGGCCAGCGCAGGCGCGAGGAACAAGGCCCGCCGTGTCAGAGACGCACCTTGCGGAGGAAGCGGACCGTGATGGCGACCATGATCAGGATCGCCAGTCCGAGGATGGTGTAGAGCACCGCCGGATAGCGGTCCGTCCAGGGCAGCGTCGCGCCGCGGTAGAGCGGATTCGGCTGCCAGCGTTCCGCAATCGCCGGTTCTTCGCCCGGGGTGCCCTGACGCGCGAGGATGTGCCGCAGGTCGTACTCGGCCCGCTCCGCCTTGGGATTGCCGAAGTAGAGGATGTAGTCGCCGGCAATGCCGGGCGCGAGCTTCAGGACGCGCCTGGGCCCTTCGATATGCACGCGGAACACGCTCACGGGCGCATCGTTGCCGTTGAAGATCCGCGCCCGCAGATAGCGCTCGTGGCGTTCCGGGAAACTCAGCGACAAAGAACTGCCGGCTGCATGCTTCCAGATGACCCCGCGGGAATAGACGCGCCAGTCCTTCCGATCCATGCTGAATTCGAGTTCTACGGCGCGATGAAAGGGCGCCTCGCCGGTATCGAACGTGATCCGGTCATAAGGAATCCCTTCGCGGGCAAGGTCCAGAGAGAGCACCGTCGTGCGCCCTTCCTGCGAGACCTCAGGCAGAACAGAGGAAAGAACCTCGCGCTCCGCCGGCTTCTCTTCGCGGAGGAAGGCTGTGGCCCCGGTCAGCGTGTCCGGGCGGCTCCAGTCGCCGATGGCGAGGCGAATGTAGCGGCGCGTCGACTCCGGGTAATCCACGGTCAGCACCGAGATCTCTCTGCCGTCCTGGGAGAAGTCGAACAGGTAGGCTTCTTCGCGCGCCGTCGCCCAGTACGTATTGTCCTCAGACGTTTCCACGCGGACCCGGCGGCGGAAGTTCTTTTCCGCTGTGGATATCCGCACGCGCCCGTGCCGGTGCGGCCCCTCCCCGAGATCCAACGTGACCCGTAAGGCGCCCTCGGGCGTGATGGTCCGGTCGATCAACTTTGCGGAAAGCGTCCGTTCTGCGACCGATCCATCGAAGCGTTCCAGGACGTAGGGGATCTCGATGCCGTCGCGCACGACGCGCAAGTCGGCGAAATCCGTGCGCGCCCGTCCGTACACGTTGGGATCGAGCGGCAGAACCGGGACGCGCTCGGAGGTATTGACGCGGAACGGCTGGCGGAAGCGCCAGAGGGAGGCGTCGAAGTCCTGCGCCGCCGCCGCGCCAACCAGGACAACGCTAAGAATCAGACTTTTCATGACGCAGCCAAGCACCAAGGGAGGAGCCATAGCGGGAATAGAGGTACGAGGTCGAGAGCAACAGGACGGCAAGAATGCCGAACGCCGCCACACGGTAGAGCATCGCGAACTGCCACACGTCGAACAGGTAGAGCTTCAGGATGACGAAGCCGAGGAGTCCCAGGCCGAGGAAGCGGTTCGGGGCCGTGCCCGTGGCCACGCCACCGGCAACCAGGACGGCGCCGTAGAAGGCGAACAGGGCCGAGACAGAAACGGATTGCAGGTTCCGCAAATCCCCTGCCGGAGCGCGCCGTGAGGCCCAGGCCAGCGCTTCCAGGGACAGGCCCCAGAGCAGCGCCCAGTGCCCTGCGAGATACGGAGCCAGGGCTGTCCAACCCGTCCGGAACCACCAGGCGGCGGCAAAGAGCGCGGCGGCCGCGACGGCAAACGTGAGCATCCGTGCGTTCGCCAGCAGGATGAAGGCCTGCGAGCCGCCATACATATCCGTGTCGACGGCCAGCAGCCGGACAAGGGTGACCAGAAACAGTCCAAGCGAAACCCACTGCGCGGGGCGGGAATTCAGCCGTACGGCCAGCCAGGCAAACGCGGCGGCCTCGGCGGCCCACACCATCGTCACGCGGTAGCCCTGGAACTGAATGGGCGCGGCCAGCGTGAGCAACGTGAGCGCGACCCCGAGCGCCAGCACCACCGCCCGGCGCGCGCCGGCGTCCTCGCGGCGGGTCTCCCAGATCCGCCACGCCATCGCCACGTGGGCGGCGGCGACGGCGACCGCGAGCAATCCCATCCATGCGGCATAGCCGGCCGACAACAGCCGGTACACCGAGCCGAAATAGAAGGCTCCGTTCAACGCCAGGAGCAGCAGGTCGTCCGAAGGAACCTGAGCGCGAACCAGCAGGCGCCACGGTGTCCAGGCGAAGAACAGGACCGCGCCGGCCGTCAGCAGAGCCGCCAGCGGCTCGGGGTTCCGGCCGTCCGGGAGGGAATTCATCCATTGCAGGGAAGCCAGCCAGAAGCCGGAGAACGCTGCCGTGGCGAGCCGCGGCCAGGACCGGACATCGGCCGCCGCCAGACCCAAAATGGCGAGGAGCAGCGCGCTGAATGCGTATCCGGCCAGCCGGTCTTCCCAGATCTGTGCCGCGGCCAGCGTGGCCAGGAACTGAGCGATCGCCGCGATCTGCCATCGCTCCGACGTAAGGAATACGGCGTGCAGCAGGAACAGGAAGATGCCCGCGACCAGGAGTTTGCTGTCCGTGAGGTTCTGCAGCCAGCCTCCGTAGAGCAGGACAGCACCGGCCAGGGCCAGCCACTCGATCCGCGCCCAGCGCCGGACGCGCGCCACGGCGACTCCGCCAAGAGCAAGGAGCAGAAGGTAGCTGAGGAACGCAACCGGCCGGTCTGTCCCTGTGTAGAGCAGCGGAGGCGTGGCGTAGCCGCCCAGCAGGGCCAGCGCGGCGATCGCGGGCGCATCGTAGCGCAAGGCCAGCGCGCCCGCCATGGCGACCGCGGCCGCCATCAAGGCAAACGCCAGCGTCGCCGGGACGAGCTGATAGAAACCGAATGACGCGTAGAACGACAGGTACAGAACGGCGGCCGAGGCGCCCGTGATGCCCTGCGCATAGACAAGCTGGCCGCGCTTCCAAAGCCGGTCCCCCAGCGCCACGCCGGCCAATCCGGCCGCGACGCCCAGCATCACCCGGCCTGCTTCCCCAATCCACTCGTTATCGACGGCGAGCTTGAACAGGAAGGCGACGAACAGCACCAGCGTCACGGCGCCGATCCGGTTCAGCCAGGCGAGGCCGACGCGCGTTTCGAGGTCTCGCGAAGGGGTCGGCCCGGGAACGGCGGGCGCCTCTACGAGCTGCGGTTCGGGTTCCGGCGGGACCGCGGGCACGGGGACGGGTTCGGGCGGAGGCGCAGCGGTTTCGGCCGGCGCGATGGCCAGCGCGGCCTCGATCCGCGCGACGCGCTGCTGCAACTCTTCCTGGCGCCGCAGCAGGCGGCGGATGGCCTCGCTGAGCGCATCCATGCGCTCGGTGTGCTTGTCTGGCGGACTCACATGAGATCCATGCGTCTAGCGGGCCGGCGAACGCTCCAGTTCTTCGAGCAGAGCGGACACCTTTGGAACAGCATCCAGCTTACCGCCGAAGCGGGCGTCCTGGTAGGCTCTGGTGAACGCCTCGGCCAGGGATCCGCATTCTGTCGCGCGCAGAGTGTGAGCGAACTCGGCGGGCGTATACCAAGCCGGCTTCGAGTAACCCCGCGCCTGCATCAGCTCGAGAAAGCGCGCATACACGGCTGTCACTTCGTCCGTACTTCCGTGGCCATCGAGCAGGCGCCGGACACGGAACCTGAGCCGGAGCTTCCGCCAGAGCCGGGGCCCGCCGAAAACGGCCGCTGCGAGCAGCAGCAGAATTCCCGCGGCCCCCGGACCGCGCGTCCGGGATTCGTGCGCCACACGCTCCGAAACCGTCTGGACCGTTTCCACCAAACCGGCCACCCAACTGACGCTTGCCCTGCGGCTCGACTCTCCGATCTGGTCGGCGAGGAACAATTGCCGGCCCAGGTCATAACTGATCACCCAGTCGTGCCAGAACAGGTCTGCCGCGTCGAGGTACCAGGCGATGCGCGAAAACAACCGTCCGAGCGCGGTGGCGGAACGCGGGTTCGGATCGGCCGGCGTCGGGTCGTATTCGACCCAGCCGCGTCCCGGGAGCCACGCTTCCACCCAACTGTGCGCGTCCGAGGCGCGGACGATGTACATGCCCGAGACGGGATTGTACTCGCCGCCGAGGAACCCCGTGACGACCCGCGCCGGAATCCCCTGCCAGCGCAGCATCACCGCCATTGCCGATGCGAAGTATTCGCAATGCCCCTCGCGGCGCTCGAAGAGGAATGAGGCGAGCGGGTCGCGCGAGGCCTCCTTCGGCAGCGCCAGCGCGTACCGGTAAGCGGTCCGCAGGTGACGTTCGATTGCCCGTGCCTGCTCGGCGTGCCCGTTCATGCCCTCGGTCAGGCTGCGGGCGAGCGTGGGAATCCGCGGATCGATCGGCGGCAGCCGCAGGTATTGCAAGCGAATCGCATCGGGAACCGGAGAACCCGGAACGTCGAAATCCGGCTTCGGCCCCTCGAAGAAGCTGCTGACGTCATACCGCACGCCGGACAGGATGCGCCCGTCCATCCGGTATCCACCGAACGGGTTGCGATAGATGACAGGCGCGGCGATCCGGATGTGTTCCGGGCGTCCGGCCAGAAAGAGTGACGAGGTGCCCAGGGGCTGTAGATCCACGCGGTACATCACGCGATACCCGTCCATCCGCTGCCGCTGATCGTCGCTGGCAATGATCGCTCCGCCTACTCCGGCCGCGATCTCGCGTTCCGGCTGCGGCACGTTAAACCAGCGCTTCCCGTCGAACTCCACCAGCGCGTTTCCGCGCCAGCGCGTTTCCAGTCGCCCGTTCTGGTTGAAGAACCGCACTCGCATGACCGGGGTGCGGTCGATGCGCAAGTCGCCTGTGTTGCCGAGGTTCACCTCGTTGCTGAATCCCGGAACGAACGCTCCGTGCGCCGCCAGGTGCTGGAGGGCGGCCCGCGCCGTCCTGGGCAGAAGGAAGAACAGCACTGCCGTCAGGACGAGCACTCCCGCTGAGACCGACCCGGCGAGAACCGCCAGGCGCCAACTGACGCGCCGCGGCACGTTGCGGGTTGCGATCTTGCCTGGCCTCCGCGCGGCGCGCCGCATCTCCGCGCTCGTCAGCGTCGCCACACCGAAAACCAGGTACAGGCCGAGACACACGAAGAAGTTCGCCTGCACCGACACCAGCGCCGCCGCCAGGATCTCGAGCAGCGACAGCACGGCCGTCAGCAGGTAGTCGCGCTCGCTCCGCGCCGACAGAATCCGCACCAGCACGACGAACAGCAGCAGCCGCAGCGTCGCGGTCAGGAAGTCCTGCGCGAACCAGTGGTAGTCAATCGGATAGAAGCCAATGTAGGCGATTGTCAGGATGTTCAGCAGGGAGGCCGGGATCGTGACGGCGGCAAGGCCGAGGACCATCGCCAGCCGCAGCAGGATGCCGGCGCCGGCGACGCCGATCGTGAGCGGGTCAAGGAACCCGGCGCCGGCGATGGCGAGAAAGCCGCACGCCACCATCCCCCACAGCGAGAAATGAAAGAACCGGTCGATGCTCGACGCGGCGGGCATACTCTCAGTGTGTCACGGCGTCAGGCCACGGACAGGCCGAGCGTCTCTTCCAGATAGCGCCGGCTGATCCGGGCGCTCTCTACCGGCGGCCGGAACGGCGAAGAGTCCAGTTCCACGGTCAGCCAGCCGCGCCAGCCGATCGCGTCCAGGTGGGCCTTGATCGCCGGAAAGTCGACGCCGCCCTTGCCCAATTCAAAGAAAATCGGATCCTTCATCGGATCGTTGCGGTCCCGGCGCTCGCGCGCGCCGCCGCGATGCTCGGGGATCACGTCTTTCAGGTGGAACTCGATGATCCGGTGCCCCAGCGTGCGGGTCAGCTCCACCGGGTCGATGCCCGCCATCGTGATGTGGCCGGTGTCGAGCACGAACCAGACATGCTGCGGATCGGTATGCGCCATCACGTAATCGATCTCTTTGCGGTTCTCGAACTGCGACCACATGTGCGCGTGAACGCCGAGCCTGAGCCCCTCGGCCGTGATGCGCCGGCCGAGTTCGTTCAACGTTGCCGACATGTTGCGGAGGTCGGATTCGGTGGTGCCGTCCGGACGCCGCCCGCCCATGTTGATCTTCAGGTGGGAGCAGCCGAAGCGGCGGATGAACCGCACCAGTTGCAGGTGGTCTTCGATGAGCTTGGACCGGCGCGCCGGATCCTCGAAGCGCATCTCCATCGGTCCGCCGTTGGAAATGGTGACGAAGTGGACGCCGGTGTCGCGCATCCGCCGCGCGAGATCATCGGGCCGGTCGAGGAATTCCTTGAAGTAGTGGAAGAACGACTCGACGTACCGGTAACCCGCTTCGCGCGCCTCGCGGAAAGAGAGAAAGACGTCGGACTCCCATCCGCCGCGCGTGTTGGTCGTGATGCCGACGCGGTAGCGTTCCGAGTCCGCGAACGCCGCCGCCGCGGTGGCTGCAATCCAGTGACGGCGCGTGAGACGCATGGGTCTACTCCACCTTCCTCCCCGCGATCCAGACCATTTCGATCGACCGCGTGTTACGGATGTCCTCGATGGGATTCCGGCCGAGGATCAGCAGATCGGCCCACTTGCCGGTTTCGAGCGTCCCCAGATCCTTCGACATCCCAAGAAACTCCGCCGAGTTGCGGGTGGCAATCGTCAGGATATCGTTCGCTTTCAATCCCGCATCCTGCATCATCTCCATCTCCCAATGCTCCCAGTAGCCCTGGAAGCGCATCGGCGGACCGCTGTCCGTGCCGAAGCCCGTCTTGACGCCGGCGTCGAACAATATCTTGAGATTCTTCTTCCCCATGGCAAGCCACTCCGGACCGTGTTTGAAATCCGGACCGGAGGCGACCCGCTTCTGCAACTCCGGTGTGCGCAGCGTGGCCAGCACATCGGCGGGCACGGCCTTCTGGAAGAACGGATCGTCGAGCATCGCCTGCGGGGTGCCGAAGATGAAGGTGGACGCCTCGCGCGTCAGCGTCGCCGCCGCCAGCCACGCGCCTTTCTCCTTCATGAGCGCGATGAATTCGTCATCCACCGGCTTGTCGCGGACCGAATGCGCGAGCGCGTCGAGGCCCGCGCGGACCAGTTCCTTGGCGTCGGAGAGATAGAAGATGTGCGCGGCGACCTTCAGCCCGTGGCGGTGCGCTTCGTCAATGATCGCCTTGGCGAGATTGAGCGCGATCTTGTTTTCTTTTCCGAGGTGGTCGTCCACCCAGATCTTGACGAGGTCCGCCTTCTTGTCGGCGAGTTCTTTGACTGCTGTCTGGACCTCCTGGACGCTGGTGACCTCGTACGGCACGCCCTTCATTCCAGGCGCTGAAGTCGGGTAGCCCTCCTTGCCGGTGAACCCGCGCAGCGCGGTGACGACGCGCGTCATCCTCGGGCGCCCCTCGCGCCGCTGCTCGTCGCGCAGTTCCAGAATCAGAGGCTGTTCGCTGCCCATCGTGACGTAGGTGGTGACGCCGAAGCGGGCCAGTGTCGTGAGTTGGGACTCCAGGTTCTCGCGCGTGAAGTTCTTCGGATCCTGCGTGAGGCCAAGCGTGTTGCCGAGGTGCCCGTGCAGGTTGATGATGCCCGGCATCACGTACTTGCCGGAAAGATCCATGCGCTCCGCGCGTGCGGGGATATTGAGCTGAGCCTGCGGGCCCACCCATTGAATGCGCCCGCCGGAAACCACCATCGCCGATCCCGGGACGGGAGGTCCGCCGTTGCCGTCGAGCAGGGTGAAGTTCTCGAGGACCGTCGTGTCGGTTGTCAGCGGCGGTTCGGGTCCCGCGCCGCAGGCGGCCAGAAAGACGGCCAGAAACGCACATCGAAGGCGGGTGTTCATGGTTTGGTCAGGATTGTATCATTGACCACCAGCCGGTATAAGCTGGGGGCAAGGACCAATGAAGAAGAACTGGCTCACCGTTGCCACGATTCTGGCCGCCGCAGCGGGCCGTGCCGCCGGCGCATCCTGTCCGCCGACGCCTGTCTATCAGGCCTGCGATCTCGTCTTTGAGTTGAACGACGCGGAAGCCGCGGCGCATCCCAACCCCTACGTCTCGGTGGCGATGCACGCGGAGTTTCGTTCGCCCCGACTGCGCACGTTCATGATGCCCGCGTTCTGGGACGGCGGCCGGCGCCTGGTGATCCGGTTCACCGGAGTCGAGGCCGGGGACTGGCAGTTCCGGGTGAGCGGGAACATCGAGCGGCTGTCCGGCGAGCAGGGCACGATCACGGTGACGGATTCGGACACGCCCGGCTTTGTCGAGCCGCGCAACGTGCACCACTGGTCCTACACGGAGAGGCTGACCCCGCACCTGTGGATGGGCGACACGTGCTATCAGTGCATGACGGTCCCGGATGAGACCTTCCGCCGGATTGTCGATGCGCGCGCCACGCAGAAGTTCAACCACATCCGGTTTCTGCTGCTCGGCTGGACCGAGACCGCCGCCCGCGTCTTTCCGGCGCCCGACAGAATCGACCCTACGCACTTCCAGCGCGTCGACGAGCGGATCCGCTACATGAACGCCAAGGGCATCGTGGGAGACGTGATCCTGGGCGCTGACGAGGATCATCTCGCGAGACTGTTTCCCCGATGGCAGGACCGCGAGCGCTACATTCGCTACGTCGTCTCGCGGTACGCGCCGTTCAATATCACCTGGCAAGGGGTCCAGGAGTTCGAAGAGTACGAAGACGGACGCGGGTTGCTGAAGCGGATGGGCGAACTGATTAAGGCGGGCGATCCGTTCAATCACCCGCGCAGCACGCACACCGTCGCCACGTCGGCGCCGCTGCTGGGCGATGGCTGGATGAACTACCTGGTCTACCAGTCGTCCGACGTGGCGCTGGGAGCGGTCGAACGGCAGCTCTTCGCCGTCCCCTCGGTCAATACAGAGTTCGGCTACGAGGACAGCGGCGCGGGCAGGACGCACGCCCATCATGTCGATGCGGACGGGTTCCGCAAGCGTCTCTGGAACGCGTCGATGAACGGGCAGTATCCGACGTTCGGCAACACGGGAACGTACGGCGGTAAGAAGATCGCGCCCGACGCGAAGTTCGTGGATTCGCCCGGCGCCCGCACGATGACCGCGTGGTACGACTTCTTCGCCGAGACGCGCCACTGGGAGCTGGAGCCCTACTTCGATGTGGATGGCGGGCGTGCGGTCGCGTTGGAGGATGTCGAGTACATTGTGTACCTGGAAAACCCGGGTCCGGTCGAGGTGGTCACGACCAAACGCAGCTACGCCGTGAAATGGGTAAACCCGGCGACAGGCGAGGTCGTCAAGGAGAAGAAGGATTTCAAGGGAGAGCGCTTTGCCGGGGAGCCGCCCAACCGCTCGCACGACTGGGTGCTGCATCTGGAGCGGGAGGGCCACAAGCAGAGCCGGGCGCGCAGCTACAAGTTCGAATCCCGCCGCATCCTGAAGCAGGAAGTCGAGACGAATCCGAAGGACGTGCCGTTCGAAATCGCGGCGCCCGAGGGCGACGCTCTTTCGATGGCGCAGGCAGCGCGCTTTGCGGCGAAACTGACGCGGGAGACGCGGGCATCGAAGAAGATGCTGTGGCTGTGGACCGTTGAGGTGCATACCGACCAGCAGGGGTTCCGCGTGCTTGGGAGCGGCCAGGAAGGGGACTTCCGGATCAGCCGTGGTACAGCCAAGCGCTTTCCCGCTACGATGCATTTGCGCTTGCACGGACTGAACGGGGTGGGGAAATTGTACGCCCTCGACCGGATCTATCAACTCACACAGTGATTCTCGCCATCGATACCACCAGGGAGTTCGGCAGCCTCGCTCTGCTGGACGGAGACAGGCTGCTTGAGGAAGTCCTTCTGCACGAGCCCGGCGGGTTCGCCCAGGTGCTCTTCCCGCGCATCGCGCAGTTGCTGGAGCGGCACGGTCTGCCGGTCCAGGCGATCGAATGCTTCGCCGGCGCCGCGGGACCGGGTTCGTTTACGGGCGTCCGTGTGGGACTGGCGTGCGTCAAGGGCCTGGCGAGCGCGCTCGGGAAACCGGCCTACGCCGTGTCGAGCCTGGAAGCGGTGGCCCGCCACGGATCGGCGCCGCTGCGCGCTCCCTTCTTCGACGCAAGACGCGGAGAAGTCTACGCGGGACTGTATTGGGCTGACGGCTCACCCGCCGGCGATGAGGTGGTCGCGCCGCTGCCTGCGTGGCTGGCTTCTCTTCCGGATGGCGCGGAGGCCGTGACGCCTGACACGGAGCCGTTCGCTTCCGCGCTCGATGGACGCGCCTGGAGCGGGGCCCCGCGAGCCATCGCCGGAACCGTAGCCCGCATCGCGGCGGAGCGCCTGGCGGCCGGACGGCCGGGCGATCCCGCGGCTATTGACGCGAATTACGTCCGACGCGCCGACGCCGAACTCATGTGGCGGGACCGCTAGCTCCCATTTCCGTTGACGGTTGATGGCGGTCCTGCTAAACTGAACACTTGAACAAGTAGTGAAGTGATGAAGAAGAAAGACGCCCTGGAATCCGCCGAATGCGCAACTCGTGACCATGCCTCGCGTTCGCCGCGCTCTCCCCAGGTCAACGAAGATGCCCTGGAGCGGGCCGCGGGGCTGTTTCGCGCCTTGGGCGACGTGCCGCGCCTCCGCCTGCTCGCGCTTCTGGCGCAGGGCGAGGCCTGTGTCACGGAACTGGCCGCGGACCAGGGCGAAGGGCTGTCCACGGTATCGCAGCGCTTGCGTGTGCTGCGCTCGGAAAAGACCGTCAGCCGCCGGCGTGACGGCAAACACATCCTGTACCGGTTAGCTGACCAGCACGTCGCGGACCTTGTCTTCAATGCGCTGGCGCATGCCAGCGAACAGCCGCACCGGGCGGCTCAAAGCTCCCGGAAGAGAGGAACATCATGAGCCATCATCTAATTCACGAAGGCCATAATCACGTCCATGGAGAGGATTGCGGGCATCTCGCCGTGAAGCACGGCGGACATGTTGACTATCTGCACGACGGCTGCCTGCACCATCCGCACGGTGACCATTTCGACGAACATGTCCTCGAGGTGAGCGCAGCCAATCCGGCGGAGTGCACGCCAGGCCATCGGTGCGACGGGCACGATGCAGGCCATAAGCATGGCGCCGGCTGCGGACACGAAGCGGTCCCGCATGGCGACCATGTGGACTACCTGGTGGGCGGACACCTGCATCATCCGCACGGCGGCCACTGCGACGACCACGGGCGTCTCGAACTCGCCTGAGCGGGCGGCACAGAGAGCGTTTTCGTGTAGAGTAAGAATTCGTCCGCGAGGCAGTGTCCCCGGACGGATTCCCGATGGAACGGATTGCATTGGTTGGAGCGCCGGGTGCGATCGGCTTGGCGGTTGCCGCAGAACTCGAAAGACGCGGTGAGCGGTATGTGGCGCTGAGCCGGTCGCGCGCCCGCATGGAACAGGTGTTCCGTACGGCCAAGCTGGCGCGGCTGGCTCCAGCCGACCTCGGGACACATCGCGACGCCGTCGAAGCGCTGCGGGGGGTCGAGTCGGTCCTCTATGCGGTCGGCGTCCCGTACCACCAGTTCGATCTGCACCCCAAGCTGATGCGGGCCGCCCTCGAAGCTGCTATTGAGGCCGGTGTGCGGCGCATGCTCGTCGTCTCGAGCGTCTATAGCTACGGGTCGCCTGTCACGCCGCGCGTCACGGAAACCCATCCCCGCGAGCCGAAGGCATTCAAAGGCAGAATGCGCAGGGAGCAGGAAGACGCCGCCCTTGATGCGCACAAAGCCGGACGTCTTCAGACACAGATTGTCCGCTTGCCGGACTTCTATGGTCCGGGCGCTGAGCAGAGCTTGGCGCACCAGATTTTCCGCGCCGCCGTGCGCGGCGTGCCCGCCAACTGGCTCGGACCGGTCGACCTTCCGCACGAGTTCATATTCGTGCCCGATGCCGCCCCCGTCCTGATCGATCTTCTGTTCCGCGATGATGCCTACGGCGAGGCGTGGAACCTTGGCGGCGCCGGCACGATCACCGGGCGGGAGTTCATGACGGCTGCCTACGAGGCAGCGGGCGCCATGCCGCGCTGGCGCACCGCCGGACGCCTGTTCCTGCGCGTGGCGGGCTTGTTCAACGCAACCATGCGCGAACTGGTCGAGATGCAGTATCTCCAGGAAACGCCCGTGATTCTCGACGACAGCAGACTCTCCGCCCTCCTGGGGGATCTTCCCAAGACTCCCTACGCGGAAGGAATCCGGGAAACCGTTTCCTGGATGCGACAATAGAGGAATGACATTTCGAATTCTGGGAATGGCAGTGGTGGCCGCGGGTCTGCTCTGTGCGGCGAACCCGAAGGTCGAGCAGGCCAAGGCTCAATTGAAGGACGGCAAGTTCGAGCAGGCGATCTCGGCTCTCGAAGCCGAGCACAAGGCCAAGCCGAAGGATGACGAAGTGCGTCTCGCCCTGGCGGATGCCAAGCTGCAGTATGGCGAGTCGGTCATGAACGACCGTCAGCTACCGCCGTTCCGCAAGTACCCTACCGCGCTGCGGCAATTCCGCCAGGTCCTGGAACTCGACAAGAACAACAAGAAAGCCCAGTCGAACATCGCGCTGATCGAAGGCATCTACAAGCAGATGGGCCGCCCGGTGCCGCAGTAGTGTACAAAGCGGAACTGGTGGGCGTGCTTGGATGCCCGGTCGCGGAAAACCCGACTGGCGTCATGCAGGAGGCCGCGTTCCAGGCGGTCGGCCTGAACTGGCGGTACCTCACGATTGAAGTACAGCCCGAGAACCTCGCCGATGCGATTCGCGGCGTGCGGGCCTTCGGCATGCGCGGGCTCAACCTGACCATCCCGCACAAGGTCGCCGTCATCGCACACCTCGACGATCTGACTCCGGCCGCGCGCGCGATCGGCGCGGTGAACACGGTGCGCCGCGAGGACGGCCGGCTGATCGGTGAGAACACCGACGGTAAGGGCTTCCTGCGCGGTCTGCGCGCCGATGCGGGCCGTGACCCCGCAGGACAGCGCGTGGTCATTCTGGGCGCGGGGGGAGCGGCGCGTGCGATCGCGACGGAACTCGCGCTGGCCGGGGCGACCGAACTGACGGTGGTCAACCGAACGGCTTCCCGCGCCGAAGCGATGATCGCCGACTTGGCTGCGGCCACCGGACTCGGGGCGCGGTACGTCCCGTGGGTGGGACCCTACGCCGTCCCGCCCGACGCCGACATCCTCGTGAACGCGACCTCGATCGGCCTGTTTCCCGATACCGGCGCGATGCCGGACGTCGACCTCGATTCCGCGCCGCCGCACCTCCTGGTCGCCGACGCCGTGTTCAACCCGCCAGAGACGCGGCTGCTCGCGGCCGCGAAGGCGCGCGGCCTGGCTGTGCTCGATGGACTGTCGATGCTCGTCTATCAAGGCGTGATCGGGTTCGAGTACTGGACCGGACAAGCGGCGCCGGAAGCCGTCATGAAGGATGCGCTGCGCCGGGCGCTGAGCGGCGAATAGCTACTCGGGCACGATCGCGACGCACTCAATCTCGACAAGCAACCCTTCGACCAGGCCGGACTGCACGAGTGTCGCCGCCGGTGGCGCGTCCATGTTCAGGTACTTGGCGCGGATGCGGCGCAACTCCGCGAGATTCGCCATATCGGTGACGAAGTAGTTGATCTTGACGATGTCCTTGAACGTCGCGCCCGCCAGTTCGAGACAGCGGCCGATGTTCTGGAACGTGTACTCGGTCTGATCGGCGAACCCTTCGGCGAGCTTTCCGGAAGCGTCCGTGCCGCCCTGGCCGCTCACAAAGATCATGCGTCCGGGAGGGGAGGTGACGACGTGCGTGTATCCTGGCGGCTTCTTGTCCCCGATGTTCAGAAACTGCTTCGGGCGGCGGACCTGGGCCGCGGCGGCGGCGGCCGCTGCCACGAGGAGAGCCGGGATGTGAGCGATTCGGCGGCGAAACATAATCCCTGTATGATAGCGGCGATGCCGATGCGCGTCTTCCTCGTTCTGATTCTGGCTGCCGCCGCCCTGGCTGCCGACCGAAAAGTGTACCTCGAGACCTTCGACAACGGTCCCGGCGGCTGGGTGGCGAACCGCTATCATCCGCTGCCCATCTGGGACGGCGTCGCTTACTGCTTCGGTCCCTGGTATCTCGACAGCCATCACGCGCCGCCCGGCGCGGGCTACCTGAACATGCTCATGTACCTCTACACGCGCGGGGACCGCATCCGCAGCGAAGTGGCGCGCGGCAACCGTTTCGTCGAGGGCGGCTTCAGCACGAACCTGACGAACGCCACCATTACGGTGCGCATGCGCGGCGACATCGAGACGCATGGCGCCGAGGTGGTTCTGCTGGTGCAGGCAAAGACACCGAAGACCACGGCGAACTTCGTCCTGACCGGGCAGCCGCTGCGCATCACCCGCGACTGGAGCGACCAGACGATCACGCTCGATCCGGACCCGTGGCAGTGGACCTGCCTCGGCGCCCGCGAGTCGCGGCGCGACGTCTACGGCTGCGACGACATCGCCACGGTGCTGGCAGACGTCAACATCGACATCATGCTCGTGCTGTTCCCGCTGAAGGTGGTCCCGGTTGGCGATGTGCGCGAGCCGCACAAGCTGCGCGCGGGCCAGGACTATCCCGAGGAGCCGAGCTACGAAGTGCGTCAGGAGTTTCTGCCCAAGGGTCTGCTGATGGTGGACTCGATCCGCATCGCCTACCCATAGTTGCGGCGCGGGAGTTGCGGCGCGGGGCGGCGGCGCGCGACCCTATGGCATGCGTTCGTTCTGTCTTGCCGCGATTGTCCTGGCGTGCGCCCTCCCCGGTTCCGGTGAATGGCGAGCCGGGGCGGCCAGCGTCAACATCAATCCTACGGAGCCGGTCTGGCTGGCGGGATACGGAGGCCGCACCGGTCCCTCCCGAGGCATCCTGCAGGACATCTTCGTCAAGGCTCTCGCTCTCGAAAACGGCGGCGAGCGTTCGGTGCTGGTCACGAGCGACCTGGTCGGGTTGGACACGAAGATGGTGGAGGAGATCGCGTCGCGGACCCAGCAGAAGTTCGGTGTGCCCCGCGAGCGGCTCATCCTGAACTACTCCCACAACCATTCCTGCCCGGTCACCGGGGACGTGCTGCGGCTGTATTACGAACTGACGCCGGAGCAGGGCGCGGCGGTCGGCCGGTACACGCGCCGCCTGCTGGATCAATACATCGAGGCAATCGGGACCGCGATTGCGAAGCTGGAACCGGCGGAGCTGAGCTTCGAACAGGGATTGGCGGGCTTCGCGGTGAACCGGCGCCGCGCGCGTCCGGGAGGGCGCAAGCTTGCCGGACCCGTGGATCACGATGTCCCGGTGCTGGCCGTGCGCACGGGCGGCGCCCTGCGGGCTGTCGCCTTCGGGTATTCCTGCCACACGACGGCGCTGTCCGGCTACGAGGTCAACGGCGACTACGCGGGTTACGCGCAGGAGGCTCTGGAAAAGGCTTATCCCGGCGCTGTCGCGTTGTTCGTGATGGGCTGTGGCGGCGACGCGAACCCGTTGCCGCGTGTGATGGGTGTGACCACGCCGGAAGCCGTCGAACTCGCCTCGATGTACGGCAGGATCGTGGCGAAGGCCGTGGAGATCGTGCTGCGCGGCCCGATGCAGCCGGTCCGCGGGCGCCTCAAGGCAGGCTACACGATCGCCGAGATCCCGTTCCAAAAGGGTCCCACGCGGGAGGAACTGGCCGCCCGTCTACCCAAGGAGAAAGGCCTGCCCCGCCGGGCGACCGAGCACCTGCTGCGGGTCTACGACAGGGAGGGGAAGCTGCCGGACCGCTATCCGTACCCGGTCCAGGTGTGGCGCTTCGGCGCGGATCTGACGCTGGTGGCGCTGACCGGGGAATCCGTCGTGGACTATTGCCTGCGGTTCAAGGACGCGTTCGGCTGGGACAACACTTGGGTGGCGGGCTACAACAACGAACTGCTGTCCTACGTACCGTCGCTCCGGGTTCTGCGCGAGGGCGGCTATGAAGGGACGACGGGCATGGCGGAATACGGGCACCCCGCGCCGTACGGCTACGCGGTCGAAGAAGCGATCGCACAACGGGTCGAGGAGTTGTACGAAGAGACGAAGCCGTGAGTCGCCTTGAAGGCGCGCACCTTCCGATTGAGGCCTTCATTCAAGTCGCGGAACAGAACAACGCCGTTGCGCACGCTGGCTCGGGCGGCAGATCACCTTAGAATAGGAGATGCGATGCCTTTCCGGGTGTTCCTGAGTTCCAGCCTTGATCCCGCCGACGCGGCGCTTGCGTGGCGCCTGCAGACTTTGGCGACGGCGAACGGCATCGAGATGTACGTTCCCGCTCACGGAAGCCCGGGACCGTCCTCAGTCGCGGCCTCTGTCCGAAAGGCGATCGATCGGGCTGACTGTGTCCTGGCCATCCTGACCGCTGCCGCAAGTCCGAACGTGCAATTTGAATTGGGTTATGCCCTGCAGAAGGGGAAGCTGGTGATTCCCATCGTGCGCCAGGAATTCGCCGGGAGTGAGCCAATGGCTCGATTTCCTCGCGTTTTCACATTCTCTCCGTTCGACGATCCGGGACATGTGGAAACACAGATAGTAGGATTTCTCAAGGAACAGCAGATCTCTCGGGAGAAGCAACAGGCCATTGGGGCCTTGGCAGCTCTCGGCCTCGGACTCCTCCTCCTCGTCTCTCTCAACAAGGAATAGCCATTGCGGACAGCTGTGATCGATAGCGGTCCGCTGATTAACCTGGTCCATCTGGATCTCGCGCTCCAACTGCCGATGTTTTTCGAGCGGGTCTATGTTCCAAGAGCAGTCCAGCGCGAGGTAAACGTCAAGGGTAGATTCCGCTACCGGCTCAGGAAGCTGTACGCGACCGGTTTCTTCGAATGTTGCGTCACCGCCGACGAGACGAACGTCCGGCTCTTGAGAGCGGACCTGGGGGAAGGCGAGTCCGAGGCGCTGATCCAGGCCCAGGAACGCCGGTCCTACGCCTTCATTAGCGATGACCGTCAGGCCCGGCGGATCGCGGACCGGATGGCGAGGAAGTCAATCGGAACAGTGCGGCTGCTGGCCCGCCTTCATCTTGAGGGTCGCGCGGCGGAACCACCGGAACTCGTTAAGGTCCTTCGCCGCGATCTTGACTTTCGAATCACAGACCATCTTGTAGCGGAGGCGATCGCGATTGCCTCCGAGCCGATCTGATGCGACACGGCGAGCTTGCGGGAAACCTTACGGCGCTTCCGGCGGAAGAATCAACTCGGCCTTGAGAAACTGCCAGTCCGGCAGTTCGTACGCCCGCAGTTTCGTCTCGAGAACCGCCGAGATGTCCTTCGTCTCGTACGGGCCGAGCGCGGGCAGCTTGAACTCCACCATGCCGAGGTCCGTATCGGGTCCGCCATTGGTGCGCGCGAGAATCCTCGCCTTCGCGCCGATCGGCGAGGTCTGCGCCGTCGAGTGATTCACGACGACGAAACGGACTTCGGTCTTGCGCTGAGCATTCTGCAGCAGGCGCAATCCGGAAACGGAAAGAAAGCGCAGCATCCGGTTGGGCTTGGCGCCCTCCGGGACGTCTTCGAACGCGATGGCGGGCTTAGCGGCCGCCGGCCGGTCTTCCTTGAAGTACTGAATGCCGTAATACACCGCGGCGAACAGGCCCGCGAACACCGCGGCCGACAGGATCGTCGCCAGCCAGACCGGCATGCCGCGCTGCGGTGGCGGCAGGACGTAGGTGGTCTTCGGTTGCTGCGCCGCCGGCGCGGGCTGCGCGACGGGCGGTGGGGGAGGAGGCGGTGGCGCCGCTTGTCTCACAGGGGCTGCCGGCGCTGGAGGGGGCGGTGGTGGCGCCTCCTCGGCCGCGGCGCCGGACGCGGTGGCCTGGCAATTCGGACATTCGGCGAGAGACGGGTGGTTTTCCCGTCCACATTGCGGGCAGATCCACGTGAACATGTCGGCTGATCTTACTGTATCAGGGCGGTGCGACGCACCGTCTGCTACCATGGCGGAGCCGTGCTCCGGATTCCCCTGATTCTGCTCCTTGCGGCCCTGCCGGCTCTGCCCTGGGGCTTTGCCGCGCACAAGGCCGGCGGCCGCGTTACCGCCGGGCTGCTCGGCCCCTCGGCGAAGGCGCGGGTGGCGCGCATTCTCGGCGTGCCCAACACCCCGGATGCATTGGCCGATGCGCTCGCCGCGGCGTCGATCTGGCCCGACGTCGAGGGACGCAGGAACTACCCGCAGGCGGCGCCCTGGCACTACATCAATCTCAGCGCGCGCTACGGCTTCCGCGACCGGCCGGATCCGCTGCGCCAGCCCAATACCGCATACGCCAAGCTGATCGAATACTCCGGCAAACTGGCGGCCGGCAAGCCGGATGAGCTGGAGCCAGGGAGCGATTTGAAATACCTGATCCACATCGCGCAGGATGTCCACCAGCCGCTGCACGCCGGAGGGAATTCCGACCGCGGGGGTAATTGCCTGCTGGTGAATCATCCGTCGAAGAATCTGCACGCAGCCTGGGACTACGGGCTCCTGGAAGAACGCGTGGGAAGCGATGACCGGGCTCTCGCCGCGCGCCTCATGGCCGCGCTCAACTCCTGGAGCCCCGCGCGGCGCCGGACCGGAGAGGCGGTGCCGTCCGGCCTGCCAAGCTGGTTCCGCCAGTGGCTGGCCGAATCCCGCGACCTTGCCTGGAAGCATGCCTACGCGCCGCTCCGGCCGCGCGTGCCGAAGTACCCGCCGCGCAATGTCTCATCATGCGAAGAAGTATCGGAACTCTACCGGACGACCGTCTGGCAGCTTCCGCCCTCTTATCGCAATCAGGCGGCGCCGGTGATGGAGGAACGGCTGCTCGTCGGCTCGGTGCGGCTGGCCGCTCTCTTGAACAGGATCTGGCCGTAAACCAATGCCCATCAAACGCCTGCCCATGCGGGAATCCGTCATCCGGGGAACCACCATTCTCAGCGCGCAGCTCGGCGCCGTGAACCTGTCGCAGGGATTCTCCGACGAAGATACGTTCCCCGAGATCAAGCAACTGGCGATCGACGCGATCGGCGGCTCGTATCACCAGTACACCAACCCCTGGGGTTCGCCGATCCTGCGCGAGGCGCTGGCGAGGAAGCTGGCGGCGTTCAACGGCCTTCAGGTGGACCCCGAGCGCCACATCGTCGTGACCTGCGGCGCTACCGAAGGCATGATCGTGGCGATGGAGGCGCTCGTCGAGCGCGGCTCGGACATTCTGTGCTTCGCGCCGATGTACGAGAACTACGTGCTGCAGGCGATTGCCGCCGGCGTGAACATCCGCACGGTGGAGGTCCGCGAGCCGGACTTCACGTTCACGCGCGACGAACTCGACGCCGCCTGGACTCCCGGCATGGCGGCGATCATCCTCTGCAATCCGGGCAACCCGACAGGTAAGGTGCTGACGCCCGAAGAGCTGGAGACAGTCGCCGCCTTCGCCGCGGACCGCGATCTGCTGATCTTCGCCGACGAGACGTACGAATACCTGGTGTGGCCAGGGCACCGGCACGTCAGCATCGGCACGCTGCCGGCGGCCAAGGATCGCACCGTGACGGTGACGTCGATGGGCAAAACGTATTCGGTGACCGGGTGGCGGGTCGGGTACCTGGTGGCGCACGAGTCGCTGACGGACGAACTGCGCAAGATGCACGACTTCCACACGGTGACGGCGCCGCATCCGTTCCAGGTGGCGCTGGCCCGCGCGCTCGACCTGCCGGAGTCGTTCTATCAGCGGCTGCGCGATGAGTATTGGGCGCGGAAGGAGATTCTCTGCGAAGGACTCGCCGCCGCGGGCATGCGCTGGTACGAACCGGGCGGCTCGTATTTCCTCTGGTGCGACTACGCGGCGCTTTCCGGCGATGACGACGACGTATTCGCCGAGCGCCTGATGCGCGAAGGCGGCGTCGCGGGAGTGGCGGGGTCGGTGTTTTATCCCAACGCGACGCGGAACCCGAAGCGGATCCGGTTTACGTTCTCGAAGTCGCGGCAGACGGTCGAGGAAGCGTCGCGGCGCTTGCGGAGACTGTGACGGGCCTTCATCCTGCGAGGGGCAGGGTCAAGGAAATCCGATCGTACGCCACTCGCGGGATCACCGAGCCTCGCGGTCCCCGGCTGAGTCGGACGAAGCCATAGCGCTCCATCGTCTTGAGTGTCCGCGAGAGGTTCGACTTCTGTCGCCCGGTCCGTTCGGCCAGTTCCGCCAGCGACTCCGGCGCGGATTCGGCGATGACTGCAAGCAAGGCGCGGTTCCGGTCGGAGAGCACTTTCGCAAAACTCTCCGTGGATGGGAACCAGACCTTGGGTTCCCCAGCCGCCGGCTTGTGTTGTCCACGGGCGATGGCCAACGTCCGTTCCTTCATTTGCTGGTAGCTGGCAATACCCACGCGTAGCGTTTTCATGCGATGACTCCCTTTTCCCGCAGCAACTTGTCCACTTCTGCCCAGAAGTCCTCCAGGAGCGTGGCCGCGTCCCGGAATCGGTACGGCCGGTGCCCTGCCACCAGGTCCGCGGCAATACTCAGGAAGACACCATGTATCGACGCGGAGACATCAGAGCTTACTTCGATTCAGACGATGGCGACTCGCCATAGCCAGTGACAACCTCCGTAAAAATGACCCACGCTGCCTCAACTCTATCCAGTGCGGATGAGAATTCGTATTCATTGAACTGATCGGTTATCAAGACTTTTTTTGAAATAAATACCTTTTCTAACGGAAAAGAAATTCCAGAAAAATGCATACCGAGCATCGCAAGATGTATTCGCAGATCCCGGATTAGAGAAGAGACGCCCTTCTGATGACAAGAGATAATTTTATTGTCATGGTCGGTAAACATAAAGATCGTCTGCAGACAAATATATTGTGGATCACGGCGCTCTTGGTATACTCTGACCTTGCGACTGTTTAGCGACACGATATAATTGAATTGCAGTTCTGGCTCTGGCGCATTTCTTATTTCGACACCGGCCTTGTCGAGCCAATCTCTGATAGCTCGGCCGACGTTCTCGGGGGGGGGATCTTGGCCTCGATCTGTCGTTGAATGCTATACATCCAACGCCATAGGCAACCCGTGAGCAAGATTAAGGCAAATGCGCCCAGTCCGTAGAGTGCCGGATCGACAAGCGTCGACTGGTTGACCCTTAGGTATGCCACAATAGCTCCCCCCACAAGCGCCAAGGTAAGCCAGATGAGATTGCCCGCGATATTAGCCATTAAGGACTTGATAAACCACATGGTATGCCTCCTCTTTCGCATCCTCGCCCCCAACGACAAGTTCGGCGTGTGGATGTAGATGTCTTTAGGATACTACTGAATGCAGCAACCCGCCGACAATAAAGGCTATATATAGACAAAAAAACGCAAACACAGTCTTCTTCATGGGATGTTTTCTGAGAAAGATCAAGTGGAATCCGACAGTTGTGAGAAGGGCTGGGGCCAAGTAGTATCCGACAAGATAGCCTGGGTGTGCCGTCGGAATCGTCGAATAGCATGCCCCGTATACCAGAATGGCAAGGCTGACTGCCCCGAGGCCACGGCCCCAGAACCTGCCGCGGTGATTGTCTTCTCTAGTAGGCATTCTTCTTTAAGCCAGCCATACTTGGAAACCTCGGCGGTACGGGTCACCAGTCACTGCACCAGAGCAGGCCGTACAGCAAGAGCCAGTGTTGACCCCGAGATTACCATACTTCACTCCCCACGATATCTGTCCGCACACAGGATGGAACCCAGGCCGACGGTCCCTACTGTCCGCCTAATCGAAGTTCACACGAACCACCTGGTTCCGGCCTACGTCGATCTCACGCGCCCTCGCCGCCCAGCCTGCCAGGACGCCCGGTTCGTGCAGCCGTCCCGCCTCGCTCGCGTCGGTGGTGAAGATCCAGTAGTCTCCGGGTGCGACGTCCTCGAATCGGAACTGCCCCTGCCCGTCCGGTTCCGCAATCGCCAGGTTCAGGAACCAAAATGCCTCACGGATCTTTCGGAGGAGGAACACGCGGGCCGCGCCGGGCGCTCCGCCCAGCACCGTCCCGGTCCCCTGCGCCACAGTGATCTTGAGGAACTGTTCCAGCGAGCCAGGGTTGACGCGCAGGATGCCGCCTTCGAGAGAAGTCCCGTTGTAAGACAGATTATCCACGTAATACCCGCTAGGCAGACCCTGGAGCCAGATCCTGTAGTTCGCCCGCCGGACCTCCTTGATCTCAAAGCGGCCATTCGCATCCATGACCGGATCCGGCGTACCGAACCGTTCCGCGTCATCCAGAATACGGCGTCCGATTCGCACAGAACCCAGCACGGAGCGCGCGGCGCCCTCCGGTACGACAACTTGCCCCGCGATCTCGAGATCCGGAACCAGATCGAGGATCACTTCCTGGCTCCGGTTGACGACCGTCAGCCTCTGCCTGAACCGTTTCGCACCTGCCGAACCGCTGAGAATATAGGGACCCGGTTCAAGTCCCCCAATGGCGATCTGCTCCCCGCACCGCGTCTGGCGGCTCGCCCGCCGGTGGAGAACACCCGCGAGCGACTGGTGGAGCGAGACACTGACAGCGGACTTTCCGCCGCACGCGTCATCCGGAATCGTGACGCGCAAGCCGTACAGCTCGCGACTGGCAATCCTGACGTCGCCCAGATCGAGATCCGCACCGTAGGCGAGGGTCGTGCCCTGACCGGCGTCTGAGGGACCCGGCCAGAAGCTTGCCGGGTAACCGGTAGCGGCTTCTGACGGATCGTCTCCCGTCAGGTCCGGACGGGGGTCCATTCGGAAGTAGTAGTCTCCTGGGAACAGGCCCGGAACTTCGAAGCGGCCGCCGGGATCCGTGATGGTGGTGGCGTCGTCCGCCGCCATCACGCGCTTCCGTCCCTGCCAGAAATGCGAGATCCACGCCTCCACGCGGATGCCTTCGAGCGGCTGCTGCGTCTCCTCGTCGACCAGGCGGCCCGCGATCCGATTGACGCGGTACAGCCGCAACCGAACCTGGGTAGTTTGTTCTTCAGGGTCCAAGTGGCCGCTATAGTCGAGCAACCCGGCTGCGCCGAAAGAATTGGGCATCGCATACCCATCCCGCATTGCGCGGACAGAGAAGCGTGCTGCCTGGCTGGTGCCTGCCAGTGGAAAGGCAAAGGTTCCGCCAGCGCTGGACACGGCTGTGCCGCTCTCCTGCCCGAAAGGGGTGTTCCCGGTCCGGACACCTGCGCCATTCTGCACCACAAGCGAAACCAGCGCTCCTTCAACGGGCTGCTGCGTCTCCCCGTCGAGCACCACGCCGGACAGGAAGCGCTCTGCTTCAGGCGGGGTCTGTCCCAAAACCGGGAAGAGCACCGCCATGACAAGCAGACCGTGTCGCAGAAACATTCCTCGCATCAAGTCTAATGCGTGACGTTTCGGGACGGGAAGAAGCGCTTTCACCGCCCTCTGCGTGAGTTTGCGCACTCGGAAAGCCCGGTACAGTTTGAGCGTAAGCTGAGCCTTAAGAATCTCCTGCTCGGGATGCCGGAATCCCAGATCCTGAAACACATTGCCGCTTCCTGGTCCCACCTGATCCTTGGCCACTCTCCTATTCTTTTCCAGTTTGCTGCGGCATCTTCTCCCCCGCCCGCACCGCGATCGTCATCCGGTTCTGCCTCGGCGGCAGGGGACATGTCGCGTACGGCGTGTACACGCACGGTGGATTGTACGTCCGGTTGAAATCGAGCACGACGCGGCCGTCGCGGGGCGGATCCGCGCGCAGATAGCGCCCTGCTCCGTACGTCTCGCGCCCGGAGGTGGCGTCGCGGAAGAGAAGGAACAGCATGCCGTCCGGTTCCAGCGCCGGATCGAGGCGGCAAGATTCTTCCGCCAGTTTGAACTCGAGCGTTCCCGGCGATTCCATCGGTTCCGGGTCACCGACGATGTTGACCAGCGGGAGCGTGTGTTTCTGCCCGGTCAGCCGCGCTTCGACACGATACGCCGGATCGGGCCGGAACCAGTCCAGCCCGCGGAAGTCCCGCAGCCGGGGGCTGTCATGATCGATCAGCCGCAGCGCGGTGCGCCCGCCACGCTGGATCACAAACAGATCCAGGCTGCCGACCGAAATCGGATCCGGCCCCGACTCGTGGTCCGGACGCATCGGCCGGCGCGTCACCACCTCGCCGCTCGCCGTCATCACCGGGACTCCAGGAGCGGCCGCAAACTCCACCCGGCTGCCGCTCAGGCGGAACGTGCCCACCAGCGGCGGCGCCGGTTCGGGGAGCACGATCTCCAAACCCGGGTCCGACCCCGCGTGCTGCTCGCCGTCTTTCAGCCAGAACAAGCCCGCCACCGACAGCCAGCCGCCGGGCGCCGCCAGACGCTGCTCGCGGTCCTGGCGCCAAGCCTCGAGATCGTCCGCGCGGGCGGCTACGGCGGAAATCGCCGCCGCGCCCATGAACTTTCTCCGGGAAAACGCCGAATAAGACGGATACCGGGGCATTGGTCCTCCATCAACCTTACTACCATGGAGAGCGATGCCTCGGGAGGAGAATCGGTGCCGTTCTGGAATGACGCGATGCTGGCCGAAGCGGCCGTGCTGATCAACGAGGACTTCCGCAGGGAAATGCGGCGGTTCGCCGAACTGGTCGCGCCGCAGGCCTCGCGCCTGGACTCCCGGTTCCGGAGCCGCCTCCGCGCGCGCCAGCTTGATTCGAAGCAGATTAAGGCGCTGTCGGAAGTGACCAGCGGCGCCGCCGCCGAGATCGTGGTCCGGGGCGCGCCCGTCGAGGTGTTCTTCGAGCAGGTGGAATACAACGGGCGGCGCCTGGCGAAGCTAAATCTGCTGCCGGCCGAGGTGATGCGCCTGCTGGCGATTCACGACACTCTGCTCGGCACCGTGCTCGACGCGGGCAAGGATTCCCAGCCGCCGGTGTGGGTGCGCTCGCAGTTGCGCGTGGCGACGGCGATGTCCCTGAACAAAGCGTTCGCGCAGGTTCGCGAGGCCGAAGCCCAGGCGTTCTACGACCTGTTCCGAGCGGAGTTGGAAGCGCAGGGACTGGCCCCCTTGCTGCGGCAGTTCCTGGTGAACCTGACGCGCGTCAGCCAGGCCCAGGCCGGACGCCTCGTGCTCTTTGAGCCTGGAACCGGCGTCTGCATCGCGCAGGCCGAGGTCGGGGCCGAGGGAGACGAGCCGGCCGCCGTGACCAAACTCCCTGCGGCCATGCTACGCAAACTGGGCCGGACCCGGTACATATTACGTGGCACTCCGGGAACAAGAGCGATTCTCGACCGCAGAATGGCGGGCAAGTTCCGCTCGTTCTGGTCGAAACCCGTGATGCATAAAGGCCAACTCGCCGGTGTGATCCAGTTGGGATTTTCCACCGAAAGGAGCTGGTTGCCGCGCGAAGTCCAGTTACTCGACGCCGCGGTCGATCAGTGCCTGCTGGCCGCCGAAAAGGTCCGCCTGATGGAGGACCTGGCCACCCGCGAGGACCAGGTGCGGCAGTTGAGCGAGCGGATCTGGCAGGTGGAAGAGGAGGAACGGCGGCGGATCAGCCGTGAACTGCATGATGAAGCTGGACAGTCTATGCTATTCATCCGATTGCAGTTGGAGATGCTGGAGGCGGCCTGCGGGGAGGGAGAGATCCCGGATCGGCTCCGGGAGATCCGGGATGTGACCGAGAAGACGATTGTCGAGATCCGACGGGTGATTGCGGCGTTGAGCCCGGCAGTCCTAGAGCAACTCGGGTTGTCGGCGGCACTGCGGCAGTTGACGAGCCGCTTCCGAAGACTGCACCCGGCCCGGATTCGTCTGCATATCTCTCCCAAGATCAATCGTTTACCGCGACAACATGAAGTGATGATGTATAGATTGGTCCAGGAGTGCTACAACAACATCGCTAAGCATTCTTCCGCGTCTGCTGTAAACATTTCCCTGACTTCCTCCGATAACTACTTAGAACTTCGCGTAGAAGACGACGGAGTTGGCTTTCAGGTCGAGGAAGCGTTCGAAAAGCGCCACTCCTTCGGCCTGCCGGGAATGCGGGAGCGGGTCGCCCTCCTCGGAGGGCGGTTCGTGGTGGCGAGCGCGCCTAACCAGGGCACGAAAATCACGATCCAGCTTCCTTTAGAGAGAGACCTGGAGAGAGAGACACAGGGAGGCGCTGGGGGGCGGCTCCCGATGGAGACCAAACGAAAGAAGCCGCGCAGGCTGTCAGCGCAAGCGCCGGCCCGCGGGAGCAAGGACACTCGCAATGGCAAAGATTCGCATTCTTTTAACGGATGACCACACGCTGTTCCGGCAGGGCATCAAGACGCTGATCGCTTCCGAACTCGATTTCGAGGTCGTCGGCGAAGCCGCCAACGGAACGGATGCCGTCACGAAGGCCGCGGAAACCCGTCCGGACGTTGTTCTGATGGATATTGGCATGCCGGGGCTGAGCAGCTTCGAAGCCACCCGTCAGATCAAGAAGAACCGGCCCGAAACCAGGATCCTCTTCCTGACCATGTACGACGACGAAGACTACCTCGTGGAGTGCATGGAGGTGGGCGCCAGCGGCTACGTGCTAAAGGACAGCCCGGCGCAGCAGCTGGTCGCCGCCATCCGCGACGTGCAGCGCGGCGGCAGCTACCTCAGCCCGCGCATGCTGTCGCAGCTTGTCGACGACTTCCGGTCGCGCATCAAGTCCGCGCACCGGCTGCCTCGCTTCGCCACGCTCACAACGCGCGAGAAGGAAGTGCTGAAGCTTCTCGCCGAGGGCAACTCGGTGAAGGAGATCGCGTGCAGCCTCAAGTTGAGCGTGAAGACCGTGGAAGCGCACAAGTTCAACCTGATGCGCAAACTCGACATTCACAACAAAGCGCAGCTCGTGCAGTACGCGATCCAAAAGAAGATCATCAAGATCCCGATCGCCGTCTGATCCGGTCCGGAGTCCGCCGCATAGTACAATCGGAGAAGCGACCGGAGCGAGTGAGCGCATGAAGAGTACCTGTGCCGCACTGGCCGCCGCCCTCGCGGTGGCTTTAGCGCCGGCACTTGCCGGCGATACTTCTCCTTCCCGGCCCAAAGCGGGCCCGGTGGAAATCCTGGAATCGTCCCACGTCAAGCCGGGGATGCAAGCCACCGCCTGGACTGTATTCGAAGGCATGACGCCCGAAGCGGTGCCGATCGAGATCATCGGCCTCTGGAAGAACGCCTGGGGGCCACGCCAGGACGTGATCCTCGGCAAGATGGGTGGGCGCGTCCAGCGGACCAATGTCGCCGGCGGCATGAGCGGAAGCCCCGTCTACGTCGACGGCAAGCTGATCGGCGCGGTCGCGCTCCGTCTCAGTGTCTTCTCGCCGGACGCCATCTGCGGCATCACGCCGATCGAGCTGATGCTCGAGATCAACGATCTTGACGAATCACGGCCCACGGGCGCCAAGACGCCGGACCGCCCCGCGCAACGAGCCCATGCCGAGATTCCCGGCGAACTGCTGGCGCGTGTCATGGCCGCTTCGCAGGGCCAGCTTCCCCGCGAGACGCCTCTGATGACGCCAATCGAGACGCCGCTCGTCTTTTCCGGCTTCCATGAAGGGACACTGCGCGAGTTCGGGCCGCTGTTCCGCCAATTGGGCGTGTCGGCCGTGCAGGGCGGCGCCAGCGGGGCCATTTACAACACCAAGCCCGCCGCGGATTGGCGAACGGCGCTGCAACCGGGTGAGTCGATTGCGGGCGTACTGGTCTCCGGCGACATGAACGTCTCCGGCCTCGGCACCGTGACTTACAACGACGGCAAGCGCGTCCTCGGCTTCGGCCACTCCTTCTTCAACCTCGGCCCGGTGAGCATGCCCATGAGCAAGGGCGAAGTGCTCATGGTGCTGGGGTCGCAGTTCCAGCCGAACAAGATCGCCAACGCGACGGAGATCGTCGGCGCACTCAAGCAGGACCGCCATTCCGGCATCATGGGCGAATTGGGCCTGGAGACGGAGATGATCCCCGTCACCGCCACAGTACGCTCGTTCGGGGACGGCGACACGGTGCGCGGCGAGAAGCAGTTCCGCTTCAACGTCTTCGTGCAACAGAAGTGGACCCCTTACCTGATGATGGTGACTCTGTTTAATTCACTGTCCGGGTTGAACGAGTTCATGGACGAGGCGACCTACCGGCTGAGCGGCGAAGTGGAGCTGGACGGCCAGGGCAGCCTCTCGCTGTCCACGATGCAGGCGTCCGGCGAAATGCCGCTGCCCGCTCCGATGCTGCTTGCCGGCTGGTGGGGAGAGAAGTTCAACCGCCTCTACCTGAACTCCGTGAAGACGCCCAAGCTGAAGCGCGTGAGTGTCACGGTGGACCTGCTGCCCGAGCGCCGCGTTGCCGGAATTGAGAATGCCTGGGTGTCGAACACCGAGGTGCGGGCCGGAGACGAGGTCGCCGTCAAGGTGCTGCTCCGTCCGTACCGGGGTGAGCGCATCGAACGCGAATTCCAGATCCGGATTCCCGTGGGGCTGGCCAAAGGAACGCACCGCATCATGCTCTCCGATGCCGCGACGCTGAATCGCATCCAGAGTCTGGCCGGGTCGATGAACCGGTCACTCGACCTCCCGCAGACCGTGTCGCTGCTCAACCAGGAGCGGAGCAACAACAAGCTGTACGTTTCGCTGGTCAAGGCGGCGCCCACCGCCTATTACGACGACAAGGCGATGCCCAGCCTGCCTGGCTCCGTTTTGAACGTCATGCAGGCGGGCCGGGCATCGAATCGGATGTTGATCACCACGCCGGAAAGCGCTTCGGAACAGTTGGCGCTGCCGTTCGATTACGTGGTCAGCGGCAGTTACTCGCTGAAGATCGACGTTCTCTAAGGACCTGAGGATCTCATCGCACATGAACAACACACAGGCGCCGGCGGCGTCTCTGGCGGCTCTGTTGCTGCTTCTCGCCTCCAGCGCGAATGCGGGCCAGACGGGGCTTTGGACGCAGGACTCCTACGAAGCCTTTAGCAAAGCGGTGACCAGCGGCGTGTCGCTCGCAAGCGACGGCAGTGTCACGCTCGCTCCATCCTTCCGGGAGCTGTTCGATTCCTCTTCGGCCTATCTCTGGTCGGCCGCACTCGATGCCAAGGGAATCTTATACGCAGGCGGAGGTCCGCCCGCGCGCTTGTACCGGGTCACACCCGATGGCCAATCCGCGGTCTGGGCTGAGTTCGACACCCTGCAGGTGCAGGCCGTGGCCGTCGACCCGCAGGGCCGTGTGTACGCCGCCACCTCGCCCGAGGGAAAGGTCTACCGCATCACCGCACAGAACCAGCCGGAGGTGTTCTACGAACCCGGCTCCCGCTACATCTGGAGCCTGGCGTTCGGTCCAAACGGCGACCTGTTCGTGGCGACGGGAGATGGCGGCGAAGTGCACCGGGTGACGGCGGCAGGGCAGGGCTCTATCTTCTTCCGCACGGAGGAAACGCATGCCCGTTCGCTCGCCGTCGACAAGCAGGGAAACCTGATCGTCGGCACCGAACCGGGCGGGCTCGTGATTCGCGTCACGCCTTCGGGTGAGGGATTCGTGCTGCACCAGATGTCGCGCAAGGAGGTTACAGCGCTCGCGGTGGACGGGCACGGGCGTGTGATCGCGGCGGCGGTGGGCGCGAAGGGACAGCCGGTGCTGGTCCCTCCGGCTCCGGCGCCGCACCCGGCAACACCGCAGGCGGCCACAATGGCGCGGGTACAGACGGCGCCCGCGGTCCAGCCCCAGCCTGCGGCTCCGGCGGCTCCGCAGGTCCGGGGAGGCTCTGAGGTGGTCCGGATTGAGCCGGACGGATACCCGAGATTGCTCTGGAGTGACGGCCAGGAGCTCGTCTACGCACTTGCGGCCGACACAAACCATCGGATCTACGCCGGCACCGGCAACCAGGGGGCCATCTACCGCCTCGACGCGCCGAACCGGCACACACTCCTGCTCAAGGCGCCCCCGACGCAGGTGACCGCGCTCGTCGCCGCCCCGGACGGCAGCTTCCACGCGGCGACCGGCAACGCGGGCAAAATCTTCCATCTGGGACCTGGCCTCGCCACTGAGGGCAGCATCGAAAGCGAGCCGCTGGACGCCGGCCTGTTCTCG
Source organism: Bryobacterales bacterium (assembly GCA_016716385.1). GTDB lineage: Bacteria > Acidobacteriota > Terriglobia > Bryobacterales > Bryobacteraceae > JADJWL01. The sequence goes on along the minus strand of JADJWL010000008.1, from coordinate 50,991 downwards.
CGCTGGGGCTGGCTCAGGTTCCAGGGAAACGGCGGCGCGATCGTCCTGGAGACGCGCAGCGGAAATCTGGACCAGCCGCAGAAGAACTGGAGCCCGTGGGCCGAAGCCGCGCGAACGCCCGATGGCGGTTCCATCAAGTCGCCTGCTGCCCGGTTCCTGCAGTGGCGCGCGACCCTGCGGCCCGGCGCCGGGGATGCCCCGGTGCTGCGCGCGGTCGAAACCGCCTACCGGCAGCGAAACGCCGCGCCCGTCGTGAACGCGGTGGAGGCCACGCCGCCGAACTTCCGCTTTCCCGCACCCTCTTCCCCATCCGCAGCCGTGCAGACCTTGACCCTGCCCCCGCTTGGGAAGCCGCGGCCGGCGAAGGCGGCGCGAAGTGAGCCGGCCTTCCCCACGCTCCAGCACGCCAAAGGCTGGATAGCGGCTCGCTGGTCGGCGCTGGACCCGAACGATGACTCACTGCAGTTCCGGCTCGAGATCCGCCAGCCGGGCCAGGCGGTCTGGACCACGTTAAAAGACAGCATTCGCGAGAACTACCTCAGTTGGGATTCGACCTCGTTTCCCGACGGCCTCTACCAGTTGCGCGTGACCGCGTCCGACGCGCCCGACAACCCGCCCGCCGAGGCGCTGGAGACGCTCCTCGAAAGCGAAGTCTTCCTGATCGACAACACGCCGCCGGAGATTCGCGGCCTGAAGATGGAGCGGCGCGGTGGCAAACTGCACGCCTCCTGGACTGCGGTGGATGAGCGGGGTACCGTCGAGCGCGCCGAGTACTCGCTCAACGGAGGCGAGTGGCTGGTGGCGGGTCCCAGGGAGGGCGTCTCGAGCGCCCGTTCGCTGACCTACGAACTGGAACTGGACGCCGCCCCGGGCGAAGCGACGCTTGCCGTCCGCGTCGAGGATCAGGCGGAGAATCGGGGCTCGGCCAGCGTGACGGTGCGCTGAGGTGTGGGTTACAGGAACAGGTCGCTCGGCACGCGGAGCAGTTCAGCGAGTGGTAACCAGCCCGCAAGAGCCGGCGCGCCTCGCCGACTGGCTGCGGCTGCGGTAGTGCTACTCTGAGGAACGATTTCCGATGGGGGAGAGTCGCATTGTTTCGGCCGTCGCCACCGAGGAGGATGCGCAATTCGAAGCGGGTCTCCGGCCCCGCCGTCTCCGCGACTTCATCGGCCAGACCAAGCTGAAGGAGAACCTCGAGATCGCCATCGCCGCCGCCACCCGGCGCGGGGAGGCGCTCGACCACATCCTCCTCTACGGCCCGCCGGGACTCGGCAAGACCACGCTCGCCGCGATTGTCGCCGAGGAGATGGGCGTCGGCTTCGAGCAGACCTCCGGTCCCGTGCTGCAGAAGAAACTCGACCTCACCGGCGTGCTGAGCAACATCCGCGCGCGCCAGGTGTTCTTCATCGACGAAATCCACCGCCTGCTGCCCGACGTCGAGGAGATGCTCTATTCGGCGCTCGAGGACTTTCGCGTCGACATCCTCGTCGGTACCGGACCCGGCGCCCGCACGCATTCGTTGCCGATGCCGCGCTTCACCGCGGTCGGGGCGACCACGCGCCAGGGGTTGCTCGGCGCCCCGCTGCGCGCCCGCTTCGGCCTCGTGCTGCGCCTCAACCATTACGAAGAGGCCGAGATGACGCAGATCGTGAAGCGCTCGGCACGCCTGCTCGACGTGGACGTGGATGACGACGGCGCGGAAGAGATCGCCCGCCGCAGCCGCGGGACGCCGCGCATCGCCAATCGCCTGCTGCGCCGTGTCCGCGACTATGCGCAGGTCCGCGCCGACGGCCACATCACCCGCCCCATCGCCGAGACCGCGCTTGACCTGCTCGAAGTGGACCGCTTCGGCCTCGACGAGATCGACCAGAAGATCATGCTGACGGTGCTCGAAAAGTACAGCGGCGGGCCGGTCGGCTTGAACACGATCGCCGCGTCCATCGCCGAGGACGCGAATACGATCGAAGAAGTCTACGAGCCGTACCTGATCCAGCTTGGCTTCCTGGACCGTACACCGCGCGGGCGCGTCGGCACCCTGCGGGCGTTCGAATACTTCGGTGTCGAGAGGCGTCTGCGCGGCGGACCGCAGGCGACACTGTGGTGAAGACCGTCTACCTGGGGCTTGGTTCGAACGTCGGCGATCGCCACGGGTGGCTGGAGGAGGCGCTGCGCCGCCTGGACGCGCCTGGCCTGCGGATCACGCGGGTTTCGTCCGTATACGAGACTGAGCCGGTGGATTACCGCGAGCAGGCCTGGTTCCTGAACGCGGTCGCCGAGGCCCAGACGGCGCTGTTCCCCCGCATGCTGCTGCGACGGGTGCTCGAGGTGGAGCGCGCGATGGGCCGCCGCCGCCTGGTGCCCAAGGGACCGCGCACGATTGATATCGACATCCTGCTCTATGGGCGCGCAGTGATCGAAGCCGGCGACCTCACCGTGCCGCATCCGCGCATGCATGAGCGCCGCTTCGTCCTGGAGCCGCTGCTGGAGCTGATGCCCGACGGCGTCCACCCCGCCCTGCGGCAGCCTCTGGCGGTGCTCCTGGCCAAGTTGGACGGGCAGGCGGTGCGGCGTACGCCGGTCGCGTTGCGGAGCCCGGCCGGAGATACAAAGCCCGTCCCAGCCTGATTTGGCGGATCAACGGGAAGAGCGCCGATCTACAATCCCAAGAGCGGCCGCAGGCGCGCACGGACCTCGTCAACCACCACAGCAGGCGCCTTGGACGCAAAGGCCGCCTGCCGCGCCTGCCAATCGAGGTTCTTGATATGGTCGGCGAGCACGACACCCGCGATCCCTTGTCCTGGCGGAAGCGGGACCTCGAACGGATAGCCTTTCTGCTGATTCGTGATGGGACACGCCAACGCGAGCCGCGCCTTGACGTTGTACTCGCGCGGCGAGAGAATCAGCGCGGGACGGCGACCACCTTGCTCGTGACCGGCCTGAGGGTCGAACGTGAGCCACACCAGATCGCCCGCGGCGGGCACGTACAGCCGACTTACCACGGTTCGTGTCCGGCGGGTTCTCCCCAGGATGTCTCTTCATGCCGGTTGCGCGGCGTGATCCTGCTCACCAGTTCGTGGAGCGAGTACGTGGTTTGGGCCGGCCGCACGATAATCGCCCCATCCTTCACGGACACCTCAACAGTGTCACCCTCGCTGATCCGGGCTTCCGAGGCGAGCCCCTTCGGCAACCGCAGCCCCAGGCTGTTTCCCCAACGGGCAATTCGAGTCGGTGTTCCCATGGATCTACGATGAGTATACCGCGTGTCCTTGCCGCCCCTACCCGGCGCGGAATCCGGCCGGCGACTCGAAGCTCATCCACGTCTGATTCGGGTGCCGGAAGCCGAGGGAGGCGGCGTGCAGGAACAGGCGCGTCGCCTCGGGACCGCCGTACGCGGTGTCTCCCACGACCGGATGCCCGATGTGCGCGCAGTGAATCCGCAACTGGTTCGTGCGCCCGGTGACCGGCTCCATCTCCACGAGCGTGCCGGCCGCGCCGCGCTCCATGGCACGCAGCAGGGTGCGCGCGGACTTGCCGCCCGCCAGGACGCCCCACTGCGGACGCCGCTCCGGATCGCGTCCAATGGGCGCTTCGATCGTGCAATCCCGCGGGTGGCCGGACACGACCGCCGTGTACCGCTTCGCGAAGCATCCCGCGGCGAGTTCGCGAGACAGCCACCGCGCTGCTTCGAGAGTCTTCGCGACGACGAGCAGCCCCGAGGTTTCCCGATCCAGCCTGTGGACGAAAATCGGGCGCACGAGCGGCCCGCCGTCCCGGTTCAGATGCCAGACTAGCCCGTTGGCGAGCGTGCCCTGTTTCGCGTAACGGGCCGGATGAGCGAGCATCCCGGCGGGTTTCACCACCACTAGGAGCGCCGGATCCTCGTGCACGATCTCAAGAGGAATCGCCTCCGCGTGCATCGCGGTCATCGCTTCGACGTCGAATGCCAGCGTGACCACCGCCCCCGCTGCCGGCTTGAATCCGGAAACCGCTGGTTGACCGTTCACGAAAGCTCCGCCGCGAGCAATCCGCGACCGCACGTACATGCGGCTCAAGGCAGGCCACCGTTCCAGCACGATGTCGCGCAGGTTGCGTCCCGCTTCGGTGTCGCGGACTTCGAAGATGGTCATGCTCCGCCATTATTGCCCCATCGCGCGCGAAGGTGCCATGATGAGGAACGCATCGCCCGGCAATGAGTCCTCTTATCCTCGGCATCGAAACCTCCTGTGACGAGACCGCGGCGGCGGTGGTGGAAGACGGGGCGCGCGTGCGCTCCTCGATCGTCGCCTCGCAGCTCGACACGCACGGCAAGTACGGCGGCGTAGTGCCGGAGCTGGCTTCGCGCGAGCACCTGCGCGCCATCGTGCCCGTCGTGCGCGAAGCGCTGGAGCAAGCCGGCGTGGCGCTGGGAGATCTCGGCGCGGTCGCCGTCACCGAGGGCCCGGGACTGGTCGGCTCGCTGCTCGTTGGCATCACCTATGCCAAGGCGCTGTGCTTCGCCAAGGGACTGCCGCTGATCGCCGTGAACCACCTCGAGGGCCATATTCACGCCGTCGTCATGGAAGCCGGCGGAGTCGAACTGCCGGCGCTGGCGCTTGTCGTGAGCGGCGGACATACGCACCTGTTCGAAGTGAGCGAGGCGTTCTCCTACCGCCTGCTCGGCCGCACGCGCGACGACGCAGCCGGCGAGGCGTACGACAAGGTCGCGAAGCTGCTTGGGTTCGGCTATCCTGGCGGACCCGTGCTCGACCGCCTCGCCCGCTACGGCAACCCGCGCCGCTGCCCTCTGCCTACAGCCAGGATGAAAGGCAACGCGCTCGACTTCAGCTTTAGCGGCCTCAAGACCGCAGTCCTGCGCTGGGTCGAGGCGCGCGGCATGCAGGACGAAATCGCCGCCCGCCGTGTCCTGGCGCGACATGGCGCTCCGACCGACGACGAATGGCTCGCCGTGACCCCCGAAGCCACGCTCGACCTCATCGCCTCGTTCCAGACGACCGTGATCACGGAGATCATGCGCCGGGTGCTGGCCGCGGCCGGCGAGATCGGCGCGCGCTCCGCGATCGTCTCGGGCGGCGTTGCCTGCAATCGCGGATTGCGGGAAGCGGCCGCTGCCGCGCGCGCCGCCATCCCGATTCACTTTCCCTCGCCCGGCCTTTCCACCGACAATGCCGCCATGATCGCCGCGGCCGCGCAGAACAAGTATCTGCGGGGAGAGTTCGCCGATCTCACGCTCGCCGCCCGCGCCAATCTCACCCTCGCGCACTAGCGATACAGTATCCAGAAGGAGCAAACGCGTTTCATGACATCCACCAGCCGCCGCCAGTTCGTCCAAGCCGCTGCATTGGCCGCGCCGGCCGTGCGTCCCGCCTGGAGCCAGGGCAGCCCGAACGAGCGCATCAACATCGGAGTCGTCGGCTTCCGCGGACGCGGGCGCGACCACTACCGCACCTTCGCCCAGATCCCCAACGTCCGCGTGGCCTACTTGTGCGACATCGATGAACGCCTCTTTCCGGGCGCCGTAGCCGAGGTGGAGAAGATCGGTGGCTACCGCCCCGAGACCATCGTCGATATCCGCAAGCTCCTGGAGAAGCCGGACCTCCACGCAATCTCGATCGCCACGCCGGACCACTGGCACGCGCTGCAGACCATCTGGGCGTGCCAGGCCGGCAAGGACGTCTACGTCGAAAAACCCGTCTGCCACAACATCCGCGAGGGCCGGAAGATGATTGAAGCCGCGCGCAAGTACAACCGCATTGTGCAGTCGGGTCTGAACCGCCGCAGCGACCTCCGCAACCAGGCGGGGGCGCGCTACGTCCGCGAAGGCAAATTCGGGCAGGCGTATCGCGCGAAAGCTGTCGTGTATCGCGGGCGCACCAGCATCGGCCATGTGCAGGAGGCCTCCGTGCCCGCGGGCGTGAACTGGGACCTGTATCTTGGCCCCGCGCCCTACCGCGCGTTCACGCTGAACCGCTTCCATTACGGCTGGCATTACTTTTGGGACACCTCGACCACCGAAGTCGGCAACAACGGCGTGCATGCGATCGACGTGGTGCGCTGGGCGTTGGGAAAGAACGTGCATCCGGTCAAGGTGCATTGCTTCGGTGGGCAATTCGCCGATGACTCCGACCAGGAGACGCCCAACCTGCAGAACGCCAGCTTCGAGTACGCCGACGGCACCATCGTCGAACTGGAAGTGACCACCCTGCCGAGCCCGTCGTTCGGCGGCGTGCGCATGGGCGAGTTTTTCTATACGCCGGACGGCTACGTCACGTCCGCCGAAAAGTGGACCACGGTGCGCGGTCTGTTCACCCCGCGCACGACGCCGGATCCGCCGTCGGGCATTTCGCTGCGGGCGACCAACCTCAGCTTCCCGCAGATCGAATATCAGCCCGGACCCGCCGTGCCCGATATCGACGGCGTCACCGAGAGTCACTTCGAGAACTTCATCCGCTGCGTCCGGTCGCGCAACCGGCACGCGCTGAACTGCGAGATCCAGGAAGGCCACATGTCGACGGCGCTGTGCCACCTGGCGAACATCGCGTTTCGCACGGGGCGGAAGCTCACGTTCGACCCGTCGACCGAAATGTTCGCCGGCGACGATGAAGCCAACCGTCTTCTGACGCGCGAATACCGCGAGCCCTACGTGGTGCCGGACCAGGTGTAGCCATGCGGCGCAGGGACTTCTTCGCGGCAGCAGCGGGCGCTGCGCTCACGCCGGCCATGGCGCAGGCCACGCAGCCCAACATCATCCTGATCCTCGCCGACGACCTCGGCTATGGCGATCTCGGCTGCTACGGGCAGCGGCAGATCCAGACGCCGCACCTCGACCGCATGGCCTCCGAGGGCGTCCGCTTCACGCAAGCCTACGCCGGCAGCACCGTATGCGCGCCGTCGCGCTGCGCGTACATGACGGGGCTTCACACCGGCCACTGCCGCACGCGCGGCAACCGCTACCCCGATCTCCCGCTGCGTCCTCAGGATTGGACCATCACGGAACTCCTGCGCGATACCGGATACCGCACGGGCATCATCGGAAAGTGGTCGCTGGGCAACCTCGGCTCCAGCGGCTACCCAACGCGCAAGGGCGCCGACACCTGGTTCGGCTTCTTCAGCCAGGGCCACGCGCACAACTTCTATCCCGAGCATCTCCTCGACGGCGACAGCGCTCACCTGTTGCGCGGCAACTTCGGCGCCAAGCGGACCGAATACGCGCATGACCTGTTCACCGACCGCGCGCTTGCCTTCATCGCCGATCGTGACCCCCGCCCGTTCTTCCTGCATTTGGCCTACACGATCCCGCACGCCAACAACGAAATGGGCCGCGACACCGGCGACGGCATGGAGGTCCCGTCCTATGGTGCTTACGCGGACCGTTCGTGGCCGAACCCCGAGAAGGGCTTCGCCGCGATGATCGCGCGCATGGACGCGGATATCGGCCGCCTGTTCGAGCAACTGAAACGCACGGGCAAGGACCGTGACACGGTGGTGATCTTCTCGAGCGACAACGGCCCGCACCAGGAAGGCGGCCACAGCCCGAAGTTCTTCGAGAGCAGCGGCCCGCTCAAGGGCATCAAGCGCGACCTTTACGAAGGTGGGATTCGCGTGCCCACCATCGCCCGCTGGCCCGGACGCATCCCTGAGGGCAAAGTGAGCGACGCGGTCTGGGCCCACTGGGACCTCCTGCCGACCTGCGCCGAACTGGCCGGCGTCAATCCGCCGCGCGGCCTGGACGGCCGGTCCGCTGTCAAAGCGCTGATGGGCGGCGAAGGTCCCGGGCACGAATACCTGTATTGGGAGTTTCACGAACGCGGCTTCCACCAGGCGATCCGCCACGGCGACTGGAAGGGAGTCCGCTTTGGCCGGACGGCTCGGCTGGAGCTGTACAATCTGGCTGAAGACATCGGCGAGCGCAACAATCTCGCCGCGAAGAATCCCGAGATCGTGAAGAAGCTGGAAGCCCTGCTTGCCTCGGCCAGGGTCGATTCGGAGGTCTGGCCGGTCCGGGAGAAGCGGTAGTCCGTGCTACATTGCCAACCATGAGACGGGTTGTCGCACTGCTGTTGCTGTCAGCGTTTGCCTGTCTTGCCCAGGTTCCCACCGAAGAGCAACAGGAACGTGAAGCTCTCGATCGTGGCCAACGGCTCTCGGCGGCCATCGCAGCGATCACCAGTACAGCCGTGTCACCCCTGCTTGGTGTCACCGTGCTTGGCGCCTGGGAGTACTTCAGAACCCCCGAAGAACAACGGACTTCCCTTCCTCGCTACGCCCGCCCCTGGTTCTGGATCGGCTTGTCGCTGCTGCTGTTGCTCGTGCTGTCCAAGGACACGGTCGGGGGCGCGGCGCCCCTTCTGAAGAAGCCGCTCGACGCCGTCGAAGTCCTGGTGATGAACAAGGCCGCCCTCGTGCTCCTGGCGTTTCCGCTGGTCATCCACGAGGCGGGCAAGGTCTTCGGGGTCGACGGCGCTTCGATGCTGTTCTCCGCGCTCGATCCCGCGCGCACGGTCTTCGCGGCGAATGGACTCGAGTCGGCAGCGTACACGTCGTCGACCGTCTTGCTCGCGGCTGCCGGCCTTGCCGTGACAGTCGTGGTCTGGCTGGTGGGAGACGCCATCGACGTCCTCGTTCTCCTATGCCCCTTCCCGTTTTTTGATCTCCTACTCAAGGGGATGCGGACAGCGCTGTTCGCCGCGATCGCGGGCACCGCGTATCTGAACGCGACGGCGGGCCTCATTCTCTCGCTGATCGTGATCGCCGTGTGCGCCTTCCTGGCGGGATGGGCCTTCCGCATGGCGGTCTTCGGCGCCGTCTTCTCCTGGGAACTGCTTTCGATTGTCTTGCTCGGACGCGAAGCCGCGCCGCGGCCTGGCGACCCCATCCGCGCGTTCACAGCACGCCGGATCGCCGGCGTCCCGAAGCGGACCTACGGCACGTTGGAGCGGCCAGCCGGCGGTGCGCTCGCGTTCCGCTACAGGCGCTGGCCGTGGAGCCGGGAACGCGTGCTCGTGATCCCGGATGGCGAGCGGTGCCAGGTTGGGCGGGGCATTCTTCACCCCGCGGTCGTCCGCCCAAAGGAAAAGCACGGAAGCTACGAGACGCTGCTGCGGCTGCTGCCCCGCTACGGTGGGGCGGAAGAGGCCGTGGCGGGGGCGCTCGGTCTGGCCGGCGTCCGGGACATTCGCTTCGGACACGGCTTGCAGGCCTTCTGGCGCTGGCTCAACGAAGGCGAAACCAACGGCGCGCCGGCCACGGCGTGACGCTTACGGCTGCGCTTCGATCCTGTCGACGCGCAGGATCTGCGTCTTCTCGTACAGGACCCCGGTGATGCGGACTTTCCTGCCCGCAAACCCCTCCGGCTGCTTCTGGTCGCTGAGCTTGTAGACGTTCTTGCCGTCGAACAAGGCGTACTTGGCGCCGTGGCCGCGCACGCAGCCCTTCACGCACTCAGGATCGGCGCCCATGTTCATCGAGGTGTGGTTCGCACCGCACATCGAATCGGTGATGACGCCGGTGAACGTCTTCGGTTCGGAGTTCGCGGCAAGCATGGCCGCGGCTGCAAGGAGGATGAGGACGGTCTTCATTGGGTTCGGTTCTCCTGTCTGGTGTAGTGTTCGAGGACATGCGGCCCATGCCGGTCCTTCAGGCGCCGCCACAGGGCGTCCACGCGGACCGGATCGATGGGCTGTTTGAGTTGAAACTGAAAGTCGCGGCGGCCGCCGTAATGCAGGCGCGATCGCTCGAACGTCGTCAGTGTGAGCGAATAGGCGTCCGTGCTGGTGATGTTTTCGATGTCGTCGAAACGCCATTCGCGGGAGCGTCCGCGTTCACCGGTCCGGAAAGCGATCGAATCCCGGCTCACCTCAAGCGTTCCCTGCGCGCCTTTCGTGAGCCGCAGCAGCTTCGCCGGGACAGTCCACTCAACGTCCCGCTCCGCCGGATCGGTCAGCACGAGACGTGTGTCGAGATGCTTTCGCAGGACGTCCCGGACGCCGCGGAGCTCCGCACCATCCAGCGTGAACGTGTGCTCGCGGTCTGCTCCGAGTCTGAGCGCGTTGTCTTCGTAGGTGACAATCCGCAGCGTATCGCGGCCCAAAGTCGCCTGCTGGATCTCGTGGTGCGGCCATTGCCAGGCATGCGGCTTCTTCCGCGGCTTGTCTCGAATCTCGGTGAACGCGACGCCCGCCTCATCCACGGCGAGCGTGCCGCGGCAGCCCTTGCGCCAGTGTTCGTGACCCGCGTCAAAGCGGTGCTCCGCGCACGCCGGACCGGCCAGGATCAGGATTGCGGCAATTGCCGCTTCACTTCGGAATGCCATTTCCACGCCTCATAAATCGCCGGATAAACCAGCAGTTCCAACAGGAATGAAGTAAAGACGCCTCCGACCATCGGCGCCGCGATGCGCTTCATCACGTCGGCCCCCGTGCCCGTGGACCACATGATCGGGACGAGGGCGATGAACACCGTCGCCACCGTCATGAACTTGGGCCGGATACGCTGCACCGCTCCCTCGAGGACCGCGGTCCGCAGCGCGCCGGCGCTGGTGAGCCGACCTTCTTGACGCGCCTTCTCATACGCGAGGTCGAGATAGAGCAGCATGAACACGCTCGTTTCGGCATCGACCCCCAACAATGCGATGAGCCCGACCCAGACACCGATGCTCATGTTGTAGTCGAGCCAGTAGAGCAGCCAGATCGCGCCGACCGCCGACAACGGTAGCGTCAGTAGCACGATCGAAGTCTTCACCATCGACCGCGTGTTCGAATACAGCAGCACCAGAATCAGGAACAGTGTCAGCGGAACGACGACGGTCAGTCTCTCGCGCACCCGCTCCATCGCCTCGAACTGGCCGCTCCACTGCAGCGCGTATCCCGGCGGCAGCTCGATCGAGCCGCGCAGGCGTGCGCGCGCCTCGTCGATGTAGCCGCCGATATCGCGGTCCGCAACATCGATGAAGACGTATCCGCTGAGCAATCCGTTCTCGTTGCGCAGCATGGCCGCGCCGCTGCGCACGCGGATCTCCGCCAGGTGCGACACGGGAATCTGCATGCGCCCGTCCATTGCCGGAACCAATACGCGTCCGAGCCGCTCCAGGTCTTCCCTGTAGTCGCGCTGGTAGCGAACACTGACCGTATAGCGTTCCCGCCCCTCGACCGTGGTCGTCAGCGCATCGCCGCCGACGGCCGACATCACGAGCATCTGCGCGTCATCGATCGACAGACCGTAGCGCGCTAGTTGTTCACGTTTCCAGACGAAGTCGAGGAAGTAGCCGCCGGTCGTGCGCTCGGCGAAGATGCTGCGCGTCCCCCGGACATCGCGCAACGCCTCCTCGACCCGCTTGCCGATCTGCTCGATCTTCTCCACGTCGTCGCCGAAGATCTTCACGCCCGCCGGTGTCCGGATGCCGGTGGTGAGCATGTCGACGCGGGCTTTGATCGGCATCGTCCAGGCGTTCGAAGTGCCCGGGATCTGCAACGCCTGGTCCATCTGCCGCACCAGTTCCTGTGTCGAAATGTGGTCCGGCGTGATGCGGCGGAGCACGGGCTTCAACCAGTCCGGCGCCCAGTCCGAGTACCACGTCTCCTGACGCCGCCACTCGGAGCGCGGCCTCAGAACGATCACCGTCTCGATCATCGAGAGAGGCGCCGGATCGGTTGCCGTCTCCGCTCTGCCTGCTTTGCCGAGTACGGTGTCGACCTCCGGGAAGCGCGTCAGGATGCGGTCCTGCACTTGCAGCAGCCGTTCGGCTTCCGTCACGGAGATCCCCGGGAGCGTCGTCGGCATGTAGAGCAGACTGCCCTCGTCGAGCGGCGGCATGAACTCCGAGCCCAGCCTCTGGTACACCGGGACGGTCAGAACAACCAGCGCCACCGAGGCGCCAAGCACAAGCCATTTCCAGCGCAGCGCCCACAGACACGCCGGTTCGTAGACGCGAATCAGCGCGCGGCTGATGGGATGATTCTCTTCGGAATGGATGCGCCCGATCAGGACGCCATTGGCCGCGCGCGCCAGCCACCGCGGGCGGAAAGTGAAGTTGCGAACGTGCGTGAACAGCACGCGCATCGCGGGGTCCAGCGTGATCGCCAGGAATGCCGCGATGATCATCGTGAAGTTCTTCGTGTAAGCCAGCGGCTTGAACAGCCGTCCCTCTTCGGCTTCGAGCGCCAGCACGGGCAGGAACGACACGGCGATGACGAGCAGCGCGAAGAAGCTGGGACCGCCCACTTCCTTGACAGCCGCGATGATGACGTCGCGCGCCTCGCCCACGCGCCCCCCGCGCTCCCACTGTTCGAGCTTCTTGTGGGTCTGCTCGACGACGACGATCGATGCGTCCACCATCGCGCCGATCGCGATCGCGATGCCGCCGAGCGACATAATGTTCGCCGTGATGTTCATGCCGTACATCGGCAGGAACGAGATCAGCACTGCCACGGGAATCGTGACAATGGGAATGATGGCGCTCGGGATGTGCCACAGGAAGATCAGGATGATCAGCGAGACCACCACCATCTCTTCCGTCAGCGTGATCTTGAGGTTGTCGATCGCGCGGCGGATGAGCTCGGACCGGTCATACGCCGTGACCACCCGCACGCCTTCGGGCAGCCCGGGCTCAATCTCCTGGAGCTTGGCCTTGACGCGGTCGATCACAGCGAGCGCATTCTCGCCCTGGCGCATCACGACGATGCCGGAGACGGTGTCGCCCGTGCCATTCCAGTCGGCCAGACCGCGGCGGATGTCCGGACCGAGCGTCACCTGGCCGAGGTCGCCGACGCGAATGGGCACGCCGCCCTCAGTCGCGCCGACCGTGATTCCCGCGATATCCGCGGCGGACCTTGCGTACCCCAGGCCCCGCACCATGTACTCGGCGCCCGCCATCTCGATCAGCCGCCCGCCCACGTCGCGGTTGCCCGTCCGCACGGCCTCCAGCACACGCCCCATCGGCACGCGGTAGGCGGCGAGTTTGTTGGGGTCGACGTTCACCTGGTACTGGCGCACGAAGCCGCCGAGCGGCGCGACTTCCGCCACGCCGGGCACGGCCTTCAGGTAGTAGCCGAGATACCAGTCCTGGTACGACCGGAGATCGGCGAGCGTGTGTTTTCCGCTGGTGTCGACCAGCGCGTATTGAAACACCCAGCCAAGCCCGGTGGCGTCCGGCCCCAGCTCAGTCTTGACGCCCTCCGGCAGACGCGGCAGCACGGCCGAGAGAAATTCGAGAGTGCGCGAGCGCGCCCAGTAAAGATCCGTGCCCTCTTCGAAGATCACGTAGACGAATGAGTAGCCGAAGTCCGAAACACCTCGCACGTCCTGCACGCGAGGCGCGCCGAGCATTGCCGTGACGATCGGGTACGTCACCTGGTCTTCGATGATGTCCGGGCTGCGGTCCCAGCGGCTGTAGACGATCACTTGCGTGTCGCTGAGGTCTGGGATGGCGTCGAGCGCGACCCTGCCCATCGCCCACCAGCCGCCGAAAGCGCACGCCGCCACGAGCGCCAGCACTGCCAGCGGATTCCGTCCCGCGAATTCGACCGTGCGGTCAATCATGGTTGTGATGCTGGTGGCCGCCGGCCTCAGCCGGCTGTTCGCTGCCGCCGCCCATGCCTCCCGTGGCGGACTTCAGTTTGCTTTCCGAATCGAGCAGGAAGTTCCCGCTCGTGACAATGCGCTCGCCTGGCTTGAGGCCGCTCAGGATCGCGACACGCCCACCGGCGCGTTCGCCCGCTTCCACCGTCCGGGGCTCGAAGAACCCTTCGCCGCGGTCGACGAACACGGTCTGTGTGCGTCCCGCGTCGAGCACCGCCTCGGCCGGCACCGTCAGGCGGGGTGCGCCCGTCACGCGGAAGTCCACGTCGACAAACATCTCGGGCTTAAAGATCAGGCGCGGGTTGGCCAGTTCGGCGAATCGCCGGCGCCTCCGCTTCGTAGACGTCGGCCATCACCCAGATGCGGGAGTAGTCGACGATCGTGTACAACTCCATCTCTGGCTTCACCTGCTGGTGAGGAAAGGCATTGCGCTGCGTGACGTGTCCGTGCGCGGGTGAATAGAACGCCAGCGTCCGGCGTGCTTCGCGCGTGCTCTCGAGTTCGGCGATCTGGTCGCCGGTGATGTCCCACAGTTCGAGGCGCCGGCGCGCGGCGTCCACGAGCGCGGCCGCGTGCTTCCGCGTCTCCTCCCGCTTGGCCGACGCCAGTTCCTCGCGTGCGCGCAGGGCGAGCAGGTACTCCTGCTGCGCGGCCAGAAGGTCCGGACTGTACAGCCGGAACAGCAGTTGCCCGTGCTCCACCTGCTGTCCCACGAAATCGACGCCGACTTCTTCGATCCAGCCTTCGATCTTGGTGTGGACGTGATGAACGCGCGTCTCGTCCGCCACCACGCGGCCCACGGCGCGGATCGTGTGCGACACGGGTGTCATCTCCGCGACACCGTATGTCACGCCGATGAGCTGCTGCTTCTGGCGCGGCACGGAGAACGTTCCCGGTGGCGGGTCGCCTTCGTAGTGCGCCACCAACTCGTTGCCGGTTTCCGGATTCAGACCGGGGTTTTCGGAACGGTAGTCCGGTTGTTCGGGGTCGAAGTAGTAATGCGCCTTGCGCTCTTCGGGCGCCGCTCCATCGGCATAGACGGGCTCGAGCGCCATGCCGCAATCGGGCGCGATGCCAGGCCGGTCCGACTTGTAGCTGGGATGCATCGGGTCGACCCAGTACAAAACCTTGCGGTCCTGTTTCGCCTCTCCGCCGCCCCGCAGGAAGTAGCCGGCGGCGAACGCCGTGCCCATCAGCAGAAGCGCAGTCATCGCGCGCTTCATGGCTCAAGCCCTCCAGTCAGCTCTTCAAGACGCGCCAGCGCCTGGTAGTAGGTGGTCATCTCCTCGTAGTAGTTCACGCGGTATTCGAGCACCATGCTGAAGTTCGAAAAGACCGTGAGGAAGTCCACCGCGCCCGTCTGGTAGCTGGCGAGCGACGATTCGAGCGTCAGGCTGCTCTGCGGGACCACACTCTCTTCGTAGAGTTCCATCAGCCGGTAGGCGGTGGTGGCGAGCAGGTATTCGTCCTGGATGCGGAACGCAAGGTTCTGCGCCGTCGACTCGAGCGCCTTCCGCGACTCCGCCAGCCGCCGCGACTGCTCGGCCAGAGCCGCGCGCTGCTTGCGGAAGAACGACGTCGGCAACCGGAAATCGACGCGAAACTCAAACATGTCCGGCATGCGACCCATCGTGTAATAGCCGGACGAGATCGCGTAGTCGGGATAGTAGTCCTTGCGCGCGAGGTTGACGGCGAGCTGGCTGCCAGCGATCTGCTTCTCGTCGCGGCGCAGCGCGGGCGCCCGGGCTCCGGCTCTCGCCAGCAGCTCTTCCAACCCGTAGGCAAGCGGCTCCGGCTTGGGGACCTCGGGCTTCTCCAGCCGCTCGGTTGGTTTCCGGTTGACCAGGCTCAGGATCTCGGCCTGCCGCGCCTGCCTCTCCCGTTCGAGCTGGATCAGCCGCGCGTCGAGCAGCGCCAGTTGCGTCTGCGCCTTGAGCACGTCCTGCTGCGCCGTCCGGCCCACCGAGTACCGCGCCTCGGTGATCTTGAGCAGCAGCAGCAGGAGTTCCCGGTTGCGCTGGATCGACTCTTCGGCGAGATAGGTGAAGCCGAGCCGGTAGTAGGCCTGTTTCAGCCGCGCCACAACGGCGAGCCGCGCCTCCTGGTAGCGCTGGAAGTCCGCGCCGGACTCGGCTTCGGCAATCTCACCCCGCAGGCGGCGCTTGCCGGGAAACGGAAACTCCTGCGACACCATGAAGCCGATGTTGCTCGTCGGCTCGACGCCCAGGCCCGCGCCGGGCCACGGCCGTCCGTTGCTCGTATAGCCGGTGGAAAGCATCGTCTCCGGCAACGAACTGGCCTGGCTCGGACGGTAGCGCGAGGCCTGGTAGCGATGGAGCGCCGCCGCCAGTTCAGGGTTCCGTTCGAGCGCCTCGCGAATCAGCTCGTCCAGTCGCAGTTCCGCCTGGAGCGGAAAGACAAGAACAACGCACAGCCAAAGTTTTCGCATGAAGACCGTTCCTTCTCCGCGCGAATTGACACCGGGTACGCACGCGGAGACGCACGCCGGCTGATGGAAAGGGAACGGCCGGACTAGATCAGAAGTGCGGAGAGCGTGTCGAGCAGCAGACCGGGCGGAGCCCCGCTTCGCTGTTCAGTAACTGGGGCAAACGAGGCGGAGACAATCCGGACAAACGGTTCCGGCGCGGGCGCGATGACGGCCAGCGGCGCAGCTTCGGGGGCCGTCACCTGCTCGGCGGCCCAGCTTGTCCGCCCGCATTCGGCTTCCGGCTCCTGCTCGGACTTGCCGCAGTGGTTGTCTACCTTGGGAGGGCAGCACGTGTGCTCCCTGGCCTGCGTCACGATCGCGCACGGGAGGCACGGCGCCACCACAAGGATCGCCAGCAGAGCCAGACTGAGCAGACAGCGTACCACTTGACTCAGTATACGGCACCCTGAGCGGCACACCCTAGTAGGGTCAAGATAGTAGTCCGCTCGGGGCCGGATTGTAGATCAACGGGTAATCACAGCGCGCGTGATCTGGTTCCGGGTAAGCCACACGAGATCGCATTGTGTCACCAGGCAGCGCCGTGAGACCACTGCGCGGTGGTATTCTCATGTGCAAGGAGACCACGCGGATGCGTCTGTGTTTCGCGCTTGCTCTGAGATTGGCTCTGCCGTTTGCGGTCCTGGCCGCACCGTCGGACGACCCCATCCAAATTGCTCCAGATTTCGTGGCGAATGTTCTGGCGGACTCCGGACACGAAGGCTCGATCGGCGGCCTGGCGGCCGGCAGCAACCGACTTTACCTGCTCGCGGTCCAACGGCAGGCGGGACCTCCCGAGGCCACGCTGGTATCCACCGATCTGATGGGACGCGACCCGCGGCCGGCCGAGGTCTCTGGCATGCTGTCCCACGTCGCACACGAACCCGGAGGACCGTTGGTGGTGCTCCGCGCGGCGCAGCTTGTGTTTATTGACCCAATCTCCTTGCGGGAACTGCAAACCGGCGCGCCGGTCCCCGGGCTCGTCTCGCTGACGGTAGCCGCTGGCGCCGTGGCCGGCGCCCTGTACGATGGACGGGTGATGCGCTTCTCGCCGGGCCCACCCGACCTGTTGTTCGCCACTCCGGCGTCTGAGGTGATGGAAATGCCTTGGCTGGTCGTGGCGCTGGGCGGGTCGAAAGTGGCGGCCGTGTCGGCGGCCGACGGATCGATCGTGGTGCACGATTCGACCAGCGGAAGGACCACGAAGGCGGCCTTGTCCGGCAACGCGGCAGCCGAGTCCCTGGCTCTGTGCCCGCCAGTGCAGAACTGCGCGGCGATCCGTCATGCTGTATCCGCCGGCGCCGGCCGGATGCTGCTCGTGCCGGCGAACTACCGCCGCTCGGACGGGCTGCCCGTGCTGGAGGCCGATGAGAGCGGGGCCGTCCGCGCCTCGCACCGTCTGCGACTGCCTGCGCGCGAACCGGGACGACGGTCGAGGCCGGTGTCCTTTGCGTTTGCAGGTGGCCATTTGTTCGTCGGCGGCAGCGACGGCAGCATCGCGCGGTATTCGCTGCCCGTTGGATCGGGGCGGTAGTCTCCGGGGACTACGTTTCCGCCGCAGCCGTATCCGCTGGCTGCTAGACTACGGAAGAATGTCCTACCTGTTCCGCCACGCCACCTGTAACGAGTATTTCGAGGGTTGGACGCTGGCCGATACCTGCAAAGCCGTTAAGAAGGCCGGATACGCCGGCATCGAGATCGCCCCGTTTACTCTTGCCGAAGACCCGGCGTCGGTCACTCCGGCGCAGCGCGCCGAGGCCCGCGACATCATCCAGTCCGAGGGACTCGAGTTCGTGGGGCTGCACTGGCTGATGGTCAGTCCGAAGGGCCTGCACGTGACCACGCCGGATGCCGCGCTCCGGGCCAGGAGCTGGCTGCATATCCGCACGCTGATCGACCTCTGCGGGGACCTCAAGCAACACGACGCCGATCCCGCCGTCCTGGTGTTCGGTTCGCCCGCTCAGAGAACCGCGACCGGCGGACTGAGTCCCGCCGAAGCGACCCGCAACTACGTCGACGGCCTGGCGTCGGTCGCGGGCCAGGCGGCGCAACGCGGCGTGACGATCCTTGTCGAAGCGCTCCCCAAGGGACAGTGCGATGTCGTGCTGACGCTTGAGGAAGCCGTCGCCATCGTGCGGGAAATCGATAGTCCCGGCGTCCGCACCATGTTCGACACCCACAATGCCGTCGATGAGGTGGAACCGCACGCAACGCTGGTCGACCGCTATTTCGATTTCATCCGCCACGTGCACGTGAACGAAATGGACGGCGGGTACTGCGGGACTGGCGACTACGATTTCAAGCCCGTCCTGGCAACCCTGTCGCGCCGCAAGTACGCGGGCTGGGTGTCGCTCGAGGCCTTCGACTTCAAGCCGGGCGCGGAGAAGATTGCCAGCGAATCGCTGCGGTATCTCGAGCGCCAGATCGCAGAACTGAATCTATGACCCGCACCGTCGTGACCGGAGGCGCCGGATTCATCGGCTCGGCGTTAGTGCGAGGGCTGCTCGAGGATGGCGCGCCGCGCGTCACCGTGATCGACAATCTGCTCACCGGGCACCTGGAGAACCTGGAAGAAGTCCGGGACCGCGTGGACTTTCACGAGGTGGATATCCGGGATTACGACGCCATTCTGCCGCTGATCCACGGCGCCGGAACCGTGTTTCATCTGGCGGCTATTCCGTCGGTGCCACGTTCGATCGCCGATCCGGTACCGTCACACGAAGTGAACATTGATGGCACGTTCCAGGTGCTGCGCGCGTGTCTCGATGGGAGGGCCGCCCGCGTCGTGTACGCCGCCTCGTCGTCTGCCTATGGGGACACAGAAGTGCTGCCGAAGGTGGAGTCGATGGCGCCGAACCCGCTCTCTCCGTACGCGCTCCAGAAGCTGACCGGCGAATACTACATGCGGATCTTCGCGCGCTGCTACGGACTCGAGACCGTCTCGCTGCGCTTCTTCAACGTCTTCGGACCGCGCCAGGACCCGTCCAGCCCCTACTCCGGCGTCCTGTCGCTCTTCATCCGCGCGATCCTCGAACGGCGCGCTCCGACGATCCACGGCGATGGCGAGCAATCGCGCGACTTCACGTACGTCGATGACGTCGTCGGGCTTCTGATTAAGGCTGCGCGCGCGCCGGGCGTTGCAGGCCGTGTGTTCAATGCGGGCAACGGCGGCAGGATCACGTTGAATGATGCCTGGCGCCTGTTGCAGGAGTTCGAAGGCGTCGAGATCGCGCCGGTTTACGGGCCGTCGCGCCCGGGAGATGTCCGTGATTCTCAGGCCGACACGGCTCTCGCCATGGAACTGCTGGGTCACCAGCCGCGCTTCACGTTTCCGGAAGGATTGCGGCTTACGCTGGATTGGTTCAAGCGTCCGCCCGATATCGTTCGCCTCAAGTCAGCCACAGCGTCTTGACCCAAAGTTTTTTTTGACATCGCCGTAACCCCGGGCATAGAATCGAAGCCAACGGGTTACTTGCTATGTTGAAGCATCGTCTCACACTTGTTTTATTGCTGGCATTTCTCTGCGCACTGACCGTTCAGGCACAACCGTCAGCTTCCGTCGTCGGCAACGTCAAAGACATTACCGGCGCAGCGATTATCAACGCTTCCGTGCGGATTCAGAACGTCCGGACCGGCTTGACCCAACAGGCCCAATCCGGCGCCGAGGGGGCGTACTCGCTTCTGTTCCTGCCGGTTGGTGAATACTCGCTTGACATCGAGGCTCCGGGCTTCCAGCGGTTTGTCCGGCAAGGCATCGTCCTGGCCGTCAACGACCGCCTTACGATCGATGTGACCCTCCAGCTTGGAGCGACGAGCGAATCGATTACGGTTAGTGAAGTCACACCCTTGCTCGAGGCGCAAACGGGCGCCTTACGTGGAGTGGTCGATCAACAGCGCATCGTGAACCTGCCGCTGAACGGCCGCAACATGACGCAGTTGATTTCTCTTCAGGCTGGAGCGATCCAAACCCAGGACGCGACGGCCAATGGCGAGGGCATCGGTTTCGCAGTCAATGGCAGCCGGCAGAACGGCATGTACTATCTGCTGGACGGCGGCTACAACACGAGCACGTACCGGAATTACAGCGGAACCTTCCCGAATCCCGACGCCGTACAGGAGTTCAGCGTGCAGCGCAGCAACTTCTCCGCAGAGTACGCCAATGCCACTGGCGGTGTCGTGAACGTCATCACCAAGTCCGGCACGAATGAGTTCCATGGCTCGGCGTTCGCATTCGTGCGCAACGCCCAGTTCAACGCGCGAAATTTCTTTGCGCCCCGCCGAGACACGTTGAAGCGCAACCAGTTTGGCGGCACGCTCGGCGGACCCGTGATCAAGGACAAGCTCTTCTTCTTCGGCGCGTTTCAGGGCCAGACGTTGCGCAGCGACCCGCAGTTGACGCGGCAGTTCGTCCCGACGCAGGCGTATCGCGCGGGAGACTTCTCCGGCATCAACCGCGTCATTCGCGACCCGGTCACGGGGCAGCCCTTCCCCGGCAACCAGATTCCCACAACGCGGTTCAACCCGGTCACACTGGCCTTCCTCGAATACATTCCGGTCGGTCCTGCGCCAACGGGCGAGCGATTCACGGGTGCTCCCAACGTCACCGACAGCCGGGAGTACACGGCCAAGCTCGACTGGAACCTCAGCAAGCAGCGCATCACAGGCAAGATTTTCCGGACGGAGCTGACCGGGCCCATGATTGCGAATCCGAACGACGTGGCGCAGCCGATCGTGCGAAACCAGAGCCAGCCCTACTGGCACATCTCCGGCAACCACCTCTACACGTTCTCCCCCACGGTTCTCAACAACGCCAACTACGCGTGGCGGTATCGCGCGCGGTTCACGAACTGGGGCGACTTCAGGTATCCAATCAACTTCCAGACCGCTGGCGTGAAGGACATCGCCGTCACAGATCCGCCGGGACATGTATTCAACGTGAACGGATATTTCAACGCCAGCGCCACCTGGCCCTACGAGATCGAGGACGGCGACCATCACTTTTCCGATACGCTGACCTGGATCCGCGGCAAGCATGAGATCAAGGTGGGCGGCGAGTATATCCACTCCACAAACGTCATCCGCAACTACTTCCGCACCATGGGAATCTTCACATTCAGCGGCCAGATCTCCGGAGATTCCATGGCGGACTTCTTTCTCGGCGAGGCAGCCAGCTTCCTGCAGGGCGGCGGAGAGTACAAGGACATGAGCGGCTACCGCTACGGCCTGTTCGTGCAGGACGACTGGCGCGTCCTGCCGACCCTGACGCTGAACGTCGGTCTGCGCTGGGATCCGACAATTCCCTATACGGACGGCCTGGGGCGGATGCAGTGCATCCGTCTTGGACAGCAATCGACGCGATTTCCGAACGCCCCTCCGGGTTACTTGAGCGGCGGTGACGCTGGCTGCCCGCAAGGCGGTTTCGATTCGTACCACAAGTCCTTCGCCCCGCGCCTTGGGTTTGCCTGGCGGACGCCCCTCGCCAAGACCGTTGTCCGCGGCGGCTACGGTCTGTTCTGGAATCCGCAGTTCACGGCCATCTACCAGGGCTTCATCAACGGCGCTCCGTTCAGCCCGCAGATCAACCGGTTCGGCGTGAAGTTCGACGATCCGTACGGCGGCACAGAGAATCCCTTCCCGGCGTCGTTCGCACCGTTCGATCCTCCGACGAATTCCCGGTTCACGCTGCCGATCGCCCAAGTCGGCTCCTTCGACCCGACCTTCCGTCCCTCGTACATGCAGATGGTGAACCTGACCGTGGAACGGGAGTTCGCCGGCAAGTTCCTGGGACGGGCCAGCTACGTCGGCAACTACGGACGCCGGCTCTCCTACAGCAACGACATCAACTACGGCCGTTACGTGCCCGGCGCTTCGACGGTCGGAAACCTGCAATCGCGGCGTCCCCTCGGCAACTTCGGCAACATCCTCGAGGCGACCGCCGGGGCGAACTCGCACTACCAGGCCTTGCAGACCTCCGTCGAGCGGCGCTTCTCGAACCTCTCGTTTGAGCTCAACTACACGTATTCCAAGGTGATCGATGACTATTCCGCCGATCCGACTCCCGGCCAGTCGGCGTCCCTGTCGATCCCATTCAACCGGGCCTTGAATCGCGGCCTGGCCGATTTCGACGTGCGGCATCGCGCGGTGCTGTCCACGGTGTGGTTCCTGCCGAAGCTGGAGAACCAGAATCCGTTCCTCAGGCAGATCGTCGGATCCTGGGAGGTGTCCGGAATCGTCACCGGGCAGTCCGGACGGCCGTTCTCGACGCTCTCCGGCATCGACAACTCGTTCAGCGGCATCAACCGTGATTACCCCGACCTGGTTGGAGATCCGTACCTCAGTGCGAGCCGTTCGCGGGCCGAGCAGATTGCCCAGTACTTCAACCCTGCCGCCTACACCGCTAACGCGCTGGGGACCTTCGGTACGTCGCCGCGGAACCACATCCACGGCCCCGGGTTGCTCTCGATCGACATGGCTCTGATGAAGTCGTTCCCGATCAACGAGCGCCTGCGCACACAGTTCCGCGCGGAGTTCTTCAACGTGCCCAACCTGGCGAACTTCAACAATCCGTTCGCGACGCGCAACAACCTCGCGCGCTTCGGCAGACTGGAATCGGCCGGCGATCCGCGCATCATCCAACTTGCGCTTAAACTGTTGTTCTGATGAAGCGCATCCTTCTCCTCGGTGCGGCGCTTGCCTTTGCGGCAGGCGCCGACGACCTTCGCGTCTACTCCGACGCGGAGCGTCCGCGGGCGTCGATCTACGAGTTTCTGAACGGCGTCGCGCAGAAGCAGCTTGCGGAGCGGCGGGCGGCGGTCAGCCGCCTGCGGACTCCGGACGAGGTCCGGGCTCGCGCCGCGCGCACCCGCGAGACGTTCCTGCGCATGATTGGCGGCCTCCCCGCCACCAGGACGCCCTTGAACCTCCAGCGCACCGGCAGCCTCGACCGCGGTGACTATCGCGTCGAGATGGTGCTCTTTGAGAGCCTGCCGGGTTTTTACGTCACGGGCAATCTCTACATTCCTTCCGGCCAGGGACCGTTTCCCGCCGTGCTCCATCCGACCGGTCACTCGGCCACGGCGAAAACACGCGGCCTCTATCAGAGCTTGTCCATCGGACTCGCCAAGAGCGGCTTCGTCGTGCTCACCTATGACCCTCTGGGGCAGGGCGAGCGCCGCATCTTCTGGGATCAGCACCTCCAGGATTCCAAGGTCGGAGGCACCACGGTCGAGCACCAGATGGTCGGCGTGCAGAGCCTGCTCGCGGGCGAAAGCATGGCGCGGCTCATGGTGTGGGATGGCATCCGCGGCATCGATCTGCTCTCTTCCCTGCCCTACGTCGACGCGCGGCGCATCGGCGTCACGGGTTGCTCCGGCGGCGGAACGCTCACGACCTATCTCGCGGTCGCCGATGAGCGGGTCCAGGTGGCGGCCCCTTCGTGCTACATCACCTCCTGGGAAGATCAGCTTCCCGGCACCGGACCGCAGGACGCCGAGCAGCAGTTTCCCGATCAGCTTCTCGAAGGGATCGACCACGGCGATCTCGTCCAGGTCTTTGCGCCGAAGCCGTACCTGATCTGCTCCACGACGGAAGACTTCTTCCCGCTTTCCGGCGCGAAGAAGACCTACGAAGAGGCAAAGCGCGTCTGGGGCCTGTTCGGGGGCGATTCAGGGGAGAAGATCGCCTGGTTCTACGGACCCGGCGGACATGGCATGCGCGCCGATACGCGGAGCGCCATCTATGCCTGGATGAACCGCTGGCTGCGGGACCGGCCCGGCGAGGCGCCCGAACCGAAGTTCGACGTCGAGTACGAAGAGAATCTGCACGTGACCGCGTCGGGGCAGGTTACCGTATCTTTCGGCGGCGAGACCGCGAGCACGCTGAACATGAGCCGGTACCGGCAGATTCAGCCCGAAGGCGGCGACCTCAAGGCGCACGTCCTGCGGCTGACGCGTTACCAGGCATCGAGCGCGCCGCTCGCCATTACCGAGAGGGGTACGGCCGGCGGCGCCGGGTATCGCGTGCAGAAACTGCTCTACGATGCGGAGCCCGGCAGGAAGGTCCCGGCTCTGCTCTACCTTCCGGCCAACGATCAGCGGCGCACCGTCCTCTACGCGGGCGAATCGGGCAAAGACGGGGACGACCCGAAACGGCTCGCGGAGCTTGGCTACACCGTGCTCGCCATCGACCTTGCGGGGATGGGCGAGACTCTGGCTCCGCGGACCAGCTACTCGGTCCAATGGTTCGGCCAGGATAAGCCGACGTGGCTCGCCCTCATGGTGGGGCGCACGCTGACCGGCATCCGCATGGCTGACTTCGTCCGGGGGCTGGACGTGCTGGCCGCGCGCGGCCTTCTTCACGGCGGAAAGGCTCAGGGCGTCGCGCACGGCAGCGGCCCTGCGACAGCGCTGCTGCATGCGGCGTTGCTCGACGAGCGCTTCGGTGAGATCCGGCTCGAGGAAGCGCTGGTGAGCTACCGCGCTGTGGCCACCACGCCCGTGCACCGGCAGATCTTCGATTCGGTCTTGCCCAACGTGCTGCGCGCCTACGATCTGCCCGACCTGGCACGCGCTCTTGCGCCGCGCAAGGTGACGCTCGTGAACACGGCCACGCCGCTGGGCGCGACGCTGGCGATGCCGCTGGTCCGGGCATCTTACCCGGACGCGCATATCGATGTCCGTCGGCGGCGCGAGGCCGAACCGATCCTGTGAGCCTCTTCGACGAAGGCCTCGCGCTGTTCAACGCGGGACGCTTCTACGAGTGTCATGAGGTCTGGGAAGACCTGTGGCGCCCTTCCGCCGCGCCTCAACGCTTGTTCCTTCAGGCGCTGATCCACTTCGCTGTGGCCTTCTACCACGACCAGCAGGCGAACCCCACCGGCGCGCGGCGGCAGTTGCGCAAGGGTCTGACGAAACTGGCCGCCTACCTGCCGGCGTACGGCGGAATCGACACGGCGGCGCTGTACGCCGCGGGCGTCCGGCGATGGCTCACCGGGCCGCCTTACGCGCCCTATCCGGCGATTCAGTAGCCGGCCTGTTTATCGACGATGTTTTCGAGCGGCTCACCCTTCCGGTAGCGCTCGAACTGCTCGAGAAAGAAACGCATGGCGTCAGCAAGCCACGTCGACGTGTGGTCGGCGCAGTGTGGGGAGAGCAGCAGGTTCTCCATCGAATAGTACGGGTGCCCGGCGGGGAGCGGCTCTTCATCGAAAACATCGAGCGCCGCGCCCTTGATTCGCTGCGCCCGCAGCGCCGCGATGAGCGCCGCTTCGTCGATGACCGGCCCGCGCCCGACGTTGATCAGGGTGGCCGTGGGCTTCATCGCGTCGATCGCCCGCTCACCGATGAGTCCCTGGGTATCGGGCGTGAGCGGCGCCGCAACCGCAATATGGTCGCAGCGCGCCAGCACGGGCAGCAGTTCGTCCATGCCGTGCACCTCATCGACGAAGGCATCGCCGTTCGACCGCGCCGGATTCCGCCGGACCGCCAGCACCTGCATCCCCATCGCCTTCGCGCGCTGGGCGATCGCGCGCCCGATGTCGCCGTAGCCGACGATGCCGAGCGTCTGCGTGCTGATCTCGTCGACGTCGAACTGGTCCCAGCGCCCCGCCATCTGGTTGCGGATCATGCGGCGCAGGTCCTTGGCGAAGTACAGGACCGCCGCGAGCGCGAACTCCCCGAGCGACTGGCTGAACACGCCGCGCCCGTTCGTCAACGGCACCGGACTTGCGATCAACTCGGGAAAGAGCACCGAATCCAGGCCTGCCGAGCGGGAATGGATCCAGCGGACATTCGGAGCCATCTCGAGCAGCGGCGCCAGCAGACTGCGCCCGTAGGACCAACTGAAGATCACGTCAGCCTGCCCGGCCGTCCGTGCGAACGCGTCCAACTGGTTGCCCACCGCGACCGTCGTTTCGGACGGCAGTTGCTCCAGCAGTGCGAGTTCGCGCTCGGTGGGGTCCGCCAACACTAAGATCGTATGCGCCATGGCTCGGAGTGCACCCGCCGGCCTAGGCGACGATCTCGAAGATCGCTTCCACTTCCACGGCCACACCCGTGGGCAGGGACGCAAAGCCGAGAGCGCTGCGTGCGTGGAACCCGTCGCCGTCCTTGCCGAAAACTTCATGGAACAGGTCCGAGGCGCCGTTGATCACCAGGTGCTGTTCGATGAAGTCCGGTGCGGAATTGACGCAGCCCAGCACCTTCAGGATGCGCAGGCCGTCGAGCGTGCCATGGGCGTCCCACACGGAGCGGAGAATCTTCACCGCGCACTCACGCGCCGCCTGGTAGCCCTGCTCGGTCGATACGCCGGCGCCGACTTTGCCCTTGATGTCACTGACGTGACCCGAAGTGATGAGCTGGCTGCCCGACCGGATGCAGAGGTTCAAATAGCCGCGTTGCAGCTTCTCGAATTGGATGCCGAGGCTCTCGGCCTTCTGTTGAGGTGTCATGGTAAGAGACAAAGCTCTATTGTACGCGGGCGGCGGCTATTCTCTGCGGAAGGTGGCGACAATCCGCTCTTCCGCGTCCGCGAGGATCAGCTCACCGCCCGCAATGCGGTAGGCGGCGGTCCTGCCGAGCGCCTGAAAGAACCGGTCTTCGATCTCCATGGCGCGCCCGGGACAGAACATCTTCGTCGCGGCGATCCCGGCGAACGAAAACTTCGAGCCCTCAGCCTCGAACTGTCCTCCGAAGCGATTGCAGCCTGCCGCTCCGGCCGCGCGCTTCTCCCGCGCGAGGAACTCGATGAACACAGGGCGCGGCGCATTCACGGCAGACCCCGCGAGCGTGGTCAGGATCCACTTGCCGTCCAGGCAGTGCCTGCCAGGTCCGGCGGCGATGAGCCGCTCGACCACCAGCGACGGGACGGCCGCGGGACCCTCGATCGGCGGCAGCTCGAGAATCCGGCCCGACACCGTCACCGCCAGCGGCTCACCGGGACCGGCGCGCTTCTCCAGATACCGCCGTTCCAATTCGGGGTACCCGTCCCGCATGGCGACGGGATAGCGCCGGCCAGTGGCGCAGTCGGTGAAGTGCGCCGAGTCCGCCAGGTAGACGAACAATCCAGTGAAGGTCGCGGCTGCGCTTTCCAGACATCCGGCCAGGTTCACCGTCCCCGACGCAATCATCGCCTCGAAGCCCTTGTTCCAGAAGGTCGTGAAGCCATCCGAGTATCGGGCGCCGGATGCCGACTCGACCTGCGGCAGGGTGATCGCCGGTTTGCCGGGGACGTGCACCACGGCCTCCGCCGGCTGCGTCCGGAACTCGACCGAGAACGTCTCGCCCGATGGGCACGTGTACTGCACCGGAGCCGCAACAGCGGCGAAAGACGCGACGATGACGCCGGCGGCAATCCTCATGCTGAAGCTACGGATGCCGGCTCAGGACACGGGGTTCCCGAAATCTGTCAGCCACCGACCTTCTGGGACGCTCCGCTCTCCGCCGCCCGGTACGCGGCGAACACCGTCCGCAGAACATGCAGGCTTTCGTCCGGCGTCAGAACCGGCGTCTCCAGGTCCGCCGCCGCGCGCACGACATGCTGCACGAAGGGCGTGTATCCGGTGGGTCCATCGGGTGGCGTGTAGCGCCTGGCGCCTTCCTTGCTGCTGTACCACTCCAGCGGGTTCTCCGTCTGGTGGTTCACTTCCAGCCAGCCTTCAGACCCCCAAACCTTGATGAAGAGCTGCTTTCCCCGGTCGAGGTAGTAGCCGGAAGTCATCGTGCCGAACGTGCCGTTGGCGAATCGCAGCGCCACCGCGGCCGAGTCCTCGACGTCGATCGGCTGCCCGCCGACATTGCCGGCGAAACCCGCGACTCCGGTGATGCGCGAACCCGCGATGAACATCGCCAGGTCGAGCCAGTGGATCCCGAGCCAGATCAGGTGTCCCCCGCCCCCGCGCGACTTCTGCGCCATCCAACTCTGGTGGTAGGCGGTCCGCGTCAGGCGCGTCTGGTCGGCGATGGTGTGCAGTTCCATCCCGTACACCTTGCCGATCTGTCCGGACTGCACGATCCGCCGCGCCTCCTGCATCACGGGGTCGACGCGATTGGAGAGCGCCAGCATCAGGTGCCGCCGGGACGCGTTCGCCTTGGCCGCCAGCGGTTCGAAATCCTCCGCGCGCACGCAGGCGGGCTTCTCCGCCATCACATGGCAGCCGGCGTCGAGAGCAGCGGCGATTGCGGGCGGCGCCAGCTTCGCCTCCATCGTGATGAGGGCAAGCGCCGGCTTGCGCGCGCGGAAGAGCTCCCGCGGGGAACGGTACGAACCGGCGAGTTTCGCGCCAATACCCTTGCGGACGGCCGCTTCTGTGGCGCCGTCGGGATCGCAGAGATAGACCGCGCCCGCCTCGGGCGTCTTCGCCAGACCTTCGATGTAGGCGCTCAGGTGCGGGCCGTCGCGGTGCGTGATCAACCCGACCTCTATCGTCCGGGATGCGGCGAAAGCCGGCGCCATCGCGGCCAGTTGCGCGAACGTTCTGCGGTTCATTGTTCAAGCTCCCTTCGGCGTCGACCAGTGCGCTCGGTACTCGCGCTTCACGAACGCGTTCGCTTCCGGGTCGCCCGTCACCGTTTCGGTCTTGGGGTCGAACCGGATCGTGCGTCCCGTCCGCGCGACGATGTTGCCGAGATGCGCCAGCGCGCTCGCCCAGTGTCCTTCTTCGATCTCCACGCGCGGTGGATTGCGGCTGCGGATGGCGTCGAGGAAATTCCGCGCATGTGGCGTGTCAATCGACGATTTGCCGTGGTGCTCGTAGTGGATCTCCGTGCCCTTTTCGTCGAGCACGCGATACCCCCAGTTCCGTCCGCGGAATCTCCCGAACTGGGCCACGGCCTTGTCCCCGTAAACGGCGATGCCGTTGTCGCAGTCTTCCATGCCGTACGGATTCCAGAGCCTCTGCTCGTAGAAAAGCAGGCGGTCGCCGAACTCGTAAGTGATGTTCATCGTGTCCGGCGTCTGCTGATCGTCGTCGAAATACATTTTGCGGCCCATGCCGGAAACCGCCGTTGGCAACTGAACCCCGAGTGCGCGCCGCGCGATGTCGAGTTCATGCACGCCGTCGTTGGCGATGTCGCCAGACCCGTAGTGCCAGTGCCAGTTGACGGTCGAATGGAACCGGTTCCGGTTGAACGGCAGCTTTGGCAGCGGGCCGGTCCAGGTTTCGTAGTCGATGCCGGGCGGCACGGGTTCGTCCTGCAGGCGGCCGATGTTGCGGCGCATTTGCACGTTCCACACCTTGGCCATCAGCACGCGGCCCAGCTTGCCGGACTGGACGTAGTCGTGGAACGCCTGCGTGGCCGGCAGGCTCGGCAGTTGCGAGCCCACCTGGACAATGCGCCGGTTGCGGCGCGCCGCGTCCACCATCAGCCGTCCTTCGCGAATGTTGTGCGAGGCGGGCTTCTCGACGTACACGTCCTTGCCTGCGTCGCAGGCCAGGATCGTGCCGGGAGCGTGCCAGTGCGCGGGCGTCCCCATGACAACGGCATCGATCGATTTGTCGTCGAGGCAGCGGCGGATGTCGGCGACCAGGGGCGGCCGCTTGCGTCCTGAGTCCTCAATAGTCTTGTACGCGGCCTCCACGACGTTCTGATCGACGTCGCACACATAGGCGACGTTCACGTCGGGTTGGGCGCAGAAGGCGGCCGTCAGTCCGCGGCCGCGCCCACGGACGCCCATCAGGGCGACGGTAATCTTGTCGGAGGCCTGGACGCGCCGTGCCGCGGCTGCGGCCAGGGCGGCTGGCAGAAAGTAGCGCCGTTCGATCATCGGATTCTTCCTCGGTCTGATGGCCACCAGTTCTACCGGACTGCCGCGGGGTTGTCAAATCTTCCAGTAGACTTGCAGAATGGCATCACGGGTCACCCGCCGCACCCTTTTGGCCCAGGCGCCCGCCTTCGCGGCAGCTCTGGCTGCTCCGGTTGCGCAAAGAATTGTTTCGGTGAAAGCCGCCCCGCTGCCCCTGCTGCCCGCGTCGCGATTCGGCAGGCGCGAATTCACGTCGGATTATGACCCCGCGCGCTGGCGCTGGTTCGGACCCTTCTCCCAACTGGCGGGAAGCATCCTGGTGCAGATCCGGACGGACCAGGGCATCACCGGCTACGGAATGGGCGGAGGCGGGACGGCCGCGGTGCACATCATCGAAACGCATCTGAAGGACCTACTAGTGGGCGCCAATGCGGCCAACATCGAGCTTCTCTGGGAGCAGATGTTCTCTTCCACCTCGTTCTATGGGCGCAAGGGCCTGGCGATCATGGCGATCAGCGGCATCGATCTCGCGTTGTGGGACATCGCCGGCCAGGCGGCGGGGCTGCCGGTCTGGCGCCTGCTTGGCGGCGCGGCGAAAGAACGCGCGCCAGCGTATTCCACCGGTTCGAACTTCGAGCGCGGGGTCGCCCTCGGCTTCCGGGCTTTCAAGATGGGCCTTTACGAAGGCGTGGGCGGCGCCGACAAAGAGAGCATGCAGCGCCTTCTGGCCGAATTGCGCAAGGCAAGGTCGATCATTGGACCGGACAGCAGGCTCATGATCGACTGCCTGTGCCGTTGGAACGTCGAATACACGCTCGAGTTCGCCCGGGCCGCTGAAGACCTCCGGCTCGACTTCATCGAGGAACCGTTGCTGCCCGACGACCTGGCGGGATACGAGCGGCTCTGCCGGGAGGTCCGCGGCACACGCATCGCGCTGGGCGAACACGAGTACACGCGCTACGGGTTTGCCCATGTGCTCCGGCACAGCGCCGCGCACATTCTCCAGCCCGATCTGACGTGGTGTGGCGGCCTCACCGACGCCCGCCACGTCGCGGCGATCGCGGCCGCGCAGGGGGTCCCGGTGATGCCGCACCGCGGCGGCAGCGTCTTCGGGATCCACCTGGTGATTTCCCATCCCAACTGCCCCATGGCGGAAAGCTTCGGAACCGGAGAACCGGGCAACGAGATGATGGAACGACTGACGCCGCCGTTCGAAAAGGGCGCCTACCTGCCGCCGGAACGACCGGGGCTCGGCGCCGACCTGACGCCGGCCATCCTGCGCATGTATGTTCCTTCGCTGGCCGTCTGACGGCGCGCCCCTGTCGTGACGAGAGTCTCTACCGCAGCCGGCGGAGATCCTCGATCAGGGCTTCGCCCGCTCGCACGGCAACCCTGCTATCCTGATGCACGCCTTGGAAGGAGGCGAGTCTGATGAAACTCGACAAGCACGCGCCGGGAACGTTTTGCTGGGTTGAACTCGGGACGACGGACACCACGGCCGCCGAAGCGTTTTACCGCGGCCTGTTCGGCTGGGACGCACAGCGCCATCCGATGCCGCAGGGCGGCGAGTACCTGATGTGGAAACTGGAAGGCGCTCAGGCCGGGGGAGGCTACCGGCTTTCGCCGCAGCAACTGGAAATGCACGTACCCCCGCACTGGCTGCTCTACGTCTGCGTGGAGGACGCGGCTGCAGCCGTGGCCCGTGTCAACGAATTAGGCGGCAAGGTCCTGATGGGACCGTCTCCAGTGGGTGAGAACGGCATCATCGCCGTCGTTCAGGACCCCCAGGGCGCTTACCTCGGCCTCTGGCAGCCGTTGGGCCACAGCGGCTCCAGCGTGGTCAACGAGCCAAACGCGTTTTGCTGGGCCGAGTTGGCTGCCCGGGACGCGGTAGGGGCGCGGGACTTCTACGGTCAACTGTTCGGCTGGGGAACGAAGATCTCCCAGATGGGACCGGTCGAGTACACCGAATTTCAGTCGGGCGGCCAGTCGGCGGCCGGCATGGTCCAGATGGACGCGCAGTGGGGCGACATGCCGCCGCACTGGATGGCGTACTTCCAGGTTGCCGATTGCGACGCCGCCGCTGCGCAGGCCGGTGCGTTGGGGGCAAAAATCGGCGTCCCGCCCACGGACATCCCGCCGGTCGGACGCTTCGCGGTGGTTGCGGATCCGCAAGGCGCCCATTTTTCGGTGATCAAGCTCAACGAGTAGACCGTGGTGGCCAGCCCTACAGACTCGCGTAATACTCCTCGTATTGAGGGATGATCTTGGTCGCGCAGAACCGTGTCGTCGCAGTCTCGCGCGCGGCGGCGGACATCCTGGCGTGCCGGGTGCTGTCGCTCAGCAACTCGACGACTCGGGACGCCTGGGCCGCCACGTCGCCCGGCGCCTCCAGGTAACCGTCCACGCCGTGGGTCACCAGTTCCGGCACACCCCCGACGCGCGTCGCCACCGCCGGCACACCGCACGCCATCGCTTCCAGCGCCGCCAGACCGAAGCTTTCCAGTTCGCTCGGCAGGAGTAATGCGTGGGCCATTGGCAGCAGACGCTCCACGTGGTTCTGCTTTCCCAGGAAGGTGACGTGGCGCTCAACGCCCAGTTCACGCGCCAGCGCCTCGGCCGGACCCCGGTCCGGCCCATCGCCAACCATCACCAGATGGGCCGGCACATGGAGCCGCGCCTTTGCCAGGACATGAATGCAATCCAGCACGCGCTTCACCGGGCGGAAGTTCGACAGATGGAGCAGGATTTTCTCGCCCCCCGGCGCGTACTGGTGGGCCTCGGCGTGTTCCGGATCAGGCTTGTAGATGTCGCAATTCACGAAGTTGTGGATCACGCGCATTTCGTGACCCGCCCCGAATACTTCGACCGTGCGCTGCTTCAGGTCCTCGCTGATGCAGGTGACACCGTCGGACTGCTCGATCGAAAACTTCGTGATGCCAAAGTAAGAACGGTCCATGCCGACCAGGGTGATGTCGGTGCCATGCAGAGTCGTGATAAACGGCAGCCGGCGCTTCGGAGCAAGCATCTGGCGGGCCAGCATCGCGGCGATGGAATGCGGGATCGCGTAGTGGACATGCAACAGGTCGAGCTTGTACGATTCAGCGACCTCGGCCATCCGCGAGGCCAAAGCGAGGCAGTAGGGCGGGTACTGGAACAGCGGGTAGTTTGACACTTCGACTTCGTGGTAATGGATGCGCGGGGTGCCGGGGTCCAGGCGGATGGGATTGGAATACGTGATGAAGTGGACCTGGTGGCCGCGGTTGGCCAGTTCCAGCCCGAGTTCGGTGGCGACGATGCCGCTGCCGCCGTAGGTGGGGTAACACGTGATGCCGACGTTCACCCCGCTATTGTCCTACGGCTCCGGAACGAGGCGGCCGGCGCCGATCTGTCCGCTGAGGTTTTCGTCGGGCGAGGGACGGTCTCCGCCGCCAAACCAGACCCGGACGTGCCCGTCTTCCAGGGCGATCTCCGCGTCGCAGACGACCGCGCGATTCCAGTCTTCGCCGCCGGCAATCGTGACCGGCATCTTCTTCCAGGCGATCCCATCGGCTGAACGCGCCAGGACCAGGCGGCGCCGCTCGTCGAACGCGCGGGCGGTATAGAGCATCCACCAGGCGCCGTGGGAGCGCCACACCGCCGGCTCCCCCAAGCCGTTCTCATCGGCCGCACCGGATTCGCCCAGTTCGAGCAGAGGGTTGCCGCGATGCTTGTGCCAGCGGACGCCGTCACGCGAGCGGGCGACGCCCAGGCGCTGGCGGCGGGCACGGTCCTGCCCGAGGTAGTACAAGTGGAACCAGCCGTCCGCCTCAACCACGAACGGGTCGGCGACGCCGCGCTCGTCCCAGCTTCCGCGCGGTCCGGGCTCGAGCACCGGGGCAGGTTCGCGCCGCCACGTGCGGCCGTCCGGAGACGTTGCCAGTCCGATGGCCGGCCGGTCGCGCGGTCCGGCGTGATACCAGTAGAAGATGGTTTCGCCGCGCGCCACAGCGGCGCCGTTGGCCGCGATGTAGGCGCCCTCCCAGGTGGATGCGTCCGGACTGAGAACACGTCCCTGCTTTTCCCAGACCAGACCGTCCGGCGATTCGGCAAGGCCGGTATGCCAGGTTGCGCCGTCGAAACCCGAGTACAGGCAGAGGTAGCGCCCGCCATGCCGCACGATTGCCGGGTTCAGGACGTCCGCGTGGTCCCACTCTCCTGGGGCCCCACGGAGAAGCACAGGGGGCGGGACCGCTTCCCAGCGGAAGGATTTCGTTGGCTCGCCGTGAGGCTCGGGAAGTTGGAACTCGGCGTAGCGCCCGCAAGCGGTCAGACACAGGACGAGCAGCCAGAGACGGCTCAAATCGGGACCTTCAGCTTGAGGCCCGCCCCGCGGCCCGGACGCGATTCAAGCTGCAAGTCGGCGCCAAGCGAGCGGGCGCGGCGCTTCAGGCTGACCGGACCCAGGCGCAGGAGTTCCAATTCATCCAGCGAGAACGTTCCGCTGAACGGGAACCCGACGCCGTTGTCGTCGACCGACACCTCCAGCACCTGCCCGACTCTCTCGAGAGCCACCGCCACACGGGTCGCCTTGGAGTGCTTCTGGACGTTGCTCAACGCCTCGCGCACCATCTGGAGGAGATCGGTGCAGGTTTCCGGGGCGGCGGAGAAGACACGGTCCCCGCCGACGAACGTCACCGGAATTCCGCTTTCCTTCTGGAATTCGTCAACGACCTTGCGGGTGGCCGCGGTGAGGCTGGCGCCGTCGACGTCGAGCGGCCGCATCTCCCGCACGAAGCTGCGCATCTCGCGGACCTGCCCTTTGGCCATCTCGATGAGCTGCTCGAGTTCCTGCTTGCCGGAATTCAAGTCGCGATTCAACAGCTTGCGCAGAATCTCGAGCCGCATCTGGAAGCTGATCACACTTTGCAGGGGACCGTCGTGGAAGTCCGCCGCGATGCGCTGGCATTCCGCTTCACGCGCTGTCTTGGCGAGGTCGCGGGCCTGCTCCACCTGAGCCTGCATGTCCTGGAGCTGCCGTTCCAGGCGGCGCTTCTGCAGCGAGTACGCACAGGCGAACGCGCCGCCGACGAGGATCGTCTCGCGAAGCACGAACTGGGCGCCCGGGTGTGCTGTGGCGAAGAACAGCACGCACGCCGCCGCCACCACGGCCACTTCGCGCGGACCGAACAGGGACACGGCCGCGGTCAACAGGTAGAGGTAGAAGGCAGGAGCCAGCCACAGGGTCTCGATCTCCCCGTATCGCGCCAGCAACATGAAGAACAGAGTGTCAAGGAAGAGGGCGAACTTCCCGAAGCGGCGGTGGATGTCCTCCCTCCGCTTCACGACCAGAGCGCTCAGCGCGACAAAGAGAACCAGCGCCAGCGTCACCACCGGGTTCCGGTGATGCACCAGGACCAACTGGGCCAACAGGCAGGATCCGGCCAGCGCGAGCCGCGAAACCGACAGGTAGTAGACCCACTGCTCCCGTTCGATCTTCGGAGGGAACTGCATGTGCGGTACCGCCGCCGGCTAGCGGCGGTATAGATAGAGGGTGTGCGAGCGCCCTTCTCCGTCGTCGTCGATCACTTCGACTTTGTCCGCCTTCCAGTCGCGGAACTCGAAGTCATGCGAGACGATGCGCGTGCCCTTCTTCAGTTGCTTCTCCAAAAGCGGACGGATCTTGTCATTCGAGGTGGGCAGCAGGTAAACCGTGACGAGGTCGGCTGAGGTGTAATCCTGCTTGAGGATATCGCCATTGATGATCCGGGCAGATTTATCGAGCTTCAGCGAGGCGATCTTGTCCATGCTCTGCTTGTGAAGGTCCTTGTCCCACTCCACCCCTGTGGCTTGGGCGCGGAACTTCTCAGCGGCCATGATGACAATGCGTCCGTCCCCGCTTCCGAGGTCGAACATTCGCTCGCCCGCCTTTAACTCGCCCAGTTGCAACATTTTCTGGACGATGGTCTCGGGGGTCGCCTAATAGGGGGCAAGTTTCTCGAATGAGTCATTCTGGGCCAGCGCCGGAACCAGTGCCCAGGCAGCCAGGAGAAGCAGTTTTCGTTTCATAGGACGCTCCTTCGGTTTGGCGGCGCACAAGGGGCGCGCCGCCGGATCGATAGTAAAGACGTTCCGCGAACCCTAATTGGTGACGTCGTGCGTGGTGCTTACCTGCCGGATCGGCAGATAAATCTTCTCCCAAGCCTTGTGGGCCGGGTGATCGCCGTACGCATCGAACGCCGCCTGATCCTTGAACTCCATCACAAAGAGCGTATCGTAGGGCCGGCCGTCGGGGCCGCGGCCCTGGACCTTGATCTTCTTCGTCCAGACGTTGGTGATGCCGGGGATCTCGGCGGCCATCTTCCTGACGCCTTCAATGGCGGCCGTTTTCTGTGCCTCGGTGGCATCGGTCTTCCACAAGACCGTCACGACGTGGATGATGGACTTCGGCTGGCCGAACCTATTCTGTGCGGCTGCCGGGAGAGCGAGGGCGGCGGTCAGCAGGACGGCAGCACCCAAGGTCTTCAAAGTACCCAGTTTGATCATGATGATGCGAGCTCACTTTCTTCGTTTTCGAGGTTCCCAGGAACAGGCTGGCGGATGCGCAGGCCACTCCACTCCTCACAGACGGTAATGGAGTTGGCCGGATTTCTCGGAAGATACTTCAACGCCCCGTGTCCAATCACCTGAGTCAAGTCGGATGGGAGGCGATCCACCAGAGCGGACACGTCCTGAGAGGCGGCGTAGACAACGCCCCGCACCTCATACTGATAGTACACGATCCCATCCCGCGCGTCGGTGACCAAAGCCTCGCCCATGCGGCCTTCCCGGTAGACCGTGCCGCGGCGCAGCCTCTCCCTGTCCTGGCGGCGGCGCAGCGCGCGCAGGAACAGCCAGCCGCCGAGCGTCAGGATGAGCCCTGCGGCGGCCCACAACAGGACGATCAGAGAAACGCTTCCCACCATCGGATCACTTCAGACGACAGAATTTTCCAACCGGCCAATGCCTTCAATATCGACCGTGACGCGAGCGCCCGGCCGCATGGGACCGACCCCGGAAGGCGTTCCCGTGGCGACGAGGTCGCCCGGCTCGAGAGTCATGAACTCGGTGATGTAGGCGATGATAGCATCCACCGGGAAGATCATATCGGTCACCGGAGCGTCCTGGACGAGGTCCCCGTTGAGATAGCCGCGCACACGAAGCGACGCGAAATCGGCATCCTCCTTGCGCACGATCCACGGTCCGGCGGGGCAAAACGTGTCGCATCCTTTGCCGCGCGTCCACTGTCCGTCTTTGCGCTGCAGGTCGCGGGCGGTGACGTCATTCACGCAAGTGAATCCGAAGACATAGTCCCAAGCCCGATCGCGCGGCACATTCCGGGCGCGGCGGCCGATCACCAGGCCCAGTTCGGCTTCGTAGTCCACGCGCTGGGAGATCGGCGGATAGACGATGGCGCCGCCCGGCCCGTTCAGCGCAGACAGGGGCTTGAGGAAGATCAACGGTTCCACCGGGACGGGGTTGTTGAATTCCGCCGCATGCTCCAAGTAGTTGCGCCCGACGCAGACGATCTTGGAAGGGAGAGAGGGCGCCAGGAGTTCCACCCCGGCCAATGAGTGGCGGGCGCCCCTGTCGCGCGAGAATAAGTCATTTGTTTCGTATACGATATCACCGTCAATCAGGCCGTAGGACTCACGCCCGTCTACCCGGAATCTGCACACGCGTTCCATCTTCCCTCCAACTGTCTGATTCGAAGCAGGTTCGTAACCCTCCAGTATGGTGGCTGCCCGGCCGGTCCGCAACTGGAACGAACTTCCGTACTACAATGTAACCGCCTGGTCCTGTGCCACGTAGGTTACGGTGTATGACCACTTTGACTGGCATTCTTCCTTTCCCGGCAGCGGAGCCGAAGGGTCCAGTCGGGCGACTGGGCCGGGAAGCCGCGACGAAGACTCGAGTGGACTACCTCAACACTCAGGAAGGCGCGCTCGTGCAACGGGCGCAGCAAGGGGAGGAAGCGGCGTTCCGCGAGATCGTCGAACGCTACCAGTCCAAAGTGTTTTCGATCATCCACGGGATCGTGCGGCACCGCAACGACCTCGAAGACATCGCCCAGCAGGTCTTCGCAAAGATCTACTTTTCCATTGGAAAGTTCGATTTCCGCAGCTCGCTGATCACCTGGATTTACAAGATCACGGTGAACGAGTGCTACGACTACCTGCGGAAGAAGAAGGTCCGCAAGCTGGTCTACGAGAGCGACATGAGCGAGGACGAAGTACGGCGGGTGGAGAACACCGAACCGTCCGTGTCGCTGGCGCCGCAGGCCGACGCCGACCTCGCGAGGCGCGACTACCTTGGCAAGCTGCTGGCCAAGGTCAGCGAAGAGGAGCGG
Source organism: Bryobacterales bacterium (assembly GCA_016716385.1). GTDB lineage: Bacteria > Acidobacteriota > Terriglobia > Bryobacterales > Bryobacteraceae > JADJWL01. The sequence goes on along the minus strand of JADJWL010000008.1, from coordinate 12,826 downwards.
ATGCTCCTGATGATGAAGGAAGTAGAAGGCCATTCGGTGGAAGAACTGGCCGAGATGACCGGGCTCAACGAGAATACCGTCAAGGTGAAGTTATTCCGCGCCCGGCAGAAGCTGCTCAAAGCCGCCCAGCGGATCGACCGCGTCGCGGGAGCGTCCGCGTAGGGTTGCGGGGCAGCCGGTTTGGAAGTAAGTTAGATGGTGGAATTCAGCCTCAATCCCGAAGCGGTCACGAAAGGCAGAACCGCGGGGTATGGTGCGTGCCAGGCAGCAGGAGTCAGTCTTAGGGAAAAGAAATGCACCAAGTCATCATAGACAGGCTTGAAGAGTATCTTTCGCAGGAACTGGACACCACTCAGGCGCGGGAATTCGAAGCTCATCTGAAGGTATGCCCGGCGTGCCGGGCGGAAGTCGAGGCGATGCGGACGCAGTCGGGTCTGTTTGCCTCCTTCCGCATGCCCGCTGAAGAGCTTCCGCTGCCGCCGCCGGGTTTCTACGCCCGGCTGTCGGACCGGCTGGAGATCGAAGACCGTTCGGTGTGGACGCTATTTTTTCAACCGGCGTTCGCCAAGCGGCTGGCATTCGCGTGCCTGGTGATGCTGGCCGTGCTGGGAAGCTTTCTCGTCTCCTACGAGACGGAGATGGCGGCGGTCCCAAGTCCCGAGATGGTGCTGGTTGCCGACGAGGAAACGTGGATGAACTCGCCCGCCCATGAACTCGCGCGGGACCAGATGCTGGTCCGGCTGGCGAGTTTCCAGGAATAGGGCTTCCATGGCGGCAAACCTTCGTCCCGGCCTGCAGAACTCGCGCGTAGCCTGCGCGACCTCCATCATGCTGGTCTTCGTTCTCGGCGCGATTCTCGGCGCCGGATCGATGACCGCGGTGAACCGTTTCCGCCAGAAGAGTCCTCCGTTCTGGACCGAGGGCGGCAAGGCGCTGTCCGTGCAGAAGTGGAAACGCGACCTCAACCTCACTCCCGACCAGACCCGGGAGATCGAGGCGATCCTCGACGATTTCACGATGTACTACCGGAACGTGGTGAGTGACGGCAAGACCCGGATCATGACCATCCTCAACGAGGAACAGCGGCAGAAGTTCCGGCGGATGATGGAGGAATCTCAGCCGGCTACCGCGGCGGCAAAGTAACGGTTCAATCGCAGTGGACGGGCGCCTCCGGCCACGCATGCTTCGGGTATCTCCTGCCCAGTTCCCGCCTGACTTGCGGATATAAGCGCTCCCAGAATCCAGCCAGATCCGTTGTCGTCTGCACCGGGCGCTGGTTCGGCGCCAGCAGGTGCAGAACCAGCGGCACTTGTGCGGGTCCGATGCGAGGCGTCTCCCGCAAGCCGAAGAAATCCTGCAGCCGCGAGGCGACCCAGGGCGGTTGATGCGCGGCGTACCGGATGCGGGCCGTGCGTCCGCTGGGGAGGCGCAACCGCTCGGGCGCGGCGCGATCCAGTTGCGCTCGCGCGCCGGGAGGAAGCGCGTCCAGGATCGCCGCAGCCAGGCGTCCGCCGGCGCAAGCCGCCTCCAAGTCGGAGAGGCTCCGCAATCCCCGGCAAAGCGTCGTCAGCGCGTCTTCGACGGCGGTGTCCGGGAGGGGTTCCATGCCGGAATGGCGCGCGGCGAACGCAATGCGCGCCTGGAGGGCGGCCAGTTCGTCCGGATCCGCGAAGCGGGCGACGCCGGCCTCGGTCGCCTTGCGCGCCAGCAGAGGCGCGGCCTCGTCAGGATCGGGCAGCCCGCGCGATTCAACCACGGCAACCGCCCCGTAGACGAGCGCTTCTACCCCCTCGACACGTTCGGCGGCACGGTCCCATTCCACTCGGCGGATTGCTTCGATGCATTCGGGGAACAGTTCCAGTAGCCAGTCCGGTTCGATGGCGCTGGCGGCGCGGACGAGCGGTACACCGCGGTCCGGACGGTCTTCCACATCCACAGCAACCAGCAGCGGCTGTACGCTGACACAACTTGAAGCCGCGAGTTCCGCCGGACTGCCCGAGGCCAGCATGAGATTGCGGCCCTGGCGGCGGCGGACGACACGGTCGGGAAACGCGGCCAGGAGCGCCTGGAGCAGGCCCGTCTCGCTGCCGCCGTTCCGTGGCCGGGCGAGCCGGACGATCTGTTCTGTCAGGCGGCGCACCAAGTGAGGCGCGGGTGAGTCGAGCAAGGAGAGCACGTCGGACGGTCCAGTGGCTTCGGCGGCGGCCGCGGGGCGGACTCCCGAAGACAACCATGCGGCGGCGGCACAGCCCTCCCGGCCGGCTCCCCGCTGGTCCGCCTCCAAGACCAGGCGGGACAACCGCGGGTGCATCGGCAACCGCGCCATGCGCCGACCGGCCGCCGTTAGCGTTGCCCCGGCCAGCGCGCCGAGACGGTCCAACAGCGCACCGGCGGCCGCCACAGCTTCCTCAGGCGGGGTCGTCAGCCAGCGGAGGCCGGCGGATCCGGCAAACCCGAGGCCATGCAGATCCAGCAGGAGCGGGGCGAGGTCGCGGCGCAGAATCTCCGGCGTGTCGTGTTCCGGCCGCCGCACGAAGTCCTCAAGCGGGTAGAGACGGATCGCGCGTCCGGGACCGGTGCGGCCCGCGCGCCCCGCACGCTGGTTCGCCGAGGCTTGGCTAATGCGCGTGACCTCCAGCCGGGGCAGCCCGGTGCGAGGCGAATCGGCGGCGATTCGCGCCAGACCACTGTCGATGACGGCCGTCACGCCTTCGATGGTGATCGAACTTTCGGCAACATTGGTCGAGAGGATGATCTTCCACCGGAGACCGGGTTCGATGGCGCGGTCCTGGTCTTCGGGCGAGAGGTCGCCGTGCAACGGGAGCACGTCGCAGCCGACGCGCCGCGCCAGCGGCTCCAGGGCACGGGCGGCGCGGCGGATTTCAGCCGCCCCGGGGAGGAAGACGAGGATGTCGCCGTCCAGTCCCTGGGCGGTGAGCCGGGCGGCCGCCGCCGCGACCCGTTCCTCGAGCGGATCGGCCGAGACCGGGGTATACGCGATGTCGAGGGGATACTGGCGGCCCGGGACGGAGAGCACCGCGGCGTTCAGGAACGCGGCGACGGGTGCGGCCTCCAGCGTGGCGGACATGACGACAAGCCGGAGGTCCGGGCGGCGCTCGCGCAGCGAGGCCAGGATCGCCAGCGCGGCGTCGGTCTCGAGGTGTCTCTCGTGAAATTCATCGAGCACCACCGTCGCGTAGTGGCGCAAGTCGGGATCGCTGGCCAGCAGCCGGGGCAGGACGCCTTCGGTGATGTAGAGCACCTGGGTCCGGTCGCTGGCAACGCGATCGAAACGCACCTGGTAGCCGGCCCGGTCGCCCGGAGCAGTGCCTAGTTCCCGCGCGACGCGCACGGCGGCCAGGCGCGCCGCGAGGCGCCTTGGTTCAAGCACCAGGACGCGCCCCGTATCGGCCAGTGCCGCCGGAAGGCGGGTGGTTTTCCCGGCTCCGGGCGCCGCTTCGACGAGCAGGCTCCCCGCAGCGGCGAGAAGTGTCCGCGCCTCGGGCAGATACGCATCGATCGGGAGCCGGACGCCGCTTCCGGCGGAGAGTTTCATCGTGTCTCAATTGTAGCGGACGGGAATCGGGGCGGATTTTGCCGAATTCCAGGAATTGCGCAAGAATATTGCACAATCGGATGTGCAACGAACGGTCGTGTCAAAGAGTTACACTTCCTCATAGTGCATCCCTCCCAGATTGCGGAATCGCGCCTGCAACATCTTCGTAAGTGATTGGCAGGATTGATCAAGAGGACGTAACAGAGTGAGCCCGGCGGTTGGTCTTTGAGTTGCTGTACAGTGAAGACTAGGGTCGTGCCTTGACCGAAGGCGGCCACGATGCTTCAGGAACTTCGCTTCCAGTTCTCCACAGCGCTCCTGACGGTGCTCACGGTGGCGGCTGCCATCGCCGCGAGCATCAACTTCGAGCGCCAGCTCCACTTCCGCTTGCCGGAAGACGGAGCGACGTGGGTGGAGCGGAAAGCGGCCACGCCTCCCGGGCGTAAAGTGGAAGCGTTGCGCGTCATGCCGAGTGGCGGCGCGGACAACGCCGGCATCAGGCCGGGAGACCGGCTGGTCCGGATCAGCGGCCAGCCCATTGAAAAGGCTCTCGATGTCACCAAGATCCTGGTCGGTCTGGGCGCCTGGAACTCCGCCGTGTACCAGGTCGAACGGGGCGGCGTCGAGTTCAAGACCACGGTCATTGTCGGGGAGGCGCCGCGCGACAAGGCGGTTCTCTACCAGTACCTCGTTGGCGCGGTGTACCTGCTCATCGGGCTGTTCGTGTATTACCGCCGGGGATCGGCCCACAAGGCCCGCCATTTCTATATTTTCTGCCTCACCTCGTTTGTTTTCTGCACGTTCCACTACACGGGCCAGTTGCACGCGTTCGATCAGGTGGTCTATTTCGGCAATGTCTTGGCGGGCCTGCTCGCCCCGACGCTGTTCCTGCACTTCTGCCTGACATTTCCGGAGCCCGCGGCGTGGATCCGGACGCGCACCCGGCAGGCCCTGCTCTACGCCCCCGCGGGCGCACTGCTCATCGGATTCATCGCGGTCACCGCCGGGGTCCTGCGGTTCGAACTGCCGCTCGTGGAAGTGCGCCACGCGATGGACCGGGTGTGGCTGATCTTCCTGACCGCGGTTTACCTGTTCGGGGCGATCGTATTGAGCTTCCGTGCCCGCGCCGCCGAGGACCCGATCCTGCGGCAACAGTTGAAGTGGCTGCGGAACGGTGCCTATTCGGGCTTCGTGCCGTTCGCGGCGTTCTACGTGGCGCCCTACGCGATGGGCGTCGTGCCGAACGCGTACATGAAGCTGTCGGTGCTGTCTCTGGCGTTTGTGCCGCTGACGCTGGCCTACGCGGTGATCCGCTACCGGCTGATGGACGTCGATATCCTGTTCCGCCGCGGATACGCCTACACGCTGGCCACCCTGTGCGTGCTGGCGGGGTTCTACGGCATCGTTTTCTCGCTGGCCAAATTCGCCCAGGAGAATATCAAGGAAATCGGGCAGGGCGGGCTGGTGGCGATCATGCTCCTCGCCGCGTTCCTGTTCCAGCCCGTGCGCAACTGGATCCAGGAGCGGCTCGACAAGTACTTCTACCGCGACCGCTATGACTACCGCCAGACCCTCGTCCAGTTCGCCCGCGAATTGAGCGCCGAGACCAACCTCGACCAGATGCTGGCCAAGCTTGCCGAGCGCCTCCGGCACACGCTCTCGATCAAACACCTGGCCGTGTTCCTGGCCGAGGAGGCGCCGGACGGCTCACGCCGCTTCAAGCTGGCCATGGGCGAAGGGCTGTGGGACCGGCACGGGCGCGCCATCACGTCGGATTATCCGCTGGACCTGGGTTTTCTCGACGAAGCGCCCGGCGCGCCGGGCTGGCGGGATCCAAAGGCGGCGCCCGGAGCAAGCGGCCCGCGGCCGGACCGCCCTTACCTGTTCTTCGAACGCACCCGCTATCTGCTCGACGCCGTTTCGCGGGCCATCCCGCCGTCGGCCCGGCAGACCATCGCCGACCTGGATCTGAACTACTACCTGCCCTGTACCGTTCGCGGCAGGACCATTGCCTTCCTCGGCGTGAGCCGCACTGAAGACGGCGATTTCCTGTCGAGCGTGGATGTGGAACTGCTGCTCACCCTCTCCGGCTATCTGGCGATCGCCGTCGAGAACGCCCGGCTCTACCATTCGCTGCAGCGCAAGGTGGAAGAAAACGAGCGGCTGAAGGAGTTCAGCGAGAACATCGTCGAGTCGATCAACGTCGGCGTCCTGGCGGTGGACCTGGACGACCGGGTCGAGAGCTGGAACTCGCAGATGGAGGAACTGACCGGCATTCCCCGGCAGAAGGCCGTCGGCCGTCTGTTGAGCGCTCTGTTCCCGCCCGACCTGGCGGACCGCTTCGAGCAGGTGCGGGGCGAAAGCGGGATCCATCACATCTACAAGTTCATCCTGCGCCCCCAGCAGATGCCCGCCTCCGGCAACGGCTCGGGGCATCCTCCGCCGCCCGAGACGACGGTGAACGTCGCCGTCGCGCCGCTGGTCGCCAAGAATCTGGAGCAGATCGGACGGCTGGTCATCTTCGACGACATCACCGATCGCGCCGAACTGGAGCAGCGCCTCGTGCAAGCCGACAAGCTGAGCAGCATCGGCCTGCTCGCGGCGGGCGTGGCGCACGAGGTCAACACGCCGCTGGCCGTGATCTCGACCTACGTCCAGATGCTCGCCAAGCAGGTGGCAGATGACGACCAGAAGGCCCGCCTGCTCGAAAAGATCACCAAGCAGACGTTCCGCGCGAGCGAAATTGTCAACTCGCTGCTGAACTTCTCCCGGACCTCGACCACGCAATTTTCGCGTCTGAGTCTGAACCGCGTGATCCAGGAGACGGCGTCGCTGCTGGAGCACCAGTTCGAGAAGGCTGGACTGAAGGTGGAACTGGATCTGGATCCCTCGGGCGACGAGGTGTCGGGCAACGCCGGCAAACTCCAGCAGGTCTTCCTGAACCTGTTCCTCAACGCCCGCGACGCGATGGAGCCGGGCGGCATGCTGACGGTGCGGTCATGGCATGACGAGGGCCGGGTCCAGGTGGAAGTGTCCGACACGGGCCACGGCATCGACGCGGAGAACCTGCGCCGCATCTTCGATCCATTCTTCACCACCAAGGGCGCCAAGAAAGGCACCGGCCTTGGGCTGAGCGTCACCTACGGTATCATTCAAGAACATGGTGGAACCGTCAAGGTGTTCAGCCGTCCGGGCGGCGGCACGCGATTCCGCCTGGATTTCCCCTGCGTCTCGGTTGAGGCGCGGAAGCCGGTGAATGTCTGAAGCTCTAGCGCACCAATCCCCAACCGCGGAGGCAGCGCGCGGCCGGATTCTCGTCGTCGACGACGAGGCCGACATCCGCGAAAGCCTGGAAGTCCTGCTGACCCTCGAAGAGTACGCCGTCGACCTGGCCGGCACCGGACGCGAGGGGTTGCGAGCGCTCGAATCCCGCGGCTATGACTTGGTCCTGCTGGATCTGATGCTGCCCGACATGAGCGGCATGGAGGTCCTCAAGGAAGCGCGCGAGCGGGATCGCGAGACGCCGATCGCCATGATCACCGCGTTCGGCTCGGTGCAGGTGGCGGTGGATGCGCTGAAAGCCGGCGCCAACGACTATTTCTCGAAGCCCTGGGACAACGAGAAACTCCTGCTCGAGATCGGCCGCATGATCGCGGGCCGCCGGCTCGAGACGGAAAACCGGCAGCTCAAGCGGGCGCTTAAGCAGCGCTACAGCTTCCCAAACATCGTCGGGAAGAGCGAGCGGATGCTGCGTCTGCTGGACTTGGTGAGCCAGGCGGCCGCAAGCCGCGCCACCATCCTGATCAGCGGCGAGACCGGCACAGGCAAGGAACTGATCGCGAAAGCGATTCACGCCGCCTCCCCGCGCGCAGACCAGATGTTCGTCCCGGTGAACTCCGGCTCGCTGCCCCCGGAACTGCTCGAATCGACCCTGTTCGGGCACGTCAAAGGCGCGTTTACCAGCGCCATCCAGGGCCGCAAGGGGTATTTCGAGATTGCCCATAAGGGGACGATCTTCTTTGACGAGATCGCGACCGTGGGCCAGGAAACGCAGGCCAAACTGCTGCGCGTGATCCAGGAGCGGGAATTCATGCCGCTCGGTTCGTCGGAGGTGATGCGCGTCGACGTACGCATTCTCGCGGCGACCAATGAGGATCTGCGGAAGCTCGTCGATGAGAAGCGGTTCCGCGAGGATCTCTACTACCGGCTGAACGTGATCAACCTGACGGTCCCGCCGCTGCGAGAACGAAAAGAAGACATCCCGCTGCTGGTGGAGCATTTCTTCGACAAGTACAGCCGGGAAAACGAGCGGTACCTGGACGAGAGAAACCGCTCGCGGCTGCGCTTCCACCCGGAGGCGATGCAGATTCTGATGGATCATACCTGGCCCGGGAACGTGCGCGAGTTGGAGAACGTGGTGGAGCGCGCGGTGGTGCTGGCGACGGCTCAGGAGGTACCGGTCGACGTGCTGCCCGAGCACCTGCTGCACGCCAGCGGGATCCGGGTGCACAAGGGTGGTCCGCTACCGCCGAACGCATCGCTGTTCGAGATCGTGGCCGACTACGAGCGCCGCGTGATCATCGAGCGCTTGGAGCAGACCAACTGGAGCCAGACCGAAGCGGCGGACAACCTGCGCGTCCCGCTGTCGACCCTCAACCAGAAGATCAAGCGGCTGAACATCGAGATCCGGAAGCGCGGGTCGGAACCGCGCGATCACGGGTAATCAGAACGGCCGGTTCTACCGCCGCACGATCACTTCGCGGAGACTGTCGCGGGTGAGGAAGAACTTCACCGACTCGAAGCTTTGAAACAACTTTTCGACGTTCCGGTTGTTGAACACCTGCGCCGGCTTAGCTTCGCCGCGCGCGGCCACGAGCAGCGTGGAAGGCCCCTGAATGCGGAACGAATAGACCGGCACCGACTGCGAACGCTCGGGCGCGTGGAACAGTGCGAGAAGATAGCTGCGTGGCTTGACAATGCGGGACAACCGCTCAACCGTCGCGTTCGCCAGGCGCGCCTCGGCGAACGTCAACGCGTCCCACATCAGGACACCATCAAAAAAATCATCCGGGTAGTCCAGGATCTGCTGGAGGAACCCTTCCATTTCCGCCGGATGCAGCGTCTCAGGTGACGTGACCGTCTTCAGGGTCGCGTCCAGGTTGCGCAGGTAGTCGGTGGAGTAGAGCTTGTGGCCGAGGTTTGTGATGTAGGAGACGTTTTCCTGATTGACTCCGCCCAGGTCGAGGATGGACAGGCCGCGCTCATCGCGGACGTAGGCGAAGAACTGCTCAAGGGCCCGGCTGACGCGCTGCACAGGTTCCCGCACAGCGCCCTTGGCGCCGCTGCGAACCAGGGAAGGCGCGGGCGGGATCGTTCCGCCACCAAGCCCCAAGATTGCTTTGATCCGTCCCCCAAGCAAGGGAATGCCGCCCCCTAGCGGACCGGCTTTCCGCCGGCCGCTGCCTGCACGGACGAAGCCGGCGCCGGACTCGATGCCTGAACCGGAGGCGCCGCCGGCGGCTGTGCTTTTGGCGCCACCCGCGCGGGCTCTTCCTTGATGATGTCGATGCTGCCCTTGAAGTAGGCGCCGTCCTCGATGATGATCCGCGCGGTCTTGATATCCCCCACCAGCCGGGCGTCCTTGCGGATATCGATCTTGTCGGTGGCTTCCACGTTGCCCACGATCGAACCCAGCACCACGATCTCGCGCGCCCGGATGGCGGCGTTTAACCGCCCGTGCGGGCCGATTGTAACGCGGTGCTCCGGCAGCTCGATCGAGCCATCCACCTCGCCCTCGATCACCAGGTCTTCACGGCTGAAGATCTGGCCCTTGATACTGACCGACTTGCCAACGGTGGCGGCGCGGGAAAAATCATCTGAAACGCGTGACGGCATGGGCGACACAGGAATACCCTCTCTGGCGGATTCAACCGGGGTGGCGTAGGAAGGACCCGATCCTCTCGGCGCTTGTTCTTCGTCCTTACGGCGGTTCCACATGCTCAGTGCTTCCTCCTAGTCTAGAGTGGATCTGGCCAAAACTCAACGCTTCACGAATCGTGTTCCTCGTCGGCGCCGGCGGGATGAAACCGGCGCATCCGGAAGAGCTCGCTGAACGAAATGTAAATGTTCACGATCCCCAGGCCACTGATCGCCCCACGCAGGTATTCATTCTTCCATAGGTCGTGCCAGCCGGGCGCCCAATTCGAGAAAAAGTTATTGTCCCAGTATTCCGACCACGGCAGCACGAGCAGGATGACGCCCAGTTCGAGGCAGAACACGATGAAGACCAGCGCGAACAGCTTGTGGTACCAGCGATAGGCGCCGCGGGGCGCCTCCGCCACCGATGAGGAAGAGGATGGATTCACCGGCATGCCACCGCCATGGGCTCTTCGAACAGCGTTGCCTGCAGCGAAGCGGCAGGAAACCGGGCAAGCGAGCGGACCGGTTCGAAACTCATTCGGTGCAGCGGCGCCGGACCCAGCGCCACAAGCGCGGCGAGGTGGTCCGGGGTTCCATACCCCTTGTTGCGCGCCAACCCGTATCCCGGAAACGCCTGATCCCACCCCCGCAACACGTCGTCGCGGTACACCTTGGCCAGAATCGAGGCCGCGGCGATCGTCCGGCTCAGCGCGTCGCCATGAATGACCGCGCGCTGCGGGCCTCGCCAATCGAGCGGGACGGCGTCGGTCAGAAGGAAGTCCGGGGCGGGGGTGAGTTGCTCGACGGCGCGGCGCATCGCCAGCCGCGAGGCCTGGTAGATGTTGATGCGATCGATCGTCGCGGCGTCGGCGGCGGCCACTGACCACGCGATAGCTCGCTCCCGGATCAGCACCGCGAGGCGCTCCCGTTCTTCCGGTTCGATCTGCTTGCTGTCATCGAGACCCCGCACCGGCCGGTCCGGGGAAAGGATGACGGCGGCCGCGGCGACCGGCCCAAACAGTGCGCCCCGGCCCGCTTCGTCAGCGCCCGCGATGAGGCGGAACCCGCGCGCCCGCAGGTCGCGCTCCATGCGGCTGGTGCAAAGTCGTGCGTGGCCCGGGCGCGGCGGCATCCGCGAGGTCCCGCTTAGACGCGCTCCTTGAGGCGCGCCGCCTTGCCCCGCAGCTCACGCAGATAGTACAACTTGGCGCGGCGAACCCGGCCCGTGCGGACGACCTTGATCGACTCGATCACGTTCGCGCTCAGCGGGAAAATGCGCTCCACACCGTGGCTGAAACTGATCTTGCGGACCGTGATCGACTCGCCCATGCCCGTGTTGTTGCGGGCGATGACCGTGCCTTCGAACGCCTGCAGGCGCTCCTTCTCGCCTTCGCGGATGCGGACGTTCACGCGGATCGTGTCGCCGGGGCGAAACTCCGGGAGATCGGTCCGTTGATGCTTGGCAATAAACTTTGCAATCGCAGGGTGTGTCATGAATGCTTCCCTTCTCTATCCAATTCCTGTTCCAGCGTCCGCTCCAGCAGATCGGGGCGCAGCCGGGCCGTCTTCTCTCTTGCCGCCCGGCGCCGCCACTGCCGGATCTGCTCGTGGTTCCCCCCCAACAACACCTCGGGAACCCCCCAATCCCGAAAAACCGCGGGACGGGTGTACTGCGGACAATCCAAAATCCTCTCCCCTTCGCTGAACGACTCGCGCCGGGCCGATTCCTCGTTCCCCAGCACGCCAGGCAGCATCCGGGCCACAGCGTCCATGACGACCGCGGCCGCCAGTTCGCCGCCGCTCAACACGAAATCGCCGATGGACAACTCCTCATCGGCCAGATGTTCGGCGACCCGCTCATCCACGCCCTCGTACCGGCCGCAGATCAGCACCAGCTGACGATACCGGCTGAACCGTTCCGCGTCCGGTTGCCGGAACACCGGCCCTTGAGCGGACAGCAAGACCACGCGGGACGCTTCGTCCCGCTCCGGCAATATCGACTCCGTCGCCAGAAACAGCGGCTCGGGCTTGAACAGCATGCCCTCTCCCCCTCCGAACGGACGGTCATCCACGGTCCGGTGCCGGTCACTCGTCCAGTCCCGCAGATCGTGCACGCGGATGTCGAGCAATCCCGACATCCTCGCCCGCGCCACCACACCATGCTCGAACGGGCCCGTGAAGAACCCGGGGAAAATCGTCAGCACGTGGAAAATCACGAGCGGTTCAACTCCAGCAATCCCTCCGGCGGATCGATTTCAATCCGCTTGGCGGCGGGATCGATCACGACGCAGATCGCACGGGCGAACGGGATCAGATACTCCCGGCCCGCACCATCCCGGACCTCCAACAGCCCCGGTCCCCCGGCGTCGATCCAGCGGGACACCGTTCCCACCCGTGAGCCACCTGCGCGCTCGACGACTTCACAGCCGACCAGATCGCTCAGAAAAAACTCGCCCGGCCGCGCCTCCCGCCGTTCCGACAGAGGCAACCGTACCTCGTGGCCCGCCAGCGGCTCCGCGTCCGACATCGTCTCGACCCCGCGGAACTTGAATACGGGGAACGAACCGTGGAACCAGACGCGCTCGATTTCAAACTCCCGGCCCAAGCCGGAAGCTTCGGGCCGCGCCAGAAAGACCCGGCTCAGCGAGCCGAAGCGATCCGGGTCGTCCGTCTCGGAGACAGCAAGCAATTCCCCTTTGATTCCCCGGGCCCGGCGCAGCACCGCAACCGTCACCCAGCCCGGCGCCTCAGCCACTCTACTCCAGGATCTCCAGCGTGAATCGGCGGTTCAACTTCATGCTCGCCGCGCCCAGAATCGTGCGGATCGAGCGCGCCGTGCGCCCTTGCTTCCCAATGATCTTTCCGAGGTCCCCGTCGGCCACCCGAAGTTCCAGCACCGTGACCTGCTCACCTTCCACGGCGTGCACCGATACCTCTTCGGGAACATCGACGAGCGCCTTGGCGATATCTTCCACCAGTTGTTTCATGCCGCCACCCGCCGCCATCGGAATGCCTCCCCGCGCTTAGGCAGGCGCCGGAGCCGGATTTTTTTCGAGGAGCCGCGCGACTGTGTCGGACAACTGCGCCCCGCTCTTCGTCCAGTACTCCACCCGCTCGTGCTTGAAATCCACCGTGGGGGGATCCGTCAGCGGATTGTAGTGCCCCACTACTTCGATATTGCGACCGTTGCGCGCGCGTTCCTTCTCAATCACAACGACGCGGTAAAACGGTTTCTTCTTGGCGCCGAACCGCGCCAGCCGGATCATCAACATATTCCTACTCTTCCAACCTGTTCCAAAAACTCTTATGGTACCCCATGGCGGCGGCCTCTAGAAGAAGGGCAGCTTATCT
>JADJWL010000007.1 GCA_016716385.1 Bryobacterales bacterium | reverse complement strand
CCACCTCGTCGCCCATCCAGATGGCGATCTTGTAGATCGAGCAACCGCGGCTGGCCAGGAGGCTGCCGAAGGTGTGGCGCATGATGTGGGGCGTCACCCAGCGGAAGCCCAGCGGTTCGAGGTAACGGTAGTACGGGCGGTCGAAGTCGTACCGGTATAGCGACTTGCCCTGTTCCACGTCGGGCCGAAGCATGAACGGCGTGCGCAGGCCGTACTCGGCGAGGAACTCCCGGAATTCCTTGGTCAGCGGGACGGTTCGCTCCTCCTTGTCCTTGGGTTCAAAAGTCGGCGTCTTCCTCACGTGGAGCAACCCCTGGTCGAGGTCGAACCAGTCGGGCCGGGCCTGGATGATCTCGTTCTTCCTGAGCCCCGTGGAATCCACAGCAAAACGCGAACTTCAACTCCGGGGTGGGAGCCCCCGCGATGATCTGGTCGCGTTCGGTGAACGTGCAGAATCGGCGCCGGGGTGTGGACACAACGCGGCCGACGTTGACCTCCGCAACGGGATTCACGCGGGCCAACTTCTGCTTCACGGCCCAACTGAAGAACGACCGAAGCGCCATCACGTAGGTCTGCGCGCTCCCTTCCTTGATCATCTGTCGTTGCTCGTCGTAGAAGCGCTGGATGTCCTCAGCGGTGATGGAGGCCGTGTCCAACCAACCGATCCACTCGCCGAACTTGCGCAGGATGGCTCCTTTGCTGTCCGCGGTGGCGGCGGTGAACAGGTGGTGCTCCCGCTGGTGATTCAGGAAGGCTTCGATGTCGGGGCGCAATCCCTGGGTCGGATTGAGGCTTGGCGTGCGCAGGAAGACGCTGGCCTTCTGCACGGCCTGGACGTAATCGTCGGTCTTAAGGCTCACGAAGAAGCGACGGCCCTCCTTCTGGTGAGCAAACCAAAAGGTATTGCCCCGCTTGTAGAGTCCCCGTATTCTCGTTTTCATGACACGGCGCAAGCCAACAAAGTGCGATCGCGCGAACGAGGGGAAGGTAGTTTCTCCCGGTCGGGTTGTCACACTTTTTTGTCACACTCTGGCCCGCTATGGGGGTCTTTGGAGTGCTACAGGTTTGCGTAAGTCTTTGATGCGCGCTTAGCTCAGTGGAAGAGCACTTCCTTCACACGGAAGGGGTCGCAGGTTCAAATCCTGCAGCGCGCACCATTCTTGACTTCAATACCATTGCATAGTTGGCGCGTCTGTTCAGTCGCAGGTACTGCCGTTCACCACATGCACCAAGCCACCGTCAATTCGGACTGTCAGTTTGCGGGCAAAACCAGCCAGTAATTTGCGGGTGAAAATCACCCACCTTTGAGGTGAAACGTTGTCCTGCGGTTTCCGAACGGGGAAGACTGCGGGCGATGAATCAACTCAAAGTGAATCAACGACAAACGATTGTCAGCCTGCGAGAGCAGGGCTGGTCCAAGCGCAAGATCGCGCGGGAACTGGGCTTGGACCGGGCCACGGTGCGCAAGTATCTGGCCGGAGCCACCGCAAAATCACCCACCCCGCACACCGGCTCGGAGACCGCTGCGGAGTCAAAATCACCCACCCCGCAATTCGGGTCGGCGGTCGTTCCCGGCCCGGCCAGTGTCTGTGATCCGTGGGGAGCAGATCGGGAAGGCATGGCAGGCCGGCTTGTCGGTGCAGCGGATTTACCAGGATCTGGTGGCCGAGCATCAGTTTGCGGGCAGTTATCACGCGGTGCGGCGGTTTGCAGTGCCGCCGGCACAGGACGCCCGCCGAGTTGCCGTTCCGGCGGATGGAGTGCGCGCCGGGCCAGGAGATGCAGGTGGATTTCGGCCAGGGGCGTGGGTGATGGAGAACGGTAAACGCCGCAAGACGCACTTGTTCCGCTGCGTGCTGAGTCATTCCCGCAAGGGCTACAGCGAGGCGGTGGCGGCAGACCACCGAGAGTTTCATCCGCTGCCTGGAGAATGCCTTCCGGCATTTCGGCGGGGTGACCGCCACGGTGGTCATCGACAACTTGAAGGCCGGCGTCATTCAAGCCGACTGGTTTGATCCGAACTCAACCCCAAGTTGGAGGATTTCGCCCGCCACTACGGCACCGCGATCCTGCCCACTAAGCCGGTCGCGCCCCGGCACAAAGGGAAGGTGGAGGCCGGCGTGAAGTATGCGCAGAACAATGCGGTCAAGGGGCGCCGCTTCGAAAGTCTGGCCGCGCAAAACCTCTTTCTCGCGGAGTGGGAGCGGACCGTGGCCGACACGCGCCTCCACGGCACCACCTGCCAGCAGGCCGGCAAGCTCTTTGCCGAAGTGGAGCAGCCCCTGTTGCGTCCGCTGCCGGCGATGGTCTTCCCCGCTTTCACCGAGGCGCGGCGCACCGTGCATCGCGACGGGTATGTGGAATGGCAGCGGGGCCTATTACTCGGTGCCGCCCGAATACGTGGGCCGCCAGGTTTGGGTGCGTCGAAACCCGGCTGGTCCGCATCTACAATACCCGGCGCGAACCGATCGCCCTGCACGCCGGCGCCGAACCGGGGAAGTTCACCACCGATCCGGCTCACCTTCATAGCCGCAAACGCCATCTGATTGAACGCGGCGTCGATCACCTCCTCGATCAATGTCGCCTGCTCGGTCCGCTGACGGGCACCTGGGCCGAGGCCATGCATCAGGCCCGCGGTCCCCACGGACTGCGCGTCATGCTCGGCCTACTGCACCTGGCCGAGAAGCACCCCGTGACGGCCTTGGAGAAAACGGCGGCCACCGCCACCCACCATGGCGCCTGGCGCCTGCGCGACCTCAAGCGCCTGCTCGACCAACCCGCCAACGTGGTCCAACTCCGACTTCCTCGGAAACCCATCCCCTCATCCGCTCGCTGGATGCCTATCGCATCGAGTGGGCGGAAGATCTCCCAACCCAACCCAGCCTATGACCCCACTCCGAAACCACCCTGCGCCAACTCCGTCTCTCTCCGGCCTGGCCCAAACCCTCGACGTGCGCCCGCAAGAAGCGGCCGCCAGCCGCCTGGGTCACGCCGAGTTCTTTGAACTCCTCCTCCGGGACGAGTTGAACGTGCGTCACCAGCGGCAACTGGAACGGCGCACCAAAGCCGCTGACTTTCGCGCCCTCAAGACGCTGGAAGACTTGATTGGCCGTTCAATCCCTCGATCCGTCGGAGCCAGATCTTTGAACTGGCGGCGGGGGAACTATCTGCGCGAGGGCAAAGACATTTTGTTCCTCGGCCCGCCCGGCGTCGGTAAAACCCCATCTGGCCCAGGCGCTGGGCTACGAAGCCATCAAGCAAGGCAAGGAAGTCCTCTACCGTTCCATCTTCGACTTGGTGCGCGACTTCCTCAAAGACGAAGCCTTCAAGCAGCAGGACAAAACGCTGCGCCGCTACTTGAAGCCCGACCTGGTCATCATCGACGATATGGGCCTCAAGCGCTGCCCAAACAGTCCGGCGAGTACCTGCTGGAAGTGGTGATGCGCCGCTACGAGAACCGCTCTACCATCATGACCAGCAACCGGCCGCTGGAAGACTGGGGCAAGCTGCTCTCCGACGTGCCGACGGCCGGGGCGATCCTCGATCGCTTCCTGCACCATGCGATCAACCATCCCATCACCGGCCGCAGCTACCGCGTCAAAGACAGCCTGCCGCCACCCGCCGAAGGCAAGAAAGCCAAACCGTCCAACGAACCGTCGCCCGCCGGGGCCGCGAGCTGAGGGCTCGCAGCACGGCCCCGGCTCGTCTTAACTCGCCATCAAACCCCTTGAAGGCACCGACGAAACGGTAGCGACACTTCGATCGAAGTTGCCGTCGCCAACGGGTACCGGCCGAGTGAACGGGGTAACTGCCTACTGAGCCAGCGGTGCAGCAGGCAGACACCGGGGCGCTCCAAGGTCTCCTCGAACGTATCGCGAATGCTCAAGATCAGCGAACACTGATTTCCTTGCCAACCCGCTGCAGATCGCAGGCGCGGGTGTTGAAGGCGAGGCGCTGGCGAAGTGGCAACCACGCCCGGACGCTCCAGTTGGCCCATTACCCAACGCGCGCACACCCGACCAGCCAAGAACCAACGACCCCATTCATCGGCCCCCTCGCGGGCGCACAGCCAATTTGACCGCCAGAAGCCTTCGCAAACACCTCAATCGCGCTGGCTCCATATCCGCCGGCGCGACCGCCCCTCCACAGGATCTCGAACACCATCAGTCATCGGGGGGCGCTTAAGACGACTCGAAATCCGATCAGTCGATTCGGTGTACTCTCCAAGCTTCGAAACGCCGAACGGCAGGAACGATCTCCACTAAGTAGATTCCCGCCTCGCACAACGCGGGAAAGACCCGGCGTTTGGTCCCTGCGGATCGACAGAGCTGCCTCTGGCAGATGGTAGGACCAATAGTCCTGACACCATTCACTCACGTTTCCATGCATGTCCAGCAACCCCAGCGATTGGGTCGCAGACTACCCACCGGATGCGTTTCATAGTTGCTGTTGATCAAGAACCAACTGTAAGCAGGAAGTTCGGAGTAAAACGCATCTTGTCCATACTCAAACCGCGTGGAACTCCATGCCCGGCAAGCGTACTCCCACTCCGCCTCGGTCGGCAGCCGATACTCGGAGCCCATCGGGATGTTCCCAGCCGCTGTGTCCCAGAGAGTCAGTTGATGACAGTAGTTTGTTGCCTCCGTCCAACTTACGGTCTCCACCGGGCGATTCGGATCATCCGGAAACGAACTCGATTCATCCTAACAATCGTCTCATACTCAGCCTGAGTCACCTCCTCGGCGACGACCCAGAATCCCCGAGAAATCGTCACCGAAGTTACCGGACCCTCGGCTTCCAATCGGCCCATTTCATCCGTTGGACTTCCCATCAGGAAGGTTCCGGGCGGAACGAAAACCATGTTGGTTCGTGGGGCGAACTGGATAGCACGGTAATAGCGCTGCCGGACACCCGCAGACATTTTGTCCACCCAGAGGCTAGGGCTGGTCGCCAGTTGAAACATCTCAACACATTGCCATTGCTGCTGCCCACCCCCTGTTGCGCCCAGTTCGTCCAAACGCTCAATCGAATACACGGTTCCGGGAGCCCCCGTGAGCGTCAAGCCGGCATAGGTGGCGATAGCGATCTCCGCGCCGGGCTGGCAAATCCCGTTGATTGCCAGCAATGGCATCCAGCATACAACCCAGTCCCGCGCAATTCGAATCCGAGTCTGCAATCTCATTGTTGTCACTCCATTCCTATCCTGTCGCCCGGCCGCTCGAACGTCGAGTGTGAGTTCACATTGCCTGGTACGACCTCGTCGCCACCCGACGTGCCGGGTGAATGACCGCCCATCCGGCCAGAGAATCCATCCTGCAGCTAGTGCGGCCGACCTCACTGGCCAGCAACTCCGTCTAGAGTCAGTCACCGCCATAACCGAAGGTCAACAACCGCCCACACTCCAACCGGTATAAGCAATCTCAGAGAGATCGAAATCTTCCGAGCCATCGGTTCTTGCCAGTCTCCGCGCTGACTCATCCCGCAGTTGGTGCCACTCGGTGGACCTCGTCAGTAAAAGCGATTGCCCTCCCATTAACCAAAAGGGAGACCGGCCAAAGCCGGTCTCCTGAAACTGCCAAGGCTCAATTGAATTAGCGCTTGATTCGGGCGAATACCTGGCCGGCGGTCGGATCAACCGGCACGACTACTGGGCTGACGGCACCCGGTTGGTCAGTCCACGGACCATTGACCGAACTGGCAGTTTGTAGAACTCCATCGCCAGTCCACTCAATCCGAACCTGCAAGGGATTGCCCTGGATAAGAGTAATCGAGGTGAACTTCGGAGGCTCGGGACTTTCGACAGTCAGGTTGAATGTCTGTGTTCCCGTCGCCGCGCCGTCGTCCGCACTGATCGTAATCACCGTGGTACCGGCTTTGCCCGACACCGGGACAACCGTCGCCACAGCCTGCCCTTCCTGGACCACGAAGCCGATACTGCTGACCAAGGTGGGATCCGCAGCCGATCCAGAGAACACCAAGTCCGCGATCAGGTTGTCCACGTCGGTTACCTTCAGGGGCACCACGACCGGCGCGTCCCAATTGGTTTTCTGGTCGGCAATCGGACCAATTACGGGTGCGTCATTAACCGCTGTCACGGTCATATTGAACGAGATAGTGGTGCTTCCAAAGCTAGCCACCGCAGTGATCGAGATCTCCGAACTTCCGGACGCGTCAGGAACCGGCGTTACCACCGCCACGCGCGTCCCCTCAGTTCCCTCAATCGTCACGCTTTGAATCACCTTCGTGTCGGCGGCCGTGCCGGACACCACCAACGTAGCGGGATCGATACTGGTCACTGTGAACGAAACCGTGCTAGTAATATCTTCCGGTGTGGACTGATCGGCGATCGGGCTCACACCCGGTCCAACCCGCGGAGTCACGGTCATCAGAATCTTGACCTCCGTGGTGTCTTTGCCGTCCGTCGCCGTCACCGCAATCGTGGTCTCACCTTCGATTCCGGAGGGCACAAACACGATCGTCCGTTCCACACCCTCCCCGGTGAGCGTCACCGTCCCGACCTCCGGCTTGTCCACAGACGCACCAACGGTCACAGCCGTGATGTCATCGTCCACGTCACCTACTTCGAACACCAAAAGCTTCGTGATGTTCGCTGACGTCGTGGCATCTGCCAAACCGGTAATGGTCGGAGCGTCGTTCACGGCTTCTACCGTCGCCTTGAAGCTGGTAGCCGCCTGTTGGGTGCCGTCGCTGACCGTGAGCAGGATGGTAGCTTCACCCACAGCATTTGGTTCTGGAGTCAGCAGAACCTTCCGCTGATTGCCTGCACCTGAAACGGAGACCCCGACGACCTTCTCGTCGCTCGAGACTGCCGTGAGCGTCAGGTTTGCCACCGGCGTGTCGCCATCGTCCACGGTAACCGTCACCTCCAGCGGGATGTCCTCGCTGAGAGTCTGATCGGCAACCGGCGCGATGGACGGCGAGGTCGTAACGATGTTTAGAATCCAACCACCGGTGATCGAGCCTGAGTCGGGGGCACCGTCGTCCACGACATACAGGCTCCAGACGCCATTCGGCGCCTTCCCATTGAGAGCCGCCAAGGTCGAGCCAATAGGACCAGCCGGAGTCCCTGGGAAGTTGTCATTCCCGGAGCCGTCATGGTTGGTCGGCTTGTAAGTTCCACTCGCGATTTGAGCGTTGTCGGGCAATCCCGTCGCCGCCGCGTCAGCGAACTCCAGACGAGTGTTGACCAGATCCACGCTACCGCCAGCGTCGCTCATCAGCAGAACTTTGTCGCCGCTCGGCGACACCAAGAGCACATCCAGATCATCCGGATAGGTGTGATTCACGCCGACCAGAGTGACCGTCACCCGATTGATCAGGCCCTGGACATCTGCGACTTCAATGGTTGACGGGTAAACGCTGGCACTACCGGAAACCGGCACCGTCAGCGAGCTTGTGTTTGCGAACATTGACGATGAGCGAGGGAATACCGTCACCAAGAACGTCATTGACGTCTTCTCGCCTGCCTCGTCAACCGTGCTCAGAGTTACGCTGGCTTCCCCTGTCATGACGCCAACGGGCGCGAACTGCAACGTATTGCCGACAATCCAGATGTTCTCGACCGGCAACAACGCCGGATTGTCAGATACCTTGGTGATTACCAAGTTCTTCTTATCGGTCTCCACATCGCCGTAGCTGAACGTCAAGACCGGGCTTGCGGCCCCAGCAGCCAACACTTGAGGCGAAGGGATCTGGGTGATGAACGGTGGGTCGTTGACCGGCGTCACCGTGAGCTTGAACGTGCTTTCGACGATTTGGCCATCCTTGTTCTCAACTCTAACGGTGATGTCGGTAGCTCCATTCTGGTTCATCGCCGGGACGATGTTCACCGTGCGGTCATACCCCGAACCGCCGAAGGTGATGTTCGCATCGGGCACCAAGTTCTTGTTGCTGGAGCTACCCGACAGCTTGAATTCGTCACTCGCGAATGACTCATCAACAATTGTGAATGACTGGGACGCCTCAACATCCTCTGGCGTGACCTGGTCGGCCAGTCCTTGAATGTAGGGGGCGGTCTTAACTGTCAATGTCCAGCCGGTGTTAATGGCACCGCCATCGCTCGGAGTGTCGTCAGTGATGTACAGTTTCCAATCCCCGGAGGCGACGGCACCTTTGAAGTTCTTCAAATCCGCTGTGAACCCACCAGCGGGTGCTGTCGGTCCGTCTGGCCAACTGTCGGTCGAGCTACCTTCGTAGTTGAAGGGCTTGTACGTGGCGGAAACCAGCGAACCATCGGGAATGGGATTCGACGCGGCGTCGTCGAACTTGATCGTCATTCCATTGATGATCGCCGTGTTGCCACCCGCGTCACTCATGATAACGCTGCTCTTGCCGTCAGGGCTGACCAGCACAATGTCCACATCATCGGGGAAGTTGTGCTTGAATCCGTTCAGCGACACCTTGACCGATTCGATGTTTCCTACCAAATCGGTGACCGCGATCACCGATGGGTATGCCGTGGCCTTGCCGGACGGATTAATCGTAATCTCCGCCGCGTTCGCGAACGAACGTTCCCGCGTCTCCCGCACGTTGAACGTGATGGTATCCACAACCGGCGGATTCTGAGCGTCTTTGACTTTGATTTCGACGGTTACCGGCGTCTCCCGGGAGATGCCCGGTTCCGCGGTAACCCGCAGATAACGGTCGCCAGGAGGACCGGTGAGTCCGGGTATGGTGCCGGCTTCATCCATTGTCACCAAGATGCTGGTGCTCTTGATTACCGTCTGGTCGAGGCTGGTTGCTTCAATCGTCAGGGATGCCGAATCCGGATCAGTCACGGTGAACTTCACCGGAGTTGAAGTCTGTCCCGATTCCAGCGGCCTGTTTTCCGGCAGGCCCACAATGGCCGGCGGGTCGTCAACGGGGTTGACCGTCAATACGAATGAGACAGGAGGAGTCGTGACCGACGGGTCCACCCCCTTGTCCGTCACCTCTACTTTGATCGTGGCATTGCCGACCTTTGAAGCCTTGGGGGTGAGAACGATGCGGACGTCGTTTCCGCTCAGGGTGATTTCGTTCTTTCCGGTGTCGTTGAGGGAGATGCCCGCGTTATCTATGACGTCGCTGGCCGGGTCCACGAAGACTTTGACGGTCAACTTTCCAACTTCGGTGTCTGGATCAGTGACTCGGATGTCAATCGTCTTTGGCACATTTTCCGGCGTCGTCTGCGGGCTGGTGATGCGGGATATTGCGGGCAAGTCATTAACCGCCCGAACCTTGTGCCCGATTTGGATGCTAGCAGCCGCCTTGTCCGAATCGCGGGTGACTCTAATAGTCGCCAGATTGTCGCCAGACAGATTGGCCACCGGCTTCATAACGGCCGTCCGGCGCGAGGCCGTTGGCGTTCTGAACGTGATACCCTCGTCCAAAAGAGTCGGAGTTGCGGGAATCAGCGTCGGATTGGTCGTGGTGTAGGAGTTGGCAACTTTGTCCAGACCGCCCACCTCGGTGAAGACATCGTAGATGACCTCCACCGAAACATCCTCGTCGGCGTTTACTGTCGGAAGCCCGTCCACCATTGCGAACGGCGGAACGGTCGCCACCAACTGGATCTCGGGGGCGGTGATCACTTTCAGGGTCCACCCGGTCGCAATAACACCCGCCTCACCGGCAGAGTCGTCCATTACGTACAGGCTCCAAGTTCCGTTGACATCGCCGCCTTGGAAGTCAGTCAAGCTGGCACCGTAAGGAGCGGCCGGCGCTGGCGCGGCCATGGTGTCGGGCACCGCAGCGTCATAGTTGGCCGGGGAATAGACTCCAGAACTTAGAGGCGCATCATCCGGGAGCGGAGTGGCACCGAACCGGAACGTTAGCCGGGCGTTGTTGATCGGGTTGCGACCACCGGCGTCTGACATCAGCATCACCTTCCGGTTGTCCGGGGACACCAACAGAATGTCGAGGTCGTCAGGGGCATTGTGGGTAACACCGTCCAAGACTACTTCAACGGACTGCACCTTGCCCCGCCGGCCCGCAAGCGTGATCGGTGACGGATAGGGATCGGCTTTGGCGTTGTCTTTGATGTCAATCCTGGTGGTGTTCGCGATGGTGTCCGAAGTGGACGCCTGAACCGTAACCCTGAATGAATCAGTCGCCGCCGCCTGGGGATTGGCGTCATCCTTAACCGTCACGGTGATATTGGCGAAGCCGGCGGCATTGCCAATGGTCGTGAGCGTGATCGTGCGATCGGCACCGCTTCCACCGAGTGCGATGTTCGCGGTAGGAATCAGGGCCTGGTTGTCCGAGACGGCGGTCACTTGGAGCAGTTTCGCCTCGGTCTCAATGTCGCCCACGGTGAAGGCGATCGGCCCAACAACGCTGCCAGCGGACGGGGTGGGCGGCATCGGATCACCCGAGGGAACATCCTTGATGTCGCTGATCGTCGGAGCATCGTTAACCGCCTTGACCGTCAGTTTCACCGTCTTGGTCGAGGTGTTGACCGCGTCCCGGATGCTGAAAACCAAGTCGGTTTCCCCAGCTGCGTTAGCAATGGTTCGATACTCCACAGTGATCTCCTGCTCGGTCCCAGCCGGCCAGTCTGCGGGCCCTACCAAGTTCAGCCCGGGCTTGTCGGTTTCCAGTTTCGTGTTCGGAACAAGGCTGGGATTGGAAGAGGTGATGCTGGCGTTTTTCAGCTCCAGCTTTGAATCCACATCCTTCACCTTCAACACATACGTCAGCTTGCCAGCGTCCTCGTCCTTCTCAATGACGAGGGGCTTCTCGTTGTCCATGTCTTTCGCCAAGATGACCGGCGCATCATCCACCGAGCGAATATTTAGCGTGAAGGTCTTGTTGTCGGAATTGCCTTTATCGTCGTTGATCGTAACCTTGATCTTCAGGCTACCCGACGCATTCGGCTGAGGCGTGATCTTGAGATCCCGCGAGTAGCCGGAGCCATCTTCCCACTTGATTTCCTTGATCAACGCTGCGGTTGCTGGCTGGTTGTCAATTTTGATCAACTCTGGAACTGGCAGGCGAGCTGTGGTGAACCAATCGGCGGCAGTGTCGGCGTCGCCCCAAGCCACACGGAGCGTTTTGATTTGATCTTCGTCCGTGCTGGTGTCGGCGATCGCGTCAATTCCGGGACCTGTCTCGAAGTTGATGAGCCACCCGCGTTGGATTTCGCCACCATCCGGGAAGGTGTCGTCAACCACATACAAGTTCCACCGCCCGTTGGGGGACATCTTGTTGAACACCCCGAGATCGGCCAAGTACTTACCGTTGGGAGCACTACCCGGGAGTGAAACCTCGTCCTCGCCATAGTTTGCGGGTTTCCAGTTTCCACTTTGAAGGATCGTCGCGTCCGGCACCTGGTCGGCGGCAGGCCATGTCGAAGGTCATTCGAGCCGCCTTGCCAACGATGGAAAATCCGCCACCGGCGTCACTGAGCAGCATGGCTTTCTTGGAGCCGTCCGCTGAGGTGAGCAGGATGTCCAAGTCGTCCGGATAGGGATGGGCGATGCCATCCAACGTAACCGTGAGCTTGCTGATCAAGCCGGCGACCCCGGCAACTTCGATTACGGACGGGTAGTCAGGCCGGGCGGTGCCGTTATCCACGATCGTAATGGGCGTGGAGTTGGCGAACGCCGGCGTCCGATCAATCACCAGATCGAAGGACTTCGACGATTTCTTACCGGAACCATCCTTTTTGTCGTTGGCGGTGACCGTCACCGTCACGGTGCCGGTTTCGACCCCGATAGGAGTGATGATGAGCGTGCGGTCTCCCGCGAGCGGACCCGACGTGATGACTATGTTCCCATTCGGGACCAATGATTGGTTGCCGGAGACGGCATCCACTTTAATATCCTGTGCCGGGTAGCCCTCAACGTCGCTCACGGTGAACGGAATCGGAGCCGCCGGCGTACCGGCTTTGGTCGTGTAGGTGGCCGCCAACCCATTAATCAAAGGCGCATCGTCGTCCGGAAGCACGGTTAGCTCGAACGAGCGCGGTGTGGCGGACACGGTCGGCGAACCGGGCAGTGGCGATGTGGGCACCGCCATATTGATGGTAATCGTCGTCTTACGCACGGTTCCGGCCGGGGGCACCGGCAAGGGTTGATTTGCCCCTGGGGTGATTTCGAGCAGGAACGTGGCGCCGCCGGTTGCGGTGATCTTGAGGCCCTCGTTGGGCACCAAGGTTGTATCGGAAGAGGTCGCGGTGGGGAGAATTCCCGCAGGCTGCGGGTCGCCCACATTGAACGGCACCCGGTCCACAGTGTCCTCAAGGACCGTTCGCGGTCCGATTTCAGAGATGATGGGCTCGGTGCGGATGCTCAACTGCCAACCTCCGGTCAACTCGCCGCCGCGTCCACCATCGGTGTTATTGTCGTCCACGATGTACAACTGCCAAGCACCGTTGGCCGTACCGCCCGCGAACGCCTTCAAAGGTATCAAAAGTTGGAGCCCGCCGGTGCGTTCGGGAAAGTGTCAGTTGCCAAATCGCCGTCACCCGCCGATGGATAATCAGACGGAACGTATTGGATTGTTGACGTAATCGGCCCCGCATTCGGAACCTTTTCCACGAATCCTGGCAGCTCGCCGAGATCACTACGGAAGGCCAGTTGCGCCCCGACGATTGACGTGGCACCACCGGCGTCACTCATCAGTATGACCTTCTTCTGGTCCGGACTGACGAGCATGATGTCCAAGTCATCCGGGCGACGATGGCTGAGGCCGAGCAGGGTGATCTGCACATCCACGACCTTGCCAGACAGTCCGGTGACGGTGATGGTTGATGGGTAGGCCGGGATGGTCTTCCCGGGCTCGGTCGCTGTTCCGTCGGGAATGGTCAAAGCGGCGGCGTTTTCGAAAATCGGAGTCTGCCGGTTGCTGACCGTCAGCGTGAAGATTTTGGCATCTGTCTTGGGTCGGGTCTTGTCTGTGTTCGCCGGCGGGATTCCGAGATCTTCGACGACCACCGCAACGTCCGCCACGCCCGGCTGCGTACCCGCCGGGTACAGGGCCAGTAGGCGCTTGTTGGGCGCGCTGCCCGCCGTAACGACGATATTCTGGTTCGGCAGCAGTTTAGGGTTGGTCGAATCCGCCGTCACCTTGAACGCGCTCAGGTCGGCCGCAGCGGTCGTTTCCACGTCGCTGAACTCGATCTCCAACCGCACCGGTTCACCAACGATGGTCACTTGTTTAGGAATTGCGACCAACACGGGAGCGTCGTTGACTGGATCCACCTGAACCTCGAATTCACTGGTGGATTTGTAGCCGCTGTTGTCCTCGGCCGTGATCTTGACTTTGGTCGTTCCGCTTTGATCCTTCTGGCCAGTCAGCTTTACTTTCCATGTTCCGGCGTCCTTGATCGCTACCGCCACCACCAATGCTTCGTTATCGGACTTGGCGGTCACACCATTGTCTTTGATGGTTCCGTCGTAGTCCGTCACGGTCAAGGTCACGAGCTTCTCCGCCTCCTCGTCCATTGTCTGCTTTTGGACCGTTTCAATCTTCGGTGAGGGGTAGATGTTCAGGATGAACCCGCCTTTGAGCGCAACGACCGGCGTCGCACCGTTTTCATAGACGTAGAGTTTCCAAATGCCGTTGGGGTCTTCGCCTTGAAAGGTCTTCAGCGCGGTGTCGGTCGGTTTGCCGACGCTCGGGATGTCGTTGTTCTTGTCATAATCGTTCGGAACATAGGTCCCGGTTACGAGCGGACCGTTGTCGGGAAGCGGGTTAGCCGCAGGTGGATTGGCGGTGTTCTTGGCATCGTCATCCAGCGTGATTCGAGCTTGGGACACGGCGGTGGCACCTCCCGACTGCCCCAGAACGGTAACTTTGGTTCCCTTCGGGCTTTCCAGCACCACATCCAGCGCCTCCGGGTTGGCGATATTGAGATCCGCCAGCGCCAGGGTCATGTTGCCGATCAAGCCTGGAAAATCCTTGATCTCCAACGTTGACGGATAGGGTGCCGTCGGGTTTCCGCTGACGGGAGTCGTCTTGGCGTACACTTTGTAGGAGACGCCGGTGACGGTGAAGGTGACATCGCCTTTGCCTTGGGGGACGGGATCTACGGCCGGGTCGTCAGTGACGCCCAGCGCGATTGTAGTGGATCCAATGGCGGCCCCGTTGGGAGTGAAATAGACCTTGGCGGTTCCTTTGTAGTCGTTCTCAGGTTTGCCTTCGGGCTTGTCCTTGACAATCGGGCCGAAGAATACATTTCCCACACCGGCGACATCGGGGTTGGACGAGGTGAGGGCTTTGAGGGTCAGGGTGGTGACCACATTGTCCGGATCTTCGACCGTTACGATGATGGGGGAGCTCATCACGCCTTGAGCGGTGCTCACCTGCGCGCTGCTGAAAGCAATCGTCGCCGGATCATTCTCGGGTTCGACCGTCAGCGTGAAGGTGTCCGTGTCCTCGCTCACACCGTCGCTGACCTTGACGGTCACGGTGGCGGTGCCGAAGGCGTTTGGCTTGGGGGTGATTTGCAATTGGCGCGATTCACCCGACCCCGAGAAGGTGTAGCCGCTGTCCTTGTCCACCAAGGCTTCGTTGTTGCTCGAAGCGCTCAAGACCAGATTGTCCGCCAAGGTGTCCTTGTCCTTGAGTTGCACGGCAACTGTGCCGCTGTTGTCTTCCTTGAATTTCAACTCGCGGGTGGTCAGGTCGCTACCAATCTTGACCGCGATGAGCGGGCTCATGTAGAGGTCCAGCGTCCACTGAGCAATCTCGCCGCCGTCCACCGTCTGATCGTCCGCCACAAACAGTTGCCATTTGCCAACCGGGTTGATGGTGGGTCCAACAAGATCGCGGAGGTTGCCAAAGGGCGCGGTTGGCCCGCCAGGAAACTCGGTGGCGGGGACATCGGGACCGTAGGCACCGGAGCTGTAGGTACCGGCGGCAATCGCCGGTTCGACCAGCAGGGCCGGGAAGGTCAGTGCGCCATCGCTCTTCAGGCTATCGTCAATCACCAAATCCGTGCTCAACAGCGAGAAGCGCCCGCCGGCATCGCTCATGATTACCGCAGCCTTCGGCGCGTTCGGCGCGCGAAGCGCGATGTCAATGTCGTCCGGATAGGCATGAGAGACTCGGTTAAGCCGGACCACCGCCTTGCGCGCGGTGCTCTTCTTCTGCCCCCCGAAAGCGTCCAAAGTGGCAATGTCCTCGGTTTTGACCTCGACCTCGGACGGGTACGGATTGGCCTTGGCCGCCTCGGCGGAATTCGCGGGGCGATCATTGATCGTCACCGCACCTCCAGATTTGCTCAACTGCGCGGAGGCTGTGGCGGCCAGCAGAAGTGCGGTCAGCCCGCCCACTGTGGATGCTACCCATCGTTTGACGTTGTGGTTCATGGTATTCATGGCTTGACTCGGTTTTGATCTAAAAATCTGACTGCTACGGGTTTGCAGTTTCAGAGGATTTCCTTTGTGTGCGACTCGCATTATTGCATCAGCCGTGGGGATCATAGCCTTGCGCTGGGTTGGGTGACAAGACCGAAATGCCGGCCATTAGGCGGCAGGTCCAAATGAGAATATCTCTTCCCAACGAATGTCGGATCAGTCCCGGTCATAAGCTTTGTTCGCACAGTATTTATGGTCAAATCGTTGGGGGACTTTTTCATGCCGCCCGTGAGTTGGCAAGAAGAATTCTGCATACCAAGCGGTTACCCCCGATGACGTTTCGTCCGATCCGGCGCGGCTGCGGAGCGACGACGAGAGCGAGCCTGTGACAGATGTCCAGGAGGCGAAGACGCCCGCTCCGATTCACAACGACCCGGACCTTGAGCCGAGTTGATTTAATCCGACCGGCGCACCCAAGGCCGGTGTAGAGGTCATTTGCCGACCGCTCAAATTGGTGATCGCGGCCTCGCTTTGGCGGCGCGTCGCCGCGCAATTTGACGCCCAGACTCGCACCGTAGTAGCCGATCTTGTCGTTGATCGAGGTTCAACAAAGCCCTGCTTTTCGGGCTTGAAGGGCAAGATGGGCTGTCGAACTCGGCGACGCCTGGGAGCATTTCGCCAACCCGACGCGTGCTGGCCAGATCGTGGCACGGCTCCAAGACGCGAACGACGGGGGTGCGTTCCGCAACGCAGCCAAGCGCGCAGTGATGCGTTACACGGGAGCGGTTCTTCCGTCGAGCCATCTCTTTTGGCGTTGTCCCGTTGGAGAAGGCCCAAGGGAGGGCGAAGACATCTTTCAAACCCCGGCGCGGCCGAGGATGGGACACCGGTTCAGCGCGAAGTTGCCGGGATGCCCTGCACGAAGCTGAAGTGCGCGTGCGGGACACGCGCAGTCCCAAATAGCGCAACAGGATCCCGTCGTCCCCTGCCCGCCTCACTCCTGCGGATAAAGCAGAATGCGATCGTGGACCAGCACGGCAAGGTCGCTGCGGTTGTCGCCCGTGAAATCGCCGATGAAGGCTTCTCGCGGTTCGGGGATGTCGTTACGCCGGCCGCGGAAGGTGCGTTCCTCAAAGACCTGCCAGCGATTAGCCGGCACCAGTTTGGCGGGCGCCTCGAACGTGACGATGTCGAGGTAGTTCTTGCCCGTTTCGAGGAAGACCAAATCGCGCCGGCCATCGCCGTTCAAGTCGCCCGAGACCACGTCGTGCAGAAAGCCACCCTTGATCGGGGTTTCGTAGTAGTCGAGTTCTTCAAAGGACCAGACCTCGCCGGTGAACGGCAGCCAGGCGACGGTGTTAAGGCCCACGAAGCCAAGCGCCGGTGACGCCGGTCCGCCGAGGACGATCGGTTGCAGGGCGGTAAAGTCCGTCACGGGCAAGGGAATGGTCTTGATGACCTGCCAGACGCCGGATTGGTCGCGCCGGCAAAGCGACAGACCCTTGCGTTCGGCGTCGAGCAGGAAGAGGTTGTTCTCGCCGTCGCCGGACCGCATCAACGCCGCCGCCACGATGCGTGAATTGCTGCCCGCGCCATTGATCTGTTCCTTGACCCGGAACGACCAGGACGGTCTGTTGGTGGAGCCTTCCGGGACGGGGTCGGCCTGCAGGACCACGGCCCGGACGAAATTCTTCTGCGCGAGGAGGAGTTCGACTTCGCCGTCGCCATCCACGTCGGCGGTGGTCACCCAAGGCTGTTCGGCGCTGCCGCCGGGCGGTGCGACGTCCTGCTCGTCGAAGGATTGGTCGTCCACCTGCAGGAGCACCTTCACCTTTTCGTAGGGGATCAACGCGACCAGGTCGGCCCGACCATCGTGATTGGCATCGTGGACGATCAGTCCGGTGGGATTGCCTTTGAACGACTCGGCCAGGCGCTGGCGGGTGGTCTGGCCGTCGGCGCGGCGGAGGACGAGGTCGCGCGGACCGTCGTTGTCCACGATGACGGCCAGCACGGGCTTCTCGCCTTCGCGCAGGACGCCGACGGTCATGCTCAGGGGCCGGCCCTCGAACGGCAGGATGGTGGGGAAGGCGATGCGACCGTTTTCGTCCAACCGGGTCACCCCGACCTGCCGCTCGTCCAAGCTGAGGAAAAACAACTCTGCCTTGCCGTCGCCGTCCCAATCGGCCACCGCGATTTCGGCGACGCCAGTAAAGTTCGGGAACGTGCGGGGAGCGGCGAGGCTGCCATCCTTCTGCTGGAGGGACAGCGTCACCTGACCGCTGGCGGGTTCGGCCACGAGCAGGTCGGGCAGTTGATCCTCGTTCACATCGGCCCACACTGTGGCGCGGCGGTTCTTTGTGGTCCGGTTCAGGGGCAGGATCTGGAACTGGCCCTGGCGAAAGCCGCCGGCGAGAGTCTCGGCCGGTTTGGTGAGGAAGTTCGAGATCTGGGCGCGACCCGATTTCTGCGAAATCGTGACCACCTCGGTGCGCTTGTCGCCGTCCAGATCGTCGCACCAGTAGGAGCGGATCGAGGCGAGCGGAAAGTGGATTTCGGCCCGAGTTCCCCGGTCGCGCTTTGGAGGCGCAGCCGGAACGGATTGGCGTCCTCCCAATTCACGAGGAGTGCAGATCCCGCCGGCTGTCCCTATTGATATCCAGGATCTGCACGGCCTTGATCTTGCCACTGTAGGGAATCCGCTCGGGGTCGGCCAGGGTGTGATCGGCCTGCTGGGCGATGAAGTGCAGCGAATTCTCGCCGAGCATGACGAGGTCCATGAGCCCGTCGCCATTCAGATCGCCTTCGGTCAACGCGTTCATGTCGAGCTGGCCGTCCCCGACGGTGACGCGCTTGGGGCTGCTCCCAGGAATTGCTGCGCTGGTTGAACTGCACGACCAGTTCCCTGGGCTCGCCGAAGTACGCGAGATCGGGTCGCTGGATCACGTTCGAGTCGGCCACCGAGAGGGCCGAGATGCGTTTCTCGGAAGCGATGGATTCGATGCGGAAACGGGCGTCCGGTGGCAGTTCGTTCAACTCTTTCTTCACCTGGGGCGTCGCCGAAGCGTTGGTCTTGCCCGTTTGGTTGAACAACAGGTTGATCCGGGATCGCGCGTTGTTGACGACGACCAGGTCG
The DNA here is from genome assembly GCA_016716385.1 of Bryobacterales bacterium. Classification (GTDB taxonomy): domain Bacteria; phylum Acidobacteriota; class Terriglobia; order Bryobacterales; family Bryobacteraceae; genus JADJWL01. Next base: position 5,357 of record JADJWL010000007.1, on the reverse strand, counting down.
CAAGCTGTCGCCATCCAGGTCCGCCGCGCGGAGGTGGCTGACCAGATTATCAATCGGGAAGATCTCGGCCCGTGAAGCCGAAGCGTGCGGCCTCATCTTCGGCGAAGGTAACCGGCACCAGCGCGGCGGCGGCCAGCGGAAGCATCCGCGTCAACAGAGATTTGGACACAGGTTACGGTGTGTTCGCAAGCGGGTGAAAGGTCGCAACGGGTTCAGGGTTGGCCAGCCCATTCGCCCAGCAGGTGAAGGGTCGGGCGACGCGCGATGCGCGGCGACGCGATGTTCCCACAGGTAGATGCCCTGCCAGGTGCCCAGGGCGAGGCGCAGTGCGCGATGGGCACACTCAGGTTCACGGTCGTCGGGGCGGTGCGCACATGCGCCGGCATGTCGTCGTCGCCCCTCGCAGGTGGCGGAAGAGTGAAACGCCATCCGGCGCCAGCCGGGAAAAGAAACCGTTCGAGGTCGCGGCGGACTTCGGGGTCGGCGTTCTCCTGAATGAGGAGCGACGCGGACGTGTGCTGAAGGTGAAGTGTCGCTAAGCCGCTCCCCAGCCAGTCGCCGCCACGAGGGGTGCCGACATCGTCGGTGATCTCGTGGAAGCCGCGCGCCCGCGGGTGGCGAGGTTCAATTCATGGAGCCGCTGGGAGAGCATCGCACCGGCGTTCCCGCTAGTTGTTCGCGGCCGCTGGCTCGTTCAGGATTTTCTCCACTTCTGGATTCGCCGGGTAGCCGCTGGACCGCGCCTTCTGGTAGTGCCAGCGCGCCAGTTCGAGGAACGGTGGCTTCTGGAGCGCATAGATGATCGCCAGGTTGGCGTGCGCCTCGCCGTATTCGGGCTGAAGCGAAACCGCCCGCCGCAACGCCGCTTCCGCCGGGCTCCGTTGTCCTTTGGCGCTGAGCGCGATGCCGAGGTAGTTCTGCGTCAGGGCGCTGTCAGGGCTCAGACGCGCGCCCCGGCTCAGGAGATCCACGGCGTCATCCAACCGCTCCTGCCGGTACCGCAGAAGCCCGAGGTAAGTGATGGCCGCCGCGTTCTCGGAGTCTTCGGCGAGCGCCTTGTTCAAGGTGGCTTCCGCCTCGGTCAGTCGGCCGCGTTGGAGCTGCGTGGCGGCGAGATCGGTCAACATGGTGACGTTTCGCTCGTCCAGCTTCAGGGCTTCGGGCGTACTTGGCTTCCGCTTGATCCAGTTGATTGGCCTGAAGGCGCGTGGGCCTCCGCGATCAACGGCGCCGCGCCGGCTGGCAGCGGCCGGGAAACTCGGACGGCGGTGTTCGTGGCGGCGGCGGTCTGCTGAACCGTCGGCTGGAAGAGCTGGAGTTCTTCCGCCGAGTAAGGAACCGGCTTCGCCTCGTACGCGGCAAGCCGCGCCCGCGCCAGATCCAACTGCCGCTGCAGCTCCACCGAACCCGTGCCTTTCTGGCGGATCTTCGTGTCCTCCAACTGGCCGTGCAGCTTGGCGAGTTGTTTCTGCAAATCCGACCGCTCCTTTGCAGCGTCTGATCTGTGCCTCCGATGCTTTGGCCGCGCGTTTCTCCGCCTTGGTGAGCGGAGCGTTCGGGGCGGTGGGCGCCGTTGGAACCGGGGCGGCGGCGGCGACCGGCTGCTTCGGAAAGTTCAGAAAGCCGCTTCTCCATCGTCGCCTTTCGGCGGCCAGGACGTCGGTGCGCTGGGTCTGCGACCGCAGGTCGTCCCAGGCCTGCTGCAGCTTCCGCTGCAACTCTTCAATCTGCCGGGCGACGCTCCCATCTGGAGTCGTCACCGCGGGCTGGCTGGCAGCCTCCGCGCGCGCCTTCGTCAGTTCCGAATCGAGGGTTTCCTTTTCGCGCTTCAACGCGGCGAGGGCGGCGTTCTGCTGTTCGGAGCTGGCTGCGCGCTTCCGTCAGCGCGGCCTGCGCGTCCGCGAGCGCCTGCTGGCCGTGCCCCGGGCCGCCGCTTTCTCCTTCGCCGTCCGGAGTTGTTCGTCGAGGCCTGCTTCGCGCGGGTCACCCCGCCACCAGCCCGTCTGGTCGCTCCAGTTCGTCGCGAGCGCTTTCTGATCCTTCTGCGCGGCGGCCCAACGCTTGCGAATCCGCTTCGAAGCCGGGGAGCTTCCCCGAGTTGCTGGGCGCGGCGTTCTGCCGGGTCAGTTCGGTGACCACGGCCGACTGGCGGTCAAGCTGCTTCGCGGTCTCAGCCAGGGTCCGCTGGGCGCCCTCCAAGGAGGCGGTGTCGGTGGTTTGGGCGATTTGATCCTTTTGCTCCGCCATCGCGCCGCGCAGCGCCTGGTTTTCCTCGCGCAACTGGCGGATGCGTTCCTCCGCCTGCTGCATCTCCCGGGGGTCAATCGGAGTGGGTTGGACCATCAACGCCTCGCGGAGTTTGGCCTGAAGCAGCTCCCGTTCGCGGCGCATCTCCTGCAACTCACGGTCCAGGGCCCCGGGCGTTCGTCGGGGCAGTCCGCGACCGCGGGCTTGGCGCTTCCCATCCGCCGGGAAGCGGCCCGCGCGCCCGGGCTGAGACGCTTGGCGATGTAGTCCTTGCGAAAATTGATGATTTTGGGATTCCACTGCGGGTAGTTCTTCCATGGCCGCCGGCCGGCCAGCGCCTCGAGTACTTCTGGTCCGCCTGTTTGATTTGCCCGTGCCCGACGGCGTGTCTCCTTGCTGGATCAGATTGTAAACGCGGATGAAGGCGTCGTCCGGCGACTGCGCCCACGCGCTGGCCGCACCCGACAAGAGGAACACCAAGATCCACCGAGCGAATCGCTTCATGCGGGGAGTCTAGGCCGCGTGGCTTCACTTTGGCAACGCCATTGGGCACCCCCGATCCCGGGCGGGCCTCGTTTCGGCTGGGGAGTCTCCGCGAGCAGGAAATCGCGCCCGGCGACCATGAAACGACGCGAATCACCGCCGGCTTTCCAGCCGGCGATGAGGCCGACCGGGAGGTCGGCGGTACGGGCCGACGGTTCACGGCGGCGTTGGGCCGGGCGGCGCGCGGTTCGGGTGACCTTGATCGCCGTTATGGATTCCGCGCATGGACAACCTGTCGAGCGACATGTACCAGTTGCGCCTCTTCGGAGCCGATCTGAATAATGCTCTCCCCGGCGGCGCGGCACCGCAACGTCCTCCCAAACGCTGTCCAGTCAAAGTTCCTCGCGCCAGTCCCCGAGCACCCGCAGGTCAATCACGCCGCGATCCTGACGTGTGATCACCACGGCGGCGGATCTCGCGCTGCCCCCGACTCGTGAATACTGTCGCCGCGGACCCGGCCGGCGATGCAGGGTCCGGGAAGCGGCGTCCGTCCACAGCGAACGCCTGCGAGGCGAGCCGGTCGGCCAGACTCGCGACCGCGGAACGTGACGAACTGCCGGCCTTCCGGCGCGGCGCCGTTGGTTCTACCGTCAATTGTCGCTGACGGTACCGTGCCCGCGCCGTTGCGGCGGGGTCGACCAGTTCAAACCCGCCATTCAGAGTTCGGGTTCGCGGCGTCTGTCTTCCGCCGCCGAAGAGCGTCCGCCTCGCCGTCAGCGGGCACGAAGGCGGTCGGCGCAGCCTGAGCGTCCCAGACGTCCGTCGGTTCCGGTGGTGAAGAGACAGAGCGTTTGCTGGCGGCCTCGCCCAAGGATGATCAGTGACCCCTTCCGCGAGTTGTTCGACTCAACGGCGCCGGCACCTGCTCCGGCGCGAGCGCGTCATGATGATCTTGTCGAACGGCGTGCTCCGCCCAGCCTTGATAGCCGCCGCTAATCCGGAGGTGAACGTCTCGTGGTATGAGTCGCCGTGGCAGGCTCCAGGCCTGCCGTAGCGAGCGGTCACGATCTCGACCGTGTAAAACTCTTCACCAGCCGGGCCAATACGACCGCCTGGTAGCCTGACCCGGCGCCCACTTCGAGCACCTGATCACCTGACCGCGATCCAAACCGTTGGGTCACGTACGCTACCACCGAGGGTTGCGTCAGGGTTTGCGCGTGGGCCGGATGGGCAGTGGGGCATGTCGTAGTAGGCGTACGGTCGCCAGCGGGCGGGCGAGGAACCGCCGGGCGGACGGTTTGCAGGGCGTCGAGTGACCAGGCCGTTGGTGATGCCCTCGGCCTCGGCGAGTTCCGTCACCATCCGCGTCCGGGCCTGGACCGTCGCCTGCGCCGCCTGGGACGTCGCGCCAGCCGCCAGCCCCAATCCAACGCACAGCAACAGGATTTCGAACAAGGAGCGGAGGAAAGTCATCAGCGGCTTAGGCGAGTATTTGGCGCGGGGCAAGTGGCCCGGCAGGCGCACCTGGCTGCGGTTGCGGCCGCTTGCCCTGACCAGCACGTAGTAGCCCATGAATCCCAGCTAACCCAGCAACAGCAGTCCCAGCCCCAGGAAGAACAGTAATGGCGCCAGGGGGCAGGCGGGGGCGGGCCGGAGGTTGCGCCCGGGAAGCCGATGATCGGACGCACGCGCTGGTTCCTTCGGTCGGTCGTTGACGGGCGCTTCCACCCTTCTTCGGGGCTCCGGCAAGCTTTGCACCCGCGCGGCGGTACGGAGTGTATCTTCGCCACGAGCGGCAACTTCTCCGCCCCGTGGCGTTCGGGACGAACTCGCGGCCTGGCGGCTTCCACCCGGTCGCTGGCGCCCCCTGGGCAGCGTCACGCTACTGGGCGGATAGCTTTCCGCCAGCCGCGTGACGAACTTATCGCGCGCCAGGATCGGCGGCGGCTACGGCGAGGTCTTCCTCCGCCCGATGTCGCTGAATCAGTTCCACCTCGCGTCCTGAGTATTATCAACGCCCGGGCCACGGTGGCTCGCTGGTGAACTGGTCGCTGATCGCCCGGACCGGCGGCGGTCTACGGAGCCGTTGCAGCGGCAAGTTCCCGATCACCCGCGTGACCCCAGGCGAGAATGCGGCCCACACTGCGCATGCTGTGGTAGAGGCGGTTGTACGCCCTCAAGCCGTTACGGCACTGAGATCCAGACGTGCAGCCCGGCGTTTCGCGGATCAGTTTGGCCAGTCTACCGATGCGCTTGTCGCTGCCCACGACTTGAAATCGCGCCCCGGCGTCGCGCCACGCCTGACCACGGCCCGTTCACGTACACGCCCGCCACGCAGAGCGGCCCGAATAGTCGCCTCTGTCGCTTCCCATCAATCCCCACGCGCGGGAGGAACAACTTCGGGCCGCAATTCGGCTTCGTACCCGACGCAGCCTCGCGGAGAATCTTGCCTGAGCATGAATTCGACAAACTCCTGCGTGCCTTCCTGCACGACCAGCTTGCTGCCTCATAGAATACGACGTTCGCCTTGTCGCGTTTTACGACGAACTGCGCGTGGCAACTTCGCGAAACGCGGCCGCGCTCCCGCAGCCACCGCTCCAAGGCCCCGGCCTGCTGGGAATCCAGCT
>JADJWL010000006.1 GCA_016716385.1 Bryobacterales bacterium | reverse complement strand
GGGGATAACTCGCAAAGGATCTATTGCCGATGGTCAATTCATCTGTTTCGTCCTCGAGTCCAATAATATTTTTTGGGAGCCAGGCATGATCAAGGCCCATATTTCAGCAACCGCCCTGCCTGATAAGTTTGCCGTCCGTTATCGAATGCGCGATCACCAGGAGATTGGCTCGACTGCGATACTGGAAGAACAAGTCTTATCGATTCATCTACCAACGGCCAGCAAGCCAGATTCGATCCAACTAATCAAGGTATCGCCCGCTGTAGAAACGAGAACCTCACCCGAGCCATCGCATCCTGAACGGGTTCGCATCTCAGGCACTGGCTTCGTCTGCGGCGATGGGCTAGTGGCTACAAATTACCATGTCATCGACGGGGGCAGAACATGGAAGATCTTTTTCCCATCTGAATCCAAGTCATTCGCCTTGCGGCTTGTTGTAGCAGACAAGGCAAACGATCTTGCACTCTTGCGACTCGAACCTGACAGCGGAGCACTGCCGAAGCCCATCGCTGTTATACCATCAACAGGAGCTGAGCTCGGCGCCGAAATCTTCACAATTGGATTTCCCCTGGGCGACCTACTCGGCCGTGATCATAAAGTTACAACGGGAGTAATTAGCGCCAAATCAGGCATCGAAGGCGACCCCAGGGTGCTCCAAGTGAGCGCCCCGATACAGCCGGGCAGCAGCGGTGGCCCCGTTCTAGACGGCAGTGGCCGAGTAATTGGAATTCTCACGTCCACACTGAATGCGGACTATTTGTACTCTAAACAGCGCCACATACCGCAGAATGTGAACTTTGCAGTCAAGAGTGAGTATCTTCTGATGCTCTTGCAGCAGCAATCGGATTCCAGAACTTATTTTCCAGCGCTCGCTGGCAAGGCGCGGACCGATCAAATTGCAGAGTTATTGGGGAGTATTGGCCAGATCAGCATCGAGGAGTAATATACAGCACTCTCGGAAGACTCTGAAGCATAACGGAGTATGTCACTGATTGGTCAACGCAAAAGGATTCGGCGAAAGTGGCGCGGATCCCTCAAGAAGCACGACGCGGAGATCCTGACCTACTTCCGGCACCGGATGACCAACGCCACCAGCGAATCGATCAACGCGAAGATCCAATGGGTGGGGGATGGTGGCATCCGATCAGGCTGCCACGAAGCCGGTTCGAGGCGTCCGTTCCGCACCGAAGCCTCACGCCAACCTTCCGCGAGGCGATGCGACCGCCCTCGTCCGCAGAACTTCCTTAGTTGCGGATGCCAAGTTTCGATCTTTCCAGAAGCGAATGCGGTGACTGCCTGTTGGCCATCGCGCCGGGGATGGGTGTTAAGGCTAGGCCCTGGAATTTTCCGGACTGCGCTTGCGAGAGGAACGGCCCCAAAGCATCAACGACTTTGGGCCCGCCGGATTTGATAACTGGTGGCGGTGATCCACCTCCTGTTGGCCGCCAAGAAGCCGGTGCAATCAGACCGCCTGCGTGCGCTCCGAACGCGGGACCGAAGCCTGGCCAGCGTCCTCAGGCCGAGCGAATGGCGGGTGCTCCTTGCGAACCACGCAGCGCACATCTGGCCGTCCGGGAAACTCCGCAGGCGATGGGATGGCGTGGAGCAGAGACGCCCGGGGGGCGACCGCAGGGTTCTTTCACGCGGGGCCACCATCCAGCCAGTCTGTAGGAGTTTGAAGCCATTGATTCTGCCAAGTTTGGGTGTAGAGATAAGGTCCTTGTTCCCGAAGCGTTTGGGGTCAGCTCCAGTTGGTTGGAGTGCGGTGGCCAGTTCAACTTCTGCCGTGTTGGCCATCGCCGCTCGCGCACTCGCCCCAGGTACAGCGATGTGGGTCGAGCGTTGGTGGCCTCAGAGCATTCGCGTAGGGTCCTGGAAGAGTGGCGCCACCTGCTGCGCTCCTGCCGTTCCCGGACGAACAGCCCCTGGGGACAACTGTCGAACAAAAGATCGACTTCCTTCAGGGAATGGGCGTCAGCCTGAGTACCAACGGTTTGATCGAACTCGTTGGGGCGTCACGTCGGCCGAAGCCCGCAACTCCGACTCCGCCTGCATCTCCACAGTTGCGAAGTTCCGATGGAGCGAACCGCTTCCTGGGAGAAGTAAACGCGAACCGGTATGACGCTGATTCGATTGCCAACCCTTACGGACGATTCGGAAGTCCCTATAGTCCCGATTCCGTCAACAACCCCTACAGCCAGTATGGTAGCCCTTATTCGCCGTATAGCGCAAACAACCCTTACACAAACCAGGCCCCTACGATTGTGACTCCCGGCGGACGATACCTCGGCCGCTACAGCGCGAATCAATTCGATCCTCAATCAACTACGAACCGGTTTGGGCGTTATGGGAGTCCCCACAGCTCCGAGTCGATAAACAATCCGTTTGGCCAGTTTGGCAATCCATATTCTACTGGGAGCGCAAGCAACCCCTACGGAAATTCCGGACTGCGCCCATCTCTTCCGGCTTTGCCGACGTGGCCAGCCGTGCCCTCATTGCCAGGAACCTCGCAGTCACCAAGACGGTAGACCTCAAGCCCTATCGGGGCAATGGCCGAGAAAGGAGCGCCTAAGCCACTGACTATGATGGTTACATCCCGGTAGGTTTAGCGTTACCTCACATGAGTCCGCGAGCGATCAAGAACTTAGCGCAATTACCGGATAATCAGTTCTTGGTTGAGCTGTCCAAAGGGATGCGATTGTGTGTATTGAATTCTCTTCAGCTGTGGAGAGACGCCCGAATATTACTCGGAAAAGATCATTTGCAAGGTTTCAACATCCTGAAGATGTTTGTAGAAGAGGAAGCAGCGAAGTTCCACATCCTCTTGGACGCGGCTCGGTGTCCGCGCCAACCCACAGACATTCTTGAGAGGCACCTGAAGTACTTCACTCAGCACTTGGCAAAGGGCTTGTACGCTCTCTACTACAACCTCTATAGCCCGACCGATCTCGCTGAGGTTCGTCAACACTTGTATCGTGAGCGGCAGGCGCTATACCTAGACGGCCCGAGCAATGTCGATTGGGTTTTTCGGAATGACATTCTGCGCCAGCGAGAAGAGTCGATTTACGTCGACTATGTCGCCTACGAGGATGGTTACAAGAAAGAGGAGTTCTGGCACTGGCCCGATAAGCGCCGATTGAGAATCGGGCTGGGGCGGGAGCGACCGAAGGTCCTGCATGTGGCTGCGGCACTGCACGGAGCGGGGCTTACCAGTGTGGAGGCGCTTCCCATCGTGTCCAACGTGTGGAGGCAAGTAACCATAGATGATTCTCTGAACTGGTCTGAATTGCGTCAGGTGAACATTCAAACTCTCCAGATGATTGACGAGAAGGGGCTTCTGCGGCGGCGGCCGCAGACAGTCTACTGCTCGATAGCCAACGACTGGCTGTTTCCGCTGTTCCCGTTGGATCTCGGAGAACTCCAGGTCAGGCCAGAAGACCTGAGGAAAATCCAGAGAAGCTCGACGCCCACCGACTGAGCCTGTTTCGCCGAAAGTGAATTCTGTTGTCGCTAGTAAGGTTCTCCGATGGCGAAAAGATCGGCATTCTGTCCTCAAAAGAATAGGCTCGTGATTGTGATATGGTAAGCGTGATGATCGAGTCGCTCCTGCTATTCGGCTTGGCAGCCTTTGCAGGCAAGCGCCTCCAGAGCACGACACTCGATGGGATTGCCGCCAATCAGGCCGATATCGCGCTTCGCCAGACATGGAGCAACTTTCGCCAGAACCTGACCGCTCACCAGCCGATCCGGAACGAGCCCGTTCGGACGGCACTGCGACGTGCCTACCTACAATCGGTGGTTCAGGCCGTTGTGATCTGGGCCGACCGGCACTCCGTTCCGGTGCGGCCCCGGCTGCGGACGTTCGGGCTGCCGGACTGGATGGTCGAGACACTTGACGCTGTAGCGCCGGACCCGCCGCAGACTCTGAAGGCGCATGCCGAAGCTCCGGCACTCGATGCCGTGCTCAGACGCATGAGCGAACGCCTCCGGTCCTTCGAAACCGAGATGATTCATGTCAGCGTGCCGGAACTGGAGGCCACCTACCAGGCTCTCGACAGCCTGATGGGTTCCACAACCGGCGCCAACGGCATCGTGGAGGAACTGACCAACCGGGTTATCGAGGATATTCGGCCACACTGGCAGCACGGCATGCCGCAGCAATTCGAAGAGTTCTTGCGGGCCGAGTGGTACCCGGTCTTTGACGACTGCTTTCGTCAGCACTGCCAGAAGGATCCGGCTGCCGCAGCCATGTTGCAGACCCTGCTCCAGGTTCAGGTGCTGGATGAGGTCCGCGAGATGCGCGGCGAAATGCGGCAAGGCTTTGCAGCCGTCCTGCATAGAGTCGAACCTTCGCGTGCGACTGTGCGGTTTCCCATGAGGGTGAATGTCCCGGATCTGACTGCCCAAATCGTGGGACGCGACGAAGAAGCGGCGCTGATACTGGAGGAATTGACGCGTAGCGGCGGGCGTCGGATACTGCCGTTGATCGCTCCGCCCGCATTCGGCAAGTCGGCCCTCCTGATTCGTGCTCTCCAACTCGCTGGCGAAGACATTCCACGTCTTGTGGTCTTGAACTGCCGCGGCGACGGGCCTCGGGACGCGGCGTGGGCATTTGGGCAAGTGGGGCGTCTCGTAGCCCCAATGGAGGAAAGCACGAACCCGGAATGGATGGATCTCGCGCGCGCGGAACTGTCTCCGCGTGAGAAAGCCGCGGCGTTCTGGACCAGAGTGGACGCAACCGGCCCGGTCTGGTTGGTGTGGGAGAACCTGGAAGAGTGGCTGGATACCCCGGAGAGCGGAAACCTGGTGGAGCCTGCGAGGCGGGCGCTCTTTGAGGAATTCGCGGCGCGCGATGGCCCGCATCGGATGGTGGTCCTGTCGCAATGGCTTCCCCGGATCCCAGGGCTGGAGCCTTGGGAGGCAATTTCCCGCGCCCTGGCGGAAGGGCTTAGCGTCCCGGAAGGCATCCGGTTGTTGCGGGAAAGGGGGGCGAATTGCGGTTTCTCCGAGGCACCCGAGGACGTCCTCGATCGGCTGCACACGCGGCTGCTGGGTATGCCAGCGGCCCTGGCGGCGGCCGTCGAGTACGTGAAGGAATGCTGGCCCGAGCTCGATCCCGGACGGTTGGAGCGCGAAGCCGCCTTTTTTGCGGACTTTGACCGGGGCGACCGGGAGCGCGGCTTTCAAGCGCAGGTTCGTGCACTGTTGGGGCGCATGGCCCCGGAGATGAGGCGGCTGACTGCATACCTGGCGATCTTGCCCGAGCCGATCCCGCGGGACGCGATCGCGGCACTGCTCGAAGAACCCGATCTAACGCGGGTCCTGGCGCGATTGCAGACCTCGGTCATCCTCGCCCATCTGGAGACCGATGTGTTCGGAGACCGCTGGTACCGCCTACATGGTGTCGCGCGAAAAGTGGCGTGGGAGACTTCCACGGACTTGCCGGACGGACAGCTGGCCGAAATCGCCAACCGCTGCCTGGAGGAGGGCGGCGCGGCGCGACGGGCAAAGCGGTTCGCGCGGTCGGCCGCTCTGTGCCAGTCAGCGGAGACGCTGTTCCAACGGCTCGACTCGACCAGTGCTTCCGAGCACCGCGTCGGTCTGGCTGTTGCACAAATGAACCTGGGTGTGGCGTTGTCCGACCTCAAGCGATACGACGAAGCTGTGAGCGCCTATGAGACTGCGGTTGCTACCCGAAAAGAACTGGTGGAATCGGGCCACACCGACTTGCGCGAGGGACTTGGCACTGCGCGGATGAACTTGGGCAATGTATTGAGCTGCCTCAAGCGATACGGCCAAGCAATACAGATGTACCAAGCAGCCATTGAAACCTTCCGATCTTTGGGCCTACCGGAACGTCAAGCGATCGCAAGAATGAACCTAGGCAATGCTCTAGCCGGCCTGAAACTTTATGACGCAGCGGTCGTCGAGTATATGGCGGCGGTCAACGAATATCAGCATGTTCCTCCGGAGTCTCTGCCTGATCTAGCAGAAAGGCTCGCAACGCTGCATACTAACCTCGGTAGTGTATTGGGTGCAGCAGGGCTTCATTCTGACGCCGCTGAGGCCCATCGGTTGGCAGTTGGAATCAGAGCGAATCTCGCTGATGAGGGGCGCACCGACATCCTGGAGGATGTAGCCGCCGCCCAGATGAACTTGGCCGTCGAACTGTGTGAGCTTCGGGACTACCAAGAGGCTCTCGAATTGTGTCGCGCTGCAGTCGCAACGTACGAAACCCTGGTGACCCATGGGCGGACTGACCTCCGGGATGATCTGGCGAGGGCCGAGCTGAACCTTGCCACTACGCTTCTTGACCTCAGGCAATACCGTCATGCGCTGCCGGGCTTCGAACGCGCCATCATGATCTTGAAGGACGTGATCTCCGAAGGACGGGTCGATCTTCGCGAGGATCTCTACACGGCGCAGATGAATCAAGGAATCGCATACCGCCTCGTAGGTAATTCCGATGAGGCGGTGGTCGTCCTTGAGTCGGCGTTGGTGTCGCTGGAAGACCTCAGACAAGCTGGCAACCCACCGCTTGCCGACAGTATCGCAAAGGTGCAGGTGAATCTCGGTAACGCACTCCTCGACCTAAAGCGGTACGAAGAAGCGGAGGAAGCTTACACGTCCGCTATCGGCATTCGGGAAGCACTAGTGAAGGCGGGTCGTTCCGATTTACGAGAACATGTTGCTACTGCGTGGCTGAACCTAGGCGCTGCACAATACGCGCTTAAGCGCCACGACGAATCATTGCAGTCGTACAAAGTCGCGGCGGAACTCTGGAACGACCTGATACGGACGGGTCGGTCTGACTTGCGTCACAATTTGGCACTTTGCCTAGAAAATAAATATATCATAGTCGAGTCGATGGGCCGTCTTGACGCAGCCCTAGAGCTGATTACAAGCGTTGTTAGTCTGCGCCGGACACTAGTAAAGGACGGCTTTAGCCAAGTCGAGCCGGCCCTTCAAAGGTCGATAGAATTGCAGAGCTCCACCCTCGCAGCAATTGCAGCGAATAGATCTCTCTCAGATCCTGACCCTCCTGGTTGAGTCTCGACCATAGGGTATGCCTCGGTGTTCCGGACAGTCCTTCTGGAAGCCAACTGTACAACAGGCCTGTGGTCCACATTCAAGGAGGCTGCGGGCAAACTGGGCATGGCACCGGCAGCGGCGAGCAGGAGCTATCCATCCCAAGGTCCACTGGCGTCAGGCTTGGACCCAAGACCCTTTTACAGGTGGGCTGCGGACTGTGGGACAGGGCGCACACCTCATTAGCGAATCAAGAGACCCAAGGTGAGTTCAGCATCGTCCCAGCGATATCCGGGCACTAGTCGCCTCTACCCGAGTCCCGAGTGTGAATGTAGGCAAGACCAATATGAAAGAGCGACATTCCCAAGACAAGCAGAAAACTCCTCTCTCTCAACCAACCAATTACCACATCCAAGACATCATTCTTCTGTCTATCCATAGGCACCTCCACGTCTAGTTTATCCAAAGTTACTTCTTCTAATACTCTTGACCTACTGTCCGCTTCAAGCCCACAGACACACTCGGAAGCCACCAGACACTCAATTGATTGAGGCTCGGGAATCGAGTACAGGCGACTAATACGCTAATATAATATCATAATAAGGCATGTTTGTCAACTCGGATCAGCCCTTCTCACCTCGTGCTCTCTTGTACTTAGTAGCGCCGCCTTGTCAATGTTAATTTAAAAAAAACATCATCCCGGAGATGCCGATCAGCCTTCCCGGACGGACTCAAGAGTGATCGCGCTGGACCCAGAATCCTGATCGGCATCACACAGAGCTATTGTTCACCATCAGCCCGGCACGGTAGTTCGCCATCAGCCTGAACCACCTCGCGGACATGTTCCCGCAACTCATCGCAGGTGTCGCCCTGCGTGAAGATGGACAGCGTGAGGCATTCGGCGCAATAGCCGCCATTGGCCTCCTGGGTGACCTCAAACACGATCACCGCCGTCCGCAGCCGCGGCGAAAGTCCGGCATCGCGCAGTCCCGAGTGGCGGCCCGCTCCGACCATGGCCGACTCCCTTACGGTCGCGGCTCCGTAACGGTGTGGCGGATCTCCGGGCACTTCCCGAGCCTCGCTCAGACAGAGGATATCCGTTCCACCCCAACCACCTCGAACCCTTGGCCCGACCGCCGGAGATACACCAGGACCGCCTTCTCCGGCTGGTCCGGGACCCGCAGGCGGGCCGCGACGTAGCCGCCCGGTCCGGCTTTGGGGATGCGCGCCTCGGTCTCGCCGGGGAGCAGCGTCAACTCCCGCGTGGCGTTGTCGAAACGAAACCATGCGATCTCGTATTGCCGCGGCTGGACAAAGCCGTGCGTCACCGCAAGGTCGTCAAACCGCAGCGCTTCATCTTCGACGCGGAAACGTTCGACGCGGAAACGTTCGACGCGGAAACGGTCGAGCGCGGGAACCTTCGTGAAGTACGCGCGGCCGACGATGTCCCGGCGCGCGATGAGCGTTTCGGCAATCCAGGCGGCCGCCCGCGGGTCGCTGAACTGGCCGGTGTCCACAATCGCGCGGATCTCGGCGTCCGAAAAGGCCATCACGATCTTCGCGGCCCAGTATTCGTCTTCCGGCTGCCGCCGCGCGAACGCCGGATTGGGATAATTCGGCACCCAGGTTTCGGGATCGAACGCTTCGGCCCCGAAGCGTCCCACGGCGCGCAGCTTCGGGTATCGGGCGCGCTCCCACGGCACCGCGACCAAGCCCAGGTTCAGAATGCCCCTCCACACTTCCCCACCGTCAGGCAGGATGAACGCGTGGCCGTAGCGCGGGTTCTTCAGCATATCGCTGTCGCTGCCGAAGGCGGCGCCGAAATCGATCAGGTAATGACGGACGAAGCGGCGGCAGTCTTCCTCCACCAGGATGTCGAGCGAGTTGATGGATTTCGCGTCGGTGTGATTCAGCCAGGCGCAGAAGACGTGCAGACCGCGCAGGTCGCGGCGGTCTTCGTGGGGGATCAGGTCGTTCGGGTCGTCGCTCCGCGTGCCACGGTAGCGGAACGGGCCGGCCGGGCGGCCGGGCAGCGCGAGACTCGCCAGGAGACGCAGCCGGCCGTCCCTGGTCCTGGGCACGCGCCAGAGAATGCGATCGAGGGCGCGGCGGCTGAGCCCGTGGGAAAGGCCCCCTTCCCCGCTCTGCATGGCGGACGGCAATGGACGCGGCGCGGACGGTTTAGAACGTCCGGCTGCCCATGGCCACCACATCCGTGACCTCGAGCGTTTCCTTCACGACGAAGGGCTCGCCGTACTTCACACCGATCAGGTTGCCGAAGTAGCGGGCCACCGCCGCCAGGCGCTCGCGGATCTCGTCGGGCGCGGGGAACAGGTGCGCGGCTTCGCCGTCCGGCGGCGCGTACTGCGACTTGTACGCCAGCAGGCTCTCCATCCGCCGCTCGAATTGCGCGCTGATGTCGACCACGAACGACGGGGTCACGTTGGCGTACATCGACGAATACAGCACCTTGTACGGCCGGTGCGGCTCGGTGTATTCTTCGAGTTTTTTGAGGCCCGCGAGGAAACAGGCTTCGAAACCCAGCTCCGAGGCGCGGTAGTGGTCGGGGTGCCGGCCTTCCCAGTAGGGCAGAATCACGATGCGCGGCTTCAATTCGCGGATCCTGACCGCCAGGGACATCCGGGCGCTGATGGTGTTTTCGAGGCGGGCGTCGGGGAAACGCATGTTCTCGCGGTGGCCGGCGCGCAGGATGCGGGCCGCTTCGGCGGCTTCGGCGAGGCGCTGTTCCGGGGTCCCGCGGGTGCCCATGTCCCCGGCGGTGAGGTCGAGGATTCCGGTGCGGTAGCCCATTTCGGCCATCTTCAGCAGGGTGCCGCCGCAGGTCTGTTCCACGTCGTCCGGATGGGCGGCAATCGCCAGCAAGTCCATTGGTTTCGGTTCTCTCTTTCGTCTACCAGGTCAGGCGTTTACCAGGTCAGGTCCCAGCGGCGGCTGTAGCGCTGCCGGGTCCGCATTGTCAGAATCAGCACCACACCCGCGACGAAACCGCCGACGTGCGCGAACCACGCCACGCCGCCCTGGCTCATGTTCGAATATCCCATGCTCCCGACGCCGCTGAATACCTGGATCAGAAACCAGTAGCCGAGGATGAGGCTCGCGGGCACCTGCACGGTGGTGACGAAGAAGAACACGAACACGAGCGTGACGATGCGGGCGTGGGGGAACTTCACGAGGTAGGCGCCCATGACCCCGGCGATGGCGCCGCTGGCTCCGACCATCGGGACGCGGGAATCCGGGCTCGCCAGGTATTGCGACAGGGCGGCCGCGATTCCGCACAGCAGGTAGAACAGAAAATACTTGCCGTGCCCGAGGATGTCCTCGACGTTGTCGCCGTAGATCCAGAGGAACCACATGTTGCCGATGAGGTGCCACCAGCCGCCGTGGAGGAACTGCGAGGTGACCAGATTGAGCGGATCGAAGCGGGCGGGGACCAGGCCGTACTCTCCGATGAAGTGGTTCAGGGCGTAGGATTCGAGCGAAAGCTGGTAGAGGAAGACGAGCACGTTCGCGGCGATCAGAAGCGCGGTGACGGCCGGCTTCCCATGGCTGGGAAGTGTGTCGCGGAGCGGGAACATGTCAGCGTGCGAACTCCGGGTGCGCGCGGCGTCCGGCGCGGGAGGCGAAGTCCCGCACTTCGTCCACCGTGGCGAGTCCCCCGCGGGCGCCCACGGCGCGGCAATTCAGCGCCGCCATGGCGTTCGAAAATTCCAGCGACTCGAAGACGTTCATGCCTTGCAAGACACAGTAGCAAAACGCGCCGTGGAAGACATCCCCGGCGCCGGTGGTGTCGGCGCAATCGACGACGTAGCCGGGAGAATAGAGGAATTTCCCGCCGTGGCGCGCGAGCGCCCCCTGCGCGCCGAGCGTCATGGCCGCCACCGGCATCCCATACTCGTTCTGGATGAGTTCGAGGGCGCGGCGGGGGTCATTTTCTCCGGTCCATTGCAGGGGGAACTCGGAGCTGGCGATCAGGTAGTCGACAAACGGGAGCACCTGCTCGAAGCCGTGGTAGACGGTGTCGACGTCGGCTGTGACGGGGATGCCGTGTTCGCGGGCGAGGCGCGCGGCGCAGCCGACGGCGGCGGTGTCGTGGCCGTCGATGTGCAGCAGGCGCGAGCCCAGGATCCAGCCGGGGTCGACGTCTTCGGGCGCGAGCCGGAGGCATTCGTCGCGGCGCCAGAAGACGGTGCGCTCGCCGGTGGAGCGGTCGATGACGATGTAGGCGCTCTGGTTGGGGCAGCCCTGGCGGACGCGGACGCCGGCGGTGTCGACGCCGCAGGCGGCGAGGCTCTCCATTTGGATGCGCGCGCGTTCGTCGTCTCCGACGGTGCCGGCGTAGCGGGCGCGGAGTCCGAGCCGGGCGCAGGCGGCCATCGCGGAAGCCACCTGGCCGCCGGGGCTGAGGATCTCCTGCTCGAAGGCGGCCTTGCCGGCGTAGGCAGGGAAGCGGGGGACGAGCAACAGGGTGTCTGTGGCGTTGAGTCCGATGCCGGTGACGTCAAAGGCGGGGGTCATGGGAACACGGCCCGCACTTTTCTGCCCGGCGCCAGGTCCACGCTGGACGGGAGGGCGACGGCGTCCCCTTCGGCGAGTCCTCGAGAATCTGCGCCCGGGTGGCGCCTGTGACGCCGATCGAGACGGGCTGCCAGGCTACCGCGTCGCCGCGCAGGATCCACACGCCGGTGTCTCCCGCGACGCGGCGGAGCGCTTCTCGGGGGATGTGCAGGGCGTTCTCCACGGCGGCGGTGCGGATCTCGACGTTGACGTTGGCTCCGGGAGGGAGCGTGCCGGCTGCGTTTCCGATGGTGCAGAGGACTTCCCCCACCTGCCGGGTCCCGAGCGGGCGGATCTCGATGGCGGTGCGCTCGACCTCGCCGGTCCAGGATTCGCCGGGGAGCGCATCCCAGGTGACGCGAACGGGTTGCGCCGGGGCGACGCGGCCCAGTTCCGGCTCGTCGACGAAGACGCGGACGAGCAGGCGGTCGAGGCGGCCGATCTGGGCGACGGTGTCGCCCGGGCGGAGGAAGGCTCCGGCGCGGACGGGGAAGGAGTAGACGGAGCCAGCGATGGGCGTCCGGATTTCCGTCCCGGAGAGGCGGAGGCGCGCGGCGGCCACGGCGGTTTCCGCTTCGCGGACGCGGGCTTCGGCGGCGGTGCGGTCCGGGACGGACACCAGGGCGGCGGCCTTTTGTGCGAGCGCCTCTCTCTGGCTGTCCAACCGGGCGATGCGGCGGCGCAGTTCGTCCGCCTCGGCGCGCGTGGCGGCGCCTTTTTCGGCGAGCCTTTCGACGGACTCGAGTTCACGCGCCAGTTGACCGCGCTCGACGGCCAACTGGTCGAGTTCGCCGGCGAGCCCGGTGCGGTCGAACTTGCGGCCGCCCTCTGCGATGACGGAAAGCTCGGCGCGGGCCGCGAGCAGGCGCGCTTCGGCCGCGGCGAGGCTGGTGCGGGCGGTCTCGGAGGCGACCACGGCAAGAAGGGCGCCACGGTTGACGGTGTCGCCTTCGCGGACGGCGGTGCGTTCGACCCGTCCGGCCTCCTCGGCGTGGACGGTCCGCCACTCGACCGGTTCCGCTTTGCCGTTGGTCGGTAGGGTGCTCACGAGCAGACCGCGCGAGGCGCGGGCGAAGGGCGCTTCCTCCGGCTCGGAGGCGCGCCGGTACAGCCAGACCGCAGCCAGCGCCGCGGCGAGAAGCAGGGCCAACAGCGTTTTCAAGCGCTGGTCGTCTCCCTTCGCGCGCAGTAATCGAACAGAAGCTGCCACTCGGCGCGCTGCACCGCGCGCGCGGCGATTTCGAGGTCAGAACCGGGCTGGACGCGGGCCTGCTCGCAGACCTCGATGAATTGGAACGGATCCCACGCAGGCGGCACGCGCCAGAGTTCGCCCACGAGGGAAACCGCCGCCTGGCGGAGCTTCGGATACACAGGATGAGCGCCGGCACGGCGGAACCAGTAGGCGGCGTTGCCGGGATCGGGCTCCTGGCGGTGCAGAACGCCGTGCCAGAAACAGCCTTCGGGCGTGTTTAGGGCCTGCGCCACCTCGTGGGCCTCGTCCATGCAGGAAAAGTACAGGTACAAGCCGGCGAGCATGCCACGGGGCGAGTGCCGTCCCGCGAAGATGTCGCCCGCGCGCAGGGCGGCCAGCTCGATCCTGGCCTGGGGGGAGCTGCACGTTCCGCCCGCCAGCGGCATCAGGCGTTCTCCATCACCGTCCAGAGAGAGGAGCCCGGCTATTTCGGGCCCATAATCAGCCGGCTGGAATGGCACGCCTCCATTGTCGCACGGGTTTTTTTGTTATCTTCAAGTTGCGGGCGGCATCTGGACAGACGTATGCGCAAGACTGCTTTGGTTCTATCCGGCGGGGCGTTGTTCGGGGCCTACCAGGCGGGCGCCTGGCGATTCCTCGAAACCGTGTTCCAACCGGACCTTGTCGTCGGTACGTCTGTCGGGGCCTTGAACGGATGGTGCATCGCGGGCGGTGTCCCGGCGGACGCGATCGCTTCGCACTGGATGGAACCGCGGACGGCGCAACTGCTTTTGCGGCGGACGCGCGCCCTGCCGCTGACCGGCGTGTTCGACCGCTCCGAATTGGAACGCCGGACGATGGAGTTGACGGCGTCGGTCCGCCCCAGGATCCCTTTTGCGCTCACGGCTGTGCAGCTTGCGGGTCTGGAGTCGCGCATTTTTGAGGACCGCGAGGTGACGTGGCGGCACATGGTCGCGTCGTGTGCGGTGCCGGGCGGCTTCGCGCCGGTACGGATCGACGGACGGCTCTACATTGACGGCGGATTCGTCAACAGCCTCCCGATCTGGGCCGCGGTCCGGCTGGGAGCCACAAGGGTGATTGCAATCAATGCGTTAGCGCTGGCCCCATCGCGCGTCCTGAAGGGTGTGGCGCGGGGGATCGGCTGGATCAGCCGGAACCGGAAGCCGGCCAACACCGGGGCGGAGGTCCTGCGGATTCAACCGGAGCAGCCCCTGGGAACCCTGGCGGACGCCACGCGCTGGAACCCCGAAACCATTCGCGGGTGGATCGAACGCGGCGAGAGCGACGCCCGGCGCGCCTGGCTGGCCGCTCAGGCCTCTGCCGCGGCGTAGAAGCAAAGGGCCTACCCCGGAGGGTAGGCCCTTCCCATACCCCGGTTCCCCGGGGCCGATGTAGTGGGAGAATCGGTCTCGACGGTATCGCAACCGCCAAAACTCAGTGATTGGATCTTAAGTTCGTGCCCGGTTCCGAGTCAAGCGAAAAATCGAAAATCTGAACTGGCATCGCAACTTATAGAGAAACAGGGACTTACGACAGAGTCCTGACGACTGCGACGCGGGGCAAATCAGATGTATTTATCTGAATTCAGCGTTGGCGGTCGCGGATGTTCAGGAGAATCATCGGTTCGGGTTCCACTTCATCCCCGCGCCGGATCAGTTCCCGCCATAGGGTCCGGGTGCCACCGACGGCAATTCCCCCGACAATCGAGAAGCCGGCGAGGATGAGGATCAGGATGACGATGTTGTAGATGAGGTCGCCGATGTTGTCGCGCTGCGAGGGGACGTATTCGCTCCACGAGACGGCGCCCTGGTACCGGACTTTGGCGAGGATGCGCTCAGCCTCGTCGGGACTGGGAGAGGAGAGGATGGCGGCAACCAACGGGCCGCTGCGTTTCACCAGGACGCCGGGAAGCGCCCCGAAGGCTTCGGCCTGCTCCCGCGCCATGGCCGGGGTGGGATAGGAGAAGAGTGCGAGCCGGGTGTCGCCGTCGCCGCCGTTGAACGATCCGATCTGGCCCTCGGCGCCGAGGCGGAACGCGGCCACGGACGGCGGGATGGCGGGGGCGAAGCGGGCGAGCGCTTCCGGGCCGAGAATGTAGCGCTGGGTACCGGTTGCCAGGCCTTCCTTGGGGAAGAAGTCGGGAAGCGTCGGAAGCGGGGCCTGGTGCAGGTGGGGCAGCACCTCGTAGAGCGTCACGAGGTCGATCTCGTTCGGCCGGTGATCGTCGAAGCGCAGCCAGTAGTTGCCGTGAGCGACAACGAGGCCGCCGGGGATGTTGGCCGCGAGCCGCTCCAGGGTGGAAGGCTCCGCCTGCGGGGGCATCTGCCACTGGTAGGCCGCCAGGGCGGAGGTGGAGTCGTGGAGGCGGAGAGCGGTCGCCTGGAACTGTTTCCCGTCCCGCTCGTAGCGCGCGACCTCGCCTTCTTCGAGGCCGTATTCCGCCCAGATGGCCTTGTCGGCCAGTTTGGCGGGGGAGGTGGAGACGCGCACGGCAGATCCCCACTGCTCGGGCCAGATAGCGGCTCCGGCGTTGGCGGCGAGCGCCAGCGACAGAGCCGCGCCTACGAAGCGCAGCTTAGGCAGTTCCATGACACTTCTTGAATTTCTTCCCGCTGCCGCAGGGGCAGGGATCGTTGCGGCCCACTTTGTTAGCGTTGTAGACCTGTTTGGTGGCGACGCTGGTCTCTCCCGCGCCGGCGAGCTGGACGTCAGCCAACTCCCTTTCCTTCTTGCGGCGGATGTTCCGGGTGAAATCGATGACGGCTTCCTGGGCCTCGTGCCGTTCTTCGTCGGTCGGCTCGACGTCGGCCAGTTCGACGTCGCCGAACGGGCGGCGCGGCTCTTCGCGAACGGCGCGCATGAAGAACAGGTAGCGCAGCGTCTCTTCCTCGATGCGCGCCATCATGTCCTGGAAGAGCGTGTAGGATTCCTTCTTGTATTCGACGAGCGGATCCTTCTGCCCGTAGCCGCGGAGGCCGATGCCCTCTTTGAGGTGATCCATCGAGAGCAAGTGGTCTTTCCACTGGTCGTCGATGACCTGGAGCATGATGAAGCGTTCGGTCTGGCGCAGGATGTCGGCGCCGACGAGGCGCTCTTTGTCCTCGTAGGCGGCGATGAGGCGCTCGGCGGCGTAATCCTCCGCCTCCAGGCGGCCGAACTGGCGCATTTCCTCGACGTTCAGCGTGACACCGAACTGGCTGAGCACATCGGTTTGCAGCCCATCCAGATCCCACGTGTCGGGGTGGGCTTTCTCCGGCAGGCGACGGTCGATGTAGTCGCCGAGGACGTTGCGGGTCATCTCTTCGATGCGCTCCCGCTGCTCGACGCCTTCGAGCAGGTCGCGGCGCATCTTGTAGACCGCCTGACGCTGCTTGTTCATCACGTCGTCGTACTGGAGGAGGTGCTTTCTGGCCTCGAAGTGCTGGGCTTCGACCGCTTTCTGCGCCACCGCGATGCGTTTGCTGATCAGCTTTGACTCAATCGGCACATCCTCTTCCATGCCGAGCTTGAGCATCAGGCCTTGCATGCGCTCGCCGCCGAAGATGCGCAGCAGGTCGTCCTGGAGCGAGAGGTAGAAGCGGGAACTGCCGGGGTCGCCCTGGCGTCCGGCGCGGCCGCGTAGCTGGTTGTCGATGCGCCGGGACTCGTGCCGCTCGGTGCCGAGGATATGCAGGCCGCCGGCGCCGATCACTTCCTCGTGTTCGCGCGCGCACTCCGAGCGGTAGCGCTCGATCACCGGCTCCCAGTCCTCCGGCGGGATCTGCTCCGGGTCGCGGCCCTGTTTGCGGAAGTATTCCTTGGCCTGGAATTCCGGATTGCCGCCGAGGAGGATGTCGGTGCCGCGGCCGGCCATGTTGGTCGAAACCGTGACTGCACCTTTGCGTCCGGCCTGGGCGACGATAAAGGCCTCGCGCTCGTGATTCTTGGCGTTCAGCACTTCGTGCCTGACGCCCATCCGCTTGAGGATGCCCGACAGCCTCTCGGATTTCTCGACGGAGATCGTACCCACCAGAACCGGCTGCCCGCGCTCCTGAAACTCCTTGATCTCCTTGGCGGCGTTGCGCCACTTCTCTTCCTCGGTGCGGTACACGACGTCCGGATTTTCGATGCGCCGCATGGCCTTGTTGGTGGGAATGACCGTGACCTCGAGCTTGTAGGTCTTGTCGAACTCGGCCGCTTCCGTCTCCGCCGTCCCGGTCATGCCGGCCAGCTTCTTGTACATGCGGAAATAGTTCTGGAAGGTGATGGTGGCGAGCGTCTGGTTTTCGCGCTCGATCTTGACGCCTTCCTTGGCTTCCACCGCCTGGTGCAGGCCATCGCTCCAGCGGCGGCCCGGCATGAGGCGCCCGGTGAATTCGTCGACGATGATCACCTGGTCGTCCTTGATCACGTAGTCCCGGTCGCGCTGGTAGAGGACGTGCGCGCGCAGGGCCTGCTGGACGTGGTGATTGATTTCGATGTACTGCGGCTCGTAGAGGTTGGGGATGTTGAGAAGCTGCTCGCACTTGGTGACGCCCTGCTCGGTGAGCGCCACGGTCTTGTGCTTCTCGTCGACGGTGAAGTCGCCGGTCGTCCACTTCTGGCCTGGTTCCTTGCCCTCGTGCACCTCTCCGCGCTCGAGCTTTGGGATGACGCGGTTGACCTTGTAATACTTGTCGGTCGATTCTTCGCTCGGCCCCGAAATGATGAGCGGAGTCCGCGCCTCGTCGATGAGGATCGAGTCCACTTCGTCCACGATGGCGAAGTGGTGGCCGCGCTGGACGCAGTCCTCGATCTGGAACTTCATGTTGTCGCGCAGGTAGTCGAAGCCGAACTCGTTGTTGGTGCCGTAAGTGATGTCGCAGTTGTAGGCGTCCTTGCGTTCCTGGTCATTGAGACCATGAACGATGACGCCGACCGAAAGGCCGAGGAACCTGTAGATGCGGCCCATCCACTCGGAGTCGCGACGGGCAAGGTAGTCGTTGACTGTGACAACGTGGACGCCCTTTCCTTCGAGAGCGTTGAGGTAGCAGGGCAGGGTGGCGACCAGCGTCTTGCCTTCGCCGGTCTTCATTTCGGCGATCTTGCCGGCATGCAGGACCATGCCGCCGATCAACTGCACGTCGAAGTGCCGCATATTGAGGATGCGGCGTCCAGCTTCACGGACCGCGGCAAAGGCTTCGATGAGCAGGTCGTCGAGAGTGGCGCCCTGGTCGAGGCGTTCCTTGAAGGTAACGGTTTTGGCAGCCAGATCGGCGTCGGAGAGGCTCTGGAACTCCGGCTCCAGCGCATTGATCGCGGCGATGGTGGGCCGGAGGGCCTTGACCTCGCGCTCGTTCTTGGTGCCGAAGATCTTGGCCAGCACTGCGTCAATCATAAAAAAGGAAGGAGGGCGGGCACACACCCGCTCCTCCATTCTAACGCAGGCGCCCGTCGAAGCCGTCTAGCGGGAGGGACTGACCGGGGTGTCGTTGTCGTCCCCGGAGACCACCGCGATCGCAGTCGCGGCACCCGCCCCGGCAATCACGACGCCAGCGATCGTCGCCTTGGCCGTGGTGGTCATGCCGGACGAAGTGCCCGCCGTCGCGCCCCCAGCTCCGGGGGGCGTACAGTTCTTCGAAAGCTGCCGCAGGGCAGTGGTCCGCACGACGTTGGCGGACTCCCCGGCCGAGGCGGCCGATCCGGTGATCTGGACCCGGTTGCCCGCCTCCTGGCCCAGCGCCTGACCCTGGACCTCGAAGCGGACGTTGGTGGTTTCATCGACCACGAAGTACCGGCCATCGACTACCTCGAGACACCCGGTGACCATGGAAGGCGCCGCCGCCCCGGCGGCCTCGGTCTGGAAATCGGCTGCCCGGCCCGCCGCAAGGTTGGCCAGAAGCAGACCGTCGGCGTTCCGGACCTGCACGGCGCCCGTCAGCGCGGCCACCTGGACCTGGTTGTCGCCGACGAAAGCGACCCGCGCCGCCGCCGGCCCACCAGACCGGATCCGCAGGAGGCCCGCCTCCACTTCATACCGCTCGAGGTTTTCCAACTGGCCATAGCCGCGCTCGAGCACCAGGCGGTCGCGGTAGACGACGCCTTTCGATCCGGCCGCCAGATGCATCCGCACGCCATTGTTCAGGTGGAGTTGCGAGGACGCTCCGGCGGTCTCCACCGTGTTGCCCTCAAACAACGTCGCGTTGCCCGCCACGCGGGCATTGTCGATCGTAAAGTTGCCGCGTGCCGTCGCCATCCCCACCACCGGCGCGGCTCCCAGAGCCGCCGCCCATGAGGCTGCCATCAGACACGCGAGAACCGGCTGCATTGGAATTCGATACACGTTTCGTTTCTCCTGTGTGCGCTGCCCGCACATAGATCTGATCGTCGGGAGACGCTGCAACATGTACGGCTGTGCGCGGAAAACCCGCTCCGCGGAGTGAGAAAAACCCCGGCAACTGCCGACTATTTCTATGGTGGCCTGTATGAAGAAGTGGAATATCCCGGCAGTAGCCCGAATGGGAGAGGCTCTGGTTGTTCTCTGCCTCTGTGCGATTGCGGGGTGGCAGGTGTCCAGGCAGGCGTGGACAGCCCATGCCACGGCCGCGGGCGACTTTCTGCGCGCGGCCGCCATCGACCCAGCCAATGCCGATGCCCTCGTCCTGGCCGCCCGGGTGCTGCCTCCCGCCGACCCGTCGACGCTTGACCTGTTGC
The DNA here is from genome assembly GCA_016716385.1 of Bryobacterales bacterium. Classification (GTDB taxonomy): domain Bacteria; phylum Acidobacteriota; class Terriglobia; order Bryobacterales; family Bryobacteraceae; genus JADJWL01. The sequence goes on along the minus strand of JADJWL010000006.1, from coordinate 281,750 downwards.
GCCGCGCCACCGCCGTAAGCCCGCGGCACGCAGGAGCCTGGATGGAGCTCGCCACGCAACTCGAACTTGCCGGCGATCTGGCGGCGGCAGAAAACGCGCTGCTCGAAGGCGCCGCGGCGGATCGCCGTTTCGGCCCCGCGTTCTCTCTGGCCGGCTTTTACTTCCGCCAGGAGGACGAAGCGGCGTTCTGGTTCTGGGCCCTGCGGGCCATAGCGGTGCGGGGCGCCGACCCGTCCGGCGCCTACCGGCTGGCATGGCAGCGCGGGGAACACGCCGCGATCTGGCCGCGGCTGGCGGGGCGGTCCGCGCTCTGGTCCGGCTACGTCCGCTTCCTGACGGCGGAGGGCCACACCGGGGCGCTCGCGGACACCGCCCCGGCCGCCGCGCGCCTGGCTGCCCCCGCGGAAGCACCGGACTTGCTCCGTGCCTGCGAGACTCTCCTCCGGGCGGGACACGCCGCGCCGGCGCTGGCGGTGTGGAACGCGCTCGCCGGCCGCGGGGTCATTCCGCACGGCGCGGCAGGCGGCGGGCTGGTCAACGGCCAGTTCCGGCAACCGGTCCTGCAGCAGGGGTTCGACTGGCGCCGCCACGAAGCCATCGCACGCCACGATGCCCGCCGCGGGGAGATCGCCGTTGCCTTTGACGGCAGCCAGTCCGGGTTCACCGAGGTCCTCCAGCAGACGGTGTTCGTGCGTCCGGGGTCCTGGATCCTCCGGTTCCGCGCCGAGCCGCAAGGCGGCGCCGTCCCGCAAGGGTGGGCTTGGGAAGCGGCCGGCGGCGCGTGCACGATCCGGTTTTCCGGGGACGAAGAGGAATGCCACCTGGCATTCCCGCCGAGACCCGCTTTGGTCAGGCTGGTCCTGGTCTGCCGCCCGCGCGGACAGGCTGGCGGCGCGGCGGAGTTCCGGCTCCGCGACGTTTCCCTGACTCCATCGCCCTAGATATCTCCCCGGACTGGGGCATGGCGCGGTTTCCCCCAGTGCGCAGTGGGGGAACCGCCCCTGCCTGCCCCGATCAATTCCTTGGGGATGCGATTTTCGCCTGAATCGCTGGCCCATTCGGTTGGTACGAAAGTTGCTAATTCAGGACTTTCTTGATCCCGTTTGTCCGGTTTTTCGAAGGGCGGATTTCAGGATGCAGTTGACGCGGGCCGCTGACTACGCATTGCGGGTGATGATTCACTTGGCCGAGGCGCCGCCGGGCGCCCGCGCGCGACGCGAGGAGTTAGCCGAAGCCAGCGAGGTTCCGCCGCAATTCATGGCCAAGGTCCTCCAAGCCATGAGCAGGGCGGACCTGATCACTTCCCACCGCGGCATCCATGGAGGCTTCGAACTGGCGCGTCCGGCGAACCGGATTACGGTTCTGGATGTGGTCGAGGCGATCGAGGGACCGCTGTGCCTGAACACGTGCCTGGCCCAGGACGCCCGCTGCGGGCGGCTGTGGTGGTGCGGCGGCCACGATGTCTGGAAGCAGGCGCAGGCGGCCATGATGCGGGTGCTCCAGAGAGCGACGCTGGCGCGTCTGGCGGAGGACTCGCGGGCGCGCCGGGCCGGGACCGCGCCGCCAATTCCGGCGCCGCTGGAGCAGATATGGAATTGACCTGGGTCACCATCGCGGCGAGTCTGTGCATGGGCCTGGGCGCGGCGTTCCTGTTTGTGTTCGCCGTGAAGAGGGACTGGTTCAAGAACCTGGAAGACGCCAAGTACCAGGTCTTCTGGTCGGATGTTGAACAACTTGTGGATTCCACCGAGGAGCAGACGGATGGGAGTGAACCCGAGAAGAGATAGCGGCGCCGCCGCGGCGGACCCGGTGCAGCGGCGGCGAATGCTGGCCTGGCTGAGCAGCGTCGGGCTGTTCGGCTCAGCCGTACTGAGCGCCTTTTCGAATTTCGTCTTCATCAAGCCGCGGGCCACGTACGGCACACCGCAGCGGTTTTCGATCGGCAAGCCGGACGACTATCCGGCCGGCACCCGTATCGCGATGGAAGCCCGCCGGATCTGTGTCGTGCGCGAGGGCGACAAGATCGCCGCGATTTCCACGACGTGCACTCACCTGGGCTGTATTGTCGGCCTGAGCGAGACAGGCTTCGCCTGCCCCTGCCATGGCTCGCGGTTTGACACCGACGGCCACGTGACCGGCGGGCCGGCGCCCCGCGCGCTGCCCTGGTACCAGGTCACGCTGGCTCCGAACGGGGAGATCGAGGTGGACAAGGACGCCGAGGTCGAGCCAGGGAGCTACCTGAGCGTATGAGCACCGCGACGCAAGTCCCGCCCCCGCCGCCCCGACCCCCGTCGGTCTGGGCGGTCTTCCGGGAGATGCCCGCCAACGTGTGGTCCTCGATCTTCCGGAATCCCCTGCCGTCGAACGACCTGGAGCGTGCGTCGACCAGCTTCACGAATTTCTTCCTTCATATTCACCCGGTCAAGGTCCACCAGAACACGCTGCGGCCGCTGTACACGCTGGGCCTGGGCCTGATGTCCTTCTTCCTGTACATCATCCTGGCCCTCACGGGCGTGCTGCTGATGTTCTACTACGTACCCTCGACCGAGCAGGCCTATGACCGGATGCTGGACCTGCGCGGGTCGGTGGCGTTCGGGACGTTCCTGCGCAACATGCACCGCTGGGCGGCGCACGGCATGGTGGCGCTCGTCTTTCTGCACATGTGCCGGGTGTTTCTCACCGGGTCGTACAAGAAGCCACGGGAATTCAACTGGGTTCTCGGCGTGGTGCTGTTGCTGGTGACCCTGGGCCTGAGCTTCACTGGATACCTGTTGCCGTGGGACCAGTTGGCGTTCTGGGCGATCACGGTCGGCGCCGCCATCGCCGGCTACGCGCCTGTGTTCGGGAAGGAGATCCAGTTCCTGCTGCTCGGCGACGCCAACGTGGGGCAGGAGGCGCTGCTACGCTTCTACGTGCTCCACGTAGCGGTTCTGCCGGCGATTCTCACCCTGTTGATCGCCATTCACTTCTGGCGCATCCGCAAGGATGGCGGGCTGTCGCGCCCCGCGGAGGCCGAGGTCCGGCCGGCGCTGGAACTCGCCCCGGCGGAGCCCGGTGCGGCGAAACGCACCTATGGACTGCAAGGCCTGGTGCGCGGCCCGTTGACCAAGACCGGCAACGTCCCGGACCGGTCGGTGTTTTCCTGGCCGAACCTGGTGACGGCCGAGCTGTTCGTGCTGGTCATCACGCTGGCAGTGATTCTGGTCTTGTCGCTGCTGTTCGACGCGCCGCTTGAGGAGCCGGTGAACGTAATGCATCCGCCGAATCCCGCCAAGGCCCCCTGGTATTTCCTCGGGCTGCAGGAGATGGTGAGCTACTCGGCGTTCTGGGGCGGCGTCGGCATTCCGACGCTGTTCGTGATCCTGCTGATGGTCGCGCCGTATCTGGACCGCTCCCCGAAGGGCGTCGGCGTGTGGTTCGCGCGGGAGAGGCTGCTGGCCAACACCGTATTTCTGGTCTTCGTGCTGCTGAACGTAGGCTTCATCATCCTCGGCACGTTCTTCCGCGGCCCGAACTGGATGTTTGTGACGCCCTGGTAGGAGGACACGATGCAACTGGCACTGGCGATAGGCAGCTTTGTGATTCTCCTGGTGCATGGAGTGGTGTTCTACAACCAGTTTTTCCACGACTGGGAGCGCTACCAGACGGCCTACTTCGACCAGGCGCGCGGCCTGGCGAAGACGGACGCCGAACGGGCGGCGGTGACGGGACGGAGCGCGCGCATCGAACAGGTCATCGTGACCAACTTCGGCGAGAAGCGGGTCGACCGCTGCCTGACCTGTCACACCGCGGTCGACGATCCGCGGTTCACGCAGCATGCGCATCCCACCAAGACCCATCCCTATTCGGAGGCGCTGGGCGACGTGCGCCGCAACGGGCAATGGGAGCGGCGGCACAAGTTCGCCGACTTCGGCTGCACGGTGTGCCACGACGGCCAGGGCCGGGGCCTGCAGGAACACTACAGCCACGGCGAAGACCATTTCTGGCCCGATCCTCTGCTGGGATTCGTGACGCAGGCCGGCTGGCGCGCCGATTACACACCGCACCTCAAGGGGACGGTCTATATGGAAGCCAACTGCGCACAGTGCCACACCGAGGAAAACTTCCCTGGAACGGCGACCGTGCAGCAGGGCCGCGAACTCTTCTTCAAGTCCAACTGTTACGGCTGCCACCGGATCGAAGGAATGTCGGACGGCACGCTCGGCCCCGATCTGTCGGACGGCGGAAAGAAGTTCAAACTCGACTACCTGTGGGAGGCGATCGACGACCCGCGCGCCAACCTGGCGACGTCGGTGATGCCGAAATTCAACCTGACGACCGAGGAGACTCGGGCACTCGTGATCTTCCTCAAGAGCCGCAAAGGGAAGAACCTGTCGGAGACCGAAATCCAGCGTTACCGGCTGAAGCTGACCGGGGGCGCCGAACTGGTGCAGGCCGCCATCCGGCCCGTCACCATCACGCCCGCGGCCATGCTGGAGCAGGGCAAGGATCTGGTGCGGGACCGTGCCTGCCTGGCGTGCCATAAGCTGGGCGACGAGGACGGCGGCATCGCCCCGGATCTCACCTATGAGGGTCTCCTCAAAGAAGAAGACTGGCTGTTTGCGCACTTTCGGAATCCACGCAGCACGGTGGCGGATTCGATCATGCCGGCGTTTCGCTTCACCGATGACGAGTTCCGCGCAATGTCCGCGTATCTGGCCAGCCTGCGCCCCGCGCCGCGGTTGGCGTCCGCGGCGGAAACGTACCGCGCGCTGTGCGAGCGGTGCCACGGCGAAAAGGGCGATGGGCACGGGACGATCGCGATCTATCTGGACCCGTATCCGCGGGACCTGACCAAGGCGGGTTTCATGAACTCGAAACCGGTCGAGAGGCTGGCGGGTTCCATCCGCGACGGGGTTCCCGGCACGTCGATGCCGGGTTGGGGCCGGCTTCTCGACGACGCCCAGATCAACGGACTGCTCGATCATATCCAGACCGAGTTCACCCGGCAGCCGCGCCGGGAGTTGAAGGCGCGCAAGGTGCCGGACGCCAATCCGGTGGCGATGAGCGCGGAGTCGGCCGCGCGGGGCGAGGCGATGTTCGTCCGGCGGTGCGGCGGCTGCCATGGCCGGAAGGCGGACGGCAAGGGGCCCAATTCGCTGGACATCCTGCCGCGGCCGCGCAATTTGCGCAACGCCCCGTTTGTCCACAGCACGAACGACGCGCGCATGTTCGACGCCATTCTCTACGGCGTGCAGGGCACGGCCATGCCGCCGTGGATCGATTACGGTCTTTCCGTGAACGATGTGGGGGACCTTGTGAACTTCATCCGGAGCCTCAATCCGGAGCAGAAAGAGAGCCAATATGCAAGAACAGATTAGCCGGGCGGAGATTGCCGGAGGCGCCGCGCCCTCGGGCGCGCTGGTGCACGAAGACACCACGGCCAAATGGTTCCTGGTGAGTTCGGTTGCGTATTTCTTCATTGTGGGGATCGTGGCGGTGGTCATCGCGGCCAAGTTCGTCTGGCCGGAGCTGATGAGCACGATCCCGGCGATGGGCTATGGAAGGCTGCGGCCGCTGCATGTCAACGGCATGCTGTTCGGCTGGCTGCTCGCCGCCGACATGGCCCTGACGTACTACTTGATCCCGAGGCTCTGCGGGGTGCGGCTGTGGAGCGAGACTCTGGGGAAGGCGACGGCGATTCTGTGGAACGCCATAATCCTGGGCGCGGTGGTCAGCCTGCTGATGGGTTGGAACCAGGGGCTCGAGTACGCCGAACTCCCGCTGCCGCTCGACGTGGCGGTGGTGGTGGCGTGGATCATGTACGGGTTCAACCTGTTCATGACGATCAGCCAGCGGCGCTATCCGGCGATGTACGTGTCCATCTGGTATGTGATGGGCACGATCCTGTGGACGGCGTTCGTCTACCTCACCGGGAATTTCGCCGTGCTGTTCACCACGGGCGTGAACCAGGCCAACCTGAACTGGATGTACGTGCACAACGCCGTCGGCCTGATCTTCACACCGGTCGGTCTGGCGCTCGCCTACTACTTCATCCCGAAGGCGTCGAACACGCCGCTGTACTCCCACAAGCTGTCGATGATCGGCTTCTGGTCGCTGGCGTTTGTCTACGTCTGGACGGGCGCCCACCACATGCTGCACGGACCGATCTCGCAGTGGCTGCAAACGATTGCCATCGCCTTCTCGGTGATGCTCCTCATCCCGGTGTGGGCCGCGGTGTACAACTTCTTCGCCACCATGAAGGGCCAGTGGCACCAGCTTCGGGACAACGTGCCGCTGAAGTTCCTGATGTCCGGCGTGGTGTTCTACCTGCTGACCTGCTTCCAGGGGCCGATGCACAGCCTGCGCGCGGTCAACGCCATCGTGTCGAAGACCGACTGGATTCCGGGCCACGCGCACATGGCGGTGCTGGGCGCCTTCAGCTTCTTCGCCATCGCCGGAGCGTATTACATGGTGCCGCGGGTCTGGGGCAAGCAGTTGTATTCGGACTCGCTGGCCAACTGGAGCTACTGGATGTGGATGATCGGCGGCATCGGGTTCTTCGTCACGTTGTGGCTCGGCGGTTTCTGGCAGGGGTGGCAGTGGAACAACCCCGCGATCCCGTTCATCGACACGGTCGTGGCGCTGGAGCCGGTGTGGCTGGTGCGGTTCTTCTCCGGCATTTTGATGTTCGCCGGGATCCTGTTCTTCTCGTACAACATTCTCGCCACGGTGCTGGGCGAGAAACCGAAGCCGACCGCCGCCTGAGCGGCATGGGAGCGTGACCATGCTACGGAAAGCAGACACGAGCGCCACCTGGGCCGCCATCATTTCCCTGGTTCTGTTCTTCATCGGGGGCATCCTGACCACGGTCGTGCCGCCGCTGGTGGACACGACCTGGGCGAAGCCATTCGAGAACGCTGACCCCGCGAAGGGGCCGACTGGCAAGCTGACGCCCCTCAATGAGCTGCAACTCCAGGGGCGCCAGATCTACATCCGCGAGGGCTGCTGGTACTGCCATACGCAGCAGACCCGGACCCTGCTGGCCGATACGAAGCGGTCCGGATGGAAGGGCGTGGATTCGCCCGTGTCCACGCCGGACGAATTCGTCTACGACGATCCGCACCTGTTCGGCACCAAGCGCACGGGCCCGGACCTGTCCCGGGTCGGCGGCAAGTACGACGAGCAGTGGCACCGGACCCACTTCCGAAATCCGCGCGACCTGGTGCCCGGCTCGATCATGCCGCCCTATCCATGGCTCGTCGAGGATGCGGCCGAATTCAAGGCCATCGTGGCCTATATGCAAACCCTCGGACGCGCGAAGGACTGGCGCCCCGACAACGACTACGAGGAGTAAGGAGCGCAGGCAATGGCTGACTACACATGGCCCAGCATCTATTTCGCGTACTCGTATTTCGTGCTGATGGTCCTCGGCGCGCTGGTGTTCCTGATCCGTACGGTGAAGGACGGCTACTGGGGCGCCCGCGGAGAGGATGTGAAGTACCAGGTATTCGACTCACACGAAGAGCGGGAAGAAGGGAGAACCTCATGAGCGGCACCGACCCGAACGCCGCCGGACGCGGCGAGGTCAGAGAGTACGCCGGCGGCTGGATGACGGAACGAAAAGGGACCGGCGCGCCGGGGTTCCTGAAGCTGGCATTTCCCATCATCGGGCTGTTCTGCGCCGGCTACTTGGTGGTGTACATGTATGGCGAGGTCGACCACGCGGACCGGGGCGCCCTAGTGCGGACGTTCAACGAGATGACCGTCACCTCGCCCGGTCTGATGTACGGGATCGCGGCGATGGCGCTGCTTTATGTGGTTCTGGTGACCGTGTTCGTCATCGGCCGGTCGCACGAGGACGAGTAAACCGTGACGAACGGCTCCTGGCAGGTTCGGGTACCCGGCGATTCGGACTACTGGGTCGAGATGGTGAAGTGCCGGCACGCCTGCCCAGTGCACACCGACGCGTGCGGGTATGTCAACGCAATCGCCGAAAGGCGCTACGAGGAGGCGTACCGCATCGCGCGGGCGACCAATCCGTTCGCATCCATCTGCGGCCGCGTGTGCGGCGCGCCGTGCGAAGCCAACTGCCGGCGCGGGTCGCTCGATGCACCGGTGTCCATTCGCGCCCTGAAACGGTTCGTCACGGACCAGTTCGGGCCCGAGACGGGCGGGTACGGGGTGTACCGTGACGGCTGCGACCAGCGAATGCTGCCCGCCAATCGCGGGGAGTACGAACGCGTGGCGGTAATCGGCGCCGGCGTTTCGGGGCTGACTGTGGCCCACGACCTCGTGCAGATCGGCTACCGGGTGACGGTGTTCGAGGCCTACTCCGAGCCCGGCGGCATGCTGACCGTGGGCGTCCCGGTGTTCCGCCTGCCGCGGGACCTGGTGCGGCACGAAATCGAGGCGATTCTCTCGCTCGGCGTCGAGCTCCAATGCAACCGGAAGCTGGGACGCGATTTCACTCTCGCGGACCTGCGGCGCGACGGCTACGCCGCGATCTTCCTGGGCATCGGTCTGCCGAAGGGCCGCAAGCTGGACTTGCCGGGCGGCGATGCGGACGGAGTCTACGACGGCATCGACTTCCTGCGCGCGTTCAACGAAGGCAAGCCGGTGCCGCTCGGACGGCGGATTGTGGTGATCGGCGGAGGCAATGTCGCCTACGACGTCGCGCGGTCGGCGGTGCGCCCGGTGGAAGCGGGAGGACGGGCCGAAACGCTGGAGGAGATCGGCCGCGGCGAGAAGGTCGCCTACGATGTCGCCCGGTCGGCGCTCCGGTTGAGCGGGGACAAGGAGGTACACGTCGTGTGCCTCGAATCCCGGGAGGAGATGCCCGCCGATGAGACTGAGGTGATCGAAGGCGAGGAAGAGGGCATTCGCCTGCACAATCGCCAGGGACCGAGGGAGGTTGTGGTCCGCGACGGGAAGGTGAGCGCGCTCCGCGTCACGCGGTGCCTGTCGGTGTTTGACGAGACCGGGCGCTTCAATCCCAAGTTCGACGACGGCGCGGTCGAGGATATCCCGGCCGATTCGGTGATCTTCGCCATCGGCCAGTCGTCCGACCTGTCGTTCCTGGATCCGGCGGACGGGGTCGAGTCCACCCGCGGGCTGATCAAAGTGAATCCGGAGACCTACCAGACCACGGCGCCCGACGTGTTCGCTTGCGGCGACATCGCGCACGGGCCGCGGCTGTTCATCGACGCGATCGCCTCGGCCCACACCGCGGCGCGCTCCATGCACGACTATCTGCGCGGGACCCGGACCGACATCGTCCTGCGGAAGCGCTGGCTGCCGGCCGCCTACGAAATGAGCCAGGGCTGGCAGGCGATGGAGCGGGCCAATCCGCCGGTGCTCGACACGGCGCGGCGCGCGGCATCGGTCGAGACGGTCGAGGAAGCGTATCCCGAGGCGGCCGCGCGGCGGCAGGCGTCGCGCTGCCTGCGCTGCAATATCAACACGGTCTTCGACACCGCCCTCTGCATCGGCTGCAACGGCTGCGTGGACATCTGCCCGGAGAACCTGATCAAGCTGGTGGGCCTGAGCCGTCTGCCGGACCAGGACGCCTGGGAGCGTCTGTTCGAGGCCGGCGTCGATCTGGAGCCCGCCGCCTACGCGGCTCTCCCGGCCGAGGAAAAGGACACGTTGGGCGGCGTCATGCTGAAGGATGAGAGCACGTGCATCCGCTGCGCCATGTGCGCCTCACGGTGCCCGACGCATGCGATCCTGATGAAGAAGTTCGACCATTACACCGAGTGCGTCTCGGTGGCGTCACGAAACCCGAAGATTCTGTATCCAGTGGAATGATGAGTCTGGCGGAGTTGTCCATCCCGTTTGGTCTGGGCGTGATGTCGAGCCTGCACTGTGCGCAGATGTGCGGACCGATCGTGCTGGCCTACAGCCTGCCGCTGGCGGGCCGGAAGCGGGCGGCCGGGGCGCACCTGTCGTACAACGCAGGGCGGCTGGCGACCTACGCGCTGCTCGGCGCGCTGGCCGGGGCGGCCGGTGGCGGCCTCGTGTCGGCCGGGCGCCTGGCGGGCATCGAGCGCGCCGGAGCCCTGGTGGCGGGAGCGTGCCTGATTCTGGCCGGGGTGCTGGTCTCGGGGTGGTTCAATCGCGGCAACCTGGTGCGGATCGGCGCCGCGCCGGATCTGCTGACCCGGACCGCGGGCCGCCTGCTGCGGGCCGGCGCCGCGGGCAACAAGCTCGTGCTCGGACTGCTGATGGGGTTCCTGCCGTGCGGCCTGGTGTACGCAGCGCTGCTCAAAGCTCTGGAGGCGGGTTCGCCCGGAGCCGGCGCGCTCTCGATGCTGCTGTTCGGAGCCGGCACGTCGGGCGCGCTGCTGGCGATGGGTTTCTTCTCGTCGGCCATCACGGCCCGTCTCGGCCGCCACGCCAACGCGCTGGCCGCCGCCGGCATGATCCTTCTGGGCAGCTACCTGCTTTACCGTGGCCTGCAGGCGGCCGCGCCGCTGGCGGAAGGATGCGCCCATGGCCACGCCCTCTGACCTGTCCTCCAGGCCGCGCCAAAGGCTTGTGCGCCTGCCGGCGCTGCCGCCCGCGGAAACCAACTACCACCGCATCCGCAAACGGATCCACCTGATCTGCGTCCTGATCTTCGTCGCGCTGCCGTTTTTCAATCTGATGCGCTTCGATATCCCGAAGCAGCGGTTCTTCTTCGCCGGCTTCGAGCTGTGGATCAACGAGTTCGGCATTATCTTCTTTTCGCTGATGTTTCTGATGTTCCTCATCGCCGCCTCGGCGATCATGCACGGGCGCGTCTACTGCAGTTACGCCTGCCCGCAGATGATCTTCAGCGAGTGGAGCCTAGCGGTGGAGCGGTGGACGGCGAGACTGGTGACGCGCAAAGTTCCAGCCTGGCCTGCAGCGCGGCGGCAGACGGCCGCGCGGCTGCTGTTTCTCGGCATTCTGGGGGTGGCCTCGGTTTTCCTGGCGTTCGTCTTCACGGCCTACTTTGTGGAACCGCGCGATCTACTGGGCCGGTTGTTGCGCCTGGACGTGCTCACCGCCGGAGGCATCACGGGCGCGGTCGTGACGCTGCTGACCTTCCTCGACTTCACCGTCCTGCGCCAGCGCTTCTGCACGACGATTTGCCCGTACGGCTACCTGCAGGGGATGCTCCAGGACAGGCACACGCTGCTCGTCACCTACCAGGACGGAAAGCAGGACGAGCGCGTCTGCATCGAGTGCACGAAGTGCGTGCGGGTGTGCCACATGGATATCGACATCCGCGATTCGCCCTTCCAGATCGAATGCGTCCATTGCGGCGAGTGCATCGATGCCTGCGAAGACGTGCTGCGCCGGGTGGGCCGGCCAGGGTTGATTCACTACACCTGGGGCGAGACGCCGCCGGCGGCCGGAGCAGCCAGGGAGCCGTGGTACCTGCGCCTTGGCTTCCGCGACTCGAAGCGCGTGATGATCGCCGTCATCCTCCTGTTCTATCTCGTGGGCCTCGGTGTCGCGCTGTCCATGCGGCGTCCGGTGCTCGTGCGGGTGGCGCCGGACCGGACCGTCCTGTACACGGTGGAGGAAGACGGGCGCGTGGTGAACCGCATCCGCATGACGCTGGCCAACCGGTCAGCGGAGCCGGTCACCGTGACCCTGTGGGTGGAAAACCTGCCGGGCGCCGAGATCGCGTTCCAGCCGAATCCGGCGCCGCTCGCGCCCGGACAGGAAATCAGCGAGACATTCGACCTGCGCGTGCCCCCGTGGCCCGGCGCACCGGACGTCAACCGGTTCCGCCTGCTGGCGCAACCGTCGAACGAGAAGACCCCGGATGTCTTCGATCTGACGTTCATCCTGCCTGTCGAGAAGAAAGGCCAGTCCCAATGAGCGAAGCGAAGAGCGGCCCCGTATTCTTTCCCTGGTTTCTGGGCGGCGTGATGCTGCTGTTTCTCGGGATCATGGTGTACGTCTACCATGGCTCGAAGGAGGCCAACCCGGTGATGCTCGACGAGCACGGGAATCCCCGGCCCAGCGCGGCGCGGGTGCATGAGCACTGACATCCCGGCGATGGCCGCGGCCGCGTGCACGCTGTGCAGCCTGCGCGCCGCCACCGGCCTGTCGCGGGAGTTCTCGGGCGAGCCGAAGCCGTTCTGTTGCGCCGGGTGCGCCAACGTGTACGCCATCCTGGTGGAAAGCGGCATCGCCGGCGAGGGCGGCGACCTGCGTGAATCGGAGCTCTACCGGCAGAGTCTGAAGCTCGGCCTGGTGTCCCGTCCGGAAGCCGCGGCGCGCGCGATTCCAGCCGGCGCCGCCACGCAAGAGGCGCTCTACAGGATCTCCGGCATGTGGTGCGCCTCCTGCGCCTGGCTGGTGGAACACGCTTTGAACCGCGAGTACGGGGTCACGAGCGCCGAAGTGCTGTTCACCTCGGACCTGCTGAAGGTGACCTTCTGCCCGCAGTACGTTGAGCCCGGCCGCATTCCGGCGCGGGTCGCCACTCTCGGCTACCGCGCCAAGGAATACACCGGCGATGGCGCGGAGCGGCACGACGAATGGCGCGACATCATCCTGCGCCTCGGCCTGGCGGGATTCCTCTGGATGAACGTGATGCTGTTCAGCCTGGTGATCTATGCCAGCTATTTCGAGGGCATTTCGGAGTGGGCGCGGCGCGCGGTCCCGTTTATCCTGGTGGCGCTGGCGGGGCCGGTCGTGTTCTACTCGGCGTGGCCGGTTCACCGCATCGCCTGGCACGGGCTGCGCGAGGGAGCCATCCGGATGGAAGCGCTGATATCCTCCGGCGTTTTCGCCGCGTACCTCTACAGCACGATCCAGGCATTTCAGGGCGGCCGCCACGTGTATTTCGACACGGCGTGCGCCATCGTGACGCTGGTGCTGGCGGGCAAGGCGCTCGAGCGCGGGGCCAAGGAGAAGACCGCGCGCGCGATCGGGATGCTGTACCGGCTGATGCCGAAAAAGGCGCGCCTCGCCGAAGAGGGCCGGGAACGCTTCGTGGCCATCGAGGCGGTGGAGCCGGGCATGACACTGCTGGTCAAGCCGGGAGAGCGGATCCCCGCGGACGGGGTGGTGGTCGAGGGCGGATCCCAGGTGGACGAGTCGGTCGTCACCGGGGAGTCCACGCCGCTGGAGAAGCACCAGGGGGACACGGTCCTCGGCGGGAGCCTGAACGGGGCAGGAGTCCTGCGGCTGCTGGCGACGCATCCGGCCGCGCAAAGCACTCTGCAACAGATCGTGCACTCGGTGGAAGGCGCGCTCGCCAGCCGCATGCCGCTCGAGCGCGCGGTGGACCGGATCTCCCGCATTTTCGTACCGGGGGTGATGCTGATCGCGCTGGCGACAGTGGGCGGCGGCACACTGCTGGGCCTGGAGTTCACCGAGGCTCTGATGCGCGGGATCGCGGTGGTGGTGATCGCCTGCCCCTGCGCGCTCGGGCTGGCGACGCCGCTCGCCACGACGGCGGCCATTGGCGCGGCGTCCCACCGCGGCATCCTCATCCGCGACGCGCGGGTGCTCGAAACGATTCACGGAATCGACGTGCTGCTGCTCGACAAGACGGGGACTGCGACCGAGGGGCGGTTCCTGGTCCGCGAGAGCCTGCTGGCGCCGGACGTGGCGGACGCCGATCCGCTCTGCCTCCTGGCCTCGGTGGAGGCCAACTCCGAGCACCCGGTCGCCGCGGCCCTGATAAGCCACGCGGCAGCCCTGGGCGTCCAGCCGCGCCTGGCGCGGGACATCGAAATCGAACGCGGCGGCGGCATCCGCGGGCAGGTGGGGGGAGTTCGGGTGGCGGCGGGGACGCGCCGGTATCTCGCCGGCCACGGCATCGCGCTGACGGATCCGATCGAGGCGGCGGTCCGGGAGTGGGAGGAGGCCGGGCTGACCGCCGTCTTTTTCGCCCTGGACGGCGTGTGCGCGGGAGCGTTCGGCCTGGGCGACCAGCCCCGTCCGGAGGCCCCGCGGCTGATCGCGGCGTTACGCGAGCGGGGCGTGCGGACCGTCATTCTGTCGGGAGACTCCGCGGCCGCGACCGCCCGCATGGCTGCCCGGCTGGGCGCGAGCGAATTCCGCGGCGAGGTCCCGCCGGCCGGGAAAGCCGCAGCCGTGCGCGAGTACCAGCAGCAGGGAGCACTGGTGGCGATGGCGGGCGACGGCATCAACGATGCTCCAGCCCTGGCCGCCGCGGATCTGGGGATCGCGATGGGATCCGGCGCCGACCTCGCCATGCAGGCTGCGCCTGTCGTCCTGATGAACGGCTCTCTGCTCCGCCTGGCCGAGACATTCGATCTCGCCAGGTTCACGCTGCGGGTGGTCCGCCAGAACCTGTTCTGGGCCTTCTTCTACAACTCAATTGGGATTTCCCTCAGCGTCGCCGGTGTGCTCACGCCGATCCTGGCGGCGGCGGCGATGGTCTTCTCCAGCCTCTCGGTGATCGGGAATTCCCTGCGCCTGCGGGTGCGGGACGCGGCCGCTTACGCATCCCACAAGTCATGAATCGGTCCGTAGACGTCCTGGCTCGACAGCGGAACCAGTTCGTAGCCGCGACCGGTGGGCTCGTCGGTGCGGATTGTGGTCCAGTTAATGCCGAGCGCGGAATAGATGGTGGCCTCGATGTCTTCGACGCGCACGTCCCGGTTGCGGGACCAGCCGGGATCGGTAGTGAAGCGACCCTCGGCGTCGGTAGCTCCGATGATCCGTCCGCCGCGGACCCCGGCGCCGGCGAACATGGCGAACTGCTGGAGGTAATGGTCGCGTCCGGCAGCGGCCGACAGCGGTCCGACCGTGCGCCCGAACTCACCCATCATCACGACCAGCGTCTCGGCGATCGAACCTGAGCTTTGGAGATCGTCGAGAAGAGCCGCAACGCCACGGTCCAACTGCCGGGAGAGCGCGGGCAGCGCATTTTCGGCGTAGATGTTCTGGTGGTGGTCCCAGCCGCCGAGGTTCACCTGCACGAAGCGGGTACCGCGGTTGGCGGCCAGCGCCTGGTGCGCCACCAGGCAAGCGGCGCCGAAGTTTGTGTTCCCGTAGCGCTCGACGTCTTCGGCGGTGAATTTGAACACCCGGTCCACGGCGCCTCCCGGCTGCGCCTCCTCCATCAGGCGCCTAGCCTGCTCGTAGAACGCGGCGAAATCTTCGGCCGGCTGCCCGAGAGGGGATGCCTGGCGCAGCGGCTTGTCGAGGGCATTGAGCAAGTCCCAGCGCGCGCCGAATGCGGCGGGAGCGGCCACGTTCGACAACCCCCGCTGCGGCGTGCTGGCGGCCGCGGTGTGCTTGAACGGGGCGTAGCCGGCGGGCAGGAATCCCTGGCCCTGGACCCCGTTGGCGTTCAGGGCAAGAAACGCCGGCAGCACGTCGGAATCGCGGCGCTCGGCGGCCTTCTCCACCGCGACGATGCTGCCCACATGCGGCGCAATGTCTCCCAGCGCCGCCGCCGGACTGCGGCCGATCTGCGCCCACGTTTGGGCGAGCGAGTGGACCAGCGCCCACGCCCGGACGGACCGGACGATGGCGAACTTGTCCAGCCGCTGCGCCAGATCCGGCAGGAGCCCCACCGGCCAGACAACATCGCCAAAGGTCTCCGGCGCGAGTGACTCCGGCGTCACGCCATCGACCATCTTGAAATCGAAGGTGTCAATGTGGCTGGGCGCGCCGGAGAGCAGGATGAAGATGACGTTGCGCGCCGTGCTCTTCGTCTCGACAGGCGCCACCACGTAGGAATTGCCGCGCAGGACCGGAGGCATGGCCACCGACGCCGTGACCGCGCCGCCGAGGAGGTGGAAGAACCGCCGCCGGGTCCAGTGCCGGCGCCAGTAGAACGGGGTGTGCGGATGTTCGGGGATCTTCATGGCTTCCTCCGGTCAGTAATTGAACACGAAATCCACTTTGTTGTAGAGCGACCACAGCAGGTTTTCCGCCGCAGCCGTGCGCGAACCGGTGGTCAAAGCCGCCAGCGCCTGCCCGCGTTCGTCTTCGGACGGCGGGCGGGACAGCACTGAGATCCAGAGGAGATCAACCAGTTCGCTGTCGGAGAGCGCCAGTGCTCGCCGCATCAGCGGTCCGTTGGCGCGGATCCGCTGCTGGACGAAGGTATCGTTCATGAGGCTAAGCGCCTGCTGGAGCGACCCCTCGCCGCTGCGCCCGAGGTCTTCGCGGTCGCCGCGCAGGAAGGAGTCGAGAAACAGCGCCGCCGTGCCACCGGGCAGATTGCGGTGTTCGGGCAGTTGCATCGCCCAGTTGACGGGTCCATAGACCGGGAATTCCGTGAACACCGTCTCCCTCTGGCTCCAGGCGCTGAAGCCGCCGACATTGTAATTCGGCACAACCCCGCTCGACTGGGCGATCGCATCGTGGATCTCCTCAGCCCAGAGCCTCCGCACCCGTTTGCGTGCGTAGAGCCGCTCCCACTCCGGACGCCACTCGCCCTCGTAACGGGACGAAAGCTGGTACGCCTCGGAGGTCACGATCTTGCGCATGAGCGCCTTCAGGTCAAAGCCGTCCGCGGCGAACTCGCGTGCGAGGTCGTTCAGAAGCCATGGGTGGGAGGGCTGGAGCGTCCAGGGCTCGGGCGGGGGCTGATCGGGGTCAAGGCGGGCAGGGTCGAACTGGTCGACCGGTTCGACAAGTCCGACGGCGAAGAACTCCTTCCAGAGGTAGTTCACCGCGGCGCGGGAGAACTGGAAGTCCGAAGTCACCTCGCGGGCCAGGGCCACACGGAGATTCTCACCGGGCTCCGGCCCGCGACCGCTGAACGGATAGACCGGCTCGATCGAGGTCACCTCGCCGACCGGCCGGCGGGCGGGGCGGTTCCCGGTCGTGGTGTTCAGCGGATAGACAGGGACGGGCCGCTGCGTCCGCGGGTCGACCACCCGCGGCGCCAACCGCCAGTAGTAAAGGTTCGGCAAAACATCCCGCGCGAATGGAACGCGCGTGGCCGAGGTGCGCGACAGGAACGACGCCATCCCCCAAGCCGAAGTGCGAGTCGCGGTCTTGCCCCACAGGCTCAGTTCGTCCAGGTGGCCGCGGCCGTTGTGGCACAGGATGCAGTCGAAGTGCTTGATGCCAAGGAACGTCTGAGCAATATTGGCAGCCTGCTGGTCCCAGTTGTCGTGCTCGGGCCGGTTGATCACGAACCCACCCACCAGCCAGTTGCTGGCGCCGTCGATGAAGCTATTCCCCCCCTCTGCGGCGATCAACTCGCGCGCCATCTGATCGTAGGGCTTGTTCGCCTCGATAGAATCGCGGATCCACTTCCAGAACGCGTTGCGGCCTGGGGGGAAGCGGCGTACGCCGGTGAACGCGATGAACTCGGTGTTCTTGAAGTGGTCGCCGAAGTACATCGTCCACTTGTCGACGAACGCCGGCGAGGCAAGCAGTTCATCGATCAGGCGCTGGCGCTTGTCCGGGGAACCGTCCCGGAGGAAGCCCACGACCTGCTCGGGAGTGGGAATGCGGCCGGTCAGGTCGAGCGAGACGCGGCGCAGGAACTCGGAGTCGGTCGTGCGCGGAGCGGGAACGGCGCCAGCCTCCTCCATGGCGGCGAACAGATGCTGATCGATGGTGGAGCCGGTGGAGGCCGCACGCGTCTTTCCGCGCGGAGCGCCAAGCCGGGCGGCCACCTGGACCGTGAGGTCCCCGGAAGCCGCTCTGCGGGCAACGCGCTCCTTGCCAAAGAACGAGCAGTCGGCGTGGGCGGGGGGATCGGCCTCCTGGGCCTGGATCATCCACGCGCCAGCCCACAACACCGCACTCGCACCTCCGATTCCAATCCACCGGTGCCGCTTCATGGTTCCTCCCGATCTTGCTTCACACGAGTCCTGAACCCGGCGGGCGAAAAAAAGTTGCGGCGGGTTCCGGCGAGTGCTTTCTATCGTAACCCGGACCCGGTTTCGCGCGGATGCCCTTGGTAGGGCGACCCCTGCGAAATGCTTAATCGATCACGCAGCGGAAACCGGTGAAGCTGGTGCGGCTGTCGAGGCTGGACTTGCCCCGGCTTGAAGCCCGTGCTCGTGAAGCATAGATCGACCATCCGCCCCCGCGCGTGATCTTCCGTTCTCCTTCGGCCGGACCTCGGGGGTCGGCCACGGCGGCATCCTCGTAGGAGCCATGCCAGTCCGCCGTCCACTCCGCGGCGTTGCCGAGCATGTCGTGGAGCCCGAAAGCGTTCGCCGGTTTGGTCGCGACCGGTTGCGGACGGTTGCCATTGGCGGCGAGGATCTCCATGTAGCGCGCCCGCTGGTTGCGGATCATGTCTTCGCTGTCGAGCGGCTCACGGCCCGTGTTATCCGCGAACCAGGCAACCTCGGGCACCGGGCCGTGCGACGCTTCCGTGGTTCCGGCGCGCGCGGCGTACTCCCATTCGGCTTCGGACGGCAGGCGCCCGCCGATCCAGGTGCAGTAGGCGTTGGCCTCGTGCCAGGTAACACCGAGCATAGGCAGTTCCTCCCGTGCCCAGCCCGGGTTCAACTCCATCGGACCCATGCGCGGAGGTGCGGGCATGGGCCGGTCGAGCGCGGCGAAGAACTTCCTGAATGCGCCGGCGGTCACCTCGGTCCGATGCATCCAGAAGCCCTTGGTCAGGGTGACGCGGCGCGCCGGCCGCTCGTCGTCTTCGCACATCGTGTCGTTGGGAGAGCAGCCCATGGCGAAGCTGCCCGCCCGAATCCACACAGCGGTGAGGCCGTCGAGCGGATGCTCCCACGTGTCGCCCGCTTTGGGAGGCTCACGGCGGGCAGGCGCCTGATAGGGGACGACGGCGGAGAGCAGGTCGTCCTCGGCCGGAGCTTTGTCCGCGGGCGGCGCGACGACGCTCTTTTCCACATTCGCCAGACGCCAGAGCCGCGTCCCTTCCCGCAGGAACAGGCTGCCGTTGACGGCGGCCGCGCCATACACCTTGCCGCCGACGGGCAGTTCGTTAGTCGCCAGGACCTTTGGTTCGGCCGAGGCGGCATCCACGACGACCGTCGCACCGCGCAGAGTGAAGAAGTAGATCCGGTCCCCGGCGGCGATGGCCGACGCCCACGCCTGTCCGGGCAACCGGATCTGCCACAAGTCCTTGCCTGTGGCGAAATCGACGCAGAACAGCGCGCCTACCGCATTTACGAGGTAGACGCGGCCGCGGTGGATGAGCGGCGAACTGTATTGGGTCGTGGCGGCCTGGGTTTGCCAGAGCGGTTCCGCGGGGTTACCCAGGGAGAGCAGATATGTTTCGCGGCGGTTCATCGAGGGCACGATCACCCGGTCCGCCGCGACTGTCAGCGAAGGGATGGCGCGGCTCTGCGACGCCTTGCCCAGCGCGTGCTGCCAGAGCTGGCGTCCGGTTGAGGCGTCGAGCGCGGCGGCGCCGCCTTCCTTGGCGACCAGGAGCAGGTCCTTCCCGCCGTGTGAGACCAGGACAGGCGTCTGCCAACCGCCTTCCGGGGGCGCATCGGTCCGCCACAGCGTGTGACCGTCCTTCTTCGAAACGGCCGCGATCACCGATGGGCCGAGGTGGGAAATGTGCACGAACAGGGCGCCGGCCGATTGGCGCAGGGAGCTGCCAAAGTCGTGGCCGTTTTTGATGGGACCGAAGTCGCGGTTGAGGTCGCGGCGCCACAATTCTTCGCCGCCGTGGGTGAGCGCGACGAGATCCCCGCTGTCGAACAGCAAGTACACGGCGCCGGCATCCACCGCCGGGGTGGGCGCGGCGCGGCTCGTGCGCTCGCCCGCCTCCTGCGGACGGCTGGAGCGGAAACGCTTTTCCCACTCCAGTTTTCCGTCAGAGACACGGTAGCGGCGCGCGATGAACTCTTCTTTGCTCTTGCCGCCGGTGGAGGTGATGAACAGCGCGCCGCCCCAGACCACCGGCGAAGATTGCCCGTAGCCAGGCAGGTCGGCATACCAGGCGATATTCGCCGAACCGGACCAGATCAGCGGCAGGTCGCGCGCCCCGGTCAGGCTGTCGCCGGTGCCGCGGAACCCGCTCCACGCCTCGCCAGTCTCGGCTCCGAGAGCGCAGCCGGCGGCAAGGATCCAAATCAGAACAATCCGGGCCCGCATCAGAACACCAGCTTCAAGCTGAGCTGGACCGACCGCGGCCCGCCCAGGCTGAACAACGGATTCTGGCCTCCAGCCGCGCCCCCGGCGCCGAGTCCCCGGTTGAACATCTGCACCGACTGCCCGAACAGGGGCGTGACCAGGTTGCCGGACGGAGCGGCAAAGCTCGGCGTGTTGGTGACGTTGAAAAAGTCCGCGCGGAACTGGATCGCGGAGCGCTCCGTCAGGGAGAACGTCCGGCGGGCCGTCAGGTCCACCTGGCCGGCCGGAAACGCCCGCAAGACATTGCGACCGAGCGAACCATGCTGGAGCGAGCCGGCCACCTGGCGGGAGAACGCCGCGGCATTGAAGCGGCGGCCGCCGGCGAGACCCGCGCTTTCGATCGTCAGGGGTTGACCTGGCACCAGGTTCGGACGCAGGTCGAACGGCCCGAGCGGCGTCTGAGTGCTGGCGAAGATGTCGACGGGAAACGCGGTTTGCATGCGGAACAGGGAGTCCAGCCCCCAGCCGCCGAGCATCGGACGCCAGAGGCGGGGCGATGGCAGGTCCCAACTGAGGGCTCCGGAGGCCAGATGGCGGACATCGAAGTCCGCGCTGCCGCGATTGGCGTCGGGCGTGGTCACGTCGGCGCTCACGAAGCGCGCCACGTTGGAGGATGCTTCGTCGATGGCGTGGCCCCAGGTGTAGGAGAACAGCGCCTGGAGGCCGCGTTGCAGCGGGCGGCGGTACTGAAGCTGCAGGGCGTGGTAGTCGGAGGTACCGAGGTTCCGGTAGATCTGGGCGAAGCCGACGTCGGTGTTGGGCCGCGAATACGTCTCGAGGCGGGTCAGGCGGCGGCCGGTGGCCGCCACGTAGGACGCCGACACGCTGCCCGCAGTCCCCATGGACTGTTCGAGCGCAACGTTCCACTGGTAGGAACGGGGCACGTGAAAATCAGGATGGAAGCCGGCCAGCACGTCGAATGGTCCCGTGGTGCTGAGCGGGATGCCTTCCTGCTGGGCGGGCGGCACGGGGAATGGAGTCCCCAGCAGGCGCCTGACGCTGCGCAGCGGCGGATTGAAGAAGCCGGAGAACACAGCGCCGACCTGGAGGTCATAGAACACGCCGCCGCCGGCGCGCAGAACCAGTTCGCGGCCCTGGCGCTGGCGCAACTGGTAGGCGATGCCCGCACGGGGAGCGAATGAATTGCGCGGGGCATCGAACAGCGGCGCGCCCGCTGCGCCAAGAGCGAGATCGGCGGGACGGTCGATGTTGACGACGCCATGGATCGGCTTTCCGCTGGCCGACGACGGCGCCGGGTTGTACTCCCACCGCAGACCGTAGTTGAACGTCAACCGCGGGCTCACGCGCCAGGTGTCCTGGGCGAAGAGCGACCAGTTGTCGAGCGCGATGCGGATCGGGTCGTAGAGTTCGATCACGGTCTGCACGGTGTTGCCGCGCTGGAGTCCCTGGGGCCCCAGCAAATCGCGGAACGCGATGGTCTGCCGGTAGGCCGGGCCGAGCTTGTCCGGGGTCAGGCGGCGGAAATCCAGCCCGAACTTCCACTCGTGCCGCCCCGCAACCCAGGAGAACGTATTCACGAGGTTCCACTGGTTCTGCGCGTTATCGGCCGAGACCCCGGAGGCAAAACCGGTGGTGTCCAGCAGGTAGATCCCGGTGACGGCGCTGGCCGGACGGGCAAAGCCGGGGAACAGGAATGACTCGGGGGGTGGCGCGGCGCCCCCGAAGGTGTCGAGGCTGGAGACCAGGAACGCCGTATTGCGGCTGAAGTTGAGACGAAAGTCGTTGACCTTGGTCGCGCCGAGCGTGGCGGTCGCGCCGAAGGTGGCCGTGTGGTTGCCGATTTCCGTGTCGCTCACGGTATTGAGCGCCAGTTCCCGGAAGCCGGGGCCGCCGCGGACGCCGATCGTGCTGGGGGCGACGTTGTAGCGTCCGAACACGCGCATCCGCGAGTTCATGTGGTGGTCGACCTTGACGCTGGTGGCGTCCAGGCTGGACGGGTTCGAATAGGTGGCGGCGAACCGCCCGTACCCGTTTGGCAGGTCCTCGAGGTTGGGGATAGGATAGGCGTCAACGGCGGGCCGGCGCTCGGCGGACGTTGCGGCGCGGGCCGCCAGCGACGGGTACGCGGCCGTGGAGAATTGCGGCTGGCGCAGGCGGAGACCCTCGTATGAGACGAAGAAGAACGTCCGGTCGCGGACCACCGGTCCGCCCAGGACGCCGCCGAAATCGTTCTGGCGCATCGCCGGCTTCGGCAGACCGTCGCGGTTGGCGAACCAGTCGCTGGCGTCGAGCGCGTCGTTCCGGAAGTAATTGAAGAGCGTCCCGGTGAACCGGTTCGTGCCGGACCGCGTCAACATCGTGATCTGCCCCCCTGGGCTGCGGCCGAATTCGGCGGCGTAGGACGAGGTGAGTAGTTTGAACTCTTCGAGCGCGTCGATCGAAACGAGCGTGTTCGTGCCGCCAGAAGCGCTGAGCGCGGTGACCGTGCCATCTTCGGCGCTGGCGGGAACGAAGGACGCCGTAATGCCGAAGTTGGCGCTGACGCCGTCGATGGTGAAGTAGTTGGAGCTGGTCCGCTGGCCATTGACGCTGAACTGGCCAGGATTGCTGGCGCTGGCCGGCGCATTCACAACTCCCGGACTCAGCGCGATCAGCGACTGGAAGCTGCGCCCATTGAGCGGCATCGTTTCGACGAACCGGCGGTCGACGGCGGTGCCGACGGCGGCGGTTTCGAGCAGGCTGGCCGGAGCGGTCACGGTAACGGTCTCTTCCGTTTGAGCGAGAGTGAGGGTGACTGGGACGGAGCGGCTGTCATTGACGTTGAGCACGATGCCTTCGACGCGGGCGCGGGCAAAACCGGGAGCCTGAACCGTGACGGCATAGGCGCCGGCCGGCGCAGCCGGGAACACGGCACGCCCGTCGTCGCCGGTCACAAAGGACCGCCGGAGACCGGTCGCGGTCAACTCGGCATCCACGGTCGCACCGGGGACTGCGGCACCATTGGGGTCGAAAATCACGATTGCCAGGCTCGCGGATGATTGCGCGAAGCCATGACTGCACAACGAGAGAATCAGGACAAGACAGCGAAGGGAGGTCATAGGAACCCTCCAGCTTAGGGCCGCCGCCGCACGGCACCCAGTAGAACCTGACGGGTGGTCCGGAAAGATCCATGAGCGGGACATTCGAACGGATGAGCGGGCAGGTGGAAGGAGGCGACGAAGACCCGGCGTGCGGGCGCGGTATCCTGGCCACGTGGTCTCGATTCGCGCTGAGCAGGCGGAAGACGCCCCCGCCATCCGGCATGTCCATGAGCAGGCGTTCGGGCAGCCGGCCGAGGCTGCAGTTGTGGACAGGTTGCGGCAGACGTGCAAGGATTCGCTATCGCTGGTTGCGGACGACGGCGCCGTAGTGGGTCACATTCTCTTCACACCGGTGGAGATCGAAGGTGCGGAGCGGCGCATCGCCGGAATGGCACTGGCTCCGATGGCCGTGCATCCTGACCACCAGCGGCAGGGCGTTGGCTCCCAGCTCGTGAGAGGAGGATTGGACATCCTGCGCGGGCGAGGGTGTCCCTTTGCGATCGTCGTGGGACATCCAGAGTACTACCGGCGGTTCGGGTTCGAGCCTGCCTCCCGCCACGGACTGGTCAGCCAGTGGGAAGGAATGCCGGACGAGGTGTTCATGGCCTTGATTCTGGATGCGCCAGCCATGACAGGGATCTCCGGGACGGCGAGGTACCGGGAGGAGTTCGATGGGCTCTGAATGGTGCGGAGGACAGGACTTGAACCTGCACGGTGTTACCCACTAGCACCTCAAGCTAGCGCGTCTGCCAATTCCGCCACCTCCGCACGAGGTGGAAACTATTTCTTCGCCGGAGCCTTCGTCGCGTCTTCCTGCGGCGCGGCGCCCGGCGGCGGGGGAATGTCGAGCGGGAACGTCCGTTCCACTCCTGTCGTTTCGTCGGTCAGCGTCACGGACGGCGCCGGCGTTGCGCCCGGCACCGGCGACGGCAAAGTCGTCTGCGTCCCGCCGGCCGTCGACCCGCCCTCCAGACTCTCGATCACACTCGTCTGACCTGACTGGCCACGGTCGCGCGTCGCCATAATCGACAGCGACAGCGACGTCACCATGAACAGGACCGCCGAGATTGTCGTCGCTTTGGACAGCAGCGTCGCTGCTCCGCGCGGTCCGAATGCCGTCTGCGAACCCATGCCGCCGAAGGCGCTGGCCAGGTCCGCCGCCTTACCGCTCTGGAGCAGCACGACGACGATCAGAAAGAGGCAAACGATGACATGGACGATCGTCAGGAGTGTAAACATACGACTGCCAATACCAAGTATAGGCGAGGGCTGGGTCACGGTCAATCGCATGATACAATCGCGGGCGCCGGGCCTGCCGGCATGACCGCTACAGGAGACAGCATCATGTTACGCATCAACGACGAAGCCCCCAATTTCAGCGCGGAAACCACCCAGGGACCGATCAACTTCCACGAGTGGATCGGCGACAGTTGGGCGATTCTGTTCTCGCACCCGAAGGACTTCACTCCGGTCTGCACGACGGAACTTGGCTACATGGCCGGTCTCCAGTCCGAGTTCGCCAAGCGGAACTGCAAGATCATCGGACTCAGCGTCGATCCCGTGACCAGCCACTCGAAGTGGGCTGCCGACATCGAGGAGACGCAAGGCCATGCGGTCACCTATCCGATGATCGGCGATCCGGCGCTGAGCGTTGCAAAGCTTTACAATATGCTGCCCGCCGATGCCGGCGACACTTCCGATGGCCGGACAGCGGCCACCAATGCCACGGTCCGCACGGTGTTCGTGATCGGACCCGACAAGAAGATCAAGCTCATGCTGAGCTACCCGATGAGCACGGGCCGGAATTTCGACGAGATTCTGCGCGTCGTGGATTCGATGCAGATCACAGCGAAGCACAAGGTCGCCACACCGGTCAACTGGAAGCCGGGCGATGACGTCATCATTCTGCCGGCCGTCAGC
This sequence comes from Bryobacterales bacterium, assembly GCA_016716385.1. Classification (GTDB taxonomy): domain Bacteria; phylum Acidobacteriota; class Terriglobia; order Bryobacterales; family Bryobacteraceae; genus JADJWL01. The sequence continues at coordinate 256,749 of JADJWL010000006.1, read as the reverse complement.
GATGATGAGGCACGGGAGAGATTTCCCGGCGGATGGAAGGCGCCGAAGCCCTACCTGCGGACCGTGCCACAGCCGGAATGACCGCTAGGGTTTGACGATCCGGTCCAACTCCAGAAACTCCTCGATGAATGGATGGTCTGCGTCCGGCAGACCATCCACACTGCCGAAGTAGATCACCTGCCCTTCGTGCAGGAAGATCACCTTGTCCGCAACTTTGCGCATGAGCCCGAGATCATGCGTCACCACGACAGAGGTAAGGTGCAACTGGCGCTTCAGCCGTAACATCAACTCAGCCAGGTGGTTGGACATGATCGGGTCGACCATCGTGGTGGGTTCGTCGTAGAGGATGCACTGGGGCTGCGCCGCCAGCGCCCGCGCGATGGCGACGGCGCGCTTGTAGCCGGTGGAAAGGTCGGACGGATAGGCGTCTTTCGCTTCGAGGATATCGACAAGTTGGAGCAGGCCGTCCACGACGTCGCTCTTGTTCTGCTTGTCGTAGTCCTCGCGCAGTTCGAGGGAAAACAGAACGTTCTCGGCGACCGTCAGAGAATCGAAAAGCGCGCCGGACTGGAACACCATCGTCACTTTTCTCCGGATCCGGCGCAGCTCATCTTCCGGGTAGCGGGTGATATCTTCATGAGCCACAATCACTTGGCCCTGATCGGGCTTGAGGAAACCCATGATGTGGCCGAGGGCCACGGACTTGCCGACGCCGCTGCGTCCGATGATCGCCACCGTCTCGCCGCCGTCGACATGAAAATTGGCGTCGACCAAAACCGGCCGGTCGAACGTCTTGTAGACATGGCGGAATTCGATGTAGTGTGGAAACTGCTCAGCCATGGTTGATCGCGGTCCAGTCGGCGGGCGTGTTGACGTTGGTGAATGCCTCGGAGTCGGGGGACCGCCAGCGGAGCGCGCCGACCCGATCGAGGACAACGGACACGCGCCGTTCGCCCCGGTCGAGCGCCTCGGAAACGGCCGCCAGGCAGCGGTCGCGCCACACGGTGCAGAGGGGTTCCAGACGTCCCGAGGCTGCGCAGGGCACCACCGCATCCGCCCCGGAGGCTTCGGCGACCTCGAACAGCCCTTCAAGCAGCGGCAGGCTGAGGCGGGGCATGTCGCAGGCGACCACGAGATTCCAATCCGCGGACGCCGCATGCAGAGCAGCTTCGATTCCCGCCAGCGGCCCTTCTCCGGGACGAAGGTCGGGGAGCAGGGGCAGTCCGAGGCTGCCATACCTCTCCGGGGAGCCGATCAGTGTGACCGAGCCGGCGGAGGCCGCCACCAGGTCCGCAACGTGCAGTACCAGGGCGCGCCCGGCGAATGGCAGCAGCGCCTTATCGGAACCCATGCGGCTGCTGCGCCCGCCGGCCAGGACGAATCCCGCACGCGACATGCCCTGATGATAGCAGGGCTATACTGGGATGACGCGCGGATGGCTGAGTGTTCGAAACACGATCATGCATGCTTGTTTTAGATGTGCGATGATAGGGTTCGTGGCGATCGCCCTCCATGGGGCAAGTGTGCCCGGCCCGTCCGCACCGCAGGCTGTGACAACGGTGCGCGCAGACGCGCGCAGCGGACGCCTGGTGCGCCGCGTAATCGCCCCCAGACCACCCAGCCGGTCGCCGGAACGTCTGCGATCGCTGGCGGAAGATACGGCGAAACGGCACGACGTGGAACCCTCACTGGTCGAATCCGTGATTCATGTCGAGAGCCGGTACAACACCCACGCGGTGTCGCCCAAAGGCGCGCAGGGTCTGATGCAACTGATTCCCGCCACCGCGCGGCGGTTCGGCGTCGCCAATCCGTTCGACCCGGCCCAGAATCTGGAGGGCGGCGTGCGGTATTTGAAGTATCTTCTGGACCTGTACGGCGGGGACGAGAAACTGGCCCTCGCCGCCTACAACGCCGGCGAAGGCGCCGTGGCGCGCTACCGGGGCGTGCCGCCCTACCCGGAAACCCGTGACTATGTTCGCAAGGTGGGTCAGCGGCTCGAATCGGCCCGCAGCCGGGCCGTTCCAGTCCCGCCGCCGGCGAAACCGACAATCGAGGTTGTCGTGGATGCCGAGGGCCGGGAGCATTACCGGTCCGTACGATAAAGGACGCCATGCGTCATGCCCTGATTCCGGTCGTTTGTTTCGCGCTGTCCCTCCCCCAGGCAGCGCAAACGGAGCCGCCGCGCTCCAAGACGGCGCGGGTGTCTTCCGTGCGCCACTGGTCCCTCACGGACATGACGCGAATCGCGGTTGAAGTGACGGGGGAGTTCACCTTCAAGACCGACCGCCTCGCCAGCCCCGAACGCCTCTTCTTCGACATTGCCGGCGCAGTCTCCGGAATGCCCACGAAGGGCATCCACGCGATTCCCGTCACGGACCCGCTGATCCGGCAGATCCGCGTCGGGGAGAACCAGCGGCGGGTGACCCGGGTGGTCCTGGATCTGAAGCAGCCGGTGGAGTTTTCGGCGGCGATGGTCAAGAATCCGCACCGGCTGATGATCGAACTGCGCCCGGCGGGCCAGGCGCGGGAACTCCCGGAGATTACCGAAGCGCCTCCCGCGCGGCCCGAACGCGTCGCCGCGAAGGGGACGATGCCGGAGGAGATGTCCGCCGCGGACCTCGCAGCAGCCGAACTGGCCACCCTCACGGCCACGGCTGCGGCAGCCGAACCGGAACCTGCTGCCACGCCGGCGCCGACTCCGCCCGTCGCGACCGCCGCCCGGCTTCCGAAGAACGGCAACTCCCTGATTCGCGCCCTGGGGCTGAAACTGGGCCGCGTCGTGATCGATCCCGGACACGGCGGCCATGACCACGGCTCAACGGGAAAGAAGGGCGTCGTCGAGAAGGAACTGACGCTCGACCTCGCCAAGCGAGTGGGAGCGCTCATCGAGGAGCGGCTGGGGGCCGAGGTTGTCTACACTAGAAGTGAGGACGCATTTGTCCCGCTGGAGGCCCGCACGGCCATGGCGAACGACCGCAAAGCCGACCTCTTCCTGTCGATTCACGCGAATTCGTCGCCGTATGCCTCGGTCTCCGGAGTCGAAACCTACTATCTGAATCTGACGACGTCCCGCGCGGAACTGCAGATTGCGGCGCGGGAGAACGCGACGTCGAACAAGTCGATCCACGAACTGACCGACATCATTCAGAAGATCACCCTGAACGATAAGATTCTGGAATCGCGGGAATTTGCCACCAGCGTCCAGAACGCCCTCTACCAGATGGCGCGCAAGTCCAACCCAAAGGCCCGCAACCGGGGTGTGAAGAAGGCCCCGTTTGTCGTGTTGCTGGGCGCGACGATGCCGTCCGTCCTGGTGGAGATCGGCTTTGTCAGCAATCCGGCCGAGGAAGCGCTGCTGGCCAAGGCTAGCCATCGCCAGACGCTCGCCGAGGCCTTGTACCAGGGCGTGGCGAAGTACGCCGAGACCCTCAGCCATTACGAAGTCGCAAACGCTGCCGACGCCCGGTAAAGGAAGGAGGCCGCTCATGCGGATCGTCATCCTGATACTGCTGGTGCTGTTGCTGCCGGCCGTGCTCGCGGCCGGCGAGGAGCGCGTCGCGGGCAAGCCCGCCTCCGTGCAGGGCTGCCTGGACCAGGAAGGCCCCGATTATGTGCTGAAGGATCTGATGGAACGTCAGATCATCGTGATCCTGGAGCCGGTCGGCTTCCCCAAGCAGCAGTTCGCCAAGCATGTCGGAACGCAGGTCGCCGTGACCGGCACCTGGGCGGAAGATCTCAAGACCGTGCGGGTCCGGCGCTACCGCCAGATCGCACCGACCTGCAAAGTCGAAGAGTAAGCGCGCCGGCGCGGCGTATCCGGCACTCCGAAACTGCCGGTACTGGCCGCGATCGAACAACTACGCGATGCCGCTTGCCGGTCGCTCTTGGAAGCACCCACGAACGCGGTGTCCGGTGGTAGACTTCAGGCAGGAATGGCAGCGCGGCAATTCAAGATCATCGTAGAGAAGCACGTCGATGGGTACGTGGCCTACCCGCTTGGGGTGAAGGGGACCGTCGTTGGCGAAGGCGACACCTACGAAGAGGCTCTCGCCGACGTGAAGTCAGCGATCAGATTCCACATCGAGACCTTTGGCGATGAAGCATTGGGAGACGACACCGCCCTCATCGAAGCCTTCATCGCGGAGGCGACGATCTCCGCCTGATGGCCAAATTCCCGGTTGATGCTCCCAAGGTTCGAGTGATCGCCGCGTTTCGGACACTTGGCTTTGAGATGGTTCGTGAGGCCGAGCATCTCGCGATGCGGCGTGCCCGCCCTGAGGGAGGCTCAGACACTCTTACCATGCCGAATCACTCGACGATCAAGGCATCAACGCTCCGAACGATTCTGACTCAGGCCCGTATTGGGAGAGACGAGTTCCTTCGAGCCTACGAGCAGACATGATGGACCCGCGCACGCACCCTGACATTTCTCTCTTGGAGAAAAGTGATGTTTGCCGATGGCTTCGTGCCGGACCGGTGTCACTGGCGCCAGCCCGCCAACTGCCCATGGAAGCTCAAGTCGGCCAGTTTTTTCGGACGAATTCCTGTTCATTGGCTCGAGCGGCCGAAGCGTGGCGAAGACCTCCAGCAGCGACTGCGGCGCGACCGGTTGCAAAATCAGCCAAGAGCTTGCGGATGACAGCCTCTTTGCCCGGCCAGTTGGAACTCGCACGGGATGCGGACCGCCTGGTTCCGCCCACTGCGGAATACGCGTACTCGCCGTTCTGGGAGCATATTGATCTCCTGAGCCTATGCTCCGCAGTCGCTACGCGAAGCGGAACGAGTAGAGATCGGCGTCTTTGAGGACGAAGCGCAGACGGACGGGCTTGCCGCGCAAGGCGCCCACGTCCCGGTAGACGCGCGCCACCTCATCCCCGATTGCTTCCGGCGCCTCGCTGAGGGCGAGGCCGGGGAGCGGGCGTCCGTCCTGGTCCTGCATCTCGACGCGGATGCCACCGGCGGCCGAGGTCGAGAAGTTCAATTCCAGCCGTGAGCCTTCGAAAGTCAGTGGCTTGGTTTGCAGTTCGCCTCCGGCATAGCCGGCGTGGACCGCGATCAGCCCGTCGAGACGCAGGTCGTAGCGCCGCAGGTAAGCGGTTGGCTGGCCGTAGTTCCGGTTCACGTAGAAGGACATCGTCGCGGGACCGGTCTGGACGAGATTTAAGGCCGGGTAGTTCGAGCGGGACACCCAGTTCTCCAGACCAACGCCGGGACGGAGGAACGCGTCGAGGAACGTGCGCGTGTACCGGGCGCCGCCGCGGGACGTGACCAGCACGGCATCCGAGCAGTCCTTGTAATAGCCGGGGTCGACACGCAGCGCCGCGGCCTGCTCTTCGCTGAGGACACGGCGTCCGGGCAGGAAGCGGGCGCAGATGCCGGTGTAGATGTGCGGGGCGCGGAAGTACGGCGATGTCTGGTTTGTGTAGAGGTGCTCGGGAGGCGCGTCGCCGTACTCCATCTCGGCCAGTTCGGACCATGTGACAAAATCCGGGCTGGTGGCGCGCGAGACCCACCGGTAGCGGGTCCCGCCGATTTCCCGCCAAGTGCGGTAGTAGAGCACGTACTTGCCTTCGTGCCCCGACCAGAAGGCGAGGTTCTGGGAGTCGAGCGCGAACGTCTTGGGAGTGATGTTCCGGAGGTGCGAGATCGACTGCTGCGGGCTGAGGACCGGCTCATCGCGCAGTTTCCGCCAGCGGACGCCGTCGCCGGAGACAAACGCGACCAAACCGGAGCGGTGCGTCCCGGCCAGCGCCTTGAACCGTTCGCTTGCGGGCACTCCCGGGCGCGTGTCGAGCATCGGACTGAAGTTGTGCGACAGCGGCGCGTGATTGGCGAGGATGACGTTGTTCCGCTTCGTGCCCAGCACGTCGAACAGGCCAAGGTCGGGGCGCGTAAAGCGCCTGCCGTCGCGTGATTCGGCGTAGCAGGTGACTTCGCCCTGGTTGCCGTCCTGGCCCGCGGCCGGGACGCCGCGGTAGTAGAGGCGGAACAAGCCGCCATCGTGAATCACGGTGGAGTAGCCGCAGAAGGCGCCCTCCCACGGCTGGTCGAACTCGATGGCGGGACCGGCGTCCACGGGCGACGCCAGCCTCAGTTCGGCGCCGCGCAGCGCGGCGATCAGCTCGTGGTCGACGAACAGCTCGCGGCGGGATCCGATCGCCAGGGGCACCGTGTGGGTCTGCGCCGCCGCGGCCGCTCCCAGAGCCAGCCCGAAGCCGCGGCGTGTCATCTCGAGGGTGGGCATCGTTCGTTCAAGGTAACGGGTTCGCGCGGTTCTGTCCAGCCCCATTCCCGGCGTACTAAGCTGGTGGGATGGCGCGTATGGGCCGCTGGATCGCGGCCGTTCTGGCGCTTCCGCTGTCCGCCCAGAACCTGGCGGACTTCGAGAAGCGTGTCTCGACCTTCACTCTCGACAACGGCTTGCAGTTCGTCGTGATGGAGCGCCGGGACGCCCCGGTCGTCTCCTTTCACACCTACGTCAAGTCCGGCTCGGCGCAGGATCCGCCTGGCAAAGCGGGCATGGCACACCTGACCGGGCGCGTCGCGTTGAAGGGAACTCCGGCGATCGGTTCGAAGGACTGGGAGCGCGAGAAAGCGGCCCTCAGCGCCGTTGAGGAGGCTTGGGCCGCGCTTGACGCGGAACGCTCGAAACCAGACGCTTCGGCGAGCCAGATCGTGGTTCTGGAAGGCAGGCTGAAGTCGGCCGTCACTCGCGCCCAGATGCATGCGCAGCCGGACGAATTCACCCGCCTGCTCGAGGAGAACGGCGGCACGGGACCCAACACCGCAACAGGCGTGGAGGCAACGGAATTCTCGTGGAGCCTGCCGGCGAACCGGATCGAGCTCTGGTTCTTGATGGAATCCGAGCGGCTGCTGCGGCCCGTCTTCCGGGACTTCTTCAAAGAGCGGGATGCCGTGCGGCAGGAGCACGAGCAGCGGACCGGTTCGAACCCGCAGGTGCGGCTGATCGAGGCTCTGCAGATGGCGGCGTTCACGACTCACCCGTACCGGCGTTCGTCCGGGGGCAGCGGGGAAGAGATCGCGCGGCTCGGCGCCGCCGACGCCGAAGCGTACTTCCGCGCGCACTACACACCGGCGAACCTGGTCATGGCGATCGTGGGAGACGTCGACCCGCCGGAGGTGAAACGGCTGGCCGCGAAGTATTTTGCGCGACTCCCGAAGACGCAGCCGCCTCGGCCGGTGTCCGCGGCAGAGCCCGAGCAGACCGCCGAACGCCGCGTGCCGGTAGAAAGCCCCTCGCAGCCCCTGCTCTACCTGGCCTTCAAGCGCCCCGATCAATTCCACAAGGACGACATTGTGTTCGATGTGATCGGCACCATTCTTGCCGGCGGGCCGGCGGCGCGATTGTACCGGTCGCTGGTCAACGAGCGCCGCGTCGCGTTCACGGTGGGCGGAGCGCCCACACATCCGGCGGGCGGGGCTCCGTGTCTGTTCGTCCTGTTCGCCGCCCCGCGCCCGGACGCAGCGCCGAGGAGAGCGAGCAGGCCGTCTACGAGGAGCTGGAGCGACTCAAGACCGAGCCCGTCAGTGACGCCGAACTGTCGCACGTGAAGCTCAAGGCGCACGCCAACGTGATCCAGAGACTGGCGGGCAACGCAGGACTGGCACAGGTTCTGGCGCTCTTCCAGGGATCGTACGGCGACTGGAAGGCGCTGTTCAAGGTGCTCGACGCCTTGGAGGCGGTGCGTGCAGAGGACGTCCAGAGGGCCGCCCGCGACCTCTTCGTGCGCGAACGGGCGACCGCGGCGTACACCGTGCGGCCGGGGGCGAGCCGGTGAGGGCCGCGATCCTTTTCCTTGCCGCCATGACGCTGGCGGCGCAGAACCCCAAGGATCTGAAGTTTCCCCCGTTGCGCCCGGCGAGTCTTCCCGACGTGAAGGCCGTCACTTTGTCCAACGGCATGCGAGTCTACCTCCTGGAGGACCGCGAGTTGCCCGCCGTCAACGGACTGGCGCTGATCCGCACCGGAAACCTCTTCGACCCGCCGGACAAGGTGGGGCTGGCGATGCTCACTGGAATGGCCATGCGGAGCGGAGGAGCCGGCGGTGTGGCTGGGGACCAGATCGGCCGGCGGCTCGAAGAGGTGGCGGGGTCGGTAGAGAGCAGCATCGGCGAAACGAACGGCATCGTGCGCTTCCGCGCGATGCGTGGCGGGCTCGATCCCGTGCTCGAAGCGTTCCGGGATGTCCTCTCCGCCCCGGACTTCAACGACGAGCAACTCGAATCGGTCAAGATGCAGCTCCGCGGCTCGATCGCCCGGCGCAACGACGACGCCGGCGCTATCGCGGCACGCGAGTTCATCTCGCTCGTCTACGGAAGGGACAATTCGTACGGCTGGCAGGTGGAATACGAACACCTGGACCGCATCGGGCGCGACGACCTGGCGGCTTTTCACCGCCGTTATTTCTTCCCCGCCAACGTTGTCCTGGGGATCTATGGCGACTTCGAAACTCCGGCGATGCTCGCCCGGCTCGAATCGCTCTTTGGCGGCTGGACGGCTCGACAGGAGCCCGTGCCACCCTTCCCCAAAGTGGAAGCGGAGCCGGCGCCGGGCGTCTACCTGGCGGAAAAGAGCGACGTCACGCAGACATCCTTCGCGGTCGGACACCTCGGCGGGCGCTTCGATGACAAGGACTATCCGGCTCTTGAAGTGATGGCGGCGATTCTCGGGGGTGGTTCCGAGAGCCGTCTCGGGCGACGGTTCCGCGCCCGCGAAGGCGACACCTACAAAATCGCGGCCGAGTGGGGGGCCGGCTACGAGCACCCCGGCTTGTTCCGGGTTTCCGGAAATTCGCGCTCGCTATCGACCCTGGAGACGCTCTTCGGCATCGAACAGGAAATCGCCCGGCTGCGCGCCGAGCCGGCGCCTGAAACAGAAGTGGCGGCCGCACGGCAAAGGGTGCTCGACGAATTTGTCTTCCACTTCGACACGAAATCGAAGACGCTCGGCCGGCTGCTGACCCAGGATTATCATGGCTATCCGGCGGACTTCCTGGGCCGCTACCAGAAGGCGATCGCGGCGGTGACGCCGGCCGACATCCAGCGCGCCGCCCGGCAGCATCTGGACACGACGAAGCTGACGTTCGTCGTGGTGGGCAAACCGGCGCTGTTCGGCAAGCCGCTGGCTGGTCTGGGCCGGCCGGTGCAGGCGATCGATCTGAGGATCCCCGAACCGTCGCGCGCCGTCACCGAGGAATCCACGGCACGCGGCAAGGCGCTGCTGGCCCGCGTCCAGGAAGCGATGGGGGGAGCGGAGAAGCTGGCCGCGGTTCGCGACGTCATGCAAACGTCGGACGTCCGGCTGGACCCCACGGCCGGCGGTATGCGGGTCCGGCAGGTGAACCGCTACCTGCGGCCTTCGATCCTGCGGCAGGAACTGGATCTGCCGTTCGGCAAGGTCGCGTCGTTCTTCAATGGACGGGGCGGTTGGGTGAAATCGCCGCAAGGCTCGCAGCCCCTGCTCGGACCGCAGTTGGATCAGGCGCGCGGCGAAGTTTTCCGGGCGATTCTGGGATTGGTGCTGAGCGACCGCGACCAGGAGAGGACCGTGTCGGAAGTGCGCCCCGGCGTGGTGGCCATCGCGGACAAGAACGGTAATGCGAGTGAGTTGACCGTCGACCGATCCAGCGGGCTCCCGCGGCGCCAGACCTACACGACAGCTCAGGGACCGGTCGAGGAGCGTTACGAGGAATACGTCGCAGTGGATGGGATCCGGTACCCGAAGCGCATGGTCGTGCTGCGCGGGGGGAACCGGTTCAGCGAAGTGGACGTCATCGAAGTGAGGATCAACACGGGCGTGACGGAAGAAGAGTTGGGGAAGAGAGAATGATGCGGACTGTACGGCTCGGATGGGTGTTGCTACTGCTGGCCGGCGTCGCGGGCGCGGAGACGCAGGCCGAGCGCGGAAAGCGGGTCGTGGACGAGGCGCTGGCGGCGCTGGGCGGCGAGCGATTCCTGGCCATGCAGGATCGCGTCGAACGGGGCCGGTTCTATTCGTTCTACCGCGAGAGGCTGTCGGGACTCGCCCGCGCTGTGGTCTACACGCGATACCTGACCCGCCCCGAGCCGCCCGAACGCGCCTTCTTCGGCCTGCGCGAGAGGCAGGTGTTTGGCAAGAAAGAAGATGTCGCCATTGTCCTGACCGAGAATACGGCCCACGAGATCACCTTCCGCGGCGCACGGCCCCTGCCGGACGAGTATCTCGATCGGTTTAAGGAAAGCGCACTGCGGAACGCCCTGTACATCCTGCGCATGCGCCTTGGCGAACCCGGCCTGCTTGCCGAGTCGCGCGGCTCCGATATTGTCGACAACCAACCTGTTGAGGCGGTCGAGTTCACCGATCCCGACAACCGGATGGTCACGGTCTACTTTCACCATTCCACGAAGTTGCCGGTGCGCCAGGTGACCAAGCGGCGAGAGCCCGGCAAGAACTACGCGATCGAGGAAGTGACGACGTTTTCCCGCTATCGCGACGTGGGAGGGGGCGTCATGTGGCCGCATACGCTGCTCCGCACGCGCGACGGCGAGAAAGTGTTCGAGATGTTCGCCGAGAGCGTGGAGATCAACCAGGGATTGACGGACAACTTGTTCGTTCTGCCGGCCGATCTCAAGGTTCTCAAGAAGTAGGCAGCGCCGGGAGCGAAACGGCGAATTCGCTCCCCTGCCCCGGTGCGCTCACGACTTTGATTGTGCCTCCCGCCTGGCGTACGATCCTGTCGACCGTGGCCAAACCAAGGCCCGTCCCCCGTCCGGCTGGCTTGGTCGTGAAGAACGGCTCGAAGATGCGGGATTGAACCTCCTGGCTCATTCCGCTGCCTGTGTCGCGGACGACCAGAACGACGGATGGCCGGGGCTCGCCGGATGGACGAGTCCCGATTGTCAGCCGTCCCCCGTCCGGCATGGCGTCGGCGGCGTTGAGCGCCAGGTTCAGAACGACCTGTTCCATCTGTGTCGGATCGGCCGAGACCGCGGGAAGTGCATCGGCGAGTTGCACTTCCACCTCGATATCCGGCCGCAGAAGCCGTGTCAGGATCGCATCCATGTTGCGGATGAGCCGGGTCAGGTCGACCGGGCGCGGCTCGACCGTCTGGTGGCGGCTGAACGCGAGCAACTGCTGGGTGAGCGTCGCGGCACGCTGCCCGGCGTGCAGAATCTGTCTGAGTTCCGGGCCGGCAAGACGCGCCACTTCCGGCTGCGATTCGAGCATCAGCGCGTAGCCGTTGATCACCGTCAACAGGTTGTTGAAGTCGTGCGCGACACCGCCCGCCAACTGGCCGATAGCCTCCATCCGTTGGGCGATCCGCAGTTTCTCTTCGAGAATCTTGCGCTCGGTCACATCGGCGCAGACCGTCATGAATTTCTCAACTTCTCCCCGATCGTTCCTGAGGATGGCGCTCCAGATCTGGATGTCGACCGGAGAACCGTCGCGGCGGATGCGTCCAGCGTCGGACGCCATTCAACAGTTGCCCCTGACGCCCGATTTCGAGCGCGGCCTCCAGTTCGGCACGAGCCGACGGCGGGATGAACGGCACGGGATTGCCGATCGCCTCCCCGGCGGTCCAGCCGAACATTCGTTCCGCCGCGGGATTCCAACTGAGCACGGTCCCGCGGGTGTCCAGGAGGAAGATCGCCAGCGGGGAGGCTTCGATCACCGCCTGGAGCGTCTCGTGCGCCCGCTTGATCTGCTGTTCCGCCTCGACCCTGGCCGTGATGTCCGTCACCATAGCCAGGGCTCCCGCGAAGGCGCCGGGCTCATCGAAGATCGGGTTGCACACGGCGAGCGTGTGCACGGGAGTACCGTCCTTACGATGGAATATGAGCTCGAGCTGCTCCCTTTCTCCGGCGTGGCGCAGTTCCAGCTTCTGCTGCGCTACCGGAACAGAATCCTCCGAAATGAAATCGAGCAAGGGACGGCCAAGCATTTCCTCTTCCGTATACCCCAGCATCACGGCCATCCTGCGGTTGACGAACGCCGTGCGATCCCGCGCATCGAGGAGCCAGATACCCTCCTCGGCCGTCTCGATCAGCCGGCGGTAGCGCTTCTCGGCATTGCGCGTTTCGGCAAGTGCGCTCTCGGCAATGCGCCGCTGCTCTTCGGCGCGTCCGAGCCAGTACCGGTTCTCGATGACGCCGGCGGCGAAATGCGCAAGCTGCGTGACGATGAGTTCGTCGTTGAGGGTAAACTCTCCCTCGTGCTTGTCGGAGAGTTGCACGATGCCGAGATTGCCGCCATCCCGGGCCAACAGGGGCGCCGCCAGCCACCCCGCGCATCGGAGGGTGATCGGCAGCGTGCATTCCGAACCCGCACCAGGCTGGATGGCTCTCCAGTTCCTCCTGGGTCATGCGCATGGGCTGGTTGGACGCGCAGACGAGGCGGTAGATGCCCGAGCCATCCGGCGGCACATCGTAGGAGCGCCAGGCCGCATACTTGTCAGACAGCGAAACACCCTGCACGGACTGCTCGAAATTCGGACCCGCCGTCACGCTCGCCACAGCCTGGTGCGCGCCGATCAGGCTCCGGACCTGCTCCGCCGTCCTGTCGAGAGCCTCCCGCACCGAAGTAGCGCCGCTTACCGCCAGCGACGCCGCGACCAGGCGGCTCAACATGCGGCTCTCTTCCTGTGCGCGGGCCGCGGCCTCGCGGTTTGCGCTCAGGACACGCACGCGACCGGTGATGTCGATGCCACCGGCGACCAGGAGCTGAACCGCGCCCTTCTCATCGCGCACCGGCGCCAGCGAGAAATCGAGCGCGACCTGCGTCCCATTGAGGTCGACAGACGTATCGTAGCGGACCGCGTTGCCCGCTGCCGCGGTGCGAATCGCCAGTTCCAGCCGGTCGGCGATCGGCCCGGCGAGCCACCACGGCGTCCCGGCGAAGGGTTTGCCCGCAACATTCTCTAGCGTCAGGCCGAGAAGGTCAAGCGGCAGCCGGTTGCACCACAGCAGTTCTCCTGAGGGGCGCAAAATCCCCACAAAGCTATGGAGTGCGTCCAGGACCGCCAGCAGCGTGGGGTCGAACGCAGCTACGCCCACAGGCGTCTCGTAATCGTTCACTCTGGCTTGCCCGCCAACTCCGGAGAATCGACTACAGGCTGAGTATACTCGGAAATGCCGGAGAAGCAATGGACTGGAAGGCCGCGGACAGGGTTTTGCTGAGAATCATCGATGCCAACATGCAGGAAGCCGCGGCCAACTGCGGCGCGCATCTGGCATGCCGCCCCGGGTGCACCGCCTGCTGCCTGGGGCCGTTTCCCATCCACGCGCCCTCGACGCCGAGCGTCTGCGAGGCGGTTTGGCAGAGCTTCGGCGGACCGCACCTGAACGCGCAGGCGCCGTCCACGAGCGGGCGCGGGCACAGTGCGCCTCCTGGAGCGCCGGGTTCCCGGGCAATCCCCGGACAGGCTGGGTGGCCGCGGGAACCCCAGATGAGGAGGAATTCTGCGAGGGACACCGTTCGGAGCCCTGCCCGGCGCTCGACCCGGAAACCGGTCTGTGCGAACTCTATGCGTGGCGTCCGGTGAACTGCCGGACCTACGGCCCGCCTGTCCGCATCGGCGCGGAAGACCTGCCGCCCTGCAGCCTCTGCTTCCCGAACGCAGGTGCGGCGGAGATTGAGGCAGCGCGCATCACAGTGGATCCGGACGGCTTCGAAGACGCGGTACGCGCCTGTCTCGGCGCGGATGAATGGACCTACGTCGCGCACGCACTGGGCCGATGAGCGACGAAGATCTCATGCGCGAAGCGTTGCGCCTGGCGCGTCAGGCGGGCGAAGCGGGAGAGGTGCCCGTGGGCGCGGTGGTCGCGATGGAGGGCGAAATCATCGGCAGCGGACGCAATGCGCCGATCGCCCTGCACGATCCCACGGCGCACGCCGAGATCGCCGCCCTGCGCGCGGCATGCCGGCATGTGAGCAACTACCGGTTGCCGGGCGCGACCCTGTGCGTGACGATTGAACCGTGTGTGATGTGCGCCGGCGCGCTGGTCCACGCACGGATCGGCCGCCTCGTCTTCGGCTCGCGTGATCTGCGCTTCGGCGGCGTGCGGAGCAAGTTTCGTCTCGCCGACTCGGACCTGCTCAATCACTCGGTCGAAGTGGTGGAAGGGGTGCTGGCCGCCGACTGCGTTCTGCTGCTGCAGGAGTTCTTCCGCGCCAGGCGCGATCAGTAAGTCCGCGCCGGCTTCTGCGCGAGTCCGAGCCGCTTCAGCGCCTCTTCGCCGCCGGGCTGATTCATCTGCCAGTACGCCATCCGGTCGGATGCGAGCAACACGCCTTTCTCGCCTGAGTTCGTCTCCCACTGAACGATCCGCCGTGGAGCGGCCTTTTCGATGTGGAACGCGATGGTTCGGGCGCCGTCATTAATCGACGCCGTGGCCATTTCCGTCTCGATCACTCCCGCGGGCGTGGTCAGGCGCACGGTTTCCGCGCCGCGCGAGAGGCGCACCTGCCCCCAGGCCACCGGGCTATGGGTTTCTCGCGCGGTGGCCAGCGAGGTCAGCAGCGGGACGGTCCGTGTTTCTCCCGGTTCCACGACGGGCCATGCCATGCCGCGCGCCCAATGCATCAGGCTGTCTTCGGTCACCCCATCCGCCGGATACTCAAGGACGCGGTTCTCATCGGCTTCGCCATCGAAATACGAATGGCTCATCAGGCGGATCGAGGCAGGATCGAGCAGGAGCTGGCTGAAGACATGCCCGCACCATTCCTGGCTTGAAAACGAGACCTTTGTCAACGATCCGGACGGCCGCGCGTTGACCGGTTTCAGCGCCACGAAGCTGCTCTGCATCTCCGTGTAGCGGTAGACACCCGTCTGGTAATCCTTGAGGAAGTTCAGTTTCATCACGGGGAATTCGTCTTCAGGCGGGTGCGCACCCGGGTCGGCCTTGACGCGCACCGAATTCGAGAACGGTTCGCTGACGAAGATCGTGACGGCGACGCCGGCGCGCGGGGCTTTGTATCTGGGCTGGATCAGATCGTAGGCGGCAACCTCCGCCAGCCCGTCGCCCCAAACCTGCCAGAACGCTGAGTCGAACGCCGGTCCGCCAGGCTGCCCGACGGACGCGGAAGGGGGCGGCGGAGCTGGCTCGGAGCCGCACGCCGCCAGAAAAAGCGCGAGAACAACCGGAACGGGAGCTTTCACAATTCTCACGGTAGCACCTCACTCCGCAAGATCGGTGTAGAACACGTTGCCCTTGGTCTCGGCGAACTCGAAGATCATGCGGTCGCCCTGGGGCGACCAGGAAGGATACCGGACGAACGTCCGGAGCGATGTGTAGTTGGTGACCGGCTTCTGCTCCTTCGTGGCCAGCGAATACCACCACAGGTTCCACACCCCGTCCCGGAACGCAGCGAAGGCGATGCGGCTGCCGCCTGGCGAGAAGCTGAACGGCCAGGCGTGGCCGGGTTCGTGCGTCAGTTGCACAGGCTCGCCGCCTTCACGCGGCAGCAGGGCAAGGTGGGTATCTTCGCCGCGGGCGATTTCGAACGCGATGTGGCGTCCGTCCGGCGACCAGCAGCCATATCCCATCGACTCATTGTCGAAGGTCAGTTGCCTCGCGGCGCCGGTTGCAATGTCCGCGATCCACAGGTTCAGGATGCCCTTCTGGAACATGTGGTAGAGCACCTCCTGACCGTCGGGTGACAGCTTGGGGCTGCCCGGCTTTCCTTCGGTCTTGAGCAAAGTCTGTTCCTTGCCATCCCCCAGCGACACCATGCGGAACTGGGCATCAGGGAAACGCGCCGAGGCGTAGACGACGGACTGGCCATCCGGGGTCCAACTGGGCATGAAGTCAGGTTCGCGGTCGCTCGTCACAGCCACCGGTTGCGAGCCATCGGCATTCATCACGAAGATGTCCCCGCCCGTGCCCGCCCGGCGGACATAGTAGGCAATGCGCGAGCCGTCCGGCGAGAAGACCGCGTGGGTGTTTCTGAGACTGGTGTCCGAGGTGAGGGGCTTGGCGGGGCCGGTGGCGAGTCCGGTTTTGGGGGACACCGGCAGGTCCCAGATATTGCTGCTGGCGGAGGCCGTGTTGTAGGCCAAGCGCCTGCCGTCCGCCGAAAGGGCAATATCCCGGGGGATCGCTGCCACGACCTGGCTATTGATGATCGGCTCGGCGTCGGACAGCTTTGGAACCGCGGGAATCCGCCAGACACCGAATCCTTCGCTCGCCCGGAATCCGGAAAAATAGATCCAGTCTCCGTCCGGAGACCACAGCGCCTGCAGGTAGCTTTCGCGCTCCGCGCGCGGAATCTGGCGCAGCGTGGCACCGTCGGCCGAAACCATCCATAAATGAGAGGTTCCCAGTGTCTCGTAAACGATAAAGGCGAGCCACTGCCCGTCCGGGCTCCACGTCGGAGAGGAATGGCGCCCCGCGGGGCTGCCGGGCTGCGTCACCTGGCGTGGTTCGCCACCGCCGGCGGGTACGACCCAAATCGTGGACAGGGTGGTGGGCAGGTAGTCCGCGGTCGCCAGCGAGTACACCCCGGAGGAGCGGAAAGCCACGAAACGCCCATCGCGGGACCAGGTAGGCTGGGAGCCGAAACTCGTGAGCCGCTTGGGAAAACCGCCCAGCGCCGGCGCCACGAAGATGCCGCGTTTGCCCACCGACGTGTAGGCGATGCTCGCGCCGTCCGGACTCCAGGCGGGCTGCACATTCTGGCCGCCGTCGCTCGTGATGGCGACGTCCCGACCCGAGGTGTTGACCGGGCGGACATACAATTCGAAGCGCCCGGATCGGTCGGAGCTGTACGCGATCGAGCTGCCGTCGGGGGAGAACGTCGGAGTCAGGTCCAGGCCACCGGAGGTGGTGAGCTGGTACACCGAGAGATTCCTCGGTTGGCGGGTGTGTCCCGCCCTCCAAAACAGGGCAAGTCCGGCCGCGACGGCCAGGATCAGCCCAAGCGCCACCCAGCGCAGGTGGTTCCCAGGCGGAGCGGGAGGCGGGGTGGCCATACCGGCGATGAAGCGGTACCCGACCGTCGGCACCGTTTCGATGTAGCGCGCGTCCTTGACGTGGTCGCCAAGAGCCTTGCGAAGTTGGGCGATGGCGCGCGTCAGGGCATTGTCGGTGACAAACGAGTCCTTCCAGACCGCCCCCATGAGTTCTTCCTTGGGCACCACCCGCGCACGGTGCTCAATGAGGTACAGCAGAACCCGAAAACTCTTCGGTTCAACCGGGACGGGAACCCCCGCTTTCAGAATCTGCAGGGTTGCCGTGTCCACCACGACATCACCGAACGAATAGCGGTGCGGGGATTCCATCACATCCATCAGATTCCTGATCTCCAATTTAGTACGAAAAGATCCCCCGGCCATCACGACCCTCATCGCCGTTGCTCCATACCATCTGTGCATGCGGTATCACTGGTGCTTTGTGCTCATCTGGCCGGTCTGCCAGGCGGTGGCGGCGGTGGAGGTCCCGCTGACGGTCGTGCGAGGGTTCCCGCTCGTTCGGGTTTCGGTTGGCGGCGGCCCGCCCCATCTGTTCCTGCTCGACACGGGAGCGGCTTCGACGCTGGTGGATCCGGCGCTTGCCACCACAGCGGAGTGGATCCACTCGGGCGAAGTGGAAGTGGTGACCGCCACCGGAAAGAGCGCGGCGCCGATGGTTCGTGTGGACCTGGAGATGGCGGGCGTCGCGTTCGGTCCGGTCGACGCCGTGCGGGCCGATCTGGCGGCGGTACGGCGGGTGGACCGCCGGATCCGGGGGATTCTCGGGCAGAACGTCCTGCAACGGATGAACTATGTGCTGGACCTCGATGCGCGGCGCCTCCTGATCGAAGAAGCGGGGGACCTGGAAGCTGAACTCTCCGGACCCCGCCAGACGGTCGAATGGATCCGCGGCAGACCCGCCATCAGGATACAAGGCATGCGTCTTGTATTGGATACGGGAGCATCTCACATTGTCCTGTTCCGCCCGGGGACGGGCGTCGGCGGCACGATGCATACTGTCAATGGTGCAGGGGGGATCAGTCTTCAAAAAAGGGGACAGACCCGCTTTTCGGACGTCGCGGTCCTGGCCGGGCGGCAGCCGGGACGGGTGGAAGACGGACTCCTGCCGGCGTCGGTGCTGGGGCCCATCTATGTGAACAACGTGCTGAGTTACGTGGTGTTTATTCGTGATCTCCCACGCGTGTCAGCCCGCGAGTAGCAGACGTTGGCCGTCGCGGAAGTTCGATCAATCGCGTCGGCAGCAAGCCGCACCGGTAGGGCACATGCTCATCGCGCCACGGGCGTCCGGTTTTTTTGCGCGTTTCCAGGAAAAGGTTCCCATCGCCATTCCCGCTCACGCGGAAACTTGTGCACCGGCGGAGATTGATCGCAAAGATTATTTTCGAACAATCTCTTGAAAACCTTAGGCCGTGCGAGGTATGATTCGGTGGCTTCGCTCCCGGTTGAGCGCGCTCAACCGGACGGAGGCGGCGGGATGGGCGGGAGGAGGACTACCGTATGAGGAATATTCGCGGACGGGAGAACGTAGATCGGGCGGCGGACGACGAGAAGTCCCCGCGGCAGCCTCTGCCGGAGCACACGGCGCTGTTTTTGCACGGCGGGCGCCGAATGGCGGCACTGGCTTTGCTGGTATTCCTGCAAACCGGATCCGCCGAGCCGCCCGAACTGGCCAACTGGCCGTCTCCGCTGTACTGGGCGCCGGAAGAGCGCGCCACCAAGGACGGCCGCGCGGCGGCCATCACTGGGCAACTTCCACTAGTGGCGGTAACGCCCTGCCGGCTGATGGATACCCGGCCCGAGTACGCCGCCCTGGGGTTCACCGGACCGTTCGGGCAGCCGGGGCTTGGCGCGCCGAATCCCGCGACTCGCGAAATCCCGGTGTCGTTAGGACAGTGCGGCATCCCGGCGGGCGCCAAGGCCTATTCCTTGAACATCACGGTGGTCCCGGCGGGACCAATGCAGTTTCTGACGGCTTGGCCGACCGGTTCGCCGCAGCCGAACGTGTCCACGCTGAACGCGTTTGAAGGTCAAATTGTGGCGAATGCCGCCGTCGTGCCCGCGGGAACGAGCGGCTCCATTTCGATCTTCGTATCGGATCCGACCCACGTCATTGTGGACATCAACGGTTACTACAGCGACTTGACCGGCGGGGGTGCGTCCGGGCCGGCCGGGGCCACAGGGCCGACGGGCCCGACCGGA
This sequence comes from Bryobacterales bacterium, assembly GCA_016716385.1. Classification (GTDB taxonomy): domain Bacteria; phylum Acidobacteriota; class Terriglobia; order Bryobacterales; family Bryobacteraceae; genus JADJWL01. The sequence continues at coordinate 237,580 of JADJWL010000006.1, read as the reverse complement.
CCGGCGGGAGCCGACTCGACTGTGCCTGGACCGGCAGGGCCGGCGGGCGCAAATGGTCCAACCGGATCTACGGGACCGACCGGCTACGGGACCGCCGGGCCGACGGGTGCAATTGGCCCAACCGGATCTACGGGCGCAATTGGCCCCGCCGGGTCCACGGGAGCAACTGGCCCCGCCGGGCCGACAGGTGCAATTGGCCCAACCGGATCTACGGGCGCAATTGGCCCCGCTGGGTCCACGGGACCGACCGGCCCTGCCGGGCCGACGGGTGCAATTGGCCCAACCGGGTCCACGGGTGCAATTGGCCCCGCCGGGCCGACGGGCGCAATTGGTCCAACCGGATCTACGGGACCAACCGGCACCACCGGCGCCACCGGGTCCGCAGGACCTCCCGGTCCGATCGGGGCGACGGGTCCCACGGGACCGGCCGGGCCAGGTGCGATGTTTGTCGCCGCGCATCCGCTTTCGGCCAGCCTGCCGCGCTTTTATGCGGTCATCGGCGACACGAGCCGTCAGGCAGACAACGGCTCCGAGGTGCCCATGGGAGTCGCGTGTACCTTCAATAACCTGAGGGTCCATCCGGTCGCCTCCGCAAGTTTCAACGTGACGTTGCAGGTGAACGGGGTCAATACCGGGCTGGGTTGCACCGTGTCCAGTGCCGCGGATTGCACGTCCACTACGTCGGTCGCGGTGGTGCCAGGCGACCGGATACAGTTCTCCGTAACAGGGGCAACTCCCGCTGGCTTCTCGACGTTTCTCCTTTGCCAGTAGCTCGCACGAAAGAACGGGGACAGACCCCGTTTTTCGGATGTCGCGGTGCTGGCCGGGACGGGTGGAGGACGGGCTCCTGCAAGGCATCGGTGCTGGGGCCCAAATGCGGGAACGTGGTGTTTATTCGTGATCTCCCACGCGTGTCAACCCGCGCCGGAACAGGTGCATGCAGATGACTCCGACTCCCAGGCCCACGAGGTAGCCGTACGGAACCGAACTGGCGATGAGCCCCACCAGGATCGCGACGGCAAAGTCGGTGCCCCGCGGGGACAGGTCCCGCAGCAGGGCGACCAGGGTCAGCGCTTCGAACAGCAGCAGGACCCCGAGCACCGGCAGCGGGAATACCTGGATCACGATCTGGGAACCGGGGCCGAACACCACCCCGAGCACGAGAAACAGGCTCCCGTAAATGACGACCGATCCGCCTGTGCGACCCCCAAAGGCGTAGTGGCCCGCCATGCCGCCCGACCCGTGACAGGTCGGCACGCCGCTCAGGAACGGATTCACGAGATTCATCGCGGCGTAGGTCCAGCCGATCTTGCGGGCGCTCAAGGGCCGGTCCGGGAAGAGGTCTTCGGTGAGCTGCCGGGTCGCCAGAACCGAGTTGGCGATCGACAACGGGATCTGCGGAAGCGCCAGGATGAGGAATCCAGTCCAGACGTCGGCCGCGGCGGGCAGGCGCCACTCGGGCAGGTGGAGACCCGCCGCCCCCACCAGGGACGACGCATCCAGCTTGAACACCAGAGCATAGATGGCCCCCAGTGCGACGAGGATGGCAGCAGACGGAATGCGTTTCCGGCCGATCAGGACCAGAGTCAGGAAGAATCCGGCGCCCGCCAGCCACCAGCCCGTGGCTCCGCCTGCCGGAACGTAGTCCCGCAGCGCAATCCCGGCCAGTTGCAGTCCGAGTCCGCACTGGATGCCGCGGACGACGGGTTTGGGAACCGCCCGGTTGATCCAGTCCAGGAGCCCGGTTGCGGTCAGGACCAACATGCAGACGCCGATCGCCAGTCCCCCGCCGAAGAGGATTTCGGGCGGCAGTTTCTGTGCGATCACGATGGCGGCCATCGCCTTGAGGGGCTGGACCGGCATGGGCATCCGGTAGCGCAGCGCGGTAGCGATCTGCATGAGCCCGAATACGGTGAATACGCTGGACGCATTCAGGCCGGACGCCAGGATCATGCCGACCAGCAGGGGAAGGTCCGTCCCCAGATCGCCAAACGCACCCGACCACTCACTGCGGTCGAAACGGAGGCGGCGATCCCCTGGACCCATGGCTACCGGGCGTACCGGCTCTTGCGCGCCTCGGAATGGCGATCGAGAGCCAATTCGATTAACCGGTCGACCAGTTGCGGCAGGAGCAGGCCACTATGCTCCCACATCTTGGGATACATGCTGATCGCCGTGAAGCCGGGAATGGTGTTGACTTCGTTGAGGTAGAACCGCGCGGTGCGGGCTTCGAGAAAGAAGTCGACCCGCGCCATGCCTTCGCACTCGACCGCGCGGTAGGCGGCGATGGCGAGCCGGCGCAGTTCTTCCGCCGCCGCCGGATCGAGCGGCGCCGGCACCAGCGTGCGGGCGGCGTTCAGCAGGTACTTGTCGTCGTAGTCGTAGAACTCGCGCGACGGCAGGATCTCCGACGGAACCGACGCCTCGGGATGCTCGTTGCCCAGCACGGAGCATTCGAATTCGCGCCCGGCGATCGCCCGCTCGACGATCACTTTGCGGTCGTACTGCGCGGCCAGGCGTAGCGCCGCATCCAACTCCTCCGGAGTCCGCGCCTTCGAAATCCCCACTGAGGAACCCAGGTTCGCCGGCTTGACGAACAGCGGGAAGCCGAAACGTGCGACGGCACGCGAGGCGTCGAGCGCCGCGCGAGTGGCAAGTTCCCACTCCACCACGGGCAGACCCGCGTCGCGGCAGACGCGTTTCATCATGTCCTTGTCCATCGCAACAGCCGACGCCAGCACGCCCGCGCCGACGTACGGCAGGTCGGCCAGTTCCAGCAGCCCCTGCATGGTGCCGTCCTCGCCGAACGTGCCGTGCAGCACCGGAAAGACGACGTCGATCTCCGGGTTGGCGCCCGGCTCGGGAAGAATCGGCCGGGGACTCCAGCGCCCGTCGAGGCCGATGCGGTAGCGCTGGACTTCGTAGCGGCCCGGGTCGCAGGCGGCCGCCACCGCCGCCGCCGAGCGCAGCGACACTTCATGCTCCCCGCTCCTGCCGCCCTCGATGATGGCCACGCGCAACTTCATAAAATCCGCTTTCCCAGCGCCGACAGGATCAGTTCCACGGCCAGTTCCGCCGTGCGGTTGCTCTCGTCGAGCACGGGATTCACCTCCACCACTTCCATTGAGACCATGCGGCCCGAATCGCCGATCATCTCCATTGCCAGGTGCGCCTCGCGGTAGGTGCCGCCGCCGCGCACGGGCGTCCCGACGCCGGGCGCCTCGCGCGGATCGAGGAAATCCATGTCGAGCGACAGGTGGAAGCCCGCCGTACCGTTAGTCGCGGTTTCGATCGCATCCTCCATCACGGCGCGCATCCCGTGCTCATCGATGTGGCGCATCGTGAACGCCTTGACGCCGGATTCGCGCACGGTCAGGCGTTCAGCTTCATCGACGTCGCGCAGCCCGACCACGGCGACACGCGCCGGATCCACCTTGGGCGAGAAGCCGAAGATCCCGGTGAGTTCCTTCGGACCGTGGCCCAGGCAGCCCGCCAGCGGCATGCCATGCACGTTGCCCGAGGGACTGGTTTCCGGAGTGTTCATGTCGGCGTGGGCGTCGACCCAGATCAGGCCGATCTTCTCCTTGCGTCGCCTGTAGTGCCGGGCGACCCCCGCCAGGGTGCCGACCGCGACCGAGTGATCGCCGCCCAGAACCAGCGGCGTGGCTCCGCTGGCGGCCGCTTTCTCGACCCACTGCGCCAGCCTCCGGCAGCTTTCGGCGATCTGCGGCAGGAAGCGGGCCTGGGCAGAACCCTCGAGCACGTGCTCAGCCTGCTCGGCGGGAACGTTGCCCAGGTCTTCGACTTCGTAGCCTAGGCCGGCCAGCCGCCGGTTGAGATTTGCCACGCGCAGCGCGGACGGCCCCATGTCGACGCCGCGGCGTCCCTGCCCGAGATCGAGCGGCGCGCCGATGATTGCGATGCGTTCAGCCATTACGGGCGTAACCGGTAAAGCATGCGGGGGAAGGCGATGGTCTCGCGTACGTGTTCCAGGCCGCAGATCCAGGAGACGCAACGCTCGATCCCCATGCCGAAGCCGCCATGCGGCACCGTGCCGTAGCGGCGCAGGTCCAGGTACCACTCAAAGGCTTCGCGCGGCAGCTCGTGCGCGGCGATCCGCTGTTCGAGCAGGGCCAGGTCGTGCACACGCTGGCCGCCTCCGATGATCTCGCCATACCCCTCGGGCGCCAGCACGTCGACGCCGAGCGCCACCTCGGGCCGCTCGGGGTCCGGCTGCATGTAGAACGCCTTCACCGCCGAGGGGTAGCGGTCGACCATCACGGGACGGTCGTACATTTCGCTGAGGATGGTTTCGTCGCCGCCTCCTAAGTCCCCGCCCCACTCGATCGTGCTGCCTTTGGATTGCAGGATCGCGACCGCTTCGTCGTAGCTGATCTTGGGGAACGGAGGCAGCACGGCTTCAAGCCTGGCCACGTCGCGCTCCAGCACCGCAAGGTCGGCGCGGCGGTTTTCGAGGACGCGCCGCACGACGAACACGACCATCTCTTCGGCGACCTGCTTCACGTCATCGAGCGTGGCGTACGCCATTTCCGGCTCCACCATCCAAAACTCGGTCAGATGGCGGCGGGTCTTCGATTTTTCGGCGCGGAAGGTAGGACCAAAACAATACACCTTGCCGAACGCCATCGCAGTGGCCTCGTTGTAGAGCTGGCCGGACTGCGTCAGGTACGCCTTTTCGTCGTCGAAGTAATCCACTTCGAACAATGTGGTAGTGCCTTCGCAGGCGGCCGGCGTGAATACCGGCGTATCTACGAGGGTGAAGCCGTTGGAATCGAAGTAGTCCCGCACGGCGCGGATCACTTCGTGGCGAACACGCAGGACCGCGTGCTGGCGCAGGCTGCGCAGCCACAGATGGCGGTGATCCATCAGGAACTCGATGCCGTGTTCTTTCGGCGTAATCGGATACGGCGCTTCTTCACTCACGCGCTGCACGATGCTGAATCCGTGGACGTCGAGTTCGACGCCGCCAACGGCACGTTCATCGGCTCGCAGGACGCCGCGGACAATGAGCGAAGACTCCTGCGTCAGGCGCTTGAGCGATTCGAACGGCTCGTCGCCCAGGTCGGCTTTCGCTCCCACGCACTGGATGATGCCCGAGCCATCCCGCACAATCGGAAATACGATCTTGCCCGACTTGCGCAGGTTGTAGAGCCAGCCGGCAATCTCCACCGTCTGGCCGATGTGCGCCCTGGCTTCGGCGATGCGGACGCGCGGCGCGCTACTCGCCGTCATGGCGGATCTCCTCCAGGCGGTCGAAAACCTCGACGGCGCGTTCGAGCGGATTGTCCATATCGGGCGGTTCCTTCAACTCCAGTAGCAGCGGATACTGGCCGTCGCGTGACCGGAGCAGCTTCATCGCCTGCTTCCAGTCGATGGTCCCGCCTTCGGCCACGAGCGGGAACAGGTGCGCGTCCGCCGTGCCGTCATTGTCGTGGACATGCGTCGAGCGGATGCGCTCCTTCAGGATATCGAACGCATCGGCGACGCCCTCGTTGAGATGCGCGTGCCCGAGGTCCAGACAGAAATTGAGCGGGAGGTGCGTGATGCCCACGAAGTACATCAGGCGCTCGGCCGAGGAAAGCTGGTTCGGGATGTTCTCGAGCAGGATTTCGACGTCGCGGTGGCGGGCGAAGATCATGAGTTCTTCGAGCGAACTGAAGGCGGCATCGATGCGCTTCTCGTCGAACTCCTGGCCGGAAACCCCCAGATGCTGGACGGCGTAGCGGCACGGCATGTACTCGGCTACTTCGATCGCCCTCTTCACCTCGTCCACCACCGCGATGCGCTTGCTCTTCACGGTTTCGGTGATATTGATGACGGCGTTGGGTCCGGACTGCCCCCAGTACTCATCGGTGTACATGGGCAGGTGGATCGAGTGCAGCTTCAGCTTCGCGTCGCGGAACCAGTGCCCGAGTTCCACCACCTGGCTCTTGTTCCGGTAGTCGAGGTGCTGGCGGGCAAGGAAGATCTCGACTCCGTCGATGCCCGCCTGCTGGACCCGGTTCAGCCAGCCCACGTTGAGGCGGTGGTTCACCCACAGGTGCGAAGAGAGGACGCGCTGCATGAGAATCTCTAGTATCCCGCAGCAGTGGCCTCTGAGCGGCCGTCGGCGGCGCCGTGGAGCCAGACGCCGTCGAACAGGATGGCGTGACAGTCGCCCTGGCCGCCGACAATGCGCAGCGTGTGGCCCTTCCCCCGCAGCAGCGCCTGCGTATCGGGCGAGAATCCTTTTTCCATGCGCAGTTCATCGGGCATCCACTGGTGATGGATGCGCGGCCAGTCGACGGCTTCCTGGATGTTCATGCCGAAGTCGGCGACGTTGAGGAAGACCTGCAGGACGGTATTGATGATGGTCGGGCCGCCGGGCGAGCCGATGACCATGGCGAGGCGCCCGCCGCGGGAGACGATTGTCGGCGTCATCGACGACAACGGCCGTTTGCGCGGGGCAATGGCGTTCTTTTCGCCCTGAATCACCCCGGAGTTGTTCGCGGCGCCCGGGCGGGCCGCGAAATCGTCCATTTCGTTGTTCAGGAGGAAGCCGAGTCCCTTGGCCGTCACACCGTTTCCGTAGCCGCCGTTCAGCGTGTAGGTGACCGCGACGGCGTTGCCCTCGGCGTCGACGATGGAATAGTGCGTCGTCTCGGCGCTCTCCCTTCCGTCGAAGCTGCCGGGACGGATCGCGGCGCTCGGAGTCGCCCGGGCTTCGATGGAGGCGGCGCGCTCGCGGATGTAGACGGGACTGAGCAGCCGCGACACCGGGACATCGACAAAGTCCGGGTCGCCGAAATGCTCGCTGCGGTCGGCGAAGAAGCGCCGCATGGTCTCGGCCAGGCGGTGGATGACGGCGGCGGATCCCGCGCCGGCGGCGGCGTAATCCGAGCCTTCGAGCATGCCGAGCATCTGCAGGATGCCAATCCCGCCGGAGCTGGGCGGCGGCGCGGTCAGGATGTCGTACCCGCGGTACTGGCCGCGGAGCGGCGTGCGTTCGGTCACTTCATAGCGGGCGAGGTCTTCCTGTGTGATCAGTCCGCCGTTCGCGGCCATGTCCGCCGCCAGGAGGCGCGCCGTCTCGCCTTCGTAGAAGCCCTTCGCGCCGCCGTCGCGGATCCGGATCAGCGTCCGCGCCAGGTCTTCCTGGACGAATGTGTCGCCGGCTTCATAGTAAAGGCCGCCGTTCAGGAAGATGCGCTGGGACTCCGGGAACAGCTCGAATAGCTCGCAGCGGGCCCGCAGATCGCGGGCCAGGGCGTAGGTGACCGGAAAGCCGTCGCGCGCGAGGCGCACGGCGGGATCCACCAGTTCAGCCCAGGGACGGCGTCCCCACTTCCTGTGCGCATGTTCGAGGCCTTTCACCGTCCCCGGCACGCCCGCGGCGCGGTAGCCGACCAGGCTGGCGTGGGTCGGGCGTCCCTGGGCGTCGAGGTACATATTCGCGGTGGCTGCCAGCGGCGCGCGTTCACGGAAGTCGATGAAGGCCGACCGGCCATCGGCGAACCGCACCAGCAGAAAGCCGCCTCCGCCGAGGTTTCCAGCAGAGGGGTGGGTGACCGCCAGCGCGAGTCCCACGGCGACCGCGGCATCGATGGCGTTGCCGCCGGCCCGCAAGGCCTCGACACCCGCTTGCGTCGCATGTGTCTCGCGAGAGACGACCATCGCGGACCGGGTGCGCAGAGGCTGGCGGGCGAGGAGATCCGCGGCAGGGATCAGGAGCAGGAGAGCGGCGAGGGCACGTAGCATGACAACCCCTTGATTCTACTATCCGGCGGCCCGGTGCGCGTGTGTCCGGGGACGTATGACGGTACTTCCGTCTTAGTACTCATAGGGGCTTTTCCATGGGACTTCCAGGGCTTTTCGGTACTCGATGATCGATCATCGGCAGTGTATTCTGTTGAACGACGGAGCGGAATCATGATGCATCCACGGCGGCGGGCGAGACAACGAGGCAACGCGATGATCGAGGCGGGGCTCATCATCTTCGTCATGATGGCGATGTTCATGGCGATTATCGACTACTCGATCGCCTTCTTCATCCAGGCGACATTCCGGCACGCTGCGCGCGAGGGGACGCGTTTCGCGATCACGAACCGGACGATCGGCGGCGGCTGCCACGTGGATTCGATCAAGAGCGTGGTCCGGCAGAATGCGATGGGATTTCTGCGAACGACAGACCTGCAAAAGATCAAAGTGCAGTACTTCAACCCGGCGACTCAGCAGGCGATCGTGAATGCGGGCGCCAACAATGGCGGCAACATCGTGATGGTCACGATTTCGCCCTGCGAACTGCAGAACGGCAGCGACTGCTTCACCTGGAACTGGGTGGCGCCGTTCATGCGGCAGGACACACCGATGCGAGTACGGGCGCGGTCGGCGGATGTGATGGAAGCTCCACAACTGGGGGTTCTGCCATGTGTGTAGGTCTTCTGATCTCCCGGAGGAACGTCACGGAGCGCCGGCGCGAGAGCGGCAACGCGATGCTGGAGTTCGCGGTGGCGCAAATGGTGATCGTTCCGCTGTTCTTCGGCGTTCTCTGGGGCGGCATCACGCTCGGACGGAGCACGCAGATCGCACAGTTGTCGCGCGACGTCGCGCACATGTACGCGCGGTCGGTGGACTTCTCGCCCGCGCAGTGTACGTCGGCCTATGTTCCGCCGAGCACTGCCGGGTTCTGCAATCAGGATATCGTCGTGCAGATCTCCCAGGGTCTCGATCTGCGGCGGATCAACAACCCCGACGCCAGCCCGCAGGGCCGCTCGGTGGTCATTCTGTCCCAGATCTACAAGGTGCACCAGGAGGACTGCGACATCCTGCCGGAAGGGACGGCTTGCACGAATCTTGGATACGACGTGTTCACGCACCGGGTAGTGGTCGGCCGGTCCGGTTTGCGCAGCAGCAACTTCGGCACACCCAGCGGGATGGATGCCGACGGGCGCGTCACGGACCCGTTCACCAACTCGGGCGCGCGCGCCTCGAACTTCGGTCCAATGCTTAGCCTGCAGGTGGGCGAGACGGCGTTTGTCGTCGAAGCCTACTATGAGCCGGATTTCAAGCTGATCTGGGATCAGCCGGGTGTCTACACCTATTCGATTTTCTAGTTTCGGAGGAACCATGGCGAACCGGAGGGAAATACGGGGCAGACGAGGATTCGTCCTGCTGTTGTTCGCGATGTCGAGCGTGTCGATTCTTGGGATCGTGGGTCTGACGATCGATCTGACGATGCTTTATCTGATCAAAGCGAAGCTCTCGTCGGCGGTCGACGCCGGCGCGCTCGCAGGCGCGCGATCTCTGGCCCGCGGGGTCAGCCTGTCGGCGCAGGCCGCGTCGGCCTCGGCGACCTCGAAGGCCTACTTCCGCGCGAACTTCCCGAGCGGCTACCTCTTGACGTCATCCAGTCCGGACCCGTCCGTGGCGGTGGAGGAGTTTGTCGCGCAGCGCTACCGCACCGTCACGCTGACGGCGCAAGCGGATGCGCCGACGTTCTTCATGCGGATCGTCGGTCCCACCTACGCCACGGTGCGTGCCATGGGCCGCGCCGCGCGCCGCGACACGAACGTCATCCTGGTGATGGACCGGACCGGGTCGCTCGGTTCCGCCTGCGGCCAACTGCGTGCAGCCGCGAACTCCTTCGTGGATAAGTTCGCCCAGGGATCTGACAAGGTGGGCCTCGTGACGTACGCCCGCGCCTCCTCGATCGACTACCCGATGACAGACACGTTCCTGACAGGCAGTCCGAACATCAAGACCATCATCAGCTCGATTCAGTGCGAAGGGTGGACTGGTGCGGCCCAGGGGATAAGCCTCGGCTACCAGGACCTGCAGCGAATCAACGAAGAAGGCGCGCTCAATGTCATCCTGTTCTTCACCGACGGCATCCCGAACACGTTGCACGCCAACTGGCCCATCCGCAACTCCAGCACCTGCGAGAAGAAGGGCCAGACCGTGCCGGGCGTAATGGCGGAGGATCGCCGGGGGTTGTTCACGCCGGACGCGATCCCCTATCCGGACTATCCGAGGGATCCCTCGAATTCGACCGGGGGAGATGTGCAGTGTTCAGGCACTCGCTGCTACCTGACACCGGCCTACGACTCTGGTGGCGAACCGCTGGCGCTTGGCTGCCGGTTCCGGACCGTGAATTCTCCCAACTGGTCGGACCATGTGCAGTATGACGTCCAGGGCGTCCCGCTCACGGACGTTTATGGAAACTCGACGCGCGGCTGGCGGAGCATGCCGTCGCTGTTCAACTGCGACAACGGCCAGCAGTGTATGTCGGTCACGACGACAAGCGTCAGAAACGGCGGCGCCAACGCGCTGCTGTCCGCGGGCGACAGGATTCGCTCCGACACGTACCTGGATCCGACCATTTTCGCGATCGGTCTCGGTACGCCGGCAAGCTATAGCCATGAACTCCTGCGGCGTGTCGCGAACGACCCGCTTGCCGCAACGTATGCGTCAAACTCGGCAAGCGGCCAGGCCGCCGGACTCTACGTGTTCGCCCCCACGGGAGCTGATCTGGCGGCCGCGTTCGCCCGCGTCGCGTCGGAGGTTCTGCGGCTGGCATTGTAAGACGCCCGCTATGCCGATCACCTTCGAAAAGCTTGCCTCCCCCACGCTGCGCGGGCGCATCGCCGAGCAGATGCGCGAAGCCATCCTGGACGGGCGGCTGGCGGAGGGCGAGAGGATTGTCGAGCGGAAGCTGGCGTCGGAATTCGGCGCCAGCCTAACCGCCGTGCGCGAGGCCCTGATCGAACTGGAAACCGATGGGTTCATCGAGAAGCTGCCGAACTCCACGACCCATGTCATCCGGCTTTCCGAGGAAGACGCCGACAAGATCCTTTCAGTCCGGACCGTCCTCGAAGGGTACGCCATCGCCGAGGTCGCCAAATCCGCGTCGGAGGCGGAGATCGAGGCTCTGATGGCGCTCGTCCGCGATATTCTCGAGGCTGCCGAACGCGGCGAGGTCGGCCGCTGCCTGCAGAAGGACCTGGCCTTCCATACCGCGCTCTGGGAAATCACCGGTAATGAGCATCTGGCGGCTTCCCTGCGCCGAGTCGTCCTGCCCTTCTACACCTTCTACTCCCTGCGCATGCGCCGCGGCAGCCTCAACCACCTGCGGGAGTGCGCCGAAGCCTACCTGCTCGTGATGAGCGCCTTGCACGCCAGGGATTCCAAGGGCGCTTCCAAGGCGCTCACCTACGCCCTCCGGAAATGGATGGAGAAGGCCCGCTCCGTTTGACCCCGCCTCCCCTAAAGACGCTATAGGTCAAGTGCCGGCTTTCCGGTACAATGAGCGAATGCCGGTCTCCCTGGACGAGATCCGGACCGTCCGGAGGACCTGATTGACGCCGTCGGCTTCGTTACCGTCTGAGCTGTCTGTTTCCGATCACCACAGCCGCGAGGTCTCCGATCTCCGGCATCCCTTTTTCCGCCCCTGGTATATCTGGCTGGCCGTGTTCTACACCGTCTGGGCAATTCTCAACTTCGGCTTCGACTTCTGGGAGCAGACGAAGGCTCACTGGCCCATCGGCGCCGCGATGGCGTTAGGCAGCTATGTCGCCGGTTCCACCCCGATGGGCGGCGGAACCGTCGGCTTTCCTGTATTGGTGTTAATGTTCGACTTGCCGGCGTCCCTGGGGCGGAACTTCGGTTTGGCCGTGCAGTCGATCGGGATGACTTCGGCTTCGATCTTCATCCTGTGCCGCCGGACGCCCATCGAAGTCCCCATGCTGCTGTGGAGTATGGTGGGCGGAGCCCTGGGCCTGGTCGCCGGCACGTTCTGGGTTGTGCCGCTGCTGCCTGACACAAACGTGAAGCTGGCGTTCGCCTGCCTCTGGATGAGCTTTGGGGTCCTGACGATCATTAAGAACCGGGAGATCTGCGGGTTCAACACTAAGCCCGCGATCCCGCCGGTTCTTTCGCGGAACATCGGCCTGATTGTGGGGCTCACCGGCGGTGTGGCGACCGCGCTCACCGGCGTCGGCATCGACATGTTGCTCTACACCGTGCTGGTGCTGCTGTTCCGGACAGAGCTGAAGGTGGCGGTGCCGACCTCCGTCATGATTATGGCGGCGCTCTCCATGATGGGAGTGGCTCTGCATTGGATCATCGGCGACATGGACCGCGAAGTGTTCTACAACTGGCTCGCCGCGGCGCCCGTTGTGATCCTGGGCGCGCCGATGGGGGCGTTCTTCGTGAGCATCATTCCGCGCATCCGGACGCTGTACTTCGTGTCCGTGCTCTGCATCATCCAGTTCGTCTGGACGATCTACCAGGTGAGTCCGAACGCCGACGAGTGGGTGTTCGTGACAGGCCACCTGATCGCGGCATCGATTGGCTTCGTGATCCTCTATCGCATGGGCAAGGCGAGAGCGTCGCGTCAGGCCGGCAATTGATATATAGTTGCTGTTGTTATGATGCGCTTGAGTTGTCTCACGCTTAGCTTCAACGGCTTGTTCCGGGCCGGGAAGATGGACGTCTTTGGATTCCTGTCCAAGTGCCGCGCGCTCGACCTGGACGGGGCGGACATCCACATGAGCAGTCTGAAAGACTTCAGCCTGCCGCACCTGAAGGAGGTCCGGCGACGCTCACTGGACATGGGTCTGTCGATCTCCTGCCTTGGCGTCTCGACCGAGTACGGCCGGTCGGCGGAAGCGATTCCGGCCGAGATCGAGAAGGCCAAGAAGGCGATCGAAGTGGGGATGGTGCTGGGCGCTCCGGTCCTGCGTGTGTTCGTCGGTTCGGCGCCGTCGGAGGAACCGGCCCAGGTGAAAGCCGCTTTCGACCGCGGCGTCGATGCGTTGCGCCGGACCGCTGAGATCGGAGCCGAAGCCGGGATGCCGGTGGCGCTGCAGAACCACAGCGGCTTGACGTCCAGCGGGGATGACATGCTGGCGTTTTACAACGCGGTGAAGCATCCCAACTTCACGCTGTTGCTCGACACCGGCCACTTCACCGGACGCCTCGGCCCGCGCGGCCCCAAGATCCCCGGCACCAACTATGGCGACTACTACCGCTCGATCGAACAGGTGGCGCCTCTCACGCAGTTCGTGCGCGTGAAGTTCTATGAGCCGGACGGCGCGGGCAAGGAAACCTACATCAACTACGAGCGGGTGATCGACATCCTGCGCGGCGTGCATTACAACGGCTTCCTCGGCATCGTGTACGAAGGCACTGAAGACGAGATCGCGGCCATCCCCCGCTGCGTCCGGTACATGCGCTCGGTGATGCAGCTCTGAGCCGCGGGTAATGAGTCCTCCGGGCATTCTGGCCGCGGCGATCCTGCTGGTCTTCGTCCTGATCCTGTGGCTGAGGATCAATGCGTTCCTGGCGCTGATCGTGGCGGCCATGACGGTGGGATTGCTCTCGCCGCACGTAGAGTTCGCCAGTGTCATGCCGAAGGTCGCCGAGCAGTTCGGCGTGGTCTGCGGCAAGATCGGCATCGTCATCGCGCTGGCCGCCGTCATCGGCGAGTGCCTGCTCGAGAGCGGCGCGGCGGACAAGATCACGCGCGTGTTCGTACGCAGTCTCGGAGAGCGCCACGCGTCGCTCTCCCTACTGGGGAGCGGGTTCTTCCTGGCGATCCCGGTGTTCTTCGACACCGTGTTCTACCTGCTGGTGCCGCTGGCGCGCTCGATGCGCGTTCGCCTCGGGCACGGCTACGTGCTGTTCGTGATGTCGATCTGCGCCGGAGGCGTGGCGGCGCACGTGCTCGTCCCGCCGACGCCGGGTCCGGTCGCGATGGCCGCGACTCTGGGAATCGACTTAGGGCTGATGATCCTGGTCGGATCGGCGGCGGCCATCCCGATGGGATTCGTCGGCTGGCTGCTGGCGCGGCGGCAGGACCGTGTGCTCGACGTGCCCCTCCGCGAGACTTCCGGCGTGAGTCTGGCGGAACTGGAGAAGATCTCAGCCGCGTCGGAGGAACGGCTGCCGCCTTTCTTCGTATCCCTGCTCCCAATCATTCTCCCGGTGATTCTGATCACCTCCAACACCATTTTGAAGGCCGTGGGACACACCGGCCCGCTGGCGACAGCAGCCGCGTTTCTGGGCGATCCGAACTTCGCGCTGCTGGCCTCGGCCGCCGTCGCGATGGCCGTCCTTGGGTTTCAGAAACGGTACGCGCTCAGCGAGCTGGCGCGTCCCGTGGAGCATGCGTTTCAGAGCGCCGGGCTGATCATCCTGATCACGGCGGCGGGCGGGGCGTTCGGAGCGATGCTGGTGGAAGCGGGAGTGGGTCGCAGCCTGGGTGAATTCGCCGCCGCCTACCAGCTTCCGCTCGTGTTCCTCGGCTTTGCTCTGGCCGCGGTGATCAAGATCGCCCAGGGATCGAGCACCGTGGCGATGATCACCACAGCTTCCATGCTGGCGCCGCTGATGGCTGAGGGCGATCTTGCATTCCACCCGGTCTACGTGGCGCTCGCCATCGGATCCGGCTCGCTGATCGGCGCGTGGATGAACGACAGCGGGTTCTGGGTCTACAAGCAGATGTCGGGGATGACCGAAGGAGAGACTCTGCGCACGTGGACGCCGCTGCTGGCCTTGGTCGGATTGACAGGGTATGCGGTCGCTCAACTTGGAGCGATTGTCCTGCCGCTGCGCTAGCCGACCACGGGGCGCAGTTCTTTCGGTGTCTTGGGCGGGGCGGGCTGCGAAACGGGCTGGAAGTCGCGATACAGCTTCAAGCCGCGGATCACCCGCATGGCCTTGTACGTGTCCATGGCGGCGTGCCGCAACAGGTTCCGCTCCGTGAAGTAGCAGCCCCAGAGCACGGCGACGAGGAAGGCGATGGTGGCCAGACCCGCTTTCGTAATCTTGATCAGAGGCATCGTTTTCTCTTCCTCGCCAGTCCTACCCGTTTGCACGTCCCATGCCAACCGAAGGAATTCCCTCTTTTCAATTACTTGACGACTTCACCCTGTGCAGCGTTTACACGGGTGCTGCATTTCGTGCACAGCCGTACGTTGCCCGGTCCCAGCCATTTCTTCCCTGCTAGTGCAGGAACCCGGCTACGAGACCGGCCAGCGCGCCTCCTACTATCAGCCATAGCGTATTCACACGGGTAAATCCGACAAGGACCGTGGAGATTCCCGCGACCACCGACGGCACCGGACCGGTGACCGCATCTCTGGCCAAGGGGATCGCCGCAGCGACGATCAGTCCCGCGGCAGCCACCATCACGCCGTCAATCGCGCGCCGCATCGCCGGGTGCTCCATCCGGCGGCCCAGCCAGGCTATCCAAGAGATGATCAGAAAGGCGGGCGTGATGGAAGCAATCCAACCGCAGACCGCCCCCGGCGTCCCGGCAACCAGGTAGCCGACGCTCACGACGTAGAGACCGTTCGGTCCGGGAACCGTGCGGCCGGCGGCCACGGCGGCGTTCAACTCCTGCTCCGTCAGCAGGTTGCGCTGGACCACGAAGTCGTTGTGAATCAGCGGCAGGGACCCGAGTCCGGTAAACGACGTGAGAGTCGCCTTCAGGAGCAGCAGATAGAGCAGCAGCAGACTCATTGGTCCGCGGTCCCCCGCCACAGCGCCCCTGCCGCCGCCCCGAGCGCGATGACCACGAGGGGCGACAGACCGAGACTCCAGGCAGCCGCGAACGCGGCGGCCGGCAACAGGCACGCCCGGAGGCGCGACGTCTGCCAGCCGGGGCGCAGCATGTTGATCGCACCGCCCAGCATCATGCCGACGGCGGAAGCGAGAATCCCGCCGATTGCGGCCATGGCCAGCGGCGTCTGCCGCGCCGATTCGAATGCGGCGGTCAGCAGGACCACAATCACCGCGCCGGGCGCGGAAACGGCCAGGATGGCCGCCAGGGTTCCCCACCAGCGGCCAAGCAGCCAGCCGGCCCCGGCGCAGAACGCCAGCAGGTTGGTGCCCGGGGTCACGCGGGCCAGCGCAAAGACCAGAGCGTACTGTTCCCGGCTCAGCCACGTCCGGGCAATCACCAACTCCTGCAACAGCGCAAGCGTCGTGGGGTCGCCGCCGCCGAACGTCAGATTCCCCGTGCGGAGGAACACCCACGTCAGAGGACCCAGCGGAACCTGCGCCATACGCTATCCGAGCTTGGCTTCGAGTTCGGCCCAGCGGGAATAAAGCCGCTCCACCTCCGCCCGGGCTTCCTGCTCGGCAGCATAGTGGCGCTGGAGCGCGGCGGCGTCACTCGCCACGCCGGGATCGGCCATCTCCCGTTCGCAGGCGGCCAGACGCTCTTCGGCGGCGAGGATGCGCTCCTCCATCCCATCCCACTCGCGCTGTTCCAGGTAGCCCAGCTTCTTCCGTGGCTGGCCGTTGGCGACCGTGCGCGCCGCGGACTCGGCCTTGGGCTCGCGAGACGGCTTCTTCTGTTCCCGCGCCAATTCCCATTGGCTGTACTCGGCGTACATCCCCCAGAGGCCGTCGCCATCGAGGGCGAGGACCGCGTTCGACACACGGTCGAGCAGGTAGCGGTCATGGGTTACCAGGACAAGCGCTCCGGGAAAATCGACCAGGCTCTCCTCCAGGACCTCGAGCGTGGGGATGTCGAGATCGTTGGTCGGCTCGTCGAGCAGCAGCAGGTCGGCCGGACGCAGCATCAGGCGGGCAATGAAGACCCGCGCCCGCTCTCCGCCGGACAGGCTGCCCACCGGCTGCTCCAATTGTTCCGCGCGGAACAGGAAGCGTTTGGCCCACCCGGCAACGTGCTGCGCGCGTCCGCGGTAGATCACCGAGTCCCCCTCCGGAGCAAGGGCGCGTTTCAGCGTCAGTTCCGGCGCCAGGGTCTCGCGGTGCTGCGTGAAGCTCACCACCTGCAGGACGTCAGCGCGCTCGATGGTCCCGGCGTCCGGATCCAGTTCGCCCGCGAACAGCTTCAGCAATGTCGTCTTGCCGCTGCCGTTGGCGCCGACCAAGCCAAGCCGCATCCCCGGACCCAGCACCACGTTCAACCCTTCGAACAGCGCCCGCCCCGCGTAGCTCTTGGTGACGCCTGAGGCCGCCAGCAGCCGCTTCGTGCGCCGGTCGGAGCCGGTGAAGTCGATCCGTGCGACGGCGGTCTGGTTGCGCGCCGTGACCTCGGCGAGATCGCCGATCAGCCGTTCGGCGCTCTGGATCCGGGCGCGCGACTTGCCGGTCCGCGCCTTAGGACCCCGCCGCAGCCACTCGACCTCCCGCCGAACCTTGGAGGCGAGCGAATCCTGCTGCCGCGCCTGCGCCTCGAAGAATGCCTGCCGGTGCTCGAGGAAATCGCTGTATCCGCCTTTGGCCTGCAGCATCCCGTCCGGATAGCCGCGAGCGATCTCCGCCACGTCCGTGGCGACGTTTTCCAGGAAGTACCGGTCGTGGCTGATCACGATGCAGGCCAGCGCCGCGCTCTCCAGGAGCCGCTCGAGCCAGAGGACGCCTTCGAGATCGAGGTGATTCGTGGGCTCGTCGAGCAGCAGCAGGTCTGGCTGGCGCACCCATTCGGCGGCGATGGCGAGGCGCTTCTTCCAGCCACCGGACAGGCTGGCGGCGGAGGCCTCGGGGTCGGTGAATCCGGCGCGCCCCAGAGTGACGGCCACCCGCGCCGCGCGCTCTTCTTCGGGCAGGGCAAGGTCCGCCAAGCCGCCCCCGATGACCGTACCCACGGTGGCGCCTTCAGGAAAGGTGGAATCCTGCGGCACATAGCCGAGGCGGGTCTGCTTGCGGATCGCGACGGTGCCTTCGTCGGCGGACTCGATCCCCGCCAGGATGCGCAACAGCGTGGACTTGCCGCTGCCGTTCGGTCCGATGACTCCGAGCCGTTCGCCTTCATCCAGGCTCAGACTGAACCCGGAGAACAACTCCTGCGCGCCGAAGCGCTTGCCAAGTCTATGACAGGTGAGAAGGACGGCCATGCTGCTCTTCCAAAGATAGCCCGGAAGCAGCAAACTGTGCGACCCCTGTATTCGATTTGTGACCGAGCTGAAATTCCAGATTCACATTCGCTCGCTATTCTGGGGAATATGCTTCGTCTTTTGGCTCTCTATTTCGGTTTTCTCGCAGCTATTCCTGCTCTTGCCCAGTCCAACGCAACTGACGCCACATTGGAAGGATATGTCTTGGATCCAAGCGGCGCCGGCGTTGCCGAGGCAGCCTGCGTTGCCGTCAACGACGCGACCGGCATCCGGACCGAAGCGGTCAGCAGCGCCGATGGGTACTACCGCTTCCCCCTGCTCCCGATCGGAGCGTATACGATTACGGCCTCAAAGCCAGGCTTCAAAGAGCATCGCCAGTCCGGCATCCGGCTCAACGTCGGTCGCAAGGTCCGGGTAGACATCGAAATGCAGTTGGGGGACGTGGTCGAGAGCGTCACGGTAAACGCCGACGCGAGCATCATTGATGTCGCACGCCAACCGGCGATGGAGGAAGTCATCGGGGAACGGGCTGTCCGCGCCCTCCCGATCGTGTCCCGCAATCTCTTTAATTTCAATTTGCTAGGCCCCGGAGTGAAGGGCGTCCCGTCAAGCGGTTTCGGGACCACTCAATTCAGCTTCGGCGGCCTGCAGCGGACGAACTGGAGCGCTGACGGGATGGACAATACGCAGCGCCGGTTCGGACGGCAGATCCGGCTGGTGATCTACACCCCGGAGGCCATCGAGGAAGTGCAGGTCCTTGGCGGCACCTACTCGGCCGAGTTCGGACGCGCTGCCGGCGGGATGATCAACATCATCACGAAGTCCGGCACCAACGACTATCATGGCCAGGGGCTGTTTCTCTACCGGCCCCAGGGCACCAACGCGCGGCCGGCGCTGGCCGCGACCAAGCCGGAGCAGGAATGGAAGAACCTGACGGGCACCGTCGGCGGGCCGATCCAGAAAGATAAAATATTCTTTTTTGCCCAATACGAATGGAATCCGCTTGTGATTCCGCGCCCAGTGACGATTTCCCAAGCCAATATCCAGGCTCTGGGACTGCCCGCCTCCGAGGTTGCCCCCGCACCCTTCGGCGAGGAATTCCATACGGCCATGGGCAAGCTCAACTTCGAGATCAATCCGCGCAACCGCGGTTTCATCCGCTACAGCCGGTTCACGAACGATTCTCCGTTCAACGGCGGCGGCGGCCTGACGATCGCCAGCCGCAGTCTCACTTTCACCGATCGCATGAACGGCGGCGCCGGGCAGTTGGCGACGATCTTCTCGCCCACGCTGCTGAACGAGTTCCGTTTTGGCATCAATCGCCGCCAGGAACTGCGTGCCCAGCAGGGCAATCCGTCCCCTACCGACGCGTTCATCAACATCACGGGCGTCGCCAACATCGGCAACAACCTGGGCAACAACAACACCAGCGTCGAGACAAGCACCCAGTTGGTCGACAACGTCACCTGGACGCGAGGACGCCACACCATCAAGACAGGCTTTGACTTCCAGTCGACGGGCTTCGATCAGCAGCGCATCTTGAACCGCACATTCGTCTTCGGCGGCCTTCCCGCTACTTCGGCGCGCCCGGCCGTGACGCCGTTGAATCAATACCTGGGCACGGTGAACCGCCAGATCGATCCTGCCACGAACCGGCCATTCACCTTCACCCAGTTGCAGCAGGACATTGGCGATCCCACGCTGAAACGGCGGTTCAATTTCTTCAACCTGTTCGTGCAGGACGAGTATCGCGTAGCGCCGTCGTTCACCCTGAACTTCGGCCTGCGGTATGAAGCGATCCTGTACCCCGACCTCGATCCCGAGGCGCCGCTGGCGCTGTCGCAGACGATCAATCGCGATCTGAACAATTTCGCACCGCGCTTCGGATTTGCCTGGTCGCCCTTCAAAGACAACAAGACGGTTGTCCGCGGCGGTTACGGCATCTACTATGACACGCCAAACCTCGGACTCCTGCTCGACGGCTCCATCCTGAACGGCCGCCGCATCCTGAACTTCGCGATCCCGGGGACAGACCCGAACGCACCGGTCTTCCCGAACATCCTGTCCGCCGCCGATCCGAACTTGAACCGGACCGCGCCCAACGTGAATGCCTTCGCGCCGGACCTGAAGACGATGTACGCACACCAGTCGACGTTCCAGGTGGAGCGGGCAGTAAGTTCGACGCTGTCGGTAAATCTGCAGTACCAATGGATGTCGACGCGGCAGGGTCTCTACTCTCTCGATGCCAACCTGCCCGCGCCGGTTGGGTCCTTGGCCGATGGAAGGCCGCAGTTCAGCGGGACCACCGGCCGCCCCAATTCCAGCTTCCGCATCATTAATCTGATCCAAAATGGCGGCAACACAAACTATAACGCTCTGGACGTCACCGTCCGCCAGCGTTTCGGCGGAGGTCTGCAGTTCAGTGGAACCTATAGCTGGAGCAAGGCTCTCGGAGACAGCCAGCAGGGAGGGGGAACACCCACGGATCCGACTAATCGCCGCCGCGACTATGGCCCGATGCTGGCCAACCTCCCCCATAGCTTCGTCTTCCAGGGCTTGTGGGCGCCGACGTTCGCCACACCGGCAATGACCTGGTTCAACGGCACCGAATTCGCCAGCATTCTGTTCGTCAACAGCGGCTACCCGGTAGACATCAGCGCCGGAGCCGACCTCAATGGCGATCTCGTTCTGAACGACCGGCCGCTCTTCGTTGGGCGTAACGCCGAGACCGGTCCCGGCTACTTCCAGTGGGACGCGCGCCTGACCCGCCGTGTCCCGCTGTCGGACCGCTACGAAGTCGAGTTGATTGCCGAATCGGAGAATCTGACCAACCGTCTGAATCCTTCCTGTACTCCGGAGGGAGCTTGCAATGGCGCCGTCGTCCGCCTCGGGACGGCGGCCGATTTTGGACGCATTACGGCCGCCCGCTCCAACCGGGTATTCCAGTTCGGCATGCGGTTCAAGTTCTGATGCGGACCTGGATTGCGTTTCTGATGGCGGGCGTCCTGGTGGCGCCCGCCGCCGCCTGGGGCATCCGGGGCCACTCGGTCATCAATCGCGTGGCGATTGAGACCCTTCCCGAAAATGGTCCGCTGTTTCTGCGCGCACACACGGACTACATCGCGTTCCGGTCGATCATTCCCGACACGTGGCGCGGCGTCAGCGAACCATTCCTCAAGATGATCGAGGACCCCAACCACGGCTGGTTCCGCGAGCAGTTCGCCTTTCTCAAGGTCATTCCCCGGTCGCGGTACGAGTTCGTACTGGCGCTCTATAAAGAGCGGGAACGGATCAAGGAACAGGATCCCGCGTTCGCGCAGTTGATGAATGTGCGCTGGACCGGCACCATGGCGTATGCGGCCATTGAGGAGTATGAGCGGATCAAGACCGCGATGCGCCTGTGGCGTCAAGTGGAGGACCCGGATCGAAAACGGTTCCTCGAACTCGACATTGCCAACTATGCAGGGAGGCTTGGCCACTATACCGGGGACGGGGCGCAACCCCTCCACGCCACCATCCATCACGACGGCTGGCAGGGGCCGAATCCGAAAGGCTATTCGACAGATCCGCGCATCCACGGAAAGATGGAATCGGCCTTCGTCGACCTGATGGAACTGAAGCCGGATGACATCCGCGAACGGATCGGCCCGGCGAAGCATCTTCCCGATCCGTTCCAAAGCATCGTTGACCACCTCGACACTGCCGCCACCGATGTCGAGCGGTTGTATCAGCTCGACCTGGAAGGCGCCTGGGCGAAGGCCGATCACGACGAGGCCCGCGAAATGGTCCTGCGGTGCACGGCGAATGGCGCCAGGCTGCTGCGCGACCTGATCCACACGGCCTGGATCGAATCAGGCAGACCTGCCACCCGTTTCCTGCGCGGGAAGGAGAGCCCGATCTCTCCGGAGAACCCGAAGTACAACCCTGAGACCGGCTCTGCCCCGGCGCCGTAGCTGTGGTACTATCCCACACATTAGGAATCCCGCCATGAATCACTCGAAGACCCTGTTTCTCGCACTGATTCTGTGCGGCGCCGTGGGGATGGCGCCGGCGCAGCAGCGGTTGGACGAAGTCAACGCGGAAACGCCCGAAGGCCAGATGCTGCAACAGATCGGCCTCGAGGAGGACCCGGCCCAGAAGATCGCCATGATGGAGCAGTTCGTCAAGGAACATGCGAATCACACGGCGGTGCCCTGGGTCTACGCGCAGTTGCAGAGCCGCTATATGGAGGCCAACGAGCACGACAAGGCCATCGCCGCGGGCGAAAAGGTGGTCACGCTCGATCCGAAGGACCTCGATTCCGCGCAGATCAATCTGAAGGCGGCGGAGGCGAAAGGCGATGTCGGCCTAATTGCGAAATGGGCCGCGATGACAGGCGAGCGGGCGAAGGCGGTAGCCGCTTCACCCAAGCCGACGGATGAAGACGAAGTGGAATACTGGCAAGAGCGGGTCGCCTACTCCAAGGATGTGAACCGCTACAGCGAGTACGCGCTGTTCGGGGCGGCGATGAAGACTGAGGATCCAACGGCGAAACTGGCGCTGGTTGCGTCCCTGCGGGAACGCAACCCGAAGAGCGAGTACATGCCGCAGATGACCGCCATCGAATTCAACGCGCACCGCCAGTCCGGAGATACGGAAAAAGCTGTCGCTTCCGCCGAAACGGCGATCGAAGCCAACCTGGCCGACGAGGATATGTATGTGTTCCTGGCGGACTATCACATGCAGGCCAAGAAGGATCCGGATAAGGTGATCCTGTACTCCAACAAGGCCGTCGAGATCCTCGATTCGAAGGCGAAGCCCGAGGGCATGACTGACGAGGCCTGGTCCAACAAGAAAACCACTCTCACCGGCCTGTCGCACTTCATGGCCGGCGCCGCGCTATTCGAGCAGAAGAAGAATGTCAAAGAAGCCGACAAGAGCCTGCGCGCCGCGTTGCCTCATGTGGAGGGCAATGAGCAGTTGAAGGCTGCGACGCTGTTCTATCTGGGACTGGCGAACTATCAGATGAAGAACATGAAGGACGCGGTGACCTTCAGCCAGCAGTGCGCGGCGATCAAGAGCCCGTTCCAGGCCAAGGCGCGCCAGAACCTGAAGCTGATGGGACGCTAATCCGCGCATGCGGATCTTCGTCCCGAACCTCGGCTCGACTTCGTTCAAATACAAGACGTTCGACCTGCCAGGCGGCGCCGTCACGGCGCATGGCCGGATGGAGCGCGTGCGGGATTACCGCGAGGCGATTCTCGCCGCGCACAGACAGCATCCGGATTTTGACGCCGTCGCGCTCAAGGCGGTGCACGGCGGACCGCAGTACCGCGGCACCTATCTCGTAGACGCCGGCGTGATGAGCGCACTCGAAGAGTTCCTGCCCGCCGCGCCGGTGCACAATCGCATCTACCTCGAAGCGATTCGCGCCTTCCAGGAGGTGCTCCCGGACGTGCCGCTGGTGGCCGCGTTCGAAACGGAGTTTCACGCCACCATGCCGGCTGCCGCGCAGGCGTACGGCGTCCCGCACGGCTGGCGCGAAGCCGGGGTCATGCGCTACGGATTCCACGGCGCGTCGCATCAGTATGTCAGCGAAGTCCTGGGCAGACTCATCGGCGCGGTCCGGCTGGTGAGCTGCCATCTGGGCGGCAGTTCGTCGCTGTGCGCGATCTCAGGCGGGCGCTCCATCGATACGACGATGGGCTTTTCGCCGCAGTCCGGCATCGAAAACGCCACGCGCCACGGGGAACTCGATCCGTTCGCCGTGCTGTTCATGATGGAGCGTGCAGGATGGGACCTCGCCGCGGTCCGCGGCCAGCTTGCTGCCGAGGCTGGACTCGCGGGGCTCGCCGGCATCGCGGGCGGCGATGTGAGGGACCTGGAAGCGGCGCGCACGCCCGAAGCCCGCCTCGCCCTCGACGTGCTTGGCCTGCAGGTTCGCAAGACTATCGGAGCTTACGCGGCGGCGATGGGCGGGCTGGACGCGATCGCATTCACCGGGGGGATTGGAGAGAATTCAGCCACGCTGCGGCGCGCGATCTGCGAGCCGCTCGGATTTCTGGGAGTCGCGCTGGATCGGGCGGCCAACGAGGAAGGATCGGGCGACCGGCGGATCTCGGCGCCGGACGCCGGGGTAGCGGTGTTCGTGATCGCCGCGAACGAGGAACTCGTGGTCGCACGGCGCGCGTATCACTGCCTCATGAGCAGCCGCCGCAGAGCGGGCAGCGGCACGGCTCCCTGCGACAGCGCTGCTTCGTGAAACTCCGCCGCGTTCCAGGCGTCCCCGCGCTCCGCGCGCACCTCGTCGCGTACCCGGCGCCAGCCGCGCCATCCGACCAGGTACGTGGGCAACTGGCACGACGACAGCTTGGCCCGGCGCAGCTTCGCGACGGCCTCTTCGCGCTCCTGGTAGGTATCTTCCATCATCAGGTGGAGGGCCTCCTCATCGGTCATGTTTTTCGTGTGCAGACGGATGTCGAGGATGGCGTTGGCAATCACCCGCAATTCCTCCTTGAGGAACGTCAGGCGTAACTCCGGGCTGTGGTTCAAATAGCCGGCGTCGAGCATCGCTTCTGTCGCGTACTGACCCCACCCTTCAATGTAGGGGCCATTGCCATAGAGAGCGCGCAACAAGCGGCGTTCGGAAGGCTGTACGTCGTTGGCATATTCAAACTGGACGTAATGTCCCGGCATCGCCTCGTGGATCGTGAGCAGCTTCAGCTTATAAAAATTGTATTCGCGCAGCTTCGATTCGATTCGGTCCCGGGGCCAGTCGCGCGGAATCGGTGTCAGCCAGTAGAACGCGCCCAGGTGCGGTTCCAGCGGCGGGGCCGGGGAGAAGCCGCCCACCGCGTAGATGCCGCGCATGAACTCGGGCGTATCGATGACTTCGAGATTGTCGCGCGGCGGTAGCCGGAGGAGTCCGGACGAGTGGACGAACGTACGCGCTTCGTCGAGGTCGGCGCGGACCTGCGCGAGGTAGGTCTCGGGCGTGGCTTGACGCCGGGCGACGCGCGCCAGAGCTTCCGGCACATCGCGCGCGCCCAACTCGCGGGCGATTGCGGCCATGCGTTCGCGGACCGCCACCAGGTCCTGCTCCGCTTCCTGAAGGACATCGTCAGGCGTACGATCCGTGCCGAGCGCCAGCCGGAACTTGCGCGCGTAGAGCGTCTCACCGAGACGCCAGTCCGCGCCGGAACGCCGGGACAGTTCGGTGCGCAAGAACGTCTGCAGGTCTTCAAGCGCCGTCAAAGCTGCGGCCGCGGCCGCGTTGTACCGGGCGGCCAGTTCAGGCGGGACGTCGGCGCGGAGTTCCTGATCGATCAGGGCGAGATTGCCGTCGTTTTCGGCCTCCGCCACCTCCGTCCAAATGGAGGGCGCCGCACGCAGATGCGCCTTCGCCCGCGCCGCCAGGTCCGGAACCCGCCGGAGACGGGCGATGATGTGCGCAAACCGCTCCGGCTTACTGGCATAGTGCAGCGTCCACGGCTGGAACAGGCCGTTGCCCACCAGTTCGACGTAGAGCGTAGGATTGTGTTCGTGGCTTCGGATCTCGTCAAGTTCGAGCAGCGCCAGTTCGGCCTGCCCGCGGAGAATCTCCACGTCCGCCGCCTCGTCGAGGCTCAACCTGGTGCTGTCGAGTCGCTGGATGCGCTCAAGAAAGCCGCGGTAGAAGGCGAGTTGCCGATCCAGCGCACCGGGCGAGGGGTCGTCGAGCAGAACGTCGAGGTCTATGTCGCCATGGCGGTGGTATCCGGCGCCGGTGGCAGCCACCGGCGCAAAGGCAAGCGACTGGTAGACGAACTCCGAGGTCAGTGCCGATACGGAAGGTTGGTTCGGGCCGCCGCATCCTGCGACCAGCAGCGCCACAATGGTGACTGCGGCTGTCTTCGTCATCCTACGCGCTATCATAAGATTGTTTCGCACTCAGGACATGGTCGTCGAAGTCAAGAAGGCAGTCTTCGATTCGCTCTCACTCGACAATGGCGCAACGCTCTCGCCTGTCGAGGTGGCGTACGAGACCTATGGACGACTGAACGACACCCGCAGCAACGCGATCCTCGTGCTGCACGCCTTTTCCGGCGACGCGCACGCGGCCGGCATCAGCCCGGAAACCGGCAAACCCGGCTGGTGGGATAGCATGATCGGCCCCGGCAAGGCGTTCGACACCGACAAATATTTCGTGATTTGTTCGAACGTTCTGGGCGGGTGCCGCGGGACGACGGGTCCGGGTTCGATCAATCCCGTGACCGGCAAGCGTTACGCGATGACGTTTCCCGGCATCACGATCACCGACATGGTGCGGCTGCAGAAGATGCTGATCGACTCGTTGGGCATCCGTAAACTGCTTTCGGTGTCCGGTGGTTCGATGGGCGGGATGCAGGCGTTGCAGTGGGCGGTCGCCTATCCGGACTCCATCGAGTCGGCGATCCCGATCGCCACGACCGCCTGCCATAGCGCGCAGCAGATCGCATTCAACGAAGTGGGCCGCCAGGCCATCCTCTTCGATCCCGATTGGAACGAAGGGAATTACTACGACGGCAAGCCGCCCGCCCGGGGTCTGGCCGTGGCACGCATGGTCGGACACATCACCTACATGAGCGACGAGTCGATGCGGCAGAAGTTCGGCAGGCGCCTGCGGAGCAAGGACAAGTTCGGCTTTGACTTCTCGGTCGACTTCGAAGTCGAAAGCTACCTCCGGTACCGCGGCGGCGAGTTCGTCAATCGCTTCGACGCCAACTCGTACCTGTACATCACCAAGGCGATGGACTACTTTGACCTCGCCAACGGCGGGCAGAGCCTGGCGGCGGTTTTCGAGAGCACGCGGGCGCGTTTTCTGGTGATCAGCTTCACTTCCGACTGGCTCTATCCGAGCTACCAGTCGGTCGAGATCGTGCGGGCGCTGCGCAGCCGCAATGTCGACGTGGCGTACTGCGAACTGCCGTCGAACTACGGGCATGACGCGTTTCTCGTGGAGGTCGGCGAGCAGACAGAGTTGATCCGCGGCTTCCTGGCGCGGACCTTCCGGGAGCGGGCGGCGGCATGACGGCCGAGACTCCGGCGACGGTATCGGGCAGCGGCGCCCTGAAGCGGCGGGATTCATCAATCATCGCCGATCTGATCGAACCCGCCAGCCGCGTGCTGGATCTCGGCTGCGGCGATGGCGAACTGCTGGCGTGGCTCGCCGACAACAAGAACGTCGATGCCCGCGGCGTCGAGATTTCGACAAGCAAAGTACAGCGCGCCATCTCGCGCGGTGTGTCCGTTTACCAGGGCGATATCGACGAGGGTCTCGCCGACTATCCGGACCAGGCGTTCGACTACGTCATTCTGAGCCAGACGCTGCAGGAAACGCGGGCGCCGCTCAAAGTGTTGCGGGAGTTGCTGCGCGTGGGCCGCAAGGCGATCGTGGCGTTCCCGAACTTTGCCCACTGGCGCGTGCGTCTCGCGTTGCTGACGCGCGGCCGGGCGCCGAAGACCTCGCTGTTTCCGCACGAGTGGTACGACTCACCAAACATCCACGTGCTGAGCGTCCTTGACTTCGAGGAACTGTGCCGCACAGAGGGCTTCGTAATCGAACACCGTCACTGCGTGTCCGGCGCGCGGCGGGTGACGCTCCTGCCGAACCTGCGGGCGCAGACGGCCGTGTACTTGATCCGCCGGTAGGGTTTCAGTGGACGTGCGAGACGTCCCGCAGACAGCCGGCGCCATCGCACTCACGCTGTGGATGACTGGCCGCAGCGGCAGGCATGGCAAGCGACTGCGGCCAGAAGGACGCCAGTCGCGAGGGAAGTGCGCCCGCGACTGTGCCGCGCTCGAGATACACACGGGCAACGCCATACACCTGGACTTCCGGAACCGCGAAGCGCACCGTACCAGCCGCCTGCTGCATCGGCAGCGCTACCGGTTCGCCGTCGACCTCGGGCGTGATGAACTCGACGCGCGAGGCGCGGAAGCCCGGCGGCAGGACGATGTCCGCGGACATGCCGGACACGGGCATCGGGTGCTCCGCGGCATCCGACTCACGCCTAGCGTAGTTCACGAAGTGGATGTCGATCTCCTCGCCCTGCGCCGGACGATTCGCTGAGACCCGCACGGACGGCGGCGCTTCGAAACGGCTCAAGCCGGAGTGAAGATCGCCGGGATCGTAGGCCGACGACGGGGTGAACACGCGGCGGTATCCAGCCAGGCGTTCCGGCGTCGCCAGATCGTCGGGCAGGACGTCGAACAACACGTGCTCCGCGAGCAGCCGGTCGCCGATCGCGTGGAATGCTGTGAGCGCATCCATGAGCCGGCCGTTCTGAATCTCGCTTCTCGGATAGAGCAGCACTGCCTCGCCCGCCATGCGGTTGGCGTGGTAGATCGCGTCGTGCCGCTTCATGAAGTTCAGGAAGCGCACGACTTCCTTGCGGGACTCGGGAGTTGTAAAGTCGGCGTAGCGCGTCATCGGCGACCCGCCGTTCGCGGCAAGCTCCGCCATGGCGGCGCGAATCTTGATGCGCTCGTAGTGGCACACGCTGAACGGGCGGTCGCCGGCGGCGCCGCGCATATAGCGCATGAGCAGAGTCGGTTCGTTGCGTCCGACGCAGTACCAGAGGTAATCCTCGCCGCGCGCCCAGAGATCCGGCGGCAGCATCATCCGCTCGTCGTTGGTGGCGACCGGCTGGTAGCTGTGCAGCCACTGCGCCAGGATCAGGTCCGGTTTCAGGCTGCGGCCGTATTCAATGAAGACTTCATCGAAAGCCCGTTTTCGCGAGATGTCGGCGAATTTCTGGCCTTCGAGCCGCAGAGGCGTCATCTCGTTGCGTTTGTACCAGCCATTGACCTCGGCGAACTGGTGGGTGTCAAGATCGTGAATGCCGAACTGCCGGCGGATCTCATCGGCGGCGTAGCGCTGGCGCAGGTGGTCGCGGAAGCCGCGCTGGCAATACTGGCAGACGCATCCGTTCGTGTAGAAGTAGTTGATGGCGAACCCGTCGAGGCCGCGCGCGATCCCCCGCCTGACCCAGGCTTTGAGGACTGCCCGCCAGTGGGGATTGTTCAGGCAGCCGTGATAGATCGGCCATGGCGAGAAGTCATCCGAGCGGATGGAGTAAGGCGATCCGTCCGCCTTTCGCTGCAGGAGTTCCAAAGGATCCTGAACCGGCTTCGGGCCGAGTTCCGCCTCATCCCAAAGCTCGTTGTAGAACTTGAAGAACCCCTCACGCGGCCCTTCGGAGCCATCGATGAGCCCGGTGAGGTGATAGGTCGTGTCGATGTGGCCCACTACCTTGACTCCCCGCTGGTGCAGTTCCCGGTTCAGGTTTTCGAAGTAGGCGCCGCTTGCCTTGAGATCCCCGTCGACGGGTTGACGCGCCGCGGTCCGTTTCTTGATAGCTTGAGGCACGTGTGCCAGGGCCCAGAAGTCCGCGCCATAGAAGCCGACCTGCACAACCTCCGGCTGGGCCTCACTGACGAAGTCGAGGTAGCCGGGCTCGGTATACCGCTGCCAGTGGACCAGCATTCGGCTGAATTCGATTCCTTGCCACGACGCCGTCTGCTCGGGTGCAGGACGCCCGCAGGCGCAAAGCGTGCAGATTGCAACAGACACGAACAGCCGTCTCATCGTGCAGTCTCCCGGATTGCGAAAACATGTGAATCAGTCCGGTAGTAAATGTCCCGGCCCGAGATCGCGGGCGAGGCGGTAATCCGCTCTCCCAGGGAATTGGTGCTGAGCAGTTCAAACTCGGGCCCGGCTTTGACGACGTAAGTGACGCCATCGTTGTTGCTCAAGTAGACACGTCCCGCCGCGGCAACCGGGGAGGAGTTGCAGGCCCCGCCCAGCCGCGTACGGTAGACCTCCTCGCCGGTCTTCGCATTCAGACAGGCAAGCACGCCATTGTCGAGCAGGGAATAGACGAAACCCTGGTAATGCAGCAGCGAAGGCTCCTGCGGTCCGGGCTTTTGGCTCACCCACACCGGCTCGGGAGGCTTCCCTCCTCCAACGAGGCGCACTGCGTGAATCTGCGTCTGCCGCCAGAGTTGGAAGAACACCAGGCCGTCGCCAACCACGGGGCTCGCGACAATCTCGCCGTTGAATGGCCCTTGGCCTTCGCCATATTGCCACAACTCTTCACGGCTCCGGGCATCGAAGGCGGTAAGCCGGTGTTTTCCGGAAACCAGGATATCGGTTTGTCCGTGATGCGTCACGACGATAGGCGTCGAGTGCGACGTGCCGATCGGCCGTTCTTTCTTCCAAAGAACCTTGCCGGTCTTCTTGTCGAGGCCGATCAGGAAACACGGACCCTTGTGGTGATCCCACGGCAGGAGAATTGAATCCTCAAGGACGACGGGACTGGTTCCGTAGCCCCATGCCATGCGCGGATCGCCGAAGAGGTCCATGTAGCGCGTGACCCAGACGAGTTCACCGTCATGTGAATAGCGGGCAATGTCAGAGTTGCCGAACGCGACATAGACAGCGTCGTCGGTAACGGCAGGCGTGTTCACCGCGAGATTCGACTTCTCGTGAGTCCGCTGATCGATCCCCAGACCGAAATCGTGGCGCCAGAGTTCCTTGCCCGTGTGGCGATCCAGCGCCATTGCGAGCAGGGATCGCTTGCCGCCCTCTTCCACCTCGGTCGTGACAAAGAGCTTGCGGCCGTAGACGACAGGCGAACTCGTCCCCCAGCCGGGCAGCTTGACGGACCAGCGGATGTTCTGCGATTGGCTCCAGGAGACAGGAGGGTCGGCCTCTGGCGCGACGCCGTCGGCATTCGGACCCCGCCAGCGGGGCCAGTCGGCGGCAAAGGCGGCCATCGCCGCCAGGATCAGGATTGATGGCGAAACACGCAAGGTGACGCCAGTATACACCCGGCGTTCGTGGTCAGGCTGCGCGAAAGATGTCGTCCAGGCTGGCTGCGGTCAGGACACGCGGAATCCAATCCTCGATGAGATGGGAATCAGCATGGTTGACGCGATCGAGAATCGCCGGAGAGAGCTCCCCGAAGCGTGCTTCCAGCAACTGCCGGAGCGCGTTCCTGAGGCCTTCCTCGCGGCCCTTGTCGTGAGCCTCAAACCACCACTGGCGGAGGACCGAGTTTTCCATGGGATCGATGACGACTGGCATGCTCTTCGCCTCCTCGACAACCAGTTTTTCAAGCCTTCTCAGCCCCGATAGTAGCATGAGCCGGCTCACCCAGCGAGGCCGTTCTGCCCGCGGCAGCGCGGCAATCCGGCTGAGGATCCGGATCACGGTCTCCCGCTCGTTTTCCATCCGGCACAGGACCGCCAGTACGGCGTCCCCCATCCTTTCGCTATCGAGCAATGGTTCCGGAGGCAGGTCTCGAATGTCCACTAACCGGTACCGGGTCCAGAGGTTCCGGTGCGTCAGGCCTTGCGTCATTTTGGAAGGGTCCGCCCCCACATAGAGGACAAATTGCTCAGGCTCAGCCGCGTAGCGCTGCCACAGCAGCAGGTAGTACTCCAGCATCCGGTGCGCCATCCACGGATCGTTCGTGCTCTGCAGTTCCAGATGCAGGAGGCGTCCATCGGCCAGCCAGCCGGCCAGGTCGACCCTCCGGTTGCGCGTCTCGGGCTGCTCCGCGTTCAGCCACTCCCGCACGGTGGACCCCGTCAACTGCCCGAGCAGTGCGGGCGCGGCGCCGAGGATCAGGTCCTTGAGAAGAGTGTCGAAGCGCGCCACGTCATGTCCAGTAGTTCCGGTCCAGGCTGCGGTACTGCACGGCTTCGGCGATGTGTTTGGCGCTGACGCCATGCGCACCGCCGAGATCGGCGATTGTGCGCGCCACCTTGAGAATCCGGTCGTGCGCGCGGGCCGAGAGTCCCAGGCGGCGGACGGCCATCTCGAGCGTGCGCTCGGCGGCCTCGTCTAACTCGCAGTGCCGCCGCAAGAGGCGAACCGGCAATCGCGCGTTGATGAAGCCACGCGTCTCCTGCGTCTGGCGCGCACGCGAGACACGCTCGCGAATCGCTGACGACGGCTCGGCCGCTTCCTGGCCCCGAAGTTCCTTGAAGGGCACCGCCGGCACTTCGACATGGATGTCGATGCGGTCGAGTAGCGGCCCTGAGATCTTGCTCAGGTACCGCTGGATAATCCCCGGCGTGCAGCGGCATTCGCGCGTCGCATCGCCGTTGAACCCGCAAGGACACGGGTTCATCGCCGCCACCAGCATGAAGCTCGATGGGAAACACAGCGTCAGATTCGCACGCGCGATGGTGATGGAGGCATCTTCGAGCGGCTGGCGCAGCATCTCGAGGACATTGCGGGGGAACTCCGGCAACTCATCGAGGAAGAGGACGCCGTGGTGTGCCAGGCTTGCTTCGCCGGGACGCGGCATGCCGGATCCGCCGCCGATCAGGCCCGCGTCCGACACCGTGTGATGCGGTGCGCGAAACGGCCTGCCGCGCACAAGTCCAGCGCCCGGCGGCAACATGCCCGCGATCGAATGGATTTTCGTCGTCTCGATCGCCTCGGTAAACGACAGCGGCGGCAACACCCCCGCCAGCCTCTTGGCGAGCATCGTCTTGCCCGAGCCGGGCGGGCCGATCATGAGGACGTTATGTCCGCCCGCCGCCGCCACTTCCAGCGCGCGCTTGGCGGCGGTCTGGCCGCGCACATCGCGGAAGTCCGGCGTGTGTTCGTCGGCCTGTGGTTCGGCTGCCGGAGGCGCGGTGACCGGGTGAACTCCAGCGGCTTGGCCAGCAGCGCGACCACTTCCGAGAGGTGCCGCACGCCGAACACACGAACGCCCTCCACCACGGCAGCTTCCGCGGCGTTGTCCGCGGGCAGAATCAGATTCGGGATCTGCCGGCTGCGCGCACAGACGGCCACCGACAGCGCCCCACGCACTGGGCGCACAGCGCCATCGAGCGACAACTCCCCGATGATGACGTGCTCATCGGCGCGCCCGACCGTGCCCATCGCGCCGAGGATGCCGAGCGCCATCGGAAGATCGAATCCGGCGCCCTCCTTCCGCACGTTTGCCGGAGCAAGGTTCACCGTGACTGCCTTATTGGGGAATCCGAAACCGGAATTGATCAGCGCCGACTTGATCCGTTCCCGGCTTTCGCGAACCGCGGTGTCGGGCATGCCGACTGTGATGAAGTCGCGCGCCGAGCCGGCTTGATACATGTCGACTTCGACATCGATCAGATGAGCATCGATGCCGTATACGGCGGCGCTGTAGGCTTTGAACAGCGCCATCGAGGCACTCGTAGTATAGCAGCACGCCGCCGGGCCGCGGCTGGGCTTATAAGAGCTTGCCCGACAGCAGCAGACCAGCGACTGAGAAAAAGATGATCAGACCGGTCACATCCACCAGCGTGGCGACCAGTGGCGCCGAGGCGCTCGCCGGATCGAGGTTCACACGCCGCAACAGGAATGGGAGCATCGATCCGCAGATCGTGCCGAATACCACCACGCCGAGCAGACTGATGCCCACGGTGAGCCCGATCGCGGTGGGATATCCGCCATAGACCTTGCTCCCAAGCGCATCGCCGATCAAGACACGCAACAGCCCAAGCACAGCCAGCACGCCGCCGAGCATCAGCCCGGAGAGGATCTCCCGCCGCAACACCCGCCACCAGTCGCGGAGACGGACTTCGCCGATCGCCATCGCCCGGATCACCAGCGTCGAAGCCTGCGAACCCGAGTTGCCGCCGCTCGATATGATCAGGGGGATGAAGACCGCCAGGACAATCGCCTGCGCCAGTTGCTCTTCGTAGTGCGCCATTGCCGTCACGGTCAGCATCTCTCCGACGAACAGAGCCGAGAGCCAGCCGGCGCGCTTCCGGACCAGATCCCAAAAGCCGGTCGCGAGATAGGGCGCGTCGAGAGCCTCCATGCCGCCGATCTTCTGGATATCTTCGCTCGCCTCTTCCTGGACAACGTCGACAATGTCGTCCACTGTCACGATGCCCTTCATGCGGCCTTCCGCATCGACGACCGGCAGCGCGAGGAGATCGTGATCGGCAAACAGACGCGCGATCTCCTCCTGGTCCGTTTCTTCCGACGCGCTGACCAGATCGCACTGCATCAGATCGGAAACAGCGCGATTTCCAGGCGTCGCGAACAGGTCCCGGAACGAGACCACGCCCAACAGGCGCTGCTCGTGGTCGAGGACATACGCGTAGTAGATGGTCTCGAGGTGGGGGCCTTGCAGGCGCAGATAGGAAATCGCCTGATCCACCGTCATGTCGGGACGCAAGCGCGCAAAACGGGGACTCATCAAGCCTCCCGCCTCGTCCTCCTCATACGCCAGCAGGGCTGAGACTTCGCGCCGGGAAAGATCGTCGAGCAGTGCGAGCAACTCAGTCCGGTTCTCTTCCGGAGCTTCCTGGATCAAGTCTGCCGCGTCGTCGGGTTCGAGCAGCCGGAGCCAGATGCGCCGCTCTGCCTCGGGCAGATCGAGTAAGAGCATCGCCTGGTGCTGGGAGGTCAGGTCGACAAAGAGATCCTGTGCTTCCTGGCGGGGCAGCGCACGGAACGATTCGGTGCGCTCTTCCCGTCCCAGTTGATCCCATCGCTCATATAGCCGTTCGAGTTCGGTGGTTTCGTATCTCGTCATGGCGACACCCGGTTCGGTTGTGACCAGCGGACACGCGCAATAAGCGTATCGCCGGAGAACCCGCCGCTGGGCAGGGTCTCTCCCACTGTAACCAGCGATTCCGACGCACTGGCGGCGACGGTGTGAAAATTGCCCAGGCGCGCCACCGAGTCCGGCTGCCGCACACCGTCGCCGCTCATCGGGATCACCACCTGCTCGGTCTCCCGAATCAGCCGCATCGTGTCCGGATCCACCCGCGCCATCCAGAGGGGCGCCCGCCACCGCATCACGTTGACGTTGCCCTCCGCTTTGCGCGTGTAAACGAGAAACAACGCTTCGCTGTGGGGCATCCAATGCTGCTGCGTGCTCGACATCGTGATCGGCTCGCCATCGTCCCAACGCCACGGCTGGATCGGGCGCCAGTCGAGGCCGTCGGCGGACGCCGTGACGTACCCGCGCTCGTCCTCGGCGCGGATCGTCATGAAGAAGCGGCCCCCATACCGGACCACCGATGGCTCCAACAGCCCACGCTTCTCAGCCAGCCGCAGGATGGTCCCGCTCTTGAGAATGCGCACCCGCTCACCGTCGAACGAGCACAGGGCCGTTGTGACCGCACGGTCCATCCTGCCGTAGCGCCCGAATGTCAGCGGCAGCAGGATGCGGCCGTCGTCGAGCATCACGCGCTGCGAGCAGTTGCTGCCATAGATGGCGGTTGCCTCGGGATGGTTCCATTCCAGCTTACGGCGCGGACCCCACTGGCCGTCCCGGCCGCGAACCGAATAGACCGGCCATCGTTCTTCGTTGGGCTGGGTCAGCCGGTTGTCTTTGTAATAGACGTTCCAGCCCATCGCGAGCAGCGTCCCGCTGGCGGCATGAAAATCCGGCACGACATCGCAAACCCCTTCTTCGATTCCACCCGGTAGCTTGATCCTGCCGAGACCGGGGACCAGGGCCGGTCCCGTCCACGTGCGGCCCGCATCGCGCGACTCAGACCAATGCACGGGCCCGAACAGGTCCGAACCCGAGATAGTCTGGCAGGTCATGAACAGTCCGCCAGGTTGCCGGCAGGCGCGCGGATGGAACCAGCCCGGCCCTTTGCCGCGTCCCGGCCAGAGAACTGCGGTTTCGACGCCCGACACCAGCGGGTCGGAGGCCAAGGCCCGGTTCGTGGCGGCAAATGCGGTCCAAAGAAACTGTCGGCGGCTGGACATGGGCAATTTTTCAGTGTCCGCGTAGGCTCGAACCCCTGTCAACCGGCCCGACCGGCATCCGCTACGAAATCAGTACACCTTCAGGGACGCGTTCGCTAAAATGGAAGAAAGAGTATCGACGTCGACACTGTCGCGCCCGCATCCCAACGCCGCGGGCGTGGTTTGCGGGGATCGATGCCCTCTGCACCACTCTGGGACGTTCGTCCGCGCTGTCGTTGTTCCGGTCCGGTCCGAAGGATTCGACCGCCGACCCAAACCATTGGAAAGCGAGCCTGATAATGCCGCCGAACAAACTGCACGACCTGCCAGAACGAACGATTCAGGAAGATGATTATTTCCGCAAGTTGGATGCCGACCTGATCGACCGTTTGCGGAGACACGCGGCGATTGAGGAAGAGCGGCGGCTGCTCGCCAAGGCCGCCGGCACGAACAACCAGGAGATCCTGCAGGAATTGGCCCAGCTTGGTTACGACCGCGACACGGTGAACCTGCTGCATCTGGTGCCCCTTCTGCAGGTCGCGTGGCTGAGCGGCTCCGTCACGGACAGCGAACGCGACCATATCGAGCAGATCGCGCGGCTGCGCGGCGTCAAGCCCGGGAGCCGCCCTTACCAAAAACTCGATGAATGGTGCCGGCACAGGCCCCCGCAGGAGTTCTTCGACCGGTCGCTGCGCGCCATCCGCATGCTTCTCGAATCGCTGCCGGCCGGGGAGCGGAAGGGCAGCGTCACGGACCTGATCCAATACTGCCTCCACACGGCGGCGGCTTCGTCCAGCCTGTTCGCTCTGGGGCGGCGTGTTTCCGCGAACGAGCGCAAGCTGATTGCCAGGATCGCCTCGGAACTGTCTCATGTCCACGAAACCGAGGCGCGCGACGTGATTGCCGCGGCGCAGGTGGCGCGCGCAATCAACCACGTGTCGGTGCGCTATTTCAAGAAGATTCTCCTGGTCGTCAACCACGACTGGGATCGGGATTCCGCGTTTAAAAAGGCCCTGCTGCTCGCCAAGCGGAACGGAGCCGAATTGATGCTCGCGGGCATTTACCGGGGACCTGAACCTCCGTCCGCCGATGACGAGGAGGAATCCCGCCACATTGGCGACCGCCTCTCGGTGATGGCCTCGGCCGCCGAGCACGCCCGAATTCGGGTCAGACAGAAACTCCTGGTCGGCAAGCCGGAACTTGAGATCATCCGGGAGGTTCTGCGGAATGGCCACGATCTCGTCATC
The DNA here is from genome assembly GCA_016716385.1 of Bryobacterales bacterium. Classification (GTDB taxonomy): domain Bacteria; phylum Acidobacteriota; class Terriglobia; order Bryobacterales; family Bryobacteraceae; genus JADJWL01. The sequence continues at coordinate 200,747 of JADJWL010000006.1, read as the reverse complement.
GTATCCGCGGGCAAAGGCGGCCTCAGGGAGGCTCTCTTCGGCAGTTCAATCATGAAGGTCTTGCGGAAGTGCCCGTGCCCGGTATGGGTCGCCGACGAAAGGGCACCGGCCCGCAACGGGCGGATCATGGCCGCGGTCGACCTCGATCCACTGAACCAGCAGACGATCGAACTCAACCAGAAGATCATGGACTTCGCCATCTCCGCCGCCCGCCTGGACAAGGGAGAACTGCACGTTGTCCATGCGTGGCGCTTCCTGGAGAAGCACGTTCTCATGGACGCGCCGCAGTTGCCGGCAGGCACTGCGGACCGCGCGCTCGACGAAAGCGAAGCGGTCCGGCGGCAATGGATGGAGAGTCTCCTCGGGGCGAACCCTCCCGGGGACGTCCGGTACGAATCGCACCTTGTGGAAGGCGACCCCGGGCTCGTGATCCCGGCCACCGCGAAGAGGCTGAAAGCCGACCTCATCGTCATGGGAACGGTCGGACGCAGCGGCATTCCGGGCCTGATCATGGGCAACACAGCCGAAAGAATCCTGCGGCATGTGCATTGTTCCGTGCTGGCGGTCAAGCCCGACGGCTTCGTGACTCCCGTCCGGCTGGAGGGCGAATGAGCAGCCCAATGCAGGACCCGGCCGGCACGGCGGTCGCCACTGGAGGGAGTGAGGGTGCGGAAGCGCATGTCTGGCATCATCTGCCGGCATCCGAAGTCCTCTCGCTGGTGGAATCCGATCTGGACAGGGGGATCAGCCCGGAAGAGGCAGCCCTCCGGCTTGAGAAATTCGGCCACAACATCCTCACCCAGAAGAAGGGGCACGGTCCCCTGGTCCGCTTTCTACTGCAGTTCCATCAGCCATTGATTTACATTCTGCTCGCCGCGACGGTCATCACGGCGCTGCTTCAGGAGTGGGTGGACTCCGGCGTCATCTTTGGCGTGGTGCTGGTCAACGCCGTCATCGGGTTCCTGCAGGAGTCGAAGGCCGTCAACGCAATTGAGGCTCTGGCGCGCGCCATGACGAGCGAGGCGACGGTGCTGAGAGGGGGCGCCAGGAAGCGAATCGCCTCACAGGGGGTCGTTCCCGGCGATATCGTTCTGCTGCAATCCGGAGACAAAGTTCCCGCGGATGTGCGGCTGCTCAGGACGCGGGAGTTGCAGATCGACGAGTCCGCCCTCACGGGAGAATCTGTGCCGGTCCAGAAGAAGACCGGTGAACTCGACGCGCAGACTGGCCTTGCCGACCGCGGCAACATGGCGTACTCTTCGGCGCTGGTGACGCACGGCACCGGCACGGGGGTCGTCATCGCCACGGGCGACCGCACTGAATTGGGCCGGATCTCCGAACTGATCGCGTCAACGGACGTGCTTGCCACGCCGCTCACGAAGAAGATCGCGCACTTCAGTGGACTCCTGCTGTGGATCATTCTTGGCTTGGCTGCGCTGACGTTTGTTGTTGGGATCCTGCGCGGCATGACGTGGCTCGACATGTTCATGGCCGCGGTGGCCCTGGCCGTGGGAGCGATTCCCGAGGGCTTGCCGGCCGCCATGACGATCACGCTTGCGATCGGGGTTTCCCGCATGGCGCAGCGGCACGCCATCATCCGCAAACTGCCCGCCGTGGAGACTCTCGGCAGCACCACCGTCATCTGTTCGGACAAAACCGGAACCCTGACGCAAAACCAGATGACGGTCCGTGAAGCGCTGGCTGGCGGGGGGATCTATCGGATTTCCGGCGGTGGCTATTCTCCGGATGGGGAGATCCTGCCCAGGGACTGCGCCCCCGGAGTTGCGGAGAACCTGTCGCTGCTCGAATGTTTGAAGGCGGGAGTCCTCTGCAACGAATCGCGCCTCCACGAGACAGAGGAGGGATGGCGGATCGAAGGCGACCCGACAGAGGGAGCCCTTCTTACTTCCAGCCACAAAGCGGGATTGCTTGCCGGCGAACTGCACGACATCTTCCCACGCGTCGATACGATTCCCTTTGAGTCGGAGCACCAATACATGGCGACGCTCCACGACATGGGTGATGGCAAGCCGCGGAATGCCTATCTGAAAGGATCCTTCGAGCGCATCCTGGCCTCCTGCGGCAGCGCGCTGGAGGCCAGCGGCGAACGTGGCGTGCTGGACCGTAGCGCGATCCAGAAACATGTCGAGGCAATGGCTTCACGCGGTTTGCGTGTCCTGGCTTTCGCGCGCAAGGAGTTGCCCCCCGGCCAGGATTCATTGAGTGAGAAAGACGTCGCCGAAGATCTCGAGTTTCTCGGTCTGCAAGGCATGATCGACCCACCCCGCCCGGAGGCGATTGCCGCGGTAAAGGCGTGCCAGACCGCTGGAATGAAGGTCAAGATGATCACGGGCGATCACGTGGGTACGGCGCTGGCGATCGCCGAGCAACTCGGGATCAACGGCGCTTCCTCCAAGCGTGAAGCGCTCACCGGGAGCGCACTCGCGGATTTGAGCGACCAGGACCTGATCGGCGCCGTCGAGCGCACGTCGGTCTTCGCGCGGGTGACACCCGAGCAGAAGCTCCGCCTTGTGCAAGCTCTGCAGGCCCGCGGACACGTGGTCGCCATGACCGGCGACGGAGTCAACGACGCGCCGGCGCTTCGCCGGGCGGACATCGGCGTGGCGATGGGAATCGCGGGCACCGAGGTAGCCAAGGACGCCTCGGACATGATCCTCACCGACGATAACTTCGCCTCGATCGAAGCGGCTGTGGAGGAAGGACGCGGCGTCTTCGACAATCTCGTCAAGTTCATCACCTGGACGCTGCCGACCAACATCGGCGAAGGTTTGTTGATTCTCGTGGCGATCTTCGCGGGCGTGACGCTGCCAATCCTGCCTGTTCAGATCCTCTGGATCAACATGACGACGGCGGTTCTGCTGGGACTGATGCTGGCGTTTGAACCGAAAGAGCCCGGCATCATGCAGCGGAAGCCGCGCGATCCGGATGTCCCAATCCTGACGCCCACGCTCCAGTGGCGCATTGCCCTCGTCTCGGCACTGCTTCTGGCGGGTTCGTTCGGGCTCTTCAATTGGGAACTCGACAACGGGGCGACGATCGAGCAGGCGCGCACGGTAGCGATCAACGTGTTCGTGATGGGCGAACTCTTTTATCTCTTCAACTGCCGCTCTCTGACGCAATCGATGTTCAAGCTGGGTGTCTTCAGCAACTGGTGGGTCATTGGGGGTGTGACCGCGATGATCCTCCTGCAGATCGTCTTCACCTACATGCCATGGATGAACGCGATCTTTTCGAGCGAGCCCATCGGCATGGCCGCCTGGATGCGCGTGACGGCCGTGGGTCTCGTCATCTACGGCGTCATCGGGTTTGAGAAGTGGCTCCGCCTCCGCAGTAGCGGGAGCCGGGCGTAGGCTTTGCCCCCCCTCCTCGTACCGGGATTCGCCGCCATTCTGTTCGTTCTTCTGATCGGACTCGACGCGGCGGCGCCCGGCGGCCGCGGATTCCTCGTCGTGACACCACGCAACGTGGACTCGATCGCCTATTTCTCGACAGCGCACTCGCTGCTGTTCGATCGCGATTTTGACCTCACGAACCAGTTCGCGCATATGCTGTCGCGGCCGGGAACCGAGCGCACGCGCAACTCCCGTTGGGTCGCGGTGCAGCCCAGGACCGGTCTGCCATCGAGCCCGTACGCCATCGGTTATCCCCTGCTGGCGATGCCGTTCCTGGCTGCCGGAACGGCCGTCGACGCGTTGACCGGTCATCGTGCGGACGGGTACGGTCCGTGGGCCGAACGCGTCTTCGCCGCGTCGAGCGCGGCTCTCTTCGCGGCGGGACTCTTCGTCCTGCACCAGTGGCTCCTGCTCGTAGGTCTGCAGTGGACCGGGGACGCGCGGAGCGTGAGGCGCTGGGCGGGGGTCGCCACGTTGTGGCTGGCTCCGGCCACGGCCGCCGGCTACTATGCCTTCACGGTGATGAGCCACTCGGCCAGCTTCTTTGCCGCATCGCTCTTCTTTTTCGCCTGGTGGAAAGCGCGCGATTCCAACGATTGGCAGCCCTGGCTGGCGGTAGGCGCAGCGGCAGGCCTGATGACGCTCTGCCGGTGGCAGAACGCTCTCTTCCTGCTGATTCCGGCGGTCTACGAGTTTCCGTACGCCTTCCGTCAGCGGCACTGGTGGATCAGCCGGGGAGCCGCCGCGTGCATGTTGATGCTGCTGCTGGCGCCGCAGTTCCGCCAGTGGCACACGATTTACGGTTCGTACCTCACCCTGCCTCAGGGTCCCCAGTTCCTGGCGTGGCCGCCGTCCCGCGTTCTGCATGTGCTGTTTTCATCGCACAACGGACTTTTCTTCACGACTCCGGCGACACTCGTGGGCGCGGGGGGACTGGCATGGGCCGCCTGGCGCGAGCGTACAACCGTACTGCCGCTGCTGCTTGGTGTTGTGGCGCAAGTGATCCTGGTCGGTAGTCTTCCCCGCCACTGGCATGGCCTGGCGTTCGCGATGCGCCTGCTGATCAGTTCTCTGCCGCTGCTGTCACTCGGTCTTCTCTATCTACTGCTGCATCGGGGACGCGCCGCCGTGCTGGCCTGGATCTGCCTTGGAAGTATGTTCACCCTTCTCTCGGCCGTGCAGTGGCGGTACGAGTTTGTCCCGCGGCGCGGCCCACTCACCGTTGACGAGGCCTTCGCGGAAAAAATCGACCTCGGCACTGCCTACGCAAGACACCAGGCAATGGAGCAGGCTGGCGATGATGCCGAGGCTCTTGAAGCCGTCCTGGAGCGGTTTGGCGAAAGCCGTGTGCTTCTCCGCCGCCTGAGCGCGGCCTGCGATCGGGCAGGGCTGCCGGACCGAAAAGAGAGCACTGACGCCCGCCTGCGGCGCCTCGAGAAAGACCTGCTGTTCTGACTACGCGCCGAACGGACTGCGCTGCATCGCGTAGCGGATCGATGCTTCCGGCACTTCGTACTTGGTATACGCGCCGTTCCCGCGGAAATCGATATCCTTGATGCCGATCCGGCTGGTGTAGAAAGCATCCACCGTGAGCTTGCGAGCCCAATCGAAAAATCGTGCGCCGGCCGCCAGGGGACTGCCCGGTTTCGCGGAATACTCACTGAAGCTTTGATAGTAGCCGGAGCGCTCGTAGGAACTGACCTCGGCGGCGCGCTCCCGCTCGATCCGCTCCGCGGCGACCAGATCGTCGAGCAGCTCCGTTTGCTTCGCTGCCGGCGCGTCCACGAACATCGCTCCCGCCCGCCGCCGCATCTCCGCGTCCAGCCATGCGAGTCCACCCGTGAAGATGGCCGCCAGTTCGGAGTTTTCGCTGGCCAGCAGATCGATGAACTCGGGCGCGCCCGCGTCAAGGGCCGAGCCGGACGTCTCATCGGCGGGCAGGATCAACTCCGTCAGACGGCGCAGCGTCTTCCACTGATGCTCGGGGAAGAGCCGCGGCTTGTAGACGCCGGACGCGCCCCGCGCCGTTTGCGCCGCGGTGTGGACGTGCTGGGCCGCCTCGAGGTTCCAGGCACCGCCAGCGGTCAGGCCAAGCGCGATCGTGCGCAACAGGTCGCGGCGCGAGGTTCCTTCGAGGGTCACCAGCGGGTCAGCCATGGACTTACGATAGCAGGTCACTCAATCGCCAGAATATAGGCTGCAAGACCCGCCAGAACGGCGATCCAACTGGTCCGGTCGGAGAGGGTGAACACGACGGGATCGGAGCGCATTCGCCCCATCCAGGCGAGGCGCCACATGCGCAGAGCCCACATGGTCGCGATGAGTCCCGCGACGAGGGCCCACCCGCGGCGGTTCAATCCCTGGGGTCCGCCGAACTGCTGGAGAAAGACGAGGAACGCCACGACTGCGGCGGCCAGCACCATCAAACCAGCGGTCATGAGGCGCCGGGCATCCGACGGCGTGTAGGCGCGGCGGGGAATCCGGTCGAGTCCTGACAGTCCCGCCAGGCGCAGTTCAGCCACACGCTTCACAAGAGCCAGGCTGAAGAGTGCGCCGCCGCAGACAACGCGCGTCCAGTCCGTGACAGGAATTCCGGTCGCCGCGCCACCGGCTTCCAGACGGAGAAGGTAGAGACTTCCCAAAGCGAGCAAGTCGATGACAGCGAGTTCTTTGAGCCGCCATGTGTACGCACCCGACAGCAATCCGTATCCGGCAATCCACGGTGTCACTTGAAACGGGACCGATACCACGAGAGCGGCGGCGAAGAGGACGGCCGCCAGCCGCCACACAATTCGCCGGCCCAGCCCACCGTCCTCGACCGGGTTCGGGCGGCGCAGAAGCTGCCGGCCACCCGCGTCCCGAAGGTCATTGAGCAGGTACAGAGATGACGCCGCCAGACACATGGCCGCGAAAGTCCCGGCAGCACGGACCCATGAATCCACACAGTCCCAGTCACCGTGCAGCACCAGGGGCAGGAAGACCAGAAAGTTCTTCGACCAGTGCGCCGGTCGGAGCGCGGCCAGGACCGAACGGGTCCGGACGGGCGCAGCGACCACCTAAATGTTGCCCTTCCGCATCTCCTCGGCGAGATAGTCGCAGCCGCGCCATGCCAAAGCGTTGATCGTGAGCGTGGGGTTCTTGTCCGGATTGCTGACAAACGCTCCGCCATCCATCACGTACAGGTTCTTCACGTCATGCGCCTGGCAATAGCCGTTCAACACGGAATTGCGCGCGTTGGTTCCCATGCGCACCGTTCCGACTTCGTGAATGATCGTGCCAGGGATAGAAATCCCCTGGCTTTCGCGTTGCGCCGCGCTCAGCCCGGACACGCGCCCGCCCATCGTCTCGATGATCTGGGCGAACGTGCGCTCCATGTGGCGGGCCTGTTTCCATTCGTAGTCGGTCCATTTGAAGTGGAAACGCAGCACCGGGATGCCCCACTGGTCCACCACGTTCGGATCGATCTCGCAGTAGCTGTGCTCATTCGGGATCATCTCGCCGCGTCCGGCGAACCCGATGGAGCAGCCGTACTCGCGCCGCACTTTCTCCTTGATCGCTGTGCCGTAGCCGGCCTCGCGCGCCTGGCGCTGGAAGGTTCCGATGCCGGGCATGCCGTAGCCACCGCCGATCTCGATGTGGTAGCCGCGCGGGAAGTCGAGCTTGTTGTGGTCGTCCCACAGCCACCACGGCATGTACAGATGCGCGCCGCCCGCGCCATCGGTGTCGTAGTGCGGCATGCCTTCGAGCGCCGGCAGGTAGCCGCTCAGACCGAAACCGACGGTATCCATCAGATAGCGCCCGACCAGGCCCGAACTGTTCGCCACACCGTTCGGAAACTCGCGCGTCTTCGAGTTGAGCAGGATCCGCGCGGACTCGCACGCGCTCGCCGCCAGGATCACGACGCGGGCCATCACGCGCCGTTCCGTGCGCGTTTCCTTGTCGACGTAGACGACGCCCGTGGCCTTCCCACTGCCATCGGTCAGCACCTCGCGCACCATCGCGCCTGTAAACACCTTGAGTTTCCCGGTCTTCATGGCCGGGAAGATCTGGATCTGGCTCGATGCGTAATTCGACGCTGTCTTGCACCCGCGCCCGCACTGGCCGCAGTAATGGCAGGCGGGACGGTCCTTGCGCGCCTTGGTGATCACCGCGCGCCGGTTCGGGATGCAGGGGATGCCGAGCTTCCCGCAGGCTTCCTTGATCAGCAGTTCGTGAACCTTGGGAGGTGGAGGTTCTTCGAACACGCCGTCCGGCGCGCTGCGGATGCCTTCCTTCGAGCCGGTGACGCCGATGAACTCCTCGCACTTGTCGTAGTACGGCGCAATGTCTTCGTAGCTGATCGGCCAGTCGGCGCCGAGGCCGTCGCGCGAATACGGCTTGAAATCGTAATCGGAGAACCGGAACGACATGCGGCCGTAATGGTTCGTCCGGCCGCCGATGATGCGCGAACGGAACCAGCGGAACTGGCTCCCCTCACCGACCGTGTACGGTTCGCCGTCCAGCTCCCAGCCCCCGGACGTCGTGGTGAAGTAGCCGTACGGTTTGCCGCGGCCGAAGTAGGCGGCCCCGCCCGGTTCGGCCCCGCGGTGGTCGACCTGGTAGGGCCACATGTGCTCCTTGTATTCCTTGTTGACGTCGAGCATCGGTCCGGCTTCGAGCAGCGCCACCTGGATGCCAAGCCCGGTCAGCACCTGCACGGCGGACCCTCCGCCCGCGCCTGAGCCCACAACGACCACGTCAAACTTCTCAGGACTCGTCCGGATCTGGGACATAAGCGCTATTCTATGCTGCCGTCCGGCTTTCCGCGAAGACCCGGCTACCACTTCGCTACACTGGACGGAGTGTCCCCCGACCGGATTCACGCCCTCTTGCTCGAAGTGCGCCAGGCGCTTCTCGTGCTGCACAAGGCGCTGCTCGACCGCCAGCGCGCTGAATACGAGGACCGCAACGGCCGCGTCGCTCCCGTCGCTCTGCTGGAATTGACCCTGAACAATCCCGAGTTTGCGTGGTTGCGCCCGTTCTCCCGGCTCGTCGTCGATATCGACGCGGCGCTCGCGCCCAAGCACGCTCCGATCGAAGGGCCCATCGCCTCCCGCCTGCTCGACTCCGCCCTGCGGCTCGTGCGTCCCGGCGAAGCGGTCGAGAGCCGCTATGTCGAGATGATGAGCAACGATCCCGACCTCATCCTCCTCCATGCCAGCGTCGTGCAGGCCATCCGCGACGCGCGCGCCGAGGGCCTGGACCGGGCCTGAATGGTATCCTGGAAGTTTCCAGGAGGAATCGCGAAAACCCTATGCCAGTAAGTCCGCGGCGCCGTTCTGTCGTGGTGGATGTGGGCGGCGTCAAGGTCGGGGGGACCCACCCGGTCGTCGTCCAGTCGATGACCAATACCGACACCGAAGACATCGCCGCGACGGTGAACCAGGTGCAGGAACTGGCCCGCGCCGGCTCGGAACTCATCCGCATCACGGTCAACACCGAGAAGGCCGCCGCGGCCGTTCCGAAGATTGCCGACACCCTGCGCGCGTTCGGTTGCACCGTGCCGCTGGTGGGCGACTTCCATTACAACGGCCACATTCTGCTGAAGAAGTATCCGGCCTGTGCCCGGGCGCTGGCGAAATACCGCATCAACCCCGGCAACGTCAACATCGGCAAGAAGCATGACGACAACTTCCGCACGATGGTCGAGGCGGCCATCGAGTACGACCGCCCGGTGAGGATCGGTGTCAACTGGGGGTCGCTCGACCAGGCACTGCTGACGCGGCTGATGGATGAGAACGCGCAGTCGCCGGAGCCGAAGGAAGCCAGCGAAGTGATGCACGAGGCGATTGTGCAGAGCGCTTTGCTGTCGGCCGAGGCCGCCGAGCGCCATGGCCTGGGCCGCGACCGGATCATCATCAGCGCCAAGGTCAGCAACGTGCAGGATCTCGTGGCGGTCTATCGCGAACTGGCGAGGCGGTCGGACTACCCGCTGCATCTGGGTCTGACTGAGGCCGGCCTCGGCTCGAAAGGAATCGTAGCCACGACCGCGGCGCTGTCGATCCTGTTGCAGGAAGGTATCGGCGACACGATCCGCGCGTCGCTGACGCCGCTACCCAACGGAGACCGCACCGAAGAGGTGCTGGTTTGCCAGCAGATCCTGCAGGCGCTTGGCATCCGCAGCTTCTCGCCGCAAGTGGCGGCGTGTCCCGGCTGCGGACGGACGACATCGACGTTCTTCCAGGACATGGCCGACCAGATCCAGACCTACCTACGCGAGCAGATGCCGGTCTGGCAGAGCCGCTACCCCGGCGTGGAAGAGATGAAGGTCGCGGTGATGGGCTGCATCGTGAACGGACCGGGAGAGTCGAAGCACGCCGACATCGGCATCTCGCTGCCCGGCACGTTCGAGGAACCGGTGGCTCCGGTCTACGTGGATGGCAAGCTGCGGGTCACGCTACGCGGCGACGCGATCGTCGCTGAGTTCGTGGAGTTGCTGAACAGCTACGTGGACACGCGGTACGGTGCGCAGGCGCTGGTGACGGAGACAGCCGAGCCGATCATCCGCTAGCTCCATCTGAAAGACGGCGCAACTATCCTGTGACAACTGCCTCCGGTTGCTCGAAGGGCGGTATCCGGCCTACGGCAGCGTCAGCACCTTCACACCCGAAGCCGACCCCGCCTCCCGGTACACCCGGTGCGTGGCCTTCTGGAAATCGCTCTCCTTCGCCGTGTAGATATCGACGTACTTCTGCGGGTTGCGGTCGACCAGCGGGAACCACGTGCTCTGGACGTGAATCATCAGCCGGTGGCCGCGCCGGAAGTTGTGATAGACGTCGTTGAGGTTGTACTCGACCTTCGCCTTGACGCCTGGCTGGAAGGGCTCGGGCTTCTCAAAGCTGTTGCGGAAGCGGCCGCGGAACACCTCGCCCCGCACCAGTTGCTGGTACCCGCCGAGCTTCACCCGCGGCGCCGGCTGGCCTTGTGGCGTCGGCTCGTCGCGGTCGTCCGGGTAGACGTCGATCAGCTTGACGATCCAGTCCGCATCGCCGCCGGTCGTCGACACGTGCAGCGTCGCGGCCAGCGGACCCGCGATCACCAGGTCTTCTTCGAGCGGCTCGGTCTGATAGACCAGCACGTCCGGACGGCGCGTGGCGAAGCGCTGGTCGTCGGTCATGTGCTCGCGCGTCATACCGGTCGAGACCTGGTCGGTGAACGGGACGGGCTTGGCAGGGTCGCTCAGGTACTCGTCGAACGCCCCAGAATCCTTCGGCGGATCCCAGGACAGGCTGCCCTTCGGGTGGAAGTAGAGCGTTCGGGAGCGGGCGGCGCGCGGCGGCCAGGCGTCGTGGCGGCGCCAGACGTTCGATCCCATCTCGAATACGGTCGCCTCGGCCAGCTTCAACTCGCCCTTGTCCTTGAGGTAGTAGTTGAAGAATGGCGCTTCGACATTCTCGCGGTACCACGGACCGGTCTTCTGGTTGAACGTGGCGTTGCCCATGGCCGCGCCGTCGTCGCGCGCCCACTGCCCGTGCCACCACGGACCCATCACCATCACGTTGAACGTACCCGGCGACAGCTTCTCCACCGACCGGTACGTCTCGAGCGCGCCGAAGAGGTTCTCGGTATCGAACCAGCCCCCGACCACCATCACAGCGGGCCGGATGTTCTTCGTGTGCACCCGAATGTTGCGTGACTGCCAGAACTCCGTATAATTCGGCTGGCGCATCATCTCGTTCCAGAATGCGATGTCGTTCTTGAAATACCTCTCGTTGGCGTTCGTGAGCGTGCCCATGCGCAGGTAGAAGTCGTAGCCGTCGGGCGTGCCGTAGGGAAACGGGTCGCGCTTCTGTTCGGTGGGCTCGGGCCGAGGTTTGCCAAAGCCGGCGAAGAAGTTGAACGCGTGCGGCAGGTAAAACGCGCCGTTGCGGTGGAAATCGTCGCCGATGAACCAGTCGGCGATGGGCGCCTGCGGCGAGGCGGCCTTGTGCGCCGGGTGCGCGTCGATCATGCCCGCCGTCGTGTAGAAGCCGGGATAGGAGATGCCGTAGGTCCCGACGCGCCCGTTGTTGTGTGGAATGCTCTTGAGCAGCCAGTCGATCGTGTCGTAGGTGTCGGTCGATTCGTCGACATCCTGCGGCCCGCTCTTGGACGCCTTGTGCGGCGTCATGTTGATGAACTCACCCTCGGAATAGTTGCGGCCGCGCACGTCCTGGTAGACGAAGATGTAGCCTTCCTTCGCGAGGACATCCGAAGGCCCGATGTCGCCCTTATACTTATCCGCACCATACGGCCCGACGCCGTAGGGAGTGCGGTTCAACAGGATCGGGTAGCGTTTCTCGGGAGAGGCGTCCTTCGGCACGTAGACCGACGTGAACAGCCGCTTGCCGTCCCGCATCGGGATCCGGTGCTCGTACTTCGTGAAGTTCGCCTTGACATACTCCAGGCCCTGGGCCGGCGCGCAGACGGGCAGCAGCGCGGCGAGAATCGCAAAACGCATCCCTCAAATCTACACGGGTTTGCCCCTGTGCGGCAGGGGGTGATACCGTAATCGGACAAGATGTTCCGAGTCCTCGATCCCTCGTTCCATGACCTCGTCGCCCAGGACGCCAAGCTGGAGAAGCTGGCTACCGGATTCGAATTCACCGAAGGTCCCGTGTGGAGCCGCCGCGGCTACACCCTGTTCAGTGACGTGCGCGCAAGCCGGATTCACAAGTTCGAGGCCGGCAAGACGACCGTCTTCCGGGAGAACAGCAACCGCGCCAATGGCCTGACGTTCGATCACCAGGGCCGGCTGCTCACCTGCGAACGCGGACGCGTCACGCGGACTGAGAAGAACGGGTCCATCACTGTCCTGGCCGAAAAGGGCCTCACTGCGCCGAACGACCTCGTTTACGCCATCGACGCCCACATCTACTTCACTGACCTGCTGCCGCGCGACGCCTCCGGACCCTCGACCGTGTACCAGATCACGCGCAAGGGTGAGCTACGCGTGGCAAGCCGCGAGTGCGAAGGGCCGAACGGCATCGCTCTGTCGGCCAACCAGCAGAGGCTGTTCGTCGCCGATTCGCGCAAGAGCGAGATCCGCATGTTCGACATCCACGACGACGGATCGCTCTCGGCGGGCAAGGTGTTCGCCACAATCTCCGAACGTGGTCCGGACGGGCTCAAGACCGACGAGGGCGGCAACGTCTGGGTCGCGGCGCCCGGCGGCGTCTGGGTGTTCAACGCCGCGGGCAAGCATCTCGGCGTGATCGAGACGCCGGAATCGCCGAGCAACCTGAGCTTTGGAGACGGCTTCCGGGCGCTGTACATCACCGCGCGCACGTCGCTCTATCACATCCGCGTGAAGGTTGCCGGCACGCGCACCTATTAGGGCGAAAATTCTTCCTGGACCAAAATGGTCCGATATGGTAGGATGGCATTAGTTGCAAATCAAGTGCATCTACACGAGCCATGATCCGCCTTCGCAACCTGACGGTTTCTTACGGGAATATTCCCGTGTTGAACGAACTGAGCCTGACGCTCCCGGATCAGGGCTTGGCCGTGGTGGCCGGTCCGGAAGGGGCGGGAAAGACCTCGCTGTGGCGCGCGCTGCACGGTGAACTCGTGCCGGACAGCGGGGACGTGGTGCTGGACGGGTGTCCCTTGCGGGTCTGGCCGCGGAAGAAGCTTGCGTTGCGCCGCGCGGCGCTCGAACAGGACATTCCCCGCGGCCTTGCGTGTCCGGTCCGGGACGTGGTCCGGATGGGGCGTCTCGTTCATGCCGGGATGCCGTCCTGGCACAACGCGTGTATTGCCGATCAGGCGATGGCGGCTGCCGGTGTGAGGGATCTGGCGGGACGGTGCTTCCCCGGCCTCGCGCTGGGCGAACAGCGGCGCGTGCTTCTGGCGCAAGCTATGGCCCAGATCTGGGAGCCGCTGGCGCCAGGCGCCCTCCGTGACCTGTGGCTGGACGAACCGTTCCTCGGGATCGACCTGGCCGCCCAGTGCCGCCTCCTCGGCATGCTCAAGCGATTCGCCGCGAGTGGGGTATCCGTGCTGTGTTTCGTTCCTGATCTGTTTCCGGCGGCGGCCTATGCGGATTCGCTGGTCATCCTGCGGGAAGGCGAGGTGGTGGCGCATGGCGCCCCGTCCCAGGTATTGACGGGCAATCTGCTGCAATCCGTATACGGCGGGGATTCCTGGACGCCCGAACTCGCTGCCAGCGGCACCACGATGTAGCCCGTTTCGCCGTCGCCCAGCACGTCGTTGCGCGCGGTTCCCCAATACCACCAGTGCGCTCCCGTATAGGCGGCGAGCAGGGCATCGAAGCGGTCTTCGGAGTCCTTGAGCGGCGGTGTGGCAGCGGGAAGAGCGAGTCCCGCGACCGCCGGCCGCAGGCGCGGCAGGAACTGCAGCAGGAGTCCCCGGAAGCGTTCCAGTTCCGCCGCGCGCTGTGCCACCGTGCCCTTCTTGTACTTCACGATGCGGTCCAGTTCAAATAGCCGGACCGCCGCCGCGTGCGGATGCACCTCGATCTGGTAGCGTCCGGCGCGCCGCGGCTCGATGCGGCAGGCATGCACGAAGCCCATGGCTTCGAGCGACCGTCCGAACGCCACCGTGTGCGCCGCGAAGGGGCGCCCGAGGTTAGCCGGATGGCAGCCGGCATGGTAGCGCGCGAACTTGCGCTGCGCCTCGGCTTCGGCGGGACGGCGTCCCGTGGGATTCACGATGATCGTCGGGGCGTCGACCGCAATCATGGCCCCGTGGCGTCCCGCTTCCCGCGCGATCCACTCGAGCACCTCCCCGGCCGTTTGCAGCCGGTCGAGCGCCCGAGTGGTCAACGCACGCCCGTCCCAGCCGAGCGACGCCACCCCGCTCGGGTGTCCCTGCCAGCCGAAATCGATCCCCAGGAAGCGCATACCGTTACACTGAGTCAGATGACCGGACGCTGCCGTCACGCCGCATCTTCGAATCCCACGACGATGCGCTTCCCCAGTCTGGCAAGCGCAGCTTGGACTCTGTGGCATCGGGGAAGAACGATGGTTCGTCTAGTTGCTGCATGGTTAATGCTCTCAAGCTCTGTCGCTGCGCAAGTAGCTCCGGCAATCGAAATCGATGACCCAAGGCCGCTGATGCAGGCCGTCGACCACTTGCAGCGGAACTATCGAATCGCCATCAACTACGAGGACCCGCCATTTCAGTTTGAGGGCGATATTCAAGACATCACAGATCAAGTTCAGAACCCCCGTCAGCGGGCGGCAAACCCGAATGCGCGCATCCGCGTACCTCGCGGGGGAAGGCTGGCAATGCCCCACGTGCCAGTGCGGCCCGGCGTAGTCGCGGACGCACTCCCGGCGATCGGTCAGTTGCTGAGCGCTTATGAAGGGGCAGGCTTCCCTGGCCGCTTCAGGCTCCTACAGGAAGCAGACGCGTTGACCGTCACGCCAGTCGCGTTAAGGACCGCACAGGGCGAGTGGACAACCGTGACTTCCGTGTTGTCGGCTCCGGTGTCATTCGACCGGCAGGAGAGGGCGGCCGCGGAGGTGCTCGATGAAGTTCTGAAGCAGGTGTCGGCCGCGCGCGGAGTCAAAGTCGGCCTCGCCTGGCTTCCGATGGGCGCATTCGCGACAACACGAGTCAACCTCGGCGCCGACAGGACCCCGGCAGCATCTGTACTACGGGATCTCTTTAGGGAGATCACAACGCAGATTCGCGGTGCCTTGGTCTCATCGGAAGCTGGGGTGCTTCTGTCGTATCGATTGCTTTTTGATCCTGGGGTTCGTTACTACATGCTGACGGTGGCTCCGGTGCCGATGCCGCCCTCCCCGCCTGAAACCAATCAGTCTGGCTCCTTTGGAGGGACGTTTGGGAATGTACCCGCAGCGCCGCCTTCAGGAACCCTTGGCTCTGCGCCGGTCAAGAGATAAGTCTGGCCAAACGCACCCGGCGCGCCGCATGCCGCTACACTGAGTCAGATGACAGTACGGACGGCGCTGGAGCAGGGAACGCGGCTGTTCACGGATTGCGCGATCCCGGCGCCGCGTCTGACCGCCGAGGTCCTGCTGGCCCACGCCCTGCGCCGCGAGCGCACGTTTCTCTACAGCCACTCCGAATACGAACTGCGCGAAGTGGAGTGGCTCCACTACGGCCGCTACCTGCATGAGCGGATGCAGGGCAAACCCACGCAATACATCACCAAGGTCCAGGAATTCTACGGCCGCCCGTTCCGCGTGACCCCGGACGTGCTGATTCCGCGGCCCGAGACGGAGCACTTGATCGAAGCTGTCCTGGCCGGTCCGCGCCCGGAGCGCTTCGTCGATGTCGGCTGCGGTTCGGGTGCGATCGCCGTGACACTGGCGCTCGAAACCGGCGCGGCGGCCTACGCGACCGACGTGTCTCGGGCCGCGCTCACGGTCGCCTCCGGCAATGCCGCGCGGTTGGGAGCGGCGGTGCGCTTCATCGCCTGCGACCTGGCTTCGGCCCTGGCGACCGCATCGGTGGACCTGCTCGTGTCGAATCCACCCTACGTGCCGGACGGCGACATCGCCCACCTCCAGCGCGAGGTTCGCGACTTTGAGCCGCGCGTCGCCCTGGCCGGCGGACCCACCGGCGCCGAGATCTACGCCCGGCTGATCGCCTGTGCCGGCCGGGTGGTGCGTCCCGGCGGCCGCATCGCCGTCGAAATCGGCTTCCGGCTCCACGAGCCGGTGTGCGCCATGCTCGCGGCCGGCCGATGGGACGAGATCGCCACGATTCCGGACCTGGCGGGAATTCCCCGCGTCCTGACCGCACGGAATCGTTCTTCATCACAATCTCACTGATCCCTCATCGTGCTGTAATCGGGCGCAAGTAGAACTGTAGGTAATGCCAAACCTTGAGGGTGCCGCGCCCAAGCCCGGCGTCTTCGGCGCCGTGCGCAACAGCCGTCTTCCCGCTCCGTTCGTCTCGTTCTCCGAAAGAGTTCTGTCGCTCGACCGTCTCCGCGAGATCTACCAGCGCGCCAGGATCTTCGGGGACCGGTCCATTCACGACAGCCTCCTCGAACAGCTCGATGTCCGTATCGAAATCGCGCCGGAGGATCTGGCCCGAATTCCCACGTCCGGACCCGTCGTAATTGCGGCCAACCATCCGTTCGGGATGCTGGAAGGCCCCGTCCTTGGTTCGCTCCTGCCGCGTATCCGGCCGGATGTCAAAGTAGTGACGAACTACCTTCTTGCGGAGATGCCCGAGCTGCGCGATCTCTGCATCTTCGTCGATCCGTTTGGAGGCAAGGAAGCGGCGGCGGCGAACCTCAAGGCGCTGAAGGCGGCGATTCAGTGGTTGAAGAGCGGAGGCATGCTCGTGATGTTCCCCTCGGGCGCGGTGTCGCACTGGCATCCACAGTGGGGGGGAGTGGCCGATCCGGCGTGGAACCCGACCGTGGCGCGCCTGATCCGCATGAGCGGAGCGTCGGCCGTGCCGCTCTTCTTCGACGGCCACAACAGCATTCCGTTCCAGGTGCTGGGCCTGATTCATCCGAAGCTGCGGACAGCCGCACTGCCCAGCCAGTTCCTGAATAAGCGGGGACGCACCGTGGAGCTTCGGGTGGGGCGAGCCATTCCGCACAGCACGCTGGCCGCGCTCGACGACGACGCGGCCATCACGAACTACCTGCGAGGGCGCGTCTATCTGCTGGCAGCGCGCAACCGGCAGCGGCACGAGGCTCCGCCCCGGACGCCGCACCCGGTACGGTCCGGACCCCTGCGCGAGACCCTGGCGGAGGAGATCGCTGCGCTGCCCGAGCACTGCCGGCTCGACCGGGCTCGGGATCTGACGGTCTATGCGGCCCGCGCCGCCGAAGCGCCGCGTGTCCTCGATGAGATCGGCCGCCTGCGCGAGATCACGTTCCGCCGCGCGGGCGAAGGCACCGGGCGCGAGACGGATCTCGACTGGTTCGACGGCCACTATCTCCACCTGTTCGTGTGGAACCATGAGCGGGAGGAAATCGTGGGCGCCTACCGCCTCGGTGAAACCCGCGAGATCCTGAGCCGCCACGGTCTGCGGGGGCTGTACTCATCGACGCTGTTCGACTTCGACGAGCGCTTGTTCCACGCAACCGGACCCGCACTGGAATTGGGCCGCAGCTTTGTGCGTCCGGAATACCAGCGGCAATTCTCGCCGCTGTTGATGCTGTGGCGGGGCATCGGCCGCTATGTCGCCAGCCGCCCGGACGCCCCCGTGCTGTTCGGGCCGGTCAGCATCAGCAACGGCTATCATCCGATGTCCCGGCAGTTGATGGTGCGTTTTCTGGAAACGCAGGCGGCAACGACTCCCTACGCTGCTCTCGTCAGACCGAAGCGGCCCTTCCGTACGTCGCCGGTGCGCGCCTGGGACGGCGAAATGTTCAGCCGCGTCTTCCGCGACTTGGAGGAGTTGGCCGAACCGATCGCCGACATCGAGGGAGTAGAGAAGGGCGTGCCGGTTCTCCTCCGCCAGTATATCCGGCTGGGGGGCAAGGTCCTGGCGTTTTCCGTGGACCCTCACTTCAGCAATGCGCTCGACGGGCTGATCCTGGTCGATTTGCGGGAGACGGACCGCGCGGTCCTGGACCGCCACATGGGGCGGGAAGCAGCCTCCCGGTTCCTGGCAACGCACGGCCGTTGATTTCACTTTCCGCGAGGCCGCCGGTCCCAATAGACCATGTCCAGAGTGGAAAGCCGCTCACGAACAGCAGCACTCTGTTCGAGGACTATTCCTAGAACCAGGGCCGCTTCCTCAAGCAGTCCGGATGGCGGCACCTCCTTGAGCCCAGTAGGGACATCGAAAAGTGCCGGGTCCGGTTCGCCGTGAAGGATTCGGGTTGCTATCTGCTCGCTGACGGCGGTGATCCGGCCCGTCCCCTTCTTGTCCTTGAACTCCGTGCGGGAATAGACCTCGGCGCAGTCCAATTCCGGGGCACGCCAACGTTCCATCCGCGCGTACGAATCCTCGTGCACCAGTTTCGAAGCCGCCCATCCGTGCACCTGCGCCGTTCCAATGGGCTGAAACACAGTCATTTCGCGCGGAAGGGCGGCGCACGTTGGGTCTGGCGTCCGGACCTTCATCCCCAGCAGAACCTGCTCCGGAGGGGCCTCGGTCGAGACGGTGCCGCTGGCGGCGTGAACTCGCGCCCGAATTTTCTCCGTTACCAGAGTAATTGTCCGGTTCCACACTGTCCGGCCGTCCGGCATCGTGACACGGTTCCCTAGAACCGTTGAGCCGTCCGATCGCACCGCGCAAACCAAGTCCCTTTCTTCGCGTCGCGTGCCTTCCGTATTCGTCGCAACCTCATGAAGCTCCACGGTGTAGCCCGTTACCCGGCTCGAGAGAAGAGCCTGTGATTTCAGGCGGTGTGTCAACAGAAAACTGCCCGCAAGAATCGCCACGGCGATTCCAGTCAGGACTACTTTCTTTCTCATACCATCACCTCGTGCGGATTTCATTCCGGTTTACGCTAGCAGTAACCTGCGCAGGGGCACAGCGACACAGTGCACATCCCAATATTGGGGACGCAGGTCTCAGTCCATCCCGGCTGCGTCGTGCCGCAACCAATACCGCCGCTTTGGCCACAATACTCTGTCTGGCAACGTTGCTCTACTGTGCAGGAGTACTCGTCGACTCTGAGACTACAGCAGCCGGAACCAGAAGTGCAGCGGCACTTGCCGTCGTGCATCGAGCAGTCTGCCTGAACTTTCCAGGTGCCAAGAGTCGTGCCAACCGCCAACGCGCTCAAGAAAAGAGCAGCGACGAGAGTGAGGGAACGGGGGGGGGGAGCGAACATTACTTGCCTCCTGGATCAAGTATTGTCTCGGCTCTCAGTCCGAACAATACTTTTAATGTAAATTTAATGCGTGGATAATAAATAGGGATAACTCCAGTCATATCCATCGTTTAACACCTGGATCTCCTGGATCTACACGCCCCGCGCCGTGCCGTGCGGGATGACCTCCTACCCGGTGGCCCGTCGATCCCCGCCGGATCCTGAAAGGCTCAACCCGGAGCTCTTCCGTACGAAGGCAAACACACGCCCACACGTACACCTACTTCCCCTTCGGAGGCAGCCCCAGGGTCTGCATGGGCCAGTTTCTTGCCCGACTGATCGCTACCCGCGTCCTGTCCGCCGTGACGAAGCGGTTCCGGCTGGAGCCTGACGCTCGAATCGGGCGGGGGTGTCCGGGTGCGCCTCGCGCCCCGCTAGTCGTCGAGCGGAATCTCGAAGTAGAAAAGCTCGCGGCCCGATGTGGCGTCGCGCAGGCCTGTCAGGTACAGGATCGAGCCGCGGCGGTGCCCCGTCTGGAAGTAGACAAACCCGCTGGCTTCTTCGCCGCTCGGGAGCATCTGCACCGCCAGCGCGCGGACACTCATCTGCGACCCGGCGAGCGGGTTCTTCCTGCGCTTCACCCGGGGCCCCTGGCCCGGGATCGGACTGGTGCGGTAATCCGGCCGGTTGGGCCCTTGCAGATAGGTGAGGTCCTCGACCGGGGTCGCTTCGATCTTGGTGCGGTTCGGCGTGATGTACTCCGCGCGCAAACCCTCGAGAGAGATCGCCTTCCCGGTGTCGTTGCGGATCACGACCAGCACCGGCAGTACACCCTCGCGGTTCGGGTTCACTTTCCCGAACGCCGCCTTCGCCAGTTCCTCGGTGTCGTACGGTTTGGCCGCGATCGTGACGTTTTCATTTGTCTGCTTGTTCGCGTAGCCCGCGACCGGACCCGCCTTGAACGGCTGATCCTTGTCCGCCGCCAGACCGGCGGCTATACTCAGCACAAGAATCAGGGATTTGACCGGAATCTGCATCTCTCTCCTTTACCGCTTCCTGCTGGGAGCGGCGATGCCCTTCCTGGCATTGTACTTCCTGGTCCGCACCGCCCGGACGCCCGCGTACTGGCGCACGCTGGCCGAACGCCTGGGCTGCCTGCCAGGGCCTTACCATGAGACTCCCGCGGGCGGCATCTGGTTGCATGCCGTTTCGGTGGGCGAAGTGCTGTCGGTGGCCGGGCTTGTCGGGCACCTGCGGCGGGAGCTTCCCGGTACGCCGGTCTGGGTGTCCACAACCACGCTGGCCGGGCGCGCCCTGGCCGAAGAGCGCCTTCGGGGTCTGGCCGACGGCATTTTCTTTGCGCCGCTCGACTACGTGTTTGCCGTGCGCCGGGTGCTGCGGACGCTGCGCCCCGCTGTTGTGGTGGTCGCGGAGACCGAGATCTGGCCCAACCTGTTCACGGAGACCAGGCGCGCCGGTCTCGGACTGGTCGTGATCAACGGCCGCATCTCCGATCGCGTCGCGGCGCGCTATGCGCGGCTGCGCTGGTTCTTCCGCCACACGCTGTCGAAACCCGGCGCGATTCTCGTGCAGACCGAAGAGATGCGGAGGCGCTATCTGGCGGCGGGCGCTCCGCCGGACCTCGTGCGGGTTGGCGGCAACCTGAAGTTCGACATCCAGCCGCCGCCGCCCCCAATGGCAGTGATCGAATTCCTGGATCGCACAGCTCCCGAAGCCGTGTGGATCGCCGCGAGCACAATGCCTCCGGATGAGGAGGCGACGGTGATTGGCGCTTTCCAGGAACTTTCGGCGGCGCGCCCTGGATTGCTCCTGGTGCTGGCGCCACGGAAGCCGGAGCGCTTTGCGCTGGCGGCGGAACTGCTGGAGCGCGCGGGTACCCGGTATGTGCGGCGATCGGCGCTGGCGCCCCTGGCGCTGCCGGGAGTGCTGCTGCTCGATACCATCGGCGAACTGGCGGGCTTGTTCGGCCGGGCCGATGTCGTGTTCATCGGCGGCTCGATCGTGACGCACGGCGGGCACAATCCTCTGGAACCCGCGGGCTTTGCGCGCGCCATCGTAGTGGGCCGATACATGCAGAATTTCCCGGAAATGGCCGCTGCGTTCCGTGGGGCGGATGCCTGGGTCGAAGTGGATGGCGCCGAGGGGCTGGCCCCCGCCGTCGCCGCCCTGCTGGACGATCCGGCGCGGTGCATCGAGTTGGGGGAGCGGGCGAAGCGATGCGCCGCAGCGCAGACAGGCGCTACGGAAAATGCGCTCGCCGCGATCCTGGAGGCGCACGACGCAGCGGTTCCGCGTGTGTTGCCGGGGCTTCACCGCCGCCTGTTGCTGGGTCCGCTCACTCTGCTGTGGCGGGCCGGCATGGCGCTCGACCAGCGCTTGCGGCGCCCGCGCCGTCTTCCCGCCCCGGTCGTGAGCGTGGGGAACCTGGCGACCGGCGGGACGGGGAAAACGCCGCTGGTCGCCTGGCTCGCCGGACGAATTGAGGGAGGCGCGATCCTGACGCGCGGGTACGGCCGCCGCGAGCGCGCGGTACTCGCGCTGCCCGCCGGCGCCACCGAACCGCGCGAGCGAACCGGCGACGAAGCGCAGATCTACCTGCGGGCGGGCGTGGCACGGGTCGGGATCGGCAGCGACCGCCTCGCCGCCGCGGCGTTGTTGCGGCCGGAGCCGCCGGCGTTCCTCCTCGATGACGGCTTCCAGCACTGGCCCCTCGCGCGGGACTGCGACATTGTCCTGCTGGATGGCGCGGAGCCCTTCGGTCCTGTGCTGCCGTTGGGGCGCTTCCGTGAAGGGCCGGAGGCGCTGGCGCGGGCCGCAATTGTCGTGATCACAAGGCGCAGGCGCCCGGCGCCCGGGATCGTCGCGCACGTTCGCCGGTACAACGCGACGGCGCCGGTCTTCCGGACGTGGCTGGAGCCGGTCGGCTGGGTGGAGGGAGCGACCGGCCGGCGGCTCCCGCTGAGCGATACACCCGGGCCCGCCGCCGCGTTCTGCGGACTCGGCAGCCCGCACAGCTTCTGGCGGACGCTGGCGGAACTGGGAGCAGCTCCGGTAGCGCGGCAGGCGTTTCCCGACCACCATACGTATTCAGTGGATGAACTGGCGGGTCTGCGCCGCCTCGCGCCGCGCCTGCTCACCACGGAGAAAGACTGGGTCAACTGCCCACTGGATGAACCGGGCATCTACTGGCTCGAAGCGAAGCTTGTCTTCGATGACGAACCAGCCTTCCTGGAGGCCGTGTTTCGGGCTGCCAGAGTGGAGGTGCGGCCGGGGGCCTGACCCGGCGTCACGTTCCGGTCCCGGTCCACCGGCGTTCTACACTAGAAGGAAATGGGTTCTCCACAATCTGGCGCGATTCCCCCGAAGCTTCCGATTCCCGGCGTCCGGCACCTGATCGCCATCGGGTCGGGGAAAGGCGGCGTCGGCAAGACGACTGTCTCCGTGAATATCTCGTTGTCGCTGGCGAAGATGGGCCATAGCGTCGGCCTGCTCGACGCCGACGTCTACGGGCCGAACGTGCCACTCATGATGGGGGTGCGCCAGACTCCGACTGCGCTCGGGGAGCGCATCCAGCCGCTCGTCCAGCACGGCGTGAAGATGATGTCGATGGGCTTTCTGAACCCCGGCGACAAACCGCTGGTCTGGCGCGGTCCGATGCTCCACTCGGTCATCCAGCAGTTTCTCCGCGGCGTCGACTGGGCACCGCTCGATTACCTGGTGATCGACCTGCCTCCGGGCACAGGCGACGTGCAGTTGAGCTTGATCCAGACAGCGCCGATCACGGGCGCCATCGTCGTCACGACGCCGTCCGACGTCTCGCTCGAAGACGCCCGCAAGGCGGTGCTGATGTTCCAGCAGGTCCGCGTCGAGGTGCTGGGTATCGTGGAAAACATGAGCTACCTGGTGCTGCCCTCGGGCGAGCGCCTCGACGTGTTCGGGCAGGGCGGGGGCAAGCGGACGGCCGAGCAGATGGGGGTTCCGTTTCTCGGTGAGATTCCACTGGATCCGGAAGTCAGGATTGGGGGGGATACGGGAAATCCGGTCGGGTTGCGCGATGGCAATGACCCGCGCGCGGCTGCTTTCCTCGAGCTGGCGCGCCATGCACAGGTAGGGCTGGACGCCGCCGCAGCCAAGGGCGGGCCCAGCCTGACCGTAGAAGACTAACTACACTTTCGGCTTCGGAGGCGGCAGATCACGCGCCTCGCAAAGGGATTGAAAACCCTGCCGCGCGTGATTGCCGTCGCAGAACGGTTTATTCTCTGAAAGGCCGCAGCGGCACAGCGACAACACCGTCCGCCCGGCCAGACCATACTCTTTCCCCAGCGCGTCGCAGACGGTGAATTCGCCTTCGATCCGCAGGGGCCCATTGTTCAATACCGATACCTTGGTTGCCATCGCCTACGATGCTAGCAGCATCACGGCTTGGGCGGCGCCGCGGGCTTTGCCTCCTCGTCGACCACCTCGCCGAACTTGATCTCCACTTCGCTCTTGAACTGCTTGTAGTCCTCGTACTTCACGCTCATCCGGATGCGCTGCGGGCCGCTCTGGAACTGCAGCGTGTCGTTGGCGATGGTGTAGGTGGGGAACCAGTACTGGCCGTCGATCTGCTCGCGATAGGTCTCAAACCGCGGGAACTGGTTGTCCGATCCCTTTTTGATGAGCCCGACGCCCTTGCCGTAGGTCTTGACGATCTGCAGGTCCCGGTCATCCACCCAGATCTGCCCTTCGAAGTACCGCTCGCCCTTCTCCATCTTCTTGGGCTTCACGGCGAACACGTAGCACGGGATCTCGTCGGCGTTCTGCTTGCCGAGGTAGCGGACGTGGTACTTATCGATGTCGGCGGTCGTGAGGACGAACGGCTGCACGTTGCGCAAATCCTGCTCGTCTTCCGGCGTCATGAGGATGTTGCGCAAGGTCGAGACAGGCGCGCGGACGACGCGCTCCGTCCGTTTGCCGTCCTGCGTGAAGATGATGTCGGACACCATCTCGTGGCGGCCACCCGGCTGCCCGCTCGCGGTCATCTCCTGGATCCGCACCGTCTGCCGGTACGTATAGTTCTCGCGGGCGCGGGCGAACTCGGCCTCTTTGGCGGCGAACTTGGCGATGATCTCCTCGGGATCGATCTCCTTGGGTTCCGAAGCCGCGGGGAATACCGCGAGGCTGGAAAGCGCAATCGTGGCAAGCAGTCGTCGCATGATCCTTCTCTTCTTCTACGCCAGACGTATCCGGCCCTGGCAGGGTTGCGCTTCTAGCGCGTTAACAGTTGCTTGGCGATCGTGAGGAGCTGGATGTTGCTCGTCCCCTCGTAAATCCGCCCGATCTTGGCATCCCGGTAAAGCTTCTCCACGGGGTATTCCTTGGTGATGCCCACGCCGCCAAAGATCTCGATCGCCTGGGAAGCTGCTTTCTCGGCGATCTCAGAAGCATAATACTTCGCCATGGCGGCTTCTGTCAGGAACGGGCGTCCGGCGTCGCGGAGGCGGGCGGCGTTGTAGACCAGCAGGCGTGCCGCTTCGATCTCGGTCGCCATTCGCGCAAGCTGAAACTGCACCCCCTGAAACTCGCTGATCGCCTTGCCGAACTGCTTGCGCTGCTTCGCGTACCCGATGGCGTGATCGAGGGCGCCGCGCGCCAGCCCGATCATCTGGGCGCCGATGGCGATCCGTCCCTCGTTCAGCGTCTCGATGGCGATCTTGTATCCCTTGCCGGCCTCGCCCACGACGTTCGCCTTCGGGACCCGGCAGCGGTCCAGGATCAGTTCGCAGGTCGACGAGGCGCGCAGACCGAGCTTATTCTCTTTCTTCCCCACTGAGAAACCAGGGAACTCGCGCTCAATGAGGAACGCCGTGATCCCCCGGTAGCCGGCCTCCGGGTTGATATTGGCGAAAAGCAGAAACAGGTCCGCCTCGGCGGCGTTGGTGATCCAGAGCTTCCGCCCGGTCAGTTCGTAATGATCGCCGCGGTCCTCGGCGCGGGTGGCGAGCGCAAACGCATCCGAGCCTGAACCGGCTTCCGACAGCGCGTAGCACGCCACGGTATCGGCGGCAAGCCGCGGCAGGTAGCGCTGCTTCTGCTCCGCCGAGGCCCACCGCAGAATGGCATTGTTGACAATGGTATTCTGCACGTCGACGATCACGCCCGCCGACGGATCGACGGCCGACAGCTCTTCCACCGCCAGAACGGCCTGAAAGAATGACCCCTCGGCTCCGCCATACTCCTCCGGGATTTCGATGGCCATCAGACCGAGATCGAAGAACTGGCGGATGATGTCTTTCCGGAAGACCCCTGCTTCATCCATTTCCCGGGAATAGGGGGCGATCTGTTCGCGCGCGAACCGGCGCACGGTCGACTGGAAAAGCAGTTCGTCTTCGGTCAGCGTCGTCAACGCGGAAGCAGCAGCGGCCATACGCCAAGTGTACCCGTGCGGCAGCGAGCTGGCGGTGCGGACAACAGACTGAAACACTACCGGCTTAGTAAGGATCTCGTCCTTGCTACAGTAAGGACAGGAAGTATGGCGAAAGTCACATCCAAATATCAGGTTACCGTTCCCAAGGTAATCGCCGAGCAGTACGGGATCCGCCCCGGCGATGAGATCGGTTGGGCCGCCGCGGGCGATGTGATCCGCGTCGTTCCGTCCGGCCTTGCTGCCAGCTCGCGTGACACAGAAGCTCGTGTCCGCTCATTTGACCAGGCGACAGAGCGTCACCGCCGACGAAGGTCACTGAGCTCCGCGAAGCCACGTGGCCGTGGCTGGAAACGGGAGGATCTCTACACGCGTGGCAGCACTCGTTGACACGAACGTTCTCGTGTACCGGTTTGACCTCCGGTTCCCGGCTAAACAAGAGATTGCTACCACACTCTTGAGGCGTGGGATCCTCGAGGATTCGTTGCGCCTGCCGCATCAGGCAATCATCGAATTCGTCGCTGCTGCTACGCGGCCGATTCGCGGCCACCGTATACTTCAGCACGCTGAAGCCTTCCGCGAAGCGGAAGAATTCTTATATCAATTCACCGTCCTCTATCCGAACGAGGCTATCCTGCGGAATGCGATGCGAGCCTCGGCAGCGTACCAACTGAATTGGTTCGACGCCCACCTCTGGGCGTACGCGGAGCATTACGGCCTGAGCGAGATCCTCACAGAGGACCTCCAGCACGACCGGCTCTATGGGACCGTCCGCGTGGTGAATCCGTTTCTCGAAGCGCGATAAGGCCTGGTTCAGAAACGCCAGCGCAGTCCGAGAAACGCGTTGATCCCGGGCGCGTCGAGGCCGGAGCCGTGGAGCCGGTAGTTCCGGTCAAGCAGGTTGAGGACGCCGAAGTGGGCGTCGACAGACTCAGCCAGCGGATAGCCGCCAAGCACGTCGATCACAGCCCATCCCGCGGTCGCCAGGTGGAGCGCGACGCGCGTCGCGTCCGTCGGAGCAATGCCGGCCGGCAGGACCCGGTCCTGGATCTGGCGCAGCGTTTCGCCCGTGGGTGTAAAGACGCCGTCCCGGATGTAGGGAGCGACGCGGGCGCCGTTGAAGAACGCCGCGATGTCGTTGCGGCTGCGCGCACCGCCGATCCGCTCGTCGTCGCGATCTCCCCCGCTCAGGCGCGACTGCGGTCCGGCGAACGAAAGCCTGCCTTCCAGCCACGGTCGCCGCCCGGTGGGTGTATGGCGAAGGCGGAGGTGGCCCATCTGCGGCGGAAGGCGGCGGATGGGCCGGTTCGGAAACAGGTCCCGCCCGGCGATGAAGGCGTAACCCGATTCCAGCCGCCAGCGCGAGGAGAAGGCATACTCCACCAGGCTTTCGCCGCCGTAGTAGCGCGCCCGGCCATCGTTGACGAACGCCTTGACGGCGCGCGAATCGAACGCGGTCCGCACAGTCACCACTCCCTGCGCCTGTTGCTGCGGCGTCGGCGCGATCGGCGTCACGTCGAGCGTTCCGAGGCGCGCCGGCACGTTGCCCGCGGGAAACAACAGTGTCCGGCGCACGATCGGATCGTAGAGCTCGGCATCGTAGGCCTGGATCCGGGCTGAGAAGCGGCCGGCGTGGAACCGGACTCCAGCTTCGTAGTTGAACAGCCGTTCCGGCGCGAGCCCGCCGAGCGGCTGCCCCTTGGATAGCGCGTTCTCACCGGCCGTGGCCGCGAGCAGCGCGCCGGCCGCCGAGGCGTCCGATGCCGGAATCTCAAAGCCGAGATCGTTCAACCCGACCGCGCCCAGGTCATTCAGGTTCGGCGCGCGGAAGCCCCGGCCCACCACACCGAACACCGACATCCATCGCGTTGCCCGGAGTGAAAGCGAGGTGTTGAACGTAAGGTCGCGGAAGGACTGCGAGGAATCGATCACGCCAAGCGCGAGGTCTTCCGGCGTCCTGAATCCGACATGGGTCCAACGCAGTCCCCCGGTCCAGCGCAACCGTCCGCCGAGCCACAGGGCCGTGTCCTGGACAAACACTCCCGAGGGCGTGTAGATCGACCCATTCGGATACAGCGCCCGAGCCGTGGCAGCGACGCCGGTGGTCGGGTTGAAGTTGAAGCGGCGGGCGTCGATCCGCTCGCGGAAGAACTCACCGCCGAACACCAGCGCGTGACCGGCGCCGATGTGCGTCGTGGCCTGTGCGGCATAGCCCCACGAGGTGACCCGGTTGCGGTCGTGCGTCGCGGTGTCGGTGGCGCGCAAGTTCTGGCGGATGGAGCCGTCCCCCTGCGAGTTGACGGAAACGGTGCCGCTGACTGAATCCAGCAGGCCCACTCCGAGTTTTTCGTAGCGGACGTAGCCGAAGTGCAGGTCCTGCGGCGCGAAGGACGATTGCAGACGCCCGAGGCCGCCCCAGAGGTCTTTGTAGTTGCGCACGTTGTCCTGCGCGCCGCGCTGGTACCACAGCGTGAGACTCTGCTGCCTGGGCAGGCGGAACGCAAGCTTTGTCTGCGCGCCCCATTGATCGAAGCCGGTGTCCTGCTGGCGGGATCCGAGAAGGTCGCGGGTGAGGGTTGTGTCGAGGCCGAACAGGCGGCGGAAGGTATGGCGGGAATCGATGCCGCCTCCGGCGCGCAGATCGTTCATCCGGCGGCGGCTGGCGCCGATCAGCCAGTAAGTGGTGGCGTTCGCCAGCGCGACGCTTCCATTGACGCCGCCCGACGCATCGGCGCTCGCGCCCTGCACCTGAAGATCGCCGTGCGTCTCCCAGCGGTCCGAAGCGAAGCGCGGATCCGGCGTGAGGACCTGGATCGCGCCGCCCATGGCGTCGCTGCCGTATTGCGCGCCGGCGGGTCCGAGCACGGCTTCGACGCGCTGCGCCTGGGTCGGCTCTACGAACGCCAGGTACTGGTTCGGACCGGAGCGGAACGTCGAGTTGTTGAAGCGGACGCCGTCGATGAGATTGAGCACGTGGTATCCGGTGAGACCGCGCAGGAACGGTGAAGCTTGTGCATAGGTGGTCTGCTGCAGAAGGACGCCGGGCGTATTCTCGAGGACCTGGGCGATGGTCGGCGTCGGACGCTGGCGCAGTTCCTGCTCGCGGACGGCCGCGACGCGGGCAGACTCATTGACGTCGTCGACCGCGCCCCGAAGTGCGGTCACGGTCACGGTAGACCGGATCTCGGAGATGTCGAGGACGATGTCGAGGGAGGCGAGGCTGGTCGTCCGCGGGGCGAACCCCTGTGCTTCGACCCGCACCTGCAGCGATCCGGCGGGAAGCCCGGGCAGGGTAAACGACCCGTCCGCCGCCGACTCCGTTTCGGCGACGAGGCTGCCTTGCGGAGTCAGGACAGCCACGTGAGCACCCGCCACCGGCTGTCCCGAGGTGTCGCGAACGCTGCCTGAATCCGCGGCTAGGGCTGGAGCGATCAGGAAAACGAACAGGAGAACGATGCGTGCCAAACCGGCAGTATAGCGAATGGATGTTTCAGTACTATAAGACGCCGGCAGGAACTACCTTTCAATTTCCCACTTGCATCTCGGCTCACTGGGAGTATACTTGCGGCTGTCCACTCCCGCACACGGGCTGTTGTGACAGGAGGCAAGCAATGCTCCACTCTGCGTGGTTTCTTGGCGCGCTGCTGGCATGCGGCGTCGCCGCTCT
This sequence comes from Bryobacterales bacterium, assembly GCA_016716385.1. Classification (GTDB taxonomy): domain Bacteria; phylum Acidobacteriota; class Terriglobia; order Bryobacterales; family Bryobacteraceae; genus JADJWL01. Next base: position 171,501 of record JADJWL010000006.1, on the reverse strand, counting down.
GCCGGCACAAGCACCGCCTCCGCCGAAATGGAAGGCGATCTGGGAGCCTGTCCCGTTTGATCGTGACATCGAACTGACTGCCATTTCCTGCGCGGGTCCGGAGACCTGCTGGGTGGCGGGGGCTAAATCAACGATCCTCTTCACCGCGGATGGCGGCAGGAGTTGGCAAGTCCAGCTCGGGGGAGATCCCGAGGCTACCGAAGAGGGGTTCAGCGAGATCCGTTTCCTCGATGCGAAACATGGCTGGGCGTTGACTGAACGTACCCGGCTGGTAGGGACTCGCGACGGCGGCACCTGGGCGGAATTGGGAAAGATGCACAGCCTGTCCAGAGGTCTCTGGTTCACGGATCCGCAGGTCGGATTTGCCGTAGACAACCACGACTCCACCTCGGTCAGTCACGTCAACAGAACCCAAGATGGGGGAACCACGTGGGTGCGCGGGGAGGCCTGCGGGCTGAACGCGACGGTCGACGGTTTGCCCCGGAAGCTGACCTGTCTGATGCGGGCAACCCAGTTCCTCGACGCAAGGGTAGGCTTTATGGGAGGCGGCGCTCCGTTGAATATGGGTACGTCGGCCGCCGTGGTCTCACGGACCGGGGATGGCGGAGCGACCTGGGAGCGGACGATGATTCCCGGCACCAGACATCGCGTCGACAGTCTCCACTTCTGGTCTGCCACTCAGGGACTGGTCTTACTGGCGAGTGGCCAGACGTTTTGGACCGCGGATGGAGGGACGACGTGGACAGGCTCCGTCAATCCTCCACAGTGGCGAAGCTACTACGCCGCCGGCCAAGGCAAAATTCTGGTTGGCGTCAACGAGAATGGCCGGCAAGTGGGGTACTCGTTCAACGGCGGCAGGAACTTCACCTCGCGGCCGTTGGGGGTCTCTGCGCTGGTTCGCGCGGTCACGTTTCCGGATGCACGGCACGGGTACTTTGTCGGGCAGCACGGTATGGTCTACCGCTACCGGATCGTGCCCACCGACTATACGGCGCCCGGCATGATCGCCGCCGCGGCTCCACCGGAAACCTGAGGCGCAAATTCCGCCCTTTGCTACCCTGAGGAGTGGAGCCTTTACGCCTATGAACTGGCTGCGATCGGGGTGGGGTGTCTTTCTGGCATCGGTGGTCGTGCCGCCGGCGGGGATCGTGTTGCAGTGGCTGCGGCCGTCGGGCCTGTTTCTCAAGCTGGCCGGGACCGCGGTCACCCTGGTCTGGTTTGCGGCCGTCCTCGTGATGACCCTCGGAATTCGCTGGGAACTGGATGGCAGCGGGTCGAATGTCGTGCTGTCCATGGGATCCCGCGAGGAACACTACGACAAACTCGAGCAGGACCGAACGGTGCAACAGGCGGAACCGCCGCCGGTGGTCGAACCGCCAGTCACGGCTGCCCAACCGGTGGCGGCCAAGCCGGATCCGGAACCCGCCGCCGCGCCGCCGCCGCGCAACTACTGGACCGATTTCCGCGGTCCGAACCGCGATGGCCGGTACGAAGAGATGCCCATCCTCACCAGGTGGCCCGACCTCGGCCTAGACGCCGTCTGGCGCCATCCAGTGGGCGGCGGCTACGCCTCGTTCGTCGTGGCGGATGGCCGCGCGTACACGATCGAACAGCGTCGGCGTCAGGAGGTCGCGGCGGCTTACGATCTGAAGACCGGGCGCGAATTGTGGATCTCGGCCTGGGATGCATACTTCACGGAATCGCTTGGCGGCCCGGGACCGCGCGCGACACCCACGTGGCACGAAGGCCGCCTGTACGTGATGGGCGCGGAGGGCGAGTTCCGCTGCCTCGACGCCGCGACCGGCAAGCTGCACTGGCGGCGCAATGTGCTGTCTGAAACCAATGCCGGGAACCTGCAGTGGGCGATGTCTGCCGCGCCGCTGATCGTCGACGACAAGGTGATCGTGCACCCCGGGGCGCGCGGCGCTTCGGTTGCCGCCTACAAACGCCTGACCGGTGAGCCCGTCTGGAAGGCGCTCGACGATAAGGCCGGCTATTCGTCGCCGATGCTGGCGACGGTCGCGGGGCGCCGCCAGATCCTGCTGGTGACGGGCGAACGGCTGCTCGGCATGACTGTCGAAGAGGGCCGTCTGCTTTGGGAGTATCCCTGGCGCACGCAGTACGACATCAACGCGTCGCAGCCGATTGTCGTGGGCGAGAACCGCGTCTTCATCTCGTCGGGCTATGGCCACGGCGCCGCAGTAGTCGAACTGACGCCGTCCGGCGAGGCATTCACTGTCCGCGAGGTCTGGATGAACAACCGGATGAAGAACAAGTTTACGAGTTCGGTCCTGCACGAAGGGCACGTCTACGGCCTCGACGAAGCGATTCTGGCGTGCATCGACGTGGCGACGGGCGAACTCAAGTGGAAGGGCGGGCGGTACGGCTATGGCCAGTTGGTGTTCGCCTCCGGACACCTGATTGTCACGACCGAGACCGGGGATGTTGTCCTCGTGAAGGCGACTCCGGAAGGCCACCAGGAGGTCGCGCGGTTCCCGGGAGTGGACGGCAAGACGTGGAATCATCCGGCGCTGGCCGGCGGTCTGCTGCTCGTGCGGAACACGACGGAGATGGCCGCTTTCCGCGTGGCCCCCAACTGAGCGACGTGCGCGGCCGCTTCGCCCCGTCCCCAACGGGTCCTCTGCATTTCGGCTCGATCGTGGCCGCGGTGGCGAGCTACCTCGATGCCAAAGCGGCCGGCGGAGAATGGCTTGTGCGGATGGAGGACCTCGATCCGCCTCGCGAGCAGCCGGGAGCCGCGGACGTCATTCTGCGCACGCTCGAAGCGTTCGGTCTGGAATGGGACGGCCCGGTCCTGTATCAATCCCAGCGGGGCGAGGCGTACGCCGCGGCGCTGGATCGCCTTGCCCGGGATGGGCTCGTGTTCGCCTGCGCTTGTACGCGGAAGGAGGTGGCAGAAGGGCGCTATCCCGGCACGTGCCGCAACGGTGTGCCTCCCGGCCGCGAAGCGCGGGCGTGGCGGGTGCGGGTCGATGGCGCCGCCGTCGCATTTGAGGACCGTGCCCGCGGGCGGGTTCATCAGGATCTCTCCCGGGAAGTGGGCGATTTCGTTCTGCGCCGCGCCGACGGTCTGTTCGCCTACCAACTGGCCGTCGTCGTCGACGACGCGGCGCAGGGAATCACCGATGTGGTCCGCGGTGCCGACTTGCTCGACTCCACACCGCGGCAGATCTATCTGCAGCGCCTGCTCGGTTTCCGCCGGCTCCGGTATTCACACGTACCGGTCGCCACCAACGCCGCGGGCGAAAAGCTGAGCAAACAGACGGGGGCGCCTCCGGTCGATCCCGCCAGCGCAGGTCCCACGCTGTGCGAGGTGCTGCGCTTCCTGGGTTTCGATCCGCCGGAGGGTCTGGAAATGGCGGGTCCACGGGATGTCCTTGCCTGGGCCCGGGCGCGATGGGATATCTCAAGTATTGTTAAGAAAGAAGCCTGTGCTGTCCTGGGTGCGTCTGAACAAGATGAATGCCACGTAACGGAGAAACGCTGATGATCCGCCTTCTTGCAGGAGTCCTGCTGGGCGCCGCCCTGCTGCCGGCGCAGCCCCCGCCACTGTCGGAGCGGGAGAGCCTCGCCGTTTCCTACCCGGAAGGATCGAACGTCAACGTCACGCTGGCCGGCACGATGCGCCTGCCCAACGCCAAGGCGGAAGCGCGGGTGCAGCGCCGTCCGGGCGCGACCGAAATCCAGGTCCGCTTCCAGAATATGAAGCCGGCTTTGCTGTTCGGCGGGGACTTCGCCACGTATGTTTTCTGGACAGTCTCGCCCGAGGGAGTCGCTGTCAACGCCGGAGAAGTGGTATTGGACGGGCATCGCGCGAACCTGCGCGTGTCGACGCCGCTATCGACGTTCGGCATGTTCGTGACCGCCGAGCCGCACTTCCTCGTGAGGCGGCCGAGCCAGATGATTGTCCTTGAGAATACCGAAGTCGGATTGATCCGGGGGCGTGTCACCACCTCGCGCGTTCGCTACAAAGGATTCGAGGGCGAATACAAGTACGACCAGGAAAGCCTGATCCGCGAAGAGCGGATGCGCGGCGACCTGCGCGCCGAGCGGCAGCAGGCCATGATGGCCGTCGCGCTCGCCGAGCGCGCCGGGGCGCAGCAGTGGGCAGCGGACGAATTGCGGCGGGCGAGCGAATCGTTGTCGGCCACGGTGGCCGCGTTCGCCGAAGGAGCGTCCACGCAGCGGCTTTCCGAACTTGGGCACAATACGGTCCGGCTGGCCGTCGAGGCGCAGGAACTGGCGGAGAAGCGGTCGCGCGAAGCCGCCGAGGCCGCACAGCGCCAGGAGATGGATAGCTTGCGGCAGGCGATTGAAGAGTCGAACCGGGCGCGCGCCGCCGCCGATGCCGCGGCCGCCGAGGCGCGGACGCAAGCCCAGGCAGCCCGCCTGGAACAGCAGAAAGCGCTCGAAGCCAAACAGGCAGCGGAGCAGGCGGTCCGCGTCGCGGAAACCGAGCAGCGTCAGGCGCAGGACCTGATGGAGAGGGCTCGCCAGGAGACCCAGAAGCTTGAACGCCTGCGCTCCATGGCGGAGCGCGATGCGGCGGTGGCTCGCCAGGAGGCCGAGGAACTGCGGCGGCGGATGCTGACGGCTCTGAGCCGCGTTGCCGAAACCACCGACACGGCGCGGGGACTGATCGTGAACCTGCCGGACATCCTCTTCGACACGGGACAGGCCACCCTGCGGCAGGAGGCTCGCGAAGTGCTGAGCCGCGTGGCGGGCGTCCTGCTCGTGGCGTCCGACTACCCGCTCAGCGTGGAAGGACACACGGACAGCACCGGTTCCGCGGCGTTGAATCAGACGCTCTCCGAGAAGCGCGCGGACGCCGTGCGCAGCTACCTGATCGAAGCGCAAGTGCCGGCCGAATTGATTCGCACACGCGGATTCGGCCAGGACCGGCCGGTTGCGTCGAACGCCACAGCAGCGGGCCGCGCGAAGAACCGCCGCGTTGAGATCGTCATCGGCAACCTCGAAGAGTAGCGGCGATTGGCGATACAATGATCGCCAATCATGACATTTTCGCGGCGCGCCATTTTGTGCGCACTTCCTTCGCTTGCACACGCGGCCGCCCGGCTCGACAGCCCGCTCGCCGCCTGGAGGCAGCGCGTGACGGCGAGGCCGGCGACGTCTCATCGTGACCGGCATAGCGTCCACAGCTACTTCAACACGTGCCCGGAAAGTCCCGACGGCAAGGCGCTCGTCTACTTCGCCTCAACAGACCCTGAATGCCATCACGGCGAAGTGCGCGTGCTCGACCGGGCCTCCGGCGAGAGCCGCGTTCTGGCATCGAGCGTCACTGTCGAGGACCCGCACCGCACCGCCTGCCAGCAGTGGCTGTCGGGAGGGCGCCGCGTCGTGTTTCACGACCTGCGCGACGGGCAGTGGGTCGTGGTGTGCGTCGATCTGCCCACCGGTTCTGAGAGGGTTCTGGCGCGCGGCCGCATGACCGGCTGGGGACAGCCCGGGAGCGATGTCGTGCCTCTCTACGGCCCTCATTTCGACCCGGGTCCGCACACGGGCATTGAACTGCTCAACGTCGCGACGGGCGAAATCCGTGCGGTCCTGACAGCACAGGCGCTGCGCGAAGCCTATCCGGAAGTGCTCCGGCAGATCTACGGCGACAAGCCGGTGTCGGCCTACTTCCCGACACTCAGCCCCGACCGCAGGCGTGTGTTCTTCAAGGGCGCGACTCCGCTCGGCGGCGACTTCCGCAGCAAGCAGGCCAGCTTCCGCGAAGGCCTGTTTTGTTATGACCTCGCCAGAAAACGCTTTCTGTTCGCGCGCATGAAATGGGGTCACCCGGCGTGGCATCCGGACTCGCGGCAAATCATCAACGTCATGAACATCCTGATCGATAGCGACACCGGCGCGGAGCGGCCCATCTCCGGCGTGCCGCGCTTCCCCGGCACCCATCCTTCCATCAGCCCGGATGGGCGCCTGTTCACCACGGACAGCTACGACGGCGGCAAGCAGCACTACAGCGTCGTCATTGGCGATCTGGCCGGGGGCGACTACGAAACGATTCACCGGTTCGACAATTCACAGGGAGCAACGTCGTGGCGGCCGTCGCACCCGCACCCCATCTTCAGCGCCGACGGACGGCGCCTCTACTTCAATGTGAGCGCCTCGCGCTGGACGGAACTTTACGTCGCGGAGAGGGCGGCATGAGGGCGCTTCTGCTCAGTCTGGCGTGTGCGCTTTCCATGCATGGGGCCGACGCCGTGACGCCGGGCAAGCTCATCGTCGAACCGCCGACGCTGATCAACCTCGGCTTCCACTGGTACATCGATGGAGACGCGAACCGCAACGCCACTGTCGATGTCCGTTACCGGCAGAAGGGGGAGACGGCATGGCGGGAGGGGCTCCCGCTGATGCGCGCCGGCGGCGAGCGGGTGTACCGGCTGGAACTCTACGTCGACTACACCGTACCCGATGTGTTCGCCGGCAGCATTCTGGATCTCGAGCCCGGCGCCGAGTACGAGGCGCGGTTCGAAATGAAGGACCCCGATGGCGTCAACGGCAATGCTGTCGAGACGGTGACGGTCCGGACCCGTCCGGAACCGAAAGCGGCGGAAGGCGGCCGGGTGCTGCACGTCTACCCGCCGTCCTGGCGGGGCGAGAAGATCGAGCCCGCGTTTACGGGCTTGAAGTCCGCCTACTATGCGTCGGGGCGCGGCGATTGGGCCGTGGTTACGGAGCGCAAGGTGCAGCCGGGCGATGTGATCCTGGTGCACGCCGGCCTGTACAAGAGCGATCGCCTCAACTATTCCGACCCGCTTGGCCTGCCCTTCGACGGCACCTATGTACTGACCGCCAAAGGGACGCCCGAGAAACCAATCGTGATCCGCGCCGCCGGCGATGGCGAAGTGATCTTCGATGGCGATGGCAACCACCGCCTGTTCGACGTGATGGCAGCCGACTACCACATCTTCGAAGGGCTTACCATTCGCAACACTGACGTTGCTTTCCACGCGGGCACCAAGGATGTGACGGGGTCGAAGGGCCTGACCGTGCGGAATTGCCGGTTCGAGGACATCGGCATTGGCGTGACGACCCAGTACGCCGGTTCGCGGGACTTCTACATCGTTGACAACGTCATGATCGGCCGCGATGACCGCTATCGCCTCCTCGGCTGGTTCACCCCCGGAATTTACGGGATCAACCAGTTGAAGAGTTACTACGGCGTCAAGGTGTACGGATCCGGCCACGTCATCGCGCACAACTACATTGCCTATTTCCACGACGGCGTCACGGTCTGCACCCACGGAGCGCCGGAGAAGGAAGAAGAGCTGCTGGCCACCTCGATCGACATTTATAACAACGACATCCATCTGATGGCCGATGACTTCGTCGAGACCGACGGCGGGGTGTACAACATCCGCGTCATGCGGAACCGCGGCGTCAACGCCGCCCAGTGCGGGCTGAGCGCACAGCCGGTCTTCGGCGGACCGGCTTACTTCATCCGGAACGTCGTGTACCACATCCCGACCGGCTGCGCGCTTAAGTTCAACGTCAAGCCGTCGGGAGTGGTGCTGTATCACAACACGATCATCGCGGAGAATTCCAACGGGTCGCTGTACTCGAACGGGCACTTCCGGAACAACCTGTTCCTCGGGCCGGATAAACCGGAGCGAGGGATCTTCCGCTTCTCGGTGGCGACGGCGTACTCCACGTACAACTACAACGGCTACCGCCCCAACCCGAAGTCGCGGGAGCAGTTCTACTGGCGCGGCCCGCGGCCGGGCGTCCTGCGCGACTACGAAGAGCCGCCGCGCTTCGAAGCGTTCCGGACGCTGGCGGATTTCACCAGGGCCACCGGACACGAAAAGAACGGCGTCGAAGTTGATTTCGACATCTTCGAGGGCGTGCGCCCACCCGCGGCCGACGCACCGGGCGCCGTCTATCACGCGAAGGATCTCGATTTCCGTCTCAGACCCGGCAGCAAGGCCGTGGATGCCGGCGTGCGGCTGCCGAACGTGAATGACGGTTTCAGCGGCCGCGCGCCGGATCTGGGCGCCATCGAGGCGGGCCAGCGGCCCCCGCTCTATGGACCCAGAACGGCGATCAAGCGGCCGGGCGACTAGCGGCAACGTAGCGTGCGCGGACGTTTCGATATACACTCACTCCGGAGAAGGAGAATTTTTATGTTATTTGCGGTGCATTGGAACTTCGGTCCCGAAGTGCGGGACGAGGCAAACCAGCGGTTTCTGGCGACTGGGGGCATGCCTCCGGAAGGTGTCAAAATGCTCGGACGCTGGCACTCGCTGGGAGAGGGCGAGGGGTTCTGCGTCTGCGAGACCAGCGATCCTGTGGCGCTGGGTAAGTGGATGCAGCAGTGGTCAGACTTGCTGGAGTTCCGGATCTCTCCGGTGGTCGATGACGAAGGTGCGCTTTCCATGTTGAGTTGATCCCGGGACCTTTTGAGGTTCCGTGATACCCTGCGGGAGTCGGGTTCTTTGCCCGGTTCCCGCTCTCTCCATGAAAAAGCTCCTTGCACTGAACCGCAGCGAAATCGCCATCCGCATCCTCCGCGCCGCTTCCGAACTGGGGTTGCGCACAGTCGCCATCTATTCCAAGGAAGACAGGCTGAGTCTGCACCGCTTCAAGGCGGACGAAGCGTATCTGGTGGGCGAGTCGAAGGGCCCCGTTCAGGCCTACCTGGACGTCGAGGGAATCGTCGCGCTGGCCGCCGAAAAAGGCGTGGACGCGATTCACCCGGGCTACGGATTCTTGTCCGAGAACCCCGGTCTGGCGCGGGCCTGCGCCAAAGCCGGCATCACGTTCGTCGGGCCGGATCCGGAGACGCTCGACCTGCTGGGCGACAAGACGGCGGCGCGAAAACTGGCACAGAAAGCCGGCATCCCGGTCATTCCCGGCACTGATCAGGCGATCGCCAATGCCGCGAAAGCGAAGAAGATCGCGGCGGGGATCGGATTTCCGTTGATCGTCAAGGCAGCGTTCGGCGGCGGCGGACGCGGCATGCGGATCGTCGACAAGCCCGAGGATTTCGCCGGTCTGCTCGAAGACGCACAGCGCGAGGCAGCCGCGGCGTTCGGCGACGGCGCCGTGTTCCTCGAGCGCTTCATCCGCCGTGCGCGGCACATCGAGGTGCAGATTCTGGCGGACGGCCACGGAAACGTTCTGCACCTGCACGAGCGCGACTGCTCCGTGCAGCGGCGGCATCAGAAGGTGGTGGAGGTCGCGCCGGCGGTCAACCTCGATGATGAGGTGCGCCATGCGCTCTGCGATGCGGCGGTCACGCTGGCAAGGGCGGCGAACTACCGGAACGCCGGTACGGTCGAGTTCCTGGTCGACGCCGATTCCGGAGAATGGTTCTTTATCGAGGTGAACCCGCGGATCCAGGTGGAGCATACGGTCACGGAAATGGTGACCGGCGTGGATCTCGTCCGCTGCCAGATCCAGGTGGCGCAGGGGCTGAATCTGCACGACGCACCGATGGATCTCCCGCGGCAGGAGGGCATCGCCCGCAACGGATTCGCCGTGCAGTGCCGCATCACGACCGAGGACCCGGAGAACCACTTCCGGCCCGACTATGGCAAGATCCATACCTACCGGTCGCCCGCGGGATTCGGCGTCCGTCTGGACGGAGGCTCGGCGTACGGCGGCGCAAACATTACGCCCTACTATGACTCGCTGCTTGTCAAAGTCTCGACCTGGGGCCGCGCATTCGACCACGCCTGCCAGCGCATGGATCGCGCCCTGCGCGAGTTCCGCGTGCGCGGTGTCAAGACCAACATCCCGTTCCTCGAAAATGTCGTCAACCATCCGACCTTCCAGAGGGGCGAGGCGACGACGCGCTTCCTCGACGAGACGCCGGGACTCTTCCGCTTCACGCACCGGCGCGACCGCGCGACAAAGCTCCTGACATACCTCGGCGATGTCGTGGTCAACGGCAATCCGGAGGCGAAGGGCAAGGCGGTCCCCGAGGGCCTGCGGCAGCCGCCGCATCTGGTGGCCGGAGACGGGCCAATCCCGGATGGTACGCGGCAAATCCTGCTGGAATGGGGCCCGGAGGGGTTTGCCCGCTGGACCCGTGAGCAGAAGCGCCTGCTGCTGACCGACACCACCTTCCGCGACGCTCATCAGTCCCTGCTGGCGACGCGCGTGCGGACATATGACATGGTAGCCGCGGCCGATTACGTCGCCCGGCGGCTTCCGGGACTCTATAGCCTCGAAATGTGGGGCGGCGCCACGTTCGATGTCGCCATGCGTTTCCTCCACGAGGACCCCTGGGTGCGCCTGCGCCGCCTGCGCGAGTTGATCCCCAATATCTGTTTCCAGATGTTGTTCCGCGCATCCAATGCCGTGGGTTATACAGCCTATCCCGACAACGCCGTGCGCGAGTTCGTCCGCGAAGCGGCCGCGCAAGGCATCGACATCTTCCGCATCTTCGATTCGCTGAACTGGTTGCCCAACATGAAGGTCGCGATGGAGGCGGTGCGCAAGACCAGCGCGGTGTGCGAAGCGGCCATTTGCTACACCGGCGACATCCTCGACCCCGGCCGTCCGAAGTATTCGCTCGACTACTACATCCGCATGGCGCAGGAGTTGGAAAAGATGGGCGCGCACATCCTCGCCATCAAGGACATGGCAGGACTGCTGAAGCCGTACGCAGCCGAAAAGCTTGTGAAGGCACTGCGGAACGAAATCGGCATTCCGGTGCACTTCCACACGCACGACACGAGCGGCATCAACGCGGCATCGATCCTCAAGGCGTCCGACGCGGGGGTCGACGTGTGCGACGCGGCGATCTCGTCGATGAGCGGCCAGACGAGCCAGCCGAACCTGAACTCGATTGTCGCGGCTCTCAGGAATACAGCACGCGATACGGGTCTCGATGTCGAGGCACTGGGGCAGTGCGCTGACTATTGGGAGGTCGTTCGTACACACTATAGACCGTTCGACACCAGCCCCCCGAGCGGCACCGCCGAAGTCTATCTGCATGAGATGCCCGGCGGCCAGTATACGAACCTGCGCGAGCAGGCCGAGTCGATGGGACTGGGTGCACGATGGACGGAGATTGCGCGCATGTACGCCGACGTGAACCACGCGTTCGGAGACATCGTGAAGGTCACGCCGTCGAGCAAGGTCGTGGGCGACATGGCGATCTTCCTGGTGAGCCACGGCATGACGGTGGCGGAATTCGAACGGCTCGACCCGGATCACAGCCTCACCATCCCGAACTCGGTAGTGGAAATGTTCACAGGGTCGCTCGGTGAACCGGACGGCGGGTGGCCGAAGAAGCTCCAGAAGATCATCCTGCGCGGCGGCAAGCCGAAGCGCGGGCGTCCCGGGGCGCACCTGCCCGCGGTCGACTGGAATGCGACCGCCGAAACGGTCGAGAAGAAGACGGGACACAAGCCGTCCCGCGATGAACTGCTGAGTTACGTGATGTATCCCGAGGTCTTCGTGAAGTTCGCCAAGGCCCAGGCAAGCTATGGCAGCCTCGACGTTCTCCCGACGCCGCAGTTCTTCTACGGCATGAAGATAGGCGAGGAGATCTCCGTGGATCTCGAGCCTGGCAAGACGCTCGTGATCAAGTTCCTGACGGTCAGCTCGCCGCACGACGATGGGACCCGGACCGTGTTCTTCGAACTGAACGGGCAGCCTCGGGAGGTGCGCGTGCGCGACCGCTCGCTCGAAGCGCACGGTCCGAAGCGGACGCAGGCCGATCCGAATCATCCTGGTCACGTGGGTTCGCCGCTGCCTGGCGTTGTTGCGTCGATTGCCGTCGAGTTGAACGCACCGGTCAGGAAAGGCGACAAGCTGCTGGTGCTCGAAGCGATGAAGATGCAGAGCACCGTGTACGCACCGGTGACCGGAAAAGTGAAGGAGCGCCTGGTCCAGGTGGGCGCGAACGTGGAGGCGAAGGACCTGCTGCTCGTTATCGAGTAGCAGGTCCGAGCACGGTAGCCAGCGCCAGCATCGGAAAATACTGCCGGTAGAGGTGGTAGGTCAGATAGAACACGTTGGGGAATCCGGTGCCCGTTGTCCCGGCCTCGTCCCACCGGCCATCCGGCTGCTGGCGGTCGAGTAGCCAGGCGGCGCCACGCAGCGCGGCATCGGAACGTGCTTCTCCTGCCGCGGCCAGCCCCAGCAGAGCCCACGCCGTCTGGGACGCCGTGCTTGGGCCGGGGATGAAACGGTGCTCGCGGTAGCTGTCGCAGGTCTCGCCCCAACCGCCGTCGGAATTCTGGGTTGCCTGGAGGAAGCGCACGGCCTTCCGAACCGCCGGGCGAGCCAAAGCCGCCGCTGCGCTCAGCCCCCGCAAAGCAAGAAACGTCCCGTAAATGTAGTTGACGCCCCACCGGCCGAACCAGCTCCCGTCCTCCTTCTGTGCGGCCAACAGGAAGGCTACCGCCCGCTGGACGGGTTCGTCCCGCATCGTGAAGCCGCGCCGGCAGAGCGCTTCGAGTACGCGGCCGGTGATGTCCGGACACGTCGGGTCGAGCATGGCGTTGTGGTCGGCGAACGGGACCTTATTTAGCAGCTCCCAGTCGTTGTCGTAGTCGAATGCCGCCCAGCCGCCGTCGCTCGATTGCATCCCGAGCAGCCAGTTGATGGCGCGTGTTTCGGCCCTCTGCTGCCGCGCCGGATCGGAAGCGTTCGCGTGACTGAGCGCCAGCAGCACCATGGCCGTGTCGTCGATGTCCGGGTAATACTCATTGGCGAATTCGAATGCCCAGCCGCCCGGCTCGAGGTCGGGCCGTTTCACGGACCAGTCCCCCTTGCGTCGGACTTCCTTGGACAGGAGCCAGTCGGCGGCGCGGGTCTGCGCGGCGGCATCGGCCACGCCCATTTCACCCAAAGCGAACATGGCGATCGCCGTATCCCACACCGGTGAATGGCACGGTTTGAACAGCAGGCGATCTTCATCCTCCACGATCAGGCCGTCGAACTGGCGTTTGGCTTCGACGAGATCGGGATGGTCGTCCGGATAGCCGAGCGCGTCGAACGCCATGATCGAGTACATCATGGCCGGGTAGATGGCGCCGATGCCGTCGGAGCGGTAGGTGCGGTCGAGCATCCAGTGCTCGCACTCGCGGATGCCGGCTTTGCGCACCTCCTTGACGTTGCGCCGCTCCCAGAGCTTGACGAGGCGGTCGACGTGGTTGAAGATCTGAGCGATGATGTCCTTCCTCGGCAGAGACAGGCTTTTGCCGGGCACCAGCAGTTCCTCAACCGTGAACCCATCCGGCGCGGGCCGCTCGACACCGACCGCCTGTACGATCGAGAGCGGCACGATGATGGCGCGGGTCCAGGAAGACATCTCGTAGAGCAGATCGCCGGGGACCAGTGTGATCTCCGGCGGGATGCTTGGGACATACTTCCGCGGGTAGAGCCCGTACAGGCTCAGGTTGATCTTTGTGTAGCTGTTGCAGCCCTGGAGTCCACCGAGTTCCAGGGCGCGCCGGCGCGCCGCCTGCATCGGGCGTGAGTCCACCGGTTCACCCGCCAGCTTCATCGCGATGTAGGCGCGGGACGTGGCGTTGACTTCCGAAGGACCTCCGGCGTAGATGTTCCAGCCGCCGTCGGGGAGCTGCCGCTCCAGAATGGCTCGGACGGCCTTCCGGATGCGCGGCTGGGCCGACGCAGGCCAGTAGCGGCCCTCGGGCGGGTTCAGCCAAAGCTGCAACAGGATGTAGTCGGATTCGAGAGTGGCGTCGGCCGTCAGCAGGCCGTTCCAATAACCTTCCTTGTCCTGATGCCGGAGGAGGCAACCCGCGGCCGCGGGAGCAGCTTCGCGCTGCCACCGGCTTGCCATCTCCCGCCACTCCGCCCGCGCCGCGGGCTGAAACGCAATTTCACCCGGCTCGGGAGCCGGTTGCACAATACCAGGGCCGTCTCTCAACGATTCCTCCCCCGGAACCGGCAGGTTCGCCGGAGGCGGGTTCCCTTCCACCTGAGTCAGGGGTGTTTCCCCATCTCCTATGATACCGTCTGCCCGCCCCACCACTCCCGCAGCCGCTGTATCATGGAAGCGGGATCTTCCTTCAACAGCAGAAAGCAAATATGGCCAGAGGATGGGAAAGTAAGGCCGTGGAAGCTCAAATTGAGTCAGCCACGGCGCACACCTCGACGGAGATCTGTGTGTCTCCGAATGAGGCCGTCTTGCGGCGTGAACGGGAGTTGTTGCGCCTGTCGCGCTGCCGCGTCCTGCACGACCTTGAAATGAGCCGGCACCCCCGGCACCAGGACCAGCTCCGCCGGGCGCTGGCGGCTCTCGACGAGCGGCTCCTGAAGTTCGACACTCCTAACTAGGGTTCCTCGCCGCGCATGAGACCGGCGTAGGTTTCTCTCTCCCGGACAATCCGCCAGCGGTCGTCCTCCACGAGGACTTCCGCGGGGCGGGGGCGGGCATTGTAGTTCGACGCGAGGACAAATCCGTAGGCGCCCGCGGTGCAGACTGCCAGCAGGTCACCGGGTGCGGCATTATCCATTTCCCGCCCTCGAGCCAGAAAATCCCCCGACTCGCAGACTGGACCTACAACATCGGCCACGACCGTTCCCCTGTCGCTCCGCCGCAGCGGGATGATTTCGTGGTGCGACTGATAGAGCGAGGGCCGGATCAGGTCGTTCATGGCCGCATCCACCACCATGAACTCCTTGCCGTAGCTGCGCTTCCGGTAGAGGACACGGGTCAGCAGGACGCCCGCCGGCGCAACGATCGAACGGCCAGGTTCGAGAATCAGCTCGAAGCCCGCACCGGCGAACCGTTCCCGCAAGCGCTGCCCGTAGGCGCTGATGGCCGGGGCAGGATCTTCGGGCCTGTAGGCGACGCCGAGCCCGCCGCCCAGGTCGATGTGCCGGATGGGCAAACCATCCGCCGCCAGATGGCGTGCCAGATCCAGGACCTTGTCCAGCGCCTCCATGAGCGGGGTAGGATCGAGAATCTGCGAGCCGATGTGGCAACTGACGCCCGCCGCTTCCAGGTGCGGGAGCGCTGCGGCCCGGCGGTAAACGTCGCGCGCCTCACCGATGTCGATGCCGAACTTGTGCTCGCGTAGACCGGTGGAGATGTAGGGATGCGTGGCGGCGTCGACGTCCGGGTTGACGCGCAGCGAAAAGGCCACCCGCTTGCTGTGACGTGCGGCGATGGCCTCGATCAAGCCCAACTCCGCCTCGGACTCGCAGTTGAAGCTCTGAATCCCGTTGGCGATCGCCATGTCGATCTCATCGGCGGTCTTTCCGACGCCGGAATACACGGTTCGCGCCGGATCCCCGCCCGCGGCGAGCACCCGGTGCAGTTCTCCGCCGGACACGATGTCGAATCCGCTGCCCTCCCGCGCCAGGAGCCGGAGGACCGCAAGGTTCGAATTCGCCTTCACGGCGAAGCAGATCTGGTGCGGCACGCCGTCGAGGGCGTCGGCGTAAGCCCGGTAGTTCGCCCGGATCGTGGCGGCGCTATAGACGTAAGCAGGCGTTCCGACCTTGCGGGCAATGTCAGCCAGAGGGACGGAATCAGCGTAAAGGGATCGGTCTTGATAGGAGAGCATTACGTAACCTGGAGAACGAGAAGCGTCTGATCGTCGTAGCGCGGTTCACCGGCGCCGAAGCGGTCGAGGTCGGCGAAGATCCGCGCAACCACGCCGTGAGCGGAGAGTCCACGATGCCCGCTGGCGAGGGCGGAGAGTCGCTCCATGCCATACTCCTCGCCCGCCGGATTCAGGTGATCGATCACACCGTCGGAGTACAGCAGAATGGTGTCGCCCGGCTCCACCTGGAGCGACGCTTCTTCGTACTCGCGTGCGCCCAACAGGCCGAGTGGAAAGCCCTCCAGAGCGCGCGACTCGACGCGGCCGCCGGCCCGGACAATCAGCGGCGGCAACGCCCCGGCGCTGGCGACGTTCAGCGTACGCGAGTGCGGATGCCAGAGCGCCACCAGCAGAACCACGTACCGCGCATCTACGCGCCGCAGCACGAGCGCGTCGTTCAGTGCTTTCAGCAGGGTCGCCGGCTCCCGGCGCCGCGGCGCGAGCGTCCGCAGGAGGCCGCTCACCAGCGCGCCGAACAACGCCGCCGCCACCCCTTTACCGCTCACGTCACCGAATGCGATGACGGCATGATCGTCATCGTGCGCGAAGAAGTCGTAAATGTCGCCGCTGATCTGGCGGGCCGGACGCAGTCCCACGCCGAGCCGCAGTCCGCTGATTTCCGGGGCCTGTCTCGGCAGGAGCAAAGCCTGCAACTCGGCGGCGGAGCGCAGGTCCTCTTCCATCAGGCGCTCGCGCGACGCCAGTTCCTCGTACAATCGCGCGTTCTCGATGGAAACTGCGATCTGCGGCGCCAGCGTCGAGAGCAGCCGGACATGTTCTTCGGTGAAGAAGCCGACCCTTTCGCACTCCAGGTCCATCACGCCGATCACGCGGTCCCGCGCGATCAGCGGCACGGCGACCTCGGAGCGGATGCTGGGGTGGGAGGCAATGTAGCGCGGGTCGCGCAGGGTATCCCGGACCCGCACAGTCTCGCGCGATGCCGCCGCCGCGCCCGTGATGCCCTTTCCGAGTGGAATACTGTCGAGATCGACTTCCTTGTCGTAGCGGACGCTGAAGCGGTGCCGCAGCACCTGCTGCTCTTCGTCCACGAGGTACACGCTGAAAGCGTCGTACTGAATCAGAGACCGGACCGACGAGGCGATCTGCTTCAGCAGTCCGCTCAGATCGAGAATGGCCGAAGTTTCGCGCGAGACCGACGCGAGCACGCTGAGCGACCGGTTCGTCCGCTCCAGCCGCCGGTACAGCCTGGCGTTGTCGATCGCCGAGGCGACTCGCGAAGCAATCAGACGCACCAGCGACCGGTCCTCGTCGGTGTACGCGTTGAGCCGTGTGGACTGGATGTCCAGGACGCCCACAAGCTTGCCGCGCGCAACCATCGGTACGGCCATTTCAGTCCGCACGGCGTCGCTCGCCTTGAGATAGCGCGGGTCGCTCCGCACGTCGCCCACAAGGATCGCTTCGCGCGCGGCCGCGGCCGCCCCGGTGATCCCTTCGTTCAGTCCGACTTCCAGACGCTGCACGACCTCCGGACGGTGGCCGACCGCATAGCGGATGCGTAGCTTCTGCGACTTCTCGCCATACAGCAGAATCGCCAGGAACTCGCAGTCGACCACGCGCTGGACAATGTTCGACACGTTGACGAGCAGGCGGTCGAGATCCAGAGTCTGGTGCGTGACTTCGGCGACTTCGAGCAGGAAATCGAGCAGTTCGGTCTGCTGCTGGAACCGGGCGTGGGAGCGGAGGTCGGCCATTAGCGCGCGGACCCGGCGGCCTCCATGATGCGGACACTGGCGCTGGCGCCGATTCGGGATGCTCCCGCGGCGGCCATGGCGCGGAAATCGTCGAGCGTGCGGATGCCTCCCGCCGCCTTCACCCCCATCGCCGGGCCCACGATGTGCCGCATCAGCCGCACATCGTGCGTGGTGGCGCCGTGCGGTCCGAAGCCGGTCGACGTCTTGACGAAATCGGCCTTGGCCATTTTCGCGAGCGCGCAGGCGGCCGCCTTCTGCGCATCATCGAGAAACGCCGTCTCCAGGATCACCTTAACGGAGGCGCCCGCCGCGTGCGCGAGGCGGACGACCGCGGCAATGTCCAGACGCACCGCCTCCTGGTCTCCCGAGAGCAAAGCCCCAACGTTCTGCACCATGTCGATCTCGGTTGCTCCGGCGCGGAGGGCGGTTTCGGTTTCCGCGAGTTTGGCTGCCGTGGTTGTCGCACCGAGGGGGAAGCCTGTGACCGTGCAGACGGCCACCCCGGACCCGGCGAGTTCGGCCGCGGCAAGGTTCACCCAGTACGGATTCACACAGACGCTGGCGAACCCGAACTTCCTCGCTTCGGCGCAAAGCGTGACGATCTCCGTGCGGGTGGCGTTGGGCCGCAGCAGCGTGTGGTCGATGAGGCCGGCGATGCCGGGATCGACGCGGGTCAGTTTCTCCGAAGCGGACACACGGTCGGCGCCGGCGGCGACGATCTCCGCCGTCTTCTTCGCGCAAGTCTGCGGGCAGCGCTGGACACATCCCGGGCAGACAGATTCGGGCTGGTTGAGGCCTTCCACCCGCGACAGCGCAGGACGGTTAATCCGCGCCAGAATTTCCTCACCGATCTGTCCGACCAACCGGTCGAGTTCCGCCTGCGTCATTGGACGCCCTACCGCTGGAAATCCCCGCGCAGCGTGTCGCGGCCGAGCCGGCCGTCGATGCGGACGGAATCGAGCTGATTGTTGCGCGTCTGGACCTCGGCCTCGCCGGAAACCGAGCCCAGGTCCGAGTTCCGCAGGCGTAAACGGATGCGGGTGTTGGTGGTGTCGCGGACATCGGCGTCGAAGCGCAGACGGCGGTTGCTGTCGGTTTCGAGCAGCAGGACCGCATCGCGGTCGCCGCGCAACTCCACGGTCGCGCGCCGGATCCGGTCGGTGGTGGAGCCATAGCGCAGGTCACCCGAGCCCGACGCAGAGAGCGACACATCCGCGCGGTCGCGGTTCTGCCCGCGATCCCTGCGCCCGGAACGGCCGGTGTCCCGGTCCAGCCGTTCATCGTCCCAGGTAATGCGGGCGTGATAGCGGTCCGCGCCGCCCGGACGGTCGTCGATTTCGAGAATCAGCGCGTAGTTATTCCGGCGGCTGGGCTCTTCGAGAATACGAATCTTCGTCCGGCCATCGCGCTGGTCGAGCCTGACGTTCACCATCTCCCCGCGAGGGATCTCCTTGCGGTACTCCGAACCGGCATCTTCCGGGGGCCGGCCACCGCGTGTGATGTAGCGGATCTCACTGCCGCGGATCTCGAACTCCACGCGGCCATCGACCCGGGCCCGCAAGTCGAAGCGTCCGTCACGAGTCGTCGGATCATAGTTGCTGCTGCGCCTGGCAGGCATCGTCTGCGCGGCTGCAGACCAAGCCAGCAACAGACCCAGCATCAATCGAATGGACATAGATGGCGATGTTTCAGTGTACTATGCGAGGCTGGCCGCGACGCTCCAAATGGCGTCGGCCACCCGGTCCGGCGCGTGCTGCAAAGCGATGTGGGCGCGGGCGGCGGCTCCCATCCGTCGGGCGTCATTCCGGTGGCTGGCCAGCCAGAGCATGACGGCGCGGAGGGTCTCTTCTTCCAACACGCCCCGGGGAATGCGCGGGCAGGCTCCGGGCGGGAAGCCCTCGACTTCCGCTCCCTCGCTGACCATCACCGGCC
The DNA here is from genome assembly GCA_016716385.1 of Bryobacterales bacterium. GTDB lineage: Bacteria > Acidobacteriota > Terriglobia > Bryobacterales > Bryobacteraceae > JADJWL01. The sequence goes on along the minus strand of JADJWL010000006.1, from coordinate 152,276 downwards.
GGCCCATCCCCATCAGTTGGATCGCGATTCCCGAGGTCTCGCCCGCCGACGGATCACGGAGGTTGATGCAGACATCGGTGGCCGCCGCGGCCAGCCGGAAATCGCCATCGCCGAGGAACCCGGTCCGCCGCAAGCCGGGGACACTAGCCAGTGCTCCGAGTGACCGCGGCAGATCGCGCGAGACGGGATCGCCCGCGAGCAAAAGGATCGCGCCGGGCGGAAGCGCCCGGATTGCCGCCAAGGGGCGCTTGGACTCGCGCAGATAGCCGAAGATCGAAAAGACAAAGGCGTTCAGTGGAATCTTCAGGCGGTCCCGGAAACGCAGCACATCGACCGGCTCAGGCTCTGCTGGACAAAGTCCGAGGTGAGGGATCTCGACGATTCGCGCATCCGGAGCGTGGCGGCGCGCGGCCTCGGCCGCGGCGCGGTTGTGCACCAGCACCGCGCGGGCGTGTTCGAGGGGGCGGCGCAGCAGTGGGTAGTCGTAGTATTCACGCCGTAGCCCCGACCGCGACTGTCCCCGGTATAGTTCGCGCGCCAACTCCCGGCCCCAGTTGCCGTAGTTGAAGACGAATTCGTCAACATACCCGGACTCCGAACACGTCGCCAGGAAGAAATGCTGGAGCAGGGCGTCGTGCAGCAGGACGATTCCCGGACGGCGGAGAGATTGGCGGTAGGCCTCTGCATGCAAGGGGTTGTTGGCGAGATGGTACAAGGCCACCGTACCTCGATCTCCCGGCAGCACGCGGCCCCGGTTTCCCAGTGCGGCATTGAGCAGGCGCGCGTAGCGATCGACCCCCGTAGGCGAACCCTCCGCCGGAGCGTAGACACCGAGCGCGGGCAGCGGCTCCATCGAAGCAAGAGTACCGCGACCGGGCGTGACCCCGCTGCCGGTGCAACCGCTTCGGGATAGAATCAGGAGGTATCGAACTCTACAGAACCTGTGCCTATGACCTTCGCCCAGCGCCGCTCCCGCACTCCTCATGGCTCCCGGTTTCCGGCGCGTACTTCCCAGTGGCACGCCCGCTGAGAGTTCGCTGCGATGTTCCCTGACTGGTTATTCATCGCTCTCCTGATCGCGATCAATTCGTTTTACGTCGCGGCTGAGTTTGGGGCGGTGAGCGTACGGCGGAGCAAGATCCGGCAACTCGCCGACAATGGAGGAGCGCTGGCGATCCGCCTGCTCCCCATCGTGACCGATCCAGTCCGCCTCGATCGCTATGTCGCGGCCTGCCAGATCGGGATCACCTGGTCCAGCCTGGTGGTAGGAGCGTATAGCCAGGCATTCCTCGCCCCGGCAGCCACACCGGTCATTCAGGCCTGGTCCGGCTGGAGTCCGGCTGCGGCGCAGTCCGCCGCCATCGGGGTCACTCTTGTCGTCATGACGACGTTCCAAGTCGTGCTGGGCGAACTGATTCCCAAGTCGCTTGCCCTTCAATACCCGACGCGGGTCGCTCTCTACACTCTGCCCCTGATGCAGATATCCCTGGTGGTCTACGCGTGGTTTCTCCATGTCCTGAATGGCAGCGGACTGGCGATTCTCCGGCTGCTCGGTTTTTCCCAGGTCGGTCACGCGCATATCCATTCGCCGGAGGAGATTGAGCTCCTGATTGCGGAAAGCCACAAAGGGGGACTGCTGGAACCGGAGGAACACGGGCGTTTGCGGCGCGCCGTCCGGCTCGTTGCCCGCCCGGTGCGGCAATTGATGGTCCCCCGAAGCCACGTGGTGTCGATCGACGTCCACTCCACGCCCGAGACCCTGGCAAGCACGCTGCGAAGTGTGCGATACACCCGGCTGCCCGTCAAGGAGAACTCCCCCGACAACATCGTCGGGCTGCTGCATTCGAAGGACGTTGTCGCGTTCTATCTTGAACACAACCGTCTTCCGTGGCCGGCCGAAGTCATGAAACCGCTGGTGACGATCCCGGGCGGCGTCAAGGCGGACCGGCTCTTATCGCTGTTCCAGGAACGGCGCACGCATCAGGCAGCCGTCGTGGACGAGTTCAGCGTGGTCGGCCTGGTGACACTCGGCGACTTCATCAACGAATTGCTCGGCACCGATACGGACAGCGTGCGCGGGGCCCAGCCTCCGGTGCTGCTGCCCGACGGCCGCGTGCGCCTGTCCGGCCTCATGCGTGTCGATGAGACCACGCGTTGGACGGGCGTACACCTGGAGAGCGAGGCGGATACCTTAGGGGGGCACATCACGTATGCCCTCGGACGGATTCCTGAAGCTGGGGAGACGGTTTCCATCGGCCTGATGGAAGTGCAGGTGGAGTCGGTAGCCGGCAACCGCGTTGTCTCCGTAACGGTCAGGCCCGTTCCTTCTGCCGCGGAGAAGCCGGATGGATAACGGCTATCCCATCCTGATCATTGCGCTGCTGATTGTGCTCAACGGCGCCTTTGTGGCCGCTGAGTTCGCCATTATCGGGACGGCGCCGGCGAGCGTGGAAAATCGGGCGGCGAAAGGGCACCGGGTGGCCCGCGTGGTCGCTGCCATTCTCCGCGATCCCGTGCGCCGGGATCAGTACATCGCCACCGCGCAACTGGGTATCACGTTCGCCAGTCTCGGGCTCGGAATGTACGGCGAACACGTCCTGGCGGAATGGTTTGCCGGGATGTTCGCCGCATTCGGCGCGGCCGCATGGTTTCCCGCGCACGCCGCCGCCACAGTCTCGTCGGTGGCGCTCCTCACCTACTTGCATATCGTTCTTGGCGAAATGGTGCCCAAGACTCTTGCCTTGCGGCACGCCGAAAATACCAGCCTGTGGATTACCCCGGCGATCATGTGGGTGAAAACAGCGCTGTATCCGCTGGTCGTCGGGCTGAATAGCCTGGGCAACGCCATTCTGCGCCTTTTCGGCATCGACCGCGGGACACCGTCGCACAATCTCGGCCATACGCCGGAGGAACTCGAATACCTCATCGAAGAGAGCCAGGCCGGAGGCGCACTGCGCGCCGAGTCCGGACGGCTTCTGCGCGAACTCTTGCGCTTCACGGAGCTCACGGCGGGCGAGGTTATGGTGCCGCGAGTCAAGGTGATCGGGATCCCGCTCGCGGCTTCGCCGGCGGATCTGCGCTCCGTCCTGCGCGGCGCATCGTTCACCCGCTTCCCCGTCTACCGTAAGGACCTGGACGAGATCGTGGGAGTGATCCACATCAAGGATCTGCTCCCAAAGCTCATGAGCGGATCTTCGATCGAGACAGGAGATCTGCAGCCGGCGCCCTATGTACCGCATACCGCGGAAGTCGACGTTGTCCTGGCGGCGATGCGGCGGGAAACCACCCAGATGGCGGTCGTGATGGACGAGTACGGGGGTACAGCCGGCATCATTACCGCTAAGGACCTGTTCGACGAAGTGGCCGGAGAGTTACACGAGGACGCCAACGTTCCGGAAATCTGGCCGGACCCCCAGGGCCGGCTGCACGTTGCGGGCACGGTGCGAATCGACGAGGTTGCCGAACGGCTGGGTAGAGAGGTGGAGCACGACGAGGTGGAGACGGTAGGTGGGTTGGTCTTGTCGTTGTTGGAAAGACCTCCCAGGATAGGGGATGCTGTCATCCATCAGGCTCTGCGAATCGAAGTCACGGCTGTCGAAAAGCGCGGAGTCAAGACCTGCATCATCACGCCGGCCCCGGACGAGCCCGGACGAGCGATGAAGAGTTCATGATGATCGATCGCAAAGCTATCGAGAGAGGTGTCGTGTTCGGCCTGCTGCTATGCACGCAGCTTGGCGCGCAGGAGTCGTCCGGCAGCCTTCGCATCATGGCGATCGACCCGGCCGGTGCGCCGGTCCAAGTGCGTGGGGAACTCTCGGGCACCGCAGGACAGGGCCGCCTGTCCTACGTGACCGGGCCTACCGGAGTTTATCGCTTCGACGCGCTGCAGCCCGGGCCCTACCGGCTCACGGCGCTGCGCGATGGATTCGAGACCGTGGAGCGGCCGATCACGGTGCTCCCAGGCGTGAAGGTGGAGGTTACCGTCACGCTGACGCTGGCGCCGGTGACGGACTCCGTGATCGTCAGCATTCTGCCGGAAAACCTTGACGGCGTCCCGGGCTCCACGTTCCGTGTCAGCCTGGAAGATCTTGCCGCCGCCCGGCCGTTTTCCATCAAGGAAGCCTTGCGCCATTCTCCCGGCATTCACGTGGTCGACGAAGACTCGTTTGGATTGAACCTGAACGTCGGGATGCGCGGCCTGGACCCCCGCCGGACGCAACGCACGTTGCTTCTCGAGGACGGAGTCCCGGTACACCTGGCGCCCTACAGCGATCCCTCAGCGCACTACCACACGCCCCCGGAATTGATCCAGAGCGTGGAGATCGTCAAAGGCTCGGGACAGATCGTGCACGGCCCGCAGACCGTTGGGGGCATGATCAACGCGGTCACGACGACGCCGGCGGAGGGTCGCCGGGCGGATCTCGGACTGGTGCTGGGCAACCGGGATTTCCGGGCGTTCGACGCCAAAGCCGGGACGCGCACCCTGCAGGGACACGTGATCGTCCGCGAAGGGGCCGGCGTCCGGGAGCATCATGGCCACCAGATCCTCCACACGGGCGGCCGGGCGCTGTTTCGCCTGTCCTCGGGGCAGACTCTGCAGGCGAAGGCCAGCTACTACGAGGAAAACTCGGATTTCACCGAAGCCGGGTTGAATCAGGCGCGGTACACGGCAAACCCGCTGGGCAATCCGTTCCGCAACGATCGATTTGAATTACGGCGCACGGCCGCCCAGGGCATCCACACGCTCACGCTCAACGACAGCGCCACACTGGCGACCACGGCGTATTTTCAGACGATCGACCGCGCTTCGTACCGGCAGTCCGACGACGCGACGGACCAGATGACGGCGAATGCCGCGACGGGTTGTACCGGCGCGGCGCGGCTGGATTACGAGTCCTCCGCGGCTGTGTGCGGCAACAAGATGCGGCCGCGCAACTACGACTTCTTCGGTGTCGAACCGCGGCTCACGCTACGCAAGCGCTTCGGATCGGTGGGAACGGAAACGGTCGCGGGGATGCGCTTCCATCGGGAATGGGTCACCCGGCGGCGCTTCAACGGATTGACTCCGGCGGCACGCGAGGACTCGGACGGCACGCGCTTCCGCGACTGGAACCGGATCCGCGCAACGGCTGTTCCGGCGTATGTCCAGACCACGCTCTCAGCGGGCTCATGGACCGTGACGCCGGGCATCCGCACGGAGCGGATTCTCTCCCGCAATCGCGCATTGCGCAAGGATTTCAATCCGTTGGACGTCGAGATCCGCGACACCCAGACCATGGTGCTGCCGGGCGTGGGAGCCACCTACGCCGGACTGAGTTGGCTGACCATGTTCGCGGGCATTCACCGTGGGTTCGCGCCGCCGCGTCCCGATGACAATCTCGATCCGACAGACCCCGCGTTCACGCCCGTGTCGGCGGAGCGCAGCACGAATTCCGAAGCGGGCTTCCGGTCCAATCCGGCGCGCGGTCTGGCGCTCGAAGCGACCCTGTTTCGAATCGACTTCCGTAACCAGATCGTGCCCGGGCAGTCGGCGGGACGTCCCGATCTGACGTGGGTGAACGCCGGGCGCACGCTCAACGAAGGCTTCGAGACCTTTGCCCGGCTCGACTTGGGCCAACTGCTGACGTGGACCCACAGCGCCTACATTTCGGCGGCGCATACCTACCTGGTCACGGCGCGGCTGAACCAGGACGAGTTCGCGGAAGGCGTGAACCTGCGGGGCAACCGTTTGCCGTATGCTCCCCGCCACCTGTTTTCTCCGGCGATCGGGTACGCCCATCGCAACGGCTTCGACGCAAGGATCGGTCTCGAGGTGGTGAGTAGCCAGTTCTCCGGCCGCGACAACGTGGTGGCTGCTTCGGCGAATGGGATGTCCGGGCAGCTACCGGGCTTCGTCACGTGGAATGGCGCGGTGAACGTTCCCCTGCGGGAGCGCGTCGTCCTGTTTCTGAGCGCGGCCAACCTGGCCGACCGGCGCTACATCGTGAGCCGGGTGAACGGAATCCACCCGGGCCGCCCGAGGCAGGTGTTCGGTGGCTTGCGCTGGCGCTTCTAGACGCTAGTGCCCGGAAGGTGCGACAAAGTCCGGCGGCAGAGCGGCGCCTTCGCCGAAGAAGTATTTCTCCATCTGCTCGATGAGGAACTCCTGGGCTTCCTTGGTGCCGAGGTTCAACCGGTACTCGTTCATGAGCATCTTCATGTGTTCCACCCACATCTTCCAGGCATCCTTCGACACGCTTTCGAAAATCCGCTGGCCGATGGGATGGCCGTCAAAGGGCGGTTCGTCAAGGCCGGGCATCTCGCGCTGAAACTTCACACAGAAGACAGTACGTCCGGGCTGGGTGCTCATGGTCTCCATTGCTCCTAAGCCTTCAGGATACCCGATGGCGAATTGATGCGACAATGAAGGCGTGCGCTGGTGGACGTACTGTGCAGCCTGTCTCGCGCTGGCGAGTCTGCCGCTCGAAGCGCAGCAAACCCTACGTATCGCCCAACTCGAAGCATTCGTCCGCTCCTCCATTGAGCTGAAACACCAGGATCGCCAGGTGGCCTCCTACCTTGGCCGGATGAAGCTGTCCGAGCGTCTGGATGATGCCAGGATCGAGGAATTTCAGGGCCTGGGAGCGGGTCCGAAGACACTCGAGGCGCTGCGAGCGTTGCGGGACGCCTCGCGGCACCTGAAACCGCCGGGAGCGCCCACCGCGGTGGTCCGACGCACGCTGGAGCCGCCGCCTCCCGACGAGCAGCGCAAGCTCCTGGAGGCCGTGCGCGAGTACGCACGCAACTATACCCGGTCGCTTCCAGACTTCATCTGCGTCCAGGTCACCCGCCGCTATGGGGATCCGACCGGCACGGAAGCGTGGCGCTCCATGGACACGCTGACAACGCGGCTGACGTACTTTGAGCAGAAGGAGTCGTACAAGCTGGTGATGGTCAACAACCAGTTGACCGATGCGCCCTACGAATCGGTGGGCGGCGCCAGTTCGACCGGCGAATTCGGCAGCATGTTGAACGAAGTCTTCGCGCCCGACACGCAGACCCGGTTCCACTGGGAGCGCTGGGCCACTTTGCGCGGGCGGCGGGCGCATGTGTTCGCCTACCGGGTGGCGCGGGAGAACTCGAAATGGCGGATCAGCTTTGAGCGGCGGCTGGAGATCTTTACGGCGTACTCCGGTCTTGTCTATGTCGACGCCAAGACCGGCATGGTGCTGCGCCTGTCGCTCGAAGCGCAGGACATTCCCCCTGATTTCCCCATCCGTTCGGCCAGTTCCGTACTCGATTACGACTACACGAATATCGGCGACTCCCAGTTTCTGCTGCCTCTACGCGCGGTGGTTCGGATGCGCGAAGGCCGCTTCCTGACCAAGAACGAGGTCGAGTTCCGCCTCTACCGGAAGTTCGCCGCCGACGCCGTCATCACGTTCGAAACGCCCGATCCGCTCCCGGAGGAAGTGACGGAAGAGCAACCTCCCTCGCAATAGGCTGACGCGCCGTTGTATACTCCGTTAAGTCTCTTCGTGAGTTCCGCTATGTGGTACAGAATGTGGGTCGGCCTGTTGTTTCTGGCTGTGGCTCTCGTCCCGGCGGTGGCGCTCGGCCACCAGCACGACGAAGCCCTAGCCCGGTCGTGTGACCTCTGCCTGACCGCGCCCGGCGTGTTCGCCGAACCGGAATTATCAGCTTCTCCCGAAGTCCCGGCTCCCGCCGGATGGGAGCAGCGTGACACTCAATCCGAATGGCTCCCCGATCGCGCGCGGCCCGTTTCCTCCTCGCGCGGTCCTCCCCGCTGAAATTCCTCCAACCTGAAGCTTTTCGTTGAACGGACAGGACAGTTGTATCGTGCCGCCGGTGGTCCCGGCTGCCACAGGGAGGTATTTCATCGTGAAGACGCATTTTTCCATTCTTAAGACTTTTTCTCTTGCGGCCGTAATGGCCCTGCCCATGTGGGCGCAACAAGACGGTTCCATCCGCGGTACTGTGACAATCGAGACGAGCGGGCGGCCGCTCCACCACGCCACGATTCTGGTCAGCCCGGCCGGACGCCAGGCAGAAAGCAACGAAGACGGCGAATACGAGATCACCGGTCTGCCGCCCGGCACCTACTCGATTACTGCCCACATGCACTCGCTCAGCGGCGGACGCCAGACGGTGCAGGTGCAATCCGGTCAGACCGCTGTCGTCGATTTCGCCCTCGCACTTTCGCCCGTACGCACCGAAATCGTGGTCAGCGCGACGGAGCGCGAACAGGTGGCGTTCGATTCGTTCCAAACCACCAATTCGCTAGATGCCATCGAGTTGACCGAGCGCAGCGCCGCCGGCATGGGAGACGTCCTGGACCGGCTGCCCGGCATCCACAAGCGCAGCTTCGGACCCGGAAACACCAGGCCTGTGATCCGCGGCTTCGACGGCGACCGCGTTCTGATCATGCAGGACGGCCTGCCCACGGGCACGCTTTCCTCCCAGTCGGGCGACCATGGTGAATCCATCGAAGCCAGCAGCCTCGAGCGGTTGGAAGTGGTGAAAGGTCCGGCAACTCTCCTCTACGGCAGCAATGCGCTGGGAGGTGTGGTGAACGCTGTCACGGGCCATCACATGGCCCATCAGCACCCGCACCAGGGTGTGCGCGGTTACCTGTCAGGATTTGGCGGGAGCGGCAACGGCCAGGGGGGCGGCGCCGCGGGTTTCGAAGTGGGCGTGGGCAATTGGCTCATGTGGGGGAACGGGAGTGGACAGCGGACCGGCGATTACCGCACCCCGATCGGTGTCATCGATAACTCCCACACCCGGCTCACCAACTCCAGTGCGGGCGCCGGATGGTACGGCGAAAAGACCTTCTTTGACTTTGGCTACCGGTACGACGAGGGCCGATACGGCGTCCCGTTTGCCGGACGCTTCCATAGTCATGGCCATGATGATGATCACGACGACGATGATCACGATGACGATGATCACGACGATGACGATCACGACGATGACGATCACGACGATGACGATCACGACGACGATCATGACGACGATCATGACGAAGAGGAGGAACCGATCGATCTGCGGTTCCGCCGTCACAATGTCCGGTTCTCCGGTGGCTTCCGCAACCTCGACGGTTTCGTGAGTGCGTTTCGCATGTCAGTGAATTACAGCGACTGGCAGCACGAGGAACTGGAGGACAGCAACCCCGAGACGATCTTCCGGAACCAGCAGGTGGTCTATCGCGGCGTATTCGACCAGCGCCGCGTGGGAAACCTCACGGGCACGTTCGGTTTCCAGGGCATTCACCGGGACTACAAGGTAACCGGAGCCGAGGCGCTGGCGCCTCCTGTGAAGCAGAACGGCATCGCGCTGTTCACGCTCCAGGAGATGGATTTCGAGAAGTTCCGCGTCCAGTTGGGCGGCCGGTTCGACAACAACCGCTACGACCCGGTCGGTCTCGAGAACCGCTCATTCAACGGGTTCTCCGGCGCGGCAGGCCTGTACGTGCCGACCTGGACCGGCGGCGCCGCGGTGATCAACTACACCCACTCCTACCGCGCACCCGCGCTCGAAGAGTTGTACAACCGGGGGCCGCACGTCGGCAATCTCACCTACGAAATCGGCAATCCGAACCTGGAACGCGAGCTGAGCAACGGGATCGAGTTCGGACTGCGGCATCAGACGGGCCGTGTCCGCGGCGAGGTCAACGTGTTCAACTACCGGATCGGCAACTTCGTCTACCTTGCGCCCACCGGCGACATCGACGACGGACTGCCGGAGGCGGAGTACTCACAGGGAACCAGCCGGTTCACCGGCACGGAGATGGGTCTCGACGTCGGCCTCACGCGCAACGTCTGGCTCAACCTGGGAGCCGATTACGTGAACGCGAAGCTGGTGGCGACCGATCAGCCCCTGCCGCGGATGCCGCCGCTGCGCGGGCGCACGGGGCTTGATTTCCGCTTCGGCGGCCTCAGCATCAAGCCCGAACTCATCATGGCGAGCAACCAGGACCGCACCTTCGAAAACGAGACGTCCACCGCCGGGTACGCAGTAGCGAATCTGAGGGCGTCCTACACGCTCACCCAGCAGCACGCGATGCACATCTTCGCGGTGAACTACTTCAACATGGGAGACCGTCTCTACCGGAACCACCTGTCCTTCATCAAGGACCTGGCGCCGGAAATCGGGCGGGGCGTCCGGTTTACCTACACCGTTCGCTTCTTCTAGAGCCGCCCGGTGGTATATTCCTAAGAGCCCGGCGGCACGTCCGCCGGGCCCGGAATCTCCTTCCAGAGGACTCAACCATCCATGACGAATGCCACCCTCAGCGGGGCCGAATTCAAACAACAAATGCGCGGCGGGACGCCCAAGATGGGCCTGTTCCTGAACTCGCACAGCCCGACCGTCGCGGAGCAGCTCGCACACAGCGGCTATGACTGGCTGCTGGTCGATACCCAGCATGGCCCGATGGACCACGAGCGCCTGTCGGCGATGCTGTGCGGAATCGGAAGCGGCGGCGCGAAGTCGATGGTGCGCGTCGAAGGCTACCACGACCGCGCCGGCATCCAGCAGGCGCTCGACCTCGGCGCGGACGGCGTGCTCGTGCCGTACATCAACAACGCCGACGAGGCGCGCCAGGCAGTGAGCTGCGCGCGGTATCCGACGGCGGGAACGCGATCGGTCTATTTCCCGCAGCGCAGCATGAACAAGGCCGGACTCCTCGGTTACGCCGGCGCCGCCAACGACAACACCGTGGTGGCGCTCCAGGTGGAGACGGCCGCCTGCATCAGGAACATCGCCGAAATCGCCGCCGTGCCGGGAGTAGACATCCTCTTCCTCGGCCAGAACGACCTCTGCATGTCGATGGGACTCTACGAAAAGTACGAGTTCCCGCACATGTACACGTCGCCCGAGCTCACCGAAGCGACGCAGAGCCTGATCGCCGAGGCGCAGAAGAACAACGTGATCCTCGGCCTGTTCCTGTTCGGGACCACCCGCGTGGGCGAGTTCCTCGACAAGGGTTTCACGTTCATCAGCATCGGCAACGACCTGCACCATGTCCTGACGCAGAGCGGCGCCTACGTGCAGCAGTTGGAAGCGATCGCGCAGGAGAAGGGCAAGTCCTGGGCGCGGCGTCCGACCGCCTTGTTCTAGTGCATGGAGCGGTTCGACGTCTGCATCGTCGGATCGGGGGCTGCCGGAGGCACTCTGGCGGCCCACCTCGCCCGCCGCGGGATCAAGGTGGCCGTGGTGGAAGGCGGCCCCCCGGTCAACACCAGGACCGCGTTCAACACGCACGCACTGCCGTTTGAGTTTCCCAACCGCCACATCCCCCGGATGAAACCTGGGGTGGAAGGTTATGAGTCCGAGCGCGCCCGCGGTGTCGGCGGCAAGACGCTCTGGTGGAACGCGGTCGCCTGGCGCTTCTCGCACCGGGACTTCAAGGGCCGCTCCATCGACGGCGCCGGCGAGGACTGGCCCATCGACTACCCCGACCTTGCTCCTTACTACGACATCGTCGAGCGCGAGGTGGGCGTCTGCGGGAACCGCGACGGTCTCGAGGATCTGCCCGACGGCATCTTCCAGCCGCCGGTCCCGCTGAAGCGCAGCGACCGGATCATCCAGCGCGGCGCGGCCCGCCTCGGACTGCGCGTGATCCACGTGCGGAAGGCGACGCTCTCGCGCTCCATGGACGGGCGCCCCGCCTGCCACTTCTGCGGCAACTGCATGGCGGGCTGCGACGTGGTGGCGAAGTACAACTCGGCGGATGTCCACCTGCGCCCGGCCACCTCGACCGGCAACCTCACGATCTTTCCCAACGCGGTGGTGCGCGAAGTGACGGTGTCCAGGGAGAACCGGGTCACCGGCGTCGAGTATATCCACCGGCTCCATCGGAAGGAAGGCCGGATCGACGCGCGGACGGTCGTCGTAGCCGCCGCCTGCGCACCGTCAGTCGGCCTGCTGCTGATGTCGCGGTCGCGGCTCTACCGGCAAGGGCTGGCGAATTCCAGCGGGCAGTTGGGACGGCACTTCATCCCGCACTTCACCGGCGGGGTGCAGTGCTTCCTCAAGGACCTGATCGGAACGCCGCCCGTGAACGATGAGGGCTTCCTCGACCACGCCTACCTGCCTTCGTTCATGCACGAGCGCAAGCGCGACTACGCGCGCAGCTTCGGAGCGCAGTTCGGGTATCATAACCGCCGGTCCGCCGGCTGGGCCCGCGCCATGCCGGGATTTGGCGAGGCCTACAAACAGTCGATCAGGGAGCGCTATCCCGCGTTCATGACCTTCTCGCCCTACGGCGAGATGATCCCGAATCCGCAAAGCACGGTCACGCTCGATCCGAAGAAGAAGGACATTCACGGCCTGCCGCTCGTGAAGCGCAATTATCACTGGGGTGAGAACGATCTGAAGATCTTCGCCGACATGCAGCGCTGGTCGGTCGCGGTGCTCGAAGCGGCGGGTGCGGAGATCCTGACCGTTTCCACCCGCCCCATGCCGAATCACGAACTAGGCGGGTGCCGCATGGGGACCGACCCGCGCACGTCGGTGGTGGACCCGTTCTGCCGCACGCACGACGTGCCGAATCTTTACGTGGTGGATGGCAGTGTGTTCCCCTCGGCGTCGGAGAAGAACCCGACGCTGACCATCATGGCGTTGGCCGCCCGCACGGCGGAGCACATCGCCGAGCGCTTGCGGAAGAACGAGGTCTGACCCATGAGCTCCCGCCGCGAGACTCTGAAAATCCTGGGAGCGATCGGCACCACCTGCATCTTCCCGTTTCCCGCCGAGGAACTGTACGGGCAGCATGCCAGTCATACGGAAACGCCGCTGTCGGCGCCGCGGTTCTTCCGGCCCGGCGAGATGGAGCAGCTCGCGACGCTGGCCGACCTGTTCATCCCGCCCACGGACACGCCGGGAGGCGCCGCCGCGGGTGTGCCGCTCTACGTCGACCTGGTGGTGAGCCGCGATGCCGGATACCGGAAGCTGTTCCGCGCCGGGCTCAAGGACCTCAACAAGCTGGCCCGCCGCCAGCACGGGACCGCATTCCACACGCTGGGCGAGGCTCGCCAGGTCGCTCTGCTGGAGCCGCTGGTCGCCGAGGCCGACCAGTTGCGCACGCCGGACTTCGACCGCGCGTCCCGCGCCGTCCGCTTTGCGCGCGTTCTCAAGAACCTGATCGCGGACGGCTACTACACATCCCGCGCCGGACTGGTGGAGGAACTGGGGTACTCAGGCAATTCCGCGCACGCCGAGTTTCCGGGCGCCGTCCACGAGCACTGACCCAGTATGATGGTCACGATGGAGATCGATCCGGAATTGTCGCGCCGCGCCCTGGACGAGGCGGGCCAACAGTATCCCGAATTCGCGGGACGGGCGAAGAGCGTGCTCGCGCGTCCGCTGTTCCGCGGCTTTGCCTGGCAGGTGGAATGGGACGGTCCTCCGCCGGGCGGCCAGGATGCGTGGGAGTACCAGAATGCGGCCGTGCGGGCCTATAAACGTCTTGCGGGCGTGACGGACTAATCAGTACACCTGGAAGCAGAACACCTGGTTCGAGCCGTCCGGAGTGAGCGAATACTCGCCATTCTCCAGGCTGTCGTAGACTTCGAGGCGATACAGCCCCTCGTCCAGCCGGTCGATCGACAGGCGCAGCGCCCGCGCCGAGTCCTTCGGTTTCTTCTTGGAGAAGAAGACCTCCCGGCGGTTGTTCTTCACGGTGAACTGATAAAGCTGGATCCGCTCGACGTTCAGCTTTTCCGCTTGAACCAGGAAGATCGGACCCGCCAGCGGCGTGCGGGCGGGCGAACTGCCCCCAGCCACCCAGTAGGTCACGTCATCCTTCCGTGCTTCTTCCCTGGCCTCGACCGCTTCGGTCTCTTCCAGGTTGTCGGCGTGCATCAGGTACGGGATGTCGGGCTTCGGCGGCCGGGGGCCGTTGTACTTCTGCGCCCAGGCCGCGGACACCAGCAGCAACATGGTGATCGCAAGTCTCATCTTCATGGCTAGCGTGGGTGACTAAACTAATACGATTCTAGCTCGGCTGCGCGCTGCGGCGCCCCTTGGACATGGAACGCGATGTCGCTGAGGACCCGGTCCAACTGTTCGCGGTCGATGGGTTTCAGAAGGACGAACCTTCCCTCGCCGCGGAAATGCATGGTGAGGTCATGGTTGAACGCTTCGGCCAGGAGGAGGAATGCGCCTACGTTGCCCCGCACCCGGTCGAAGAACTCGACCCAGCCCAGACCGTCCAGCCGGGTCGAGCAGAGGACCAGATCGAAACGCAGCCGCCCGATGAGGTCGCATGCCTCCTCTGTGCTGCGGACCGGGATCACGCGATAGCTGCGGGCGTTCAGGGCATCGGCCAACTGCCTCGCGACCCACGCCTCCGGCTCCAGCAGGAGGCATGTCAACGGCTGCGCCGGCGACGCCGCCTCGCGCCGGATCTGGGCTTCGGCCTCCTCCTGGTTCAGGAGCGGGATCTCGATCTCGAAGGTGGATTCCCGCGGGTTCTTCCGGACAAGGCGCATCTCGCCGCCGTGGCCGGTGAGGACGCTCCGGCACACGTCGAGGCCCAGGGAGTGCATCTCTCCTTCGTTGAGCGGCGTCGCGCCGCTGGAGGGGTCTGAGTAAGTGATTTCGATGAACACCCGCTTGGCCAGGACGTCGGCCCGGACGAGGATGTTCTTCTCCTTCGATTCCTCGATTGCCTGCTCAGCGTGGACGAACAGATTCAGGAACACCTGCTCGAGCTGTCCCTGGGCTCCGATGATAAAGAGCGCCTTGTCCTTGACCTGGTTCCGCACGTGGATGCCGGAAGCCTTCCACTCGCGGTCCCGGAAGCGGATGAGGTTCTTGAGGAGCTCGCTCAGATTGACTGGCTCAGCCCGGGCCTGCTCCGGCCGCGCGAACGAGACCAGACGCGACACGATGGCCGATGCGCGTTTCGCTTCGGAGGCGATCACCAGCAATTCCGGGCTCGGGGAGTCCCCCGCGGATTCGATCGAAGACTGCGCCATTGTCGTGATGGCCGCCAGCGGAGTGTGCAGATCGTTGACGACCCCCGACAGCAGGCGTCCGACCGCGGCCAGCTTTTCACTGCGCGCGAGCTGCTCGCGGAAGCTCCGCTGCTGCAGCAGCTTCAGGACGACGCCAACCTGGTTGCCCAGGTGCTCGGCGCCTTCTTTCTCGTCCGGCGAGAACTGGCGGGGACGCCGGTCGTGCTCCACGGCCAGGACGCCCACAGGTTCGCCTTGCGCCATCATCGGTACATACAACAGGGCACGCGGCGCGGGCTGCCCCAGCTTGTCATGCTTCTCGCCCGCCACCGGGCTGCGCCGGGTGTCCGGCACGGCCAGCAGCTTTCGGCTCTGGAAACAGGTGACCAAGCCGGTCGCGCTAAACCCCGAAGGGGCGTCGACCCCGATCGGCGCGCCGTTTCCGTCGCTGCCGATCACTTGCAGGCTGTTCAGCCCCCGGTCAAAGACGTAAATGCGAACGGACGTAATCCGCAGCAGACGCGGCAGGACGGCTGCGAGGCGGGCGGCGATGTCGCCGGTGGAGGACGCTTCGAGGATCTCTTCGCTCAACCGGTAGAGCGATCGCAGCACCTCGCGCTGGCTCGTGGAGTTCTGCTTCCACCAAAACCAGAAAGCCGTTGAGAGTACCATGAACGCCACCCATGGCTTGTGCTCCCAAACGCGGACCAGCCAGGCGGGCGTGACGCGCTGCACCTCCAGCGGGTCATGAATCATCACCTCGAATCCCCCGTCATACGGAGGATTCGGGCTGCGCTGGAAGGATAAACCGGTGAAGCGGATGTAATCGCCGACTTCGACCCCGAAGCGGCGCAGTTGGCCGTCGGCGGCGGGCAGGAGGAACAGCTTCACGGGCCGCAGGCCCTCACCGATCCAGAGAAAGACTCCGTCAGAGTTCTCACCGGCGTCGACGACACGTCCCTGGCTGGTGACCCGGCGGGCCAGATAGCGCAGCGAGTGCAACTCCTCGACTGGAACCCGTCTTGGCTCGGGCGGGGCGCCGGCCGACGTCAGATTGATGCGGCTCACCACCAGCACCGGCATGCCATCGCGATGCTCCAGGCGGCCCCGCGCCTCCACCCAATCCCCGGGATTCAGATCACGGAAGTAGCCCGGTGGCGCCTGCAACATCAGGCCGTGGGTCAGGTCTTCCACCGCCATCCAGTCGGCGTCTCCGAAGCGGAAGGGCAGGATCGACACCTGTCCGTTGACGGCGACGGGACGGCCATCGAACGCGGGGGAGAAATCCGGGTTCTTGCGGGAGGCGGCCTGGTCGAGGGTGAGGGTCTGCCACGGCTGGGCCAGCGCGGGAAGCGCGGCCAGCAGCAGCAAAACGACCGTGCGGAATGCGCCGCCTAGACGAGCGGCTGTTGCCTCCGAAGCCATGACTGCAATTCGCCGCAGCGGAAGTCACTAACGGCCAAATCCACGCCGTCGAACTCCGTATGTGTTGTCCGCAGAGCCACCACGCGGGCTCCAGCGGCGCGCGCCGCGGCCACCCCCGAATACGAGTCTTCAAACACGATGCAATTCCGCGGGTCAAGGCCGAGCAGGGCCGCAACCCGCAGGTAAATCTCCGGATCCGGCTTGGGGCGGCTCACTTCCTGCCCATTGGCGACCGCCCGGAAGAACGGACGCAACCCTGCCCCGTCGAGAACGAAATCGACGTTGGCCGGCTCGGCATTGGTGGCCAGTCCCACCGGCAGGCCGGCGCTGCGATCCAGAAACTCCCGCACTCCCGGCACCAGCGATTCTTCCAGCCGCGGCGCCATCAACCGGCGATAGAGCGCTTCCTTGGCCGCTCCACGCGCCGCCACTTCGGTCTCCGGCAAGTCCGCACCGAAAAAATCACGTACGATTTCGTCGTTCCTCTTGCCGTACATCCGCCGGTGCATCTCCTCGCCGGTCTCGATCCCAAACTGCCGGTTGTACCGGCTCCAGGCCTCCCGGTGCACCGGGTTCGAGTGGACAATCACGCCGTCCATGTCGAAGATCAGACCAAGATCCGCGTGAATCATAGCACAGGATTGTCCTCACTTGTTTGGGCCAGCGATTCTTCAAGCCAGCGCAGATAGGCGGGAGAGCCGTCCGCCACCGGGATTGCCAGAACCTCGGGCACGTCGTAGCTGTGGTGACCGGCCAGCAACTCCTGCAAACGGTTGAGGCAGGGCCGGGACGTCTTAATGAGCAGCAGGCACTCCCCGGCTTCCTCCATCTTTCCCTGCCAGAGATAGATGCTTTGGGCTCCGGGGACCAAGCTGACGCACGCCGCAACCCTCTCGCCGACCAGCAGGCGGGCGAGACGGGCGCCCTCTTCGGGGCCGGAACAGGAGCTCAGCACAACCAACGGCTCGAACATGCGAAAAACCTCTGGCATTCGCCAACTCCGATGGTACTATAGGGGAAAGGTCCGGCGGGACAAGATGAAATTTCGCGATTTTCGTTGGAGTTACCTGTTTTTCCTGGCACTTGCCGTTTCGTATGCATTTTTTACGTTACTCGGACCCCACGGGGTGCCGTCGTGGATGCAGAAGCGGCGCGACATCCAGGATTACGAGCAGCGGATCGAGGCGCTCCAACGCGAGAACGACCGCCGGGAAGAACGCATCCGGAGCCTCGAACAGGATCAGGCCGAGCAGGAGCGGGTCATCCGCGAGCAACTCATCTTCGTCAAAGAGGATGAGACCGTGTACGTGCTCGGGCGCTAGACCGCTTCATCCTCCAAGTCCAGCAAGTAGCCCCGCTTCCCGAGGTTGACGGCAACCGTGCGTCCGATGGTCTCCGTGACCCCCTCGCTTTCGTGGATGTGACCACAGAAGAAGTACTCCGGCTGGGCCGCTTCGACGAACGCCCGGACGGACCGGCTCCCTGCGTGGAGCCCTTCCTCGATGCGGTCGAGCGACGTTCCGAACGGCGGCGCGTGGCAGACGAGCACCAGCGGATTCAGCCCGTGGAACGCCGCGAGCTTGTCTTCAAGCTGCTCCTCGGTATACTCGCCTGGAGTGTTAAATGGTGTGGGGCTGGAGTAGCCGAGACCGGCCACCGTGTAACGGCCCACCTGCTTCGTCCGTTCGTGGAAGGGCGTAAACCCGTACCGGTCGCAGAACGCCTCAATCTGGCCGGCCGATTCGTGATTGCCAGGCAGCACATGGAGGCTGGAACCGAGCGGACGGAGCACGTCCGCGCAGGCATCCAAGCCGCGCGCCCAGCTCACCAGGTCACCCGCGCACACGTAGAGATCCGCCGGGGTAGCCGCCAGGCGTTCCAGGGTCCTCAGATCGCTGTGGATGTCGGAGAAGAGCAGGATCCTCATTGCTTCTCCTTTAATGTCTTGTTGCCCGAGGATTTCCCGGTCCTGGACCGGGATTTCCCCGTCTTGGCCGTGAGCGGGTCGGCCGGTTCATGGTTCAACTCCCGGGAGAAGACGTCGACCAGAGTTTCCAGCGTCCGCACACGAGCCCACCACTTGTCATTGCCTTCGATGATGGTCCACGGCGCGGTGATCGTGCTGGTCTTGAGCAGCATGTCGCGGACCGCCTGCTCGTAGACACCCCACTTGTCGCGGTTTCTCCAATCCTCGGCGGTCAGCTTCCAGCTCTTGTATCCGGTCCTCTCCCGCTCTTCGAAGCGGCGCAACTGCTCGTCGCGGCTGATGTGGATCCAGAACTTGATGATGATGGTCCCGAACGCCCGCAACTGTCGCTCGAAGGAATTGATCTCGCGGTAGGCGCGCCGCCATTCCGCCTCGGTGCAGAAGCCTTCCACGCGCTCCACCAGGACGCGACCGTACCAGCTCCGGTCGAAGATTGCCATCTGGCCCTGCTCGGGGAGCCGGCGCCAGAACCGGTACAGGTAATGGTGCGTCTTGTCCTCGCCTTCCGGGGCGCTGATCGGGTAGACGACGAAGCTGCGCGGATCGAGGTGCTCGGTGACCCGCTTGATGCTGCCTCCCTTGCCGGCGGCATCCCACCCTTCGTAGAGGATGATGGCGGGGCGCTCCTGCAGATAGAGCTGGTAGGCGAGCTCGCGCAACTGGACCTGGCGGCGGGTCAACTGGGCGACATAGGCCGTCCGGTCAAGTTTGAGCGAGAGATCGATCGTATCCAGCATTCCCGGCTCCCGCCTACATCACTCCCGCGGCGCTCTCAGCGGCATCGAGCGCGGCCCGCAAGCCGGCGTCCTGCTTCTCCTTCTCCGGAGCGAGGTCCAGCGGCTGCGGTACGCGGTCGCCGAGGTGCTGCTCCAGCACGCCGATGACGTGCTCGAAGATCTTCCGCTGCGCCCAGAACTGACAGGTCCCCTCGACAATCGTCCAGGGTCCCCACTCGGTATCGGTCATCTCGAACATCCGTTCGGCCGCGATCAGGTACTCGTCGTACTTTTCGTGGCGCTCCCAGTCGCGCTCGGAGACCCGCCAGGCATTGAGCGGATCCTTCTCCAGTTGCTTGAAACGCCGCTTCTGCTCTTTCTTGCTAATGTGCAGCCAGAACTTGATGATCGCGGCGCCGTCGTCGGCCAGGGCTCGCTCGAAATCGACGATATCGCGGTAGGCCTCGCGGCACTCGCGGTCGGTGATCCGGCCCTCGACCCGCTCCTCCAGCACACGCATGTACCAGCTCTTGTCGAAGATGGCGATCTCGCCGCGATTCGGAGTGCGCAGCCAGAAACGCCACAACCAGGGGCGGCCGCGCTCGAAGGTGCGTGGAGGCTGGATCGGATGCACCTTGAACCCGCGGGGATCGAGCCTCGCGGTCAGGGTAGCGACAGCCGATCCTTTGCCGGCCGCATCCCAGCCGTCGAAAACAATCACCGACGGGATGCGGTTGTCCCAGGCGGCTTTCTCCAGGTCGTAGAGGCGTCGCTGCAGCTTCGGCAGCATCTTGCGGAACTCCTTCTCGCTGAGTTCCCGCTTGAGATTGAGCTTCTCCAGCATCGGTTCACCCGGCGCGCGCACCGGCCGGCCCAACCAGGCTCGCCTGGCAGTCGACCGGTTCCTCTCCCGGACTCCCGGCCCCGCGGCTGTAGCGTCCGGAAGACTCCAGGTGGCGCGCTTTGACATTGTCCGTCAGGTATGCGCGAAGGACGACCTCGACCAAGTGGCTCACCATCGCCTCATCGGTGACAGGGAACAGGACCTCGACGCGGCGGTCGATGTTGCGGGGCATCAGGTCCGCGCTGCCCGCATAGATCTCCGGCGCACCGCCGTTCTTGAAATAGTAAATCCTGCTGTGCTCCAGGAACCTGCCGACGATGCTGCGCACCCGGATATTCTCACTGACGCCCGGGACACCGGGACGCAAGCAACAGATCCCGCGGACAATCAGATCCACCTGCACCCCGGCCTGCGAGGCTTCGTACAGCAGGCGGATCATCCGCCCGTCCACGAGCGCGTTCGTCTTCAGGACCAGGTGGCCCGAACGGCCGTTCCTCTGGTGTTCGATCTCACGCCGGACGAGCGTCTCCAGGCAGGAGCGCAAATTGATCGGCGCCACCAGCAGTTTCCGGTAGTCGCGTTTGGCCGAATAGCCCGTCAAGTAGTTGAACAGGTCGGTGGCATCGGCGCCAATCTGTTCGTCCGCCGTGAACAGGCCGAGATCCGTGTACAGGTGCGCTGTCACCGGATTGTAGTTGCCGGTGGCGAGGTGCACATAGCGGCGGATCACCTTTCCTTCGCGGCGCACCACCAGCGCGACCTTGGAGTGGATCTTCAAACCGACCAGGCCGTAGACGACATGGACGCCCTGCCGCTCCAACTGGCGCGCCCACTCGATGTTGCTTTCCTCGTCAAAGCGCGCCTTGAGTTCCACCAGCACGGCGACCTCTTTGCCGTGCTCCATGGCGTCGAGAAGCGCCTCGACCACCGGGGAGTTGCGCCCCACCCGGTAGAGCGTCATCTTGATCGCCAGCACCTGAGGGTCGCGCGCCGCCTGGCGGAGGAAGTCGACGACGGGCTGAAAGGAGTCGAACGGGTGATGCAGCAGAATATCGCCGCGGCGGAACGCGGCGAACAGATCCTCCTCGGTCTTCGGGTCGAGGGCGGGATGGACGCGCGGGAGAAACGCGAGGTCCTTGAGGTCCGGACGGTCGAGAGCGGCAAGCGCCATCAGGCGGCCAAGCGACAAGTTGCTCTTCTGGCGGTAGACTTGCCACCGTTCCACCTCGAGGTTGTTGACGAGGATGTCGAGCAGGCTTCCCGGCATCTCTTCGTTCACCTTCAATCGCACAACGCTGTTGAAGCGCCTCTGCCGCACTCCCTCTTCGATCGTCTCGAGCAGATCCGCCGCCTCCAGTTCCTGAATGGCCATTTCCGCGTCGCGCGTGACATGGAATACGTGAGCCTGCACGACCTCCATACCTGGGAACAACGACGCCAGGTTGGCGCGGATCAACTGTTCGAGCCAGACACAGGCATGGGGCTTCCCTGCCCTCGTCTTGCCGTCCTGCTGCGCGTGGACCGGGACCAACTGTTGGAGCGTGTGCGGCACCTTCAGCCGGGCAAACTGGTCGATACCCCGGTGGTCGCGGATCGAAACGGCGAAGTTCAGGCTGAGATTGGAGATGTGGGGGAACGGGCGGCCCGGATCGAAAGCCAGCGGCGTCAGAACCGGAAAGACGCTGTGCTGGAAATAGGCGTCGGCTCGGCCCCGCTGGGCTTCGGTCAAATCAGTGTAGTCAAGGATCTCAATGCCGGCCTTGGCCAGGGCGGGCCGCAATTCCTCTTCGAAGTGATCCTCCTGCTGGGCGCAAAGAGTCATCACCACGTCCCGGATCGCGTCCAACTGCTCGCGCGGCGGCATGCCGTCCGGACCGACGTCGAGGATGCCGGCATCGACCTGGTGCATCAGGCCGGCAACCCGGACCATGAAGAACTCGTCCAGGTTCGAGGAAACGATCGCGAGAAACTTGACGCGTTCGAGCAACGGATTGCCAGGATCCATCGCCTCCTCGAGGACGCGCCGCTGAAATTCGAGCAGGCTCAGTTCGCGGTTGATATAGAGGGACGGATCGCGCAACGCGTCGACGGCCTCCTCCGGCGCTGGAACAGGGAACGGCCGCACGGTTGCGCTCTTCACTCTCCGGGAGGAACGGGCCGGTGCTGTGTGACGCATCTTGCGCAAGGTGGATTCTCTGCGCCGTACCGCCTGGGAGGCGCCGGTACGGCCCGGAAGCGAAGCCGTGGAGTGCGTTACAGTTTAACTAATCACGATAGCACGCCACGCCTATGCACAAATACATTATGGTGGGTCCCCAAGGCTCCGGCAAAGGCACGCAGGCGAAACTGCTTTGCCAGTCCTACGATTTCGTTCACATCTCGATTGGGGACATCTTCCGGTGGAACGTCGCGCACCACACCAAGCTCGCGGCGCGGATCAAGCGCATCACCGACGAAGGACGGCTGGTTCCGGACGAGATTGTGGAGGAGGTAGTGCGCCGCCGCCTTGAGGACCACGACTGGAACTACGGCTTTGTGCTTGACGGATTTCCCCGGACGCGCGGCCAGGCGGAGTACCTGTTCGAGAACTGGAACCTGGACCGCGTGATCTATCTGAATATCCCGGACGACCTGGTGCAGGAGCGGATCTCGTTCCGGGCCCGGATGGGTGAAGGCAGCGGGTTCACCAAGCGCGCCGACGACAATGCGGAAGCGCTCCGCGTGCGCCTCAGCGAATACCACGAAAAGACCAGGCCGTTGCTCCGCCTCTATGAAGAGCGCGGGATGCTGATCACGGTGCCCGCGGCGCGGTCGATCAAGGAGATCCATCTCGATATCTGTACGCGCCTTGGTCTCCCGATCTCACGCGAGCAGCAGGAGACGGAGTGGACGGCCGAGGCTGTCATGGCGAAATGAGGACGAACCAGTGAAGATCGCGCTTTCGATTGCGTGGTTGGCGGTCGCCGTTGCCGCGGCGGCGCCGCGCCCGATGACCTTCCTCGATGTGCTGGAATTGCGCTCGGTCCAGGGTGGGGGCCTTTCGCAGGATGGACAGTCCTTTGTCTACGCAATCGACGAGTTGGACTGGAAGGAAGGGAAGCGCTTCACGGATCTCTACGTCGCGGAGACCGGCGGCGGACCCGCGCGCCGGATGACGTTCACCAAGGGGAAGAATGAGCGCGACCCGCGCTTCGCCATGGACGGGCGGTCATTTGCTTTCCTCTCCGACCGGGAAGGGCCGAATCAGCTCTACCTGATGTCCGCCGGGGGCGGCGAAGCGCAGCGCGTTTCCGCCGACCTGAAGGGCGGCGCCCGCTCGGCCGTGCGGTCCTATGCGTTCAGCCGCGACGGCCGCTGGCTGGCTTATCTGGCAGGGACGCCGGAGAGTGCGCAGATCTACTTGCGCGACCTGGCGGCCGGCGCCGTGCGGGCCCTGACGAGCCATGAAACCGGCATTGACGCGTTCGCCTGGGCGCCGGATTCCTCGAAGCTGTACTTCACCGCGCCCGACACCCTGCCCGCGACCGCTCGCAAGCGGATCGAACTGAAGTTTGACGTGCGCCACACCGATGCCCCCCAGCCCCAGGTGCACCTGTGGCAGACGCCGCTGGAGGGAGGCGCGCCGAACCAAATCACATCGGGCGAGGCGTACTCGGTCCAGAGCTTTCAGGTGTCGCGTGACGGCGCCTGGATCACGTTCCTCGGCCGGTCCACCAGCCGTTATGCCCAAGGGCCCGACGGCGTGTACGAGCAGGAAGCGTACCTTGTGGAAGCATCCACCGGGCGCGTCGAGCGCCTCACGGACAACCGGACGAGCGAATCGCTGCCGGCTGTCTCTCCCGACGGACGCTGGGTAGCTCTGACCGCAGCCGAGGATTTCCAGCCGTTCCGCCGTGCCCGGGCGTGGGTCCGAGCCACTTCGGGCGGCGAGTGGAAGATGCTGCCCGGGGGCTGGGACTACGATGTCGGTGACCTCGCCTGGAGCAAGGACTCGCGCAGCCTGCACTTCGTCGCCGGGGTTGGGCTGAACCGCAACCTGTACGCGATCGACTGGCCCTCCGGCGAAGTGCGCTCGCTGACCAGCCACACCGGCGTCGTGGCGGCATCCTATCATCATGAGACCGGCGCCTACCTGCTGGCGGCTGAGGCTCCGGACAAGCCGCGGGAGTATTTCCTGGCACGCGCGGCAGACCTCGGAGCGCCCGCCCGCTGGAACCGGCTGTCCGCCGCCAATCCGCAGATGGACGAGTTCGCCCTCGGCGCCTACGAGGCATTTCAATGGAAGGCGTCCGACGGCGAGAGAGTGGAAGGCGTGCTGGTCAAGCCGGCAGGCTACGAACCAGGGAAACGCTATCCCCTCATCGTGCAGATCCACGGCGGACCGGCCGGCGCCTATGTCAACGGCTTTCCAGCGACCTATAGCACGTACGTGCACGTGTTCGCCGGGAACGGCTACCTGGTCTTCCAGCCGAACTACCGCGGCTCGACCAACTACGGCGAGCGTTTCCGGATGCAGATCGCCGGTGACTACTTCCGCCAGGGCTTCGACGACATCATGACCGGCGTCGACGAACTGGTCCGGCGCGGTTTGGCCGATCCGGACAAGCTAGGCATGATGGGCTGGAGCGCCGGCGGGCACTGGTCCAATTGGACTTTAACCCATACGGACCGCTTCAAGGCGATTTCCTCCGGCGCGGGAGCGGTGAACTGGATCTCCATGTACGGTCAGACCGATATGCAGTCCACGCGGGAGTTCTACTTCAAGGGCAAGCCGTGGGAGAACTGGGACCACTACGTCGAGGTGTCCCCGCTCAAGTACATCCGGAATGCGAAAACGCCGACCCTGATTCACGTAGGGGCGGACGACCTGCGTGTCCCAAGGCCGCAGAGCGAAGAGCTCTACATGGCGCTCAAGAAGCTGGGAGTCCCGACCGAATTCCTGGTCTACCCTGACATGGGGCACGGGATCACGGAGCCGCGCTATCAGTACGTGAAGATGGCAAGCGAGTTCGGCTGGTTTGAAAAGTGGCTCCGGGGGAAGGAAACCTGGCTCGACTGGGACGCGATCCTCGCCACGGTCCCGCAATAGCGTGATAACATTAAAGGAGATTCTGGGAGGTCGTCTAATGGTAAGACTGCAGACTCTGGATCTGCGTATCGGGGTTCGAGTCCCTGCCTCCCAGCCAATCGCTAAGTAATCCTCAGTCTCAGACGCCGCGGTAGGCAGCCGTCAGCGCGGCAAGGTCGAACTTTTTCATCTTCAGGAAGGCTTGGGTTACGCGCGCGATTCCAGCCGAATCGCCCGAGCGCATCATCTCGATCATTGCCGCCGGGACGATCTGCCACGACAAGCCGAAACGATCCTTGAGCCAGCCGCACTGCTCCGCTTCGGGGACCGCGGAAAGCGCCTGCCAGTAGTAATCGATTTCGTCCTGGGTGTCGCAGCGCACCACAAAGGAAATGGCCTCGGTAAACCGGAAGTGCGGTCCCGCGCTGATCGCTTGAAAGTACTGTCCGGCGAGTTCGAACTCGACCACGTCAGTGTCTCCGGAGGGCGTATCCGGAACCCGGGTCACGGCAATGATCCGCGAATATGGAAACAGCGAGCAGTAGAACTCGGCAGCCTCCCGGGCTTCCTTGTCGAACCACAAATGGGGTGAAATCTTTGGGATTACGTTCACGCCAGCCCTCCAGGGGCATCGGGTTCGGCGACCGTCACCATCCATTGCACACCGAATCGGTCGGTGACCATGCCGAAGCAGGGCGACCAGAACGTCTTGCCGATGGGCATACCCACCTGCCCGCCCTCGGTGAGAGCGTTGAACAGGTCGTGAGCTTCAGCCTCGGTGGGCGTGGCGAGCGAGAGTGCGAAGCCCTGGGGGGCGTGGCCCGTCATACAACCGCCGTCGGAGACCATCACACGTGCGCCACCGACAACGAAACTGGCATGCATGACTTTGTCCTCCGAGCCCTCCGGAAGCTGGCCCTCGGGCACCGGATCGGGGCTCTCGCTGAAGCGCATGAGCATTTCCACCCGGGCGCCGAGTGCGCGCTGGTAGAAGCCGAGCGCTTCTTCACAGCGGCCGTCAAAAAACAGATATGGTTCAATCGTCATAGGAATCTCCTTCAGGCTTGATTGGAAGTAGGCTCTCCACATACCGGCGCAGGTGGCTGATCGATTCGATCACGACAGACCCGTCGCCACCGGCCTTGGCAAGGACGAAAGCACCCTGCAGCACAGATTGCATATAGAGCGCCAGACCCCTTGCCTCCCAACTGGCGTTGGGGGCGTGACGGGCGCGGGCTGCTTCAATCGCTGGTAGCAGCGTCGCGGCGTGACCCTCGATGCCGGACCAGCAGGCCTCGCGGATCGCGGGGTGGGTCTCGAACGTCTCCTGCACCAGCGTCCCGAGCAGACAGGTGAACTCCGGTGCCGCTCCCTGGATCAACGCGGCGCGGAAGTCGATGTAGGCCAGCAGTTTGCTGCGCGGATCCGCGAGTTGCTGGTACGGTGCGCCCGCAAATAACGAGCCCGTCACCGCATTCCAGTGGGAAACGGCAGCCAGCGCCAAATCTTCCTTGCTCGAGAAGTGGTGAAAGAAGCTGCCTTTCGTTACACCCGCGGAACGGCACAGGTCGTCGACCGTCGAATCGTTGTATCCCTTTTCGCGGAAGACCCGCAGGGCGGCATCGAGAAGCTTCGTTTTCGAGTCCGTCGCGGAAGCAGTCATCAGGCTAGACCAACTAGTTGGTATCATACCGACTGGTTGGTATTGCTGTCAAGATCGCTTCCTCGCTCGGCCGGAAGCGTGATATCGTGCCCAAGGAGAACCTGCGATGCTTCGTCGAGATCTGTTCCGGATGGCGCCTGCCGCCGCCCTTGCCACACCTGCCGCGCTCCCGTTCCAGAACGAGCGGACCGGCCTCAAGATCACTGGAGTCCGCCTCGTCCGGACCCGGCCGAAGCGCCCGGTCCCGTCGTACACACCGGCCCCCGGGTCGTGGTCAACGGGTCGGGTCGAAGTGGCCAACCCGATGTCGATCTACCCGGAGTACAAGGCGATGCGCTCGCTGTTCATGGCGAGCGATCCGGCCATGGGCGGTTTCACGGTCGAGATCACGACCGACAAGGGGATCAAGGGCTACGGGCAGGGCGGTCCGGGCGGCGGCATGGTGGTGGAGAAGCACTTCACCAAGTTGCTGCTCAACGAAGACCCGTTCAACATCGAGCGCCTCTGGGACATCCTGTGGCGCTCCAGTCTCTCTTACGGCCAGAAAGGCATCGCGATCAACGCGATCAGCGGCGTGGACCTGGCGCTGTGGGACATCGTCGGCAAGGCCGCTGGCATGCCGGTGTACAAACTGCTCGGCGGTTCCACGAAGCCCCGGATTCCGGCCTATTGCACGGGCAACGACCTCGAGCAGCACGTCGAGTTCGGCTACAAGATGTTGAAGCTCGCCATCCCGCACGGTCCGGCCGACGGGCGCGAGGGTATGCGAAAGAACGTGGAACTCGTTAAGCGGACGCGGTCGCTGCTGGGTCCCGACGGCGAGATCATGCTCGACTGCTGGATGGCCTGGACCGAACGCTACACCATCGAGATGGCGGAGATGTTCGCGCCGTACCGGGTGTATTGGATGGAAGAGTGCCTGCAGCCGTACGACTACGAAGGATTCGGCCGCCTGCGCAAAGCGATCCAGTCGACGCGCATCGTCACGGGCGAGCACGAGTACACACGCTACGGCTTCCGGCGCCTGCTGGAAACCGAAGGCGCCGAAATCTGGCAGCCGGACATCCACTGGTGCGGCGGCCTCACCGAACTGCGCCGGATCGGCGGATTGGCCGCTGCCTACGACATCCCGGTGATCCCCCACGGCGGCGGCGCGCGGGACAGCGTCCACTACATTATGGCGACGACGCACAGTCCATGGGCAGAAATGTTCATGCCGGCGCCGGGCGGACCGAAGGAAGTCTACCAGCGCTACGAGGAAGATAATCAACTGACGCGCGGACCGGAAGGCATCTACACGCGCCCCTCGGACCAGCCTGGCTTCGGCTGGGATTTCGAAGTCGTCAGCTAGTACCCGGGGTGGCGGAAGAACCGGTGGATCCGGTGCAGCCAACCGGCGCCGGGGAGGAACATCAGCGGGCACTCCCCGGCCACCAGGCTCCATCCGCGCTCCTCGCAGAGGCGCACCACTTCGGGTGAGACGGCGCCCTGACCGGCGCCCCGAAACAGCCACACACGCCGGATCGACGCTGTGCCGCACCGCTCGAGTGCGTCCAGCGTCCCGGCGGGCGGTGTCATCACGAAGACGGCATCTACCGGCGGCGCAATTTCTCCCACCGTGCGATACGAAGGCTGTCCCTCGATCTCAGAGGCGTGCGGATTCACGGGTACCGGCTCATAGCCGGCCCCGGCGAATGCGCGGAACACGTGGCGGCTGAAGTCCCGCGCGTCGCGCGATACACCGACAAACGCAAAGCGCTTCGCCTCAAGAAACGCCTCGATGGCACCGCGGTTCAGGTCCGCCATGGGTCAGGTGCGGCGGCTGAGCTGCTTGTGGGCCGCTTCCAGTTGTTTCTTCAGGTCCTTGGCGCGGCTGTCACCCGCGTCGGCCTTGTCGAGGAAGCGCTGTGCGCTCTCGAGGAAGATCCGCTCACGGTCGGGCAAATCCAGCTTCTGGCGGCTGAACAACTGGGACGTGACAAAGTAGGCTTCGGCCGCGCCAAGCGCGAACTGCGAAACTTTGACCGTGACCGGGGGCGCCTTGAACGTCTCGTGCATTTTGGCCGCATCCTTCGGCGCGCCGGCGCTGCGGCAGACCGCCAACAGCACGCCGCGCTCGATGGCGGTCTTCCTCACCTGCTCGGCCTCAGCGGCACTGGGCAGTGTCCCTTTGGCCGCGGCCAGCAGGACCGGCGGCATGGCGGCGCTGCCCCGCGGTGCGGGAAAGTCCAGGGTGATTTCACCCGCTGGTGTGATTTCCGCAAGGCGGCCGGCGAGTTCGGCCAGCCGGACAGCCTCGCGCGAGGCGTGCGTCCGGTTCTCGATGACCATCTTCCGGAATGGCGTGGGATTGGCTTTGTTCGCCCGGGCGCCGAACTCGTAGTGCTCAGCCAAGTCCATGTAGCCCTCGGCGATGCCTGCCAGAAGGACGAACTTCATGGCCACCGCTTTGGACCGGAACTCGTTGTCTGTCTTGGTCAAAGCCTCCAGGTGATCGGCCGCCCGCTCGTAGTCACCGGTGCGGAAGGTCTCCTGGGCGGCCAGCCACAGGAACTCCGGCGAACCCTTGGCCGGGGGCGCGGGACCGGTCGAGCATGACGTCAGAATGAGAAGCAACGCGGCCGCGAGAGCCGCGGGAACCGTACGGCGAAGCGCCATTTGAGTCACCTCCTCGCCGTATCTGATGCACGCTGGTGCCCAAGCGCGGTCTCTTGCGTCCGGCGCTTCGACTCCTGCTATAATGCGAGAACGGTTTCGAAAGCTAGCTTGAGGAGGCTTGCCTTGAAGAAATTCTCTTTGATGTTGATGTTGGCCGCGCTCTTCGCGTTTAGCGCGATGGCCGGCGAGTGGACCGGGTACATCTCAGACGAAGGCTGTGCCAAGAAGGACACGGCCAAGGCTGAGAGTGATGCTCACGCCGGTTGCGCCAAGGGCTGCGCCGGCAAGGGCGCCAACCTCGTGCTTGTTTCGGGTGGCAAGATCTACCAGTTGAGCGCCCAGGACAAGGCGAAACAGCACGCGGGTCATAAGGTGACCGTCGCCGGGAAGCTCGAAGGCGAGAAGATCACTGTCGACTCGATCAAGATGTAGTAGATCTAAGACTAACTGGAAGGGCGGGGCGGCTCCTGGAGCTTGCCCCGCCCTTCTGCTTTCTGGGATTGCGGTCCCGGTCGGTTGCTCCCCGGAACCCGCACAGAATTGACGCAAGCTATTGCAGCTTGCCCCGCCCCTCGACTTGCCACGTCACTTCCACCGTGCCGTTCCGCACGCCGTAGACGTTTTCGTGCAGATTCACTGCCGCGCAGACGTGGTTCGGGATCATCCGGACCCGGTCGCCCACGGCGAAGCGGCGCTCGGCCTTCTCGAGGTTGACGTAGCCGTGCTCCTCGTTCATGTTGCAGAACACCGCTCCGGGCGCCTCCACCAGCCGCCCAAAGCTCAGCGCGGTCGATCCCACCAGCCGGTCGGACGAAAACGTCTTCGACCCGCCGTCAATGATCATCTGGTTCGGACGCGCCGTCGAGACCACCGTCACCAGGATCGACACCGCGCAGTCGTCGAACGTGCACGCGCCGCTGACGACCGTGTTCACGTCGTTGTAGACATACGTACCGGGCCGGATCTCCGTGAGCCCGTCGACCGTGTGGCAGTCGAACAGGCTCGGCGTCGACCCGCCGCTGACGATGTTCGGCACAATGCCGTCGTGCCTCAACAGGTCGAGAACCCCGCGCACCGTCTGCGAGAGTCTAGCCTCGTCCGACGCGCCGTCCTCGCCGGCTTTCTTGATGTGGCCGGGATAGAACGTAATCCCCTCGAAGGAGAGCCCGGGCAGGCTTTGAAGGAACTTCGCCAGGGCCACAACGTCCGGCCCCGGCGTGACGCCGACGCGGCCGAGCCCGACGTCCATTTCGGCCAGCACGCCAAACCCGACGCCTTGCTCCACAGCCGCTGTGGACAGGCTGCGCGCCGCCTCCTCGCTATCGAGCGCGACCGTGACGCGCGTCTGTCGCGCGACCTCGGCCAGACGGCGCAGTTTCGATGCGCCGATCACCGGGTAGGCGACGAGCAGGTCCGGGGTGCCGGAGCGGAGCATCACTTCGGCCTCGCCGACCTTGGCGACCGTCAGCCCGACGGCGCCGGATTCGATCTGCCGCCGGCCCACTTCCGGCACCTTGTGCGTCTTGGTGTGCGGCCGCAGCCGCAGGCCGTGTTGCCGCGTGTAATCGGCGGCGCGCTTCAGGTTCCGCTCGAAGATGTCGAGGTCAATGAGAAGCGCGGGAGTTTCGAGTTCGGAGATCTGCATTGGAAGGGTGAACTCCTCACTATACAATGTCAAGACGAGCCCAGGCATGATCAAGCGACGGCATTTTCTCGCGGCGCCCGCGCTGGCGGCCGGCGCCCAGACTCCCGCCCGGAGGGGGCGTCCTCGAGTGGCGTGCATTCTGAACACCTACTTCCCGAACTCCCACGCCGACGTGTTCATGGGACGGCTGCTCTTCGGCTACCGGCTGAACGGCAAGAGCTATCAGCCGGCCGTCGATGTGGCGTCCCTCTACGTCGACCAGTTCCCGGTCAACGACATGGCGCGCGAGCAGGCGGAAGAATATGGCGTCACGATCTATCCGTCCATTGCCGGAGCGATGCGGCTGGGTGGCTCGAAGATCGCGGTGGATGGCGTCGCGATCATCGGCGAGCACGGCAACTACCCACGGACACCGCGCGGCAACATCATGTACCCGCGCTGGAAGTTTTTCGACCAGGCGACCACCGTCATGCGCGAGGACGGGCGCGTCGTGCCGCTGTTCAACGACAAGTACTTCGCCTACGAGTGGGGCGACGCCGAGAAGATGTACCGGCGCGTGAAGGAAATGCGCATCCCGTTCATGTGCGGGTCGACGCTGCCGCTCACCTGGCGCCGCCCGCCGCTGCAGTTCCCCGGCGGCGTTCAGCTCGAAGAACTGCTGGCCGTGAGCTTCAGCGACATCGAAGAGCACGGTTACCACGCCATCGAACTGATGCAGGCGATGGCGGAGCGCCGCGGGGGCGGCGAGACGGGCGTCGAGGCGGTGCGCTGCGTAGAGGGCGAGGAAGTGTGGGAGTTGGCCAGGCGCGGGGACTGGTCGCGCGACCTGATGGAGGCCGCGCTCTCCCGCCGCGTGAATCCGCCGCCGGACAAGCAGCGCTTTCCGCTGGCGGCGATCCAGGTGAAGTATCGGGACGGCCTCAAGGGCACGGTGCTCAACCTCGACGGGCAGGCGCGCGACTACCTGTTCGCGGCGCGCGAGAAGGGCCGCGCCGAGCCGCACTCGTCCTGCTTCTACATCCAGCTTTACAACCACAATCATTGGGGCTTCATGGTGCGCGACTTCGAGGACCTCGTCCTCAGCGGACGCCCAGCGAACCTAATGGAACGAACGTATCTTTCCACGGGTATTCTGCTGTACGCGCTTGAATCACGCCTTCAGGGACAGAAATGGATCTCCACGCCACAACTCGCTATTCGGTATTGACGCTGCTGTGCGCGGCATCGCTCGCCGCGCAGACCCACACGCTGGTGGATGTCGAGAGCGTCCGCGCCGAGGGTGACCCGGCGTCGTTCCTGCGGCAGGTGACC
Source organism: Bryobacterales bacterium (assembly GCA_016716385.1). Lineage (GTDB taxonomy): Bacteria > Acidobacteriota > Terriglobia > Bryobacterales > Bryobacteraceae > JADJWL01. Next base: position 119,996 of record JADJWL010000006.1, on the reverse strand, counting down.
GTGCCTGCGACGCCTCCCGAAATCGCCTGCGACGTCCTCGTGGTGGGCGCGGGCATGGGCGGCGTGTCCGCCGCGATCGCCGCGGCGTCGCGCGGGCATGCGGTCTGCATGACCGAAGAGACAAGCTGGATCGGCGGGCAGATGACCGCCGGCGGAGTGTCCGCGCTCGACGAGAACAAGTTCATCGAACTCACCGGCGTCACGCACCTCTACGCTGAGATGCGGCGCCGCATCCGCGATCACTACCGCCGGTACACGATGCTCACGCCGGCCGCGGCCGCGATGGAGAATCTGAATCCCGGCGGCTGCTACGTGTCCTCCTTGTGCTTTGAGCCCCGCGTCGGCGTGCGGGTGCTCGAAGAGATGCTGGCGCCGTACCGCGTCAAGCTCTACCTGCGCACACAGATCTTCAACCTGGAAATCCGGGGCGGCGCCATCCGTGCGGCCCATGCGTACAACTTCGAGACCCGTGAGGTCACCCGCTTCCGTCCACGCTGGGTGCTGGATGCGACCGAGGCGGGCGACCTGCTCCCGCTGGCGGGCGTCCCCTACGTGGTGGGCTCGGAGGCGAAGAACGACACGAACGAACCGCACGCGGCCGCCGAGGCGAACCCCGCTTGCGTCCAGAGCTTCACATATCCGTTTGCGATCGAGCACCGGCCCGGCGAATCGCACCGCGTCGCCAAGCCGCCGGAGTACGAGCGGTTCCGCGACGGCCAGCCGTTCAGCTTCCTGCTGAACTACCCGGAGGAGCTGGGCTGGAAGGGCCGCGTGCAGTACGTGATGTTCGGCGAGGAGCCGCCGATTCCGAACAACCAGTCTCCCCGCCCGTTCTTCACGTGGCGGCGCCTGCTGCGGGCGGCGAATTTCGCGCAGCCCGGCGGTCCGCGCGAACTGGCGCTGATCAACTGGCCGCGCCAGGACTACCACGACGAATCTTTGCTCGACCGCACGCCGCTCGATACGGCGCGCGTGCTCCAGCAGGCCAAGCGCGTCTCGCTCGCGTTCCTCCACTGGCTCCAGACGGACCTCGCGCGCGATGACGGCAAGGGCAAGGGCTACCCGGAGCTGATGCTGCGTCCCGAGGTGATGGGCACGGCCGACGGCTTGTCGAAGTACCCCTACATCCGCGAGTCGCGGCGGCTGATCGCTCAGGGGCGCGTGGTGGAGCAGGATATTGTCGACGAGTACCAGACCGGCGTGCGCGCGAAGTGGTTCGGCGATTCGGTCGGGACCGGATTCTACATGGTCGATATTCATCCGTGCGGCGCCAACGAGCGCGGCCGCATGATGATGCCGAAGCCGTTCCAGCTTCCCATGAGCACGCTGCTGCCGAAGAAGGTGACCAACCTGCTTGCGTCGGGCAAGACGATCGGCGTGACGCACCTCACCAACGGCGCCTTCCGCCTGCATCCGATTGAATGGAACGCTGGGGAGTCGGCCGGGACGATCGCCAGCCTGGCGCTGGAACGCGGCCGCTTTCCTGAACCGGCGGAGGTGCAGCAGGAACTGGCGATGCGGGGCGTCCCGCTGGTCTGGTTCGACGATCTGCCGCCGTCGCACCCCCGGTTCGCGGCGATCCAGTGGGCTGCCATCCGCGGGATCTACCCGCTCAACGCGCACGACCTTCACGCTTCACCCGACGCTCCGGTGACGCGCCGCGAGGCGGCCGCCGCGCTTGCGGCGTTCTTTGGACACAAGACCGGCGATCCCGTGAAGACCGCGGTCGATGAGGGCTGGATGGCGCGCGACCACCGCAACTGGTTCCACCCGGACCTGCCCTTCTACTGGACCGACTGCCGCGTCCCGCTGCCCCCGATGACTCTGACGAAGACCGGACCGGTCACGCGGGGGAACTGGCCGAACGGCTGCGCGGGACTGTAGGACAATAGAAGTTTGACCCCCATGTTCGAAGTGTGCGTCGAGGAGACATTCGCCGCGGGACACGCGCTGCGCGGCTACAAGGGCAAGTGCGAGAACGTGCACGGGCACAACTACCGCATCCAATTGGCGGTGGAAGGTCCGGAGCTGAACGACATCGGCCTGCTGGTGGATTTCGGCGACGTGAAGAGAGCCGTGCGCGAAGTGGTGGGGCGGCTCGACCACCAGTTCATCAACGACCTGCAGCCATTCGACACGATCAATCCGTCCGCCGAAAATCTGGCGCGGTATTTCTATGACGAGGTCCGCGCGCGCCTCGACGAACGCTTCCGCATCCGCCACGCGCGCATTTACGAGACCGACACCGCCTGGGCAACGTACCGCCCCGCTACGTAATGTGGGCGCCCTGCGCTTCGGTGTAGACGGCGTAGAGCGACTGGCTGCCCGTCATGAACAGCCGGTTCCGCTTGGCGCCGCCGAAACACAGATTCGAGCAGATCTCCGGCAGCAGGATCTGCCCGATCCGCATGCCATCCGGGGCGAAGATGTGGACGCCGTCGTAGCCCGCGCCGACCCATCCGGCGCCGACCCAGATGTTGCCGTCCGTATCGGCGCGGATGCCGTCGGCCAGCCCCGCGCCCTTGCCGGGCAGGTCCATCGAGCAGAAGGTCTTGCCGTTGCGCAGCGACTTCGCATCCGCCACGTCCCACACCTTGATAATCTTCTGCGCGTCCTCGTAGTGCGTAGCGCCAGTGTCAGCGACGTAGAGCTTCTTGTAATCCGGGGAAAAGCACAGGCCGTTCGGCTTGCGGATTTCGTCGGTCACGAGCGTGATCTGCCCGGACTTGCCATCCACGCGATAGACGGCCTCTTTGATCTCGAGTGGCGCCCTGTTGCCTTCGTAGTTGAGCAGGCTGCCGTAGCCGGGGTCCGTGAACCAGATGTCGCCATCGGGATGGACCACGGCGTCGTTCGGCGCGTTCAGCCGCTTGCCCTGGTAGCGTTCGGCGAGCACCGTCTGCGTGCCGTTGTACTCGTAGCGCACGACTTTGCGCGTGCCGTGCTCGCAGGAGATCTGGCGGCCCTGCCAGTCGAAGGTGTTGCCGTTCGAGTTGCCCGCCGGGTTGCGGAACACGGTCGTGCGGCGGTCATCCTCCACCCAGCGCATCTGGACGTTGTTCGGGATGTCGCTCCACACCAGGTAGCGGCCGACGCCGTTCCACGCCGGACCCTCGGCCCACAGCATGCCGGTATGGAGCCGCTGGATCGGCGTGTTGCCGATGCGGTACTGGGCGAAGCGCTTGTCGAGCACCAGGATGTCGGCGTCGGGGTAGCGGACGGGGTTCTGGCCGGTCCAATCGCGGGGCTGCTGGGCCAGGGCGGGCGTGAGGGCGGCGGCGCCCAGGAATGCGCGTCGGGAGAGAGGCATCGGTTAGACAGTATATGACACAATGAGCGGCATGAACCGGCGGCAATTCCTTGGCTCCGCGGCGGCTCCCGCGCTGGCGCAGACGGCGGGCGGCAGTCCGCGCAACGTCCTGCTTCTGATCGCGGACGACCACTCGCCCATCGCGGGCTGCTACGGAAATAAAGTGGTCCGCACCCCCAACCTGGACCGGCTGGCGCGCGAAGGCACGCTGTTCCGGCACGCCTTCTGCACCACGCCGTCGTGCGCGGCGAGCCGGTCCGTCGTGCTGACCGGCCTGCAGAACCACGCCAACGGCCAGTTCGGCCACGCGCACATGCCGCACGACTTCACGACGCACCGCACGGTGGAGTCGCTGCCGAAACTGCTGCGCGCGAGGGGAGTCGCCACCGGCGTGATCGGTAAGCTGCACGTCGAGCCGCCGGAGGTATACCCGTGGGACTTTCAGTCGGCCGGCGGCAAGGATGGCGGCACGCGCGACGTGTGGGGCATGGCCGAGGAAGCGCGTCGTTTTTGGCGCGAGATCGGGGACAAACCCTTCTACCTGCAGGTCGGGTTCGCCGATCCGCACCGCTCGCATGGCGGCAAGCAGTTCGCCAACAACCGGGACTACCCGAAAGTGGAGCGGCGCGAGTACCGCCCGGCCGACGTGATCGTCCCGGACTTCCTGCCCGATTCGCCGGCCGTGCGCGCGGAATTGGCCGAATACTACCAGGCCATCGACCGCCTGGACCAGGGCATCGGCTTCTTTCTGGAAGCGCTGGAGCAGTCCGGGAGGGCGCGCGACACGCTGGTGATCTACATGAGCGACCACGGAATGCCGTTTCCTGGCGCCAAGGGCAGCCCGTATGACTCCGGCCTGCACTGCCCGCTGATCGTGCGCTCGCCGGAGCAGCGCCAGAAGGGCGTTTCCTCCGACGCGCTGGTCCACTGGCCGGACATCACGCCGACGGTCCTCGACTGGACCGGAGCTGCGGGCCCGAGCTATCCGCTGCACGGCAAGAGCCTGCTGCCGGTGCTCGAATCCGCCACCAACACGGGCCGCGACGAGATCTACTTCTCGCACACCTTCCACGAAATCAACAACTACTTCCCCGTGCGCGGCATCCGCACGCACAAGTACAAGTACTCGCGGATTCTGTATCCCGAGCTCGAGATGCCGCTCCCAAGCGATCTTTACGCGTCGCCGACGTGGGAGGATGTCGTCGCGCGGCGCGATCCGAAGATGGGCCGCCGCCGCACGAGCGCGGTACTGCATCACACGGCGGAAGAGTTGTACGACGTAGAGCGCGACCCGGCGGAGACGACGAACCTTGCCGGCCGTCCCGCGATGGCGGAAACGCTCGCCACCCTGCGCGAGAAGGTACGCGCGTTCCGGCGCGAGACGCGCGACCCCTGGTTCAAGGAAGCGCAGGGGCTGACCTGACGCGGTGTCCATGCGAAGCGTCATTCTTCCGGTCTCAATCCTGTTCCTGGCGCTGGGCGTCTCCGCGGAAACCCTGCGCGTCATGAGCTTCAACGTCCGCTACCCGGCGCCGGGCGACGGTCCGAACCGCTGGGAACTGCGCCGCGACCTGCTGCTGCGCACCATCCGCCTCAAGACGCCCGACGTCATCGGCACCCAGGAGTTGTTCCACGTCCAGGGCGAGTACATCGTCCGGAACCTGCCGGAATACGAATGGTTCGGCGACAGCCGCCGCGGCAGCCGCGAAGACGAACACATGGGCATCTTCTACAAACCGGCCAAACTGCGGGTCATCGAGTCAGGCAACTTCTGGCTGTCGGAATCGCCCGAGATGCCGGGAAGCCAGGCGTGGGGCGCGTCGCTGCCGCGGATGGTGACCTGGGCGCTGTTCGAGATGCGCTCCAACGGCAGCCGCTTCTATCTCTACAACACGCATTTTCACCACACGCCGGACGGGGGCGTCACCCGCATCAACTCGGCCAGGCTGCTCGCCGAGCGCGCCGGCAGGCCCGCACGGGATCTGCCGGTGATCATCACAGGCGACTTCAACGCCGCCGCCCCCACGGCTGAACCGTACAAGATCCTCACGGAGACGTTCAACGACGCCTGGACCTCGGCCGCGCGCACGATCGGTCCCGAAGGCACGGGCAGCACGTTCGCCGGCCGCACGACCGGCCACCGCATCGATTGGATTCTATTCCGCGGCCCGTTCAAGGTCCTGGAAACGGAAACGGTGACCTACAACGAGGATGGACGCTACCCGTCGGATCACTTTCCCGTCATCGCCGTGCTGGAGCAGTAAGCCGACACTCCAGGCCCTACTCGCGGTCAGCCCAGACGCGACGGACGGAGCGGATTCAAACCTTCCGCAGGAAGTCGAAGTCGCACCCAAGATTCGCCTGGGTGACGTGTTCCAGGAAGAGCTTGCCGTAGCCGCGGTCGTAGTGCGGCTTGCGCGAGGGTATCGCTTTCTGCCGCCGCTCGATCTCGTCGTGAGCGACGTTGAGATCCAACCGGCGGTTCTCCGCGTCCAGCACCACCTCATCTCCCGTTTGCACCACCGCCAGCGGACCGCCAATGGCCGATTCGGGCGCGACATGCAGCACGACCGTCCCGAAACTGGTGCCGCTCATGCGCGCGTCGCTCACGCGCACGACGTCGGAGATGCCCTGCTTCAGCAGGACACGGGGCATCGGGATGTGGCCCCATTCAGGGAATCCCGGACCGCCGTGCGGTCCGCAGCCCTTCATCACCAGGACCGTGTTGCGGTCGATCGGCAGGTCGTCACTGTCGATCTGCGCGCGCATCTGTTCGTAGGTTTCGAACACGTACGCGGGCCCGCGATGCTGGAGGAGCTCGGGCGAAGCGGCCGTTTGCTTCACGACAGCTCCATCGGGAGCGAGGTTGCCGCGCAGGATGATCGTGCCCCCGGTCGCGTGCAACGGTTCGGCGAACGACCGGATCACTTCGCGCCGGTGGCACGGCGCTGCCTCCACGTTCTGCCGGACGGTCTTTCCAGTGACGGTCGGAATGTCGTGCAAGAGCGGCAGGATCTCGCGCATCACCGCCGGGAGCCCACCGGCGTAGAAGAAATCCTCCATGAGGAACTCGCCTGAGGGTTTGATGTTGGCCAGGAAGGGCGTGTGTCGCGAGACGCGGTCGAAATCTTCGAGCGTGAGCGGAATGCCGAGCCGGCCGGCGATGGCCAGCAGATGAACGACCGCATTGGTCGAGCCGCCGATCGCCATGTCGACCGTGATGGCGTTCTCGATAGCCTCGCGCGTCATGATGTGCGAAGGCCGGACATCTTCGCGGACCAGGTCCACCGCGCGGCGCCCGCTCAATTCCGCCATCAGCATCCGGCGCGAGTCCGGTGCGGGGACGTTGGCGCAACCGGTGAGCGTCATGCCGAGCGCTTCGGCAAGGCTGGTCATGGTCGACGCGGTCCCCATGACGGTACAGTGCCCGGCGCTGCGGGAGATTCCGCCTTCGATCTCGGACCATTCTTCTTCGCTGAGCTGGCCGGTACGGAACAGGTCGAATAGCTTCCGGCCGTCGGTGCCGGAGCCGAGCTCCCGGTCGCGCCACTGGCCGCTGAGCATCGGTCCGCCGGGCACGACGATAGCGGGAATGTCGGCGCTGGCGGCGCCCATCAACTGCGCGGGAGTTGTCTTGTCACAGCCGCACAGCAGGACGACGCCGTCGATCGGATTGGCGCGGATCGACTCTTCGACGTCCATCGCCATGAGGTTGCGATACAGCATCGTCGTTGGCCGCATGAACACTTCGCCGAGGGAGATCGTGGGGAACTCCAGCGGGAAACCGCCCGACGCCCAGACACCGCGTTTGACGGCTTCGGCGACCGTGCGCAGGTGGGCGTTGCAGTTGTTCAGTTCGCTCCAGGAGTTGCAGATCCCGATGACGGGCTTGCCCTGGAAGGCGTCGGGTGCGAATCCCTCGGACCGCAGCCAGGCGCGGCGTGTAAAGCTCTCGTAGTTCTGCTGGCCCCACCATTCCTGGCTGCGCAGCTTGCGTTCAGACATGGAGACGATTGTACCTATGCCAGCAGGCTGCTGACGGCGGCAGTGTATCGTCTCAAGGCGGCTTCATCGGCGGCGCGCAGGTCGACAATGAGACGCCCCCCGGGATACTCGGTCGCCACGGCCATCCCGTCCGGTCCTTCGTAGACCCTCACCCAGTCATTCGAAAACCAGAGCGGACGCAGCCCCACTGAGGCCAGAGCCTGTTCGCATGGCCCGAGCGCACGGGCGTTTCCACGCGCTCCGGCGAGAAGCTCCGCCGCCGGAAACGCATCGAACCGCAGGAGCTCCAGCGCGGAGAGAGCGATCCACTGCGGCAGGCTCCCGGCCAGAAATCGCAGGTGCGTCCTGGCAAACTGCTCGAAGCCCGACGCGGGCGGCGCGGGGAACGCCACAATCCGTGAGTTCTGACCGGCGCGCGAGTGCAGGTAGGTATCGATGTAGGGATCGCCCTTCGCGCGGCCGATGAGCCAGAAACCAGGAGGCGGCCGGAGCCCGTGTTCGTAGTACGCGGTGACCGCCCCAATGCTGAAATCGGCGTCCCCAAGAATGAGGAAGTCGTGACGGCGCCCCATACGCAGGAGGAACTCCCGGTACACGTCCGGCAGAGAGGCGCCCGCGGCGTTCTCGAGCGCACGGATTTCTTCCGGAGAAGCACCACGAATCGCGCTGGGAAACCCCGGATCGTACAATGCGATGTCGCTGATGACGTGATCGATCTCTGCGTTCATTTGCACTCCCGGCACAACTGAAAGCCGACGTTCTTCATGCACGTCTCGCAGGAGGCGACAAACTCGCCGTGCGCATTGTCTCCGCCGCCGAACCACGCCTCTGCCATGCCGATCGGAACCAGGCCTTTCTGATGCGCCTGCTGGATCATCTTCGGCGCGGCGCACACACCGTGGGGCGTCTTCTTGTTGCCGTGGTTAAGCTTCTCGATGGACTCAATGCCTCCGGCGGCGCTACGGAGAACCGCGTCCGGTCCGGTCTGCGGAATCGCGTGACTCCAGTACTTGCGAACGAGTTCCTCCTTGAGTGCGTCTTCCTTGCCGGCGTGGTCGCGCAGCGTTTCGGCCTCTTTGAGAAGCTTCTCCAACTCTCCTCGCTTGGGAAGATCCTTCTCCTCCTGGAGGGCCTTCTGCAATCTGCTCACTGTGGCGTTCGCTTCCCGCCAGCCGTCGGCGATCTCACCGGAGTAGGCCCAGAGGACAACCAGTTCGTCCTTAGCGTTCTTGCAGACGAGTGCGCCCAGCATCTTTCCGGCCGTCTTGCCCGTTTCGTCCTTCGTCGTGCGCATGCGGTCGAGCGCCTTGGCAAGCACCCAGTCCGCTTTCTCCGGCTCGCCGAGATTGTTGTCATTGTCCAGCTTCGCGAGTTCCTCGAGGCGGGCGACCTTTTTCTTGACCAGGTCCTTCGCGTCCGGCGTCCGTTGCACGCCGTTCTCCTTCTTGCACTTGTGGCAGGGCGCCTTGTGCGCGATCTGATCGAGTTCGGTTTCCGCTTTTTCCAGATGGGTCTTGAGGCGCTTGTAGGCGCAATCCTGGAGGGGATCGACGGGCTTGTTCGGAAACTGCTCGAGAGCCTGGCGCATCTTGCCCAGATCCGTCTCGATGCTGCGGGCGGGATCCGTGGTGCGGTCTTTCTCCCAGGAAGTGACTTGCGCCTTATTCAGAATCTTGGAATCGATGTACTCTTTGACTTCCTTGTCCAGCCGGGTGGCCTTCTCCGACTGTTCCTTGTAGGTCCTTTCGAGAGCATCGATCTGGTCGCCGCGGTCCAGGATCTGCTGCCGCAGGGTCTCGAGGATCTCGGGCTTGGTGGAAAAGTCGTCCTTGAGAGTCTTGAGATCCTCCGCCAGCGCTTTGAGTTTCCCGATGGTCTCCCGGTCCTTCTTTAGCTTCCCGCTCTCCTCGACAAGCCGCTTCTCCACCGAAGTGAGAAGTTTGCCTGCTTCGTCGGCGGACGGGACCTTCCGGATCTCCTCGGCGACGTAGTTGTCGATCGCCTGCGCCGCGTTCAGGGACTGGAGCTTCTTTTGAGCCGCCTTAGCTTCTTTGGAGGCGTCTTCCGCAGCCTTCTTTGCGGGCAGGCCGGACAGCGCCGAACTCATAGCACACGGCCCGTGGCGAAGTCCTGCCACGCCAGCGCGTCGTAGCGAACTTCGGCCCCTTCCCAATGCTCGGCTGCAATTTCGGTGAACAGCAGATCGGCGCGCGCCTCCGGTTCCACATCCGTGCGGTCGAGCAGTTGCCGCATCGGCGGATACTCGTCGAAGTTGGGCGCGAACCGCAGCATCAGCGACACGAACTTCGCGATTGAGGACTGCCACGCGAACCCGTGCGAGCGGGCGCGGGCGATCCCGCTGCGGATGCGCTCCCGGAGGATATCGTCCGGATCGTGGCGGACCCAGACCTCCAGCTCCCGCCGTGCGAAGCGCAGGAGATCATTGACAAACGCCTCTTCGGCGCTGGACTGGAACGCATCGAACTTGGCCGCCGGGATCTTCATCCGCTGTCAATGATACATCGCCTCGGCGTGCGCCCGACCCCGCCCGCGTGCGAGAATCTCACCTATGAATCGCAGAGAATCGATCCAGGCCCTGGCCGCCGTGGGGGCCGCCTCGGCGCTGGGAAACACGGCGCGGGCGGCGGCGAACCCGATCCAGTTGCACGTCGACCTGGAAGTGAATCCGGCCATGGAACAGGAGATGGTGAAGAACTATCACGCCACGTTCCGGCCCACAATGAGCAAACAACCCGGATTCGTCAGCGTGACGCTGATCAAGAAGCGGCAGGAATTCGGCTACCGGCTGATCATCAGCTTCCAGACGGAGGAATTGCGCAAGGCGTGGGTCGCTCACGACGACCACCAGCGGGCGTGGCCGACGATCGAAAAGTGCCTCACCGGCAAGAAATTCACCGGCACGCTTTACGACGTGGTGTAGGCGGCTACTGAACCGCCAGCGTCACGTAGGCCACTCCTCCTTCGCGCACCTCGACCTCGCGGGAAGCGCCCCGGCCCCCGATCTCCACACGGATCGTGTGGCGTCCCGGCGTGAGGGTCAGGCGGGCAGGGGTTGGGGTGGAGGCCGGCCTCCCGTCGACGAGGATTTTCGCCCCGGCAGGCGTGCTCTGGACCATCACCAGGCCGCTCGCCTGTTGGAGTGGAACCACCGGAACCGTCGGCGCGTCGGCGTCGATGTGCACGACCCGGGTGGTCTGTTTGTAGCCATCGAGAGCGAAGGCGAACAGGTGCTCACCGGCGGTGGTCTCGATCACGCAGGGCGTAACGCACGAAGTCGGCGCCCCGTCCAGCGTCAGCTTCGCCCCCGGGGGCTCAGTGCGTAGCGGGACCTCCACCACCAGCGGTTCGGGGGCGGGTTCCGGCGGGGCAGGGTCGGGACGGACCACGACGGGCGCTGCAACCGGCTCGGGAGTCGCGGTCTCGGCGACCGGCTTCGCGGGCGGGACCTCGGGGACCGGCGCCGGCGCCGGCTCGGTCTCCACCACGGGAGCGGCGAAGTCCCACACCCAGCGCTCAATGTCCTCGAAGTAGTGCCCGGCGGCAAGGGCGCCACCGAGCAGAACGAGGCTCGCAAACAGACGCCGGCCCCAGCGGGACGGGGGCGGCTCCTGGTGGCGGGCGGCCAGGCGCGGCGGGGGCGGCAGCTCAATGCGCGGGCGCGGCACGTCGGCGATGCTGGCTGTCGCGGCGTTCGGCGGAACGGGGGGCGCCTCGGCGCCTTCAGCCACGGTCGCCATGCCGAGGCTTCCGCCACGCGGCAGGGTCTTCCATCCTGGTGTCTTCTGGCAGGCAGCTTCCAGTGCGTCCACAAACTCCGAGCAGGTTCCGAAACGGTCCGTTGCCTGCTTCGCCAAACCCCGTCTGAGGGCGGCGTCAATGGCGGGGCCGAGAGTCGGGTTGATCTGCTGGGGCGCCGGCGGCTCTTCGCATACGATTTTGTACACCATCGTTGGAAGCTGGTCGGCGACGAACGGCCGTTCGCCGGTCAGCATCTCATAAGCGATCACGGCCAGCGAGTACTGGTCCGCCGCGCCGGCGACGCGCTTGCCCTGCACCTGTTCGGGCGACATGTAGTTCGGCGTGCCGATGATCACGCCGGACTGCGTCAACTGGTCGATGGCCGCCGCCTTGGCAATCCCGAAGTCGGTGATCTTCACCATGCCCGATTCGGTCACCATGATGTTGGCGGGCTTCACGTCCCGGTGGACGATGCCTTTTGAGTGGGCGTAGTCCAGCGCACGCGCGGTTTGCCGGAGGATGGAAAAGAGCGCCTCCGAGGAGACGCCGTCGGGCGCTTCCAGGATGCGGTCGAGAGTCCGTCCCGACACACATTCCATGGCGATGTAGGCGATGCCGCGCTCTTCGGCGATGTCGTAGATGGTGACGATGTTGGCGTGAGACAGCGCACCAGCCGACCGCGCTTCACGGAACAGGCGGTCGCGCTGCCGGGCGTGCTGGCCGGGGTCGGTGACGTCGCCGATGCGCAGCGTCTTGAGCGCGACCTCGCGGCCAATGGTCGGATCCTGGGCACGAAGCACGACGCCCATCGCTCCGCGGCCGAGTTCGCCGGTAATGTGATAGCGGCCGAGACGTTGCATCCGATATGCCGCACTCCGCCTTTCGCACTGCCGGAGCCGCCCCTATTGATCATGATACCGTGAAACCACGAAGCCAGCCCCATCGGGGTAACTCCCTATTTTTCATGCACTCCAACAGGGTCTGTCCCTCTTCTGACGGTCTGTCATCGCGGGTTCATACGGGATTGGTACACTGCGGACGTGCGCCTGCTCGTCTGGTTGTTCGTTATGAGTGCTGTCGGATGGGCGGCTGGCCCGCTGGTGCACGGACACCGCGGTGCGCGCGCCCTGCGGCCTGAGAACACGCTTCCCGCGTTCGAGTACGCTATCGCCGCCGGGGCGGATGTCCTCGAACTCGACCTGGCGGTGACGAAGGACGATGTCCTGGTGGTTTCCCACGACACCACCATCAACCGCACCATCTGCCAGGGACCCGCCGATCTGCCTCGCCACATCCGCGAACTGACCCTTGCCCAAGTCCGCCAGTTCGACTGCGGCAGCCTGCGGCACCCGGACTATCCACGGCAGGAGGCCGTTCCCGGCGCCCGCATCCCGACGCTCGACGAAGTGTTTGCCCTCGCGGGCCGCGGGACGTTTGGGTTCAACGTGGAGACGAAGGTGTCGCGGGAGCGGCCGGAACTCGGGCCGACCCCGGAGCGCTACGCGGAACTGGTGCTCGAAGGCGTGCGCCGGCACAAACTGGAGAACCGGGTGATTCTCCAGTCCTTCGACTTCCGCACTCTTCAGGCCATGGACCGGCTGGCCCCGGAAATCCGGCTCGCCGCGCTGACCCCCGCCCGGCGCGACTTCGTCGCCGTCGCGCGGTCGGCCAACGCCAGCATCATTTCTCCCGAACACCGACTGGTGACGCCGGAACGTGTGCGGGAAGCGCAGCGCGCCCGCTTACAGGTGATTCCCTGGACGGCCAACGATCCAGCCGACTGGGACCGGCTGATTGATGCCCGTGTCGACGCCATCATCACGGACGACCCGGCCGGGCTCATCGGCCATCTGCGGCAGCGCGGCCTGCGCTGAGAGGCCACCCGGTTGCGTCGAACACTCGGCCCTTGCCGGCCGGGGCGTCCAGTTCTTTCACGGTAAGCCGGACGGATGCGCCCCGAACGTGGCCCCGGATGTGATGGTAGAAGTGGCCGCGTTCGAGACTCCCTTCGGCTTCAGAATCGCCGCGCAAGGCTCCTCCCGAACTGCCGACGATGAGGTACCCGACTCCATCCCGCTCCATCCGGTCGAAGGTGTGGGTGTGCCCGCTGACCACGTAAGTCACCCGGTGCCGCACGGCTATCCGGTGCAGGGGAAACGATCCGGAACCCACCTTCAGGAAGGCGATCCAGAAGGGCTTGTGGAAGAAGACAAACTTCGGCTCGAAATCGCGGTGCTTGCGCAGGTCGGCTTCGAGGAAGCGGTACTGCTCTTCCGGGAGATCGAGCGTCCGGGAGTTATCGAGTACAGCAAAGTAGGCATTCTGCCAGGTGAAGCTGTACATCGTCGGCCGGGCCGTATAGCGCCGGTACAGCACCAGGGAGTCCGGCGACCATATATCGTGATTTCCCGGAGTGAAATACTGCCGCAGCCCGAACCGCCGCCAGAAGGCCGACAGTTCTTCCCATTCCTCGCGGGGCCGTCCAAGGGTTTGCCCCTCGATGGTGTCGCCGACATTGACGATGAAATCCGGCCCGAGCCGTTCGATCTCGCGCCAAACCTGCTCGTAAACACCAGGGACCGCGCTGCCGGTGCGGTCGCCGACGATGGAGAAATGGAAATCGTTCTCGGCCGCCGCGGCGCCACAAGCGGCCAGGACCAGGCAGAAGAAGCAGAGCCGGCCGAGGACGGCCATCAGTTGCGCGTATCGACCCCTTCAGTGCGGCCAGCCAGCGGTTGGACCACGGGCCCGCCGCATACGGCCACCCCGGTCTTGGCGAGGGCGGTCAGGAGGTTGAACAGGATCGCATAAACCACCTGCTCGGTCAGCGGCTGGCGGCCGGGCAGGCGGAAGGTAGACGGGAGCTCCTTGGCAATCGACAGACGGACGGCGGTCCGCACCATCTCGCCACCACGGTCGCGAATGTTGGCCAGCGTCATCGGGGTCTGCATGACGCTGCCGGTGCGGCCTTCGATATAGAACTGGCAGCGCGAAAACCAGCCGAGGTTCCCCGGATCCGCCGCGTCAAACAGCAGGAGCGGCGACTGTCTCCCCGACGCGGTCAACTCGAGGAGCAGGGTCCGCTGGGAATCGTCCATCTTGACGTCGAAACCGGCCTGCTTGGCAACGTTCGCGACGATCTCGGGATCGAGTTCGAGCAGAATCAGCTTGTGCGGTCCGGCCTGGAGTACCTGCATCCAGCTAGTATTCTAACAGTAGGAATCCTCCGTGCAGCCACCTTCCGGAACACTCGTCCTTTTTGACATCGACGGGACACTCGTCCGGCGCGCCGGACCGCACCATCGCGAGGCGCTCGAGGCTGCCGTAGCCTCGGTCACCGGCTTGCGGGCCTCCGTTGACGGGATCCCGGTCCATGGAATGCTCGACCGCGACATCGTCAGCCAGATGCTGCGCCGCGAGGGCGTGGCTGCGAAGCGCATCGCGCGCTGGATGCCCTCGATCGAAGCTGCGGCGGAGCGCGTGTACCTGCGCACCGTACCGGATCTCCGTTCGCGGACCTGCCCCGGGGCGGTTCCTCTGCTGCGACGCCTGCAGCGGACCGGTGTGCCTCTGGCGATTGTGAGCGGCAATCTGACGCGCATCGGATGGGCCAAGCTCGCGCGCGCCGGCATGGGCAAATACTTCCGCTTCGGAGCGTTCTCCCAGATGGCGCCTGACCGCGCCGGACTCGCCCGGCTGGCCATCCGTCACGCGAGAAAGCGGGGCTGGATTGCGCCCGACGCGCGCGTAAGTCTGGTCGGCGACGCGCCGAGCGATATCCTCGCGGCGAAAGCCAACGGGATTCAAGCTGTGGCGGTCACGACGGGTATTTCCACGCCGGAGGAACTGGCGAGCCACGCACCGGACCTGCTGCTGGATGATCTGGGGAGGCTGGAGTTGGGACGGTTGCTCGGGTGAGTCCGGGGACCGCACGAGACGTGCGGTCCCCGGGCGAGGAAGGCTACCCGCTCATGGCGGCGAGGAACTCGGCGTTGCTGCGGGTCTTGCCCAGTTTGTCGAGGAGCAACTCCATCGTTTCGACGGGCGAGAGCGGGTTGAGCACCTTGCGCAGGATCCAGACGCGATTGAGCTCTTCCTTCGGCAGCAGGAGTTCTTCCTTGCGGGTGCCGCTCTTGTTGATGTCGATCGCCGGGAACACGCGCTTCTCAACGAGCTTGCGCTCGAGGTGGATTTCCATATTGCCCGTGCCCTTGAATTCTTCAAAGATCACGTCATCCATGCGGCTGCCGGTATCGATAAGGGCCGTGGCGATGATCGTCAGCGAACCGCCTTCTTCGATGTTGCGCGCCGCGCCGAAGAAGCGCTTCGGACGCTGCAGGGCGTTCGAATCGACGCCGCCGGACAACACTTTGCCCGACGGCGGCACGATCGTGTTGTAAGCGCGCGCCAGGCGGGTGATGGAGTCGAGCAGGATGACGACATCCTTGCGGTGCTCCACGAGGCGCTTGGCCTTTTCGATCACCATCTCGGCCACCTGAACGTGGCGTGACGCCGGTTCGTCGAACGTCGATGCGATCACTTCGCCGCGCACGGAGCGCTGCATGTCCGTGACTTCCTCGGGCCGTTCGTCGATCAGCAGCACAATCAGGCTGACTTCCGGATGATTCGTCGTGATCGAGTTGGCGATGTTCTGCAGGAGCATCGTCTTACCGGTACGCGGCGGTGAGACGATGAGGCCGCGCTGGCCTTTGCCGATCGGCGTCAGCAAATCCATCACGCGCCCGGAGTAGTTGTCCTTCACGGTCTCGAGCTTCAGGCGCGCATCCGGATAGAGCGGCGTCAGGTTGTCGAAGAAGATCTTGTTGCGCGCTTCCTCGGGCGGCTCGAAGTTGATCGCGTCGACCTTGATGAGCGCAAAGTACCGCTCGCCTTCCTTGGGCGGGCGGATCTGGCCCGACACGGTGTCGCCGGTGCGTAGATCGAAGCGGCGGATCTGGGACGGAGACACGTAGACGTCGTCCGGACCCGGGAGATAGTTGTACTCCGGCGCGCGCAGGAAGCCGAACCCGTCGGGCAGGCACTCGAGGACGCCTTCGGAGAAAATCAGCCCGCTCTTCTCGGCCTGCTTCCGCAGGATCTCGAAGATCAACTCCTGCTTCCGCATGCCGGCGCCGCCGGTGACCCCGATGTCCTTGGCGACCTGATTCAGGTTCTGGATGCTCATCTCCTTGAGCTCCATCAGGTCGAGCGTGGGCGGGGGCGGCGCAGCCGTCTGCGAAGCCGCTTTCTGTTGCTGCTGCGGAGGCGGTCCTTTGCGGGGCGGGCCCGACCGGCCTTCTCCCTGGGGACGGCCTTCCGCGCGCGGGGGCCGCGCCGCTTCCGGCTTCGCTTCCAGCGCCTTGACCTCGCCTGCTTTGACCTCGCCTCCCTCCGGCTTGGCGGCGGGCTTGGTCTCCGGTTTGGCCTCCGTCTGTGGCGGGGCCGGATCTACCGGTTGTGGTGTGTTTTCGATATCGCTTGCCAAATCTCCCTCACTCCCCGGCCGGTTTCGGCCGAAAACAACAGCGGTTCCTGTTCCCCTTGCCTTAGGGACTGCAGACTTCGCTGCCGTTCCGATTGGGTCTTCAATTTGTCCACTTTCGTGGCGACCACCAGGTATTGCCGGTGGTGAAACTGCAGCCAGCTCTTCAGCTCGATGTCCTTCTCCATCCAGCCGCGCCGGGCATCCAGAACGATCACGGACAGATCCAATGTCTGTCTCGCCTTCAGGTAACTGTCAATGAGCTGCTTCCAGGCGTGGGACGTGTCGCGGGAAACTTCAGCGTATCCATACCCTGGCAGATCGACGAAATAAAAGGCGCCGTCGATGCGATAGAAATTGATCGTCTGCGTACAACCGGGCCGGGCGCTGGTGAACGCCAGACCCTTCACTCCCAGCAGCCTGTTGATCAGGCTGGACTTGCCGACGTTACTGCGGCCCAGGAAAGCCGTTTCCGGTAAGCCGTCCCGCGGAAACTGGCTCTCATCCGCGGCACTGATGACAAACTCCGCCGTATGCTTCACGCTTTCCGGCGACTCAGTGCGTCAGCTTGTCATCCGCCGCCTGACCGATGCCCGCACCGGTCTGGCCGGCAGAAAGCGGCACGGCCGAAATCTCCCGCTCCAGAGCGAACCGGAGAACCTCGTCCATCGACTCCACGAAGTGCAGCTTCATCGATGCCCGGATGTTCTCCGGAATGTCCGGAAGATCCTTTTGATTATCCTTCGGCAAAATCGCTTCAAAAATTCCGTGCCGGTGCGCCGCCAGGAGTTTCTCCTTGAGACCGCCAATCGGAAGGACCCGCCCGCGAAGCGTAATCTCTCCGGTCATGGCCACGTCGCCCCGTACCGGGATGCTCGTCAGGGCGCTGCAGATCGTGGTGGCGATCGTGATGCCCGCCGACGGGCCATCCTTCGGAATCGCCCCCTCCGGTACGTGCAGATGGACGTCCAGGTGGCGATAGAAGTCCCTCGGCAGGCCGAAACTGGCCGCGCGCGACCGAATGTAGCTCATTGCCGCCTGGGCCGACTCCTGCATCACGTCGCCCAGCTTGCCGGTAATGGTCAGCTTGCCACGCCCTTCCATGAGCGTCGCCTCGGTCGTGAGGATTTGCCCGCCCACTTCCGTCCATGCCAACCCGGTGGCCGCGCCGACCTCGTTCTTCTTCTCCGCCTGCAGATCGCGGAACTTCGCCGGACCCAGCAGGTCGGGCAAGAGATCGGGCGTCAGGACGACTTTCTTTAGCTTCTCCTTGCTCCCTTGCTGGTCGACGACCTTGCGCGTCACCTTGCGGCAGACGTTTCCCACCTCGCGTTCCAGGTTTCGCACACCGGCTTCCCGAGTATAGCCCTGGATGAGCGCCTGCAACCCCTCGTCGGTGAATTCCAACTGCTTGAGGTCGAGGCCCGTTTCCTGCAACTGCTTCTTCACCAGGAATCGTTTAGCGATTTCCAGCTTCTCGAGTTCGGTGTAGCCGGACAGCCGGATCACTTCCATGCGGTCCTGCAAGGCCGGCGGAATCGTGTGCAGCACGTTCGCCGTGGCCACGAAGAACACCTGGCTCAGATCGTACTCGACATCCAGGTAGTGATCCACGAACATGTAGTTCTGCTCGGGATCGAGCACTTCGAGCAGCGCCGCCGACGGGTCGCCGCGGAAGTCCATCGACATCTTGTCGACTTCGTCCAGCATGAAAACCGGGTTGCGCGTCCCGGCCTTCTTCATCATCTGGATGATCTGCCCGGGGAGCGCCCCGATGTAGGTGCGGCGGTGTCCGCGGATCTCCGCCTCATCGCGCACCCCGCCGAGCGACATGCGTACGAACTTCCGGCCGGTGGCCTTGGCGATCGACATGCCGAGCGAAGTCTTGCCGACGCCCGGGGGGCCGACGAAGCAGAGGATCGAGCCGCGCGGATTCTTCACGAGGCGCCGAACCGCAAGGAACTCCAGGATGCGCTCCTTGATCTTCTCGAGGCCGTAGTGATCGGCTTCCAGCACCTCGCGCGCAAACTTCAACTGGCGGATTTCCTTCGAGCGCTTCTTCCACGGCACCGCGAGCAGCCAGTCAAGGTAGTTGCGTGAGACGGTCGACTCAGCCGACATCGGCGGCATGTTCTCCAGCCGCTTCAACTCGGCATGCGCCTTCTCGTAGGCGTCCTTGGTCATGCCGGCGGATTCGATCTTCTTCTTGAGCTCGTCGATCTCGCTCTTCTCGCCGCGGCCAAGTTCCTTCTGGATCGCCTTGATCTTCTCGTTGAGGTAATACTCTTTCTGCGCCTTCTCCATCTGCCGCTTCACGCGGCCCTGGATCGTGCGGTCGACGTTGAGCTTCTCGATCTCGATGTCGAGCACTTCGGCCACGCGCGTCAGGCGGTCGATGGGATCGAAGATCTCGAGCAGTTCCTGCTTTTCCTCGATCGTCAACTGCAGGTTCGCGCCGACCGTATCGGAGAGCTTGCCGGGGTCATCGACGCGAATGGCCGCGACCATCGTCTCGTAGTTCAGATTCTGGCTCAGCTTGACGTACTGCTCGAAAAGAGTCGTGACGCGGCTGACCAGCGAGTCGAGTTGCGCGCCGGCTTCCACCTTGAAGTTGAACGTCCGCACCATGGCGCGGAAGAATCCTTCGTCGGTGGTGACGGAGACGATCCTGGCGCGCTCCACGCCTTCGACCAGGACCTTGATGTTCCCGTCAGGCAGCTTCAGACTCTGGACGATGTTGACGATCGTGCCGACGTTGTAGATTTCGTTCGGTTTGGGTTCGTCGATGGATGCGTCGTGCTGGGTGGCAAGAAAGATCTTCTTGTCGCCCGCCATCGCTTCTTCGAGCGCCCGCACGCTGGACTCGCGCCCGACGACGAACGGCGTCATCATGAACGGAAAAATGACGACGTCCCGGATGGGCATCATCGGCAAACGGCGTGTGTCCGACTTCTCTTTTGAGGTAAGCATCGTTGTCAGGGACCGAGGGAGGAGGACCGGCTCCGGAACGCGAACGCCCCGGCCCGCTCCGCAGCCTTAGCCTGCTTTTTCGAGCAGGGTCAGATTGATCTTCTGAGCCAGGACCATCTCCTTGGTGACCTGGAACTCCCGGACCTTCTTGTAGGAAGGCAGGTAATACATCAAGTCTAGCATCAGATCTTCGAGGATCATGCGCAGGCCGCGGGCTCCGACCCGCCGCTCCATCGCCAGGGCCGCAATCGCCTCCAAGGCGTCATCGGAGAACTTGAGGCGCACGTTCTCGTACTCGAACAGTTTCTGATACTGGCGGATGATCGCGTTCTTGGGCTTCGAGAGGATCTGGACGAGCGCCGCCTTGTCGAGGTCGTCGAGCACGGCGACCACCGGCATGCGTCCGATGAACTCCGGGATGAACCCGAACTTGATCAGGTCAATCGGCTGGATCTGCTCGAGCAGCGCAATGTCCCGGCGCCCGCTCTGCCCCACAGGCTGCGGGTTGGCGCCTTTTTCGGGAGACGAGAGGAAGCCCATCGACTTCTTGCCGACGCGGCGCGCGACCACCTTCTCCATCCCGACGAACGCTCCGCCGCAGATGAACAGAATGTTCGTTGTATCGACCGGCGTGAACTCCTGGTGCGGATGCTTGCGTCCACCCTGCGGCGGCACGTTGGCCACCGTGCCTTCAAGGATCTTGAGCAGCGCCTGCTGGACGCCCTCCCCCGAGACATCGCGGGTAATCGACGGATTCTCATCCTTACGGCAGATCTTATCGATCTCGTCGATATAGATGATGCCCTGCTGGCAGCGCTGGACATCGCCGTCGGCCGCCTGGAGCAGTTTGAGGATGATGTTCTCCACATCCTCGCCGACATAACCGGCTTCGGTGAGCGTCGTCGCGTCGACAATCGCGAACGGCACGTCGAGAATCCTGGCCAGGGTCTGCGCCATCAGCGTCTTGCCGGTGCCCGTGGGCCCGATCAGCAGGATGTTGGACTTGGCCAGTTCCACGTCATTGCCTCGCATCTTGTTCATGTGGATGCGCTTGCAATGGTTGTAGACAGCCACGGCCAACTTCTTCTTCGTGGGATCCTGCCCGATGACGTACTGATCCAGGTACTCTTTCACCTCAAGCGGCTTCGGCAGCTTACTCGGGGCGGACAGCGGCTGGTCGGCCTTGTCGTCTTCCAGGATAGAGTTGCAGACGGCAATGCACTCGTCGCAGATGTACGCTCTGGGGTAATCGCTGGGGGAGGAGATTAGCTTGCCGACTACGTCTTGACTCTTGTGACAGAACGAACAACGCAGCGCGTCGTCAGATCCGGCTCGTTTCACGCCATTTCTCCTTGACGTTTCCGTCTTTCCCTCATGGCTGGCTCAAGCCTGCTCGACTGTCTTGGGGTCCGCGAGTCGGGTCCCCGATGAGACAACCTCATTCGTCATTATCCCCAAGGTGAGCGCTGGAAAGCAAGGACACTGTCACGGGCCGGTTAGAAAATGGATGGAACTGCCGCCAGGGAGACTGTCTCCAGATCGATCCAGCAATCCGGCGACGGGCTCTGGACGAACGTCAGGCGGTCGACCGAGTAGCTGCGGGGGCCGCGCCACTCCCTCCAGCGCTGCGTCGCCACCTGACACGCTTCCTGCGCCTGGTGTCCGGTCAGACCCTGCGCCAGGGTAATGTGCGGATGGTAAGGGAACTGCGCCTCGTACAGCAGCGGTCCATCGTTCATCGACCGGTGTAGCAGGTACAAATCGTTCTGCCCGCGGCCGAGCTCCAGATACACCACGTTGGAGACCGGGAAGATGGCAACCTGCGTCGCCTCTAAGTCGAACGGAGAAAACTCCGAGGCTCGGGACCGGACGAACCGGGCCGCCTCGGCGGCTTCGAGGTCGAGCCAGCGCGGCTGCAGGACGGATACGTGGGCGTGCGGCGCGCACCCCGGCACCAACTCCAGCCGCAGGTCGTCAAGAAACTTGCGCAGCGGATGGGGGACGTAGGTGACCAGCGCGTAACAATGGAGCGGGGGCTCGCCCGGCGCGCCGCCCATCGTTGAAGAACTCATTCCGCTCTATCTTATCCCCAGCCCGTCGTTCCGCACAATGGCCATAGGGTACTCCTACTTGAGTTAGATATACTGGTGCTCAATAGGGTGCAGAATTCGCTCGAGATCCGCGGCGCGCGGGTTCACAACCTCAAGAACGTCTCCCTTCGCATTCCCCATGAACAGTTTACGGTGATTACGGGGGTCTCCGGATCGGGCAAGTCGTCGCTCGCCTTCGACACCGTCTATGCCGAAGGGCAGCGCCGCTACGTCGAATCGTTGTCCGCCTACGCGCGGCAGTTTCTGGAGCGGATGGAGAAACCGGATGTCGATGAGATCGACGGCATCGCGCCCGCCGTGGCCATCCGCCAGAAGAACACGACACGCAATCCCCGCTCGACGGTGGCGACGTCCACAGAACTCTACGACTTCCTTCGCCTGCTGTTTGCGCGCGCCGGGGAGACTTGGTGCGGACGCTGCCAGAAACCCGTCCTACGGGATAGCGTGGACCGGGTGGCCGTCCTCATGCTGGACCAGCCGGAGGGTTCCCGCTGGTACGTCCTGTTTCCGGCGCGCCTGCCCGAGGGGCACAAGTCGGACCGCCTCGCGGAACTCCGCCGCAAGGGTTTCTCGCGCCTCTACCAGAACGGGACGATCTTCGAGTTTTCGACGCCCGAGTCGCTGATCGATCTGGATCTCGACCAGCCTGTCTTTGTGCTGACCGACCGCCTCTCGCTTTCCGCGGATCCGGACTTGCGGCAGCGGCTCGTGGATTCGGTCGAAATCTGCTACCGGGAGGGCGGAGAAGCGATCTTCGAGCCGGCGTCGGGTGGCGCTCCTCTGCGCTTCAATGAGGCGTTCGAATGCAAGACCTGCGGCCAGGAGTTCGCCGAGCCCGAGCCGCGGCTGTTCAGCTTCAACAGCCCGTTCGGGGCCTGTCCCCGCTGCCAGGGTTTCGGCAACACGGTCGACTACGACTTCAATCTGATTGTCCCGGACCCCTCTCTTCCATTGGAGGAGGAAGCGATCCGCCCCTGGAGAAAGGACGAGTTCGCGCACTGGCACGGCCACCTGCTGCGGGCCTGTGCGGGCCGGGTGCGCGTCGATGTCCCGTACGCCGAACTGACCCCCCAGGAGAAGGATTTCGTCTACCGCGGCGATGGCAAGGGTTTCCCAGGCATCCGCGGTTTCTTCGAAGCCGTCGAGAAGAAGAAGTATAAGCTGCACGTGCGGGTCTTTCTCAGCAAGTTCCGCGGGTACACGGCGTGTCCGGACTGCGGCGGATCCCGGCTGCGGTCGCAAGCTCTGGCCGTGCGCGTCGCGGGCCGCACGATCCAGCAGGTTACGGCGATGAATATTGCCGAGGCGAAAGAGTTCTTCGACACGCTGGCGCTGCCCCCGGAGCAGTCCGCGATTGCCAGCAAGGTGCTCGTCGAAATCCAACAGCGGCTGAAGTTCCTCTACGACGTCGGCCTTGACTACCTCACGCTGGACCGTCTCTCCTCAACGCTCTCCGGCGGGGAGGCGCAGCGGATCCAGTTGGCGACGTGCCTCGGCTCCCGGCTTGTGGGCGCGTGTTACGTTCTCGACGAGCCCTCGATCGGTCTGCATTGCAGAGACACCGCGCGGCTCGTCACCATCCTGCACGAGCTGCGCGACCTGGGCAACACGATCCTGGTCGTCGAGCACGACGCCGACGTCATGCGCGCCGCCGACTACATTGTCGATCTCGGACCCGGCGCCGGCGAGCAGGGCGGCGAGGTGGTCTTTGCCGGCCCCTACCAGCGCCTGATCGAGGATGGAGCCGGGTCGCTGACCGGCGCGTACCTGCGCGGCGAACGCAAGGTCACGGCGCCGGAGCGGCGCAGGACGCCGGACCCGGAGCGCACCCTGCGCTTCTACGGGGCGCGTGTCCATAATCTGAAGAACGTGGATGTCGAGGTCCCGCTGGGACTGATGACCGTCATGACCGGAGTCTCCGGTTCGGGCAAATCCACGCTCGTGCACGACGTCATTCACCAGTCACTGAAGGCGCTCCGCCAGAACAGCGACCTGCCGGAGGAAATCGCAGAGGATGACGCGCCGCAGGTGGCCCATGTCGCCTGCGACCGCCTGACGGGAGCGCAGTGGGTGCGGGAGCTTGTCCTGATCGACCAGACACCGATCGGCCGCACACCGCGGTCGAACCCGATCACCTACATTCAGGCGTTCGACCTCGTACGGCAGATTTTCGCCAACACGGAAGACTCCAAGCGGCGCGGCTACGCCCCTGGACATTTCTCATTCAACGTACCGGGCGGGCGGTGCGAAGTATGCCAGGGCGATGGCACGGTGAAGGTCGAGATGCAGTTCCTGGCGGATGTCGAGCTGATCTGCGAGGAATGCAGGGGCACGCGCTTCAAGAGCGGCGTGCTCGAGGTGCGCTACCAGGGGCTCAACATCCATGAGGCTCTGCAACTGACCGTGGACGAGGCGATCGGGTTCTTCGCCGGCCACCGGCGTCTCGTGAACCGCCTCGAAGTGCTGGCCGACGTCGGGCTGGGGTACCTGCGGCTCGGGCAGTCCGCCACGACACTCTCCGGCGGTGAGGCCCAACGCGTCAAGCTCGCGTCCCACCTGGCGATGGCGTCCTGCGAGGGAACGCTGTTCATTCTCGACGAGCCGACAACGGGTCTTCACTTCGAGGACATCGCGACGCTGCTGGCAGCGCTGCAGAGACTGGTCGAGAACGGCGGCAGCCTGTTGATCATCGAACACAACCTCGATGTCATCCGCGCGGCCGACTGGGTGATCGACCTCGGTCCCGAAGGCGGCCATCGCGGCGGGGAGATCGTCGCCGTGGGTCCGCCTGAGGCGATCGCCGCCTGCGAGCGCTCCTGGACAGGGCGTTTTCTGTATTCATGAGCTTTTGACATTCGGCCAGTATACTGGTCGCATCATGAACAGACAGGCTTGGCTCCGCCTTGTGGCAGGCTCCGTCTTCGCCATTCTTCTCGTCACCGCCGTGACGGCCCAGCGCGGCGGCGTCGAAGCGTTCGAAATCGGCGCCACCAACACGAACGAGATGCCTCTTGGCAAAGAAGCCGACGGCATCCTCGGCGACTTCGTCCTGCGCAACGACAAGGTCGAGGCCCTCATCGGCGGCAATCAACCCGACCGCCGCGCCAACATGATGACCGAATATGACACGCCCACGCCGGGCACGCTCTACGATCTCGACCTGCGCGGCGCGGCCAACGATCAGTTGACCGCGCTGCGTCCGGGCGATCAGCGCGGAGCGCTGAACTGGGTGCGTATCGCGAGCGACGGCCGCGACGGGATCGCCGTGGTCGAGGCCGTGCGTACTGCCGCCAAAGGCAACGGACTCGCGGTGCGTCACGAGTACCGGCTGCAGCCCGGCTGGCAGCACATCGTGGTGCGCTCGGAGTGGAAGAACGAATCGCGCGAACCCGTGGAGATCGCACCGGCTCCCGTCTGGAAGGAGTTTTCCAAGCGCTGGCAGGTGGGCGCGGCGCATGTGGGCGACGCAATCGATCCATTCGATAAACGAGCCTATGCCTGGATTCCGCTGAACGGCCAGCCGCTGCCGGCCAAGACCACGATTGCGCCGGGACAGTCCTTCACCACGGAAATTGCCGTGACGGTGGCTGGTTCACCGCTGGCCGCCTACGGTATGGCCGCCGCGCTCACGGGCGAGACAGGCGAGGTGTCCGGCGCGGTGCGCGACAGCGGCGGACAGCCGGCGGTCCACGCGTCGGTTCTGGTGGACATTGCGGGACAGACCCTGCCGGCTTACCCCGACGCCGAAGGCCGGGTCGCGTTCCGGCTCCCTGCCGGAAGCCATCAGGCGCGCCTCAGCGACCTCGGCCGCCCCGATGCGTCCGCCACAGTCCAGGCGGCCGCGCGCCGCCCCGCGCGCCTCGACTTCAACCCGCCGCCGGCGTCCGCGGTGCGATTCAACGTGCGGGATGAAGCGGGCCAGCCGTCGGCGTGCAAGGTACAGTTCCTCGGGCGTAACGGCACCGCGACCCCGTATCTGGGGACGGACTATCGCGCCGCCGGCTGCGATCACCAGTATCATTCCTCGACTGGCCAGTTCCGCCAGCAACTGCCCCCGGGCGACTACCTCGTCCGCATCACGCGCGGTCCGGAGTATGACCTGGTGGAGCAGGAGATCACCGTCAAAGCCGCCGAGGAGACGGCCGTCAATGCGACCCTGCGGCGCACGGTGGATACCAGAGGATGGGTCTCGACGGACTTCCACGCCCATTCGACCCCCAGCGGCGACAACTACTGCAACACGCGCGACCGGTTGATCAACTTTGCCGCCGAGCATGTCGAGTTCGCCCCCACGACCGAGCACAACCGCATTTTCGACTGGCAGCCGGAACTCGACCGCCTCGGTCTGAGCCGTCAGATTCGTACGATCATCGGCATCGAGCTCACGGGCCGCGGGCAGCATTTCAACGCCTTCCCGCTGAAGCGCGATCCCTACGCGCAGGACGGCGGGTCGCCGAAGTGGAGTTCCGATCCGCGCATCACGGCGCACATCCTGCGCGACGCGTTCGATGGCGGGTCGAACCGCTGGGTCCAGGCCAATCACCCGGTCGTCGGCGAGATCTTCAACGACCGCAACCGCGACGGCATCGAGGACGGCGGCTACGTCGGCTTCGAAAGCCTTGTCGATGCCGCCGAAGTCTGGAGCACCGAGATTTTGAATCTCAATCCCAGCTACGAACGGATGCGGGGAAACGAGCCCCAGGTGCTGGAGAACCGCACATTCGGGTGGTTGCAACTGCTGAACCAGGGCCGCCACATGTGGTGCGTCGCGGTGAGCGACGCGCACCGTATCTTTGGCAACGGCGTGGGCTCATGGCGCACCTACGTTCCGAGCCGCGTCGATGTGCCGGGCGATATCGATCCCGACGAGATCATCCGCCACAGCAAGGCCGGCCGGATGATGGTCACCAACGGTCCGTTCCTCGAAGTGACGCTCGACGACGGCACGCCGATCGGATCGACCGTGATCGCGGCGGGCGGCGTCACGCTCAAGGTGCGGGTGCAGACGCCGAACTGGATGGACGTGGACCGCGTGCAGGTGCTGGTCAACGGCCGCCAGCCGGCGGAGTACAACTTCACGCGCGACCGTCACGCGCGCATGTTCCGCGACGGGGTCGTGAACTTCGACGAGAAGATTGAAGTGAAACTGCAGCGCGATGCGCATCTGATCGTTGTCGCGGTGGGCGAGAAGTCCACGCTGGAGAAGGGCTGGGGCCGGAGTTGGGAATCCGGCATGCGCCCGATGGCCTATACGAACCCGATCTATGTCGATACGGATGGCAAGGGCTTCCGGCCGAGCGGCGATACTCTTGGCCACCCGATCCTGGTCGCACGTGCTGCGCGGAATTGATAGGCTAACGGGTTCATGACCCGTTTTCTCCTGGTTTTGTGTGTGGCGGGCTTGTGTTCCGCCGAAGAGAACCGCGTCGCTGAACTGGCCCGGCAGGCGCGGGGCAATCCAGCGGAGTTCCGGCAGGCTGTGTTGGACGCGCTCGGCGCGGAAGGGACCGGCAACGGGACCGCGGTCCTCACCCATGGCGAGGACTTTCTCTGGGCCGTCGAGTCGGCGTCGGCGCCGATGCTGTTCGTCAACGAGCAGCGCGGCCCGGCCCTGCGGCGCGGCGCCGGGAATCTCTGGTACGCCTTCGGCCGCCTCCCCACCGGCACCATTCATTCGTTCCACTACCTGCGCGGCGGCGAACGCTTCGGCGGGCGGACCGACGTCCCCGCCTATCCACCGGAAGCCTACGAACAGCCGGGCGTCCCGAAAGGCAAGCTGACAGAGAAGCGGGTCCACACGAGCCGACTTTACCCCGGAATGAAGTCCGACTACTGGGTGTGGGCGCCGGCGCAGTACGACCCAGCCACACCCGCCGCACTGATGGTCTGGCAGGATGGCGAACAACTCGCCGACCGCTTCCGGTGGCGGTCGCAGATCGTGTTCGAGAACCTGACTCACCAGAAGAAGATCCCGATCATCGTGCACGTCTTCATCTCCCCGGGGTTCATTGGCGAGGAGCGGGTCCGTTCGCAACAATACGACGTCGTGAACGACACGTTCGCCCGCTTCCTGCGGGACGAGATTTTGCCTGAGGTTTACAAAGATTACAGCATCCGCCGCGACGGCTACAGCCGGGCTATTGCCGGCGACTCCTCGGGCGGGATCTGTGCGTTTAACGCCGCCTGGCACCAGCCGGACCAGTTCAGCCGTGTCCTATCGCGCATTGGGAGCTTCACCAGCATCCGCTGGCTCCCGGGCGTGATCGAAGGCGGGAATGTCTATCCCTTCAAGATCCGCAAGGAGCCGAAGCGGAACATCCGCGTCTGGCTCCAGGCCGCGGCGGGCGATCTCGAAAACAGCCACGGGAGCTGGCCGCTCCAGAACATCCAGATGGCGAACTCGCTCAAGATGATGGACTACGACTTCCGCTTGAGTTGGGGCCAAGGCACGCACAACCGCGCCCACGGTGCCGCCGAAGTGCACGAAGAGATGGTCTGGCTATGGCGCGGCTACGATCCGGCGAAGACAGCCGCGGTGTACGAGCAGGACCCCGCAGAGCGCGGGAAGCCTATGTTCCGCGTCTCGATCGCGAACCGCTGACCCGCTCAGACGCCTGAGCCGCGGACCTCGGACACCAGTTTGCTGGCGAGCGGGCTTTCCTGGCCGGCATATTTGTTCTGCGGCTTCTTGCGGTAGGGCATCGAGGTGGGAGAGGAAAGCTGCTCGAAGGTGAACGAGCAGATGCGCATTCCCGGATACAACGCGACGGCCATCCGGCTGAGGTTGCTCAGTTCGAGCGTGGCCTTGCCCGTCCAGCCGGGATCGAACAGGCCGGCAGTCCCGTGGACAATGATGCCGATGCGTCCAAGGCTCGACCGGCCCTCGAGGCGCCCGAGAACGTCGTCGTCGAGTTCCAGGGTCTCTTCGGTGATCGCCAGCACGAAGTCGCGCGGCTGCAGGACGAAGGGCTCGCCCGGCGGCACCTCGACCGTGCGCATGATGTCCTGCACGCTGCCTTTGTCGCGCAGGTCGATGTAGGGGTGGCGGCTATATTCGAATACGCTGAAGACGCGGCCAAGGCGGAAGTCGACCGAGCAACTGCCGAACTGTTCCGGCGGCAGTTCCGGGGTGATGCGGATCTTGCCTTCCGCGATGTACTTCTTGATATCGACGTCGGAGAGAACCATGTTGGGTTAGTGATGATTGTCGGTTTCGAGAAAGGCCCGCAGGCGGTGGCTGCGGCTGGGGTGGCGGAGTTTGCGTAGAGCCTTCGCTTCGATCTGGCGGATGCGCTCGCGCGTGACGGCGAAGTTCTGGCCGACCTCTTCGAGCGTGTGTTCGCTGCCGTCGTCCAGGCCGAACCGCATCTTGACGATCTTCTCCTCGCGTGGGGAAAGCGTTTTCAGGACCTGCGCCGTCTGCTCGCGCAGGTTCAGATTGATCACCGCTTCCGATGGCGAAACCACGGCGCGGTCGACGAGGAAATCTCCAAGGTGCGATTCTTCCTCTTCGCCGACGGGCGTTTCGAGGGAAATCGGCTCCTGGGCCACCCGCATCACCTTACGCACCTTGGTGACGGGCAAATCCAGACGCTTGGCCAGTTCCTCGTTCGAAGGCTCGCGACCCAGTTCCTGCACCATCTGCCGCGAGGTCCGGATCAGCTTGTTGATCGTCTCGATCATGTGGACCGGAATCCGGATGGTGCGCGCCTGGTCGGCGATGGCCCGCGTGATGGCCTGCCGCACCCACCAGGTGGCGTAGGTGGAGAACTTGTAGCCGCGCTTGTACTCAAACTTGTCGACGGCCTTCATGAGGCCGATGTTGCCCTCCTGAATCAGGTCGAGAAAATGCAGGCCGCGGTTCGTGTAGCGTTTGGCGATCGAGACGACGAGACGCAGGTTCGCCTCGATCAGTTCGTTCTTGGCCTGTTCGGCCTCGCGCTCGCCGCGTTCCACCGACTGCAAGGTACGCCGCAACTGCGTGGCCGAAGCGCCGTACACTTCCTCAACATCGTGCAGGTGCTGGCTGCACACCTGCTGTTCGCGGCGCAATTCGGCGACTTCCTCGGGGGAGTCAAGGAGTTCGATGCTCCGCTGGAGGCGGGCCACCTCGCGCTCGATCGGTCTGAACTCATCGACCGCATGACGTAGCACGGCGGCCAGGTCGCGAATCACCGAAGGGCTCAGGTCAAGCTCGCGCACCTGGCAGGACATCTCGACCAGCAGGCGGCCGAAGTCCCAGCGCAGCTTGCGGGACGCCTTGGGCCGGCCGTTCGGAGGCAGGGCGCGCAACTTTTCCCTCACCTGCCGCGCTTTCTTGAGCAGCTTCTCGACGCGGCCGATCCGCTCGACGGCCTCCACGCGGCGCTGCTCGACAGCATCGTCGTCGGCCGCCGGATCGGGCAGGCGCAGCAACTCACGAAGCTGAGCGCCTCCGGGAATCAACTCCGAACGCAGGTCGATGATCCGTTGAACGATGAACGGGGAGCGGGACAGAGCGCGTAGAGCCAGCGACTGGCCGCGTTCAATGCGGCGGGCGATGCCGATCTCTCCATCCCGCGTGAGCAGAGCGACGGTACCCATCTCGCGCAGGTACATGCGGACGGGGTCATTCGTCTTCTCCCCAACGCCAGGAGGCAGGTCGAGATCGATGCCCTCATCGCCTTCCTCGCCCTTGCGCGGGAAGTCGCCGCGCGGTTCTTCAAGCAGTTCGACGCCGGCCTGGTCGAAGCCAGCCAGCAGATCTTCCAGGTCGCCGCTGCCGTTCAACTCGGGCGTCAGGACGTCATGGATCTCGTCGTAAAGGACGAATCCCTTCTCCTTGCCCGATTCGATCAGCCGTCTGACGCGATCGTATTTGTCGTCTGCTGCCACCGGAATCCTCACGAAGTCCGACTGGGGGGCGTTGCGATCTCCGTTAATTGTACACCTCGCCCACCGCCCGCGCCGCGCAGCCCATCCAGTTCCTGGGCCAGCCGCAGCGCCTCTTCAAGATTCCCCGTTCGTTCCGCTTCGCGGATCAGCGCGCGCAGTGCATCGGCGCGCGCCCGTCCACTCTGGGCGGCAAGCGCGCGTAAGCAGGCCTCGCCCTGTTCGAGCAAAGGCATCTCTTCGTGTTCGTCGGCGAGCAGAATGGCAGCGAGGCGGTGGCGGTCTGCTTCCTCGAGGCGCGCTTCCAACTCGGCGAATCCAGCGGGCGAGCCGCCCTCATGCAGATCGAACAAGGCTTCGAAAATCCGCGCCGAGCCGAGGCGGGCGACGGCGGGCAGGGCGCGCAACTCCGGCACGAAGCGCGCCCGCGCCTCTTCGCTCGAGAGCAGCAACTGCAGCAGGCAGCGCTCGAGGTATGGCACTGGTTCGGACTTCACTTCGAGCGTGCGCTCGCGCCGGGACACAACGGCCTTTCTGAAGCTCTCCAGAACCAGCCCTCGACCTATGCCAAAGGCATGCGCTAAGTCCTCAGCGACCGCAGCTCGTTGAACATCGTTTGGTACCAGTCGAAGATAGGACAAGAGAAACTCAAGCCATTGGGCACGACCATCTTCTTGTCCTAGATCGAACCTCGTCCTCGCGCGATCCGCAATCCAGTAGAAAAAAGTG
This sequence comes from Bryobacterales bacterium, assembly GCA_016716385.1. Taxonomy (GTDB): domain Bacteria; phylum Acidobacteriota; class Terriglobia; order Bryobacterales; family Bryobacteraceae; genus JADJWL01. The sequence continues at coordinate 88,759 of JADJWL010000006.1, read as the reverse complement.
GGTGCACGCTCGACGGCGGAACGATAAGCCTCTCCGCCATACTTGGCGCAATATTCATCAGGATCAAGGCCACCTTCGAGTGTGAGTACTCGCACTCGCATACCCTCTGCAAACAGCTGTTCAAGTACTGAGCTACCGGCCTTGGCCTCTGGATTCAAGAGCGCCTCCAGCGACCGCTCGGCGGCGGCGGCCCCGGCCGCGTCCGGATCGAAGTTCACCACAATCTGCCCGGTATGGCGTTTCAGCGCCTGCACCTGCTGCGCGGTCAGTGCCGTGCCGCAGGTGGCCACCACGCCCGTCACACCGGAAGTAAACACGCCAATCACGTCCATGTAGCCTTCCACCAGCACGGCAAACCCGTCCCGCCGGATCCCCTCCTTGGCGCGGTGCAGGTTGTACAGTACGTAGCTCTTGCGATAGATCGGCGTTTCCGACGAATTCAAATACTTCGGCTCGTCTTCGCCCAGGGCGCGTCCGGCGAAAGCGATCACCTTACCGGTTTCGCCGTGGATCGGAAACATGAGGCGGTTGCGGAACCGGTCGAACAGACCGCTGCCGTCGTGACGCCGCAGGACGAGGCCGCCCTGCTCCAGTTGCTCGGCGGTGTACTCGCCGCGCTCGAGCAGCCGCACCAGCGCCTGACCTCCGGCGGGCGCGTAGCCAATCCCGAACTGCTGCGCCGCATCGTCACTGACGCCGCGTCGCGACAGGTAAGCGCGCGCCGCCTGTCCCGCCCCGCCGCGCAACTGCTGGACGAAGAAGTCCTGCGCCTGCTCGTGCATCCGGTGGATCGCCGCCCGCAATTTCGTTTCGGCGTCGGCGAACTCGCTGCGCTTCGGCATCGGGATGCCGTAGCGTTCGGCCAGCCACCGCAGCGCCTCGGGAAAGCTCAGCCGCTCCAACTCCTGGATGAACTTGAAGACGTCGCCGCCCTGGCCGCATCCAAAGCACTTGTAGAATTGATGCGCCCCGTTCACGCGGAAGGACGGAGTCTTCTCGTTGTGAAACGGACAGAGGCCGATATAGCTCTGGGTGGCTCCGACGCGTTTCAGGCGTACGAACTCGCCCACCACCGCGACGATGTCCACTGCGGCCTTCACTTGTCGCGCAAAATCCACCGCCTCCATGATAGCGAAGGGCGCCTGTTACAAGGCGGCTGAAGCGAGGTTCCAATTGTGTGAAATCACGCTGCCGGAGCGACGGAACAGATGGTCATCGACGGTATGATGAGAGCAGACCTCTCGGGAGCATGACCTCAGGCACAGCCAACCGTCCGCGCCGCCACTTGCCGCACTGGCTCGTCCTGACGCTCGTCTGGGCTGTCTCCATCGGCATCCTGATCTGGGTCTTCCATGGCTTCGACTGGCGCCAGACGGTGCTCGACATGCGCGCCATGGACTGGCGCTACGTGACGATTGCCGTCATCTTCGACTTACTCGTCTACGTGGTCCACGGCTGGCGCTGGTCCCTGCTGCTGCAGCCGGTCGCTCCGGCGCGGCTGTGGCGCACTGTGCAGGCCGTTTATATCGGCCTCTATGCGAATGAGATCCTGCCTCTGCGGACGGGCGAAGTGGTGCGCTGCTACCTGGTGGCGCACTGGAATAAGCTGCCGCTGTCGACGGCGCTCTCTTCGGCGGCAATGGAGCGGGTTCTGGACGGAATCTGGCTTGTGCTGGGCTTCTGGTTCGTCACCCTGTTTCTGACGGTGCCCGGCTACCTGGTCGTCGGGACTGAGATCCTGGCCGTCATTGTGGTCGCTCTGGCGGGGGTCGTGCTTTACATTGCGATGCGCAAGCAGCACGCACACGATGCCGTCCCCAAGGGACGCTGGAGCCGGACTCTGCGCAACATCATTGACGGCATCCATGCCATGGGAAATCCGGCGACGCTCTCGGTCACGTTCGCCGTCAGCCTGCTCTATCTGGGCTTGCAGTTGGTCCCGGTCTGGGCCCTGATCCGGGGCTACGGACTCGACCTGTCAGTCTGGGCAGCCGCGGCGGTTCTCGTGATCCTGCGGCTTGGCACGGCGATTCCCAACGCACCCGGCAACGCCGGTGTGTTCCAGGGTGTCGTGGTGTTGGGGCTGGGATTATTCGGCGTGCCGAAGGGCACGGCAGTCGGATTCTCGCTCATGATGTTCGGGGTCCTGACGCTGCCTCTCTTGATTGGCGGGTTTGTCGCTGTCCTGCTGACCGGTGTCAAGCTCGAGGAATTGCGCCGGCGTGCGGAAGTGAGCTTCGCGCGGCAGGCCGAAGTGCCGTCGGAGCCGTAGTAGGATGAAAGTGGAGGATACTTTACTGGAGACTGGCCTGTCCCCCATTATGCGGCCGGGCGCGGAAGAGCAGATTGTGGAATCGTGGCTCATCGCCGTGCGCGCAGCCGAGTCAAAGAAAGCTACCGGCCTCGTGATCCTGGATCTCTCCGGGGTTACTTCTTTCACCGACCATTTCATCATTTGCACCGGCGCCAACCCGCGCCAGATTCAGGCAATCGCCGATGAGGTGCACCTGCGGCTGAAGGAAGCCGGCCTGCTGCCCCTGAGCGTCGAAGGCTACGACCAGGCGGAGTGGGTTCTGGCAGACTACGGCGACTTCGTGTTGCACGTCTTTTCCGAGAAGGCGCGTTCGTTTTACGATCTGGAGCGTCTCTGGCGCAATGCCCGCCAGGTCGCCCTTCCGGCCGCTTGAAGCTGTACCTGTATTTCGTCGGCAAACCGCGCGATGCGCGTGCCAATGCGATTGCACAGGAATACCTGGACCGCGTCCGGCACTACACGGCCGCCGAAATGCGCGAAGTGCGTCCGGACCGCTGGAATCCCTGGGACAGACATGCTTCGGCGCGCATCATCTGCCTGGACCCCTCCGGCAAGGCGCTCGATTCAGGGGGATTCACCGGTTGGATCGGACGCGCGGAAATGGAAGGCCGTGACATGGTCTTCGTCGTGGGCGGCGCCGACGGCCTCCCCCCGGAGTGGCGCGCCCGCGCCGAGTTGCTGTCCCTTTCGCCCATGACGTTCCCGCACGAACTCGCCCGCGCGATGCTAGCCGAGCAAATCTACCGCGCCTTCGCCTCATTGCGGGGCCATCCGTACCCGCGCTAAGCTGAATGGTCCGGCCCCGCTACGCACATTCATGGCTTGGTTCAGTCGCAACAAATCGATCGGCAAGACGGAAGAAGGGGCCAAGCCCCCCATCCGCACCGAAGGGCTTTGGCAGAAGTGCGACGGCTGCCGCCAGATCATCTGGAAAAAGGATCTGGAGGCGAACGCGAACGTCTGCCCGAAGTGCGGCGCGCACTTCCGTCTCGACGCCGAAGCCCGGTTGAAGCTGCTATTCGACGAAGGCAGGTTCGACCTGCACGACGCCGCACTGCGCTCGACCGACCCGCTCGGATTCATCGATTCCAAGTCGTATAAGGACCGCCTCGAAGCGTCGCGGCAGGCAACATCGCTGAGCGACGCCCTGATCTCCGCCGGCGGCCGGCTGGAAGAGAGCCCCGTGCACATCTGCGCGATGGACATGCGCTTCATCGGCGGCAGCATGGGCGCCGTAGTCGGAGAAAAGATCACGCGCGCGATTGAACGGTCCATCGCCGGGCGGATTCCGCTGGTGGTGGTGTCGGCCTCCGGCGGCGCCCGCATGCAGGAGGGCGCGGTCAGCCTCATGCAGATGGCCAAGATTTCGGCAGCGCTGATGCGCCTGGACGAGGCGCGCGTCCCCTACATCAGCGTTCTGACCGACCCGACGACCGGCGGCGTCACGGCGAGTTTCGCGATGCTCGGCGATCTGAACATTGCCGAGCCAGGCGCGCTGATCGGGTTCGCCGGTCCGCGAGTCATCGAGCAGACGATCCGCCAGAAGCTGCCGGAAGGGTTTCAGCGGGCCGAGTTCCTGCTGCAGCACGGCATGCTCGACGCCGTGGTCCCGCGTAACCACATGAAGAGCTACCTCGGGAGGGCGCTGCGCTTCCTGCGCGGTCCGGCGGCTTGACGACGTATCCTGACTCGGTCCGTTTTCTCTACGCCCTGGGGAATGAGATCAAGACCGCCAAGTTCGGGCTGGAGCGCATGGAGCGCCTTCTTGAGGCCCTCGGCCATCCCGAGCGCCGGTACGCCATCATCCACGTGGCCGGCACCAACGGCAAGGGATCGGCTTGCGCGATGATCGCCGCGGGTCTTCAGGCATGGGGCAAGCGCACCGGCCTCTACACGTCGCCGCACATCGAGGAACCGGTGGAACGGATTGCGATCGACGGGGTCCCCGTGACGGCGTCTGCGTTCACGTGGGCGTTCGACCGCGTCCACGAGGCCGCCGAGCGCCTGCTGGCGGACGAAGCCCTGGATGCGCACCCGACGTATTTCGAGACCGTCACCGCCATGGGGTTCCTGTTGTTCGCGGAGCGCGGTGTGGAAGCAGCGGCGGTGGAGGTCGGTCTGGGAGGGCGGCTCGATGCAACGAATGTCGTGCAGCCCGCCGTGACGGCGATTACGCGTATCGATTACGATCACGAGGCGTTCCTGGGAAAAGGCCTGGCGCGGATCGCCGGCGAGAAGGCGGGCATTCTCAAACCGGGTGTACCGGCGGTGTTCGCGCCGCAGCGCGCGGAGGTTACGCCTGTCCTCGAGGAGCGCGCCGCCGCCGTGGGCGCTCCGGTGGAACGGATCTCGGACTGGCGAATCGCAGACTGCGAAGTCGGCCGCGACGGGAGCCGGTGGCGCGTCGAGTCACCGGTCGCGATGGACCTGGAGTGCTCGCTCGCGGGCGGGCACCAGGTGGAGAATGCGCTGACGGCGGCGGCGGCCCTGCGTCGGTTTGGTGTCCCGATCGAGGCGGTTGCGGCCGGCATCGGTTCCGCTCGCTGGCCGGGGCGGCTGGAACGTTTCGCGCGGGACCCGGAGATCCTGCTCGACGGCGCGCACAATCCTTCCGGGGCTCGCGCACTGGCCGCGCACCTGGAGCGCTTCTACGGCAATCGGCGTCTGACGGTGGTGTTTGCCATGATGAGAGACAAGTCGGTCGAGGAGATGACAGGCGCGATCTTTCCGCTCGCCGAGCGTGTGATTGTCACCGCGCCGCGTCACGAACGGGCGCTCGATCCAGCCTCGATCGCCGCCGCCGCCGAACACCCGGCAGTCGCGATCGCCGGCACCGTCCGGGAGGCGTTGCAGGAAGCGCTTCGCGCCCCCGATCTGATCGTCGTGTACGGCTCGCTGTTCCTCGTTGCCGAAGCCAGAAAGGAGTTAGGGGCTCTGCTATAATCCCGTCGGCGCATGAGTTGGAGTTATTTCCGTTCGATTGTCTACACCGCGCCGCTCTTCTGCCTGGCGACGGCCGTGATGGGCCTGATTTCGCTCTGCGCCTCGCTGCTGGGGGCAAGCGAATCGAAACTGCACAGGCTGGCGGTGCGCTGGGCGCACATGCTGCTGTCGATCGCGCGGGTCCGGGTGACGGTGGAGGGACTGGAGAAACTGGTCCCCGGCGAAAGCTATGTCTTCGCAGCCAACCACGCCAGTTACATGGATACACCAGTGATCCTGTCGGCGCTGCCGGTAGAATTCCGTTTCCTCGCCAAGGAGGGATTGTTCCAGATCCCCCTGCTCGGCACGCACCTCGACCGCGCCGGTCATCTGCCGGTCGTGCGGGATAATCCGCGCGCATCCCTGCGCAGCATGAGCGATGCCGCTCGCATCATCTCCGACCGGGACATCTCAGTCCTTGTGTTTCCCGAAGGCGGACGCACGCCGGACGGGGAGGTGCACGAGTTCAAAGAGGGCGTCGCCTACATCGCGATCAAGGCTGGGGTCCGGGTGGTGCCGGTGGCGCTCACCGGGACGCGCGAGGTCCTGCGCATGCACAGCCTGAATCTGCGGCCGCACCCGGTTGGAATTATCATCGGCGATCCGATCGACACTTCCGGGTTGACCATCCGGGACCGCGAACAGTTAACCCTGGTGCTTCGGGAACAAATCCTGGACATGCTTGGACAGGACTGTCCGAAACCTCAGCCGGCCCGGTAGTTCGGAGGCCCGGGGACCAGCGTTGCGCGAGGGGGTCTCGCGCTGCATGGCGTTCCAGTTGTAAGCGAATTCCTTCCCGCAATCGAGGCACGTCACGTGCGTCGAGGAACCGGTGGAGCGAGAGAGAGTCAGGGGAAACGTCGTCCGGCTGTGGCGGCAGCCGAAAAGATAGTCGAGCAAAAAACCGCGGCCCATAGACATCCTCCTGCAAGGCTGAAGCCTTGGTTGATGGATGCCTCAAACGCGTGAGTGGTTCCAGGAACCCTCTTTGGAGTTCCCCCAGCGCTGAATCGTCCATGCGCCGCGGACAGGTCCTGGAACTACAGCAAGTCCGACAGCCGATCGAGAATCATCTTGCCGGCCGAGGCTTCCGGGCACTTGTCCCACGGCGAAAAGCCGACGGTGAGGTCTGCCGTCTCCACCCAAAGCCGTTCAATCTGGCCGTCAAGCGATGCAGTCACAATGACTCCGGTGCCGCAGGCCTGGCTCTGCACCACTCTCGCCCGGCTGACATTCCCATACCGGCTCGAAGGGCCCCAATCCTCGAGGAACTTATCGAACCCGTAATCCCGGCAGGGAGCGTCGGCGGTGCAGCCCCAGTGGCGGTATGCCTTCTCGTAGTCGCGACGCTCCAGTTCCGCAAGGAACTGGCGGACCTGCCCCCGGTGGGGGCGGTTGTGCCGGACGACCGACACGGCGAACCACAATACGAGGGCGCCCACCACACCCCAGATAAACCACTTCACGAAGCGTTCGCGCTGGACGTCACTGGCGCCGTACTGGTCCAGAAACCCGGGCATGGCGTTCTATTTCGGAGGATAGGCTTTGTCGTACGCGGCGATGGCATCCTTCGTGATATCCAAGGCGGGTTTGAAGAAGATCGTGTTGGTCTCCTCGATCACCACATCCAGGCCTTTTTCTTCGGCCAGCTTGGTCACCACTTCCTGCATCTGCTGCGAGGCTTTGGAGAGGATCGAGTTGCGGTCGCGCTCGACATCGGCCTGGAGGTCCTCGCCCAGCCGCTGCAGGTCGCGCTGCTTGCGGTTGCCCTGGTTGGTCAGCTCGCTCTGCGCCTGCGGCGTGAGCTGGCCAGCCTGCGTCTGGAGCTGCCGCTGAATCTCCTGGAGCTCCGTCTGCAACTTCTCCATCTCCTGCTGTCTCGGCTTAAACTTCGCCTCCAACTCGGCCGACGCCTTCTGGATCGACGCCGTCTCAAGCACCGCCCGTTGCAAGTTGATCACAGCCACCTTTGACTGCGCCCACCCGGCGGCGGATCCCAGCAGGACCAGGCAGGACAGCGCGGCGGCACGGGTGACGGAACGAATTTCCATAGTACGAACGACTCCTTCTCGGTGCAGGTTCCAGCGGATTTACGATCCAGCGTAACACAGCCGGCGGCGCTACAATCGGGGCAGAATGATACAAGGCATCGAGCACGTCGCCATTGCCGCGGCGAACCCGCGCGCCCTGGCCGATTGGTATGTCGCGACCCTGGGCTTCACAATCAACTACGACTCCGGCAGGACCGTGTTCGTCAAAGCCCCGGACGGGGCCATGATCGAGATCCTTACAGCCGAAGGCGACCGCTCCGGACAAACGCTGAAGACGCCGGGACTGCGCCACATCGCGCTAAGCGCCGGCGGTATCGACGAAGAGTACGTGCGGCTGAAGAATCTCGGCGTCCACCTGCTGGGCGAACCTTCGGAAGCCAAGGGGGTCAAGACACTGTATTTCGCCGATCCCGACGGCAACTACCTGCACCTGATCGAGCGCCAGTCGCCGCTGCCGTGACCCGCTATTCGTGCAGGTCCTCGAACAGGATGCTGCTGAGGTAGCGCTCGCCGGCGTCAGGAAGAACGACGACGATCGTCTTGCCGTGAAACTCCGGCTGGTGCGCCAGCCGCACGGCAACGGCCGCGGCGGCGCCACAGGAAATGCCGCACAGGATCCCTTCTTCGCTCGCCAGGCGGCGGGCAAATGCAATCGCTTCTTCGTTGGTCACCTGCTCGACGCGGTCCACGACGTCGAGGTCCAGGGTGCCCGGGATGAAGCCGGCGCCGATGCCCTGAATCTTGTGCGGTCCCGGTTTCAACGTCTCCCCTTGCAGCTTCTGCGTGATCACGGGACTCGCGGCCGGCTCGACGCCGACGGACAGAATCGCCTTGCCCTTCTCCTGCTTGATGTAGCGGGAGACTCCCGTGATGGTGCCGCCTGTACCGATTCCCGACACGAAGACGTCAACAGCACCCTCGGTGTCCTCCCAGATCTCCGGACCGGTGGTCTCGAAGTGAATCCGCGGGTTGGCGGGATTCTGGAATTGCTGCAGGAGCACGTAGCGGTCGGGATCGGAGTGCAGAATTTCCTCGGCCTTGGCGATCGCACCGGCCATGCCGCGCATGCCCTCGGTGAGCACGAGCTTCGCCCCAAACGCCCGCAACACCTTGCGCCGCTCGAGCGACATCGTCTCGGGCATGGTCAGCGTGCAGGGATAGCCGCGCGCCGCCGCCACGAAGGCAAGCGCAATGCCGGTGTTTCCACTCGTCGGCTCGATAATCTCTTTCCCCGGCCCCAGGATGCCGCGCTTCTCGGCGTCCCAGATCATCGACGCGCCGATGCGGCATTTGACGGAGTAGGCCGGATTGCGGCCTTCGATCTTGGCAAACACCGTGGCAGGAGCGCCATCGGTGACCCGGTTCAATCGGACGAGCGGAGTACGCCCGATGCTTAGTGAGTTGTCGGCGAAAATCACGCGGTTAAATCTCCCAATTCGGCACGAACTTCTGCTGTTTTTCGGTCCACTGGCGATGCAGATCGGCGAACGTGGCGTGGTCCACGACGGAAGAGACCGCGTCATCCACCTGGCGCCATAACTCTGCGAAAGGAGAATCCGTCTTGCGGCGCCCCCGCGTCCGTCCGTTCTGCGCCCCCTCGAAAAAGCGTAGCACTTCCCCCACCGTAATGGCTGCGGGCGGACGGGCCAGCAGGTAACCGCCCTCGGCGCCGCGTCTGGATTCGACAAAGCCGCCCTGCTTGAGGCTCGCCAGAATCAATTCCAGAAACTTCTGGGGGATGTTCTGACGGGTCGCGATGTCGGCGATCTTGACGGGAGTTCCCGCCGGCTGCGCGGCCAGATCGAACACCGCCTGGAGAGCGTACTCGCCCTTAACCGAAATATTCATGGACTGATCTCACTAGGAGCGTATTGAACTGGACGGGCGGAGTCAACCCCGGTCACATCTTTGCGAGAGAGCCCGGTTCGGCGGCAACTGCTTGAACAGTCTGAGGATCCGGCCTGATCCAGGCGGGGGACGGAGGCAGCGGGCTTGCCTGCCCCTGCTAGCCTGAAGACGCCATGAAGAAACCCGCGCTTGCACGGCGGCTGGCGCGCCAGTCCAGCCTGACCGAGGCCGAGGCCGCCGACCGCATCGACCGTGTCGTGAACCGGATCGTGGCCCGGCTGCGCAAAGGGCAGGCGGCGCCCCTGCCGGGATTGGGCCAGTTCGTGCCCGGCCAAGCCTGGCGCTTCGAGTTCGAGGAGTCCGATGAGCTGCCCTGACCCGCTGGCGGAATGCGATGTCACCGCGCTGCTGCGCGACCTCCTGCGCGAAGGGCGGCGGATCGAGATCGACGGACTCGGCCGCTTCGAACGGGCGCCGCGCGGAGGCTACCGCTTCATCTCGATCCAGCGGCCCAGAATCTTCATCGGCTACGTGGAGGAGGACGCTGCGTCCGCACTCCGCCTCTTCGACGCCCTGGCCGCGGCCGGCTTCGATCCCTGGATGGACAAACGCAAACTGCTGCCCGGCCAGAACTGGCCGCGCGCGATCGAAGAGGCGATCGAGACGGCGGACTTCGCCGCTCTGTTATTTTCCACTGCGTCGGCGAGCAAGCGCGGAACATTCCAGTCGGAAATCCGCTACGCGCTCGACTGCGCCCGCCGCCTTCCGCTTGACGACGCGTTCCTGCTTCCGCTCCGCCTCGAGCCGTGCACGATCCCCCGGCGCATCAAGCGCGAAACCCAGTACATCGATCTGTTTCCGGATTGGGAGAAGGGCGTGCGGCGGCTGCTGTCGGCGCTGAGCCGCCTGCTGAAGCGGCGTTCTACTTCCGCGGCGTAAGCTTTTCGATCCGCTTGCGGATCTCCCCGGCGTTTCTGGCGTCGGGCGCGACTGCCAGGTACTTGCGATAGGCGGCGACGGCGCCCTTGGCGTCATCCTGCTTTTCCAGCGCCTCGCCCCACCGCTGGTAGGCGTCGGCGAACCCGGAGTCCCACTTCGCGGCTTCCTCGAAGCGCAGAGCGGCGGCCCGGTAGTTGCCTTTCTTGAAGTAAAAGTTGCCTACTTTCAACTCCTTGGCAGCCTGCAGCGGATTGAAGCTGTATTCACGCGCGGCGATGGTCTCGTCTTCCTCGGGCGGTTCCTCCACCCGGGGAGGCTCCTGCGCCAGCCCGGCACAGGCCACCGGGACGAGCAGCCACATCCAACTCCGTGACATAATCTGATTGTAATCTCCTTCCGCAATGACCCTCCGTGAGAAGGTAAGCCAGCTACCAGCCCGGCCTGGCGTGTACCTCTACAAGGACGGCAACGGACGGGTCATCTACGTGGGCAAGGCGAAGAACCTCCGCGCCCGCGTCCGCAGCTACTTCGACAAGCTCTCCGACGTCAAGACCGGCACCCTCATCGGCGAAGCGCGCGACATCGAGTTCATCCTCGTCGACAACGAAAAGGAAGCGCTGGCGCTTGAGAACAACCTGATCAAGCAGTGGAAGCCGCGCTTCAACGTCCTGCTGCGCGACGACAAGACGTACCCGTACATCAAGCTGACCGCGGAGCCGTACCCGCGCGTCTACGTCACCCGCCGCCTGCGGAAGGACGGCGCCACCTACTACGGGCCGTACTTCCCCGGCAACCTCGCCTACCGGCTGCTCAACTTCATCCACCGGCGCTTCAAAGTGCCATCCTGCAAGGTGGATTTAACGAAGAAGCACCTGAAGCCGTGTCTGGAGTATCACATCCACCGCTGCCACGGGCCCTGCGTGGAGGGACTCACAACCGATGAGACGTACGCCGGCGCTGTCCGCGACACGCGTCTGCTGCTCGAAGGGCGTCACGGGGACCTCGCCGGCGAACTGCGCGTGCGGATGGAGACGGCCGCCGAAGAGCTGCGCTTCGAAGAAGCGGCTGCGCTGCGCGACCTGCTCGCGACCATCGAGGAACTGGCGCAGCGCCAGAAGATGGCCGCGGCCAGCGGAGGCGACATCGACATCTTCGCGTCGTATGCCGAACCGCCGCTGGTTGCCGTGAACCTCTTCCACCTGCGCAACGGCCGCATCGTCGACCGCCGCGAGTTCTTTTGGGAAGATCAGATCGAGTTCGACGAGCCGGCGTTCTTCTCTTCCCTGCTCAAGCAGATTTACCTCGATCAGGATTACCTGCCCTCGGTGATCCACGTCCCGGCCGAATTCGAAGACCGCGAGACGCTGGAAGAATTCCTCAGCGAGCGCCGCCGCCGCAAGGTGGAGATCCATACGCCGCAGCGCGGACAGAAGAAGGCCATGCTCGCCCTCGCGATGAGCAATGCGCGTCATAGCTTCGAAGCCCGCTTCCGGGTGTTGAAACCGTCGTCCAAGGCAATTCAGGAAGCGTTGCGGGACGCTCTCGGATTGCCGGAGGCGGTTTCGCGCATCGAATGCTTCGATATCTCCCACACGCAGGGCACGGACCAAGTCGCCAGCATGGTCGTGTGGGAAGACGGGAAGACGAAGAAGTCCGACTACCGGAAGTTCATCATCCGCACGGTGGCTGGCAACGACGATTTTGCCAGCATGCGCGAGGTTGTGGGACGCCGCTACCGCCGTTTGCTCGAAGAGAACGCCCCGTTCCCGGGACTGATCCTGATCGATGGCGGGCTCGGGCAGTTGCACTCCGCGGCCGCGGCTCTTGAAGAACTGGGCGTGATCAACCAGCCGCTCGCGTCGATCGCCAAGCGCGAGGAGATCATCTACGTGCTGGGGCAGGAAGACGAGCCGGTGGTGCTCGACCGCTTCTCGCCGATCCTGCACCTGGTGCAGCAGGTGCGCGACGAAGCCCACCGCTTCGCCGTCACCTTCCATCGCACGCGGCGCAACGCCACGCGGCTGGTGTCGGAACTCGACCAGATCCCCGGCGTGGGTGCGCGCACCGTGCAGAAACTGCTGCGGCAGTTCGGCAGCCCGGAACTGGTGCGCCAGGCCACGATGGATGAGTTGGCCGGAGTTGTCGGGAAAGCGGCAGCCAACCGCGTGCACCGGTTCTACGAAAGCCAGGAGATCCGCGCATGATCGGCTTCCGCGATGCGCGCGTGGCGGTGTCCGATGGCGCCGTGGAAGCGGCGTTCACCGCCGAGAACCGCTCCCGCGAGACATGGAGTCCCGAGGAGGGCTACGCCTTCGGCTTACAGATCTTCGACCGTGAGACCGGCATGCTCGTGGAGGATGGGATCCATCTGCCGGTCGTCGGCGCCGTCGCTCCCGGCGGCCGCGCGAACGTCTCGCTCCGAGGCGTGGTGCCGCCAGGGGACGGCCGCTACCGCCTGATCTCGGGTCCGCTGCGCGAGGGCGTGGCGTGGTTTCACGAGCGCGGCGCGCCGTTCCTGATGGCCGATTTCGACGTCTGCGACGGTGCGGTCCGCGTGCTGCGGTCATATGTGATGCAGCCGTGGCGTCTCGCCGCCGAGCGCATCCTGGGCTCGCTCGGGCGCGCCTTGACGCTGCCGTTCGCCACCCTCTGGACTCACCGCAGCCTGATCCGCACGATGGCCCGGCGCGACGTGGTGAGCCGCTACCGCGGGTCGCTCGGCGGCAGCCTGTGGACCGTGCTCTGGCCGCTGCTTCTGATGCTGACGTACTTCTTCGTCTTCGGCGTCGTGTTGGAAGCGCGGTTCGCGGGGGATACGAGCCGCACCGGGTTCGCGCTGTATTTCCTCACCGGGATGCTGCCCTGGCTGCCGTTCAGCGAGGCCGCCGGACGCGCGCCGTCGGTGCTTCTGGAGCACCGCAATTTCGTCAAGAAGCTGGTGTTTCCTGTCGAGACCCTGCCCGCCAACCTCACGGTCGCAGGCTTGTTCACCGGCGCGGTAGCCCTGGCACTGCTGATGCTGGCCCTGTTCTACCTGCGGGGCGCCGTCCCCATGACAGCGCTCTGGCTGCCTGTCTTGCTCATCCCGCAGGCAGCGTTTACGGTCGGCCTGTGCTGGTTCCTGAGCGCGCTGGGCGTCTTTGCGCGCGACCTCGGGCAAATGATCGGACTTCTGCTCACCCTCTGGTTCTTCCTCACGCCGATCTGCTACCCCGAGGCGTCGCTGCCTCCAGCCGCCTTGCCTGTGCTGTCACAGAGCCCGATCTACATCCTGGTGCGCGGCTACCGCGATGTCCTGCTGGAAGCGCGCATGCCCGATCCCGTGGCGCTGGCCAAGCTCTGGGGGATGGCGGCCGTGGCATTTCTCGGCGGCTACGCCTGGTTCCATAAGTTGCGGCGCAGTTTTGCCGACGTCATTTGAGGACGCGTAACCCTTGGACGCGGAAAGGAGTCTGTCGTGATGATGGTCTGGTTGGTGGCTGTTCTCCTGCTCATGCCCGCGGCAGCGGATGCCCAGAGGCGTCCGGCGCGCCCGAAACCGCGGCCCGCCGCCGGACCGGCGCAGTTTCCCATCGTTGAGATCGCCGTCGAAGACAACAAACGGTATCCGGCGGACCGCATCATCGCGGCGGCGGGCCTCAAGAGGGGCGACCCCGGGGAGAAGGCAGCGTTTGACGCGGCCCGCGATCGTCTGCTCGCCACCGGCCACTTCGAGCAAGTGGGATACCGCTACGAGCCCTCGGCGGACGGCCGCGGATACAAGGTCGTCTTCGAGGTGCAGGAGGCGGAGCCGGCCTACCCCGTGCGCTTCGACCCCCTCGGCGTCGAAGAGGAGGAACTGGTCGCATGGATCCGCGCACGACACCCCCTGTTCGACAACGAGATCCCAGCGACCGATGTCCTCCTGAAACGGTACACGGCCTCGGTAGAAGAGTTCCTGGAAAGCAAAGGAGCACCCGGAAAGATTGTGGCGCGCGTCGTGGCGGAGCGGCCGGACGAACTGGAGATCCTTTTCCGCTCCGCTGCGGGCGATCCGGCCGTCGCGGAAATCGTGTTCGAGGGGAGCCGCGTGCTCTCGAACGAGAAGCTGCTCGACCTGTTCGCCGGCATCGCCTACGGATCGCCGTTCCGGGAGCCGCTGTTCCGGCAGCGGCTGGACCGCGGCGTCCGGCCGCACTACGAGAAACTGGGCTACCTCGACGTTCGCTTCGAGGATCTGCGCGCTGAACCGGCCAAGGACGGCGTGCGCGGTGTGATCGTGCACGTGCGCGTCGCGGAGGGCGAGCCGTTCACGCTCGGCGACGTCGCGCTGGACGGCTTCTCGCCCGTGGCGCCCGCGGATCTGCTGCGCGAAGGACGCTTCCAATCCGGCGAGACGGCAAACATGGAGGAAGCCGCCGCCGGGGTCGAGCGGATGCGCCGCGCGTTGCGCCGCTCCGGCTACATGAACGCGAAGCTCGACATCCAGCGGAAGCTCGACGCGGAGAAACTGACGGTCGACTTGACGGTCGTGCTCGAATCTGGCGACCGCTTCGATTTCGGAAAACTGGAGATCGTCGGGCTCGACATCAACGGCGAGGCAGCGATCAAGAAGTTATGGCTTCCGAAGCCGGGACAGCCGTTCAACGCCGACTACCCGGACTTCTTCCTGAGCCGCGTCCAGGAAGACGGCATCTTCGAAGCCCTGGGCAAAACCAGCGCGGAGTTGAAGATCAACGAAGCGGAGAAAAAGGTCGATGTTGTCCTGTACTTCGGAGCGGTTCCACCGCCGCCGAAACCGAAACGGCGTTTCTGAGTGTTGCCGGATGGTCCGCTCGCACCATCGGGTACAATCGCAAGCAGTGTGCGCCTGACGAATCTGTGTTGCCTCATCGTGATTGCGGCCGTGACCGTCGCATGCGGCCAGCCGAAGTTCAAGATCACCGAAACCGCGGGGATCGACCGCGAGTTTGAGCCCGTTCCCGTCGAGGGACAAACCCTGTTTGTCAGTGTTCGCGCGGGCGAGTCGCGCACCGTCAGCGCGGCTGAGGCCGCGCCTCAGGACATGCTGCGCGTCGAGCGCACCGACCCGGTCGGTTCTGTCGTCGAAAACGGCGTGTTCGTCGCGAACCTCTCGAAGCGGGTGGTTCGGGAAGCGGAGGAAGACAGCGGCACGTTGCGCGCACTCACGTACAAGCCCTTCGACGTGACGTTTCTCCGCACCCAGAACCGGATGCACTGGGCCCCAAGCTTTCAGAGGGTTGGCGCGAATGGGTATTCGAGCATCGGCACCTGGCACCCAGTCCAGGAGTTCACCCATACCCAGGAAGCCGCCACGTATGTCCTCCACCGTTCCGGGCACCACGCGGCCTACCCGGAAGTGAAGATGGACGCCACCTACACGTTCTATGCCCAAGCGCCGTATTTCCTCTTCGAGTCGAAGATGGAGATCGTCGCGCCGATCGAGATGTTCTGGCTCCGCAACCAGGAGATGACGATGGACGCGGCGTTTACCCACGTTGCATGGCCCGGCAGTCCCGAACCCCGACTCGTAGGTCTCGAAGAGCGGCACGCCATCCTCGAGAAGGAGCCGATTCCGCCGGACACGCCCTGGGTCTGCTTTCTGAACCTCGACAAAGGCTACGGATACGGCGCCGTGAATCTGCACTACGTCGCCACGAAAACCGTCAACGCGCACACCAGCATCAACGACGGCGCCAACAACGGCCGGTACTGGGACCGCCATCTCATCAGCCGCACGCCCACGCTGCTGGAGCCCGGCGAGCGCTACGAAGAGAAGGTGGCCTACGTGCTCTTCCGCGCGCAGCGGGACAATCCGCTGGCGGAATTTCTCGGCTGGGAGAAGCGGCTCCGGAATCCGCTACGTGTCGAGCGCCAGTGATCGTCCTCGTCCTCAACAGCGGCAGTTCTTCGTTGAAAACCGCACTGGCCGACACGTCCGGCGCGGGCCGGATTGTGGGACGCGCTTCGGCCGAACGGATCGGCGAGCCCGGCGCGGACTACAGCAGCCACGAAGACGCGTTTCTCGCGGCCCTGGATACGCTCCAGTGCCAGGCTGACGTTCGCGCCGTGGGACATCGCTTCGTGCATGGCGGAGAGCGCTTCCGCGAGGCGGTCGTCATCGACGACGCAGTCGAGGCGGAGATCCGGACGCTGATTCCGCTGGCGCCCCTCCACATGCCGCATCATCTGAAGGGCTACGCGGCGGCGCGCAGGCTGCTGCCCGGACGCCCGAACGTGGCCGTCTTCGACACCGCGTTCCACGCGACGATTCCGCCCGAACATCACCTCTACGCGATCCCACCGCGCTATCACGACGATCACGGCATCCGGCGCTACGGTTTTCACGGCACGTCGCACCGTTACGTCACCGGCCGCTACGCCGCACTGCGCGGCGGGGCGCCCGAGGAGTTCCGGCTGATCACCTGCCACCTCGGCAACGGAGCGTCGGTCACGGCGGTCGACCGCGGACGCAGCATCGACACATCGATGGGATTCACGCCGCTCGAAGGACTCGTGATGGGAACGCGCAGCGGCGACCTCGATCCGGCCGTCGTACTCTACTTGATCCGCGATTGCGGGATGCAGCCCGACGCCGTCGATGCGCTGCTCAACCGCGAGAGCGGCCTCGCCGGCGTCTCGGGGCTGTCGAACGACATGCGCACGTTGTGCCAAGCTGCGGACGCGGGTCACGCCGGGGCGCGCCTCGCCGTCGCGATGTTCTGCTACCGGGCCCGCAAGTATATCGGCGCGTACCTGGCGGCGCTCAATGGCGCGGACGGCGTCGTGTTCACAGGCGGCATCGGCGAAAACGCCGCCGGCATTCGCGAAGGCATTTGCGGTGGGTTGGATGCACTTGGCATCCGGCTCGATCCAGACGCGAACCGTGCCGCCGCGGGCACCGAGGCGCTGATCTCGCGCCCCGATTCCCCGGTGGAAGTCCGCGTGATTCCCACGCAGGAAGAACTTGTGATCGCCCGCGATACTGCTCAGACAACGTACGGTCTGCGGTAGTTGCGCGTGATCAACTGGTTCGCCTGCGGATCGCCAAAGTTGCGGCTGGCGGCGTCCCAGTAGAGCTTGCGGCCCACGCGGTAGCCGATGTTCGCGAGGTGGCACAGCGCGGCGGACATCGCACCGATTTCGATATCGGCGTTCAGCTTGCGGTGGTCGCGGCTGCGGCAGGCGGCGAAGAAGTTCTGCATGTGGAGACCGGTGGAGTTGTCGCGTCCTTGGACTTTCTCCTCCATGATCTTCTCGTTGGACTCGCCCTTGTAGACGGTGAACCCGCTGCCGTCGAGCCACATCCAGCCGTCGGCGGCGAGGAACAGGTTGCCCACGGTGTTCCCGGGCTTCACCGGCAAGCCCGCCTCCGGCCCGGTCACCAGCCCACGGACCTCGAAGACGATCTCGCGCCCGCCGTAATCGTAGTGCGCGAGTTGCGTGTTCGGCGTCTCCTGGTCGTCATCGTAGATGTACTTGCCGCCCGTCGAGACGAACGAGAGCGGGAACATCACTTCGCCCAGACCCCAGCGGCAGATGTCGACCTGGTGCACGCCCTGGTTGCCGAGATCGCCGTTGCCGGTATCCCAGAACCAGTGCCAGTTGTAAGCGAAGCGGTTCTTGGTGAACGGGCGCATCGGCGCCGGGCCGAGGAAGGCGTCCCAGTCGAGACCCGGCGGCACGGGTTCGGCGGGCGCCTTGCCGATCGTCTTGCGCCGCTTGAAGCACAGCCCCTTCGCCTGGTAGACCTCGCCGATCGTACCGTCGCGCAGCACCTGCATCGCGCGCTGCACGTGCGGCACCGAGCGGCTCTGCGAGCCGACCTGCACCATGCGGTTCGTCTTCCGCGCGACTTCGATCATGCGCCAGCCTTCATAAACATTGTGGCTGGCCGGTTTCTCGACGTACACGTCCTTGCCCGCCTCGCACGCCCAGATGGTGGCGAGCGCGTGCCAGTGGTTCGGCGTGACGATCGACACCGCGTCGATGCTCTTGTCGGCGAACATCTCGCGCATGTCCGAGTATTCCTTCGCCTTGGTCGACGTTTCCTTCTGCAGGCGCGCCTGGGCGCGTTCGCGCGCCGCCTGGTTGACGTCGCACAGGCCGGCCACGCGCGTCTCCTGCAAGGTGACGAGGGTGCCCAGGTGCGCCATGCCCCGGCCCCCGATGCCGATCAGTCCAAGTTGGATGCGATCGTTGGCGCCCACCACCTGCGTCGCGGCCAGGGCGGCGGTGGCTCCTTGAAAGAAAGAACGGCGGGAAATGGTGCTCATCGTTGACAACTCCTCTTCTGCGATTCAATTCCAGTTGAGCAAGCGGCGTGCGTTCTCGCGGTACAAGCTCCGCAGCACGTCCGGCGGCAGTTCCAAACCATAGTACATCCACCAGATGCGGCCCGGCATGTATTCGTCTGCAGTCTCGAGCAGCCGCCACCAGCCGCGGTACATGCTCGGGGCGCGCCCCATGTCCGTGCCGAACAGCACGCGGTCCTTGTAGCGGCTGAGAAACTTCGCCGCATTCCTCGGCTGGCGGCCCACTTCATAGTCGCGCGCGGAGATATCGACGAAGAGGTTCGGATACCGGTCGAGCGATTGCGCGAGCGCCGCCAGGTCGTGGCCTTGATTACTCAGGTGGCAGGCGATGAACGTCGTCTTCGGATGCTTCTCCAGCATCCGGTTGCGGCGTTCGATCAACTCCTCGTAGGACAGCACATCCTTCCCGTGAAGATTGAAGTGCTGGAAGTCGGGCGTGCGTTCCTGGTCCGGTCCGAGCGGTTTCCAACAGGAAGGATGATCGGCGATGTGCAGGTTCACCGGCAGATTCAACTCCGCACACTTCCGCCAGAGCGCGTCGAGACGCGGATCGTCCGGGTGCAGTCGTTTGCCGGGCGGCAGGCTGCCGCGCTGCATGCCGGAGCCTTTGTCCGTGAGTTCGCCGACGCCGCGGGCACCGGCCCGGAAGCAGCGCTCCAACTCCTTCGCGGCACGCTCGCTATAGTCCGGCGCATCGATGTTGCTCGAGTCAAACGAGCACCAGAGCTGAAAGCGCTTGCCGAAAGGCTTATAGAGCTCGACCTGGCGGTCGAAGGCCTCGCCAGTCGCACCGGTGAAGACGATCGAGGTTTCGATGCCCACTTCGTCCATCGTCTTCACCCACGCGGCGACGTCCTGCGGCGTGCGAATGTCCGCCTGGAAGGTGTGCGTGTGGACATCGATCACCGGAAAGCGCGCCTTGTCAACCTGGGTCTCGGGAACCACCAGCGAGGACGCCGGCGCATAGTCTTTGAGCAGGATCGAATCCATCGGGCCGGGCTGTACCTGGACGCCGAACTTGCGCTGGGGCGCCGGGGTTTGCGCTGTCAAGGTTACGGCCACGAAGAAGAGGGCGAGGCGGGCGGATTCCATGCGTCCAGCATAGTCCCTGCGGGCGCTTTCCGGGGACGCGCCCCCGCGGGCGGCAGTTCCACTGCGTTCGATCGCGCACGGAGCCTGCCTCCGGAGTAGAAGTCGGCCCGGTATCTTGTCCCAGGCTCCAGTCCTTCCAGATAGAAGTTTCCCGATCCCGGCAGACCGTTTTTCTCCGCGACGCACTCCGTTCCACTGCGCAGACGGAATGTCAGCTCCGCATGCGCTCCTTCCCAGTACAGGTGCAGACGCGTCGGATCGATAGCAAGCAAGCCAACCAGCATGGGTCCGGGAAAGACCCCAATTCTACTAGAGTCCGTCCCGGAACACGATCTCTCCGCCCACCATCGTCAACAGAACGCGGACTCCATCGATCCGCTCGGGTGGGATCACGAAGAGATCCTCGGATAGGATGACGAGGTCGGCCAGTTTGCCGGGCGCAAGCGTCCCTTTTTCTTTTTCGGCGAACTCGGCGTACGCCGATCCGGCAGTGTAGGCGTGGAGGGCCTCGCTCAGCGAGATCTTCTCCTCCGGCACCCAGCCGTCAGGACGCTTGCCGTCGAGCGTGCGGCGGGTCACGGCGGCATAGATGCCCAACAGCGGATTCAGCGGCGCCACGGTCCAGTCCGACCCGAAGGCCAGCCGCACACCAAGGTCGAGGAATTGCCGGAAAGGATAGGTGGTGCGCGCGCGTTCCGCGCCAATGCGCTTCTCCGCCCAACGCCCGTCGTCGATGATGTGGTACGGCTGCACACTGGCCACGACGCCGCCGTTGGCAAACCGCGGAAGGTCGCGGCGGCGCACATGCTGCGCGTGCTCGATGCGGAAGCGGCGGTCGCGCGGCCCGTTCTCCCTGGCGGCCTGCTCGTAGATCGAGAGCACCTCGTGGTTCGCACGGTCTCCGATGGCGTGGATCATCACGTGCAGTCCGGCGCGGTCCGCTCCGACAACGCGTTTCAGCATCGCGCCCTCCGGCAGCATCTGGTCGGATGGCAGGCCGCGGCTGCCCGGCTCGTCCAGATACTGGTCGAAGAACAGCGCCGTGGTCGAGCCCAGGCTGCCGTCGGAGAAGCCCTTTAGGCCGCCGACGCGCAGCATGGGCGCGCCAAATGGCGCGCGCAATCCAGTACGCGCGAGCCTCTCCCAAGCCGGGAGCGGCGAGACCGCATAGATCCGTGTCTTCAACTCGCCGCGGACCAGCAGTTCCTGGTAGACGCCGACATCCGTCCCCGCCGACAGATCGTGCACGCTGGTGACGCCCAGGCTGGCGGCGTAATCCGTGGCGGCGCGGGCGGCGGCGAGTTTCTCCTCCCAGGTGGCCTCCGGCACAATGCGCGAGACCATGTCCATCGCCGCGTCTTTGAGCACGCCGGTCGGCTCGCCGCCGGGGTCGCGAACAATCAATCCGCCGGGAGGATCGGGCGTGTCGCGAGTGATCCCGGCGAGTCGCAGCACGCTGCTGCCGGCAAGCGCCATGTGGCCGTCGAGGCGCCGGATCCAGACGGGATGGTTGCTGGCGACCCGGTCGACCATTTCCTTCGTCGGCAGCGGAGATCCTGGCCAGTTCTCGTGATCCCAGTTGCCGCCGAGGATCCAGCGGCCCGAAGGCAACCTGGCCGCGAAGGCCCCGATCCGCCGGCTGAATTCCTCCGGCGTGTCTGCGTCGCGCAGATCGACGTTAGAAAGTTGGAACCCGCCGGAAAGGAAGTGCACGTGGGCATCGTTGAACCCCGGCAGCACCAGACGGCCGCCGGCATCCACGATCCTGGTGGCGGGACCGGCGTGCGCGCGGATTTCCGCGTTCGTCCCTGCCGCCGCAATCCGGCCGGCCCGGACAGCGATCGCCTCCGCGCGAGGCCGCGCAGGATCCATCGTGCGGACAGCGGCGTTGATCACGATCAGGTCGGCATCCAGGGCCAGCGCCGGCAGCGCCAGGCAGAGGGCTGCGATTCCCCAGCTCGTCATGCTTCAAATTGTCCCACTCAACCAATTCCGCGCGGACCCGCCGTTTGTGGTATCCTACACTCCGTATAGAAACGAGATAGAGAAGACAAGGAGCAGTTACTCTTAGGAATGGCACTGGCGACAGAACTAAAGCGGCAAATCGTGGATACCCACCGGGCTCACAAGTCCGATACCGGTTCGCCAGAAGTGCAGATCGCGCTCTTGAGTGAGCGGATCGCCCAACTCACGGAGCACTTCAAGACGCATAAGAAAGACCATTCGTCCCGGCGCGGTTTGCTGATCATGGTCGCAAAGCGTCGCCGGCTTCTGACCTACCTCCGGGAAAACACCCCCGAACGGTATCGCGCAATTATTCAGAAGCTCGGCCTCCGCCGCTAGCGTTCTCCGCGCCGCCCGGGGCAGGCGGGAGAGCTATGGCGAGATCCACCGTTCTTCATCCTGATCCGGTTGACGCACCGTCCATTTCCGGCGAGTCGTAGCCGGGGTCGTGATCGATCGACTCGGAAGCTTCGCGTACATGCCGGTAGCGGTCCCTATGGCAAGTAGGGTCCGCAGCCACGCCTCGACCGCCGGGGCCACCCTCCGCTCGTCAACTCCATTCTCAGAAGCATCCGTGGTCCGGAATGAACCGGATCCGGGTATGGAGGCTCTTTGAATATGCATACTGTAGAAGTCGACCTCGACGGCCGGCTGTTGACACTGGAATCCGGCAAGATCGCCAAGCAGGCCGGAGGATCGGTCGTTGTCCGGTCCGGCGACTCGATGGTCCTGGTGACCGCCTGCTCCGCGATGGAGCCGAGGACCGGCATTTCCTTCTTTCCTCTCACCGTGGATTACCGCGAGTACACCTACGCGGCCGGTAAGATCCCGGGAGGGTTCATCAAGCGCGAAGGCAGGCCCTCGGAGAAGGAAATCCTCACCTGCCGCATGATCGACCGGCCCATCCGGCCGTTGTTCCCGGAAGGCTTCGCTTGTGAGACGCAGATCATCGGCATGGTCCTGTCCGCCGATCCCGAAAACAATCCCGATACCCTCGCGATGGTGGGCGCGGCGGCGTCGCTGGCGATTTCCGACATTCCCTTCCACCATGTGATGGCGGCGGTGCGGGTCGCGCAAACCGGCGGCAAGCTGATCGCCAACCCGACCTACACCGAAGGCCGCGATGCCAAGCTCTCGATCATCGTCGCCGGTACCGAAGACGGCATCGTGATGGTCGAGGCGGGCGCACACCAAGCGAGCGAGGAAGAAATCCTTGCGGCCATCGAGTTCGGCCACAACGCGTGCAAGAAGATCGTTGCGGGCATCCGTGAGTTGATGCGCCTGTGCGGCAAGCCGAAGCGCGAGCACACGCCGCCGGCGGTCAACGAGGAACTGCTCGCAGCAATCGATAAGCTCGCCCGGACCGATCTGGCCGACGCTCTGAACACCGAAAAGTATCCCAAGCTCGAAAGCTACGAGAAGGTCGCCGCGGTCAAGAGGAAGGTGATCGCAGCGCTGCCCGAGAGCAGCGGCCGAACAGGCCCCAAGCTCTTCGACCGGCTCAAGGAAACAATCTTCCGCGAGGAGATGCTGGACCGGCGGCGCCGTCCCGACGGCCGCGCCTTCGACCAGATCCGCCCGATCACGATTGAAACGGGAATCCTGCCCCGCACCCACGGATCGGCGCTGTTCACCCGCGGCGAGACGCAGGCGCTGGTCACGGTGACGCTCGGCACCAAGGACGACGAGCAGCGCGTTGAGTTGCTCGAAGCGGCTGAATCGTCCAAGCGCTTCATGCTGCACTACAACTTCCCGCCGTTCAGCGTGGGCGAAACGGGATTCATGCGCGGTCCGGGCCGCCGCGAGATCGGCCACGGCGCGCTCGCGGAGCGTTCGCTCACGCCGGTGATTCCGGACGACTCGGTTTTCCCTTACACCCTGCGCGTCGTCAGCGACATCCTGGAGTCGAACGGTTCCAGTTCCATGGCGACCGTCTGCGGCGCCGCGCTGTCGTTGATGGACGCGGGCGTGCCGATCTCGGCTCCCGTGGGCGGCGTGGCGATGGGCCTGGTGCTCGAAGGCGAGAAGTACGCGATTCTTTCCGACATCGCCGGCGCCGAAGACCACTACGGCGACATGGACTTCAAGGTCGCCGGCACCGTCGACGGCATCACGGGCCTGCAGATGGACATCAAGGTGCCCAACGTCTCGATGGCCATCCTGAAGGAAGCCCTCGACCAGGCCAAGCGCGGCAGACTCCATATCCTCGGCAAGATGACCGAGGCGCTGGCTGAAGTCCGGCCGCAGCTTTCGCAGTACGCACCGCGCATCTACACCATGACGATCCCGACCGACAAGATTCGCGACGTCATTGGACCAGGCGGCAAGATGATCCGCAGCATCATCGAGCAGACCGGCGTCAAGATCGATGTCAGCGACGACGGCACGGTACACATCGCCTCCGCCGACGGTCCGTCGGCCGAGAAGGCCATGCAGATCATTGGCGATCTGACGGCCACCGCCGAGGTTGGGAAGACTTACCTTGGCAAGGTCGTCAGGCTGGTCGATTTCGGCGCGTTCGTTGAGATCTTCCCCGGTACCGACGGTTTGCTGCACATCAGCGAAGTGGCGGAGACGCGCATCAAGGATGTCCGCGACGAGTTGAACGAAGGCGACCAGGTGCTGGTCAAAGTGCTCGGCATCGAGGGCAACAAGATCAAGCTCAGCCGGAAGGCCGTGCTGCGGGAGCAGCGCGAAAAGCTGAAGTCGCAATCGTAATCCGATGCGGGGCCTTGGGATCGCCGCGGTCGTGCTCTGGACGGGGTGCGGGGGCAGTCCGCCCCCCACTCCGCAGGAGCCGCCCGAGCCTCCAGCGCCCCGCATCTTGAATTTCTACGCAGCCCCGGGGATCGTCACCCCGGGAGACACGTCGCTGCTCTGCTACGGCGTGGAGAATGTCGACGAAGTCCGGATCGATCCGCCCGTCCGGGAACTGCGGCCTGCGTTGAGCCGCTGCATCCCGGTCAATCCAAGGCGGGAAACCACCTATACCCTGCATGTCAGCGGGCCGGGTGGCGAGGCTTCGCAGAGCGTCACCGTCCGGGTGGACGCCTCAGCACGCCCCGCTCCACCGCCAGTTCCTCTCCCGGAGCCACCCCCGCAGCCCGAAGGCCCGCGCGTCCTTTCTTTCAGCGGCAAGCCGGAGACGGTTGCGCCAGGGGAAGGGGCAACGCTCTGTTTTCGGATTGAAGGGGGGACGCCGTCGCTGACGCCGGATGTGGCCATGCTGGGCGAGGTTCCCATGGGTTGCTTTGCCGTGGTTCCTCAGGGCACGACCACCTACACGCTGACCGTGACGGGGGAATCGGGACGGACGGCGCGGCGCAGCGTCACGGTGACGGTTCGGTAGGGCTGGGCTCGCCCTGGACGCCGTATTCGTTCAGGATCACGATATCGACGCGCCGGTTCCGGGCGCGTCCATCGGGGGTGTCATTCGATTCGACCGGCACCGTTTCCGCGTATCCGCCAACGGACATGCGGCTGGCGGGAACTCCGAATCGTTCCTGCAACGCCCTCAGCATCGCCACGCCGCGGGCGGAGGACAATTCCCAGTTCGACCGGAAGCGCGCGGTGTGAATCGGGACCGAGTCAGTGTGCCCTTCGAGGCGGATCCGGTTGGGCAGCGCCGAGACGATGCCGGCGACCCTCTCCAGCACCGGAAACACGCCGGAGTTGACCGAGTCGTCCCCGGGAGCGAAGAACGCCGCCTCGCGCAAACTCACCACCAGCCCGCGGGCTTCCATGTGGACTTGCAGCATGCCGGAATCGATCTCGGCCTTGAGTTCCTCCTTGAGCAGATCGAGGGAAGGGACGAGTTCGCCGAGACGTACCGGCGGCGCGGCGTCGGTCACCGGGACGACCTTGTGCATCCCGCCCGGACCCTTCATCTGGTAGTTGCCGCGATCCTTCTTGCCGATGGTGCCGCCCAGGATCCCGGAGATGGCCGAGACGAACTGATCCTCCTGCAGCGCCCGGCGGATGGACTCCGAGACCACTTCGGCGCGGCCCTTGTCAGCATGCGACGAGGCAAACATCACGACGAAGAAGGCAAACAGCAGCGTGATAAAGTCGGCGTAAGAAACGAGCCACCGTTCGTGGTTCTCGTGCGTGCGATGGAGCTTTTTGCGGGCCATGACGGGACTCTCACGCCGCGGCCGCTTTGCGCGGGACAGCAGGATCATGGGCACAGTAGGCGGCCAGTTTCGACCGGATCATTTTCGGATTCATTCCTTCGACGATGCTGATCACTCCCTCCAGTACCAGTTCTCGTTGGCGACTCCGTTCCTGCGCGCGGGCGCGCAACTTCCCGCCGGCGGGAAGGAAGAGGACATTCGCGAACCCGACGCCGTAGATGGTCGCCACGAAGGCCGTGGCGATGCCTTTGCCGACTTCGTCGATGTCAGCCAGGTGTTTCATGACCTGGATCAGGCCGAGAACCGCGCCGATAATGCCGATGGTCGGCGCGTACCCCCCGGCGCTCTCGAAGACCCGCGCGTAAGTGTCCACCTGATGCTCCTCCACCTCGATCTCGAGTTCCATCATGCGGCGCAGCTCCTGCAGATCTGTGCCGTCAACGGCCAGAGTGAGTGCCTTTTGCAGAAAGGGATCGGCGACGGTCTCGGCATCCTGTTCGAGCGAGACCACGCCGCTCTTGCGCGCCTTGGCGGCGTAGCCCACGATCTCCTCGACCAGAGCCTCCGGCGAGTGCGTTTCTTCGAAGAACAAGTCCGCAAACGCGCGGATCGCACCGTTCACGGCTTTCATGGAACTGGTGACGAGCACGGCGCCGAACGTGCCCCCGAGGACAATCACGGCTGCCGTCGGCTTGAGGATCTCCTGAACGTGGCCGCCTTCCCAAACCAGCCCGCCGACGATGCCGCCAACGGCCAGTGCCAGACCCGCAACCGTGGCAACGTCCAGACGGCCTGGACGCCTGGCGGACATACTACGAGGCATCGCCCGCTCCCGCCGTGCGCAGGGCCGGCTCCAGGACCGCGCGCCGGAAGCGGATCACGCGTTCGATGACTTCATCCGCGTGCTCCTGCACCATCAGCTTCTGCCCGGTCGTGAGAGTAATCACGGTGTCGGGGGTCGCTTCCATGTACTCGATGAGATCCGAGTTCAGGACTAGGGGCTCGTGGTTGAGGCGGGTGAGTTTGATCATGGCGGGCCTTCTGTCCTTACTAGGACATATCGGCCCGCCAGGCGAGTTCAGGAGTGGAGTGGAGCCTAAGCGTCCGGCTTCTTCCGCGGACGCCGCGGACGCGGGGGCTTCACAGTATTGCCGTCCACAACTTTCGGGGTACGCTTCCGGGCGGTCCGCTTCACCGGAGCCTTCGGCGGCGGCGGATCGTTCACTTCGACCGCGGTCGGCTGGCCCGGCACGACCGGTTGCGGCCCGTCATCCTCTTCATCCGACAGCGGCTCCGGTTCCCGTTCCGGCTCCGCCGGCGGGTGGAATTCCGCTCCCAGGAAGACGATCACTCCCGATTCCTCGGTCGGTTCGAGCCGCACGACCAGTTGATCCTGCGCGTAGTTCAATAGTTCGCCGAACTCCTGGAATCCGAAGCGGGCCCAGTCAAAGTCCGGGAACTCCCCCTTCACCCATTCCTGCAGAGTATCCGAGGGGATTCCGCCATCCACCTCCAGGCGGTGCGTCTCCAACACCTCCCGCAACGCGGGCAGCGCTTCCTCGGGGTGAACGGTCTTCTTGTCCGGCTCCGACAGGCCCTTGCGAGCAATGAGATACCGGCCCTCGCCGCCGGTCACCGTGATCAGGTTGGCCTTGTTCAGCTTCTCCACGAAGTCACTGAATGACCCGGCGCCGTATGCCTTCTCGCTGAAACTCGAATCGAGTTGCAGCATGGTCGACTTGAGCAGGCCAAGCTGCGGCCGCACTTCGCGGCGCTCGAGCGCCTGCAGCGCCCGGTCCACCAGAGGCATGGCCTGGGCCAGTTCGAGCGGCTGCCGGCGCGGCGGGCGCGGCCCGCGGTCGCCCTGGCTGCCGCCGCTGCCACCTTGCGGGCTCCGCTTCGGTCCGTCGTCCAGCAGCGACTCATAGCTGACGAACTCGTGACAGTTCTTCTGCAGAATCGTGCTCGTGAACGCCCGGCCACCCACGACGAACACCACCTTGTTGTACTGCTTCAACTTATTGACCAGCGCGATGAAATCGCTGTCGCCGCTGACGATGGCGAACGCGTTGATATGATCGTGCGTGAAGGCCATTTCCAGCGCGTCCAGCGACAGGTTGATGTCCGCGCCGTTCTTGTCCCCGCGCGGAGAGGGGTCGCGCTGCACCATCTGCACCGCGTGCTCGGCCATCCGCTTCGTCGACGTCTCCATGCGGCCCCAGTTGGCATAAGCCACCTTGGTCACAATCTCGCCGCGCTCCTTCAGCGCATCCAGCACGGCCGCGACGTCAAACTCCCGCTGCAGCGTCGACTTCACACCGATCTCGATGTTGTCAAAGTCGATAAACACCGCAATCTTCAACTTCTCCTGCATTCCATCCAATCCTTTCGCGGGGCGTGTATTCATACCACCAGACTCCGCACAAACTCGACAATCTCGTTGAGGCTGGCGCCGGGTTGGAACACACCGGCCACGCCGAGCCGCTTCAATTCGCTGGCATCCTCGTCGGGGACGATCCCGCCTACAATGACCTTCACGTCGTCCATCTCCTTCTGCCGGAGCAATTCGAGAACGCGGGGCACGATGGCGCCATGCGCGCCGGACAGGATCGACAGCCCGATCACCTGCACGTCTTCCTGGAGCGCGGCTTCGACGATCATCTCGGGGGTTTGGCGCAAGCCCGTGTAGATCACCTCCATGCCCGCATCGCGGAGGGCACGGGCGATGATTTTCGCGCCCCGGTCATGTCCGTCGAGCCCCGGTTTCGCAACCAGCACCCGAATTCGCTGTTCCATCGGTCTGGGCACGTTCCCGCGCGGCCTGGTAGGCGGGCGGGAGCGCTACAGTAACTCGCTCTCCTGGTAGGAACCGAACACGTCGCGCAGGGCCTGGCACATCTCGCCAAGGGTGGCTCCGGCTCGCACCGCATCCAAAATGAAGGGCATGGTGTTGTCCGGACCGGCCGCGGCGCGCTTCAACCCGTCCAGCGACCGGCTCACCTGTTCCTGGCTGCGACGAGCCCGGAAGGCCTTCAGTT
Organism: Bryobacterales bacterium; assembly: GCA_016716385.1. Lineage (GTDB taxonomy): Bacteria > Acidobacteriota > Terriglobia > Bryobacterales > Bryobacteraceae > JADJWL01. The sequence continues at coordinate 60,043 of JADJWL010000006.1, read as the reverse complement.
TTTCCCACTGGCGGTCCCGGGCAGTCTGGTCGATTTGCAGGATTTCGATGGGCTGGTCGTCGCCGGACTGAAACGCGTTGACTCCCACCACAATCTTACCACCCGCCTCGATCTCCCGTTGGTACCAGTAGGACGCATCGGCGATTTCCCGCTGCGGGAAGCCGCGCTCGATCGCCGCGATCATGCCGCCCATGGCGTCGATGCGCTCCATCAGCTCCACGGCGGCACGTTCAGTCTGGGCCGTGAGATGCTCCAGGAAGTAGCTGCCGCCGAGCGGATCCGGCGCCGCCGTGACGCCGCTTTCGTGGGCGATCACCTGCTGCGTCCGCAGCGCGATCTTCGCGGCGTGCTCTCCCGGCAAGGCGTACGCCTCATCGAGCGAGTTCGTGTGCAACGACTGCGCCCCGCCCAGCACCGCCGCCAGCGCCTGGACGGTCGTCCGCGCCACGTTATTGTACGGCTGCTGCCAGGTGAGCGAGCAACCGGCCGTCTGTGCGTGGAAACGCAGCTTCCAGCTCCGCTCGCTCTGCGCGCCGTAGCGCTCGCGCATCAGCCTCGCCCAGATGCGCCGCGCCGCGCGGTACTTGGCGACTTCCTCGAACAGATCGTTGTGGGCGTTAAAGAAGAAGCTCAGCCGCGGCGCGAACTCGTCGATCGCCAAGCCCCGCTCGACCGCCCAGTCGACGTACTCGACGCCGTCTCGCAGCGTGAACGCCAGTTCCTGCACCGCGGTCGACCCCGCCTCGCGGATGTGATAGCCGGAGATCGAGATCGGGTTGTAGCGCGGGACATGCCGCGCGGCGAACTCGATCGTATCGGTCACCAGGCGCATCGACGGGCGCGGCGGGTACAGGTACTCCTTCTGCGCGATGTATTCCTTGAGGATGTCGTTCTGCAACGTGCCCGACACCTGCTTCCAATCGGCGCCGTGGCGCTCGGCGGCAACCAGATACATCGCCCACAGGATCGCCGCGGGCGAGTTGATCGTCATCGAGACCGTGACCTCCGCCAGGGGGATGCCCTGCAGCAGGACCTCCATGTCCTCGATGGTCGACACCGGAGCGCCGCACTTGCCGACCTCGCCCTCGGAGAGCGGATCGTCCGCATCGCAGCCCATCAGCGTGGGCAGATCGAACGCGATCGATAGCCCGGTCTGGCCCTGTTCGAGCAGGTAGTGGAAGCGGCGGTTGGTCTCTTCCGGAGTGCCGTACCCGGCGAACTGCCGCATCGTCCAGAGGCGGCCCCGGTACATCGTCTCGTGAATCCCGCGCGTGTAGGGATATTCGCCCGGCCGCTCCGGCGGCGCAAGGCCGGCGTCTTCGTAGAGAGGCTCCACGGGCACGCCGCTGAGCGTCGTGTGCGGGCGGGTCCCGGTTGGTGCGGGCGGTTTCATCGATTACCCCGATTCTACCGCCCCGGGGGCCTTCACAGGCCCGCGGTGAAGATCGTCAAGGCGCGGCGCTGCTCAACGGTCAAAGAGCTCAGGTCGACGAAGCCCGCCAGTCCGGTGCGGCGTTCGATCTCGTCTTCCGAATACCGGTTGCCGATGCCCGCCATCGATTTGGTCCCGGGGTAGCCTTCGTCGCGGCCATCCTCGCCGTGGCAGCGGGCGCATTGCGAGCGGTACATTGCCCTCCCCGCAAGCCACAGTCTGACCTCTTCCGGGATGCTCTGGCGCTCGCGGAAGACGCGGCGGACGAAACGGCCCTTGTCCACCAGGAGGGCGTACGGAGCCGTCTCGCTGCTCGCCGTCACCTGCACGCCAAGCGGTTCCAGCCGCCCGGCTAGGGCCTTGACCGCCTCAGGCGTGGCCGGCTGGAAGAGCACGACCGATATCGCCTTGACCGGAATCCTCGTCTTCGAACCCAGTTCGGGGACCTGCTGAGCAGCCATCAGCATGGCGAGGACCCACGTCCCAGAGAGGATCAGACGTTTCATTCCGCCGTCACCCTGGCCCCCGGCCGGACCTCGTCGGTGGCGCGCTCGAAGATCCGGTCGCCGGCGCGGAGATCGCCGAACACCTCGACAAGATCGCCCACCTGCGCCCCGCGCCGCACGTCGACCCATTCGGCGGCGCCCTCCGCCACCCGGACCACGAACACGCGCTCGGTCGTTGCTTTGATCGCGCGCGGCGGCACCAGCAGGCTCGGCCGTCCGCGGCCTTGCGGCCAGGCAACCTCGGCGTACATTCCCGGAGCCAGACGGCCGCCGGGGTTTTGCACGTCGAGCTCGACCGGCATCGTCCGCGTCTTTGCATCTACCGTGAGCGCCGGCCGGGCGACCACGCCCGTGAAGGCCTCTCCGCGGTGGGCGGCCACCTGGAAGGTGACGCGCGCACCGCGCCGGATGCCTCCCACCAAAGACTCCGGCACCGCCACCACCAGGCGCAGGCGATCCACCTGGTCAAGCTGGAACAGCGGCTGTCCTTCCTTGTTCTCGGGTCCGGCGAGGCTCCCTTCATGCGCGAGCCGCTCAGAGATGACGCCGTCGAACTCCGCGCGGACATCGAGGTATCGCATCATTTCCTCAAAGGCAGCGACCGACGCCCTCGCCGCCTCGGCGCTCTTGTCAATCGAGGCGATCCTGCCCCGCTCCGCTTCCACTGCCGCCTCCGCCAGGACGATGTCGTTGCCCGCCACAACTCCCGGCGTCCTGGCCGCCTCGCGCAAGCGGTTCAACGTACTCTCCGCCGCGACAAGCCGGGCTTGCGCCTCCGCCCGCCGCGACTCCACCTCGACGACGCGCGCCCGCAATTCCGCGACCCGCGCCTCCATTTCCGGCGCCGTGACCGTGGCCAGGACGTCGCCTTTGCGGACTTTCGAGCCCCGGTCGACCCGAACCGACTCGACAAACCCCGAGACGCGCGCATGGACGCCGATCGTGCGGAAGGACGCAAGCTCGCCGGGCAGTGTGGACGTTCCTTCGAGCGGCCTCGAGATCACCTCGACCAGTTTCGCCCGTACCGGCTCCTGGGCGAATGCGCTGGAGGCGAGGCCGAGAATGCAGAAGCTGAGAACGGTATTCTTACGCCCGGTCATAGTGCGGACTCCCTGGATCATCCGGATCGATCGACGGCGATGCCGTGCTGCTGCGGCCTTCGACGATGGCGAACGCCGCGGGAATGACGAACAGCGTCGTGAAGGTCGCTGCCGCCAGCCCCCCGATCACGGCGATGCCGAGCGGCGCCGTCTGCGCCGAACCTAAGGCCAGAGGCATCATGCCGGAGATCATCACGATGCTGGTCATCAGAACGGGCCGGATGCGGGTGCGCGCGGCTTCGGCCGCGGCTTCGGCGGCGGGGAGCCCGCCGCGCCGCGCCTGGTCGGCGAATGTGCACAGCAGGATCGTGTTCGCAACCGAGATGCCGACCGCCATCATCGCCCCCATGAACGATTGCAGATTGAGCGTTGTCCCGGTGACCAGCAGCGCCAGGCTGACCCCCGCCAGCACCGAGGGGATCGCCAGCAGAACCGTGAACGCGACACGGATCGACTGGAAATACGCAGCCAGAAGCAGAAACACCGCAACGATCGACAGCGATAAACCAAGCGTCAGATTCTCGACCATGACTGCCAGCGGCGCGAGTTGTCCCCGCACCGTGACACTGACTCCGCGAGGCGGCTCCGGAAGCCCCTGGAGCACCGCGTCGATCTGCCGGGAGGCGGTTTCGAGATCCGTCCCCCGGATGTTGGCATTCACAGTGATCATGCGCTGCATGTTGTAGCGATGATACTCGCCCGTCGTATTCCCCAAACTCAAGTCCGCCAGGTCGCTCAACAGAGTGCCTGTCCGCACGGGAATCCGCTGCAGGTCTTCCACGGAGGAAAGCCGCGACTGCGGGATCTCGACCTGCACCTGGTAGGCAATGCCGGACCTCGGGTCGGCCCAGTACACCGGTGTCGTGAAGCGGCTCGACCACGTCGCCGGCGCAAGCGCCCGCCCGATATCGGTCATGGTGACGCCAAGCTGAGCGGCGCGCTCGCGGTCGACGCGGATGTTCACAGCTGGGTAGTCGAGCAGCTCGCCCAGGGCGACGTCACGCAAGGTATCCAGTTTGCCCAATGCCGCGGCAATCGAATCGGCGTACTGGCGATTCACTGCAAGATTCGGACTGGTCACCGCGACCTCGACCGGCGTCGGCGCGCCGAAGCTCATTACCTGGCTAACCAGATCGGCTGCTTCGAAGGTGACGCTGGTCCCTGGAGAGATCTCGGGAATCCGGCGGCGCAGCCGCTCCTGGAGCTCCGCGGTGGAGACCCCGGGCCGCAACGAAACCTGCATCACGGCCTCGTGGGGGCCGCTGGTCCACAGGAAGATCAGGTTCACGGGATATGCAGAAGGCTGCACGCCGATAAACGCAAGCGAGCTGGCAACATTCGACTCTCCAGCTTGCGCGTGAATCTCTGCCAGAACCTGCTGCACAATGCGCTCGGTGCGCTCGACGCGCGTCCCCGTCGGCGCGCGCAGGCGCATCTGGACGAGCCCCGTGTCCATTGGCGGAAAGATGTCCGTGCCCAAGCCGCGGCCCACAAAGAAGACGATCGCGGAAGCGGAGACGAGGTAGACGCCGAGGATGACCCACCGATACGCCATCAAGTGCGCGGAGAACCCGCCGAACCGGTCGAACCACCCGGCGGCCTCCTCGCGCTTCCGGTAACCCCGGTTCAGCCACGTTTCAAGAACCGGCACTAGCGTGCTCGCCAGAAAGTAGGACGCGATCATCGCGAAGGCAACCGCGAGACCGAGCGGGACGAACATCGCTCGGGCCACGCCCGCCATGAAGAACGACGGCGCGAATACCGCCACCACCGACAACATAGCCAGCAGACGTGGAACCACCACTTCGCGGCTGGCTTCGAGCACCGCGCGTGCGGTCGACTTGTCGCGCCCGAGATGCGTGTGGATGTTCTCCACCGCAACCACCGATTCATCCACGAGAATGCCGATCGCCAGCGTCAGGCCGCCCAGTGTCATCAGGTTCAAAGATTGTCCGAAGGCCCAGAGCGCAACAACCGCCGAAAGCAGCGCGACAGGAATCGTCGTGACCACCACCAGCGCGGTCCGCAGGCTGCGCAGCATCAACAGAATCATGAGTCCGGTCAGCGCGGCGCTCATGAGACCCTCCTGGAGCAGCGCCCGCAGAGCGTTGGTGACGTAAAACGATTGGTCGAGTTCGAACGAGACTGCGATATCCTCGGGAATCGCCGCGCGGAACGACGGCAGCGCCTGGCGGATGTTGCGGACGACGTCGAGAGTGGAGGCGTCGGCGCGCTTGGTTGCGGCGATGTAGACGGCGCGGCGTCCATTCACCAGCGCATAGCTCGTGAGGATGTCCGCCGCGTCCTCGGCGTAGCCGATATCGCGCAGGAAGACCGTGGGGCCTACGCCGCGGCGGATCGGGATGTCGTTCAACTCCGCGGCTTCGATCACGGTCGCGTTGAGCGGCGCGATCCGGTTGAGGTCGCCCATTCGCAGATTGCCGGAGGGCGACAAAGTGTTGGTAGTAGCGATCGCCTGAACGACTTCGTCTGGAGAAAGGCCGTACGCGCGCAGCTTGTCCGGATCCACCCGCACGACAAGACTGCGCGCAGTGCCGCCGAACGGAGGCGGCGCCGAGACGCCCGGAAGGCGCGAGAACATCGGACGTACGCGGAACAGCGCCAGGTCGGAGATCTCATCGACATTGCGCGTCTCACTCGAGAACACTAGGTAGCCAACGGGGACGCTGCCGGCGTCGAAGCGGGTTACGAAGGGCGGCACCGTGCCTGGCGGCATGAATGCGCGCGACCGGTTCACCTGCGCCACCGTCTCGGCCATGGCCTGTGCCATGTCCGTGCCCTCGTGGAAGTGCAGCTTCATGATCGAAGCGCCCTGGATGGAGCGCGACTCGACGTAATCAATGCCGCTGATGTAAAGGAAGTGATACTCGTAATAGTTGACGAGGTACCCTTCCATCTGCGCCGGATCCATGCCGCCGTAGGGCTGCGCGACGTAGATGACCGGCGTGCCCAGTTGCGGGAAGATGTCGGCCTTCATGCGCTGGATCGCGAGGATGGAGCAGAGCGCTACGCCGGCAATCACCATCAGCACAGTCACCGGCCGGCGCATGGCGATGTGGATCAGCCACATGGTCTAGTTCCCCGCCATCCGCAGGAAGGGCTCCAGATCTCCCTCCGCCGTACGCAATGCAAGCACAGCCCGCCAGACGTTAAGACGCGCCAGACCGTCATCGATCTCCGACTGCGCGAGCAGGCGCTGCGTGTCCGCAACTTCCATCACAGACGCCAGACCTGCTTTGTAGCGGGCCTGAGCCTGGGTTTCCGCGGTGCGTGCGGCGGCCAGTTGTGTTGGCGTGAGGCGGGCCATCCGGCGCGCGGCGTCGACCGCGGCCAGGGCCCTGTTGCGGCGCGTTTCGAGTTCCGTGAGGATAAGTTTGTAGCGATTCTCCTCGGTGCGGATGTTGGCCGATTGTTCCGCCTGGCGCGCGCGGACCGGTTCGTTTTCCAGCAGGGGAAATTGGACGGAGAAGCCGAGGCCCCAGTTGTAGAAAGTTGGGGCGAGACCGTTCGCACCGCCCAGGACGGTGAAATCGGGACGAGCGCCGGTGCCGCGGGCATAGCTCGTCCCTTGCACGGAGAACCGCGGGACCCACTGCTTGTCCAGCGTCCTGAGTCTGGACCGCGCTTCGTCGACGGCGGCGCTCTGTTCGCGCGCAAGAGGATTCGCCGCCAGTTCTCCTCCCGGCGCAGTCTGTTCCTCCGGCATTGCCAGCATGCGCCCCTCGTCCACCTGCAGCGTAGCCGGTGTGCTACCGGTCAGCCCGGCCAGGAGCGCGGTGGCGTCGGCAATCGCCAGTTCGCCCTGAATCACCTGGGCTTCGGCGGCTGCCAGTTCAGCCTGAGCCAGCGCCTCATCCGCACCGGGACGCAGTTCCGCCCGCACGAGCGCCTGGACCACTTTGAGCCAGACATGGCTGCGCTCCACGCCGGCACGGGCCGCCTTGACGGTCTCGCGCGCCGCCATCACGGTCAGATACGCATCGGCCGCCGCCGCGCCAGCTTCGAACTGGCTGCGAACCACCGCGGCATCCGTGCGCCGGCGCGCACTCTCGGCCAGCTCGACCTGGGCGCGGCGGAGGCCGAAATCGAAAGGCTCCCAGTCAAAGAGCAAGCCCACGGCGCTGCCGAACACACTCGCAGTGCTGGTCTCCTCGACCGGCGGCCCGCTGATCGGCGAGATCACCGGCTGCATCAGCAGCATGCCGTACAGGTTGTTCCGCGTCGCCCGGTTCACCTGCGCAATCGAGTCGAGTCTCGGCCGGTAGCTGGTCCGCGCCAGCCGGATCCCCGCCGCGGCCGCCTCCACCTGAGAGCGTGAGACGGCGACGGACGGGTAGTGCTCGCGGGCGCGCTCCACGGCGTCAGCGAGCCCCATCGGCAGTTGCGGGTAGGCGGGCACAATCGGCAAGAAAAGCAGAATCGCCCGCGCGCGGCCTTTGAGTATCGTCATTCTCCCTCGATGGCGCGAATGGCTATCGACAACCGTCTACGAAATCCGATAGTATGAGGGCGAGAGCCGTATGTCAAGCGCGAAGCGCCAAATCCGCACAAGCGATCCGGTAACTCGCGAGATCCTCATTGGCTTCTGGAAGGTCCATATTCTGTACCACGCGGCAGAGGGTCCGATATACGGCCAGTGGATTGCCGAGGAGTTGCGGCGTCACGGTTACGCCATCAGCCCCGGAACGCTGTATCCACTCCTGCGCCGCATGGAAGCTCACGGCTGGCTGCGCAGCTCAGACGGGGAGAATGGCCGCAAAGAGTACCGGCTGACCGCAAACGGCCGCCGGACCCTGGCGTTGCTGCGGAAGCATGTCGCCGAGTTGCATGGCGAAGTGAGCGAACACGGCCGCGATGCATGACTCGTCGCGCCTCTGCGCACTGAATCGCGAAGCTGTCAAGCGGGCCGGTACAGGAAGCTGGCGCTTCCCGCGGGCTGCAAACCCGTTGAGCGCGTGCCAGGCATGCGCTGCTGGGTTCGATTCCCAGCCCGGTCTCCAACCGTCGTTGACACGGTGCGAGGGCGCGCGCTATGTTGCAAGAGACGAGGCCGCCGGCGCGGTAGCCAAGTGGTAAGGCAGAGGTCTGCAAAACCTTTACTCGCGGGTTCGATTCCCGCCCGCGCCTCCATCGCTTCCGGTATCCTTGGGGCGTGACCCGGACCGCCTCCCTCCTGATCCTGACTGCAGCCTGCGTGTCCGCCCAGAGCCTTGTGCCCCCGGGATGGGACCCCGTCCGCGCGGGAAGCCGGGTCATGGAACGGCTGATCTCCGTCACCGCACCCGAAGTGAAAGGCGCCCACGACTCCGAGATGGTTCTGGTGGAAGGCCGCGCCTACATCGTGGCGGAGGTGAACGAAGTCGATCACGGCGAGAGTGCGAACCGGCCCGAGATCTATGCGGCGATGTCGATCGTGAATCTCAAGACTCTCACGGTTGAGAACATCATCCCGATTGCGAGATCCGAACAGTCGTTCTCCAACGTCACGCTGCCGGTGGGCGCCTGCTTCGTCCCGCGCATCATCCGCAAGGACGCACGCACGCTGCGCTGCTACTTCGCGAGCGAACAGCCGGGCGTACGGCAGTCCCAGACCTGGTATCGCGATTTCGACCTGCCCTCGATGGCGTTCGAAGCGGACATCCACCGGGTGAAGCTGAAGACGGCGGCCGGCATCGTGGACATGCAGCCGCAACACTTCCACGCCGACACCCGCGGCTTCAGGAAAGAGCCGAAGGACTACGGGCTTTACCTGTTCGATTCCTTTAAGACGTTCGACGGACGCACCTACCTCGCCATCAACAACTATCCCGGCAAGCAGAATGCGCTCACGGTGGTGAACGACGCCCTCGATACCTTCGAGATCATCGGACACTACAACGAACCGCAGGAACTGGACCTCAGCGAGTCCTCCGTGAACCGCTTGCCTGACGGCACCTGGATGGCGATCTGCCGCCAGGACGGAGGCGACGGCAATTACACGGTGACCACTAGCCGCGACGGCAGAAGTTGGACGCCGGGCCGTCACGTGGAGTTCATCCCCAACGGGGACAATTCGAAGCCCACCTTCGACCGGTTCGGCGGCGTCTACTACCTCGGCTGGCAGGAGAACACGCGCATCGATGGCGTGCGCCGGTCCGTGTTCAACCTCGACGTCTCGCGCGACGGCAAGACCTGGGAACGCAAGTACCGGTTCGCGACGCCGAAATCATTCCAGTATCCGACGTTCCGTGAGTACGGCGGCGCGATCTGGGTTTCGGTGACACAGGGCGATTCGTCGCCCAGTCGCAAGGAGCGCATCATGTTCGGCAAGCTTGAAGACGTCACTCCAGCACGGCAAAGGTGAACAGCGACGATCCGGCGGCTATCGAGATCTGCTGCTTCCCGTTCACCAGGTAGGTGATTGGCGAAGCAATCACTTGCCCGCCGAGATAGATCCGCCACAACAGCTTGCCGGAAGCGGCGTCGAGCGCGAAGAACCAGCCCTCGCGGCTTCCCGAAAACAGAACGCCGCCTGCCGTCGTGAGCAGCCCGCTCTCGCTCATATCGGCCATCGGGTATTCCCATACCCGTTCGCCAGTCCTGGGATCGAGCGCGCGAATCGTCGCGTACCCATCCTCGGTGCCGCGGGTCACGATCGGCTCGCGCCGCGTCGGGGGGACCGGCGCCTTGACTCCGCCGCCGACGTACCACTTGCCGGGCTCGTACTCCTGGTCCCAGGTGAAGTACGTGCCGTGGTAATCCTCCCAGGCGGTCAGATAGAAGAGCTTCGTCAACGGGGAGAACGATGGCGCGTACCAGTTGGTGCCGCCCTGCACTCCAGGCCACACCTTCGTTCCCTGGCGGCTCGGACCCATGCCCGGAATCTTCTCCGGCCTGCCCTGGGCATCCAGACCTCTGGCCCACGTCTGCTTCACGAACGGCTTGCCCAGCAGGAACTCACCGGTCGCGCGGTCCAGCACATAGAAGAATCCGTTGCGGTTCCCCCAGAGCATCACCTTGCGTGGCTTGCCGGCCCACTCCAGGTCAGCCAGAACCGGGACCTGCACGGCGTCCCAATCCCATTCGTCATGGGGCGTGAACTGGAAATGCCATTTCAATTCGCCGGTATCGGCGTCCAGCGCGACGACGCAATCGGTGTAGAGGTTATCGCCGGGCCGGACGGCGGGATTCCAGTCCGGCCCCGGGTTGCCGGTGCCCCAATAGGTGAGATTCAACTCGGGATCGTAGGACCCGGTGAGCCAGATCGACCCACCACCGTGCTTCCAGGAGTCGCCGCCCCAGGAATCATTTCCTTTCTCACCGGGTTCGGGAATCACCTTGAAGCGCCAGACCTCCTTGCCCGTCCTGGCGTCGAGAGCGAGCACAAAGCCGCGGATGCCCAGTTCGCCGCCCGCCGGTCCAATGATGATCTTGTCCTTGACCGCCAGCGGCGCGTGCGTGAGCGCGTAGCCTTCCTGGTAGTTGGCCACCGTGGTCTCCCACTGTTTGCGTCCGGTCCGGGCGTCAAGAGCGACCACCTTGGCGTCGTGCGTCGCGTGGTAAATCGAATTGCCGAGGATCGCGACGCCGCGATTCACCTTGCCGCAACAGGGATAGGTGACTTCGGGCAGCGTATGCTCGTACATCCAGAACGGGCGGCCCGTGGCAGGGTCCACCGCGATCACGTTATTCGGCGGTTCGGTAAGATACATGACCCCGTCGGCCACCAGCGGCGTCGTTTCGAACTTCTCGAGCGAGCGCGCCTGAAAGACCCACTGGAGCCCCAGCTTCGAGACGTTCGCACGGTTGACCTGGTCGAGGGCGCTGTAGTGCTGGCTGAAGTACGTGCCGTTGTAGGTCAGCCAGCTACCCGGTTCTTTCGCGGCATCGCGCAGCCGGGAGTACGGAACCTGCGCCGCCAGTGTGGCCGCCAGAAGAAGAACGGAAAAGAGTCTCATGGCGCTCCCGAAACAAGATACGCCAGCAAATCGTCGAGTTCGCCATCCGTCAAATCAAAGGGCGGCATCGGCGACTTGCGGACGATTTCGTACTGGGTGAGGTCAGCCTTGGACACGGTGCGCAACCGGCCCGAAGGGTCCGCATACTGCACCGAATGGGTATCTTCGTTGAGGCGGCGACCCGACAACGCCGCGCCGTCATGGGTCGCGGCGCGCAGCCGCCACCAGCGGGACTCGACTTCAACTTGCGGGTCGGTAATCGACCGCCGCAACTCGAACAGCGGCTTGCGCCGCACGGACTCCCCGAGAGCCGGTCCGAGCAGGCCGTCGTGGCAGCCTCCGCAGCCGTGGGTCCGGAACAGCGCGGCCCCGCGGGAAGCATCTCCGGTGACGGTCTCGCGCGCCCTGCTGATACTGAGCGAGCGGATGAACGCCAGCACTTGCCAGATCTCCCGTCCGGACAGGCTGAAGCCGGGCATGACGGTGCCCGGCAAGCCTTTGGCGACAATCTGAAAGAGGCCCTCGTCCGACGAAGCCCGCTTGAAGGCGCCCGAGGACAGATCAGGGCCGGCGCTCGTGCCCCGTCCGTCCTCGGCGTGGCAATTGGCGCACTGGGAGCGGAACAGGCGCGCCCCTTCGATCCGGTCGGCGGGAGTATTGAATGGATTCGAAAGGATGGCGGAGCTTTCCTGTGCGGCCACGACGGGCGCGAAAAACAACACCACTGGCGCGATCTGACGCAACATGGTGCGACCCCGCCGGCCGCCAGGGCTGCCTACTTGCCTTGGCCCGGCGCTCGGTACTTGGGCTGCATCGCAACCGCCTGGTCGACTTCGGCGACCGTCAGCAACGGCGTCGTCCGGATGCTGACGAGTCCGCTCGAAGCGGCCGCCATCGCGACCGCGGCAACCGACACGTTGTCGGGCGCCTCGACAATCAGCACGGCGTCGTCGGCTCCGAAGGCAAAGTACATCGATTCAACCTTGCCCTTGACTGCCTTCAACGCGGCCTGGACGGCCGCCTTCCGGCCGGAAGCCGTATCCTTGACCAGACCTTGCAGTCCTTCCGCGGTATATCTTGCCTGCACGAGATATTTCGGCATATTCCTCCCTGCTGCCTTCGAGTTCTGAAGTGTCCTGAGTATACGGGAAACACGGGCTCCAGGCAATCGCGGAATCAGCGCACCCTGAACCCCCTGCCGCGCATCTAAGCGAGCATGTTCCGAATCACGATAGGAGCTTTGCTGATGTCCACCGCGCTCTTTGCCGCATCCAGCGTGCATGAATTCACACTTCCGTCCATCGACGGCGCGCCCGCCCCCCTCGCCCAGTACAACGGCAAGGTCCTCTTGCTGGTGAATGTCGCCAGCAAGTGCGGATACACACCGCAGTACGAAGGGCTGGAGGCGCTTTACCAGAAGTACAAGGACCGGGGGCTGGTTGTGCTGGGCTTCCCGGCCAACAACTTCGGAGCCCAGGAACCGGGCACGAACGAGGAGATCAAGACATTCTGTACGCGGAACTACAAGGTCACGTTCCCGATGTACAGCAAGATTTCCGTGAAGGGCGGCGACCAGACGCCGCTCTACGGATTCCTCTCGACCAAAGCAGGCGAACCCAAGTGGAACTTCACGAAGTATCTGGCCGGCAAGGACGGACAGATCATCCAGCGATTCGACTCCGGCGTGAAACCGGACTCGCCGGAACTCGCCCAGGCCATCGAAGCCGCACTTACTCGATGATGACGGTGGTCCCTTTCTTGTGGGACCGGCTCAATTGCTCGATACGCTGATCGATCAGGCTGCGCAAGCCCTTCAGGACTTCGATGCGCGAGTTGCGGAAGTGCTCGCGCGCCTGGTCGGGAATCAGGTGACGGAGGAGCTCCGATGCCTGGGGTCCGGCGCCCATGCAGAAGCAGCCTTGGGATTCGGGATTCTGATTCGCTTCGTTCATCGGGTTCATACCTCCTTCATCTCCACTGTCAGGACTTTGTTCTCCAGCCGCGCCCGGGTCGGGGTCAGGTTGCTCATCGTGGTCGGGAGCCCGATATGGCGGCGCAGCGTGCCAACCTCCACCACCAGTTCATCGCCCTTCTTGAACAAGCCTACCTCTCCCTTGGCCGCGAACGGTAACGCCACCCGCACTTCGTAGTGGCCGTTGGCTTTGACGAAGTGGTAGGGAGCTTCGGTGCGCAGGACGGCGGCGGGATCTTCTCCATCGGCGAAGATCGTATTGGCCAGTTCTTCCAATCGTTGCTGGCCCAGGACCTCGCGCGTAAACAGCGGCACGCGCTTGATCCCGACCGGCGCGAAGTAGGTTTCGATCTCCTCGATGATGCGCGCCTGGTTTGCCCGCCATTCTTCGAAGAAGCTGTCCTGGACGGACTCCGGCAGCACACGGTTTACCAGGATCTGGTCCACGGTCAGTCCGTGCAGCGAAAAGTAGACGAACGCGCGCTGCGTCTCCCGCAGCACCATTTTCTCCGGATTGGTCACCAGCCGGACACTGGTCACGTTGGGATCCTCGAGCAGTTCCGGGATGCCGTCCAGCTTTGCGAACAGATCGGCAATGTTGGCGAAGTAGCTGTCCGTGGGCAGTTCCACCGGAGACACGCGGTTGGCGATCGGCCGCACGGCTTTAGCCAGGCCCCTGTGGAACGGGAAGATGTGCTTCATGTACCAGTCGAGCGTGGTCGGCATGCTGACGAAGCGCAGCGACTCGGCCGTAGGAGCGCAATCGAGTACGACCACCTGGAACCGTCCTTCGCGGCGGTGCTGGTTCACGTACATCATGGCCGAGAGCTCTTCCATGCCGGGGAGAATCGCCAGTTCTTCAGCCTCGACTTCGTTGATGCCCGTGGTCCGGAGAACGGATATCACGTAGGAGCTGATCTCCCGCCAGTGGCGCTTGATTTCCTTTTGGATGTTGACTTCGTGGATGGCGAGTTTATCTGTAAGCCGGTAAGGATCGCCGGTCTTACTGTGGAAAAGGCTGTCGCCGAGGTCGAAGGCGTCGGCCAGGCTATGCGCCGGGTCCACGCTCATGACGAGGGTATCGTAGCCGAGACGGGACAACTGGAGTCCAGTAGCCGCGGCGAGGCTGGTCTTGCCGACGCCGCCCTTGCCACTGAACAGGAGGATCCTCATACCTCCAGTGTAACGGGGCGCTGAGGAGCGGATCGCTCTGTGACCTTGGCTACCGCCCACCCGGTTTACGACAGCGCGTTCAACAGCCGGTCGACGTCGTCATCGTTGTTGTACACCGACGGCGAAATGCGCATCCCCTTGACGATGTCGACTCGCCCACGGTCGTCGGTCACCTCCCAGCGGCGGAATGCGATCACCGTCTCGCCGAACGCCTTTTGCACCTTCGCGATCGCCTTCTCGTAGTCCGGCGTCAGGAAGCTGACAATGGGCGTGGGATTGTCCGGCGGCGTCAGCGGGGCGTAGCCCATTCCCGGCAGTTCCTTTTGCAGGCGGTCCGTGAGCCGCTTCGCGTGCGCCCGGATGTTCGGCATGCCGAGATCGTGGATATACCGCAGCGACGCATGCATACCGATGCCCGCACAGCTCGAAAACGTCCCACTTGCTTCGTAACACACCGCCCCGGGGAGAAGCGTGAACTGGGAATCGGCCTGCGCGCGGTTCGGGTTGCTGTACTGCCGCACGCCATAGCGGGTCCGCTTGATGCGGGTGTCGTGAAGATCCTCGCGCACGTAGAGAAAACCGAAGCCCTTGTCGGACATCAGCCACTTGTAGCTGCCGCAGCCGGCGGCGTCGATGCCCATCGCCTTCACGTCAATCGGGATGCATCCCGCGCCCTGGATGATGTCGCCGTACACCAGGGCGCCATGCGCATGCGCGATCTCGCTCGTCGCTTTCACGTCGTGCAGGAAACCGTTGATGTTGGAGACCAGCGCGATCGAGACGAGCTTTGTCTTGCGGTCGATGGCGCGCTCCATCTGCTTCGCCGTGATGGTCCACGGTTCGCCCGGCTCGTGCCGGACCACGCGCAACTCGATGGCGCCCTTCTTGGCGAGCATGTGGTACAGGTACTTCGACGCCTGGTAGTGCAAGTCGTCGATCACCACGTTGCCGCCTTGGCCGAAGTCCATGCCCGCCACGACGATGTTCTCTGCGTCGGTCGTGTTCTGGACGAACGCGATCTCGCTGGGCTTGGCGTTGATCAGCTTGCCGAACATCTCGCGGGTTTCGCGCTGCTCGTCCCCCGTGAAGGGCGACCGGTTCGCGCCAGGACCCTGCACGCGCGACGCGAGGTACCGCTCCATCGCCCGCAGCGTGTGCGAGCCGACCGGGTGGTAGTCCGCCGCCGTCAGCCACACATTGCGCTGGATCCAGGGGAAGTCCCCGCGGATCTTCTTCCAGTCAGGAGCGGCGGCAGCCGCGGCCGATGCCGTGGCGCCCAGGGCCGATTGCAGGAGTCTTCGCCGGTTGAGCTTCATTCGATTGCCTCGTTACCTCGCACTCTACTCTAATTCGATCTGATAATCTAACGGCGTGAAAACCCGGCTGATTCTCCTCGCGTGCGCGCTCGCGGCAGCGACCGCCTGCTCATCGCCGACCACGGCCCCAAGCCCCTACTCGAGTCCGCGAAAGTTCATCTACCCGGCTGAGTTCAAGGCCGGCAAGCCTTACACGCCCGGCGTGCTCGCCGGCGAAACGCTTTACATCGCGGGGCAGGTCGACAAGGACCCGCAAACGGGCGAACAGCCCTCCGGCATCGCCGCGCAGACCCGCATGGCCATGGACAACATGGGCCACGTGCTGCGCGCCGCGGGCATGGATTACGGCAACGTCGTGACCTGCCACGTGCAGCTCGCCGACATGGGCCAGTACAAGGAAATGAACGAAGTCTATGGGAGCTACTTCGGTCCTGACCACTATCCCGCACGCACGACGCTCGAGTTTCCCGGACTGCCGGGCGGCTCGAACATCGAGGTGAGTTGTATCGCCTACGCCGACAAGAGCAAGATCAGCCACGTGATCCCGCCCGAAGGGACCATCCCGGTGGCGATGGGTCCCTACCGGCCGGGCGTCTGGGCCGGCGATACGCTCTACGTGTCGGGCAGCGGTGGGCGTCAACCCAAGACGAACGAGCTCGATCCGGCAATCGAGGGCCAGACAAAGCAGACGATGGAGAACATCGGCCAGATCCTGGCCGCCGCCGGCCTCGAGCACAAAGACGCCGTCTTCACGAACGTCTACTTCCTCGACCCGGACGGCTACCGCGGCCCCACCTACGGCAAGTTGAACTCGGTCTACAAGGATTACTTTCCGCTCGGTCTCGCGCCCAGCCGGGCGAGCTTCTGCGTGTCGAAACTGCCGGGGACGATTGGCGTCGAGATCACGTTCATCGCCACGCGCGACCGCGCAAACCGGGGACGCGCGCTGCCTGGTTTCGCCGGACCCAGCCCGACGTCGTCGAACGGCGGCGTCCTGGCCGGCGACACTCTGTACACGTCAGGGAAGTCCGGATCCGGCGATACTCTTGAGGCGCAGATGCGGGATTCCCTCAATACGATCCGCGATACCCTGCGCGTGGCGGGCATGGATCTCGAACACGTCGTCGACGCGCACGTCTACCTGAAAGACATCGGGCAGATGGACGCGATGAACGCCATCTTCAGGGAGTACTTCCCGAAGAATCCGCCGGCCCGTACGACGGTGCAGGTGATCCAGCAGCAA
The DNA here is from genome assembly GCA_016716385.1 of Bryobacterales bacterium. Classification (GTDB taxonomy): domain Bacteria; phylum Acidobacteriota; class Terriglobia; order Bryobacterales; family Bryobacteraceae; genus JADJWL01. Next base: position 43,343 of record JADJWL010000006.1, on the reverse strand, counting down.
CTGGAGCAGGTGCAGGTGACGGCGGTACGGTAGCTCAGATCTGCGCGACCGTCTCGGCCGGCGCCTGGTCGAAGGTCCGGATCCGCGAGGGATGGACCGAGGGACGGACTCTCATGCCCGGCTCAAGCACGCAAGCAGCCGGAGTCCGTGCGAACAGAACGAGTCCGGGGGACTCCACGCGATAGCAGTAGTCACGGCCCAGGAACTGGCGGTCGACGACGGTGGCGGGGCCGCCGGGATCGGCGGTCAGAACAAGGTCCTCCCGCCGGATCATGACTTCCCCCTCTGCGTCCGCGGGAAGCAGGCCGCGCGGGGCGGCGGCGCGGTCGACAAAGTTTGCCTGCGTGACGAACGCCGCGACGAACCGTGTCGCCGGCGCTTCGTGCACTTCTTCGGGCCGGCCCATTTGTTCGATGCGCCCGTCATGCATGACGGCGACCCAGTCCGCCAGGGAAAGCGCCTCCTCCTGGTCGTGGGTGACCAGGACACCGGTAACGCCCTCGCTTTTGAGGATCGTGCGCAATTCCTGACGCAGGCGCAACCGCATCTGGACATCAAGATTGCTGAGCGGTTCGTCCATGAGAATCACCTGCGGCTGCGGCGCCAGCGCGCGGGCGAGCGCGACGCGCTGCTGCTGGCCGCCGGAAAGCTCGTGCGGATAGCGGTGTTCGAGGCCGGTCATCCCCACCAGTTCCAGCACATGCGCCTCGCGCCACCTGGCTTCGGGATGCCGTCCGAGTCCGAACCGGACATTGCCGGAGACGGTGAGATGGGGAAACAGGGCGAAGTCCTGAAAAACCATCCCCACTCCCCGCCGCTCCGGAGGCAGCCAGACACCGTCTCCAGCAACGGTGCGCCCGCCAAGGGCGATGCTGCCGGAGTCCGGCGATTCAAAGCCGGCAATCAACCGCAGAAGAGTCGTCTTGCCGCAGCCGGACGGGCCGAGCAGCGCGAGAAACGCACGTTCGTCCGCTTCCATCCGCACGCGGTCCACCGCCGGCCGGGCGGATCCGGGAAAGCGTTTCGTCACGTTCCGGAGGGAGAGATGTGCGCCTGCGGGCATTGCAACTGGATGTCAACCGCTATTGTGGCACATCGTCCACGGGAATTGCCGCTCCGCCGCGCCGGATCACCGCGAGGATGAGGCCCGCGCAAACCACGACGATGGCAAGCGAGTAAACCGCCGCTTCGGCGAAATAGACATCTTCGGTGGCTTTCCACACGCGGGTGGCGAGTGTGTCGTACCCCGTCGGCGCCAGCAGCAACGTCGCCGGCAACTCCTTCATCGCGGTCAGGAAGACGAGCAACGCGCCGGTCACCAGTCCGGGCGCCGCGAGGGGTAACGTAACGCTTCCAAAAGTGCGCCACGGCCCGTACCCAAGGGATGCAGCCGATTCCTCGAGCTGCGGGTTCAGTTGCAGCAGTGTGGCGCGAATCGCGCCGAGACCCTGCGGGAAGAAGAGAACGAAACAGGCGAACAACAGCAGGACCTGCGTCTGGTAGAGCACGGGCAGGAACTGGGCGCTGGCGAACACCAGAGCCAGAGCGACGACGATCCCCGGCAGTCCGAACGCGACGTAGGCGAACCGCTCGACCGAAGCCGTCAACTTTCCCGGAGCGCGGGCGGCGAGGATCGCCACCGGCAGGGCGAACAGAACGACGGCAAGCGCGGTCAGACCGGAGAGAGACAGGCTGTTGACTGTCACCTCAAGAGTTCGCGCCCAATGCAACGGACCCAGCGCCCCCGTCCGGACCCCACGCGTGAACCAGAGGAGCGAGACGCCGATGGGCAACGCCAGCGTCAGCGACGCAACCGCCGCGCAGAACAGCACCGAGGGCCATTTCCACGCGCCCAGACGAAGCACCGGCTGTGGCCTTGCCGTGCCCCGGCGGCTCCAGTAGGCGGCCCGCGTCCGCGTCCGCGACTCGACCCATAGCAGGATCATTACCGTGACCGCGAGCATGATCGCCAGCGCCGCCGCCCGGTTGCGGTCGAAACTCAGCGTGTATTGGAGATAGATGACGCGCGTGAACGTATCAACGCGCATGAGCGCGGGCGTTCCGAGATCGCGCAAGGAATAGAGGGCGACAAGCAGCATGCCTGCCGCCAGAGCCGGGCGCAACTGCGGGAGCAGAACCCGCAAGATCGTATCGCGGCGGCGCAGTCCAAGACTGCGCGCCGCCTCTTCCGTCGCGGGATTGATGCCGAAGAGCCCCGAGCGCAGTGTCAGCAGCAGGTAGGGATAGGTGAACAGCGCGATCCCCGCGATCGCGCCCGGCCAGCCGATGATCGACGGCAGTTCCTCAACGCCGAACGGCTCGAGCAGTACTTGCAGGTAACTGCCACGGGGCGCGAAGGCGGCGATGATGGCGAAACTGCCGACATAGCTGGGTACAGCCAGCGGCAGCACGCCAAGGATCGTCCAGAAGCGGCGCCAGGGCAGATCCGTCCGGGCCGTCAGGATCGCCATCGGCAGGGCGATCAGCAGGCTGACCAGCGCCACGCCGGCAGCAAGCAACAGGCTGTTGGCCAGCACGCGCAGACCTTGCGCCGAAGCAACCACTTCGACGAGCGCAAGCGGCCCGATACCGGCGGCCCGCAGCACCAGGTAGAGAAGCGGCACCGACAGCGCAGCGAGCGAAAGGGTACTGGCCAGGTAGAGGGCCGCCGCGCAGGATCCGCGGCCGTACGGGCCGGCCTGCCATGCCAGCGGAACCCGCACCGGCGTCCTAGAGCACGCCCGCGGCGTTCAACAGCTTCAACGTTCCTTCGAGATCGCCGAGGCGGCTGAGGTCGATGTCCGGCGGATCGATCTCGCTCAGCGGGACCCGGTTCGCTGGAGCCTCCACGGAAAAGACCAGCGGATACTCGTTGTTCTCATCGGCGAAGTGCTGCTGAGCCGGTTCAGAGAGCAGGTAGCGGATTACGCTGAGCGCATCGGCGCTGCGCTCCCCGGCTGTGGTCAACACGCCCGCTCCGGACACCAGAACGAGACACCCGGCGTCGCCTTTCGTGTAATGGTGGGCAACGGGGAAATCGGGATTCCCGGCCGTGAAGCGGTACAGGTAGTAATTGTTGACCAGCCCCAGGTGGATCTCGCCGCGGCCGAGAGCTTCGACGATCGGTGCATTGCTGGGATAGTCGCGCGCGCCGTTGGACTTCATCGCCCGCAGCCACGCCTGTGTGCGCTCGTCGCCCTCGGTGAGCCGCATTGCCGTCACAAACGCCTGGAAGCTTCCGTTCGCCGGCGCCCAGCCCACTTTGCCCTTCCACTTCGGCTGCGTCAAATCGGAGACCGAGGCGGGCAGATCCTCTTTCGGGACCAGCTTCGTGTTGTAGTCGATGACCCGGGTTCGCCCAGAGAGGCCCACCCACAGTCCCTCGGGCGACCGGAACCGGCGGTCGACACGGTTCAGCACTTCATCCGGCAGGCGCGTCAGCAGATTCTCCCGCGCGAGTGCACCTAGTGCGCCCGACTCCTGGGCGATGAAGATGTCGGCCCGCGTGTTCTGCCCCTCTTCCAGAATCGCAAGCGCCATCTGCGCCGAGTTGCCATAGCGCACATTGATCTTCACGCCGAGCGCGGTCTCAGCTTTCTGCAGGAGCGGACCGATCAGGTTTTCGCCTCGGCCCGAATAGATCGTGATCTCTCGTGGAGCCGACGGCCGGGAGCAGGCTGCCGCGAAGCCGGCGAGGGCTGCGGCGGTGAACTGGCGTCGCGTGGGAAGGAAACTGGGCACAAACCGTCTTATACCACAACGGCAACTCAGTTGCGCATTCAACGCGCCGTAACCGGCAGCCGGGCGCCTTCGCCGGCCGACAGCGCCCGCATCCAGCGCCAGGCGAACCAGCGTTCGCGGGCGTAGTTGCCCAGCATCACGGCGGGAAGCACCAATGCCAGCGGGGAGAGCGCAACGGTCCAGGGCGTCTCGCGCATCATGGCCGCGACGATGTCGAGCACCGTCCGCGTGAGCGCCCACGCGCTGCCGGAGGCGCCGCCCACGAGGCCGGCGCCGGACTTAATGCCCGACAGGAACTCCTCCTTGGTGCGGGCGCCGCGGATCTCGGTATACGCGTGCGCCACGTAGGCGATGCTGTGGGCGTCACTGCCCCCAACCGGCGCCTGGCGGAAACGCAGAGCGAGTTCTTCCGCATGGCGGTTCGTCCGCCAGGGCATCGCGCCGTTGCGGGTTTCGACGCCGGGGAACGCGCGGAACAACTGGAAGTCGTCCGCTCTGCGCGGACCGGTCAGCGAAGAAAAGACGTGGTTGACCGTGTAGAACAGGTTCCGTTCGCGCAGGTACGCGGCAAGCGATTCGAAATCGTCGCGTCTCCGCTGCAACTCCACGTGGTCTCGCTCGTGGATGTCGTAGACACCCATGTGGAACCCCGTGCCCGTGGGCAGCGTGCACGTCACCTCCTCGCTGAGGAAGAAGTCCGGATGCCGGCGCAGTTCCTCTGCGGCGTCGATGGAATCGTGATCGGTCACGGTCACCAGATGCATGCCGCGGGCCAGTGCGGCTTCCCGCACAGCGCGGGGGTCGGAGTAGCATTCGCGGCAAACGCGATCCAGCAGCGGGATATTGCACATGCCGGAGTGGCGCGTGTGGACGTGCATGTCGCAACGCATACCCGAACGTACCGTCCGCGCCATGACAAAGCCGTGACGGGCAGGCGAAACATTTGTGAAAAAGTTGTTCCTGCTTTTTCACAGAAGTCAGAGAACGGGGAAGGGCGAAGCTTCGGTCAGACCGTCCAGGCTCACACCGCCGATGCGGACTGTCCGGAGTTCATTCGGAGCGGCCGGAGCGGCAAGCTCAACCTGGAGGAAGTTGCTGCTGAGCGCGCCATTCCGGAGCGTCACGACGGAAAGCTCGCGGCCCACCATGCTCCGGCGAAAGCCGAGGTTCTTGCGCGCGGCCAGCTCACGCAGAACCCGGTTGCGCCCCTTGCGCACGGACAGGGGCACGGGGCCGGGAGCGGTTGCGGCGGGCGTTCCCGGCCGCTCCGAGTAGGTGAAGACATGCAGGTAAGTAAACGGCAGGTTCTCGATGAATGCGCGGCTCTCCTCGAACTCGGCGTCTGTCTCACCGGGAAACCCCACCATCACGTCAGCGCCAATGGCGGCGTCCGGCATAAGGCGCCGCGCCGTCTCGACCCGCTTCGCGTAGTGGCGCGGCCGGTACTTGCGGTGCATCCGCCGCAGCACCGCATCGGAGCCGGATTGCAGAGGCGCATGAACGTGCCGCGCGATCCTCGGGGATCCGGCCATCAGTTCCAGGAGACGATCCGAGAAGTCCATCGGCTCGATAGAACTCAGCCGGAGCCGTTCAATGCCGGTTTCGCGTAGCAGGCGTTCCACCAGGTCAGCCAGCCGCATGCCGCTACCAGCTTCGCGACCCCAGCGCCCGAGATTGATGCCGCTCAGCACGACCTCCCGGTAGCGCGCCGCCAGCGTCCGGACCTGCACCACCACGGCGTCCGCCGGCATGCTGCGGCTGCGGCCACGGACCGACGGAATGATGCAGAACGAGCAGCGATTGTTGCAGCCGTCCTGGATCTTCAGGTTGGGGCGCGTGCGGTCGCCCGCCGCTTCCTCGACCGGCGCGGAGAGAAACTGGTGCTGTTCAAAGATATCGCCCACGCGCACCTCGCCGTGGTAGGGCGTCCGGCCTCCGTCGAACATCTCTGGAATTGCCGTCTTGTGCGAATTGCCGACCACCCAGGACACGCCGGGCAGCGCCGCGAGTTCGTCGGGAGCGCGCTGCGCGTAGCAGCCGGTTACGAGAATGCGCGCCGCCGGATTCTCGCGGTGCACGCGAAGGATGACGTGCCGCACGTCTTCGTCGGCAGCCGCCGTCACCGTGCAGGTGTTGAGGACAACGAGGTCCGCCTTGCCGCGAGCCGTCTCGGACAGTCCGGCGACAGCCAGTCGTGAGGCGAGCGCCGCCCCGTCCGCCTGCGCCGCGCGGCAGCCGAAGTTCTGCACGTGGAAGGTGCGGGCGTCACTGGACATCGAACTTCACCTCGGAATCGGCTGTGAACTTCCGGTACTCTTCGTAAACGAACCGGTTCTCCATCAGCAGGATCCCGTCGGCCGTGTCGCGGTGCACCACGGATACCGGCAGTACGAGCCCAAACGCCGAGGGAGCGTAGTCCACGGTTGCCTCGTGGACCCGCAGCCGCTCATCTTCCTGGTGACGCGAGATCATCGTGATGCGGAGCGGCACCGAGTCCTGGCGGCGCACCCACAGTGTCCCCTGAAGCGGCTGGCGCATGGCATGCCGGCCCTGAAAGATCGTGAAGGACTCGTGACCCGGCTTCTCCCGGTACGCAAGGACGAGCGCACGGTCCGGACCGGCCCATGCCTCCTCTCCAATGGCGAACTCGAGACGCCCGAGCTGCGCGCCGGTAAACATCAGGATCATCTGTCCAAAATCCGTTGCGCCGCCGGGCAGGCCTTGCTGCCGGAAGCGGTCGAGCATCGCCCGCTTCACGCGGTCATCGCCGGAGCGCATCCCGATCGCCAGAGTCTGGCGGGCCGTCTCCGCCGACACGGTCGGGCGGCCATCCACAGCGAGAACCTGACGGAATTCGTACAGCGAGCCGGGCGATTCCGCGAGCACGCCGAACGTGTACTCTGAAACAATTTCGCGAGAAATGTATTGGCCTGAATCGTTGCCGGTCTGGTTGCCCGCACCCCTGCGGCGGAACCGCGGCGGCGGCTTGCGGGCGCGCTGCACAAGCGTTTCGCGGGCGAAAACGTCCCGCGCCGCCCGCCAAAACCGGTCAGCCTCGGCCGACACGCGCTGCAGAATTTCGCGTGCCCGGGCCTCGTCCTGTGGCGTCGCCGCGGAACACGGGACCATCAGCGCAAGGCCAAGCAAGATGGCCAGCAGGGGCATGCCCTCTATTTTAAACCCCTCGGCTGCTTTACTTTCCAGTCCTTCAGGTGCTACGCTAACTGTTTTATTTTCATGCGAACTGTCGACCTAATCCAGCGCAAGCGCGACGGTGAAGAACTCTCGCGCGAAGAAGTCTCTTTTCTGGTTGAGGGCTATGTCCGGGCTGAGATCCCGGACTACCAGATGTCCGCCTTCCTGATGGCGGTCTACTTCCAGGGGATGACGGACCGCGAGGTGAGTGCGCTCACTGAGTCCATGCTTGGGTCCGGAGGTGTGATCGACCTGTCTCCGGTGCCCGGCGTGAAGGTGGATAAGCATTCGACCGGCGGCGTCGGCGATAAGACGAGCCTGATCGCGGCGCCCCTGGCGGCTGCTTCCGGCGTCATCGTGCCGATGATTTCCGGCCGCGCGCTGGGTCACACCGGCGGCACGCTGGATAAGCTTGAGGCGATCCCGGGTTTCCGCACCGATCTCACGGTCGACGAGTTTCGCGGGGTGCTCAGCCAGTACGGCCTTGCCTTCGTCGGCCAGAACGAAGAGATCGCGCCGGCCGACGGCAAGCTCTATACCCTGCGCGATCTGACCGCGACGGTGGAATCGATTCCGCTCATCGCGTCGTCGATCATGTCGAAGAAGCTCGCCGCGGGGCTCGACGCGATCGTGCTGGACGTGAAGGTCGGCGCGGGCGCGTTCATGAAGAAACAGGTCGAAGCCCGGCGCCTCGCGCAGGCGATGGTCGGTATCGGCCGCCGAATGGACAAGCGTGTGCTGGCGCTGATCACCGACATGGAGCAACCGCTGGGGTTCGCCGTCGGCAATGCGCTGGAGATCATGGAAGTCTCCCAGACGCTCCAGAATGCCGGACCGGGCGACCTGACACGCCTGTCGCTCGAACTCGCCGCGCGCATGATCCACCTCGGCAAGAAGGCGGCGACCATCGACGAAGCCCGGGAGATGGCGCAGGATAACCTCGTCCGCGGACTCGGGTTCATCAAGTTCAAGGAAGTGGTGCAGGCGCAGGGCGGTGACCCGCGCGCCCTCGACCGCTTCGAGTTGCTGCCCAATGCCACCGGAATGCGCGAGATCGTCGCGCCCCGAACCGGGTACGTGAGCGCGATCAATGCCCAGGACATCGGGCGCGCGGCGCTGATGATCGGCGGTGGCAGGGGCGACGCCGCCGTGGCGGTGGATCCCGCGGTCGGCCTGATCCTCGAAGTGAAGGTGGGCGACCGCGTGGACAGCGGGTCGGTGCTGTGCCGCATCTACTACACGGCGGAAGACCATGTCGAAGAGGCGGCGGACCTGGTGGAAGATGCGTTCCGCATCTCCGGCCAGCCGCCCGACGTTCGCGAGACGATTCTCGAAGTCGTGAGCTGACAGGCGGGCGATGGACCGGTTCGCGGGCCTGCTGGGACTGGCGGCGATTCTCACCATCGCCTGGATCTCCTCCACGAACCGCCGCGCGATCCGTCCACGCGTCGTCTACTGGGGCCTTGGCTTGCAACTGGCCTGCGCGCTCCTGGTGCTCAAGACCGGTTTCGGCCGTGTGTTTCAGACCGTCGGCCAAGGCGTGAATGCCCTGCTTGGTTACGCCGAGGTGGGCAGCGAGTTCCTGTTCGGTCCACTCGGTGCGCAGTCCGGCCCCTATGGCGTCGTTTTCGCGTTTCAGGTGCTGCCGATCGTCATCTTCATCGCTTCGTTCTTCTCGATCCTGTACTACCTCGGCGTGATGCAGTGGATCGTCCGGGGGATGGCGATCGGGATGCAGAGGGTGATGGGCGCGAGCGGCGCCGAATCGCTGAATGTCGCCGCCAGCATCTTCATGGGGCAGACCGAAGCGCCTCTCACGATCCGCCCGTTTCTGCCGCGCCTCACGCAGTCCGAACTCTTCACGATCATGGTGAGCGGCATGGCACACGTGTCGGGCGCCGTGATGGCGGCTTACGTTAAGATCGCGGGGGTCGACATCGTGCACTTGCTTACCGCCGTGATCATGACAGCGCCGGCGACGATCATGCTGGCCAAGATCATGATGCCCGAAGTGGACACGCCGGAAACGGCCGGACGCGTGGAAGTGCGGGTCGAGAAGACCGCTGTCAACGTGATCGACGCAGCGGCACATGGCGCGGGCGAAGGACTGCACCTGGCGCTGAACATTGGCGCCATGCTGATCGCGTTCCTCGCGCTGATCGCGATGACCAACGGCATCTTCGGCTGGGTCCACGGACTTCCCGGCTTCGGCTGGTTTCCGGAGACGCTGCAGCAGACGTTCGGGATTCTGTTTGCGCCCGTGGCGTGGCTGATGGGTGTGAGCTGGGCGGATTCCACGGCGATCGGCAACCTGTTGGGGACGCGCCTGGTGCTGAACGAGTTCGTGGCGTTCCTGCAACTGGCGCCGCTCAAGGAACAACTCGATCCGAAGTCATTCACCATCGCTACGTTCGCCCTCTGCGGTTTCGCCAACTTCAGTTCCATCGCGATTCAGATCGGCGGCATCGGCGCACTGGCGCCGAACCGCAAGAGCGATCTGGCACGGCTCGGCCTGAAGGCGGTCGCCGCCGGATCGATGGCAAATTTTATGTCAGCGTGTATTGTGGGAATTCTGTTGTGACGGATGCGGCGGTCGCGGTTCTCAAAGAACGTTTCGGGGCGCGGCGCCCCGGCATTGCCGTGGTGCTCGGCAGCGGTCTCGGCGCGTTCGCGGACACGCTCGAAGACCGCGCGGAGGTGCCATACCGCCAGATCCCGGGCTGGCCGGTCCCGACCGCCGCCGGACACGCGGGCAAACTGACCGCCGGGCGGGTGGACGGAACCGAGGTCCTGGTGATGGCCGGGCGCGCGCACCTCTACGAGGGATACTCGCCGCAACAGGTGACGTTCGGTATCCGGGTGGCGGCGGCGCTGGGCCTGCGCGCCGTCGTGCTGACGAACGCCGCCGGGGGTATCAACCCTTCGTATTCGCAAGGGCGGCTCGTCCTGATTTCCGATCACATCAACTTGCAGGGAACCAATCCGCTGGCTGGTCCGAATGACGACGCGCTGGGACCGAGATTTCCCGATATGAGCGAGGCCTACTCCGCGGACTGTCGCAGGATCGCTCGCGACGCCGCGGCGGAGATGGGAATCGATCTGCCCGAAGGTGTCTACGCGGCGCTGCTCGGGCCGAACTACGAGACACCCGCCGAGATCCGCTACCTGCGGACCATCGGCGCCGACCTGGTCGGCATGTCGACGGTGCCGGAGGTCCTGGTGGCGCGCCACATGGGGCTGCGGGTGCTGGCGATCTCCTGCGTGACGAACATGGCCGCCGGCATTCTGCCGGGTCCAATCGATCACTCGGAAGTCCTCGAAACCGGAGAACGGGTGCGGGAGACGCTGGTGCGTCTGCTGCGGTCAGTACTCCCAAAGCTTGAGGCGTCATGAACGATCCTCTGGTTGCCGCCGCTCTGTCGGCGAGGACCAACGCGCACGCCCCCTACTCAAGGTTCGCCGTGGGCGCGGCCGTCGAAGATGAAACGGGCCGGATTTTTGCCGGCTGCAACATCGAGAACGCGTCCTACGGGCTGACGGTGTGCGCCGAACGGGTCGCCGTGTGGAAGGCGATGTCGGAGGGATCGCGGCGCTTCCGGCGCGTGGCGGTGGCCGCCGATACTGTTGTGCTGACTCCGCCGTGCGGCGCCTGCCGCCAGATCCTGTGGGAGTTCTGCGGGGACGTGGAGATCGTCCTGGCCAACCTGGAGGGCGCGTCGGAAACGCTCCGCCTGGGTCAACTCCTGCCGAGGCCGTTCGATGCGCATTTGCTGTAGCCTGCTGCTGCTCGGCTGGAGCGCGATCGCGGCCGAACCCGCCGACGCTCTCTGGACCGCGCGCTACGTCGTGACGATGGACGGCGGCCGCGTGATCGAGGACGGTGCGGTGGCGGTTCGCGGAGAACGCATCGTCGCTGTGGGACCTCGCACGGAGGTGGAGGCGCGCTTTCGCCCCCGCCTGCGTGTGCGGCGTCCGGACGCCGCGATCCTGCCCGGGCTCATCAACACCCATACGCACGCCGCGATGTCCCTGCTGCGCGGCATCGCCGATGACAGGCGCCTCCAGGACTGGCTCGAGAACTACATCTTCCCGACCGAATCGCGCCATGTGTCGCCGGATTTCGTCCTGTGGGGCACGCGCCTCGCCTGCCTGGAGATGCTGCTCTCCGGCACGACCACGTTCGCCGACATGTACTACTTCGAGGAACAGGTGGCCGAAGCGGTCAAGGGCGCCGGAATGCGCGGCGTCCTGGGACAAACCGTGATCCGGTTTCCCGTCGCCGACGCAAAAACTCCGGCCGATGCACTCGCCCGAGCCCGCCGGTTCCTCGACCGCTACCGGAACGATCCGCTGATCGTGCCCGCCGTGGCGCCGCACGCGCTCTACACGAACTCCGCCGCGGACCTCCGCGCGGCGCGCGCGCTGGCCGACGAGTTCGACGCACCGTTGCTGATCCACCTGTCCGAAACCGCGCAGGAGAATGAAGACAGCCGCGCGGCCCACGGCAAGAGCCCCGTACGCGTGCTGGAGTCGCTCGGCCTTCTTGCGGGCCGCACCCTGGCAGCGCACGGTGTCTGGCTGGATGACGCCGATATTGCGGTGCTCGCCAGACGCAATGTTGGGGTGGCGCATTGCCCGTCGAGCAACATGAAGCTGGCGAGCGGCGTGGCGCCGGTGCCGAAGCTGCTGGCGGCGGGCATCGCGGTCGGCCTGGGAACCGATGGGCCGGCCGGCAGCAACAACGACTTCAACATGTTCGAAGAAATGGATCTGGCCGCCAAGTTGCAAAAGGTGACGCGGCTCGACCCGGAGGTGCTGCCCGCGAAGGTGATCCTGGAGATGGCGACGCTCGGCGGAGCCCGCGCGCTTGGCATGGACCATGGCATCGGTTCACTCGCTCAAGGCAAACTCGCCGACTTCATCGCAGTCCGCCTCGACGCCGCGCACGCTGTCCCGCTGTACGACATCCACTCGCAGATCGTCTATGCACTGAAGGGCTCGGACGTGAACGATGTTGTCATTCATGGCCGCTGGATCGTGCGCGACCGGCGCGCGCTGACGCTCGACGCCGCCGCGATCCTGCGGCAGGCCCGGCAGTATGCAGATCGAATTCGCCAGGGCCTGCCTCGAATCCCTCCGTTCGAGTAGACTGGGTTTCGGATGGCATCACGCACCGATCAGAGTGTTCCGGAAGGACGGCTGGCTGAATTCATTGAAGATCTGCGCGTGATCGTGTGGGAAGCGGATCCTTCCGGCGAGCCGGTCCTCTGGGTGAGCAGCGGAGCTGAGGCGATCCTCGGATACCCGGAATCGGAGTGGTTGCGCGAAGACGGCTTCTTCAAAGCGCACCTTCATCCGGAGGACCGTGACGCCTCGCGTTTTGCCCTCTGCGACCCCACGCATGCGCAGCGTTCCAGCTACGAATTCCGCCTGATTACCGCCGACGGGCGTGTCGTCTGGATGCGGTCGAGCGTACGGACCGCCGGCGATGGACCCGGGCGCCGGCTGCGCGGCGTGCTGATGGACATCACGGCCAGCAAGCGCGCCGAAGAGGCGTTCCGGGACAGCCAGAGCCGCTACCGGTACCTGGTGGAGCACGCCAGCGAAATCATCTGCAAGACCGATATCTACGGGCGCTTCACGTTTTTCAATCCGGCGGCATCCCTGGTTCTCAAGCGCGAACCGGCGGAGTTGATCGGGACCTCGTACCTCGACCTTATCCGTCCGGACTTCCGCCCGATGGTCCGGCGGCACTACCTGCGCCAGTTCCTGCATCGCATCTACACCACGTACGCCGAGTTCCCCGCGCTGACCGGCGACGGGTCGTACGTGTGGCTGGGTCAGAACGTGCAGCTTGTGATGGATGGCGGAAGCGTGGTCGGGTTCCAGGGGATCATTCGCGATCTCACCGAACACAAACGCTCGCAGGAAGCGCTGCTCGAGAGCGAAGAGCGCTACCGGATCGTGGCGGAAACTGCGACGGATGCGATCATCACGGTGGATGACGACCTGGAAATCCTGTTCGTGAACCACGCCGCTGAAAAGATCTTCGGATACTCCGTCGAGGAAATGCTGGGGTCGCCGCTCACCAACCTGCTGCCTTCTTATCCCCGGCGCGTAAGTCAGGCTTCCGCCCGGTTTGACCTGAATACGGGACGCACCTACCTCGCCGCCACGCCCGTCGAGCTGATGGCGCTGCACAAGGAAGGGCACGAAGTGCCGGTCGAGGTGTCGCTCGGAGAGTTCACCGAAGCCGGGCGGCATCTGTTCACCGCCGTCGTCCGGGACACGAGCGAACGAAAACGGGCCGAAGAAGCCTTGCGCCGCAGCGACGAGCGCTTCCGTTCGCTGATCGAAAACGCGTCCGACATCGTCACCATTCTCGATGGCGCGGGCATCGTCCGCTACGCCAATCCATCGCTGAGCCGCATTCTGGGGTACCGGACCGAGGAAGTCACCGGCTCGTCCTGGGCGGAGATCGCTGATCCGGCGGACCGTCAGGCGCTGGGTGCGGCGTTGATGCCGGGACCCCAGAGTTCAAGGTCGCATGAGCTCCGCTTCCGCCACAAAGATGGGTCTGTGCGGGTCCTCGAGGCGATCGCGAGAGATCTGACCGCCGACGCGCCCATTAGTGGCTTCCTGGTGAACCTGCGCGATATCACCGCGCGCAAACATGCGGAAGAGCAGCTCTGGGCGGTCAATGAAACGTTGCGCAGCCTGATCGAAGCTTCTCCCGTCGCCATCATCGGTCTCGATCTTTCCGGGTGCGTCACGATGTGGACGACGGCCGCCACAAAACTGTTCGGCTGGACCGAGGACGAAGTCCGCGGCAGACCGCTGCCGTTCGGTGGATCCGGGAGCGCGCCCGAGGACCTGCGCATGTTGGAGACGCTCCGCCGCGGGGAATCGCTGGCAATCGAGAGGCTCGGTCACACGAACGCCGGGACGCCCGTGATGCTGAGTATCTCGTCGGCGCCGTTGCGGGCAGCCGACGGCACGGTGTGCGGTGCCGTCGCCGCCGTGACCGACATCACCGAACAGCGCCGCCTCGAGGATCAACTACGCCAGGCCCAGAAGATGGAAGCGGTCGGCCAGTTGGCCGGCGGCGTCGCCCACGATTTCAACAACCTCCTGACAGTCATCAAAGGCTATGCGCAGCTCATCATGAGCCAGTTGACCGAGGGCAGCCGCGCTCTCGATCACGGCCGGGAGATCGTGCAGGCAGCCGAACGGGCCTCGGCCCTGACGCGGCAACTGCTGGCGTTCAGCCGGAGACAGGTGATCCAGCCGCGGGTGCTCGACATCAACGAAGTCGTCACCAACATGACGAAGATGCTGCGGCGCCTGATTGGTGAGCATGTCGATCTCGTGACCGAACTGAAGCCTCTGGCGGGCAGGGTCCACATCGATCCCGGTCAGGTGGAACAGATTGTGCTCAACCTGGTCGTCAATGCGCGCGACGCCGTGCCTCCCCACGGCGCGCGGATCGTGATCGAAACAGGAGATGTAACCCTGGGGGCGCCGTATACGCGAATGCACGTCGGCGCTCAGCCCGGACCCCACGTGCTTTTGGCGGTCACCGACAACGGCCACGGAATGGACGCAGCGACCCGGTCCCGCGTCTTCGAGCCGTTCTTCACGACCAAGGAACTCGGCAAAGGAACGGGATTGGGCCTGTCCACGGTCTATGGCATCGTCAAGCAAAACCATGCCAACATCTGGGTGTACAGCGAACCGGGCCTGGGCACGACATTCAAGATTTACTTCCCCGCCGTCGACGCTGGTGCGCAGCACCTGACGGATTCCAAGGCGCCGGACAGCGTCCGAGGTTCGGAATGCATCCTCGTGGTGGAGGACGAAGACGGTCTGCGCGCACTGGTGCGCGAGTTGCTCGAACAGCGCGGGTACACGGTACTGACCGCGGGCGGCCGCCGCGAGGCGTTGGAGATCGTGGAGACCCAGGAGGGGCCGATTCACCTTCTGTTGACGGACGTGGTGATGCCGGATACGAACGGCCGGGCGCTGGCCGCTGAACTCCAGGGCCTCCGCCGGCACATGCGCGTCCTCTACATGTCGGGGTACCCGGACTCGGCGATCAGCCATCACCTGGTGCTGGACCAGGGCGTCGCTTTTCTACCGAAGCCCTTCTCGCAGGAGAGTCTCGCAGCCAAGGTGCGCGAGGTACTCGACGCCCCCCTGTCGACGATGTCGGCGGCGGTCTAGACGGTCGCGGCTTCGAGGAGGCGCAACTCGCCGCGGTCCGCGTCCAATTCCGCCTGGACGCCAAGCGGCAGCGTGAGCTGATCCGCCGTGTGACCAAGCGTGAGTCCCGATAACACCGGAATTCCCAGCGGCCCGAGGATCTCGTCGAGAATCTCTCCGAGGGTGAACGTCGAGTTGAACGACGGCTGGAAGTCGCGCGGCCGGCAGTCGGCGCATTCGCCGAAGATGACTCCCGCGGCTTCGCGCAGCTTGCCCGCGAGTCGCAGATGAGTGAGCATGCGATCGATGCTATACGGCTGCTCGCCCACGTCTTCGAGGAACAGGATGCGGCCGCGCGTCTCGATTTCGTAAGGCGTGCCGAGCGTCGTCGAAATCAGCGTCAGGTTGCCGCCGGTCAGAGGTCCACGTGCAACGCCGCCGCGAATCGTGCGCAGGGTATGCGCCGGACGCAGCGGGTCGGAGTCCGGCGGGTTGGTGAGAGCGCCGACAGGCTCTGTTTCAAACAGCGCCGCGCGAAAGTGCTTCTGCGTGTATTCCGTGAAGCGCGACAGCGCCGTGGGTCCGTGGAACGTCACGAGACCGGTGTTGCGCCGGATCGCCAAGTGTAGCGCGGTGATGTCGCTATAGCCCAGGAAGATCTTCGGGTTCCGGCGGATCAGCGCGTAGTCGAGGCGGTCGAGCAGTTGCGCCGATCCGTAGCCGCCGCGGATGGCGAACACCGCCCGCACCTCGGGATCGGCGAACATCGCATGCAAATCCGCCACGCGCTCGTCGACCGAGCCGCCGAGGTAGCCCGCGCGTTTGCGCACGTTCGGAGCGAACTTCGGCGTCAGTCCGAAATAGCGGATGGTGCGCTCGGCGAGAGCGATCAGGTCCGGGTCGGAGACATAGGTCGACGGTGTGACCAGCCCTACGGTATCGCCGGGGCGCAGCGCCTTCGGTTTCACAAGCGTTTGACCGGTCATGGACAAAGGCACGGCGCCCAGAGCGGCGAGAAACCGGCGGCGGAGCATCCGCTCACGCCTTTTCGGCCAGTTGCCGCAGAACGTACGGCAGGATGCCGCCGGCGCGGAGATACTCGGCTTCGACTGGCGTATCCACCCGCACTACGACATCGAACCGCTTCTCGGTGCCGTCGGCCGCGACCGCGCGCACCGTTGCCTTGCGCGTCCCGCCAACCGCGGCGGGTATCCCCTCGATGTGGAAGACCTCGTGGCCCGTCAGTCCCAGAGACTCGCGTGTCTCCCCCGCGGGAAACTCCATCGGCAGCACGCCCATCCCGACCAGGTTCGTGCGATGAATACGCTCGAAGCTCTCGGCAATCACTGCCTTGACGCCCAGCAGCGCAACGCCCTTCGCCGCCCAGTCTCGTGACGAACCGGAGCCGTACTCCTTGCCCGCCAGAATCAGCGAGCCCACGCCCTCCTTCTGGTATTGCATGGCGGCGTCGTAGATGGACATTGGCTCGTCGCCCGGCTGGTGGCGGGTCCAGCCGCCCTCCGTGCCGGGCGCGAGCTGGTTGCGCAGGCGGATGTTGGCGAGCGTTCCCCGCACCATCACTTCGTGATTGCCGCGGCGCGATCCGTAGGAGTTAAAGTCGCGCGGCTGGACACCCAGTGAAATCAGGTACTGGCCGGCAGGGCTCTCCACCGCGATCGAGCCGGCGGGAGAGATGTGGTCCGTGGTCACCGAATCTCCGAGCACGGCCAGCGCGCGCAGACCGGTCAGGTCGGTGATCGAATGCGCGGGGTCGACGAGGTGATCGAAGTACGGCGGGCGCCGCACGTAGGTCGAGGCATCGTCCCAGGCAAACAGGTCGCCTTCGGGAACCTTCACGCTCTGCCAGGCGGCGTCGCCGTCGAAGACGGAGCCGTACTCTTTGAGGAACATCTCGGGCTTCTGCGCCTCGCGCACGGTGGCGCTGATCTCCGCGGTGCTCGGCCAGATCTCGCGCAGGTAGACCGGCTTGCCGTCCTTGTCCTGGCCTAAAGGTTCGTTCTGCAGATCCATGTCGATGCGGCCGGCGAGCGCGTAGGCCACGACCAACGGCGGCGAGGCCAGGTAATTCGCCTTCACGAGCGGATTCACGCGGCCTTCGAAATTGCGGTTACCGCTGAGCACCGAGGCAACGGTCAGATTGTTGTCCTTCACCGCCGAGGCCACAGCATCCGGCAGCGGACCGGAGTTGCCAATGCAGGTGGTGCACCCGTAGCCGACCAGGTTGAAGCCGAGCTCATCGAGGTACGGGGTGAGTCCCGCGGCGGCGAGGTATTCGGTCACAACCTTCGAACCCGGCGCCAGGCTCGACTTCACCCACGGCTTCCGCTTTAAGCCGCGCTCGACGGCCTTCTTCGCCAGCAATCCCGCGCCGATCATGACCGACGGGTTCGACGTGTTCGTGCAGCTTGTGATCGCGGCGATCGCCACGGCGCCGTGTCCGATGGTGACGCGGCCGCCATTGACGTCGATCTCCGCCTGCGCCGGCGGCAGGTCTTTGGCGAAGTCGAGGAAGTTCTGTTTGACGTTGGGTAGTTCCACGCGATCCTGCGGGCGCTTGGGTCCGGCCATTGAGGGAACAACGGTCGCCAGATCGAGTTCGAGGGTATCGGCGAACTCGGGATCGGGGGTTTCGTTCGTGCGGAAAAGGCCCTGTTCCTTGTAGTAGGCCTCGACGAGGGCCACGAGATCGGCGGGGCGTCCTGTGAAGCGCAGGTAGTTCAACGTCTCCTCGTCGACCGGGAAGAAGCCGATGGTGGCGCCGTACTCGGGCGCCATGTTGGCGACGGTGGCGCGGTCAGCCAGGCTCAGTTCCCCGACTCCCGACCCGTAGAACTCCACGAACTTGCCCACGACGCCCTTCTTCCGCAGCATCTGCGTGACGGTGAGGACGAGGTCCGTGGCCGTGCTGCCCTCCGGCAGGCGTCCAGTGAGCCGGAAGCCGATCACCGGCGGCAGCAGCATGGAGATGGGCTGGCCCAGCATCGCCGCCTCGGCTTCGATGCCGCCCACGCCCCAGCCCACCACGCCGAGTCCGTTGATCATCGTCGTGTGAGAATCCGTGCCAACCACCGTGTCGGGATAGGCTTGGCCGCTGCCGTCGCGGAAGACGACCGGCGCGAGGTATTCGAGGTTCACCTGGTGCACGATGCCGGTCGCCGGCGGCACCACGCGGAAGTTGCTGAACGCCTTCTGTGCCCAGCGCAGGAAGCTGTAGCGCTCCTGGTTCCGCTGGTATTCGAGCAGCGCGTTGGCATGGAGAGCACCGGCTGTCCCGAATTCGTCGACCTGCACGGAGTGGTCAATGACCAGGTCAGCGGGCAGCAGCGGGTTGGCGCGCGACGCGTCGGCCCCGCGCGCGGCCAGCGCTTCGCGCATCGCGGCGAGATCGACAGCGCAGGGGACTCCCGTGAAGTCCTGCAACAGGACGCGCGCCGGCATGTAGGCGATTTCCTTGACACCAGCCGCCTTGCCGGAGGCAACGGCTTCCACGTCGGCGGCGGGAACTGCGCGGCCGTCTTCCTGGCGCAGCAGGTTCTCCAGCAGAATGCGCACCGAAAAGGGCAGACGGGTGAGCGAGTAGCCGCGCTTCTCCAGCGCGTCGAGACGGAAGATGCGATATTCGGAGGCGCCCACACGCAGCGTCGCCGCGGCGCCGAAACTGTTCAGTTGCTTCATCGGGATCTTTTTATTGTACCCCGGCGGCCCGGCGGGCCTGCCAGAGGTGCCGGCGCTCATGCGCGGGAATGATCAGAAGCGCCGAGTAGAGCGAATATTTCACGCTCTTCGCGAACGGGGACGTGACCTTCACGCGGTCCGCGGCCCACCCATCCGCGGCTTCATAGAGGCTGCGCAGTTGCCCCTGAAGCGCCAGGAACCGTTCCAGGGCTGCGTCCGGGGAACTGCCCGCGTCCAGAAGCGGCTCGAAAGGCTGAGTTGTCTTGACGCGGAGGCGCACGGGCGGCTCCAGGATCCAGCGGAATAGCCTGCCGATCAGGTCGGGCTTCAACGGACCCGACGGGCGCCGTGCGTCCCGCGGCAGCGATTCCACGCCTTCGCGCAGAGCGGGAAGAAACCGTTCAGCGGTGAGGCTCAGGTGTTCGAGATTCTCCGCGGGCGACCACACATCCGGCGAAGGGCGCGCGCCCAGACGGTCTGCCGGCACTGTGTCCCAGAGGCGGCGCGCCTCCGCGGAAGCCGCGTCAAGTTCTCCGATCAGCCCAGCGATCGCCGGAGGCATGCTTTACATATACACCGGAACGCGGATGCCAAGGATCTCGAGCGTGCGCTCCAGTTGATTGGCGAAGAACTGCGTCATCCAGAGGAGAAACGCCCGGCGCTCGGGGTCGCGCTCGTGGAGGATGTGGTACTGGTGATAGAAATTGTTGAACGTCTGCGCCACCTGGAATGCGTAACGCGCCACATGCGCGGGCTCTCCGCTGGCGATCGCCCGTTCGACGGCCGTGTCCGCTTTGGACGCCGCGAGCAGGATCTGCCAGAAGTCTTCCGCCGCCAACTGGCGCGCCAGAGCCTCTGGCGGCAGGACTGCGGCAAAGTCCGGCAGCGTCTCTCCCCGCTCGCCCAGTTTACGCAGAATGTTGCGCGCCCGGACGGCGGCATATTGCACGTACGGACCGGTTTCGCCTTCGAAGCTCAACGCCTCCTGAAAGTCGAAGGCGATGACCGTATTGCGTGTGAACTTCAGCAGGAAGTAGCGCAGCGCGCCGATGGCGATCGCCACAGCAGCGTCGCGGCGTTCAGATTCCGGGCTCTCCGGGTGGCGCGATGTGACTTCGGCCAGCGCCTCTTCTATCAGCTTGTCGATGAGGTCGTCGGCCTTCACGCCGAGACCCTTGCGGCCGGAGACTTCGATATACGGGCGGCGCTGGTCTTCCTCGGAGAGCCCAATGCCGAGTTCAGCGCAGCAGCGGGGCGAAAGTGCGACCATCTCGTAGGCGAAATGGTGGCTGTGTTCGGCCTGCTGCGAAAATCCGAGCGCGCGCAATCCCGCCGCCACCACGTCCTGCAGGTAGCTCTGGCGCACATCGATCACGTTGTAGACCGCTTCGCCGCCTCCGAAGGATGCGTCGTACCCGGTGGGTTCATCGGTGGTCACCCAAGCCACGTGCCCGCTTGAGTAGGTGCGCAGGGGTTTGTAGTGAAAATCCTTGCCCAGCAGTCCGAATTTCCAGAGCTGGTAGGCAATGTCTTTCCCGACGTAGGTAACCGTGCCGTTGGACCGGACGATGACCTTGTTGTCGTCGGTATCTTCGCGGAACGCCGCCGCGGGCATCACCCAGCATCCTTCGTTCTTGCCTTCTGTCTCCAGGTAGATCGCGTTGCGTTCCTTCAGCAACTCGAACGCCGCGGCCCAGAACTTCAGGTGCAGGATCTCGCTCTCACGCGGCAGCACGTCGTACTCGACGCCCAGCCGCAGCATTGTGTCCAGGTGCGCCTCGACAACCGCGTCCGCCACAATGTGGCCGAGCTCGGCAAGTTCGCCCTGGTTGGCCTCGATGGCATGCAGCGTCTCGGTCCGCCAGCCCTTGCCGATCTCGCTCTCCGTGTAATGGGCGGAGACGCGCGCGTAGAGATCCCAACAGTAGTAATCGAAGCGCGGCTGCGCGGCCAGCGCGGCGACTTCGGCCGGCGTCTTGCGCTCCAGAAAATGGAACCCGGCCACGACGTCCGCCACCTGGACGCCGGTATTGTCGATGTAGTTCTGCACTTCGACCGAGCGGCCGCGCGCGCGCAGCATCCGGACGTAGGTATCGCCGAGAGTCGTGTTGCGCAGATGGCCGATGTGCGCAGCCTTGTTCGGGTTGATGTTCGTGTGTTCGACGATGATCTTGCCCGGAACCACGGGCGCGGCGTCGAGGCCGCGCAGCAGGCCGCTCGCGTAAACGGCGCGGTCGAGACGGATGTTGATGTAGCCGTTGCCGGCGACTTCGAGCGCGGCGACACCGTCGATGGGGCCAATCTCTTCGACGAGTTCGGCGGCGATCCTTTTCGGCGCCTGCTTCAGGACCTTCGCCAGTTGGAACGCGACCGGGACGGCCAGTTCTCCGAACTCCGGCTGCTTCGGCTGTTCAATCGCGACAGCGGTGTCCGTGCCGTAGCGGACGGCGATGTGATCCTGAAAGGCCTGTTGAATGCGGTTTTCGAGCAGATGAAACACAGAACTGCCAGTATAGCGTGGTGCCTAGCCGCGCCAGACAAGCTGCGCAATCCGCTCCCGGTCCGGCGCTGGAAACCAGGGAGCGCAGAGCAGCGCGGCAGCAAACGTCGCGGCGAACGACCCCGGCACCACCCACAGGAATGAAATGCTCTTTTCGAGTCCAAACCATTCCTTGCCGAAACAGATGTACAGGCTCACCGCCGATCCCGCGACGAAGCCGAACGCGGCAGCCTGCCGGCCCACACGGCGCGCCAGAATACCGAGGAAAAACAAGGCGCCGATCGGTCCGACGAAGATGTGGTTCACGCGCCCGGTCAGCTCGATCAGGTTCCAGTTGGTCCGCGCAATCAGTCCAACCAGGGCAAGCGCCGCGGCGGTTCCCACCAGACCCGCGCCAACAGCCAGCGCTTTGTCGAGAAACAGGCTCGCGTGCGTCCGTGCCGCCGGGACAAAGTCGTTCACCACCACCCCGGACACGGAGTTGATCGCCGAACTCAGGCTCGACATCGCCGCCGCCAGCAGCGCCGCCAGCAGCAGACCGGAGACGCCCGCGGGCAGTTCCCGCGCGATGAAGCGGGGCAGGAACTTGTCGGCCTCCAGCGCCGACGTGCCCGGCTGCGAGCCCACGTAGAAATGGAACAGCGCCAGCGCGCTCCCCAACAGAAAGACGTAGAGCGACAGTTTCACCCAGGTGAACACCCACAGCGACCGGCGCGCCGCCGCCAGCGAAGGCGTGCTCAAGTAGCGCTGCACGGCCACCTGGTCCGACCCGTGCGTGCAGAGATTCCAGAAGAACTGGTGCAGCATCACGCCGACCAGCGTCATCCGCACCGTGAGGTCGAAGCTGAATACCTGGACCTCGGTGCGTCCCGCCTGCTGAAACGCCTGCCACCAGACCGCCGGACTATCGCCCGTGCGGAAGCCCACGACCAGTGCCACGGCGAGGGAGCCGCCGAACAGAATCCATAGCTGGATGTTGTCGGTCCAGATGACCGTACGCATGCCGCCGGCGGTCGTGTAGATCGTGGTGAGCACGCCGAGTGCGGCAATCGTGGGCAGCAGCGGCCAACCGGCCATCTCCACCACTGCAAAGCTCGCCGTGTACAGAATCAGTCCCGACCACAGGACCGTGCGCACGATGAAGATCGCCGCCACCAGCTTGCGCGTCCTCCGGTCGAAGCGCCGCTCCAGGTACTCGTACACGCTGGTGATCGGCAGCCGCATCAGCACCGGGATCAGCATCCGGTTCAGGAACGGAATGATGAAGGGGAAGGCCAACGTCCCGACGAAATACGCGAGCCCGTAGCGGATCATCTCGCCCGGCACCGACAGGAACGTGATGGTGGAAAGCAGCGTGGCCATGATGCTGCCTCCGACCAGGAACCAGTGCATGTCGCGGTTGCCCAGGAAATATTCGTCGCGCGAGGTCTGCCGCCTGGAAAACCGGAGGCCGATCCCGAACAGAAGGGCGAGGTAGGCGGCGATGACCAGGGTGTCCAGCGCGGTGAGGGCCATTGAGAAAGGAAACTCGAACGCCGGGCTGTTTGTCAACATGGCATCCTACTAGGGATGCCGTGGCATGAACCGCACTACCGCAAGCGCGCCGTGTTCGAGGTGGGGGACCTGCAATACGTGAAGCTGCCCGAGGGCGCGCGCGCCGGACGCATCAAGGTGGTGGACGAGACCGGCGCTGCCCTGCCCCACTGGACCGAAACGCTCGAAATCTCCGCATCCCGCCCGGTGGCGGCGGCACGGGACGTGCACTACGGCTTCCCCTACATGGTGCGGGCAGCGAACGGCGCTTTGCTGCTCTTCTATCGCGTGGGCCAGTCGCACGCGTCCGACGCCGCAGTCCTGGCGTTGCGCATGTCGCGGGACCGCGGGCGCACCTGGTCGGCCGAACGAATCGTCCATCGCGACCCGCGTCCGACGCACGGCGCGCACAACCCGACGGCGGTGGTGACGCCGTCCGGCCGCGTCATCCTGTTTGTGTCGGCGGTCGGCTGGCAGACCAACCCGATCGTGCGCGATTCGCTCCTGTGGAGTTGGTCCGATGACCACGGGGAGTCGTGGGCGAAGTTCGAGCGTTTCGACCCGTCGGCGGACCGTTCGACGTACTACATGACGGACGCCATCGCGACGCAGGGCGGTCTGCTCACGGTGGCGGCGACGTTTCCTCCCAGCGGGATCGGCCCCTGCTGGAACCTGTTCTGGCACTCCGAAGACGGCCGGGCGTGGCGGGTCCTGACGGCGCTGACGCAGCCTGAAGAGAATCGCGGCGATGAGATTGGCCTGATGGAGACGGCGCCGGGGGTCATCCTCGCGCTGCACCGCGCGCGTCGCCGGCCGGGAGAGAGCGGCTATCCGAAGGCGCTGTGGCGCCGCTGGTCGCGGGACAACGGCCGGACCTGGAGCGAGCCCGAGAATCTCTACGAAATGCTCGGCCGCTGCATCCTGCAGAAGCCGCTGATGACGCGCCTGGACGCGACGACGATCCTGCTGGCCGGCCGCGACCAGGAGCGGAAACTGGTGGTGGCCTACGTGTCACGCGACAACGGGCAGACATTCGGGGAGCGCCACGTCATCGACGCGTACGTGGCGGACGGCGCCTATACGTCGAGCGTCGCGGTGGAGCCGGGTCACGCCGTGATGGCGTACTACACCGATGTGGCGGCCGAACCGGGCAAACCGGATATCCTGCAAGTCAGCGTGAAGCTCTCGGTCACCCCACGGCGCGCGGCGTTTCGCGCCAAGGGGCGGGCCTACTTGTATTTCGATGGTCCCGAGTGGCCGGAGCAGCGGACCGACACGCGCGTCCCGGTGGGGCGGGCGATGGCGGAGCCGGTCCTTGTCGAGGAACGACGGCAGGGCACTATCCCTTCGCCGCCCAGTGCAGCGCGATCCCCCCAAAGATGAACCCCCGCGTATCGACCGTCGCGTAGCCCTTCTGCTCCAGCAGGCGGCAAAGCTCCCTCTGCGACAGGAAGCTGCGGATCGAGTCGGGGATATACGTATAAATCCTCGGACGCCCGTGCAGGATCAGGCCCCACAAGCCGCCCTGCACGAACAGGTAGCCCAGATAAATCTTCCGCAGTACCGGATTCTCCGGCAGAAAGAAGTCCAGGCTCACCAGCTTGCCTCCGGGCTTCGTCACGCGCTCAATCTCCGCGACCGCCCCCGGCAGATCCGGGAAGTTGCGCAGGCCGTACCCCACGAACACGCAGTCAAACGATTCGTCCGGAAACGGCAGCCGCATCGCGTCGGCGCAGACCGCGTGCTCGACTCCGGTGTCGCGCGCCAGACGGAGCATGCCGTGAGTCAGGTCCGTCGCGATGGGCTTCGCGCCGGGCTGCCGTGACCGCACGATCTTCGAGAAATCCCCCGTGCCGCTCGCCAGGTCGAGGATCACCGGGTTCTCCGGCAGGTTTGCGCGCTCGACGCCGAGGCGCTTCCATCGGCGGTCCATGCCGTACGAAAACAGGCGCGTGATGAGGTCATAGCGGGGCGCGATCACACCGAACATCTCGCTCATCCGGCTCAGTTCGCGCCGCTCAATTGGAATTCCCATGGTGCTGTGTCCTGGTAGCTTAGCGCATCGCGTCCGCGATCCGACCGAGCGCTTCGTCAATGTCCGCGGGGCCGTAGTGGCGGTGTGTCACCAGCCGGATGTGGCGCGGCGGGCGCGAACTCGCGAGCACCCCCACGCGCTTCAACCGCTCCACGACTTCCTCGGTCGTGAGACCGGCCCCCGCATGGTCGATGTTCACCATGTTCGTCTCGACCGAATCGAGGTCAACCGCAAGCCTCGGGATCGCCTTGATCCCTTCGGCGAGCCGCCGCGCATTGGCATGATCGTCCGCCAGCCGTTCGATCATCTCTTCGAGCGCCACGATGCCGCAGGCCGCGATCACACCCGCCTGCCGCATCCCGCCTCCGACGAGCTTCCGGCGGCGGTCCGCCTCGGCGATGAAGTCGCGCGAACCCACCAGCAGCGAACCCAGCGGGCAGCTCAGTCCCTTCGACAGGCAGAACATCAGCGAATCCACCTCAGCCGCGAAGTCCGCCGCGCGGACCCCGTGGCGGACCGCGGCGTTGAAGATGCGCGCGCCGTCGAGGTGGATCTTGAGTCCCGCCTCGCGTCCCACGCGGCACACGGCGCGGTGGGCTTCGAGCGATTGGCTGCGCCCGCCGCTACGGTTGTGCGTGTTCTCGAGACAGAGCACCCTTGGCACGGGATAGTGCAGGTTGCGGCCGCGGATCGCCCGGCGCACTTCGTCCGGATCGAGCGCGCCGTTGTGGCTCGGAATCGGAAACGGCATCAGCCCCCCGACGCTCGCCATGCTGCCCAGTTCGTAATAGAAGATGTGCGAGTCCTGGTCGAGGATCACCTCTTCGCCGGGCTTCGCGTGCGCGAGCAGCGCGCAGAGGTTGGCCATGTGACCGCTGATCGTGAGCAGCGCGGCTTCCTTGCCCAGCAGCGCCGCGGCCATCGCCTCCAGCTTGTGGACTGTCGGATCCTCGTCGTACGTGTCGTCGCCGAGGGGCGCGGTAGTCATCGCCTCCAGCATCTTCGCCGTGGGGAAGGTCTGTGTATCGCTTCGCAGATTGATGACGTGCATGAGTGTTTACGCTAATTCGAATGGATCGCCGGCGGCGGCGCGTACCTCGGCGGGACGTGTCGCCCAGGCGGGAAACGGGAATTGCACCAGAAGCGGCACCGGAATTTCCGGCTGCGCCACGATTACCGAACCCGGCTTCAGAATGCCGGCGCGCGCGCGGCTCGGCGCGGGCAGAAAACCGTACTCGCCGTGCTGCGCCTCAGCTTGGTCCAGACGCCCCACTACGCGGAACGCGCAGTTCGACACCACCCGCCGCTCAATCTGGCTCGCCGTCTGTTGCGCGCCCACCAGCACCACGCCGAGGCTGCGGCCGCGCTCGGAGATATCGAGAATCACGTCCTTGATCGGGCTCCAGCCGTCGCGCGGCGCGTACTTGTTCAACTCGTCCAGCACGACGAACACGAGCGGGCGCGACCGTCCCGACTTCTCCTTGTCCTCGAACATCCGTTTCAGCACCGCGCCGACCACGAAGCGCTTGGCGCGGTCGTGCAGGTTGTGGATGTCAATCACGGTGACCTGCGCGCGCTGCAAGTCGATCCGGTGCCGCTCCGGCACATCGAGATCCCCGCGGATCAGGTGGCCGGCGCGCGCGGCGGCGGCTTCCAGGCGGCGCAGGAACGCCATGCGGGTGCCCGCGGCGGCGCTCTGGGTCCAGGCGTCGAGATTGGCGCCGATCAGGGCCACGAGGTCGTCGAACGTCTCCAGGCCGGCGACGTTCTCGCGGGCCAGGTGCGACTCGACCCGGTCCAGCACGGCGGACATGTGGCTGGTTTCGTCGTCGGCGTCGGCGAAGAGGAAGCGGAGGTAGCGG
The DNA here is from genome assembly GCA_016716385.1 of Bryobacterales bacterium. Lineage (GTDB taxonomy): Bacteria > Acidobacteriota > Terriglobia > Bryobacterales > Bryobacteraceae > JADJWL01. The sequence continues at coordinate 16,579 of JADJWL010000006.1, read as the reverse complement.
TCTCGGCAGAACTCTTCGATGGACCAGCAGTAGCCGGTGACGCCCTCGCTCCGCGTCCCCGTGTCGGGAATTGCGAGGCGCTCGCTTTTGCGCACCGGAGCGAACAGGTTGACGCTTGCGAAGGGACCCGGCTTCAGCCCCATCCTGGCATACTGTATTTCGGCCTCGGGCGTCAGCGCCTGATTCGGCTTATCGAGGAACAGCAGGTCCTCGCCCTTCACGTTGAAGATGACGGCGCGCGTGTTGGCGGCGTCGGCGCCGAGGAGGGCAGAGTGGAAGATCCCGTAGAGCAGGAACAGCGCGTACGTCGTCTTGGTCGCGACGCCGGACACGCCGCTGATGTTGATGTGCGCGCCGCGCGACCCGTCGAGGAAATCGAAGCTGCCCCAGGCGACCTCGCCGTCGCGCGTCAGTCCGATGGGGAACTTGCGTTTCATCACGTCGAAGAACAGCGCGGTATCGCGGTCTGCGCCCGCCGCCAGGGAGACGGGTTCGCCCGGCAAGGGCGGGACAAAGATCTCCGGCTCCACGCGGGTCACGGTGACGTGCGCCTTCACGGCGTGGCCGAGGGGGATGATGCCTTGGCCCGCGAGGAACACGTCCGTTTCGAGCCGCGCGCCTTCGTGCCGCGCAATCAGTTGGTCCACGACGCCGTAGAGCGACACGATGCGGCCATCTTCGAGCGCGCGCCGGACCATCAGCACATCGTCGAGTTGCAGCGTGGCTTCGGGCGGGGCCGCGACCCAGAAGTCGAGCGGCTGGGCGTCGAGTGTCCCCAGTACGCGTCCGATGAGGCGGCTCATGCGGCGGCTTCCTCCGCCAGGTGGCGCTCGATGGCGCGACGCAGCGCGATGGGATCGCCCAGGCGCCGCCGCAGTTCCTCCTCGAGCGCGCCAACGGGCAACAGATTCTGCGGCGCGCGCGGGTCGCGCAGGGGCGTGGACGCGCAGCGCGGCAGTTGCGCCGCCGAGAAATCCGCGACGCGGCACGCAGTGTCAACGCCCACGCCGGCGCGGACTTCCACTCGCACGATCCCGGCGAGAGGATGGTCGATGCGCCTTCCCGTTGCGACGCGCAGATACCATGAGTAGCGCTCATTGTGCGGGTCGAGGATCAGGAAGACCGGCGTACGCGCGGCGGGTGCAAGCGTCGCGGTGAGCGCGAACTGTTCGGGCGGCAGGTAGGGCGCGGAGATCCGTTTCACGATGCCGGCCACCGGGGTGCGTGGGTCGGAGAAGTACGTGAGCGGGCCGTCGGCGAACACCGGACCTGTGTCCGCCAGGCGCTCCGCGAGCGCGGCCTCGCGGGTGCGCATCAGGTTCTGGAGCGCCGCCAGAACTTCCGGCGGCGAGTTGCCCGCGGCGGCGAATCCGGCAAAATCGACGCCGCCGATGCGCGCGTCGCGGCGTTCGCCGTCGCCAAGGACAAGGTAGCGTTCGACGGCGGTCTCGGTGAACACGGCGCGCTCGGGTCCGCACTGAACGCACCCCGCGGCGAGAGATCCGAAAAGCCCGTGGACCAGGCGTCCCTCACGCTCGAGGAGAACGCGTGCTTCGACCCGCCGCACGCCGTCAACGAAACGGAGCGTTGCAGGCGAAGCCGGAGGCGCGGGAACCGCCTCCCAGACGCGGGTTTCGACCGTGGCGTCGACGGGGACTTCCGGACCGGCGTCTTCCAGAGGAAGCGCCGATTCGAACTCAGCCGGCCAGGGATCGAGCAGGAGTCGGGTGCGGGTCAACTTTTCACTGTACTAAGAATCAGGGGGTGGCACGCGGTCCGAGACCACCGCGTCGCTGATTAGCCATCGCGTCTTACGCGGCGGAGTCAATGCGCGAAACAAGAACCCGCACGTGGTAGCCCAGACCCCGCAGTAACCGGATGAGCAGGTCGCTTGACACGTTGTCCAGGTTCCCATTCAGAATGGCCGTCACCCTGGTGCGCGACGAATGGCCGCGCCTCGCCACTTCGGCGTGAGTGAGCGACTCATCGCGAACGATCTGCCGGAGCCGCTTGAGCAGAGCGTGCTGGACTTGCCACTCCTCCGATTCCACAGCGCTCAAGCCAAGCGTTCGCGCCAACGCATCGGGTTCCTTCGCCACCACTGCCTTAGTCTTGGGCATCGATCAACTCCTTCAGCCGCCTTCTGGCGATCGCAATCTCGGCAGGCGGCGTTTGCTGTGTCTTCTTGACGAACGCGTGGAGCACCAGAATTCCATTCGTGTTATCGACGAAGCAAAAGGTTCGAAACTGACCGTCACCGCTCCGCAGCCGTAGCTCAGAAACACCGGGAGCAACCACAGGCATGGGCCGGGACAACGGCATCCCCAACGATTCGCCCACTTGGAGCAGATATAGCGCCTTGCCCAACCGGTCTCGAATCTCCCCGGGGAAACGACCGGATGGCGAATGCCCGCTACGGAGGCAGCCTGAGGCGGGTGTCCTAGAAGCGAAGCTCACCCCGACAACTGGCTCTGGAGCTTCGCCCAGGTATCCCGGAGCCCTACCGTCCGATTGAACACCGGCCGCCCGGCCGACGTTGACTTGTCCGCGCAAAAATACCCCAGCCGCTCGAACTGATAGCGGTCGCCGGGACGGGCATTCGCCAGCGACGGCTCGGCCTTCCCTTGCACAGTCTCCAGGGAATCCGGATTCAAATACGCCGTGAAATCCCGGCCCTCCGGGGCCTCGTTCGGATTCTCCACAGTGAACAGTTTGTCGTACAGCCGCGCCTCTACCGGGACCGCGGTCTCCGCCGAAACCCAGTGGATCGTCGACTTCACCTTTCGCGTCTGCTGCCCGCTGCGCGTCTCCGGATCGAACGTGCAGTGGACCTCGGTGATCTCGCCTGTCTGCGGGTCCTTCACCGCATCGTGGCACTTGATGATATAGCCGTAGCGCAGCCGGACCTCGTTGCCCGGATACAGGCGGTGGTAGCCCTTCGGCGGCGTCTCGCGGAAGTCATCCTGCTCGATCCAGAGTTCGCGGCTGAACGGGACGGATCGCGTGCCCGCGCTCGCGTCCTCCGGATTGTTTACCGCCTCCACCGTCTCGACCTGACCTTCCGGATAGTTCGTCAAGACCAGCTTCAGCGGGCGCAGGACCACCATGACGCGTAGCGCCGTCCGGTTCAGGTCCTCGCGGATGTAGTATTCGAGCTTCTCCAGTTCCGTGATGCCGTTCGTCTTCGACACGCCGAGATTGCGCGCGAAGTTGCGCAGCCCTTGCGGCGAGTAGCCGCGGCGGCGCATCCCGCTGATGGTCGGCATGCGCGGATCGTCCCAACTCTCCACCACGCCCTGCTGCACAAGTTGCAGCAGCTTGCGCTTGCTCATCACGGTGTAGGTCAGGTTCAGCCGGTCGAACTCGATCTGCTGCGGATGGAACACCCCGAGCTGATCCAGGAACCAGTCATAGAGCGGACGGTGGTCTTCGAATTCGAGCGTGCAGATGGAGTGGGTGATGCCTTCGATGGAGTCGGATTGGCCGTGCGCCCAGTCGTACATCGGATAGATGCACCAGGCGTCACCCGTGCGATGGTGCTCGGCGCGCAGAATCCGGTACATCACGGGATCGCGCATGTTCAGGTTCGGCGACGCCATGTCGACCTTGGCACGCAGCGTGCGCGACCCGTCGGAAAATTCGCCGGCCTTCATGCGCGCGAACAGGTCCAGGTTCTCCTCGACACTCCGGTCACGGTACGGACTGTTCTTTCCCGGCTCGGTGAGCGTGCCGCGCGTCTCCCGCACCTGGTCGCCGCTCAGGTCGCAGACATAGGCTTTGCCCTTCCGGATGAGATCGACGGCCCAGTCGTACAACTGCTGGAAGTAGTCCGACGCATAGAAGGTGGGGAAATCGGCATGGCCCGCGAGCCAGCTCACGTCCTCGACGATCGATTCGACGTACTCGGCCTCTTCCTTGGTGGGATTGGTGTCGTCGAACCGCAGATTGCAGATGCCCTCGAACTCCCCGGCGAGGCCAAAGTTGAGCATGATGCTCTTGGCGTGGCCGACATGCAGGTAGCCGTTCGGTTCCGGCGGAAAGCGCGTGTGGACGCGCCCGCCATACCTCCCGCTCGCGTTGTCGGCGAGGATCAGGTCACGGACAAAGTTGTCGTTCATCAAAGCATTCCCAATGCGAAATCGAGGCGCGTGAGCACCGTGTCCCGCCCGAGCACCTCAAGCGTTTCGAAAAGCGGCGGGGCGTTCTTACGCCCGCACACCGCGACGCGAATGGGCTGAAACATCTGTCCCGTCTTCAGCTTGAGGTCCGCCGCGGCGGTGCGCAGAGCGGCATCCAGCGTCGCGTGGTCGAAGGCGGAGACGGCGGACAGCACTTCCTTCGCATGACGCAGCGCCTGCGCGGCCATGGCGGCGTCCCCCTTCTGCGGGATCAATTCGGCGGGGTCGTACCCGCGCGGCTCCACGAAAAAGAAATCGGCTACGCTGCCCACATCGCGCAGCAAGCGGATGCGCTCCCGGATGAGCGGCGCGATCGCGCGGAGCCTGTCGGGCGTGGCGTTTGCAAACCCGGCCTGCTGGACATAGGGCATCAGGCGGCGCGTGAGTTCTTCCAGGTCGAGCGCCCGGAGATGCTCGGCATTCAGCCAGACGGCCTTCGGGTCGAAGGGATCGTCTTCGGTGAAGTTGATGATCGCGTTACTACGATTGATGCCGTCGAGCGAGAACAGTTCGATCAGTTCGCTCTGCGACAGCTTCTCCAGGTCGTTCTTCGGCGACCAGCCGAGCAGGGAAAGGAAGTTCACAAACGCGTGAGGCAGGAAACCAGCGTCGCGATAGGTGGTGACGCTGACCACGGGGCCGTGGGTGCGCTTGGAGAGTTTTGCACCGTCGGGCGCCATCAGCAGCGGCAGGTGCGCGATGCGCGGCATGGCGGCGCCCAGCGCTTCGAAGATCAGTGCGTGCTTGAACGTGTTGGCGAGGTGCTCCTGGCCGCGGAGAATGTCGGTGATGCGCAGATCGGCGTCGTCGGTGCAGGATGCCATGTGATAGGTCGGCATGCCGTTCGAGCGCAGCAGCGCGAAGTCTTCGAGGTCGGCGGTAGCCTTGCTGACGGAGCCGTAGACGAGGTCCTGAACGGCGACCTCGCTGCGCGATTCGCGCGGCACTTTGAAGCGCAGGACGAATGGCTCGCCGGCGGCGGCGCGGCGGTCGCTCTCCTGGCGGGCAAGATCGGGCATCCCCGGATTGAACAGCCAGCCTCCTCCTGCCGCCTCGGCTGCGGACGCGGGGGTGAAGTCGCGGTACGCAAGGCCTTTTTCGAAGATGGACCAGGCTGCCTGCCGGTGAAGATCGAGGCGCTCGGACTGGCGGTAGATCTCGTCCCAGCCCAGTTCGAGCCATTGCAGACCTTCGAAGATGGAATCGAGGGAAGTCTGCGTGTTGCGTTCGACGTCGGTATCGTCGATGCGGAGAACGACGGTCCCGCCCTGGCGGCGGGCGTGAAGCCAGTTGAAGATGAAGGTTCGGGCGCCCCCAATGTGCAGGTACCCGGTGGGCGAGGGCGCAAAGCGGACACGCGTCATACAGTAGAAGCTTCAAGAATAGCTTACTGGCGCTGCGATGCGAACCAAAGGCGCGCAGGTGCCGCCACTGTCCTCTATGCCACAATGAATCTGAACTCAATATAAGGAGATCTTGTGTCTGTACATCGGATTGGCATCCTCACCGGCGGAGGCGATGTCCCCGGCCTGAACGCCGTCATCAAGACGGTGGTCTACCGCGCTTCGGAGATCGATTGCGAAGTCATCGGCATCCGGCGCGGCTGGGAGGGATTGACCCATGTGGACCTGGCCGAGCCCGCCAGCCGCTCGCGCTACATCCTGCCGCTCAATCGCCAGAATACCCGCACCATCGACCGTACCGGCGGCACCTTCCTGCATAGCTCGCGCACCAATCCTTCGAAGATGAAGGGCGTACCCGCGCACCTGCAGGGGGAATCGTTCCCGACCGGCACGGGCAAGGACGGCTCGACCGTCTACGACTTGTCCTCGCAGGTCCTCAAGAATCTGGAAGCCCTCGGGCTCGACTACCTGGTGGCGATCGGCGGCGACGACACGCTCAGCTACGCGTCGAGGCTGGATGCGCTCGGCTTCAACGTCATCGCAATCCCGAAGACGATGGACAACGACGTCCGCAATACGGAGTACTGCATCGGGTTTTCGACCGCCATCAGCCGCGCTACCGAAGCGATCGAGCGGCAGCGGACCACGGTCGGCTCGCACGAGCGCATCGGCGTGTTCCGCGTGTTCGGCCGTGACGCGGGCTATACGGCGCTGTATACGTCGTACGTCAGCTCGCTGCGGTGCTGCATCCCCGAGTACGTTTTCCCGCTCGATAAGCTGCTGTCCGTGATCGCGCAGGACAAGGCGAACAACCCCAGCAACTACGCTCTTGTGCTTCTCTCGGAGGGCGCAAAGTGGGAAGGCTACGAGCTGCGTGAGAAGGGCGAAGCCGACGCATTCGGACACCGCAAGAAAGCCAACGTCGGCGAGGACCTGGCCGGGGAGATTCAGAGGGCGCTGAAGGAGGAGACGATCATCAGCGACCTCACGTACGATCTGCGCAGCGGCAGTCCGGATTTCATCGACAAGATGGTGGCCAACACCTTTGCCGGCATGGCGATGGACTGCATTCTCGAGGGCAGGAAGGGCCTCATGATGGCGATTTCGGGCGGCTGCTACCAGGCCGTGCCGATTCCCGATCCGAAGCTCGGCCCGCGCAAGGTGGAAGTGGCGACCATGTACAACACCGACCGGTTCCGTCCGACCTATCACGGCAAGCTGGGCCTGCCCATTTTTCTCACGCGGGCCTGATGTTCTGGAATCGCTTCTTCCGGCCGAAGCGCGCCGCTCCGGATCTCACTCCCGATCTGGAGCGGCGCATCCGCCAAAGCTTCGACGAAGCGGCAGGCGACGCGGAGCATTTCCCCGACACCATCGACGAGCGCATCCTGCACGTACGCATGCTGCTGGACTGGATCGCGCCGGCGCCCGCCGGACGGTTCCTCGATGCAGGCTGCGGGAAGGGGCGGTTCGCGGCCGTCGTCCGGAAGCACTATCCGGATGCGTCTGTCCATGGCCTCGATCTGTCTGTCGAAATGCTGCGCTACGTTCAGCCCGGGATCGGGCGCTGTGCGGGGTCCCTGACGGCGCTTCCGTACCGCGATGGCGCGTTCGACGCGGCCTGGGCGACGGAATCTCTTGAGCATGCGGTCGACATCGAGCGCGCCGTCGCCGAACTGTGCCGCGTGGTGAAACCGGGAGGGCGGGTGCTCATTATCGACAAGAACGCCGAGCAGTTCGGCCGTCTGGATACGCCGGAGTGGGAGCAGTGGTTCGATCGCCGGGCGCTCGAGGGGCTGCTGCGGCGCCACTGCCACGAGGTCGAGAGCAAGCCCCTGTCCTATTGGGAAGACGTGGAGCCGGACGGGCTGTTCTTCGTTTGGCTCGCCGTGAAATAGCGCTGGCTTACAATAAGGTGTTTATGCAATTGCAGGAAGTTGTCGAGGCGGAAGGCCACCTGATCGACTCCCACGTGATGGAGCAGATCTTCGACAAGGTCGTGGAGGTCAACGGCCGGTTTGAGGTGGAGGCGTTCCGCATCGGGCGGACCAACAGCGACCCCTCGTATCTGCGTCTGCGCGTGGAAGCGGGCGATTCGGAAGCGATGGAGCGGCTGCTGGCGCAACTGGTGGGTCTGGGATGCGCGCTGGTGGATTCGGGCGATGCCCAGTTGCGGCAGGTGGAACGCGACCGCTGCGCTCCGGAGGACTTCTACTCGACGACGAATCACCGCACGCTGGTCCGGCTCGGGCAGCAATGGATTGAGGTCCAGAACCAGCGCATGGATGCTCTCGTGGTCGTCGCCGAAGGGCAGGCCTGGTGCCGGCGGCTGCGCGATGTCCGGGCGGGCGACCAGGTCGTCGTAGGGATGCGCGGCATTCGCGTAGTGCCGGAATCGAAGGAGCGCGACCGCCTGGCGTTCGCGTTTATGTCGAACGGCATCTCGTCCGAACGGCAGGTGGAGACCGCGGTACGGCAGACCGGCGCGCTCATGCAGCAGGCGATCCAGAACGGGCAACGGGTGGTCGTGGTAGCGGGTCCGGTGGTGGTGCATACCGGCGGCGTGACCGGGTTGTCGGCGATGATCCGCGACGGATGGGTGCATGCGCTTCTGTGCGGCAACGCGCTGGGCGTGCATGACATCGAAGCGGCTCTCCTCGGGACGTCGCTTGGGGTGCGGCTCGCCGACGGGCGGCAGGAGGAACATGGACACCGCAACCACATGCGGGCCATCAACGCCATCTATCACGCCGGCTCGGTGAAGCAGGCGGTGGAGAGCGGCAAGCTGCGCACCGGTATTCTGTACGAATGCGTGCGCGCCGGGGTGCCGTACGTACTGGCGGGAAGCCTGCGCGACGACGGTCCGTTGCCGGATACCATCACGGACATGAACGAGGCGCAGGACGCCTACGCCGAGCAACTGAAAGGCGCGGGCGTCGTCCTCTGCCTCGGCTCGATGCTGCACTCGATCGCTACCGGAAACATGCTGCCGAGTTGGGTCAAGATCGTCTGCGTCGATATCAATCCGGCGGTGGCGACCAAGGTGAGCGACCGCGGCACAGGGCAGGCAGTAGGAGTCGTGACCGACGTGGGGTTGTTTCTGGAACTACTGGCAAAGGCGCTACCGGGGCGCGCGGAGGAACGCAAGTGAAGCGGAACTATACGGATGAACACGCCAAGGCGGGGCTCGACGCGGAACTGCCGGAGTTGGAAACCTGGCCGAACCAGTTTCCTGGCTACCAGATCGAGATCGTCATCCCGGAGTTCACCTCGGTCTGCCCGAAGACCGGGCTGCCGGATTTCGGCAAACTGACGCTGCGCTACGCGCCGGCCAAGCTGTGCCTCGAACTGAAGTCGCTCAAGATGTACACGCTGGCCTACCGCAATCTGGGCATCTTCTACGAGAACGTCGTAAACCGGATTCTCGAGGACGTGGTCCGCGCGGTGAAGCCGGTCGAAGCGACAGTGACGGGTGAGTTCACGCCCAGGGGCGGTCTGTCGTCGACCATCACGGCTACCTGGAGCCGGAAGCGTGGGCGATAGCGGGAGTCCGGAAGAGCTGGCGGCGATCGTCGAGGAGATTCGCGAGCGGGTGCGCTCCCGCTACCCGGATGCGGCGTCGGGGGTGCGGTTGCCGGACCTGCTGCCCTTGCTGCACGCCCGCGACGCAGCACAAAGCAAGGTGGCATCGATCGGCGCGGTGAATCCGAGGCCGGGCGGACCGGTGAATGCGCTCGTGCAGGCGGGGAAGCGTTGGATCTCGCGCGCCCTCGACTGGCATGTGCGGGAGCAGGTGAACTTCAACCGCCACGCGATCGAGGCGATCGACGCCACGCTCGAAGCCCTGAACGAAGCCAACCGGACGATGGCGGCCCTGGCGGCGCGGATCGACGAAGTGCGGGCGGAGTTCCCGGAACGCGACCTGGCCATCGGCGAGGTGCGCGCCGACGCAGCCCGGATCGCGGGTAGGATCGAGGAGGCCTCGTCGGCGGTGCACGACCTCGGTACCCACTGGGCGCAGTGGCGCGAGGGGTGGGAGCACAAGCTGTTCGTCAACGAAAACCAGTTCCTCCGCGGATTGGCGGATATCCAGGGCGCCTTCCAGCACCGGGTCACGCTGATGGAGTCGAACCTGCGCCAGGCGATGGCCGAGCAGCACGCCAACTACCAGGGAGCACTCGACCGTTCCGGCGCGGAATTGCAGACGCGGTTCTGGGAGGAAGTGCGCAAGGCGCGCCTGGAGATGGAGACGCTGATCCACGAGGAACTGCGGATTGTCAGGCAGCGGGTGGGACGCGGCGGCGGCGCCGCGATGGAAGCTCCCGCCTACGACGCCGAGTCCTTCGCCGAGAGATTCCGGGGCAGCGAGGAGTACGTCAGCCGCAATTTCTCGTTCTACGTGCCTGTGTTCCGGGAGCGGCGGCGCGTGCTCGACATCGGCTGCGGGCGGGGCGAGTTCCTGAAGCTGATGGCCGAGGCGGGCGTCGCGGCCGAGGGCATCGACAGCAGCACGGAGTCCGTGGCGCATTGCCGCGCGGCGGGACTCCAGGTGGAGCAGGCGGACCTTTTCGCCTATCTGGGATCGCTCGCGCCCGGCGCCTACGACGGGATGTTCTGCGCCCAGGTGGTGGAGCACCTGCCGCCGGCGAGGATTCCCGAGTTCATCCGTCTGGCGGCTGCGGTCCTGCCCCGCGGGGGAGTCCTGGCCATCGAAACGCCGAATCCGGCGTGTCTGGCGATCTTCGCCACGCACTTCTACCTGGATCCGACGCACCAGCGTCCGGTGCCGGCGCCGCTGCTGGCGTTCTACCTGACCGAAGCCGGTTTCGGAGATCTGCGGACGGAGTTCCTGGCGCCGGCGGAAGAGTCGATGCCATCCCTGAAAGAGCTACCCGAGTCATTCCGGCGGGAGTTTTTCGGGGGCCTCGACTACGCGATCATCGGGACGCGGTTGGGTTAAACGCCGAAACGCCGCGGCCAGTCTGAAGACAGGACGCGGCGCAGATCCGGCGCTGGGGGGGCAACTTCGGGGCTATCCGCCCGTCATCGGCATCCGTTCCGCTTGACGTGTCCGGCGAGCCGCGGCGGCTTCGCTCTGGGCGGACGGGCTCTCCTCCGCTTCGTACACGGCTTCGACGGCCGCCGGCGGGAAGAGAGGTTTGGCAAGCGAGCTTTCCTTGGTCCGGAACTTGGAGACCAGCCCTGCCGATCCAAGCATGCCCGCCAGCACCAAAGCCGCCGTAGCAGCGGCGATCAGGACGCGCCGTGCCATCCGGCGCAGGTCAGTCTTCGGCTGAGCCGCATACACTAACTCGACGGGCGCGGCATCCGGGACCGCGGACGGCTCAGGAACAGGGGCCGGGTCTTCCGCGGGCGCGACGATCGAGAACTCATGCGTGCGGGGAGTGACGGACATATCCCGCAGGTAGACATTCCGGGCGCTCGCGACTTCCGGACTGACACCAGGGGGCAGCTCCCCGCACAACCTCTCGATGATGGCCCACAGCAGGGGAAAGACTTCGGCCCGTACCTTCCCGGTGGCGCCGGACGCTGCCATCACTCTCTCGGCAACCAAACCTTCGGCCGTAATCAGAGCATTGCCGTAGCCGCGCTCGATCCGTTCCACCGCTTCGGCGCGGGCGATGCCGAGGGCTCCGAGCCGCAGGTCCGGATCCTCGTGTTGTGCTGCCGTCTCACCGCCGCGGGACTCGAAAGAATCCAGAATGGCGCACAGAAGAGGAGTCGTCTGTTCGCATTCCTTTGGGTCGGCACGCTTGACCAATTCCTCCACGGTCTCGCCGGCCACATACTCCACCAGGAGGGACCGCCGGCCGGCCCGCTCAACGACACAGTACAAGACAAAGAGGTCAGCCTCCGGGAGTTCCTCGGGCGTGGCCAATTCAGACCAGAAGTTCGCGACTAACTGGGCATCGGCCGACAGCCGGCTTCTCAACTGGCGGAGCGCAAACTCACGGCACGAACTGAGGTCACCGATGCTCACTTGTGGCAGCCTGTCCTGTACTTGATTCATACGTACCTTCTGTCCCAAGCGCAGAGTACCATGACGAACAGTACCAGCAAATCAGGCGGATCGCGGGGACAGGACAGGCACTGGGACTATGAACCGCGAGGTACTAGGTAAACTGACTGACACGTACCTCGTTGGTACGTATACAGATCTTTCCTTTTCAATACTTTGAACGGCAGGCGGCACCTCTCCGCGCAATCCGCAATCCCAGGTGTTTTTTCCGGAGCAAAGCGCTGCTACGGAAGCAGGGTATCGAGATCGTCCTCGGGCGGCGGATTCGGGTTGAAGATTGGCACGGTGACGATGTTGCTGACAAACACGTCCTGGGCGATCGTCAACTGGGTGAACGGGTTCGATGGCAAGTCGTTATTCAGTTCGAGGATCAGCTCGTAGGTGCCGACCTGGCCTTCGGCAGTCGTGGCCAACAGGACTTGCGCCGTCCGCCCGCCCGCAAGCGACGACACGAACTCCTGCGGTTCGGTCACGGGGCCGCGGTACTTGGCGCCCGTTAGTTCTGCGTCGCGAGGCTGGGAGATGCCCAGGCCAGTAGCGTACACAATGATCTGTTCGCCAGGGATTGCCGGATTGTCCTGGGTGACCGGACCGAAGTTGGCGCAGCAGGTGGCGACGTTGAACGCGCTCAACAGGAGCTGCGAGTCCGCGCTCGAGCTGGCGCTGAACGGGATCCCATTGCCTTCCGGACCTTCGATTTTCGCCAGGAGGCGCAGGCGCTGTCCAAACGAAGGCGAGGCCACGGCGTTTACCAGGGCCTCCGGATCACTATTGATCAACTCGACCAAACGGTCCCGGACCGAAGCCAACGTGTCGTCTTCGGTGACCGTGACGGTGTACTCGCGGTCACCGACGGTCAGCGTTCCAGTTTCCCCGGGATTGATCGAACCGTCGACCGAAACCGTGCCGGAGGCAAACGGCGAGCCATGGAAGGCCACCGCCGCCCGAGGTTCCTGTCCAGGATGCGCGAAGATTCCCGGATTCTGCGGCACGATCGCGATGGCTACGGGAGATGTGACGCGGACCGTTCCATCTGAAAGCACCGTCCGCACGTAGGCACTCATGCTGGTCCTGTCCGAGATCTCGAACGGGAGTTGCGCGTTGATCTGCGTGGGGGAGACGAAGAAGAGCGGCAGCCGGATACCGTCGGCATAGACCTGCGTGTTAGCCAGCGTGGTCGGAAGCTGCTCCTCGTTAGGATCCGCCACGCCGGTGAACTCGCTGAGGTCGTCGCCGATGACGGAAACGATGGTGCCGGGACCGAGGCGCGCAGCATCCTGGCCACCGTTGAGCGTCGTCCCCACGGCTGTGACCTGAAGCCGCGCATTCTCCGAGACCGCGACCCGGTAGCGCACCGAATTCCCTTCGATGCCGGGCTGCCTGGCCGTCAGCGTGATACCGCCCACGAAGGGATTCGGCGTCGCGAAGACTTCGGGATCCCCCTCGCCTCTGTCGATGAGCTCAGCGAACCGGTTGGCAATCACCTCAAACGTGTCGCCTTCGACGATGGTGTACTTGTACTCCCGCTCTTCGCCTTCAGGCCCGAACGAAATCGTGATCTCGTCACCGGCCACGATCTCGCCGGCAAAGGTCACGGCGCCCACCGCGAAGATCGCAAAGCTGGCGGCATTCCGGACGCCGGTGTACGGAACCTTGGGTTCCGCGACAGTGTAGACCGTGATGCGGCGGTTGAAGCTGTCGCTGACGTAGAGGTTCTCGCCGTCCCAGGCAAGCGACATCGGCGTTTCCACCCGATCGGTATCGACCGAGGCAAAGTTGAACGACCCTTCGATCTGGCCAAGGACGGAATCGGCGGCTGTTCCGCTGGCGGTCGGGATCCGGTTGAACACCAGGACGCGGTCATTGCCGCCGTCGGCGATAAACAGGCGGCGGCCATCGGACAGCGCATACCGGGGAAAACTCAAGGTGCCGAAGCAGCGGGCCGGGAAGACATCGTTGCCTTCGTCATCCTGGAAGACCGGCTCGCACAACGCGCGAACGTTGTTCGAAAGAGCGGAGGTCAGGTCCGGCTGCCCGATGGCGATGTCCGCCGGCTGCTGATTGCGGGTGGGAAGCGAGTTCCAGACCAGGACCCGGTTGTGTCCGAGGTCGGAGACGTAGAGCCGGATCCCGTCGGAGGTCACCGACACCGGGTTGATCATGTTCTCGGGCTTCGGATCCACGCCGGCGTTGATCAGGTCGGGCTCGACGAAGGAGCTGAAGTCTGGCTGTCCAAGAACCAAATTCGCGGCTTGGCCGTTGCTCGTCGGCCAGGAGTTCCAGATCAGCACGCGGTGGTTCTGCGTGTCGGCCACAAACAGGTTGTCGCCTTGGATCCAGACTCCTTGAGGGCCGCGGAAAGAACTCGCATTGGGAACGTTGCCCGGCGGAATCCGGGCGGAGGTGAAGTCGGACTGGCCGAGCACCAGGTCCGCGGGCGCGTTGTGCGAGCTCGGGATCGAGTTCCAGATGAGCACGCGGTTGTTGTCGGTGTCAGCCACGACCATGCGGCGGCCATCGCTGGCGACCGCCGTCGGCAGACGCATCGCCGTCTGGCTCAGCCCGCGCTCGTTCTTTTCGAAATCCGGTTGCCCGATGACGACATCTGCCTTGCCGATACAGGCTGGGCAGCGCTGCGTATAGAGCAGTTCATCGGTGGGCTTGGGAATCTGCTGCGAGAGATTCGTGTAGATCAGAACCCGGTGGTTGAGCGGGAAGGCGCCGATACGGTTGGTGTCAGCGACGAAGAGCATGTCGTTGGCATATGCCAAGCCGCTCGCGCCACCGATGAGCGTGTCGGAGGCGCCAGGCCGCTGATCGGTAAAGGTTTCCTGGCCGATCACCAGGCGCGCCGCCTGGCCGGTGACGAACTCCCGCTGCTGCGCGCACACGGAGAACGCGCAAATCAAGACTAAACAAGCAACACGAACCATTGTGAACCGATCGCGATCCTTCACTTCTCCCGGAGACCGTACAGAGCGAATTAGCAAGAACAGGGCCAAACCCCGTGCCCTTCCATCTTCCGGCGAGCCTGTAGCTAGAATTATAACAACCCCTTGAGACGATCCCCACGAACCCCGGGTTACCTGATCACGTGGATCCTGCTCTCCGCTCTCCCCGCGGTGGGACAGCCGGTCACAGTGCGGTTATTTTCGCAACAGCCTGTGACTGCGGCATCGGTCTCCGGCCGGCCGGCCGGGACCCGGACGTACGAGCCTCCCTGGGACCTCCGCATCGAAGGCTACGAGCCGGTTTCACTGCCGTTTCCGCTGCTCGTGCGTCAGACTGGCGGATCCTTGCAGTTCGTTGTGAAGCTTCCCGTGGAAGCGTATGTCGAAGGGGTCCTGGCGGGCGAAATGGGAGGCGAACGCGGTGCGGCGGCGCTCCAGGCGGTGGCGGTGGCCGCCCGCAGCTACGCGGGCCGGTTCCGGGGCCGCCACCGCGACGACGGCTACGATTTCTGCGATACCACCCACTGCCAGGACTACCGCGCTGTGCGCGGCGCTCCCGATTTGGCTGAAGCCGTCGAGCAGACGGCCTCCGAGCGCCTCTGGTATCAGGGTCAGGCAGCCGCCGGGTATTACGCGCAGAGCTGCGGCGGACACACCGAAGCCGCGGCGAACGTGTGGCCGGATCAGGCCGCGCCGTACCTTCGCGCACGGCCGGACCCGCATTGTCCGCGGCTCGCGTGGCGCGCCGAAATCCCGCGCGAGAAACTGGATCAGGCCATGCGGTCCGCCGGACTCCAGCTTGGCTCGGGACCGCTCTCGGTCGCCGGACGCAGCCCCAGCGGCCGGGTGTCCCGCCTGCGCGGCAGCGGCGGCAAGGTGATCGCCGAGTCCTCATTCCGGTTTGCCATCGGCCGGGAACTGGGATGGAATCTGCTACGCTCGGCGCTCTACGAACTGGAGGACTCGGGCTCTGTGATCGTGGCCCGCGGACAGGGTGCCGGGCACGGCGTCGGCCTCTGCCAGGCGGGGGCCGCGGAGATGAGCCGCCGCGGCAGCAGCTACCGCGAGATCCTCGCTCACTACTTTCCCGGCGCCACGGTAGGCGTGAACGCCCGGGGCTTTCCCTGGCAGAAGTTCGGCGGGGAACGCTTCGACCTCTATACGACCACGCCCCAGCGGGATCAAGTCCTGCTGGAGCGCGCCGAGCGTCTCGCCGCCGCGCTGGAGGCGAAAACGGGCTTGCGGCTCAAGGGACGCCCCGCGTTGCGCGTCTACCCGACGGTGGCCGCATTTCGCGACGGCACCGGCGAGCCGGGGTGGGTGGCCGCCAGCGTGCGCGGCAGCACGATCCGGCTCCAGCCCGGCGACACGGCCGCCGCCGCGCTGCGCCACGAACTGGCGCACCTGCTGGTGGAATCGCACGCGCATCCCGGTTTGCCGCTCTGGTTCCGCGAAGGCTACGTGCTGTATCTTGCCGGACAGCGCCCTGGCGCGATTGGGCCGCCTCCTGGGGACGCCGCGTTCCGGCGCGGCAGCGCTGAAGAGTTGCGGGCGGTTTACCGTCGCGCCGCCGGCGCCGTCAACGCCATCGCCACAAGGCATGGAGCCGCCGCCTTGCGCCAGGCGCTGGCAACGGGAAAGCTCCCCGACTGAGATGCTGGAACTCGCACACAGGCTGGCCGTGACTCCCCCCCGCCGCCTCGCCGTGTTTCCCGGCGCATTCAATCCTCCGACGCGCGCACACCTGGCCATGGCAGAGGCGGCGCTCTCGGCCGCCGACGAGGTTCTGTTCGTCCTGCCGCGCGAGTTCCCACACAAAGCGTTCGAAGGCCCGGGATTCGACGAGCGGGTCGCCATGATCAGCGCCGTCGCGGCTCGCGATCCCAGGTTCAGCGTCGGCGGCACCCCCCGGGGCCTGTTCATCGAGATTGCCGAAGCCTGCCGTGCGGTCTTTGGTGACGCAACGAAGCTGCTCTTTCTCTGCGGGTCCGACGCCGCCGAGCGCAT
>JADJWL010000005.1 GCA_016716385.1 Bryobacterales bacterium | reverse complement strand
GCTCGAAGTGAACAACGAGTGCAACGTCCGCTACGACCACGAGATCCTGCAGCCGCAGCGTGTGCATGAGCTGATCGACTATTCGAAGACGCTCACCCGCGACGGCCGGCGTCTGCTGGTGGGTACCAGCTACGGCGGCAACCGCATTCCGCTGGAAAACGTCGTGCGCAGCTCGGACTTTCTGCTGCTGCACGGCAACGGCGTCAGCGATCCGCTGCGCATCGCCGAGATGGTGCGCGAAACCCGCCAGGTGGCGGGCTACCGCCCCATGCCCATCCTGTTCAACGAAGACGATCACTTCGACTTCGACAAGCCGGTCAACAACATGCTGCAAGCCATCAGCGAATACGCTTCGTGGGGCTATTTCGATCCCGGCAAGAGCGACTACGCCGATGGCTACCAGTGCCCGCCGGCAAACTGGGGCATCAATACGGAGCGCAAACAGGCGTTCTTCGGATTGCTGAAGGAAGTCACCGGCGCATGAGCGTCTACCGGATCGGGCTGATGCCGGGGGACGGCATCGGGCCCGACGTGGTGGCGGAAGCGGTGCGCGTCCTGCAGGCGCTGGAAGCGACCTCCGACCTGCTGTTCGATTTCACCGGGTTCTCCGTTGGCGCGGGTGAGTATCTGCGCGGCGGCGATCCCCTGCCCGAAGCCACGTTCGAAGCGGCCGGGAGCTGCCACGCGATCCTGCTGGGGGCGATGGGGCTGCCCGACGTGCGCTTGGCGACAGGCGTCGAAATCGCCCCGCAGCTCGATCTCCGGGAGCGTTGGGAACTCTACGCGGGGTTGCGTCCCCTACGCCTCTACCACGAGGCGCACACGCCGCTCAAAGGCTACGGCACAGGCGGCATCGACATCCTGCTGGTGCGCGAAAACACCGAGGGACTGTTCTGGTCGCGCAAGGGGAGCGTCGCGCCCGGAGCCGAGGCCGCCGAAGACATTCTGCACATCAGCCGCAAAGGCGCCGAACGCGTCTGCCGCGCGGCGTTCGAGCAGGCGCGGCGCCGCCGCAGGAAAGTCACGCTCGTCGATAAGGCGAACGTTCTGCCGTCGATGGCGTTCTTCCGCGCGATCTTCTTCGAGATCGCCCCGGCCTATCCGGACGTGGAAACCGAGGCGGTGTACGTGGACGCGATGGCACTTTATCTTGTCCGCAATCCGGAACGCTTCGATGTCGTCGTGACCGAGAACATGTTCGGCGACATTCTCTCGGACCTGGGCGCGGCGCTCATCGGGGGCATGGGCATGGCGCCTTCCGGCGATGTCGGGGAGACACACGCCGTCTTTCAACCCTCGCACGGCAGCGCCCCGGATATTGCCGGAAAAGGCATCGCCAACCCGGTTGCGACGATCCTATCGGCCGCCATGATGCTCGACTGGCTCGGCGCGCCGGAAGCGCGGCGGATCCATGACGCGGTCGAGCGCGTCCTCGCCGACCCGGCCAACCGCACGCCCGACCTCGGCGGCACGCTCAGCACCGAAGAGATGGGCGAGCGCATCGCGGCGGCTCTCTCATGACCCGCGGCCGCTACTTCGTCGTCGTCGGCCTCTTCATTCTTTCCCTGATCACCTACATCGACCGCGTCTGCATCTCTTCCGCCAAGGGCCCCATTGCCGCCGACCTCGGCCTGTCCGACGAGGCGATGGGGATCGTGTTCGGCGCGTTCGCGCTCGGGTACGCTCTGGGACAGGTGCCGTCCGGCATGTTCGCTGACCGCTTCGGACCGCGTCTGGCACTGTCGGCGGTCGTCATCGTCTGGAGCGCATTCACGGCTCTGACCGGCGCGGTGCGGGGCTTCCATACGATGGTCGCGGTGCGCTTCCTGTTCGGCGTTGGGGAGGCGGGCGCGTTCCCCGGCAGTGCCCGGGCGATTTACAACTGGTTGCCTATCCACGAGCGCGGGCGCGCGAACGGCATTCTCTTCTCGGGATCACGCCTCGGCGGCGCGCTGGCATTCCCGATTCTCGTGTGGCTGGAAGCCGCGATGGGCTGGCGTTGGGCGTTCGTCGTGCTGGGCGCGGCCGGCATCGTGTGGGCGGCGATCTGGTGGGGGCTGTTCCGGGATCATCCGGCGGGCGCTCCGCCGCCTCCGCCGCGCGCCACCGCGGCTGTCAACTGGAAGGCGGCTTTGCATGCCCCGCACATCGTCCCGGCGTGCGTTCAGTACTTCGCGAGCAACTTCACGTTCTTTATCTGCCTCTCCTGGATGCATCCCTACCTGATCCGCCGCTTCGACCTCACAGCGGGCGAGGCCGCGGGGTATGCGATGGTCCCGTTGCTCGCCGGCGCCGGCGCGCAGTGGACCGCGGGCTTCTTCGTCGACCTGCTCTATCGCTCCGGTCTGCGCACGTGGTCGCGGCGGCTGCCCGCGATTGCCGGCTTTGCGCTGGCGGCTCTCGGCGTCTGGGCCGTCACTCTGGCGGACTCCCCGCGTGCCGCCATCGTCTTCTTCGCGTTCGCCACGTTCGGCGCGGACATGACGATCAGCCCCAGTTGGGCCTTCTGCGCCGACGTCGGCAAGGAGAGCGCCGCCACCGTGTCCGGCTTCATGAACATGTGGGGCAACTTTGGCTCCTTCGTCAGCGCGTCCGTCTTTCCCGTGCTCCTCGACTGGACCGGCTCCGCTACGGCGTACTTCCAGCTTGCGGCGCTCCTGAACATCGCCGCCATCGCCGCCTGGACCCGCATGCGATCCGTCGCGTCAGGTCTGCCATCATAAGACTCTACGCGTGACGCCGATCGAGTATTCCGTCTTCCTCACCTCCGTCCTGCTGCTGTTCGCGATCCTCGCGAGCAAGGCATCGAGCCGCCTCGGCGTTCCCGGACTCCTGCTCTTCCTCGCCATCGGCATGCTCGCGGGATCGGACGGTCCGGGCGGCATCTACTTCGACGATGCATTCGTAGCCCAGGCCGTCGGCGTGGTCGCCCTAGCGCTGATCCTGTTCGCCGGCGGACTCGACACGAACGTTGCCACCGCGCGCCAGGTCCTGGGCAAAGGGCTGACGCTGTCCACCCTCGGCGTGCTGCTCACCGCCGCCTGCGTTGGCGGCTTCGCCACCTGGATTCTGGATATCAGCCTGCTCCAGGGGATGCTGCTGGGCTCGATCGTCTCTTCCACCGATGCCGCCGCGGTCTTCAGCATTCTCCGCTCACGGAGCGTCAGTCTGAAGCGGCGTACCGGCGCGCTGCTCGAGCTGGAATCCGGCAGCAACGATCCGATGGCCGTCTTCCTCACCATCGGGATGATTGCGCTGCTCGCACAGCCGGACCGTTCCCCGTGGTCACTCCTCACATTGTTTGTCGTACAAATGTCGATCGGCGCCCTCGCCGGCTGGGTGGTCGGCAAGGCGTCGGTTCACCTGTTGAACCGGATCCGGTTGGATTCCGACGGACTGTACCCGGTCCTGACGCTCACGCTGGTCCTGTTTACCTACGGGGGAACGGCGTTGCTCGGCGGTAACGGCTTCCTGGCGGTCTACCTCGCCGGCATTCTGATCGGCGACGGCGATTTCATCCATAAGCGCAGCCTGATCCGCTTCCACGACGGGCTCGCATGGCTGATGCAGATCGCCATGTTCCTCGTCCTCGGCCTGCTCGTGTTCCCGAGCCGTCTTCCGTCGGTCGCGGGCGCCGGGCTGGCTGTCGCCTTCTTCCTGATGTTCGTCGCGCGTCCGGTGAGCGTTTTCGTGAGCCTGGCGCTCGCCAGGATGAGTCTGCGCGAACGGGTTCTCATCTCCTGGGTCGGACTGCGCGGGGCCGCGCCGATTATCCTCGCCACGTTTCCTAAGCTGGCCGGGGTGGACGGCGCCGACGAGTTGTTCAACCTCGTCTTCTTCGCAGTTCTGGCATCGGTACTCCTGCAAGGCAGCACGATTCCTCTCGTCGCGCGATGGCTGCGTCTCGATGTTCCGCTGGTCAGGCGCAAGCAGTATCCGATCGAGTTCGTTCCTCCCGCGAAGTCGCGCAGCAACATGTTCGAGATGCAGCTTCCCCCCGATTCTCCTGCCGCCGGAAAGCAACTGGTGGATCTCAAGCTGCCCAAGACCTCGCTCATCGTCCTGATCAACCGCGACGACGACTACCTCGCCCCGCGCGGCGGGACGGTCCTGCAGGCCGGTGACTCCATCCTGGTCCTCGCGGAAACGCAGGATGTTCCGGCGGTGCGTGCGATCATGGGTCTGCTGGCGGAAGAGGGCGCCGAAGATTGATGCGACTCGCGATTCTTGCCCTGCTCTGCTCGTTCGTCCTGCAAGGCGCCTGGAAGCGGCACACCATCGACAACGCCTCGCAAGGCGCAGACGGCGTCCGGCTGGCCGATATCAACGGCGACGGACTCCAGGACATTGTCACTGGCTGGGAAGAGGGGGGCGTCGTACGCGTCTACCTGAATCCCGGTCCGAAGCAGACCCGCCAGCCTTGGCCCAACGTGACGGTGGGCGAGGTGGCCTCGCCCGAAGACGCCGTCTTTGTGGATCTCGACGGCGATGGCGCCTCCGATGTCGTCAGTTCGTCCGAGGGTTCCGAGCAGGCGATCCACGTGCATTGGGGTCCGTCGCGCGATCGCATCCTGGATCCCAAAGCGTGGACTACCGGGCGCCTGCCCGCCGCGCACCTGGTGATGCAGTGGATGTTCGCCCTGCCGGTGGACATCGACGGACTGCACGGGATCGATCTGGTGGCGGGCGGGAAGAACCGCAATGCCCAGGTGGGCTGGTTCGCCTCTCCGCCGAACCCCCGCGACCTCGCCGCCTGGCGCTGGTTTCCCATGACACCCGTCGGTTGGATCATGTCGATCGAAGCGCACGACATGGACGGCGACGGCGATCTCGACCTGCTGATCTCCGACCGCAAGGGCGAGCGTAGCGGCGTCTTCTGGCTGGACAATCCCGGCAAGGATTCGCCGGCGCTGCATCAGCCCTGGACTAGGCGCCCGGTGGGCGCGCTCGGCGAAGAAGTGATGTTCCTCACGACCGCCGATCTCGACGGCGACGGCCTCGTCGACGTGATCTCCACCGCCAAGCCCGACTGGATCTACTTCCACCGCCGCCGCAATCGTGGAGGGCTCGCCTGGCAGAACTACCGCATCCGCCTGCCCGAAGGCGTGGGAACCGTGAAGGCGGTCCGCGTCGCCGACATCGATCTCGACGGCAAGCCGGATCTGATCTTTTCCTGCGAGCAGGCGAAGGGCGATCTTTCCGGGGTGATGTGGCTGTCTTATGCCGACAGCCCGGTAGAACAGCAGTGGCGTCCGCACGAAATCAGCGGTCCGGAAGGCGTGAAGTACGACCTGATCGAGTTGGTTGACCTCGATGGCGACGGGGACCTCGATGTCATCACGTGCGAGGAAACCACCGGGCTCGGCGTCGTGTGGTACGAAAATCCGGCGCGCTAGCCGGGGCGGACCGACACCAGGTCGCTTGCCTCCGCCTCACGGTAGGCCTCCGAGATCAGCTTCCGCATCGTCGCCTTGAACTCTGTCGGATCCGGGAAGCTGATCGCCTCGGAGGGACAGATCTGCGCGCACGCGTCGCAAGCCACAACACAGTTATTGGGCCGGTTCACCTCGGGCAGCCCCAAGGCCTCATTCCAGTCGAAGACATCGTTCCTGCAGAAGTCGATGCATTCGCGGTCGTGAATGCAGGCATCGGCATTGATCACGGGAAACCAGGGGATCTTCTCCCGCGGCACCTTTGGATGCGTCATGGCCGTCCTCACGAACACAGACAATGACCCGCACCTTCCACGGCCCGCGGCGGCGCCTCGATCTGCACCAGTTTGTCCACGCTTTCCCGCAGTCGCTCCAGAACCCCGTCGTTGTCCGTCATCCGGATGTCGACCGGAACGAAGCGTTCGGGCGGGAAACCGGTCAATCGCATCGCCTTCTTGAACAGCTTCTCCTGCGCCTCCGGAGCGCACGCGCCGCTGAGAATGTAGGTTTCCTCGTCGGCCGAGCGCATCAGGTCCATGAGGAGTTCGTTGCCACCCTGCCCGCACGTCTGCGGGTGAAGCGACACGTAGGACACATCCAGTTCGCTTTCCACGGCGAACGGCAGCGTGTTGAAGTCGCTGTCCTTGAACGAGGCGCACAGTCCCTTGCAGTTGCACAGCAGCACTTTGATCTTCATGGTCTTAGCCCTTTCCTTGCCTATCGCAGTTGCATCCCGAACACATGGGTCAGCGTCAGGTACACGCCCACCCCGATAAACGCCACGCCCGTCGCCATGCGTCCCCAGCGTTCGAACGACGTCAGCCGGTCAAATGCGCGGCCCACCGACTGCGCTCCAAGCGCAAGGAGAGCGGCGAAGCCGAACACGGGCAACGCGGTTCCGATTCCGTATACCGCGGGCGCCAGCACACTCGACTGGTGCGTCACCGACAGCGGAATCAGGCTGCCGAAGAACAGCGCCGCTGATACCGGGCAGAATGAGAGCGCAAACAGCATTCCCAGCAGCACTGCCCCAACCGGACCCCAGCCCCGCAGCTTGCCCTGAACCGACTCGCCCCCCGCCGATGTCTGAAAATTCCAGCCGATCAGTCCAACGAGAAACATCCCCACCAGAATCAGCAGCGGACCCAGAAACTTGTTCAGTGTGGACTGCAGAAAACCCGAAATCTGCGGCACGGAAAGCGCGGTCGCCACGAGCAGCGCTCCCAATCCGAGGTACGTCAGCATACGGCCCACGGTGTACAGAATTCCGGTCACCAGCACGCGGCGGGGTTCCTCCACGCCACGGCTGATGAACGAAATGGCCGCGATGTTGGTCGCGAGCGGGCACGGGCTGATCGACGTGAGAACGCCGAGCCAGAGCGCCGTCGCCAGCATGAGGAACAGGGGGTCCACTATTGCCTCCTCAGAAACTCCCGGACCTCGGACTCTACATAGTCGTGAAACGCCTTGGGATCGCCCGTCAGTTCCCAGACCTTCTCCAGGTTCTTCCAGCGCAGTTCCTTGCCGCCTTCGCTCTCCGAGACGACGAGCGACTTCGTAAACAGCTCGTAGCGCTTCGTGAAGTGCTGGTTCTCAGGCGACTCGACATCGACTGCGCGGAACACTACCAACCCGTCGAGAATCTAGCGCGCGAAGCGGCCCTCCACCGCTTCTTTCGAGAACGCTTCGATCTTCCGGCACGTCGGGCAGCGCACCGTCGTATAGAAATAGGACACCGTGATCTGCCGGTCTTGCGGAAATTCCACCTCCGGAAGGGCGGCAGCCGCCTCTGAATCGGACTTGCGCACCTCCTGCAGCAGAACGCTGGTCAGGCTGGCCGCGACGAACACCAGGAGAAGCGCTTTGACAGCCGTCTTCGCACTCATGATGCTTTCCTCCCCAACAGCCCCTTCATCTCATCGAGCGACGGGATCCTGCCGCTCGCCAGGACTTCACCGTCCATCACCAGTGCCGGCGTCCGCGCCACACCGAAGCCGAGAATCTTCGTGATCTCCGTGACTTTCTCCACGTCGTAGGACAGCCCCAACTCCTGGGCCGCCGCCTCGGTCACCTCTGCCAGCTTCTTGCAGTTTGGACATCCGGTGCCGAGGATCTGGATATGTGCGGGCATCGTCTGTGTTCCTCCTTACCCGGCCTTGGCCAGTTCCACCTGTTCCCTGGCGAACGATTGCACAATCTCCCGCGCGCCAGCCAGGACGGGGCGCACGGCGTCCGTTCGGAGACGGTAGAAGACCTGCGCGCCCCGGCGTTCATCGGTCAGCACTCCCGCCGACCGCAGCACGCTCAGATGCTTCGACACGGTCGAGATGTCCGCGCCGATGAGGTCCGTCAACTCGCACACGCAGATTTCATGGCGGGAGAGTTGGTCTACGATGAACAGCCGCGTGGGGTGCGCCAGGGCTTTGAGAACCCGTGCCTGCGCCGCCATCCGGTTGAGAGTTTTTGCGTCCACGGGAATGGAAGATGCACGCATTTGGCCAATTGGCCAAATGTTCAAGACGTGGGACTTAGTGACTGACCCGTCATCCGGCTGGGGCAAAGACCCCACCGAAAGAGCGGCCGGGTGGGTTAATGCGCGGTCTGCGGCGGGGGGAACCAGTGCCGGGTGCGATTGCAGATGGAGCAGACCGACAGCATGACCGGCACCTCGATCAGCACGCCGACCACGGTCGCCAGCGCCGCGCCCGACCCGGGGCCGAACAGCGCGATTGCGGTCGCCACCGCGAGTTCGAAGAAATTGCTGGCTCCGATCAACGCTCCCGGTGCGGCAACCGCATACTCCACCTTGAACAGCCGCATCAGCCCGTAGGCAAGCGATGAGTTGAAGTAGACCTGAATCAGAATCGGCACGGCAATCAGGACGACGTGCAGGAACTTGCCCGTGATGTTGTCCGCCTGAAATCCGAAGATCAGCACCAGCGTCGCCAGCAGCGCCATCATGCTGACGGGCGCGAACCGCGGCAGCAGCTCCTGTTCGAACCATGCGATCCCGTGGCGGCGGATGAAGTAGTGCCGCAGAAGGATCCCGATGGTGAGCGGAATCACGATGAAGATCACCACCGAATACAGCAGCACGTGAAACGGCACTTCGAGCGACGACGCACCGCTGACCAGAAACCGCACGATCGGCGCGAACAGAACGAGCATGATCAGGTCGTTCACCGAAACCTGCACCAGAGTGTAGGCAGGGTCGCCATCGCTCAGATAGCTCCACACGAAGACCATGGCCGTGCAGGGCGCGGCTGCCAGGATGATCGCGCCGGCGATGTACTGATCTGCATCCGCCTCGGGAATCCAGGCAGCGAAGACATACCGGAAGAAGAACCATGCGAACAGGGCCATCGAAAACGGTTTGACCAACCAGTTCACGAAGAGCGTGATCACGAGGCCGCGCGGCCGTCTGCCGACCCCGCGAATCGCCGCGAAGTCGACCTTCATCATCATCGGAACGATCATGAGCCAGATTAGGACGGCGATAGGCGCGTTGATCTGGCTGGCCTCTCCGAACTCCATCCGGCGCAGTCCGTCGATGAGCCCAGGGAGGAGCTTGCCCAGCAGGACGCCAGCAACCATGCACAATCCGACCCAGAGGCTGAGGTACTGCTCGAACGGACTGAGGCGCTTCTTCTCAGCCGTGACGGCTTTCCCCGCGACTGCCATATTTCGATATTCGCAGCAAGATAGAATTATGTCAAGAGCCTCACGCTTTGGGGTGGGCCCTGTCGTAGACGGCCATCAGATCGGTCAGGGACACGTGGGTATACTTCTGCGTAGTGGAGAGGCGGGCGTGTCCCAGCAGCTCCTGGATGGCCCTGAGGTCCGCGCCGGCTGCGAGCAGGTGGGTGGCGTAGGCGTGACGGAAGCTGTGGGGATGCAAGGACGGATCCGCGCCGAGCGACAGCGTATACCAGCGCAGCAGATAGCGGACCCCGCGCGCGCTGAGCCGCCGGCCGCGGAAATTCAGGAACAGCGCGCGCTCTTCCGGCGGCGCCTGGCGGTCGCCGATGTAGCGTTCGAGCGCTTCGGCCGCCCGCGCCGGATACGGCGTCTGGCGCTCCTTGCGTCCCTTGCCGCGTACACGGAGCCAGCGCTCGCTGCGGTCGAGGTCATCGAGGTCCAGCCCGACCAGTTCGCTGACGCGCAGACCGCACCCGTACAGAAGCTCAAACAGCGCGCGGTCGCGGGCGGGAAACGGGCGCTCCTGCCGGCTCGCGACGCCGTCCAGAAACCGGTTCGTCTCTTCCGCCGGCGGCGCGACGGGCAGCGTTTGCGGCGCCTTTGGGGTGCGAACGAGCTTCGCGGGATTCACCGGGAGCAATCCTTCGCCGCAGAGGAAACGGAAGAACGCCCGTGCGGCGGCCAGCTTGCGCCGGATCGTCGCGGCCTGCAATTTCCGTTCGTGCAGATGGGCCAGCCATTCGCGGATCATCCAGGCATCGAACGCCGCGGGCGCGGGCGGAGTCTCGCCAGGGGGTGAGAAGTACGCGGCAAACTCCTCGAGATCGCTCTGGTAGGTGCGGATGGTCAAAGAAGAGGCCTGCCGGCGGGCCAGTTCGGCGAGGTAGTCCGCGATTGCGTCACGCAACGGCATGGACGTGGGCTTCCAGGCTTTCGAGCGCGCGCCGGCAGATCGCCGCGTGGCGCGCCTGGCGGTCGCGGCGGAATCCGTCCACCGGGGGCAGCAGGTCGAAGGCGATGTTGGCCGGTTGATAGTTGCGCGCCTCCGCGCCGGAGACATAGTGACAGAGCGAACCAACCGCCGACTCGCGCGGGAAAGGCCGTGGGACGGCGCCCTGCACGAGATCCGCGGCGGCGAGTCCCGCGACCAGTCCGGTGGCGATCGATTCGACGTAGCCCTCAATGCCGCAGATCTGCCCGGCGAAGAACACGTGCGGTTCGCGCCGCATCGAGAGCAGCGGCGTCAGGAGCGATGGAGCGTTGATGTACGTATTGCGGTGGATCTGCCCGTAGCGCAGGAACTCGGCGTTCTCGAGACCGGGAATCATCCGCAGGATCCGCTTCTGTTCGCCGAACCGCAGGTAGTTCTGAAAGCCGACCAGGTTGTAGCTGTCCGCGCGCAGGTTCTCCTGGCGCAGTTGGACGGCTGCGTATGGCCAGCGGCCCGTGCGTGGGTCGGTGAGGCCGGTGGGCTTCATCGGGCCGAAGCGGAGCGTTTCGCGCCCGCGGCGCGCCAGGACCTCAATGGGCAGGCATGCTTCGAAGTAGCAGGGGTTGTCCTGCTCGATGTGGGCAGGCACCTGCTCGCCGGCCAGCAATGCATCGACAAAAGCTTCGTACTGGCCGCGGTCGAGCGGACAGTTCAGGTAGTCGTCGCCGCCGTCGAGGGACTTGCCGTGGCGCGAGGCGGCAAACGCGATGTTCCGGTCGATGGTGGATGCGTCGACGATGGGGCTGATGCTGTCGTAGAAGGACAACCGTCCGGACCCGGTAAGGCGCGCGATCTCCTCGGCCAGGGCGTCACTCGTCAAAGGGCCGCTGGCGACGATGCACACGCCATCGGGCAGCGCGGTCACCTCCTCGCGCACGATCTCGATCAGCGCCTCGTTCTCCACGGCGCACGTGACGGCTTCGGCGAAGATCTCGCGATCCACCGTGAGCGCCTGCCCTCCGGGCACCCGGGCGCTCGCCGCCGCCTGCAGAAGCAGCGATCCCAGCCGCCGCAGTTCTTCCTTGAGCAGCCAGGGCGCGGTGTTCGCCGTATCGGTCTTCAGCGAATTGCTGCACACGAGTTCGGCGAGCCGGTCAGTACGGTGGGCGGGGGTGACGCGAACGGGACGCATCTCGTAGAGGCGCGAAGCGACGCCGCGGCGCGCCAACTGCCACGCGGCTTCCGTTCCGGCGAGGCCGCCGCCAATGATGTGCACCGGTCCCTGCATGCTGGGTACCTTTCATCTTACCCGCCGCCTAGTACGCGATCCGGTCGAGCTTGGCGCGCCAGGCATCGAACGGGCTTCCGGCCTCGTTCTCCAGCAGGTGTGCGGTGGGGATGCGCCGGGCTTCGAGCGGCGCGGCGATCTCCTGGTAGAGGAACGCATCGTCGAAGCCGGCCGCCGCCGCATCGTGGCGCGACGCGGCGAAGTAGAGCCTCGCGGGACGCGCCCAGTAAATGGCGCCGAGGCACATCGGGCACGGCTCGCACGAAGAGTAGATCGCGCAGCCCTTCAACTGAAAGCGGCCCAACACGCGGCACGCTTCGCGGATCGCCACGACTTCGGCGTGGGCCGTCGGATCGTGCGTACTCGTCACGAGGTTGACGCCGGTGGCAATCACCTGGTCGTCGCGCGCGATGACCGCGGCGAAGGGTCCGCCGCGCGCGCTCGCGACGTTCTCTTCGGCCAGCCGGATCGCCAGGCGCAGAAACTCTTCCGGGGTATTCATGAAGCTCCTTGGATGCGCAGGAAACGCGCGTAGGCATCGTCCCATGCCGCGGACGGCTCCGGCTCGACCGTGACGGCGTCGAACGAGCGCCGCACGATCGCGCGAATTTCTTCGATCGAGTCCACGGCGCCGGCGCCCATCGCCTGGACCAGGACGTTGCCCGCGGCGGTCGCCTCGGCTGGACCCGCCATCACGGCGCGTCCGGTGGCGCCGGCGACGAACTCGTTCAGCAACGTATTACGTGATCCACCCCCGACAATGTGGATAGGCTCCAGGCGCCGCCCCAACAGCGATTCGAGCATTTCCAGCACCTGCCGGTAGCGGAGCGCGAGGCTCTCGAGAATCGTGCGCGCTATCGACGCTTCGTCCTGAGGCGCCGGTTGCCCGGTCCGCGCGCAGAAGGCCGCGATCTGGTCCGGCATTCCGCCGGGTGCGAGAAAGGCGTCGGGGTCGAGGACCGCGACGAAGGGCGGGGCGGCCGCGGCGGCGCGGGTCAGGTCGGCATAGGTCCACTCATGGCCCTCCAGAACCCAGGCGCGGCGGCACTCCTGCAGCAACCAGAGTCCCGCGATATTGCGCAGCAGCCGTGTGCGTCCGGCCACGCCCGCTTCGTTGGTCAGACCCATCGCCAGGCTGCGCTCGTCGATGACCGGCTCCGCCGTCTCGACGCCCATCAGCGACCAGGTGCCGGAGCTGATGTAGCACCAGCCGTCTCCTTGCGCCGGCACTGCCGCGACGGCCGACGCCGTGTCATGGCAGCCGGTGGCAAAGACGGGCGCCGGATCGAGTCCCGCCGCGCGTGCGACTTCGTCCCGCAGGGGAGCGAGCAGCGTGCCCGGTTCCACGAGTTCCGGCAGGATCGCCGGCGGAATGCCCGCGCCTTCCAGCAGGTCGCCCGCCCAGCACCGCGCCCGCGGATCGAAGAACTGCGTGGTGCTGGCGATGGTGACTTCGCCGCGGATCACGCCGGTGAGCCAGTAGTGGAACAGGTCCGGCATCATCAGCAGCGTTCCAGCCCGTTCGAGAGCCGGGGTTCCCAGCATCGCGTGCAGTTGGTACAGCGTGTTGATCTGCATGAACTGCACGCCGGTGCGGCGGTGGATCTGCTCGCGCGGCAGAGTCCGGAACAATCTCTCGGGGATGCCGCTGGTCCTCGCGTCGCGGTAGTGCCGGGGGTTGTCGATCAGCGCGCCGCTCTCGTCGAGAAGCGCGAAATCGACGCCCCACGTGTCGACGGCAACGCCGTCGAGGGTGAGCCGCCGTTCCCGTCCGGCGGCGGCCAGACCGCGGCGGATTTCGTGAAACAGCCGCAGGGCGTCCCAATAGAGCGCCTCGCCCACCCATACCGGCTCGTTCGGGAACCGGTGCAGCTCCGTCAGGGACAGGCGCCCCTCCGCGAGCGTACCCAGCATGGCGCGCCCGCTCTCGGCGCCAAGGTCGAACGCCAGGTAATGCCGCACTAGAGTAGCCTGGCGGCGTCCTTGGCGAAGTAGGTGAGGATGCAGTCCGCGCCGGATCGCCGGATCGCCGTGAGGGACTCGATCATCGCGCGATCGCCATCGATCCACCCGTTGCGCGCCGCCGCCTGGATCATGGAGAACTCGCCGCTCACCTGATAGGCGGCGATGGGGACGTCCCAACGCTGCCGCGCCTGCCAGATCAGGTCCAGATAGGGCATGGCCGGCTTCACCATGATCATGTCGGCGCCCTCTTCCAGATCGAGCGCGATCTCGCGCATGGCTTCACGGGCGTTGGCGGGGTCCATCTGGTAGCTGCGCCGGTCGCCGAACTGCGGCGTGGACTCAGCCGCTTCGCGAAACGGCCCGTAGAAGCAGGAGGCGAACTTCGCCGCGTAGGAGAGCACCGGCACGTGCGCGAAGCCCGCGGCATCGAGCGCCGCGCGGATCCGCCCGACGCGGCCATCCATCATGTCCGAAGGCGCCACGACGTCCGCCCCGGCGCGCGCGTGGGACACGGCCGCTGCCGCGAGCCAGTCGAGCGTGGCGTCGTTGTCCACGTCGCCATCCACGATCTTGCCGCAGTGGCCGTGGCTGGTGTACTCGCAGTTGCAGACATCGGTCATCACAAGCAGCCCGGGCACGTTCTCCTTCAACGCCCGGACCGCGCGCTGCACGATGCCGTCTTCGGCGTACGCGCCCGAAGCCTCCTCGTCCTTGCTCTCGGGAAGTCCGAACAGGATCACCCCGCCCAGTTCGAGCGACTGCACCTCTTCGCATTCGCGGACAAGTTGATCGATCGAAAGCTGGGAGTTGCCCGGCATGGCGGAGATCTCCCGACGGATGCCTTCGCCGGGACAGACGAACAGGGGCAGAATCAACTGCGAGGGAGCCAGGCGTGTTTCGCGGACCA
This sequence comes from Bryobacterales bacterium, assembly GCA_016716385.1. GTDB lineage: Bacteria > Acidobacteriota > Terriglobia > Bryobacterales > Bryobacteraceae > JADJWL01. The sequence goes on along the minus strand of JADJWL010000005.1, from coordinate 487,008 downwards.
GCCGCCGCAGGGACTCGGTCCGCCGCAAACGGCGCGGACGGTGGATCGGATAGGGCATTGTCCGGATTCTATCCCACAATCGCCCGGAGGCTCTTGACAAGGTTTCGTCGATGCATAAGATAGACAGTATCTCCGTTATGCAGACGGCTTGTGAGCATAAGAACACTGTCATGATTGCCCGGCGCGATGGCGTGGATTACGTGGAATGCGTCGACTGCCGGATGATTTTCGAAGCTGAAGACCTGGAGATGGTGCCGGTCTACGAGGAAGAGGAATAGCCCGCCTGCGAAGCCCGTATCCCACGCTGCGCTAGCATAGATCCGATGCACGATCTGGCTACTTTTCGCGCGCAGTTCGACGCGATCTCGACCCGTCTGTCCTTGCGGGCCAACCCGCCCAACCTCGAAGGGTTCCGCGAGTTGGACGCCCGGCGCCGCGCCGCCATTCAGGAAGCCGAGGAGTTGAAGGCGCGCCGCAACGCGGCCACCGGGGAGATCGCGCAGTTGCGCAAAGCCGGCGAAGACACGGCCGCGCGCCAGGTGGAAGTCCGCGCCATCGGCGAGCGGATCGCGGAACTGGACAAACAGGCCGGCACCCTCGAAGACGAGTTCCGCCAGTTCCTGGCCGGCGTGCCGAACGTGCCGCATGAATCCGTCCCGGCCGGACGCGGCCCCGAGGACAACGTCGAGGTCCGCCGCGTGGGTGAACCGCCCGCGTTCTCCTTCGAGCCGAAGGCGCACTGGGACCTGGGTCCCGAACTCGGCATCCTCGACCTGGAGCGGGCGGCGAAGGTGACCGGAGCGCGCTTCGCGGTCTACTGGGGGCTGGGCGCGCGGCTGGAGCGCGCGCTGATCAACTTCATGCTCGATGTCCACACGCGCGAGCACGGCTACACCGAAGTGCTGCCGCCGTTCCTGGTGAACTCGGCGAGCTTGTACGGCACGGGCCAGCTCCCGAAGTTCGCCGAGGATCTCTTCAAGTGCGAGGGGACGGACTTCTGGCTCGCCCCGACGGCCGAAGTCCCGGTGACGAACCTCTTCCGCAGCGAGACACTCGAAGGATCGAACCTGCCGCTGCGCCTGTGCGCGTACACACCGTGTTTCCGCAGCGAAGCGGGGTCGTACGGACGGGATGTGCGCGGCATCATCCGCCAACACCAGTTCCAGAAGGTGGAGCTCGTGAAGTTCACCCGGCCGGAACAGAGCTACGAAGAACTCGAGAAGCTGACGGCGGACGCCGAGGACATCCTGCGCCGCCTGGGACTGCCTTTCCGCACGGTGGTGCTATGCACGGGCGACATGGGCTTCTCCTCCGCGAAGACGTACGACATCGAAGTGTGGCTCCCCGGCCAGAACGGATTTAAGGAGATTTCGTCCTGCTCGAATTTCGAGTCGTTCCAGGCGCGCCGCGCGAGCATCCGGTACCGGGAGCCGGGCAAGGGGGGCAAGCCGAAGTCGGACTTCGCCCATACGCTGAACGGCAGCGGTCTCGCCGTGGGACGCACCTGGGTGGCAATTGTCGAGAACTACCAGGCGGCCGACGGGACCGTCGTGGTGCCGGAGGCGCTGCGTCCCTACCTGAACGCGGAACGGATTACGCCGCAGGGCGTGCTGGGGTAGCTCAAGCCGTTTCCTGCGGCCGCAACCCAAGCCGTTCCATGACATTCTTCCGCATGGCGAACTTCTGGATCTTGCCGGTCACCGTCATCGGGAACTCGTCGACAAACTCGATGTAGCGGGGGATCTTGTAGCGCGCGATGCGGTCTGCGCAGAACTCGCGCACCTCCGCGTCGGATAGCGTCTCCCCGGCGCGCACGCGGATCCAGGCGCAAATCTCCTCGCCGTACTTCGGGTCCGGAACCCCGAACACCTGCACCGTCTCGATCTTCGGGTGCTGGTAGAGGAATTCCTCGATTTCGCGCGGATACACGTTCTCGCCGCCCCGGATCACCATATCTTTGATCCGTCCGACGATGTTGCAGTAGCCCTCTTCGTCGATCGTCGCCAGGTCACCGGTGCGCATCCAGCCGTCGGCGTCGATGGCCGCCGCGGTCTGCTCCGGATCGTCCCAGTAGCCGGGCATGACCAGGTAGCCGCGGGTCAGTAGTTCGCCAGGTTCACCGCGGGGCACGGTGCGTCCGGCGGCGTCGACGATCTTCACCTCAGCGTGCGGATGGATGCGTCCCACGGTCGACACGCGGCGGTCGAGCGGGTCGTGTATCGAACTCTGAAAGCTGATCGGGCTGGTTTCGGTCATGCCATAGCCGATCGTGATCTCGCGCAGGTGCATGCGGTCGATCACGCGTCGCATCAGTTCGATCGGGCAGGGCGATCCGGCCATGATCCCGCCGCGCAGGCTGGAGAGAGCGAAGCTGGCGAAATCGGGGTGCTCCAGTTCCGCGACAAACATGGTCGGCACGCCGTGCAGCATCGTGCAGCGCTCCGCTTCGACCGTCTCCAGGACGGCGCGCGCGTCGAAGCCCTCGCTGGGAAACACCATTGCGGCGCCCGCCGTGATACAGGCGAGGTTCGACAGCACCATGCCGAAGCAGTGGTAGAGAGGGACCGGGATGCAGAGCCTGTCCCCTTCGCGCAGACCCATGGTGAGAGCGCTGAAATAGCCGTTGTTGAGGATGTTGCGGTGCGTGAGTGTCGCGCCCTTGGGGAGTCCCGTGGTGCCGCTGGTGAACTGGATGTTGATGGGGTCATGGGCGCTCAGGCCTGGTTGGATAGCAGCCAAGCGGGCGGCATCCCCGCCGGCGGCCACAGCGGCGAACGGCACCATTCCGGGAGGCGGCTCGGCGTCGAGCGAGATCACGACGCGGAGTTCCGGGAGGCGCGCGGCGTGCAGGCTGCCCGGCGGGGCGTCCGCCAGTTCCGGCGCAAGTTCCCGCAGCGTCGCGACGAAGTCGGCTTTGCGGAACCGGCTCGCCATCACGAGCGCTTTGCATCCGGCCTTGCGGAGCGCATGCTCGAGTTCGAGAGTGCGGTAGGCCGGGTTGATTGTGACGAGGATGAGTCCGGCCTTGGCGGTGGCGAACTGCGTGAGGACCCATTCCGCGTGATTCGGCGACCAGATCCCGACCCGCTCGCCAGGCTCAAGCCCCAGCGCCAGGAAGCCCGCGGCAAGGGCGTCCACGCGCCGCTGGAGTTCGCCGTAGGTCCAGCGAATGTTCTGGTGGCGGACGATCAGCGCGTCGCGCTCCGCCCAGCGGACGGCGGCGCCATCGAGAAAGGCTCCGATGGTTTGCTCGATCAGGGGCGTATCCCTTGGTCCGGTCACATGGCTCGGCGGCAGCATAAGGCATAGGCTACCTCGAAACAGCGAGCGATCTACCGGCCCTTGAGCCAGGTCTGGAAAAACCCGGCAAAGCGGTCAACGGGAAAACCGTCCGGGTGATCTTCCCGCAGCAGCACCGTGCACGGCACGCCGAGCCGGTCTGCCTTCTCTTTGAGGACGAACCCGAACTTCGGATGGTGGATGTGCTGTTCACCGGAGGAGTTGGGCGGAAGCGGGTCATTGCGCTGGCTGAAATAGACGAGGATCGGCGGATCACCGGCGCTGAGGTGGTTGATCGGCGAGGCATCTTCGAACGACTTGAAGAAGCGGGCATCGGAAACGTCCGCAGCCGAGGTCATGCCGAAGAACGTAACGAGCGCGGGGTGAATCTGATCCGTATTCATGAGCTTCCCGATGAAGCGGGGGTCGTACGAAGCCTGGGCGTTGAACGGCGCCACGGCGGCGAGCCGGGTGGATTGCCGGAGGACCGGGTCGGCGTTCCCCGGATCGGCGAGGTCGTCGTGATAGGCGACCCACTGCGAAATGCCCGATCCCGCCGACGAGCCGAAGGCGCCCGCGCGCGCCGGATCGATTCCGTAGCGTCCGGCATGGAGGCGGAGGAACTGCAGGGCGCGCGCTCCGTCGTGCATCTGAGCGGGGTACGGGGCGGTGTCCGTCAGGCGATAGTTGGCAGCGACGACGGCGATGCCGCCTGCGCGCAGCTTCTCGAGAAGCGCGGGATTGAGCGATCGTTTGTCCCCGGCGCGGAAACCGCCGCCGTGGTAGTAAATGACGAACGGGGCCGGTCCGGCACCGGGGGCCTGCCACAGGTCGAACACGTTGCGCTCGTGCGGCCCGTACCGGACGCCGGCATGATCGGGAGGTGGAAGCCGCGGCCGCTCCTGGCCGGAGACGCACAAGACACTGGCCAGCAGAAGAAAACACGGGCGCATGCGAATTTGCTCCTGGCGGAAGTCCGCGTGCCTCTATTCTCACTCAACCCGGCCTCAGCCGCCCGCGACTGCGCCCAGCACAATAAACGGTTCTACCCCGGACGCCACCGCTTCCGGCAGAGGGACGCCGGGCGGGTCGTGCGACAGGTCCTGCCCGCAGGCGAAAAACCTGACGTAGGGACGGCGCGCCAGTGTCACGTGATCGCGGATCGTTCCGCGCAGCACCGGGTAGCGTGCTTCCAGCGCGTCGAGCACGCCCCCGGGCGTGGGCGGCCCTTCCACTTCGAGCAGCAGTTCGCCGCTCACTTTGGCCAGTGTCCGCAGATGGGCGGGCAGCACGACGCGGATCATCGCAGCGTTTGCACCTCGACCGAGAGCACGGGCGGCAGATCGCGCACAATCGGAGCCCAGTGTTCGCCGCCGTCGGGCGATGCGTAGACCTGCCCGCCGGTGGTGCCGAAGTAGACGCCGCACGGATCGAGCGAGTCGACCGACATCGCGTCACGCAGGACGTTCACGTAACAGTTGTCCTGCGGCAGGCCGTTCGTCAACGCTTCCCACTCGTTCCCTCCAGTGCGGCTGCGATAGACACGCAGCTTGCCGTCCGGCGGGAAGTGCTCCGAGTCGCTCTTGATCGGGACGACGTAGATCGTCTCCGGTTCATGGGCGTGGACATCGATCACGAAGCCGAAGTCGGTCGGCAGGTTGCCGCTCACTTCATACCAGGATTCGCCGGCGTCGTCGGTCCTCATGACGTCCCAGTGCTTCTGCATGAACAGAACGGACGGCCGAGACGGATGCATGGCGATTCGGTGGACACAATGGCCGACTTCGGCCGCGGGGTCCGGGATGTATTCCGAGCGCAGGCCGCGGTTGATCGCCCGCCATGTTTCCCCGGCATCGTCCGAGCGGAACGCCCCGGCGGCGGAGATGGCGATGAACAGGCGGCGCGCGTCGGACGGATCGAGCACGATCGTGTGCAGACCCAGGCCGCCGGCGCCGGGCTGCCATTGCGGCCCGGACCCGTGCCCGCGCAGGCCGGACAGTTCCTGCCAGGAAGCGCCTCCGTCGGTGCTGCGGAACAAGGCGGCGTCTTCGACGCCCGCATAAACGGTATCCGCGGCCGCGAGCGAAGGCTCCAGGTGCCAGACCCGTTTGAACTCCCACGGATGCGGCGTCCCGTCGTACCACTGGTGGGTGCCGGGCACGCCGTCGTAGGCAAACTGATTGCCCACCGGCTCCCAGGTTTTGCCGCCATCGTCCGAGCGCTGGATGAGCTGTCCGAACCACCCGCTCGATTGCGATGCGTAGATCCGGTCCGGCGCGGCCGGGGATCCCTTGACGTGATAGATCTCCCAACCGGCGAAGTGGGGACCGCTCACATCCCACTGCCGGCGCTTGCCGTCCGAGGTCAAAATGAACGCGCCCTTCTTGGTGCCCACCAGGACGCGCACGCGGTTGCCGTTCGTTTCCATCCTTGCCTCCTTGTCTTCCTAGACCAGTTCCTTGAGCCGGCGCTCAAGAAAACGCCGCTCCGGTTGCTGCCGCGCGAGTTCCAGCGCCCTTTCGTAGGCAGCGCGGGCATCGGCAGTCCGGCCCATTCTCCGGCACAAATCCGCGCGGGCTGCATGGGCGAGGTGGTAGTCCGCCAGCGCTCCGCCGGCGAGCAGAGCGTCAATCAGAGCAAGACCCGCTTCCGGACCCTTGTGCATCGCCACCGCGACCGCCCGGTTCAGTTCTACTACGGGCGATGGATCGGCCCGCGCCAGGACGCCGTACAATCCGGCGATCTGCGCCCAGTCGGTGGCATCCGCGCTTGACGCTTCGGCGTGGAGCGCGACGATCGCCGCCTGGAGCGCATACGGCCCGATGCGGCGGGAGCACAGAGCGCGTTCCACCAGTGCCGTCCCCTCGGCGATCTGAGTGCGATCCCACAGGGTCCGGTCCTGATCGGCAAGCAGGACCAGTTCGCCATCGGGCGAGGTCCGCGCGGCACGCCGGGACTCGTGGAGGAGCATCAGGGCCAGCAATCCCATCACCTCCGGCTCCGGAAGCAAATCGAGGAGGAGCTGCGCCAGCCGGATTGCCTCGCTCGACAGATCCGGCCGCGTCAGGTCCTCACCCGTCGAAGCCGAGTAGCCTTCGTTGAAGACCAGATAGGTCACCTGCAACACGGCATCGAGCCGTTCCGGCAACTCTTCCCTTGAAGGAACCCGGTAAGGGATCTTCGCCTCGCGGATCTTGGCTTTGGCCCGGACGATCCGCTGCGCCACAGCCGCCGGCGAAGCGAGGAACGCCCGTGCGATTTCCTCCGTGGTGAGTCCGCACACTTCCCGCAGCGTGAGGGCGGCGCGAGCATCCGGCCGCAGCGCCGGGTGGCAGCAGGTGAAGATCAGCCGGAGCCGGTCATCCTCAAGCAGGTCTTCGTCCGGACCGCCGGCAGCCTCCGGGACCTGCCGCGCCAAGGCCGCGGCTGCCGCTTCGAAGCGGGCTCGCCGCCGCAGGTTGTCGATCGCTTTGAAACGGCCGGCCGAGACCAGCCAGGCACGCGGATTCGCCGGGACGCCGTCGCGGGGCCACTGTTCGACCGCCGCGGCAAAGGCGTCCTGAAGCGCTTCTTCGGCCAGATCGAAATCACCGAGGAGCCGAATCAGCGTGGCCAGTACCCGCCTCGACTCCCGGCGGTACAGATCTCCAGCCAGCTCCCGGACGTCCGTTTCTCCGGCTGCCATGAGGCCCCGCTCTACGCGCTCCGGCGCGAGTGCATCGTCATGAACAGACCGGGAATCGCCTCGACTTCGTAGGTCCACTCGCCCACCAGTTGCCGCAGCCAGCAGTGTTTCGCTTGCGGTTCCGTCTTCATCGTGTCTCCTTCCGTCCAAGGTTCCTGCCGGTCAGTTCGCGAATCGGGCGCACCTCGACGGAACCGGCGCGCGCCGGGGGGATTCCGGCCGCAATGCGGATGGCCTCGTTCAGGTCTGGGGCCTCGACGAGGTAGAAGCCTGCGAGGGACTCTTTGGTTTCGGCAAACGGACCGTCGGTCACCGACACCTGTCCATTGCGCACCCGGACTGTCGCGGCCGTCCGCACCGGCTGGAGCGCTTCGGAAGCGACGCACTGGCCTCGGCCCCGAAGCGCTTCGTCATAAGCCACGCACTCTTCGTCGGACATCCCTTCGAGCTTGCTCTCTTCGGCGTAGACGAGGCACAGATACTTCAAAGCGAATCTCTCCTTCCCCGATATCGTCGCTTGAGCGGACCGTGAATCGACAGGCCGGACTGGAAAAGTTCCGGCACCACGGCTTGCTGGCACAATTGGAGAAGCCTAATCCACCGTGGTTGCTTATGTCCCTCAATATCAGGAATCCTCAGGTTCGAGAACTCGCGGCCGAGCTGGCACGCTTGCGCGGGGTGTCGCTGGGTCAGGCAGTCCTGGACGCGGTCCAGAACGCGTTGCAGCGCGAAAACATGGACCGGCAAGTCTCATCTGCGGATCACGCGGCGATGCTGTACGACGATCAAGGCCTGCCAAAGGGCCTGGATGAGCCGCCTAGCCCATGAACGGCTCGTCGGCGCTGCCGCCATAAATGCTTGGCACATGCGCGTCCATGGCGCGGAGCATCATCGCGAGCTGCCCGCGGTGGTGAATCGCATGGCTCAGATTGAACTGCAAATAGGCGACCGCAGGCAGATTGTACACGTTGTAGAAATTGACCGGCTTCGCCAACTGCTCGCCACCAAGAGCCTGCACCTTGGCCACGGCCTCGGCGAACCCGGACTCGTACGCGGCCTTCATCGCGGCAGCCGTAGCAGGCGCCTCCGGCGGTTGTCCCTGCGAGAACTCACCCGCAGCGATGCTGTTAAGAAACCAGAGTTCCGAGGTGACGATGTGCCACGCCAAGTCCTTCGCGCTGCGGCCTTTGGTCCCCAGCGTGTAGTCGAGTTTGTCCTCCGGCAGAGCCGCCAAAAGCTTGGCCGTGATCTTGTGTTCGCTCTCTGTTCCCGGCAGCAGAAACGCCGCCAGTCCCTGCGCCTGTTCAGGTGTCATCATTGGGTGTGTAGCCTCCTGGACTATCGTATAACGCGGTACAGCGCAACGAATTCCTCGAGCGAAAGCTGTTCCGCGCGCTTAGGTGGACAGGCCTGCAATTTCGCGGCGTCGGCGAAGCCCGCCAGGTTATTGCGCAGCGTCTTCCTCTTCATGCGGAAACACTGGCTCAGAAAGCGCACGAAATCCTCCGGATCGGCGATCCCGAGTTCGGCGGCACGCGGGCGGGGCGTGAGCGCCACGACAGCGGAGTCGACCTTGGGCGGCGGCCGGAAAGCGCCCGGGGGGACCCGGAAGCGCAGGTCGCACTGCATGGATAGGGCCGCTTTGGCGCTCCAGTAGCCGTAGTCGCGGCTGCCCGGCTGCGCGGCCAGACGCTGCGCCACCTCCAGTTGGATCAGGAAGACCGCACGGATGAGGCCGAACGGAGGCGCGCCTCCCGGCGCCAGCAGGCGGTCGATCATCGGCGTCGCCGCGTAATACGGCAGGTTGCCGCAGAGCACCATCGGACCCCACTGGCCGAGATCGGCGTCGCGGGCATCGGCGTGCACGACGGTGAGGCGGCCGGTAGCGTCCTCAGCGGCGAGACGGACGGCCAGGGCAGCGTCCAATTCAACGGCAACGACGCGGTCGGCGCGTTCGAGGAGATGGCGTGTCAGAGCCCCGTGGCCGGGACCGATCTCGACGACGAGGGGTTCGGGCAGCGGGCAAACCTCGCGCGCGATCCGGGCCAGAATCGAAGGGCTGGCGAGGAAGTGCTGGCCGAGTCTCTGCCGCGCCACTCAGCCTTTCACCACGATCCGGCTGCGGCGCAACAGAATGCGGCCTCGCATCGGCTGCCCGAACATGCGCGCCGGGCTATAGGTGGTGAACAGAAGCATGTTCCCGAGGTCTGCGTCCATTTCTCCAACGCGGACATCGTAATTCACGAGGCGGCCCTGATTGTCGATCAACACTTCGACGAGCAGGTCGTCAAGCGGTTGCCGGGAGGCAAAGTCCGGCATGGCCTCGACGGCGGCATGCTCGAAAAGCCGAAGAGGCACATCGTTTTCAACGATGCGCTGCTGATTCAACGACGGGACAAGACCGCCGAACAGGAAAAGCGCCGTCGCCACGCCCCCGGTGAGGGGAACCAGAAGCGGGCGCATCAGGTTATCGGCCATCAACCGCGCCACGCTTCCCCAGTAGGCAAGCCGTGACGCCCAGTTCCTGTTTCGCAGGTAGCGAACGCGTTCCCGAGACGCCATCACGTGCAACTGCACCTGCAGCGCTTCGGGCGGATTCATACGTGGCAGTCCGCGCAGTGCGCCGCGCAGGCGGGACGATTCCCTCACCCGCCGCGCGCAGGCCAGGCATTCCGGCACGTGGGCGTCGCACTCCGCCCGCTCCTCGGCGGACAGGTGCCCTTCCACGTATGCCGGGATGCGCTTCTGAAATGCCTCGCAGTTCATTAGAAACCCTATTCAGCCGGTTGCGGCGACCACTGCAGGGCCGGTTCCGGCTCCAGCCGGCCGAGCAATTCACGGCGCAACGCCTCGCGTCCCCGCAGGATGCGAGACTTCACCGTCCCAATGGACACATCCAGAACCTGCGCCACTTCGTCGTAACTCAGATCCTCCATGTCGCGAAGAACCACCGCGGCCCGGTAGACAGGCGGAATCCGCGAGAGCGCTTCCTCAATCAGCACGAGGCGCTCTCCGTCCAAGACCTGCTCGAGGGGCGAACGGCCCTCGTCGGAAAGCATATCGGCCACGCCCGCCCGTCCTTCTCCGTATTCCTCCAGCGTCACTTCGTTGCGCTGATGGCGGAAGACCCAGCGCCGGTAGTTGTGCGCCTCGTTGACGGCAATCCGATAAATCCATGTCTTGAGGCTGCTCTGGTGGCGGAACTTTTCGATGTTCCGGAATATCTTGAGAAACACCTCCTGCACGACGTCGCTCACGTCGCGCGGATCGGACAGCAGCCGGTACACCAGGTTATAGACGGGCTGCTCGTATTGGGCGACCAATTCCTCGTAGGCTTCCTCGCGGCCTTCCTGCAAGCCGCACGTCAGGCGTTCATCTTCGAGCGCGTTGTCGGCGGGCGCGCCGGAGTTCAGTCCAAACGTCAGGAAATCGGCCACTCGTGCCTCTGTACTGAAATTGTATCCGACTTCTTCTCTATTGGTAGACACCGCGGGCGCCCGGGAAGTTCCCGAGGTGCGAAGATGGGGGCAATGTATCTTTCGCTGCAAGGCACCCTGGTGGCCGGCCGGGTGAAGTGGCCGGACTTCGCGCATCTCGCGCATCACATTGGCTTTCCGGGCACCGATATCCTGTTTGACGGGGCCTACGCGGCCGGCGCGGAAGCCACGCGCGGCCTGCTGGACCAACTCAACCTGAAAGCGGCCGCTATCGGCCTGCCCGTGGATTTCCGCTCCACCGAGGAGGCGTTCCGCAAAGGCTTGGCCGGCCTCGACGGCGCGGCACGGTTCGCCGCCGCCATCGGGTGTCCGCGGATGACCACCTGGTTCCTGCCGTCGAGTGACCTGCCGAAGCCGCAGCAGCGGCGGGTGTACGTGGATCGCTGGTCGGCCTGCGCCGAAGTCCTGGCACGCCACGGCGTCCGCTTCGGCATCGAATTCGTCAGTCCGGTCCACCTTCGCAAGCGCCATCCGCACGAGTTCATCTGGCGCATGGACGAGACGCTGGACCTCGCCAAGGACTGCGGGCCCAACGTCGGTGTCCTGCTGGACTCGTGGCACTGGCACCACGCCGAAGCGACCGCCGCCGACATCCGCGCCGCTGGCAAGGACCGCATCGTGCACGTGCAGGTGGCCGACGCACCGAATCTGCCGCCCGACCGGATCGTGGACAACGAGCGGCTGATGCCGGGCGAAGGCGTGCTCGACTGGGGAGCATTCTTCGGCGCGCTGAAGCAGATCGGCTACGAGGATGGAATCAGCCCGGAAGTGTTCGGCCGCGGTCTCAAGGACATGGAACCGGCCCAGGGAGCGCAACTGGGCTACGACACCACAATGGCGGTGATGCGGAAGGCCGGGGTCGCGTGAGCGGACTGGACTCCCTGCTCACCGAACAGCCCAATCCCGCCTCCGAAGGCATCGACGCGCGCCCTGCCGAAGAGATCCTGCGCATCATGAACGCCGAGGACCAGAAGGCGGCGCTGGCGGTGGCGGCGGAGATCCGGTCCATCGCGCGCGCCGTGGACGCGATCGTGGCGTCGATGGAGCGCGGCGGGCGGCTGTTCTACATTGGCGCGGGGACCAGCGGGCGCCTCGGCGTCCTGGACGCCTCCGAGTGCCCACCGACCTTCAGCGCCGATCCTGGACTCGTCCGCGGATTGATCGCCGGCGGAGAAGCAGCCCTGTCCCGCTCGACCGAGGCGAGCGAGGACGATCCGGATGCCGGAGCGAGCGATCTGCTGGCCGCTGGATTCACAGGAACCGATGTCCTGGCTGGAATCGCGGCGAGCGGGCGCACCCCATACGTGCTGGGCGCGGTGGCGGCGGCCCGCAGGCTGGGCGCCGTCACGATCGGCATCAGTTGCACGCCGGACTCTGAGCTCTCGCGCGCGGTGGACTATCCGATTGCGCCGTTGACGGGCCCCGAGGTTCTCACCGGCTCCACCCGGCTCAAGGCCGGCACCGCCACCAAGCTGGTGTTGAACATGCTCACCACGGCCACCTTCATCCGCCGCGGCTACGTGTATGGCAACCTGATGGTGAACGTCCAGCCGCGCAACCGGAAGCTGATCGACCGCGCGTGCCGGATCATCGCGCGGGCGGCGGAAGTCGACAAGACCCGTGCCGGGGCGCTGCTTCAGGATTCCGGCGGCAGCGTGCGGACCGCGATCCTGATGGCCCGCGCCGGGGTTTCCCGCGAGGAAGCGGAGCGAAGGCTGGCTTCGGCCGGCGGCCGGTTGTCGGTGGCGCTCAAGAGCAAGTAGAGATCATCCATGGACAAGTTTCGGATTCAGGGCGGAAACCCCCTCGAAGGCACCATTCAAACCAGCGGCTCCAAGAACGCCGCCCTGCCCGCCATCGCGGCGGCGCTGCTCACGGCAGAGCCCGTGGTCCTGCGCGGCGTGCCGCAAGTGCGCGACATCGCCACGATGTTGCGCCTGCTTGAGGATATCGGCGCGACGGTGGAGCGCGACGGCAGCCGCGTCCGGATTCAGGCCGCCAACGTGGTCAAGCCGGAGGCCCCGTATGAGTTGGTCAAGACGATGCGCGCGTCGAGCCTGGTGTTGGGACCGCTGGCCGCGCGCGCGGGCCGGGCTCGTGTGTCGCTGCCGGGCGGATGCGCGATCGGGGCGCGGCCGATCGATCTGCATCTGACGGGCCTCGAGCACCTGGGCGCCACAGTCAGCCAGGAGCACGGTTACGTGTGCGCCGAGGCGCCCGACGGGCTGCGCGGCGGCGCCATCCACTTCGACCGCATCACCGTCACGGGCACCGAAGATCTCATGATGGCGGCCGTCCTGGCCAGGGGCGAGACGACACTCGTCAACGCCGCCCGCGAGCCGGAGGTGACCGACCTCGCGGCGCTACTGAACCGGATGGGCGCACAGGTCGAGGGAGCCGGCGAGTCCACGATCCGCATCCGCGGCGTGGACCGCCTGCACGGAGCGGAACACACGATCATCACGGACCGCATCGAAGCCGGCACGTTCGCCATCGCCGCCGCCATCACCGGGGGCAGGCTGGCCATCACGGGCGCGCCGGTCGAGCACCTGGACGCACTGGTGGCGAAGCTCCGCCAGGCCGGTGTGCGAGTGGAGCAGGAGGGCGACTCGACGCTCGTCGTCGAAGGGGGGCGGACCCTCCGGTCGGTCGACATGACGACCGAAGAGTATCCCGGCTTCGCCACGGACCTGCAGGCCCAATATATGGCGCTGATGACCCAGGCCGAAGGCATCGCGATCGTGACGGAAACGATCTTCGAAAACCGCTTCATGCACGTGCCCGAACTGGTCCGGATGGGGGCCAACATCCGTCTGGATGGCCGCCGCGCGCTGGTTGCGGGCCCGCGGCAGCTCTCAGGCGCCGCCGTGCTGGCGTCGGACCTGCGGGCGAGCGCTTCGCTCGTGCTGGGCGCGCTGGCGGCGCGGGGCGAGACCCTGATCGACCGCGTGTATCACATCGATCGGGGCTATGAGAAAATTGAGGAAAAGCTCGCGCAGGCCGGCGCCCGCATTGAACGCGTGGCCGGATAGCGCCGCGAGGTCCGTATGATCCATAGCGCAGGTTTTCTGAAACTCGTCAGCGACGCCAAGACCCGCATCGAGGAGATGACGGTCGAGGAATACCTTGAACTGTCCTCGAACGGTCACTCTCATGTGCTGATCGACACGCGCGAGGAAAGCGAGTGGGCGGCGGGACGCGCCGCCGGAGCGGTCCACCTGAGCAAGGGCGTCATCGAACGGGACATCGAGGCGAAGATCCCCGACAAGGACGTGACGCTGGTGCTTTACTGCGGGGGCGGCTACCGGTCGGCGCTCGCGGCGGACGCGCTGCGCCAGATGGGCTACCGCCGGCCGGTGTCGCTGGCCGGAGGGTGGCGCGCCATCGTCGCCGCGGGCCTTCCCGTCGAATGACGCGTCAGTCCTCTTCTGTGCCTTCGTCTACGAAACAACTGGCCACGGCCTGATCCAACAGGTCCGATGTCAGCACGAACGGCAACCGGTCGAAGTGGATGATGTCGATCGCGTGCGAGATCAGGTCCCGCGGATGACAGCGCCGCATCGGACGGCCTTTGCCGCGGAAATGGCGCTCGATCAGATCGTCGCGCACGGGAGGGGCGCAGGCGATCTTCTGCTGGGCGCAGAAGCGGTCGAAGATCTGCTGGAACTCCGCAACCTCCGGGCTGCGGAGAAACATCTTGTAGGCGATCCGTCGCAGAAACGCTTCGTCGCCCAAATGCTCCGCGCGCAGGTTGGTGGAGAAGATGAGGAACGTCTCGAAGGGCACCTCGACCTTGCCGCCGGTGATGAAGCGCAGGTAGTCCACGCGGCGGTCCATCGGGACAATCCAGCGGTTCAGCACTTCGGCGGGAGACACCCGCTGGCGCCCGAAATCATCGATCAGGTAGATGCCGTTATTGGCCTTCATCTGAAACGGTGCGTCGTAGATCTTCGCCGTCTCGATGTAGGTCAGATCAAGCATGTCGAGCGTCAGTTCGCCGCCGGTCACGATGAACGGCCGCTTGCAGAGGACCCAGCGCTGATCGTGACTGCTGTCGCGGTTGACGATGACGGACTCGGTTTCGGCGGCGATCGGGATGTGATAGACCGGATCGAAGATCTTGATGATCAAACCCTGGTACTCGACTGCGTACGGCACGAAGATCGGCGAGCTTTCCAGGTTGAAGAGCGCCTCAGCGAGATAGGTCTTGCCGTTGCCCGGCTTGCCGTAAAGCAGGAACGACTTGCCGGAGTTCACGGCGGGTCCGATCTGGTTGAAGATGTCGTCGGTGACGACCATGTGGCGGTAGGCTTCCACCAGCGCCTCGCGGGTCAGCCAGCCATTGTGCAGACGCTGCGACCGGACCGCCTCGACGTACTGTTCCATCGCGACGGGCGCCCGCCCGGAGTACTGGTTGGTCTCAAGGTACTCGCGGGCGCGGGCGCGGCCGTTCTCGCTTAAGGTGTAGACCGCCGAGACCGCACCGTACCCGAGCGACCCCTTTACCTCCAGCATCCTCTGCCGCCGCAGGTTCTCGACAAGCGGCTCGATCAGGCTGAACTTCAGACCCAGGCCGGAAGCCAGCTCGCGGCCCAGCAACTCGCCGCTGAAATGCAGGGTCTTCAAGATCAACTGTTCAAGATTTGTCTCCGCCAGACCCGTGTCGCCAATGCGCTCCGGGACCGCAGGAGTGAAGCCCTCCCGAGGTTCTGGAACCGGCGTCTGGCGGGAGGCCCGCTCGCTTTCGGTCACCGCCGTGGTCAGGTTCAGCATGCTGTCGTTGAGCATTGGGATCGACTAGGTGTTCGGTTGATCGGCCGACGAAATGTATCGGGCGAACACCTGAGCGGGAGGCTGAACTGCCGCAACTGGCACGGTAAGTGTTTGATATGACAGGACGGGGCTGCTTAGTACAACATCGAAGAGCCGGTCAGCGGCGCTTGCCGGATCTCGAGGCAGCCTTTACCGGTCGGAAGCAGCTTCCCGGGATTCAGCCGGCCATCGGGATCGAACAGCTTCTTGAAAGCCGCGATCGTCTCCAGGGTCTCGGCCGGGAAGAGCTTGTCCATCATCTCGTTCTTTTCCATGCCGACCCCGTGCTCGCCCGTGATCGAGCCGCCAACGGAGATGCAATAGGCGAGGATCTCCTCGCCCGCGGCCTTGGCCTTCTCCAGATCGCCCGGCTTGCGAGCATCGAACAGGATGATCGGGTGCAGATTGCCATCTCCGGCGTGGAAGATGTTGGAAATCGTGAGGCCGTATTTCGCGCTCACACGCTGAATCTCCCGCAGCGCGCCCGGAACCTCGGTGCGCGGCACGACGCCATCCTGCACGTAGTACGTGGGGCTGACGCGGCCCACGGCGCCGAAGGCGTTCTTGCGGCCTTTCCAAAGCAGGTCACGCTCCTCGGCGGACTTGGCGACGCGAAACTCCCGCGCGCGGCAGGCGAGGCAGGCATCGCGGATCTGCTCCACCTGCTCCTCGACCGCCTCGGTCAGGCCCTCGAGTTCGATGAGCAACACCGCGGCGGCGTCCTTGGGATAGCCCGCGTGCGTCGCCTCTTCGACCATCCCCAGCATGACGCCGTCGAGCATTTCCACGGCCACGGGCGTGATGGCGCGGGCCGTAATCTCGGCCACGGTATCGGCGCAGTCGTCGACGGAGTCGTAGATGGCCAGCAGCGTCTTGACGAGTTCCGGCTGGCGCATCAGCCGGACAACGATCTTCGTCACCAGCGCCAGCGTCCCTTCCGAGCCCGTAAACAGGCCGGTGAGGTCGTAGCCGGGCAGATCGGTTTCCTTGCCGCCGGTCCAGACCACCTCGCCATCGGGCAGCACCAGTTCCAGACCCAGGACATGGTTCGTCGTGACGCCATAGGCGAGCGTATGCGGTCCGCCGGCGTTCTCGGCGACGTTGCCGCCGATGGTACAGGCGCGCTGGCTCGACGGATCCGGAGCGAAGAAGTACTGCTGTCCCTGGACGGCGAGCGTGATATCGAGATTCACCACCCCCGGCTGCACGACCGCGCGCTCATTCTCCAGGTCGATCTCGAGAATGCGGTTCATCCGTGCGAAGCCGATGATCAGGCCGCCCGCGCGCGGGATGGCCCCGCCGCTCAGCCCGGTCCCGGCGCCGCGTCCCACGATCGGCACCTGGTGTTTGGCGGCGATCTTCACGAGTTCGACCACTTCTTCCGTCGAGCGCGGGAACACGACCATTTCCGGACGCGCCTTGTCCACGCTGCCGTCATATTCGTAGAGCGCCAGGTCTTCGGGACGGTCCAGAAAGCCACGAGGTCCCACGACGGCGGCGAGTTTCCGTTTGACTTCTTCGGTCACCGGGTCCCGCCCCCGCCCAGCAGGGACTCCACATCGGCCAGCATCGAGGGATCCATCCAGTCCCGCGAACTAACGACCTTCCGCAGGACCCGGCCCTGCCGGTTGATGATGTAGGTCTCGGGGAACTTGACCGTGCCGTACTGCCGGTTGATCCGGGCTTCCGGATCGCGGGCGGTCTGGAAGGACACGTTCACCCGCTGCAGGAACTTCCGGTAGACGTCCTCGTCCTTGTCGACGCTGATGCCCAGGACCACAACGCCGCGGTCGGCGAAGTGCTTCTGGAACGCGTCGAGAGAGGGGATCTCCTCGATGCAGGGCGGGCACCAGGTGGCCCAGAAGTTCAGCACGAGCAGTTCTCCGCCGAAGTCGGACCGGCTCAGGTCACGGCCGGCGTCGGTGCTGACGGCAAATTTCGGGGCCGTGTCGCCGACGCTCACGAGCCGCTCCCGCAGGGTGTCGAAGACGACCCAGGAGAACACGGCCAGCAGCGCGGCGATCCCGCCGCGCAGGTAGGTTTCCAGTTTCACGCCTTGCATGGGGACTCTCTTCAATCTTACTCTTGTTACTCTTTAAGTATCCGGCGGAAGCGCCGCCGCATCTTTCCACTGTGTACCTGACTCGTAAGCTGGAATTTTCCGCGTCCCACGCCTGCCGGGCTGCGGGGCTGTCCGAGGAGGAGAACCGGCGCCTCTACGGCGCGGCGTCGAACCCGCTCGGCCACGGCCACAACTACGTGGTGGAGGTGACCGTCCGCGGCGAACCGGATCCGGTGACCGGGATGGTGATCGATCTGAAGGAACTGAAGCAGATTCTGGAGCGGGAAATCGTCGAGCCGATGGATCACCGGCACCTGAATCACGAAGTGCCGCCGTTCGACAGGGTCGTGCCGACCGTCGAAAACCTGGCGATTGAAATCTGGCGCCGCGTGGAACCCCATCTCCCTGAGGCGGCGCGGCTGCATGCGATCCGCGTCTACGAGACACCCGATCTGTTCGCCGACTACTTCGGAGACCGAAGGTGATCCGCGTCACCCGCCGCTACCCGTTCGCCGCTTCGCATCGTCTGCACGCGCCGTCGTTGACCGATGAGGACAACAGCCGGATTTTTGGCAAGTGCAACAACCCGTTCGGCCACGGGCACAACTACGTGCTGGAGGTGAGCGTCCGGGGTCCGGTGGATCGACAAACCGGCGTTGCGATTCCGCTTGGGGAACTGGATGGTCTGGTGAAGACAGTGGTTCTCGACGCCTATGACCACCGGAACTTGAATGAGGAGATCCCCGCGTTCCGTGACGGGCTGGTGCCGACAACCGAGAATGTTGCGGTCGAGATCTCGCAACGGCTGCGCGGCGCCTGGCCGGAGGGGTTCCCGAAACTGGAAAAGATTCGAATCGCCGAGACGGACCGGAACATCTTTGAGATGGATGAAAGGGATCATGAAGGCCAATAATCGGGCGGTGGACGAGCGGGTGTTGGAGCTGCGGCGCGGCGAAGGCCGCTCTCTCGAATCGTTGGTGCGGGACATGATTCCGCTGCTGGGTGAAGATCCGAACCGCGACGGTCTGCTGCGAACGCCGCACCGGGTCGAGAAGGCGCTGGAGTTCCTGACGCAGGGATACCACGCGGATATTCCCTCGATCGTCAACGATGCGCTCTACGAGGTGGAGTCCGACGGCATGGTGGTCGTCAGGGACATCGAGTTCTTCAGCATGTGCGAACACCATATGCTGCCGTTCTTCGGCAAGATGCACGTGGCGTACCTGCCGAGCGACCGGGTGATCGGCCTGAGCAAGATCCCGCGCATTGTCGACGTGTTCGCGCGGCGCTTGCAGATCCAGGAGCGCCTGACCCAGGAAGTGGCGCAGACCATCGCCGACGTCGTAGATGCCCGGGGCGTCGGGGTGGTCTCGGAGGCGACGCACTTCTGCATGATGATGCGCGGCGTCGAGAAGCAGCATTCGTCCACCGTCACGAGCGCCATGATCGGAGCGTTCCGCACGCAGAAAGCGACTCGCGACGAGTTCCTTTCCCTGATCCGGCCCCGCTGATTGCTCCGTACTATGCTGAAGAGTCGCAATGCTCTTCTTGCATACGTCGGACTGGCATGTGGGCCGGTCCATCGCGGGCCGGTCCAGACTCTCCGAACACGAAGCTGTCGCTGCGGAAATCCTCGGGATCGCGGATAGGGAGCGCATCGATGCGCTGCTGTTCTCGGGCGATCTGTACGATTCCGCCGCTCCCGGGCCTGAAGCCGAACGCCTTGTTTACGAGTTCTTCGCAGAACTGCTCCGGCGCGGCATTCGGGCTGTTCTCATCGGGGGCAATCACGATCATCCCAAGCGGCTGGCCGCGCTGCGGGAGCTGCTCGATCCCCTCGGCATTTTCCTGAGAGCGGAGCCGGCGCGGGCCGATGCTGGCGGCGTTGTGGCGATCGAGGCACGCGGCGAACGGGCGCTCATTGCCAGTCTGCCGTTTGTGCCCGAGCGGCGCATTGTGACGATTGCCCGCATGGTGGACCCGGAAGAGCAATGGTCGCAGACGTACTCCGACGCGGTCGCGCGTATGGGGGAGTCCTTATGCAGCGGCTTTTCGCCCGAAACGGTCAACATCCTGATGGCCCACCTGTACGTCTTCGAGGCAAAGACAAGCGGGAGTGAGCGCGCGGTGCACGTCGCGGCGCCGTACGCGGTGAGCGCCGCGCGGTTTCCAGTGTCGGCACAGTACATCGCACTCGGGCATCTGCATCGCCCCCAGGAGGTGTCCGGACAGCCGCCGGCCTGGTACGCTGGTTCGCCGTTGCAGCTCGATTTCGGCGAGCGCGGCCAGCGGAAACGGGCTGTCCTGGTGGAAGCGAAGCCGGGACGGCCGGCGCGGCTGGAGTCCGTGCCGCTGAGCGCGGGGCGCGAACTGCGCGAAGTCGAGGGAACGCTCGATGAGCTACTGGGCGGCGATTACGGCGACGCCTACCTGCGGGTCCGCGTGCAGACGGATGGACCGGACTCGAGCCTGCACGCGCGGGTCTGCGAACGGCTGCCGAACGCGGTCGAGGTGCGCGCCGAGTACGCCACGCAGGAGCCAAGCCAGGCCGAGACGCTGGAGGAACTGGAGCCGGTCGAGTTGTTCCGCGCCTACTATCACCAGGCGCGGGGTGTTGCGCCATCGGAAGAACTGGAGGCGGCCTTCCGCGATCTGTATCACGAGGTAGGCGGTTGAGGCCGCTTCGCCTCGAAGTCGAAGGGTTCACCAGTTTCCGGTCGCAGGCGGTCCTCGACTTCACATCCCTCGATCTGTTCGCAATCACGGGTCCCACGGGCGCGGGCAAGAGTTCGCTCCTCGATGCGATGCTGTTCGCGCTGTACGGGCGCACGCCGCGAATCGGAGTCAACCTCAACGAGCTGATTCACCAGGGCGCGAACGAACTGCGCGTCCTGCTCGAGTTCTCCTCCGGCGATGAAGTCTACCGCCTTCTGCGGGTCCTCAAGCGGCGGGGCGCGGCGACGCGCCGCCTGGAGAAGCGGGAGGGCGATCGCTGGATATCGGTAACCGCGTCCGCGGCCGATCTGAAGCAGCAGGTGGTTGCACTGACAGGCCTCGATTTCGAGGGATTTACGCGTGCCGTGATCCTGCCGCAGGGGGAGTTCGACCAGTTCCTCCGGGGCGACCCCAAGCAGCGTCACGAGATCCTCTCCCGGCTACTGCATCTCGAAGTCTACGAAACGATGAAGGTGCGAGCGTTCGATCAGGCGCGTGAGGCGGAGATGGCCGCCGAAGCGATCCGCCGCAACCTCGACACAGTCTTCGAGGGCGTGACGGAGGAGGCGCTCGCGGAGTGCGGAGTCCGGCTGGAGGAGGCGCTGGTTTTCGCGCGCGAGGCGGCGGCGCGGCGCGACGAGGCACAGCGCAGATTGCGTCTGGCGAAGGAGTACGCGGCGTCCACCGCACTGGCCGGGCAGCGCCGGGCAGGGGTTCGGGACGCCACGCAGGCGTTTGAGCAGGCTTCGCAGCGCACGACGCAGATCCAGGAGAAGCGCCTTGCGGTGCATGAGACGATCCGCGAGGCGGAGGAACGAATGGTACGCGCCGGATACGACGAAGCCGCCTACCATCGCCTGATCGCGTTACGTCCTGTGGTCCAGCAGCACCGGACCCTGGTCGCCGAGATCGAGACGATGCGGAGCCGGCTGGCTCGTCTTGAACGCGACTTGAAGGAGTCCATGCACAGCGCCGGGACGGCCGAAGCCGCCGCCGAAGCCGCGGCTGAGGAGACCCGGCGTGCTCTGGGCCGTCACGAGGCTGCGTCGGCCGCGGCCGAGGCGATGAGAGACCGGACCGCATGCCGGGAACTGGCGCGGGATTGGCGCCAGCGCGGACCGGCGCTCCGGCGAGCCGTGGCTGCGGCGGCAAAGCGCGTCCTCGATCTGCGCGCACAGCGGCAAGGTTCCGAGGCGCGCCGGTCTGAAGTGGAGGAGCAGCTTGCCAATGCGACGGAGGCGGCGCGCGACGCAGCCGCCCATCGCGAACACTTGCTGCGTCAGGATGCGGCCGGCGCGTTGCGGAGCGGCCTGGCGCCGGGTGAACCCTGCCCGGTGTGCGAGCAGACCGTCGCGGTGGTGCCCCCGGAGCGGTCTCCCGGCGATGCCCTCGCGAAGGCAGAGGCACGGTCCAGACAATGCGCTCGCGCCGAATCAGAAGCGCGTGACACCTTGCAGCGGCTGCTGCATGACCTGTCGCGGCTGCCCAGCGAACTGCAGGAGGCCGAAAAGGCCAGCGACGCAGCAGGCGAGGCGTTTGCCTGGCTTGAACAACGGGTTGCCGAGGCCCTCGGGGAGCCAGCGGATGAACAGGCCGCGGAGAAGCTCGATGCCCTGGCCAGGCAGGCCGAGGAAGCACAGCGTGAGGCGAGCGAAGCGATGCGGCAGTGGCGCGATGCCGCGGACCGCGAGGCATCGCTTGCCAGGACGGCACAGCACTTGCGGCACCAGGCCGAACTCACGGAGCAGCGCCACGCGGACGTAACGGCGTCTCTGGCGAGCAGTCTCGACCGAAAGCAGAGAGTCGAAGAGCAACTGGGCCGATACCGCGACGCCGCGTGCTTCGAACAGGAATGGGGCGCCCTCGAGGTGGCTCGCCAGATCCAGGCCGGCATTCGTGACGAGATCGCATCGTTGACCCGGCAGAAGGTTAGCCTCGACCAGGAGGCGGCCGCCGCGGACACCGCCGTCGCGGTCAGTCGAGAGCGGCTCCGTCAGGCTGAGAGCGCGCTTGCCGAAGCGGAGCAGCATGCCGCGGCGCTGCGAGCCTGTCTGGACGTGATCGAGGTGGCGCAGTTGGAGCAGGCGGCCACGGCAGCCGAACAGGAAGCGGCGCGCCGCGAGGAGGAGCGCCGCGCGATCGAATCCGCCCAGGACCGGATCCGTTCCCGGCTTGCCGAGGCGGCCGCGCTGCGCGAAGAACTGGCCGGCCTCATCCGGCGCCACAAGATCCTGCGGCAGCTTCACGAGGAACTGCACGCCAACCGCTTCCCAGGGTTCGTCGAAGCGGCTACGCTGCGGACGCTGGCGGCGGAAGGATCGCGGCACTTCCACGAATTGAGCGCCGAACGGTATTCCTTCGACCCAACCAGCCCGGATTTCGATGTGATCGACCACTGGCACGCCGGCGAGCGGCGCAGCGCCAGCACGCTGAGCGGCGGCGAATCGTTCCTGGCGTCGCTCTCGCTCGCCCTGGCGCTCTCCGAGAGCCTGCCGCGGTTCGCCTCGCGCCTCGAAGCGCTGTTCCTGGACGAAGGCTTCTCCACATTGGACGCCGCCACGCTCGACGACGTCACTTCCGCACTCGAAAAGCTTGCCGGCGGGACGCGGATGATCGGCGTGATCTCGCACGTGGCGGAATTGGCCGACCGGCTGCCGTGCCGCATCCGGGTCCACAAGTCACCGCGCGGCAGCACGCTCTCGGTCGACGGCTGACGCATAATAGAGAGCGATGCAACGACGTCACCTCCTCCAGGCGCTCGCCGCCGCGCCTTTGGCCACGAGCCTCCAGGCGGCTGGTTCGCCGGCCAAGGCGCGCTTCCGGTCCGCGATCTGCGCCTATTCCTACAGGCAGGCACTCGCCGCGAAGAAGATGACCTACGAGGACCTCGTCCACCTTTCGGTGGAGATGAACGTCGATGGCCTCGACCTAACGGTCTACTGGTTCCCAAGTCCGAATGACGATTTCCTCCTGCCGCTGAAGCGGGCCGCCTATAAAGCAGGTGTCGAGATCTACTCGATCTCCGTGCGCACGGACATGTGCCGTCCGCCGACGGAGCAGGCTGGAGAGATCGAGAAGATCCGCGAGTGGGTCGACGTGGCCGCGCGGCTCGGCGCGGGCCATATCCGTGTGTTCGGAGGGCGGGTGCCGGACGGCGCCACCGAGAACCAGGCGGCCATCTGGTGCGCGGAGGTGCTGAAGCGCTCCGGCGACTACGCGGGCAGCAAGGGCGTAATCCTCGGGCTCGAAAACCACGGCGGCATCACGGAGCGTGCCGAGCGGATCATCGAAATCGTCAAGCGCGTCGATTCCCCGTGGGTCGGCGTGAATCTCGATTCCGGCAACTTCCGTTCGGACGCCTTCCGGCAGATCGAGATGTGCATCCCGTATGCCGTCAACGTGCAGCTCAAGGCCGAGATGCGGAGCGAAGCCGGACAGGTGGAACGGCAGGATTGGAACCGGCTCATCGGCCTGCTGGCGAAGGGCAACTACAAGGGCTACGTGGCGCTGGAGTACGAAGCCAAGGAGGCGGCGGAGACGGCCGTGCCGCGGCTGATCAAGGAAATGCAATCGATCCTGAACCGTCACACTGCGTGAGTCCGGCGGGCGGGCGCCGGCATCTTATCAGCGATGAGTGACTACGTCCTGCGCTGCGAGATGTTCGCGCCCGTTCCCGTCGAGGAAGCGTTCGCTGTCTTCCAGAATCCCTACAACCTGGCGGCGATCACGCCGCCTTGGCTGGGCTTCAAAGTCCTGCGCGACGACCTGACGATGCGCAAGGGCCTGGAAATCGATTACACCATCCGCTGGATGGGAATCGGGATGCGCTGGAAGACGCTCATCACCGACTACAATCCGCCGTACTTCTTCATCGACGAGCAGGCGCGGGGACCGTATTCGATGTGGCGGCACAAGCATACCTTCGAGAGTGTCGCGGGCGGGACCAAGGTCAGCGACGAGGTCGTCTACCGGCTTCCGCTCGGTCCTCTCGGCGACATCGCGCATTGGGCGATGGTCGACCGCCAGTTGCGGCAGATCTTCGGCTACCGCCAGAAGACGCTGCCCGGCTTGATCGGGGGCGATCGCCTCGGCTACCGTATGTCTCCGGTGGAGATTGCGCGCGCGACGGCGGGCGTCCCCGCGTGGGCGTGAATCACTGCTGCGGCGGGCCGACTGCCATGACGGCGGCGAACTGGCGCCCGCTGCCTGGTCCGGATGTGATCCACGCCTCGAGCCGATGCAGGCCGTCGCCGGGCCCGAAGGCGGATACCGGCATCTCAAATTGATAAACAAGCTCTGAGGTCAGGTCCCGCGACCACATCGCCTGATGGAAGGCCTTGTCCCAGGACCATCTCCACAGAATCCGTCCGTCTGGACCGGTCAACTCCGCATCGAACTCCTGCCCCGTGGCGAAGTCTAACCGGACTGGATGCCCCATGAGGTTGCTCAGGCGCAATGTTGCGAGAAGCTTCGTTTCGTCCATCGGTTCGACGGTCAACCGTGTGACGACAGCCGGCAGGGGAGCGACCATCAGGTTTCCCACGCGCGCATAGACGAGGTCGAAGATCGCCGGACCGGCGATGGTTGTCTCAACGCGGCGCACCATGCCGATGCGGCTCACGTAGATTTCGTGCTCGACACCGGCATCGGCGCAGCCGAACGAGCGATAGCGAATCTCCCGGGCGCCGGAATAGCGTCCTGCGGGGCCTTCATAGCGGACCGGCTTCTCTCCCGCCTGTCCCTGCTGCTCACAGGGACGGTAGGGCGCGTCGAACCACCCGCCGCCGGCGGCTTCAAATGAGGTGAGCAGGACGTCTGCATCCCGCTCTTCGTCGCGAAAGTAGAGATTGCCGGCGTCGTCCGTGCGCACAAGCAGGCGGGCATCCACATAGCCGTCGAGTTGGTAATAGACATTGCCGCCGATCAGGTACGGCAGGCCGACCATGATCATGCGGGTCGCGGCGCCGCCCTGCTGGCGGTAGTGCCACTGGTTCCCCGTTTCCAGGGGGAACTCCGCCGCGGAGGCAGCGGAAGCAATCAGAAAGATTGGCAAGAACGATCGAATGGCGAACATAACCCTCCACTCAGGGAAGGCGCAATCCGACCGCAAAATAAATCAGACCCGGTACGGGGCTCGATAGCTGCGCCGCAGCAGGGCATTCGCGGCGTCATCGTCAAACTGGGCCTGTCCGACGTCGAAGCGCAGTTCGCGTCCGACGCGGTAGGAGATGTTGCCCAGGTGGCACATCGCCGTCGAGATCGCCGTCTGTTCGATTTCGGCCGCCAGCAGTTCCGGCTTGTTGGCGCGGATGGCCGCGGCGAAGTTCTCGATGTGGTTGGCGCGCTCGGAATCGGTCACCGGCGGCTGCAATTCCTTGTCGCGGCCGAAGCGGATCACGAACTGTTTGTCGCCGTCGCAATGCAGGTGTCCCTTGGTTCCGAAGAAGTCCCAGGACATGGTTTCAGCCGTGTAGAGATCGCGGATTTCACCCACGATTGCGGCGCCGTCGTCATAGGTCCAGGTGGTGGTTTGCGTGTTGGGGGTTTCGGCCTGGTCGCGGTAGCCGTAGCGGCCGCCGACCGAGACGACGCGCGACGGCAGCCCGCGCTTCATCATCCAGCGGGAGACGTCTACCAGATGGATGCCGTTGTTGCCCAGTTCGCCGTTGCCGAAGTCCCAGAACCAGTGCCAGTTGTAATGCACGAGATTCGCGTGATACGGCTGATCCGGCGCCGGGCCCAGCCACAGATCCCAATTGAGATTTGCGGGTGGGGCTTCGGGCGACTTGAAGCCGATTGATTCCCTGGAACCGGGGAACACCCACTTCGACAAGTACACGTCGCCGATGGTTCCGTCGTGGATCGTCTTGGCGACCTTCTTCCACAGGCCCCAACTGCGGCGCTGCGTGCCGCCCTGCGCGATGCGCTTGTAGCGCCGCGCCGCCTCGACCAGCTTCTGCCCTTCGACGAAGTTGTGCGAGACGGGCTTCTCGACGTAGACGTGCTTGCCCGCCTGGCACGCCCAGATGGCGGACGGCGCGTGCCAGTGGTTCGTGCTGGCGATGAGCACGGCGTCAATCGACTTGTCGTCGAGGACGCGGCGCAGGTCCGCGTGGAGCACGGCCTTCTTTCCCGTGCGCTCGACGAGGTCGGCGTTGGCCTGATCCATGCGCTGGCTGTCGGGATCGCACAGGGCGGCGATTTCGACGTTGGCCATGGGCGCCGCCTCGCGGAGCAGAGCGCGCCCGCGCCCTCCGGTGCCGAGAATGCCGAGGCGGAGACGGTCATTGGCTCCGGCCCAGCCGGTCGCGGCGCTGGCGAACGCGGCGCCGGAGAGAAGAAAAGAACGGCGTTCCATGGCTAGATCTTACCTCGGCTGCACCGGCATTTCGAGCGGCTGCGGCCCGCCGAACGCGCCACTCAGCCGGAGTTGCCGGTAATACGGGCGCAGCGTCTCCATCGCCCGGATCAACACGGCCGACTCGCTCGACTCTTTCTGTTCGCCTTGCAGCATGGCGACAATGGCTTCGGCCAGCTTCTTCTTCGGCGGGTACTGCTTGAGCTCAATCGTCGCGTCCACCGGGATATTGGCCGCGGCCTTGGCCAGCCGGATCGCCACATCGATGCCGCCGAGTTCGTCCACCAGGCCGAGGTTCTTCGCGTCCTCGCCGCTCCAGATGCGGCCTTTAGCCACTTCAAGCACCTTTTCCTTGGGAAGCTTGCGGCCTTCGGCGACCTTCGTCGTGAAGTCCTCATAGATGCGGTCAAGGAAGCCCTGCCAACGGGCGCGCTCGCTCGGGGAGTAATCGCGTGTGCCGGTGAACATGGTCGCGTTCTGGCCGAGATGGACCTCATCCCAGGAGATGCCGAGTTTGTCCCAGAAGCCTGTCGTGAGCATCTTGCCGCCGAGCACGCCAATGGAACCAGTGATGGTTCCGGGCTGCGCCACGATCTTGTCCGCCTGCATGGCGACGAAGTATCCGCCGGAGCCGGCGAGTGTCGACATGGTCGCGATCACGGGTTTGCCCGCCTGCTTCGCGCGTCCGGTCTCGCGCCAGATCGTATCGGACGCCACGTAGGACCCGCCGGGCGAATCGATGCGGAAGACGATAGCGCGGACGTTCCTGTCGTCGACGGCGGCGCGGAACGCGGCGGCAACCGTATCGGAGCCCATCGACGGCCCGGACATGGGATCGAACTCGGACTCACCCCGCTGGACGCCGCCGACGCCGTAGATCAACGCAATCACGGCGCCCTCGTCGTGCGGCCTGCCCGCGCGGTCGAGGTAATGCGAGAGATAGAGCAGCTTTGCACCGGAGCCGGCACGCTCCTTCGTCTTTTCGTAGACTTCGTCGCGGTAGCCGAGCCGGTCCACGAGCTTCGCCTCCAGGGCTTCGGCGCCCAAGAGCGGCGCT
Source organism: Bryobacterales bacterium (assembly GCA_016716385.1). GTDB lineage: Bacteria > Acidobacteriota > Terriglobia > Bryobacterales > Bryobacteraceae > JADJWL01. Next base: position 459,543 of record JADJWL010000005.1, on the reverse strand, counting down.
TTGTCGACCACGGCGCGCACCTGGTCCTCGGACATCTTGCGGCCTTCGGCCACCGCGCGCAGCAACTGCCGGTACCAGGATTCGGCGATCGCCTGCATGGCCTCGCGGTGCGGCTGGGTGTACTTCCTTTCCGTGAGCACATTCATCGCGTTCTTGTACTCGTGGCGCTGATCCATGCGCGGCACCAGGCCGAGCTTGTCGAGCGTTCCCTTGAGGAACTGGGACTCGAGGAGAAAACCGGTCAGCCCGATATCGCCGGAGGGCTGAAGCCAGATCTCGTCGAACGCCGTGGCGATGTAGTAGGCGGAGTTGGCAGGTCCGAACTCGCCGAACGTTTCCGACCACGCGACGGTGAATTTCCCTTTTTCGCGGAAACGCCCGACGGCGTCGCGGATCTCCTGCGCCTGGGCCATGGAAATGGGGGCAGCGCCAAGGTGGGCGAGCAAGCCGGACACCCGGGAGTCGCCCGAAGCCTTGTCCAGGGCGTCCACAACGTCGCGGAGACGCGGCTGCTTCTGGGATGTGAACTGGGCGATGGGATCGTCGGGCAGATCCTCCACCAGGGCAGTTTCGAGATTCAATTCGAGAATCGTGTTCGACGCGATGGACTTTTTGGCCGCGCGGCCTGCAACGATCGCGACGACAACGACGAGGACGAAGATGACGGTCAGCCCGCCGATAAACGTAAGGATCCGCTTCATTGGCCGAATTCCTTTCCTGATTGCTAGTGTAACGTTCAACGCCGGCAGGGCTGAGCTGCGTGTGTCGCCAAGGTTAGGCTTTGGGGAACGGCTGGAGGACATCGCGGAGCCTGTTGGCGGCGGGCATCCATTGTTCATCGAACCCGGTCCGGCCCATGGGGTTCCAGGGTTCGGACGCGGGATTCGAGCGGATTCACAGGGGTTTCCCGTCGCGCGTGAAGGCGGCATCGATCAAGTCAGCGGGGAAGCAGCAGTCGTCGGGCTGGAGGAATTCGCAGAGGTATTCCTGGCGGAAGCGGGTGTCGCCGAGGACGAATTTTTCTTCGGCGAGGAACGCGGGCGACAGGCGCGGGCATTCGGTGGCGGGGACGTGGAAGCGCTGCCAGAGCGTGCCGCCGTTGGTCCAGGCCTCATAGAAGAAGCCCTTCTGGCCGTGGGGCGTGGAAACGGCGCAGAGGACAGCGTTGGGATTGGCGGCAAGCATGGGGCGGACGGCGAAGTAGGTTTCGTCCGGGATGCGAGCAGCTTCGTCGAGGACGAGGAGAGAGACGGCGGAGAAGCCTCGGATGGTGGCGTCGCCACCGGGGAGGGCGATGAGGCGGGCCTGGTTGGGCAGCAGGAGGGAGACGGGGTTGGTGCCGTCGCCGCGGATGGGAATGCCGAGAGGGCGGAGGAAGTCCAGGACCTTGCGAAAAATTTCGGCGGACTGGCGGGCGGAGGGCGCGAGGAGCAGGACCAGGGAGCCGGCCATGTGCCAGAGCGTGTAGGCGACGAGGGCGGCGGTGGTGGTCGACTTGCCCCACTGGCGGCAGCAGTTGATGAGAATGCGGGGCTCCGTTGTGGAGAGAATTTCCGCCTGGACTTCGTCGGGACGGAATTGGAGTGTATTCCGGGCGAAGGCGACGGGATTCGTGGCGCGCTGGAACAGGTCCATCATGATGCGGGTTTTGTGAGAAAGACAAGCTGGTCAATGCCTTCAAGGACGCGTTTCCAGGCCTCGGGGAAGGGCCGGAGGACGTTGCGGAGCATGTTGGCGACGAGGACCCAGTTCTCCTCGAACTCGGTGCGTCCCATGGCGTTGCGCGGCTCGGGCGCGGGGCCGGCAGCGGCGTCCTCGCCTTGCGGCATGTGGCGGAAGCGGTGGACGGCGAAGAGGTACGCTCGCAAGCCGTATTCGGCGGCGAGACGGGTCCAGAAGACGCCGCGGCGGATTTTTTCCTCGATGGCGGCGCGCTCGGGGTGTGTGCAAATGGGACATCCTGGCATTTCGATTCTCCTTGTGTTGGTGTTGGCTATCAGCGATCAGCTATCGGCTGTCAGCTATCAGCTGTCAGCTGTCAGCTATCAGCTATCAGCGGTCAGCCATCAGCGGTTCGTGTTGCCGCTCGCGGCGTTCGGTTACGGTGCGACTCACTCGCATCCGCCCGCTTCGCGGGGCGGCTATCGGGGTGTTGGGCGTTGCCCGGCGGCGGCGGCGCGGTTCGGGTGTTCAGCAAGCGGTGGCTCGCATCCGCCCGCTTCGCGCGGCGGCTATCGGGGTGTTGGGCGTCGCCCGGCGGCAGGGGCGCAGTTCGGGTGTATGCAGCGAGCGGCGGCCCGGATCCGCCAGCGCGGTGCAGGCGGATCCGCCGCCGCTGTCGATCCTCTATGCGGCCAGATCGGCTTCGATGTTCGAATTTACATTTTTCGGGAACTCAAGGCGGAGTTCGCGGAGAGTGCGGGAGATCTGGCGTTCGAGCAGGGCGCTGTGGACCTGGACGCGGGCGAGGTTGCGGCCCTGAGTATTGTCGGCGTTCCAGGTTTCGGCGAGGGTGCGGCCGCCGATTTCGTGCTGTTCGGCGGGGTCGTCCGGGAGAAGCTGGTTGCCCCAGAAGCTGTGCATGGCCTCGTCGAGCTGGGCCTGGGTTGCGGAGCATTCGATGCGCGCGACGCGCTGGGCGAGCCAGAGCTGGCGGGCGTAGCGCGTGACGAGGATGTGCTGGTGGGTGTCGGAGGGCTGGAAGTCGACGAGGAGGCCGGCGAGGAGTTCGTTGAACTCGGCGGGGTCCTCGATGGCCTGGAGGACGAGATCGCGGGCGAACAGGCCCGTGAGGGTGTGATTCAGGGAAGAATTCGCCTTATCGGCAGCAGTCCGGGGGCCGGTGGATTTCAGCGCATTCAAGCGATTGGCAGCGATTTGTTTTTCGGTCGCCATGGTCTGGGGTTCCTTTCGCCCTCAGGATGGCATGGGGCGAGGAGGGGCGAAGACTCTGAAGACTCGTATCCTATTCATTTCGCCTGACTTGGTACTTTTGCGAAAGATGTGACCGGATTCCGCGGGATCCCAGCCGGCATCTCCCGACATGTCTCGACCTTTCTCCGAAATGTGTCCGGAATGTTTCTTGACCATGAGGCCCAGTGTGATTACTATTGAGAGGCTATGCTTGAGGCGCTCCGTCATCGCACAGCAGTCCGCCGGCTGGCCGGAGCAGTGTTGGTGGCGCTTGGCGCGATGGCTCCCGCGGGGGCGCAGCCTTACGCCTTCTACCAGTCCGTCCTGAACGCGGCCAGCTTCGCACCCCAAGCAGCCGCTCATGGTGCGATCGCTCGGGGAGCGATTTTTACGATATTCGGCCGCGGTCTGGGTCCGGCCGAGGGGGTCAGCGTGAGCGCTTTTCCCCTGGCAGAGACGCTGGCGGGGGTTTCGATCGAGGTTTGCCAGGGCGGGACTTGCATTCCGGCGTATCCCCTCTTCGTGCGCGCGGATCAGGTCAACGCCGTGATGCCTTCGACTGCGCCGCTGGGCCGCGTTTCCATGCGAGTGACGTTCGCGGGCGCCGCCGGCAATTTCACTCCGGCGGAAGTGGTGCGTTCGAGCTTTGGAATCTTCGCGGTCAACTCGGGAGGCTTCGGGCCGGGGATCGTCCAGAATTTCGTCGCATCGGGCGATACGCCCCTCAATTCCCTGGCAACGACGGCGCGACCTGGGCAGGCGATGATTCTGTGGGGCACGGGGCTCGGGGCCGCGCCGCACGCCGACAACGTGCCGGCGCCGGCGGGCGAACTGCCAACGCCCGTGGAGATTTGGGTTGGCGGCCAAGCGGTGACCGTGAAGCGCTACAGCGGCCGCGCGCCGGGATTCGCCGGCCTCGACCAGATCGTGTTTGACCTTCCCGCGGACACGCCCACTGGCTGTTACGTGCCAGTCACGATGCGAACCGGCGGCGTGGTGAGCAACACCGTGACGATTGCCGTGACCGCCGACGGCGCGGGTGAATGCGCAGACCCGGCGAACCCGCTCGACGGGTTGCGGCGCGGGGGGCGGAGCGGGCTGGTGGTGCTGACGCGCACGCTGTGGCGGTCGCCGCTGCCGGTGGGTTTCGCCGTGACAGTCGACGGAGCAGGCGCACGGTTTCAGGAGGCGCCCAGCGGGCCGTGGCGGTTCGACCGGCTCTCGTCGCTGCCGCCTCCCGGGGCCTGTACGACGTACACATTCCATGCCGGGGCGCCCGACTTCGGCTTCGCGGCGGACGCGATCCGGAGCGGACCCGCGCTTTCTGCCGGCGCCGAGCTTGCGTTCGCCGGGTCGGGAGGCGCCCCGCGCACGGCGGACTCCGGAATCCGGCCGGGCTTCTATACCGCGTATCTCGGGACGGACGTTGTGTTCGATCCGCCGTTGCCGCTGTTTTTCGGGGCGAGCCCGGCCGCGCGCGTCTCGGCTGCCGGCGGGTCCGAGGTCGGAGCGTTTTCCGTTGACGTTCCGGCTCCGGCGCCGTTCGAGTGGTCCAACCGGCAAGGCGCGCGGCGGATCCGCGCGGGCGAGCCGTTGACGGTCGAGTGGACGGGCGGCGACGCCGCGGGTACGGTTCTGATCGGCGGCTTCTCCCGCGCCGCGGCGGAGGCGGCGACGGCGGGCTTCGTCTGCGCGGCGGCGGCCGCGGGAGGGAGTTTCGTTGTGCCGCCCGAGGCGACTTCGGCGCTGGTCAAGGCGACCGCCGGTGCGACGACCGGCTCGGTGGTCGTGGCCGCGTTGCCTTCGGTTGCGGCCCCCTTTTCCGCGCCTGGGCTGGATCTCGGACTCGCGTTGTTCGCCGCCGCCGAGCGGGAGGCCGCCCTTGTCGAATGAAGCCCCGGAGGCGCGGAGCCTGACGCGGCGTGACTATCTGCGCAGCCTGGCCCTGGCGGCCACGCTCGGCCAGTCCGCGTGCTTGGAGCGTTGCGACGCCGATGACCTTGCCGTGGCTGAGATCATCATTTTTCCGGTCTTCATCGGCCAAGTCAGCAACCAGATGCTTGTGGAGGTCTACGGTCGAAAGCGTGCCGAAGAGATCGACCGCCAGTTGCAAGGCCCCCTTTCGCCCTATAGCCCGTTGTCCGCTACCGGCCCCGTCAACGGCATCGCCGGCGGCTCGGCCAGCGGCCCCGCGCCGGCCAGCGCCGCTCCGCGCCGCCTGGCGACCGGCGCCCGAGGGAGCCAGAACGAGGCACAATCGGCGTTCTATTTGCTCGATACGTCGGGCGATGCGCAGGTCGACGCGCGGGTCTATGCGTTCGATGTCTTCGCGGATCGCATCGCGCTGCGCGGTCAGGCGGTTCTGCTCCCCAGGGGCGGCGGGCGGTCCGGCTCGCCGTACCAGCACCTGGCGCTCTCGGCGGACGGCGGGCAGCTCGTCGCCAGCCGGAATGGCGAGGAGTCGCACTGGGCCTTTGTGGACGCCGCCTCGTTGAGCGTCACGGGCCGGATCTCCGCCCCAGCGGGACAATTCGCACGCCGGGCCGTCTTCTCGCCGGACGGCAAGACGGTTTTCCTGGTGGCGGCGACCGGCACTTCTTCTGCGCCCGCCCGGCTCCACGTCGCCGACGCCGCCTCGCGGACCCTGATCGGCCAGATCGACTTGCCGCCGACGCTGACCCTGGAAGATCTCGCCGTCACGCCGGACGGGGGGCTGCTGGTGGGGGCGAGCTTCGGGTCGCTGCACAGTATCGACGTGCGCAGTGGAACGTACGGCGGGAGCGTGCGCGTGACGCGGGGCGACAGAGATCCGGCGGGCCCGCGCTCCGGCGGCGTGTACCGGCTCGCCATGGACGCAACGGGCTCGCGCGTCTACTTTGCGCTGATCGGGGACCCGGTGACGAATCGCGACCTCATCGGAATCGCAGATGTGCGCACCCTGGAAATGGTGGGGGAGATCCCGGTTCGCCAGGATCCGTCAGTTCTCCGCCCTCTGCTCCGGATTTCGCCGGCGGGCGACGAGTTGTTCTACGCCCGTCAACTGGGAACGGGCGTGCAGGTCTTCGATATTCGTTCCGGCCTGGAGTTGGACACGATTCTGGTGGAGCCGGCATTCCGCCTCACCGAACTCGTGGTTGCGTAGCGGCCGAAGTGTTCAAGGGAACGGATTCCGCGGACTGGTTCACCGGGCTGCGCCAGGGCTTAAGAACGCAGCAAACGCAGTTGGCGCTGAAGGGACCACGTTTAGAACCGAGGGTGACGAGACGTGACCTGCCTGCGCTCGCGGGGCGCTGTCGCCGGGGAGGCATTCCCGACTGGTCCAGTCCGCGAATCGGTGGGGAAGCGAGCCGAGGTCCCTCGCGGCTCGCCGTCCGCCCCGGTGGGGACGGGGTTGCGCCTTCCCAGACGCCGAGGAGCCATCGAGAATGACCAGGAAGCCAATAGCCCTCCGGCCAGCGCTGGCCGGAGAAATACTGCGGCGAAGGGATCGAGCAGGCTGCAGTTAGAAAGCGATCCTCCGTACTTGCTTCGAACAGGCTGGGGACAGCCGCCCTCGCAGCGAACGCGGATCAGCGCGCAGCTGCAAGGAGGCTGGTAAGGACGAGTCTGCGCCAGCTTTTGTGTCCGCGTGTCGATGCTCCACTCGACGCCTGGACCGTCGTCGCGGGACCATGCGGGGAACGTACCGCTTGGCAGAATCGCTGTTCCGGTTTCCTCTGGTCAGATCTGGTCTGGTCTACACTTCGTGCGATACTGCAAGACATGGTAGTTCGCAACATCGCACAAGCGAAGGCGGAGCTCTCCGCTCTTCTGGAGTCTGTCCAGCAGGGCGAGGAAGTTGTGATCGCCAAGGCGGGGAAGCCCATCGCCCGGCTCGTCCGCTATCAGGGTGTGGGAACGCGCAGGACGGCCGGCATCCTGGATGGGCAGATCTGGATAGCGCCGGACTTCGACCATCTTCCAGAGGACATGGAGGAAGCGTTCGGGATGAGGGATGCGGCGCAGTGAGGTTTCTGCTGGACAGCATCTGCTCCTTTTGTGGCTGGGACAGTCGGCACAGTTGAGCGAGGAGGCTCTGGATCTGATTGGGGATCCGGAGAACCACATCCTTTACAGCACGGTATCGTTGTGGGAAATCCGGCTGAAGCAGAGCTTAGGGAAGCTCAAGGTGCCCGCAAGCCTGACGGAAGCCCTGGAAGCCCAGGCCTTCGACGTTCTGCCGCTGCGGGCACAGCATACCGAGGGGTTGGTTGGGTTGCCATGGCACCATCGCGATCCCTTTGGCCGGATGTTGGTGGCGCAGGCGCAGGCAGAGTCGATCCGCTTGTTGACCGTGGACGAGCCATTGAGCGCCTATGGGAAGTGCGTGCTGGTGGTGAACCGAGGGAAGACGCGATCCAACGCGCCGTAACCGCGTGAATCAGGTGCTGGCCTGCCACGCGCTGGCGCTGCCGACGAGGCTCATTCGCTACGGGCGTATCGAGTATCACGGCGGGTTCGTGAGCGTCGCGAGGCCACGGGTGGCGCCGATTCCGATTGACCCCGCGCTGTGGCGCAGGATGCGTCAGCGGGGCGGGCGGCTTGGGAAGGCGGCACCTTCCTTGTTCCCACCATGGCCCGGTTATGCCATAATTGGTCCGCCTTACCGTGCCGGCATTCGTAGCCAATCGGATGCTCGCTCGTATGGGCCCGCACCCAAGCAGTAAGGAGGGAAAGTGAATGAACCCGATGGTGTTCCAAGTTGCTCGGGCCATCATCCCGCCGATAGCCCGGGTTCTTTGTGCGCCAAGCGGCTACGCCCGCATCGGCGCCATTGAGAGTACGAACAAGATCCTGACGATTGAGACGGTGGAATTCACCAACCTCTTCCTGGGCAAGGACGCCAGTCTCGCAGAATTGATCGACAAGATCTTACGCTTCGAACCGCACCGCAGCCTGTGGCTCGCTGAGGGACTCGGACAGGTCTTCGGCAACCGTGCGCTGGCCCGCGAGGAAAACCCACGCGACTTGCTCACGCAGGGCGAGGGGGCACAAATCCCCGAAACCCTCCAATTGATGGTGCATGCCGGACTCTGCCTGGCGTTTGCGCGACACCACTTCGACAAGATCGGCAAGGCCGCTATCCCTGAGCAGGTCCGGGAAGCGACCCGCCGCATTGCGGAGCTGGCGAAAGCCAATCTGTTGCCTGGTTACGCGGGTATCGGCTACGAGGCGTGGGGCATGGTGACGCAGTTCTTCTACCGTCAGATGTTCGCGGACGTGGTCCGGACGATGCAGGAGATCGACCCGGAACACGCGCCGTTCCTGTGGCACGGGGCCGGACGTGCGTGCTACTTCATCGACTTCATGCCGCAGTGGAATGAGCCATGGCCGGCGTTCTCGCTGATCCGGCGGATCGCTGTCGATGACGTCAGCCGCCACAATCTTCTGGCCGGTCTCGCATCCGGAATGATGATCGTCAACATGAAGACGCCCGTGATCCTCGAATCCATTGTGAAAGAACGGATCTCGCGCCTTGACTCCGGCGACACGGACGCCTTCGCGCAGGGCGTGGCTTGCTCGATGGTGATGCGACTCGATACGACGCCGAACGAGGAGAACGCGCTGCGTTTCCTCTGCCATACTCCAGCGCCGCACGTGGCGGACCTTTGGGAAGAGGTGGCGGCCGGCCCAGCCCGCCTGGCGAAGGAGAGGCTCCACCCCCAGCTCAAGGCGCAAGGCCGTATCGACGAGATTACCTGCTACCGTCCGCTTGCCGAACTCCTGGCCGGCTGACGTGCCGGCACGCGCCAGTTGGTCTCTTCCCAAATCCGGCGCATCCCGGCCAGGAGGATGTGGTGCAGGCGCCCGTGGTGTCCCATGGCGTAGTGGTTGACCGCGAAGTGGGTGCGCTCGATAATTCTGGTTCGGCGAAACGTCAGGTAGTTCAGCGCGGCGGCTGTATCGAACACCGGATCGAATCCCAGGATGTTAAACACCCGTTCGCAACGTGGCGCAACCAGGAAGATGACATCGGCCATGACGGTCCCATCTTCGAGCAGAAAGAAGCGATATTCTTTGTAGGCGGCGTGGAATCGTCCGGCTCCGTAGGCAGCGATGGTGGGCATGACCTGCCAGGGCAGCACGGAGTAGCCGAAGCAGTATTCGTCCACCCATCCTTCAGGCCGCGGATAGGGCGACGAGAAGTAGTTGGGGTGAAACATCATGTACCCGGCCTCGCGGTTCAACCACTGCAACTGCCGGCTGAATCTTCCAAGATGGCCGGGGAATGCCCGCATGTAGTCCTTGAGGTCCAGCCGGGCCACAGCCCACTCGTAGCGGACGCCGATTTCAGCGAGCCGGAGAGGCATGTCCTCTTCAACGCGCCGGGGAGGCGACTGTCCACCCTGGTCGAGAACCAGGGCCGGCCTGTACTGGAATCCGCCGGGAGTGCCATCGGCGTTCCTCCAGCAACACTGTGCCAGGAAGTTGGCGCCGACCCATTCGGACAGACTCTCGGCAGGCGCTCCGGGCGCGAGCCGGCGCCGGAAGACCGACCTTTGAATGCATCCCATGACGGTGGTTGGCACCTCGTCGATCGGTACTGTACTGAAGAAGTACTGCAGCCGAACGTCGGGCGTGGACCCCGGCAGGTCGATCAGGTTGACAGGAGGGAAACTATTCCACCAATTCCGCAACGTCTCCCCGCGCAGAATTGAGACGGCAGCTGCCCCGACTACACCGGCAAGGTCCCGGTCCTGGATCAGCACACCCATGGCTTGCTCCTACTCTATGGCTAGTACGGCCTTATTCGATTCAATGTCTCCCGTGCGTAGCTGAACGAGCACTCGTTCACCAGTTCGTGTCTCGCGCGGTATCGTGACCCGCACGTCGTAGAGGCCGGCTTCCCCCGGCACCAGGATTGCCGCTTGCACGGCGGCAAGCCTGCCATCGATCAGGACTTCCGGCAGTTGCACCGCCATCGCGGGGTCGCGCGGCGCGCGTTGAAGCGGTTCCGGCTGCCGGTCCACGGCGCCGAGACCGGTGACCCGCAGCGTAATCAGCTCACCGGGATGCGCCGGCTGCGAGGGATAGTTGAGTGTGCCGTCCGCGTTGGTCGCAATGGCGGCAGCCTCGTTCAAGACATGGACGGCGCGCGCTTCACCGTAGGTGTAGGTGAAGATCCCGGGCGCAGCCGGCGCCACCCGCACAAACGCCGCAGGCGCCTCGGCACCGTCACGGGACACTCGAACCATCAGCGCACGACCGGCCGATACGCCGAAGGGAACCTGAAAGTCGATGCGGGCGGGGGACACCGAAACGATGCCCGCCGGAGCGCCATCCAGCGTGACACGCACGCCGCCCAGTTCCTGAGGCAGGTCGGTCGTCAAGAAGCGACCCTCCTCGCGGACCGGCGGCGCCACGAGCGTGCGAGACGTGAAGTTGGATCCAAGGATCGAGGCCAGCGCTCCCGGTGCGAGTTCCTCCGGCCCCACGCCGAGGCCGGCCGCGTTCCGCACTGTTTGCGTCGTGAACACGGGATAGGTGTCGCTGGCGACCCACCCCCGCGGCGTACGAAAGGCCTGAACGATCCCAGTGGGCGATGGCGGACTGGTGGAGGCCGTGTCTCCACCCGCCAGATACCACGTGTCTCCCAGCGCTGCGCCGGCCATTCCCGCAGCGGGCAGCAATGGACTGAGTCCGTCATACCATTGGCCCGCGGCGAACAACTGCGTCGTTTGGCTATGGTAAAGTTCGGTACCCACATCGAGGGCGCCTTCCGGTGCGGTGCGGCCGCCGGCCAGGTAGATCCGCCCGTCGAGCCAGGAGGCAGATCCGCCGAAAACCGCACGTGTCGTCGCTGGCCCTTCTCTCCACAAGCCGGAGTCAGGCGTGAACACAAAGACCCGGTTTGTCGCCGTCCGTCCGTCCATCGTCCCGTTGATGACCCAGATCTCGCGTCCGGCGACCGCGACCGCACTGCCCGCCAACGGTACTGGCAGAGGCGGCAAAGGGGACCACTGTCCGGCGGAAGGATCGAAGACCAAGGCGGCGTCGGACAACCCGGACGATCCGGTCGCACCTCCGAACCAGTAGATCCGGGAATCGAGGGCAGCGCATGCTCCTTGCGTCGCAGCTACCGGCAGCGGCGCCACCGGAGACCAGGAGCGGGTCGCCGGGTCGTAGGCGACTACCGAATTTACCGGATCCGGCCCGCCTTCCCGGCCCCCGGCGACGTAGAGTCTTCCTCCGGCCGCGGCGGCGCAATGCTGCCACCGGCCGCGCGGCAGGTCCGGGAGGTTTGTCCACTCATTGGCAGACGGATCATAGCTGGAGAGACGGGGGACCGGCCGTGATCCGTCGCTCCCACCCGTGAGGTACAGGCGGCCTGCCAATGCAGCCGCGGCGGCGCCCATGACCGGTCCCTCCGGCAGCGCCGGCGGGCTGACCGGTGAGCGAGCCACTTCCCGCAATTCCGCGGTCACCAGGCGCAGGTTCGGACTGAGGTAGGCGTTTTCCGGAGATGCGATTCCGTCCGGGAACCGGGATTCGCTCAGGCACTGCGATTCCGGAACCGTTCCCGGCAGGCAGCCCTCCATCCCGGGAACGATGGTCACGCCTTCCCGCGCGAAGGTAAACGGAGGCATGAGACCCAACGCCGGGAGCGCGTTGATTGGAATGAAGGTGACACCGTGGAACTCGAAGCCGGTGATGCGCTGGTTTGCGTCGAGAATAAAGCGGGCCGTCTGCGAGGTCACCGGACGCTCGCTGAATGGCAGTTCGATGGGAAGCGGAGGCGGTGGGAAGTCGAGAAAAAGCGCCGAAAACGCGGTTCCATCACTGATCACCGGGAGACGGTCATACCGCGCAGACTTCTGAATGAGGACGTTCTGGAAGATCGCGTGCACGTCCAGGTTGGTCACCTCTCCGGTGTCGAGGTTCAGATTGCCCTGGCTCACCTGGATTGCGCTATGGAAAGTTTGCTCGCCTGTCACATGGAGAAAATGGCCACTCGCGAAGGCGAAGAACGGCACGTCGCCGACCGCGTGCCACCGCATGCGGAACCTCGACGTGCGTCCCACCGGCTCGCTGAACTCCACTGAAATCCATCCGTGCACGTTGACGGTTCCGGACCCGCTGCCGAAGGGATAGTTGAAGATGTCATCCCCCATCGAACTCCGTGTGTCGTCCAACGGTCCGGCGAGCACCCTGGACTGAGGGAGAGAGATGGCAGCTCCGGCAACTCCGCCGGCCATCACAGCCAGTGAAACGGCGGCCACAATCCTTAGTAAGTTCCGCAACGGCATACCACCACTCTCAGGGCGCCCTCACGACGACGGCAGCAAAGTTGGCGCCGTACGTGCGGTTCACAAAGTCCAGGATCGCGTTCGCGATCAGTGCCTGACCGGTCGCGGACGGATAGATCCCGTCCTCGGAATAGAAGCCGCCAAGATACCCTCCCGTGACTGACACGTCGCCTGAGCGGGCTCCCGCAGCTTTGACTTGCTGTATGAAGCCGGCCAGATCGAAAACCTCCACCCTTGGGTTCTCCGCCGCGCTGCGAATCGCCGTATTGTACGCGTTGACGGCGGCGCGCACGTTGGCCGCAACCGCCGCGGACAGCACCGCATCCCGCGACAACACGTTGCCGCGTCTGCCGCGCAATGCATCAGCAACCTCGACCATCCCACCCAGGGTGAGCAGGTCGCCCGGAGCCAATCCGAAGCGGGTACGGAGGTCATCGCCTGCCAGCCCGAACCGGCCTGCCAGTTCATCGGCCGAAGCGAAGTAAGCAGTCGCAGTGGGATCGGGCACGGTCATCGCCACCACCGTCGCATCGGTCATCAGCACGCGATCGATGAGCTGGCTGAAGTCGCCGGCAAACGACGCTGCCGCGGTGATGCGCGAGGAATCGTTCGTGACCGCTGCCTCCACGACATCGCTGAAACCGAGCTGCACGAACACGAGCGTCGGATTCAGCGTCTGCGCGTACTCGACCTGCGTCAGGAGCACGGGTGGCTGAAGCACCAGATACGGCCCGCCGAGAACGGAGTTCACCAGGGTCGTCAACAGGTCGCCTTCGATTGCGGTGATCAGCTTGATGCCATCGCGTTGGGGCTGCGGGCGCAGGCGCAAGGAATCCCCTGCTCTTAGGAAGGGCACGGACAGGTTCGTCGAAAAGAACGGGAACGGCAGCGCGCGTTCGCCACTCTGAGCCACCCGCGGCAGCAGACCTCGCAGCGGTTCGTACGAATTGACAACTCCGACCTGTCCCGATTCCCGCATTCCGGGCACGGCCATGTACGTGCCCATCTGGTTCGCCACAAGAACCGGCCACGCCTGCCGCTGCGCCGCTTCAGTGAGGCGGAAGCCGGAGAAACCCGCCGAGATGCCATCTCCCAGAACGACCGTCAAGGTCGGATCGAGCCGGTCGGCGGCTATGCCGGCTACCTGGAGCAGCCAAAACATCAGCGGAATTGCGATTTGCCGCATCATCTACTTGAAATCCAGACGCTCGCCGCCTTTTCGGAATCGTAATGCGACTCCCAGCAGTTGCGCCGTGCTGTTCCAATCTCCGTTGGTGAACACGTTGGCGTTCGCCGGGATGTTGGTCGTACGCGGGAGGAACTTTGTGAACTGATAGAAGATCGAGAGTTCCTTCCCTCGAACCTCCTTGGATGCACCGGCGTTGAAGTTGAGCCGGGAACTGTCCGGCCACAGCGGACTCACCGCCCGCTCGGGGACCGGGGTCCCGTCGAACGCCCAACCGGCGCGCACAGCCATACTCTTCAGCGGCCGCTCCCATCCCATCCGCACGGCCCAGGCGTTGTGAAAACTGTAGTCGATCCGCGCTTCGGCAGGCGTCGCGACGTCAGGACCATGCTGGCTGAAGTTGAGCACAACGTACTTCAGCCGCCGGTAGTCCTGCATCTGGACATCGACCGCGAACAGATTCCGGCCGAGCGCTTCGGTTGCCACGCCGGCGGCGTATGTCGCGGGCGTCGGGAAAGTGGCGGAAGCGTCCTGTTCGGGGAACAGGCCCGCAAACACCTCCGGGCCTGCCAGCGGCGCCAAAGCGTAGTTCCGGTCGAACGCAAAGGACGCCTTGCCGCGAAAATGCTGCGTCACTGCCGTGCGGTAGGCCGCGCCGAACCGTGTCTTGGAGCGTGGGTGCGAGTAGAGGATTCCCAGAGATCCGCCGATGTTATTGGACGTCGCGGCGAACCGCGACCTTCCTTCCGGCAAGAGGCGCGCAATGATCCCTGCCGCCAGGGCGGGGTCCGCTTCGGGGAAGATCTGCGGCGCGAGTTGCTCGCCGAACGTTCTCCCCTCCGTCAGAGGATTGAGGATGCTCTGTTCCAGCAGCACGTGCGTATGGACCAAAGCCACGCCCACGGCAACCGCCAGGTTGTCGCTGACGCGATACGCTACCGTAGGCTGCATCCAGATGGACGCCATCTTCGGCCGTGTAGTATGGAATCGCGCGACGAACTTCGTGTTCCGCGGGTCGTCGTCGTTAAAATTGGTCCAGTTGCCGCCCAAGCCAAACGGCGCGAAAGCCCCGAAACCGATCGTCCACTTCGGCTTCACCCGGACGGTCATGTACGCATTGGGGACCACGAGAATCTGCGGGCTGATGAAGCCCCGGTACCCGCCCTGGGGCACGATCGTGTTGTTCGGCACGCTGGAGGGGGTAAACCGGAAGTCGCCGTGGACGAGCAACGTGTCCATCTGCATCCGGAAGCCGTCCTGAAACGCGATTCCCGCCGGATTGTAGAAGAGTGCGGAGCCGTCGTCGGCCACACCGACGAATGCACCTCCCATACCGGTCGCACGTGTCCCGATCTCCTGGATGGAGAACGCTGCGCCCCATGCACATCCGGCGGCCAGCAAAACACAGCCGCTAAGACCAGCGAATCGGTTCTTCAGTTCCCGCTCCTGACCTGGACGAGATTGCCCGGATCGCCGCTGAGAGCGTCAGCGACCCTCGGCTTTCATAGACTACGCCACCTTGGCGACCTTGGCAATCGGTTTCTTCATCGCCACATCGGGCAACGTCCTGATGCCTGCTACGGTCATCTTCCTGACGGAGTTCGGCGGGCACGACATTCGCCGGGCAAAACAAGGGTTCCCTTGTCTCTTCCGTCGATCCGGGACTCCGCCTCGTACCGGGACTGCCACCGGTTCGAACGGCCTGACACGGCGGTCAAGGTTTCGCGCCAACCCGGTCACGAGCATCGAGAGAGCCGACGGCTACAGCATCGTGCCAGCGGGTGCGGGTGCTATGTTCTTAGAAAGGTCTGGGGTGGGGGTTTCCCCCGGAATTGGCGCAAAGCCTAGAGCCGAGAGATGGTCGGGGCGAGAGGATTCGAACCTCCGGCCTCCTGGTCCCGAACCAGGCGCTCTACCAGGCTGAGCCACGCCCCGAGTCTTCCGTAGTTTACCATACCGGCATCCCGGCGACTGGTTTACCATCGTCAAGTGGATGCCGCGGATGCACTGCGCCAACTCCCCTCGGTCGACGAGGTTGCCCGCAGCCTTTCCGGGCGCTGTCCCGGATACCCGCGCAAGCTCGTGGCCGGCGAAATCCGGCGGGTCCTGGAACGGCGCCGCGAGCTGGTCCGGCGAGGTCTGGCACCAACCGGGGATGTGTCTTCCGAAGTGCTCCAGACTCTGGAGAGACTTGACACGGCGTCGTTACGCCCGGTCATCAATGCCACCGGAGTCGTCTTGCACACGAACCTGGGACGAGCGCCGCTTGGACCGGGCATGTCGTTGGAAGGATACAGCAACCTCGAATACAACCTGGAACTCGGCAAACGCGGCAAACGCGACACGCACCTCGACGGGCTCCTGGAACGCGTCCTGGGCGCGCCAGGGATCGCTGTCAACAATAACGCGGCGGCCGTATTCCTCGCCCTGCACGAACTGGCGGCGGGCTACGAGGTGATTGTCTCGCGCGGCGAGCTGATTGAGATCGGCGACGGATTTCGCATCCCGGACATCATGCAACGCTCCGGCGCGATTCTGCGCGAGGTCGGGACCACGAACCGCACCCATCCCGACGACTACCGCGCCGCCATCAACGAGCGCACACGCCTGCTGCTGCGCGTGCATCCCAGCAACTTCCGCGTCACGGGGTTCACCGCGCGGCCTTCGCCCGCGGACCTGGCGGCGCTGGGGCGCGAGCACGGGATCCCGGTGTACGAGGACCTCGGCAGCGGCTGCCTGGTGGACCTGCGGCCATTCGGGATCGACGAGCCGGTCGCGGGCGACAGCCTGGCCGCGGGCATCGACCTGGTCAGCTTCAGCGGCGATAAGCTGCTGGGCGGACCGCAAGCCGGCATCGTCGCCGGGCGCGCCGATCTGGTGCAGAGACTGCGTCGCAATCCGATGTTCCGGGCGCTGCGCATCGATAAGCTGATCACGCACTCCCTGGCGGCGACGCTGCGGGCGCTGCTGTTCGAGCGGTGGGACGAAATTCCCGCGCTGCGGCTGATCCGGCAGGACGCGGCCGCGATCCGGACGCGCGCAGAGGCGCTGCTGCCCCGCCTCGAGGGCTGCACGGCGCGCCTGGTGGAAGGCGAGTCGGTGATTGGCGGCGGCGCGACCCCGGAGCAGGCGATCCCGACGTGGCTGATCGAGATCGATGCGAGGTCCGCCAGCGCGGCCGAAGCGAAGCTGCGCGCGGGGGATCCGCCGGTGATCGCGCGGATCGCCGATGACCGCATCCTGATCGATCTGCGGACGGTGTTTGCCGGGGAGGAAGAGGCGCTGGCGGCGGCGTTGCGGAGCGCCTGCTCCCGCTGATGTGGTCCGTTGAGATTGCCGCCCCGGCCGAGGAGCGCGAGGCGCTGGTGGCGGAACTGTGGGACCGGGGCTGCGCGGGAATCGTCGAGAAGGACGCGACGGTGGAAGCGTTCTTCGAGCGGGAAGAAGAGGCCCGGCAGTTCGGCATACCGGCCTATCACGATCCAGCGCGCGACTGGGTGCAGGTGTCGCGCGATTGCTGGGCGCCGCTGGCGGTCGGCGAGCGGTTCTACCTGGCGCCGGAATGGTGTGAAGAGCCCACGCCGGAGGGCCGGATGCGGCTGGAGATGCATCCGGGGCTCGCCTGCGGCTCCGGCTGGCATGAAGCAACGCAGCTTTGTCTGGAGGCGCTGGAGTGCTATGTGCGTGCCGGCGCGCGGGTGGCGGATATCGGCGTGGGATCGGGCATCCTGTCGCAGGGGGCGGCGCTGCTCGGGGCGCGCGTGGTTGTTGCCTGCGATACGGACATGGAGGCGGTCCGGATCGCGCGCGCCCGGCGGACGGCGGCACTGCTTTTTTGCGGAAGCGCGGATGGGCTGCGCGGCGGCTCGGCGGATGTCGCGGTGTCAAACATCGGGGGCGTGGCTGCGGCGGGTGTGGCGGCCGAATCCTTGCGGTGCCTGGCGGAGGGTGGCGTGGCGCTCGTGTCGGGGTTCGAAACGCACGAGGAGGGCGGGATGCGCGAAGCCATCGTTGCGGCCGGAGGCGTGATTGTGGACCGCCGGGAGAAGCGCGGCTGGGTGCTGCTGGTCTACGCCAGGGCCGAGGGCGGCGCGGGAAACGGGCCGCGGGCCTCCTCGAAGCGGACGGCCAGTTCGAGCAGCAGTTCTTCGTCGTAGGGACGGCCGACGAACTGGACTCCGGCGGGCAAGCCGTCCACTACGGTGACGGGGACGGTCACGGCGGGCAGACCGAGCAGGTTCACCGGGGTGACGGGCGCCATCGCTTCGAGCAGGCCGATGGTGCGGTCTCCGATGGTCCATTCGCGCTGGCGGTGCCGCCACGGCATGACGCCGCAGGCAGGCAGCAGCAGAACCGGGCAGGATTCCATGGCGCGCAACAGAGCGGCGCGCATCCGGTCGCGGACGGCGAACTGGTGCAGCATGTCTTCGGCAGTGGGCGCGGATTCGCGCTCGGCCAGTTCCAGCAGTTCGACGCCGGTCCAATGGGCGGTACCAGGCTGCTCGCCGACCAGCTTCCTGAGCGCGGGCGCGGGCAGGCGCGAGAAGAAGAAGAACCAGCTCGCCGTCGCGCGCTCGAGGCCCGGCGGCTCGAACGGATCGACCGGGATGCCGATTTCGCCCAGCAGGCGCGCCGCTGCGTGGAGGGCATGGCTGACGCCGGCCTCGACCGGCACTCCGTACCAGTCGGGCACGAGGCCGACGCGCATCCCGTCCCAGTCGGGCGCGCGGAGCGGGACGGGGGCGGAGAACGGGTCCTGGGAGTCGTAGCCGGCGAGGGCGGCGAACAGCAGGCGGACATCTTCGGCCGTGCGCGCCATCGGTCCGGCGACGCCAAGCAGCCCGCCGGGGTGGCCGATGGCAGGGAAATGGCCGGCGGCCGAGACACGCCCCGGGGTCGGCTTGAGGGCGGCGATGCCGCAGCAGTGGGCCGGAACGCGCACGGAGCCGCCGCCGTCGCTGCCGATGCCGCCGGCCGAGCAAAGTGCGGCGATCAATGCGCTTTCGCCGCCGCTGGAGCCTCCGGGGGTGCGTTCGAGGTCCCAGGGATTGTTGGTGCGCCCGGTGAAGTGGTTGTCGGTCTCGTAGTTGGCGAGGAACTCGGGGCAGTTGGTCTTGCCGAGCAGGATGGCGCCGGCTTCGCGCAGGCGGGCAACGGCGGTCGCGTCGTGCGCGGCGCGGTGTCCGGAGCGGAAGCGGCTGCCGCAGAGGGTCGGCTCGCCGGCCCAGTCGAAGCTGTCCTTGACGGTGACCGGGACCCCATGCAGCAACCCCATGGCATCGCCGCGCATTACGGCCTGTTCGGCGCGCCGGGCGGCGTCCAGCGCGCGCTGTTCGTCGAGGCGGACGAAGGCGTTCAAGGTGGGGTTCAGGCGGGCGATCTGGCGCAGATGGGCGTTCAGGAGTTCGACGGGGGAGATGGCGCGTTCCCGGACCAGTGAGGTCATCAGGCAAAGGGACGAGCGAATGGGCATGTCCTCTCAACCTAGCATGCGACCGATGCCCTACAGCACTTCCTGTTGCCCCGCCGATAGAATCAGCAGGGGCAGTCCCCTTTTGCACATATGCTTCCGATAGTGGGAATTCTGATTGTCCTTGGAGCCGTCATCGGCGGGTACCTGATGGCACACGGAAATCTTCGAGTCTTATTCCAGCCGGCCGAGCTTGTGATTATCGGGGGAGCGGCGTTTGGCACTCTGTTCATCGCCAATCCATTGCCCACGGTCAAGCAGATCTTCATCGGCACGTTCCGGATCTTCGCCGCCAACCATTTCACGAAGGCGCATTACCTGGAGAACCTGAAGATGCTCAACGAGCTGTTTCAGACAGCGCGCAAGGGGGGCATGGCGAAGCTGGAGGCCGACGTGGAAGAACCGGACAAGAGCGCCGTCTTCTCGAAGTATCCGAAGTTCCTGAAAGATAAGCACTCGGTCCACTTCGTCTGCGACACACTGCGAATGTCGATTACCGGGGGCGTGGGCGCGTTCGAACTCGACCAGATGATGGAACTCGATATGGAGGTGCACCATCAGGAGACCGGGGAACCGGTGCTCGCCCTGTCCCAAATGGCGGATGCACTGCCGGGTCTGGGGATCGTGGCGGCCGTTCTGGGCGTTGTCATCACGATGGGGTCGCTGGGCGGTCCGCCGGAGGAGATCGGGGCTCACGTGGCGGCGGCGCTGGTCGGGACGTTCCTGGGAATCCTACTCTGCTACGGGTTCTTCGGACCGATAGCGGCTAATCTTGGCAAGCTGAACGAGGACGAGACGCGTTACTACCAGTTCCTGCGCATGGCTCTGATCTCGTTCGTGCGCGGGGCGGCGCCGCTGCTGGCGCTTGAGTTTGCCCGGCGCGCGATTCCGGCGAAGGTGCGGCCGTCGTTCAAGGAGATGGAGGAGTCCTTCAAGAAGGGCGGGTAGGACGATGGCGGATCTGGACTCGCAGCCGATCATTATTGTTCGCAAGAACAAACACCACGCGGCGCATCATGGCGGGGCGTGGAAGGTGGCGTATGCGGACTTCGTCACGGCGATGATGGCGCTGTTCATCGTTCTATGGCTGTTGTCGAGCAGCCAGAAGGTCCAGAAGGCGGTCGGGGGATACTTCACCGACCCGTCGGGCAAGGGCAAGCAGGTGGGATCGACGATGGCCGGCGCGGGTGAGGCCGTGTCGGTGTCCGAAGACAACATGGACATGCTGAAGGAGATGATCTCGGAAGCTTTGAAGAAGGCTCCGCAACTGGACTCCATCCGCGACCAGATCGAAATGACGGTGACGGGCGAGGGGCTGCGCATCGAGTTGATCGAGACGGAGCGGGGAATGTTCTTCGAGAGTGGCAATGCACAGCCGAGCGGACCGGGTATCGCGCTATTGGAATTGCTGGCCCGGCAATTGGGAGCCCTGCCGAACACGATTGTGGTGGAGGGACACACGGACTCGCGGCCGTACCTGGGCCGCGGCAACTACGGCAACTGGGAATTGTCGGCCGACCGGGCAAACTCGGCACGGCGGCTGATGCAGGAGCAGGGGTTACGCGAGGACCAGGTCCGGCAAGTGCGAGGGTTCGCCGACCAGCGGCTGCGGAACGAGGAAACACCCGAAGCGGCCAACAACCGGCGCGTGTCGGTGATTGTGCAGTACCTGCGCCAGCCTGATACGCTGGAAAGCCAGGATGAACCAGAACCCAGCCCCGTCCAACTCGAAGTCACGCCGTAAGATGCTCGCCGCCGCCGTCGCCGCGCCCGCCGCGGCCATGGCGCAGGGACCGGCCAAGAAGAAGACCGTTCACTACCGGCGCGGCAAGCCGGCGTCGACTCCGTTGTACTCCGAGGTGATTACCTACGGCGATTTCATCTTCGTGAGCGGCCACGGCACGAACAAAGTCGGCGGCATCCGCGAGCAGACCAAGTTTGTGCTCGACGAGATCGAGAAGTGCCTGGAGGTGGCGGGCAGTTCGATGAAGAACGCGCTCAAGTGCAACGTGTATCTGGCGAAACTGGAGGACTACCAGGCGATGAACGAGGTCTACCGCGGCCGCTTCGGGGATGAGCCGCCGGTGCGGACCACCGTTTCCATTTCAGGGATTCCGCTGGATGGCGCCGTGGTCGAGATCGAGTTGATCGCGCACCGCTGAGTCAGATGACGAGTGGCACGCCGCCTAAACTGAGATGCCGGTCGGTCGACCAGCAGGAAGCGATCCTGGATTCCCGGATCAAGGCGATTCCGTGGGCGTCCGCCAAGGTGAGCTTCTGGTCTGCGTACTTCTTTGCAACCTCACTAGCCTTGGCCAGTTCCACAACGTCGAACCCCTTAATCGAGAGGTCAGGCAGGGCGTCGAGGAAGGCAAGAAACTGAGTCGCCCTGTTCCGGTCATAGCGCCGCAGGAACCAGCCGTGTCCTTCGGCGACCACCAACGCCGAGGTCATGAGCCTGGGCGGAGCGGAGAACAGCCGGCGAAAGAGTGCGTGGTAACTGTCAGATCGGTCAAGAAAGGCGATGAACGCGGAAGTGTCGACGTAGCACTCAGTCCTTTTGACCATAGACAATCTCATCGACGGACCGGCTGGACTGCAGATCTCCGGTCTCGACGAGGCCAGCGAATCTCATCCAGGCCGTCTCGCCTCTCGCAGGGAGAGCTTCCCGGACAGCTCGCCTCACAAATTCGGCAACTGAGATACCGAGCGAGCGCGCTTGCTGCTTCGCCAAAGAATATTCGTGCTCGTCCAGGCTGATCTGCGTGCGGATCATGTTATCACCTTCAGCATTGATGATAACATCCAGGGTTGTGACGACGTTCCGGGTGGCTGGCCGCGCCATCGAGATTTCTGAAACGAAGCTGGCGGAAGCCGCGTCAAGACCGCGAGTTGGGGTGGGGGAATTGGAGGATCGTCATGCGTCAGATACGTAGAATCACGATTGCCAAAGCTGCGACGGTCGCTGCCGTCGTGCCAGTCTTGCTGTATGCCCTTCAGTTTGGTCCCGATCCGGGAAACACTGGAGCGCCGGCGGACAGGAATGGAGCTACGTGTGCGGACGTCGGTTGCCATTCGGGCACCCCACTGAACGGGGGGCCCGGCAGCGCCACATTGACCTTTGCAGACGGTGCGACCTACCGCCCTGGCGAGACGAAACGGGTCGCCTTAACCGTCTCCGATCCCGATCAGCGGCGCTGGGGCTTCCAAGCAACCGCCCGGTTGGCCAGCGACGGAGCCGTGCGCGCGGGAACTTTGACAGCGGTGAGTCCGCAGACCGTGGTGATCTGCGCGGGACCGGCCCTCCTGGAGCAGCCCTGTACGCCCGCGCTACGCCAGTTCGTGATTCACACCAATCCAGCCAGTGGCACGGGTTCCGCCACGTTCGAATTCGATTGGACTGCGCCGGAGAACGACGTGGGGCCCGTCGATTTCTTTGCCGCCGGCAACGCGGCAAATGGCAACGGCAGCAACACAGGCGACCGCATCTACTCCACCACGGCCCGACTCACACCGGAAGCGGCGGGTCCCCGTCCGACCATTTCGCAGAACGGCGTCGTGAACGGGGCGAGCTTCCAGCCGGGGCTGGCCCCGGCGTCGTGGGTGACCATCGTCGGCACCGGACTCGCCAGTTCTCAAGAACTATGGGACGACGCCATCATCGGAGGCCAACTTCCGGAATCGTTGGGTGGCGTCAGGGTCACAGTGAACGGCCGACCAGGGTTCATCCGTTTCCTTAGTCCCACGCAGATCAACTTTCAGTCGCCCAGTGACGTCGCGGTGGGTCCCGTGACCGTGCAGGTGACCAGGGATGGTGTTGCAAGCGAAGCCGTCACGGCGAACCTCGCTTCGGTCCAGCCAGCATTCTTCCTTTGGCAGAGCCGGTACGCTGTAGCAACGGATCACCCGGGGGGCCGGTTCCGCGCGCCAGCAGGTATCTTTCCGGGCATTACGACTCTCCCCGTTAGGCCGGGAGACATCTTGATCCTTTGGGCAACGGGTTTGGGAACGACGGATCCTCCTATGCCGGCGGGTCAGGTGGTCCCATCGGATGGCACTTTTCGTAGAGTTGCAGGTCAAGTACGCGTTAGGATCGGAGGCACGGAGGCTGCCGTGATCTCCGCAGTCCTTTCGCCTACCTTTGTTTCGCTCTATCAAGTAGCGATCACGGTTCCAGAAACGGTAAGTGACGGCGATCAGCCGGTGGTCGTCGAAGTGGACGGCGTCAGCTCACCCGGCGAGGTTTTTCTGTTCATCCAGCGCTGAGGTGGTAGTGTGTCCGTATGGGGCACTTGCGCACGTTGCTGGTGGCGGCGGCCTGGACACCCGCCCTATTATTCGCAAACGCAGGAATTATGTCCCCCGGCTTCACCGGGGCTCCGGTGGACGGCGGCCGGCAATGCGCCGCCTGCCATACCGGATCGCCGCCGGTGAACCAGGGACCCGGCCGCATTCTGGTGCGCGCCAACGCGTATACGCCCGGCGTCCGGCAAACCATTACCGTTGAGGTCACCGACCCGAACGCCTTGCGCTGGGGGTTCCAGTTGACCGCGCGAATGGCACGCGACCTGACGAGCAAGGGCGGCAGCTTCGCGCCCTCGGACTCCCTGCATATTGTCTGCGCCAACGGCTCGCTCGCTCCGTGCGGGGGTGAGGCGGTCGAGTTCGCAGGCCACACCGTGCAATCGTCGACCGGGGGCCAGGGCGGATCCCGAAGTTGGGCCGTTCAGTGGACCCCTCCCGGCCGCGACGCGGGTCCCGTGGTGTTTTACGCCGCCGGGATCTCCGGCAACAATGACGGGCGCGACAGCGGGGACCGCGTCTATACAGCCACGGCGCAGGTGTCGGCGGCCGAGTGCAACCTTTCGGAAACGCCGCAGATCCGTACCCTGCTGCCGGGCGTGGTCAACGCCGGCTCGTTCGAAGGCGGTATCGCCCCGAACGGCATGTTCACCGTGTTCGGAAACGGTTTTGCGTCCACGCAGACCCAGTACGCCGCTGTCCTGGGCGACCTCGTGAACGGCGTTCTGCAGCCGGACCTGGCGTGCGTGGCGGTGCGGGTCGGCACGGAACTGGCGCGGCCGTTCTATGTGCAGAGCGACCAGATCAACGCCCAGGCGCCGCTGCTTGAGACGCTGGGGAACCTCGCGGTTCAGGTGGTATTGAACCCCGGTACGCCGAACGAGCGGAGCAGTGCGCCGGTCGGGGTCACGGCCACGGCGGCGAAGCCGGGATTCTTCACGTTCAACGGGCGGAGCATCGCGGCGCTGAACGGGTCGCGGAATAACGCGATCCTGGCCGAGCCCTCCGTGATTCGGGGCGGAGTGACGGCGCGTCCGGGCGAAGTCGTAATCCTCTACGGGACGGGCTTCGGACTCACCGACCCGGTGTACCAGCCGGGCGAGTTCGCGCGCGGGCTGGCGCCGCTGCGAGAAGCCCCGGTGATCACGATCGGTGGGGTGACGCTGTCGCCGGCGCAGATCCTGTACGCGGGTCTGTCCCCGGATGCGCCGGGCTTTTATCAGTTCAACCTGGTGGTGCCGCCGGCGACGCCGGACGGCGACATCCCAGTCACAATCCGCATGGGCTCGGCCAACACACAAGGCGGCGCGACGATCCCGGTGCGGCGCTGATTACTTCACGGGTCCGTCGGGGCTCCAGGCGTCGTTCCGAAGGGGGGCCGATCCGCTTCTCGGGTTGCTCCACAGCGCCATTCCGCCGGCACCTTTATCGGACGGGCTCAGAACTCCAGGCGGAGAGCGAACTGGATCTGCCGCGCGGGGAACGTACTGCGGATGGTCCCGAAGGTGGCCACCGACCGGTTGATCTGGGGGTTGCCGAAGTTCGTGCGGTTGAAGGCATTGAACGCTTCACCGCGGAACTGCAGCGCCATGCCCTCGCGCCAGGGCAGGATGAAGGACTTCTGAATCCCAAGATCCAATTGCGCCAATCCCGGGCGGCGGGCGATATTCCGGCCGGCATTGCCGAACGGCTGGCTCGGATCCGTGGGGATGACAACCTGCGCCGGGTCCAGCCAGCGGTCGTGGTTCCGCACGCCCTCCGGCACCATCACGGAGCCGAGAACGTTCGGCCGGTAGCTGATGCCGCCCCGCCAGTCCGGCAGGGTCTGCGACACCTGAAATTGCAGCGGCGCATTGTACGCAAGGTTGACGGGCGTACCGCTCCAGAGCGAATTGATGGCGCTCAGTTGCCAGCCGCCCGCCAGCCACTCGACGGGAAGGGGCATCGAGTTGGCGAACCGGCGGCCGCGGCCGAACGGCAATTCATAGAGGACGGCCGTCGTGTTGTTGAACGGCTGGTCGAAATCGCTCAGGGCGCGCTCGGCATCGAGGTTGTAGAAGCTCTGCGGGGAACTACGCCCGCCGGAGCCACCCTGCGCCTCAAGCGCCTGACCGGTGGTGTCGATCGTCTTCGACCAGGTGAACGAATTCAGGAAAGAGAATCCGCCGCGGAACTTGCGCTCCATGCGGAACTGCAGTGCGTGATAGTTGGCTTCCGCCTCGGGCCAAGTCACGGTGACAGCGCTGAATGCCTGGTTCGGACGGCGCGCCTGGATCGAGAGGTTCTCACCCGGCCGCTGCGGACGCGCTTCGTTGAAGTCCGCGAAAAGGATCAGATTGGACGATTTGCTGCCAACATAGCCCAGGTCCGTGACGAATCCCCAGGGCAGTTCTCTCTGGATCGAGAAGGACCAGTTCTGCACCATGCCGGACGGCGTGTCCCGCGGGATGTAGCTGATATTGGCGCGCAGCGGGTCGAAGCGGCTGGGATCGGTCAGGCCTGAGGGGTAGCCGTCCTGGGTCGGCCGGAAGCCGGCGTCGGTGGGACGCTGGGCGATTACCGCGATCACGACTTGCGGGCCGTTGATCCCGAGGATGTTGCCGCCACCGGCGCGGTTGAAGTGGATGTAGCTGGTGCCATAGGCGCCGCGGATGACGGTCTTCGGGTCGAGGCTATACGCCATCCCCAGGCGCGGAGCGAAGTTGTTGCGGTCGGGGTTCACCTGCGCCCGGTCTGCGATCGATCCGTTGGTTGCCGGAATGAGCGCATTCGTCGCGGGGTCGAAGTTCGAGAGCACGTTATCCCGCTCCCACTGGGGCGTAGCGTACTCGTAGCGCAGGCCGAGGTTCACGGTCAATTTCGGCGACACTTTCCAGTCGTCCTGAAAGTAGGCGAAGTTCATCATCTGGCGGTACTGAGCGATGTAGAAGTTCACCAATTGGTATTCGCTGCGCAGTCCGAACATGAAGTCGGCCAGATTGTTGCCGCTAAAGTTGCCGTTGTAGATGTCCAGGCCGTAGAGAGGGTTGACATCCTGAATTTCGGTATGGACGCGCTGGAACTCGTAGCCCGCCTTGAGTGTGTGCCGTCCGCGGATCAGCGAGTAGTTGATCTTCGGGTTGTACAGATCCGGATGCTGCCATTGCGGATTGGTGGCCTGGCGTCCGAACGCGGTGAACCCGGTGACGCGCTGCGCCGTGAGACCGCCGGTGAGGCGGGGATCCTCGCTGAGGCCGGTAATGCCGTAGAGATCCCGCATGCTGGGACCCCCAATCGCGGGCGGCTCTTTGCCCGCCAGCGTGCGGGACTGGCCATAGCGGACCTCGACGAGCGACGTGGTGGACGCCGTCCACGTCCAGCCGGTAGCCAACTGCTGGTTCAGGATGCGGATGAAGCCGTTCCCGTCGCCACCGGACGGACCGGGGATTGGGGGAGCCTGGAAGTAGTTCTGCTTGCGGTGGCTGAGCCGGACAAACGCGGACATGGTGGACTTTAGCTGCCCATCCAGCTTCAGGTCCATCTTGTCGCTGTTGTTGCGGTCGGCACGCAAGTTGCGGAAATTGTTCGTACCGGGTGCATTCGGCTCTGGCAGCTCATCGAGCACCTTGCGAGCGAAAGGCGTGACCGCGCTCGCCGGCAAAGGAGTATTGGCTGGGTATTCCGCGCCCGTCAGAGGGTTGCGGATCGCGACCGGGAAAATGCCCCGCCGCTGATCCATGGTCGGGAGGTTGGAGAAGACGACGAACTTCTGGCGCTCCCGGAAGCCCTCGTAGTCGGCGAAGAAGAAGGCGCGGTTCTTCACGATCGGGCCGCCAGCGGTGAAGCCGAACTGATTCCGCTGGAAGACCGGCTTGCCGGTCGCCGGCCGGAAGAAGCCGACGGCGTTCAACTCGGTGTTGCGCAGATACTCCCACGCTGAGCCGTGGAACTCGTTCGTGCCGCTCTTCATTGTCGCGTTAATCACCGCGCCGGAGCTCCGTCCATACTCGGCGCTGGCATTGGCGGTCACGACCTTGAACTCTCCGACAGCGTCAGGCGTCAACTGGACAACCTGGTTCGAAAAGCCCTGGTTCGACGTGCCGTACGAGTTGTTGTCCACACCGTCCATTAGGAAATTGTTGAAAATACTGCGTTGGCCATTCGCGTTGAACGAGCCTTCGCGAGGAGGATTTGCGAAAGCGTAGTCGGACTGGCGGACACCGGTCGAAAGCAGGGCCAAGTCGGAGTAATTGCGCCCGTTTAGCGGGAGATCGACGATTTGCCGCTGGACGACGACCAGGCCGCGGTCGCTCGAATCGGACTCCACCGCCATGATGCCTTCGGTCACCTGGACGGTCTCGGTGACTTGCCCGATCTGGAGGAGAACGTCCACGCGCTGGCGGGCGCCAACGGCCACGCGCACCGGCTCCACTGTGGCGGTCGTGAAACCAGCCTGCTCCACGGTCACGCGGTAGGCTCCGATGCGGACATTGAGGAAGATATAGTCGCCTCTATCGTTCGTCGCCGCCTGCGATTCGATCCCGGTGTCCAGATTCAGCAGTCTGACGTTCGCTCCGGGAACGATGTTGGCAGCCGGGTCGCGGACCGTGCCCAGGACGACACTCGTGTCGAACTGCGCGTGGAGTCCGAATGCAAACGCCAGAAGGCAGGCAGAAAGGCGAAAGATAGTTGTCATCGCTGGACCGATTGCGGAAAATCTGATTTGCCCGAGGATAGCACCGAGATAATGACAAGAACGTGACAGAATCGAGAACATTTGACGCTTAAGAACTAGTAACGTATGCGGACAAATCCGGATCCGCGCATCTGCCGGAGGCCTCCCGGAAGCGGACGGAGCGCAGCGTCCATTCGGGAGGACTTGCCAGGAGCAACCGAGGTTTGCCGTTCGAGGGTTCACAACGGGTCCGGAGTTCGGGACGAGGGCGGCGGTGGTGGCCGGGCTTGCCCCGCTGGCGGCAGCAATCGATGAGAACGCGGCGAGGCAGGTCCAGAAGACGCCGCCGCGGATCTTCTCCTCGATGGCGGCGCGCTCGGGGTGCGAACGAATGGGACATCCGGGCATTCGATTTTCCCCTTTCGGCGAACAGGGTTTGGGAAAGCGGCAACCGCATCCGCCCGCTACGCGGGGCGGCTATCGCGGCCGCGAGCCCGTTGGTTCTTTATGCGAGTGCGGCTCGTGGGCTTCGTTTGATTGACGAAAGCTGTGAATCACCCTCGCGGCGTTTCCGGTTATGGATCACGCGGCGTGGCGGAAGCGGGTGCGGGCCGGGGGATCGATTCTTCGGAGATTGGGTCTGTATTTGCAATTTCCGGAGCAGGGGCTGGCAAGTCGCTGCCCGGCGGCTCGGGTTCGGCGGAAGAAATGGGTTCGATGTCGCACATTGGTTGCGCCGGCATCTCACGGCGGAGCATCCGGTGGGAACGGGCGAGGACGACGCGGCCCTCCCTTCGGGCGTGCGCGGACTCCTTCCCCTTTCAGGATGGCAGAGCGGGTCAAGCAGACGGGTGATGGGCTCCGGGGGAAGCGGTTGTTCTTGCTGGGGTTAGAGAAATTGTGGATGGCCGTGAATGAACTTGCCGAGCGCTTCGGAATCTGCGGGCCAGCGATTGGCAGTGTTCGGCTGATCTGAGGCTCGGCCCAGGCCGCGGACCTCCGGGGGGATACTCCTCTGGCCGGTCCTTACGATCCGAGCGAGACCGCTGACCGGCAATTCGAAGTTGTGGCGCCTCTCTCTCCCCGGACGCGCCGGGCCTCGACCAGTTCAACGTGGTGGTGCCGCCGGCGACGCCGGACGGCAACATCCCGGACACAATCCGCATAGGCGGGGCAACGATTCCGTTGCGGCGCTGATTACGCAACGGGTCCGCCGGGGCTCCAGGCGTCGATCGGGTTGTCCATCAGGAAATCGGCGGCCAATTCCGCTTCGCTGCGAGGCGGGCGCTGCCCGGCGGTCTTCTTCGCCTGTTCCAACACCTCCTTGAAGCGCCGCGCGACGATGCGTTCCTGTCCTGGGACCATCATCCAGGGCACGAGCGTGATGCCCATCGGCGTGCGCAGCGGCACGACAGAAGGATCGCCGGATTCGAGCGCAGCGAAGCACTCCTCGCGCGAGAAGTTGAGCGCGGCTTCGTCCCACTTCACCCACAGGCGCGGGACGTGGTTCGTGATGTGCCCTGGCACGTAGCCAGTTTCGACGCCGGGAATCCGGTCGAGCACGCTCTTCATGTGCTCGATCTGCTGCCGCCAGGATTCCCACTCCGCCTTGTGGTCAGTCTTGACGTACCGCTCGACGGCGGCCAGCATGCCGATGTAGGTTTCCTTGGAGATTTTCAGGTCGCGGCCGATGCCGGAATAGGGGCTCTGGAACGTCTCGGCGATCTCGACGAGGTCCTTGCGCCCCACGAGCAGACCGGCGTTCTGGGGGCCGCGCAGCCCTTTTCCGCCGCTGAACGCGACCAAGTCGACGCCCATCTTCGTATAACCACTGAGATTCTCCGTGGGAGGCAGTTCCGCCGCCGCATCGACCAGAAGCGGGACCCGCGTACGGCGGGCGATTGCCACGCACTCTTCAAGCGACACCATGCCCCCCGGAGCGTCGGGCTGGTCGCGGTGTTTGCCGAAGTGGCGGTCGGCAACGAGGAAGTAGAGCATGGCCGTCTTCCCGGTGATGGCGCGTTTGAGTTCGTCCTTGTGCTCGACCTCCACCATGCGGGCGCCCGCGGCCTCGCACTGGCGGATCCATCCAGTCATGTGCAGCTTCTGGGTGACGACTTCGTTCTTCATCCCGTCGGTGAAGGGCAGCCGTTTCGCTTTGTCCGGGTCGTCGCGGGCGATGGCGGCACAGGTGCCGACGAAGATGGCGCCGGCCGCACCCGTGGTCACGAGAGCCGCGGGATTGCCGGTGAGCTCAGCGATGCGCTCGCCGGCGGCCCGGCTGAGCTGGCGGATCGGGACATAGTGCATGGCGGCATCGTTCATTGCCTCCAAGACCTCGGGCGGCATCAGGGAGCCGCCCAGATGTGTGTAGGTCCCGGCCGCGTTGATGATCGGGCGGAGGCCGAGCTTCGTGTAGACCTTCGCGGCATCCTGCGCGTTGCGTGCCGCCATGGCGGAGGCGATCCGCTGGCCGCCGGGCAGCGCGGCCAAGGCCGCGGCCGCGCTCCCTGAAGAAGTTCCGGCGTTGCATGATGCCTGGATCTTACTGCGGCCCGCGGTCGAACTCAACTCCTGTAGGATGGCCTTGTGCGAAAGATCCCCGGACTACTGCTGCTCCTGGCGACCGATTTCTTTCCTACGGCAGGCCGCCGATCCAGTTGGTACGTCGCGCGATGCTCGGAGACAACGCCGGACCGCCGTTGTAGCAGGAGATTGGAGACCAACATGACTCGCCGAACGTTTCTCACTGCAGCAACCGCGACCGCTCCACTCTCACACGCACAAAGCGGCGACATCCCAGTCACAGTCCGCATGGGTTCGGCCACCACGCAAGGCGGGGCAACGATTCCGGTGCGGCGCTGATTACGCCAGTTCCGATTCGGAGCGCGGGGAGCGCTGCCGGGCGGTCTCCTTCGTCTCCAGCACTTCCTTGAAGCGTCCCGCCACGATGCGTTCCTGGCCCGGGACCATCATCCAGGGCACGAGCGTGATGCCCATCGCTTCGACGCCGGGAATCCGGTCGAGCACGTCTTTCATGTGCTCGATCCGAAGGATCGTCAGCACAAAGCAACAAGAGTTGTCTCACGCATTCCTCCGCGCCGTGACCACGGTGATGCCGTCGTTCTGGCCCCCGGTCGTGGGGGAACGATTCTCCGATGGTATCCTGATATGGATACCGATATGGATCAAGTCAAGAAGGCGACGATTCTCTTCCCGCCAGACTTGTACGACCAACTGGCGGTCTTGGCTCGTGCGCGATCGTCGAGCGTGGGCGAACTGGTGCGCGACGCCTGCCGGCGCCAGTATTTTTTGACGACGCGGGATGAGCGGCGCGCCGCCGTGGCGGGGATTGCGGCGCTCAGTCTTCCGGTGGGGACGCCGGAGGAAATGGAATTGGAGTCAGTCCCCCGGGCGGAGTCTTTGCCTTGATTCTGACTGACGCCAATGTGCTGATGTACGCCGCGGGCGCCGCGCATCCGAACAAGGCCCCCGCGGTCGCCTTCCTGGATCGTGTGGCCAACAACCAGGTCACAGCCACAGTGGACGCCGAGGTTCTCCAGGAGATACTCCACCGGTACCGGGCCTTGAACCGATGGGCGGACGGGCAGCTTGTCTTTGATTTCGCGCGACGCCTGTTCCCGGAGGTGCTCTCGATTACTGGCGAAGTCATGGATCGCGCACGGGTGATCCTCGAGACAGACCCCACCTTGACCGCCCGCGATGCCGTCCACGCGGCGGTAGTAGCCGTCTACAAGCTCGAACGCATCTGCAGCTTCGATCGCGACTTTGACCGAATTGCCGGTTGCAACCGGATCGTGTTGTAGGCGCGCCTGCTTGATGCGCTCCTCGGCATTGTCACCACGGTGATGCCGTCGTTCTGGCCCGATGCTTTGGCCGATTGAGGGATCTCCTGTGCGGGCTTCGTCGGGATGTCGCACGTACGGTCAAAGCCGAATAGTTCGCACTGTGCGTTCTCTTCTTCGACAACACCGTCGGAGAAGAAGTTCCGCTGTATGATGCCTGGATCTTTCTGCGGCCCGCGGCCGAACTCAACTCCTGTAGGATGGCCTTGTGCAAAAGATCCCCGGACTGCTGCTGCTTCTGGCGGCGGCCGCCTGCGCCGCGCCGCCGAATGTTGTCCTGATCATCTCCGACGATCACGGTTGGGGCGATTACGGGTTCATGGGTCATCCCGCGATCCGCACGCCGCACATCGACAAACTCGCCGCCGGAGGGCTGACCTATACGCGAGGGTACGTGCCGTCGAGCCTGTGCCGGGCGAGTCTTGCGACCTTGATGACGGGCCTCTATCCGCACCAGCACCTGATCATGGGCAACGATCCGCCGGGCGACGCACGGGCCGCGGAGAACCGGGCGCGCATGGTCGAGGTGTTCCGCCGGTCGAAGGCGATCACGGCGCTGCTCGGCGCGCAGGGCTACGTCAGCCACCAGTCCGGCAAGTGGTGGGAGGGGGAGTGCCGCTGCTGTTTCACCGAGTGCATGACGCACGGGGATGTCGCGCGCGGCGGGCGGCACGGCGACGATGGCCTCAAGATCGGCCGCGAGACGATGCAGCCGGTGTTCGACTTCATCGACGGCGCGGGCGACCGGCCGTTCTTCCTGTGGTACGCACCGTTTCTTCCGCACACGCCGCACAATCCCCCGGAGCGCCTGCTGGCAAACTATCGGACTCCTGGCCGGCCGATCGCGGTCGCGCGCTACTACGCGATGGTGGAGTGGCTCGACGAAACGGTGGGCCAGCTCGTTGGACATCTGGAGCAGCGCGGCAAGCTGGCGGACACGATGATCGTGTATCTCGCGGACAACGGCTGGGTCCAGCTTGAGGGCAGCCATACGCTGGACCAGACGCGCGCGAAGATGTCTCCTTATGACGCGGGCGTGCGGACGCCGTTGATCGTGAACTGGCCGGGACGCGTGGCAGCGCGGCGCGACGACCGGACGCTGGTGAGCAGCGTCGACATCGCGCCGACGATCCTCGCGGCCGCCGGGGCGGCCGTGCCGGGCGATCTGCCGGGCATCGATCTGCGCGAAAGCCGCCGGCTGGCGGCGCGCAATGCGGCCTATGGGGCGTCATTCGTTCACACGCTGGCGGATATCGAGAGGCCCGAGGCGAACCTGAAGTACCGCTGGATTGTGCGGGATCAATGGAAGCTCATCGAGCCGTACCGCCCGAACCTGAAGATGCTGTTGTGGGAACGCCTGCAATCAACCGGGTGGGCGGAAGAGACTGAGTTGTTCGACGTCGGCACCGATCCCGGAGAGCGCACCAACCTTGCGGCGAAGCAGCCGCGGGTGGTGCGGGAACTGCGGCGCGCGCTCGACGCGTGGTGGCGGGTTCGGTAGCAGCCCTGCATGTGCCAGGTGACCGCATCCGCCCGCTGGCGCAGGCGGCTATCGCCGATAGCACCCGGTGTCAGCCGGGTGATGCGGCACCAAGCGCCTTGGCTACTTCGCCCTCCGGCTCAGGTCCAGCGGAATCGTGAACTGGTGGTTCTCGCGGCCTGGCACGGTCTTCGTATCTTCGACAAGTTCGCGCCGGGTTGTGTCATACGTGATGACTTCGATCACGTTCCGCGCCGGGACGAACCGGTACAGGCGGAGCGGTCCGGACGAGGTATAGTCGCTCAACAGAGCATGCACCGTGTTGCCGTGCCTGCCTTTGTCCTGCTTGTTCATGGCGACGGTGCGGCTCTGGTCGCCTGAGAAGACAGCGAACAAGTTCGGGTGGTGCTGGTACAGCTTTTCCCACATCTGCTGGGGCGAGTTGCCGCGGGTTCCGTGACGCTTCACCCAGCGCATCCGGCCTTTCGGATCCTTGAAGAAGCCCTCGGGCGTCTTTGGCTGGTCAAGCGGTCCGAGGTCCATGTGGGTCGTGATCATGGCGCGGCGGCTGGCGTACCGGCGCAGGATTCCGCCCGCCCATTCCAATACGTCATCCGGGGCGTTGCATTCCAGGTGCAGGAAGACGAAATCCAGCCCTTCCGCGGAGAATAGCTGGTAGCTGTTCGCATTATTTCCGGAAATCCGGACATCGCCGCCGTGGCCGCCGAAGGTCCCGCCGTACCAGGAGAAGATCGCGAAGCGGGCCGCGCCGAAATACTTCTGGAACAGCGAGGAGTCCCCTTTCTGCGTCATGTCGTGGTTGCCGACGGAGATGGCGTAGGGGACCCGGCCGTGCAGGCGATCCATGGCGCGGCGCGCCACTTCCCACTGCGCATCGGTGTCGATATCGACGATGTCGCCGACGTGGCTCACGAAAACGATTCTCTGCGCATCGATGTTCTCGACGATCCAGCGCGTGTGCGCGTCGAACACGGAGTTCGTTACAGGTTCGGCGCTGTCCGGCTGCGCCTTCGTCGCGCGGCCCCGGTATCCCTGGGTGTCTGGCAGAACGACGATGGTGAAACTGCCCGCGGGGGCGGGATCGAGAGCGGCCACCGGCAGCACCGGAACGAGCACCGCGGCGCAGAGCCACAGACAGAATTTCCGTTTGGCGCAATTCACAAAGTTCATCATACTGGAGGAGCATGCTGCGGCAGATTTGTGTGTATTGCGGATCGAGCGCCGGATCGCGGCCCGTCTACCGTGAGGCGGCGCACCGCACCGGGGAGTTGCTCGCCCGGCGCAAGATCGGCCTCGTCTACGGGGGCGGAGA
This sequence comes from Bryobacterales bacterium, assembly GCA_016716385.1. Taxonomy (GTDB): domain Bacteria; phylum Acidobacteriota; class Terriglobia; order Bryobacterales; family Bryobacteraceae; genus JADJWL01. The sequence continues at coordinate 425,052 of JADJWL010000005.1, read as the reverse complement.
TGTGGGTCTGATGGGAGTCGTTGCGGACGCCTGTCTCGCCGCCGGCGGCGAGGTGATCGGCGTGATGCCGCAGGCGCTGGTGGAACGCGAGATCGCCCATCAGGGACTGACGCGGCTGCATATCGTGCGGTCGATGCATGAACGCAAGGCATTGATGGCGGACCTGAGCGACGGGTTCCTCGCTCTGCCGGGCGCATGGGGCACGCTGGACGAACTCTGCGAGGCGCTCACCTGGGCGCAACTGCGGATCCACGGGAAGCCCTGCGGGCTACTCAATGTCGAAGGATACTTCGACGGACTGCTGGCGTTCGCCGACCATGCGGTCCGCGAGGGTTTCCTGAAGCCTGTCCACCGCGGACTGCTACTCTCAGGGACTGACCCCGAAGCGCTCATCGCAACGCTGCTGACGGCCCGCGTGCCGGCGGCCGACAAATGGATTGAGCGGTAGCCCTTACCGGCCGGGTTCATCCAGAGAAGCAGCCACCCGCGGGTACAGCACTCGCAACAGGCCGCTGTCGATCAGCAGAAACTGACGGGCCGCTTCTTCCGGCTGTTCCAGGCCAGGACTCAGCAGAACCCGCCCTGCGTCGAGCCGCCACACGGCGAATGGAATCGGCTCACCGCTGGGACGGACAACGGCAGAGCGTCCACCCATGACGCTGGACAGGGGAACGCCTTCCGGCATGGTCAGCATGACACTGATGAGTCTGCCCGCGCGAAACTGAAACGACCACGGGACCGTGGAGTCGCACGAATCGGCATGTTGCCCGTCTTCGTGCACGTGTTCGGGCCAGCGGACTCCCTGCGGCGGAGCGGCGAAACTGACCGTGACCAGGTCTCCGACCCGGGATCGGGCCGGGACGGCGCTGAACAGGGGGATGACCTCTTTCTCGGTAGCGCCCAAAGTAATCCGCGACGCCAACCATTCCGGGGCCGTTACCAAGGCGGACTCCTCCGCCCCGAGGGGCGTGAGGAGTCCGCCAAGCACCAGCACGGGAAGAAGAACAGACTTCTTCATACCGTTCCCCGGTTACTTGCCAAACGTCTGCGGAAACTGTGTGGAACGAAGGAGCGGGATCAACTTGTCCCCTTCTTCCGTGTCCCCGCGTACTGCGACGGCCATCTTGAAGAACAAGTCGGTCTGGTCCATCTGGCCGGTGAACAGGAAGGCGCCAGGACCCTCGGCGGTTACCGGGACGGAACTGCCGGTGTGGCTTCCGGTCCGGAACGCCACGCTCAGCCGGATATTGCCGCGGCCGGCGGTGGTGACGTTCTCGGGGTAGCCATCGCCGTCGGCGTCGTTGTAGTTCGGGAAATCGTAGGCTCCAAGCCCGCCGTAGCCGAGCGCGGGGACGAGGGGCGAAGCGCGATGCGCCGCCGGGCCCAGCGCGCCACCCGAGTTCGGGTCGACATCGCGAAAGCCGTAGGCGGAGCGGATGTTGGTGTGCACGTCGCGGAAGACACGGGCGGTCTGCTCGCCCACCGCGGCGTTGGTCCGCTGCTCAAACGCGACGCCACGGTCGAAGTATTCGTCGTCGGGAACCACAGCGACACCATTGACCACCATCGACTGATCGTGGTCGGCAGTTACGAGCACCAGCGTATCGCCGCGCTTCTCCTGGAAACGGCGGGCGACGCCGATCGCCTTGTCGAGTTCGATCGTGTCCCAAATTGTGCCGGCGGCATGGTTCGGGTGAGACTGCTTGTCGATGGAAGAAGCTTCCACCATGAGAATGAAGGGCTGGTTCCCGCCCCACCCGGAGAGCACTTCGATTGCCTTTTCGGTCATGTGATCGAGCATCGGCTGGTCGGGAAACGCCCCGAGGTTTGCCATGGGTTCGCTGCCGGGCCGCCGCAGACCCAGTTTGTCGTAGGCGACGTTCATGTTCGGATCCGAGGCGGCGCGAATGCCGTCCGCCGCGCTGCGGGGGTTGCTGGTCGCCGCGAACAGTCCGAGCACCCGGCCTCCGAATGAACTGACGTTCCGCAGTTCAGACGCGGTGGAGACGAAGCGGAAGCCGGCATTGCGGAACTCCTGCACCATGTCGCGGCCGTCGGTCCGGACATTCGGCATGAACTGGTCCCAGCCGCCGCCGAGGATCACGTCGAACGCGGGTTTGCCGCCGAGCATCGGGTTCTCGAAGTACTGCCGGACCACCTCGTAGCGCGTTTGACGGAAGGCGGTATGGACAGCCTGGCCTGCGGGCGTCGCGTCTGCGATGTCGGCTGTGCTCACAATCCCGGTGCGGTAGTTGTAGCGCCGCTTCAGGTACTCCCAAAGGGTTTCGACCCGCGGGTTGTCCAGGATTGACGGGAGCGTGGAGGCGTTGGCGCCGCCGGTGCGCCAGACACAATCGGTGCCATCGGGGAAGACACCCGATCCATTGGTGTGCGCTTTGTTGCCGGTAGCCCAGGCCGAGGAAGTATTTGCGGAATCAGGAGTGACGCGGTCCAAGCTATACGTCATCACCAGGCCGCTGACAGGCATCTTGTCCATTTCGAGCAGATCGTCGAAGAATCCCTCGCGCATGCCATTGCGTCCGTCGGGACTCGCCACGCTTTTGGCCACCAGGCGGGCGGCGTCGCGGTACGCGGTACCCATCGCATCACCGATAAACAGCACGACGTTCCGCCGCCTCGCCGGCATGGAGAAAGGCATGACCGCGATCGTCCGGGTATCGCGGACGGTGATGCCGCCGACCGTGCCGGTGGCGACGAGCTCGATATTCCCCGCGCCGAAGCGCATCAGGGGCGCGCGGTAAACCGCGTCATTGTCCGTATCGCAATCGAGGTCCTTCACTTCCGGCGCGCCGAAACGGTTGGTGATGTTCGTTCCGTTCGCTGTGACCTGAAAATTCGAGACGCTCGAAGTGTTACGAATTTCCACAACGACGTCGAGTTGCTGGTCTTCGAGAAGGCGGGTGCGCTCCGGCATGGCGAAGTTGAGACGCACCTGCGCGTCGAGACCAGGTGCTGCAGCCATGCTCAGCAAGAGCGCACCTGCGATTAAATGGATCCTTCGTAATCCCTGTCTAGTCATGAAAGTCCTCTGAACTAAGGTAGAGTTCCAGATTTCGAAGAATACCAGCCGGAAATGAACGCTGAATGACAGAAAGATGAATGTTCGATGACACCGAACGGGCGAGTGGCCGGATCCCTGATTTCAACGGACCCCTGGCGGAGGTAAGCGGGACCGGCGCCGCCAGATCCACCAAAGCGCTGCCGGGGCGAGAAACTGGATCATTGTCACGGCCGGCCATTCCCGCCAGGCGTAGACAGCGTGATACGAGAGGCACAGGAAAGCAGCTAGAGCGAGCCAGTACCAGGCACGGCGTAACGCGGCAGCCGGAAGAACCCAGGCGACATACCAGGGAGCGAACATCGGCGTGAGCAGAAGAAAGCCTCCGAGGAGCCAGACCTGCTGGCGCTCCCAGGCATCGCGGGAGCCATCGTCGCGCCGCAACAGCCATAGCGCCAGGATGATGAGGGCCGCTCCGGCGGCCGCCAGCGCCGCCGGCCGGGGCAACGGGATCACACGGAACAGCGCCGGGTTGAACGTCCACTCAGCGGTATAGTCGGCCAGCCCGCGCGGGGCGAACCAGGCGAGGCCGGCAATGGCCAAACCACAGGCGGCAAAGGTATGCCAGCGTTCGCGCCGCGCCATCGCCGGAGCGAGGAGCAGGGCTACGGGCTTGACGAGAACGCCCGCCGCCAGCCACAGGCTGCCCGACCGCCCGGCAGCGGCGGTGAGGGCGAACGCGAGCGCGGAGTCGAGGTGCGCGGATCCGGCGAACTCTTTCACGACCAATGGACACCACCCCCAGGCGAGAGCGGCAAAGGCATCGCGCCGAGCCAGCAGCATCAGGACACCGAGGTCGAACGCGGTGGCCAGCAGTTTGAAGCCGAGGACGCTGCCCGGAGCCATGGTGTCCACCAGGCGGAACAGACCGTGCACCAGCGGCGGATACGGCGAGGCGACATCGCGATATCCGATATTGTCGTAGATCGCGCTCCATCGGGCGGACGGATACAGCCGCTGCCGCAGCGCGGGGTCGCGCATCTCCAGATCGTATTCGTCGAGGCCGGCGGGCGGGACCTTCGCCGGATTCACTCCCGCGCTCCAAGCGTGGCCTTCCCAGATGTAGCGCCAGACGTCGTCGTCGTAGAGGATCAGACGGGGAGTGTCTCCCTCGAAGAAACCCGCGGGCAGGACCAGCGCCCTGAACAGGAGTGCGAATGCGACCGTGACGCGGAGGGGCGGCGGGGCGGCGGCGCGCAGTATCCACAACCACAGCCCGCCCAGGACAGCCATCAAAGAGATGAACAGGCCCAGGTCGAACGGCGTGTTGTCGGAGCGGACAAAGCCTGTCAGGGCCGCGTATCCGGCCGCGAGGGCGGCGCCCGCCACCAGCCAGAGCCGGCCCGTCATCGGCTCCAGTTTACTTCTTCACCTTGATCTCAACGATCTCCGTACTGTCGCGGCAATAGGTGACCTTCGCTTCCTGGTCCACCTTGACCTGCCGGAGCGCCAGGTCTTCTTTCCTCACGCCCGGGATCCGGTAGCGGGTCCGGTCACTCGCCTTGAGCTTCGTGGCGCCCTTCTTCTTATCGTCGACGGTCACCTCGCCGGATTCGATTTCGAGGAACGTGATCTTTCCGTCGACCGAAGCGGTGGGGCAGCCGCGGATGCCCCCTACGCCGGGCTGAATCGTCCCCGACGGCAAAGCCGCCGAGGCCAGAGCAATGCACAGGAGTCCCAATCGGAGTGTCATGTCGTCTCTTCTCTTCCCTTAGAACCAGCGGGCCAGACCGATCGTCCAGTCGCGTTCGTACGCGTTGTTGTTGCGGGTGGCCAGGTATTCGTGGTTGATGATCTCGACGTTCCAGTTCTGGATCAGCCGGAATCCGACGCCGAAGCCCGCGCGATGCTGGGCGCCGGCATTGAACGTGAAGTAGTGGTCCGGCGGGGCGGCCAGGTTCAAGTTGCCGAAGCGGTCCTTGGGCGACGCCGGGGAATGGTTGTTCAAGCTGAAGTTGCCCGTGAACAGACCCTTGACATACATGTCGCGCAGGGGCCGCAGGAATCCAGGCCGGTACCCTGTGTCGAAGACATAGGGTACCTCGTCGGAGAATGCGCCCTCGCGCCATTTATACCCTACCTTCGGCGCCGCCCACCAGTTGGTTCCGGCCTTTACGGAAAAAGCCGAGATCATGATGTCGTGGGTCAACTCACCGAGCCAGCGGTCGGCGTGGCGGATCGGCTCGGTGAACTTGAACTCCGCAGCCACGCCAAGGGGAACGAGATCGTTGTAGAGAACCTGCTTGCGAACGGAGAGCCAGATGTCATTGAGGCCCGTGTGGGAGAAGTTCCGGTTCGGATCCTCGAACGCTTCCCTGCCCCACAGGTACGGGACGAGCGCCGATACCTCGAATCCCTTCGGCAATCCATACGCCAGGTATTGGGTAAGAAAGCGGAAGTCGTGCTGACGGCCGCCGGCGGCGTCAAACGGCCGTCCCTGGTCGTCATGCCGGTTCTGTCCCCGCTTCCAGTCGAAGATCGTGGCGGCGAAGCCCTCGCCGGGAGCGAGCGTAATGGAGTTCGGTTCGCGCGCGCGGACCTCGGCCTGCGTGGGAGCCGCCAGAATCCGGTCGCCTTTGACCAGTTCCCGTTGTACGAGGGGCCGGGAGGCCTGCAAACCCCACTCGCGGAATCCGATGCGGTTCCGCCAGGCCAGCCAGCGGGCGTAGGTGAATTCGAAATTCCACTGTGCCAGGGTCAGCCCGGCCGACCACGCAATGCGGGTGCCCTGAGCATCCCGATAGCTGAAGAGACGCCCGGGTGCCAGCTCATGACTGCCGCGGTACCGGTCATTGCCCGCGTCCGGCTTGCCGCCGTTGTGGACGTCATTGCCCTCGACACGCATCCGCACATAGAAGTTGTGCGCCTTGCGACTGGTGGATGGCCGCCATCCGGTGTCGAACAGATAGGTGATGGAGTCGCCAAACGAGCCGCCGCGCCAGAGATGTCCGGCGCGCGGCGAAAACCAGACGTGGCGGTTGTGCCAGAAAGTCCATGCTGACAAATGAAAGTCATGGGCGCGCGACCCCATGTACGGATTCGAGTGCCGGTAGATTTCCGGAAACTTCATGTCGCCCTGAACGACGAGCGGGAAGCGCGCATCGCGCAGAGGCTGGTATTTCAGAGTCAGCCACGAGTCGGTCAGGCCGGTACAGCCGCCACAGCGGTCAAGCTGCTGCCCGAAGCGGTTGGCCATGGAGTAGAAATTGCGCGGCGTTTCGTAGAAGTCACTGGCCCAGGTGTACGGAAGCGTAAACGCCAGCTCCAATCCCTTACCGAGACCGAAGCCCATGTTGAGGATGGCGTAGCGGAAGTCCGGATAGCGGCGGTCGACGGCGCGGAACGGCGTACCGTTGGCATCCCGGCGGTCGTCTCCGCGTTTTCGTTCGGCGCCCAGGGTGATCTGTGTGAGCCCGCGCGGCAGGACGAGGTAGGAGCGTCCTTCGGAGCCGCGGTCGAGAATCAACGTGGGGTCCTGCAGGTGAGTCGCATCGGGCTCCTGCGCGTGCGCAATCAAGACAACGGAAAGAGCAGCGAGAACGCCTCGCACGATTCGAGCCATCAGAATCCGATAGTAGAAGGTGGGATTGAGCGAGACAATAGCGCAAAAAGACTAGCAGATACTTCTGCTAGTACAAATGCATTACGCGAGACACAGGGACCGTAGTATACTCCGAAGCCATGCTGCCCGAATACATTTCCCGCGCGGCGCCCAACCCGGCCGCGAACCGCGCACCCTGGTACGCCAACACAGCGCCGTCCTACGCCGGGATCTTTCTTTGGATCGCATTCTACAACGCGATGGCCGGCGGCACGATCGACCGCGCGGGACTCGGGCTCTGCCTGGCGGCGCTGGCGGTCGCCGGCTTTCTGAGCTACCAGCTTTTCTACTACGTCCCGGCGACGCTGGGGATGAAGACGGGCTTTCCGCTGTACGTCATCGGCAGTTCGACGTTCGGAACGACCGGAGGCTACGCCATGCCGGGGCTCCTGATGGGGCTGTTGCAGGTGGGCTGGTTCGCGGTCGGGACGTTCTTCGCGGCGAAGTTCATGACGAGCGCCGCGGGGCTCGACGCCGCGCCCGGCAGCGCGGCCTTCGTGATCGCGGGCATTGCTTGGGGGTACACGATGGCGTACGTGGGCGTCAAAGGCATCGGCTACGTGGCGCGCATCGCGACGTTCCTCAATTTCATTCCCTTGCTGATGATCCTGGTCGTGTTTTTCCGCACGGCGGAGGGACTGCCGCGGCATACTGTGACCAACCCGGATCCCTGGGCGGCATTCGCACTCCTGGTGCAGATGGTGATCGGTTTTTTTGCCACCGCGGGCGCCGCCGGGGCGGACTTCGGGATGAACAGCCGCGACGCCCGCGACGTGCGGTGGGGCGGCCTCGTGGGCATCGTGCTGGCTGTGATCGTGGCCGGCGGACTGCCGCTGGCTTCGGTGGCCGGAGCCAAGGCGCTGATGCCGGATCTGGCCGGGACGAACTTCGACACGGTCATCGCATCGATGGGCGGCACGCTCGCCGCAACGATGTTCATCCTGTTTACGGTGGCTTCGATTCCGCCCGCGTGCTTCTGCGCGTTTATCGCCGGTAACAGTTTCGCAACGATGATTCCGGGCGTGCCGCGCATGAGTTCGACGATGGCCGGCGTGACGGTGGCGATTGCGCTCGCGGTGACGGGCGTGGCGGAGAACCTCATCGGGTTCTTTACGATTGTGGGCGCGTCGTTCGGGCCGATTTGCGGGGCGATGGCGGCGGACTATCTGCTGTCCGGACGCCGCTGGGCGGGTCCACGCGAAGGCATCAACTGGGCCGGCTACGGTGCGTGGGCCGCCGGATTCGTGGTCGGCATCCTGCCGTTCCTGCCGCTGCCGGACGGAGTGCTGCGTTATGCGCAGCCGGCGGTGGTCTACAGCTTCGTCACGGGCTTCGTCGTCTACGCGGCGCTGGCCAGAGCGGGGCTCGAGCCCCGGGCGGCGTCCTGATGCGGGAAGAGCGGAGCTTCGGCTTCGTGATGGCGGCGGCGTTCGCGATCTTCGGCGTGTATCCGCTGCGCGCGGGACTTCCGATGCGTGTGTGGGCGCTCGCGGTTGCCGTAGGTTTCCTGCTGGCGGGATGGGCGGCGCCGCGACTCCTGGGCCCGCTCAACCGCGCCTGGAGGCAGCTTGGGATTCTGATGGGGAAGGTTGTTCATCCCGTGGTCCTGGCGATCCTGTTCTACGGCGTGTTCACGCCGATGGGCCTGGCGATGCGCCTGGCCGGGCGCGACCCGATGCGCCGGAAGTTCGACCCCGCGGCGGATTCGTATTGGCTTCCCCGCCAGCCGCCGGGCCCCGGGTCCATGCGCGATCCGTTCTAGCGCATACAATGGATCGCATGTCCGCAGCCATCACCCGCCGCCAGTGGCTCGCCGGCGCCGCCGCGCTCACGGCCTGCACCCCGAAGAAGAAAGATCGCCTGATTATCGACACGCACCTCGAAGTCTGGACGCTCGACCCGAAGTTTCCCTTCGCGCATCCTGAGCGTCCCAATCTCGTCGTGAAAGAGCCGGCGCCGATTGAGAACCAGGTGTCGCAGATGAAGGACTTCAACCTCCGCTACGCGGTGCTGGTCAATCCGCGCTATTTCGGCTGGGACAATTCCTACATCCGGCACTCCCTGCACAGCTACCCCGACCTGTTCGTGGCGCACGGGCTGATCAACCCAGAAGATCCCAACGTGGCCGAGCGCCTGCGCTACTGGGTGGTGGAGCACGGGTTCCAGGGGATGCGCTTCAGCCCGATCTATCACCCGAAGTCGACGTGGCTGAACTCGAAGGAGCACTATCCGCTCTGGGAAGAGGCGGAGAAATTGGGGGCGGTGTTTAATTACTACATCCTGCCGCACCAGATGCCGATGCTTGAGGAAATGGCGGGACGCTTCCCGGGCGTGAAGATCGTGGTCGACCACCTGGGCAAACCGGACTTGAAGAAGGACGACCCGTGGGAGGAGTTCAAGCTGATGTTCCGCCTCAAGAAGTTCCCGCAGGTGTGGATCAGCGCCTCCGAGCCTTACGAACTCTCGCTGACGAAAGAGTTCCCGTACCGCGACACGTTCCCGTTTTTCAAAGCGACCTACGAGGAGTTCGGCCCGAAGCAGCTCATCTGGGGGACCGGGTATCCACGCCCGCGCTGGGAGTTGCCGATGGACAAGGAACTCGAGTTCGTCGACGTCCACCTCGATTTCTATACCGAGGAGGACCGCGAACTGCTGCTCGGGAAGAACGCGCTGGACATCTGGAAGTTCCCCGGGATGCCGGCGTGACCCTCTTCGATCTCATCGATAGCGCGGGCGGCGGGGCATTCGACGCTCTGGCGGAGCGGCTGCGCGCGGAGAAACGGTACCCGGAACTGTTCGAGTTGCGCACGATGGCCGTCCGGAGCCGGCTGGGGTTGCCGCTGCTGGTGACGCAGAGCCCTTCCGGACTCGCGCCCGATGCGCAGCGCGAGTACGACGAAGCCTGTCTCGGGGCGGCCCGCGAGGTGGGAGAGATGTACCTCGCCGACGGCGATATCCCGCGCGCCTGGCCGTATTTCCGCGCGATCGGCGAGCCGGAGCCGGTCGCCCGGGCGATCGAGCACGAGACCGCGCGGGAAGGCATCGAGGCGGTTCTGCAGATCGCGTACTACGAGGGCGCCAATCCGCGGAAGGGTCTGGAATTGATCCTGGCCCACCATGGGATCTGCCGCGCGATCACCTGCTTTGACCACTATCCGTCAGAGGACGGCCGTGCCGAATCGCTGCGCATGCTGGTCGATACGCTCTACGGCGAACTCGCAGCCAATCTCCGGCGCGCAATTGAGCGGCATGAGGGCGCGGCTCCAGAAGGCAGCGTGCGGGAGTTGATCGCCGGCCGGGACTGGCTGTTCGGCGAATACGCCTACTACGTCGATACGTCGCACGTGGGCTCGGTGCTCCGCCATGCGCTGGACGCCGAGGATCCGGCGACACTCGAGCGTGCGGTGGAACTCACGGAATACGGGAAGCGGCTGTCGCACAACTTCCAGTTCAAGGGGGATGCGCCGTTCGAAGACCTGTTTACGGATAGTGGCTTGTACCTGGAAGCGCTGCTCGGGAGGCGGCAGGAGGAAGCGATCGCGCACTTCCGCGCGAAGCTGGACGGATACGAGGGCATCGCAGCCGCTGTCGGAGCGGAGGCTCTGGTGCGGCTCCTGGTGCGGCTGGACCGCCCTGCAGAGGCGATCCCGATCGCCCGCCAGCACCTAACCGGAATGCCGGCGTCGCAGTTGCGCTGCCCGCCGGTGGCTGTGCTCTGCCAGATGGCGGGGGATGCCGCACAACTGGCGGAGGTGTCGCGCGAGGCGGGCGACCCGGTCGGCTACCTGGCGGCGAGGCTCTCTCAGAACGTGATCGACACCAGCACTTCGAACTGATCGCGCCGGCTGCGGGCGGAGGTGGTGTCGAAGGCGCTGGCAAGCCAGCGCGTGTAGCGGAACTCCGGCACGACTCGAATGCCGATGTCGTCGATGAACTGCAACCCGAAGCCGGCCGTCGCGCCGAGGAACCGCTTGCGGTGTTCGATAGGGATGTTGTCCGACGTGCGGGTCTGGTTCGGAGAGAGGGTGTCCCGCTGCGTCCTCACATTGCGCACCCAGCGCATCGTGGGTCCGCCTTCCAGAAAGAACCGCGGGCCTTCGTCCCAGCGGCTCTTGCCGTACCAGCGGCCGAGAACCGGCACATCGAGGTAGCCGGCGCGCACGTCCTCGTCGATGTTGGTGCCCTGCGGCTGGTTCACACCCACGATGACGGCGCGGAACGTTTCGAACTTCGCTTTCCGCAGGATCGGGCTGATCGCGATGGCGGTGCGGTCGGTGATGGCCGCCTGCACGACAAAGCCATAACCGAGCATGCTCGAGGAAGCGCGGCTCTCGGCCTGGACCTCGGTGGGCGGCGTCGTATCGAGGTTGGTGACGCGCTTTTCCGAGCGCACCGAATCCAGAGGTGAGATCGCGCCGATGATCCCGGCCGAAATCCGGCGGACATAGACCGGATCCCCATCCTGGCCCTGAAGCCACATCGCCCCGATCGGGCACAAGAAGAGAAACAGCAGCGCTTTGGTTCGGTTCACTCGAGACAACCTCTTCGGTAGACGGGCCACGGATGTGGCGCCTCTATGCATCGTACCGCGCGGGGAGGGTCACGGTCACAATTGGGGACGGCGGGGCATCGCTCAGCCACTTCATCTCCGCACGAGGACACGCAGGTTCGATAAGATTGGGGGTCCATGCATCCGCTCGGTATCCTGCTGGTCTCCATCGTTGCCGTCCTGTTTCTGATTATCCGCATGAAGATCAACGCTTTTCTGGCGTTGATCGGGGTCGCGATCCTGATCGGCCTGCTGTCGCCCGAGATCGCCATCACGGACGTGATGAAGCAGGTCGGCGACCGGTTCGGGAACGTCGTCGGGCGGATCGGGATCGTGATTCTGACGGCGGCGATCGTCGGGCAGTGCCTGATGGAATCCGGGGCGGCCGACCGGATCACGCGCGTCTTCGTGCGGGCGATCGGCGAGCGCCGGGCGTCGCTGTCGATGACGGTTACGGGATTCGTATTGAGCATTCCGGTCTTCGCGGACACCGTTTTCTATTTGCTGATCCCCCTGGCGCGCGCGATGTGCGTGCGGATGGGCGGGCGCGACTACATGCTGCTAACCATGGCGATCTCGGCGGGCGCGTCGTCGACGCACGCGTTCGTGCCGCCCACGCCGGGTCCGCTGGCGGGCGCGGCGATCCTGGGTGTGGACGTGGGACTGACGATCCTGGTCGGGATCGGGATTGCGGCGGTGGCGTCCACAACGGGCTGGCTCTACGCCGCCTGGGCGAATCGCACCATGCCGATCGAGATCCGCGAAACACCCGGGGTCCCGGTGAGCGAGCTGCGGGAGATCGCGGCCAAGCCGGACAGCGAGCTGCCGGGATTCTGGCTGTCGATGTCTCCGATCCTGTTGCCGGTCCTGCTGATTTCGGTCAACACGGCCGCCGGCACGCTGGCGAAGGGGAGCACCTTCGCCCGGTGGATGACATTCTTCGGCGACGCCAGCTTCGCGCTGCTGCTGGCCGCGGTGATCTCGGTGTGGATCCTGGCGCGCCAGAAGAGCCTGAGTCTTGCCGCACTCGCCCGTCCGATCGAGGAGGCGATGAATTCGGCGGGCATGATTATCCTGATCACGGCCGGCGGAGGCGCGTTTGGAGGCATGCTCGAGGCGGCGGGCGTGGGGAAGTCCCTGGGAGCCATCGCTCAGCAATTCGGCGTCTCGCTGGTCGTGCTGGCGTTTGTGGTAGCCGTGCTGTTCAAGATCGCGCAAGGGTCGGGGACGGTGGCGATGATTACGGGCTCTTCGATCACGGCCGCGCTCGCGGCGGCGACGCCGCCGACCTGCCACCCGGTGTACCTCGTCATGGCCGTCGCCTGCGGCTCGATGACCGGATCGTGGATGAATGACAGCGGCTTCTGGGTGTACCGCTCGATGACCGGGTTGACGGAGATGGAAACGCTCAAGACACGGTCGGTTCTCATGTCCGTCATGGGGGTCAGCGGCTTCCTGGTGACACTGGCGGCCAGCGTCCTGGTACCGCTGCGGTAAAAATTGTGATAAGACTGGGGGCGATAGGCCGCTATAGTAGAAGAGAGACCTGAGAACCGGCATGGAATCGACCCTAGTACAGCCGCGGCTGACGATGATTTCCGGCAGTCCGGAGAGCGTCTTCGATCTCGCCGGGGCTCCCCTGTTCCGCATTGGCCGGGCGGAGGGAAACGAACTGGTTCTGCGGAGCGAACTGATCTCGCGGAGCCACGCGATTGTCCAGCACCTGCCGGGAGAGCAATACCTGCTCTCGGACATGGGCAGCCGCAACGGTACGTTTGTGAACGGTTCACGTGTGACGGCGCACGTGTTGCGGGACGGAGATCACGTCACCATCGGGGAATACCAGTTTGTCTTCTCCTGCGCGAGGGTTGACACGAGTGTTCCGGCTCGCGCGCCGGAGGCGCCGGACGAACGGACGGTCGGCTTCTTTTCCGTGCGCCTGGCCACGGTCCTGGTCGCCGATGTTCGGGGGTTCACGGGACTGTCCCAGCGCCTGGGGCCGGAGATGACGGCCAGGTTCATCGGAACGCTCTCCGGACGTTGCGGGAAGTACCTGCAGCAGCAGGGCGCCTGGGCACAGAAGTACATCGGCGATGCCGTGATGGCGATCTGGCTCCACGCCGGCAACGAGCCGACGGTGGAGGAGGCGCGGCGGGTTCTTGAGTGCGCGGCCTGGATTTCCGAGGAGGTGGAGTCTCTCCCGGGCGATCTGGGCTTGCCGCAGGCGGTGTCGTGCAGCGTGGGAATCAGCACCGGGTTCGCCTCTCTGGGCAACCTGGGCAACGAAGCGTTCGCGGACCATACCGCCGTCGGGGATACGGTCAACCTGGCGTTCCGCCTGGAGGCGGCAACGCGCGTCCTGCAGTGCGACGTAGCAGTCAGCAGTGCGGCCTACGAATTTCTCCGGAAGCTTGGCCTGGCCCGGGGTTACAGGGCGAAGGACGTCGCGCTGAAGGGCTACGACCAGCCCCAGAGCGCCTACTGTATCTGCTACGACGAGTTGCGGCGCAGTCTGGGGATTACGTCGCGATTCGCTCCGCTTTCCTGAGATAGTCCGGGTCGATCTCGACACCGAGCCCGGGACCCTTCGGGACCGGGACCGCGCCGCCGGCGACGTCGAAATGCGGGGTGAACCAGCTTTCCTGCTTCGGCGGCCTGCGCCACGGGTATTCCATGTAGGGTCCGGTGTTCGGAATCACGGAAGCGAACTGCAGGATGTTGCCGGATGAGGCGCCGGTCTGCGTGTTGTGCGGTGTGATGGGCAGTCCGGCCTCGCGCGCCATGCGGGCCACGCGGGCGGCGCGGATCAGGCCGCCGTTGTAGTTGAGGTCCGGCTGGACGATGTCCACGACGCGCTGTTCCACCATGTATTGGTAGCGCCAGAGGCTGTGGTCGCACTCGCCGCCCGCCACCGGGATATCGAGGGCGTCGGCGACCTTCTTCGTCTCCGTTAACTCTTCCCACGGGCAAGGCTCCTCGAAGAACTGGAAGCCGAGCTTTTCCAACTGGCGGCCGATCTCGATCCCCTTGCGGGCGTCGTACGACCCGTTGGCGTCGGCGTAGAGTACGATGCCGTCGCCCAGTTTCCTGCGCGCCAGGTCGAGCAGTTTGGCCGTCCTGCCGGGCGTGGCGTCGGCGTTGCGGCTCATGCGCCCGCCGATCTTGAACTTCACGGCTTTGGCGCCCGTGGCCTGGACGCCACGGACATAGACGTCCACCTCTTCTTCAGCGGTCGTCTCACGTCCTGAGCCGGACAGGTACACCGGAATTTCCGTACGAGTCACGGGGCCGAAGAACGAACCTGCGGGTTTGCCCGCGACGCGCCCCAGCAGATCCAGGAGGCTCTGCTCGACGTACGCCACCGGGCACCAGAAGGCCTGCCCGGAGATCTTGTAGTTCTTCGTATAGACGAGGTCGATCAACGCTTCGAGATCGCGGGCGTCCCCGCCAATGAAATGCGGGATCACGAGGTCGAGCAGGATTGGGATGTAGTGTTCAACCTGCTTGGTGCGGACGACGCCCGAGAGTCCGCCGCCGGTGGCGCGCACGAAATACTCCTTGCCGGCACGCAGCAACTCGATGGATTCGATCCTCACCGGGGCCTTGACGGTTGAGAAGTCGAGCAGGGGCGCTTCGTACGCGGGCGCCGCGTAGTCCGGCTCACGGTCCGCGCTCATCCGGCAGGCCATGCCCGCGGCCGCGCCGGCCAACAGAAAGCTACGCCGATCGATCATGGGCACGATTATAGTGCACGCGTCATCTCCGAGCCCGCCATGAGGTAGGCGCCGGTCCCCCAGGTCTGGGTTCCGGTGCGGATCGCTTTGTAGTTGGCGGCATTGCCCGGATCGGTTCCGGCGGATACCCCGGTCACCAGGCCCTCGCGCACATAGCGGGCGTTGACGGCCTCCCACGCGCGGCGCGCCACGGGGAGAGCCTCAGCCGCGGGCAACGCTTTGAACCGCGCGAGCTTCGCCAAACCGTAGCAGAACATCGACGTGGCGGAGGACTCCGGATAGCTCGCGGCATCGTCGAGGATCGTGTTCCAGGTGCCTTCGGGGCGGTGGGTCTGGCGCAGCCCCACGAGCATCGCCGCGGCGATCTTCGCCAGTTGGCGGAACCGCGCGCCAGCCGGATCCAGTTCGGCCGCGGTGTCGGCGATCGACATCAGTACCCACCCATTGCCCCGCCCCCAGAGGCTGGGCGAGCGCTCGCCGGTCTGCCAGTCCCACATGTGGTAAAAAAGGCCGCTCCTTGGGTCCTGGAGCCGCTCGGCATAGAGGACGATCTGACGCGCCGCGTCCTCGATCCAGTCGGGCCGGCGGTGGTGACGACCCAATGCCGCCAACAGCGGGCAGGCCATGTAGAGCGTATCGACCCAAAGCTGGTGGCTGCCGATCCAGTGGCCCAGCGCCCCGTCCGGACTCCGCTCCGCCCCGTCGCGGACGAAGGCGCAGACGCGGTCCGCCAGCGCAAGGTATTCCGGCTTCGGCCGGACCTCGTAAAGCTGGAAGATCGCGATGGCCGGACTCCAGTAGCCGCAATAGCCGGGGCGCTCGCCGCGGGGCTTGGGTCCGGTGTCGAGCAGGTCGCGGAGATCGCGGTTCACGAAGAGCCGGGCCCAGCGTTCCATATAATCGGCGTAGCGGGCATCGCCGGATTGGCCGTGCGCCTGCATGAGTCCGATCATCTGCACTCCCTCGCCCCAATTGAACGGATAGGAATCGGGAGGGGTTCGGATCAGCCGGTCGGCGACCGTCCGCCACGGAGCCTGGCCGAAGCTGCGGACGAGAGGGAACAGGAGGAGAGCGGTACGCCGCGTCATGAAACAGAAACTCAGCATCTCGGTTGCCATCTGCGTCTGGCTCGCGGCGCCGGCCGCAGGCGAGCACCGGCTGTACCTGGGCGCTCACACGTCGAAGGGCTGGGTGGTGGGCGCGAAGCTGCGGCCGAGCGGGCTCTTTGAGCGGCTCAAGACAGGGTGGGCGCTCGTCGGATACCCGCACCCGGCGGTAATGACGCTGGATTACGACCCGCGCGACCCGCGCGTGCTCTACATCGCGGCGGGCAACGGCTGCATCCGCTCCGCTGACGGCGGGCGCACCTGGACGTTTCTGACCGGGTGGGACTTCACGGAATTGCGGGATGTGAAGGTGGACCGCCACAGCCCGGACACCGTGTGGATCGCGCTTCCCGACGGGGTTGCCGTCAGCCGCGACCGGGGCGGCGCCTGGACGCGCGTCGATCTGGGGGTGGCCCGCCGGTACACGCAGACGCTGGCCGTAGACCGCGAGGCCGCCGGACGGGTGCTGGCCGGAACCGACAGCGGGGTCCTGCTGACCGAAGACGGCGGCGCGACATGGCGCAGCGCCGCGCCGCACCTGCGGGTGACCACCCACCTCCAGCAGTCGCCGCACAACGGGAACGACTGGATCGCCACGACGGAGTCGAGCGGGGCGTACTCCTCCTGCGATGGCGGGCGGACCTGGAGCCGGATCCCAGGGATTCCCGCCGGAACCCTCTACAACGTCTCGTTCGATCCCACGACGCGGGGGCGGGTCGCGATCGCCGGTTGGGCGGCGGGCGTCGTCGTGAGCGAGGACGGCGGCCAGACATGGGAAGAGCGCCAGAGCGGGATGCCGGGCCGGGAGATCTGGCGCGCCGTGTTCGATCCCGACCAGCCGGGCAGGATGTACGCGAGCGTGCACGAAGAGGCAGTGTTCGTGTCGGACGACGCGGGACGCAACTGGCGCAACGCCGGTCTCGAAGGCTCGCTCGTCACCGACTTCGTATTTGTCCCGGGGGGGCGGCAATGAGGCGGCTGGCCTTGGCGCTGCTGATCGCGGGCTGCCTGCACGCCCAGGATGCCCGGGAAGAGGAATACCGGAAGCGGGCGGCGCGGCTCGTGGACCATTTCGCCGGGATGCAGTCCGGCTATCCGGCCGTCACCGCCCGGCTTGCTTTGCAGCGCGACGCCGAGTGGGCCTCGCGCGAGCTGGTCAGGCTGCTACGCGAGCCCACGGGCGACATGTTCTGGATGTTTCCGGTCACCGCCGTCGCCCACCTCGACCGCGGCCAGTTGAGCGCGGAAGCCCGCTGGGCACTGCGCCGCGCGTGGAAGACCTATATGCCGTACCGCGGCGACACCGAGAACCACTGGCTGCTCTACTACACCTGCCTCTATCTGATGGCGCAGATGTATCCGGACGAGCCGGGCGAGACGTGGTTCACCGGCCGGAACTCGGCCGAAAACCGGCGTGAGGCTGAGGCATGGCTGCGCCAGTGGATGGACCTGACGACCACCATCGGACAGGGCGAGTACGACTGCACGCACTACATCGGCGTCTACGTGCTGCCGCTCGCCTACCTGCACGCCTGGTCGAAAGATCCGGACATGCGGGAACGGGCGCGGAAGATGCTCGACTGGGTGATCGCCGATTACGCCGTCGAGAGTCTCGACGGCCTCTACGTGGGCGCGCACGCCCGGACCGACGACGTGCAGGTGCGGGAGAAGTGGCATGGCGTGTCGTCCGATCTTGGCTGGCTGTGGTTCGGGCAGGGGCATCCGCTGCCGGCTCACAGCGTCTACACCTTCTACCACGCGGTGGCTGCCGGCTACTGCCCGCCCGCCATTCTGCACCGCATCGCGACCGACCGCACGCAGCCCTACCTGCACCGGGAACAAAAGCGCACGCGGCACCGCTGGCGCTTCACGGGCGTCCGCAACGCGCCCGTCTTCAAGACGACCTACATGACGGCGGACTACGCGGTCGGCTCCGACCAGGGCGGCATCCTGCAGCCCATCCAGCAGCACTCCTGGGACGTCACCTGGCACGTGGCGGACCCGCGCGGCGTTCACAACACGATGTTCTCGCTGCACCCGTATTCCGGGGTCTACGAGTTGCAGATGTACTTCCCCGGCATGCCGGACTTCATCACCGAAGCAGTCGTGCGCTCGAAGCGGACCTACGATTCGCAGGACAAGTTCCTTGGCGGCTCGCCCTACGAGCAGATCACGCAGGAGCGGGACACGGTGGTGGCGCTCTACAACATCCCTCCGGACGCGCGCTTTTCCCACATCAACGGCTTCTTCTCGAAGGATTTGGAGAACGTGCGGGAGGACCCGTCCGGCTGGATCTTCGCCCAGGGAGGACGGACGTACCTGGCGTACAGGCCGCTGGCGGCGTACGACTGGATCCCGATCGACGGCGGAGGGAGGCGGCTATTCAGCCCGCACCGGAAGAACGGCACCATCGTGCAAGCCGCCGCGGCGGGCGAGTTCGCCAGCTTCGAGGCGTTCTGCGACACAGTGCGCAAGCTGCCGCTGACCTTCCGCCTGGAACCCGTGCCGGCAGTCCGGTTCCGCACGCTGCGTGGCGCCGAAATGGACGTAGAGTACGACCGGACGCGGCCGGAGTCGAACGGGATGCTGTTCGAGGGGCCGTTTCTCAACTCCGCCGTGGGAAGCCGGAAGCTGACAATCACGCACGGCGGGGAGACGATGGTTCTCGACCTCAATTGATATATTTGGTACCGATGCCTGCTCACACGCTGCACCGGCGCGCGCTCCTTCGGGGCGCCGCGGCGCTCTCCGCCGTTTCCTACATGCGCATTCTCGGCGCGAACGACCGGGTCCGCCTCGGGCTGATCGGGGCGGGCGACCGCGGGCGCCACGTGATGGGGCAATTCGTGGCCGCCGGCTCGGTCGATGTGACCGCGGTCTGCGATGTCTACGCCGCGCAGATCGACCGCGCGCGCCAGACCGCGCCCAACGCCCGCAATTTCTCCGACCACCGCAAGCTGCTGGAGTTCCGCGAACTCGACGCCGTGCTCATCGCGACGCCGGACCACTGGCATGCCGCCACCACCATCGAGGCGCTCGAGGCCGGCCGCGATGTGTACGTGGAGAAGCCGCTGACGCTCACCATCGAGGAGGGCCCGCGGATCGTGAAGGCCGCGCGCGTCCACGAGCGCATCTGCCAAGTCGGGATGCAGCAGCGGTCCGGTAAGCACTACCTGCAGGCCAAGGCCGAGTACATCGACACAGGCCGGCTGGGCAAGATTACGCTGGTGCGGACCTGGTGGCATGGCAATAGCTACCACCTGCGGCGGGCGCCGGCATCGTTGCAGCAGAAGCCGTCGAATCTCGACTGGGCGCGGTTCCTGGGTCCGCTCAAGTGGCGGGACTACGATCCGCAGCAATACTTCAACTGGCGGGCGTATCTGGATTTCGGCGGCGGCCAGGTGACCGACCTGTTCACGCACTGGATCGACGTGGTGCACATGTTCCTCGGCGCGGACGTGCCACATGCGGCATCGGCGGCGGGCGGGGTGTACAACTACAAGGACGGACGCACGGCACCCGATACGATCAACGTGCTGCTCGAATACCCGCAGGGCTTCACCGCGACCTTCGAAGCGACTCTGGTCCCGGGTATTCGCGGCGCGGCGATCGAGTTCTGCGGGACCGAAGGGCGGCTGTGGATCGACCGCGGGCGCTTCGAGTTCCACCCGGCGGTGCGCGACGCTCAACCGACGATCGTGCAGGCGCCCAAAGGCGACATGACGCTCGATCACGTGAAGAACTTCCTCGACTGCGTCCGCAGCCGCAAGCTGCCGAACGGCGACGTGCTGATCGGCCACCGTTCGGCCCAGGCGTCGCATCTGGGGAACATCGCTTACCTGGAGCGCCGCCGCTTGAACTTCGATACGACGCGGGAAGAGTTGCTGCCTTTGTGAAAACGTAGCAGCCTGCATGCAACCAGGCATAGTGGTCTGCCATAGGGGCAATGATTCCGGGTCGCAGGCCAACGGATCGGCCCTTCGCATATCGCCACTGTGATGGCCGAGTGAGTTCTACTCGTCAAGCTGGTTCGCGGCCCGCAGTTCTGTAACCCAGTTGGCTAGTGTCTGTTTCTTGATGCCCAGGGCTTCAGCTTGTTCTTCCTGTGACCGGTTCCGCATACGCTGCCTCACATTGCGTACCAGAAACCCGCGGAGCTTGAGTGAGAGCTCCGGATAGGAGAGCTTCTCTGATTCGTCGTACCGGATATAGAAGGATCCTTTCTCCTGGTCCAGACGTTTCTTGACCTCCTCGTACAGACTCTTGACGGTGCCGTTTTCAATATTCGAGGCATCCTCATTCAGCTCCTTGAATACTCGTTGCGCGCTGTCGACATGACCACGCTCACAGTAGGCCCTACATAGGACGAGGCGCAGCCAAGCGCGATCATTGGGGTCCGCCGGTTTAAGGTCGAGGCCGTTCCAGGCGCTCTTGATCGCTTCATCGAGTAGCCTCCGCTGCAGCAACGCTTCGCCGAGCACTGCCCAAGCCTGCGCCTTCAGATCGTAAGAATTTTCACCAAACTCTTCGAGTGCTTCGTTGGCTCTCATCATGGCGTTCTCAACATCGCCGCCATCAAGGCAGATGCGTGCTTGAAGAAGTAACGAGCTTCCGCTCCAGCGACGCTGCGTGCGCTCATCTCCCCTGTAGAGAGCCTTCGTTTCCAGGCGCCTTTTCATCGTCTGCTCTGCTTCAGTAAGGTCGCCAACTGCCAGGTAGCACTTAGCGAGTTCGTATCGCCCCCGGTGAAAGTACCTTTCATGGCGAATCTCCTCGAACTTCTCGACTGCTGACAGGAGCAGATTGATAGCCCTTCGCTTGCTGTCGAGGTCTAACCGCTGACGGAGTACTGAGGCTATTAGGTAGTCGCTGAAGGCAAGCCCGACTTGATCGTCGATCTGAGATAGCAGAGTCCTTGCAACCATCACTTGTCTGTAGCCAGTCTGAAGGTGACCCTGTGCGATAGACGACCGACCCAGCGCAACGACGATCTGAGCTGTCCAGTAGGTTGCAGTCCTGGAAATCACTGAGCGATCCTTGGTTTCCGGACTGCCAGCGGGATACTCCAGAGCTTCGCTGAACGCCTCCAGGGCTTCTCCAAGAGACTTTTCCGCATCTTTGTCATTACCCTGAGACTGTTGATGTCTCCCCAATGCGTAGCGAATTCTACCTCGGAGGAGGAGCCAAACGGGTACTAGTTGAAAATGACACCGACGTCGCAACTGATCGATGACAATATCCACCAGGACATTGATCCGACCAGAGATCCGCTGGGCATTACTGTGCCTACCTTCGCGGTGCTCCTTAACCGAATACATGAGGGCATACCAACTGAGCGCCATAACCCGGTGCATATCGCGGTGCGTGTTCTTCTGGCTGAAACAGGCTAGCTCCCTGTCTACGAATTCCCAGTCGGTCAGACAATCGCGTGAATCATCGTACTTGCCCTGTCGGTCAAATAGGTCGGCAGCGACAGCACTTGCACGGAGGAGTTGGTTTTGGCACCTCCTCTGGACGGCCTCGATGGCCGTTCTAGTCTTGTGGTTTCGCATAAGTCCAGCAACTCCGAACAGTTCGTCGAGTTCAACTTTCACTTTTTCATCGAAATCACCAGACTTCGCCGCCAGTTCGCGCAGACCATCTTTCTCAAAGTTATCCAACTGCCCGCGAAGTGTCTCCGAAAGACATCCAGACTGATCGGCTGCGCCTTGCGAGCAACTAATCCTCATGCGTTCCAGCCTTTCGCATCCGACTCCTCAGCCACTCCTGCTGCCAGTGCTTTCGGCGCCGCGGATGGCGGCGCAACGGCTTCTTCACCTTCTCATTTTTCGGCGCCACCTGCCGCCGTTCAGGCTCGGGAGGCCGGCCACGCGCCTGAGGGAGGTCATGATTTCGCACGCTTTTCTTCCATTTCGCGTGGATGAAGTCCCAGCAAGATAGCAGCCACCAGGCACAGCTCATTAGCGAAAAGGCAAGGAGTTTAGTGGCCTCGAGTCGATTGGCAGCGCGTTGTGATGACTCTTTGAAATGATCTTGGTGCTGGGACCCGGCGACGTGCCCTGACTGCGCCAGCATGAACTTCGACCGCCCGAAGGCACTGTTCGCGACCCTGTCGATCCTCTTCAAGACCAAGACGACTGTGGGCGCATCCCGCGGCAGGCACTTGCCCTGCGGGTAACGGCGCGGCTGAAGATACGTTCCGTAGCTAATGCCGAGCCACACGACGGAGATGCCAGGCCACGGCAGGAGCCACCCATCTCTGGCGATTCGAACTACGTCGCTGAAGACGCTCAGAGCATCCATGGAGCCTCCATCAGGTAATTACTCTAGTGAATTGATTATGGGTCAATGAGATCAGGTCGGTCAAGTACTACTTATGAGAAGAATCGGTTAACTTATCGTTACAGAGCCGGAGGGGCCCCAGGCGGGACTGGAGGCGATTCCTGAAGGACCTGACGATCATGCAAAGCGCCCAAAGGCGACATGACGCTCGATCACGTGAAGAACTTCCTCGACTGCGTCCGCAGCCGCAAGCTGCCGAACGGCGACGTACTGATCGGCCACCGCTCGGCCCAGGCCTCGCACCTGGGGAATATTGCCTACCTGGAGCGCCGCCGCTTGAACTTCGATACGACGCGGGAAGAGTTGCTGCCTTTGTGAACGGGGCTGCGGTTCGGCGTCTCGTACGTGTGCGCCCTGCCGGGCTGCCGGAAGCTAGAGTGAGATGACGGTAAGGCCGACAATCATGCGGAAGTGACGGACATTGCGCCTGGCCAGTCCGAAACCGAAGTGAAGCGCGGTTCCGCCGATCAAGAGGTCGGCAAAAGGGATGACGAGACCCCGCTTGCGCGCTTCGGCATCCGCTTGGGCGACGGTGCTGCCGATTTCGCGGGTGAGTGCTTCGACCGGAATCGCGTCGAAGACCGTGTCGAGATAGCTGCGGCGGCTGGCTGCTTGTTCCCCTGATCTGGCGCGGTAGATGCCATGCTCAAGTTCTACGACGCTTACCGCGGAGAGAATGATCTCAGAGACGCTATGTTCTTTCTGGAGCCGGTCGAGCAAGACGCTGACAGGGAGTTTCTCACGCTCAGCGGAAACGAGCACGCTGGAGTCCAGAACTATCCCCATGGTTTATTCGTCCCAGACGTTATGGATGGGGTCGCGGCGCGCGTCGATGCCTTCCTGGACATCGCTGGCGAAGTCCGCGTCCGGGACAGGCGCGAAGCCGAGCCTGGCTTCGTAGGCTCTTGCCCGCGCGATGCATTCGTTGACGTGGCGACCAACGGGCGGGGGTCTCTTAATCACTGCAAGAGGCCGACGGTCCTTTTCAATGACGACCTCGACGCCTTGCTGTACCTTGGCCAGCACGGCGCTTAGATCACGAGCCACTTCAGCTTCGCTCATGTGGATGGTTGCCATAGCTTCTATTATGACCCTGTCCTCCGCCGTCTTCCCCCTCGGCTTCGTCGCCACGGGCCGGTGGTCCTGCTCCACGATCACCTCGACACCTTCCTGGATCTTGTCCAGCACGGCGTGAACGTCGCGGATGAGTTCGTCTTCGGTGACGCGTCGCGTCGCCATCGATTCGATCATAGTGCGCCGCGTCCCTGGCAGAACTGATACCGTCTTAGCGTATGAACCTGATCGACAGAGTCCGGATGTGCGGCTGCGTGCTGGTGGCCTTGCTTCCGCAACTCGCCCTCAGCCAGAACCCGCAACCGGTGGACTACCTGAGCTTCGCGCAAGGCGCTGTCCCGGTGGCATTCGGAGGCGCCGCAACCGCGCTCAGAGCCGGGATGGAGCAGGCTCTCAGCGCCATCGACGGGGATCCGGGCGGATTCAGCCTGACGCCGCGGCCCGGCGCGGCCGACACCGAGGTCTGGTTCGTCTACCGGCTTCCGTCGGCCACCACGTTCACGTCATTCGCCGTACCGAACGTCCTCGAAACGCCGAGCCCGTCGCAGACCTTCTTCCGCGACGTGAAGATCGAGGGCAGCGGCGCGGGCCCCGACGGGCCGTTCGAGCCGCTCGCCGCCACCACGCTGAGCACGCATCCAAAGAAGGATCAGGTGACGAGGTTCAAGGCGGATGTCGAGAAGCCGGTGCGGTGGGTAAAGGTCTCGCTCCGCGGCGGCATCAAGGTGGAGCGCGATCAGACGTTCTTCGAGTTCAGCGAAATTGTGGGAGAGGGCCGCCAGGAGCCGGTCCCGCTGCTGGAGGCGTTTACCGGCAAGTGGAAGGGCGTTGGGGTGCTGCTGGAACTCAAGCAGGACGGCGCACGCGTCACCGGCTGCTACGACCGTCTGGGCGACCTGACCGGCACCGTGAGTGGAAACCTGTTGCGCGCGACAGGCACGCAGCGGTCCAGCCAGGTCCCGAGCACTTTCGTGCTGACGGTCTCGGACAGCGGCAGCCTGACGGGCGTACGGTCGACCAATGGCGCGCCGTTCAAGCTCTACGCCGGCGATCCGGATCCGTCGCTCAAGACCGAGTGTAGCGGCCGGTCCGCAAGACCGCCGGGCTGCGGGGATATCGTGCACGGCATCCAGTTCGACTACGACTCCGCGACGATCCGGCCTGACTCGGCTCCGGTGCTGGCGGCGCTGCATGAGGGCTTGAAGGGCGCCCCGCAATCGGCGATTACGATCGTGGGCCACACGTCGAGCGAGGGCGCGGAGGCTTACAATCTCGACTTGTCGCAACGGCGGGCGGCGGCGGTGGTTGCCGCGCTGGTTGAGCGCGGGATCGCGGCGGCCCGGCTGTCGGCAAAGGGGGCCGGCGAATCCCAGCCGATCGCCGACAACCGAACCGAGGCCGGGCGCTCTCTCAACCGCCGGGTCGAGGTGCGCTGCCAGTAGGCGCATCCTTCCGCGGGGTACCCCACCACGGCGTGTGGTACAGTGCTTCCCATATGGCTTCGCGCAGTGTCAACAAAGTCATCCTCCTCGGCCACTTGGGAAAGGATGCCGAGACCAAGTTCACACCCTCCGGCGTCGCCCGGACGACGTTCAGCGTGGCGACCAACCGCCGCCTCAAGGACCAGCAGACCGGGGAATGGCGCGATGAGACCGACTGGCATAACATCGTGGCCTGGCGCATGGAAAATGTCGCCAACTACCTCACCAAGGGCAAGCAGGTGTACATCGAAGGCCGTCTGCAGACGCGCAACTACGAGAAAGAAGGCCAGAAGGTGTACATCACGGAAGTGGTGGCCGAAGACCTGATTCTGGTCTCCGGACGAGGTGAGGGCGGCGGCGAGGAATACAGCCGACCGGCGCCGGCGGCGGCGTCACGCCCGGCCCCGCGGCCGCAGTCCGCTCCGGCGCAGGGATTCGACGAGACGATCAACGACGACGACGTTCCGTTTTAGCGGCGCGGCTTCACCTCGTCGAACATTTCGAGCAGCGCGGAGACGATCTTGCGCGACGCTTCGATTTCGAGGCGGTTGGTGCCGAGCCAGGTCTCGTAGCCGCCGAGCGCGTGCTGCTCGGGCGTCGGCAGGTAGCCGAACGCCCCGTTCGCCAGCTCAATCGTAAACGACGGCTTGAGCGGGCTCTTCTCTTTGATCTCGAGGCCGATTTCGGTGAACACCTCGGCTGGAATGGAGGCAATGCCCAGCGTGCCGATGCGAATCGTCTGGAGCTTCACGCTGGCGATGTCCGGACCCTGGTGCAGCCGTACGGCGCGTTCCGCGTAGGCCTTCGCCAGCGATGGCAGCTTGGACTGGTCCGCCTCATCCAGAGCGTGCTTCGCCCATTCCAGGTGCTCTTTGTCCGGCTTGCGCCACTGGAGCGGCAGCACGCGCTCGGACATGGCGAGGTCCAGGTCTCCACGGTGGGGCAGATCTTTGAGAGCCTTCTCCGTTGCGGCCGCCAGCTTTTCGGCGACGATCCGGATCTTCTCGAACGGCTCACGGCGCACCGGTGGACCGACGAGGTCGTTGTTGTTCACGTCGCCGCTGGTGCCGTTCGAGAGAATCCCGACAAACTTCGCGTCGCCGGGCGCAAGCCTTTCGGCGACCAGCCGGGCGTACTCGCCGAAGTAGTCGGCTGAGATAACCGCGCCGCGGACGCCGCCGACGTAGTGCAGAGAGTAGTTGCCCAGCACCGCGAGAGGCTTTCCCGCGGCGGTACGCAGGGAAACGATCGAAAACTCCGGGTCCGTCCCTCCGGCGGGCTTCACCAGGTTGTTGCGGCCGGGGTTCATCTTGACCTTGTCGTCGGTGCGGCCGAACGGATTCACCGGCATCGTGCCTTCCTTCAGGAACCAGCGCCGGTTGAACAGTTCATCGGGGATGTCGACCTTGGTCCACGCCACCTGCGCCGGTTCGAGGGCGGCGTGGGCCCGCTCGATCGACTGGGCGATGTCTCCGATCAATTGCCGCGTGTAGGCCTTCTCGGACTCCGAAGGGTTCAGGTGCTGAGCGAACGGGGCGGAATGCGTGTGGGTCGCCGAAAGCAGCATCCGGTTCGTGGGGATGCCGGTTCTGGTGTGGGCAAGCGCCTTGGCCTCGTCGAGGACCTCGCCGGGCACGTAGCAGCTATCCACCACGCCAATGGCGATCCGGGTGCGGCCATCGTCGAGGACGATCGTGCGCACGTGCAGCCGGTCGTGCACCTTATCGGTCCAGGGAGGTGTAAAGCCTCCGGCGAGGCGGACCGGCCACTGGCGCGGCGTGATGTCGACGGCGGCGGCTCCGGCGCGCAACGCGGCGCCGGCGGTGGACAGCGAGCCGGCGAGAAGCAGCAGGGCGATCGTGGATCTCATGTTTCCGACGATCATCTCACAGCCCGGTGTGCTACGCTGGCGCGGGATGACACGCCGGGACCTGCTCATCGCCGC
This sequence comes from Bryobacterales bacterium, assembly GCA_016716385.1. Lineage (GTDB taxonomy): Bacteria > Acidobacteriota > Terriglobia > Bryobacterales > Bryobacteraceae > JADJWL01. The sequence continues at coordinate 398,141 of JADJWL010000005.1, read as the reverse complement.
ACCCGCTGTCATGCGCGCGCAGGGGGCCGGGTGGCGCACGGGCGATCCCGCGGCGCTCGGGCTGGATGGCGCGCTGCTGCGCGACCTTGGGGCAGCGCTCGGCGGCCGGGGCTGCGTCGTGCGGGACGGTGTGGTGGCGTCCACCTGGGGTGCGCAGAACGAACACGCCGACGTCTTTTCCTCCGCCAAACCGCTGCTCAGCACGCTGCTGTTTCTGGCTGTCGAAGAGGGCAGGCTGGCGGGTGTGGATGCCGCCATCGGCCCGTACTGGCCTCAACTGGCCCCCAAAGACCGGAGCATCTCCTTTGCCCACCTGGCGAACATGATGAGCGGGTATGCGCGGCCCGAACCGCCCGGCACAGCGTGGGCGTACAACGACTACGCCATCCAGCTCTACCAGCAGACGCTGTTTGATCGCGTGTTCCGGCAAACGCCGGAGACGGCGGCGCACGTGCGTCTGGCGGCGCTGGGCCTCGAAGACGGACTGCGCTTCCGCGAGCGCAACCGCCGGTTGTCCGCCACGGTGCGGGATTTCGCGCGCATCGCCTGGATGTGGCTGGAAAAAGGGGCTTGGAACGGGCGGCAGATCGTGCCCAGGGCATATTTCGAGCGGTATCAGCAGCCACGGGTCCCGTTCGATTTGCCGCACACAGCCGCGGCCGAGACCGATGACTATCTCGGAATCGGGACCTTTGGCGGCGGGTCCGACCACTTCACGCAATTTGGCGCGGGCGCCTACGGCTTCAATTGGTGGTTCAACCGGAAGGGCCGCCTGCATCCGGACCGCACTCTCTGGCCGGACGCCCCCGCGGATACGTTCCTGAGCATCGGGGCCTTCGGCAATAACGCGGTCATGATCCCCAGTCTGCGCCTGGTTCTGGTGTCGTCGCAGGGCGAGTGGGGCGCGCTGGAGGGCGGGGCGCCGGCCGCTCCGATGAACCGCCACATCGCACGGCTTGCGGCGTCCGTGAAACGCTGACCCACAGAGTGGTCACAGCGGGACTGTCCCTTCATTATCAATATTTTGTCGCGGTCGAACCGGCCTTTCGCTTGACCCGCACCGACACAATGAGGGAGGAGAGCAAGGGGGGTCCTGTCATCATGTCGGGCTGCGGGTTTCGCTTCGATTGGGGTGGACGTTAGGCGTGCGCCGGCAGACGGCCGATCCGGTGCGGTTCGCGGAACGGGTCCTCGGTTTTGCCCCTGACGCGGCACAGCGGGAGATCCTGCGCAACGCGGAGTCGCGGACGCTGCTGAACGCGTGCCGGCAATGGGGGAAGACCACGACGGCCGCGGCGCTGGCCGCGCATCGCCTGGTGACCGGCGCGGCGGAGTCCGTGACGCTGATCCTGACCCCGTCGGCCCGCCAGTCGGCGGAGATCCTGCGGCTGGTGGAAGATCTCGCGCTTCGCGCCGGGGCGACGCCGGTGGGAGCGAGCACGCGGCTGCTGCTGTCCGGACCGGGCGGAGCGCGCGTCGTCGGTCTGGGAGCCAGCGAGTCGTCCGTCCGCGGGGCGCCGCGGGGATCGCTGCTCGTGATCGACGAGGCGGCACGGGTGAGCGATGCGGCATACAAGGCCGCGCGGCCTCTGGTCACCGCGGGCGGCGGATCGATCCTCGCGCTGAGCACGCCGTTCGGTCCGCGGGGGTTCTTCTGGAGGGAGTGGACGCGCGGCGGCTCCCGCTGGCGGCGGTACCGGCTGCCGGCAACGGCTTGTCCCCGCTTTTCCCCGGAATTTCTGGGCGAGGAACGTGAAGCGGTGGGCGATCCCTGGTTCCGCCAGGAGTACCTCTGCGAATTCACGAATCTGCGCGGCGGCCTGTTCCCGCTGGAATGGATCGTCCGGGCGTTTCGCGACGATGTGCCGCCCCTGGAGTTGCCATGAAGACGCCCATGCTGTTCGCGGGTCTCGACCTGGGACGGGAGCAGGACCACTCGGCGCTGGCGGTTCTGGACGGCAGCCCCGGGGCGGTCTGGCGCGTCCGCCACTTGCGCCAGTTTCCGCTGGGAACCCCGTATACCGCGGTCCTGGAGACAGTGGCACGGCTCTTCCGGTCGCAAGCACTACGGGGGCGCTATGCTTTGGCTGTGGACGCTTCCGGCGCCGGCAGAGCGGTGGCGGAGATGCTGGTTGCCGCTTTGCCCAAGTCGCGCGTTCTGCCGGTCGTGCTGACGCGGGGCCGCCGCGCGACGCGGACCGGAGACCGGTTGTGCTTGCCGTCCGCGCTACTTGTCTCTTGTCTGGCCGGGTTGCTTGGCGCGCGCCGGCTGCAGGTCGCTTCCGGACTGCCGCTTGCTCCGCGCCTGGCGACTGAACTCCAACTGTTTCACGCACGCTGCCGCCCGTCGGGAAGCCAGTCGTTCGCCGCCTCCCGCGGCCACGACGATCTGCTGTTCGCCGTCGCCCTCGGCGCCTGGCTGGCCGAAGCGACATCGCAACACCGGCACAAATCGGGTTTGGATATATGCCTCGCGGCCATGGAACATAAACCGCTGATCCTGTTACACTAGACGCGCAGTGTTGCGGTTTCCCGCGCCTCGGGGCCTGTCGGCCAAGTTGAACCTGTACATCGGCGGGGCGACGTGCGCTCTGTTGATTCTTACAGTGTGGGTGGGGTATGCCTCCAGCCGTGCCATCGTCGAACAGCAGACCAACGCCGAGGCCCTGAAGCAGGTTCAGTCCATCACTGAGAAGCTGGACGATTTCGTCAACCGCATTGGCGAGTTGCCAAATGCGATCGCTGTCAACCAGCAATCGGCGGGCGATGAGCCGCGCCGGGACACCGTCAGCTACCTCGCCCGCCTACTCAATAACGCCCAACTGGACGAAGCCCAGTCCGTGTACATCGCGTTCGAGCGCCTCGACTGGCAGGACCCGATGGCGCACCTCCGCGTGGATCGTCTCAGCGCCCCGCGCGCGGTGGAAGCGAACTACGATTTCCACCAGCCCGCGTACGAGTGGTACAACGGCCCCAAGCAGACAGGCGAGAGCTACATCAGCGAACCGTTCTTCGACGCACGGCGTCCGGACGCCACGCTGGTGAGTGTCTCGCGCCCGGTCTACGATGAACGCGGCGGGCTGCTGGGAGTCGCCGGCACGGACGTGCCGCTGGACCGCCTGCGGACGATCGTCGCCGGAATCCGGCTACGGCCCACCTACGATGAAAAGGCATCCGAAGCGGAGGATGAGGGCGACTACGGCTTTCTCGTCAGCCGCGCAGGACGGCTGATCGCTCACCCGAACGAAGACCTTCTGGCGCAGGGTGTAGACGCTACCGAAGAAATCACCAACCCGGAAGACGGGAAGTACGTCGCCGCCGAGCCGGAAGGCTTCGCGCGCGTGATCATGCGGGGCGAACCGCGACGTGTCTACTGGGCGACCGCGTCCAAGACCGGCTGGAAGGTGGCGCTGAACGTCCCCGAAGCAACGATCCTGCGGCCGGTGCGGGAACTGGCATTCAACACGGTCCTGGTGGGCGGGCTGTCCCTGCTGCTGATGATCACGCTCGTCTCGATCCTGGCGCGCCGCATCACGGGCCCGGTCAACCAACTGACCACAGCCGCGGCCTTTGTGGAGGCGGACAACTACCAGGTGGCCGGTCTCGACCGCCTGGCCGGCGCACAGGACGAGTTTGGCCAGTTGGCGCGCGGCTTCCAGCGCATGGTGCGCGAGGTGGATGCCCGCCAGCAGCGGCTCAAGCAGGCCGAAGAGGCGCTGCGCCGCAGCGAGAGCCACTTCCGGTCGCTGATCGAGCATGCCAGCGACATCATCACGGTGCTCGACGCAGCCGGCATGGTGATGTACGGCAGCCCATCGCTCGAGCGCATCCTCGGCTACGATCCGGCCGATCTGTTCGGGAAGCGCTTCATCGACTACATCCACCCGCAGGACGCTCCGCTGTTCTCGTCGGCCTTCGTGCCGTCTTCGCAGCGCGCCGCCTCGGCTCCGGTCGAGTTCCGCTTTCTGCACAAAGACGGCTCCTGGCGCATTCTCGAAGCTACCAGCACGAACCTGCTGCAAGACCCGAGCGTCCAGGGCGTGATCGTCAACTCGCGCGACATCACCGAGCGCCGCCGCGCGATGGAGCTCGAGCGGGAGAAGGAAGCCGCCGACGCCGCCAACCAGGCCAAGAGCCAGTTCCTGGCCAACATGAGCCACGAACTGCGTACCCCGCTCAACGCAATCATCGGGTATACGGAAATGCTCCAGGAGGAGGCGCAGGATCTCGGACACGAGGAATACCTGCCGGATCTCGGCAAGATCCACGCGGCCGGCCGCCACCTGCTCGAACTGATCAACGCCGTCCTCGACATCTCCAAGATCGAGGCCGGCAAGATGGAACTCTACCTGGAGACCTTCGACGTCGCGCCGATGGTGAAGGACGTGGTCAACGTCATCCATCCGCTCGTGCTCAAGAACGACAACCGGTTCGCGCTACACGTTGAGGACGATCTCGGCTTCATGCAGGCGGACCTCACGAAGGTCCGCCAGAGCCTGTTCAATCTGTTGAGCAACGCCTGCAAGTTCACCAATGACGGCCAGATCGACCTGTCGGTCAGCCGCCACCTGCGGGACGGCGGCGAGTGGATGGAGTTCCGCGTCCGCGACAGCGGCATCGGGATGACCGAAGAGCACATGGCGCGGCTGTTCGAAGCATTTTCGCAGGGCGATTCCTCGATGACCCGGCGCTTCGGCGGGACCGGACTGGGGCTGGCCATCAGCCGCCGCTTCTGCCAGATGATGGGCGGCGATATCACGGTCACGAGCCACCCGGGCGAGGGCTCCACGTTCACGATCCTGCTGCCGGTGAAGGTGAGCGAGACGGCCGCGGGAGGCGAGCCGGCGGGTGTGTCCCTGATGCCTTCGGCCCTGGAGAGCGCCAGTATGGTTCTGGTGATCGACGACGATGTCCGCGTGCACGACCTGCTGCGGCGGTCGCTGGCCAAGGAAGGGTTCCGCGTGGAAGCCGCCGGTTCCGGCGAGGAGGGCATCCGCAAGGCGCGCGAACTGCACCCGGACGCCATCACGCTCGACGTCATGATGCCGGGTCTGGACGGCTGGGCCGTCCTTTCGGCCATCAAGTCCGACCCCGATCTGGCCGATATTCCCGTGGTCATGCTGACGATCGTCGACGACCAGAACAAGGGGTACTCGCTGGGCGCGGCCGACTACCTGACCAAACCGATCGAGCGCGACCGGCTCGTCAGCATCCTGAAGCGGTTCGCGGGCGACGCCGAATCCCGCACGGTCCTGGTGGCCGAAGACGACGAGGCGACCCGCGAGATGCTGGCCCGGTTGCTCGAAGGCGCCGGATGGAAAGCCGTCACGGCGCCGCACGGGCGCGCCGCCCTCGACGCTCTGGAAAAGCATTCCGTCGCTCTGGTGCTGCTGGACCTGATGATGCCCGAGATGGACGGTTTCGAGTTTCTCGCCGAGATGCGCCGCCGCGACGAGTGGCGCGACCTCCCCGTGATCGTCGTGACGGCCAAGGATCTGACGGCGGAAGACCGCCTCCGCCTGAACGGTCAGGTGGGACTGGTCTTGCAGAAGGGCGTGTACCAGACCGAAGAGCTGCTCGCGGAGACGGGCCGGCTGGTGGCGGCCCGCATCCGCAAGGGCGGTCAGGACAAGCCGCGGCTACCGGTGCGAAGCTAAGGAATACGGCATGGCGAAGATTCTGTTGGTGGAAGACAACGAGATGAACCGCGACATGTTGTCGCGGCGATTGCAGAGGCGCGGCTATGAAGTGATCATTGCCGTGGATGGAGGGGAAGGCGTGGCGCTGGCCCGGTCCGAGACGCCGGACCTGATCCTGATGGACATGAGCCTGCCCGTGTTAAACGGATGGGAAGCGACTAAACAGCTCAAGGCCGCCGCGGAGACGCAGAAGATCCCGGTGATCGCCCTGACGGCGCACGCAATGGCAACGGACCGGGACAAGGCGCTCAACGCCGGCTGCGACGACTACGACACCAAGCCGATCGAGCTGCCCCGCCTGCTGGGCAAGATTGAAGCGCTGCTCGGCCAGGGCGCGGGCGGAGGATAGAGCCGTGCCCGCCACCGTCATCCGCGACCAGGATCTGTCCGAACTCCGGCACAACCTCCGCACCCCGGTCAATCACATCCTCGGTTACAGCGAGATGATGATCGAGGACGCCGCCGACGAGGGCCGCGAAGAGATCGTGCGGGACCTGCGCCGCGTGCATGACGACGGGCAGCAGGTGCTGGCAGTGATCAACAGCCTGCTGGCTCCCGCCTCGAACGCTATCGGCGAGACCGAGTTGAGCGCCCTCCAACTGCACCTCCAGGGACCCCTGCAGCAGATGCTCGCGCGGTTGGCGGCGCTGGCGAAGCAGGCGCCCGAAGGGATGCGGGAGGACCTGTCCAAGGTCCGGGCGGCCGTCGAGCGCCTGGGCCGCATGGTGCGGGAGGCGGCGGATGGACCCGCGCCCGAACTGGTTACGGCCACGACGATCATGAGCGCCGAGGCTCCGTCCAACGGCAAACCGGCGGATCCGCCGCCCGCGCCGGCGCCCGTTCATCCCCCGCCGGCGCGCAGGACCGAGACCCCGCGCGGCGGGAGACTGCTCGTGGTCGACGACATCGAAACGAACCGCGACGTGCTGTGCCGCCGGTTGACCCGCGAAGGCTACCTTGTCGCCTCAGCGCCCGATGGCCGTGCCGCACTCGACGCCCTGCGTGAGGCGCCATTCGACCTGGTGCTGCTGGACATCATGATGCCGGAGATCGACGGCTTCCAGGTCCTGCAGACCATCAAGAGCGACCCCGTGCTGCGCGATATCCCGGTCATCATGATCTCGGCGCTCGACGAAATCCAGAGCGTCGTGCGCTGCATTGAGATGGGCGCCGAGGACTACCTGTCAAAGCCCTTCGACCCGGTGTTGCTGCGGGCGCGCATCGGCGCGTGCCTGGAGAAGAAGCGGCTGCAGGACGAGCAGCGCCGCCAGAACGCAGAACTCAAGGCGGCGATTGGCGCGGCCGAGACGCAGCGCAAGGTCGCGGAGGATCTGCTGCGCAACATCCTGCCCGCCACTGTGGCCGACGAGCTCGCCTCGCGCGGGTCGGTCGACCCCAAGTACTTCGAAGACGTTACGCTGCTGTTCGCCGACTTTGCCGGTTTCACCCGCGCCACCGAGCGACTGGCGGCGGAAGACCTCGTCCACGTCCTCCATACTTATTTCACGGCGTTCGACTCGATCGTGACGTCGTACGGCCTGGAAAAGCTGAAGACGATCGGCGACAGCTACATGCTGGTGGGCGGCCTGCCCGTGCGCAGCCCGTCGCACCCGGTTGACGCGGTGCTGGTGGCGTTGGAAATCCTGGAAGCAGTGCGCGCGCTCCACACGGAAGAGACGCCGTGGGAAGCGCGGGTGGGCCTGCACACTGGTCCGGTGATCGCGGGCGTGGTCGGCATCAAGAAGTTCGCGTTCGATGTGTGGGGCGAAACGGTCAACTTCGCGTCGCGGATGGAGTCCAGCGGGAAGCCCGGCAGGGTGAATATTTCAGCGCGGACGTATTCGCGGGTGAAGGACTTCTTCGACTGCGAACCGCGCGGCGGCGTGCTGACCAAAGAGAAGGAAGAGCACGAGATGTTCTTCGTGAACGGCATCCTGCCGAAGCTGATGGACGACGCCTCACAGTGCCCGCCGCCGGCGTTTCTCCGGCGCTACCGGATCTACTTCCAGAAGGATCCGCCCACTTTCCCGAAGTTTCTGCTGCGGCGGAGGTAGTCCTGGTCAGGCCAGCCCCGCCGCGATCCAGTCGTACGACTGCGACCGGACAGGTTCCGGGAAGTCGTGCGGTGAGTCGGGATGCTCGACCCGGATCTTTCCCAGCGCGCCGTGCAGCGCGTACACCGGTTCGGCGGCCCGGACGATGCGGTCCACGCTCTCCCAGCGGAAGTTGGAATCGCGCAGCGGGGCATTCACGAAGAAGGGCCGCGGCGCCAGACAGGCCGCCAATTCGTAGAAATCGAACGGGATGTCCGCCACCCGTTCGAGGTAGCCGGCCAGTTCCGGCATGTAGCGCTCCTGAATCCAACCCTTGATATTCCCCTGGTAGTAATCGAGAAAGCTGTCGAAGCCGCAACTGGAGACGATGACACGAATCCGCGGCTCAAAGCAGGCCGTGTAGATGGCGTTATGGCCGCCGAGGGAATGCCCGATGGCGGCGTAGCGCCCTTTGCGGACATACGGCAGGCCGTCCAGGAGGTCGAGCGCGCGGACATTGTCCCAGATCGCCTTCATCGTCCCGCTGCGGTAGCCGAGGGCACGCAGGTCCGGCTGGTAGGCCGCGAGTTGGGGATAGCTGGGCGCAATGGTCACATAGCCGCGTTCGGCAAGTTCCGACGCGTACTGCCGGTTGGGCAGCCCGCCCAGACCGACCACCACCTTGTGGCCGATCTTGTTTTCCGTGGGATGAAGGCAGAGGACGCCGTGCGTCTTCCGGCCCGCCAGAGCCTCTTTCGGGAGGCACAGGTACGCGGTCGTGCGCGAGCCAGGCTCCGAGGAGTAGGCAATGAGGCGCCGGACATACGTCCCCATGTCCGCTTCGTCTTCGACGGCCACGTCGAGCGGGCAGCGCTTCGAGGCTCCCGGTAAGGGGCCGGTGATCCGCACCATGCCCGCGATCGCCTCGTTCCTGCGCGCGGCCCACTCCCCGCGGCGGCGCGCGACCCGGATGCCGCCGCCGGCGGTGCGGTATTCGAGCAGGTTGGTGCGGCTCAGCCCGCGGATGGGAGGCACGGGATCCTGCGCGGCCAGAGCGAGCGGGCAGGACGCAAGGAAGGATCGGCGGGTCAACGTCATCCCGGCGGCGTTATTCACGTTCCCAGGACTTTTCGAGCATCCGTGCGTACTCGCCGGAAGCGTAGATCTCGAAGTCGAAATTGGCAGAAGTGATTTCGGTGAACGGAATCATCTGCTGGCGGCAGGCGAAGATGTGGTCGCAGTAGCGGTAGTAGTGGCGGAGAAAGTCGATCGCGAAGCACTCCGGATCGGGAGGCTGGGCGAAAATGGTATTCAGTGCGAGCGCGCGGGAGAAAATCGCCCGGTAGTCGGCGACACCCCAGCTTTCGAGCTTCCGGCGCACAGGATCCGGCGGCCCGTAGATCAGCAGAGCTGCCAGGCTCTGGTCGCGAATCCCGGCAAGGCGCAGTTCGTCGTGCTTGTCGACGAACTCGATGCTCTGCCCGATCCAGCGCAGCAGATCGCGGCCGACGAAGTAGAGCATCCGGATCTCGCAGACGCGCCCGTCGAGCAGGCGGCGTTCCAACTCGTCGTCGCTGCTGTCGCTGGGGAGCACGCCGTTCAGCATCAGGCTCGCCTTGGAACTGGCGAGCAGGCGGCTGGGCCCGGACTGGTCAGAGAACGGGTGCAGGATCAGCGGAGGCAGTTCCCATCTCTGCGTTCCGAAGGGACTCTCGAGGCTCTCGGCACTGGTCGTCTGCAACAAAGTCTCCAGAGAATAGTATCGGCAACCGGACCGGAAAAATCGAGGGGCTACCGTTTGCCAAGTACCACAACTACCTCAACCGTGTCGTCGCCGCGCAACACCTTGACCGGCACCTCTTCGCCTGGCTGGTGCGAGCGCAGGGCATAGGTAAAGTCATACAGGTTGGCGATGGGCTTGCCGTTAAACTCTGTGAGGATGTCGCCCTTGCGAAGACCGGCCACAGCGGCCGGAGATCCTTCGCGCACGTCGGCGAACTTCACCCCGTTCGGGACTTCGCCAAAGTCCGGAATACTCCCGAAGTACGCCCCGTACCCGGAACCAGTGGAAGATCCCGTGGCGCTGCCGGCGGACGTATGACCGTGCGCCGGAGGCGTCACCCGGACGAACTTCGGACGGTCTCCGCCATCGCGCAATTCGGAGGCCACGTCGGCCACCAGGTCCAGCAATCGGATCGCACCCTCGGCGTCGATCTTCTCCCAGGTATCGGAGGGCTTGTGGTAGTCCGCGTGCAGTCCGGAGAAGAAGAAAAGTACCGGAACTTCCTTCGTTGTGAACGAAGTGTGATCACTCGACCCATAGCCTGTGGTGTCGGACAGATCGACGTTCAGCGGATAGCGGGGAGTGATGCGCGCCAGCAGATCCTTGAACCCTTCCCCGCTCCCTGCCCCGCCGATATAGACCTTGCCTTCACGAATCCGGCCGATCATGTCCATGTTGATCATGGCCACGCACGTCTGCATCGCCAGCTTTGGATTGTTCACGTAATGGCTGGATCCGAGTAGACCCAGCTCCTCGCCCGCAAAGGCCAGGAACAGGACCCCCCGCTGCCGCTTCGGCTCCGAAGCCATCCGGCGCGCCAACTCGATCACGCCCGCAGTCCCGGAGGCGTTGTCGTCGGCGCCGGGATGCGGCGTGCCGGCCATCGCGGGCGCCATGGAAAACTGCTCGCCCAGCCCCAGATGATCGTAGTGGGCGCCAATCACGATGTACTCGTTGGTTGTTCCGGGCAGATAGCCGGCCACGTTGTGCGTCGTCTTCATCGCCCTGGCCACATCCACCTGCATGGCGATGCGCAGGCCGGGGATGGCAAAGGACTGCGGGGCGAGATCGCGGTCGATGGCCGTGTGCACTTCGTCGAGGTTCTTGCCGATGGCAGCGAGCCAGTCCTCGGCGGTCCCGGCTTTCATCTGAACGAACGGGAGGCCGGCGTTGGCAGGTCCCACGGTCTTGCCGAATTTCTCCAGATCGTCGGCCTCGCCACGGTGGTTGGGACGGTCGTTGATCAGGACGACTCCAGCCGCGCCGCGGCTCTTGGCATTGGCCGCTTTGCTGAAGAACTGCGAGTGCTCGGTGTAGATCCGCCCGGAAAACACGCTCTTCTCGTCGAATTCCTGGGGTTCATGGCGTAGCAGCAGCACGATCTTGCCCTTGACGTCGAGTCCCGCGTAGTCGTCGTAGTTGTATTCGCGCGCGGTGATTCCGTAACCGGCGAAGACGACCTCGCCTTCCACCCTCCCGCTCGAGGAGAAGTTGAACGGGATGAACTCCCGCTCGAAGTCCAGACGGCCCGACCGGTCTCCCATGCGCCACTCCAGGCGGTTCTGCTTGCCCAGTTCGGCGTTCGTCGTGACGGGGAACGGCAGCAGGTAGTCCTTACCCTGCAACGGCTGCAGTCCGGCCGTCTTGAACTGCCTGGCGATATAGCGAGCCGCCTTCTCCAGCTCGGGCGAGGCCGTGGCGCGACCCCGCATCTCGTCCGACGAGAGATACTTGACATGCTCGATGTAGGACTGCGGCGAAGGCCGGTGTTCGTGCCGCTTGGCCGGCAGCGCCGGCAGCACGAGGAAGGCGCTCAGAAGGGTGAGAGCAGAACGTCGGAGCATTGTGGGAAGACCCTATTGTGACGGGACCGGCGAAGGCAACGTCACGGCGCAACCACAATCCTCGCCGGCGTTCTTGGCCGTTTTCTGGTATTCGATCTCGAAATCGATTACCTGCTTCAGGTTCGGCCAGCCGATCCGGGAGGGGATGCGGCGGCCGTTGACAAACAAGGTCGGCGTCGAGGTGACGCGCAGCGCCAGCGCCTCGGAGACCGAGCGGTTGACCTCGGCTTCCGTTTCGCGCTTCTCTGTGCACCGGGACAGTTGCAAGGCGTCGATCTCCTTGCCCTTCGCAAATTCGAGCAGCTTCGCCTGGAAGCTTTCGGCTGTCATCTCGCCCTGCTTGCCGAAGACCCAGTCGTGATATTCCCAGAAGGCGGCGGGGTTCTGGCGGAAGACGCAGCGGCCGGCGATGGCGGCGGGCTTGGCCCAGTTATGGATCTGTTCGAGCGGCAGATCCTTGAAGTAGACGCGCACCTGCGTGGGATAGTTGGCGAGCACGTTCTCGCGGAGCATCTTCGCCTCCTCGCGGCAATAGGGGCACTGGTAGTCGCTGAAGATGACCAGCACGACCGGGGCGCCGGGAGTGCCGAAGCTCGGCTGCGATTCGGTTTTCAACTGGTCGAGGTCGCGCTTGAACGGGTTGTCCTTGACGTCAAACACTGAGCCGCGCAGGATCTTCTGGCCGTCGTCGGAGATGTAGAAGGTCTCGGCCTGGCGAGCGCCTCCGGCAGTACCGGAGACATGGACTTCGCGGAACCCGTCCATCGGAGCCGGCTCGTAATCGCTCACTTCCACCTGAATATGCGGGCCCCAGACGAAGAGATGCCGCACGTAGGCTTCGAGAGTCGCTTTGTCGAGAGCGGACTTCTTCGGCGCGTCGGCGGCTGGCATGAGGGCCGCGGCAAGCAAGAGCGTGACGAGATAGCGCATGATCCTCCGTTACAGGACCGGCCCGATGCGCCACGGCACGAACTCGTGGTGGCCAAGGCGCTCGGACCAGGTGCGGTAGTCCCCCGAGGCGGTGCGCAGCAGCAGGTGGAACATCTCCGCGCCCAATTCCTGCACGGACTTCTCCCCGTCGGCGATGGCGCCCGCGTTGATGTCCATATCTTCCGGCATGCGCCGGAACGTTGCCGTATTGCTCGATACCTTCACGACCGGGACCGACGGGAAGCCGGTGGCGCTGCCGCGGCCGGTGGTGAAGACCATCAGGTTGCAGCCGCCCGCCGCCAGTCCGGCCAGCGACACCGGATCGTATCCCGGCGTATTCATGAGGACGAAGCCGGGGGTGCGGATGGTTTCGGCGTATTCGACCACATCCATGAGCGGAGACGTCCCGGCCTTGGCGACCGCGCCGAGCGACTTCTCCAGGATGTTGGTCAGCCCGCCTTCCTTGTTGCCGGGCGACGGGTTGTCGTTGAAGCTGCCGCCGAACCGGACCAGGTATTCCTTGTACCAGGCGACCGTGCGCAGGTACTTCTCGGCGACGGCACGGCTGCGCGAGCGCTGGACGAGCAGGTGTTCCGCGCCGAAGCTCTCGGTGGTTTCAGCAAGCACCGTCGTTCCGCCGTAGTGCGCCAGCAGGTCGGAGCAAACGCCGACCGCCGGGTTGGCCGTGATCCCGGAGAACGAGTCCGATCCGCCGCACTGCAATCCAAGGCAGATCTTCGAAGCCGGCACGGGCGTCCGTTTGTCCGCCGCGGCCATGTCGATGAAGCGGGCAATCTCCTGACGCGCATGTTCGACCGCGGCCCGGGTCCCGCCGCTTGACTGGAGCGTGAGCCCCACGAGGCGGCTCGACTTCGGCGCGTTCGGGCCGAGGTAGTGATCGATCTGGTTGACCTCGCAGCCTAATCCGAGAATCACGGCGGCGGAGACGTTAGGATGCAGCAGCACACCGGCCAGGGTGCGGTGCAACTGGTCGGTGTCCGGGCCGATCGAGTGGCCGCAGCCTTCGCCATGGGGAAACGCCACCACGCCGTCGACACCGGGGGGAAGTACGGCGTCCTCGTAGGCGCGCGCAATTCGCTCCGCGGTGTGGGCCGCGCAGTTGCTGGCGGCGACTACGGCAATGTAGTTCCGGGTCCCGGCCCGGCCATCTTCCCGCAAATAGCCCTGAAACATGGGAACATCGGCAGGCGGTTCGGGGAGAGGCAGTTCACCCTCAGGGAAGACAAACTCCTGGTGGAGTTCTTCGAAACCAAGGTTGTGGGTGTGGACGTGCTCGCCGGGAGAGATCGGCTGGCGCGCCCGGCCGATCACCTGGCCATAGCGCAGCACTGGCTCGCCGGCGGCAATTGGCGCGAGCGCCACTTTGTGTCCGGCCGGAATCGCGCTCCGCACCGTGACGGAGGCAAGTTCTGTCCCGGCAGCCAGGGGAACCCGGGCGACGGCGATGTTGTCAGAAGGGTGCAGGTGGATCGTGGAATTCTCCGCCGTCGCTGCTCGAGCGATGTCGAACAAGGGCATAATCGTTGTCTTTACCTCAACAAAACCGTTTCCGTGAGTTGCTCTCCCAGGTGCACCCGCAGGCGGCCGCCTACCGGATAGACCCAGAGTCCCGTGCCGTCCTCCGGGACGGGAATGTGCTCGGGGCCGTCGACATCGACGAAGTTCGGTGTCTCGACGCCTTCGATCAGACGCCCGATGTGCAGGTGCGTGTGGCACTGCGTGCGCACGCGGTCCCCATTGATCGCCAGCGCCCAGCGGTCGCCCCACTGCTCGCGGGCGCGGTCGATGGCGGCGCGCCACAAGCCGGTGCGTTCGGCGGGTGTCAGGGCCGCCAGCGAGTGCTGGGCGGGCAAATGGCGGCGGGGCAGAGCCAGCCAGCGGTTGGGCTTCCGGGGATTGATGTCTTTCAGAAAGAAGACTTTAGTGCCATTGGGCTGCTTCTCCGCTTCGCGGCAAAGGGAGCATTCGCGGGCCTGCATCGTCTCCGGCTTCGCCGGGTCGCACACGCACTGCGTCACGTCCGCCGCCAGGGGGGCCAGCGCCAGCAGGAGCACGCTCAGAAGCCGCACCCTCTCAGTATAGCGGTCCGGAGCCGGCTGCTATAGTGAGATGATTGTCCAGCCCCCGCACCCGCTTCGTGGCGCTGGCCCTCGTTTCGGCCGGGCTGTATCTGCTGTACTTCCATGGCTTGGACGCGGTGGGCATCCTCAGCGCAGATGAGCCCCGCTACGCCTCGATCGGCCGCGCCATGGCCCTCACGGGAGACTTCGTCACCCCCCGGCTCTGGGGAGAACCCTGGTTCGAGAAACCACCTCTGCTCTACTGGATGACGGCGGTGGCATTCCGGCTGGGATTGAGCGAACATCTGGCGCCGCGCCTGCCTGTGGCCTGCCTGAGCGTGGCGTTCCTGGCGTTCTTCGCGTGGCGCGTGAGACAGGAATTCGGCGCGCGCGCGGCCGCGGCGGCGACGCTGGTGCTTGGGGCTTCGGCCGGCTGGCTGGCCTACAGCTTCGTGGCCGTGACCGATCTGCCGCTGGCTGTCTTCTTCGGCGTGGCGATGCTGTCCGCCGGGGCTTGGCTGCGCGGCGGGGACCGCCGGTGGCTCCCGGCGGCAGGTGCGTCCCTGGGCATGGCGATGCTCGCCAAGGGCTTGGTGCCGCTTGTGCTGGCGGCGTGCCTGGCGCCCGCCGCCGGACGTCGCGTCACCGCGCTGCTCCATCCGCGCTTCTGGCTCCCGCTCGTGGCCATGGCTGGACCGTGGTACGCCGCCTGCACGCTGGTCAACGGCCGCGCGTTCGTCGACGAGTTCTTTCTCGTCCACCACTTCGGCCGGTTTTCCTCGGAGGCGTTGCAGCACGTGCAGCCGGGCTGGTTCTACGTGCCGGTGCTGGCCGGTGCGCTCTTCCCCTGGATCCCGCTGGCGGTGCTCGCCGGAGGGCGCCGGCAGGAGGGTCTGTCCCTGTTCTGGCTCTGGCTGGTGTGGGGGTTCCTGTTCTTCTCTCTGTCGACGAATAAGCTGCCGGGGTACCTGCTGCCGCTGCTTCCAGCGGCGGCGGTGCTGCTTGGAGTCGCCTGGGACCGGGCCGGACAGACGCGCTGGCCACTGGCGGCTTCGGTGCTTCTGCTGGGCGCCGCTGGACCCATCGCGGCGATCCTGCCGGAGGCGCTTGCCACGGGTCTGTCCCGCGCAGCGGCGCCTGTCTGGCACCCCTCGTGGGTGCTGGCCGTCGCCGCAGCCGGAGTTGTGGCGGCGCTGCCCAAGGATCGCGCGCTCGCCGCCGCCGCCGTCTGCGCGATGGCAGCCATCTGCTTCCTCAAGACTGCGGCGCTCCCCGCCCTGGAGGCATCGGTCTCGCCCCGCACACTCTGGCGCGAGGCCGCGCAGAGCGGGGACAGACCCTGTATGGAGCCCACGGTTCACCGGGCCTGGCGTTACGGACTCAACTACTACGCTATTGTTCCGCTCGCCGAGTGCGGCGAGGAAACCGCCGGCAGGAGGATCGTCCCCGGCCAACCGCGGCCGCGGATCGAGTAACGGCTTACTTGCGCTCCCAGACCAGTTTCCCGCCGACCCACGTCCGTTCCGCCGCGATGTCCTTCACGCGATCGAGCGGGCAGGTCAGGATGTCGTCGGTGAGAATGAAAAAGTCGGCCAGCTTCCCCGGCTCGATTGACCCCTTCTCCTTCTCCTCGAACGTAAGGAAGGCGTTGTTGGTCGTGTAAAGGCGGATCGCCTGCTGGCGCGTGATCCGCTCTTCGGGGGAGACCGGCTGATCCGTCCAGCGCGGCTGGCGTGCAAGCGCGATCCACATCCCGAAGAACGGGTGATAGGGATTGATCGACCGCAGGCCGCCGATCTTCTGCATGTGGTCGGACCCGCCGCCGACTTTCACGCCGTGCTCGAACAGCGTTTTGTACGGCTGGAAGTAGCGCAGCCGGGCCGCGCCGAACTGTTTGTGCAGCGTCGCACCATCCCGTTCGAGCCAGGCCGGCTGGAGGTCGGCCACGATCCCCAACTCCGCCATCTTGCGCACGGCCTCGAGAGACATAAAGTTGCAGTGCGTGATGCAGGGACGCCCGTCGCGCACCGGCTTCTCTTTGTTGATTGCTTCGTAAGCGTCGATCAGCGCATGGACCGCCCCGTCTCCCACCGAATGGGCCGTCGGCTGCAGTTCGTTCATGAGCGCCGTCCGCGCGATGAAGCGGAGCTTGTCCGGCTGGATGTAGAGCATGCCGCGATAGTTGGGGTCGGTGATGGAGTAGATCTCACTCACGCCCCAGGGCTGCCGCATGTACGCACTGCCGGTCAGCATCCCGCCGTCGAGGAAGACCTTGATCCCGCGCAGCCAGAGGAAGTTGTCGTAGCGGTGCAAAGGACTGGCCGCCGCCTTCTTCATGCGCGCCTCGATGTCGGCCTCCGGCGCCTGGGCGTTTACGGAATAGCTCAGGAACACGCGGCAGGTGAGTTCGTTGCGCTGCCTGAGACCGCGGTAGAGTTCGACCGCGTCGTCTCCGGCGTTGCGGTCCGCGACGCTGGTGATGCCGAGGGAGTTGTAGTCGGTGAACAGCAGCTTCAACTGCTTCTCGCGATCCGCCAGAGTCACCCGCCGTCCTGATGACGGGATCCGCAGGAATTCGCCAGCCCCGCGGACGATCCCTGTCGGTTCCTTCGTCTTCAGGTCGCGCTCGACCTTGCCCGTCGCCCCGGCCGGTGGCTCCTTGTCCCGCGTGATGCCGGAGCGCGCGAGCGCGAGCGAGTTGAGCGAAGCATCCGGACCGGTCCGGAAGGCCACCGGATGCCGGGGCGCGGCCTGGTCGAGTTCAGCGCGTGTGGGGTAGCGCTGCTCGCGCAGGCGCGTGATGAAGACCTGCTGGAGCACGATCCACTCGCCTTCCGGCACCACCGCCGCCCGGGAGCGGATGTAGTTCAGCACGTCGGCGACCGTCTCCATGTCGCCAATCGGATGGTCGAATTCATACATCGACGCGCCGGTCGCGTGGACGTGGCTGTCGATCAGGCCGGGAAGAACCGTCTTCCCCTGCAGGTCGATGACCCGGGTGCTCGCGCCGCGGAGGCGCAGCACGGAGTCGTTCGGACCCACGGCGGCGATGCGGTCGCCACGGACGGCGAACGCCTGCGCGACGGTGAACCCGTCGTCGACTGTGACGATCTTTCCGTTGTGCAGGATCAGATCGGGCGCCTGGGCAAATAAGGCGGCGGGCAGAAGAAGTGCGAAACAGGAAAGCCGCATGATGCCTAATAGCTTATCGCTACCGGGCCACTTCAGTGTCTAGGCCGTGCGGGCAGCGTGGAACGCGCCGTGGCCGGCCGTGGCAACGGTCAGCCGCCGGATCTTCTCGGTCCAGCCGCGCCAGGCAAGACTCACGACTCGCGCGACCTCCTGACCGTCGAAAGGCTTCACCAGGAGGTCATATCCTCCCAGATTCAGCACTTCCGCCCACAGGCAGTCATCGGCAATCGACGAGGTCACAATCAGTGGCGGGGGAAAGTCGCGCTTCTGCAACTCTTCGTAAAGATCTTTCCAGGTCCGCTGCCGGGGCAGGATACAGTCGCTCAACACGACGCCGACCTGACGGTCAGCAAGCTTCGGTTGAGCCTCTTCCAGGTCACCGGCAAAACCCAATCCCCAATTGCAACGGCTGAAAATGCGGCGGAGCGCCACGCGATCCGACTCGGACGGAAGAACGGCTAGGACTTGTACCTGTCCGGCCGGTGCTACAGCTCCCATGGCATACCTCAGCAGGTTCTGACGTGACCGTTGCCTGACGGATCATCGCTCCGCCAGAAGGGACATCCGGCTGATCGGACTACTTTATTGTAGGACGACTCTGAGTCAGTTACAATAGGAATCTTAGTACTCCCCCTGGTACTTCTAGAACCTTTCAACAAATCGGCACCGTCCCTCGCTCGCTTTTGATATTCTGGAAGCGAGATGAGTCTGCTATCTCCGCGACTGGATCTGAAGCTGGCGCAGAAGCAGATCCTCACCCCGAGCATGCTGCAGTTGGTCACGTTCCTGCAGTTGAACCGGCTCGAGTTGAAGGAAATGATCTCCCAGGAGATGGTGGAGAATCCGGCGCTCGACGACGGCGCGGATGGCGGCGAGGAGATCACGGCGGAGGAACTCCGGCAACTGTTCGAGGGCGAACGCGTCGACGGCGCCGAGGAGTTGCTCGCGGGAGCCATGGTGGACTCGGCGAAGTCCAGCGAAACTTCCGGCGAGATCTCCGAACTCTACCGGGAGCCCGTCGCGGCGGAGGAGAAGCCGGCGGCGGACGATCCGTTCGACGAGATTGATTTTGACAGCTTCTTCAACGACTATCTCGATCCAGGGTTCCGCAGCCCGGCAGCGGAATCGGTTGAGAAACCGTCGTTCGAGACCTTCCTTTCAGCCCCGGTTACACTGAGTGACTATCTGCGTTCGCAGCTCAGCATCGAAGCGTTCGAGGGGCGGATTCGCGAAGCGGCCGAGGCCATCATCGGTAACCTCGATGAGGCCGGCTATCTCACAACTCCGCTCGAAGAGATCGCCTCATCGGAAGACCTGACGCTCGAAGAACTCGCGGCCGGTCTGCGGGAGGTTCAGGCGCTCGATCCGGCGGGAGTGGGCGCGCGCGACATGCGGGAGTGTCTCCTGCTGCAGTTGGCCAGCCGCAATGGCCAGGGCGGGGTTGCCTGGCAGATTCTAACGGATCATCTGCACCTGCTTGAATCCAGGTCGCTCAAAGAAATGGCCCGGGTGATGAACCGTCCGATGGAACACATCGAGATGGCTGTCGAGGTCATCCGGCATTTGAATCCGTCGCCCGGCCTGCGGTATTCGAGCGCCGGCGCGCGCATCGTGGAGCCGGATGTCTTCATCCTCAAGGACGGCGAGGAGTTCGTCATCCAGTTGAACGACGAAGACATGCCGGAAGTGCGGCTCAACGGGGATTTCCGCCGGATGCTGGACCGTGAGAACGGGGCCACGAAAGAAGTGCGGAACTACGTCAAGGAGCGTTACTCTTCCGCGTTGCAGCTTCTCAAGAACATCGAACAGCGGAAGCAGACGATTCTCAAGGTGTGCCAATCGATCGTCCGCCGGCAGACTGAGTTTCTCCACAACGGAATTGACTCGCTCAAGCCGATGATGATCAAGGAAGTGGCCGAAGAGATCGGTGTGCATCCATCGACAGTGAGCCGCGCGGTGGCGGGCAAGTACGCACATACGCCGCACGGGGTGTTCGAACTGCGGTACTTTTTCTCCGAAGCTGTCCAAGGACCCTCGGGGGCGTCGACGCCTCTGCTGATCCTGAAGCGGATGGTGAAGAAAATGATCGATGAAGAAGATGCAAAGCGGCCGCTCACCGACGAGCAAATCACCTTCAAGCTGCAGGCGGCGGGCATTCAAGTGACGCGCCGCACCGTCGCCAAGTACAGGGAGGATATGAAGATTCCTTCCACCCACGTACGGCGCATGAAGTCCTAGGCCGCAATCAAAGCCTCGGACCCCCTGGAGGGAGCATGATCGTTACATACACAGGAAGACAGGTAGAGTTGGCGCCCGCGCAGAAGCGCAAGGTCGAATCGCGCTTTTCCAAGCTCGGCAAGCTGCTGGATGGAAAAGGCGAGCGGGAGGCCCACGTTGTGGTGACCCAGGAGCGCCACCAGTTTCGGGCGGATGTCACCGTGCGCTACCACGACAACGCCCTGACCGGGAGAGGTTCCGACTCCGACGTCGTCACGGCGGTGCTGGGCGCTCTCGACAAGATCGAGAAGCAGGCCATCAAGGTGCGCGCAAAGTGGCGCGATACCAAGCGTGTCCCCGCCAAGAAGGTGGCAGCGGTGACCGCGAAGGCGAACCCGGAAGTACCTCCGGCGCCGCCGGCCCCCGAGCAGAAGATCTACCGCGTGAACCACCTGGGCCAGCGCAAACCGATGACGGTCGATGAAGCCGTGCTCGAATTCGACGCCGGCCGGGACTACCTCGTCTTCCGCGACGCCGGCAGTGAGGCGCTGTCCGTGCTGATCCGGCGCCGCGACGGGAACTTCGACCTGATTGAGGCCGAATGAAAATGCCCGAGGCGCGGGACTCCTTCGCCTCCGCTGAGCTCATCATCATCACCGGACTGAGCGGCTCGGGGAAAGGCTCGGTGCTTCGCACTCTGGAAGACCTGGGCTTTTACGCGGTCGATAACCTGCCCATCGAGCTTGTCCCGAAACTGGCCGAACTGACGCGGGACTCGCCGCGCATCCGCCGGGCCGCTCTCGTGATCGACATCCGGGAAGGGGAAGGCCTGCGCGCCTTCCCCATCATGCTCGCGGCCGTGCAGCGGCAATTGCATGCCCGCCTGCTCTTCCTCGAAGCCGACGACGCGACGCTGATCCGGCGCTTCAGTGAGACGCGCCGCCCGCATCCACTGGGCTCGGACCGCACAGTGGCCCGCAGTGTGGCTTCGGAGCGAAAACTCCTTGCCCCGATCCGCGCCCTGGCGGACGCCGTCTGGGACACGAGCAAGTTCAATGTCCACGACCTGCGCCAGATGGCGACGGAACAGTTTCAGGGCGGGCGCAAGGAAGGCCAGATCAACGTCTTCGTCAACAGCTTCGGGTACCGGCACGGCGTGCCCGCCGACAGCGACCTCGTCTTCGACGTCCGCTTCCTGCCCAACCCGAACTACATCCCGGAGTTCAAGAAGCTTTCCGGGCGGCATCCCAGCGTCGCCCGCTACATCCGTTCGTTCCCGCAGACGACGGAGTTCATCGAACGGATCTCAGACCTGCTGATCTACCTGCTGCCGCACTACATCCGCGAAGGCAAGACGTACCTCACCATCGGCTTCGGCTGCACCGGCGGCCATCACCGCTCCGTGCTGATCGCCGAGCAGATCCGCAAGCGCCTGGCCAAGGCGCATTACCGAGTGAAGCTATCCCACCGCGATCTGGACAAGCCGGTCTAGCTACGGCGCGGGCTGCTGCTGCGTCATGCAGTGCAGCGTGCCGAGACCCCAGACCAGATCCACGGCGTGAATGCCGGTCACCTCACGGTCCGGGAAGAGCCGTGCGAGAATCGCGAGCGCCTTGCGGTCGTTCGGATCGTTGAACGTCGGGACCAGCACCAGCCGGTTGGCGATGTAGAAGTTAGCGTAACTGGCCGGCAGCCTCTGGCCGCGAAACCAGACAGGCCGTGGCATCGGCAACTTCACGACGCGCAGCGGTTCGCCGCGCAGGCGCAACCAGTTGTCGCGCAGCGGCTCGTAGTTCGCGTCCGACCGGTCTTCCTCGCTCGCGATCACGACGGTATCGGCGCGCACGAACCGCGCCAGATCGTCGACGTGCCCGTGCGTGTCGTCGCCCGTGATGCCGTTGCCGAGCCAGATCACGCGCCGCGCGCCCAGGTAGTCGTGGAGCGCGCGCTCGATCTGCCGCCGCGTGAGCCCGGGATTACGCGCTTGCACTGGGCTCAGCAGGCACTCCTCGGTCGTCAGGAGGAGACCCTGGCCGTTCACGTCGATGGAGCCGCCCTCGAGCACGATGCCGGGCTCAAACGCCGGCAGATCCAGTTGCGCCGCGAGCGCCGCCGGTACGGCGCTATCGTGCGCGTGATTGCCGTACTTGGCCCAGCCATTGAAGATCCAGTTGGTCGCCGCGACGCCGCGGCGTCCGCGCACGAAGATCGGGCAGTAGTCCCGCGTCCAGGCCCGATTGGTGGGGACGTGGAAGAACTCGACTGCTTCGAAATCCGCGTGGGCGTCGCGCAGGACGCGGCGGGCGCTTCGCTCGGCATCCGGCCCGTTGACCAGGATGCGGACGCGTTCCACGCGCGCCAGCCGCCGGACGATCTCAGCGTAGACCCAGTCGATGGCGGCGAACTTGCCTGGCCAGTCCTGGCGGTTGTGGGGCCAGGCGATCCAGGTTGCTTCATGCGGCTCCCACTCGGCGGGCATGCGGTAGCCCAGGGAGCGTGGTGTGGCGGGCATCAGTCGAGGAACCTGTTGACGATAGGCGCGTAGGCGTCGATGCGGCGGTCGCGCAAAAACGGCCAGTTGCGGCGGACTTCCTCCGAACGGGCCGGATCGCATTCCACAATCAGGATCTCCTCGCGGTCGTGCGACGCTTCCGCAATCACCTGTCCGAACGGATCGGCGACGAACGAACCGCCCCAGAACTCGAGTCCCCGCTCCGGCGGCCCCTCGAAACCCACCCGGTTCACGGCCGCCACGTACACGCCGTTGGCAATGGCGTGCGCGCGCTGGATCGTGCGCCAGGCATCGTGCTGCGCGGCACCGTGCTGCGCCTTCTCCGACGGGTGCCAGCCGATGGCGGTGGGGTAGAACACGATCTGCGCGCCGCCCAAAGCCGCCAGCCGCGCCGCTTCCGGATACCACTGGTCCCAGCAGACGAGCGTCGCCATGCGGCCGAACGGCGTGTCGAAGTTGCGGAAGCCGAGGTCTCCCGGAGTGAAGTAGAACTTCTCGAAGTACAGGGGATCGTCAGGGATGTGCATCTTGCGATACATCCCCAGCAGTTCCCCGCTGGTCCCGAGGATCGCCGCCGTGTTGTGATAGACGCCGGCGGCGCGGCGTTCGAACAGCGACGCCACAATGACCACACCGCACTCCCGCGCCACCGCCGACAGCGCTTCGGTCGACGGACCCGGAACCGGCTCGGCGAGGTCGAAGTACTTCGCGTCTTCCTCGCGGCAGAAATACTGGGACCGGAACAACTCCTGGAGGCAGACGATCTGCGCACCCCGGCCGGCCGCTTCCCGCACCTTTTCCGCGGCGTTCCGGAGGTTTGCGTCCGTGTCCGGCAGGCACGCCGTCTGCACGAGGCCGATGGTGAATTTCTGTGTGGTCATGAGTGCCGGATGACCAGGACGTCGCCGTCCTTCACGATGTACTCTTTGCCTTCCAGACGCAGCAGGCCTTTTTCCCGGACGCCGGGATAGCCGCCCAGTTCGACGAGCGGCTGCCAGGGCACCACCTCGGCACGGATGAACTTCTTCTCGAAATCGGAGTGAATGGCGCCGGCCGCTTTCTGCGCCGTGCTGTTGATGGGCACGGTCCAGGCGCGAACTTCGGTCTCGCCCGCCGTGAGGAAAGACATGAGCCCGAGCAGCGAGTAGGTCGCCCCGATGAGGCGCTCGAGGCCGGAATCCGTCAGTCCGTAGCTGGCCATGTATTCCTTGGCGTCCTCCGTTGAGAGTTCAGCCAGTTCCGCCTCCACCTTGCCGCAGATGGCAGTGACGGCGGTGTGCGGTTTGGCGCCGACCCGCGCACGCAGTTCCTCCTCGCGCCCGTGGAGGCGCCCGGCGTCCTCCTCTCCCAGGTTGAACACGTAGAGCATCGGCTTCTGGGAGAGGAACTGGAAACCGCGGATGCGCTTTTCATCGTCGGCGTTCAACTCCATCTCGCGCAGCGGCCGGTTCGACTCGAGGAAGCCCTTGCAGGCGGCGAGTAGGTCGTACTCGCGGTCGAGTTCGGGGTTCTTCACTTTCTTACGGTCCTTTTCGAGCCGTTCGAGCCGCTTCTCAACCACGACGAGATCGCTCAGCACGAGCTCGATTTCGACGTTCTCGAGGTCGCGCATGGGGTCGACCGAGCCCTCCTCGTGCGGGACCGTGGGGTCCTCGAAGACCCGCACGACGTGCGCGAAGGCGTCGACGACGCGCAGTCCTCCGACGTAGGCGGCGTCGCGTAGCGTCTCCTTGGAGACAGACGGAGCATCCAGGTACTCGACGGTGGCATGAGTGACCTTGGGCGGCTCGAAGATGCGGGCCAGGGCGTCGAGCCGCGGGTCCGGCACTTTGGAAACTCCCGCGCGGACCGCGGTCGAGCCCATGCGCGACTCCTGGTGCGCACCGGTCAGAATCGTGAAGAGAGACGACTTGCCTACCATCGGCAGGCCTATAATGGCGGTTTTCATTCTTTAGCTTTCGATCCGGATCCTGCCCTTCCGATCCGCGACCGCAACCCGGGCGGCATTGGAGGCATCCGAAAGAGCCCCAGGCGAGAGCCGGGGACATGGCGAATGGCGGACACCGTTCTTCAGTGTACTATGAGCCCTTAAAATGGAGAGATGTCGCAACTGCTCGCCGGTAAGCGTGCCCTGATCCTGGGCATTGCCAATAAGTGGAGTCTGGCCTACACCATTGCCAAGGCCTTTTCGCGCGAAGGAGCGCGCCTGGTGCTCACCTACCTGGGGGAACACCAGAAGGAGGCTTTGGAGTCGCTGGCCGAAGGTCTGAACGTCGAGGCGGCCGTCCCGTGCGACGTCACCCGGGACGAAGATCTGGAAGGTCTGTCCCGGGCGCTGGGGGCGCTCGATGGTCCGCTCGACAGCGTCGTCCACAGCCTGGCGTTCGCCAACCGCGACGATCTCACGGGCGATTTCGTTTCCACCAGCCGTGACGGCTTCCTGCTCGCGCAGAACGTGAGCGCGTATTCGCTCGTGGCGGTGGCCCGCGCCGCGGCGCCGCACATGACGGAAGGCGGGTCGGTCACCACGTTGACGTACCTCGGCTCCGTGCGCGTGGTGCCGCATTACAACGTCATGGGCGTGGCCAAGGCGTCGCTCGAAGCTTCGGTCCGCTACCTGGCGAGCGATCTCGGCCCGTCGGGCATCCGCGTGAACGGGATCTCGGCCGGCCCGGTGAAGACGGCGTCGGCACGGGCGATCAAGGACTTCTCTTCGGTCCTGGATACGGTGGCGAAGCGATCTCCGCTGCGTCGCACGACCGATCCCGCGGAGGTCGCCGACACCGCGGTGTTCCTCGCCAGCAGCCTGGGACGGGGCGTCACCGGCAACGTCGTCTACGTCGATTCCGGCCTGCAGATCATGGGCTTGTAAGGGATCAATACTGCTGGTAGACCTCTTCGTCTTCGGAATCGGGCATTTTGAATTCGATCGAGTCCCGGTACGGCCTGTCGGCGATCCGCTCCTGGCAGCGGACGCAGAAGCGCGTCCACGGCACCGCTTCCAGGCGCTTGGACGGGATTGGCCGCTCGCAGGAGAGGCAGATGCCGAACTCGCCGGAGCGGAGCCGCGCCAGAGCTTCTTCCACCTGTTTCAACTGCCGGTACTCGATCCCATTCAGGCGCAGAGAAACAAACTCTTCGTGCGAATGCTGCGCCTGGTCTTCATCGCTGACGCGGTCCAGCCTGGCCAGTTGGGTGGCCTTCGCTCCCAGTGCGGCGAGCACGGCACTGCGCCGCTCCATGAGCAAACGTTCGTAGATTTTCAATGACTTGTCAGCCGGTTCCCGGGTCTCGGGCATGGTCTTGGTCCTTTCCTTCCTGGATCTCTTGGGCCCGTCATCCAGAGCCGCCATATTGGCTCTCATCGGACGCCTCAAAGGAAAGGTCAGCGAAACCGGAAAAAAATCTACATGCCGCGTGAGAAAATTGTGAGCTACTCCATGGAAGACCCCAAGACCGAGTACGGCTGGCGGCTGGACCGGCGCCGTCAGACGGTGTCCCTCCTGGACAACCGCCACCTTCAGATCGGCAATCTCCGGCTGTTGACAGCGATTGCCTTCGTCCTGATGGCCTGGCTGACGTATCCCTGGCGGGAGGGCTCCGCTTGGCTCCTGGGGCTTCCGGCCGTGATCTTCATCTCTCTGGCGGTCTGGCACGACCGGCTGCTCGAGAAGCGCGCACGGGCCCGCCGTGCCGCGGCCGTCTATGAGCGCGCGCTGGCGCGGCTCGCCGGCGACTGGGCGGGCAAAGGAGAGACCGGCGAGCGCTTCCTCGATCCCGACCATCCCTATGCCCAGGACCTGGACCTTTTCGGCCCCGGCAGCCTGTTCGAACTGCTCTCCACCGCCCGGACGCGCTCCGGCGAAGAGATGCTCGCCCGCTGGCTCCAGCAGCCGGCGCAGCCGGAGGAGCTGGCGGCCCGGCATCAGGCCATCGCCGAACTGCGGGAGCGCCTGGACCTGCGGGAGGACTTCGCGGTCCTGGGTGAGGATGTCCGGAGCGGGGTCCATCCGGACCGCCTGCTGGCCTGGGCCGAGGGCGCACCGGTGCTGGCCAGCCGGTCCTTGCGCGCAATCGGGGCCGCTCTCAGCTTCCTGATGGCGTCGGCGGCGGCGCTGTGGTGGTGGCAGGATCTGTTGACGCCGCTGGCGGCCTCCCTTGCCGCTGTAACTGCATTCGGGTGGCGGCTGCGTCCGGCCGTGCTCCACGTGGCGGCCAGAGCGGGCGACGCGGCGCACGACCTCGGCCTGCTGTCGGAAGTCCTGACGCGCCTGGAACAGGAGCGGTTTACCTCGCCGCGGCTGGCGGGTCTCCGTCAGGCGCTGGAGACCGGCGGCCTTCCCCCGTCCCGGCGGATCCAGGCGCTGCGGCGGCGCGTAGAGTGGCTCGACTCCCGGGACAACGTCATTCTCCGCGTCATCGGACCGCCGCTGCTCTACACGACCCATGTGGCGTTCACGCTCGAAGCGTGGCGTGTGAAGAACGGACCGCTCGTCCGGCAGTGGCTCGACGCGGTGGGAGAATTCGAGGCGCTCTCGTCACTGGCCGCCTACGCCTACGAACGCCCGGACGATGCGTTTCCCGAGTTTGTCCCCGGCGGCGAGGCGGTCTTCGAGGCCGGTGGACTCGGCCATCCTCTCCTGCCGGGGGATCGCATGGTGCGCAACGACCTGACTCTCGGCCGCGGCGCGCACCTTCTGCTGGTCTCCGGCTCGAACATGTCGGGAAAGAGTACACTGCTGCGATCGGCCGGGACGGCGGCCGTGATGGCGATGGCCGGCGCGCCGGTCCGCGCACACCGGTTGCGCCTGTCGGCTCTGGCCATCGGCGCTTCGATCCGTGTGTCGGATTCGCT
Organism: Bryobacterales bacterium; assembly: GCA_016716385.1. GTDB lineage: Bacteria > Acidobacteriota > Terriglobia > Bryobacterales > Bryobacteraceae > JADJWL01. Next base: position 370,995 of record JADJWL010000005.1, on the reverse strand, counting down.
GCAGAGTGGCATCTCACGCTTCTACGCGGAAATTCTGAGACTGAAACGCATCGCCGATCTGGCTTCCGGATCTCCGCCGCTGCTCTTCCTGCTCGACGAGCTGCTGCACGGGACGAACTCGCACGACCGGCAGATCGGCGCCGACGCGCTCTTGCGGCGTCTGGTGGATGGGGGCGCCATCGGACTGGCGACAACGCATGACCTGGCGCTGACCCAGATTGTGGAAAGCCTCGGTGCGCGGGCGGCGAACGTCCACTTCGCCGACCACTTCGAGGAGGGTGAAATGCGCTTCGACTACCGGATGCAGCCGGGTGTCGTCGCCAAGAGCAACGCTCTGGCGCTCATGCGCTCCATCGGTCTGGAAGTGTAGCTTTTCGCTTTCAGCGGTCAGCTTTCAGCGATCAGCTCCTGAATGAGGGGAAGGCTCCACGAATCGTGGTTGAAGCTGAGCACTGATCGCTGACAGCTACACTTCAGAACCCCGCATCCTCGGCGGCGAGGATGGCGCGCACTCCATCCATGGCTTCGTTGCCGCCCTCGCCATCGATGGAGGCCAGAAAACGCTGCATGGCCCGACGGCGGCCCTCGCTATCCGCGGCAGCCATTGCCTCTGCGCCCGCAGCTTTTGCCTCGCGGGTCCGGCCAAGGCGAAACAACGCATACGCCAACGCCGCCGAGACGGAGAAGAGACGGCGGCGCGGAACGGGACTTGCAAGTGCAAGGTACTCGGCGGCAGGACCGGCGTGCCCATCGGTCAGCAGCCGCAGACCCAGCAAATAGCGCGCTTCCGGGTGGCTCGGATCCACCCCCAGCGCGGTTTCGAGCGCGTCCTGGACCCGTGCCGGCCCGGCTTGCAGATCGCGCAGCGTCTTCGCGTAGGCCACGTAGACGCCAGGATGCGGGGCGCGCAAGGCCACGGCGCGTTCAAATCGTTCGCAAGCCTCTGGAATCCGGCTCATCGACCTCGCGAAGCGGCCAAGGCAGAAGTGGAGTTCCCAGGAATCCGGCAGATCCGCTTCGAGTTGCACGAGTTCGCTTCCCGCCTCTTTGATTCGTCCCATCGTCAATAGCAGATCGGCCAGGACGAGACGAATCTCCGGGCTGTTCACTGGCTCAATCGCCGGGCGAATGCGCACGGGCCGGAACCGGAGCGTAAACGCCGTGCCTCGCGATAGACGAAGATGCAGATACGACGAGAGGTCGAGTTGCACGCCGGCAAGGTTCTTGCCGTAGATCACCGAAAACGCCTCGGCGGAAGGCATCCCTCGGGCGAGTGCCTGCATGAACACGGCGCTGCCGGCCCGATAGCGCGGGTCCTCGAGCAGCATATGGGTAAGCGCCCAGGAACGCGCATAGAACTCCGCAGCCCGGCGCGGATGCGCCAGCAGCGATGAAGTCCGCTCGCAGCCTGACACAAGATCGGTAATGCCACACATCGCTACCTGCCGCAGCCCGTCAACCGCCTCGCGTGGGACGCCTCCCACAACGACGCGCCGGTCGTCCCTCTCGATCGTGGAGTAGTACACCGCCAGGCCTTCGCTGAACCAGAGCGGGTATTCGATGCCCTGCCGGGTGACGAGAGCGTGGACGACTTCGTGGGCGATGGTCCCGCGGCGCGCTCCGTCGCGGTCCGGGAAGGCGATGTAGTCACGGGACTCACCGCACACAAAGTAGGAGCAAGGCGCGAGACCGATGGGAGCAAATCGCGCGGCGAACTTCCTGTGCGGAAAGAGAATGGCGCGGATGCGGGGCGCGCTCCGCGGTTCGAACGCGAGAACCTGGGTTAGAACCGCATAGGCGTCTTCGAGATTCTGCAGGGCATTCCGGGTGTGCCGGTCCGAAACAGCCGAATACAGTTCAAAATGCTGACTGGCCGCCTTCCGCCAGCCGTCGTACTCCCGCGCCGCCGCGGGAGCCAGAAACACAACGAGTAGCAACAGCGCTGCCGCGCGAGACCGTGCCATTGTGAGGGACTCCTTCGTTTCGGAATCAGGAGCGGATGGAGATGAACTTCCTCCAGGCGGAAGAGGGTACGGATTGGAAGGGACGGGGCAATTCCTCCAGGGCGCACGTTTGCCCCCTTACAATTTCAAGATACCAGCAGATCCCGTAGCATGGAGGTATGAACTTGTGGCTCCGGCCCATGGCGGCCCTGGTCTTCTTCGCCACATTGCTCCCCGCCCAGTCCAAGGTGGAACGCGGCCGGTACCTGGCCGAAGAGGCGGCCCGCTGCCAGGAATGCCACACGCCGCGCCTTCCCGGCGGCGGCTTTGACCGGTCGAAGTGGATGAAGGGCGCGGTGCTCGACATCAAGCCGCTCGAACCCATCGAGAACTGGAAGAAGACCGCGCCCGACCTGACGCGGTCCAGCCGGCTCTGGCTCAAGTGGGGGGACCTGGCGCTGCTCAACTATCTCAAGACCGGCAAGGGTCCCGGGGGCAAGGTCTCGGCCCGCCCCATGCCGGCCTATACCTTCAAGCACGAGGATGCCGACGCGATCGTCGAGTATCTGCGCTCGCTGCCGTGACGCCCCGCGCCTGCCTCGCGCTGCTACTCGCCGGTTCCGCCTGCGCCTCGGCGCAGACCGGGGCCAATGTGCTGCTGATTGTGAATGAAACGTCCCCGGTTTCGAAGCGCATCGGCGAGGAGTATGTCCGGAAGCGCGGAGTCCCGCTGGCCCAGGTCTGCCGGATCCGGACAACGCAGGACGAAGCAGTCGGCCGCGACATGTACGAGAAGGAAATCGAGGCGAGGGTCGCGCGCTGCCTGCGCGCGGCGCCGGATCCGAAACGCATCCTCTACCTGCTGACGACGCTCGGCGTACCGCTGAAAATTCGCGGTCCTGGCGAGGGTCTGGAGACGGAGGCCGCTTCCGTCGATTCCGAACTCGCGCTGCTGCCTTCCCGGACGCGCGGCCGCAAGATCCCGCTGCGCGGTCCGGCGCCCAATCCGCTGTTTCAACAGAGGAACGCGGCCCTCGATCCGGCGGCGCTCGGGATGTACCCGGTGACGCGTCTGGCGGCCTACACGTTCGAAGACGTGCGCTCCATGATCGGGCGCTCCCTCGCCGCCGTCGATCGCGGCAAGATTGTCCTCGATCTCAGCGGGAACGACGACCGCATGGGCAACGACTGGCTGCGCCGCGCGGCACGCCTCCTGCCGGCCGGCCGCGTCGTGCTCGACACCAGCACCACCGTGCTCTACGAGCAGCGCGACGTGATCGGCTACGCCGCGTGGGGATCGAACGACAAAGCGCGAACCCGCCGTTTCGTCGGCTTCCGCTGGCTGCCCGGCGCGCTTGTGACCGAGTACGTGTCCACTAACGGCCGTACGTTCGCGCAGCCGCCCGCCTCCTGGACGATCGGTGACTGGAAGGACAAGGCGGCCTATTTCGCCGGCGCTCCGCAGACGCTCATCGGGGATTACCTGTCCGAAGGCGCGACGGGCGCGGCCGGCCACACCGGCGAACCGTTTCTCCACCTCACGCCGCGGCCGGACATCCTGTTTCCCGCCTATCTCGAAGGCCGCACGCTCGCCGAAGCTTACTACCTTGCGATTCCCGCGCTGAGCTGGCAGACCATTATCGCCGGGGATCCGCTGTGCCGCCTGCGCAATCCGTAAACTAGCCGCCCGTCTGCCATAGCAGGAAGCGCAGTTCGGCTGCCATGTCTTCCACCTGCTTGGACACCGGCAGGCTTGAGGTGTGGCCGAACTTCGTGTCGTAGCGCAGCAGCACCGGATGCCCGCTGCCCGTCGCCGATTGGAGCAGCGCCGCCATCTTCCGGGCGTGCAGCGGCGCCACGCGCGTATCCGCGTCGCCCGTGACAAACAGCACCGCGGGATAAGCCGTGCCCGGTTTCACGCGATGATACGGCGAGTAGGCATGCAGGTAGCGGAACTGCTCCGGATCGTCCGCCGACCCGTACTCAGGAACCCATAGCGCCCCCAGCAGGAACTTGTGGTAGCGCAGCATGTCGAGCAGCGGCACGCCGCAGATCACCGCGCGGAACAACTCGGGACGCTGCGTCAGCGCCGCGCCCACCAGCAGCCCCCCGTTGCTGCGTCCGCTGATGGCGAGCTTCTCCGGCGACGTGTATCCTTCGGCGATCAGCCACTCCGCCGCCGCGATGAAGTCGTCGAAGACGTTCTGCTTCCGGTCGAGGATCCCCGCCTGGTGCCACTCCTCTCCGAACTCGCCGCCGCCGCGCAGGTTCGGCATGGCGAAGATGCCGCCGCGCTCCACCCAGGAAAGGATGTAGCTCGAATACTGCGGCGTCCGGCTGACGTTGAATCCGCCGTACCCGCTGAGCAGCGTGGGGCGGGGCGTCCCCGGCTTCACATCCGGACCATGCAGCAGAAACATGGGAATGCGCGTGCCGTCCTTGGACGCGTACGAGACTTGGCGCACCGTGAATGCCGCCGGATCCACCGGGGCCTTGGCGTCGAACCACGGCTTGGGATCGCTGCCCGTGGCGTGATAAATCACCAGCGGAAGCTGGAATGACGTGAAGGCGATGAAGGCGCCCGGCGACCGCCAGTGGCCGCCCATCGCGCGGACCGTTCCCTGCGTGGGGAACAGGATCTCGCCCTGCGACTTGCCGTCGAGCGTGAACACGCGGACACGGGAGACGGCGTTCTCGATATAGTGCGCGAACACGCGCCCTCCCGCCACACGGATCTCCTCAAGCTTCGCGTCGCCCTCGGGAATCACCTCGCGCCACGACGCGGGGTCCGGGCGGGCGGTCGTGAAACTCATCAGGCGTCCCTTGGGCGCTTTCCAGTCGGTGAGCACCAGCATCTGGCCGCCCGCGCGCACCGGCGTGAACACGGCGTGGGTGTCACCCGTCAGGAGACGGGCTTCCCGGCCCACCGGCATCAGGTAGAGCTCGCTACGGTCCCAGCCCTGGCTCGCCTCGAAGATGATCGTCCGGTCGTCGTCAACGAGGTGGAACGAAATCCAGCGGTCGGTTCCGAAGCCTTCGCCGAAGACTTCGCGGTCCGGTTCCTTCTGGCCGAAGCGGTGGTGGTACACGCGCGGACCGGCCGCCGTCATGCGCCCGTAGTAGAGCCCGCCGCGATCCTTCTCGATCTCCTGGTCGAGGATGCGCGCCTTCGGCAGCCGGTCGATCTCGCGGCGGCTGTCGATGTCGTAGGCGACCAGTTCGATCTCGTCTTCGCCCCCGACGCGCACTCCGTACAGCAACAGCTTTCCATCGTCGGAAGCATCCCGCAGTTCGACGCTGGTTGTGCGGTCTTCGCTCAGCGGATGCGGGTCAATGAGAACTTCGTCCTGGCCCTCAAGACCCCGCCGCATGTGCAGAACCGGCAGCTCCGCTCCGGCGGCGCGCTTCATGTAGAAGTAGCGGCCGCCGGCTTCGAGCGGCGGATCGGCGTCGTCGAGGCGCAGCAGTTGTTCCAGCCGCGCTTCGAGGTCCGGATACTCCGGCGCGCGGCGCAGCATCTGCTCTGTGTGCGCGTTCTGCGCTTCAATCCAGGCGCGGGTTTCCGGGCTGTCCTGGTCTTCCAGCCATCGGTACGGGTCGCGGATCTCGACCCCATGCAGGGTCTCGGTCACGGCATCCACACGCGTGGACGGCGGCTTGGGCGCGGAGGAACAGGCGGTCATCACGAGAAGGGGGAGAAGCAGCGCGAAGGCGTAGCGCATTTCTTCCGATTCTAACCGGGTAAGCTAGACCGAGGAGCTACAGCGCCCATGAACCCACCCCTCTGGACCCCGTCCCCCGAACGCATCGAGCAGGCGAACGTGACGTCGTTCATCCGCTCCCTCGCCCGCCAGGGCCACCCGGTGCGCGACTATCCGTCGCTTTACGAATGGTCGTGCAGCCATCCGGAGGAGTTCTGGGTCGCGGTGTGGGACCGGTGCCGCGTGATCGCCGAGCGTCCCTGGGACGCGGTGCTCGAAAACCCGGACGAGATGCCGGGGGCGCGCTGGTTCCAGGGAACGCGTCTGAATTTCGCCGAGAACCTGCTGCGCTACCACGACCAGCGCGAAGCGATCATCGCCTGGAACGAGCACGGCCGCTACGCCACCTGGACATTCTCCGGGTTGCGGCTGCGCGTGGCGCACATCGCGCACCAGTTGAAGCTCTGGGGGGTCGGGCCGGGAGACCGTGTCGTGGGGTTCATGCCGAACATTCCCGAAACCGTCGTGGCGATGCTTGCGGCAACCACGATCGGCGCGACGTGGTCATCCTGCTCGCCCGACTTCGGGACACAGGGCGTGCTCGACCGCTTCGAGCAGCTCGCTCCGAAGGTGCTGTTCGCCGCCGCCGCCGTCGAGTACGCCGGCAAGCGCTTCGACCTTCTCGGGCGCCTCAAGGAAATCGAGGCGCGGCTACCGTCGCTCGAGCATTGCGTGCTGGTGCCCTACCTCGCCCCGGACGCGCAGATCGAGGGCGAACGCTGGATCCGCTTCGACCAGTGCCTGTCCGACGTGGCGCCGGCCGACCCGGAGTTCGTCCCGCTGCCGTTCGACCATCCCATCTACGTCATGTTCTCCTCGGGCACCACCGGCGTTCCCAAGGGCATCGTCCACGGCGCCGGCGGCACGCTGATCCAGCACCTCAAGGAGCACACGTTCCACTGCGACCTGCGCCCGGGCGACCGCGTGTTCTACTTCACCACCCTCGGCTGGATGATGTGGAACTGGCTCGTCTCGACGCTCGCCACCGGTTCGACCATCGTGCTCTACGACGGTTCGCCGTTCCACCCGAAACCGGACATCCTCTGGGACATGGCGGCCGAGGAGCGGATCACGGTCTTCGGCACCAGCCCGCGCTACCTGACGGCGATCGAGAAGGCTGGCGTCCGCCCGACGCGCACGCACAACCTCGAACATCTGCGCACGGTGCTTTCGACCGGCTCGCCGCTGATGCCGGAGAGCTTCGATTACGTCTACCGCGAGATCAAGGAAGACGTCTGCCTGTCGTCGGTGTCTGGCGGCACGGACCTGCTGAGCTGCTTCGCCGGGGGCAATCCCGCGCTGCCCGTGTATCGGGGCGAGCTGCAATGCCTGGCGCTCGCGATGAAGGTCGAGGTGTGGGACGACGACGGCAAGCCGGTCTTCGGCCAGAAGGGCGAACTGGTCTGCACCAAACCGTTTCCCTCGATGCCGGTGGGTTTCTGGAACGACCCCGACGGCGCGAAGTACCGCGCGGCGTACTTCGAGCACTTCCCCGGCGTCTGGCGCCACGGCGACTACGCCGAGATCACGCCGAGCGGCGGCATGATCATCCACGGACGCTCGGACGCCGTGCTGAATCCCGGCGGCGTGCGCATCGGGACGGCGGAGATCTACCGCGTCCTGCAGCAGCTTCCGGAGATTGAAGAGAGCATGGTCGTGGGCCAGCAGTGGGACGGCGACGTGCGGGTGGTGCTGTTCGTGCGGCTGGCGGAAGGCGTCACGCTGGACGACCCGCTGCGCGACCGCATCCGCGCGGCGATCCGCGCGCAGGCGAGTCCGCGGCACGTGCCGTCGAAGATTCTGGCGGTGACCGACATCCCGCGCACGGTCAGCGGCAAGATCACCGAGATCGCGGTGCGCGACCTGATCCACGGCAGAGCCGTGAAGAACACTGAGGCGCTGGCGAATCCCGAGGCGCTGGAGCAGTTCCGGAATCGGGAGGAGTTGGCGGTGTAGCGGGGACGCACTTCGTGACTCCCGTCTACGTCCACGGGTTCGCCGCTACCACGTGTTGCCGAAGCCATCGATCGAGTTCTCCGAGCTGCATTCGACCTGTCTCGTAGAGCTCCAGCAGGAACGATATCGCTTCAGCGTCTTCGAATTGTAGGCGATATCCGTTGACACGGAGGAAGGCTGCCGTCATGGTCACCGCAACTCGTTTGTTTCCATCCACGAAAGCATGGTTCTGCGAGAGACTCTCCCACAGTGCGGCCGCTTCCTGAATCACGTCGCTGTAATAACCGCTCCTGGGCCGGGCTAGTGCCGACTCCAGCGCGGCGCGATCGCGGAGGCCACGGGATCCTCCGAACCGCGCGATCAGTTGCGCGTGTGCAGCGATTGCATCTTCAACACTGGGATATCGAGTCACTGAGCGAGGCGCAGCAACAGTTCCGGATGTTGGGTGATGAATTCGTCGGCAGCCTCAAGGAACGGCGACGGAGAGCGGGCCGTGGCGTCCCGCCGCTTTAGGTACTCGATGAACTGCCACACCGCTTCCTGCTCTTGGGGTGTCAGCGACTGAACAACATCGGCAAGGCTCTCGGCGGCCATCCTGTGTCTCCAACCGCAGTATAGCGCGCAGGGGCTGCCTGCCAGCACGCCAACTCGTCGATTGCGCTTCCCGCAAGCCCAAACGCTGCGCGGCGCGCATCGTGATGCTCGGGGGTCTACAGTAACTTCATGACGTCTCGGGCTGAGCAGCTTCTTCGCGAAGCGTTGGCTCTTCCGGTTGAGGAACGGGCCGATGTCGCCGCCGAACTGCTTGCCAGCCTCGATCCTGGCAGCGAGGATCCCGGCGAGGTCGAGGCGGCTTGGGCCGCCGAGATTGAGCGGCGTGCAAGCCGAGTGCTCGCTGGAGGCCAACCAGGGTCCGCTTGGCAGGACGTCCGGAAACGGGCTGAATCGGACCTCCGTGAACGGTGACCCGGCGCGTTCACTTCGAGGCTGAAGCCGAGGCCGAGTATCGCCAGGCGGGCGTTTGGTACGAGAGCCAGCGGAAAGGGCTCGGCGCGGAGTTCTTCGACGAGATCGACGCGACGATTCGTCAAGTCCTCAACTTCCCACGCCTTGGCGCCCCAGTTCCACGTGTGGCCGGCGCCTCTGCTGAAGGCTGTACGACGATTGATCCGCGATATCCTTGACTACAGGACCATTCCGCCATGACGTTTCGCTCTGGGTTGGCGGCCGCTCTCTGGATGTGCCCGCTCGTTGCAGCCGGCTCGCTTTCCATTGACGTGGGCGTGACCGATCGGGACTTCTCACCGGTCCCGGGTTTGACCCCGGCCGATTTCGTGGTCCGCGTCGACGGCGCGCCGCGCAAGGTCCTTTCGTTGCGCGAGGTCACCGCGACTGTCGACCTCGTTTTCCTGCTCGACGTCAGCGCGGAGCCGCGGATGCGTGGGTTCAACTTCCTCAACCCGGTATCGGCCGCGGTTCGGGCAAAGAAGCCTGGAGACGGCGCCGCCGTCATGACGTTCGACGCCAGGCCCCGCGTGCTGGTCCCGTTCGCCGGCAGTCCGCGGGAGGTGGACGCCGGGCTCCGCGCACTCGCGCGACCGGGCAGGCAGATCATCGGCAAAGCGCGGATCTACGAGGCGATCGAAGCCGCGGTGAAGTTGTTCCCCGCCCATGACACGGAGCACCCGCGCAGAAGGGCGATCCTCGTGGTGACTCACAATGAGGAGGATCCCGTCGAAGCGAGATCTGACGCGATGCTCTCCCTCTTGAATCAGGCACGGATCGTCCTCGATGGCGCGGTCGCCGAACGGTTCGACATGGACATGCGAGGCCGCGGCGACCCGATGCCTCCGGTTCGTCTTCCGCCTCCGAATAGCGGGGTCCAAACGGTGAAGCGGCGCCCGCGCAATGCTGACCGCCACACGATCGACCCCATTGTCTACGGTTCGGGTGGCATCGCTGTGCGGGATCCCGCTCGCCTCGATGCATTCGTCAATTCGGCGCTCCATCGCCTGAGGCATTCCTACGTGCTGAACTTGAACGACGATCCCGGTGAACTCCGATCCGTCACCGTGGACTTCAATCCGGCGGCGCGAGCCCGGCATCCCGAGGCGATCGTTCACGCGCCGCGCGGTGCGGACGCACAGGTGAGCCAATGAGCCGCCACGTTCGCTTGAGTTCCGGATTCCTGCTGGGAATCCTGACTCTCCAAGTTTGTGTTCACCCGGCTCATGGTCAGGAAGCCCGCTTCGAGACTGAAGTCAACCTGGTTCTGTCGCACGTGGAAGTCCGTGACGCGGGAAGTTTCGTGGGAGGTCTCGCAAAGGACAACTTCGTGGTGGACGACGAAGGGGTCGAGCGGACGCTGACCCTGCTGCGCCATGGCGTGGCAGGACTCGATGTGGTGCTCCTGCTCGACGAAGGCGCGGCCAGGACGCCGATGGGCCACAGTGTGATGGAGGCGTTGGAGGCGGCGGTAGAGTCCCTTTGGGACGGAGACCGCGCGGCCCTCGTGACGTTCGGCTCCCGGACCGTGGTCGTCGTGCCGTTTACCGATGATCCGCGTGCCCTGCGGTTGGGTGTCCGGGCCGTGAAGCGGCGATCTCACCGCAAAGTTCCAACGGGCAAACCGTTCGACGCTCTGCGATTCGCCGCGCGGCAGTTCCCGGCAATCGATCCGAGTCTGGGACGGAGACGCGCGATTCTGATCCTGACCGCCAATGACCACAAGCCGGACCCAAAGCAGGAGAAGCGAGTCTCCGCCGAACTCCTGGCTGCTGGCATCACGGTCCATGCGATTCTGGTCGAGAGGTTCGACTTCCGCCGCGGCTACCATTCATGGGGTGTTCTGGCGCTGCCGGTCGAGATGCATCCGGTTCCCGGCGGACCCGAGAAGGTTCGCGTCGGCCACGAAAAGACCGTTCCCTCCGGATGGGTCCCCCGGCCGGACCGCGAGGCCATCGATCCGACCGTCGCAGCCACGGGCGGGGACGTGATCCGGGAGGGCGTGCCGATGGGAGAAGCAATTGAGACGGCCCTGACGCGCCTGCGGTCCAGCTACCTCATCGGGTTCCACGGCGCTTCCGCCTCCGGCAAGCCTGAGTTCCGCCGCATCCGCGTCACCTTGAGCCCCGGCGCGGAGCAGCGGCACCCCGGCGCCATCGTGCGGCACCGGGACGGCTACTACACTCCCAAGTAACGTCAGCCACGCACGGCAAGCACCAGACGCCGTCCGCCGGCGGGCTCGGCGCCTTCCATCGGGCCTTCCCACAGCAGGTCGAACCCCGCCGCGACGGCCGCGCGGCGGATGGTCGCGGGCGGAAACGGCTGCTGCACGATGACGCCCTCGCCGGTCTCGCACACAGCCTGGCGCGCGGCGGGGTCGTAGCGGAACTGAATGCGCCGCCGCCGCCCCGCCCCCTCGACCATCGCCGTGGACGCCCAGTCCCGCCGGTACGCCCGCGGCAGCACGTAGTCGAACAGGAAGGAAGCGCCCCGCGTCATGTGTCCCGCCACGTTGAGCAGGACGGCCCGGAGGTGGCGCGGGGACATCGCGTGATTCAGGCTGTTGAACCAGCACACGGCCGCGTCGAAACGCGCGGGCAGGGTGAACGCGGCCATGTCCGCCTGCACGAAGGTCCCGCGGGGAGCGCGGCGGCGCGCGGTGGCGAGCATGGCGCCGGAGAGATCCACGCCGGTCACCGTAAAACCCTGGTCGTCCAGCCATCCGGCGAACAGGCCGCTGCCGCAGCACAGGTCCAGCACGGCCGCGCCCGGCGCGAGCAAAGGAGCCGCGTGGCGGTCGAACGCCTCCATCGCATGCGGGAAGAACTCGTGCCCCCAGTGCTCGTCATACACGCCCGCGATCGCATCGTAAGGAGAAGACACCTGCACTACGCACCCAGTATAGCCAGGAGAGGGAGAGGCGCTTTTCATACACACAGTAGGTGTGTATAGTACGATTAGAAGGATCATGCGGAACATCCCTTTGACCCGGCGGATCAATGTCGTGCTCCCCGTCGAGACAGTCGAACTGCTGGACCGCGTCGCGGCCAAAGGCAACCGGAGCCGGCTGATTTCCGAGGCGGTCCTGCACTACGTAGAGAGCCAAGCCAAACGCAATCTGGCCCGCAGACTGAAAGCCGGCGCCCTGGCCAATGCCAAGCGCGACTTGGAAATCGCACAGGACTGGTTCCCCGTTGACGAGGAAGCATGGCGACGCACAAAGGCCGCGCCGAGGCGCACAAAGTAGGTCGGCTGAAGCGTGGCGAGATCTACCTCGTCGACTTCGACCCGACGATTGGAGCGGAGATCAGAAAGACCCGGCCGGTTCTGGTGATCCAGAACGACATTGGCAACGAGAACAGTCCCATCACGATTGTGGCTGCTATCACGTCAAAGTTCGACGAACCGCCGTATCCCACGGAAGTCGTCATGGAACCTGAAGAATGCGGCCTGCCTCTGCGCTCGGCCATCGTTCTGAACCAGATCCGCTCGATTGACCGGCAGCGGCTGGTCAAGCGCATCGGTCGCGCCAGCGGCAGAACCATGGGCCGGGTGGACCAGGCGATCCGGATTAGTCTTGGACTCATCGAGTTCTGACGCCGCAAGGTAGTACACTCTCTGGCATGTCGCGCCTTCTCGCCTTCGTCCTGTGTGCCTGCGCCGCGGCCTTCGCCGCTTCGCCCGACCCGGTCCGCGCCCGCAACGGCATCGTCTCGACCGCCAGCGCGCCGGCATCCGACGCCGGCGTCGAAATCCTGAAGCGCGGCGGCAACGCCGTGGACGCCGCCGTCGCGACCGCATTCGCCCTCGCCGTCACTTACCCGACCGCGGGCAACATCGGCGGCGGCGGCTTCATGATCGTGCGCATGGCCGACGGCCGCGCCTCCGCCATCGACTACCGCGAGACCGCCAGCGGCGGCGCTTCGAGCACGATGTTCCTTGACGCCAAGGGCGACCCCATCCCCGATGCGCCCAAGACCGGCCACCGCGCCGTAGGCGTGCCCGGCACGGTAGCCGGCATGGCTCTGGCGCTCGAGAAGTACGGCACCCTGCCCTGGAAAGACGTTCTCGCCCCCGCGATCCAACTCGCCGAGCGCGGTTTCCCCGTGTCCCATTCGCTGGCCCGGGCGCTCCGCGGACAGAAGAAGTTCGACGCCTATCCCGAGTCGCGCCGCGTGTTCCAGCGCGACGGCCGGTTCTACGAGGAGGGCGAAGTCTTCCGCCAGCCCGACCTCGCCGCCACCCTCCGGCGCATGGCGGCACAGGGTCCGCGCGAGTTCTACGAAGGCAAGACCGCCGAACTCCTCGCCGCCGAGATGCGCCAGGGCGGCGGACTCGTGTCGCTCGCCGACCTCCGCACCTACAAGGCCATCGCCCGCGAGCCCGCACGCGGGACCTATCGCGGCTACGAGTTGCTCAGCATGCCGCCGGTCAGCTCCGGGGGCTTCCTGTTGCTGCACATGCTCGGCATCCTGGAGCGCCACGACCTCGACGCACTCGGGCACAATTCGTCGGAGAAGTATCACTTGCTGATCGAATCCATGCGCCGCGCCTTCGCCGACCGCGCCGCCTACTTCGGCGATCCGGGCTTCGTCAACGTTCCGCTCGCAGCCCTGCTCTCGCCCGCCTACATCGCGGCCCGCGCCGCCACCATCGACCGCGCCCGCGCCACGCCCAGCAGCACGCTCGGCGAAGGCGCACCGGTGCGCGAATCCACCGAAACCACGCACTTCTCCGTGGTCGACCGCGCGGGCAACGCCGTGTCGAACACCTACACGCTGCGCGACGGCTACGGCAGCGGGATCACCGTGAAGGGCGCGGGGTTCCTGCTGAATAACGTCATGGACGAGTTCGCGGCCAAGGCGGGCGCTCCAAATGTCTTCGGCTTTCCGGCGGGCGAAGCGAATACGATCGCGCCGGGCAAGCGTCCCGTGTCCTCGCAGACGCCGACGATCGCGTCGAAGGACGGCAAGCTCGCGTTCGTTGTCGGCTCACCGGGCGGCACGACGATCCCGAACACGGTATTGCAGGTGACGATTAACCTGATCGATCACCGCATGACGATACAGGAAGCGGTCGACGCGCCTCGCATCCATCACCAGTGGATGCCGGACGTGGTGCGCTACGAGCGCCACGGCATGCCGATGGACGTGCTCCACGCGCTCGCGACGAAGGGACACAAGCTGATCGCCCCGGGCGAGGCGGGACGCATCGGCATGGCGCACGGCATCGCCATCGATGCGGAAACGGGCATCCGCCTCGGAGCCTCGGACGCCCGAAGTCCGGATGGGAAGGCTGCGGGGCACTAGCCGCCGGCGTCAGATCTTCTGCCGCGTCGTGTCAGCCCAATACGGCGAGTCCTTCGGGATGTCCTGCCACAACGGGACACTGAGACCATAGGGATGGTCGTAGAGGATCCTGCCGCCAAACATGGTCATCACACACTGCAGCTTCCGGTCGCCCACGATCTTTCCGCCGCCCGAGCCGAGATAGCCGAACTTCCCCTGGAGCATCTCGAAGACGGCAATGTCCGCCGTCGATCCCACGCGCAGCGTACCCAGTTCGGGCCGTCCGATCATCTGCGCAGGATTCACTGTGGTCCGCCGGATAACCTCTTCGAGCGGCACTCCCAGGCAGAGGAACTTCGACATCACATTGGCCAGGTTGATGCCCACTGTGAACGGAGTGTCCGCGAACAGGTCCGCGCTGATCGAATCGGGAATGAATCCCTGCTGAACCGCGGGCACGACGCGCCTCAGGTTGAAACTTCCGGCGGCGTGCCCCAGGTCGAACTTCACGCCACGCGCTCTCGCCTTGTTCACGTCCGGATTCAACTTGCCGTCGTCCGTGAGGAACGCGTAGCGGTCCGCCAGGCAGTGCGTGACAATGTCGCCGGGACGCATCTTTTCGAGAAGGAACTCCCGGTAGGTCCGCGCCGGGAACTGTCCCTGCGCCGGCTGCGGCGTGAAGTCCGCCAGGACAGGCAGTCCTGTGAGCCGGCCGGCCTCGACCACAGCATCCACCGACGCCCAGGGCAGGCGCGTCTCACTGAACGTGCCTCCATAGTGGCCGGTCTTGAATCCGACGATCAGATTGGGGTATTTCCTGGCGGTGTCGGCCGCAAGCTGCACGTTGAACTGCGTGGGATCCTGCTCGGCCCGCCGCGCCTCCGCACCGGGGGCCGCGATGTTCAGGAAGGAAAGGATCCGCATTTTCGAACGGTCGATGATCTTCTTGAAGTCCTCGAAGCTGACGGCTCCCGCGGTCCCGCCGTCGCAGCAGGTCGTGACTCCGGAAGGCAGACAGTGATGATCGGCGATGACGGAAGGGGTCAGGTCAAGCCGGGTGTAGTAACAACAGATGTGCAGGTCGACCAGACCGGGCGTTACGAAGTAACCCGAGACATCCACCGTTGCCTTGCCTTCGGAGGCGGGAATGTTGCGGTCTACCCGCGCGATCCTGCCGTCGAGGACGGCGACATCCATTCGCTGGTTGATGCGGCCGGCCACATCGATCACATGCCCGCCCTTGAGGACCGTGTCGTATCGCGCGGCTTGCTGTGCCTGGGCCGGTGAAGCCGCCATGGCGGCGGTCCCGATCGGTGTGGAAAGAAACTCTCGTCTGTTCATGGCGTCTTCCTGCGCGGATTGAGGGAAGTATACACCTGCGTTCCGCCGCGGCTAGTCGATGGCTAAGGCTTTGCCTGTAGCCGAAGGCAGCTTGACTCCAAGTAGCCGCGCCAGGGTCGGCGCGATGTCGAGGTTCGACACGGGGTCCAGTTTCCCTCTGGCCTGCACGCGATAGCCGCTCGCGATGAAGATGGCGTTCATGTCCGGGTCTGACGCCAGGTAGCCGTGGCTGCCGCCGGTCTGCGGCATGGCAGCGATGACCGGGCCTTCGGTGGCGCCGGAGAACGCGTAGCCGTCTTTGGCTGAAAGCAGGAGCTGGCCGAACTGCGGGTCCGTTTCCGGAAGCGGCAGACCGAGGGCGGAAAACCCGGCGGCGCCGATAACGCGATCGACGCCTTCGACGCCGATCAGCACGTCGCGGACGCGCGGGATCAGCGCATCGTCGGAGATGTAGACGAACGCCGTTCCCCCCTCCGGCAGCACGTAGGCCTTGTCGCCGAGGCCGGCCTCGCGGAGCGCGACATTGGCGCGGATCTGGCGGGTGTACGCCTTGAAACCATGGTCGGAGACGATGAGGAACGTCGTGCGGCCGGCGATGCCCGCGGCGTGGACGGCGTTCAGCAGCTTTTCCACGCATGCGTCGACGAACGCCATCGCGGTGCGCCCCGCCATGGTATTCGGGCCGTAGGTGTGATGCGCGGAGTCGAGTGTGAGCAGGTGGAAGAGCAGCAGGTCTGGCTGGTGGTTGCGGATGAGGTACTCACCGGCGCGGGTCCAGATCTGGTCGCGGAAGAGGATGTTGGCTCTGCTGAAACCGTCGAGGTCAGCGGGCGTGATGGCGCCCTTGGCGATCATTTCCTGTTCGAGCGGGCCGTCGGCGGACGCCCATTCGCGGAACGCCCAGGTGATGGTGGGCGCGTTTTCAATGGCGACCCAGTCGACGTGCGCGGTGGTGAGGCCCGCCTCGTGCGCGGCGTCATAGACCGTGCGCGCACGGACCATGCGGACTTTGTCGATGTAAGGATCGACTTTGACCGGCGGCCAGGCGCCGGTGCGGAGGATCGTGCCGTTGGCGAGCAGTCCGTGCTCACTGGCCGGGACGCCCGTGACCATGGACGTATGGTTGGGCCAGGTAACAGTCGGGTTGACGGTGGTGAGCGGGGCGTGGACGCCGTCGCGCATGAGGCGGCGCAGCGTGGGCACGGGGAGTTTGGGATCGTCAAGGGCCGAGGCGGGAAAACCGTCGAGCGAGATCAGGATGACCTTGCCGCGCGGCGGCTGCGCGTGGACCACGGCGGCCAGCAGGAGGAACAAGCAGAGCAAGTTGCGCATGACGGTTTCCTTCCTAGCATGGCACTTCGGGTTGCGGTCGCGGAGGGGCGCCGGGGTCATGCCGCTGGAGGAGCAAACCGATGGAGAGCGACAGACGGTGGCACGTGCGAATCCGATGACGCGGTCCGGCTCCATCGTGCGTTCGGTCGTCTGCGGCCCACCGGAGGAGACGCTATTCCTCCGAGGAGCGGGCGATCTTGTGGTACCGAGCCGATGCCGACCCGAACCGGCGTATCGCCACGGCCCGGTCGGCATCCGTGGCAAAGCGATAGTTCTTGCGAATAAACGACTGGGATTCTTCGATCTCATCGATGAAGCGGCCCGCCGCTTCCGCGCGCCTCGCTGGCGTGCCGGCCACGCGCACATAAACGGGGCTGGTATGGGCGAAGACGGCCGCGCCTCCATAGGAGCGGGCACTCGACTGAACCCGAGCCGCCAGCCAGCCACCGCGCCGCAGCGGAATTTCGCGCTCGAGGCGGACCTCGCGGCCGCCGACCGCCGGTTGGCTGGCCACGACAACTCCATCTTGCACGATTTCAACAGCGTCGAAAGGAATGCGCGACAACGCCCGGACTTCCACGCGCGCCACCGCCGGGGAGGCTCGCTCGAGCCGCGCTCCTGGACCTTGCCCATCCACCTTAAGATCCAGCAGGGGGCCGTTCGTCACCAACGTCCGGCCCTCGCGGAGGCCGGCGATCCAGGAATCATAGTGAAAATCACCGGCGATCCGCACGAAAACCCGGTTATGGTCGTAAATCCACCAATCAGTTCCGCTGGATGCGGGAATGCGGAATCCGCAGTTCAGCAGGTCGTAGTAGCGCGCGTAGTCCGCGTCCAGTCCATCGGCCAGATTAAAGGCGTCAAGATCGCCAAGCGCCGCCACCACCGGCAGTTCCATGCCGCCGCCGTTGTGACACCAGATCGTGGTGCCGCCAAGACGCCGCGCCTCGGCGCAGAGCATTGAGAGGGTCGGAAAGTCCGGGGCATTCCCGTCTTTCGACAGAAGTCCGGTCGAGACCGGTTCGATGGCGCGCGGGATATTCAGAAAAAGGCAGTGTCCGTAACCGAAATCGCCAAAGGTGCGATTGTTGCGGGCCTCCTCGCCCATATCCATGATGGTACCGTCGCGGGAGAACTGGGGCAGCCGACCGACGGGGTAGCGGTTGGTGATGTAGGGCGAATCGTTACGAATTAGGTAACTAATAACGCTGACGTCGAGCGCCTCGGCCGGAGGGACCAGACGGAGCCGCTCATCGGGGTCCTCGTCGATCTGAAGATGATAGTGGGTGTGCGTATTGCCCGAATACCAGCCCATCTCGCGCCAGTCGCCCAACGGAGGGATAGTGAAATCATGGACATGGGCAATACCACTGCCGACCTCGGTGTGCGCAGTGACGGCCTCGCAGTTGAGACCACGGACAACTTCTATCGCGTACCGTCCAGGTGGCACGGCGATCTCGTACTGGCCTCGGGCATAGAAGTAGTGCCGGACGCTAGGGCGTTCTACGTTCGGCATGGTCCGAATGGCGCGTTCAGGGAAATAGGCGCGGCCGGACGCCGTGTCCACGACGCGGATCTTGGCGGGAACTGGCCGGCCGGCCGAATCCGCCAGTCGACCGCGGATGACAGCCGGCGTCCGGGTATCCGGCTTTTCGCCACGCAGGCCGCCGGCAGGAAGGAGCAAGGAGCCTGTTCCAAGGAATGCGATCCGTTCGAACAGATCACGGCGGCTTAGATGGTGATGACCCATGCGTCTGCCTCTTGTGTATCAAGGACCCGGGCGGGCGCCCCATCCCGGGAGGCCCGCTCCGGAAGTGTCTAGAAGAAGAACTTCGCCGCGACCATCACGAATCGTGGCGTGCCTTCCTGGGTGGTGATGGTGCCGAACGCCCGGTTCGGAATGGCGTTATTGGGCCTGCCGGCGTTCATGTGATTCAGAACGTTCTGCGCTTCGAACCGCAGCTGAAGGTAGCGGCTCTCTGAACCCAGTCCGATGTGCTTCATGAGCGCATAGTCCCACTGGCTGAACCCGGGGGCACGCATGCCGTGGAGCGTGGCGCCCACGGTTCCGATGTCCATGTCGATCACCGGTTGAAAGGCGTCCGGGTTGAAGTACGGAGTCAACCCCGCCGAACCCTCTAGTGCGCGGTGTCCGGACACTCTGTTGTCATATGGCACGCGGGGTTCTGCAAACGACGGCCGGCTGAGCTTGCCCTGCCCGATCGTGATGTAGTTGCGGCAGAATCCGGAAGCGCAAACAAGCGAGAAGGGCGTGCCGCCGCGGTAGATCGTTGTGCCGGACATGGTCCAGCCCCCGATCACAGCGTTCACGAATCGGTTCGCGCTTCCGCCCAGCGCCTTACCGCGCCCGAAGGGCAGGTCGAGAACGTAGTTGAACAGGAACCGGTGCGTCACGTCATAGTCCGACAGCCCGTAAATCTCCCGCATGGACTGGTTGGCCTGCGGTGGACCATTGCTGTTGCCGGTCGCACCAACGTTGTGAACGCCCTCCGCGCCGATGCCGCCGCCCGAATGAAGCGCCTTGCCGAAGGTGTAATTCGACAGGAAGCTGAATCCGCTGGCGTACCGGCGTTCCAACTGCACATAAGCGGAATTGAAATTCGAGTAACCGATCGGGTCGTTCACGGCCCAGAGTTCGCGCCACAGCGGCATGACCTGCATGATCCGGCCCAGGAAGTTGGTGCGCCCCCCCTGGGTCGTGTTCGGCGGGATCTGACCGAAGAAGGGGTTCGTCACCTGCCGGTTGAGGTTGGTGCCGAGGGTCTTGCCGAGCGTGTCGTGGGCGTTCGGCACGCTGTGAAGGTTGCCAAAGAAGGGAAGCCTGCGGCCGAAGTTGCCGTTGTAAGCGGCCTCCACGACCCAGGTATTCGCGCCTGAGCCTAATTCGCGCTGGATATTGAACTGAGCCACGTGCTCGTACCCGGGAAACTGATCGATCGCCGGCAGCACAAACCAGTTCCCCAACGTCGAGTAGTTGAGCGCGGTCCGGCGCGTGTCAACGACTTTGAGACACCAGGCCAGGGAGTTTACTGACTTTTTTCCGCTGAGTCCGGCGGTTTGTTGATCCAGACCTCCTGTTGAAGTTCGGGCGCTCGGGGCGCCTTGCGGACGAAGCGCTCCGGATGAGCCCGGTAGGCGGCATCGAGGACGGCCTGACGCTGCCGCCGGACCAGCGGGGCTTGGTCGTAGTGGACCATGGCCGGCGTCATCAGGCCGAGAGCGGAATGGCGGTGCTCGTCGTTATACCAGGGGAAGAAGCGCAGGCAGAAGGCGCGCGCATCCTGGATCGAGCCGAAGCGATCCGGAAACTCCGGGCGGTACTTCAAGGTGCGGAACTGGCTCTCCGAATACGGGTTGTCGTCGGAGACGTAGGGGCGGCTGTGCGTCTTGGTGACGCCGAGATCGGCCATGAGAAAGGCGACCGGTTTGGAGGTCATGGCTGAGCCGCGATCGGCATGGACGGTGAGCTGGCCGGGTTGGATGCTCTGCTTGGCGCATGAATCTTCGATCAGTCGCTTGGCCAGTTCCGCGCTTTCACGCGGGGCCACCATCCAGCCGGTCACGTAGCGGCTGAAGACGTCGAGGATGACGTAGAGATAAAAGTAAGTCCACTTGGCCCGGCCGAGCAGTTTGGTGATGTCCCAGCTCCAGAGTTGGTTGGGTGCGGTGGCCAGCAGTTCCGGCTTCTGATAGGGCGGGTGGGTGAGCTGGTCGCGGCGCTCGCGCGACTCGCCCCGCTGCTCCAGCAGCCGATACATGGTGCGGATCGAGCAGTGATAGTGGCCTTCATCGAGCAATGTCGCGTAGACGGCGGCAGGGGAGCGGTCCTGGAAGCGTTCTTCATGAAGGCGGGCCAGAACGTTTTCCTGCTCCGTCCCGGAGAGGGCGCGGGCTGGCCGTGGGCGCGGCGCAGCTTCGACTACGGAGGTGGCCCGCTGCTGATAGCGATAGTAGGAGGCCCGCGGAACGTTCAAGGCCTCGCAAGCGGGCCGGATGCCGACGGTGGTGGCCAACTCCGAAACAGCCGGCATCAGGAGTTCTCCTCCGGGTCCAGCGGCGGGATCGGGCGCCCCAACAGGGCAGCCACTTTTTTTTGAACGTCGATGATAATTTCGGCTTTGCGCAGCTGCTCGGTCAAGCGTTCATTCTGGCGGCGCAGCCTCTGGTTTTCGTCCTCCAGAGGATGGCGCTTGGATTTCGGGCCGCGCTTCTGGGGCGTGAGAGCTTCCAGGATGCCGGCGTCCCGCTCGCGCCGCCAAGTGACCAGATGGGAGGAATACAAGCCCTCGCGCCGCAGCAGCGCCCCGATGGTGCCGGAGAAGCGGGCCGCATCGGCCTCGTTGAGGATGCGCCGCTTGTATTCGGCGGTGAAAGCGCGGCGGCGAGGTTTGGCGACGACCTCGGGGTCGGGGTGAGGCAGGTCGATCGAAACGGCGCCGGCTTTGCCTGCCGCTCCGCTGCGTTCGCCCTCGCCAAGCTCGGGCTCACTCCGCTCCGCGGCAGGCAAAGCCGCAAGGGTGAGAGCCGTCTTCTTCTTCATTTCCACGCTGAGATCCATTCTCACCCTGCTCAGTAATTATTGGGCCAGGAAGTGTCTCACTGATGTTGGCACGGAGGGGTCACGTCGCGCGTGAAGGGAACATAACCCAAGCCTCCAGGTAATGGATTATTGAAACTGACGGGGTAGGTGAGTCCGCCGTCAGGAGTCCCGTCCTGGCTGACCCGGGCGAAGTCGCCAAAGCCGACGTTGTCAACCGCCGAAGCCAGGAACCGGTCGCCGGTGAGCGAAAGATATACCTTACCGTAGCTGCCGCGGATCACCGTGCGCGGCAGCGCCTGGTAGGCGAAGCCGAGGCGGGGCGCGATGTTATAGGGGTAACTCCGCTGCAATGTACGTCCCGGATACTCCTTGGTGCCCATCAGAGCTGCGCGGCCGAAAATCCCTTTGGAGATCCAGTCCGGCGCGGCGAAATTGATGCCCGCTTCGCGCTGCGCCACATCCCAAGACCAGCCGGGATTGGGCTGGATGTCCCACTTGTAGTTCGGATCCCAGAAAATCTGCCGGTCGTAGCGCTCGGTGCGTGGGGGTTCGAAGTCCCAGCGCACGCCGAGGTTGATTGTGAACTTGGGTGTGATCTTCCAGTCGTCCTGAATGTAGGCCCCGTGGTACCGCTGGAGGGACGCCGGCCCGGCAATCTGGACGCCTTGCCCCCAGGTGGCGACCCCGAGCAGGTAACTGGCCATCGGGTGGCCGTCCACCGGGTTGTCGTAATACTGCGAGGTGACCCGGCGCTCAGTGGCAAGTCCGAAGCTGCCCCCGTTGGTGACGTTGCTGTAGTAGCGCCGGTGTTCATAGCCGAACCTGAGGGTGTGCTGCTTCCAAAGCTTCTGAAGGCTCACGGAACCGACGTAGCTGGTGTCTCGGGAATCGAAAACGTTGCCGCCGCCCAAGGCGCCGATGTGACTGCCGGTGCTGATTGTCGGAACGCGATTCCGCGAGGTGCCGAGCAGATTCACTACCTCGCCCGGCAGGTTCCACGCGGACGAGTCCGCGTCGACTTCGGTGCCACGGAAGGTCATGGCGCGCACGGTTCCGCCCCGGACATTGAGGATGGTGCTGGGAGTGATCGTCCAGGTGTGATCCACCGTCACCGTGTAGGCTTGCCCGGTGGTCAGATTAATGGGCTGCAACGGACCGAACCAGCGGGTATTGCTCGCCACGCTGTCGAAATGGGACACGGTGCCATGAGTGGTGTGACGATCGCTCCAATTCTGGTCCAATCGCCCCGTCCAGCGGTTGTTGTCCGCGGGATTCGACACCGAACCGACAAAATTGCCCTCGTTGTTCGATCCCGGCAAAGCCGGCCTGTTGGGCTGCGGGTAGAATCCCATGTAGATTCTGGAGAGTTCGTTAAACCGGGCTTGAGGGACGCGGTTGCCGGGGAACGGGCTGCGGCGCACGCGAACGCCCTCGACTTGGGAGGTGAGAGGATCGAAGATCTGCACCGGGGCACCCCGGTCAAGCAGGCTCTGGGAAAAGTCGCCCTGCCGTTCAAGGTCGGTCGGCACGGATCCGATCACTGCGTTGCTGCCCGTGCGGCGCCGGGTGCCTTCGTAGTTCAGAAAGAAGAAAGTGCGATCGGTGCCGTTATATAACCTCGGCACTCGCACAGGGCCCCCGATGGTCCCCCCGAACACGTTGTCGTGGAAGACACCACGGTCGCGGCCGAAGCGGTTTGAGTTCCAGTCGTTGGCATTCAGCTTGTCATTGCGGAAGAATTCGTAAACCGAACCATGGTATTGATTAGTGCCCGAGCGGCTGATCACCTGCACGGCCCCACCGGACAATCGGCCGTACTCAGCAGACAGTCCGTTGGTGATGACCTTGAACTCCGCAATCGCCTCACGCGAAGGAACCGAAGGTGGCACATCGTGCAAATATCCGGTCGTAACCGGTATCCCGTCAATGAAGTACTCGATCTGCTTCGACCGGCTACCGTTAATGCGCAAGTTGTTCTGATTGCTGCCGCTGACGTTCGGAGTGAGGAACACGAACTCGAGCGGATCGCGGTTGTACTGCGGCAGATCCTGAATCCGCTTGTTGTCGATCACCAGCCCCGCTTGCGCGTCTTCGGTGCGGATGAGGGGGATTTCCGCCGTAACGGTGACTCGCTCGGAGGCCGCGCCGATCTCCATGGCGACGTCCAGTGCGACACGGTCGCTGACGCGCGCAGTCACACCGCTGCGCTCCACGGTCCGGAAGCCCTGGAACTGGACGGTTACAGTGTACTCGCCCGGGATCAGGCCGGAGATATTGTACCTGCCGTCTGCACTCGACCGGGTGGTCTGCGTGACGTTTGTAGCCATGTTGCGGACGGAGATCTCTGCTCCGGGAATCACCGCTCCCGTGCCGTCGGTTATCTGGCCACTGATGGTGGCGTTGCCTGTCTGGGCCTGAAGGCAGGCACCAAGCAGCGCAATCGCCAAGGGGAACCACCGAATCCACGAACGGACCATGCGTTTTCTCCTCTCTGAATCTCGATGCGCCCGGCTCCTCCCGGGGCAGCCGAGGTCGGATATTATGCGTCTCAGGTAGTATCTACCAGTGAGAGCATTGAGTCTATAGACTTCTTTTCGTTCTGAACTATACTTTTCGATGAGATTTGAGGCGAAAGTCATGCATCATCTGAATTGGAACGGCATGTACGGCTTCTGGCTGGTGGCCCGTAGCGGCTCGTTTGCGGAAGCTGCCCGGCGCTTGCCCAGCACTACCGCGCAAGCACTGCACAAGCGGGTCAGGCAGCTCGAGTGGGAGCAAGGCCTGCATCTGAAGTTGCTGCGCTCGCGCGGAGTAAAGGGCATCGAGCTGACGGAGGCCGGTCAGCGGCTGCTCGAGCTCGTGGATCCGATGTTCGGTGGTCTTTCCGCCCTCACGGCGGATTTGCGCAAGGAAGACGCGGGACCGATGAGCCTCGCCGCCACCGGCTTCGTGGCGAATAATTATTTACCGCAAGTCATGAAAGAGTTTCGCCGAACCTACCCAAGCGTGGTGGTTTCCATTCGGGTGCAGAGCGAGTCAGACGTAATTGCGGCTGCATGCAGCGGCGAAGTAGACCTGGGAATTGGCGCGCTAGCCGGCAACCAGGACGGCCTCACCGTGGCGGCACGCGCTCCGCTGGCCATCCGCCTTGTGGGGCCGGTGCCGTTCCAATGGGGAGGCACTCGGATGACCTGGAGCGAGGTACTGCGATATCCGCTCGTGGTGCATGATCGGGTGAGCGTACTTCGCGTGGGCCTGGAGCAACTGCTGAACCGGAGAAGCCTGCTGGGAAAACTCACGATCGCCGCCGAGGTCACAACTCCCGAATTGGTCCTGGAAATGGTGCGGGCGGGTTTTGGAGTTGGTCTCATCCCGCTCGGGCCTCGGCTCGCACAAAGCGTCAAGGACATGCCCCTCGCTGCCCCTCCCGAGGGGTTGCCGCGCATCGACATCGCCGTGTTTCACAAGCGCCATCGGTATCTCTCGCGCTACATGAAGGCACTTGTCGATACGGTCGCCCAAGCGATCGCCGAGTAGCACGGCCAGATCGTTCCCACGCCTGCTGGGCCACCGGGCGCCTCGTCGCCCGCCAACCGGGGAGGATCTTGCTTCCACCGCGCGTGATAGCATTGGAGCCATTCCCAGGAGGACTCTACACATGATCATCGTTCGGAACAGCTTCACGGCGAAACCCGGAATGGCGGGCAAGTTGGCGGCTCACCTGAAAGAGATGGCGGCCGCCGGCGGTCTCCGGAATTCCCGGGTGCTCACGGACCTCGTCGGTGAATTCAATCACGTCGTGATGGAGCACGAGATCGATTCGGTTTCGGAGTTCGAGGAGAACTTGAAACGGTTCGGTTCGGACCCCGAAATGCGCGAGAAGGCGAAAGGATACCTCGACCTCTGGACTACCGGGAAGCGTGAGTTGTTCCGGGTCGCCTGACAGTGTGACTGACGGTCGCCTTCGCCTCTGAACAGGGGGAGCAGCGCGGCCTGCTCCCCCATCCATTTGGGCGTTAGCGATTGGGACAATTCGGGCAGTTGGGATAGTTCGGACCCGTGCCATCGCGCGGTCCGGTCTGGTTGCCCTTCTTCTGTCCCTGGCCTGTCCCGTCTCGAGGACCCTGTTTCTTGCCGCCTCCGCCGCGGGGACCCTTTTGGCCGCCGCGCGCATACTGCTCGTGCGTTTGGTTCTGCCCCGCGACCTGCGTGAACTGGGCCAAACCGACGCCTTCGGCCAGCAGGAACATCGAACCGGTCAGGACTGCGAAAAGTGCCATGCGTTTCATGGTGTTCTCAACCTCCGCCCTCTGTAAGGCAACGGCGGGACCAATCCCAACTCGCTGAAAATACGGGGCGACATCACTGGGCACCGTGCGGATTCTGCATACTCTCAAACAATCTGTACGCGGGACCCGCACAGGTTGCACGGCGCAGGGGGTTGTGGCCCCGCACGTGCACGCTGCTGGAGCGAAGGAAGACGTGGATGCGGATCCTATGCTTCGCCATCGCCTGGCCAATCGCCGCGCTGGCCCAACAGAGCGTCCAGTTCGGCACGTTCACTGCGTGTTCCGTCTGCCACTCCAACCTGGATGTGCCCTCCGGGGTCACCGACTTCGTAAACGGAATTCCCGATCTCCGCGCACGGGCGCAGTCAGTTCCTCAGCGCGTAGCGGCGGGCCCCGGAGCCCTCTGGCCGGCCAGCATGATGGCGCACTCCTCCAGAGATCCGTACTGGCGGGCCAAGGTGCGCTTCGAGAGTGCAGCCAACCCGTCATTCGGAGCGGTGGTAGAGGATACATGCCTGCGATGCCACGCTCCGGTGCAGCAGTATCTGCTGCGCGGTTCAGAGACTCCGATGCGCCTCGATCATCTGAATCCGAATGGTCAGGAAGGCGTGAATTGCACAGTGTGCCACCAGGTAACGACGGAGGGCCTGGGGAGCGCTTCATCTTTTGAAGGCGGCTTCACGATCGGCCCGGACCGTCGGATCTTCGGTCCCCACGCCAACCCCTTTGCTCAGCCCATGGTCGCCAGTAGCGGCTTCACACCGGCCTTCGGCGATCATGTGCGGGAATCCGCACTCTGCGCCACTTGCCACACGGTAATCACGCCCATCCTGACGGCAGAGGGAGTCGCTGCCGGGGAGTTCCTGGAGCAGTCGCCTTATCTGGAATGGTTGGCGAGTGATGCCGCAGTGCGCGGGCAGAGCTGCCAGTCGTGTCATATGCCAGTATTCAAGGACACCTCCGGAGTTGAAGCCACGCAACACATTGCCCACCGGCCAAACGTGGCCGCCGCATTCCCGCAGACCAGTCCCCGGAAACCATTCGGCCTGCATTCGCTGGTGGGGGGGAACTACCAGATGTCGGGGATGCTCGCCGAACTGATTCCGGTGGAGGCAGCCTTGCTGGATGCGCAGAGGGGCCGGGTGAGAGAGAACCTCCGAGGCGCCGCGCGCCTACACTCGACAGCACGGCGCGATGGCAGCGCGCTTTCGGTCGCTGTGACCGTAGCGAATCTGACCGGCCACAAACTGCCTACCGGATTTCCCAGCCGCCGAATCTGGCTGAACTTCACGGTGCTGAACCACGGCGGGGAGACTGTCTTCGAGAGCGGCAGGTGGGATACGCGCAATATCCGGATTGCAGGCGGCAATGCGTCCGAACCGCACCACACCCGCATTACCAGCCAAGAGCAGACAATGATCTACGAGACGGAGATGGAAGACGTCGCGGGCGACGTGACATCTTCGATCCTGCGTGCGGCCCGCTTCCGCAAGGACAACCGGATCCTGCCAGCAGGTTTCGACGTTTCCCGCGTGCGTATTGACGGAATCCATGCGAGCAATCTGTTGCCCGCAGGGACGGCCGGTGACCTGGATTTTCTCCCGGGATCGGATACCGTCGAGTACGTCTTCGCCGCGCCAGAAGGAAACGGTCCCTACCGCATCCGTGTTGAACTCCTGTATCAGATGACGCACTCCGGCCACCTTGCGGGAATGGATCGCGACCGGTCCGCCGACGAACAGGTCTTCCTCGACCTGTTCGAACGGCACGCCGCGCCCGTTCCGATGGCCCGGCGCGAATTCCTGGTGGAGTGAAAATCATGGACAGAATCTCCCAGCTTGGTTTGTCTGTTGCCTTTTGCTGCTTCACGCCAACCCTGGTTGCCATGGAAGGTGAATACCGTTTCGCCCAAATCGGGATCGAACTGGGCGCCCAGCGTGAGGTGTTGTCGAGTGGAGCGTCCCTCGGAACGCTGGTATTCGTGGGAGACCGGAAGGTGCGGGTGGGCGGCCGGGAATTCCCCTACGTGGAGCGACCGGATGGCACGGTTATTCTTCCCGATCCAGCATCTCCCGATACTTCCATCAACGCCCAGCTCGGTGAAGGGGCACACCATTTGATCGGAGCCACAACCGGAGCCAGCGGCACCTACCGCATCCTCACCGCGATGCGTGGAACCGTTGGAACTCCAGTTCTCAGCGGAACGTACCGCGCTCTCAGTTTCCGCCTGACGGGAGGAGCAACTCCCGCTGCCGCGGGCGAGCTGGTCGAGGTTCCGGCGTCGGCGTTGAGTGTGGACCTGCGTGAAGGAGGTGGCGGCTCACTAACGCACCCGGTTCTGGGCCTGCACGACGTGTGGGTCTCTGGAACGGGGGACGTGATCCTGGGCGTCCGTAGCGGAGATCCTCCGTCTCTGCTTGTTGCGGTTCGAGCTTCCGGCGGTGAGCCAGCCGGCCTGCACTGGCTCGCTGAGTTCGGCGTCCGGCCGGAGGGAATTGCCGTAGGCGCAGGCAGCCTCCAGCCGTTCGGCCAGCGGGCGAAAGTTTACCAGGGTGTGAATTCCCAGCAGGCCGTCGCGAACTACCGCGCAGTGAACTCCTGGATTTGGAGTTCAGATGGAACAGGGCGCATGGATTCGGCCCGGCTCGCAAAAGGTGGCAGCGGACTGCTGCTTGGCATAAGCACCGAAGGCGGCAGCGCTGCCATGATGCTGGCATTGCCGGCTCCGACCTTCGCGGCCGACGGAGTCTTCCTCCATCCTCACGGCATCTTCGATGCGGCGTCACACAGCCCGCATGGCAACCCGCTCGCGCCCGGTTCGCTTGCGACCGTCTACGGAAGCGATCTGGCGGACGGTAGCGCCGCAGCTGTGTCTCTTCCTTTACCCCTTCAACTGAACGGGGTTGCCGTAGACGTGAACGGAGTTCCGGCCCCGCTTCTATTCGTGTCTCGGTCACAAATCAACATTCAGGTTCCCGAAAGTGTTGCAGGCCGGGAGGTCCAAGTTCGGATTCGGAACCGGGGAGCGATGTCTACCCCGGCTTGGGCGCCAATGGCCGCGACCAGTCCGGCGATCTTTACGCCAGATGGCATTGGAGTTGGGATGGCAATCGCGACGCACCCCAACTGGAGACCGGTGACTGGAGCGGATCCCGCACGGCGGGGAGACATGATCGTGCTGTTCGGAACCGGATTCGGGACAGGGCCGCAGCGTCCAACGGTGCGATTCGGGGGCATCGCCACGGAGATTCTCTACGCAGGACCGGTGGCCGGATTCGCGGGCCTGGACCAGGTTAATGTACGCGTGCCGCCTGACAGCCCCATCGGCGACGCAGTCCCTGTGACAATCGTTACGATTGAAGGCGCAACGGACCTCGTGGACCTTCCGGTCACACCGTAGCGCCGGCTACTGGCGCTTGCCGCGGCCGCGCGTCCAGAGAGGACGGCCATCGTCGCTCCGCAGGCGCAGAACGCGCTTCTCGGTCCCGAGCGTGACGGTGATCGCAATCACGTCCCCGGAGGGATGCCGGATACCCTTCACGACTACTTGCTCGCCGGACTTGGGCTTGAAGTCCTGCTCGACGAGGTATCGCATGGATCCCAGCACCACGCGCTCCGGAGTCCCGTCGACTGAAACGACCAGAAACGGCTGTCCCTGCCCGCGAACGAGTTCCACCCGCTCGACAATCCCGGTGATTTCAATACGAACTTCGTTCGCGGAGCCGGCAAGAACGAGCGGTGCGAGAACGAAAAGGCAGGATCGGAACCACTTCATGGGCACCTCCAGTCTATTGTGTGCAGACCTACTGCCAACCGCAAGAAGGCATCTGTTCGAGAGTCCACCGAAAACGAACCGCGCAGAATCCGCGCACCGAAGTACGCAGATTCCGCATGCTGCGCTTCGGGAAGTGCTAGCATCGGAGCGCCGGAACGCTGCTTGCAACTGTCATGGTTCCGGGAGGAGGGTCCGATCCGCGGGAACTTCATTTCGCGACTTCTGCTGCCCATGGCGGTGCTGGCGCTCCCCGTGGTGCTCGTGTGGACGTCGGTCCGGACGTTTCGGGAGCTGGACGAACAGAAGGCGGTCTACCTGCGGAATCACGTGGCGTTGGTGGCCAGTCGCCTTGAGAACATCCCTGAAGAGGGCGCTTTCGAACGGCTGGCGGAAGAAGAGCCGCACCTGGTCGGGCTCGTGATCGTTCGACGCGATGACCCCGAGACCCATGCCGCGAATCTCACGCCATTGTGGAATGGACTTGAGCTCTTCCGGACCGGGAGTCTCGAATTGGACGGCGTGCCCGCCTACCGGGCCTACATTCCGTTTCACGCGGCCGGAGGGCTGCGCATTGCCCGGATCGATCTGGACGGGCGGGCGGCGGACTTCCTGGTTGTGCACGCGCGGCACAACGTGCTGGCCGCCCTGACGGGCGGTCTCGTCCTTGTGATCCTGTCCCTGTACGCACTCTGGATGGCGAGACGGACGGCCGCGATGCAGATGAAACAACTGGAGTTGGAGCACCTGGCGCGACTCGGCAGACTGGCGGCCGTGCTGGCCCACGAGATCCGCAACCCGCTCGGGACGATCAAGGGATTTGCACAACTCGCTGCCGAGCAAGCTAGCGACTGCGTGAAGGAGTTGCTCGCTCCGATCCTGACCGAAACCGGCCGCCTGGAACACCTGGTCAATGACCTGCTGCTCTATGGCCGCCCGCCCACGCCCGCGTTCGCTGTCACCGGATGGTCAAGAATGGCGACGGCCATCGAGGCTCACGCCCGTCAGCAGATTGGGGATCGTCCCATCCGGTTCCAGGTGGAGCGGTCCGCCGTTGCATGGGAGACGGATGCGAATCTGCTCCAGCAAATCCTTCTGAACCTCGTGCGCAATGCAATCGAAGCGATTCCGTCTGACGAGCCGGGCGAGATCTCGATCCGGCTGGACCGTCGGGGCGGCGCGTCGATTTCGGTGACAGACACCGGACCAGGCATTCCACCCGCGGACGAGCCCCGGGTTTGGGAACCGTTCTTCACAACCAAGCCCTTCGGGACCGGTCTCGGTTTGCCGATCACGGCGAAGCTGGCGGAAGCGTTGGGCGGAACCCTTGCCTTGCAGAGCCGCGATGGCGGTGGCACGGTTGCGACGGTCCGCTTTCCGGCTGCACTGACAAAGAATGTGGAGGTTTCCGGATGAAGAGCGCGGAAGCGATTCTCATCGTCGACGATGACCCGGGTTTCCGCAAGTTGCTGGAGACCATCCTGAAGGCGGAGGACTACAGCGTCGAAGTCGCCGGATCCGTCGCGGAAGCCCTGCGGGCGGGCGAGCGGCGCAACTTCAATCTTGTGATTTCCGATTTGAAGCTGCCCGACGGCGAAGGGCTTGACATCCTGCGCTGGTGGAAGGGGCACATGCCGGCCACACCGGTCATCATGATCACGGCCTTCGGTACGGTCTCCTCGGCGGTCGATGCGATGAAACTGGGGGCCGCCGACTATCTCGGCAAACCGCTGAGTAGTCCAGAGGAGCTACGGATCCTGGTACGGCGGACTCTCGAAGGATCCCGCACGGCGCGGGAATATGACCTGCTGCGTGAGGAACAGGAAACGCGCTTCTCCTGCGGCGACATCGTCGCGGATGACCCCCGCATGCTGCAGCTCTTGGAGATGGCGAGGAAAGTCGCAGCAACAAATGCGACCGTGCTGCTGACAGGCGAGAGCGGAACAGGGAAAGAAGTGATCGCCCGCTGCATTCACCGCAACAGCACGCGCTCGGAACGGATCTTTGTCCCGGTCAACTGTGCGGCTCTCTCCCCGACGCTGATCGAGAGTGAGCTCTTCGGGCACGAGCGAGGCGCGTTTACCGGCGCCACCGGTCAGCACCTGGGACGCTTCGAGCGCGCGCACGGCGGGACGCTATTCCTGGATGAAATCGGCGACCTCGACGCAAACCTTCAGGCGAAGCTCCTGCGGGTGCTTCAAGAGAGGACCTTCGAGCGCGTCGGGGGCACCCGGCAGATCACCGTCGATGTCAGGGTCATCGCGGCGACAAACCGGGATCTCAAGCGGGCTGTCGCCGAGGGCAAGTTCCGCGAGGATCTCTACTACCGGCTGAATGCCTTCCCGTTGGAGATCCCGCCGCTCCGGCAGCGGACCGCCGACATCCCAAGACTAGCGCGGTACTTCCTCGATCGGGCCGGCATGAATCTTCGCAAACCGGGGCTAGCCCTGTCGCCCGAGGCAACCCAAGCGCTGGTCGCATACGACTGGCCCGGCAACGTCCGGGAGTTGGAGAACCTGATGGAACGGGTGGCGATCCTGTGCGATGGACTCATCCGGCAGGGGGATATCCCCCTGCCCAGCAGCCTTCCCGCCCGCCCCGTCCTGTTCCGGGATATCGAACGGCAGGCGATCGAGGACGCCCTCCGCCAGTACGGCGGAAACCGGACGAAGGCCGCCCGTCAATTGGGCATTGGCTTGCGCACGCTGCAATACAAACTAAAGGAATACGGCATCGTGGTCTGAGAATCGGGGACGGGAATGGCCCGTTGCATGCTCGCTGCGACAGAGAAAGGGCCGTCCGTGATGATTCTTCTGGCCGCCGTCCTGCTCGCCGCGTCCATCCTGGATGCCCAGCCCCATGCATTCGAGAGCGCGGAAACCTGTGCGCTGTGCCATGCCACTCTCCGGGACGAGACCGGACAGGTTCCTCTGTGGTCGGGGAGCATGATGGCCTATTCGGCCCGCGATCCGTACTGGAAGGCCAAGCTGCGCTTCGAGGCCGGTACGACGCCGGCGGCCGCTGCGCTGATCGAGGACACCTGCCTGCGCTGTCATGCGCCGATGCAACAGTATCCACTGCGCGCTACCGGGCAACGGCTGCGGCTGGACGACCTCAATGCTCTGGGCTCCGAGGGCGCCAGTTGCACGGTATGCCATCAAATCACAGGAGAAGGATTGGGCACGGTTCGCTCTTTCGAGGGGGGATTCACGATCAATCCGGACCGGGAAATCCACGGGCCTCATCCCGACCCGTTCTTCCGGCCGATGCTGATGCACAGCCGCTACATGCCGCTGGAGAATCGGACAATCGTGCAGTCGGAACTCTGCGCGACGTGTCATACGGTGATTACGCCGGTCCTGGACGCGAAGGGGGAAGTCCGGGGGCAGTTCATCGAGCAGGCGCCGTACCTGGAATGGCTGCTCAGCGATGCACCGCGCCGCGGGCGAACCTGCCAGTCCTGCCATGTCCCCGTGTTGAAAGACAGATCAGGCAACGCGCGCGCGGCGTACATCGCGCACACGCCGCATGGAGGCTATTTCCCGCCCACGTCACCGAGGACTCCGTTCGGGTTGCATTCGCTCAGCGGTGGAAACGTCCCGATGCTGGGCCTGATGGCGGAATTATTCCCGGACGAAGCCGCGGTCCTCGGTGCAGGACGTAAGAGGACCGCGTCCATGCTCCAGGGCGCGCTTGGTTTGGATGTGTCCGTGGAAGCGGATCCGGAGGGGCAGGTCCGCGTGCTGGTCCAGCTGACCAATCGTACCGGACACAAGCTGCCGACCGGGTTTCCCGGCAGACGCCTCTGGCTTCATTTCACAGTGAAGGACGAGACAGACCGGACCGTTTTCGAGTCCGGCGGCTGGGACCGGCAAACGGGAGAGATCACGCGCGGTGCGCAACCGCACTACGAGGTCATCGACCAGCCGGACCAGGTCATGATTTACGAAACACAGATGGAGGACGTCAACGGCGTCCCGACGGCCTCCCTGATACGCACCGCCCGTTTTCGCAAAGACAACCGGCTGCTGCCGTCCGGCTTCGACGCGGGCCGCGATCTGCCTTCGGGAATCGAGGCCGCTCGAATCGCGCCGGTAGGAGTCAGCGCCGACACGAATTTCGGTCCCGGTTCCGACAGGGTCGAGTACCGGCTTGATCTCGCTGAACCGGGACAGTACCGGGTGACCGTGTCGGCCTGTTTCCAGAGCATCAAGCCCAGCGATGTCCTTGCGATGGATCCGCGCCAGTCTCGGGAAGAGACTGTATTCACGGGTCTTTTCGCCCGTCACAATCAGCCGTCGGTCCTGGCGACACGGGAAACAACGGTCAGCGTCCGGTGACTCCGGCCGCTACAGCCGGACCGCGTTCTGCTTGATATAGCCGTCTAGTTTCGAGGGAATCCGTCCCCGATAGTAGTAGCGCTCCGCCCACTCCAACCCGAACGGCTTGCCCACTTCCCGGTCCGAAGGCGTCAGCCGGTGTACTTCGGAATCCAAGTCCAGCACGATGTGCTTAATGTAGTTGAAGTCCGCCGACTCGTCGGTGTCGCCCAGAATCGGCAACTTCAAGCCCTGTTGGGCCAGCCGCTGCTTCAACCGGCGTCCATTATGGCCCCCCGGACCCTGGGTCACGTTGCACATGTTCGCCCGGACCTTCGTATCGATGTGGCTCGTGATCTCCACGATGCGGTTGATGAACTGCGGTCCGCGGCGCGTGAAGTAGTAGCGCTCGCTGATCCCGTGCGGCTGCACGACGTCCAATTGCTCCGGATAGTCCCAACGCCCCGTGTAAGCCGCCTCCACCGCGCGCGCGGTGATGTAGTGGTCCGGGTTGTTGTCGTATGGGACCCAGGGATCGTAGCTGATGATGGTATCGATCTTCAGGAGCCGGATTAGGAACACGAACCGCGCGGTGAGTTCCTTGATGTTGATCTCGTCGAGATTGTGGTTACGGTAGGAGAGATCGTAGACCTTTTCGAGTCCCAGCGCCTTTGCCACCGCGGCGGTGTCCCGCTCATCGTTGAGCATGGTCTCGGCGCGGGTGCGGCCGCTGCCGGCCGAGTCGTCGTTGGTGGTGCGGATGAGATACCCGCGATACCCTTCGTGAATCAGCTTGGCGACGAGTCCGCCGGCGAAGATCGGGATGTCGTCGGAATGAGGCTGGATGGCGGCCAGGACCTTGCCGGCATGCGGCTTGCCCTGCTGCTCCCGCTCAATCACCATCTCGTCGTTGGAGAAGCGGTGGAGCGGGTGAAACCGGTACTTTTCGAGATCCACCCCCTGGGTGCGCGGCTGAGCCTGCACGGCCGGCGCCGCCGCAAGCGCTCCAGTGGCGAATCCCGTCTTCAGGAAATCCTTGCGATTGATCTTCATGGTTCTTGGGCCCAGGGTCTGGAAGCTGGCCTCCGTCGCGCTGGTTGAGTTATTGTACTCCGGTCGCACCCTGCGGCTGCGGATCCTTGTCGCCCGTCGACTCCTTCAGCGCCTTCTCGAACTCCCCAAGGCGCGCGGCGGCGGCGGCGTGGACTTCGGCTGCCTCACGTCCGGTGAGAAACGCAAGCGCATCGTCAACCGATTCGGTGGTCCAGATGTGGAAGCGGCCATCGGCGACGGCGGCCACGACGTCGTCGCGCAGCATCAGGTGCCGCTGGTTGGAGGCGGGCAGCAGCACTCCCTGTGTCCCCGATAAGCCACGCGCGGCGCAGACATCGAAGAAGCCCTCGACCTTGTCGGTCACGCCGCCCACCGCCTGCACCGTGCCGTGCTGGTTCACCGAACCCGTGACAGCCACGTCCTGGCGCAGGGGGATCTCCGAGAGCGCCGAGAGCAGTACACACAACTCGCCCAGCGACGCGCTATCGCCCTCGACCATGCCGTAGGATTGCTCGAAAACGAGGCTCGCCGAGAGTCCCAGCGGCCCGCGCGTTCCGTACTGGCGGAGCAGGTAGCCACTCAGGATGAGGACGCCTTTCCCGTGAATCGGACCGCTCAGTTCGACTTCGCGCTCGATGCTGACGATCCCGCGCCTTCCCGGCGCGACGGTCCCGCTGAGTCGCACCGGGTGGCCGAAGGAGAGTTCGCCAAGGCTGAGCACGCTCAGTCCGTTGAGTCGCCCGACAGCCGTCCCGGCTGTGTCGATGAGAATCGTCCCGCGGGCGATCTCTTCCTGAATCCGCTCTTCGATGAGATTCTCCCGGTAGCGGCGGGCCTGCTCGGCGGCGCGCACATTCTCGACCGTGACCACGCCATCGGCCCCGTGCGCGGATTCGCGTACCAGGTCGGCGATCTCTCCAAAGCGGGTGGATAAGTGGGTCTGGTCCCCAGCGGCGCGGGAGCCGAATTCGATCACGCGGGCGACGGCGGCGCGGTCGAGCGGGCTGAGCTTCTCCTGTTGCGTCAGGGAAGCGATGAACAGTGCGTACGCATGTTCAGAATCGGCCGTGCGCTCCATCCGCGTGGCGAAGTCCGCTTTGACCTTGAACAGCTTGGCGAAGTCCTCGTCGTAGAAGGAGAGCAGCATGTGCAGGAAGCCGCCGCCAAGGAGCACGACTTTTACGTCGAGCGGGACCGGTTCAGGATCCAGCGTGACCGTGCTCATGAGGCTCAACTGGGTACCGAGTTCCTCCACGTCCAGGGCCCGATCCTTGAGTGCCCGCTTGAGGCCTTCCCACGCGTAGGGCGACATCAGGCACTCGCGCGCCGGCACGATCAGGTAGCCGCCGTGAGCCCGGTGCAGGGCGCCGGCCTTGATCATCGTGTGATCGGTGATCAGGCCGCCCCAAAAGGACTGGTGCTCGATCCGGCCGGTGAGGTTGTGATACGTGGGGTTGGACTCCACGACCACGGGCGCGCCCTGAAGAGCGCTATTGTCGACGAGCACGTTCACCTGGTAGCGCGCAAAGGCCCGTTCGCCATCGACCGGCGCGGGGAGCGGCAGCACCTGGGGCGTGTCGCCTTCCTTGCCCTTGCGGAAATCGTCGGCATGAGCGACGACATCGGCCTGGAGCGCGTCGAGGAACGACAGAACGCCAGGCAGCTCCTGGTAGCGGGAGCGGAGATCGTCGACGAGGTGGCGGGTGGCGAAGGAGGCCGTTTCGGTGTCGAGCGCCTGGAGGGCGTCCCGGGCGCCCTTCTCCATCTGGCGGATCTGCCGCAGCCGCTCCTCGATTTCACTTTGCAGTTTGCCGCGGACCCGGTCAATCTTGCTCTTCTCTTCGGGAGTGAGTCCTTCGAGGTCCTTATCGGTGAGAAGCTTGCCACCGACCAGGGGCGCCAGGATCAAGGCGCCGGGTCCCTTCAGCAACTGAAAACCGGCTTCGGCCACGCGCTGATCGAGCCTGGAAGCAGCCTCGCGCCGTTGTTCCTCGAGTTGACGGACGATGATGTCGCGTTGCTGGGAATACTCTTCCGATTCGAACGCGCGAGGGATAGCGGCCTTCAACTCTTCGACGAGCGCGGCCACGTCCTTTCTCACCTGGACCGCCCTGCCGGCGGGAAGACGCAACGGAAGGGGCTTGCGGTTGTCGGCGAAATTGTTGACGTAGCAGAGATCGTCGGGGACAGGCAGGGTGGCGGCGCGGCGTTCGAGAAACTGGCGGACGAGCGTCGTCTTGCCGGAGCCTGGCTGGCCGACGGCGAACAGGTTGAACCCGTGGCTGGCGATCGCTGAGCCCATCTCCAGGGCGCGCATGGCGCGGGGCTGGCCGAGGATCGAATCGAGAACCGGCAGGTCGGCTGTGGTCTGAAAAGTGAACTGGTCGGGCGAGCAGAGGCGGCGCACCGCCGCGGCGTCGAGTTTCAGAGGCATCGGGGCTCCCAGTTTATGAGGGTAGCAGGGGGAGGGCGGGCTTGCGCCCATGTGGCCGCAGTCCCAAGCCTAAGACGGCTGCGGGGAATTCAGGAGATGGTCGATCGCCGCTGCCTCCAGCACTGAGTCAAGGTCAGCCGGTGTCCCGCCTGCCTCGGCCGCAAAGGCGGCAATCGCGGCATGCCGATCATTGCGATGCGAGGTGGATTTCCCTTCCCCGCAATCAGGCAGTGAGGCGCTCCGCGCAGTCCTGTTGTCAATCGCGTCCTTGTGTTTCGCTTTCATAGTCACTGTCGCCGGCCTTAGACCCCGCGATCGTAACAGACACAATCCGTCCATCCGGACTCAGGTGCAACTTCTGATCGCGCCACTGAACACTGTCACCCACCAGTCCCGCGATCCAGACCGCGAAGCCCCAGAGGTCTCGAATGGGAACAAGCCACAGGCGCAGACGGACCGTCCGGTCGCCGAGCACCGCTCCGCCGACCAGCCACGCCGTGGCCAGCCGCGCCGCCAATGCGATGCCCGCCGGCCACCACTGTGCGGCGCACGCCGCGACGATCGCCCAGAAGCTCGCCTGCGTCGCCAGGTAGCCGCAATAGCCCGCCCGCCTCGACACGCGAATCGTGCGCGACCAGCGCAACTGGTGGCGCCAGACATCGCCCCAGGTGTCGCCGCCGAGATGCGTTTCCACGACAACCGGCGCCAGCATGGTCCGGTATCCAAGCCCGGCGATCCGCATCCCAAGCTGGTAATCGTCGGCGAGGTAGTCGCGAATGGCCGCGAAACCGCCGATCGCGTCGAGCTGCTCGCGACGGAATGCCATGGTCGATCCCAGCGCGAAGCCATCGATGCCCACCAAGGGCGCGACCAGCACGCCCGGAGCGAAGTCGGTTGCCACCCCCAGCGCTTCCCAGCGCGCCGGCGCCGTGTCCCCCGACGCGCGGTACAGGCACGTCACCATGCCCACGCGCGGGTCGGCCAGTCCGGCCACCACCTGCTTCAGGTACGGCGGCTCTACCGCAATGTCGCTGTCATTGACCAGCAGCACGTCGTGGCGCGCCTCGGCTGCCAGCACCTCCAGCACCGCGACCTTGCCGTTCGGAGCGGGGGCGCCCGCCTCGATCAGCCGGATCGCGTGATCAGGGTACTCGGCCTGCAGGCGCCGGATGTCCGTCACCGCGGCATCGTCCATGGAGCGGACTCCGAACAGAATTTCGTACTCGGGATACTCCAGCACGGCGTGGGAGCGGATCGCTTCGTAGAACCGCGGATCGCGGCCGTGAACCGGCTTCAGAATGGAAACGGGCGGCGTCCACGGCGCCACCGGCTGCCGCATGTCCCGGAGCCGCCGCAGTCCGCCGGCGAACGCGATCGCGTAGTAGACGGCGGCGGCGAGCGCCGGGACGCCCCACATCCAGGTCACAGCGACAGCAGCCCGACGCCGCCCGCCACCAGCGACGCTCCTGTCCAGCGCAGCCAGCCGACGTGTTCGCGCAGGACGTACTTAGCGAGGATCGTTTCCAGCACGAAACTCGCCGCGGTCGCCGGCACCGCGAAGCTGAGGTCGGCGATCGAGACGAGCTTCACGAAAGCGAAGAACGAGATGGCCGAGCAGAAGACCGACGCCATGATGAAGCGGTTGCGGGCGATCGCGGCGACGAGGCGTCCGAGCGCGGTGGGATGAAAGTCATGCACCTCACCGTGGCGCTTCATGCCGATCGCCTGGAGCACTTCGCCCACCGTGGTGGCCGCGACGATGACGGCCACCAGCAACCACTTCATGACCGCTCTCCCGGAACAGGCGCGGTGGCGGGCGGCGTCCTCGCCACGAGTGACACGCCGCCAGCAATGAGGCCGATACCCATCCATCGCGCCACCGAAATCTGCTCTCCCAGGAACCAGTAGCCCGCCAGCGCCGCGAGCACATACCCCACCGAAGTGACGGGCAGGACGTAGCTCAGGTCCGCCCAGCTCAGCAGGACCATGTGGGAAAGCATCCACACGATGAGCAGCGCCACGCCCAGCGCCACCTGGGGATCGAAGAGCGATTCGACATACGCGAGCGGCGTCTCGGGGGATCCGACGCGGCGCATGCCTCCCGCCAACATCAGATTGCCCAGGACGTTGCTGAGGATTACGACCACCGTGACCGCCGCGGTCTTCACGCGCAGGCGCGCCGTTCGTTCCGCAAGTGCTGCTGCTTCCATGCCGCGCCGGACTAGTCCCCCGCGCTCGCGGGCGAGGTCTGGCGGTGGTCGGCGACGAACTTCTTGCGCTTCGAACGCAGCGCCAGATACTCGCGCGCTTCCTTCGTCAGCCTCTTGCGCTCGGAGGAATCGAAGATCGCCTTACGCACGACGCGCCAGATCACGCGGGGGCGGAAGTAATACTCGCCGTAGAACCGCTCCACCCAGTCGACCAGTTCGGCGCGGTCGAGCCCCGGGTAGACGACGTTCGGCAACTGGTGTCCCGTGTCATCGGTCATCGAGTCGATCGTGATCAGGTCGTTCTTCCGCGCCCAATCGTAGAACTCGGTGCCGGGGTAGGGGTGCGCGATCGACACCTGGATCGTCTCGGTGTCCATCCGCTTAGCGAAGTCGATTGTATTGCGGATGCTTTCGCGCGTTTCGCCGGGCAACCCGACGATGTAGTCGCCGTGAATCACCAGCCCCAGCTTCTTGCAGTTTTCGGTGAAGCGCCGGGCCATATCAACCGTGGCGCCCTTCTTGATGTTCTTGAGGATCTGCGCGTCGCCGGACTCGTAGCCCACGATGAGCAGCCGGCAGCCGGCCTCTTTCATCGCCTTCAGCGTCTCGTAATCGGTCGTGACGCGCGACGTGCAGGACCAGGTGAAGTTCAGGGGCTTCAGCTTCCTGCACAACTCGATCGTGCGCGCTTTCTGGTAGTTGAACGTATCGTCGTCAAAGAAGATCTCCTTGACGTGCGGGAAGTTCTCGATGGTCCAGCGAACCTCGTTGGCGACGTCATCGGACGACCGCAGCCGCCAGCGGTGGCCGGAATGCGTCTGCGGCCACAGGCAGAACGTGCACATCGCCGGACACCCGCGCGACGTGTAAAGCGAAATGAACGGGTGCAGCAGGAACGGGACGTTGTAGCGGGTGACGTCGAGGTCGCGCTTATAGACCTTGGTGACCCAGGGCAGTTCGTCGAGGTTCTCGATATACCCGCCTTCCGGATTGTTGACGATGCCGCCGTCCTTGCGGAAGCTCACACCCGGCAGTTCCTCGAACGGGGTTCCCTGCGCGTAGCGGACGATCTGATGGTCGAACTCGCGCCGGACCACAAAGTCGATGGCCGTTGAGGCCCGCAGGCACTTCTCGGGCTCGACGGTGACCGGTGGACCGACAAACGCTACCTTGAGCTTCGGGTTGGCGTCCTTCATCATCTCCGCCATCCGCACGTCGACCTCGAAACCGGGGGTCGAAGTGAACAACACAAGCAGTTCGAAGTCCGGCGCCATCGCGACGGTCTGCTCGATCGAAATCTTGTGCGGCGGAGCGTCGACGACTTTGCTGTCGGGGAGCATGCCGGCGGGATAGCACAACCAGACCGGATACCAGTACGATTCGATTTCCCTGGTGGCAGGCCAGCGGGAGCTGGCTCCGCCGTCGAAGCCTTCGAATGACGGTGGATTCAGAAACAGAGTGCGCATCGGATGTTGCCCGCAAGGTCCATTATCTCATGGTGGTCCCGGGGGACCCTCCGCTTGCGCTACCGTTTCACAGCGAGAATGTGGCCGCCCGGGTCAAGGGTGACGCGGGCCGGCGCCTGCCGGAGGGGAACGGAGAACGCCGCCGGCTCGTCCGACGTCCGCACCCAGTGAACAACCGGCTCGCCGCGTCCCACTGAGATCTCGATGGGGATGCGTGCGCTGAAGCCGTCGTCGATGCCGGATTGGGTCACGGTGCCGGTGAGCTTCAATTGCGGGGCGCGGCCTTCCACCTTGTAC
Source organism: Bryobacterales bacterium (assembly GCA_016716385.1). Taxonomy (GTDB): domain Bacteria; phylum Acidobacteriota; class Terriglobia; order Bryobacterales; family Bryobacteraceae; genus JADJWL01. Next base: position 329,968 of record JADJWL010000005.1, on the reverse strand, counting down.
TTCAGCTCGAACGTGGGAATGCCGGTCGAGTAGACCCATTGCTGGAAAAACGCCTCCAGCTTCGCGTCCCCGGAGCGCGGCGGCAGGAAGTTCGCCGCGTGCAGGCGGAACTCATCGGTTGTGATCGTGCGCTGGGCATACTCTTCGCACAGCGCCTTCAGCATCGCCCAGAAGCGTTCGTCTCCCATGCGGCGGCGCAGCATGTGCAGAATCCAGGAACCCTTCTCGTAGGTGATCGTGCGCCAGGCATCGGGACTTTGGGACGAAACGAGGCGCGCGCCGAACGAAATCGGGCCCGTCGACTCGATCGTCTCGCCATCGGGACGCTTGTTCAGCAGGTTGTCGCGATACTCGGACAGGACTTCGTCCAGCACCTTCGGCCCCCGCTGCGTCTCCAGATAGAGCAGCGCGGAGTAGTTCGCCAGAGCCTCCATCAACCATTCGTCGCGATGATGTTTGTTGGCGACGACGTTACCCCACCACTGGTGCGCCGTCTCGTGCGCCTGGAGGATATCCAGGAAGAACCGCTGCATCGTCTGGTTCATCTGCGTCACGGGGCGGGAACGCGGCGAAAGATAGGACAGCGTCGACAGGTAGATCATCCCCGCGAACCCTTGGCCGAAGGTGCCCGGAACGGGGGAGACGATCAGCTCGCGGGACGGCGGCGGTCCAAACCGCGCGGCCATGAACTCGAGCGCCGAGGCAATCTCGGTGGCCAGATCACGGAGTCGCGCCTTGGGGTCCGGTGGAGGCGGAGTCGGAAGCATGATCGGGATCTCCGGACGCCGCACGCGTCCCGGCTGCGGATTGGGCGCCATCACGATCGCCGGAATCGGACGCGGCGCCAGCGCCTGCTCGATGCTCTGGTTCGCATAGACCTGGATGTTCACTCCGGCGCGCTCCAGAGTGGCCTTCTCGTAGGTGCCGAGATTGAAACCGACCACGCGAATCGGCTGGCTCGTGCTGCGGCGGTCGATCTTCCAGTCGCCGTCTTCCTCCTCGGAGGCGAGCTCGCCGCTGGCGACAAGCTGGAGATGCTTCGGGTAGCGGAACGTCAGCGCATAGTGCGAAAACTGCAAACCGCGGCTTGGATACCAGCTGGTTCGGTCCGCGACGCGGTACACCTGGTTGCCGGCATCGCTGATCACCGACCCGGTGTGCCGCAAGACCACCTCGTGGTCCTTTTCGGGATCCAACGGCTCCTCGGTGACGACAAGGAACAGGTGGTTCCCGGCGTTTCGAATCAGGTTCGATCGCAGGGACTCCCGTTCCAGCACTTCCGCCGGCTGCCCGTTCACCGTGACCTCCGTGATCCGCATGGCGGCGGTGATCTCGAACGGCAGCACCCGTTCCTTGCTCCCATTCGGCCGCAGCCGGACTGCCGTGGTCACGTCAAGCTTCAAATCGGGCGGTTGGAGTGTGGCGTCGATGCGGTAGTCGGACAGGTCGAGTTCCCACCCGCCGTTCCTCTTTGCGCCTTGCCTCGATGAGCGCGAAGGGAAGCTGGTCCAGTGGTCAAAGTAGAGTCTGTCATCGCGGTGCCGGACGCTGCCTACCGTGACTTCCTCGGTCGAGCGGGGGTCGTGCACGACATCGAAGTTGCCTAGTTTACTCCCGCTGATCGCGGCATACAGGAACCCACGCTCGCGGCGGTTCCGGGACAGCAAGTCCAGCACGATCCGGGTTTCGAAGCTGGCGAAGAGGTTGCGCACAGGGCTGCTCCACTTCGCCGCCAGCACGTGCCCCATTTCCGGATTGGGGCGGGAGATCGGATTCTCTGCGAGCTGCTCGCGCAGTTCCTGTTCGGAGTCGTCCGTGAACGTCAGAACCGCGGCGCGAAAGTGTTCGTTCAGGTTCGGTGAGCCCGTGAACGAGGCGAGTGACCGCCGCTCGCCCGCATCCGGAGGCAGCACGATGATCTCGGCGTCGCCACCCTCGACATCAGCCGCGAACACCGCCCCGAGCCGCATGCCGTCGACCGGGCGCGTGAAGATCAGGTAGCCGTCGGTGAAGTAAAGGCGGACGTCTTCGCGCCGCAACGTCACGTCGCGGACGCGGTAGCACTCAGCGGGGTCCAGCTCAGCCTGACGGACGCGCGCGGCCAGGTCGGCTGCTGTGCCGGCGAGCGCCACGGCCGGCAACAACACGCCCAGCAGCGCGCCGAAGCAGCGAATCATGTCGTCTGCTTCTATTCTAACGGCGGTCCCAGGGGAACGACAGAACCGGCTGATTCGCGTAGCGCCGCATGCCGACCCGCAATCGGGCGCCCGAGCCGTGTGCGAGGCGGACCGTGAAATCCGTGCCATTCACCTGGTACGTGCGGTCCCCTATGGTGACCGAGGTGGCAGTGTGCTCCGCGTACGCGCCCGTCTGCACGATCACGTCGCGATCTTCCAGGGGATTCAGGTTGATCAGCGTCACGGTCACGGCGTCATCCGTGATCGAATCCACCAGTGCCGCGACGTCCTCCGGAACACCGGGACGCCGCCGCGCCGGATCGAAGTAGCGCAGGCGGAAATGCACCAGACTGCCCGCCCCGCCGGGTTCATTGGCGCCGTTCATGAGGTTCACAAGCGCCGTGGTGACCACGGGATTCCAGCGCTGCGCATGATCGGAGGCGCGCATGTCCGGCGGCACATCGTCGTCGCGAAAGCCCTTCACCTTGCGCCGTACTTCGCCCAGACTGCCGCGCAGCGCATCGTTGGGATAGTTGGGATTCTTGCCGAGCAGATAGGAAATCCATGGGTCCGGCGCCAGGCGCGCGAGGTACTGCTTGTCCATCGTAAACAGGTATAGGTCGCGCTGGACGTCGAAATGCTGGTTCGGCGTGTATCCGTACCAGCCCTGATCGCCGTGCTTGTTCGGCAGAAGGATCCGGCCGTTCTCCTCCTTCTTCACGGCATACAGATTGTCGATCTGCTTGCGCAATGGCTCGAAGTAGCTGGGGTCGCGGGTGAGCAGAAACGCATTGCCCATGGCGATGCGCACACCGCGCATGTAGTAATTGCGGGAATTCGATTGCGGCCAGAAATCCCAGCCGAAGGTGCCGCCGTACCACTTGCCGCCCCACTCCCCGCCAATCGTGCCGTCCAGTCCGATGTTCGTGGGGATGTTGCCGCCGTTCTTCACGATGCGGTCGCGCCAGGCGGTCGCATACTCGAGGACCCAATCGCGGTACTTCGTCCCGCCGCCGAGCATGTAGGCGTTCATGCCGAGCGTGGTGGTAAGCAGGTTCAACGGGTGATCGCCGCGGATGTTCGATGCCGTCTCATAGCGGCCGTGTCGATCGTCGCCCGGTACGACTTCCCCGCCCCAGTCGAAGACGCTGGCTGGAGTGATCTTCGACCCGCGGCTGCCGTTGTGCAGGCTGCGGACGATCTTGTGCTGCTTGTCGTAGTTGTGTGCCTGCGGGTCGTCGCCGTTGTAGAAATTCGCGTAGCGGATGGAGCGCTGGCGGAAGAGGATGTCCTGGGGACGGCACAAGCCGAAGTGGTAGAACGGCGCCAGTCCTTCGCCAGTGTGCTCCCAATCGAACGCCGTCACGAACTCCCGCCAGTACATGCCGTCCTTGGCCATCTCGGTACTGGGCGCTTTGGCGCGCTGGAACTGGTCGAGGTGGCCTTCCCACAGGTGTTCGTACAGGCGCAGGATCTTCGCGTCGCCGCCGAGAGCGTAAGCGAGCGGCCAGTTATGGAAGGTTTCGGTGACGTCGTCCGGACCGTCATTGCCGCCCCACCGCTCCACGCCGCGGAAGTGGCCGCGGACGTCGATGTACTTGGCATGGAACTCTTCGGCGGCATCCACCGAAGCCTTGAGGAGAGCCCGCTGCGCGTGGGCCCATTCGGGCGGCGCCATGGGCGTATCGATGCGGATGACCTCCGCCGGCGCGGTCATGGCCGCGAGGCAGAGTGCGAAAACGAGTCGGATCATGGTGACGTCGCGATGCTATCACAGCGCGCGGACCACGGTGCTATCGCGAGATCGACACGGTCCGCACCGCTGAGGTGCATTCGGCTCGTTCGGCGCAACCAAACCCGAAATCATGATAGCTTCTCTACTAGTGTCACAGCCTGCGATGGCTGCAGGTTTGGATGAATCACAAGGGGCCCCAGAGGTCCTCAGCCGAGGTATCCATGACATTGACTAGTGGAAGTAAGAATCACATCATTCTGCTGAAAAAGGGAAACTTCGCTCCGGTCGTGACAACATCGCAGATCCTCATGCGCCGGCACCCCCCGCAAACGCTCAACGGCGCGGACGGCCATTTCGGTCCGAAGACCGAGGCTGCGGTGAGCGAGTTTCAGAAGCACCACAAGCTGGGTGTCGACGGTTCGATCGGCAACCAGACATGGCGCAAACTGGAATCGCTTAGCCGGTTGAAGATCATCGACGTCGTTGACGGGACGGACCCTTCGCTCGTCAATCTGGAAGCGAATGACATCCGGGCAGCCGGGGGCGACCCTATCGTTGTCTTCGGAATGTCGAACGGTGTGGCTGTTGTGATGGGTGAGATCGTTGCGCGGGCAGGCGGGCCGAACACGGTCGCGTTGCTGAGAATCCACGGACACGGCGGCAAGGGGATTCAAAACGTCACGGGCGGCGAGATCAATGGCGCGCCGCACCTGGCCGGAATCTCCCTGACGAACTTCGGCCAGATTGCGGGGTCTCTGATGACGATCCGGCACACCTTCTCACCCTTTGGCTCGGTCCAGTTGCTGGGATGCAAGGTTGGCGGTGGCGCCGCGGGCCGGGCGCTTGTCAAGAAACTCGCGGACACCTGGGGCGTGCCAGTGACGGCAGGCGTCTTCGACCAGTTGGGCGGTGGGGCGAACACTTTCCGGTTTGAGGGCCCCACAACCACTGGCTACCCTTCCGGCACCGGCCTCAAAGGATGGTCCGCGGAAATGGAGATTGCGCACGGCAACGTGTCGGTCCTCACCTGACCGGGCCCGGTTTGGAGCGCGCGGCTATAATAGTCGCTAGCCTCGCGCCTGCTCGCACCGATGGTTCTCTCCAGCACGGCCTACTTCATCTTCCTGGCCGCGATCTTCTTTCTCTACTGGCCTTTTGCGCGGGTCCGGGCCCTGGGGCTGGCGGCTATCCTGTTCGCCAACTACTTCCTTTACGCCAAGTGGGACCTGTTGTACCTCTTCCTGATCCCGGCGGCCTCAACCTGCGATTTCTTCCTGGCCTGGATGCTCGACGTTATCCGCAACGGGATCGTGCGGCGCCTGCTGGTCCTCGGGAGCCTTGTCTTGAACCTCGGCCTGATTGCCTCCCTGAAGTACATGCCGTTCTTCCTCGAAAACTGGAGCACGTTTCGCGGAGAACCCGCTCCCGAATGGCGCTGGGTGTTCCCGCTCGGCCTCTCGTTCTACTGCTTCCAGTCGCTCACCTACACGCTCGACGTGTACCGGCGCGACGCGCCCGCCACGCGCAGCCTGCTTGCGTACCTGTCCAGCGTCTCTTTCTTTCCCACGACGCTTGCCGGACCGATCACACGCGTCGCCGTGCTGCTGCCGCAGTTCGAGCGGAAAGACAAGACGGTATCGCCGCAAGATAACGGCAAAGCGCTCTTCGTCATCGGCCTTGGCCTCGTCAAGAAGCTCCTGATCGCTGACTACCTCGCCGATAACCTCGTCAACCGGGTCTTCGATTTTCCCGATCTGTACTCCGGGACGGAGGTATTGATCGGCGTCTACGGATACGCTCTGCAACTGTATTACGACTTCTCCGGATATACCGATATCGCGCTTGGGTCCGCGCTGCTGCTCGGGATTAAACTCCCCGCGAATTTCAACCGGCCCTACGCCGCGGCCAACATCGCGGACTTCTGGCGGCGCTGGCATATCTCCCTTTCCAACTGGCTGCGCGACTACCTGTACTTCTCGCTTCCCGGCAAGCGCAGCCGGATCATGCCGTACTTCAACCTCACGTTGACCATGACGCTCGGCGGGCTCTGGCACGGAGCAAGCTGGAACTTCGCCCTCTGGGGCCTGCTGCACGGCCTCGGACTCGCGGTCCACCGCCTGTTCCAGGCCGTCCTCGGAAAGCGGCAGGGCGGCGCACCGGCGCGCGTCATGGCGTCGGTTGTGACGGTTCAGTTCGTCTGCTTCACCTGGATCTTCTTCCGCGCCGCCGATCTCGCGGGCGCGCAGTCCGTGCTCGCGCGCATCGGCTCCGGGACCGTTTCATTCGCCAATATCTCTTCCGGCGTAGCGCTGGTGCTGGCCGTCGCCGCGCTCATGCACTACTTCCCCGAGCGCTGGTACGCCTGGACCGTCGACCGGTTCACCGCCTTCCCATTTTTTGCGCAGGCCGCTACGCTGGTACTGCTGGCCCTGGCGCTCCAGTATCTTGGCGCCAGCGGCGCCGCGCCCTTCATCTATACGCGCTTCTGACCCATGCGGCTACTGCCTGTCAAATCCACGCTGGTGATCCTGACGCTGGCGGGCTGCCTGGTTCTGCCGGAGCGCGTCCCGGCGTTGAAACAATACGGCCTAATTGACTGGCATGTGCTCCCGGGGCTGCTGGATTTCCCTCCCGGCAACCTCTGGACCGTGGCCGAAGAGATCGAAGAACCGCGGGTCGCCGGCGCGGCGGTGGGAAGCACGGGCCGCATCGCGGGAGCCGAAGGCGCTCTCGACACCTTCTTCGCCGCGCTCCACCGCACCGAAATGGGTGAGCAGGACGCGGTGACCCGCGTCCTGCATTACGGCGACTCCCCGACCACCGCCGACATGATCACCGCCGATGTCCGTGACCTGCTGCAGAGCCGGTTCGGCGATGCCGGCCACGGCTTCTGTCTGATCACCAAGCCATGGGCTTGGTACGGACACCGCGGCCTGCGGTACGCGGCGGAAGACTGGGTGGTGGAAGCGGCCACGCAGACGCGCGTCCGCGACGGATTCTACGGGCTGGGGGGCGCCAGTTTCCGCGGCGAAACCGGGGTCACCGCGTCGTTCACGCTCAAGGAACCGGGACAGACCCGCTTCGAGCTGTCGTTCCTGCGGCAGCCCAGCGGCGGGATCGTCAGCATTGACGCCGACGGCCGGCCCGTGGGCGCGGTGAACACCGCCAGCCTGCCGGGATCGGCGGCAAGTCCCGACTGGCGCGAATTTGCCCTGCCCGCGGCGGCGCGGCGGGTGCGGCTGACGGTGGCGAGCGGGTCTGTCCGGCTGTTCGGGGTGCGGTTCGAAAAGCCCGGACCCGGAGTGGTGTACGACAGTTTGGGACTGAACGGCGCCTACATCTCCGTTCTCGCCCGTATGTTCCACGAGCGGCACTGGGCCGAGCAGTTGCGCCATGCGCGGCCGCACCTGATCGTCATCAACTATGGCACCAACGAGAGCGCCTACGAACAGTTCATCGAGAAGTCCTACGCGAAGGAGTTGCGGGAGGCCGTGCGCCGGATTCGCGAGGCGACACCCGCCACCTCCGTCCTCGTCATGAGCCCGATGGACCGGGGCGTGCGGGAACTCGGGGGCGACATCGGGACGCTGCCCGCCATCCCGCGTTTGGTCGCGATCCAGGAGGAAGTCGCGCGCGAAGAAGGCTGCGCGTTCTTCAACACGTTCCTGGCGATGGGCGGCGAGGGAACCATGGGGCGCTGGTACGACGGCGATCCACGTCTGGTCGGGGGCGACTTCATCCACCCGATGCCGCGGGGCGCCAGGATCATCGGAAACCTGCTGTACGAGGCCTTATTCGACAGTTACAACCGCTACAAAATCCGCCGCATGCAGGAGCGAATGGCTGCGACGCGTGAGGCCCGGTGAACAGTAGGTTGGATCGCCGCCGGCAGACGCAGCGGGAATCCGAGCGCGCCCTCAAGCAGGGAACCCTCGTGCGCTCGCCCGGCTCCGCGGTTCCTTTGACTGATGCCCAGGTGCTTGCCGGGCTGGTTGAGAAAGCCAAAGCCAGAGCGACCAAAGCGATCTCCATCCGGCTGCCTGTGGCCCACATCGAGGAGGCGCGACGGATCGCGGCCAAGGAAGGCATCGGATACCAGACCGTGTTGAAGCGGGCCATCCAAACCGGGTTGAAGAAGGTCTCCTAGTCTCCGCAGCGTTTCCCGGACGCCGAGTCAACCGCCGAAACCGTCAGTTGCTCTCCACGCACACCTCCCAGTCCGCTGAGGACAGCCAGGAGCGCCCACGCCGCGTTCCATCGCACTTGTAGACCGGTACGCACAGTGTGTCCGCCCGGCACCGCGCGCTCCGTCCGCAGGCTGCCACGTTTCCTCAGGAAGCGGTGTCCGGACGCCGGAGTCGTTGCAATTTCCCTGCCCTTACCGGTCCGCGGCCTTTTCCAGGACTTCCGCCATCTTCGCCTGCCATTCGGGAAGGTTCGGTGCGTCGATCCAAAGCAGCTCCGTTTTCGCCGGCGTCACCAGCCAGTTGGCCGGGATGGCCGTCGGCGCAAGCATCGAATACACGAATGGCGCGGCGTACACGGACGGGATGGAAAGCTTGAGCTCGCCGAGCGCCTTGTGCATATCCGCGATGTCGTCATCGATATTGAAGGCCAATAGGACGATGTCATCGCGGTTCTGGAATTGCTGGTGGAGTTTCTCGAAGTAAGGCAACTCGGCGCGGCACGGCCCACACCAGCTCGCCCAGAGCGTGACGAGCGTGGTCTTGGTTGCGAGATCCTTGGGCTCGTAGCTCCGGCCGAGCACATCGGTGAAGCGTGTGCCGAGTTTCGTCCAGGCATTCACGCCACCCCTGCCCGCGGCGAAGTTGCGCAGTGAGCTCGACGCGGCCCAATCGTTCCAACCCTGGGCCGTGCCGCCAAGTTCGTTCCAGATGCGCTGGGCCGACTGCATGACCCGGTCCCGCCGGTCCGGTCGCGCCCCGCGAGGCGGGAACGCGGAGAGGGAGTTTCGGTACCCGATGATGGCGTCGATCCGGCGGCCTTCCGCTTCGGCGAACAACCCCTTCAGATGCCAGTAAACCGCTTCGTCCTTGGCAAAGCGGGGCTTGTCGGCGGCGGGGTCGGAGCCCGAGGGGCGGAGGCGGTTGAGGATCTCCTCCTGCTGCAGGAGGAGATCCTTGGCGCTGCTCAAACGCCCGAGCCCGATGTACGCCTCGCAAAGAGCGTTGTAGCCCCAGAGGTTCATCCGGTCCCGCATCTGCCGCAGCCCGGCCGCCGAGCCGCCGAGCACGTCGTTCACGTGCGCGGGCGAGAAGCCGCGTTCCACGGCGGAGAAACCGGCGAAAACGAGATCCGGAATGTCTTCCGGAAGCCCGCGCTGAGCGAGAAGTTCCGCAATCTCGATAGGATCCGGAGGCAGGCTCCGGCTGCCATCCGGATCCAGCTTGACGGCGGAGAGGAACAACGCGATGGCGTCCCGAATTGCCGGAGTCGTGGCAACTGGATCTTGGACGATGGCACGGGCCGCCGTGCCGGCGATGGACTGCGAGCCGGGGAACCGGCGGGCGAGAGGGAGCGCCGCCTGCCACTCCTTGCGCCAGTAGGCCGCGACCTGCTCGGGCGTGCCGCCTTTCGGATAGGAATTCGGTCCGCGCGCCTCCAGATACGCCTCGGTGACAGCCGCGGCGGAGTGGGGATAACGCGCCGCCACCTCCCGGCGCGCGGCACGGAAGTCCTTCTCCAAGCCGTCTTGCAGGGTCCTGGTGCTTTGCAGCGCGGACAGCCAGGCCAGATTGCGCGGGACGCCGGGCGCAAGGAGGCGATCGACATCCTGCTTCAGCCGCGCGACGTTTTCGGTCTGCTCGTCGGATCGCTCTTGAGCCGCTTCGAGCGCCCAGACGACCGCATAGGCCGCCATTGCCTCGGAATCGGTGCGGTCCCTGAGGTTGCGCCGGATGCGGGACGCGGTCCGGGCGAGAAGCGCCGTGTCCTTGCTCCAGCGGAGCGCCGGAAAGCCCCGGACGCTGTCGGGGCAGACGGCTTCGAAGCGTTCGAGGTGCCGTTTCACCTTTTCCGGATCCGAGTGGGCGGACGCGGAATAGATCTGGGCCAGCAACAGGTGCGGGAGCCCGAAGGACGGCGCACGTTCGATGGCGCGCTCGAGCCGCTCGACGGCCTGCGTCGTATTGCGGCCGAGTTGGGCCAGCGCGGCCAGGTAGAGGGACACGGGATCGCCGGCGTCACGAGCAAGGAGCTTTTCGTACTCTTCGATCACGGCCGGCCGGTCGGCTTCCATGCCTCCGATGCGAAGGCGTTGATACTCCTCGTGGAGAAAAACGTCGTCCGGCGCGGCCTGCAGGGCCTTGCGGACCACCTGAATCTTGCGCTCCGTTCGTTCCGCCGCCGGCAGGCGCATGTCATCGGGCGTCTGGATCTCGTCTAGAATCCGGAGGACCGGGGCGGACGGCCCGCAGGGTTGCGCATGGAGAGTTGGAGTCGCGACGAACAAGAGAGTCAGCGCGATGAATCGCATTTCAGCTCCCGATTCCCGGCTTGATTGTAACCGAGCGCTTCGGTCGGGCGCAAAGAATTCGCGCTCCGAATTCTTTCACTTTTTGTGGAACTCTAGGGAACATTGGGCGCCTGACCGGTGTCTACGGTGCTGATGGGCAGTTCCATTCCTGCTTGAAGGAGATTGGAAGGATGGCGTCGGAAATCCGGTTCACCCAGCTTGCCGGGTCCACCCCTGCGGAATCCGGGATGCCCTGGCTTCCGACACTTGCCTCGGTCGCAGCCGGCCTGTTCACGGCGGCTCTGGCCTGTCCCGCGCCGCAGACGAAGGCCTTCGGCGCCGTGGAAACCTTGCTCCGCGCGGTGTTCGCTGTCTGCCTGGCCGGAGGAGCCAGCGCGGTCGCGGCGCGCGCTTCCTTCTCCGCGTTCGGGTCCGCCGCCGGGGGCCGTGAGGTGGCGCTGCGCTACGCCGGAATCGGCGTCTGGTTCGCGCCGCTCGCCGTCTTCGTCGGCGGCGACGATCCCGTCGCCTCAGCGGCTGCCCTGGTGACCGCCGTGCTGCTGGGCCTGGCCACCGCCCGCTTGTTGCGCCGCTGGGAGACAGGCGCCGGCGCGGACGACTGGCGCATCCCGCACGGCCGCCCGGCGTTCGCCGCCGTCGCGTCTCCCGGCCCGTCGCCCGGCCTGCACTACGCACTCGCCGCCACGCTGGCCGTGCAGGCGGCGCTCGTCCTGCTGACGAACGCCCGCACGGGAGCCGCCGTAGTCCTGGCTGGCGTCGCAGCGTTTCTGCTCGCCGCCTCACCGGTGCTGGCACCGGCGCCCTCCCGGGTGGCCACCCCGCTACGCCGGCTGTCCTTGGGGCTTGGAGTCCGCGCCATGTCCGCCGGCGCCCTGGCCGTGTTTGGGCTCCTTCCTGACGTGACCTACGTGGCGGAATTGCCGGAGGAATCCGTCCGACCCTTCAAGCACCACAGACGTGCGCCCTCCCGCGGGGTCATGGACGACAGGGACCTGCACGCCGGCGCCATCCTGCTGGTGGAGGCGCCCCGAAGCGTGGTCCTGACGGCGCCGGTTCCCGTCCAGCGTCCGGTGCTGGCGTCGAAACCGCGCCCGCGGACGGACGCCATCGACTTCTCGGGAGAATACTGGATCTTCCCCAGTCCCATGCAGCGCCCGCCGGAGAACTCGCTGATCGAGCGGGCCACACCCTTGACCTACAATTTCACGGCGGTCGACCGCTCTCCGCTGATCATGCGGGCACGCCAGCGCCTCGACGCCCCGGTCGATCTCCGCTGCTGTTCGGCGATCGACGTGGCGGTAAATAACGGGGACAAGCAGCCGGGCACCGTGGCGCTGGGTGTATCGCTGTTTCTGTCGAGCCTCCCGCGCGGACCACGCCAGAGGCTGGGGCCCCTGCCGCTGCGGGAAGCAGGTCCGGCCGTGCTGCGCTATCGGATTCCGGCGCGGCCCGTGATTGGGGAATTCGACGAGATTGTCGTGGAGTACGATCTCCGCAGCCCGCGGATTCATCGCAGCGCCAACGTGGCCATCGAATCGTTCACACTGATCCGGCGCGGGATGTGACGACTTGTGACCAGCCGTGAGACAGACCCAGGAGAGTCGCTGATTCCGATGAGACTTCCCAGATTGAGCGTTCTCGCCCTCGTTTCCTGCGCCGCCCTGGGGCAGGATGCTCCCGCAGCGCTCACGATTGCAGGCAGCGTGCAGGAAACCGGCACTGTCCGGCCCGTGGACGACGCCGAGGTGCTGCTCTTCAGAATGCCTCCGCCCGGCACGCCGATCACCGGTGTGACGTTTGCCGCTGAGGCTGCCGTGCAATCGGTCCGAACCGATGCGCTTGGCGCGTTCCGTTTCGTCCTCGATCGCGAGGGAGCGTACCGTCTCCAGGCCCGAAAGGACGGCTACGTGGGCGGCGCTCCCCTGATGGCCGGAGTGGCCTCGACTGCCGAGGTCAGCGTCCGGCGCGGCCAGCCTCTGCCTGAGATCCGCCTCGCGATCGGCCGCCCTGCCGGGATCGCCGGCCGCATCGAGGACGACGCGACGCGGACGGGCGTCGCTGGACTGGATGTGTTCGCCTATCGGGTCCTCTACGTGCGTGAGCGGCGGATCAAGATGCCGCTGGGTCAGGTTGCCACGAGCGCGGACGGTGCCTTTGCATTCAGGAATCTGGCTCCGGGCGAGTATATGGCCGGAATCCGTTCGCGCCCGTGGGGGCCGCAACGGATTGTGAAGGAGTTCGCCGAAGAAGACGCCGCGACCGTCGAGGAGGGTTACCAGGAGGTGTTCTGGCCAGGAGGGTCGGATCTGGCATCCGGTTACCCAATCGTGCTGGAATCGGGAGCACAGGCCGACCTGGGCCCGCTGCGGGTGCGGAAGACAACCCTGCATCGCGCACGCGTTTCCATGGTGGAAGGAAACTGCACGGAGGACGGCCGTGTCCGTATAGCGATTGCGGACGTCAGGACGGAGTTGTACGAAACAGTCGCGGAGACCGCCTGCGGCCGGGATTTTCTGGTGCGAGGAGTGCCGCCTGGATCGTACCGGATGCAAGTCGAGACGGTCGGCGGCTCGCCCGACGGGCGGCTTAGCGGAGAGCTGGATTTCGAGATCGTTGACAAGAATGTGGCCCTCTCAATCGCCTTGGTGAAGGGTGCGGACATCGAGGTGGCGGTGCTACCCGCTTCGGGCACGGTCCGGCCGGACATGGCAAAGATGACGGTACGGCTCGTTTCCACGGGGACGCGCCCTCGAATGGAGGAACTTCACGCCCACCGGCCGGATGCAGAGGGAAGATTCCGGATCTCGAACGCAAGGATCCAGGAAACGCGAATCGAAGTGGGCGGATTGCCGGAAAGCCATTATGTCCAGGAGATCCGCTACAACGGGGCGCCAGCCTCGCGTCGGGTGGTACTCTTTAATGCCAGTGCCCTGTCGCACCGGCTGGAGATCGTCGTCGCGGACAAGGCAGCCGCCGTTGCCGGCCTGGTCGTGAGCCGGGACCAGCCGGTTGCCAAACCGTTCGCGATCCTCGTTCCCTGGCCCCTGGAATCGCCGTCCTCGCTCTGGCCGCTCACGACGACTTCGGGCGACGAGAACGGCCGCTTCCGTCTGGCCGGTTTGCCGCCTGGCGAATACCGGATCCTGGCGATTGCTCCGGCGCTCAAGCACCGGATTGAGGAACCCAATCTCCTGCGGCGGCTGTTGCCGAGTGCAGCCAAGGCCGTCCTTTCGCCGGGAGGCATTCAGTCGCTGACTCTGGAGATGAACGAAATTAGGTGATTGCAAAAGACATAACTCAGTTCGCCGTTGCAGCCATCTTATGACAGTTGGTCGTTCCGCATGTCGGCTTCTAAAGCCCCGCAGCCCGCCTTCATCCCCACCATGCGATACTGGAAACGCGAGGCTGCAGCTCCACCACCAGCCCAATCCTGGCGTAGAAAAAAATTCGCGCATCCAAACCCGATTCGCGCAATCTGCCCCGGCGCAGTCACGTCGATTCACAATTCCTTAACCCTAACAAAACACACCCACGCCCGATTCCAACACCCCTCATCCGCTTCCACCTCCATGCCATCCTGCGGGTGAAAGGACACTCCAGGCAATGGCAACCGAAAAACAAATCGCCGCCAATCGCGAAAACGCCCGCCGTTCCACCGGACCCAAATCGCGCTTGGGCAAGTCCCGTTCTTCCCGAAATAATCTCCTGACCGGTCTCTACGGACGCGAGTTCGTGATCACCACCATCGAAGACCCGGCGGACTTCGACGCGCTCCTCTCTTCGCTCACCGCCGAATTCCAGCCCGAATCCGGCCACGAACAGCTTCTCGTCCGCCAGCTCGCCCGCGAGTTCTGGATGGCACGGCGCGCCGCCCGTATCGAAGCCGCCGTCACCGCCCACGCCCTCGACGCCGCCCGCCGCGACCTCTGGGGCCACCAAGCCCCGCCCGCCGGTCCCACGGCCGGCGCCTTTTGCCTCGCCGTCGCCTGGGTCCGCGACGCCTCGCGCACCATCGCCCGCGCTCAACGCCACCTGGCCATCCTCGACCGCAACGTCGCCCGCACCCTGCGCTTCCTCAATCGCCCCAAGACCGCCGTCCGCGCCCGGGAGGCCCGCCATGCAGCACTGTGAAATCTGCTGTCATCCCGAGCGCGCCGCCATCGAAGCCGCCATCCGCGCCGGCGCCCCCTCGCAGGACGTCGCCGCCCGCTGGAACCTCTGCCCCGTCGGCCTGGCTTGGCACGCCTTTGCCCACCTGCGCGGCTATGACCCGGCCAAACCCAGCGCCCCGCTCCCGCCCCTCGCCGAGCCCGAAACCCCAGCCGCGCACAAAGTGAATCCCAACGAGGACGCCTACTGGCGCGCCGCCCGCCAAGCCATGGTCCGCGCTCTCAAGCCCTTCCCCGCCGCTCTCGACGCCGTCCGCGCAGCCTTCATCGCCCTCGATCCCGCGCTCTTCGAAGCGCCCGCCCCTGCCGGCGGATGATCGCCATGCCGTCTTACGCGAAGGAGTTGCGGGAGGCCGTGCGCCGATTCGCGAGGCGACACCCGAAACATCGATTCTCGTGATGAGCCCGATGGACCGGGGAGTGCGGGACCTTGGGGTCGGCTGCGCGTTCTTCAACACGATCCTCGCGATGGGCGGAGAAAGGACGATGGGGGTGCTAGTACGACGGCGATCCACGTCTGGTCGGGGGCGACTTCATCCACCCGATGCCGCGCGGCGCCAGGATCATCGGAAACCTGCTGTACGAAGCTCTGTTCGACGGCTACAACCGCTACAAGATCCGCCGCATGCAGGAGCGGATGGCGGCTGCGCGCTAAACGATCTGGTCGATCACGCGGCCGTGGACTTCGGTCAGGCGCTCCTTGCGGCCCAGGTGCATGTAGCTGAGCGCGTCCTGGTTCAGCCCCATCTGGTGCAGGATCGTCGTGTGGATGTCGCGGAAGTGGTACGGATTCTCGACCGCCTTCAGACCGATGGCATCGGTCGCCCCGACGACCTGACCGCCCTGGATGCCGCCTCCGGCCATCCACATCGTGAAGCCGTAGTTGTGATGGTCGCGGCCATTCGATCCCTGCGATTCGGGGGACCGGCCGAACTCGCCGCCCCACAGAATCAGCGTTTCATCGAGCAGGCCGCGGCGCTTCAGATCCTTGAGGAGGGCGGCAACCGGCTGGTCCGTCTGCGGCGCCAGCCTGAGGTGGTTCTCTTCGATGTCGCTGTGTGCGTCCCACTGGAGGTTGCCGGGACCTCCGCCGGAGACGACGGTCACGAACCGCACGCCACGCTCCACCAGGCGACGGGCCATCAGGCAACGGCGTCCGTAGTCATCGGTCGGCTCCTTGCCGACGCCGTAGAGATCGAGCGTTTCCTGCGGCTCGTTGGAAAGGTCGAACACCGCCGGCGCCTCAGTCTGCATCTTGAACGCCAGATCGTAGGCGTTGATGCGTGCGGCAAATTCCGTGTCGTGCTCCTCGAGGTTCGCCCGGTTCAGGTTGCGGACCAACTCCACAGTCTTGTGGCGGAACCCAGCGTCCATGCCGCGAGGCAACTCGAGATTCAGAACCGGCTTCTTGCCGGCGCGGAACATCGTCGGCTGATAGACCGCGGGGAGGAAGCCGTGCATGTACATCGGCTGGCCGGCTTCGAGCGCGCCGTCGGGATCGGGCATGACGACATAGGCGGGCAGCGAGTCACTTTCGTTGCCGAGTCCGTAGACGACCCATGAACCCATGCTCGGGAAGCCGGGAATGATCCGTCCGCTGAATAGCTGGTATTGCGCCGCGGAGTGCACGACCATGTCGGCGTGGCAGGAGCGGATCACGGCGATGTCGTCGATGCACTCGGCCATGTGCGGGAACAGGTCGGAAACCTCGATGCCGCTCTTGCCGTAGCGCTTGAATGTCCGCTTGGTGCCGAGCAACCGGGACTTGTCGTCGACGAACTGATACTTCGCCTCGCCGAACTCCGCGGGGCGCTTCTGCCCGTGCAGTTCGTTGAGCAGCGGCTTGGGGTCGAACGTCTCGATGTGGCTCGGACCGCCCGCCATGAACAGGAAAATGACGGACTTCGCTTTCGCTTTGTCCGGCATGTGCGGCGGTTTGGGAGCGAGCGGATTCGCGGCTCCGGCGGTAGCGGCCAGCGCTTGCTCACGGTGGACCATCGAGGCAAACGCCAGGGACCCGAAACCGCAGAAGGCATCGGTCAGAAACTCGCGCCGGTTGCGCGTCAAGCGAACATGTTCACCCATGTCAATTCACGTAAAGGAAGGCGTTGAGGTTGAACATCGCGAGCGCGAATTCGCGCCGCGCCAGATCGCGGTCTTCCGCGGCTGTCAGGAACGCGGTGGCGAAGCGCAATTCCTCGGCATTCGGCTTGCGGCCGGCCGCCAGCAGAAAAGCCAGCTCCACCTGCTCCCGGACATCGGGGCTGGCTTCTTTCGCCAGACGCTCCGCGAGATGGACCGCCTGCTCGTTGGTCAGCGAGCCGTTCATGAGTTCCAGCGCCTGCGGGGCATGGGTCGAGGTCTCGCGCCGCGGGCAGCTATTCTGGAGGTCCGGCGAATCGAACACCTCCATGAACGGCAGCCGCAGGTTGCGCTTGGCGATCAGGTAGATGCTGCGGCGGTTATGCTCCGTCTCATCCTGGGCGACCTGCCACTGGGATGGCTTGTAGAGAGCGTTGACCAGTTCCTGATCGATCGGCACCATGACGCTGGGGCCGCCGACCTTGCGGTTGAGCTGACCGGAGACGGCGAGGATGGAGTCGCGCACTTCTTCGGCCGTGAGGCGGCGGCGGGCGAACTGCCACAGAAGGCGATTGTCGGGATCCTTCTGCTCCGCCGTTTCGTTCCGCGTCGACGACGACTGCCGGTAGGCATTCGTGTTCAGCATCAACCGGTGCATCTGCTTGACGCTGAAGCCGCTGGCGACGAATTCGTTGGCGAGGTAGTCAAGAAGCTCGGGATGCGAGGGGCGGCCGCCCATCCGGCCAAAGTCATTGGGCGTGACGACGAGGCCTTTCCCGAAGTGATGCTGCCAGATGCGGTTGACCATGACCCGGGCAGTGAGGGGATTGTTTGGATCGGCAACCCACTTCGCAAGCTCCAGGCGCGGTTTCTCAGTGGTCTCGGGCAGTTCGGGCGCATCCTCTGGAAGCAGCACGCCAAGAGGCCGCATGCCCACCCGGTCGCCCCGGAGCGTGTGCTCCCCGCGGGCGAGCAAGTGAATCGGAGACTTCTTGGCTGGATCGGTCTTGACGGAGAACAGCGCCGGGAGCGGCTCCGGCATCTTGTTCTGCATCTCTTCAATCTGCTTCGCCATCTGATCGCGGGCGTCCCGATTCTCGCGCGGGATCTTGCGCATCTCCTCGCGAAGCCGCTTCATCTCGGCTTCGATCGGCTCGACCTTGGCCTTCCATGCCCGCTGTTCCTCTTCGCTGACCGCGACGACATCGTTGTCATGCGCGCCCGCAAAGTAGGCCTGGATCCGGTAATAGTCCGACTGCCGGATGGGATCGAACTTGTGGTCGTGGCAGCGCGCGCAGCCGAGCGTCACGCCGAGCATCGCCGCGCCCACGGCGTTTGTCATCTCGGTCAGCACTTCATTCCGGCTGGAGGCGACCTCCTGGTTGCCCGCATTCTTGCGCAGCGGGCCCAGGCGATTGAAGCCGGCGGCAACGAGCAGATCCTCATCATCCTTATCCGAGGCCATCTCATCGCCGGCCAGTTGTTCAATCAGGAACTTGTCGTACGGCTTGTCGTGCTGGAATGCGGCGACCACGTAGTCGCGGTACCGGTAGGCGTCGCGGCGATGGGTGTCGTATTCGAAGCCGTCCGTCTCAGCGAATCGCGCCACGTCCAGCCAGTGCTGGCCCCACCGTTCGCCATAGGCGGGGTTTTCGAGCAGCTTGTCGACGAGTTTTGCCCACTCCTCGCGAGTGGGATTCTTCGCAAACGCCTGGATGTCCGCGGGCGAGGGGGGAAGGCCGGTCAGATCGTAGAACAGGCGCCGGACCAGCGTTGCCGGATCGGCCTCCGGCGAAGGACGGAGTTCCTCCTTCTTCAGCCGCGCGAGAATGAATGCGTCGACCGGAGTCGCGGCCCAGGAACGGTCCGCCGGCTCTTCGAAAGCAGGAATCGCAGGAGTCGCACGAGGCTGGAACGCCCAATGACGGCGTTCCGCGGGCTTATACGTCCCGAGCGGAGCAATCGTATCGGCGGCCACGAGAACGGTGACCGCCGCCGCGCCAAGGAGCAGCAGCGAGTGACGCAACAAACACCTCCCCTTGGTCGAAGATTATAGTTTATGTCCGGGCCGGATGCAAAGCGCACCACGGCCCGAACCTATGGCGCGCCGACCGGCAGCTTCACTGGATTCGCCGCGGCTTCGTCCTGCTGGACGACGACATCGTACTCCCCTGGGTCGAGGCCCTCGGGGACCAGGAAGTCGACGCGATAGACTCCCACGAGACCCGGGGAAAGGCCGGCGAAGCTGACCTCGGCGGTGCGCCCGCCGACACGGACCACGGGGTCCGTCAGCACCCGCGCAAACGGATCCTCCGGCCCGGGCTGGCCGGTGGCCACCGGAATATCGGTCAACCCCATACCAGCGGCGAAGATCGAAATCCGGTCTCCAGGCAGGGCTGGATCGTCGACGGTCACGACGCGTCCGTCGGCGTGGCGCGCGGCGGCGAAGCCGTCGGTCGTCGCCACACCCGGTCCCACGGGCGAGACGAAGACCGGTTGCGGGACGGAGATGGCGCCGGTCGCCGCCACGATCATCTGGTGCGGCACGTCCGGCGGCAATTCGGTCGGCACCTGGGTGTTGATCTGCGTCGGGCTTACATAGAGCAGAGGCGCCGGAATCCCGCCGATCAGGACCGCGCTCCCGCCGGCCTCGAACGGCGGCTGGGACGGATCAGTCTCGATCGTGACAGTGGACAACCCGGACCCGAGAATCTGCACCAGGGTGCCAGGCGCCAGCGGCGCGCCGCTTTGGGGGAAGAACGAGTGCAGAGCGCCGGCCTCGTCGACCACCGGGGCGCTGCCCTGCGGCACGGCGCCGTTGGTCGTGATGGAGTCAGGCTCCAGCGCTACGCTGGAGGCGGTGGTCGTGATTTCCGCTTCTCCAGTGGGACGGGAGGGCGTCCAGGTGGCCGCGTACGTCCCATTCACGGGATTGAGCAGCGGCATCACCAGCGCGGGGTCCCCGTTCGAGAACGAAGCCACCACGCGGCTGTCGCGCACTGGATTACCACAGTCGTTCAGAACGCGGACGACCAGCGGAACGGGCCACGCAACGGGCGCATTGAAACGGTTGACGAGGCCGGTCTGGGCAAGAACGAGACGGCTCGGCGTACAATCCGCTGTCCTCTCGGACCGGGCAACGTTCGCTCCCGGGGCGGCCTGGACCAGCAGGGTCACATTCACCGTACGGACCAAGGTGGAAGACAGCGCGACGTTCACGCCGGCCCGGTAGACCCCCGGCTTGAGGTCCTTCGTGGCGATCGACACGTCGAGTTTGGCAGGGGTCGCGGTTGAGGTACTGCCGGTACGCGGGCTGACCGCCAGCCACTCTTCGCCGGTCGTCGACGCCTGGTAAGCGACCGGCGTCGCACTGCTCGTAAACAGTTCCACCTGCTGCGAACCGGGGTTCGGTCCGCCTTCCGTGGACACGAATACGAGGCCGGCTGGCGAGGGGTTCGGACGGGGTGCGGCATCCTCGGCCGTCACTTCCAGCACGACGAGGAAGTCTTGCGGCGAATTGCGCGCACCGGATGATTCGACGCGGATCCGGGCGTAGTAGGCGCCCGGCTCTAAGCCCTCGGAATCGAGTGTGACCGGCACTTCGGCGATCTCACCCGCACCGACGGCCCCTTCAGCCTGGCCGAGCGACAGCCAGGAAACCGCTCCCAGAATCCGAGCGGTCCAGTCAAAGGGGGTGTTGCCGGGGTTCTGGATGGCAAACGTCCGCGTATTGCGGGAGACGCCGTTGAGCCGCCGCGACTCGACAAACACGCCCGCCGGGACGAGGCGGATGATGCCGCCTTCTCCGGGAACGAAATAGTTGACGGCAACTTCTTCGGTTCCCGCTTCCGAGGCAACGCGGACGGCGGCGCGATGGAATCCCGGCCGCAGGCCCGCGGGATCGATGGTCGCGCGCAGGAACACCGGTCGACCGGGAAACGCAACGCCGGAGGCAGGCTCCACGCTGAGCCAGCGGACGTTCCCCGGAACACCGGCTGTGAAGTCGATCGGACCGCCACCGCCGCGATTGCCGACGGCGATCCGGTACTGCTCGACCTCAGCTTCCCCGCCGCGGCGTCCGGAACGGATGAGCGTGGGCGACACGCCAAGCGACGGCGGGAGATCCGCGATGGCCACCTTGACGGCGACAACGATCTGCTGCGCGGTAGCCGGAGAGAGCACGCGGAATTGCGCCTCGTGCTCGCCGGCCGGCAGGATGGTCGAATCCACCCCGACATCGATCCGCCCGGGAGTCACGCCCCGATTCGGACGGACGAAGAGCCACGGCGCGTTGGCCGGCTCCTGGACGATGAAGTTCAGAAGATCGTTCCGGCTCGACACGACGCCGATTGTCTGGATCGCCGGCCGGCTGCCGCCGACGGCGGCCGAAAACTGCAGTTCGTTCTGCGAGAGCAGCAGGGTGGCCGTGCTTAGCACATCGATGGCAAGAGCACGCGTCGCCGCCGGGCCGACGTTGTCCCGGACCTGGACCGTGAAGGGGAACCTGCCTGTGCTGGTCGGAGTGCCGGCGATCTCGCCGGTCGCTTCGCCGAGCGACAGTCCCGGAGGAAGCGAACCGTTCACGACGGCCCAGAATCTCGTGGGCCGTCCACCGGTCGCGGCCAGGCTGGCGGAATACGCAGCGCCGACTGCCGCTTCGGGCAGGTTCGACGTCGTGACCTGCAGGGGCGGGAACGCCACGACGAGCCGGAAGGCGAAGCCGGCGGCGGCGTGCCGTTCCTGCGATTCCTTCACTTCCGCGGCGGCAAAGGCGCCGCCCGAGTCTTCGAGAGTGATCGAAACGTCATAAGTGCCGGGAGTGTCCGGAGTTCCCGACAGGAGTCCTCCTTCGGAAAGACGGATTCCGGGCGGGAGGGACCCGCCGGAGACAAACCAGCGGTACGGCGGAGCCCCGCCGCGAGCCTGGAGTTGGAAGCGATAGGGCTGACCGAGGACGGCCTGCGGCAGGACACCGGGGGAGTCGACTTCAAGCGTCTCGGCCAGCACGCGCAGTTCGAACTGCCGGGTCGCGGTGGCATTCGCGGAGTCCCGCACTTCGATTGTGATGACGGCGAAAGCCGGGCCGAACGGCGTGCCGCCGATCTGTCCGCCGGGTGACAGCGCGAGGCCCGACGGCAGGGGACCCGATAGGACGCTCCACTGGTAAGGAGGCGTACCGCCCTGTGCTTCCAGAGCAGTCGTGTAGCCCAGTCCGGCCGTGCCTTGCGGCAGGAAGCTGGTCAACATCGACAGCGGCTGACCGACCGTGAGGGAGAACGCGCGCTGGACGGCCGACGCGCTGTCCCGCACCTCGACGGTGAAGTTGAACGTTCCACCGGCTGCCGGGACTCCGCTCAACGCGCCCCCGGCACTCAAGGAAACGCCCGCCGGAAGAGAACCGGAAACGACCTGCCAGAGGTAGGGAGGCGTGCCGCCCGCCGCCTGGAGCGCAAGACTGTAAGCGGACCCTGTGCTGCCCGCCGGCAAAGGCGAGGTGCTCGTGATCGTCAACGCCGAAGCCACCGAAATCTGGAAGCTCTTGGAGGCTGAGCCACCGGCCTGGGCCACGGCGTTCACCTGGAACGAGAAGACACCGGCCTGCGTGGGCGCTCCGCTGATCGTCGAACCGGCAAGGGTCAGACCGGGCGGCAACGCCCCCGAGGCGATCGACCATGTGTAAGGCGGCGTGCCGCCGGTTGCGGCAAGCGACGCCGCATAGGCTTGTCCGGTGGTGCCTGGGGGAAGCGGCGAGGCCGTGGTGATTTGAACGGCCGAGCCGACCGTCAGGCTGAACGCCTTCGCCGCCGGAGTTCCTACGCTGTCCACGAGCTGCACAGTGAACTGGTAGGCGCCTGGGGTCGACGGCGTGCCGCTCAGGACGCCCGCCTGGCTCATCGTGACGCCGGGCGGCAATCCGCCGCCGGGAACACTCCATAGATACGGGGAGACCCCGCCTGCCGCGGAGAGGGTCTGGCTGTACGACTGCCCCAGCAAAGCGGGGGGAAGCGGCGAGACGGTCGTAATGACCGGCGCCGAAACAATCGTCAGTTGGAATGCCTGCGAGGTGAACGCCCCGGTCCCGAGGGGTCCGCCGCCGCTGTCCCGCAGAAGGACCAGCAGCGGGAAGGTTCCCGGCTGCTGGGGGACGCCCGTGATCTTGCCGGCGGCCGAAAGCGTCAGGCCGGGCGGCAATAGGCCTCCGGTGATCTGGAAGTTGAAGGGCGGAGTCCCGCCCCCCACCTTAATGTCGTACTGGTAAGGTTGCCCGACGGCGCCCGATGGCAGTTGCGGCCCGGACAGGATCTGCGGCGCCGGATTGACCCGGAGAGACAGGACCTCGAAGTCGGACCCGAGGCCTTCGTCATTCACGACCACGCCGAACTCGAAGTCGCCCGGCGGCGGCTGGATGGTGCCGGAGAGAAGGCCATCCTGGGACATCGACAGCCCTTCCGGCACAGCCTCCATCTTGAATTCCTGGTTCGCGCCTTCTCCGCCGTTTTCCGGCAGACCATACTGTTCGCTTATGTACCAATAGACAGGAGGCGTGCCTCCACTGGCGAACTTGCGGAAGCCGTAGTTCGCGCCCACGGAAGCATCGGGCAGCGTGAACGGAGGCAGAATCGCCAGGGGCTGGTTGATCCGCCATTGGAACTGCTTGGTGGCCTCTTGGTCGAATTCTTCGTCGTACGCTTCGAGCGTGAATGTGTAGAGACCGGCCTGCAGCGCTTCGCCCCAGAGGTATGACCCGAACTGGCTGTCGACGATGGTGATGCCAGGAGGCAGGCTGCCGCTGACGACCGACCAGGAGGAGAGGGTCTGGAACTGTAGAGAATAGTTCGTCTCCAGCGGGAGAAAGACGAAGCCGCCCTGCGTCACCGGGGGGATCGGTGACGGGTTGGTAATCTCCAACTGCCCGAAGGCGGGCGCGGCGCACAGAAGTGCGGCGAGCAGGCCCAGAAAGGCCAGCCGCGGCTGGACTAGTCGGTTAATGGTCGGTCGGATTCGATTCACGCAGTGCTCCTGTCGCAGATCCCGGGGGTGGCGCTGCAATCGCGACCGCCAGTTCCGCGCGATAGAACTTCAATGCTTCAAGGGATGCATACACCAGCAGGGGGCCCAAGACCAGGCCCAGAAATCCGAACGCCCCAACGCCCCCCAATAGGCTGAAGAATACCAGAAGTCCGTTCAACTCGGCACGTCCGGCTATGAGAACCGGGCGCAGGATATTGTCCGCCGTGCTCACGACACCGGCGCCCACGGCAAGCATAATGATGCCGCGGGTGACCTCGCCGTTCATCACGAGGTAGACGCCGGCGCTGCCCCAGATCAGCGGCGGACCGACGAGAGGCAACAAAGAAAGGAAGGCGGTGACGACGCCCCAGAAAGCGGGCGCCGGCATACTTAACGCCCAGAACAGGAGCCCCCCCAGCAGTCCCTGGACTCCACTCACGATGAGACTGCTCGACACGCTGACCTGCACCACATCCCGCACGATGCGGACAGCGAGGTTGAAGCGCTCCTCGTCAATCGGTGACACATCACGCAATAGACGCAGGATGCGCGGGCCGTCGCGGAACAGGTAGAACATCGCGAAGAGCGCGACGAAGATCTCAAAGAGCGAATGGGCGACGCCGCCGGCAATCGCCGCGGACTGGCGGGCGGCGATGCCCAATGCCTGCTGCGTCCAATCCGCCAGGGAATCCTGGATCTGTTCCGGGGGTACGGGCAGGCGGTGGGCGTTCTGCTGGAGGAGGTCGTTCAATCGTTGGAGGATGTCGGTGTTCGGCAGGAACTTGACCACCTGGATGGTTTGAGCGACTACCTTCGGAACGATCCACAGCACGGGAAGGATCAGCAG
Organism: Bryobacterales bacterium; assembly: GCA_016716385.1. Classification (GTDB taxonomy): domain Bacteria; phylum Acidobacteriota; class Terriglobia; order Bryobacterales; family Bryobacteraceae; genus JADJWL01. Next base: position 305,451 of record JADJWL010000005.1, on the reverse strand, counting down.
GAGGGTGACCAGGCTCAAGGAGCAAAGAGCCGCCAACGCCGGCTTTTTGATCAGGCTTTCGATGCGCTTATGGGCGGGCGAGAAGAAGACTGCGAGAATCACAGCCCAAGCCAAGGCCGAGAGGAACGGCCTCATAATCAGGTAGAGGCCGCCGATCAGAATCACCAGCAGAAGCCAACCGGAGATATTTCGAAAGTGCTGTGACGACGAGATCCGGTTCAAGCAGTGTCTAGTATACCTGAGCCGCTCCGCGCACTCGCCGGACGGAAAGCGCGCGCCGCGTCCAGTTCGCAAGCGCGACTTCAGACACCTCGCAGGTGAAGCGCGCGACTGTCCCCGACGCCGTGAGCCGGCGGTTCTCGACGGCCGCCAGCAGGCCGGCGGCTCCTCCGGCCGGGGCTTGGGCTCCCATCAACTGCATCAGGAAAGTCCCCACCTCGACCAGCGCCTCGGCGTCCGCGGGTGCGGCCGTGTGCGCTTCGATGTCCACGGCCAGGCGCGTCCCCCACAGGACACCGGCGGTCACGCGCTCGACGGGTTGGAACAGATCGCCGTGGAAAAGGCCGTCGAGGTGGCGGTCGGGAAGGCGGTAGCCCGCGGAGAGCGGCCGCTCCGAGACGAGCCAGACGTCACGGCTCGCCCGTAGCCGGGCCGCGGCGGACAGCAACGACTCCGGCGCCGGCGCTCGGGACGCCATCGCCCCTTGGACAGCTTCGGGGGAGCCCGCAACCAGCAGGTCCGCCTGAACGAAAGCGAACGAGTCCGCGCGAAGGCCGGAGCGCGCAGTTTCCGGAAGTGCGTGGATCCCACGCCGCAACGGCGCCCCCGGGGTGAAGCGGCCCTTCACGATCCAGAGCCACTGCTCGTCCGGCCCGCTCCCGGAGATCGCCAGGACCGCCTCGTCCGACTGTCGCAGCAGGTCTGTCCCGGTGGCCGCGGAAAGCAGTTGGAGATTCTCCTCAAGCAGGGAGACGGCAGGGCTCGACGATGCTAACCGGGGCACCGCGGCGCCGGCGAGGATGCGCGTGCCGGCTCCTGCCCAAGCCAAGGGGTCGGTGGCCGCGGCGGCGGGCGCCACGGCGACGATCAGAGCCAGCAGAAGCGGTCTCACAGAAGAATAGATCGGCCAAACTGCCCGATCGGGTACACGGCCTCGGGATATATTGGTTCGAACAACGCCATGAAGCCTTCACTCACCCGGCGCGCGTTCGCCGGATCGCTCACGGCCGGCCTGCTTGGGGCTCAGCCCCAGGACAGGCCCAACATCCTCTGGATCACGTGCGAGGACATCGGACCGCACCTCGGCTGCTACGGCGACGCTTACGCCACGACGCCGCACCTCGACCGCCTGGCCGCCCGCAGCCTGCGGTACCTGAACGCCTGGTCGACCGCGCCGGTCTGCGCTCCGGCGCGGACCACGATCATTTCCGGCCTCTATCCCCCGGCCACCGGCTCGGAGCACATGCGGAGCATGACGCGCCTGCCCGAGGGCTTCCGCATGTACCCCTGTTCCCTGCGCGACGCCGGCTACTACGCGACGAACAATTCGAAGGAAGACTACAATCTCGAACACACCGGCCAGGTGTGGGACGAATCGAGCAACAAGGCCCACTGGCGGAGCCGCAAGCCGGGCCAGCCTTTCTTTGCGATTTTCAACTTCACGATCACCCACGAGAGCCAGATCCGCACGCGCCCGCACAAGGCCGTCCACGACCCGGCGCGGGCGCCCCTTCCCGCCTACCATCCGGACACGCCTGAGGTACGCCAAGATTGGGCGCAGTATTACGACAACATCACGACGATGGACGGGCAAGCCGCGGAGATCCTCAAGCAACTTGAGGAGGACGGGCTGGCCGGAGACACGATCGTCTTCTTCTACGGCGACCATGGCTCGGGGATGCCGCGCAGCAAGCGCTGGCCGTACAACTCCGGGTTGCGGGTGCCGCTGCTGGTCCACGTGCCGGAGAAATGGAGGCGGCTGGCGCCCCCCGGCTACCGGCCCGGCGGCACAACGGACCGGCTCGCCGGCTTCATCGACCTGGCGCCGACGGTCCTGAGCCTCGCCGGCATCCGTCCGCCCGCGCACATGCAGGGACACGCGTTCTGCGGCCGCTTCACCGCGCCGGAACAGCCGTTTGCCTACGGCTTCCGCGGACGCATGGACGAACGCCTGGACATGGTGCGGTCCGTGCGCGACAAGCGCTATCTCTACATCCGCAACTACATGCCGCACAAGATCTACGGGCAGTACCTCAACTACATGTTCCAGACCCCGACCACACGCGTCTGGCGGCAGTTGTACGACGAGGGCAAACTGCAGCCGCCGCAGACCTACTTCTGGGAGACCAAGCCGCCCGAGGAACTCTACGACCTGACCAACGACCCCGACGAAGTACGGAACCTGGCGGGCGACCCGAAGATGCGGCCCGTGCTCGAGCGCCTGCGAAAGGCCGAGTATGAGCAGGCGGTCCGCATCCGGGACATCGGATTCCTGCCGGAAGACGAGATTCACGCGCGGTCGAAGGATTCCACGCCCTACGAGATGGGCAGGCAGTTCCCGGTGGAGCGCGTGGTCCGGACCGCGCAGGCGGCCGCCTCGCTTTCCGCGCGGGAGACTCCGGCGATGGTGCGCGCTCTCGCCGATGCGGACAGCGCCGTCCGCTATTGGGGCGCGATGGGGCTGCTGATGCGGGGCGGGGATGGGCTCCTCGCCGGACGCGCGGCCCTCGAGAAGGCCCTCCAGGATCCCGCTCCGAGCGTGCGCATCGCCGCCGCCGAGGCGTTAGGGCGGTACGGCAGCGAGGCCGACGCCGCGCGCGTGCTGACGGTGCTGATGGAACTGGCGCCGCTCGACCGCAACGGGCTCTATGTGTCGATCCGGGCGCTCAATGCGATCGATGCGCTCGGCGAGCGCGCGAGTCCGGTCCGCGACGCCGTGGGCCGGCTTCCCCGCAAGGCCGAAGGGGTGCCGCAACGGCTCTCGGACTACGTGCCCCGGCTGATCGAACGGATCACGAGCACCTAATCGACCAGCGCCAGCGCCACGATGTTGGGTCCGGAAGCGACGGCGACGTACTGCACCCCGTCGACCGTGTAGGTCATCGGCGAGGCTTTCCAGAGGTGGTTGAACGGCAAATGCCAGAGAGGCTCGCCCGTTCGGGCATCGGCCGCCGAGAGCGTCCCGCTGTCATCGCCGTAGAAGACGAGGCCGCCGGCGGTGGCGAGCACGCCGCCCCATGTGTTGGCCGGACCGTTCTGCGGCAGCTCCCAGGCGATCTTCCCGGTCTGGACATCAATGGCGCGCAGGATCTTCTGGCCCGGTTCGCCCGGCACCTGCCGCGCCGAGCCGTCATAGTAGCTCTTGCCCGGTTCCCACTGTCCCGGCCTCTTGGTGAAGATGTTGCACTTTTCGAGCGTCTGGACGTAGTAGTAGCCGGTGCCCGGATGATAGGCGGTGGAGAACCAGTTCGTCGCGCCCTCGACCGCGGGGCAGACCGTCGCGCCTTCGGTGTTCGGGGTCTGGTCCGGATTCAGCACGGGGCGGCCGTTCGAATCGATCTCCCGCGCCCAGGTCAGTTTCTTGACAAACGGGGTGCCGGAGAGGAATTCGCCGGTCGCGCGGTCCAGCACATAGAAGAATCCGTTGCGGTTGGCATGCAGCAGGAGTTTGCGCTGCCTGCCCCGGTACTCGGTATCGATCAGCACCGGAGGCTGCTGCGCATCCCAATCCCAGAGGTCGTGGGGCGTGTACTGGAAGTGCCACTTCAGCCTGCCGGTCTTGGGATCGAGCGCAAGGATCGAGTCCGACCAGAGGTTATCGCCCTTGCGATCGTCACCGTTGTAATCCGGGCAGGGGTTGCCGGTGGGCCAGTAGACGGTGTCGAGGGCAGCGTCGTAGGTTCCGGTGAGCCAGGTAGCGGCGCAGCCGTGATCGATGGCCGAGCCCTGCCAGGTTTCCGAGCCGGGTTCGCCGCGCTTGGGGACGGTCCAGAAGCGCCAGACCTCTTTGCCGGTTGCCTGGTCGAAGGCGGCGAGGAATCCGCGCACTCCTTCGTCGCCGCCGGAGTGGCCGGAAATGACAAGGTTGCCCACTGCCAAGGGTGCGGCGGTGGCGCCGTAGTTCTGGCGGTAGTCTGCCATCTCCGTATCCCACAGCAGGGCGCCCGTGAAGCGGTTGAGCGCCAGCAGGTGCGCGTGGTCAGTCACGACGAACAGGCGGTCGCCTGCGATGGCGACGCCGCGGTTCACCCCGGAACCGGCATCGCCCACGACTCCCTTCGTCCGCGGGCGGGTGTAGTTCCAGAGCAATTGCCCCGTACCGGCATCGAGCGCGTGCGTTTCGTTCGGCCCGGTCACGTACATGATCCCGTCCACGACGACGGGTGTGACCCGCAGCAGCGCCGCGCCGCGCAAAGGAAAGATCCAGCGCGGAGCGAGTTTTTTCACGTTCCGCGGGTTGATCTGATCGAGAGGGCTGTAGCGATTGCCGCTCAGTTGACCGTGATAGGTGGGCCAATCCGCCTCCGAGGTGACTTTGCGGTAGCGGTCGCCGTGCCGGCGCAGCAGGTGAATCCGCTGGTCGGCGGTGCGCAGTTGGACCGCGGTGGGGTTCTCGTTGATCACCGTGCCTTCGAGAGTCTGGCCGTCGGTGGTGCGGACCGACAGGCGCTTCGGCGGGGCGAATCGCCGCGGACGCAGGCCGCGCAGGAACGAGACGAGGTCGCGCATTTCGCCGTCCGGCACGTTGGCGCCGGGCATGCCGGCGCCCGGCAACCCCTGGCGGATGAGCGCGGCAAGGTCGGCGTCCGATCGCGCCGGTAGCTTCGTCACAACGCCGGGCGCGCGTTCTCCGCCGTTGCCGTCACCGCCGTGGCAGGCGGCGCAACGGCGCTCATAGGACCGCCGGCCGGCATCCTGCGCAGCCAGGGGAATGGCCAAAGTGATCAGAAGGGCTAGGTACCGCATTGGGATTCTCCCAATCATAACGGCTTGAGGAGAACCTTGAGGACGCCCTGGCGCGCGGCTTCGGCGAACGCCTCCGGCGCCGCCTGGAGCGGGAAGCGGGCGGAGATCATTTCCCGCAGCCGGAGCTTTCCCGAGCGGAGAAGCCGCAAGGCCGGCCCGAAGCGTCCGCAGCGGGAGCCGACCAGGGTCAGTTCGTTGACGATGACCGGCGCCATGTCGATGGGGACGGCGCCGTGCACGGTCGATTTGAGGATGAGCGTTCCGCGAGGCCGCACCATCGCGGCCGCTTCCCGCAGGCCGTCGGACGAGCCCGTCGCATCGACGGCGTAGTCGAACGCAGCCCGCGGCAGGCGCCGGGCGACCGCGGTATTGACTCCGGCCGCGGCAGCGATGCGGAGTTTGTCCCTGTGGCGGCCGAACTGGTGGACATCGAGTCCGTGCGCGGCCAACACCTGAGCGATGAGCAGGCCCAGCTTGCCGTCGCCGAGGACGGCGACCGCGGCGCCCTTCGGAAACTTCACCTGGTCGAGGATTTCGCAGGCGGCTGCCACCGGCTCGGTGAAGACCGCTTCCTCATCGGGCAAGGTGTCGGGGATGGGGTGAAGATTCGCCTCCGGCAGCGTGAAGAACTCCTGAAACGCGCCGGGATGGCGCACGATCCCAAGCACCGTGCGCGTGGGACAGTGCCGGCCAAGACCGCGCCGGCACCAGTCGCACACGCCGCAGGGCAGGTTGATCTCGCCGACGACACGGCGGCCGGTGAGGCGGTCGGCCTCGACTACATCGGCAACGAATTCGTGTCCCGGCGTCCCCCGGAAGCCGTAGTAGCCGCGCTGGAGTTCGAGGTCGGTGTTGCAGATGCCTCCGAGACGGAGGCGGAGCAGTGCGTGGCCGGACGGCCGCGACGGACGGGGACGGCGCACGACCGAGACTTGGCCCTGGTCGAGCCGGACGGCGAACATGCAACTATTATGGAATCTCAGGAGGAACGTACAGGAATGGCTCAGATTCTCGTTACCGGGTCGACCGGCACCGTGGGCAGCGCGGTCACCCAGGCATTGCTTGCCGCCGGACATGCTCCGCGCGTCATGCTGCGCGACCCGAAGAAGCCGGTTCCGGCCGGATGCACGGTGGTTCAGGGCGATTTGCAGAGACCGGAAACGCTCGCCGAGGCTTTCGCCGGCTCCGATACGCTCTTTTTGTTGACGGCTCTGGCGCAAGACGAAGCCGAACAGGGCTTGGCTGGGGTCGAGGCGGCAAAGAAGGCCGGGTTCCGGCGGATCGTCTACATGACCGTGCACGCCCTCGACTCGGCGCTCTACATCCCCCATTTCGGCAGCAAGAAGCCGGCGGTCGACGCAATTGAGGCGTCGGGATTGGAATACGTGCTGCTGGAGCCGAACAACTTCTACCAGAACGATCACTGGTTCCGCGACGCCATCCTGGAGTACGGGGTCTACCCGCAGCCGATCGGGTCGGCCGGGCTCAGCCGCGTGGACGTACGGGATATTGCCGATGCGGCGGTGTCTGCGCTAACCCGGCCGCTCGGCGGGGACCTGCGCTGTCCGCTGGTCGGACCCGATGCGCTGACAGGTCCGCAGGTGGCGGAAGTGTACGCGGATCTCCTGGGCAAGCCGGTCGTTTACGGAGGCGATGATCTGGAGGCGTGGGGCGCCCAGGCGAGCCAGATGATGCCGGAGTGGCTGGTACATGACCTGAAGATCATGTACGGCCACTTCCAGGAGCACGGGCTGAAGGCGACCGAGCAGGACTTGGCGATTCAGGAGAAGTACCTCGGTCACGCGCCTCGACCGTTCGCTGCGTTCGCTCGCGAAGCCGTCGCGGCCTGGACGGGTACGGCGGCCGCCGGCTAGGCAGGGCGGCTCAGCCGCCCGCCCTCCATTCTCAATAAAATCAGTTACTTCCGCCAGTTCGTAAGGACTCTCTTACGAATGCGAAAAGAGGACTGTCCCCTTTTTCAGAATGGCAAGGGACCTCTCTTGCATATCTCTTGACAATCGGTCACTCATATTTTATGATTGCCATAGGAGGAAATGAACTTCAATGTCTTCCCTGACTACCTATGACCCGTTCTCCAGCGTCCGCCTTCTCGAGGACGCCCTGACCCGCATGTGGAGCGAGCCACGGACGGCCCGGCCCTGGTCGCCGGCAGTCGATATCCTGGAAACCGAGAATGACCTCGTGCTCCGCGCCGACCTGCCCGATGTGAAGCTTGAGGACATCGACATCCGCGTCGAGAACCAGACGCTCTCTCTCAAGGGTGAGCGCCGGTTCGAGAAGGAGGAGACCGTGAAGGGCTATCACCGCATCGAGCGCAGCTACGGCTCGTTCGTCCGCACCTTCACGCTTCCGCCCACCGTGGATCCGGACCACGTCTCGGCCGAATACAAGAACGGCGTGCTTACCATCACGCTGCCGAAGAAGGAAGCGGCCAAGCCGCGCCAGGTGAAGGTCGCAATCAAGTAGTCACCAGCGGCCCGTTGGACGCCGCTTGCGCCGGGACTGGCTGCACCGCCGGTCCCGGCATTTTCATCTGAACGTATAGGAACAAGTGCCATGATCCGGTTCGACAAGCTGACCCAGAAAGCACAGGAAGCAATCCAGCAGGCGCAACTGAACGCCGCCAACCGCAACCACCAGGCCGTGCAGCCGGCCCACCTGCTGCTCGCCCTGGCCGAGGAACAGGAGGGCGTGGTCCGCCCGGTCTTTGAAAAGTGCGGCGTGCACCCTGGCGCCATTGTGCAGGAAGTCGGCCGGATCTTGAAGATGATTCCCGAGGTGAGCGGTCAGCAGCCGGGCATGTACCTCTCTCCGGCGATCAACGAACTCTTCCAGGCCGCGTTCACCGAAGCGGAGCGCTTCAAGGATGAGTTCGTCTCCACCGAGCACCTGCTCCTGGCGCTCTCCCAGGCCAAGAACGACCCGGCCGGCGCCCTGCTGAATCGCGCCGGACTCACGCATGAGGCCATTCTCAACGCGCTCGTCTCTGTCCGCGGCACGCAGCGCATCACGGATCAGAACTTGGAGTCAAAGTATCAGGCCCTGGAGCGCTACGCCGTCGATCTGACCGAGTCCGCGCGCAAGGGGAAACTCGACCCGGTGATCGGCCGCGACGATGAGATCCGCCGCATCATGCAGGTACTCGCCCGGCGTACGAAGAACAATCCCGTGCTCATCGGCGAATCCGGCGTCGGCAAGACCGCGATCGTCGAAGGACTCGCGCAGCGCATCATCAAGGGCGACGTCCCCGAGCAGTTGCGGGGCAAGCGCCTGGTCGCGCTCGACCTCGGCGGCATGGTTGCGGGGACGAAGTTCCGCGGCGAGTTCGAAGACCGCCTGAAGGCCGTGCTCAAAGAAATCAGCGACTCGGAAGGCGAGATCGTCCTGTTCATCGACGAACTGCACACGCTGGTCGGCGCCGGCAGCGCCGAAGGCGCCATCGACGCGGCCAACATGCTGAAGCCCGCGCTCGCGCGAGGCGAACTGCACTGCGTCGGCGCGACCACGCTCAACGAATACCGCAAGTACGTGGAAAAGGACGCCGCGCTCGCCCGCCGTTTCCAACCCGTGCAGGTGGGAGAGCCCACGGTCGAAGACACGATCGCCATTCTCCGCGGCCTCAAGGAACGCTTCGAGATCCATCATTCGGTCCGCATCAAGGATTCAGCGATCGTCGCCGCCGCCACGCTGTCGCACCGCTACATCAGCGACCGTTTCCTGCCGGACAAGGCCATCGACCTCATCGACGAGGCGGGTTCGGCGTTGCGGATCCAAATCGGCTCCATGCCCATCGAAATCGATGAGCTCGAGCGCCGCCTCACGCACCTCGAAATCGAGCGGCAGGCGCTCAACCGCGAGAAGGACCAAGCCTCGCGCGACCGTCTCCGCACGGTCGAGAGCGAACTCGAAACCGTACGCGCCGAGGCGGCCATCCTGAAAGAGCGCTGGAGCCGCGAGAAAGGCGCTATCGATCGCGTGCAGCACCTCAAGCAGGAACTGGAATCGCTCCGGATCGAGGAAGAAACGGCCACGCGTATCGGCGATCTCGAAAAGGCGTCGCAGCTCCGGTACGGACGCTTGGTCGAACTTGAGCGCGCGATCGACGCGGCGACCAAGGAACTGGAATCCGTCAAGCAGGAATCGGCCCTACTGAAGGAGGAAATCGACGAAGAGGACATCGCCCGCATCGTCGCCAAGTGGACCGGTGTCCCGGTGCAGCGGATGATGGAGGGCGAGATCGAAAAACTCGTCCACATGGAGGACCGCCTGCACGCGCGGGTCATTGGCCAGGATCAGCCGGTCAGTCTGGTGTCGAACGCGATCCGCCGCAACCGCGCGGGCTTGAGCGATCCTAACCGGCCCATCGGCAGCTTCCTGTTCCTCGGTCCCACCGGCGTGGGCAAGACCGAACTCGCCCGCGCGCTCGCCGAATTCCTCTTCGACGACGAGAAAGCGATGGTCCGCGTCGACATGAGCGAGTACATGGAAAAGCACGCCGTCTCGCGCATGATCGGCGCGCCTCCCGGCTACGTCGGCTACGACGAGGGCGGCCAGCTGACCGAGCATGTCCGGCGCAAGCCGTACTCCGTCGTTCTGTTCGACGAAATCGAAAAGGCGCATCCGGACGTGTTCAACGCACTGCTCCAGATTCTCGACGACGGCCGCCTCACCGACGGCCAGGGACGTACGGTGAACTTCAAGAACGCCGTGATCATCATGACGTCGAACGTCGGCTCGACCGACATCCGCGAGAGCGGGCGGATTGGGTTCTCCGTGCACGCCAAACAAACCTCGAACGAGGACCTGCGCCGCACCGTGCTCGACGCGCTCAAGCGGACGTTCCGGCCTGAGTTCCTCAACCGGATCGATGACGTGATCGTGTTCAATGCGCTCGAAAAGGATCAGCTCGCGCAGATCGTGGAACTGCAACTCGGCCGCGTCCGTAAATTGGTAGAGGAGCGGGGACTCTCGCTCGAACTCACCCCGGCCGCGCGCGATCTCATCCTGAACGAAGGCTACGATCCGGCCTATGGCGCCCGCCCGTTGCGGCGCGCGATCCAGCGCCTGGTACAGGACCCGCTCGCGCTCAAGCTGCTAGGCGGTGAGTTCACGGCCGGCGACACGATCGTCGCCGACGCGGCCGGTGAGGCGATCGAGTTCCGCAAACAACCGGCTCCGGCGGCTGTCTGAAGGCGCCGGAAACGACTATGGGAGAATAGAACTGTATGACGTCCGCGAATGCGTTTAAGACCCTCCTCTTGCTTGGTCTGTTGACGGCTCTGCTCGTGATCGGCGGTCAGGCGATCGCGGGCAGGAACGGCCTGTACATAGGTCTCATGATGGCCGTGGTGATGAACTTCGCCAGCTACTTTTTCTCGGAGAAGATCGCGCTTTCCATGTACAAGGCGCAGCGGGTCAGTCCCTCGGAGCATCCGCAGCTCCACCGGCGCCTGGGGCCGATGATGCAGCGGCTGTGCCAGCGCATGGGCATCCCCGAGCCGAAGCTCTGGGTGATCCCGGAGCACTCGCCGAACGCGTTCGCCACAGGCCGCAACCCGCGGCACTCGTCGGTGGCGTTCACCGCCGGCCTTCTCGAGTTGATGGATGACAACGAAGTCGAGGCTGTGTTCGCACACGAGCTGGCGCACATCAAGCACCGCGACATCCTCACGAGCTCGATCGCCGCCACGATCGGCGCCGCAATCACGAACCTGGCGTACTTCGCGATGTTCTTCGGCGGACGCCGCGACGATGACGAGGGCGGCAACCCGATGGCGGCCATGATGATGTTCATGCTCGGCCCCATCGCCGCGATGCTCATCCAGATGGCTGTTTCCAGGACGCGCGAGTACGCGGCTGACGAAGCCGCAGCCAAGGCCACCGGCACGCCGCACGGGATGATTTCGGCGTTGCGGCGTCTCGAATCCTACTCGCGGCGCATCCCGATGGAGGCGTCCCCGGCAACCGCGCATATGTTCATCATTAAGCCCTTCGGCGGCGGCGGCGCGCTGTCGAAGCTGTTCTCGACCCATCCCGCGACCGAAGACCGCATCGCCCGCCTGATGGCGCTGCGGTGATCGACGTCCGGGTCACCCACCGCGCCGCTTCCCGGCTACGGGACGGCCATCTTTGGGTCTATGCAAGCGATGTCGCGGACTTCGGCGAAGCCACAGGTGGAACCGTGGTCCGCGTCGCCGACCCCAAGGGCAAGGCGCTCGCCACCGCCCACTTCAGCAATTCCTCGCAGATTGCCCTGCGCGTGCTGGGCAAGCCCGGCGCGGACATCGACGCCGCATTCTTCGGCGCCCGCATCGAAGCAGCCCAGGCGCTGCGCCGCCGCGTGGTCGAGGACACCGACGCGTACCGCGTGGTCCACGCCGAAGGCGACCTGCTCCCTGCCCTGATCGTCGACCGCTACGGGCCGTATCTGTGCGTCCAGACGCTGAACCAGGGCATGGACGCGGCCCGGGAGACGATTCTCGACGTCCTCGAAGCCCTCTTCCAGCCTGCCGGGATCGTGCTGCGCAATGACGCAGCGGCTCGGGAGAAGGAGCGCCTACCACGCGAGGTGGCCGTCGCGCGTGGGACTGTCCCGGATTCCGTCGAGGTCCGGATGAATAGCCTGGCGATCGAGGCCGACCTCCTGCGCGGGCAGAAGACCGGCATTTACCTCGACCAGCGGGAGAATTACCGCGCGGCGGCCCGCCACGCCCGCGGCCGCGCGCTCGATTGCTTCACGTCGACCGGCGGGTTCGCACTGCACCTGGCGGCAGTGTGCAGCCACGTCGAGGCGGCCGACAGTTCGGAGGCTGCGCTGGCCGCAGCCGGACACAACGCCGCGCGCAACGGCATCGCGAACATCTCGTTCCGCCGCGCCGACGTGTTCGACTGGCTCGGCGGCCACGCCGCGGCCCGGCGCCGCTTCGACACGATCGTGCTCGACCCGCCTGCCTTCGCCAAGTCGCGCGCCAACGTCGAGGCCGCGGCGCGCGGCTACCGCGAACTGCACGTGAAAGCCCTGAAGCTGCTGGCGCCGGGAGGCATGCTGGTCACCTGTTCGTGTTCGCACCACGTGAGCGAAGCGCTGCTGCTCGAAACGCTCGCCGCCGCCGCGCTCGACACCGGCCACACGCTGCGAGTGCTCGAACGCCGCACCCAGGCCCAGGATCACCCGATCCTGCTGACGGTCCCGGAAACACACTATCTCAAGTGCATCATCGCCGAGGATGTTCCGCTGTTCCCTTGAGTCCATCCAGCGCGATCGTCGCGGCCTCCATCGGGCGCCGCGGTACACTTCTCCCTATGAAACTCCTGTCCGCCGCGCTGGTGCTCGCGGCGTGGACCCTGCCGGCGCCGGCCGCCGAGGTCCTTTCCAACCGCAAGATCTGGGACCAGGGCGCGCACAACGCGTTCACAGACCTGGTCCGCCATAACGGCCGCTGGTATTGCACTTTCCGCGAGGGGACGGCGCACGCGCGCGAGAACGGTCGTATCCGCGTCATCGAATCCGCGGACGGCGAGCGCTGGACTTCCACGGCGCTGATCGAGGAAGGCGGCATCGACCTGCGCGATCCGAAGCTGTCAGTGACGCCTGGGGGCGAATTGGTGCTGTTGGCCGGCGGGACCACCTGGGACCGGGACGGCAAGTACGTCAAGAAGCGCACCCGCGTCAGCTTTTCGAAGGACGGCCGCGTGTGGAAACCCTTCCAACCGGTAGCGCGGGACGAACACTGGCTCTGGCGCGTGACCTGGCATGAGGGCAAGGCGTGGGGCGTGGCCTACATGGGCGGCGGCGGCTCAAGCGGACCGCGCGACGGCTTCCTGTATTCGAGCAGTGACGGCGTCCGCTTCGAACTGGTCCACCGGTTCGGGCTCGAAGGCATGTCGGAAAGCACGATCCGCTTCGGCCCAGGCGGTGAGATGATCGTCCTGGCGCGATTCGAGGCGGGCGACCGCAGCGGGCGCATCGGCGTCAGCCGCCCGCCCTATACCGAGTGGCAATGGCATAAGATCGGGGAACGGGTGGGCGGTCCGAATTTTCTGGTGCTGCCGGACGGCGGCATGGTCGCGGGCACGCGCTTTTACGGCGACAAGGCCACGACGGGCGTCGCACGCATGACGCCCGCCAGCTATACGCGCCTGCTCGAATTCCCGTCGGGCGGCGACACCAGTTACCCCGGCATGGTGTGGCATGAGGGCCTGCTGTGGTTTAGCTATTACTCTTCCCACGAGGGCAAGACCAGCATCTACCTGGCGAAAATCAAACTGCCGTAAACCGGCGGCACGCCCGCCCGGATATAATCAACGGACATGCCCAGGTATTCGTTGTTGGCCGTGCTCTGTCTGCTGAGCGTGCCTCTGCTGGCGGAGCGCCCGCTGTGGACCTCGTCGCGCGTGGTTGGCTCGCCTGAACCCCCTTCGCCCTACATGGTGGAGCGGGCGTTCCCTCACCTGGTGCTCGAAGAGCCGACCGTCATCACGACTGCGCCCGGGAGCGACCGGTTCTTCGTCGGACTTCGCTACGGGCAGATCGTTTCGTTCCCGAACCGCGCCGACGTGTCGGGCGCGGAGTTGTTCCTGGACACCAACGTGAACGTGCCGGTCAACGCAAGAGATGCGCGGACCGGTGGTCCCGCGCGACGGCAGATGGTAGGGATTGCATTTCATCCGGACTACGAGCGCAACGGCTATCTCTACACGTTCACCACCGAGACCTGGCCTCCGCCGCGCCGGTCGCGCGTCTCGCGCTTCACGCGCAGCAACACGGATCCGACCAAGGCCGATCCCGCGACGGAGCTGATCGTCCTCGAATTTCCCTCCGACGGCCACAACGGCGGCACGATCAAGTTCGGGCCCGACGGCTACCTTTACGTCGGCACGGGCGACGGCGGCGGGCAGTACGATCCGAACAACACGGGGCAGTTCCTGGGCGACCTGCTCGCCTCCATCCTGCGCATCGACGTGAACGGCACGCATTCGGTGAAGCCGTACCGCATCCCGCCGGACAACCCGTTCATCCGCGAGCCCGGCGTCCTGCCGGAGATCTGGGCCTATGGGTTCCGCCAGCCCTGGAAGATGAGCTTCGACCGCAAGACCGGCGATCTCTGGGTCGGCGAAGTGGGGCAGGATCTGTGGGAGTCGATCTACCGCATTGAGAAGGGCGGCAACTACGGCTGGAGCGTCAGCGAGGGGCCGCAGATGTTCCGTCCGGACAAGGAACGCGGACCGACGCCGATCCTCAAGCCGGTGGCGGCGCATTCGCATGCGGAAGCGCGGTCGATAACCGGCGGCTTCGTCTACCGCGGCTCGCGGCTGCCGGAGCTCGAAGGCGCCTATATCTACGCGGATTGGGAAACAGGCAAGATTTGGGCCTTGCGCTATGACGGCACGAAGGTCACCTGGCAGCAGGAACTCGACGACACCGAACTCGACGTCGTCGATTTCGCCGAGGATCGGAAGGGCGAACTCTACCTGATGACCCACTACGACGGGCGGCTCTACCGCCTGGCGAAGCGTCCGAAGGGTCCGGACAGCGACGGGTACAAGCGCTTCCCGAAGCTGCTCAGCCAGACGGGATTGTTCGCTTCCACCAGAGACCACAAGCCCGCGCCGGGGCTGATTCCCTACGAGGTGAACGCGCAACTTTGGTCCGACGGCGCGGACAAGCTCCGCTACATCGCGATCCCGGGCGACGGAAAGATGGAGTACGTGAGCGAGAAGCGGTGGAATTTCCCCGTCGGCTCGGTGCTGGTGAAGACGTTTATCCTCGAAGGCAAGCGCCTGGAAACCCGCCTGCTGACCTTGCAGCCCAGCGCCGCGACGCGCGAGAAGTGGGCCGGCTACGTCTACGTGTGGAACGACGAGCAGACCGACGCCGAGCTGATCGGCAAGGATTCGCTCGAGCGCACCTACAAGCTCACGGGCGGCGGCGAGCAGACGTGGCAGTTCCCCAGCCGTACGGACTGCATGGTGTGCCACAACGAGAAGGCGGGCTTCGTGCTCGGCGTCAACGGCTGGCAGATGAATCGCGACGGGCAGATCGAGAAGCTGGCTTCGCACGGCTTGTTCACGAAGGCTCTGCCGGCCCACATTCCGTCGCTGCCCGACCCGTACGACCCGAAGTCCGGGACGCTCGACGAGCGGGCGCGCTCGTACCTGCACGGCAACTGCGCGCACTGCCACCAGCAGGGCGCGGGCGGCAACGCCGATATCCGCCTGCTGTACAACATGCGCCTCGACGAAACGAAGACCGTCGATCTCGATCCGTTCCACGGTCCGATGGGCGTGCCGGGCGCGAAGCTGCTCGCCCCGGGCGATCCCGGGCGCTCGGTGCTGCTGCTGCGCACGGCGACGCGGACGCACGGCAAGATGCCGCACATCGGGACGCTGAAGGTCGACGACCAGGCGGTGGCGCTGCTGCGCGACTGGATCGCGTCGCTCAAGCAGGGGACGCCATGATCAGCCGGCGCACCTTGCTGACGAATCTCGCGCTGTCCGCGAGCGCCCTGCGCGCCCAGGCGCAGCCGAAGCTCGTGGCCTGGATGTACATGATCTACCCGCTCGAGCAATGGCTGACGGACTTCCGGCGCACGCTCGACGCATGGGAGGAAGGCGGGGTGCGCGGCATCGTGATCGGGCCGCTGCGCTTCTGGGACGGCACGCCGGCGTTCGATTTCACCTACCGGCGGTCCGGCGCGGTGATCCAGACGTTTGCGCCGGAAGCCTCCATTTACCGCAAGCACGGCGTCGACCCACCGGAAAACGTCCGCCTCGACGCGGAGAAGGAGAAGCAACTCCGGGCGCTGCTGGACGAGATCGCGCGGCGCGGCTGGGAGATCATGCTCTTCGGTCCCGGCCACTACGGCCGGCGCAAGAGCTTCGCCGAAGATCCGTTCAACGCCCGGGCGCTGGCGGCGGGCGTCGAGGATACGCTGCGCGCGTTCCCGCAGGCAGCCGGCGTGATCATCGACGGCGCCGGCGAGCATCACTACGAACTCGCGTTCCACCACGGCGGGGAACTGTTCGAGATCCGCGACCATCACCGCGCGCAGTACACGCATCTCGGGTTCGACGTCGCGCGGATGGAACGCGGCATCTCTCACCTGAGCCGGCGGTTTCGCAGCCTGACGCCGTCGCTCGTGCGTTTTCACGCGCCGGGCGGCATGCTCGGCGGCCTGAGCCTGTTCGACATCAACGAAGACGCGCTCTACTGGCTCCGCATGCGGCAGGAAAACACGCTGCGCAGTATGGCCGCGATCCGCGCGGAGATCGGACGCCTGAATCCGAAGCCGAAGCTCGGCACGATTCCGCGGTCGGCGGCGTTTTCCGTGCTGACGACGCAGGACTACCAGAAGACGCACCACTTCTTCGACTACATCTTCCCCAAGCATTACTACTGGCATCGGGGCTTTGACGGCATGTACGGCACGGTGGCGCGCTGGGTCGAGACGCTGCGCGAGTGGAATCCGGGGTTGACCGAGGAAGACTGCTTCGCCGTGGTGAAGCTTGTGTTCGGCATCGAGTTCCCGGGCGTGCGCACTCTCTACGACCTGGAACGCGGCTTCCCGGACGAGTTCTTCGACAAGGTGGTCTACTCGGAAACGAAGCGCGCGCTCGACGCCACAGGCGATCCGGACAAAGTGATTGCCTGGGTTTCGACGGGACGCAATCCGCACGCCGGCGATCCGATGCCCGCGCACGATCTGGAGCGCATCCTGACGGCATCGCACCGCGCGGGCTTGAAGCGTTTCATCTTCCATCCGGACCTCAACCTCGGCGCGGCCGAGTGGAAGGTGATCTCGCGTCTTTGCGGCAAGGAGTGGAAGGAAGACCCCAACGGCTACTGGCCGCCCGACACGCCGAAACCCGACACCTGGAACGGGGGACGCACTCCCAGGCGATAGAATGGCGGTTCAGCCATGAGCATCGTCGCAGGAGTGGATTTCGGCACGCTGAGCGTGCGTGTTTCCCTGGTGGACCACGAACGGGGCCGCCTCGGTTCCGGGACAGCGGACTACCCGCTGGTGCGCCCCAAGGACGATCCGGACCGCGCGACACAAAGCCACACCGATCACATGCGCGCTCTGGAACAGGCGATGGCGCGGGCGCTGGCGGCGGCGCGTGTCTCAGGTGACGACGTGCTGGCGCTTGCCGTCGATACGACCGGATCGAGCGTCGTGCCGGTAGGCGAAGGGCTCGAACCGCTGGACGATTACTCCCTGTGGTGCGACCACCGCGCGTGGCGCGAAGCGGCGCTGCTCACCGAAACGGCGCACCGGATGGGCGTCGAGGCCATTCAGTGGTGCGGTGGCGTGTACTCTTCCGAGTGGGGCTTTGCGAAGATCCTGCACTGGCTGCGGAATCACCCGGAGTCGCGCGGCCGGTTCGTGACGGCGCTGGAACACTGCGACTTGGCCGCGGCGGTTCTCTGCGGGATCCGCGATCCCGAGGCTGTGCCGCGGTCGATCTGTGCCATGGGCCACAAGTGGATGTGGAATGCGTCGCTGGGCGGTCTGCCGCCGGAGGAGTATCTGTCGGCCGTGGATCCGTTGCTGGCCGGCGTGCGCGCACGACTGGGCGGACGCTACGCCACTTCGGACACGCTTGCAGGGACGCTGTGCGCGGAGTGGGCCGCGCGCCTAGGGTTGCGCGAAGGGATTCCGGTCCCGACCGGCGCCCTCGACGCTCACTGGGACGCGATCGGCGCCGGTGTCCGTGAGGGCGACGCGGTGAACGTCATCGGCACGTCCACCTGCGTGATGGCGATCGGGGAGAGCGTCCGGCTGATCCCTGGCGTGAGCGGCGTCGTGCAAGGCTCCGTGCATCCGCAGATGGCGGGCATCGAGGCTGGCCTCTCTGCCTGCGGTGACCTCTTCGACGCGATCGCGCGCCGCGCCGGCACGACGGTCGCAGCCCTCTCCGAGGGACTTGATGCGTACCGCCCGGGTCAGACCGGTCTGCTGCGCATCGCGTGGGACAACGGCGACCGCTGTGTGCTCGTTAATCCGGAGCTGGGCGGCGTGACCTTCGGCTGGAATCTGACGCATACGGCGCAGGACGAACTGTTCGCGGCCATCGAGAGCACCGCGTTTCATACGCGCGTGATCCTCGACCGGATGGCCGAGTACGACGTGCCGGTCCGTCGCGTGATCAACGGCGGCGGCATCCCGCAACGCAACGAAACGTTGAACCGTGTGTACGCGAGCGTATTCAACAAACCCGTGCTGGTGCCTGAGAGCGAGGTGACCAGCCTCGGGTCGGCCATCTTTGCGTTCCTGGCGGCAGGCGTCTTCAGCACCGTCGAGGAGGCGCAGGACGCGCTCTGCCCCAGCTACCGGACCGTGGAACCCGATCCTGCCGCCGCGCGTGTGTACGAGGACATGTACGGCCTGTTTCGCGAAACGTACTTCCGCCTCGGGCAGGACGCGCTGCTGCCGTCGCTGCGAAGGCTGGCCGGACGGCAGTAGCCGGAAGGTATCATAGGGGGCTATGCCCGATCCAGTTGTCCTTGTCGCCAACGGAGATCTCCGCCTGTCGGCGAATCAGAAGTGCTGGCCCGCCCAGGAGCGCGCGGAAGAGGCTGTGATGGCGGCCATCCGCGAGTGCGGACGCGACGTTGTGCGCGGACACGCCTACGACCCCGCGAAGCAGCACGGCTTCATCGATAGCCAGAAGCGCGGCATGGAAGTGTTCCGCGAGATTCCCCCGGATGCGCCGCTGGTCGTCGTCGAGGCCGTCTGGCAATACAGCCACCATCTGCTGCACGGTCTCTACACCCATAAGGGTCCCATCCTAACGGTGGCCAACTGGAGCGGCGAGTGGCCGGGGCTCGTGGGCCTGTTCAACCTCAATGGGTCGTTGACGAAGGCCGGCGTTGCGCTACTCGTCGCTGTGGAGCCTGGATTTCAAGGACGCCTTCTTCCGCGACGGTCTGCGCACGTGGCTGGACGGCAAGCCGGTGGTGCACAACACGAGCCACGTTCGTCCGATCGTGGATGTGGCGGTCCCGACGGAAGCATACGAACTCGCCACGCGCCTCGCCCCGCAATTGCGCCGCGAAAAGGCCATCATGGGCGTGTTCGACGAGGGCTGCATGGGCATGTACAACGCCATCATCCCCGACGAACTGCTGCACCCGACGGGCGTGTTCAAGGAACGGCTGAGCCAGTCTGCCTTGTATGCCGAGATGCTCGCCACGGCGGACGCCGAGGCACGGGCGGTGCGGGCTGGCTCGACGCCGAAAGGCATGCGATTTCGTGACCGGCCCGAACCCGGAGACCGACCTGACGGACGCCCAGATCCTGGAGCAGTGCAAGATGTACATCGCGGCGCTGCGCATCGCGGATGACTTTGGCTGCGACACCGTCGGCATCCAATACCAACAGGGGCTCAAGGATCTCTCACCGGCGTCCGATCTTGCCGAGGGCCTGTTGAATAACGTGGACCGCCCGCCGGTCCGCGCGCGCGGGAACGGCCGCGTGCTGTACGCAGGGTCCGCACTGCCGCACTTCAACGAAGTGGACGAATGCGCCGGCCTCGACGGGCTGCTGACGAACCGCGTGTGGAAGGCTCTTGGCTTCCCTCCGGAGAACACCCTGCACGATGTCCGCTACGGCGAGATGTACAAGGGCGAGTTCGTCTGGGTCTTCGAGATCTCGGGCGCCGCGCCGCCAGCGCACTTCATCGGCGGGTATGCCGGGACCGTGAGCGAGCGGCAACCGCCGATGTACTTCCGGCTCGGCGGTGGCACGGTGAAAGGGGTCAGCAAACCCGGGCACATCGTCTGGAGCCGGGTCTTCGTCGACAACGGTGTCCTCAAGGCGGATCTCGGCCTCGGCCGCGTGGTCGAACTGCCACAGGAAGAGACCGAACGCCGCTGGCGCATCACGACGCCACAGTGGCCTATCATGCATGCGGTGACACCTGGGATCACGCGCGACCAGATGATGGCGCGCCACAAGTCGAATCATATTCAGGTCGCCTATGCGCCGGATCTGGCCGGCGCACGGCTGGCCATGTTTTCGAAGGCCGCGCTCTTCCGGGCGCTAGGCCTCGATGTCTCGCTCTGCGGAGATTTCGCATGATTACCCGACGCGCGTTACTTGCCACACTTCCTGCCGCCGGACTCGCGCAATCGTCGCGTCCCAAAGTGGCCGCGATCACCACCGAGTACCGGAAGTTCTCTCACACGCAGCACATCGTTGACCGCTTCCTCGAAGGCTATGGCTGGAATGCCCGCCATCACGTGCCGGAGATGGATCTTGTCTCGCTCTACGTCGACCAGAAGCCCGGCGGCGATCTGAGCGAAGACCGCGCGAGACGCTTCCCACAGATGAAGATCTACCCGACCATCGCCGAGGCGTTGACTCTGGGCGGATCGAAACTTGCGGTGGATGCCGTTCTGCTGATCGGCGAGCACGGCAAGTACCCTTACAACGAGAAGCGCCAGCATCTGTACCCGCGCTACGAATTCTTCCAGGAGATCGTGAAGGTCTTCGAGTCGAGCGGGCGCGCGGTGCCCGTATTCAACGACAAGCACCTCTCCTGGAACTGGGAGTGGGCGCGCGAGATGTACGACACGGCACGTCGCTTGAAGTTCGCGTTCATGGCCGGATCGAGCCTGCCCGTCACCTACCGCACGCCGCAGATCGAGTTTCCTTACGGAGCCCGGGTCAGAGAAGCGGTGTGTGTCGCCTACGGCGGCGTGGACAGCTACGACTTCCATGCGCTCGAAACGACGCAGTGCATGGTGGAGCGCCGCCAGGGCGGCGAATCCGGCGTCACCTGGATCCAGGCGTGGCGTGGCGAAGAGGTCTGGGAGGCCTGGCGGAAGAAACAGCTTCCGGTGGACTTGATCGAAGCCGCGCTCTGCCGCAGCCACACACTGAAGCCGGCACGCGAGGGATTCAACCACATTTTCCCCACGTTCGATGAGATGCGCACGATCGTGAACCGCCCCGTGGTCTACCAATACGGCCATGCGGACGGCCTCGTCTCGACGATGTTCCTGATGAACGGCCTGATTCAGGATTTCAACTTCGCGGCACGCGTCGAGGGGCGGCGCGATCCATTGTCCACCCAGATGTATCTGCCGATGCCACCGGCGCGCACGAGCCTGGCAAACTTCTTCAGCCCCCTTGTCAACAACATCGAACGCATGTTCCTGACGGGCAAGCCCACGTATCCGGTCGAACGGACGCTCCTGACGACGGGTCTGACCGCGGGAGGCGTCGAGAGCCTGTACCAGCGCGGCAAGCGTCTCGAGACGCCTCACCTGCGCATCGCCTATCCGGGTCCGCGCGAGTCCACTTTCTGGAGAACGTAAATGCCCAAGCGTGTCGCGATTCTTGCATCGATATACCGCTACCTCTCGCATGCGCAGCACATCGGCGATCGCTTCCTGGTGGGCTATCCGCTGCGGGGGCGCTGGCACAAGCCGGACGTGCAGGTGGTCTCGCTCTACGTGGACCAGAAGCCGGAAGGCGACCAGAGCGAAGAGCGCGCCAAGGAGTTCGGCTTCACCGTGTATCCAACGATTGCCGAGGCGTTGCGCTGCGGTGGATCGAAGCTCGCAGTCGACGCCGTGCTGCTGATCGCCGAGCATGGCGAGTATCCGATCAATGAAAAGGGCCAGAAGCTCTATCCACGCTACGAGTGGTTCAAGCAGTGTGTGGACGTCTTCGAGCAGGATGGACGCGCCGTTCCGGTCTACAACGACAAGCACCTGTCCTGGAGCTTCGAGAAGGCGAAATGGATGGTGGATGCCGGGCATCGACTGAAGTTTCCCGTGCTGGCGGGTTCGTCGCTGCCGGTGACGTGGCGTCTGCCGGACCTGGAACTGCCGCTTGGCTGCGAGATCGAAGAAGCCCTTATGGTGGGCGTGGGCGGTTCCGACCCGATGGACTACCACGCCCTCGAAGCCATGCAATGCATGATCGAACGCCGCAAGGGCGGAGAAACCGGCGTCCGCGCGGTGCAGTTGATCGAGGGAGATGCCGTGTGGCAAGCGGGCGATGAGGGCCGCTGGTCGAAGAGGCTGCTCGAAGCGGCGCTCTCGCGCAGCGACCGCCCCCAGGGTTTGACGATCCAGGACGGGCGGACGCAGAACCTGATGCGCGATGGCGAGCTGGCCCGCCTGGTCGAAAAGCCGGCAGCCTACTTCATCGAGCACCGTGACGGTCTGCGCACGACGCTCCTGATGCTGAACGGCGCCGTCCGCGATTTCAATTTCGCGGCCAGGCTGAAGGGCCAGCGCGAGCCGGCGGCGACGCAGTTCTTTCTGTCGCCGACACCGAACGTCACGTACTCCGCCTGCCTCGTGAGCAAGATCGACGAGATGTTCACGACAGGCAAGGCGCCTTATCCGGCGGAGCGGACGCTGATTGTCAGTGGCGCGCTGGAGGCGTGCCTGACCTCGAAGGTCCAGGGACACCGGCGCCTGGAGACGCCGCAACTGGCGGTCCGGTACACGGCGCCCAAGACGCCGCAACACGCCATCGACTAGCAGGCGAGGGCTTCGGCCAGAGGAACCGCGATGCCGGCGCCCGCGCGGAGCACGCCGTCGCGCGCTTCTGCGATGCTGTCGGCGGTGTAGATCCAGCCGCGTTTCGACGCGGGGTCGATCAGCCACACGGTCGGCACGCCGAACCGGAGGTAGTCGTCGATGCGTTCCTGGATGCGCGCGATGCGGTCTTCCGGCGAGAGGATCTCGATGCACAGAACGGGCGGCGTTGAGAAGACCTGCTCGGACGGGCGTCCTCCCGGCATCACGCAAAGGTCCGGCACCCGATAACGGCTCGGACTGACCTGAATCCGCTGTTCCTGAACGACGTAAACATCCCATTGCCGCTCACGGGCGCTCAAGTACAGCAGAAGTTGCTTCTGTGCAAAGCTGTGGTCGTTCTCGCCCACGTTGCGCTCCTCCAGAACGCCGTCGATGTAGTCGCAGTCCGGGCTGTAGTCCGTGCCGAGGTATTCGTCAAGCGGGATCTGAGTGTGCGCCGGCATCGTCCGTTACCCAAATTATACGCGCCTCGCTCTGATACCTTGGAATCGCCATGAGACTCATCCAGTTCTGCCTGATTGTTCTGCTGGCTGCGCTGCCAGCCGCGGCACAGATCGCCAAAGACGGCAAGTTGCGTGTGATCGCCTTCGGCGCCCATCCCGATGACGCCGAGTTCAAAGCGGGCGGGGTTGCGGCGCTGTGGGCCGCGCGAGGCCATCACGTCAAGCTTGTGTCCCTGACGAACGGCGACCAGGGGCACTACCAGATGACCGGAGGCGCGCTGGCCCGCCGGCGGAAGGCCGAGGTCATGGAAGCGGCCCGCCGCCTCGGAATCGTGACCGAAGTCGTCGACATCCACGACGGAGAACTGGTCCCGAATCTCGAGACACGCAAGATCGTGGTCGACCTGATCCGCAACTGGCAGGCCGACATCGTACTCTCCCACCGCCCCTGGGACTACCATCCCGATCACCGCGCCGTGGGGATGCTGGCGCAGGACTCGGCCTTTCTGGTCACGGTGCCTTTCGTCTCGGTGAACTCACCGGTGGTGGAGCCGAACCCGCTCTATCTGTACTACTCGGATAACTTCCAGAAGCCGATACCGTTTCAAGCGGATATTGCCGTGTCGATCGACGAAGTTTTCCAGAAGAAGATCGATGCCGTCGACGCGCTGGTTTCACAGGTCTACGAAACCGTTTATGGCGTCGATGAAGCGAGGCGGACCAAGCTGCTGGCACAGATTCCGAAGGACCCTGCCGGGCGGCGCAAGTACGCTGAGAAACAACACGGCGCCCGCTACGCCGCCGTGGCCGACAAGTACCGCGATACGCTGATCAAGTGGTACGGGCCCGAGCGTGGCAAAGCGGTCCGCTACGCCGAAGCCTTCGAGATCTGCGAATATGGGCGGCGCGTCACCGAACAGGAGCTACGGCGGCTGTTCCCATTCTTTCCGTAGGTCGCCGCGGCTCATTCCCGCGTGAACGTCACCTTGCCGACGAGCATGCCGTCTTCGAGCTTGCCCCGGATTTCGCCGAGAATACGGTCGCCGGAAACGCGCAGCGTAAATCTCATGAGCGAGTCCACCTCCTCGGCCATCGCTTCGAAGGAGATGCGGTCGCCGCTGACTGAACCGTTCTGAATGGCGACACGCTCGGGATCGCCCTTACGGCCGATACTGCCCGCCAGCTTGGTACCGGACTGTCTGAACTCGACGTCGACAGCCGCACGGATCGGCTCGTCTTCGCCTTCTTCTTCGATCACGACGAACCCGCTCCACTTCCCGCTGATGTCGGCCGCGGATAACGCGCCGGCCGCGAGCAGAAGCGCCGCAAGCCATCCCAGCCATCCCGTTCTCATATGGCGGTTCTCCATCCCGAGTATACCTGCCGCTTGCGGATTCCCCCCGGATTGAGATACAAGGGCGTGGTGATGCATCGGCGAAGATTCCTTGAAGCGTGCGTTGCGGCGCCGCTCATTGCCGCACGTGCGCGGGCCCAGGCGCGCGAGACCGTCGAGAAGACGAGGCAAGCGGGACTGGCGGTCCTGAAGCCGTCGCAGCGGGACCTCGACCGCGGCCTCAAGCTGCATGCGGAGTCGCTCGTATTCGAGTCGTACGGGTTCGCACCGCGCGCAGCCCCGGATGGCGACTTCCTCCGCGCCCGCCAGAAGGAGGGCGCCAGCGCCCTCGAAATGCAGGACTGGCAGGAGGAAATGTCAATGACCCGCTGGGCGACCGACGTCGCCGAGCGCGCCGAGTTTCTCGAAGCGTGGGACGCCTCGGGCGTCTCGTGCATCTTTCAGAACGCGGGCGAGGAAAGCTCCGACGCGATGCGCCTGATCAAGCGGCTTGCCCGCTTCACCTACTCCGCCGATGTGATGCGCGAGCACGTGGTCCGCGCCATCGATCCCTCGCAGGTCGAGCAGGCATGGAAGGACAAGAAGCGCAGCCTGTACTACTCCGGCAACGGCGTGCCGCTGGCGCAGCAATGGGTCAACGTCGAGGAAGAACTCCGGTACATTCGCGTGTTCTTCCAACTGGGCATCCGCATGATGCACCTCACGTACAACCGGCGGAACATGATCGGAGACGGCTGCGGTGAGCCGAACGATGCGGGTCTGAGCGACTTCGGACGCGCCGCCGTCGCAGAGATGAACCGCGTGGGAGTCATTGCCGATTGTGCGCATTCCGGCTGGAAGACGAGTCTCGATGCAGCTAAGCGCTCGACGAGACCGATGGTGGCGAGCCATTCAGGGGCTCTCACGCTGAATCACCACATCCGCTTCAAACCGGACGAAGTCATCCGCGCGATCGCCGACACCGGCGGCTACATCGGCATCTGCTGCATCTCCGGCTTCCTCGGGCATGGCGCCGGCCACATTGGCCACTTCCTCGACCACATCGAGTACGTCAAGAAGAAGTTCGGCGCGGATCACGTCGCGATTGGGACAGACATCGCGTACACGTCCAGCCGGTTCGAAGCCGAGCGGAGGAAACTGGAGAGGATGCCTCAGCGGATGCGGTGGGAAGCCTTGTGGCCCGCGGGAAGCTCCGGGATCCTGCCGCAGCATCCGAGCATGGCGTGGACGAACTGGCCGCTGTTCACCGTCGGCATGGTGCAGCGCGGGTTCAGCGACGACGAGATCCGCAAAGTCCTCGGCGGAAACGTCCTGCGCGTCGCCCGCGCCAACATGCCGGCGATTCCCTAGCGCTTGCTCATATCGCGGATGAAGATGTCCTTGAACCGCATATTTCCGAGGCCGCCCGAGTGTAGCTGCAGTGAGATATAGCCGTCGAACGAGCGGGGTGTCGGATCGGTGAAATCCACCATCGTGACGCCGTTCAACCGCGAGATGTAGCGGTTGTCGATCACGGTCAGATGGAAGTCGTTCCAGTCATACGGCCGGATCACCATTTCGTTCTCCGGCGCCGGCCACACAATCCACTGCCGCCCGTCACCATAGACGCCGCCTGTGTGGCGGTTCACCTGGCGGTCGATCTCAAACTGGAGACCCTGCGTGATGCGCGTAGTGCCTGGAGCGAAGTCGGAATGGAAGAAGACACCGCTATTGCCGTCGGCCTCGCACTTGAAGCGGATGGTCATCACGAAGTCCTTGTACTTCTTTTCCGTCCGCAAGTAGCCGTACTCCTTGGTGATGCCCTCGCCGTGGATCTCGCCGTTCTCGACCTCCCACTTTTCGTTGCCGACTTTGACCCACCCGGTCAGATCCTTCCCGCTAAACAGAGAAACCCAGCCGGGGTTCGGGGCGGGAGGCTTGGCCCTGTCCTGGGCCGGCGCGGCCAGGACCGCGAGCAGAAGAATGAAACTGATGCGCATGAAGCATACGGTATCAGGTTTGCGGGCCGGGCTGTACAATCAGGGCATGACTCCCCGCTGGACCGTCCCTCTCCTTCTCGTTCCCATGCTTGCCGCCCAGGACGCGGTGGATCTGCACCGGCGCGCTTTCGTGATGGACGGACACGTCCATGTCATGTCGCGCGAGTTGTTAGAGGGCCGCAAGTTCGGCGACGCCTACCCTGACGGCAGCGTCGATCTGCCCCGCATCATTAAGGGCGGCCTCGACGCGATCTTCTTCAGCGTCTACACACCGGAGCCCTACTATGCGCCGCGCCACGAGGTGAAGCACACGTTTCGAGTGGTCCAACTGGCCGTCGAGGAGATTGAGCGCAACCACAACAAGATAGAACTCGCGCGCACCGCGGCGGACATCGAGCGGATCAACCGTGCCGGAAAGGTAGCCGCGCTGCTGGATCTCGAAGGCGGGTTCGATCTTGACGGCGACCTGCTCATCCTGCGCGCGCTGCACCGGTTGGGACTGCGCAGCGTGCAACTGACCGCGCACAACTACACAAACAACTTCGCCGACTCCTGCTGCGATGAACGGAAGTTCGGCGGCTTGAACGAACACGGCAGGAAAGTGATCAAGGAAATGAACCGCATCGGGATGATCGTCAACGTTGCCCACGCCTCGGAGGAGACGATTCTTCAGACGGTGGAGCTAAGCGACGACCCGGTCCTGTTCACCCACGGCGGATTCCGCCACTTCATCGACATTCCGCGCTGCATCAGCGACAAGGCCGCGAAGGCGGTTGCGGCGAAGGGCGGCGTGGTCGGCATCCAGTTCGGCAACACGTTCAACAACCCGAAGTACTTCGAGTGGACGAAGCGCCGCGCGCCCGCGCGCAACATCTCGGCGTCTCTCGAACGTTACAAGTCGATGTCGATCCAGGAGATCGATGCGGAACAGCTCCGCGGCATTCCGTTTGTATTCAAAGGCATGATCCCGGACGACATCCGGATGCACACGGACCAGTTGGCGCGCGTGATCGACTACGGCGTCAAACTGCTGGGCGAAGACCACATGGCACTCGGCTCGGACTTTGACGGCGGCCCGCCGCTGCCGCACGAGATCAAAGACATCGCGGACTACCCGGAGATGACGAAAGCGCTCATGCGCCTGGGCTACAACGAGCAGCGCATCCGCAAGATACTCGGTTTGAACCTGCTCCGGGTCATCCGCGAAGTGACGGACAAGTAGCGGGCTAGCGGAGAGATAAGTTGAAGCTCTCCCTGTCCGCAGCGAACGCGCACCACCTCGCGACCGCGCGGCGTGAAGCTCGTGGGAGGGGGATCCAGACGGACCCGGCCCCTCTCGGGCAATCGATGCTACTCCGGCGGAGCATCCGGCATGGCGTCGTGGATGCGCTCGCGGATGGGAGTCTTGAGGCTGCGCGCCAGGCCCACGGCGCGGCCGCCGTACTTGTCGCGGAGGCGGTCGGCCGCTTCGAGTGCCTGACGCCACCGTTCCGCGCGGCCACCGTCGAGGAGAGCCATCTGGCCTGACGACTCGTTGAACCCGGAGGCTGCCACACCCAGCAGCCTGACCGTGCTTCCGTTCCAATTGGCGCGGAAGAGCGCCACAACAGCATCCGCCATTTCGACGTCGACCGCGCTGGAGTGATCGAGCGTGTGGGCGCGGGTGAGCGTGGTGAAGTCTGAATACCGTAGCTTCAACTGCAATGTCCGGGCATGCAGGCCATGTGCTCGCAGCCGCCGTCCGACCATCTCGCAAAGCCGTGTCAGCGTGGCTTCGAGCTGTTCGTGGTCGGCCGTGTCCTCGCCAAACGTCGTTTCGTGGCTGATCGACTTCGGTCCGGCATCCGCTCCAATGGGCGCGTCGAACCAGCCGCCGGCGTCCACCCCGCGCGCCTTACCCGCGAGTGCGACGCCCCACTTGCCGAAGCGCGAAGCGAGGAACGGCTCGTCAAGCGCCGCCAGATCGCCCACGCGCCGCACCCCCATCGCGTAGAGTTCCCGCGCGGTCACCTTGCCTACGCCCGGGATCTTCCGCACATCGAGTGGCGCCAGGAAGGCCGCCTCTTGTCCCGGCAGCACCCACAGGATGCCGTTCGGCTTGGCCTGGTCGGAGGTGACCTTGGCCACCAGCCGCGACGTTGCCACTCCGATAGAGCAGTTGAGTCCCGCCTCCTGTTTCATCCGTTGGTGCAACTTGTGCGCGGCCGCCAGCGGCGGGCCAAACAGCCTCAAACAGCCGGTCATGTCGAGGTACGCTTCGTCAATTGACGCCATCTCGACGACCGGCGAGAACGCCTCGAGCACTGTGCGAACACGGCCCGAAGCCTCGCGGTATCTCTCGGGATGGCCGGGCAGAAAGATCGCGTGCGGGCACAGCTTGTACGCGGTACGCAGCGGCATCGCGGAGTGAACGCCGAATCGCCGCGCTTCGTAGGACGCCGCAGAGACGACGCCCCGCTCCGGACCGCGGCCGCCCACGACGACAGCTTTGCCGCACAGGGACGGATCGTCCAGTTCTTCGACTGAAACGAAGAAGGCGTCCATGTCGACGTGGAAGATGGTGGGCCGCATGCCCGGGCTCCGCTCAGGTAATGATCTTCTTCCGCACGGCGTACAGCACGATCTCCGCCGTGTTGTGCAGATTCAGCTTCTGCATCAGGTTCGTGCGGTGCGTTTCCACCGTGTACGGGCTGATGTTCAGCAGCGACGCCACCTCTTTGTTCGACTTTCCCTCGGCGAGAAGCTGCAGGATTTCCTTCTCGCGGTCGGTCAGCAGATCGTAGGAATCCTCGAGGTTTCTCTGCTGCAGGTACCGCACGTAATCTTCAAGCAGGGTCTTGGCGATCGCCGGGCTGAAGAAGCTCTTGCCCTGCGCGACGGCTTGAACCGCGCTCGCCAGATCCGCCTCGGCTGAGTCTTTCAGAAGGTAGCCACGCGCTCCGGCGGTCAGGGCGCGCACCAGGTACGACTCGTCCGAATGCATGCTGAGCATCACGACGCCAGTACGGGGATTCTTCTGCATGATCTGGCGCGTGGCATCGATGCCGTTGAGCCGCGGCATGGCCACATCCATCACCACAACGTTCGGGCTGAACTCCGCGGCCATCTGGACCGCCTCGCGGCCATCGGCGGCTTCCGCCACCACCTCGATATCTTCGTGCCGCGCGAGGAGGAAGCGCAGCCCTTTGCGCACGACTCCGTGGTCATCGGCCAGCAGGACGCGAATTGGTTTACTCATGAAGGGACTCCGGCGGGAACGGGAAGGTCAATCTCGATCGCGGTTCCCGATCCCGGCTTCGAGTGGACGGCGAACAGCCCGCCAAGCTGACTCACGCGCTCTTCAATGCCGATCAGCCCCAGGCCGCGGCGGCGCGTCGTGCCGGATGGCAGACCCACGCCGTCATCGCGAATGGCCAGATGCAGCCGGTCACGCTGGCCGCACAGCACGACGTCGATATGCCGCGCCTCGGCGTGCCGCGTGCAGTTCGTCAGCGCCTCCTGCACCACGCGGTACACACACGTGCGATGCGTTTCCGGGAGGTCTTCCAGGTTGCCTTCGATTTCCACATTGACGGGAATCCCGGTGCGCCGCGAAAACTCCCGCGCCTGCCATTGGATGGCTGGCGCAAGGCCGAGGTCGTCGAGCATCGAAGGACGCAGTCCCATCGAGATGTTCCGGACAGCCTGAAGCGTCCTTTCGGAGAGGTCGCGCGCGCTGTGCAACGCCTCTTCGAACCGGCCACTGCTGTCGCGGCGGAACTGCTCCAGGATGCCGATCTCGATGCGGAGCGCGGTCAGCATCTGGCCCACCGCGTCGTGCAATTCACGGGACAGGGATTTGCGCTCTTCCTCCTGCGCGGACACGAGGTCCCGCGACAACCGGCGCATTTCTTCCTCGGCCTGTTCCGCACGGCGCCGGGTCTCCTCGGCGCGCTTCTGGATCCTCGAAAAGTGGGCCAGGCTCGCGACCGCAACCAGCAGTCCGATGGCAAACGCAATCGAGAACATTGTGGTCAGATCCTTGCGGAACTCTGCGTGGCGGCGGTCCACCTCGGTTTGCTGGCGGTCGAGGTTCTGTTCGATCAATTCCTGTGTCTCGCGGGCCATTTCCAGAACCCCGTCGCGCAGAGGTAAGACCCGGTTGCGCAGGAAGGCTGTGCTGAGCCCAAGTTTCTGCGCCGGGGTCCACTCGAACAAGGGCTCCAGCGAATCCCAGTATTCGTCCACGCCTTTGCGCAGTTGTTCGATTTGCAGCTTCTCCGTGTCCGGCGCCGTGCCGGATAGTCCGTCCAACTGTTGCACGGTCTCCTCGCGCAACTGGCTCAGGCGGCTGCGGTAGAACTCGCCCGTCAGGTGGGACTGATCCAACAGGTAATCGCGGACGAAGATGGAACTGAGGTACGCTCCGGATTCCACGGCGGCCAGCATCCGCGCCCTGTCCGAGTACACCTGGCGCAGAGAGACGGTCTCCTCGAAGATCAGCGCCGCCCTACGAGATGTCGCCAGGCCGGACGCCGCCACGATCGCGATCAGGCAGCCGAACGCAAACGCGACCGTGAGGAATGGCCAACTGCGGAAACCCATCGAGCCTTCTATTCTAAGGTTACGCCGTCGTGCGAGAATGAAAGAGTCCACCCAAACAGAATCATGGCAACACGAATCATGCGTACTCCTTCCATTCTGAGCACGGGACTCTGCGCGCTTGCACTCGTCCTGACGGGCTGCGGTGGCGGAGAGACGAAGACCGAAGAGGGCCGTTCCAAAGCCGCACCGGCTTCGGCCGCAACGCTTCGCATCGATCCGGCGACCGCGGCCACGGTGACCGGGAAGGTCACGTTCACTGGCGAAAAGCCCGTCCGCCGGCCCATCAGCATGGATTCCACCCCGGCATGCGCACGCGCACACACCGAACCGGTCCTGTCCGAAGAAGCGATCGTGAACGACAACGGCACGCTACGGAACGCCTTCGTGTGGGTGAAGTCCGGACTGCCGGATGGGACGTGGGAGGTGCCGCGCGAGATGGTCACGATTGACCAGGTCGGATGCATCTATGTCCCGCACGTGGTCGGTGTGCAGACGAACCAGGAGGTCCAGTTCCTCAACAGCGACCCCACCAACCATAATATTCACCCGCTGCCGCGCGCGAATCGCGAATGGAACGAGTCGCAGCCGCCGAAGGGCGAGCCGAAGATCAAGACGTTCCCCAAGCAGGAGATCATGATCCCGATCAAGTGCAACGTGCACCCGTGGATGCGCGTGTACGTGGGTGTGGTCGATCATCCCTTCTTTGCCGTAACCGGCGAAGACGGGTCGTTCACACTGAAGGGATTGCCGCCGGGCCAGTACACGGTCCAAGCCTGGCACGAGAAGTACGGCACTCAAGAGATTCAGGTGACCGTCGCGGCCCAGGAGTCGAAGACAGCCGATTTCGATTTCAAGGGCTGAGCGCCGGTCATCTAACGAGTTATGGCACCCGTGTGGCTTCATCGATACGCGGTCCTGCTGGCCTGCTGCACGCTGTTTCTGGTGGTGGCGGGTGCGCTGGTGACGAGCCACGAAGCAGGACTTTCTGTTCCTGATTGGCCTTTGTCGTACGGCAAGCTCATGCCGGAGATGGAAGGCGGTATCTTCTATGAACACGGCCATCGCATGATCGCGACGACCGTTGGATTCTTAACGATAATTCTCGCGGTGTGGTTGTGGCGGGCCGAGCCTCGGCCCTGGTTGAAGAAGTTGGGCTGGGCAGCTCTCGGAGCAGTTATTTTCCAGGGATTGCTCGGAGGCATGACCGTGATCTTCATGCTCCCGAAGCCCGTCAGCGTCAGCCACGCCTGTCTGGCGCAGCTCTTCTTTTCGACGATTGTCGCGATCTCCTGGTTTACGTCGGCGGCGTGGCGGCGGGGTGGGACGCTAGTGGAAGATCAGGGCGCACCCGGTCTGCGCAGCCTCGCAGTGGCGGCCAGCGGCAGCCTGTTCCTGCAACTGGCGCTGGGAGCGGCGACGCGTCACAAGGCTTTCGGGGTCACCCCGCACGTGTTGGGCGCGGTGCTCGCGACCGGCATGGTACTCTGGTTAATCGTTCGCATCCTGCTGCGTCACGGGAATCACCAGGGACTGGTGCGGCCCGCTCTGGCGCTGCTGGCGATCACGTTCAGCCAGGTCTTCCTGGGTGTGGCGGCGTATATGAGCCGTCTCGCGACCGCCGACGCTCCCCAGCCGATGCCGGTGATGATCGGATTCACGGTCGTCCACGTGGCGGTTGGGGCGTTGACGCTGGCGACCAGCGTGATCGTAGCGATTCAGGTGTTTCGTTTCGTGCAACCGGAGCCGGCAGTATCGGGTGCGCGCGTGCCCGTCGCGTCATGAAGGACTATATCGAGCTGACCAAACCCCGGATTACCTGGCTCATCCTGATGAGCACGGCGGTCGGGTATTTTTTCGGACGCCAGGTCGCCCCCGGCGAATGGAAGATCCTCGACTTGTTCCATACGATCCTCGGCACCGGTCTGATCGCATCGGGCACCGCGGCGCTCAACCAGTGGTTCGAGCGCGAAGCAGACCGCAAGATGCGCCGGACCGCCGGGCGTCCGCTGCCCGCCGGCAGGTTGGATCCCGGGAAGGCGCTGGCCTTCGGGATCGCGTTGTCCGTGGCGGGTTTCGTCGAGTTGTGGCTGGGGGTCAACCTGTTGACTGGGCTGTGCGGGGCAATCACACTGTTTTCGTACTTATTCATCTACACGCCCCTCAAGCAGCGCAGCCATCTCTCGACCCTGATCGGCGCGTTTCCTGGCGCCATGCCGCCTGTGATTGGATACGCCGCCGCAGCCGGAGCGCTGCCCCTCGAAGCCTGGATCCTGTTTCTGATCCTGTTCGTGTGGCAGTTCCCGCATTTTCTGGCCATCGCCTGGATGTACCGCGAGGATTACGCCCGCGCGGGAATCGTGATGCTGCCGGTGGTCCAGCCGAGTGGCGAAGCGACCGCGCGGCAGATCGCGCTCTACTCGCTGGCGCTGATACCAGTCAGCCTGGCGCCGGCGCTTTTCGGAATGTCCGGCGCGCTCTACTTCGCCGGAGCGGTCGTGCTCGGCGGGCTCTTCGCCTATGCCGGGTTGCGGGTGGCGCTTGACCGCTCTCTGCTCGGAGCGCGGCGCGTGCTGCTAGCGTCGGTGGTGTACCTGCCGCTGCTGTACGTCCTGATGCTGGTCGACCGGCAGATGCTGTGATCGTTCGTGTCGAACGCCTGACGCACCGGTACGGCGAACGCATCGCCCTCGCGGAAGTGTCTTTTTCGGTCGGCCAAGGAGAGATCTTCGGACTCCTCGGGCCGAACGGCGGCGGCAAGTCGACGCTGTTCCGGATTCTGTCGACTCTGCAAGCACCCAACGAAGGCACGGCAACCGTGGCTGGTTTCGATGTGCGGCAGCAGCCCGATGAGGTGCGCCGCCGCATCGGCGTAGTGTTTCAATCGCAGAGCCTCGACAAGAAGCTGACCGTCGACGAGAACCTCGTCGCGCAGGGACACATGTACGGGTTGTCCGGAGCACGCCTGCGGGAGCGGATCGCACTGGTCGCCGAGCGGCTCGGGCTGGGCCAGCGCCGGGCCGATATCGTTGAGACGCTGTCCGGCGGCCTGCGGCGGAGGGCGGAGATCGCCAAAGGGTTGCTGCACGAGCCGCAGGTCCTGCTGATGGACGAAGCTTCGACGGGGCTCGACCCGCGGGCGCGCCGCGAACTGTGGGAGTACGTGAACGAGTTGCGG
Source organism: Bryobacterales bacterium (assembly GCA_016716385.1). Classification (GTDB taxonomy): domain Bacteria; phylum Acidobacteriota; class Terriglobia; order Bryobacterales; family Bryobacteraceae; genus JADJWL01. The sequence continues at coordinate 271,367 of JADJWL010000005.1, read as the reverse complement.
ACGCGGGACGGGCTGACGGTCGTGCTGACGAGCCACATCCTTGATGAAGCCGACCGGTGCGACCGGCTGCTGCTGTTGCACGAGGGGCGCGTCGTGGGAGAAGGCTCGCCGGGAGAATTGAAAGCGCGGATCGGCGGCGACGTGGTCGTGCTGGAGGCAGCCGACACCGACTCCTTCGCTACGCGCATCGCGCAGCGCTTTCCCGTACAGCCCAAGACAGTGGACGGCGAGGTGCGGATCGAAGTCCCCGCGGGACACCGCTTCATCAGCGAACTGTTCGAGGCGTTTCCGGGCGAGATCCAGGCGATCTCCCTGCACAAGCCGACGCTCGAGGATGTCTTTGTGCGCGAGACAGGGGCGCCGTTATGTTGAGGGAGGCGGTGCGGCAATGATCTTCTGGCTGGCAGCCATGACTCTGTGCCGGCGCGAACTGGTGCGCTTCTGGCGGCAGAAAAGCCGTCTGCTGGGTGTGGTGGCGTCGCCGTTCCTATTCTGGCTGATCCTGAGCTTCGGCGCGGGCGGAGAAGCGCCGCGCTTCTTCTTTCCCGGCACGCTGGTGCTGACGGTGATGTTCTCGGCGATCTTTTCGACGATTTCGATCATCGAAGACCGCCGGGAAGGTTTCCTGCTGTCGATGCTGGTATCGCCCGCCCCGCGGTTGAGTATGGTGATTGGCAAGATTCTGGGGTCCGCCGTGCTGGCCGCGCTGCAGGGAATCGTCCTGCTGGTGTTCGCGCCCCTGGCGGGAATTGTGTTGACCGCGTCCATCGTGGCGCAGGCGGCTCTGGTCCTGTTCTTCGTGTCGTTCGCGCTGTCGGGACTGGGCTTTTTCATCGCCTGGAAGTTCGATTCGTCGCAGGGGTATCACGCGGTGATGAACCTGGTGCTGCTGCCGATGTGGTTTGTTTCCGGATCGATCTTCGCCATGGAGAGCGCGCACGGCGTGATGCGCGCGGTGATGACGGCGAATCCCTTGACCTACGCGAACAGCGCGCTGCGCCGGTTGCTGACGCCCGAAGCGGCGGCAGGCGAACCCGAACTCCTGCTGGCAATCGGTGTGACGGCCGCGTTCGGCGCGGCGATGGCGGTGGCCGCTGCATGGCAGGCGCGCCACGACAACGCACGGAGCTTCGCATGAGGTTCGTTCTGGCTGCTGCGCTGCTGTTCGCCGGATGCGCCACTCGGGAACCGCTCCCCGTCTACGGGGAAATCTCACCCTTCGCGTTGACTGCGCACACCGGAGAAGCCGTCACGCTCGACGACCTGCGCGGGCGCGTCTGGGTGGCGGACTTCATCTTCACCAACTGCGCCGGACCCTGCCCCCGCATGAGTGCGCTGATGCGCCAGGTGCAGGAGCTCGTCCAGACCGTGGACGGCGTGTCGCTCATTTCGTTCACGGTGGACCCGGACCGCGACACCCCCGAGGTCCTGACGGAGTATGCCCGCCGCTTTCAGGCACGGGAGCCCCTGTGGCGTTTCCTCACCGGAGACAGGCAGACGCTGCACGAACTGAAGCTCGAGAGCTTCAAGCTCGGCAACGTGGACGGCAGCCTGAACCACAGCACCCGCTTCGTCCTGATCGATGCCCAGGGACGCATTCGCGGCTACTACGGCACCGAGACATCTTCTCCCGTCCGCGAGGTGGTGGCGGCCATCAAACAATTGCTGGAAGAACAACCCTCGTGATCACTGTTCAAGATCTCCCCACCGTAAACGCCAGTCTGAATTCCGTGGCGACCGTTCTGCTGGTCACCGGCTACGTGCTGATCCGCCAGGGACGCCGTGAGGCGCACCGCAAGGTAATGCTCGCCGCGCTGGCGACCTCGGCGTTGTTTCTGGTGTGCTATCTCGTGTACCACTTTCAAGTGGGATCGGTCCGGTTCCAGGGCACGGGAACGATCCGTACCGTCTATTTTTCGATCCTGCTGACGCATACAGTCCTGGCAGCCGCCGTCCCGCCGCTGGCGTTGATCACGCTGTCCCGGGCGCTCAAGAGCCGCTGGGCCCTCCACCGGAGGATCGCCCGTTGGACCTTGCCGATCTGGCTGTATGTGTCGGTAACGGGCGTGGTGGTGTACTGGATGCTGTACCGGATGTAGCGATCGTTTGCCGGGCTTAGGGACGATAGAACCGCCCGCCGACGGAACGCATGAACTTCCCCCAGAGCGCCTGGGACAACTCGGCGGCTTCTTCCTGGCGCACCGGCAGCACCTGAAAGTGCAGCCCGGCCATTTCGTCGGTTGACGCCGGCCCCCAGAGCACCTGTCGTGGCGGCACACTCGGATTGCGAGGATTCTCCGCCGAGTTGTCGTAGAAGAACTCCATTTCGAGCCGCGTGTCGGCCGGCAGCCGTACCGGCTCCGCATAGCGGTACTGTTCCTGCTGGTTGAAGTCCCAGTCGCGGATCCAGAGCAGCAGGCGCTCGGTTCCATCGGGCAGAATAGCCTTCCCGCGCATTTCGGTGCAGAGGTAGTGGGCGTGCGGGATCACCCCGGTCACTTCGACATCCACCGGCAGCGTGAAGGCATCGGTCACACGATAGCGGCGCTCGCCGGCGGGAATGTCGATCTCGCGCGACCCGAGCGCGACATCCATGAGCCGCCGGGTCGGAGGCTCACTCGTGAAGTAGAACGCGATTTCAGTCTCCTCCTGTTCCAGCTTGCCCGCCGGTTGAAAGTGCAACTGCAGGACGAGATCCGTACCTGGCCGCACCGGAACGGCGGCGCCCGCGGGCTGTTCAATCGGACCCGTGCCGGGCGTCCAACCGCCGAGACCGCCACCTGGCAGGAATCCCGGCGCGCCGAAGCACTCGTATCCCAGGCCGTCCTCCTCTGCATCGCGCTTCCGGGCTGCGCCCGTGCGATCGGTGAAAACCAGAACGTGATGCGTCACGCCCGGGTTCGACGGCCGTACTTCCATCGCCCGAACGTACCGTGTTTCGCGCAGGTCGAGGGGCAGGACGAAGCAGCGGTAGTGGTCCTCGCCGCTGGCCGCGATGGAATACGGCTGCGGCAGGCGTACCGCGAGATCCGGTTTCCCCAGACGCCAACCGCCGGTGAAGCGAGGCGGCGCCGGCTCGGCGGCGGGGTCGCCCCGGGGCGCTCCACCTCGCACCCATTCGGCGATCAACTCAATTTCGGCGTCGGGCAGGCGGCGGTCGCCCGCGAAATGAACGCCGGGCAGCGGTTCCGGCTTCCAGGGCGGCATCACGCGCTGTTCGACCACCGCCGCGATCTGCGCCGCGCGGCGCGCCGCATCGTCGTAGCCGGACAGCGCAAACGGCCCGGGACCGCCCGGATAGTGGCATCCAGCGCATCGCTTGTAGAGCACCGGCGCGACCTCCTGCGCAAACGTGATCTTGCCGTGGCCGGTTTCCGCGTAGGTAATCGCGCACCCGATTGCACGCGTCTCCGGCTGCGCAACGGGATCGCCCCGCAGCACCGCCTCCACCGCTTCGGCCAGATCCGCACGCGTCGCCCGCACCCGTCTGCGCGTGAGGGACTCGTGGCGGTCGTCGATCCGTCCCCGATACCGGATCTTCCCTTCCCTTACGACGAATGCCTCCGGCGTGACGCGCGCCGCGACCTGCCGTGCCAGGTTCTGTTCAGGATCGGGCAGCGCGGGAAACGGCAACGCGTAGGACGCGGCATGTGCCGCCACCTCCGCAGCCTCTATTCCCGGCTCGGAGTACACAGCGTACAGCGCCGCCTGCTTTCCGTACTGCGAGTGGACCCGGATCAGTTCCGGGACCGCGGCGTTGGCCACCGGACAGCCCACTGCAACAAAGACCAGGACGATGGGCTTTCCCGCCGCATCCTGTTCCGTGTGCACGCGGCCGTCCGTGCCGCGGATAGAGAATGTGATCGCCGGCGCAGTGTAAGCAATGGCTAACGTCAGAACCAGGATACGTAAAAGACAGCTTACGCTTTGACGATCCGCTCGCGTGCGGCGTCCCATGCGGCATACCTGCGCTTCCTGTACGACTCCACCGCCATCGCGCACGCGACCACGCCGTAATAGCCGAGCATGTGGTCGCACTTGAGCGGCGCACCCGTTCGGATCGCCGCTTGCAAGTTCTTGTGGTGCAGATCGACGGCTTCTGCGCCCGTCTTTTCGTGAACGATCTCGCGCGCACCCTCCTCGAACAGCTTCTGCGGCCTGATCGTGAAGCCGGTGCGGGTGAACTGCAGCGTCGCCTTGTGCCCGCGCAGGACATGGTCTACCGGCGTGTCATTGGCCATCGACGAGACCAGGATCACGTCCGGGCCGCCGGGATACTGCAACAGCACGTTCATCGTATCCGGAATCTCGGCCGCGGAATCCGTGAACTCGTACTTACCTCCGGTCGCCACCGCCCGTTCCGGGAAGGTGAGATCGAGCGACTTCAGGATCCGCGTAATGCGGTGCACGAACAGGTCGGACGCGATGCCGGAGGAGTAATCCCAGTAGCGGCGCCATCCCATGAAGCGGTCGGGATCGAACGGACGCTTGCGCGCGGGTCCGAGCCAGGCGTTCCAGTCGAGGTTCTCGCCGGGACGCACGTCCGGATCGATCGGGCGAACCCAGAAATCCTCCAGATGGTTGCGCGAATAGTCGATCTGGGCGATCACGACTTTGCCGAGGACGCCTTCCTTCACGTAGCGCTGCGCCGTCTCGTAGGAATCGTCCGACATGCCCTGCACGCCGACCTGCATCTTGACGCGGGTCTGGCGGATCTTGGCCACGACCTTCTTCGCCTCCTCGACGCTGTAGGTCATCGGCTTCTCACAATAGATATGCTTGCCGGCGTCGGCGGCGTCGAGGGTCATCTGGGCGTGCCAGTGCTCGGGCGAAGCGATCAGCACATAGTCGATGTCCTTGGAATCGAGCAGCGCGCAGTAGTCCTTGTACTTCTTGCCGCCCGTGGTTTCGGCGGCGCGCTCCAGGTTGCGCTCATAGACGTCGCTGACCGCCCCGACTTCGATGTTCTCAGCCTCGCGCATGCGCATCAGGCCGCGCATGTGGCCCATCGCCATGCCCCCGCAGCCGATCACGCCAATGCGCAGGCGTTCGTTGGCGCCCTTCACGCGGGCGGGATACACGGCGGCGAGAGCGCCGGCGCCCGCGACAAAAGTGCGGCGGGACAGGGAGGTTTCGTTCATAGAGGTATCTTATACAAACGCGCCGCTACGCCACCGAGCACCTCGGCGCGCGTCTCCTCGCGCAGCGCACCGATCGACTGCGTAAACGCCGCGAGTTCGGCCTTCCACGTGTCGGCCTCGAGACACAGCGGCCAGCCGCTGCCGAACATCATGCGATCCGGTCCGAAGCAGTCCCACGCATGGTGCACCCAGGGCCGAATTTCGACCGCCGACCACGGCGCCGTCGCCCGGAGGAGCAAGCCCGAAACCTTCACGGCCACGTTCGGATGCCTGGCGGCGTCCTCCATCGCCCGGGCCCAGGCGTCGAAGCCGGAAGCAAACGGAGGCGCAGCCATGCCGTCCAGGACGATGGCGAGATCGGGGATCCGCCCGGCCAACTCCGCAACGCCGGGAAGCGCTTCCGGCGGCAGGGACAGGTCGGCAACTAACCCCCGGCGGGCGACTTCGCGCAAGGCTGCATCGCCGGGCACGCCATTCATCCGCACACCGCGGAACTTCGGCCGGCTGCACAGCGCATTGAGGCGGGCAGCCAGTCCCGGCGTATCGACGTCGACCCAGCCGGCAACAGCCAGCACGCTGGGAAACTGGTCGGCCAGATCGAGCAGCCAGAGGGTCTCCGCATCGTTTTCTAGCAGCGAGACGGCGATGCCTCCGTCGAACCGGCGCTCCTTGAACAGGGGTGCGATCCAATCGGGGCGGAACTCCTGATGCAGGCGCGGATGCAGAAAGCCGTAAGCGAAGCGGGACAGGTCCACGTAATGGTGGACGGCGTCAATCCTCAAGATCGTCGCTCTTCCGGGGAGGGAAGATGGGCCCGGTCTTCAGCACGCGGACGCGCAGGTTGCGGAACTCCACCGGTTCCCCGGAACTGTACGCCTGCAAGCCGACGCGTCCGAACGGCACACGTTCGGCGAGCGGCCGCTCCTGGACATCCTGGTAACGCGCGTCATCCAGGTTCACATCCAGCACCACGGCGCCGTTCCAGGTCGCATGGACACGGCGGTCATAGACGATCACCTCCACCGTGTTCCACTCGCCCGGCGGTCTCGCCATGTTACGCGCGGGAGCCACGGCGCCGTACAGCGCACCTGTGGTCTGCTTGCCCGGCGGTTTACCCGCGTCGCTGGCGATCTGCAGCTCCATGCCGCTGAATGCCGGGTTTCCCTCGTCGGCGGAGCGCAGAAAGATGCCGGAGTTGCTGTCCTGACCCGTGCGGTATTCGAGCCGCAGGACAAAGTCGTAATACTTCTCCTCGGTGCCCAGCCAGGACCCGCCCTTCTCCCAGGTGAGGATGCCCTTGCGGACGACCCACCCGCCGGCGCCGGGGCGCTGCCGGATCGTGCGCCAGTGCTGCGTTGACTTGCCGTCAAACAGCAGGACGAAGCCATCTTCTTTTTCCTGCCTGGTCAGCTTGTTCGCGCCCGCTAGCGGGACGCTGCCAAGAACCAGCAGGCAGGCCGGTGCGACGAATAGAAATTTCACGAGTCTGTATCAGTTTGCCATAATGGAGGCATTCCCGGACAGTGGCGAGAGAGCGCAGTTCTGACCGAAGGCCTGACAAAGGCGTACGGTGGCGTGCGCGTCGTGGATTCGGTCTCGCTCCGTGTCGAAGAGGGAACTATCTTCGGCCTTCTCGGACCCAGCGGATCGGGCAAGAGCACGCTCGCGCGGATGCTGCTCGGCTGTGTGCGTCCAAGTGCGGGCCGCGTCTGGCTGTTCGGACTCGACGCCGCCGACGCCGCCGCCCGCCGCAACACGGGTTATGTGCCGGAGCATTTCTTCGTTCCCGAGCCGCTCACCGCGCGCGACATGCTGCTGTATCACGGGACCCTGGCGGGCGTCCGACGCGACGATTTGAAATCGCGCATCGCCGAGGTGTGCGAACGCCTGGGAATCGCGGATACGCTCGGCGAGAGGCTCATCCGGCTGCCGCGGGCGAAGCTGCAACTGCTTGGCCTGGCGCAGGCGCTTCTGCCGCGGCCGCGTCTGCTCGTGCTCGACGAACCGGCCGACGGCCTCGACCCTTCGGGGCATCGCAACGTCCTCGACCTGTTCTCCGAACTCGCGGCACAGGGGACCGCGATTGTCCTGAACTCCCACCACCTGGCCGATGTCGAGGCATGCTGCCACCGCGTGGCAATCCTCTGCCGGGGAAGCGTGTCGCGCGAGGGGAACGTCGCGGAGTTGACCGCGGGCGGCGGATTCCAGGTGGACGCCGCCGGGGTTCCGCAGGCAGTCCTGAGCGCGGTTGCCGGCACGGCGGTGTCGTGCGACGCCAGTGCGCCGCATGTGCGACTGGTCTTCGCAAAGCGCGAGGACGCCTACGCCGCGCTCGATGCGATCCGGGCGGGCGGCGGCGTTCTGGAGAGTTTCGGTCCCGCGCGCAGCACTCTGGAGCAGGTATACCTCGATACGGTGGAGCGGGCGGCACAAGCATGAAGGTCACGCTGGCGTTGATTGCCGAATTGTTCCGCGAAACGGCGGCCCATCGCGCCTTCTGGGCCATGCCAGGCTTTTCCACCGTGGTGCTCCTGGTCCTGGCCGCCCTGCGGGTTGAGACTGGTGTTCCGGCAAGCGTGGCGCTTCTTGGATTCGAGAGCTCGGCGGGTGACATCGCGACGCTTCTGGCCAACTTCCTCGGTCTGCTGGCCGCGTTCCTCGTAAGCGCCGGGCTGCTGGTGATTCTCGGGGCGGCGGCCAGCGTTCTGCCGGCGCTATTCGAGCCCGGGCGCATCGAATGGCTTCTCGCCAAGCCTGTCTCCCGCCCGCACCTGCTCTTGTCGCGTTACGCCGGGTCGCTGCTGGTCATTGCGCTGAATGCGGCGTACCTGGTCGGCGGCGTGTGGCTGATTGCGGGCCTGAAGACGGGCATCTGGCCGGACGGGTTGCTCTGGTCCGCCGCCGTATCCATGGTGCTGGTGGCCTCGTTGCTCGCTATCGGGCTGCTGGCGGCGGTCCTGACCGCCAGCCCGGTGTGGTCGCCGGTTCTCACGCTGGCCGCCGTCCTCGGCGCCGCCATCGCTTCCCAGCGCGACCTGCTGAACAGGGTTGTGGAGGCAGCGCCGCTTCAGGTCTTCGGGAGTTCGCTCTATCACGTGCTGCCAAAGGTCTGGGATCTCGGCGTCCAGTGCCGGAATCTGGCCATGGGACAGCCCTTGACCGATTGGAGCGCGCTGGCGACTTCGGCGGTTTCGGGCGTCCTGGCGCTTGGCGGCGCCGTGTGGCTCTTCCAGCGGCGGAGCTACTGATGCGCTGGCTTCTGGTTGTCGCGATCGTGCTGGCCGGATGCGGGCGGGATCCATCGCGCGGCCGCGTCGATCCCGAGCTGGCCGCCTACATCCCGCCGGACACCGTGCTCCTCGCAGGGCTCCGCGGCGCGCCGCTGCGTGCCAGTCCCGTGTGGGACGCGCGGCTCGATAGGCGTACTAGAACTGTGAAAGAAGTACTCGCCGCCGTCACACCGGACGCCTGGATCGTCCTGGTGCGCGGAGAACTGCTGGACATGCCACCCGCGTGGCGCGTGCGCGCCTTGCGGCGGGACGTCGGCGCCGTTGGAGAGATGGATGCCGTCCGTCATGGATCGTCTCCGGCCGCTGGGCGTTTGCTCGAGGCGGTCGCCGGCATTCCGGAAGGCGCTGCAGTCTGGGCTGTGATGGATGCGGGAGAATCCCGGACGCTTGGGGTGCCGGGCGGGCAGAGCGGCAATACTCGCCGTCTTCTCGCCGCAGTCCGATCGTTTCGTGGCTGGGCTCTGGTCGCGTCCGAGGCGACCGTCGAAGTGGCCGCAGTCACGCGGGACCCGCGCCAGTCCGAAGACCTGGCCGCTACGCTCCGGGGACTGGCCACGTTGGCCCGCGCAACCGTGCACCCGCGTTTCCAACCGCTGCTCGACCACATGGAGATCGCTGCGTCGGAAGCCGGAGTCAGCCTGCGCGTCGCGGCGCCGGCTGCGTCAGTGCGCGACTGGCTGCGCTGACCGTGTAAGATTTACCAGCTTTGTAAACTGTGCCCGGCGAAGATTGCGCGGACCGCCGCAAACCGGGACGGCACGGGCTCGACTTCCTCAGCAAGCATCCGGGATGCAATCTGGAGAGCTTCGTTCATCTCTCCCCGGCATCCGGCGCAAGTGCAACGCTCGCAAGGACCTGGGGAAAGGGTATCGGCAATTCTGCCGAGGGCGTCGCGCTGCCGATCGACCTCGGCGCGCAGGGTTTCGATCTCCATACGCAGGGCTTCGACTGTGGTCATACGCGCCTCTATGGCAAGTGATAGGCCATTCGCCTGAGGGGCTGCCGGGAGCCCGGAGATGCTGGTATAGTAGGGAACTGAGGTGAGGTGCGAGAGTGGTTGAATCGGGCGGTCTCGAAAACCGTTGAACCTTTACGGGTTCCGTGGGTTCGAATCCCACCCTCACCGCCAGTCTGTCAGTCGTATCCCTAATTACAGCCCCGGCTAGCCGGTTCAGGCGATTCAGTTTCCTTCCTGAGTGGGCGGCGGTAGACGGCGCGCACGGTCTCTTTTCCCTCGTATTCGGCCAGGGCGGCCGATAAGGGACTAGGAGATGCCACTGGTGCAGCCCGACACCGCAAAGCAAGCCGCGATCGTCGACATCCTGGAGCAAGTCGAAGCCGGCAGGGGCGGCGCTGAACAGGAGTTCGAGCAACTCATCCGGCAGGATCCGGAGCAGTTCTGCCGGGAGGGATTGGCGCTTCTCGGTAGTGGCGAGCCGGTCCCGGGAGGCGAGCGGTTGGCCCGCGCACTTCTCAATCTCGATGCCGTGATCGCGGAGTTCTGCGATCCGCGGAGAGATCCGCGGCAGTTGAAGACAGCGGCGAAGGTTCTGTTCCGCATCGAACCCGCACTGGATGTTCGCCTGCTGCGCGCGGTCTGGGACGCGAGGAGCAAGGAGAGTGCGGCCATTCTGACCCATGTCCTGGAAGTCGTTTCGTCGTTCTCGGACGGGAACCGAACCTTGCCCATCCTGATTCAGATCCTGAGGAGTCCCGACGAAAAGGTGCGGTCGAAGGCCGCTCTCCTGGCGGCGCGGGGCCGGAAGGACCCCGTCTGGCTCAGGAAATGGCTCACCGATCCGGATCCCCGCATCCGCGCCAACGCCGTGGAGGCGTTGTGGCACGACAGCTCCGAGGGCGCACTGGACCTGTTCCGCAAGGCGGCTGCGGACCCGCATCACCGCGTTCAGGCCAATGCCTGCATCGGGCTCTGCTACGCAAAGCTAAAGGAAGGGGAAGACGGCCTGGAAAGGATGTCCAGATCGCCGAATGCCGCCCACGGGGCCGCAGCCTGCTGGGCGATGGGTTACCTGGAGGATCCCACGTTCATCCCGCTGTTGAAGAGCCTCATTGGATCGCCCCACGGCGTCGGGTTCAATGCCGTCCGCGCCCTTGCCAGGATCCACCGGGCACAGAAGCGGGAGGCGGCCGCGGAACCCCCGCTGGAGAAGGTATCATAACAGGGAAGGCGTCTTTCCTCCCAATGTCCAGCACAAAAGAACCCGGTTTGGGGATCAATAGTTGGCTCGAAGAAGAACTTTACCAGCAGTACCTGCATGACCGGCAGGCGGTCGATCCCAGTTGGAAGCAGATGTTCGAGGCGAACGGCAAGCGTCTGGACAATGGCGGCGCCCCGGCGGCCGAACCTGTGCGTCGCGCCCCCGCGGCCCCGGTGGTCGAACCCGGTCCGGGTGAAGAACTGGTCGCGATGCGCGGCATCGCGGGCAAGATCGCCGAGAACATGGAGGCCAGTCTCAGCCTGCCGCTGGCGACCTCGCAGCGCACGATTCCGGTCAAGGTGATCGACGAGAACCGGCGCATCGTCAACCTGCGCCGCACCACCACGGGCAAGAGCAAAGTTTCCTACACCCACATCATCGGCTGGGCGATTGTGCGGGCGCTGCGCGCCTTCCCGCAGTTGAACCATGCCTACTCCGAACGCGGCGGACAGCCCTTCCGGATCGTCCGGCCGCAGGTGAATCTGGGCATCGCGGTGGACGTCGAGACGCGCGAAGGCGCCCGCAACCTCGTCGTGCCGAACATCAAGAACGCCGGGTCGCTCGACTTCGAAGCCTACATGGCACGGTTCGACGACCTCGTCGCGCGCGCCCGCCGCAATAAGCTGGCTCTCGACGACTTTCAGGCGACAACGATTTCTCTGACCAATCCAGGGACCGTCGGCACCATGGGCTCGATCCCGCGCCTGATGCCCGGACAGGGCGCGATCGTCGCCGTCGGGACCATCGACTATCCCCCGCAGTACCTGGGCGTGGCGCCGGACGTGCGCGCCGCGCTCGGCATCAGCAAGGTGATGACGGTCACCTGTACGTACGACCACCGCATCATCCAGGGCGCCGAATCCGGCATGTTCCTGGGCAAGATCCAGGCGCTGCTCGACGGCGAAGAAGAGTTCTACGACGAAATCTTCGCGAGCCTGAAGATGCCACACCGTCCGGTTCAATGGTCGCCGGACCTGCATTCTTCCCTGCCCGGCGTGGCCTCGCGCCAGGCGGAAATCGCCAAGGAAGCGGCGGTCATCCAACTGATCAACGCCTACCGCGTCCGCGGGCACATCATCGCCGATCTCGATCCGCTGGGCTCCGAACCGCAGTATCACCCCGAACTTGATCCGGCCACCTACGGGCTGACCATCTGGGATCTCGATCGCGAGTTCCCCACCGGCACGCTCGGCGGCGGAGGCGAAGTCGGCCCCAAGGCCGTGTCGACCCTGCGCGAGATCCTGGAGACGCTGCGCCAGACTTACTGCGCCAAGATCGGGCCGCTGTTCATGAACATCCAGAGCCCGGACGAAAAACGGTGGCTGCAGCGACGCATGGAGCCGGAAGCCAACAACTGGCCGCTCGGCCGGGAAACGCGCCTGGAAATCCTGAACGAACTGATCCGCGCCGAAGAATTCGAACACTTCCTGCATACGCGCTTCGTCGGGCAGAAGCGGTTCGCGCTCGAAGGCGCCGAATCCGCCATTGCGATTCTTGACCACGCGATCGACCGCGCCGCCGACAACGGCGTGCAGGAGATCGTCATCGGCATGGCGCATCGGGGACGCCTGAACGTGCTGGCAAATGTTGTCGGCAAGCCCCTGACCCAGGTGTTCGCCGAGTTCGAAGGACACATCGATCCCACCAGCACCCAAGGGTCCGGGGACGTCAAGTATCACCTGGGCGCGACCGGCATCCGCCAGTCGCCCGCGGGCAAGGACATCACGGTCTCGGTGGCCCCGAATCCGAGCCACCTCGAAGCAGTCGACCCGGTCGTCCAGGGCATCGTCCGTCCCAAGCAGGACCGTCTCGGCGACAAGGCCCGCGAGAAGGTGATCCCGATCCTGGTCCACGGCGACGCTGCGTTCGCCGGCCAGGGCGTGGTCCAGGAGACGCTCCAGATGTCTCAGCTTCCCGGGTACCGCACCGGCGGCACGATCCACCTCGTCATCAACAACCAGATCGGCTTTACGACTCTGCCCGACGCCGCGCGTTCGGCCTACTATTCGACCGATGTCGCCCGCATGGTGCAGGCGCCGATTTTCCACGTGAACGGCGACGACCCGGAGGCGTGTATTCGGGCCGTCCAGGTCGCCTTCGATTTCCGGCAGGCCTTCAAGAAAGATGTCGTGATCGACATGGTCTGCTACCGCCGGCACGGCCACAACGAGGGCGACGATCCGAGCTTTACGCAGCCGATCATGTACCGCAAGATCCGGCAGCATCCCTCGGCCGCCGTGCAGTACGCCGAGCGGCTGGTGCGCGAGAAGGTGCTGACGCTCGAAGAAGTCGCCGCGATGCGCAAGAGCGTCGCGCAGCGTCTCAACGAGGCCTTCGATCAGGCGCAGCGGACGGCCGAGCGCTACGAATTGCAGGAGTTGAGCACGGTTCCCGCCGGGGACATCGGCGGATTCTGCCCGCGCACGTCGATCGATCGCGACCTGCTCGAACGGGTGGTCGAAGGCATTACGCGCTTCCCGGAGACGTTCCATATCCATCCGAAGCTGCGGACCTTTGTCGAAAAGCGCCGCGAGGTGCTGCGGTCGAATGGCGTGGTGGATTGGGCGTACGCCGAGGCGCTCGCCTTCGGCAGCCTTGTCCTGGAGGGGACGCCGGTCCGGCTCAGCGGCCAGGATTCCGGCCGCGGCACCTTCAGCCAGCGCCATCTCATCTTCTATGATTCGGAAACGGCGGAACGCTACATTCCGATGTGCCACCTGTCGCCGGACCAGGCGCACTTCCAGGTCTACGACAGTTCGCTCAGCGAGTACGCCGTGCTCGGCTTCGAGTTCGGCTTCAGCGTGGCCGACCCGCTGACGCTCGTGATGTGGGAGGCGCAGTTCGGCGACTTCGTCAACGGCGCGCAGATCATGATCGACCAGTTCATCTCGAGCTCCGAGCAGAAGTGGGGCCAGCCGAACGGCGTCGTGATGCTGCTGCCGCATGGATTCGAAGGCCAGGGTCCCGAGCACTCCAGCGCCCGCATCGAGCGGTTCCTGACCGCCTGCGCGCAGGAGAACTTCCAGGTGTGCAACTGTACGACCGCGGCGCAGTATTTCCACCTGCTGCGGCGGCAGATGTTCGGCGGCAGCGACCGCCGCGGCATGCGCAAGCCGTTGGTGCTGTTCACGCCGAAGTCGCTGCTGCGCCATCCCGGCGTGGCGTCCCCGCTGGAGGCGTTCACGGGCGGCGGTTTCCAGACAGTCATCGACGATCCGGTGCAGCCGAACCCGGCGACCGTGGGACGCGTCGCCTTCTGTTCCGGCAAGGTGTACCTCGACCTGCATGCGCAGCGCGAAGCGGCAGCGGGCGACGTCGCGCTGGTCCGCGTGGAGCAGTTGTATCCGTTCCCTGAGGATGAGGTGAGGGAGATCCTCGAGAAATACGGGCCCGATGCTGACGTCGTCTGGGTGCAGGAGGAACCGCGAAACATGGGCCCCTGGCGGTTCATCCAGGAGAACCTGCAGCCTCTGCTGGACGAATCGGGCCGCACGTTGCGCTACATCGGACGCGCCGAGAGCGCCAGCCCCGCGACGGGTTCCTACAAGCGCCACCTCGTGGAACAGGCGGAGATTGTCGACCAGACGCTACGCGTCGACGCCGCGGGTGCGGGCAAAGTGCACCTCGTCGCCACGCGGAAGAAGCGGCCGTGATTTCGCGGCGCGGTCTGCTGCTGGCAGCAGGCTGTGCGCCGGCCATCGTCCGCGCGCAAAAGGACCTGCCGCACATTCCATTTGGCGTCATGGCGGGCGATGTCCGCCCCGGACGGGCCATTGTCTGGTCCCGCGCGGATCGCCCGGCGCGGATGCGCGTGACGTGGCGCACATCGGAGCGGGGCGAATCCCGGGAGATCCAGGGTCCGCACTGCCTCGATGTGACTGATTTCACGGGTCGCGCGGAACTGACCGGCCTTCCCGCGGGACAGACCATCCTGTACGAAGTGCGCTTCGAGGACCTGCGCACGGGCCGCCTCGTCAGCGACCCCTTGAGCGGCCGCTTCCGGACTCCCGGCTCCGGCGTGCGGTTCCTTTGGGCCGGCGACACCGCGGGGCAGGGCTGGGGGATCAATCCGGACTGGGGCGGCATGCGCACCTACGAAGCGATGCGCCGCCTGGAACCGGACTTCTTCATCCACTCGGGCGACACCATCTATGCCGACGGCCCCATCCAGCCCGAGGTGACGCTGCCGGACGGCTCGCTCTGGAAGAACGTCATCACCGAGGAGAAGAGCAAGGTCGCTGAAACGCTCGACGAATTCCGCGGCAATCACCGCTACAACCTGATGGACGCGAACGTCCGCCGCTTCAACGCGGAAGTCGCGCAGATCTGGCAGTGGGACGACCACGAGGTCACGAACAACTGGTCGGGATCCAAGGAACTCGATGACCGCTACCGCGAGCGGTCCGTGCCCCTCCTGGTGGCGCGGGCCACCCGTGCGTTTCTCGAGTACGCCCCGATGCGCCTGCTTGCGGCCGAACGCATCTACCGCCGCATCCCCTACGGACCGCTGTGCGACGTGTTCGTGGTCGACATGCGCAGCTACCGCGGCCCGAACACGTTCAACCGCGAGACCGCCGAAACGCCTTTCCTCGGCCGGCCGCAGCTTGACTGGTTGTCGCGCGGGTTGCAGGCGTCCCGGGCCACCTGGAAGGTGATCGCGGCCGACATGCCCATCGGCCTGCAGGTGGGCGACGGCAAGGATGCGGATGGACGGCCGCGTTTCGAAAACCTGGCCAACGGCGACGGGCCGCCGCTCGCGGCCGTGAGATCGAGATGGCGCGGCTCCTGCGGTCGATCCGCGATGTGAAGAACGTGGTCTGGTTCACCGCCGACACCCACTACACGGCGGCGCACTTCTACAACCCGGCGAAAGCGCGATTCACGGAATTCTCGCCGTTCTGGGAATTCATGTCCGGCCCGCTGCACGCGGGCACGTTCGGTCCGTCGCAGACTGATGACACGTTCGGCATCGAAGTGGTGTACCAGAAGCACTGCACTCTTCCGAACATGGCGCCGTCGGAAGGCCTGCAGTTCTTCGGAGACGTGCGCATCGATGCGAAGACCCGCGAGATGTCCGTCGTGCTGCGCGACCTCACCGGTGCGGCGCTGTTCACGAAGACGCTGGATCCGGCCTGAGCCGGCCGCTACCGGCCGAGCCGTGCCGCAAGCTCGGCTTCGAGCTTGTCCAACTCAATTGGCGCCGCAATGATGCGCCGCTCGGAGTCGACCAGGATCAACGTCGGCCACGAACTGATGCGGAACCGCCGTTCGATCAGTTCGAGGATACCGGAGGTCCGGGCCTGCGTCCAAGGAAGCTGGAACCTGGCGACGACCGCGTCCGCCTGCGCGGGATCGCCCTCCTTCTCGTTGTTCATGCCGAGGATCCCGAAGCCGCGCGACCGGTAGCGCGCGTGGATTTCCTTGAGTTTCGGCAACTGGGCAATGCAAGGCCCGCACCAGGAACCCCAGAAATCGAGAGCAAGCACTTTCTCCCGGAACTCGGAGAGACGCCGCGGCCGGCCTTCGAAATCGACGAACTCGAAGTCCGGCACCTGAACGCCGGGCCGGAGTTCGATCCGCGGGTATTCGGCCGGCGGATGAAGCCTAGCCCGGAACCGGCGCGCCTCCAGGTCCACGGCTTCGATTGAAAGGTACGCGCCACCGGCCCGGAAGACGACGCTTTCGTTATCAGCCCACGCCCATTCAGGAGAGTGATTGGATACGTCGATGACCCCGTCCCCGTTTCCGTCCACTCCCAGCGAGCCGTTCCTCGGATCGATCCGGCCGTCGCGAGAGCGGTACTGGAAGGCCACCCGCACAGGCCGTCCATCGACGTTCACCTGGCCATAGACGAGGAACCAGTCGTTGACATGGAGTGGCTGTGCTTTCTCCGGGTTGCGATTGGATTCGAGGACCCGGAACCGCAGAGGCAGGCTCGCGAAGGGACCCGCGTCGCGCATCGTCCAGGTCAGATCCCAATCCCCGGATTCTGGAGCCGCACGCAGGAACGGGTGAACCTCGCCGGCCCCAAACCTTCCGTCGCCGTTTGTGTCGATGGCGATCAACCGGCGGCCGTCGGCGGCATAGACGACGGCCGCCTGCCGTTCGCTGCGGGAATTGCTCCACCAGATCTTCCCGCTCCAGACCGCATCGTCCGGCGAGCTTGACCGGCAGGCGCGCCCGCTCCGGCGGGGAGGCGGGAGCGAGGTGGAAGACCGCCCAAGTCGGGTCAGGCCGGTGGACGGGCTGCTGGTCGAGTACTCCCTCAACGGTTTGCGCGACCAGTGAGATCGACGCCGGGAGAAGCGCGAGTAATGTACGCATCGGTTGCCTCATGGAGAGAGACGAAACCGGAGCCCGGACTGTTGAAACCTTCAGACAGGATTCTACCCCCGTTGGCCCTAGGGAAGCCCATGGACAGACCCCGCGAGAACACGCGAAGAATGCGGCTGTTGCGGCGCGCAACGTACGGCATTGTGGCTTTTGGCCTGGTCGCCGCTCTCGCCATTGTGCCATCGCGCCTCAAGCCTGCGGCGTACCCAGTGGAGCGATCCTCCATCTGGACCGGAACCGTGGAGACTGGATCGATGACGCGTGAAGTCAAAGGCCAGGGGACTCTCGTTCCGGTGGACGTTCTCTGGATTCCCGCCGCCACCGACGGGCGGGTGGAGAGGCGGTTCGCTCAAGCCGGGGACCGCGTCACGCCCGAGACCGTGCTGCTCGTCCTCGCCAATCCCGAACTGCAGCTTGCGGCTCTCGACGCCGAGTACGAATGGAAGGCCGGGGAAGCCCGCCTGGTGGATCTTCAGGTCCAGTTGCGCAGCGAGAGGCTCAACCAGGAGGCGGAGGCCGCCCGGCTCGACGCCGAGTATCAGACCGCTGCTCTGCGGGCACATCGAGACACCTCACTCAATAACGAAGGCCTCCTGGTCGATCTCACCGCCAAGACTTCCCAATTGGCTGTCGAGCAACTTGCCAAGCGGAAAGAGATTGAGGCGAAACGCATGGCGATTACCCACGAAGCGGTCGAGGCGCAGTTAGCCGCCCAGTCGGCGAACGTGGCCCGGCTGGAGGCGCTACGGCAGTTTCGGCGCGCCCAGGTGGAAGCGTTGTCGGTGAAGGCGGGCGTGGCCGGTGTGCTGCAGGAATTATCCGTGGAGGTCGGGCAGAGGGTGTCGGCCGGCGCGATTCTTGCCAAGGTGGTGCAGCCAAGCCGTCTCAAGGCTGAATTGCGCATCGCCGAGACGCAGGCGAACGACGTCACGATCGGCCAGAACGCCGTGATCGACACCCGCAACAGCACGATTCAGGGTGTGGTTGTCCCGGGTCGATCCCTCCGCCCGCGAAGGGACGGTGACGGTCGACGTCAAGCTCCAAGGTCCTCTCCCGGCCGGCGCGCGGCCCGACCTGAGCGTGACAGGGACGATCGAGATTGAACACTTGACGGGGATCACCTACATGCCTCGTCCTACCGGTGGTCAAACGGGAGCGACGGTCGGCCTCTACAGGGTGGATGCCGATGGGATCCATGCCACGCGAGTGCCCGTCAAACTTGGCCGGGCGTCGGCCACGACGATCGAAGTGTTGGAAGGTCTGGCGGTGGGCGACCAGGTCATTTTGTCGGATACGGCGACGTGGGATCGGCACGACCGCATCCAGCTACGGTAGGCGTTCGTGACCTTGTCCGATTGATCGAGTCCGACGGATGGAAACACGTGAGGACAACGGGAAGTCACCGGCACTTCAAGCACGCGACGAAACCAAACGTCGTCACCATTCCAGGCAATCAGGGCGACGACGTACCGATTGGTACACTAAAGGCAGTCCTGAGGGCCGCGGGATTAGAGAACGGGCGATGAGCGTGAAGTACGCAGTGATCTTCGAACGGGCCCAGGAAAACTGGGCGGCTTACGTTCCGGACCTGCCGGGCTGCATGACGACCGGCCGTACCCTGGAAGAAGTGCGGCTCAGCATCCGCGAGGCGATCCAGGGGCACCTAGCAACTCTCCGCGAGTTCGGGGACCCTGTCCCTGAACCAATCAGCCTCGCCGGTGAGATAGAAGTCACCACGGCAGCCTGATTCCGCGGATGGAATCAGGCTGCTCCTGCTGGGGTCGGCCATTCGTCTCTACGAAGACTTCGGCGGCCTGGCGGCGCGCGCCCGCAGCAGGGCGACGTGCGGCGCGCCGTCCGACAACTCGCTCCAGCCCATGAACAACCGTCCGCTCAACCCCAGAGCCAGACTCGGGTAGGATGTATTCGCATCGCCCGCGGGCGCCTGCTGCAACGCTGACATCGAGCCGTCCGGGTAAACCTCGCGATACCACGCGACGAACTTCCCCCAGCCCTGCTCGCCACCCGCCTCGCGCGCCTGGAACACCAGCGCCAGGTTCTCGCCGTTGGTCGCGAGCCGGGGATGCGTCGGATCCAGCGTCTCTCCCGACGCCTGGACACGCTGCGAAAACGTGCGCCCTCCGTCGCGCGACTGCGCAATATATACCGCCGGCTCGCCGCCGCCTTCGCTCATCCAGGCGATCCAGAGGGTGTCGCCCACGCCGGCCAGCGATGGACCGCAATGAGGGCATCCGCTAATCTTCCAGGCATCCCGCGCGACCAGCGCCGGCTGGCTCCAGGTCTTGCCATGGTCCTCGGACACCGCCGTGAAGATGTCGCGAATGTCGCCTGCTTCCACCTGCCGCCAGGACAGCACCACGCGGTTGCCCACCGTCCCGATCGATACGCGGCAACAGGGACAGACATTGCCCACCACCCGCACATTCGGCGCGAACGACTTGCCGCCGTCGGTCGAACACGTGACGTACACGCTCGACCCGCCAGGATCGCGCGAGTCCAGCCAGCCGGCGTAGATGGCGCCGTCGGCCGCTACCGCGGCCCCCTGGAAGTTGTGCGATGCCGGCGGCCCGTCGTTCACCGTGATCGCGGGTGACCACGCCACCTGCATCGCGCTCGACCGTGAGAACCGCACGTCGCTCTTTCCAGGCGCATTCGGCGTGCGCGCGTTCCACACGGCGTACAACTCGCGGTCGCCGGGACTGCTGAGGAGCTGAGGACCGTTCTCGCCGTGGTCGCTGACCTCGGCCGCGACACTGTTGATGGGCAGCGGTTCGGTGAATGTATCGCCGAGGTCGTTCGACGACTGGAAGAACAGATCGCCCTGCCGCGAGTACGCCATCATGAGGCCGTGTTGCCGGCGCGCCACCAGCCAGGGGCTGCGTCCCGGGCCGATCAGGCGGCGCTTTGCCTCAAAGACGGCTTTGACCTCCTTGTCCGGTTTGGGAGCCGCCACAGCGGCACCGAAGGGAACCGTCAACATTGCACGTCGGGATATCGTCATCGCGTTCTCCTCAAAATGTCAGCTTCAGGGCCAGTTGCATCTGGCGCGAATCGAGCGCGGTCAGCGCCCGGCCGAACGTCGCCGAGTTCAGACGTCCGTCGGGCGTCTGGTAGTTTGTTGAGTTCAGCAGGTTGAATGCTTCGGCGCGGAACTCCGCGCGCCAGGTTTCAGTGAGGGCGAAACCCTTGCCCACGGACACGTTGACCTGCGCGAGGCGGTCTCCGCGTTCTGTGTTGCGGCCGATGTCGCCGAGGGTTCCGGCGGCGGGAATCAGTTGCGCCGTCGTGGTCCCGTCAGCCAGCCGTAGCGCCTGGCGCTGCGAAGGAGTCCGGACCAGGCTGCCCGGGACGTTCAGGGCGCGATTCGCATTCGCGCGGTTCAAATTGTCGGTGCCGGAGAAGACCGTGAAAGGCAGCGCGCTAGTGAGCCGTACGATCGACTGCACCTGCCATCCACCCAGCCAGCGGTTCTTCCGCGCCCAGGGCAGCTCGTAGGACCCGAACAGATTCACCACGTGCCGCATGTCGTGGTCCGACGGCCCCTGGTTCAGACCGCGGTTGGTCTCATCCAGAAGCAAGAGCGCGGGAGCGATGCCCGTGTTGGTCGACGTGTAGTCGCTCAACTGGTCGAGTGACTTGGCGAACGTGTACGACCCGCGCAATGACAGATCGGAACGCCGCCAGGCGTAGACCGCTTCGAGCGCGTGGTAGGCGGAGGTTGCGTCGGTCCGCAGTAAGGAAACGACGCCGACGCTGGGGTCGGGACGTTGCGCCTGCGGCATGGCGTCGCCGCCGTTGGGCATCGTGGTGTAGGGCAGGCGGATGCCGGTCGTGCCGATATAGCCCAGGCTCACGCTCGAACGGGAGCCGGGAATCTGCTGCTCGATGCGGAAGTTGTAATGGCTGGCGTACGGCGTCCGCGCATTCGGATCCGGCAGAACGAGGCCGCCGGGAATCCCGGCCTGTGCCTGTCCGAGCAGATCGGGGAAGACAGGCCGCGCGGCGGTCAGATTTTGAATCAGCGGCGGGTTGAACCGCGTGAGCCCGACAAACGCCAGTTCGAGGATGTTGTAGTAGACGCCGTAGCCGCCCCGCACGACAGTGCGGCCTTCGCGGTCCGCGCGCCAGGCAAAACCGAAGCGGGGCGCGAAGTTATTGTGGTCGCCCCGGAAGCGGAAGGCATCCGGGATCAGGCCGTTTACTTCCACAGGCACCGTGTTCAGTTCATAGCGCAAGCCAAGGTGCAGCGTGAGGCGCGAGTGGATCTGCCAGTCGTCCTGAATGTAGCTGTGCGCTTCGATCGACCGCAGCCCGACGGCTGGATTGCCGACGTTCCGGCTGTAGGAAACCGGACGCCCGGCAAGAAACTCGGCGGCGTTGATGAAGCGCAACTGGCCCGTCAGCGTCGGATTGAACCTGCCTCCGTTCAATTGCTGCCGCCGCCCGACGCCGCCCATCTTCAGCGCATGGCGCCCCAGGATGATCGAGAAATCGTTCGATGCCTGGAAGCTGTTCTGAAAGTTCTTCTGCGCCATGAAGAAGAAGTGGCCGAGCGAACTGAGTCCACCGACAGCCACGGCCCCCACTTCGCCGTTCACCGCGGGATCCCCGAGTTGCACCGGGTCGTCGAAGGTGTCGTCGATCTTGAAGCGCGTGAACTGGAAGCGGGCCTCGTTGAGGCTGCGCGCGGACGGCGTCCAGCTATGGTGCACGGAATGGCTCTGCGTGCCGATATCGCGGTGCGCCTGGAGTAGCGATGCTCCGGCGCGCGTCTCCGTGTAGGTGTTCAGGTAGAGGGACCGCGCGAAGACCCGCTGCCGGTCGCTGATCGTATGGTCGCCTCGGATCAGGAACGTCCCGAGCGAGCCGTTCTGCGGGACGCTGCTGCGGAAGAGATTCGTGCCCGGCAGATTGGGATCGGGGTAGAGCGCCGCTAGTGGACGCACGGCGGGCGCCGCTGCCAGTTTCTGCTGCGGGGTCAGGGTCTGGATCGTGTTCACGGCCGCGGCCCGCCGGACGAGCGCTTCGTAGTTCCCGAAGACGAATGTCTTGTCCCGACGGATGGGTCCGCCGATCGTGCCGCCGAACTGGTGCGTCTTGAGCGGCGGGCGCGCAAGATCGAATGTGTTTCGTGCCGATAGCGCTTCATTGCGCAGGAACTCGTAGGCCGACCCGTGCCACTCGTTGGTCCCCTGCTTGGTCACCATGGACACGATCGCGCCGTTGTTGCGCCCATATTCGGCCTTGAAGTTGTGCGTCTGCACCTGCATGCCGGCCAGCGCCTCGACGGACACAAGCTGTTCACTCGTTCCGCGGCCCATCAGCAGTCCGCCCTCGATTTCGTTGTAGTCGTTCGAATCGATCTGGTAGCTGTTGTTGCGCGAGCGCGCGCCTCCGACGGCGAACGGCCGGTGCTGCTGGTAGGTCGGGGCGATTGCCGGCGTCAGCAGGACCTGGGTATGGAAGTTGCGTCCCTGGCCGCCCGAGACATTGGGCAGGTCGTTCATCTCGGCCGGTTCGAAGGTCTGGCCGACATTGCCCGCGCCCGTCTCCAACTGGCCCGCGCCTTCGGCCGACACGGTAATCTCCTGGCGCAACGCCTCGGGCTCGAGGGTTGCGGTGAGTGTCCTGCTCTGCCCGACCACCAGGGGCAGAGACTCGTAGACGAGACGCGCGAAGCCCGGAGCCGAAATGGCGACCCGGTAATCGCCCGCGGGCAGACTCGGAATACGAAACAGACCGCGGCCGCTGGTGGTAAGGCGCCGGAGTGCACCGGTGTCCCGGTTCGTCACTTCGACGTCCGCACTTTCGACCGCCGCCTGGTTGGAATCCAACACAATGCCGGAGAGGGACGCGCTGATGCTTTGCGCGTACATTGCCCCCCCGGCGCCAATAAGAATACAAAGCGGCACAAGCCGCATGATTGGCCTCCCCTGGCTGGTTACTGACATGAAGCACGACGGTTGATCACCGCCGGAAGCAGTTGCGGTGTCAGACGCGAGGAGGCGGTCTTTGCCAGAGTTCAAGCGGGAGCGAAGCGTGCTGGAGCGAATGTTCTTGAGTGGCTTGGCGCAGCAGGACGGCCGCAAGCGGCGAGCCCGCCGTGGGCGCCGGCGAAGACAGCGCGCGAAGAGCGTCGCCGGCTGGGAGCGCGAGGCTGCACGTTCTCGGGCATCCCTGCGAGACGCCGACGGCCGCGGGCCCCTGAGCATTGCCTGCCTTCCTGCAGCAGCATGTCTTCTTCGTGCGGCAGCACGCCATGCCCGAGCGCGTGGAAGCCGCAAGCAACGCGAGGTTCGCGAACGGCAGCATCGTCAGCAGGACGAGCGCCGCCACGGTCTTCCGCGCAATGGCAGCCACACGGGGCATTCTTTGTAGGGTACCGTGAGATGCGCGTTCTGTCAACTGGTTTGACAGAACGCGGCCGTTCCCCGATACTAGAGGAGGAAACCACACCTGCGGATGTGGCGGAATTGGCAGACGCGCTAGATTCAGGTCCTAGTGGCCGTAAAGGTCGTGGAGGTTCAAGTCCTCTCATCCGCACCAAACCCAAGACTTCCCGCATTATTTCCTCCGGTACGAGTACGTCGCGAAATCGAAGTCGTACTGGTCCCGCACAGGCGCTCTCGGGACCGCGCGCGTAGGAATCCACTGGGCGAGTTCCTGCTTCACCCCGGTGTGCCGCGGCTCGGACGCGAGGTTCTTCCATTCGTTCGGATCGGCGCGGCGGTCGTATAATTCCTCGCCGCCGTCGTGGTAACGGATGTAGCGAAACTCCGGCGTAATCACCGCGTGATTGTTCGCTTGAAAGCTGGAGACCGCCGGACGCCGCGTGGCTGACGGGTCGCGCAACAGCGGCACCAGACTGAGCCCCTCAAGGTCCTCGCGCCGCGGAAGCTGTAGCATCTCGACCAGCGTGGGGTAAATGTCCAACAGTTCGACCGGCTGATCGCGCGGCGTGCCCGCCGCCGCCACGCCCGGACCGGCGAAGATCAGCGGGACGTGCGTCGCACGCTGCCAGAGCGTCGACTTGTGCCAGTGCACCTTCTCTCCCAGGTGCCAGCCATGGTCGCTCCACAGCACGATCACCGTATTGTCGGCATATGGGCTGGCATCGAGGGCCTCCACGATGCGGCCCACCATGGCGTCGGCAAAGCTGATGCAGGCGAGATACGCCCGCACGGCCTCCTTCCATTTGCCCGCGGCGACGATGCGTTCGTGCTCGTGGCGGCGGAACGCGGCGAGTTGTTTGCCTGCTTCGGGAAGATCGTCGAGGTCGTCCGCCGGCACCTCCGGCAGGCGAACCTGGTCCTCCGGATAGAGATCGAAGTACTTCTGCGGCGCGAACAGCGGAATGTGCGGATGCCAGAGGCCGAGCGCCAGGAAGAACGGCTTCGTGTGCTCGCGCTTGAGGAACTCGCGGCCGTAGCGGACCGCCGCCATGTCCCCGTAGGTATCCTCATCGCGGCCCGGCAGCACACCCCAATCGAACTCTCCGGCGAAGCGGTCGATCCCGGCAAGCCCGTTGAAGGGATGTCCCGGCGGATTCGGAATCCTGGTCACCCACGGATACCACTCAGTGCGGCGGTACCAGGGGTCGTCGAACTCCTGGATCTGATACTCGTCCCATTGGTCTGGCGGGTTGAAGCCGGAGGTGTGGTGAAACACTTTGCCCGCGCCCGCGGCATGGTAGCCGTTGGCTTTCATGTGCATCGGCAGGGTCACGACATCGGGTAGCGCGGGACGCCAGAACTCCTCGTTCCCGTAAATGCCGGTCGTGCCCGGACGCATGCCCGTGAGGACGGACGTGCGCGAGGGATTGCACAGTGGCGACGAGCAGTGTGCGTCGCGAAACAGCGCCCCGCGCCTGGCGAGTGCGTCGATGTGCGGCGTCTGAACGCCTGGGTAGCCGCCCAGACAACCCACCCAGTCGTTCATGTCGTCGACCGACAGGAAGAGAACGTTGGGTCTCGAGTCAGACCGGGACCCGCACCCGGCAGCACCGAGTGCGGCAGCAAGGAAACCGCGTCGCGTCAGCATTGCCCGGCAGTATACGCGGATGGGGCGGCAACGGGCAAGACAGACGCCCGGCATCGGGCATATATTAAGATGAAATTTTCCACCCAGCCGCCACGGATCGCCCATGCCATCGATTGACCGCCGTTCCTTCTTACAGAAGACCGCCGCCGGACTCGCGGCCAGTTCGCTGCCCGCCTTGCCCGGACCGCGTCCCGCCGCTGCCGATGCGGCGCGCGAATGGCGCCACTATGGCGGCGACGCCCTGGCCTCGCGCTATTCGCCAGCCGAGCAGATCACCCGTTCGAACGTGAAGAACCTGAAGGTCGCCTGGACACACAAGAGCGGTGACGCCAGCGAACGCCCGTCGACGACGATTGAGTGCACCCCGATCGTGGTGGACGGGGTGATGTACATCACGACGGCGCAGTTGCAGATCCGCGCCCTGGATGCGTCGACGGGCAAAGTGCTGTGGAACCATGACCCGTTCGCCGGCGTCAGCGCTAGGCAGGCGCGCGGCGTGAATCGCGCCGTCTGCTACTGGAACCAGGGCAGCGAGAAGCGGATCTTCGTTCCCATTCGCGACGAGATGCTTTGCCTGGATGCCAAGACCGGTGAACTGGTGAAGTCCTTCGGCGAGGGTGGGCGCATCGACCTCAAGAAGGACTTCGACCACGACATGACCGGGCTCAGCTTCCGGCACACGAGTCCGCCGGTGGTCTACAAGGATCTGCTGATTGTGGCCGGCGGCGGCGGAGAGGGGCCGTACCCCGAAGCCCCCGGCCACATCCGCGGTTATGACGCGCGGACCGGCAAGCGCAGGTGGATCTTCCACACCATCCCGCATCCGGGCGAGTACGGTTACGACACGTGGCCAAAAGACGGGTACAAGCGCAGCGGCGGCACGAACTGCTGGGGAGGGATGAGCCTCGACGAAACCCGTGGCCTGGTGTTCGCGGGCATCGGCTCGCCTTCGTTCGATTTCTACGGCGGCGACCGCATCGGCGCAAACCTGTTCGGCAATTGCGTGCTTGCGTTGAAGGCTGATTCCGGTGAGCGCGCGTGGCACTTCCAGACCGTCCACCACGATGTCTGGGACTACGATCTTCCGGCACAACCGGCGCTCGTCACGATCCGGCAGGGGGGCCGCACAATCGACGCCTGCGTCCAGGTGACCAAGCAGGGCTGGGTCTTCGTGTTCGACCGCCAGACGGGCAAGCCCGTGTTCCCCGTGGAGGAGCGGCCGGTCAAGAAATCCGACGTCCCGGGCGAGCAGTTGTGGCCCACGCAGCCTATCCCGCTGAAACCTCCGACGATCTCGCGGCAGGGCTTCTTCGAGGAGTACATCACGGACGTTTCGCCAGAGGCGCATGCTCATGTCCGGGAGATCTTCGAGCGGTCGCGCGCAGGCGCCATCTACGAGCCACCGAGCCTGCAGGGGACTCTGGTCCATCCCGGTTTCCGGGGCGGCGCGCTGTGGGGCGGCTGTTCGTTCGACCCCAAGCGCAACCGGCTCTTCGTCAATTCCGACGAGAGCACCAACCGCATCACACTCGCTCCTGCCGAGCCCGATAAGCCGTTCCGCTATGCGCTGCCGGAGCGCGCTGTCCTGCAGGACCCGGACGGGCATCCGGGCATGAAACCGCCGTGGGGATACGTGACGGCGATCGACATGGACAAGGGCGAGTTCGCCTGGCGCATCGTCAACGGCGAGATCCCGGCGCTGGTGAAGAAGGGTATTCGCAAGACCGGTTCGCCGTCACACGGCGGTACGATCGCCACAGCGGGGGGACTTGTCTACATGGGCGGCACGTTCGACTCGAAGTTCCGGGCGTTTGACTCGGACTCGGGCGAGGTGCTTTGGGAACACCAACTGAGCGCGGGCGGGTTCGCCACGCCCTGCACCTACGAGGCGAACGGCAAGCAGTATGTCGTCATCGCCGCGGGCGGCGGCAAGCGGAACACGCGCTCCGGCGACGAGTTCGTCGCATTTGCGCTGCCATGACGAAGAAGTCGGTGGGCCGGGTGTGTATTTCCGTGGCCGCGGCACTGGCGGTGCTGTATTCCGCTCCGGAGCCTGAAGCCGAAGCGATCGAGCAGCCGGTCCCGTTCAGCCACAGGGTGCATTCCGAAGTTGGGATCAAGTGCCGGAACTGCCACTCGCTCAAGGATGGATTCGCCGCGGGACTCCCGCCGGAGACCACCTGCATGGCATGCCACGCGACGGTGAAGAAAGACAGCCCGGCGATCCGGAAGCTGGCGGAATTCGCCAGGTCAAAGGAACCCGTGCCGTGGAAGCGTGTCTACGAAGTGCCGGAGTACGTCTGGTTCTCACACCAGTCGCACCACGTCGACGCAAAGATTGCGTGCGAGCATTGCCACGGTCCGGTCGCGACCCGGGACGTCATTGTGAAAGAGAAACCCACATCCATGCAGGCGTGCATGGATTGCCACGCGGCGTACAAGGCGCCTAACGGCTGCGACTTCTGTCACAACACGCAGTAGGCGCCCCGGGAACTGACTACGCGACGCGGCGTTCGGCGCCGTAGGGTTCGTCGACCGACGCAACCTTGACCTTCTTCGCGATCCCAAGGATCTCAAGAAGGCGAATCTGCAGGTAGGTGAGGTCGAACTCCCACCAGGCAAGCCCGTGCCGCGACGAGGTCGGATGCGCGTGGTGATTGTTGTGCCAGCCTTCGCCGAAGGTCACCATCGCCACGAGGAAGTTGTTGCGCGAGTCGTCGCGGGTCTTGAACCGCTTCGAACCCCACATGTGGGTGGCGGAGTTCACGAGCCAGGTGGCGTGCAATCCCACCGTGACGCGGAAGAAGATGCCCCACAGCAGCATCGGAAGCCCGCCCCACAGGAACAGCCCGATGCCGAGAACCGTCAGCGGAACGAAGTGATACGTATTCAGCCAGCGGTAGAAGGGATCGCGGGCCAGATCTGGCACATACTTCGCCATGAGCTCGGTGTTGCTGTGCTTGGCCTCCCCGAAGATGATCCAGCCGATGTGCGACCACCAGGCGCCATCGCGCGGCGAATGTGGATCGCCCGGCTGGTCGGAGTTCTGGTGATGGACACGGTGGGTGGCGACCCAGAACATGGGCCCGCCTTCCAGCGTCAGGGTCCCGAGGACGGCGAAGAAGTATTCGAGCGGCCTCGGGACCACGTACGAACGGTGCGTGTGCAGGCGATGATAGCCCATCCCGATTCCGCAGGAGAGCGTCAGCCAGTAAAGGAATGCGGCGACCGCGATCGCGGTCCAGTCGATGAAGAAAAATGCCGCAATCGCGCCCACATGGAAGATGCCGACGGCGATAGCGGTAACCCAACTTACCTTATTACGCAGGCCGAAAGGATCGGTCGCGGAGGTGGAAGGACTCATGATAAGAAACACCACTCCTGATTAGGAATTGCCGAACGGCAGAAGCATCGGTATGCGGCCGTGCCATTCAGGCGCCGGCCGCCAGACGGCAAGGCCCGCGCTCTTGCCCCCGCGAGGGCAAGTGGACTTCACTGTAGCATATCCGGCGTCTCGCGGGGTTTATGATGAAAGTACTGCGATGATTGGACGAAGAGACTGGTTTGCCCGCACTCTCTCCGCCGGCCTGCTGGCCGCCGCGGCTACCCGGAAGGCGCGAGCCGCCTCCCGCTTCACCATGCCCGGACCGTTCCGCGGACGGGTCGTGTCGGTGCATCACCCGAACAGCATCGCCTCAGGCGCCTATCAGGCAGGTCCCGTGCGTGACATGATCGCCCGGGGCATGATGGATCTGACCGGCGCCGGTTCGGCGACCGAAGCCTGGCGCTACTTCTTTGAGCCGGGCGACGTGGTCGGCATCAAGCTGAATCCGGTCGGGCGTCCGGCGGTGATCTCCGCACCAGAGGTGCTGCACGAGATCGTCAGCGGTCTGGGCCAGGCCGGCGTCAAGGCGCGCGACATCGTCTGCTACGACCGCTATCATACGGAGTTCCAGCAGGCGGGCTTCGACAAGTGGCTGCCCGATGGCGTCCGCTGGACAGCGGCCACCGTTAAGACGCACCCGTTCCAGCTCGATATGGACGGCTACGACCGCGACCAGTACATGGAGATGGCGCTAGTGGAACCCAAGGCGGACAAGAACGACGCGCACTTCCGCCGGTCTTACGTGGCGAAGTTCCTGACCAAGGAAGTCAACAAGGTGATCAATCTGTGCCTGCTGAAGCATCACCAGTCGGCGGGTGTCACCCTGGCGCTGAAGAATCTCTCGCACGGACTCGTGAACAACGTACGCCGCAGCCACGCGACGAAGTCACTCAACGCGTGCGGCATCTTCATTCCGGCGGTAGTGGAGTTGCCCGTGATCCGCGAGAAGTGCATCCTGCATATCCTCGACGGCGTGCAGGGCGCCTATCACGGCGGGCCGGGACGCAAGGTCGAGAAGTACGTCTGGGAGCATAAGACGATGTACTTCGCCACCGATCCGGTGGCCATGGACCGCGTCGGCTGGGACGTGATCGACGCGCAGCGCGCGGCCGTGGGCATGAAGCCGGTGGCGCTGGCCGAAGCCGACGCAGACTCGACCTTCGTCAAGATGCAGCCGGAACACGTCGAGATCGCCGGCGCCCTCGGGTTGGGCGAATTCGACACGGCGAAGATCGACCTGCGAAAGGTGCGTCTGTCCTGATGCGATTTTTGCTCGCCCTGATCCTGGCGCCGGCGCTCCTGGCGCAGTCCGGCGCACGCCTGAACCGTCTCGCGGAGGAACTCGAGCAAAACCGTCCAGTCTTCGGCGTCTTTTCCACGAACCTCACGGCGCGCGGCGGCGCGGCGCTCGCCGGATCGTCTCTGGACTTCGTGATCGTCGATCTCGAGCATTCGCCCTACGATCCGACGCGCCTGGAAGCGTTCCTCCTCGGGATGACCGACAAGCGGCGCATCATCGAGACCGGCAGCGCCGCGCTGAAAGTTCTGCCGATCATCCGCCTGCCCTCGAGCGGCTCGGAAAGGCTCGACTTCCTGATCAAGCAGGTGCTGGACCTGGGTGCGTTCGGCGTGGTGGTGCCGCATGTCCACAGCGCGGAACAGGCGCTCGAAGCGGTGCGCTCCATGCGCTATCCGCAGAAGCGCGGCGCGCCGGACGCCGAACCGCGGGGACGGCGCGGCGTCGGATATGGCTGGGCCGCCCGCTCCTGGGGCCTCACGGGCGCCGAGTACAGCGAGCGCGCCGACGTGTGGCCGCTCGACCCGAAGGGCGAGCTATTCCTCTGGTGCATGGTGGAGTCGCGGGAAGGGCTGGCCAATATCCGCGAAATCCTCGCCACGCCGGGCGTCAGCGGCGTGTTCGTCGGTCCCTCGGACCTGGCCTTTTCGCTGGGCGTCGGCTTCGATGACCCCGAACTGGAACGGGCCATGGAAACGATCGGCCAAGCCTGCAAACAGAGCAAGACCCCGTGCGGAACGCTGACCGGCGCCACCGGCGTCGCCAAGCGGCTCGACCAGGGCTACCGCTTCCTTGCGGTGGGGTCTGACTCGGGGCTCGGCAGCGGCGTCGAGCGCGCCCTCCAGATCGGACGGCAGCACAAGCCCCGCTGATTCCGGCAGCGCTTCGTTCAGCAGCGCGTCGACGATCTTCTCCAGGTGTTCCGCCCCCAGCAGCGCCTTGTGCTGCGCCACGATGCGGCCCCGGCGGTCCAGGAACCATGTGGCCGGCAGGGTATCGAGGCCGCCGTAGAGCCTGGCGATGCGGCTGTTCCCCAGCAGGTTCGGATAGCCGATCCGGTGCTGCGCCAGAAACGGCGTGACCGCCCTCCACCCCTGCGCGTCCATCGCGACGCCGACAACCGCCAGCCCCCGGTCGCGATGCCGCTGGTAGACGGCGTCGAACCAGGGCATCTCGACGCGGCACGGTGGACACCACGTCGCCCAGAAGTTCAACACAACCACCTTGCCCCGGAAATCGGACAGGCGGCGCATCTTGCCGGTCGCGTCCTGCGCGCGGAACTCCGGCGCGGGGGCGCGGGTCTCCGCCAGGACCGGCGCGACGAGGAGCAGGAGGCATTTACTCATAGTTAACATCAGAGACAAAACCAGTGTACACTAGTGGAGCATGCCTTTGTCTAACGCGTGGAAGTTAGCTGTTGTGTTGCTCGCCGCGGTTGCCCTCCTGGCGCAGGCTCCGGGGGGGATCTCCGGGCGTTTAGTGGATGAGGAAGGCCGGCCGGTCGCCGGAGCCCGCATCGAGGCAGGAATCCGAACGGCCATCACCGGGACCGATGGCGGATTCCTGCTGACGCCCCTTCCGCCGGGAACTGCGATTCTTCGCGCGCTGGCCGCCAACCATTACGAAGGCCGCAAGCTCGCCGTCGAGGTCCGGGAGGGCGTGATCGGCGAAATCGAGATTGTCCTGCCCCTGCGGACGGCTCTGGAGCAATCCGTGGTCGTGACCGGCACCAGTACGCCGTACCTGACTGTCGACGCGCCGGTGCGGACGGAACTGGTCACCCAGCAACTGACCGATGCCCTGGTGAAGCGGACGCTCACCGAAGCCCTGACCGCGACTGTGCCGGGCGTCCGCGTGGAGAGCAATTGCGCCAACTGCGGGTTCACGGCGCTGCGTCTGAACGGCTTGCCGGGGGCGTATACGCAGATTCTGGAAGACGGTCTGCCCTCGGTTTCCGGGGTCTCGATGGTATACGGCCTGGACGCGATCCCGACCGAGTTTTTGGAGCAGTTGGAGGTGGTGAAAGGTGGCAACTCGTCCCTCTATGGTCCGAACGCGGTGGCCGGCGTGGTGAATCTTGTGCGGCGGGAACCGCGGGAGAACACGTTTTCCGCCGACACCATGACCGGCTGGCACAAGGGGCGTCCCGAACAGCAGGCCGGTCTGGCGGCGCAGATCGTGTCGCTGCCCGCGGAATGGACCGGTGACTTCTATTTCCGCGGCATCCGGCGGACCCAGATCGACCGCGACCGGGACGGGTTCACCGAACTGCCCCGCCGGGAACTGCTGGCCGGCGGCGGCACGCTCTACCGCAGGTTTCTGGACGGCCGCGCCTCGCTGGCCGCGGGAGGCAGCGTGTCGGACGAGTTCCGCCGCGGTGGCAGCCAGTTCGATCTCCGGCCGGAGGATACCTTTATCACCGAACAGATCGCCTCCCGGCGCGAGACCGGCTTCCTGCGCTTCCATCACGCACCGACGCCGCTCACCTACTACTCGTTGAACACGAGTTACAGCCTGTTTCGCCGCAACAGCTACTATGGGGCGGATTTCGACCCTAACGCCTACGGCAGCACGAGAAATCCGCTGGCGACGGGCGACGCCCAGATCGGGCGGCAGCAAGGGAAACACACGCTGCTCGGCGGATACCAGTTCTGGCGCGAAGGGGTTGAGGACCGCATCCCTGCCTACGGCCGCGCCTTTGACAACCGCTTCCGCAACCACGGTCTCTACTTCCAGGATGAGTACCGCGTGTCGCCGCGGCTGGTGCTGGTGGGAGGGGTGCGGGCCGACCGCAACAACACGGTGGATTCCTGGGTGCTCAGCCCGCGAGGCAACGTCCGCTACGGTCTGACACAGAGCTGGAACGTTCGGGCCGGGGTCAGCACCGGATTTCGCGCACCGATGATCTTCGACGAAGACCTGCATATTGCCGCGGTCGGGGGCGAAGGCTTTCTGGTGGAACGCGGCCCCGGTCTGCGCAAGGAGCGCTCCCTCAGCTACAACGCCGCTCTCGACTACTCAGGAACGCTCGGCGGGCGGAGGCTGCAAGCCGGAGCAAGCGTCTTCTCCACGCAGCTTCGGGATACGTTCCAGCTCGCGGAAACCGAACGCGACGGATTCCGCCTGCTGCAGCGGGTGAACGGCGCAGGATCCTTCGTGCGCGGCGTCGACTTCAGCGCGAACATCCAGGCCTCGGCATGGCTCGGATTCCGCGCCGGCTGGACGATGCAGCAGGCGCGTTTCCAGGAACCCGAGCCGCAGTTCGGCAGCCTGCGCTTCTTCCGGACTCCGAACCAGTACGGATTCGTCCAGGCGGATTTCGACCTGCCCGGCGGCTTCAGTCTGATTGGCTCAGGCGACTTCACCGGCTCCATGGCGGTGCCGCACTACGCCGGCGTCATCCCGGAAGACCGCCTGGAGGCCTCGAAGCGGTTTGCCGTGTTCAACCTGATCGCCAGCCGCTCGTTCGATCTGCGGGACACAGCGTCGCTGCGGCTCTACGTGGCAGCCCTTAACACCGGCGATGACTTCCAGAGGGATTTCGACCGCGGTCCGCTGCGGGACTCGACCTACATTTACGGTCCGCTGCAGATGCGCCAGTTCAACGTCGGGATGACGCTGCGGTTCTGACGGGCTCAGACGCGCAGCAGGCCGCGAAAGCCCCGGGCTGCGTAATAGGACTGGGCGCCGTTGTGATAGACGAACACCTTGCCGTAGCGGCGATCGCAGAAGAGGGCGCCGCCGAGGGAGCGTACGTCCTCGGGCGTTGCCACCCAACTGGACGTTTTCGTGTCGAACTCGCCGAGCCGCTGGAGTGCGCGGTACTGCTCCTCATTGAGGAGCGCGATGCCCATCGCCGCGGCGGCCTCGACGGCGCTCCCGGACGGCCGGTTCTCCTTCCGCGAGAGCCATGCGTCGCGGTCGTAGCAGAGGCTCCTGCGTCCCGGCGGACTCTCCGGAGAGCAGTCGCAGAAAAGGAACTGTCCGGAAGCCGCGTCGCAGCCGATCACATCCGGCTCCCCTCCGGACGCCTCCATCGCTGCGAGTGATGTGAGCGCGGTGGGAGTCCTTTCGAGCCGGGCCAGGACCGATTTCCAGGTGTGCCCCTTGTGGCGATGGGGGTTCTTCTCGAAGCGGGCGTTCAGTAACTGGAGGAGCTTGTCTTGTTCTTTGGCTTTCATGGGCCTGACCGTGTACTTAAGGTGCCCGGCGGCTTCTACATGCCAAGGCCACTTGATCGGCTGGAATGCCACAGCGCCAGGACCTCGACTTGTGCCGGAGAAATCCTGTAATAGAGGAAATATCGGATACGGCTCAAGTGAATTCGCCGCACACCCTTCAGTTTCGTATTGGTCGCCAGTGTTCCGGCTTCGGGTTGCTGCGCGAGCAGCGCGAACCCGCGCTGAAGCTCTTCCCGGAACGCGTGCGGCGCTTTGTCGCGGTTCGCCCGCCACCAGGCGCCAGCTTCTCGAATCTCTGAATCAGCCCGAGCCGTGACCTTGACCGGCAGCACGATTGTTATTGCAGCCGCCGGAGGACATCCTCGGCATTCAGCAAGTTACCCCGATCCGCTTCGGAAATCGCTTCCAGCAGAGAGGCCTCCTCCTCGCGCGTCAGGGTGAAAGCGGGTTCGTCCGAAACCAAAACAGTGACGTTCGAGCCTTCCGTCAGGACCTCATCCTCCACGACGATTCGGCCGTCAACCACCGTTCCCTTTGTGATCCGCATGCGATTAGTCTACTGCACTTGGTGGGCGCGATCGAATGACTTGGACAGCGCCCGGCTGCCGTCCGGACGTTCAGCAGCAGCGGCCTCGACGGCGCTCCCGTGCGGCTGTTTCTCCTGCCGTGAGAGCCATGCTCCACGGTCGTAGCAGAGGCTCCTGCGTCCGGGGGGCTCTCTAGAGAGCAGTCGCAGAAGATGAACTGTCCGGAACCCGCGTCGTAGCCGATCACATCCGGCTCCCCACCGGACGCCTCCATCGCTGCGAGCGATGTGCGCGGCGGGAGTCCGTTCGAGCCTGGCCAGGACCGATTTCCAGGTATGACCCTTGTGGCGATTGGGGTTGTTCTCGAAGCGGTGTTTCAGTACCTGGAGAAGTTTGTCGTGTTCTTGGGCTTTCATCGGTCTGACCGTGTGTTCAAGGTGGGCTGCGTCGAGTGAGGCGGCAGGTGCAGCGCCTCGTTAGGCAGCCGGTCCGCAAGGGCGAGCCAGCCCCTTCACGGATCACACGCAAACGCCAGCGAATCAGGGCCAAGAATCAGAGCACATGAACTCAGCGCGTCCAAGCCGAGCAGTCCATCCTTTCCGCATCCCTCAGCAGTCGACTCCACGACGTGAGCATTCAATGTCGTCTCGTGACCCACGAACGAAAGCCTGACCTCACGGGCCAACTGGTATGGCTGCCGTCGTCCGGCAACCCCCATTGTCTCGCCGCCCGATTCCAGCGGTAATCCTTGAGTGATTGGGCTTCCAGCCCGGAAGACCGTTATATTGGCGCCGGTATCAAGCTTCAGCCAAGCCTCGCCGTTCTGCGACCTCACCCGAAGAGCATAGAGCAGGTTCGGTACTGGCGCCTCCGCTTGCGTGCACAGCTCGAGATCTTCCGAAGCGACCGGCACGGCACCGAGGCGGCGCACGGCCTGGGCATACGGCTCCGCCCGCAGCTCTGAGGATCGCAAGTCCAGCACAGTCGCTCTTTCGGGAGTCGCGAGGAGCTGCGGGTTCAGCAACCCACCAACCGCTGCTTCTTCGAAATGGGGCGGGAAGCGAGCCACGATGGCATCGGCCACGACAAAGCGATGACCATCGAGCGATTCCGCATGTTGGGCAGGGATCCGCTGGACCGCGACTTCAGTGCCTGTCGCGTCCTGCGCCGTCAAGCCATCAGCCGATTCCAGCTGCAGACCAGCCCGATCGACGAACCAGCTTGCCAGAGTGTGTGCACCAGCGCCCGTATCGAAGACGAACCATGCTGCATGACCTCCGATCGTGAGCTGGACCCCCAGCGCCGGCGCGTTGGGATCCGATATTGCCGCATCGCTGGAAAGAGAGAGAACGAGGGTAGCATCCCGGCTCGTCCCCGAGCATGCTGCGAAGAGCGACGCGACGACTGCAGAGAAGATCCTTCCCAGTTTCGTTCCGGCAAACATTCCTTGCGACTCCAGCGGCTGCTCAAGCGGGGACTCTGGCGGCTGGTCCCGCCAGTTCACTGCAAGCCCGAGTTAGGCAGAGACGCCTAGCTAGGACTTGCACCCACTTCTCGCGATCCCAAGCCTACGCTACCCCACGGCTTGGCGTTCAACCAACGCTGGACCCGCCTGGCGGGCGCGGCGGAAGTAGGTGCGGGCGTCGTCTTCGCGCCCCTGCTTTAGAGCGATCTGCCCGAGGCGCTCGACGGCCGCCATCAGGTTCGGGCGTTCCTTCAGCGCTTCGCGGTAGAGACCGGCGGCTTCCTCAAGCTGTCCCGCGTCCTGCAGCAGGAGCGCCGCGTTGTAGAAGACTTCGGGCGAACGGTCGCCGGCTTCGAGCAGGCGGCGGAAGTGCGTCAGGGCGTCGGCGTAATCGCCCCGGTCGAGCGCCATCTGGCCGAGGGCGTAGCGGGCTTCGGTGAACCGCGGATGGTCGGCCGCGACCACTTCGAACAGTCGCCTCGCGCGGGCGGTGTCCCCCGCGCGCCAGACGGCGAGTGCGAGGTTGAACTGGGCTTCGGGCCAGTCCGGCTGCATCCGCAAGGCCGCCTCGAACCCGCTCACCGCGCCGGGTCCGTCCCCCGACCGCAGGCGGAAGTGGCCCAGGCGGAAGTGAGCCGCCGCCGAGGAGTCCGGGTCGCGGGCGACGTAGCGCTCGAGGAGCCGCTCGGCCTCGGCCGCCTCTCCCAGTTGATCGGCCAGCAAGGCGAGGTGCCACAAGGCCTGTTCGTGATCCGGCGCGAGGTCGAGGGCGGTTTCGAAGGCCCTGCGGGCTCCGACGTAGTCGCCATCCTCGAGTCTCGAGACGCCGAGCGCGAGATGGGCGTCGAGCGACCGCGGCCGGATCCGGGCGGCTTCCGTGAACGCCTGCGCGGCCTCCTCGAAGCGTCCGATTCCGTGGCGCGCGACGCCCAGGTTCATCCAGACCTCAAATCCTTCCGGGGTGCTTTGAGCCAGACGCTCGCACAATGAGGCGGCCGCCTCGTAGTTCTCCTGCGCCAGTTCGATTTCCGCCAACGCGGTCAGCGCGGGCGCCGACTCCGGGTGGGTGCGCAACAGCAGTCCGACATCGCGCAGCATGTCGTCGTCCCGGCGGGCGCTGTGATGGAGGACCACGAGGTTGGCCAGGGCGTCGGCGCACTGCGGGTCGTGCCGGAGCACTTCGCGGTAGGCGGCCTCGGCCTCGGCGGTCTTGCCCAGGGTGTGATACGAGTACGCCTGGCCAAACAGCAGCGCGGGATTCCCGGCATGCTCGGCCACAGCCTTCGTGAAGACGTCGAGCGCATCGGCGGACCGGCCGGCACCGAGCAGGAGCACGCCGTAGCCGAGCGCCGCATCCGGACCGTCCCCGGAATCCACGGCGCCGCGGAACGCCTCGATCGCCTCGTCCGGGCGGCCGAGGCGGCGGAGCGCCAGCCCCAGCGTGAGGGACGCACCCGGCTGGGCGGGCTGGAGAGCAAGCCCTTGCCGCAGGTGATGCGCCGCTTCGTCGTCGCGGCCGAGTTCGTACAGAAGGCGTCCCAGCGCGCAATGCGATTCGGCGAGGTCGCCGCCGGCCTCGATACCGGCCTCCAGGACCTCCGCGGCCTCTGCGGTCTTGCCTTCCAGGTGAAGAATCAGGGCCGAGACCCGGTGCGACGGCGGCGCGGGTTCGGGAGCTTCCGCCTCCCATTCGACCGGATCGGCAGCCGGGATTCGGGCCAGCGCGTCCTCGAGCATCTCCCATGCCTGGCGCAGATCGGGATTCGGCTCCGGAGGGACGGCTTCTGTTTCGTTGGCTGGCGGGGGTTCAGAGGGTGGTTCTTGGGCGGGCGGCGGTGTTTCGTCTGGCCATTCGATTGGATCGAGATGCAGGTCGCCGACTTGCGGAACATCCGCAGTCTCGCCGGCGCCGTCATCCCACACCCATTTTTCGTCAGAGGAAACCATCGGTCTTCCCGTTCCTGCGTCCCCAGCCGGACGCGTCCTGGCAACTGAAGCTAGTTGCCGAAGTAAGCTTCCGCCAGCTCCGGATCCGCGTCCATCGCCTTGCGCCAGTACTGCCGCGCCTCGCCCTCCTGCCCCATTGATTTTAATGCGTGACCGAGATTGAGAAGCGCTTCGGCAAACTGCCCGCGCTCCCCGATCGCTTCCTTGTAATAGCGGATGGCGTCGTCGAGCCGGCCGTCGCGTTGCAGCAGGAGCGCGGTGTTGTAGAGCACTTCCGGGCTGCGCTCACCCAGATCGATGAGCCGCTTCTGGTACTCCAGGGCCTGTCCGGCGTCGCCGCGTTCGATCGCGAGCGCGGCCAGCGCACGCAACGCTTCTACCGAGCCGGGCGCCTCCGCCAGCGCCCGCTCGAAGGCCTCGCGCGAACCGTCGCGATCGCCGCTTCGCCAGTGGGCGATCCCTTTGTTCATCCAGGCGTCCCCCCAGGCCGGACGCTCGGCCAGGCAGGCGTCGAAGGCGGCGACGCTCCCCGGAAGGTCGCCGCGCTGGAGCCTGAGGTAGCCGAGCCGGAACGACGCGTCCGCCATTCGCGGGTTGTGTTCGAGCAGCCGGCTGTAGAACCCTTCGGCGCGCTCGAGTTCGTCGCGGCGCTCGGCGATGAGGGCCAGGTTCCACAGCGGGCCGGCCATCGTCGGATCGCTCTGCAGAGCGCGTTCGTACGCCTTGGCGGCTCCGTTCAGGTCCTGCTGCTGTTGGAGAACGAGGCCGAGGTTGGCCGCCGCCTGCGCTGAGTCCGGCATGGCTTCGAGCGCACGGGTGTAGGCTTCAGCCGCCTGTTCGAACTTGCCGCCGGACTGCCGGGCAACTCCCAGGTTGAACCAGGTGTCATGCGTGGGAGCCAGCGCCACCAGCGCCTCGTTGTGTCGGACCGCGGCGGCGAAGTCGCCCGAAGCGAACGCCGCCGCGGCGAGGACGGACAGCGCCGGGGCGGACTGCGGATCGCGCGCCAGCAGCCGTGCGGCTGCCGCGGCCGCGCCTTCGAAATCGCCCCGTTCGGTGTTGAGCACCATCAGGTTGTGCAGCAGTTCCGGAAAATTCTGCCCGGTGCGCAGCAGCCCCTCGTAGATCCCGGCAGCCTCGGCGGACTGCCCGACTTTCTGGAGCGCGACAGCTCTGCCGAACCGCGCCCGCGGATCGTCGCCGCCCTGCAGGTAACGGTCAAAGGCTTCCACCGCGCGCTCGTTTTCGTCCAACGTGAGCCGGGCCAGCCCCAAGCCAAGCCAGGCTTCGCGCCGATCCGGATCGACGGCGGCCGCGCGGTCGAACAGAACCGCGGCTTCGGCCGCCCGTCCGGCGCGTTCCTCGCAAACGGCCGCATTGTAGGACGCAGTCTTGTGCTCCGGCGCGGCCTCGGCAACCGCGCGGTAGGCGCGTGCCGCCGCGTCAAAGCGTCCGAGAGCGAACTGAATGCCTCCGATCGCCGCCTGGACATCCGCCGCCGGCTCGCCCGCCGCCAGCGCCGTTTCCAGAACCTCCAGAGCCTCTTCGGACTTGCCCGCGACGTGCAGTTCGAGGCCCCGCACCAAGCCATCGGTGCCGGGCTCTTTCCTGGCTTCCGGCGGAATCTCGTCGAACTGAAACAGATCCACCGGCGTCTGCAAGTCCGGCTTCAGGGGTCCCGGCAGGGGGTCGTCGTCGGAAAACCAGACCCATTTGTCGGAATCGTTGTCTGCCATGCGCGTTGCTCCCTTATTTCTTAGCGTCCGCCCCGGTAGTGCGAAAACTGGACCGAACCGGTCGAGGCCCGTTCCTCCCGCTCGCTGATGAATCCAACGGCCCCGGTCTTCAGGCGGTTATCTGTCCAAACGTCGACTGGCTGTCCCTGCACCGTCACCGAGAATTGCGGTCCGCGAGCCTCGAGCCGCACTGAAAGCGGGCGCCCGGGGCCGGCTGGCAGCGCGAGCGGCTTCTCCTCAACCGAGCTCTCCCGCCCGTCGACGACGGCGAATCTCTGGTAGACAAGCCCCGAGGTCCCGGCGGACAGTTTCATTCCGTAATAGTTCCGTGTGTCAGCCGCGCGAAAGACCCATCCAAGCGCGCCGGTTTCGATTGTGCCCGAAAACTCGAAGCGGTAGTCGTCGAGATTCATCGAAGGCCGGTAGAGCGTCAACTGCCTGCCACGGCGGGACCCCACTGCGTCGGAGGCCCATTCGGTCACCCATCCCTGGCCGCCGACGTCGATCGCCTGCTGTGCGGTTCCCTGCGGGGCCCGAACCTCGGTCGTGCCGCTTGAGAAGAAGTAGTATCCAAGACCCGCGGCCAGGAGCAGCACCGGGATGCCTGCCTTGACGGCTGTGGGCATGCCGCTGTCTTCCGCGGCCGCCTCGAGGGTGGTCAGGTGCGGTTCGATCCGGACCGCAGCGGGAGACCGCTCAACGGGTGCCGGTTCCGCAGCCGGCGCGGCGGCAACTGGTCCACCTCGCGGACCGCCGGCCATGCGCGGGCGGAACGGCAGCCCGTCATAACGCGGAATCGCCACGGGAAACGTCTGGCGCAACCACGTGCTTGCGGGGGACTCGGGAGCTGAGACAATCCCGATCGCCTGGGCAGTGAACTGGAGCGGGATCCAGTCCGGCATGCGAGGAATGCGCCCGTCCCAATCGCTTGTTTCCTGGATGGGGGTTGGGATGGCCTCTTCGACAGGCGTCGCACCCGGGCCGTCCGCCAAGGCCAGGCCCGTCCGCAGCGTGCCGGACCACTCCGGGACCAGCCGTCCGAGCC
The DNA here is from genome assembly GCA_016716385.1 of Bryobacterales bacterium. GTDB lineage: Bacteria > Acidobacteriota > Terriglobia > Bryobacterales > Bryobacteraceae > JADJWL01. The sequence continues at coordinate 230,740 of JADJWL010000005.1, read as the reverse complement.
ATGGCATCGTCGTGTCCGCGGCGAGCCGCAGTTCTTCCGCCGCCGGCCGGCCGAACGGAAGGAACAACGTCGCCAGGTCGAGCGGCAGCAGCACGCCACCAGCCCGGTCGCTCGCGGTCCCGGCGCCTGTCCCGGTCATCGGCATGGTTCCGCTCCCCAATTCTGTGTCCCGCTACGCGGCATGCGCGTTCACCTGTCCGCAGCGCCTGAGCCGCTCGTCGAGATATCCCTGCTTTGGCTCAGGCGGCGCGAAGGCCACCGCCTCCAGCCGCCATTGCGGCCCCGGGACCGATTCCGGCTGCACGTCCCGCCGCAGGAAGGCGCCCGGGCTGACAAAGCCGATTCCTTGCAGTCGAGACCCCAGAGGGGGCTGCGGGAGGAGCCACCGGTCCACCTCTGCCGCCATGGGGGACCCAAAACCTGTCGCGGCCGGGGGAGTCCGATCACCGACCATTCCTGCCGGCGGCGGGTCGTTGACCGGCAGCCCGACGGGTTCGGGCGCCCGCGACGCAGACGGCTGCGCCTGCATGAGCCTCGCCAGAGCCAACTTCGTATGCTCCTGCTGGTACAGATCCCGGTGCTCCCGGCCGCAGAACTCCCCGCCCGACAGGCGGGCGACCAACCCGAGTGGTTTCTCACAATACAGGCAATGGAGTTCAGCCATGAGACACTCCCGTCAGACTCCATCGTAGGGCCAAGGGGGGCGAGTTGCCAGTCGTGAAAACCCCTACGAGCGGACTGCTAGGAGAAGGGCCGTATTTCTGGCCTCAGGTCGAAACCTGAGCCGGCGTCCAGCCGGAGTCCGGCGGAAACCCTAGTACGCCCCCTCCCCGTACTGGTCAAGGGCTTCGGCGCGAGCCAGATACCGGGAGCGAAGTTTTTTCGCCCAGGGACTAAAGTTATTCTCCTATCCGGCGATTCTAATATCTGGTGCGCCCGGCTGAGCGGAGGGCGTCGGCGTCATTCTTAGTGGATTGAGGGAGACCAAATGGCAAAGCTTGAGGCACTGCAAAAGCACATTGAGACGCTCCGGGCAGCGATCCCGGAGCTCCGGGGTGTCCTGATCGCGTCGACTGAGGGGTTGCCGGTCGCGCATTCCATCGCCGGAGGAGCGGACCCGGCCCGGGTGGCGGCGATGGCGGACCGGATCGCGGCGATGGCGGCGGCGTCGATCAATCTTGGACGGAGGGTGAGCGAGAGTCTGAGCGTCGGCCAGCTTGTCGAGATCAGCGTCACGGGCGCCGAGGGTCAAATCTTCCTCTACTCGGCTGGACCGAAGGGCGTTCTGGCGGTGATCGCGCCGAAAGGCGGCAACGCCGGTCTGATCCACCTCGAAGCGCGGGCGATCGCCAAGGAAGTCGGCGAGCTTTTCTGAAATCCGGCACATCGTCGTAAGCTAGAAGGCGATGCGCGGACTGTCCCTGCTTCTCCTGCTCGCCCTGCACGCACCCGGCGAGGTCATCGAGACGATGCTGGCGGTGGCCGGCGCGGACAGCCCCCGGCATTCCGAGGGCGATGTTGTCGTCCTGCGCGACGGCACGCTGCTCGCAGCCTGGTCGGAATTCCTCGGCGGCGGGCGGGACGATTCCACCGCCCGCATCGCCGCCCGCACCTCGCGCGACGGCGGCCGGAGCTGGTCGGCACCGTACGTCCTGCAAGAGACGACCGGCGCCCAGAACGTCATGTCGGTGAGCTTTCTGCGCCTCGACGGCGAAATCCTGTTCTTCTACGGCGTCAAGAACTCCCCGCGCGATCTCTTCTTCATGGTGCGCCGCTCGGCCGACGAGGGCCGGACGTGGAGCGAACCGGTGCGCGTCATCTCCGACCCCGGCTACTACGTGATGAACAACGCCCGCGTCGTGCGTCTGGCGAGTGGGCGCCTTGTGTGTCCCACCGCGTTTGTCGAAGAAGTGTTCCGTCCCAACGAAGAATTCCGCACGGTGATGTACTATTCGGACGACCGGGGACGCACCTGGCGCCGGGGGAAAGGCGTGAGCCGCGCCCCGCGCCGGGGCGCGATGGAGCCCGGCCTGGTCGAACTGCGGGACGGGCGCCTGCTCCAGATCATCCGCACGCAGGTGGGCGAGGTCTGGCACGCGCTGTCCTCCGATGGCGGCGACACCTGGACTCCGGCCGCCCCCTGGACGGTGCGCGCGCCCGAAGCGCCGTCGACCATCTTCCGCCTCCCGGACGGCCGGCTGGCGATCGTCTACAATCCGAGCGTGGACCTCAAGGCGGGCCACTCCGGACCACGCACCCCCCTGGTGGCAGCCACTTCGCAGGATGACGGCCGGACATGGTCCGAGCCGAAGGCTGTTGAGTCTGATTTATCCAAGACGTACGCGTACACCAGCGCCACACGGGACGGCGAACGGGTCCACCTGACTTATTACGTCTCCGAGCGCGGCCGGATCTCGCTCCGCTTCAAGAGCCTGCCTATCGCCTGGTTCCGCTAGCGGCGACAACCTTCCGAATCGCGGCCGCCGCGCGTTCGGCGCGGTAGTTCACAATCCGGCGGCCGTGCTCGATGCTGCGCGGAGGTTCGAGGCTCGCTCCGTTGATCTTCAACAGACCCTTCGCCCGGCGCTGCTCCATGCGGACCGTCAGCGGATCAACGGTCATCATCTGCGTCGAGATGACGTAGTCGTCGTGATGGCCTTCAGGGACCTGCTTCACGCCGAGCGTCTCCTCGGCGAAACGGGCGGCGCCGGGGTAGTCGTAGTATTCGGCGATGTAGTGCACTCGCGCCGCGCCCTTCCACTCGCGCGTCAGCTTCGCCGCGACCGCCTGCATCCCCTTCACGTTGCCGCCGCTGTCGGCGAGGAACACGATGTCCCGGAAGCCTCCGGTCTTGAGGCTGGCCGCGATGTCGGTCAGCAGCGCCTGGAACGTCTCCTCGCGCAGGCTGATCGACCCCGGAAACAGCATGTGCTGCGTCGGCGGATCGAGGTCGCCTTCGGGCACGAACGCTACGATCGGCGCCACCAGCGCGCTGCCCAGCTTTCGCGCGATGGCTTCGGTGGTCGCCCGCAGGATGTAGTTGTGCTTGCCGAGCGCCAGGTACGGCCCGTTCATCTCGATGCCGCCGGTGGCGACAATCGCCGTGGTCTTGCCGGCGCGCTGCGCGTCGCGGACTTCGAGCCAGGTCAGCTCTTCGAGGAACACCGAGTCGTGCACCGCGACCGGACGCGGCATGTTCGGGTCGGGACGCATCGGGTCCGGCGTCTGCGCCCACCCGGCGGCCGCGGCCAGCAGCACCACTGCCGCGCGCATCAGTCCAGCCCCAGGACCCGCCGGTTGCGCGCCGTATCCGTGCCCGCGCCGGCGAAGTCATCGAACGCCTTCTTCGGCGTCTCGATCAGCATCGACGCGATGAACGGCGCGCCTTCCGCCGCCCCCTGCGCCGCGTCCTTGTAGCAGCACTCCCACTCGAGCACCGCCCACGAATCGTATCCCGCGGCGGTCAGGCGTGTGAACACCTGCTTGAAGTCGACCTGCCCGTCTCCCAGCGAGCGGAAACGCCCGGGACGCTCCTTCCAATCGAGATACCCGCCGTAGACGCCCGCGCGCACCGACGGACGGAACTCGGCGTCCTTCACGTGGAACGCCTTGATGAACTCGCCGTAGGTGTCGATGTAACCGACGTAATCGAGGCACTGTAGGATGAAGTGCGACGGGTCGTAGAGGATGTTCGCCCGGGGATGGTTGCCGGTCGCCTCGCGGAAGCGCTCGAAGGTGGCGCCGTCGTGCAGGTCTTCGCCGGGGTGAATCTCGAACGCGAGGTCGACGCCATACTCGTCGGCGAAATCGAGGATCGGTTTCCAGCGCCGGGCCAGTTCTTTGAACCCTTCCTCCACCAGACCGGCCGGACGCTGCGGCCACGGGTACACGGTTGGCCAGAGCAGAGCGCCGCTGAAGGTCGGGACCACATCGAGCCCTAGGTTCCGCGACGCACGGATCACCAACTTCATCTGCTCTACGGCCCACTCGGTACGCGCCTTCGGATTGCCCCGGACTTCCGGCGCGGCGAAGGCGTCGAATAGCTCGTCGTAAGCCGGGTGCACCGCGACCAACTGGCCCTGGAGGTGGCTCGACAGTTCCGTGAACGCGAGGCCATTTGCCTGGCCCTTGAGCGCGTCGCAGTAAGTGGTCGATTCGGCGGCCTTCTGGAGGTCCATCGCGCGGCCGTCCCAGGACGGCAACTGCACGCCCACGTACCCCAGCGACTTCGCCCAGGCCGTGATGGCCGGAAGCGTGTTGTACGGCGCTTCATCCCCCATGAACTGGGCGAGAAAGATCGCCGGTCCTTTGATTTGTGGCATAAACCTGTGAGCACGGCTGCAACGGCCGCCCGGCTGCCGCTACGCCGTGATGCCGCTGAGCTTCTTGTCGCCGGTCGGCAGGCGGTCCACCTCGACGCCCATCACGTCATTGGCCAGCGTCAGGTACAACTCAGCCATCGTGCCCGTCATTTTCGAGTGGACGCCGGTGCGCAGGTTGCCGGCGTGTCCGGCGATGATGGCCGGCATGCCGTTGTTCTTGTGATCGTTGGCCTCGGCGTGCTCGTGAATAAACAGGACGCACGTGCGGTCGAGCAGCGTTCCGTCGCCTTCCGGCACGGACTTCATCTTCGCCAGCAGGTAGGCAAATTCCTCGACGTGCCAGCGGCAGATGTCGCGCATGATGCGCTGCCCGTCGGGGCCATCGGCGCCCGGCGCTTTGCCGTCGCGGTGCGTGTAATCATGGTGGCGCGCGGCGGTGTAGCCCAGCCACGGGAAGCGCGTCAGGCCCTGGCACTTCGTGAGCATGTAGGAGGCGACGCGGGTCTGTCCGGTCGCCAGAGCATGCACCAGCAGGTCGGATTGCAGCTTGGCGATGCGCGGCCAATCCTTCATGTCGCCGCCGGCCTCCGGTTCGCTGACTTCGGCGTACTCGGGCGGCAGGCTCGTGATGGCGCGCTCGATGTCGCGCACCGACGCCATGTGCTCCTCGACGCGCTGCTTGTCCGTCGTGCCGAGCGCGTTCTTCAGGTTCTTCGCGTCTTCGAGGACCGTGTCGAGCACGGACTGCTTGCGGTTCACCCAGCCCAGGTCCTTGGCGCCGAACAGCCGGTCGAAGAGCTTGTGCGGGATCATCTCCGGCGGCAACGAGCGGTCGCGGCCGGCCCAGCTCAGGTTGCGCTGGATGCTCTCGCCGAACGACTCCTGGCTGACGCCGACCTGCAGCGAACGGAACCGCGTGGCCTTTTCGGGGTCGGACGAGAGCCGCTGGGCGATCACCTGATCGATCGAGGGCCCGCCGGCGCCGCGTCCGGTGAACGAGGTGCCGCTGACGAGCGCCGACATCGACCGGTGGTGGTCGTTGCCTGGACCCGGCATGCGCGCCGCGGGATTGTCGAGGCCGGTGATGATATGGATGTCGTTACGGAACGGCGCCAGCGGCGACAGGCACGGCGTCATCGTGTAGTTGGCGCCGGTCTCGGGCGGCACCCAGTACTTCTCGACAACGCCGTTGCCGTTAAACCAGAGCACGAAACGGGTGTCCGGCGTAGCGGGCGCGGCGGTCCGGCCGGCGGCATAGGCGATGCCGTTGGGGTCAAACATGACCTCCAGCGGAGGCAAAGCCAAGGAGACAGCAGCCCCGCGGAGGAAGAAGCGCCGTGACAGCGGTTTCGAGACACGCGTAGCGTTCGGCATAGTCAATCCGTTACCGCATATCATATGACGGTCCGGTAAGGTTTCTCAACCCTTGATTTCGGCCGCGATCTCACAGACTGCGTGGGCCCGACGGAGAATGCCGTGTCTGTCGCGGCAGACCAAGCTTCCAGTTCGTCGACTTTCACGGCCGCGCCCGGAGGTGTACCATAAAATCCGCCACCACGAACAAGCCGAAGCGATTGGCGATGAGTTTCAGCCGGTCCGCGGGCGGATCCAGCGGAACCCGCGCTTCCACCTGGTAGAGGCCCACCATTCCCGGAGCCAACCCGGCAAACGTCACCTCCGCAGGCAGCGAATCCGTCGATGTCCACCAGTAGTCCCATTGAATCGGAGTGACAGGGCCGCACAACCGATCGAGCGCCGCAGGCTCGCCGGTGCGGACCGGGCAATCGACGGGCCCAAGACCCACGGCGTAAATATGGATCACTTCTCCCGGCGCTGCGGGACTCTCCGGGGTGACGAAACCGCTCCAATCCTCGTGCACGGGCGGCAAGAACGCGGTAGGGAAGAAGATCCGGTAGCTGAGAGAATGCTCGGGCGTTGCCACCTCGAGCAGCGAATCGGCGCGGGCAACCGAAAGGATTACGGAAGACCCTGGTTCCTCAGCGAGGTCCCAAGGCACCTGAGCAAAGATGTCGGTGGCGTCGGCCGCGTAGATTGCAGCCGGACGGCCATTCAGATGAACATCGCCGCCCAGCCGCTTCCCCTCGATGTGAAGAAGCGAACCGGGTACCACCTGTCCGCCGACCTCACCGATTGAAGGTGGCGCGAGCACTTCGGCGATCTCGCCCGTGCCGGTCTGGATCTGCAGCAGCCGCCCGTCCAGCGTCGAGACCCAGGCCACCGCGCCATCTCCCGAAAGCACTGCCTCCGACACACCTTCGGCCGACACCGTCAACTGCCGCCAGGCCGTTCCGTCCAGACGGCTGTGAAACACCTGCGGTGTCTCGCCGATGACCGAGACGTACAGCACCCAACGGCCATCGTCACTGACAGAGGCCCCGTAGCTGGCGCGATCGCCCGGCCCGAGCGGCGCACTCGTCCCCGTGACGAGGTCGAGGACGACGAGCCTCCGTCCTGAGGTTTCGTAGAACGCAACGCCGCCGGAGTCGCTGAGAGCGGCTCGTGTGATGCCTTCTGCGGGATAGAGCCGGTCCACACCCGAGGGGCTGATATGGATCAAGCCCTGGTAGGTGGCGAACAAGGCGGACCCATCCGATGCGATGCGTCCGTCCACTGGGGCGATCCCGCCGAAGCTGGTTTGTCCGCCAGTCGAGCGGTCCGTGATGGCTGGCTGCCGCAGCATGATGCCAGGGCTCGACCACGTCAGCAGAAATCGGCCGTTCCTGCTCATCCGAACATACGGTGCGGTGTAGGTCGGGTCGTCGCCGCCACCACTGAGCAGGTACCCCGCGGACCGCTCACGCAAAAAGCACGAACTGCCTCCGATGCACGGGATGTCGAGGTCAAAGGCGATCTCCGTGCCATCTCCGGTCACCATCAAAGCTGTTGGCCGGTTCGGCCCAAGAGGGGGGCCTTGCGACCCCGGTACGAATAATAGGCGCGGGCCGGTCTGCCCAAGGACGAAGATCTTGTCGTACGAAGCCTGACTGGTCCCCGTCTGCCGAAGTGGGGTTACGAAGAAGACATCGTCGCCGTGTTCGGTCGTGGCAAGATGATGGAACTGTCCCGGGCTGGCAACTGTCAGCACAAGTCCAAGGACTAAGAACCGCATAGAAGCGACTCCTGGCTATTCAATTCACGCGCGCCGACCCGATATCCTTCGTTGCTCCGCCGAATCCAAAGGCTCCGCCCGCGGCGCGATCCAGGTCCGTGACATCGCGCGTGAAGCGACCGGACCGGCCCGCGAAGTTCGGCTGGGTCCACACTTCGGCGCGCTGCGCGTTCCCGAAAAAGCGCACCGACAGGAACTGCGTCGTGCCATCCGGGCTCAGCGACGCCAGTTCCTGGCCCGCCCGGAGGCACACCGCATCGCCCTTGAAGTATGTCTGCCGGTAGAAACACACGCCGTCCCCGTGAATCTTCCAGACCTGATCGGCCGTGTCGAAATGCTTGTTGGAGGCATCGGACGGAGCGACAGATTCGGCCGCTCCGATGATCCGGTCGGTCGCCAGTGGAACGTTCAGATTCCTGCCCTCATTGACAGTCGTCTGGTAGCGCCTGCCACGCCAGTCGTAAGTGACCGTCAGGCGTTTGCTGGCGCCGCGCGCCGGGTCGCCACCGGCGGTCTCATTGCTTGCCTTCAGGCTCAGCCGGTCGTTCTGGACAAGAGACTGCATGCGGCCGGTGACGTCCAACTGGCGCGACCCTTCCCCCCAGGATGCCTCAACAATTCTCAAGCCCGCCTGCGCCACCGGAGCCGCCGCAGCGCCCGCGGAAGCATCGGGCAACCGCAGCCACTCACTCTCCGCCACCGTGACGGTCTGCGTCTGGCCTTGCCACTGATACTCAACGGTGAGGCGCTTCTTGACAGCCGGCGCGGGGTCTCCGCCGAGATTCTGATTTGTCGCCTGGATCGCGAGGGTATTGTTCTGGATCGCATTGTTGAGCAGGAGAGCGACGTCGGACTCCCGGCGCCCGTCTCCGTACTTCGCACTGAGTATCCGCAGTTCCTCGGCCTGGCGGCCCTGGCGGGAGCGCATTCCGGGGAGGCGGATCCCACCGCGGCCGCTTGCGATGCCCCACTCGCGCAGTTGGACCGTCTCCAGGTCCTTGTACTCGAACGACTGGACCTGTCGACTCGCATTGCGCAGTCGCACGCGAAGCGTCTTCGGGGTACCCGGCAAGGGATCGTCGCCGAGCGAATCGGTGTCGACGCGGAAGGCCGCCGGGCGCGCATTGACGATGGCCTGGAGGCGCTGGGTCACATCGGTCCACGTCCGTCCCGCGCCCCATTCGGCGCGCAGCACCTGCACGTCTGACTGTTGCGCGAACACTGCCAGCGGAGCGCCGAGCAGAAGAAGAGACATCAGCGTTCTGAACATGGCCGGGCCTCCAGGTTTCGTCATCGCTTCCAGTGTAAGCCTCTCCTGGCATCGCGGGACTTGTGGTCCGTGGTTAAATGCTTCCATGCTGGTTCGCGCAAGTGTATGGTTCGCCATGACCGCAGCCTGGTCTTTCGCCGCCGGGCCCGAAATTGTCTCGCTTGAGAAGATCTGGGACCAGGGCAGCCACAATGCCTTCACCGATCTGATCCGCTTCCAGAACCAGTGGTTCTGCACGTTCCGCGAAGCCGACGACCACGTCGGCGGCGACGGCAAGATCCGGGTTCTCGTCTCGCGCGACGGCTCGGCATGGCAGTCAGCGGCCCTGTTGGAAGAGAAGGATATCGATCTCCGCGATCCCAAGCTTTCGGTGACGCCGGATGGCCGGCTGATGGTGGTTGCCGGCGGATCCGTGTATCTGGGCACGAAAGACCTGAAAGGGCGGCAGCCGCGGGTCGCGTTCTCGAAGGACGGCCGGACCTGGACGAAGCCTCGGAAGATCCTTGGCAATGGCGACTGGTTATGGCGCGTGACCTGGCACGGCGGCAGGGCGTACGGGGTCTCCTACAACACCCGGCCGCAGCCCGGCGCGGTGATGGCCGACGAGTGGAACGTGACGCTGTTCGAGAGCAAGGACGGCGTCGACTGGCGGCAGGTGACGGTGCTGAACGTGCCGGGCCGCCCCAACGAAACCACGTTGCGCTTCACGAGAGACGGCGAAATGTTGGCCCTCGTGCGCCGTGAGGCGGATGACAAGATCGCCTGGCTTGGTTCCAGCCTGGCGCCCTACCGCGAGTGGGCGTGGCAGCCGGCCGGATACCAGTTCGGCGGGCCCAACTTCATCCTTCTCGACGATGGATCGATGGTGGCGGGCGGACGCCTCTACGGCAAGGAGCGCGGCAGCAACCGAACCGCCATGGGCACGCTCACCCGCAAGGGCTACACGCCGCTTCTGACCCTGCCGAGCAGCGGGGATTCCAGCTATCCCGGCTTCGTCTGGCACGATGGGCTGCTGTGGATGAGCTATTACTCGACGCACGAAGGCAAGACGAGCATCTATCTGGCAAAGATCCGCTTACGGTAAGCAGAGACTTACGATAGGGCGTTCAAAAAAACGTCAAGATCGCCCTGATGATTGAAGACCGAAGGCGAAACGCGCATCTGGCCGTCTCCGCGCAGGGTCACGATCACGCGTGCTTTGCGTAAGCGATCCGTTACCTTCTGTACATCCGGGACCTGGAAGGTCGAAATGGGCGCCGGGGAGTCTTCGGGCGTCAGGCAGCGGAACCCGAGCGCCGGCATCTCCCGGCGCAGGCGTGCGTGCAGTCCCTGATTGTGCTTCTGGATGTTTTCGACGCCGAGGCGCGCGATGTATGCCAGAGCTTCGTCCTGGCACGCGCATCCCACGTGCGAGGCGGTGCTCACCTGGTAGCGGCCCGCGCCCGGCTGGCCGGAGCGTCCGCCGAAGTGTTTCACCTTCATCGCGCCGCCCTGCAGATCCTCGCGCACGTACAGGTATCCGAAACGGCCGCCCATGAGCCACTTGTAGGCCGAGCAGGCGAGGAAGTCGATGCCCATTGCGTGCACGTCGATCGGCACCGCGCCCGCCGCCTGGATCACATCCGTGTACAGGTAGCCGCCGTGCGCGTGCGCCAGTTTGCTGAGCGCAGGTGCGTCTTCCACGAACCCGTTGACGTTTGAGACGAGCGCTACGGCGATGAGCCGCGTCTTCCGGTCGACGGCGCGCTCCACGTCGCGCAGATCGATCCGCCCGTCGCGGCTCTTCACGATGCGCACGTCGAGGCCCTGCTCGATCCGCCGGTTGTAGTTCAGCAGCGACCCGCCGTAGTGCAGATCGTTCGTGACGATATTGGCGCCGTCTTTGGCGATCTCGAGCCCGTCGACAATCAGGTTCTCCGCGATCTGCGTCGCCGGGACGAAGCCCACTTCGAGGGGCTTCGCGCCGATCAGTGCCGCGAACCGATCCCGCACGCGGTTCTGGATCTCCGCGCCTTCGAAGCGGGCACGATCCTTGTCCGGCCCGTATGTGATGGCGCGGACGTAATCCTCCATCGCCCGGGCCGCGGGCAACGGCAGCGGATGTTCGGTGGCGCAGTTCAGGTAGACCTCGCGGTCAGCCCACGGAAAATCGCGCCGCGCCGCGGCGAGCGATCCAGGGGCGGCGGCTAGGCCAGCCGCGGCGAGAAAGTGTCGGCGCTGCATCTTACGTGTCCATCGAGTAGGCGACAAAGCGGCTGTTGCACGGCGTCCCTGCCGCCACGTGCATCCGCCGCCGGCCGGGTTCGGCGATGATCGACGCCACGGTCTGGCTGCCGTCCGCCTTATCCGGATGACGGCAGATGCTGCGGGGGCCGTTCGAATGGTCGGACAGGAATCGCTGCAAGGCTGCTACATCCAGTTGCCCGGCGTCCTGCGCCAGCAACGCGTCAATGCGTTCCTGCCGCTTGAAGGAATCGGGCGAACTCTTGTCATAGTTTTCTTTTGTGGCGTAGCGGGAGCAGAGGAAATGGTTGGTGTGCGCGATGTACCCTTTTCCCTCGTCGCGCAGGATCTGCGGTCCTTCGGTCGTCGCCTCGACGTCGAGGACCTCGCCGTTGCCGTCAGCCATCACGTAGTTCCCGTTTGAGGCCAGCGGGGCGCGTTCGAACACGGCCAGCACTTCGGTCAGATTGCGGCACTCCAGCATCAGCCGCTTCACCGGGTAATGCGGAAGCGCGAAACGGCCCGCCGGTCCGCCGCCGAGAGCGTTGGCGAAGTGGGCGACACCGGCCGAGTTCATACCGTGGTAGCCAATCATTCCGCCGAACGTCCAGATCATCACCTCAGGCTTGCCCACCGGTTTCAGATGGAGCACGTAGGCGAATTCGATCATCTTCCCCGGCAGGTCGCTGTTCTGGCCCACCAGGACGCCGCCGGATGCAGTCTGCCGGCTACGGATCGCATACGCCGTACACCCTTCCACGGGCGCACGGGAGATCTCGCCGCGGATGTTGCAGGCCATCGCTTCGGCGAAGGGGATGCCCGCGCCTTCGCCAAGTCCGCGGATCTCGTCCACGAGGTGCGGGCAATGCTGCTCGAAGAGCGGGACGAACCCCAGGGCGGCGCGATGGAACTTGTCGCGCCCGCCCTTGAAGCCTTGTTGCAGATACGCGATGTGCGCCCGGATGCGGTCGCGCGCCTGCTCGCCATGCTGGCGGCCCAGTTCGCGGTGGCTGCCGGAGCAACGATAGAGCGGATAGGGCGGCGGCGCGCCGGCATGCAGCGCCAGGGCCGCACTGCCGACGAAAGCCCGCCGCGTCAGCTTTGCGTTCATCGTCCTGCCTCCTCGGCCCGTTTCCGGTAGATCGCCACCGCTTCGTCGATCTGAGCGAGCACCCGGCTGCGTTCACGATCCGACCGCCACTCGGACGGGTCGCTGATCATCGCCCGAAACTTATCGAGCCATCGCAGGAAATACTCCGCCGACGCACGGCTCCGGATGGGCTTCTCCCCAATATAGACCCGAATGGCGTTCGTCACCGCCTGGGCGAATGCCTGCGGCACGGGCCGGAACTCGTCCGCCTCGACGACCAGCGCGAACCAGCTGCTCTCATTGACCTGCGCGGTCTCCTGAATCCGTACTTCCTTGCCTGAAACCGGGATCTCCTTCCATACCGAGCCGTTGCGGTAGATGCGCACCTGACGCAGCGGCGTGCGCGACCACACACGCCCGCTGATCTCGACTTGGCCGGATTGCCTGAGCGACACGCTTTCGCCGATTCCCTTTCCGTTCACGGAGAATTCGACGAGCGGCCCGCTGGTCATGAACGTGCGGCCGTTCTTGAGCGCCTCGACCCAGCCATCGTGCGTCGGCGGACCGTCCATCCAGGCATACGTGCGGATGATGCCGAGCGGACGGTGGTTCAGCATGTTCGCGAGCGTATCCTCGCCGCCAACCGGCGTCACGCGGAAGTCGTTGTTCCATGCGTGGAACAGCGGGAAGAGCGCCCCGCGCGACGCGCTCGACCACTCGAGGCCGTCAATCAGCCCGAACGCAACATCCATGGCAAAGCCCTTCGCGCCGCCGAGGCCTCCCTCCAGGGGATCGCGGTCGCCGCCGAACGCATGGACATACCCGGTGGCGGCGCCCTGCGCCCGCGCCTTGCGGAACTGGTCCGTATTGCTGGGGAACAGGCTGTCCAGTCCCGTGCCCTTGTAGCCGGTGAGGAACGGCGAGATGAGGTGTTCGCGCAATCCGATGAAGAAAACGTGCCCCCACGTCGGCGGACGGTATTCCTCGCCGACGACCAGCAGAAACCGGTCATTGGGGCGCGACGCCGCGTGCGCCTGTCCGCCGGGCTGGAAGTACTGCCAGTCGAGGATCCGGTTGTCTTTGTTCGCCACCAGCGCCGAGACGATGTGTACGCCTTGCGCCTGGGAGATCGTGCGCGTCGCATCCGGGGTGTTGCGTGCGATGCCGCCATAGTTCATGTGGACGTGCGTCGACGCCGCGTACCAGCCTCGCGCCGGCAGGTCCGAAATCGGCTTCAGCGTCAACGTGAGGGTGTGAGTGGCGCCGGCGTCGGCCTCCACGTTGACGATCGCGGGTTCGAACTCAAAGCCCTTGTGGGCTTCCAGACGCAGCGGACCGGGAGGCACTTCGAGCAGGAACGAACCGTCGGAGTAGAAGACGCGCTCCAGTCCCTCCGGCATGCGCGCGTTGAAGACGAGCGCGTTGTCCGGACCGTACAGCATGCCGTCGGATGCCGCGCCGGAAAGGCGCGCGGCGGTCTGCTGCCCCGTGCGTCCGTCGAGCACGCGCACGCGGACCTTGGCGCGCGGGTTCTTCCACTTGCGCTCGCGGATCGCCACGCGGCGCGTCCCGCCGGCGTGGGCGTCGAGCAGGTACAGGTCCGGCAGCCCGCCGCGATTCGAGATGAACGCGATCGTGTCCCCATCGGGCGACCAGCGCGGATGGAAATCGTCGAACTCGCCGAAGGTGAGCTTGTAGGGCTGCCCGCCGGTGATCGGGAGCAGGTAGAGGTGGTTGAACTGGTCGGCCCCGCCCGCCGTCGAAGCGTAGACGAAGCGCTTCCCGTCGGGCGAAACGTGCGGGCGCGTCCGGTACAGCGTCTGTTCGTCGAGAATCAGCTTTCCCCGCGCCATGGCGTCCGGCGCGTGCGGCACTCGCCAGACGCCGCCCGAGCCAAGCGCGACCCCGCGATTCGAGAGCAGCAGCAGTTCGTTGCCATCGGGCAGCCAGGACGGCTGCAGGTGCATATCGAAGTTGCCGAAGTAGAGCCGGGAACTGCCAAAGTCGTTGTCTTTCGTCAGGATCGTCGGTTCGCCCGCCCAGCGTCCGTCGCGGATCGGCCGGCTGACCAGGGCGAAGCTCCCGGTGTGGGCGCTCGTGACGTAAGCGATGCGCGTGCCGTCCGGTGAGAAGACGGGGTCGGTATAGACGTGGTTGTCCGAAGTTAGCGCGCGCGTCTCCCCGGTGGCGACGTTGAGGATTTCGAGCTGGATCGACTGCCAGTTATCTTCCGCCGTGTAGACGATCCAGCGGCCATCCGGCGACCACGCGGGCGAGGAGTGGAGCTTGGGGTCTTCGGTCAACTGCTGAGCGACGCCGGTCTCCGGGTCGACCCGCCAGATCGACCCGTGCAGCGAAACAGCAAGCGTCTTGCCGTCGGGCGCCCAGGCCGGATACCAGGGCGCGGTGAACGGCGCGTGGGAGAGGTAGTAGCTCGATAAGTAATTGCTCTGGTACTTGAGCGCCGGGTACTCCCTACCCTGGGCGCAGAGCAGGACGCTCCCCAGCGCGAGCGAAACGAGAATGCGAAGAGCCATTAGAAATATAGCTTAAGCGCAAGCTGCATGATTCTCATATCCGTGCGCAGACTGCGAATCTCGCCGACGCGCGGTCCATCGGGCCGGATGGCGTTCAGTCCCGTGAAGCTGAGGTTGGTCGGCGCCCCGAAATACGGCGTGTTGAGCGCGTTGAACGCTTCGGCGCGGAACTGCAGCGATACTTTCTCGGTCAAGGTGAAGTCCTTGAAGGCGGAGAAATCGAGATTGCGCTGGCCGGGCGTATCCAGGATGTTGCGACCGGAGTTGCCGAAGTGGCACAGGTCCTGCCGCGAAGGGATGTTGCACGTGACGCGTTGGAAGGCGCCTGGATCAAACCAGAGTTGGCGGTTCGCGTTCTCCAAACCGCCATCCGCGAGCCGGTCGGGCCGGATTCCGCCGCCGCCGGTATTCAAGTCGGCGCCTTGGGCCGGCGTAAAGGGAAAGCCGGTACGGAGTGTCACGATCCCGTTGGTCTGCCACCCCTTGAGGAAGACGGCGGGCACGCCGGTCAGCGTTCTCCCAAACGGGATAGCCCATACCCAGTGGATCATCGCCGCATGGCGCTGGTCGAACCCCTTGCGCGACCGCGACCCGGCACGGTCGAAGATGTCCTGGATACCGCTTCCCTCGTTCGCGCCGTCTTCGCCGTCGCCGTGCGCTTTGCTGAACGTATAGGCGGCCCCGAACGAGATGCCGTTCGCATACCGCTTCTCGACCTTCATCTGGAGCCCATGGTAGAAGCCGTTTCCAAAGGTTCCGTAGTAGCTGACGGGCCCGAGGGCCTGGACACCCTTTTCCGGCTGGGCCGGATCATAAATGAACGGGAACCGGCGCCGCGGCTGGAAGTTCGTATCGGGGGAGGGCTGAGCCTGGTTGAACACACCGTCGTTGTTGGGCACGTGCGTGTTCTTGCTGCCGACGTAGCCGATCGTCAGCGCCGTGGCGTACGGCAACTCGCGCTGGATGTCGAAGCTCCACTGCCAGACATCGCTGTCCTGACGGTCGTGCGGCATAAACCGAATGCTGAGCGGGGCCGATCCAGGCTGGCCTCCGGTGAACGGATCGTTCAGGGTCATCGGCTGGATGCCGGGCCGGAACCGCCTCGTCTGAATGTTGTAGTTCCGGTTGTTCGCCGTGATCGGTACGTTCGTTGCCGCGTCCGTGACGGAATTGCGCTGTTGAAAGCCCGACAATGGCGGAACCAGGTTCAGGTGGCTCGTGTTGACGAGCAATTGAACGCTGGAGAACTGCCCCGCGCCCATGCGCACCACCCACTTGTCGGCGGGCCGGTAGGCAAGACCGAGGCGGGGCTGGAAGAATCCCGGCGCTTGATCCCAGATCTTGACCCTGGCCTCGTCGGTACGGACGCTGCCCGGGTAGATCGTGGGAATGCTCCGCCCGTCGGGAGTCAGGAACAACGGCGCGCGATCGCCAAAGTCGGGTGTCCGCAATTGGCCGAACTGGTCCACCGAGTTGCCGTAGTAATCCCACCGGAAGCCCATGTTGACGGTCAGTTTCGACGTCACACGCCAGTCGTCTGTGATATACACCGCCCCACGGTTCTGCCGCAGGTTCACACTCGGCAAGCCTTCGGCCGTCTGCGACTGGCTCGGGTATCCCAGCAGGAACGATGCAAACGCGTGACCGCTCTCATTCGCCCCGAAGTTCAGACTCCCGCGCGACAGATTCGCCGCGAACCGGTCCAGCATGACCCGGTTGTACTGGCCGCCGATCTTGATATTGTGCTTGCTCCTGACAATGGAGATGCTATTGGAGAACTGGTGATTGTAGGTGTCGTCAAAGCGGCCTTCGGCATCGCCGATCGTGAAGCCGATGCGCGGGATACCCGTCTCCATCGGAGTCAACTGGCGATTGTTGTCGGTCGCCACGCGGAACTGGCCGATCCCAAGGACGTCAGGATTGAAATCGGTCTCTGAACGCGGGTTGAGGAATTCGTCGCCCCAGTAGTTGCTGCCGAAACGAAACTCGTTCATCACCGTCGGACTGAACATGTGCAGCCACTGTGTGGCGAGGTTCCAGGAACGGGAGTACAGTTTGTCAGGGAAGTTGGGGTTGATGTTGTTGCGGCTCCAGTCGGACCGGTCCAGGTTGATCCGGGCGAACACGCGATCAGAGTCCGAGATGTTGTGGTCGAACCGCGTGAAGTACTGGTTGCTGTTGATCGGCACCGGAATGCTGCGGCGCGCGGTGAAGTCGAGCGGATCGCCCTGCTGGAAGTCCGGCAGCGGGAGATACTGCTGGACGACGTTCTGCGCGCCCGGATGCAACCGCGACGCCGGGATGCGATTGTCCTGGAACGGCTGCCCGGTCAGCGCATCGTAGATGACGATCGGCGCGCGGAAAGGATTGCTGGTGACGGGGTTGATGCCGGGCGAGAGCAACGCCGAAAAATCACCCTGGCGGAACTCCTGATTGGGCCACCAGGCCGTGCCGACCGATTCCTGCATCTGGCGCCGTCCCTCGTAGTTGAATGACCAGAACGTCCTGTTCTTGATCAGCGGACCGCCGATGAAGGTTCCGAACTGGTTGCGCCGCAAGCGGTCCTTGGGGAGCCTCTCCACGCCTTGCGGACGCTCAAAGTTGAGGAAGTAGGTTTCGGCATCGAGCTTGTCATTGCGCAGAAAGTTGAAGACTGTCCCGTGAATCTCGTTGGTGCCACCCTTCATCGTCACCTGAATGTGGGCGCCGGCGCCCTGTCCGAATTCGGCCGAGTAGGAAGATGTCAGGACTTTGAACTCTTCCACGGCATCGACGGATGGAGTGAACGACGTGTGGTTGTAAAGAGGCATGATCGCCTCGGCCCCATCGATGGTGACACTTTGATTGATTTCGCGCTGTCCGTTGGCGATCACCGAGATCCCGGTGCCGGGAATCGGAAAACCACCCTGGCCGTCGGCCGCTCCCGTGCGGCTTCCGAACTGCACGCCGGGAGTCATTACCGCGAGGTTGGTGATGTTGCGTCCGTTCAGCGGCAGGTCGACGACCCGTTTATTCTCCACCACCGACCCGATCGTCACATCGTCGGTCTGCAGGGCCACGGCGGACGCAGCCACTTCGATCCGTTCCGTCACCTCGCCGATCTGCAGGGTGAAGTTCACGCGCGCTTTCTGCTGGGTCTCCACGCGCAAGCCGGTCACCGTCGAAGAACGGAACCCAGCCGATTCGCAGTGAACGCTATAGACACCGACCTCGATGAGGGGAAACGTGTACTCGCCCGCTTGATTCGTCGTCGTGGAGCGTGTCTCTCCCGTCGCGACACGGCGGATCGTGACGGTGGCGCCGGGGATGATGGCGCCGGAGGCATCGGCCACGCGCCCCAGGATCTCCGTGGAAGTTGTCTGAGCCCGCAGGCCGTTCGGCAAGAGCACGAGAGCCAACAGCAGGATGCGGCTGGCGGATTTCCAGCAGAAATAGATGGACATAGAAGCTCCTTCGGCAACGGCAATGACCTTGCGCAGTGACTGGCCTCGCGTTGTGCGTTTGATTCCATCATGGAAAGCACTGCCTGTCAAGGAATAGTCGTGTATTTTGGTAGGCTTATTTGAGGCTCTTATCTATCACTCAATTTGCGTTAATTATTTGTTACCACCTCCTGGATGTGGGGCCGGGCCGCGCGCGCGACGACATTGCCGGCGCCGGAGATCGTGAGTCCCTCACCGGTGTTGTTCCGCCGGTCGAGACAACCCCCTATGAGGCCGGCAGTGTTCGCATTGCTGACCCCTCGTGATGACAGTAGATGGGGTGGCCCGCTCCCGATTTGCGGGTTGACCCCGGAGCGGTGGACGGACCAGCGAGGGAGCTGCACTCGATCCGACTCAGTCTTGTGCCGCAGGCACGAGTTCAACTATGCTAAGGCCCGAATACCCAAAAGGAAATCCGGCGCCCGATGACCGAAACGACTGTTCGAGAAATCTACCCCGGCAATATTGGGGCGTTAAAGAGCTTCGTCGCCATGGAACGTCAGTGGATCGGCTCGAACCCTCTGTTCGTCTCAGAGATCGACGCGGACGTGATCCGAGGCCTTTCCGGACGATCCGAGTTCTTCAGTGAGACGGAGCATACGCTGTTCGTAGCCTCCAACGCCGGCCGGGATGTCGCCAGATGTGCGGCTCTGGTGAACCGCAAGTACCAGAAGGCCAAGAATGAGAGAGTCGGGTTTATCGGCTACTTCGCGGCGGTGCCTGGGGAACAGTTGGGGGTGCGGGCCCTGTTCGAGCGGTCGGAGTCTTGGCTGAAGGACCGTGGCGTGGATCGCATTATCGCGCCATTCAATGGAGCTGCGCTGCTCGGAGCGGGCGCCCGTTCGGCCGCCTACGACGAGGACCCCATGTTCCCCTTCGGCTGGCAGCCGCCTTATTACGCGGAATACCTGGTTGCCTCCGGGTACAAGCCGACCTATCCCTTCTGGTACTACAGCATCAGCTTCGGCTCGGAGCGGTATCTGGCCGCGAAGCGCCGTGCCTCGGAGAATCAGAAGGTTGTCGTACGGCCCATCAACAAGAAGCGTTGGAACCAGGACCTGGAAACGTTCCGTGTCTTGTTCAACGAATCCTTCAGGGACGAGTGGGAGTTTCACCCCTTGACCAACGGCGAGTTTCACGAGTTCTTCGATGCCATCAAGCCGGTGCTTGACCCGCGCCAAATGCTCATCGGCGCAGTCGATGGAGAACCGGCCGGATTCTGCCTCGGCATGCCCGACTGGAACCCGTTGTTTCGTTCGTTCCAGGGGAAGCTGGGCCTGGTTCAGCTTGTTCGGCTGATGCTGGGAGTGAAGCGCTATCGGAGAGCGGGGCTGCTTGGCATCGGCGCGTTGCCTGCCTACCGGGGAACTGGCCTGGCGCAGTGCCTCGCGATCGCTCTTTATCGCAGATACGAAGAGCTAGGCCTGAAAGAGGCGTCCTACTACCCGGTGAACGAGGAGAATGCGCGATCCCGGAACTTCGCGGAGTCGATGGGCGGCACCGGACGCGTATTGGCGCACTGCTACGACAGACGTCTCAACTGACCGGCCATCAGGGCGAGGTGACGCAACCATCGTGGCGGATCGCGCGAATGGTCTAGAATGAAGAAGCAACAAATGTCGGGGCGTAGCGCAGCCTGGTAGCGCACCTGCCTTGGGCGCAGGGGGTCGGGGGTTCAAATCCCTCCGCCCCGACCAAATCTTTACAATCTGTCGACAGTCGGCTATACTGCGGGTCCGATGACCCGGCGTAGCCTGACCCTGCTCCCTGCCCTTGCGGCGTCCCTGTTCGCCGCCGACTTCGAGACCGGCGCTGTCAAACAGTCCGACGGCGCCCAGTTCGACCGGAATACCATCCCCCAAGTCGCGCGCCTCGGCGATGGCCGCCTGTTTGCCGTCTGGGGTGTCTATGCCAAAGGCTCCGGCGACGGCCGCATCTACGGCGCGTTCTCCCAGGACAGCGGCAAGACGTGGTCTGACCCGCGGCTCATGATTGACGATCCGAAGTTCAACGACGGCGACCCCAACATCCTTGTCGACGGTTCCAAAGTCTTCGTCTACGCCACCCGCGTCACCATCCCCAACGACATCTTCAAGAGCCGCACCACCTATACGAAGAGTGAGGACAACGGCCAGACTTGGTCGCCCGTGGGCGAGATTTCCATCCCGCGCCAGTACACGCCCGGCAAGCAACACAACGGCATCCGTCTCTCCGACGGCACCTACTGCATGGGCATTTCGTGGGACCTGTGGCCGGAGAAAGGGATGCGCGCCCGCACCGAGGGCGAGATGAACCTCGCGAGCGGCGTCCTGCGCTCGACCAACGGCGTCGAATGGACGCTCCACGGCAATATTCACGTCTACCTGGAGAAGCTGACCCCGTTCTCGACCAACGGCCTCGCCGAGCCGTCGCTGGTGGAACTGGAAGACGGCGAGATCCTGATGTACCTGCGGTCCGGAGGCTCGCGGCACTACGAGAGCCGCAGCCGCGACGGCGGGCTGACGTGGTCGGCGCCGGTGCCGAGTCCGCTGGTGGGCCACAACACGCCGACGGCCCTCTGGCGCTTGCAGCAGAACCCCAAGGAGATAGTCGCAGTGTGGAACAGCTCCGTGTTGCAGCGGTTCCCGCTCTCTGTGGCGGTCTCGTCAGACGGCGGGCGCACCTGGAGCAAGCAGCGCCACCTGGCAAATCCCGGCTTGCAGGCGTCGTATCCCGGTCTGACCCAGGCGGTGGACGGCACGATTGTCGCGGTCTGGCAGCAGGCGCTGCCGAACGGCGGGCGCGACATCCGCTGGGCGCGTTTCACGCGCGAATGGGCCCTGGGGCTGACCCGGTGAACCCGCGCGAGTTCGATCCCAGCCAGTTAGACCGCGGCCGCAAGCACTCGCTCGATCTCGAGTTCGCGGCAGCGGGCACCGCGCTCCGGCTGCCGGTGCTGCTGGTGCGAGGGGAACGGCCCGGCCCGGTGTTCGCAGTCTCGGCGGGCGTCCACGGCGACGAGTACGAGGGAATCCAGACCATCTATGAGGTGGTGGAGGCGCTCGATCCGGCGGCCATGTCGGGCGACCTGCTCGCCGTCCCGGTCGCCAACGAACCGGCCTTCTGGCACGGCACCCGGACAAGTCCTCTCGACGACGGCAATCTCGCCCGCGTCTTTCCGGGCAACCCGAACGGTTCGCCGACCGAAGCGATCGCGTGGCACTTCGACCAGTCGATCCTCGCGCACGCCGATCTGTACCTCGACCTGCATTCGGCGGGCGTGCGCTGTCTGATGCCGAGCCTGATCGGCTACGACGCGAGCGATGAGCGCTCGCGCATCGCGGCCGAGGCGTTCGGCGCGTCGGTCATCTGGGCGCACCCCACGGTTGCCCCGGGACGCACGATCTCGGCGGCGCGCGCGCGAGGCATCCCGGCGCTCTACACCGAGGCGCGCGGCGCGGGACGCGTGCATCCGGCGGACCTGCGCCTCTACCGCCGCGGCGTCTTCAACCTGCTGCGGCACCTTGGCATCCTGGCGGGGGAGCCTGAGACGGTCCCATGCCAGTGGCGGCTCCATGGCGACGGCAATATCGACGACAGTGTACTCGCCACCCGGCCCGGCTTCCTGATTTCGGACGTTGAGCTGCTGCAGACCGTGGCCGAGGGTCAGACGATGGGGCGTCTGCTGGACCTGCACGGGCGGACGCTCGACGTCTTCCGCGCGCCCCGCGCCGGCGTCGTCGCGCTGATCCACGCGTGCCCCAAAGTGGAGTCCGGAGAACCGCTCTTCCTCGTCACCGGGGTAGCGGCATGAAGACGCTGCTCGCGGCCGCTCTGCTGCTGGGCGCGGCCGATTGGAAGGAGCGCGCCCCGCTGCCCGAGCCGCGCGCCGGATCGATGGCGGGGACACCCGGAGGACGCTACGTCCTGGCCGGCGGCAGCTTCTGGAAAGACGACGTGAAGCACTGGACGGCGCGGGTCGACATTTTCGATCCGGCGCGGAACGTGTGGGAGCCCGGTCCAGCGCTGCCGGAACCGCGCAGTGACGCCGCCTGCGCCACGCTCGGCGACACGCTCTACATCTTCGGAGGCGGCGCGGATGGCGACGTAACGGCCGATGCCTACGCGCTACGCGGCGGCGGCTGGCAGGCCCTTCCCGCGGCCCGGCTTCCGGAGGCGCGTCTGTATCCGGTGGCCACCGTTCTCGATGGAGCGGTCTACGTAACGGGCGGCATCGCCCGCGCCGGAGACTATTCCACGGTCACGAACACGCTGTGGCGCTGGACGCCCGGCGGCGCCTGGGAAACGCTGCCCGCGCTGCCCGGACCCCGCCGTACAAGCCACGCCGCGACGGCGTTCGGCGGCAAGCTGTTCGTGTTCGGGGGCGTCACCTCGCGCGGTGGCAACCTGGAGAACCTGGCCGACGCGTGGGTCTACGACCCCGCGGCGCGCGCATGGTCCGCGCTGCCCCAGTTGCCCGTCGTGCGCCGCGCCTGGGCCGCGGCGGCCGCCGGCGATACGATCCTTCTGCTCGGCGGCTATACGGACGACTTCGCCACCGATGTCTGGGCGTTCGATCCGCGCACGGGCGCCACCCGTCGCGCCGGTTCCCTGCCGCATCCGCTGGCTGACATCCGTGTGTCCGCCATCGGTTCCGCGCTGTATCTGGCGGGAGGCGAAACCGCGCCGAAGATTCGCGGCCATTGGACACTGGAAGGGAGGTTCAACCCGATACGATGACCACTCCGGAACTTTTTCGCCTCGATGGCAAGGTCGCGCTGGTGAGCGGAGGCGCCGGCATCGTCGGCGGCGCGATCGTGCGCGCCCTGGCCGAATCGGGGGCGACGGTCGTCTCCGCGTCGCGCGATGGCGCCAAGTGCGAGGCGCACGCAGGGGAACTGCGCGCCGCCGGACTCAAGGTGGAAGGCGAGTCCTGCGATTTCGCCGACGAGCACGGCATGACAGCCCTTCGCGGCCGCATCCTGGCGCGCCACACCCGCCTCGACATCCTCGTCAACAACGCCGTCGCGCGCGCCGGCGGCGACCTCGACCAAACAACGGGCGCCGAGTGGGAGTCCGTCATGCGCCTCAACTCCACCGGCCTGTTTCTCGCCTGCCGCATCTTCGCCGAACCGATGCAGCAGCAGCGTTCGGGTTCCATCGTGAACATCGCCTCGATTTACGGGATGGTTGGACCGGACTTTTCGATCTACGAAGGCACGCCGCTGCACAATTCCGTTTCGTATTCGTTCGCCAAAGGCGGCATGATTAACCTGACGCGTTATCTGGCCAGTTATTACGCGCCCTGGAACATCCGCGTCAACGCGCTGTCTCCAGGCGGAATCCAGACGCCGGCGCATCCGGAGCGTTTCGTCGCCCAGTACAGCGCCCGCACCCCGATGAAGCGCATGGGGACAGAGGACGATCTCACCGGACCCGCCGTGTTCCTGGCTTCCGAAGCCTCGCGCTACATTACCGGGCACAACCTTCCGGTAGATGGCGGTTGGACGGCTGTCTGAGCACGGCTGATACAATCGCTTGTATGCCCAATGAAACCTACGCCCTCTTCGATACCTCCGCGGGCGTATTCAAGATCCGCCTGTTCGCGGACAAAGTGCCGAACACGGTCGCCAACTTCGTCGAACTCGCCGAAGGAGCCAAGACCGGCAAGCCCTTTTACGACGGCCTCACCTTCCACCGCGTCATCCCCGACTTCATGATCCAGGGCGGCTGCCCGGAAGGCTCCGGACGAGGCGGTCCCGGCTACCGCTTCGCTGACGAATTTCACCCCGAGCTGCGGCACGACAGGCCGGGCATCCTGTCGATGGCGAACGCCGGCCCCAACACCAACGGCAGCCAGTTCTTCATTACGGTCGCCGCCACCAACTGGCTCGACGACCGCCATAGCGTGTTCGGCGAAGTGGTGGAGGGCTACGACGTGGTCGAAGCGATCTCGCGCGTGCCGCGCGGCCCGCAGGACCGGCCGGTCGAGCCTGTTGTGGTGAACAAGGTCACGATCGAAAGGGTATAACGATGCGCGCGGCTTTACTGGCGTTGACTCTGCTGTTCGCCGTGCAGGGCGGTTGGGCGCAGGACGGCTTCCGGCCGCTGTTCAATGGCAAGAATCTCGACGGCTGGGATGGCGATCCGCGCCTGTGGTCGGTGCGCGACGGCATGATTGTCGGGTCCACCGAAGGCGTCACGCTTGAAACCAACTCGTTCCTGATCACCAGGGAATCGTTCGGCGATTTCGTCCTGCGGGCCAAAGTGAAGCTGCGCAACCACAACAGCGGGATTCAGTTCCGCAGCGAGGCGCTGCCCAACTGGGTGGTGGCGGGCTACCAGGCCGATATGGCCGAGAACAACTACTGGGGCTCGATCTACGACGAGAAGGGGACGCGCGGCATCCTGGTGAACGGCTGGAAGGACAAGGCCGAGAAGGTCATCCGCGCCACGGACTGGAACGACTACGAGATCACCTGCCAGGGCGACCGCATCACCGTCAAGCTGAATGGCCTGGTCACCGCCGAGTTGCAGGACTCGGCGCGGCTCCGGGGCGTCATCGCGCTGCAACTCCATCGCGGTCCGCCGATGCAGGCCCATTTCCGCGACATCGCCATCAAGGTCCTGAAATAGCCGTGTCCCGGCTGGCCCTCTACGGTGGCGGGTTCGACCCCGTGCATGAGGGACACGTACGGGTGGCGCGCGAAGCGGCGGATGCTTTTGCGCTCAGCCGCGTGCTGTTCGTCCCGGCGGATAACCCCCCGCATAAGGACCTCCGCGCGCCCTACGAGCACCGGGTGCGCATGCTCGAACTTGCACTCGCCGGAGATGAACGCCTCGAAGCATCGCGGCTCGATGCAGGCACGACGCACAGCTACTCGATCGATACGATCGGGCGCCTGCGACGGCAAATCGACCCCGCGGACCAACTGTTCTTCCTGATCGGTGCGGACGCGTTCGCGGAAATCGAAACCTGGGTGCGCTGGCGGGATGTGCTACGGGCAGTGGAGTTCATCGTCGTGAGCCGTCCGGGCCACCGGTATAGTATCCCCACGGGCGCGCGGGTCCACCGGCTCGACACGTTGTCTCTCGAACACTCGTCGTCCGGGATCCGCGGCGCGCTGGCAGCCACGGGAGATGCCGAAGGTCTAGCGCCCGCGGTGCTCGCTTATATCCGTGAGAACGGGCTCTACGGCGTACCATTGAAGCAATGGCAAAGAAGCTGACGGCGCACGTCAAAGCGGCCGGCTGAGCGTCCAAGCTGAGTCCAAAGGTTTTGGACAGGGTGCTCGCGGCCGTGCCGCGCGTAACAAACGAAAACGTCCTCGTTGGCTTCGACACCAGCGACGACGCCGGAGTGTATCGTTTGACGCCCGACCTCGCGCTGGTGCAGACCGTGGACTTTTTCACGCCGATTGTCGACGACCCGTTCACCTTCGGAGCCATCGCCGCGGCCAATGCCCTGAGCGACGTGTACGCTATGGGCGGGCGTCCGGTATCGGCGCTGTCGATCGTCGCGTTCCCGCAGAAGGGCGACCTCGAAGACCTGGAAGAGATTCTGAAAGGCGGCGCCGAAAAGATGCACGAGGCCGGCTGCGTCATCCTCGGCGGCCACTCGATCAACGACGAAGAGATCAAATTCGGGTACGCCGTGACAGGAACGATTCATCCGGACCGAGTACTTGCCAACGCCGGTGCGCGCCCTGGAGATGCGCTCGTGCTTACCAAGGCGCTTGGAACTGGCGTGATCACGACCGCCCTCAAGCGCGGTCTGGCGAGCGACGAGCACATCGCGGAGGCGGTCGCATCGATGCTGCGGTTGAACCGCGAGGCCTGCGAGCGGATGCTGGAGCATGATGCCCACGGCGTCACCGATGTCACGGGCTTCGGCCTCATGGGACACGGCCGGGAAATGGCGCTTGGATCGGGCGTCACGCTGGAGATCGAGGCGGCGCGCGTTCCGCTGCTGCCCGGCGCTCTGGACTACGCTCGGCGGGGAGCGCTGCCTGGGGGCCTCAAGAACAATCGCGAGTTTGCCTCCTGCGCGGTGGAGAAAGCGGATAACGTGCCCGAGGATATCGAGAATTTGCTGTACGATCCCCAGACCTCGGGCGGCCTGCTGATTGCGCTGCCTGACGCGGGCGCGGAGGCACTGGAGCGCCAGTTGCCCGGTGCGCGACGCATCGGCCGGGTCCTGAAACGCGGCGCGTCGCCAATTTGTCTCATATGACACACAACCCCATCATCGTTGCCCTCGATGTCGAATCCGCCGAAGAAGCTCGCGCCCTGGTGACTAAACTGGGCGACTCGGCAGGGTTCTACAAGGTCGGCATGGAGCTATACGCCGCAGCCGGCATGGAGTTTGTCCGCGAACTGCTCGGACAGGGCAAGGACGTCTTTCTCGACTTGAAACTGTATGACATCGGCGAAACCGTGAAGCGCGCGGTGACGCAGGTGGCGCGCGCCGGAGTCCGCTTTCTGACAGTGCACGGGAGCGCAGCCGTGATGCGCGCTGCGGTCGAGGGGCGCGGATCGGCCAATCTGCAGTTGCTGGCTGTCACCGTGTTGACGAGCTTCGACCAGCAGGATCTGGCCGATCTTGGCTATCCTTGCGCGGTCGAAGACCTGGTCGCGCTACGGGCGCGTAAAGCCATGGAAGCCGGCATCGACGGTCTGGTCGCATCGCCTCTTGAGGCCGCATCATTGCGGCGTCTGATCGGGCCAGACGCGATCCTGGTGACGCCGGGGGTCCGCTCGGCCGGAGCGGCAAAAGGGGACCAGAAGCGGGTCGCGACCCCGGCCGAAGCCCTGCGGGCCGGGGCGAACTATCTCGTGATGGGCCGCCAGATCACCCGCGCCGGGGATCCCGCGGCGGCGATGCGCTCCGTGCTCGACGAAATTGGGCGCTGAACCCTGCCTTACGCCAGCATCTTCTTCACAACTTCGCCGTGCACGTCGGTCAGGCGGAACCAGCGGCCCTGGAACTTGTACGTCAGGCGTGTGTGATCGATACCGAGCGAGTGCAGGATCGTGGCCTGCAGGTCGTGGACATGCACCGGGTCTTCGACGATGTTGTAGCTGTGGTCGTCGGTCTGGCCCATCACCAACCCCGGTTTGACGCCGCCTCCGGCCATCCACATCGTGAAGCAGCGGGGATGATGGTCGCGCCCGTAGTTGGTCGCCGTGAGCTTGCCTTGGCAGTAAATGGTGCGGCCGAATTCCCCGCCCCACACGACAAGAGTGTCGTCGAGCAGACCGCGCTGCTTCAAGTCCATCACGAGCGCAGCCGACGGCTGGTCGGTCGCCTGGCACTGGAGCGCAAGGTCGCGAGGCAGATCGCCGTGCTGGTCCCAGCCGCGCTTGTAGAGTTGGATGAACCGGACGCCGCGCTCAGCCAGACGGCGCGCCATCAGGCAGTGGAAGGCATACGTCCCGGGCTTGCGTGAATCCGGGCCGTAGAGTTCGAACGTCGACTCCGGCTCCTTCGACAAATCCATCAACTCCGGCACTGACGTTTGCATGCGGAACGCCATCTCGTACTGCCCGATGCGCGTCTCGATCTCCGGGTCGCCGAACGCATCGTGCCGCATGCGGTTGAGACTCTCCAGGCTATCCAGCATGCGGCGGCGGCCGTCGCGCGAGATGCCCGGAGGATCGGAGAGGTAGAGGACCGGGTCGCCGCCGGAGCGGAATTGCACGCCCTGGTAGTTCGACGGCAGGAAGCCCGCACCCCACAGCCGCGAGAACAGAGGCTGATCGATGTTGAGCCCGCTCGTCTGTGAGACGAAGACGACGAAGGCGGGCAGGTTCTCGTTCTCGGTCCCCAAGCCATAGCTCACCCAGGAGCCAAGGCTGGGACGTCCCGGCTGCTGGCTGCCGCTTTGGATGAACGTGATCGCCGGGTCGTGATTGATCGCGTCGGTGTGGACGGTCTTGACGATCGCGATATCGTCGACGATCTTGCCGTGGTACGGGATCAACTCGCTCAGCCACGTGCCGGACTGCCCGTGCTGCCGAAACTTGTAGATTGGCGCGACTACCGGGAAAGTCGATTGGCCTGAGGTCATGCCCGTGATGCGCTGGCCGCGGCGCACCGAATCCGGCAGTTCCTGGCCGTGCAGCTTCCCGAGTTGCGGCTTGTAGTCGAACAGCTCGATGTGCGACGGGCCGCCAGACTGGTGCAGGAAGATGACGCGCTTCGCTTTCGGCGCGAAATGCGGCAAGCCGTCGAGGCCCGCTGTCGCCGCGCTGGCGTCGCGTTGGAAGAGCGATGCCAGCGCGGCCATGCCGAGTCCGGTGGCCGTGCGTCCGAAGAAGTGGCGCCGCGTCAGAGTCTGCTGGAATTCATCGGCTGGATGCATCGCTACTCCTTGCTGATCGCTTCGTCGAGGTTGAGAATGGTGCTCGCAACCACCGTCCACGCCGCCAGTTCATCGGGACGCACACCGCGGTCCGCCTCCGTTTCGCCCACGCCGAGCAGATCGCGCGCCAGCTCCGGCGACTTCCGGTATTCGGCCTGTTGCCGTTCTGCAAGGTCGCGCAGCACCTGCACCTCCTTCGAGTGAGGCGCGCGGGCCAGAACGCGCTTGTAGGCGTAGCGGATGCGCTGGCCCGGATCGCGGCCGCCGTGGTGAATCATGCCGCCCGCCAGCGCGCGAGCTGCTTCGACATACGTGGGGTCGTTCAACAGCACAAGCGCCTGCAGCGGCGTGTTCGTGCGGGACCGCCGCGCGGTGCACTTCTCGCGGTCCGGCGCGTCGAAGGTCATCATCGCCGGCGGCGGCGCGGTGCGCTTCCAGAACGTGTACAGGCTGCGGCGGTAAAGATCGGCGCCATGGCTTTGTGAATACGTCTGCGCGGAGAAGACGTCGCCGTACGCGATCTCTTCCCAAACGTTGGGCGGTTGATACGGGAACACACTGGGTCCGCCCAACTGAGAATTCAGCAGACCGCTCACCGCCAGCGCATTGTCGCGGACCACCTCGGCGGGGAGCCGGAATCGTGGACCCCGCGCCAGCAGCCGGTTGCGTGGATCGCGTTCCAGCAGTTGGGGCGTCACGCGCGATGCCTGCCGGTAGGTGGCCGAGGTCACGATCAGCCGCTGCATTGCCTTGACGTCCCAGCCAGTGCGCACGAACTCCGTCGCCAGCCAGTCGAGCAATTCGGGGTGGCTCGGGGGCGCGCCCTGCGAGCCGAAATCTTCCGAGGTCTCGACCAGACCCGTGCCGAAGTACATCTCCCAATACCGGTTCACGGCGACGCGCGCGGTGAGAGGATGCCGCGGATCCACAAGCCATTGCGCCAGGCCCAGGCGATTGCGCGGCGCGCCGGCGGGCAGCGGAGGGAGCGCGGCCGGCACTTCGGGCGTCACCTTCTCGCCGTGGCTGCGGTAGTCGCCGCGCATCAGCACGAACGTGTCGCGCGGCTTCTCCATTTCCGCCATGACCATCGTAGTCGGGATGTCCCGGTCGAGCGCCTTCTTCTCAGCCCGCAGCTCGAGCAATTCGGCATGGGCGGCGCGCAGGTGTTCCGGCGCGTCGCGTTCGAGGAAGTACGCCCGCAGCCGGTCCTGCTCTTCCTTCGAGCGTTTGCCTCCGCTATAGAGCGCCACGCGGATGGGCTCGTGAACGGCCAGTTGTTCAATCTCGGCCGGGGCAAGCACGCGGCCGTAGAAGCGGTAGTCGTCGAGGTTGCCCTTGTAAGGCGAGGCGATTTGTTTGTTTCCCGTTTCGAGAGGAGCGGCGGATTCCACCGGACCGCTCAGCGAATCTGCCAGGACCTCCACTTCGCGCAGCTTGCCGTTGAGGTAAAGCTGCACGCCCGCGGCGCGCCCTGAGCCGTCATAGACGATCGCGGCATGATGCCAGTCGCCGGAGAAGAACCGCTCGCGGGTGCGCAGAGAGATCGCGCTGTCCGGCGAGCGGTGCGTGAGCCGGAAGAAGAAGCGCACGCCGCGCTTCAGTTCGGGGAGCGGGATGAACTCATCCTGACCGAACTCGAACCCGCGCCGCGTCGCGGCGTCCTCCACCTTGTGCAGGATCACCTGCTCGATCGGCTTTCCGGCGGCGCGATTCCAGAAGGCGATGGTGAACGGTTTGTCCGTCGCGATGGGCGCGGCCGAGGGAAAGCTGGCGTGCGTTTCTCCGCTCAAGGAAGCCGATCCGCCAGCGATGCCCCCGCCGAAGACGACCTCGCCGCGCACTGCGCGCCCGTGCCGGTAGTGGCCCGATGTGTCGGCGAGTGTGGCGTCGAGTTCGTAGTGCGCCAGCAGGCCGTCGCGCGGCGGCGCGGGCAGCGTGTCGAGCCTCTGCTTCTCCCACTCCGCCATTGCCGCTTCCACTTCCTTCTCAGGGAACGCCTCTTCTTTCTGTTTGAGCAGCCGCGTCACCTCATCCAGCCGCTGCTTCTGCGCGTAGGAGGGCAGTTGGAGGAACGGCTCGGCGTTGCCCGTCCGCCCATCGAGACCTTTCTCGGGAACCGTGTTGAAGAAGGCGAAGAAGCTGTAGAAATCTTTTTGGCGGATGGGGTCGTACTTGTGATCGTGACAGCGGGCGCAGCCCATCGTCATGCCCATCCACACGGTCGACGTCACCTCGACCCGGTCCGCGACGTACTCGGCGTGATACTCCTCGGGAATCGCTCCGCCCTCGAAGTTGATCATGTGGTTGCGGTTGAACCCGGTGGCGATCAACTGTTCCTGCGACGGCTCGGGCAGAAGGTCGCCCGCGAGTTGCTCGACCGTGAACCGGTCGAACGGCAGGTTGCGGTTGAAGACCGAGATCAGCCAGTCCCGCCAGTGCCACATGTCGCGATGGCTGTCGATGTGATAGCCGTGCGTGTCGGCGTAGCGCGCCAGATCCAGCCACTGCATCGCCATGCGTTCGCCGTAATGGGGCGAAAGCAGCAGGCGCTCGACGGCCTTCTCGTAAGCGTCGTCCGAGCGGTCGCGCAGGAACGCGTCGAGTTCTTCAGGAGAGGGCGGCAGGCCGGTGAGGTCGAACGACACGCGGCGCAGGAGGGTGGCCTTGTCCGCGGCGGGCGACGGCTCGACACCCTCCTGCTCCAGTCGCGCCAGGACAAAGGCGTCGATCGGATTCCGCACCCGGTTCTCGCGCTGGACGCGCGGCAGCGCCGGACGCGTCGGCGGCGTGTAGGCCCAGTGAGTGCCCCACGCCGCGCCCTCGTCGATCCAGCGGCGGATCAGTTCGACCTGTTCCGCAGAAAGCGCAGGCGTCGCCGCCGAGTGTGCCGGCGGCATGCGCAGCGCGGGCTTGTCCGTTGCGATGCGCTCAAACAGGCGGCTTGCCCTGGCGTCGCCCGGCTTGACGATCGCATAGCCCTTGCGTTCGGCGAAAGCCCCTTCCCGCGTGTCCAGACGCAGGTTGGCCATGCGCTTGCCGTCGTCCGGACCGTGGCACGCGAAACAGCGATCGGACAGGATCGGGCGGATATCGCGGTTGAAGTCGATCTTCGGCGCCGCCGCGAGATGCGGTGCGACAAGGAGAATACCGGCCAGAATTGCGCGCAATGGAACGCTCCCTTGCCCGGAAGTCCGCTCCCTCACGGTCGCGGCTCGGAATCAGGCTGATCTTTTCATCATAACTGGACTACCGGGCCGCAGCGCCCGCCATGCGGTCCGCGAGGCAGGTGCTCTCGAGCGCCGCCCGCAGAGCCCGCTCCTGGTCCGGCGTCAGCGGCAGACGCGGCGCCATGCAGGGGCCGCAGTCGAATCCGCACCACTCCAGAGCCTTCTTCACGGCAGGCAGTACCGGGAAGCGCAGGGTCGTCCGGATCAGTTCGTTCACCTCGCTCTGCGGTTTGCGCGCTTGCTCCCACCGGCCGGCACGAGCGTGAGCGTAGATCTCGACGAACAGGTCCGGGACAAGGTTGTAAAACGTCCCGATGCCGCCGTTGGCGCCCGCCAGCAGACCCGACGCCAGGACCTCGTCGTGACCGTTGAAAACCACAGCGCCCTCGGAGCGCAGCGTCCACAGCTTGAACAGGTCGAAGTCCGTGAACTTCAACCCCACGACGTTTTCGATCCGGACGAGGTCCAGCAGCGCTTCCGCCGACGACAGCGCCGGGCAGACCGACGGGAAGAAGTACACGAGAAACGGCAGCCCTGTGGCGGAAGCCAGCCGCTCATAGGCTCCGCGGATTTCCGGCAGGGTGTACGGCCCCTGCGGCAGACTGGACAGCGCGTGCGCCCCCGCCCGCTCGGCGTGGCGCGCAAGTTCGATGGCTTCGTCCAGCCGCGGGGCGCCGACATGCACCACCACGTTCTTCCCCGGCGGCGAACAGCGGACGCAGACTTCGGTCATCGCGCGCCGCACCTCCGGCGGCAGCAGCGGGCCTTCTCCCGTCTGGCCGCAGACATAGACGCCATCGGCGCCGGAGCGATAGACGAAGTCCAGCAGTCTTTCCGCGGTGGCCGTGGCGAGAGCACCATCGGCATTCAGGGGCGTGACAAGGGCGGGCAGAATGCCCTGCAAAGTGGACATGATCGGCTTTTCGAAACGATAGCGCGTTCAGTCGCCCGGCGTCATCTCCGGTTCCGCCTCGCCCATCAGACGGGCTGTCCGGCGGGAGACCGCGGCCTTGGCGTCCAGCACCAGGCTGAACAGCGCGGGCACGACCAGCAGCGTGAACAGCGTCGAGACGAGCAGTCCACCCACGACAACGCTCCCAAGACCGCGGTAGATCTCCGAACCCTGGCCGGGAAACAGGACCAGGGGCATCATGCCGCAGACCGAGGTCAGCACGCTCATGAAGATCGGCCGGATGCGGTTCTGCGTCGCCTCCCGGATCGCCTCCCGCGGGGCCATGTGGTCCTCTCGCATGTGATTCAGCGACTGGTGCACGATGAGAATCGCGTTGTTGACGACGGTCCCAACGAGAATGAAGAACCCGAGCATCGTGAGCAGGTCCAGCGCCTGGTAGGACACCTGGTTGATCGCCCACAGACCGAGAAAGCCGCCCAGGGCCGCCAGCGGCACGCTGAACAGGATCACGAACGGGTGCAGGAAGCTCTGGAACAGGGCCGCCATCAGCAAGTAGGTGATCAGGATCGCCAGCAGGAAATTGAAGCGCAGCGCCTCCCACGCCTGAGTCAGCTTGTCGACCGAACCGGAGAGCATCATGCGGTACAAGCCCGTCACGGTGCCGTCGCGCTGCATGGGCTGGATGACCTTCGTCTCCAGATCTTCCATCACAGCCTGCAGCGGACGATCAGCCGGAGGCGCAACGCGCACGGTCACGGCCCTTTGGCGCTCCCGGTGATTGATCTCGACGGGTCCGTCGGTGAGCACAACCCGCGCTACTGAGCCCAGCGGCACCACTTTCCCGACGGGAGTCGCAATCGGCAACTGCTCGACGAGGTGCGTGCGATGTTCGAACCCATCGTCGGCCAGGATCTTGAGATCGATCCGTTTCCCCTCCCACTGGTAGTCCGTCGCCTTCGCGCCGTCGATGAGCGAACTCACGGCGAAGCCGAGGTCGCGCGCGGTAATGCCCATCTCCGACATGCGCCGGCGATCGGGGATCACCTGCAGTTCGGGGAGTCCACCATCGACGCTCGAAGCGGGCGCCGCCTGCGCTCCGGGAATCGCTTCCCGGATGCGGCCCATCAGGATGTTGGCGATTTCGCGCAGGCGTACGAAATCCGGCCCTCCGATGTTGATCTCGATGTCGCCGCCGCTCGGTCCGCCGCGCTGGAACAGATTGGCCTGGCGGAAGATGCCGATGGCGCCGGGCACAAGTGTGGTGGCTTTCTGAAACTCCGGGATCAGTTCCTTGAGGCGCATCGGATCCCGCGCGCGCCCCCCGAGGAACGCGCGGCCCTGGAAGGCCACGTAGAACGGCGTATAGACCCCGCCGCCAGGCAGCGCCTGGGCATCTTCGGCGGGCGTTTCCCACAAGTGCTTCAGTTCGCGCTGGTAGGTCTCACCGACACGGCTGGTTTCTTCGAAGTTGTACCCCGGAGGCAGGATCAGCAGTCCGAACAGGAAGTTGGCATTGCCCGCCGGCAGGTATTCCACCTTGGGCGCCAGCATCACGGCGAAGCCGACGGCAGCCGTCGTGAAGCCCGCCACAATCGCCGTCCGCCGCCAGACACGGTGGCAGATCCAGTACACGAACGCGCCGACCGCGGAAGTGAAGCGCCCACCGATGCTGTCCAGCGCCGATTCCTTGTGCTGCCGGCGGCGCCTCGACATCAGCTTCGATGCCAGCGCCGGAATCACCGTCATCGCCACGACGAGGCTCAAGCCCACGCCACCCGAGATGGCCACGGCGATGTCGCGGAACAACTGCCCGGCCTCTTCCTGAATGAACAGGACCGGGACGAACACGGCAATCGTCGTGAGAGTGCTCGCCAGGACCGCGCCCCAAACCTCGCGCGTTCCATCGTAGGCCGCCTCGGCCGCGCGCTTCCCCATCCGTCGGTGCCGGTCGATATTCTCCAGTACGACGATGGCGTTGTCCACCACCATGCCGATCGCAAACGCCATGCCGGCGAGGCTGATCACGTTGATCGTCCGGCCCAGCCAGCTCATCAGGAGAAACGTGCCGATCAGGCTGATCGGCATCGCCAGAGTGATCACCAGCGTGCTGGAGACGCTGCGGAGAAACAGCAGCAGCACCACCGCGGCCAGCGCTCCGCCCCAGTACAGACTCTGGCGCACCAGGTCGATGGCGCTGACGATGTACTCGGACTCGTCGGCGAACTGTATCAACTGAAGCCCGCGCGGTGCGAGCAGGTTCTGGTTCAACCGCTCGGCAGCTGCCTTGAGACCCGCAATCACTTCGAGGGTATTCGCTCCGGGAGCCTTGGCGACATTCATCGCCAGACCGGGCTCGCCCGCGATCGCCCCCATCCCGCTCTTCTTGCGGAACCCGAGCCGCGCGAACCCGACGTCGCGCGCGAACACCGGAACCCCATCGCGCATCCCGACAACGATGTTCTCGACATCCTCCGCCGATGCGTAGTCCGCCACCGTGCGCACGATGAAGCGGTTTTTGCCCTCGTTGAAATCGCCGCCACTGATGTCGCCGCCCTCGCGCTGGAACGCGGCGGCAAGCTGCGCGATGGTGATGCCGCGCGCCGCGAGCTTCCGTGGATCGGCGATGAAGTGCATTTCGTGCGGCTGCCCGCCCAGAAGATTCGCCTGCGCGACGCCGGGCACGCGCTCAAATTCCGGCCGGATGAAGTCGTCAGCGAAATCGTAGAGTTCGGGCACGGCGCCGGGCGGTGGATTGTCCTTGCGCTTCTGGAGCGCGAACCAGGCGATGGCGTTCGAATCGGTATTGGCGGCCCGGATCACCGGCTTGCGCGCGTCCTCCGGGTAGCGCGGGACCTGCTCCAGGCGGTTGGCCACCTGGAGCAACGCCGCCTGCAAGTCCGTCCCAGTCTGGAAGGTGAGGTTGATCGTCCCCTGGCCCTGCGCGCTGGTGCTGTCCATGCGCTCGAGCCCTTCCAGGCTCTTCAACTGGTCCTCCTGCTCCTGGACGATCTGCCGCTCCACCTCCGCCGGACTCGCGGCCGGCCAGAAGGTCGTGACTGAGATCATCGGCTGGTCCACGGTGGGAATCAGTTGGATCGGAAGGCGGAACGCCGCCAAACCGCCGAACAGGACGAGGAGGATGACGCCGACGGCGGTCGTCACCCGGTAGCGAATCGCATCGCGAACGAAAATCATGGCAGAGCGTACTCCATGGGCTGCGCCGCAACAGTCTGGCCCGCGCGCAGGCGCTCATTGCCCCGCGTGACCACGCGCTGTCCGGCGCGCAGGGTCCCGCTCACTTCCACCCATTCGCCGAGACCGGAGCCGAGACGGACCGGCTGCGGCGCGACGGTGTTATCAGGCTGAATCACGTACACAAGCTGGCGGCTGCCCTGAATGGTGATCGCATCCTTCGGCACCACGGTCGCGGGACGGCCGGCGCCCGAACCGAGCGTCACTTCGGCGGTCATCCCGGCGCTCACTCTGCCTTGCGGGTTGTCGAGCGCAATCTTCACGGGAAATGTACGAGCCTCGGCGTTGGCTTGGGGAATCACGGCCGCAACCGCACCGCTGGTCTCGAGGCCGTTCAGTGCGGCAAACCGCATTCGCACCTTGGCGCCGGGTTTGGCCAGGTGCAGGAACTCTTCCGGAACCTCAGCCACCACTTCGAGCGAATCGATCGCGAGCAGTTCGCACACAGGGTCGCCGGGGCGCAGCCACTGGCCCACTTCGGTGTGCCGCTTCACCAGGACACCGGCGAAGGGCGCCAGGACATTCGCCCGCTCAATATCCAGACGGATGGCGGAGGCTTCGGCTTCGAGATTCTCGATCCGCGCCGCCCAGGCGTTGAATTCGAACACGGAGTCGTCGTACTGCTGCTGGCTGACCACCTTGGACTCGAACAGCTCGCGGGCCCGGTCGCGGTTGCGGGCGGCGGCATTCCTGCGCGCTTCAGCTTCCTTGCGCTGGGCCTCGACCACGGTAATCCGGATCTGCAACGGGCGGACGTCGACCTCGGCCAGCAATTGCCCTGCCGTGACGGCTTCGCCATCGCGCGCCGGCACGCGCAACACAAGGCCGGACACCGAGGACGCTACTTGACTGACGTGACGCGCTTCGACGGCAGCGGGAACGCGGACGGCCGTTGGTACAAAGTGGGACCGGACTTCAGTGAAGCGGACCGGGGCAGGCGGCGCCTGAGCGAGCGCGGTGCCGCCCAGAATGGCGGCGGCGAACAACCAATACAACAACGAAACCCCCTCCAGGAGGTGGAGCTATCTGTCAGTCAATTGTAACGCCGCATGGGTCCGGGCAGTGGATAATCATGGATTGGCACACTCCCGCCGACCTTCATCCACTACCAGTTCGAAGGAAGCCCGTCCCGTCTGGTGTGTCCTGGGGTTGCTTCTCGTCTGGCTCGCTTTCTACGGCGCGCCATTGTTCTCTCCGCAGGCGAGCATCCAGTGGGACGCCGCCGACGTGCACTATGCAAGCCAGCAGTACCTGGCGAGCGAACTGGGCCAGGGACGCGTTCCCTTCTGGACGCCCTACCTGTTCTCCGGCTTCCCGTTCCTGGCCGACCCCCAGGTGGGCGCGTTCTACCCGTTGAACTGGCCGTTCCTCGCCGCCGGCGCCGGTCCGCGCGCGATCCAGGCGGAGATCGCGCTGCATGGGCTACTCGCGCTGTGCGGCGCCTATTTCTGGCTTCTGGGGTGGATTGAGGACCGCTGGGCAGCGCTGGCGGGAGCAATGGCGTACGGACTCTCAGGATTCTTCGTAGGACACGCTTCGCATGTCGGAATGGTGCAGGCTGGGTCGTGGCTGCCGTGGATCCTGCTCTGCGCGGACCGTGCGTTGCGCGTGCGTGCCCTGCGCTGGACGGGCCTCACTGGCGCCGCCGCGGGTATGGCGTTCCTCACGGGGCACCTGCAAACGGCACTCTACGCGGCCACGGCGCTGGCCCTGTACCTTGCGGCACGCAGCGCGATGGACCGGACGCTTCTCAGCCGGGCCGCCGGCCTGTTGGCCGCGACGGCGGTGCTGGCGTTCTGCCTTTCCGGTGTGATGACGCTGCCGGGTCTCGAACTCTCCAGGGAATCCGTGCGCGCGCAACTGGACATTTCGCAGGGCGAAGGCTCGCTCGACCTCCTCGCTCTGGCGACGCTGGCCCGCCCGAATGCGCTCGGCGCATTCGACGACGAGTACCGTGGACCGGGCGACGTTACGCAGTATTACTTCTACGCCGGCGTGCTGCTGCTGCCGCTGGCCGCTCTCGGCGCCTACAACCGGCGTCTCCGCTGGACCGGCTTCGCGCTAGCCGTACCCGCGCTCCTCTACATGCTGGGGCCGGCCTGGGGCTTCTACAAGCTGGTCAGCCTGATCCCCCCGTTTGACCGGATCCGGGGACCGGTCCATGCGTGGTTCGTCGTGGCGCTGGCGCTCGCCTGGTTTGCCGCCGCCGGCGCCCGCGAGGTCCAACTCCGCCTCAAGATGCCCTGGGCCGGCCTGGCGGTGGCCGCTGCGATGGCGCTCGACCTGCTGATCGTAAACTC
The DNA here is from genome assembly GCA_016716385.1 of Bryobacterales bacterium. GTDB lineage: Bacteria > Acidobacteriota > Terriglobia > Bryobacterales > Bryobacteraceae > JADJWL01. The sequence goes on along the minus strand of JADJWL010000005.1, from coordinate 192,651 downwards.
GTGGACAAATCCGCTGCTGTACGCGCGGTCGTCCTTTGAGCAGCTCTACGGCGGCGAACAGGTGCTGCGGCAGCAGATCGGCCCGGCGTTGCCTCCCGGCATGCGCTTTTCCGCGCCGAACCGGATCGCCGCATTCGGACCGATGAACAGCCCGCTCCAGGCCCGCATCGAAACGACCTACGGCTACAATCCGCTGGAATTGCTCGCCTATCACGAGTACCGCGAAGCCGCCGGGACGAATCCGAAGCTTCTCGACGCGCTCAGCGCCGCGCTCGTTCTCGACGTGGAGCGAAGCGCGGTCGCGCCCAACGCAGGGGCCCTGCCGCGCGCCTGGTTCCCGGAAGCGGTTCGAACGGATGCCACGCTCGCCACGCTGGATCCGGCTCGCGAAGCCTGGGTTGCGGCGCAGGTCCCGACCACACAAGGCGAGGTGCTGGACGTCAAGGCCGAAAACGGACGCTGGACGGTACGCTGGCGGGCGCCAAGTGAAGGATTGCTCGTCCTGAGCCTGCCCTGGTATCCCGGTTGGTCCGCCTCAGCGGGCGGCCGGAAACTCGAAGTTCTCCGCGTGAACCACGCGTTATCGAGGTGGTGGTGCCGCCGGGTGAGAACGAACTGGTGCTGCGGTTCCGGCCGAACTACTTCTCGGCTGGCGGGTGGCTGAGCCTGTTCGGAGCCGGCGCCGTGCTCGTGCTGTGCTTCCTGCCTACTGGCGCGCGGAGGTCTGCACCGGCTGCAGAATCGGCAGCACCTCGTTGAGCGAACCCTGCCGGTAGCCGGCCAGATCGAGCGTCACGTACTGGAACCCGAGGCCGCGGAAGATCTGCGTGATGCGGTCGCACATGTCGAGCGAGAACGCCTGCTCCATCTCCTCGCGGGCGATTTCGATGCGCACGATCTTGTCGTGGAAGCGCACGCGGAACTGGCGGAAGCCGAGCGCCTTCAATTCCTCCTCGCCTGTCTCGACGCGTTTCAGGTTCTCGATCGTCACCGGCGTGCCGTACGGGATGCGCGAACTCAGGCACGCCGCCGCCGGACGGTCCCACGTGGGTAGACCCGCCTGTTTCGACAGCTCGCGGATCTCAGCCTTGGTCAAACCCGCTTCAACCAGCGGCGCCTTCACCTCGTGGATCTTCGCCGCCTTCTGCCCGGGACGGTAGTCCCCCAGGTCATCCACGTTGACGCCGTAGATGATGTGCTCGATGTCCCGCTCCTGGCCCACTTCCGCCAGGCGCGTGAAGAGCTCATCCTTGCAATGGAAACAGCGGTTGGCGTCGTTCTTCACGTAGTCCGGGTTCTCGAACTCGTGCGTGGGGATCACCTCGTGCCGGATGCCGAACTGCCGGGTGAAGTCGGCGGCGTCCTTCTTATGCGACTCGGGCAATGAGGCCGAGTCGGCCGTGATGGCAACCGCCTGGTCGCCCAGAGCCTGCTTGGCGGCCCAGGCCAGGTACGCGGAGTCAGTCCCGCCCGAATAGGCGACGATCACGCGCTCCAGGCCGCGCAAAATCTCGAAGAGACGCGCTTCCTTCGGATGCATAAGGAAATTATAGCGGACGGCTACTGGAGGGGTAGCTTGTCCTGCCCGTTGCCTTCACCTTCGGCATCGCCGTTGGTCTGATCTTCGGGAACGATTCCCGCGGCCGCCACACGGTCCCCTTCTTCCATTTTGACCAGCGTGACGCCCTGCGTCGATCGGCCCGCCTGGCGGATCCGCGACGCGTCCGTGCGGATGATCTTGCCGTTCTGGCTCACGATCATCACGTCGGTATCCTCGCTCACCGACAGGACGTCGACCACGTTACCATTCCGCTTGGACGTCTTCATGTTGATGACGCCCTTACCGCCGCGGCCCGTCAGCCGGTACTGTTTGACGGGCGTCCGCTTGCCGAAGCCGTATTCGGAGATCGACAGGATGAGCGCGTCCTGTTCAACCACCTCCTGCCGAGCCAGGTAGTCCCCGGCGGCGAGGTCCATGGCGCGAACGCCGCGCGCCGGCCCATCGGCCTGACGTCGGTTCCCCCGGGGAAACAGATCGCCATGCCTTGGTGCGAGCGAGGAAGCAAGTTGCTGATCCCCATTTGTCAGCGCTGCGGCCAGCAGTTCGTCGCCTTCGTCAACCGCCATCGCGATGATGCCGCGGGAGAGCGGATTGTCGAACTCGGTCAGTTCGCACTTCTTGATGACGCCCTTTCGTGTCACCATGACGACGTAGCGGCCCGGCGCGAACTCCTTCACCGGCAGGAACGCCCGGACGGACTCGTCCGGCTGCAGGCTGATCAGCCCCGAGATGTTCTTGCCCTTGCCGGTGGTCGCGGCATCGGGGATCTCGTAGATCTTCAGCCAGTAGACGCGTCCCTTGTTGGTGAAGATCAACAGGTAGGAGTGAGTGGACGCGACGATGAGATGCTCCACCACGTCCTCGGCGCGCGTTCCCATCCCGATGCGGCCCTTGCCGCCGCGCGTCTGCCGCCGGTACGTGTCGACCGCGGTGCGCTTCAGATAGCCGCCGCGCGTGACCGTCACAGCCGCGTCCTCGACCGGCACGAGATCTTCCAGCCTGATGTCGCCGGGATCCTCGACGATCTGCGTGCGCCGCTCGTCGCCGAAGTCCTTCTGGACTTCCTTCAATTCCTTGATGATCACTTCGCGCAGAACCTCGTCCGAACCGAGGATGCGCAGGTACTCGGCGATGCGCCGCTGGATATCGGCCAGTTCGTCGAGCAGCTTCTGCTGCTCCATACCGGTCAGGCGCTGGAGCTGCAGCTCGATGATCGCCTGCGCCTGACGTTCGGTGAACTCAAAGCGTGCGATCAGTCCCTCGCGGGCTTCACGCGGCGTCTTCGAAGCGCGGATCAGTTCGATGACCGCGTCGAGGTTGTCCAGCGCCTTCTGGAAGCCAAGCAACAGATGCTCGCGCTCGCGGGCCTTGCGCAGCTCGTAATCCGTGCGCCTCCGCACCACGTCCAGGCGGTGGTCGATGAAGCGCTGGATGCAGTCGATCAGCCCCATTTCGCGAGGCTGTCCGTGCACGATGGCGAGCATGATCACGCCGAAGCTGGTCTGAAGCTGGGTGTGCTTGTAGAGATTGTTGAGGACGACCTCGGCCTGCTCGCCGCGCTTCAGTTCGTAGACGATGCGCAGCCCGTCGCGGTCGCTTTCGTCCCGGATGTCGGAGATCCCGTCGATCTTCTTGTCCGACACCATGGCGATGTGCCTGACCAGGCCGCGCCTTGTTGACCTGGAACGGAAGTTCGGTGACGACGATGGCTTCGCGGTCCTTGCCCACCCTCTCGATCGCGGCCTTGGCGCGCACTGGATCTGCCCGCGACCCTGCGTGAAGTAGTCGAGAATGCCGGCGCGGCCCAGGATGATGCCGCCGGTCGGGAAGTCCGGTCCCGGGACCATGTCGAGAATCCGCGAGAGCGGAGTCGCCGGGTTGCGGATCAACTCGATGGTCGCCTCAACGAGCTCAGTCAGGTTGTGCGGCGGGATGTTGGTCGCCATGCCGACGGCGATCCCGGAAGAGCCGTTGATCAGCAGATTCGGCACGCGCGCCGGCAGGACTTCAGGCTCGTGTTCGCTCTCATCGAAATTCGCCCGGAAGTCGACCGTTTCGTGGTCGATGTCTTCGAGCAGCGCCGCCGGCGACGCGGGGCCAGCGGCTTCCGTGTAGCGCATGGCGGCGGGCGGGTCGCCATCCACCGAGCCGAAGTTGCCCTGCCCTTCCACCAGCGGATAGCGCATGCTGAAGGGCTGCGCCATGCGCACGAGGGCGTCGTAGATGGCCGAGTCGCCGTGCGGGTGGAACTTGCCCATCACCTCGCCGACGATCTTGGCCGACTTGCGGGTCGGCCGATTCGGCTGCAGACCAAGTTCCTGCATTCCGTAGAGGATGCGGCGGTGCACCGGCTTCAGCCCGTCGCGCACGTCCGGCAGCGCGCGGCCGACGATGACCGACATCGCGTAGTCGAGATACGACCGGCGCATCTCGTCTTCGATATTGACCGGGACGAGGTTGCCTCCGTCGGCGCCAAGGGGAATCTGGATGGGTGGCGGATCGGGCGGCGGCGGCCCCTGGGGGTTCTCCGGATCAGGCAAGCTGGATACTCCTGGAAAGCACGGTAATCTTCACTATTTTAACACTTCCGCGCGGCGAAAACCGGCCGAATTAGCGGCGGTCGCGGGCCAGCATCAATTCTTCCACATTGACCAGATCGGTGGGATAGTTGCCGCTGTAGCAGGCGTAGCAGAAGTCCTGGTCGACGTCGCCGACAGCGCGGCGCAGCGACGCCATGGACAGGTACGCCAGGGAATCCGCCTCCACAAAGCGGCGGATCTCCTCGATCGAATGGTTGGCGGCGATCAGTTCGTTCTTCGACGGCGTATCGACGCCATAGAAACAGGGCGACACCGTGGGCGGGCACGAAACCCGCAAATGGACCTCGCGCGCGCCGGCGCTGCGGACCATGCGCACGATCTTGCGGCTGGTGGTGCCGCGCACGACCGAATCGTCCACCAGGACGACGCGCTTTCCTTCCAGCAGGTGGCGCACCGGATTCAGCTTCAGCTTCACCCCAAAATCCCGGATCGCCTGCGACGGCTCGATGAACGTGCGCCCCACGTAATGATTGCGGATCAGGGCCTGCCGGAAAGGCAGCTTGGACTCGGCTGAGTAGCCCAGCGCCGCGGAGACGCCCGAATCCGGCACCGGCACCACCAGGTCGGCATCCACGTGGCTTTCCTGCGCCAGCAGCCGGCCCAGCATCTCCCTCGACTGCGCCACCGGGCGTCCGAAGACGATGGAATCGGGCCGCGAGAAGTAGACATGTTCAAAGACGCAGTGCGCACGTTCTCGCATCGGGGCAAACCGCTCGCGGGTGACCCCTTCGGGTCCGACGATCACCATCTCTCCCGGCTCCACCTCGTTCAGATACACGGCGCCGATCAGGTCGAACGCGCAGGTTTCCGACGCGAACACGTAGCAGGACTTCTGCCCGGAAATCTCGAGCTGGCCCATCGCCAGCGGGCGGAAGCCGAGCGGGTCCCGCGCGACGATGATGCGGTCATTCGCCAGGAACACGAGGGAGAAAGCGCCCTCCAATTCGAGCAGGGCTTCGCGCAAGGCGCCCGCGAGCGTCCGTTCCCGCGAGCGCGCCACCAGGTGCAGGATCACTTCGGTGTCGCTGGTGGCCTGGAAGATGGAGCCTTCCTGCTCCAACTCCTCACGCAATTCCTTGGCGTTGGTGATGTTTCCGTTGTGGGCGACGGCGATCTGGCCCTTGTTGCACTGGACCGAGAACGGCTGCGCATTGAGCAGCACGGTGTCGCCGCTGGTGGAGTAGCGCGTGTGGCCGATCGCCAGATGTCCGGGCAGCGTACTCAGCACGCGGGGCGAGAAGATATCGGCCACGTGCCCCATGGACTTGGTGCAGCGCACCACATTCCCGTCGCTGGCCGCGATGCCCGCGCTCTCCTGCCCGCGGTGCTGCAGGGCGTAGAGGCCAAGGTAGCTCATGTTGGCCGCCTCGGGGTGGCCATGGATCGCGAACACGCCGCATTCTTCCCGGAACCCGTCGAACATCGCTGCTTCTCCCTCAGGCCAAGCCGGTGCTGCGCGTCAGTCCGTTCGCCCAGCTCTCCCGCAACTGCATAACTTCCCTATCGACCAGGACCGCGCCGCGCTGCGTGATCGTCAACCGGTCCGGCGCCGTGCGGCCGATCCGAAGCACCGGGATGCCGTGGCGCGACGCCAGTTCTTCCACCGATTCCGGACGCGCCGTCGAGATCACCACGCGTGACGGCCCCTCGTGGAACAGCAACAACTCGGGACGCAAGTCCGAATCCAGGTCGATCTCCGCTCCAATGCCGGCGGGTCCGAACGTGCACTCGGCCAGCGCCACCGCCAGCCCGCCGTCGCTCACATCGTGGGCGGACTCGGCCAGTCCGCTCGATGCGGCTTCCCGCGCCACCGCCTGCAGCCGCTTCTCGAAATCCATGTCGAGGGCTGGCGGGACGCCCCACAGCCCGTCCAGCACCGCCTTGGCGTACTGGGTGCCGCCGAAACTCCGTTCGTCCGCCTCGCCGATGCCGCCGAGAAGCAGGATCGTGCGGCCGGCAGCCTTGAAATCGATGGTGACGGGAGGCGTGTGCATCAGACCCACGATGCCCAGCACCGGCGTCGGATAGATCCCCTGGCCGAGCGTTTCATTATAGAGGCTGACGTTGCCTCCGGTGATCGGCGTCTCGAAGAACCGGCAGGCTTCGCCCATGCCCTCGATAGCCTCCACCAGTTGCGCCATAATCTCCGGCCGTTCGGGGTTGCCGAAGTTCAGGTTGTTGGTCGCCGCCACCGGCAGCGCGCCCACCACGGACAGATTGCGGCAGCATTCGGCGACGTTCAGTATGGCGCCCTGCCGCGGCGACAGCACGCACCAGCGCTGGTTCCCATCGAGCGCCATGGCCACGAAGCCGCCGGTTTCCTTGATCCGGATCACGGCCGCGTCGCCGCCGGGACCCATCACCGTGTTCGTCCGCACCTGGTAGTCGTACTGCTCCCAGATCCAGCGCTTCGACGCCACGTCGGGCGACGCCAGAATGGCCGCGAGGTCCGCGCCCAAGTCCTGGCTGGCGAACGCGGGACCGTCAATCGGCGCCACACGCAGGGGTTCAGTGTGCGGGCGGTCATAGAGCGGCGCTTCGTCGGCCAGTTCACGGTTCGGGATCTCGGCCACGACCGTGCCGTGGTCCTTTACGCGCAGGAGCCCGTCGCCCGTCACCTCGCCGACCGTGACAGCATCGAGACCCCATTTCCGGAAGACGGCGAAGACCTCTTCCTCGCGTCCCTTTTCCGCCACCAGGAGCATCCGCTCCTGGGATTCCGAGAGCATGATTTCGTACGGGGTCATGCCGGACTCCCGCTGCGGGACGTGTCGCAAGTCGATCTCGATGCCGACGCCTCCGCGGCTGCCCATCTCACAGGTGGAGCAGGTGAGGCCGGCGGCGCCCATGTCCTGGATGCCGACAATCGCGCCGGTGCGCATGGCTTCGAGACAGGCTTCGAGCAGCAGTTTCTCCAGGAACGGATCACCCACCTGGACATTCGGCCGCTTCTGCTTGGCCTCTTCAGTGAACTCGGCCGAGGCCATCGATGCGCCGTGAATGCCGTCGCGGCCGGTCTTCGCCCCGACGTAGATCACCGGATTGCCCACGCCGGCGGCCTGGGCGAGAAAGATCTCGTCCTTCCGGAAGATGCCGAGCGCGAACACGTTGACGAGCGGATTGCCGTTGTAGCAGGCGTCGAAGAGGCACTCGCCGCCGACCGTCGGGACGCCGAAACAGTTCCCGTAGTGCGCAATGCCCGAGACCACGCCTTCGAGGATACGCCGGTTCCGCGCGCCTGCCAGCGGATCATCGGGAGGTCCGAAGCGGAGCGAGTTGAGCACCGCCACCGGACGCGCGCCCATCGTGAAGATGTCGCGCAGGATGCCGCCGACGCCGGTCGCGGCGCCTTGAAACGGCTCGATGAAGCTCGGGTGGTTGTGGCTCTCGATCTTGAAGGCGATGGCGTAGCCGCCGCCGATGTCGATCACGCCGGCGTTCTCACCCGGCCCCTGCAGCACGAGCGAACTGCGGGTGGGCAGCTTCTTCAGGTGCAGTCGCGAACTCTTGTACGAGCAGTGCTCGCTCCACATTACGCTGAAGATGCCCAGTTCGGTGAGGGTGGGTTCGCGCCCCAGGATCTCCGTAATTTTCTGGTATTCGCCTTCTGTGAGTTGGTGCTGGGCGATCAGCTCAGGGGTAATGGCGAGGGCGCTCATCGGACAAGGGGCGTTCTGCAGGCGATCGCGGCAGCCATGGATTGGAAGACCGCCAAACCGTCGGTCGAACCCATGAGGGTTTCGGTAGCTCGCTCGGGATGGGGCATCATGCCAAGGACGTTGCGCTGCCTGTTCAGGATCCCGGCGATGTCGCGCAGCGAACCGTTCGGATTGTCCACGTACCGGAAGGCCACCCGGTCTTCGGCTTCGAGTTCGTCGAGCGTCCGTTCGTCGGCATAGTAGCAGCCGTCGCCATGCGCAACGGGGATCTGCAACGTGCGTCCCGGCTCGATTTCCGAGGTAAAGGGCGATGCCTGGGTGCCGGCGCGGAGCGCCACGCTCTTGCAGACAAACCGCAGTCCACGATTCCGCACCAGCGCGCCCGGCAGGAGGCCGGTTTCCACAAGAATCTGGAACCCGTTGCAGATGCCGATCACGAGTCCGCCGGAATCGGCAAAGCGCTTCACCGCGCGCATGACGGGCGAAAACTTGCCGATGGCCCCGCAGCGAAGATAGTCGCCGAACGAGAAGCCGCCGGGCAGGATGACCGCGTCGGCGTCACCGACCGACTCCTCTGCGTGCCAGAGAAACTTCGCCTCGCAACGCTCACCGTCCCAGGTCAGATTCCGGGAGATAGCGTGGAAGGCGTCATGATCGCAATTGCTGCCAGGAAAGACGACGACTCCGAATGTCATGCCGCGATTCGCCTATGTGGGGAGGACTCTCTTATCGTAGCAGATCACATGTACATGCCGCCGTTCACACGCAGCACGTGACCGGTGATGTAGGCCGCCTCGTCGCTCGCGAGAAAGCGGACCGCGGCCGCAACTTCCTCGGGCCGCCCGATGCGTTTCAACGGGATGGCGCCCAGGATCCGCTCCCGCTGCTCGGGCGTCAGCACGGCGGTCATGTCGGTCTCAATGAACCCGGGGGCAACGGCGTTGACCGTCACGTTCCGCGAAGCCATCTCCTGGGCGAGGGACTTCGTGAGCCCGATCAGTCCCGCCTTCGACGCCACATAGTTGGCTTGTCCCGGATTGCCGGCTTCGCCCACCACCGAGACGACATTCACGATCCGCCCCCACCCGGCGCGCATCATACCCAACAGAACTTGTTGCGTCACCGTGAATGCGCCCGTGAGATTGGTTTCCAGCACCTGCGACCAATCGTCCGGCTTCATGCGGACGGCCAGTCCGTCGCGCGTGATGCCGGCATTGTTCACCAGGATCTCGACCGCGCCGAATTCCTTCGCCACACGAGAGCAGGCGGATTTGATCGAGTCACGGCTGGCGAGGTCCATCTCGACCGGGAAGGCGGTCCCGCCGCTGTCGCAAATCTCCGTCGCAACGGCTTCCAAACGATCCATGTGGCGGGCGGCCAGAGCAACCCGGGCACCGGCGGCGGCAAGAGCAAGGGCGCACGCATGGCCGATCCCGCGGCTGGCGCCTGTAATCAGAGCAATCCGGTTGTTCATCGAACTTACGATCATAATAGAAACTGACCCCGAGCCATGGCCTATAGCGATTTGCGTGAGTTCATTCGCGTCCTTGAGAAGAAGGGCGAGCTGAAGCGGATTCCCTTCGAGGTGGATCCGGTGCTGGAGATCACCGAGTTCGCCGACCGGTCCGTGAAGACGGGCGGGCCGGCGTTTCTGTTCGAGCGGCCGAAGGGCTCGGACATCCCCGTACTGATCAACGCGTTCGCCAGCATGCGGCGAATGGAGCTGGCGCTCGAGGTGTCCTCAGTGGACGAAGTGGCCGAGCGCATCGCCGAATACCTCCAGATGCGCATGCCCGAAGGGCTTGTGAACAAGCTGAAGATGCTGCCGAAACTGGCGGAGGTGGCGGCGTTCTTCCCGCGCGAAGTGAAGGATGGACCCTGCCAGGAGGTCGTGCGGAAGGACTTTTCGCTCTTCGACTATCCGGTCCTGCAATGCTGGCCGCACGACGGGGGCCGGTATGTCACCCTGCCGATGGTGTTCTCGCGCAACCCGGACACGGGTAAGCGCAACTGCGGCTGCTACCGGATCCAGATCTTCGACGACCGCACGACCGGCATGCACTGGCAGACGCACAAGCAGGGCGCCGAGCACTATCGCCGCCGGCTGGCGGAGGGCAAGGGCGGGCGCATGGATGTCGCCGTGGCGATCGGCGCGGACCCGGCCACGATGTACTCGGCCATCCTGCCGCTGCCGCCCGATCTCGACGAGATGATGATCGCCGGCTTCCTGCGCGGCAAGCCGGTCGAGATGGTGAAGTGCCGCACAGTGGATCTGGAAGTGCCGGCGAACGCCGAGATTGTCCTGGAGGGTTACGTGGAACTCGGCGAACTCCGGACTGAGGGACCGTTCGGTGATCACACGGGGTTTTACTCGCTGGCCGACGAGTACCCGGTCTTCCACGTCACCTGCGTCACGCAGCGCCGCAAGCCCATCTACGCCACGACGATTGTCGGGCAGCCGCCCATGGAAGATTACTATATGGGCCGCGCCATCGAACGGATCTTCCTGCCGCTGATGCGCCTCCAGCTCCCGGAAGTGCGGGATATCTGCATGCCCGCCGAGGGGATTTTCCACAACCTGATCCTGGTCTCGATCCGCAAATCCTATCCGGGGCATGCGCGGAAGGTGATGCACGCCATCTGGGGTCTGGGACAGGCGATGTTCTCGAAGGTGATCGTCGTGGTCGACGAGGACGTCGACGTGCAGAACTATAGCGAAGTCGCGTGGTGGGCGCTGAACAACATCGATCCCGAGCGGGATATTCAGTTTGTGATGGGTCCGGTCGATTCGCTGGACCATGCCAGCCGCCTGCCCAACTACGGTTCGAAGATGGGCGTCGACGCCACGCGCAAGTGGACTGAAGAAGGCTTTTCGCGGGCCTGGCCGGCGGTCATCCGGATGGATCCGGAGGTCCGGCGGCGTGTGGATTTCCTGTGGAAAAAGGCGGGGTTGGGGTAACGCGTCTGGGGCGGCAGGATCGAGGCAGAGTGGAACTCAGGATTCGCATTCGCGTCGAAGAACTGCCCGAAGGCGTATTTGTTGCCACCTCTGATGAGGTACAGGGCCTGGTCGCGCAAGGACGCACTGTGGCCGAAGCGCTGGATCTTGCCCGAAACGTGGCTCGCAAGATCATCGAAGCCCGCCGCGAACGGGGGGAACAGACTTCCCGAGGGAACTCCACGCGCCATCAAACACGCCGAGGCGGCTAACAGCTTCACCAGGCAAGCTTCGGAGAGACGCTCTGACCGGCTGCCTTATCGCTACACCACGACATGCTCCGGCTTCCCATCGAGAAATTTCCACACGTTATCCACAGCCATCTGAAGCCCTTTTTCCAGGGTCTCCGGAGTGACTCCGGCGCAGTGCGGCGACAGGATCACCGAGTCCATCTCGCTCAGCGGATGCCCTGCCGGCAGGGGTTCCCGCTCGAACACGTCGAGTCCGGCGCCCGCCAGGCGGCCCGACTGCAGCGCCTCGATCAGAGCCGCCTCGTCGACGATGGGTCCGCGGGCCGTGTTGATAAAAATGGCCGACGGCTTCATCCGGCCGAATGCCTGCGCGCCCACGAATCCCTCGGTCTCCGGAGACAACCTCAGGTGCAGGCTGACCACGTCACTCGTGCTGTAGATCTCGTCGAGTTCGACATGCTCGAAACCCAGTTCCGGTTTCGGGTTCATGGTCCAGGTGATCACGCGCATCCCGATCGCCCGGCCGAGGCGCGCGAACTGGCGGCCGATAGCGCCGAGCCCGATCACACCCAGTGTCTTGCCGTTCAGTTCCACCATCTGGCCCCGGGGCCATTTGCCGTGGCGGGTTTCCCGGTCCATCACGATCACCCGCCGCGCCACCGCGAGCATCAGCATCAGGCAGTGCTCGCCGATCGACACCGCGGCGACGCCGGGAGTGTTTGTGACCCGGACGCCCAGACGGCGGGCTGCTGCCAGATCGACGTTGTCCGTCCCCGTACCCCAGAGTGAGAGCAGCTTCATCTTAGGGCAGGCTTCGAGAACGCTCGCCGGGAACTTCGAAGACGAACGGATATTGATCACGATGTCGGCGTCGCGAATGCGCTCTACCAGGCGCTCTTCCGAGCCAGGCAGAGTCGCGTGGTATTCAACAGGCGTACGCTCCAGCAGACCGCGATAGGCTTCACTGGGCCCCAGCACGGCGGGGGCATCGTCTGGAATTACGATTCTCATCAGGATCTCCCACGAAAGATCAGCACCGCGTTCAGACCGCCAAAGGCGAACGAATTGGACATAGCATACTCCACTTGAGCGGTCCGGCTCGAATTCGGGATCACATCCAGATCGCATTCCGGATCGGGGCCGGTGTAGTTGGCGGTGGGCGGCAAGGTGCCATGGGTGAGCGCCAGCGCCGTCGCCGCGGCTTCCAGCGCTCCGGCCGCGCCCAGCGTATGACCGTGGATCGACTTGGTCGAGCTGACGGCCAACTTTGGCGCGGAGCCAAATACATTGTGGATCGCCTTCGTCTCAGTCACGTCGTTGGCGACGGTGCCGGTGCCATGAGCATTGATGTACTTCACTTCAGACGCCGGAATGCACGCGTCATGCAGCGCGGCCCGCATGGCCTTCGCGGCCCCCTCCCAGGACGGCTGCGTAATGTGGGCGGCATCGGCGGACATGCCGAAGCCCACAATCTCGGCATAGATTCGGGCGCCGCGGGCGATCGCCACATCCCGCGATTCGAGGATCAGCATGGCCGCCCCCTCGCCGAGAATCATGCCTCGGCGGTCCTGGGAGAACGGGCGGCAGGTGTCCGGAGAAACCACACGCAGCGCCTCCCATGCCTTCAGGTGTCCGAAGCTGAACGGCGCCTCGCACCCGCCCGTCACCGCGTACTCGGCCGAGCCCTGGCGGATCATCCAGTACGCCATCCCGATCGCATGGTTGGCCGACGAGCACGCCGTCGACATGGTGAACGCCGGCCCGGTCAGGCCCAGATCCATGGAAATGTGGCTCGCCCCGGCGTTGGCCATCACGCGCGGCACAGTCATGGGGTTCACGCGCGGGCGGCCGCGGCGGTAGAGTTCGACAAACCCTTCGTCTTCAGTCGATTGCCCGCCGACACAGGTTCCGGTAGCGATCACGGTTTCCCGCCGCCGCAGTTCCTCCACCTTGAGGCCGGAGTCTCGCAGCGCTTCCCGCGCGGCGACCACGCCGAACTGCGCGAAGCGGTCGATGTGATCGGTCTGCTTTTCGGAGAAATGATCCAGGGCGTGATAGTCCCGGACTTGGGCTGCGTTCGGAAAGCGAAAGTGGCCCGCATCCACGCCGATTAGCGGCCCGATCGCGGACCGCCCCACGGCGAGCGCCTCCCAGAATGCCGGCACGCCAATGCCGGGCGAGGCCACAACCCCCAGCCCCGTCACAACGACACGCTGCATCGGCTACCCGGCCTGCCCCTCTGCAGCCGCCTGCGCCTCGACGAGTTGACGCACCCCGTCCACCATATCGCGCACGTTGCGGATGCTCTTGGCGGCGTCATCGGGAATCGTAATGTTGAACTCGTTCTCGAGCGCGAACAGAATCTGGACTCCATCCATCGAGTCAATGCCCAACTCTTCGAAGGTGCTGTCAATGGTGACAGTCTCTTTCGCGATGCGCTGGGTGGCGGCGATCGTTTCGAGCACTTTGATGCTCAGTTCGTCGGACATAAAATTTCGCTCACTGTGGAAAAGGTGAAGCCGCGGTCGCGGAGCAGCGGAAGGAGGACCGCCGTTGCACGCAGGGTTTCGCGGATATTCGGACGCTCTGTGAGTTCCCGGCCGTCGTGCAGGCAGAGGATCGATCCGTTGCCGGCCTTCGCCAGCCGCGCCACGATAGCGGCGGCGGAAAACCGCCAGTCGCGCGCGATGGCGGTCCACATGACGCCCAGCAGTCCGAGACGGCGCTGCACGGCCCGGGCGCCGAACCAGCGCACGCCGTATGGAGCACGCCAGAACTTCGGGGCGCGGCCGGTCAACTCAGCCGCAATGTCCTGCGTACGTCTCAGTTCGGTGAACAGAAACCTCTCGGTCCGGAAGCAGAGCAGCGGATGAGAGTACGTGTGATTGGCGATCTCATGGCCGGCCGCCGCGGCCTCGCGGACGACCGCGGGCAATCTTTCCGCATTGCGTCCGCAGATGAAGAAGGTCGCGCGGGCGCCGTAACGGTCGAGGATCTCCAGCAGATCGGGGGTGCTTTCGCTCGGGCCGTCATCGAACGTTAACGCGACGGCGGCACGGTCTGTCGTCCCGCGCCACACGGAGGGCCCGAAAACAGTTGCTGACCGGCCGCGGACGGCGTAGCCCATCGCCGCGCAGGCGACTACGGCCGCGCTCCCCACGGCCAGTTCCAACATAGGCCGAATTGTATCATGCGGCGGTTCATCGTCCCGGGACACCGGCTCATCCGGGAGTTCGCCGTTTCGTCCGGATCAGGCGGCTTTTCCGCAGGTCCCGCCCTATTCTCGCAAGTGGAGGGAAGACACATGAAACACTTGATTGCACTGATCCTGATTGTGGCGGCGGGACTGGCGGCCGCGGAGCGGTTCGACCACCAGGTGCGGGAGATGTTCTTTGCCGGCTACAGCGGCAACCGTCCGGCCCTGGAGAAAGCGATGGCCGTGTGCGAGTCCATCTTGCAGGAGAATCCTGAGCACGCCGAGGCGCTGGTCTGGTCCGGCGGCGGACTCCTGTTCCTGGCGGGCGAACTGTTTCAGCGCGGTGACGGCCGCAACGGCACGGAAGCCTGGCAGCGCGGGTTGGAGCGAATGGACCGGGCCGTCCGGCTAGAGCCGGGGAACCTCGCCGTGCGGATTCCGCGCGGCGCGGCGGTGCTGCAGGCCTCGAATTTCGTACCCAACCCGCCGACGGCGCGGTCCCTGCTGGAGCGCGGCGTGAGCGACTACGAATTCGCCTACAAGGCGCAGGAGTCCGTCCTGGACCAGATGAGCGGCCACGCCATTGGCGAACTGCTGGTCGGACTGGCTGACGGACACCGCCGCCTCGGAAACGCGGATCAGGCAAAGCACTACTTCCAGAAGTTGTTGGCCGTCGGCGCCAAGTCCGGCCATGAGGCCGAGGCGAAGGAGTACCTGGAAACAGGTACACTCGGCAAGCCCGTGCGCTGTGTGGGATGCCATACCCGGTGATACCGTTGAGGAGATTGGACATGCCGGCTTCGCCCCATACCCGCAAGGCCCTCGCGGTCGCGGGCTCCGTTCTGGCGGGAGCGTTGCTCCCGCTGGGCTTCTTCCTGTTGACGGCACGGCAGCCGCCGTCAGACGGCTGGGGGATCTCGTTCCTGATATGCCTCTCGTTTTCCGTCGCCATCGCCATCCCGGCGTGGATCGTGATGCCCCGGGTCGGCCGCCTGCACGCGAGACTGCCGATGCCCTGGAACTGGCTGCTGACGATTGCCACGATGGTGCTGATCGCCGCCGGCGGATCCGCCGTGGCCTTGGCGCCGTGGTTCCTCAGCGGCTACTACGACGCCGGCTTCTACTGGCCCAGCTACGTGCGGTCGCTGCGGATGGCCGTGTTCATCAGCCTCACGATCGGACTGGGTGCGTTCACCGTGGAGCTGTTGCGCCACAAGTTGAACGCGGCCCGCGAAGAGGCCGAACGTCGCCGGCGCGAGGCCGAAGAGCACCGGCGGCTCGCCGCGGAAGCCCAGTTGGCGTCGCTCGAATCGCGGGTGCACCCGCACTTCCTGTTCAACACCCTGAACACGCTGGCCGCGCTGATCCGCGAAGATCCGGCCGCCGCGGAACGGCTGGTCGAGCGCCTCGCGGCCCTGCTGCGATTCTCGCTGGACGCGAGCGACGTCAGCCTGGCGCCGCTGCGGCTGGAGCTGCGCCTGGTGGAGGATTACCTGGAGATCGAGCGCATGCGGTTTGGAGACCGCCTGCGGTACGAGATCGACGTGCCCGAGGAGTTGCGCGACTGTCCGGTTCCACCGATGGCGGTACAGACGCTCGTCGAGAACGCCGTCAAGTACGCGGTGGCGCCCCGGCGGGACGGCGGCACGATCCGGGTCACTGGAGCGGTGCGCGACGGGACGGTGGAACTTGCGGTATCGGACGACGGGCCCGGGTTCGAGGAGAGCGCGCTGGTCAAAGGCCACGGCCTCGATCTGCTGCAATCCAGGCTGGCGATCCAGTTCGGCAACCGCGCGGCACTGGAGTTGCGGCGCGAGGGCGGCTCGACGGTTGTGGTGGTCCTGCTTCCCGCGGTGGTGGCTGAGTCGCGATGATCCGGGCGTTTGTGGTTGATGACGAGCCGCTGGCCGTGCGTCGACTGGAGCGCCTGCTCGCGGAGAGCGGCCGCGTGACGGTCGCCGGCAGCGCCACTGACCCGGAGCGCGCCATCGAGGTATTGAAACACACGCCGGTGGATGTCCTGTTCCTCGACATCGAGATGCCGGGAAGCAACGGTTTCGAATTGCTGGCCCGCCTCAATCCGCAGCCCCTGGTCGTCTTCACGACGGCCTACGACCGCTATGCGCTACAGGCGTTCGAGGTCCATTCGGTGGACTACCTGCTCAAACCAGTGGAGGCTGCCCAACTCGACCGGGCCCTGGGAAAATTAGAACGGATCGGCCAGGGCGCCGAGCCGCGTCCCGATCTCCACCGGCTGCTCGACCGCCTGCATGTGGCGCTCGAAGCCCCGCAGCGGCAGTACCCGCGGCGTCTTCCCTCACGCGTCGGCGAGCGGGTCTACTTTGTCGATCTCGACCTGGTGACGCACTTCTACGCCGAGGACAAGCTGACGTACGCCGCAACCGAGGCGCGCGCTTACGTGGTGGACGCCACCATTGGCGAACTGGAGCAGCGCCTCGATCCCGCGCGGTTCTTCCGCATTCACCGCGCTACCCTCGTGAACCTCGATTTCCTCCTCGAAATGGATTCGTGGTTCGGCGGACGGGTGCTCATCCGGCTGAAGGATCAGAAGCGGACGGAGTTAACCGTTGCGCGCGACCGCGTCAGGGTGCTGCGGGAGCGCCTGCTGGGCTGACTTGGAGCGCGAGGCGCTGTCATCGATCCTGTGTGGTCCTGCCTCACCGCCATCGAGGCTGCCGAGTGTCACCTCTACCGTGTGGTCCTGCCGGTCATCGGTCAGGTGAATAAAGGGCTCCTTCCGGCTCACACCATCCACCGTGACACTGGCTCCGCTCTGCCCGGGCGGTCCGCGCAGGATGGTGATGCGGTAGCCAGTCTCCCGATACCTGTAATGCACCTTGAACTCGTTCCACGTGTCGGGAAGGCACGGAGTGAAGTGCAGTTTGTCCGCTTCCAGTCGCAGCCCCAGGAGCGATTCCACAATCAGCCGGTACATCCATCCGGCCGACCCGGTGTACCATGTCCATCCGCCGCGACCGACGTGCGGCGGCCGCGCGTACACATCAGCCGCCACAACGTACGGTTCCACTTTGTAGGCCGACATCGCTTCCGTACTGGCCGCGTGGTGCACCGGGTTAATCAGGGTGAAGAGATCCCATGCCCGCTGGCGGTCGCCCAACTGTGCGAACGCCATCGCCGCCCAGATGGCCCCATGCGTGTACTGCCCGCCATTCTCCCGCACGCCCGGAAGATATCCCTTGATGTAACCAGGGTTCAGATCCGACTTATCGAACGGCGGATCGAGGAGCTGAACTAATCGCTGGTCCCGGCGCACCAGCCGCTGATCCAGCGCCCGCATTGCGATGCGCGACCGTTCTGGATCGCCCGCCCCGGACAGGACAGACCAACTCTGCGCGATCGAATCGATCTGGCATTCGGGGCTATCCGCCGATCCGAGGGGTGAACCGTCATCGAAGTAGGCGCGGCGGTACCACTCTCCGTCCCAGCCGTTCCGCTCAATGTTCCGGCGAAGCTGATCCGCCTCACTGCGGCAGTGTTCGGCAAATGGCAGGTCGCCGCGCACCCCTGCCAACTCGGCGAATCGGAGAAGCACGTCATAGAGGAAAAACCCCAACCAGACACTTTCGCCGCTGCCATGTTGGCCCACAAGATTCATGCCATCGTTCCAATCACCGGAACCTATCAGGGGCAAACCATGTTCACCGAACCGCAAGCCCCGCAGGATAGCCCGCACACAGTGTTCGTACAAGCTGGCCGTCTCTTCAGAACGGGCGGGCAGATCGTAGTATGATTCCTCCTCCGAGTTCACCTGCCTGCCCTCGATGAAATGGACCGCTTCGTCCAAGACCCCGGCATCCCCTGTCGTGAGAATGTACCGGCAGGCCGCCAAGGGCAGCCAGAGGTAATCATCGGAACAGTGCGTGCGCACGCCACGGCCCGATGGAGGATGCCACCAATGCTGGACATCGCCCTCGCGAAACTGGCGGGATGCGCAGACGAGCAGGTGCTCGCGCAGCAGGTGCGGGCTGGCGTGGACAAGGGCCATGGCGTCCTGCAACTGGTCGCGGAAACCGAATGCACCACCGGGCTGGTAAAACGCGCTGCGCCCCCAGAAGCGGCACGCCAGAGTCTGGTAGATGAGCCAGCCGTTCGCCAGAATGTTGAGGGATGGGTCGGGTGTTTCCACCTGCACAGCACCCAGGGTGTGTTTCCAGTGCTGCCATACGGCTTCGAGGGCGTCATGGGCGGCGGCGGATCCGCGGAAGCGATCTGCCAGGCGATGGGCGTCCTGTTCGTCTCGGCCTACGCCGAGCGTGAAGGTGACCTCACGCTCCTGCCCGGCGGCCAGATCGAAGGGAACCCGAATCGCGGCACAGGGATCCAACGCAGCCCCCGCCCTGCCGGATAGCCGGGATCGAGTCATCGCGGCGGGATTCCGCAACGTACCGTTGCGGCCGAGGAATTCTGTGCGGTCGCCGCTCAAGCTCCGGTTCCGGTCGTCGGCGTTGAAGAAGGCCACCCGGCCGGTGAACTCCATGCTGTAGGGGTTGCGCGCGAACAGCGCGCCGCCGTTTGGGGCAATCTCAGTGATCACGTGTGACGCCGATTTCGGCCGCTGGTCGCCAAGGACCCATTCCACGAATCCAGTGGCGGACAACTGGCGTGACCGGCTCGACTCATTTCGCACTTTCAATACTGTGAATTTCACCGCCGCCTCGATCGCCACGTAAACCCAGACTTCCGAGCGGATGCCGTCCTCCGTGTGCTCGAAGACGCTGTAGCCGAACCCGTGCCGGCTGGCATACGGTGTCGCGCCAGGCCGGGGCAGGGGCGTAGGTGACCAGAAAACACCGCTCTCTTCATCGCGGAGATAGAACGCCTCTCCGGTCGAATCGCTCACCGGATCGTTGCACCAGGGAGTCAGACGAAACTCGTGGGCGTTTTCGCTCCAGGTGCAGGCAAGGCCGCTCTCTGAAATGACGGTCCCGAATTGCGGGTTCGCGAGGACGTTCACCCATGGCGCGGGAGTCCTTTGGCGCCCGGTCGTCGTAATGACGTACTCGCGGCCGTCGGGGGTGAATCCGCCCAGTCCGTTGAAGAAGCTCAAATCGAGGCGGGGTGCGGCAGCGACTGCCACAGGTTCGGGCCGGCGGACCCGGGTCAGCGGACGTTCCGGAGCGGTGACCGGTCCGGCCCCGTGGTTCTGCATCTGGTCGACCAGCGTTCCACGGCTGTCGCTGAGGATGGCCCGGGCGACCGACTGGAAGAGGATACGGTCCTCGGCCGATATCTGGTCGCCAGGCCTCACAAAGATGCTACCCGGCTGGTCTTGCGGGGTGGCTTCAGCCCCGGCGGAGATCAGTCCCATAATCTGATCGTGGAGAGCTTGGCGGTACCCGGAATGATCTTCATTCCAAATCACCAGATCCACCGCCAATCCTTTGAGACGCCAGTAGCCGTGGGCTTGGATCAGTTGGCGGGCGAGTTCGATGTTGGCCGGATCTCCGATCTGGAGCAGCACGATGGGCAGGTCGCCGGAGATGGAGTAGCCCCACAGGCCGGACTGTCCACGGCGATTCCTCATGAGGATGCTGGCGTCAGCGCGTAGCGAGGCGTTGGCATACACCACCGATCCGGCCAGATGTCCATAGCTCTGGGCGTCGGCTTCGGTGGCATTGATCTGACGCAGGAGGACCTGGCTATGCGTCCATGCCAGATCGAACACACGGTCCGCGAGACGCCGGTCCTGGTACTTTTCCACAAGGTGCAAACAGGCGTCCCGCGTGTCGCCGATGCCGGAAACGATGTCGATCGTCACTTTCTCGTCCGGATCGAGCCACAACTGATGACGAATCGCAACGATCGGATCCAGGACGGCCCCCTCGCTGCCCGAGAGCGGCGCGGCATCGGCCATCGCTTGCGGATCGGCGATCGTGTGCCCCCGGCCAACGAATTGCATGCGGTCGGTTTCGTAAGAGACCTCTCCGGTGTCCCCCCCATGAACCGCCATCAGGTGAAGCATCCATGGCGGGTGCTCGTCGCGGGACCGGGGTCGTCGCATGCAGAGTATCGCGTGCTTCTCACGGAGGATCTCTGTTTGGACGAATAGACTGCCAAATGCGGGGTGAATGGCGTCCTGCGCCGGTGGCGCCAGAACGACCTCCGCGTAACTGGTGACGTCAATGGCTCGACGCACCCGTGAATTGTTGGTGATGCTGACACGGCGTATTTCGACGTCATCCTCCGGCGAGACCGCCATCTCGGTATGGGTATCGAACTCGTCGTCTCGGCGGCGGAACTCCACCCGTCCCTCGGAGAAGATCGCTTCGTAGCTGTCCGGCTCCTGGAGTGATGGTTGAAATGCCGCTGACCAGAAACGGCCGCTCGCAGCGGCGCGGATGTAGCAGAACGTACCCCAGTTGTCGCAGGTCCCGTCTTCCCGCCAGCGCGTGACGGCCGTGCCCTTCCAGCGGCTGTAACCGCCGCCAGCGTTGGTGACCATGACGTGGTATCTGCCGTTCGACAACAATTGCAGTTCTGGCGTCGGCGTGCTGGGACTGGTGAAGACCCGGACCGGCGCTTCCAGACCGCTCGAAGTGTCAGCCACGTCGGAGAGTTCGGCCAGGTGCGAGTAAAGCGCCATCGCCTTGGGCACGCGCTCCTGCAGCAGTAGCACGGTCGCGCGAAACGCAGGATCAGCCTCGAATCGCTTCTGCATGGGCCGGTCCAGCAGCAGGTGGGCGAACGCCAGAAGGCTCATGCCCTGGTGATGCACCATAAAGGACCGAACGACTACGTTCGATTGGCCGCGGGGCACGCGCGAGGGAGTGTAGTCGATGGCCTCATACAAGCCATACTTCCCCTCAAGGCCGGCCGCGGCGAGTTCCTCAAGATTCAGACAGGCTTCCTCGGGCGCGACCATCAGCGCCAGCGCCGAGGCATACGGCGCTATGACCAGATCGTCCGCGAGCCCGCGTTTGAGGCCCATGCCCGGTACGCCAAAGGCTCGGTACTGATAGTTGAGATGAGCGTCGACGGAACTGTATCCGGATTCGGAAATGCCCCAAGGCACCCCGCGCTTCTTTCCGTACTCGACCTGTCTCGCCACGGCGGCCCCGTAAGTCTGATCGAGCAGGGTTTTCTCGTACGCCGGCATCACAATGAGCGGCATGAGATATTCGAACATCGATCCGCTCCAGGAAAGGAGGATCGGCTCTCCACCCGCGGTGGTGAGGAGCCGGCCCAGGGCGAACCAGCTCTCCTGCGGCAGTTGTCCCTGTGCAATCGCCACAAAGACGCACAATCTTGCTTCCGAGGCGAGCAGATCGTAATAGCTCGGGTCCTGCCGGTGGTCCGCAACGTTGTATCCGATCGAGAGCAGCTGACGGGTTCGGTCAAACAGGAATCCATAGTCGACACGGGCGAACTCGGCACATCTGCGTGCGAGATCTTCGATTGCGGCGATCCTTGCGATGGCACGGTGGCGATGCGGAAGGTTCCCCGCGAGACCAGCCAATTGGCGCAATGTCGGGATCTCCCCGATCGACTCCGGAACAAGGAAGGTCAACTCATCCATGGCGTCCTGGCACTGACGAGCGAACGCACCTGCCCACCACGCGGTCTCATTCTCAGCACCGGCGGTGAGGCTGTCGGCGAACCCGGCACCGGACCCGGCCAGCCGGCCCAGGACGCGCTGGACTTCCTCGCGACTGACCGGCCCGCTTGCGGATTCCAGATCCTGCCGGAGCCGGGTGATCTGGGCCAGGTGGTCCTCGCCGGCCATGTCTGCAAGGACCCTAAATGTGTCGTTAAGACCCTCCAGCCATCGAGTGCCCAGGATCTTCTGATCGGGAATCGAGAGTAGTCCCGGTCGCAGGGTCAGCAGGTGACCCACGAGGTTCCCGCTGTCCACGGTCGAAACGTACATGGGCAGCAACGGTGTCAGGGTCTGTGTGTCGTACCAGTTATAGAAGTGGCCCCGATGGCGCTCCAGTGTGTCCATCGTGGCGAGCGCATTCGCCGTGCGGTCGATGAGCTGCCCGGCCGAAATATAGCCGAAGTCATAGGCCGACAGGTTCGCGAGCAGCGCGAGCCCCATGTTGGTTGGTGAGGTCCGACGGCCCAGTCTTGCGGCCGGATCTTCCTGGTAATTGTCGGGCGGCAGCCAATGATCCTCCGGACCGACGAATGTCTCGAAGTACCTCCAGGTCTTCCGGGAGAGCTGCCGGAGGAAGAAGGTCTGGCCGGCCGTCAGCCGCACTTCACGGCGAACGAAGGGCCGGCTGGTCCACCATGCAATGACAGGTGCGGCAAACCAGAGAGCCAGAACGGGCCCAGCTACCCACAGTGCGGCTGGCCTCGAGAGCGACAGATGGATCAACGAGGCAGCAGCAACAACCGGAGCGATCCACATCGTCCGGAAGGAAGCGGCGAGATCCGTCCGGCCACTCCCATTCGGGTCGCCCGAGGCAACCCATTCGAGCAGCCGTCTTTGCGTGATCAGCATGCGTCCGGCCGTGCGCGCAATCGCATCCAAGCTGAAGTAGGCTTCGTACGGGAGGCATGCGACAGTGAACGCAGCCTGCGCGAGGTGCCTGGACGTGCAGTCCACTGTAGCCGAGAGGTGTTGGCTCAACCGCACATCGCTTGGCTTTCGAAGCAGGTCCAGGAAGCAGGGAAGCAGGTAGGGGAGCAGGATGATTCCGATCCCCGACAGAGTCCAGAACCACGGCGGTGACAAGATTGTCCAGCCCAGCAGCAACAACAGCGTGAAGGCCGAGGGCATCAGACTGCGCCGCAGATTGTCAAGGAACTTCCATAGCGAGAGCGCGCTAAACGGATTCTTCTGGCGGCCCCTACCCGCAGCCGGAACACGTGGCAGCAGCCATGCTGCGAGCTGCCAGTCCCCACGAATCCAACGGTGGCGGCGGCTCACGTCTGCGCTGTACCTGGACGGATACTCCTCGTACACCTGCACGTCGCTCAGCAGCCCCGAACGCGCGTGGCAGCCTTCCAGGAGATCGTGGCTAAGGATCCGGTTCTCGGGCAGACGTCCATGCAGCGCCCGCTCGAAGACATCGACATCGTAAATTCCCTTGCCAATAAACGAGCCTTCGCCGAAGAGGTCCTGGTACACGTCGGAGACCACGCGAGTATACGGATCGATGCCCGGTTCGCTTCCGAACAGGCGTGCAAATCGCGACTGGTTGGCCCCGGAAAGGCTCGCGCCGACGCCGGGCTGAAGGATACCGTATCCCTCGCTAACCCGCTGTTTGCGTTCGTCGTAACGCGCGCGATTCAGTGGGTGCGCCATGGCTCCCACCAACTGCCGTGCCACGTCACGAGGCAACTGCGTATCCGTGTCGAGCGAAATGACGTACTTGACGCTGGCGAGGACTGAGGTGTCGCCGACGATGACCGAGAAGCGGTCTTTCGAACCACCGCGCAGCAAAGAATTCAGTTCCCCGAGCTTCCCTCGTTTCCGCTCGTAACCCATCCACTTCCGCTCCTGGGGATTCCATCTTCGCGGACGGTGGAAGAGAAAGAAGGCGTCGTCCTTGGCGCGTTCGTACTTCCGGTTCAGGGCCTCGATTCCTTCCTTGGCCTGGCGCAACAGCAGGACATCTTCCGGCAGCGTTTCCTGGTGGGCGTCGCGGAAATCAGTCAGGAGTCCGAAATGCAGGTGATCGTCCCGATTGGCGAGAAACCGGACCTCAAGCGCCTCGATCAGGTCCTCGACGTTCTGAGCGCTCACAAGCATGGTCGGAACCACCACGAGAGTGCGATAGTCCGGCGGAATCCCCTTGGAGAAGTCCATGCGCGGGAGCGGATTCGGAGTTGCGAGCAGCGTCGCCAGCCAGTTGACCACGGCGACGGCCAGTTGACTCGTGCACAGGAGCGAGAGGATGCCCAACAAACCGAGCGCCCAGCCTTGAACGCCGCCAGCATGCGCCTTCGCGACCAACATTCCGGAGACGGCCATTGCAACCAGCGTGATCGCGCCGATGTACAGCAGCAGTGGGAACCTGCGGCCGACCTTCCGGAACGATTCAGCGGCTGATCCGCGAACCCTTGCTTTGCGCTCAAACTCAGGGAATCCCTTACCGATCAGGAAGAAGCCAACGTGTGCGGCGGCATCACCGGCGCCGCTGCTGGCCGCGGCCTCCTGCGCAAGGTCGACCGCTTCGCGAGCCACCTCGGGTTCGGGTCGCAGGCTGCCCTTGGCAACCTTCTCCACGGCGTGCCGGTACCGGTCGCGCGTCGGGAAGTCCATCCTGCCGTAGACCCCGCCCCGGTCGTCACGAAGCACCTGTTCGACGGCGCTCAACGTTTCGACGAACTCGCGCCAGTCAACGGCGCCCAGCAGACGGAGGCTGCCGATGCTGTTGCTGATCGAGACCTGATCGGCGGCCTGTTGCTGATTCTCCGACTGCACCAATTGGTTGATTGTCCATCCGGATTCGGAGAGCCGTTGTTCAATCCAGGTGAGGGCTAGGGCCAAAGCAGGGCCTTGACCCTGCAACCGGCGCGCAAACTCCGCAACGAACGATCCGACCATCGGCGGGTTCGACCGCGCCATGTCGGCAATCCGGAGAATCAGGCTCTTCGGGTCCTTCTCGGCGGTCTCTGTGATCTGATCCGCCCAATAATCGGCTCGGTTCCGGCTGATCCTGTCGACGGCGATTCGGGCGCCCACGCGTCGGAGGTTCTCGATCAGCGCGAGACGCAGCATGATGGGAAGCGCCCACAACTCGCCCAACTTAAGAAAGCTGACTGTCTGATAGGCTGCGACAAAGCTGCTGAGGCTCTCTGGATCGACCCGCCCATCGCCGTGTGAGATGGTCTCCAGCGCGATGTCGTACACACGCGGAAGTCCGGCCGAAGGGCCGCTCAGCAGGCGTGGCAGTTCCCGGCTGTAGGCCTTCGGCAAGTGCTTTTCGGCCATGTGGACCTGCTCTTCGATCAGGTAGAAGTTGTCGAGGAGCCATTCCCCGGCTGGCGTGATGCGGCGGTTCGTCCTGACTGCCTCAGTCAGCAGGCCCCGGACCCCGAGCAGAGTGTCCTCATTGTCGGCCAGCCGCGCCAGGAGGCGGTCCGGAGCGGCTCCAGGGCTGAGCTTGTGTGAGCCCGCCAGAGTCTTGCCATGCTCCTGCATCTGATCTGCGCTGAACAGATCCGCCCGCAGCGGGGGAGCGTCACCATATCGCTGTGTCCGATCCCGTCCCGGAAGGCTCAAATGGAGCAAAGTCTTGCGAATCGTCTTGCTGCTGTTCCTCAAACGAAAGCTCCTATCCGGCACACGCATCGCCGTTCGCTCGACATGCCCGCGTCGTGAAGGGCGCTACCCTCCACGGTCCCTCCGGACCATCGCTTGTGTCCTTCATGTGTTCTGGGTAGGGAACGGTAGAAGCCGGTCTGGGCGAATTCTCTGGTATCCGGGGTTCGTTCCCAAGGCTTTCGTTGGCGCGTTGCCTTCATCCCGGCATGACACGCCCTCAAGAACTGGAATGTCTGTGTTTTTCAGTCTGTCCTGATTCTGCGGACCGCATGACGGCTCACGCAGATTCTCGTGCACGCCCCTTGCCAACGCCCGCCCCGCGCGCGAGGGACGTGTTCCAGCCGGAGCCCGCGAATCGAATCTGGAATGGCCGCCAACGTGCTTTGCATCAGCGGCCGGTCCAGCGGTCTGACCACATGTGGTCATGTGACCGCCTGACGTTAGGGTGGGCGTTCAGGCAGGAGCCTAAACTGGGTTGTGCTGTCGGTCTCGATGCGCGATCAGGTCCGGCTTACCGCCTCGACCAGGCGAGCCAGGAGCGCGGTTCGATCGGCGATGCGGTCCGCGAAGATGCTCTCGTGCGAGGCATGAGCGCCTTCTCCAACGGCGCCCAGGCCGTCGAGCGTGGGAATGCCGAGAGCAGCCGTGAAGTTGCCGTCGGATCCGCCGCCGGTGGACGACTCCTCCAACTTGAGGCCGAGACCGGCGGCGGCATCGCGAGCCAGGGCGAACAGATTGGCGATAGCCGGCGTCCGCTCCATCGGCGGACGATTCAAAGCTCCCGTTACTTCGATCGCGCATCGCCGGTCCCGCGGTTTCAGGCGGCGCAGCTTGCGGTCGATCGCCTCGGCGTCCTTGAGGCGCGGGACACGGACATCGACCTCTACCGAAGCATGTTCCGCCACGACGTTCGAACGCGTGCCGCCGGCAACCACGCCCGGATTCACGGTAATGCCGCGTTCCAGGTCCGACAATGCGGCGATCTGGCCGATCTGGTGGGCGAGTTCGACCACCGCGCTGGCGCCGGCGGCGAAATCGATTCCCGAGTGCGCCGCCCGGCCGCGGACCCGCACCAGGTAACGCCCCACCCCTTTCCGCGACGTCTTCAGCTTGCCCGTGGGGCCGGTGCCGGGCTCCAGCACCAGGACGGCGCGGCTCTTCGAAGCCAGCGACTCAATCTGGGCGCGGGACGACTCGCTGCCGGTCTCTTCGTCCGGTGTGAGCAGCAGCGACACCTTCGCGCCGACCGGAATCTCGAGGTCGCGCAGAGCGCGCATCGCCTGGATGAAGAGCGCGACGCCCGCCTTCATGTCGAGCACGCCCGGCCCCCACAGGCGCCCGTCCGCCTGCCGGAACGGCATGGACTGCAGCGTGCCTTTCGGCCAGACCGTGTCGCAGTGTCCGATGGCCAGAATGCGCCCCTTCTTGCGGCCGCCGGGCAGATCGAAATCGATCAACACACTGCCGTTGCGATAGACCTTGGTCTTCGCCACAGGGGCCACAACATCGCAGATCAGGGCCACGAACTGATCGAGCAGCAGTGGGTCGTCCGAAGGGGACTCGCATTCGACCAGCGTCCGGATCAACCCGATGGTCTTTCCCTGCGCGGCGTGGGCGTACTCAAGAACGGCGTCCATCGCTGCTATAATAGCGAAATTCCATGACCTCCCTGGATATCAACGAGATCCGCAAGATTCTGCCTCACCGCTATCCGATGCTCCTGGTCGACCGCATCGTGGAGATGGAGGCCGAACGGATTGTCGGAATCAAGAATGTCACGGCCAATGAGCCGTTTTTTACTGGGCATTTTCCGGATTATCCGGTCATGCCGGGTGTGTTGATTGTCGAGGCGATGGCACAAACCATCGGTGTGCTCATCTTGAGCACAATCCCAGACCGCGACGAAAAACTGGTGCTCCTCGCGTCGGTGGATTTTGCCAAGTTCCGCAGGCCGGTCGTCCCGGGCGACCAGCTTCGGATCGAGATGTCGGTCGTGAGGCGCAAGGCGTCTGTCGCCAAGATGGCTGGCAAGGCTACGGTGAACGGAACCGTGGTCGCCGAAGCCGAGATGATGTGCACGCTCGCCGACCGGTCCGAGATGCCGTCTGGCTAGATGCCGATCCATCCGACAGCCTTGGTTGACCCCGCGGCCGAGGTCGATCCGGCCGCGGAGATCGGCCCGTACTGCATCCTCGGCGCCGGCGTCCGGGTCGGCGCGCGGACGCGCCTGACGGCCAACGTCTACTGCGAGGGTGCGCTCGACATCGGCGAGGACAACGTGTTCTTTCCGTACTCGACGATCGGCGTCGCGCCACAGGATTTGAAATACCGCGGCGAGGCGTCACGGACCCAAATCGGAAGCCGCAACCGAATCCGCGAATTCGTCACGATCCACCGCGGCACAGAAGGCGGCGGCATGCTGACCCGCATCGGCGACGACAACCTGCTGATGGCGCACGTCCACGTGGCGCACGACGTCGCGGTGGGCGATCACACGGTCCTTTCTCATGGCGCCACGATGGGCGGACACGTCACGATTGGCGACTGGGCCGTGATCGGTGCGTTCACCGGCGTCCACCAGTTCTGCCGGGTCGGGCGGCACGCCATTGTGGGCGGCTACTCCGTGATCACGCAGGACGTGCTGCCGTTTTCCAACACGGTCTCGAGCCGCGAGCACGCGGTCTACGGCGCGAACAAGGTCGGACTGGAACGGCGCGGCTTCCCGAAGGAATCCATCGAAGCGCTGCAGACGACCTTCCGCCTGCTCACGCGCGCCGGCCTGAACACGACGCAGGCGCTCGAACGCATCACCGCCGAGGTCCCGCAAACCGGCGAGATCGCCGAGTTGACCGCATTCATCCGCTCGTCCGAACGGGGCGTCATCAAGTGATATGCGCTACGGCCTGATCGCCGGAAACGGCCGCTTCCCGATCCTGGCGCTCGAGACGGCACGGAGCCTCGGCCACGAAGTGGTCGCGGTCGGCATCAAGGAGGAAGCCAGTCCGGAGATCGAATCCCTGGCGGCTCGCTGCCACTGGATCTCGATCGGCGAGTTGAGCCGCCTGATCGAGATTCTCAAGGGCGAAGGCATCACCGAAGTGATCATGGCCGGGCAGGTGAAGCACGTCCAGATTTTCTCGGCCATCCGCCCGGACTGGCGCTTGTTCAAACTCCTGGCGTCGCTGCCCCGCAAGAACACCGACGCCCTCATCGGCGGCGTGGCGAAGGTTCTGGAAGGCGAGGGGATCCGCCTGGCGGACTCCACGCTGTTCCTCAAGCCGCTGCTGGCGGGCGAAGGCGTGCTCACCAAGCGCAAGCCCTCCGCCGACGAGCAGCGCAATATCGCCTACGGGCAGCGGATCGCCCACGCTCTGGCCGCGCACGACGTGGGCCAGAGCGTTGCCATCTGTGAGCGGGCATGCGTGGCGGTCGAGGCCATGGAGGGCACCGACGCCATGCTGCGGCGCGCGGCGTCGCTCGTGGACGGCCGCGCGTTGACCCTGGTCAAAGCCTCGGCGCGCCGGCAACACCTGCTGTTCGACGTTCCCGTCATCGGCCCGCGCACAATCGAAGTGATGCGGGAGTGCGGAGCGACGGCGGCAGCGGTCGACGCCGGCCGCACGCTGATTCTGGATCGCGAGCAGACGCTCGCCCTGGCGAAGGAAGCCGGAATCTCCATCACGGGGACGCAGCCTGGCGCCCGTTGAGGCGTGACGCAGCGGGCAGAGCGGCGGCCGCCCCCGCGTGATAACATCCTAAAAATGCGTCTTTTGGCCGTTGTTCCGCTTTTCGCGGCCTGCGTCTTCCCCGCTCTTGCCGAAGACGGTGCGGACTTCTTTGAGAAGAACGTCCGGCCTGTGTTTGCGCGGCAGTGCCAGGCGTGCCACTCGGCGGCCGCCGCCATGGGAGGATTCGTCGTCGAAAGCCGGGACGCACTGCTGAAGGGCGGCGCGCGCGGGCCCGCTGTCGTGCCCGGCAAACCGCAGGAGAGCCTGCTGCTTCAGGCCGTGGCCCACGGCGGCGACCTCAAGATGCCGCCGTCCGGCAAGTTGAAGGACGCCGAGATCGCCGCCATCACGCAGTGGATCGGGATGGGCGCTCCGTGGGGCGCGCCCGTCGAGAAAAAGGCGACGACGAAGGCATTCTGGGCGTTCCAGCCGCCGCGCAAACCCGCCGTTCCTGAGGTGAAGAACGCCGCGTGGGTCCAGTCGCCGGTCGACGCCTTCATCCTCTCCGCGCTCGAAGCCAAAGGACTCAGCCCCGCGCCCGCCGCCGACAAGCGGACGCTGATCCGCCGCGTGACATTCGACCTCACCGGCCTGCCGCCGACTCCAGAGGAAGTCCGCGCGTTCCTCGACGACAGCCGTCCGGATGCCTTCGCCCGCGTGGTCGACCGTCTGCTCGCCTCGCCGCGCTACGGAGAGCGCTGGGGACGGCACTGGCTCGACGTCGCGCGCTACGCCGATTCGAATGGCCTCGACGAAAACCTGGTCTACCGCCACGCGTTCCGCTACCGCGATTACGTGATCGCCGCGTTCAATAAGGACAAGCCGTACGACCTGTTCGTGAAGGAGCAACTGGCGGGCGACCTGCTGCCCGGTCCCGCCGGCGATGAAGAGTGGTTTGAGCGCTGGACCGCCACGGGGTTCCTCTCCCTCGGCGCGAAGATGCTCGCCGAAGACGATCCGGTCAAGATGCAGATGGACATTGTCGACGAACAGCTCGACACGATGGCGCGCACCTTCATGGGACTGACCGCCGGCTGCGCGCGCTGCCACGACCACAAGTTCGACCCCATCCCGCAGGCCGACTATTACGCCATGGCTGGCATCTTCAAAAGCTCGAAGACGATGGAGAACTTCAACGTGGTCGCCCGCTGGCACGAGCATGTCCTGGCGTCCAAAGAGCAGCGCGAAGCCCTCCAGGCGCACCTCGACCGCGTCGAAGAAAAGACCAAGGAGATTGGCCGCATCTCGGGAGGCGAAAACCAGCGCCTCGCGACGGCGGCACGCGCCCAGGTGGGCCAGTACCTGCTGGCCGGGGCGGACCTGCTGCGCTACCAGAAGATCGAATTGAAACCCGCGGCCGGCGGGCAGCGGCGCGACGCCGGCAGCTTCGAGCGCGGCAACGTCCCGAAGACCCTGGAGCGGGGCAAGACCAACGTCCCGGCCGATGCCAAGGGTCCCTTCTTCGCCGAATACGAGGTGAGCGTCAGCGCGGCGGGCGACTACCAGATCGACATGCTCGAGGAAGAGACGGGCGGCGGGACTGCGGACGTGTGGGTGAACGGCGTGCTTGAGATCCGCGGCCAGGGCGCGGTCAGCAACCGCCAGGCGTCGCCGGACGCCGGGGGCTGGTCGGTGACGGGCGTCCTCCCGCTGGCGCAGGGGAAGAACACGATCCGGCTCGAACATGCGTCGCGGTTCCCGTATTTCGAAGCCATGCAGCTCAGCCCGCTCGCGCCCGGCGCCGATGCGCCGCGGTCGCCGGAGCAGGTGGCGCGCCGGTACGGCGTGAATCCAGGCTATCTCGCGCAGTGGGTGGCCGAGATGCAGCGCGCGCAGGGCGCCCCGCATTCAGTGATGTACCCGCTGTTCGCCTACGAGGAGAAGAGGCCGCTGCTTGCGGGCTGGACATCCCCCGCCGCCGCGCACTTCCAGGGCTTCCAGCCGAAGACCCGCGAGGAACTGGCCGCGCGCTATCAGCAACTGTTCGACGAAGCCGACCGGCTGTGGCAGGAAGTCAAGAAAGCCCGCGAGGCCGAGCCGAAAGACAAGAAAGCCCGCAACGCCATCAAACAGGAAGAGGGGCTTTCGGACGCGACGCTCGAGCCGTTCCGCGAGATTTCCTACGCCGCCGCCGGACCGTTCCGCGCGCCGCGGGACGCCCGGCAATACTACACGGAAGACATCCGGGCCACGCTCACGCGCCTTGACACCGAGAAGAAGGCGCTGGAAGACGCAACGCCTGACCTGCCGAAGGCGATGGGGATCCGCGAGGGAACCGAGATCGCCGATGTACCGATTCACCTGCGCGGCAGCCACTGGACCCTGGGCGAGACCGTTCCGCGCGGCTTCTTCCGTGCCGTTGCCGCCGGCAGCGCGCCGGCGATTCCGGCGAATGCAAGCGGGCGGCTCCAACTGGCGGAATGGCTGGCCAGCCCGGACCACCCACTCACGAGCCGCGTGATGGCGAACCGCATCTGGCGCTGGCACTTCGGACGCGGCATTGTCCCATCCGTCGATAACTTCGGACGCCTCGGCGAGCCGCCCACGAATCAGCCGCTGCTCGACTGGCTGGCCGTCCGGTTTGTCGAGGAGGGCTGGTCGGTGAAGCAGATGCACCGGCTGATTCTGCTGTCGAGCACCTATCAGATGAGTTCGGCCCACGATGCGCGCGCGGCCGAAGCCGACCCGGAGAATACGCTGCTCTGGCGGATGAACCGTCGCCGTCTCGAAGCCGAGGCCATCCGTGACGCGATCACCTCCGTCACGGGACAGATCGACCTCACCGCGGGCGGAACCATCCTGGACTACAAGGACCGGCAGTATGTCAGCAACACCGCCAAGCGCGGCGGAGCCGACTACGACCTGCCGCGGCGCACCGTCTATCTGCCCGTCGTCCGCAGCTCGATGTACGAAATGTTCCAGGCCTTCGACCTGCCCGACCCGGCCACCCCGAACGGCGACCGCAACTCGACCGTGATCGCGCCGCAGGCGCTGTTCATGATGAATGCGACGCTCGTGCTCGACAGCACCGAAGCCATGGCGCGGGATCTGCTGGCGCGCGCCGACCTCGACGATGCGGGCCGCATCCGCGAAACCTACGAGCGGGCTCTGGCGCGTCCGCCGGCGGCCAGGGACATCGACCGCGCCCTGACGTTCATCGCCCGCGTCGCCGCGGCGCGGGAGGCGGACGAAGCCGATCCGGCGAAGCGGCGGTTGTTCGCCTGGCAAAGCTTCTGCAAGGCGCTGCTGGCGTCCAATGAGTTCGTTTACGTAAACTGAGGACACGCATGAATTCGCACTGGAATCCGTACCGCAGCCGGACGCTCTCACGGCGGGAACTCCTGCGGATGAGCGGCGCCGGCTTCGGCGCGCTGGCGCTCCAGGCGCTGCTCGGCGAGGAAGCGCGGGCGGCGGAGAGTCCGCTCGCGGTGAAGACGCCGCACTTCGAACCGCGCGCCAAACGCGTGATCTTCCTCTTCATGCACGGCGGACCGTCGCAGGTCGATACGTTCGACTACAAGCCGCTGCTGCAGCGCGACCACGGCAAGCCGCTCCCGTTCGAGCGCCCGAAGGTGGTCTCGAGCGTGACGTACAACCTGCTGAAGTCGCCCTGGGCGTTCAAGCAGTACGGCGAGAGCGGGATGTGGGTGAGCGAGCTGTTCCCCGAGACCGCCAAACGGGTCGACGATCTGTGCTTCATCAAGTCCATGTGGGGCTCGAACTCGCGGCACGGCGGCGCGCTGCTCGAAATGCACACCGGCAGCGATACGTTCGTCCGCCCGTCGATGGGCTCCTGGGTCACCTACGGGCTCGGCAGCGAGAACCAGAGCATGCCGGGCTATATCACGATCTGCCCGACGCAAAGCCATGGCGGCGCGAACAATTACGGTTCGGCCTTCCTGCCCGCGCCGTACGCCGGAACGCCCGTCGGGGCGGTCGGCATCAAGGCGCGCGACGCGAAAATTCCCTACATCGCGAACGACCGGACCCCGGCCGCGATCCAGCGCATGGAGCTCGACCTGGTCCAGGAGATGAACCGGGAGCAGTTGGCGTCCACCGGCGCCGACGCCGCGCTCGAAGGCCGCATCGAGTCCTTCGAACTCGCCTTCCGCATGCAGGCCGAGGCCCCGGGATTGCAGGATATCTCCGGCGAAACGGAAGCGACCCGCAAGCTCTACGGGCTCGACGACCGCGTGACAGAAGACTTCGGCCTCCAGTGCCTGATGGCGCGGCGGTTGTCGGAGAAGGGCGTCCGGTTCGTCCAGGTGAGCCACACCTATAAGTGGGACCAGCACGCCGACCTGCTGCGCGACCACTCGCAGAACGCCCGCGAGGTGGACCGCCCGATCGCGGGCCTGCTGACCGATCTGAAGGCGCGGGGACTACTGGAAGACACGCTCGTTGTGTGGGGCGGTGAGTTCGGGCGCACGCCGACCGCTCAGGGCTCCGACGGCCGCGATCACAATCCGGAGGCGTTTACGTATTGGCTGGCGGGCGGGGGCGTGAAGGCCGGACTGCAGTACGGGGCGACTGACGACTACGGATACTACTCGGTTGAGAACAAGGTCCACTTCCATGACCTGCACGCGACCATCCTGCACCTGCTGGGTCTCGACCACAAACGGCTGACTTACCGCTACGCGGGCCGCGACTTCCGGCTCACGGACGTCCACGGCGAAGTCGTGACCGGCATCTTTGCGTGAGGGCGGAGGCCCTTGAGCCTCCGCCCTTCGCTCTACCTCAGAAATACACCTTCGGCGCCACCTGGAAAATGCGCATCGCGTTCCGCAGGCTGCGGATCTCGCCGACGCGCGGTCCGTCCGGGACCAGCGAGTCCGGCCCGACGTAGCTGAGCAAGTTGGGCCGTCCGAACTGCGGCGTATTGAAGGCGTTGAACGCCTCGCCGCGGAACTGCAGGCGTCCCTGCTCGCCTCGGTGGCAAGTGCGACTGCTCTTCAAGTGGTTCAGTAGCACCTTCGCATAAAGGCTGTCTACGGCACCAGTCGCAACGCCACCAACACGCAGATGTGCATCGCGGTGACGGTGTACGTCAGTGTACGTCCTATGTGGCAGTGGTCCGCAAGGAACTGGGTCTCGATGCGAGTCTCTAGAGCGTCATGATTTTCGAGCGAGTGCCCATTCGACAGGCCCTTCGGCCTCCAGACTGCGAAGACAAATCAGATCGGTTTTCTAACTAACTAACAGAACCTGTTCGACTTATAGCCAGACAGCAAGTGATCAAAAAACTATTGACCCCCATTGCTGTTCGTGTTAAGCTTTTCGGGAAGTTAGATGGCAACCGAAAGGAGTGCTTCGACAAATGAACTCACGGAGATACTTGCTCCTGGTGGTGTTTACGACCCTGGCAATCCTGGGAGTCTGCGCGATGACCGAAGCCACAGTCAGTGCCAATCCTTGTATTGGGAACGTGTGCTGCGGTTACTGCAATTTCGATTCGGATTGCGCCGCGCAGGGGTTGACTAACTATTGCTGTGTTCACCAAGGCCAGACTTGCGACGGTTTGTACGGTGACTTCTATGCTGGGACGTGCAGGCTGGATATTGGAGGTGGTTAGCTCCTGGTAGCTGGCATCATTGGCACTTCTTGCCTATGATGCCAGCTTTGTAGAGACTCAGATTGAGAGGTCGGGGATGACGAGCGTTGTATTGGCAGTCCTCTTGTTTCTCTCATTGTCGCTGAACGTTTGGCATGCGCTGGTTCTTAACGACATCCGCAGCAGGTCGGCGGCGAGTAGCCCACTGGCGGTTGGCACCCATCTTGAGCCGTTAGTCGCTAGTGACCTTGACGGAAGGCAGGTGGTTGTCGACTTCGCGGCAACCGAAGTACCTACTGTCTTGTATGTTTTTTCTCCTCAGTGTGTTTGGTGTGAGCGAAATGTCGAGAACATCAGGGAGCTTGCGGCCCAGGTGAAGGGTCGATATCGCTTCGTTGCTTTGTCGACATCGTCTCAGAGCATCGCCGAGTACGTAAGGGTTCGGCAATTCGATTTTGATGTGTTGATCAACCCTTCTGCGTCTGTGGTCAAGACGTATCGTCTTGGACCTACGCCACAAACGCTTGTTGTCGCTCCCGGAGGACGGTTGACTCAGAATTGGCAGGGAGCCTACGCTGATGATATGAAGGGTCGAATTGAACAGTTCTTTGCATTGCAACTACCCGGCCTGCAGGAGCAGGACATGCAGTGGAACAGCCCGAAGTAAATTAACCTCTGTCTGTGCAATACATCCTCCAGACCACCACGGGTCCGGGTAGTTCACTCCGATTTGCTAGGACGCTTCAGCACCTATTCTCGTGCGTCCGGATGAACCCCGGGCCGTCAGTTCCTTGAAGACGGTGCTGGACTCGCATCCCCTTCGAGCCCCTCCCATGAGGAACTGGTCGTGAAGAAAGCCCTCCTCAAAGCAGCTCGCCTTCCACGTCAGTTTGACGAACGTTGGGCAGACCCAACGCCACTGCGTCTGCCGCGTCAACAAGGGTGGGGGCGCTGATCGCTGAGGCACGCCGCGCGTTACAGGCTGCGTGCCTAGAGGATCTCCGCCCCCCTGCCGCTCACGTCAGAAGTACACTTTCAGCGCCACCTGGAAGATGCGCATCGCGTTCCGCAGGCTGCGGACTTCTCCGACGCGCGGTGCGTCCGGGACGATCGAGTCCGGCCCGACCCAGCCCAACGGATTGGGCCTTCCGAACTGGGGTGTATTGAAGGCGTTGAAGGCCTCGCCGCGGAACTGCAGGCGTCCCTGCTCACCCAACTTCGGCAACTCCCAGTTCTTGCCAATGGACAGGTCGAGCTGCTGCGTCCCCGGCGAATTCAGAATCCCGTTGCCGGCATTGCCGTAACGGCACAGGTCCAGCCGGTTCGGGATGTTGCAATCTGTGCGGCGGAATGCTGACGGGTCGTACCACAGCGCGCGTGTCTCCTCTCCGAACAGCCGGCCATCCGCCACCCGGTCCGGGCGGCCTGCGAAGCCCGTATTCAGCGCCCCCGCTCCAACCGCGACCGCGAAAGGCAGTCCGGTGCGCAACGTCGCGATCCCGCTGGCCTGCCACCCGCCCAGCGCCGCCTTCGTAAATCCGGACGAACCGCGGAAGAAGGGGAGGTCATACACGAAGTTCGTAATGACACTGTGCGTGATGTCAAAACCATACCGGGTGCGATCCGTACGCCGGTCGCGTGGGTTCTGGTAGATGGACTGCACATCACCCGCCGGATCGTTGCGCCCGTAGCCCTCTCCAAGCGCCTTCCCATAGGTGTATGCCAACCCCCAGGTGACCCCGTGGCTGTAGCGCTTCTGCGCCTGCACCTGCAACGCGTGGTAGGTGGCGTTCGCATAGCTGTCGAGGTAGCGGATATTGTTCAGGAGCCGGGCTTGGTCATCCTCGCCCCGGCTGACGTACGCCTGCCAAGGACGCCGGCGGTTGATGTCAGTATCGGGTGAGGGATCGGGGGCGTTGAAATTGGCTACGGTGTTGTCCAGGTGGCTCGTCTTCGAT
This sequence comes from Bryobacterales bacterium, assembly GCA_016716385.1. GTDB lineage: Bacteria > Acidobacteriota > Terriglobia > Bryobacterales > Bryobacteraceae > JADJWL01. Next base: position 155,946 of record JADJWL010000005.1, on the reverse strand, counting down.
CCGACGTAGCCCACAGTGAGAATCGTATTCAACGGAAGCTGCCGCTGGATATCGAAGCTCCACTGGATGTAGTTACTGGCCTTGTTGTCCGGGATCATCGCCAGCACGTTGGTCCGCGCCGCCGCCGTGCCTTGGCCGGGGAAGGGGTTTGCCAGAGTAAGCGCCTGGGACATATCCCGGATTCTGCGCGTCTGGAGATTGTAGTTCCGTCCCTCGTACTGCACCGGAATCACCTGCGCGACATCGGTCACCTGGATGAAGCCGAACGTGCCCGAGAGCGGCGGCTGCAGGTTCAGGATCGACATGTTGTTCAACTGCTGCGCATTCGCGTACCAGCCGGCGCCGGTGCGGATGACCCACTTTTCGGTGGCGCGGTAGGCGATGCCCACCCGAGGCATGAAGAAGCGCTTCTCCGGCTCGTAGAACCGGAAGTTCTGGCGCGGCTCCGGCACCACCGTGGGCAACTGCTGCCCGTTGCTGGCGGGGGAGAGGATGTCCAGGCGCAGCGACCGCCAGGTGCGGTTCAAGTCAGTCATCAGTCCGAAATAGTCCCACCGGACGCCAATGTTCATCGTCAGGCGGCGCGTCGCTTTCCACTCATCGAGGAAGTAGCCGCTCCAGCGGTGCTGGCGTGGCTTTTGCAACAGCAGGCCCTCGGCCGTCGAGGCTCCATTCGGGAATCCCATGAGCCAGCCGGCAAGGTTGTAACCGCCGGGACAGCACGTCAGATTGCCATAGGGGACGTTCGCCGCGGCGCGCTCGATGGTGAGCCGCCGGTACTCCATGCCCATTTTGAATGTGTGGTTTGCCTTGATGATCGAGAAGTTGTCGGAGATCTGGTAGGTATCGTTGAAGTCGATGCGCGCGCCCGCGTCGCCGCCGAGGATACCGGTCGGAGGGATCGCGGCTTCGAGTGGCCGGAACTTCCGGTTGTTGTCCACTGCGACGCGAAACTGGCCGATACCCAGAGAATCCACGTCGAAATCCGTGTTCGTGCGCGGATTGAACGAATCGTGATCCACGCGGTTGTAGCCAAACCGGAACTCGTTGATCAAAGTCGGGCTAAACAGGTGCAACCACTGCGACGCGATGTTGTGGGGGCGCAGTGAGAACACATTGCCGAAGTTCGGGTTGATGTTCTGGTTGTCGAACGCGGTGCGCTGTCCGGCGTACCGCACGAAGATGCGGTCGTTCTGGCTGAAGTTGTGATCGACGCGGGCAAAGTATTGGTTCTGGTCGAGAATCTGCGGCACGCTGCGGATGACGTTGACGTCCAAAATGTCGTCGGGGCGGAACTGCGGCAGCGGGAGGTAGGTATTGATGAAGTTCTGCGCGTTGGGGTTGATCAGACTCTGGGGGATAATATTCGTGATGCGACCCGAGGCGTCGCGGAACGGTTCGCCGGTCCGCGGGTCGTGGATGATGATCGGCGCCCGGATCGGCGCCCCGTTGCGGACGAGCGGCGTCAGGAGCGCGGAGAAGTCGCCGCGCCGGAACTCTTCCGGGAACCAGAACGCCTGCGATACGTTTTCCACCGTTTGACGGACGCCTTCGTAGTTGAAACTCCAGAACGTCCGGTCCTTGCCGTTGTACCCCGGAAGAATGACCGGGCCTGCCAGCCACGAACCAAATTGGTGGCGGCGCAGGGCGTTCTTCTTGCGTTCCGCCGTCCCGGGCGGAAGCTCGAAGTTCAGGAAGTAGTCGCGCGCGTCGAACACGTTGTTCCGCATGAAGTTGAAGAACGTTCCGTGGAAATCATTCGTCCCGGACTTGAGTGCGATCTGCACCACGGCGCCGTTGTTCTGCCCGAACTCGGCGGAGACGGATCCGGTCTGAATCTTGACCTCTTCGATGGCGTCGATCGACGGATTGAACAGCACCTGGTTGACCAGCGGCTCGGTCGCCACGACGCCGTCCATCGTGATGTTCTGGTTGGCGTCACGCTGCCCGTTGGCGCTCAGCGTCGTGGCCGAACCCGGGAAGGGGAACCCGGTGTTGGTGTTGACGCCCTGGCCCATGCGCGTGCCGTACTGGACACCCGGCGTGAGAATCGCGAGGCTGGCGAAGTTGCGGCCGAGCAGCGGGAGTTCCTGCACCCGGCGGCGTTCGATTGTCGTGGACACGGCCGCATCGTCTGTCTTCAGCTCAACGCCTGTGGCGACCACTTCCACCCGTTCCGTGGTGGCGCCGACGTCGAGGATGACGTTGACGCGGGCTTTCTGGCCATAGGCCACGTTGACACCGGTCTGTGTGGTGGTCCGGAATCCTTCGAGGGCCACTGTTACGGTATAGTCACCGATCTCGATCAGGGGAAACGAATAGTTCCCGTTCTGATCGGAGCGCGCCACACGCTTTTCGCCCGTGGCGACGCGCAGCAGCGTCACCTCGGCTCCCGGCACGACCGCGCCGGTGGCGTCTGTGACGGTTCCCAGGACTTCGGTGGATACGGTCTGCGCCGCTCCCGGCAGCGCGCAAAGAAGTGCTCCCAGCAGGAGCAAAGCACAAGTACGCATCGCGATTCTCAACCTCTCTCTGCCTGTCGTCAGGGATCAGGTGAAGAGAAATTTATGCTGAATCGCGGGCGATGTCAAGAAGTTTTTTTAATATATAAAGAGCGCTTCAGAAACGGCGCGCCCGGGTCAGGCATTGCCCCACTCCCACACGAGCGCCGGGAACTCATGCACGCTCTCAAAGCCGCACCGCTGGTACAAGTCGACCGCCGCGCGGTTCGATCGCGTGACCGACAGGCTCACCTCGCGGAATCCGGCGGCGGCCAGGGCCACCATCGCCTGACGGAGGAGCGCGTATCCCACGCCGGCGCCGCGGAACTCCGGCGCGACGCAGAGCTGGGCGATGTGGCCGGAGACATCGCTGATCCGGCTCGCCAGCACCATGCCGCACAGCCGTCCATCCGCCCGGCCGGCCGCGATGAACGAGGCGTCCGGCAGAAAGACCCCACAACCCGGAAAGTGCGTCACGTTGTGCAGGAAGCGCCGCGCTCCAGGCTGCGACCGGTATTGCTCGTTGATGTCCGCGTCGACGTGGTTCGCGTACGCCGCCGGCAGCAGGAAGGACGCCGGGTCGAGAGCCGCCGGCGACCAGCGGTCCATCGCGAAACCCGCGCGCGTGACGGCGGGCAGCGACCCGGCCTGAGCGAGGCCGGCGCGCATATAGAGCCGGGGAAACCAGCGCGGCCGGCCCAGACGGGTCCAGGCGGATTCCGAGAGATTCTCCACCATCAGGAGCTGCGCTTCGATGCGCGTCACCAGGGGCAGCAGGCGCAGCGTATCGAGGACGGCGGCAATCAGACTCGCCGCCCGCGCTTCCGCCCCTGCGTCCTGTCCGGCGTAGAGGCCTCCGATCAGGGCTTTGGGCGGATCGAGCACGTAGTAGCAGTAGCCGGCGGGGCGGCCGTGATGGAACAGCGCGAATCCGTCGAGCGAGAGGTCCGCGACGAACCGCTCGAGAAGTTCCAGCGCGGCCGCCTGGTCCCAGGAGAATTTCCGCATCCACGCCTCGCGCTCTTCGGCGAGAAGCGGCGCGAGATCCCCGGGACGCACGCGGCGCAGGTCCCTCAGGACGGCGGGGCTGGAGAACGGTTCGGCGGTCAGCGCCACACGCGAACCCGGTGCGCTTCGCTGTCGCCGATGTAGAGCACGCCCTGGCGGTCAATGAAGACGCCGTGGGGGCGCGCGGTGCGGCAGCCGAGCGGGTCGCCGTCGGGGCCGTCGCCACGCTCGCCCGTTCCCACGACCGTCGTGATGACGCCGGTCTTCAGATCGATGCGGCGCACGGTGTGGCTTTCGGTGTCGGCGATGAACACGCTGCCGTCGGGCCCCCAGGCGATGCCTTTCGGTCCGGAGAGCCTGGCCTGGCGCGCCGGTCCGCCATCGCCGGTGTAGCCTTTCTCGCCCGTTCCGGCCAGGTGATGAATGCGTCCGGCTTTCGGATCGATGCGGTAGACGGCATTGCCCTCGCGGAGCGCCAGGTAGAGATTGCCCTGCGGGTCGAGGTCCAGGGCGCGGGGACCGTTGAGCGGCGTTCCCGCGAGCGGCGCGCCGTCGGGCGTGGGCAGCTTTTCGCCCGTGCCGGCGTAGGTCTCGACCGTTCCGCCGTGCAAGTCCACGCGGCGAATGCGGTGGTTGCCGATGTCGCAGATCAGCAGCCGCCCTTGCGGGTCGAAGGCGATGGAGTGCGGCTGGCGGAACGTGGCCCTGGTGGCGGCTCCGCCGTCGCCGGAGAACCCGGCTTCCCCGGTGCCCGCCACGGTCGAGATGATGCCGGTCTTTGCGTCGACGCGCCGCACCAGGTGGTTGCGCATCTCGACAAAGAACATGTGGCCGGCTTTGTCGAAGCGGATCTCGTAGGGTTCGTTGAGCGAGGCGGCCGTCGCCGGTCCGCCGTCGCCGGAGTAGCCGCGGGTCCCGTTGCCGGCGACCGTGGAGATGCTACCGGTCTTCATATCCAGGCGGCGGATGCGGTGGTTGTCGACCTCGCAGATGTAGAGCGCGCCGTCTGGTCCGATGACGAGCCCGTAGGGGTTCGCCAGTTGCGCTGCGACGGCCGGTCCGCCGTCGCCGGAAAAACCCGCCACGCCGGTGCCGGCAATCGTCCTGACGGTCTTCGGGGCTGCGGCGGCCAGCGCCGCCACCAGTCCCAAGCAGAGCACAAACCGCGTCATATTTCTGCCGAGTCTATCATACGCGCCCTTCGGGAACCGGATAGAATGGGGGCGTGTCCGGCCTGTCCCTGAGCGGGCTTATTCCGGCGGTGATCACTCCGTTCGCCGGAGATGAACGCGTCGACTATTCCGCCTGGCAGGCGCTGCTCGAAAGCCTCGCCGCCACCGGTGTGGACGGCCTTCTGATTCACGGGCACGAAGGCGAGTGGTGGGCGCTGAGCGAGGAAGAGCGCGTGGTCGGCATGCGCTACTGCCTGCAGAGCGTCGGTGGACGCAAACCCCTGCTCATCAACGTGGGGGCGCAGACCACCGGGGAGTCGGTCAGGCTGGCGCACGCGGCCGAGGCTGAAGGCCTGGGCATGCTCGTGGTGACGGCGCCTTCGGCGATCCCGGTCTCTCCGGAAGAATTCACGAGCCACCTTCTGGAAATCTGCGGCTCCGTCCGCATCCCGGTGCTCGTCTACCGGCGTCCGGGCGACCTGACACCGGACGCCGCGCAGCGGCTCGCCGCGGAGACGGAGAACTTCGCCGGAGTGATCGACGCCGGAACGGGGCTCGGCGCCCTGCGCACCTGGCGGGATGCCGCGGCGCGGCCCATCTCCGTCTTCACCGCCGCCGACGGCATTGTCCGCGACGCGATCGCCTCCGGGGCGGACGGGGCGGTAGTGGCTGGCGCCGGCCTGGCGCCGGAAATGTACGCCGAACTCGTCCGCGCCGCACACGCCGGCCGCCTCGACGACGCGGCGCGCCTGCAGGAGTTGGCGGCGCCGCTCGCGGCGCTGTTCGCGGTCTATCCGCCGGCGCTGGTGCTGAAGGAGACGTTGCGTCTGGCTGGAATCGCGGGAGGCGCCTGCCGCCGGCCTCTTTCCGCCATCTCCGGGGAATCGCTCGACCAGGTTTCCGCCGTGGTGGCGCGTCTCCGCGAGGAACGCTGCCTTCCGGAGAGCGCCGCCCCCGCGGGAAACGCCGCGTGAAGCGCCTGTTCCTTCTGGCCGCCTGCGGAATGCTTTGCAACGCGCAGGCACCTCAAACCATCCACAAGAAGAAGCCCATGCATATCAACCGACTCAGCCAGGAGAAGAGCCCCTACCTGCTCCAGCACGCCCACAATCCCGTGGATTGGTACCCTTGGGGTCCGGAAGCGTTCGAGAAGGCGCGCCGCGAGAACAAGCCGGTCTTTCTCTCCATCGGCTACTCCACCTGCCACTGGTGCCATGTGATGGAGCGTGAGTCCTTCGAGAACGAGGGCATTGCCGGAATTCTCAACGAGCACTTCGTGTGCATCAAGGTGGATAGAGAAGAACGCCCGGACGTGGACCGCATCTACATGACGTACGTCCAGGCAACGACCGGCAGCGGCGGCTGGCCCATGTCCGTCTGGCTGACGCCCGACTTGAAGCCGTTTGTCGGCGGCACGTACTTCCCGCCCGAAAACCGCTTCGGGCGGCCGGGATTTCCCGCGGTGCTGGAGCGGATCGCCGAGGCCTGGCGCACGGACCGGGAGCGGATTGTGTCCTCGAGCAACGACGTGCTGGCCGAGCTGGCCCGCCACACCCGCGTCAGCGATGAAGGCGCTCCACTGCTCAGTCCCGCCGTAAGCGAAAGCGGGTTTCAGACGCTGCGCCGCAGTTTCGATTCGCGCCTCGGCGGATTCGGCGGCGCCCCCAAGTTCCCCCGCCCGGCTGTGTACAACTTCCTGCTGCGGTACTGGAAGCGCACCGGGAATCAGGAAGCGCTCGACATGGTCCTGACCACGCTCCGTGCCATGGCGCAGGGCGGCATGAACGACCAGTTGGGCGGCGGCTTCCACCGCTATTCCGTGGATGCGCGCTGGTTCGTCCCGCATTTCGAGAAGATGCTCTACGATCAGGCGCAACTCGCGATCAGCTACGTCGAGGCCTATCAGATCACCGGCGACGTGTTCTTCGCCGATACGGCGCGGCAGACGCTGGAGTACGTCTTGCGCGACATGCGGGCGCCGGAAGGAGCGTTCTATTCGGCCGAGGATGCTGACAGCGTGATCGATCCGGCGAAGCCCTCGGAGAAGGGCGAGGGCGCCTTTTACATCTGGACGCAGGCCGGGATCGAAGCGGTCGCAGGCCAGCCGGCGGCGAAGTACCTTGCGTATCACTACGGCGTGGAAAGCGAAGGGAACGTGCGGGAGGACCCGCACAATGAGTTTACCGGCCGCAACATTCTCTTCGAAGCGCATTCGATCGAGGACGTCGCGGACTACTTCGACAAGCCTGCCGCGGAAGTGCGGGAGGCGATTGAAGCCGCGAAGCGGAAGCTGCTCGCCGCCCGAAGCCAGCGCGTGCGTCCCCACCTGGACGACAAGGTCCTGACGTCGTGGAACGGACTCATGATTTCCGCCTTCGCACGGGCTGCCGCGGCGCTCGACGAGCCGGCGTACGAGGAGGCGGCCGCACGCGCCGCCGGGTTCGTCCTCGAGCGGCTCTACGACCCGGACCAGGCCACATTGCTGCGGCGCTACCGCGCGGGCGAGGCGGCCATTCCGGGATTCCTGGACGATTACGCGTTTTTCGTCCAGGGGCTGCTCGACCTCTACGAGGTGAGCTTCGACAGGTCCTACCTGGAGCTGGCGCTCCGGTTGACCGAAACGCAGATCCGCCTGTTCGAGGACAAAGAAGATGGAGGGTTCTTCAGCAGCGCCGGCGACGACCCGAGCGTGCTCCTGCGGATGAAGGAAGATTACGACGGCGCCGAGCCATCGGGAAACTCGGTGGCCGGAGCAAACCTTCGCCGGCTCGCCGAGATCACCAACCGGGAAGATCTTCGCACCGCCGCCGACCGTCTGTTCCGGGCGTTCGCCTCCCGGCTGGCAAGCAACCCTGTAACGTTACCCCAGATGCTCGCCGTCTTTGAATTCAGTCTTTCCAAGCCGAAACAGATCATCCTCGCCGGACCCCGCGACGCGGAAGGAATGAGGGACATGCTGCGGCGGCTGCACGGGCGGTTTCTGCCGCATCGCATCGTGCTGCTCCTGGACGGGGAGCAGACGCGGACCACGCTCGCGGGCTGGCTGCCGGCGCTCAAGACTATGACTGTCCAGGATGGCCGCGCCACGGCGTACGTATGCGAGAACTATACCTGCAAGCTGCCGGTGACCGACGCCGCGAAGTTCGCGGACCTGCTGCAGTGAGTTGCTACAATGGGAGTCGCTTAACCCCAAATCAGCCAGATTGGAGACTCGATGGAACGTCCTGGAGCGATTTCCATGAAGGGGAATCCCCTGACCTTGCTTGGCCCGGAACTAAAGCCGGGAGATCCGACGCCCGATTTTAGTGTCGTGGACGGGAGCCTCGCCGGCGTCAACCTGGAGGGGACGGGGAACAACGTGCGGATCTTCAGCGTTGTCCCGTCGCTCGACACCCCGGTCTGCGACCTGCAGACGAAGAAGTTCAACGAAGCGGCGAACTCCCTGCCGGGCGTGGATATCCTGACAGTGAGCATGGACTTGCCGTTCGCGCAGAAGCGCTGGTGCGGCGCGTTCGGGGTGGATCGCGTCAAGATGCTGTCCGATCATCGGGACGGCTCGTTCGGGCTGGCTTTCGGGACGTTGATCAAGGATCTGCGGATCGAATGCCGGGCCATCTTCGTGGTCGATCAGAACAACGTGGTACGTCACGTGGAGTACGTCAAAGAGGTTGCCGAACACCCGGACTACGACGCCGCGCTGGCCGCGGCCAAAGCTGCCGCGGCTTGAGTGGAACCCGGCCAACCGCGCGGCGATCGAGCAGAAGGTCGCCCGCGCGGTAGACAGCCCCCTCGTCCGGGGGGGCCTCATGATTGGTGCGGGCATCGTCACGGGGAATATCCTCGGGTTCTTCCGCGTCGCCCTGACAGCGTACTTGCTGGGGACGGGCAGCACCGCGGACGCCCTCGCGGTGGCGATTGGTCCTCTTGACACTCTGAACCAGATCGTCACCAATACGATCATTTTTGCCTTCGTTCCACTGCTGACAGAACGTTCGGGGCCCCACCGGACGGCGCTATTTCTCCAAATGCGCAGTCTGTTCGGCCGCCTGTTCCTGGTGCAGGCAGCGGCACTGCTGCTGCTGGCGCCTTGGCTGCTGCGCCTCCTGGCGCCCGGACTGGATCCGGCGACGTTCGACACCGCCGTCACGATCCTGCGGATCGGGTCGCTCTCCACGGTCGCGCTCGGCGTGGCGGCCGTGCATTCGGCCCTGCTCTATACGGACCGGCGCTTTGCGCCTTCCGCTTTCTATCAGGCCACGCTCAATGTCTGTACGATGGCGTTTGCGCTCATCGGCTGGCAGTGGTTGGGCGTGTACGGCTTTGCCATCGGGTACCTGGCCGGCGCCGGAGCGCAGTTGCTGATCGTTTCGGTCGCGTCGCGGTCCAGGCTGTCCACGCAAGGTCTGCCCCAGCCGGCTCTGCACTGGCGCCAGCTTGTCTCGCAGCCCGGTCCGATCCTCGCCTATTCAGCCTTCATCGCGCTCAACGTGACTGTCACCCGCGCCTACGCGACCGAGCTGGGCACCGGCACGGCGGCGGCATTCGAATACTGTATGCGCTGTATCGGGGTGCCGCTCGCGTTTCTCGTCAGCCCCGCTTCGAACTCGCTGCTTCCCGAGATCGCCCGCCTGCGGAAAGCGGGACGGTTGCGGGAGGCATTCCGGTTGATCGACCGCGTGACGGTGCTGGTGGCATTTGTGGGTCTGGCCGGCTGCGCCCTGGCCATCGCCGTGCGCGAACCGGTGATCGCGCTGATCTTTGAGCGCGGAAGCTTCACCGCGGAGTCGACGCGGCTGGTCGCCGCGGTATTCCTCGGCTTCGCGCCGGCATTGATCGGCTGGAGCCTTCTCGAGTTGACCTCCCGCTGCCTGTTCTCCCTCGAGCGGACATGGCTGCCGGTAGTCGCCTCGACGCTCCCGGTGCTGAGCAATCTGGCCGTCATCGCCGCCGTCCGCAGCCCGCGTCCGGAGTGGCTGGGTCTCGGCGCAACTATTGGTTTCGCCATCGGGTTCCTGACGCTATTCCTGCTCGCCCGGGCCAGCCGCACGGCGCTGCTGGCATCGATGGAAGCGGAGGAACTGAGGGTGCATCCTCAGGCGGGCTAGCCGGAAACCATTAGAAACACCGGGCGAGTTTGCAATAGACAGCCCGAAACAGGGTATAAATCCTAGAAAATACACACTTTCGTTCCACCTGTTCTATACTGGCTGAGGAACTCCTGCGAGGAGCGCGAATGGACACTCCCTCCAAGGTTCGAGCGCGCTATGAGATTCGGGAAGTCCTGGGCAAAGGCGGCATGGGCGTCGTCTACCGGGCCTTCGACGTCCTGATGAAGCGCGAAGTCGCGCTCAAGACCATTCACGAAGTGCAGGACCCGGCGACTCTCGATCTCTTCTTCAAAGAGTGGGGCGCGCTGGCGTCGATCGTCCACCCGAACATCGTCGAGATCTACGATATCGGCGAAGTCGCCGGCGAGAAACAGCCGCGGCCGTACTTCGTGATGCCGCTGCTGCCGGGCACTACGCTCGACAAGCTCATCAAAGAACAAAGCCACCGGCTGACTATCGAACGTTCCGTCGACATCATCTGCCAGGTGTGCCGCGGCCTGCAGGTGGCGCACGAACGCGGCCTGGTCCACCGCGACATGAAGCCGTCGAACATCTTCGTGATGGCAGACGACTCGGTGAAAATCATCGACTTCGGCATCGCCCACATCGCGCGCGACGCCGCGGAGACCGGACTGAAGGGGACGCTCGCCTACATGGCCCCCGAGCAGATCCAGATGAAGCCGCCTTCCCCGGCGAGCGACATCTTCTCCCTGGGCGTGACCGTTTACGAAACGCTGACGCGCCGGCGGCCCTTCCAGGGAGCGAGCGAAAACGAACTCGCCTCGGCCATCCTGACCCAGATTCCTCCGCCCGTTTCGGATCTAAATCCTGGCGCCAGCGTCTTGTTAAGCCAGGTGATTCACAAGGCGATGGCGAAGCAGCCCTGGCATCGCTACGCCAGCGCCCGCGAGTTCGCCGATACGCTGCAGAAGGCCTTGCGCAACCAGGCAATCGAGTTCTTCGATCAGGAGAAACTTCAACCGCGGATCGAGAAGGCCCAGCAGGCGCTCGACACAGGCGAACTGCAGTTCGCCAACGAGGTCCTCTCGGAGTTGGAAGCCGAAGGACACCTGGAGACTTCGATCGGGCTGATGCGGCGCCAGGTGGATCACGCGCTGCGCCAGACCACGATCCGCCAGTTGCTGGAATCGGCGCGGCGGTACTTTGAGGCGCATGAATTCTCGCTCGCCATGCGCAAGATCCAGGAAGCGCTGCAACTCGATCCGAATGACGCCGATACGCTCGCGCTCAGGAGCCAGATCGAGCGCGAACGGCGTGAGCTGAAAGTCGACGAGTGGTCGAAACTGGCGCGCCAGCACCTGGAGAATTGCGCCTTCGGGCAGGCGCGTCTTGCCCTGCAGCATCTGGTCGAAATGAAGCCGGACGATGTCCAGGCGCGGCAGTTAGCGGCGGAGATCGACCGCCGGGAGAAGGAATTTGACCGGCTGAACGAGGAGCGCGATCGGCTCCAGAAAGCGGCCCTGCAGGCGTGGGATCACGGAGAGGTTTCTTCGGCGCTCAACAAGCTCGATCGCGTCGCCGAACTGAACCGGCAGGCCCCGCCGCGCGATACCGGCCGGCTGAGTTCTTTTGAGACGTTCTACCAGCGGGTCCGGACCGAGCACGATGCCCTGCAGAACGCCTACGAAGCGGCGCGCACCCACCTTGCCACCGACAACCTCGACGCGGCGCTGAAGCTGTGCGACCAGTTTCTGGCGAAGTTTCCGAACCACACGCTGTTCCAGGCTCTGCGTTACGACGTCGAAGAGCGGCGGCGCCAGCGGCTGAGCGCACTGATCGCCGAGGTAGACCGGCGAGTCGAAGCCGAGGCGGATCTCGACAAGCGCCTCAGCATCCTCGAAGAAGCGCTCGCGCAGGCGCCCGGCGAGACGCATTTCGAGCGCGCGTTGCGGCTCGTGCGGGACAAGCGCGACCTGGTCAATTCGATCGCCGCCAAGGCGCGGTACCTCGAAGAGCAGGGGCAGCTTTCCGAAGCGCTCGACCAGTGGAAAACGCTCGGCGCGATCCATGCGCCCTACCCGGCGCTCGACTTCGAAATCCAGCAGTTGACGAGAAAACGGGAGCAGCAGGTCCGGGCCGGGGCGAAGGCGGATTGGGTCGAACAGGCGGACCGGCAGTTGGAGCAGGGACTCCACGCCGCCGCACTCGATCTGGCGCGGCAGGCGCTCGCGGAGTTCCCCGGCGACCCCGAACTCGAAGCGCTAGCGCAACGCTGCGAGGACGGAGTGCGTTCCGACGCCGAGGCGGGCGTGCTCGTGGCGCAGGGGCAGGAGCGTCTCGCGGCCGGTGAGTTCGACGAAGGGGTCAATTTGATTGGGCGGGCGTACGAGTTGAACCCGCGGAATCCGGCCACGCGCACGCTCCTCGTCGAAGCGCTCGTTCACAAGGCCCGTGAGATCGCCGATACCGACTGGAAGAACGCCGGTCTGCTCGTCGAGCAGGTGCTCGAGCTCGAACCCGCCAACGCGCTGGCGCGCAGCATCCGCGGCGTAGTTGCGGGCCACGAACGGGACGAGGCCGTGTCTGCCCTGGCGGCGCAGGCGCGGCGGCTGCAGACCGCCGGTGACGCGGCCGGGGCGCTTGCAGTGGTCGAACAGGGTCTGGCTGCCTACCCGAACGAATCGAGGCTCACGCAGATCCAGGCAACCCTGCAGCGCGAGGCGGGAAACGCCGCGCGGCTGCGGAGAGAACGTGCGCTCGAAGACTTGCGGGCGATGCGGGAAGAGGCCGCGGCGGCTGGCGACGCAAAGAAACAGGAACTGGCGGCGCGGGCGCGGGAGATCGGGACCAGTTACGAGGGAGACGCCGAGGTGCGCTCGGCGGCGGCGGCCGTGCTGCGGGCGGTCCTGCCGCCGGCGCCGCATCCGGGACCGCCGCCCGCGGCGGCTGTTCCGGTAACGCCTCAACCGCAAGGCGGTCCGCCCCCTCCGGCTCCCGCAGCGGCGCCTGTCCCGACAAAGGCGCCTCCCCCGGCGGCTGCGGTGAAACGCGCGGCGCCTCCGCCGCCCGCCGCGCCGGCCTCGGTCACCCGGCCTGGCATCGCCTGGAACAGCCGGACGGCAGTGATCGGCGTAGGCGCAGGGGCAGCGGTGCTGCTGCTGATGGCGGCCGGGGTCATGCTGCTGCGGAAGCAGGACGGGTCCGGCTTTTCGGCTGGAGCCGTCGCCATCCGCACGACTCCGCCGGGAGCGGTCCTCACCATCGATGGCCAGGAGCGGGGGCTTTCGGACCTGCGCCTGGACCTGCCTCCCGGCGAGTATCCGGTCACCGCCGCGCTGGACGGATTTCTGCCCGCTAGCGGCACCATCCGCGTCGAGGCGGGCCAGCCGGCGGAGCTATCGTTGACACTCGATCCGCGCCCCGCGATCCTCCGCCTGTACGCCGATCTCGAAAGGGCGGAGTACACCCTCGACGGCGCTCCGGTCGGACCGCCCGTGGACGGGGAACTCGTGCTCGATTCCCTGCCTCCGGGTGTGCACGAGTTGCGCGTGGCCGGCGGCGGCGCGATGCTTGCCGTTCCTTTCGAAGTCACCGCAGGCGGTGCACCACGCCTGGCTGGCGCGGTGGAGACGCGCAACGCATCGGCGCTGGTCGCCGGGACGTTTCGCGGCGAGGTGCACCTGACCTGTCCAGAGTGCGGCGACGCCCTGGTCGAAGTGAACGGAGTTCCCTCCGGGACACTGGCCGGCGGAGGAGCGCTGATCTCCAGCGTCAGCCCCGGGGCGCATGAACTGGCCGTCGGCGTGGGAGACAGCGCCCGGCGCGTGGTGCTGGAAATGGGTCCGTCGCCGGCTCTCAACGTGTACTTGCATTCCAGCCGCCCGGTCGGAACGCTCGTCGTGGTCACCGGTGAGGATGGCGCGACCATCTTCCTGAACCGCTACAAGGTCCCGCGAACGACACGGGCCGGACGTCTCCGGATCCCAGGCCTGCCCGCCACCAAGTACACGGTGCGCGTCACCAAGGATGGATTCGCCGCCGCCGCGGATCAACTGGTCGAACTTCAGCAGGGTGAGGAAACCATGCTCACCTTCGAGTTGCGCCCTCTGGTGCAGGAAGCCACGCTCGAAATCGCGGGCGCGGCCCCAGGCACCTACGTCTACGTGGACGGCAGCCTGATGGGCGCCGTCGAGGCCGGACAGCCATTCCGCGTGAAGGTCCTGGCCGGAGACCGGGCGATCGAATTGCGCCGCGACGAGCACGCGCCGCGGACAATTCGCCGGAGCTTCGCCGCCGGCGAGACCCTCCGGATTGCCGGAGACGATGCGCGGCTCGACGTGGTCACTGCCACGGTGCGTGTGAGAGGGCTTCCCGCCGGAGGCGCGGTCCGCTTCCTGCCGCGCGGCGATGAAGCCGGCGCGCTTCGTCTGCGGGGCGAGTCGATGGCGCTGCCGCCGGGTGTCTACGTTGTGGTGGCGGAAGCCAAGGGATTCACCGACTGGTCAGCCCCTCTGGAGATCAAGGCCGGCGAGTCGCGCACGCTGGATATCCGCATGACGGCCGCCGCCGCGCCCCCGCGCGAAGTGAAGCCTGCAGTGGGCATGGATGCCTGGCAGGATCCGAAGACCTGGGTCCGCGAGGGGCCGTGGTTCGTCCGCAAGGGCGCAGAGGTCGTTCTATTCGGACCCCCGCGGGTTTCCGGCAGCATGATCTTTACGGCGTACCTGCGTCGCGGACGCCGCCTGCAATGGATGCTCCACTACCGGGACAGGAACAACTACGCTCTATTCCAGATGGATCGCACGCATTTCTACTGGGGCAACGTGACGAATGGGAACTTCGCCGAACAGAAGCTCGCACACGGCCTCACGGGCGATCTCAATTACACACTGCGTCTCGACGTCGCGCCGGGCCGCGTTGTGACGATGGTGCGGCGCGGCGACAACTGGCGTCCGCTTCACACCTGGGATCAGCCCGGGCGGGAGTTTCCCGTCGGCCGCTTCGGGTTCCTGCTCGCCGACAAAGAGGAACTGGCGATCTCCAACTTCGCCTATTACGAGGACTAGCGCTGCTCGCCGCGCGCGCCGGTCGGATACTTGCCGCGCAGCACCGGAACGCCCTGTGCATTCGGCTTGCGCGTGAGTGGCGTTCCCTTGAACTTGGCGATCGTCAGCTCAGCCCGGTAAAGCACCTTGCAGCCCTTTTCGAGATGCCCGCCGAAGGCCCCCTTCGGCGTCGACAGCGTCATGTGCAGGTGCGGCTCGCCCTCGGCGATGATGCCGTTGATGTTCAGGATCTCCATCGCTTCCCGGACCGTCGTGAACTTCTGCTGCGGTTTATCGGCGAGCGTCACCACGCCATGGTAGGTGCACTCCTGCAGCGACCCCGCGGCCGTCAGGACCGCGCCGTCCTGGATGTTGTACTGCTCGATCAATTCCATGATCGATTCCAGCAGCAGGTCGCCCCGGTCCAGCCGCACCCGGTAGACGTCCTGGATCTCGGCGCCGGGATAGAAGCGGTCCGGCTTGTGCCGGACGGGTTCTTCGGCGAGGACGGAGGCGGCGGCAAGGCAGGCAATACAGAGGATGCTGTAGCGCATGCAAGCTAGTGTTGCACGGCCTCGTGCTACAGTCGAGAAAGTGTTGCGTCGCGTCGTCTGGATCGTGCTGGATTCGGTGGGAATCGGGGCCCTGCCGGACGCGGAAGCTTATGGGGACGCAGGCAGCGACACGCTCGGCAACATCGCCCGGCAACGCCTCCTCAGCCTGCCCAACCTGGCTCGCCTCGGTCTCGGAAACATCCGGCCGCTTAACGGGATCGCCCCGGTGGCGGCTCCCGCAGCCTATGGCAAGTGCGCGCTGGCATCTCCCGGTAAAGATACGACGACCGGTCACTGGGAAATGGCCGGCATCCTGCTGGAGAAGCCATTCCCCCTGTATCCGCACGGATTCCCGGACGAAGTCATCGACGAGTTCGCCGCACGCACCGGACGCGGCGTCCTGTGGAATGCCCCTGCATCGGGTACCGAGATCATCGGGCGGCTGGGCGACGAACACGTGCGGACAGGCAAGTGGATCGTCTACACGTCGGCCGACAGCGTCTTCCAGATCGCGGCCCACGAACAGGTCATCCCGCTGGAAGAGCTGTACCGCGCCTGCGCCGCTGCTCGCGACATCCTCCGCGGACCGCACGAAGTGGGCCGGGTGATCGCAAGGCCGTTTACGGGCGCGTCCGGCGCGTTTGTGCGGACGGCCAACCGCCGCGACTTCGCGGTTCCGCCGCCACACGGCATGCTCCTCGACTTGCTGTGCGGCGCGGGGACCAACGTGCACGGCGTCGGAAAGATTGCCGATATCTTCCTTGAACGCGGTCTGGCGACCTCGGTCAAGACCAAAGGCAACGACGACGGGATGCGGCGCACCCTGGAAGCGACCGTCGCATATCAGGACGGGCTCATCTTCGTGAATCTCGTGGATTTCGACCAGGCGTACGGGCACCGCAATGACGTGGAGGGCTACGCTTCAGCGCTCGAAGCGTTCGACCGCTGGCTGCCGGACCTGGAAGCAGCCCTCGCGCCAGGCGATGTCGCAATTCTGACGGCGGATCATGGCTGCGACCCGACGACGCCATCCACCGATCACAGCCGCGAGTACGTACCCTTGCTGGCGTTCGGGCCGGAAATCAGGCGCGGTGTGAACCTGGGCACCCGCCGGTCGCTCGCCGACATTGGCCAGACCGTAGCCGAAGTGTTTGGAGTTCATCTTTCTCAAGGGAGCAGCTTTTTAGGACAACTGATATGAGAACGCCCGTCATGGCAGGCAACTGGAAGATGTACAAGACCCCCGAAGAAACCGCCGGGTTCTTCGCCAGGTTCCTGGAGCAGGTGGGAAATCCGGCGGATCGCGAGATCGTTATCTGCCCGCCCTTCGTGAACATCCCCGCCGCCGTCGCAGCGACGTCTGGTTCAGTCGTGCGGATCGGCGGGCAGAACCTCTATTGGAAGACTGAAGGCGCATTCACCGGAGAGGTCTCGGGACCGATGCTCCGTGCGGCCGGTTGTACGCACGTGATCGTCGGCCACAGCGAGCGGCGCCAGTATTTCAGCGAGACGGACGAAACTGTCCTGGCCAGAACCCGCGCCGCCCTGGAAGCGGGGTTGACGCCCATCGTCTGTGTGGGAGAGACCTTGGAAGCGCGGGAATCGGGCGAGACGGCCTCAGTCCTCACGCGCCAGTTCCAGGACGGCATCGCGCCGCTTGAAACAGCTCAGTTCGGGCAGATCGTGATCGCCTATGAGCCGGTGTGGGCGATTGGTACGGGACGCACGGCGACTCCTGCCATCGCTGCGGAAGCACATGTGACCCTGCGGCGATTGGCCGCCAGCCGCTTCGGGACAGATCCTGCGGACAGAGTGCGGATTCTCTACGGGGGGAGCGTGAAACCCGACAACATTCAGACGCTGATGGCCGAGAAGGAAATTGACGGGGTCCTGGTCGGCGGCGCCAGCCTCGACCCCGTTTCCTTTGCGACAATCACCAACGCCTAGCGGTGGGACCTAGCGGCTCTCGATCTCGATATAGGTCACCTTGTTCGCTTCCAGGGTGACCCTGCTGTCATAGCTGCCGTAGGTCGGAGAATCGAACTTCACGTGGTATTCGCCGGGCGGCATGAGCAGCCCGCCTCCGGGGTTGTTCAACTCGTCCACGTACCCGTAAAACTGGCCATTCACGTAGATTGGAGAAACGTCGCCGGCGGTTACCGAAATAAACGACTCGGGGTGCCCGCCGCGCAGCCGGAGGCGTCCGAACGGTGGTTGCGGCTCAGGCAGGCGCTCCATGCGATACCGGAATTTCGTGGTCTTTCCGGGACGCACCGTCAACTTGGTCGTAAATTCCTTATAGCGCGGCTCGCGGAGCGTGACTTCGACCTCTCCGGCCGGTGCGGGATACTTCTCCGGAACGGTGAATCGGCTCGCCGGACCCACATACGTGCCATTCACCCAAACACCCGCACTGCCGGGCTTTCCGCGCCCTCGAATAAATCCTTCGTCATCGGCTCCAGTGGCTAAGCCCTGGACAAGCATCACACAGGCAAAGGCGTAAGTTAGTGATTTCACGCATTCAGGGTAGCATATTGCGACGATCAAGTGGGAGCCTCAAGCGCGCTTCCTGAAGAGCGGAGCGGCCAGCGACGCCACGGTTGCGACGAGGAAGAAGAGCACCAGCGGTTTCAGGAGAATAGCGCTCCAGTCGCCCCGCGCCAGCACGAGCGCGCGACGAAGATTGGATTCCATCATCGGACCCAGAATCAATCCGAGGACCAAGGGGCCCAGTGGGATCGAAGCGCGCCGGCAAAGGAAGCCGACAATCCCCGCGACGAACATCACCCAGACGTCCGTTAACGAGTTGTTCAAGGCATAAGAACCCACGACGCCAAGTAGAATGATGCCGGACCACAGCCAGGCGTCCGGGATGCGCAAGGCGCGCGCCAGCGGCTTGGCTCCCGCCAGACCGACCAGAGCGATCAGCACCGCGGCCATCGCCATCAGGGAGATGATCGTGTACACCAGCGGCCGGTTCCCCTGAAACAGCAGCGGACCAGGCTGAATTCCGTGAATCAACAGTGCGCCGATCAAGACGGCGGACGGAGCATCGCCCGGGATACCGAGCGTCAGCATCGTCGTCATTGCGCCGCCGATGGCGGAGTTGCAGGCGGAGGCGGCAGCCGCCAAACCTTCGAGCGACCCCTTGCCGAATTCCTGCGCGCGGCGCGAGAGGCGGCGTGCCTGTTCCCACGCGATGACGGCGGCGATGTCGCCTCCTGCCGCCGGTATTGCCCCCACGAAGGTCCCCAAGCCCGCGCCGACGGCGCCCGGGATCGCCATGGCGCGGAATTCCGCCACGGAAGGCCAGATGCGCCCGAGATCCTCCGGAGGCGGTCCGGCCGCCGTGCGCCGTTCGGTCATCTGGCCCAGCACTTCGCCCAGGCCGAACAGGCCGATCATGACCGGCACGAAGGCGATCCCGTCGAGGAACTCACTTTGCCCGAAAGTGTAGCGCGGGGCCGCGGTGATCGGGTCGAGGCCGACAGTCGCCAGCGCAAGTCCTGCCATGCCCGCCAGCAGCCCTTTGGCGACATGCTTGCCGGAAACACCCGCCATGAGACTGATCCCGAACAGCGCCAGGCCGAAGTACTCGGCGGGGCCGAAGCGCAGGCTGAAGGAAGCAATGGGAAACGCCAGCACAGCAAGAAACACCAGGCTGGCCAGTTGGCCGGCGAGCGCGAACAGCGCATGAACGCCAAGAGCCAAACCCGCCTTGCCCTGGCGCGTGAGCGCGTAGCCGTCCCAGGTGGCGGCGATCGACGCAGGCGTGCCGGGCACATTCAGGAGGAGCGCGGGAACGCCGCCCGCGGGAATCGCGCCAACATAAATCCCCAGCAGCATCGCCAGCCCGGACTCGGCCTTCAGCCCAAAATGTCACGGGCGTCAGGACGGCCACGCCCATAGTGGCTGTGAGACCGGGAAGGGCGCCGAAGACCGCGCCCAGGGCTACCCCGGCGAGAAGGAACAGCAGCGCTTCCGGCTGCGTGGCGGCGGTGATTCCGGCGATCCAGTCTCCCATGGCGTTTTCAATCGAGCGGCAAGCGCAGGCCGAGCCGGAAAGCGGCGAAGATCAGGGCTGTGAGCACCACGGCAACGGTCAGAGACGCGCGCCAGCGTTCTCCAGCCAGCCTCAAGAGCGCCCCCAGGAACAACGGTGTCCGGACCGCGAACGGCACCAGATTCCAGGCAGCCAGATACACCGCGAGAAGTGCGAGGGCGCCCGCCGCCATGCGGACGCCCACCCATTCCTGAGACTCTGCCGTGCGCTTGCGCGCAGCCGCGATCTCGGCCGCGGCAAGCAGCGTCATCGCCGCGCCGATCGCCCTCGGGAAGAAGCCGGGTCCGGGCACCCGGCCCACTCCTTCCGGCAGAACGAAGGAACTCGTCAGCAGAAACACGCCGAACACGAGGAAGACGATGCCCGCAATCATCGTCTCATCCGCAGGAGCCGGGGAATGTCCATCGCGAATCGTCCCGCCTCGTCTTGAGCGAATGCGTGGAACGCCTCACTCTCGAGAAAGACAGGCTCCATGCCGCGCTCTTCGCACAATCGCTGAAAGGTCTTGTGGCTGAACGCCTCGCGCATCGCTGCGGTGAGCGCCTCCCGCGCGGCGGCAGGAATACCGCGGGGAGCGAAGAACCCGCTCCAGGCGTCAGCGCCGAAGTCGAAGCCCTCAGCGGCGGAAGCGGCGACGCCGGGAAACAGGCGGGACCCGGACGCTCCGAACACGCTGATGACGCGCAAGCGGCCGGACGCCACGTGCGGCGAGGCTTCGCCAGCGCCCGCCACCACCGCGTCGACATGCCGACCCATCAGCGAAGTCAGCGTCGCGCCGGATCCACTAAAGGGAATATGCACCAGCGAAAGGTCCGCGCTCCGCTCCAGCAGCAACGCGTTGACGTGCCAGATGGAGCCGGTGCCGGAGTTGCCCAGCACGTAGTGGCCGGGCTTTCCCCTCGCCGCTTCCACGAAATCCCTCAAGGTGCGCCAGGGCGACTCCGGATGCACGACGAGCACGGGCTGCGTTTTCGATACCAGACAGAGCAGGTCCATCTGGTCGGGGCCCACATCGGCGTAACCCAGGGTGCGAACCATGGCGATCTCGACTGGCGCATGACCGATCGTATAGCCATCCGGCGGGCGCCGCGACACATACGAGAAGGCGAGCGCACCGGATCCGCCGGGGCGGTTTTCGCACACGACCGGGACACCGAGCGAAGGTTCCATCAGGCTCGCCATCACCCTCGACACCGTATCCGAGAGGCCGCCGGGGCCTGCCTGCACCACCAGCTTGATCTCGCGCGCCGGATACGGGCCAGCCGCCTGGCGGCACCCGCCGGCAGCCAGCAGCATCAGCAGAGTCAGCCAGACGCGCATCCGCATCATTGTAGCGGACCGTCTGGTACGATGAAGCGGTTAGTACACCGCATGACTGCGCCCTCTCAGTCCCCCGTGGATGGCCGAGAGCGTCGGGAGCCCGCTGTGGTTTCCGCCGAAGACTTCCGGGCGATGACGTTGCGCATCGCCGAAGCGCACCTGGCCGACCGCGCCAGATTGTCGCGTTTTCTCCATGACGAGGTCGCCCAGTTCCTGAGCGGAGCGGGCATGCAACTCGACCTGGTGCGCATGGATTTCGAAGATTCCGTTCCGGCAATCGGCCCGCGAGTGGAACAGATCCAGAAGATCCTCGAAGAGATCGTCGTCCGGATCCGCGACCTCAGCTACGAACTGAACCCGGTGGCGGTGGAGCGAGCCGGTCTGCATGCCGCGCTCGATCACCTGGTGGGCCG
The DNA here is from genome assembly GCA_016716385.1 of Bryobacterales bacterium. Lineage (GTDB taxonomy): Bacteria > Acidobacteriota > Terriglobia > Bryobacterales > Bryobacteraceae > JADJWL01. Next base: position 134,801 of record JADJWL010000005.1, on the reverse strand, counting down.
CGGGCGCAAGCAGTTCAAGGGCTCGCTGCGGCTCCTCTATGACTCGTCGGTCCGGGTTCCGTTGGAGGTGGCCGTCGCGTTCCACCGTATCGCCGAGCAAGCGGTCGAAAATGCGATCCGGCATTCAGGCGCGACGTTGATCGAGGTCATGGTGAAGAGGTCCCGGCGGGGTCATGTGCTCGAAGTCCGCGACAATGGCTGCGGTTTCGACTACCCGGACGTGCGCAGCCGCGCCGCGGGGCTGGGCCTCGTTCTGATCGAATCCTGCGCGGCGCGAGGCGGACTCCGGCTGCACCTGGGCCCGAACGGGACCAGTGGCTCAGTCGTCCGGACTTGGTGGGCGGAATGTTCAACCTGAGTACGAAGGAACGAGTTTCAGCAATGGCGTATAGCGTGATTCTGGTGGATGATCATCGCGTGCTGCGGGATGGCGTCCGGACGATCCTCGAGCGGAGCGGTGATTTCCAGGTCGTCGGCGAGGCCGAAAGCGGCCCGGACGCGATCCAACTGGCCCGGCATCACCAGCCGGACATGGTGCTGATGGACATCGGACTGCCGGGGATGAACGGCATCGAAGCGACGACCGAAGTACTTCGGCATTGTGCGGGCTGCAAGGTTGTCGTGCTGTCGATGTACGACGACGAGCACTCGGTGGTCGCGGCGATGCGTGCCGGCGCGCGGGCGTTCCTGCTGAAGAAAGCATCGTCCGGGGATCTGCTCGACGCGCTGCGCACCGTGGCTCGCGGAGGTTCCTACCTGTCTTCCCAGGTCTCCGATCACCTGCTCACGCGCATCCAGCGCGGCAACCTCGACGAAAAGGAGACCAATCCGCTCGATCACCTTTCACCGAGGGAATTGCAAGTCCTCCGCCTGGTCGCCGAGGGCAAGACCAGCAAAGAGATCGCAACCATTCTCGATCTCGGCCTGCAAACCGTGCGAAGCTACCGGAAGACGCTCATGAAGAAGATCAATGTGACCAACGTTGCCGGTCTGACGCAAGTGGCTATCGCGTCCGGCGTTGTCGGCTGGCAGAAGTCCGAGCGGCGGGACTGATCATGCAGACTCCCTGGGGCGACATCGCGGTCGCCGACGCACGTCCACTTTCTCTCCCACAGTTTCTTCGCCGCGCTGGCTGCGCAGAGTCCGGTCCTGCCCGCGGACCGGCCGTTCGAGGCTCTGGAACGCCTGCTCGGCTGGCGGCCTCCGGAGGATCCCGCGGCGTTCGCGCGCGACTGGGTCGCGGAACTCGACCGCCACGGCGTGGAGAGCGCGGTGCTCATCGCCAGCATTCCGGGCGACGAAAGCGCGGTCGAAGGAGCGCTGCGGGCGTTTCCCGAGCGCTTCTTTGGCTACTTCATGGTAAACCCGCTGGCGACGGGCGTCGTCGGGCGCGTCGAACAGGCTCTGGCCGCGGGCATGCAGGGTATCTGCCTGTTCCCCGCCATGCAGCGCTTCGCTCTCGACGACCGGCGTTCCATCGAACTCATCGAGAAGGCGGCCGCCGTGGCGGGCGCGGTGGTGTTCGTCCACTGCGGCGTGTTGTCGGTCGGCATCCGCAAGAAGCTGGGACTGGAGTCGCACTTCGACATGCGGCTGTCGGACCCGATGGCGGTGCATGCTATTGCCATGCGCTTCCCCGGCGTGACCTTTGTGATCCCGCATTTCGGCGCGGGCTACTTCCGCGAAGCGCTCATGGTCGCCGACCTCTGCCCGAACGTCGTGCTCGACACATCGAGTTCGAACGGCTGGATGCGCTACCACTGCCCGGAGATCACGCTGCGCGAAATATTCGCGCGGGCTCTCGACGTGGCGGGTCCGCGGCGCCTGCTGTTCGGCACGGACTCTTCGTTCTTCCCGCGCGGCTGGAACCGGCCAGTATTCGAATCGCAGGTCACCGCGTTGCAGTCGCTGGGCGTAGGCGCGGAAGACGCCGCCGCAATCTTCGGCGGCAACCTGCGTCGCCTGCTGGCGGCGGGTCAGAGCTGAAGCTAAAGAACGTTTCGTGCCGTAAATGTCGTGAACTCTTCACCCCGGTGACATCCTGTTGTAAGCCGGAACCTGTCATGCTGAAGGAGTGGAGATTGGGCACTTGTGGACGCGGCGCACCTGGCTGCGGCTTGCAGCCGGATTCTGCACGGGCGCGGCTCAGGCCGCACCCCTCCTCATCGATGGCTGGCCGGGAGCCCGAGGCGGGGCCGCGCGAATCCGGTACCGTGCCAACGCGACGGTAACTCTGTTGAACATCCCTCTGGTCTCGCGCTCCGACGTCGGAGGCGGCTGGGCATCGGCCAGCGAAAGCGAAGGCGTGCTGCGCCTTGAGTTCGCCGGAGGCTCCGATCCGGCCCGGGCCAGGGGTCTCAACCGGATGGGATTCGTGCAGGAAGTAGCGCGGGCGAGCGATTACGCGTACTTCGGCTTCATCAGCGCCTCGCGCGAGGAAAGCTTCGCCGAAGCCAAAGCCGCTCTCGAACGCGAGGCAGGCGAGTTGACGCACTACATCGCCGTCCAGGGTTCAGCGGCCGGGGGGCGCCTGCAGATAAGCAAGAAGGCGGTGGCGGCGCCATCGCGCCTGACGTGGAGCCAGTTCAACGATCTGGTGTCCTGGGTCCGGCGCGACTTCTCCAGCGACCCTCCGGAGTTGACGAGCGCGCCCCGCGACGGACTGCCGTTCCTGCAAACGATGTGGAGCGCGATGTGCGACGGCAAGCGGGAAACGTCGTCGTTGTTTCTCCATCAGGGACAGCGCTTTCAACTGCGCACACGCAAAACGCCCGATCCCAAGCGGAGCGAGCGCGCGATCCGCCTGGAAGGCGTCATCGAGGCGGAAGCCAAGCGCGAGAAGACACCCTTCCGCCTGTGGTACGTGGACGGGACGCCTCCGGGCCTGCCTTTCCGGATCGAATACAAAGCGCGGCCCTACTTGCGTCTTGTCTTTGAATCCATCGAGGGGTGATATCCTGCCCGGATGCGCGTCACTCGCCGTTCACTGATCCAGGGAGCTCTGGCGACGCCCGCATACGCTCAGGCAGGCGGGCAGCCGCCGGGCATTGTCTTTCTCTTCTCCGACGACCATAGCGTCCCCGACCTCGGCTGCTACGGCAACCGCGCCATCCGCACACCGCACCTGGACCGGCTCGCGGCCGAAGGTATGCGCTTCGAGCATTGCTATGTGGCTTCCCCGCAATGCAGTCCGAACCGTTCGGCCGTGTTCACCGGGTGCGCACCGCACACGACCGCCACATCCCGCCTGCATACGCCTCTGCCCCCCTGGGAAGTGACGTTCCGCGACGTCCTGAAGCAGCGCGGGTACTACACTGGCGCGTTCCGGAAGGTGCACCAGGGGCCGGAATTCGACAAGCGCTGGGACTTCTATGGGCCGCGCGGAACACCATTTTCCCGCTTCTTCGATGCGCTGCCGACGGACCGGCCATTCTTCCTGCAACTCGGGTTTACCGACCCGCACCGCCCCTACAGGCCGGGCATGTTCTCACCGCCGCACGATCCGGTGTCGGTGGGCGTCCCACCCTACCTGCCGGACACGCCCGCTGTGCGCGAGGACCTGGCCCACTACTACGACGCGATCGCGCGGATGGATGCCGAGTGCGGTGAGATTCTCGGACTTCTCGACAAACACGGCCTGGCGGAGAACACGATGGTCGTGTTCTCGAGCGATAACGGCCTTCCCTTCCCCGGCGCCAAAGGCACCTGCTATGACCCCGGCCTGCGCGTCCCGCTGATCGTGCGCTGGCCCGGAAGGGTGGCGCCGGGCAGCGTGCGCAGCGAATTGATCTCGCACGTCGACCTCGCTCCCACGTGGATCGAGGCAGCCGGTGGCATGACGCCGGAGAAGATGCAGGGCCGCAGCTTTCTGCCGCTGCTCACCGGCGGGGCTTATCGGCCGCGCGACGCCATCTTCGCCGAGCGCAACTGGCATGACAATTTCGACCCCATCCGCGCCGTCCGCACCCGCCGCTACAAGCTGATCTTCAACGCCGCGCCGCATTTCCCGTACCGCCCGGCATGGGACCTGGCGGACTCGGTCACCTGGAAGTCGTATCTCGAACAGGCGCGCCGCGGCGGATTGCAGCCGCATCATCTCCGCCTGCTGCAACCTTCGCGGCCGGTGCTGGAGTTGTACGACCTCGAGAAGGATCCGAACGAGTTCACGAACCTGGCGACGCACGCCGGCTACGTTGCCGTGCGGCGCGAACTCGAAGCCACGCTGAGCGCCTGGATGCACGACACCTACGACTACCTGCCGCCCGCCACACCGCGGCCGGGCCAGCCCTCCGGGCGCGACTGGCCGCTCTCGCTGTAAAGCCGGCGGTACTTGCGCAGCAGTTCGTACAGCACAACGCCCCCGGCGGTCGCGACGTTGAGCGAATGCTTCCGCCCGAGCATCGGGATGCGCACATGGGTGTCGCAGGCCTCACTGACTTCGGGCCGCACGCCATCCACTTCGTGGCCGAAGACGACACAGACAGGAAACCGCGGGGTCCAGTCGTACAGATCCACGGCGCGCACGGAAGTCTCAATGGCGGCGAGTTCGTAGGATCGCGCCCGCAACGCGTCCAGGATGGGAGCGGGTTCCCAGGAGTGCTCCCAGGGCACGGTTTCCTCGGCGCCGAGAGCGGTCTTTGCGATGGCCGGTTTCGGCGGGCGCGCGGTGATCCCGCACAGGTAGAGCTTCTCGAGCCCCGCTCCGTCGGCCGTCCGAAAGAACGCCCCGACATTGTACATGCTGCGAACGTTGTCGAGCAGCACGGCGGCGGGCAGACGCAATCCGGAGTATGGCGCCGCGAGGGAAGTCGCCGGGTAGGGAAGGCGTTCCACGACTTACCGCAGCGTATCCTCGACCTCGTGGATCCAGTCGGGGCGTTTCAGGACCTCGCGGGGACGGCTGCCGTCGGGCGGACCGATGATGCCGTCGCGATGCATCATGTCGAGGATGCGGGCCGCGCGGCCATAGCCAAGCCGCAAACGGCGCTGCAGGATCGACGTCGATGCCTTGCCCATTTCGAGGACCACGCGCAGCGCATCTTCGTACATCGGATCCTGTCCCGCCGGCTTCGCCGCCTCCACCTTCTTCGTCGCCGAGGCGGCGCCAGGAAGGAATCGTCGTATTCAGGCTGGGCTTGCGCCTTCCAGAAGCTCACGACGCGGTTGATCTCCGTCTCCGTGACAAATGCCCCGTGGACGCGGACCAGCCGCGAGGATCCCGGCGGCAGGAACAGCATGTCGCCTTTCCCCAACAGGTGCTCGGCGCCCTGCGTGTCGAGGATGGTGCGCGAGTCGACGCGGGTCGCGACGCGGAAGCTGATGCGCGCCGGGAAGTTCGCCTTGATCAGGCCCGTGATCACGTCGACACTCGGCCGCTGCGTGGCAAGCACCAGGTGCATCCCGACGGCGCGGGCCATCTGCGCCAGCCGCGTCACGGATTCCTCCACGTTGCGGCCTTCGAGAATCATGAGGTCCGCCAGCTCGTCGATCAGGATGAGGATGTAGGGCAACGGCCGCAGATCTTCGGCCGCCTCGCTGAGACCTTCGTTTTCCTGGCGCAGTTCCTCCAGGCGCTCATTGAACTGCGTGATGTTTCGGACGCCGTACTCGGCCAGCAGCCGCAGGCGCCGCTCCATTTCGACGACGGCGTTCTTGAGCGCGTTGGTCGCCTTCTTGGCGTCGGTGATGACGGGCGTCAGCAGGTGCGGGATGCCTTCGTACAGACCGAGTTCGAGGCGCTTCGGATCCACCATGATCATCCGCACTTCGTCCGGCGTCGACTTGTACAGGATCGACATGATCATCGAGTTGATCATCACGCTCTTCCCCGCCCCGGTCGAGCCGGCGATCAGCAGGTGCGGCATCGATTCGAGCGCCGCCACTTTCATGCGCCCGTTGATGTCCTTGCCGAGCGAGATCGTCAGCTTCGATGGCGCATTGCGGAACTCGTCGGACTCGATCATCTGCCGCAGGCTGATCACCTCGCGCCGCGTATTCGGCACTTCGATGCCGACGGTGGGCTTCCCCGGAATGCGCTCGATCAGGATCGATTCCGCCTGCAGACCAAGGCACAGGTCTTCGCTCAGCGTGGTGATGCGGCTGTACTTCATCCCGGCGTCGGGCTTGAACTCGAACGTCGTCACGACGGGGCCAGGGTTGATCTGCACGACAGACCCACGCACGTTGAACTCTTCGAACTTCGCTTTCACGCGCACGGCGATGTCCTGCAGTTCCACCTCATCATAAGCCGGCCGGCCGGCGGCCTCGTTGAGCAGGGAGGTCGAGGGACGGACGTAGACTGGATGCTCCTGGGAGTAGGCGGCAGTCTGGACTTCCGGAGTCCTTGCCGGTTCCGGCTCTTCCCAGGGAGGCGTGTCCTCGTCGAGCGGACAGATCGGAATCTCCTGGAACGGAAGTTCGGGAGCGTCCTCCGCCTCCGGCTCCGGATCGGGAATGATGCGGGTAGTCTGCGTTTTGGCGGGCTTCTTCGTCTTGGGACGCTTCAAGCCGGACACCACGCCGCGCCACCACCCGCCGACTGCCTGGACCGGCCGCAGGACCCAGGACGCCGCGGCGGACATGCTGAACGCCGTCAGCAGGTAGATCGAAACGATTGCCACGGCCAGGGTGATCAGTGCCGCCCCGGTAAGATTGAATGCGGCGCGGGCAGCGCCGGCCAGGACCAGTCCGGCCATGCCGCCGGCGTGAATCGCGCCCCCGTACACGAGCCACGGTCCGGCCAGCGACAGCCCGACACTCAGGCTAGCCAGCAGCACCGCGGCGCCCAGCAACTTCGCTCCCGGGGTATCGAGAGGCTCGGAGCGGATCCATTTCCAGGCGAGAAGGAACAGCAGGACCGGCAGGAAATAGGCGGTCAGACCCAGGCACTGGAGCAGCAGGTCCGAGAAGTAGGCTCCCGCCACTCCGATCAGGTTGACCGGACGCACGCTCCCCGCAGCGGTGTTCAGGGATGGGTCATCGGGCCGGTAGGAGATCAGGCTCAGCCAGATCAGCACGCCGCCGAAAAGCAACACGACCCCGGTCGCCTCGTTGAGGCGCCGGTGGTGGGTGGGTGTAAGGAACTTCATCCCGCTGGCCGGCGGAAGAAAGCTAGAGCGATTATTATTATGCCAAAGACGACGCGATAGTACACGAAGAATCGCAGGCTGTACCGCTTGAGGAAGCTGAGGAAGAACAGGATCACCGCCATGCCGGTGACGGCGCTGACGGCGATACCGGCGGCAAACTGGACCTGCAACTCGGGCGGAATGCCTCCCGCTTTGTGCAAATCGTAGAAAGCCTTGGCGGCCGCGCCGGCGATGGCCGGAGTCGACAGCAGGAAGGAGAACCGCGCGGCGGCGGCGCGGTCCACGTGCCGGAACAGGGCCGCCGTGATCGTGATCCCGCTGCGGGAGGTCCCGGGGACGATCGCCAGCGCCTGTGCCGCACCGATGATCATCGCGTCGAGGAAGCTCACGTCGGCAAGCGCCTTGTTCCGTCTGCCGCGGACGTCCGCGATCCCCATCAGGATCCCGACTCCCACCAGCATTCCCCCGATGAGGAACGGGTCCCTCCACTGTTCGGCCTGATCCTTCAACATCAGGCCGGCCACGGCGACAGGCATGCTGGCGGCGGCAAGGGTCCAGAGCAGGTTCGGCATTCGGATGAGGTCCCCGTCCGAACCGAACCGCATCCCGAGCCCTTGCGCCGCAATCTGTATCCAGGAGCGTCCGAACACGACCAGGATTGCCAGGAGCGTGCCGAGGTGTAAGGCGATGTCGAACGTCAGTCCCTGATCTTCCCAGCCGAGAAGCCAGGGCGCCAAGGCAAGGTGAGCTGAGCTACTGATTGGTAAAAATTCAGTGAATCCTTGGACAATCGCGAGCACGATGACTTGGAGCAGGGTCATAGGGTGGGACAATGTCAGGGTAACGCCTTTACCATGCCGAACACAAAGATCGTGGCGACTCTCGGGCCGGCGAGCGATTCGCCGGAGATCCTGAGCCGCCTGTTGGAGACAGGCGCCAGCGTGATCCGCTTGAACGCCTCGCACGGCACGCAGGAAAAGCACGCCGAGCGAATTGAGGCGATTCGGGCGGCCGCCGAGGCGCTGGGACGCCATGTCGGAATCCTTCTCGATTTGCAGGGCCCGAAGATCCGCCTCGGCACGTTCGAAGAAGGGTTCTGCGAACTGGAAACGGGCGCCCGCTTTGAGATCACCACCGAACCGGTCCTGGGCAATTGCCGGCGCGCCTACACGACCTACAGCCGTTTCGCCTATGACGTGAAGCAAGGTGACCGCGTTCTGCTCGCCGACGGCGCCGTGGAACTGCGCGCGCTGAGCACCGATGGCGCCACCGTCATCTTCGACGTGATCGAAGGCGGCACGATCGGCGATAACAAAGGCATCAACCTGCCCGGTGTCGCCGTATCGACCGACGCGATTACCGACAAGGATCTCTCCGACCTGCGCTTCGGTCTGCACCACAGAGTGGACTTCCTGGCGCTGTCCTTCGTCCGCTCGGCCGAGGACGTCAACCGGTTGCGGCGCTACATGGGGGCGCAGGCGGCGGCAGTCCCGGTGATCGCCAAGATCGAGAAGCCGGAAGCCTGGGAGAACATCGGCGAGATCATCGCCACCGCCGACGGCGTCATGGTGGCGCGCGGCGACCTGGGGGTGGAGGTGGCATTGGAACGGGTGCCCTTCATCCAAAAAGAGATCATCCGTCTGGCCAGGCAGGCCGGGAAGTTTGTCATTACGGCGACGCAGATGCTCGAATCCATGGTCAACAGCCCCGTGCCGACCCGCGCCGAAGTGAGCGACGTCGCCAATGCGATCTACGACGGCAGCGACGCGGTGATGCTCTCGGCGGAGACGTCAATCGGGCGCTATCCCCTGGAAGCCGTGCGCTACATGACGCGGATCGCCGCCGAGACCGAGGCATCGCTCGCCGCCTACGACCGGCGTGAGCGCATCCGCTTTCAGAATCCCAGCCGCGCCGAGATCATTGCGCGTTCTGCCTATTACGCCGCGGAGGAGAAGAACATCGACGCGGTCGTCGTGTTTACCGAAAGCGGCTCCAGTGCTCGGCAGATCGCACGCTTGCATCCGGAAGACCCCGTGTACGCACTGACGCCGAACGCCGAAGTGGCAAGGCGCCTGGCAATCCAGTTCGGAGTCACGGCGATCCTGGCGGACAAGGCGGCGTCGACTGACGACATGTTGGCCCTCTCAGACCGGATGTTGCAGGAGAAAGGGTTCGTCCGCGCGGGCGATACTGTCGTCTTCGTCGCAGGCCAGCCCGTCGGACATCCCGGCACGACGAATCTCATGAAGATTCATCGTGTCGGGGAGCTGGAGTAGGCTCCGTCGCTTCACTTCAGCGGTGAATTCGCCCTACTTCGATCTCGGTCTGCGCGATTGACTGCCGCCGCAGAGATCGTCAGTTCTGGGTCATCTGAGGACTTGCTCGTAGACTCCTCATGGCCCAAATAACTGCCATCAACAGCCATCCTCATTCAACACAAAAATTCCGATACCGTAGCCGCCGTCGCAGAACCACTGCGAAGTTACGTGAATGCCCAGCGAGGGAGAATAACGCATCAAGTCCGACATGCCGTCTACCTGGTCACCACTGGGCCCCATCTGAGCCCATCCTAGCGCTGGCGCGCCTGTATACCAACAATTCCAGTGAACTGACTGCCAGACCGAGTAATTAAATTCCACTATGTGATTGGTGCATTTTCCTCTTTGGTTGACGTACCACCCGGTCCCGCTCGAGACGGCTGTATCGCCGGCAGCGACGTAGCCATTAGAAGACTCAATCGTCCATGATTGGGCTTTCACGGAGTCGTGACCACCCAGAAAAAGGAATGCCAGGAAGGCAAAGTGTACCCACTTAGTTCTCAAGAAAGGCATCGTCATTGTCGTTACTTCCTTTACTATTTTAGCGGTGAATTCGAGCCACTTCCTGTTCAGTCTGTGCAATCAAATTGCCGAGCCAGACCGCGGCGTCGGCGCGATTCCGCATGTCCCACATCATCAAAGTGGAACTCGCAACCCCTCTGGCAGCCGTTACCCCGCGATCGAATCTCCCAGCGGCGCGGTCATATCCGGAGGCGGCCTTGGCCTCTTCCAGCCGCGCTCGCACGTCAGCATCGGCAACGGACAGGTCAAGCAAGAGATCCCTCACAGCCTTCAATGCAGCGAGCCGCCCGGTTTCCTCCTGGATATTCCCCGCGCGATCCGGACCCACAACTTTCTTTGACTCAAACCACACCGAATCGAGCGAAACCATTGCGCTCTGAAAACGATAGCTGTCCACCGAAGCCACCATCGCAGCCGACGCCGCCCGGAGCTCGGAACTCAGACCTGTCGGCGTACCTGGCGCAATCACGCGGTGCAGGCTGGCCGTCAGCCCTGGATCCGGCGTAAAAACCATCGTCCGGCCCGGGACGAAACGAACTGGCGCGAAGTTGATGTATCCTTCGATCTGCCGTCCGTCAGGGCTGATTCTGGGGAGGCGCATGCAGACCCTTGCTATGTTCTCGCGGGCGTCATTCCGCACCAGGACCATGAAAGGATGGGCCGCCTCGCTGGCCGTCGCATTCTCGGCGCCGATCAGCGCCGCAAGCTGCTTGAAGAATGCTGGATCGGTATGGCCAATCGCGTGGACTCCGTGCTCCGCATACTCGGTGGAGATGTCGAGGGAGATTGCGTTCGCTGGAATTGGCCCCGGCAGAGGCTTCGCCTGGGCAAACGCTTCCGATCCGGCAGCAACCGCTAACGCAGCGAGAACAGCGCAGCGAAGGATCAACATGACCCAATATTACCCCCCCCCCGGCGCCTGTCAATACTTTATTTTATGTGCAGGCATCCTCTGGTTCGGGCACGACAACTCGGTAGCAAACACTGGAAGACGAACAGCCGGCACGACGAATCTCATGAAGATTCATCGTGTCGGGGAGCTGGAGTAGGCTCCGGCCGTCAGTTGCGGCCGCAGACCATCGGGTTGGAACACATGCCGCCGGGGCAGGCGGGCATTTCCGCCGCACCCTGCGACGAACCGTTCCCCGCGTGAGCGGCAAAGGTGGAAAGCTGCTGCGTCAGCCGCGGCGTCCCGCACGAAGGGCATGTCACGTCCGACGACTCGGCGGCGCGCCGCACGAGCTTCTCGAAGCGGCTCCCGCAATCGTCACACACATATTCGAAGATGGGCATAAGCGTTTACCGTGCGATCTCTTCCGCTATTTTATCAACGAGACGCCGCACCTCGCTGGACGGGGCGGCCTGGTTGTTGGCCAGGATGGAGAAGGCGACGACCTGCCCGTCCGCCTGTGTGGCGTAGCCGGACAGGCCGGTGACGTGCGACAGGGTCCCGGTCTTGGCGCGAATGCGTCCGGCGGCCGGCGCGGCCCGCATGCGCGAGCGCAGCGTGCCGTCTTCTCCGGCGACGGGAAGCAGGCTCATCCAGAGATCCCGGTGCGGCGAGCCGTACATCGAGCGCAGCAGCAGCACGACCGCTTCCGGCGTCACCAGATTGAGCCGGGACAGACCCGAGGCGTCGCGTAAGTCCACGGCGTCTTCGCGGATGCCGGCCGAAGCCAGAAACTCGCGCAGCAGCTTCGCGACCGCGCCCTGGCTTGCATCTCCGAAGGCATGGTGCGCCGCGGCCCGGAGCAGCATCTCCGCGTGCAGGTTCTGGCTGACCTTGTTCACAATCCGCACCAGCTCCGCCAGCGGCGCCGACGTCAGGCGCGCCAGTTCGACGCCGGCCGTCGGCCGTGTGCCGTTGTCCGTCGCGTGACGGGTCTGGGCATCCCCGCGCACGGCGACACCGCGCCGCGTGAGGGCGTCGCGCAAGGCAGCGGCGGCGAACCGCGCGGGATCGTCGACCGCCAGAAGGAACGATTCGCCGGCCCGCTTCGCCGGCAGCGTCCCGGTCAGCCGGAGCTGCCGCCCGCCCGGATCGCGCTCCACCTGGATCCGCTGCTCCGGTCCAGCTTCCACACGGTTATCGATCTCGAAGTACTCGAGCGCAGGACTGAGCCGGAGACGCGGCGGGTCGCCGGAGAGAACCCGCAGCCGGATCGCGTTGTCGTTGATGCTGAGCGCGCTCACCGGCGCCCCATAGCCCCACAGCGCGTCGGACCCAGCCCAGCCGTCCGGGAAAGGCTCCCAGCGGTAGAGCGAGTCGTCGCCCACAATGGGTCCGTCCACCCGACGGACGCCCGCATCGGCCACCTGTCCGGCAAGCGCTTCGATCGCCGCCAGCGGCTCGCCGTCTTCGGCCTCCGGATCGTATGGAATCGCTCGCCCGGACAGGTTCGGATCACCGCCTCCCACCAGGGTCAGCCACGAAACCGCGCCGTTGGAATCCGGAGACCGGTCCGCCACGGCCGTCGTGTGGAAGCGATGGTCAGGACCCAGCCGGGTGAGAGCCAGCGCGGTCGAGAACAGCTTGGTGTTCGAAGCAGGGACGAAATGGCGGCGCGGCGCCAGGGCGTACAGCCGGGCGCCGCTGGCGGCATCCTCCACGAGGATCCCCATCAGGCCGCGCGCCGGAAGCCGGGAATTCTCCAACAGGCGTTGGATCCGCTCCGGCAACGTGGGGCTTTTCGCCCAAACCCCTCCCGTAGCCAGCAGGGACAGTGCCGTCCGGCGGGTCATCCTCCGATTTTCGCCTCCAGCCAGATCAGAAGCACCAGCAGCACGACCATGCACGTCCCCACGAGGGGAAGCACCATCACCGTGCCAACGCCCCAGGCATCGGCCGCATATCCCAGAATGGCTGGCGCCAGCAGACCGCCCATCAAGGCGACGGAGAAGATGCCGTTGAACTGGCCCGGACGGTAGTACGCAAAGCGGTGGCCGATCATCTCCGCTACCAGGGGATACACGGCCGCGTAGCCCAACCCGACCAGCAGGACTCCGACCGCCGCCCCTTCGGCATTGTCTGTGCCCATCAGGAGGATGCATCCGAACAGCGCCGCACCGGCGCTGCCCAGAAGCAGGCGGCCATGAGGCATGCGGGGCAGGACCGCCATCGCGGCCACTCGCCCCAGCGTCAGAGCCATCCAGTACATGGCGAGATAGCGGAGCGATGTCTCCGGACTCATCCCGGTCCGATGAATCAGGAAGACAGGGAGCCACCCGGCCACGGACCACTCGTTGCCGAACTGGAAGAAGACAAGGAGAGCCAACAGGATCGCCGCCGGATTTCGGAAACCCAGCAATTTCATCCGGAGATCGCCCCTCGGGGTCGTCCCCCCAGGTGCTGCCGGTGTCCGGGCGTACAACAAAGCGAAGGCAGCGGGAATGACTGCCATGAGGGCAAGAATTCCGGACGCTGGCGCGGAATAGAAGAGCGCACCAGCGAGCAAAGCCGACACGAGGCAGCCGGCGCCGAAGAAGATCCCCGCAACATTGATCGTCGCCGCCGGATCCTGCCGCCAACTCGGGTGGATCGCCTGGAACAGCGATCCGTTGAGCAGACCCAACGCCAATCCCACCAAAGCCATACCGCCGATGCGCCATCCGGCGGCGGCGGGCGGCGACACCAGCGACAGGAGAGCCAACCCCAGGCAGGCGACCGCACACGCCAGACTCAGCCGGAAGCGCGACGACCTTCCTCGCAGCCGCCGTCCGGCCTCGTGCGCGACCGCTGTCCCGGCGGCCATGCCAAGGAAGTAGTGTCCGGCCGTGGCGAACTCAAACTTCAGGTGGTAACCCCAAACCGGCAGAATCGCGCCGAGCAGTGCCGCCAGGAATCCGCTCAGCGCAAAGCCTCCGAGAGTGCGCCGGGCCGAGGACGCGCGCAATGCGGGCGCGACGGCGGCCATGGCGGGGGGAGGACTCACCCCTCTATAGTACGCCTCTTCTGCGCTTTTCTTCCGATTCTCGTACTTGCCCCCCCGGCTGACTATGCAAATCCGTACCGTCCGCGAGGCTCGAATCGCAGGTTCTATCATTTACGGATTGGTCAACGGCGTGCACCATGGAGAGGCGTCTCCGCTTTTGGTGTGTTGCCTCCCAACGAGGATGGACCCTGAACCGGTAGCCCGGACCGGTTCAGGTGTGTCTTCTGGTGGTTCTCAAATTTCCGGGTCGCGTCTCGCGGCGAGGACCGCCTCAATTCTTTCGAAAAGCTGTTCCTTCCCGAAGGGCTTCGTGCAGTAGCCATCAAAACCGGAATCGAAGCACTGTTGCCGGTCTTCGGCGGCAGCTCCAGCGGTCAGGGCGAGCATCGGGACATTCTCGCAGCCAGGCAGTGCGCGGATCTGCTCCGCCGCATCGAGCCCGCTCATGCCGGGCAGCCGGATATCCATGAGGATCAGATCGAAGGCCTGGCGGCGGCATTCCGTCAAGGCCGCGTACCCGTCCCCAACGGAGACGGTCGGCCAGCCCCGCTTGCCGACCAGACGCTCAACCACCATCCGGTTGATGGCATTGTCTTCTACGACCAACACGCGCGGTTTCTTCATCTGCGGCGAGATTGAAGATCCAAGCACGGAAGCCTTGTGGCTTACTACGCTCGGTGTGGACACATTCGTGTGCGGCCGAAACATCCGGCGCGCTTGAGTTCCCAGTATGGGGCACCACCGCTGTGTTGGGGAATGGATCCGGGGTCCTGTGAGGTTGTAGTACAGAGGAGCGGCGCAGTGCGGATTAACCTTAGATGACAGCTCAACCGCAAACGCCAGCCAGGTGAGCCTTGAGGATCGCCAGGCAGCTCGCCGAATGTGTGATGTCTCCCCGCAGGACCATGTCGACGGCTTCGGCGAAGTTCACCTGGAACGGGTGAATCACTTCGGTCGCATCCAACTGGCGGCGGCCAGGCGCGAGGCCGCGGGCGACGAACAGGTAGTTCGGCGAAGCAACCACGGCCGTGAACGGGTCCACGTGGCCGAGTTCCAACCAGTCGCTGGCGACAACGCCGGCTTCTTCTTCGAGTTCCCGGCGGGCGGCGTCGAGGGCGCTCTCCCCGGGTTCGATGCCGCCACTGACCGCCTCAATGCATTCGCGGCCCACGCCGTACTTGTACTCGCGAATGAGCCACACCCTCTGGGCCGCGTCGATGGCTACCACAGTCGAACCAGGTTTGCTCTCGACCACGCTGAAGGTGGCGTCCGAGCCGTCCGGAGCCGTGACTCGGTCTTCGCGGACCCGGAGCCAGGGGGTGCGGTACACCTCCCGCGTGGAAAGCAGCTTGTAGGGACTCATGCGCGGCGTCAGGATCGGACCGGCTTGGCGGAAACGCGCATCTTGTCCGCATCCCAGTAAAGCATCCGGCCTTCGCGGTACGACTGCACGGCCATCGTGATCAACACCTGAGCGCGGGTCGCTGTATCCACGTCGAGGGTTGGCTTCTGGCGGCTGCGCATACAGTCAAGGAAGTTCTGCATGTGGACCCAGCGCTCCGTCTTCTCGATCGGAATCTGGATCGGCGCCGAGCCGAACCGTGCTTTGTAGTCGGCGGTGATCACTCTCTCCTCAGGAATGACCGAGATGTAGTCGGCATGTCCCTCGAACCGGCCATGCTCCACCATGACCAGGGACGCCTCGCGCCCGCGAATCAGTCCCGGGCTGTGGTGGCTGTTGGCCATCGACGAACTCAGGACCAGGGAGTGCCCCCGGTCGAACTCCGCAATCAGGTGGAACGTGTCGGGCACTTCGCGGTCGTCGAACGCGTAGATCCCGCCCGATGCCGTGACGCGGCTCGGGAACTGCGCCTCGCCCCAGCAGATGTTGAGGGGCGCCACGACGTGGAAGAACAGGTCGGTGGCAATGCCGCCCGAATAGTCCCAGTATTTGCGGAACCGGAAGAAGCGGTCGGGGTCCCAGGAGCGCTTGGGCGCGGGGCCGAGCCAACCCTTCCAATCGATGTAGTCATCGCCCTTGGCGTCCGGACCGGCGTTCGGATCGATTTTCCAGTTCCACTCGCCTTCGACCGAGTTGCGGTGATAGGTTCCCTGGCTCATGATCATCTTCCCGATCATGCCTTCGCCGATCGCCTTCTTCGCCTTGTGCCACTGATCGGATGACGTGGTCTGGGAGCCCACCTGCAACACGCGTCTGGTTTCCCGCACAGTTTGGGAGAGCTGCTTGGCTTCCTCGATCGTATGGCACATCGGCTTCTCGACGTAGACGTCCTTGCCGCGGTCCATCGCCTCAAGCGCGATCTTGGCGTGCCAGTGATCGGGCGTGGCAATCACGACCCCGTCGATGTCCGGCCGGTTGATGATCTCACGGTAGTCGAGATAGCCATCGCACTTGACGCGCTCCTTGTTCTCGGTCACGCGGCGCTGCCAGACATCGCACACCGCCACGACCTGGCAGTCGTTCGTCCGTTCGCCGATCCCGGCGAACTCGCGCGCCAGGTACGCTCCCCTGCCGCCGACGCCGATCACGCCAAGCTGAATCCGGTCATTAGCGCCCACAACCCGGTTGGACGCCGCCTTGCCTGCCGCCATCGCCCGCCCTGCCACCCCGAGGGCGGCGCCGAGCTGCGTGGCCTTCTTCACAAAATCGCGACGGGGATACGTGCCTTCGCTCATGGTTCAAATCTCCCGCAGATCTTTGGATCTCATTCAGATTGTACCGCCCGAAGCTGCCCGGATCAGGGAAATTTTCACTGGCCGGCGGGTAAACCTTACCTGACGGATACTGCCCATGCTAGCACAACACATTGCATCGAAAAGACTTGCAAGTATGGAATGGCAGATGCAGTCTACAGGACGGGAGGTTGAAGAAACGCTATGTACCGTACCGTTGCCATTGGGGTCCTGATCGCCGGCGCCACGCTAGCCAGCGGCTGCGCCACCAAGAAGTTCGTCCGCAACACCGCCGCACCGATCCAGGCCAAGGTGGACCAGGTTTCCGACCAGGCCAACCGCAATTCCGGGGAGATCGCCGATGCGCAGCGGGATCTCAAGTCCCTTGATGAGCGCTCCGAGACCGGCATCAGCGCCGCACGGGAACGGGCGATGACGGCGGAAGGCCGGGCCAACCAGGCCTTCGACAAAGCGACGACCGCCGATGGAGTGGCGCGTGAAGCGCGGACTCTGTCCGAACGGAATCGGGAAGAACTCGTTGGAATCCGGGCTGCGTTCGCCAATCTCGACCAGTTCGAACTCTCCCGGCACACGACGGTGCTGTTCGGGTTTGACCGGGACAAGCTGACGCCGGAAGGCCGGCAGAAGCTGGACGAAATGGCCGCCAACCTGTCGCCGGAAGGGCGGTGGGTGATCGCCGTCGAAGGCTTCACGGACCCCATCGGTCCGGCTGACTATAATCTGGCTCTGAGCCGTCGCCGGGCCGAGGCTGTGGTGAACTATCTGATCGTGACCCACGAGGTCCCTGTGTACCGGATTCACCAGATCGGTCTTGGCAAGAGCAAGCCGGTCAGCGACGAGGCCACGCGGGAGGCGCGCTCGAAGAGCCGCCGCGTCGAGGTGAAGGTTTATACGACAGGGTCGTTGACCGAGACCGGTAGAGAGGTTAGCGCTCTGCGCTGACCGGATGAGGGAGTGAGTTGAATCGGGCGGCGCCCTCTGCTTCCAGCACGTAGGGACGCCGTCCGGTCTTTGGTCCGGCTGTGATCGAGTCTCCCCTCCGGAACGCTTCCCACCACACATACAGGCGCAACAGGTGCGCCCCAACCAGCACCAGGTTTCCAAGATAGGCAAGCTCTACCGAACGTTGCGGGATCGCCATTTGCCGCAGCGAGTGCCCGATCGCTTCGCCGGTGAACTGGAGGCCCAGCCCGCCAGTCAGTAGCAATAGCTGGTAATTTTTGTGCTTGTTCGAGATTAGCAGAGACCACAGAATGAGGTTCAGCCCAACCGAGGCAAGCCCGAAGTCACGACCCAGTTTCGTGATTTGCGTGGCCAGTGGTTGGCCGGAATGCATCGTCCAGGAAATCCCGGTCCAGATCAGCGCCAGTCCCAGCAGGTAGAGGCGCATGCGGGAACGAAGGTCGCTGTCCTTGACGGCGTAGTCGACAAACGAGAGAACCACGAGGAAGAGAATCGCCTGCCGGAAGGTCTCGACGGCTCCGTACATCTCCGCCGTGACCTTCCCGAGCTTGGCGTATTCCGAGACACCGATGATGGTCGTGAAAAAGAGAACCAGAGAATAGGCAAACGCGATGGGGTAGTTCCGGTAGTGGCCGCGGACGAGAACTCCAATGACGAGCAGCTGGAGCCCAACGCTCAGAATGATCATCGGCCATTGCAACGATTCCATAACGCGCCGACAACACCTTTCAGCCCTGTCGCCGCGAGGAATCGGCCGGAACCCGGCCCAACCGCGCGCCTACGAATTCGACGTGCGCGGTTCCCACGGAAGCGGCGGGAACAACGGACCATCCGCCCGACCCGTCTCCCACGGAAGCGGCGGGAACAACGGACCGTCTGCCCGACCCGTCTCCCACGGAAGCGGCGGGAACAGCGGACCATCTGCCCGACCCGTCTCCCACGGAAGCGGCGGGAACAACGGACCGTCTGCCCGACCCGTCTCCCACGGAAGCGGCGGGAACAGCGGACCATCCGCCCGACCCGTCTCCCACGGAAGCGGCGGGAACAACGGACCGTCTGCACGTTCCCACGGAAGCGGCGGGAACAACGGACCATCCGCGCGCTGCTCAACGCTCGCACCCAACACCGGAGCGGCGCCAAACAACGGCAAAGCCCCACCACTCAACGAGTTCACGACCAGGGCCATCGTGAACAGCAAGAACATCGTAGCATAGACCAGCTTGTTTTCGAACAGGCGCGTCATCGGTATCTCCTTGTGCGAATGGAATTTCGTCCGACTTCTCCCCTAGAGTAGCTGGTACCTTTGTCCAGTCCAATGGGCGAGGTCCAGTACCTGACTAGGAAGTTTGCACGTAGGACCTACGGTAAACCTTCCTACGGCAAATAGCAGTTTACCTTAGAAATTGGGTGGTGTCGAGACAGGAAGATTCCTTAGATCGCTCATTTGCAACGATCTAAGTACTAAGCTGCGAAATTCGGGGTACCGGTGGGCCGGTCAGCCGCGGAGCAGACGCAGGGCTTCGGTCAGACTTGCCTCGCGCGCAGGCTGCTTGGACTCCGTGACAGGATTGTCGCCGGCGCCGCCTTCTCCAGGGGCCAGGAACAGGTTCGACTCGACGCCGTGCTGGCGCGCGTAGAGGTCCGCGTACCGTCCGGCGACGGCCAGCAGATCTGCGTGAACGCCCCGTTCGACGATGCGCCCCGCCTCGACAACCAGGATCTGTTCCGCGCGCCGAATCGTGGACAACCTGTGGGCAATCACAAAGGTCGTCCGTCCTCGCATCAGGAACGACAAGCCGTGCTGAATGGCGGCCTCGGATTCCGAATCGAGGCTGGAGGTGGCCTCGTCCAGGATCAGGATCCGCGGATTGGCGAGAATCGCCCGGGCGATCGATACGCGCTGGCGCTGCCCGCCGGAAAGCTTCACGCCGCGTTCGCCGATGACGGTCTCGTAGCCCTCCGGGAAGCTTTCCGCGAATTCGTCCACACGCGCGATCCGGCATGCCTCGCGGACCTCCTCCTCGCCGGCATCGGGCCGGGTAAAGGCGACGTTCTCGCGGATGGTGCCATCGAACAGGAAAGTCTCCTGGAGGACCACGCCGAGCTGCGTGCGGTAGGAATCGAGCCGTGCCTCGGCCAGGTCGATCCCGTCCACCAGAACGCGACCGTTTTCCGGCGTGTAGAATGCCGCGATCAGGCCGATGATCGTCGACTTGCCCGAGCCGCTGGGGCCGACGAACGCCGTCACCGTCCCCGGTTCGGAGCGGAACGAGATGTCGTGCAGGACCGGGCGGCCGGGCTCGTACGAGAAATCGACGCCATCGAAGACGATGTCGCCGCGCAGAACCGGCAGCTCGATCGTCCGCCGCGGGTCTTCGTCTTCGGGACGCTCGCGCAGCACCTCGCGCGTCCGTTCGAGGCCGGCGATCGCCTCGGTCAACTGTGTTCCGACCCCGACAATCTGAAACACCGGGGCTCCCAGGAACGCCAGGAACATCGTAAAGGTAACGAAGTCGCCCAGGGTGAGGGCGCCGCTCAGGATCTGCCGTGTCCCGACAAGCATCACGACGGCTCCGACGATCCCCAGCAACGCCGTCGCACCGAAGCTCATCGCCGAAAGCGCCGTCAGCGTCTTCAGGACGTTCTGCAGGATCCGCTCCACCCCGGCCGAAAAGACCTTGGACTCGCGCTCTTCGGCATGATATCCCTTGACCACGCGCACACCGCCGAGGGACTCCGTCAGCCTCCCGCTGACCTCGGCCTGGATCTTGCTCCGCTCGCGGAAAATCGGGCGGATTGTGCGGAAACCGTAGCCGACGCCGCCCGCGAACGCGCCCAGGAACAGCAGCGCCAGCCCGGTCAGCACGGGGCTGATCCAGAGCAGCACGCAGAGCGCGAACACCGCCGTCACCACCCCACCGGCGAACTCGACGAGTCCGGTACCGATCAGGTTGCGCAACCCCTCGACATCGGTCATGATCCGCGACACCAGCGCCCCCGACTTGTTCGCGTCGTAGTAGGCCACCGGTAAACGTCCGACATGGCGCTGCACCTTCCGCCGCATCTCGGCGATCAGCCGTTGCGCGGTTTTCGACAGCACGTGCGTGAGTGTGAACGAGGCTGAACCCCTGCACCAGAGACGCCACCAGGACGGCCAGGACAATCGGCATCAGCAGATCCCCGCGCTGCTTGCCGATGACGTCGTCGATGAGAAACTTCGTCGAAGCCGGGAGCACGAGTCCGGCGACCCTGCTGACCAGGATCAACCCGAATCCCGCCGCCAGCAGGTGCCGCCGCGGCCGGACCAGGTCGCGAATGTCAGGCCAGAGGGTGCGGAACCGCTCGGAGGCAGATGCCATATGGTTATGATTCTCCCTCATGGCCGGAAGCTTCTGGTAACCTGAAGGCCAGCGCCATGCGCCCTCAGGTATCAGGAGCCCCCGCTTGAAGCTATCCGAGATCTGCGTCCGCCGCCCGGTGTTTGCCTTCATGCTGGTGCTGTTCCTGGTCGTTCTCGGGCTGCAATCGTTCTCCCAGCTTGGCGTCGACCTGTTCCCGCGCACCGATCCGGCGGCAATCTACGTCCGGGTCCGGCTGCCCGGAGCAACGCCGGAAGAGGTCGTCTCCCAAGTCGTCCTCCCTCTCGAAGAGACCCTGGCGTCAATCAACGGCATCGAAGAGATGCGCGCCCTGGTCAACGAGGGGACGGCCAACTTCTTCATTACGTTTGTCCTCGAGCGCGACATCGGCGACGCCGCCGAAGATGTCCGGGAGAAAGTCTCGGCGGCGATGCGCAACATGCCGCCCAATGTCCTGCCGCCCGTTGTCCAGAAGGCCGACCCGGATTCCGACCCGATCATCACGATGGCGGTCTCCGGCAACCGTCCGGCGCGGGAGCTGACCGAGATCGCGGACAAGCAGATCCGCCGCGCGATCGAGACCGTGAACGGCGTCGGCGCGGTGGATATCGTGGGCGGGCGGAAGCGCCAGGTCAACCTGTTCCTCGATATCAACAAGCTCTCCGGCTACCGACTGACCGCCCAGGATGTCGAGCGCGCCATCCGCGACGAGAACATCGAGGCGCCAGGCGGACGCATCGTGCGCGGCGCCTCCGAGGTCGGCGTGCGGACCCTTGGCCGCATCGACCACGTCGACGAGTTCAACGGCATCATCGTCAAGAACGTCGAGGGTTCGCCGATCCGCGTCCGCGATGTGGGCTATGCCGAGGACGGCATTGCGGAACCGCGGAATTTCGCCTATTTCAAGGGCCAACCCGCCGTTATCGTGGAAGTGCGGCGGCAGAGCGGGACCAATACAGTCGAAATCGCGACCGCCGTCAAGGAGCGGTTGACCCGGCTTGCCTCCGAACTGCCGTCGGGCGTCACGACCAACATCGTCCTTGACCAGTCCACCTACATCAAGAACTCGGTCAAGTCGCTTGAAGAGCACCTGATTCTGGGCAGCCTGTTCGCTTCGCTGATCGTCTGGCTGTTCATCCGGGACTGGCGCACGGTCCTGATCAGCGCGATCGCCATTCCCACGTCGATCATCGCCACCTTTGTCGTGATCCGGCTGCTCGGCTACACGCTGAACTCGATGACGCTGCTCGGGTTGACACTGGCCGTGGGCATCGTCATCGACGACGCCATCATCGTGCTCGAGAACATCTACCGCTGGATCAACGAGAAGGGCGTCGAACCGATGGCCGCGGCGATCGGCGCCACGCGCGAGATCGGACTGGCCGTGATGGCGACGACGCTGTCGCTCGTCATCATCTTCGTGCCGATCGCCTTCATGTCCGGTTACGCGCGCCGGTTCGTCAACGAGTTTGGCTGGACCATGGCTGTGTCGATCATGGTCTCGATGCTGGTCGCCTTCACGCTGACTCCGACACTGAGCGCGCGAATGTTCAAGCGGAAAGATGGCGGCGGGAAGGCGCACGGCCATAAGACGACGTGGGTGGACCGGGCATACCTGGCGATCCTCGAGTGGAGCCTGGGGCGCCGCTGGGTCATCGTCGGCGTCGCGCTGCTCACCTTCGCCTCGACCTTCCCGCTCTACCAGCGAATCGGCCGCGACTGGATGCCGCAGGAAGACCAGAACGAGCTCAGCGTGTTTCTTGAGATGCCGGACGGATCGTCGCTCGAAGCGACGACGAAAGTCACCCTGGAGATCGCCGAGCGAATTGAGAAGATCCCCGGCGTCATCGCGACGATGCCCCGCTCTTCTCTCGTCCTGGACCGCGTGACGACGGCGTTCATGACGATCCTCCTTGAGGACCGCGATAAGCGGGAAGACATCGAGACGATGGCGTCGCACATGCGCAAGATCATCGCCGACTATCCGTTCGCCCGGCCGCGCATCAACTTTCCCAACATCCTCGGCGGCCGCGATTCGTTCGCCCCGGTCCGCGGCATGATGCTGGGTCCGGATCTCAACGTGCTCGCCGAAATCGCCAAGAAGGTGATCGCCGACCTGCTGAAGACCCCTTCGGTGGTCGATGCACGCGTGGCGATCAACTTGAGCAACCCGGAACTCCAGGTGAATGTCGACCGCGCACGGGCGTCGGACCTCGGCGTCCGCGTATCGGACATCGCCGGAGCCGTGCGCCTGCTCATGTCGGGTGAGGATCAGATTTCCACATTCAAAGAGGGCTCCGAACAGTACCCGGTGATGATGCGCCTGCTGCCCGAACAGCGGGATGACCCGTCGGTGTTGAGCCGGCTGCTGGTGCCCTCGACGCGCCTCGGGCTGATCCGCCTGGACTCTGTGGCCGATCTCGAACGCGGCTTCGGCCCCGGGCGCATTGACCGCTACAGCCGCCAGTTCGCCATCGGCGTCTATGGCAACGTCGCGCAGGGCCATTCGCTCGCGCAGGCGGCGGCCGATACCCAGGCTGTGATCGAGAACGCCGGGTTGCCGCCCGGCTACCAGTTGCGTTTCTCGGGCCAGGTCAAAGTGCTCGAAGAGACCACGCTGAACATGATCCTGGCGATCTCGCTGGCCTCCATCTTCATGTACATGGTCCTGGCGGCGCAGTTTGAGAGCCTGACCCACCCGTTCATTATCATGATGACGCTGCCGCTCTCCATTCCCTTCGCGCTGTTCTCGCTGATCGCCACGGGGCGCTCGCTGAACCTGTTCAGCGCGCTTGGGTTCCTGCTGCTACTGGGCATCGTGAAGAAGAACGGGATCCTGCAGATCGACTATATGAACCAGTTGCGGGCGCAGGGCATGCCGCTGCGGGACGCGATTCTCGAGGCCAACCGCGTGCGTCTGCGGCCGATTCTGATGACGACGTTTTCGATCGTCGCCGGCCTGATCCCCACCGCGATCGGAATCGGCGCCGGCGCCTCGCAGCGCTCCGCCATCGCCGTCACGATCATCGGGGGACAGACCCTCTGTTTGCTGTTAACGCTGCTCGTCGTTCCGGTCGGCTATTCGCTGCTCGAAGAGGTGCGCCAGTGGTTCACCCGGCGCGAACCTGTGGCCGAACCGGCCGCCTGAAAATTTTCTGAGAACTTTCCCTTCTTTTGCGCACTATACATGGAACGGCGTGAATCGCCGGGCGAGGAGGCCCTGTTATGCGGCCAGTGTGTACACAGTGTGGCGAACCGGTCGGGGAGGCGATCGAGGTCGTGCACGAGGGAGAGAAGGAGGTAGCCTGTTCCTGGCAATGTTTGATGGTGCTGGCGGCGCGGCATGAGACCGCGGAACGGTTGCTGCTGCTGGAGCAGGCGGCGGCCGCGGTCCAGGTCCTTGAACGAGAGCGTCCACACGCCCTGCAGCGGCACCTGGCGGCGGTGATCGCGTTGCTCAGAGCAGGCGCCTGACAGTCTGCTACCATACGGGCCATGGCGTGCCGCACAAGCCTCAGCCGGCGCGGATTCCTGGGCGACATGGGCGCGGGATTGGCCGGCATTGCGTTCGCCAGCCTGGCTGGCGCTACCCCTCGTGCGCCGCATTTCAGCCCGAAGGCGCGCCGTGTCCTGCAGATCTTCTGTCCCGGCGGCGTGTCCCACATCGACACCTTCGACTACAAACCGGCCTTGGAGCGCTTCCACGGGAAGCCCCTGCCCGGCGGAGAAGACTTCGTCTCGTTCCAGGGCAAGAACGGCAACCTGATGCGCAGTCCGTGGACGTTCCGGCAACAGGGTCAGTCCGGCAAGTGGATCACGGAACTTCTACCGCATCTGGGCGAGTGGGCGGACCGGATGGCCTTCGTCCACTCTATGACGTCGAAGACGAACACCCACGGACCCGCCTGCGTCTTCATGAATACGGGCTTCGTCCTCGAAGGATTCCCTTCGGCGGGCGCGTGGGTCACCTACGCGCTTGGCTCGGAGAACGAGAATCTGCCGGCCTACGTCGCCATCCCGGACATCCGTGGGACTCCGCCATCGGGTCCGGCGAACTGGACCTCCGGTTTCCTGCCCGCCCAGCACCAGGCGATCGTGTTCAACGCCGCCGAGCCGATTCGCGACCTGGCCCGGCCCGTCAGCGAGACCGAAGACGAAGCCACCCGCGCCTTCGCAGCGTTCCTGAACCGGCGTCACGCCGCCCGCTTCCCGGGGGACAGCGACCTCGAAGCGCGCATCGCCTCCTATGAACTGGCGGCGCGGATGCAGCTTTCCGCGCCCGAAGTCTCGGACTTCTCCAAAGAGACGGCCGCCACCCGCGCGCTCTACGGGGTCGACGACGCGAATCCGCTGGTTGCGGCGTATGCCCGCAACTGCCTGCTCGCCCGCCGGTTGCTGGAGCGCGACGTCCGCTATGTTACGCTGTTCTGCGGGTCGAGGGCGTCGGGGGTCGACGGCCTGCTGAACTGGGACGCCCACAAGACGCTTCAGGCCGATTACGAACGGCACTGCCCGGTACTCGACCGGCCGACGGCGGGCCTGTTGCGCGATCTCGACCAGCGCGGTCTCCTCGCCGATACCGTCGTTGTGTGGACGACCGAGTTCGGCCGCATGCCCACGCATCAGGACGGCACCCTCGGCCGCGACCACAATCCCGACGCGTCCACAGTCTGGTTCCTGGGGGCCGGAGTCAAGGGCGGGGTCAGCCACGGCGCTACTGACGAGTTCGGACGCAAGGCGGTCGAGGACGTGGCCACGGTGTACGACTTCCACGCCACGCTGCTCCACCTGCTGGGCCTGGATCACGAAAAACTCACCTGGTATCACAACGGCATCCAGCGCCGGCTGACTGATGTGCACGGTCACGTGATCCAGCCCGTGCTGGGGTGACAGGGCTACATGTCTGTCCCGAAGCCGTAGTGGTCCAAGACCTGCCCGAGGAGTTGTGTCTGCCGGGACCAGGAACCGAGCCGCCTGATGACCTTGGCATCCGCCGCACGCCTGTCAAACACGGCGCAGGACCGCCGTGCGGGATCGAAGCGCGAGGGGTAGTAGAGGCCATCCGGCCCGGTCCTGTGTACATGGATCGCGCGCGACCACGCCTGGGACACCTGATAATCCGTGCCTGCGGCGATACTGCCTTCCGCCCCAAGGCGAGTGAGGCCCGCCGACGCCGCCAAATCCACCAGCTTCAGCCCGCCCTGAAAGCGGATTTCTGCCAGTGCCGTCGACTCCAGCACCGTTCGCGGGACGAATCGTGTCCGCAGAAATGCCCGGCCAATGGATTCGAGGAATGCGCCGTAGGGATCTTCGGCCAAATACAGGACGCCATACTCTCCGTCAGGATCGTCCCACCGATGGAAGCGGCGTCTGCCGAAATGTAGCGGGGACTTCGAGGAGGCATGGCATCGGTACCATGGCTGGGCCGCATCGGCTCTTCGCCACAATGGTTCACGGGAAGCCAGATCAGGCGGCGGCAGCGCGGCGTCCACTACGCGCCGTGTTCCCTATAATGGAGTGCCGCGTCGACCACCTCCGGCAGCTTGCTTTCGCCACTCCGGAGCGCATCCAGCGGCGTCCGGTCTCCCAGCGCGGCTGAGGGATTCAGGAAGAAGGAGGCCTGCTCCCACGGGTCCTTTCCTCGCAGAGCCCCCAGGAGCGGCTCAAGGCCGGAGAGTTCGAATTGCCAGGCTGGATACCGGTAGCCTTTCTTCCCGGTGTCCAATGCCAGGAGCTTTCCCGCCTGACGCCGTTTATCGACTGCCTGGCGGGAAATTCCAAGCAAGTCCGCCGCCTCCTGGGACGAGAGCGTCCCCCCTTCGGCCTCGACAAGCGCCCGCTTTTGCTCGATCCCGCGCAACCTGGAGCGCACCAGAGGATCGTTCGGGGCAATTCGCCCCAAAGCCGCATCTGTCTTGAGTGCGGTGATCAGGACGCCGAAGTCTCCAGGCGCCTTGATCGCCTCGGCCAGATACCGCTGGTCCAACAGCAGGAGCTCGTTCAGGACCCGCTGAACCCGTTCCCTGAAGACTTCCCGAACGGTGGTTGACATAGTTGCTCCTGCCTTCAGTATACGCGAACGTCAACCGGACTACCGGAGCGGGGGTTCCTTTCCTTGCGAGGCGTAGTAGGCGAGCATGCCAAGAGGCCAGCCGAGTTCCTCCACGAATGCGTCGCGGCGGGCCTGCTTGCGGCGTTCCAGTTCCGCCTGATGCATCTTGCGCAAGACATCGACGTCGTCGCGGATCTTCGCCCATTCGGCCGCCGGAAGCACGCGTGCGAGGTCTGCCTGCACCTTCTCGGACGCCTGCCGAAGGCGCTGAGGATCCACGGGCAAGCCTTCCCGGCGCGCCCGGTGCATTTCGGCCAGTTCGGCGCGGGCGGCTTCGATCTCGCAACGGTCGGCCTCGTCGATGTCGGCCTGACGCAGGGCGCCTTCGATTTCGGCACGCACCTGCATTCCCAACGCTTTGCGATCCTGGACCGGGGCATTCGCCTCGGTGGCGCTGCCGATCCAGAGGACCGCAACGGCGAGCAGGATGCCTGGAATCCCAAGGGGCAGGACCGAATTGAATCGGTGAGTGCGCATAGCCGTCACCTGCTAAGACGAGAAACGCGGGTCAAAGGTATCAGCAATTCCTGGAGACCGGCTCATGAGCCTCCGCAGCCGGTTGGTCGGCGGCAAGGGTCGGTTCAACAGCAGGACGCGGCTTCAGGGATCAGGCCCGCCCGGTGCGGAAGGCGCGGTCGATTTCATCGCGCTGGTCCGGCGTCAGCAGGTTCAGGCGTTCGTGACGAAGCAGGAAAAACAGCTTGGCGGTTTCTTCAAGTTCTTCGGCGCGGTCTGCCGCTTCCGCGATGGTCCCGCCCAGACAGACGATTCCGTGATTCCGCAGCAGAATGCAGTGGTGCGCCTCGGCCGCGCGCCCGACCGCTTCGGCCAACTCCGGCGAGCCCGGACGGAAGTAGGGCAGCACGGCCAGCGGGTGGACCCGCATCCGGTAATACGGCGTCATCAGCGGCAGCGGGTCGGACTCGTCCAGGGTGGCCAGACAGGACAGTGCCACGGCATGCGTGGAATGCAGGTGCACGACGCCCGCAACCCCCGGCCCGGCCGACTCGTAGGCCAGCAGATGGAACGGATACTCCTTCGACGGCAGCACACCGTTCAACGGGGCGCCCTGCAGGTCGATTTGCGCCAGATGCTCCGGTTCCAGGTCGCGTAGCGGCTTGCCGGTCGGTGTGATCCAGACGTGCGGGCCCACCCGCACACTCAGGTTCCCCGTCGAGCCGAACGCATAGCCGCGACGGTGGAAACTGCCGGCGGTGTCGCAAAGCTCCTGCAGTTCGGAGGGGGCCATGCTACTTACGCAGAAAAGCGGATGCCGGGACGCTCTCCGTACTCGATCGTCACCTCGCGCCCGCCATTCAGGATCGAGGCCCGTCCCGCTTCCATCACGAGTTCGTTATAGGCGCTGTTCGCCGGTGTGGCGATGACGCCCGTCTCGTCGATGCGCCGCAGCACCGCCGCCCGGTCGACCGGCGCGGCGGATTCCACCTCCATGCACTTCTTCACGATGTTGGCGATCGACCGGTAGCCGTATCCCACCGGCTGCAAACCCGGCCCGCCGAGATCGACGTACTGGAAATAGTCCGGGCTGGGCTCGGCGTACGTGGTGCCGCCGGCTCCATCGGCCTTGTCCATATAGCAGTAGCTCAGGCCTCGATACGTGTCCGAGTGCGCGAGCAGACCGCCGCGGTCCTTGCCCCTGGTGTACATGACGATGCCCTGGATGTTGGTACCGGGCGCGTCATCCGGGAAGCCGAGTGCGTTCTGGACATTCAGGCACGCACCGTTGTCGAAGATCACCCGCGCGTCGGTCCACAGGTAGCCGGAGTTGCCGTTCGGATACTGGTCGACGATCCCGTAGACGGAAACGCGCACCGGCAGCAGTCCCGTGATGAAGTGCACCTGGTCGACATAATGGCAGCCGATGTACGTGAACGCGTCGGAGTTCTCCGTCGTGCACCAGTTCTGAAAATTCGAGTGGCGGTAATACCACTTCTCCAGCAGGCAAGCGGTGCCCAGGACGAACTCGCCGAACTGCCCCGCGCGGTACTTGCGCCGCGCCATCAGGGCACGGTCGTCGAAGCGCTTGTGATATTCGATCCCCACCAGCAGTCCGCGCGACCACGCCTCTTTTTCGATCTCGACCGCCTCCGCGTGCCGCAGCACCAGTGGCTTCACGGCCAGCACGTGCTGGTCGTGCCGCAGCGCCGTCATGATGTGCTGGTAGTGGAGTTGATCGGGCGTGGCGACGACCACGAGGTTGCGCGGCGGCAGGTCGGCGATCGCCTGTTTGTACAGTTCCGGCTGCGGATCGCCCGGGGCGTCCGGATAGGCGCGGAAACTCTGTCCGGGAAATGCGCGCAGCAGCGTCTCCGCCGCGGCAAGGGTTTCAACGGTGGAACGGCGGCTCGCGCAGACGGAGATGTCCCCGATGACGCCGTTGCGTTGCAGATCGTAGAGCGTCGGCAGGATCTGGTCGTGCGTGATCATGCCGCCGCCGATAATGGCGACTTGCATCAGGCGACCTTCGCCTCCTGCTGCGTAGCTTCGGCGAACGCCTCGTCCAGCACGGCGACGCTCTCTTCCATGGCTTCGGCGGTGATGACGAGAGGCGGACAGATCTTGACCGTGCCGCCGCCGTAACCGACCGGCGAGAACAACAGCACACCTTTCTCCACGCAGCGCCGCACCACGTCAAACGCCAGATCGGGATCCGGTTCCTGCCCGCCCGGCTTCACGCATGACACGCCCGCCACGAGTCCCTTCCCGTCGACGCAGCCAATTTGCGGGTACTTCGCCTGCAGCGCCCGCAAGCGCTCCAGCATCAGGTCGCCGATCACCCGCGCGTTCTCGACGAGGTTCTCTTTTTCGATCAGCTCAATCGACGCCAGCGCCGCGGCGCAGCAGACCGGGTTGCCCGTATGCGTCGATGTCATGGAACCCGCCGGATGCAGGTCCATCACGTCCGGACGCCCGGCAACCGCCGCCAGCGGCAACGAACTGGAAATGCCTTTGCCGAACGTAGCCAGGTCCGGCACGATGCCGTAGTGCTCAAAGCCGAACATGGTGCCGCAGCGGCCGAATCCGGCCTGGACTTCGTCGCAGACCAGCAGCGCCTTGCGGCCCGTGCACCACTGCCGCAGCGACTGCATGTACTCCACCGGCGCGAACGAGGCGCTCCCGCCCTGGTAGGTCTCGAGCACGACCCCCGCCACGCTCTGAGGTTCTACGCCCGCTTCGGCCAGCTTCTTCAAGAAGAAATCGAAGGAGGTATCCGGCGTCCGGTAGCCGTCCGGGAACGGCACTTGAACGAACCCCTGATCCAGGTTGACGATCCATTCCTTGAGTGACGGAATGCCGCCCGCCTGCTGCGAGCCCAGCGTACGTCCGTGGAACGCCTTGTCGAAGGAAACGATGACGTGCTTGCCGCGTCCGCCAACCTTGACTCCGTGGGAGCGGCACAGCTTGATCGCGCACTCGACCGTCTCGGAACCGGTGGTCAGGAGGAACACCTTCTTCAGAGGCTCCGGCATGACCGAAGACAGTTTCTCGACGAGTGCCGCGCGGATTTCACTCGGGAAGCAGTAGTTGGTAAGCAGCCCGGACTGCGCCTGCCGCGCGATCGCGTCCGCAATCTCCCGCCGTCCATGGCCGGCGTTGGTGATCAGCACTCCGGACGACCAATCGATCCACTGGTTGCCCCAGGCGTCCCACACCTGAAACCCTTCGGCGCGATGCCATACCACCGGAGGTTGGCCGCGCATGGCCACCGGCTCGAAGCGGTGCAGCTTTTCCAGGGTGGGAATGGATTGCGGAACCGGCAGTTCGGTCACGATGCGGCGGAGGGCTGTTTCGACGCGCGGCACCGGCCTGGGAGTGAGATCGAATTCTCTAGCCATGTTGGGTGTCTTTCTATTCTCCAGTATCATGACAATGTATGACAAGCCGCCTGGCGTTGGCACTCCTCGCAAGCGTGCTGCCATTGTCCTCACAGAATCAGATGCCGGGCCCCGTCTACACGGCGGATGGCGCCCTGCTGCCGCCGCAGAGCTACCGCGAGTGGATGTTCGTCGGGTCCAACCTGGACATGGGGTATTCCGAGGCCAAAGCCCCGAAGCGGTCGGCCTTCCACAACATCTACATACAGCGCGAGGCGTATCGCGAATACGCCGCCACCGGCCGCTTCCCCGACCGGACGATCCTCGTCATGGAACAGGTCTCGGCCGGCACGAACGCCAGCATCAACAAGCGGGGGAAGTTCGAAGACGAATTTTTGGGTATCGAAGTCGCGCTGAAGGACGAGTCGCGTTTCCCGGAGAAGTGGGCGTACTTCAACTTCATTGGAGAAGGCGGCAAGGCACTGCCCGCGGCCAGGGCGCAGCCCAAGGAGCGCTGCTGGGCCTGCCACAACGAACACGGCGCCGCCGACAACGTCTTCGTGCAGTTCTACCCGGTACTGCGCGCCGCGCGCCCGCGCTGACTCCGGATGCACCTCTCTGAATTCGACTACCACCTGCCACCCGAGCTGATTGCCCAGCAACCGCTGCCGGACCGCGCCGACTCGCGCATGCTGGTGCTCGACCGGCGCTCGCAAACGTGGGAGGATCGCCGATTTCGCGACCTGCCCGAACATCTGGGTCCGGGCGATTGTCTCATCCTGAATAATTCCCGCGTCATCCCGTCGCGGCTGTTCGGCTCCCGCGCCGGCGTGCGCTCGCTGGCGGTGGGCAAGCGGAATCCCAGGCGTTTCGAACACCTGAGCGGGAAGGTCGAGGTTCTCCTGCTGCGGCCCCTGGACGCCGCCTGCCGCCAGTGGCAAGCCCTCGTCAGGCCGGGCCGCAAGATGCGCACGGGCGAGATCGTGCGCTTCGAAGGAGGCGTCGAAGCGGAGATCGTTGGGCGAGGCGAGTTCGGCGAACGGACGCTCCGCTTCACTTGCCCCGGCGACTTCTACGAGTGGCTCGACAAGGTGGGACACGTGCCGTTGCCTCCTTACGTCAAGCGTCCCGACGAACCGGGCGACCGCGAGCGCTACCAGACGGTCTACGCACGGGATCGCGGTTCTGTTGCGGCACCCACCGCCGGACTCCACTTCACGCCCGAAGTCCTGGAAGGCTGCAGCGCCGCGGGAGCCACAACCGCCTGCGTCACGCTGCACGTCGGACTCGGCACGTTTCAGCCGCTGCATGACGAAGAGGTCGAGCAGAATCACTTGCACCACGAGTGGTACTCGGTGGACGAAGAAGTACTGGAGACGATTCGCGCGGCCGCCCGCAGGGTTGCTGTCGGCACGACGAGCGTGCGCACGCTGGAGTCGGCGCTACGCAAGGGGCCGCGCGGCGAGACAGATCTGTTCATCTATCCGGGCTACGAATTCCAGGGCGTCGACGCCATGCTCACCAACTTCCATCTGCCTCGCACCAGTTTGCTGCTGCTGGTGTGCGCCTTCGCCGGCACGCCGTTCGCCCTGGCCGCCTATCGTCATGCAGTCGAACAGCGCTATCGCTTCTTTTCCTACGGGGACTGCATGCTCATCCTGTGAGTGATACAGTGTCCTGTTTATGCGTGGCCCGAAATTGCAATACCGGTACGACCACTACACGTGGCCGGAAATCAAGGAACTCGTCCCCAGGCAGCCTGTCTGCATCATCCCGATCGGATCGGTCGAAGATCACGGCTATCACCTGCCGCTCGACGTCGACAACTTCCTGATTGAATCCGTGTGCGAGGATGTCGCGCGGCGCATCCCGGACGAGGTCCTGCTCCTGCCCTTGATCCCCTATGGCTTCGAGGATCATCACATGAGCTTCCCCGGCACCATCACGATCCGGGCGGAGCACCTGGAAGCATTCGTTCTCGACATCACGCTGAGTCTTGCCCACCACGGCTTCCGCAAGATCCTCATCGCCGACGGGCACGGCAGCAACATGCCCATCGTCGACCTGGTGGCGCGCAAGACCATCATTCAGTCCGACGCCCTGTGTGCCTGCTTCATCTGGCCCTCGTTGATCGCCGGGCTCATCAAAGAGACGCGCGAGAGCGAGTTCCCGGGCGGCATCTCGCACGCCTGCGAACTGGAGACATCGGTCTACCTGTACCTGAACGAGAACGCCGTTCAGATGGACAAGGCAGTGAAGGAGATCGATTTCCCGAAGTCGAAATACTACTGGCACGACCTCGCGGCCGGTCCGCCGGTGCGAATGGTCGAGTGGTGGACCCGCATCTCGAAGTCGGGAGTCATCGGCGACGCGACCATCGCGACCAAAGAGAAGGGCAAGCTTTGGTACGATGCCACCATCAACAACCTGATCGAATTCGTCCGAGAATTCCGGGCGTTCGAAGTACGCGAGAAAGTCGACCTGCACTGAGATGAAGATCACGCGCGTCGAGACGTTGCATCTGCGCCTGCCGGAAGTCGAGGAGATCGCCGACGGCACGCAGGATGCCTTCGTCGTGCGGCTGCACACCGATGCCGGCCTCGTCGGCGTCGGCGAAGCGAGCAGCCAGTCTTACGTGTGCAAGGCAATCTTCGAAGCGCCGCGGTCCGCGGTGCGGCGCCACGGACTGGCGCAGCTTCTGCTCGGCCAGGATCCGCTTGACGAAGGCCTGTGGATGTATCTCTACAACAACACCACGCGCTACGGGCGCCGGGGTGTTGTTCTGCACGCGATCAGCGCGGCGGATCTCGCGCTCTGGGACCTGCGCGGCAAGGCGCTGGGCAAGCCGGTCCACGAGCTGCTCGGCGGTGCAAAACGCACAACGGTCCGCGCCTACGCCAGCTATCTGTTCGGACCCCGGCCGGCGGCCACAGCGGATCTCGCGCGCGAAGCCGTGGATCTCGGCCTGACGGCGGCGAAATTCGGATGGGGGCCGTTCGGCGAGGACCTCAAGGCCGACGTGGCGCACGTCGAAGCAGCCCGTTTCGTACTCGGCGAACGGGACCTGATGGTGGATGCGGGCCTGGCGTTCACCGTCGATGCCGCCCTCGAACGCGCCGAAGCTCTGGCGCCTCTGGGTATCGGCTGGCTCGAAGAACCCCTGTCGCAGGATGACCTGAAGGGCTACACCGAACTCTGCGCGCAATCGCCCGTGCCGATCGCCGCGGGCGAGATCGAAACCACGCTCTGGGGCTACGAGCAATTGATCGAATGCGGCCTGGCCGTGCTCCAGCCCGACGTCGCGATCTGCGGCGGGCTGACGGTTGCGGCCGGGGTCTCGCGGCTGGCGGCTGCCTATAGCCGCCGCGTCGTACCGCACTGCTTCAGTACGGGCATCAATCTCGCCGCCTCGCTGCACTGGATGGCGGCGCAGGAAGACGGCGACCTGATCGAATATTGCCTGCGCCCCTCGCCGCTGCTGCGCAAGCTGGTCCGCAACCTCCCGCCGCTGGTCGACGGACGCGTCCCGGTCCCGATGGAGCCCGGCCTCGGCGTCGAACTCGACGAGGGCATTATTGAGCAATACCGCGTGGCCTGAAGTAACGGTGGATCGTGGCCGCGGAGGGCTTCGGCGTCGCCAGCGACACCGTCCACATCAGTAGCGCTGAGATCAGCGTCATCGGCACCACCGGAAGAAATCCGAACACCGCGGTTCCACCGGCGGTCCGCGAGATCACGTCGACGCCGGCCACGGTCCACAGCGGCGCCGGAGGCCCGGTTGGCGAGGGCACCACGTACTGCAGAACGGCGATCGCCGTGACGGCGCCGGTCGTCCAGAGCGTCACGGCCAGCGCACCCCACTTGGTGCTGCCGCGCCAGAACAGAGCGGCCACCAGCAGCGGGAGCATCGCCGCGAATCCCGAAAGCGCATACTGGACGGCGAGATCGAAGATCCGCGGCGGCGCATGAAGAGCCACGATGTACGCAACAATCGTCACCCCCACGATAAACACGCGTCCGGTATAGATCTGGACCGCCTCGCCGAATCGTTCCTTGCCGCCGTAATAAGTGAAGACATCCTCGGTGAACATCGTCGAGAGCGCGAGGATCTGCGAATCGCTCGCCATCACCGCGGCCATAATCCCAGCCCCAAGCAGACCCGCAAGCCAGACCGGCGCGTATTGATCGAGCATCAGGATCATGACGTCGTCGCCGCCGGCCTGGGCGCGCAACCGCGCACGCTCTTCTTCAGATAGCGAAGCCCCTCCTGAGATGAGAGCCGCGCGGGCGTCCCGCTTCGCCTGGATCTCCGGGATCTCGGTCGCCTTGTTGGCGATCACGCCGAGATAGACGCACGGCAGCCAGATCGCAAGAATGCACAGCGGATAGAGAATCACCGTGCGGCGGAACTGCGCCATCTTGCGCGCCGTCAGGCAGAAGATGCTCATGTGCGGCAGCGCCATGGTCGAGAGCGGCACGAACATGTAGCTGAGGAAGAAGAGCGGGGAGATGCGCTCGCGCGTCAGCAGCGGCGCGAGATGTTCGTCCGCGCGCATGGCGGCGATGTTCGCCGGAAATCCGCCCATCTTCGAGCCGATCACGGCCACAGCGATCGCGCCGAAGCTCAGGAACAGCACCGTCTGCAGTGTATTGACCCAGGCCGTGCCGCGCATGCCGCCGAAGAAGACGTAGCTCATCACGACGAGCGCCACCAGGGCCGCGCCGAACCAGTACGGCACGAGGCCGCCGCTCACCGTCGCCAGCACCGTGCCGCCGCCCATCACGCCGATGATGATATACGGCACCAGCAGTCCGGCTTGCAGCACGAAGATCGCGGTGCCGATGTGGCCGCACTCCCAGCGGTCGCGGAACATCTGGACCGGCGTCAGAAAGCCATACTCTTTCCCGAGCGCCCAGATACGCGTCCCAAGGAGGAGAATACTCAGAGGATTTAGCAGGGCGGAAGACGACGCCATCAGCCCGAAGGTCACGATGCCGTTGGCGAACGCATGTCCCGATGCGCCAAGAATGGCGAACGCCGTCATGTTCGTGCCGAAGAGCGAGAGAAGGAACACGAACTGGCCGAGGGAGCGGCCGGCGACGAAGTAGTCCTCGGCATCGCCTTTGCCCCCGCGCCGGAAGGCGAAGATGCCAATGTACAGCACAACGCCGAGGTAGAGGAAGACGAAGATCGTCGGGATCAACGGCGTTTGTCCTCCCGCAGCATCTCTTCCACCTCGCGCTCCAGTTCAGCCGGCCAGGCATACTTTGTCAGCGCCGCCAGCAGCGCCGAGGCGGCCAGGACGTAGAGCGCGTGATACCACAGGCCCGCAGGCAGAAAGCCGAAGAGCAGCGGATCCGCTGTGGTCCAGAACCAGAAGTCCTGGTGGGCGATGTAGAGCCCGAGGGTGACGGCGGCGAGGAGTTTTCCCATGACCCGAAAGCCTCAAGTGTATACTGATAGGCCACTCCCTGTAGTGACACGGACTCAATCATGCAGTTGCTGACATTTCGACTTCTGGCCGCCGGCGTCCTGTTGACGCCCGGCCTGCTGGCGCAACCGATCGACTTGCTCCTCAAGGGGGGACACGTCATCGACCCCAGGAACGGGATCAACGAACCGCGCGATGTGGCGATCACCAACGGCAAGATCGCCCGCGTGGCGGCCGGCATCCCCGAGAATCAGGCGAAGAAGGTGGTCGACGTTCGCGGCCTGTTCGTCACCCCCGGCCTGATCGACATGCACGTCCACGTCTATGCCGGCACGGGACAGCGGGACCGCTACACCGGCGACCGCAGCGTCTACCCGGACGGCCACACCTTCCGCAGCGGTGTCACGACCGTGGTTGATGCGGGCACCTCTGGCTGGACCAACTTCCCGGACTTCAAGCAGCGCGTGATCGACCGCGCCCGCACCCGCGTCCTGGCGATGCTCAACATCGTCGGCAAAGGGATGGCGGGCCGCGACGACATCGAGCAGGACGTCTCCGACATGGATCCGCAGGCCGCCTCCAAGATGGCGAAGCAGCACCCGGACGTCATCGTCGGCATCAAGACCGCGCACTTCGCGGGCCCCGAATGGGTGGCCGTCGACAACGCGGTGGAAGCAGGCAAACTCGCCAATCTCCCGGTCATGGTCGACTTCGGCGACTTCCTTCCGGAACGGCCATTCGAGGACCTCGTCACCAAGCACTTGCGGCCCGGCGACATTTACACCCACGCGTACCGGCGCAAAGTGCCGTACACCGATGCGCACGGCCGTCTCCGCGACTTCGCCCGCGAGGCGCGCGCGCGCGGCGTGAAGTTCGACGTGGGTCACGGCGGCGGCAGTTTCGGATGGCACGTCGCCGTGCCCGCGATCAAGGAAGGCTTCGTGCCTGACTCGATCTCGACCGATCTTCACATCGGCAGCATGAACGCCGGCATGAAGGACATGCTGAACGTGATGTCGAAGATCCTGAACCTCGGCGTGCCGCTTGCCGACGTGATCCGGATGTCGACCTCGAATCCCGCCTCGCAGATCAAACGCACCGACATCGGACACCTCACGCCCGGCGCCGGCGCCGACGTGACCGTGCTGCGCGTCGACAAGGGCCGCTACGGCTTCGTCGATTCGTACGGCGGGCGTTTCGACGGGACCCAGTTCATCGTCGGCGAACTCACGCTGCGCGATGGCCGGGTGGTTTGGGATCTGAACGGGCGCGCCGGCGAAGATTGGCAGGCCTTCTACTCGAAGAACTGACGGAGAGTGCACATGAGAAGAAACGTATTCATTCCGGTTTGTTTCTTGCTGGCGCTATCCGGTTGCCAGAAGGATTCCTACGACCTCGTCCTTAAGGGCGGTCATGTCATCGATACGCGCAACGGCATCGACAAGAAGAGCGATGTCGCCATCAAGGGCGGCAAGATCGCGCGCGTCGCCGACAACATTCCCTCCGAACAGGCGGCCAAGGTCATCAACGTCGAAGGGCTCTATGTCACGCCCGGCCTGATCGACATGCATGCCCACGTCTATGCGGGCACGGGCCAGGCTGGCGTCCTCACGGGCGATCAGAGTGTATATCCGGACGGCTTCACGTTCCGCGCCGGCGTCACAACCGTCGTGGATGCAGGGACCTCGGGCTGGCGCAATTTCGAGGACTTCAAGGACCGGGTGATCGACCGCTCGAAGACCCGCGTTCTGGTGCTGCTGAACATCGCCGGACTCGGCATGAGCGGCGCCAACGAGCAGGATCAATCCGACATGGAACCGGGTCCGCTGGCGGAGATGGCGAAGAAGCATTCCGGCATTGTGGTCGGCGTGAAGACCGCACACTTTGGCGGACCGGAGTGGATCTCCGTTGAGAACGCGGTCAAGGCGGGCGAGATGGCGAATATCCCGGTGATGGTCGACTTCGGCGCCAACAAGCCGGAGCGGCCCATCTCCGAGCTATTCATGAAGAAGTTGCGCCCCGGCGACATCTACACGCACGTGTTCTCCGGCCTGCGCGAAGAACTGGGTGAGGATGGCAAGCTGAATCCCGCGCTGGCCGAGGGCCGCAAGCGCGGCATTATTTTTGACATCGGCCACGGCGGCGGCAGCTTCCGCTGGAACGTGGCCATGGCTGCCTTCAAAGAAGGCTTCTGGCCGGACACCATCTCCACCGACCTGCACACGGGCAGCATGAATGCCGGCATGAAGGATCAGCTCAACATCATGTCGAAGTTTCTTTCGAACGGCGTGCCCCTGGCGGAAGTCATCAAGATGTCGGCGGACACGCCTGCACGTGTGGTCAAGCGTCCGGAACTGGGCCATCTCGGCGCGGGCGCCGGTGCGGATGTAGCGGTACTGCGGGTCGACGAAGGCCAGTTCGGGTTCCTCGATTCGCGCGGGACCCGCGCGATGGGCAACAAGTTCCTCGTCTGCGAGTTGACCCTGCGCGACGGCGAGGTCGTCTGGGACCTCAACGCGCGCGCCAACGAGCATTGGGAAGAGAACATCAAGAAGAATCCCGATCTTCTGTGATTCCCGGCGGCGCCGGATTTCCTGAATAATAGGAAGCATGGATCGAAGGAAGTTCGTGACGGCACTGGCGGCCATGGCCGCGGCGGCTCCCGGTGTCGGGGGCGCCTCGCGCCTGCCCATCCGCAAGGCGGTGCTGAATTCCATGCTGCCGCGCACGATGAACCTGCCGGAGCGCTTCCGCCTGGCGCTGGATTGCGGCTTCGAAGAGATGGAGTGCCAGGCGGTGGACGACCCGCACGAGGCGGACGCCATCGCCAACGCAGCGTCGAAGGTGGGTCTGCGCATCCACTCGGTCATGAACATGGCTCACTGGAAGTACCCGCTGTCTTCGGCCGATCCGAGGGTGGTGGAGATCAGCCGGAAGGGCATGGAGACCAGCCTGCGCAATGCGAAGCAGTGGGGCGCCGAGACCGTCCTGCTCGTTCCCGCCGTCGTAAACGCCGAGACCGGCTACCGCGACGCCTGGACCCGGTCGCAGCGCGAAGTCACGAAGATGATCCCGCTGGCCGAAGAACTCGGCATCGTGATCGCGGTCGAGAACGTGTGGAACAAGTTCCTGCTGAGCCCGATCGAGTTCCGCGACTATGTCGACTCGTTCCGCAGCCGCTGGGTACGGGCGTATTTCGACATCGGCAACGTCGTGCTTACCGGTTTCCCGCAGGATTGGATCCGCACGCTCGGTTCGCGCATCGTAAAGTTGCACGTCAAAGATTTCACGTTCGCCGAGAGAAACGCCCGGTTCGTCCCCCTGCGGGAAGGAGAGATCGACTGGCCGGCGGTTCACAAGGCGCTTTCGGACATCGGATTCAAAGGATCGGCGACGGTGGAACTACCGGGCGGAGACGAAGCGTACCTGCGCGAGGTGAGCCGCCGCGTCGATCTCATCCTGAACGGGGCGTAGCGCCTGTATGAAGAAATTTCTGCTTGGATTGCTGACGGGAGCCGCCCTGACTGTACTCACCGCCATTTTGCTTGTGGCGTCGCTCGCCCGCTTCGGCGTGGAAGCGCGGCCGCAGGTGCCGGACAACGCGGCGCTCGTCCTGCGTCTGGAAGGCGACATTCCGGAACGGACGCCACTGGACCTGCCTTTTCCTTTGTTGGCTGAACAGCAGCCGGCATCGGTAAGCGAGATCTGGGAAGCGCTCCATCGCGCCGCGACGGACTCGCGGATCGAGGCAATCCTTCTCGAACCGCGGGGCCTTGAGATCGGTTGGGCGAAGATGCAGGAATTGCGTGCCGGGTTGGCCGCGTTCCGCAAGAGCGGCAAGCCGGTGATCGCCTATCTGCGCAATCCGGGAACGCGTGAATATTACCTCGCGTCAGCGGCCGACAAAGTCTACATCTCACCGGAAGACTACCTCAACGTGAAGGGTCTGCTGGCGCAGTCCATGTACTTCAAGAACACGCTCGACAAACTCGGTGTGGAAGTCCAGATCGTCCACGCGGGCAAGTACAAGGACTTCGGCGACATGTTCGTGCGGGACCGCATGAGCCCGGAGACGCGGGAGGCTCTGACCGCCATCCTCGATGATCTGTACGGAGACCTGATCCGGACGCTGGCGGAGGCGCGCGGCCAGGAAGTGGACGCCATGCGCGCGCTGCTCGATCAGGGTCCGTTCCTCGCGACCGAAGCCAAACAGAATGGGCTGATCGACGATCTCCTGTACGAAGACCAGGTTCTCGACGAACTGAAGAAGCGGGTCCAGAGCCAGGAAGTGCGCCGGGTCTCACACCGCGACTACATCAAGGCAGCACCGTCCTCAGGCGCGCGCGTGGCGCTATTGGTGGGACAAGGCGGAATCAGCGCGGGCGGCGACGGGATGGGCGACGATGACGGCATCCAGTCTCTCTCGTTCATCCGGACTGTGCGCCGGCTCGCCAAGGACGATTCGGTGCGCGGCGTGATCCTGCGCCTCGATTCTCCAGGCGGCGACGCGATTGCGTCCGACGAGATCTGGCGCGAGCTGAACTTGTTGAGCAAGAAGAAGCCGATGGTGGTTTCGATGTCGGACACCGCGGCGTCGGGCGGCTACTACATGGCGATGACGGGCGACCCCGTACTCGCGTATCCCGGCACGGTCACCGGATCGATCGGTGTCGTCTTCGGCAAGGCCAACCTGAAAGGGCTGTACACGAAGCTTGGCGTCACCAAGGACACGTTGAAGCGCGGGCGCTTTGCCGACATCGACTCGGACTATTCCGCGCTCGATCCGGAAGCGCTGGCGAAGCTCAGGCGGGGCGTCGACAGCACGTACGAAACGTTCGTGACCAAAGTGGCGGAGGCGCGCAAGCGGGAGTTCTCCGACGTCGAACCCCTGGCGCAGGGGCGCGTCTGGCTGGGCTCGCAGGCGCACGAACGCGGCCTGGTGGACGAATTGGGCGGGCTCGACCGCGCAGTCGAACTGATCCGCGAGCGAGCCGGGGTCGAAGCCGAAGAGAAGATCCGGCTGGTGACCTATCCGCCCAGGAAGACGATGTTCGAATGGCTTTTCGGCCAGACGCCGGAAGTGAGCATTCCCCAGGCGCTGACGCGCGCAGCCATGCCCGAGCCAGCC
Source organism: Bryobacterales bacterium (assembly GCA_016716385.1). Lineage (GTDB taxonomy): Bacteria > Acidobacteriota > Terriglobia > Bryobacterales > Bryobacteraceae > JADJWL01. The sequence continues at coordinate 93,396 of JADJWL010000005.1, read as the reverse complement.
CGCGAGTTTCTGGCAAGCTGGCAGGCGCGCCTGGTCGCACGCGGCGGCTATCTGCGGCTGATGCCCTTCACGCTGGAATTCCGCTGATCATGGAGCCGCGGTGGCGGTGATCAACTGGTCCACCGTTTCCGCAATGATCTCTTCGACCGGCCAGCGGAACGGCGACGGCTGTCCGTAAGGAATCATGGCGCCGCCGCCTTCGTAGCCGCCTTCCCGCAGCACGCGCAGCGAAGGGATGTAGGCGAACACGTCGTTGGCATAACCGGCGATCCATGTGTCGTCCGCGCCGTATTCGCCTTTGAAACGGTGCGCGAAATCTACGACCAGTTCTCCGCCGAGGATGATCATCTTCATCTGGTTCCCGAAGCGCCAGACCTGCACCGGGTACGGATACCGCTCCGGCAGTTTGCCGTTGCGCTCGATCATTGCCAGCATTGCCCGGGCGTGGTTCCGCACCATGTGGTTCTCGCCGGTCTTCGCGCGATCCTCCCAGATGGCGCGTTTGGGCGCTTCGCTGAACGGAAGGTCCACTTCGCGATAGGCGGCCCGGAGCGGCTCGGCCACGTCCACGAGCTTCTGCTTCAGCACATCGGCGACCTCGTAGCCCAGTGTCTCCCCATAGCGCTCAGCGAGCGCCACCGCGCGGCGCGGCAGGGGATTCGAGTCAGCTCCCGCGCCGGTGACGAACAGAGCTACAGCGCCAGGATGGTCGCGCTCGATCGCGGCTTGGGCGTAGCCGGGCCAATCCCCGCTGACCTGATTGTCGCTGAGCACGGTGGCATGGCAGGCGTAGCCGAACACGATCGCCCTCCAGCGGCCCTCGGAGCCTTTGACGCCGAGCACGGGAACATCGTGATCGACCGGTCCCGGACGCGCGCGATTGCCCACGCGGCGCCGGTTCACCGCGAACCCGGCGAAGCCTTGGCCGAAGTGGAGAGTCGCGGGCGCCAGGGCGCGTACCGCCTGCTCCGAGGCCTCGGTGACGCGCTCCAGCATCCAGTCGGTGTAGCGTTCAATAACAGCGACGTGCGAGGCTTCGAGAGGGTAGGCAGGCAGCAACACCGTGCCCGCCACGGGCGCGCTGTGCGTGTGCGACGCCACCATCGCCACGCGTTCCCGCGGAATGCCGAAGCGTTTCTGCACGCTCTCCGCGATGATGCGGGCGGTGCCCTGATCGAGCCCGAGCAGATCGAACGTCAGGAGCAGGCTGCGTGCGCCGGTGGAGTCTTCAAGCGCCAAAGCCTTGACGTAGATTGGCTGGCGCACGCCTTCCGAGGGCTGCGTCCGGCTGCCGTAACCGGCAAGCCACACAGGTTCCTTCGGAGTGATTTCGACCTTGGAGGCCCCGGCCTTCCAGGCGGCGGGAGCCGCCGTCGCAGCCAGCAGGAGAAATAGAACAGCGCGCATAGGACTTCAGTGTAGATGACGGCGCGCAACCGTGACGGGCTATTGTCCCAACAGCCGGGCCGAAGCCGAGGCGAACTCAAGCACCGCCGACGGGAAGATGCCAAGGAACAGCACGCCCGCCGCGGGAAGCCACAGGGCAGCCTGCAAGCTCATCGGCATCGGCTCGAGATTCTCCGTCCGCGCCGAAGGCTCTTCCATGTACATGACCACCAGCACTCGCAGATAGTAGTAGGCGGCCACGGCGGAGTTGAGCAGACCCAGAATCGCCAGCCAAAGCAGCTTGCTCTCGAGCGCGGCCTTGAAGATGTAGAACTTCCCGAAGAATCCACCGGTGAGCGGGACACCGATGAGCGACAGCATGAAGATGGTCAGCAGCGCGGCGGTCACCGGTTGCTTCGCGCCCAGTCCCGCAAAATCGCTCACGTCCACCGTTGTTTCACCTTTGCCGGCCACATGCGCGATCACGGCGAAGGCGCCCATGTTCATCAGTGCGTAAGCGGCGAGGTAGAACATCGCGGAAGCGGTGCCGATCTCCGAACGCGCCGTCAGCGCCACCAGGACATATCCGGCATGCGCGATCGAGCTATACGCAAGCAGGCGTTTGAAGTTCTTCTGCTGCAGGGCGGCGAAGTTGCCGATGGTCATCGAGGCCAGCGCCGAGGCCCAGATCAGCGGCTCCCAGCGGTCTCCAACGGATTCGAACACGGTTACAAAGATCCGCAGAAAGATGGCGAATGCCGCCGCCTTCGGACCCGCCGACATGAACGCCGTGACAGGCGTTGGGGCGCCCTGGTAAACGTCCGGGGTCCACATCTGGAACGGTGCGCCGGACACCTTGAACCCGAGGCCAATAAACATCAGGCCCGCGGCCACGCTCAGCAGCAGCACCGGCGGCTCGGCGCTCTGGAGAACCGCCTGCCGGACCTCGCCGAGGTCGGTCGTGCCGGTTGCGCCGTAGATCAGCGCGATCCCGTACAGCAGGAATCCCGTGGCGAACGAACCCAACAGAAAGTATTTGATGGCCGACTCGTTGTTGCGCTTGTCATCGCGCAGGAAACCCGCCAGCACATAGGTGGCAATCGAAGAGATCTCCAGGCCGATGAAGATCATGATCAACTCGTTGGCCACCACCATCACGCTCTGGCCTACCACCGAAAACAGAATCAGTGCATAGTATTCGCCGCGGTTCGAGCCTTCGCGGTCCAGATACTGGTACGAGGAGAAAATCGTGAGGATGCCGACCGTGAAAACGATCACGCGGAAGAAGGTGGCGAACCCGTCGACCACGATCATCGAAGAGAACGCGGCGCCGGGATTCGCGTGAGCGACAAACGTGGCGCCGAGCGCCACGATCAGCCCCGCGATCGCGACGTGGCCCAGCATCGATTTCGACTTCGGTCCCGTGACCGGCTCGAGCATCACGAGCAAGCTTCCCACCAGAGACAGAATGATCTCCGGCATGAACCTCAGAAGTTCGGCCCACGAGGGGATGAAGCTATCGAGCATCGGCGACCTCCTGCGAAGCCGGGGTCGCGTCTTGAACCTGGAATGGTACGTTCACGGTGGTTTGCTTCAGAATCGGACTCGTCGATGCGGTGATGCGCGGCAGGAACGTCTGCGCCGAAATCCCCATCCACACCATGAGGATCACAAGCGGCAGGAGTGCTGCCCATTCGCGCGGGGTCAGATCGTAGACGTGCTTGCGGACTTCCTCAGGCGTCTCGCCAGTGAAGGTGCGCTGGTAGAGCCACAGCATGTAGCAGACGGAAAGAATCACGCCCAGTGAGGCCAACGCCGCCCACGTCAGGCTGACCTTGGCCGCGCCCACCAGCACCATGAACTCGCCGACGAAATTGTTCAGCGTGGGCAATCCGACGCTGGCCAGCGTCGTGACAACGAACACGATCGATAGCCACGGAGCGACGGTCCCGACGCCTCCATAGTCTTTGATCTCGAGCGAATGCCGCCGTTCATACAAGCAGCCGACCAAAATGAAGAGCGCGCCCGTGGAGATGCCGTGATTGAGCATCTGGTACACCGCGCCATCCATGCCGTACTGCGTGAACGAGAAGATGCCGAGGACGACGAAGCCGAGGTGGCTCACCGACGAGTACGCCACCAGCTTCTTCATGTTCGGCTGCACCAGCGCGACCAGCGCGCCGTAGATGATCCCGATGATCGCCAGGGCCACGATCCAGTCCGCGCACTCGCGCGCGGCGCCCGGGAACATTGGCAGACAAAAGCGCACGATGCCGTAGGTCCCAAGCTTCAGCATCACCGAAGCCAGCATCACCGAGCCCGCGGTCGGTGCTTCGACGTGCGCGTCCGGCAACCAGGTATGGAGTGGAAACAGCGGCACCTTCACCGCGAACGCAACGAAGAACGCGAGGAAGAGCCAGAACTGCGCCGTTGGCGAAAACACCAACTGGCTGCTGCCGATCATTCGCAGGATCTCGGGATAGCTGAATGTGCCCGCCTGCAGGTACACATACACGATGGCGACCAGCATCAGAACGGAAGCGGCCATGGTGTAGAGGAAGAACTTGACCGCGGCGTAGATCCGGCGCTCGTGGCCCCAGATGCCCACTAGCAGGTACATCGGTACGAGCGACACTTCCCAGAACACGTAGAACAGGAACAGGTCCATCGCCACGAACACGCCGATGACACCGAACTCCAGCAGGAAGAGCAGCGCGTGATACTCCTTCACGCGGTGGTCAATGTACTTCCACGAAATCAGCACCGCGATCGGCGTGAGCAGGGTCGAAAGCAGCACCAGCCAGATGCTCAGCCCGTCGATCGACAGGTGGAAGTTGATGTTGAAGTCCGGGATCCAGGGAACGTTGGTATCCGGTTGCGTGCCGCTGAGCAGTCCGAGCGAACCGGCGAAGATGACGAGCGAGAGAAGCAGCGTCACCTGGCGGATCAGCGCCGGATTGTTGCGCGGAAGAAACAGAATCAGAAAGAAGCCGAAGAGCGGGGCGAGGGTGATCCAGCCGAGGAAGCTCACTTACCACCTCCGGCGACGCCCATCGCGACGAGCACAATGATCGAACCCATCACCACCCACGTCGCATAGCTGCGGATGTTGCCCGACTGCAGGAGCTTCAAGACCCCGCCGACCGATCGTGCCACCGTCCCAACGCCGTTCACGATACCGTCGATGAGCCCGACATCGGCGCCCTTCCAGAGAACCTGCCGCGAGCCGCTGATCAGTGGCTTCACGACCGCCGCGTCATACATTTCATCGACGAAGTATTTGTTGTAGACGAGCGTGTACAGGCCGCCGAGCGACGTGGCAATCTGGCCCGGCAGTTCAGGTCGCAGCACATACATGTAGTACGCGAGACCGATGCCGGCGAGGCCGAAGGCCACCGATATCGCCACCAGCGTCAGGTCGTGCGCTCCGCCATCCAGCGGGAACATCGGTGAGAGCCACTGCGGGACGTTCAGAAATCCGCCGAACAGGGACAGCAACGCCAGGATGCCCACGGGCGCCGTCATCACGAGGGGCGATTCATGCGGGTGTTCCTTGCCGCGGTACTTCCCAAAGAACGTCATGAACAGCGCCCGGAACACGTAAAACGCCGTCATCCCCGCCGTGATCGTCGCCACCCAGTACATCCAGGGCGCGTGGTGGTGCGCCGCGAGCAGAATCTCATCCTTGCTGAAGTAGCCCGCGGTAAACGGGAATCCGGCGATAGCCAGCGATGCGAACAGGATGCTGTAGAACGTAATCGGAATCTTCTTCCGCAGCCCGCCCATCTGCCGCATGTCCTGTTCGCCGGAGAGCGCGTGGATGACCGATCCCGCGCCAAGGAAGAGCACGGCCTTGAAGAACGCGTGCGTCATCAGGTGCCAGATGCCCGCCGAGTACGCCCCGACGCCCACGGCGACAAACATGTACCCCAGTTGCGAGACCGTCGAGTAGGCGAAGACCTTCTTGATATCGTACTGCGTGATGCCGATCGTCGCGGCCATCACCGCCGTCAACAGCCCGACCACCGCGACCACTTCCATCGCCGCCGGAGACGCCTGGTAGAGCGGCGCCGCGCGGGCCACCATGTAGACGCCGGCCGTCACCATCGTCGCGGCGTGGATTAGCGCCGACACCGGCGTGGGACCTTCCATCGCGTCCGGCAGCCAAACGTAGAGCGGAATCTGCGCGGACTTGCCCGCGGCGCCGACCATCAGCAGCAGACAGATTAGCGTGATCGTCCCGGTGTCGGCGTATCCTGCCACCTGCGGCAGCACCTTGTCGAAGTCCAGCGAACCGAAGGTCACGAACACCAGGAACATGGCGAGCGAGAAGCCGAAGTCGCCGATGCGGTTCACGATGAACGCCTTGTTGCCGGCGTCGGTGGCGGACTTCTTCACGAAGTAGAAGCCGATCAACAGGAAGCTGCACAGCCCCACGCCTTCCCATCCCACGAAGAGAAGCAGGAAGTTGGCGCCCAGCACCAGGATCAGCATGAAGAACATGAACAGGTTGAGGTAGGCGAAAAAGCGGTAGTACCCGCCCTCGTGCGACATGTACCCGATCGAGTACACGTGAATCAGGGAGCCGACGCCTGTCACCACCATCAACATGACAGCGGTGAGGCGGTCGACTGCGAGATCGAAACCGATGCTCAGTTCCCCGCTCTCAAACCAGGTGAAGTAGCGCTCGATGTGGGGCTGGTCGATGGGCCACAGTCCGGAGAGCGTCTTCAAAACCCAGACGAACGACAGCAAAACGCTGCCAATGGCCACGGCATTGACGGCCTGCTTCGGCAGACGCCGTCCGAAGATGCCGTTGATCAGGAACCCCAGCAGGGGAAAGGTCGGAATCAGCCAGAGTTGCTGCATCGCCTAGAATCTCAACGAATTCACGTCGTCCGCGTTCAGCGTGCCGCGGTTCTTGTACACCGTCAGGATGATCGCCAGGCCGACCGCGGCTTCAGCGGCGGCGACCACCATCACGAAAAACGTGAAGATGTGGCCGTTGACCTGCCGAAGATCGTAGGAAAACGCGATAAAGGTCAGGTTGACCGCGTTCAGCATGAGTTCGATCGACATGAAGATCGTGATGATGTTGCGGCGGAAGAGGAACCCCGCAACGCCCAGCGAGAACAGGATCGCGCTCAGGACGAGGTACCAGGAAAGAGGAACTCCGTTCATCAACTTAGTCGATCTCCTTGCGTGCCAGCACGACCGCGCCCACGATCGCAATCAGAATCAGGACGGAAATCACTTCGAAGGGCAGGAGGTAGCGCGTGAACAGCGCCATGCCGACATCCGCCGGCCCGCCGCCCGTGAACTCGCCGAACCGGACCAGGGGCGTATCCGGGAACAGCCGGAGAACGGCCAGGGCCAGCACCGCCGCGAACGCCAGAAAGATGGGCAAACCCAAAGCCTTCGCCATCGCCGACGTGCTGCGGGGACTCTCGGCATCAGCGTTCAGCAACATAATCACGAAGACGAACAACACCATCACCGCGCCGGCGTACACGATCACCTGCACCATCGCGATGAATTCCGCGCCCAGCAGCAGGTAGAGCACCGAGAGGGCGCCCATGACGCCGACCAGCGACAGGGCGCTCGCGATCGGATGCGTCTGCAGGACCACGCTGAGGGCGCAGATGACCGCGATCGCCGCGAACGCCAGGAATAAGATCAAGTCCATTGCCAGTTACAATCCTTCCGGGTTACCCGGCCAACGCTACCAGCAGCGCTGTGGCAAGCAGATGGAGCACAGCGACCGGGAACAGAAACTTCCAGCAGAACCCCATGAGCTGGTCATAGCGGAAGCGCGGCAGCGTCCCGCGGATCCAGATAAAGACGAACAGCAGGGCTCCAGTCTTCGCCCCAAACCAGAACAGTGGCATCGCGATGTCCTTGAGCGGCGGCGCTAGGAACAGCGCGGCCAAGCCGAAGAACACCAGCGCGAACACCGGCAGAGTGTATTTGTCGCGCTTCCGGGCCGGGTTCAGACCGTGATAGAGGCACACGGCGCCTCCCGTGGCGAAGACCGCGGGCGCGATCAGGTCCCCCGCCATGCCCGGCAATGCCGGAAGCCAGCCACCGAGGAACACGGTGGTCGTGACGGCGGCGGCCGTGAGCATATTCGAGTACTCCGCCATGAAGAACGCCGCGAACTTCATACTGCTGTACTCGGCATGGAACCCGGCGACGAGTTCTGTTTCTGCCTCGGGCAGGTCGAATGGGATGCGGTTCGTCTCGGCGAAGGCGGCAATGAGGAACAGGACCATCCCGACAAGTTGCGGCGCCGGACCCTGAAAGATCGTCCAATTGGGCAGGAAGCCCAGCATGAAGCCCTCCTGCTGTGTGACCATCTCCCTTAAGCTCAGGGTATTCAGCAACAGCAGCGGGGAGGCGATCGCCAGCGACAGGGGAAGCTCGTAGCTGACCATCTGCGCGGAACTGCGCAGGCCGCCGAGCAGTGAATACTTGTTGTTCGACGCCCAACCCGCGAGCGCAATGCCATACGTCCCCATTGAGGCCAACGCCAGCACCAGCAGCAATCCGATGTTCAGATCCGTCAACTGCATGTGCGTCGTGATGCCGAAGACTTCGATCTCCCCGCCGAACGGGATCACTGAGATCGCGATCAGCGACATGGAGACCGCAATGATCGGCGCGAGGAAGTAGAAAAACTTGTTGACGTGGGGCGGGACGATGCCTTCTTTCGTGATCAGCTTGATCACGTCCGCGAGGGGTTGCAACAAACCATGGGGCCCTACGCGGTAGGGCCCCTGGCGAAGCTGGATGTGCGCGATGACTTTTCGTTCAACCCATTGCAGATAGGCGAGCGTGGTCATCAGGACAAAGAAGACCAGCAGCGCCTTGATGGTGCTGACGATGAAGAATTCCATTACGTGTGGTGGCGTCCTTCCACTACGGAATTGAGCACTTTCGAGTAGCGTCCCAGAGTCCCCGACGTAAAGAGCCCGTCGCGCGAGGACCGCACGAGATCCGGACGCGCATCCACCTCGATGCGTCCATTGACGGGCGCCGTTTGCACGGCTCCTCCAGTAGCGATGACCGGTAAAGGCATATTATACCCTGGAACCGTCTCGCGGATTTCCTGAAACACTTTGTCCGGCGTCCAGGGACCGATCTGGGCGGCGAGCCCCATCTCGCGGACCAGCAGGCCCAGGATTTCGAGGTCCGGTTTGGTGCCCATCGCCTGCACGGCCTTCTTCAGTTGCTGCACCTCGCCCGTCACGCTCGTCACGGTGCCGTTCTTCTCGTAAGCCGAAGAAGCGGGGAACACAATGTCAGCGGCCTGAGCGGTCTCTGTGAGGAACATCTCGTGGACGATTACGAACGGCTTGCCGCCCAGCGGCTGTCCACCTTCCAGCGGATTCGCGCCGACGATGTAGAGCATGTCGAGATCGCCGGAAGCCACCATCTCGCCGGCGGACATTCCCGTCTGCCCGCTCGGGCGGTAACCCGGGAGCAGCTCCGGGACGAGGCCCATGTCCATGGCGCCGCGCGAGTTCGAATAGTCGACCAGCGCGACATATTTCACCGGCTTGCCAAGGGACGATCCGAACGCCACCAGCTTGCGCACGGCGTCGCCCTTCACCGTATCGCCAAAGACGATCACGAGTTCAGGCTCATTCGCCAGCTTCTCGCGCAGCGTTTCAAGCGCCGCCAGCTCCCCGGCCGCATCGCAACGGATCGCTGCGGCAGCGTACTTGTCCTCGCGCACAGGTTTCTCGGTAACCGCGTAAACCCGCGCCTGATGGTGGCGGAAGTTGGCGCGGATCTGGAAGGAGAGCAGCGGATGCTCAAGCGCGAGGTCCGCGCCAAGCACGACGATGGCCGGCTTCTCGTACAGATCGGCGGTGGTCGCCAGGGCATCTTTCTGGCCGCTCAGTGCGTCCAACAGTGTCACGACGTCGCCCGTGCGGTGATGGTCGATGTGGTTAGTGCCCAGACCGAGGCGGGCAAACTTCTGGAGGTAGAAATTCTCTTCGTTGGAGGTGCGGGTGGATCCGATCACGCCGATCTTCGATCCGGCATCCCTGGCGGCTTTCAACCGCGCCGCGGCCGCTTCCAAAGCCTCTTTCCAGGAGACGGGCTCAAGCTTGCCGTTCTTCCGCACGAGCGGCGACTGCAGCCGTTCCTGGTGATGATAGAAGTCGAAGGCATAGCGGCCCTTGATGCAGAGGAACTCACCGTTCACGCCGGACTGGTCGCGGTTGTCGCCGCGCATGATCTCGTTGTTCCGGACCCCGAGCGTGGTCTTGCAGCCGTTCGAACAGTGGGTGCAGATCGTGCCGACATGCTGCATCTCCCAGGGCCGCGTCTTGTAGCGGTACGCGCCGCTTGTGAGAGCGCCGACGGGGCAGATGTCGATGCACATGCCGCACTCGTCGCATTCGAGGTGGTCGGTCTTGTTCGGCGCAATCTCGCTCACGACGCCGCGATTGATGACCCCGAGTGCGCCAACGCCCATGCCCTCATCGCAAATGCGCACGCACCGGTAGCAGAGAATGCAGCGCGGCGCGTCGAAGTACACGACCGGCGACCACTGCTTCTCGTCGACGTGGTGTTTGATCTCGGTGTACCGGCTCTCTCCCGCCCCATAGCGGAAGACCATGTCCTGCAACTCGCACTCGCCGCCCTTGTCGCACACCGGGCAATCGAGCGGGTGGTTGGTCAACAGGAATTCGAGAGTCGACTTTCGCGCCTTGGCGATTGTGGGAGTTTCGGTGCGAACCACCATGCCTTCAGCAACCGGCAGCGTACAGCCCGCCATCAGCTTCGGCATTTTTTCCACTTCCACCAGACACATCCGGCAGGCAGCCTGCAGGCTGAGACCCTCGTAGTAACAGAAGGCCGGCACCTCGACGCCAATTTTCTTCGCGGCGTCGATGACCAGCGTCCCGGGCGGCACCTGGACCGTCCGTCCGTCGATTGTCAGGGAGACGAGTTCGGCCATAATGAGCTTCGTTCTCTTACATTCCCGGCTGCAGGACCGGCAAGTCCGACTGCACCGGGATCGATACCGTTGTCCGCGCGAGATACGCTTCGAACTCGTCGCGGAACTTCTCAACGATGGAAATGGTCGGCAGCGCAGCCGCGTCGCCGAGCGGACAGAAAGTCCGGCCCAACATGTTATGCGCCAGGTCGCCGATGAGGTTGATGTCCTGTTTAGTGCCCATCCCGTCGACGAACCGGGTCAGAATCTTGCGCAGCCACGCCGTTCCCTCGCGGCACGGGATGCACCATCCGCAGCTTTCGTGCGCGTAAAACCGCATGATGCGCAACGCGACCTTCACCATGTCCGTCGTGTCATCCATCACGACGACTCCGCCCGAACCAAGCATCGTCTTGGCGTTGGCCATCGAGTCATAGTCCATCGTGAGGCCTTCGCACTCGGCCGCCGTCAGGATCGGGCAGGACGAACCGCCGGGAATAAACGCTTTCAACTTCCTGCCGTTGGGGATGCCGCCGCCGACTTCGTTGATCATCTTGTCGAGCGGGAAACCCAGGGCCAGTTCGTACACACCCGGCTTGTTCAGATGGCCGGAGAGGCAGGTCAGCCTGGTCCCGCCCGCCTTCGGAACGCCGAGCGCGGCGAAGGCCGCCCCGCCATCGCGGATGATCGGGGGGACCGCACAAAAGGTCTCGACGTTGTTCAAAATGGTCGGGCACTGCCACGCGCCCACGACAGCCGGAAACGGCGGCCGGATGCGCGGCACCCCGCGTTTGCCCTCAAGCGATTCCAGCAGCGCCGATTCCTCGCCGCACTCGTAAGCGCCCGCGCCCGTGTGCGTGTAGCAGTCGAACGAAAAATCCGAGCCGAACAGGTTCTTGCCGAGATAGCCCCGCTGGTAGGCTTCGGCAATCGCCTTGTCCATGATGTCGATGAGGTAGCGGTACTCGCCGCGGATATAGATATACCCAGCCTTGGCGTCGACGGCCCGGCCGGCAATCATCATGCCCTCGATCAACTGGTGCGGATCGTATTCCATGAGGAGCCGGTCCTTGCAGGTCCCTGGCTCACTCTCATCCGCATTGACCACGATGTACTTCGGCTTCGGCGAACTGCGGGGGACAAAGCCCCACTTCATCCCGGTCGGGAAGCCGGCGCCGCCGCGTCCCCGCAGATTCGACGCTTTGACTTCGTTGATGACGTCGTCCTGCGTCATCTCGATCGCCTTGCGGATCGCGACGTAGCCGTCGGTCGCCAGATACGTATCGAGCGAAGCGGAATTCGGCAGACCGAAACGCTTGGTCAGGACGCGGGTTTCGAGCGGGCTCGGTTCGTTGTAGAGCTTTGTCATGTCCGGACCTCAGTTGACCTTGCGGCACGCCTCGAGGATTTCATCGAGCTTCTCGGGCGTCACATTGTGATGGAAGTCGTAGTTCACCTGGAGCGCCGGGGCCCAGGAACAGGCGCCGATGCACTCCACCTCTTCCAAGGAGATCTGCCCGTCCCCGGTGCGCTGGAGATGTCCGATTCCCAACTTCTGACAGGCGCGTTCCCATAGCTCCGTACCGCCGGTCAGCATGCAGCTCACGTTCGTGCAGATCTGGACGTGGTACTTGCCCATCGGCTTCTGGTGCAGCATCGAGTAGTAGGTCACCACCTCCTCAATCTGCACGGTCGGGATTCCAATGCGCTTTGCGATCTCCTCGATCAGTTCCGGCGTGACATGGCCGACCTCGTCCTGCGCAAACATCAACATCGGCACCACCGCGGAGCGCTGGCGGCCTTCCGGGTAAATGGTCAGGAGCCGGGCAAACTTCTCTTCCAGTTCGGGCGAAAACGTCATGATGTTTCCGTTCTGTCCGCTAGCGGTCAATGTCGCCAAGGACAAAGTCCATGCTGCCGAGGATGGCGATCACGTCGGCCACCATCGTGCCGCGGACCATGTCGGCGATGGCCTGCAGGTTGCCATAGCTGGGCCCACGCACGTGGACCCGGTAGGGCTTGCTCGTGCCGTCGCTCACCATGTAGTAACCGACTTCGCCGCGGGGCGATTCAATCACCTGGTACACCTCTCCGGGAGGCACCCGGAAGCCTTCCGTGACGATCTTGAAGTGGTAGATGAGCGACTCCATTTGGGTCTTCATCTTTTCCCGCTCAGGAAGGACGACCTTTGGCGCGTCGGCCTGATGCGGCCCGCCCGGCATGCCCTCCCATGCCTGCTGGATGATGCGCACGCTCTGACGCATCTCCGCAAGCCGCACGAGATAGCGCGCGTACACATCGTTCTCCGTCCGCGTCGGGACCTCGAAATCGAACTTCTCGTAGCTGGAATACGGCTCGCTCTTACGGATGTCTACCGCGATCCCGGCCGCACGCAGCATGGGGCCGGTGACGCCAAGGTCGATCATCTGATCGACCGGCAGGTATCCAACCCCTTTGGTGCGGCCGACAAAGATATCGTTCTTCGTCAGCAGATCTTCGTATTCGTCGATCCGGCTGGGAAAGATGTCGATCAGCTTCTTAACGCGCTGCTGCCAGCCGCGCGGCGGGGGAAGCGCCAGGCCGCCGATGCGGAAGTAGCTGGTCATCATGCGCTGCCCGGAATACATCTCGAACAGCCGCAGCAACTCTTCGCGCTCCCGGAAGCAATAGAGAAACACCGTCATCGCGCCGATGTCGAGCGCGTGGGTCCCAAGCCAGACCAGGTGGCTGTTGAGACGCGTGAACTCCGCCAGCATCACGCGCGTCCATTGCGCCAGTGGCGGCACCTCGACCTGGAGCAGCTTCTCGGCGGCAAGACAGTAGCAGAAATTGTTCGACAGTGGAGCGAGGTAATCGATGCGGTCCGTCAGCGTAACTCCCTGCTGGTAGAACTTCGCCTCGAACTCCTTCTCGATGCCCGTGTGCAGGTAGCCGATGTCCGGCGTGGCACTGATCACCTTTTCGCCTTCGAGTTCGATCACCAGGCGCAGCACGCCGTGTGTTGACGGATGCTGCGGACCCATGTTCAGGGTCATGCGGCGCGGCTTCAGTGGCGAATCGTTCACGGCCGGCTCAGAGACGGCGGTGAGTTGTTCCTCGCTCATCGTGCTATTTGAACCCATTGACTGGATAGTCCTTACGGAGAGGATGCCCTTGCCAGTCCTCGGGCATCATGATCCGCGTCAGATTCGGATGATTGCGGAAGCGGATGCCGAACAGGTCGAACACTTCCCGCTCGTACCAGTTGGCGCCCTGCCAGACGCCGGTCACTGAATCCACTTCCGGCGCCTCCCCTCCCACGTGACACTTGAGACGCAAGCGCTGGTTGTGCTCGATCGAATAGAGGTGATAGACGACCTCGAACCGAGGTTCGGCGGGGAAGCGGTCGACCGCCGTCACCGTGCTGAGGCGAACGAACTTGTGTTGAGCCTTCAGCACCTGGCAGGCGGCCACGAGATCTTCGGCCGCCACCTCCACGGTGAGCTCGCCCAGCGCTTCCATGTGCCCCTTCACCAAGGGCTGGATCTGTGCGGGAATGTCCATTTAATCTCCGCTGGCCGCCTGGACCGCCACGGGTCCCGGCGCCTGCCGCAACGAGGCCGGTTCGTCCTGCGCCCAGTCGAGCACGCCCATCTTCCAGATGTAGAAGAAGCCGTCCAGGACCAAAACGATGAACACCAGCATGATGACGAAGCCGTACAGCATCAGCTCCCGGTACACGACAACCCACGGAAACAGGAAGATGGCCTCGATGTCAAACAAAATGAACAACATGCCGACCAGGTAGAACTTGACGCTGAAACGCTGCCTGGCATTGCCGACCGGGGTGATGCCCGATTCGTACGGGAGATCCTTGACGGCGTTCTTCAACCGCTTCCCGAGCACGAAGGAGAGTACCGGAAGCGCGATCGCCACAGCCAGGGCGAGGGCTGCCTGCAACAAGACAGGGAAGTAGAGTTCAGGATGCGAAGTCGGCATCTGTATAGCGCTTGGGATCGGCGGAGTCTTAAATTTGACTATAATAGTTGCGAAATGGAGTGTCAACCAGCGGGGGCGACCCCATTGACGTCAAGCCCCATCGGGATCCAGGTGAACGGGGAATCGCGCACCTTCCCGGCAGGCGCCACCGTCGCCGACGTCCTGTCGCAGCTTGACTTGGCGCCGGAACGTGTCGCCGTAGAACTGGACCGGGCCATCCTGCGGCGAGACCGCTGGACGACCGAGCGCCTCCGGGAAGGCTCGCGCCTCGAAATTGTCCAGTTTGTGGGCGGCGGCTAAGCTATTGACAACACAACGGAAAAACGTCTTGACAGGGAACCGGGGGCGAGTACAATCCGTAGAGGTGGACTTCGCCGGACGCAAGCGGGGCAAAATGTTCAAAACAAAAAAAACGAAACCTGCACCTCTTCCCGAGGGCCCTCTTTTTTCATCGAGCGATGTCGCCCGCATTTCCGGCGTCAGCCTGCGCCAGCTCCAGTGGTGGGATGAGCGCAACGTGGTCAGTCCCCGCCACGACGGGCACCGCCGCATCTACCTGCCGGCCGAGGTGGTCGAGGTCACCGTCATCGCCGAACTGCGTCGCAAGGGCTTCTCGCTGCAGAAGATCCGCCGCGTGCTGCGTTACCTGCAGCGGGAGATGGGCAAGCGGTTGAGCGAGGTGGCGGGTGGGCAGACGGAGTTCCACCTTCTGACCGACGGCAAGTCGATTTATCTCGAAGACAGCCCGAACCGCATCATCGACATCCTCAAGAACGCCAAGCAGCCGATGTTCCTCGTCTGCGTGTCGGACCAGGTGCGCCGCCTGGAGATGACGCCCAAGAAGCCCGCCCGCGCCGAAACCGCCGCCGGTGCGCGCCGCTCGCGCGCGGTGTAGTGAGCGTGGAAGGTATGTTCAGCAGCGTGCCGGACCGCCTGGGAGCTGATGGAGAATGACTCAGGCCGCTTCGCTCTCAGCCCTCAGCCGCTCCGTCTGATAGTGCGTGGTCAGCGCGTCAACAAGCGGATCCAGGCGGCCGTCCATCACCAGATCGAGTTGATGCAGCGTCAGGCCGATGCGGTGGTCGGTCACGCGGTTCTGCGGGAAGTTGTACGTCCGGATCTTCTCGCTGCGATCCCCTGAGCCGATCTGGCTGCGCCGTTCGGCGCCCAGTTCCTGCTGCTGCTTCTGCAGTTCGATCTCATACAGACGTGACCGCAGCACGCGCTCGGCCTTGGCCCGGTTCTTGATCTGCGACTTCTCGTCCTGGCAGGACACCACCACGCCCGTGGGCAGGTGGGTGATGCGCACGGCGGAATAGGTGGTGTTCACCGACTGGCCGCCCGGTCCTGACGAGCAGAACGTATCGATCCGCAGGTCCTTCTGGTCCAGCTTGATCTCGACATCGTCGGCTTCCGGCAGCACCGCCACCGTGATCGCCGACGTATGCACCCGCCCCTGCTGTTCGGTGACCGGCACCCGCTGCACCCGGTGCACGCCGCTTTCGTACTTCAGCTTCGAGTAGACGTTCTCGCCGTTGATCAGCGCGATCACTTCCTTCATCCCGCCGATTGCCGACTCGCTGGCCGACGTGATCTCAACGCGCCAGCGCTGTGTTTCCGCATAGCGCGTGTACATGCGGAAGATCTCGCCGGCGAAGAGCGATGCCTCATCGCCGCCCGTGCCGGCGCGGATTTCGAGCACCACGTTCTTGCCGTCGTTGGGATCCTTGGGCAGCAGGAGAAACTTGAGTTCCTGCTCGAGTGACGTCGCCTGCGGCTCCAGCCGGGACACCTCGTCCTCCGCCATCGCGCGCAGGTCGGCATCGCTCTCCGCGAGCATCGAGCGGGCTTCGGCCAGGTCTGCGGTGGCCTTTTTCCAGTCGCGGTACTTCGCCACGACTTCTTCGAGCTCGCTATGTGCCTTCGCGGTCTTACGGTAGCGGTCGGCGTCCCCGATCACCTCGGGATCGGCCATCTGACGGTTCAGTCCGTCAAAGCGCAGCTCGATTTCCTTCAGTTTGTCGAGGAACTGCATAGATCAGGCAACGACCAGTTCGCCGCCTTGCGCGGCTTCGAGTTGCATCGCGCGGTCCAGGGCGTGGATGGCGACTTCGGTCTGTTCGTCCGACGGCGGTTGCGTGGTGATGCGCTGCAGCCAGAGTCCCGGAGCGACCACGGTCGCGAGCAGCGAACCCTGCTTCCGCGCGGCGAGCCGGATCATCTCGTAGCTGACGCCGGCGATCACAGGCAGCAGCACAACGCGCGCCGCAAATTTCGCCGCGAACCCGTCGAATGGCACCAGAGCGTAGGTGATGATCGACACCACCATCACGACAAGCAGGAAGCTCGTTCCGCAGCGCGGGTGCCAGGTGACGAACTTCTGCGCGTTGTCCACGGTCACCGGTTTGCCGGATTCGAAGTTGAATACCACCTTGTGTTCCGCGCCATGATATTCGAACACGCGGCGAATGTCCTTCATCCGCGACAGCAGCAGCAGGAAGCAGACGAAGATCGCCATGCGCACCACGCCGTCAGCGAGGTTGAATGCGATGCGGTTGCCGAGGGCGGGCATCACCTTCTCGGCCGCTGTCACAAGATAGAGCGGCACAAACTTGTAGAGGAAGATGAAAAAGGCCAGGGAGAACGCCATGTTGAGTCCCATCATCCAGCCGGAGATTTCTTCCTTTGGCTTGTCCTCGCCCTTGGCCCGGTTTTCCTCTTCAAGTGCAGCGTTGGCGGAGAACCGCAGCGCCTTAACGCCGAGGGACATCGCCTGACCCAGGGTTCCGAGGCCGCGCAGCACCGGCACGCGAAGCAGGCGATGCTTCTCCGAAGGCCGCGACACCGGCATCTCTTCGCTCACGATCTCACCGTTGGGTTTCCGTACCGAAACACAGTAACTGTGCGGTGCGCGCATCATGACCCCCTCGATGACGGCCTGACCGCCAACGAGAGTTTCTTCACCGCTTTCGAGAACGGGCATCAGTTGCAAATGCGCAAAGAGGCGCATGAACCGGCGTGGGGACACTCAAAGGCTCCTTCTCCTCAAGTATAGACGGTTATTGGAGGGTGCTCCGGCCTTCCAGGCCGAGGTCGGTCGAAGGGACGTTCCGGTTCAGGTGGCGGTCCAGGTTGATGACGTACGTTTCGGCATCCTCGACGAACACGGGAGAATGCGTCGCGGCGACGATCCGAAAGCCCTTCTGCTCGACCAGTTCCTTCATCATCTTCAGCACGCGGCGCTGATTGGACGGGGATAGAGCCATCTCGGGCTCGTCGAGCAGCAGGATCGTCCCCTCCGGCAGACTGGGGAAATTCTGCGAGAACATCGCCAGCATCACCTGCCCGTGGCTGGCCATCTGGAGGAACTCCAGCATCTCCGGCTGCCCTTCGAACAATTCGAGTTGCGTGCGCGGATTGTGACGCTCCGCATCGAAGAGGAACACTTCGCGGGTCTGCGGCTTGCCTCCCTCCCAGCGGTAGACATAGCCATCGACGCTGTCGCCCCGGAGGGCGTACAGAATGGAATGCAGGAGGGTCGATTTGCCCGATCCGTTCTCGCCCTGCAACATGATCAGCGGGTTGCGCAGGTCGACCACCATGGGCATGTGGTAGTTCAGACTGACAAAGACCGGGTGGGCGAGGATCTTGAGGAACATGCAGTCTTCAGGATAGCTCAGCGCTCCGTGGCGAGGTCGCGATAGAGTTCCGGGCGGCGGAAGCGCAGCAGCGAGTTCCCGCGACGCGCGGGCTCAATCCTTCCGAGCACGACCTGATCGTGTTCGCCTTCGCTTTGCGCGATCACTTTGCCGCCCGGATCGACCAGCAGCGCCCGCTTCGGATGAACGAACGCGAGGAAAACGCCGTTCTCGTATGCGCGCACCCGCATCATCATGTCGTTCATCTCGCCGTAGCTGCCCCAGGCGGGGACAAAGATCACGTCTGCACCGTTGAGCGCGAGAATGCGGGCCGTCTCGGGCAGTTGCCGGTCGAAGCAGATCAGCGTGCCCCAGCGTCCGAATTCCGTCCGCACCACCGGGAACTCGGCGCCCTTCGTATTGAATGGCTCGTCGTCCATGGTGTGGCTCTTCGAATAGTGCGAGACGACCTCACCCGCCGGAGAGAACATCACGGCGGAGTTGAAGACGCGTCCGGCGCGTTTCTCTGCGAACCCGGTCATCAGGTAGACGCCAAGTTCCGCGGCCAGGGTGCGCACGCGCCCCAGCAGTGGTCCGCCCAGTTCCTCGGCGGCCTCGGCGGCGTAGCGTGTCCAGGCGAGATCCGGTGTGCGCTTGCCGTTGCCCACATAGCCTTCGAGATACCCTTCGGGCGCGACGATCACCTGCGCCCCCCGCGACGCCGCCTCTCGCGCGTATCGCTCGAGCTTGGCGAAGTTGCCCTGTTTGTCCCATGGTTCCGGTGTCAGGCTGAGCGCGCCGAGCACAAACCCGCCGGGAGCTTCCGCCCACGCGCCCGGCAGCATCGCCATCGCCAGGACAGGCACGAACATCGATCGCCGCATGACTCCCTTATATCTCAAGGCGGCAACAAGTTAAACTGAAAGAATGAAGCTCAGCATCGGTCCGGTCGTGCTGCTCTGCGGCGCGGCATTGTTCGGCTGCGCAGCCGACGGCGGTTGGGTGCGCATGTTCGACGGCGAGACGCTTGAGGGCTGGAAAGCCAACGAGCGGCCCGACAACTGGACCCTCGAGGACGGCGCGATCAAGGGCACGGGCGAGCGCAGCCACCTCTACTGGATGGTGGAGCAATGCGGCGACTGTGAGTTCAAGGCGGATGTGAAGACGACGCCTGGCAGCAACTCCGGAATGTATTTCCGCGCCCAGTGGACCGAGAACGATTGGCCGAAGGGGTACGAAGCGCAGGTCAACAACAGCCACAAGGACTGGCGCCGCACGGGCAGTCTGTACTCCATCGCCGACGTCAAGGAACAACTGGTGCCCGATGACACCTGGTGGACCCAGCACATCACGGTGCGTGGCGACCACATCGTGATCCAGGTGAATGGAAAGGCGGTCGTGGATTACGTCGACCCCGAGCGGCGCTTCATGCGCGGCTACCTGGCGCTCCAGCAGCACGATCCTGGCAGTACTGTCTGGTACCGGAACCTGATGTACCGCAAGCTGGAACCGGGGCGGTAGGGGCGGCGGAGGAGACTGCGTGGACGAAACGAGCGCCTTCTGGCTTCGCGTGGCGGCGCTCCTCTATTCCGTCGGCTTGTTGCACGCCATCCTGACGGTGGCGAGGCGCCGGGAGGTCTGGTTCGGACCGGCTGTGGCTGCTGCACGCCTCGGCGCGATTCTGCACGCCGTCTCGGTTGTCGACCGCACCATGCGCACGGGTCATTTCCTTGCCAGTGACATCTACGAATCGTTCTCTCTTCTGGCGCTGCTGATTGTCGCGG
Source organism: Bryobacterales bacterium (assembly GCA_016716385.1). Lineage (GTDB taxonomy): Bacteria > Acidobacteriota > Terriglobia > Bryobacterales > Bryobacteraceae > JADJWL01. The sequence goes on along the minus strand of JADJWL010000005.1, from coordinate 73,657 downwards.
CGTTTCTCGCGGCGCATTGGAAGTACGGCGTGGCCCAACTGGGAATCGTCATCTTCCCGATGGCGTTTACCCTGACGCTGCTCGCGGCCATGAGCGGATTCGTCCGCGCGTGGCCCAGTTCCGCCGTGCGCGACACCTGGCTGTCGGTCCACGTTCTGCTGGTGCTGCTTGGGTACGCCGCTCTGCTGCTGATGACCGTCGGCGCGCTGATCTACCTGTTCCAGGAGCGGGAGTTGAAGCGCAAGCAGCCGCGCTCGTTCTACCAGCGCCTCCCTGCCCTCGGCACACTCGACGACCTGATCTCGCGTTCGATGACCGTAGGCTTCGTCCTGATCACGCTCGCTGTAGCCGTGGGAAGCACCTGGGCGTTTGTCGAGATCGGCACTTCGTGGATTCGCGAACCGAAGATCGCCGTGTCACTGTTCACGTGGGGGATTTACATGTTGATGCTCGTGCTGCGGATTTCCGCGGGATGGCGCGGGCGGAAGGCGGCGGTGCTGGCGTTAACCGCCGTTGGTTGTTCGGCCGTCACGTGGGCGGCCCACAAAAACCTGATCTCGATCCTGCAGCCATGAACCTCGTCCTCGCAGGCATCAGTCACAAAACGGCGCCGGTGGAAATCCGGGAGCGGCTGGCGATCCCTGAAGCCCGCATCCCCGAGGCGCTCGCATGGCTGCTCGGCGCGGAAGGTGTTTCCGAGGCGCTCATCCTGTCCACGTGCAATCGCGTCGAGGTCCTGCTGGCCACCGCGCCGGATTACCACGCGGTTCCGATCCTGGAGCAGTTCTTCCTCGAATCCGGTCTGCCGGCGCTGGAGCCGGCGCTCTACCGCCGCGAAGGCCGCGACGCGATTCACCATCTCTTCCGCGTGGCATCGAGCCTCGACTCCATGATCGTCGGAGAGCCGCAGATCCTCGGGCAGTTGAAAAGCGCCTACGCCCTGGCGAAAGATCAAGGCGCGGTCAACAGCGTTCTGGAACGCGTGACCGCCCGCGCGTTCGCCGTGGCTAAGCGCGTGCGTTCGGAAACAGGCATCGGGCAGATGGCGGTGTCGGTGAGTTACGCCGCGGTCGAACTGGCGAAGAAGATTTTCGGAACTCTCAACGGCCGCAAAGTCATGATCGTGGGCGCCGGCAAGATGTCGGAGTTGTCGGCGCGTCACCTGCACCGCGGCGGAGCGGCGCACATCTTCGTCACCAACCGCACCTACGAGCGGGCCGTGGAGATGGCGGAGGCCTTCGGCGGCACGCCGATCGAGCATACCCGGTTCCTTTCGTTCCTGCCGGAGATCGACATCCTGATTGCGTCGAGCGCCGCGCCGCACTACATCCTGCACCGCCACGAGGTGCAACACGTCATCACCGCGCGGCGCAACAGGCCGATGTTTCTGATCGACATCGCCGTGCCGCGCAACATCGACCCGGAAGTGAACCGGGTCGACAACGCGTTTCTTTACGACATCGACGACTTGCAGGGTGTCGTCAATGCGAATCGTGAGGAGCGCCACAAGGAAGCGGTCCGTGCCGAAGAGATCATCGCGGTGGAAGTGGACCGCATGATCGAAATGCTTAAAGTGCGGGGAGGTTGCGCCGACCATTGTCAGCCTCCAGGAACAGCTCGAGGCGATCCGCGCGGGCGAGATCGAACGCGCGCGGCGGAAACTCGGCACGCTTACTCCGCAGCAGGACGAAGTGATTCAGGCGATGACGCGGGCGATCGTGAACAAGATCGCGCATGGGCCAATCTCCGAACTGCGCCGCCGCGCGGCGGACCCGGATGGCGTCCATGTCATCGACGCCATTCGAAAGGTCTTTCATCTCAAGTGATACTGGTGATCGGATCGCGGGGCTCGCAACTCGCGCTGTGGCAGGCGCGCTGGGTCGCGGGTGAATTGGAAGCGCTGGGGCACGAGTGCCGCATCGAGATCATTCGCACCACCGGCGACAAGATTCAGGATGTCCCACTGGCGCAAGTCGGAACGAAGGGTCTGTTCACGAAGGAGATCGAGGAGGCTCTTCTTGCCGGGACAATCGATCTCGCCGTGCACAGCCTCAAGGATCTTCCCACCGTGCTGCCGGAAGGCCTGGTGCTGGCGGCGACACCCGAACGCGCCGATCCCAGAGATGCGCTCGTCGGGCGCACGCTCGACGCGCTTGGCGCCGGAGCGCGCGTGGGCACGAGTTCCTTGCGGCGCGCGGCGCAATTGCGGCATCTCCGGCCCGACCTGGTGCTGGAACCGGTGCGGGGCAATGTCGACACGCGGCTGCGCAAGCTCGACGAAGGCCAATACGACGCGATCGTGCTGGCCGCCTCGGGACTGGAGCGACTGGGGCTTGGTGCGCGCATCGCCGCGCCGCTCGACCCGGGCACGATGTGTCCCGCGGTCGGACAGGGCGCTCTCGGCATTGAAACACGCGAGGATGGCGCAGCCCGCGAAGCCTGCACTGCGCTGGAGCACACGCCGACGCGGCTCGCGGTGACGGCGGAGCGCTCTGTGTTGGAGGCGCTCGGCGGAGGGTGCCAGATTCCGATGGGGGCCTATGCGGCGGTGCAGGGCGTGACGCTCCGGGTCGAGGCGGTCGTCGCGTCGCCGGATGGCGCGAAGCTCATCCGCGCTTCGGCCGAGGGCTCCGCCGCAGAGGCCGCCTCGACGGGCGCCGCACTGGGAGCGAGTCTCCTTGCTCGTGGCGCCGCGGCACTGATCGGTTGATCTCTCCGGAGATCCGCTGGACCCTGATGCGCTGACCGTTCAGCGCCCCATCCACCCGCCGTCGACCGTCACAATCGAACCGTGCACGTAGTCTGACGCGGCGGAAGCAAGAAACACGGCCACGCCGCGAAAATCTTCGGGCGTCCCCCAGCGGCCCGCGGGAATGCGGGCGAGAATCGCCGGGTTGCGCACCGGATCCTTCCGCAGCGCTTCGGTGTTGTCGGTCGCGATATATCCGGGTGCGATCCCGTTGACGTTCACGCCTTTGCCCGCCCACTCATTGGCGAACGCTTTGACAAGCTGCCCCACCGCGCCCTTGCTCGCGGCATAGCCCGGCACCGTGATCCCGCCCTGAAAGGTCAGCAGCGAGCAGGTGAACACGACCTTGCCGCGCCCGCGCTCCACCATGCCGCGGCCGATCTCGCGCGCCAGGATGAATTGCGCCGACAGATTCGTCTCGATGGTCGTGTCCCAGAACTCGTCCGGATGTTCGGCGGCGGGCTTGCGCAGGATTGTGCCGGCGTTGTTGAACAGGATGTCGACCACCGGTTCGTCCCGCTGCAGTTGCCCCAGAAATCCGTAGAGAGCGTGGCGGTCGGCCAGATCGCACGGATACCCCCGGAACCGGCGTCCCAGGGCCGTGACCTCCTGTTCGATGGCGCTGCCGGAGGGCTCCTGGGACTTGCTCACTCCGATGATGTCCGCGCCGGCTTCGGCCAGCGCCAGCGCCATCCCCCGCCCGATGCCGCGGCGGCAGCCGGTGACGAGCGCAACTTTTCCGTCCAAACGGAACTGATCCAGAATGCTCATGGGTACCCTTTCAATCTTCGCAACGGATGAGGATCTTCATCACGGCGCCGCCGCCTTCCAGCCGTTCGACGGCTGCGGCGACCTCTTCGATCGGCCGGCGCTCCGTGACCAGTTGCTCCAGAGGCAGGCGCCCGGACGCCGCCAGAGCGATCGCCTCCTCGAAATCCTCGTGCTCGTAGACGCGCGCACCGCACAGCCGGAGCTCACGCCAGAAGAAACGGAACAGGTCGACCTGCGGCTTGGCGGCGAAGATCGCCACCACCACGATGCGCCCGCGGACCTTGGCGATCTGCGTCATGAGATCCGAGCCCGCCTGAGAGCCGGAGACTTCGAACACGACGTCGGCGCCGGCACCGCCAGTGCGTTCATTCACGGCTTCCACGACGTCCACTTCGCGCGGGTCCACCGCGTCGAGTCCGAGCGAGCGCGCCATCTCGACCCGGTGCGGGTTGACCTCGGTCACCAGCACGCGCGCGCCTCGCTGCGCCGCCACCAGCGCCACGAGCGTGCCGATCGGACCGGCCCCCTGGACGACAGCGAACTCGCCGGCGCGCACTTCGCCGAGGCGCACGTCGTGACAGGCAACGGCAATCGGCTCAATCAACGCGCCGAGGTCGAGCGGCAACGATTCCGGCAGCCGGTGCAGCGTGTGAGCCGGGACGGTCCAGTAGCTCTGCAAAGCCCCTGGCGCGTCGATGCCGATGAACTTCAACTTCTGGCAGATATGGCTGTGTCCGGCGCGGCAGGCGGGACACTGCCCGCACGGATCGAGCGGCATGACCGTCACCCGGTCCCCCTCACGCCAGCCGCTGACACCCTCACCGGTAGCGGCGATCACTCCAGAGGTCTCGTGACCGAGGATCTGCGGGAACGTGACGCGATGGTCCATCTTGCCGTGCACGATGTGCAGATCGGTTCCGCAGATGCCGACGTGAGAAACGCGGATCTGTACTTGTCCCGGACCGGGCGGAACGGGCGTGCAAACGCCGGTCTCAATCCGTTGTTCACCGAGATAGAAGGAGGCTTTCATGAGAACCTTTCGTTACAGGACTGGAGAGGCCGTCTGCCAGGAGGCGGCCGGGGAACACCATCAGGAGAGCAATGACTGGCAGCATGTAGCGAAGAATCGTGAGGGCGACCATCGTCACCGCCCAAAAATAGGCCAGGACAAGCAGCGCAAGCCAGAGGAACGTTCGCTGCGGATCACCGTCTTGCGCGGCGCGTTTCATCCCGAAGATCATCAAAACCAAGTACGGAATCTGAAGGAGCAGGATATGGCGCTCCCACATTCCGGAGTCGGTTCCGTACCAGCTCCGCGCGGCCTTGAAGAAAGCCAACTGGGCGACGCCCGCCGGATTCCGTCCCGCTTCGGCAATCACGTGGCCCACCAGTTCGCTGGTCCCGTGCAAGTTGGGCAGCGCCGCGGCCGTCTCCCGGAGAAAGCGGCGCAACGGGGCGGGTCCCGTTTCGAAAAGACCGTGTTGGGAACGGCCTCCCCCGAAAACCAGGCCATCAGAAATGCTGGCCGGCCCGTTATTGCTCAGCGGGAGCCAGAGCCCCGTCTGCGTCCGGACATGGAGCACCCACGGCGCGAATGTAACCAGGTTCGCGGCCAGCAGAGACACAGCGAAAACGAGCCGCTGCCCGGCCGGCAGGGCGCGAAACAGGCCGAAGACTCCGGCCGCTAGCGCAAGACCCAGCAGCAGCGAGAACGGCCGGAACAGGGCGGAGAGGCCGAGAAGCAGCCCGCAGACGGCGCCCGACAGGACGGAACGGGATCCGCCCGACCGCTCCCACCACAGGATGACGAGGATGGCTCCAAGAATCGGCACCGCGAAAGGATAGGTGGTCTCAGGCTGCTTCTGGTTCCACAGATGAATCGGGTAGGTGGCCAGGATAAGCGCACCGGCAAATCCCGCGGCGCGCCCAAAAACGAGAGTCCCGATGGCGAAAACCAACAGAACCATTGCCGCAGTGAGCAGCAACTCCAGAATCCGCAGCGACACCGGCTCGGGCGCGGCAACCAGTTGGCTCGCCGCAAATACGGCGGCGTACAGCAGCGGGATGCCCGGAGGGTACGTAAGACCCAACGCGCCGCTATCCAGCGTGAGTCCGCGGCCGGCAAGTACGTTTCTCGCAACCGGTTCGTAGAACTGACGGTAGTCGGTGCTGGCGTTTTCGAGTAGAGGGGCCGGCAGGAGCGCAAGAAACAGAAGCTGCACGACCCATGCGGAGCCGACGGCGATCAGCGCAAGACGGGATACCGGCAATCTCCACAGCGCCCTCCCGCAGGCAGCAAGAATGTCGGACACGATGGATCGCTCCAGACTCACTAGGATAGCGCAGGGGCTTGCCCGCCCTCGACCGAGTGGGCGTCAAGGACCCGGCCCAGAAAGCCAGGGATCTCAAAGACAGCGCGGTTGTCCAGAGCAGCAACGGCGCCACGGTACAGAGCCCCCCGTTCCGGATCGAGAATCTCGTCCACTGCCTCCCGTACCTGCCGGAAATGCGGGACGACGATTCCGTAACCCTGCTCCCTGATCCACTCCGCGTTGTAGCGCTCCTGAGGCAGTGTCCAGGCATTGCGTTCTGTAATCACGGGCAGCCCCATGTGCAAGGCTTCGCTCAGGCTCCCCGGCCCCGGCTTGCCGATGAAGAAATCGCTGAGCTGCATGTAGTACGGCACCTCCCGCGTGAACCCCTCAACGAACGTGGGGCTGGACCGGCGCAGGGCGCGCAACCGCGCCGCCAGCGGCTCGTTCCGCCCGCAGATCAGAATCAATTGCACGTGATCGAGCCGCCGGGCGATGTCTTCCATCACGTTCGATCCCTGTCCTCCGAACAGGACGAGACCCGTGGGGAGATCCGGGGCGAGACCGAGCCCCCTCCGTTCAGCGGCCCGGTCAATCGCCGGCACTTCGTAAAAGCGCGGGTTCAGGATCATGCCGCTGGCGCGAAAAATCGCATCGCCACCGTGGCCCGCCGCGCGCGCCTGCTCGACGGCGCGGTCCGTGCCGCAAATGTAATATTGCCCTTCCGGCACGATCCAGAAATTCGGCGGATAATCGGCGAGGTCTGTCAGGACAGTGACGAGCGGCGTCCCGGGAGCGGCCTTGCCGAGGCTTTCAGCCAAGGCCCGATTAAAATTCGGAATCAGGGAAACGACCAGATCCGCCGGGTGCTGCCGCCAATACTCCGCCAGAATCTTCACTTGAGCGTCGTGAAACCACCGGACGATCCATTGCATGAAGCGCAGAGTCTGCGCGGAGCCCAGCGTCCAGCCTTTTTTCAACACCAGGTTGTAACAATCTTCCAGCCTGATGCCCGTAACCTTCCGGAAGATATCCAGTGAGTCCAGCAATTCCTGGAGGTGAAGCAACTCAATTTCCCACGGACGATTTTCCCGCTCGACTACCTCCCGCAGGGCCATGGCAGCGCTGCGGTGCCCGCCTCCGGCGTCGAAATAGACGAAGCACAGTTTCTTCATGAGATTGTTCCCTGCGCGTAACGCATTTGTAAGCGGTCCCGGACTATAAGAGAATGGGATGAGGATGGATAGCGCCCGAGTGGTCCTGCGCTACATCGAAAGCCGCGATCACACGGTGATGCGCCGGGTGAATACGTGGCGGCCGCCGCGCTGGGTGCGCGTATGGATGCTCTGCGCGACGCGGGGCGGAGACGGCTGGCTCTGGTATGCGATGGCGCTGATCCTTCTGCTTGCGGGAGGGCAGGAGCGCTTCACGGCAGTGGGAGCGTCCGTGCTGGCGTCGGCGTTCTCGATCTTCCTGTTCCTGCGACTGAAAAAACTCGCTGGACGGCGGCGTCCCTGCATGTTTCAACCGCACTGCTGGACCAGCCTCCTGCCTCCGGATCAATTCTCGTTCCCCTCTGGCCACTCGATGACGGCGTTCGCGTTCGTCGTGCCGCTCATTCAGTATTATCCATCGCTCGCGGCGGGGCTACTGTTCTGTGCCGCCAGCGTCGCGGTTTCGCGCATTCTGCTCGGTATGCACTTCCTCAGCGACGTCCTGGCCGGGTCGATTCTCGGCGCGGCTCTCGGATACGCTGCCTTCACGCTGATCTAGGCGGCTCCAGGCAGACACGCACGGCGCGTTCCTCGAGCACGGCCCCGATCCGGTCCAGCGTATCGCGGCTCAAGCGCTGCTGGATCTCCTGAAACAGCTCGTTCTCTTCGCGCCGGATGTGACTCCGCAGCAGGGCAGTCAGTTCCCGCAGCGTTCCCGTAGCAGGCCTCACCCTGAGAGCCTCAATGAGAGTCTCGATCTTGCGGTGCTCGGCGACCAGTTCGTGCACCAGCGGCAGGTCGCCCAGTTCGTCGCGAATCGCGGGGAACAGGGTACCCTCTTCGAGATCGAAGTGGTTGGTCAGTTCAACTTCGTAACGGTCGATGGCGTAGCGCGCCAGCCTCGCGACGCTGGAGTCTCCGGAGTCGCCCGCAAGCGCCCGCTCAGTCAACACGCAAAGCGCAAGGCCGTTGTGATGCTGGTGCGAAAGCGGCACCAGGCTGCGATCGCGCAACATGGAATCTGCCGCTATGATAGCGCGCTATTGGGCCATCCACCCGCCATCAATTGACAGCGGCGCTCCCGTAATCTGGTCCGCCGCGGGCGAGCAGAGAAACACAGCGAAGGCGCCGACCTGCTCGGGCGTCACGAACTGCCCGCTTGGCGTCTTTTCGGCCACCAGCGAAACTTGCGCCTCCGCCAGCGAGAGCCCGGTTTCGGCGGCGCGCGCCGCGACCTGCTTCTCCACCAGGGGCGTCAGGACCCAGCCCGGACAGATCGCATTGCAGGTCACCCCGGTTCCCGCCGTCTCCAGCGCCACCGCCCGCGTCAGGCCCACCAGGCCGTGCTTCGAAGCCACGTAGGCCGACTTGTTCCGGGACGCGCTCAGCCCATGCGTCGACGCGATGTTGATGATCCGGCCCCAGCCGCGTTGTTTCATTCCGGCGACGGCATGTCTGATCGTGTGGAAGGCAGCCGTGAGGTTGATGGCGAGCAGCGCGTCCCAACGATCCTCGGGGAATTCCTCGACCGGCGCCACGTGCTGCACGCCGGCGTTGTTCACCAGGATGTCGACCGGTCCGGCCGCCGCCATGAGATCCCGGATCTGTCCGGGGATGGCGAGATCGGCGGCGAGGTAGCGCCCGCCGAGCCGTGCGCACAGCGTCTCGATGGCCTCCGGATCGCCAAAGCCATTCAGGATGACGCGGGCTCCGGCGCCCGCCAGCGCCCCGGCGATGCCGGCTCCGATGCCGCTGGTGGACCCCGTCACCAGCGCGGTCTTGCCGGTGAGGTCTACCAACTGAGGGTCCCCGTCCGCGGCTCTTCTTCGGGATGCGGCAGGTACAAGGTCTTACATTTTTCGCAACGGTAGACCTCGGCATCCTTGCCATATTTCCGGCTCACTTCCTCGCCGAAAAAATACCAGCGCTTCAGGTGCCCCGCGCAGAGCTTACCCTTGTCATTCTTTTCAGAGCACGCCCGCATGCGGCCGATACGGCGTTTGACCAGCGTCCCGTCGCTGAGGGTGTCCACGGTCTCGGCCACCGGTGCGGGTTGGTTTGGAAGAGGGAAGCTCGGATTGGCCATAAGTCTGGAATCAGCCTAACACACGGACAACAGAGAGGTTGATACACTGGTGGCTTCATGCAGTCTGGCATTTTCTGGTTCCTGGCCTGCCTGCTTCCGGCAATCGGATTGGCCCAGGACAAGCCACGCGACGAGCGTCCCGCGCCCCGGCCCGTCACCGGCGCGGCCGCCGCCCAGCGCAATGAGAACGTACAGGTGAATCGCATCGACAACGATGCGATCAAGGAAGCGAACCTGCGTGTCGGCGGAACGATCCGACTCGTCCCGCAACCGGTCGTCGAGACGCGTTCGTACGCCACGGAACTGGGCCGTCCCGCGGGCGACATCGCGCCGCTGCGGGCGTCGAGGCCGCTCAGCGGCTATCACGGTGAGTTGTACGAGTTCCACCAGAACTCGGTGTTCAACGCCCGCACTTTCTTCCAATCCGGTCCCGTGCAGCCCGCCCGCCAGAACCGCTATGGATTGCGGTTCCTTGCGCCCGCGCGCGGCATCGGCGACTTCACCGGCAGTTTCGAGCAACGCAAGATTCGCGGCATGGTCAACGGCAACGTGCAGGTGCCGCTGGCCGACGAAAGAACACCACGGACCACCGACCCCGCGCGGGGGGCGATCATCGAGCGGTTCCTCGGCGCCTACCCGAACCGGGAACCGAACCGGCCCGACTTCGATCCGCGCGCGCTCAACCTGAACGCAGCGCAGCTCATCGATGAACTCGACGGCAGTCTCCGTCTCGACCGCGCAATCGGCTCCCGCGACCGGATCACACTGTTGCACGCGATCAGCCGCCAGCGGGTCAACGCGTTCCAGTTCGTCGCCGGACAGAACCCGAACATGAACATCCACTCGACGCGCTCGCGGCTGTCCTGGCAGCGCGAAGCGTCGCCGGTGACCGAGATCCTCGGTGGATTCGCCTTCCAGCGCACGATGTCCGCGCTGGTTCCGGAGCCGAACGCCGTGGGTCCGCGGGTGCGTTTCGGATACCAGATTCAGGAACTGGGTCCGGACAGCCAGTTTCCCATCAACCGCGCGATCAATACGTTCCGCGGCGGCATGCACGTGAACCGGCGGCTCGCCGGTGGCCGCCACACGCTCACGTTTGGCGGCGAAGTGACTCGGGTTCAGTTAAACGGCGAAGAGGTCCGAAACTCGCGGGGCGTCTTCATCTTCAGCAACAACTTCGGACGGACCGCCATTGAGAACCTGCTCGTAGGCACGCCGTCGCTCTATGAGGTGAACCTCGGTGAGTTGAACCGCGGCTTCCGGAACTGGCTCGCCGACGGTTGGATCGCCGATCAGTGGCGCGTGTCGCCCGGGCTGCAGATCTATCTCGGAGTCCGCTACAACCTGGTGTCGCGGCCGGCCGAGGTCCGCGGACTCGACACGCTCCCTTATGCGTGCGACTGCAACAACTTCGCCCCGCGCGTTTCCCTGGCTTGGCAGATGCCCGGCGCATGGGTGCTGCGGTCCAGCTACTCGATCGCGTTCAGCGAGATCCAGCCGGTGACGTACCAGCAGATCCGTTTCAACCTCCCGCATTCGCGGTACGTCCAGGTCCAGAACCCGGATCTCGTCAACCCGCTGCGGAATGTGGATCTGACCAGCGCCGGAGCGCGATCCGTGCCGACGATCTTCTCCCCAGAGATGGTGTCGCCCTACACGCACCACTACAACGCGCTTTTCGAGCGCAGGACCGGACGCGCGGGGATGGTCCGGCTCGGCTACGTCGGCAGCCGTTCGATCAAGCTGCTCAACTCGTTTATCGAGAACCGCGCGCGGATCGTGCCGGGCATTCCGCAGACTCTGGCGACGGTCGACCAGCGCCGCCCCGACCCCCGGTATTACGAGATGTACCGTCTGGTCAATGGAGGCATCGGCTACCTCGACGCTGCCCAGGCAAGTTGGGAGGGCGCGCAGGTCGGCGGACTCACCTGGGGCTTCACATACACGTTCAGCAAGGCGATCGACGAAGGCGTAGACTACACCGCGACGGCGGCCAACGGCGACCTGCTCCGCGGCCGCAGCCAGTATGAGGACGATGCGTTCCGCGACCGGAAGGGCGTCAGCAATTTCCACTCGCCGCACGCCGCGGTCATGTATTACGCCTACGACTTGCCCTTCCGCGCGCCTGGGCGGCTGGGCCTGATCACGAATGGCTGGCAGATGAGCGGCGCGACCTTGCTCAAGAATGGCATGCCGTTCACTCTCTACGTCGGCAGCGACGCACCGGGATTCGGCAACGTCGACGGCGGTCCGAGCGACCGGCCGAACGTCTTGGACCCGAGCGTGCTCGGCAGTTCCCTCCGCCATCCGAATGAGTCTGAAGCGATCCTCAGCCGCGATAAGTTCACGTTCCTCCGCGTCGGCGAGCCCCGCGGCAATATTGGCCGGAACACGTTCCGCCGCGACGGCATTGTCAACTTCAATGCCTCGGTCAGCAAGCAATGGACGTTCGGACAGAACGGACATCTGACCTCACTCGTGTTCCGCGCCGAGGCGGTCAACCTCGCCAACCACCCGCAGTTCGACGAGCCCCAACGGAATCTCACCGCCCCGCAATTCGGGCGAATTACGAATACCCTGAACGATGGCCGTGTGTTACAGTTCGGGTTGCGCCTGATGCTGTAACGGACGGGGGCTGGGCCAATGGTGGACTTCTACGGGCTGTCAGATAAGGGTTGCGTTCGCTCGAACAATGAAGACGCCTACGGTTGGGCGCCCGAACTGGGCCTCTATATTCTGGCTGACGGCATGGGTGGCGCCAACGCCGGCGAGCGCGCCTCGCAACTCGCCGTTCAAACCGTCATCGACTCCATCCGCACGAGCGAGCATGGCGGCGTGGAAAGCCTGATCAAGGCACTGGAACAGGCCAACCATCGCGTGCTTTCGGTAGCCAAGGGCGACAAGTCTCTCGAAGGGATGGGCACGACACTCGTCGCCGCGCTGGTCGAGGACGATGCCGTCCGCATCGCCAGTGTGGGCGACAGCCGGGCCTACATGCTGCAAAACGGCACGTTCTGCGCTGTGACCGAAGACCAGAGCTGGGTCCACGAGGTCGGGCGCGTCATGGGTCTCGACGAAGCCACGTTGCGGAGCCACCCTCTGCGCCACGTTCTCACGATGGCGATTGGCGCGGGAGCGAAGCTCATCGTCAACCGCTACTCCGTCGATTGGAAGCCGGGTTCGACGTTGCTTCTGTGCAGCGATGGACTGCACGGAGTGGTGCATCCGGAAAAACTCGAGGAAATTCTCCGCCAGGGCGCTGAGTCCGGCACCTCGCTCAAAGACGTGTGCGAACGTCTCGTCCAGGCGTCCCTCGCCGCGGGCGCTCCGGATAACGTGACGGTGGTGCTGCTCCGCTGGCTGGAATAGAACCCGCCCGCGATGCTTCACGGAAGCACTTTCTACGAGATCGCCGCCATCCTGGGGATGGCGGTGCTGCTCGGCGCCGTCGGCCTCAAGCTCCGCCAGCCGCTGATCATCATGTTTCTCGCCGCCGGCATTCTCGCCGGTCCGGCGGGATTCGGCGTCATTGCGAGCCATGCGCAAGTCGACCTGCTCGCGCATATGGGCATCGCCCTGCTGCTGTTCATTGTCGGCCTCAAGCTCGATCTGAACCTGATCCGCACCACCGGACCGGTCGCTCTGGCGACGGGTGTCGGCCAGATCGTCTTCACCTCGGCCATTGGCTTTCTCATTGCGCTCGCGTTCGATATGCCGATGTTGAGCGCCGCCTATGTGGCCGTGGCGCTGACCTTCTCGAGCACGATCATCATCGTCAAGCTGCTGTCGGACAAGAAGGAGATCGACTCCCTGCACGGACAGATCGCCGTGGGCTTCCTGATCGTGCAGGACATCGCGGCGATTCTGGCTCTGGTAGGCCTGACAACGTTCGGTTCGCGGCGCGGAGCCGAGGATACCGCGCTGATGACGACGCTGCTGATCGCGGCCAAAGGCTTCGGGCTACTCGCCGCGACGGGACTGCTGATGCGCTTCGTCATTCCGCCTCTGCTGCGGCGTCTCGCCCAGTCCCAGGAATTGCTCACCCTGTTCGCGGTCGCGTGGGCCGTCGCTCTGGGTACGATCAGCGATATGGCCGGCTTCAGCAAGGAGGTGGGCGCGTTCCTCGCGGGCATTTCGCTGGCGTCGACTTCGTACCGGGACGCCATCGGCGCGAGGCTGACCGGCTTGCGCGACTTCCTGCTCCTGTTCTTCTTCATCGATCTCGGCGCTCGTCTGGATTGGACGACCGTCGGCGGCGAGTTGTGGGCCGCGTTCGTGTTTTCGATATTCGTCCTGGTGGGCAATCCCCTTATCGTGCTGGTCATCATGGGCGCGATGGGGTACCGGCGGCGCACGAGCTTCCTCGCCGGGCTCACGGTCGCGCAGATCAGCGAGTTCTCTCTCATTGTCGCGGCGCTCGGTCTCAGCCTGGGGCACATCACTCCGGAAGTGATGGGGCTGATCACGCTGGTCGGCGTGGTGACGATCTTCATGTCGACCTACATGATCCTGTACTCGGGCGAGTTGTATCGTGCCTTCGCCGGTCCGCTGAAGATCTTCGAGCGCAAGACACCCTACCGCGAACTGGCGGCGGCGGACCAGGACACCGGCCGCGCGGTCGACGTCGTACTCGTGGGACTCAGCAACTATGGCAGCGGTGTCGCACAGCACCTGCTGCGCCGCAAGATGACGATCTTCGGGGTCGATTTCGATCCCGTCGCGCTCAGGCGCTGGCGGTCGCTTGGAGTACCGGTGATCTATGGCGACGTAGGGGACCCGGAACTCCACGAGTACCTCCCCCTGCAGTCAGCGCGGTGGGTTGTGAGCACGGTGCGTTCGCGGGAATTGAATCTGGCGCTCTTCGCGCTGCTTCGAAGCCGCGGGTATACAGGCAAGATCGCACTGACCGCTACGACTGAACAGGAGGCCGAGGATTTCGAGCGCGCGGGCGCGCACGCGGTCCTGCGCCCGTTCGCCGATGCCGCCGAACAGGCCGCCGACGCGTTAACCCAGGGGATCGATCAACTGCCCGTGAATCGCGACTGGGCCGTGGCCTTTCGCGAGGTGCGGGTCCAGTCCGGATCGCTGTCGGCGGGGCAAACCATCCGCAACATCCCGCTGCGCGCCACGACGGGGTTCTCGATTGTCGCGGTCAGCCGCGCCGGGCGGATCCATCATGATCCTGGACCGGACTTCCAGATCTATCCGGGAGACCGCCTCGTGATCATGGGCCCCCCGGATCGGTGCGAGGAGGCGGAGACGCTCCTGAATCAGCCGTTGGACCTTGAAGCGTACGGCGGAGGGGAGCGGCTTGTGCTGGGAGAAGTTGAGGTATGCGCCGGTTCGGCCCGAGCGGGGAAGACATTGGCCGACCTCCACTTCCGGCAGCGCTATCAGGCGACCGTAGTCGGGATCCTGCGTGGTAACGCGCGCGTGCTGGCCCCGAGGCCAGGCGACAGCGTGGAGGCAGGAGACCGATTACTGGTCATTGGAACCATCAGGGCGGTCGAGGCCCTGCAGTCTGAACCGTTTTAGGGGGAGCCCATGCGTCTTGGCGCAACCGCAGTTCTTTTCGCGCAGATCGCCGTGTGCCAGACAACGGTACCGGTCGAACTCACCAACAACGTCCCGATCATCCGGGCGGCGATCGGCGGCAGGACCGTCGTCATGATTGTGGACACCGGCGCGGGTGTCTCCGTCATCGATCCGGGCGCCGGACTGCCCGTCCGTGGATCGGCCTCACTTTCAGGCGGAGGCGGACGCGTGCACGGTGGTCAGGCTGGCCCGGTTCCCGTCCAGGTGGGCGCCATCACAAGCCCGCCCGTTCCGTTTGCCGTGGTGGACCTCTCGACCCTGTCGCAGTTTGCCGGCCGGCGGATTGACGGAATTCTCGGCTATCACTTCCTCCGTGAGTACGTAGCGGAGTTTGATTATGTGGCTGGCGAGTTCAGGTTGCACGGCAACGACTTCGATCCCGCCGGCTGGCAGAGTCTTCCCATGAAGCTTCGTGACAATCGCCCGGCTGTCCGGACGAGTCTGACGATCAGCGCAGGACGCTCTCTCGACGCACTCCTGCTGGTGGACACGGGCTCATCGAGTTCTGTCACGGTCGGGGCGAAGTTCGCACAGCGCCAGAAGCTTCCCCCACCCGATCTCCCGGCCATCGCGGATACGGCACTGGGGATCGGAGGACGGATGGAGATCCGGCTGGGGCGGATTGACGGGCTGACATTAGGTCCGAACCGTCTGGATGGTCCGCTGGTGCGGTTCCGGACCGGTGGTGGCGGCAACGATGACGGATTGCTCGGTGGCGAAGTCCTGCGCCGGTTCCGTCTGGCGCTCGATTATCGGGCGGGCAAGCTGTATCTGCGTCCCGGCGAGCAGGTGCACGCACCGTTCCGGCCCGACCTAAGCGGCATGCGACTGGCTTGGCGTGCCCCGGAATTCAACACTGCGGTGATCGACAGCGTAGCACCCGACCGTGCGGCAGCGAAGGCGGGACTGCGCCCGGGGGATGAGTTGCTCTCGTTGAATGGCCGAGCGTTACGCGAACTGAACCCGGAGGATCTGCGAAAGCTCTTCCGCCAGGCCGGGACCGTCCGCCTGCGAATCCTGCGTCGGGGGACTGTAACGCGAACTGTGAGCGTGGAGCCGGCGGGGGGGGCCCTGCCGCCCCCCCCCGTCCCCCCCCCCCCCGGGCCCCCCCCCTTGGAGAAGTTGCGGATGTTAGGAAGGTCTTCACCACCGGCGAAGTGTGGCGCCGGCGCGGCGCGGCGGGGGCCCGCCCGGGGGAGGGGGGCGCTGGGGGGGTAAACGGCGTCCCCCCGATCTGGGCGTCGATCTCACGCTCAACCCGGTCCTCTAAGAAAGGGGACAGTCCCCTTTTGTTGAGAACTTCTCCAGGCTGGACGCACTATACGTGTGTATGCCCCGGACCGCTCGTACGATCTTCCGCGGCGTGCCGCACCACGTCGTGGCTCGCGGCGTCGACCGCTGCCTGCTCTTCCGCCACGGCTTCGATAAACGCCGCTACCTCAACAGGTTCGCCGCCACCGCCGCAGCCCTCGAAGTCCAGGTCCACGCCTACTGCCTCATGGACAACCACGTCCACTGGATCCTCACCCGCCCAACCCCACCGCCCTCGCCAACCCCCCCCCAACTCCAGCCCCATGGACCTCAACCACTTCTGGACCGCCATGCGCTACGTCGAAAACCAACCCCAGACGCGCCGGCTTCCGCGGCCGCCCCGAAGAATGGGAGTTCTCCTCGGCCAAAGCCCACCTCACCGGAGAGGCCGACCAGGATATCCGCCTGGAACTGCTCGATTGGGAACGCCTCTACGGCCCCACCCGCTGGCGCGGCTTCCTCGACGAAACCGACTGGGAACGAGAAGCCCGCCTCCGCCACACGATCAAATGCTCGCGCCCTTGCGGCAGCACCGCCTGGCTCACAGACCAGGAACGCCGCCACGGCCCCTTCCCTAAATGGCGCCCCACCGGCCGGCCGGCGAAGCGCGAGGGATGCCTCCTCCGCGCCGTCTGCTCCTGACCTACACCATCCACATGCCGCCGTTCACCTCGATCGTCTGCCCGTGCACGTAGCCCGAACCGGGCGAGCAGAGGTAGAGGATCACGTCGGCCGTCTCCTCGTTCGTCGCGAGCCGCCCGGCTGGTGTTTGCGCGACGACGGCATCGAGCATCTGGCGCGTCGAGAACTGCTCGTGGAAGTAGTTGTCCACGGTCCCCGGCGAGACCGCGTTCACGCGGATCCCGCGCGGCGCAAGTTCCTTTGCGAGATTCTTCGTGATCGCGGACACGGATGCTTTGGCCGCCGCGTAAATGCCCGCGCCGATCCCACCGCCATTGCGCGCCGCGATGGAACTCAGGTTCACGATCACGCCAGAACCCCGGGCGGTCATCGCCGGAACAACCGCCTGCGTCAGGAACCAGACACTCTTCACGTTCAGGTTCATCACCTCGTCGAACAGCCCCGGCGTGAACTCCTCGAGCCGCGCGCGCTTCACGAGCGACCCCGCATTGTTGATCAGAATGTCGAATGCCTCGCCGCGTGCCTTCACGGCCTCCACCATCACGTCAATGCCCGCGGCCGTGCGCAGGTCGGCCTGGACCGCGTCCGCCCGCGCGCCCAGATCGCGCACCGCTGCCAGCGTGTTGTCCATCCCCTCCTGATAGCTGCCGTAGTGCAGCAGCAGGCGCGTCACACCCGCTTCCGCGAGCTTCACCGCCGCCGCCGCGCCGATCCCGCGCGAGGCGCCCGTCACCAGGGCCGTCTTTCCCGAAAGTGCTTTCTCCATGATGTGCAAAGAGAGAAGTATACTAAGGACCAACCCCCGCACCATGGCGCAAGGCAAAATCGGACTGGTTGTCCACGTAGACTCAGGCCCCGGAAAGCTCTATCATCTCAGCGGCGTCATCCTCCAGCACGAGGGCGACATCACCTCGGTCGCCATCATCGACAATCGTCCGCCAGACGCCCGCATCTACTTCGAAATCGAACTGCCGGGCGATCCAGAGCAGCTTGCCGCCGACCTCCGGCGCCTGCCCATTGTCCACAGCGCCGAGATCGTCAAGAGTCTCGACAAAATCTACGGCAAGCGCATCATCATCATGGGTGGCGGCGCACAGGTGGGCCAGGTTGCCATCGGCGCGGTGTCCGAAGCCGACCGCCACAACATCCGGGGCGAGCACATCTCCGTGGATACGATCCCGCTGGTGGGCGAGCAGACGCTGGCCGACGCCGTACGCGCCGTCTCCCGCCTGCCGCGCGCCCGCGCTCTCGTATTGGCCGGCGCGCTGATGGGCGGGGATATCGAGCAGGCCGTGCGCGAAGTGCGCCAGCGCGGTTTGCTCGTCATCAGTTTGAACATGGCGGGATCCGTACCGGACGCCGCCGATCTCGTGGTCACCGACCCCGTTCAGGCCGGCGTGATGGCCGTGATGGCGGTGGCCGACACAGCGAAATTCAACGTGGCGCGCCTCAAACGGCGCGTGTTCTAGAGGAGCGAGCACCATGAAGCGACGGGACTTTCTGGCAGCGGCGGGAGGCAGCGTCCTCGCGGGGGCTTGGCCTTGGCCCGCGGCATCGGCGGGCGCCGACTCGCGGCAGGCAAGCGGCGTCAAGGTCGGCGAGATCAGCCACAACTCGGCCATCGTGTGGACGCGCGTGACCGAGCGCGGCGTCCGGCGGTACGACGGCGTGATCCGGCGCGGGCGTCCCGAACCGTTCCCCAAGGACCTGCGCTCGTTCGACCTCGAAGGGTCCTGCCCCGGCGCGCCCGGACGCGTCCGCGTCCGCCTGTCGGCGCGCGAAGATCTGCAGGGCGCGCGGGACACCGGTTGGGTCGACGTGGACCCCCAGCGTGACTTCTCGCATCAGTTCGAAATCGCCGGCCTCCAGCCCTCGACGATGTACTTCTACTCGGCGGAGACCGCCGGTCCCAACGGGCGCCCGCACGAACCTCTGCGCGGCAGTTTCCGCACCGCGCCTCTACCCGATTCGCCTGAAGGCATTCAGTTCGCGATGATGACCTGCCAGAAGTACTCGCAGCTCGATCACCCCGACGGCTTCCACATCTACGATTCCATCGAGAAGCTTGCGCCGCGCTTCCTTGTGAGCGCGGGCGACGTCGTCTACTACGACAGCGACGATCCGCGCGCCACGTCTGTCGAGCTGGCCCGCTACCACTGGCAGCGCATGTACAGCTACCCGCGCCATATCAAGATGGGGCTGACGGTGCCGGGCTACTGGGAAAAGGACGACCATGACACCCTGTTCGACGACGCATGGTCCACGCGCGAGCCGAACATCATGCTGCCCTTCACCTGGGACGAAGGCCTGCGCCTGTTCCGCGAACAGACGCCGATGGGCCCGCTCACCTACCGCACCGCGCGTTGGGGGAAGTCGCTCCAGATCTGGCTGGTGGAAGGCCGTGACTACCGCTCGCCCAACAACATGCCCGACGGGCCTGACAAGACGATTTGGGGCGTCGAGCAGAAGCAGTGGCTGAAGCGCACGATGCTCGCGAGTGACGCTGACTGGAAGCTGCTCGTGAGCCCGACCCCGCTGGTGGGACCGGACCGGGGCAACAAAAACGACAACCACTCCAACCGCACTTTCCAGCATGAAGGCGACGAGATCCGCGGCTGGGTCCAGGCGAACCTGGGCGATTCGTTCTTCAACCTGAACGGGGACCGCCACTGGCAGTATCACTCGATCCATCCGGACTCCAAGGTGCACGAGTTCTCCGCTGGCGCGGCGAGCGATGCGCACGCCGCCGGATCGCCGGGTGAGGACCGCGACTACCACCGGTTCCACCAGATCAAGGGCGGCTTCCTGTCGGTCGAGACGCAGCGCAAGGGGAACCTGAGCGAGATCGTCTTCCGCCACCGCGACGTCTTCGGCAAGGTCGTCTACGAATACCGCCGCGAGCGCAAGGTAACGTAAAAGAGATGAACATTGTCGTGTGCGTAAAGCAGACGCCCGCGCGGGATTCGCTCCTGCGCGTGGACGCCGCGGGGAAGTGGGTATCGGAAGACGATCTGAACTTCGAGATCAACGAACCCGATGCCTATGCCCTCGAAAGCGGCCTGCAGTTGAAAGAACAGCACGGGGGCGAGGTGACGGTGCTCTGCGCGGGTCCGGCGCGGGCGGCGCAGACCATCCGCGAGGCTCTCGCCAAAGGCGCCGATCGCGCCATCCACATTGCCGCGGATCACCTCGGTGCACTGGATCCGCTGGGTCTCGCCAAGCTGATGGCGGCGGCACTGCGCGATGAGAAGCCGGATCTTGTGCTGACAGGTTTGCAGTCCGATGACCTGGGTTACGGGCAGACCGGCGTGATTCTTGCCGAGTTGCTCGGCCTGCCTCACGCGACAATCATCATGCAGGTGGAAGTGGAAGGCGGCACGCTGCAGGTGAAGCGCGAACTCGAAGACGGCTGGTTCCAGCATGTCGCCATGCCCCTCCCCGCGTTGCTGACGATTCAGTCCGGCATCAGCAAGCTGCGCTACGCAACGCTGATGGGCATCAAGCGCGCCAAGACCAAGCCGGTCCGCACGGTCTCCGCGGCCGAACTCGGGGACGCCGCCACACCAGTGCTCGAAGTGGCTCGCGTGTACGCGCCGCCGCGCGGCAAGCGGACGCAACTGTTCGACGGCGACGCGCGCGAATCTGCCGCCCGCCTGGTGGAAAAACTTCGCTTCGAGGCACGCGTACTATGAGTATCCTGGTCATCACCGAACATCGCGAAGGAACGCTCACGCGCCTGTCGCTCGAGACGCTGGCGGCGGCGCTCTCTATGGAGAAGCCTGTCACGGCGGTGGTTCTTGGACACAGTGTCGGGGCCTTGGCGTCGCAACTGGCGGGGTACGCGCTCGAACGGGTCATCGCCCTGGAACACTCTCTTCTTTTGCAATACACACCGGACGGCTACTGCCGCGCGCTGCTGGAAACCGTACAGGCACGGGAACCCTGGCTCGTGCTGTTCCCCCACTCCTACCAGTCGCGCGACTATGCTCCCAAGCTGGCCACGGCC
Organism: Bryobacterales bacterium; assembly: GCA_016716385.1. Taxonomy (GTDB): domain Bacteria; phylum Acidobacteriota; class Terriglobia; order Bryobacterales; family Bryobacteraceae; genus JADJWL01. The sequence continues at coordinate 52,971 of JADJWL010000005.1, read as the reverse complement.
CTTGGGCGCGTCCTGGCGAGCGATGTAACGGGCCACCGCATGGAAGACGGCGCCCTCGTGCTGGTGCGCCAGTTGTTCCAGGGGAAGCTTAATGCCGATGTCCGCTTCGCGGGGGAAGCTCCGCATTTCGCCTCGATCCAGGCAGGCGCCTACCGCGCCGACACGCTACCGGCGGGCACGGCGCCGATTGAAACCGTCACCCCCGAGATCCACGCGGCAGACATCCGGACCAATCCCGAAGCGCCGTTCCGCGAAGCCCAACGGGCGGTGGATTTGACCGCCGCCGACGTGATCGTCTCCGTAGGCAGGGGAATCAAGGAAGCGGAGAATCTGCCGGTGGTGCAAGCGCTGGCCGAGGCGCTGGGAGCCGAGTTGGCGGCATCCCGCCCCATCTGCGACAACGGCTGGCTCCCGATGGAGCGCCAGGTGGGCAGTTCCGGGCAGACGGTCGCGCCAAAGCTCTATGTAGCCGTGGGGATCTCGGGCGCCATTCAGCACCTGGTCGGAATGAAGGGCTCGAAGGTGATCGTCGCGATCAACAAGGATCCTGACGCACCGATCTTTGAAGTCGCCGACTACGGTATCGTTGGAGACCTGTTCGAGGTCGCACCGGCGTTGGTGGAAGAGCTACGGAAGGAACGGTAGGATCCCCGCGGAACATGGCGTTAGCCGTCGCACGAGATCCTTGCGATGCCAGCGGCTAGGGGACGAGGCATGCTGCCAGGAACCACCTCCTTTACCCAATCCACGCTCGGACGCGGAGGTCCACCGGTCTTCCGCCTCGGCGTGTCGGCCAGCTACCGCCCGGGTGAGGCCGCCGTGAGACGCGCCATCGAACGGGGCGTCAACGTGTTCTTCTGCTTCGGATTCGACGGCCAGATGACGCGCGTCCTGCGCGGCGCGCTCGGTCGCGACCGGGAGCGATTCGTCGTCGTCACCGGCGCCTATAACTACGTCTGGTGGCGCCAGAACCCGCGCCGCGCTCTCGAAAGCCGCCTGCGGGCGTTGCGCACCGACTACATCGACGTCTTCCTGTTTCTCGGCGTCATGAAAGCGTCCGAGTTCACCGCCGGAGTCCGCGCCGAGTTGCTGACGCTACGCGAGGAAGGCCGCGTCCGCCGCGTCGGCGTCTCGACCCACGACCGGCCGTTCGCCGGCCGCCTCGCCGCCGAAGGAGCGGCCGAAGGAGCGATGGATACGCTCATGGTCCGGTACAACGCCGCCCACCGCGGCGCTGAACGCGACATCTTCCCGCACCTCGATCCCCATCGGCCGGGCATCATCGCCTATACCGCGACCCGCTGGACCGCGCTGCTCCGCCCGCCGAAAGGGTGGCCGCCGGATCAGTCGCCGCCTGACGCCGGGCAGTGCTACCGCTTCGTGCTCTCGCATCCGGCGGTCGACGTGTGTTTGACCGCCCCGCGCAGCGTGCGGGAGCTTGACGCAAACCTCGACGCGCTCGCCCGCGGTCCACTCGATCCCGATGAAATGGCGTATCTCCGCAACTTCGGCGACGCCGTGCGCGGGCAGCGCCGCTGGTTCATGTGAACTCAGCGAATGAACTGATCGACGAAGTCCGCCCCGAGTCCGGCCGCTTCGTAGTGGCGCCGGCACATGTCGATCTTGGTGAACACGTCTTCGAACCCCATGACTTTGCCGTATGGGTCGACGTACACCATCGTGCCGTTCACCTGGAAGTAGGTGATCATCTCGAGGCAGTCCTCCGGCACCACGAGCGTGTGCGTCTCGCCCGGCGGTTCGTACACATAGCTGCCTTCTTCGGCCACCCAGTCGTGCTCCAGGTAATGCCAGCGGCCCTTCAGCACCCAGCCATGGACGGGCTGCGTGTGCCGGTGGCGCGACAAAATGCCCGCCCGCCGCACACGAAGCAGGTTCATCCAATAGCCGGATGAAGCGTTCAGACAGAGCGGACGGAACGAGACGCCCTCGGCTTGCGGCACCCACACCCGTTCATCGTCGGGCAGCGCCTTCGGGACGACAATCTCGTGCGCCGCCTCTTTCGGAAACGGCAACTGGTACGGCATCCGCTTTTCGTCAGCGGACAGGGGATCGACGATCGGCATGATGCCCCTATTGTCCGCTATTGCCGCCTCACGCCGCCCGGGAGCTTCGCCGGATCGCGCACTGGATATTGCAAGCCCCAGACCTTCGGCACCTGCCGCTGCTGGCCGGCGATCAACTCCTTCAGCCGCCGCACCTCCTCCGGATGCGCCGTGGCAAGGTTCCTCGACTCCTCCGGATCCGCTTCGACGTCGTACAGTTCCGGCTCCGGCAGCGTCTCGTTGCGATGCGCCACGTGGAGCTTCCACCGGCCATGCCGTACGGTCGTCACATTGTCCAGGTAGATCCAGAAGAACGGCTGGATACGGTTGAAGCCGGTGCCGCTGCCCAACGCCGGCGTGTCGCCCGTCAGCAGCGGGAGGATATCCTGGCCGTCGTAGACGCGGCCCGCGGGCAGAGCCCCGTTTGCGACGCGCATCAGGGTGGGGAAGATGTCGTACGCGATGGCGGGCGCCTCCACGACCCGGTTTTCCGGAATGTGCCCTGGCCAGCGCGCGATCAAGGGAACGCGGATCCCTCCTTCGTACGCATCGCGGATACGGCCCCGCAGGCGGCCCGTCTGCCCGCCCGCGCCCATCGGCCCGTTGTCGCTCGAAAAGAAGATCAGCGTGTTCTCGGTCAGACCGTGTTTCTCCAGGGCGTCGAGAAAGCGGCCGGTTTCCGCGTCCATGTGAGCGATGGCGTCATCGTAGATGGAATGCCCCGGACGCCGCACGCGCGCCGGAAGGTTCAACGGCGGGTGGGGGATTGTGTGCGAGAAGTAGAGGAAGAACGGGCGCTCGCGCTTCTCCGTCACGAAGCGGATCGCTTCGTCCGTGTAGCGTTCCGTGATCGTTTCGACCTTCGCGCCGTCGAGGTTGTCCACGATCTCCTCGTCCCGGTAGACGATCGTGGGCAGCATGTCCATGCTGTACGGGATTCCGAAATAGTGATCGAAGCCGCGGCGGGTGGGCAGAAACTCACGCCGGTCGCCGAGATGCCACTTGCCGATCGCCTGCGTGGCATAGCCGAGATCGCGCAATGCCTGGCCAAGGGTGATCTCGTCTTCAGGCAGTCCCGAAGGCCCGTCGGGACGCAGCACGTCGACCACGCCGCAGCGGAACGGCTGGCGGCCCGTCAGCAGCGCCGCGCGCGACGGACTGCACACCGTGTGCGCAATGTAGTACTGCGTGAAGCGCACTCCCTGGCGCGCAAGCCGGTTGATCACCGGAGACCTGGTTTCGTCGCCCGAATAGATCCCGAGGTCTTCGTAAGCCAGGTTGTCGCACCAAATCCAGAGGATGTTTGGACGCGAATCGGCCGCGCGTGCCAGAGGAAGGGCCGCCAGAGACGCTGCGCGCAGCCAGTCCCGGCGGGTGAGAAGTTGCCGCATCAGAATCTCAGAATAGGCGCCGGGACCGCGGCGGCGCAAACCGGCGCGCGCTTCACCGGCTCAACCGCAGGGAGAAGCGGAAGCTGCGGCCGTCGTTGAGCGTGTTCGTGATCACGCCGAAGTTTGGATCCGTCAGCGTGGTGCCGGGTTCGGCGAATTGCGGAGTGTTGGTCAGGTTGATCGATTCCGCGCGGAGAGAAACCATCCAGTCCTGGCGGACAGGCCACTGACCGGTGAGCCCGGCGTTCACGTTGCGGATCGGAGCGCGGCGGAAAGCGTGGCGTCCTAGATTCCCGCGCGCTTCTCCCGGCTGGACGAAGGTGAACGCGGAACGGGGCAATTGCTCGCGCGACCGGTCCGGATGCGAAACGGTGCGGCCCAGCACCGTGGGATCGGCCAAATTCGGGCGGTCCCCGCTGATCCCGTCGACGTTGCCGAATCCCGGAGCGTCCGAACCGGTCACGACATTAAACGGGGTGCCGGTCTTGACCAGCGCCACGGCATCGAGCTGCCAGCGTCCGATCCAGGACGGCAGCCAGCCGCGCAACGATGGAAGCCGGTAATCCGCTCTCCAAAGCAACGCGTGGGGCGAATCGAAGCGGCTCAGACCGCGCAGGTCGCCCGCGACATCGAACTCGCCCTGGCTCCGGTTGCGGAACGAATCGACGTCGTGCGCCGTGTTGGTGTAGTCGCCCCCGAGATCCATCGCCTTGCTGAACCAGTAGGACGCTTCGAAACTGAGCCCGCCGTACCCGCGCGAAGTCAGCGTCGTGCGGAACGCGTCGAAGTATCCTCGCGAGGAGTTCATCACGCGACGGATCTCGCCCGAGTCCTGAATCCCGCGGCGCTCGGGCACTGTCGCCGTCGTGAGCGGGACGCCGGGCGTGGGATGCGCGCGGTTCAAATACCAGTGGTTCAGCACCTTGTTCGACCGGCTGCCCACATACGCAAGCTGCCACGTCCAGGCGGTGGCGGGCTGCAGTTCCCACAGCGCGTGATACTGCTGCGCGTACGGACTCACCAGGTTCGGCTGGTAGTCGTAGAAGACGGACTGAGCGGGTGGATTGTTGCGGATCGAGTATCCGCCCGCAAGCAGGCGCAGCAGATCGGGATCCTGGATCACGTTCTTGTAGTTGTTCGGCGGATTGAAGCGGACCTGCTGGAACGTGACCGGGAAAATCTCACCGTAGTGCAGCCCGTAACCCGCGCGCCAGACGCCGAGAGAGCCCGGCAGCCGGTAGGCCAGACCGATGGACGGCCCGAAGTTGTTGCGGTCCGAGAAGTACGGAACGCGATCCCAGCCGTTCACCTCCACCGGCCTCGAGATGGGCCGGTATCCCAGAGTCATGTTGACGGTGAGTTGCGTTGTGGCGGTCCACTTGGCCGCGCCGTAGAACCAGTTGTCCCAGTTGCGGTAGCCGCGGTGGAGCTCGCCGCCGGCGATCCACAGGGTCGAAGGCAGACCCAGCCGGAGGTTGGTGATGGTGGGGTTGCCGTAGTTGTTGAAGAACGACAGCGCGGTCACGTGGGCGTCGGACTCGCGGCCGTTCATCTGGCGCCGCAGCAGTTCGAAGCCGCCTTTGAACTGCCAGCGTGCGGCGGTATGCGAGATCTGCGCCGCCGGCTTCCACAGATTCTGGACGCGGTCGATTGGCACCGCGTTGTTGTCGGAGATAGCCCGCAGCAGGCCGCTTGTGAAGATCTGGTAGCCGATCGCGTTGTTCTCGAGTACGATGAGCGAACGGGTCCGGTCCAGGCGAAACGCGGTCAGGGACTCCGTGCGGGGCGACCAGGAACGGCGCCACTGGAGACCAGCCTGGTGGGACATCGTTGTCGTGTCCGGGTTCTGCCCCTGCACCAGTTGGAACGCCTCGACACGCGCGGCCACGTGGCTGTAGCTGGCCGTCACGGTATCATTCGCGCCCAGGTCCTGATCCAGCCGCAGGGTTGCCTCATCGTTGTTCACGCGTTGCGGGGCGTTCGTGTTCAACATGCGCGGGTCGATGTCGGTGCGGTTGGGAAGCGCCGCGGGGTAGGCGTCGAGAACCTGCTGCACAAAGGCGCGAACGTCGGGATGCGCCGCCAGCGCCGTCCGCTCGTCCGGCGCCGGCACCTGGACATTCCCGTTCACGATGCCGCGGATCTTCTGGCTGTTGCCATCGATGGTGAGCCGCCCGCCACGCCAGAGCGGACCGGCCAGACCGAGACTGACGCTGTTTTCGCGCGCGGGCAGAACGGGTCCCACCTGAAAGAAAGCGCGCGCGGCGAAGATGCTGTTGAGGTGCGTCCAGTTGGCCTGTCCGTGCCAGCCGGAGATGCGCTTTGGCAAGAGCAGGATCGAGGACCCAGGCGCGGTGCCGAACTCCGATCCGTAGTAATTGCGCTCCGGCTGGAACTCGGCCGTCACAGTCGGCGTGACCCCGAGCCGCTGGTTCATCTCCTTGAGAGCGTTGTTGTCGATCAGATTGAACTGGACGTTTTCGTTGCGGCGGCTCTCGCCGCTCTGCGTATCCGTCTGGCCGAGAAGATTGAGTTGCGTGCGCAAGTCTGCGGCAGGGGCAGCCTGCGCGCCTTCCTGTTCGTCCTCCGTCGCAGGGGGAATGGATTCCTGTGCCGACAGGCACACGGAGAGGAAGAGACACCAGAAGAATCCCTTCATGGTGCACTCTTCCTCATCGCCGATACAGTCAGTGTACTGTTTTCCGCGGTTCCGGCGCGAACGGCGGAACGACAGCGCCTATGCCATGCGGGGCGCGGATTGCCCGTTCACCTGGGAATAGAACGCGGCGGGCGCGACATAGTGCTGCGGTCTGCCACGCCGGGCTGTCTCGCGCAATCCGAGCTTGTGCATCAGACGGCCGACATGGTCCTGGTCGTAGCGCACGCCGAAGCGGCGCTCGATGACCGCAGCCAGACGAGCAGTGGTCCAGCGGTCATCGTCGAAGCCATGGCGCGACGCGCCTTGTCCGTACAGCTCGGGAATGAGCCGCATCTGCTCGGCGGTAAGCCGGCAGGGTCTGCCTGTCGCACGCCGCTTGCGCAGCGAGTCAGGGCCTTTTTCCGTGATCATCCGGTGCCAGCGTGAAGCGGTGGTGCGGCTGACTCCGAACTTGCGGGCGACCTTTGACTGCGAGAGACCGTTCAGGAAGTCTCCTGCCGCCTCCAGACGCCGTTTTTCCATTTCGTCGCGATTGAGAACAGATCCGTTTGTTTCCATTCCTTGAGTCGCGTGAAGCGTGGCCAGAGCAAAACCAGCATACACCAAGGAACATTTTCGATGCAAACTGTTTTTTCAACGCACTGCGGCGTGACGGAAGCAGCTCACCAGGTGGTCGTTCACCATCCCCGCGGCCTGCATGAAGGCGTAACAGATCGTGGGTCCGACGAACGTGAAGCCCTGCCTGCGCAGCTCTTTGCTCATGGCGCGGGACTCGGCGGTCTCGGCCGGCACTTCGCCGAGGGTGCGCCACGTGTTGTGGATGGTGCGTCCACCGGTGAACTGCCAGACGAAGCGGTTGAAGCTGCCGGACTCTGCCGCGACCGCCAGGAAGGCTTTCGCGCTTGCCACCGTGCCGGTCACCTTGGCGCGATTGCGCACAATGCCCGGATCGGCGAGCAGTCGCTCGATGCGTTCAGACGAATAGCGGGCAATTTTCGCCGCGTCGAAGTTGTCGAACACCTTGCGGTAGTGCTCGCGCTTACGCAGCACCGTGTACCAGCTCAAACCGGCCTGGGCGCCTTCGAGAACGAGCAGTTCGAACAAGGCGCGGTCATCGTGCAGAGGCACGCCCCATTCTTCGTCGTGATAGGAGACGTAGAGCGGGTCCGTCCCGCACCAGGGACAGCGTTCCACCGGCATCAGTCCGTGGAAGAAACCCGCGGGCTCGCCGGGCCGATATGGATATGCGCGCCGCTGGATTTGCCGGGAACCGAGCCGCGGAAGGCGAAGTACGGAATCCCTTCCTTGACCAGGAACCGCCGCAGCCAAATGCCCTCCGGCTCATCCGGATGAAGCGCGACGTCCACGCGATCGCGGTGGTCGAAGCCGAGACGCAGGTGGAACTCCGTCTGTCCTCGCGCGGAAACGGGCAGCGCTTTGCCGAACTCGCGAATGAACGCCCGTTCGGCGGCCTTCGCGTGCTCCGAATCGTAAGCGGCGCCATCGAAGCGTTCGGCGGCGGGGCCATTCACGGCCACCTCCACCACGGGTTCGGCGGTCTCAGCGGCGAGTTCCGCGCGCGCGGTGTCCGCCAGTGCCCTAACCAGCGCGGCACGGTCGAAGGCGCGGCTCCGTTCCTCTTCGGCCCAAGCCAGGCGCTGCCGGGGTTCATCCAGCCGCGCCCGGGGCAGACCGCCGGATTCCACCATCTCGCGGACGGCGTCCATTTCAGCGCGGCGCCTGGCCACGCGGCGCTCCGCCACGGCCAGCATCGCGTCCGCGGACTCCTCGCTGAGATCCGGCCCGTACAGGGTCTGCTCGAGCAGGAGTGCGTCGCGAGCATCGGCCAGATCGGTCCGGGCCCGGTCGAGGTCCCGGCGCGGCGCCGCACCCGCCTCGACGATGCGGCGTACCTGTTCCAGGCGTTCCTCAGCCAGGCGCACCTGCCGCTCCGCCGCCGACTGGGCGAAAGCCTGAGCTGCAAACAGGCACACGACGCCCATCCACGTCCAACGCATCATCTCATTATATCGAAGGCTGCTACTCGGCCCTGGACGAGCCGGGCACGTACCGCCACGGGGAAAGCCCGTCGGTCTTCTCGGCAAACTGCGTGTCGACATACTCGTGGAACTCGATCGTGCTGTCGAGCAGTTTCGTCTCGATCATGAGATCGCGCACGAGGTCGAAGTCCGGCTTGTACGGAGACAGCGGCGTGTAGGTGACCCGATTCAACGGGTTCGTCAGCGCCCAGGTGAGCAGCCGCGGATCCTGGTTGTAATAGAACCTGCCTACAAAATCCGCTGCGTGCTCCCGGTTCGGGCGCCCGTCGTCCAGCCACAGTCCGGAGCGCGCGATGCCATCCACCAACGCCTGGACAGCGTCCGGACGTTTCTCGATGATGTCATCGCGGACGATCAGGACGCAGGACATGTAGTCCGGCCAGTGCTCGCGGGCGTGGAACAGGACGCGCCCGAACCCGCCCATTTCCGCCTGCGACGGGAATGGTTCGCCCATCGAGAACGCATCGATGGCCCGCGCCGCCAGCGCGCCCGCAACGTCCGGCGGCGCCATCTCCACCATCTTGAAGTCGTTGACGTCCAGTTTGAACTTCTTGATCACGCGATTCAGGATCAGCCGCTCGTCGGAAAAACGGCTGGGGATCGCGATTATCTTTCCCTTGAGCTGCGCGAAGTCCGTGATCGCGCTGTCGTTACGCACTACGACTGCGCTCCCGTAGCGGTGGCCGAGGTAGACGATCCTGATGGGCACACCCTGCGACCGCAGGGCTATCGCGAGCGGCGCCACGACAAATCCCGCCTGGATCTTGTCCGAGATCAGCGCCTCCTTGATCTCGGGGAATCCCTGGAACATCCGCGGGATAAAGAGATTGCCGGCTGGCGTGAAGCGGGAAATGTAGTCGGTCACCGGGCACGCGAGGTGTCAAGTAACCGGGATGTAGGCGACGTAGAGCTTGCGCTTATCCTCCGGCATCCGGTCGTTCAGCACGACCGACCAATCCACGTTCAGGCCCAGGTGGAGGGCCGTTACCAGACTCGTCCACCCGAACAGGATCAATACGAGGCGTTTGATGTCACTCATGGCGGAATCCCCAGCGAAGAGCACGTAGTGTTTCCAGACGGCGGATGGCGGTGTCGAGCGCCAGGCCGATCAGGCCGATCATCAGCATGCCGGCCACCACGAGGTCGTAGCGTTTGCCGGCGTTTCTGGCGTCGATGATGAGATAACCGAGCCCCGAGTCGACCGCGATCATTTCAGCGGCCACCACCACGAGCCAGGCAATGCCAAGTGCGATGCGCAAGCCCATGACGATCTGCGGCAGGGCCGCGGGAAAGAGCACGCGGCGGAACAACTGCGCCGCTGACAGGCCGAAGTTTAATCCAGCCAGGCGAAACATCTCCGGCACTTCCTTCACCCCGTTCATGGTCTGGGTCACGATGGGGAAGAACGAGGCCAGGAAGATGAGGAAGACCGCCGCCTCGTCTCCCACTCCGAACAGGACAATCGAAATCGGAATCCACGCCAGCGGGCTGATCGGACGCAGCATCTGGATCAGGGGGTTGAAGGAGCGCGCCGCCAGCGGGTACCAGCCGAGAGCGATCCCCAGTGGAATTCCGGCCACTAAGGCCAGCAGATAGCCGGCGCCGACACGCATCAGGGAGTCGCGGACATAACTGCCGAGGACTCCCTTACCCGCAAGTTCCTGCGTCCCGGCAAGGACGCGCTGGGGAAGCGGGAACACGGTCGTGCCCGAGACGTGGACGGCGGCAATCCAGATGGCCACGATCACCGCTCCGGCCGCGACAGGAAGTGCGATTCGCTCCCAGGGCTTCATCGTGCCTAGACCTTGTGCGCGAGGCCGATCTCGTCGAGGAGCCCGTCCCGCAATTCCAGGTAGCGCCTGGAACTGAGCTCGCGCGGATGGGGGATATCGATGTCGATGATCGTGCGGATGGTTGCCGGGCGCGCCGACATGACGACGACACGGTCAGCCAGTTGCACAGATTCGTCGATATCGTGCGTCACGAACAGAATCGTCTTCCGTTCCGCCTGCCAGATCCGCAGCAATTCCCCGCGCATCAACAGGCGGGTGATCGAATCCAGTGCGCCGAACGGCTCGTCGAGGAACAGCATGTCCGGATTCACCGCCAGCGCCCGCGCGACTTCCAACCGCTGCTTCATCCCGCCGGAGAGTTCGTGCGGATAGCTTTGCTCGAAGCCCTTGAGACCGACCATGTGGACGTAATGCGAGACGCGGCGCTCCCGTTCGTGCTTTGGCAGTTTGAAGAGTCCGAAGGAGATGTTGCCCTCGACCGTCAGCCATGGAAACACCCCGCGTTCCTGAAAGACGAAGATGCGCCGCGGATCCGGCCCTCTTACCGGCTCCCCGTCGATCTCGACCCTCCCCGAGGTCGCCGTCGTGAAGCCTCCAACGATGTTCAGCAGCGTCGACTTACCGCAACCCGACGGGCCGAGGATACAGACGAACTCGCCCTCGCGCACGGTGAGGTCGATATCTTCGAGGACGTGAACGGATTTTCCATCGCGCCGGAAGGTCTTGTTGACTCCCGAGACGCACAACTTGGTCGAGTTGGATGCAGGGTAGCTCACACAGTGATCCAGGGTCAGCTCGAGGCGGCGCGGCCCCATCGCAGGATTTTCAGATTGGCGAGGCTCCGCATGCCGGCATCCAGCAGCAGCCCGATCAGGCCGATCATGAGCATGCCGGCAACGACAAGGTCATAGCGATTCCCCGCATTGCGGGCATCGACGATCAGAAAGCCGAGTCCGGAGTTGACGGCGATCATCTCAGCTGCGACCACGACGAGCCAGGCTATCCCCAACGTGATCCGTAGCCCGACGATCAACTGCGGCAACACCGAGGGATACAGCACGCGCAGGATCAGTTGAGTCTGGCTGAGTCCGAAGTTCCGCCCGGCGTTGAGGTGCACGTCCAGTACATTCCGCCCCGCGTTCATCGCTGTCACCGCCAGAGGCAGGAAAGAGGCGAGAAAGATCAGGTAGATTGCCGCCCCATCGCCCACCCCGAACCAAAGAATGGAGATGGGAATCCAAGCCAGCGGTGAGATCGGGCGCAGGATCTGAAGGAACGGGTTGACCGCTGCTTCTCCCCGCCGGTACCAGCCCAGGAACAGGCCGAACGGAATCGCCAGAAGCGCTGCCACCGCGAAACCCCAGGTCACGCGAAAGAGCGAAGCCACAACGTACTTGATCAGCAGCCCGCGCTGCGCCAGCTCGGCGATGCCCAGGACAACCTCCCACGGCGTGGGCAGCAGCCTCTGCTCCGAACTCACGACGGCGGCGTGCCACGCCAGGGTCAATGCGGCGAACACACCGAGCGGAAGCAGTTTGGATGAGTTGCGCATGACCAGCCGCGAACACAGGCCCCATTATCCCGCGGGCGTCAGGCTGCGCCAATAATCTGAATCCAGTAGACCGGTTCCTGTTACGATGGGAGAGCCGATGGCCGTCAAACAGGCGCTGCAACCGGAACGAAATACGGCTCTCGCCGATGCCCGCGGGAAGAAGATCGGCATCCTCATCGTGGCCTACAATGCAGTGACCACGCTGGTGAGCGTTCTCAAGCGGATCCAACCGGAAACGTGGGATAACGTATCCGAAGTGGTCATCTTCGACGACGCGTCGAGTGATGCGACGTATGAACTGGCTGTGGGCTATAAGGAAACAGCCCGCATCGAGAAGCTGCATGCGATCCGGCACCAGAAGAACCTGGGCTACGGCGGGAATCAGAAGGCGGGTTACCGGTATTTCATTGAGAACGGTTTCGACGCCGTGGTTCTCCTGCATGGGGATGGCCAGTACGCGCCGGAAATCCTGTCTCATCTCTACCATCCGATCGTGGCCGGCGAAGCCGATGCCGTGTTCGGCTCGCGCATGATGCGGGATTACGGCGGGCCCCTCAAGGGGGGCATGCCGCTCTACAAGTTCACCGGAAACAAGATCCTGACGGCGCTCGAAAACCGGGCTCTCGGTTTGAATCTGACCGAGTTTCACAGCGGCTACCGCGCCTACTCGCTGGAAGCGCTGCGCCAGATCGACTTCACCCACATGACCGATGATTTCCACTTCGACACCGAAATCATCATTAAGCTCCACCACCAGGGGTTCCGGATCAAAGAAGTTCCCATTCCTACCTATTACGGCGGCGAGATCTGCTACGTGAACGGCATGAAGTACGCCAAGGACGTCGTGCGCGCGGTGGGCCGCTACCGCCAGACGACGCGGTCGGTGACGCGCCACGCCGAGTTCGCCGAATACTGGGTGCACTATCCGCTCAAGGAGAGCCGGCACTCCAGCCACGACTACCTCTTCCGGGAAGTGGGCGCGAACCAGGCGGTGCTCGACGTCGGGTGCGGCGAGGGCATGATCGCCGAACGCCTCGCGGCGCAGGGGAACCGCGTGACCGGGATCGACATCCTGGAGCGGCCCCGCCTGGTCGAGTCCATGGAGCAATACATTCGCTGCGACCTGATGCAGGGTCTGGAACCCGCGCTCGACTTGCTCGATCGGCCGTCTTTCGACAAAGTGCTGCTGATGGATGTGATCGAGCACCTTCCGCGGCCGGAAGCGATTCTGCGCGTGTGCCGGAACCTGCTGGGTCCGAACGGCCAGGTGATCGTTTCGGTCCCGAACGTGGCGAACATCACGGTACGGGCGATGTTACTGCTGGGCCGTTTCGACTACGCGGATCGCGGAATTCTGGACCGCACCCACCTGCGCTTCTTCACGCGACGCACGGCGCGGCGCCTGCTTGAGGAGTGTGGCTACGAAATCGTGCGGGAGCGGACCACCGTCATGCCGGTGGAACTGGTTCTGGGTCTGCCCGCGGCGAATCCGTTGATGCGGGCGATCAACGCCCTGTTGGCAGCCGCCACGCGGCTCCTGCCCGGCCTGCTCGGCTACCAGACCATGCTGGTGGCCAGGGCAAAGCGCCCCGGACCCGGCTAGTCGGCGTCGAGCTCGGGCACCGGAGCGGGAGGAGGCGCCGGGCCCACGGCTTCCATCCAGTTGCGCGCGAACTCCTCACCGCTTCCGTCGAGGTCGACCCGCCGCGTCCCTTGCTCCTGTCCGTCCACCGAGAAGTGCGCCCGGACGCCATCGGGCTCCGCGCGGAGGTCCAACCGGTGCTCCCGTGCCTCCAGGCGCAGCGTCGGGCCCAGCCAGGTCATGCGCACTTTGGTGCGGTATCCGTGCCCGACGCGAGTCGCGGTGCGCAGCAGGTCGGCGGTGAAGCGTCCGTTGCGCAGCTTGTCGTTAAGGGCGGCGAGCGCCTGCACCTGCTTCGGGTCCATCCGCGGCTTCGCCTTCGGCCTGGCGTTTGCCGCTCGTCGCTCCTCGAAGCCTTCGAGGTTTTTCAGATCGTTTTCAAGGTGATCGGAGAAGCTCATGACTTGTCCGCGGCGCCCGTCCCGGCACACTGCGCGTGCGGGCAAATCCTCCTCAAGTGATCGTACGAATAAATGCCTGTCGAGTGGCCGTCGCTCCAGGCGATGCGGATGGCGTAACTCCCCACTGGTTCGACGCTCAGAATGCGGAGCGGCGGCTGATACATCTGGAACGGGGACGACTCAATCGGGGGCGCCTGGGGCGGCGTCCCGTGAGCACCGGTGCAGGTCGCACAAGGGCAGTGATGGCGAAGATACTTCAGGCCGTACTCGCTCCGGTGCCCGTCCTTCCAGTCGATGTGGATACCCTTCGACTTCGAGATCGAAATGTGTTCCGGATCCGCGCCGGTCAACTGGGGCGTCATCACTCCACCTTACCCTAGTTGAGCAGGCGCTCCACGTCCCGGACTCCCGAAATCCGGCGCATCGCGCCCATGAGTTTCTCCAGTTGCTTCTTGTCCCGGACGTCCACGGTCATTTCCACGATCGCGCCCTCGCCCGTCTCCGCTTCGGACCGTGCCTCAAGACTCCGGATGTTCGTATTCTCCTGTGACAGCACGGACGTGAGCTGATTCAGCAGGCCGGGCCGGTCGTCGGTGCGGATCACCAGCTTGACGGCAAACGAGTCGGACCCGGAGCGCGACCATTCGACATCGATCTTCCGCTCCGCTTCGTAGAGCAGGCTCTGGACGTTCGAGCATACCCGGGAATGCACGGCCACACCCTTGCCGCGTGTCACGTATCCGATAATCGGCTCGCCGCTGATCGGATTGCAGCACTTGGCGCGGTAGACCAGCAGGTCGTCGCTGCCCTTGACGCGCAGGACAAGCCCTGGGTCGTGCGCCGGCGCAACGGGACGGACCACGTCAGACGCCACGGAGGAATCCTTCTCCGGGACGGCTTCGGCCGGCACCTGGTCCGGCGCGGCCTTGAGCAGGACCTGCCGCGCCGAATACCGCCCGTATCCCAAGCCCGCATAAAGATCCTCGGCCTTACTGAACCCGTACTCACCGGCGACGCGATCCAAGTCGTTCTTTGAAATCCTGCCGAGCGCGACGCCGAGACGGCGCGCCTCCTTCTCCAGGTATTTCTCGCCAATATCGATTGCCTGGGCGCGCGCCGCCTGGTTGATCACTTGCCGGATGCGGTTCCTGGCGCGCGACGTCTTGACGACGGTCAGCCAGTCCTTGCTCGGCAGGTGGTTGGGCTGCGTCAGGATCTCGACGATGTCGCCGTTGCGCAACCCATACCGCAGGTTGACGATCCGTCCGTTGACCTTCGCGCCGACGCACGTGTTGCCCACGTCGGAGTGGATCGCGTAGGCGAAATCGATAGGCGTCGCATCTTTCGGCAGGACGACGACCTTGCCTCGCGGCGAGAACGTATAGACTTCGTCCGGATACAGGTCCACTTTGAGCGTGGACATGAAGTCGGTCGAGTCCCGCATTTCCCGCTGCCATTCGACCAGATGGCGGAGCCAGGCGATTCGCTGGTCGTCCGGCGCCGGACCCTTCTTGCCTTCCTTGTACTTCCAGTGCGCCGCGATTCCCTCTTCGGCGACGCGGTGCATCTCTTCGGTGCGGATCTGAACCTCGAAAGGCGTGCCGTGTCCGCCGATCACGGACGTATGCAGCGCCTGATACAGGTTCGGCCTGGGCATGGCGATGAAGTCCTTGATGCGTCCAGGCACCGGACGCCATTCGTTGTGGATCACCCCTAGCGCGGCATAGCAATTCTTGACGGAATCGGTGATGATGCGCAGCGCCAGCAGGTCGTACACCTGGTCGACTCCGATCTTCTGGCGCTTCATCTTCTGGTAAATCGAATACGGCCTCTTGATTCGTGACTCGACACGTGCCGGGATGCCCTCCCGCCGGAGTTCAGCCTCCACCTGCTGCTGGACAGCGT
Source organism: Bryobacterales bacterium (assembly GCA_016716385.1). Classification (GTDB taxonomy): domain Bacteria; phylum Acidobacteriota; class Terriglobia; order Bryobacterales; family Bryobacteraceae; genus JADJWL01. The sequence continues at coordinate 37,505 of JADJWL010000005.1, read as the reverse complement.
GCAGGGATTCTTCGTTTGCCAGGCGGCGTGCCTCGAGCGCCTTGGTGATCTCCTCGTAGGCATCATGGTCGAAGTAACGGAATGCCAGGTCTTCCAGTTCGCCCCGCATTTTGCCCATTCCCAGGCGGTGCGCGATCGGGGCGTAAATCTCCAGCGTCTCCGCCGCGATCCGCTCCTGCCGTTCGGGCGTCAGGTAATCGAGCGTCCGCATGTTGTGCAGGCGGTCGGCCAACTTCACGATGATGACCCGGATGTCGTCCACCATCGCCAGCAGCATCTTGCGGTAGTTCTCGGCCTGGCGGTCTTCTGGAGAATAGAAGTCGATCTTGCTGAGCTTGGTGACACCGTTGACGCAGCGCGCCACGTCGTCACCGAAGCGCTTCGCGATCTCTTCTATCCCGGTGTCGGTATCTTCGACGACGTCGTGCAGCAGGCCCGTCTGGATGGTGGGCACGTCCATCCGCATCGAGGCGAGGATCTCGGCCACACCCAGCGGGTGAATCATGTAGGGTTCGCCCGACTTACGCAGTTGGAGTCCGTGGCGCTCGACCGCGTACTGATAGGCCGTCTCCAGGCTTACCAGCTCTTCGGCGGGCCGGTACTCGCGCACGAGCGAAACCACAGCCTCGTAGAGGCGGGCTACTGCCGGAGGCACCGGCACTCCAATCGATTCAGTGGCCACTCTCTACCATTCTAGAACCTGGAAAAGACGAAGGGCCCGCTTGTGAGCCTGGCAGCTCCACGGGCCCTGGTCCCCTATGAGGAGATTTCCTACTCGGTGGTAAATCCGGCGACGGGCTGCCGTTCAGCCTTCATCTTCTTCGTTGCAAGGGCCTTTTGCACCCACTCATCGGCGACGGCGACCGCCTTCTGGTACTCTTCCGGAGTGTCCAGCAGGTCCGCACGATAGCGGATCAGGAGGTTCATGTACGCCATTGCCTCGTCGTATTCCGGATCGATCTCCAGCGCCTTGGCCATGTTCTTGATCCCCTCGTCGAGGGTGGCCATGTACTGGTCGCGGAGTTCCTCGCGGATCTTCTTATCCTTGAGAGGCCCCGGATCCTCCGGCTTCATGTTCATCTTGATGCGCGCTTCCCGGTTAGGTTGCAGCCAGTTGGTCCAGGCGATGACGCCGAGCGTGTAGTAGGCGTCCTTATTCTGCGGGTTGGCCGCGATGAGCTTCTTGTTCCACTCAACGGCCTCGTCGAACTTCTTCTGATTGAACTTCAGAGAGGCGATCGACGCGATGGCCAGTTCATTCTGCGGGTCGATCTCCAACACCCTCCGGAATCCCTTTTCGGCGTTGGTAGCCATCTGGTTGTTTTCGTCGGACTCCGCGCCGGGGATGTACTGGCTCATGTACGCCGTAGCGAGGTACAGGTGCGTATTGGGATTGTCGGGCTCGAGCTCCACCGACTTCAGGAAGAAGTTGGTCGCCTCCTGGTACTTCGCGCCCTTAAACGCCTGGACACCTTTGTTGAGGTTGTCGCGCGCTTTGAGCTTGTCGCAGCCAGTCGACGCGAGCGCGAGCGCGGCAATCGCGACGGTGGCAAGAAGAGTTCGGTTCATCACTCGCCCTTCTCCACTCCGGGAGTCATCAGACCCACCTTGTCAATGCCGGCACCCTTGGCAATATCGATCACCTTCGCTACGGCCTCGAATTCGAGATTCGGGTCGCCCTTGACGAAGATCACCCGCTCGGCGCGCGTTTTGAAGATCTCCTCGAGACGGCCGCCAAGCATGCTCTCTTCAGTCGCCTCCTGGTTGATCATCATGGACCGGTCCGCGTTGATCGTCACGACCACCGTGCGCTGGTCGGCGTCAGCCGACTGGTTCGGCGGCGCCGGTTGGGGAACCAGCGTGTCGAGACCTTTCGGGGTCAGTGGCGTGATGACCATGAAGATGATGATCAACACCAGGAGAATGTCGATCATCGGCGTCATGTTGATGTCGGCTCTGGGCCCTCCGCCCGAACCGCCAACGTTCATTCCCATAGGTTGTGAACTCCTTTATCCGAAATCTCGGTCCGGCCGTCAGACCAGCGGATCGGCTCCGGCTTCCTGAATCTTATCCGTCAACAGCCCAAGCTGGTCGACGCCGGCAGCACGCATCTGGTCTACCACTTCCACAACCCGCTCGTACCTTGCCCGTGAATCGGACTTCAGGTAGCACGTCTTGTCAAGGCGGCCCGTCAGCATATCCCGGACTTTCGCCGGCAGGTCATTCGGGTTGACCTGCGTGGAGCCGAGATAGACCCGGCCGTCCCGGCTGACCGCAACCAGCACTGCGTCTTCCTTGTCCGCAGCCTGCATGTCGATCGGGTTGCGAGTCTTGACCATGTCCACGCTGATGCCCTTCGACAACATCGGCGTGATCACCATGAAGATAATCAGCAGCACGAGCATCACGTCGACCATTGGGGTGACGTTGATGTCGCTGACGACGTCTGGCGCTCTCTTCTTTTCCATCGTTGTCTCTCCCGTATCCCCTGTGAGGAGCAGAAGCCAGTGCTCTTCACCCGGTCCGGAGCGTATGCTCCGGACCGGGCCCTTCAACTCGCTTCGCGCTCCACCAGCGCCGGACTACTTCTTTGCCGCGATCCGCTGCTGCGAACGCTTCAGGAAGTAGTCGACCAACTCCGAGCTGGAGTTGCCCATCTCGACGTCGAACGCCTCGATGCGGTTGGAGAAGTAGTTGAACATCCAGACCGCCGGGATCGCGACGAACAGACCGATAGCGGTCGCGACGAGGGCTTCGGAAATACCGCCCGCGACCGCGCCCAGACCGGTCGACTTCTCCGTCGAAATGCCCTTGAACGCGTTGATGATGCCGACAACCGTTCCGAGCAGTCCGACGAACGGAGCCGACGAACCGATGGTCGCAAGGCCGGAAACGCCGCGCTTCAGTTCGGCGTGCACGATGGCTTCTGCACGCTCGAGAGCGCGACGCGAGGCCTCGATGGTCTCACCGGGGATTTCCGAGCTCGACTCGTGTGCCTGAAACTCCTGCAAACCGGCAACCACAACCTTCGCCAAGTGGCTCTTCTTGTAACGGTCGGCGATTTTGATCGCTTCGTCCAGACGGCCCTCGCGCAATGCGCCGGCCACAGCCGGAGCGAACGCGCGGGACTGCTTGCGCGCGGCGCTGTACGCCATCAGACGGTCAATCATCACGCCAATGGACCATGCCGACATGATGAAGAGAATGATGACGATTGCGCGGGCTTCCCAGCCCATCATCGCCCACATCGAGCGGGCGTCCCAGCCGACCGCCGCCTCCTGGAAAAGCATTGCAAACAGATCGAATTCCATAACGTGTGTGTCTCCTGCGAGTTGAAGTGTAGTTTCCTCGGACCGATTACTGGCTCAACGTGAAGTTCACGTCGATGACCGTGACCACCTCGACCGGCTCTCCGTTGAGGAGCGTCGGTTGATATAACCATTGCTTAACGGCGTCAAGGGCCGACGGCACCAGCAGCGGATGGCCGCTGGCGGCCTGCAAATTCTGAATGGTACCGTCCTTGCCGATAACGGCGTTCAACCGGACAGTGCCTTGAATGCGCGCCTGCTTCGCCAAAGGCGGATACTGCGGACGTGGCGCCCGGACGATTTTCGCCGACTGCACGTTACCGCCGACGCGGATGCGCTGCGGAGTCGCCGGCTTGGGCTCTTCCTTCTTGACCGGGGGCGGAGGCGGCGGAGGCGCCGCGCTCGGCATTCCGCCGATGATGCCGCCGATGATGCCGCCGGCGACACCGCCGGGAACGCCACCAGGGACGCCGCCGGGCACACCCTGAAGTCCGGCCGCGGGCGGCAACTCCTCCTCCTTGATCATCGCGATGTCTTTCGGGATCTCCTTCGGCGCCATCAGACGTCCGGCGTCGAACTGGCGGGGGATCACTTTCACCACCTTCACCGGCGCTGCCGCGGGCGGCGGCGGCGGAGGAGGCGGCGGAGGCGGAGGCGCCACCAGGTAGCTGGTTAACTGCGCCTTCGGGAGAGCGTCGGTAAAGATCAGCGGGATGATCACGATGATCGCGATCATGATCATCTGGCCCACGAAAGACACAAACACCGTCCACGGCTTGCTGGTCTTCCCGACTCCATCGACAAAAGTTTGCTCGAACATATCGACCTCTGTTTCCAAGTTGGAGCAGCGCCACCCGGTTCCCCGGTGCGACCCTGCCGCGTTTACCTTGCCTTCTTCGCCAACGGCCTGGTTTCTGTCTTCGCGGGCTTGGCCTGGGACGCTTGCGCCCGCCCACGCTTCCGCGACTCCACCCGGTTCACCCACCAGACCACCACCGGGCTGGCGATGAACACCGACGAGTACGTGCCGACGATAATACCCACTACCAAAGTGAATGAGAACGGATTCAAGACCGGTCCGCCGAACAGGAACAATGCCAGAACCGTCAGAAATGTCAGCCCCGACGTCATCACTGTCCGGGCCAGCGTCTGGTTGACGCTGCGGTTGACCAGCGTCTCGAACGATTCACGGCGCAGAATCTTCAAATTCTCGCGGACCCGGTCAAAGATCACGATCGTGTCATTCATCGAGTAACCGACGAGGGTCAGAAGTCCCGCGATCACGGTCAGCGAAACCTCCTTGTCAAACAGCGACAGGAACCCGACCGTGATCACCACATCGTGAAACACCGCCAGCACGGCCGCGAACCCATACACCCACTCGAACCGGAACGCAATGTAGACCAGCATTCCAGCCAGAGCCAGCAGGGTCGCCTGAACCGCCTGCCGCCTCAGGTCTGTCGCGACTTTCGGCCCGACAACCTCGACCGAGCGTACCGAAAAACGGCCCAGAGTGCACCGGTCTTTCAGGACCGCCAGGATCTCCGGCGTCACGCCCGTCACCCCAGCCAACTGATCGAAACTGGTGATCAGTCCCGAACGCGGTGGCGTGTTGCGGAACTCCAGAACTCCCTGGACAAGCGCTTGCAAGTCAGCCTCGGACAGTTGCGCCCCGGACGCCGCCAAGGGATCCCGCAGGTAGCTCGCGAGCGATTCCTGCGTCGCGTTGTTGAAATCCATCCTCGATGGATCGCCGCCCCCGAACGTGGCTGCCAGCGTGTCGACCATGGTTTGACGCGTCTCGTTCAGCGCCCGGTCGTCCTGCAGTTCCGTGGTCACGATCACCTCGTTCGAGTCCTGATCCGTGAGTCTTTGTACCAGTACTTCTCCGGCGACTTTGTCGCGGAGCGCGGACCGGATCTCAGCCACAGGCGGCTCGCCGGTAAACTTCACATACATCACGGCCCCGCCACGGAAGTCAATGCCGTACTTGATTCCGCCCTTCACCGCGATGCTGACCAATCCAGCCCCGATCAGCACCAGCGAGAGCAGGATGAACGGCAACTTCTTGCCGAGAAAGTCGTAGTTCGTGTTGCGAAATAACTCCATCGATTCCAGCCATGCCGGTGCTTGTCATGATTAGACACCAGCTCGCTCCACCTTGTTCCAATCCCAGTCGCGCTTCTTTGGATCACCGCGTATTGTACACTCCGCGGCGGTGTCTTTGGAAGCGTCAGATGCTCAAAGTTTTGACCTGCGTCCTCCCGGCGAGGATGTACTCAAACAGAGTCTTCGACACGAAGACAGCCGTGAAGACGTTGGCGCACAAGCCAATCAGCAGCGTGACCGCGAAACCGCGCACGGGCCCGGTGCCGAAGATAAACAGAAACGCGCAGGAGACGATCGTCGTCACGTGCGTGTCGATGATGGTCAGGAAGGCCTTCGAGAATCCGGTATCCACGGACGATACCACAGATTTGCCGGCCCGCAACTCCTCCCGGATGCGTTCGAAGATCAGAACGTTCGAATCGACGGCCATACCGATCGTCAGAATGACTCCCGCGATCCCGGGCAGCGTCAACACCGCGCCAAAGTACGCGAGCGCCGCCAGCAGCAGCACCGTATTCAGGACCAGCGCCAGCACCGCGTTGATCCCCGCCTGCTTATAGTAGACCAGCATCGTCAGGATGACCGCCGCCAGTCCCACCAGACCGGCAATCATGCCCTGGCGCACCGAGTCAGCGCCGAGCGAGGGACCTACACTCCGCTCTTCCGTGTACAAGATACTTGCCGGCAGCGAGCCCGAACGCAGGAACTGCGCCAGATTCGAGGCTTCGACCTCGTTGCTCAGGTTCGTGATCCGCCCGTCGTCTTCGATCTTGCTCTGAATCGTGGCGACGCTGATGATCGTGTTATCCAGCACCACCGCCAGGCGGTTGCCGATGTTGGCCTCCGTGTAACGGCCAAAGCGCCTCCCGCCCTCCTGACTCAGCGTGAACGACGTTTCCCACTTGCGGAACTCATCCTGCCCGGCGCGGGCGTTTCGCACTTGCGCACCCGTCACGACGGGAGCGCGCGCGAGCAGATACCACGCCTCGGTCACATCGCCGCGTGCGGTCTGGCGGGCCAGCCTAGTGTTCAACGGCAGCACGCCGCCGTGCCGGGCGCGCGCTTCCTGCTCACTCGAGAACGGACCGTCCTTCACCTCGAAAATGCCGAGCACTGCGGCCGTGCCCATGATTTGCTTCACACGGGCGGGATCGTCAACCCCCGGCAACTGGACCATGATCTCGAACTCCGCATCGGCGCGGCCATGCTGCTGCACGATCGGCTCGGTAAGACCCAACCCGTCAATTCGCGTCTGGATCGTCTGGATCGAGCGCTGGACCGTCTCCCGCTTGAGCGACAACAGCGCGCTCGGCGACAGGTTCATCCGGTAGTCCGTGGAGCTGACCGGGGTCAGGACCCAGTCCGGGTACCGCTCGGAAACGAGCGTCCGCAGCGCGCCCGTGGACTCCGACGGGACCCCCTTCACCAGAATCTCGATCTTGTCCGCATCGTCGATGGTCGACGGATCGTTCCGGTCCATCGCGGCGAAGTCGATCCGCTGCCCGCCGAGTTCCTCGCGCATGCGGTCGATCACGTTGTCCGCTTCGGCCTTGAGCGCATCCTGCACCTGCACCTGCAGGATCAGGTGGGAGCCGCCGCGCAAGTCCAACCCCAGCTTGATGTTCTCCTGGAAGTTCGTCTTCAGTTGTTCAGCCGAGGTCGGCAACCCGAAGATGCCGTAGAGCGAGAGCAGAATGGTCGCCACGATGACGACGGTCTTGGTGGTGAGGTTGCGTTGCATTGGAGGTCGTTACAAAGAAGCGGCAAATCCCGCGTTACGTTTTCCCGATTCTACCGCCTACTTGGGCTCCTTGGAAAGCAGAGTAGCCACCGCGCTGCGCGTCACCTGCAGTTTCACGTTGTCGGGCTTCACGCGCAGCACCAGCGTATCGTCGTCCATGATGGAGACAATCGTCCCGATCACCCCGCCAGTGGTGACCACCTGGTTGCCGTTCTCCAACTCGGAGAGCATCTTCTGCTGCGCCTTCTTCTGCCTCTGCATCGGGAGGAAGAGAAGGAAGTAGAAAATGGCGAAGATCAGCAGGATGGGGAGGAAGCCCCAGGGCGAGCTCGCCGGCGCGTTTTGCAGATACAGAGCGACCAACACAGGTGGAGATCCCGGTAAACCGATTTCCGAAGGAGTTAAGTAGGTACCTTACTACACAGCGAGGGTCTCTGACAACCCGGCGAGGACCTCGGGGAAACGCCCTTCGACAATCGAGCGCCGCAGAAGGCGCATCCGCTCCAGGTAGTGGGTCAGGTTGTGGAGCGTCGCCAGTGTCGCGAACAGGATTTCATTGGCCTGGAACAGGTGCCGCAAATAGGCTCTCGTGAAGCTGCGGCAGGTGTAGCAGCCGCACGCCGGATCGAGCGGCCCGCCATCGTCCTTGTAGCGGGCCTGCTTGATGATGACGCGGCCCTGGGACGTGAACAGGCATCCGTTCCTGGCGTTGCGGGACGGCAGCACGCAATCCATCATGTCGATACCCCTCGCGACGTACTGGCCCAGTTCCTCCGGCAACCCGACCCCCATCACATAGCGCGGGCGGTCCGCCGGCAGCAGCGGCGCGGTCCGCTCCACCATCTCCAGGCTCAAGGGTCTTGGTTCGCCGACCGACAGCCCTCCGATGGCGTAGCCGTCCGCGTCGAGATCGACAAGCGCCCGGACGCATTCGCCGCGCAGATCGGAGAACATCGATCCCTGGACGATGGGAAACAGCGCATGGCGGCTCCGGACTTCCGGCGCCTGCCGGCGGTAGTGCGCGAACGCCTGCCCGGCCCAGCGGACCGTGCGCAGCATCGCCTGCCGTGCGTACTCGTGGCTCACCGGATACTCGGGACATTCGTCGAGCACCATCGCGATGTCGCTGCCGAGGGCCAGTTGCACGTCGACCGTGCTCTCCGGAGTGAACACATGCCTGTCGCCGTTAAGGTGCGACTGGAACGTCACCCCCTCTTCGGTGATCCGCCGCAGGCCCGACAAGCTGAAGACCTGGAATCCGCCCGAGTCGGTGAGAATCGCCCGGTCCCAGTGCATGAAACAGTGAAGCCCTCCCAACCGCGCCACGGTCTCCGGTCCCGGCCGCAGGAACAGGTGATAGGTGTTGGCGAGAATGATCCGGGCATCGAGGTCGCCGGCCAGTTCGCGCGGGGATAGACCCTTCACGGCGGCTTGCGTCCCAACCGGCATGAACACAGGGGTCTCGACGGTGCCGTGCGGCGTGTGAAGAAGGCCGGCACGCGCACCGGTCGCCGGACACACAGCTTCGATCTCGAACTTCACGGCCCGGCTGCATTCTTCCGAAAGCGCGCCTGCCAAGGGATGCACCACCTCTCCATCGTACCTGGAGATGGCATTCCGCTTGCACTCATGCAGTGTTCCGTTTCTGGAGCGACCTAATGCCGGACTATGGCTGGCTGTTCGACCCCAAACGGTGTATCGAGTGCAAAGCGTGTGAGGCGGCGTGCAAGCAATGGAATGGCGTCTCCACAGGCTCCGGCATCCACTACCGCCGGGTGCACAACTTCGTTCATGGGGTCTTCCCTCGCGTTCGCGCCAACGCCCTGTCGATGGCGTGCAACCATTGCATCGAAGCGACCTGCGTCAAAGTTTGCCCCACCCGTGCCGTCTGGCGCCGCGCCGATGGCATCGTCCTCGTCCAGGAAGAAAAGTGTGTTGGCTGTGGCCTGTGCGTCAAGTTCTGCCCGTATGAGGCGCCCCAGGTCGATCAGGCACGCCGCAAGATGGAGAAGTGCACGATGTGCGCGGACCGGATTGACGCCGGCCTGCAGCCCGCGTGCGCTTCCGTCTGCCCGACCCACGCGTTGCAGTGGGGCCGCTGGGACGAAATCTCCCATCAGGGCGCCGCGCAAGTGGAGGACTTCTCCACACCTGTGTTGACGAAACCAGCAATCCGGTTCGTGACCGAACCGTGGACCCCGAGCTAAGGAGGACGTTTCCATGACAATCTCCAGGAGAGAATGGCTCCGCCTTGCCAGCGCGGTTCCCCTGCTTGCCGACTACTTCCAGCCGCTCGCCCAGGCACAGGCCACAGGCGACCGGACCTTGGTGACAGCCTGCGGGCTGTGCGATTCCACGTGCGGGACGCGCGCCACGGTCCGCGACGGTGTTGTCCGGTTCCTTGAAGGCTTGCCGGGCGACCAGCATGGCGCGGGCGGCCTGTGCGCCAAGGGCGCGGCGTCTCTGGCGACCAAGTACGACCCTGACCGGCTGAAGTACCCCATGCGGCGGACCAACCCGAACAAAGGTCTCGATGTTGACCCGGAGTGGGTGCGCATCACGTGGGATGAAGCCCTCGAGACAATCACCCAGCGCTTCGGCGGATACCTGTCGCAATTCGGACCAGAATCGTTGCTTTTCGTCACACGCAACAGCCCCGACCTGTGGGCCCGGCTGATGAATGCCCTCGGTATTCTGAACCGCGTCGACCACAACGACCAGTGCTACGTCACCGAACGGGTGATCCACCGCTACATGATCGGACCGCACACCTTCGCCTACGACTTCGCCAACTCGAAGTACATCGTGCTGTTCGGATGGGACCTGGTGGCGAGGTCCAAGATTGTCTTCTGCCATCAGATGGCGGCCGCACGCGACAACGGCGCGAAAGTCATCTGTTTCAATCCGCAGTACACTGCCACGGCGCGCATGGCCGACGAGTGGTACCCGATCCGGCCGGGCTCCGATCTGGCGGTGGTCCTGGCAATGATCCAGGCGCTGCTTGCCGAAAACCTGTTCGACCGCGAGTTCGTGCAAGCCTACACCAATTTCTCCCAATATGAAGGACAGATCCGGCAGGCGTTCCAGCAATACACGCCGGAGTGGGCCGAATCGCGCAGTGATGTGCCCGCCAGCGTCATTCGGCGCATCGCGCGCGAGTTCGGCGAGCGCCGTCCCGCGGTCGCCCCGCTGCACAAAAAGACGGTCGCGGCGAATTACCTGAATTCGACACAGGCTGCCTTCGCCATTTCGGCGCTCAACATTCTTGCCGGGAATATCGACCGTCCCGGCGGGCGCTACTTCCCGCGCACCATCTCGATTCCTTCCGTCGACGCGGTGTACCCGCCCCCGGCCTTTCCTCCGAAGACCGGAACGCGTGTGGATGGCCGCGACAAACTCCCGTTGGTCAACGAGGCCAACAACGGAATGTTCAGCACGCTTGCTGACGGGATGCTGAACCGCCATCGCGGCCAGATCAAGGGAGTGTTTTGGCAGAGCTACAGCCTGAACAGCTTCCCGCAGCCGGATCGCATCGTGGAGGCCATGAAGACCGCCGAGTTCATGGTCGTCATGGATATCCTGCCGGTGGATGCGGCGCTGCTGGCCGACATCGTTCTCCCTTCCACGATGTTTCTCGAAGGTTCAGGCTTGGTGGGACGGACCAACAACGCTAAGTCGCCGCAGATTGTTGTGCGGCAGGCGCTGACCTCCGCACCGTTCGAAACCCGTTCCCTGGGGTGGCTGGCGATCGAACTTGGCAAACGCCTCGCGCCCGACTACTTCCGCACGGAAAGCGGAAGCTGGATCAGTTCGTCAGCTCTGCTGGACGAGCAGGCGAAGCGAACCGGGGTTGCTGGCACATTCGCCGAGTTCCGCGCCAAGGGACTGCATACGGTCGAAGCGCCGTTCGTCCCCCGCACGACCTTCGCCGCGCCTGGAGGCAAGTGCCAGATCTACGTGCCGGAGTTCGCCGCGCGCGGCTATCCTCCGCTGCCGGTCTGGTTCGAGAAGCACGAACGCCCGTCGGCGCAGTATCCGTATTATCTGCTGACCTACATCCCGGCGGTGCACCGGCGCAACTCATCGCAGAACAACGCGATTCTGCACGAGATGATGCCGGAAAACGCCGCCGTCATGCACCCGTCGCTGGCGGCGAAACTGGGACTTGCCGAAGGAATGCCCGCGCGTGTGTCTTCTCGCGTGGGCAGCATCACCTTACCCGCGCATCTCACAGAAACCGTGCGTCCCGACTGTGTGCTGGTGGCCCACGGATTCGGCCACGTCTCTCCGAAGGTGCGGCTCGCCAGCGCGCGCGGGGCGCGAGACAGCGACCTCATCCCCGGCTTGTCCATTGATGAAGTCGCGGTTCCGGAGAACTTCGGAGGCTCGGGCTGCGTCATGGACGCGGTCGTGAACGTGGAACCCGCGGCCTGAGCGTTCTAGATCTGACCGCGCAGGCGCTCCAGCAATTCGACGCCGAGGCGGATGTCGCGTAGGCGGACGAACGAATCTTCCGCCTCCCGCTCAATATTGAGCGGGCCCGTGTAGCCGATCTGCTTCAGCTTACGCAGAAAGCGCTCCATGCCGACCTTGCCTTCCCCGAGGGGGTACTCGACGCCGAGTGCACCCTCGACTCCCTTCGCCGGCCAGTCGCCGTCCTTGCAATGCACGCTGATCACGTGCTTCTGAAGCACATCGAGAGCCTCGATCGGATCGCCCGTGCCGTACATGATCATGTTGGCGGGATCGAAGTTGATGCCGAGGTTCTCGCGGGCTACATCTTCGAAGAAGCGCAACAGCACCGGAGCCGGCTCCTGCCCGGTTTCGAGCGCGAACGTCTGGTTATGTCTGGCTGCGTGATCGCACACCCGCCGGACGAGGTCGCGAACGGCGACGTAGTCGGGATGCGACTCGTCTTCCGGAACGAATCCGATGTGCGTGGCGATACTGCCGACGCCGAGCGCCGCGGCGAAGTCGCTCACGGCCAGCATCCGTTCCTCACGCTCCGCGCGCGTGGCCTCCGGGATGAACCCAACAGTACGGGCCACCGTGGGCGCATCGGCGTAGTCCTCGCCGTTGAACGCCGCAAACACCGTGACCACCGCGAACTGGCCCAGTTCCAGCGCGGACTTCCAGTCCGCCGCTACGGCCGGCGTCAACTCCATGCCGCCAGGGATCCCCATCTGGCCGCACCGGACGCCCAGCGCTTTCAACTCCCGGACCACTTCGATCGCACCGCGACCAGCCCAGAACATCACTCCGATTTCCATGTCTCTTAACGGCTGCATGACACTCGTTCTCCATTCTTCGCGCGGGACTCCACCATCGCCAGCGCCGCCCGCATCGCCGCGGCCGACCCGGCCGGAGGGCAGATCTCCGGCTGGCGGCCCGCCCGCGCGCAGTCCAGAAAGTACTCGATCTCGGCTTCGAAGCCGTCCCGGATGGGAAGTTCCAGATGGCGGCTCTCCCCCTTGGCGTCGTAGAGCGCCAGCGGCCGCCCCTCCGAACCGTATTCGAGGGCGCCGCCGTCGTACACGAGCGTGAACTCCATCGAAAACGGATACGCCTTCGGGTGATGCCAGCCGCCGCTGACGATCGCCGAGAAACCTTCATACTCGAACTCGGCGTGGATTACATCGACGCCTGCCGCAAGATTCTCGTAGCCCGTCGCCCGCACCGCCTTCGGTGCGCCAAACAGGTACAGGCAGAAATCGACATCGTGAATCAGCAGATCGAACACGCCGCCGCCGCTGCGGCTGCGGTCCGACAGCCAGTCGCTCCAGAACGGCGCCGCGCAGCGCCGGCGGAACAGGGCCGATCGCGGCGTCCCGAGAGCAGGAGCCGCATGTCCCGCCGCGACGTAATCCGGAAAGAAACGCAGCACCTGGGCCACCATCAGGACACGCTTCTGTTTCTCCGCTTCCGCAAGCATGGCCTCAGCTTCCGCCACTGTCAGCGCCATGGGCTTTTCCACCAGGACGTGCTTTCCGGCGCGCAACGCGGCAAGCGTGACCGGTGCATGCAGGTTGGTCGGCAGGCAGATATCGACGGCCTCAATCGCCGGATCCGCGAGGGCCTCCTCGATAGTCGTGTAGCGCGCGGCGGCGCCGAAGTCCAACTTCTCGCCGGGTCCGCCAAGATTGCCCTGGATGCCGGAAAGATCGCCTTCCAGCTTCTTCCGATCGGAACTCACCACGGCGCCGAGATGCGCCGACGAAACATTACGGATCGCCTTCAAGTGCGTGCTGCCCATGAAGCCGAGTCCAAGAACCGCGATGTTCATCACCCGCGATTATATCGTTCAGTTCACGCGGATCTCGAAAACGCGCGCCTCCGGCGCGCCGTGCGTGGCGTGAACCGTGAGACGGACGCTGGACGCCACGATGCCCTCCGGCAATTCATGGACGCGCCGCCGCTGATAGTTGCCGGTCACATCGGCCCGCCAGCCGCCGGCTTCGATCGTATACTCGCGGACGGTCTCCGGTTGCGGCCCGCGCACCATGCGGGACGAATAGAGATCGCTCATCGACAACGTCAATTCGCGTTCGAAGCCTGTATCGAAGATGAGCTGAATGCGCCTGACCGGGCGCGGCGACGGCCAGCGCAGTGCAACCCAGGCGGGCAGGGCGGCGGACATCCACTGGTGGGACGCCTCGTCGAGCGACGGATTCCACTGCGCCCGTGTGCGCCGCGTGATCCCGTCGCCGAGCGCCGCGGCGGGACCTTGCGGCGTTTCGCTCGAAGCGTGGATCTCCGCGCCCCAAGTCGGATCCTCACTCCGGATATCGAGCAGATAGGCGTCCTGCGCCAGCAGACGCTGCTGCAGGACGCGCAGCGGCGCATCGGCCAGCAACTCCGGGGCGCCTCCGAACCCGTGTTCGACAGCCACCGCCGCCGCGCTTCCCACCGCCTGCCCCACCGCGGCGCACGTCGCCATCACCCGCGTGGATGCGAACGCGATGTGCGTCGCGCTGATGTTGCGTCCGGCAAAGAACAGGTTCTCCACGTTGCGCGAGTAGAGGCACCGCAGCGGGATGCCGTAAAGGTGCGGCGTCTCGACCTGCGTGCTCGGATACTCCCGCACCGCGTCGACGCCGGCGGGCGGGTGCAGATCGATCCACCAGCCGCCATACGCCACCTGGTCGCGGAAGGTGCGTCCCGCGAGCACGTCATCCTGGGTGAGGACGTGCGGCCCCAGAAACCGCCGCGATTCGCGTTTGCCCGGCAGCGCACCGACCCAGTCGAGCGCCCAGTTCGCAGGCGACTCGAGCTTCGGCTCTTCGCCGCCCAGCCATTTCTCATACGCGGCGGACGGATCCGCGCCTCGCGGGCACTCATTCTTGACGTGATCCCAAACCCCGAGCGCGATCCGCAGCAGCTCATGCCGGATGCGATCGTTGTCCCGAATCGTATCCAACTCACCGCCCCACTCGACCCACCAGTAGCCGTACTCAAGCTCGCGGTGGCTGCGTAGCGCGAGGTCCTCTTCGGTGAAGCGCCGCGCCCAGGGTGGGGCGGCGAACGGCATCGGCCGGTCATGACGGCGCGCGGTAAACAGAATCGTGCTGCCGAGCGTCCTGCTGTCCGCCATCTCTGGCGCGAGCGATTCGCCGTACTCCTCGCGCGCCTCGCGTCCCATGCGGAATGCGGCCCCCGCCTCCACGCCGAGCCGCCCGTCGCCCGTGCAATCGGCAAAGAAGGGCGCGCGAATCCGGAAGGTCTCTTCGGTCATCTGCCGGACCGCATGGACCGCGACAATCCGGCTGCCCTCCATGTCGCAGCCGGTGCAGTCCGTGTCGAACAGCAGCGTGATGTTCGGCTCCCGCGCGACCAGATCGTAGAGCAACAGGTCGAACATCGCCGGACTGCGCTGCGGATTGCGCACGGCGTCCTCGACGCGGATCTCATCGATCAGCCCTGACTCGCGCGCGCCCGGCCGCCGTCCCGAGCACGACGCGCCGACCATGTGCATCCGGATCTCCGACGACGCATTGCCGCCGAGCACCGAGCGGTCCTGAATCAGCACGACGCGGCGTCCGTTGCGGGCCGCGGCCAGCGCGGCGCACACGCCCGCCATCCCGCCGCCCGCGACGCACAAATCGGCGGTCATCGCTGCTTGGGCAGCGAATCGAGGAAGGCCATGATCTTGAGCATCGTCTCGTTGGGGATGCGGCCCGCATAAGGCTGCATCGCGCCGGAGCCGCCCGCGTAGATCACTTCGAACAGTCCCACGTCGGTCGCCGAGCGCGGGTGGTTGTACTGCGCGTCCACCAGGTTCGAACCGATGCGTCCCCTGCCGTCGTCGAGATGGCAGCCCGCGCAATTCTGCTGATACGACGCCTTGCCTTCAGCGATAGCCGCGGCGTTGCCCTTCAGTGGATTGCGCCCGGATTCACGGAACTGGCGCACGGCCGGGGTCAACGAAGCATCGGGGGTCGAATTGAAATCGAGCGGCGTGTCGTCGAGCGGGTGGCGGAAAGTCAGAGGTCCACCGGTCGTTGTGCTCGCGGGTCCGCCCTTGGGGATCGCCCGCGCCTTCTCCGCGCCCGCGGGCACCTGCGATTCCGGCAGCACGCGCCACAGCGCGCCCGGCGGATTCCCCACCGCGCCGCGGTCGGACGTGTAGAAGCAGTTGCAGTTCACCGCCATCACGTGACCGTCTTCGTCATAGCCGCCGGCGGTGAATTGCAGGTTCGTGTGCAGCAGTTCTTCGAGCTGCCACTTGCGGCCGTCCCAGCCGAGACCGAAAACACGGCCGGAGCACCAGTCGCCCACCAGGTACACCCCGTTCATGCCGCCGTAGTTGGCCACACCCAAGCCTTCGATTGAGCAGCCCCAGCCGTCCTTGAGCGGCTGCGCGCCCGGATAAGGGATCTCGTGCGGATACTCCGCAGCGGGCAGCGTGCCGACGATCGGACACTTGTCGTCGGGTCCGGTCATCGGGAAGCACTTCGTGCCGTTCACCTTGGGCCAGCCATAGTTCTCCCCGCCCTTCGACGAAGCGGGCTGGTAGTGAATCTCCTCCCAGTGGTTCTGGCCGACATCGGCGATATAAAGATCGCCGGTCTTTAGGTCGAAGGAGAACTCGTAAGGGTTGCGCACGCCGTAGGCCCAGATCTCCGGGCGGCTCTTCGTCTTGATCTTCGCGAAATCCTCCTCGGAGATGCCGAACAGGCTCATCAGGCGCTCCGCGGCGGCGCCCGCAAGGGGGTTCGAGGGCGGGATGCGGTACGGCGTCCGGTCGTCGCTATCGACATCGATGCGCAGAATCTTCCCCAGCCACGTCGACAGGTCCTGACCGGTTTCGAGCGGATCGCCTTCCCATCCGCCGTCGCCCGAGGCGATGTAGAGGAAGCCGTCCGGCCCGAATTCGATCTGCCCGCCGTTGTGGTTGTAATAGGGCTGCTCGATGCGCAGGATCACTTTCGCGGTCTGCTTGACGCGCTCCGGCGTCAGCCGGTTGGGGCTCGCCGGATCCACCTGGAAGCGTACGATGACGCCGTCGCCGTTAAACGGCAGCGACGCGTAATGGACAAAAAAGTAGCCGTTGTTCTTGAACTTCGGATGGAATGCGATCGAATAGAGCCCCTGCTCGACGAATCCCGTCTGGACATCGGAGCCGAGTGGGTTGAAGTTCGTGAGGTCCAGGAACGGCTCTTTCTGCACCTCGCCGTTCTTGTGCACGATGCGCACGCGGCCGACGCGCTCAGTGACGAAGATGCGTCCGGAGCCGTCGCCGGCGTTGGCGACGTTGGTGGGGTCGATGAAGCCGTCGGCCACCTTGACGAGAGCGATTTTCGGGTTCCCGGGAAGCTTGCCGCCGGGGCGGGCGACCTCGTCCACCGTTTTCGGGACACGCGGCCGGGAGTCCTGGGCAACAAGGCTGGCCACAAGAACCAGGCCGGCTAAGGCAAACACACCGCGGGAAGAATGAGCCATGGCGAAGTCAAGCCTACCGCAGCAGCGGCGACTTTTCAAACCGGGTCGGACTCGATTAAGATCCAGATTCAGGCGCACCGGCCCGAGCATCTGCTGGTGCCCGGCGGCATCGATGCCGTCTCCACCCGCACTCTGATGTTCTTGGTTGAGGCCCGGCCTGGCACGCCGGCCTTTCGCTACGCCAGCGTCAAGGCCGGACAACTCCATTGCAATATTGAGATCCCATGAGCACGGCTAAACGCAAAGAAATTGCCCAGTCCCGGGGGCCCACTGGCATTTGCCTCGTCACCGTATGCGACTCGCACGGTCGAGACTGACTTGAATGGAAAGTACCTCCACGCCGGGATTCCCGCGCTGCGGCATCGAGCTGACGGCTACCGCATCATCCTTCTCAACGGCGGCACAGGTATTTCCCCCGCGACACCACGTTGGAGGTTCTGAGCCGGAAGCTCGGTAGAGCTGAGTACAGCGAGGTCGGCACCGCGACGATCGGGACAGATCGGCCCCTTGCCCGCACCGCTCGTCGCCACCGCCGAGGATCTAATCTTTGATTTCCGCTGGCAGCCGGGCGGGCTGTGGCAGTGACTGCCGCAACACCCATCTGTGGCTCCGATGCTCTTACATGGTCCGTCAAGTAACCTGCGACGCTGATGTCAAGCTACAATGCGGGAAGTGCGGAGTGCAATCCATCTCGGCGTCGCCGCGAGCCTCCTGCTCGCTTTCGCCCAAGCTCCGTTCCTGCACGTCCATGACCGCGATCCGGCGCATCGGCATGCGCATGGGTTCCCGCACGCACATTGGGCCGGTGAACAGGCCGGTGGTGTGGCGTTCAAGTCTGACGATCATGCCGGCGATGTCCGCTCTTTGAGTTGGATTGCCGGAGATGGCAAGTCTTTCTTGAGACTTGCAACTGCGCTTCCAAAGGCCATCTCGATCCCGGAACCGGCCGCACAGCCCGGTCTCATAAGGGAACTGATCCCCCACAGCCACGATCCTCCGTGGCGGTTCGCTCTTAGTTCCCGCGCCCCTCCTGCCTAACTCACCCATCAGGCGCGCGCCATTTGTGTGCGCAGACGCGTTGTTGTTCCAACCAGTTGATTGTGATGAGGTGGTGCATGCATTTGCCCAGTCGCGCCGCCACTGTTGCGCTGTATATTGCCGCCATCGTCGGCCCATGTTCGGCGCAGGAGTGGACGGAAACGAGCATAATTCAGAAGTTCCTGGATCAGAATCCGATGGCCAGGGAGGCCCGTGCTCGTGTGGCCATCGCGCAAGCGGAGGCCAGAGGGCGTATTCTCTACGCCAACCCCAGCTTCAACTACACCCGGGAGGGCGCTGGACTCACCGAGTTCTTCCAGGCCGAACAGGCGATCCCGATCAACGGCCGGCTGAAGCTACTACGCCAAGCCGGCGATTCCGCGCTTCGAGCGACCGAAGCCGAGGGCGCCTTTGACATTTGGCAGGCCCGCGCCAGCCTGCGTTTGGCGTTCTATGAAGTGCTGGCAGCACAAGAGCGTCAAGCGGTGTACGCCACAGGTCTGAAGGAGATCGAGGACGTCATCCGCGTGCTCCGCGATCGCGAACGGGAAGGCGAAGGCTCAAAGTTCGACCGACTGCGCACGGAGCGGGAACGGGCTGAGCTGCTCGCCGAACTTGGGTTGGTCCAGGCCGAGACGGAACTGGTGCGATCTCGCATGTTGGCCTTCCTGCCAGCGGACATCCAGATCGCGTCAGTGTCCGGAGCGATCGAAACGCCGCTTGGTGCTTTGCCAGCAGCGGAGATGGTTCGACGCGCACTCGGAGCGCGAGAAGACTACCGTGCCGAACAACGCCGTCTTGAGCAGTTCCGGCTGGAGGAACGTGCGGCGGACCGGTTGAAGATACCCGAGCCGGTGCTGAATGCCGGATTCAAGCGCGCAGATATCGGCCAGAACAGAATCGCGAACGGAGGCGTGGTTAGCATTACAATTCCGCTGCCTCTCTTCAACAAAGGCCAAGCCGAAGTTGCTCGCTATTCCGCCGAGCAGGAACGGATCTCGGCTCGGCTGCAAATCCTCACGCAGCGGATTCGGGCGGCAGTCGAAGGGACCGTCCGCGCCTTAAACGTTCGCGTCCAGGCTCGCGACCGTTACCGCCAGGAACTGGCCGACAGCGGGCCGGAGCTGATCAAGATAGCGACGGTCGCCTATCAGGAAGGGGAGATCGGAATCCTGCAACTACTCGATGCATACCGCTCACAACGCCAGGCGCAGTTGCGAATGCTCGACATTCAGGCAGCGGTGAAAGAAGCACAGATCGAACTGGAGCGGGTTGTCGGAGAGGAGCTTGGGAAATGAGAAGTCCGTTCATTCTTTTGCTGGTGATCTTCACCGTGGGGTGCCAGAAACAAGAACCGGTCGCTCAGACTCAACTGGAGCCGCATCCGGAAAGTTACACGAACTGGACGACGAAGACCGAGTTGTTCGCGGAGTACCCGCCACTAGTGGTTGGCCGGACAAGCCGCTTCGCCGTTCACTTCACTCGACTGGACACCTTCAAGCCGGTTGCCAACGGGAAGGTTGAGATTCGCCTCGCCTCCGCGGACGGCAAGGTCGAATCGTTCAGCACGGACGGCCCGTCCCGGCCCGGCATCTTTGGCGTCGACCTGAAGCCCGCCACGGCTGGAGAGTTCCGGCTATCGGTGCATCTGACAAGCGACGGCTTGAGCGATGTGCACGAGCTCGGTGAGATCGAATCGTCGGTGACAAAGGCTGCGGCGGTCCACGAGCATGGGGCAGAAACCGAGGAAAAGATTGGCTTCTTGAAAGAACAACAGTGGACCTTGGACTTTGGCACGGCAGTCATCGAGGACCGGCAGTTACGGTCGAGCATACGGGTCCCAGCGGAGGTACTCCCGCGCTCCGGCGGTCAGGCGGAGGTAACTGTCCCGTTCGACGGCCGGCTCGTGGCCGAGAACCTTCCCGTCATCGGGGCCCGCGTATCGCAGGGGCAAGTGCTCGCCAGCCTACTCCCGCCAACAAGCGCGCCGAGTGACGTGTCCTCCCTGGAACTGGCGAAGAGCGAAGCATCGCTCGCGCTGCAGTTGGCCCGCAAGGACCGCGAGCGCGCCGAGAGGCTCGTCCAGTCCGGAGCAGCTCCCGCCAAGAGGCTTGATGAAGCGAGGACCGTGGAGGCAACCGTGGAGGCACGGCTCAAGGCAGCGGAGATGCGCATTGCCCAGTACGAGGCGTCCAGCAGAGCCGAAGCGAATCCAAAGGGCGCCAGACTGTTCGCCTTGCGCGCTCCGATTTCCGGCATCGTGGTTGAGACCACCGCGGCTCCCAGCGCCAACGTGAAGGCCGGCGAAACGATCTTCAAGATCGTCGACGCCGATTCGGTGTACGTTTCCGCCATTGTGCCCGAGGCGGAACTGCCGCAGATGCGGAATCTCAGCGGTGCGGAACTAGAGGTTCCCGGTTCCCCGCAGCCGAGGCCTCTGAGCCGTCTCGTTTCCGTCGGGCGAGTGGTGGATCCGCAGTCGCGCACGTTTCCCGTCATCTATCAGGTGGATAACCGGGACCGGAGCATCGCGATTCATCAGGCGCTCCACGTCCGATTGCTCACCAAAGCGTCGGGCGCGGCTCCGGCCGTGCCTGAGTCGGCCCTTGTGGACGACGGAGGCAGGCCAGTGATCTTCATTCAGGAATCCGGCGAAGCATTTCTTCGCAGACCCGTAAAGCTCGGCATCCGCGAGGGTGGGTACGTTCAAGTGCTCGAAGGGGTTTTCCCCGGCGAGCGGGTCGTCACCCGAGGAGCGCATCTGATTCGGCTTGCGGCGATGTCCAGCCAGGTGCCGGCACACGGGCACGTTCACTAGGGAGAGGCCAGATGCTTGATTCCTTGATTCGCTGGTCTCTTCATCATCGCGCCGTCGTTCTCTTCATGACGGCAGCCCTGCTGATCTGGGGAGGATACTCCATCCGCGACACACCACTGGATGTGCTTCCGGACCTGACAGCGCCGACTGTCACTGTCCTGGTGGAGGCCCGAGGCATGGCGCCGACCGAGATGGAAGCGTTGGTGACGTTTCCAATTGAATCCGCGATCAACGGAGCCCCAGGTGTCCGGCGGGTGCGCTCGGCTACGGCAGTGGGTGTCGCTGTCATCTGGGTGGAGTTCGACTGGGGACAGGAGATTCATCGGGCCCGGCAGACGGTGAACGAAAAACTCTCGCTCGTCTCTGCCGCACTGCCTTCCAATGTCGACAAGCCGTACCTCGCCCCCATCTCCTCGATCATGGGCGAGATCCTCTTCGTGACGCTGGAGTCGGATCGCCATTCAGGGATGGACCTTCGCACTGCGGCAGATACGGTGCTCCGGCGCCGGATTCTTGCAGTGCCAGGAGTTGCTCAAGTGGTGCCGACGGGTGGAGACCAGAAGCAGTATCAAGTGCTTGTATCACCCCAGGCTCTGCGCCAGTTTTCGGTCTCACTCAACGATGTTGAGAACGCTTTGCGGCAAGGGAGCCAAAACGCATCCGCGGGCTTTCGTGTTGCGGGTGGGCAGGAGTATCTGATCCAGGGTGTTGGACGGGCTTCTTCGGAGGAATCGATTGGCAGCATCGCCGTGACATCGCGAGACGGACGGCCAATCTTCGTTCGTGACGTAGCGCAGGTGCGGATCGGACCTGCCCTGAAACGTGGCGAGGGCTCCCATAATGCCGAACCCGCAGTCGTACTCGGCATTCAGAAACAGCCGGGAGCGAACACCCTGGAGCTGACGCGACGGCTGGACGCGACCCTGGACGAGATTCAACGCAGTCTGCCGGCGGGGATGAAGATCGACAAGCAGGTATTCCGGCAGGCGGACTTCATCGAGAGATCACTCGAGAATCTCACCAAGGCACTGCGGGACGGGGCCATTCTCGTCGTGATCGTCGTGGCGCTCTTCCTGATGAATATTCGCGCAGCCATGATTACGCTGCTCGCCATCCCCATCTCGCTTCTGACAGCCGTGCTGGCCATGAATTGGTTCGGATTCACGATCAACAGCATGAGTCTGGGCGGCCTTGCCATTGCGATCGGTGAACTCGTTGACGACGCCATCATCGACGTCGAAAATGTCATGCGCCGGCTTCGGGAGAACTCTCTGAAGCCAGAGGCGGAACGACTGCCGGCGCTCGAGGTGATTTACCGCGCGAGCAGCGAGATCCGAAGCTCCGTCGTCTTCGCGACGGTGATCGTGGGTTTGGTCTTTCTCCCCCTGTTTGCGCTGAGCAGCGTGGAGGGCCGCCTGCTCACCCCGCTGGCCTTCGCCTACATCGTCAGCCTCACCGCTTCTCTTGCGGTCGCGCTCACGGTCACTCCCGCTCTTTGCTCCTTCCTCTTGCCCAATGCGCGCTCGATTCTGAAAGGCCGTGAACCTTGGCTGGTAACCCAACTGAAGCGCATGTACAGGCCGGCATTGAACTGGTCTCTGGATCATCCGATTTCGGTCGTCATCCCTTCAATACTTTTGATCATTGCCGCAGGAGTGGCGCTTTCCCGAACAGGCCGGGCATTCTTGCCGGAGTTTAACGAAGGGACGTTGACCATCAGTGCGGTAACACTGCCCGGCACGAGTCTAGCGGATTCCGACAATCTCGGGCGCGGCCTGGAACGAATCCTGCTCGGCATTCCCGAAGTGGTTTCTACCGCAAGAAGGACTGGACGGGCGGAACTGGACGAGCACGTCCAGGGTGTCGAATCCGCCGAGTTGGACGTCACGCTGAGCATGAAGGATCGGCCAAAGACAGAGGTGCTGAACGAAATCCGCGAGAGGGTCACGCTTCTTCCTGGAATGAATGTCACAATCGGCCAACCCATCTCACACCGTATTGATCACATGCTCTCTGGAACACGCGCTAACATCGCGGTCAAGGTCTTCGGCGATGACCTCGTGTTGCTTCGATCCCTGGCCCGACAGATCGAGACCGCAATGAAGGGAATCAACGGGGTGGTCGACCTCTCCGTCGAGCAGCAGACCGACATTCCGACCGTGCGTGTGCGCGTCAGGCCCGAGGATGCCGCCCGATTCGGCTTGCAGCCTGGTGATGTCGCAACCAAGATTCAGACAGCCTTCGTCGGCATCGAAGTCAACCGTATCCTCGAAGGCCAGATCAGTTTCCCGCTGGTTGTCCGCTACCCGGAGACGCGCCTGGAGGATCTCGCCGTCATCGGCAAAACGCTCATCGACTCCCCCTCGGGAGCGAAGGTTCCGCTCGATTCCGTGGCTGACGTCTATGAGGATCGCAGCCCGAATTTCATCAGCCGCGAGGGGGTCCAGCGCAAGATCGTCGTGCAGTGCAATGTCGCGGGGCGCGACCTGTTGGGCGTCGTGAATGAGATTGAGGCGGCAGTGGGAGCGAAGGTCAAACTGCCGCAAGGGTATCGTGTCGAGTACGGCGGGCAATTTGAGAGCGAAGCGGAAGCCTCGCGTCGTTTGTTGGTCCTCGGCGGAGGGGTGATTGTCGCCATCCTTCTGATTCTGGCGACTGCGTTTCATTCCACCCGCGACGCTCTGATCATCATGCTTAATTTGCCCCTCGCCTTGGTTGGCGGGGTTGCCGGCGTCTATTTTGCTGGGGGCGTGCTTTCCGTCGCCTCCATCATTGGGTTCATTACGCTGTTCGGCATCGCCACTCGAAACGGCATCATGCTTGTCGCGCACATCCGTCACCTCCAGGAGGTGGAGGGTGTCACGGATCTTCGCCACGCCGTTGCTGTGGGCGCCACTGAGCGGCTCGCGCCAATTCTGATGACGGCGCTCGCGGCCGGACTGGCGCTCGTTCCGATTGCGGCCGGAATGGGCAAGCCTGGGAGCGAAATCCAGGCGCCGATGGCCATGGTGATTTTGTTTGGTCTACTTTCATCCACTGCCCTGAACATGGTAGTGGTCCCGGCCGTCTATTTCGCGGCTGGGCGACACAGGACAAAGACCGCTTGAACTGGGAACAGGAGAAATCATGAAGAGACGACTCATGGTGGCCTCGGCCACGGCAATGTTGCTGCTGCTGGGCTGCATGCAACTGATGGCGCACGATGACAAGATCCACAAAGCCACTGTCGGCGAAGTGGCCGCAGCGACTGCTGACGGTTTGGACCTGAAGACGAAGACCGGAATCGTCAAGGTCAAGTACTCGAGCAAGACGACCTTTGAGCTCAACAAGAAGCCCGCGGGAAAGTCCGCCGTGAAGTTGGGCGACCGGGTCGGCGTGATCGGGTCGAAGTTGCCGACGGGAGAGCTCATGGCAAACGAAGTGATCCTCGGGGCACCGGCTCCGAAAGCTCCCGAGGCAAAGAAAGAAGAACACAAGCACTGAGACGGCCGAGTGGTGGCGCGCGCCGGCAAGACCGGCCAATGAGGTGTCCGCCGAACCGGCAACCCTGCCCGGCCGCCGGATTCGAGGAAAACCGGCCAATGGTCTCCCCCGACTCGGAACCGGTCCCGCTCCCCGGGCGCAGTCGCACCGGCAGCACCTGCGAGCCTCACTTCGACTCCGTGTTAAGGCGATCTGCCAGGATCTGGTCGACCGCCACGGCTACGCGGGGCGCTGCGCCAGCGTCAAGAGGTTCGCCCGCCTGTGCGGTCATCGTCACGCCACTCGGTGGCGTGTTCGGGTGCTATGTTCTTAGGAACGTCTGGGATCGGGCTGTGCCCCCGGGCTTGGGGTAGAGCCCGTTGAGGTGGCGTCCCCAGGGGGATTCGAACCCCCGTTACCGCCGTGAAAGGGCGATGTCCTAGGCCAGGCTAGACGATGGGGACGCACTCAGGCCGCTGGCCTGAACTTTCAGGATAGTCCGGGCCGGTACCTACCGTCAACCCGGCTCAAACCCAGCCAGCCGTGGTGCTGGCGTCAAATCACCCACTCGTTGACAACGCAACTCACTCATTCAAAAACACTTTTCTCTGGCCGTCGGATTGCTCTACACGGCACTGGATGCGTCCATGCCCAAGCGGCTGAGTCTGAAACTGATCCTGGCCCTGACGGTCGTCGTGATCGTCGTCAGCGGTCTGTTCAGCCTCCATCACATCCGCAGGCAGCGCCAGCACCTGCTCGAAACCATGATCCTCGGCGCGGACCAGCTTTCGCGTTCCATCACCTCCGCCACCTGGCACGCCATGCTGGCCGACCACCGCACCGACGCCTACGACATCATGCGGCTCATCGGCCAGGAGCAGGGTGTCGACCGCATCCGCATGTTCAACCGGGAAGGGGACCTCATGTTCTCGACCCGCCAGGACGAGGTCGACCGTGCGGACATGGAGTCCGGAGTCTGCGCCCCCTGTCATGCCTCCGGACAACTCCGGGAGAGCCTCACGGTGGAATCGCGGGTGCGTTTCGGCAGGAGTGCGGAAGGTTCCCGCACCCTGAACATGGTGACGCCGATCTACAACGAGCCGGCGTGCCAGACGGCCTGCCATGCCCACCCGGAAACCGTCCGGGTGCTGGGCGTGCTCGACATTGCCTTGAGCCTCGAACCGGTGGACCGCGAGGCGGCCGACATCACCGCGCAGGTGGCGATGCGCAGCGCGGCCGAGATTCTCGTGATCGCCGTTTGCATCGTGTTCTTCGTCCGGCGGTTCGTCAGCCTGCCGATCCGGGAGTTGATCCAGGGGACCAAAGTCGTGAGCGCCATGGAACTCGATCGCCCCGTACGGATCGAGCACAGCAGCCAGGAGATGGACGAGCTGGTGACGTCGTTCAACACGATGCGGGAACGGTTGCGCGATGCGCTCTCCGAGATCAACCAGTTCACTCACCGGCTCGAGACCACCGTGGCCGAGCGCACCGGGCAGCTTCGCGAAGCGCACCGCAAACTGCTGCAGACCGACAGGCTGGCGTCGCTCGGACAGCTTTCCGCCTCTGTCGCGCACGAGATCAACAACCCGATCGCCGGCGTCCTGAACCTGTCGATGCTGATGCAGCGGATTCTCAAGGACAACGGCATTCCCGCGGGCCGCGAGGAGGAGTTCCGCCGCTACCTGGGGCAGGTGGTCAGCGAGACCTCGCGAGTCGGGCGCATCGTGTCGGACCTTCTGGCGTTCTCCCGCCGCTCCAAGCCGCAGCGGGTCGAGGCGGACTTGAATCGCGTCGTCGAGACCACTGTATCGCTGGTGGCACACAAGCTGAAACTGAACGAGACCGAAGCCGAACTCGACCTGGCGCCGGACCTGCCGCTGCTCCTCTGCGATCCGTCGCAGATGCAGCAGGTGGTGCTGAATCTCGTGCTCAACGCTTCAGAGGCGACGCACACCAAGGGCCGGGGACACGTCGCTGTCCGCACGCGCCTCGCCGAAGACGGGGGCGCGGTGGAACTGGTGGTCGAGGACAACGGGGAGGGCATTCCGCCGGAGATCGCCGCCAAAATCTTCGACCCCTTCTTCACGACCAAGCCCGAAGGTAAGGGCGTGGGACTGGGGCTCGCGGTTCTGTACGGCATCGTGCGCGCGCACGATGGCGAAGTGGATGTGAACAGCACGGCCGGCGAGGGGACGCGGTTCACCGTGACGCTGCCCCTGTCGTCCGGCCCGACACCGGCGCGGGACGAAACGGCGAGTGAGGCGCGGTGAGCAGGCTGTGCGTGGTGGCCATGGGCGACGTGGAACAGGAAGTGGTGGACGAAGCGGCCCGCTGCCTGCGGGAGACGCTGAACGCCGCGGTGGACGTCTGGCCGGCGCTCGGCGAACCCGCCGGCGCATTCGACTCCGAGCGCGGCCAGTACAGCGCCACCGAGTACCTGCGCCTCCTGGCGGGTAATGCGCCGCCCAACGGATCGAAGATTGTCGGGCTGACCGGCCGCGACCTGTTCATTCCGATGCTCACGTTCCTGTTCGGGCAGGCGCAGCTCCGCGGTCCGGTGGCGCTGGTTTCGGTCGCACGCCTGCGCCCGGAATTCTATGGCCTGCCGCCGGACAGCGAGGTGCTGGCGTCGCGGCTGCGCAAAGAAGTGCTGCACGAGACCGGACACGCATTCGGACTCATTCATTGCTCCGATCCCGGTTGCGCGATGAGCCTGTCGACCGCGCTGCAGCACGTCGATGCCAAGGAGGCGGCTTACTGCGCTTCCTGCCGGCGCATGATCGGCAGGGCGCTCGAAGGGTTTCGCAAGGAGGGACGATGAAGTCGCATTGGCAGATTCTCGTAGTGGACGACGAAATGGTGATGCGCGAATCGATGGCCGCCTGGCTCCGGGAGGACGGCTACACCGTCGATACCGCCGGCACGGGCTCCGAAGCCATCCAGTTGGCGCGGCAGAAGTCCTACGCCATCTGTTTTGTCGACCTCAAAATGCCCGGCGGCATGGACGGCATCGAGACCATGATGGAGATCCGGAAGCTCCAGCCGGATGCCGCCGTCATCATTATCACGGCCTACGCCACGGTCGATACGGCGATCACGGCGATGAAGGAAGGCGCGCAGGAGTACATTGTCAAACCCTGCAATCCGGAAGAGATCTCGCTGCTGGTGGAGCGCATCATCAAGATCAGGAACCTCCAGCGCGAGAACCAGATTTTGCGCAAGAAGCTGACGCGCCAGTATCACTATCACGACATCATCACCAAGAGCCCCAGGATGCAGGAGGTCCTGGAACTGACGAAAGAAGTGGCCAGCTACCGCAGCACCGTCCTGATTCGCGGCGAGAGCGGGACGGGAAAAGAACTGGTCGCGCGGGCGGTCCATTTTTCCGGAGACCGGGCGGAAAAGCCCTTCATTACCGTATCCTGCGCGGCCCTGACCGAGACGTTGCTCGAAAGCGAACTCTTCGGCCATGAGAAAGGCTCGTTCACAGGCGCGGCGGCGCAAACGAAGGGCAAGTTCGAGCTTGCCTCCGGCGGCACGATCTTCCTCGACGAAATCGGCGACATCTCCCCGAAGCTGCAGGCGGACCTGCTGCGGGTCCTGCAGGAAAAGCGCTTCTACCGCGTCGGCGGCACGCAGGAAGTAAGCGTGGACGCGCGCGTGATCGCGGCGACCAACAGAGACTTGGCCGAGGAAGTGCGCCAGGGGCGCTTCCGCGACGATCTCTATTACCGGTTGAACGTGATCGAGATCCGGCTGCCGCCGCTGCGCGAGCGCCGCGAAGATATTCCGCTCCTGGCGGAGCACTTCGTCGAGCGCATCGCCCGCGAACTCGGCAAGGACATCGGCGGCGTGTCCGAGGACGCCCTGAAGGCGCTGATGGACTACGACTGGCCCGGCAACGTGCGCGAGTTGGAGAACGCGGTCGAACGCGCCGTGGTGAGCTGCCGCAATCACGTCCTCACTTCGGACAACCTGCAGTTTTTGGTCGAAGCGAACCGCAGTCAGCCCGTCTGGACGATTCCGCCGGAGACCACCCTGCAGGAACTGGAGCGGAAAGCGATTATCGAAACGCTGCAAAGGACTCGCGGCAACATCAAGGAATCGGCCTCCATTCTGGGGATTGACCGATCGACGCTGTACGAGAAAATCCGGCGCTACGACATCCCGCGCGGCGAGACGGTGGCGCAGCGGGGCTGACCTTGGCCCTTGTTGGCCCTTGATACGCTTGACTCTTCCAACTCGCGGCAATCTGTCGTTTTTGTCTGTCGTTTTTGTCTTGACACAATGATGGAGTGGCCTTAGTCTAACACCTGCTGAACTTTGCCAGCTGAGCCTTTGGGGTGGGCAATCACCAAACCCTGGTGGTGCTCACCGAGGTTGACTTTTCTCGCTCAGTCCTTAGTAGAGGAGCAGTACGGTCATGAGACAACCGATGGGCAATCCGCTTCTGTTGCAAACAGGAGTTCTGGTCGCTATCGCCTTTGTCGGTGGCTGCGCGGTACTTGGTGAAAGTCCTGTCCCAGCTACCCGCACTCTGATGCAAGTCGAGGAATTTAAGATCCTGACGCTGGGGACACAGCGCATCGTTGACTACGATGCCAGGATTGGGAACCACTACTTCTTATTGGAGTCAAGTGGCTTCGCGGAGGTCATTCAATGCGCTCCATCTGGCCGATGCGAGAACCGCTTCTTTGTCGCGCTCCCCGACAGCGAAGCGCGTCCAACCGGCATAGCGGCCGACGGTGACGGACTGCTTGCCCTCCTCTTCGTGCGCAAGAACGGAGGCACCGTTGTCGTCATTGACGAAGCGGGTATACGCCGCGAGGAGTACGCAGTCTCGGGAGTGCACAGTAGCCCGACGCCCTTGAAGACCATAGGATTCTCTGGATCGAATCCTGTCATATTGACAGGGACTAATTCGGTGATGGATGTGCGCACTGGCCAACCGGTTGGTTTCGCAACGCCGCCTGCTGATTTTGCGACCGGGCTGATCGCAGTTGGTAATGAGATCCTTCTGGTTGATGGTGTGGGTTCAAGGTTCTCGCTTGCACGCTTGGGAGGTGGGACATGGCATCAACTGGTCGCTCCGGAGATCCAGGGCCAGTCCCGCAGGCCCCCATCTTCGCCTAATGTTGAGATAGCGATTGCGAACGCAGTGGGATGCGAGACAGGATTTTTCGTCAGGGTGATGCCGTTCGCATACCACACCGGCGTACCGATCCTTCGATTCGACATGACTGGGCGATTGTTGGAGCGCATTAGATGCCCGCTTCCGCCTCGTCAGAGCCGGAACGAGAGGCCATTCTCTCCTCGGTTTACCGCGGTAGACTGCGGAACTGGTGTGATCTATTTAGTCGACCCATTCAGCTCGATTGTGCGTGGTTATGCTTTGTCAGGTTAGCGGAACACTAACGATGAAGCCATTAGGCCTTCTGGCTATGTGCGCAGTGGCGCTGGTCAAGATCTTCCATTCGATGTCAACCGTGAGGTCTGGAACCCCGTGCAGTAGTGGGAATTCATGTGGGTGATCAGGATGGTTGTCACGACTTGCCGCTCACATGGAAACTTCAAACATCTTCCTGCCCAGTGCCTGGGACAACCCAGGTCCCGGCTAGGCTGGGATGGGCAGAGTCTTTACCCGCTGTCTCCGTGAGCGCGCTAGAATGCGCGAGGGATCCTGAATGAAGCTGCCTCGCTGGCTGACCGGCCGGTCCGCCCAACCCGAGTACCCGACAGACTACATCCCGACGAAGCAGATCTTTCCCGCCTGGGAGCGGCTGCTGCGGGTTTTGGCGATCCTGGCCCTCATCGGCGTGCCGCTCGGCGGGTACTTCGTGTGGCGCTCCCGCCAGCCCCAGCTCGACGAATTCCCTCAAGTCCTCAGCCTGACGAACGATTCCGGCTGGACCACCACTCCCGCCCTCTCCCCCGACGGCCGCTTTGCCGCCTACGCCTCGGATCGCGATGGCGCCGGCCCGCTGGCTCTCTGGCTCCACGATCTGAAGACCGGCGAATCGCGGAAACTCGCGCCAGACGGATCCGAACCCGACTTCTCCCCGGATTCCCAGGACATTGTCTACCGCACCGAAGAGAATGGCGGGCAGGTCCGGGTTCTTTCCATCTCCGGAGGCGCACCGCGGACCCTCGCGCCGCACGGCTACGGACCCCGCTACTCGCCCGACGGCAGCCGCGTCGCGTACTTCACCACCAACACACCCGCGTCGCGCTTTTCCGGCGGCAGCCTGTATGTCGTTCCCTCCGCCGGCGGCGACCCGGTCCGGCTGCAGCCGGAATTCACCTTCGCCCGGTACCCCGTCTGGGTTGCGCCGGACCGCATCCTGTTCGAAGGCGTCAATGCGGCCGGCATCGGCGACTGGTGGGTCACGCCCGCCGGTGGGGGCACCGCGATCCGGACCAATGCTCTCGCCGCGATCCGGCTGGTGCTTCCCCGGCGCAGTCCCCCGGCCGCGTGGCACGCCGGCCGCGTCCTGTTCTCCGGAGCTGAAGAATCCTTCGACCGCATCTGGGAACTGCCGCTCGACCCGGAGTCCTGGCAGCCCGCCGGTCCGCTGCACCGGCTGACCAACGGGTTCTCCCGCGAAACCGCGCCGCGCGCCGGACCCGATGCGACGCTCGTCTTCACGCGCCCGGTGCAGGAGGTCGAAATCTACAGCATCGCCCTCGATCCCGTGACGGGAAAACCTGCCGGGGACCTGACGCCGGAAACCGCCGACGGCGCCGCCGCGATCCTGCCGGTGCTTTCCGGCGACGGCGCCCATCTCGCCTACATTTCCAGCGTCACCGGCGTGAGCGATCTCTGGTTGAAGGACATGCGCCAGGGAACCGCACAGAAACTGAGTTCCTTCCGCGCCGTCGGCCACCGCCCGCTGTTGTCCTTCAATGGACGCCTGCTGGCCTTCCCGACATCGACCGAAGGCGAATGCCTCATCGGGATCGCCGACCTCGGCGTCGCGGACAACCAGACGTTTCTCCCCGGCTGTTTCGGCCTCTGGGACTGGTCCCCCGCCGGCTTCCTCGTCTTCGATCCACTCGCCGTGCGCAAGAGCATCGGTTTTCTCCGGCGCAACCAGTCCGTGCCCGTCCCGGTCCTGGCTTCCGCTGCGAGGAGTGTCTACGCCGCCCGGCTTTCCCCCGACGGCCGGCGCATCGCCTTCACCGCCGGACCCTCCGGCGCCGACGCGCAGGCGTACATCGCGCCCTACGCCGAAGCGCTGATTCCGGAGAACCGCTGGACCCCGGTGCCCGAAGCCGAAGGAGGCCAGCCGGCATGGTCGCACGACGGCCGCATCCTCTACGCAAAGTCGTTCCGCGACGGCTCCGAATGCATCTGGGGCTTCCCCCAGGGCGGCGGCGATCCGTTTCCCGTTGTGCACTTCCATGACGCCGCGTTCGGTCCCGGGAAGCTCCATACCTCCGAGTTCCAGATGAGCACCGCGCGCGGACTTCTGGTCCTGAATGCCGCACGGGACCGCGCCAACGTGCTTTTCACCTCCATTCGTAAGGAGTAACCCTCTGCGGCATTTGGGGTCCGCTGTTGTATATTCGGATTTGCCGTAGCATGAAGGTCCGTATCGTCATCCGGCCGGGATACGCCGCCGCCACGGCGGGGCCTTACCCGTACCCGATTCCCGGGGCACAGAAACCAAGCTGGCTGAGCCGGCTTCTGCGGCGCTTCCCTTCGCTTCCCGTCCTGTGGTTTCTGGTCCTGACCCTTGCCGCGGCCACCGGCGGGGCACTCGTTTGGGACCTGCGCCGCGACCGCACCCCTGTCGTCCGCATCACCGAACCCCAGCGATTCAGCCCCGAAGCCGGCTACGCGAGCGATCCCGCCATCTCGCGCGACGGGCGCATGCTCGCCTTCAGCGCGGACCGGGACGGCGGAAGCCTGTCCATCTGGGTCCAGCCCGTCACCGGCGGCGAACCGGTGCGCCTCACCGACGATGCCGCCAACGACACCGAGCCGGACTTCTTCCCCGACGGCGAACACGTCGTCTTCCGCTCCGAACGCGACGGCGGCGGCTTGTTCATGGCTTCGGTGCTCAGCAGCGATCCACCGCGCCGCATCAGCAGCCATGGACGCCGCCCCCGCGTCTCGCCCGACGGCAAGTGGATCGCGTTCTACGAGCGTGCCGGCAGCCGCAGCGACCTCGCCGCCGGCGTATTCCTTCTCCCCACCGCCGGTGGACAACCCCGCCAGGTTCAGCCCACCTTCCGCCTCGCCCAAATGCCTGTCTGGTCGCCCGACGGCCAGCGCCTGCTGTTCGACGGCACCCGCTCCGATGGCGCGACCGACTGGTGGGTCACCACCCTCGACGATGCCGAAGCCATCCCCACCGGCGCCCTCGATCAGTTGAACCGCATGTTCTGGTATCTCACCGGACCCGACGCCTGGGACGGGCAGCACGTCTACTTCTCCGCCTCCGCCGCCGAGGAACGCAACGTCTGGCGCCTTGCTCTGCTGCCCGGCACCTGGCGCGGCATCGGCGTCCCCCACCGGCTCACCAAGGGCTCCGACGGCCAGGCTCACGCCGTGATCGGACCCCGCGGCCTAGTCGCCTTCGCCGGCATCCGCTCCAGCATGGACGTGTTCACTGTCGCCGCCGAGGGCAACCAGGGCATCGCGCAGGAAGAGTTGCAGCAGGTCTCCGAGGGCGCCACCTACTCTCACCTGGCGTCGCTCTCGCAGGACGGCGCCCGGCTCATCTATCTCTCCAACCGCGCCGGCGGCGAGGACGTCTGGGCCGCCGATGCCGGCTCCGGACCCGGCGTCGCTCTCACCTCCAACCTGCGCATCGCCTACCGCCCCGTCATTTCCGGCGACGGCCGCCGCGCCGTCATCTCCACAGTCGCCGGCAAAGACTGCCAGATCATCGTCGCCGACATCCGCAGCGGCGAACAGGAACTGAACCTCGACGGCTGCGCCGGCGTCTGGGACTGGTCCGCCGATAGCCGCCTGCTCCTCTTCTTCGACCCCGACGGCGTCGGCTCCCGCTCGGCCCACCTCATGACGCTGCCCGAAGGGCGCCGCAGCGAAGTCCTCTGGCATCCGTCGCAAAGCATCTTCTCCGCCCGGTTTGCGCCCGACGCCCGCTGGATCGCCTTCACCGCCGGCCAGACCATCGGCACCGCGCGCCTCTTCGTCGCCCCCTTCAACGGGACCCCCATCCGGCCCGACGACTGGATCGCCATCTCGCGCGAGTACGCCGCCGGACCCGCCTGGTCCCCGAACGGCCTGCTCCTTTATTACCGCTCCAAGGCCGACGGCTTCGATTGCATCTGGGCCCAGCGGCTCGGCCCGACGCGCCGCCCCGTGGGTCCGCCCTTTGGCGTGCTGCACTTCCACCGCGCCGCTCTCGGCCTGTTCCAACTCCCCGAGTCGAGCTTCTCCATGTCTGTCTCCGACGACCGTATCGCCCTCGGTCTCGCCCGCCACCTCGGCAGTATCTGGCTCTCCCAGATCGAGTAGTTCCCGTTTGGCCGCCTGATTGCTTCGCCACTCCCGGAGGAAGGTTGGCGTCATGGCCAAGGGTTTCGTAAAGATTGTTGCAGAACGCTGCAAGGGCTGCGGCTTCTGTGTGGAATTTTGCCCGACTCACGTTCTTGCGCTCTCATCCGCGTTCAATCAGAAGGGTTACCATCCGCCGTACGTCTCGGAAGCCGAAAAGTGCTCCGGGTGCGATCTCTGCGGCATGTACTGCCCGGACTTCGCGATCTTCGGCAAGCGCTACCCGGTGGGAGGCACCCATGCACGCTGACCCCGGAGCGGTCCTGACGGGTGTCCATTTTCTCAACGGCGATCAGGCGTGCTGCGAGGGGGCATTAGCCGCGGGTGCGCGATTTGCCGCAGGGTACCCCATCACCCCCTCCACCGAAATCGTGGAAAGGTTCGCATCCCGCGCGCCCGAGGTCGGTGGCGTCTTCATTCAAATGGAAGACGAACTGGCGGCTTCCATCACCCTGCAAGGCGCGGTCTGGGCCGGCGCAAGGGCGTTCACGGTCACCTCCGGTCCGGGTTTCTCGCTCATGATGGAGCACTTAGGCTACGCGGTCATGACCGAGACGCCTTGTGTCTTCGTCAACGTCATGCGCGGGGGCCCGTCCACCGGACTGCCGACGCTTCCCGCCCAGGGCGACGTCATGCAGGCCCGCTGGGGCTCCCACGGCGACTACGAAATCATCGCCGTCTGCCCCAACTCGCCCCAGGAATGCTTCGACCTCACGGTGCGCGCTTTCAACCTTTCCGAGAGGTACCGCGTGCCCGTGATGGTGCTGATGGATGAGTGTGTGGGGCATATGACCGAAAAGGTGGTGATTCCACCCGCCGAACAGATCGAGGTCCAGCCCCGCCGCCTCACCGCGAAGAAGCCCGGCGACTACCTGCCCTACGAGCCGGAGGAAGATCTGGTCCCCGCCTTGGCCCACGCCGGCGAGGGCTACCGCTACCACATCACCGGCGTCACCCACGACGAAGCGGGCCGGCTCGGCGTCAACGCCGCCGCCCAGGACAAACTCGTCCGGCGCCTGTGCGAGAAAGTGCGCCGCGCGTCGGAAGACTTGGCCTCCTACGAACTGGAAGGCCCGGACGACGCCGATGTGGCCGTCGTCAGCTACGGCATTACGTCCCGCGTCGCCGAACGCGCCGTCCGCCTCGCGCGCGAACAGGGCCTCCGGGTCGCCAAGCTGCGTCTGCTCACCATCTGGCCCTTCGCCGATTCCGCCATCCGCGATCTGGCGGCGCGCGTGAAGACGATCGTCGTCCCTGAATTGAACCTGGGTCAACTGGTGCGCGAAGTGGAGCGCGCCGCCGCCGGCCAGGCCCGCGTCATTCCGGTCTCCCACGCCGGAGGCACGGTCCACAGGCCGGAAGATATTCTGTCCGCCATTCTGGAGGGAGTCCAATGAGTAACGCCGTCATGGAACCTGGAACGCTCGTCCAGGAACCGGAAGCGCACAATCCTGTCGAGCCGTTTCTGCGCATGGAACGCATCCCGCACATCTGGTGCCCGGGGTGCGGCATCGGCACCACCGTCAACTGTTTCGCCCGCGCGCTCATGAACGCCGGGCTCAATACGGACAAGGTCGCCGTCGTCAGCGGCATCGGCTGCTCGGGCCGTGTCGCCGGCTACGTCAACCTCGATTCGTTCCACACCACGCACGGCCGCGCGATCCCCTTCGCCACCGGCCTGAAGCTCGCCAACCCGGAACTCACCGTCGTGGTCTACTCCGGCGATGGCGACCTCGCTTCCATCGGCGGCAATCACCTGATCCACGCCGCCCGCCGCAACCTCGACATCAAGGTGATCTGCGTCAACAACCTGGTCTACGCGATGACCGGCGGCCAGACCGCGGCCACCACGCCCGTCAGCAGCACCACCGCCACGTCGCCCTACGGCACCTTCGAGCCGACGCTCAACCTGCCGCAGTTGCTCGAAGCGGCCGGCGCCACCTACATCGCCCGCTGGACCACCTACCACGTCAAGCAACTCGAAAAGGCGATGACCGAGGCGCTCAAGCATAAGGGCTTCAGCTTCGTCGAGGTGCTTTCCCCCTGCCCGACCCTCTTCCAGCGCCGCAATCACCTGGGCGACGGGCTCGCCACGATGAAGTTCTACAAGGAGCACAGCCAGACGAAGCACGGCGCATCCACCGCCGACACCGGGCTCACCAAGGAAGGCGACATCGTCGTCGGCAAATTCGTCGTCAAGGAACGGGAAGAGTACATCGAGGGGATGACCCGCCACTTCACCGAACACCTCGGCCGGCCTTTCGAGTTCAAGGTGCGCACATGCTGACCGAGATCCGATTCGCCGGTTTCGGCGGCCAGGGGATCCTGCTGGCCGCCAACATCGTGGGCCGCGCCGCCGCCATCTATGAAGGCGGCTACGCCACCATGACCCAGAGCTACGGGCCGGAGGCGCGCGGCGGCGCGTCGAGCGCCCAGGTGCTGCTCTCCGACGAGCCGATCCTCTACCCCTACACCACCCACGAGGACATTCTCGTGGCGCTGTCGCAGGAGGCGTTCACGCGCTTTGCGCCGAACATGAAGCCGGACGGCCTGCTATTGGTGGAAGAGGAACTGGTCCGTGTGGAAGGCCTGCGCGGCACCGAGCGCATGTTCGGCATCCCGGCCACGCGTCTCGCCGAGGAGTTGGGCAAGCGCGTCGTGTTGAACATCGTGATGGTGGGCTTTTTCGCCGCCCTCAGCGGACTCGGTAAGCCGGAGTCGTATCACCAGGCGATCGCCGCCTCGGTCCCGAAGGGTCTGATCGACCTGAATTTGAAGGCGTTCGAGAAGGGCTACGAATTCGGCGACCGCGCCGCCCACCGTCCGCCGTCCGAAGAGACCGCGATCGCCGACCTGGCCTGGCACCACCCGTAGCGGCCCGAGGGAATCGAGTTCTGCGCCCGGATCCTGCTTTGAGGATAATCGCGGTGAGGAGGCAATTCATGAGCGTTACCATCGAAGTGCCAATTCCGGACGATCTGATTCCTCTGCTGGAGCAGAAGGCGCGAAGCGCAGGGCTTCCTCGCGACGAGTACATTCGGGTCCTGATCTCCCGCGAATTGAGGGGGCCGCGCCCGCTGGACGAGGTTCTCAACGAGTTCCGGCAGGAGGTCACGGCAAGCGGCCTCTCGGATGCTGAACTCACTGAACTCTTCGGCAACGCCCGCGACGATGCCCGCGCGAGCTAGTCGAAACTAAGGATCAACCAAACCGGCGAGTCGCATTCGACTGCGAGGAAGGTGTCGCCAGGCAGGTTCGGCAACGGTGTCCGAACCTCCGCATCCTGGACCCGGTCGCTTTCCTGGGTTCCCTCCGGAACGAGTAGACCGCTTGAGCAGTTCCGTTTCAGGCGTTCCCTCGCGCAGCCGTGCCCGCCAGTCTTCGGGATCGAACTCCACGCCCAGTGGATTCTGGCCGAACATCGCCGCCATGGCCGCGCCAATTCGATCTCCCCTGGGAGCATTTTGGGCCTCCGACGGCCTGCTGCTCCGTCCCCTGGATGGCCGGGCACGACGCCTCCGGCTCGCCGCTCGTCTCGTCGGTGGAAAAGCGGAAAGG
>JADJWL010000004.1 GCA_016716385.1 Bryobacterales bacterium | reverse complement strand
GCGGAATTCCGACCCCGTCTGGCCCGGTCGTACGCACCTGGAACGGTCCACCGCTGCCTTCGAGCAATCGGACCGAGCCGCTCTGGGGCGATGGCGACGTGCTCATCAGCGCCAGTTTCGACGTGAAGCCCCCGCCCTCGGGCACGTGCGCGAAGTACACCGGTCCCGCGGGGGCAGGCGCGCGCAGGTCGAGGACCTGCGTCGAGGAGAACAGCAGTTCGCCGCGCTGATTGACGGTCAGCCGCAGCGCCAGCACCGAGAGCGGCTGGTCGCTTTCGATGTCGAGGGTGCCGAAACCGGACGACACGGGGAAATCGGCCGGGAGCGCGAAGTCCGGCGCGATCTGGTTGAAGTCGCTCACCAGACGCGCGGTGTGACGGCCTGGCTGCATCACGCCGCTCCCTCGGGCGACGGTACTTCCGGCATTGTTCCGCAAGGTGAGAGAGAAGCTGGCCGGCTCCTCTCCAGGATTCACGAAGGCGATGCCGGTATTAACATCGACCGTGCCGCTGTACTGCCCGGCAGCCGCCCGCACGCCATTGCGGTACTCGATGAAGATGCGTGCCCCGCGCGTGGGCGGTGTCGCCGGAACGCCCGTTTCTCCGACGGTCGCCCCGTTCTGCCGGAGCTGGAACACGGCGAGCCCGTAGGGAGCGGCACCGCTCTCGACCGTCACTTTCGCGTAGCCCGACACCGTTTCCGCCGCCGTCCCGGCGGTAACAAGGGCACTGGCGCCTCCCTCGCCCAGGGTGATCCGCCGGCCATTGCCGGGATCGGTTGTGTCCCCCGGTTCGGTGGTGACTTCGACCGAGAACGCTGACTGTCCGGCTGCCGTCACCGCGGTCAGGCGGTAGCTGTAGGCCTGCCCTGCGACGCCCGTGGTATCGAGGAATGTCAGGGCCGGAGCCGTGACGCGGCCGACCTCCCGCCACTGGTTCGTCCCTGCGGCCGCGCGCAGGACGACGTACGAACTGGCTCCTTCCACCGCCTGCCAGTTCAGCCGGAAGGTCGTAGTCGATTCCCGCGAAAGCTGCACGCCGGCCGGCGCCGGCGGCAGGTTCACCCCGGTCGCCTCGATCATGTTGTCCGAATCGTCGTAGCGGTAGAGAACGCCGCCGCCCTGCGGATAGGCGGCACGGACAAGCCTTCCGGCGTCGTCGTAGTCGTAGGTTTGCGCGGCCAGGGAAGCGGGACAGCCGGCCAGAACCGCCAGGATGAAGATGTGCTTCGCAGTGTCCATGTCATGCCTCCCTTAGAAAACGGCCAGAACGTTGTTGACGTTGGCGATTGGGGGCTTTCCCGCCAGCCGCAGAGACTCGACGAACCGCGTCCAGTGCTCGTGCTCGCCGTAGCGGCCGACGTGGCCCTCGTTCACACGCTGCCGCGCCGTTCCCTCGATGGCGTACTTGGCGCGCGCGTTGATGCGCGGTGTCTCGTCGTTCTGGTTCGCCAGCGAGGCGAGGATCGCCTTTCCAGTCTGCCTGAGTGCCACGCCAGCCAGACCTCCGCCGATCCAGCTCGTCAGTTCGCGCGCTGCGCTACGGCGGATGACGACCCGGGCGTAGGCAGCGGGCAGAGTTTTCGGCGCGATCGTGAAGGCCTCTTTCAGTGTCCAGGGCTGGGGTCCGCGGGCAATCGCCTTGCCGAACGCGCCGCCGGCCAGTCCACCGAGCGCCCCGATGCCCGCGTCGCGCGCCAGCGCCGCGCCATCGATCGATTCGCCGCGGAATAGCGACTCACTCCCCGACGTGATCGCCCCGGACACAGCGCCTGCCAGCCCGGCGCAGAGCAATCCTCCGCACGCGGCCGTGATTGCACCCGCGGCGGCGCCACCGAGCGCCACGGCTCCGTACCGCTCGAATCCGCTGAAACTCTTGTTGACGAAGATATCCGTGACGGCCTGAACTGTCACCGCCGCCACGGCGCCGATCGCTGCCCCGGCCAGGATGTGCCAGAGCTGACCTTCCGGGTCCGCCCGCAGCAAAGGACTGTTCCCGGCGTAGGCGAAGCGGTTCAATGTCGCAGCCTGGGCGATGTTCCCGAACTGGGCGTCCTGATTAATGAAACGATGAATCAGTGGGGAGTACCAGCGGTAGCGCATGTAGGCGAGGCCGTTCGGGTCCGTAATCACGCCGAACAGCCCGCTAAACAGGAACGGCGAGTTCGTGTTCCCGCTACGCGACAGGATCTCGCCGAACGGTGCGTAGCTGAGGCGGCCGTCCACCTGTCCTTGGGCGTTGGTAAACGCGGCCGTGTTGCCGCGTTCGTCGTAGTGATAGACCCGAATGCCCTCCGGACCTTCCTCGTAAAGCAGGCCGATCGCCCACACGTAACGGGTCGCCGCGCCGGACTCCGTCTTCACCAGAACCTGCGACAGGCGCGGCCCGGGATTCACGACGAAGCGGGTGGTCGAGTTCCCGCGCGTGTAGCCAACGAGGCGGTCCTCGGGGTCGTAGGTGTAGCTCATGTTCGCGGCGGAGACGAGGTTGTTCTTCGTGTCGTAGCGGAAGTTCGTAAACGCCGGCGCCGCCGGGACGCACTCGGCAAACGGCGACGGCGTGCAACCGGGACCATACGGACCGCGGGTCATGTTGCCTTCTTTGTCGATCGTGACCGCGCTGCCGTTGAACGTCGCCAGGGCGTTGTGGTTGTCGAACGTCATGCGCGCGGTCGTGAACTGGACCGGCCCGGCCGGCACCCCGGAAGCTTCCGCCCGCAACTGGCCCGCTGCGTCGTAGGAGTAATGGAAATCGACAATCACTGCGCCCTGCGAGGTCCGGTCCACGCGCCGCAGGACCCGCCCGGCACGGTCATAGTCGATGCTGCGCGTCGTGCCGTTGGGGAAATCGATGCGGGACACGCCGCCATCGAGGCTCCATCCGATCTTCGTGACGCGCCCCGCCCAGTCGGTGACCGATACGATCCGGCCGCGTCCGTCGTAGTCGTACTGCACCAGCTTGCCGTCCGGATAGATCACGCGCGACACGTTGCCTGCTTCGTCGTAGACGTAGCGGATGGCGTTGCCGTCGGCGTCCGTGTACCGGGTGAGACGGCGGGTGCGGTCGAACGCGCGCGAGATTGTGCGCGACTCGCTACCCGCCGAAGTCGTCACCCGGAGAAGGTTCCCCGAGGCGTCGAACTCGTTCCGGAGGTCGGGCGCGGCGGCGACGGCGGTCGAGCCCGGCGTCGTCTTGACCTCGGTCAGGTTCCCCTTGTCGTCGTAGGTGTAGTTCCGGATCGTTCCGGCGGGCGTTGTTTCGCGGGAAACCTGGTCGGCCTTGGTGTAGGTAAATCGCGTCTCGCCCAGCAGCGTCGTGATGCTGCTGAGCCGGTTCGCCCTGTCGTAGGCGAACTCGGCGAGTGGCTGGTTCCGCCCGGCGGACCGGTGGTCGTAAACGCGCCGCACGCGATCGTCCGTTGTCCATTCCTGAACGGCGCGGCGGCCCAGACCATCGCGGACTTCGGTCAGACGGCCGAGGCGGTCATACACCCGCCTCTCGGACCGGCCGAGCGGATCGTGAATCGCGACAGGGCGGCCGGCGTCGTCGTACTCGTAGCGCGTCTCGTTCCCGAGCGCGTCGAAGATGCTGACGGGCAGATTCCGGAAATCGTAGACGATGCGCGACAGCAGCCTGCCCTGCGCGTCGCGCTCGGCCACCACGTTGCCGGCGGCGTCGTACTCGCTGCGAGTGACGTTGCCTTCGGCATCGATCACCGCGACCAATCGTCCGGCGGCGTCATACTCGTAGCGTAGCGTCTTGCCGGCTCCGTCGGTTTCGGCGATCAGGCGGTCCTCGCCGTCATACTCGAACTGGCTCACCCCCGACTCGTCGATGACGGCGATCTGGTTGCCATTGCCGTCATAGATGTACGTCGTCGAGTTGCCCTCGCGGTCCACTTGCGAAGTCGTGCGCCCGTAGGCGTCGTAGGTATAGCTTAGCGTTCCCGCCGGATCAGCTTGCCGGAGCAGTTGCAGGCGGGCGTTGTAAATGTAGGTACTGCCGGCATCGTCCGCGCCGGTGGAACTGACCAGGCGGCCGATGGCGTCGAACTGGGTGGTAATCCGGGATCCGGAATCGTGCGGATGGCGGGTTTCCAGCAGGTAGGAATTGCGGTAGGAGAACTGCAGGGCGCCGCCGTCCTGGAGGATGACTTCGCTCACTTGCCCGCTTCCTCCGTAACGCCGCTGGTCGGCGTTGCCCTCCGCGTCGGTGACGCGGGTGAAGTTGCTGCCGCCGAGATTGGCGTCGAACCGCGTGGTGTTCCCCAGGGCATCGGTGATCGACCCGGGAATCTGGCTCACCCCGAAGCTGCCGTACGAAGCCGAGAGGCGCAGCACGCGGCCGCCCGTCTCGCCGCGCTGCCAGACGTTGGTCACCCGCCCCGCGCTGTCGTAGCCGAACTCGGTCCGGCGTCCCGACCCATCCGTCACCCCGGTCCGGTTCCCGTTTGTGTCGTAGGTGTATTCCACCCGGTTGCCGAGCGGATCGGAGCGCGAGAGCAAGTGGTAGTTGGCGTCATGGACATAGGTCCACTCATTGCCTAGGCGGTCGCTATAAACGGTGGTTAACTGGCCGCCCGTCTCCGTGTAGCGGAAGCGGCCCGGCTCGTTCGTCTCCCGGGCGTCGTCCTGTTCGACAACGCGGCCAAGGGAGTCGTAGCCGTTGCGGAACATCTGGACGCCATCGGGGCCGATCGACGTGGCGAGGCGGCCCGCGGAATCATAGCGGAACTGCGTCTCGTCGCTGACCGGGTCGCTGAAGCGGAGATCGAAGTTGGTCACGAACACGCCGCTGCCGGATGCGATCGACGCGTGCACTTCCCAGTTGCCCTGCGGACTGCGGCCTTCGTACTGGTTGTGAAACGCCAGGGCAGCGGTCCAGCGGATCGTCTCGGTAGTGGCGCTCGATCCCACTGTGGTGCCTCCATCCAGATCGATGAAGCGCCCATCGGGGAGCCGCAGCCGGACCTGCAGGTTGCCGGAGGGACGGGTCCCGGTGCGGTTCTGGGTCCGGGTGATTGTGCCGCTCAGGCGAAAGACGCCGACGGGCCGGGTCCGCGACACGGCGATGGTCCGCACGACCCGGGACGAGGTCCCGACGGTCGCGTTGGCATCGGCCGCGCGGACAACATCGTCCATCAGGGCGGGACCGCGGACCCTGGTGAGAAAGCCGTTCCCATCATGGACCAGCAGAGCGACACGGCTCTCTTCGTCCGACACGGACGCGATCTGCGAGCCAGCATAGGTCAGGTACGAATCCGACCCTGTGCCCACCTGGATGCGCCTGAGACGGCCGCTGACACGGTCGGTCAGGGTGACGCTTCTGCCGCCGGCGTCGCGGTAGCTGATGCAACTCCCGCTGGCGTCGAAACTGAAGGCGGTGCCGTCGGACCGTTCGAGGCGCCAAATATTCGACGCGCTAGACTCGACGAGGCTGTCGTGACGCGAGGACGGGTCCAGCCCCTCGCAGGTCCCTCCGGTACGGCACTGGAACCGGAGCTGGCGCTGATTGGGAAGCTGGACGGTCACCGTGAACGTCCCGCCCGAGGTGGCGGACCGGGAGAGCGAGACCATGAACGGGTGGCTCCAGCCGCGTCCCGCACCGCCCAGCGTGTTCGCGACCGAGGAGTCGTAAAGAAGCGGCAGGTCGAATGCGTGGGTGTGGGTGAACGGGACGGTCGGCTGGCTCCAACGGAACGCCCCCCACCCGGCATCGACGCCGTTCCCAGCCGCGGACTCGATCCGGGGCCGGCTCTCTCGCTGATACGAGGCCAGACCCGGCAGGCCGCTAATCTGCGCCGCGGCCGGCACGATGGCCAGCAGTCCCAGCAGTGACAGTTTCCCCATTCGTCAGCGCCCTCCTGGTACAGAAAGCGACATCGGGGCGGGAAACACCCCATGGCGGACAAAAAATTGGATTACGGCTTGCGCCACTCGCGATGCAGGCGGGCGAGGCGGTCCCTTGCGGCGGTGGCCTCGGGGCTGGAGGGGCCACGCGTGGCCTCTAAGTCGCTGAGGGCTTGCGCCAGCAATGGTTCGGCTTCGGCGTACCGGCGCTGGAGCAGGAGCACGTAGCCGAGCATGCTCCGGGCTTCGGCGATTTCCCACTGTCCCGGCGCCATCCCGGCTTCGCGGATCTCGAGCGCTTCGCGCAGGAACGGTTCGGCTGCGCCCGGCCTACCCGTTTCCGTGAGAGCCGCACCAAGGCCCACGAGCGAGACGGCGATTCCAGGGTGCCCCGGACGCAACGCCGCGCGCCGGATGCCGAGCGCCTTGCGGTGCGTTGCGGCGCCTTCCTGAAACCGGTTCTGGCGGCGCAGCAGGATGCCCAGCGTGTCCGTGTACTGGGCGATCTCAGGATGATTCGGACCCAGAGCCCTTGTGTTGGTCGAAATCGCCTCGCGGCACATTCTCTCGGCGTCCTGGATGTCGCCTTTGGCAAGCAGGACGCGGCTCAGGTTGTGCCTGGCCCGGCCGGCCCCCGTCTGCTCAGCCAGGCCGGCGCGGCCGTAAACTTCCAGAGCTTCGCGAAACGGCCCTTCGGCTTCCGGGTGCTGCCCGGACAAAGCCAGAACCGCGCCGAGGTTGCCCAGCGCATCAGCATACTTCGGATGAGCCTCGCCCCGGATCTTGCGGTTGAGGGCGACCGCCCGGCGGATCAGGGGCTCGGCTTCAGCGTAATTCCCGTCGGCCGCCAGGTCGGTGGCCAGGTTACTGATCGCGTCAACGGTTTGGGGATGGTCGAGACCGAAGAGCGCTTCGCTGGCTTCGAGCGCCTGCCGCCGCAGGTTCGCGGATTCCTCGCGTTTGCCCCGATAGCGGAGCACGGTCCCCAGTTGGTTCAGGGCGGTGATGGTGTCCTGGTGCTTCAAGCCGAGACTGCGCTCCAG
Organism: Bryobacterales bacterium; assembly: GCA_016716385.1. Lineage (GTDB taxonomy): Bacteria > Acidobacteriota > Terriglobia > Bryobacterales > Bryobacteraceae > JADJWL01. The sequence goes on along the minus strand of JADJWL010000004.1, from coordinate 565,985 downwards.
TTGGCCAGCCGCCTCGCGGTTCAGCCGCTCTGCCGTTTCGTGGTCGCCCTTCAGCCGGGCGATCGAGCCCATCGCCAGAGTGCTGTTGGCGATCGAAGGATGGCCGGGAGGAAAGAGACGCTTGCGGATCTCCAGGGCCTGGCTCTGGTAGCCGCCGGCCCGCTCCAGGTCGTTCAGCCAAGTGTTGCCCATTAGGGACAAAGCTTCGGCGTGATCCGCCGTGCCTTGGGGGAGCACCGTCGTATGGAGGTGCAGGGCCTCTTCGCCGAGTTCTCTGGCCCGGTCCAGGATCCCTAACGAGAGAAACGAGTTCCCCAAAGTCACCAGCATGCGGGCTTGCAGAGCCGGCTTGTCGCGCAGCGTCGTGGTGACGCGCGCTGCCCCGCTATCGAGGATCTCGCGGGCCGTGACGGTTCTGCCACGGGCCGAAGAAGGGGTGGAAGCAGTAAACACGCCGACGAGGAATTGCGACATCTCCTCGGCGGCATCGCGTTCGCGTGCAGCCTGCCGCGCCAGCGCAGCCATACCGATGCCGAAGCCAAGCAGCGAAACAACCAGCGCTGTCCCCAATGCCGTGACAGTGCGGTTGCGCAGGATGAACTTCCGGGTCCGGTACGCCCAGGCTCCGCGGCGGGCCTCGACGGGGTAGCCGTCCAGGAACCGGCGGATGTCCTGGGCGAATTGCTCGACCGTGCTGAACCGTCCGGCGGGCTCCTTGCGCAGGGCCTTGAGTACGATGCTGTCGAGATCGCCGGCGACCTGGCGGGCGAAGTTCCGGTCGGCCTGGGCGGCGATGGCGCTCGGTTGAGCCGGTTCGGTGTCGCAGACCCGGCGGATAATTTCAATCTGGCTGGTCGACCCGCGGCGGAACGGATTCTCCCCGGCCAGCAATTCATACAGCAGCACGCCCAGCGAGTACACGTCCGCCGCGGTCGTGACGCCGGCGCCGGCGATCTGTTCCGGGCTGGCGTAGTCCGGGGTCAGCAGCCGCGCTCCGGTGAGCGTCGGTGAGGCGTCATCGGATTCCAACAGCTTGGCGATGCCGAAGTCGAGCAGCTTCGGTTCACCGTCCTGCGTCACCAGCACGTTCGACGGCTTGATGTCCCGATGGACCACGAGATTCTGGTGCGCGGAGGCGACCGCGGCGCAGAGCTTGAGAAACAGCGCGAGGCGCTCCCGCAGGCCGAGGGCGCGCTGCTCGCAATAGGTGAGGATGGGTTGACCGTCGACATACTCCATCACGACATAGGGCGTCCCATCCTCCGCGCTGCCCCCGTCGAGCAGCCTGGCGATGTTCGGATGATCGAGCGAAGCGAGAATCTGCCGTTCGCCGCGGAGACGGTCGGCGAAGGCCTCGGACTTCACCTGCCAGTGGGCGAACTTGATGGCCACCTGTTGCGTGTACGCTTCGTCCGCCCGCTCAGCAAGCCAGACCGTTCCCATCCCGCCCTGGCCGATCGGTCTCAGCATGCGGTACGGTCCCGCCATCTGGCCGCTCCGCGGCCCGGCGGCAAACCGCACCGCCGCCCCCTGGATCGCGCGGCGGACACTGCCCGTATCGCCGGCGGCCGCCAGAAGCGATTCCACCTCCGACCGCAACTCCGGATCGCCCCCGCATTCACGATCGAGGAATGGCTCGCGCTCAGCGTCCGGCAGTTCGGATGCCTCGTGAAAAAGCGCCTCGATGCGAGTGAATCGATCCCTGTCCATAGCGGGTACTCACGAGCTCAGTTCGCGGCGGAGCCATGCTTTGGCGAACTGCAGATCGCGTCCCACGGTGTTGATGGAGACCCCCAGCGCCTGAGCGATCTCTTCGTTGGTGAGCCCGCCGAAGAAGCTGAGCTCGACGGCTTCGGCCTTACGGGAATCCAATACCGACAATCTGTCCAGCGCATCGTGGATGTCAAGGACGTCGAGGGAAGGGGCGGCCAGCCCCAATGCCGCCGTGTCGATCGGTAGAAGCGGGAGTGCGCCGCCGCGCTTTTCCCTGCCCCGGCTGCGCGCGAAATCGACGAGGATCCGGCGCATCAGGCGCGAGGTGACCGCCAGGAAATGCGCGCGATCCTCGCAGGCGACCTCCCGCTTGACCAGGCGAAGGTACGCTTCATTCACCAGCGCCGTGGCGCTGAGTGTCCGGCTGCTCTCGGAGGCGACTTGCCGGGACGCCAGCGCGCGCAACTCGGCGTAGACCGTTTCGAACAACTGGTCCAGCGCCTGGCGGTCCCCTTGCCGCCATGCGGTCAGCGCATTCGCGAAATCGAGGTTCGACATGGCCAAACTCCGTGCGCCGCCCGCGCCTTCCGGCAAGCGGCCGGAAGCAAAACGTGCAGCGGCTGCATCTACCGGGTGGGCTCAGATCGCGTTCGGGACAATAGCCAATGATACACTCGAAGGTTGACGGAACAGGCGACCGGATTCGACGAGAGACCGCTGCTGGAACGGGCTCGCGCGGGCGATGCCGAAGCCTACAGCGAACTGGTCGACCGCTATGCCCGCCGGATCTTCCGCCTCGCCCGCCAGATCACCCAGAACGACGAGGACGCCGAGGACGTGCTGCAGGAGACGTTTCTCAAGGCCTACGAGCATCTCGGCGAGTTCGAGGGCCTATCGAAGTTCTACACCTGGATTGCCCGCATCGCCGTCAACGAGGCGCTCATGAAGCTGCGCAAGCGGAAATGGGACAAGACCGTGTGGCTCGATGAACCGGTCGCCATGGGCGAGGATGTGGTGGCGCGAGAGATCGCCGTCTGGGACGACCCCGAATCCCGCTATTCGCGCACGGAACTCCAGGAGATTCTTGACAAGGCCATCGAGAGCCTGTCTCCTCCGTACCGCTCCGTGTTCATCCTGCGGGACGTGGAGGAGTTCTCGATTGAGGAGACCGCCAAAGCCCTGGACCTGTCGGTCCCGGCGGTGAAGAGCCGCCTGCTGCGGGCCCGGCTGCAATTACGGGAGAAACTGACCGCATTCTTCAAACGGAAGGTGGAGGACCCTTTTGCGTACTTGTAAGGAGTTCCTCGAGGAACTGAGCGACTACCTCGACGAGACCGTCAGCGCCGAGGAAAAAGAGATGCTGCGCCAGCACATCGAAAGCTGTCCCAACTGCTGGGTGCTGGCCGATACGACTAAGCGCACGATCGCGATCTACAAGAAATCCGGGCCGGTCGACCTGCCCGACGATGTCCGCGAACGGCTCATGAAGGCACTCGAGAAGAAGATCGCCGAAAAGGGCTGCTGCTAGCGCCGCGGTTCGATATCCGTCGGCAGGCCGGCCAGCCGCGACAGCGCGTCGCGCACCGGCGGACGGATGACGGCCAGCCGGTCCAGCAGCGCCTTCGCGCCCTCGTAGTCCCCCGTGGCCTCGATCGTGAGCAACTCCCGCGTCAGGTTCCGCACCGCCGTTTTAATCTTCACGAAATCGATGGCGAACGTGCCGTCCGGGCGGGCGGTGACCGCCCCCTGATCCGTCAGGTAGTTCAATTGCACGGCCATGCCCCGCCCGTGCGCCTCGCCGATGCCGAAACGCAGCGTCCGGAAACTGGAGGCGAGAAACGTTGTATACAGTTGACGCTCGGCGGCGGGTCCGCTGGGCAGCGCGTCCGGGTGATGGTCGAACAGATACTGGAGCATGTAGAGCGCGGTGATGTCGGCCTTGGCTTCCTCGATCGCGCCGTACAACTCTTTCAATGCCTGACGCGGGGTCCCGCCGGGCAGCGTCTGCGGCCCGATGCCATGGCTCAATTCGTGCGCCAGGATGTGCGTGAAGAAGGCGTCGAAGCGCACGTCCGCCCGCGCCGCCGGCGCCAGAACCCGCTCCGCGACCGGCTGCAGGATGACGCGGAACTTGGCCTCCTGGACATTCTTGAGCATCACGCGCTTGGCGCCTTTCTCCCGGACCACGCGTTCATCGTTGGGCAGATTGAAGGCAGCGGTCCGCACGCCATGCGCGGCGTCGCCGGACGCCAGGATCTCGTGGATCACGCGGATCGGCGCGGCGGGCGCGAGCTTCGGGTTGCGGTGGCGCGCCGCAACCGGGAGGTTGTTCTCGATCTCCTGGAGGTGGTTCGCAAAGAACGCAAGCCTGGCGGTTTCGGCGTCATCGCGCAGCCCGATGTAGGCCTCAAACGCCGCCTTGTACCCGAACAACTCGTCGGTGTACGTCTCGTATGGGCCGATGGTGACGTCGATCGGTGCGTCCACGTCGAGCCAGGCGACGTCGCTCGCGTAGTAGTCGTCGTCGAGCAGCGCCTTGGCGCGCAGGTCGAGGAAGCGCGCGAGCGACGCATTGCCGCACAACGCCGCCGCCTCCCGCAGCAGACCGGCGATCCGCTCCAGCCGCACCGCGTAGGCTGACGAGTACGGTACTCCGCGCAGGGTCTCGCCGTCGCGCCGGATGACAGAGAAGAACCCCGTCGCCACGGCGCGCTCTCGATCGCTCAGGCCGGCGGCCCAGCGCTCGAACTCATCCCTGGTCATGTCTTCGGGATAGAAGTTGGCGCCCAAAGGCTTGCGTTCCGGGGCATCCGGCAGGAACGCCGCATGATCGTCCAGGGCGGACCAGGGGCCCTTGTTGATCTCGAAGTACCGCAGGCGGAGGCGGCCCAGCGGAGACGCGTCGCGCCGCAGTTTCTCCCGCATCTCCCAGTTGCCGGCCCACATCTGTTCCCAGTAGAGTTCGTCGATCTCGTGCGCCGCGGCCCGCAATTTGTCGAGGGCCGCGCGGCTGCCGGCGTCGAGTCCCGATGTGTCGACCGCGAGGGAGACGGGCGCGAACCGCGCCGCCATCTGTTCAAGCTTGGTTGCGTCAGGGATTTCGGAATGCGCCAGCATGGCAGGAATGAGGAAGAGCAGAATCCGCGTCGGACCCACGCCTCATGGTAGCAGCGGATGGCAGAAGGAAGACAGGTAGAATATTGGTAGAGTTCTACCATGGCGCTGAACATCAAGAATCCTGAGGTTGAGAAATTGGCTGGCGAAGTTGCGGAACTCGCCCGCGAAACGAAGACCGAGGCGATCCGCCGGGCATTGGTGGAGCGCCGGGCGAGGCTTTGGGCGCACGGCCAGCCGCCCAGGAAGAGGAACGTGCTGAGGTACTTGGAGCAGCACGTGTGGCCGTTAATCCCTCCAGCCGAATTGGGCAGGCGAGAAGAAGATGGACTGAGGCACGCCGCCGACATCCCGCCCCCGATTTGGACCCGCGCCCACGGCCTCGGCGCCGGCGCTAACCATCCAACTCGACGACCTGGGCATCTTGATGGCGAGCCCAGTCACCGCGAGCGGTGAGCCGTCCTGCGCCTGCGCTACGCGTAAGAACCGTTAGCCGAACCCTCTTGCGGTTCAACGGAGAGTTTACATAATCCTTCTTCTGCGAAGTATGGTCCTGGGGCGTCAAGAAGCGTGCCAAGGACGGACAATTGGCCGAACTCTGACGGCGATTGCGCGCGTGGCCGCCGAAACGGGAATTGATGCCAGCGATCTTCGGCTGATGAAACAAAAGGTGGGCGGTGAGGCGATGATGCGCGGAATGGAACAGAGGGCGATGAGTGAGGTACTGCAAGCACAGGGCGGAACGCTGACGAAGCGGGGCGACGCCTTCGCCGGTGGCGGAAGCCTGGTCAACCGCCAGCGGTCGTACGATCCGGCGCGACTGCAACTCGACCAACGCACCAGCCGTTACAAACGCGCGTTTGCGTTTGAGCAAGCGTCGAAGGATGCGTCGTTGTGGGCCAGAGTAAAGGAGGCATTTGAACTGTGAACACAACAACCTTTATCAGTCAGAACGCGTTTACGAATGCGGAGGCTCAGGACTTCGCTTTCCAGCTGCAGCTGCGCGGCTCGAAGCAGATTCAGGACGTCCTGGCGCAATCCGGGCGATCGTCGGTCGCCCGCGTCCAGCAGGTCATCGCCGCCGGTGAAACGGTGGCGGCCGCCAACGGCCATCCTCCGGCGGAACCGGGTTGGTGTACGTGCGTCGAAGAGTGGCTCGTTGAAAGTGAGTACCTGCCGGATCCAACGACGGTCGACCGGTTCGCCGATCAAGTCGAAAAGGCCGTCGGTCAAGCCGCGATGCTCGCCAGGTTGGCCGTCCCCGTCGAGCAGCTGAAGGATTTGCTGGCCCGGCTCCGCCAGCCGGCCAGGAAGATCAAACGCCGACCGCCGAAACCGGACCGCAAGCCGTTTCGGGAGTTGGTCCGGTGGCTCAATTCCTCGACCGGCGAAGCGGATCCCGGCACGACATTCGACCGCCAGGGCAATGCTTCAGTGTACTTGTACCATGTGACGGCCCAAGCCGCCTGTAAACTGGTCAACTATCGCAAAGTGCGGTCGCTCGAGCTGCCGCTGAACGAAAGCAACGAGCCGCGGGAGCTGGAAGCGGCGCTCCGCATTCTGTTGCGGGGATGGTCCCACACGCTGGAATACCTGTTGATCGACGACGTTCCCGACGCCACACCGGCCCGCAACCGCCCCAAATATCTGGCCCTCGCCGGTTGCGCGGCTGAGTTAGGCAACTTGCCCGCGCTCAAAACGTTGATCGCGATTCGCGTATATTTTGACGACGAATTGTTGAGCCGTGTTTGTCAGAACCCGCGACTTTCGCTGATTGAGGTGAAAGCCGCGGAAATCTCCAAGCGGGCCATCGAGAGCCTGGAGCGGTGCCGTTCCCTCAAGACCATTAGCATCGTCCGCTGCCCGGAGTTTCCGCACGCGTATCGTGATGAGTTGGTTTCCCGCTGTCCCCACGCGAAGATCATCGAAGTTTCGCCGTCGGCAGAGAAGGCGGGGAAAGCGCGTAAGAATCATTAGCCGCACCCTCTTGCGGTTCAACGGAAAGTTTACATAAACCTTCTGCGAAGTATGGTTTTGGGGCGTCAAGAAGCGTGCCAAGAGCGGATTCGTACGAGACGAGAGCGGCATGGACTGCCGGCCACCGGCCGCCTTGCCCATCTGCGACACGGGCGCGGAAAGGACCAGATCTTAGGGTATGGTCCGGAGGGTTTCTAAGCAATGGTGCTCGACAGCTCTGCCCTCGTGGCGATCCTCCGGAAGGAGCCCGGTTATGAGCGCTTGGTGCGGATCCTCGACGAATCGGAGGTCGTGGTTGCCGGGGCCCCGACGGTCCTCGAGACGGCGATAGTATTGACCGCCCGGCTCGGTGTGGATGCTCGCCCGATGCTGTTCGCGTTCCTGCGTCACCTTGACGTCGAAGTCGTCCCATTCAACGAGACTCACATGGACGCCGCAGTGACCGCCTTTCAACGATTTGGGAGGGGCCGTCATGCCGCAAGTCTGAATTTCGGCGATTGCATGTCCTATGCCGTCGCATCCGTAGCGGGACTGCCCCTATTTTTCGTCGGCGATGAGTTCGCCCGGACTGGCATCGCCCGGGCGGGCTAACCGGGCGGGATCGACGCAGGGGCGTGGCGGGCGGTCCTGAAGCAGACTCGGATTGAAAAGCCGGACGCGACTATGTGCTTCTGCTGGAGTTCATGCGGGAATGATCGATCGAGGGCCGCGCGGCTGCCCGGCTTCGGGTCCCGAGGTGTCGACCTCCACGGAATGCGCCAGCATGGCACGAATGAGGAAGAGCAGAATCCGTGCCGGACCCACGGCCCCCGAAGAGGACTAGTGACTGGGGAGTTCAAAAAAAACCGGGTTGCCTCCGAAGAGGCAACCCGGGCCGTGTTGTTCGAGTTGGAGACTCGAAGCTTAGTGGAAGAACGCGCGAACCATGAAGCTCGCGATCTGCTCGCGGGTCAGGTTCCCGGGGTGGCCGGCCGGGGGTGCGCCGGAGAGAACACCCAGCGTGTAGGTGCCGTTCCGGCCATCCTGGTTCGGACCCAGGCTCGTGCCGTTGGTGATCCGCAGTTCCCGCATCTTCTGGATGTAGACGTAGTTGTCATTTCCAGTGATGGCGGGGTTATCCGTGAAGTAGTTCAACCCGGTGACGAACAGGCCGAAGTTGTCGCCCAGTTCGCCGCACGCCGTGATGATGCCCGGAGGGAAGATCCCACCGGCCGGCGTGGTGCCGTTGATGGCGCCCGTGGGGCAACCGCTCAACGTCGACGGGAACACGTTGTTCAGCTTCGCACGGATGAGGAACACGGCCATGTCCTTACGGGTGGTCGGGTCAGCCGGGCAGTAGCGGCGCAACGCATCGCCGGTGTTGAAGCAGCCACGGGTGTAGCCGCGGCGGTACATCGTCTCCACATACCGGAAGTCCGGATGCGTGCTCGGCACGTCGGCGAAGCTCGCCGTCGTGGGGCCGCCGAACTGCGGCGTGTTGGCGAGGAAGTCCGTGATCGCTGCCTCGTTCATCTGAGACAGGACGGTCCACCGGGCCATCTCGGACCGGGTCACTTCCCTGGTCGGCTGGAAGGTCGAACCGAGAGCGTCGGCGGGAACGATACCCACCTGCTTGGCGATCCGGATCATGCCCGCAAACGGGCTGGACGACGGAACGTCGGTGTAGGCCTGGTAGCTGTTGCCATAGGGATCCACTTCGGGGAAGCTCAACTTGTAGTTGGCCGCGAAGGTGCCCCACTGGCCGGTCGGGATCGTGGACAGGCGACGACGCGCGTAGGCGCCGAAGTTCTAAGCTGCCGTCGTTCGGGTCGGTTTCCGGATCGCCGTAGATGCCGAACGGATAGACGTTCACCAACTGAGCGGTGGCGGGGGTCCGCACCGCGATCTGCGAATCGTACGGATCCTCACCGCAGCGCATGTCAAACAGCGACGGCCACGAGCGGGGATTCGTGTTAACACCCGGCTGGGCGTGAGCCGAGTAGCAGTTGGCCAGTGCCGGCAACTGCGCCGGGACCGAGGACGAGATGTCCTGGCTGCGCGGATCGTTGGCTCCATCCGGGTTGCCGGCGAGCGGCGGGTAGGTGGTGGCAACGAATAGCTTCTCCAGGAACGGCAGCAGGTTGATCGGCGAGATCTGACCCGCCTGGGCAACGTTGGCCGGCGCCTCATACATCGGGGCATAGGCACGGGTGTTTTGCCAGAACGAGTAGATCACCGGCAGGGGCTGAGCCGTCGGAGAGAGCTTCTGCAGAACGTCATAGGCGGTCGTCGCGCTGAGTGGCTGCGTGTCGCCGAAGAAGTTGAACTGCGTGGCCTGCGTGCTGATGACGCGGGCGTCATAGAGATGCCCTTCGCGGAAGACCAGCTTGTGCGGACGGTTGTCGCCCACGTAAAGATTAGGCGCGGAACCTCCGCCACGGTACGTCTGTTGTGGGACGGTCGCCGGGTTCTTGTGCGGGTTCACCGGAACGGGTTGCGGGAAGGCATCCCAGCCGGCTCCGGCGGTTCCGTCGGCCGCTCCAAGGGTATTGCCGAAGGCGCCGTGCACGATGAACGGACGCGGACCCGTCACGGGCGTGCCAGGGAACGCGACCGGCGTGTGCACGTGGTGCAGAGTCTGCACGTACAGATTGCTAAAGGTGGTGAGGTCCGTACTAGTCGGCGTCGAGATGGCGCAGAGGAGATACGAGTTGGAGTTCGAACGGCCGGAACCATTGAGCGAAACGGCATTCGAGAAGGTCGCCAAGGCGCGGCCACGGAGGTGCTGCGGTTCACAGAACAGAGGCGACAGGTAATTGTCCGGCACCGTGCTTCCGTTGTTCGGCGTACCCGGCGTGACAGCAGCGCCGGTCACGGGTGATGTCGACGACGCAACCAAGGTGTACGGGACCGGAGGAACGGTAGCGGTCCACGGGGTACCTGTACCACCGCTATTCGAGTAGATGTCGTAGTAGTGGGCGTTGAGAGCTGCTACCTGAGCCGCGGCCGCTCCGATTCCGGCGAACTGGTTGCCACCAGTCAGGGGATGACCGGTGCCACCGGGCGACGTGTACAGCCGGGACTTTTTGATGACACGAACCCGCGTGCCGGCGTAGCCAGGGACCTCAGTCGGAGGGTTGTAGGTGGGACCAAGGTTCGCCGTATTGATGTTGGCGTTATAGACAGCCGACGCCAGAATGACCGTGTCGTTGTCGATACCCAGCCGGGCGTTGGTCGGGAAGTAGCAGACCGAAGTCGGCAGGGTTCCCTCGGGGGCGATAGCGCTGGCGCGGCAATCGAACGGATTGCCGAACTGATCCGCAACAGTCGCGGGCACAGAGTTGATGTTGCCTGGCGTCGGACTAGACGGCTGGATGATGTTCTGGAAATCGATGAAGTTATCGCCGTACCAGATGCTCCACAGGTTGGAGTTCACGCCGCCGGTCAGGGTATCAGGAGTCGTCGGGGTGACGAACACCTGGTGGGGACTGCAACGGGGGGGGGAAGGGGGGAAAGGGAAAAAAAAGCCGGAAAGACCCAGGCCCCCCCCCCCGGGGGGGGAGGGAAAAGCAAAAGGCCCCCGCCGCCCCCCCCCCCCCCCCGCCCCGCGCCGCGCCCCGCGGGGGGGGGGGGGGGGGGGGGGGGGGGGGGGGAGGGGGACCCGCGGCCGCCGGGGGGGGGGGGGGGGGGGGGTGGGGGGGGGGGGGGGGGGCGGGGGGGGGGGGGGGGGGGGGGGGGGGGGGGGGGGGGGGGGGCGGCCCCCCCCGGGGCGGGGGGGGGGGAGGGGGGGGGGGGGGGGGGCGGGCCCCCGGGGGGGGGCGGCGGGGGGGGGGGGGGGGGTGGGGGCGGGCGGGCCGGGGGGGGGGGGGGGGGGCGCGGGGGGGGGGGGGGGCCGGGGGGGGGGGGGGGGGGGGGGGGGGGGGGGGGGGGGGGGGGGGGGGGGGGGGGGGGGGGGGGGGGGGCGGGGGGCGGCGGCGGGGGCGGGGGCGGGGGGGGGGGGGGCGCGGGGCGGGCGCCGGCGGGGCCCCGGGGGGGGCCCCCGCCCCGGGGGGGAGGGGCGGCCGGGGCGCCCCGCGGGGGGGGGGGGGGGGGGCGGGGGTGGGGGGGGGGGGGCGGGGCGGGCAGGGGGGGGGGGGGGGGGGGGCGGCAGCGAGCGCGGGGGGGGGGGGGGGGGGGGGGGGGGCGGGGGGGGGGGGGGGGGGGGGGGGGGGGGGGGGGGGGGGGGGGGGGGGGGGCGGGGGGGGGGGGGGGGGGGGGGGGGGGGGGGGGGGGGGGGGGGGGGGGGGGGGGGGGGGGGGGGGGGGGGGGGGGGGGGGGGGGGGGGGGGGGGGGGGGGGGGGGGGGGGGGGGGGGGGGGGGGGGGGGGGGGGGGGGGGGGGGGGGGGGGGGGGGGGGGGGGGCGGGGGGCCCGCCCTGCGGGTGGGGCGGGTTCCGTCCCGGGGGGCGCCGGCCCCCCCGGGGGGAAAGCGCCCGGAAAAAAAAAAAAAAATTTTTTTATATTTTTTTTTTGGTCTCCTGGTAGGGGGGGGGGGAAAAAAAGGGAAAAAAAGAAAAAAAAATATTTTTCCTCGTCTTGGGGGGGGGGGGGAAAAACCGTTGGGGGGTGGAGATATTTTTTCGCCTAGGGAAAAAAAAACCCCTGATAATATATGGGGGAAAAAAAAAAACTCGAAAAAATTCGAGGGAAAAAAAAAAAAAAAACAAAAAAAAAACCCGGAAAGGGACCCGCGGGGGACCCCGGAAAAGGAAATCGTTTTTCCCGGGCGGGAAGAAAAAAAAGGGAGAGAATTTCACCCCCCCCGGTAGGAGGGAGAAAAAAAAACAACAAAAGAACACCGGGAAACCCCGGGGGGGGGGGAAAAAAAAAGTGGGGGGGGTGGCCCCCGGGAAACAGAAGAGAAACGGGGAGGGGGGCGGAAAAAAAAAAACCCCCCCCGGGGAAAAGGGAAAACCCCCCCCCGCAGGAAAAAAAAAAGGCGGAGGCCCCCGCCCCTGGAAAAGAAAAAAAACCCCGGGGACGAAAAAGGGGGGCCCCGGTTTTCCTTTAACCGGAAAACCCCCCCCCGCCGCGGGCGGCCGACGAGTTTCCCCCCAAAACTAAAATTCCCTGCCGTGCCTTTCTTCCCCTTCTCTTTCCCCAAAACCCCCCCCCCCGTTTTTACAGCCCCCCCCCCCAGGATACTTCCCCTCCCCCCCCCCCCCCCCCCCCCCCCCAACACCCAAAATTTTCCCCCCTTTTCCCCAAATCCCCCCCCCCCCCCCCCCCCCCCTTGCCGGAAATTTAAAAAAAAAACTCAAAAATTTTTTTTTAAAACCCCTTGCCCCCCCCGGCCCCCCCCCCCCCCCAAACTTTCACCCCCCCCAACAACCCCCCCCCCCGGCGGGCGCGCGGGGGGGGGGGGGGGTCTTCTTTTTTCCTGGGGGGGGGGGGGGAACCCCCCCCCCGGGCCGGGCCGGCCCGCCCCCCCCGCCGCCCCCCGGGGTGCGGGCGCCCCCCCCCCCCCCGGCCCCCCCCCCCCCCCCCCCCCCGCGCCCCCCCCCCCCCCCCCCCCCCCCCCCCCCAACTACACGAGCACCGGTTGTTGGCGACGATCGGCTGCGCCGAATCGGTCACGACGGCGAACCGGGACACCAGAAGCACCCAGCTCGACTTGCGGTCAGCGGTGACCGTGTAGCCCTGCTGCTGGTTGACCTGCGTCAGGCCCGTGTCGGTGACGGTGAACAGAACGAGGAAGCGCCCGTGCAGTTGATCGTACTTCACGGTGGCGTTCTCGAACTGGCAACTCACGTTCGTCCGGGGCGCGGTCGGACAGAGATGGTTTAGCGCCACCTCACCGATCCAGACATCGAGAAATGCTTTCTGCGCCGCTGGACTGCCCGTTGCGAAGGGGTTCAGAACAGAGGGAGTCACGCCCGCCGCATTCCCGTTGGGGACGCGGAAGATCTGCCGGTTGACGATCATGAGGATGTCGTCCGGACCGACGGCGATCTGCGGATTCGGCGGCGAAATGAAATTCTGTTCGAAGTTGAAATAGTCCGTGACAGCCGGACCTTCGATGAGCGCCCGCGTATTAGCGGTAGCCTTGGGGTTGGATGAGGGATAATGCGCCGGAATGCGAGCCGGCGGCTGATAGGTCTGGCTCGGCGAGCTGCCCGCCCCACCGGACCCAACGGCAATCGCCGGTCCCTGCGCAAAGGCCGGGACTAGGGTCAAGGTAAGGGCTGCAAGCGATGGTAGCGCCGTCCAGCAAAGACGTCTCTTCACGTAGCCTCCATTGAACTTCTTAGGGAATTACAAAAACGACACGGATAGACGCATTTCCGCTCCCCGCTAGTAAAGCACGAAATCGAGCGAAACGGCGCAGACTGAGAAATTAATTTTGGTTAACTATATGAGAGACGCAGGGTAGCGCCACGTAAACCAGCCATATACCCGATTGCGTGTGCGTAGCCCTTGTGCATTCCCGGGACGTCGCCGGCAATGCCCGGGCTGTGATCCGGAATCAGCAGTTGCTGGTAGCCCGTCTCGGCGAATGCCCGCATGCAGGCTGCCAGATCCGCCTCGCCTTCGTCATGGAACATCTCCACGTACTGAGAGTACGGTCTATTGACCCGCACGTTCCGGAAATGGACATGGTTGATCCGATCCCGCGCGCCAAAATAGCGGATAGCCTCGACCGCGTCCTCGCCCATTTCCGTCATCACGCCGGTATCCAGCGTGATCCCGTTCGACGGGCTATCCAGCACGCCGGCCAGCCGTTTGAGGTCGGCCAGCGACCGCACCGGCTGCGCCGCGCCGCGGAACTCGGCGATCGGCGGATCGTTGGGATGGCAGGCCAGCCGCACGCCCGCCTGCTCCGCCACCGGCACGACGGTCTTCAGAAAGCGCTCCAGACGTTCCCACATCTGCTCGCGCGTGTGCGTCCCGACCCCATCGAGAGGCGGCAGACCGCTCACCCTCGCGCTATCGAAGGCCCGCAGCGTGCTCCCGCCGCGTCCCGGAACCGTGTAGTACCCCTCGGAGCCGCGTAGCGGTGTGAAGTTGTACTCGACCACCGGAATCCCCAGCTGCCCCGCGATCCGGATGCAGGCGCACACCGCTTCGGTCTCCTCCTCAAACCCGGGCCGGCCGTGCAGCGTGCGATGGAAGCCGCCGAGGTTGATCAATTCCACGCGCAGTCCTGCCGCTTCGATGTGGCTTTTGATCCGATGAAGCGCTTCAGCATCCCAGGCGCGGAACTCGCCTGAAGGGGCGCGTCCCGGCGGCGGCACGACGCCTTCGGAAACCTCTGTCCGGAATGCGGCCGGCATAGTGGCGTACTGGACGCCGATCTGGGCGTAGAAGGCGAGCGTTTCATCTGCTACGTCCCGCAGCCGCTGGCCGATCTTCAACGGGGAGGCCGCCGGTTTCGCCGGAGAGCAGCCCGTGAGCAGGAGAGGCGAAGCAGTCGCGGCGCCCATCCAGGCGCGGCGTGTCGGGTGCGCAGGCATCGACGATCAGCATACTCGATCGGTGGGGCAAACCGCGCAGCGTGCCATCGCAAATCGAACAAAACACGTTCTGGCGTCTCACGTGCAGCTTTCCCGGCATCATGCCGGATACTTCTGCGCTTACCAGGCGGCAGGCGGTGTGGCTCACGGCGTCCGCCGGAGTTGCCACCGGAGCCGCCAGTGATTCGTTGCCCACGCGCCCCCTGGGCCGGACCGGGTTTTCCACCAGCATCCTCGGTCTGGGCGCCCAGCGCCTCGGAGAACCGATCGCGAGCGATGCGGACATGGACCGCGTCGTGGCCGAAGCCGTCGATGCGGGACTCAACTACATCGACACGGCCCCGACCTACGGCCTGTCCCAGGAACGTCTTGGCCATGCGCTCAAAGGCCGCCGCGACCGCGTCTTTCTTGTGACCAAAGTCCAGACCCTCGCCCGCGGCGACGTGCTCATGCAGATCCGTGACAGCCTGCGCAAGCTCGGGACCGACCACCTCGATTGCGTCCACATCCACAACCTCAGCCGGGATGACCGTTACCCGAGTCTCGACTTCGCGCTGTCATCGGAAGGCACGCTGGGTGGCCTGCTGGAGGCGAAAAGGCTTGGGCTGACCCGCTTCATCGGCTGCACCAGCCACTTCCGCGCCGGACGTATTCTCCCGGCGCTGGCCACCGGCGAGTTCGACCTCGTCATGTGCACGCTCAACAACGTCGAGCGCCACATCTATAACTTCGAGGAGACCGTCCTGCCCGAATGCCGCAAGCGGGGCATCGGCGTCATCGCGATGAAAGTGCTGGGCGGCCCCGTGCAGGGTCCCGGCGCGCGGCTGCAAAGTCCGCGCGCGTACGAGACGACGCTGCGCTATGTGTGGAGCCTGCCCGGCGTCTCGGTGGCGATCCTCGGTCTGCGGTCGCCCGCCGAACTGAAGCAGGCGCTGGCTGCGGCGCGCGCGTTCAAGCCGTTTTCCGAAACTGAGATGTCGGCGGCCATCGAGATGGGCCGTCCGGTTGCCCGTGACTGGGGCACGCTGCGCGGCCCTGTCGCATAGCCGCCCTTAGCGCTGCACGCGCCCGGAGCCGTCGCCCTTCAGAAGGTTCTTCACCTCGTCCACGGAGAACCGGTTGAAGTCGCCCGGAATTGAGTGCTTCAGGCAGGACGCCGCGACGGCGAACTCCAGCGCCTCGGAGTGGGTGCCAAGGGACTGCAGGCCATAGATGAGGCCGCCGGCAAAGCAGTCGCCGCCGCCCACCCGGTCCACGATGTGTGTGATCTCGTAGTGCCGGCTCAGATGGAACTCCTGCCGGTCATGCAGGCACGCCGACCAGCCGTTATGCGAGGCGCTCTTGGATTCCCGCAGAGTGATCGCGATCATCTTCAGGTTGCCGTAGCTCTCGAGCACCTTCTCGGCCAGCTTGCGGTACTCAGAACGGTCCAGTTGGCCGCTGTGCACGTCCACGTCGACGTGAATGTCGAGCGCTTTCTGGCAGTCCTCTTCGTTAGCGATTGCGACATCGACGAACTTCACCAGTTCGCGCATGACTTCGGCCGCCGTCTTGCCGTACTTCCACAGGTTCTTCCGGTAGTTCAGGTCGCAGGAGACGGTTAGTCCCTTTTCTTTGGCCACCCGTACGGATTCGAGCGCCAGGTCGGCGGCCGACGCCGACAGCGCGGGCGTGATCCCGGTGATGTGGAACCAACCCGCTCCGGCAAACGCCTGGTTCCAGTCGATGTCGCCCGGCTTGGCCAGGGCGATGGCGGCGTTGTCGCGGTCATACACCACCTTCGACGGCCGCTGGTTCGCGCCCGCCTCGACGAAGTAGACGCCCATGCGTCCCTTCCCCCGCACGATCCGCGACGCATCCACGCCGAAGCCGCGCAACTGGAAGATGACGTTGTCGGCGATCGGGTTGTTCGGCGGCAGCACCGTGACGTAGGCGGCGGGGAGGCCGAATCCGGCCAGCGCCACCGCGACATTCGCCTCGCCGCCGCCGAAAGTGGCGACGAACTGCGGTGACTGCAGGAAGCGCTCAAAGCCCGGCGGCGCCAGGCGCAACATGATCTCTCCAAACGTAACGGTCAGGTTCGGCATAAAGTTTCCTCGATTACTTGTGAGCAGCCAGCACTTCGATGGAAAAGCCGGCTTCCATCGCCGGCAGGCCTTCGAAGGGCAGCATCGTGCTGGCCGGGGGATTTTCCTTGCTGTAGAACTCCTGGCGGACACGGCGGACCTGGTCGGCCAGCGTCTGCGAGATCGGGTAGCCGCGCGACAGAAATACGTCGTTGAACGTCACGCCGGCTTCGTTCAGCGTCCGGCCCAGGCGCTCGAAGGCGAGGCGCGCGTCGGAATCCTGGTAGCGAAAGGACAACTGGCCGCTGGTCATCACGATGCGCGGCGCCCCGACGAACGCGATCTGGGTATAGTTGGGCGATTTCGGCAGCCCGTCGGGGTTCACCAGCCGGAAGGGTTCCGAGACCGGTTGCCGCGGATAGGCAACCGCTTCGCATTCGACGATGCTCCGGACAGGCGCCCGCTGGATCTGGACATAGGTCAGAGCCGCTTTGGGGTAAACCGCGGCGAAGCGGCTCCGGACTTCGGCCGCGTCGTCCAGCGACGAGACAAAACAGGAAACCGATGGCACATCGCCAGGCCCGGCGCCGGCTGCCTTGACGGCGGTCGCCAGGTCGGTCAGGACCTTGTCGGCGAGCGGACCCATCCGCGGGATCAGGTCGTTCGACGCCGCAGCCTGACCGGAAATGAACACGAGTCCATTCGGGCTGGTTTCCTTCCGCGCCACGGCGGTGGCCTCAATCAGAACCTGGGCGCCCGTCATCGGCAAACCGCCGACCTGCACCACAGTGAGAGCCGGTACGGTCGCGCCGCGCCGCCGACCGTAGGTCTCGCCGACAATGGACGTCACCCGGCGGACGTCGCCGCTCCCGGCGACAAAGGCGCGCAGCTTGACGACGGTGGCCCTCCGATTTGCCCGGTTGATCGCTCGCAGAGCGTCCCGAACTTGTTGAGAAAGCAACCCTTTGGCCGAGAGGGGAGAGATGGTGAACTGGAGGCGCCTTGTCTCGGCGGTGATAAATCCAGGTGGTTCCGGCGGGATCTCGAGGGTCTGGGTGGTCTCCTCTTCTTCCTTCCTCCTCTGATCGGGAGCGAAGGCCATCGCCGCAACGGCGGTCACGGCGGCCAAACAGACAAGGTGGCGGTACCAAGCCATTGCTCTCAGGATATCCGAACCGGCGCCCGGCGCGCGTAATCCCTTCCGGATGAACACCGTCTTGGAAGGTATGATGGCCGTGATGGCCCAGCCACAAACGGTGGAAGCCAAGCCTGCACTGTCAGTGAGCGGCTTTGCCGGGTGGATGGAGTCCGAACAGAGGCGTGTGTTTCTGTTGTGCGTCCGGATGCTGGGCAACACGGAGGATGCCGACATCGCCGCCCAGGATACGTTCCTGAAGGCGTGGAAGGCGATTGGGAAGGGAGACGCCGAGGCGCTGAGCGATCCGGCGAAGTGGGTCACGCGCATCGCCGTGAATACCTGCCTCGACCGGCTGCGGAGCGGACGCTGGCAGTTCTGGCGGAGGCGCCCTTCGGCGGAGGACGAAGCCCTTGTTCTGGCATTCGCGCCGGCGCCGGAGCCGGGTCCGGAAAAGCAGGCTCTGGCGGTGGAGATCCGCGAGCGGCTGGCAGAAGCATTGAAGAAGCTGTCGGACCGCCAACGCACGATCTTCGTCCTGCGGCATTATGAAGGGCGGAGCCTCGAAGAGGTCGCCGCGATGTTGGGTTTGGAAGAAGGAACGGTCAAGGCTCACGCCGCGCGGGCGCTGGCGAAGCTGAGGACGGAATTGCGAGACTTGTATGCGTAACGGGCACTGGAATCAGGACGAATTGATCGCCTGGCTATACGGCGTGGGTCCCGAGGACGGACACCTCGATTCCTGCGGCGAGTGCCGGGCCAAGGCTGAGCGGCTGCAAAGCCGGATGACGGAAGCGCGGATGGCCGAACCCGATGTGCATCCGGCGTTCCTCGCGCGCCAGCGGCGCAGCGTGCTCGACCGGATTGCCGGAGGGGCGCCCTCCCCCGCACGCTGGCTGGCCACGGCCGCCGTGGCGGCCATGCTGCTGATGGCGGTGGCACTGCAGTCCCCGTCACCCCAGCCTGAAGCGCTGACGGCGTCCAGCGCCGATACCGAGTTGTTCGAGGATGTGTTTAACAC
This sequence comes from Bryobacterales bacterium, assembly GCA_016716385.1. Classification (GTDB taxonomy): domain Bacteria; phylum Acidobacteriota; class Terriglobia; order Bryobacterales; family Bryobacteraceae; genus JADJWL01. Next base: position 547,489 of record JADJWL010000004.1, on the reverse strand, counting down.
GGTGGCGTGGGCCGAACCCGAAGCCGTCGCCCCGCTGTATGGGTTGTTCGAAAGGAGCGGGGAGGTGTCCCGGTGAGGCTGCGTCTGATCGTCCTCTTCCTGGTAGCTGCGGCCACGCTCGCGGCGCAGGGGCCCGGCATGTTCCCGTGGTGGGACAGTCCGCTGGCCAAGGATCTGAACCTGACCGACCAGCAGCGGCAGCAGATCCGCGACATCGTCAGCGCCACGCGGAATGACATGATCCAATTGCGCGCCAATGCCGAAAAGGCGGAAGGCGAGTTGTCTGACCTGATGAACTCGGACAACCCGGATCCGGTCCGGGGCAATGAAGTAATCGAGCGGGTGACTGTAGCGCGCGCCGACCTGATGCGCGCCGTCTCCCGGATGACGCTGCAACTGCGCGCGGTCCTGACCTTGCAGCAGTGGAACGAGTTGCAGGAGCGCCAGCGGCGCATGCGTGGCCGGTTTGGACCCGGCGGCCCCAGGCCCCGTGGGTCCGGAGAAAGCCGGTCCCCAGACCGCAAGAAGGAATAGTTTTCCAGTAGTCGATTCGAAAAAAAGGAGAAAGACCATGAGAACCCTGATTCTCGCGATGTCTCTGTGCGCCTTCACGCTGATGGCGCAACCCCCGGCGGACCGCGGTCCCCGGACTCCCGAAGCGCTGAAGACCGCGCTCAACCTGACGGACCAGCAGGTCACGCAAATGCAGGAGATCCAGCGCCAGCGCTTCGAAGCGTCGCGCGATCTTCGCCAGCAGGTCCAGGCCAAGGCGAAGGAACTGCGCGAGGCCGTCCAGAGTGGCGGCAGCAACGCAACCGCGATCGGCCAACTGGTGCTGGATACCCAGGCGCTGCGCAAACAGATCCAGGAACAGGACGTCCGCTTCCGCGACCAGTTGCAGGCCGTGCTGGACGCCGAGCAGAAGCAGAAGCTTGCGGAACTGCAAGCTGCGGCTGACCTCATGCCGGCCGTCGGCCAAGCCCGAATGTTCGGCTTGCTCGAACGTCCCGAAGGCGCTGGAGAAGGCATCGGATTCCGCGGTGGCCGCCGCGGTCCCGGGATGATGGGTCCCGGACCTGCCGGCCCTGGCGCCGGACCATTGGGACGCGGATTCCGCCGGTAGACACTTGCATCCAGCTTTGAACCCAAGCGCGGCGTTTCAACGCCGCGCTTTTCTTTTTGCCCTGCCGCGTGCGACAGTACTCGTTCTATGGTGTTCATCCGCCCCGCACGGCCCGACGACGCGGCGGTCATCGCCTCGTTCAACGCCGCCATGGCACTCGAAACCGAATCGGTCGTGCTCGATCCAAAGCGTGTCCATGCTGGCGTGGCCGCACTGCTGGCCGATCCATCAAAGGGTTTCTACACGGTCGCCGAAACCGAGGGAACCGTCATCGGCCAGACGATGGTGACCTACGAATGGAGCGACTGGCGCAACGGCGTCTTCTGGTGGCTGCAGTCGGTGTACGTGGCGACGGGATGGCGCGGGCGCGGCGTGTTCCGCAAACTCCTCGAGCACATCGAAATCCGGGCGCGCGCCGAAGCCTGCGGGTTGCGGCTGTACGTGGAACGCCACAACCAGCGCGCCGCGCGTGTCTACGAAACACTGGGGTTCGCCCCCACGGCCTACAACCTGTACGAAAAGGACTTCGTCACTTTGGAACGGTCCGGACAAAGATGAACCGCTGCCCGTCGGCGGCCACCGCATACTTGGCCAGCCAAGGCGCTTCCTCGGAGAAGTTGCCCCGCATGCCCGGGAGCGCGAAAAGCCGCTTGGGCGCGGCGAACTTCGGCGTGTCGCCCGACCAGTCGACCTCCACCGACAGCATCGTGTCGTTGCCCATGATGTAGAAGAGTTCCTTCCCATCGGCGCGCCACCGGACCTGGCCTCCGCCGCCGGCCCAGCCGTTGGCGAGTTCGCGCGACACTTTCCAGTTCCGCGCCGGGTCGCGCGCGTCGCAGACGTAGACTTCCCACGGCCCTTCCTCGTTCGAGTGGTAGGCGAGATAGCGGCCGTTCGGCGCGTACTGCCCGCCGTCGCGCCAGGCGCGTCCCGCAGGAGGAAACGCCGAACGCGGTTCCAGCCGTGAGAACAGCATCGTGACCGCCTCGCGGGACGTACCCGAGATCGTGAAGTACAGTGTCTGGCCATCGGGAGAGATGGCGCGCGGGTACTCCGCCGTGTCGGGGCGAGTGAGAAGTTTGGCCTCGGGACCGTCGGGATCGAGCGGCTTCCGCCACAGTTCGTAGTTGCCGCCGCGGCTGCTGGTAAACACGATCGACTTGCCGTCCGGCATCCACATCGGGAAATTGTCGTTGCCCTTAGCGGAAGCAACCACACGCTTGGTGCCCTTGGCGACATCGTGGATCCACACGTCGCGGTCATTCACTTCGCCGTCGCGGGCGGAGACCGCAATGAACTTGCCGTCTGGCGACAGTTCCGGGAAGAACATCGAGTTTTGGACCGCGCCCACGCGGCTCAGGATCTTGCCCGTGCGGTCGACCCATACCATTTCCTGCGGCATGTCCGCCGCGGTCGGTTGCTGGGCGAGCGTCGCGCCCGCCAGGAGGAGTCCGGAAATCAGTAGATATTTCATGCCAGAAGTGCTTTCACAACTTTCGCTTCGTCTGTGGGACCGATCAGCCGTTGGTTCAGCCCCTGGAAAGGATAACTCAGCCGGTGCGCGTCGAGACCGAGAAGGTGCAGGACGGTGCCCTGCATGTCGCGGACGGTCACGGGATCCTTGGCGATGTAGTAGCCAATATCGTCGGTCTCGCCGTGGTTGAGTCCGCCCTTCACCCCGCCGCCGGCAAGCCACATCGTGAACGCGTAGGGGTGGTGGTCGCGGCCGACGAACGAGCCGTAGGAGCCGCCGCGGTTTTCGCGCATCGGCGTGCGGCCGAACTCACCGCCCCAGATGACCAGGGTGTCATCGAGCATGCCGCGCTGTTTCAAATCGCGGATCAATGCGGCGATGGGCTGATCGACAGCCCTCGTCTTGTTCGGCAGGTCGTGGCGGATGTCCTCACGCCGGCTGGATCCGTGGTGGTCCCAGCCCCACTGGAACAACTGCACGAAGCGGACCCCCTTCTCCACCAGCCGGCGGGCCAGAAGACAGTTATTGGCGAACGAAGTGGCGCCCGGTTCGGCGCCGTACATCTCGAGCATCGCCGCCGGCTCCTTCGAAATGTCCATCACTTCGGGAACGGCGGTTTGCATCCGGTAGGCCAGTTCGTACTGCGCAATGCGGGCCGCGGTTTCCGGATCGCCGTAGCGCCGCTGCTGGAGCGTGTTTAAATCGCGCACGGCGTCGAGCGTCTTACGGCGCATGGACCGGGAGATTCCTTCGGGGTCGCTGAGGAACAGGACCGGATCGCCCGAGGTCCGGCATTGCACGCCCTGGTACACACTGGGCAGAAAGCCGCTGCCCCACAGGCTCTTGCCGCCGTCTGGATTGTTGCCGCCGCCGACGAGCACGACGAATCCCGGCAGATCCTGGTTCTCCGTGCCGAGCCCGTACGTGGCCCAGGCGCCCATCGACGCGGCGCCGAAACGGGGGTTGCCGGTGTGCAGAAACAACTGCGCCGGTGCGTGGTTGAACTCCTGCGTCGTCATCGACCGGATGATGGTGACATCGTCTACGACCGTGGCGAAGTGCGGCAGCAGTTCGCTCACCCAGGCTCCCGATCCGCCGTGCTGCGCGAATTTGTAGGGCGTTCCCAGCATGCGCGGGACCCCCTTGATGAACGCGAAGCGTTTGCCTTCCAGAAGATGCTGGGGACAGTTCTGGCCGTCATACTTGACCAGCTCCGGCTTCCAGTCGAACAGCTCGAGCTGCGACGGCGAACCGGCCATGTGCAGGTAGATGACGCGCTTCGCTTTGGGCTCGTGGTGCGGCTGCCTGGCGGCAAGGGGCGCTTCGCCCTTCGCCAGACTGGCCAGAAACATCCCCGCCAGACCCATCGAGCAACGCTCCAGAAAATGCCGCCGCGTGTCGTGGCTCAGGGCTTCCAGATACGGATTCATCGCCGGGTCACCGTTTCGTCCAGGTTCAGCAGGGTATTCGCCACCACCACCCAGGCGGCGCGGTCCGCGTGCTTGCGCCGGACTTTGCCGAAGTCAAGCTTGCGGCTCGCCACGACACCGGTATCGAAGATCTGCCCGCGTTCGCCGAGGCGCGTCACCTTGATCGCGAGCGCATTGCGGCCGGGCCGCAGGGCCGCCTGCGGCAACTCGTACTCGTAGTAGGCGTTGCGGCCGAGGTTGTTCGACATCACGGACGCGCCATTGATCCAGGCCTCGAAAGCACTGTTCGTGCGCACGACGAACTTCGGTTTGTCCACACCGCCGGGCGGCACGTCGAAGGTTGTCCGCAGCCAGAGATTCTCCGTCTTCCATTCGGTGCGCAGCTTCAAATCGTCGGCGGGTTTCTCGAAGTGGCCGAACTGCCCCGGACCGCTGCTCCAGGCAGCGTCGTTGTAACCAGCTTCGGCCCAATCGGTGCCCGGGTCGGACTCGGTGTAGCGCCATTCGACCGTAGCATCGCGAGCGTCGGCCAACACCGCGGTCTCGCGATCCTCAGCGTAGAGGACCTCGGAATACCGCAGCAATTTGTGCGCGTCTTCGCCCCCGCGGCGCAGTTCCTCGCGCGCCTCGCGGTGCAGGGCGAGGATGCGCGCCGTCTCTTCCGCCGATGGCGGCCGCGCCAGGACGAACCGGAACAGACGCTCGGCTGGCGATCGGCCTTCCTTCAAGGCACGCAGAGCCAGGTGCTGCGCCGATTCCATCGACACCGGATCGTTCAACGCGGCCAGCGCCTGCAGCGGCGTGTTCGTGCGAATGCGGCGGATCGTGCACGTCTCGCCGCTGGGGGCATCGAACGCAGCCATCGCGGGATAGGGCGAAGAGCGCCGCATGAACGTGTAGAGACTGCGCCGGTAACGATCCTCACCCTCGCTCGTCGTCCAGGTTTCGCTGTTGTAGACCACCTGCCAGATTCCGGGCGGCTGCCAGGGCATGACGGGCGGACCGCCCATCTTCCGGCTTAGCAGACCGCTGACCGCCAGCGCCTGGTCCCGAACCAATTCCGCATCCAGCCGGAACCTCGCCCCGCGCGCCAGCAGGCGGTTGTACGGGTCGCGCTCGTACGCCTCGGGCGTCACGTCGGAGTTCTGCCGATAGGTGGCGGACGTAACAATCGTCTTGAGCAGAGCCTTGGTATCCCAGCCCAGCCGGACGTACTCGGTGGCCAGCCAGTCGAGCAACTCAGGGTGAACTGGCGCGCTGCCCTGCGTGCCAAAATCTTCCTCGCTCTCAACCAGCCCGGCGCCGAAGAGCCGGGCCCAATACCGGTTCACCTGGACGCGCGCGGTGAGCGGATTCTCCGCCGACATCAGCCAGCGAGCCAGACCCAGGCGATTCTTCGGAGCCCCTTCCGGCAGAGAATGGAACGCCTGCGGCACGCCGCAGTCGACGGGCTCACCGGGGTTGAGAAAGCTGCCGCGCTCGTGGATCCGGGTCAGGCGCGCGGCGGGAACCAGTTCCTTCATCACCGGCAGTGAGGCCTCGCCGATCTTGATGGTCGGCCGGTCGTCCGGCTTGTCGGAATCCTCCGTCTGGTTGAAGAACGCGTACAACTGGTAGAACTCTTTGTGCGACAACGGGTCGTACTTGTGCGTGTGGCACTGGGCGCATCCCCATGTGAGTCCCATCCAGACTTGCCCGGTGACGGCCACACGGTCTTTCACCGCCGCGTCGCGGAATTCCTCGTCGTCGGTGCCGCCTTCGGTATTGGTGAGCGTGTTGCGGTGGAACGCCGTGGCAATCAGGTCGTCTTCCGTCGCGCCGTCGAGCAGGTCGCCTGCAAGCTGCTTGATCGTGAACTCATCGAACGGGATGTTTGCGTTCAGCGCGCGGACCACCCAGTCGCGGTAGGGCCAGACGGTGCGCCGTCCGTCGTTCTCGTAGCCGCGCGTATCGGCGTAACGGGCCAGATCGAGCCACACACGCGCCCACCGTTCGCCGAAATGGGGGGATGCGAGCAGGCTTTCGGCATAGCGCTCGTAGGCATCGGGCCGCGTGTCCCGGACAAACGCTTCCGCAGCCGTCGGATCGGGCGGCAGGCCCGTCAGGTCGAGCGCCAAACGGCGCGCCAGAGTATAGCGGTCCGCTTCGGGAGACGGGCGAAGGTTTTCTTTCTCCAGCCGTGCGAGCACGAAACCATCGATCGGGTTGCGGGGCCATGAGGCATCGCGAACGGCCGGCTCCCGCCGGACCGGTTTCTCAAAAGCCCAATGCCGCTGGTACACCGCGCCGGCGTCGATCCACTCCTTGACCAGAGCGACTTCCCGCCCGGTCAGCGGCTCGCCCGAAGGAGGCATGGGCCGCGACTCATGAGTGATGCGCGCCACAACGCGGCTGCGCGCGGCGTTGCCGGGCACGATGCCCGGAAATCCGCCGTCCTGACCCGTAGCCCCCTCGAACGTGTCCAGCCGCAGTTTCGCCTGGCGGGCGTGCTCATCGGGTCCGTGGCAGGCGAAGCACTTCTTAGCCAGCAGCGGACGGATGTCACGCTGGAAGTCGGCCGCCGGACTGGCCAGCGCGCAACACCACAGGATCGGGAGAACAGCGAATCGGCCCCGCATCACCAACCTTTCATTCCGTCCTATCTTATCCCTGCGCAGCCGCCCGGTGCAGTACACTGATCCTGCCATGATGAAGCGTCGAGCGTTTGTTGCAGCGGTCCCGGCGGCAGGGTTGGCGGGAAGCGCGGCTGCGGCCCCCTCCACGCCGCGCGTCAACACGAAGATGCACGTGGGCGGCGACTACCACGTGGTCGCCGGCGGCAAGAATACCGAGATGACCACCCGCAGGAACCTTGAGTACAACCTGCGCCACGGGATCCGCCATCTCACCGTGAAAGTCCTCAAGAACGATGCTACCGGCGCCTGGGACCGGGGCCTGCTTGCCTGGATGCGCGACAATTGCGACCGCGCCGGCGTCAAGATGGAAGCGATCCGCATGCCCGCCACCTACATCAACCAGCGGACGGCGGCGGACCAGGAGCGCGAACTTGACATCGTCGTCCGCAACGTCGAGCGAGCCGCGGAAGTGGGTGTCGAGGTCATCACCTACCACTGGACGCTCATCCCGATCCGGCGCAACAAGGAGACGCCGGGCCGCGGCGGGTCGTTCTACAAGGCATTCACGCTTGAAAACGATTGGAAGTCGCTGCCGGTGGAGCGTTCCGGCCGCGTGTCTCACGCCGAATACTGGGAACGGATCGAGAAATTCCTGAAGCGCGTCATCCCCGTCGCGGCGCAGTTCAAGGTCAAGATGGCCTGCCACCCCTACGATCCGCCAGGCTTGCCCTTCGGCTATCAGGGCGCGGACAACTGGGACTCACCCGACGTCTTTGCCGCCATCAAGCGGTATGAAGCCATTGTCGAGAGCCCCTGGAATGGCTTCCAGGTCTGCCTCGGGACGATCGCCGAAGGCCTGGAGCGGCCCGCCGCGGGCGTCGCACCGATCGTGCAGTACCTGGGCGAGCGCGGGAAGATCCACCAGGTCCACATGCGCAACATCAAGGGAAAGCTGCACGATTTCCAAGAGGTCTACCCGGACGAAGGCGTCATGAACTTCTTCGGGATCACGCGCATTCTGCGCGACACCGGGTTCTCCCTGTCGATCTGTCCGGACCACTTGCCGCACCACCCGGACGATCCGGAAGGAACCGAAGCGTTCGCGTACGGCTACGGCTACATCCAGGCCCTCATCCAGGGCGTGAACGCAGAGCTGCAGCGCGGGTAACCGGGTCACGGCTCCAGGAACATGGCGCCGTGAATGGCGTGCCAGTCCGCTTCGGGCTGTGCTTTGGGCAGGTCGTCCACCAGGACGCCGCCGTCGGCGAGCGTGGGTTGCATGCCTGCGGGAGCGAGCAGCGCCTGCACGCGCTCCATCTCGCGGTCGAGCCAGACGGCCGCGGCGGCTCCGCCAAGCAGGTGCCGCAGGTCGGGCCACGGCGACTCCGGCTTCACCCGCAGATACCAGCCCTTTTCGCGACTGCCGGTCTCCACCACTTCGCCCTCAACAGGCGCCAGCAAGCGAACCGTGTTGCCTGGCTTCCCCATTCTCCACGCGACGTCGTGGCTGGCGAGACGTGTCCCGGGCGCGGGCAGTTCCACCTGCGCACCAGCGCCTATCAGCTTCTCGCCGAGTTCATCCAGACCGACCAGGAAGGTGCCGTCCGGCTGCCGTTCGACCCAGGTATGCCCGCGATGATACAGGCGTCCCTGAGGTTCCGGTGCCGTGCCGGAGAACTTCGGGTAGTCAGCGCAGTGCCGGCACTCGAAGCCGTTCTCGCAGACGCGCCCCGGAGCCGCGCCGGTCAGCGCATGGCGGCACTGCCGGTCCGACGCGGGCAGATCTTCGAACTCCGTGTGCCAGCGGATCTCGGCGACCTTCTTCGGCCGCAGGTTGCGCATCATGCGCGCCAGCGCCGTCGCCGCCGTGAACCCGACCGTCAGCAGCACGGCGAAGAAGATCGAAAGGAAGAGAATGTGACCAAAGGTCCAGTGGAATCCATCGACGTTAGGAAACATGAGAGGCCTCCTTGCCCTCGCGGGCCAGTTCTTTTTCCTGCGGGAACAGGGACAGATAACGGTACGAGAGTGAATACACAATCACGCCGTAAGCGATCACACCCAGGAACGTCGCCGTCTCCTGCCAGTTCGGCATGTACGTCAGGAACTGCTCGAACGGCAGCGTCGGCAGAGCCAGCGTCTGAATCGTCAGAACGAAGCGGTTCAGCACGACGCCGGCGCAGGCCAGCAGCGCGCCGGCCAGCATCCAACCGGGACGCGCACGCCACTTCGGGCTGAGCAGGATCAGCGCCGGGAGCAATCCCAGCAGCACGATCTCGGCGAACAGGATCCACGTGCCGAACGGCTCCCACGCGTAGTATTCCCACGGCCGGTAGCCCGCCTGGCGCGAGGTTGAGTTCAGCCACACCAGTGTGTCGATCGTCTTCAGCAGCACGTAGAACGTGAGCAGCAGGCCCGAGGTCCGCGCCAGCACCTGGTAGACCTGCGGCCGGACCAGACGCTTGCTGGTCACCGCCTCCACGAGCCTGGTCACCAGCATCACAAACACCGGACCCACGGCCATCGCCGAAAGAATGAACAGAAAGAATGTGGTGGGCCAGATCCCGAACCCTTCGCGGAATGCGAACGGCTGTCCGCGCAGGACGCCGAACAATCCGCCGAGCGAGCCCTGGTGAAAGAAGGATAGGAATGCGCCCACGCCGGCGAGCACCGGCATCAGTTTGTGCATCTCGAACTCGAACACCAGGAACGACGGCACTTTCCTCAACTTCCGGTTCTTCAGCAGAATCGGTAGATACTCGATGCTTAGCACTACAAGGTAGGCGCTGATGCAGAACGTGACCTCAGTCAGCATCGAGTGGGTGTTGGGGTGCCAGAAGGTAAACCACGCCCGCACCGGCTGGCCGACATCCACCATCAGCACCAGCACCGCGCCGGAATAGCAGACAAAGCCCACGATCACCGCCGTGGCGATCACCGCCTTCAGTTCCTTCCAACGCAGGATGTAGAGCAGGAATCCGGTGAAGAACGCGCCCGCGCCGAGCGCGATGATGGCGAGGTCAAGAAAGATCCAGAGACCGAACACGAAGCGGTTGTCCATGTTGGTCTGGTGCAGCCCGTAGCGCAGACAGAGATACGCCGCGTACAAGCCCGCAGCCAGGAGCAGCGTCCAGGGCGTGAGCCACAGCAGGAAGCGGCTTGTCGAGCAGCGGTCCTGCGCGCGGGCGATCCACTCGCGGTCGGCAACCGCCGGACGATTCAGCGTGCTCACCATGTCAGCCATTGCCGTTCTCCTTCTTGGGGGGCGCGCCGACGCGCGAAGCCAGCGTCCGCAGCCAGGGACGCCGCGAACGGTAGTAGACCTTGGGTCCGGTGCCGAGCCGTTCCAGGAAGCGGAAGCTGTTGCGCGCCTGCCGGGAGACGTCGCTTTCGGGATCGTTGAGATCGCCGAACACGATGGCCCGCGTCGGGCAGGCCTCCACACAGGCGGGAGTGTACTCGAACTCGCGGCTGCCTTCCATCGCGGCCTTGTCTTCGGCCGCGTGCATCCGGCTCTGGCAGAAGTCGCACTTCTCGACCACGCCGCGCATGCGGGGCGCCGCGCCAGGGTTCAACGTCGTTTCCATGCCCGCGGGCCATTCCGGATCCCACCAGTTGAAGAAGCGCGCCTGGAACGGGCACGCCGTCATGCAGTAACGGCAGCCGAGGCAGCGCTGCGGCATCTGTTCCACCACGCCCGTCAGCTTGTCGACTTCCACCGCCTGCTGCGGGCAAACCGTCATGCAAGGCGTGTCGTCGCCGCACTGCTGGCACATCATGGGGATGAACGCCACGCCGCGCGAGGCCGCGTCCTTCACCTGGACCACGCGCAACAGCGTGATGCCGGTGCGCTCGGTGGCCTGCGGATGCGCCGGCGGAACGTTGTTCTCTGCTGAGCAGGCGACCATGCAGGCGCCGCATCCGGAGCAGCGGTCGAGATCGATCACCATGCCATAGCGGCGGGGTGCACGCTCAACAGTTTCAGCGTTCATGGTCAGCTCCTCCTCAAACGCGCCGGCGCCGAACGCCAGCAGGTGTCGCCGCACAGGGCAAAGACGCGGGCGGCGTCATCTTCGTGCGCCGCGACTTCCACCACGCCAGGCGGCACGCTCTCGTCGAAGCGCAGCGAGACCGCAGCCGATCCATACGGGGTTTCAGCCGTGGCGCGGGATTGTCTTGCGAGACCGAGATCTCGCGCGGTGGCGGGATGGACGCGCGCTTCCCGCGCGCCCGGACGCAACTCCGACTCCTGGTAGAGCTTCGTGGTCAACGGCGGCAACGGAATCGCCGCCGCCGCGCCGCGCCATCCGGCAGGCATCAGGGTCAAGGGGAAGCCGTCTGCCAGCGAAGGCTCTTCAAGCCGGATCTCGGGCAGGGCGGCGAATTCGAGCTGGCCGGAGTCTTCGCTGTCCGTCCAGATCGAGGCATCGCCGAATTCGAAGGTCGATCCCCGGCCGAGCGCCTGAATCGCTTCCGACGCCTCGTCGATCGACCCGGGCGCCGGCATCTGGCAGCCTTCCGCGAGCCGCGCGACAACTTCCGGAACCGTGTAGACGCCCTCAGGGCGTTCGACCAGCGGCGGCGCCAGACCCCAGGCTGCCCGCGCATTGCATGCGGGCGCGGTCACTTCTTCAAGCGCTTCGGACGGCGCCGCCACCGGAACAACAACATCCGCGCGACGCGCGGCGGTCGTCTGAAACGCCGATAGCCGGATGATCTGCGCGTTGTTCGCGAGCTTGCGTCGCAGGACCGCTTCCGGCAGCGCGCATCCATTCGACGCCGCGTCGGCGATGAGCACGCTGATCGTGCCGTCCGGCACATCCAGCAGCGGCGTGGCCGGCCGCTCGAACGGCAGCGGATGGCGCGGGCAGACCGCTTCGCTTCCAAGCAGAACGTTCAGCGCGGCAATCGACTGTTCAGCGTCGCGCGGCAGCGGACCCGACACCGGGTCGCCGCCGCCGATCACCAGCGCCGGTCCGCGGCCGGCCAGTTCGTGCGCCACGGCCAGGATCGTGTCCGGCCGCAGACCGGTACGCCGCGCGGCCTCCTCCAGGGAGAAAGCGCCGTACGGCGCGGGCGCCTTCGCCAGCCCGTCCCGCACGAGCACACCGGCCAAACCCAAGGCGAACGCCGCTTCCGAACCAGGACGGATCGCGATCCAGCGGTCCGCCAGCGCCGCCGTGTGCGACTGCCGCGGTTCGGCGTGCAGGAACCGCACGCGGTCTTCGCGATTCGCCCACAGCGCGAGCAGCGCGCCCGCCGCTCCGAAGCCGTCCAGCAGAGGCGTACCGATGCTGAGGATCGTGCGCGCCTTCTCGAAATCGAAACCGGCAGGCCGGCCCGCCCAACCCGAGAGGATTCCCGCCGTAGCCCGCTCCGGCGCCGGCGGCGTCAGGTAGACGCTGCCCGGCAGTCCGCCGAGCAGCCGCGCGTACATCGCCGAAACCATGCGGCCGGGCCGCTCATCGAGCACCGCCACCACCCGCCTCGCGTCCCTTGCATCCCTGAGAATCTCCACCGCGTGTGCCAGCGCCACGTCCGGTGCCACTTCGGCCCCGCGGGACAGACCCTTCCGCAGCCGCCGCGCGTGGTACGGCATCTGATGTGCGCCGTAAGCCAGCGCGCACAGCCCGCCGTGGCTCAAAGGATGCCCGGCCACGGGCGCCAGCCCGAACGGCTGCCCGCCCACGCAATGCGCCTGGACACCACATCCCGCGCCGCACATCGTGCACGCCGAGTGCTTCACCGTGATCTCACCCCGCGGTACCGGGGGGATCCAGGACCAGTTCTGCGTCCAGATCGACACATCGTCCAGCAGCTTCCACGGGATCGGCGTGAACGCCACCGCCGCCGCCGCTCCGCCGCCGAACGCCAACAGGTTTCTCCGTGTGCCCGTCATGGCTCTCATCTCCTCAGCGGTGGCATCCCAGGCAGCCTGCTTCGACCTGGCGGTCGCGATGGCATGCCATGCAGTCGTCCATCTTCATGCCTTGCCCCGGCTTCAGACCGACCCGCAGCATGCGTGGACCCCAGATGTCCCGGCTGTACCCGCTGATCCGGTTGCGCTCAAATGCCTTGAGCGATTCACTCTCTCCATGCGGCCCATGGCACTCGGCGCACTCCATCTTGCCCACCTGCACGTGGCGGGCGTGAGAGAAGCGCACGTTGTCCGGTTGCCGCGAATAGATCAGCCAGTTCACTTCCCGCCCGGGTTCGACGAAATTCGCGAAGAAGTGCTTCTCCGATTCGGTCTCGCCGAGAAGCCCGGAATGGCAGCCGGCACAGGATTCGGTTGTCGGAATGCCGGCGAATCGACCTTCCGCGGTGAATCCGTGGCAGGTGTCGCAGGTCAGCCCGGCCGCTTCTCCGTGCGCCTGGTGACTGAACTGGGCCGGCTGCGGGGTGCTCGTATAGAGCAAGGCGGGGAACAGAAGCCACCCCGCGGCCAGCATGGCGCAGAATCCTGCAAAAAACAGATACGCGCTCTGATGTTTCATCGTGTTTCCCTGACCCAATCCAGGTGCGGGGCGAAGAACTCATGGAAGATCTCGATCGCCTCGTCCCGGTGCAGTTCGCGGGCGACGCCCTTGGCGAAGCGCCCGCCATCGTTGAGGACCGCGACTTCGCCCGCGCGGCGGGACGAAAGCCTGTGGATCACGCCGTTGAGCCGCGCCACTTCCGCGCTCATCCAGGCTTGTGCCTGGCGGCCTTCGAGCAGACCCGAGGTCAGGTCCGCCAGCGATTCGCCGGGTGCGGGCCAGCCGGCAAACAGCCAGCCGGCGCCGTACGGATCGGCGATGGCACGCGATGCGCCGTTGCGCAGGTACACGTTCGTCCGCTCGACGAGCATCCGCTTGGGAAACACCAGCGGCCACTCGGCGCCGCTGGCGGTCAGCACCACGCTGGGCCGCTGGACGCCGCGCGCTGTCGAGAAGTGGACTTCGTCGATGGCCCCAAGAACCTGGGCCAGCAGGTCGTCGAAGCCGGCGTGGCACAGGCCGCTCTCGCCGGCATCCAGCCACATGTGGTTCGGAGCGTAGTAGAGACCTTCGGGAACCCGGATACCCTCCACGGAGACTTCCCGTGTCCCCCTGGGCCGCGCCATCGACAGGTACGTCTCACAGAAGCGGTAAGCATCCGATCCGCAGCGGGTGAGCTCCGATTCGTTGTAGGGAATGTAGTGGGGAAGAGAGGCCGCGCCGCAGAACTGGACCAGCTTCTCTTCGAGAAACGGGCAACCCGCGGAGGCATGGGAGGGCGGCGCCTGCTCCTGGTAGATGGGGCAGTCGGAATGGGCCGCCGACGCGCACTTCCCTTCGGCGGCCGCTCCCGGACCATCCACAATCAACTTCCGGAGCGGCGCCGCGTGGCACGTCCGGACTCGCGTTTCTTTTAAGAACGGGCAGGTCATGGTCGCCCCCAGCAGGCCCCTCAGCTCTCCTTCGGGGTTTCAGGTTCATCCTTCTTGGTGACAGGCTCGCCGCCGTCGGCCATGGTCCAGCCAAGGCCGGGGATCTCAAACGCGTGATCGTCGGCGGGCGCCTGGACCCGGCTCCGGTAGCGTGCCCACAACTCCTGCACCACTCCGAGTCCGATGGCCACGACGCAGGCCAGCGCGACCAGTCCAAGAGCCACATTGGTCACGTTCAGCCAGAACGTTTCCGGGTTGGCCCAATCGATTCCAAACATCGCGTGCTCCTTTCCAGGCGAGGGGTTCGCCCACACGAACCTCTGCACGGCTGGAGCCAAACGGCACTCAATTGAAAAAGAGGGAGTTAGCGAACTGGAGCGCGGCGGTTGTGCCGGACAACCCGGCACGAGCCGTCCGGATTCCCTACACGAAGCGCACGGAGAAGAGGTCGGCGTCCTTCAACAGGAAACGCACGCGCACGGGATGCGCCGCCATGCGTGACCGTTCGTTGCGTGCGGGCGGGCGCACGTCGATCGAGCGTTCGATCTCGTCGCCGAAAATCACGGGCGACTCCTCGATGCCCAGCCCCGGATGCGGGCGTCTGTTCTCGTCGAGCACTTCGTAACGGATACTGCCCGCGGCCGAAGTGGCGTAGTTCAGCACCATCTTGTGCCCCTCCATGATGAAAGGCCTGGTGAGCAGTTCCCCCCCGCCGTAGCCGGCGCGGGCGGCGACGAATCCGTCCGTGCGCAGCGTCATGCGCTCGACATGGCAGCTTGGGAAGTTGTAGTGCCGCTGGACATAGATCGAGATCTCGTCGGGGGCGGTGGGCACCACGCCGGTCATGACCATGTTTGTGCGGTGGACCCAATTGCGCGGGTCGCGTCCCGGGCGGATGAACGCTTCCATGAAGCGCCGGTCCCAGCGGACGCCGTCGCGCGACGTCATGAAGACGGTCTCGGAGATGCCGGAGAGCGGCTGGCCGGAGGGAGGCGTGCGCCAGTTCACGAAGCGCTTGGGGAACGCCACGTAGATCTGGGGGGCGCGGAAATACGGCGTCGTGGCGTTGGTGTAGAGCTGCTCCTTGGGAGCGCCGCCGTAGTCGGCCCAGACGCCCGGACTCCATTGCAGAAAGTCGGCCGACTCGGCGCGCTTCAGTGTTCGGACGCCCTGCCGGAAATCCCGATAGATCGCCACATAGCGTTGCAGGCGCGTGTCGTAGAACGCGACGTTGAGCGAGTCGAACGCGCCGTCGGTGAGAATCGGCTCCTTGCGGATCAGTTCCCAGCGGATGCCGTCGGCCGACCGCCAGGCGTACAACTGCCGGCTGCCGCCCACAGCCTTATAGCGCTCAGAAGCGGGAGCAGCGGGATTCGTATCGAGAAACGGCGCGAAGTTGTGCGATCCCTCGCCGAGCCAGATGACGTTGTTCCTTGTCGAGCCGTTGAACTCCTTGAGGGCGAGTTCCGGCTTGGTCCAGCGGATGCCGTCGTCCGACTCCGCGTAGCAGGTCTGGCCGTCGTTCTTGGGGTGGACCACCTCGCCCGGCTTCAGCAGGCCGCGGTTGGTGTACTCCGGCAGACTCCAGCCGCGGTAGTACATGCGATACTTCGCGCCGTCCTGGAACACCGTTCCGTAGAGGCTGACGTTGCCCTCCCACGGCTGATCGAACTCGACGACGCGCCCGGCGGACACCGGCGTCTGCGGAACGAGCGAGACTCCGCGCATCGATTCGATGAAGTAGTCGTCAACAAACAGTTGCAGATCGTCGCCGATGCGCAACGGCCCGTGCGAGGCCGCGCGGACGGCCACGAGCGGGATGGCGGCAAGCAGTTCGCGGCGTGTCATGAGTCCAATGGGTTCCGGCGTGTGAGATCGACGTTGAATTCGGGCGGTGCGCCCGTCCATTTGCGGGAGCCGTAAAGAGGCACCGTCGCTTCGTGACGCGAGCCGTGCGAGCGGACCTTGACCGGCTCACGCACTCGGCCGAGTTCCCCGAAAGCGATCTCGCGCGTCCCCAGCAGAAACAGGTCGCCGATCCGGCCGGCTTTGAGACGGAAGCGTCGCGCGGCTTCGTCGCGGCGGTAAATCTCCTCGACGCCGCGCTCTTTGCGCAGCAGTTCCTCGGCGCGTTCGAGATCGGACGGATTGTGCAGGTACACGTAGCAGGCGCCGCCGAGATTTCCGTGGTGCACCACGTGCTTGTCGCGGATGATGGGCACCGCCTCGGCGTCGAAGCCTTTCTCGTGAAGCCAGCGCTTCACGTCGAACCCTTCGGTCTTGGCGTTCATCCCGTGGTCGGCCGTGAGGAACACGTCGAGATCGCTGTGCGCGTCGAGGATCTCGCCGAGCACGGCGTCGAACGTGCGCAGGTGGTCGCGCGACCGCTGGTCCTCCGGCGGATACGTGTGCATCATGTAGTCCGTCGTGGACAGATACACGAAGCGGTACGCGCGATCCTGCAGCAGTTTCTGCGCCGCGCGGATGCACCAGTGATTCACCTCCGCGGTGTACATGCCGGGAGCCGGGGGCAGATCCACGGGCGGGCGCTCGGCGGCGATCGCGGTGGTGGCGCCGCGGGCGAGCAGCGTCAGCACTTTGTTTTTGGCGGTGACCATCGCCGTCTTCGCAGGGATCTTCTCGAACAGCGTGGGCCGCAGCAGGAACTCCGAGGTTTCCATCGGATGCCAACTGCGGGCCGCGGCATCGTAGTAGTAGTTCGTCGTGATGCCGTGCTCCTCCGGGAACGACGCCGTGACGAGGCTGGCGTTGTTCACGTTGGTGACACTCGGAATCACCGACCGTCCGGTGAACGAGAAACCGCCCGCGCCCATCCGGCGCAGGTTCGGCATCTCACTGGCCTCGATATACTCGGGGCCAAGCCCATCCACCAGGATGACGAGGGACCGGCGGCCGGCATCGGCCGCCTCCAGCACCCGTGCTCCCAGCCAGCCGAAGACAAACGCCCGTCTCTGCATTCTTCTAAGCCGTCTCGGCCGGTGGCGGCTCCTCGCGGCGCAGCCGGTTGATCTGCTTCACGACGATGAAGATGGCGAACGCGACCAGGACAAAGTCGATCACCGTGTTCAGGAACAAACCGTAGGCCAGCACCGGCGCCGCCGCCTCCTTCGCCGCGGCGATGGTGGCGTAATCGCCGCCATCGAGGGCGATGAACATGTTCGAAAGGTCGACCTTGCCGAGAATCAAACCGATTAGCGGCGTGATGATGTCGTTGACCATCGAGGTTACGATCTTGCCGAATGCCGCGCCGATGATGACGCCGACAGCCAGATCCATCGCGTTGCCCTTGACGGCAAACTCTTTGAACTCGCTCAACATGGACATTAGAATTCCTCCCGTTACTTGCGCTTCGGCATACCCCACACCGGTTGCGCCTCGCTGGGTTTCCTTTTGTTGCTCCGCGCCTTATCTTCTTGCGGCTTCGGCTGATGCCTGCGCGCCTGCTTCAGCTTCTTGTTATACTCCTCGCGCCCCGCCTCCTGCGTCTTCTTCCACTTGGCTTCGGCAGGAGTGTAGAGCGCCAGAGCCGCGGCAAGGGCAATGATGGCTCGACCCAGCATAGGCGACAGTATATCTCTAATGGCCGCCGGACAAAGGTTCGGACGTGGACCGCTGGAAGATTTCAGCTAGGACGCGACCCGCGGACCCGGAAGGCGTTTCGACTTCCAGCAATTCCGCCAGTGTGGGAGCGATGTCATTGACCGCGATCGTGCGGCGGTAGACGCCCGTGCGGATCCCCGGCCCCATGAAGATCACGGGAACGTGCGAATCGTAGTTGTACGGGGAGCCGTGTGTAGTGCCGCTGCTTGAATACATCCAGTAGGGTTCAAGCACAATCATGAGATCGGCGCCGCGCGTCTCATGGTAGCCGTTGCGCACCCGGCGGCTCACGATATCCGCCATTGCCGTACCGCGCGTCAGTTGTTCGCTCGTATAGACACGCGCTACCCGCGGCACGGACAGCGCCGCCGCCAGCGCGACGTCCTGCACCTGCTCCAGCCGGAGCTTCTTCTCCGCGATCAACTGGCGGTTGAAGTAGAGCGAGTGGTCCGAAGGGCTCAAAATCCACTTCCCCTCTCCGAATTCCTCGGTCAGCCGCCGCGTCACGGTCTCTTGAATCACCTTGGCCGGCATGCGCCCTCCCGGCATCTTGCGCGCCTGGTTCACCTCGGGCACTGGCGCCACACCGTGGTCCGCCGTGAGCACCACCAGCACGTTGCGCATTCCGACTCGCTCGTCGAGGAAGCGGAACAGGCGTTCGAACTGGCGGTCCGTGGCGACCGTGATGGAGCGCACTTCTGGATAATCCGGACCCCACTCGTGCCCCACGACATCGTTTGACGAGAAGCTGACGGCGAGCAGATCGGTCACGCCGCGCTGCCCGAGTTTCTCGGCATCGACGGCTGTTTCGAGAAAATCCAGAAGCATGTCGTTGCCGAACGGGGACATCGCCACGGTGTCGCCGAACTTCGGATCGTCCGCCGCGGGCATCGTCCGTTTCGTCCCCCCGTAAGGAGTCAGATCCCACACCTGCCCCGCGTACCTGGCTACGCTCCGTTGTGCGTTGAACTGTTTCACCCAGCCCGGCAAGTCGTTGAAGTAATATGTGCTCGACAAGACGGTGGCGGACTTGCGTTCCACCCAATAGGCAGCGTCGGCCATGTGGCCTGCGGGGAGAATCGCCGCGCGATCCTTGATCGAGATGCCGATCACTTTCGACTTGCCCTGGCTGGCCAGCTTCAGCTCGTCGCTGACGGTGCTCACCAGCATGCGCCGCGGCGAAGAGCCTTTGCCCTTTGCGCCGAGAAGCTGCGTTTCGTCGTCGGACACGCTGGTGACGGTCTTACCGGTGTCGCGATCGAACCAGTCGTTGCCGATGATGCCGCTGACCGAGGGCGTCGCGCCGGACATGAACGTGCTGTGACCAATCGCCGTGACGGTCGGGAAGTGCTCGTAGTGGGCATTCGTAAAGACGGCGCCCTGCGTGAGCATCCGCTCCAGACCGCCGCGGAACTCGCCGCGAAACCGCGTCAGGTAATCCTGGCGGAGTTGATCGACCGTGATGGCGACAACGAGCTTCGGTTTCTCTTGCGCACTCAGGAGCCCGGCGAAGAGAAAAAGGGCGATCAAACGAAACATGGATCTTTCCAGTCTACTGGGTCAGTTCATGACAAGCGTTACAGTCGACGGTCGCCTTGTGTTCCTTGTGGCAATCGACACACGCTTTCATCGTCGTCGGACGGTGCACGCTGAGCACGTCGGTGCGGGCGACTTCGCCATGACAGGACGCGCAGGCCACCTTCGTATGGCGCGCGTGGCTGAAGAAGACAAAGTCCGGCACGCGGTAGAGGCGCTTCGACGGCGGCTCCGGAAAATCCGCCGCCAGAGCGGGCGCGAGGACCCCGGCATGGCACGCCCGGCACTGAGCGAGCTTGGGAAAACCCGCGCGTTCAGCCCGTTGCGCGGTGCGGTGGCAGTCCGTGCAGGCAAGCTGCTTTTCCGCGTGGACGCGGTGGCTGAACCCCTCGGCGTGAAGAGCTAGGGCAACGAGAAGACTACCAGCGAGTCCGAGTAAACGCTGTTGTATTTGTTGCCTCCTCCCGCGGCGATGGCGACGTACTGCTTGCCATCCTTGCCAAGATAGGTGATCGGGTTGGCATGCGCGCTGGCCGGCAGGCGCGTCACCCATAGCTCCTTTCCGGTATCCTTGTCGAACGCGCGGAACCGGCTGTCGTTCGTTGCGCCAATGAACACGAGGCCTCCAGCCGTCACCATCGGTCCGCCCAGGTTCGGTGCGCCGGTCGGCGGGATGCCCTTCTCCACAAGTTCGTCAATCACGCCCAGGACCGAGCGCCAACGGAACTCGCCCGTGTTCATGTCGATGGCCGTGATATGCGCCCACGGCGGCTGCTGGCACGGCAGCATGTCCTTGGTCCAGAAGCGCGAGTTCGGCGTGCCGAAGCCTTGCGAGCGGTACGGGATCTCGGATCCTTCCGGGCGCTTCGCCATGCGCGTAAACATCCCGACGTCCATCGAGTTGATGTAGAGCGTCTGTGTGGCCGGATCGAACGCCGACCCGCCCCAATTGGTGCCGCCATTCGTCCCGGGAAACAGCACGGTCGGCTTCAGGCCGATGGGGGTGTAGAGTGTCCCGAAGATAGCGTCCTTCGTGATCTCCGCGCAGAACTCGCGCGCCGCGGGGGTGACGGTGGAAAGCTCGTCGCGGGTCATGCTCTGCCGCGTGACCGGGGGCGGCTTCAAGGGAAACGGCTGGGTGGGCCAAGCCTGCTCGCCCGGGATCTCGCTCGCAGGCACGGGGCGCTCTGCGATCTCGAACAGAGGCTTGCCGGTCTCCCGGTGGAACAGAAAGACGAAACCCATCTTCGTTGCCTGCGCCACCGCCGGCACCGTCGAGCGGCCCCGCTTCACCTCGATGAGCGCCGGCTGCGAGGGCAGATCGTAGTCCCAGATGTTGTGGTGGATCGTCTGGAAGTGCCAGACGCGCTTGCCCGTCGCGGCATTGAGCGCGACGACGGAATCGCCGAACAGGTTCTGGCCTTTCCGGTCGCCACCGTAGAGATCGGTGGACGGCGAGGTCAGCGGAAGGAAAACGAGCCCGCGCTTCTCGTCGACACTCAGTACGGACCACGCATTGGTTCCGCCGCGATCCTTCCAACTGTCGCCTTCCCACGTATCGTTCCCGAACTCGCCCGGACGCGGCACGGTATGGAAGCGCCACACCAGCTTCCCGGTTCGCGCCGAGAACGCGCGCACGTCGCCCGCGGGACTACGCGGCTCGCCGTCGGAGACGATCGATCCGCAGATCACGAGATCTTTGTAGATCGCCGGGGGCGACGTCATGCCAACCCGCAGATTGGGGAACTTCTCGCCGATGCCTTCGCGGAAGTCAATCGACCCGTTCTCGCCGAAGCCCTGACTCGGCTTGCCTGTCGCGGCGTCGATCGCGTACAACCGGCCTTCGAGCGTTCCGTAAAACAGGCGCTTCATGCCGCCGCCCGACCAGTACGCCGGCCCGCGATGAATGAACAGGTTCGCGGAGCGCTCCTTGTCGATCTTGGGATCGAATACCCACAATTCCTTGCCTGTCGTGGCGTCGAGCGCGATCAGCCGGGCGAACGGGGTGACGACGTACATCACGCCGTCGATCACCAGTGGCGTAGCTTCGAAGGCGGTGCGGACGGGAAACTGCGTGCCGTCGCTCACATCGCCCGTGCGATAGGTCCACGCTTCGCGCAGCTTCGTCACATTGGTCCGGTCGATCTGTTTGAGGGACGAGAACTTCATGCCGCCCGCATCACCGCCCCAGTGCGGCCATTGCTGGGCGGAGGCGGCGGAAAGGGCGAGAAACGCGAGCGTCCAGCGCACGGCTAGAATACCCCCAATCGGCGGCGGCGCTGCTGCTCCTGCTGCGGCGCGGGTGCGAACTGCTTGTCGATTGCCGTGAGCACGATCGGCGCCATCACGCGGTACCCCAGGCTGTTCGGATGCAGTCCGTCATCGGCGTGCTCTTTCTTAAGGAAGCCGGCGTCATCCACCATGGCCGAAAAATAGTCGATGTAGACATACCGGCGGGACTGGCACAACTGCTGGATCCAGCGGTTCATTTCGAGGATGGTCGCCGGCGGACGCTGACCGGTGCGTTCGTAGCGAGGATCGTTGCCCCTGTGGTAATCGCTGACCGGCAGAATCGACGCCATCATGACGCGGATCTTGTACTTGTCGGCGAGGTCGGCGATCATCGTCAGGTTGTCCTGGATCGCTTTCACGGGCGCCCCGCGCCCGATATCGTTGGTCCCTGCGAGAATCACGACCGCTGCCGGTTTGAGGGCGACCACATCGGCCAGCATCCGGCCGAGCATCTGCCCCGTGATCTGGCCGCCAATGCCGCGGTTGACGAAATCGCGGCCGGGGAAGTATTCGTTGAGGCGCCAGCCGTCCGTGATCGAGTCGCCCAGGAACACGACGCGCGGCTGGTTGGGCGAAGGCGGACCGATCCGGGCGTTCGCCTCGGCATAGCGGGCGAGATTGTCGCGGTCGGCGGTCACAAGCTGCCCTTCCTTGGTTTCGAGCAGCGCGGCGAAGTGCGAGTCGGCGCGATCGATCGAATCGCGCAGCTCGGCGAACTGCTTGCGCGCTTCTTCGGGAAACGGATAGGGTTTCGGCACGGATTCCGCCAAAGCAAGATAGGCGCGCAGATTGCGCAACAGGTCGTAGGTGAGGCGGCCGTCCTCGCGCGGCGAGGCTTCGAGCATCTTCAGCGACTGCCGCACGTTCTCCACGACCGGCGCGCCCGCGCGGACCAGTCCGGGCACCGCGGCCGACGTCGACTCGACCAGGTTCAGGCAGCGCTGATACAGCACTGCCGCATCCTTGCGCTGCAGCAGCGCCTGGTTCTGCGCGGACAGCGCTCCGGCGCACAGAATCAGCGCCCATACACACCGGTGCATCATGTTTCGATTTTCTCCAATTGCACGGTCACGGTGCCGACATGCAGTTGCAGCCGGACCTGGATCTGAACTGGCAGCCGCCGCTCATCGTCGGTCAGCCAGATGAACAGCCGGCCGGGCCGCCGGAACAGCACGTCGTTAAAAAGAAATGCTTCGTGGCGCACCGTCCGGTACTGCCCGCTCGGGGTTTCAATCGTTTCGCGATCCAGCGCCTCAACCCGCGCGTCAACGCTCCGCTTGCCGTCGCTCAGCGGGAGTTCGGCATGCTGGCCCGGCTCGAGTCGCAACGTCCGCATCCGGTACAGCGCCCCGACCACATCGTGCACGCACGCCGGGATTTCGGTTTCCGAGGCCGAAACGACGTGACCCTTGGTCAGATCGCGCTCCAGATAAGTAGCCTGCCCGGCCTCGGCGTTATAGGTGACACGGGTCTCTCGGTGACGCGTCCCTTCGTGCGCGGTCAGCAAAGACGACTGCGCGCAGAGCCGCTCGTCGAAATTGGCCAGATACGCGTTCTCCACCTTGAACAGCTTCGAGACGAGGCCGGTCGAGAACACGTCCAATCGCGTGGCCCACCCGGGCCTGCCCGCGGTCCAGCTCAGTCTTGCCTGGCCGGCCGTGATCAGACGCCACTCGATCGAATAGAGCAGGGCTTCCTGCCCCGGAAGCACAGGCGCCGAGCCGACGGATTCGGTGACTTGAGGCGAACCGGAGGCTAGGCCCAGCGCCAGCAGGGCAAGGGTCCGGAAACTGCGCATGTAACGGCCAGCGTATCACAGCGCAGGACTGCGGACCGCTACACTGAAAGCGTTGACCGAAGTCGCGCCTGGGGTTCTCCGCATCGACCTGCCGCTGCCGTTTGCGCCCGCACAGGTGAACGTCTACCTGGTGAAACTGGCCGAGGGTTGGATGCTGGTCGACACGGGCATGGATTCGGACCGGTCGGCGGCTCTTCTCGACGCGGCCCTGGCCGAAGCGGGGGCCACCGGAAGCCTGCGCTGGATCGTGATCACGCATTGCCATCCGGACCACCAGGCTCTGGCAGGGGTGCTGTCGGAACGCTACGGAGCGCGGGTTGCGATGCACAGGGAGGAGGTGCGCGCGCTCGATCAGATCCTCCACTGGGAAACGCGCCTCCAGTGGCAGGAGGAAGCGCTGCGTGACGCGGGGGTCGAGCCCCGCATGATCCGCCGCGTAAATGCGTCGTTCGCCATTGTCCAGAGGACGTTCCGCCCCGTGCCGGTGGCTTGGGTCCTATCTGGCGGAGAGACCTTCGACGGGGCAGCCGGACCGCTCACGGTGGAGTGGACCGGCGGACACGCACCGGGTCATATTCTGTTGCGGGGGCCGGGTTTCGTCCTGGCCGGCGACGCCATCCTGGGCAACGGCGTCCAGCCTTCGGTCACCTGGTATCCGGAAGCCGACCCGCTGCGGGATTACGTGGCCGCGCTGGACCGAATGCGGGACGCGCGGCTTCCGGCATTCTGCGGCCACGGAGAAACGGTGCCAGATGTTCCTGTCTGGGCCGAACTCGCCCGCAAGCGCATCTTTGCGAAGGAAGATCAGATGGCCGCCCTGCTCGAGAATTCTCCCCTCCCCCTGCGCGAGGTGGCCGAGCAGGTATGGCCCGAACGCCTTGCTCCGTTCGACTATCGCTTCGCCATCCTCGAAGCGCGCGCCTACGCAGAGCGGCTCCAACGGACGGGTCGCATCCGCCGCGATTCTCAGAACCGGTACAGCATCTCCAGATAGCCGTAGAAGGCATTCTTGTCGCGACGGTAGATTGCTTCCGGGACGGACCGGCCGCGCGCCACGGCGCCGAACGCGGTGAGGGTGATTTCCCTGTTCACGCGGTACTCCAGGTTGAGGTCCCACAACGTCGCCAGGGATCTGCTGCCGCCCGCGGGGCGGCCCACGTAGCCGAACGTGTTGGGCTGGAAAGCGCCCCCGCCGAGATACCAGAGGTCCCGGCGGCTCGCGAGCCTCAGGGAGTGCGCTTCGGCACTGACGGTGACTTGGGCGTGCGGACGCAGGATCAGCATGGCGAATACGTCGTCATGATTCATCATGTTGAAGAACGGGAATCGCGCAAAAGGGCGAGGCGTCGGCATGACCTGGAAAAAGGTGCCCTGGCGGGAATCGTTCGGGTCGCGGTCGCCGGTGGCGTGCGCGTAGCCGGCGCGAATCCAGGGCTTCAGCCGCGGCAGGACCGGCGGCTGGTAGCCGGCTTCGCCGTTGAACGCGGCGGCGCGATGGTCGAGACGGCCCCACCGGCCTGTCTGCGCTGCTCCCCAGAGCAGAATATCGATCGGACCAGCAGCCTGGAGCCAGTGCCCCCCGAATGTCCCGAGGCGGAGGCTTTCGCGGTCGGCGGCGCGGACCGGAAGAGGGCGGTTGTCCACTTTCAATACGTCGCGCGGATCGTAGTAGAAGATCCCAAAGGCGCGCCATTCGCCGTTGCGCACCTGGCGGGTGACAGAGCCGTAGGTCAGGCTGATCTTCAGGTTGCCCCAGCCGTTGGTTTGGAACACGCCGCGGGTCGGCATGACCGAAAGAGCGGTCACGTTGGTGGAGCCCTTCTGATACAGGTAGTGGCCGCCGTCGAAGGCGCGTCCGACATGCGTGAAGCCGAACGGACCCACCAGACGCTGGTTGACCCGGTCCCGCTTGACGGCGGCGAGGGCAGCGTGGGGCGGGGCCACTTCCCCCCCGTCGCTGAACTCGAACCGGCCCAGGCGCAGGCTGTGCGCTCCGCCCTTCAGCCGGACGAATGCCTGCTTCGGAAACAGGTTTGCGGCGTTGCGGGCTCCTCCAGAGGCGGCGAAGTAGCTCGCGCCCATCCCGCCCTGTCCCTGCACCCCGGGACCAATGGCGTTCTCCGGCAGTCCCAGCAGGATCGGAGCCATGAACTCGACGTGCCAGTCATAGCAGTCACGCTGCTGCGAAGCGGCCAGCCGGACGAACGAGCCCAGGAACCGGTAAGAGGGATCGGCGTCTCCTTCGAACCACTGCCAGCTTTCGAACCGCGTACGGATGGTGCCGGAAAAAGCGACCTCCGGCGACGGTTGGGCAAAAAGCGGCGCGCCCAGTGCGACACCCAAGCCTGCAACGATCACTCGGAACATACGGCCTCCTCCTGGTTCCATTCCCAGCATGCCTCGTCAGTGGCGGGCCGGACTGTGACCTCAGTCACGGTTGCATCCGCCCGCGGCGCGCCGCTACAATGAAACTTCTCAAGCATTTCCAACTCCACGCAAGGACAACTATCTGGAATGAGTACAACCGGGGCGGGGCTCGAAGGTGTCATCGCCGGCGAATCCGAGATTTGCTACATCGACGGACAAGCCGGGGTTCTTAGCTATTGCGGATACAACATCCACACGCTGGCTGAGAACGCCTCTTTCGAAGAGGTCATCTTCCTGCTGTGGAACCGCCGGCTCCCGAAACGCGAGGAACTGGCGGACCTGAAGAAGGCCCTGGTGGAACACCGCCAGATCCCTGACGCCGTGGTGGACTTCTTGCGGCAGGTTCCGAAAGGCGTCGCCATGGATGTCCTGCGGACGGCCGTTTCCATGCTGAGCCTGTACGACCCACTGGCGGCCGACAAGTCGCCCGAGGCCAACCAGACGAAGGCCGTCAAGCTGATGGCGCAGACCGCGACGATTGTCAGCACATTCGACAGGCTGCGCAATGGCAAGCCCGTGGTCGAAGGCGATCCGCAGCTTGGGTACGCGGCGAATTTCCTTTACACGCTGACCGGAAAGCGTCCGGATGACGTGATGGAGCGGACGTTCGACATCGCGCTCATCCTGCACGCGGACCATGAATTGAACGCGTCGACGTTTGCCGCGCGCGTGACGGCGGCGACCCTGTCGGACATTTACTCGACGGTCACCGGCGCCATCGGAGCGCTCAAGGGTCCGCTACACGGCGGCGCGAACGAAGACGTGATCCGTCTGCTGCTGACGGTGGAGAATGTCGACCAGGCTCTGGCGATGGTGCGCGAGAAACTGGATAACAAGGTGAAGATACCGGGCTTCGGACACCGGGTCTACAAGACCGAGGATCCGCGCGCGACGCACCTGCGCCGGATGTCCGAAGAACTGGGCAAACGCACCGGCTTCGTGGAGTTGTATAAGATGTCCACTGCCATCGAGACGCTCATCAAGGACGAGAAGGGTCTCAACGCGAACGTGGACTTCTATTCGGCCTCGACGTACTATTCACTCGGCATCCCGGTGGACCTGTACACGCCGATTTTCGCCATCAGCCGCATGTCGGGCTGGACGGCGCACGTGCTCGAGCAGTACCACAACAACCGGCTGATCCGCCCGCGCGCCGACTACAAGGGGCACCCGGACGGGCGACCCTGGCTGACGGTGGAACAGCGGTAGGTTTGTCCGATGGCCCGGACGGAATCGTTTGCGCCATTGCTCGGGACCGCGGCTCCCGCGTTCTCTTTGCCCGACGTGGTGACGGGTGAGTTGGTCTCCCTCGACACCTTCGCCTCCAGGAAATCGCTGCTCGTCATGTTCATCTGCCGGCACTGCCCGTTCGTGGTGCATGTGCAGGACGAACTGGCGCGCCTGGGAAACGACTACGCGGGCACGGACGCCGGGATCGTGGCGATTTCTTCCAATGACGCGGTGAGCTACCCGGACGATGCACCGCCGCGCCTCAAAGAGATGGCCGAGTCACTGGGGTTCCGTTTCCCTGTGTGCTACGACGAGTCGCAGGACGTCGCCCGCGCGTATGGAGCGGTCTGCACGCCGGACTTCTTCCTGTACGATCGCGAGCGGAGGCTGGCGTACCGGGGCCAACTGGACAGCAGCCGGCCGTCGAACCAGCTTCCGGTGGACGGGCGCAGCCTGCGCGCGGCCATCGAGGCGGTGCGGCAGGGGAAGCCGGTCCCTCAGCCGCAGATCCCAAGCGTGGGATGCAGCATCAAGTGGAAGCGGCGTTCGAACTAGGCCGGAATCGGCCGGTTACGCATCAACAGGGATGTCGAAGTGCAGGACCTCCTCGCGCACTCCCAGCTTGGAATACAACGCGATGGCAGGTTCGTCTTCGACGCCCGTGTCGGCCTGAACGAACATGACGTAGGCTCCACGCACTGCCGCGATCTTCTTCAACTCCTGAAGTAACGCCGTGGCGATTCCCTGCCGTCGGTGCGCCGCCGCGACCGCCAGATCGTAGATGTAGATCTCGCTGCGCTCCTGCTCGAATTTCGTGAGTTGGTAAGCCGCGATGCCGCCGGCAACAGCGCCGTCTTTCAAGGCAGCCAGTGCGATGAACGAGTCGCCGCCAAGCAGGCGTCGCAGGTAGCCGGCGCTGGGACGATGCGCCGTGTAAGTCTCCATGTCTTCGAAGGCTTCGCCGAATAGCGTCAACAAGCGCTCCATCAGGGGAAGGTCATCGGCGGTGAGGTGGCGAATCACTGGCAGCATGGAATCTTCCTGTTTCGCGTCCAGTTTCCCGGACAGTCTCTCCACCATAGTCAAGCAGGCTGCCGGAGTGCAAGGAACTCCTTACGAGCTTGTCAGAGTGGGCTCTTCCGCAAAACCCAGGTGGTCATCGAGCGCTGGTTCTGGACAACCGTGGTCTTCAACGGATCGGCCAGTTCGGCGGCCAAACTGCCGGCCATCGAGTCGAGGAGCGCTTCGTCCACCAGATACCGCTCCGAACCATCCGGCGACCTGTAGCGGCGGCCCTGGATTGCGGTCACCTGGCTCTCCATGCCAATCGTGGATCCGAGGCGGCAAAAGAAGAGGCCGCCGGGTTTCAGGACCCGCCACGACCCGCGCAGCATCGATTCGAAGTGTGCGTCGTCCCGAGCGAAATGGAGGACGGTGTTGCTGATGACGACATCCGCGGAGGCATCGTCGAAAGACATCCGTTCAACGGCTTCGACCCGGAAA
This sequence comes from Bryobacterales bacterium, assembly GCA_016716385.1. Taxonomy (GTDB): domain Bacteria; phylum Acidobacteriota; class Terriglobia; order Bryobacterales; family Bryobacteraceae; genus JADJWL01. Next base: position 519,029 of record JADJWL010000004.1, on the reverse strand, counting down.
TTCGACTCCGGAAGTGCGGGCGCCAGCATCCGGGCGAGGGCGCGAACGCTCTCAACGGCCTGCGTGTCCAAGTCCGCGGCGCACACATCATAGCCCTCCCGCAGCAGGTAGACGAGGTTCCGGCCTGAACCGCATCCGGTGTCCAGGATTCGCATTCCTGGGGTGATGCGGCCTTTCAGAAGCTGATCGAACAGATAGATGTCGATCTCACCGAATTGCTCCTGCAGCGTAGGCATGAATCGCCCTCAACCGTAGCCTACGCGGCCCGTTGTGTCAACGGCGTCCAACATCCCGCCCGAGGCCTGCAATCCCTGGTCGGAACGCGACGCCATTGTGCCGCGCCCCGGATTGCGATACGCTGCGGTGCATGTCCGTGACCCGCCGGGCTGTGCTGGCTGCTCCGTTTCTCCACCTTGCCTCGCGCGCCGCCGCGACGCGGCCGAACGTCGTGATGTTCATGACGGACGACCATAGCGCCTGGGCCACCGGCGCCTATGGCTGCGCGGAGATGCAGACGCCCCATATCGACGCCCTGGCCGCCGGCGGCGCGCGCTTCACCCGCGCTTTTGCCGCGACGCCCGTCTGCTCACCCAGCCGGTTCACGTATCTCACCGGACGCATGCCGTCAACCCACGGCGTCCAGGACTGGCTGCGTCCGGTGGACAGCTTCGGGCCTAATTCGCGCAACTGGCTCGCGGGACATCCCACATACTCGGAGGTCCTGGCGCGCAATGGCTACACGCTCGGTCTGAGCGGCAAGTGGCACATGGGCGAGGACGAGAAGGCACAGGCGGGGTTCACCTACTGGGCCACGATCCCCGGAGGTGGCGGGCCGTACAGGGACGTCACGTTCGTCAGGAACGGCCAGCGGATCGCGTATCCCGGATTCAAGACCGACGGCGTGGGCGACTACGCGCTCGAGTTTCTCGACCAGCAGAAGGCGGACCAGCCGTTCTACCTCTACGTCCCCTTCTATGCGCCGCACACGCCGTACAACTACCAGCCGGAGGCATATCGGAAGCCGTACGAGAACTCGCCGTTCTCCTGCTTCCCGAATCTGCCGAAGCATCCGAGTCAGAATCCAGGGTTGGCGCAGCACCATGGGAATCGCGACAGCAAACACGCGTTCTCGGCGCTGGTGCGGGGTGTCGACCACACCGTAGGCCGGGTTGTCGAGATGCTGGAGCGGAAGGGGCTTCGCGGGAATACGACCCTCGTGTTTACCTCCGACCAGGGCTGGGCTGCCGGACACCGCGGCGTGTGGGGCAAGGGCAACGGCACCTGGCCGCTCAATATGTACGAGCCCGCCATCCACGTCCCAATGATCTGGAACCATCCGGGCCGGATCCCGGAGGGCATCGCGCCGGCGCCGATGATTTCGTCCTACGATTACCTCCCGACTCTGCTCGACTACCTGGGCGTCAAATCTCCCGCCGATCCCAAGAGCCCGGGCAGGAGCTATGCCGCCTTCCTGCGCGGGCGGAACCCGCGTTGGGACAACCGGCTCTACTTTGAATACCGCAACGTGCGCGCGGTCCGGACGGAGCACTTGAAATACATCGAGCGCACCAGGGAGCATCCGAGCGAACTGTGGGACCTGGAAGCGGATCCGGACGAGACGCGCAACCGGATCGGGGAGCCGGCGTACCGCAAGCAGGTGGACAACCTGCGGCTGGACCTGGCGCGGTTCTTTACCGGCTACGGCGCACCGCCGCTTGAGCAATGGCAGACAACAACGAAACAGGAGTTGACGGAGTACGGAAGATGATGCATCGCAGACACTTTCTGAGCCTGCTGGCGGCGGCGCCGCTGGCCGCCAAGCCGTTGCGCGTGGAGCGCGTCGAGATCTGGAAGGTCGTGGTCCGGATGAAGCCGGGCGTGGTCAACAGCGAGAACTACGGCCCGGGGCTCGACCCCGGCCTCGCGAACTTCGACCAGGTACCCAAGCACCTGATCCGCCTGCACACGTCCGACGGCTTGACCGGCATTGGCGAAACCGGCCGCGGCGTGGACACGCAGTCGGTCGAGGCCAACGCCAAGTTTCTCACGGGCCGCGATCTGTTGACGCTCGACTTCTCGCAGGCCTCGCTCGGTCTGCCCGCGCGCGCTTCGTCGGACGCTTACGAGATCGCGCTCTACGACCTCATGGGCCGTTCGCTAGGCGTGCCGGTGCATACGCTCCTGGGCGGTCTGCACCAGCCGAAGGTGGCTGTCACGTATTGGACTGGCCAGCGGACAGAGCAGGATTACATCATGATCGCCGAGCGCGCGTTGTCGCAGGGCTTCAAGCACCTGAAGATCAAGGCACGGCGCTACGATCCGATCGAGAAGCGCGTCGCCGCCATCGACAAGGCCGCGCCGTCGCTGACGTTGACGGTCGACTTCAACCGCTCGTATCCAGACGTAGCCACGTTCCTGCCGGTGGCCAAGCGCCTCGAGGGCTATAAGCTGACGATCGAAGACCCGATCCGCGGCGACCTGAACGCTTTGCGGCAATTACGCGAGCGTGTGGCAGTGCCGTTCGCACTGACGACCGCGAGCACCACCGTGATGATGGAAGCGATCCGGATGGGGGCCGTGGATATGTTCAATCTCGGCGGCCCGATGCGGACGTTTGTCGAGACGTGCCAGGTCGCTTCAGCGGCAGGAATTCCAGCATGGCATGGCTCAGGGGTGGAACTTGGGGTCCGCGATATGTCGTTCATCCAGGCGGCCGCGGCGACACGCTCGTGCACGGTGCCGTCCGACACTCTGTGCTGGCTGCGGCAGAGCGACCTGCTGCAGCAGCCCTTCAAGGTGGTCGACGGCTACATCGAAGTGCCGCGGACGCCGGGGCTCGGAGTCGATCTCGACATGGATGCGGTGCGCCGCCACCAGGTGTCCTGAGGCGCGTCCGCCATTGGATCCGGACAGCCTACGATTCTCGCGGGATTTGCGATACAATTCCCGGTACCCCTGACCGGGGGCGGAGCGATAATCGCCGAAAGTGACTGAACCCGTATGAAAAAACGCGTGCTTTATTCCGCCGGACTGGCCGCCATGCTGGCGCTCTGCCTGGTTGCGGCCCCCAGGCCCCTGAGCGATGTGATGAAGGAGGTGGGGCCCACCTGCGGAAGCCTCAAGAAGAACCTCGACGCCGGCAGCGCCGACATGGCGCTGAAGGACGCCCAGCAACTGCAGAAGCTGTTCAAGGAAACGCGGCAGTTCTGGGCCAAACGTAAGACGGCCGACGCGGCCGGCTTCGCCAGTACCGGCGAAGCGGCGCTCAAGGACATCGTCAAGGCAACCAAGGGCGGAGATACCACCGCCGCCAAGGCGTCGTTCGAGACGCTTCTCGGCACATGCAAGAGCTGCCACGGAGCGCACCGCGAGAAGGGTCCGGACGGGAAGTGGAAGATTAAGGGAGCATAGGCGGGGGCGAGAACTGGCGCGGCTTACCGCGCGGGCCGGCTGGACCGGTATCTTGAAGAGCGTGCGCCAGCCGGTCCCACAGCACCGGCATCGCTTCGGGCAATATGCAGGGCTTGTTCCACTGGGCGAGCGCGCGGCGGCGGTATTGGACGCCGCATTGCCGTAGGACCCACGCTTCATAGTCACGCATCCAGCGGAGCGCGGTCGCCAACAAGCCGAGGCACGCCCGGCCGCGGGCGTGCGGGCATTGGCTCTGCAAAACGGCCGGTTCCCACACGTCCTGGTCCATCTTTGCCAGACGTGGCAGGAACTCGTAGCGGTTGACGTGGATCCCCCGGTCAAGCGTTCGCCCGGCGAAGAACCCGAAGCCCCACAGCCGGACCGTCAACGGGCCGTTCCAGGTGTACTGACTGCTGCCTTGGACCGTGCCCGGCGGCCGGACGCGCGTGAAGCCGTACTCAATCAAGATGTTGCCTTCGGGCCGGCGGACATCATAGCCCCAATTCCAGCATTGCTGGTGGAGTAGCACCTGCCCTTCCCGCCGCAGCGAATCCGGAAGCAAACACATCGCGAAACGCACTGGAAGATAGCATGCTCCGGGATCGCCTGCCAAGAGGCGACGCCAGGAGGAGCCTGAAGGGCAATAGAAGGGCCCCGTGCAGTCGCGAGCGGGATTCGCCGGAGGTTCCGGTCAGCGCGCGTACAAGTATTCTGGATAGCGCCAGGCAAAGCCGGGCCGTCGGGCGCCCTGGGGATGACGTCCGGCCTCTGTCTCTTCGGCGGCAAGACGGGCGAGTTTCTCCGGATCCGACAGGGGGTCGGCAGTCTCGCGCTGCCAGCGGATCAGCCGGGCCAGGAGCCGCTCACGCACGGCGGCGTGTTCCCCGCGGTCCGCGAGGTTGGTCCACTCGTAGGGGTCGGTCTGCAAGTCGTAGAGCTCCAGCCGCGGAGGATTCCGCCACGTGGCATAGCCGCGGCGTACCGCTTCGGGCGCGGCGTCGATCTCCTGCTGATTGGAGCCTGTCTGGACCAGGATTTGCTCGGTGTAGTATCGCTCGGTGGGATTGCGCTGCCCGGGCTGCAGATTCAGGATGAGCTTGTAGCGGGCATCGCGGATGGTGCGTTGGGGAAAGAAGGCTCCGGGCTTGGGCTGGCTTGTATTCCACTCGCAGACGACATGATCGCGCCAGCGCCCACCGCCCTTCGCCAGCGGCAGCAGAGAACGGCCGGGGAGTTCCGGGATCTCCGCGCCGGCCGCCTCAAGCAGCGCGGGCATCAGGTCGATCGTCGATACGAGGCCGCGGCTCGTCCGGCCCGCGCGCACCTCCCCGGGCCAGTGGAAAATGAGCGGGACACGGAGCGCGAACTCGTAGCTGGTGATCTTGCCTCTGGAAAACTGCGCGCCGTGGTCGCCGACGTAGGCGATGAGCGTATCGTCCGCCCGACCGGTGGCGTGCAGGCGGTCGAGCAGCATGCCGATGCCGGTGTCGAGGCGGCTGATGCAGTTGTAGTAGTTGGCGACGCGTTCCCGGAGCCGCGGCGAGTCGCAGCCGACCGCCGGGAATGTCCGCACGTCAGAAGCCGTCAGGGGGCGCTCCGGAAGCCCCGCCTGCTGCGCCAGAAACGGCAGGTGCGCGTCGGCATAGCAGACCATGAGGAAGAACGGCCCGTCCCCCGCCTCGATGAACTCGCGCGCCACATCGGCCGTGCGTGCCACATCACGCTTGGCGAAGCTGATGGACTCCGGATCGCGCCACTTGAAGTCGAAGGCGAACGCGGACTCGGGGTTCACGTGCAGTTTTCCGAGCAGCCCCGTACGATACCCGGCGCGTTTGAGCAGGTTCGGGAGCGCCGGCCAATCGCGGACCATCGTGTAGGCGTGTGTGGCGAGACCGATCTGCCCGTTCTGGTGCGGGTAGAGCCCGGTCAGGATCGACGACCGGGACGGGCTGCAGACCGCCTGTGTCACGTAGGCGTTGTCGAAACGCGTGCCTTCGGCGGCGAGGCGGTCGACGTGCGGGGTCGGAACCGTCTTGTCGCCGTAGCAGCCGAAGTGCGGCCCGTTGTCCTCGGAGACGATCAGCAGGATATTCGGTCGCTTCTGCGCCGCCCGTGCGGCGGCGGACAGCAGACCGGCGGAGAAGGCGCGTCGGGTCCACATCGCGCCACATATCGTATCAGAGCCGCCGGAAGCGATATCATGATTCACTTGCGGTTTGTACTCCTGTTCTTCGCGGCGTTCGCCCTCCCTGCCCAGACTCCCCAGGCTCCGGAGCCTCAGGAAGAGAAGCGGCGGGTCGAATTGAACCTGCTCGGCAAGGCGGACACTGGCGCGGGCGAGAGCCGGCGCAACGAAAACGTCCAGTTCAACCTCGTCGACAACAACGCCCTCAAAGAGCTGAACGTCCGGCTCGGGGCGACCGCTACGATCGTCAACGAGTTCCGGCCGGATCGCGGCTACTTCGGCGCGGAGTTCGGCAACGCCCCGTCGGGCGGCCTGCACCTGACCGCCGCCCAGCGCGCCGGATGGCACGGCAACATCTTCTTCAACCATCTGAACTCGATCTTCAGCGCCCGTGCGTTCTTCCAGGTGGGCGGCGTCCAACCCGCGCGCGAGCACCGGTACGGATTCCGCACGGGGTTCCGGCCGTGGAAGGGCGGCTACCTGTCTGTGCAGGGCGGGCAGGAAAAGCTGCGGGGGAACGTGAACGGCAATGTCCTGGTGCCCCGTCCGGACGAGCGGACGCCGCTGACGGGAGACCCGGCGCGGCGCGCGCTGGTCGAAAGCTATCTGGCGGCGTATCCGACGCTGCTGCCGAACCGGACCGACATCAATCCGCGCGCGCTCAATACCAACGCGCCGCAGGTGATCGACAATAACGACGGCGTCATCCGGCTGGAGCAAGATCTCACGGCGCGGGACCGCCTGTTGCTCAACTACAACTTCGTCTCCCAGAGCGTCGACGCGTTTCAGCTTGTCGCCGGACAGAACCCGGACACCGATACGCGCTCCCACCGCGCCCGCGCGACCTGGAATCGCGAATGGAACGCCGGGCTGCAGTCGCAGGTCTCGGCCGGGTTCGACCGGGTCGGCTCGCTGCTGGTGCCCGAGGAGAACGCCGTCAACCGCGTCATCTCAACCGCCGGGCTGACGATGCTGGGTCCCGCCGCCATCATCCCGATCGACCGCGCGCAGAACGTGTACCGCGCCGAGGGGCAGGTACGCGCGAGCAAGGGACGCCACGAGTGGACGGCCGGCGCTACGTACATGCGCCGCCATCAGAACGGGACTGAAACCGACGCCCACCGCGGCTACTACTCGTTCAGCAACGACTTCGGCCGGATCGGCATCGAGAACCTGCGCCACGGAACGCCGTCGCAGTTCATCGTCTCGGTCGGCGACGTGCACCGCGGCTACCGGCAGAGCCTGGCCCAGTGGTACGTGGGCGACCGCTGGCAGGCGAGCCAGAACCTGACCGTACAGTATGGGGTCCGCCACGAGATCGCCGGGAGTCCGAACGAGGTCAACGGGCGCGAAGAAATCGCCTATGGCTGCGACTGCAATAATGTCGCTCCGCGGCTGGGACTGGCCTACCGCATGCCGGGACGCCTCGGTGTGGCGCGGGGCGCGTTCGGCGTGCAGTTCGGTGATGTCTTCCCCGTTACCTATTCGCAGGTGCGCTTCTCGCCCCCCGGCAGCACGAAGTTCGCGATCCCGGCGCCGGACCTGCTCGATCCTCTCGGCGCGGCCAAGGAGGGCGGTCTGCCACCCGACGCCAAGGGCAACCTCTACCAGCTCGACCCCGAACTGGCCTCGCCCTATGCGTATCAGTACAACGCCAGTTGGGAGCCGGACTTTTTCCGACAGTGGCGCCTCCAGTTCGGCTACGTGGGCAGCCGGGCGCACAAACTGCTGATCATGTGGTACCTGAACCGCGCGCATCCGGTGCCTGGCGTCCCGCAGGTGACGGCCACGATCAACCAGCGCCGCGAGAATCCGGATCTGGCGGAAATTCGCTGGGTGTTGAACGGCAGCCGAGGGTATTTTGACGCAGGACGCGCGACCCTGCTCGCCCCGCGCATCGGCGGGCTGAGTCTCGACGTCTCGTACTGGTTCAGCAAAGCAATCGATCTCGGCGCCGACTACACGAACACGGCCTACGACGCCGATACGCGCCTGTCGCGCAGCCAGTGGGAATTCGAGACACACGCCGACCGCCGCGCGCGCAGCCTGTTCGACCAGCCGCATTCGCTCCTCCTGCGCTCGAGCTACGAGTGGCGCGGCTGGAACGTGTCGGGCGTGCTGCTGCTGAAGCAGGGCACGCCGTTTTCGGTGACGACGCTCGACGGACCGGGCTTCGGCAACGTCGACGGAAACGGCGGCGACCGTCCGAACCTGCTCAACACTTCGATTCTGGGACGCACGATCGGCAACCCGGACACATCGGTCGCGAGGCTGCCGCGGGGTGCGTTCGCCACGATCGCGCCTACGGAGCGGGGCGGGAATCTCGGCGTCAACGTCTTCCGTAAGGGCCCGATCCGCAATCTCAACGCGATGCTCGAACGCTCGTTCCGCGCGCGGGGCGAGACGCGCATCGCCTTCCGCGCCGAGTCGATCAACCTGTTGAACACGCCGCAGTTCGCCGAGCCCGGCAGCACCTTCGGCACGCCCGAATTCGGCTTCATCACGAACACGCTGAATGATGGCCGCACGTTCCGCTTTGGCGTGTCGCTTGCATGGTAGAGGGCGTGACCTTCAGTAGACGTGCGTTCCTGGCGCTGGCGGGTGGCGCTGCCTGGGCGCGGGAACTCGCGGCCGACGTCGCGGTGATCGGCGGCGGTTTCGGCGGATGCGCCGCCGCTCTCGCGGCGCTGCGCAGCGGGTTGCGTGTCGTGATGACCGAACCCACCGCGTGGATCGGAGGCCAGGCGACGTCCCAGGCCGTGCCGCCGGACGAGCATCCCTGGATCGAGTCGTTCGGCTGCACGAGGTCATACCGTGCCTGGCGGGACGGCATCCGCGCCTACTACCGGCAGCATTATCCGCTGACACCGGCCGCGCGGGAGCGGGTTCATCTGAATCCTGGTTCGGGCACGGTGTCCCGGCTGACGCACGAGCCGAAGGTCGCGCTGGCGGCGCTGGAGGCCATGCTGGCGCCGTACGCCTCGAGCAGGCAGTTGACGGTGCTGGCGGGCACACGTCCGGGTCAGGCGGACGTGGAGCGCGACCGCATCCGCGCCGTCACGGTCGAGGGGCCGGCCGGCCGCCGCCAGACGATCGCGGCGCACTATTTCCTCGACGCCACCGAACAGGGGGACCTGCTGCCGCTGGCCGGCGCCGAGCATATCACCGGCGCGGAGGCGCAGTCCGATACGGGAGAACCGCACGCGGCGCCGGAGGCACAGCCGGGCAACATCCAGGCGTTCACGGTCCCGCTGGCGATCGATTACCTCGCGGGGGAGGACCACACGATTGACCGGCCGGAGGACTACGGGTTCTGGCGCGAATACGTGCCGGATCTGGCGCCGCCGTGGCCGGGACGCCTGCTGGATTGGACGTCGACCGCGCCGGTGTCCCGGGAGCCGCGTACCGACATCTTCGATCCGGTGCGTCCCAGCCCGAAACGCGGCGAGGTGAATTTGTTCCTCTACCGCCGCATCGCCGACCGGCGGCACTTCGAACGCCACCGCTACGCGAGCGACATCACGCTGGTGAACTGGTCGCAGAACGACTACTGGCTGGGTCCGCTGCATGGCGTCCCGGATGCCGAAGCCGCCCGGAACCTCAAGCGGGCGCGGCAACTGACGCTGTCGCTGCTTTACTGGATGCAGACCGAAGCGCCGCGTCCGGACGGCGGGACAGGCTGGCCCGGATTGCGCCCGCGCCCGGACGTCACCGGCACAGGCGACGGACTTTCGATGGCGCCGTACATTCGCGAGTCGCGGCGGATTCGCGCCGTCTTCACCGTGAAGGAGCAACACGTGGCCACGGCACTGCGCCCCTCCGGCGAAGCCGAGAGGTTCAGTGACTCGGTAGGCATCGGCAGTTACCGCATTGATTTGCATCCAACCACCGGCGGCAGGAATTATTTGGATATCAGCACGCTTCCGTTCCAGATTCCGCTAGGGGCGCTCCTGCCGGTGCGCGTCGACAACCTGCTTCCGGCGGCGAAGAACGCCGGGGTCACGCACATCACCAACGGCTGTTTCCGCCTCCATCCGGTGGAGTGGAATATCGGCGAGGCCGCGGGAGAGCTGGCTGCTGAGGCTTTGGCGCAAGGAGTTCCCCCGCGCGCCATCCGCGACTCGGGGTTCCGCCAGGAGGCGTTCCAGAACCGGCTCGTGGCGCACGGAGTGGAGATCGCGTGGCCCCGGCTGCGGGCGCGCTGACGACTTTTTGGGCATGGGCAAGCGCATCCTGATCACCAGCTTCGGATCGTTCGGCGACGTTTACCCGTATATCGGGCTGGCGCTTGGCCTGCGGGCGCGCGGTCACGATCCGGTGCTCGCGATGCCGCGGTACTGCCGCGAGGTCGTGGAGCGCGAAGGGCTGCGATTCCACGCCGTCCCGCCGGACGTGGAGCCCTCGGACCGGGAGACGATCGGCAAGATCATGGATCCGGCGAAAGGTACGGAGTTCCTCGTCAGGGAGGTGCTCGTGCCTGCGCTGCGCGCGAGTTACGAGAGCATGAGCGAAACCGCGCGGGAGGCGGACCTGCTGATCACCCATCCGGTGACCTTCGCCGCGCCGGTCGTGGCCGAACGGCTGGGGCTGCCTTGGGTGTCGACGGTGCTGGCGCCGATGTCGCTCTTTTCCGCGCACGATCTGCCGGTGTTCGCGCCCATGCCCTGGGCCAAGAACCTGGAGCGCGTTCCTGGCGGCGCCCGTGCGCTCGTGGGACTGGCCAAGGCCGTCACGCGCCGCTGGACCGAGCCCATCCAGGCACTGCGCCGGGAATTCGGCTTGCCGCGCGCGGCCAATCCGCTCTTCGAAGGCCAGCACTCGCCAGGACAGGTGCTCGCGCTGTTTTCCCGTACGCTCGCCGATCCGCAGCCCGACTGGCCGCCGAACGTCTGTGTCACCGGGGCCATTCCCTACAACGGGCCGGAAACACCGGATACGCTCCCGCGCGAACTGGAGGCGTTTCTGGAGGCGGGACCGCCGCCGCTGGTATTCACGCTGGGAACGTCCGCGGTGGGCGCGCCGGGCAGCTTCTACGAGGAGAGCCTCGAAGCGGTCCGGCGGCTGGGAATGCGGGCGGTGCTGCTGGTGGGTCCGCATCCGGAGAACCTGCCACGCGCGGCGCTGCCGGCCGGGGTGCGTCTGGAGCCGTTCGCGCCGCATGCCGCGCTGTTCCCGAGGGCCGCCGCGATAGTCCACCAGGGTGGCATCGGGACGCTGCACCAGGGCCTACGGTCCGGGCGGCCGACGCTGGTCGTGCCGTTCGCGCACGATCAGTTCGACAACGCCCACCGGGTGTGGCGGCTCGGCGTGTCGCGCACGCTACCGCCGAACACGTACAGGGCCGGACGTGTTGTGATGGAGTTGCGCAGTCTGCTTGAGAACGGAGGCTACCGGGTGCGAGCGGAAGAGATCGCGGCGCAGGTGCGGCAGGAAAACGGCGTCGAGGCGGCGTGCGACGCGATTGAACGAGTCTTGGAGTCCAATCCGTGACGGACTCCTGTCAGGCCTGGCGGCAGCTTACTTTTTGTGAGCTCCCGGGACGTCACCCCCGCCCGACGAGCGGCATTGTCGTGGCCATCACGGTCATGAACAGCACATTGGCATCCGGCGGCAGGTTCGCCATGTAGACCACGGCGTCGGCCACGTGGCGGACGTCCATGCGCGGTTCCACCATTGTCGACCCGTTCGCCTGCGGGACGCCCGCCGTCATCCGGGCAGTCATCTCCGTGGCCGCGTTGCCGATGTCGATCTGGCCGCAGGCGATGCCGAACGGCCGTCCATCGAGCGCGATGCTCTTCGTCAAGCCCGTAATAGCGTGCTTGGTCGCCGTATACGGCGCTGAGTGGGGACGCGGCGCATGCGCCGAGATTGAGCCGTTGTTGATGATGCGCCCGCCCCGCGGTTCCTGCGCCTTCATCAGGCGCATCGCCTCCTGCGCGCACAGAAATGAACCCGTGAGGTTCACCCCGACCACGGTGCTCCACTGCTCGAAGCTGAGCTCTTCCATCGGGATCGCCGGCGCATTGGTTCCGGCGTTGTTAAACAGGAGGTCGAGGCGTCCCAGCGTCTCGCGGATCTGCGCGAACAAGGCGCGCACGGACTCCGGATCGCTGACATCTGACTGGGCCACCATCATTCCGGCGCTGCCTCCCAGCGCGGCGGTCTGCTCCAGTTCAGCGGCGCGGCGGCCCGCCAGGACCACCGTCCATCCCGCTTCGCGCAACGCCAGCGCCGCCGCACGACCGACACCGCTACCCGCCCCGGTCACGAGGGCAATCTTCGGAGAGGAACTCATGAGTTCCTATTGTGCCTGATCGACGAAGTCCCTCAGCCAATCCGCAATCTCGTCGCGGACCCGGCGGAACGCCGCCAGACGCTCTTCGTCAGTGCCTTCCACCGCCGCCGGATCTTCAAAGGCGCGGTGGATGGTCCGGGCGCCGGGGAATACGGGGCAGCTCTCGCGCGCGTTGTCACACACGGTGAGCACACAGTCAAACTCTGTCCCGAGGAATTCGTCGACATGCTTCGACCGGTGGCTCGCGATGTCGATGCCGGCCTCCCGCATCGCCTCGATCGCCTCCGGACGCACGGTACCGGGGCGCGTCCCGGCGCTGTGGACCTGGAACCCGCCGAGCGAACGCAGCAGCCCTTCCGCCATCTGGCTGCGGGCCGAGTTTCCGGTGCACAGAATCAGGACGCGCTTCACCGGATCTCCGTCTGGTAGAACTCGCGGAACTTCACGCGGATGTCGTCGCGCACCGTGCGGAAGACCCGCATGACTTCTTCGTCGGATCCAGTGGCCTTGGCTGGGTCGGGGAAGCCGATATGCAGCCGCTTGCCCACCTTGCCGCGGAAGTTCGGGCACTTCTCGTCGGCATCGCTGCACACCGTCACGACGTAATCGAAGGGCCGGTTGAGAAACTGTCCGACGTGCTTGGGTCTGGCCCCCGCGATGTCCAGGCCGATCTCCCGCATGGCCCGGACCGCGTACGGATTCACGCGCGGGGCGGGCTCGGTGCCGGCCGAGTAGACCTCCAGGCGCGGGTCGAGCGACCGCAGGAATCCTTCCGTCATCTGGCTGCGGGCCGAGTTGCCCGTACACAGCACCAGCACCGATTTCTTGCCGTTCTCCGCCACCAGCGGGAGCGCGGCGCACACTGAGAGCATTAGGTCGCGTCTACGCAAGTTTGCCTCCGTCTTTCTATGATGCCGGAAATACCGGAGGTGTCAAGTGGCGGCTACTTCGATTGTTCCGCGGCGGACTTCTCCGCGAGCTCGCCAAGGATGGGCAGCGAATAACGCTGGTCTTGGGACGTTTTGAACAGCATGAAGATCCAGACAGCAAGCACAGCCAGTTCGAAGATCCGCCCGATGGGCGCGCCGCGGCTCATCATCTGGAACACCGGAGCAACCACCTGGTGGATCAAGAGCCAGGCCACGAACAGGTACAGGCCCTGGAACGCGTGGAAGCGGACGGTGAAGTCATGCCGGAACTTGTCCGACACAAGGACGAAGATGGACGCAATCCAGCCGAAAAACGGCACGTAACACAGGATCGCAGCGGTTCGGGGCGAGAACGCGTCGGCAACCGGCGTCGCCGGCGGTTCAGGCTGCATCCCACCGCAGTGGGCGCAGTAGATGTCCCGTTCCCCGACCTTCGATCCGCAATGGCTGCAATAGGGCATGGATTCGATTCCCTATACCTAGATACGGAATGCGGGCGCCGCATGTTCCGCCAAGAACTCATGATAAGCTGCGGGCATGCGCTTGTGGGCTTTGGCGCTGCTGTGCGTCTCCTGGCTGCCGGCGGCCGATACACTGGACTTCTATTTCATCGACGTTGAGGGCGGCCAGGCAACCCTCATCGTCTCGCCCTCGGGACAGTCCCTGCTGATGGATGCAGGCTGGCCCGGCTTTGACAACCGCGACGCGGACCGCATCGCCGCGGCCGCCCGCGAGGCGGGCATCCAGCAGATCGACTACTTCGTCGCATCGCACTACCATACCGACCACATCGGCGGCGTGCCGCAACTGGCGGCCAAGCTGCCGATCAGGAACTTCGTCGACCACGGGCCGAGCGTCGAATCCGGCGAGCGCGCCGATTCTCTGTTCGCCACCTACGCCGCCGAGCGCGCCAAGGGCAACCACATCGTCGTGAAGCCGGGCGATCGGATTCCGCTGGCAGGCGTCGAAGTAACCGTCGTGGTGGCGGGCGGCGAGCGGATCACTAAACCGCTGCGCGGCGGCGGGAAGGCGAATCCACTCTGCGCTTCTGCCGAACGCAAGCGAGACGACACCGGCGAGAACGCAGCTTCCGTGGGATTCGTCGTGCGGCACGGGCGCTTCCGCTTCGCCGATCTCGGCGACCTGACGTGGAATAAGGAGATCGATCTGGCTTGCCCCAAGAACCTGATCGGTCCTGTGGATCTCTACCTGACGACCCACCATGGCATGGACGCTTCGGGTCCGCCGCAGATTGTACACGCACTCGCGCCGCGGGTGGCCATCATGAACAATGGGGCGAAGAAAGGCGGCTCGCCGGGAGCCTGGCAGGTGATCCGGCAGTCTCCCGGGCTGGAAGACATCTGGCAGTTGCACCATTCGATTGCCGGGGGCGCCATGAACAACGCGCCCGAGCAGTTCATCGCCAACATCGAAGAGCAGTGCCGCGGCAACATGATCAAGGTGTCCGCGTCTCCCGATGGCAGCTTCACAGTGAGCAACCCCCGGGTGCTGCATACGAAGACCTACAAGAAGCGCTAGACACGCATGAAACGCCGCCACTTCCTCCCCGCCCTGGCCGCGCCAGCCCTGCTGGCCGTGCCGCCCGAATCCCACGCAGTTACGATCACGGGCATGGAGGTGTTTCAGATTCCGGTGAACCGGCGCGGCGACTGGCTGCTGGTGCGGCTGCAAACCAGCGCCGGACTGACCGGCATCGGTGAAGCGTCCCACGGGCGCGACGCCGAAGCGACGAAGATGCTGGCGGAGTTCTTCCCGCTGGTGAAGGGGCGCACGATCTTTTCGGTGGAGCATCTGCGGGCGCAGGCATGGAAGCGCGCGCAGGAAGCCGGGCGTCCGGGAGCCTGCGCGCTGTCGGCGATCGAGCAGGCGCTGTTCGACCTTGCCGGCCAGGCGCTGGGCATACCGTGTTACGACCTGTTCGGAGGCGCACTCCGCCCGCGCATCTGGAATTACGCAAATATCAACCGGTCCACGGACCCGCGCACTCCGGAGGGCTTCGCGGCGATGGCGAAGCGCGCCGTGGACGCCGGGTTCGACGCCATCAAGATGGCGCCGCTCGACCACATGCCCCGCCAGCCGGACGCGGCCACGCGCGAGAGGGTGATGGAGGAAGGCCTCGCCGCAATGCGCGCGGTACGTGACGCGATCGGTCCGGCGCGGCACCTTCTGGTGGACGCGCACAGCCATTTCGACCTCGAGTCCGGCCGCCGCCTGCTGAGCGCCTGCGAGCCCCTGAATCTTTTCTGGCTGGAAGAAGTGACGCCGCCCAAGCCGCCGTCGAACCTCGCCACGATCAACCGCGAAGCGAAGATGCCAACGGCGGGCGGCGAATCGATCTTCGGTCTCGCCGGCTTTTACGAGTACATCCGCAATGACGCGGTGGACATCGCCATGCCGGACGTCAAGTATTGCGGCGGCATGCAGGAACTGAAGGCGATCGCGGCGTTCTGCCACGCAGCGGGAGTGCCTGTCTCGCCGCACGGTCCGGCAAGCCCGGTGGGCAACTTCGCCGCGGCCCATGTCTGCGCTACGATGCCGAATTTCCTCATCCTGGAATACGGCTTCGGCGAAACCGATTGGCGCCAGGACCTGGTGGAACCCGCCGAGCGCATCGAGAACGGGCACCTCGCGTTGACGTCGCGTCCGGGCCTCGGCATCCGGTTGAACGACAAGCTGCTCGAAGGCCGCCGGACGCTGGCGGTGTAAGCTACACGCGTACGGGCAGGGCGCGGACGGCTGTTCCCGTGGCGTCGGAGACAGCGTTTGCAATCGCCGGCGCGACGGCGACGATCGGCGTCTCTCCGGCGCCGGCCGGAGCCAGGTCCGGACGGTTCACCAGTTCGATTTCGATTGGCGGGACGTTGCGGAAGCGCGGAACCCGGTACCGCCCGAAGCTTCCGTTGGTGAGCAGGCCGCCTTCGAATTCGATCGATTCGCTGAGCGCCGCTCCGAGTCCTTGAATGATGCTACCCTCGACCTGCGCCAGCAGGTTCGACGGATTCAGGATCGCCCCGCATTCGTAGGCCATCGCGAAGCGGCGGACTTCGATGCCGCCACCCTGCGCGTCCACTTCGGCGCACGCGGCGACGTACGAGCCCTTTTCAGTGCCGCAGGCAATGCCGATGCCGGTGCGGCGGCGCAACCCGCGGCGCGTTGTCCCCCAGCGGAACCGTTCCGCCGCGGCGTCCAACACGGCGCGCAGCCGCGGGTTGTCGAGGTGCAGCAGGCGGAAATCGAGCGGATCTTCGGCGGCGGCGCGCGCAAGCTCATCGACGAAACACTCGCGCGCGAAATGGTTTGCCGTGGCGGCGATGCCGCGGTAGCTGCCTTCGCGCAACGGAGACTCGCAGGGAAAGAACCGCGTGCGGCTGTGCGCAACACGGTACGGGCTTTCGAGCGCGGCGGTGCCGGCGTTGTAATTTGTGAAATCCCAGGCCGTCAGACGACCTTCTTCGTCGAGACCCGCTTCGAGTTCGTACAGGCCCGCGGGACGGAAGTAGGCCCACATGAACTCCTCGGCGCGCGTCCAGCGCAGGGAGACGGGGCGGCGTGCTTCCCGCGCCAGCCGCGCCGCTTCGATCGCGGTCTCGCCGGTATGCTTGCCCCCAAACCCGCCGCCGCTATCCGGCACGATGACGCGCACGTCTTCCGCCGCGATCCCGAAAGCGCGGGACAGTTGATCGCGGACGCCGAACGGGTTCTGCGTGCCCGTCCACACGGTCAGCTTGCCGCCGTCCCATTCCGCCACGGCGGCGCGGGGTTCCATCGGAGCGTGCTGGATGTAGGGAACGTGGAAGGTCGCGCGGAGGCGCCGCGAGGCCTGCTGGAAACCGGTTTCCAGCGATCCGCGGGATTCGCCGCGCGACGCCGAGCCGGCGTTCGCCTTCAGATGCTCGTAGAGGGTCGCGCTGGAGGGATGCTCGCGCATCTCCCACTTCGCGGTGGCCGCCAGCGCTTCGACGGCCCGGCGCGCGGCAAGCGACGTCGGGGCGGCGCAGCCGGCGAACCCGCTGTCGTGCACGGCGACGACATCCCCGGCCGCCGCGAGGTCGAGCGAAACCAGCGTCGCACCGTAGCGCGGCGGCCGCAGCACGGAGCCATAAAGCATGCCGGGACGCTCGATATCGGAAGGATACCGGTGCTCTCCCGTAACCATCGCCCGGGCGTTGGTCTGGTGGCGAGGTGTGCCGAAGACGCGCCATTCGGAGGGGGCGGTGAGCGCGGTGGCCGTGACGGGCTCGCGGTACGCGCCGGTGAGCGCGGGCGATTGCGCCAGAGCGGCGTAGGTGAACGTACGGCCGTCGGGATGCACGGCGGCGCCGTCCCGGACTGTGAGGCTCGCGGGGTCCAGGTCCCACTGCCGTGCGGCCGCCGCGACAAGCACCCCGCGCGCGGCAGCGGCGGCGTGGCGGACAGCGGGCACGGTGGAAGGCGTAGTGCGACTACCGGCGGTGATGCCGTCATTCGGGACGAGGTCCGTGTCGGCCATGGTGACGCGGACATGGTCGAGCGCCACGCGCATCTCCTCGGCGGCGGCCATCGCCAGTTGCGTGCGCGACCCCTGGCCCACTTCCACCTTGCCGGTCAGCACCGTGATCGTGCCGTCCGCGGAGATGTGGAGCCGCGAGCCCAGAGTCGGCGCCGGGGCGTCACGCTGCGCCGGCGCGCCCGCAACCGTGATGAGCAATCCGGCGGCGGCGCCCATGAACTCGCGGCGCGTCACGGTGAACGTGTACGCGGGCGGTTCGCGCAATTCGTGGCGTTCAGGCTCGAAGGCTTCGTGGTTATCCGGCACGCTGCACTCCCGAAGCGGCGCGGCGCACGGCCGCGAGGATCCGCGGATAGCCGCAACAGCGGCACAGGTTCCCGTTCAGCGCGTCGACGATCTGCGAATCCGACGGACGCGGGTTCCGGTCGAGGAGCGCCACCGCATTCAACAACATGCCGGGAGTGCAGTAACCGCACTGCATCGCCCCTTCGTCCGCAAACGCCTTCTGGACCGGATGCAGCGCGCCGTCACGGGCAAGGCCCTCAATCGTGACGATTGTCTTGCCAGCCGCGGCTTGCACCGGCGTCAGGCAGGACACCGCCGGGCGGCCGTCCAGCAGCACCGTGCAGGCGCGGCATTGGCCCTCGCCGCAACCATACTTGGTCCCTGTGAGTTTCAGATCTTCGCGCAGGACCTCCAGCAGCGAGCGCCGCGGATCGGTCTCCACGCGGTGGGCGCGGCCGTTGACTTCCAGGACAAACTTCTCGTTCATCGGCCTTGCGGCCATTATAGGCCGATGAGCCCGTGCGTGTATGCCGTGCTCGCTTCGAGATCCTCGCGCTCCCGCTGGGCGGCTTCCTCTTTGGCCGCGGGTCCCCGCCCGGGCAGAGGCCGTCCCGCTTCGGTGATCTTGAGGAAGCGGACAAACTCAGCCGCGCGCACGTTCCGGTAAGGCCCCCAGAATGCCTCGTCCTGGTAGGGGAAATAGCGGGGCGGCGTGACGATGATCTCCATCGACAGCGGTTTGCCGGGACAGAGTTGCACGAAGCGGCGGACCCACTGGTCGATGCCGACGTTGCCCTCGCCCATGCGCGTCCAGCGGACGGCGAGTCTGCCATCCTCGATCCAGATGGCGGAGTCCCGCACGTGGCTCGTGATGACGTAGGGCGCGAGCGTCTCCAGCGTCAGGTGCGGATCTTCGAGCGCCCACACGGGATTGCCGGAGTCGATGCAGGCGCCGACGAAATCCTTGCCGGCTTCTTCGATCAGCATCTTCAGTTCGCGCGCCTGCATATCGCCGGCGTGGTTCTCGATCGCCACCCGCACGCCGAGATCCATCACCTGGCTCCGGACCTCGCGCAACACCTTGACCGTGCTTTCGATGTTGCCCTCGATGTAGTGGGGCGCAGCGCGATCCGCCATGGTGCCGAGGAACGCGCGCACGATCGGAGACCCAACGGTCCTGGCGGCGCGGGCGGCGCGCAGCAGTTGTTCGGAGGCCGTTCCCTGGGACGCGTCGAACGCCTTGGACGTCGGACAGATCGAGCGCATGCCGAGTTCGAGCCCGATGCCGAGCTTTCCGGCGTGTGCGCGGACCCGCCGCAGATGCGCGTCTTCAAGATTCCCGATGAAGCGGATCTCGGAAAAATGGACGACCTTCGCCTTCAGTCTGGCGCAGTAGTCGAGGTATTCGAAGGGCGAGTAGCCCGAACTGCGAATGCTGAACAGATCGACGCCGAAGCGGACAGGCGCCGGGGGCACGGCGAGGGCAGCGGAACTGGCCAGGAAGCTACGACGGTGCATTGGAGCCATTCTGCCACGTCCGGCGGCGGCGCCACGCCAGGACAAGGAAGAAGGCCAGAATCAGCAGCGGCGGGATGCCGAGCACGAGGATCCCCTCGTTGAACACCCGGGCGCGCTCCGCCTGCTGGGCGGCGGCGCTGCGGAAACACATCACGCACTGCGCCTGCGCCGCCAGCGGCAGCAAAGCCAGGACAAGGCGCTTCACGCGCCCTCCATCATGCCCCGCCCCGCGTCCGGCAGGAACCCCAGGAACAGAAGGATGCAGAAGACCGTTGCCGGAACCAGCAGCAGGAACAAGCCGAAGCGCTCGAACTTCAGGTGCATAAAGTAGGCCATGATGTAGCCCGCCTTGAGTACGGAAAGACCGAGCAGAGCCGTCAGCATCATCGCCGGCGGCACGTGGAAGTACGCGAGCACCACCTCCGCCACGGTCAGAACGAGAAGGAGACCCAAAACGAGGGCGAACGGACGGACGGGAACATGTGCAGTCATGGCAGACTCACCGACATGAGATAGACGAGCGGGAACACAAACATCCAGACCAGATCGACGAAGTGCCAGTAGAGGCCGCTCACTTCGACGTCTTCCGCCGAGAACCGGCCGCGCGCGACGCCGGCGGCAATCACCCCCAGATACAGGACGCCGGCGGCGACGTGCGTCATGTGCAGGCCGGTGATGGTGAAGAAGGTGGCGCCGAACAACGGGTCGCCCCAGGGGTTGCTGAACGGTCGCATGCCTTCGGCGATCAGCGACCGCCACTCGGTCAGGTGCAGCGCGATGAACAGCAGGCCGCCGGTCATGGTCGCGCCAATCCACCGGACGGCGGCCTTGCGGTCGCCTTCGGACATGGCGCGCACGCCCAGCACCATCGTGAAGCTGCTGGCGAGCAGGACGAACGTCATAACAGTGGCGAACAGGATGCCCGGCGAGAAATGGAACGGCGTGGGCCAGCTAGGCGCAGCCATGCGCAGGTAGGTATAGACGATGAGCAGCGTGGCGAACGTGAGCGTGTCCGAGACAATGAACAGCCACATGCCGAGCTTCTTCGAGCCCATGGCGAAGGGCCGCGTCCCGCCCGCCCAGGGCCGGTCGAGCACCGCTGCTTTGGAAACAGACATCAGCCGCTATCCTCGCACAAGAAACAGCACCAGCAGGAACACCCAGAGCCCGTCCATGAAATGCCAGTAGGCGGTGGAGACGTCGGCGATGGTGCGTTTACCCGGACCGAGGCGCAGGCGGACGGCCTGGAGAGCCACGTACAGCAGCGCAATGATGCCGCCCAGCAGGTGCACGCCGTGAGCCGCCGTGAGCACGTAAAACATCGCGCTCGACGGGTTCGACGCCATGTAGTAGCCGCTCTCCCAGAGCACCTGCCACGTCATGTATTGCGCCGCCAGAAACCCGAGGCCGAGCGTTGTTCCTGCCAGCCACCAACCGTTGAACTGCACCCGGCGCCCGTTGCGGAGGGCGCGCCGGGCAATCTCAAGGGCGGCGGAGCTGGCCAGCAGGATGCCCGTACTCCACCAGATCAGGGAGGGTAATGGCGTCGCGACCCAATCGTCGGAAATCCCGCGCCGGACCACGTACACGCTGACCAGCGCAGCGAAGAACATGATGATGGCCGCGAGCAGAACCCACAGGCCGGTGAACGATGCCCGGCGCGAGCCGCCATGGCCATGGGGACCGCCCCCGCCTCCGCCCCATCCCGAGCCGATGGGAGGCACGCCGCCTCCCTTGCCGATACCCGTTGTCAGCGATGCCGCCATCCGCTTGCCCTACGGTTCGCTCTGCATGACGTAATCCCGGGACCGGCCCGGGACGCTGTATTCGTACGCTCCCTGGTGCACCTGGGGGGTGACGCCGCCGAAGTTGTCGTGAGGCGGCGGCGAGGCGACTGTCCACTCGAGCGTTGTCGCCTCCCAGGGGTTGGCCGCGGCGGGGCGGCCCTTCCACATGCTCCAGAACAGGTTCGCCAGGAACAGGAGTTGCACGGCCGCGGTGAAGTACGCGGCGAGGGAGATAAACGTATGAGCCCCACCCAGTTCGGCCAGGAACTCAAATTCCTTGAAATCCGGATAGCGCCGCGGGTTGCCCGCGAGGCCCACCGAGTGCATCGGCACGAAGATCAGGTAGACGCCGATGAACGTCAGGTAGAAGTGCGCTTTGCCGAGCGCGCTGTGCATGGACCGGCCGAACATCTTGGGGAACCAGTAGTAGGTCGCGGCGAAAATGCCGAAGATCGCCGCCACGCCCATGATCATGTGAAAGTGCGCGACCACGAAGTACGTATCGTGGAGGTACAGGTCAAGCGTCGGTTGGCCAAGAAAAATCCCGCTGATTCCCCCGGCGACGAAGAGCGACACGAAACCGGCCGCGAACAGTAGCGGGGTCTCGAAACGGATGGACCCGCCCCAGAGCGTCCCGATCCAATTAAACGTTTTGATGGCCGAAGGCACGCCAATCGTCATGGTCAGGACGGAGAACGCGATCGCCGAATACGGGCTCATGCCGCTCACGAACATGTGATGCCCCCAAACCACGAAACCAAGTACGGCGATCGCCAGCATCGCCGTCACCATCGCCTTGTAGCCGAACACAGGCTTCCGCGCGAATACGGACAGCACTTGCGACACCAGGCCCATGCCCGGCAGGATCGCGATATACACTTCTGGATGCCCGAAGAACCAGAAAAGATGCTGCCAAAGAAGCGGCGATCCGCCCTTGTGGTCGAGCAGCCGGTCATTCACGATCAGTCCGCCGGGGACATAGAAACTGGTGCCTGCTCCGCGATCGAGCAGAAGCAGGACGGCGGCGGCCAGCAACACGCCGAACGCGAGCAGGCTGATGATGGCGGTCACAAACCAGCCCCAGACGGTGAGAGGCATGCGCGCCAGGGTCATGCCAGTGCACCGCAGATCGATGATCGTTGTAATGAAGTTGATGGCGCCCATCAGGGAGGCAACGCAAAACAACCCGACGCTGGCGATCCAGAGCGTCATGCCCATGCCTTGACCGGGTCCGGCGGCGGGTATCGCCGACAGGGGCGGATAGGCTGTCCATCCGCCGAGCGGCGCGCCGCCTTCCACGAAGAAAGCCGCCAGCAGAACCACCAGCGCCAGGAACGTCGTCCAGAAGGAGAGCATGTTCAGCACTGGAAACGCCATGTCTTCCGCACCGATCTGGAGCGGCAGGAAGTAATTGCCGAACCCGCTCTGGGGCGCCGTCGTGAGCACGAAGAACACCATGATCGTGCCGTGAATCGTCATCAGCGATAGGTACAGTTCGGGAGTCATGAGCCCGCCGGCGGCGCCATCGGGCCAAAGCATTTCGAACAGGCGCACCTTGGCGTCGGGATTCGTGAGGTGGTAGCGCATCGCCAGCGAAAGCAGCATCCCCACGAGCACGGAAAAAAGGGCGAGGAAGAAGTACTGGAGCCCGATCACCTTGTGATCGGTGCTGAAGATGTACCGGCGCACGAAGCCGCGGGGCGCGTGGTGAACCGGGACGGCGGCGGGTTCGGACATTCCCACTCCTGGTTGGCGTTTACGGTCCGGCTTGCTCCCGCATCCAGGCGTCGAACTCCTCGGCGGGCATCACGAGGAGAGTGCTGCGCATCTGGTGGTGGCCCAGACCGCACAACTCCGAGCAGGCCACCTCGTAGCGGCCCGGCTTCTCAGCCTGGAAAGACAGCGGAATGCGCATCCCAGGCACCGTGTCCTGTTTGATGCGCAGTTCCCGGACAAAGAAATTGTGAATGACGTCCTTGGCGGTCAGCATGAGCACTACCGGCCGTCCGGCGGGGACGCGCAGCATGGCGGTAACCACATCGTCGCGGGCGGCCTCGTCGGATTCGTCAAGGCCGAACGGATTGCCGGCAGAGTCGTTGGCGAGTTCGGGACGGGTGCGGCCGAAACGGTTGTCCGGCCCCTTGTAGCGGTAGGACCACGCGAACTGTTTGGCGCTCACCTCGACTTCGAGCGCTCCGGCGCGCGGGGCGGCAAGGTGGACCCCGGCCCAGATCCGGGTCCCGATCAGGACCAGGCCGAGAAACAGCACGGCTCCGCCCAGCGTCCACGTCATTTCCAGCGCGTTATTCCCATGAGAATACACAGCCCGGCGGCCCATGCCCCGGTAGCGGAGCATCACCCAGCCGAGCAGCAGTTGCGCGAGAACGAAAATGACGCCGGCAACCCACCAGGTGGCGGCGAACTGGCGGTCATAGTCGGCCCCATGCGCGGAGATCGCTTCCGGAAACCACCACATGCGGGCCGCGAAGAACACGGAAACCGCAGCGGCGACAACCCAGACCAGTGCAGCGAAAGCCATTGGAGCGTGTGAAGTCCGCAGAATAGCAGACGCTCTACGGAGCGGGCAACCGCACCGGTGCGTCCACCGGGAACTCGAAGTCGCCCGCGGGATTGCGGACGACGAGGCGGCCCGGTCCGAGGGGTTTCCCTTCGTTGGCGAAGAAGACGGCGCCGTCGGTGGAATCCCCGGGGATGAGTTTGGTGGGGACGAAAGCGATCGCGGATGCCGCCGCGGCCGCCTTCAACTTGGTGGAATGGACTTCCGCCAGGAACGCCTGGCGGCGTCTCTCGTAACCGTTGCTGGACCGGAAACGCGTCATGCCATACAGCGACGCCTCATAGGCGGAGACGAGTTTGACCACATCGCCGCGGCTGCCCCGCTCCATCAGGTCTTCCACCACGGTACGGGCGGTCATGCCCCGAACAGTCGTTCCGTCCGGGCGGATGAAGAAGAAGTCCTCCGGGGCCACCGGCATCAGGTCGGCACTGCCGTTGGAGATGGCGGCCTGCAGCACACCGTAGTCCTTGACGTTGGTCTGGAGCGGCGCACACATCACCGTCAGCCCGTTCCGGGTCATCGTCTGGTACTTGACCCCGTTGAGCTCGAACTCGATGATCTGCGATGCTCCGAGCGAAGCGGTCAGCAGAACCGACACCGCGCCGAGCAACGCGCGCACCCGCGTCATGATTCCATTATCATATAGGTCTGTTATGCAAACTGCTGGATACGGCGCGAGCCAGTACGGTCTGGACGAAATCGGACTTTATAACTACGGGACGGCGTATTGGAATCTGGGCACCGCGCAGCTTGTCGAGCATGCGCTGCGCCGGTACGAGGGGACTCTGGCGAGCGGCGGAGCGCTCGTCGTCCGTACCGGGCAGTTCACCGGCCGGTCGCCGAAGGACAAGTTCGTGGTCCAGGATGAGCAGACCGCATCCACGGTGGACTGGGGACCGGTCAATCAGCCCATGACCTCCGAGAAATTTGGCGGCATTTTCCGGAAAGTTCTTGCGTTTTGGCAAGGACAAGACCTCTTTATCCAGGACTGTCTGGCGGGAGCCGATCCGAACTACACGCTGCCAATTCGAGTGATTACCCGGTACGCGTGGCACGCTCTTTTCGCCAGGCAGCTTTTCATCCGCGCCAATCCGAGTGAGACAGCGAACCACAGACCCGAGTTCACACTGCTGTTCGCGCCGGGCTTTCAGGCCAATCCCGCCGACGACGGCACCAACTCGGAGACCTGTATCGCCATCGACTTCACCCGCCGCATCGTGCTGATCACCGGCACCAGCTATGCCGGGGAGATGAAGAAGAGCGTCTTCACCATTCTGAACTACCTGCTGCCGGCGCGTGGCGTGCTGCCAATGCACTGTTCCGCCAATCGCGATGCCGACGGCCACTCGGCCCTCTTCTTCGGGCTCTCGGGTACGGGAAAGACGACGCTGTCGGCCGACCCGCACCGTCAATTGATCGGCGACGACGAGCACGGATGGAGCGACCGCGGCATCTTCAATTTCGAGGGCGGCTGTTATGCCAAGTGCATCCGCCTGTCGCGGGAGAACGAGCCGCAGATCTGGAACGCGATCCGGTTTGGCACGGTGCTGGAAAATGTGCAGGTCGATCCGGAAAGACGGCTGCTCGATTTCGATTCGGCGGCGCTGACGGAGAACACCCGCGCGGCCTATCCGCTTTCGTTCATCGACAATGCGGTTATGCCGAGTGTCGGCGCGCATCCCGAATCTGTGATCTTCCTCACCGCCGACGCGTTCGGCGTGCTGCCCCCAATTGCGAAGTTGACGACGGAGCAGGCGATGTACCACTTCCTGAGCGGCTACACCGCCAAAGTCGCGGGGACCGAGCGCGGCCTGGGTTCGGAGCCGCAGGCGACCTTCAGCGCCTGCTTCGGCGCCCCGTTCCTGCCGCGGCACCCCAGCGCCTACGCGGAGATGCTTGGCGAGAAGCTGCGCAGGCACAAGGCACAGGTCTGGCTGGTGAACACGGGCTGGGTCGGCGGACCGTACGGCGTCGGCAACCGGATGAAACTGCCGTATACACGGGCGATGCTGAGCGCGGCGCTCGAAGGACGGCTGGACGACGTCGCATTGAAGCCCGATCCGGTGTTCGGGTTCCTGGTGCCGGAATCGTGCCCGGACGTTCCGTCGAACGTGCTGCATCCGCGCGGCATGTGGAGCGACCCCGAGGCCTACGACCGCGCCGCGGCCGACCTGTCCGGCCGGTTCAACGCGAATTTCAGGAAATTCACCGGGATTTCGGCTGAGATTCTGGCTGCGAGCCCGGCATAGCGCACAGGCAATGCGGACCTTGACGCGGCGCACATGGCTCGCCGCGCTCGCTGCCGCAGCGAGTGCGGCGGACTTCCGCGCCGAGGTCCGGCAGATTACCTTCGGCCCGAAGCACCACCACTTCTTCGGCTACATCGGCCACGTGCAGAATATCCCGTGGAACAGGACCGGCCGGTACATGGTGGCCTTGCGCACGGCGTTCCAGGACCGCATGCCGAAACCGGGCGAACCGGCCGACATCGTCCTGCTCAATACCGAGCGCAACTATGCGGTGGAACCGGTGGAGCAGACGCAAGCCTGGAATTTCCAGCAAGGCACCATGCTCTATTGGAATCCGCACGCGGCCGAGACGCAGTTCTTCTTTAACGACCGCGACCCCAGGACCAACCGCGTCTTTTGCGTGCTCTACGACATCGTGCAGAGGAAGCGGCTGATCGAGTTCCGTTACCAAGACACTCCGTTCGGCAACGGCGGCGTGGCGCAGGGCGGCGGGCATTTCCTCGGATTGAACTACGGGCGGATGGCGCGTCTGCGCCCCGTGACCGGTTACTCTGGGGTCTTCGATTGGACGGACGAAGAGCCGCATCCGGAAAATGACGGCTTGTTCCGCGTTGACGTGAAGACGCGGAAGGCAACCCTGATCGTCTCGTTCCGGCAACTGCGCGACGCGATCCGGCCCATCGAGCCTTCGGTGGATCAGACCCCGCTGTTCATCAACCATTCGTTGTGGAACCGCGACGGCGACCGCATCTACTTCTACGCCCGCGGTAACTTCGACGACCGCCCGCGGCGCATCAACGTGCCGTTTGTGGTGCGTCCGGACGGCAGCAGCCTCACGGCGCAACGGGTATTCATCGGCGGGCACCCGGAATGGGAGGTTGGTGCGCGGCTAATCGGCGATCACGACGGACGCCAGGTGCTCTACGACACGGACCGGCAGGAAATCGCCGGGACGCTGGGAGAACCGGACACGTTCCCGAATCCCGGCGGCGACGTCGCCCTGTCCCCGGACGCGCGCTGGCTGGTGAACGGCCACAGTCGTGGCGGGACCGTGTACTACACGATCCTGCGGCGCGGGGACGGCGCCTGGATCCGCACGCCTGGATTCGACAATCGCGGGTGGGACGCCGGCGAACTGCGGAACGATCCGGCGCCCGCCTGGAATCGGGAGAGCAATGCATTTGTGTTCCCTTCGTTCGGAAACGACGGCACGCGGCAGATGTTCGTGATGAAGATTCACGGCTGAGCCGCCGCTATAATGAGCGTTGAACGTCCAGTCCCCGCGCTGACTGTGTCCCAATTGTCATGATTCATGCAGCGGTCCTTTCCGGCTTTGTGCTGGCCGTGTTCGCTCCCGCGATCCAGCGGCGGTGGCCGAAGGCCGGCTCCTGGATGCTTTCGCTGCTGCCATTCGGCCTTGCGGTGCTGTTTGCCAGCCACATCGGCGAAGAACCGGTGCGCGAATCAACCGCGTGGATCCCTGCCCTGGGCGCCGATCTTGCGTTCCGCCTCGACGGTCTGGGGCTGGTCTTCGCGCTGATCATTTCAGCGGTGGGTGCCTTCGTGCTCATCTACGCCGGAGGCTACTTGAAGGGACACCGCCACCTGGGCAGGATCCAGTGCTTCCTGCTGCTGTTCATGGCGTCGATGCTCGGCGTTGTGCTGGCGGATAATCTGGTGGCGCTCTTCGTCTTCTGGGAACTGACGAGCGTTACGTCGTACCTGCTGATCGGGTTCGATCACGAACGGGAGAAGTCGCGCGCGGCGGCGCTTCAAGCGCTGCTGGTGACCGGCTTCGGCGGCGTGGCGATGCTGGCCGGAGCGTTGCTGCTGCAGCAGATCACCGGCACGCTCTCGATTGAGGGCGTTCTGGGCCAGGGCGAGACGATCCGGGCGCATGCCCTGTACGTTCCGGCGCTGCTGCTGATCCTGCTCGGGGCGTTCACTAAGTCCGCCCAGTTTCCGTTCCATTTCTGGCTCCCGAACGCCATGGAGGCGCCGACGCCAGTGAGCGCTTACCTGCACTCGGCGACCATGGTGAAGGCGGGCATCTATCTGATGGCCCGCCTCTCGCCCGCGCTGGGCGGCACCGACTGGTGGTTCGGGCTGCTGGTGACGGGCGGCGCGGTGACGATGCTGGCGGGTGCGGTGCTCGCGTTCGGCAAGAGCGATCTGAAGCAGATCCTCGCGTACTCCACCGTCAGCGCGCTCGGCATGCTGACGTTTGTCCTCGGCATCGGCGGCGAAGCGGGCGCGCGGGCGGCGGTCGTTCTACTGATTGCGCACTCGCTCTACAAGGGCGCCCTGTTTATGGCGGCGGGCGCAGTGGATCACGAAGCGGGCACGCGCATGATCGAAGACCTCGGCGGTTTGCGCGGCGCAATGCCCGTCACGGCCGCGGCCGCGCTGGGAGCGGCGGTCTCGATGGCGGGCCTGCCGCCGCTGTTCGGATTCATCGCCAAGGAGCTTTTTTACGAAGCGGCCGAGGTGCATCCAGTGCTGCTCGCGTGCGCGGTTGCAACGGGCATTCTCACGGTGGGCGCGGCCGGACTGGTCGCCATACGGCCCTTTTTCGGTCGCGCGGTCCAGACACTCAAACATGCCCACGAAGCCCCGTCGAGTCTGTGGCTGGGTCCGGCCGCGCTCGCCGCGGGGGGCATCGTGTTCGGTCTGTTCTCCGGGACAGCGGCCGGCGGCCTGGTAGCGGGCGCGGCAAGCTCGGTCGCCGGCATCCCTGTTACCGCGGAACTGGGCCTATTGCACGGCATCAACCTGACCCTGCTGCTAAGTGCATTCACCGCGGTCGCGGGGGTCGCATTGTACGCATCCGCGGACCGGATCCGGCCGCTTCTGCGCCCAGTTGTGGGATCGCTCGCGTGGGGCCCGGCAGGCTGGTATGACGCGCTGCTGGCGAGCATGATGCGCTTCGCCACGTTCCAGACGCGCCTGCTGCAGAACGGCCTTCTGCCGCACTACCTGCGCGTGACACTAGGCATGGCGATCCTGCTGATCGGCGTCGCCCTGGTGCGCGGGACGGGTCCGCCGCAGAAGAATCTCCTGACCGACGTCCGTCTGCACGAAGCTGTGGTCGGCATTCTCATTCTCGCCGGAGCGTTTTCCTCGGTCCGGGCGACCTCCCGCCTGGCAGCGATCACCTCTCTCGGAGTGGTGGCGCTCGGGCTCGCCATGACATTCGTCCTGTTCGGCGCTCCCGACCTGGCAATGACGCAGTTTCTCGTTGAAACGCTGACCGTGATCCTGCTGGTGCTGGTGATCTACAAGCTTCCCGCTTACACCCAGAAGTCGAGCGACCGGACGCGGCTCCGCGACGCTATCGTGTCGGTCATCGCGGGATCGCTGTTCACAGTGCTGGTGCTCGGCGTCACGTCAATGCAATTGGCCCCGGAGATCTCTGATTACTACATCGAGAACAGCGAGAAGCTCGCCCATGGCCGGAACATCGTCAACGTGATCCTGGTGGACTTCCGCGGCCTCGACACGCTCGGTGAGATCACGGTGCTGTCCATCGCGGCTGTCGGCGTGTACGCGCTACTGAAGCTTCGCCCGCACAAGGAGGAGCCGTCGTGAACTCGATCATCCTGACTGTCACGGCGCGGGTTCTGGGTCCGGTACTGCTGCTCTTCTCCCTATTCGTCCTGTTCCGGGGACACCAGGAACCTGGCGGAGGATTCGCCGGAGGACTGCTGGCAGCTTCGGCATTCTCGATCCGCGCCATCCGCAAAGATGTCGAGCTTTCGCTGCCGGTCGAGCCGCACGCGCTCATCGGGACGGGCCTGCTTCTGGCGGTCTCCTCGGGGCTCGCATCGGTCGTTCTCGGACGGCCGTTCATGACGGCGATCTGGTTCCCCTACGTGAGCACGGTGCTGCTGTTCGACATCGGCGTCTACCTTACAGTCATGGGTGTTGTCCTGATGACCGTCTACGCGCTGGCGGAGGAGAAGTCGTGATCTATCTCCTGGCGGTGGTCATCGGAGGCCTGTATTCGGCGGGCTTCTATATGATGGCGCGCCGCAGCCTGCTCAAGCTGGTGATCGGCCTGGCCCTGCTGAGCCATGCGACGAACCTGCTGATCTTCACGGTGAGTGGCGTTTCGCGCGGACGCCCGCCGTTGATCCCTGACGGGCAGGCACTGGCTGGCGGCGTGTCCGACCCGCTCCCTCAGGCGCTGATTCTGACCGCCCTGGTCATCAGTTTTGGCATTCTGGCGTTCGCGCTCGCGCTAGTGCTGCGCACCAACGAGAGCGTGGGAACCGATGACCTGGACGAAATGAGGACCACGGAGCAATGAACGGATTCGTGGTCCTGCCGTTACTGATTCCTCTCGTCTCCGCCGCGTCGTCTATCCTGTTCTGGCGCCGCCGGATGATCCAGCGGTGGCTGGGTCTGTCGAGTTCGTTCTTGCTGCTCGGCAGCGGTCTGCTGCTGCTGTACACGATTCGCGAGCACGGAATCCAGGCAATGCAGGTGGGCGGTTGGCCGGCGCCATTCGGCATCACGCTGGTGGCCGACCTGTTCACCGGAATCATGGTGACGCTCGCCGGTCTCATTGGGTCGGCGGTCGCCGTCTATTCGGTCGCCAACATCGATGCGCGGCGCGAGACTTTCGGCTTCCATCCCCTGCTGCAGGTGCTGCTGATGGGCGTTTCGGGCGCCTTTCTGACCGGAGACATCTTCAATCTCTACGTCTGGTTCGAAGTGATGCTGATCGCGTCGTTCGTCCTGCTGGGGTTGGGCGGCGAGCGCAAGCAGTTGGAGGGCGGGTTCAAGTACGTCACGCTGAACCTCGTCTCGTCGGCGCTGTTCCTGGCGGGGGTCGGGCTGCTCTATGGCGCGGCGGGTACGCTGAACATGGCCGACCTGGCAGTGAAGCTGCGGAACGCCAACGAGCCGGCGCTGGTGACGGCGCTGGCAATGATCTTTCTCACCGCCTTCGGCATCAAGGCGGCGGTCTTCCCTCTGTTCTTCTGGCTGCCTGCCTCGTATCACACGCCACCGGTAGCGATTTCGGCTGTGTTCGCCGGGCTGCTCACCAAGGTGGGCGTCTACGCGATCATCCGCGTGTTCACGCTGGTGTTCGTCCAGGACGTAGCGTACACCCACGGGCTCATCCTTGGGATTTCCGCCCTCACGATGATTACGGGCGTGCTCGGTGCGGCTGCGCAGAACGACTTCCGCCGCATTCTGTCGTTCCACATCGTCAGCCAGATCGGATACATGACCATGGGCCTGGGGCTGTATACTTCGATCGCGCTGGCGGGCTCGGTTTTCTACATCGTTCACCACATCATCGTGAAGACGAACCTGTTTCTCATCAGCGGCATCGTGGAACGGCGCACGGGATCGTTCCAATTGAAACAGATGGGCGGCCTTTACCATGCTTCGCCACTGCTCGCGCTGCTGTTTCTGATCCCGGCGTTCTCGCTGGCCGGCATCCCGCCGCTCTCGGGCTTCTTCGCCAAGTTCATCCTGATCCGCGCGGGCCTGGAGAACGAGGAATATGCGATTGTGGCCGTAGCCTTGATGGTCGGACTCCTGACGTTGTTTTCCATGACCAAGATCTGGGCAGAGGCCTTCTGGAAACCGGCTCCGAACGAGTTTGGGCCACGGCCGGTGCACCGGACCATGTGGGCTCCGGCGGTCGCACTTGCGGTCCTGACCATCTGCATCGGCTTCGGGGCGGGACCGGTGTACGAACTCTCCGAACAGACGGCGCGCCAACTTATGGATCCAACGGCGTATATTCAGGCCGTGCTGGGGGTGTCGCGATGAAGCGCTGGATCCGGCGTCTCTGGCTGGGACCGGAGTTCGCGCTGTTCTTCCTGTGGGAGATGCTGCTGTCGAATCTCTGGGTGGCCTATGACACGATCCGGCCGATCCGCTATCTCGACCCCGGCATCGTCGCCATCCCACTCGACCTCCACAACGATACACAGATCACGCTGCTGTCGAACCTGATCACCCTCACGCCCGGAACCATCGGGCTCGACGTGTCCGACGACCGGAAGGTGCTCTACATCCACGCAATGCACGTGCGCGACGCGGAGCGCGTCCGGCGCAGCATCAAGCACGGCTTCGAACGCCGGATTCTGGAGATCACCCGATGAATCCCGTCCCTCTGGCCCTGGACCTCACGATCTGGATGCTGGCGCTGGCCTCGGTCCTGTCGGTATACCGCGTGCTGCGGGGCCCAAGTCTGCCCGACCGCGTGGTGGCGCTGGACTTGATCGCAACGGTGGTTGTTGGGATCGTCATCGTGTACTCGATCCAGACCGACACGGCCGTGATCCTCGACGTCGCGATCGTCTTCGCGCTGATCGCCTTCCTGGGAACGGTCGCGTTCGCAAGCTACATTGAGCGAAAGGAACAACAGCGATGAAGGAGTGGGTCATTGCCGTCAGCCTGCTGACAGGAGGCGTCCTCATGCTGCTTGGCGCGGTGGGGCTGTTGCGCATGCCGGACATTTACACCCGCATGCACACCGCGACGAAGCCGGCGATCCTTGGCTCAGGACTGCTTGCGTTTGCCGCAACGCTCTATTTCGCCGACCTTCTGGTGACGCTGCGCGCGCTGCTGATCGGCGGCCTTGTCCTGCTCACGGCTCCGGTGGCGGCGCACGTGATCGCACGCGCGGCGTATTTCGCCGGAGTCAAACTGTGGGAGCATTCCGTCCGCGACGAGTTGAAGGGCATGTACGATCCGGATAGCCACATCCTGCATAGCCCGAGCCATCTGAATCGCGATACCCTGCGGGAATGACGCGACGCGAGTGGGTAGGCCTGACTGCGGCCTCAGCGGCCGTTCAGGCGCCCGCGCAGAATGCAATTCCGATCGGCACGGAGCGCCAACTCTTCGCCGACCGCTTCCTGATCGACCGGCTCACCGGCACGCACCGCCTTCATGCGCCGCGCGACGCCGGGCCCGTATTCCGCTTCGACGCCCCGTGGGAGGGCATCTACAGCGCCTACGCGACTGTTGTGCCCGCGCGCGACCGGCTGCGGCTCTACTACCGGGGCAACCCGGCGGGCGACCGCAATCGCAATCAGCACGAGGTCACCTGCGTCGCCGAGTCGGCGGACGGCATCCACTGGGAGCGCCCGCGGCTCGATCTCTACCCCGGCAAGCCCAACGTCGTACTGGCGGAGCAACCGCCCTGCTCGCACAACTTCGCTCCGTTCATCGACGAACGCGAGGGCGTGCCAGCGTCCGAACGGTGGAAGGCGCTGGCCGG
The DNA here is from genome assembly GCA_016716385.1 of Bryobacterales bacterium. GTDB lineage: Bacteria > Acidobacteriota > Terriglobia > Bryobacterales > Bryobacteraceae > JADJWL01. The sequence goes on along the minus strand of JADJWL010000004.1, from coordinate 486,033 downwards.
CACGGGGCGCGGCGGCCTGATGGCTTATGCGTCGCCGGACGGCTACCGGTGGCGCCGGATGCGCGACGAAGCCGTCGTTCCCTGGCGGCAGGGCGCCGGCTTCGATTCGCTGAACATCGCCTTCTGGTCAGCCAACGAAAACCAGTATGTCTGCTACTTCCGCTCTTTCCGGATGGTCGGCGGCGAACGCTACCGCTGGATCGCGCGTACGACGTCGCCCGACTTCCTGAACTGGGCGCCGCCGCTCGATCTCGACTTCCGGCACCACGGCGAACCAGCCCCTCCCGAGCAACTCTATACGAACCAGATTGCGCCCTACTACCGCGCGCCCAGCCTGTACCTCGGCATCGCGGCTCGCTTCTTCCCGAACCGTCCGGCGCTCACACCGGAGCAGCAGAAGGGCGTGAACGTAGAAGAGCGCTACCTGAACGACATCTCCGATGCGGTGCTGCTCACGACGCGCGCCGGAATCGTCTGCCACCGCGATTTTCTCGAGGGGTTCGTGCGGCCCGGGATCGGCTACGACAACTGGACGTCGCGCACCAACTATCCCGTGCGCAACGTAGTCCCGACGAGCGAGACCGAGCTTTCGCTGTACGTGCAGAAGAACTACGGGCAGCCGACCGGCTATCTGCGGCGCTACACACTGCGGATCGACGGCTTCGCGTCGGTGGGTGCGGGCTACGGGGGCGGCGATGTCGTCACCAAGCCGGTTGTGTTTTCGGGAAAGCAACTGGAGATCAACTACGCGACGTCCGCCGCCGGCGGCGTGCGCGTCGAATTGACCGATACCGCCGGCAAGCCCCTGCCGGGATTTGCCGCCGGAGATTGCCGCGAGATCATCGGCGACGAGATCGCGCGCACCGTCGTCTGGAGCCAGGGTTCGGACGTGAGCCGCGCCGCGGGAACGGCGGTGCGCTTGCGCTTCGTCCTGAAGGACGCCGACGTGTATTCGTTCCGGTTCATTGGCTAGCATAAAGGGATGCCACTGCATCCGCTCGCCGGACAGCCAGCCCCCGCAGACTTCCTGATCGATCTCGCTGCCCTGGAGCGCGCCTACTACGAGAACACGCCGGACCCCACGAATCCCCTGGAACTCGTGAGCTTCGGGACGAGCGGGCACCGCGGCACATCGCTCGACAGCACGTTCACCGAGGCGCACATTCTGGCCACGACCCAGGCGATCTGCGAATACAGGCGGGCGCAGGGCATTACCGGTCCGGTGCTGATGGGCAAGGACACGCACGCGCTCTCAACGGCCGCGGAACGGACCGCACTGGAAGTCCTGACGGCGAACGGCGTCGAGGTGCAGATGCAGGTGGGCGGCGGAGACACGCCGACTCCGGCGATCTCGCGCGCCATTCTCTCGTGGAATACCGGCCGCGTCGACGGCCTGGCCGATGGCATCGTCATCACGCCGTCGCACAATCCACCGCAGGACGGCGGGTTCAAATACAACCCGCCGGAGGGAGGTCCCGCCGATACGGAGGTCACCGGCTGGATTGAGAAGCGGGCGAATGAACTGCTGCGCTCCGGCAATGGCGGCGTGCGCCGCATGCCCTACGAACAGGCGCGCCGGGCACCCAGCGTCCGCGAGGCGGATTTCCGCGGGCGGTACATCGCACAGCTTGCGGATGCGATCGATTTCGACGCGATCGCCGCGTCGGGCTTGAAGATCGGCGTCGATCCGCTGGGCGGGGCGTCGGCGGCGTACTGGGAGCCGATCGCCGAGCGGTACAAGCTGAATCTGACGGTGGTGAATCCGCGCGTCGATCCGTCGTTCGGGTTCATGACGCTCGACCACGACGGCAAGATCCGCATGGATTGCTCGAGCCCGTACGCGATGGCCGGCCTGGTGAAGCTGAAGGATTCGTTCGACATCGCCTTTGGCTCTGATCCGGACGCGGACCGGCACGGCATCGTCACGCGATCGGGAGGGCTGGTGAATCCGAATGCCTATCTCGCTGTAGCGATTCGCTACCTGCTGACCCACCGGCCGTTGTGGCGCGAGGAGTCGCAAGTAGGCAAGACGCTCGTGTCGAGCGCGCTGATCGACCGCGTGGTGGCGTCGCTGGGCCGGACGCTTTGTGAAGTTCCGGTCGGGTTCAAGTGGTTTGCGCCGGGTCTGCACGACGGGTCGTTCTGCTTCGGCGGCGAGGAAAGCGCCGGCGCGAGTTTCCTGCGGCGCGACGGAGCGGTGTGGACAACGGACAAGGATGGGTTGCTCCTCGGCTTGCTGGCGGCGGAGATCACGGCCGTGACGGGCAAGGATCCCGGCGAGCACTACGCGGAACTGACCGCCGAGTTCGGCCAGCCGTTTTATACGCGCATCGACAGTCCCGCCACGCCGGAGCAGAAGTCGAAGCTGAAACAACTCTCGCCGGAGAACGTGACTGCCGCCACGCTGGCGGGTGACGCGATCACCGCGCGGCTGACGGCGGCGCCCGGCAATGGCGCGGCCATCGGCGGGCTCAAGGTAACAACGAACAACGGCTGGTTCGCCGCGCGCCCGTCCGGCACGGAGAACATCTACAAGCTGTACGCGGAGAGCTTCTCGAGCGAAGAGCATCTGGGACGCATCGTCAAGGAGGCGCAGGCGATCGTGGCGGCAGCGCTCTGATGTCCGAACTGTGGAGGGAAGTGCGGGACGAATTCCCGGTGACCCGGCAGTGCGTCTATCTGCACCACGCGGGTGTTGCGCCCCTCTGCCGTCCAGCCGCCGCGGCGATGCACGCGCTGGTGGACGACGTCCTGAATCACGGAAGCAACCGTTACGATCGCTGGCTGGGAGCGTATCACGGGCTACGCAAGGCCGCGGCGCGGCTGATCAACGCTGATCCCGCGGAGATCGCCATCGTCAAGAACACGTCCGAAGGCATCGCGACCGTGGCCCTGGGCATCGACTGGCGGCCCGGCGACCGGATCGTGGCGTTCGAAGAGGAGTTCGGCGCGAACTACTTTCCCTGGAAGCGGCTCGAGGCGCGCGGCGTGCACGTGGAGTGGCTGTCGGTAACCGATCCACCGGAGCGGATCGAGACGGCGGTCCGCGGCGCGCGCCTGCTGGCAATCAGTTTCGTGCAGTACCTGAGCGGCTTCCGCGCAGACCTGGAGGCGATCGGCGCGATCTGCGAGCGGCACGGATGCCTGTTCTTCGTCGACGCGATTCAGGGGTTGGGCGCGTTTCCGCTGGATGTGCGGCGGGCGAAGATTGGAGCGCTATCGGCGGATGGCCACAAGTGGCTACTGGGCCCCGAGGGCTGCGGATTCCTGTTCGTGCGCCACGATCTGCAGGACGCGATCGAACCGGTGGAGTTCGGCTGGACGAACGTGCTGCACTTCGCCGACTATGCGTCGCGGGACATGACGCTGCGTCCGGACGCCGGCCGTTACGAATGCGGGACGCTGAACACTGTGGGATGTTTCGGCTTGCGGGCGGCGATCGAGTTTCTCCTCGGCGTCGGCATCGAAAGGATCGCGGGCTCCGTCGCCGCGCTGGGAGACCAGTTGGCTGACGGCGCACGGGCCAAAGGTTACGAGCTTCTCGGAACGCGGACGGAATCGACGCGGGCGGGCATCGTCACGGTCCGCAAGCCTGGCACGGACAGCCGGATGGTGGTGCGGGCGCTAAAGGACGCCGGCATCGTCGCCGCGCCGCGCCAGGACTGGGTCCGGCTGTCGCCCCACTTCTACATCAGCCCGGAAGAGATCGACCGGACGGTCGCAGTTCTGGCAGACGCGTGAAGCCGCCGCATCAGCGAATGGCGAGCGTCGCGCCGGCCGGTGGCGGAGAAGGCGGTCTATCCGCCGTCGTTGAGCAGCACCGGATCTCGCCGAAGAACAGATCGCGGTCGGACGCGGCGCACGCCCGGCGGCCCTGCGGCCTTACTTTGTGGCGGCTTCCTTCCGAGTAGGCGCGGACCACGTCCGGAATAGAATGCCCGCCTCATTCCTCCATTCGGAGTAGATCGCGTCCGCGGGAACCCCTTCGGGCGGGGCGGGAGACGCAGACGGAAGGGTGATCACCTCGGAGGGCGCCCCGAATGTCTGATACGTCGGCGCTGTCGAACTGCACAAAGCACCCCACCGAATCGCCCGGGACGAACCGCTGGTGTTCTCAAAGAAACACCGAAACTCGCTCACGTCGGAGAAATTGGGCCCGATGTAGTTGATTCTGATGTCCCTCGATGCACTGTTTGCATCGCGGTGACCGCATGCACCCCCGATCACATAGCGTCCGGCACCACAGTCCACTGACCACCAAGCGGTGAAATCGCCATCCACACTATCCGTGCTGTAAGCCCAAAGAGCGCCGGCGAAGCCTGCCGGTCCTTGCGGGCCGGTGGCGCCGGTCGGGCCGGTCGGTCCGGGAAATCCAGTGGCGCCGGTCGCTCCGGCCACGCCCGTTGCTCCTGTCGCTCCGATCGGTCCGGTTGCTCCAGTTGCTCCGGTTGCTCCGGCAACGCCCGTTGCTCCTGTCGCTCCGATCGGTCCGGTTGCTCCCGCCGGACCGGTGGGACCCGTCGGACCGGTGGGTCCAGTAGGCCCTATAGATCCAGTCGCACCCGCCGGTCCGGTTAATCCCGCAGGTCCTACCGGCCCCGTGGGACCCGTCGCACCCGAAATGCCCGACATGGAAAGGTCCGTGTAGTATCCGTTAATGTCGATGATCACATGCGAGGGCTCAGTCACGTACACGGAAATCGAACCGTTGATGCCCGCTGGGACGACCGCCGCGTTTGCGACGACTCTGCCTTCAAAGGAGTTCAGAGTCGAGACGTTCGGGCGCGCCAAGCCTGCCGGCCACACGGTGAGGAACTGCAACGGCCCGAGCGGAACGACCGTGATGTTCAACGAATAGCCGCGAGCGTTCGAGGAAATACCGCAGTTGCTCTGCAAAACCGGCACGTCCCGCTGCTGGCCGCTTCCAAGAGCCGGCACCCCGAACGGTCCGTTGAACCCGAGCACGGCGTATTCCGGGCGGGTATCCATGACGCGGCAGGGCGTAACTGCTACCAGCGGCATCGGTCCGCTGATGGCACTGGTGCGCTCCCCTTTGAGGGCGCTGGGCCCTTCAACGGGCGACCAGTACAGAGGCGCTGTCCAGTCGCGCAGATCCAAAGCCTGTGCGGCAGCAGGGGTCACTGAAATAAGGGAGAGGAGCGAGCAAATGGCACTCGAACGGACGTTCCGTCCACGACATCGGGATAGTGGCATGGGTGGAATTATAGCGCCCTCCATTGGGTCAACAGTCGATCGGCAGAAGATGCCCGGGGCTCGGCCGGGTGGTGGCGATCGAGGCGGAGTTCGGCTGGACGAACGTGCTGTACTTCGCCGGCTAGGCGTCGCGGGACGTGATACTGCGTCCCGACGCCGGCCGTGTTTCGGCTTGCGGGCGGCGCGGGCATCGTGACGACGCGCAGGCCCGGGACGGACAGCCGGATGGTGTGCGAGCGCTGAAGGACACCGGCATTGTCGCCGCGCCGCGCCAGGGGTGGGTCCGGCCGTCGCCCCACTTCTACATCAGCCCGGAAGAGATCGACCGGACAGTCGCGGTTCTGGCAGACGCATGAAGCCGCCGCATCAGCGAATGGCGAGCGTCGCGCCATGCTGGCTGCGGAAGCTGCCAACCCGCAACACTACAGGGATGGCATCGCCGGCGGGAGCGCTGAGCGGGACCCGGATGTTGATCTGCAGCAGCCCTGCCACTTGTCCAGGAGCGGCCCCGGCATAGAGAATCCCGGCTTCCGCTTCCCCCACGCGAACGGAAACCGGGAGCACCGGACGCGGCAGGGGGTCGCCTGCCAGCGCACCGTCGATGGCGGCCGGTTCCGTCAGGCCCTCACCAGTTGCGTAGAGGACGACGATCCCTCCCCGCGACGCCGGTGTCGAGGCTGTGTTTAACTCGACCCTGCCACCCGGAAGGGCGTTCTGCGCGGAGACAGACCCCAGCCCGGATGCATCTTGCGTGAACAGACCCGGCGCGGCCGGCGCCACTGACAAGACAAGCGGCTCCGTGCGGACTCCGTCGCGCTCGATCACGAGTTCCGTCCGGGTTCGTTCCGCCAGAGCGTAGGGGACGATGGCGCCGATCTGCCGCTCCCAAGCATAGAGCAGCGGTGCGGGAACTCCGTCGAACAGGACACGGACACCGGCCAGCGAGGTGGAAAGCCGGCCCGTGGCGTCGAGTTCCAATGGAACCAGTTGTGCCGGTCCCATCCGGTCTCCCTGGATCGCAAGAATCTGGCCGGGCGCGATCTCGCCAGGCAAAAAGCTCGCGCCATTCGCGACGGCGTCGATGCGGATCTCAGGCCGGGCCGGGGGCACGACGCGCAGGCGGACGGCCACAACGTAAGGCGAGTTCTCAGCTGTTGCCGCCACGATCCGCACGGCCGTGTCATATGTGCCCTCGGGTAAGCCCTCCACGGCGGCAACCAGGCGCACCCGGCCGGGCGTCGGACCGAGCGCGTCGGTCCGCAACCACGGGGCATCGGCGGAGGCGGAGAAGGCAGCCTGCCCGCCGTCGTTGAGCAGCACGGGGATCTCGACCGGGGCGGGAGGCGGCGTCCCCAGGATGTGAGGAATCTCCACGCTCGACCGGCCGATCATCTCACGGGCGAGCAGGTGCAGCGTGACGCGAACCGTGCGGATCTCGCCGGAAGAGGAGCGGGCGATCACATGCCCGGTATGCGTCCCCAGAGGCAGTTGCGGGTCATTCCGCAATCGGATCTCGAATCGGTGCGGCGCGGTGAACGGACCCGGGCCGCCCCCGACGGTGAGCCACGCCACATCGGTGGAAAGCGAAAACGTCAACCCGGGTCCGTCCACAATGGCCGGGAGGAATTCCGGCGCGTAGTCCCGATTGCGAAAGGCCTGGAAGATGGCATCGCCGGGAGGCAGGTTGATGCCGAAGGCAGCCGAGGTATTCACCGTCAGCGCGGCCGGGATCGCCAGGACGGAACCGGACGGCTCCGTGAGTCTGTCGACGCCAAGAAACCCGTGATGCACCCCGCCGGATAGAGATTCCGCGACCTCGGGATCCACCGAAACCAAGACCGTGCAGGGAACCACGCATTCGGCAGGTTCGGCGCGCAGGCCGAGCGATGGCCAGATGCCGAGGCGCAGATTGGGCTCCCCGCTCGTGAGGCGGACCGTCACCGGGGCAGGCAGGGGCGCACCTTTGGTAAAGCTGAGCATGACGGAATCCGGCGACGCGGTGACTCCCGACGCAATGAGCGTCGTCAGCCGCACCGGGACGCGCACAGGACTCTCCGGAGCGTATGGCAGTTCAACGACAACGGCGCTTTCGTAAACGCCCGCCGCTCCCGGGGGAACGCCGAGCGCCACGTTGAACACCTCAGCGCTTTCCTGAGTCACCCGAATCCAGGGCGCGAGGCCGTAGACCTGCGGGCGGATTTCCGGATCGGACGACGCGGCGCGGATCCGCGCCGGCTCCGGCACGCTCCCCAGTCCCCACGTCCACTCGACCGGCGCCGCCTCCACGATCAGATTGGGCGGTTCAAGCACCTCAAGTTCCACGTGAAATGGCACCACGGAATCCTCCACCTCCGGCGAATCGATGAGCAACGTCCCGCGATGCAGGCCCGGCTCAAGATCGCCGGCAGCGGCGCGCACTTCGACCCGTGCCGGCGTGACGCTCCGGTCCGCGGTCACAGAGATCCACGGCTCCGCGCGGAAGCGCACGTTGAGAGGAGATCCGTCGAGGCTGGCGACGCGCATCACACCGACCGCGACAGCAGGCTGGCCGGGCCGGATCCGGCGACGCGATACCCACGACGACGGTTCCAAGTGCAGGTTCCGGGAGCCGAGCCGCCGGGTGTCGAGACGGAGAAGGAACGCTTCAGTATGGGCGTCCGCACCCGGTGGAATCGCACCGGGAGTGAGCGGCAGCGGGGGTCCCGCCCATCCGGAACCCGCTAGATGCAGCAGACCGGAGCCGTCCACCGCGAGGCCGGCCTGCGGGACCGGAGAGGCGTAGCGGACCTGGCCATCGAGCCCGATCCGGACGACGCTCAACTCGGGCACCGTTCCGAGCACGGCGCCTCCGGTGAGAAACACCGGGCCGGCCGGGCGTCCGAGGACGAACCAGCCGCCCCCGGCCGCGGCCGCCGCCTGCGACGGGTACACGGGACCGGGAAAGTTGGTGATCCGGCCGCCGTCGGGACTCAACCAGGACACGGCCGGGTGGCGGTAATCGTCGAGGAACATGCGGCCCGCGGCATCGACAGCCGGCGCGCCGCCGGCAGAGTCGGGGCCGTCCCAGAAGGTGCTGTAGACCCACTGGCGCGCGTCCGGCCGGAGGCGGACGGCGAAACGGCGAAACGGCGGGACAAAGACGGGTTGTGCAACGCCGGCGGTGACGGGGAAGTCGAACGAGGTCGTAAAGCCATCGGCAAACAGGTCGCCGTCCGGACCCACCGCCAGGCGCTCCACCGAGTCGCGGTCTCCGCCGCCGAGCAAGGTGGCCCAGGCCAGAGTTCCGCGGGCGTACAACTTCAGGACGAATCCGTCGACACCGCCACGCCGGACCGGTCCGACCACGCCTGGAGTGGCCACGATCGAAGGGCCGGGCGCGGTCTCCCCGGCCACCAGGGCCTCGCCGGCGCCGGTGGCCGCGACTGCGTGAATGCGCCCAGGCACGCGCGTCGCGTACAGGGGCTGCCCGGACGCGTCCAGCTTGACGACAAATCCCGGGCCCTCCCGGCTCCAGGGATCCGTCAGGGGAAGATCACGTTCTGTCCAGCCAGCCAGGTACGCGTGTCCCTCGGCGTCAGCGGCGACCGCGACCCGGGCGAATCCGACCGGGCCGTACAGCGCCGTGAAGACAAGAGCCCCGGCGGGATTCACCTTGGATACCGTGGCGAAACGTCCCGCACCCACATCGGGAGCGACCCCGGCAAGGTAACTGTTCCCCGAAACGTCAACGGCGAGAGAACCGGCTGGCCGGGATCCCAGATAGGTTCCCAGGACCAGCACCGGATCGATGGTCAGCGGAAGGCGCGGATCATGCGAGCCGGCATCGAATCCGACAGCGCCATCCGCGCGAAGCGCAAAGCCGCCCGCAACCGACCGGCGCCCCTCGGGCGCGTCCTGATAGAGGACCGGGCGGAGCAGTTCCAGATCGGCCACGGTCAGGCCGCCCCGCGCGTTGAGGCGCGGCGCCGCCCCCTCGGCCCGCATCCGGATTACCGCGGGATCGGCGCCGGGGGCCAGGATCCAGTCGTACTCGACCGCGCCACCGCGGATGTGGAAGACGAGGTCGGCGCCTGGATAGAGACCGCGCAGCATCACCCGGTGGTAGTGGAAAACGGTTAGCTGCGGCCGTCCGGCCATGATGTAGATGGTCCTGCCGGGCGCAGGGTCCGCTATGACGGCTGCGGCCGGAGTGCGAGAGCCTTCGAACCGGAAGCGGATGGGGGTACCCTCCGGCCGCTGGACCGTGAACCCGTCGTTCTCCACGAGGAATGTCCCCGAAGGCAGCCGGCACACAAACAGAACACCGGGCGCCGCCTGTCCCGCATTCGGCTCGAAGACCGCCGGAACCGAGGCCCCCAGCGACTGCGCCAGCAGAACCCCCATGACGCAGACGATTCTCACGGGAGCAGATCCTCACGCGTGAGCGGAACCAGCCCGCGGGGCAGAAGGATGAGCCAGCCGTCGCGGTACTTCGTCACCGGGTCCTGGACAGCAAAGCGCCCGGTGCGGCGAAACGGATCGAACGCGTACTCGTGCAACGCGCCGTTGGCGATCACGGCGACGGTGGCTCTGTCGCTCCCGACCCAACTGTGTTCGATGCGTCCCGGCGCCGCCAAGCCGTCCATCTCGACGAGTTGAGGCCCATCACCGGCGTCGAAGACCGTGGCGAACGGCAGTTCGTGCAACCAGGGGGACAGACGTACATCCGGCTGGCAGATCCGCTCCCCGAATCCAGCGCCCAGGGAGCCGTAGGGAAAAACGCTCCAGCAGGATTCGGCCGCATCGAGCAGAGGAGCTCCCGCGACGATATGACTGCGACTGAACAGGAGCGACCGGTCCAGCAGTGCGGTCCCGGGTGGAGCCAGAGGCCGGCGCCGGCTGTCATCGTAGATTGCAAACTCCGCAATTCCCGCGACCAGGAAGCTCTCCGGACTGCCGGGCAGCGGATGGATGGAACTCGGGGCGGCAGGGATGGTCAGACTGAAATCCAGAGTCACGGCCTCGTCCCGCAACCGGACCCGGACGACGCGGTCGCTGGACAGGCCGTAAAGGTGCTCGCCATCGGCGGTGAGTACCAGCCGTCTCATTCCGCGTGGGACGTTCAGGGACAGCACCTCCCCGGTCGCAGGGTCGATCGAGACGAGTTCCAGGGCGTCAGTGATCCCGTACAGACGGTCGGTCGCCTCGCTCACGAGGGGCGAAGAGACTCGCGGGGCCGGCCGGTAGCAGAGCACCGGGAGCCGAACTGGCGCCGCCAGGGAAGGGTCTTCAATCGTAAGCCAGTGGACGCCGGGAATGGCGAGGTCGCCCGGCTCGAGCGTGACCTCAATCGCGCTCTCTCCCACCAACCGGGTTGCACGGCCGGATCCGCGGTAGCGGACGGCGGTCGATGGGGTGAAGCCTGTTCCGACGACGGTCACGGTCACAGAGGCTGGTGTGACCTCCACATGGCGCGGGCTGACTGCGTTCGGACGCACGGGCGGGGGTACGGGATCCGAAGCCGGCTGGATCAAAAGGTGCACGGCCGCCGAGCCGCCCCCTGGAGGCGCGTTGACGAGGCGTATTTCGAATTGGGCGCTCCGCGTCCTCTCGGCCGCAGTCACAGTCAGTTCCACGACCCCAGGCATCCGGCGCACGAGATGCGCCGGCCTCGGAGCGCCGTTCCAGAGGACTTGAGTCGAAGGCACTATGCCGACGGATCGAACTCGGACCACCGCTTCTTCCGTCGCGCCGGATGGCAGCACCGGGAGGTGCGTGGGACTGAGAACCACGTCGTCCAGCGGCGGCCGGGGAATCGCCAGTGTCACTTCGTTGGACACCCCGCCGCCCGGATCAGGACTATGCGCTCGGAACCGGTAGGATGCGCCGGATTCGGCCGGAATCGTCAGCGCGATGCGGCTTCCCGAAAGCACCTCTGTCGTGGCGGGCGATCCGTCAATTTCGAGTTGGGTCCCAGTCACAAATCCCGTACCCGCGACGATCAGTCGCACGGGATCGCCCCACAAGACCGGGGTGTGATCGGGCCCCGGAGCCAGAAACCGTACCGAGCGCAACCGGGGGACCGGGTTCGGCCAATCGAACCGGGTGACCCCGCTCTCCTGGGCGACGAACACGGTCTCTCCCGCAAAAGCAATCGCCGAGCCCGGGACGAGACCCGCTGCGTCGATCAGGCGGCGCTCGCGGAGGTCGAAGCGGGCAACATGCAGCGCGGGCGGGCCGGGTTCCGGCGGGATCGAGCCGGGTCCCCGCAGGACGCTATCGCGGCTCGGCCCTGCCACGAGCAGGGTGTCGGGACCGTCCAGGGCCACCTGGGGAAACTCCGCACTGCCGGCGATCGGCAGAGGCGTCAATGAGAGTAGTTCCGAGATACCGGGGGCCAGAGTCGCCGTGAACGCCTGCCATTCGGCTCCACCGGGGCGGGGCTCCAGCATGGGCTGGACACCGGCAACAGAACCGAACACGGCGCCGCCCAGGTAGACGCGGCCGGAAGGGTCAAGCGCGATCGAAACGACGCGCGAAAGGAGGGCGCCAGCGGAGAAGTAGGTGCTCTTGAGGAGCCGCGAGCCGGTGGCGTCCAGCCGTGCCAGATAGCCGATGAGACTGGCGGGATCGCGCTGGAAGGGCAGCGGCGACACCAGCGGAAAATCCTCGGAACTGGTGAGTCCCGCCAGCAGGAGATTCCCTTCTTCGTCGGACGCGCAGGCCGAGACCAGGTCGCCGCCGCGTCCCCCGAACAGGGTCGCATACACGACGGCGCTACCGGACGGATTCAGGCGCACTACCCCCGCGGAACGTCCGTCAGGCGGTTGAATCTCCCGGCGGAACGCACCGGGCTGCGTCCGGAATTGTCCGTTGAACACACCACCCGCAACGACGGTGTAGCCGCCGGGATCGACCGCGAGGCAATCGAGGGTCTCGAAGGTGTTGACGTAGGTCCCGAAGACAAGGTCGCTGCCATCGGCGGTCAGCCGCACGACGAACGCGGACAGCAGCCCTCCTGGCGGGGGCGTCCGGCGGAACGCGCCCGGAGACACGGGGAAGTTCCAGGAATTCGTCAAACCGGCCGCGGTGACCTGGCCCAGACTGTCGACATGCAGGGCAGCAATCGACGTATTGCCCGTTCCCCCGAAATAGGCGCTCCACTGAATGGCGGCCCCGTCCGGACTCAGCTTCGTGACGACGGAGTACACGTCGTGGGTCAGAGGCCGGTTGTACGGGTTGCCGAGCCCCTCCGCCACGGGCGGGGACGCGCCAAACGCCACGCCGGCCGCGATGACCGATCCATCCGGCGCCCCTGCCAGCCTCTGAACACTGCCGGCCGTCAGCTCGGTCGTGTAGACGATCCGCGGATCGATGGTGAGCGGACTCGCCGGATCGTGCGGGCCAAGGACGAAGGCCACCGATCCATCCCGGAGGCGGAAGCCGCAGGCGACTTCCCGTCTGCCGTGAGGGATGTCCTGCCAGGCCACCGGGCGGCGCAGGCGCAGCGTATCGCCGCCGGTTTCGATGAGCAAATCGCCGTCCGTTTCCAGGCCAAGCACGGCGCCTTCCACGGAAAAGCGGATGGACGACGGGTCGGCCCCCGGCGCGACCTCGAAGTCGAACTCGAGATCGCCCTGGCGGCCATGGAATAGCATGTCGATGCCGGCGTAGACACCCCGGTACGCCACGGCGCCGTACAGCGGCACGGCCCGCCGCCAAAGCCGCGCGTCCGCTCCGGTGAAGAAGGACGCGCGCGCCGCGAGGGCGTCCGCGCCTTCGATACGTGGCTCTTGCGCGGCGCCGAGCAGACGCAAGCGGACTGTGCCGCGCGGCAACCCGATGGCCGCGGCTTGCGGGGTGAGCGTGACGCTCATTCCGCGGTGCGCGGCGGAGAAGCCGGAGCCGGAAGGAGCAAAGGCCAGAGGAACGGCTGGTGCTCCGGTAACGGCGGCGGCCGGAATCGCGGCGAGCAATGCGAAAAGCATCCGCACGGGAATCACTCCAGGTTGACCAGGACGCCTCCGGGCGACTCGATTCCGCCGACGGCGAGCCGCACGGGATGGAACCCCGGCGCCAGGGCCTCGGGTATCCGAAGGTTTACCTGCAGCGCTCCGGCGATCAATCCGGGCGCGGGACCGGCAAACAGGACTTCGGCGTCCTGCCCGCCCACCGTCGCGTGAACTGGAGCGTCCAGGACCGGCAGCGGGAGCCAGTTCAGCCGGCCATCCACGCCCGGCGGTCTCACCCGGCCGCCGCCGGTGGCGAACACCGCCACGACGCTTCCGCGGCGGGCGGGCCGGCTGGTTCCATTAAGGCCGCCGTCCTGGTTGAGGATGGCGCCGAGCCCTTCGCCGGATGCGTTCTGCGTAAAGATCGCCGGAGCCGCGGCGGCGCGGCGGATTTCAACCTGGCTGGATGGAATGCCGCCATGGACGACCTGAACACGGATCGCCTGGCGGTCCGGCAGCCCGAACGGAACCACGACGTTGACCTGGTCGCTGCGCGCGAACAGCACGACACCGGGAATACCGGCGAAGAAGACTTCGACGTGCCCGATTTCGCGCGCAAGATCGAACGCGGTCCGCCAGTCGGCGATCCGGCCGCTGGCAGATCCAAGGCGCTCACCGAAAATGGCGACGATCTCGCCGGGCGAAACGCTGCCGGACCGGCCGCTGGCGGCGTTGACGACTCCGCCGGCGGTGAACGAGGGCGCGGGCGCGGCGGCAGGCGTTTCGTGGCTGACGACACAGCCCCCGGCCGCGACGATCAGCCCGGACTCTCCCCAGCGTGCGATGACGCCCCCGTGGACGGCCCGGTTCCCGAGCGGCAGCAGAGTGGCGCGGTCGAACACACGGCCGTCGCCGGTGTAGATGCGGTCCCGCGCGGGATCGTCGACCACAGGGCTCCCTGTCGCAAGATGTCCGATCTGCTCGAAGGTCGTGGCATCCCACACGTCGCCGCTGGCGAAGTAGAAGCGGTCCCCGGCCAGGTCGAAATCGGCGGAAGGCGCCAGCAGGGCCCGGCGCTCGCTGAGACCATCCGGTTCAACCGCCAGTTCCACAAGCCCAACGCCCCACACACCGACAAGGATCGCGCGGCCGTCGGGCGAGAAAGCCGCGGACCCCGGACGGCCTGGCAGGATCCAGGACCGCGCCCGCGCTGTCGCGCCATCCACCAGCAATGCCACGGGCACATCTCCTTCGGTGAGGATGGCAAATGTGCCGGGACTCACGGGACTCGCGGCCATCGCCGAGATGCTCGTCCGCGGCGCCAGATGCTGATAGCGGGTGCGCGTCTCCAATGTTGTGGCGTCGAGTTGGTGGACCCAATTGTTCCCGTGCGCGAACAGCGAATCGAGGCCGGGACCTGCGGCAAGACCGGCGACACGGGTGGGGAAGACCGCCTGGTGCAGCAGTTGCCCGGAACGGTGGTCGACGGCGACCAGTCCCGAGGTGGCGCCGAGAGCTTCACCGATCACCCGGCCGCGGCGGTGATCGAAGAGCACACTGCGGCTCGACACGGGCAGGCAGACGGGCTGGTACACGGGCAGTTGCGCCACGTTGCGGTCCAGGTCGAGCACGGTGATCTCGGCGACTCCGGACTGCGCGATTTCCGGCGCGGGAATCGTCGCGATCCAGTCGACATCGGGCCGCGAGAGCGGATAGATAGTGCTGTTCCACCGCAGAGCGGGCCGCACATTCGACGGTTGCACGAAAGGGCGCGCGGTCCAGGTGGGTGCGCCGGCGATCAGTACGTCCTCCGGCTCGACAGCCCCGAGGGAGACCATCAGGACCGAACCCACCACGATGGCGGAGCGCATGAGAAGCCTCCAGTCTAGGTGGGTTCCGGCCTGGCTGTCAAAGCTCCGCCGTGTAGACCTGCGTGTGCCCACTGCGGTCGCTGGCGAAGGCGATGCGCCGTTCGTCGTGCGAGAACGACGGGTGTGGGTGGGTCCACTGGGGGCCGTACACCGTGTCGGTCGTGACCTCCATCCAGCTCAATGCGCCCGACTTGGCGTCCGACCGGGCGCGGGCAAAGTCCTCCGCCAGCGCGTAGCGCGACGTCTTCCACTGGCTGCCCTGATTCGTCGCTTCCGATAAGCACACCTGCCTCCAACCGCCGGTCGCCACGTCGACCAGAAAGATGCCCTCGTCCGGATGGTTCGTGTCGCAGAGCACCTCGCTGCCCGCACGGTTGGGCGTGATGTGCCAGGCGTTGCAGTTGCGGATCGTGCGGTGCTCGCGCGTGGTCCAGTCCATGCGGCGCAGCGCGCGCGGCCAGACCGTGTAGACGATGTCGCCGGTATGGCCGAGGAACGTCTCGTGCACGACGAACTCGTCATTGCCGTGCTCGTAGAGGCACTCAAGTCCAGTGCCGTCGCGGCGGACGCGGTGCATGCGCGGCGCGGGGTCGCCGGAAAACGCGACCCATTCCGGCTCGAACGGGTGAAACTGCGGGTGGATCACGGTGCGCGGAAACGGAATCATGCGCCACCCGGACCCGTCGCTGCGTCCGGTCACGATGCCGTTCCGGCCATCGATCTTGATCGCGGCCGTGAGCCACTCGCCGCCCGCCCCGAGCGAGCACTCGCCCAACTGCCCGCCGGCGTACTCGACGATCTGGCGTTCTTCCAATGACCGCCGGTCGAGCGCCCAGATCGAGCCGCCGCGTACGAAGAACACCGTTGCGCCGTCCGGGTGAATGGCGGGCGAGAACGGATGGATCGCGGGACCAGCGGTCAACTGGCGGATCTCCCCGTCCGGGTAGCCATCGATTTCGAACAACTGCGCCTGCCCCGTGCGGTACGACGTGAACAGCAGCGCCGCGCCGTCCGGCGTGAACGAACTCTGCAGGAAGTAGGTGGGATGGTTGATCGACGGGTGTGCTGTCAATTGCCGCACGAGCGCGCCGGTCGCACGGTCTCGCGACTCGGTCAGCTCCGAGGGAAAGCGGTCGCCTTTCACGCTACAAGCCCAGGTACTTGTTGCGGCCCGCCACGAGCGCCTCCATCTTGCGGTCAGCTACCGAACGCTTGAGCATCCAGAAGCCGCAGTCGGGATGCACCCAGCCGACGCGTCCCTCGCCCAGAGCCTTCTCGGCTTCTTCGATGCGCGCCGCCACTTCGTCCGCGGTTTCGACGTGGTTGACCTTGACGTCGATCACGCCGATGCCAAGCGTGATACGCGTCTCCACTTCGCGCAGCACCTCAAGATCGGACTTCGGCCGGTGCGCCAGTTCCAGCACGAGATGGTCGACGTCCAGAGCGTTGAGAAAGCGCACGAGCGCGGCCCAGCTTCCCTTCTGGATCACCTGCCCGCCGTAGTTGCCGAAGCACAGATGCACGGCGGTACGGCCCTTGAAGCCGGCCAGCACGGTGTTGATGCAGCGCGCGGCAAGGTCGGCGTCGGCTGGATTGCCCGTGATGTTGGCCTCGTCGACCTGCAGGCAGTCGCACGGCAGGTCCGCGACCTGCGCAGCCAGCACTTCGGCAATGGCGGCGGTGCGCGCCTCGAACGAAGTGTAGTGGGTGTCGACCAACGTGCGGGACAGCATATACGGGCTTGTCACCGTGAACTTGAACGGTCCGCCGGCCAGCGCCGCGGCGCGCTCGCAATCGGCGAGCAGGTTCAGGCCACCTTCGCCGAGCGGTCCGGTGACGGCGCCAGCCGGCTTACGGCGGAAGCCCATCGCGGCGTTCCTGTTGAACGCTTCCCAGTCCGAGCGGCCGAGCTGGGAACGGATGCCACCCATCGGCCGGATGAAGTAGTCGATCATCCCGTTGGTATCGGGGTGATTGATATCGAAGCGGTACAACTCGCCATCGACGGGCAGGTCGATGCCGGCGCGGCGCTGGAGGTCAAAGACGACGCGGGTAGCGTCGGAAAGCGCCTGCTCGCTGGGGAGCGCGGCCAGCCAGTCGGGCACGGGATACGAGCCGACCGTAGTCGTAAGGATGCGTGGTTGCGGCATGATTCAGACGGTTTGCAAAAATTCGATGAAGCGGCGGGCGTACATGTCGAGGTTGCGCTCACTGCCTCCGCCGTCGAGGGGCGAGCACATTTCGTAGGCCACCGATCCGTTGAAGCCGGCGGCGCGCATGGCGCCTAGGAACTGGCGGTAGTCGATGAATCCTTCGTCGATCGGGACGGCCTGGGCGTAAGGCGTCTGTGCGTCGTAGTTGATGACGTCCGCGTTGTAGCGATAGCGCGGGCGCTTCCGGTAGTTGGCGACGGTCGTGTGCGGCGCCAGGGGTCCGAAGTAGCGGGCGGCCGCGTTCACATCCGCGCCGTGCAGCGCCGGCGACCAGGCGTCAAACAGGGGGCGGCAGTTGGGCTCGTCGACGGCGCGGACGAGATCGAGCTGCGCTTCCCAGCCGCACCCGATGTCGTGATGGTTCTGCACGCCGATTGTGACACCGAGAGGCGCGGCGCGCCGGGCGAGTTCCTGAAGCGCGGAGACGACGCGGTTCCACTGCGGCAGATAGCCGGCGGCCGGGTGCTCGTAGCCGGTGAACACGCGCAGGAGCGCGCCGCCAATGTCCGCTGTGAGCCGCGCGAGTTCGGTGAGGTAGGCCACCTGCATCTCAAGCTGCGGCACTTCGCCGTGTTCCCAGTCGCCCGTGAAGTTGTTGTAGCCGGCGACGCAGACCGTGCCGAGCCCGCGCACTTCGATCTTGCGGCGCAAGGCCGCGCGTTCGCCCGAACCGAAGTCGAGCACCGACAGGTGCGGCCGCTTCGCCATCAGCATTACGCCCTGGTAACCGAGGTCCGCGGCGCGGTCAATGAAGGTGTCGAGCGGGAGGAGCGCCTGCCCCCACGAGCCCGAATAGCTGACCGAATGGAGCAGCGCGGCGAATGGCATGAGAACTCTCAGTATACTGCGCGTCCCGAGACCGCTGGACAACGTGCTTGATCTTGGTATATATCTTATCCACCGCCCCGGGGTGGGGTCGGGAAATTTGCATTCAGGAGGCGTCACATGGCTCGACAGTTCGTGACATTAGCCGCGGTAGCTCTACTCGCCCTGGCTCCGCTTGCCGGTCAGACTGTATCTACAGAAATTCTCGGATTGGTCACCGATCAGAGTGGCGCGGCGATTCCCGGCGCCACGGTCACGGCGCGCCGTGCCGCCACGGGTGACGTCCGCACGACAACCACCAACGACACGGGCAACTACATTTTCCCGCTGCTCGACATCGGCGAGTATGAGGTGACATGTACGTCGTCGGGCTTCAAGACAGAGGTCCGGCGCGGCATCGTGCTGCAGCTCCAGCAGAAGGCGCGCATCAACTTCCAGCTTCAGGTGGGCGACCAGATCGAACGGGTGGAGGTACAGTCCACGGCGCCTCTGCTGCGGACGGAGGACGCGACGCTCGGCTCGGTGGTCGATGAGAGGCGGATCGTCGAACTCCCGCTCAACGGCCGGAACTTTGGACAGCTCGCGACGCTCATGCCGGGCGTGACATTTGGCGTCACACGAATGGGTCAGGACGGCCAGCAGACGATGGCGCAACGCGCGATGCCGGGCCAGATGATCGGCCTGTCGGCCAACGGGCAGCGGGACCTCAATCAGAACATCACGCTCGACGGCGTCACGGCGGTCGATGATTTTAAGGCCGCAATGATGTTCTCACCATCGATTGAAGCGATTCAGGAGTTCAAAGTACAGTCGGCGGTCTACTCGGCGGAGTACGGCATGAACTCGGGCTCGCAGGCGAACGTCGCCATTAAGTCGGGAACGAATGAGATCCACGGCAGCGTGTTTCACTTCCTCCGGAACAACGCCTTCGACGCACGCGGTTACTTCCTGCAACCCGATGCGCCGCAGAATAAACTTCGCCGTAACCAGATGGGGGGGGTCGTCTCGGGGCCAGTCATCAAGGACCGAACATTCTGGCTGGCGAACTACGAAGGGCGGCGGGAGCGGCGCGGGTCCCCTTCGCAGATCGCCGTCCCCACGCTCGCCATGCGGAATGGCGACTTCTCCGAGATCATCCAGCCGGGCAACCGCTACTACCGGACAGACGCGAATCCAGCAGTGTCGCGCGCCATCCGGTATCCGGGGTCGACTGCTCCGTTTCCGGGGAACATCATCCCGGCCAGCCTCATCCATCCCGTCGCGAGGAACCTGCTCACCTGGACGGACACCAGTCCTTTCGCCGAAGGCGGCTTCCTGCCGTTTCCGAACATCGACGATCGCGCGCGCCAGATCGGAAGCGCCGTGAACCTCGCTGGAACGAACGACCAGAAACTCGATAGCGATCAGATTCTGGGGAAGGTCGACCATCGCTTCGGCGACAACGACCGGATGTTCGCCCGCTACGTGATCGTGGAATCAGCCTGGGACAACGATCCACTGGCCCGCGTCAACCGGGCGGTCAACGACTACCGCGCGCAGAACCTGGGCGTTGGGTACACCAAGATCCTCAGCCCGACGATGCTGAACGAACTGCGCTTCGGCTTCAATCGCATGCGCGCGAACTCACTCGCGCTCCAGACGGACACGGGATTCACGCACCGCGATCTGGGCCTTGACATGCGCGTCATCGCAGACGGCAACCGCACGCTGACCCCCGGCGAGGAGGGCATTCCAACGATACCGATCGTCGGGTTCACCGGGCTTGGCTCGGCCAACGCCAGCCTCAACAACAACACCGTCTACGAGTTGACCGACAACGTCACGATCAATCGCGGCCGCCACAATTTCAAGTTCGGAGGCCTGTACCGCTATAGCCCCGTCGACAATTTCGCAAGCAACCTGCCGCGGGGCAGGCTCAACTTCACGCGCGACATCGTCGGCATTCCGGACGCGTTTGCGGCATTCATGCTGGGCTTTCCGAACGACACCAACTCGGCCGAGGGAAGGCCTCCGCAATTGATGCGCCAGCAGAAGATGGGCTTCTATATTTTGGACGACTTCAAAGCGACCTCCCGGCTCACGATCAATATCGGCCTGCGCTACGAGCTCTTCGGCGCCGTGACGGAACGCGACGGCAAAGCTCGAAATCTCTCGTTCGAGGACCGGCATATCCAGAACATCAACGGGTTCACGGCGCCGATGCTCGTGCCGGATCCGGAGACCCGCGAAGCGTTGTACGACATCAACAAGAAGCAGTTCATGCCGAGGCTGGGCATCGCGTATCGCATGACCGACACAATGGTGCTCCGCATGGGATCGGGCCTGTTCTTCAGCCCGCAGCAGATGAACAACTTCAACATCCTCGGCTTGAATCCGCCAGGTTCAGGCTCCACCGTCTTCCAGAACGACCGCAACAATCCTCAGGCCACGTTCGACAACCCGTTCGCGGGCGTCACGCCCGGCGCGGGTCCGGCCGCGATCATCATGCTGGGCCGCTTAAAGGAAGATCGGGGCAACCGCTCGAATTACCTCAACAATTACATCTGGCAGTGGACGACGGAGATCGAGAAGAGCTTCGGCCGCGACCTGGTCGCCGGCGTCGCGTATGTGGGCAGCGCTGCCAGCCACATCGACTGGAATGTGGCGAACTCGAACAACCCCGACCCCGGACTGGGCGCGGTGCAGGGCCGCCGGCCCGTGCCGTTCTATGTCGATTCGCGCGATCCAAGCACACTACTCGCTCTCGGAACTGTCCGCCGGATGGAAAGCTCCGTTAGCTCGAACTACAACGCCCTCCAGGGGCGGCTCGAGAAGCGCTATTCCGCCGGTCTGACATTCAACGCCGCGTTCAACTACCAGCGAGCGATGAGCGTCGGATACGGAATCAATGAGAGCGCGGGGTTCGGACCGAACGCTCCCCAGAACCCGCGCGACCGGAGATCGGAGTACGGACGCTCGAACATCGACCAGCGGCTGCGCTTCGTCTTCAGCCACGTGTACGAGATTCCGTTCATGCGGAACCAGCCCGGACCGGCCGGCTGGATTCTGGGCGGCTGGTCCGTCAACGGAATTGTCCAGCTCACGTCGGGGCTGCCGGTGACCGTGACCCAGCAGGGTGACGCGCACAACACCGGCGCCGGCAGCGCACAGCGTCCCCACATTGCGCCGGGCGCTTCACTCGACCGCGTCTGGAGCGACCGCTCGCCCAACCAGTGGTTCCCGACTGATGCGTTCATCCGGTCCAAGTGCGACGGCTGCGCGGGTGCAGGTATCTTCCTTGGCCCTCTCGGCTACGGGAACGCCGGACCCGGCCTGTTCGATGCGCCGGCGCTGAAGACCTGGGACTTCGCGCTGTTCAAGGACTTCCGCGTCCGTGAAGGGCACCGGCTGCAATTCCGATGGGAAGCCTTCAATTTCACGAACAGCCCGCAGTTCAATGGCCCCAGCCGGGCACTGGGCGCGGCCGACTTCGGCCGCATCACCTCAACGGTGATCAACAACCGCGAGATGCAGTTCGCATTGAAGTATATGTTCTAAGCCATTACGGCGAGGGCGGAGAAGAACGGCAGGCACAGGCGCGAATCGCCGGAGACGGTGATTCGCGCTTGAGCCTGTCCAGCCGTCAACCCCTTGGTCAGCAGCCGCCATGCGGTGTCGGATGACAAGCTGAGAGCGGCCTGCGGGGCGGCAGGCGACTCGGCACCGAGCCGCCATGTCCCGCGGTCGTGCGCCAATCCCCAGTGCCCGCCGCCGGGGCCATGAATTGTGATGGCGACGGAGGCGCCCCCGGCTGCGGCAACATCTTCGTACGCAGCAGGGACAGCTTGGAGTAGGGTCGCCAGCAGCGGCCCCATCCAGACACCGTCCGTCAGTCCCGGCGCGCCCACCGCGTCGCGGATCTGCTGCTGGTGGTGCCAGCGCTCGGTGTACTCGCGCGCCAGATCGAACCAGTTCGAGGACACCGTATCGCCCGCCCAGGCGACCGGGAACCGGGCTGGCGCATCGGGATCGAGCGTTTCGTAGTACGCCAGGACTTCCTCGCCCGCCACACGCAGCAGACCGGTCAGGACCCTCGGGCTCAGGCGGCGCGCCGCCGTCACCCAGGAGGCATTCAGTCCGTTGAGGAACGCCACCAGATCCCGGTCCCATCCGATCGGAGCGTCCAGTGCCACATCCCAGGCGTCCCGGCAAAGAGACAGCTTGCGCAGGTCGCCGT
Organism: Bryobacterales bacterium; assembly: GCA_016716385.1. Classification (GTDB taxonomy): domain Bacteria; phylum Acidobacteriota; class Terriglobia; order Bryobacterales; family Bryobacteraceae; genus JADJWL01. Next base: position 463,763 of record JADJWL010000004.1, on the reverse strand, counting down.
CCAGCAAATGCGCCGCGATGTCCTTGACGGTCCAGCCCAAGCACACATTAGGCCGCGCCCAGTCCCCGGGGTTGAGTCCTTCCAGCAGGCGCAGCAATTCTTCCTGAAGTCCGGGCAGCAGGGGGAGGACGTCAATCCGTTCCCTGGATGGCATGACTTCAGTATCGCGCCGGAGTCCTGCTAGAATCCGAAAGATGTCGAGCGCGAATCGTCCGGATTGGGATGTCGCGATCGTGGGAGCGGGATTGGCCGGCCTGACCCTGGCGCGCCACCTGTTGCTGACCACCGATTGCCGGGTTGTGCTGCTGGATAAACGCAAGGATCCTCCGGGACCTTCGCAGAAGGTGGGCGAGTCGCTGGTGCAACTGAGCGGCTACTACCTCTCGAAGGTTCTCGACCTGGAGGAGCACCTCTGCACCGAGCACTTCCTCAAGTACAATCTGCGCTTCCACTGGCCGACGAGCGGACGCGAGAATCGGGCGCTCGAAGACTACAGCAACGCGTTCATCCGGCTGGGGTCGAACATCGCGACATTCCAATTGGACCGCAACGTTCTCGAAGAGCACCTGCTCGAGTTGTGTCGCCAGAACCGCCGTTTCCAGTTCATCGGGGGCGCACTGAACCTGGAAGCCCGCTTGGACGGAGAAGGTTCGCACACCCTGGAATTCGACGGCACGGAACTCACCTGCCGCTGGTTGATCGATGCGTCGGGCCGCGGCGGCTTTCTCAAGAAGCGCCTGGGACTCGATCAGCCGAATTCCATCCGCCACGGTTCCACCTGGTGCTGGGTGGACGGTCTGGTGAACACGGAGAAGCTCACCCGACGAAGCTGGACCGACGTCCGGCTCGACCGCAGCCGTCAGAAACAGGGCAACTTTCCGTTCTTCCTTGCCACGAATCACTTCTGCGCCGAGGGTATGTGGTTCTGGGTGATCCCGCTGCACGGCAAGACCAGCCTGGGCCTTGTCTATGACAAAGCCGTACTCGATTCGAACGAGGTGTCGAACGGGCGCAAGATGCTGGATTTCGTGGCGCGGCAGTGGCCTCTGTTTGCCGAGGACTTCGCGCAGCGCAAGATTCTCGACGAGGGGCGCTATTACGACTTTTCTTACGACGCCCGCCAGACCATCAGCGCCGAACGCTGGGCGATGACGGGTGAAGCCGGCCGCTTTTCCGACCCGTTGTACAGCCCCGGCAGCGACCTGATTTCGATTTACAACACCCTGATCGTCGACGCGATCCGCACAGACGGCCCCGAGGCGCTGGCCCACAAGTGCCGCCTCTACGAAACCGTGATGCGCGTTATGTACGAAGCGTACGTGCCGTCGTACTCGGCCAGCTACGACTGCCTGGGGGACCGCCAGGCGTTCACGTACAAGTACGGCTGGGAGCTGGCTGTCTACTTCGGGTTCTACGTGCTGCCGTTCATCAGCGACCTGTTCACGGATGAGGCCTTTCTTCCGCACTTCCTCCGGAAGTTCGGTCTTCTCGGCCCGATCAATCGGAATCTGCAGAAGTTCCTGAGCGGCTATTACCAGTGGCGCAAGACCCATGGCCAGCCCGATGCAGAACCCGTCCGCACCGATTTCTACGGCATGACGCCGCTGCGCGACTCCGAGAAGTTGTTCTACGAGGTCGGGCTCACGGGCCAGGAAGCAGCCGAGGTTCTCGACATGCAGTACGAAAGGCTGCGCGGGTTCGCCCGCTGGATAGTGGCGCAGGTCTACGCCGATGTGCTGAACGAGCCGGCGATCGCCAGTGACACCGCGTTCCAGGAGCGCGTGCGTCTGCGGGACCTACGCTTCGACCCAAATAGGATGCGCGCGGAATGGACGGCGCGAATGGAGCCTGTACACGCATGAGCCACGACGCAGCCCCGTACCTCGAACGGTGCTTTCTGTTTGACGCCACGGAGGACTCGTACCCGATTACAGAAATCTCGGGGACGATTCCCGCTTCTCTGCGCGGCACCTACTACGTCAACGGTCCCGCGCGATTCGAACGCGCCGGACAGCGGTACAAGCACTGGCTCGACGGCGACGGCATGGTCTGCGCCATGCGCTTCGACGACGCCGGCGCGCATTTCACGAACCGCTTCGTACGCACCGGCAAGCTGCGCGAGGAAGAGGAATCCGGGCGCTTCGTGTACCGTGGCTTCGGCACCGCATTCAACGGCGACCGCCTGCGCCGCAACGTAATGCTGGAGCCGCCGGTAAACGTGAGCGTCTATCCGTTTGGCGGGACCCTGCTCGCGTTCGCGGAACAGAGTCTGCCGTTCGAACTCGATCCCGTGACGCTGGAGACGCGGGGCGAGTACGACTTCCAGGGCCGCCTCAACTCCGTGACGCCGTTCGCCGCGCATGCCAAGTTCGACCCGGCGTCCGGCAACATGGTGAACTTCGGCATCTCCTACGCGGCGGATAAGCCGGCTCTTCATCTCTACGAGTTCGAGCCAGGGGGCAGCATGCTGCGCCGCCGCCGCTTTGCGATCGGCGCGCCGCACTCCAATCATGACTTCGGCTTGACTCCGTCGTTCGCCGTGTTCTATCTGAGCCCGCTGTTGATGGACTTCCAGAAGTTCTGGGGCGGCGTTTCCGTGATGGAGTCGCTGCGCTGGGAGCCGGAGTCGGGCAGCCGGATCCTGGTGGCGCCCCGCACACCCGGCGCGGACTCGTTTACGATTGAAGCCGGACAAGGCTATTGCCTCCACGTGATCAACTGCTTCGAGGACGGAGGCAGGCTGATCGTGGACATCCTCGAACTCGAGGCGCCGGTCTATCCTGAATACCAGCCCGTACCCGACTTGTTCGCCAACGTGACTCCCTGCCGGCCGACGCGGTACGTGATCGATCTGGCCAACCAGCGGCTTAGCGAGCGCATCGCGATGACCTACGACCGGGCTCCGGATTTCCCCAGCGTCGATCCCGCGCTGGTGGGTTTCGCGTATGACGAATTCTGGATGCTCGGCATCTCCGCCTGCGGCCAACCGGGCCGGAAGTTCTTCGATCAACTCGCCCACGGGGACTGGCGCACGGGGTCAGTGGACGACATCTACCAGACGGAACCCGGGGTCTACCTCGGCGGCGAGCCGGTGTATGTGAACGGATCGATCCTGGTCGAGCATCTCGACGCCCGCGAGAAGAAGTGCGAGATGTGGGTTTTCGATGCTTCTCACGTGGCAAAGGGTCCGGTGACTAGGCTTCCCCTGCGGCATCCGGTTCACCCCGGTTTCCACGCCAGCTTCGCGCCATCCGCGGCTGCCTGAACGGCGCCGCATGTTACAATCTGGAGGTCATTCCAGGAAAGTATTCCCCATGCATTTTTGCTTTTTGTTCGCTCTCGCCGTCCTCGCCTATCCGGTTTGGGCGCAGCCGGCTCCGGCCCAGTTGCCGCCGGACACGGTGGTCGCACGGATGGGAGACATTACGATCACGGTGGGCGATCTCGCCGCCTACAGCCGGGCGGGTGGACAACAGGCCCAGCGCAATATGACGGGCGACCCGAAGGCGTTCCTGCAGCAACTAGTCCTGATGCGCCTGCTGGCGCGCGAAGCTGAGCAGGCGAAACTCCATGAACAGAGCCCCTATACGGAGCAGCTTGCGCTGAACCGGCAGATGGTCCTGTCGCAGGCGCGGTTGTCCGATCACTACGACAAGATTCTGATCACGGCGGAAGACCAGCGGAATCATTACGAAAAGAATCGGGACCAGTACCGGCAGATGCGAGTGAAGGTGATCTATTTGTCGTTCACCTCAAACCCTGCCGCAATCCCGGCCGGCCAGAAGGTACGCAATGAGACCGAATCGCTCGAATTGGCGAAGAACGTGCTGGCCAAGGCCCGCGCCGGCGAGGACTTCGGGAAGCTTGCCGGTGAGCATTCAGACGACATGAAGTCGAAGCACAACAATGGTGAGTTTGGGGTCATCCGCCGGACGGACAAGATTCCAGAGGAGTTCGCCCGCGCCATCTTTGCGTTGAAGCCTGGGGATGTCACCGAGCCCCTCCGCCAGCCGAATGGCTACTATCTGTTTCGCGCCGAAGAAGAGGCAACCCAGCCGTTCGACGAAGTGCGGGACGAGATCTACTCGAAGCTAAAGGAAACACGGCAGCGGGCGTGGCTCGACGAGTTGAGCCGGAAGACCGCGGTTGAGATTGAGAAGCCGGAGTTCTTCGAGCGGTTGAGAGCGAATCCGGCGGCGTCCGCTACTCCAAATGCCCGCTGAAGCCACACAGGCCAGGATCCGCCTTCCGGAGCTCGCCGCGCGGATCGGAGCCGAGATGATCCCCCTCGGAGAGCGCATCCGCTACTTTTCTGTGCTGCCCCTGGGTGAAGAAGAAGTCCGGCAATACGCCACGGATCCGGTCAATGCCCTGCCTCCGGCCATTCTCGATGAACTGCCCCGCATCGACCTGATTCTGGCGCCCTACCTGGAACGTGGCAACGGGCGGGGCGATTTCGTCTGTTTCGAGCGCCCCCCGGAAAACCGGCAGATCTTTTCGTCCCGTGCCGTGGCCGGCGACGTTGCAACGATTGCGGTAGCCTTCAAGGACGAAGACCTGGCTGATTATCACTACAGCTTCTACGGTGTTTTGGCCGCTACCGTAGCCGGCAAGGAGCATCCCAAAGCGCTTGCGCCGTACAGCAAACTGCTGCGCAGCGAGCTAAGCGCCGAAGCGCATGGCGAGGTCGACGAGCAGAGCTGGAAAGCGAAACAGAACTTGCTCCGGCGGTCGGCCAGCACCAGGACGCAGAAGGATTCCAAGCTCTACCAGACGTACCTGCGCCAATCGCTCACCGATACGCTGGTGCTCTACCTGCACGGCATCTGCTGCGACATCGATGTGGAAACCGGACCGCGCCAGCTTGCCAGCAGCTATCTGCGGCGGCGGCTGGAACTGCTGGTGTCGGTGTATCCGCCGCCGAAGGATTATCAGGTGCTGCCCGATACCCCGCGCAAGCGCTGACCCCTAGGGCAGGCGCGCCAGGACGCGGCGAGCCACTTCGACCCCTCGCTCCTCGCCGCCGGGCACCAGCCGCAGATCCATTTCGAGAGCGACGTCGCCTTTGCGCACCGCGAAGGTGGACCCGAGGGGGCCGGAGACAGCATCGTCGCCCAGCAACTTCACCGCGTCGGGTGTCTTCCATCCCATCATCGTCACCGCCAGTTTGTGGCCCTGTAGCCGCTGCCTGGCGGTCTCGGAATCCACCGTCAGCTTGAAGTAGGGAACGTCCGCTCCCCCAGCCGATCCGGCGAACGCCTTCGCCAGCTTCTCTACCTCCGCCAGACCGGCGCGGTCGTTCTGTTGCAGATTCGCGAGCGCTTTCTCCAGGGCGTCGGCCTGCTCCTGTTGAGATGCGGCATCGAGGTAATAGTCGCAGGAGGATTCCTGGCCCGTACCGCTCGAAGAGATGCGTGCAATCGCCACCCCGAGGACGGACCCTGCCTCGTCGCGCGGGAACAACTGGCAGGCGTCATAGCGCTTGCCTGAAGTGGGCGGCGCGATGAAATCGCCCAGGCGGATCCCTTCCTCGGCGGCGGTCTGTTCCACGCGATCCTTCACCTTCATCCCGGCGTAGAACAAGGCGCCCATCATGAGCATCCCGCACAGCGCCAGGCCGGCGAACACGAACAACACAATCTTGAGAAGCGAGGAACTCTTGACGGCCGGCGCCGCGGTCGGCATTGGCTGTCCGGCGCGAGCGCCGCATCCGCCGCAGAATGCGGCGGCGGCGTTTATTTGAGCGCCGCAGTTTGTACAGAATCTGGCCATGTGTACCCCTCCGCGGCGAATTGTATCCCATTCAAGCCGCTCGTCACCGTGTGTCCGTCGGCTTGGACACCGTGCAACCGGTAGGCTTCGCCTGGCGATGGGTCGATCCAGTCCAGGTCAACAGAAGCCGGCAGGTCGGACCATGTCCGCGCAACGCTGCCGTCGCGGAGGATGGTGAGCGTGGCAAAAGGAGCGCTCCCGATCAGCCGGATCGTGAGCCGCGGGGTCGCGGGATCGCGGCGGAAGAAGGCGAGAATAGGCGTCGTCGCCGTATACGCCCGGTCTTCGCGAAGAGCCGCGAGGATGGCGGCTGGTTCACGGCTGCGCGTCCAGACCAGGATGTAGGGCGCCTCCGTCTGGCGCCAGCGATCGGGAACCGCGGCGGGCGGCAGGAGCAGACCAATGGCCTGACGCCACTTCCGCTCGATCCAGGAGCTGCCGCCGCGGTACAAAGCCCAATCAACCGGAACGCTCTCGATCGCGGCGCGCACGCCCTCCCAGTCGTCGCGGACAGCGCCGATGGCAACGCGGAAAGCATCGTGGCCGATGAGGATGCGTTCGTCCTTGATCTTCGCGATATGGGCGGTCCACGCGGGAGCGGGTTCCAGGAACCGCTCGGACGCCAGGCGGACCAGCGGCTGGCCCGCGGGTTCCGCGGCGTCGAAGGCAAGATCGGTTGAGGCGAGGCGGCCGCCGGCGGTCATCGCGGCGACGATGCGGCCCGGACCGCTCAGGGCCGCGACCCCGCCATCCCAGGAGAACGGGATGGTGAGCGGATCCTGCCAGCGCTCGCCGTCGAACCGGAAAAATTTGGAAATGCTGGCGTCCCGCGCCAGGACGTTGAACGAGCCGCCATCCATCACCATCCAAGGCGCGGCGCCGGGCGCATCGCGGAAGTATCCGGGGGCGGCGAAGTAGCGGAATCCGTCGACGCAGCGCAGGGTCCAGCGATCCCCTGTTTCATACGCGAACCATATACGACCGCGGGCGTCAAACGCAGGCGACGGATTGGCGGCGGGAGCAGCCACGGGCAGCGGCGATTCCATCACGATCGTGCCGTCGAAGCGGGCCTTGCGGAACAGAACCGCCGGTGTTCCCGTGGCATAGCTTGTCCAGGAGAACGCGACTTCGCCGGCTGGCCCGGCAGCCAGAACGGGCGACCATCCCTGTCTCGGTGGCAGCGTCACGGCGGCCTCCCGGCTGAATCCCGCGGGAGTCTGGGCAACGGCGAGGATTGTCGCGCCCTCGCCCCGAAACGCCTGCCATACCACCCAGACGCGCCCCGTCGCATCCGTCACGGCGGCGGGCGTAACGTCGGCGCCTGGGTGCGCAGTCACGCGGATGGCTGGATCCCATGCGCCTCGCAACCGGCGCCGGGCGTAGATATCGAAGTCTCCCTCGCGGCGTTCCGCCCAGAACACCCACAAGGCGCCTTCGGCATCCACGGCGGCCGCACAACCCAGGATGGCGGCGCCGGCATCGGAGACGGGCTCCGGATCGCTCCAGGATCCGGCGTACCGGCGCGCGAAGACCTGGTCGCCGCGGACCGTTTCGACATCCGCAAGCCAGGGTGCGTCCCCTGCAGCCGCCAGCGCAGGCGACGAGACCGGCGGACCGGGTCCGCCGATCCAGGATGCCGGCGCGACACGCGTCAGGGTCACCCGCCCATCGAGGAAGCTGGCTGGCAGAGCCGCAGGTTCCGCCGCGAACGAGCCCTGCGCGGTGTCGACGTAGAGCGTCGCGTCGGGTGCCTCCAGAGCCAGAGTCAGCAGCAAACCGTCGTCGCGGTCCCGCGTCGTGAATTGGAAGCTGCCCTGGTAGGGATTCGCATGGGCGCGGGCCTCGCGCCAGCCCTCCAATCGCACGATGCGAGCGGCGGAGACGCGCAAGTGCCCGTCCCAGCGGGTGCCGGGAGGATCGCCCACGCCGAAGCGCAAATAGAGCGTGACATCCGAGGCCGCCGCGCTCATCGCGCCCAGCGCAACCAGCAACAGGAGCCACACCCGGAGCACCTCCTAGAACGACAGGAGCAGCGGCTCGCCGTGGGTCATCTGGGTGTAACGGACATCGGGAGCCTGCAACGTGAGCGACGCGCGAAACTGCGCCGGGTCGACACCGTTGTCGGCGAACATATCGTAGTGGCAGGGAATCGCGGCTTTCGGCTGGATCTTCCCGACCAGTTGCGCCGCTTCCCAGTGCGAGAGGTTGTTGAAACCGCCGTTGATGCAGGTGATCACCACGTCCGGCTTGTGTTTGGCTGCCGAGGCCAAGAGGTCGCTGTAGTCGGTGTCGCCGGTGATGTAGACGCGCGGACCCTTGTGAAAGGCGAGGACGAAGCCCATGTGGTTCAAGTCAGTGTCATCGGTGGGCAGGGCGAACGTGCCATGCAGGCGGACCTCGCGAAACTCATGTTCGCAGTCCGGCCAGGCCGGGATGATACGCCCGCTCTCGACGCCCTCGGCGGCGAAGACGCCGCAACTCGGATGCGGCCCGACGAACTGCATCGTGTCCTTGTGCCGGAGATGGCGGATCGTGACCGGGTCGGTATGGTCGACGTGATTGTGCGTGCAGCAGAAGACATCCACTTCCAGATCTTCCGGCGGAATCAGCACGGGAACCTGGCGGTCGAGGCTGATGCCGATGCCGGAATAGAGTTCGGCACAACTGTTGGTCAGGTAGAGATCGGTGGATACCAGAGTCCCTTCGGGAGTCTTGAAGATGAATCCGTTCTGCCCCAGCCACCAGAGCCCGACACTCCCGTGCGGCACAGGGTACGAACGAATCTGCTGCATCAGCGTCATTCTTCTACCGTAACAGGGATATACTGCTCCGAGAGGGCATGACGACGAGTCCACCCCCCGCGTTCCGCCGGTTACGCGCTTACCTGTTCGACCCTGGTCTCAGTGGTCAGATCGATACCGCCGCCATCAACGAAGCGACCCTCCGCGTCGGCTGGGAGGAAGCGCTCGAACCCGGACCGGTGGGGGAGTACCTGGAGGTCGTCGACTTCGATCCGGCCACAGGCTGCTTCTATCCACCGGTCGATCTGAACGACCACATCCTTCTGGCGCAGGACGGACTGCCGCCGTCGGAAGGCACGCCGCAGTTTCATCAGCAGATGGTCTACGCGGTCGCCATGACGACGATCCGGCACTTTGAGCAGGCCCTGGGGCGGACGGCTCTTTGGGCGGCGCGGGAGTACATCGAGGCCGGGCAGTTCCGCCGCGAGTTCGTCCAGCGGCTGCGCATCTATCCTCACGCCCTGCGGGAACCGAACGCCTACTACAGCCCCGCGAAGAAAGCGCTGCTGTTCGGATACTTTCCGGCGGCGCGCACGAATCCGGGCAGGAACCTGCCCGGCGGACTCGTGTTCACCTGCCTGTCGCACGATGTGGTCGCGCACGAAGTGACGCATGCACTGCTCGATGGCATCCATGCCCGGTTTACCGAAGCCAGCAATCCCGACGTGCTGGCATTTCACGAAGCATTCGCCGACATCGTCGCGCTGTTCCAGCATTTCTCGTATCCCGAGGCGCTCCGGCACCAGATCGCGCGGACGCGGGGCGACCTGGCCAGCCAGAACCTGCTCGGACAACTGGCGCAACAGTTCGGCGAAGCGATCGGCACGCGTGGGGCGCTGCGCGATGCGCTGGGGTTCACAGATCCCGCCACCGGCATCTGGCGGCCGCACAAACCGGATCCCGCGCTTCTGCAGCAGGCCACGCAGGCGCACGACCGCGGGGCGATCCTCGTGGCGGCGGTGTTCGATGCGTTCCTGACGATCTACAAGTCGCGTGTCGCGGATCTGCTGCGGCTGGCCACTGGCGGGACAGGCGTCCTGCCCGCCGGGGACTTGCATCCGGACCTTGTCAACCGTCTGGCGCAGGAGGCCGCCAAGAGCGCGCGGCACGTCCTGTCGATTTGCATCCGCGCGCTGGATTACTGCCCGCCGGTCGACATCACGTTCGGCGACTACCTGCGGGCGATCGTCACGGCGGACTTCGACATGGTGCAGGACGATGAACGCGGCTACCGCCTGACAATTATCGAAGGCTTCCGCCGCCGCGGCATTTATCCGCGTGATGTCCGCACGCTGTCGGTGGAAAGCCTGCGGTGGAAGGAGCCGAAACTGAATTTACCCAGGGGCTCGGTCAAGCGGCTGGTCGACAGCCTGCGGACGGAGTGGGACCTGCGGACGAACCGGGAGGCAGCGTTTAAGCTGCTGCACGACAACTGCCGGCGGGTGCACGTGTGGCTTTCGGGACTCGGCCTCGACGAGGAGGCGCAGCGGGAGATCGGCCTTGCTCTTGACGCCGAATCCGCGCCCGCGACGCTGCCGCGGAACGCCGACGGGAAGCCGGTCTTCGAAGTGCACTCCGTGCGGGTGGCGCGCCGCGTCAGCCCGGACGGCCAATTACACGCCGATGCGGTGATCGAGATCACGCAGAAGCGGATGGAGGAAGGATTGGGGCGGAAATTCAAGTACCGGGGCGGCTGTACGCTGCTGATCGATCTGCACAGGCTCACCGTGAAGTACGCGATCGTGAAGAGCATCTGGAACGAGGGCCGGTTGGAGCGGGAACGGCAGTTCCGCGGGAATCCGGCGCAGGTGTCGTTGCGGGCGACGTATTCGCCGGATCCTGGGGGGCGCCGCATGGCGGAGCCCTTCGCGCTGCTGCACCGGGAGGACTGACGCGATGGAGCGACTCTTCACCGGGGCGCGGGAAGTTAGGGTGAGGGCGTACCGCCAGGGATTCGGCGACTGCTTCCTGCTGGCGCTGCCTCAGGGCGATGGCGAGCCGTTTTACGTGATGATCGATTGCGGGCTCCTGCTGGCTGCGCCGAAGCAGCGGATCGAGGCTGTTGTCCGGAACATCATCGCCGCGACTGGAGGGACGGTGCACCTGGCGGTCGTCACGCACGAGCACTGGGACCACCTCTCCGGCTTCCTCGACGCCCGCAGTCTCTTCAACGACGAAAGGGGGACAGACCCGGAAAAACTGACGATCGAGCGGGTGTGGCTGGGCTGGACTGAGGATCCGACCAACGCGTTGGCGATGCGCCTGCGTGAGGAACGCGGTGAACGGGTACGGGCGTTGAGCGCCCTGATAGAAAGCGCGCCTGCCGGGCTGGGGTCGGCACCGATGGTGGAGAAACTGCTGAGTTTTTTCGGGACAGACCTCGCCGCCAGGCAGTCCCGGACGTCGCTCGCGCTCGAGACGGTCGTCGGTCTGGCGCGGAATGAGGCGGAGTTCCTCTACCCTGGCGGGACGCCGCGCACTCTGGCAGGTGTCGAGGGCGTCCGCGTGTACGTACTCGGTCCTCCGGAGAATGAGACGCTGTTGAAACGCAGTAATCCGCGCACGTCGGCGAGTGAGGTCTATGAGGAAAAAGGACTTGCACTGAGTCCGGAGCTGTCGTTCTTCGCCGCGGCGGTCGGCTCGAACGATGAATTTGCCACACTTGCGCGTCCGTTCGAAGTTGCCAGCCTGACGCCGGACGAAGCCGGGACGGACCCGTTCTTCCGGCGGACCTACTTCGACGAGACGGCGTCCTGGCGCCGCGTGGAAGCCGATTGGCTGGAGTTTTCAGGCGAGCTGGCTTTGCGGCTGGACCGCGATACAAACAACACGAGCCTGGCGCTCGCTTTCGAACTCGTACCGGGCGGCCGCGTGCTGCTCTTCCCGGCTGATGCCCAAGTCGGAAACTGGCTGTCCTGGCAGGATGTTGAATGGGCGAATGGTGTCACGGCCAACGACCTGCTGGAGCGCACGGTGTTCTATAAAGTGGGCCATCACGGCAGCCACAACTCCACCTTGCGAGATCTGGGGCTGGAGCGCATGCGGCATCCCGAATTGATCGCCATGGTTCCTGTGGATCAGGGGTCGGCCGCGCGGCAGGGGTGGTCGCGGATACCATTCGCCCCCCTGCTGGACCGGCTGCAGGAGAAAACACGCGGGCGCGTCCTGCGATCCGACGATGGTGAAGCCCTGCGCGACCGCCCGGCGCCGGAAGGAGTCACGGCGTCGGTCTGGCAGGCGTTCCAGGACCGCGTCATCGACGCCGGACTCTACTACGAGATCCCTTTCCCCCTCGACTGAACCGGGTCCGTCCCGGTTCAAAAAAATACTTGGGAGGGCGAGATTTTTTGGCGCGGGAGGCGACCTCTCCTGTAGAGATGCCCCGTACCGCCAGAACCGTGTTCCCCGATACCGCGCACCATGTCGTGGCGCGCGGGGTCGATCGCGGACGCCTCTTCCGCGATGGCTACGACAAGCGGAAGTATTTGAAACGATTTGGTAAACTCGCCATCGAGTACAACATCAGGGTGCATGCGTTCTGCCTGATGGACAACCACATGCACTGGATCCTCACCCCACCGAGTAAGGAGGCCCTCGGCAAGTTCTTCCAGCGTCTTCATACCGCCTGGGCCATGTATTACAACCGGCGCTACGGCCGGACCGGACACCTGTTCCAGAACCGGTACTTCTCCAGTCCCTTGGATTGGAACCACTTCTGGACCGCAGTGCGGTACGTGGAAGCCAACCCCATGCGGGCCGGCTTCCGGGGCAAGCCCGAGGAATGGGAGTTCTCATCCGCACGCCAGCGTCTGGCCGGTATCCCCGATGAAGACATCGCCCTCGATCTCCAGGACTGGGACCGCCTCTTCGGACGCGACCGCTGGCGCGAGTTCCTGGGGCCGACCAGGCAGGAGCAATTCGCCCTCGTCGAACGCGCCATTCGACTCGCTATCAGGAGTTCACGGCCTTGCGGGACCATGGAGTGGCTACGCGAGCAGCAAGTCCGGCACGGCCCGTTCCCCGTGGCCAGATACGTCCTGGCCGCAGGCTAGAGTACAATGCCCGGTATGCGGCCGGGGCTCCTGTTTCTTCTGTTAGCTGCGCTGCCCGCATGGGCTGACCCAGCAGGCGCCGAGTTCTTTGAGAAGCGGGTCCGTCCCGTATTGGCGACAAGGTGTTTTGCGTGCCACGGACCTGCCGTAAAGGAACCGCGCGGCGGTCTGCGGTTGGGCACGAAGGCCGGGCTCGCGCGCGGCGGTGACTCGGGACCAGCGCTTGTTCCGGGAGACCCTTCCGCCAGCCGCCTGATCCGCGCCATCCGCTACGGCGACCCACGCCTCCAGATGCCGCCCAAAGCCAAGCTGCCCGACGCGGAGATCGCCGCACTCGAGGAATGGATCGCTCTTGGGGCGCCCGACCCCCGCGAGGACTCCCAACCGCAACACAGTGCCCGCGGCATCGACTGGGAGCGCGCCCGCAGGCATTGGGCGTTCCGTCCGCTTCGGCCGCCAGCCGGGGCATTTGAGACGCACTGGCTGGCCAAGCTCACAGAGAAGGGGCTTTCGCCCTCGGCAGAAGCAGACCGCAGGACTCTGCTGCGCCGGGCGACCTTTGCTCTCACCGGCCTGCCTCCCACACCCGAGGAAGTTGACGCATTCGTAGGCGATCCGGCGCCCGATGCCTGGGAGCGGGTGATCGACCGGCTTCTCGCCTCGCCCCACTATGGCGAACGATGGGCCCGCCACTGGCTTGACCTCGTTCGTTTCGCCGAAACGGACGGGCATGAATTCGACGTTGACAAACCCAACGCCTGGCGGTATCGCGACGCCGTCATCCGCGCGTTCAACCGGGACACACCCTATAATCGCTTCGTCCGCTTGCAGTTAGCGGGCGATCTGACGCCGCAGGAGCCGGACGCTCTCATTCTGAGTGCGTTCCCGTGGCTGGGCGAAGTCATCAACACTCCGGTCGATTCCGATCAGGCGCTGGTAGACCGGGTCGACAACCAGATCGACGTGTTCGGGAAGGCAGTGCTTGGGCTGACCGTAGCCTGCGCCCGCTGCCATGACCACAAGTTCGATCCGATTCCGGCTTCCGACTATTACGCCTTGGCCGGGATATTCCGGAGTGTCCGGCCGCGGCAGACGGCGTTGAACGAGGGGGTCGGCCCGATCCTGGCCCAAATCCGCCACCTGGATGGGGGAACAGCCCGACCCGGAACACCACCCGAAGGCGCACCCGGATACCGGTCCTTCACCAGCTTCTTGAACGGCAAGGAGGGCTGGAAGGGGACAGGCCTTGCATTCGAAAGCGAACCTCAGGGTGGTCTCGCCGACTCGGCACGGCTGTCGGCGCGCCTCCAGGGGATCCTGATCTCGCCGCAGTTCCGCATCCGGGAACGCTACATTCACGTACGAATGGGGGGCCGCGGAGGCCGTGTCCGCCTGTTCGCGGACGAGTACACAAGTCGGGGACGGACCCTGGAAGCGCCGGGCGCGATGCGCTGGATGACGATCGATGCCCGCATGGGCCAAGGCAACTGGGCGTACCTCGAAATCTCCGATCTGAATCCGCAGGGCGGCATCGCGGTCGATCAGGTTGTCTTTTCCGACAGGAAGGAACCGCCGCCCTGGTCCGGACCGCAGCCAGAAGAGCGGTGGCGTCTGCTTTCTGAAGCCGGCCTCGCGCAACGCCGGGCACTGGAAGCGCAAATTCCGGCAGAAACCGAATTTGCGCTCACTACAGTCGAGGACGAACCGAGGAATGTCCCCGTTCTGATCCGGGGGAACCCGCACAACCCGGGAGCGATTGTCCCGCGCCGGTTCCTCACCGTCTTCAGCGGCGTCGATCAGCCGCCGCCCGGGGCGGGAAGTGGACGCCGGGAACTGCTCGAACGCCTTTTTGACGACGCAGAACCGCTGGTGGCCCGAGTGGCCGCCAACCGCGTTTGGCACTACCTGTTCGGCACGGGGCTCGTCGCAAGCACGGACAATTTCGGAGTCACCGGGGACCGTCCCTCCCACCCGGAACTGCTTGATCTCCTCGCTACACGGCTGATCGCGAATGGCTGGTCGCTCAAGGCGCTCCAGCGCGAGATCCTGCGCTCCCGGCTGTACCGGATGGCCAGCACCGCCGACCCGCGAGCCGCCGAAACGGATCCGCGCAACGCACTGTTGCATCATTTCCCAGTGCGCCGCCTGGAAGCGGAGGCCCTGCGGGACAATCTGCTGGCAGTCGCCGGCACGCTCGACCGCACGCAATTCGGCCCAAGCGTTCCTCCGTACGTGAGCCCGTTCATGGACAGCGACCCGCGCGGCAAGCCGGTATCCGGGCCGCTCGACGGCGCCAACCGCCGCAGCATCTATCTCCAGGTCCGGCGCAACTTCCTCACCGATATGTTTCTGACGTTCGACTACCCGCAGCCCATCACGACAATCGGCCGGCGGAACATGTCGACCGTGTCGTCCCAGGCGCTGTATTTCATGAACAGCGGCTTCGTCCGCCTGATGGCAAGTCGCTGGGCCAGCCGTCTGACCGCCGAGCCGGAGGACCGCGTGCGCCAGATGTACGAAGAGGCATTCGGCAGGCCGCCAGAAAGCGACGAGCAGCGGGAGGCTGCGGCGTTCCTCGGGCGGATGCACGCCGCCGGACTCGACGACCCGCAGGCGTGGACTGAATACGCGCACGCGCTGCTCAATACCGCGGAGTTCCTTTATGTCCGGTAGGCGCTACCTGTCCCGCCGCGTGCTCCTATGCCGGGCCGCCGCCGGCTTTGGCGGGATGGCGTTGACCGCGCTTGCAGCGCAGCGCAAAACGCACTTCCCGGCCAAGGCCAAGTCCATGATCTTCCTCTACATGGACGGAGGACCCAGCCAGATCGACACGTTCGACCCGAAGCCGCGGCTCGAGCGCGATCACGGCAAACCGCTGCCGATGGACGCGCCACCGACGCAGTTCAACGATAACGGCAACCTGATGGCGTCGCCCTGGGAGTTCCACAAACGGGGACAGAGCGGCATCGAGGTAAGCGACCTGCTGCCGCACATGGCCACCTGCGCGGACGAATTTGCCGTGATCCGTTCCATGACGTCAGACAACTCCGAGCACACGGCTGCGAACTACCTGCTGCACACCGGCTTCGCACAGCAGGGGCGGCCCAGCATGGGCGCCTGGATCACCTACGGTCTGGGCAGCGAGTCGGAGAACCTGCCTGGATTCGTGGTGCTGGATAGCGGACTGATTCCGGCGGGCGGCATGGACAACTTCGGCTGCGGCTTCCTGCCGGCGGCGTTTCAGGGCACGCTCTTCCGCCGCGGGGCTCAGCCCATCGCCAACGCAGAGTCGCGCGAGCCTTCGCGGGAGATCCAGCGGACGAAGCTCGACTTGGTCCAGCGGCTGAACCGGGGCGTTCTCGACCGTCTCGGCGCGGTCAGTGAGATTGAGGCGACCATCGCCAACTACGAACTGGCCTGGCGCATGCAGAGCGCGGTGCCGGAGCTGACCGATCTTGGAAGCGAGTCGAAGGCGACGCTCGACCTCTATGGGGTCTCCGACCCGGCGACGGCCGACTTCGGCCGGCAGTGCCTGCTGGCGCGGCGGCTCGTCGAGCGCGGCGTCCGTTTCGTGGAGTGCCTGACGCCGAAGATCCCAGGAGTCGACCGGTGGGACCAGCATGGCCGGCTGCTCGATGGCCACACGAAGAATGCGCGGGCGACCGACCAGCCCGTCGCAGCTCTGATCAAGGATTTGAAGGCGCGCGGGTTGCTGGATACAACGCTGGTCGTCTGGGGGGCGGAGTTCGGCCGCACACCGATGTCTCAGGGGAAGGACGGGCGGGATCATAACCCATTTGGTTTCACTATGGTCCTGGCCGGTGGAGGCGTTCGCGGCGGGACCGTCTACGGGGCGACGGACGAGTTCGGCTACTTCGCGGTGGAGAACAAGGTCCACATCCACGATCTGCACGCCACGATGCTGCACCTGCTGGGACTCGACCACACACAACTGACATTCCGGTTCAGCGGCCGGCAGATGCGGCTGACCGACGTGCACGGCGAGGTCATCAAGGGGATTCTGGCGTAACAGCTACACTCGGGCGCGCCCGGCGAGGCGCTCTTCGACTTCCTCCATCAATTCGATCGCACGTTCGCGGTGGGTTTCGTGGAACTGGAGATGGCGGCACTCCCGCCGGATCGACTCGACGTCACCGGTGGCTAGCGCGAGCTGCAACAAGACCCAGCAGCGGAACTCGGAAGCGGGACGGACCTCCTCCGCGCGCAGCACGATCCTATAGGCACCTTGGATATCGCCACGCTTCTGACGCGCCAGCCCCAGCAAAGTCAAGCCACCGGGATTGTCCGGAGCGGCAGCGAGCAGGCGTTGTGCCTCCGACTCCGCCGCCATGGCATTGCCTTGTTCGAGCGCCGAGAGGGCGGCTTCGGCGAACGGGTTCAGGATCGGGTTCCTGACGTCGTCGAGGATTGCTTTCCGTTCGAGTGCAATAGGTTGAACGAGGTCGGTAAACAGGGACAGACCCGGTTCGGGCTGGTGCAGAACAGTTGGGACGAGGGCCAGCAACGCGGCTGCGGCCACAGCGCCGAGCAGCCAGGCACGGCGCGAAGGGAACGGGAGCACACGAGGTTCTGACGTCGAGCGCAGCCACGCGACCTCGTCCCGGCAAAGGGGACAGACCCCGATGTGGCGGGCTAGCCGGGGGTCGGATGAAATCCCGGCGGCGTACTCAGACAAGCGCTCTGGCGGAGGGCAGACGGCGAGGATGCGGGGCCCTGGCCCCCCCTTCAGGGCGCCGGCGACACGCCCGATCTGATCCATTTCGGAGCGGCAGACGGCGCATGATCGCTGGTGCGCCCGGATTGCCTCCGTCGCGGGGAACTCTTCCCCAAGCGAATGGCGCCACAGCCACTCTTCCCGGACCTCGGGATCCGGCGGGTAGACCGCCGGGTCGGTACACTCCATCTTCAGGTTAGTCACGCGAACGCCCCCCCTTTCTTCCCGCCAGAAACGGGTCTGTCCCCGTTCAGCATGTCCCCGTTCAGCAGACGGGATAATAGGCTGCGGGCCTTGAAGATTCGCGTCGACACGGTGTTGATCGGAGCAGCGGTCCGCACCGCGATCTCCTCGTAGCTCAACTCCTCGCTCACCCGCAGCCGGATCGCCGTCCGGAGCGGCTCCGGGACCAGTTCGTACAACTTACGGGCCGTGGCATCGGCATCGGTCTGCTCGTAGTGGTAATCCTCCACAGCCAGCTCGCGTTCGCGTTCCTCACCCTGGAAGTCGTACGTGAGCCGGACCATCTGGTGCTCCCGCCGGGCCCGGTCCGAGCGGCGCTTCTGGAGGATCGCGATCTGGACGACGCGGTAGACGAACGTCCCCAAACGCGCGTCCCCACGGAATTCCGCTCCGGAGCGCAGCAGGGACAGGAAGGCGTCATGCAGGACGTCCTCCCGGTCGGCCGGTTCGGAGATCTCGCGGTTCAGTAGGGACCGGATGGAACGGCTTTCCGCAAAGAACTCGCGGTAGAGCCGGTCCTGTGCCGCCTGCTCCCCGGCCCGAGCTCTGCCAATTAACTCGATCTCATCGCCTGGCGCCATGCGGACGATTCATGATGCCATGGCCCCTGTAACTCTTCCAAACAGCGGATCTGCTATAAGTCTTGGAATGAGCGATCACGGAATGAGCCGCGAGCACCAGCGTCTGGCCGAGGCGAGGCGCCGGGACGCGCACTGGAAGCGCTGGGGACCGTATCTGAGCGAACGCGCCTGGTCGACCGTCCGCGAGGACTACAGCGCCCACGGCACCGCCTGGGAGTACTTCCCGCACGACCATGCCCGGTCTCGCGTCTACAGGTGGGGCGAGGACGGCCTGGCGGGCATCTGTGACCGCCACCAGAACATCTGCTTCGCGCTCGCCCTATGGAATGGCCACGATCCGATCCTCAAGGAACGCCTGTTCGGCCTCACGGGCAACGAAGGCAACCGGGCCGAAGACGTCAAGGAACTCTACTTCTACCTCGATTCGACGCCCACCCACTCGTACATGAAATATCTCTACAAGTACCCGCAAGCGGAATTTCCCTATCACGAACTCGCCGCAGAGAACGGCCGCCGCGGGAGGCGCGACCCGGAGTTCGAACTGCTCGACACCGGCGTCTTCGAAGGCAGACGCTACTTCGATGTGTTCGTGGAGTATGCGAAATCCACTCCGGAAGACATCGCTATCCGGATCACCGCGGTTAACCGGGGACCTGAGCGCGCCCGGCTCGACCTGCTGCCCACCGTCTGGTTCCGGGACACCTGGTCCTGGGCCCCGGGCAGACCCAAGCCGCACCTCCGGCGGACGGATCACGAGCGGATTGCCCTGGAAGGCATCTACTTCGGCCCGCGCAGTCTGTTCTGCTACGGCGCGGATGAGATTCTGTTTACCGAGAACGCCACGAACTTCGAGCGGCTGTTCGGCACGCCGAATCGCGCTCCCCACGTGAAGGACGCATTCCACGAATACATCGTCCACGGCCGCACGGAGGCGGTGAATCCGGCCCACGAGGGCACGAAGGCGGCCGCGCGGTATACGGTAGACCTCGAACCGGGGGAAAGCCGGACGGTGTGGCTCCGCCTGACCGATCAGGAGCAACCGGCCGGCGAGGTGGATACCATATTCAATGAACGAATCGCGGAAGCAGACGAGTTCTACGCGCCTTTGCTGAGTGGCGATTGTACTTCCGACGCCTGCAACGTGCAGCGCCAGGCCTTCGCCGGCATGCTCTGGACCAAGCAGTATTACTACTACGACGTTCGGACGTGGCTGCGGGGCGATCCCGGGCAGCCGCCGCCTCCGCCCGAGCGAATGAAGGGGCGGAATCACGAATGGACCCATCTCTACAACTCTGACGTGATCTCGATGCCGGACAAGTGGGAGTATCCGTGGTACGCGGTCTGGGATCTGGCCTTCCATTGCATCCCGCTGGCGCTCGTCGATCCGGACTTCGCCAAGGAGCAACTCGTGCTCATGTTGCGCGAATGGTACATGCACCCGAACGGGCAAATCCCGGCCTATGAATGGGCGTTTGAGGACGTGAATCCGCCGGTCCACGCATGGGCCGTCTGGCGGGTGTACAAGATCGACCGGAAGCGTTGCGGACAGGGAGATACAGCCTTCCTGGAACGGATGTTCCACAAGCTGCTTCTGAACTTCACCTGGTGGGTCAACCGGAAGGATCACGAGGGGAACAACCTGTTCCAGGGCGGATTCCTGGGGCTGGACAACATCGGCATTTTCGACCGCAGCAAGCCGCTGCCGACCGGCGGGTTTCTCGAGCAGTCCGACGGCACAAGTTGGATGGCGATGTACACGCTGAACATGCTCGCCATGGCGCTCGAACTTGCCAGGACAAACCCGGCCTACGAGGATGTGGCGAGCAAGTTCCTCGAGCACTTCGTCCACATCACGCATGCGATGAACCATCTGGGCGGGGGCGACCGGAGCCTGTGGGACGAGGAGGACGGCTTCTATTACGACCTGCTCAACCTGCCCGACGGAACGCGCGTCCCGATGCGCATCCGCTCGCTGGTCGGGTTGATCGCGCTTTGCGCCGTGGAAACGCTGGAACCCGAGATCGTCAACCAACTGCCGGGGTTCAAGCGGCGTATGGAGTGGTTTCTCAACAACAATGGCGAGCTACGCCAGCACATCGACGAGCAGGAGACCCCGCACGGGGTCCGGCGGCTGCTGTCGGCGGTGAACTTGAAGCGGCTCCCGCGCGTGCTGAAGTACATGCTGGATGAGGGCGAGTTCCTTTCGCCGTACGGCATCCGGTCGCTGAGCCGGCATCACCTCAAGCACCCGTTCCGGCTCCCGGTGAACGGTCACGAATACACCGTGACCTACGAGCCGGCCGAGTCATCGAGCGGTCTGTTTGGCGGCAACTCCAACTGGCGGGGACCGATCTGGTTTCCAATCAACTTCCTGCTCGTCGAGTCGCTGCAGAAGTACCATCACTTCACTGGCGATGCGTTCCTGGTGGAGTGCCCGGTGGGAAGCGGCGCCCGGATGACGCTATGGGAGGTGGCGGCGTGCCTGTCACGACGTCTGAACCACATTTTCCTGCGGGAACCGGATGGCCGCCGCCCCGTAAACGGAAGCAACACGCTCTTCCGCGACGATCCGCACTGGCGGGACCTGGTGCTGTTCTACGAGTATTTCAATGGCGACAACGGCGCGGGTCTCGGCGCCAGCCACCAGACGGGCTGGACGGGCCTGGTCGCCAAGACTCTTCAGCAGAGTGGAGAGTGAGCCAGGGCGAGCGCTTTCCGGGTCATCGTCGTGATCGGCAGATCGGGAAGCGCTCCTGCGCTCACCCACGCCCACCCGGCGGGGGTTGTCCTCAGGACGGCAGACGAAACCGTGACCGTGTACTGATAGCGGGTGATGGCGTGGCGGAACGTGCCGAGCGGACGCAGTGCCGGATTCCCCGGCAGGTCGCCGGGTGACGGGAGTTCCCAGAAGCCCGCGAGGCGGCCGGCATCCCGGTCCCGCTGCCGCAAAAGGAGGTCCGTCCCTCTTTTCACGACCACGAGCGAGACCTCCTGGCGGATGGCAGTGCTCCGCGAAGCCTTGACCGGCAGTGAGTCCTGGGTCCCGCAGGCGCGGGCTTCGCAGTGTCCCAGAACGGGGCAGAGCAGGCACTGCGGGTTGCGCGGCAGGCAGATGGTCGCGCCGAGTTCCATGAGCGCCTGGTTGAAGTCGCCCGCGTGGCTAGCATCCAGCCGAACCGCCGCTTCGGCAGCCAAACGCTTCCGCGTCGCCGGAACCGCGATCTCGCCGGCGTCATTCGTGACGCGCGCCATCACACGCAGCACATTGCCGTCGACTGCGGGAACGGGTTCGCCGAAAGCGATGCTTGCCACAGCGGCGGCCGTATACTCGCCAACTCCGGGCAAGCGGCGCAGAGCTTCGCTGGACCGCGGGAAGCCGCTGGCCGCAATCGCTTCGGCCGCCTGACGCAGGTTGCGCGCGCGGGAGTAGTAGCCGAGGCCCGCCCAGTGCGCGAGCAGCTCCGCGTCGGTGGCGGCGGCGAGCGACGCGGCGTCGGGAAAGCGCTTCAGGAAGCGGCGAAAGTAGGGCTCGACCACCGAAACCCGGGTCTGCTGGAGCATGAATTCGGAGACCAGGATGGCGTAGGGGTCGCTGGTCTGCCGCCAGGGAAGCTTGCGGCGCGCTTGCCGGTACCAGGCCAGGAGCGTCCCTGCAAAGCCGTCAGGCTTCATCGAGCACCTGGACGAACTCGCCCAGCACCCGGAAATCGCGCTGCTCGTCTTCGGGAGCGAACTCCATCGGCTCGAACTCAGGATTCAGCGGCTCCAGACGGATCGCGGCGTGGCTCCACTCTTCTCCGCGCGCCGCCTTGACGGAACGGTAGCGCTTCACGGTCAGCTCGACGCCCGTCCCCGCTCCGGCCCGCTCCACCAGGAGACGTTTGCCCTGCCGCGATCCCGTCACATGAGCGCGGAAGAGGCACACACTGCCATCGGGGATGAGCGGCTCCATCGACCGGCCCACGACGCGCGCAGCGAACATGTCCGAGGTCAACCGCAGCCGGCCTTCTTCCGCTCCGGGCACCGCGACCCAGTCCTCCGTCTCAACATCCATTTCGTGGCCGAATCCGCCTGCCGCGGCGCGCGCCGAGTAGAGCGGCACATGCGTCACAAAGGGCAGCACTCTGCGCGCCTGGACATGCTCGGCGAACAGCCGGTTCAGGGACCGGGAGAAATCCTGGACCTCCACTGCCTCGCGGTCCGTGACGCGAATCGCATGGGAGAGCGTGTCTTCGAGGTGCGCGACGAACTCCGAGGCGCCCATCTCGTACACCATCGATTCGCAGTATTCGGGCAGGTGGCTGGCGACGTCATCGCCAAGTGTGCTCAGATCGTCGCGCCACTTCCGATAGAGGCGGCCGTGTTCCGGGTCCAGCAGGAGGACACCAAGATTCGCCGTGGGGAGCCCCGGCCGGTCCAGCCGCAGGATCACGAACTCGCCGCGCGCCGCCATTGGTGTTTCTTATCGGCCGGATCTATTGAGGCTGGCTGGGATAGTATCCGCTCCTGTGCCGCATCCGGACATGCGGCAGGACGGGCACCTTGACTTCGATCTTCCGGAACAGCTTCGAATCCGGAGACGTACCGGTGTCCGGAACGTAGCGCAGGATGTACTGGGTCGAGATCTCGCCGGAAACAGCCGCGATGGCACGGAAGATTCCGCTCGCCACCTCGGCGGCATATCCGCCGGTGCCGACCTTGATCGCAAAGTTCCCCTCGTCCGAGGGCGTCGAGAGATAGCCCGAGATGTCCTTGTAGAGGTTGTTCAGCGGGTACATCACGCGTCCCCCGGTCTCTTCGGCCAGGCGGGTGAGATTCTTCTCGCCCTCGCTTGAGAATCCGAACGACACCGTGCTCAGCGCATAAATCGTCACGAGGTTGCGCTGCGCCAGTTCGAGCACTTCCTCGAGCGATTTCTTGGACGCCGTATCGTGGCCATCGCCGATCACGATGATCACTCGGCGCGGCTCGTAGGGCTCGCCCTGGATCAGGCTGCGGGTGGTGCAGGCCATGTAAATCGCGTCATAAAAGGCAGCGCCGCCACCGGGCTTGAGTTTCCGGATCTTGTCGGCGATCTTCTCCGAGTCCTGGGTGGTGTTCACCGCCAGCTCGGCGTCATTGGCGAACGTAATCAGATACCCACTGAAGCGGTCATCGCCGGGGAGCAGGTTGAACGCCAGTTCCATCGACGCCTCCTGGAAATGCTTCCAGTGAATGCGCGTCGAGTTGCTCATGTCCAGGAGGAATCCGACCACTACCGGCTGCTGCGGATCGCGCGTGAAAAAGCGGATTTGCTGGGGCCGGCCCTCGTCGAAAATGCGAAAATCCTTGGCATCCAGGTCGGAGACGAAGCGTCCCTTGTCGTCGGTCACGGTGACCGGAACGATGACCTCCTCGACTTCGACGCGGATGGTCTGCTCAGGCGATGCTTCGGGCTCGCGCGCCGCTGGTTCAGAGTTCTGCCCCAGGAGGGCGAAGGCCGCGGTCAAGGCGGCCAGGAACAGGACGATCCGGATGCTGCCCCTCATTTGTTCTCCAGTGTAGCAGTCCTGTCACCGCCCCCGCGCACCACGGCGGCCGCGCGCAGCTTCTCAAGCTGGCGCCGGGCGATGTCGGCCCAGGATGAGGAAGGGTCAATCTTGAGGTAGGCCCGCCAGTGCCGGGCGGCCCCCATCAGGTCCCCGCAACGCTCCGCGAGGAGCGCCAGGTTGTAGTGGGCATCCGCGTAGTGCGGGTTGAGACGGAGCGCCGTGAGGTAGTGCTCACGGGCGATCTCCCGGTGCCCCATCTCTTCGTAAAGATTCGCCACGTTGAAGTGCGCCAGCGGATACCGGGCGTCAGCGGCCACCGCGCGCTCGTAATACGTTTGCGCTTCGCGGTAGCGCCGCATATGGAAATAGATGGTGCCGAGGTTTACCAGCGCCCCTGCGGCGCTGGGATTGATCTCGATGGCCTTGCGGTACGCCTGAATCGCATCCTTGAGCGGGGCGCCGGATTCTTCGAGTTCAAGACCTTTTTGGAACCAGTGCTCGGCTTCGCGTGGGTCGGGGGGCGGAGGCGACTTACCCGGGGTCTGTCCCACCGGAAACGCCGTCAGCCGGCCCAGTTCCGCCGTGTCGAAGTCGAACAGCATCTGGCCCGTGATCGCTTCCATCCGCTGGCCGGACTCCTGGACGGCGAGCCGGCCTCCCTCGCAGACAATCTTCAACTGCGACAGGGGGCGATCCACGTGAGCGAGCTTCGCCTTGAGGGATTCAATCGCGCGCAGGATCTTGCCGGGCGGTACGCGGCTCTCACGCAGTTTCTGCAACGTGCGCAACGCGATCAGATCGGCGAAGGTGAACGTTGGGGAGATGGGGACGAACCCGCGCCGTTGCCAGGACCGCAACTGGCGGTCCGAAATCGACAACATCCGGCACACGTCTTGCTTCGTGTAGCCTTGAGGCAAGTCCATGACCAGCTAGCGGCAATTCTAGCATGGCAGTCTCGCGCTTGCGTGCCGGGACCCTGTTCGGGTATGTTGATGTGCCGTCGCAATGAAGACATTCTTCAGCGTCCTCCTCGGTTACCTGAGCCAGCGCCGCCAGCAGCGGAATCTGTTCATCCTCCTGCGCTTCCTGCTGATCCTGGCGCTCATGATCGCTTCGTTCAGCACGGTGTTTCATTTCCTGATGGCGCTCGAGGGGCAGGCTCATTCGTGGATCACAGGGGTGTACTGGACACTCGTGGTCATGTCGACCCTCGGCTTCGGCGACATCACGTTCGAGTCCGACATCGGCCGCATCTTCTCCGTGGTGGTGCTGCTGTCGGGAACGCTGTTCCTGCTCGTCCTGCTGCCGTTCACGTTCATCCAGTTCTTCTATGCCCCATGGATGGAAGCGCAAACCGCTGCCCGCGCTCCGGACCACCTCCCGGCGGACACGCGCGGCCACGTGATCCTCACGAACTACGGGCCGGTCGACGCGGCGTTCGTGCGCCTGCTGCAGAAGTACCGTTATCCGTACGCAGTCATCGAACCTCAGTTGTCCGCTGCTCTCGACCTGCACGACCAGGGAGTGCGGGTGGTGCTGGGCGCGGTCGACGATCCCGAGACGTACCGCAAGGTTCGCGTCGACCAGGCGGTGCTGGTCGCGGCGACGCTGACGGATCCTGTCAACACGAACATCGCGTTTACGGTCCGGGAGATCTCCCCGACGGTGCCGGTGGTGGCGACGGCGTCGGCCGAGGCTTCGATTGACATTTTGGAACTGGCCGGGACGTCGCGTGTCCTGATGCTGGCCAGCGTTCTCGGGCAAGCGCTGGCACGGCGCGTGATTGGCCGGGACGCGCGCGCCCACGTGATCGGTGAGTTCGACGACATGATGGTCGCCGAAGCCGCCGCGGCCAATACGCCGCTGGTGGGCAGGACCCTCCGCGAGGCAAGGCTGCGCGAGCAGTTCCATCTCAGTGTTGCGGGCGTATGGGAACGCGGCATGTTCGCCCTGGCGGGTCCGGACACGCGCATCTCGGAGCACACGGTGCTCGTCATGACGGGCACCGTGACGCAGCTCGACGCCTACAACCAGGTGTTCCAGACGTACAAAGCGACGCCAGGCGCCGTCATCATCATCGGCGGCGGAAGAGTCGGCCGCGCGGCGGCGCGCGCGCTGGATGAGGCGGGGTTTCCGTCCATCATCGTGGAGAAGCGCCCGGAGCGTGTCCGCGACCCCTCCCGCTACGTCGCTGGAGACGCCGCCGATCTCGAGGTTCTGAAACAGGCGGGAATTGACACGGCGCCCTCGGTCCTGGTGACGACCCACGAGGACGACATCAACGTCTACCTGACGCTATATTGCCGGCGGCTGCGGCCGGACATCCAGATCCTCAGCCGTTCCACGCTGGAACGCAACGTGTCGACCCTGCATCGCGCGGGCGCCGACTTCGTGCTTTCGTACGCTTCGATGGGGGCGAACGTCCTGATCAATCTCCTGCGCCGAGGCGACATTCTGTTTATGGCCGAGGGGTTGCACGTGTTCCGTCTCCCGGTGCCGCCGTCGCTCGAAGGCAGCACGATCGCGGCCAGTGCGATTCGCGGGCAGACGGGGTGCAGCATCGTGGCTCTCAAGTCCGGTGGGAAGCAGATCGTCAATCCGCCGCCGCAGTCCGTCCTGGAGCACGGCGCCGAGATCGTCCTGATCGGGGGATCGGAGTCCGAGGAGCGGTTTCTGAGCCAGTACGTTTCCAGCTAGGCTGGAAGATGTCCATGTCCCGGGTGCGGCTTTTCCTGTTCTGGATCGTCTCCTGCTCGTTGGCGGCGGCGCAATACTATACGGCGCCGGCCGGCGAACGGCCCGCATTGCGACGACCCGGTGCGCCGAGCATTCTGCCGGGCGGCCGTGTGATCAGCCCTCTCGGAACACAGTACATCACCGGTCCCGGCCCCCTGGGGCTGGCCGCGTCCGCCGACGGAAGCACGGTCGTGACCGCCAACAGCGGTCCGGAGCGCTCCTCGCTGACCATCCTGGAGCGCCAGCGCGACCGGACCCGCGCGGCACGCCACTTCGTCGCCCGCAGGGTCCGCGGCGAGGAGCAGTCCGAAGACGACGAATGGCGCTCCGTGTTCATGGGACTGGCTTTCGAAGGGGGACAGACCCTGCTGGCGGCAGAGGGAAATGCGGGCCGGCTGCGGCGGATTCATCTCTCCGATGGCCGGACCCGGCGCACGTGGGATCTCAACGGAACCTTCGGCGGCGAAACCTACGCCGACAGCTACGCGACCGACCTCGCCTACGACCCGGACCGCCACCTCGTCCACGTGATTGACCAGGCGAACTTCCGCCTGGTCACCGTCGACGTGCGCCGGAACCAGGTGGTGGGCTCCGTGCGCCTCGGCCGCCTGCCCTTCGCCATCGCGCTCTCTCCCGACCGGCGCCGTGCCTACGTCACCAACGCCGGCCTGTTCGAATACCAGCCGGTCCCTGGCGCGGACGCGGCCAATGCCAGGGAGACCGGGCTGCCCTTCCCGGCGTTCGGCTTCCCGTCAGCCGAGGCGGAGAACGGCGTCGAACGCGAGACGGCACGGGGTCCGGTGCGCGTGCCGGGACTGGGCAGCCCGAACGTCAAGGAGGCCAACTCGGTCGCCGTGGTCAACCTGGAAACGCACGCCGTGGAGGCGTTTGTGCGCACAGGTCTGCCAGTGGGTCCGCAATCGGAGGGCGGCAGCAGCCCATCCGGAATCGCCGCCACGGCGGACCGGATCTATGTGTCGAACGCCAACCAGGACTTGATCACCGTCATCGACGCGGCGTCCCTCGAGATTCTGTCGGAGATCCCGCTGCGGATTCCCGGCCTTGACGCGCTGCGCGGCATCCTGCCCGTGGGACTCGCGGTGCACCAGACATCGGGCTGGCTGCTGGTCGCCGAGGCGGGCATCAACGCGGTCGGTGTGATCGACATAAAGACGAACCAGGTGATCGCACACCTGCCCGTGGGCTGGTTTCCCACGCGCATCGCTCTGGATGGCGACACGGTCCTGGTCGCCAACGCCAAGGGCCACGGGACGGGCCCGAACGCACGCCCGCTTGAAGATGAAACGTTTTCCGGTGTCCTGCGGCGGGGGACCGTGTCCATCTTCCCGCTGCCATTCCCCAGGGAACTCCCGAAGCTGACGGCACTGGCCCTGGCGGGCAACGGCTTCTTCCCGACGGAAGGCGATCCGCCGCCGCTGCCGGACGCAATCCGCCACGTAGTCCTGATCGTGAAGGAGAACCGCACATTCGACGAAGTGTTTGGCGACCTGCGGGAAGCCTCCAACGGGCCGGTGGCGGGCTTTCCCGGACTCGCCCGCTTCGGCAGGAACGGCTACATCGACGGCAGGCGGCAGCGGTTCAGCCTGCAGGGCGTGAACGTGATGCCCAATCACCGGGCGCTGGCTGAGCGGTTCGCCTTCAGTGACAACTTCTACGCCGACGCGGAGGTCAGCGTGGACGGCCACCACTGGCTGGCCGGGTCGTACCCGAACGCCTGGACCGAGAGTTCGCTCATGTCGTCGTACGCCGGCGGCAGGGACTTCCGGATCCCCACCACCGCACCGGGACGCCTGCTGTTCGCCGGAAGCAATTCTTCCGTTCATCCGGAGGAGATCCTCCAGGCGGGCACGCTGTGGCACCACCTGGAGCGCCACGGGGTCCCGTTCCGCAACTTCGGGGAAGGCTTTGAGCTGGCGGGAGTCGACGAAGGAACGGGTCTCGAACCAACCGGCGCACGTCTGCTGACCAACATGCCGATGCCAGGTCCGCTTTACCGGAACACGTCGCGGCAATATCCGGGCTACAACATGAACATCCCGGATCAGTACCGCGCCGACCAGTTCATTCGCGAAGTCCGGCAACTGTATATCGATGGGGACGAGCCGTTGCCCGGGCTGCTGTTCATCCATCTGCCGAATGACCACATGGCGTCGGCACGGCCGGAGGACGGTTACCCGTACGAGGCTTCCTTTGTCGCAGACAATGACGAGGCACTGGGCCGGATCGTCGAGTTCCTGAGCCACACGCCATGGTGGCGCAACATGGCCATCTTCATTACGGAAGACGACGCGCAGGGCGGCCGCGACCATATCGACTCGCACCGCACAATCCTGCTCGTGGCGAGCCCGTGGGCGAAACGGAACTACGTGTCGCATACGAACTCGAGCTTCCCGGGCCTGCTGAAGACGGTCTTCCGGCTGCTTGGACTGCCGCCGCTGAACCTGTTCGACGCGGCGGCAGCGGACCTGTCGGATTGCTTCACGTCCGAGCCGGACTTCTCGCCGTACAAGAAATTGCCCGTAGACGAGAGGCTCTTCGTGCCGGAGAAGGCGAGGGCTCCGGATATACCACGGCCGTCGCCGCGCATGGACGATCCCGCGATCTTACGCGAGCAGCACCGGCGTTAGCGCTGCGGACGTCTGCCGCCGCCGGCGCCGCGGCGGTAGCCGCCGAGAATGCCATCCCAGCGCGGGTCTCCCTGCGAACCGTAGCCGGCGGGCAACTTATCCCAATCCTGGCGGGAGCGGCCGTTCAGGTCGTAGACCATGCGTCCGTCGCGGAAGGTCATTTCGCAGATCAGCTTCTGCGAGCCCTTCAAGCGCGCGCCGTGCATGTCGGTAAAACCAAAGTCGCCTTTGGCCAGTTGCAGGACGGACATATCCGCGAGCGCCCCGACCGACAGATGCCCCAGATCTTCCCGCTGGATCTCGCGCGCCGGGTTCCACGTGGACTGGCGAATCACGTCGTCCAGCTTGACGCCGAGCGTGAGCATCTTGCTCATCACGTTGAGCTGGTCCATCATGCCGGCGTTCATGCTGCCAATGTGCAGGTCGGTTGAGATCGAGTCCGGCAGGAAACCCTGCTGGACGGCAGGCGCCGCGATGCGCCACGAGAAGCTGCCGCCGCCGTGGCCGACGTCGAAAATGACGCCGCGCTTGCGGCCATCCCACATCCCTGGATTCACCTTGCCCGACGGATCCAGTTCGCCGCGCAGCCCCGAGTACATGTGCGTGTAGATATCGCCGGGACGCAGCTTGTGGCGCAGCAGATCGGCCAAAGGCCGCTCCGGACGATTCGAGCCGAAGTCGACAATGACCGGCATCTTGGCGGCTTCGCCGGCCTTCACGCCCTGCTCCACGGGGTACCATTCGGGTCCGCCATAGTGGGCGGTCTTGATGCCGACGACCACGTCGCGGTAGCGCATGCAGGCCATTCCGGTGAGCTTGCCGTCCATGTCGGACAGATCCTGCTCGTACACCCCGCCGCGCATCCCATGCCCGACGATATTGAGAAACGCCAGAACCCGTGTCCGCGACCGGTCGATCACGTAATCGCGGAAGGTATCGAAATTGCGCCAGCCCGCGCCGCCGCAGTCAACGACGGTCGTGACCCCGACGCGGAACGTGAAACCGTCCGGATAGACGCTGTTGTCGCCCGCGTAGGAGCCACGCTCGTTCGTTCCCGTAAACACGTGCGCGTGAATATCGATAATGCCGGGGGTCACGTACAGCCCCGCAACGTCGATGACCTTGTGTGCGCGCGAGGGGTCGATTGAGGCCGCGACCTCGGCGACGCGTCCTTCGCGGACGGCGACGTCGCGGACGCCGCTGATGTTGTTCTTCGCGTCGATCAGGTGGCCGCCGCGCAGGAGCAGATCGTACTGCGCTGATTGTCCTTTGCTGTTCGAGGAGAGGACCAGGAATGCGGCTGCCCCGGAGAGGAGTTGGCGGCGCGAGACGCCGTCACGGTTGGGGATTGACTTCGGTTGCAACATGGGTTGTTCCTACAGTACCGCACCGCGCGTTCTCAGGTCCGGGGGGCGAGCCGCCCACCTGCCAGCTCGTACCGCCTGCCGGCGCGTGCGCCCAGCTCGGCGCTGTGAGTGACCACGATCAGAATCGACTGCCGCTCCCGATGCAGATCGAACAGGAGATTGGCAACGACCACCGCGGAGTCATGATCCAGGTTGCCCGTCGGCTCATCGCAGAGAACCAGTTGGGGCGACAAAACCAGCGCGCGGGCCAGTGCAACTCTCTGCTTCTCGCCGCCCGACAGCTCCGCCGGACGGTGCCGCAACCGGTGGGACAGACCCACGCGGTCGAGCAAATCAAGCGCCCGCGCCTCGTGCCCGTCCCCCGCGGCGATCAGCGTGGGAACCAGCACATTCTCGAGGACGGAGCACTGAGGGAGCAGACAATGATCCTGAAACAGAAACCCGACCTTGGAGTTGCGGAACGCCGCGAGTTCCGGTTCGGGCAGCGCGAACGGATCCTGGCCGCCCAGCGTGACCGTGCCCGCACTCGGTGGCTCCAGCGCGCCGACAACGTAGAGGAACGTGCTCTTCCCTGCCCCGGACGGCCCCATGATGGACACCGACTCGCCGGGAGCGAACTCGGCGTCAATGCCGTCGAGAATGCGCAGGCCGCCCTGTGCCGTCGGGTATTCCTTGGTGAGGTGTTGAACCTGAAGCAAATCCTATTGTAGGAAGAAACGCGGGACCGTCAGGGAAAGAACGGTCCCGCCAGACAGTTCAGGGGGGATAGACGGAGAGAACTCGCTAGAGCGTCGCCGAGACGGGCGAGCGCAGGGTGAACGTCAGTACGGACTCGCTGCCGATCACGGCGGGATCGCCGCGGGTCGCGAGAACGACGCCTGTGCCGGCGCCGGCGCCCGAGGCGGCGCCGATGGCCGCACCCTTGCCTCCGCCCGCAATCGCGCCGATCGCCGCGCCGACGCCGGAGCCGATCCCGATCTTGGTGGCGTCCTTTTTCTTCGTCGGAGCCGCTTCGCGGGCGATCGAATTGGTCTGGATCTCGACGGTGCGTCCGTCGGCCATCTGCACCTGCGTCAACCGAACCACGAGACGGGCCACACCCTTCACACGCCCGCCGGGATCGGAGTCCGCGACAACGCCGGTGACGGTCGCGCCCGCCGGCGCCAGGACACGTCCGT
The DNA here is from genome assembly GCA_016716385.1 of Bryobacterales bacterium. GTDB lineage: Bacteria > Acidobacteriota > Terriglobia > Bryobacterales > Bryobacteraceae > JADJWL01. The sequence goes on along the minus strand of JADJWL010000004.1, from coordinate 432,119 downwards.
CGGCACTCAAGGGTTCCACGAGGTTCGCGGTGAACGATTGCCCGGTCTGAGCAGACTTGCTGGACAGAGCGGTCGTCGTGCGCACGCGCAACTGTGTCCCCTCGGCAATCGACAGGCGGACCGGCTGCGGCGCGCGAGGCGCGGCCTGCTGCCGGGCCGGGGCGAACCGGTTCGCGACACCCGGAGCCTGTTCGGCAGTCTCTGCTGCCGCTTCGGCCTGTTGCGTTTCACTCGGGGTAGGTGCGCACCCCGTCCAGAACAAGCCCGCACCCAGCACCAGACCGGCGCATGCTGTGTTCCACTGGTTCCTCATGGCTGATCCTCCTGCATGAGACAATGCACCCCGGATGCCAATCGGAAAGTCCAAGAAACATCAACGGCTTGACGAGGGAGACTGGGTCCAGCGTGTAAGTCTTTCCGCCCCCTAGTAAAAAGTCTGCATTCGCTCCTGGCCGGGCTTCTTGCCCATCGGATCCAGCAGGCGGCGCGCGGACTGGCTCATCAGGGACAGCGCCGTTGGCCCCTGGAAGAACGTGAACCCCTGCTTCTTGAACTCCTCCACCTGTTGCGGCGAGCCGGCGGGACGGCCGACCGGAAGCCCCTGCCTTTTCGCGGCGGCGACGATTTTGTCGATCGCGGCGGTGAACTTCGGATGGTTCGGCTGGTTAGGCACGCCCAACTGGTGCGACAGGTCCGATGGCCCGATGAAGATTGCATCGATGCCAGGCACCTTGACGATTTCGTCGACGTTGTCCACACCGGGCTGATCTTCGATGATCAGCACGACGAACACATTCTCGTTGGCGAACTTGTAGTAGCCCTCGGGCGAGGGCCACCGGAACGCCGCGAGTCCCGGCCCCGAACCGCGGAGCCCTACCGGAGGGTAGCGGCACGCCGCTACCGCGCGGCGCGCCAGTTCGACGGAGTTCGTAAAGGGGAAGATCACGCCGAGCGCGCCGGAATCCAGCGCGCGCTTGGCGGTCCACATTTCGTTGACGGGTACGCGAACGAACGGAAGCCCTTTCAATCCGCGGGTTGCCAGCACCATGTGGCGGAGCGTTTCCCAACTGATCGGACTGTGCTCCATTTCGATCCAAAGGAAATCGAAGCCCATATTGGCGGCTTCGGCGGCGATATCGACGCTATTGACGTTGATAGTGGCTCCGATGACGGGCTGCCCCGCCTTCAGTTGCCTCTTCACGGGGTTCTCCGCCGCCGTTTGGGCGGCCAGTGGCAGGACGGCCAGCAGAAGACAGGCTGCGCGCATCGTTCGGTCCTCCTTGTTCGGAGCGTGATTATATCTGAAGGAGCCAGGCATCGGCATCCTGGCCGGTGATGCGGCGCACCGCGTGCGCGTACCAGGCCACCTGCCGCTCATAGCCGGAGTCCAGCACGACATCGGTCTTGAAGTCGACGACGGTCCAGCGGCCATCAAGCCAGTACGCCAGATCGAGCACGCCTTCGAGAAACCGGCCGCCTTCGAGCGGCAGCAGCAGGGGCCACTCCCTCTGCACCCGGGACGCGGCGCCCGCCCGGCGCAGCAGGGGATGAGCGAGCGCGCCGAGGACGGCCTCCGGGACGGCTGCTTCCTCGTCCGGCGCGGCTCCGAGCACGCGCGCTTTGATCCTGGCAATCGCTTCAATGCGGTACCGGTCCGCGTCGAGCGGCGCCTCCCGCAGAACAGCGTGCACGAGCGCGCCGAAACGTTTGCCTCCTGGACGATCGTCCCCGCGTTCGACTTTCGCGACACGCACCTCGGGCCGGGGTTCCGGCCAGTCCGGCATTGCCGTTACGAGGACCGGCGTCAATTCCGGCACGGCGCCCCGGTCGCGGTCCGTGCGGCGGCGGGCGGCCCAGTCGCGATAGGCTTCCTGGCCGCGGCCGGCCACGCCGGCGCCATGATCGTCGGCAAGCAACTCTTCGCGACGGAGACCGGAGCGTCCCTCGACGTCGAGAGCGAGGTACTGCGGGTCCCACCAGACGACGTCGTGTCCGCCGATCCGGTGCAGACCGGGTCTCACGCTGTCATCCTCCGCGCGGCTGATGCCGGGCGCTTCGAGCACGCTGTCCTCGCCGAACGGCGGACATCCCGCGGGCGGGACGGACTTGCGCCAGGACGTGCGGTCCGGATACAGGGATGGCGTGAGGGGGCTGAGCCACCCGTCCACCGGACCATCCCCGACGCCCGGAACCACGAGCAGGTCGCGGGCGCGTGTCGCCGCGACGTACGCCACGCGGATTGCCTCGGCGCGCTCGCGCTCTCTTTCCAGGGGCGCCTGCGCGAGCAAGTCCAGCGGCAGACAGCCCGCCAGCCGCATCGCGCATAGACGCCGCTCGCGGTCGGTCACCTGCGCGGGCTCCGCCTGCGTCAACTGGCATCCGAGATCTGCCAGGATGACGACGGGAAACTCGAGTCCTTTGGCGTTGTGGACGGTCATCAGCCGCACGCCGTCGCCGCCATCCTCGACCATGGGAGCTTCGGGCGTTTCCTCGCGCGCCGCCTGCTCGTTGAGATGCTCGACGAATCCGCGGAACGACAGGCCGCCGTTTAACTCGAATCCGCGGGCGAGATCGCGGACCCGCGCCACATTCGCCAGCACCTGCTCTCCGCCGTGCCGCAGCGCAAATCCGGCGGACGCGCGGGCCGCTTCGAGCAACTCTTCCAGCGTCGCCACCACGGGACGCCGGTTGCGTCGCCTGGTGAGACCGGCGAGCAGGTCCAGCACCTCGCGCACATCGTCAAAGCCGCTCTCCGGCTGTTTCCCGAAAGGATTGAGGCGGCCGTACGCCTCGCGGTAGCGGAACAGCGTGGCGTCGGGGATTGCGAAGAGCGAGCCCTTCAGCGTGGCGTAGACGGCCAGTTCGTCATCCGGCCATTCGATCGCCGTGAGCGCTGCGCGGAGCGTTTCCACTTCCTCGCGATGAAAGAACGACCGGGCGCCCACCAGGACATGGGGAATCTCGCGCGCATCGAGCGCCCGCACGTACGGTTGCGTCACGTCGGCCCTGTAGTGGATGTAGCGGCGGAACAGCAGGCAGATATGGCGCGGCGCGATGGGAACCCGCGCGCCGCCTTCCGGATCCGTCACGGACCACCCGCTCTCCCGGATCAGCCAGGCGATGTACGCGGCTGACGCATCGGGCAGGCTGACGGCGATCTGCGTCTTCGTGACGTTGCGCTGCCCGTACGGCCGGGGGACCGGGAGCACCACGAGCGGCGGCTGGCCGGGAATCGCGCCACGCTCGTTCTCCAGGGGAACATAGGCCGGCTGGCCGTACTCCGCGCTCTCTTCGATGGCCACCGAGAACCCGTGATTGATCGCTGCTTGCAGCGGGGCCGTGGCGCGGAAGCTGCGCGACAGCAGCACCGTGCGGACGCCGGCCTCCCGAAGCTGACGGCTCACCGCCTGGTAGAGCATCACGTCGGCGCGGCGGAACCGGTAGATGGATTGCTTCGGGTCGCCGACCAGGAAGAGTTTCCCGGGCGCCGGCCGCGACTGACGCCAGTCGCTGACCGTGGGGTCGCCGGCGGCGAGCAGCAACAGGATCTCCATCTGCAGTGGATCGGTATCCTGAAACTCGTCCACGAACAGGTGCGTGAACCGCTTCTGGAGGAACGCCCGGACGGCGGGCTGCGTGGCAAGCAGGTCCCGGACCCTGGTGAGGACATCGAGGAAGTCCATCACGCCGGCGCGGCGTTTGGCGGCGGCAAACGCGTCAAGCAGCGGACGCATCTCCTCCCGCAGTCCGGCGGCAAGATCGGCGTCAGCCACGGGCTTGAAGTCGCGGATGGCGGCAATCAGTTCCTCGACTTTCTCCCTTGCCGGCGCCAACCGCTGCGACCGCGGCATTTTGTGCTTGTAGGTCAGCGGGGAGGGCAACTCCAGGAAGCGCGCTTCGAGCAGTTCGTAGTCACGCGGGCTCTCGCGCTCCGCGCGCTCGATCCAATGTGTGAGCATGGCAACGGGCTGGGGCACGTGGCCCGCGCCGCGCGCGATCGCCCGGGCTTCGAAGAGGAGATCGACCAGGCGGTCGATCGCGGGCTTCCGGTCGAACGGGGGGCGTTCCCATGGCGCGTGGTAGTCGCGGCGCTCCACGAGGGTCCAGCCGGCATCCTCGAGCTGCCAGGCCACGGGACGCCTGTCATTGTTGCCGGCGGCGCGCTGCACGACGCGCCGGACCGCGGGAAGCTGCCGCGCCAGGGCATCCTCAAACCAGCGGGAGAACGCGGAACGGTACAGGCGCCGGTCATGCTCGCCGAGCATGTCGAAGCCGGGATCGGCGGCGGCTTCGACGGGGCGCTCGCGCAGAAGGTCGGCGCAGAAGGCGTCGATGGTGCCGATGCGCGCCTCCTCCAGGCGCGCCACGGCGTCTTCGAGGTTCATGGAGCCGGCGCCCGTTTCCGCCGCGCGGGCCTCGTCGAGCATCTGGCGCAGGCGCAGCTTCAGTTCGCCGGCGGCTTTGCGCGTGAAGGTCACTGCAACGATTCCTTCGACCCGCGCCCGTCCGGACGCGAGCACGGCCACGATGCGGCGCACCAGTTCGGTCGTCTTTCCCGTTCCCGCGGCAGCCTCGACAAAGAGGCTCTCGTCGAGGGCGTGGCGGATCGCGTCTCGGGCCGCGGCGTCGCCGGTGGACCACGCGGGAGTCATGGCAGGCCTCGCAGAGCCGCAAGCGCATTTAGGGACCGCGGGTCCTTGACCGCTAAGCGGCGCTCCTCGGAGGGACCGCACACCAGCCGGTAGTCGCAGACGCTGCACGCGTCCGCACGCGGAGCCGCGGGCAGGAACGCGCCCGTCACCGCCGCATCGATGGTCTCCAACACCTTAGTCAGGGCGGACCGTCCATCGCTGTTCAGCGGGATTTCGGTTCGGGCGAAATTGCCGCGTTGTGTGCAGTAGTAGAGCGTTCCAGCCTCAGCCTTGCGTTCCAACAGGACCTCGGCGGCTGCAGCGTAGAGCAGCGGCTGCAGCGCCTCTCCGCCGCCCGCAATGCGGGGCAACGCGTCGGGAGCGCGCCCTGTCTTATGGTCCGTGACGCGGAGCGTGGGCTCGCCGAGACGGATATCGATCGCGCGACGCATCTCGACGAGATCGATCGCGCCGCGCAGACGATAGCCGCCCGGCAGAACCGCCTCCTGGGTCACGCTCGCCGGATCGTGGTCCGCGTCGGGCGGCAGGCCGAAAGAAAACTCGAACTTCCAGGGGAGCCACAGCGCATGGACTGCCATCTGGTCCCTCAGCCAGGCGCGCAGGTCGGTGCGCAGGTCTTCCACCTCACGCGCCCAGACGGCGGGAATCGCCGGCGCCAGTTCCTCCTCGTACTTGACGGCCATGCTGTCGGCGACCCGGTCCGCGACATCGAGAGCCTCAGGAAGCCACTGCAGCGTCAACGGCAGCATCTTCCGCTGCTCCATCTCCCGATAGACCATTCGTTGTGCCGTATGGAAAATCGCGCCGCGCGTGAGTGGATCGAGTTGCTCCAGCGCGGATGCGGTTTCACGCGTCCGGAGACGGACAAGCGCGGAGAGATAGAAGCGATAGGGACACGCCGCAAACTGCTGGAGCGCGGAAGCCGAGTACGGGCGCTCGCGCAGGCTGTAGGACGCCAGCAGTCCGAGGACGGGATCGTCCGGGCCGGTTGCGACGAGGCCGTCCGCCGCGGTCCAAGGCCGGCGCCAGCGCCGGCCGCGCGCACGCAGGACACGTTCGAGGTTCGCGTTCTCGAACAGCAGATAGCGCGCCGCACCACGCTGGACAGGTCCCGTGAGCAGCGGACGCAGCCATGCCAGATCGAACTCCGCATCATCGATCGCGGACTGCGGATCGGCCGGAGCCGGGTAGCCGATACGCGCCGCCGAAGACGAGGCGGCGGATCGTTCGAGCAGCCTCCACTCAGGGATGTATCCGAACGCCGCGCGCCAGACCTCCAGCGCATAGAACGAAGGGACCCGTGCGCGGCCGATGCGCGCGTCAATGCGGGGATACGACGCGTAGAAGATCGCTCGCGCCGCGCCCGCGGCCGCCCGCAGGCGCAGGCGTTCGGCGGACACACGGTCGCTTTGCCGGACGAGAGCGGCCGCAAGCCGCTCCCGCGCCTCGTCCAGCAGCAGAGGATCTTCGGTGACGCGCCGCGGAAACTGTCCTTCGGCCAGGCCGGGCAGGAACACGGCGTGGAACGAACGGCCAAGCGCCTCCTCGATGGGCGCCACAAACAGGCGGCCGAAGCGGTGGCCAGGCGGCTCCGGCCGGAGTGTCCCGAGTCGCTCTCCCAACACCGCGCGCACTTCTTCCAGTGCCACCGGGCCCGCTTCCGCCATCGGCTCCAGCTCGTTGAGCACCGCGAGCACAGGCTCGGGATGACGCACAGCGCGCACGGCGAGGGTCCGCAGACGGTCGAGCCAGACGCCCCACACAGCGGGCTCGCGCAGTCCGGCCAGCAATCCGATGACGGGGAGGGCGAACTCCCGCAGGTGTTCGAGACGCTCGATCTGGCTGCGCAGCGCGGCCGCGGCCGGGTCGTCCGCATCCAGCGTGCTGAGACGCAGGCGGAACTCGTGGTCGAGGCCGTCGAGCCGGCGCTCCCAGCGGTCCTGGTGGCCGACGACCGCGGCTTCCACCAGCAACCGCTCCCAGGCGAACGGTGCACGCAGCGCGCCGTCAGACGCTGCGTCCCCGGGCACCTCGCCGAGCGACAGGTATTCGGCGAATCGTGCCGCTGACAGGTTCTCGAGAGCGCATTCGAGCAAAGCAAGAAACGCTCGGCCCGCGGGGTCCGGACGCAGCGCTTCCCGCGCGGCGCAAAAGGGAATGCCTGCGCGCCGCAAGGCATCGAGCAGCAACGGCAGGTACTCGTCAGGCTGGCGCAGCAGGACGGCCATCTCGTCGAAACGGACGCCGTCGCGCGCGAGCCGCAGAGCCCGCCGCGCCACCTCGACGCATTCCAGCGCTTCCGATCCGGCGGAGAACACCTCGACCGACGGGTCCGCGGGTTCTTCGGACGGCGTCGCTGCGGCGAACAGCCGATGGCGCAGGCGGCCCAGGGCGGCGCCGTCCGCGGGCTCTTTGAGCATCACCGGGACACACGCCAACACGTCTGCGAGAGTGGCGCCGTCCCCTGAAGGCCCGGTCGCGACCACCCAGGGAGCGGCCTGAGCCAGTGTCCGGACCAGTTCCTGTTCGAGCAGGCTCGCGGGCACGACATCGACAAGGACCAGCGGCAAGCCGGTCCACACATGTTCGCCGCGAGCAGCCGCCTCGCAGGCGGCGTCGAGCAGCATGGCGTAGTCAGCGACGCCCCGCCCGGCAGCTTCGGCGCTGTACCGGTCGAGGAGGCGTGCCAGATCCTGCCCCGCCGGACCGAGTTCGCGAAGTTCGTGCGCCTCGACGCCGGCCAGCCGCAGTTCCCCGATCGTAGCGGAGGCGGCCCGTGCGAATCCCGGCGTATCCAACACGGGAGTGAAGAACGCGAACGGACCTGTGTGGCGTTCGAGGTGAATTGCCCGCGCGGTCAGTGCCTCGGCGCCGAGCGGAGTGAGCGGAGCGAGTCCGCTCGCGGCGAGCGCGTCGGCGGCCAGCACGGCAGCCAGTTGGGGCAGAGTGAAGCGGTGAATGCCCAGGGCTCCGCCGGGGGCAATGCGCCGTGCGAAGTCATCCGCGGCGCCACGCGACGGCGCCAGAATCAGGGCCCCTTCAGCGGACCCATTCTCGCGGAGCGCACTGGCCGCCCAGGCAAGGCGTTGTTCGTGGGAAGGGCCGATGGCGAGGCGGCGGGTCACTCGCCCCTATTGTAATCGCCGCCGTTACTGCTGCTGTTGCGGCTGCTGCTGGGGCGCGTCCTCCGCCACTGGTTCAGCCGGCGCCGCGGCCGAACCCTCAAGCTGTTCGTGGCCATCGTCGCTGAGTGCGGGACGCACGCAGACGTCCACGTGCAACCGCTGGCCGGCGTGGCCCTTGTACACACCGCGGACCGGCGCGACATCCCCGTAGTCACGCCCGTAGGCGACGCGAACGTGCCGCGATGCGACAGGGGCGCCCAGCGTCGGGTCGACTCCGATCCAGCCCTCTCCAGGGACGTACATTTCGGCCCACGCGTGCGACGCCTGGCCCCCAACCACCTCTTCCATGCCGATACCCTCCTGGTTCGAGACTGCCGTCACAAGATACCCGGACACGTAGCGGGCGGCGAATCCCCTGGACCGCGCGGCGGAGAGGAAGAGGTGTGCGAAATCCTGGCACACTCCAGCGCCAAGACGCAACGAATCCTCGATCGAGGAATGGACGTGCGTGGCGCCTTTCTCGTACCGGAAGCGGGTGTGCACGAGCATGGACAACGACGCGGCAAGCCCGCGGGCCGTCCCATCGCTGGCATTCCCGGCTTCCTCGGCCAGGGCGGCGGTCTCCGGCAGGTGGGGCACAAATGGCGCCGGGACCAGGTACTCATAATATTCGTCGGCGACCTCGTCCCGCCGGGCCTCGTATTGATCCAGCGTGAGCGGCGCACGCGGCGGCGGCTCGTCGTGCATCAGGACCACCGACTCGGCCTCCACCCTCAACCGCCGGTGCTCGTTCAGCACGTTGAACTGGTGGACCCAGTTGCCGAAGTAGTCGCGGTGCGAGGACACGCGCGACGCGGGCGCAGTCTGCAAGCGGAAGGACAGGCAGCTCTGGCGGTCGTCGTGGATCGGCCGCAGCCGGACTTCGTTGTAGCTTTCCGAAACGAGGCCGTCGTAGACGAACTCCGTCACATGGACCAGGTGATACCGGTTCATGCGCCCACCGCGTAGTAGAAGTATGTGCGCGCCACTTGGCCTCCGATTGCACGGCAGGTACGTTGCACGTCGATCAGGTACTGATGCAGCCCCTGCTCAAAGATCTCGTCAATGCTGGCATAGCGCAGGCTTTCCAGCAGTTTGCCGGTCAGCCGCTCAGCCTCGTTGGCGTAGGCTCCTGGACCGGTTCCGCTGATGGACCGCAGCGCCGTTTGCAGTTCGGTCATGGCGAAACGGATGGACTGGGGATGCTGCGGGTGCAGAATGAGCAATTCCGCCACCTGCTTCGGCTCCACGCGCGTCTGGTAATGGCGGCGGTACGCCTCGTAGGCTCCAACGGATTTCAGCACGGCGACCCATTGGTGATTGTCGGCCACCCCGACGTCGCTCGAAAGCTCGACCAGGTTGTGATACTGCACGTCGACGATCCGGGCGCGCATTTCGGCGCGTTCGAGGCTCGCCCCGATCTTGAGGAAGTGCCAGCCCTCGTCGTGCGGCAGCGTGGAATCGGTAACCCCGGTGAAGCGGTGCGCCCCGTAGCGGATCACGTTACAGAAATTGTGCGGACCGGCTAGGACTTCGGCGTCCGCGTCAAAGTTCATGACCGTGTGGTACAGGCCGTTCAGGTCTTCCCACATTTCCCGCGAGATGCGCTCGCGGATCGTGCGCGCGTTCTCGCGCGCCCTGGCGACGCACTCAACGATCGAATTCGGATTGTCGTTGCGGAACGCGAGAAACTCGAACACCGTCTGCGCGTTCGCTTCCTGGTAGAGCTGGGTGAAGCGGTCCCGCTCGCCCGCGATCTCGATCAGCGGCCCCCATCGCAGTTTATAGAGCTGCTGCGATTCCTCGAGAACCATGTAGTAGTTCACATCGAGGATGCGGGCGGTTTCCTCGGCGCGCACGAGGTAGCGGTTGATCCAGAAAAGCGAGTCGGCAATCCGGGAGAGCATCAGGACTCGCCCCGCAAGACCCAGGTATCTTTGCTGCCCCCGCCCTGCGAAGAATTCACGACCAGCGATCCGGGCTTCAGCGCGACGCGGGTCAATCCGCCGGGAACGATCGTGACAGAGGTGCCGTTGTAGAGGCAGTACGGCCGCAGGTCTACATGGCGGCCGGCAAAGCGCTGCGCTGCCGGATCGTACGACGGCACCGTCGACAGTCCGATGACTGGTTGCGCGATGTAGTTGCGGGGATTGGCACGAACGGCATCGCGAAACGCATCGATCGTCGCGCGGTCCGCCGCGGGCCCCATCAGCATGCCGTAGCCTCCCGACTCGCCCACCGCCTTCACCACAAGTTCAGGCAGGTGGTCCAGGACGTACGAGAGATCCTGCTGTCGCGAGCACAGATACGTGGCGACGTTCGGCAGCACAGGATCTTCGTTCAGATAATAGCGGACAAAGTCCGGAACATAGGCGTAGATTGCTTTGTCGTCGGCGACCCCATTACCCACCGCGTTCGCCAGCGCGACATTGCCCGCGCGGTACGCCGACATCAGGCCCGGCACGCCGAGCATCGAATCGGGCCGGAACGCCAGTGGGTCGATGAAATCGTCATCGATCCGGCGGTAGATCACATCAACGCGCGTCAGCCCGCTGATCGTCTTCATGTAGACGATGTCGGCATCGACGACGAGGTCGCGGCCTTCCACCAGTTCGATGCCCATCTGCTGCGCCAGGAAGCTGTGTTCGAAGTACGCGCTGTTGTAAATACCGGGAGTCAGCAGGACAACCACCGGGTTGTCGCCGCCGCGGGGCGAAAGCGACCGCAGAATTTGTACCAGCTCGGACGGATAGTGGTCGATCGGCAGGATCTCATACTGCTGGAAAACACGCGGGAACGTCCGCATCATCACCAGCCGGTTCTCCAGAACATACGAGATGCCGCTCGGAGTCCGGACGTTGTCCTCCAGGACGAAAAACTCGCCCGTCTTCGAATCGCGCACGAGGTCGATTCCGGAAACGTGCGTGTGGATGCCGAGCATCACGTCCACGCCCACCATTTCGCGCCGGAAGTGCGGGCACGACATGATCAGACTGCGCGGCACGACGCGGTCCTTCAGGATCCTCTGCGGGCCGTAGATATCCTGGAGGAAGAGGTTGAGAGCGATCACCCGCTGCGTGAGACCGCGTTCAATGCGCTGCCATTCCGGGTTGGGGAGGATGCGCGGGATCAGGTCGAACGGGAAGAGCCGTTCGGTGCCCCGCCCGTCGCTGTAGACCGTGAAGGTGATGCCCTGCAGAAGGAATGACAGATCGGCAACACGGCGCCGCTCTTCGAAGTTCTCGATCTCCATCCCCGCGAGCCGTTCGAACATCTTCTCGTAGTGAAGCCTGGGTATGCCCGACCCGTCGAACATCTCGTCGTGGAACGGCCCGGGCTCGTACCCTCGGAAAAGCGCGGTCCTGGCGGCTTCCGGTGTGCGGTTCAAGCCCCCAGTGTATAGCAGCCGCGAGCAGACCCGGCAAGCAAAGTATTTATCCCCGGCAGAAGAGAATCTTATCGGTTGCTACCCTGATAGATAGCACCATCCATGAAGATTGTCCTGACCAACGATGACGGGTTCGGAGCCCCGGGGCTCGCCTTGCTGGAAGAAGTTTGCTCAGCCTTCGGCGAGATTTTTGTCGTGGCGCCGGACACCGAGCAGTCCTATGTCGGCCACAGGGTCACCACCGGGACGATCCGTGCCGGTGAGGCCGGCATGGGGCGGTACCGCATCGGCGGAACTCCCGCGGATTGCACGCGGATCGCTTTGACCTGCATCGTACCGGACGCTGACTGGCTGATCTCGGGCGTGAACCGCGGCGGCAACCTCGGCGCCGATACGTACATTTCCGGCACCGTCGCGGCGGCGCGGGAAGCGGCCCTGCTCGGCCGCCGCGCCATCGCGATCTCGCAGTACATTTCCCGCGCGCTGGCCTTTGACTGGGAGCACTCGCGAGCGCGCGTGGGGCAAGCGATCGAGAGCCTGATGAAGGATCCGCCGGAGGACGGCGCCTTCTGGAACGTCAACCTTCCCCACCTCGACCACAACGGTGGGGGCGACGTCACGGTGTGTCCGCTCGACGGCGCCCCCCTCGATGTGCGGTACCGCAAAGAAGGCGACAGCTACGTGTTCATCGGGGAGTACCCGCGCCGGCGTCCCGCGCCGGGCACTGACGTCGACCTCTGCTTCCGGGGTCACATCACCGCCACCAAGCTGTGCGTTCGATAACGCGATAGCCGCCTACTGGCGGGTGCGGGTTCGCGTACGCGTCTGGCCACCCCTGCCGGTCACGGTCTTCGTCGCCTGCCCGTTGCCGATGGTGGTGGTGGAACTCCGGGTCCTGCCCTCGCTCCCCGTGGCGCTACGCTCCCGCGTCGCCGTGCCATCCTCGTTCTTCGTCCAGGTCTGCGAGGCGCTGCGTGTCCTGCCGTTCGGACCGGCCTGCGTCACAGTCTGGCCACGCTGTCCGTCGGAGCCATCGGTGTCGCGAACGCGCTCGCTGGTGGCAGTCTTGCCGCCGGGACCGGTGACGGTCTTCTCGGTGGTCACGGTTCCCTCGGATCGGGTCCTCGTCACTTCGCGTACGCCGCCGTTCTTGCCCTCCCTGGTGACGTTCTTGGTTTGTGCGAACGCGGTTGCGCCAGCCGTTAGCAGGACCGCGGAAAAGACGGTTGCCAGTGCTTTCGTCATGAGTCCGCCCTCCCGAGGCGGTTGTTCATAAGAACCCGCATCCTGGGCAAAAGTTGCGCCGCTGGCCGTGCTGCCTCCCGGTGTTACACTGGTTCGGATCTTCCATCAAGGACCCAGGTAAAGGAACGCAACCCGCTTTGTCGATCTCCGTGACTCTGGATCGCGCCGGCGCGTGGTTTCTCGAGTCGGGTATTCAAGAGCCGCTGGGCGGAGTCGCCCGCTACTACCGCGCCGATCTTGGAGAGAACCGCCTCGTTTCCACGGAAATCACCGGCTACTCCATCTCTACGTATGTCTACCTGCACCAGCTTCGAGGTTCCCCAGGCTACCTGGACGCGGCGCAGCGGGCAGCGCGCTTCCTGGTGCGCACGGCATGGAACAGCGAGTGGAGGACGATCCCTTTCGAATACGCTCCTGACAGCGCGGACGAAGCGCTCGCCTACTTCTTCGATCTCGGTATCATCGCCCGCGGCCTGCTCTCCCTGTGGCGCGTGACACGCCAGCCGGAGTTGCTTGAGACAGCCCGCGCCGCGGGAGAAGCGATGGCACGTGACTTCCCAGCCCACAGCGCCGGCGGATATCACCCCATCATCCGCCTGCCGGCAAAGGACCCACTACCGGGAGATGATCGCTGGTCGCGCCAGCCCGGGTGTTACCAGTTGAAGGCGGCTCTGGCGTGGCACGACCTGTTCGAGGCAACCGGGGAGCAAGCGTTCCGCGACCGCTTCGGAGCGGCGCTGGCCTCGGCGCTTGGCTCTTACCAGCAGTTCCTGCCAGGCAGTACGAATCCGGAGCGCGTCATGGACCGGCTGCACCCGTTCTGCTACTTCCTCGAAGGCATCCTGCCGTGCGTCAGCGAGCCGGCGTGCGCGAATGCCATGCGCTACGGCCTCGACGTCGCGCCGCGGTATCTGCGAGACATCGCGCCAACTTTCGTGCGCAGCGACGTCTACGCGCAGATCCTGCGTGCCCGCCTCTTCGCGGACAGGGCCGGTGTCGCGCCGCTCGACCGGCTGGCCGCATCCGAAGAAGCCGAAGCGCTCTTGCGGTTCCAGGCTTCGGCGCTCGACATCCGGCAGCATGGCGGCTTCCTGTTCGGACGCCGGGGGGCGGGACTGCTCCCGCATGTCAACCCCGTATCGGCGGCGTTCGCCGTCCAGGCGCTGTCGATGTGGGACCAGTTCCGCCGGGGAACTCCGGCCGACGCATATCCGTCCCTGATTTGACGCGCTGTGGCTGAACGGATCAAGGTCGCTTTTGCCTCCGGGTCCGACGACTTGAATCCGCAGCTCGTCGACCGGATGGCGGAGATCTTTCCGGAACTGCCTCTGTACGTTGTCTCCGAGTTTCCGCCGCACCGCGGGCGCTGGATTCCGTACCGCGTGAACCGGTCCTTCCGCGAGAACTGGCAGCGCTGCCAGAATGCGTGGAAGGGCAAGAGCGTGCGGTTGGCAGGCGTGCTGCTCGTGCCCGGAGTGCCGTACCGGCGGATGCGGCTGCTGGCGCTGCTGGCCTCGCCTGTCGGGTTCGTGGCGTTCAACGAGTCGCTGGACTCGTTCATGCTGCGGCCCCGCGACCTGCCCGTCCTGCTGCGCCACCTCGCTTGGCGGACGCGGAACCTGGTGCGCTGGCAACTGCGGCCCGGCGGCGGCGTCTACACGTTTTTCTGGAGGCTCGCCCGGCCGGCCGAATGGCGCCTGCCCTTGCAGGTGGCGCGCGCGCGATGGGCGGGCTGGCTCGTGCGGTGGCAGAAGGTATCCCGCCGGACAGCGCCAGCGGTGGAGGGCGAGGCCGTACCGCCGGGCATCTCTGTCGTGATCCCGTCGCGGGACGGGCGCGCGCTGCTGGAAGTCTGTCTGCCCGCCGTCACTGCCGCCCTCGCGGGGATTGACTCCGAGGTCATCGTCGTGGACAACGGGTCGGCGGATGGCACGCGCGAGTGGCTGGCGGCGGCGTATCCTTCCGTGGCAGTCGAGAGTTCTGCCGAACCGTTGTCCTTCGCGGCGGCGGTGAATCGCGGCATCGCCCGCGCCCGCTTCGCCCGCGTCTGCCTGCTCAACAACGACATGGCGGTAGAAAGCGGCTTCTTTCGCGCGCTCGAATCTCCGTTCTCGCGCATCCCCGACCTGTTTTGCTCCACCGCGCAGATCTTTTTCCCGCCCGGTGTCCGGCGCGAGGAGACCGGCAAAGCGGTGATGGCCCGGGACGCGATCACGGATTTCCCCGTCCGCTGCGATTTGCCGGTCGAAGGCGAAAACGAGACGTACGTGCTCTACGGCAGCGGAGGCTGTTCGCTCTACGATACGGCCCGGTTGCGCGCGCTGGGGGCAGTCGATGAGACCTTCGCACCGGCCTACTGCGAGGATCTCGACCTCGGCTACCGCGCCTGGCTGCGCGGCTGGCCCTCCGTGTTCGCGGCCGCCGCGCGCGTCGAACACCGCCATCGCGCCACGACGTCGCGCTTCTTCACACAGGACGATCTGGACGCGATTCTGGAGATCAACTATCTCCGTTTCCTGTGCCGTGCCGTCGCCGCTCCGGACGCCTTCCGCCGCTTGTGGGGAGAGGCCGTGGAACGTCTGCACCGTCTCGCCGTCGCGGGACATCGCGCCGCTTGGCGGGCGTTGAAAGAAGCCGGCCGCGCAAGTGCCTGGGCGCATCCCGGTGTGGGCCAGGAAGACGAAGACGCGGTGCTGGCGCTGACCGCCGGAGGCGTCGCGGTCTTTCCGGGCACGGCGTGTCATGACAAGCCCATCGTTCTGATCGTCTCTCCGTATCTGCCGTTCCCGCTTTCCCACGGCGGCGCCGTGCGCATGTACAACCTGATGCGGCGCGCCTCGACGGAATGGACGCCGGTGCTCGTCAGTTTCTCCGCGGCACTCGACACGCCCGCTCCGGAGTTGCTTGAAATCTGCGCGGAGGTGGTCTTGGTGCGGCAGCAAGGCACGCATTTGCTGCCGGCTTCGCACCGTCCCGACGTAGTCGAAGAATTCGATTCGCCGGCCTTCCATGCAGCCGTCCGCCAGACCGCGCGCAAGTGGCGTCCCGCGATCGCGCAATGCGAGTTCACCCAGATGGCGCAGTACGCGGCCGATTGCGGACCTGCACCGCGCATCCTCGTGGAACACGACATCACCTTCGATCTCTACGAGCAGCTTCTGCGGATCGAACAGTCCTGGGAAACCGGGCGTCAGCTCCAGCGCTGGCGAGCGTTCGAAACCTCCGCGTGGCGCGATTTCGACTGCGTCGTCACGATGTCGGAGAAAGATCGCGCAACGGTGCAAGGCTCGCGCGCCATCGCGCTGCCGAACGGCGTCGACCTCGTGCGTTTCCAACCCTCGGAGGAAGCGCCCGATCCGTACCGCCTGCTGTTCATCGGTTCGTTCGCCCACTTGCCGAATCTGCTCGCGGTGGAGTTCTTCCTGCGCGAGGTCTGGCCGTGCCTGAGGGACGCTTCGCCGCATCTCCACATCATTGGCGGCAGCCGGCACGACTATTTCCTCGACTACTATCGGGACCGCGTGCGGGTGGATCTGAACCAGCCCGGCATCTCCGTCGAAGGTTTCGTGTCCGACGTCCGCCACGCGTACGGACGGGCAGCGGTCGTGATCGCGCCGCTGGTAGCGTCGGCAGGAACCAATATCAAGATCATGGAAGCGATGGCCATGGGGAAGGCGATCGTCACCACCAGCGCCGGCGTGAACGGACTCGACTTAAGCGATGGCGTCGAGGCGCGCATCGCCGACGCGCCGCGGGATTTCGCCGAGGCGGTCCTCGGCCTCCTGCGAGACGTTCCCGCACGGCGGCAGATGGAGCAAAATGCGCGCGCCGCCGCGGTAGCCCGCTACGACTGGGACGCGATCGCGCGCGCGCAGTCGGACCTCTACCGGTCGCTCAGCCCATCCGGAGCACGGAGCGGTCAATCGACTTGAGGTTGCGCCGCCCGCACAGCCCCATCGCCAACGCCAGTTCCGTCCGCAGCAGTTCGAGAACGCGCTTGACGCCAGGCTCGCCGTAAGCGCCGAGTCCCCAAAGCGGCGGGCGTCCGACGCAGACCGCGGTCGCGCCGATAGCCAGGGCTTTCAGCACATCGGTCCCCCGGCGGAAGCCGCCGTCGATCAGCACCGGCAAACGTCCCTGTACTGCGTCCACGATCTCCGGCAGGACTTCGATGGTCGACGGCGCGTATTCCAAGTAGCGTGCGCCGTGATTGGACACGATCACCCCGTCGGCTCCGTGGCGAGCTGCCAGATCGCCGTCTTCACCAGTCAGGATGCCTTTCACCAGTACCGGGCCGTTCCAGCGCTTCTTCAGTTCGTCGAAGAAGTTCCAGTCAAGCTGGTGCATGAGGGTGGTGCCCAGTCCGTAGAACTTCGGCCTGCTGGGAACTTCGGGCTCCTCCTCACGGGTACGCCGGCGTCTCGCGCCGGTAGACGCCGGCGCAGGAACGGCTGGGCGGATACGATTGCGCATCAGCCGTTCCCGGCGCGCACTATAGCCGGCATCGACGGTCAGCACCAGGACCTTGAACCCGAGCGAGGCGACTCGGTCCAGCCTGTCCCAGGTGCCTTCGAGATCGGGCCCCGGGTAGAGTTGGAACCACTTCGGGAATTTGGTCGCCTCAACGACCTTCTCGTAGGGATGGCTCGAATTCGTGCTCAGGATAAGCACCGTTTCTAGCGCCGCCGCGCCGCCTGCGGTGGCCAGTTCGCCGTCCGGATGCGCCAGTCCATGGCCCGCCGTCGGGGCAATCAGGACGGGAAAGCTAAGCTTCGTCCCGAACAGGTCGAGCGACAGGTCCAGGTCGCTCGCGTTCACGAGCATCCGCGGGCGGAAGGTGATCTTATCGAAGGCCTCGCGGTTGCGACGCAGGGACCATTCGTTGTCGACGCCGGTGGCGATGTAGTCGTAGTTCTGCTTCGGCAGCCGCATGCGGCAGATCGGGTCGAACTCGAAGATGTTCACCAGGTCTTCGAGCGGCGGGATGTAGCCGTGCTGATACGGCTGGTCTATCTGGGCGCGGACTTCGCGGGGCAGGAGCGGAGAACCCGCCACCATACCGAAGAATGCCGCGGCGGCTTCACGTCGTGTCATGGTGTCAATCACCTCTGATCGTGGCAAAGTACACAGTCGTTCGATGCGCCGGTGGCGCGATGGCAACTCATGCAGGCGGCCATGGAGAGGTTCTTCTCGCGCTGCAGGACGTCCCGCGTGGCGACGGGACCGTGGCAGGACCCGCAGGTGACATCCTTCACGGCGGTGTGCCGCTGGTGGCTGAACGATACCCAGTCCGGGATGCGATAGACCGGCGCCCACCGGATCCGTTCGCCCTGTTCGTGCCAGGCCGCGAGCTTCAGGATGTGCGGGCTGTCCTTCTTGACCGCTTTATGACACGCCATGCAGATCTCGGTCTTGGGCAGGGTGGCGAAATCGCCCGGCTCCGGGATCGGGTGGCACTGCGCGCACTTCAATCCAACCTCGGAATGCTGCTTGTGGCTGAATGGAAGGGGTTGCTCCGGCGCGGCGCGAGGCGTGGAAAGGTCGGGCAATCCGGCGGCCGAAGCCGCCAGCGCCAGAAGGAACAACCAACCCATGATAGGCGTTATCCTATCATTGACATGCACGTCACACGCGCAGTGATCCTGGATTGGGCCGGCACCACGGTGGATTACGGGAGCCGCGCACCGGTGACCGCGTTCGTCGAGCTATTCCGCACCCAGGGAGTCCACGTCACCGAGCAGCAGGCGCGGCGTCCGATGGGCGCGGCGAAGAAGGACCACCTGCGCCTGATGATGGGAGATCGCGACGTGGCCGAAGCGTGGCGGACGGTTCACGGATACCTGCCGGACGAAGCAACCGTCGACAAGGTATTCACTGGGTTCGCAGCGATTCAGCAGGAATCCATCCTTGCCCACGCCCGCGTGATCGACGGCGTCCCGGAGTTGATGCAGTGGCTGCGTTCGAACGACATCCGCGTTGGGTCCGGCACCGGCTACGCCCGCAGCCTGATGAAGCCGCTGGCTGCCGAAGCCGCGCGCCAGGGGTACGAACCGGAGTGCATCGTTGTGCCGGACGACGTGCCCGGTGGACGTCCGGCGCCGTGGCTTGCCCTTCGCGCCGCGATGCTGCTCGACGCCTACCCGATGGCGCGGTGCGTCAAAGTAGGCGACACCGTCGTCGACATGCAGGAAGGGCGCAACGCCGGGATGTGGGCGGTCGGCGTGACGCTGACGGGCAACGAGGTCGGGCTGTCCAAGGAAGAAGTGGACGCTCTGCCTGCGGACGAGCGCATCCGGCGGATGGAGCATGCGGCGGCGACGTTGCGCGCCGCGGGCGCGCACACTGTGATCGAAACCATCGCCGATCTCTCGCGGGCGATCGAAGAGGTCGAACGCCGGGGCGCCGCTGGAGAGCGGCCGTAGTCAGCGCCGCAACACCCGCAGAGCTTCGTCGGCCTGAGCGAAGAACTGCTCGCGTTCCCGCGTGCCGGGGAAGTTGAGCGGCCCTGTCCGGTACCAGTTGGCCTGCCGTTCCCATTGCTGCGCCAGACGCTCCCGCGCCGCGGGAACGGGCACGCCCTCGCCGAAGTAGACCGGATTCGTATGCGCCTGCAACTCGGGTTCGCTTTCCTTGCGCTGTCCGGCGGCGCGTGCCGCGACCCAGACAGGCCTGCCTTGAGGGATCGCTACCGAGACGGCCAGACGCAGCGTCGACCCATCGCCGCCGGCGCGCGCGATCACGGCCCCGTTCGCGACGATCTCGAGTGACTCCAGCGGCCGGAAGAACTTCGCTTTCGCCGCGATGCGTCCACCTTCCACAGTCATGGCGACGAAGGGTCCGTTCGTAACCGTAACCTCTCCCTTACGGATACCCGCCGCCCACTGTTGATACGCCGATCCGTCGCCGGACGCCCGCACGAGCGCACGCTCCGGACCCAGGAGCGGCACATACCGCGGCCATTGCCGGAAGCGGTTCAAATACACAGGGAAGTCGCTTCCCGCGATTCCCGTGATCCGGAGCCCGGCGTTCAACAATTCGTACCAGGCCTCGGTCTTCAGCACGCCGAACTGGAAGACTTCGAGGAAATCGATGTTCCCGAGAGCCAGGTCCATGAGCTGCGTCGAGTTCGGCATCGACCCGTGGAAATGCGCGTAGCCGGTGAGAGCGCCGAGTTTGCGTCCCTCGGCGAATAGCAGCGCCGGATGAGGCCATGTGTGCGCCGTATTCGCATACATCGTACCGGTGCTGAGCGGCCGGACCATCCGGTTTCCGCCGAGCAGATTGACGTGCCCGAAAAACTCGCTGCGGGACTCGTGCCCGGAGCGGATCGAGTAGCCCGGACGCCGCGCCTCCGCCTCCGGACCGAAGCCGTATTGCACGGCAGCGTCCGCCTGCCGCTGCAACTGTAAGAAGTTGCCTACGGACAGATCTTCGGCGGCCAGCCAGTCGAGATAGGTGGCGTCATCGCCGCGGTCGCGCATCAGGTGGATATGGTCGTCTCCCGCGAGCCACTGCCGGGCTTCCTCCCCGAGCCAGTTCTTCATCCGAAGAACGACCTTGGTCGTCTGACCCGCGCGCACGAAGAACTCTTCCGCGGCGGGCTCGTAGAAGTGGCCGCGATAGGATTCGAGCCTGTACGAACCGGCGGGGAGGGCGTACTCCGCCGAGCCTTTCAGCAGAAAGAAATGCGACGCGTCGAGGCAGGTGACCTCGAGCGTGCGCGGATCCGCGGACCGCGTCCAGAGTCGCTCCCGGTAAAACGAGTCGACGCGCAGCGGCATCATTGCGTCCACCGGACTGAGCCGGAATGGGCGGTCGTCCTTGAACAGATAGAGCCGCACGGGCATGCGCGGCTCGGTGACGACTTCGACGCGGCCCACTTCCTCCGGCGCGCCCGCCTCCTGGTACTGCGCCCAGGCCACCGCCAGCACGAACGAGAGAAAGAGGACCGCGCGCATTTACGGATTGCCTCCGACGATGGGGACGTGAAGCACGGTGACCGCGGGTTCCCGCATGGCGGCGGCAATCGCCGGAGCCAGTTCCTCGCGCCGTTCAACACGCTGCCCGCGCGCGCCCAGGGACACGGCAAGCTGGTCGAATGCGATGGGTCCGAGCGAACTCGATATCGGCGAACCGAACTGGCGGACATGCCCGAGCCGGGTGATGCCCCATCCGAGATCGTCAGCCACGATGGCGACGAAGTGCAGCGACTGCCGCACGGCGCACTCGATCTCGGCGACGTTGAAGGTGAACGAGCCGTCGCCGGACAGCAGCACCACGGGGCGCTCCGGATACACAAGGCGCGCGCCCATCGCGCCGCCCAAGCCCCAGCCGACCACTCCGCTGCGCCCGCACGTGAGCCAGTGACCGGGGTAGCGGGTGGCAAGCAGTTGGTGCGCCCATTGGCCGATGCTGCCGCCATCGATGAGCAGCATCGCGTCGTCGGAGAGCGTCGCTTCGAGGGCGTCCATCAGGTCGATGGCGTGCTGTCCGGCCTGAGCCTGTTCGGCGCCGCGCTGGCGGACCGCCGCGATGTGCGCGTCGCGGCGGCGGCGCGCTTCAGCCAGCCACGCCGTGTGAGGCCTGCCGCCGGCCTGATCGTACGCCGCGGCCATTTCGTTCCATCCAAGATCGCAACTGACCACCCGGACGCCGACGGCGAGGGCATCGGGCTGCAGGTAGCCGGTGCGGTAGTCGTTGACGGCGCCGGCGAGCACCATGCAATCCGCGTCGGGCAGTAGGCGGGGACCGCCAGTTGCTGCGCCCAGTACTCCTTGAAACACAGGTGAAGGCCCGGGCACGACGCCCCGGTCCCAGATCGGCGTGACCACTGGAATGGACTGCGCTTCGGCGAATCGCAGCAGCGCCGCGCCGTGCCCTGAATAGTGCAAGCCGCTACCCGCGATCAGCAGCGGACGCTCCGCACGGGCGAGCGCTCCGGCTGCCTCGGCCGGATCGTCGGCCGCCGCTCCGCGCGGGATGCTCACTGGCGCAATCGCCGTGCGCACTTCTGCGTTCTGGATGTCCATCGGAAACGTGAGGTGAACCGGACCGGGCACGGGACCGCAAGCGGCCTCCCACGCTTCGTTCAGGATGTGCGTGGTGCGGCTGGCACAGTCGATGACCCGCGCGTAGCGGGTGATCGGACGGGCCAGCGCCACCTGGTCGAGATCCTGGAAATGGCCCATCCCGGCCGTTTCGACCGCCGCCGAGCCGGAGATCAGCAGCATCGGCGCGCCGTCGAACCAGGCGTTGGCGACGCCGGACAGCGCGTTCACGTGCGCAAGCCCGCTCGACACCGCGCACACGCCCGGACGTCCGGTCAGCCTGCCCGCGGTATCGGCGATATAAGCCGCGGTCTGTTCGTTGCGCGCGTCGATGAGCCGCAACCCTGCGTCGCGGGCAGCGGCAAACAACGGGTCGAGTCCGTGCCCGCAGAGCGTGGCAATCCATTCCACGCCCGCACCTTTCAGCCATCGAGCAGCCTGCTGCGCCGCGGTCACGACAAACTCCCGGGAAATGTCATCCCCTTGTGATACCACGGAGTTGGCCCGGTCTGGATCGAGTGCGCCCGCGGTTTGGTATCATCCGGGCATTATGTTTTCCGCGACCAGGCGTAGTCTTCTGCGCGGCGCCGGGCTGGGTTCGCTGTTTTCGGCGTGGCCCTGGAACAAGCTCGGCGCGGCCTCCACCAAACTCGACCTCAAGCCCGGCAGGCTCTATGCCGAACTCGGCATCCGTCCGCTGATCAACCTCGTCGGGACCCACACCACCATCGGCGCGTCCAAGATTTGGCCCGATATTCACGATGCGATGGCTGAAGCCTCGCGCGACTATATCGTGCTCGAAGAATTGCAGGAAAAGGTCGGCGAGCGGATCGCCGCGCTGATGGGCGCGCCGGCCGCGATGGTCACCAGCGGCTGCGCCGGCGCGATCTCCATCGGGACGTGCGCCGCGCTCGCCGGCGACGACCCGGCCAAAATCAAGCGGCTCCCGGACCTCACGGGCATGAAGACCGAGGTCATCATCCAAAAGGTCCACCGCAACGGGTACGACCATGCGGTGCGGAATGCGGGAGTCAAGATCGTTGAAGTGAGTTCGCTCGAAGAATTGGAGCGGGCCGCGGGATCCAACACGGCGATGCTCTACTTCCTCGGCGGCACGAGTCACGATTACGACGTCGTCACTCCGATCTCGCTGGAGGACTGCCTCAAGGTGGCGCACCGCACGGGCTTCCCCGTAATGGTCGACGCCGCCAACATGCTGCCCCCGTGGGAGAACCTGCGCAAACTGGCGGCGATGAAGGTCGATATGATCTGCGTGTCCGGCGGCAAGCACATGCGCGGACCGCAGTGTTCGGGCATTCTCGCCGGCCGCAAGGACCTGGTCCGCGCCGCCTGGCTCAATTCCAGCCCGCACTCGGACTCGCTCGGCCGCCCGATGAAAGTCGGCCGTGAGGAAGTCGTCGGGGCATGGCTCGCCGCCGAACGCTATGCCAAGCTCGATTTCGACGAGGTCGACCGGCAGTCCGCGCAGCAGGCCGACTTCCTCATCTCGCAATGCCGCAAGATCAAGGGACTGAGCGCGGAGAAGACGCCTTTCGATCGCACCCGCCGCGTCCATCGCGTCCACGTGACCTGGGATGAGAACGCGCTCGGGCTGACGACGGCGCAGGTGACGCAGCAATTGCGCGATGGCGAGCCGCGCATCGCCGTCGGACGGGGCAGGAAGCAAGGCATCGAGATGACGGTCTTCATGAACGACCCCGGCGACGAAAAGATCGCCGCCCGGCGACTCAAGGAGATCTTCTCGCGGAAGGCTTAGGGAAACAGCACAAGCTGTTCCGGCGGAGACAGGTCCGGGGCGTACTCCACTGGCGACCCGGTGAGGCCGTAGCGTGCCCGGATCCGGCGAACACGCCGCTGGATCGCTTCCGGGTATGTACCCCGCAAGTAGGCGTTTGCCTGGAAGCGCTTTTCGTAGCGCTGCACGAGTTCCGGACGGTGTTCGGCCAGAAAGGGCCGGAACACCCGGAGAGCGGCTGGCATCAGAAACACCACGTGTCCCCCGAACGCTTCGGCGCCGGCATCCGCGGCGGCTCGCGCCACGGCATCGAGCGACGCTTCCGCATCGTTGAGAACGGGCAGCACGGGACTCGCGTACACCCCGACCCGAATCCCCGCCCGTGCCAGTTCCCGCACGGCCGCGATGCGCAGGTCCGGACGCGGAGCGCGCGGTTCCATGGCCCGGGCAAGTGCGTCGTCCATCGTTGTCACAGTCATCCGCACGTGCAGGATGTTGGCACGCGCTACCTCGCGCAGGAGAGCGGCGTCGCGAACGATCAGGTCACTTTTCGTGGTGATCGCCAGACGGTAGCCTCGCACGGACGAAAAGACCTCGAGCAGTGCGCGCGTGGCTCCGTAGCGGCGCTCGGCGGGCTGGTACGGGTCGGTCGCGGTCCCGATGGCGATGGTCTCACCCGGCGGCAAGCGCCTCAGTTCGCGGCGCAGGACCTCCGCCGCTCCGCGCTTGGCGAAGATGCGATCCTCGAACCCACGGACCGGATCCAGTTCCAGGAACTCGTGCGTGTAGCGGGCGTAGCAGTACTTGCAACCGAACTCGCAGCCGCGGTACGGGTTGATGGCCCAATCGAACGGCAGCCCCGCGCGGACCCGGTTGAGTACGCTGCGGGCAGGCAGCGCGAAGTACTCCACCTGGCGTTTGGCTGCAAGCCGGGGGGCCTGGGCGGCGAAGCGGGCGATGCCTGTCAGCACTTCCCAATGTTCGCTTTTTCTTCGCCTACAGTCAAGGCTGCTGAATGGCTGCGAGGCGGAGTTCGGCGGCGTTGGGGGACGGCCTCTCGACCGTCAGCCTCGCGGCGCCGTAGTCGCCCCCGGACAGGCCTTCCAGAGCCAAAGGCTTGGACTGCGTGATGCGAACCACCGGATCGGCGCCGTCGAGGCGCACGGTGCGGCCCGCGGCGAACGTGAGCACGGCAGCGCTCCCATCAAGAGAGGCTTCAACCGGCCCGTCTATTGGGAGGAGTCCGCTGTCGGGCAGCAGGTTCGCATCGGAGTCCTTCCAGACGAGTTCCATCCAGCGGCCATCCGCCCCGGAGAAGACCGCCCTGACGCGCTGATTTTCAAGGATCCAATCTTCGACGCCATCTCCGTCGGCATCGAGGCGGGCGAACGCGGCGGCTCCCCGGCGCAGCGGCAGGAACTTCACCTCGCGTTCGAGGCTGGCGGCTCCGCTCACGCGAATGCGCGCCGTGTGAAGACCGGCGCCGCCGGCGAACACGCGCACCCGGCCTTCCCGCTCCATCATGCCCCCGGCCGCCAGTTCCAGCTTCTGAGGAGAGAAGGAAAGACTCTCGCCCTCGAACTCGACCTGGAACGTCTGGATGGCCGGGTCGTTGTTACGAACCACGAGGGTCAAAGTGCGTCCCCCGGCGGCTTCAATCGGGACGTAGGCGGGCGTGAGGCTGAGCTTCGTGTCGCGGCCGAGGTGCAGCGCGACGGCTTCGCGGAAGAAGACCGAGGCAGGCTGCAGCACCTGGATCCGCTCGCGCCCCAGGCGCACTCCGTCGGCCTCGAGCGCCAGCGTGACAAATTCGCCGTGCATGGCGTCAGCCGGGACGGCGATCTCGTAGTCCACTTCCAGATCGGACTTGGGCAGACGTTTCACGCCGTATCGCGCCGGCGCCAGCAGCCGCGAACGGGCCGCCAAGTCGGCGGACGAGTATGTGGTAGAAACGATGTTCGACTTTCCGGAGATGAGGCGCCGCAGTCCGGAGAAGAACGCGGAGTGATCGGGCGGTTCGATGGCCAGGCCGACCCGGACGCGATGCGCCGGACCCTTGCCCTGCGGGATTGGCAGGCGCGCCTGGAGCGCCGTGGCGTCCCAGTCGAACTCGGTTGGGCTGCCGGCCGCGAGCAGCGGGCCGCTCGGCTTGCGAGCCAGCTTCAGCAACAACTCGCCTGCCGACGGGGCGGTAAACTCGAACGCGAGCACCCCATTTTCATACTCGATGCGGCGCAACTCGGCTGTCGCGTACACAATGCGCTCCTCCGGCGCGAACACGCCGCAGTCATCGCAGAGGCCCGAGCGCGCCAGCGACACATTCACCGGCAGCCACAGCGATTCGCGCGGGGGCACGTCGAGGGTCAGTTGGAGGCGCTGCCGTGTGGCGGGATCGAACGCACGCAGGGCCGCACGGCGCGGCTCGCCATCCGCGTTGCGGACCAGCAGGGCGGCGGCTCCGGCGCGGGCCGCCGTGTGGATCTGCTGCGCCGTGATTCCCGCTGACGCCTTGCTTCGCGTCACGCGCACGCTTCTCCGCTGGCGCATCTCCGGAAGTGTCCGGGCCCAGCCGCGCAGGAGTTCCGTGTTCCGCCGGAGGACCGCCGCACCGTCGCGCTCCTCGCCGTCGAGCGAAACGGCCCCGCGGCGGAGTCCCGGAGCCAGCCGATCCTCGACGTCGGTCCACAGCAGCGTGCCGGTTCCATGAGCCAGCGCGACACGGCTGCGCGCCAGTGCGGCCGGATCGACCGCGGAAAGGCGGGTCACCGGCGCGGGCGGCGGCTGCGCGTCGGTGTAGACAATGGGCCCGCCGTGGCGCGCCAAATGCATTTCGTAGGCCGCCGCCATAGAACCACGCACCCAGGCCCGCATCCCGAGCGACCGCAGAATGCGGAGCAGACCGTCGGGATCGGCACGCGGGTCACTGGCCGGCGCCTTGCCGGAAATCTCGCACGACACCGTATCGATACCGATGTTCCGCAGCCACGTCAGCTCGCGCTCCCACAGATGCCGTGGGAACTGCCGATAGGGGAACTCGACGACCTGGACGAATACCGGCGCCTCCGGCGGACGCGCCGGCGCGAGCGCCGCCAGCAGCAGGAGGAGGGCGAACCGGCGCATCATGGCCGCCCAAGCCGGCGGATCCTGTAGTCCTCCACCGCGGGCATGCGCACCACCTTGCACATCTCGAACAGCCGCGAGCGCGCCCGCGCCCCGATCCGCTCAGCCAGGGTTGTGCGGGCGTACACGCGCTGTGAGAGTCCCGTGTCGCGTTCGAGCACGGACTCGCTCACCTCGGGATCCGGCAGGTTCGTCGTGACGATCACCGGCTTCTCATGGTTGCAGCGGTAGGTGATGATGGCGGTGACGGTGTCTTCGACCCAATCGGTGACGCGGTGCGCCCCGAGATCGTCGAGCAACAGAAGCGGCGTGTCGAGGGCCGTGCGGTACGCCTCGCGGTCACTCGACTGCGAGTTAGGATCGTAGCCGGAGCGGATCTTCTCGAGCAGGTTCTGATAGTCGAAGAAGATGCCTTCGAAGCCGCGCTGCAGCAACATGCGCAACGCCGCGACCGCCAGGTGGGTCTTGCCAGTACCGGGTTCGCCGATCAGCATCAGACCCGGTTGCGGGCTCGACGGGAAGTTGCGCACGAAACCCTTCACGGTCAGCAGGACCCCGGCCAGCGCGCGATGAGTGGTCGGGTTATCGTCCGGAAGCTTGAAGTTGTCAAACGACGCAATGCGATAGTTCGCAGGGATGCCCGCATTGGCCTCGAGCCGTTCGGCATGCCGCGCGCGTGTGCAATCGCAGCGCTCGACGCCGGTCACGCCGTCCCGTTCTATCTGGCGCCAGCCGGTATCGCCGCAGCGGGGACACGCAAAGTCTGCCATGTGCTACTCGACGGTCGCGAGAACTTCGCCCGCGCGCACAGCGGCGCCCGCCTGCGCGGCCAGCCGGACAAGGCGCCCGGCGCGGGGTGCTTTCAACTCGTTCTGCATCTTCATGGCCTCGACCACCACCAGTCCCTGCCCTTCCTCGACAGCGTCGCCTTCGGCCGCCAGCAGGCGCACCACTTTGCCCGGCATGGGTGCGGTCACATTCTGCCGTGCACCGCCCGAGGCGCTCCGGGACCGGCCATTCCAGCGGCGCGGATCGATCACTTCGACGTGAAATCTCCGGCCCCCGGCGGTGACGATCAAGCCATCTACTGCCGGTTCAACGCGGGCTTCGATGCTCCGGCCGTCGAGCAGCACGGAGTAGGTAACGGGTTCCACGCGCTCGATCGAAACAGCCCTCTCAGGGTGAGATTCCAATTGAAGCCGGTAGGTTCCGTCCGAATCCTCGCCGCGGGTCCACTCGATCGTCAGTTCCCGGTCTCCGATGCGCACGCAGGTCTTCATCGCAGCAGACGCTCCCTTCCGGCAGAGGTCCAGCGGACGCCGTTCGTCCGCCCGGGAGGGGCGGCGGCGATGTTCTTCAGGTGCAGCGCCGCCACCAGCGCAGCGACGGCCTCGACATCGGGGTCGGCCTGGGGTTCGGTCCCCCGGCGCCTGAAGAACTCTTCGATGAACCCGGTGTGCAACCGTCCCGCGCGAAACTCCGGATCCAGCAGAATCTGGCGGAAGAATCCGATGTTGGTCTTGATGCCGTCGATCGAGTATTCATCGAGAGCGCGCACCATGCGGGCGATCGCCTCGTCGCGCGTTTCGGCCCACACGGCCATCTTGGCCAGCAGCGGATCGTACTCGACGGGCACAGTGTAGCCCTCGTACACGCCGGAATCGAGCCGGACGCCCGGTCCGGTCGGGCGCGTCAGGTAGGTGATGCGGCCGGGCGACGGGAAGAACTGGTTGTCGGGATCCTCGGCATAGATCCGGCATTCCACCGCGGCGCCGCGCCACCCGATGTCAGGCTGCGAGAATGGCAGCCGGCCACCCGCGGCGATCTTCAACTGGAGCTTGACGAGGTCAAAGCCGGTCACCAGTTCGGTTACCGGATGCTCCACCTGGAGCCGGGTGTTCATTTCCAGGAAATAGAACCGCCCGTCCTGGTCCACGAGGAACTCGACCGTGCCGGCGTTGGCATAGCCGGAGACGCGGGCGGCGCGGACGGCGGCTTCTCCCATTGCGTGGCGCAGTTCAGGATGGGCGGTAACGAAGGGGGAAGGGCATTCCTCGATCACCTTCTGGTGCCGGCGCTGGATCGAGCATTCGCGCTCGCCAAGGTGCACACACGCGCCGTGATGGTCGGCCAGGATCTGGATTTCAATGTGTCGCGGCCGCTCGATAAGCTTTTCGATATAGACGCCGCCGTCGCCGAAGGCCCTCTCGGCCTCGCTCGATGCATCGCGCAGCGCGGCCTCCAGCTCCAGCGGCCCATCGACGCGCCGCATGCCTTTGCCACCTCCGCCGGCGGACGCCTTGAGCATCACCGGATAGCCGCAGGACTCCGCTACAGGCGCCGCCTCCGCGAACGTCGCGACGGCCTGCTCGGTCCCGGGTACGACGGGAACGCCCGCATCCCGCACCAGCCGGCGCGCTTCCGTCTTCGATCCCATGCGCCGGATCGCCTCAGCGGGTGGGCCAATAAACACGAGGCCGGCATCCGCGCAGAGTTGTGCGAACGCAGCGTTCTCGCTGAGGAATCCGTAGCCGGGGTGAACGGCCTCCGCTCCCTGGCGGCGCGCCGCTTCGACGATCGCCTCGCCGCGCAGATAGCTCTCGCTGGCTGGCGCGGGCCCAATGCGAACCGCCTCGTCGGCCATCCGGACATGCAGAGCCGCGCGATCGGCGTCGGAATGGACCGCCACGGACCGGATGTCCATTTCGCGTAAAGCCCGCAGGATCCGCACCGCGATCTCGCCGCGGTTGGCCACCAACACCTTGCTGAACATGCGAAGTGCAATTGTAGCAAGGAGGCGTGCCAAGCCTGACGATTGCTAAGATAACCGTATGCCCGCCCAAACGATTCAGGGATCCTTGAGGCAGCGCGGCGTCCGGCTCACCCGTCAGCGCCAGATCCTGCTCGAACTGATCGACAAGTCGGGACAACATCTCGACGCGGAAATGCTTTATCAGATGGCCAAGGAGCAGGATCCGAAGCTAAACCGCGTCACCGTGTACCGCACGCTGAAGATGTTGAAGCAGGGCGGGCTGGTGGATGAGCTGGACCTGATGCACTACGGCGGGGACCAGCATTTCTACGAAACGCGCATGAAGCAGGAGCATGCGCACGTGATCTGCCTGCGCTGCGGCAAGGTAGAAGAGTTCTTCGGCGAGCCGCTGCAGCGGCTGCGGCGGCAAATTGAAACGCACTTCGGATTTCACATCCTGCTGGCAAGGACCGAGGTCGGCGGCTACTGCGCCAATTGCCAGATCGTCCGGGAGCGCGAGGTCGAACAAGCGCGCGTGGCCGAGGCCGCGTCAGAGACGCCCGTGCGTCGCTCCCGCTCCAGGGCCCAGTAGAAAGAACGATGACAGGATCCGCGCCCGACGTTCCGGCCAGCCCCGGCAAGACGGCGGTTCTGGTGGTCGTCGACCCGAGCGGGAACCGGTTGTCGGTTCCGGTGCGGGTGCTGCCCTTCCGCATCGGCCGCCACGCCGACAGCCACCTCGTCATGCGGGACAGCCGGGCTTCCCGCAATCACGCACGGATCGTCGTCGAAGGCGGCGGCTATTTCATCGAGGACCTGAACAGCCGTCACGGCACCTTCGTCAACGGGGAACGTGTCGAACGGCGGCAGTTGAAGCACTCCGACTGCATCGAGTTCGGCTCGCCGGATTCCTACCGGCTCATCTTCACCCTGGACGGCGGGGAGATCAACCGTCTGCTCGATCAGTTTCCTCAAACAGGCCAAGGCGCCGCGAGCAACCTTGCGAAATTGCGCGCCGTGATGGAGGTGGCGCGGGCGCTACAGACCTCACTGTCGACGCAAGACGTGCTGGCTTCCGTCGTGGACGCCGCGCTCGCGGTCACCGGGGCCGAACGGGGGTTCCTCCTGCTCCGGCGGGCCGACGATCTCGAAATGCGCGTGGCCCGTGACTCGCGCGGTATGCCCCTCGCCGAGACGGATCTGAAGGTGCCGCGGCGTCTCATCCAGCGAGCGCTGCAACAACGGCGCGAATTGCTGTCGATGAACTTCGACGCCCAGGCGCAGGAGGGCGTCCGCCCCGAACATAGCGTCGCCGACCTCGATCTGCGCTCCGTGGTGTGCGTTCCGCTCGTGCGGATCCGTGTCAGCGATGCCCAGGAAACCAGTATTCTCTCCACGATCAATGACACCGTGGGCGTGCTGTACATGGATTCGCGCGTGGGTCACGCCGACCTCTCGTCCGGGAACCGCGAACTGCTTCAGACTTTGGCGCTCGAAGCGTCAACGGTTTTGGAGAATGCCCGGCTCCTCGAAGAAGAGCGTCTGAAGCAGAAGATGGAAGAGGAGTTGGGCGTCGCGCGGCGGATCCAGCAGAGCCTTTTGCCCCGGGCGCTGCCCGCCGCGGGATGGTTCCGCGCCAAGGGCAGCAGCCTTCCCTCGGCAGAGGTGGGCGGCGACTACTTCGACGTCTACGAAGCCGGTGGCGCCGAGTGGATGGTGGCGGTCGCCGATGTCTCGGGAAAAGGCGTGAGTTCCGCCCTGATGGCGAGCTATCTGCAGGGTGCGTTCTCGGCCGCGGCGATTCACGGAATGAGCCGCACCATGGAGATCGTGAACCGCTTCCTGGTGGAGCGCTCCGAGGGTGACAAGTACGCCACGGTGTTCTGTGGCTCCATCTCCGAAGGTGGGCGCCTGGCCTACGTGAACGCCGGGCACTGCGCCCCGCTGCTGGTTCAGCCGGGCGGCGGCTTACGGCAGCTCGAGCCGACCGGGGTTCCCGTCGGCCTCATCCCCGGCGTCGAGTTCCCGGCCGAGGAGGTCCAACTTGGGCGGGGCGATAAACTGGTGATCTTCTCGGACGGCGTCACCGAGGCCCAGGCTCCGGGCGCGGGCTTCTACGGCGGCGACCGCTTGCGCGAGGTCTGTCTCAGGCATGCCGCGGCTTCGTGCTCCGCTCTGCACGACGCGATCCTGACGAGCGTCCGGGAGTTCATCCATGACGCTCCGCAGGCGGACGACATCACGCTGCTCGTCGTGGAATACCACGCCTTCTGACTCAGCGCGCGAGCGGATCGGCCACGCCGGCTTCGGCGAAGCCCTTCTTGCGGAGCAGGCAGGAGTCGCACTGGCCGCACGGGCGGCCGGCGGGATCCGGATCGTAGCAACTGTGGGTCAGCGACAGGTCCAGTCGCAATTCCACGGCGAGCCTGACGATGTCCGCCTTCGTGAGCTCGATCAGGGGCGTGCGGATGCGGAGCCTGGTCTGGCCGGTGACGCCCGCCTTGGTGGCCAGGTTCGCCATGCGTTCGAACGCCTCAATATATTCGGGACGGCAATCGGGGTAGCCGGAGTAGTCGAGGGCATTGACGCCGGTGAAGATATCGGCGGCGCCCAGCACTTCAGCCCAGGCCAGGGCGAACGAGAGGAAGATCGTGTTGCGCGCCGGGACGTAGGTCACCGGGATCTCCGCCGCCATTTCCGCGTCCGGGCGTCCTTTCGGGACCGGGATGTCGCTGGTCAGCGCCGACTGGCCGAAGGTACGCAGGTCGATGTGAACAACCTGGTGACCGGCCGCGCCAAGAGCTTTGGCCACACTGGCAGCGGCTTCGAGTTCGATACGGTGGCGCTGGCCGTAATCGAAGGAGAGCGCATAGCAGGCAAACCCGTCGCGGCGCGCCAGGGCAAGGCAGGTTGTGGAATCGAGCCCGCCGCTCAGCAGGCACACGGCTCTAGGCACGGCGGTCATCGGGCAGCTTCCACGCCGACCAGAAGCCGAGCAGCGGGAACAGCACCAGTCCGGCAAACGCGGTTTCCATGGAGTAATGATCGGATACCCAACCCGTCAGCGGGATAAACAGCAGCCCGGCGGCGCCCCAGGCGAAGCCCATCATCAGCGCGGATACCGTGCCCGCCTGCGACGGGACAAGCTGCTGTCCCATGACGACGTTCACGGGAATCGTAAACAGAAGAATCGCCCCGCCCACGATGAGGCCGCCGATGGAAATCCAACCCGGCGCAAAGACAAACAGCACCAGGAACGGGACTGACGCCACCATCGAGAGGCGGATCACAAACCGGCCGCCGAGACGGTCCGCGAGGTGGCCGCCGAGGAATCCGCCCGCGGCGCCGCCCAGCAGATAGATCGACGTGATGGCGCTGGCGGCGGGAAGCGAGAAACCACGCTCCAGCTTCAGGTACAGGGGGAGAAACTGGGCGAACGTGATCTGCACGATCGAGCGGATGAACACGCACAGGAACAGAAGCGTAATGGGTTTCCAGACCGCCAGGAGCGGTGCGAGTTCGAACCTCCCACGCGTGCCGGCGCCCGAGTGCGGCAGGCGCAGCATCGCAAACAGGACAACGGTGATGAGGATTCCGGGAAATGCGCCGACCCAGGCTCCCTCAAGCCCCACCCGCGCTGTGATGAGCGAAAAATAGGTCGGGCCGAGCGCCAGTCCGAGGGTGCCCGAACTGATGAACACGGCCATCGCCCGCCCGCGGTTGGTCTCGACGCCTGCCGTGGCGTTGGCGGTGGCTTGCGGATGGAACGACGCAACACCGGCGCCGCCCAGGAAGACCATCGCCATCAGGGTCCAATAGCCGGGCGCCCAGCCGAGGGTGCTCAGGAAGATCCCGGCCGTCGCGGGCGCAAGGACGGTGAACATCCGCGTATGGAACCGGTCGGACAGGAATCCATACACGGGCTGCAGCAGCGACGACGAGAACACGAGCATGCCGGCAAGGAAGCCGGCTTGCGTCAGGCTCAGCGAATAGCGTTCCAGCAGCAAGGGCTGCAAGACGCCCAGCCCGATGGAATACATGTCAATGACGAAGTGAGCAGCGCAGAAAAGCAGGAGCGGCGTGGCCGGGGCCGGAGTCCGGTTGGCGAGCGGAACGCGAGGCAGGCTGACGGTGGAACTCATTCGCGCGGCGAAACTTTCAGTGTAGCGCGAACAAAAAGAAAGCTGCCGGGGCGTCGACCCCGGCAGCTTGCCACGTGAGGTTGAGAACTTACCACTCGAAACGGAGGCCGGCGCGGAAACCGCGCGCTCCGGAGCCGTCGAGGGAGGAAGTATCGCCGACACCGCTGATGACCCCGACGGTCCCGGCGTTGGCGATGTTGACATCCGGCAGCGAGTAGTTCGGCCGGTTCAGGAAGTTCGTGGCCGTGAGTTCCGCACGCAACCGGGTCTTTTCGGTCAGGAAGATCGACTTCATCAGGCCAAAGTTCAGGACATGCGAATTGGGCCCGATGATGACGCCGCGGGCGGCGGTACCGAAGGAGCCCGCTTGTGGCGGGGCGAAAGCGCCGACATCAAACCAGCGGCCAGTCGATTGCTCGCCCGCCGGCAGGTTCGCGTTCCGGAGATGGTCCGGGCGGAGCGTGACGTTCGGAGCAGTACGGCTGGAGGTAAAGGCGATGCCCACCGGGTCTGGCCCCGTCCACAGCGGGGTCATGAACTGGCCGGAATAGTAGCTGTAGATCGCGCTGGTCTCCCAGCCGCCGACGATGTGATTGACCGCCTTGCTGGTCGAGTTCAGGAACTGCTTGCCCTTGCCGAACGGCAGTTCGTACATGACGTTGCCGGTAACACGGTGCGTCGGGATGTCCAGCCAGACACCCCGCTCGCGCTGCCGGTCGAAGGGATTTTCGGGAGACTGGCCGCGCTCAAGGTCGCCGATGTCGCGCGCCCAGTTCCACGACCACTGGTACGAAAAGCCGTTCTTCCACCGCCGCTCGACCTCCACCTGCATGCTGTGATACTGGTGGCCGGCGCCGTTGCTGACGTAGGTGATCGCCGGGTAGCGCTGGAAGCGCCGTGCCTTGTCGACGAAGGGCGTGAGATTCGGCTCCGGTGCATTGATGTTGTAGCCCCACTCACCCTGCCGGGTGTTGGTGCCGACGTAGGACAGACGGAAGCCCGTATCCCAGCGCTGGTGTTCCAGCGTCAGGTTGTACTGCATCGAGAAAGGAATCCGGATGTCACGGCGCTGCGCCGCGGGCAGACCGATGGTCGTAAGCGCGCCGCCCTGGTCGGGGAAGACGCGGGGAAGGACCACGATCGGATTGCCCGCCGGGTTGGTGAACTGCGGCTCGTTCAGTACGAACGGCGAACCGCCGGCCGAGATGGCGCGGGGCACCACGTCGTAGAACACACCCCATCCGGCGCGCAGCACGGTGTTCGGACCCATCGGGCGCCACGCCAGTCCGATGCGCGGGGCGAAGTTGTTGCGGTCCGTGTCCATCAGGGTCTTCGACGGATATCCTGCCTGGCTGGCTTCGACGATGTCGACGTAACCCGCCGGGACCAGCGGGCTGACCGCCGAACGGGCTCCGTCCGGGATGATGACGCGGCCCGAGTCGATGTCGAACACCGCCTGCTGTCCACGCGCCTCGACGTACCCGGGCTTCCATTCGTACCGCATGCCGAGATTGACCGTCAGCGTCGGAGTCACTTTCCAGTCGTCAGAGACGAAGAACTCATACGACCAGCGCGTCCGGTCCTGGAGGATCGGAGGAAACGCCCGGTTCATATTAGTCGGGGTTCCGTACAGGAAGTCGGCGTACGGGTGTCCCGTGAACCGGTTGGAGAACTGCATGCGCCCGAACAGCGCGTCGCTGGTGTTCTGATCCTGGAAGTTCACGCGGTTCAACTGGAAGCCGCTCTTGATCGAGTGGTTCCCGCGGTACCAGTTCACGTGCTGCTGAATCTGCTGGGCAAAGTTGAGGAATCCGGGATGTCGCCAGGGTGTCTGGTTCACGCGCTGAATTCCGATGCCGGCAAAGCTGACATCGAGGAGGCCGTTGATATCGGGGATGTTCGGAACCAGGCCCACCAATCCCAGTTCGCGGACGATCTCACTGCCAATGACTGCGCCGTTGCGGGGATTGTCGTTCCAGGCGTACCCCCAGCGGCTCTCGCTGATCAGGTTCTGGCTGATCGTCTGCGTGAAGCTGATGTTCAACGCGCGGGTGTCCCGGGTTTGCCAGCGCCGGCCAACCGTCGGCAGGTTGCCTTCGAACGCGCGGCTGTGAGAGCGGTTCCAGGTCCAGCGGCCGAAGATGAAGCTCTTGTCGCTGAACCGGTGGTCAACGCGGGTGGTGTAGTAGGTGTTCGGGTCGAACGGGCGAGTCACCTGCTCCCGGTAGTTCTGGGCGGAGAATACGTTCGGATCCCCGAAGTTCGGGAGCGGATAGAAGCGGTCCTGGTATCTTTGGGACACCGGGTTGATCTGCGAGGCGGGTATGCGGTTGCCCGGCAGCGGCCCGCTGCCGAACGCGTCGC
Source organism: Bryobacterales bacterium (assembly GCA_016716385.1). Taxonomy (GTDB): domain Bacteria; phylum Acidobacteriota; class Terriglobia; order Bryobacterales; family Bryobacteraceae; genus JADJWL01. The sequence continues at coordinate 396,489 of JADJWL010000004.1, read as the reverse complement.
GGATGGTCGTCGTCAAGCCGGAGAAGTCCCCCGCCCTCCACGGAGCGATTGGCACCGACGGATTCAGCAACTGCAGAATGTTGCTGCCCCGGGACGTCTCGAACGATCCGAAGAAGAACGTTCGATTGGTGCCGTCGTATAGTCCCGGAAGCTTCACCGGACCGCCCACGGTGAAGCCAGGCTGGTGGACGACACCGCCCGGCCGCTGGGCCGCAAACGGGTTCCGCGCCCGGAACCAGGGAGTCGTGTAATAGGTGATCAAGCTGCCGTGGAACTCGTTCGATCCGCTTTTGGACACGATCGTGACTTGGCCAACGCTCGCCATGTCCGCAGTATTGTTGGCCATGTCGACACGGACTTCTTCAAAGCTCTCGATGTAGCCAACCAGAGGCGAGATCTGCGTGCCGTCCAAGCCGTTGCTGACGGTGATGCCGTCAATCGACTGGTCCGACTGGTTCAGGCGGCTGCCAGCAAAGCGCCGCGTCGCGACGCCGCCGCCCGCCGCCACCACGCCGGGGGTCAGCGCGAGGAAGCTGTAGAGTGACCGGGTGTTGAGCGGTAACGCATTCAGCGCCGCCGTGCCCTTTGAGTCGCCGATGCGCGCCGTCTCAGTTTCGATCAGCGTGGCGCCCGCGGAGACTTCGATCCGGGTCTCCACGGCTCCGACCTGCATCTGGATGTCGATGCGCCGCACATCGCGGGCGACCAGTTGCAGATTCTGCACGAAGAATTCCTGGAATCCCGGCGCCGTTGCGCGGAGAGTATAGTCCCCCTCGAGCAACTGTGCCAGGGTGTAAGAACCAGAGTCGTTGGAAACGACACTATATCGATAATTGCTTCGGACATGCGTCGCTTCGATTGCGACATTGGGAATCACGGCGCCGCCGGCGTCGGTGACGGTTCCGGTGATGGAGGCAAATGTTGTCTGTGCGTTTGCGGAGGGAGAGAACGCGGCCAGTGCCGCAATCAGGCACACCACGAGCGTCAGGGATCGCATGAGTCAACCTCTCGTTCGGTTATGAAAACAGCTAGCGAGAATTTCTACAGAGAGAGTACACCGCAGGATTGCGAGAGGTCAAGAAAAATCGGAAAAGCGCCCACAATCATGAAGTAGATTAAATTAGATTTTATTTACCAACAAGGACTGGTACGGCGGGTTGTCCGGCCCATCGCGAAGTTCTCCGCGATGGGCCGGAGCATGAACAGCAGACTACCACTCGAAGCGTAGGCCGGCGCGGAAACTGCGAGCGCCCGAGCCGTCCAGGGTTGACGTTCCACCGACGCCGCTGATCACACCGACGGTCCCGGCGTTGGCGATGTTGACATCCGGCAGGGAATAGTTGGGCCGGTTTAGCAGGTTGGTCGCGGTGAGCTCCGCCCGCAGCCGGGTCTTCTCAGTGAGGAAGATCGACTTCATCAGACCATAGTTCAGGACATGCGAATTCGGTCCGATGATGACGCCGCGAGCGGCCGTGCCGAACGACCCTGGTTGCGGCGGGGCGAACGCGCCGACATCGAACCACCGGCCTGTCGACTGTTCGCTGGCCGGCAGGTTGGCGTTCCGCAAGTGGTCCGGACGGAGCGTCACGTTCGGCGAGGTGCGGCTGGACGTGAAGGCGATTCCAACCGGGTCAGGGCCGGTCCACAGCGGCGTCATGAACTGGCCGGAATAGTAGCTGTAGATCCCGCTCATCTCCCAGCCGCCCACGATGTGGTTCACTGCCTTGCTCGTGGAGTTCAGGAACGGCTTGCCACGGCCGAACGGCAATTCGTAGATCACGTTCCCTGTCACACGGTGCGTCGGGATATCCAGCCAGACGCCGCGTTCGCGCTGGCGGTCGAACGGATTCTCCGGCGACTGTCCGCGTTCGAGGTCGCCGATATCGCGCGCCCAGTTCCACGACCACTGGTAGGCGAAGCCGTTCATGAAGCGGCGCTCCACCTCCATTTGCATGCCGTGGTACTGGTGTCCCGCGCCGTTGCTGGTGTACGTGATCCCCGGGTAGCGCGGGAACAGCCGCGGTTTATCGATGAACGCACCCGGACCGGGTTGCGGCGAATTGATGTTGTAGCCCCATTCGCCCTGGCGGGTGTTCGTACCGATGTACGACAGACGGAAGCCCGTATTCCAGCGCTGATGCTCCAGCGTCAGGTTGTACTGCATCGTGAACGGCACACGGATATCTCTCTGGACGGCTCCGGGGAGACCGATCGTCGTCAGCGCTCCTCCCTGGTCGGGGAAGATACGCGGCAGAACCACCACGGGATTGTTGGCCGGGTTGGTGAACTGAGGCTCGTTCAGGACGAACGGCGAACCGCCGGCCGACAGCGCGCGCGGCACAACGTCGTAGAACATGCCCCATCCGGCCCGCAGCACCGTGCTCGGACCCATCGGCCGCCACGCCAGACCGATGCGCGGCGCGAAGTTGTTCCGGTCGGTCTGCATGAGCGTCTTCGAGGGGAAGCCGGCCTGGCTCGCTTCCACGATATCCACATATCCCGCCGGCACAAGCGGGCTGACGCGCGAAAGCGCGCCATCCGGAACCACGACGCGTCCGGAGTCGATGTCAAACACCGCCTGAAGCCCATTGGCCTCCGTGTAGCCGGGCTTCCATTCGTAGCGCAGGCCAAGATTCACAGTCAACGTCGGCGTCACCTTCCAGTCGTCGGCGACGAAGAACTCATACGACCACCGCGTGCGGTCCTGCAGCACAGGGGGAAACGCGCGGTTCGTGTTCGTCGGTGTCCCGTAGAGGAAGTCCGCGTACGGGTGTCCTGTGAAGCGGTTGGAGAACGTCATGCGGCCGAATAGTGCGTTGTTGGCGTTCTGGTCCTGGAAGTTCACGCGGTTGAACTGGAACCCGCTCTTGATCGAGTGGTTCCCGCGGTACCAGTTCACGTGCTGCTGAATCTGCTGGGCAAAGTTCTGGAAGCCCGGATGCCGCCATGGCGTCTGGCTGACCCGTTGGATGCCGATACCGGCAAAGCTGACGTCGAGGAGACCGTTGATGTCTGGGATGCCCGGCACCAGGCCGACCAGGCCGAGGTCCTGCACCATTTCACTCCCAAGCACCGCACCGTTTCGGGGATTGTTGTTCCACGCATAGCCCCAGCGGCTCTCGCTGATCAGATTCTGAGAAATCGTATGGGTGTAGCTGATGTTCAACGCGCGGGTGTCACGCGTCTGCCAGCGCCGGCCGATGGTCGGCAGGTTGCCTTCGAATGCCCGGCTGTGACCGCGGTTCCATGTCCAGCGGCCGAAGATGAAGCTCTTGTCGCTGAACCGGTGGTCGAGGCGCGTCGTGTAGTAGGTGTTCGGATCGAACGGGCGCGTCACCTGCTCGCGGTAGTTCTGGGCGGAGAACACGTTCGGATCGCCGAAGTTGGGGAGTGGATAGAAGCGGTCCTGGTATCTCTGGGACACCGGGTTAATCTGCGAGGCGGGAATGCGATTCCCCGGCAGAGGGCCTCCGCCGAAGGCGTCGCGGATCGTCGTCGTGAGGCCGGAGAAATCGCCCGCCCGCCAAGGAGCGATCGGCACCGACGGATTGAGTAACTGAAGAATGTTGCTTCCCCGGGACGTTTCGAATGACCCGAAGAAGAACGTACGGTTGGAGCCGTCGTAGCCGGGCAGTTTGACCGGACCGCCGGCGCTGAACCCGGGCTGATGGACAATCCCTCCCGGCCGTTGTGCGGCGAACGGGTTTCGGGCGCGGAACCACGGGGTTGTATAGTACGTGATCGCACTGCCGTGAAACTCATTGGATCCGCTTTTCGACACGATCGTTACCTGGCCGACACTGGCGATATCGGCCGTGTTGTTGGCCATATCGACACGGACTTCCTCGAAGCTTTCGATGTAGCCGACCAGCGGGGAGATCTGCGTGCCGTCGAGGCCGTTGCTGACCGTGATCCCGTCAATTGACTGGTCGGACTGGTTCAGACGGCTACCCGCGAAGCGGCGCGTCGCCACGCCCCCGCCCGCGGCCAAGACTCCCGGCGTCAAAGCCAGAAAGCTGTACAGCGACCGGGTATTCAGCGGAAGTGCGTTCAGTGCCCCGGTCCCTTTGGAATCGCCGATACGGGCCGTTTCGGTTTCGATTAAGGTCGCGCCCGCCGAGACCTCGATCCGGGTCTCCACGGCGCCGACCTGCATCTGCACGTCGATGCGGCGCTGGTCGCGCGCAACCAGTTGAATGTTCTGGACGAAGAACTCCTGGAATCCGGGAGCTGCCGCCCGGAGTGTGTATTCGCCCTCGAGCAACTGCGCCAGCGTGTAAGAGCCAGCTTCGTTGGAGACTACCGTGTACTTGTAGTTGCTCCGGGTGTGGGTCGCCTCGATGGTGACATTGGGGATGACGGCTCCGCCCGCATCGGTGACGGTGCCGGTGATGGACGCAAACGTGGTCTGGGCGTGACTCGGAGACACGGCTATCGCACAGACCGCGACGAGACACGCCACGAGCGACAGGGATCGCATGACTGAACCTCTCTGCTTCTAGATTGAGACTAAATAATGAACTAACGTTTCAAAATGAGAGTACACCCCTCAGGGACCGACGGTCAAGTCAAAACAGCGGTACGGCAGGGGAGGACTTGCCGGTGCGCCTCGGTAAGTTCTTGACAGCATGAGGGCGTCGCTGAAGCCCTGGGCAATTGAAGAATGAACGGCCGGCACAAGACGGCGCCGGGTGTGGCACACTTGCGGGTACGTCCTTATGCGGAACCGTTTCGATTCCCTTGCGGGTCAGACGCGTCGCGGGCTGGCCCGTCGCTGGGCGGAACTCCGTTGGAAGCTCCTGGTCTGTTACATCCTGATCGGCGGAGTCTCTGTGCTGTTGGTGGCGGCATTCGGCGCCACAGCGGCCAACCTATTGATTTTGCGAGGGTCAGCGGTGGCAGTCGAGCGGCAGGTCGACCTTGTCATCCAGAGCGCCGCGGCCAGGACGGCACAAGTGGCGGTACGGCTGGAGGCACAGGCGCAGTGGCGACTGGACCGCGGCGATCCACCCCCACCGCCTCCTCGTCCGCCGATCGCCGGTCCCGGGGTTCCTCAAACCATCGGAGTCGTCCGCTGCACGGATGAACAGGGACAGACCCGCTCGTTCGTCCAGCCTCCCGGGGCAACCCTGGAGGTCCCGGCGTGGCTGAGCGAAGACAGTTTCCGTGGCCTGGTGGCGGAGAATCAGCGCATCTTCATCTACGCATTCACCCGGCGGACCGCCAACGGGTGTACGGTCGAGGCTGCGTCCCGGACACCGCTCAATCAGGACATCGTTGAGATCTTGTCCAGCGCCTCGGAGTTGCGCGTCGACCTCCCCCGCCTGACGCGCCCGGAGGCCACGTCCCCACCGGACCCAGGATTTCTCCTCACGGTCGCTCTCCGGCAACTTACCTTTCAGCAGGGCCGGGTACCGGTGATCACCTCAGTGAACGATTGGGCGACCGGCGCGCCGGAAGACCGGCTGGTTCTTCTAGTGCAACCCGACTACGGCACCCTGCTCCGCCAGTTGAGCCGTTTCGGACAGCGCCAGGCGCTCTGGATCTGGACCCTCTGGACGCTCGCCATCGCCTTCATCGTCGTCGAAACCATCGCGCTGATCCTGGCAATCCGGGTGACCAGACGCATCATCGGGTCGGTGGACGCCTTGAGCATCGCGGCCCACGAGGTCGGCGCGGGCAACTTCAGGCACCGCATAGAGGTCCGGGATAGAGACCAATTGGGAAAGCTGAGCGCATCGTTCAATGAAATGACGGAGTCGCTCGAACGGCTGATGCGGGAGAGAGAGGAGAAGCTGCGCCTCGAGCGGGAATTGCACCTGGCTCGCGAGATCCAGTTAAGTCTGTTCCGCCGCACGATGCCGGAGATCGATGGCGTGGAACTGGCTGCGACCTGCCTGCCGGCCCGCAATATCAGCGGGGACCTGTACGATGTCGTTCAACTTGCACCCCACCGCGTTGGACTGCTGTGCGCAGACGTGAGCGGCAAGGGGATCTCGGCGGCTTTGCTGGCGTCGACAATTCAGACCCTGGTCCGGTCCGCCCGCCAGACTGGCGAGATTCCGCCGCCGGCCGAGTTCGTCGCGCGTCTGAATGAGCAGCTATGCCGGTGGATCCCGTCGAACCAGTTTGTGACCCTCTTCTGGGCCGAATACGATACCGCAAGGCACGTGCTTCGCTTCACCAACGCAGGGCACTGTCCGGCGTTCCTGTGGGGCGGCAACGGGGAGAAACCACGCCGCCTGGAAACCGGAGGCGTGCCGATCGGAATTTTCTGCGGGGCGGAATACTCGCAGGCTGAGCTTGCCGTGCCCCCGGGTTCGGTGCTGCTGGTCTACACGGATGGAATCACCGAGGCGGAAGACCCACGAGGCGAGGAGTTCGGAGATGAACGCCTGGAACAACTGGTGAACGAACTGGGGAAGCGGCCCGCGCGCGAGATGATCGAACAGATCGTCAGCACGCACCGGGAATGGGCGCAAGCTGCATCGGCCGACGATGTGACTCTTCTGGTGATGCGGACGGGTTGACTACCGGAAGGACGTCAGACTTTCGCTTCTTTGTAAAGGACCCGTTTGCGGATGACCGGATCGAACTTCTTCAACTCCAGCTTTTCAGTCTTCGTTTTCGGGTTCTTGGTCGTAGTGTAGAAGTGCCCTGTACCGGCGCTCGATACGAGTTTGATAATCGTTCTCATCCAGCCTGATCCCCCTAAACCTTGACGCCGCGCTTGCGCAGATCGGCGACGACGCGCTCAATGCCCTGCTTGGTGACGGTCCGGATCGCCCGCGCGCTCAATTTCAAGCGCACAAACCGTTTCTCGCTCGGCAGCCAGAAGCGCTTCTCCTGGATGTTCGGGATGAACATCCGCTTCGTTTTGTTGTTGGCATGGGAGACGCGATTGCCGCTGGTGGGCCGCTTACCCGTCAACTCGCACACTCGGGACATGCTGTCAGGATAGCAAAGCCCCGGGCCCGCCTCAAGGGCCCATTCCCCGTGGGAAGAAATGTGATCTCTCTCAGAGGGGTTCGACCCCGACCGAGACCGTCACGGTGTGCTCGCCGCCGCCGAGGGCAACCCCCCGCACCGGGGCGACATCTCCATAGTCTCTGCCCCACGCCACGGTGACGTGATTCAACCCCGCGGCAACGTCGTTGGTGGGATCGAAGTCGATCCAGCCGCCGGGGCCGTACACCGAGATCCAGGCGTGCGAGGCCTCGGCTCCAACCATGCCGGGAGCGCTGCGCAGGTATCCGCTGACGTAGCGTGCGGCCAATCCCAGAGAGCGTAGGCAGGCGATGGCGATATGGGCAAAATCCTGGCAGACGCCGTGGCGCTCTTCGAAGACTTCTTCGACCGGGGTGGTGACGCTGGTCGCTTGCGCGTCATAGCGGAAGTCCCGGTGAATCCGCCCGCACAGACACGCCGCCGCCTCGGCCAGAGGCCGCCCGGCAGCAAAAGAGTCTTCCGCATAATTGCGGACCGCGGGCCACGCGCGTGCGAACGGAGAATCGAAGACGAAGTGCATGGCTTCGAATGCGCCGTCGTCCGCGGCGTCCCGGACGCGGTCCCGAGCCGCCTCCCAAGGGACAGGCTCCGCTTCCGCCTGAGCCAGGACTTCGACCACACTATCGGCGGTTACGACGAGGCGGTCATGAGGCTCGAGGATGGCAAACGACGCAGCGATGTTGCCGAAACAATCCGTTCGCGATGTGATGCGGGCGGGCCGCGGTTCCACGTGCAGCGCGGTTTCCACGACGCGCTGTCGGGCACACGAGCGCGGCGTCAGGTGCACCTGATTGTGACAGATGGAAACCGGCTCGCTGTAGTAGTAAGCGGTGCGATGGGTGGCCCGGTAGAGCATGGTCAGCCCAACGGTTGCGCCGGACCCGCATGGCTCAGGTACGAGCGCGTCAATGCCGCCGAAAGTTCGTCAAGATCCGCCGAGATTTGCGTGAGCATCGCCTCTAGGGCGGGACGGTTGCCGCCATCGGCGGGCACGAGGCGATCGAGCGGGACCACGCGGACCGCCGTCAGGAGCTTAAGGGCCAGGCGGCTTTCGATGCGGCGCCGTCCACCGGCGGGCGCGTCCGGCAGCAGTTCGATGTGCTCCGCCAGCCGCGCCAGTTGGAACGCCACCGAGCGTGGGTTCGCTTCGTCGATCAGGAGCAGATCGATCGCGAGATCCGCCTGGAGGGACGTCAGGTAGCGGGAACGGTACGTGAGGGAGCAGTCGGTGATTTCGAGGAGCGCCTGGATCCAGTCCCGCTCGTTCCTCCGCTCGACCGTGAGGCTGTGGCGGAGCAGCTCGATGGCATGCGACGCCCGGTCGATCCGCCGGCCGATGTCAAGGAAGCGCCAGCCTTGGCCGCGCGTCATGCTCTCCTGGCAGAATCCGGCGAAAGAGGCGGCATGGACAATAACGCGGTCAACCGCCTCGCTCCCCGTGACCAACCTCAGCGGTAGCGGCTGCGCCGGAGCCACAAGCACGGAGTCCAATTGGTGCAGCACGCGCCACGCATCGGAGGACAGGCGATCGCGGAGCAGACCGCCGAGGCGCCGGACCTGCAAAGCGTTCCAGGAGACGCCGTTTTGGCGGCCGGGATCATAGAGCAGCGAGAGAAGCTCCTGCCGGACCAGGGCGGGTTCGCTGAGACCCGAAGACGCCAGGCCGGAAGCCGCCAGCAGGTCCAGGACGACCGGCCGCGATGCAGCAAGGAACGGGTTCGATTCCTGAATCAAGCCGAGCAGCGCCGCACGAAGCATACGGCTGCCTGCTTCCAGACGCTCGACGTAGCGCCCGAGCCAGAACAGGTTGTCCGCGGCACGGCTGGGCAGGTCGAACGTGGCGCGGCTGACGTCGACCGGCGGCGGCGCCGGACGCAGAAGGCTGACCTGCCGGTCCAGTTCGCCGGTGACCGCCCAGACATCCTTGCTGCCGCCTCCCTTCTGCACGGAGACAACAAGCGAGGCGGCCGATCCCGAAACACGAGCGAGTCCGCCAGGCATCACGCGATACGAATCGCCGCTCGCAGTCGCGTACAGGCGAATCGACGCATGTCTCGCGGCCAGTCCGCTCCCTGTCCAGACGGGGACTGCGGAGAGCGGGATTTCCCGCTGCGCCAGGAAGCGCCCCGGCCGCGCCGACAGGCGTTTGGCGAGTTCCGCGCGCCTGAGACGGCTCAAGCCTGCCGTGAACACCGGCTCCACGATGCCTCCGGCCATCGCCGGCTTCATCACGAGGCTGCACTCGGACTGCAGCGCTTCCGTGACGCGGGCAAGCGCGTCCGGATCGCCCAGCCACTCGGTGGCGGCCGAGGCGAGCTGCAGATCCTCGCCCAACAATTCCCGGCAGAGACGCCCGGTGAATGGAGCGAGCATGGAGCCGTCGGCGAGTCCGCTGCCGATGGCATTGGCCACCGCGACGGTTCCCGCGCGTACCGCCTGCATGAGGCCGGGCACACCGAGGATCGAATCCGCGCGGAGTTCCAGGGGATCCGAGTAAGAGTCGTTCTGGCGGCGCAGGATCACGTCGACCGGCAGCAGGCCGCTCAACGTCTTCAGGTAGACCTGTTCGTCGCGGACCAGCAGATCAGCCCCTTCGACCATGGTGAACCCGAGGTAACGCGCCAGGAATGAATGTTCGAAGTAGGCCTCGCTGAACGGACCGGGCGTCAGGAGGACAATCCTGGGATTGTCCCGGTGACGCGGCGCCAAGCCCACAAGCGTGTCCCGGTATTTTTCGAAATACGCTGCGAGCCTGCTGGTCCTGGCCGCGGCGAACAGGTCGGGCAGGACGCGCAGCGAGACGATGCGATTCTCCAGTGCGTATCCCGCGCCCGAAGGCGCCTGGGTACGGTCTGCCAGGACATGCCAGCGGCCATCGGCGGACCGGGCGACATCGGCGGAGTACACATGCAGGAACATTCCGCCCGGCGCCTCGACACCATGCACGGAGCGAAGAAATGCGGGATTGCCGAGCACAAGTTCCGCCGGCAGGACGCGGCGCCGCACCAGCGTCTGGGCCCCATACAGGTCGGCCAGAATGGCGTTGAACAGCCGCGCGCGCTGGATCATCGCCGCTTCGAGGAAGCGCCAGTCCTCCGGGCCGATCAGCAGCGGAACCGGATCCATCGGCCACGGCCGGCCCGCGATTCCCGGCTCGCCGTACGCGTTGTACGTGACGCCGTTGTCGTGAATGAGGCGGCGGCCTTCGCTCCAGCGACTCTCCAGCCCCTCGGGACCCATCGCTTCGAGTCCGGCCCGGAGCGGCTCCCAGTGCGCGCGCACGGCGCCGGAGGCATCGAACATTTCGTCGAAGCATCCGTCTAGCTTCGGATACCGCCACGGCTGCGTGGGCGTCCCTGCGAGCGAGTTCATGCGCGTGTCAGGCTGATGATTGTAGCGCGCCGGACCGCCCCCGCGCGCTTGCTACAATTGACCATCGGAACAGTATGCGCCGACTCTACCGGAGATGGATCTCCGACTGGGAGAATGATCTGTGTTTCCGGGCCACCAATCGCGTGGTCCGGCCTTTCGACTGGGGCCTCGATTGGGCCGAAGGCTGGCCCGTCGCGCAGCAGTACCCTCGGAACGGACACGGTCCCGAAGAGTATCTGCGTCTCCTGAACCAGGAGGCGATCCGCGAGAGCGAATCGTTTTTCGGGTATGAAACGCCGTCGGACTTCGCGCTCGACGGAGAGTTCGTCCGTTGCACGTCTCCCGTGCGCACGCCCCATGCGGAGAACAACACGATCTGGGGCCGCTGGTTCCCGGCCAAGAAGCCGTCCGGCAAGGCGGTGATCGTGCTACCGCACTGGAATTCCCATGCCTCGCAACACGTAGGCCTATGCAAGGGTTTGCAGGCCCTGGGTCTCTCGGTGCTACGGGTCAGCCTGCCGTACCATGACAACCGCATGCCGCCCGAGTTGCAGCGCGCCGACTATGCAGTTTCCTCGAACCTCGCGCGCACGATCGACGCGACGCGGCAGGCGGTGATCGATACGCGCGCGTTGATTGACTGGCTCGAACAGCAGGGACACGACCGCATCGGCATCGTGGGAACCAGTCTCGGCTCGTGCTATGCGTTCCTCGTGAGCGCCCACGACGCCCGGCTGAAGGTCAATGTCTACAACCATTGCTCCAGCTACTTTTCGGACGTCGTCTGGACCGGCTTGTCGACCAAGCACATCCGGGAGGGGTTGGAGGGCAACATCGATGCCGACGGGCTCCGCGAAGCCTGGATGGCGATCAGTCCGGTGAGCTATCTCGACCGCTACGCCCGGCTGCCAAAGAAGTCGATGTTCATCTACACGACCTACGACACAACCTTCCTGCCGCATCTGTCTGAGGACGTCATCCGCAAAATCCGCGAGCATGGCATCGAGAACCGGGTCGTCGTGCTGCCGTGCGGGCACTACACGATGGGTGAGGCGCCGTTCAAGTTCATCGACGGCTACTATATCTGCTCATTTCTGAAACGCTGGCTGTAGTTCCGGGGATATACTGAAGGCGTCATGACAGACCCAGTGACGCGACGTGTCTTCGTTGGCGCCGCCGCGGCAGCGTCGGCCAGCGGAGCGGTCCACGGAAGACCCGCCCTTCTCGGCGGTATGCCTGTCCGCGGCAAGGCTTTCCCTTCGTGGCCGGAGGTGAGCGCCGCGGATGAAAAGGCGATTGTTGAGGCGCTGCGCAGCCGCAAGTGGAACCGGTCGACCGGCTCCCGGGTTGCGTCCTTCGAAGAGACCTGGGCGCGCACGCTCGGCGCCAAACATTGCGTGGCCGTAGCAAACGGGACATCCGCGCTGCTGGCGTCGCTGGCGGCGCTCGACGTCGGACCCGGCGACGAGGTGATCGTCCCCCCTATACGTTTGTCGCCACGATCAACGTCGTTCTGACGCACCATGCGCTGCCGGTGTTTGTCGACACCGACCCGGAGACGTTCCAGATCGACGCTCGCAAGATCGAAGCGGCGATCACGCCGCGCACCCGCTGCCTGCTGCCGGTGCACCTCGGCGGTTCCGCGGCGGACATGGATACCATCCTCGAAGTCGCACGCAAACACCGCCTGCCGGTGATCGAGGACGCGGCGCAGGCGCACTTCGGCGAGTGGAAGAAGCGGAAACTCTCCACCCTCGGCGATCTGGGCTGCTTCAGCTTCCAGGCGTCGAAGAACCTGAACTCCGGCGAGGGCGGCGCAATCCTGTCGAACGACGACAGGCTGATCGAAGCCTGCGTCAGCTTCCAGAACCAGGGCCGCGGCACCGCGGGCTATGCGCGCAACGGCCTGAATCTGCGGCTCACCGAATTCCAGGGCGCCATCCTGACGTCGCAGTTCGAGCGGCTGGAAGCGCAGTCAGTGAGCCGCGAGACCAACGCCGCGTATCTTACGTCGATGCTGCGGGAGATTCCCGGCATCCACCCGGCGCGGATGTACGACGGTTGCACCCGCAACGGCTATCACCTGTACATGTTCCGCTACGACGCGAAGCAGTTCAGCGGATTGCCGCGCGCGCGTTTCCTCGAAGCAATGAAGGCGGAGGGCATTCCGTCATCAGGAGGATACCGGCCATTGAATAAGGAGAAGTTCATCCACGACACGCTGAACTCGCGCGGCTACCAGCGCATCTATTCGCCCGAAGACCGGCGCGCCTGGCACGAGCGCAACCACTGTCCGGCCAACGACCGGCTGTGCGAAGAAGCCGTCTGGTTCACGCAGAATATGCTCCTCGGCAAGCGCGAGGACATGGAGCAGATCGCCGAAGCCGTCCGCAAGATTGAGAAGCACGCAGGCGCCCTGGCCTAGTGACATACTGAAGGCATCATGCAGGATGCCTCAGTTTGGTGGAAGCGGCTCGGCGCGTTCAGCCGCCGGGCTTTGTTCGGCGGTGGCGGCTTGGCGGCGCTTGTGGCGGCCCAGCGGCCCGCCCCGGCTCAAGGCACGGCCCTCAAGATCGGCCCGGATATCTACAAGTCCATCGGTGTGCGGCCGTTGATCAATTGCCGCGGCACGCTCACGATTATCGGCGGCTCGCTCGAACTCGATCCTGTGCGGCAGGCCAAGGAAGCCGCCGCGTTGCAGTTCGTGCATCTCGACGAGCTGGCCGACGCTGTCGGCGAGCGGCTGGCCCAGTTGACAGGCGCGGAGTTCGGCGTCGTTACTTCGGGCTGCGCCGCGGGACTCACCCACGCGACCGCTGCGTGCGTCGCGGGCGGGAACCCGGACCTGCACGTACGCATCCCCAACCTCGCCGGCTTCCCCAAGGACGAGGTGATCATCCCCACGCATTCGCGGAACGTGTACGATGCGGCCGTCCGCGCGGTCGGCGTACGGGTTCTCGAAGTGGAGACGCTCGAGCAGTTGGAATCCGCGCTGGGACCGCGCACCGCGATGATTTACATCTTCGCGGGTCCGCGGGCGGAGACCGGTCCGCTGGCGTTCGAGATTGTGACGAAGCTGGCGAAAGATAGGAATGTCCCGGTCTTGGTGGACGCCGCGGCGGAAGTGCTCACGGTGCCGAATGTCCACCTGCAGCGGGGCGCGACGCTCGTTGGGTATTCGGGCGGGAAGTGCCTGCGCGGACCGCAGTGCGCGGGCATGATTCTCGGCCGCAAGGATCTCGTCCGGGCCGCATGGGTACATTCGGCGCCGCACCACGGTTTCGCACGCGGCATGAAGGTCGGCAAGGAGGAAGTCCTTGGGATGCTTGCCGCCGTCGAGGCATGGGTGCACCAGCGGGATCACAAAGCGGAATGGAACCGCTGGATGGGCTGGCTCGATCACATCGCCAAAGAAGTGTCCAAGATTGAGGGCGTGACGACATCAGTACGCGAGCCCCAGGGGCTGTCGAATCGCACGCCTTCGCTGAGCATTCGCTGGGACACGAACAGGATCGGCATCGACGGGCAGGAGGTTTCGCGCATTCTGTTTACGACCGAACCGCGGATCGCATTGGGCGGAGGGGGCTTTGGCCGGAGGGGCGCGCAGCAAGGTTCGGAAACGAGTATCTCGGTCACGGCCTACATGATGTCGCCCGGAGACGAGGAAATCGTTGCGAGGCGCGTTCGTGAGGTTCTGCAGCAGGCTCCGAGGCGCCCGCTGGAACGCCCCCAGACACAGACTGCCGCCGGCGACGTCAGTGGACGCTGGAATGTCGAGATCACGTTCCTCGCCGGCAAGTCGACGCATGTCCTGCACCTGCGCCAGGCAGGCAATCGGATCGAAGGGACACATCAGGGGGATTTCGTGTCCCGTGACCTTCGTGGCACCATCGACGGCGATACCGTGACGGTCGCCAGTTCCCAGACAGAGCGTTTCGGCGACTCCCTGCAGTTCCGTTTCACCGGCAAACTGCTGTCCGGCGACACGCTCTCGGGCGATCTCGACATGGGCGAGTACCGCACGGCGAAGTTCACGGCGCGCCGGCACCAGTCCCGCGGCGCCTAGGTGCTGCTATCATCGAATGGAGCGTACGCAGTTCTGAACTTTTGCATCTCCTGACCGTTCAGCCTGGTTGACGCACGGAAAGGAGGGACGCGTTTTGCGTGTCCATCTGATAAACCCAAGCGACGTTGCCTTCGGTGTTGGAGTCATCACGCCACGGTGGCTCTATGTCCTCGCCGCGGCTACCCCTCTTAAGTATGGCGACCCCATCATCACCGACGAGACCCTGGAGCCTTTCGATCTCAGTTCCATTCAGCCCGGCGACGTAGCCGGTATTGGCATCCACACGGCGAACGCCTACCGCGGGTTCCAACTCGGGCGCCAGTTGCGGGAGCGGGGCGTCTGGGTAGTGTACGGCGGAATTCATGCCAGCCTGTATCCGGAGGAAGCGCGGGAGACGGGCATGGCGCACGCGGTTGTGAAGGGCGATGGCGACGTGATTTGGGCCGAGGTCATCGCCGACTGCGTGGATGGCGCTCCCAAACCCGAATACGACGGCGGCCGTGTAGCCGCGGGGCGATTCGTTCCCGCGCGATGGGACCTGCTGCCGCCGAAGAAGTATATGTGGGCTTCGGTGCAGACCGTCCGCGGTTGCCCAAAACACTGTTCGTTCTGCTCGGTCTGGCGGACCGACGGACAGGCGCCGCGCCAGCGCGCTGCTCAGCCAGTAGTCCAGGAGATCGTCGAGCTGCGACGCATGGGGTACCGGTTCATCGCGCTGGCCGACGACAACTTCTACCCGGTCACTTTGGAAGACATCGATCTGGCGCGCAAGCAGAACAACGCCGAACGCGAACGGTATCTGCTCGATCTGCGCGAGGACCGCTTCGAGATGATGCGCCAGTTGGCGGAACTGCCCAAGGACATGGTCTTGTTTACTCAGATCACCATGGAAGCGGCCGAAGATCCGGAGTTTCTGGAAGCGATGAAGAAGGCGCACATTCGCGGCGCGCTCGTCGGCGTGGAATCGGTCACTCCGGAGGGCCTGAAGTCCGTCTACAAGCAGTTCAACGCGAGTGGCGAGGAACTGGCTGCGAAGCTGCGTGTGTTCCGCCGGCACGGCGTACACGTCCTGGGATCGTTCATCTTTGGCCTTCCGACAGATGGGCCAGCGACGTTCGACGCGACGGTGGCGTTGGCCAAGAAGGCGGATCTGGCGTTTGCGCAGTTCGTGATGATGACGCCGTTCCCCGGCACAGTTGACTTCGAGCGCTGGGAGAAGAAGCTGGGTGACGCGGCCGAGCGCATCGAGGACATCCCGGTCACGCGGTACTGGCTCCTGCCCGGGCACCGGCGGCCCAAGCTCTATATGCCGCATCCCAGCATGGACGCCGAGGAGATCCGGCTGCGGACCCAGGCCGTGTGGGACGAGTTCTACAGCGTGCCTGAGATCTGGAAGCGGTCGAGGGTCGCAACATCCCTGCGGGCGCGACTGGCGTTTGTTTTTATTTCCAAGCTCTACCGGCAGATGTACGCCAACACGGGCATCGCCACGGACAGCGCACGGCGGCAGACGTCCAACCGCTGGGCTCGCTGGTTAGCTGAACCGTGCCGTCGGCTGTTCCAGGGCAAGCCCCTCCCCGAACTGGCGATGCCCGCGCCTCCGCGCGGCGCGTTCGAGATCGTCAGTTAGCGTCGATCAGCCGAAGTAGGACCGGGCGAGGCATCGCATCTCCCGGTCCTGTTCGGATTACCACGCCGCTGGGTTCCTTGGGACAGTTTCCTGGCTGGGTTAGCTTGAGTGCTACCTGGTAGGTTGCAGGCGGAACGACTTGCGGGAGCAGCGCGACATCAACCCTATGCTAAAGGCGAGGTTGTATGACCGCCAGTAGGGAAATTGCCTGATTGCCCTTGGGAAATCGCCTATGGTCCTGCTTGAAATGGACTACCGGCGGAACCTGCGGACGGCCACACCCGCCAAGCCAAGCGAGAAGAGAACCCAGGTCGACGGCTCCGGAACCATCGTGAACGCGTAGTCCACGGGACCCGAACCAGCGTTGTCGTCATAGACCCCGGGGGCTACGCCATCACCCGCGCAACTGTCCCAACAACCGAAGCCAGCGCCATCCAGGAAGCCCAGGAAAAGGCGCGTCGCACCGGTCGGCACAATATACCGGAAAGGATCGTTAGCTGCATTCAGCCCGTCGCCAACAAAAAAGGACTGTCCCAACTGAGGCCAGAGATTGAATCCCGGGCCCTCGGGAAAGTTCGCATCGGTGAGGCGGGCTGGCCCGCCCGGACCTGTCGCAGGGGTATTGTCGTCCAGGAACACCCCGGCAAGAAACATGACGCGGTCATTGAAGATGATCCCGCTGATGCCGTTGAACGACTGGATATTGGTTCCGAAGATGTTGAAGTCCGACAGGCTGCGGCCATTGGCGTCGTTCGTCAGGGGCGGGATCGCCGTGTCGCAACACGTCAGGTCGGTCAGCTGAGTCCCATCGAACGTCACGAAGATCGCCCCGAGGGGTACGTCAATGACGACTGGCAGAATGCCCGGCCCGGTCAACCCCCCAGCGGTATTGTCGGGCTGCCCCGACAGGAACAGGTTCATCGAAGCATCGACGTTCGCCGTTCCCAGGATCTGACTGGCGGGCGCCGACGTGCCAACTGCGATCGCAATCGTAGCGATACTGAGCGCCCGAAATAGACTATTCCGCCATGACTGATTCACGACTCTCCTCCGCACGAAGCCAGAACCGCCTTCGCCCTCCTTTGTATGCTACTCACCTCGGGAACGCCAGTCAAGAACAAATTGCCCGAAATGTGTAGATTCAATGCCTTAACCGTTGCTAGTACGAAAGTACGGGCCATCGGGAACACCCTAATCCAACCCCAGCTCGGCCAGGATACGCACCACGTCCGCCGGACCGACGACAACCTGCGACACCATCGCGGCCGGCGTCTCGCGTTCATCAAAGGCCGCAAACAGCGCCATCTTCGCCACCGCGTACCGTTCGGTGGAGCCCAGGACCCTGTTGTTGGCCTGCGCTGCCGAGTCCGGGAGGTTGACCGAGACTGGAAACGAGGTCTTGCGGTCCGCCGAGACATCAAAGACAAACTCCTGACCGTCGTCCAGGCGGCGCTGCCCTTCGTAATAATACTGATACACATACCCGCTGGCTGCCGAATAGGTTTTCTGGCGCCGGATGGCAGGAGCGCCGGTAAGTGGCGCCGGAGGCCTACGGCGGAACCAGGACAGCATCACCGCGCCGCCAGAACCCGCCGGGCGCCTATCAGACCTCCTGCGCGCTGAATACCAGGGACAAAGAATTGTTCGACGAAATCCTGGTCCTCGCCCTGGAAACCCGAAAGATCGGCGTCCAAAGTGACCGGCCGGCCGGCGACCGCTGCGGCGAACGTACTCCAGACAGCCGCCCTACCCGTCCCGGTGAGGCGCGGCTTCTGGTGCCCCTGCTGGACTAGCCAAGCCATGGCTGTGACGATGTCCTGCGCCCGGTTGGCGTCGTCGCTGCGGTTGAACGTCAGGAAGTAGCGTGTATCCCGATTCCTGGGCGCGACCGCCGAGCCGGTCTGGAACGCGTCGATCAGCAGGACGGGGCGTCCCGCCGCGCGCCACTCCTTCACCCTGTCCAGATTCCGGGCGGCGGAGGCCCCATCCGGGTGCACCGCCAGCAGCGCCTCCCCCTTTCCGGGGAACCACAGGCCCGGAACACGGTCACCCACGCCCTCGCGTCCGAGGACAACGGCCTCGCCCTGCTGGCTGTGAACCACACTGGTGGGCCATTCCGCGCCGATGGCGACGCGCAGGCGTTCTTCCAACTGGGCGGCGTCGGTGGTTGTGCGGGTCTGCCACGCCGCGGCTGCGATCCATTGCGCCACGATCTGTTGGTACGTCAGGGCCCCAGGAGGCAACGATCGGCCATGGAGCGCCAGCATGTCCTGCAGTTTCTCGACCCGGTAGCCCTTCTCTTCATAACCGGATGCGTCGGACGCGCCCAGCACCTTGCGCGCAAAGAACTTGTAGACGTGCTCCCGGCTCTCGCGATTGTAGTTGTGCGGCGCATCGACCTGCTGGGTCTCGACCTCAGCGGCCTTGCCGTAGAGTTGGTAGATCGCCTGAACCGCGGGAAACTCCTCGCGCGGCGTATTGCGCGTCCAGTCGCCGGTTGCAGACACCATCAACAGTGGACGCGGAGCGGCGAGGGCGGCGATCTCCACGTTGTAGGTCCCGATGCGCAGGTTCGGCGCGTTCTCGCAAGGAGACCCGCCCTGCATGATCGCCGAGACCATGTTCACCGGCGCCGCCGCCTGAATGCGCGGATCGATCGCGGTGAGCAGAAAGGTCTGCGTGCCGCCGCCGGACGCGCCGGTCATTGCCAGCCGCGCCGGATCCACATCCGGCAGTGATTCGAGGAAGTCGGCCGCACGAATCGAATTCCACAGTTGCAGGCCGAGTGGTCCGAACGCCCACAACTGCTCGCGGGGGCCGCCGAACACATGCGGCGTCTGGACGGTGTCGTTGTACCCAACCATGTCGTAGGCAAAGACCACGTACCCCTGGCGGGCCATGTTGATCGCGCGCGCGGGAATGGAGCCGAGCGGGACATTCTCAATGCGCCCGTAGGTCCAATGGCCGTGTGGCGTAAGGATCGCCGGACGACGACCCTCGCGTCCCACCGGGCGGTAGAGGTTGCCGCCCAGGTAGTAGCCGGGCATCGTCTCAAGCAGGACCTTCTCAATGGAATAGTCGGGATACGCGATGCGGCCGAAGACCTGGGGGCGCAGCGGCGTCTTCTCGGGCATCGGCAGGAGCCCGGCCGCGGACAGAATCTGCTTCCGCAACGCGGCGGCGCGTGCCTCCCATTCGGCCAGAGTTTTGTACACGCGCGGCTGGAAACGCGTATCGGTATGCGGCGTCTCGCGGTTGCGGACGTCTTCCGCGGGCGGGGTCTGTCCCCAGCAGAGCGCGGTCGTCAGCGCGCCGACAAATAACGCGCGATGGAGGCGAGGGGCGCGTCGTGCGCCAGTTGCGGGTGCTGCCATTCGTTGTGATCCTTCCATTGCCGGATTTCGCTTCGCGGGAGCGTCAACAGGACGGGCGGCGCGACCGACAGGTCAAACACCTGAACCCAGTCCCCGTCGTCGGAACCAGTGACCGCGGGGAACGACTCGCCAGAAGCCAACTCCAGCCTCTTGACGAGCGCCGGGCGGCGCGCCACCAGCCCCGCGCGAATCTCCGCCTCGGTCCGTCCGGAGAGTTCCGGACCCACAGCTTTCCCGACGCCGCGTCCAGCGTGGCAAATGCCGCAGGATTCGAGGAAGCGGTTGCGTTCGTGGGTCAGATCTTCTGTCTCCCCCGCCGGCGCCGCCGCCGGACCCGCGTCTCCTGTGACGGTCCCCAGCGAGGCGACGTATTCCACGACCGCGTGGATGTCGGCCTCGCTCATACGTCCCTTCCAACCGGGCATGGCGGAGCGCGGGATGCCGTCGCGGGTCACTTCCACCAGGTACTCGCGTGTAAACGTGCGCCCGGCCAGTCTCGGCCCCCGGGCGGCCGCTCCGGCGACGCCATGGCAATAACCGACCGAGCAGCTTTGCGCAAAGAGCTTCTCGCCCCGCGCCAGGACTTGCGGGTCCGCTACGGCCGCCTGCATCAGCAGAATCAGTTCCAACATGTCACGGTAACCCGAAAACGAAGATCGTCGAGCCCTTGCGGAAGCGTTCGGCCTCCGGCCACAACTGGCCCATCAGCCCCGCGACCGCCGACCCCCAGCCCGAGGGCGTCGCGATGTACTGCTGCCCGTTGACCTCGTAGCTCACGGCTGAGCCCCGGTGCCCGGAGCCGGTCTGAAAGTTCCACAGCTTCTCGCCGCTCCTGGCGTCGAGCGCGAAGAAGTTCCCTTCGGGGTCGCCCGTGAAGATCAGGTCGCCCGCGGTTGCCAGTTGCGATGCCAGAAGCGGATACTTCGAGCGGTAGAGCCATTTCCGCTTCCCGGTGAGCGGATCGTAGGCGCCAAGATGGCTGTGCGCATCCTTGTCCGGGGTCTGCTTCAGCTTGAATGTACCGCCGAAGAACTCCCTGCCTTCGCGCGGCTCTTCCTTCTGGGCGATCACTTCCTGGCACCACTCGATGCCGGTCGTGTAGTACAAACCCGTCCGCGGCGACCAGGCCCCCTGGTTCCAACTGCGCCCGCCGCCAATGGCGGGACAAATCGTGGTGGGGACACCGACTTTGGGCTCGTTGCGTCCCAGCAGGTTGCCCTTGCTGTCGATGCCCGTGATCCAGTTCAGGTTCTTCACAAGCGGCCAGGCGCTGACGAACTCTCCGTTTGTGCGGTCCACCACGAACACGTATCCGCCCTTATTCACGTTGAGCAGCAGCTTGCGCGGCTTGCCGTTCACGCGCAGATCGAGCAGGACGGGTTCGTAGGCGGTATCCCAGTCCCAGACATCGTGCGGAACCTGCTGGTGATACCACTTCAACTTGCCTGTGTCGGCGTCGAGCGCAACGATCGAATCCGTATAGAGGTTGTCGCCCTTGCGCGATCCCCCGTAAAAGTCCGCCGCCGGATTGCCGACGGCCCAGTAGACATGGTTCAGTTCGGGGTCGTACGACCCGGTCATCCAGGTGGCGCCGCCGCCGTACTTCCAACTATCGCCCTGCCAGGTTTCGTGACCGGGTTCGCCCGGTCCGGGAATCGTATAGAACTTCCACGCCAGGCGTCCGGTGCGGACGTTGTAGGCGGTGAGGTACCCGCGATGCGCGGAGTCGCCGCCGGTGACGCCGACGATCACTTTGTCCTTGACCACCAGCGGAGCGCCGGTGATGTTGCAGCCGCACTGCGCGAGCGGCTGGACTTCCACTTTCCACACCTCGCGCCCGGTCTTCTGGTCGAGCGCGACCACGTGGTTGTCCAGCGTTCCCATGAACACGCGTCCGGCGCCCACGGCCACGCCGCGATTCCACGGGCTGTAGATCACGCCGATTGTCTTGGGATTCTGATAATAGTAGGCCCAAATCTCCCGTCCGGTCGCCGCGTCGATGGCGAACACACGGTTCCAGGACGTTGAGATGTACATCACGCCGTCGATCACGATCGGCGTCGCCTGAAGGCCTTCGTCGGACTCGCCCGTCTGGAACGACCACTTGGCCACGAGTCGCTTCACGTTCGACCGGTTCACCTGCTCGAGCGCGGAGTAGCGCCAGAATTGATAGGTGCCGCCGTAATGCGGCCAATCCTTGTGCGTGGCGCCGTCCTGAGCGCAGAGCGCCGCCGCCAGGACGAGCAGGAGTCCGGCGCGCATCATGCGGCGAGAACCCCGATCACGGCCTTCATGAACGCCGGCAGGTCTTCCGGCTTGCGCGAGGTCACCAGGTTGCGGTCCACGACGACCTCGGAATCCTCCCAGACCGCGCCGGCGTTGACGACATCGTCCTTGATGGCGAAGAAACTCGTCGCCTTGCGGCCTTTCAGCATGTGCGCCGAACAGAGGACCCACGGGCCATGGCAGATGGCCGCCACGAGCTTGCCGGCCGCGTCGACGTCGTGCACGAACTGATTCGCCTTCGGATGCCTGCGGATGTGGTCGGGCGCGAAGCCGCCCGGCACGACGACGCCGTCGAAATCGGCCGCGGAGACCGCGTCGTACGACGTGTCCGCCTTGCACGGATAGCCGAGCTTACTGGTATAGGTGGTCCCTCCGCTGGCGCCGACCGTCACCACGTGCGCACCCGCTTCGATCAGGCGGAAGAGGGGGTACCAGACCTCCATCTCCTGATACACGTTATCAACAAGGATTGCGACTTTCTTCCCGGCCAGGCTCATAGGCCCTATCTTATCGCGGCGGCTCAGACAATCGCGGCCGGATTGGACAGGGTCCCGATTTCGGGAATCGTGATGCTCACGACGTCACCTTCGGCCAGCGCTGCCTCTTCGGTGACGATGATCCCGGTGCCGGTCGAGAGCACAGTGCCTGACGGGAAGCGGTTCCCGCGGCGCAAGTACTCGACGAGTTCTTCCAGCTTGCGGTGCAGCTTCGAGGTCGAAACTTCCCCGGAGAACAGCAGGCTGTCCCCGCGCGTGATGGTGCACGTCATCTGCAGATTGTAGGGATCGGAGATCTCGTCGGCCGTAACGATGACCGGACCCAGGGCGCAGCAGGCATCGTACATCTTGGACTGGGGAAGGTAGAGCGGGTTCTCGCGCTCGATGTCCCAGGCAGAGACGTCATTGCAGAGCGTGTACCCGAGGATCGCGCCGTCACGGCCGAGCACGACGGCGAGTTCCGGTTCGGGCGCTGTGAACCTGGAGTCCGGCCGGATGCCGACGGGCTGGCCGGGTCCGACGCACACCCGCGCCGTTCCCTTGAAGAAGATCTCGGGGCGGGGTTCTCGATAAACGTACGCGTACATGCCCTCCCGCGTGCCGTGCTCGGCGTCGCGGAAGCTGGCGGACATCTCATAGGTGCAGCCGCACGCCCACACTTCCGGCGGATCGATCGGCAGCAGCAACCGCGCGTCTTCCGCGAGACGGCTGGCGAGGCCGCCCGCCAGCTTCGCGAGCGTCACACCTTCGGCTTCGGCGCGGCGGATGAGGTCGATCAGCCGGTGACCTGGGATCGGGCGCACCTTGCCTCCTTCCACAATGGCGGCGATCACCGTCTTTTCGAATCGGATCTGTCCCAGTTGCATCGAGTGCCAGTGTCGGATTTTCTCACACTTGAGGTACCGGGACAATTCCCCGGCCGCGATTGACACCCGCCCGTGCCGGGAGTATTCTGCGGGGCATGACGCGGTTCGCGGTGTGCCTGCTGGCGGTGCTGGCGGCCCAGGGGCAGGAGAATCCGTTCTCCTCGGATCCGTCGGCCGCAGAGGTGGGCCGCGGCATGTATCGGATCTATTGCAGCGCCTGTCATGGGATTCGCGCCCAGGGCGGACGCGGCCCGGATCTCACACGCGGAACGTTCCGCGTCGGAGACACCGATTCCGCGCTGTTCAAGGTCATCGCCGAGGGCAGCGCCGGCACCGAGATGAACGGCTATCTCGGCCAGGGTCCGGAAAACGTCTGGCGCTTCGTCAGCTACGTCCGCTCGCTCGCGCCGAAGGAACCCGAACGATTTTCCGGAGATGCGGCCGCGGGGGAACGGGTGTTCTGGGGGAAAGGCGCCTGCGGCGGGTGCCACCGGATGGGCAGGCGCGGCAGCCGCATGGGGCCGGATTTGACGATGACCGGGCGCTCGCGGAGCCTGAAGTACCTGCGCGAGTCGATCGTCGAGCCGGACAACGACCTGACCCGCGGCTACGGCACCGTTCGTGTCCGCACGCACGACGGCCGGACCATCGTTGGCGTCGAGCGGGGCTACGATGCCTTCTCCGCCACGCTCATGGATTCGAGCGAAACCTTTCACTCGTTCCTGCGCGAGGAGGTCGAGAGCCTGGTCCGCGAGGACCGGTCGCTCATGCCGCGCGATTACGCCAAGAGGCTCAGTGAGAAAGAAGTCGAAGACCTGGTGGCCTACATGGTGGACTTCAGCCTGAAGGAGCGACGATGAGATTGCTTGCCTGCCTGTTCGTGGCCGGAACCCTTTCCGCCCAGATCACCCCGGATCAGCTTCTGCGGGCGCAACAGGATCCGGAAACCTGGCTCCACTACGGGCGCGACTACGCCGCATGGCGCTATAGCGAACTCGGCGAGATCAACACGGGCAACATCCGCAAGCTCGTCCCGCAGTGGATCCACCAGACTGGCGTGCCGGGAAAGAACGAATCGACGCCGCTTGTCTTCGGCGGATTGATGTACGTGACCGGCCCCGGGAATCATGCCTGGGCACTCGATCTGCTGACCGGCCGGCGCATCTGGCACTACGCGAAGAGCTATCCGAAAGAGGTGCAGGGCTGCTGCGGGCCGGTCAATCGCGGCTTCGCCGTGCTGGGTAACCGGCTGTTCAAAGTAAACTTCGAAGGCACGCTCGTCGCGCTCGACGCCAAGACCGGCAAAGCCGAATGGGAAACCGAGGTCGCCGACTGGCGCAAGGGCTTTTCGCTCACGGTGGCGCCGATCGTGGTCAGGGACAAAGTGCTCGTCGGGATCTCCGGCGCCGAGTTCGGCGTCCGGGGCTATATCGACGCCTACCACGCCGCCACGGGAGAGCGCGCCTGGCGCTTCTACACGGTTCCGGCGCCCGGCGAACCCGGCAGCGAAACGTGGGGCGGCGATTCCTGGATCCGTGGCGGCGGCTCGGCGTGGGTGACGGGCTCGTACGATCCCGAGCTGAACCTGGTCTACTGGGGCACCGGCAACCCCGCGCCGGACATGAACGGCGACGTGAGGCCGGGCGACAACCTCTATACCTGCGCCATCGTCGCGCTGGACGCCGACACCGGCAAGCTGCGCTGGCACTACCAGTTCACGCCGCACGACGTGCACGACTGGGACGCGACCGAAGATCTGCCGCTGGTCGATCTGAACATCGGCGGACGGACGGTGAAGACGGTGATTCAGGCGAACCGCAACGGGTTCTACTATGTCCTGGACCGGACGAACGGAAAGCTGCTGGCGACGAAGAAGTACACGATCGTGAGTTGGGCCAAGGAAATCGGCCCCGACGGCAGGCCGGTGCTCGTGCCGGGCCAGGATCCAACCGAGGAGGGCAACAAGTCCTGTCCGGGTCTTGGCGGCGGGCACAACTGGCAAGCGACGGCGTACAGCCCGAAGACCGGGCTGTACTACTTCGGCTCGACCGACGGCTGTCACATCTATTACAAGACCGATCACGAGTACGTCGAAGGCCAGTGGTATCAGCTCAGCACGGTGGAACCGGTGCCGGGCGACGGGGCCAAGGGGTCGGTCATTGCAGTGGATGCCGCCACCGGCGAGACACGGTGGCGTTTTGAGATGGAGCGGGCGCCCTCGGGCGGCACCCTGGCGACAGCCGGGGGCCTCGTCTTCACCGGCGACCACCAGGGCTACCTGATGGCGTTCGACGCCGCGACAGGCAAGATGCTCTGGCGCTTCCAGACCGGTGGCCAGATCGGGTCGGCCCCGATCACCTACCGCTTCCGGGGACGCCAGATCGTCGCGGTGACGGCAGGCAATTCCGTCCTGACCTTCGCCCTGCCGGACGATTGAATCGGGTTAAGATGTGGTAGCGGATGAAGGTCCTGTGCGCACTTTTGATTCTTGCTGGAGTGGCCTGCGCGGAAGACCCGCTGATGGATAACGTCCGCATCCGCTACGAGAACGTCAAGCTCAACCTTTTTGAATCAGCGGAACTGATGCCTGGCCGCGACTACGGCTTCAAGCCGTCGGCCGACCAGATGCCGTTTGGCGTGTGGATCGAGCGATGCGCCCGCAACCTGCACCGCCGATGTGCCGCGATCGACGGCAAGCCTGAGCCCGACCTGGACGACCTGCGCAACCTGCCGTCGAAGCGGGCACGGGTCAGTGCACTCGCCGCCGCCTTTCAGTACTGCGACAGCGTCCTCGGAAAACTCGGTGACCGCCGGGCGCTGCGAAAGCGGCAGAACGGCGAACGGACAGATTACCCTGTAGCACCAATGCTCTCCCTGCTTGGGGAGTTGCACACCTACTACGGATACCTGGCAGCCTATTTGCGCGCCAAAGGGCTTGTGCCGCCGTCGGCGGCGCGGGCCGCGGCACAGAAAAAACCCCCGTCGAAGCGATGAACCATTGGATACGAATCGCCTGGGTTGCCGTTCTGGCGATCTGCATTCTCCCGGCAGGAGCGCAGCGCGTGGACCGGAAGAAGGTGGACCGCCTCATGAAGCAGGCCCTGGAGCGGCAGGCGGCGGGCCAGTGCGACGCGGCGACTGTCCTGTTCACCGAGGTGCTGCAGTTGGACCCCGACCATCTGCAGGCCTGGGTCGGACGTTCCCGGTGTGCCTTCGGCCGCGGGCGGTACCAGCAGGCAGTCGACGATCTGACGAATGCGGTGCGCGCGGGTCCCACGTTTGCCCCGGCGTTCGCCGCTCGCGCCGAAGCGCACATGGCGATGGACTTTCCGGAGCGTGCCCTGGATGACTATTCCCGCGCCATCGAACTCGGGCACGAGCACCCGTCGGTCTACCTGGGCCGGGGCTCCGCGCTGCGCAAACTCGGCCAGTTCGAGCGCGCGCTTACGGACTTCGCCGCGGCGATCCGGCTTCGGCTCGACAACCCGGAGCCGTACATGGAGCGTGGCTTAGCGTACATGGCGTTGCAGCGCTTCCGTGACGCCATTGATGCCTTCGACGAAGTCCTGCGCCTGGACGGCAACCGCGCCGATGCGTATCTGGAACGCGGTTATGCCTACGGGCAACTCGCGCAGTTTGCCCGCGCGGTGACCGACTTCGACAAGGCGCTGGCGCTCAAGCCGGATTCGGCGCGGGCCTACCTGCTGCGTGGCGAAGCGTATCGCATGCTCGAATACTACGAGAACGCGATTCACGATCTCAGCGAGTCGCTGCGCCTGAATCCGGGCCATGCCGAGGCGCACCTGTCGCGGGGCGCGGCGTATGCCGAAATGCGGGAGTATGAGAAGTCGCTGGCGGACCGCATCGAGGCGGTCAGGCTGCGGCCGAAGCACGCCGAGTCGTACCTCGCGCGGGGGGGCTCGTATCACATGCTGGGCATGCACGAGGAGGGCCTGGCCGATCGCGGCGAAGCCATCCGCCTCGATCCCCGCAATGCCGAGGCATGGTACGCCCGGGGTAGCGCGCTGTTCCTGCTCGGACGCGCTGACGAGGCGTTGCGCGACGTCGAGGAGGCGTTGAAGCTGCGGCCGGACTACGTCGAGGCACGCATCGTGAAGGACAAGGCTCTGGCGAAATTGGCGCAGGACCAGCCGGCGCCCGCCCCGGTCGTGGCAGAGGCCCCCGCGCTCCCTGCCGCCGCTCCCGAGCCCGAACCCAAGCCGGAACCGGGAGCCACGCCGCCTCCGCCGCCCGTGCCGGCCGCTCCGAAACCTCCCCCGGCCAAACCGGCGTCCGCCGACCCGCTGGAACTGGACCGGCGCGGCCGCGAGTTGACCAACCAGGGGCGTCCCGCCGAAGCGGTCGAAGTGCTTACCGAGGCGATCCGGCTGCGCCCGAATCTCGCGACTGCCTACAACGCCCGCGGTTTCGCTTACCTGCGCCTGCGGGATTGGGACCGCGCCATCGCCGACTTCGACGAAGCCGTCCGCCTGCGCCCGGATTACGCCAACGCCTACCACAACCGTTCCGTGGCCAAGCGCGAAACGGGAGACGCCGCCGGCGCCGCTGCCGACCAGGAGCGGGTGCGTCAGCTCACGGGACGCTGATCCGTTACGCTAAGTGATTACTGATATGCCGATGCGCTGGTTTCTTGCTCTCCTCGCGATGATGATGATTATGTCCTTGAGCGGTTGCAGCCGCGACCGGCGGGACCTTCCGCTGGCGCCCGCCAAGGCTCTCGAGAGTTTCCGGCTCAGCGAAGACTTCACGATCGAAGCGTTTCTTACCGAGCCGGACGTGATCGATCCGGTCGAACTCGCCTTTGACGAATACGGCCGCGTCTACGTCGCCGAAATGCTCGATTACCCTGACGATCCGCCGAAGGGCAAACCGGCCCGGTCGCGCATCCGCCTGCTCGAAGACCGGGATGGTGACGGCAAGTACGAGCACAGCGCCGTCTACGCCGAACAGGTGCTCCAGGTGAGCGGACTCATGCCGTGGAAAGGCGGGCTGATCGTGACGGCTGCCCCGGAGATCTTCTACCTGCGCGACACGAACGGCGACGGCAAAGCGGACGAGCGCACGGTGCTGTTTACCGGGTTCCCACTGGTCAACCCCGAAGCGCGGATCACCAACCCGCGCCTATCCATCGACAACTGGATCTACGCCGCCAATACCGGGTCGAACGGTTCGGTCACCACGGTGGCGCACCCCGAGCGCCCGCCGGTCCTGGTCCGCGGCGCGGACTTCCGGTTCCATCCCGTCCGCGGCGTCGGCGAGGCCGCGAGCGGCCCGACGCAATATGGCATGACGTTCGACGACTGGGGCAACCGCTTCCAGACGCAGAATACGGTTCACCTGCGGCACTCCGTCGTGCCGATGCACTACGTCGCACGAGCGCCCTTCCTCGAAACGGGATTGTTGTCGGAGAACCTGTACGGGGAGATCGCGGCGTCCGTGCCGTTGCACCCTCTCACCAAGCCACAGGCATGGCGCGAAGCCCGCACCAAGCTTCGTCAGGAGCGTTATCGCGAAACGCAGCCGAACCGCGTGGAGCACGTGGGCGGATACTTCACCGCGGCCAGCGGCGGCACGGTCTACAACGGTGACGCGTTTCCCGAGGAGTACCGCGGCAATCTGTTCACGGGCGAGGTCAACGGCAATCTCATCCGCCGCGATATTCTGACGCCCCGCGGCGTTACCTTTACGGCCGCTCCCGCGAAGGCGGATGTCGAGTTCCTTGCTTCGACCGACGTCTGGTTCCGCCCGTGCAATTTCGCCAATGCTCCCGACGGCCTGCTCTACGTTGCCGACATCTATCGCGAGTTCATCGAAACGCCCGAGTCGATCCCGGAAGAGATCAAGAAGGGCATGGATTTCTGGAGCGGCGATACGATGGGCCGCATCTACCGCTTCGTCCCGAAGAACCGGCGCACGAATCGGGGACTCAAGGTCAATCTCGGTGACATGAGTTCAGCCGAGCTGGTTCCGCTGCTGGATCACGAGAACGGATGGCATCGCCAGACGGCGCAGCGGCTGCTGCTCGAGCGTCAGGACAAGTCGGTGGCGCCGGCGTTGCGGGAACTGGCGCGCAGTGCGAAACCCGTCGGCCGCACGCATGCGCTGTGGATGCTCGAAGGCATCGGCGAGCTCGACCAGGCATCGGTCGACCGCGCGCTCGGCGACGGACACGCCGGCGTCCGCGAGCAAGCCGTGCGTCTGGCCGAGCGGTTCCTTCCGGCGCTGGCTCCGAAGGTCCTGGCGCTGGCGGACGATGCCGAGCCGCGCGTGCAATTCCAGGTAGCGCTTTCGCTGGGCGAGATGCGCCGCGGCGATCTGCTCGATCCCCGGGCAGTCACTGCCTTGAGCGCGATCGCCGCGCGTCACGAAACCGATCGCTGGTTCCGGATCGCCGTGCTGACGTCGGTGGCTCACAATCCGGCGCAGGTCCTGCCCACGCTGGCGCCGCGTCCGGGAAGCCCGCTGCTGCCGGGAGTGGCCTCGCTGATCGGCGCGCGGAAGCGTCCCGCCGAACTGGGTCAGGCGATGGCGCTGATCGCGCGCCTCGACAAGCCGAAGCCGGTGCTGGAGGGGCTCGCCAGGGGCTTGCAGTTGGTGAACGCCTCCGGACTGCGCGCCCCGCAAGCCGAGGCCGAGTTGGAGAAATTGATCGACCGGCCGGACGAAGAGACGCAACTGGCTGCCTGGGAAGTCGCCCGCCACTTCGAATTGCGCGCCGTCGTCGCCCGCGCGCTGCGGGATGCCACCCAGGAGAACCTGGCGCCAGAGCGCCGCGTGAAGGCGGTCCGTGCGCTGCGCGGCGGGAAACTCGACGATGTCGCGCCCGTGATCGAAAAGGTGCTCGGCGCGAACCCCCCTTCCGCGGTACAGGTCGCGGCGATCGACTCTCTGGCGGCGTTCGACGATCCACGAGTCGGTCCGCTCATGCTCGCCGGCTGGCGGAGCTACTCACCGGACGCCCGCGCAAAGACGATCGCCGCGCTGCTCGGCGCGCAGTCCCGTTTGCCCCTGCTGCTGGAGGCTCTGGAGGACGGGCGGATCGAAGCGGCCGCGCTCGACATCACGGCGCGAGCCCGCCTGCTTGAAATGGGCGACCGCGCGCGCAAACTGATCGAGGCCCAGACGGAAGACCGGATGAAGGTGTTCGAAGACTACCGGCCGTCGCTTACGATGTCGTCGAACGTGGAGCGGGGCAAGGCGTTGTTCGACGAGAACTGCGCCCGCTGCCATTCCTCGCGGCGCGAGGGAAGCCGGGTCGGGCCCGATCTTTCCGGCATCAATAACAAGAGCAAAGAGGAACTGCTGCTCTCCATCCTGAATCCCAGCTACTCGATCGAGCCGCGCTATACGAACTACATCGTCACAACGAAGGACGGCCGCATCTTCGACGGCGTCATCGTCAACGAGACGCCCTCCGTGATCACCCTCCGCGGCGGTTCCGACGAGGGTGACCAGAGCGTGCTGCGCGGCGATGTGGCGGAGATCCGGGCCTCATCGGTTTCGCTGATGCCGGAGGAGTTCGAGAAGACCATTAGCCATCAGGGCATGGCCGACATTCTCGGCTACCTGCGCGGCGGACTCTGAGGCGTGCGGACGCCGTTCCTGCGGGTTCTGGCGGCGATCTACGCGTGCGCGTTCGCGTCGTTCGGTGTGCAGGCGGCGGCGCTCGTCGGGAGCCAGGGCCTGCTACCCGCGGCGGACCTCCTGGCCGAAGTGGCCTCGCGCCATGGCGCCAGCCGCTTCTGGCTGTTTCCGAATCTGGCGTGGATCAGCTCCGGCGACGCATTCCTGACGGCTCTGCCGTGGGCCGGATTCGCCTTGGCCGCCGCGGCGATGGTTCGCCCGCGGGCATGGCTGTTTGCGTCGCTCTGGATTGTCTACTTCTCCGTTGACGGCCTGGGGCAGGACTTCTTCACGTTTCAATGGGACGCGCTGCTGCTTGAGGCAGGCTTTCTGGCGATTCTGTTCGCGTCCCCGTGGGCGCCGTCGCAAGTGGTGTTCTGGCTCTACCGCCTCCTGCTATTCCGGCTCATGTTCTGCTCCGGACTGGTGAAGCTCTTCAGTGGCGACCCCACCTGGCGCAGCTTCACCGCGCTGAACTTCCACTACGAAACGCAACCCTTGCCGAACCCGGTCGCCTGGTACGCTCACCGTCTGCCGGACGCCGTCCAATCGGCGTCCGGTATCATTCTGCTCGCAGTTGAACTGCTCGTGCCGTTTCTGCTCTTCTTTCCGGGGAACCCATGGCGCATCGCCGCGCTGCTCCTGGGAGGTTCGCAGGTGGCGATCCTGCTGACCGGCAACTACGGCTTCTTCAACTTCCTCACGCTGGCGCTCTGCCTTCTCCTCTGGGACGAAGGCGGCAAGGAGGGTCTGCCTGCCGAGCCGCGCTGGAGAAGAAGGCTGGTGGTTGCGGTCGCCGCGATCGTGATCGCCGGCGGAGCGGCCCAGCTCTGGGCGATGACCGGACGTGCGCCCGAGGCGGCGCGCAGCGCGTTTGCCTGGCTCAGCCGCTATCACGTGGTACACGCCTACGGGCTGTTCGCCGTGATGACGACCAGCCGGCCCGAGATCGTGATCGAAGGCAGCAACGACGGCGAAATGTGGAAGCCTTACGAGTTCCGCTACAAGCCGGGAGATCCCGGCCGCGCACCTCCCGTCGTGGCGCCGCACATGCCCCGCGTGGACTGGCAGCTCTGGTTCGCGGCGCTGAGCCGCCCGGAACGCCACCCCTGGTTCCGCATGTTGCTGCAGCGGCTGCTGGAAGGCTCGCCGCCCGTGCTGTCGCTGCTGGCGCACAACCCGTTTCCCGGCGGGCCGCCGCGCTATATCCGGGCACAACTTTACGACTATCGCTTCAGCCGGCAGCGTCCCGCCTGGTGGAGGCGCGAGCTGCGCGGATCGTACTATCCGGCTGTTTCGCTGGTGCGGTAGGGCTTACCGTCTAAACTTCGGATTGTACTGGCCCTGTTCGGCGAAGCCTCCGAGTTCCGGACGCATTGCCGAGAAGCGCGGGTAGCTGTCAAAGATCGCGCCGCGCCGCCCCATGCGCGGATCGCCCTGCGCCTTGAGCGTCCTCTCGAGCTGGCCACGCACGCGCCGGAGCGTCGAGGCGTGCTCGGGTTGTACCGCCACGTTCTCGATGCAAGCGGGATCGCGCCGGACCTCGTACAGCTCTTCGGCCGGACGTTTCCCGAAGCCCAGTTCGAACAGGCGGTCCTGGCGCTCCAGCATGAAGCGCTTGGAGGGCGAATCGTCGATGTCGTGGTAGCCAGGCGGGTCGCCCGCCGGCCACAGGTCCGGCTTGAAGTTGCGGATGTACAGGTACTCCGGCGTCCGCAATGCCCGGCACGGGTAGCCGAGGTTGTCGAAGCGCGCGTGGGAGTGGCGTTCGCGTCCGCTGACGATCTGCGTGAACGCCGGATCCACCTGTCCGGACTTGCCCGACTTCAAGACCGGCAGCAGACTGCGGCCCGTCAGTCCGCGCGGCGCGCGGACGCCGGCGGCTTCGTAGAACGTCGGTCCGAAGTCTATGAAGGTAACCAGATCCTCGACTTCGCGGTTGCCCTGGAATCCCGCCGCCCAGGCAATCGCCATCGGCGGGTGGATGCCGAACTCGTACAGGTTCGCCTTCGCCCGCGGAAACGGCATCCCGTTGTCGCCGGAGACGACGATCAGCGTGTTCTCCAGTTCGCCGGCCGCTTCGAGTATCTCCAGCATCTTCCCCAGGTGCGCGTCGAAGTGTTGGATTTCGAGGTAGTAGTCGAGGATGTCGGAGCGGATCTCAGGCTCGTCCGGCAGGAAGCCCGGAACCGCGACCCGCGCGGGATCCATGCCCGCACGCCTGCCGGAGCCCAACGCGTAGGCCCGATGCGGCTCCGAACAGCCGAACCAGAAGCAGAAGGGCTGATCCGCGGGCTTGGCTCGAAGGAAGTCCTGGAAGTTGGCCGCGTAGTCGAGATTGCGGATTGTGAGATCGGTCTTGCCGATCTTCCGGTCATCGAACGCCGGACCGGCCGGGTTGTGCTTCCAGCCTGCGTCCGCATAGTTGCAAGGACCAGCGCCCTTGCCCGTCAGCCCCACGAAGTACCCGGCTTCGGCCAGCACTTCTGTGTAGACAGGCCACTTCTTCGGAAACAGGCTGGCGTGCGTGCCGGCCTCTTCGAGCTGCCAGATGTTGCGGCTGGTGAGCAGCGCCGCCCGCGACGGGGCGCACCCCGGCGCCGGACAAAACCCGTTGAGGAAACGCACCCCGGACCGGGCCACGCGGTCGAATGCCGGGGTCTTCACCACCGGGTCGCCGGCCGCGCTCACGTGCGGAAACGAATGGTCGTCGGAGAGCGCGAGTAGGATGTTCGGGCGGCGCGAGCGTCCCGTGACGGCGGCCGCGCCCTGCCAGAGAAACTGCCTGCGCGTTTGAGTCGGCATGGGTTGTTCGAGCGTATCACGTTGCGGGGCGTGCGCCGGACGTACGACAATTCTCATTCATGAAACACTGGATGCTGTTTGCCGTTCTGGCTCTGCCGGCCTGGCTCGGGGCGGAGATCCCCGAAGGATTCACGCCGCTGTTCAACGGCCGCGACCTGACCGGCTGGCACATCAGTCAGACGAATCACCACGGCAAGACGCCGGAATGGCGGGTCGTGCACGGCGTCCTCACCGGCACGCAGCAGCCGTACGGAGAGGGAGGCATCCTGCTCACGGATCGCCGTTTCCGCAACTTCGAGGTCTACATCGAGTTGATGCCGGATTGGGGCTGTGACGGCGGGCTGTTCCTGCGTTCGAACGAAGCCGGGCAGGCCTACCAGATCATGCTCGACTACCTGCCGGGCGGCAGCGTCGGCGGTGTCTATGGCGAGCGGCTCCAGGGCGTCGAGATACAGCCCGCGTCTGGCTGGCGGACGGTCTGGAAGCGCGACGAGTGGAACACGCTGCGCGCCAGAATCACGGGAGAGACGCCGCGGATCCAGGTCTGGATGAACGGCGTGCAGATTCTCGATTGGACAGACAGCGCCAATCACGCCGCGGGCGGCGCCGGCGACGGCATGATCGCCGTGCAGGTGCATCGCGGCAAGCGCTGGACCGAAGCCGGATTTCACCGCTTTCGCGCGATCGCCGTGAAGGAACTGCCCTGACCCGCGGCGTGTGATAATTCTGTGAAACAGCATGGCACTCGAAATCAAGCGCCGGGAGCACGAAGGCATTGTCATTCTCGACCTGACCGGCGAGATCCGCGCCGGTGACGAGGCCGGACAGTTTCGCGACGCCGTACAGGGCGCCGCCTCGTCTGACGGAGCGCGGGTCATCCTGAACATGGCGGGCATCGACTACATCGACAGTACCGGACTCGGTGCGATCGTGATGTCGGCGAGCCGGGTGAACAAGACAGGCGGCGCTGTGAAGCTGTTGAACCTCTCCCGGCGCACCATCGAACTGCTCGTGATGACCAAGCTGGCCACGATCTTCGAGATCTTCAACGACGAGCAGGAAGCGGTCAACAGCTTCTATCCCGATCGGAAGATCCAGAAGTTCGATATCCTCAACTTCCTCCAGAGCCACCGGGAATCATGAGCCGGATTGCCGTCATTGGCGGCGTTGCCGCGGGGATGAGCGCCGCGGCGCGAGCGAAACGCCTCGATCCGTCGTGCGAGGTCACGGTCATCGAAAAGGGTGAGTACGTGACGTATGGCGCGTGCGGACTGCCCTATTTTCTCGAAGGGCGGATGCTCCGCGCACAGAGCCTGGTCGTCTACACGCCGGACTACCTGCGGGAGAAGCGTGGGATCGACGTGCGCACCGGGGTCGCGGCGGAGTCCGTCAGTCCGGCGCGGAGGGAAGTGGTGCTATCCGACGGCTCGCGGCTCGGTTACGACCGGCTGATCTTCGCCACCGGGGCGCGGGCGCGGACCGGGTTGCCAGGCGCCGCGCAGCCGCACATCTTCACCCTGCAGACGATCCCCCAGGCCGAAGCGATTCAGGCCTTCCTGCAAGAGCGGAAGCCGAAGCGCGCCGTTGTTGTCGGCGCGGGCTACCTGGGCCTGGAAGCGGCCGAAGCGTTGCGGTACAACGGGCTCGAAGTCACGGTCATGACCCGCGGCGCGAACGTGCTGCGGCGCGGCGAACCGTGGCTGACGGAACTCGTCGCAAAGCACATTGACAAATTTGGCGTCCCGCTGCGGCTGTCCGCCGAGGTATCGGCGATTGGCTCGGATGACGTGGCGGGCGAGCCGGCCGATATCGTGGTTCTGGCCGTCGGATTCCGGCCGAACGCCGAACTGGCGGCGGAGGCCGGCGTCATGCTGGGCCGCACCGGGGCAATTGCGGTCAACGATCTGCTGGAAACGAATGTTCCCGCAATCTACGCCGCCGGAGACTGCGCCGAGCATCTGCACCGCGTGACAGCGCAGCCCGTCTACCATCCGCTCGGAACATCCGCCAACAAGATGGGACGCATCGCCGGAGCCAACGCAGCCGGACATCGCGAGCGCTTTCCCGGCATCGTCGGAACCGGGATCGTCGGGATCTTCGGCCTGGGCATCGGCGTCACGGGGCTCTCCGCCGCGATGGCGCGCGATGCCGGCTTCGACGCCGTCGCCGCGCGGATCGAGGCGCCGTCGCGCGCCATGTACATGGGCGGACGCCCCGCAACCGTCGAACTGGTCGCGGACCGCCGCAGCGGCCGCCTGCTCGGCGCGACGGTGGTGGGCGAGCAGGATACGGCTGGACGTATCAACACCGCCGCCACCGCTCTCACCGCCCGCCTCACCGTGGAGGAGTTCGCACAGCTTGACCTGGCCTACGCCCCGCCGTTCGCCACTGTGTGGGATCCGCTACTGATCGCGGCGCAGCAACTGCTCAAGGATCTCTAGATCATGGCAGAGCTCTACGCAGGGACGTCCGGATTCGCCTATCCCGCCTGGAAGCCGCGGTTCTATCCGGCCAAGCTGCCCGCCAAGAGCTTTCTTGGCCATTACGCCACCCGGTTGAACGCCGTCGAAATCAACTATACGTTCCGCCGCCTGGCCGCTGTCTCGACGCTGTCCGGGTGGGTGGAGCAAACGCCCGCGGGCTTTCTTTTCGCGCCCAAGGCGAATCAGCGGATCACGCACATCCTGCGCCTGAAAAACGCTGCCGAGGCGACCGAAGTATTCCTGCGGTCGATCGACCCCCTCCGCACCGCCGGACGCCTCGGCCCGGTCCTGTTTCAACTCGGGCCCACGCAGAAAGCCGATCCGGTGCTGCTCCAGGAGTTCCTCGAACTTCTGCCGGACGACATCCGCTTCACGTTTGAGTTTCGCCACACGAGCTGGCTCAACGAAGAGGTATACGGCCTGCTGCGGAGCCGCAACGCCGCGCTGTGTCTCGCCGAATCCGAAAAGCTGGTGATTCCCAACGTCGTGACTGCCGATTTTGTGTACCTGCGCCTGCGGATGCCGGACTACAACCCGGAAGACCGCGCGGAGATTGCGGCACGCGCCCGCGGCTGGATGGCGCAGGGCCTTGACGTCTTCGTCTTCTTCAAGCACGAAGAGACGCCCGAGGGTGCGCTGTACGCCGAAGAGATCCTTGCCGGCTAGCGTCCGATCAACCTGCGACGCGCCAGACCGGCCAGAATCAGTACGCCGCCCACGAGCGCAAAACTCCCCGGTTCGGGGATATTCGTAAGGTCCGAGGCGAACGCTATCAGGTTGGGGGCATAGATGGTGTTGAAGGCGACGTTCGGATCGCCGACGGCCGTCTCACCTGCGTCGACCAGATAGTAGTCCAAGGGAATGGTCGAATAATAGACCCACCCGAGGCCGTACGAATAGAGAACGGCGACCGACTCCGTGGGATCGGTCCGCGACAGCAGATTCGTCGCCCCTGGCAACAGGGTGGACGAAGGAACGTAGCCATGGTTCGAGGAGTCACCCTCATCCAGGCTTGCATCGTTCAGGACTCCGAAGGGACCGTTGGTGATCAGCGACGGCGTGACAATGTTCACCTGGGTGTCATCGCTGAACGACCTCACGAAGCTCACTCCGCTCGATCCCGGCGCCATTGGGTTGCCATCGCACGCAACACCGTCGACGTCGCAAACGAACCGGTCATGCACGACCAGGACACCGCCTCCGAGAATCCAGTTCGCCAGATCTGTCAACCGGGAGTCTAAATCAGCACTCAGTCCCGCGTTATCGCTCTGATTCAGGAGGAAGATGGCGGCGGTGCTAAAGTCGAAAGTACTGATGTCCAGCACCTGAATAGGCGTGTGCCCATTGGCCAGAATCGGATCTTCCCAACCGGTGCGGTCCGGATCGTTGTCTGTGAAATACGCGATCGGAGCGGCGCTGCTCAGCCAAACCGACAGGAGAAGCAAGACTGCTGTCCACAAGGTCCGTTGCATGAAATCTCCGTCCTTCAGTACTCTAGCAGGTACCAGAGGTACTAGAGAATCGGCGAAACACCTTAGCTCATGCGTTATTCAGAATTCTTTTTGGGTTCCTACGTTGGACACGCACTTCTGGTTAATACGGCGCTCGCTGCCGCGTCATCGCCGCGCTAGGCGAGTTGACGGTAGGGGCGGCGCGGGCTCTGCGCATCTTCAGTACCTGATCGACACCGAGCGGCAGCGGACCAAGCCGGGTGCGTCGACGGAAAAGCGCGCCTCCTGGCCGACAAAATCTTCGGGCCGCAGCCGGTGGCGGCGTTTGTCCGGACCCCGCGCCGCGGTGTCGTAGCGGTAGACCACTTCAACGGGCGCTTCCGGCGCCACGGTCGCGCGGAACCGCATCGCGTTGCGTCCGGCAAACAGCGGCGGAACCGTCATGATGTTGTTCTCAAAGAACAGCCTCAGCGACAGTGCCGAGAGCCCGCCCCCCTGCGCGGCGCGTACGCGTACCTGGAAGCGGTAGGCGCCATGGACGCTGGCGTCGCGTCCATTAAACCGGGCGCGACCCAGGTCTGCGCGATGGCTGCCGTGCCCGTGGAACAGGGTTTGCCAGTCCGTCCAGACATCCGGCTCACCGGCGTGGCGGGCCTTGGCGAGCTGGACCCGGAATTCGACGCGGTCTGCCGCCCCTGCCAGGACGGCGTTGAGCGTCCCGTCCACCAGGACGTAGGGCAATCTGAAGTCGAACACGGCCTCACCGGCCGCCGTTCCGGCCGGGCGCAGATACGGCGCGTCAGGCACCGGGACGAGCGTCGCTCCCGGCAGGACAGCGTCGAGAGCGCCGGCCTTGCCGAGGGGCGCGTCGTACGTCATGACGCCGTATGCCTGCCCGATAGGCCGGCCGCCGGCAAGATCGTCCGGGTACCCCTCGCCGCGCGGGATGTCGGCCAGATGCGCGCGGGCTCTCGGATGGTTCGGGTCCCACTTCGGCCAGTTGCCGCCATGTGAGGTCTCGGTCACGCGGTAGAAGCGGCCGCTGGGGAGAAACGGCAACTCCTTCTTCGCATGCGCGCCGGCCGGGACATAGAACTGCCGCGCCCGGCTGTCCCAAAACCTCTCGATCGTCATGCCGCGGAGCAGGACGAAGTCCATGTCGTGGAACCGGGTACCCATTTCGTACTGGCGGTTGCCGAAGACGTACTCGATGGGCGCACCCGCCGTGCGCCATGCATCCTCCGTTTCGAAGTACCTGGGATGGAGCAGAAGCGCCCGCTCCCACTCGATTCCGCCGATCTCAAAGAATGGGCGGCTGCGGTGCCGGAACTTCCGGTTCCGCTCGAAGTTCCCCGCCACCTCGCCCCAGTCCAGAACGCGCGCGTCCGGGGCGTCGCGCTCCACCAGGTAATAGCCGTAGCGCGGATCGAACGCGGCATAGCGGCCGTCGAGCCGCAGCCGGTACATCGTGTGGTAACCGCCATTCTCGTGCTGGACGACGACGCGTTCGGCGGCCGCCGGGTCGCGCTTATACTCCTGCCACGCGGCTTCGGCAATCCGGCTCGATGTATCGCAATAGCCCCAGCCGTAGACGAACAGCGTCTTGTGGGCGTCGAGGACGAACCGCTCCTTGCCGTACTCCCCTTCGTACGCCTGGATCATGCCGCCCACAGCCATGCGCGAAAACAGGCGCAGCCACTCGAAGAAGGCCTTCCCTTGCGCCGTCTCCGGAGCACGCTCGACGCCGGAGACCCGCATCACGTCCGAGGTCCACTCGGCCAGCGTCGTCACGCGGGGCCAGGCGTCGTTGCTGAGCAGCGGCCCCTTGACAGGCTCCGCCGCCGCCAGCGCCGCAGCCGCGATCAGCAAAACCAGCCGTCTCATCGCCCGGCCTCCAGCACAAGACGATGCACGTGGCGACGATGCAATTGAAACGCCTGGTAGAGCGGCTCGACGCCGTAACGGACGTCCGGTGTGTAGTGGTAGCTCCAACTCTCGTTCGACAGAACCAGCGGGATCGTTTCGCCGCGGGGCGCTTCACGCGACAGGCGGATCACGCTAGTCAACTCCTTGGCGCCGGTCCACTCCAATTGCTTCTGTTCTTCGAGACGAGCGGTCTCTGCGACCCAGGGCGAATCGGTGTAGATCTTCGCGCGATACCAGTTGCCCTTGTCGAACGGGTCGATGCCGTTGGTGAGCCTCACCCAGATAGTGGCTTCCTCGCCCGGTTCCAGAATTCCGTTTCCGTTTCCCTTGCCCTCGGTGACGGTGCGCTCGATGGCCGAGCCGCCGCCCTGATTACCCTTTTGCCGGAACACGGGGAACGTCGCGGCGCGGCCGTCGAGCAGGCGGTACTCAAGCGGGGCGGGCATTGGATCGGGCGCGATCATCACGTCGACGTCCTCCGCCCAGACCGCGGGTCCGGCGGCCAGCCGCACCTGGATGCGGGCGGGCGCGAAATCCCCGGCGCCCGCCGTGAAGAGCGCTTCGAACGTATTGGAAAGGTCCACGACGCCTCCCGGCGGGATCTCCGGGATCACGGTACGCTGCTGATTCAGTTGCACGGTCGGGTAGGCGCTGGTCACCTCGACCCGCACTTCGCGCAATGGCTCAG
This sequence comes from Bryobacterales bacterium, assembly GCA_016716385.1. Lineage (GTDB taxonomy): Bacteria > Acidobacteriota > Terriglobia > Bryobacterales > Bryobacteraceae > JADJWL01. The sequence continues at coordinate 356,393 of JADJWL010000004.1, read as the reverse complement.
GACGCGGGTTGTAGACGCGCAGAGGCACGGGAATCGCAATTGCCGGCAGCACGCGCCAGAATTCGCCCCGAGCCACGGGCAGCAGAACCGGAGCCTGCGCGCCCGCTCCCGGACCCGTGAAGCTGATCTGCCGCCCCTCGCCGCCGGTAGTGTAACGGATCCTCCCCGCGGCGTCGGCCTCTACGGTGCGGCGCACCGCCTCGCCGCCCCACAGCGGCACGTCGAGCACGGTGTACTCGGCATTGGCTTTGTAAAGCGGCGGTGTCATGAGGGCAACCGTGCGGCCCTCGACCGGCGGTCCATCCGGAGCCCACCGGCGCGTCAGAAGACGCAGACCCTGCTGCGAAACGTGCGCCAACGTTGTGTGGCCGGGTGCATCGCCAGAGGTTTCGACCTCCCATCCCCAGGCGGAGAACCGCGGAAACGGACTGTCATGGTGGAATACCTCGGGAAGGTTGTTCAGCGCTGAATTCGCAAACGCCCGCATGTGGAAGGCGAATGTCTCGCCGATGGAGGTGGCCCAGTGGCGGTGATACTCGTCCTGGCGGAATTCGAAGTCGACGCCTGAAGCGCGCGCGTAGGCAAGGCGCGTTTCTTCGTGGTACTGGCTGATGTAGTCGCCGCTGGCCCGGATCAGCCGGATCATCGTGTGCGTGTGGTTGTGCACGTGGTCCTTCGGACGCCACAACACGCGGCGGCCCGGCGCGCCAAGGTAGAACTCCGGCCCTGGATTGAACGACGACGCGCTGCCGATGAGTTCCGGGAAGCGGGCGCTCAGCGACAGGCTCATGAACCCGCCCATGCTGAGGCCCGAGGTCGCGCGATGGCGGCGGTCGGGCACGGTGCGCAGTGTGGAATCGATGTGCGCCACGAGTTCCCGGAAGTACAGGCCGAAGTCCAGCGCGCCATCGGCGTAGATGTCGTAGGGTGTGCCGCCGTAGAAGCCCGTATAGTGCTCCGGAATATGGCCGTCCACCGCGACGACGATGGCGTCGTGGCGGGCAACGAAATCGAGGATCTTCGGCACCGTGTCCTTTCCGCCGTCGTAGCGTTCAAGCGTGTAGCGATCGCTGTGGCCGTGGAAGTAATAGATGACGGGATAGCGGCGGCCCGATTGATGGTAGCCGGCGGGTAGGAAGAGCCGGTAGGTCCGCTGCTGGCCAACGACGGCGCTCGGATGCGTGAGGTCCTGAAACGGAGCCTGGAACAGGAGCAGCGCCAGCAGCGTCCACATGGCGGATAGCTTACCAAGCCGGCCGTGTCAGGTCTTTTGTTGACCTCGGCTCCCCGATTCCCGATGATGGGAAGTTCAGTCCATCATGCCCTACGACCTGACTCCGTTCCGCGGCATCTTTCCCGCCGCGCTCACCATGTTCGACCGCGAGAACAACCTCGACGAGGACGCTACCGCCGCGCACTGGGACTGGCTGATCCGCCAGGGCGTGGACGGCCTCGTCATCGCCGGGACGAGCGGCGAGTTCATCGCCCTGGAAAATCACGAACGCGTGCGGCTGTTCCGCCTGGCTGCCCAGGTCATCGCGGGGCGCGTGCCGTTCATCTGCGGATCGGGCCACTACAGCACGAAGCTCACGATTGAGATGAGCCAGACGGCTCAGGAGGCCGGCGCGGACGGCGTGATCGTGATCCTGCCCTACTATCAGAATCCGGCCAAGCCAGCCGTCATCCGCCATTTCCGCGACGTGCGCGCGGCTCTCGATCTGCCGGTCATGCTGTACAACAACCCGGCCAACTCCGCCTGCGTGGACCTCAACCCGCGCGAGGTGGCGCAACTGGTGACCGAGGACGTGCTGCATATGGTCAAGTCAACCTATGCCTCGGTCGTGCCGGTGCACGACTTGAGCTACCTCGCGGGCGACCGCATGGCAATCTTCTACGGATCGTTCCAGGCGGCGTTCGAAGCGCTATGCGCCGGGGCGCACGGATGGATCAGCGGCATTTTGAATGTTGCGCCGAGAGCAGCGAGGGAGATGCACGCCGCCTGCCTCGCCAACGACGCGGCTAGAGCCTTCCGCATCTGGAAGCGCATCCTGCCTTTGGTGCACCTCTATACGCACCAGTTGATCGGTCCGGTGAGCGACCTCGCCACCTACCGCTCGATCCTGAACCTGTGGGGGCTGCGCGGCGGCTACAGCCGGAATCCGTTCTACCCTCTGGACCCGCACCAGGAAGAGACGTTGCGGGGTCTGCTCGAAACCTCCGGCTGGATGGATCCTGACACGGTTCTCGACGGTGTTTAGCCGCGTAGGAATCGTGGGGGACGGAGCCGTCGCGGCCGTCCACGCAGACGCGCTCGGACCGGCTCTGTCCGGCGTCTGGAGCCCGGACGCGACGAAATCCGGCGCCTTCGCCGGACAGCACGGCACCCGTGCGGCGCCAAGCTACGAGGCGCTGCTTGCCTCCGTCGAAGCGGTGGTGGTCGCGTCCCCGTCGTGGGTGCACGGGGTGCAGGCAGAGCAGGCGCTGCGCGCGGGCAAGGCCGTACTGGTGGAGCTGCCGCCCTGCGAGACCGCGGCCGAGGCGCGCCGTCTCGCGGATTGTGCCGCCGGCGGGACGCTCGTCTGCGGGCAGACCAGCCGTTACCTGGAACCGTACCGCGTGCTCAGTGGCTGGCTGCGTGAGGGGCGGCTCGGGACCATCCGGCAGGTCCATTACACGCGACACATGGCGCCCCGCGAGCGCGACTGGGTGGATGACGCCGTGCTGCATCATGCGTTGCACGCCCTTGACCTGTGCCTGTACTGGTTTGGCGGGGTGGAACCGGTGGGCTGCGCCGCCGCGCGCGAGCGTCCGCAGGACGCGGCGCTGCTGGGCCGGCTGGACAACGGCGCGCCCGTCTCCGTATCGATCAGCTACAGTTCCCGCCAGGCCCGCTGCGAGTTGCTGCTGGTGGGAGACCGCGAGACGGCCGCGACCGACGGGTTCTCGTATCTCAACGACCTGCGATGGGATGCCGAGGCCGCCTATCGTGCCGCCGTCCGGATGCAGGATCAGGCGTTCCTTGAAGGCCGCGGGGTCCCTTGGGCCGAGACAGTGGCATTGATGGATCTGGCAGACCGCTTCCGGTGGCGGCTAAACTCCGCCGCGCCGTAGAACACGCACGCCTGGCCGCCCATGACCAGACAGCGCACGCCATTCTTCCGAATCGACGAAAGGGCTTTGCGTATCGGGTTCAGGTTCGAGGGAGCCTCCCAGCGCTCCTGCGGTGTGAGGAAATACCACTCTGCCCACTCCGCGCCGACGATCTTTTCTGCCTGCCGGCGGCGATCCGTCAATCCGTAGGATACCTGCGCAGGCTGCGTCTCCGTGTAGCATAACGTTCATGCTTCGCCTTCTTCCTTTGCTCCTGCTGACCGCCGCCGGTTGGGCGCTCGAACGCCCCGGCGTGGAGTTCAAGATCTTCCAGTTTCCTCCGGACCGGATCCCCCAGATCGACGGCGACGGACGCGATTGGGACATGGTCCCGGAGTCCTACGTCATCGGCAGCGATCAACTGTCGGATACTGTCCGCGGGAAGGGGACCAACATCGACCGCAAGAGCCTGGATGTCCGGGTCAAGGTCGGATGGGTGAAGGGCGAGAACCGGCTGTACTTTCTCTATGAAGCCTACGACGACTACTGGGAGTTCGAAGGACCCGGCCGCCACCACGACATCTTCGAGATCGTGGTCGACGGCGACCTCTCGGGCGGACCGCTCATCAAGCAGATGCACCCCCACAAAGGGCTGCCGGTCGAAGAGGCGCATTTCCTGTTTCACGGCGTCCATGCGCAGAACTACCACATCTTCACGCCCGCCGAGGGCAAAGACTGGGCGATGGTCTGGGGATGCCAGCCGTGGGTGAAAGAGATGCCCTGGGCCAACGCCGCCTACAAGTACGACTTCAAGCCACGTGAATCCGGCAAACTCGTGCTCGAATTCTGGATCACGCCGTTCGACTACGCCGCCTGCGACGGTCCGGCGCGTTCGGTGCCCTCGAAGCTCGTCGAAAACGCGATCCTTGGGCTCTCCTGGGCGGTGCTGGACTACGATGCGCCAGAGGGCCAGTACGAAGGCTTCTGGAACCTGTCGCACAAAACGACGATGTACGGCAATGCCTCCGACCTGGTCGCATTCCGCCTGATGCCACTCGATCCGCCATTCCGGAAGGCGCTTGATCCGCGCTGGTCGTTCCAGGTGATCGACATGGACCGGCGTCTGGTGGCGTTTCAGGACCGCTCGGAAGGCGAGATCACCTCATGGCGCTGGGACTTTGGGGACGGCACGCAGTCCACCGAGCGGCACCCGATCCACACGTACCAGAAGGCCGGTGAGTACGATGTGATCCTGTGGGTCGAAGGCCCGGCCGGAAGAAAGCGTCTGGCCAAGGTCCGCGACGTCGTCGTGAAGTAACCGTTACTTGTCGCGGCCGAACTTCGGCGAGGAGCGGTCCCCGGAAATCCGGATGCGCAGGTTCGTGCCGGCGCCCCCGCGGGCAAAGAACGGATCCACAGGCTTCAGCGCCCAGCGTTTCCATCCCGTCTGCGTTTGGGAGACGCGGGCATCGAGTTTCAGTGTGCCCCAGAAGTCGAGCTTCTCATCGTCGAACGTATAGAGGCCCTTCAGATCCACGGCAGCGCCAGGCACGGAGAAGTTCAGCTTCGAGAAGTCCATGCGCCCGTCAGCCAGCCGGAACGTTCCTCCGAAGACGGCCGGCACTTCCGCAATGGACGAGTCTCGCGGCGCGCCCTGGCCCCGCTGGCTCAGCTCGTCGATCTTGTCGGCAACCGTGGGACTCGTGAAATGAGCGCGGGCGAGGGAAAACGTCCCTGCCAGCCGCATGCGATCGGCGATCTCGGTTTTGCCGGGTGGGATCTCCAGTTTCACCTTCATGTCGACATCGCCCCGAAGGAACGGCTTGTCCCCCTTCACGGCCAGCCGCAGGAAGTCGTCGATGTGCCCCTTGCGGATGTTCACGTCAAACGTGATCGTCTTGCCGGTTTCGTCGATATCGCGGACCACACCGCCTACCAGCCGGAATGTGGTCCGGCCGATGGTGGCGTCAACTGGCTCCAACAGAGTGTTGCCATTCGTGCCGTCGACGATCGCGTGGAATCGTGTCTTAAGCGGGACCCGGTTCCCGGCGGTGCTCAGCCGGAAATCAGGCGTCGTCGTTTCGCCATCGACAATCAGATGATCGAGGCGTCCTTCGAAGGTCCCCGTAGAGTTGAGCTTTCCGGCGATCCCCTTGAACACACCGAGATCCGCGTCGGTGAACACATACTCTCCGCTGAGCGGGGTTTCGCGTGGTTCGGTCGTCTTCCAGGGCCCGAACGACCCCTTGCTGTCAACCAGACCCGGCGGCTTGGCGTTGGTGAGCTTCGTTTCGTATTGCATCGGGACGCCGGGACCCGCCGACGTCAGCTTCAGTTCGTGGAGGTCCCAGACGAGGGGGCGCTTGGTCGGATCCCTGGGCAGGATCGTCAGCTTCGCGCCATCGGCCAGGACCTGGTCAAGGATCACGGAGGTCGGCTTGTCCTGGCCGCCGGACGAGTCCTCGGCTTCGGAAGCCGCACCACCCATCTTCGGCCGTGCACCGGCCGGAGGCAGCGTGATCTCCATGCCGTGCAGCTTCACCAGCCGCACGCGTGCCGGCTTCTCGCGCACGTCGGCCAAGTCTGCTTCGACATCGAACCGGCTCATCTTGATCAGAGGCGGATACTCGCGGCTGCCGCGAAAGTGCAGCGCGAGCCCCTTGCCCGTCAATTTCACGGTGGCGCCCCGGCCGCGGTCCAACAGGACCCGGATCGGCGAACGCATCGGAACCGACACCGACAGGCTTTCCAGTTCCACTTCGCTCGCGAACCGCTCCTGCAGGTAGGCGACTGTCTGCTCACGAAGAAACGGATCGATCCTACGGGCCAGGATGAATCCGGCGACCGTCAGACCTACGAGCAGCAGCGCGATCGCCACGCCGCTCCAGATCAGCCACTTACGCATTCCAGCCTCCCTCGCCCTTTCATTGTGCCTGAGGCACGGGTACGATGGTCAACGTGAGACTGGCGGCGCTCCTGCTGGCGGGCGGAATTCTGTGCGCGGAGGGAGACCGCTCCACGCTCGAACCGCTCTATCGCGAAGCGCTTGCCAGGCGCCGCGCGGAACTCGGCGAAGCGCACCCTAAGGTGGCGGACAGCCTCATCCAGTTGGGGCTGTATCTACAGAGCCTCCCGGGCCGCCGGTCGGAACCGGAGGCTCAACGGCTCCTCCGCGAAGCGGCCGCGCTGCGCGAGAAACTGCTTGGGCCATCGCATCCGTCCGTGGCAGAGGTACTGGAGGAACTGGGCACAATACTGGAAGCGCGTGGCGCGGGCATCGAGGCGTTGACCCTGTACCGCCGCGCGCTCCCGATCCGCCTTGCGGCGGGTGGTCCCGCCCTCCCCAAACTCCGCGTGCGGTTGGCAGGGCTGCTCGAAGCAGCGGGCGACGATGGCGCGACGGCCCAGTGGCGCGCGGCTGCGCGTGAGTTTCCCGAGGGTCCAGAGCGGGCGCTGGCGCAGAGCCGCCTGGCGGCGCACGTTGAGGCTCCGTCCGAAGCCGCGTCGCTCTACCGCGAAGCGATCACTCAGTACGAGGCGGCTGCAGAGTTCGCCGAGGCTGCTTCCATCCGGCTCAGTCTGGCGTCGGTTCTGGAACCGGACGCCGCGGGTCCGGTCCTGCGGCAGTCCCTCGCGGAACTGGAGACACACCTCGGCTCGGACCACCCCCGTGTGGCGGTGGCCGCCGCCAACCTGGCAGGTCTACTGCTGGGCCAGCGGCAGTTCGAGGAAGCCGAGCGCCTGTACCGGCGCGCCCTTGCGATTGACCGTGCCGCGTACGGGGACGACCACGAGGAGGTCGCGGGCGACTGGCGCAACCTGGCAGCCGTTCTGTCGGAACGCAAGGACCTGACCGGCGCCATCGATGCCGCCCGCCGCGCGCAGACGATCTACGACAGTCGCCTGCCGAAAGGCCACCCCGACCGCGCGGTCACGCTCTACCGGCTGGCTGCGCTCTGGCGGGAGGCGGGACGCCTTGACGAAGCCTTGCCTTTGCTGGAGCGCGCTGTTGGCGAAGTGGAAACGGGCGCTGGTCCCAATTCAGCCGATCTGCTGCCGCTGCTGGGCGATCTCGCCGCCGGCTACCAGGCATCGGGAGAGCCGGCTCGCGCCGAACCGGCATTGCGCCGCGCGGCCGCCCTGTCGGCTCAGGCCCTGCCCCCCGATCACCCCGAGACGATTCGGGCGATGTTCAATCTGGCGTTTCATCTCCGCGTGACGGGGCGGGCGGGCGAGGCGGCACCCCTGTTGCGGGAGGTCGCTGCGGCCGCGGAGCGCGTCTACGGTCCGGGCCATCCGCTGACGTTGCGCGTGCGCCGGCTGCTTCAGGAGTAAAGACCGGGACCTCGCCCGGAAGAAGGTATAAGATACCGGACATGACCAAACGTTGGATGGCGGTGCTCTGTTTGCCCGCCGCATTACTGGCGCAGTCCGGGCCGTCGCGCGACGACGTCCTTGGCGCCATGCGCAAGGCTGCGTCTTTTTACGTCAATCAGGTTGCTACTGAAGGCGGCTACCACTTTTACTACGCCGAGGACCTCAGCTATGGCCGTTCGGAGTCCGCCGAAGGGCCTACGCAGATCGAGTACCAGCGCGAAGCCACGCCGATCGTCACGATGGCGTATCTGGAGGCTTACGACGCGACCGGAGAGCAGGTGTTCCTCGACGCCGCGCGCAAAGCCGGCCACGCCTACCTGCGCGGCCAGCTATGCAGCGGCGGCTGGGACTACCTGGTCGAGTTCGATCCGGAAAAGCGGAAGGAGTTTCAGTACCGGTCGGACAACAACTGTGGCGAAGGGAAGCGCGGCGTCACGAATCTCGACGACAACGTGACGCAGTCGGCGGTCCGCGCCATGATGCGCCTCGACCGCGCCCTCAAGTTCCAGGATAAGCAGATCCACGAATCCGTGAAGTTCGCTCTGGACAAGCTGATCCAGGCGCAGTACCCGATCGGCGCCTGGCCGCAGCGGTTCAACAAGCCACCCGACCATTCGAAGTTCCCCGTCAAGCGCGCCAGCTACCCGGCGACCTGGGACCGCAAGTGGCCCGGCCCGAATTATCAGAACCACTATACCTTCAACGACAATACGATCGCCGACGCCATCGACATGATGCTGGAAGCCGCGCGCATCTACAACGAGCCGCGCTACAAGGCGTCCGCCGAGAAGGGCGGCCAGTTCATTCTGATGGCTCAGATGCCAGATCCGCAGCCGGCGTGGGCGCAGCAGTACGACGCGAACATGCATCCAGCCTGGGCGCGGGTGTTCGAGCCACCGTCCGTTACCGGAGGCGAGTCGCAGGGCATCATGCGAATGTTGATGGTGCTCTACCGCGAGACCGGTGATAAGAAGTACCTGGAGCCCATCCCACGCGCCCTCGCCTACTTGAAGAAGTCGGTTCTGCCTCCCACGGACCGCCAGGTCCAGGCGCGGTCGCGGATTCAAGGACCGGTCATGGCGCGCTTCTATGAACTCCAGACGAACAAGCCGCTCTACATCACCAAGGGCTCGCGGCTGATTGCCGCCGGACTCGGCAGCCGTCTGGTGGACGGCTATGAGCTTAGCTATGACGATAGTTCCGTGATCACCCACTACGGCGTTCTGACGAGCGGCGCCGGACTGTCGGAAATCGAAAAGGACTACAACGAACTGGTGAAGATGGATCCGAAAGCGATCCGCCGTCCGGACAAGCTGCACGGCCTGTCCCCATGGGCCGAGCGTCCGCAACCGGCACCCTCGCGCGGCGAGCTGGCGACACAAGTTCGGCAAATGATCGGGTCCATGGACGCCCGCGGCGCCTGGCTCACCGACGGAACCATCGGGAAGTCTGACCGCCTGGTGTTCGTTTACGTCGCACGGGACATGGTCCTGCGCGTCGGCCGCCGGGCCTCGGACGGCTCCGCAGGGCGGCGTGACCGGAGCAATGACCAGATCATCCGGCTGAAAGAGGATGAAACCGTGGAGATCTTCCAGGGCGAAGAGGCTCCGCGGGAGAAGATCATCAGCTCCCAGATGTTCTCCCGCAATCTGGAAGCGATGGCGCGGTACTACCAACTGGCGAAGTAGAGATCGATCGTAGACTGAAGCCGTGGACCTTGAATCCCGGCTAGATTCTCTTGTGCGCAACCTGGCGACGCGGCGGCGTATTCCGCATGCGGTGCTGGCGGTGGAGAACGGTGACGGCTCGTTCCAATGGACGGGCGCGGCGGGACGTGCTCAGCCCGATGGAACGCCGATGCGGCCCGAGACGCCCTACTTCATCGCCAGCATCGACAAGATCCTGACGGCAGCCCTAATCTTGAAGCTCTCGGAAAGCGATGGCGTCCTGCTGGACGCGCCTTTCGTGGACTACCTGCCAGGCCAACTCACCCAGGGCCTGCATCGGGTGGGCGGAGAGGACCGCACCGGAGAGATCACCGTCCGGGACCTGCTGGGGCATACGTCAGGCTTGGCCGACTACATCGAGGACCGCCCAACGGGTGGCCGCACGCTGGTCGACCGGCTCGTCGAAGAGGGTGATTTCGCCTGGTCCCTCGACGAGGCGCTCGAGACAGTGCGCGGCCGCATGAAGCCCCACTTCCCACCGGGACGCGGTCTTCGCTACTGCGATACGAATTATCTGTTGCTGATCGCCATCATTGAAGCGGTGACCGGACAGCCGCTCCATCGGGCGTACGACGAAGCACTCTTCCGGCCGCTCGATCTGCGGCATACCTGGCTGCCGGGGCACTCAGAGCCTCGCGAGACCATGCCCAAACCCGCGGTGCTCTGGTTTCGCGACCAGCCTGTGCTAATGCCATCGGCGCACCGGTCGCTCTGGAGCGTGTTCAGCACAGCTCAGGATACCGTGCGGATCCTGCGGGGCCTCATCCGAGGAGAGGTGTTCGATAACCCGGCTACTTTCGGCATCATGCGCCAGCGCTGGCGGCGGTTCGGCTTCCCTCTGGACATGGCGGCGCTCCGGGCGCCGAGCTGGCCGATCGAATACGGGCTGGGGTTGATGCGTTTCCGGATCCCGCGCCTGTTCACGCCGATCCGTGCGATCCCATCGGTCTTCGGGCATACCGGCTCGACCGGAACCTGGCTGTTCTACTGCGAAGAATTGGACCTGTTCGTCGCCGGAGGGGTCAGTCAGGCGACCGCGGGACCAGTTCCGTTCCGCTTCGTGCCGCAAGTGCTCGAAGCAGTTTCTGTGAAGCGATCCTTGCAAACACGGTGACGATCGTCCCGGCCCACAGCCGCCTGCGTCAAGCGGTCTTCAAAAGAAGAGTGCCTACCCCCGCCCGGTGCTCGCGTACTCTTTCAGCTTGTTGTGCATCGTCTTGAGGCTGACGCCCAGGATTTCCGCGGCACGGGTCTTATTGTTGCCGGTGTACTCAAGCGTACGCAGGATCAGGCCGCGCTCGGCTTCGTCCACCGTGGTCCCGATGCGGAACGAAATCGCGTTGGGGTCTTGAGAAACGGGCGCGGGACCATCCCCGGCCGGTGGGTCGAACGACGGCGGCAGATGCCGGCGCTCGATGTGCCCCTCGCCGGCGATGATCACCGCGCGCTCGATCACGTTGCGCAGCTCGCGCACGTTCCCGGCCACTGGTGCTGGCGCAGGCGTTCGGCGACTTCGGGGGCGATGCCGCTCACGTGGCAATCGTGCTTGCGGTTGAGGTCGGCAACAAGCGCCTCAGCCAGTTCGGGGATATCCTCTTTCCGCTCCCGGAGCGGCGGCAGGTGGACGTGGAATACGTTCAACCGGTAGAACAGATCCTCACGGAGCAGACTGTTGCGGATCGATTCCTCAGGCGCCCGGTTCGTTGCGGCCACCACGCGCACATCCACTTCGAATTCGCCCTTGCCGCCCAGGCGGCGCACGCGGGAGTCTTCGAGGATCCGCAGCAGCTTCGCCTGCGTCGCGACAGGCATCTCGCCGATCTCGTCCAGCAGCAGCGTCCCGTGCTGGGCCAGTTCGAAACAGCCCGCCCGCCGTTCGGTGGCGCCGGTGAACGCGCCGCGTTCATGGCCGAACAGTTCGCTTTCGATCAGCGTCTCGGGCAGCGCCGCGCAGTTGATCGCGATGAACGGCCCGTCCCGCCTCGGGCTCAACCGGTGAATGGCTCGCGCCGCCAACTCCTTGCCCGTGCCGCTTTCGCCGGTGATGAACACGCATGCTTTGCTCGGTCCCGCCTGCTGCAAAACCGCATACACCTGCTGCATCTTGCGGGACGAACCCACCAGGTCTCCGACCGCGCCCTTGTAGCGCAGTTGCGTGGTGAGCGAGCGGTTCTCGGTGCGCAGGCGCTGGTGCGCCGCGGCCCGCCGGATCAACACTTCCATCGCCGACGCCTGGATCGGCTTCTCTAGGAACCAGAACGCGCCCAGTTCGTGTACGGTCTTGACGGCGTTCTCGATGGTGCCATAAGCCGTTAGCACGATCGCCGGCGGCGCGTCGGGCACGTCGCGAAGGCGCGTCAGCAGGCCGAAGCCGTCGAGGCCGGGCATGTTGAGATCGGTCACGATCACGTCCGGCATCTCGGCGGCGAGCCGTTCCAGCGCCTGTTCGCCGTCGGCGGCGGTGTCGGCCGTCATCCCCCAGGCTTCCACCATGCCCGCCAGGCCGGCGCGCTGGCTTTCCTCGTCGTCGACAATCAGGACTCGTAGCGGTTGCGCCATCTCCTTTACATAATCGCCGATGGCGGCGCGGGTTCGTCGGGGCGGCCCGCGTTCGACAACGGCGTGCGAATCATGACGAACGCGAGCAGCGCCATGACGGCGAGGCCTGTCAGATACGACGGCTGCTCGAACAGCGACGGCAGCCTGGTTTCGAAGAAGTTGAACGTCGCCGTGACCAGCCCCACCAGTGCCTCGCCCGCGATCAGACCGGAGGCGACGAGCACTCCAGTATTCTCGACCCGTGCCTTCTGGGCCTCGTTGAGGCCCCGGCGCGCGGCCAGCGAATCCGTCGCCCAGCGCAGGACCCCGCCGACGAAGATCGCGAACGTGGTCGACAGCGGCAGATACATGCCAACGGCGACGAGCATCGGGCTGCGCACCTGGAACAGGATCATCGCCAGGCCCATCAGCATCCCGGCGCCGACCAGGGGCCACGCCATGTCCCCGCCCATGATGCCTTCCGCCAGCGACGCCATCAGGCCCGCCTGCGGGGCGGGCAGCGCGCGGTCGCCGAAACCCGTGCCGCCCGCGCGAATGTTGCCCTCATGCAGCACGAGCAGCGGAAAGTACATGACGGCGCTGGCGACGGCGACAGCAATCAGCTCGACAATCTGAATCGTGCGCGGAGTGCCACCGAGGATGTAGCCGACCTTGAAGTCCTGCAGGAGCTCGCCGGCGACCGCCGACGACACGCAGACCACAGCGGCCACACCAAGCACCGCCGCGACGCCTCCCGCGCCCGCCATCCCCAGCGCGACCATCAGCAACGCGGCGATGATCAGCGTCGACAGCGTCAGCCCCGAGACCGGGTTATTCGACGACCCGATGACGCCGACCAGGTAGCCGGACACGGTCGCAAAGAAGAAGCCTGTAACCAGCATCACGATGGCCGCCACGAGTCCCGCGCCCACGGTGTCGGCGAGGTAGGAGTACAGCGCGATCATCAGCAGGAAGACGACGCCGATTCCGGCGAACACGGTCTTCGAGCTCATGTAACGGTCGAGACGCCCGCGCTGCGCAATCGGTAGTTCCATACCGCGCAATTCGGCGATCGCCTTGCCAAGGCCGATCGACAGGTTGTGGCGCATCCGGAACAGCGTGTACGCCGCGCCCACGAGCATGCCGCCGACGGCGATGGGCCGGACGATGCGCAGCCACACCTGCGTCGAGAGCCCTTCCCAGGCCGCTTCTTCGGCGGCCAGTGGCGCCAGTTGCGGGCCCAGGAAGTAGATCAGCAGCGGCACCATGAGACCCCACGCGAGCACGCCGCCCGAGAAGTTCAGCGCCGCCAGCCGCGGGCCGATGATGTAGCCGACTCCGAGGTACGCGGGGCTCACCGCCGGGGCGGCGATCGCCGAAAAGCCGCCGGTCGCCAGCCGCGGGGCGTCTTCGGAGCCGCCGAGACGCACAAAGCTGCGCCCGAGATCGCCGATCCGCATCACGAAGTCTCTCTCCGGAGCGAACAGCTTCAGGACGCCGAGGAAGTATACGGCCGCGCCGAGTCCCATGTTGTAGAAGAGGTACTTCGCCGCCTGGCTGCCGCGCTGTCCGGCCTTGTGGATCTCGGCCGCCGCCACCGATTCCGGGAACGGCAGCTCGCGGTCTTCCACCATCACGCGACGGATCAGCGACACAAACAGCACGCCCAGCACGGAGCCCGTCACCATCAGCGCCGTCGACTTCCAGTAAGCATCACCAAAGCCGAACGAGGGCCATGCCTGCGCGATCACGAACGCGGGGATCGTGAAGATTGCGCCCGCCGCCACCGATTCGCCGATCGACCCGGCCGTCCGCGCGAGGTTCTCTTCGAGGATGCTGCCGCGCATCAGACGCAGCACAGCCATGCTGATGACCGCCGCGGGGTAGGTGGCGGCGATCGTCATGCCCGCCCGCAGTCCCAGGTAGGCGTTGGCGGCCCCGAGAATCACCGTCATGATCAGGCCCAGCAGAACGGCGCGCAACGTGAACTCGCGCATCGAAACGTTCTCCGGGACGTACGGGCGGTACTGCCGCTCTTCCATTGCGTCTCCCCTTTAGCTAGGACAACCGGCTGCGGACTTTCTCGCTGAGTGCCTTGCCGTCGGCGCGCTTGCCGGCGAGTTTCGCCTGGACGGCCTTCATCACAAGCCCCATCTGCTTCGCCGTGCCGGCGCCGGTCTCGGCAATCGCCGCGGCGATTGCGTCGTCGACCTCCTGCTCACTCGCTTCCGGCGGAAGGTACGTTTCAATGATCGCGCGCTCGTGATCTTCCTTGTCCGCGAGTTCCGGACGTCCACCGTTGCGGTACATGTCCGCCGCTTCAGCGCGCTGCTTCACGAGCGACTTCAGGATCTGCGTCTCGGAAGCCTCGTCGAGCGGCTTCATCGAATCGACCTCGTGCTTCTTGAGGGCGGACTTCATCATGCGCAACGTCCCGAGCCGCGCTTCCTCCCGCGCCTTCATCGCCTGCACCATATCCTGCTGGACCCGGTCAAGTAGAGACATCGCCCTATTCTAAATGGCTTCCCGGCGGTTTGGGCATCTCTGCAACCGGAAAAATGCCTTGGTTTGGTATCCTGAGAGTTTATCCCTTCTCTTATGTACATACAGAAGCAACGCTTGCTCACTCCCGGCCCGACGCCCCTCTATCCGCCTGCTTTGCATGCGATGATGGCGTCGGATCTCCACCACCGCACCGACGATTTCCGCAACGTCTACAAGTCGGCCCTGGCAGACCTGAAAGAGGTTCTGGGCACCTCGCACGACGTTCTGTTGTTCGCGGCTTCCGGCACCGGCGCAATGGACGCCTCGGTGTCAAACCTGTTCTCGCCCGGCGAGAAGGTGGTGGTGTGTTCGGCCGGCAAGTTCGGTGAGCGTTGGGTCGAGATCACGAAGGCCTACGGGCTCGACCCTGTCCTGCTGCAGGCGGAGTACGGGCAGGCGGTCAGCGTGGAGCGGGTGCAAGCCGCACTCGACGCCGACCCCGCCATCCGCGGCGTGTTCGTGCAGGCTTCGGAGACCTCGACCGGCGCCGCCCACGACGTGCAAGGCATGGGCGAAGCTGTGGCGAAGACCCAGGCGATCTTCGTCGTCGACGCGATCACCGGCATCGGCACGATGCCGCTCGATATCGACAACTGGGGTCTCGATGTCGTGATCGGGGGTTCGCAGAAGTCGTTCATGATCCCGCCGGGCCTGGCCTTCGCCACCGTGAGCCCGAAGGCATGGGCGTTCAGCGAGACGTCGAAGCTGCCGCACTACTATTTCGACTTCAAGAAGGAGAAGAAGAACGGCGACAAGGGCGAGTCCAGTTGGACGCCGGCCACCTCGCTGATTCTGGCGCTCGGCGCGGCGCTGCGGTACATCAAGAGCATTGGCATGCCGAAACTGGTCGAGAACGCGCAGTTGCTGGCGTCCGCCACGCGCGACGCAGCCGCGGCACTGGGGCTCGAACTGTTCGCTGCTTCGTCGCCTGGTTCGTCCGTCACGGCCATCCGGGCGCCCCAGGGCATGGATTCCGGCGTCATCGTGAAGGAATTCCGCAAGCGGTTCGGCGCCATCATTGCCAACGGACAGGGGTCGATGAAGGGACAGATCTTCCGCATCGCCCACCTCGGGTACTTCGACTTCGCCGACCTGTTCGCGGTGGTCGCGGCGCTCGAGTTGATCCTGCATGCGAACGGTGTGGACGTGGAGTTCGGAAAGGGCGTTGCCGCGGTGCAGCGCGCGTATGCGCGCGCCGCGGTGCAGACGCCGCAACCGGTCGCCGGCTAGGAGCACACCATGAACATCCTGATTGCGGAAAAGCTGGCGGATGCCGGCGTCGAGTTGTTTCGCGCCCAACAGGGCTGGAACGTCATCGTCTCCAACCCGAAGGAGTATCAGAACCACCTGGCGGACGCGGATGCGCTGGTTGTGCGCTCAGCCGTGCAGGTGACACGCGAAGTGCTGGCCAAGGCGCCGAAACTGCGCGTCATCGGACGCGCCGGAGTCGGCGTGGACAACGTCGATCTGGATGCCGCTACCGAAGCCGGCGTCCTCGTGATGAATACGCCCGGCGGCAATGCGGTGTCGGTGGCGGAGCACACGCTGGCGTTGATGCTCTCACTGGCGCGGCGCATCCCGCAGGCGACGGTTTCGACCAAGGCCGGCAAGTGGGAAAAGAAGAGCCTGCTCGGCAGCGAGTTGCGGGGCAAGACGCTTGGCGTGGTCGGTCTCGGTTCCATCGGGCGTGAAGTGGTCAAGCGCGCCCGTTCGTTTGAAATGCGCGTGGTCGGACACGATCCGTACGTGACTTCGCGCATCGCGCGCGACCTGAACGTGGAACTGGTGGAGCTGGATGAGTTGTATGCCCAGAGCGACTACATTTCGCTGCACCTAGCCTTGACGCCGGAGACCAATGGCGTTCTGTCGGCCGAGGCGTTCGGCAAGATGAAGGACGGGGTACGGATTGTCAACTGCGCCCGCGGCGAGCTCGTGGACGAGGCAGCGCTCCTGGAGGCGATTCAGTCGGGAAAAGTCGCCGGCGCGGCGCTCGACGCATTCTCGAAGGAGCCACCGCCGCCCGGCTTCCCCCTGTTTGCGCTCGATCCCGTGCTGGCGACGCCACACATCGGCGGCTCCACCGAGGAAGCGCAGGAAATCGTGGGTGTCCGGATCGCCGAGCAGATGGTCGAGTACCTCGCCAACGGCGTCGCCATCAACGCGGTCAATATGCCGGCACTGTCGCCCGAGCAGTACAAGACCCTGGCGCCGTTCCTGACGCTGGCCGAGCGTCTAGGCGCGTTTGCCTCGCAGATTGCGTCGGGCAATCCCACGGCCTTCCGCGTTGTCTACCGCGGCAAAATCGCCGAGGGAGATACGAATCTGTTGCGCGCGGCCGCTCTGGCCGGAGGACTGACCCGGTCGTGTACCGAGAAGGTCAACGTCGTCAACGCCGTTCAGATAGCGCAGCAGCGCGGCTGGAATCTCGCCGAGCGCCACGAAGGACGCGCCGGCCACAGTGACTCGATTCGGGTCGAAATCGAAACCGATTCCGGCGTGACCGCGGTTGAAGGGGCCGTGCTGCCGACCGGCGAGCGGCTCATCGGCGTAAATGACATTGCCTGCGAAGCGCCGCTCTGCGGGCACTTGCTCTTCATGATGAATGCTGACGTGCCGGGCGTGATCGGCCATGTCGGTTCCGTGCTGGGCCGCAACGGCGTCAACATCGGCAACTTCTCGCTTGGACGCCGTGAATTGCCAGGTGGCGCTCCGACCGAAGCGGTGTCGGTGGTCTCGACAGACCACATGGTGTCCGACGACGTGGTCGCCCAGTTGTTCGAGAACCCCGCGGTCAAGGTCGCTAGAGCGTTCGCGATCGCCTAGGACTGCTGTTCAGCGGCGGGACCAGCGCGATGATTCCGAAGCCGGTTGCGGCACGGAGATCCCCTGGTCCCTCCGTTCCTCCTCCAACCAGGCGTCCGCTCCGCTGATGCGCGAGAAGTCCGTCATCCTTGCCGTAACCCCCGAATCTCGACTACAACGCAGTGCGGCTTGCCACGACAGCTTGATTCAGCGCGCGGTTCATGATCTCATGATTTATCCATGACGACCGGAGCCCAGGTTCAGACTCCCACCAAGGCGCGCCAGTGGGTGATCTACATGTCGGTCACGCTGGCGATCATCACCTACATCGATCGCGTGTGTATCTCGCAGGCCATGATCTTCATTCGCGAGGATCTGAACCTGTCGCCCGAACAGCAGGGCATGATCCTGTCAGCATTCGCGCTGGCCTATGCGCTGTTCGAAATCCCCGGCGGCTACTGGGGCGACTCACTCGGTCCGCGGCGCGTGTTGATGCGGATCGTGGTGTGGTGGTCGTTCTTCACGGCTGCGACCGGTTGGGCCTGGAACTTCATGTCGATGGTGGTGACGCGCTTCCTGTTCGGCGCGGGCGAGGCTGGCTGTTTCCCGAACCTCACCAAAGTTTTTACGACCTGGCTGCCGGCTGACGAACGGGTGCGGGCTCAGGGCATCATGTGGATGTCCGCACGCTGGGGCGGTGCGTTCACGCCCCTGATTGTCGTGCAGGTCTTGCAGTGGATGAGCTGGCGGCGCGCATTCGAGCTGTTCGGCCTGCTGGGCGTGGTCTGGGCGATCTGGTTCTACCGCTGGTTCCGCGACAATCCGCGCGAGCACCCCGAGGTCAACGCTGCCGAGGCCGATCTGATCGAAGGCGGGCGCGCACCTGGAGCGAACATCGCGCATGGGGGGGTGCCGTGGCGGAAATTCATCCATTCGCGCCAGGTGTGGATGCTGTGCGGGCAGTATTTCTGCCTCTCCTACGGCTGGTATTTCTACATCACGTGGCTGCCGACCTACTTGCGCGAAGCGCGCGGCGTGGACCTGAACACGGGCGCGGCCCTGGCGGTGCTGCCGCTGTTCCTGGGGGGCGTTGGCTCTCTCTTTGCCGGCTGGTTCTATCCGGTGCTGAACGGCTGGACGAAGTCGGTGATCCGCAGCCGGAAGTTCATGGCGTACGCAGGCTTCACGGGCGCGACCGGATTCCTCATTCTGTCCACGATCCTCGACAACCCGCTCTACGCGATGATTTCGATGGGCATGGCGAGCTTTTCGAACGATCTGGTGATGCCGGGAAGCTGGGGCGCGTGCATGGATGTCGGCGGCAAGTATGCCGGCACGCTCTCCGGCACGATGAACATGATGGGCAACCTCGGCGGTGCGGTGTCGCCGTATGCGATCGGCTGGATGCTCTCGAATACCGACAGCAACTGGAACCTGACGTTTTACGTCGCAGCAGGCATCTACTTCGCGGGCAGCCTCTTCTGGATGCTGCTCGATCCCGTGACGCCGCTCGAACAGGGAGAGTGATTCTGCCACAGCGGAGGCGCTGTGACCTTCTGCCGTTTACCGTGCCGCTGCGGCCTGCCGGACCAGGCTCCAGGCATGTTGCACATCGTTCCGCCGCGTCGCCCAGTTGCCGATCGCCAGCCGCAGGACGAAGCGGCCGCGCAGCACCGTGTGCGACAGCAGCACATCGCCCGACGCATTGACCCTGTCGAGCAGCGCGCGGTTGGCGTCATCGCTCCCACGCATCCGGAAGCAGACAAGGGAAAGCGGCGCTGGTGCACTCACTTCGAAGTCTGGATGGGCCGCAATCTCCGCGGCGAGTTCGCGCGCCCAGGCAATCTGCTGCCGCAGGATGTCCGCGACCGTCTTCCGGCCATAGGCCCGCATCACGAACCACAGCTTCAATGAACGGAACCGCCGCCCAAGCGGCACACCGTATTCCATGAAGTTCACGGCGCGGTCCTCTTCGGCTGTGCGCAGGTAGTCCGGGAGCAGAGAGAAGGCCTCGCGCAGAACCTCGGGACGGCGCGTATAGAAGGCGCTCAAGTCGACAGGCGTCCCCAGCCACTTGTGCGGATTCACGACGAGGGAATCGGCCTGTTCGCAGCCATCGAGCACGTGGCGATATTCCTCGGCGACCGCCGCTGCGCCGCCGTAGGCCGCGTCTACGTGCAACCAGATGCCGGTTTCTCGCGCGATCGCTGCGATCTCGGGCACCGGATCGATGCTCGTGGTCGAGGTGGTGCCGACGGTGGCCACGATGCAGCAGGGGCGGAGTCCCGCGGCGCGGTCGGCGGCGATGGCCTCGCGCAAGCTGCCGGGTTGCATCCGGAACGCGTCGTCGGTCGGGATCTTGCGGACATTGCGCTGGCCCATGCCGAGAGCGATCGCGCCCTTCTCCACGGAAGAGTGCGCCTGCTCGGATGTGTAAACGACGAGATCCGGGGGTGCGCCGTCGACACGCGTTGCGGGATGCGCATGCAGCCGCGCCGCGGCCAGCGCATGAAGCGTGCTGGTGGAGGCGGTATCGAAGATGATGCCGAACCAGTCCCGCGGCAGTCCGAGCCAATTCAGAAGCCACGCGAGTGTCCGCTGCTCCAGTTCTGTCGCCGCCGGTCCGGTCTTCCACAGCATGCCGTTGTTGTTGAGCGTGGCGGCCAGAAGCTCCGCCAGAACGCCCGGGGGCGAACCGGTCACCGAAAAGTATCCGAAAAAGCCCGGATGATTCCAGTGCGTGATGCCGGGCACGATGCGGTTCTGGAAATCGGCCAGGATCGTCTCGAAGGGCTCGCCTTCCTCCGGGGCGTTCTCAGGCAGCGCGGCCAGCAGGCCGCCTGGTTCGACCGGGGGCAGCACGGGGTAATGCTCTGGGTAGGAGAGATAGTCCGCCGCCCAGTCCACAGCCTCGTGGCCCCAGCGGCGGAACTCTTCAGGGGTCATATGCCCTTAGAATATCTCGCGCTTCACGCGTACCGGACGCGCACGATGGAATACACTTCGACAGACGGAACGTCGAAGCGCAATCGGTCGCGCTCCTGTTTCCAACCGGCGAGCGGAGCGGGACTGTCGTCCGGGGAAAGCAGCGACACTTCCCGGACGCGGGCGCGTTCCGGCAGCAGAAGGTCGAAGGAGACGTTCCGCGCGGCACGGGGACACTCTCCGGCAGGGCCGCGGATGCCGGCGCCCTTGGCTTCGTCCCGGTCGTAGTTGACGAGGTGCAACTCGCATCCCCCCTTGCGCCTGTATCCGGCGGCACGCAACGTCCACGGGGCGGTGGCGCGGCTCAGGTTCCGGCTCGCCAAACGGGCGAGCACCGCATCGGGATCCGTTTCGCGGATGACCAGTCCACCGCGCCGTTCGAATGCGGAGAGCGGGGCGATCGCGTTCTCCGGCAGCCATTCGGCGGCGGGCACGATGATTGCGGCGTACTTCCGCAGGCGCGCCTCCGTGATCTTCTGATCCCATACGATGTCGAACAGCGCGTGGCCGTTGACCAGCGCGCGGCCGATGGTGCGAAACGCATCGACGGCTTCGGGTCGCTGCGCCCAAACGGCCGCGCGCGGAAAGAGGAGGCCGGTCTCGGCCCACGCTTTGCGGTCCGTGTATAACTCCCGCTGGTCGCGGAAGAAGCGCAGGTAGCGCGAGGCGCCGGCAAAACCTTCGGGGTCCATGAACTGGACTTGCAGACCCATGCCTGCGCCTCCGGTGGCGATGCCTTCGGCGATCGTGTTGCGCATGCGGATGTTCTCGTACTTGCCCATCACGAACGGCTTACCGCCGCCCATCTCGCGGACCCAGAGGCACTGGAGCCACGCATCGCCGGCCTTCTGTTCCGTGAGCTTGGTCGGACCGTAACCTCCGCTGTACCAGAAGTAGTCCTCGTCGCGGCCCCACTCTTCGACGGGCGTGAAGGCGCGCTCCTCACCTGCGTTGATTTCGCCGAGATGATTCCACTGTCCGAGAATCAGTCCCGGCTTCCGCTTGCGGCCATAGTCGACCAATAGTCCATCCCAACGCTGCTTAAAATTCTCCGCGGCCCAACGGGTCGCCTCCCAATCGAGGCCAGGATCGCCAGGTTTCGGCAGCCCCGGTATTCTGCCGGCGATCGTTTCGAAGCGGTGGCTGTCGAGATCGCCGATGGCGAAGCGTTCCTTCAACTGCACTGCGGAGTGACGCCGCGACAGGAACTGCTTGAACTCGTTCTGGCAGTAGCGGCAGACACACAGCCAGCGGTAGTTGTAGTTGCTCATGATGCCGTCGGCTCCGGCGTCGAGCGCCACGTCGAGCATCTGGCGCAGTAGCTGCCTGGCATGCGGCTTATTCAGGCAGAGGCCGTGGTAGTCCACGTAATGGGTCGCGACGATCGGGTTGCCGTCCGCGTCCTCCTGCATGAGGTGCCGCCAGTCCGGGTGCGGCTTCGGCCCGAGGATGTCTTCGTGCCAGTGGTTCTCGTAAAACTCCGCGAAATTGTTTTCGTGGCCGCCGCCTTTCTGAATCACGTTGATCATCTGGAAGTGGGCCACAACCTTCAGACCTCTGCGGTGGATCTCCTCGTTGACCTTGCGCTGCGCTGCCAGCGCCTCACGCTGGCCGGAGACAGGGAGACGCATCATGTACCCGGTGGAGGCGGGATTGTCCGCGTAGCCGTGAAACATCGGGCCGTAGAAACCTGCCTGCACCACCTCGGGCCTGACTTCGTCAAGGAACCGATAGAACTCCGGCTGCGTGGTGTTGCCCCACGACATGAAGAAGGTGCGGAAACGGCGGCCGTCTGACGGGCTCGCGCCGCGCAACAGAAGAGGAGCGCCTGCCGCGGTCAGGATGCTGCGGCGTGAGAGGGAGATCATGATGGAGCCGAGTGTATCGCGCCGTCGCCGCACCGTGTCAACCGGGCGGGATCTGCCCCAATTGAGCCAATACTATTCGGCCGCAAGAAACCTCTCTCTTCGACAACTTTGGCGCGCTTTTTTTCCTTGTCGCAATCCACCTTCGGTGATAGAATTCTGAGCCATAGGCATACACACGGATCACCCATGCGGGCCTCCGTGGGATGGATCAGAAAGGGGTTTGTACGAGATGTCTCCTCTTCGTTGCCTGGCAGTGGCTGGGCTCCTCACAGTCTGCGCACTTCCGGCGCTTCCGCAGGGCGGTGAATCCACCGAAATTCTCGGGGTCATCCAGGACTCGACTGGCGCACTCATTCCCGGCGTCTCTGTCAGCGCCACGCACACCGGGACAAACATCACTCGCCGCATGGTGACCGGCGACTCCGGCACGTACGCGTTTCCTTCCATCCAGCCGGGGATCTACGTGGTCCGCGCCGAGTGTCCGGGCTTCAGAACAGAGGTCCGCACGGACCTTGAAGTCCAGATCAACCAGAAGGCGCGCGTCAACATCACGATGCAGGTCGGCCAGGTGACCGAGTCGGTGGAAGTGACGGCGCAGGCGGCTCTGCTCAATACCGACGACGCCACCCTCGGCAATGTGGTGGAGCAAAGGCGCGTGGTCGACCTTCCGCTGAACGGGCGCAATTTCGCGAATCTGGCAGGACTGATGCCTGGAGTTATCAAAGGGATCTCCTCCAACACGAACCAGTACGGCCGGCGCGACTCGGCGATCGCCGTCAGCGCGAACGGCATGCGCGAGAACCAGGGCCAGGTGCTTTACGACGGAGTCTACACGGCGTGGAATATCAACAACGCCACGTTCTTCCGCGCGTCCATCGAGGCGATTCAGGAGTTCAAGGTCCACGCGGGCTCCTACTCGGCGGAGTACGGGCACAACGCCGGAGCGCAGGTAGAAATCCACACGCGGCCGGGGTCGAACGACATTCACGGGGCTTTGTTTGAGTTCTTCCGGAACGACAAGACGGATGCCCGCAACTACTTCTTTCCCGCGCCCCTGCGAAAAGACATCCTCCAGCGCAACCAGTTCGGGTTCGTCCTGTCCGGACCGGTCCTGATCCCTAACTTGTACAACGGCAAGAACCGGACGTTCTGGATGGCGAACTTCGAAGGCCAGCGCGAGAAGGTGGAAATCCCGCAGGTGGGCACTGTACTTCCCGTTCCGTTCCGATCCGGGGACTTTTCAGCGTTGACCGCTCCTCTGCGGGACCCGCTGGGAGGCTTCTTCGCTGGTAACCAGGTCCCGGCAAACCGGATCGAGCAGGTGTCGCGCAACTATCTGGATGTCCATCCGCTGCCGAATACGCCGGGAACCGGCGCCAACTTGGTGGCCGCGGAGACGCAGGTCAATGACATTAATCAGTGGTTCCTCCGCGGCGATCATAACTTCAGTGAAAAGGACCGTCTGTTCAGCCGGGTGGCTCTGTATCGCTTCGAGTTCCCGACGATTGGCCTGGACTACTTCAATCCCCTCCAAAGCAGGATTTCGGCTTCGAATGCCGTAGTCAACCATACGCACATGTTCAGTCCCACCGTGCTGAACGACTTCCGGATCGGCTTCAATCGCGCATGGGTCTTCCGCCGCAGCCTCCGGACCGACACGGATTTCGATCCGGAATCGATGGGATTGGTCGGGGTGCGGGCCGTCGATCCGGAAACGCTCCAGCCGCGGCTCCTCAACCCGCGCGAAACCGGGAGAGTCCCGATGAATGTTCAGGGCTTCCTGTCGATGGGCGATGCCGGCCTGATCCCGGATTTCAACGTCAGCGAGACGTGGCACCTGGTCGACAGCATCACGGTGACAAGGGGAGTCCACACATTCAAGGCCGGCATCGACTTTAAGCGCCTGCGCATGGACCGTCAGGCTTCGAACAACGCCCGCGGCCAGTTCCAATTCAACGGACAGGTCACGGGAAACGCGGCGGCGGACTTCATGATCGGCTTTCCTTCCTTGTCACAGACGCCCGATGGAGTCAACCCGGTCGAGTACAACCAGCAGACCTACGCTTTCTACGTGCAGGACAACTGGCGCGTGAATCCGCGGTTGACCATCAACCTGGGCATGCGGTACGAGTTCGTCGGAACCGTCGATGAAGAGAACGGCTTCCCTCGCGCGCTGCGCATCGATCGTCCGGGCGGCTACCTGTTCCCCGAAGATCCCACCTCCAAAGAGGTGGTCAAGCTCTACGATGCCGAGAAGTACCGCTTCTGGCCACGAATCGGGATTGCCTACCGCCCCTCTGACAAGTGGGTGATGCGCCTGGGTGGCGGCGTCTATAACAACGCGAACCAGATCAACAACCTGACGGTCATTCCAAACCCGTTCCGGACGTTCCAGGTGCAGTTTGTCGCCGACCCGGCGAATCCGACCGGGTTGACCCTGCGTAACCCGTACCCGATCGGACAGCAAGCGGCCGCGGCGCCGCGCAGCGTTGTGTCGACGCCGGTCGACCGGCAGAACGCCTACAACGTGCAGTGGAGCGCGTCGGTGCAACGGCAGATTACGCAGACCACGGTGTTCGAAATGGCGTATGTCGGCAGTCAGGCGTCCCGCCTGGACAACAGCCGCAATGCCAACGACGCACCGCCCGCACCGGGTCCAGTGCAGCCGCGGCGACGCTACCCGGATTGGGGACCGATCCGGTGGCTCGGAGCCGATGGCAAGTCTTATTACCAGAGCCTTCAATTGCGCGGGGAGCGGCGGTTCGCACGCGGGCTGTCGTACCTCGCTTCCTACACCTGGTCGCACAACATCGACCAGAGCTACGGCACGAACGAATCGCTGCCGTTCTCGACAAACGGCGCGCAGAACCAGGATTGCTGGGCCTGCGAACGGTCCTCGTCCGGATTCGACTTCCGGCACCGGTTCACCAACACGTTCCTGTGGAACATTCCGACGCCCTCCAGTTGGACCGGACCGGCCAAGTTCACGCTCGGCGACTGGTCCTTCAACGGGATCATGACCTACCAAACCGGCTTCCCGTTCTCTGTAACGCAGCAGGGGAATCGCCAGAACACGGGCGGCGGTCCGCAACGCCCCGACTTCGTCCCTGGCGCGAATCCCCGACTGGACAACCCTGACCCAGCCCAATGGTTCAACACCGCCGCGTTCCGCTTCGCCGACCTCAAGTTCGGCGAGGTAGGGAGGAACATCCTGCGGCAGCCGGGAATCCGCACCTGGGACATTGGTCTGTTCAAGGAGTTCCCGGTGAAGGAATTGCACCGGTTCCAGTTCCGCTTCGAGGCGTTCAATCTGTTCAACACGCCGGTCTTCCGGGCGCCCAATGCGGTGCTCGGCACACCCGCATTCGGACAGATCACCGCCACCTGGCAGGACAACCGCCAGTTGCAGTTCGCTCTGAAGTACCTCTTCTAAATGCGATTTTGCCTGGGCCTTCTCTTTGCATGGGCTGCGTTCGCGCAGCCCTACGACCTGCTGCTCAAGGGCGGCCACGTCATCGATCCGAAGAACGGCGTCGATGGCGTGGCCGACGTCGCGATTACCGGGACGCGGATAGCCGCCGTAGCTCCCAACCTGCCGGCAGCCAACGCCCGCAAGACGATCGACGTGGCCGACCTCTACGTGACGCCCGGACTCGTCGACATCCATGCACACGTCTTCTCCGGGATCCGCGGATCCACGACTTCCGGCGGAAACCGCAGCGTCTTTCCCGACCACATCGCCTTCCGGACGGGCGTGACCACCGTCGTCGATCCGGGCTCCTCGGGATGGCGAAGCTTCGAAGACTTCCGCCGCACCGTGATTGACACGGCCGAGACCCGCGTCCTGGCGATGCTCAACATCGTCGGCATCGGCATCCTCAGTTATGACCTGGAGCAGAACGTCGAGGACATGAATCCCCGCGTCACCGCGGACATGGCGCTCAAGCACAAGGACGTTGTCGTTGGAGTCAAGTCAGCTCACTGGTGGGCGCCGAATTTCACTTCCGTGGAAAGAGCAGTTGAGGCGGGGCGTCTGGCCGACATCCCGGTCATGGTCGACTTCGGCTACTTCCTGAAGGAACGTCCGTACGAGCGGATGGTCACCGAGATTCTGCGCCCCGGCGACATCAGCACGCACTGCTACCGCTGGCCGGCACCGCTGCTCGACGCGAATGAGAAGGTGCGGCCGTATCTGTCCGCGGCGCGGAAGCGCGGCGTCAAGTTCGACGTGGGTCACGGCGGCGGCAGTTTCCATTTCCGGAACGCCGAGCCGGCGGTGAAACAGGGTTTCTGGCCGGACTCGATCTCGACCGACATGCATACGAACTCCATGAACGGTTCGGCGGTCGATATGCTCAACGTCATGTCGAAGTTTCTGGCAATGGGCGTGCCGCTCAGGGAAGTGATCCGGCAGTCCACCACCAACCCGGCCACCATCGTGAAGCGCCCGGAACTGGGGCAGATTGCCGTGGGCGCCGAGGCCGATATCGCAGTGCTGCGCGTCGATGCGGGCCGCTTCGGTTTCGCCGACGTGGTAGGCGGGAGAATCGAAGGGAGCGAGCGTCTTGGTACTGAGATGACGATCCGCGCCGGTAAGCTCGTGTTTGATTTGAACGGCCGGGCCGCAGTTCCCTGGCGGTCGGGCAACCTGAAGTATCCGGAGAAATAGACCATGCTGCGACTTGTTCTCACTTTGCTGATCACCGTAGGCGCCCTGATGGCGCAGGCGCGGTACGACATGCTGCTGAAGGGCGGCCATGTCATCGACCCCAAGAACAGAATCAACGGCCCGATGGACGTGGCGATCAAGGACGGCAAGATCGCCCGCGTCGCCCGGGACATTCCGGCGAACCAGGCGGCGAAACTCGTGCAGGTCAACGGACTGACGGTCACGCCCGGTTTCGTTGACCTGCATGTCCATGTGTTTCAGCGGCCCGAAGTGAAGGGGATGCGGCAGAGCAACGTACAGACCGACGCCCACACCTTCCGCAGCGGCGTCACCACCGTGGTCGATGCGGGCACCTCCGGATGGAAGGATTTCCCGGAGTTCCGCCGACGGGCGATCGAGCATTCGCGCACCCGGGTCCTGGCGCTGTTGAATATCGCCGCGGCCGGCATGGGCGAGAAGGAGGACGACCTGAGGGAGCTGGATGTCGAGGGCGCCGTCCGTGCGGTCAACGCGAATCGCGACGTCGTGGTCGGCTTCAAGTCCGCGCACTTCGGCGGGCCGGGCTGGGAGTCGATTGAAGCGGCAGTCAAGGCGGGGACCGCGGTGGATATGCCCGTGATGGTGGATTTCGGCTACATGAACAACATCCGCAACCTGCCCGCGTTGCTGCTGGACAAGCTGCGGGCCGGCGACATCTATACGCACTGTTACTCCGGCCACCGCGAGGAACTGCTGCCCAATGGCAAGATCAATCCGGCCATGTTCACCGGGCGCAAGCGCGGCATCTTCTTTGATCTCGGCTTCGGGGCCGGCAGCTTCTACTGGTACGTTGCGGCGCCCGCACTGGAACAGGGCTTTCCGCCGGATTCCATCTCCACCGACCTGCACACCGGCAGCATGAACGCGGGCATGAAGACGATGGACAACTCGATGTCGTCCGTCCTCAATCTGGGCGCCACGCTCGACTCGGTGATCGCCATGTCGACATGGAATCCGGCCAAGCAGATCAAGCGTGCGGAGTTGGGGCACCTCGACGTGGGGGCGGAGGCCGACATCGCCGTCATCCGGGTGGACAAGGGCAAGTACGGCTTCATCGATTCGGCGGGCGCCGTCTTCGAAGGCAACCAGCGGATCGTCACCGAGCTGACGCTGCGGGCGGGACGCGTGGTCTGGGACATGAACGGCCGCGCTTCCGAGAGCTGGAAGACCTTCAAGTACGACAAGAAGAAGTGGACCAAGTAGTCATCGACGCGCAAGCAGTGTCAGGTATTTCCTGACGGTCTCCTGGGCCGTCACTGTATGGCCGATCTCCAGCTTTCCGTGCTCGGCGGCGTACGTCCGGCGTACCCTCTCTGGCATGAGGACGCGGTGTTGCGCGTCAACGAGGTTGTTGAGCAGCACGCGCCGCGGGGTGATCAGCGCCACTACATCCGGCAGGTCGAAGACGCGGAGGAAGCCCGGGCCGAACGAGCCGAATTGGTGGGTGTAGAGGTCATTGGCCGCGATTTCCTGGTACGACACCAGGGACCCCGTGGCGGCGACGGTCTGAATGCGCGGATCGAAGGCGGCGGCGAATAGCACGAGCAACCCGCCGGAGCCGTGGCCGATCGCCGAGATGCGCGCCGGATCCACCTCGGAGCGGCCGGCCAGGTAGTCAACCGCGCCGAAGATGTCACGTGTGCGCATGCCGGGTACAGTCTGGCCGACGCGCATCGAATCGTAGAAGAACCCGGATTCGACGCCGTGGACGAACCTCTTGAAGTCGGCCGGACGCGATGAGCGGGGCGTCTCAGGATCTGTCTCCCCCATGCCACGCGGATCGATCGTCAACACCGCGACCCCGGCTTCGACAAGAGGCTTCAGGTATTGCTCCACCAATGGCTGTGTGGCCTTGCCGTCCTCGTTGACGAACACCACAGCCGGATGCCGTCCGGGCTTCGGCGGCAACAGCAGCAGACCAGGCACGAAGACCTCGTCGTCACTCCAGTACGCGATCTTCTCGAGGATGAACGACCCGCGTTCGGCGCGGGCGATCGTCTTGGGGCGCAGCGGCCGGGGTGCCAGATCGAGAGCCAGTGCGTGGCGGATGGCTTCGCGCCGGTCTCCTGCCGCTCTCGCGCGCGCCAGCCGGCCGGCATGCGTCCGGTTGAGCGATGCCACGGTCTCACCGCCAAGAGACATCGTGACCTCACCCGATGGCGTGCAGTGCAGATTCTCCGCGGGCTCGAGCGGCGTGGCCGGTTCCTCAAGGCTCTCGCGCGGCGTCTGGCGGCCGAAGAACCAGCGCTCCATCCACACGTAGGCCGCTTCGTACATGCCTGGCACATAGCCGTGCGGTCCCTCGACCACGATGTACTTGGTGCGCTCGTTCTCTCCCGCAACCTTGTACAGGTGCGCGATCTCTTCGTGTCGCTCCTGCTTGGCCAGGACACTCGACCGCGGATCGCCGGTCGCCTCGATCATCAGCAGGGGACGGGGCGCGATCAGCGCATCGACGTCCTTGATGCTGAGGCCGGGACGCGTCGGGTTGTCCGGATTGCAGCCGCCGTAGCAGACCGGAATCGAGATCTTGATCCGGTCATCGAAAGCGGAGAGAAGCTCTGTTTGAAGCCCGCCGCCGGACGTACCGGTGCACGCGAGGCGGCTTGCGTCCACGTCGGGGCGTTCGGTCAGATAGTCGAGCGCCCGCACGCCGTCCCAGACGAGGTACGACGCATAGTTGCCGCCAGTAAGGATCGCCTGCCCGCCGGCGTACCCGTGTTCGAGCGTGACGAACCAGTGCGATCCGCCGGGGTCGATCAGGGCACGGTTCATGATGGGATTGAAGTACTCCCGCCGCTCCCCCTGTCCGGGGACATCGTAGACCAGAACGATGTAGCCGCGCCGGGCGAGGTAGATGCCGAGGCGCTGATACTCCTCGAACGTCTTGCCCATGCCCCAGTGCCCGACCGCCGCCAGCACGGCCGGATACGGTCCCGTCCCCTTGCGCGGCACGTAGACGTTGGCGGTCACGTAGTAGCGCGGGCGGCTTTCGAAGATTACCTTCTCGACGGCATAGCCGTCCCGCTCGAGAACACCCGCCGTGCGTGCGTTGAGCGGCGTGCGGTCCGGCAGGTCACCGAGCGCGGCGCGGAGAGCCGCCCGCGTCTCGTCCTGGTAGCGGCGTAGCGAGTCGCGCGACGAGACGCCGGCGATCACCTGGGAGCGCCGGCGTTCCTCTTCCTGCCGGAGTTTCCGCAGATACCGCGCAAACATGCCTTCCGGATCGGCGAAGTCTTTGTTGCCGTAGAAAACATTCCAGTCGGGCAGATCGGGCGGGACCTGGGCGACGATCGCACCGGGAACGATGAGGCATACGGCCAGCAGAGCTGAGAAGCCACGGCGTTGCATGCGTTCGAGTGTATCGCGCCCGCATCACTTTCATGCACTCTGCGTCGCCAGCCTGCCATTCCCGTGTTCGATCCTGGCGGCCAGTTCCCTCAGCAGCGCCGCGCCGTCGCCGCGATAGGCACTGCCGTGTTGACAGGCGAGCGTCGAAGGACCGAGCCCGGCCAGCTTCTCGAGGATGGCTGTCGTGCTTGTTGCATGGGCGTAATAATCCATCATGCCGCGCATCCCTTCGCTCGCCGTAAGGATCTCCGATTCGGTCACCGCGGGAAGATTCGCGCCCGGCTGCGTGAACAGGTCCCCACAGAGCAAAGTCCCGGTCGACAAGTCGAACAGGACACCGCAGTCCCAGCCATGCGGGACGTGCGGCGTGTCCATCCACTTCATCCGGCGGCTGCCGATAGAGAACTCCTCGCCGCCCTTGAAGCCGCGCGGCGGCCGCACGGCGAAATCACTGAGCGACGTCAGGACGCCGATCTCCGCACCGAACGGCGTTGCCTGCGGCGCGGCCGCCAAGAGGTCATTCAGCGCGCCAAACTCATCCGCTTCGAAATGCGATCCGCCAATCCAGCGGAGCTTTTCCGGCGCGATCACTCTGCCGGCCGCCTCCAGCGTGTTGGGGAATAACTTCCGCAGACCCGCATGAAAGAGCAGCGGCTCGTCGTCCACAACGAGGTATGAGTTGAAGGTGAAGCCTCCGGGAATCACGTCCATCGGCGTCGAGATTCGATAGATGCCGGCGGCGACTTCGTCGACCTGGGTGTCTGTCTGTTGACTTGCGATCATTCTGCCTCCCGGTGGGTAGTGTAACGAGCGGGGCTGGTCGTTACACACTAAGATAGGCGGATGCATGTAGATCTCGATGACTCCGCTCTGGTGCGGCGCATCGCCTCTGGGAACGACTGCGACGCGGAGGCTGAGTTGTACCACCGCATGGCGCCGCGCGTCCGGCTCTATGGCTTGCGTCATCTGAGGGACAAGCATGCCGCCGATGACCTGGCGCAACAGGTTCTGATGACAACGCTGGAGGCGTTGCGGGCGGGCCAGTTGCGGGAACCGGAGAAGCTGGCGTCGTTTGTGCTCGGAACGTGCCGGATGACGGTTCTCAATTTGCGCCGGGCCGCTGGCAGGAAGGAAGATCTGCTGACGCAGTTTGCCGGGGACGTCCCAGGCCCGACTCAGCCTCAACGACCAGACCTCGATCGCGAGCGTCTCGCCCGGTGTGTGCAGGGGCTGAGGGAACGCGAACGAACCGTCGTGGTCATGACGTTTTACGATGAGCGGACGGGGGCTGACGTGGCTGGATTGTTAGGCGTCTCCGAAGCCAATGTGCGGGTGATCCGGCACCGGGCCATCCATAAGCTGCGGCAGTGCCTTGGGGTGGCAGCGTAACGGATGAGATCATGGTGATCTGGTGAGTTGCTCCAATCCCATCGACGCGGCCGTCCTCGGGGATTACTGGCTTGGCGCCCTGCCCGGGCCGGAGGAGGAAACCACTGAGGCGCACCTGCTTGGTTGCGGCCAGTGCGGGGACCGGCTGCGCGATGTGATCGCGCTTGCTGAAGGTATCCGTGATCTGGCGCGCGGAGGGTCCTTGCGGCTGATCGTCAGCGACACGTTCCTGCGGCTCGCCGCCCAGGAGGGCCTGCAAGTGCGCGAGTACGCCCCTCCGCCGGGCGGAAGCGTTCAGTGCACCGTGACGGCGGAAGACGACATCCTCGTTGCACGGCTTGCCGCGGACCTGCGCGACGCGCGCCGCGTCGATCTCAGCCTCTGTGACTGGGAGGGCGTTGAACAGTTCCGGCTGCCGGATATTCCCGTCCATCCGGGCGCCAGCGGCGTTGTCTACCAGGAATCCATCACCATGGCCAAGGGTCTTCCGGCGAGCAGGATAATGGCCCGCCTGATCGCCTACAATGCGACGGGCAACGAACGAGTCCTGGCCGAGTACCGGTTTATTCACACACCTTCTCCTGGAAGCCTGCCACCTGCTCAATCGGAGCTATAATCCAGCCATGTCGTTTTCTCGCCTGCTGCTGGTGCGGCAGACCTTTCCTGACCGCTCGCTGCCGGATGTCGCCGCTGCGGTCGCGAACGAACTCTCGGCCGCGCAATTCGCCTCGAAGCTGAAGCCTGGAGCGACGGTTGCCATTGGGGTAGGCAGCCGCGGAATCGCGAATCTCGCTACGATTGTCCGGGCTGTCGTCGACTACTGGAAGTCGCAGGGCATGCGACCGTTCCTGTTCCCCGCGATGGGCAGCCACGGCGCCGCCACCGCTCAGGGACAGGCCGACGTCCTGGCCCACTACGGAATCATCGAGGAAACGATGGGCTGCCCGGTGGTGAGCCAGTTGGACGTGGTTTCGCTGGGCTCCACGGCGGACGGCATCGAAGCCTTCATGGACCGCCGCGCGTACGAATCCGACGGCGTGATGTTGGTGGGCCGCGTCAAGTGGCACACAGACTTCGCCGGCGGCATCGAAAGCGGCCTGTTCAAAATGATGGCCATCGGCTTGGGTAAGTTCGCCGGGGCGCAGCGGTACCACACCTATGCCTACAAGCTCGGCCTCGAGCACGTGATCCGCAGCATCGGGCGGCAGGTGCTGGCGTCCGGCAGGATTCTCGGCGGACTCGCCATCCTGGAGAACGCGAATCACAACACCGGCCAGGTCACCGCGGTGCCGGTCGCGGACATGGAAGCCCGCGAAGAACAGCTTCTGGAGCAGGTCAAGAGCTGGATGGGCCGTGTCCCGATGGATCTCGACATCCTCGTGCTCGATGAGATCGGCAAGAACATCTCCGGCGCCGGCATGGATACCAAGGTCGTGAACCGCGGCGTTCACGGGCAGTACAACCCTTGGCCTGGACCGAAGTTCCATCGCGTGTTCATCCGCGACTTGAGCGACCTGAGTTACGGCAACGGCGTGGGTCTGGGCATGGCCGACGTGGTGGCGGACCGCCTGCTCGAAAAGATCGACTGGACGCCCACGCGCATCAACTCGCTCACGGCTTCGACTCCAGCGGCCATCCGCACGCCTGTCCACTTCGCCACGGATCGCGAATGCCTCGAAGTGCTATGGCCCACTGTCGGGAAGTTCCAGCAGGAGGAAGTCACGATCGGGCGGATCGTCAACTCGCTGGATCTGGGCTGGATCGAGCTGACGGAGAATCTCCGTCCGGAGATCGAGCAGAATCCGGCGCTGGAGATCGTGGACTCCCGCGACTTCGCCTTCGACGCTGCCGGCAACATGAACTCCTTGCGGGAACGGACAGGCCAGACGATTGCCGCGCACTGATCCCGTATCGCCCGCGCGGCGCGTCGCCTTCGAGGTGTTGACGCGCGTCGAAGGAGGCGGGCATTCGGGCGACGAACTTCGCGCCCGCGGCGAAGGACTCTCGTCCCGCGACGCAGGTCTGGCAACCGAACTCGTCATGGGCGTGCTGCGCTTTCAGGGGCAGCTCGACTACCTGATCGAGCATTTCTCTGGCCGCCCGGCGGAAGCGCTCGATATGCAGGTGCGGCTCATCCTGCGGCTCGGCCTCTACCAGATCCGCTACCTGGACCGCATCCCGCCGCACGCCGCCATTCACCAGAGCGTCGAAATCGCCAAGCAGTCGCACAAGCGGTCGGCCGCGGGGCTGGTGAACGCGGTGCTGCGCAAAGTGCATCTGCGCCCGGTCGACTGGCCCGATCTGTCGGTCGCGTTCTCGCATCCGGAGTGGCTGCTCGAACGCTGGGAAGATCAATACGGCAGCGAAACGATGGCGGGAATCGTCGAGGCGAACATGGCGCCGCCGCACACGTTCATTCGCGTGCCGCCCGGCCGGACGCCGCCCGAAGGCGCCGACGTGACACCCGTGAAGGGCTGCTGGCTGGTTGACTCAGCGCAAGAGGCGGGCGGCTTCCGGGTGCAGGATATCGGATCGCAGTCGGTGGTCCCGCTGCTCGACCTTCAGCCGGGACAGCGCTTTCTCGATCTGTGCGCCGCGCCGGG
The DNA here is from genome assembly GCA_016716385.1 of Bryobacterales bacterium. Taxonomy (GTDB): domain Bacteria; phylum Acidobacteriota; class Terriglobia; order Bryobacterales; family Bryobacteraceae; genus JADJWL01. Next base: position 322,411 of record JADJWL010000004.1, on the reverse strand, counting down.
CAACAAGACGGCGCAAGCGCTGGAGGCGGGCGTCCGCGCTGTGGCGGCGGATCAACATCGCGTGCGGCTGATGCAATTAACCGATCTCGGCGTGCCGCTGGTGCGCCTGGACGCGCGGCGTCCGCTGCCGTTCGGGCGCGTGTTCGACCGCATTCTGGTGGATGCGCCGTGTACAGGGACCGGGACGCTGTCGCGGAATCCGGAGATCAAGTGGCGGCTGCGCCCCGAGGATCTTCCGGAGCTGCAGGCGCGCCAGGCGGCCATTCTCAAGCACGCGCTGGACGCGCTGGCGCCGGGCGGTCGGCTGGTCTACGCCACCTGTTCGCTGGAGCCGGAAGAGAACGACCAGGTGGTCGCTCTGTATAAGGACCGGATCGTGCGGATCCTGCGCCGCATCCCGGGACGCGACCTGGGCGACGGCTTCTTCGCCGCGGCGATCCAGGGAACTACCTGCTGAGCCGCAGGCCAAGCTCCCGGACGAACGGATTCAGTTGCTCGCGCGGTCCGTCCCATTGGACGATCGCAAAGTACCTGCCACGGTGGAATGCGACGGTGTTGGCCGTCGGGACCCAGGTCTGTTCCAGATGCAGCCCGGCGGCGTCGGTGGCCAGTTGAAACACTTGCACGTCGACTTTCGCTCCGCCCTGCTGCTCGTAGCGTGCCGTCTGGTAGTCGACGATGGCGAAGCGCTGCACCGCTTCCGGCGCTTCCGCCGCCTGCTTCGTGCCGGTCTCCTGGAGGGTCCAGGTTTCGGCCATCACGGGTGCGAAAAGCGGCTCGGGCGGCGCTTTTTCCGGCGTACAGCCGGCAAACCAGACGAACGCGAATAGCGGCAAAGCAGCCCGAAGGGGGGACATTCGCTTTATTCTAGATCAAACAGGACAGCGCCATGCATGGTTTGACCATCGGTCTCGCCCAAGCCCACCAAACCGCGGACTTCGATTCGAACGCCGCCGCCATCTTCCGGTTTCTCGACGAGGCGGCACGGGCGGGGGTCCAGATCCTCTGCTTCCCCGAGTGCCAGACGGTGGGCTACCGTGTGGACATCGTGCCGCCAGGGACGCCTGTCCCGGCGGAACGGCTGGCGGACCTGCATGAACGCGTATCGCGGCGCTGCGGCGAACTCGGCATCGCCTGCGTGCTTGGCACCGAGACGCCTGTTGCAGGCGGCAAGCCTTTCAACTCCGCGCTGGTCGTCTCCGAGTCAGGACGGGTCCTGGGCGTCCACCACAAGACCCGCCTGACGCCCCTCGACGCCACAGTGTATTCGGCCGGCTCCACGTTCGAAACATTTGACCTGTTTGGGCTCCGGGTCGGCGTTGTGATCTGCTTCGAAGGCTTCCGCTTCGCGGAGACCACGCGCGAGTGCGTGCGGCAGGGCGCGCAACTCGTCTTTCACCCGCAGAACAATACGACCCGCCCAAACGACTGGAAGATCCCTGTGCACCACGCAATGATCGTGACCCGCGCGGCGGAGAATACCGTGTGGTTCGCTTCCTGCAATGCGTGCCTCGATCCGCACCAGAATTGCCGTTCGATGATCGTGGCGCCGGACGGACAGATTCACGCCCAGACCGAACTGCGCGAGGAGGTCCTGCTTGTCGCAGAAATCGACGTCGGCCGGGCAACCCGTGCGATGTTTCTTTACGACACCGAAGGGTGCGCGGAAGTGCTATTCGCGGACACGGTACGGCGGGAAGAGTTCAACCCCGCGCCTGCTTCGCCTTCGCCCGCAGGGCGGCAAAGCTGAACATCGCCTCGCGGATTGGCGTGCCGACGACTTCGATCCGCTTCAGGTCGCGCGTCCCGATACCGAGTTCTTCGCCCAGGCGCAGTGTGCTGTCGCAGGTCTCGAACGGAGGCTGGCCGCGGTCGGCCATCGGATCGTAGTCCATGAGTGCCGCCGCGACGGCGTCGGTGCAGACCGCGTTCGTCCCGGCGACCAGCACGCCAGGACGAACGAGCGTCAGCGGCGGACGGTTCCAGGGCCCCTCGCCCCCGGCCATCGTGACGATACCGTCGATGATGGCGAGATCGATCGGGCGCGCCGCGCAAATCTCCGCTACGATGCGCGGCACCCGGTAGCCGCCCTCGCGCGGGGAGCCAGGGTCCTTCTCCTGGGGCGAAGATTTCGACGGCTGCCGGTTGCCCGCGTGGAACATGAAACGGCCGCCCCGCGGCATGAGCGTGGGCTCATCCTCGCCTGCACCGGTCCCGTAGATGGTGCACGGGGTATTGCCGAAGCAGTTCTTCATCGACAGCGTGATGCCCGCCGTCGCGTGATCCTTCATCTTCGCGATGGAGACGAAGACATCGCACTTCTCGTACGAATGATTCAGGTCGTAGGCGGGGTAGATCCAGCCGCCGCCCGGTACGGGAAACCGCGAATAGGACTTACCGCTGCCGAGCCAGTTCGTATTCTCAAACTCGACCCGCGGCGCCGCGTTCAGGATGTCTCGGGGCTCCCAGTTGGCCGGCAGCACGTATTCTTCGAGTGGGTCCGCGGTGGACCACGGGCTTTCTAAGAGGCGGATTCGGTGCGCCCCGGCCTTTCCCATCAGGTGGACCGTCGCAGCGATGACGTCGGGGTGCGTGTAGTGGCTGTCTTCGAGGCGGGCGTGACCCAGGCGATAGGTCGGGCTGCCGGTCAGGTTGATCTTGATGGCGACGGTCTTGCCGCGCACCAGCCGGCCGAGACCGCCGAGCTGATCGAACATCCGGTCCAGCGACGCGGCGACCCCGGGTCCGTACGATCCGCATTTCGCCACCGCCACCGGAGCGGCCGGGGGCGTCGCGGCGAAACCCGGTCCGGGCTTCGCCACCCAGGCGGCCGCGGCAGTGGTTAGAAACGCACGGCGGGAGCAATGGCCCATCATCACCCCCATTATAGGTCCGGTAGGGTACTATAGAGGCATTTCCTTGAGGAGTTACCGACCATGAATTCCCGTAGACGGTTCCTATCGCTGACCGCCGCCGGCGCCGTGGCATCCAGCGCCTGGGCCGCGCGCCGCGCGGAACTGCGTTTCAACGAAGTGGAAGCCCGCATCGCCCGCCGCGATTTCCGCGATCTCACCAGAGAGGACCTCGGTACGCCCGCCCTGATCCTCGACGAGGAGATCTTCAACCGCAACATCCGTCACATGGCGGAGCACTCGAAGTCCGTGGGGATCAACGTGCGACCCCACGTCAAGATTCACAAGTGCCCCGAGGTCAGCAAGCGCCAGGTCGCGCTCGGCGCCATCGGCGTGTGCTGCGCCACGATTGCCGAAGCGGAGTTGTTCAGCGCTTCGGGCATCAAGGGCGTCCTCTGGACCTGTCAGCCCGCGGGCCGCAACAAGATTCAACGCACGGCCGATCTGGCCAAGAAAGACCCGACGTTCCGCGCTGTCGTAGACGACCCTCGTACGGTCGATCTCCTCGAGGAAGCAGCCGCGGCCGTCAACACGAAGGTCAACGTGGTGGTGGATTGCTGGGCCGGGCTGGAACGCCATGGCTGTCCGACCGGTGAGCCCGCCCTGGCGCTGGCGAAGAAGGTCGACCAGGCCAAGCACCTGAAGTTCGCCGGCGTGATGGGCTATTCCGGAGCAGCGTCGCATACCAAAGGCTGGGAGAACCGGCGCAAGAAGTCGCAGGAACACGTCGTTCCGATGGTCGCGACGGCGGAGATGTGCCGCAAGGCGGGTCTCAACGTGGAGATCATCACCGGCGGCTCCACCGGCACGTACAACATCGATAAGGAATTCGGTCTGACAGAACTCCAGGCCGGGTCCTTTGTCTTCATGGATACGGCCTACATCAAGATCGGCAACAAGAGCGGCGACGCCATGTACTCGGACTTCGGAACCGCGCTCACGGTGCTGACCACCGTCATCAGCCGGAACCACCGCAACATCGCCTCCATCGATGCCGGCAACAAGGCCATGCTGAAGCCGACCGATGCCGTGAAGGGCCGGCCCGACGTCGTCGTGAAGAACCAGGGGGCCGAGTACGGTCTGCTCACCTGGACGAGCGGACCGGAAATCGGCCTGGGTGACCTGGTCGAGATCTATCCGTCGAATCTCGACATGAGCGTGAACGTCTACGACCGGATCTACGTGGCCCGCGGCGAGAAGATCGTCGATATGTGGCCGATCATGGGCCGGGCGGGCGCGCCGCAGCGGTAGCGCGCAGCCGGAGGCGGAGGGCGGCGGTCGCCCCGCGATGGCATCGCAGGCAGAGAGTGCGCAGATTCGATAAATCGCACTCTCCGCCGCCTTCCACCACCGGAACAATATGGTCGGCGTCCCAGAGGCTGCGCCGCGCCAGAGTCTTCAATCCCCAGGCCTCGATCGCCAGTTCCCGTTTGTCCCGCCGCATCCGTTTGAGCCGGACGTATTCGGCAAGCGTGTCGATGCCGCATGCCGCGCAGATGCCGCGGTCGCGCGCCAAGACGCACTCGCGCAGGTAGCCGGGGTTCGAGCGCAGCTTCCATTCGTGCACGCAGTAGTCCGAGCAAAACGTACGCCGTCCCGCCGGCACTTCCAACTGGCACCACCGGCACAGCGCGCGCCCGCCGGGTCCGCGCGGCAGGTCCGAAGCGGAAACCCAGCCGCCGGGCAACGCTCGCTTCCGGCTCAGCTCCCAGGGCTCCATCGTTTCGTATTGTAGCGGGACAAAGCCGGCGAAGTGATGCATCTGTATACATGTGTGGTTTGCCGCACATGTTTGTGGGCCTTCTCCCCCTGCGCCTCCCCCTTCTGACCGCAACCTATTGATCTGTCGGATGGGACCGAATGGCAAACCACCTGCACTCATAGCGTGAATTTTTGCAAAGGAGGCCGAGATGAAGAAGCATACCGCTGTCGATGTCCCTCTCTCCACCCTGGCCTCGCGCAGGGAAACGCGTGATGCGCAGTACGGATTCAGCCGCCGCGACTTTTTCCGCTGGGCTGTCGCCGCGACCGCGATCACAAAGTTCAATGCAGAATTCCTCCCGCGACTAGGAGCCGCGGTCCGCGACGCGGTCAAGGAATACCCGATTATCTGGATGCAAGGGCAGTCGTGCAGCGGGTGCTCGGTCTCCGCATTGAATACGGTGCATCCGAGCATCAAGAAAGTCCTGCTCGACGAGCTTCTACCCGGACATCAGCTCATCCTGAACTTCCACCCGACCCTGATGGCGGCCACCGGATCGATGTCGGTCGACGTGGTGCGGGAAACAGTCCGCAGTCACAAGGGAAAGTTCATCCTGATCCTCGAAGGCGCTGTGCCGATCGCCGACGATGGTTTGTTCTGTACGGTCGGCGACGAGGACGGGCAGTCCATCACGACGTTGGAATGGATCCGGAGGCTGGCTCCGGACGCGCTGGCGGTCCTGGCCGTCGGCACCTGCGCTGCGTTCGGCGGGGTGGCCGCGGCCAAGCCGAACCCGACCGTTGCGAAGGGGTTGGGTGACATCCTCGAAATGGAGGGAATTGCGACGCCCCTGCTCAACATTCCCGGATGCCCGGCGCATCCGGACTGGTTCCTCGGGACCGTGGCGCACGTCCTGCTGTACGGGCTGCCGGAGCCGCATCAGATCGACGAAATGCGGCGGCTCAAGACGTTCTACGGACGCACGGTGCACGAGCGCTGCACGCGCCGCGATGATATGGAAGAAGGGATCTACGCTTCGAAGCTGGGCGAAGGCGGCTGCCTGCTGGCGATCGGCTGCAAGGGACCGTTCGCCTATGGGGACTGCCCTTCGCGGCGCTGGAACAGCCGGGTCAACTGGTGCATCAGCGCCAATGGCCCGTGCCTGGGTTGCACGGAACCGGCGTTTCCCGACGGGCATTCGCCGCTCTACCAGAGGGTCTAGCCATGAGGATCAATGTCACGGTCAATCCCCTGACGCGCATCGAAGGCCACCTCAAGATGGAAGCCGTGGTTGACAACGGCACGGTGGTCGAAGCGCGCTCTGGCGCTACCATGTACCGCGGATTCGAGCAGATCCTGCGCGGGCGCGAGCCGCTGGACGCCGTACAGCTCGCGCAGCGGTTCTGCGGGGTCTGTCCCTCAGCCCATGCCGTGGCCTCGTCGCAGTGCCTCGACAACGCCTATGGCATCATGCCGCCGGACAACGGACGGATCCTGCGCAACCTGGTACAGGGCTCAAACTACATCCAGTCGCACGTGCTGCACTTCTACCACCTCGTGGCGCTGGACTTTGTCAAGGGTCCGGACGTGCCCCCGTTCATCCCGCGCTACGAGGCCGACTACCGGCTCTCGGACAAGGCCAGCGCCGCGGTGGTCGACCACTACCTGCAGGCCCTGCAGATGCGCGTGAAGGCGCACGAGATGTCGGCGGTCTTCTCCGGGAAGATGCCGCACAGCGCGTCGGTGGTCGCCGGAGGCTCCACCTCGGCCCCGGAGATCGACAAGATCACAGCCTTCCTCGCCCGGCTGAGTGAATTGCGGGCGTTTATCGACAACGTTTATCTGGACGATATCGTCACGATCGCCAAGGCCTATCCGGACTACGCAGAGACTGGCGCCGGGTGTGGCAATCTGCTGTCCTACGGGACGTTCGATCTCGACAACACCCGGGACGTGACGAAACGCAGGCGCTTCTACGGAATGGGCCGCTACCAGGCGGGCCGCGTGGAGGCGCTCGATCCGGCGAAGATCACCGAAGACGTCGCGCATTCCTGGTACGCCTCACCAAGCCACTTGGAGCCGAGCCTCGGCGAGACATTGCCCGATGCCAGGAAGGACACGGGCTACTCTTGGATCAAGGCACCGCGGTACGACAACACGGTCTACGAAGTCGGACCGTTGGCGCGGACCATGATCCTCCTGACTAACGAGCCGGACAGCGCGCAAGCCAAGAAGGTGACCGAAGCGCTGACCCTGCTCGGGCTGAAGAAGCATCACCTGTTCTCCGTCCTGGGGCGGCACCTGGCGCGCGCCATCGAGACGAAGTTCCTCGCCGACGCCATGGTGGATTGGGTGCTTCAGCTCAAACCCGGCGAACCAAGCTGCGCCGATCTGCCGATGCCGGAATCGGCCGATGGGTTCGGGCTCTGGGACGGCCCCAGGGGCGCCCTCGGCCACTGGATCTCGATCCGCAACAACGTTATCGACCGCTACCAGGTGATCGCGCCAACGACGTGGAACTCCTCCCCTCGCGATGACCAGGGAATTCCGGGACCGGTCGAGCAGGCGCTGGTCGGCGCCAGGGTGCCGGATCCGAACAACCCGTTCGCCATTGCGCGGATCGTCCGTTCGTTCGATCCGTGTCTGGCCTGCTCGGTGCACGTGGTGACCCCTAAGGGGCGGCTGCTGCACAAGGTCACCGCGGTATGAAGCGGACGCTGATCGCCGGCGTCGGAAACGAGTTGCTGCGTGACGAAGGGTTCGGGGTCCATGTGGCGCGAGCCCTGAAGGCGCGTCCGTTGCCGCCCGGCGTCGATATTCTCGAAGCGGGGACGGCGTTTCTCGACGCCGTACCCGAAACGTTCGAGTATAACCGACTGATCCTGGTCGACGCGATTGCCGCGGGAGGCGCGCCGGGTACGCTGCACCACCTGGAACTCGATGACGACATGCGGGACTGGGTGGCCCAAACGGCGTCGCTATCGCTGCACCAGACCGATTTGCTGGAAACTCTGGCCATCGCCCGGCTGATGGGTCCGCTGCCGGAACGCATCACGATTCTCGGCGCCGAGCCGGAGCGGATTGAGATGGGTCTGGAGTTGTCCCCCGCGCTTCAGCGAGCCGTCGAGCGCATTGTGCCGATCCTCATCGCAGAATCGGTTACGCCTGAACCTCAGTTGTCCGGTACAGATAATACGCCGCGCACGCGCCTTCCGACGACACCATAGGCGCGCCCAGGGGATGGTCTGGGGTGCAGCGCGTCCCGAACGCCGGGCAGTCAGGCGGCTTGATCCACCCCTGCAGCACCTCGCCGGCACGGCATTCGTTGGGCGCCGCGGTCTCAGCTTCGTCGATGGGAAAGCGCTCGGCGGCGTCGAAGGCGCGGTAGGCTTCCCGCAGCCGCAAACCGCTCGACGGGATCTCCCCGATGCCGCGCCATTCCCGGGGTCCGATCTCGAAGATCTCTGCCACGCGATCCTGCGCCAAACGGTTGCCTTCCCGTCGAACCGCGCGGGCGTACTGGTTTTCAAGTTCCGCCCGGCCTTCTTCCAACTGCCGCACGGCCATGTGGATTCCTTCGAGCAGATCCAAGGGCTCGAAGCCGGTGACGACGATGGGCACCCTGTAACGGTCCACAATCGGCTGGTAGTCGGCGTAGCCCATCACCGTGCAGACATGCCCCGCTGCCAGGAATGCATTGACGCGGCAGCCGTCGCCGTCGAGAATCGCCTGGATCGCCGGCGGCACCAGCACGTGCGCGACGAGCAGCGAAAAGTTCGCCAGACCTTCGCGCGCCGCCACCCACACCGCCATTGCGTTGGCCGGCGCGGTGGTCTCGAAGCCGACCGCGAAGAATACCACCTGCCGGTCCGGGTGCTTGCGCGCCAGCGCGACCGCGTCAAGCGGGGAGTACACGACACGCACCGCGGCGCCCTCCGCCTTGACGTCGAGCAGGCTGCGGCGCGTGCCGGGCACGCGGAGCATGTCCCCGAACGAGCAGACGACGGCGTCCCGGCGCGCGGCGATGGCCACGGCATGATCGATCAGGGCGGCGGGCGTCACGCACACCGGACACCCCGGTCCGTGCACCAGCGTAACTGTCTCAGGCAAGAGGGCTTCGAGGCCGCTCTTGACGATAGTATGGGTCTGTCCGCCGCAGACCTCCATGAGGGTCCACGGATGCGTTGCGGTACGACGGATGGCGCGCGCCATACCCGCCACGGCTTCCGGATCACGGTACTCTTCAAGGAATTTCATCGGGCTCCAGGAGCCGCAGGGCGTCGAACACCCGCGCCGCTTCTTCCTCGTCGATGACGTTCAGCGAGAACCCCGCGTGGACCAGGACGTAATCGCCTGGACGCGCGTCCGGTGTGTAGGCAAGGCAGATCTCCTTCGCCACGCCGCCGAAATCGACGGTGCCCGACGGGTAGCCGCGCCGGGCTTCGTCGTGGGTCTCTACGAGTTTGCCGGGGATCGCGAGGCACACGGCCTATTCCCCCGGGATCTGCGCGTCCAGCCAGGACACCCACTCCGCGATGCCTTCGCCGGTACGGCAGGAAACCGGGAAGATGGCGGCGTCCGGGTTTACCTCGCGCACGTTGCGCGTGAGTTCCTCAAGCGACACGCCGCAGTACGGGAGCAGGTCGATCTTATTCAACAACACCGCGTGGGACCGGTGGAACATGAGCGGGTACTTCTTGGGCTTGTCGGCGCCCTCAGTCACGCTGAACACCATCACCCGCAGCCGCTCGCCCAGATCGAACTCGGCGGGACAGACGAGGTTGCCGACGTTCTCAATGAACAGCACGTCGAAGCCGCCAACCGGGAACTGTTCAAGGGCTCGCGACACCATGCGGGCATCCAGATGGCAGACCGTGCCGGTGTTGATCTGGTGCGCGGGAATCCCAAGCGCAAGGATGCGGTCGGCATCGCGGGTGGTTTCGAGATCGCCTTCGATGACGCCGGCGCGGCGCTTGCCGCCAAGCGCGCGCAGGGTGGCTTCCAGCACCGAGGTCTTGCCGGCGCCCGGGGCCGACATCAGGTTCACGGCCAGAACCCGGTCTGCCTCAAACGCCAGATAGTTCGCAGCGGCCAGTTCCTGGTTGCGGACCAGCACGGGTGTGGCGTTGGCCACGCGTTCAACATTCGAGGTCGACATAGCGGATCTCCAGTTCGCGTCCGGCCGCGATCTCCACGCGGCCGCCGCAGTCGGGGCACAACAGGCAAAGGTCGTGGAGCGTGTTCGGCACGTCTCCGCAGGCAGGACAGCGCGTGGCCAGCGGCACCACTTCGATCTCCAGGCTCGCCGCCCCGGCTAGAGTTCCGTTTCGTGCCACCTCGAAGGAAAACTCGAGAGCGTCGCGCACGACGCCGCTCATCTCGCCGAGACGGACCGCGATGGCGCGAATGGCAGTCGCGCCGCGCTGCCGCGCCTCGTCCTCCGCGAGTTCGAGGATGCTGAGAGCCACGGAGTACTCATGCACCTTCCAGGATATCGCTTCACGACGGCCTGTTGACGAACCGGATGCAGATCGCGCTCGGGATCTCGAGCACTTTGCCGGTCTCGGTCAGGCGGCCGGTTTCCTGGTCGACGCGGAAGATCACGACGTTCCCGGAATTGGCATTCGCCGAGAACAGGTAGCGGCCCGACGGATCGAGGTTGAAGTTGCGCGGCCACTGCCCGCCGGAAGGCTTGTACTCGACCGGCGCGAGGGTGCCGTCTTCCTGGTTCACCGAGAACACCGCAATACTGTCATGACCGCGGTTCGATCCGTACACGAAGCGCCCGGACGGATGCACGACGATCTCGGCGGTGTGACTGGTTTCGGCGAAGCCCTCGGGAAGCGTGGAAATGGTTTGCTTCTCGGTGAAGCGGCCAGTGCTTTCGTCCCAGGAGAGCACCGTCACGGTGTTACCGATCTCGTTGATCGCGTAGCCGACGCGGCCATTGGGGTGGAACGCAAAGTGACGCGGGCCTCCGCCGGGAGGCACACGGGCGTAGGGCGGGTCGTTCGGCTCAAGCGATGCCTTGGCCGGGTCGTGGCGGAAGACGAGAAGCTGGTCCGTTCCGAGGTCCGCCCCGATGATGAAGCCGTTGCCGGGCGAGTAATTCGCCGAGTGGAGGAACGGCTTCGTCTGCCGCTTCGGATTCGGACCAGTACCGGAGTTTTCGAAAACCGCCGCGGGCCCTTCGAGCTGTCCGTCCGCCAAAATGCGGTACGAGGCTACACTGCCGCCACCGTAGTTCGCGACCACGAGTGTGCGTCCGGTCTGATCGACGCTCAGGTGGCACGGTCCGGCGCCGCCCGAAGAGACCGTATTCAGCAACGTCAACTTTGCCGTGTCGTGGTCGATCGAGAAGGCGGAAACAGCGCCCGCCGGCTTACCGTCCGGACCCTGCATCCGGCTGACCGCATAAAGGAATCGGCGGCTGGGATGGACCGCGAGAAAACCGGGATTCGGCGCGGCCACGGCCAGACCGGCGGAGGTCAACTCGCCGCTTTCCGGGTTGAACCGGTAGGCGTAGATACCTTTCTCATCGTCGCCAGTGCTCGTGCCGAAATAGACGATCAGGTCATCGGCCGCTTTCGGCGTCTGTTTCTGGCAGCTTGTCAGGCTCATTCCGAGCAGGGCAAGGGAGGCGCAGGCAAGAATCGGCTGAATACGCATGGGTGTCTGCCCATTGTACAGCGCAGGATCAGATGTAATACATCAACGCCGGCTGGCCGGTTTCTTTTTCTTTCAGTTCGTCGATCTCGCGGCACACCTGGGCGAGCGACGTGGTGTCCAGAATACGGGCGGTTGCATCCCGCACCTGCTTCATTACCAGGCGCGTTTCGCACAGGCGCTCGTCCGGGCATTCGTCGCAGCGCCGGTACGCCGTCTCGCTGGCGCAAGGCAGCGGCGCCAGCGGCCCGTCGATGATCCGCACCACCGTCCCGAGCATGATCTTCTCCGGAGGCTGCGCCAGCGCATAGCCGCCGCCACGGCCTTTCTTGCTGTCGACGAGTCCGCGGTTGCGCAGTTCGAGCAGGATCGCTTCGAGGAACTTCTTGGGGATCGATTCCTGCTCGGACAGGGTGGCGATCAGCATAGGACCGCGTCCGTAATTCCGCGTCAGCGCGTAGAGGGCGCGGAGTCCGTATTGGGCTTTGCGCGAAAGCGTCTTCACCGCGTGAACTGCTTACCTTACCATACTGGCGCGAAACGCGGGATGCGTGCCGGCGAGGATACCGAGAATGGCCCGGCGCTCGGACTTTGGCAGATACGCATAGCGCCCGGAGTCGTCTTCGCCCCGGAGCACCACGCGCAGGCGGCTGTAGAAAAGCTCCTGCACGACGGCGGGCAATTCGTTCATCGCGGGCGAGTAAATGAGGAAGCTGCAGCGATGCCGGAACAGGCGGGTTTTGAGGTCGAACTCCCGGAGGCTGCGCCCGTCCTGGTCCGCCGGACCCGTCGCGCGAAAGTCGCCGGTGAATGCCGAAGTTCCGGTGACGGGCTCGGGCAGCGGCGTTTCTCCGGCGAACAGAAAGTAGCTCAGCAGCGCCTCAACCGCACCGTGCACGCGCCGCCGCGTGGAGTCCGACCATGGAGCATCGGGCTCGTTCGTGAGTGCGTTGATCGTTTCCTGTGCCTTCAGCGCGTTCCGCGTCTCGTAGTTGACGCGGGTGATGTAGTTGTGGCCCGTCGTCTGGTGCTCCAGCACCATCAGGGCCACGATGTCGCTGTGCGGGGAAGGGTAGGCGCTCACGTCAAAGCGCGACGTGAGCGACGCGACGTTGGCGCCCGACTCACGGTCGACCTTGTCCGGCTGCTCCTCGTCGGGAGCGAACGTGTTGCCGAGGTGCCGCATGCTTCCGTGCGACCCGGTGACGTACCAGCCGCCAAAGCGCTGTTCGAAGGGAGTGCGGTGGTCGGTGACGAACGACCCGATGTTGGTATGCGGAAAGCCGTCGGGCGCCGGGTAAACCGAGCGAACCATGTGTCCCGGGACGCCGAGGGTCCTGGGAGAGGCGTGGCACTGGAGACACTCGTCGGCGCGGCGCAGCGTCAACCGCTGCCCCCGCCGCTGGGCGAGCGTATAGAAAACGCCCCCGCGCACGGGGTCGGCCACTGAGATTTCGAGGACATCCGAACCCGGGACCCACCCGACGTAAACGTCATCGTTGAAATAGAGCGCACGTGGCGCACGGGGGTGAATGAGGGGCGCCTGGAAGCTGGTCTTGGAAAAGACGAGGGTCTGTGACGAAATCGGAATGCCGAGTTTCTCGAGAACCGGGAGCAGGTAGCCCTTCTCAGGATCGAAGGGCAAACCTTCGAGACCGCGCAGGACGCTGACGGCGTTCCTTTCGCCCGCGGCGGAGTACGGCACGGGGATCTGGTCGGTCGGGTAGACGTACGAGCCCCCGAAATCCGCGACCTGCGCGCTCAGGAACGCCGCGGGCGCCAGTAAGCCCAGAATGCGGAAGCTGCGAAGCATCGGCACACGCATGGTAGCAGCCTCCGGCGAACAAAGGCAACATACAACATGCATATTTTAGCCCCGCGTAGTTGACCTCGGGGGACGGCGTGCGTTAGCATCGGAGTGCGGGGTGGAGCAGTCTGGTAGCTCGTTGGGCTCATAACCCAAAGGTCGAAGGTTCAAATCCTTCCCCCGCAACCAAGCCCCCTCCACCCGGAATCATCCAAGAGCGAAATCGGCACGTTTATCCTGTCAACGTGAGGCGACAGATTGCGCTCTGCCTCTCGCGCTGAACCGCTTCCGCAGCTTGAGCGCTCTTGTCCCCTGCGAGTATGGACCCTGCGGCGCGTAGTCGGACGTGTGCAGGTAACAGCCAACGTGAAACTGGTCCCCCTCGATCCGCATCGGACGGCTCATCGGGACGGTCGTGATCCGCACGTGGAACTTCGTGAGGGCGGACACATTCACAAAATGCACGCCCCATTTCGTCTCGACGTGTGACTTGCCGCCGTACCGGTCGTCGGGATTGGTATGGGTGTGGCCCCCGAGCCATACATCGACCGCGCCGGGATGTTCGGCCAGATAGCGTTCGAAAGCTTGCGCATCCGGCTGGCTGCCGACCCAGTAGAGGTACGAAGCGCCCTGGGGTGTCCCCTGCGGGCGGCAGCCATGATAGTGCGACACCCACTGTCCGTCGGGTCCGCGGCGGCAGCCTTCGTACTCGCCGGATGCCACGGTCGTGTTCTTCAGCACGTAATGATGCGCGCAGACGATGATCGACTCCTGGTTGGCTTCACCATCCTCTTCCACCAGGTGAACGTATCGGCCGAGACGACGCCGCCCGGATTTCCGCCGAGCGCGCCGCGTCCGATGGTCCGGCTGGGCTCATTGATGTCGCTCATCATCAGGAACAGCACATTGCCCACCCGGAACGAGTACCGTTCCCATGTCCCTTCGACGGGATAGCGGCGCCGCGCGCGGTCGATGCCGGAGTAGCGGGAGTTGTCGCCGGTGGGGTCGAGCCATTTCCGCCACCACCAGTTCGGCGGCTCGTCGAGCCCGCTGCGGTCGTGGTTGCCAGCGAGGCTGTAGATGTCCTCGCGGCGGTGGCTGCCGAGGGCGGTGAACTGCCGCGCAATTTCCTCGCCTTCGTCGTCCGCCGGGACGGACTGCCCGCCCGACATGTCGCCGAGATCGAGAGCGAAGTCCCAGGCAAAGGCGGATTCGGCCTGGCGGATGGCGTCGGCGAGGCTGTCGCGGCCGGAGCGGCGGTCGGTGCCGACATGCGCGTCGGAGAAGGCCCAGAACGCGAGGGAGTCACTCATGAGGCCCCCTCAAAGAGGACGGTGCGGATTCCCGCCGCTTCGAGGAGAGCGCGAACGGCCACCTCGGCGTTGCGCCGGGCCTGTTCGAGAATCCCCATGTCTTTGGCAGCGCCTTCGATCGCGCGGCGCGCTTCGAGGCGGGCACGACGCTCGAAATCCGGGTCGTACGGCACCCAGGGGGTCCACCAGGTGACCCGCCGGTCCCACACCTTCGTCTGTTCGTCGTCGACGACGAGGTGGAGGATGCGCGGCTCGCCGAGCGCGATCCGTACGGCGCCATCGCGGACAGTGACATCGGCGCCGGTGAGGCGCGCCAAGTCCACCCCCGCCAGCACGTCCGCCTGCATGAACAAGAGGATCCTCTCCGTGCCCAGAGGCACCTTCTTCTCTTCAAGCGCGACAACTTTCTGCACGGTGTACCGCACGGAGACGATTTCGTGCAGCCGCTGGATGCGGTCGACCAGGACGGGCGGGTCCGGCAGGGCACCGGAAGGCAGACGGGCGCCGCTACGCAGGTACAGCGTAAATGCCGCGGTTGCGGCCAGCGCACCGGCCAGGAGCCATACGACAGGCTTCATTCGTCCCAGGGTAGCAGCGCGGCGCACATGGGTTCTGCGGTACAAATAAGAACAGACTTTCATGACCGCGGTACGTCAGGCGGCCAAAGCCAGCCCCTGGATTCTCTCGCCCCTGTGGGACACGTTTCTGTTCATCGGCGCGCCTCTGACGGCGATCGCCGCCCTCTACCCGCTGCGCGTCTACTGGCAGCCGGAAGCCTATGCGTTCCTGCTGCTGGCGTTCTTCACGTTCGGCCACCATCTGCCGGGGTTCCTGCGCGCCTACGGGGACCGCGAATTATTCCGCCGCTTCCGCTGGCGGTTCCTGCTCGCTCCGCCGCTGGCGTTCGGATTGACGCTGTGGTTTGACAGCCGGGCGCTGCACGGGTTCTTCCTGCTGGTCTTCGCCTGGGATATCTGGCACGTCCTGATGCAGCACTACGGCTTCATGCGGATCTATGACGCCAAACAGGGCGTGATCGGCCCTCGCACGGCGCGCCTCGATTGGGCACTCTCGATCACGTGGTACATCCTGCTGATCGTGGCCAGCCCGCATTACCGCCACAACATGCTGCAACAGGCCTATACGAGCGGCATTCCCCTGCTCTCGGCATCCGTCGTGGAGACAATCGAAGTTGGGTTGTGGATTGCGGCCGGCGGGTTAACCGTCGCCTACGCGGTGCACCACTACAAGCTGTGGCAGGAAGGCAAGCTGAACTGGCGCAAGCTGGCGACACTCGGGACGTTTCTGTTCGCCAGTTACTACCTTTACGTCGTTGTGGCCGATTTTATCGTGGGATTCGCCGTGTGGAGTGCATTCCACTGCATTCAGTATTACGGGATCGTCTGGGTGTTCAACCGCAACCGGCTGCGGCAGGGAGACGTGCTGGTGAGCGGACTGCGGCGACTGTTCGAACCCCGCGCGCTGATGATTCTGCTCTACGTGGCGTTGATCGCCGCTTACGGCGGCATCAACTTCACGCAGCGGATGGTCAGTGACGAGAACCTGCGGCGGCTGCTGCTGGCGTTCATCGCGACCTCAAACATCCTGCACTACTACTACGACGGCTTCATCTGGAAAGTCCGCGACAAGGAGACGCGCAAGTTTCTCGAGATCGAGGCGGGCGGCGAGTCGGCCGGACAGAGAGTCCGGCGCCTGCTGGACTGGCTGAAGCCTACCTGGGACCGTCCCGTGACGCAGGCGGCCTACCTGTTTGCCGTGCTGGCGATTCTCGCGGGACTTGAGATCCGGCGTCCGAACGATGAAGTCGCGATGCGGCGTGTGCTGGCGGCCTCGGCGCCGCAGGCATCGGAAGCACAGCTCCGGCTGGCGGAAACGTTGCGCCAGTCCGGACAGCACACGGAAGCGGTGGATGCGTACCGCCGGGCGGTGATGCTCGATCCGATGAACGCACTGGCGCACGTGAATCTGGGCGTATCGGCGATGGCGAGCGGGCAGGTCGACGAAGCGATCGCCGCGTACGAACGCGCGTTGATGCTCAACCCCGGCATCGCGGCGGCGCATTTCAACCTGGCGTCGCTGCTGGCCGCGAGGGGCGACACTGCGCGCGCTCAGACGCACTTTCGGTACGCCGCCGCGGGCAATGATCCCGATGCCAAACGGCTGGCCGAGGACGCCCTACGGGAAATTGCGGCGTTGCGCTAAGCGGCATCACTGCGGCGCCTCACTCACCAGCCGCCCGTTCAGAACGACGGCCGTGCAGTGGGTGGCGTATTCGAACGGGTCGCCGTCGTACACGGCGACGTCGGCGTCCTTGCCGGATTCGATGGAGCCGACGCGGTCCGCGATGCCGAGCAGCCGGGCGGCGCCAATGGTTACCGACGCCAGCGCGTCCTCAAAGCTGAGGCCGTTGGCCGCCGCCAGCGCCGCTTCGAACAGCACGACGCGCGTCTTCGGCACGTAGCTCTCGAACCCGCTCTGCAGGGCGTACGGGATGCCCGCCGCTTGCAGCTTCGACGCCGTCTCCAGGCTGAGATTCGCTGTCTCGCCGCCGGCGCGGGCCATCGTCGGATGGAGAATGACCGGGTAGCCCGACGCCTTGATCTCATCGATGAGGCCTTGCGCATCGGCCGCACCGTCAAGGACCAGCTTCAGGTTGAACTCTTTCGCCAGCCGGATCGCCGTCATGACGTCGTGCATCTGGTGGACCGTCACCAGCAGCGGCAACTCGCCGCGCACGACGCGGGCGAGTGCGTCCAGGCGCAGGTCCGGCGCGGGCTCTTTGCCGGCCTCGGCCGTTTCCCGCTTTGCGGCATATTCGCGCGCCTTGATGAACTCGGCGCGCAGCATCGCGACCATCTTGGAGCGCGTCCCGGGCGCCTTGCCCCCTGCGGCACGCCCTCCCGCGCCCAACGTCGCGGCCACCATGGCGGCCGGTTTCACCAGCGCCTCATCCACGGTCTTGCCGGCGGTCTTGACGATCATCGTCTGCCCGGAGACCAGCGCGCCGGGAGCATGGCCGGTGTGGATCGTTGTGATGCCGTAGCCGCGCAGGTACTCGATCAGGCGCTCGCGCGGGTCGTAGGCGTCGATGGCGCGCAGTTCCGGCTGGATCGCGGCGGAGCGCTCGAGCTGGTCCTGATCGTGCGCCTGGTTCAGGTAGCCGGCAAGTCCGACCACGGTGCGTGCGTCGATCAGCCCTGGGGTCACCACCTTGCCGCTGAGCAGCCGGTAGCCGCTCGGGACGGGAGTGGTGTCCGCGGGGCCGACGCGCGCGATCCTGCCATCGGTGATCACCACGACGCCGTTGCGGACCGGCGGACCGGCCATCGTGTAAACCGTTTCTCCACGGATCGCGATCTGGGCCGCGGCCGGGAGGCCGCACAACAGCAGGAAGAGGGCGGCGCGTCTCATTGGTCATCTCCCAGCTCGTGATGATCGAAGTGCCCTGGCCCCTGGTCATGGGAAGCGCCAAAGCCGCCCACGGCGTAGAGGCGGTCCTTCGGGATTGCGCGGTCGAAGACCTTGACGCCATCGACCCAGGTTTGCTCCACCTTCGAGTAGACGCTGAGCGGATCGCCGGAGAGCACGATGAAGTCGGCGTCCTTACCCGGTTCGAGCGAGCCGACCCGCTTGTCGAGATCGAGCATGATGGCACCGGCCATCGTCATGCCGTAGAGCGCCCTCTCGCGCGACAGTCCGGCGCGCACCCCGAGCGCGGCGGATCGCAGAAACCAGCGGGAATCGGTCACGCCGTCGTCGGTGTGATACCCGAAGAGCGCCCCGGCCCGTTCGAGCGCCGCGCCGTTGGCGAACGTGACATCCTTCGCCTCGATCTTGCCGCCGGGACTGTCGATCACGATGATCGACGAACCGACTACGCCGCCGCGGGCGATCTCGTCAGCCACGGCCCACGCGTCCGAGACATGCTGCAGGACCACGCGGAAGCCGAATTCCTGGCGCAGGCGCAGCACCGTGAGAATGTCATCGTGGCGATGCGTGTGGAAGTGCACGATGCGCTTTCCCGCGAGCACCTCGCCGAGCGCCTCCAGAGCGAGATCGCGCGGAGGCAGTTTGGCGGCGTCGCCAGCGGCCTCGCGCACCTTGCGCTGATACTCCTGCGCTTTCACGAACTGCTCGCGCACCAGCGCGGCCGACTTGGCGCGGGTTCCCGGAAACGGGGCGGCGCGGCGGGAATTCGTGCCGTTGGCCATCTTGATGCCACCCGCGATCGAACCATCGTCGAGGCGGATCAGCAGATCGTCGATCGTCTTGCCGTCGCGCAGCTTCAGGTACAGGGTCTGGCCGCTCAACAGGTGGCCGGAGCCGGGCATCACGTTGACGGTCGTGATGCCGCCGGCCTGCGCCTTCTGGAGCCTGGCGTCGCGCACGTTGATCGAGTCGAGCACGCGGATATCGGCCTGAATCGGCGCGGTGGCGTCCGCGCCCTCGGCGCCGCCGATATGGCTGTGCGTATCGACGAGGCCGGGCATCAGCACCTTGCCCCGCACGTCGATGCGCGTGGCGTTGGCCGGGATGGCTGCGGCCGCACCCACAGCGGCGATCTTGCCGCGTTGAATGACGAGAACGCCGTTGGCGATCTCCGGTCCGTTGATGGGAAGAATGTGGGCGCCGGTCAGCGCGACAGGATTGTCCTGCGCGGCCATGGCGGCCGGAAGCAACAAAGCGAGGGCAGCGGTCTTCATCGGGGTCTGGGACGAATACCCCGAGTGTACGCTAACTAAGAATCTTCTCGGCGACCACCCCGGCGACGTCGGTCAGCCGGAAGTTGCGGCCGCCGTAAGGATACGTCAGCTTCTCGTGGTCGAGGCCCAGGATGTGCAGCATGGTCGCATGCATGTCGTTGATGTGCATCCGGTCTTCCACCGCGTAGTAGCCGTAATCGTCGGTCGCGCCGTAGATGTGGCCCTTCTTGACACCTGCCCCGGCCATCCAGATTGTGTAGCCGTACGGGTTGTGGTCGCGGCCGTCGCCGGCCTGGGAGATCGGGGTGCGGCCGAATTCCCCGCCCCAGACAACCAGCGTGTCCTCCAGAAGCCCGTGCGCCTTCAGGTCCGTCAGCAGCCCGGCGATCGGCTTATCCACCATCAGCGCGGTGCGCGTGTGCAGGCGCACCAGCTCGCTGTGAGCATCCCAGCCGACTTCGTTGCCGGGACCGTACTCATGGTTGATCTGGATAAAGCGCACGTCGCGCTGCGCCAGGCGGCGCGCCATCAGGCATTGCCAGCCGAAATCGTAGGTCTCGGGCTCGTCCATGCCGTAGAGCTTGCGCGTGGCTTCGCTTTCCTTGGAGATGTCGAATGCCTCGGGAGCTTCGGTCTGCATGCGGAACGCCAGCTCGAACGCTTCGATGCGGGCTTCCAGTTCGGGATCCTGGTGCCAGCGCGCGGCGCTCGCACGATTCATCTTCTGAATCATGTCGAGTTCGTAGCGCTGCTGCTCGGCCGTCAGACCGGCGTTCTTCAAGTGTTCGATCGGTTCGGCGATCAGATCGTCCGCCTTGATGCCGCCGTGGCCGACAGCCGTGCCCTGGTACGCCGCCGGCAGGAAGCCGGAACTCCAGTTCTTTGCGCCTCCATGAGACAGACCCGGCTTCAGCGTGAGGTACGCCGGCAGATTCTGGTTCTCCGTCCCGAGCCCGTAGATCACCCACGAGCCCATGCTCGGGCGCGTAAACGTGTTCGATCCGGTGTGCAACTGCAGGATCGCGCCGCCGTGCGCAACGCTGTCTCCCACCATGGAGCGGATGACGCACAACTCGTCGACGTGCCGGGCGACGTGCGGGAACAGTTCGCTCACCGGGATCCCACTCTGCCCGTACTGCTTGAACTGCCAGGGCGACTTGAACAGGTTCCCGACGCTGCCTTCCGCGAATGTCAGCGGGCGCTTGAACGGCAGCGGCTTGCCGTGATCGCGCGTCAGCAGCGGCTTGGGGTCGAACGTGTCCATGTGCGACGGGCCGCCGTGCATGAACAGGAAGATGACGCGTCTGGCGCGGGGTGTGAAGTGCGGCGCTTTCGGGGCGAGCGGATTGGCCGCTTCGGAGGCCAGCAGCCCTTGCAGGCCTACCAGTCCGAAGCCACAGGCCGCGGAACGGAGCACGTGACGGCGGGAGATGCCGCGAACCGGTTCATGCATGATCAGCCTCAGTGCACGTACAGAAAATCATTGGATGCTACCAGGGTACGGCATAGGCTCGTCCAGGCGAGTTCACGCCCGGAATCGTCGTCGGACCGCGCCGGAAAACGCGCCAGGTAGTCTCGCGCCGCGGCCGCCTCTTCGGGCGTCGGTTCACGCCCCAGGACAGCCATCCAGGCGCGTTCGATTCGCCGTTCGTCGGCGCTGTCGCCGCGCAGCAACTGCTTCGCCAGCGTCCGCGCCCGCTCATCGACGAACGCGCTGTTCATCATGTAGAGCGCCTGCGGGGCGACGTTGGTCTGCGTGCGCGCTTCGTTGCTTGTGGTGGCGTCGCCGAAATCGAACAGGTTGAGGACCGACGCCAGATTCGACCGGCGCAACGGCAGGTACACCGTCCGCCGCTTGCTCTCAGAGGGATTGAGGCTCTTGCGGTCCTCGCTGAATTCCTTGTCTGTGCCGAACCCGCTGATCATCGCGCCGCCCATGGTCAGGTCGATCGAACCATCCAGCCACAGCAGGGTGTCGCGCATTTCCTCGACCGACATGCGGCGCATCGAAAAGCGCGACCAGAGGCGGTTGTCAGGATCCTTCTCGCGTTTCGCCGGGGGCGCCTCGCTGTCCATCTGATACGCGTTGGAGAGCAGCATCAGCCGGTGCATGGCCTTGATGGACCAGCCATCGGCGACGAAACGGGCGGCGAGCCAGTCCAGCAGTTCGGGGTGCGTCGGCGCTTCACCGGTCAGGCCGAAGTTGCTCGGCGTACGCACGAGCCCGGCGCCGAAGTGCCCCTGCCAGAGACGGTTCACCATCACGCGCGGCGTCAGCGGGTTCGCCGGGCTGGCGATCCAGCCGGCAAGCTCCAGACGACCGCTGCCGCTCGCGATCGGCGGCTGTGCATCGCCCGCCAGCACCACCGGCAGCCGCTTGGGCACCGGATCGCCTTTGGTTTCGGGATTCCCGCGCAGGAAGACATGCTGCTCGACCGGTTCACCCTCAGCCACGCCGCACGCGAAGGCCGGCTCGGGCGGAGCGTCTTTCTTGATGGCGTCGAGTTCGGCCTTCAGCACGTCCCACCGCGCGACCGATTCGGCCGTCATCAGCGCGCGTTTGTCCTCTTCCTTTTCCGGTAGAGCAAATGGACCCTTGCCGCCGGAGATCTCGGTGAAGAAGCGGTTGTCTCCCGCGAGGAAGACGGGAGCCGGCGGAGGCTCTTCACCACGCGCACGGGCCGCATCGGCTTCCTTTTTCCAAGCCGCCTGCCTCTGTTCGCGGTGACGGGCCGTGGACTGGAAATCCTCCTGAAACTCGCGCGCGACGCGCTCCCGATCGGCGGGCTTGGCAAGGTACCAGGCCTCGATATGCACGCGGCGTTCCTTGGTCGGCTTCAGGTAGTTCGCCATGCGCTCGAGGACATCCGCATCGAGCGACCGCTCGGCCGCCACCGCTTTGGATTCCTTGCCGTCCTCGTAGATCTCCCGCGCCGCCAGCATGTAGGCGGCGAGAAACGGCGACAGCGCATCGCGGCGCCGCTTGCCCTGCTCGCCCAGCAACCGCGTGATCTCAGCCTGCTTCTCTTCGACGCGCTTCTGGTGATCCTCCCACCGCTGCGCCTCCGCGCGCTCCACCAGAGGGGCGAAGTAGAGCTTCGACACCGTCCCTTCGAGCTTGGCCAGTTGCTTCGTGCTGGCGAAGATGGATGCGAGCGAATAATAATCCTTGGTCGACACCGGATCGAACTTGTGATCGTGGCAGCGGGCGCAGGCCAGCGTGATGCCGAGGAACGCTTTGCCCGTCACATCGATCTGCTCGTCGACGATGTCGTAGTACATCTTGACCTTGTCCTGCTCGGCGATCAGCTTGGGTCCCAGCGCGAGGAACCCGGTGGCGACGATGCCGCGGCGGTTCACTTCGCTCCCATCGGCCGAAGGCAGCAAGTCCCCGGCGATCTGCTCACCGATGAACTGGTCGTAGGGAAGATCGGCGTTGAACGCGTCGATCACGTAATCGCGGTAGCGCCACGCGTAGGGGTAGCGATGGTCTTCGTCGGCGCCGGTCGAGTCGGCGTAGCGCGCAACATCCAGCCAGTGCCGGCCCCAGCGCTCGCCGTAGCGGGGCGATGCCAGCAGGCGGTCTATGACCCTGGCGTACGCTTCGGGGGACTCGTCGGCGAGGAACTCGCGGATCTCCGCTTCTGACGGAGGCAGACCGGTGAGATCCAGCGTGACGCGCCGCAGCAGCGTGAGTTTATCCGCGGGCGGCGCGGGATCGAGGCCGTTGGCCTCCAGCCTGGCGAGGATGAAGCGGTCCACGTCGTTGCGGACCCAGCCTTCGTTCCGCACCCGCGGCGGCGTGACCTGCTTCAGCGGCTGCAGCGACCAGAAAGTTGCGTCAGCCCGTTTCGCCGCCTTCTCCTCCGCCTGCCGCGGAGCCTCCGGCCAGGGCGCCCCGAGTTTCACCCACTCGCGCAGCGCGGCCAGTTCATCGTCCGCCAGCTTGCCCGTGGGGGGCATCTTGACGCGGTCCTCGTAGCTGACCACTTCGAGCAAGCGGCTCTTCTCATGCTGCTCAGGATCGATCAGGGGACCCGCCGCGCGGAACCCGGCGGCGGACGTGAGATCGAGGCCTCCCATCTTGGCCTTCGTCCCGTGACACGCCTGGCACTTGGCGGCAAAGATCGGGCGGACCTTCTTCTCGAAGTGTTCAATCGCCCCGGGCGGCGCGGCGAAAGCGGACGCGGCGCCGAGCAGCAGGAGGAGTCGCAGGTATTGACTCACAACGGTTAGTGTATGCAGCCGGAATGGCTTGACGCAAGACAGCCGGGCGTTACCGGGGACGCTGTCCACCGCGGCGCCGGCCACCGCCACCACCTCCAATGGTTGCATCCCAGCGCGGATCCCCCTGCGAATCATAAATGCCGAGTCCATCCCAGTCGCGGCGCGTGATGCCGTTGAGGTCGTAGTGGACTTTGCCGTCCTTGATCGTCAGCTCGCACTCGAACTTCCGGTCGCCCCGCATCCGCGTCCCCGCGATATCGGTGAACCCGTACTTGCCATCGAGCACGTTGAGCACGGCCACGTCGGCGACGGCGCCCACGGTGAGGTGTCCCAGTTCCTGGCGCTTGATCTGTTTGGCGGGATTCCACGTGGAACGCAGAATCACGTCGTCGACGGACATACCCATGTTGATGAACTTGGACATGACATTGAGCATGTCCTTCATGCCCGCATTCATGCTGGTGATGTGGATGTCGGTGGAGATCGAATCCGGCAGGAAACCCTGCTTGACCGCAGGCACGGCTTGGCGGAACAGGAGGCTGCCGCCACCGTGGCCGACGTCGAAGATCACGCCCCGCTTCCGCGCTTCGTGCATGAATGGCCGCACCTGCAACTTCTCGTCGAGAAGCGGCACGGCCCCGAGAAAGGCGTGCGTGTAGATGTCGCCCGGGCGCAGCCGCTTCGTCACCAGTTCTTCGAAGGGGCGCTCCTGCCGGAAGCGGCCGAAATCGACCATGACCGGGACGTTGGCCGCATTACCGGCCTCGACCGCGCGGTCGACCGCGACCCACTCCGGTCCAGAGAAGTGCGCGGTCTTGACCCCCACGACGACCTGCGGGTGCTTCTTGGCCATGGCGGCGGTCGCCTGCGCATCCATGTCCTGGACGTTCTGCTCGATGTCGCCGCCGCCCATGCCGCGGCCGACAATATTCAGCAGGGCCAGCACGCGCGTCTTGGAGCGGTCGATGACCCGATCCTTGAAATCTTCGAAATTGCGCCAGCCGGAGCTGCCGGCGTCCACGACGGTCGTCACGCCGACGCGGAACGTGTGACCGTCCGGATAGATACTGTTGTCGCCCGAGTAGGCGCCGCGCATCCCGGTGCCCGCGTACACATGGACATGGATATCGATGAGACCGGGCGTGACGTAGTAGTCCGAAACATTGACGACCTTGTATGCGCGGGACGCATCGATCGACTCGGCGACCGCGGCAATCTTGCCGTCCTGGATCGCCACGTCGCGCTTCGCGCTAATCCCGTTCTTGGGGTCGATCACGTGGCCGCCCTTGAGGAGCAAATCGTATTGGCCCTGAGCCAGCAGGCTGCCAGCGAGGAAGAGCAGCAGGGAAAATCGCATATCCGGCGATTCTATCAGGACTCGTCAGCGATTGTAGATGGGCGCCGGTCCGCGCAAGCGGGCCCAGACCTGGTCGCAAGCGGTGACCGTTTCGGCCGTCAGCGGGCCATCCGCGAACGCATCGAGGTTCTGTTCGAGGTGCGTCATCCGCGACGCGCCGAGGATGATCGCGTCCGCCGTCGAATGGTGCAGCAGCCAACTGAGAGCCAGGCTAACCATCGACCGTCCCGCCGCATCCGCGATCTCGCGCAGCGCTTCCAGAGCGTCGAACGCCTCATCGCGCCAGTATCGGTCCAGGTACATCCGGTTGCCGTCGAAGCGCGTCCCCGGTTCCGGGGCCTCGCGCTTCTGTTTGCCGGTGAGCAGGCCGCCCGCGAGTGGGTTATAAACAACGGTGGCGACGCCCAGTTCTCGAGCCATTGGCAGGTACTCCTGCTCAATGCCCCGCGCGATCAGGTTGTACATCGGTTGCGTGACGGTGGCAGGCCGGTAGCCCTTCTTCTCCGCGATCCAGAGCATCTGGCAGACCTGCCAGCCCGAATAGTTCGAACTCGCCGGATAGCGGACCTTACCCTCGCGGACGAGTTCGTCCATCGCGTCCAGCGTCTCTTCGATCGGAACCGCATAGTCCGGCTGGTGCAGGTAGTACAGATCGAGGTAATCCGTCTGAAGCCGTTGGAGGGTGGCGTCGATGCCGCGGCGGATCGCCGCGCGGGACAAACCTTGCTCGTCCGGGCCGTCGCCCATCCAGCCGCGGACCTTGCTGGCGATGATCATTTTGCCGCGGCGGCCCCGGATCGCCCTGCCCAGGATCGTCTCCGAAGCCCCGCGGTTATAGACATTTGCCGTATCGAAGAAGTTCACGCCCCGGTCGAGACAGGCATCCACCATCCGCAGGGCGCCGGGTTCATCTACTTGCGAGCCAAACGTCATCGTGCCGAAGCAGGCACGGGATACCACCAAGTCCGTTCGCCCAAGAGTTCTCGTTTCCATTCCCGTAGCAGAGGAATTATAACGGATCTCCCAGACGCCCGCTCGCATTCCTGCGGGTCGCGCCCGGCTGTCCCGGAGACGACAGCCCGATCCCAGGGGACCTGCCTGACGCGCACCGCACACCCGCTACGCCGCTTGTCGCCGCTTCGGTACGCGCTGCCGCGGCTGGCTGTCCCGGTATTCGAGCAGAGCCTCCAGCACGCGGTCGATCACCGCGCGACGCGCATATAGCTCGTCGAGCTGCGCCTGCAGCGAGCGGATCTGAGTAGGGGAGGTCATGGAATGATTCATGCCCTTATAGTCCTCCGTCTGCCAGGAATACTACAATCCCCCCGGAAGAAATATTCTCATGAACTGTGCGGGATATATCGGAGAATATTTGCGGGTAGCAGGACCTCGGTAGTTCTAAGGGCTCCATGGTACGATGAACTGATCGTAGTTCTCCGATGGACTTCCTTCAAGGCCTGAATCCTCAACAGCGGGAGGCCGTGGCGCACACCGAGGGAGCGGTGCTCATCCTCGCCGGCGCGGGCAGCGGGAAGACTCGTGTGATCACCCACCGGATTGCCCATCTCATACAAAATAAAAGAATTCCAGCATCAGCCGTGCTGGCTGTGACGTTCACCAACAAGGCTGCCGACGAGATGCGGCAGCGTGTCGCGGGATTGCTCGCTGGGGGAGTCGGGGACCGCCCCCGGCTCTCGACGTTCCACTCCTTCTGTGTGCGTCTGCTGCGGCGGGACGGCGATCCGCTGGCGGCACTGCGTCCCGGGTTCACGCGCCAGTTCACGATCTACGACGACGACGACCAGGTGGCGATTGTCAAAGCTGCCTATAAGCACCTGGGTCTCGACGAAAAGTTCATGAAGTACCGGGCGGCGCTCTCGGCAATCAGCCACGCCAAGAACCGGAAGGAAAGGCCGGAGGATGTCTTCCGGCGCGCCAAGGACCCGAACACGAACAAGCTGGCGGTTGTGTTCGAAGAATACGAGAAGGCGCTGCGGAGGGCGAACGCCCTCGATTTCGACGACCTTCTGCTGGAGAGCGTCTGCCTTCTGCAGCACGACGCAGCCACGCGCGAACAGTACAACCGCACGATCTCGTATCTCATGATCGATGAGTATCAGGACACCAACCGCAGCCAATACGAGCTGATGCGACTGCTCAGCCGGGATCATGGCAATGTCTGCGTGGTGGGGGACGAGGACCAGTCGATCTATAGCTGGCGCGGCGCCGACATCCGGAATATTCTGGATTTCGAGAAGGATTTTCCGAATGCGGCGACCATCCGCCTGGAACAGAATTATCGCTCGACGAAGACGATTCTGTCGGCGGCCGGCGCTGTGGTGGCGAATAACACGGAGCGCAAGGGGAAGAATCTCTGGACGGACGCCGGGGAGGGAGACCGTGTCTCCGTGTACACGGCGTTCGACGGTGAGAACGAGGCCCTCTTCATCGCCGACACGATCGAACGGCTGATCCATGCCGATCCGAAGACCCGTGTCGCGGTGCTCTACCGGACAAACTTCCAATCGCGCCAGATCGAGGAGGCATTGCGGCGGTACGGGCGGCGCTACCTCGTCGTCGGCGGCTTCAGCTTTTACCAGCGCGCCGAAATCAAGGACATCCTCGCTTATCTGAAGGCAGCGCTTTCTCCGTCCGATTCCATCAGCCTTCTGCGCGTGATCAACACACCGGCCCGCGGCATCGGCCGGACCACGGTGGAACAGATCGAGCAGTTCGCGCTGCAGCACGAGTTGTCGCTGTGGAGCGCGCTCACGCAAATGCTCGACGAGAAGCTGTTTCCGGCACGGGCGCAGGCGGCGCTGCAGGCGTTTCGAACGGCGATGGAAGAAATCGCCGGCGCCGCCCGGGAGCGCGACGTGAAAGAGGCGCTCAAGTTCATCGTGGAACGGACCGGCTACGGCAGGATGCTGGAGCAGGATCCCTCGCCGGAGAGCGACACCCGCGCCGGGAACCTGAACGAGTTGATTAACGCCGCGGCGGAAGCGGCCGAACGGGGCGAAGACGCCGCGAGTTTCCTCGATCATGCGGCGCTCGTGGCCGATGCTGACAGCGTCGACGAAGAAGCACAAGTCTCCCTGCTCACCATCCACAACGCCAAGGGCCTCGAGTTTCCGGTCGTGTTCCTGGCAGGCATGGAAGAAGGGCTCTTCCTCATGTCCGCTCGTTCGACTCGCAGGCGATGATGGAAGAGGAGCGCCGCCTCTGCTACGTCGGGATGACGCGCGCCGAGAAGCGGCTGTACCTGACGTGGGCACGCTACCGGAGGCGCTTCGGAGGCGGCGAACAGGAACGGACAATGCGCAGCCGTTTCCTGGCGGAAGTGCCCGAGGAGTTGGTGATCCCGATGGGAGCCGCGGCGGATACCGGCGGCGTGGACCTGACCGCGGAAAGCTGGGAAGTACGGGAATCGGCGCGGCGGAACCTGTACACTGGCAAGACATATAACTCGGTCGACAACATCCGGCAATTCTTCGCTGACCGCGGGCGCCCGTTCCCGGCGCAATCGGCTCCACTGCGCGCCGCCCAGCCTCAGGCAACGCCCAGGCCGGCCGCGGCGCCCAGGCCGGCTGCCGCGCCCGTCGCGCGCGCAAAACCTCCGGCGCCGCGGTCCAGCAACAACATCGTGAACCATCCGAAGTACGGACGAGGAATGATTGTGCGCCGCGAGGGCGAAGGGGAAGACGCGAAGTTGACCGTCAGTTTTCCCGGTTACGGACTGAAGAAAATTATTGCAAAGTACGCAGGATTGAAGACCGAATGAACACGAAATCGATCACCGACAGAGAAGAGCGGAAAGAGGCCAAACGGGCCGCCCGGAAGGAAGCCCCGCCGAAGGCCAAGCGCGAATCGGGCGTGGCCCGGGGATCCATGAAGAAGAAGGTCAAGAAGGTCGTCAAGGGTCAGCGCAAGCGCTAGCGGAGCGCGCCGGGGACGATGTCCTATCTGCGCCGCAAAAACATCGACGACCTGGTGGCGGCGGCGCAGGCCACCCGCCTGCGCCAGACGCTCGGGCCATGGAGCCTGGTGGCTCTTGGTGTGGGCGCGGTCATCGGCTCCGGCATCTTCATCCTGACCGGGACGGCGGCGGCGGGCGAGACGCTGGCGTTTCAATCCGTTCTCCACGCGCCGGTCCTCGATCTGCTCGCGCACGGACCCGAAGCGCTTTCGACCATCGGCCGGCCCGGCGCCGGTCCGGCAATCGCGCTCTCCTTTCTCATTACGGCCATAGTCTGCGGCTTCGCCGCGCTGTGCTACGCGGAGCTGGCGTCGATGATTCCGGTCGCGGGAAGCGCCTACACGTACGCTTACGCCACACTGGGCGAACTCATCGCCTGGATCATCGGTTGGGATTTGATTCTCGAATACGCTGTCTCGAACATGGCCGTGGCGGTCGGCTTCTCTGCGTACCTGAACGACGTCCTGGAGACGGTCTTCGGCGTACACTTCCCTGACCATCTGGCCGGGCCGATCTTTGCCGGCGGCGAAATGACGGGCAACTGGTTCAACTTCCCGGCGTTTCTCTGCATCATGGCGATCACATGGGTCCTGGTGCGCGGCATCCGCGAGAGCTCCGCCGCGAATAACCTGATGGTGTTCGTCAAGGTCGCCGCCATCCTGGTCTTTGTGATCGGGGCGGCCCGCGCGGTCGAACCCGCGAACTGGACTCCATTCATGCCGAACGGTTTGCCGGGGGTCATCACGGGTTCGGCCATCGTGTTCTTCGCCTTTATCGGCTTCGACTCGGTGTCCACCGCCGCCGAGGAGTGCCGCCGGCCGCAGCGCGACCTGCCCGTCGGAATCCTCGGCACACTCGTCGTCTGTTCGATCCTGTACGTGTCGGTGGCGGTCGTGCTGACCGGGATTGCACCGTACCATACCCTCGGCAATGCTTCACCGGTAGTGAACGCGCTGGCCGCGCTCGGGATGCACGACATCCGCAGGCTGGTGGGGATTGGCGCGGTCGTCGGCATGGTCTCCTCGCTGCTCGTCTACCAGTACGGACAGACGCGCATCTGGTATGCGATGTCGCGCGACGGATTGCTCCCCAAGGCGTTCTCCCGGATCCATGGGAAGCACCGGACTCCGTATCTCAGCACCTGGGTGGCTGGGCTGCTCGTCGGAATCCCGGCAGGCATCGGCGACATCGGCACATTCGCCGACCTGGCGAATATCGGCACGCTGTTCGCCTTCGCCGTGGTCTCGGCAGGCGTCCTGGTGCTGCGGAAGACCGATCCTGACAGGCCGCGCGGATTCCGGGTTCCGGGCGCGCCCTGGGTTCCGCTGCTGTCGATTGTTTCGTGCCTTCTGTTGATGTTGGGACTGCCGCTCGAAACGTGGGCGCGGTTCGTCGTCTGGCTGGCGATCGGACTGGGGATCTACTTCGTGTTCGGCCGCAAGCACTCCGCTCTGGAGCGGGGATCTCAGCCCTGATGGAGGTTCTTGTGAATGGCGTAAAGGGCCAGTTCAAGCCGGTCTGAGACGCCCAACTTGTCGAAG
This sequence comes from Bryobacterales bacterium, assembly GCA_016716385.1. Taxonomy (GTDB): domain Bacteria; phylum Acidobacteriota; class Terriglobia; order Bryobacterales; family Bryobacteraceae; genus JADJWL01. The sequence continues at coordinate 292,186 of JADJWL010000004.1, read as the reverse complement.
ATGTTGTGCAGATGGTTCTTCACCGTCTGCTCGCTGATAAACATCTTCTCGGCCATTTCCTTATTCTTGTAGCCTTGCGCCACCAACGACACGATCTCCCGCTCGCGCTGGCTTAGCGGAGAGCGTTCGCGGTCGCGTCCCACGGGGGGCGGCTCCACGGGATTGGCAAACTGCCGCATCACCGCGGCAGTGGTGTGCGAGTCCAGCCAGATCTCGCCGGCGTGAACCTTGCGGATGCTCTTAATCAGCAGATCCGTTGCCGTCTGCTTCAGGACAATGCCCTGCGTGCCGAACTTCATCGCCTGGACAAACTGGTTTTTGTCTTCCGAGGCAGTGAGCACGATGACTTTGGTTTTCGCCTTGGTCGTCTGCAGGCGCTGCAGAGCAGTGAGGCCGTCAAGACCGGGCATCTTCAGGTCGAGAAGAAGGATATCCGGCTCCATCTGCTCGACAATATCGAGCACTTCTTTTCCGTCCTTCGCCTCGGCAATGATCTCGAAATCGTCCTCAAGAGCAAGAAGCTTACGCAAACCATCGCGGAAGATCGGGTGGTCGTCAGCAATTACGATGCGAATCATCGCACCGTCGCCACTGGCATCGGGCCGTTGATCCTCACTCCTCGCAGCCGACGTGGTTTCGTCGATCATAGGCTACCCCAACGTATCTACCATAGCTTACGCGTGCCCATCGTACTAAGTCAATCTTGGTAACCCTTAGAAGCCCCTCGGTATTTTACCTATCCTTAGCTGACCCGAGGAGTACTACAGTTCTGTTCAGGCGGCGCGGCAGACAACCGGGCAATGACCTCGAAGTTCCCTCCCAGGCGGGACAGCAGAGGGATGCGGCACAAGACCTCGTCGGCGGCACGGGCCATCCGGTAGCCGGACTCGAATCCGGGGAGGAGACCGGCAAACTGGGATGAGAAAAAATCGTAGAACGCGACGCGGGAGGCGAAGCCGGCGGCTTCAAAACGGGCAGCGGTCGTCCAGGGGTCCAGTTCGCGCTCGTCGGGCGTCTGGTAGCGGCGCATCAGACCGGGGACGATCAGGCGGCCGAGCGCTCCCGCCAGTCGCCAGCGGCTTGGATCCAGTGAGTAGAAAACGCCACCTGGGGCGAGCAGCGACGCGATCCGTTCGGGGAACGCGTCAAGCGATGCATCCGGCAGGTGGTGCAGGAAAAAGACGCCGAAGGCGAAGTCGAAGGCTCCGTCGAGATGCTCGAAAGCACCTTCGATGAATTCCGCGTTGCGGATGCCCGCGGCGGAGGCGTCGGCGCGGGCCTGCCGGATCGCCGATGGGGACAGATCGATGCCGGTGACCGACCCGACGTGCGGGGCGAGCAGGAGTTCGGTATCCCCGATGCCGCAGCCAAGGCTGAGGACGCGGCTGCCTGGTCCGGCGCCGGAAACCGTCAGCAACCGGCGCACCATGTGGCGCCGCAAGGCGCGCACGGCCGGCCGGGCGAAGTGCGTCTGGGCGAAGCCGCCGTAGAGTTCCTCGTGGTACGCCAACTCGCGGGCCAGAACCGCTCGTTCGTCCTGTGCGGGATCTTGCATTAGAACAGGAGCTTCAGCGCCAGTTGGATCAGGCGCGGATTGCCTTGCGTCGACTGGATGGCGCCGAACGTGGCGGCGGTGTTGACCGCGCTTGCCGGGGAGCTGAAATTGGCCTTGTTGAAGAGATTAAAAAACTCCGCCCGGAATTCGAGAGCCGCCTTCTCGGTGACGGCGGTGCGTTTGATGGCGGAAAGATCCACATTCGCCACCGCTGGTCCGCGCAGGATGTTGCGGCCGGTGTTGCCGAAGACCTGGCCGGGACGGACGAACGCGGCGGTGTCAAAGAACGCCTGCAGCCGGTCCTGGACGCGCCCCCCCCTGCGGGCGCTGGCGATGGTGGCTCCCGGGGCCCAACTGCCGCGCGAAGTCGAGACGCCATACAGGGCCGCCGCGCCGCTGTCGGTGATCGTGAACGGCACACCCGACTGGGCCGTCACGACGCCCGCGGTCTGCCAGCCCCCGAAGACCCGGCTCCACCGTCCCCGTGTCCAGTCCGGGAGATCGAAGACGAAGCTGGTGACCACGCGGTGGGGAATGTCGAACTCCGAGAGTCCCTTAGCTTGGGCTGGGTTGAGCTGATCGCCGCTGATGCCATCGAGAAGCTGCGTTGGGTTGCCGGAGTTGTTGTCGAGCGACTTGGAGAACGTATACCCGGCGAGGAACTGCAGGCCGCGGCTGAGGCGCTTCGTCACGCTGAACTGCAGGGAATTGTAGCGGGAATCGGTCGCGGTTTCGACCCAGACCAGGCCCTGCGGCGAGAACCCGAGGAACGGGGTCCGCTGGACGGCGTTCGCTGCGGTATTGGTCGTGACTCCGTTGATGGGCGCCTCCGGCGAGGCCAGCAGCGCCTGGTTGATCAAACGTTCCGATGGGAGGCTGACGCCCTTGCTGCCGGCATATCCGGCTTCGATCAGAAAGGAGTGCAACTGGTATTGGAGGTTCAAGGCGTACTGCTGGACGTAGGGCGTGCGCAGACCGGGGTCGATCGCGTTCATCGCCACCGCGGGATTCGTGACCGTGTACGGCGGCGCCCCGAGCAGCGGCACAATCGGGAATTCATCACGCTGCGGCAGGACCGGGAACGGGTTCTGGAGGCTGTAGGGAGCCGTATCCGCGCCTGAAAGGTTGATCCGCAGGTAGTTGGGCGGCGCCAGCGCCGCGCGCAGCCCAACCTGGTTCGAGAGCCGGTCATGAAACATCCCATAGCCGCCGCGGAGGGCGAGGCGGTCGCTCACCCGGTAGGCGAATCCGGCGCGTGGTGCGAAGTTGTTCCAGCGGTCGCCGTCAAGCATCGTCGGGTGGACCTCAGGCAGGCCCGGCGTCTTCCGCTCGGCGTTCCGCGACTGGACAAATCCGGCGGACGTTGTCCCGCCTGGGGGCGGCGGTGCGTAAAGGTGCGGATAGAAGTTGCCATTGCGGCCCCGCTTGTCGACGGTGAATCCGAGGAACTCCCAACGGAGCCCGAAATTGAGCGTCAACCTTGGCGTGATCTTCCAATCGTCCTGGATGAAAAGCGCCGTGTCGGTGAGGCGGTCGTCGCGCTGGACGACGCCGCTGGCAACGCTGGACGTATTGAGATTGCTGAAGTTGGTGCCAGTGCCGCCTTGAGCCACAGAACCAGCCGGGCGGCCGAGGAGGAAGTCGGCGAAGGATTGGAATGCGATCGCCCCGCGGGCCCGGTTGTTGTTGAAGTAGTTGCTCTGATACTGGCGCAGTTCGAAACCGGCGCGCACCTGATGGCGGGTCCGGGACCAGGAGACCGTATCGGCAAGCTGCACGATGTTCTGCATCCCGGCCTGGTCGGCGTCGACCGAGTAGCCGATGCGGAAAGCCCCGCCCACGTTGATGTCAGGGATGTCCGGGAACGTTTCCGCGTTGAAGCGCGCCATCCCGATCTCGTCCGTGCGGACGATCGTCTGCGGGATCACCTTGCCGCCGGTCCGCGTGGCGCCCGCACGGAACTCGTTCACGAGGGACGACGTGAAGGCATGGACGTCGGTAAGGCTGAGGAACTTCCCGTGGAAGTCCTGGGTGACGCCGAAGCCAGGCACATTCGCCAGTTGAAACGGCCGGACCTGCGGTTGCTCGGTAACGAAGCCACGCACGGTCAGCCGGTTCCGGGCCGTCAGGGAATGATCGAAGCTGAAGCTGCCCTGGTCCTCGGTGTAGGTGGCGGGCAGCGAGACGGAGAAGTTCCCCGTGGCGGAACCCGTTTGCGGGGACGGAATCAGGTAGGAGCCATCCGCCGTCCGGTAGTTGAGCACGGCGAGCGCCACCGGGTTGAGGTTCGAACCGTCGGGCGCTACCGAAACACCGCCCCGAACGCCGGTCAGGCCCGCAAACGTGGCGCCGAGGTCCGCGCGGCTGCGATTCTCGCCGAGTGCGGGCAGGGTGATGGTGCGGGATCCGGTTAAACCGTTCCGCTGGCGGGTTCCCTGGTAGGAAACGAAGAAGAATGTACGGTCCTTCGCGACAGGTCCACCGAGTGTCCCCCCGAATTGATTCTGCTTCAACATCGCGCGGGGCTGGCCATTGCGGTTGAAGAAGAAATCGTTGGCGTTGAGCTTCTCGTTGCGGAAGAACTCGAACAGCGCGCCGTGCCAGCGGTTCCCGCCGGAACGGGTCACGAGATTCACGTTGGCGCCGCCGCTGCGCCCGTGCTGGGCGTCGTAGAGGCTGGTCTGGACCTTGAACTCCTGGATCGCCTCGGGTGAAGGGATCATGACGCCGTTGGATGACTGCGTGTTCTCGACGGAGCTGTTGGTGTGGATGTTGATCACATCCAGGCCATCGATGCGGATGCTGTTCGAGACCCGGCGCATGCCGCCGGCCGAAAGGTTCTGAGTTCCACGGCCGAGCGCCGATGCGTCATTTAGGGGCGCCGCGGTGCCGGGAGAGAGCGCCAGCAACTGGGTGAAGTTCCGGGTCGCGAGCGGCAGTTGCTGCATGGTGCGCTGATCTACGACCCGGCCGAGGGTCGCAGTCTCGGTCTGCAGGAGCCCTGGAGCCTCAGCGGTGACGATGACCGTCTCCGCCACCACAGCCGGCTGCAGAACAATGTTGACAGCTGCGCGCTCACTCACGTTCAGGACGGCGCGGGTGCGGGCAGGATTGAAACCGGGCGCGGTGAACTCGATGGTGTAGACGCCCGGTTGGAGGAATCCCAGCGCGAACTGGCCGGCGCCATTGGTCTCGGTCTCCCGCTTCTCCCCGGTACCCTCGTTGAACGCGGTCACCCGGACCCCAGGGACGACGGATTCCGACGCGTCGGCGACAGAGCCGGCGAGAGTGCCGGTGACTTGCGCGCCAAGTGCACAGGGAACCAGCAGGGCCAGCCAAAGTCGCGGCAGCTGCATTTGGGGAGACAACTTTCCCGGATTATAACAGGCCACGGGCATGGAGCTTCCCGGCGAATCCGCCGATAAACCAGAGGGATAAGGCGAGGGAGAGGACCGGTGGTACACTTGGGTCAAATGTGGATCGGATTAGCTATCCTCCTGATGGCGCAGGCACTGCCGGCAGCCGATGCGGAACCCGGATTTCAGCCTCTGTTCAACGGCCGTGACCTCGAGGGGTGGCAGTTGGTCAAGGGGAAGGGCCCGGGGTACGTCGCCCAGGACGGGATGCTGGTCTGTCCCGCGGATGGCGGGGGTAACTTGTTTACCGTCAAGGAGTACGCCAACTTTGTCTTGCGTCTGGAGTTCCGCCTGCGCGAGGGGTCGAACAACGGCATTGGCATCCGCAGCCCGTTGGCCGGCGATGTCGCGTACTCAGGCATGGAGATTCAGGTCATCGACAACGACGGCCCGACATATCGGGGCAAGCTGAAGCCCTGGCAGGTCCACGGCTCCATCTACCACGTCTTTCCCGCCAGGACCGGATATCTGCGGGCCACCGGCGAGTGGAACGAGCAGGAGATCATCGCCGACGGTCGGCGGATTACGGTCACTTTGAATGGAACGAAGATTCTTGACGCAGACTTGGGCAGCGTGCGGGATCCGGAGTTGCTTGCCAAGCATCCCGGCCTGAGCCGGACATCGGGGCATATCGGATTTCTCGGACACGGGACTCACGTGGACTTTCGCCGGATTCGCGTCAAGGAACTGCCGTGAGGTGACGTGTCGGAGTATTGGCTGCGCTTCTGGGGAACCCGGGGTTCTGTCGCCACGCCGGGTCAAGGGACGGTCCGCTACGGCGGCAACACCGCCTGCGTCGAGGTCCGCTATGGCACGCGGGTGCTGGTTGTGGATGCCGGCACTGGGATCCGCCTGCTGGGCAACTGCCTCGAGCAGGAGTCCGTCCGCCGGGTCGATCTGCTCATCAGCCATCCACACATGGATCACCTGGGAGGCTTCCCCTTCTTCCGCCCTGCCTACCAGGCGGGGGTCCACATGGACATCTACCTGGCAGATACGGTTCAGTCAGGAAACGGCCAGCACACGGTCGCCGAGCCCTTCCTGAAGTTGATGGAAGCGCCACACTTCCCGGTGATCTTTCGGGACTTGCCGGCGGACATCCGTTTTCATCGTCTGGCGCCTGAGTTGCGATTGGGCGAAATGACTGTCCGGACCCATGCCATGAACCATCCGGGAGGCTGCTCCGCCTTCCGGCTCGAATACCGGGGCAAGGTTGTGGTGTACATGAGCGATCATGAACCTTGGGCCAGGGCACTGGGGCCCACGCCGGAGAACCTCGCGCTCGACCGCGCGGCGCTCGAATTCACGCGCGGTGCCGACGTTCTGATCCGCGAAGCGCAGTACACCAGTGAAGAATACCCCTCCCGGCGCGGCTGGGGCCACGGCACCTATGAAGATGCTGTGGCGGACGCCTTGGCCGCCGGCGTCCGCAAACTGACGGTGTTCCATCACGACCCCGATCACGACGATGCCTTTCTCGATTGCCAACTGGCAGCTATTCGCCGCCAACTCGGCCAGGCGCCGCTTGAGGTGACCTTTGCGCAGGAGGGCGAACGGATCGAGCTGATCGGATGACGGCGATCCCGCGCTCTTACGCCGTCACCGTCCTGCTTGGATGGGTGGTCCTGGCCGCCGCAGGGCATTGGCAGGCCGCGCAACGTGAGATCCCGGCCGGGATCGCCTGGCCCATCGTTGCGGCTTGTCTCCTCGAATTCGCTTTCTACCTCGTGGCCGCGTTTCCACGGTTACGTGAGCAGTTGAGCGAGAGGCTCAGCGTCACGGCGCTTTCGGTGGCCATGGCGGCCACCGCTGTCCTGCCCTACTGCGTCTATAGTCTCGGCACCGGAGTCTTTGTCACCGATTCGTTCCTGCGATTGGTTCTTTTGGGAGCATTCCTTCCATTCTGGTATGTCTACCGGCCACCGACCTGGGTCTCCGACATTGCGATCCTGGTGCTGCTTGTGTGGGTCCGGCTCAGCGGCTTCTTCGGCTTCGTGTACGTCTCGCCGCACCCTTCGGTCCCGTCGCTCGAGTTTCTCGGCCAGTTAATGCTGATCCGGCATGCATTGCTTGTCTTCCTTCTGATCCGCGAGGTGCGCGGCACCGGTTTCGGGTTCTGGCCCAGCGCCGCCGAGTGGCGGACCGGACTCCGTTGGTTTGCCTTGGCTGTGTTCGTCCTGCTGCCCGTGTCCGTCGGGATCGGGTTTGTCCGCTTTGAGCCTTCGACGGCCGCGCTCTGGCGCGCCCCGCTGGTATTCGCCGGAATGCTGTGGGTCGTCGCGCTCGCTGAAGAGTTCTTCTTCAGGGGACTCCTGCTTCCATGGCTGACCGAGTGGACCCGCAAACCGGCGGCGGCACTGATGCTGAGCTCGATCCTGTTCGGCGTGGCGCACCTCTGGTCACGCGAGTTTCCGAACTGGCGGTTCGCCATCGTCGCCGCGCTTGCCGGTTGGTTCTATGGCAAAGCCTATCTTGCCGGAGGCGGTGTCCGGGCGGCCATGGTAACGCATGCGCTGGTCAATGTGATCTGGAAGACGTTTTTCGTCGTGGTCCGGTAGCCAACCGGTACTGGATCCGTCAGGCAAGGCCCCTCCTCATTTAGGTACTCTGCCCGATTGGGCGTCCGCCCTGTCCCTTCTACAATGCCTATGAGCATGGAGTTACAGCGGGCTATGATTCCCTGGGAAGCGGGCAAGACGGAGTACAACGAAGACGAGGCAGCGGGGATGCTGGGTCTGTCTGTCGAAGAACTACGGGTGCTGGTGCGCGAGCAGTTCGCCCAGGACGAAACCGAAGCAGACATTCCGGTTCCGACGTTTCGCCACATCGATTTACTGATGCTGAAGATGCTGGCGCAGAGAGAGGCCGTCAGTTGAGCGTCAATCCCGCTCGGGAATGACTTCCAGACCCCCAGCCGTTTCCTTGCCGCCGAATGGCAGGGGAAAGCTCGTGCCCTGATAGTGGGCTTGCCACTGGTCCTTGTAGTGCCTGGATAGGACGTGCCCGGACTGACCGACGGGAAGGTTGAGTCGCGTCGCCTCCCAGTTTCCGGGCTCGGCCACGAATCGCATCGACGGTCCCATCTGCCGAGAAAACTGCTTGATGGTGGTGCTCGATCCGCTGCCGGGCAGCGGACCGATGTTGAAGTACGTCCCAACGAGGGGCAGCCGCCCTCCGACCGGATGCTGCAACGCGTACGGCAGGAACCGGCCGTACCGCCAGCGGCTGAGGGTTGCGCCCTCAATCCTCGCGCCTTCCTCAATCGCGTCCCGCAGGACGGTCACCAGGAGCCCGTCGAAATCCTTGAACCAGCCTTCCGGCCTCTCCCTCAGCAACTTCTCGAGTACGGCGCTCGACATGTACGATCTGTAGAGCAGACCTTTGCCCGGCGCCGCCTTGTCTGTGACGGCCTTCAGGAGGTGGCGTTCGGCAAGCGCCACCAGCACGGCCTGCGGTCTGTCCTGCTCCATCTGGCCATCCCAGGCGCGCAGCAGGTTGACCGCCTCTTCCAAGTCTCGTGAATTTTGCCGCTCACAGGCGGCTACGATCGAACGCGCGAGGAGGTGCCCGAAGGCGGAGTAGACGTCTTTCTGCAGCGCGACCATCTCATCCGGAGTCCAGCCGGTGCGGGCTCCGAGGCGCTGGCGGATCTGGGTTGCGCGGAAATGCGCGGTAAAGAAGCCGTTGACGGGATACTTGTAGTCCTCAGGAAACGGGTTCTGGTTCGCGCTTACGATCAGCCCGGATTCCGGATTCAACGAGGAGGGCAGATCCTCGAATGGGATGAAGCCGCTCCACTGGCAGTCCGGCGGCGCGGGCAGGGTTCCGTCGCAGCCCTGCCGGACCGGAAGACGTCCGGCGGCCTGGTATCCGATGTTGCCACCGGCGTCGGCGTACACAAAGTTCGATGCGGGTCCCGTGAGGCGGGAGAGTGCACTGCGGAATTCCTCCCAGTTGCGGGCCCGGTTCAATTCGAAAAAAGGGAATTGGAACGACCCGGGTTGAGCCGCAGCCCAGCGTAGGCTCCAGGCTTCGGTGCCGCTCGTCCCGACGATGGGACCGTACCCGGTGACCCACACGGTCAGTTCCACCGGCTTCTGCCCTTTCACCAGGATGATTTCGCGTTCCGCCTGCGCCTGCCGCCGCGCGCCGGCTGCGCCATGAATGCCGGTTCGAGGATCGAAAGGCTCCTGGACGAGATCCTGGACGTCGAAATGGAGATTGGTGATGCCCCAGGCGATCTGCTCGTTGTGACCCACGATCACGCCGGGCAGACCGGGAAGCGTCACGCCGGCGGCGTGTAAGCCGTCGCTGGTCTCGAGTTCCGCCACGTACCACAGGTTCGGCAGAGCGTGTTGCAGATGCATGTCATTGGCCATGGCGGCGCGTCCGGAGGCGGTGCGCGAACCCGAAACAGCCCAGGCATTGGAGCCAGGAGCGACGTCCGGGCCGGTGCGGACGGGGAACAGAAAGTCGACCAGCACCGGATCGCCCTCCTGCAGCATCTCGTGGCGCCGTGCTTCGTTCTGCCAGCCGGAGGTGAGGACGTGGAGCATCTGAAGGCCGATGAGGACGGAGTCCGCTACCCGCCAGTGCCGCGGTTCGTAGCCGATGACAGCGAACTCGAGCGGCAGTTTGCCGCGGTTCTGCTCCAGGTAGTGATTCACGCCGCGGGCGTAAGCCGCGAGCAGACGCAGATCGCCCGCCGTCATGGCGCGGACCGCCTCCTCGGACATGCGCCGCATGCGGAGCACGCGCATCTCGCGGTCCGATTCGAGAGCCGCAGGGCCGACGATCTCGGCGAGCTCGCCGGCCGTCAGGCGCCGCAGCATGTCCATCTGCCAGAAGCGTTCCTGGGCCGTGGCGAAGCCCTGCAGGAAAGCGAGATCCTCTTCCGAACCGGCCGTGATCCGCGGGACGCCCCGCGGGCCATAGACGATCTTGCCCGGGCTCCCGATTGCCGCGTGCATCCTGCCGGACCGCTGGGGCAGCGGACGCACGCCCCACCAGTACACCGCCAGGACCGCGATGAGAATGGCGCCCGCCAACAGGACATTCATCACCAGGAGCAGCCGCCGGGCAAGCACCAACCGATTGTAGCAACGCACTCTCCCGCGAACCCCGATTCGCCGCAACTGCGCTAGAATCCGAGAATCGATGATGCAACGCGCCTCGGCCGGTCCGGCTTTCTGACATGGCCGACGTTTCATTCACTCTGCGTTTCGTTCTGTTGGCGTTCATTCTGGCGTCGAACGCATTCTTCGCCGGAGCGGAAGTCGGCCTCCTGACAGTCCGCGGCTCCCGTCTGCGGCAACTGGCCGCCGACGGCAACAAGGGCGCTGTCGCCGCGCTCCAACTGCTCGATAATCCCGAGCGCCTGCTCTCGGTGGTGCAGGTCGGTGTGACGTTGTCCAGCCTTGGGCTTGGCTGGGCGGGCGAAGACAGCATCTTCCTGCTGTTCACGCAGTGGTTCGCGCCGGCTCTGGACTACGTCAGTGAACCCGTCCTGCGGGGGTTGGCGTTCTTCCTGGCGTTCTCGACGATGACATTCGCCCACGTAGTCCTCGGTGAGGTCGTGCCTAAGAACCTGGCGATCGAACGCGCCGACCGCATCGCAACTGTCGTGGCGCCAGTGCTGCTCGTCTTCTACCGGATCAGTGAACCGTTCGTGCGCGCCATTGAACGCACGAGCCTGTTCGTGTCGAAAGTCCTGGGGCTGCGCGGCGAGGCTTCGGGCGGGCATTCAGCGGAGGAATTGAAAGTCGTTGTCAGCCTGAGCCGTGGGTCCGGACTGCTCCCGGAGAGGCAGGAGGACATGATCCACAACGTCCTCGACTTCGACAAGCTCCTCGTGCGGGAAGTGATGGTGCCGCGGCACGAAATCGTGTCGGTGCCGCGCACCGCGAGCCTCGACGATCTGCTGCGCACGATGATTCGCGAACAGCACTCGCGGCTTCCGGTCTACGAAGGGAGCCCGGAAAATATTGTGGGGGTGCTGTACGCGAAGGACCTGCCGGTGGTGTGGGCCGAGCGACGGGCCACGATGGCGGCCGGACGCCGCCCCCCGGAGTTCCGTGTGGACCACATCATGCGGCGCCTCATCGTCGTGCCGGAGACCAAGCCTCTCACGCAACTGCTGGAACAGTTCCGCAACGGCGCACACATGGCCATGGTGGTCGACGAGTTCGGCACCATTGTGGGACTGGTGACGGTGGAAGACGTACTGGAACAGATCGTCGGCGAGATTGAGGACGAGTACGACGCGCAGCCCTTCGAAGCGCCGCTCGCGGACGCCAGCTACCTGGAACTGGAGGGAACGATCAACATCCGCGATCTGGAGATGCGCTACGGCATCGAGATTCCGGTGGACGCGGGCTTTGAGACACTCGCCGGGTTCCTGCTGCAGCGTTTCGGCTGCATCCCGGAAGCGGGCGCGAACGCGGAATACGAGGGCAGGCGGTACACAGTTCTCGAGATGGAGCGCAACCGGATCGCCCGGGTCAAGATCGAAAAGCTGGAACCGGAAGAGGCGGGCGCGAGCGAGTAGGCTCGCGCCCCACGCCGGCTACTGCTGCGACGCTTCGATCGCCTGATTGAGATCCCACAGGATGTCGTCGAGATCCTCGAGACCCACTGACAGCCGCACCATATCGTTCGTGATGCCGCAGATCTTCCGCTCGTCGTCGGTCAACTGGCGGTGCGTGGTGGAGGCCGGGTGGATGATGAGGCTCTTGGCGTCGCCCACGTTGGCCAGGTGCGAGAAGAGCTTCACGGAGTTGATCAGCTTGCGGCCGGCGTCCATGCCGCCCTTGATCCCGAACGTCAGGATCGCACCCGTCCCGTTCGGCATGTACTTCTGCGCCAGGGCGTAGTAGGGGCTGGACGGCAGACCCGCGTAGTTCACCCAGGTCACCAGGGGATGGCCGGAGAGATGCTGCGCCACGGCCGTGGTATTGGCGACGTGTGCGTCCATACGGAACTTCAGCGTTTCGATCCCCTGCAGGAACAGGAACGCGTTGAACGGGCTCAGCGCCGGGCCGAGATCGCGCAGGCATTCGACGCGCGTTTTGATGATGTAGGCGATCGGTCCAAACGTCTCGTAGTACTTCAGCCCGTGGTAAGCCTTTGCCGGCTCCGTCAATTGCGGGAACTTTCCGCTGTCCCACGGGAACTTGCCGCCATCGACAATCACGCCGCCGATCGAAGTGCCATGCCCGCCGAGGAACTTCGTCGCCGAATGCACGACGATATCGGCGCCGTGCTCGATCGGCCGGCACAGGTACGGTGTGGGAAACGTATTGTCGACCATGAGGGGGATGCCCGCCTCGTGGGCGACCTTGGCGACGGCTTCGATGTCGAGCACGTTCATCAGCGGGTTGCTGACGGTCTCGGCGTAGAGCAGTTTGGTCTTCGGCGTGATTGCCTTGCGGAAATTCTCCGGATCATCCGGATTGACAAAGACAACGTCAATGCCGAGTTTGCGGAAGCTGATGTCGAACTGGGTGAAGGTGCCGCCGTACAGAGTGCTTGACGAGACGATCTGATCCCCGGAGTTCAGGATCGCGAGGACGCCAAGCAGTTGCGCGGCCTGGCCGCTGGCGACGCCCAGTGCGCCGCTGCCGCCTTCGAGCGATGCCATCCTCTCTTCGAACACCGCCGTCGTCGGATTCATGATCCGCGTGTAGACGTTCCCGAATTTCTGGAGGTCGAACAGCGCGGCGGCGTGGTCGGTGTCCTCGAAGCAGTACGACGTGGTCTGGTAGATGGGAACGGCGCGTGCGCCGGTCGTAGGGTCGGCCTGCTGGCCCGCGTGCAGCATGCGGGTGGCGAAGCCGAATTGGCGGTCGGTGTTCTGGTCCATAAACTCCGGATTATACCTGGATGGCGGGGACGTGGAAGAATCAGGAGAAGAGTGAACGACCCGTTCCACCTGGAGCGATTCACGCGCGCACAGGCCCCGGTCTATGTCACGGCCCTCGGGGAAGTCCGTGCCGGGCGCAAACGGACGCACTGGATGTGGTTCATCTTCCCGCAGGTGGCCGGCCTCGGACACAGCGACATGTCCCGGCACTACGCCATCGGCAGTCTCACCGAAGCACGGGCCTACCTGGAGCACCCGGTCCTCGGGGCGCGCTTGCGCGAATGCACGGAGGCGGTTCTGGCGATCGCGGACCGTACCGCGGCCGAAGTCTTCGGCTTCCCTGACGACCTGAAGCTCGCCTCCTGTATGACGCTGTTCGCCGAGGCGGCCGGTCCGGACTCGCTGTTCGAAAAGGTGCTTGTGAAATGGTTCGATGGCCGGCGCGACGTCCCGACGCTGCAACTGCTGGAGCCCTAAGACTCGGCAGCATTCCGGCGCGCCAGTTCGTCCAGGCTGAGGCGGCCCGTGTAGATCGCCATGCCTAACGCTGCGTGGACGCCAATGTCGAGCAATGCGTCGACGTCTTCGTAGGTGGTGATGCCGCCGGCGGCCGTGATTTCGAGCGAGGTGGCGTCGCGCAGACGGCGGAACCAGCCGAGGTCCGTCCCTTCGAGCATGCCTTCCTTGTCGACGTAGGTGCAGAGCACGCCGGAACAGTACGGCTCCAGGTCGCGCACCACATCTTCGGCCCGCAGCGGGACCGCTTCCCGCCAGCCCTTCACCACGATCTGGCCGCCTTTGGAGTCGAGTGCCACGATCAGCTTGTCGCGACCGACGGCGTCTGCCATCATTTGCAGCAACGCAGTGTTCACAGCACCCCCGGCAAATGCGGCGGTCCCGACGATCACGCGATGCGCGCCCTGTTCGACAAGCGCTTGCGCGCGCTCGACGCCCCGCACACCTCCGCCGACACGGCAGCGCGCGCGGCCGGCCAGCAACCGGACAATCGCATCGTTCGCGCCGTTGCCGATGGCGGCATCGAGGTCGATCACCTGGATCTCCGGGAATGCCGCGAACCTTTCGAGCATGGCCAGCGGCGCGTCGCCCTCGAGCGCCTTTTCGCGCCCCTGGACTAACTGCACCACTTTGCCGTCCATCAGATCGATACAAGGGAAGATCATGCGTGCCTCACCGGGATTCCGCTGGCGGCCAGAAAATCTTTCAACTGGCCGACGGTATACGTACCGTAGTGGAAGATGGAGGCGGCCAGCGCGGCGTCGGCCTCGCCCTCCAGGAAGACGCGCAGGAAATCTTCCGGTTTGCCGGCGCCGCCGGAAGCGATCACGGGGATCCGCGTGGCGCGGGAGACGGCGCGGGTCAGGGCGCAGTCAAAGCCTTCCTGCACACCGTCGGTGTCCATGGAAGTCAGCAGGATCTCTCCGGCGCCGAGCGCTTCGCCGCGCGCGGCCCATTCGATCGCGTCGATGCCCTCGTCGACGCGCCCGCCCTTCGTGTAGACGTTCCACGCTCCAGGCTCGCGGCGCCGGGCGTCAATCGCCAGGACGACAGCCTGCGCACCGAACTCCAGACTGAGTTCGGAAATCAGTTCGGGACGGCGCACCGCCGCCGTGTTGACGGACACTTTGTCCGCGCCGGCCATCAGGATCCTGCGCGCGTCGGCGACCGAGCGGATGCCGCCGCCCACCGCCAGAGGAATGAAGACGCGGCGCGCCGTCCGAGCAACGACATCAGCCATGATGGCGCGGTCGTCGCTCGACGCCGTGATATCGAGGAAGACGAGTTCGTCGGCGCCGTCGCGGTTGTAGCGCTCGGCGAGTTCGACCGGGTCGCCCGCGTCTCGCAGGTTCACAAAGTTGATGCCTTTCACCACACGTCCCGCGGTGACGTCCAGGCAGGGGATGATCCGTTTGGCGAGCATGGCTAAAGCTGGCAGAAGTTCCGCATGATGCGCAGACCGACAGGGCCGGACTTCTCCGGATGAAACTGGACGCCGCACACGTTCGCGCTTTCGAGAAGTGCGGTGTAGGCGGTCCCGTACTCGCAGCTTGCGGCCGTTTCGGCGACCACCGGCGCGTAGTAGCTGTGGGCGAAGTACATGTGTGCGCCCGGCGCGACGCCCTCCAGCAGCCGGGAAGGCGCCAGCGCGGTCAACTGGTTCCAGCCCATGTGCGGCACGCGCAAGCCTTCCGGGAAGCGTCGCACCCTGCCGGGGAACAGGCCCAACCCGCGCTGATCGGGGGCTTCCTCGCTATCTTCGAATAGCGCCTGCAGGCCGAGGCAGATGCCGAGAAACGGCACGCCCGCGCGGAGGCGCCCGGCCAGCGCAGCGCGCACGTTCTTCTCATCGAGCGCGCGCAGCAACTGGCCGAAGTGTCCCACGCCTGGGAGGATGATTTTCTCCGCCGCCTCCAGATCCTCCGACGAATCCACCAGTCTGTACGGCGCGCCGATCTCGGCGAGCGTGTTCTCGACCGAGCGCAGGTTGCCGGCGCCGTAATCGAAGATCGTGATCACAGCAGACCCTTCGTGGACGGCAACTGATCGGCCAACTGCAGATCCTTGGAGCAGGCGTAGCGCATGGCGCGGGCGAAGCACTTGAAGATCGCCTCGATCTTGTGGTGGTTGGACCGCCCGTAGAGCACCTTCGCGTGCAGATTCGCGCCCGCATGGTGGACGAAGCCGCCGAAGAAGTCCTCGCAAAGCTCCGACTGCAGGTCGCCCACCAGCCGCACACGGACGCGGTCCTGATAGACGAGGTACGGCCGCCCGCCGAGATCCACCGCGACCACGGCGAGGGTTTCGTCCATCGGCAGAACGAAATAGCCGGCGCGATTGATGCCCACGCGGTCGCCGAGAGCCTTGCTGAAAAGCTGCCCCAGGACGATTCCGACGTCTTCCACGGTGTGGTGCTGGTCCACGTCCAGGTCGCCCTTGGCCTGGATCTCGAGATCGAAGCCTCCGTGGCGCGTGAACAGCTCCAGCATGTGATCGAAGAAGCGGATGCCGGTCGAGATCCTGTACTGGCCGCGGCCTTCGATGGTGAGCGATCCGGCGATCTGCGTTTCTTTCGTGTCGCGGTGAAGCGTGGCAGTTCTCATCTGGGTAAGGCCGAAGGAAGGTCGTTGATGTCGTCGAGCACGGCGACGGCGCCTTCGTCGCGCAGAAGCGCCACGAGAGTGTCATGCCGGGGATTGGCCGGCGCCGCGATCCCGATGAACGGCACGGCCGCGGCGCGGCTGGCGCGGGCGTCATCGACCGTATCGCCCACGTACCAGCAGGCGGCGTCCGGGAAGCGTTTGCGGATCTCGAGGAGCCCGTCTGGCGCGGGTTTGTGGCGCGCGACGTCGTCGGAGCCCAGCACGGGGTCGAATGCGATTTCCGGCGCGAAGCGCCGCAGCGTCAACTCCGCCTCCCACCGGGTCCGTCCCGTAAAGACGGCGAGTCCGAACCGCATCACGAGCTCTTCCATCAAACCGGGGCGGCCGATCCAGCGCTCGCGGCTCATGAGGCCATCGCCGTTCTCACCGTGAAAGATCTTCTGAAAGTATTCGACCACGTCCGGCAGATCCATCTCGCGCCCGCGCGCGGCGATCAGTGCGCGGGAAAGCTGCCAGTCGTCGTTCCAGCCGCCCTGGTTCTTCCAGTCCTGGATCTCTTCGTGCGAAACCAGGGCGCCCGTGAAATGCTCGACGGTGCGGCGGATGGTTTCCCGGTAGGACTCCGAGACATCCACCAGCACGCCATCCATGTCGAAGACGACGACGCCGCTCACCAGATCTCTCCGAGCGTTGAGAGGAAGCGGCGGGTCTGCTCACGCGTCCCGACGGTGGCGCGCACACAGCCGGCGATCTCGTAGCTGCGGTCGCGTACCAGGATGCCCGCGGCGCGCAGCTTGTCGCGGATCTCGATGGCTCGCTTGCCTACCCTGAAAAGGACGAAATTGCCCTGGCTCGGGAAGTACGGGATCCCCATTTTCTCCAAGCCTACGCACATCAACTCCCGCGCGGCGAGCACTTCGGTCACGTAGCTGGCGATGTAGCCGCGATCCTTGACGGCCTCGCACGCCGCGAGCGCCGCCAGCATGTTCACCGAATACGGCGATTGCGCCTTGTGAAGCAGGAAGGTGTTCGGATGCTGGGAGAACAGGCAGCCGATGCGCAGCGCCGCCAGTCCGTAGATCTTGGAGAAGGTCCGGCTGACAAACAGATTCGGATTGTCATCGAGCATGCCGAGCGCGGTGACGCCGCAGAACTCGAAGTACGCTTCGTCGAAGAGCACGGCGGCGCGCCGGGAGCGCTTCAGCACTCTCTCGATCGCCGCCATCGAGATGCCCGTGCCGGTGGGGTTGTTCGGATTCGCCAGCAGCACCGCACGCGTCGCCGGCGTCACGGCTTCGATGACGCGATCGAGCGGGAAGGTGAGATCCGCCGGGTACTCCACTTCGCGCACGACCGCCCCGGCCACCTGTGAATAGAACTTGTACATCGCGTACGAGGGTTTCAGTACGACCACTTCGTCGCCTTCTCCGACGTAAGTGTGGAGCAGAAGCTGAATCGCTTCGTCGGTGCCGTTGGTCAGCACGAACTGATCGGGCCGCACGCGGAAGAATTCGGCCAGTTGCGGCTTGATCTCCTCGTACTCGGGATAGACGGCAAGCCGTTCCGGGCTGATCTGCCGCCGCAGATACTCGACGACGCGGGGGGAGCACCCGACCGTGTTCTCGTTGAAGTCGAGACGCAGCTTGCCGGCGCGCCCGGACGAGGGGGGCGCGTAGGGTGTCATCTTGGCGACGGACTGCCGCGGGCGCGGCGCTCCTTGGCCAGGCGCGGCGGGCGCGGCTTCACAGGCGCACCTCGACCGAGCGCGCGTGCGCCTCCAGACCCTCGGCGCGGGCGAGCGTGGTGATGGCGGGCGAAAGACGCCGCAGGGCGTCGGGACTGATCTGCTGCACGGAAATCACCTTCACGTAGTCGGCCGCCGACAGCCCGCCGCGCAGGCGCGCCGCACCATTGGTCGGCAGCACGTGGTTCGGTCCGGAAGCGTAGTCGCCCGCCGCTTCGGGGCTGAAGGCGCCGACAAAGACACTACCCGCATGGGTGATGCCCGGTAAGATTGCCGCATCCGGCACGCAGAGATGTTCCGGCGCAAACCGGTTCGAGATCTCGACACCCTCCTCCAGCGTGCGCACGAGCACGATGGCGCTGTTGCGGTCGATGGCTTTGCGCGCGACAGCGGCGGTCGGGAGATGCCGCAGTTGCCGTTCGATCTCCGAAGCTACGGCATTGGCGAGACGGCGCGAGGTCGTCAGCAGGATCGCCGCGGCGTCAACATCGTGCTCAGCCTGCGCCAGCATGTCGGCGGCGAGAAACCGCGGATCGCCCTCGGCGCTGATGATCAGCACTTCGGTCGGACCGGCAATGAAATCGATGCCCACATCGCCCGCCAGCAGCTTCTTCGCGGCCGCCACGTAGATGTTGCCCGGACCCACGATGCGGTCCGCTTTCGGCACCGACTTCGTGCCGTACGCCATCGCCGCGATCGCCTGCGCTCCGCCGATCAGGAACACGTTAGACGCTCCGAGCAGATGCGCCGTCCCCAGCACTTCCGGCGACGGCTTCGGAGAGCAAACCGTCACCAGCGGGACGCCGGCTACCTGTGCCGGGATCACCGTCATCATCAGCGTCGAGGGCAGCGGGTAGCGGCCCGCGGGGATGTAGGCGCCGACCGAATCGAGCGGGCGGACGATATGGCCGACATCGAG
This sequence comes from Bryobacterales bacterium, assembly GCA_016716385.1. GTDB lineage: Bacteria > Acidobacteriota > Terriglobia > Bryobacterales > Bryobacteraceae > JADJWL01. The sequence goes on along the minus strand of JADJWL010000004.1, from coordinate 273,572 downwards.
GCCCGGCGCCAGCCGCCGCATGCGTCCCTCGGGGACTTGCGTCTGGGCGAAGGCGCGGATGTTCTTGGCAGCGGCGGCCACGGCACCCCGGAACTCAGGCGTCAGAACCGTGGCGGCGGCTTCGAGTTCGGCCGCGTCGACGCGCAGGCTCTTGCGGTCGAACTTGTCGAAGCGGCGCGCGAACTCAATGACGGCTTTGTCGCCCCGCTTCCGTACCGCTTCCAGAATGGGTCGTACGACGGCTTCCGCCTCGCCCAGCCGGGCGGCGCGACGCTTCAGAACATTGCCAATGTCGTCGGAGGGAAGGATCCGGATCATATGCCTCCTACATCACGATCTTGTTGAGGGGATACTCGACGATGCCTTCCGCGCCGGCCTGCTTCAAGCGGGGAATGATGTGCCGCACGGTCGATTCGTCGAGAATCGTGTTCACTGCCAGCCACTCGTCGTCGCTCAGGTGCGAGATGGTCGGCCGCCGGAGCGCCGGCAGGACCTCCAGCACGGTGGTCAGATCGGACTTGCGCACGTTCAGCATCAGCCCGACCTTGCCCAGCGCCTGCATCGCGCCTTCGAGCATCAGCCGCATGTCCTCAAGCTTCCGGCGCTTCCACTCGTCCCGCCAGGAAGCGTGATTCGTGATCAACTGCGTGTTCGATTCCAGCACCGTCTCGATGATCCGCAGTTTGTTCGCCCGCAGCGAGGAGCCCGTTTCCGTGACCTCGACGATCGCGTCGGCGAGAACCGGGGGCTTCACTTCGGTGGCGCCCCAACTGAACTCCACCTTCGCCGTCACCCCGTTGACGGCCAAGTACCGCTTCGTCGTCTCGACGAGTTCGGTGGCGATGATCCTGCCTTCGAGATCCTTCACACTCTGAAAGCCCGAGGATTCCGGGACAGCCAGAACCCAGCGCACTTTGCCGAAACTCTGCTTGGCGTAGACCAGGTCGATGACCGGATGGACGTCGGCGGCATTCTCCTGAACCCAGTCTCGGCCGGTGAGGCCGGCATCGAGGATGCCGTCCTCCACGTAGCGCGCCATCTCCTGCGCCCGGATCAGCATGCACTCGATCTCAGGATCGTCAATGGCCGGGAAGTAGGAGCGGCTCGATGTCGAGATGACGTAGCCGGCACGCTTGAAGAGTTCGATCGTCGCAGTTTCCAGCGAGCCTTTTGGGATGCCGAGTTTCAGTTTCATGCGTTGCCTTTGTAGACGCCCTCCGGGTCGTACGCGCGTTCTTCGGATACCCGCCACACACCGTCTTCGAGGCGGCGGAAGAAGCAGCTCTGGTAGCCCTCATGGCAGACTCCCGGACCGCTCGCTTCCACCCGAAGCAGGACCGTGTCATGGTCGCAGTCGGTCGAAATCTCCTTGACGGCGAGGCGGTGCCCGGAGGTTTCGCCCTTCATCCAGATCTTGTTGCGGGTGCGGCTGTAGAATGTGGCGAAACCGGTCTCCACCGTGCGCCGGAACGCTTCGTCATTCATGAAGCCGACCATCAGAACGCGTCCGGTCGTGTGATCCTGGATGACAGCGGGGATAAGTCCGTCAAGTTTCGTGAAGTCAAGTTCCATAGAACCGTTCAAGCCAATAAAAAACCCGCCACCGAAGCGGCGGGCGTTGCTGCTGTGAGAAGCGAAAGAGGACTTACCGCTCCGCCCGCCGGCCGCGCGCATGCCCGTGCACGTGATGGTGGTGACGCCGGATTGCAGAATGCCGGTTGGTGGAGGCTGCTAACATCGAAAGATTTAGCATAGCAGATGTTCCGGTCTTTTGTCCTCCTGCTCACCGCCGCCACCGTCCTGCCCGCTCAAAACGGGGGCCCCAGTGCGTTGCGCTTCTCCGGAGAATTCGCGCTCCGCTACGAGGACCGGATCGGCATCAACTTTCAGCCGGGAGCCGACCGGAACTATCTGCTGCTGCGCTCACGGCTGGCCGCGGAATGGCGCGCCGCCCCGTGGCTCACGTTCTCCGCGATGGCGCAGGACGCACGGGTCCCGCTCTACGGGGAAGACGCGCCGGCGCCGCTGCGGGACACGCTCGATCTGCAGGAGGCCTATGCCGACTTCTTCGCCGGCCGCGAGCGAGGGTTCAGCGCCCGGGTGGGCAGGCACATGGCGCGCTACGGCGAGTCGCGCCTGATCGGCGCGCCCCAGTGGCTAAACGTGGCCCGGACGTACGATGCCGTCAGTCTGCGCTATCGTACGCCCGGCGTGCAATGGGAGATCCTGCACCTGTCGGTGGTCCCGGTGCTGCCCACCGTGTTCAACCGGCCGAACCTGAATGACCGGATCTGGGGAACGTACAACGTCTTCGAAAACTGGATCCGCGGCGGCGAGGTCGAGATCTACGTGCTACGCCACGACCAGAACCGGCGCGGCGGGTTTGCTCTGCCGGGCGGGCGTCACGTCAACCTCTTCGGGACGCGGGTGGTCAGCCCGCTGCCCTCCGGTCTGCGTCTGGAAATCGAGACAGTCGGCCAGACCGGCTCCGAGGGCGGGAAACCGCACCGGGCGCACGCTTGGTTCTCGGGGCTTTCGCGCCGGATTCCGGGCCGTGTCCCGGTGGACTTGGCGAGCGAGTACAAGTACGCTTCGGGCACCGACGATCCGGGCGGAGCCCGCAGCGGCACCTTCGACCAGTTGTATCCGGCCAACCACGACAAGTTCGGCCGCGCCGACCTGTTCGGCTGGCGCAACATTCACAACCTGCGCGGCCAGGTGAACGTGCATCCGGCGCGCGGCCTAGTGTTGACCGTGATGTACAACAACTCGTGGCTGGCGTCTCCCCGCGACGCGTTGTACGCGGGTCCGGGACGGCCGATCACCCGCGCGCCGCTGGGAGATGCGGGACGCCATCTCGGCCACGAAGCGGACTTCTACGCGTCGTTCAAGCGTGGCCGCCTGCAACTCGGCGCGGGAGTCGCCAAGCTATTCGCCGGCGAATACCTGCGGCGCACGATTCCCGGGGCCAACAACCGGTTCTTCTACGTATTGCAGACGCTGTCGTTTTGAATGGAGACACTTCGGGCCCGGTATGGCGAAGCGGGCGGACTGGCGCCGCGAACTCTATGCCGAAGGCAGAATCCGCAACTGGCTGGCGGCCATCTTGCCGGTCCGGTCCATGCCAATCTGATAGGCCACCTTTACGTTCGGGGAAAGGTCGGTAGGAAATCCTTCCGTCAACCGGGAGACGTGGAAGAACACGTCGCGCCCGCCTGAATCCGGCCGGATGAAGCCGAATCCTTTGTCGTCGAAATACTTCACGACCTGGCCCGTCAACTCACCGGAGACATATTCGTCGCCATCGGCGGCCATGGCAGGCTCGTCGTTGCGGCCGGTCTTGTCTCCGACGCCCTGTTTGACCAGGGCAAGATCTTCTTCGCTCAATTCCTCTGTCGAGTGCGCGGGCTCGGTGGGGACTTTTAAGTCGGGGTTTCGTTTGAGGGCTTCTTCGAACAGGCGCTTCTGTCTGGCGTTCAAAACCGATATCACCTCTGCGGCGTTACTCCGCCGCTGCTGGGACTGCCTTAGCCTTGCGGCGGGACGCCTTCTTCTCCGCGGGCGGCTGGCGGTCGCTTTTCTTCAACGACGACGAAACCATCGGCGTCACGAATTTCTTTTCGCCATGGTCATCGAACTTGATGACCATGCGATCCTCGGAAGAGGACATCACAGTGCCCAGCCCATACTTCGCGTGCTCGACCTGTGAACCTGGACTGAAAGCCATGAGAATAAAGCTCCTTCTAGAGCATATCAGACCTCGCTTCGCGCTGTCGAATCAAGGGGAAACCGGCGGGTGGCCGGAAGCGTCCAGCAAACGTATGCCCGGGCCCTGGCGTGTTCTCCTTTCCCTCCTCCTCTTCTCAATTGTTGCGGCGGGTCAACCGGGAGGAGGCGAGTACGCGATCGTGCTCGAAGAGGCTCCCCTGGTCGAACAGACTGGCGGAGCCAAGGGCGCGCGCTCCGCGGCGGCCGAGGCCACCGCGACCCGGCTGGCTGCGACGCAGGAGCGGTTCGCCTCGCGGCTTGGCGAACAGAACATCCGCGTCACCGGACGTGCGCACCGGCTCGCCAACGCGGTGTTCGCGCGCATGACCCGCGAACAAGCCCGGGAGATCGCGCAATGGTCCGGGGTGAAACGCGTCGAGTACCTGCCGCCGCTCAAGCGCCACCTCGACGGCGCGCTCGACCTCGTGCTGGCGCGCGAGGCTTGGTCGCTCGTCGGAGGAGAGGAAAATGCCGGCAACGGGATGCGCATCGGGATCCTCGATTCGGGCATTGACCACGAGCATCCGGCGTTCCAGGATCCATCGTTGCCGATGCCACAGGGATATCCGCGCGGGCGGCCGGAGGAACTGCCCTTCACGTCAAACAAGATCATCGTCGCGCGTAGCTACGTCTTTCAGTTGGGATTCGACGTGAATCCGGCGTTTACGCGGCCGGATGACGACACACCGCGCGACCGAGTAGGGCATGGGACGGCGGCGGCGATGATCGCCGCGGGCCGGCGCGTTCAGGGTCCGGCCGCGACCATTGTCGGAGTCGCCCCGCGCGCCTACCTCGGAAATTATAAAATCTTCGGATCGCCAGGGGTGAACGACAGCACGTTCGGGTCGGTGCTGATTGAGGCGATCGAGGACGCCTTCGATGACGGCATGGATATCGTCAGCCTGTCGCTGGGCAGCCCGGCGCTCTATGGGCCCCTTGACCAGTGCCGCAACGCATCCGGGGCTCTTGAGGCCTGCGACATCCGGGCCGAAGTAGTCGACCTGGCGATGCGGTCCGGCATGGCCGTCGTGGTCTCGGCTGGCAACGACGGCGACTATGGCCTGCGTTTCCCCGCTTTGAACACGATCCACACCCCAGGGACGGCCCCGGCGGCGATCACGGTGGGCGCGACGACGAACCGCCACATCTACTTCTCGAGCGTTCGTGTCGGCGGCGACACGCGGCGCTTCGACGCCCTGTTCGGGAACGGCCCGAAGCCGGAGCCAACGCTGACCGGCCCGCTGCGCGACGTCACCGCGCTCGAAGACGATGGACTCGCTTGCGCCCCGCTCGGAAACGGGACCCTGAGTGGCGCCATTGCGCTCGTACGACGCGGCGAATGCGGATTTGCCGAAAAGGTGCGGAACGCGCAGAACGCGGGCGCGACCGGAGTCATCGTCTACCAGGCCCAAGGCGTCGAAGGAATCTTCCCTCCGAGAGAACTGGCCGAGACCGGCATTCCCCTGGTGCTGGTCGGGCACAGCGACGGGCTCGCGCTGCGGGACCTGTCCGGACAGGTCAGCGTGACGCTCGATCCGGCGCTCGTCCGGCGCGATGCGGAGTTCGACACGGTGGCCTTTTTCTCCTCACGCGGGCCGGCACTGGGCGATACGAGCCGGGGCGAGGCGCCGATCAAACCGGAGGTAGCCGCGGTGGGCACCGATCTCTACGCAGCCACCCAGGTTCTCGATCCGAACGGCGAGTTCTATGACCGCACGCGGTTCACTTCTGTCCAGGGCACCAGTTTCTCCGCGCCGATGGTGGCGGGTGCGGCGGCTCTAGTCTGGCAGCAGCGGCCCGACTTCCGCGCGGGCCAGGTGAAATCGGCCGTCGTCAACACGGCAAGCAGCACAGTGCGCGAGGACGGCGCAGAAGCTCCGGTGACCGCTGTCGGCGCGGGCAAACTCGACGTCAACGCCGCGTTGAGCACACGTGGGACGGTGGAACCGGCCACGCTGTCGTTCGGCATCATCGGGCAGGCGAGCCTGCCGCGCTCTCTGGCGCTGACGTTCACGAACACCGGACCGGCTCCGGCCCGGTTCGACTTTGAGGTTTCCCGCCGGGAGAACGATCCCGCGGCGCAATTGGTGGTCACCCCCACAAATGCCACGCTTGGCCCGGAGCAGCAGCAGACGATCACGGTGCGGCTGCAGGGGACCCGCCCGGCGCCTGGATCGTACTCGGGCTACCTGATCATTCGCGGGCCTTCGACCAATCTCCGCGTGCCGTTCCTCTACCTGGTGGGCGACAACATCGCGGCTGATGCGGTGCCCGTCCTGGGCGACGGCTTCCGTGGCATTCTCAACGAGCAGGGCTGGTTGATGGGAACCAAGGTCGTGGACCGCAGCGGCGTTCCGGTGACAGGCGTTCAATCGCGTTTCCGGAGCATCGTGGGCGGAGGGCGGATCGATTTCTTCGATCCGGAAACCGATGTGTACGGCATCGCGGCGGCGGAAGTCACGCTCGGTCCGGAGATCGGCGAACAACAGTTCAGTGCCGAAGTCGGCGGCCTGACGATCGATTTCTTTGGCCGTGCCTATCAGCGGCCGGCGATCGCGACGGGCGGAATCGTGAATGCAGCCAGCTTCGAGACCGGGCAGGGTTTGGCCCCGGGCTCTTACATCACGATCCAGGGCGAAGGGCTTGCTCCGGCCTTGCGCGCGGCGAGCACAGCGAGTCTCCCGGTTTCCCTTGCCGGGGTGTCGGTCAGCTTTGACTCGGCGACCACCCCGCTCTCGCTGCCGGGACGGCTGCATTTCGTCAGTCCGAACCAGATTAATGTGCAGATCCCCTGGGAATTCGAGGGATTCAATGTCGTCCTGATGAAGGTCAGCGTGGGCCCCGGAGGCAACGACTCCAGCGCCGTGTTCCAGATCCCGCTCAGCGCCGCGTCACCGGCGTTCTTTGAGTTCACCGACCCGGACAGCGGCCGTAGGCTGATCGCGGGCCTCGACGGGAATTTCCGCCTGCTGACGGAAGCAAACCGTGCCCGCCGGGGCCAGGCGGTGCAGTTGTTCGCCAACGGTCTTGGGGCGGTGACCAACCGCCCAGCGTCCGGCGAGCCAACCCCGGCCAGTCCGTTTGCGGAGGTTCAGGACCCGGTCTCGGTCACGGTCGGCGGCCGGCCGGCCCAGGTGCTGTTCAGCGGGCTTGCGCCGCTCAACGTGGGCCTGTACCAGGTAAACGTCGTGGTGCCGCAGGACGCGCCCTCGGGACTGCAACCCGTCGTCCTGACGGTGCGCGGCATCCAATCGAAGGTCGCGAGCCTTTACGTGGAGTAAATGAGGCGGTAGTCCGATAGATACTGGAATAGGTCATGAGATACGGAAGACTCGGCCGCGCGGCGGTCCTGGGAATTGCGTTCGCGCTGACCGGCTGGACGCAGTTCGTTCCGGACCGCTACATCGTGGCGCTCGACGAACCTCCGGTGGCGGCAGTGCTGGCGGCGCGCGGGGAGAAGGCACAGGCGCTGCGGACGGCTGCGGCAGGCGATCAGCGCCAGCGCGTCCGGACGGCCCAGGCGGCGCTGCGCGGTCTGCTGGCCGCGGCAGGCGCCACGGTGCTGGCGAGCGTTGAGACGGTCGCCAACGCGCTGATCGTCGAGACCGCCTCGGCTCCCGCGTTGCTCGAAGCGCTGCCGGGCGTGCGGGCCGTCTATCCCGTGCGGGAGTTCTTCCCCACGCTGGACGCGGCGCTGGACCTGCACAGGGTCCCCGAGGCGTGGGCGCGTGTGGGCGAAACCGAAGCCGGACGGGGCGTCAAGATCGCCATCATCGACTCCGGCATCGATATCACGCACCCCGGCCTGCAAGATACGGAACTGACGCCTCCCGAAGGGTATCCGATCGTGACGGGCGACCCGGACCGGGAGCATGTCAACGGGAAGGTCATCGTGGCGCGCAGCTATGCGCCGCTGTTCCGGAACCCCGAGCCTGACCCGTCGGCCCGCGACGCATCGGGGCACGGCACGGCGGTCGCGATGGCGGCTGCGGGGGTATCGAATCGGGGCCCGCTCGCTACGATCACCGGTGTCGCCCCCCGGGCATTTCTGGGCAACTACCGGATCTTCGGCTCCACCGGCATCAATGACGGCACCACGTCCGACTTGATTCTGAAGGCGCTTGATGACGCCGTCGCCGATGGCATGGACGTGGTGAACATGAGTTTTGGATCGAGTCTCGCTCCCCGCCTGGACCGCGATGTGGAAGGTCAGGCGATCGAAACAGCTTCGGCGCTGGGAGTGGTCGTGGTCGTGTCGGCGGGGAATACCGGTCCAGGACGCAATTCGGTCGCTTCTCCGGCGACGACGCCAGCGGCTCTCTCGGTTGGCTCGTCGGCTAACCAGCGCCGGTTCGCGACGGCTGCCATTGCCGGCGAAGATGTCTACGTCGCAACTCCAGGGGACGGCCCGGCGCCGGACGAACCCGTGACGGGACCGCTCCGGGATGCCGGACTCGGGTGTACAGCCCTGCCGCCGGGCACTCTCGCGGGAGCGGTAGCCTTGATCGAGCGGGGAATCTGCACCTTCGAAGACAAACTAAACAACGCCGCCGCGGCGGGCGCGGTCGCGGGACTGGTGTTCACCGACGAGCGCGCGGTGGTGATCATGGCGGCAGGGTCCGCGACCCTCCCGGCACAGATGATCGGCCGTGACGATGGCTTGGCTTTGCAGACCCGTCTTGCGGATGAGGGCGAATTCGACGTGACTCTCCGCTTCACCCAGGGACCGGTCCCGGCTCTGCCTTATCCTGTCCCATCGTTTTCGGCGATCGGCCCGAACGTCGACGGCGGCGTGAAGCCGGACGTGCTGGCTGCCGGGACGAATCTCTATACCGCAACGCAGCGTGGCACGCCCTCGGGCAGCGTGTTCAGCGCTTCCGGGTACCGCAGCGTCCAGGGAACAAGCTTCTCGGCGCCGCTGGTGGCCGGAGCCGTGGCGGTCCTGCGCGCCGCGCGGCCGGGGCTCACCTCGGCGCAGTACCGTTCGTTGCTCGTCAACTCCGCCACGCCGTACCCGGCGATGGTGATCGAGTCCGGGGCCGGTCTGCTGCAGGTCGATGCCGCGCTGCGGGCGACGCTCGCCGCCGAGCCGCTTTCGCTTAATCTCAGCGAAGCCCCCGGCCCACTACGCCTGACCCACCTCGGCGAAGATGCCTCAGAATACCGCATCACGGTGTGGGCGCTTGGCGAGGGACCGCCGCTGGTCCCGAGCCGCGATCGTATCAGCTTGAATCCCGGAGAGACAGCGGAACTCGAGCTTTTCTTTGACTCTGATCTGCCGCCTGGGAGCTACCAGGGCTACGTGATCTTCGCCGACGATGCCGCCGGCACGGAAGCGCGGGTCCCTTACTGGTACGCCGTCCCAACCGGGGTTCCCGGAGCCGTCTCCGTGGCGTTCCGGCCCGAGTCGGCGCGCCCCGGCGCCACGGTACAGGCGTTCCTGAAGGTCGTCGATTCCAATGGCACGCCGATGGCGGATACGCCGCTCACCGTTTCTGCCGCCTCGGGTGGAGGCTCGGTGAGCGAGATTCTTCCAATCGATCGCTTCTTCCCGGGCGTCTACCGGGTCACGCTGACCCTCGGTCCCGAGGCCGGAGTGCAAACCTTCCACGCCTGGGCTGGCGATGCGGGGCTCGCCTTCTCGATCAACGCGACCCCGTAATGCAGTATCCTGACGGATACTATGTCCGTTCGATCCGCGTCTCTGATCGTGATCGCCGCCGCGACCTGCGTCTTCCTGCTGGCCAGCGACAGCAAACAGCAGAGGTCTTCCGCCCCTGGCTACGACGACACGCCGGTTCTGCCCGGCCAACCGTGGCGCGTCCATGATATCAAGCGCCCGCATCCGCCGGTGGTCACACCCGGCGCGCAGTTGGGTATGCCGCCTTCCGACGCGATTGTCCTGTTCGATGGCAAGGATCTGTCGCAGTGGGAGGAGGTCGGCAAGCGGCAAACCGCCGGACGCACCGGCCCCCCAAACTGGAAGGTGGAGAACGGCTACTTTCTGATCGCGGGCAGTTCGGGCGACTTGCGCACAAAAGAGCGTTTCGGCGACATGCAGTTGCACGTCGAATGGGCGGCGCCGCCGGAGATCGATGGCTCGGGACAGTGGCGCGGGAACAGCGGCGTGATCCTGATGGGCCGGTACGAAATCCAGGTGCTCGACTCCTGGGAGAATCCGACCTACGCAGATGGCCAGGCGGCTTCCATCTACGGCCAGTATCCCCCGCTGGTGAACGCCTCGCGTAAGCCGGGCGAGTGGCAGACCTACGACATTGTGTTCGAAGCCCCGCGGTTCGAGGGGAACACGGTGGCGAAGAAGGCAAACGTGACCGTGTTCCACAACGGGGTCCTGGTCCACCACCGCAAAGAGTTCATCGGACAGATGGCGCACAAGATCATCAAGCCCTACGAGCCTCACGGTGCCGAGGAGCCACTGGTGCTGCAGAATCACGACACCAAGACGCGGTACCGGAATGTCTGGGTGCGGCGCCTGAAGCCGTACGACGCTCGGTAGGGGCCATGGCACCCTGGCTGTGCCTGCTCGCGCTGGCGGCTGCGCCCTTCTGGGAAGCGAAGGCTCCCTCTGACTGGACCGAGGAAGAGATCGCGAAGATTTTGAGCGACTCCCCGTGGGCGCGGGGAGCCTCTGCCGAAGGAGTGGCCAGATACCCGGACGCGGCGACGTTTCTGGCGACCGCGGCGCCGGTCCGTGCCGCCGAAGAGGAACGAAGACGGCGCCGGGGCCAGGAGCGGGACGACCCCGACGATTTCCCCGAGTTCCTCAGATCCAAGGGTGATCAGTTCATCGTGCTGGCAGTGCGGGTGACGAATCCTGTGGCGTTTGCCGATTCCGTCGAAACCACCGACATGGAGAAGGAGTGCGTGCTGCGCGTGGGGCGCCGCAAGTATCCTCTGGCGGGCCACTTCCCGCCGTTGCCAAGCGATCCGTACCTGCGGCTGGTGTTCCCGCGCGAGATCCGGGCGGGCGACAAGTCCCTGAACTTTCAGATCTACGTACCGGGCCTTACCGGTCCGTACCGCGAGGTCGAATATCCGCTGAAGGACCTGCTCTACAAGGGGAAGCCGGAACTGTAGGGGCCGCCGCAGAGCGGCCCCTGGTTCCGGGGAGTTACAGAATCGGCAACGCGGACGGGTTGCCGAACACGAACTGATCGTTCACGACCGGTGCGATCGCAAACGGGGCGTTGGAACTGGACGCCGTATCGCCAGGGACGATCACGGTCACTTCGTAAGCTCCGATGATGGAGGTGGAGTAGGAGGCAACCGGGTCGTCCGGGGTTCCGGCGTTGTTGATGCCGACCACAATCCTGAACGGCGAGGTCGCGGGCCGGTCGGGTGTCGCGGTCTGGTTGGTTCCGACGAGCGTGCCATCGGCGCGGCGGGCGCGTCCCAGACCGGTAGCGAAGAAGCGGATGCGCTCCCCGCGCCGTGCCGGATTCTGCAAGGTGACGAGACTGCCGTCGGGACGCAAAGCCAGAACGCGCTTCGCGCCGTCCTCGTTGACCAACTCGAAGATGCCAGGGCTCACCGGTGTGACCGGGACGTTGTCGACGGTCGTGTTGCCGCTGCCCACGCGGACCGTGACAGAGGTCGCCGGTCCCTGGAGTTCGGCCGGCACCTGCGCCACGACGTACTGCTCATTGGGTCCGAGGTTGCAGACGGAGTACAGGGGCGCCGGCAGAGCGCCGAAGATCACCTGGACCTGCGCAAGCTGGTATTGGAAAGCCGGAACGATCTGGCTGCCGACCACACAGCCCTGGATTCCCGGCGCGATCCCGGAGCCGTAGATGGCCACAAGGGCGGTCGGCGAGACGCCGCCGCGCTGGCCGCCTGCGGCATTGAAGAAGCTGTTCGACGAAATCACCGGCCCGGGCAATCGAGCCCGCAGGTTGAACGTCGTGACGAACGTGCCGACCGTGGCGTTGACGGTAATCGGCCCGGCTTGACCGAGCGCGATGACGTTGGTCTGGGCACGGCCCTGAGCGTCAGTCGTCACGGCGGCGGGATCGACGGTGGCCGTCCCCGAGGTCACCTGGAAGACGACCTGCACGTTCGGGACAGGCCCTTGCGCGGAGGTAATCTGGACGGCGATCGGGTCGGCAAACGGCGTATTGATGACGGCTTCCTGGTCATCGCCGCTGATCTTGGTGATGCCGGTCAGGGTCAGGTTGACCGTCGCGGTGAACACGGCGGAAATTGTCCCCGAGGTGTTCCGCACCCGGATCTGGATCGGTCCGAAGGCGGTACCGGGGCGGACGGAGGTGGACACTCGCCCGTTGGCGTCTGACAGGGTCACCGTATTGGACAGCGTCGCGGTTCCGGGGGTCACCACCTCCCAAACGACCGTCTGCCCCGGCAGGGGATTGCCGGCGGCGTCCTCGGTGCGGGCCACCAGCGGCGACGTGAGGAGGTTGCCCGGAGTGCCCTGCTGGTCATTGCCGCTGATGATGCGGAGGGCTCCGAATGGGCCAGGAACTACTGTGAATTGGATCTGGCTGAAGACCCGGTACTGACCGCCGACAAAGACGGAGAACAGGCCGGAGCCGGTCGTGCCCCCAAAAATCAGCTTGCATGTCGCGAGCCCCTGTGCGTCTGTGTAGACGACTTCGCCCTCGCAGCGGATCGTGGGACCGACGGTATCCTCCGATTCAAAGACACGGAGACTGGCGTTCGGGATGGGTTGGTTCGCCTGCCCGCCCAGATTGGCGCGAACGCGAATCTGAACTTCCCTCTCGATGGTGCCGCCGGCGGGGCCGATGACGGGCCGGTCCTCCACAAGCGGGTACAGCAACTGAGCCTCGACAAAGGGCGTGCCAGTCGTCTGATCGGTGGTGACCGCCGTCATGGTGAAATTCGCTGATTGACCCAGAGCCGAGGCAACCACGGTGCTCTGGGTGAACGAGATCGTGCCGAAGATGGTCGCGGCAATGAAGTTGGCCTGCGCGCGGCCGTTTTCATCTGTCGTCGGCTGAGCCACGACGGTTGTACCCGGTCCCTGGACGGTCCAGGTCACAGTGACGCCGGCGAGCGGAGCGCCGGCGGCGTTGCGTACCTCCACGACCATGGGCTCGGTCGAGGGGAAGTTCATCCGTTGCACCTGTCCGTTCCCGGAAATGATCGTGACAGACTGCGCGGAACCGATCGCGGCGGAGAGCAGAAACAGGCCGGCCAAGCCAAGCTTACACTTTTGGAGAGAGACCATCAACAACCTCGGAGTTGGGTTTATGTACATTGAATGGACGCGGGGGAGACTCTGAGTATATCACCGGCGGGAGCAAGAGGACAAAAAAAGGAGGTGGAGCCGAAGCTCCCCTCCTGGTTGAGACAGGCGAACCTGTCCAGTTTGACTTAGTTGCCGAGCTGTTCGCCGGAACCAGCACCCGCAAGCGGGAAGGGGCTGGCCGCGCGAGCCGGATCCGGGATGACCAGAGCCAGGTAGCCCATTGCGAGTTCACGAGCGCCGAGGTCGCTGACGAACGCGAATCCATGTGCATACTGGAACCGGCAGGTCGCGATCACATAGCCCTGGAAGTTGGGCATGGCGATCGAAGCCAGCGCGGTGAACGTCGTACCGGAAGCAACGGTCGGCGTGGTGATCGAGGCCGGAGCGTTGGCGCCGTAGGCATACAGGTCGCAGGAACCCGTCTGCGGGGAGGTGCCGAACGGATCGGTCGAGGTGTTGGAGATGGCGAGGCCCGTATCAAAACCAGCCTGGTTGGTCACAAACGGGAAGAGCAGGTTCGTGACGCAGGGGTTGATCGTGAACAGGTTGCTGGCCACCGAGGTGTCAGCGAAGCGCGGAATCGGAGCCGTGCTCGAAGCCGTCGTCACGGTGCTGATCGGGGCGTAGGAGCCATTCACAGTGGCCGTGCCGAGAGCGGGCGAGTTGGCGCCAGGATTCGCGGTGTAGCTGACATAGACGTTCATGCTGAGCTTCGCGAAGGCGAACGGATCGGCTTCCAGGACTTCCCAGACTGCCATGCCGCTGCCGCCGGAGAGCGCAACCGTCACGAGACTGCTGGAAGCGGACGCCGCGACGTACGGACCGACTTCGTTCGCAACCGCGCGGGCGAGATCCGCGCCGTTGCTGATAGCGTCCTGAGAGACGCGCAGCGTCACCCCTGCGGGCACGTTGTTGAAGACGGCCTTCAGGCGAGTGCCAGCGGTCGGGAGGCCAGCCGCATTGGCGTTAAGGGACCCGCCGAGATTCGGATTGTAGAAGCCCGTTTCGGTGTTGAGAGACGGGCTATAGTTATTCTGAGCAACTGGGTTGGTCGGAGCGGCAAAGCTGGAGCCGACGTTAAACTTCTTGAAGGCGGTGGCGAACAGTTCGTCGTAAATCAGAGTGCCAACCAGCACATTGGTCTGCGAGAAGCACTGCTGCAGAATCGTCTTCGGTGTCACACCGCCGATGGCGGCTGTGGATACCGAGAACTTCAGGCCCTGCTGGATGAAAGCCACGGTCTGGTTCGGGTTGTTGATCGGCACCGAGAACGTACCGGAGGCCGAGATCGTCTGGATGATCGGAATCGGCGAGGCGTTCGGGCCGGCGACGCCAAGAGCGTTGGCATTCGCGCGAACGTTCGTGATGCGGATGATGCGTGTCCGGTTGGAGCCCGGAGGATCGATCGGCACGCCCAGCCAGAGCAGCGAGTTGGTGCCAACGAGTTGGCCCTGGAAGATGTTGGGGTTGTTGCCACCACCGCCCGCGTAATAGCCAAAGCCTGCGCCGTTGCCGGTCGAGGTGCAGACACCAGTCGCAGCCAAGCACAGACTCTGCGCCGGGTTTACCGGGTTGTTGGCGCCCGGATCATCCAGGAGCAACAGCGACTCGGTGAACGCACCAGACAGGATCTTGCTGGTGACTGCGGTGTTGAGGAAGATCTGGATGTTGACGGGGGGAATCGGCTGACCCGCAGGGGTCGGCGTGCCGCCCGTGCAGTTCAACAACAGGTCGCCGACCAATTCGGTCAACCCCTCAGCCCGTACGAGCGGCGGAACGCCCGCGTTCGCCACACACTGGAACGCCGGGTCGACCTGCGCACTGGCCGTCACGCCAAAGCCCAGTAGAAGGGCGATCACGGCCAGTAACGGGATACTTCTACGAAAATCTGCCATTTCCTTCTCCTTGTGAAGATTCAAATTGAATCGGTCGAAGCTTGTCTCGAACCTGAACCTCTTTGTTCATCGTACAACTGCAAAACTCAATTCACTGCCGGGGATTTCTCCGTGTCGGGCGGAGAGGTCCAGAAAGGCCAACGTGCCCCAGAGTGGAGTACGCGAGTTCTTGCTCGCGCCGCCTGCGACTTCACCGTACGTTCTCTTCTCGTGCAACGTGTTCTTGCTCAGACCGACGTACTCGTGCTCGCGGGAATGATGCGCAAAATTGCTGTACCACTCAAAGGCAGTACACCACATTGTCTTCCAAGCGCCGACCTCTGTCAAGCAAAAATTCTTTACATTCAACACAAAGGAGCGGTTCGACGCCCGATCGAGGAGATTACACCATGCTTGGCCCCCGCGAGTCAATAGGGAAGTGCCGAATCGGGCATGTTTTTCATCGGATGGCGGATCTCCCCCCTGGAGAGATCGGCCGAACGCGGCAGCCGCTACAGTGCCTGTAAGTCGCAGAATCAATTGTACTAACCTGGGAACCGGTAGATCCGGTGCGCGGTCCGGCCGAGGATCCACTCCTTGTCTTCCGGCTTGAAGAACGGGATCATGTCCTTCATGATCAGGTATTCGTAGAAGTTGGCCCAGATGAGGCGCTTCGGGCCATACCTGTCATACAACCTGTGCAGAAAGGGCCAGACGTCGCGGTACGGCATCTCCCGGGTCTTCGACGGGTTGTGGACGGAGGTTCGGATCGTCACGTTCGGGAACTTCGCCAAGTCCAACAGGGGACCGAAGCCAGCGCTATCCGGAGCCGTGATGTCGATCATGGCGATGTGGTCGATCACGACATTCACCCCCGGGAAGCGCTGTGCCATGTGCGCCACCTGGCCGACCTGGTGCGGCGCGAGGAAGATGTTGAACACTCCACCGAGCTCTTCCGCCTTCTTCCAGAGGGGATAACAGACCGGGTCGTTCAGCCAGACAACGTCGCGGTCGTAGATCGGGCTCAGACGCAGACCGATCAGGCCGTCGTCTTTGATGAGCCGCTCGAGACGCCCGGGATTCTCCTTATCGGCGGGCGAGTAGAGGCGGTGCCCCACCAGCAGTCCGATCGCGGCGAACTTGCCCGGGTAGGTCTTGACGCAGTACGACGCATAGCGGTTGTCCCGGCCGTAATAGCAGACGTGCGAGATGACGGTGTGATCCACCTTGTACGTTGACATCTGCGACAGCAGGAACTCGGCTGAGTATTCGTACTTGGGGAGGTTGGTCGGACAGGTCGCCAGTTCGGGATTGATCGGGTAGCGGGGATCGTGCAGCACCCAGGCGTGCTCGGCGGCGTTCACCACGGGCGCGCGGCCGCCCGGCGACTGGGCCGCCAGCGCCGCCGGGACCGCCAGGAACTCTCTGCGTTGCATGGCGCGATCCTATCACAATCGAGGCGCTTTGCTATCCTGAGATCTCGGCGGCATCCCCATGCGTCAACTCAGGTATTCCACTCCAGGCGGCATCGGCGTCACCCGGACGGCATCGAAGCTTCCGTATCGGAAAGGGCTCCAGCACCTGCTGCGGGAACTCGACGAGTATCGCGGCTTCTACCTTTCCTCGGGGTACGAGTACCCCGGACGGTATTCGCGCTGGGACATCGCCTCGGTCCATCCCCCGCTCGAGATTGTGGGACGGGACCGCGAGATCGAGTTCCGGCCGCTGAACCTGCGCGGGCAGATCCTCACGGAAATCCTCTACCCGCTGCTTGCCACCCACCCGCATTGGGAGCACTTCGAGCCGCGCGGGGGCGCGCTCGCCGGAAGGCTCAAACCCCTGCCGCCGCTGTTTCCTGAAGAGGAACGCAGCAAGCAGCCCTCCGCGTTCTCCATCTTGCGGACTTTGATTGCAGAGTTCCGGAATCCCAAGGACACCCGGCTGTGGCTGGTGGGAGCGTTCGGCTACGATCTCCTGTTCCAGTTCGAGCCCATCGAGAAGAAGCTCCCCCGTCACGGGAAACGGGACCTGCACCTGTTCCTGTGCGACGACATCTACTTCGTCGACCGCCAGAAAGAGCAGATCGAGCGCTTTCAATACGACTTCGAACGGGACCACCTGTCAACGCTGGCTCTGGCGCGCTCCGGCGAACAAGTCCCGCCACCCCACCGCGAGGCCGGGCGGCCGGCCACGGGTTCGATCGAATCGGACCACCGGCCGGATGAGTACATGGCTTCTGTCGAGACGGTCCGCGAAGGGATGCGCCGCGGCGACTACTACGAAGTCGTCCTGAAACAGACCTTCCGCGCGCCCTACGACGGCACCGCGTCGGCCCTCTTTGAGCGGATGCAGAAGACCAGCCCCAGCCCGTACGAGTTCCTGCTGCAGTTCGGCGACGAACAGTTGATCGGCGCCTCGCCCGAGATGTTCGTGCGAGTCGAGGGACGCAGGGTGGAGACATCGCCGATCTCCGGCACGGCGCAGCGCACGGGTGACCCGTTGCGAGACGCCCAGAACATCCGCGCGCTGCTCGATTCCGCCAAGGAAGAGTCCGAGCTGACGATGTGCACAGACGTGGACCGCAATGATAAGTCGCGTGTCTGCGTGCCGGGGTCGGTGCAGGTGATCGGCCGCCGGTTGATTGAGAGCTATGCCGGGGTATTTCACACGGTGGACCACGTGGAAGGCCAGTTGGCTGAGGGCTTCGACGGCCTCGACGCGTTCCTGAGTCACATGTGGTCGGTCACGATGATCGGAGCGCCCAAGAAAGCCGCGGCGCAGGCAATCGAGGATCTGGAAAAGGACGCACGCGGCTGGTACGGCGGCGCCATCGGGATGCTCGGCCTCAATGGCGACATCAACACCGGCATTCTGATCCGGACCACCTATCTGCGCAACGGCTGGGCTCGGTACCCGGTCGGCGCGACGCTGCTCTACGACTCCGTCCCGGAACTTGAAGAGCAGGAGACGCGGATGAAGGCCACGGCGTTCTTCCGGATCCTCGGGGCGGCGCCCATGCCCGCGGCTGGGTCTGTCCCGGTTGCGCCAGCCAAGGTTGCGGCGGGAATCGGACGCAAACTGCTGCTGGTCGACAACGACGACTGCTTCATCCATACGCTCGCCAATTACGCGCGGCAGACAGGCGCCGAGGTCGTCACGTACCGTTCGGGTTTCCCCCTCGAATTGCTGAAGCGTGAGGCGCCGGACCTGATTCTGGTGTCCCCCGGGCCGGGCCGGCCTGGCGACTTCGGCGTCCCGGAGCTGGTCCGGTTCGCCGCGGCGTCCGGATTTCCCGTGTTCGGTGTCTGCCTCGGCCTGCAGGGGGTCGTGGAAGCGTTCGGCGGCGAACTGGGCGTTCTGGAGTATCCCATGCACGGCAAGCCGTCCATGGTGCGGCATTCGGGGCAGGGCGTGTTCGCGGGACTGCCCGAATCGTTCCAGGTCGGCCGGTACCATTCCCTGTTCGCCCGGCGGGAGTCCCTGCCAGCTTGTCTGGAAATCACCGCGGAGTCCGAAGACGGAGTCATCATGGGCGTGCGGCACCGGGAGTTACCGGTCGAGGCGGTCCAGTTCCACCCAGAGTCGATTCTTTCGGCCGAGGGGGGCGCAGGGTTGAAGCTGATGGAAAACGTGGTGCGGGCCGCCCAGCGTGCGCCGGCGGTTGCCTGACGTTACACTACGTGCCGGACTCCTCACAGATCACGGTCGCGAAGAAACCGAGGATGCGGCTCATCTGGCGGAGGCTGGCACGGGCGCTGACCGGGGCTACCACCCGCGTGAGGCGGTACCACAACCGCAGGACATGGTAATCCAAGGCCATGAGCTGGTTCTCAATGGATCTCCCGCCGGCACTCTGATCCAGAACGTCACGCAGCAGGCGATAGTCCTCCTGGAGCAGCACTTCCAGCCGGTCAAGCGAGGCAACAGGCTGATTCTCTTCAAGTTGCCGGTCGACCTGGAAGAAATGCAAACGGATTCTCGATGCCATCTCCTGAGCCGCCCGCCCCTCCCGCCGGCTCTCCAGGATGAGGAGACACACGTAGCGGAACCAGTAGATGAAGAAGAACACCGAGACTATGAGGACCACAGCAGCAACGATCAATTTCCAGGCCTCACCTTCGCCTTGGGCTGATACCCCTGGCAATTGCAGAATATCAGGATGCCAAGTCCCGGGCAATAGGACTCTTGGCCGGGCCAGAAGGATCGGTACTGCCACCCGGACTAAGGTTATGGCCCTAGCTGGCGCCGTGCTACACTGACGTCCATGAAGGGCAATGAGAGAGTTCTCGCCGACTTGAACGAGTGCCTGAAAGCGGAACTCACCGCGATCAATCAATATTTTCTGCACAGCAGGATGGATCACAACTGGGGCTATCTCCGGTTAGCGGCGTATAACCGCAAGGAATCGATTGAGGAGATGAAGCACGCCGACGAGTTGATCGAGCGGATTCTCTACCTCGAAGGCACGCCGAACATGACGGATCTGTTTCCGATCCGCGTCGGTGCGAACGTGAAAGCCCAGTTGGAGAACGACCTGCGCCTCGAGATGGACGCTATCCCACGTCTGAATGCCGCCATCCGGACGGCGGTCGAAGTGGGCGACAACGGGTCCCGGCAGTTGTTCGAGCGGATCCTGGTGGACGAAGAGAAGCACGCCGACTGGCTCGAAGCTCAGTTGCACATGATTGAAGAGATTGGCATGGAGAAGTATCTGTCCCAGCAGATGCACGAAGAAGACTGAGTTCCCCGTACTTTTTTGATACACGTCTGAGAGAAACCGCGAGCTATCCCCACTACTTCCTGGTAAGCAGAAGTCCAGGGTTCACACCCAGCGTGGGATAGCTCGCCTCGCGCCATCCCGCTCGCGGTCCGTTCTCTTTCCGCACCATCTCTGAATCATCTTGAAACAAGGGAGGTTCACTCGTGAACTTCAATATCTTCTTGCGCTCGTTCCTCGGACTGAGCGTGCTGGCGGGAGGCGTCTCCGCGCAGGGAGCGATCCTTCAAGAGTTCGATCTCCGCAGCGAATGGGAAGCCGCCACCGAAGCGATCACTCTGATTACGTTTACGGGCGTAAGTGGCAGCGGGACACAGATTTACCTGGATACCGACGACGACACCGTTGTCGACACGGCTTTCGACGGGTACACGAACCAGTTCTCGAGCAGCGGGGTATCCATCTGGAACCAGTCGAACTTCGACTGGGGCGCCGGAAACCAGTACCTGGCCGGACCCGCGTCCGCGAATACCCACCGCCGGGTTGTGGTGTACCTGTCGCCCGGCATCTACTCAGTAGGGACTGATTTCCGGTTCACCGGGTCGACCTCGCACAGCGTCTACATCAGGCTGGAGACCGGTACGGACGATCCGGGCAGCGGCGCGCTGACCACGACTCCCGGTGTGGGCAGCGCATGGGATACAGTCTCGACGGCGGCGCCCGGCGGTGGCGTCGGGTTCTGGGGCATCACCTCGGACGAGGAGATCCGCACCATCTACCTCTATTACCCAACCATTTCCAGCAGCGGGAGACTGTTGCTGGACAATGTCGCATTCGGCCAGGTGGCCGAGACCGAAGACCCGCCGATCACCTCCGAGGTCCCGGAGACCACGACGCTGCTTCTGTGCGGAGCGGGCCTGTTACTATTGATGCGAATGCGGAACCGGGCCGTCGTGGCGGCCTGAGGCTCTCTTTTCGGCGAGGACCTCGCGAAAGCTATCCAGCAGCCGGCGGGTGAGCACGGCCATGTCCCAGTTCTGCCCACCTCCGTCCGCGCCCGCCGGGCCATCCCGGCGGCGCCGGCCGGATCGTCAAAGACCTCGATCACCCTGCGGGCGAAGGCTTCGGGTTCGTCGGCAAGCCGGCAGAATTCCCCATCCACGCGCGCCAGTCCTTCGGCGCCGATAGACGTTGAGACGACGGGGATCCCGGCGGCGAACGCCTCGAGCAGTTTCACCCGGACGCCCGAGCCATGCAGAATTGGACAGACGAACACGTCCATCTGCTCGAGAGCCGGCCGGATGTCTTCGACGAAACCAAGAAATTCGATGGCCGGACCGCAGTCGGCAAACGCGTGCGGCGGTGGCGGATCGGGGCCAATCACGACGAGTTTCGCATCCGGACGCGCCGCCACGATGTGGGGGAGCACCTGGCGGGCGAACCATTCAAGCGCGACCTGGTTCGGGAGGTGCCGGAAGCTGCCCAGGAACAGCATGGTACCCGGCTGGCGCGTCCCGCGGGGCGGGAAAACGTATTGTGTTGTGTCGATTCCCGCCCGCTGTCCCTCGACAAGTTTCGGCTCCAGTTTCGGCAGGAAGGACGCCAGATACTCCTTGTTCTCGCGCGTGCAGACCTGCACCCTGTCGCTGCGCGGCAGCATGCGCAGTTCGTAGCGGAGAGCCCGCAGATACTCGAACCGCGCCGCAAGCGATGAGATGAAGCCGCGGGTATGCTTGAGGCCGCGGGCGATCGACTGGAAGTACACATCGTGTTCGAACAGCACGGCCGCCAGGCGGTCGTAGGCGCCGATGTACTGGCCAAGCGGCGTGTACTCGAGTTGCAGCACATCGCTCCGCCGCGTGTAGATCTGCCGGTGCAGCAGCCAGTCGAGATCAGGGTTGCTGAATTCGCGGACGGCGTGGGGCGTGATCGACCCGACCTCCCGTTCGCGGCCCGTCATCCGCACAATGAACGACGCCGACGCGCAGATCCGGTTCAACTCTTCGTTGGCGGGGATCTGGTCGGGGTGATCCAGCAAAGCCACCACGTGGACCTCCGTGAGACGCGCCAGTTCGCGGAGCGTCTGGAACATGAAGACGCCTCCGCCGTGCGCCGGGGGCAGGATCGGATACGGCGAGACGAACAGAACGCGCGGCTTCGCGGGAGCTGGATCGAGTGGATGGAACCGGTCACGGAAGTAACCGCCCAGTGGGCGCCGAAAGGCCTCCGTATCTGAGATCGCGGCGAGATTCCGTGCGCGCCAGCGCGCAGCCATCGCGCCAGGAAGCTGCAGGAACGTCCATCCCATCGCCGCGAGATTGGGCCGTCCGTTGGCGTCGCCGAACACAAGGCTCACGAGCGAACCCGCCCAGAGGTAGACAAGATGCGCCGCCAGGCGGCCGGGCTCGTGAATGTTCTTCCAGCAGAAGAGCGCGGCGTTCTTCTTGAGAACCGCCTCGATCTGCTCCTGGCGGAACTTCCGTCCGATCGTGCCGCGGTGCTCGTGATAGACAACGCTTCGCGGCTCGTAGAACACTTTCCAGCCGCGCTTCCAGGCCATGAAACCGAGATCCGTGTCTTCGAAGTAGAACGGATGGAGCAAAGGATCGAAGCCGCCCAGCGCAAGGAACTTGCGCCGGTCGAAAGCGGACGAGCCTCCGCCGGCGTAGAAGCACGGGTAGATCTCGCCGATGGCGTCGTCGGCGCGGTGCCGCACCCGCAGCGCGCCGTCCTCCCACCAGGCCTGCGTCAACCCGGTCTCTTCGCGCACCTTCGCCGGATCGCTGAAGAAGATCTGGCACGACACCCCGAACACGGTTTCGTCCTGGAAGCCGTCGAGCAGGGGCTGGAGGAAGCCGGGCTCGACGCGCATGTCGTTGTTGAGCAGCACGACGATGTCGTTGGCGGCGGCGCGGAAGCCGGCGTTCGATCCGCCGCCGAAACCGAGGTTCCTGTCGAGCGCCAGCACACGGACGCGCGGGAACTTCTCCGCCAGCATGGCGGCGCTGCCGTCGGTGGAGCCATTGTCGACCACGACGATCTCGTTGCGAGGGTTCCCGGAGAGCGCGGCCTCCACCGAAGGGAGAAACGTCTCGAGTAACTCGCGGCCGTTCCAGTTGGGGATGACGACCGACGCCGCCGATTTGTCGGGAGGCGTGTCCGCGCCAAGGCGCCTGCGGCCGGACAGGCGCCACAGGATGTCGGTGCCGAAGAGACCGAGCGCGGAAAGGACAAAGAACAGGGGAGACAGGATCAGCAGCGGGAGCGACCGCAGCAGACGGGCGAGAAACCGCATGTCAGGAGTCCAGCGCTGGTCCCAATCCAATCTTGCGACCGGCGCGCACCCAGCGTGAGGCGCGCACGAGGTTCAGCCGGTCCGTCAGCGCGCCCACCTGGCGGTCCAGATCGAGGGCCCAGCGCGTCCGTTCCTCGAGGTGCCCTTCGGTCTCCTGCAGAAATGCGACGCAGCGGGCGAGTTCCCCGGCCTTCGCCGTGAGTTCCGCTGTAAGACGCTCTTCGGTCTGCCGGGCCCATTCGGTCTTCCGGACATTCTCCTCTTCGAGCCGCGCCACTGTGTCCTCGTACGCCGCGACGGTCTCGCGGGCCGCCGCCTGTTCGGCTGCAAGTTCGTCCTGCAGGACGTTCACGCGGGCGCCCCGCTCTTCGAGATCGCGGCTGAGCGCTTCGGCCCAGCGGGTCCTTGCGGCGAGATCGTCCGCCTGGGCACGGTACATGGCAAGCAGCTTCTGATGGTCGACGTGCAGGGCGGACAGGTCTGCTTTGGCAGTTTCCAGCCATTCGTCCTTGCGGGCAAGTTCAGAGGTGAGTTTGGCAATGTGCCGCTCGCGCTCGCGCAGGACATTGGCGGTGGACGGCACGAAGACGAACGGGTGCGGCGGCGGCTGCGGAACCGCCGAACAGACAGCGACGAAGAAGTGCGCCTCCTCCGGCGCTCCGGGAACGCCCAGCCGGATCGCCGCGTCGCCGTTTCCGCCCACCGGCTGGAAGGCGACACAGGCTGCGTGATTCTCCATCATGAGCGTCACGTGCGGGAAGTACGCCTGCAGTTCAGCGCGGAACTCCTCGAACTCGAACTCATGACAATGGAACGGATTGGGGCCGGCGTCCCGGCGCGCCTCGGCGTAGTAGAGACGATTCGGGGTCGAGACCAGCAGGAATCCCTCCGGAGCCAGAACGCGCCGGGTCTCGGCAAGAAAGCCGCGCCAGTCTTCCAGGTGCTCGATCACTTCGAATGCCACGACCGCGTCGACAGACGCATCGGCGACGGGTAGCGCCAGGCAATCGCCGTCGGCGAACGCGAGATTGGGAGCGCTGTAGTGGCTGCGCGCGTACTGGATTGCCTCGGGCGCGCAGTCGCAGCCGGTGACGTGCGCGGCGGTTCCCGCGAGTTCCGCGGAACCGTACCCGGCGCCGCAGCCGGCGTCGAGCACGCGCAGTCCTGCCACCAGCGGCGCCGCGAAGAAATACCGCGCGAGATGTTCGTTGAGCAGGTCTTCGTCGACCTCGCCGGGAATCACCCGCTCGCCGGTAAACTCAGCCAACGGACAACTCCCGCTCGCCTGCCTTCTCCGGCTCGAGCAGCCGCGCGTTCAGTTCGACGCGGCACGGCAGGTGCATATAGCCGTAGACGGGACCCTCCGAATGGCCGATCTGCAGGGCGACGGCGTTGTCGATCCAGTCGCACATCGTGTAGCCGAGCAGCGTGCCGTCGGCGATCGCGGGGGAAAACGAGAACGACGCCGGGTAGAGTTCGGGGATATCGACGTGGAAGTCCACTGTGAACACATCGCCGGGCTCCATGGGCGGGAGTTCGTATCCTTCGCGGCTCGTGTTGGTCCCGGAAAAGTCGACGCCGAGATGATTCCGCATCATGAAGCCGACGATCGGCATCGGGACTTGGTCCTTCGCGCGGACGCTGATTCGGACGACAATCCGCGACTGCGGCTCCATCAGGTGCAGCGGACGGCCCTGTGGGTCGAGCACAGCGACGCCGAGGATCTCCGCCCGCCCGTCGCCGTAGCGGTGGTCAACGTTGGGGATATGCTCGACCACCTCCGGCGCCTGGCTGCGTCCGGCGGCGGCGGCGGGACGGGTCTTCTTGAGCGACAGGTACGTGGAGTCCTTCTCCACCATGGCCGCGAGGTACTTGGCGACGACGGCATCCGGCTCGCCGATGTCGACCATCTTGCCGCCGTCAAGCCACATCACGCGGTCGCCGATAGCCTTGACGTCGCCCACGGCGTGCGAAACGAACAGGATCGTCACCCCGCGCGAGCGGAGTTCATGCACCTTGCGCATGCAGCGCTGGCGGAAGTAGATGTCGCCCACGGCTAGCGCCTCATCCACGAGCAGGATCTCCGGGTCCACATGGATGGCGACGGAGAACGCCAGGCGGACGGCCATTCCGCTCGAGTACGTCTTGACGGGCTGGTGGATAAACTCGCCGATCTCGGCGAAGTCTTCAATCTCCTTGAAGCGGCGGTCGATTTCCTTCGTGGAAAACCCAAGAATTGCGGCGTTGAGGTAGACGTTGTCGCGTCCGGAGAACTCCGGATTGAACCCCGAGCCCAGTTCGAGCAGGGCCGACACGCGGCCGCTGATGTTCGCTGTGCCAGAGGTCGGGTGCAGGATGCCGGCGACAATCTGCAGCATCGTGCTCTTTCCCGAACCGTTCTCGCCGATCACGCAAAACGTCTCGCCGCGTTGCACTTCAAAGCTGACGTCGCTCAACGCCCAGAAGTCTTTGTGGTAGCGGACGCGGCGCGGCGAGACCAGCTCTTTGAGGCGGTCGCCCGGGGCTTCGTAAATGGGGTAGCTCTTCGAGACTCGGTCGAATACGATCTGCGCCATCGGCGGGGGTACCAAATCAGTGTAACGGAAAAGGCCGGTCAGGAACCGTGCAGCACCGGAAGACGGACCAGAAACGCCGCCCCTTCACCCGGGGTGCTGCGCACAGTGAGGCTGCCTCCGTGGGCGCGGGCGATGCGGTCGCAAATGGGCAGGCCGAGACCCAAGCCGACGCCGACCCCTTTCGTTGTGAATCCGGGATCGAAAATCCGCGTGAGGTGCTCTGGAGGGATGCCGGGGCCCGTGTCGGCGACCTCGAGGCAGATCCAGCCATCCTCCGTCCAGGCGCGCACACGGATAGCGCCGGGGCGTCCGGTCTGCTCAATGGCCTGCCCGGCGTTCATCAGCAGGTTGAGAATGAGCTGGTTCAACTCCCGCGGATAGCATTCGATGGCCGGAAGCTCGTTGAGATCGACCTCGACCTCGATGCGGTCGCTCCACGTGGAGCGGAGCAGGCGCAGCGTGTTCTCAATCAGCGGCGCGATGCTCGTCCGCTGGATATCCGCCCGGTCGATCTGGGCAAAGGCGATGAGGTCGGAGACGATGCCGGTAATCCGCTGGCACGCCTCAATCGATTGCTGCGCGGACTCCTCGATGCGGACGCCAAGGTGGCTGTGCTCGTCCGGAACCACGGTACGGAGGCGCGACGCCATGCGGGCGATCAGATCCATGCTGCTCTGGAGCGCGCCGAGGGGTGTGTTGACCTCGTGTGCGATGCCCGCGACCAGGCGGGTCAAGGCAGCGAGCCGCTCCGATTGAAGTAGTGCCGTCTGCGATTGCCGCAACTCCCGGCGCAACCGCTGTTCCTCGGCGGCGTGCCGGACTGCCGTGCGCAGTTCGCTGATTTCGAACGGTTTGGTGAGGTAGTCGAACGCGCCGGAGCGGAGGGCCTCAATGATGACGTTCTCCGAGCCGTACCCGGTAATCAGGATGACCGCGGGCGGGTCGCCTGGGCCGCCACGGACACGGCGCAGAAGGCTCAGCCCGTCCAGCCCGGGCATATTGATATCGGACAGAATGACGTCCGGACCGAAGCGCTCCAACTCCTGCAAGGCGTGCTCGCCGCTTGCCGCCTCAGCCAGTTCGTACCCCTCGCTGGACAAAGCCCGGGAGATCCCGTAGCGGGCGGGTTCTTCGTCGTCGACGACGAGTACGCGTGACAGGCTCTGCGTCATGGCAGCCATTTCCAGTGTACCGGCGCCGGCCTAGAGCGTCCGGAGAAAGGCGAGGAGCGCAGATTTGTCACCGGGCGGAAGCTTGAGACCATACTCGTGGCCTGGAACCCTGCCGCCTGTGCGAAATCCTGAAGCGACGTAGCCGTCGCGCAGCCGGGCCGGATCGAACCATTCCTCGAGCGTCATCACCCAACCGTTGTGCCCAAAGGGTCCTCGGTACCACACGCCTTTGAGCGACGGCACCTTGTAATAGCCGGTGCCCTTGCGGGTTTCGAGCGTGTAACGCGGATCGGTATCGACGCGGCGGTCCATCACGCCGTATAGGCTCTTATGTTTCGCCGGCGGACGGAAGCCGGGCGCGGGGATCAGCCGGTTGTTCGTATAGAAAGGCGGCGCGTGGCAGACGTGGCACTTCTCGCGCTCAAACACTTCCCTGCCCCGAGCGGTTTGCTCGGTCTCGCGGTGCGGATTGGGCGGCGGACGGAGCGAATAGACGTAAATCGCCAGCGCGTAGAGCTGTGCGTCGCTGTAGCGGATGCCAGGACCCGTGGCGCGCGGCGGAAGATCGCCGTAGCGGGCGAACCCCATCACATCCTGGACGAGAGTCGAGTAGCGCATGAGATCCGCGATGCCGCGGTGGCGGACCAGCCCGGTGTGATCGAGAAACCGGCGGTCCTGGACGCCGATCAGGTCCGGGACCTGGGGCGGGACGAACATGCTCGTGTTGCTCCGCGCCGTCACGCCGGGCGGGATCGCTTCGCCGGCCGCGATCAACGCATCGAGCGGCATGGAGCGGGCGCGGCGGTTCGGGTCGCTGGCGAGCCACGGCATCTCGAACTGCGCCGCGAAGCCGCGAATTCGTTCGAGAATCTTGTCCTCACCCGCGAACCGCGCGCCCAGTCGCAGCATGCGCGCTCCCTGGCGGTCGCCCGGATTGTTTCCCTGCGCGCCCGGAACGGTCGTTCCATCGGACAGCACGCGCGTGTGACAGGTGTTGCATCCCATCGACCCGAGTTCCACCTGCCCCTTCTTGCGCACGACCCAGTTCGCGAATGGAATCGTGCCGTCGGCCGCCACCGGCATGCCCGTTTCTTCATAGAACTTGCGGTCACGTACGTCCTCCGCGCTGAAGAACACCGGGCCGAACGAGGTCGGTGCGTTGAACACGATCTCCCCGGCGCGCACCCAGTCCGATGGCGTTTCTCCGGGGGCGAACACGACCTGCGGCTCCTGCTCTTTCAGCCACTGCTGATAGCCGGCGGGTTCGCGATCCGGGTGATACACCGGGTAAGTCTTGTGAAGCGTCCTCTCGGGGATCTTGTAGTACGCCTCTTCGGAGATGTGCACCGGAGAAGACGCGGGGTTGGCCAGCGGCACTTCGAGTTCCGCCACGGCGGCGTCGGTCCACGTTCGCGGAACCTGCGCCGCCATCAGGATAGGAATCAACCCTAGGACAACCCTGCGCATCGCCCCTACCTCGGCATCGAAACCACCGGCAGCAGG
This sequence comes from Bryobacterales bacterium, assembly GCA_016716385.1. Classification (GTDB taxonomy): domain Bacteria; phylum Acidobacteriota; class Terriglobia; order Bryobacterales; family Bryobacteraceae; genus JADJWL01. The sequence goes on along the minus strand of JADJWL010000004.1, from coordinate 245,420 downwards.
ATGTGCGACTCCTGCCCGTTCGTGTGGAAGATTGTCTGCGTAGCCGTACGCACCTTGTCGGACGCGCCCTGATCTTCGCCGGTGTTGGGGTTCCGGTCAAACTGCGGGAAGTTGCTGCTGGTCACATCGACGCGGATCCGGTGGCCCGGCAGGAACACGTTCGCCGTCCCGATCATATCCACTTCGAACTCATAGGCGCGGCCGGCTTCGAGCAGTTCCATCTTGTCGAGGCCTCTGCGGAACCGTGCCCGCAGCATCCCTTCGGCGATGTTGATGGCGCGGCCGTCGGGATAGACGTCGACCAGTTTCACCATCCAGTCCGTATCGCGGCCGTCGGTCGAAGCGAACAGCTTCGCCTTCACCGGACCCGCGATGGCGAGGGGCTGCGTCAGGATTTCGCTCGTGTAGACCAGCACGTCGGCGCGCTCCTCCACCGGCCGCTGGTCCTTGGGACCCGCGATGGTCGGCGTTCCACAGCAGTTGTTGCCGCCGAGCGTCGGGACGGGCAGGCGCGGATCGTACACATAGCGGTCCGAAGCGGCGCCGGACGGCTTGTTGCGGCCGAGTGTACCGTCGCCGCGCAGGCTGTTGGCGTTGCCCTTGCTCGCGAAGTAGAACGGCGTGAACTGCGTGCCGGGGATCGGCCAGTCCTGCTCGTCGCGCCACTTGTTGGCGCCCATGTAGAAGATGCGCACGGGCGGTTCGCGGTCGATCCCGTTGTCGACGCCCTTCAGGTAGTGATCGTGCCAGCGCAGTTCGCGCTCGAACATGTCGACCATGGCGTCTTCGCCGAAGTCGATGTCGCCGAACTTGCGGCTCGGACCATGTCCCCAGGGCCCGACGATCATGCGCGACTCTTTGCGCGCCTTCTCGCTGCCGCCTTTGGCGCGCATACCGGTATACCCGTTGATGGTACCGGCGACGAAGATGTCGAACCAGCCGCCGGAAGTCTGCGCCGGGACCGTCATCTTGCTGAACCGCTCCTCGTCGCTGATGCTCTTCCAGTACTCGTCGTAGCTCTGGTGCTGCAGCCAGTCGCGGTAGTGTTGTACGCCGTAGTTCGCCGACCGCAGATCGCCGTCCTTGAGCGGCAAGTGATACAGAATCTGCTCGTACTTCAGTTCTTCGGGGGTGAAGTTCGCCGTGTGCCAGTACTGCGGAAGCATGATCCGGTTCGGCATGCGGACCACGCCCCAGCCGTAGTTAAACGACAGCCGGAAGGCGCCGCCGTGCGAAATCCAGTTGGCGTAGATGTTCGTCGACGCCACGGCGGGGAAGATTGCCACCAGGTGCGGCGGCGCCTGGCTGGCGGCGGCCCACTGGACATGGCCGAGATACGAGCCGCCCTGCATGGCGACTTTGCCGTTCGACCACGGCTGCGTGGCAGCCCACTCGATGGTGTCGTGGCCGTCGCGCGCTTCGTCGCGGAACGGCTCCCACTTGCCCTCCGATTCGTAGCGCCCGCGGGTGTCCTGCATCAGCGCAACATAGCCGCGCTGCGCGAGCTTCGTCAGGTTCTGGTGCATGCCGTCGCGCTGCGTGCCGTACGGCGTGCGGACGACGATCACGGGGTACTTGCCGGGTGCCGCCGGACGGTAGACATCGGCGTAGAGCTTGACGCCGTCGCGCATGACGGCCGCCTGGTAGCGGTCGACGCGGATCTCGTTGGTAATCGGAGACTGCGCGGGCGCGATCGCCGGCGCAAGGTAAAGCAAGAAGAGGGGAGTCCTGAAGAGATTGCGCATTCGCGCTTTAGTATATCGATGGGCCGCGCGGCCGGGCAAACGATACAATGCAGGCGTGACCCGCAGAGGCTTTCTCGGGGCTGTAGCGCTGGCAGCCGGGCCCATGCCCATCATCGACACGCACATTCACCTGTTCGATCCCACGCGGCCGCAGGGCGTGCCGTGGCCGGATCCGAAGAACGAAACGCTGTACAAACCGGCGCTGCCCGGGCGCTACCGCACGGTCGCCGGACCGTTTGGGATCACAGGCGCGATCGCGGTGGAATGCAGCCCGCTCGCTGAAGACAACCAGTGGCTGCTCGACGCGGCCGCCAGGGATCCGGTGATCGTCGGCGTCGTGGGGAATCTCGAGCCGGACGACGCGGCATTCGGGAAGCGCCTGGAGACGCTGCGGCGCAATCCGCTCTTCCTCGGCATCCGCTATGGCAACCTCTGGGGGCGCGACCTCGGCGCGCAGCTTGCGAAGCCGCGCTTCGTCGATGGAATGCGCGCGGCGGCGGCGGCGGGGTTGGCACTCGATTCGGCGAATCCGAACGAGGCGCTGCTGGGGGCGCTGCTCCGGTTGAAGCGGGAGGTCCCGGATCTGCGGCTCGTGATCGACCATCTGCCGCAGATGAACCTGGCGGACGACCGCTACCCCGCGGTTCTGAGCGAGATCGCACGGCTACCCGCGGTCTGGATCAAGATCTCCGAGGTGTTGCGCCGGGTGGATGGGCGCGTCCGGCTCGATCACGGGTTCTACAAGACGCGGCTGGACGCGCTGTTCGAATTGTTCGGACCCGACCGGGTGATGTATGGCAGCGACTGGCCAAATTCCGATCAGTGGGCGCCGTACAAAGATGTTTTCGACGTCGTGCGGAATTACATGGATAAGCAGGAGGGGAGCGTCCGGGAGCGGTTCTTCTGGAAGAACTCGGTGGCGGCCTACCGCTGGAAGAAGCGGCAGGCCGACCAGCCGGGTGATTAGCGGGCAGTCGTGATTGTCTTCGTCACGACCGTGAACGTCGACGGAAACTCGCCGATGGCGTAGACCAGTTGCGCAGTCTTCGGCTGAAGATTCAACGTCGCTGGCCCGAAAACGACGGAATCACCGACGGAAAGCGACGCATTCCAGTTGCCGGGACGGAACTCGGCGGCGACTTGGTTGCCGTTGGAGAATCCGGGGATGTTGACCGAAGGCTGGCGGCCCGCGCCGTGGCCCCGCGTCACGCTCACGTCTACCGCCGGCGCCTTCGCCGTGTGATGCAGAATGAAGCGGCCCTGCCCCGGCGCGGTGCGCGACGTGTCATTGACGAAGACGGAAATCAGGGGCGAACCGGCTGCGTCGAGGTGCGCTACGACACTCGCGTTGATGCCAGGCACAACGTCGACCATCTTGCTCAGCAGTGTTGCTTCCGAACATGGAGTGATGGCGTTGGCGGGCTTGATGTCGATCGTGTACGATCCGGGCGCCGGAAGCGACAGCGGCCCGCGGATCTCACCGAAGTTGAACCCGTTCAGAGCCGGGACGCACCCTCCGTTGATGGCGACGTCGACCGGCAGGTCGGTTGTGGCGCCGCCCAGGGCGGTGCCGGGGATCCCGTGCACGGCGTACACCGTGGCGGTCTGCGCAAACGCGGAGCTTGCAACCAGGGCAAGCGGCAGAGCAAACAGAGTGGAGAATCTCTTCATCGAACTCGTTCTTCCTTTTGAACCGTTTGGGCGGCAGGACAAACTGACCGCCGCCGTTTGGAGCATGGGATGCCGGCAAAGACGCGACAGGCGCAATAAATCATCAGCCAGGCGCGCGGAGACGGGCCGGTGCGGTAGCCTGGATGCTATCCGCCATGGACAAGACCGACCAGAACCGGAGGCCTCTGGCCTACAGGAATGAGGAGTTTCTGAACCGCGCGGACGCCCGTCCGCTGCGCATCTTAAGCGAGTACCTGGAACCGCGCTCGCATTTTCTCGACCAACGGATTCGCGACACGATCGTATTCTTCGGATCCGCGCGGATCGCCGAGGACGGTCCGCTGGGCCGCTACTACCGCGAAGCGCAACAACTCGCGGCCGATCTCACGCGCTGGTCGCAGTCGCTTGAAAAAACCGACCGCCGCTTCGTCATCTGCAGCGGCGGAGGGCCGTCGATCATGGAAGCCGCCAACCGCGGCGCGCACGACGCCGGCGGCAAGAGCATCGGACTCAACATCAGCCTCCCGTTCGAACAGGCGCCGAATCCCTACATCACGCCGGACCTTTCGTTCGAGTTCCACTACTTCTTCATGCGCAAGTTCTGGTTTGCGTACTTGGCCAAGGCGTGCGTGGTGTTTCCCGGGGGGTTTGGCACGCTCGATGAGTTCATGGAGATGATGACGCTCGTCCAGACACAGAAGCTCGCGAAGAAGATCGTCTTCGTCCTGTACGGTCCTGAGTTCTGGAAGGAAGTGATCAACTTCGATGCGCTGGTGAAGTACGGCACCATCTCGAGGGAGGATCTGGATCTGTTCTCCTACGCGGACGACCCGCAAACGGCGTTCCGGATCGTGACCGAAGGACTCATGAAGCATCACATCGAACCGGAACCCGAGATGCCCGCCATCGCCCGGACCCGCTATTCCCGCGAGCACCTCTGAGGTAGGCTGGGGACAGATCGGATTTCGCGAATGGATGAACGGAGTGACACGGCTGCCGGGCCAACTCCGCGCCAGCTCTGGGAGGCGTTCCGGAGGTGGGGCTGGGTCGAGAAGCTGGTCTTTGTCCTGGTGCTGGTGTCTGTCGGATTCTGGGCTCTCGGGCACACGAATCCCGCCGCTCCGTTCCTGGTGATCTTCGGCGGTTTCGCGCTCGTGCGGTTCCTGCGGCGCAATCTGGGGCGGATCCTCTGGCGCCTGAGCCACCGGCTACTGGTCTCCTATATGTTTGTCGCCGCGGTTCCCCTCCTGCTGCTACTGGCGCTGGCGTTGCTGGGTGTGTACTTCCTGATGGGGCAGATGGCGATTTATGCGGTGAACGCGGAACTGGAACACCGGGTGCTTCTGGGCGGGGCGCCCGAGACGCTGACAAGCCAGTTCCTGTCCTCTCTGGTGCCGCAGCTCGGCAGCGTCTACGCGCTCAACCAGCAGGGGGAGCGCGTTGTTCTGTCCACCGGGAGAGACACGCTCGTGAAGAAGGGCGGAGAGCCGGCTGTGCGGCTCGGGGCGGAGGATTTTGCTCGCGGGCAATTGCCGCCGCCGGTCAACCGGTTCGATATCGAGCTGCTCTGGACAGCGCCCGTCACGTACCAGGACCGCTCTACAATTCTGGTCGTGCGGTCGCGCCCGTCGGCCGTGCTTTCCGCGCTCTTCGGCCAGAAGGTGGAATATTCCGAGTTCATTTGGGTGGTGTGGCTCGTGCTGACGTCGGCATTCTTGCTTGTCGTGATCGCGTCGCTTTGGGTGGGCGCGTCGATTACGCGGACCATCACCGGGGCGGTCGCGAATCTGTATGAGGGCACGCAGCAAGTCCAGCAGGGTGAACTGGGCCACCGGATCCCGGTCCGGGGCGCGGACCAGCTCGCAGAGCTGGGGCATTCGTTCAACCTGATGACCGAGAAACTCGACCGGCTGATTGTCGTTGAGAAGGAAAGAGAGCGGCTGCAATCCGAACTGGAGATCGCGCGGCAGGTCCAGGCGAAGCTCTTCCCGAAGGCCGTGCCGAAGCTGCGCACGCTCGAGTTGACTGGAGTCTGCTACCCGGCGCAGGCAGTCTCAGGCGACTATTATGACTTTCTGGCTCTACCTGAGGAACGGGTCGCGCTGGCGATCGGCGATGTGTCCGGAAAGGGGATTTCTGCGGCGCTCCTGATGGCCGCCATCCAATCCGTGATGCGCACGCAGCTAACGGAAGGCGCAAGCCCGGCGCCGGCTGACCTGGTGGCGCTTCTCAACCGGCAGCTTTACGCGAACACCTCTCCGGAGAAGTACGCCACGTTCTTCTTCGGCGTCTACCACGACGCCACGGGATTGCTGGAGTACACGAACGCCGGACACCTGCCGCCGGTGATGATCCGCGGGGAGACGGCGCAACTCCTCGAAGTGACCGGGACAGTGGTCGGCATGTTTCCCGCGTACCGATACCAAGCGGCGAGCGCAGCGTTCGATGTTGGGGACGTATTCGTCGCCTATACGGACGGGATTGTCGAGCCGGAGAACGCATACGGGGAGATGTTCGGCGAAGAAAGGCTGACCGAATTGTTGCTGAAGTACCGGAATCTCGAGGCGGTCGAGATCGTGGCGCGTGTCGTGGAGGCGGTGCGGGAATGGTCGGGAGCGGAGCAGGCGGACGATATGACGATGGTCGTGGCGCGGCGGACGGCATGAAGGTCCTGACAGCGGGACAGATGCGCGAGGTGGATCGCCGGACGATCGAGGCGGGTATTCCCGGCATCGTCCTGATGGAGAACGCCGGGCACCGCGTGGTGGAGTTTCTGGAGCGCCGGTTCGCCCCGCTCGAACGGCAGCGGGTGGCCGTCCTGTGCGGCAAGGGCAACAACGGCGGCGACGGCTTTGTGGTAGCTCGGCAGCTCTTTACGAGGCTGCGGCCGGAGGCGCTCTGGGTGGTGCTGCTGGCCGACCCGGAGGACTTGCAGGGCGATGCGGCCATCCAGTTCCGCGCGCTGGCCGCCTGCGGATGCACGGTGGAGCGCTCGATCACCTCGGAGATGAACGTGGCGACGATCGTGATCGACGCGCTGCTCGGCACAGGACTCAGCGGTCCGGCGCGCGGCGCGGCGCACGACGGCATCCGGGCGATCAACACACGGTTCCCCCTGGCACGTATCGTGGCCGTGGATCTGCCCTCCGGGATGAACAGCGACTCGGAGTTCCTGCCGGGTGAGACGGCCCGCGCGGACTACACCGTGACGTTCACCGCTCCCAAGCGCTGTCACGTGCTGGCGCCGGCGTGCCACGCCTGCGGGGAGATCACGGTGGCGCCGATCGGGTCGCCGGCCGCGATGATCGAGCACGATGCAAGCATCCGGCTGCGCGTCATCGGCCCGGCGCAGTTCCCGGCGGTTCTCGCGCGCAGGCCCGCGGGAGGCCACAAGGGAGACTTCGGCCACGTCTTGGTCGTTGGGGGCGCTGCGGGGAAAGGCGGCGCCGCAACCCTGACAGGGCTGGCCGCCGCACGTTCCGGAGCGGGACTGGTCACTGTCGCCAGCACCGGCTTTCAGGCGTCGTTGGTGGCGCCCGAACTCATGACCGCTCCCCTGCCTGCCGCCCGCGATCTTGCGGGACTGGCGGCGGCAAAGGACGTGGTCGCGATCGGTCCTGGATTGGGGACAGACCCGGAGGCGGCGGCTCTGGTCCGCGCGGCGTTCGAGAATCTGGCGCAGCCGGTGGTTGTCGACGCCGATGCGTTGAACTGCCTCGCCGGCGGCGGCTGGTCGGGCGCAGGGAAGTTGCGGGTTCTCACGCCGCATCCAGGCGAATTCGCCCGGCTGACAGGACTGACGACGGCACACATCGCGGCGGATCGCACCGGGACAGCCGCGGCATTTGCCGCGCAGCGGCAGGTCTTTGTCGTCTTGAAGGGCGAGCGCAGTCTGATCGCGTTTCCTGACGCAACGGTCTGGATCAACCCGACCGGGACGCCCGCCATGGCCACGGGAGGCAGCGGGGACGTGCTCACCGGCCTGATAGCCGGCTTCCTGGCGCAGCATCCCGAACCACCCGAAGCCGCGATCTCCGCGGCCGTCTACCTGCACGGACTGGCCGGCGAACGAGGCGCGGCGGTTCTGGGCGAGAAGCCGTTGCTGGCGACAGATCTGCTTCGCTACCTGCCTGAGGCGCTGGATGCCGTCGCGCGTCTTTGAAGCGGAGTCCGAAGAGGCGATGGTCGCGCTGGGACAGCGTCTGGCGCCGGCGCTGGCCAACCGCGTCGTGCTGCTGATCGGCAACCTCGGCGCGGGCAAGACGACTCTGGCGAAAGGCATTGCCAGCGGACTCGGCGCGGCGGCGCCGGAAGACGTGTCGAGCCCCACGTTTACGCTGGTGCACGAGTACGGAGAGCCCGTCTCGGTGTACCATATCGATCTTTACCGCCTGGACGAAGAGGGCGAGGCCGCCTCGCTCGGGCTCGACGAGATCTTCGACCGCCGCGCCACTATTCTGGTGGAGTGGGGCGAGCGCTTCCCCAAGCTCATGCCCCCCAGGCGCGTGGAAGTCCGCATCGCCCAGCAAGGAGACGGGCGGCGGGTTGAGGTACAGGAAATCGAATGACGGAACGGCAATGGGCGCTCGTCCTGGGCGCGAGCAGCGGCTTCGGCGAGGCCGCGTCGGTTGCGTTCGCGCACGCCGGCTTTGACATCTACGGCGTCCACATGGACCTGCGCGATACACTGCCGAATGCGCGGCGGGTGGAAGAGCGCGTCCGGGAAGCCGGACGCGAGGCGGTGTTCTTCAATGTCAACGCCGCCGACGACGCGAAACGCGCCGAGGTCATCGGGGCTATTCGGGGTCCGGTGCGGATTCTGCTCCATTCGCTGGCGTTCGGGGTCCTGCGTCCGGTCACGGGAGAGGCCGCGGTGAACCGCCGTCAGCTTGAAGCAACGTGCGATGCGATGGGGCACTCCCTGCTTTATTGGGCACGCGACCTCGTGGCGGCCGGTCTGATGCCGGAGGGAGGAAGGATCTTCGCCATGACGAGCACAGGCGGGGCGCGCGCGGTGCCCAGTTACGGACCGGTCTCGGCGGCGAAGGCGGCACTCGAAGCGCACGTCCGGCAGCTGGCCATCGAACTCGCCCCGCGGCGCATCACGGCGAATGCCATTCTGGCCGGCGTGACCGACACCCCGGCTCTGCGCAAGATCCCGGGTTTCGAGAAGCTCGTGGAGGCGGCTCTCGACCGGAATCCGCACGGGCGGCTGACGGCGCCGGAAGATGTCGCAAAGTGTCTCGTAGCGCTGGCCAACCCGGACACTTATTGGATGACCGGCAACACAATCCGCATCGATGGGGGCGAGGGCACCGTCGGCTGACGGACTTCGTGCGCTACACTGAGCCTCGTGGCGCACCGGACCATCATTTTCGACCTAGGGCGAGTGATCGTGCCGCTCGATTTCACCCGCAGCTTTCATGAGCTGGCGGCGATCGTGAACTGCGAGCCGGAAGACGTGCCGCGGCGGATCGGCTCGTCGGATCTTGTTGTGCGCTTCGAGTCCGGGGAGATGGAGCCGCGCCAGTTTGCGCGGGAGTTAATGACCCAACTCGGGGCGGATCTCGACTACGAGGAATTCTGTCGTATCTGGAATGGTATCTTCCTGCCGCAGACACTGATTCCAGAGGATTTACTGACTGGGTTGAAGCAACGCTACAGGCTGCTCCTGCTGTCGAACACGAATGCCATTCACTTCCCGATGCTGCGCGAATCGTATCCGCTGCTGGGGCACTTCGACGGATACGTCCTTTCCTATGAAGTGGGTGTGATGAAGCCGGAACGGCGGATCTTCGAGGAAGCGATCGCGCGTGCGGGCTGCGCCGCCGGGGAGTGCTTCTTCACCGACGATCTCGCGGAGAATGTCGAGGCCGCACGGTCCGCCGGGATGGACGCGGCCCAATTCGTGTCCGCGGAGCAACTGATGGACGAGTTGCGGGCCCGCAGGATCGAATGGACGTAAAAAGCGGCCGGGGCAACACAAATGTGGCTGCCCGGCCGCATCGCCACGCGCGGCCGGAGGAGTTGCCGCGCCAGTGTGTGGCCAGATGAAGAGACAGATCACGAACTTCGCCGTGTTCCACTACTTTTGACGGCCCGCCAGGAATAGCCGTTTCCTCAGGCCAGGAGACCGCCGTGACCGAGGCAGGCGATCTCCCATCCGGACACGCGGTAGCGGGCCAGCAGCGGGGGCAAGAGCAGGTCGATTACGTTAGGCTTGGCGGAACGGAAGCATCCAGGCGCCGAGATAACGGGAATGTCGTCCTTGTACGCCAGCAACAGCAGACTGCCGGGCTCGACAGGCGCCAGAAAGCGCTCCATGTGGCCGCCTATCCGTTGCATCGCCCGCCCGATCACGTCCTCCGGTCCGGCCGGAGCGGTGGTCGAGGCGATGAGGACGACCGAGGGTTTGGAACGAAGCAGGTGCTGCAGCGATCGTGCCACCGCGCCCTCTTCTTCGGTCGAGGCCAGAACGAAGTTCGTCGCGACACCGAAGCGCTCCAGGCGCTGCCGCATAATTCCCTCAAACAACTGGCGGCCACGTTCTCCGTTCACGGGATCGGTATAAAGAACGCCGATCGACGGGCTCCGCACGGGCCGCGCCTGGAGGATGGGGCCGCGCTCCTTGATGATCGATACCAGGGTGTCGAGTTGATCCCGAGCTACGGCAAATGGCGCGCTCTTGACACTCGCGATCCGCTGGCCGGCCATTGCGAAGCTGAAATTCGGCGTGGTCGCGATCACGACGCTCGCCGTGCAGTTCAACTGGCGCAGCAATTCGTCGTCGACGAGGACGCAACAGTTCTCGGTCGCCACCAGGTTGGCCCGGCCACCGGCGGCCATCCGAATCTCATAGCAGCCGCACCCCATCTCGCTCGCGACCGTCGCCACGGCATCGTCTTCCCCGACCTCACCGTCTTCGAGTTCGGTCACCCAAATCTTGTCCATGCCCTCGGATTCCAGCACGCGAATGTCTTCCTCGCTGATCACGTGCCCTTTCGCGAGAAGCTTCTTTCCGCTGGATCGGAAAATCGTGCAGCACAAGATGCGTCCGCTCGATTCCTTTACGTCCACTGTCTGCGCTTTCATGAGTCAACCCTCAGTATCTGAATCCGGCCGTCACTCGAACCATCGGCGGTTTGGCGAAGTTCGAGTATACATTTGTACAGTGTGGATTCCAGGCAACTTTTCTCGCGAAACTTTCGAATTCTTTGCGGGCATGGTACTCCCCCCATTTGAGGGGATCGGACTAAGGAGGAATCCGGAGGCGGTAGTACCGGCGTCCCGGGTTGCCGGCCCAGGTTGTTATAATCATTCACCTGGATGTATAATTATCCAATGCCCGTTCCTGTTGGCATCGCTGGCCACCGCGGCTACAGCGGAGCCGAACTGATCGAGATTCTGTCGCGCCACCCTGGCGTGGAGCCTGTCCTGCTCGAGCACCGCGAGGACGCGCCGAGCCGTCCCGTACCGCAGGGCCAGAGGCTTCCCCGAAAGCTGCCTTGCACGGCGGAAGCCGCACAGCAGGCAGGACTTGCGGCGGTTTTCCTGGCGACGCCGCATGAAGTGTCGCTGCATCTGGCCCCGGGGTTTCTCGACGCCGGCTGCAAGGTGATCGACCTCAGCGGCGCGTTCCGGCTGCGTACGGCGGAGCGCTTCGCCACTTGGTATCGCGAAGCCCATTCGTGCCCCGCGCTGCTTGACGAAGCGGTGTATGGCTTGCCGGAGTACTTCCGCGATGAGATCCGGAGTGCGCGTCTGGTGGCCAATCCGGGGTGCTATCCGACAGCGGCCAACCTGGCGATCCGTCCCCTGGTGGAAGCCGGGGTCGCCGAACGGGCAAGCGGGATCATCTGCGACGCCAAGAGCGGCGTCAGCGGCGCGGGACGGAAGCCGAGTTTGACCACCGGTTTCTGCGAGGTCACGGAAAATTTTTCCGCCTATGCGGTTTTGCGGCACAGGCATGTGCCGGAAGTTCTCCTGGTTTCCGGCATTGAGGAAAGCGAATTCAGCTTTACCGCGCAACTTCTCCCTCTCGACCGGGGCATCCTGGAGACAATCTACTTCAGGGCTCCGGGGCTGGGCGGCGCGGACGATCTTCTGCGCATCTACCAGGAGCGCTACGGAGCCGAGCCATTTGTGCGGTTGTATGATCCCGGGCTGTTCCCGGATCTGCGCGCGGTGGCGCGGACCAACTTCTGCGATCTGGGTGTGACCTATGACCGGGCGTCGGGGCGCGGCGTTGTCGTCGCGGCGATCGATAACCTGGGGAAGGGCGCGGCGGGCCAGGCCGTCCAAAATCTCAACCTGATGTTGGGCTTTCCCGAAACCGAGGCGCTGCTGTGAGCCGGGTTCTGGTGAAGCTGGGCGGCACGCTGCTGGACACTCCGGAATCGCGGCAGTCGCTCACGGCACAGATCGCGGGTCTGCTGCGGGACGGCCACCGGACCGTCGTCGTGCACGGCGGCGGGAAGCAGATGACGCAGTTCCTGACCGAGCGTGGGATTGAGAGCCGGTTTGTGAACGGGCTGCGGGTGACGACGCCGGAGACAATGGACGCGGTGGTGAAGGTTCTCGCCGGAACGGTGAACCACGACCTGGTGGCGTCTTTCGCCGGGGCGGGCGTGCAGGCGGTGGGTGTGTCCGGCATTGACGCGGGCCTGGTGGAAGCCGTCCAGCTTGACCCGGAACTCGGCCAGGTGGGGCGGGTGACCGGGTCGAACCCGGCGCTGCTGAACGTGCTGACCGAAAACGGGTTCCTGCCCGTGGTCGCGTGTCTGGCGGGCGACCGTTCGGGACAGATGTACAACGTCAATGCGGACCAGATGGCGGTGGCGTGCGCGTCCGCGTTTGCGGCCGACGACCTCGTGTTCCTCACCGACGTGGACGGCGTCCGCGATGCCGACGGCCGTGTGCTGCCCCGTCTGACGATCGCCGACTGCGAGCGCCTGATCGCCGACGGAGTCGCCGCCGGCGGGATGCAGGCAAAGCTCAACGCGGCGATTGCGGCGCTGACTCAGGGCGTGGAGCGCGTCCGGATCGCCAATGGCAAGACGCCGGATGTCATCAGGAAGTTGTTGGCCGGGGAGACGCTCGGAACCGTCTTGACGCAAGGCGGCTAGGGAGGTTGCGATGATCAGCAGTCTAACTTCAGAGCACACAGGGGACCCCGGTGGCTCACTGACCGTCATCGCGCGCAAAGCGGCGATGCACGACATCGGCGCCCTGCTCGATCTGATCAATGCTTACGCCGCCAAGGGCATCATGCTCCCGCGCACGGAGTTCGAGATGTCGGAGAACATCCGCGACTTCACCGTGGCATACGATGGCGACCGGCTCATCGGGTGCGGGGCGCTGCATTTCTACAGCCCGACGATGGGAGAGATCCGCTCACTGGCTGTCGATCCGGAGTGGAAGACCCACGGGGTCGGACGGCTCCTGGTGGATACCCTCGTGGCCGAAGCTCTCGAATTCGGGCTCGACGCTGTCTTCGCGTTCACCTACGTCCCGGAGTTCTTCCAGAAGGTCGGTTTCGAGGAAGTGGAGCGGGGAGAACTGCCGCTGAAGGCATGGAAGGATTGCCTGCGCTGCCCGAAGTTTCAGCAATGCGACGAGATTGCCGTGCTCCGCGTCCTGCGGCCGGATCGGTGGAGTCCGGTACCGCACCCGCCACAGCCGGGCGACGGCTTCATCGTGCTGCCGACGCCCATCGGTGGGTGAGCCCGGCCGGTAGTGGAAGTCCGGCCGGACTTACGGCGATCTAGAAGTAGATCTTGAGACCTACCTGCTGCTGCCTGGGCGTGTTGGTCTGGTTGGCCACGACACCGAAAACATTGCTGTTCAGGTTCAGATTGCCCGTGCCGAACACGGTCCGGTTGAACAGGTTGAACGCTTCCCAGCGGAAATCGAGACGGACCCGTTCCACAGGCTGGAACGTCTTGCCCAGGCTGATGTTCTCGTTCAACTGGGGGAAGGTGCGCACCTTCGGATTGTGCCGGGTCGCGTTGCCGAAATCATCCTGCTGCGTGGGGAAGGCCGACCGGTCAAGGAAGCGGTCCGTGGCCGGGTCGAAGCCGTCGCCCTGGATGGCGCCGCGCCAGTTGTCATAGCCGTTAATCGTCGGCGCGGCGTAGCCGTTGAACAAGGGCAGCGGATTATTCCGTGTGACGCGGATCGGCAAGCCGCTGGCATACACCTGGATGGCTGCGAGACGCCAGCCTCCCAGGATCGCGTTCACAATACCGCTGCTGGAACTGCCGAACCGCTTGCCCTTGCCAAAGGGCAACTCGTACACTGTGCTGAATTTGGCGATATGGGTCTGGTCGAACTGGCCGATCGATTTCTCGACCCGCCGGTTGTACTGGTCGCGGGACTGGTTATTGCCGGCCCGGTAAGAATCGGCGTCGGTGAGAATCTTGGAGAAGGTGTAGTTCCACTCCAGAGCCAGACCGTTCACGTAGCGGCGCTGGAGCTTCAAGACCATGGCGTGGTAGGCCGAGTGTCCGCTCTTGTCGCCGCCCTGGGCGCCGGTGTTGATCGCCAGGTATTGCGGGAACGGCCGCAGCGCCTGCGCCACGGTCCGCTGCTGCTGCACGCTCGGGTTCGTGAAGTTTGCGTACGGGATCGGCACGCCCGCCTGCTGCGCCGTCGCCGACGTGATCTGTGAATTGAGCAGGGCCCGGGCGCCAGTGAAGCCGTATTGGGCCACGTAGTTGTCCCAGATCGGAGTTGGCACCTGGTTGAGATTCACCAGACCCGCCTGCAGCCGGTTGCCGATCATAGCGTTGTATCCGACTTCGAGCACCGTGCTGCGGGCTACCTCACGCTGCATGTTGAAGGTCCAAAAGTAGTTCTCCGGAGCGCGCGAGGCGTCGGAGAGCTGCCAGAAGTCCACATTCTGGTTGTTGGCGAACGCTGGGTCCAGCGTGGCGTTTGGGTCGAGGGTGACCGGCAGGGGGTAGGACGGCAGACCGTCGTCGGTACGGAAGGCAGGCGTCACCCCCTGGTCGACTGACTGGAAGCGATACGTGCCGATGAACCCGGCGAAGTGGCCACTGCCCGCCACAACCGTGACTTTGCTAAATGCCCGGCCGGCGGACACGCGCAGGGTCGTCTTGTCGTTGAGTTGGTAGGCCATTCCGAGCCGGGGGCTCCACCCGGCAAACCAGCCCGGTACGAGCGTGCTGCTGTTCTCGCGTCCAGGGCCGAAGCCGGCAAACCGCAAAGCGCCGGGGAAGTTGTTGATTCGCGGATTCGGCCGGTCCGGCGTGAAGTCGGACAGAATGTCCAGCGGCGACCTGGGCGGCAGGGTGAACTCGTACCGGAGCCCTACGTTGAGCGTCAACTTCTGCGTGAGGCGCCAGTCGTCCTGGGCGTAGAAACCGTAATACGGATAGTACTGGGGCGCATACCGCTCAGTTTCCGTTCCCCCGTTGATGGCCTCGCCGAGCAGGAATGAGGCAAACGAACTGCCGCTACGGAACTGCGTGTCGGCCGGCACGCCGGTCGACAGGAAGCTGAATCCGGCGCCCCCCATGATCTGCTGCTCGCCGAAGCCGATCGCGCGCTGGCTCTGGAACGAGAAGCCGAACTTGAGCGAATGTTTGCCGCGGTTCCAGCTCAGGTCGTCTTTAATCGACCAGAGCGGCTGCTCCGTGCCGTTATTCGCGTTGCCTCCCCACTGTGAGAACTCAGTGAAGGTCAGCAGCGGGAAGTTCCGCGAGCAGTCGATCACGTTCGGCAGGCAGATCCTGTCGCGCCAGCTTCCGTTGGGACCTTCGTAGCTTGGATTGAAGCTCGCCTTGTAGAACGTATTTCCACCGGCCGAAATGTGGTTCAACAGGTTCGGCGAGATCACCCAGTCGTAGCTCATCCGGAAGCTCTTCGTCGTGAAATCCTGGGCCTCCGGACCGGCGTACAGCGGCAAGGGCAGGCCGGGAGGGCCGCCAGCACCGGGGGTGCGCGCGTAATCGCTGAAGTTCATGAAGTAGGCGACGCGGTGATTCGCATTGAAGTTGTGATCGACCTTCAGGCTCCACTTGTTCTGCGGCTCGACCAGCGTACCGGTGGAGGTGATGAAGTTCTGCTGGATGTATTGAATGGTGCCCGGCTGGCCGCCACGGTTTGGCTGCACACCCTGCGCGAACGGAATCGCCTGCCTCGCAAAGTTCGCAAAGCGGTTGGTGGGGACCTGGTTGCCCGGGAACGGGTCGCGGATGAAGCCGGCTCCCGCGGGATTGCGGCGGGTGGTGGCCGGATCGTAGATCTGCAGGGGCTGGTTCTGCTGGTTCACCCAGTTGGAAAAGTTGCCCTGGTACATTTCCGGCGTGGGCACGCTCAGGATGATGTCGTTCGCACCGACGCGGTTGCGGAACCCTTCGTAGGCCGCATAGAAGAAGGTGCGATTCTTGATGATCGGGCCGCCGCCGGCGGCGCCGAAGTCGTTCTGCTTATACACGGCGCGTTTCGCGGCAAAAAAGCCGCGGGCGTCGAGTTTTTCGTTGCGCAGGAAGTTGTAGACGGTCCCGTGGAACTCGTTCGTTCCCGAGCGCGACGAAAACGTGATGACACCGCCTCCGGCTTGGCCGTACTCCGCCTTGAAACCGTTCGTATCGACAGCGAAGTCCGTGATCGCCTCGAGGGAAGGCGTGTTGTAGGCGATCTCGGTGGCGTCGGCCGAGCGGTTGGTGGTCACCGACACACCGTCCAAGGTCGCATCCCAGGCAGCCGACTGAGCGCCCCCCAACGAGATGTTCGCGCCGTCGCCGGTCTGCTGCGCGGCGATCTTCACGAGGTCAAACGGACTGCGCAGCGCGCCTCCCACGACCAGCGGCAGTTCGTCGATCACTTTGTTCTCGACCGAGGTCGTGACCTTGGCGTTTTCCGTCTGAACCGTCTGCGTTATCCCCTGAACTTCGACCGTCTCCGAAACCGACCCCAGTTCGGGCGTCAGGTCGATGCGAACCGTCGATGCCGCAGTCATGAGAATGTTGTCGCGGACATACCGCTTGAACCCATCGGCTTCGACCTGCACGCGGTAGGTGCCGGGATAGACCTGGAGCGTATAGTCGCCTGTGTCGGTAGAAACGGTACGGCTCGTGATGTTGGTTGCAATATTTGTCGCGATCACAGCGGCGCCGGGAATCGCAGCGCCAGTCGGGTCGATCACGCGCCCGGTAATTGTTCCCGGCGTGCCTTGGGCAAACAGAGAACCGGCCATGCTGCCCAGGAGCAACATAGCGCACGAGAGGATCTTCACTGCTCGACTGAGAGTCTTCACCCGAATAACCTCTTAAACGAAGGATGTGGGTGGATTATATATCGACCAGGTGGCCTAAACAAGGCAAATGTAATTATGTTTCTTCTATTAAGTAACTACAAGAAAAATGGCCCGGCATCGTTACCTGCCGGGCCATAGGTGGAGATAGAGAGGGGTGGTCGACTAGAAGTAGAGTTTGAGGCCCACCTGCTGCTGGCGGGGCGTATTGGACTGGTTGACCACGACGCCAAACACATTGCTGTTGAGGTTCAGGTTGCCGGTGCCGAATACGGTCCGGTTGAACAGATTGAACGCTTCCCACCGGAAGTCGACGCGCAGCCGCTCGAGTGGTTGAAAGGTCTTGCCCAGGCTGATGTTTTCATTCAACTGCGGGAAGCTGCGAACTTTCGGATTGTGGCGCGTGGCGTTGCCGAAGTTGTTCTCCTGCGTGGGAAAAGCGGCCCGGTCGATGAACAGATCCGTCCCGGGATCGAAGCTGTCACCCTGGATGGCGCCGCGCCAGTTGTCATAGCCATTGATTGTCGGGGCGGCGTAGCCGTTGAACAGCGGCAACGGATTGTTCCGCGAGACCCGGATCGGCAAGCCGCTGGCGTAGCTCTGGATCGCAGCCAGACGCCAGCCTCCGAACACGGCGTTGACCACGCCACTCGACCCACTCCCGAAGCGCTTTCCGCGTCCGAACGGCAGTTCGTAGACAGTGCTGAACTTGACCATGTGGGTCTGGTCGAACTGGCCGATGGACTTCTCCACGCGCCGGTTGTACTGGTCGCGGGACTGGTTGTTGCCAGCGCGGTAACTGTCGGCGTCGGTCATGATCTTCGATAGCGTGTAGTTCCATTCGAGCGCCAATCCGTTCACGTAACGGCGCTGCAACTTCAGAACCATGGCGTGGTAAGTCGAGTGTCCGCTCTTGTCGCCGCCCTGGGCGCCAGTGTTCACCGACAGGTACTGCGGGAAGGGCCGCAGAGCCTGCGCGACCGTCCGCTGCTGCTGGACAGATGGGTCGGTGAAGTTCGGATACGGGATCGGGATGTTGGCGTCCCGCGCCGTCGCCGAGAGGATCTGCGAGTTGAGCAGCGCACGCGCGCCGGCGAAGCCATACTGCCCGACGAAGTTATCCCAGAGCGGGGTGGGAAATTGGTTGAGGTTGACCAGACCCGCCTGGAGCCGGTTGCCGATCATGGCGTTATATCCGACTTCCAGAACCGTGCTCGGAGCGACTTCGCGCTGGATATTGAACGTCCAGAAGTAGTTTTCCGGAGCGCGAGCGGCATCGGAAAGCTGCCAGTGATCGATGTTCTGGTTGTTGGCGAAGGCCGGGTCGAGCGTGGCGCCGGGGTCGAGCGTGACCGGAAGCGGGTAGGCGGGTAAGCCATCGTCCGTGCGGAAGGCAGGAGTGACCCCCTGGTCAATCGATTGGAAGCGGTAGGTGCCGATGAAGCCGGCGAAGTGTCCGCTGCCGGCAACCACCGTGATCTTGCTGAACGCCCGACCCGCCGAGAACCGCATCGTGGTCTTGTCGTTCAATTGGTACGCCAACCCCAGCCGCGGGCTCCAACCTCCGAACCAACCCGGGACCAGCGTGCTGCTGTTCTCACGCCCAGGGCCGAAGCCGGCGAATCGCAGGGCGCCGGGGAAGTTGTTGATCCGCGGGTTGGGGCGGTCCGGGGTGAAGTCAGAGAGGATATCGAGCGGCGAGCGCGGCGGGAGCGTGAATTCGTAGCGCAGCCCGAAATTCAGGGTCAGGCGCTGCGTCACCCGCCAGTCGTCCTGCGCGTAGAAGCCGTAGTAGGGGTAGTACTGCGGAGCATATCTTTCGGTCTCTGTTCCGCCGTTGATGGCCTCACCGAGCAGGAACGAGGCAAACGAGCTGCCGCTGCGGAACGTGGTATCAGCGGGCACGCCGGTCGACAGAAAGCTGAATCCGGCGCCACCCATGATCTGCTGCTCGCCGAAGCCGATCGCGCGCTGGCTCTGGAAGGAGAAGCCGAACTTCAGAGAGTGCTTCCCACGGTTCCAACTCAGATCGTCCTTAATCGACCACAGCGGCTGCTCGGTGCCGTTCATGGCGTTGCCGCCCCAGGTGGAGAATTCCGAGAAGGTGAGCAGCGGGAAGTTCCGCGAGCAGTCGATCACATTCGCCAAACAGATCTGGCTTCCCCATGTACCGCCCGCGCCCTGGTAGTTGGGTGAGAAGCTTGCCTTGAAGAACGTGTTGCCACCGGCCGAGATGTGGTTCAGCAGATTCGGTGAGATCACCCAGTCATAGCTCATCCGGAAGCTCTTGGTGGTGAAGTCCTGCGCTTCCGGTCCGTTGTAGAGCGGCAGAGGGAGTCCGGGAGGCCCCCCGGCGCCGGGGGTGCGGGCGTAGTCGCTGAAGTTCATGAAGTACGCCACGCGGTGGTTCGCGTTGAAATTGTGATCGATCTTCAGGCTCCATTTGTTCTGCGGCTCGACGAGCGTACCGGTGGAGGTGATGAAGTTCTGCCGCACGTAGCCGATCGTTCCTGGCTGCCCTCCGCGGTTCGGCTGCGCGGTCTGTCCGAACGGGATTGCCTGCCGGGCAAACGTAGAGAACCGGTTCGTTGGAATCTGGTTGTTCGGGAACGGATCGCGGATGAAGCCGGCGCCCGCCGGATTGCGCCGCGTGGTCGCCGGATCGTAGATTTGCAGGAGTTGGTTCTGCTGGCTGACCCAGTTGGAGAAGTTGCCCTGGTACATCTCCGGCGTCGGCACACTCAGGATGATGTCATTGGCCCCGACGCGGTTGCGGAAGCCCTCATAAGCCGCGTAGAAGAACGTGCGGTTGCGGATGATCGGGCCGCCGCCCGCCGCACCGAAATCGTTCTGCTTGTACACCGCGCGGGTTGGAGCGAAGAAGCCGCGGGCGTCGAGTTTCTCGTTGCGCAGGAAGTTGTAGACGGTGCCGTGGAAGTCGTTGGTGCCGGAGCGCGAGGAGAACGTGATGACGCCGCCTCCGGCTTGGCCGTATTCGGCCTTGAAGCCGTTGGTATCGACGGCGAAGTCCGTGATGGCTTCGAGGGATGGCGTGTTGTAGGCGATCTCGGTCGTGTCCGCGGAACGGTTGGTGGTCACCGAGACCCCGTCCAGCGTGGCGTCCCACGCTGCAGCCTGCGCGCCGCCAAGGCGCATCGCCGTACCGTCGCCTCCCTGCTGCGCCGCGATCTTCACGAGATCGAACGGGCTGCGGAGCGCGCCGCCGACCACCAGCGGCAACTCGTCGATCACCTTGTTCTCGACCGACGTGGAGACCTTGGCGTTCTCGGTCTGGACGGACTGCGTCATGCCCTGGACCTCGATCGTTTCCGCGACCGAGCCCAGTTCAGGCGTCAGGTCGATGCGGACCGTGGAAGCCGCCGTCATGAGAATGCCGTCGCGTAGGTACCGCTTGAAGCCGTCCGCTTCGACGACAACGCGGTAGGTGCCGGGATATACCTGCAGCGTGTAGTCACCGGTTTCCGTGGATACGGTCCGGTTCGTGATGTTCGTTGCTACGTTGGTGGCGGTCACCGCTGCACCAGGAATGGCCGCGCCGGTTGGATCCATGACCCGGCCCGTGATGGTGCCGGGGGTCCCCTGCCCCATAAGAGACAGGACGGCGCCGTTCAGGAGCAGAACGGCCGGCAGAAGTGATTTCAAGGCTCGACTCGGAGTGTTCACCCTTTTCGTCCTCAGCGGAAGATTACGAGATGGGTGTGATTATATATCTGTAATGAATCCTGGTTCAAGTGCGGAACACATTAAACTGGCGCCGCGGTCATGGCGGCCGGGCTCGGTCGCTACGGTCGCTCGCCCAGCCACAGGGCGCCCCGCACCTCGCCGACCGTGAGGTAGAGGGCGTCGGCGGCGACGAACATGTCGAGACCGTTCAGCGCGACCAGGGATGGCGAACGGGCCGCCTGGCTGAACCGGTGGACGATTCGAGGTTCACCATCGGGCCGCGGCGGGTTGCCGGCGAGCGGTTGGGCGAGGATCGTCCGGTGCCCTTCACGCGAGGAAATATAGTAGAGAAACCGTCCGTCCCGGGACCATTGCGGGGCAGAGTCGAAGTGCCCGCCGGCCGTGATCGGCGTCCATGCGGCGGGCGGGACACCGCCAGCCCGGAAAGGCGCCAGGAACAGCTTGGTGTCTCCTGAATCTTCTCGCCCGACGAAGGCCAGCCACTGACCGTCCGGAGACAACCGCACCTGCGCAACGCTGAGTACCGGATGCGTCAGGAGCATGGTCCGCTCCCTGGATGCCACACGAGCGAGAGCGATTCCCGAACGGGTTCCGGCCTCGGGACGCATTTCGATCAGGACCGACGCTCCATCGGGTAACCAGTCCGAGACGGTGGCGCCGCAGACATCGCAGAGCAACTCCATTGGACCGGTACCCACCGGCGCGACAAAGTGCTCGAAGGCTCCGATGCGGAGTTCTGTGAACACGACGCGGTCGCCGCTCGGGTTGATTCTCGGCCAGAGCTGCTCCTGACGGCCGTCGGTGAGAGGCTCTTCTTTTCCGGTATCCAGTTCGCGGAGCCAAGGCGCGAGAGGGCCTTTACCGTCGGACAGGTAGACCATCCGGCGGCCGTCGGCGGAGACGGTCGGATAGGTCTCCACCGACGCCGAGGAGGTGATGCGTTTCAGCTCGCCAGCCGGTTTGGCTTCGCCCGCACTCAGCGGCAGCACCCAAATACCAACATCCATCGTCTGGCGGGCGAACACGAAGCGTCCGTCCGGCGCCGCGGTGGGAGCGGTATCGAGAGACTCACGGTGCGTCAATTGGAGGGGCGTGCCGTTGACGGCGGCAGCCGATTCGGAGAGTTCCAGCCGGTAGAGAGAGCTCTTGCCATCTCCCGGCCCTGCAGCGAAGTAAACCGCACCCTCCCGCCAGTCAGCGGGCGGCGGACAGGCGGCCAGCGCATGAATTCCAGCGGTGCGGATGGTGGCGCAGGCGCCTGTCGATTCCGGGGCGCCGGCGCCAACCGGGATCAGCCACCAGTCCACCGGGGCGACGCTGGGATCACGCACAGCCAGCACGAGCAGGCGTTGCCCATCCGGCGCCCAGAGTGGCATGGCGGCCGAGACGAAGTCCACGGCAACACGGACCGGTTCGCCGCCCGCAACCGGCGCGACGAAGGTGCGGAACTCCCCAACCGCGGCCGGTCCAAGGCCGACCGGGCCGGTCCAGTAAGCGATCTGCGAACTGTCGGGAGAAAACCGCGGACGCCGTCCTCCCGGGCCGACGAGCCGCTCTTCGCCCCCTTCCGCGGGAACAATGTAGACGCCGCCGCCATCGCGTTCAGAGCGGAAAGCGAGCCAGCGGCCGTCGGGCGACAGCGCCGGCTCGCGGTCGTCGGATGGGTGTGTGGTCACCTGCCGGGGATCTCTGCCGCTCAGCGGCTGGACCCAGATGTCGAGATTCCCGGCGCGATCCGAAGCGAAGGCGATCAGATCACCCGCCTGGTTGAATGCAGGTTCGGAGTCCAGGCCTCGTTCCTCGGTGATCCGCTTCAGCGTTGTCGAGTCCGCCGGGTGAGTCGGCCGAGTAAGCCACCAGTAGACTCCGCCACCCACGGCGGCCAGGAAAAAGACCGCCGCCAACGACCACAACAGGACCCTCTCCCAGTTCTCCCCCAGAAACGAACCCTTGGTTTCCTTCGCGGATTCATACTCCTCGCGCATCGCGTGGAGGTCGGGAATCAGGTCCGCGATGGACGCCGGCCTCTGCTTCGGATCCTTGGCAAGGCATCGGCTGAGGACTTTCTCAATCCCTTTGGGCGCCCGCGAGGTGAACCGGGATGGGGGCGGCGGTTCCTGGTGGAGGATCGCATGGAAGGTCGCGGCGCTCGTGTCCCGCAGGAACGGCGACTGCCCGGAGACCATGTGGTACAGGACGGCGCCGAACGAAAAGACGTCGCTCTGCGGGGTCGGGACTTCACCGCGGATTTGCTCGGGTGAGAGATAGGCGAACTGGTCTGGAGACGTCCCCTCCGGCAGCGAATCGGCGTCAATCGGGACGCCATCGGACAGACGCGCGACGCCGAAGTCGGTTAGCTTGGCCCGTACCTTGCCGGCGATTTGAATGTTCGACGGCTTCACGCGCCCGTGAACGACTCCTGCCGCGTGGGCCGAATCGAGAGCTCCGATCACCTGCTCGGCGTAGCTGAGCGATTCCTTGCGGCGCAGACGTTTCCGTCCGAGCGCCTCGGCGAGCGATTCACCCTGGACGTACTCGCCGGCGACGTAGTCCACGCCGTTCGCCGACGCGAACTCGTAGACATGCGCGATGTTCGCATGGTTCAACGCGGACATCGCTTTGGCTTCTTCCTCGAAGCGGGTTCGCTTCGAGGAGTCGGTGGCAGCCTCGGCCTTGAGGATCTTGACGATGACGCGGCGGTTGGCCTGCCTGTCGGCCGCCCGGTAGGTGATCGTAAACGGACCCTCGCCAATCTGATCCGTCAGATCGTAGTGCCCCAGGGTCTGGCTCATTGCGCGTTAGCGAAGCAGTACAGCGCCTGATGCGTCCGCAGGTACATGCGTCCGTCGGCGATCGCGGGAGTGGCGTGCGCGCCTTCGCCCAGGTCGTTCACGGCAAGGATCTCCCACTCCCCGCCAGCCTTCAGCACGACGGCTTTGCCCTCTTCGGAAACGACGTAGACCTTCCCGTCAGCGCCCACCGGCGAGGCGAAGTACAGACCCAGCGCTCCTGTGAGCCGTCCCTGTTTCAGGACGTCACCCGTCTTGGGATCGAACGAGGTGAGGATCCCCCCCTCCTTCAGCATGTACAGCACACCGTCATACCAGAGCGGCGACGGCACATTGGGCAAGGACTTGAAATAGCGCCAGACAGTGTTCTTCTCCGTCATATCGCCCTTCCCGCCGAGCTTGATGCCGATGATCGCGTTCTGCGCCTGGCGCCGGGAGCGGTACAGACTCCAATCCCGTTCGTTGAGCGCACTGTCCCGGTCCAGATCGAGCGAATTCCAGTCCTTTAGCATCTTGGGATCGGTGACCTCGTCCTTTGCGATGCGTCCGTCGCCATTCTTGTCCAGGCGTTTGAGCGCATCTTCGAACGGCTCGACGAATTCCTGCTGGCCGGTGTCGGAACCGCCGGCCCAGCCCTGGACGAAGATCATGCCATCGGCCATCACTGGAGTCGGTTTCAACTGCCACGTCAGGCCGCCCACCCACCACACGGGCTTGCCCGTCGCCACTTCGTAGGAGGTGAGCCGGTAGGATCCGGCGATGATCGCCTGCAGCGGCCCGTCGTCCGGCTGATAGAGAACCGGGGTTGAAAAGCCGCGCGTGTAATCCGAGCGATCGACGCGCCAGCGTTCTTTGCCGGTCTTCTTGTCGAGTGCGGTGAAGTAGGAGCCGCTTTCCTGGTCCAGGATCAGGAGGAGCAGGTCGCCGGCCAGTACCGGCGAAGCACCCATGCCCATGGGGTTGTTGAACGGGCCCAGCGGCTGGCGCCACAACTCATTGCCGTCCGGTCCGTAGGCAAGCAGGCCGAAGTCGGTGAAAAACACATAGGCGTTCGTCCCGTCGCTGACGGCGCTCGGGGAGGCCGGGTTGTTCGATTTGTGCAGCTCTTCTTTGCGGGGGCGCGGGGCTTCGCGCCGCCACTTCACGCGGCCGGTCTGGCGGTCGAGACAAATGGTGAACAGCCGCTCGTCCTCGACCGCGGTGAGGAAAATGCTATCTCCAGCGAGGACAGGGGAAGAATGGCCGGGTGGCAGCGGGGTGCGCCACACCATGTTCTTGCCCTTGCCGAACTCCACTGGAAGGTTCTTTTCATCCGACACCCCGGCTGCATTCGGCCCCCGGAACATGGGCCAGTCCGCGGCGCACAGAGGTGAGCAGGCGATCGCCACAATAGCGGTGAAGACACGCATCCGTCCGACTATACCGCAGCGCGCGGATATAATGGGGCATGCTTCGAATCGTGTTCCTGATGTCTCTCGCGGCAGCGCTGGTTTTGGCGCAGCCGGCCCCCGCTCCGGTTAAGCAGATCAGCGCGGACGAGTTGAAGACGATGCTTGAGAAGAAGGATGGCGTCGTGTTTCTCGATGTCCGGGAACCGAAGGAACTGCAGGAAGACGGAACCATCGAGGGCTACGTCCATATCCCGCTCGGCCAGTTGGAGCGGCGCCTGGCCGAGCTTCCCAAAAACAAGCCGATCGTGACGATTTGCCGCCGTGGAGTCCGGGCAGGCAAGGCAGCCGAAATCCTCAGCAAGAACGGCTACAAGCCTGTCGCCGCATGCGGACTCACTGAGTGGAAAGAGAAGAAGTACGCGCTCATCTATCCGAAGATGGAGGAGAAGCGGTGAAGCATCTCGCGCTGCTGACTGCCTGCGCCGCCCTGCTTGCCTGCGCGCCACCGGCCAAACAGGAAGTTGCCGGGACGAAGCAACTGTCCACGGACGAATTGCAGGAACTCCTCGCTAAGGGCGATGACAGCATCGTCTTCCTCGACGTGCGGGACAGAAAAGAGATCGAGACTCTGGGCACCGTGGAAGGCCACGTCCATATCCCGCTGGCCGAGTTGGAAGGCCGCCTGAACGAGTTGCACAGGGAGAAGTTGATCGTCACTATATGAAACCGCGGCGGGAGAGCCGCGCGTGCCGCGGCCATCTTGCAGCAGAACGGTTTCAAGACAATCGGATCGTGCGGGTTGGCGGAACTGAAGGAAAAGGACTATCCGCTGGTCTATCCGCCGAAGCAGTAGAGCTTGCCGTCCTGTGCGCCGACGACCAGGCGTCCGGCGGCGATCGCGGGGGACGCTGTAATGCCGCTGCCCGCGTCGAACTCCCACGTCTTGCGGCCGGTGGCGAGATCGATGGCGTACAGGCGCCCGTCGTTCGATCCGATGTAGAGCGTCGAGCCGGCGATCACGGGCGACGAATCGACGCGCGCCCTCGTGTTCATCGTCCACAGTGCCTTGCCGGTTGCGGCATCGAGAGCATGGACCATCTTGTCCCGTCCGCCGAGGTAGAGTTTCCCGTCGTGGAACGCCGCCGAAGAGTAGAAGGGAAACTTGCGCTGCGGATGCTCGTAGTGCCAGAGAAGCTTGCGCGCCTGGATGTCCGCCGCCACCACTTCGTTGCCGAACGTCCCGTAATAGGCGCGGCCGTTCACGATGACGGGCGACGCGCCGGTGTAGCCGCCCGAAGGGAACTGCACCACTTCCTTGCCATCTGAGATGCGAATGCCCCGAAACACCTCGTCGCAGCCGGAGATGTAGGCGATGCCGGCATCGATCGCCGGAGTTCCGTGAATGTAATTGTCAGTGGCTGCCTTCCAGACGAGCGATCCATCCTTCACTGACAGACAGTA
Source organism: Bryobacterales bacterium (assembly GCA_016716385.1). GTDB lineage: Bacteria > Acidobacteriota > Terriglobia > Bryobacterales > Bryobacteraceae > JADJWL01. The sequence goes on along the minus strand of JADJWL010000004.1, from coordinate 219,379 downwards.
GAGCGTTCCGTCGTAGGAACCGATGAGCACACGGTCTCCCACCACGACCGGTGAGGACTTGATCTCAGTTGCGGTCTTGAACGTCCAGCGAGCCTTGCCCGTGGCCGCGTCGACGGCATGAAAAACGCCGTCGAGGTCGCCGACGAACACGAGTCCTCCGGCAACCGCCGGGGAGGACTCGCCGATGCCGTTGCCCTTCACGGCTTCATACTTCCATTTCAGCGTACCTGTAGCCAGGTCGATCGCCAGCAGGTGGCCGGACTGCGAACCGACGTACACGACGCCTCCCACAATGGCGGGAGACGAGTCGAAGGGTTCGCCGCCTTCGTAAGTCCACAGCAGCTTCAACTCAGCCGGGAGAGCTTCGCTCGCGACGCCGGTCAGCCGCGGGTTGCCGCGGAACTGCGGCCAGTCCGCGAGGACAGGTAAGGACAGGGCAAACAGAATCGCTAGTAGGCGCATTCGTAGACCTCGAGCGCCCCGGCGGCGTCGAAGGGACGCGGGTTGAAACGGCCGGTCCACTGCGATGCGGCGGCCTCGGCAAGCGACGGGAAGTCTTCGCGGGGCACCGCGAGAGGCGCGAGCCGCACCGGCAGGCCCGCGGCGGCGGCCAGGGTTTCGAGCCGCGCCGGCAGGTCCGGCGACAACTCGCGATACGCGCCGCCGACCACCGGTTCGTTCCAGCGGACGACGTGCGGCAGCAGGGCGGCGATCGCCACGCCGTGCGTCGTACCATAGGTGGCGGTCAACGGGTTGGCGCAGGCGTGGGCGGCGCCCAGCATCGAGTTTTCGATCGCCAGTCCCGCGAGGAAAGCGCCCAACTGCAGGTTGCCGCAGGCCTCGACATCGTCCGGACGCGCGAACACCCGCTCGAAGCTTCCATCGAGCAGCCGCCATGCCTCGCGCGAGAGCGCCGAGGAGAGCGGGCTTCGTTTGGTCGTGACCCACGTCTCAATTGCGTGCGATACCGCGTCGTAGCCTGCCGCCGCGCGGACGCCGTCCGGCTGCGAGACCAGCAACTCCGGATCGAGAATCGCCATGCGGAAGGCGGCCTTGGGATCGCCGCAGGCCATCTTGACGTGCGTCTCCGCGTCCGAAATCAGGGCATAGGACTGCGCTTCGCTGCCGGTGCCCGCGGTCGTCGGCGCCGCGATCATCGGGAGCATGGGGCGCGTCGCCTTGCCCCAGCCGTGGAACTGGCGCATGGGCGCGCCGTTGGTGAGAACGAAGTTGATGCCCTTGGCGCAATCGAGCGAACTGCCGCCGCCGAGTCCGATGATGCCGTCGATGTTGAGGCCGGCGGCAAACGCGGCGCCACGCTCCACCATCTCCGTGTCTGGATTGCAGCCGAAATCGTGGAACGGCAGCACCGTGACGCCGGCGCGCTCCAGGATGTCCGCGCCACGCTGGTAGTGGCCCGCCGCGACCATGCCCGGGTCGGACACCAGAAGGACGCGCGTCATCCCCAGCGTCCGCGCCGCCTCACCCAGGCGCGCCAGCGCCCCCGGACCGAAGATCAACTCCACCCGGCAGCAGAACCCGAAAAGCGCCATCGTTATTTTTTCCCGATCGCAAAAAGCTGGTTCCGATTCACGATGTAGAGCGAGCCGTGCGCCGGAATGGGCGTCGAGTAGACGGAGCTTCCAAGATTCACTTCGGCGATCAGCTTCTTCTCTTTGCCCGCCTGCAGGATGGCGATGTCACCGTCCTCATCGCCGAGGTAAACCTTGTCGTCGATGACGATCGGCGAACCCCAAACCGCGGCCAGCATGTCATGGATCCAATACTCTTTGCCGGTCTTCGCATCGATGCAATGGAGGAAGCCGCTAAAGTCCGAGTAGTACAGCAGACCGTTATGGACCGCGCCGGTCGAGATCGAGCGCCGGATCTTCGAGTAATGCCAGATGCGGCCGCTGTCGGTGATGTCGCCGCGCTTGGATGCGTCGATCGCATACAAATGGCCCACGCCTTCGCCATGTTCGGGGTCCTGGCCGTTGGCGATGTAGACGACATTGTCGACGATGACCGGCGTGGAGATCACTTCGTTGCGGGTCTTCGGCCAGACGGAATCCTTCGGGTTGGAATCGAAGGACCACAGCAGCTCGCCGGTCTTCGCTTCGTAGCCGCGGACCCAGCCGTCGCCTTCGCCCATCACGACTTGCACGACGTCGCCGATCTTGCCGACCGCCGGCGAAGACCACTGTCCATGCAGGACGCGATCCTCCACATGGTTCGCCTCCCACACCAGCTTCGCGGTCCGCTTGTTCAGCGCGAGAATGGCGGGAGCACGCGGCGACGGCACGTTGACGTGGCTTTCGTCGTGGCCGTTCGACGTGCTGACGAACAGCAGGTCGCCGTAGGTAACCGGCGCCGAGTTCGCCATGTTGTGCGGGAACGCGCCGACCTCCTCCATCATGTCGAACTTCCAGATCACGTCGGCGTCCTGTTCGCCGGTGAACTTCTCGTCCTGGAGGCCGTCGTTCTTGCCGTCACGGAAGCCGTGAAGATCGAGGGCGACGACCTCGCAGCGGTTGCTCACGTAGTACACGCGATCGCCTTCGACGAGAGGCGAGGAACACACTCCCTGGTACGGCCAGTCATTCACGCGGCCCGCGGCCAGCTTCTCGTTGGTGTGCTGCCACAGGAACTCGCCGTCGGACGCGCGGAACGCCATCACCACGCCGCGGTCTCCATCCTGCTTGGGATCGCGCAGCAGTTCGTTGTTGGTGCCAACGAGCACCACACCCTGCGACACCACGGGATTGCCATAGGACTGCGAGCCCAGGCCGCCGACCCAGCGGATGTTCTTCTTCGAATCGATGTCCCAGTCAGTGGGCGGGTCTTTCATCCCGGACACCATATTGCGGTCCGGGGAGCCGCCCCACATGGGCCAGTCTCCGCCGTCCATCACGCCGGCTGACGCCAGCCAGCCACCCAACCCAACGAGCGCGACTGCGGCCAGCAGACCTGCCGTGCGCATGCCCAGATTCTTTCTCATTTAGTCCTCAGTTTTTCGTTACCTTCAGGTTGTCCAGGAACACTTCGAAGGGCGCGTCGGCGTACAGGCCGGGGCTGCCGGACCGGTTCGGCAGCGCGTCCACGTGTTCGATTGTCCATTCGGCCGGCTCGGCCTCATCGCGCGGCCAGGCCTTACCGAGAGCGCGCACATTGCCGTCGGGCAGGTTCTCCACGCGCAGCTTCATCCGGTACCAGGTGTTCCCCTTCCAAGGGAACTTCTTCACCACGGTGCGCTTGGTCTCGGGCTGCCAGGGCTGAAGCTCGATCCGCTGGTGGGTTCCGAACAGGATGAGTGCGTAGCGTTGCGCTACGACACCGAAATCCCCCATCTGCCGGCGGCGTTCGGTGGCGTGCCCGTCCACCTCCACCGTGTAATCCGACCAGTCGTTCGGCCCCATGAAGACACGGGCGCGCTTGGTGAACGGATTGTCCGCGAGCTTCACCAGCACCTTGTTGCCTTCGACCTCGCGCACCACGTACTTGCCAGTGGCGTTCACCCACTGCGGGGGCGGCGCGGCGATGGACTCGAAGTCTTCGCTCCAGGGCAGCGGAGTGATCACGCGCGCCGAGGCCTCGGCAGTCAACCCCGCGGCTGACGCCTTGATCAAACCAGCCTGCGGAACGCCCTCGGGCGCAAACTTCCCTCCCGACACGCTGCCACGCAGCTTGTCCAGGGACCACTCAGCCTCGGTCTCCTTGATGAAACGGCCCATCTCATCAAAGAGACGCGCGCGCAAGGCGACCGTTTCCCCGGGCTTGGCAAGGATTTCGGTGGGCGACACCTGCAGCCACGCCGGCTTGGCGCCGGCGGGCGCGGCGGGTGGCAAGTCCGGCTTGAAGGGGAGTGCCGCGCTCTTCTTCTTGCCGATCGCGTAGATGTTCGAATCGGTCACCAGAAAGATCCGCCCGCGCGATACAGCCGCCGAGGCGCGAATCTCTTCGGGGTGTGCTGCAGTCCCCAACTGGTCTTCGTCGAGCACCTCGCAACGGTCCTGACGCGCGCGGAGGATGAAGAACTTGCCGTTCTCGGTGCCGACGTAGAACTTGCCGTCGGCATAGACGAGAGAAGCCTTCTGGATCGTCCCGAGGTTGTGCGTCCACAATTCGCGGCCGGTCACGGCGTCGAGCGCAAGCAGGTTGGCCGCGTTGTCGATCTGGAGCAGGCGGTCACCGTCGATCACCGGGGAAGAGTATCCGGCAAGGGATCCCGTGCGGGACCATTTCAACTGGTCAAGCTTGATCTCGCCCTTCGACGCTCCGTCTATCGCAGCAATCAGGCCCATCTCGCTGGTGTCGAGGTTCTCTTCGCCATGGGACACGTAGACGGTATTGCCATTGAGCGCGACGCCGGTATTGATGCCGCGCTTGCTGATCGCAACCCGCCAGACCGGCTCGCCGGTCGCGACCTTTAACGCGTGCACGGCGCCATCGCCCCCGCCGGCGATGAACAGCCGGAGTCCATTGATGGTGGCGAGCACCGGCGCGGCGTAGGTGGTATCGAAGGGGCGTCCGCCGGGAGTGCTGACCCAGACGGTGTCGCCGGTCTTCTTATCGAAAGCGAAGAAACGCTGCGCGCCGCGGGCGGTGGGCCCCCAGCCGGAGTTGATGCCGCTGACGATCACCAGATCGCCGTCGATGAGCGGCGAGGGCGTACGGCCGCCGTGGGTGGTGACGAGGCCGAAGTCCTCGCCGAGAAAGCGCTGCCAAAGGATCTTGCCGTCGTAGGAGAACGCCATCAGCGACCCACCCACGCCGAAGACGTAGATGTTTCCCGTGGCGGGGTCACCCGATGGCGACGACCACGCGGCCCGGTGCGGCGGCACGTCGCTCAGGAACACGTTGTAGCGGTGTTCCCAGAGGAGCTTCCCGGTATCGGCGTCGAGGCAGACGACGCGTTCCTGCAGAGTCGCATCCTGGCCCACCGTATTCAGCAGGAACACGCGGTCCCCCATCACGATGGGGGTGGAGCGCCCGCCATACGGGGCTTTCCAGGCGAGGTTATCGCCCTGGGGCGACCAACTCGTAGGCAGGTCCCTTTCGGCTGAGACGCCGTTGCGCGCGGGTCCGCGCCACTCGGACCAGTCACTCCCGGAGGGTGTATAGCTGGCGGCGGCGAGGAGCCCGCAGCAGGAGAACAGGAAACACGAACGCAAGAGCATGGACATGGGCGCGGCTATCCTCATCATCGGGATTCGCTTGAAACTGGCGCAAACCAGCGTGTCTGGGTTACCTCTTTATTGGAACACGAACCTGGGGCCGGGTGGCTGCGCGGCGATCTTGCGGGGTCTGGGAACGGTTGGCGGGAACGCCGGCGCCGGCGAACCCACGGTAACGGAGGAGAGCCGAGTAGAATAGAGAGTGGGGGGAACCCATGAACAAAAGGCTGCTCAAGCGGCACAAGCGCCAGGTGTTGCGGGCGAAGGAACGCGTGAAGCTCTCCGAGCCAGACGTGCGGACACCGGAACAACTGCGGGCTGCCAGGGAGCTGAGCCGTCCCGCCGGTGGATGGCGGAATGGCCCTCCATCGCTGTACTCCACGTCCTCCATTCGAAGTCAGACGGGTTCAGCCTCCGACAGCCGGGTGAAGGGCGATGGCTAGATCATGATCCCCACCACGGCCGGGCTGTTCTCAGCGCGTTGTCCTTATTGCCGATCGATTGAATTCAGAAGCGTAGGCGTCCGGAACGGATTGGAGAGGGCTGTCCACTGGCTCATCCAGCCGTACCGGTGCGATCTTTGCGGTCACCACCTGTACCTCTTCCGCTGGCAGCTTCCGCCGGCGGAAGCCTACTAGGAGTCTGCGTGTGGATCTGGCCGTAGGACGCGTCCGGCTGCGGCTTCGGCCGATGACGCATTAGGGTACGCCGAACCGGGTTGCTCTTTCAGCGGAACACGACCCTCGGAAGCGGTGCCGGCTGGGGGCTCATCTGGATTCTCGGATGTTACGATGAAGATGCTTCCAGCCCTGGAGGCAAGAGAAGTGATCCATGCTTGACCTCGCGCAGGAACGCAACGAACTTCATTCCCTCATCGATCACCTGTCGCCGCGCCAACTCGTGGCCGTGCGCGGTCTGCTCGACGCGATGCTGGATCCATTTGAGCGGAAGTTGGCTGGCGCGGGCATGGACGACGAACCGCTGACAGATGAGGAGCGCCGTGAAATCGAAGCCTCCCGGGAGTGGTTCCAGCACAACGAAGGAATCCCGTTTGAGCAGGTCGTGGCTGAACTCGGATTCACGATGGACGAGGTTCGCAACTATCAGGACCCCGAGGAAGGTAACGGCAAGGACCGCTCTTGAAGAAACTCGTCTTCGCGAGCCGGGCCCGACTTGACCTCGATGGTCTGGATAAGTCGAGCCGTCTCCGGGTGCTCGCCTCTCTTCAGCGGCTCGTCGAGAACGACAATGTCAAAAAACTCCACGGTATTGACCCGCCGGAGTTCCGCCTTCGCGTGGGAGAGTGGCGTGTCCGCTTCTCCTATCCCGACCCTGAGACCGTCCGCGTCAACCGCATTCTGAACCGCAAAGACGCCTACCGTTGACTGGGTCCGCCCGGCATCCTACGGCTTGGCCCAGAAGAACCCGTTGATGTCGATGATGACGTCGGTGGCGTCCGTGACGAACACATTCACGGATCCGTGCAAGCCCGCCGGGACGATCGCCGCATTGGCCACCACCGATCCTTCGAACGAGTTCAGCGTCGAGACGTGCGGCTGCGGCTGGCCCGCGGGCCAGATCGTGAGGTAGCCGAGCGAGCCCTTCGGCACCACCGTGACGTTGAGCGAGTACGCCTGCGCGCCCGAGGGAACGCCGCAGCCGCTCTCCGGCACGGGTACGTTCCGCACGGAGCCCGCCGCCGGCGTGGGTGGCCCGAAGGCCCCGGCCTTTCCTTCGCCGGCACGCGTGTCCATGACGCGGCAGGGGTTGACCGTGTAGAACGGCAGCGTGCCCGCGGGGGCGAAGTATCCGTTGATGTCGAGGATGATGTCGGCCTGATTCGTCACGAAGACGTCCACAGCGCCGTTGGCACCGGCGGGGACGATGGCGGCGTTGGCCACGATCCGGCCGTCGAACGAGTTGAGCGTCGAGACGAGAGGCTGCGGCTGCCCGGCGGGCCAGATCGTGAGGTATCCCAGCGATCCCTGGGGCACGACCGTGACGTTGAACGAGTATGCCTGTGCGGTCGCGGGAATGTTGCAGCCGCTCTGCGGGATGGGCACGGTGCGCTTGGAGCCGCCGGCCGGTGTCGGTGGGCCGAACGCTCCGGACTTGCCTTCGGTGGCGCGCGTGTCCATGACGCGGCACGGCGCGACGGGGACGAACGGCAGCAGGCCGGAGATGGCGGACTCTCTCGGCTGCGGCTCGGGGGCTTTATTCTCCTGCGCCGCCAGTCCGGCCACGGCCAGGAATACCAGAAAGCATCGCATGCAGCCCATTCGTCTCTCCCGTTTACGGTATGAAGTATCCGTTGATATCCAGAATCACGTGCGTCTCGTGGCTGGCAAACACGCTAATCGCGCCACCAAGATTGGACGCAGGAACGATGGCGGCGTTGGCCACCACTCTTCCGTCGAAGGAGTTCAATGTCGATACCTCGGGTGAGCTACCGCCAAACGTGCCGAGGGTCAAATAGCCCAGAAAACCGGCTGGAACCACTGTGGCGTTCAGCGAAAACGCGGCTGCATTGGTCGGAATGCCACAGTCGCTTTCAGGAACCGGCACGCTCCTGAGCTCTCGGGCTTCCAGCGCGGGCGCGCCGAACGGGCCAGTCTTGCCTTCGCCGGGACGCGTGTCCATCACCCGGCACGGCGTCACAGCCACAAACCGCAAGGGCCCATTCGTGTTCGGATCGGCGGGAACGAACGTCGCTCTCACTTCCAGGGCAGAGTCCACCGTAAAGGTCCGTGTCGTTTCATTCCACGTTGACCAGCGAGCTAGATCCCAGAGGGGAATACGCTCAACTTCGGTGCGTCTCCACCCCGGATCGGGGACCGCCGTCACCGTCACGACAGTGCCGCGCGGGTAGAAACCATCGGCGGGTACGGGCGGATTCAGAGTCACGGTGCCGCCGCCGGACACCGTGACGCGAAACTTGAGATCCTCATGGAAGTGCGCCCGGTATGTGGTCTGTTCTCCAGGCATCACGATGGTCTGCGTCTTAGGTCCTCCCTGGCTCCAGTGGCTGAACCGATATCGCCTCACGCCTCCATCGGTGAATTGCACCGCCGGGGCATCGAGCAGATGCGGCGACCCGACAGGCCAAGTCCAAACCCGGGTCACGTCGACCGGGGCGCCATCGACCAGGATACTCGCAAAAGGCGGAATGGCAATCGTCAGCCCGGCAACCGGCGTCGCCGGGTTCGTGACCTTGCGGATGCGCCCGTTGCCGGTATCCGTCACGTATAAGTTCCCTGGTTCATCGGTGGCCAGACCGGTCGGCTGGAAGAGTTCGGCGACCACTGGCGGTCCGCCATCTCCGCTGAATCCGGGTAGCCGGTTGCCCACCACCGTCGTGATGCGGCCATCGGGCGCGACTCTGCGCACGGAGTGGTTCGAGTACTCTGAGATATACACATTGCCCGAATGACCAATCGCGACCCCGAAAGGCATCATCAGCCGGCCGCCCGTTGCCGTTCCGCCATCATCAGCCGTCGCCGTCCCATCCAAGCTCCCGGCGAAGGTGGTTGCCAAGCTGCCCGCGCTGACTCTGGCTACCCGCATGCTGGAGTCCCCAACCAGAACTCCACCTTGGCCATCGATCGCCAAGTCCAGGTATACAGGCCAATCGCAACGCGACCCGCCCAACCCATACCACTGAAGAAGTCCGCTAGGAAGGACCTTCTTCAAGGTGCAGTCAAATCCATCGGCAAAAATGGGCTCACCTGCGCTACTGAGCGTCAAGCCCATTGGGAGGATCATCCAAGACTCGGCCAAGGAAGCACTGCTAATGCGGGCGTCTCCGTCAACTTTCCGGATCCTACGGTTGTTGGTGTCGGCAATGTAGATATTGCCAGCGTTGTCCACCGCCACGCCGGACGGCCGGTCCAGCTTGGCGGAGACCGCCGGACCGCCATCGCCCAACCCGCTGAAGATATCCCTTGGTCCGCCGCCGGCGACGGTCGTAATCTGCCCGAGAGTGTCGATCCTCCGGATGCGGTGATTGTTCGTATCCGCGATATATACATTGCCGGATCGGTCGACGGCTACATCGGTCGGTGAGTCGAGTTGAGCGCTGACCGCCGGTCCCCCGTCTCCGCTGAAGGACACGTAGCCATTTCCGGCGATTGAAGTGGCGGATCCGGTCGCATCCACCTTCCAGATCCGGTAGTCATTCGATGTCGCAACGAAGACGTTTCCTTGCGGATCAACCGCCACGCCACGCGGTGACGGCAGCCGCACAACGGTGGAACCATGTCCAGCCGGGGTGATCCTGCGAATCACTCCTTTGCCAGGATTAGCGACGTACACATTGCCGGCGGCGTCCACCGCAATATCTTCGGCGTCGCGCAGGTCGCCGTCCGGACTGTAAGAGGAGGGCGTTTCCACTAAGAACGTCAAACTCCCGTCCCGATCCATGAGGTGGATGTTGCCCGAAGGACCCACAAAGTACAGATTCCCGGCAGCGTCAACGGCGACTGCCGTTGGCTTGGCCCAAGTATTCGGCACCGTAGAAATGATGCCGCTAGCCGATACCTTGCGAAGCCGGAAATCTTCCACAACGTAGACATTACCCTGGCTATCGGCTGCAAGATCTTGCATGTTTGTCATTCGCGCCTGCGTTGCCGGTCCGCCGTCGCCGCCATAGCCTTCCATCCCGTTGCCGGCGATGGTCACAATGGCCCCGGACACGTCGACCCGGCGTACCCGCAGATTGCCGTTGTCTGCGATATAGAGCCGGCCGTGGCTGTCGATGTCGACGGCCGTTGGGGAGGTCAGTCGTGCTTCGACCGCCGGTCCCCCGTCGCCACCAAACCCGGGAGATCCCGTGCCGGCCACGCGCGTCAGGATTCCCGCGGGGTCGACCTTGTACACGCAGTGGAACGCCGCGAAGTACACGTTCCCCGCCGCGTCGCGCGCAATCCGCGAGGGCGATCCGATGCTGACGCTGGTGGCCGGAATTCCGGAAGGGGGCGCGCCCATGCCGGCAATCGTGGAAATGATGGGTTGAGCAAACGCTCCATGGCAGGCAATGGCCGCGAATATGATCAGGCGGGTCCGCATTCCGGCTCCCTTCGCTCCCAAATACGGCCGGAAGCGGTTGAATCCGGAGAATAGCAGGTCGTGCGCGGTCTTGCAACGAAAAACCGGCGCCTCCCGCCAACGCAGGTCATTCAGGCGCGAAATACCCATTGATGTCCAAGATAACGTGCGTCTCGTCGGTCACGAAAACGTTGACCGCTCCGCCCGGACCGGCCGGGACGATGGCGGCGTTGGCCACGACCCTGCCTTCGAAAGAATTCAGCGTCGATACCTGGGGCTGGTTCTGTCCGGCGGGCCAAAGCGTGAGAAAACCCAGGGGGCCTGACGGAACGACGGTCGCGTTCAGGGAATACGCCGCCGCGTTGCCCGGAATGCCACAGGTGCTTTGCGGAATTGGCACTGTCCTCATCTGGCCGCCCTCCAGCGCCGGCGCGCCGAACGGGCCGGTCTTGCCTTCGCCGGGGCGCGTATCCATCACCCGGCACGGCGTCACGGAGACGAACCGCAGCGGCCCGGAGGCGGCAGAGCCATCCGCAATGAACGCGACATTCAGTTCCCGCGGACCCCAGACCGTGAAGGTCCAGGGGTTCACGAGCTTACCCTGATTCGGGTCGAGAAATCCGGGGAAAAGCCAACCCGGCGCGGGTGTCGCGGTCATCGTCACCACCGTTCCCGATGGATAGAATCCGTCGGCGGGCAGGGGAGGATTCAGGCTGACCGTACCGCTCCCAATGGTGGTCACACGGAACCTGAAGTCCCTATGGAAGTGGGCCGTGTACGTAGTCTGGTTTTCGGGCATCACGATCGTCTGCGCCTTCGATCCGCCCTGACTCCAGTGGCTGAACCGGTAGCGAGTCGCGCCGTTGTCCGTCAGTTGCGGTGTCGGTGCGTCCAGCAGGTGCTGCGAGCCCACCGGCCACGTCCACACTCGCCGCTCGGTGACCGGAGCGCCGTCGACCAGCACGGTGACGCCGGCAAATGCGTCCGTCGCGATCATCAGCCCGGGACTGGGCGAGGCGGGGCTGGTGACTTTGCGGATGCGATGGTTGTCCGCATCGGCGATGTACAGACTGCCGGCCGCATCCATTGACAAGCCGGTGGGCCAGGAGAGTTGCGCCGCCGGCGCGAGACCGCCGTCCCCGCTGAAACCGGGCAGACGGTTGCCCGCCACTGTGGCGATCCGCCCGTCGGCGGAGACCTTGCGGACGGAATGGCCCGCTGGCTCGGCAAGATAGACGTTGCCAGCAGGGTCGACCGCGACACCGTTTGTGCCCATCAAGCGCGCTTGGATCGCAGGGCCGCCGTCGTCATTCGCCGTTCCATCCTGGGCGCCGGCCAGAATCGTGACCTGCCCGCCGGCGCTAATCCTTAGGACTCGGGAGGAATACGTGACGAAAATATCGCCCTCGCCGTTGATCGCGAGATCTTCGGTGGGCTGGCTGCAGAATGGCGATAGCGAGGCGACTGTCTGAATCTGGCCGGCGGGAGCGATCTTGAGAATCCGGCACCCGGACACATCCGCGACGTAGAGATCGCCCGCCGGAGCGGCGACGAGGCCCCGTGGATTCACGACATTGGCAAACGTCGTAATCGTGCCGGTGGCGTCGACCTTCCGGATGCGGCCGTTCCCGGTGTCGGCGATGTACACGTTGCCAGAACCATCCACCGCTACGCCGCGAGGGTGCCTCAGCATGGCGACCGTTGCCGGACCGCCGTCGCCGGCGAAGTCCGAGACTCCGCTACCCGCGATCGTCGTAATACGTCCGCTGGTGTCGATCTTCCGCACGCGGTTGTTCCACATGTCCGCGACGTACAGGTTGCCAAGTGAGTCGGCGGCGGTGTCGGCTGGCCAAAAGAGTTGGGCTTCAACCGCGGGACCGCCGTCGCCCCCGAATGAGTGCCACCCGTTTCCCGCGATCGCCGTGGCAACGCCGGCCGCGGTGACACTCCAAAGACGGACGTTCCCGGAGGCAGCAACGAGCACGCCACCCTGGGAATCCACAGCGATGCCGGTGGGCTGCCCGGGCAAAGACGCGACCGTCGAGCTGACGCCGCCGGGTGCGATTCTGACAACTCTGCCATTCCCGGTGTCCGCAACGTAGACGTTGCCCGCCGCGTCCACCGCGACGTCCTGAAGGAACGGAAACAACTCGCCGGTCACTACCGTAAAGATGCGCCCGTTCGGCTCGACCCGGCGGATGTCATTTCCGTCGGCGATGTACAGGTTACCGGGCGCATCGGCGGCGATCGCGGCGCCGGCGATCTTCACTTCGGTCGCCAAGGCTCCCTCGCGGTATTCACCGGCAAGCAATGAGCCGGCAGCGGTCGAGATCTGCCCGCCGGCCGACACTTTGCGGACGATTCCGAAATCGGCGATGTACACATTCCCCTCGGCGTCGGCGGCGACATCCATCGCTCGGTTCAGCTGGGCCGCGGTTGCCGGTCCGCCGTCGCCGCTATGACCCTGACTCCCATCACCGGCGACGGTGACGATGGTTCCGGAGGTGTCGACCCGGCGGACGCGCCAGTTGCCGTCATCGGCGATGTACAACCTGCCCTGGCCATCGACGTCGACGCCCATTGGCTCGTTGAGCAGCGCGGCGGTCGCCGGGCCCCCGTCGCCGCCATATCCGGGAGATCCTGTGCCGGCGACGCGCGTCAGGATTCCCGCGGAGTCGACCTTGTACACGCAGTGGAACGCCGCGAAGTACACGTTCCCCGCCGCGTCGCGCGCAATCCGCGAGGGCGATCCGATGCTGACGCTGGTGGCCGGAATCCCGGAAGGGGGCGCACCCATTCCGGCAATTGTGGAAATGATGGGTTGAGCCAACGCTCCATGGCAGGCAATAGCCGCGAATATGAGCAGGCGGGTCCGCATTCCGGCTCCCTTGGCTCCCAAATACGGCCCGGGAGCGGCTGAATCCGGAGAATAGCACACGCGGGATGCTGGCGGAACATGCATTCGCCCGCCTTATCCCGCGGGATCGATCCCTGACGGGGATCCACTTCTGCTATCCTGCCCTCCAGGAATTCCCATGCGCCCGGTGTGGATCGGATTATTGTGCGCCGCCGCCGCGCTGGCGGATGACGCCCCGAAGCTTCTCGCTTCAAAGTGCTGGGCCTGCCACGCGCAAACCGCCATGGCCGGGCTGCGGCTCGATTCGCGCGACGCCATGTTGCGCGGCGGCGTCTCGGGTCCGGCGCTGGTTCCGGGGGATCCTGCGGCCAGCCGGTTGTATCGGGCCGTCGCCCGCACCGACCCCGCGGTGAAGCCCATGCCGCCCGGCGCGCCCCTGTCCGCCGCGGATCTCGCCACCATCGAAACCTGGATTCGCGACGGCGCGCCGTGGGACTCCGGCGTGGAACATTGGGCCTTCCGCCCTCTGGAACGCGCCCGAGCGGGCGACTCCATCGACCGTTTCATCCAGACCGCTCTGCGCCGGAAAACCCTCGCCCCGAACCCTCCGGCGGACCGCCGCACGCTGATCCGGCGCCTCTCCTTCGACCTGACGGGTCTCCCGCCGGACCCCGGCGATCCGGCCTTCCACGAAACGCGCCCGGACTGGTTCGCCCGCCTCGCAGACCGGCTGCTCGCCTCGCCCCGGTTCGGCGAAAAGTGGGGCCGGCACTGGCTCGATGTCGCCCGCTACGGCGAGGACGACTATAGCGGCACAGCCGTCATTCCATACCCGAACGCATGGCGCTACCGCGACTGGGTCATCGAGGCGTTAAATCAGGATATGCCCTACGACCGGTTTGTCATGGCGCAGATCGCGGGCGACCTGATGGACGACGCGGCGCTGCTGCCGGCGACCGGATTTTTCTGACTCGGGCCCTGGTATTACGGGATCTCCCAGCCGCCGCAGGCGCGCGCCGATGAACGCCATGACCGCGTCGATGCCGTGACGCGCGGCATCCTCGGGGTCACCGTGGCGTGCGCCCGCTGCCACGACCATAAGTACGACCCGTTCACCGCCGAGGATTATTACGCGCTGGCGGGCGTTTTCGCCAGTTCCGCGTACAAAGAATATCCACTGGTTCCCGCGGCCGAATCCGCCGCCTGGATCGCGCGCAAGAAGCAAGTGGACGAAGCGGAAAAGGCGCTGAACACTTTCCTGGACGGCGAGGCGAAGCGGCTTGCCGCCGGCTACGCGCCGCGCATCGCGGACTTCATGATGGCGGCGGCCGGGGAGCCCGCCGCGGACCTCCAACCCGACGTCCTGAAACGGTGGCAGGAATACCTTGCCAGGCCGGAGGAGTTTCACCCGTTCCTCGACGCCTGGTTCCAAGGCAGGCGGACGCGCGCAGAAGCCGGGGCCTTCCAGCGGCTGCTGCTCGAGATCGTCGCGGAAAAGGAAGCCCTCGACGCGGAGAACAAGCGCGTCGTGGAAGCCGCCTCGAAGGCCGCGCCGAAGCCGAAACGGACGATCGTGCTGCCCGGCGGCTACCGGTCGGACGAAGATTTCAATCCGGGCGCCGATATCCCGGCGAAGTCGCTGGAACGCGACCGCTTCGTCGCCTGGAACCGGACGTTCGGCGAAGCCTCCGGCCCGCTCAAGTTCAGCCGCGAACTCACGCCCAGGCTGCTCGAAGGGGAGGCTCTGGCAGAGTACCGGAAGCTTCATGCCCGCGTGGAGGCGCTCAAGAAGGAATTGCCGGAGAAGTACCCGTTCCTGCACGGCATGACCGAGTTCGAACCCTGGGATCTTCCGTTGAACATCCGCGGCAATCCGGAGGAGCTGGGCGAGGTCGTGCCGCGGCGGTTCCCGCTTGTGCTCTCGGGCGGGAAGCCCGTCCCGCTGAACGACGGCAGCGGACGCCTGCAGCTTGCGAACACAGTGGCCCATCACCCGCTCGCCGCGCGGGTCGCGGTGAACCGGATCTGGATGCACCTGTTCGGGCAGGGACTCGTGCGCACGCCCTCGAACTTCGGCCGCACCGGCGACCGGCCGGCGATTCCGGAGTTGCTCGAATATCTCGCGGCGTGGTTTGCTCACCAAGGCTATGGCGTGAAGGCGTTGATCCGGGAGATCGTGCTCTCGGAAGCCTACCAGCGCGCGTCGCAGACCAACGCCGCGAATGAGGCCGAGGATCCGGACAACCGGTATCACTGGCGGCAGAATCGCCGGCGCCTGGACGCTGAACCGCTGCTCGACGCCATGCTCGCGGTATCCGGCGAGCTCGATCTCACGCCGGGAGGAGTGTCGCAAGCCTTCGACGCCAAGCTCCGCCGGCGGACGGTGTATGCGAATCTCGGGCGCTTTAAGCAGGATGAAACGCTGTCGCTGTTCGATCTGCCGGCTGCGGCGGTCACCTGCGAGCAGCGGGTGGTGACCAACGTTCCTCTGCAGAAGCTGTTCTTTCTGAACTCCGACGTGGTGGAGCGGCGTGCCAGGGCCCTGGCGCCTCGCATTGAACAGGACGGCATCGCGGGCGCCTACCGCCTGCTGTTCCAGCGCGAGCCGAACGAGCGCGAGGCGGCTTTGGCCCGGCGCTTCCTTGACGGCGCGGGTCCGGACAAGTGGAAGCTGTACGCGCAGGTGCTGTTGAGCTCGAATGAGTTTGCCTATGTCGATTAGGATTCCGGGCTTCGTCGATCCGCGCTGGACGCGCCGCGAGGCGCTGTCCCGCATGGCCTCGGGTTTCGGATTGCTCGGCTTGTCCGGGATGCTGGCCGCCGAGTCGAACCCGTTCGCGCCCAAGCCGACGCACTTCCCGGCCAAGGCGAAGCGCGTCATCTATCTCGTGATGAACGGCGGCATGTCGCACGTCGACACTCTCGACTACAAGCCGGCGCTGACGCGCTACAACGGCAAGCCGATGCCCGGCGGTCCGCCAAAGACCGAGCGCTCGACGGGCAACCTGTTCCAGTCGCCGTTTACGTTTCGCAAATGCGGCCAGAGCGGCATCGAGGTGTCGGAGATCTTTCCGAAGGTCGGCAGCCTCATCGACGACTTCTGCGTGATCCGGTCCATGTGGACGGAGGTGCCCAACCACGAGCCGTCGCTGTTCATGTTCAACACGGGCGCGATTCAGCCGGGACGCCCCAGCCTGGGAAGCTGGCTGATGTACGGCCTCGGCTCGGAGAACCGTGACCTGCCGGGATTTGTCGTGCTGTGTCCGGGGATGCCGGTGGTCGGGGCGCCGCTCTGGTCGTCGGCCTTCCTGCCCGCGGTGTTCCAGGGCACCTTCATTAAGAACACGGGGACCGATCCGTACGAGTTGATCCGCAACGTTCAGGCGCGCACGCCACGGGAGGCGCAGCGCAGGCAACTCGATCTGCTGACCGCATTGAATCGCGAGCATCTCGCCGGCCGCACGGGGGACTCGCAGCTCGAAGCATCCATCGAGGCGATGGAGACGGCGTTCCGCATGCAGGTGGAAGCACCCGACGCCTTCGATATCCGCAAGGAGACGCCGGAGACCCTGGCCCGCTACGGCGACACCGGCATCGGACGCAGTTGCCTGCTGGCGCGACGCCTCGCCGAGCGGGGTGTCCGCATGGTGCAGGTCTACTTCGGCAACTCGCAGCCGTGGGACAGCCACGAGGACATCTTCGTGCAGAAGAGACTCGCCGCGCAGGCGGACCCTGCGGTCGCCTCGCTCGTCCAGGATCTGAAGGACCGGGACATGCTGCGCGAGACGCTGGTCGTCCTGGGGACCGAATTCGGCCGCACACCGGCCGTGGAGAACGGTTCCAACACGAAGCTGCACTTCGGCCGCGACCATAACTCCTACGGCTACAGCGTTGCGGTGGCTGGAGGCGGCATCAAGGGCGGCATCGCGTACGGCGCAACGGACGAGTTCGGCTACCGGGCGGCGGAAGACCCCGTACATCCGCACGATCTCAACGCGACGCTGCTCCACCTGCTGGGTCTCGACCACACGCGGCTCACCTATCACTACAGCGGCCGCGATTTCCGGCTGACCGACGTTCACGGCGAGGTGCTGCACCGGATCCTGGCCTGAACCGGGTGCTACCATAAGAATTTCGCCCCCCATGAGTGAAACACAGATGATGTCCCGGTCCCTGGCCGCGAGCGATCCTGAGATTTTCGACGCGGTCCGTCACGAAATCGAGCGGCAGCACTCCCAAATCGAGTTGATCGCCAGCGAGAACTTCGCCTCCGAAGCGGTGCTGGAGGCGGCGGCCAGCGTCTTCACGAACAAGTATGCCGAGGGATATCCCGGCAAGCGCTACTACGGCGGCTGCGAGTTTACCGACGTCGTCGAGAATCTCGCTCGTGACCGGGCGAAGCAATTGTTCGGCGCCGAGCACGCCAACGTGCAGCCGCACTCGGGATCGCAGGCGAACCAGGCTGCCTACGGCGCCGTCCTGGAACCGGGCGACACGATCCTCGGCATGGACCTGGCGCACGGCGGGCACCTGACGCACGGGCATCCGCTGAATTTCTCCGGGAAACTCTATAAGGTGGTGGCGTACGGCGTCCGTCGCGACGACGAACGGATCGACTACGACGAACTGCGGCGCCTGGCCGAAGAGCACCGGCCGAAGATGATCATCGCCGGCGCCAGCGCGTACGCACGGGAGCTGGACTTCGCACGGTTCCGCGAAATCGCCAACGCGGTGGGGGCCATCTTCCTTGTCGATATGGCGCATATCTCGGGTCTGGTCGCCGCCGGACTCCACCCGAACCCCTGCCAGTGGGCCGACATCGTCACGACAACTACGCACAAGACGCTGCGCGGTCCGCGGTCGGGACTGATCCTGTGCAAACAGCAGTACGCGGCCGCCGTCGACAAGAGTCTGTTCCCCGGCATCCAGGGCGGGCCGCTGGTGCACATCATGGCGGCCAAGGCCGTCTCGTTCCGCGAGGCGATGACGCCGGAGTTTGTGACCTACCAGAAGCAGGTGGTCGCCAACGCGCAGACGCTGGCGGCGGGCTTGGCAGGCGAAGGATTCCGCGTGGTTTCAGGCGGCACCGACACGCATCTCTGCCTGGTCGATGTCTTCTCGAAGGGCGTGCGCGGCAAGGAAGCGCAGAACGCCCTGGAGCACGCCGGCATCACGGCGAACAAGAACGCGATTCCATTCGACACGAATCCGCCGTTCAACCCCAGCGGGATGCGTTTCGGGTCACCTGCTGTGACCACACGCGGGTTCAAGGAACCGGAGATGCGGGAAGTCGCGGCGCTCATCGCCGAAGTGCTGCGCGACCCGCAGTCGGAAGACGTCGCGGCCGGTGTGCGGCGACGGGTCGCGGCGCTGACCGGGAAGTTCCCGCTGTATAGCTGGAAACTCGAGGCAGTCCGCGCCTGAGTCCGCGGCTGGCGTATGCGCATCCTGTTCGATGCCCGCCGCCTGCAGGACTTCGGTATCGGTACGTACATCCGGAACCTGGTCGCCGCGCTCGCCGCGTTCGATTCGGTCAATGAATACCGGATCATCTTGCAGCCTGACGATGCCCGTGAACTGAAACTGCCGCCCAACTTCGAGCAGATCGTCTATCCGCATTCGGACCTGGAAGTGATGGACAACTTCCGGTTCCCCTCCTGGATCCGGCATTTCGGGGCGGACCTCTATCACATTCCGCTGAATCGGGTGCCACTGTTCATGCCGAAGCCATTCGTGGTCACGACGCATGACTTGAGCACCCTTCTCTACGATGAGGTCGAAAGCTGGCGGCATACGCTGCGCCGCCTCCGCATCCGGCGCAGCCTGATGCGGGCCGAGCGCGTGATCGTGGTGAGCGGCGCCACGCTGCGCGATCTGGAGAATTTCATGGCGGTGCCGCACGACCGGATCCGGCTTGTCTACAACGCGCCGAATCCCGAGTTCTTCGCGCACCGGCACGTGGCGGACTCGCGCGCGGCGGGTCCGGAGGCGGCGCAACGCGACCGCGAACGCATCCTCGAGCGCTACCAGGTGAACTACCCGTTCCTGCTCTACGCAGGCAGCATCCGTCCGCAGAAAAACGTCCCGCGGCTGGTGGAGGCGTTTGCGCTCGTCCGGGAGCAACTTGAGAACCATCCGGTCTACCGCGATCTGCGGCTGATCATCATCGGGGACGAGATCTCCCGCTACCCGTCGGTGCGCCGCGCCGTGATCCAGAGCCGCGTTGAACCGGTGGTGCGCTTTCTTGGATTCGTGCCGTTCGGTACACTGCGGGTATTCTATGAGGCCGCGACGGCGTTTGTGTTCCCTTCGTTGTATGAAGGGTTCGGTCTGCCGCCGCTCGAAGCCATGGCTTCAGGGACGCCTGTGATTACCTCGTCCACCAGCTCGCTGCCGGAAGTGGTAGGGGATGCGGCGGTCCTGGTGAACCCGGAAAACGTCTTCGACATCGCGCGCGGTATCAAGGAAGTCCTGCTCGACGATGCGTTGCGGGAGCGGCTTAAGGCGGCGGGCCCGGTTCAGTCCGCCAAATTCAGTTGGGAACGCACGGCGCGCGAAGTCCTGAGTGTTTATGAGGAGGTCTTGCGGAAATGAACGCAGCAATTCGATGGAGCACAGTGCTGGCTCTCTCCCTGACGGCTTGGGGGGCGCCCCCACTGGAGGAGTTGAAGTCCGAAGCGCTGGCCATGATCGACCAGAGACGCGTCTTCACACAGCGGATGGTGGATTCGATCTACAGCTTCTCGGAACTCGGCTTCCAGGAGTTTGAGACTGCGGCGTACGTGACCGCCCTCCTCGAAAAGGAAGGCTTCCAGGTAACACGGGGCGTGGCGGACATGCCCACGGCGTTCGTTGCCACCTGGGGCTCGGGCAAGCCCGTAATCGGATTTATGGCTGATATCGACGGGCTGCCGGAAACGTCCCAGAAGCCGGGTGTCGCCTACCACGCCCCGTTGATCGAAAACGGTCCGGGGCATGGAGAAGGCCACAACGCCGGCCAGGCGGTCAACGTCACCGCCGCGATCGTCGTGAAGCAACTGTTGGAGAAGTACAAGCTGCCGGGGACCGTCCGCGTGTATCCCGGCGTGGCGGAGGAACTGCTCGCCAGCCGCACCTACATGATCAACGCCGGGCTGCTCAAGGATGTCGACGCGATGCTCAGCGCGCACATTTCGAGCGAGTTCAATACTTCCTGGGGCGACCGCGGGTCGGGACTGGTCTCAACGCAGTACACGTTCCACGGGCAGAGCGCGCATGGCGCCGGGTCGCCATGGATGGGGCGCAGCGCGCTGGACGCGGTGGAGCTGATGAACGTGGGCTGGAACTTCCGGCGGGAACACCTGCGGCCCGAACACCGCTCGCATTACGTAATCGTGCACGGCGGCGATCAGCCGAACGTGGTCCCGCCGGTTGCGACCGTGTGGTACTTCTTCCGTGAATGGGAGTACGAGCGGATCCGTGACCTGCATGCCATCGGGACGCGCATCGCCGAGGCAGCTGCGCAAATGACCGATACAAAGATGACGCAGCGCGTATTGGGCGCGGCATGGCCGGGCCACTACAACCGGCCGATGGCCGAGGCGATGCACGCCAACATCCGCCGGGTCGGGCTACCGCAGTGGTCGGAGGCGGACGAGACCCTGGCGCGCGCCGTACAGCGGGAAATGAAGGGGGCCGAAGGCGGGCTCTCCAAGGAGATCCGGGACGTCCACGCCTCGCCCGGCATGACCGGCGGGGCGGGCTCAGACGACATCGCCGAGGTGGCGTGGAACATGCCGACGATCGTGTTGAACTACCCCGGCAACATCCCAGGAACGATCGGCCACCACTGGTCGAGCGGCATCGCCATGGCCACGCCGATCGCACACAAAGGAGCGACTGCCGGCGCCAAGGCGCAGGCCCTGACAGCGCTCGACCTGCTGGCGCGTCCGGATCTGATGCAGCAGGCGCGCGCCTACTTCGCCGAGCAAACCAAAGACCGCAAGTGGCAGTCGCTCATTCCGGTCGAGACCAAAGCGCCGATCGAACTGAACCGCGAGCGGATGGAGCGGGTGAAAGGCCAGTTGCAGAAGCTGCGCTACGACCCCGAGCGCTACGCAACGTATCTCGATCAACTGGGTATCCAGTATCCGACCGTGCGCTAGAATGGCCGAGAGGGAGAACGCGGCGCGTGTCGTACATCCAGAACCAGTTCGAGCGCAACATCGTCACCACCTCGGTCGACTACGTGTTTAACTGGGCACGGCAGTCGTCTTTGTGGCCCCTGACCTTCGGACTCGCCTGCTGCGCCATCGAGATGATCGCGGCATCGACCTCGCGGTTCGACATCGCACGCTTCGGCGCCGAGGTATTCCGTCCGAGTCCCCGGCAATCGGACCTCATGATCGTGGCCGGCACGGTCACTCTGAAGATGGCGCCGGTGCTGAAGCGCATCTGGGACCAGATGCCGGAGCCCAAATGGTGCATCTCGATGGGCGCCTGCTCGAGCGTCGGGGGGCCGTTCAATACGTACGGCGTTCTGCAGGGGGTCGACAAGATCGTCCCGGTGGATGTCTACGTAACAGGCTGCCCGCCGCGACCGGAGAACCTCTTCTACGCGCTCCTGAAACTCCAGGAGAAGATCGACACGACACCGAATCTGGTCAAGCGGCCAACGGAAGTGCGGCTTGAGGAATCGATGCTCGACCAATTCAAGCAGCAGATCCGCATCGCGCAGATTCAGAATCCGGTGTAGCGGACGTGTTCGGCCGGAGCCCTGAAGGCACCTATCGCTGGATCCCCTGGGACGCTTATCCGTGGCTGGAACACGGGTTCGGCACCCGGCACGCGCCCTCGGATCTGTCGCGGTTCACGACCCTCCGCCAGATTCACTCCGCCATCGTTCTGGACGCGGGAGCACTCCCCGGCTGTCTGGGGGAAGGGGACGCGCTCGTCACCGCCGAGCCGGGAGGCTGCATTGGCGTGAAGACCGCGGACTGCGTGCCGGTCCTGGTGATTGACCGCCGGCAGCGGGTCGTGGCCTCGGTCCACGCCGGGTGGCGCGGAACAGTGCAACGGATTGCCTGGCGCACGGCCCGGCATCTGATCGAGGGATACGGCTCACGCGCCAGCGATCTGGAAGCAGTGATCGGACCCGGGATCGCGGGCTGCTGTTTCGAGGTGGGTCCCGAGGTGGCGGTGCAGTTCACGTCCCTGCTGCCGGACCGCACCGACCTCGACGGCCGTACCCGGATCGATCTGGCCGAGGTCAACCGGACCCAGTTGCTGGAGGCGGGTCTGCCCGCCAGCCAGGTACAGGGTTGTGGCATGTGCACTGTCTGCCAGGTGGAGGACTTCCACTCCTACCGGCGCGATCGCGAGCACGCGGGCCGCATGATTTCTTATATCGGGTTAAAAAAAGAAAACGGGCGCGAACGGTGGTTCGCGCCCTGAGTCTGAAGCGATTGCGCTAAAAGGTTGGTAGATTACGCTGCGTCGGCCAGCATCGTATCGAGCGACTCGTCGGGCTCGAACTGGCGGCGGTCAGCGGCTTCCTGACACTTGAGGCAATACGCGGTCCACGGCACGGCTGCCAGCCGCTTGGGACTGATGTCCTCCTCGCAGTGCAGGCACATGCCGTACGTTCCATCTTCGATGCGGGTCAGCGCAAGCCGCACACTTCGCAGCAAATTGGCTTCCCGGTCCAGGTTCCGGATCGCGAGTTCGCGCTCTCCGGCGAGTTGCACCTCGTCCAGCGCATCGGCAGTCTTTTCGATCGCGATGCCTTCGCGGTTTCGAAGGCCTCCCGCCAGTTCAGCGCGCTTCGCTTCCAACACAGCTTTCTGTTTGTTGAGTTCTTGTTTTGTCATCGTTGTCGCTCCCTAAGCCGACTTCATCTCACCAGGTGCTTGTTACATCCTGGAAACTGTAAGACGCCGTTTGCGGCGAAAAGTTTCAAAAAACGGCGACCGCAACCGGTCGCAAAAGCGTTCCTGCCGAAGCACCATCGTACTGGCACGACCGAAGCCCCGGCAATCCTGAAAATCCCCCAGATCGACGTCCCGGCGCCACCAGAACCGGATGGTACGATGAGGTCTATCGGACGCCACCTCTCCAGCCTCTGGATCCTTCTCTTTGCCGCCGCCGGGCTCATCATCCTTCCCTACCCCGGAATCGAGTGCGACGAGGCGCTCTTCAGCACCGGGCTCTACGCACCCACACACACCGCCGACAGCCTGCCGCTCGGCCGGACCCGGATTCCCATCATGCTGATGAGTTACGTCGGAGCCTTGAAGACGTGGCTCTACGCACCTTGGTTTCGGTTGTGGGGACCATCAGCCTGGTCCCTCCGCCTGCCAGTTCTGTTACTGGGCGGGATCACGATCTGGCTGACGGCCCTCCTAGCCTGGCGCGCCGCCGGGACTCGAGCCGCCTGGATGGCTCTGGCTCTCTTATCGACGGACGCTGTCTGGCTCATCACCACTTGCTTCGACTGGGGCCCAGTGACCCTCCAGCACTTGCTAGTGGTGGCGGCTCTTAGCCAATCAGCGGAATTTTACCACACCAACCGCCCCCGCTGTCTAGCCCTTGCGTGCTTTTTTCTTGGACTCGGTCTGTGGGACAAAGCGATCGGTGCGTGGATGATCGCCGGACTGGGGATCGCGGTCCTTCTGGTCTACCCCAAGGAGGTGTGGGAGCGGTTGACGCGGCGGAACCTGACGGTCGCCGCGGCCGCGTTCTGCCTTGGCGCCCTTCCGCTGGTCGTCTACAATGCCCGCCACTCGTTCGAGACGTTTCGCGGGAACACGCGCTTCTCTCTGCGCGATGCCGGGCAGAAGATCGACCTGCTGCGCCAGACGTTCGGCGCCAACCCGACACTGGGATTCATCGCCAACTATGAACCGGTGGGCGAAGCGGGGCAGCCAGGCAACGCCGTCGAACGGGCATCGCTGGCTCTCTGGGAGGCCACCGGCAGGGAAGCCAGCAGCCCGCTACTGTTTCTGTTCCTCGCTGCGGCGGTGTTCTTGTTCTTCATCCGTGGTACCGCGGCAGGGCGCGCCGGCACATTCTTCTGCATCGTTTTCTGGGTTGCCTGGCTGCAGATGCTGCTCACGGACGGCGCCGGGGGAGGGGTCCACCACACTATCCTTTTGTGGCCCTTGCCGGCTCTGGTGATCGCGGTTACCTTTGCCGAGGTGAGCGCCCGCAGGGACTGGGTGAGGATTGCGGCGTCCGCCGCAGTGCTCCTGACCGCCGGAGCCAACCTGTTGGTGACCAACGATTTTCTGGCGCGACTGGTCCGCAATGGGACGGGTACCGTCTGGAGCGACGCGGTCTTCGCGTTGACGCGGCACCTCGATGAGACCCGTCCGTCGCAGGTCTATGTCAACGACTGGGGCTTCCTGGAAACGGTCCGAATGCTGCAGCGGGGACGGATGCCGATCGACATCGGTCTCGACCACTTCACGCTCGAAGAGGTGACCGGCGAGCATCTGGATCATCTGCGGGCGCGCCTCAATGTGGAAGGCGCCGTCTTTGTAAGCTACGTCGATGGCCGGGAATCCTTCCCGAACGTGAAGCGGCAGGTGGAGGAGGCAGCGGTCGCCGAAGGATACCGGAGAGAGCATCTGGCCACGATTCCCGATCGGTTGGGAACCCCAATATTTGAGGTCTACCGCTACGCGCGGTAAGGGCCGCGGTGCGGTACTAAGGGTACGAACGGGGTATTTATCAGGTTTTCCCCCTAGGGCATCATACGGTCATGAACCGTAAGCGATTCGCCTTAGCCCTTTTTCTTTTGACCCTATTCGGCCTGCCCTTGCGGGCGGAGAACGCCATCCTCGATTCCGACGCGGCGCGCCGCGAGGCGCTGCTCCGGCGTTTCACCGTCCGCGACAGGGTGGCAGACGAACCGGTTCGCCGGAAGAACCGGCTGTGGAAGGTCAGCCTGGCCGTTCTTGGCGCGGTGACGGTCGCCGACGTCCACTCGTCTCTGGGCCGCCAGGAAGCCAACCCGTTGCTGCGCTCGCACAACGGGCAGTTCAGTGCTCGCGGGGTGAGCATCAAGGCGGCGATCGTCGGAACCACCATGGGGGTGCAGTACCTGCTGCTGCGGAAGAATCCGGATGCGGCCGGGGCCGCGGCGTACACGAACTTCGCGATCGCCGGGGCGACAGGCGCCGTCGCGGGGCGGAACTACATGCTAAAATGAAAGATCTTGCACGTACAACTTCCGTTCTGACAAGGCGATAGAATGCGCGATGTGGTGATTATCGGGTCGGGGTGCGCGGGTGGAACCGCCGCCATTTACGCGGCGAGGGCAGGCCTCAACCCATTGGTGGTGAAGGGATACGAAGTAGGTGGCCAGCTTTCACTGACGACCCTGGTCGAGAATTTTCCCGGCTTCCCGGAAGGGATCGACGGCCCGGTTCTCGTTGAGAACATGAAAAAGCAGGCCGAACATTTCGGCGCCGAGTATGTGGACGGCGCCGTCGTCGAAGCCGACCTTTCAGAGCGCCCGTTCCGGCTCAAGATCGAAGACGAGTGGGTGGAGGCCAAGGCGCTGATCATCGCCTCCGGCGCCTCCGCACGCTGGCTCGGACTGGAGAATGAGAAGAAGCTGGTTGGGCACGGCGTGAGTTCCTGCGCGACGTGCGACGGGTTCTTCTACCGTGGCAAGAAGATCATGGTGGTCGGGGGCGGAGACACCGCGATGGAGGAAGCCAATTTCCTCACCCGGTTCAGCGACGTGACCCTGGTCCACCGCCGCGAAGAGTTCCGCGCATCGAAGATCATGCTCGAACGCGCGCAGAACAATCCGAAGATCAAGTTCGTTCTCAACACCGTCGTCGATGAGATTTTCGACGTCACGCAGAAGCTCGTGAGTAAGGTCCGCCTGCGCAACGTGAAGACCGGGGAGACGTGGGAGGAGGATGTGGACGGGTTGTTCGTGGCGATCGGCCATGAGCCGAACACGAAGGTGTTCCGCGGCCAGATTGAGACCGACGAGGAAGGCTATATCATTTCCCACGGCGGCGCCCGGACCAACATTCCCGGCGTCTTCCATGCAGGCGACGTCCAGGACCGGGTTTACCGCCAGGCGATTACGGCCGCCGGAGCCGGCTGCATGGCGGCGATGGAGGCAGAGCGGTTTCTGGCTGGGCACTGAGCCTGACATGTCCGGACTGTTTCGCGATACTCTGATCCGATTGGAGGCTTTCTACCGATGATTGAACGTTTGACCCCCCCGGGGGTTCCTACGCCCCGCGCACCCTATTCGCCCGCCGTCCGTGCCGGAGGCTTCATTTTTGTGTCCGGCCAGGGACCGTTCGACGCCGAGACCCAGCAATGGTCGTTCGGCGACATCGGGCACGAGACCCGCGTCGTGCTGACCAACATCAAACGGATCCTGGAAGGCTGCGGCGCATCGATGGCCGATGTCGTGAAGGTGGGCGTCTTCCTGAAAGACCGCAACGACTTCGCCGCCATGAACGCTGTGTACGCAGAGTTCTTCGGCGACCAGAAGCCGGCCCGGACCACGGTGGAGGCGCAGTTTGCCGTCCCCGAGATGCGGGTTGAAATCGACTGCGTCGCCTATAAGCCGTAGTTCCCTGATGTTGGAAGTTCTTCAGTCCCGCGACATTGAGATCACCCGTCTTCCGAACGGCGTGCGCGTTGTCACCGAGCAGATGCCGCACGTCCGTTCGATCTCGGCCGGCGTCTGGATCGAGGCCGGTTCGCGCTGCGAAGGCCCCGGAGAGACCGGCGTCTCCCATTTCATCGAACACCTGCTGTTCAAAGGAACCGAAAACCGCTCGGCCGAAGAGATCGCCCGGTCCGCGGACTCGATTGGCGGCAACCTCGACGCATTCACGTCGAAGGAACTGGTGTGTTTCAGCACGAAGGTCCTCGACGAGCACCTGCCCAAGGCCTTCGACATCCTTTCCGACCTGGTGCTCCACCCGCTCTTCCGAGAGGATGACCTCGAAAAAGAGAAGGGCGTTATCCTCGAAGAAATCAAGATGGAAGAGGATTCGCCGGATTACCTCGTCCACGAGATCTTCACGGCGAACTTCTGGCGGGATCACCCGCTAGGCAAGCCGATCCTCGGCACCAAGGACAGCATCCGCGGCTTCGGCCGCGAGTCGGTCGAATCGTTCTACCGACGCTGGTACACCGGCGTCAACACCGTGATCACGGCCGCGGGACACCTCTCGCACGACGCGCTGGTCGACCTGGCCAGCGACGGTTTCCGGGATCTGCCGGCGGGGCAACCGGCCGTCGACTCCCGCAAGCCCGTAACCCACGCCCGCGTAACGCTGCGCAACAAGAAGTCGCTCGAACAGGCGCACCTCTGCCTTGGTGTGCCGTCGTATCCGCTGGCCCACGAACGGCGCTTCGCCTGCCACGTGCTGAACACGATTCTCGGCGGAGGCATGAGTTCGCGACTGTTCCAGAATATCCGCGAGCGGCAGGGACTGGCCTACTCCGTATTCTCCGAGCTGAGCCCGTATCGTGACACCGGCTGCCTGTCGATCTACGCCGGAACGTCGGCGGAGTCCGCGCGGCGGGTGGTCCAATCGGTGCTCCACGAGTTCCGCTCTCTGAAACAGGATGCCGTGCCGCCCGAGGAGTTGCGGCGGGCCAAGGATTACCTGAAAGGCTCGCTGGTCCTGGGGCTTGAGTCCACATCGAGCCGGATGTCGAACCTGGCCCGGCAGGAGTTGTACTTCCGGCGTTTCGTAACTCTCGACGAACTGGTGGATTCGATCGAAGCGGTCACTGCCGCCGACGTGCAGGATATCGCCTGCCAGTTCTTCGACCAGAAACTGATCGCGCTCACGATCCTGGGCAACCTGGAAGGGTTCCATATCGGACGCGAGGATCTGGCCTGCTGATAGACTGAAGGGGAATGTTCCGGCCCGCCACCGTGCTGGGCGCCCTTCTGCTGTTCGCCGCTTCCGCTGCCGGCGTCGACTGGAAGGCGCTCAAACCACAAGGGTATTTAAGTGACTTCGCGAAGGTGGTGGACCCAGCCAGCCGCACCGAACTGGAGCGGTACTGCGCTGCGGTGGAAGCCCAGACAGGCGCACAGATTGCGCTCGTCACATTGCCCTCGACGCAGGGCGAACCGATCGAGGACGTGGCCGACACCCTGTTGCGCGCGTGGGGCATCGGGCAGAAGAACGAGGACAACGGGATCCTGCTGCTGCTTGCGGTCCAGGACCGGCGCAGCCGCCTCGAGGTCGGTTACGGTCTGGAGCCCATTCTGCCGGACGGGTTTGCGGGAGAGATCCTGCGCGGCATGCGCCCCGCGCTCCGCCAGGGTCATTACGGCGAGGCAATGCTGGCGGCTGCCGATCTGCTCGGAACCCGGATCGCGCAGGGGAAGCAGATTACGCTCACCGAACAGCCGGTCCGCCGCATCCGGGAAAGGCCGGCCGACTCAATCCCGTGGCCGCTGGTGGCCGGCGGTCTTCTCTTCCTGTTGTCGCTGGCGGGCGGGGGCCGGCGCGGCGGAATGCACGGAGGCGGCATCCTGCCCGGGTTGCTGATGGGCAGTATGATGGGACGCTCCTGGCGTCATGGGCATCACGGAGGCGGTTTCGGCGGTTTCGACTCGCCGGGAGGCTTCGGGGGGTTTGGCGGCGGGAGTTCCGGCGGCGGCGGCGCGTCTTCAAACTGGTAACGATGGAAAAGATTCTCGACAGCCTGGTGGAACGCCTGCGCAAGGCACTCGGCGCCGACCTTGTGTCGGTGGTTTTGTACGGCTCGGCAGCCGCCGGTGACCTCCAAGGGCGCTTCTCCGACTACAACGTGATGTGCGTCCTGCATGAGGTGACGCCGCGGGAACTGGCGGCGTTCGAACCGGTGGTCCGCTGGTGGCACGACCTGGGCAATCCGTCGCCACTTCTCCTGAGCGAGAAGGAACTGGTGAACTCGACCGATTGTTTCCCGATCGAGTTCCATGACATCGTGCGCCAGCACCGCATCCCTGTTCGGCGCGGATGTGGTGGAGAACCTGGAGATCGACGACAGCTTCTACCGCGCCGAAGTGGAGTACGAGTTGCGCGGGAAACTGTTGCGGCTCCGGCAGAAGGCGGCCAGCGTGCTTTCCGAGCCGGACCTGCTGCGGAAGCTGCTGGCCGATTCGCTCTCGACCTTCTGCGTGCTGTTCCGCCATGCGTTGCGTCTGCATGGCGTGGAAGGCGGGATGAAGAAGCGGGAAGTCATCGCCGGCGCGATGGAGCGGTTCGGCATCGATCCGGCGCCGTTCCTGACGCTGCTCGACCTGCGCGAGGAACGCGTCAAACCGAAGACGGTGGATCCTGGCCCGCTTCTAGCCAGCTACTTGCGTGAGATCTCAGTTGTTGTGGATGCCGTCGACGGTTTGGACAAATAGGGGGAGACCATGCGGATTGCATTGATTGTACTGGGCGTTGTCGTGCTTCTGGCTCTGGCGGTGGGCGGGCAGTTCGTGGGGATTCGCAATGAACTGGCGGTGCAGCGGGAGGCGATTGAGGCAGCCTGGGCGCAGGTGGATGTCGCGCTGCAGCGCCGCGCGGACCTGATCCCCCGGCTGGTAGAAACTGTCAAGGGGTTCGCCGCCCAGGAGCGTGAGGTGTTCGCCAACGTTGCCAACGCGCGCGCCGCCTTGGGAGGCGCCCGCACGCCGCAGGAACGGATCGCGGCCAACGCACAGATTGACTCGGCGTTGTCGAGGCTGCTCGTGGTGGTGGAGAACTACCCGCAGTTGAAGTCCAACGAGAACTTCATGCGCCTCCAGGACGAACTGGCGGGCACGGAAAACCGGATCGCGGTGGAGCGCCGCAAGTATAACGAAACCGTTCAGAAGTACAACACACACATCGCCCTGTTCCCGAACTCGATCGTGGCCGCGATGACGGGGTTCCAGCGCAACGACGCCTACTTCCGCACGGATCCGGTGTCGCGCGAGGCGCCGCCCGTGCAGTTCTGACGGCGGCATGGTATTCTGAGAAAGTTGTAGCGACCTTGCGGGGACGTAGTTCAGCTGGTTAGAACGCCGGCCTGTCACGTCGGAGGTCGCGGGTTCGAGCCCCGTCGTCCCCGCCATTCCATCAAAGACATTTCGAATTTGAGAACCTGACCTGCTGCGTCGGCACGGGCGCGCCTCGCGACCTTGCCCCCGCAAGTGGGTTTGGCGAGAATGAAGCCGTGCAAGGGTTTCGTTACGAATTCGAGTGGGACCCGGTTAAGGCAAGGACGAACCTGAAGAAGCACGGCGTCCACGTCGAGGACGCCGCCCAGGCTTTCCGCGATCCGCTGTCACTCACGATTCCAGACGAGGACCACAGCGGGACGGAAGCTCGCTGGGTTACTCTGGGGAGAGACCGGCCGGACGCAACTGGCTGGTTGTGCATACGTTCGAGGACGTGACGCATGCCGTGGCACGCGTCAGAATCATCTCGGCACGGCGGCCGACCAAAGCGGAACTGCAGGCGTACGAGGGAGATTGATGAAGAAGGGATACGATTTCAGGGGCGGTGAGCGTGGGAAGTTCTTCCGGCCAGATGCCAGTCTGCGTATCCCAATCTATCTTGACGCGGATGTGCAACGCTATCTGTCCGAACGTGCGGCAGATAAGGGAGTCCCTCTCGGCGAGATGGTCAACCGGCTGCTGGAGCGTGAAATCCAGATTATCGAGTCCGTGAAATAGTCTGGTCACGGCCGGTATTCCCGCTCCAGGTTGGCACGGATCTCTTCTTCCGTAAACCAGGCCTTCCGCAGTTGCCTCCTGGCGAACAGGGCGATCTGGTCGCAGCAATGGGGAGACTCGGGATTGGTTGTCTGACCGTACGCTACCACTGAGTACGCCCGGACCGGCTGGGTGAACTCCACGGTCAACACCCACGCGTCTCCCGACCCGGTCAGCGGACCCGCCGCCGACGGACCCCACCCGGCGACGCGTTTCCCATCCTCGGCCTCCCCAAAGCCCATCACCCGATACACTCCGTGCGCTCCCTTTGCGCCGTCCGCCGGGAGGTCGTGGCCGCGAAAGCGAAAACGGTGGACTTCGCCCCAGGCCACGTCCAGGGAGCCGTAGGCTTTCCGCACTTCTTCCACTGCTTCTCGCAGAGACGTCAAGGCCGCCTCGGGATCGCCAATTCCCGCGGGCGTATCGATCGGACGCGCCGGCTCCCAGGGAGTCTCGTAGGGCGTCTTTGTCCGGGCCAGGTAGCGGTCGGCGAACGCGGCGAACAGCACGGCGCCGCGGCTGTCCGTATTCACATGGTTGTCCCACTGTTCGAGGACGCCGGCCGCGTCCCGGAGGTCCGGGTGCGGGCGCGTCGCGGCGATCAGCCCAGCCTTGACACGATCCGCCAGCAGCACCTGGTTGGTGGACTTAAGCCGCCAGATATCTTCCAGGCTGAAGCGCTCCCCGCCCCGCAGCAGGCGCAGGATCACCTGCGAGCGCATGCGCAGTTCCCCACGCTCGACGTACGACGGAAAACGCGCCGGGTCGAGCGGGTCTTCGAGATTGGTGAACCACGGCGCGTCGTTCGAGTTCATGACGTAGCCGCCGCGCGGGTTCATCATCTGCGGCAGTTCCCGCACGGGATGGAACCGGGTCCAGATGTACTTCTTTTCGCCCGGCACGGGCTTCCGGTAGTCCGTGCCATCATCGGGACGCCGGGGCAGGCGCGCGTTCCAGATGTAGAAAATATAGCCGTCCGCGTCGGCATAGGTGATGTTGGACGTTGGCGAGAGGTTCCGGTCGAGGACCTTGCGGAACTCCGCCAGGTTCTTCGTCTTGGCGAGCCGGTAGAACGCTTCGTAGTAGCGGATCGCATCGAGGCCAGCGGACTTGACGGCGAACACCCTTGTCCTGTCCAGGCGCAGCACCGGCCCGATGTGGGCGTCGTGGTACGTGCGCTCCTGGCCGCCGATGCGCACGGTGTGGCTCCGCAGCGGCAGGCTCTTGCCTTCGAACAGGTAATGACCGGGCCGCTTGGGATCGAGGGGGAATTCGAACACGTCGACCAGGTCCGGCGCGTTGTT
Source organism: Bryobacterales bacterium (assembly GCA_016716385.1). GTDB lineage: Bacteria > Acidobacteriota > Terriglobia > Bryobacterales > Bryobacteraceae > JADJWL01. Next base: position 187,285 of record JADJWL010000004.1, on the reverse strand, counting down.
CGTCGTGACCCAACCGAGGCGGTCATTGAACCCGGCGCGGAGCACGGGGATGCCGGGCAGCGTCGAGCCGTAGAAGTTGATCTTGCCCGGCACGGTCACGTGCGCTTCCCAGTACAAGGCGTTCCACTGCAGGTGCGGATTGCCGAGGAGAATCGGCTTGCCGGACACGGTGCGGGAACCGTGCAGCGCGAACGCGTTCGAGCCGTCTTCCGTGGGGAGCGCAGCCGTGCTGGCCGCGGCCAAGACAGCCCCGGCGCGCGTCGCGGCGAGGATGTCGGCCCCGGTAAACTCCGGGACCCAGGCGGGCAGACTCGCGCGGTGCTGGCGCACGTAATGATTCACGCCGGCCACATAAGCGTCAATGATCTTGCGGTACAGGCCCGACAGGCTTCGATAAGCGGCGGCCGCGGCCTCGGGATTGTGGAAACGCAGGAGCCGGAAGTCGTTCTCGATGTCGCCGTCGAAGGACTGGTGCGCCTGGCCGCGGGCGGCGACGAGGCGCCGGGCGATCTCTGTCGCGTGATCTTCCGCCTGCGCGTAGCCCAAGCCAAAGGACGCAGCCTCCTCCGTCCTGCCGAGGATGTGCGGGATGCCGTACGTGTCGCGGCGGATCGAGACATCGTCCCGCAGCGCGGAGTGTGCGGACAGAGCCGCAAGCAGGAGGCAGAGAAGGCGGATCACCATCGATCCAGTATTGCGTAGCGGAGGGCGCTACGGCGCCAGGATTTCAGGCGGCGCGAGGGCGTCGAGTTTTCTGGTCTCGGCGGAGCTCTCGCGAAGCGTGAGCTTCTCCGCCTTGGTCAGGTACGGCCGCATGGCTGCATAGTCGGTGTGAACGCCGGAATCCAGTTCTTCGAACGCCAGCAGGTAATACTCACCGGGCGGGATGCCCGCGAAATCGAAGACGCCACCCTTCTGCGTGCCCGTCGCTTGGTAGAGCCGGTAGTTGTCCTTCCGGGCCTCGTCCGGCAGCAGCACAACGATCGCCCCTTCGAGCGGGTTCAGGTCTTTGCCCACCACCGCACCGGACACCGCCGCGGCCTTCGCGCTAACCACCACCTCCAGTTCCGGAGCGCTTCCCGAGGTCAGGTCCAGCTTGAAATCGGAAAGATCGCGCGAGCCGGCGCGGACGGACTTCAGGTAGTGACCGGGGAACGGAATGCTGGCCTGGACCGTGTAGACCGAGGGGGTCAGGCCGGTGTAGGTGAACGTGCCATCTTCCGCCACCATGCCCGGATTCGAAGGCATTCCGGGTCCCGCCATAGAGAAGCCGCCCGTTCGCCCCTGAAGGGCGACCCGGATCCCGGTCACATCGGCATCCGACTCACCTTCGATGCGAACCGTGCCCGCCACCGTCAGTCCCGTACCCAGCGTCAGTTCCACGTCTTCCACGTCCGATGAGCCGACGCTCACCGGAATCTCCGCGAATAGCCTTGTGCCACCCTGCGCGGTCTGGGCGTTGAGCCGGTACACTCCCGGCTGCAGTCCCTTGACCTCGAACCGTCCGCGGGCGTCGACGCTGGCGAAGAAGCGATCCATCGATTCCATCGGGTCGTCCGGGAACATCGCGACCATCATGCGTCCCTGGCGCGCCGGCGGATTCGTAATGCGCCCACGAACGCGGACCGTCTTGCGGCGCTCCATCCGGATGTCGACATTCGTCAGTTCGGCGCCCGGTGTCAGGCTGAGGCTCACGGCGCCGGCGGCATCGAGGCTCGACGGATAGAACGTCGAAACGTTCATTTCGTCCGAGTCCGACGCCGGCGCCGCCCCGCCGAACCCCATCATGCCCGGCATGGGCGATGCCCGCACGCGGTAGCTTCCGGGCGCGATCCCGAAAATCCGGTACTCGCCGAGATCGTTGGTCATCGCGTTTCCCGAGGGCATTAGTCTCTTGACGCCCTGCGTGGTCGCCATACGCATCGGCATGACTCGCGCATTCGCAACAGGCTCGCCATCCTGATCCGTCACGCGGCCGCTGATCACCCCGTGCGGCGTCACACGGATATCGATTTCCGTGGCTTGGTGCCCAGGCTTGAGTTCAAGCCGTCCGCCCGGGAAGACGCCGGGTTTCCGCGATCCGTAGGGCTGGCGAACATATCCCTGGCGATGGGCGAAGACCTGGTAGGTGCCGGGTTCGAGATCCTTGATGACGTAGACGCCGTCGTCTCCGGTCGCCGCCACGGCGGGTTGTCCCGGCGCATTCATCCGCATCGCCGACACATTAGCCCGCTTCACCGGTTCGCCGGTGATCGCGTCGCTGACGCGGCCGGTGACGGTGCAGAGTTCCTCGGGCAGATACTCCCTGGCTGGTTCTGCAGGCGCTCCCTGCCTGCCCTGGCGGGCGCCGCCCCGGCCCTGGCCGGGAAACTGGGCCATCAACGTGGCCGCGCACAACCCCAGGACCAGATACCGCCACAAGCGCTGGTTTGCCATTTGCCGTTCTCCGTGATGGCAGGATAGACGCTGCCGGGATGCAAAACGTTTACCGCAAGTGCCGCTCCACAGCGGCCTCGATGACTGAGAAACCGGTTTCCCCGAAGAATGTCTGTGCAAGACGGCCCTGACGGTCGTAGAGCAGAAGTGCGGGCAAAGCGCCGCTCCATTTCGGGTGCACCGCGCGGATGAAGGCATCGTCGTCGCGGCTATCCTTGCGGTACCAGGCGCCGCCGACGCCACTCTCTTTCAGAAACTTGCGGGCCTCGGCTAGATCCTCGGGCTCGTCGGCGGAGACCGTCAGCAGCACGAAACCCCGCGGCTTCAGCCGCGCCTCAAGCCTTGCCAACAGGGGGATTTCCACGCGGCACGGGCCGCACCAGGTCGCCCAGAAGTTGACCAGCACGACCGTGCCCTTGTGGGCTGCGACCGCCCCCGCAAACGATTTCTCGTCGACTGGGTGGAAGGGCTGAGCGGCAAGGACGCCGGCCAGCGCCAGGATCAGGAGTCCCGCTTGACGCGCCGGATGGTGCATCCAAAGGCCTTGGTATCCGGCTGGGCGGGAGCCTGGCCGGAACGGATGGCCGCGATGGCGAGGCTCAGCGTGCGCTCGCGCATCCGGTCGATGTGCTGGGAGTCGTCGATGCGGCCGTGGTAGCGTACGATGCCGCCGGCGTCCACGATGAACGTTTCGGGAGTGAATTGCGCCCCGAAGAGGTCCGCGACAATGTTGCCGTCGTCCTTATACACGGCGAACGGGAACCCGTTGGCCCGGGAGTGTTCGGCCACCTCGGCCGCCGGTTCTGTCATGTTGGAGTTCACGAACAGGAAGCGGACGCCGCGCGGCGCCCACTCGTTGTACAACTCCACCATCCGCGTGTTGTAGCGGTTTGAGACCGGGCAACCGGTGGCGACGAACAGCACAACCGTCGTCTCGCCCTTAAGTGTCTCAAACGAATGAGGCTTTCCGGCCAGATCGCGCACCTGGAAATCAGGGACGGCGCTGCCCGGCGCCAGCGCCTGCCCCGACGCGAGGGATGCCGCAAAGGCCAGAAGACACAGCAGCCGCGTCAATTCTTGCCCTCCAGCTTCAGGTTGATCACCGGACGGCTGCGCGAGTCGAATGTGCTGAGGGTGCGGGTGGCGCTGCGCGCGCCCTGGTACTCGGCGCGCAACTGGTAGTCGATGTTCCGGTCGAGCCCGCCGAACTGGAAGGCGCCGTTCCGGTCGGCAATAAACGACCGGATCTGCAATGTTTTCATGTTCTTAAGCTGCACCACTGCACCCTCAACGGGTTTCTCCTGGGCGTCCGAGACTACTCCTTCCACGGAGCGCAGCTTCTCGTCGTCTCCTTTCTTCTTGCGGGACTGGGCGAACCCCAGAGGCGCGAGCCCCAGGGCCAGAACCAGCGTGACTATCAAGAAGCGGCGGTTCATCATCATCGGTTCCCCTCCCGAGTTAGACGCCTTGGCGCACCGGAAGGTTCTCCCAAACCGCTCGGCAGCGGTCGTGCCAGCTAGCGCCAATCGTCGTCCTCGTCTTCCTCCTCCTCATCGTCCTCGTCGTAGTCGTCCTCGTCCTCGTCGTCTTCTTCGTCGGCGAGTTCCAATTCGATGGGATCGAGACTCACAACGCGAATCTCGGCGCCGCACTCGTCGCAGGTCAAGGTATCGCCTTCGTCCAGGTCGTCTACTTCAACATCGATCGCAGCGTCGCACTCTGGACACGTCAGCATAAGGGATGGATCCTCCCGGTCATCTCTTCCGTTATACGAAACTCCTGGCAGGTTGCCAACCGGAATCGCACGATTTTTCCGCGCTACACTATTTGGCATCATTCGGCATCGTCATGGGCCACTACTACGAAGATTTCGAAGTCGGTCAGGAGCACGTCACGCGCGGCAGAACGGTCACGGAGGCGGACATCGGGCTGTTCGCCGGACTCACGGGCGACCACGTCGAGTTGCACACCAACGAGGAGTACGCCCGGCATACTCCGTTCGGAAGCCGCGTGGCCCACGGGCTGCTCACCCTGGGCATCTCAAGCGGACTGGTGACACAGATGAATCTCGTCAACGACACCGTGCTGGCGTTCTATGGGATCGACAAGCTACGGTTCACCAAGCCGGTGTATCCGGGCGACACGATTCACGTGAAGAAGCGGGTGGTGGACGTGCTGTCGAAGAGTCCCGAGGCGGGAGTCGTTGCGTTCGAAACGAACGTCTTTAACCAACGGAACGAACTGGTGCTAATCTACCGCGACAAACTCATGATCCGGAGACGTCCGGCGGCGGGTTGATCGCGCCGAGCCAGACCCTTGCGTTTGTGAGGTCGCCCTGTCCCAGTTCGTGCCCGCCAGGATGCCAGTAGAACGTGACCTCGGCCCCTGCCGCGACCAGCACCGACTGCAACTTTTGGGCACTGCCGGCGGGAATCACCCGGTCGGCGCGGCCGGCCCCCATCCATACCCGCACATCGTGCAGATCGGGCTGGGTCTCGGGTTCGAAGGGCAGCATGGGACGGTACAGAATGGCCCCGCTCAGCAGTCCGGGATGCCGCAGCAGGAGACTCGCCGCGATGTTCGCCCCGTTGGAATAGCCTGCGGCGACCACTCGGCGCTGGTCAAAACCGTATTGTTCAGCCGCCCGGTCGAGGAACTGCGCCAGTTCGCCGGTCCTCATGCGCAGGTCCTCCAGGTCGAAGACGCCCTCGGCGAGGCGGCGGAAGAAGCGCGGCATTCCATTTTCCAGGACCTTGCCGCGCGGGCTGAGCAGTGCCGCTTCGGGATCCAGTTCTCGCCCGAGACCGAGCAGATCGTTCTCGTCGCCGCCGGTGCCGTGGAGAAGCAGGAGCGTCCGGCCGTTGGACCCGGGGACGTACCGGTGGACGAACTCTGGCGTCATGGCAGAGACACCCCAGCGGGGCTGCGCAGCGGCTCCAGGGTCCGGCGGATTTCGTCGAGCCTCGGGCGCAGCCAGGGCGGCAGACGCAGTGTCCTTCCGAGTGCGTCTTGGGGCTCGTCGGCGGCGAAGCCGGGGGCGTCCGTCGCGATTTCGAACAGGACGCCACCCGGTTCGCGGAAGTAGATCGAGCGGAAATACTGGCGGTCCATCACGGGCGAAACGTGCAGCCCGCGCTCCATCATAAGTCCCTGCCAGGCCAACTGGGATGCATCGTCTGCGCACCGCCACGCAATGTGATGCACGGAGCCTACCGAGATCCGCCCGCGTTCAGCGACGGGCGATTCCCTCAGTTCGATCAGACCTCCCGAAAACTCGTCCCCCACACTGTACCGGGCGCCGCTTCCGGAGAAGCCGAGCGCGCGTTCGAGCAGGTCGCGGGTGGCGTCCGGGCGGGACTCCCAGAGTTCTACCGAATGCAACCCGCGAATGGCGTGCTCGGAGGGGATGGGGCCGCCCGTCCACCCTGGGCGCTGGTCTCCGGCGACTTCGCGCAGTTCGAGGGGCATGCCATCGGGATCGAGGAAGATCAGGCCCGAGTCCCGCGGAACGGCGCCGGCGATCCGTTCCTGCCAGAACGGCAAAGAGCCCTCAGGAACGGAAAGGGCGGTGCTCGCCACCTGCCCGGCGCCGAGCCTGCCCTTGGTGGCTCCTGGCCATGGGAAAAACGTGAGGATCGTGCCGGGCGCTCCGGTCCCGTCGCCGTAGTACAGGTGGTAGGTTCCGGGGTCGTCGAAGTTGACGGTCACCTTGACGAGGCGCAGCCCAAGCGTTCCGGCATAGAAGTCCACATTGGTTTGCGGGTCGCCGGCGATCGCCGTGACGTGGTGCAGACCGGAAAGTCGCGGTGTCATGTTCCCACGATACGGCGGCCCTTGTGATATGTCCAATACATCCTTTCAGCTATATTGATAGGAAATGAGTATCACAGAGCTTGACTTGCGGCGTCTCCGCTATTTCGTGGCCGTAGCGGAGGAACTCCACTTCGGGCGGGCGGCCGAGCGGCTTCACATCTCGCAGCCCCCACTGAGCCAACAGATCAAGGCGTTGGAGGTGGATCTGGGCGTGCGGTTGCTCGAGAGGACGCGGCGCCGCGTTGCGCTGACGGCTCCCGGGCAGGTCCTGCTGGAGGAAGCGCGGGACTTGCTGCGACAAGCCGGGCGGGCTGTCGGCGCAGTGCGGCGGGCCGCGCGAGGGGAGTCCGGCCGCTTGTCGATCGGGTTCGTTCCGACGGCTGACTGCACACGCTTCCCGGAGATGGTGCGGGAATACCGGCGACGCTTTCCAGATGTGGAACTTGACCTGCGTACGTTGCATACCGGGCCGCAGGTGGACGCCCTGCGGGACGGCAGGCTGCATCTGGGGTTTCTGCGGGCGCCGGTCGATTGCCAGGGTTTGGCGATCGAGTGCTTCCTGCGGGAGACGCTGGTTGTGGCGCTGCCCGCGGACCACGCCTTAGCCGCCGTCGACGCAGTAGCGCTTGAGGCACTCGCGGATGAACCCTTGATCCTGTTCCCACGGGCAGTTTCTCCCGAGTTTCACGACCTGATCCTGGGACTGGGCCGGCGCGCGGGCATCCCGTTCCGCCTGGGACCCGAGTCCGACAGCACGCAGACAACGTTGGGCCTGGTAGCGGCCGGGGTCGGCGTATCGCTGCTGCCTGCGTCGATCCTGACCATTTCGCGCCGAGGCGTGGTGTACCGGGAGTTGGCTGGTGCGAAACCGCTCATCGAAATGGTGGTCGCGTACGATCGGCATGCGTTGCGGCCACCGGCTGGCCGGTTCCTGGAGATCGTCCGGTCGATGGCGGATTTGCATCCTCACGACCGGAAGACTGATCTACAATAAGGGCAAAAGATGGGTGAGCGCGAGTTTGTGCCGCATCCCGGCCTGAGCGACGACGTCAACAGCCGCATCATCCAATCGGAAATCGAAGGCGGCGTGTATCTCGACCGCCTTCCGGCGGGCGCATGTCTCCGCATCGAGACGCAGAACCGGTCCTACCTCATCGTGAACCGCGGCCGGGGCGAGGCCTTGATCTGCGGCCATCCGCGCTTCTGCCCGCGGCCGGTGGCCGTGCGGATCGGCGGCTCCACCTGGGGCGGGTCGATGCTGAAGGCGAAATACATCGGGCGCGGCATGCACCTGGAGTTCTTCCATCCCGATTACCAGACCGTCACTACTTCGAAAATCATCGACATCCGTGACTGGAGCCAGTGAGTCCGTGGGCTGATCCCTGGCTGGCGCTGGCAGGCGGCGTCGCAGTCGCCGGCGCAGCGATGGGCGCCGGGCGGGAATTGCTCCGGCGTCTGGATTTCGGCGGGTCCATGGAGCCGCAGGAACGCTGGGCGTTGTCCCTGGTGGCGGGCGCGGCCGTCCTGAGCCTCGCCATCCTTGCGCTCGCTGCCCTCAAGACAGGGACGGACGCTCTTGTTGCGGGTCTGCTGATCCTGGTTGCGGCCGGCTGGGCAGGCTGGCGACCGCAGCCTCCGGAGAAGGTGGGCCCCGTTTCCGCGATTGAACGTGTGCTTCTCGTTGCCACCGGCCTGACCGTCGTTGTGTACGCCCTCGCGGCGATGGCGCCGATCGAAGATGCGGACGGCTTCCGCTACCATCTTGGCTTCCCCTGGTTGTACCTTCACGCGGGTGGAATGGCCCCACTCCCAACCGACTTCTACGCAGCGTTTCCTCAGGCGATGGAAATGCTCTACCTCCCAGCGCTCAGGATTGGTGGATTCGCCGCCGCCAATATACTACACCTGTCATTTTTCGTCGCGACCGCGTTGCTGCTATGGACGCGCGGCCGGGTGTCCGGCGCTTCGGAAGCCGGAGCGGCGGCGGCGCTGGCGTTCTGCGCATCTCCGGTGGCGGGCGTCACCGCCGCCAGTGCAAGCGTCGATGTCGCACTTGCCGCAGCCCTGTTTGCAACGTACCATTGCGCGGCGCGCTGGCGGGACGAAGGCGGCTCCGGCTGGCTGGTCCTCTCAGCGATTGCGGCCGGGTTCGCCTGTGGGATCAAGTACACGGGATGCGTCGCGCTGGCGATCCTGGCGCTCATGCTGGCGAAGAAGGCCCGCGCTGGCGCTGTCCTGCTGGCAGCCTCGGTGGCGGCCCTGTGGATCGCACCCTGGCTCATCCGGAACTGGACATGGTACGGCAACCCGGTGCTGCCTTTTCTCAACGCCTGGTTCCCGAACCCGCACTTGCTGCCTGCTTCCGAGCAGGAATGGGTCGATCACCTGCGGCACTACAATGGCGTCGTGCGCCGCTGGCCGTACGTGTGGGAGGTCATGATGCGGGGAGTGCGAACCGAGGGACTGCTGGGCCCGGTCTTCCTCCTGTTGCCGGCGGGACTGCTCGCGCTGGTCCGCCCGTGGGCGCGTTGGCTGTGGCTGGCGGGGGCCTTGGCGTGCCTCCCGTGGATCTGGGGCAATCCCTTGGCCCGGTTCGCGGTCCCGGCCCTGCCGTTTTTGGCCCTTACGGTCTGCTCGGGCCTCGGCTGGATTCGCGGGCTGGCGGCAACGGCGGCGGTGGTGCACGCGGCGCTTTGTTTCCCGCCCGTCATCGGCATCTGGAACAAGCAACAGGGTGTCGCGCTGACCCGGATCCCCTGGTCTGCCTGGCGTGAACCCGGTCCGGAGGTCTGGCGGCGCACGATCCCTTCCTTCGCGGTCTACGAATGGATTAATATCAACCTGCCCGGGGACGCCCGCATCCTGGATTTCGAAGCACAATACCGGCTGTTCACCACACGGCATCTGGACAATTATTACGCGTCCGAGGCTGCATCCGGCGCGGCTGCATTGCTCGAACGCGCCGCCGACCCCAGTACCTGGCCGTCCCACGAGTGCCAGATCGCCCAGCCGCCGCCGGAGGCGCGCCGGTTGAAGCTGCGGCAGCGGGGAGAAGACGCCTGGCATCCGTGGACGCTGTTCGGCATTGACATCCCCGGAGCGTCCGCGGTCAGCGCCCATGCCCGCCCAAATCCGTGGACGGCGCATCGCGCGATCGATCGAGATCCGGCGACGTACTGGAGTTCGCGCGAGCCGATGCGCTGCTGCATGGAATTCGAAATGACGTTCGACTCGCCGGCCCTAGGTCCTCTGACGGTGGTGACGAATCCCGCCCAGCGCGGCGACTGGGAGGCTGCGACGTCAACGGACGGCACCTGGTGGTCTCCCCTGGAGAACGGGACGTGCGAACTCGTGGATCGCCAGGACTTCCCGCCGTTTGCCACGCGCGAGGTCCGGAGGCGCGGCTGGACCCATGTCCTCGCGGGACCGCGCTGGCCCTGGCGCGAGGCGGCGCTTGCGGATCCAGGCGCCTGGGGACTGCGGGTCGCGTTCCGCCACGGCGACCTGGTCCTGTTCGCAATCGCTACCGGCGCAGACGGGGTTCCGCCGCGGCGTTGAACTCACACCCCAGCAGTGCGATGACCGCAAGCAGAAACATCCAGACGAGCAGCGCAATCGCCGCACCGACGCTGCCGTAGACCACGTTGTAATCCACGATCTCACGGACGTACCAGCCGAACCCGATCGTCGTCAGCATCCAAAGCGTCGTCGCGACCACGGCGCCGCGCCACACCAGCCGCCATCGTTGTTTGCGGTTCGGACCGAAGTAGTATAGAAGCCCCGTGACCGCGACGGTTGTCCCGAACGCAATGCTGTAGCGGATGATGCGGTACAGGATGCGCCATCCCGGCGCCAGCGCTTCGAGCGTACTGCTCTGGGCAAGCACCGCGCTGACCTGCTGGTCGACGAGGCGTCCGAACAGGATCAGCACGCACGCGCTCAGCAGAGGAACCACCGACAGGACGACAAGCAGCATCGACAGGAGTTGCGTCAGGAGAAAAGACCGGCGGGCAGGCACGCCATAGGCGGACTCGAACCCCTCGATGAGACTTCCGATCACACCGGAGGATGCGAACAGCGAGAACGCGATGGCGCCGATCAGAAGAGCATCCGGTCTCTCCCCGCGCTCCAGGATCTGGTACCGGATGAGGTCCTCGGCTCCCGGCGGGACAACTTCGAACAGGAATCCAACAATGATCCGCTGCAGGACATCCGCCTGCAAGCGCAACAGAAGGGCCGCGGAGGTGGCCAGAACCGGGAAGAACGCAAGAAGCGCCGAGTAGGCGGCACCCTTCGCGGACCCGAGCGAGTTATGACGGATGAATCCGAGCACCGCCTGGCGGAGCAGATTCAAGGTGGTGAGTGCACCCAGGCCCCGGTGGCTCAACCCCGGAGCCCTCCAGCGTCAGGAAGAGTGGCGCGAGGAGCGCATGAATTCGTAGCGTTCCAGAGAAACCGCCACGGTGTATCCATCCTCGTCCAAGCCATTGGTCGCGCTCGATTCCTGGCGTAGAACCTTGCCCATGCAGCGGAGGTTGACTGCCCCAGCCGTCCCGGTCGACAGCGTCACAACGTATTCAACCGGCCCCCCCGGTTCCAGGCGCGCCCCGGAGGTGAATAGCACGCCCCCGGAGCTGATGTTGTGTGTCCGCCCAAGGCGCGATACCCGCTCGCTTCCAGCCCTGACGACTTCCACAGGAAGCTGGAGTTCGAAGCGTTTGGCTCTCCGTTGTTCTATCATTAGCCCTTACTGAAATCTAAGGGTTTCCGCTGAGGGAGTCAATAGAACCCAGACCAACTTAGTACCACAACTCAATCGAGGTCGTCGACCTGCCGCAGCCGGAAAACGCGGCAGCCATCGCGCTCCTCGACAGCGAACAGCACGCGGACGGTGATGAAGGCCTGGCGCTGGCGGCTCCACAGGCGGCACAAGGTGACGCGAGTCATTTCCATACATTCTCCTCTGCTCACATTGTTGCCGCTCAGCGGACAGGCTTGTGCTCAGACATGGCTGTAAGTGACTGAAAAATCGAATCAGCATTCGCCAGGCAGATTCGTGACCGGCGAAACCGGACCCGCCGCGCGGGAAGAAACGGAGCCCCGGCCGCGACGAATCAGAGATGACACACACCGTTCCCGTATTGCTGCTGCTGTTGGCCTCCGCTCTCTGGGCCGGACATGTGGAGCCCGTCAACAAGAACTCCAAGGGAGTTGCGTTGAAGGGCTACGATCCGGTGGCCTACTTCACCGAAAGCAAGCCGGTGAAGGGCGACCCGGCTACCAGCGCCGTTTGGGAGGGCGCGACGTACTACTTCGCCAGCCCGGCGAACCGCGACCTCTTTCAGGCGTCGCCCGCGAAGTATGTGCCTCAGTACGGAGGCTACTGCGCGTACGCGGTCAGCAAGGGTCACACCGCCGGCATCTCGCCGAACGCGTGGAAGATCGTCGAAGGCAAGCTGTACCTGAATCACCCGTTTGCCAAGGGCAAATTTGCGAAGGACGTCGAGGGGGCGATCCGCAACGCCGACGCGAACTGGCCGCGGATTCTTGCACAATAGGGGGATGCAACGGCTTCTCCACAGGAATGCGCTGGTCACAGGCGCCGCATCGGGCATAGGTCTGGGGATTGCGATCCGCTTCGCGCGGGAAGGGGCCAATGTCGCCCTGAACTACATCGGGGACAGGACGAAGGCCGAAGCAGCTCTGGCTCAGGTTCGCCAAGTCCAGGCGCCGGAGGCCCAATCTCTCATCGTTCAAGCGGATGTTTCGAACGAGGAGCGGGTCGAGGCGATGTTCGCGGCGGCGATCGGCAATCTGGGCACGCTCGATATCCTGGTGAACAACGCCGGCATTCAGAAGGCCGGCGACAGCCACGACACACCGGCCGAGGACTTCGACCGGGTCGTCAGTGTGAACCTTCGCGGCACCTACCTGTGTTCCCGTGCCGCCATCCGCCACTTCGTGAGCCGCGACAAGGGTGGCGTTGTGCTCAACAATTCCAGCGTTCACGAGATCATTCCGAAGCCGAAGTACTTGAGCTATTCGGTCTCGAAGGGAGCGGTCGAGAACCTCACGAAGACCCTGGCGCTCGAATACGCCGGACGCGGCATTCGCGTGAACGCCGTGGGACCAGGCGCGATTGTCACGCCGATCAATCGCGCCTGGATCGACGACCCGGACAAGCGGCGCGAGGTGGAGAGCCACATTCCGATGGGCCGCGCCGGGACCGTGGAGGAGATCGCCGCCGTTTTCGCCTTCCTGGCCTCGGACGACGCATCGTACATCACCGGACAGACCATCTTCGCGTGCGGCGGCCTCACGCTCTATCCGGAATTTCGCGGTACGTGGGCGTCGGGAGAATAGCCATGCGGATCCTTGAAGGACAGGCGATTTTGGTCACCGGAGCCAGCGGCGGTCTCGGCGAGGCGGTCACGCGCGGGTTCCTCGACGCGGGCGCCAAGGTGGCCGGTGTCGCAAGAAAGGTGCAGCCGGGCAGCCACAGGCGGTTCACGGCCGTCCAGGCGGACCTGAGCGAGCCGGGCGAGGCTCAGCGGGCTGTGGGTGAGACAATCGACCACTTCGGACGGCTCGATGGGGTGGTCCACCTGATGGGAGGTTTCGCCGGTGGCACGCGTGCCGAAGAAACGCCGCGCGAGATGTTCGAGTCCATGCTCGCACTCAACTTCCACTCCGCCGTGGCCGTGTTCGGCGCGGCGCTTCCGACGCTGCGCGCATCCGGCCGCGGCCGGCTGATCGCCGTGGGCAGCCGCGCCGCGGAACACCCCGTGTCCGGAGTGGCGGCCTACGCGGCGTCGAAGGCGGCGCTGGCCTCGTTGATCCGTTCGATCGCAGCCGAGAACAAACGCTCTGGAATCACGGCCAACTTGATCCAGCCGGCGACCATCGACACGCCGTCCAATCGCGCCTCGATGCCGGACGCGGATTTCGCAACCTGGACGCAGCCCGCGCACATTGCAGAGCTGATGGTTTGGCTCTGCTCGGACGCTGCAGCGCACATCAATGGCGTCGTCCTGCCGTTTAACGGGTGACCGCGCGCAGCCTCGCGGCGGCGTTCTCCGGGGTAAGGTCGCGTTGCGGGCCGCCCAGCATTTCGAAGCCGACCATGAACTTCCGCACCGTCGCCGATCGCAGAAGCGGCGGATAAAAATGTGCATGCAGGTGGGTCCGCTCACCCGGCTGCTGGTGAAAGCCCATCGAGTAGGGGAAGGGCGCGTCGAAGAGCGCATCGTAGCCCGCGGTGAGACGGCGGAGGAGGCTGGCCAGCGAATCACGCCCCCCCGGACTGAGGTCCGGGAGCTCTGTTGTGTGCCGCACCGGCAACACCAGCGTCTCGAAAGGCCAGACGGCCCAAAACGGAACCAGCGCGACCCAGTCCGCATTACGGCACACCAGACGCTCCCCGCGCTGGAGTTCGATGGCCAGGTAGTCGCAGAGCAGGCAGCCACGTGGATACGCCTCCTGGGCGGCCTGCTCCTTGGACCACTCATCCGGCAGGTGCTCACACGCCCAGATTTGGCCGTGCGGGTGCGGGTTGCTGGCGCCCATCATTTCTCCACGATTCTCGAAGATCTGCACGCAGCGGATCTCCGGGCGCGACATCAACTCCCGATATTGATCCGCCCAGGTGTCCACGACGATCCGGATTGCGGACTCAGACATCCGCGAGAGCGTCAGGCTGTGGTCAGGAGAGAAGCATACAACCCGGCAGACGCCGCGCTCGGAAGCCGCCACGAGTAGGCCGTCGTCATTCAGTTCTTCTTCCGCCGCATCCGGCAACAGGGCCGGGAAGTCGTTCTCGAAGACATACGTGCTCGCATACGAGGGATTGCGCACCCCCGCCGCTCGCGCATTGCCGGGACACAGGTAGCACCCGGGATCGTAGCGGACGTTGCCAGCCGGCGGCGTCGCTTCCACCTGGCCGCGCCACGGCCGCTTTTCGCGGTGCGGCGACACGAGCACCCACTCGCCGGTAAGCGCGTTCCGACGCCGGTGCGGGGTGTCACGCAAGAGCACGCCGCATCCACTCCCAGGCGCTGCCGATGATCGCGTCGAGGCCGGGATGCCGGGGTTGCCAGCCCAGTTCGCCGCGGATCTTCTCCGAACTGGCGACGAGCGTCGCCGGGTCGCCGGGACGGCGCTGATGAACCGACGCGGGAATCGGGTGTCCGGTGACACGCCGGGCGGCGTCGATCACCTCGCGCACACTGAATCCGCACCCATTGCCAAGGTTATAGATGAGCCGGCCGCGCTCTTCCAGAGCCTGCAGGGCAAGCACGTGCGCGGAGGCCAGGTCGAGCACATGAACATAGTCGCGCACGCAGGTGCCGTCCGGAGTCGGGTAGTCATCGCCAAAGATTTTGATGTCCTGCGCGCGGCCCTGGGCCACTTGCAGAATCCTCGGGATCAGGTGCGACTCGGGCTGGTGGTTCTCACCGCGCGTGGCTGTGGCGCCGGCGGCGTTGAAGTAGCGCAGACTGGCGTAGCGGAAACCGAGGCGGTCGTGCAGCCAGAAAAGCATCCGCTCGGCGATCAGCTTGGACTCGCCATACGGATTCGTAGGAGTCAGCGGATCGTCCTCGACGATCGGCACGCGCCGCGGATTGCCGTACAGCGCGGCGGTCGAGGAGAAGACGAAGCGGTCCACCCCATGGGCCAGCATTGCCTCGAGGAGTTGAAGCGTGTTGGCGCTGTTGTTGCGAAAGAAGACCGCCGGGTCGTTCATCGACTCACCCACTTCGATGAACGCGGCGAAGTGCAAAACGGCGCCAATCGCCTGCTCGCGGAACAGGCGGTCCAGAGCCTGCCGGTCCGCGAGATCCGTCTCAACGAACGCCGCACCTTCGGGAACCGCCGCGCGGTGCCCGCGGCTCAGGTTGTCCAGCACCGTGACCTCGTAACCGGCGCCAAGCAACTCGGCCGCGACAATGCTGCCGATGTAGCCGGCGCCGCCGGTAACCAACACCCTCATCCCAGTACCTCTTCCGCGCCGGCCGCTGCGTGGCAGATCGTCAGATCGGGAGCAATGCCGGTGCTGGCGCGATAGCCGGCGGTCACTTCATCCAGAAACCTGTTGACGTGCTGGTCTTCGACGAGGCTGACGACTGATCCGCCGAAGCCGCCGCCCGTCATGCGGGCGCCGTACACCCCGGGCTGGCGGCGCGCCAACTCGGCCATCAGATCGAGTTCCGCGCAACTGACTTCGAAGTCGTCGCGAAGGCTCGTGTGGGATTCGTTCATCGAGGATCCAAAAGCCGTGCAGTCGCCCCGCCGCAGCGCATCGGCGGCCTGGCGCACGCGGGCGTTCTCGGTCACGACGTGGCGGGCGCGGCGTGCGAGCTGCTCCGGCAGGTCCGCGGCGCGGCGTGCGAGATCGGCGGCGCTGACATCGCGCAGCGCCTTGACGCCCAGCAGCCGGGCGGCGGTCTCGCAATCTTCACGCCTCCGGTTGTACTCGCTGCCCGCCAGCGTATGCCGGACCATCGTATTGCACACGACGATCCGGACCCCGGACGGCAGAGGAACCAGCCAGTGCCCCAGCGTCCGGCAATCGAGCAGTAGCGCGCTGCCCCGGCGCCCGAAGCAGGCGGTGAATTGATCCATGATGCCGCAGCGCATCCCGGCGAATTCGTTCTCTGCGCGCTGGCAGAGCAATGCGAGTTCGAGGGGCTCGGCGGCTTGCCCGGAATTCGCAAGCAAAGCGCTCGCCACGGCGACCTCGAGCGACGCCGATGAACTCAGGCCCGCGCCGATCGGAACTTCGCTGTCGATCAGTAGGACGCCGCCGGTGATCGGAAATCCGGCCTTGCCCAGCGTCACCGCCACGCCTTCGACGTAATCGGTCCACGCCCCACGCCGCCGCGCCTCGCCGTTGCCGATCGAGAACGCGTATTCGTCAGCAAGGTTCTGCGAGATGGCGAGAACTGCCGGTTCAGGCCTGGCCGCCACCGCGACCCATGCCGCAAGGTGGATGGCGGCCGGCAGGACAAAGCCGTCGCTGTAGTCGGTGTGATCGCCGATCAGATTGACGCGCCCGGGGGCACGGAATACGCGGGGCTCCAGGCCGAAGCGCTCCCGGAATCGCTCCCGCAACTCCCTGCCGGTCATCGGCCGCTCCCTCGCCGCGCGACCGCCAGCACCGCGCAGCCTGAGACCAGAAGGAATCCTCCCCACCACAGGTTCACGTTAACCCCGAGAGACTTGCGGTACACGGAGGCGTCACCCGCCATGCCGTAGGCGGCGAGGAGAAGTCCGAGGACGGCGAAGAGCAGACCGAGCGGCTTGCGGAGATCGAGATCCATCGGCATCACCAGAAGAATGCGTTCAACACGGCGGCCATCACAATAATGGCGGCGCCCAGGGGACCGGGTCTGCGGAACCAGGGAACCCCCGCGTCCGCCGAACGCGGCGTCAGCGAATGCACGAGGCCGCGCAGGGACTCCTCGCGCGGCGCAGCCGTCACGATGCTGACCCCCACCGTCACCAGAAAGCAGGCCGTCCAGGCGTAGATCGCTGTCCAGAAATTCTGCGCCATCTCACTCGCATAGCGCGCCGTGACGCCGAACCAGCCGCCCTTGACGCCCGGCAGCGCATCGGCCGGGAGCGAGAGCCCGTGATGCGCCGCCGCGGCCAGCGTACCCGCCACCAGTCCCGCGAACGCGCCGTGTCCGGTCGCCCGCTTCCAGAACATCCCCAGCAGGAACGTCGCGAACAGGGGCGCGTTCACGAACGCGAACACCAACTGTAAGAAGTCCATGATGTTGTTGAACCGCGTTGCGACAAACGCCGCACCCACCGACGCGGCAATCCCAAAGACCGTAGCGAATCGGCCCACCCACAGGTAATGCCGGTCGGAAGCCTGGCTGCGGATGTACGACTGGTAAATGTCGTAGGTCCACACCGTGTTGAACGCCGTCACGTTGCCCGCCATTCCGGACATAAACGATGCCATCAGCGCCGTCAGGCCCAGCCCGAGGATCCCCGGAGGGAAGTAGTGGCCGAGCATCAGCGGAATGGTCATATCGTAATTCAGGCTGCCGTCCTCCTTCAGAGGCAGGCGGAACCCGGATGCACCGCCATCGTTCGTGAGCGCCAGGGCAATCATTCCCGGCAGGATGACCAGGAAGGGAAACAGCATTTTCGGCACCGCGGCGATCAGCGGCGTCCGGCGAGCCGCTGTCATCGAGCGCGCGGCCATCGCCCTCTGCACCACCAGAAAATCGGTACACCAGTAGCCGAAGGACAACACAAACCCCAAGCCCATAGCGAGTCCGAACCACTCGACGCCCATAGGGTTGGCGGCGGCGCTGGCCGTATGGCGCCAGGACTCCGTATACGCCCCGGCAGCGAATCCCTGCGACGTGGCGACTTCGCCCAGCCGGGCGGTCAGACCGTTCCAGCCGCCGACATCCGTGAGCCCGAGGACAACGAGTGGGAAGAAGCCCGCGACAATGAGAAAGAACTGCAGGACCTCGTTATAGATCGCCGACGCCAGCCCGCCGAGAAAGATGTACGCCAGGACGATCAGCGCGGAAAGGGCGATGCTGGCGTGGAAGTCCCAACCAAGCAGCGATGCCAGCAGCAGCCCCATCGCGTAAAGCGAGATCCCCGAGGAGAAGATCGTCATGGCGGCGAATGTGAGTGCGTTAAAGCCGCGGGTCTTCTCGTCGAAGCGGAGTTTCAGGTATTCGGGCACCGAGCGTGCACGCGAGCCGTAGTAGAACGGCATCATGAACACGCCGACGAAGACCATCGCGGGCACGGCGCCGACCCAATAAAAATGGCTCGTCGCGATGCCGTACTTGGCGCCGGACGCGGCCATTCCCATCACCTCCTGCGCGCCGAGGTTCGCCGAAAGAAACGCGAGTCCGGCCACCCAGGCGGGCATGGACCGTCCCGTCATCAGGAAGTCGTCGCTCGTCCGCATGAAGCGCTTCAGCGCGACGCCGATGGCCACCACGAATGCCAGGTACACGCCGAGGACGGCGTAGTCAACCGGTTCCAGAAGGATGCGATTCACGAAAGGCGGCTACTGCCCTTTCTTCCGGTCCACCCATCCTTCTTTGACCAGTTGCCGCGCACGGCCAAGGCCCAGGGCTCCCGAGGGGACAGCGTCGGTGATCACCGAACCAGCCGCCAGATACGCGCCTTCGCCGACCTCGACCGGCGCGACGAGCGTTGAGTTGCTGCCGACGAACGCACCGTCTCCGATGCGGGTGGCATGCTTGCGGCTGCCGTCGTAGTTGCAGGTGATCGACCCCGCCCCGATGTTGACTCCGGCGCCGACCTCCGTGTCTCCCAGATAGGTGAGATGGTTGGCTTTCGACCCGGCGCCGAAGCGCGTCTTCTTCAGTTCGACGAAATTGCCAATACGCGCCCCGGCGGCAATCTCGTTGCCCGGCCGCAGGCGGGCGAAGGGCCCGACAACGCCGCCGGAGTCGATACGGGAGTCCGCGACGACGGTGAACGGTCCGATCTCGACCGCATCCCCCAACTCCGTCTGCGTCAGGATGGAACACGCACCGACCCGGCATTGTTCACCAATGCGGGTCCCGGCCAGAAGCTGGGCGAACGGCCCGATCACTGTGTCGCGCCCGATGTGGACATCGGCATCGATGGTCACCGTTTCGGGCCTCTCGACTGTGACTCCGTCGAGCATCACTTGGCGCACCTTTCGGGCCCGAAAAATGCGATCTACCTCGGCCAATTCGACGCGGTTGTTGATGCCGAGAACCTCAGCCGGATCGGCGACCGGCAGAGCCTGCACGTGCTGCCCCGCCTCGTTTAGCAATGCCACGATATCCGTCAAGTAATACTCCGCAGCCGGATTGTCGGGCCGGATTTCGCTGAGATGCCGCCAGAGTGCGTCAGCCACGAAACAGTAGATCCCCGAGTTGATCTGGCGTATGGCGAGTTGGGTCGAGTCCGCCGCCCGGTGTTCGACAATCGCCGAAACGCTGCCATCGGGATTCGTCAGCACGCGTCCATAGCCGGTGGGATCATCGAGTTCGGTGGTGATCAGGGTAGCCGCCGCGGCCGACGCCGCCTGCGTTTCGTACAAACGGCGCAGGGTCGACGGAGCAATCAGCGGGCAATCTCCGTAGAGAATCAGGACGTGTCCTTCGGCGGGAGCGGAGTCGCGGCAGGCGAGCACGGCGTGTCCGGTGCCCTTCTGCTCCTCCTGGTGGACAAACCGGACGCCGGCGGGTTCCAGGAGGCGCTTGACCTCGTCCGCCTGATGTCCGACCACAACGGATATCCGGTCCGGCGTCGTCAGTTCACGCGCCGTGTTCACCACGTGTTCGATCAGCGCGCGGCCCCCGGCGCGGTGCAGGACCTTGGCGCGCGTGGAACGCATCCGCGTCCCGAGTCCCGCCGCCAGGATGAGAATCGTCAATTGGCTTTCCATAAACTCCGTTCTGCTTCAGTGGCCGCCAGTTCGCGGCGCAGGCGGCCCTCTCTGGCAAGTTGAACGGCCACCGCGGCGGCCGCTTCAGGGTTGTGGCGGATCTTGACCCCTTCGGCCAGGAAGTTCCCCGCCACCACGTCTACCCCCAGACCGCCCAGGGCGTCCAGGTCAAGGTCCACCGGCCGTACCTGCTGCCGCGCGTACCGGCGCTGCTGCGCCGCCGGGATCTCTCGGGCATTGGCAACCACGTAGTCCAGCAGTCCCTCTCCGGAATGACGGTAGATGGCGCGGATGTGGTCGGCGGCGGAAAACCTCATGGTTTCCCCTGGCTGCCACATCAGGTTGACATAATATGCGGTCACCGCGCGCGACCGCCGGATGGCGTCGGCAATCCCCTCCACCAGCAGGTTGGGGATGACGCTCGTAAAGAGCGAACCCGGCCCCAGCGTGATCAGGTCCGCCGTTTCAATCGCGGCGAGAGTCTCCGGCAGGGGGCGGCACCGGCGCGGCTTCAGGCGGATGTGGTCAATCGGCCGGCGGCTGCGGCTGATACGCGTTTCGCCCAGCACCGGCGTCCGGTCGTCGAGAATCGCTTCCAGGACGACGTTGCTGCGCGTCGAAGGGTAGATGGATCCGACGATCCGCAGGACTTCCGAGGAAACGCGCACGGCGTGCTGAAAGTCCCCTGTGACATTGGTCAGAGCGGTGAGAAAGAGGTTCCCGAAGCTATGACCTTTGAGACCGCGTCCCGTGTCGAACCGGTACTGGAAGAGCTTGGAGAGCAGCGCCTCGTCTTCGGAGAGCGCCACCATGCAATTCCGGATATCGCCCGGAGGGAGAACCTCAAACTCGCGGCGGAGGCGCCCGGAACTGCCTCCGTCATCGGTTACGGTCACAACGGCTGTGATATCGACTGGAGGGCGGTCGCCATCACGTCCCGCTTCGCCGGGGGCACCGGCGTAGCGTTTGAGACCTTGCAACAGGGCGGAGAGCCCTGTCCCTCCTCCAATCGCGACAATTCTATATGGCCGGAAGGCGCTCTCCATCGGTGCGGCTGGAACCCACCGAGTATCATAGCGCGCGCCGTGTCAGGACTTCTTCGCCCGTTCGAAGAAGCTCTCAGCTTCCCGGTAGTTGCCGGAGCGGTAGAGCCGCAGAGCCTCGTCCAGAACGCTGGGAGGAGGCCTCGGCGGAAGATTCTCCGCTGGGGGTAGCGCCGCCAGTGGACGGGCTTTGGGCGGACGCCCTCGCCTTCGAGGGGCTGGGCTCTGTACATCTCCAGGCATCGTCATTGTTATGGTGCAAACGGGCGCAAAAACGTTACGATAGGCATGAACAAGTTTTCGTCCGATCGCGAGGTACCCGATGGCAAACAAGGTGAACGGAATGCAGCACACTACGAACCGGCGGCGTTTTCTGGCCGCCTCCGCCGCGCTTGGCGCAGCGGGCGCCGCCCCGGCAGCGCCGGCAGCCCGTGGCTATCACAGCGACATTTACGCCAAGGTCGGCGTGCGTCCATTAATCAACGGGGTCGGCACTGTCACGGTGCTCGGCGGTTCGATTATGCCTCCTGAAGTCGTCGGGGCGATGGAAGAGGCGAGCCGCCACTTCGTGCCGATGCTTGAGTTGCAGGAGAAAGTCGGCGCGAGAATCGCTGAACTCATCGGTGTCCCGGCCGCGATGGTGACGTGTGGAGCCGCCTCAGCGATCCAGGTGGCCGCGGCTGCCTGCGTCGCGCGAGGCAACCCGGAGTTCCTTCGCCGGCTTCCCGACACTTCCGGCATGAAGAACGAAATCGTCCAGCAAAAGAGCCATCGCAGCGGCTACGAAGCCCAGATGCTCCAGTGCGGGACGAAAATCGTCTGGGTGGAAACGCGCCAGGAACTGGACCGCGCCATCAACGACCGGACGGCGATGATGTTCTTCCTGAACAAGGCCGATCCGGATGGCCGGATCAAGCGCGCCGAATGGATCCGCGTAGGAAAGGAACGCGGCGTCCCCACGTTCAACGATGCGGCGGCCGACGTGCCCCCGGTCGGCAACCTGTCGCTGTACGTCAAGGAAGGCTTCGACCTGGTGACGTTCTCCGGCGGGAAGGGCCTGTTCGGCCCGCAGGCCAGCGGCATCCTGATGGGATCGGAAGAGCTGGTGGCCGCCGGACGCAAGGCGATCAGCCCGCACGGCGGCATCGGCCGCGGGATGAAGGTCGGCAAGGAGGAGATGATGGGCCTGCTCGCCGCCGTAGAGCGCTACGTGCGGCTCGACCACGCCGCGGAGCGCCGCGTTCTGGACGGCCGCGCCGCTCATGTTCTCAAGGCTCTGGAGAAGGTGAAGTCCGTTCAGGCGGAACTGCACATTCCTGAAATCGCCAACCACGTTCCGCACGTCAACGTGACCTGGGATGCGGGCCGCGCGGGCTTCACTCCCCAGGACATCGTAGGTCGCCTCCGCGACGGCGATCCGCCGATCGCGGTGTCCCAGATGAAGGACGGGATCCGCGTGTCCATGTGGACCCTCCAGGACGAAGAGCACAAGATCGTCGCCAGCCGTTTGCAGCAGGTCCTCAAAGCGTAGCCGCGAGCGGGGCCGGCGCTACCGGCCCCGCAACTCCTTCACGAGCGCCTTGGCGCCGTAGACCTTGTCCAGCGACTCGATCACGATCTGGCTCGAAACATGGACCGCGCGGGCGGTTCCGTCCGTGTAGACGAACCGGTTCGGCAAGCTGTCCAGATTCCCGTCAAAAACGATTCCGACAATCTCCCCTTTGGCGTTCAACGTGGGGCTGCCCGAGTTGCCTCCGTGGATGTCCGCCGTGCTGACGAAGTTGAAGGATGTCTTCGGGTTGAGCTTCGGCCGCGCACTCAGCCAGCTCTCCGGCAACCGGAACGGATCGGTACCCGTCGCCCGGCCATAGACTCCCTGCGTCACGGTCGTGTACGGGATCGTGCGTCCCTCGGCTTCAAAGCCCCGAACCGGTCCGAACGCGACGCGAAACGTGAACGTGGCGTCGGGATAGGAGCTTTCTCCTTCCGTGCCGAATTTCGCCCGGGCGATCTTGGAGGCGCTCAACGCGAGCACGGCCTGCAATTCGTCCTCAAGACGCTTCCGGAACTTCCGGTTGTGTTCCTCGAAGGCGCGCGCGAGAACCAGCATGCCATCGGAAGAGGCTCGCACGGCTGCGGCGTCCGCCGCGAGGCGCTTCCTCTCGCTGATGTCGATCAGCTTCGTCGACCCAACTGCATCCGCCGCGGCCGCCTCCGGTGTCTTCCCGGCCAGCGCCGCCTGGACGAGCGGATGGCTCGCACCGAGTTTCGCCCTCAGGAAGCGCAAATTCTCCGCAAGGATTGCAACCTCCAAATCCTTGTGGATCGGCGCGGGTGAGTAGAGCGCCTGCTCAATCGCCGGCAGATTCGAATCCCGGTACTCCCGCAGCCGCTGGCCGCCTGGCTTGGTCATCTCCTCCGGCAGGCGCAGCACATGCCGCGCAATCCCGAACAGGTCGGAGAGCGCGGGGGTACTCAAGGAATACTCGACAAAGTACTCGCGATAGGCGGCGTAGGCGGACGCTACATCGTCCCAGACGGAGCCGAACTCCTTCCGCATCGCCTCATCGCTCATGACCTTGGCGCGCAACGTCTGCTCCTCGTCGCGCTTGCGCGCCATCAGGCGAGCGTCGCGGAGGCCTCGCAGAAACCCTGTATACGCTTTGAAACTGTTCTGCGCGGACAGCAGCGGTGCATTGGCGACCCGCTTGTTCTCCTCGCTCCGCACGCCGAAATCGAGCAGCATACGTACCATCGAATCCAGCCGCTCATGCAGGAGCGGATACGAAATGTCGCGGGAGAACTCCAACTGCGCCAGAGTATCGAGTCGTGCCGTGGTTCCGGGATTGCCCGGGACAAAGATCAACTCGCCATCCCGCGCACCGCCGCGACTCCAGCGGAAGTAATCCCGCGAGTCCACAGGTCTACCGTTGTCGTACGCCCGGAAGAGCGCGAAGTCCAGGCAATAGCGGGGATAGGTGAAGTTGTCCGGGTCGCCTCCGAAAGCCGCGATCGCTTCTTCGGGCGCGAACACCAGGCGTACGTCGGTGAACTTCTTGTATTCGTAGAGATCGTAGCGCCCCCCCGAGTACAGCGTGACGACGTCACAGCGGTTGCCCGTCCGGGTGGCGCATTCTTTCTCGAGCCTGGCCATCTCCTCGCGGCGGGCAGCGTTCATCTCCGCGGGCGACATTCCGGGCTTCTCCACGGCCTTGACCTCGGCCGTCACCGGCTTGATCGTGTGGAGGATGTTGATCTCCAAGTCAGGACAGGCCTTCTCCTCGGCTAGCGACTTGGCCTGGAATCCGCGCGCGATGTAGTCGTTCTCCGCCGAACTCAGCTTGTGGATGCAGTCGCGGCCAACATGGTGATTGGTAAACAGCAGGCCGCGAGGCGACACGAAGGACGCCGATCCCCCGTTGTTGAAACGGACACTGGCGCGCTGCACCCGCTGCAGAAACCCGTCCGTCACCTCCACTCCATGGGTGGCCCGCACGGCCTCGCGGGGGAAATTGTTCACAAGCCACATCCCCTCATCGGCCAAGCCAAGTGACGCCACAGCGAGGGCGAGTGCCAGAAATCGTCTCGTCATACACTTCATTTTCGCAGGAAAAACGGACCCCCACCTCCAAAAAATTTGTGGGAGACTTAAACCATTGTAATCATTGGCTTTATGTGGCATTTGGCACCTCGCCGGGTGTGGTGCACCGGAAGCGGGTGTGCGATACTAACTGATAGACCCGTTTGACATTACCCCGATGTCGCAGCTTGACGACGCGATCGCCCGCTACCACAAACTGCTCCAGTCCGAGCCGTACAGGGACCTGTCCTGGGTGACCGCTCTCCGGGAGCGCATGGATGCCGAGGAGTTGTCGGCGGGCGGGCGTCTGTTGTGTCCGTTTCTGCGTCCCCACTTCATTCCCAGGCGCCAGTATGACCAAGTCGTGAAGACGGGGCATCTGTTGATATCGGCCATCGACCGGCTCCAACTGGAGGTCCTTGCCAACCCGGCCTTGATGAACCGCCTGGAGTTGCTCCCGGCAGAGAAGATGCTGGCCGCGATCGATCCGGGCTACAAGGCGCTGGAGGTCACGTCGCGGCTGGACATGAGCGTCGACAACGGTTCGACACAATTGATCCAGTACAATGCCGACTCTCCTACAGGTGTAGCATGGGCAGACGGGCTGACGGAACTGTTCTATCAGGCGCCGCCCGTGAAAGAGTTCCGGCACAAACACCCATTGACGCGGACTTCCGGGCGGAAGCACCTCCTGCACGGACTCCTGACAGCCTACAAGCAATCCGGCGGACACCGCCGTCCGCGCATCGCGGTCGTCGATCTGGGCAGTTCCTTCGCCAGCGCATCGACCGAGTTCTCACTGTTCCGCTCCTTCTTCCGGTCCGAGGGCTACGAGACCGAACTGGTTTCCCCGGATCAACTGGAGTTCAAGGGAGGCGTCCTCCGGCGCGGGTCCTTTGTGATCGACTTGGTCTACCGGCGCGTTTCCGTCCAGGAGTTTCTCCAGCGCTTCGATCTTTCGCACCCCCTGGTTCAGGCGTACCGGGCCAAAGCTGTCTGTCTCGTGAACAGTTTCCGCTCCGAGTTAGCGCACAAGAAGGCCTTTCTCGCGCTGCTCACCGATGAATCGATTGTCCGGAAGTTCCCCGCCGCCGAACGGAAGGTGATCCGCGACCATGTGCCGTGGACGCGGTTGGTGTCCGCCAACCGGACGACCTATCGCGAGGAATCAATCGACCTGCCGGAGTTCATCCTGAAGAACCGCGAGCGGCTTGTCCTCAGGCCCAATGACGACTATACAGGGCTGGGAACGTTCTATGGCTGGGAGATGGACGACGCGGCCTGGGAGCGGGCCGTCCGCCAGGGCGTTCGTACGACGTATGTCGTCCAAGAAAGAGTCGATGCTCCCAGGTTTACGTTCCCGCTGGAGACGTTCGGGCCGATCGAGTTCCGTGAAATGCGGGTCAATCTGCATCTGCAGGCGGCCCTTGGCAAGATTCACAGTTGCTCCAGTTGGCTCACCGCCAGTTCCTCGACGGGCTTTTCGTTCACCTCCGGCCTGGCGCCAACATTCGTCCTGGAATCAACCCGTTAGTCACCTGTGCCGCAAATCGGTCCTTGTCCGAACCGGGATTTCAGGGCAAGATGGGAACTAGATGGTACATGAAGCGATGTTGACGCCGAGGCGGGGCGTGTCTGCCGAGGGACGGGAGTCCCGGTTGGCGCGCATCCTGGTCGTGGACGGCGACGTGGCGTCCCGACTGACACTTCAGACGGTATTGCGGGCAGGCGGATATTGGGTGGAGGCGGCCGCTTCGGCATCCGAAGCGGTTGGTTTGCTCGATGACCGGCGCTACGACCTGGTTCTGAGCGACCTCCGGTTGGAGTCCCCGGAAGCGGGACTGAAGGTGCTGGCGCACGCCCGGATGCAGGACTACCGGCCTGCGACGGCGTTGGTCACGGCACACCTCGACAGCGAGGTCCCGTTCCTGCAGGATATGGTCGTCGAGACCCAGGGAATCGCGTCGCTGCTGACGCAGGTGGCTGATCTAATTGGTCTGCGCGCCATGCGCCGGGTGGAGCGGCTGCGCCGCCAAGCCACCGCTTAAGCGGTAGACGCATTCTTCAAACGCATCGAGCGACCCGGCGAAGAAGTGGTCGTCGGCTTCGATCCAATGGAGTTCCTTTGGTTCGGCCATGGCCGCTACGGCGCGTTCCATGTCCGGGCGTGGACCGAATTCGTCGCGGGTGCTGTGCACGAAGACCTTGGGCGCCGTGCAATGCGCCAGGAAGTCCAGGTCTCCGTGCCGGGTCGGGACCCCGGCAGCCACCAGGCGGGTCGCATCCGCGGCCGCGCAACCGAGCCGTAGGATGATGCGCGCACCAAATGAGAACCCTGCCAAGCCGTAAGGCAACAAAGGGTAGCGGTCGCGCAGCCAGGCAGCGGCGGCGCGGGCATCTTCCAGTTCACCGATGCCCTCGGCGTACTTACCTTGGCTGCGGCCGACGCCGCGAAAGTTGAAGCGGAGCACCACCGACCCGGACCGCCGCAGTGCGCGAGCCAGCCGGTAGACAACCTTATTGTGCATGGTCCCGCCGAAGACCGGATGGGGGTGGCACACGAGCATCGCCTCGCGGACCGACTCCTCGGGCTCTTCGAGCAGCGCCTCGAGTTTGCCGTCCGGGCCGTCCAGCAGGAGCGATTCGATCTTCCGCGCCACAGCGCCTCAGTTCGTCCTGTAGTTGGTGAACTGCATGTCGATGCCGAAGTCGGAGTCCCGCAGCATCTGGATCACTTTCTGCAGCACGTCCCGGTCCTTGCCGGCGACGCGCACGAAGTCGCCCTGGATCGACGCCTGCACCTTGAGCTTGGCGTCCTTGATCTTCTTGACGATCTCGCGCGCCTTCTCAGTGGGAATTCCCTGCTGCAGCGTGATCTCCTGCCGCACGCTCGAGCCCGCGGCGTCCTCAATGGCGCCGTACTGAAGGCCCTTCAGTGGGACCTTCCGCTTGACGAGTTTCTGCTCCAGGATCTCAATCACGGCTTTCAGCTTGTACTCGTCTTTGCTCGCGAGAAGGACCTTGTTGTCTTTCTCATTGAGTTCAATGGAGGAATGGGAATCCTTCAGATCATAGCGGGTTGAAATCTCCTTGAGCGCCTGCTGGATGGCGTTGAGCACCTCCGGCAGTTCGATCTTGGAGACGACGTCGAAACTGTTGTCGGGCATGGGTAGGACGGAAGACTACTCCTTCTTCCGCGAGCTTTTCTCCTTCGTGTCAGTCCCGTTGCCGGAGGCGGGTTCCTCCTTGGATTCGGCCGCCGGCTCCCCGGCGGGCGGCCTCTGACGGGCATCAGGCTGGGTATCGAGGGCCGTCGGGTCCGTCACCGTGCCGGCCGTCACGTCGGCGCTGAAGGCGCCCGCTCCGCCGGCCGTGGACGGCACGCTGAGCGGGATCGTCGGCCGGAGGCTCTCCATCGAGGGCGACCCCGACTTCGCCGCCATCCGCACGTCGGGGCTCTTCTTCAAGACCCCGCCAAGCTTCCCCATAACACCGGGTTTCTCCCGGTTCTCCAATTCGTACTTCATCCGTGCATACGCGACCGGGTCCGGTTCCGGGATCTCGCGTTCCATGGAGCGCAGCCTGGCCTTGGCCTCGTCGACGCGTGAACTCAGCGGGTACTCGCGCACGATGCGCGTGTAGGCTTGCGCGGAACGGTCGGAAAACCGGTCGCCCATCTTTTCATAGGAATTCCCAAGCTCCCAGAGGGCTTCGTCCGCCTGGCTGAAGAGCGGAAACTGGTCGGTCAGCGCCTGGAGACGGTTCGCCGCGGAAACGTGACTGCCTTTGTGATGGTAGAAGTGGCCCACGCGGTACTCGCCGTCGGCGATCACCTCCTGAACTTCCCGCAGCATCTGCTGGGCGCGCGGCGCGAACTTCGAGTTCGGGAACTGAACCAGCAACTGGCGGCACTCGTCCTCGGCGCGAAGGGCATGCTTCGGATCCCGGTCGGCCTTCTCCATCTGACGGTAGTGGATCCGGCAGATCTTTTCCTGCGCTTCGGCCGCCTCCTCCATCATGGGATAAAACAAGATGAAGTCCTTATACTCCGCCTCGGCTTGGGCGAACCCGTGCGAACCGCCCTCACGCAGCCAGCTATCGGCAATGGCCAGCTTCGCCTTCGCCAGGAACTCGCTCGTATCGTACGTATTGATCAGCGTGTTCAAGGTGATACGCGCCACTTCGTAGCGGCTCCGTTCAATGTCGGCGATCGCCTTGTCGTACAGCACCTTGTCCGGCTGCAAGGTGTCCTTGGAGATGGGGTTTTCGTACTTCTTGCGGCGGCAGCCTCCCGTCAGCAACAGGGTGCAGACGGCGGCGACGACGATCCAGAGACGAACGGTCGGTCGGACAAAGTTCATTCGCAGCCTCATACCTTACACTTGTATCGCGGTCGCCTCGGCGGCGATCCGCTGCATGTCGCGAATCGTGGCCGCCGGGTCGGGCGTGTGAAAAATCGCCGACCCTGAGACGATCCAGTCACAGCCGGCGCGAATCACGCCAGCCAGGTTTTCCGTGGTCACGCCGCCGTCGATCTCGATCGGGAACGTGAGTCCTAACTGCTGGCGCATGTGGGCTAACCGCCGCACCTTCCCGAGGACCTCGGGGATCAACTCCTGCCCTCCGAAGCCCGGGTTCACGCTCATCAACAGCACGTAGTCCGCCACCTCGAGAACCTCTTCCAGCGCCGAGAGCGGAGTCGCCGGGTTCAACACAACCCCCGCCTTGGCTCCCCGCTCCTGGATCATTCGAAGCGAACGATGCAAATGGGGGCATGTCTCCTGATGCACCGACACATAGTCCGCCCCGGCATCGATAAAGACGGGGGCGTACGTATCGGGATCCTCGATCATCAGGTGCACGTCGAGCGTGAGATCGGTCACTTTCCGGATGGAAGAAACCAGAGGCGGCCCGAACGTGAGGTTCGGGACGAAGTGCCCGTCCATCACGTCCAGGTGGAGCATGGACACGCCAGCCGCCTCGACGCGAGCAATCTCCTTGGCCAGCCGGGCAAAGTCCGCTGACAGAATGGACGGCGCGATTTCAATCATGGCGATGCCAGACTAGCTGAAATTCTACCATGGCCCGAGGGCGGACAGGGGGTGCGGGCCCCGGAACCTTAAGGGTCCAGCCCAGGAGCCTAAGGTATTATCCCGACCCACCAAACTCTTGACAGGTTTACAAGAATCCGCCTATACTGTGTTGAGTTGCGCCGGGTAGTATGGGCCGGATGGTACGGCGGCGTTTAAGGAGGAGAATGCAGATGTCACACGGGTCAAAATTCTTGGGTCTGGCTGTCCTCGCGCTGCTGTTAGCGCTGACTGCGGCGCCGGTTTCCGCAAATATCCTTGTAGGAGTTCCAACCGTTTCTGGACTGGGGCCGTACACCTGGACGTATCAGGCTTCGCTCGCGTCGGGTTTTGAAGTGAACGACGGTCTCAACTTTGGGCCGCCCCCGGGAACGGGTTGTTCGCAGGCGAGCCCCTGCCAAGGGACGCTCATCATCTATGACTTCGCGGGCTACGTCCCGGGAACGGCGTTTGCGCCGACCGACTGGACGTTCCAGGGAGCGCTCGCCGGTCCAGCGATTCAGGGCATTACTCCGGCCGCCGATTCAGCCTCGATCTTTAACTTGGTCTGGGTCTACACCGGAGCTACGCCCATCCAGAATCCCGCGACTTCCGGCGCCAACTTGCTGCTCGGATCGTTTGGCGCCAATTCCATTTACGACTCATCAACCTTTGGGCAGTTCGCCGCCCAGGATCGCCAGTTCCTCCCGGACAACCGCGCGGGGAACCTGGGCAACACGCTAGTGCCGCAAGTTCCGGAACCGGCGACCTTCGTTCTGATGGGTGGAGCACTGCTCGGGCTCTCTCTCATTCGTCGGCGGATTTCGTAGCAGTCAAGCAGGATCTGATCTCGAAACAGGGGACGCCTCGGGCGTCCCCGTTTTTATTCCCGGATCAAGCCTTCGCGCTTCAGAAACTGCCAGACCCTCTCTTCTCCGCTCTCGACTGAATCGACCCCGCTGTCGACGGCAACCTCCGGGCGCACAGGGGGTTCGTACGGATCGGTCACGCCGGTGAACTGGCTGATTTCGCCCGCAAGCGCCTTCTTATATAACCCTTTTACATCGCGTTCTGCCAGCACCTCGACCGGACAATGCATGTAGACTTCGACGAACCGCCCGATCCGCTCCCGCACTTCTTCACGCACGGCCCGGTACGGGGAAATGGCCGCAACGACGGCGATCACGCCATTCCGTGTGAGCAGTTCGCAGACGAAGCCGATCCGCCGGATGTTAATGTCCCGGTCTTCCTTGCTGAAACCCAGACCCTTCGACAGGTGCGTGCGCACGACATCGCCGTCGAGCAGTTCCACCTTGGCGCCGGCCGCGCGGAGGCGGTCCGTGATGCGCTCGGCGAGCGTGCTCTTGCCCGCGCCGGACATGCCTGTGAGCCACAGCGTGAACCCCTGGTGCGTCATGCGGAGACAACCTCGGAGATCAGAACATCCAGTTTCCGCTCGACCTGCCCGGTGGCGGAGAAATGGAGGCCACACTCCTTGTCGGCTTCGGTCTCCCACCACCAGCGGCCCGCCCGTTCGGCCTCGTCGGCGGCGACGGCCCGCGTGCAAGGCGCGCAGCCGATACTCGTGTACCCCTTCGCGTAAAGCGGGTGGACGGGGACGTGGTGGGCAGCCTGGTAGGCCTCCAGTTCATCCCGGGTCCAGTCCGCCAGAGGGCTGAGCTTCGCGGGGGTAGCGCCGCGGTCGATCTTGGGCACTCCCGCGCGCTGCTCACTTTGCCCGCGCCGCAGCCCGACGGCAATTGCGTCGACATCCCGCAACGCCCGCTCAAGCGGCAGGACCTTGCGGAAGTGGCAGCATAGCCGTCGCAACGGAACCTCCCGGTAGAAGAGGTTCACGCCGTGCAAGGCCACCATGCGCCCGACTTCCCCGGCGTCAGGAAGGATGACCTCTACCTGGACACCGTAGCGGTCCCGGACAAGATCGATCATGCGATACGTTTCGTCGGGCAGACGGCCGGTATCGAGTGTGATCACGCGCACCTGCGGGTCGAGTCGCGCTGCGATGTCCAGCACGACCATCCCTTCCAGTTGAAAGCTCGTGACGACGGCGAAACGCCGGCCGTACGTCGCAATGGCCCACGCGAGCAGGTCGGAAGCCGGAGCAGAGTCGAGGCTGGCGAAAGAAAGTCCCAATCCCTATCAAGATAGCGGAGATGACAAGGCGCTGCAACTTCCTGGACCTTCTCCGCGCCCCCGGCTTACAATTGAGTTTCGGAGAGCACAGAGTATGAGAGAATTCAGCTTTTTGGCGAGCGTCGTTCTGGGTCTGTCCCTGTTGGCCGGGTGCTCCCAGGCGCCGCCTCCAGCCCAGCAGGAAAGCATCGCCCAAGCCGCCGATCCCCTGATCGACGGCTTCCGGAAGACGACTGTCGCCTCGGTGTGCGATGCGGTCGACCAGATCACAGGAAAGCGCGGCTTCATGAACCACGATCTGCGCCCCCGCGTTCCCGGCAAAGTCGTCGGGAGGGCGAAGACGGCGTACTTGAAGCCGGCCCCGCCGGATCAGGCCACGCCGCAACTCAGCGTCCGCCATTCGGTGGAGATGATCGACACAGCCAACCCCGGCGAGGTCGGAGTCATCGTGATTGAAGATGGACTCAACGTGGCCGGTCTCGGCGGCCTCATGGGAACGGCGGCGAAGGCCCGCGGCATGGCGGGCATCATCCTCGACGCCGGTGTTCGCGATGTCGAGGAGTTGCGCGGACTCGAATTGCCGGTTTACTCCCGTAGCGTGGTGCCCTCCAGCACCGTCGGACACTTCGCCAGCGTGGCCAACGGCATCCCTGTTGAGTGCGCCGGCATCACGGTGTCTCCTGGCGATATCATCGTTGCGGGAGAGGATGGCGTGGTTCGGGTTCCCAAGGATCGCGCCGAAGAGGTGCTCAAGCGCGCCCAGGAAATCGATGAACGGGAGACGAAGATGGTCCCCTACATCCAGAAGGAAAAGTCTCTGACGGGCGCCATCAAGGTCTTCGACCGGATCTAGAAGTCCTATGCGCTTCTAAAGCTTATCGGGAGTCGTGCCGATCATCTAGACGCATGAAGCAGCGCTCCGAAACCCGGATGTTGTGCGCGGAAATCGTGGATGTCCGCTGGAAAGACAAGGGAGGCCGCGGCCGCAAGGGGACAGCGATTCTCGAGGATATCTCCGCCTCCGGAGCCTGCCTTCAGTTCGACCTCCCCGTTCCGGTGGATTCGACCGTGCAGATCCATCACCCCAAGGGTCTACTGGAAGGCCGGGTCCGGTATTGTGTCTACCGGGAGATCGGCTACTTCGTTGGGCTGCAGTTCAGCGACGACAGCAAGTGGTCCCCACGCCAATTCCAGCCCCAGCACTTCCTGGACCTGCACCGGCTTCTCAGCAGGGCGATCCGCACTGCGGCAAAGCGACCTGATCCCAAGAAGCCGGCGCAGTTCTTGCTCGTTCACTAGGTTCCTAGTACCTCTAGTCCTAGTCCTGCCGCTCCATTACGATCCCGGGCGAATTCAGGCGATCCCAGCAAACCCCTAGGGTTTCCAGGGTCTTGTCGCCATCTTCCTTTTGGGGAACAATGAGAAGACGCTGCCGGAGACAGCGACAGACAATTCGCGCGGGACCCGATCTGTGATGACGCGTTTTCGCTTTCTGCATGCTGCGGACCTCCACCTCGACACGCCGTTCGAGGGTTTGGGCCGCCTCGCGCCCCGCGTCGCGGCACGGCTTCGCAATGCTTCGCTCGACGCCTTCGACGACCTCGTCCAAGTCGCACTCGACTACGATGCCGCGTTCGTTGTCATCGCAGGCGACCTCTACGACGGGGCCCAGCGCGGAATCCGCGCCCAACTCCGCTTCGCGCGCGGTGTGCGCAGGCTCGCCGAGCGCGGCGTCCAGGTCTTTGTGGTCCACGGAAACCACGATCCTCTCGATGAGGGCTGGCAGGCAATCCGTGATCTTCCACCCAATCTCACGATCTTTGGCGCGGAACGTGTCACTACCACGAGCGTGGAGCGGAACGGCCGGACGTTGGCCCACGTGTACGGCATCAGCTACGCCCGCCGGGATGTGGTGGAGAATCTCTCGCTCCGGTTCCGCCGGATGGAAGCACCTGGGCTTCACATCGGTCTCCTTCACTGCAATGTCGGCCTGCAGGAAGGGCATGCATCGTACAGTCCGTGTTCAGAGGAAGATCTCCGCCGCGCGGGCCTCGACTACTGGGCTCTGGGCCATATCCACCGCCGCCAGGTGATCGCGAATGGCCACCCCTGGATCGTCTATCCCGGCAATCTCCAGGGCCGCAGCACCAAGGCCTCCGAGGCCGGACCGAAGGGCGCCATCCTCGTTGAGGCCGTGGTGGACGCCGACGGATCTGCGCGCGTCGAGAATCTGGATTTTGTCCCCCTCGACCGGGCCCGGTTTGTCAGGCTCGACCTGGGTATCGCCGCAGTTGCCGATCTGCCGGCGCTCGAAGCCCTCATCCTGCAGGATGCGGCCAGGCTGCAGGCGGAGCATGCCGGCCGGGACCTGCTGGTCCGGGTGATGCTGGACGGACGCGGCCCCGTACATCGCGACCTGCAGCGCCCCGGAGCGAGACACGCTCTGCTGGACTCGCTCCGCGAGCAGGCAGACCAACTACCGGGATTGGTTTGGTTCGATCAGATCGAAACGGCGACCCGCGGCGCCCTGGACCGGGAACCGATTCTGCGCCGCGGCGATTTCTCTTCCGAGTTGATCCGCACTGCCGAACTGCTGGCCAGTGACCCCGAGCAGTTTCATGCACTCCTCGAAGAGCGCGCTCTGGTGCTGCGCAAGGTACGCCTCCAGCACTGGCTGCCGGAACTCGACACCTGGGACTGGGATGGGCTGCTGCGCGAAGCAGAGGAAAAGGCCTTGGATCTTCTGGAAGAAGAGCGGGAACGATGAGAATCGAAGGCTGGCACATCGACGGGTTCGGCGTCTTCCGGGACTACGGCGTGCGGGGCTTGCCTGCGGGACTCACCGTGCTGCACGGCCCTAACGAAGCCGGCAAGAGCACGCTTCTCGCTTTCCTCCGCGGCGTGCTGTTCGGGTTTCCGGACCGCCGCCAACGTTCCGCACAATACCCGCCTTTGCGTGGGGGCCGGCACGGAGGACGCCTGTTCCTGGAAGGCCCTGACGGGCGGCTGACCGTAGAGCGCTACGCCGGCCGCAAGGAGGTTGTGCGTATCTTCGACGAGGCAGGCCGGGAACGCGACGAGGACCATCTCCAGCAGTGGATGGGCGGGGCCGACGACCGTCTGTTCCGGTCCGTGTTCGCCTTCAGCCTCGATGAATTGCAGTCCCTCCAGAGCCTCCGCGCCGAGGAGATTCGCGACCGCATTTACTCATCTCACATCGCGGGCGCCGGCCGCAGCGCCCGGCACGTGATGGCGGCGCTCGACGCGGAAGCTTCGGCTCTGCTTCGCCTGCGGGGCGGCTCCCGGATTTCCGATCTCGTCACCACTCTCGAGGAAGCAGCGGTCCAGTGCAGCACCGCGCAGACCGAGGCCGCGCGCCACTCCGAGATCCTTCGCCAGGAGCAGGAAGCGCGAGCGCGGGTCAGCGAACTGACGGCGGATCTGGACCGCTCCGGGCGCCGCCTCCGTTTGTACGAAGCGCTCATCGAGTTGGGACCCGCCTTCGAACAGGCATGGAACCTGCGGCACGAACTGGCCGCGCTGGAGAGTGCTCCCCGCCTGTCCTCCGCGGACGAGGCCCGTGCCGCAAGGCTGATCCGGGAATGGGAAAGCGCATCCGGCGCGGTCGCGTGGCTGGAGGTGGAGGCATCCTCGCGGTCGGCGCGCCGCGATGAACTCGCCATTCTCCTCGACGAAGAGCTTTTCGCGCGATCCGCCCGGGCAGCGGACCTGATGGCGCAGATCCCCTTGCAGCGGGAACGCCTGCACCGCTTGGACGAAGCACGCCGCCGGCTGAAGGACATCGCACCGCCCGGAAAGCAGGCCATCGCTGGCGTCCCGCTGCCGGAGGAGGCCGTCGTCCAGGGCCGCGCCTTGGCGGCGCGCCTGACAGAGGCCGCCGCTGCCACGCGGGCCTGCGAACGGTCGCTCCAGGCAGCACGCGAAGAGAGAGCCCGCCTGGAGCTGTCGCTGGATTCGAATCCCGCCCTGGAGCCGGACAGCCTGGCAACGCGCGACGAAGGCTTGCGGCGGCTCCGGACGCTGCTCGCCGAGGCGGCCGCCGAAGAGAGCGCCGCTGAAGCGCTCGAATCGGCTGCGTCCAGCGTCCAGCGCCGCACTGGATCGCATTCGGCGCCGCAATGGGCCTGGTGGACCCTGGGCATCGCAGTGTCCACGATTGTCATTGTGGCCTGCTGGATGGTGACCCGGGACTCGGTGGCGGGAGGCATGGCCCTCCTCGTCGCGGCGCTGGCCGCGGTGCTGGCGTTTCTGTTCCGTACCCGTCCCGTTCGTGCGCCGCAGGGCCGGGAGATCCTCGATCGACTGCGCGCCCATCGCGAGCGCTTCTCGGATCTGCGTCTGGCCATCGCCAGTGAGGCCGGACGTCTCGGCCTGATGGCCGATGTAACGCTGGCCGGACTGGAACCGGTCATGGCTGAACTGGCGGCACAAACGCAGCAGGCCGTGCGCCGCGACGCGATCGCTTCCGCGCTCCGCGACGCCATCGAGGACGAAGCGGCCGCCTCTTCCGAGTTCGATGCCGCGCGTGAGTCCGGGCTGGCCGCTCAAGCGAACTGGGATGCGTGGCGCAACACCCACGGCCTTCCCGAACTGGCGCCGGAGCGGCTCGAAGAGGTGACTGCCAATGCCCGCATTGCCGGCAGTCTCCGCTCCCAATACGACGAGGCCCGGCGGCTCGTCGACGACTTGGAGAGCAGCAGCGCGGCATGGGAATCCGCGGCTCGCGAACTGATGACGGCCGATGCTCCCTGGGCCATTGAGCCCGGTGTTGGATCTGAGCCCCTCGTCGCGGCGTTTCAGGATTTCTGCGCCTTGGTCATGCGCGACCGCGAGACCCGCCGTCAAGTGGACGAAGCGCGGACAGCCGCAACTGAACTCGACCAGCGCTTGACCGAGGCACGGGCCCGCCTCAAAGCAACCGACGCGGCACTACGCGAAATTCTTGGCCAGGCGGCGCACACAGACTTCCAGCCACTGCTCCAGGACGCCAGACGGCGCTCCGATTGCGAGCAACTGCTGTCAGCACTGGAACAGCAGATCACGGCGCGCCTTGGCGCGGCGGACCGGGACTTCCTCGAGCGCGAGATCGCCGCGGCCGATCCGGAGGCGTGGCGTGCCGAAGCTGGCCAGTTGGCGGGCCGCCTGGCGGCGCTACGCCAGGAACGGGACGAGGCCATCGGGCAACTGCATCTCCTCGAACAGGAACGCACCGCGATCGAACAGTCCGCGGCCGTGGTCCAGGCCGAGAGCGAAGTGGAATGCATCCGCGGCGACCTGTCTCGCGCCACGCGCGACTGGCTCGTCGCCTCGATCGCCCGGGGATTGATCGAGCGCACCCTGCGGACGTACACGCGAGAACGGCAACCAGGCGTGCTCCAGACCGCATCGGAGTTGTTCGCCAAGGTGACCGGCGGCAACTTCGTCCGCGTCCTGCAGCAGGACGGCGGCGTGGAGTTGCTCGCGGTCGACCGCTCAGGCCGTCACGTCCGGCCGGAGGAGCTGAGCCGGGGCACGATGGAGCAACTGTTCTTATGCTTGCGGCTCGGCTTGGCCGCCGAATTTGCCCGCCGGAACGCGTCGCTGCCGCTGGTGATGGACGACGTGCTGGTGAACTTTGACCCGGAGCGTGCCGTGGCGATGGCCGCCTGCCTGCGCGAATTCTCCGCGTCTCACCAGACTTTGTTTTTCACCTGCCATCCGGAAACGGCCCGCATGCTCGCCGGTGGAGCCGCCGAGGCCGGCGTCCTCTCCCTCGCGAGGCACACCAGCGCCTCCGCCTAGTCGAACCGGATCTCGGCAATCACGAGTTGCGGCATCGCCCGGTTCCAGGTGTCCGGAACGGTATCGAACGCCAACCGGAACGCGCGTGTCTCACCCGGCTGTAGGGCGCCGCCGCGGCGCCCGGCGATCGCCTGCCGGTCGCGGAACACCGGCTGGCCATACGGGTCCGCGAAAACGCAGCTCACCTGAACCAACCGGAGAACACGATCGCCGTTGTTCGTGATATTGCCTGTGATCTCGACGAGATCCTGCTGCAGGTAACTTTCGGCCGCCTTCATCTCCACGCCGGCGAGCGCAAGGTGGCGAACGTACTCCTTCGCCTCCGCGGTCAACACCGGTGCGTCGTCGGGAATGTTGCGCGAAGCCCGGTCCAGAAGCAAGAACGCAATCGCGCCTATCACGAGCGCGGCGCCGATCACGATGGCCATCGGGCTGATCGAACGTTGGGTCGGTTTCGGGTCTTGTGGCGTCACGAGGTTTTGTCCGCTCCGCAGATTTCAAGCGTATCCCGAACGGGCGGCGGAATGCCACCAGGTGGCCGGATGGTATCCTCGGAAATGGGAAACCGCACGATTCGCGGTCGCGTACTAATTACTATGACCAGTGCGATCCGATCTCTCCTGGCGCTCCTGGTCGTGGCAGGAGCCGTCTCCGCGGCAAGCCTCGACGAGGGCGTTGAACGCTACTTCGCTATGGATTACGTCGCAGCCGAACGGCATTTGCAGGCTGTGTCCGATGCGGAGCCGGAGAATGCGCGGGCATTCGCCTATCTGGGTCTGGCGCTGGCCGGACGCAACCAACCGTCGGAAGCGCAGACCGCAATCGATCGCGCGTGCGGATTGGCGCCGGAATCGGACGAGGTCCTGGCCGCGCGCGGAATCGTGCGCGTTTTGCGACGCCAGTACGACCCGGCGGCCAGCGATCTGAACAAGGCCCGGGAGATCCGTTCAGACAGCGAACTTGCGGTCTTCGGTCTGGGCATGCTCCACACGGAGCGCAAACAACACCAGCAGGCGGTAGACGCGTTGGAGAAAGCGATCGAGATGAATCCGGAGAACGCGCTCGCCTACTACTACGCCGGAATCGCCTACAACGGCCTCCGCCGTTCCGACAAAATGGTGGAGAAGTTCCAGACGTTCCTCAGGCTGGCGCCACGCACGCCGGAGGCGCAGAAGGTACAGTCCCTGTTGCGGGCTGTCCGATAGGCAGGGAGTTTGCGTGTACGGTTTCGAGCAGCGATACGCGGCGTCCTGATCGGAGCGGGTAGTCTCGTCGTCCTGGGCCTTGGAACTCTCGCATTCCTCCATACGCCCTGGGTGAAGCGCTACGCTCTGCGCGAAGCGATCTCCCTCGCCCGCGAGCAAGGCATCGTTCTTGAACTCGCTGAACTCGACTACAACCTGTTGACCGCCCGGTTGCACGCCCGCGGGCTCACCGCCCGGTCTGCCGCGGCGCCCGACCTGCCCCTGTTCCTCGAAGCAGAGCGTCTGGAAGTTGACCTCGGCGTCGTCTCGTTGTTCCGGGGCGCGATCCACGTGGAGTCCGCGCTTCTCGACGGACTCCAGGTCCGGGTGGTGCAAGATGCCGAAGGCCGGTCGAATCTGCCCGAGTCGCCGGAACCGGAAGGCGAGAGCGATCCTTCCGGGCCGATCGAGTACCGGGTCGACGATCTCCGCATCGCCGGCGGATTCGAGTGGAGCAACGCGGCGCAACAGCTTGCCGTCCGTCTGCCTGAATGGCGGGTGTCGATGGCGCGGCCCGGCGGCAGGCACCAGATCCGGCTCGAAGCGACCGAGGCGGCGCCGGTCACCTGGCAGGGCCGCGATCTCGCGCTCGATACGCTGCGCGTCGTCGCCTGGCTCGACCCGGACGCTGTCGAACTGACGGAACTTGCGATCGCCACGGGAGCCACGGTGCTTTCGGCCGAAGGCACTTTGACGAATTTCTCCGAGCCGGAAATCAACGTGCGCTCTACTCTCTCGGCGGATCTCGGTCCGCTGGCGGCGTTCGCGGATCTCGGCCCCCTTGCAGGCGACCTGCGCCTGCACGCCGCCGCAACGGGAACGCTCGATGCGCCGCGTGTCGAGAAGTTCACGGTCGACTCCAACCGGCTTGTGTACGACCGCTATCCCGCCCAGCAGGTGCGGATCGAGGGCGGCTGGTCAGGCGACCTCGTCCAGGTGGCCTCGTTTGAGGCCAATTCCGCGCTTGGCGCGATTTCGGCGCAGGGTTCTCTCGCCTTGGAGGAATCCGCCGAAACGAACGTCACCGTTCGCGTACGGAACCTCGACCTTGCTGGCCTGAGCCGGGCCGCCCAATCCGAGGTGGTGGCCGCGACCCGGGCGGACGCCACGGCTGCGCTACGGTTCCCTGGGCTGGCCTGGACCCGGGCAACCGGGAACGCCGACCTGTTGCTCACGCCCACACGGCCGGACGCCGCGCGCAATGTCGTGCCCGTGGGCGGTTCGCTGCGCGTCGATGCCGACCGTGGAGACATCCGCGTCACCGTTCCCGCGCTCCGGGCACTCGGCGCCGAACTTCGTGGGACGGCCGCCTTGCGAGAGCAACAGGATCTGTCGGGCGATCTCTCGCTCGTCATCCCGGCGCTGGATCCAACGCTCGCAGAAACGGCCGCCTTTCTCGGTGAGCCCGTCACGGAAGTCCCAATCGACGGCGCCCTGGAACTGCACACGCTGTTGTCCGGCACTGTGGAGAATCCGCGCGCCGCAGCCACCCTGGACGCGCCGGACCTGACCATCGACGCGCTACGCGGCATTGCGTTCTTCGCCGAGGCAGCCGCCACGAAGGATGACGTCGTCGTGGAGCGCGCGACGGCGTCCTGGAGCGGCCAGACGCTGAAATTGAACGGGACAGTCGGTCTCGGGGAGGCGGCCCAACTCGATCTGCGGGCTGCCATCGACGATGCCTCGATCCCGGCGATCCTGGCTGGCATCGAGCAGAGAGTGCCTGCCGGCGGCACGTTTTCCATGGCAGCCGAAGCGACTGGAGCAGCGGACAATCCGAACGTCACCCTGACGCTCGACGCCGCTGGGCTCGCGGTGTACGGAGAGGATGTGGGAACGCTCGCGCTACGCGCCCACCTCGCGGATCAAGTCCTGACGATGGACAGACTGCGCCTGGAGAAGCCGGCTCCCGATGGCGCCGAAATCCTCGAAGGCACGGCCACACTGGCGCTCGAAGACAAGCGCTACACAGGCCACCTGGAGACCGCCGGACTCACGCTGCGGGCATTGACGGTCCCGGAGGACACCAGCGTGCGGGGTGTGCTGAGGCTGTCGCTCGATGGTTCGGGCAAGATCGACAACCCCGCGCTCACGGGCAATGTGCAGTTGGAAGATGTCGAAGTAAACGGCACGGAACACGGATCGGCCTCGGTGGAAGCCACACTCGCGGATCACACAGCCAACATCTCGTTTGCAGCGCCGCGGTACGCTGTGTCCGGCCAAGCCACGGTCCGGACGGAGGCGCCCTACCCGACCGAGACCACAGTTGCCATCGACGGCCTGGACTTCGCGAACCTCCCGGTGGAACTGGAAGAACCATTGGTGGGACTGCTCCGCGCCTCGCTGCGGGCCACACTGGACCTGGACACCCCGGAAGACGCGCAGGCTGAGCTTTCGCTCTCCGAACTCTCCGCGGTCTGGAAGGGCGAAACCGTCCGGCTTGCCGAACCGGGGACCGTCCGATATGCAGGGCGCGCGATCGAGACCCCAGGGCTGTTGCTTCAGGCCGCCGAAAGCACGATCCGGGTCGCAGGCGGTCTCCCTCTCGAAGATCCGCGTGACGCCGCGGCGCTACGTCTCTCCGGAACCCTCGACCTGCCCAGCCTGTTCCGCTTCGTTCCGATGGAGGAGCAGCCGTTCGTGCTTGGCCAGGCGGATCTCGACGCCACGGTGACCGGGACGCTGAAGAAGCCGAACCCCACCGCTACCGTTCGCCTCGAAGACGGCCTGTTCTCGCTTCCGGATCTCGATCCGCCGGTTTCCGCGATCGCCCTCGACCTGCACGTCGGCGATGGGTGGATCCAGTTGCGCGACTTCAGCGGCCAGTGGGCCATGGGCGGCTTTTCTGTGCAGGGCACGGTCCCGCTGGCGATGCTCGGCGACGATCTGCCCATCGATCAGCCCCGCCGTGACGGCGCCGCGCGGCTCACCGCGGACATCCGCGGCCCTCAGCTTTCGCTGCTGGAGGCTGTGCCGGAAGGCATCGCCGGAACGTTCCGGCTGAAGGTGGACGCCGAGGCTTCGAAACTCGCACTCGAAGCGCTCGATGCCACCGCCCGCTTCGAGGAGCTGGCACTCAACATCGGGAACTTCCGGCTGGAACAACAATCACCCTCGGCAATCCGTATCGGGGAGGGCCGCATCGCCATCGACGAGTTCCGCTTGC
Source organism: Bryobacterales bacterium (assembly GCA_016716385.1). GTDB lineage: Bacteria > Acidobacteriota > Terriglobia > Bryobacterales > Bryobacteraceae > JADJWL01. The sequence continues at coordinate 145,552 of JADJWL010000004.1, read as the reverse complement.
AGGGTGACGAAACACTTCTCGAACTGCGCGGCGGAGCGGGTCTCACCGACGACGCGCCGCTCGACGTCAAGCTGGCGGGCCGTCTGAATCCCGCGATTATCTCGGCGTTCGCCGACACCGTCCGCGCGACCGGCGACACGCGCCTCGAGTTTGGGGCTCAGGGAACACTGAAGGATCCGGTGCTCTCCGGCTTCATCGAGTGGAATGACGGCCTGATCGCTCTGCCCGAGCTTGGGATCCAACTGGCCAACCTCGACGCCCGCTTCGATCTGGAGAAGGACAGGCTCACGGTTTCCCGCCTCACCGGAGAACTCAACGGCGGGCGTCTCGAAGGAAGCGGCGGTCTGGCATACCGCGATTCCCTGGTCCAGGATGCCGATGTCCAGATCAATGCCCGCCAAGTCTTCCTCAACCTGCCTGAGGGTCTGCAGACCCTCTCCGACATCGATCTCCGGTTCAGTTCGCAGGAAGACCGCCTCGTGATCGGAGGAAGCGTCACGATCGCCGACGGCTCCTACCGCGAGCCAATCCTGATCACGGGAGAGTTGTTGCGGGCCCTGCAGGGCGGCAACTTGACATTCACGGACGAACCGAATCCGCTGCTGGCGCGTCTCCGCTACGATCTGGAAGTGCGGTCGCGGGAGCCCCTCCGCATCGACAACAATCTGGCGCGCGCCGCACTCAACCTCGATCTGCGCCTCACCGGTTCCTACGACCGGCCCGGACTCACCGGGCGCATCACGATCGAAGAAGACGGCCTTCTGTACCTTAACGAGCGCAGCTACATCATCGACCGCGGCACCATCACCTTCACCGACGAACAGCGGATTCGCCCGTTCATCGATCTCGCCGCCCGCACCACGACGAAAGGCTACGAGATCAACCTGGTGATCACCGGCGACTCGGACGACATCGACACGACGCTCACCTCGGACCCCCCCCTTCCCGAGCAGGACATTGTCTCGGTGCTGCTCACCGGCCGCACGCTTGAGGAAGCGCGGGAAGCCGGCGGCGATGTCGCACGCGACCAGGTACTCTCCTACGTGGCAGGTGGGCTCGGCGGCAGCTTCTCGCGGCGGGCCGAACGCATGACCGGGTTGAGCCAGGTGCGCATCGAGCCCAATCTGATCGCCGCCGAATCCGACCCGACGGCGCGCCTGACGATCGGTCAGGACTTGACCAGCCAGCTACGGTTGATCTACTCGATGAACCTTGCCGACTCGGGCGACCAGATCTGGGTCACCGAGTACGACATCACGCGCCGCTTCCTCTCGCGCGCCATCAAGCAGTCCGACAACACTTACCGCATGGAACTGCGGCAGGGCCTGCAGTTCGGCGGCATCGCCCCGGAACGGCGGGCTCAGCGCGAGGTCCGGCGTATCGGCGACATCAGCTTCACTGGAGAGCCAGCGTATGAGGATGACATTCTGCGCAGGCGCTTCAAGGTGCAGACCGGGAAGAAGTATGACTTCTTCCGTGTGCATGGCGGACTTGAACGCCTGGAGCAGTTCTACGCCAAAGAGGACCGGCTCGAAGCATCGCTGCGGCTGACACGCGAAGAGTCCCCCGGGGAAGTCGATCTCTCGATTCGCGCACTGGCCGGCCCCCGCGTCGAGTTTGTGTACGAAGGGTGGCGGCCTTCGTCCGGTGCACGCAAGCGGGTCCGGGACGTCTGGCAGCGCGGCGTGTTCGACGCCCAGCGGCTCGACGACGCAGCCCGCGTTCTGCGGCGCGAGTTGGTCTCCGACGGCTACCTGGAGGCGGAGATCGAGCACGGAGTGAGCGAGCAGGACGGCGTTAAGCAGGTCACCTTCGACACCCAGCCCGGACAGCGCTACCGGAACATCGCGCTGGAATTCGACGGCGCCTCGGGAATCGCACCCGCGACGCTGCGCAAGCTGGTGGAGCAGCAGAAACTGCGGGACTCCGTGTACGTGCGGCCGCGCGAGGTGACGTCGCTGATCGAGCGCTACTACCGCGAAGAGGGGTACCTCGATGCCCGTGCGGCGGCGCCCCGCTATGAACTGGAGGCGGGTCGTGTCGTCATCCCGGTGGTTGAAGGGCCGCGTTACGCGGTCGGCTCCGTGCGGTTCTCGGGGAACCGGGCGATCGAGACAGAGAAGCTCGCCCGCACGATTCCCCTGTCTCAGGGCGTCACGTTCCTGCCTCGATTGCGCGAGGAGTCGTTCGACCTTCTGAACACCGCCTATTCCGATCTCGGCTACGCTGACGCCCTGATCGAGTATACGCAGACCCGGAACGATGCGGCCCGCAGCGTCGATCTGGAATTCAAGATCACAGAAGGCGAGCAGCGAATTGTCGCCGACGTTGTGGTTGAAGGCAACGACAAGACGAGTGAAAACCTGGTCCGCACCCAGGTGGCGCTTAGGCCGGGAAACGTGGCAAGCAGCTCGCGTCTATCGACCGCGCGCCGGAATCTGTACCACACCGGAGCGTTCTCGCTGGTCGATCTCGATCTGCAGCCGACGCCCGACGCACGAGACATCCAGGATGGCCAGCAACTGTACCGCCTCCTCGTCCGGTTGCGCGAGGTACGCCCGTTCGATCTCCGCTATGGCGGTTTCTACGATACGGACCGCGGTCCCGGCATCATCGTCGACCTGGCGAATCGCAACTCGCTCGGCAGCGCTCGCGTGCTCGGTTTCCGCGGCCGCTATGACGCGAATACACGGGAGGCGCGTCTCTATTTCGCCCAGCCGCTGCTGCAGCGCCTGCCGGTTCACACGAATATCGCGACATTCGTGCGGCGCGAGATCCGCGGCGTAGTGGCGCTCGACGGCTTCGACCTGCCCGGCTTCATTACAGACCGGGTGGGCCTTTCCGTGCAACAGGAGGTGCGATTCAAGGGCCATTACCTGGTGAACTACGGCTACCGCATTGAGCGCGCGCATACGTTTGACGATGTACCGGATCCGCTACTCGACATTACTCTGCGGGTAGCGCCCCTGACCGCGTCTGTCATTCGCGAGACGCGCGATGAGATCCTCGACGCGACACGGGGTTCGTTCGCATCGAACGCCCTCGAATACGGCATCGGCGCCCTTGGCTCCCAGTTGAGCTACATCAAGTACTTCGGGCAGGTGTTCAAGTATTTCCCGCTGCACACGCCGCAAGTCATCGGGTTCACTCGCAGCCAGCCGCGGCCGGACCTCGTTTTCGCCACCGGAGCGCGGGTTGGCCTGGCGCGCGGCCTGGCCGGCCAGGTGCTGGTCCCGAGCGAGCGCTTCTTTGCCGGCGGCGGCACCACGATGCGCGGCTTCCAGCAGGACACCCTCGGTCCCCTCTTCCTGGGAGAGCCGGACGGCGGCAACGCGATGCTGCTGCTGAATAACGAACTGCGCTTCCCGGTCAAGGGGATCTTCGGCGGCGTGGGCTTCGTAGACGTCGGCAATATCTTCCCCAAGGCGTCGAACTTCAGCCTGACGGATCTCCGGAGGTCAGCCGGATTGGGACTCCGCGTGCGGACTCCGTTCTTCCTGTTGCGCCTCGATTACGGGTGGAAGCTCGACCGGCGTCCTGGCGAATCACAGGGCCAGTTCTTCTTCAGCATCGGGCAGGCATTCTGAGCCGCGGTCAGGCCCCGTCCTCTTCCGGGGGTTTCTTGTATTTGGGCTTGCGGCGGACGGGCTTCTCTTCGATGGGGCGGGACGCTTTCACACGGCCGACGCGCTCCCGAGCAATCGCGCGAACGAGCGCACCGCGATCCACGCGGGCTGTCTCCCCGGTCTCCCCCTTCTTCCGCGCCATGTCCCGCACACCCCGCAGAACCAGTGTAACGTGGCTCATCCTACCGGGGTTCGTAGAGGCGCGGATACGCACGGCGCATTTCCGCGGCTACCTCGTGCGCCTGCCCGATCTGGATCAGTGGACCCTGTCCGATGCCAGGACACCACTGCGCAGTCCTGCGCCAGGCCGTGGGGCGCTCCACCAGTTCGGGCCAGAACGGGAACAGGCGGCACTGTACCGGCTTCACCGGATGGATCGCGCATCCGCCGTTCTGCAAGAAGTGGCATTGCCGGCGTCGAGGCTTGCGCAGCCTGAGGGTATGGCGCGTGCGCACGACATACCGGGCCTCGAAGTCGTCGCGCGACATCCCCAGCCAAGCCGCGGCGCGCGACAGGTCATCTTCGGTCAGATAGACCCGTCCTTCGCGGTCGCAGCAGACGGTACAGCCCGGCTGGCAGGCGAAACGGAAGCCGTCCATTCGGCCTCAGTATACGTCAGCGCCGTACCGGAAGACGTTCGGGCCGGGGCGCGGCCGGTTCAGGCAACGCCAGCAACAAATCGAGGAAGGCCCGGACCGCCACGCTGAGCCGCCGGCGCTTCCGGTAGAGGATCCCCAGAGGACGGCGCAACTCGGGCGCCAGCAGGGGAACCGCCACGAGGCGCCCCTGCTCGATCTCGTTCTGCATCGTCCGCGCCGGTAGGACGCTGATGCCGGAGCCCAGCGCCACCGCCTCCTTGATTGTCTGGATGTTGTCGAAGTGCATCGCGATGCGCAGTTCCACGTCCTGCTCGCGAAAGAAACGGTCGATCTCGCGGCGGATGCGCAGACCTTCGTCGAACGCGACGAAATCATGGCCCTCGATGTCGGACGGCACCAGGATCGCCGTCTGCGCAAGCGGGTGCCAGGGCGACGCCGCGACGGCCATCTCTTCCTCTCGCCATGGCGCGACTGCCAGGTGCCGGTTGCCCTGGGGATAACTCACCAACCCAAGATCCGCATCGCCCGCCGTCACTGCCTCGTAAACCCGGTCCGGGTGCTCGTAGAGAACGCGCAGCCCCACTCCTGGGTATCGCGAAGCAAACAACTCCCGTGCGCGCGTCATCTCTGACAGGCCGATCGAGTAGATGGACGCCACACGGACTTCGCCTTCGACCCGGTTCTTGATCCGCTCCAGGTTCTTGTGAAACTCCTCCTCCTGGCGGATCACCGTCCGGCACAAGTCGAGGTACAGCTTGCCTGCCGGGGTCAACCCGACCGGGCGGCTGGACCGATCGAGCAGCATCACACCCAGTTTCTTCTCCAGTTCAGACAGATGCTGACTTGCCGCTGACTGACTGATGTTGTGCAGAGCCGCTCCTCGGCTAATGCTCTTCTGCGCTGCTATGTCACGGAAAAGAAGCAAGCTATCGAATAGCACGGCAGTAGTATAACATTAGATTTACTAATTGTATAGACTCCTGACATTTTGCTTGCCTAATGCAGCACAAGCTGCTATTCTGAAACCTCCACTCTACTTATGGCGAGGCGCACCGAATGAATCAGAACCCGTACGCCCCAACACCCGGGCTCCCCCCAGCCCAGGGACTCTATCACCCCAATACCGAGCGCGACGCCTGCGGGATTGGCTTCGTCGTCAATGTCAAGGGTGAGAGATCGCACGACATCATCCTCAAGGGGATCCAGGTTCTGATCAACCTGACGCATCGCGGCGCTTGCGGGTGCGACCCGGAGACAGGCGACGGCGCGGGTCTGCTGATCCAGATTCCGCACACATTCTTCGCCCGGGAGTGCGCCAAGACCGGCTTCACGCTGCCCGAACCGGGACAATACGGCGTGGCCATGGTCTTCCTTCCCGTCGAGCGCCAGCAGCGCCTGCGTTGCGAGGGCATCATCGAGCGCATTGTCCGCGAGGAAGGGCTGTCGGTTCTCGGGTGGCGCGATATGCCGATCAACGGCGACGCCATCGGGCGCGTGGCGCGCGCGTCGCAGCCATATATCGAGCAAATCTTCATCCGCGCTGCCGGGGGCATGACCGAGGACCAGCTCGAACGGAAGTTCTACATCATCCGCCGGCGCTGCGAAAACGAAGTGGCCGCTTCCGACATGCCGGATCGCGGGGATTTCTACGTCCCCTCCATGTCCGCCCGCACCATCGTCTACAAGGGCCTGCTGCTGGCGCCCCAGATCGCCAACTTCTATGAAGAACTCTCGGATCCGGAACTGACGAGCGCCCTGTGCCTCGTGCACCAGCGCTTCTCGACCAATACTTTCCCCACCTGGCAACTGGCGCATCCCTTCCGGTACGTCGCGCACAACGGCGAGATCAACACGCTGCGCGGCAACGTGAACTGGATGAACGCGCGCCATCCCGTGCTCGCCTCGCCCTTGTTCGGCGACGACATGAAGAAGCTGCTGCCGATTATCCAACCCAACGGCAGCGACTCGGCGACCTTTGACAACGCCCTCGAACTGCTCTTCATGGCGGGCCGCGACCTGCCGCACTCGATGGCCATGCTGATTCCCGAGGCGTGGTCGTCGAACGAGCACATGCACCCGGACAAGCGCGCGTTCTACGAGTATCACGCCTCGCTCATGGAGCCGTGGGATGGCCCGGCCGCGATCGCCTTCACCGACGGCCGGATGATCGGCGCCACGCTCGACCGCAACGGCTTGCGTCCCGCGCGCTACCTGGTGACGCACGACGATCTCGTGATCATGGCGTCGGAAACCGGTGTCCTGCCGGTGAAGCCGGAGAACGTCAAACAGAAGGGCCGGTTGCAGCCGGGCAAGATGTTCCTCGTGGACACGGTCGAGGGCCGCATCGTCTCCGACAAGGAAATCAAGGAGCGGCTCTACAAGCGGCGTCCGTACGCCGAGTGGCTCAAGCAAAACCAGATTCTCATCAAGAATCTTCCCGCTCCGCCGCGCGTGATCGAGACGGAGTTCGAGTCCCTGCTGGCCCGCCAGCGCGCGTTCGGCTATACCGACGAAGATGTCCGCGTGATCCTCACGCCAATGGCCGAAAAAGGGGAGGAACCGATCGGGTCGATGGGTACCGACACGCCGCTGGCTTGTCTTTCGGACAAGCCCCAGCCCCTGTTCCATTACTTCAAGCAACTGTTCGCGCAGGTCACCAACCCGCCGATCGATCCGATCCGCGAAGAGATGGTGATGTCGCTCGTCAGCTACATCGGCCAGGAGCGCAACATCCTCGACGAGACGCCAGAGCACTGCCACACGCTACGCCTCGAACATCCGATTCTCACCAACCGCGACCTCGAGCGTCTGCGGCGCGTCTCGCAAGGCGAGTTCCTGGCGACCACCGTCTATTCGCTCTTCCCCGTCGCCGAGGGCGAGGTGGGCATGCGTCGCGCCATTGACGCGGTTTGCCTCCGCGTTTCCCGCGCGATCAAGAGCGGCTATACGCTGATCGTCATCTCGGACCGGGCCGTCGACGAGAACTACGCGCCAATTCCCAGTCTCCTGATGCTGTCCGCCCTGCACAACCACCTGATCCGGGAAGGCACGCGCACGCAGGCGGCGCTCGTGGTGGAGACGGGAGAACCGCGCGAGGTGATGCACTTCGCTCTGCTGTTGGGCTACGGCGCCAGCGCGATCAACCCCTACCTGGTCATCGAGACGATCGAGGATCTCGCCCAGCGCGGTGAACTGGACGTACCGTTCGAAAAGGCGCTCAAGAATTACGTCAAGGCGGTCAACAAGGGGCTGCTCAAGATCGCTTCGAAGATGGGCATCTCGACACTGCAGAGCTACCGCGGCGCCCAGGTATTCGAAGCAATCGGCCTCAACTCGGAACTGGTGGAACGCTACTTCACCGGGACACCGTCGCGCATCGAAGGAATCGGCCTCGACGTGCTGACTGAAGAAGCGCGCCGGAAGCATGCGCTGGCATTCCGTCCCGTGACCGATGCGGACACGGAGCTTCCGATCGGCGGCAACTATCAATACCGCGTGCGCGGCGAGTACCATCTGCTGAATCCGCTGACCGTCAGCCGGCTCCAACACGCCGTGCGGCAGGAGAACTACCAGACGTTCCGCGAATTCGCCGACCTTATCGATACGCAGAACGAGCAGCTCTGTACGCTGCGCGGCCTGCTCAGGATGCGCGAAGCGCGGCAGCCGGTTCCGTTGGACGACGTCGAACCCGCGTCGGAGATCGTGAAGCGCTTCGCCACCGGCGCCATGTCGTTCGGCTCCATCAGCAAGGAAGCGCACGAGACACTCGCCATCGCCATGAACCGCATCGGCGGCCGATCCAACACGGGAGAGGGCGGCGAAGATGCGGAACGCTTCCAGCGCGATCCGAACGGCGACTGGCGGCGCAGTTCGATCAAGCAGGTCGCTTCGGGGCGCTTCGGCGTCACGACCCACTACCTCGTCAACGCCGACGAGTTGCAGATCAAGATGGCGCAGGGCGCCAAACCCGGCGAAGGCGGCCAGTTGCCCGGCCACAAGGTGGATGAGGTCATCGCGCGCGTGCGGCACTCGATCCCCGGCGTCGGCCTGATTTCGCCTCCGCCGCACCACGACATCTACTCGATCGAAGATCTGGCGCAGTTGATCTACGACCTCAAGAACGCCAACCCGCGCGCGCGCATCTCCGTGAAGCTCGTGGCTGAGGTCGGCGTCGGGACGGTCGCCGCGGGCGTATCGAAGGCGCACGCCGATGTCGTGCTGATCAGCGGCGATTCGGGCGGCACCGGCGCATCCCCGCTCACCTCGCTGCGGCATGCTGGCATCCCTTGGGAACTCGGCCTCGCCGAAACACAGCAGGTGCTCGTGATGAACGACCTACGCGGCCGCATCCGGGTCCAGACCGACGGCAAGCTGCAGACCGGGCGCGATGTGGCGATCGCCGCGCTGCTGGGCGCCGAGGAGTTCGGTTTCTCCACCGCGCCGCTCGTGGCGATCGGCTGCATCATGATGCGCAAATGCCACTTGAACACCTGCCCGGTCGGCATCGCCACGCAGGATCCGGCGCTTCGGCGCAAGTTCCAGGGCGAGCCCGAGCACGTCATCAACTACTTCTTCTTCGTCGCCGAGCAGGTGCGCGAACTGATGGCGCGGATGGGTTTCCGCACGATGGACGAGATGATCGGACGGGTCGACATGCTGGAAACCCGCGACGCCATCGATCACTGGAAGGCGCGCGGGCTCGACTTTTCATCGGTCCTGCACAACCCGCAGGTGCCCACGCGCATCGCGCGGCGCTGCGTCGTGCCGCAGGATCACGGCCTGAGCCAGGCGCTCGACTACCGGCTCATCGACCACGCCCGCGAAGCCATTGAGAACCGCGTCCCGGTCGAGATCAAGCTGCCGATTCGTAACGTCCACCGGACAGTGGGCGCGATGTTGAGCGGCGAGGTCGCCCGTCGCTACGGCGCCGCCGGGCTGCCGGACGATACGATTCGCATCGATTTCACGGGCTCGGCCGGACAGAGCTTCGGCGCGTTCCTCGCCAAGGGCGTCACGCTCCGCCTCGAAGGCGACGCGAACGACTACGTCGGCAAGGGCCTGTCGGGAGGCCGGGTCATCGTCTATCCGCCGCGCAAATCGACGTTCATTCCCGAGGAGAACATCCTGATCGGGAACGTCGTTCTCTACGGCGCGACCAGCGGCGAAGCGTTCTTCAACGGGATGGCCGGCGAGCGGTTCGGTGTGCGCAATTCCGGCGCGACGGCCGTCGTCGAAGGGCTGGGAGATCACGGCTGCGAGTACATGACCAACGGTCTCGTGATCGTGCTCGGCCGCACAGGCCGCAACTTCGCCGCGGGCATGAGCGGCGGCATCGCCTACGTGCTCGACGAGCGGGGCGATTTCGCCGCGAAGCGCTGTAACCATGCCGGCGTCGATCTCGAACCGGTGATCGAGACCCAGGACATCGAGACGCTGCGCTACTGGATCCAGCGCCACCTGGAACTCACTGGCAGCGCCCGCGCGCGCTGGATCCTCGACAACTTCGGCCACATGCTGCCGAAGTTCGTCAAGGTGTTCCCGCTCGACTACAAGCGCGTGCTGGGCATTCCCCGGCGCGAAGCAGCGCTGGCCCAAGTCCCGCCGCCGGCGCAGGAAACCCTTCCCGTGGTGCACGGATAGCAGGAGGTCGCGATGGGCAAAGTCACAGGCTTCATGGAATTCACGCGGGAGACGCCCGAGCGGCGTCCCGTGGCCGAACGCATCAACGACTGGTTCGAAATCTACCAGGACTTCCCGGAGGAGAAACTGCGCACTCAGGGCGCGCGCTGCATGGACTGCGGCGTCCCGTTCTGCCATACCGGCTGTCCGGTCACCAACATCATTCCCGACTGGAACGACCTCGTGTACCGGGGCCGCTGGCGGGAAGCCAGCCGGATCCTGCACTCGACCAATAACTTCCCCGAGTTCACCGGACGCATCTGCCCCGCGCCGTGCGAGGCAGCGTGCGTCCTGGGCATCAACGAGCCGCCGGTGACGATCAAGAACATCGAGAAGGCGATTGTCGACCGCGCGTGGGACGAGGGATGGGTCAAGCCGGAGCCGCCGTCCACCAAGACCGGGAAGCGCGTCGCCGTGATCGGCTCGGGGCCCGCCGGTCTCGCCGCCGCGCAGCAGCTTGCGCGCGCCGGCCACGACGTCACGGTGTTTGAGAAAGCAGACCGCATTGGTGGCCTGCTGCGTTACGGCATCCCGAACTTCAAGATGGAAAAGCACCTCATCGACCGGCGCATCAAGCAGATGTCGGCCGAGGGGGTGGAGTTTGTCGTCAATGCGCACGTCGGCGTGTCCGTGGCTGTAGCCGACTTGCGCCGCCAGTATGACGCGCTCGTCCTGGCAGGCGGGGCCGAGCAACCCCGCGACCTCAAGGTCCCGGGCCGCGAACTTAAGGGCGTCCACTTCGCGATGGACTTTCTGCCTCAGGGGAACCGGCGCGCGCTCGGGGACATCGTGCCGGAATCCGAAGCGATTCTCGCGACTGGCAAGCGCGTCGTGATCATTGGCGGCGGCGATACCGGCGCCGACTGTCTGGGCACGTCCCACCGCCAGAAAGCGCTCTCGGTCACGCAGTTCGAACTGCTGCCGATGCCTCCCGAGCAGCGGTCTCCAAGTACGCCTTGGCCGCTATGGCCGATGCAGTTGCGCGTCGAGAGCTCGCACGAAGAGGGCGGCATCCGTGAGTGGAGCGTGTCGACCGTCGCCTTCAGCGGCGACGCGGAGGGGAACGTGAAGAAGCTGCACGCGATCCGCGTGGGTCCACCGCCGAAGTTCGAGGCGATTGCCGGCAGCGAGTTCGAGATGGACGCCGACCTCGTCCTGCTCGCCATGGGCTTCACCGGTCCCGTGCGCGGGGGACTGATCGAGCAGCTTGGCATCGAGCTCGACCAGCGCGGCAACGTGAACGCCGGCGCGAATTGGATGACATCGGTGGAAGGGGTGTTCGCCGCCGGGGATGTGCGGCGCGGCCAGTCTCTGGTAGTATGGGCAATCGCGGAGGGGCGGAAATGCGCACGCGCGGTGGACGAGTTCCTGATGGGGTCGAGCGAACTGGCGGCCTGACACGCCGCACCTGTCTCGGATTGCTGGCCGTCCCGGCTCTGGCGGCCGAGCGGACCGTCAACGCGACGTGGCTGCGGCGGCGTCTGCCGGAAGTCACCGCAGCGCCCTCGCCATTTACCTCGGACAAGGCGCGCTACAAACCGCTGTTCGGCGCCGGCGACAGGGAGACCGCCATCGTCCGCGGCATCTCACGCTACGGCGAACTGACAATCGATCCGGGCGGCGCATCGGCGGCAGCGGCGTTCCCGCGCGAGGAGCACGCGGTCGTGGTCCTGGGGGGCTCAGGGCGGGTCCTGTACGGCGAGAAGCCGCATCCAGTCAAAGCGAACGATTTCTTCTATCTCGCCGCGTCAGCGCCAATGCGCATCGAGAACACCGGCGCCGGGCCCTTGCGGGCCATTGTGATGGGGTTCCGGCTTCCCCGCGATGTCCACCCAACGCCTGCGGCGGCGTTGCCCATCGCCAGCATCGACGATGTCCCCAAGCAGGTGGTCGGCAACCATCCGCCAACCACCCTTTATCAGTTGCTGATGGGCGGCACGGAAAGCACGCGTGACCGCCTCGCCACGGGCCACGTGCTGACAAGCCTGTTCGTGATGGAATTCGCCCCCGGCGGCACGAACTTCCCGCATCATCACGCAAGCGAGGAAGAGGTCTATCTGTTGCTCGATGGCTCCGGCGACATGGTCGCTGGAGGCGGCATGGACGGCGTCGAAGGCAGGCATCCCGCCGTCCCGGGCGACGCCTACTTCTTCCGCCTGAACTGCACGGTCGGGTTCTACAACAACCCCGACCCCTCCGCTCCGAAGGCGCACATCCTCGCCGTCCGGTCGAAGTATCCGTTCCGGTAGAGCAAAGCCCGGTTACAATCAATACTGGCTAGACGGGATGAACTGCAGAATCGACGGGGACGTCCGCCTGTGATGAGGCGGTGGCTGGCGGCCCTCCTTCCGGTAGTCCTGATTGGCGCGACAACCCTGCTCACCGGGGTGCATGCCGAAGCCGCGCCTGCCGCCAAGCGCAGGGTCGCGAAGAAGACCGCTAAACGAAAAGCCCCCGCACGGCGGAGGCCGCCTCCGGTCAGCGCCCAGGCGCGCGCGAAGGCATCGGAGGAAGTCGAGGCCGTGCTGACCCGGTCGGCGGAAGCCTACATTGAGAATCCAGCCGCGCTCGTGCCGTTCTTCGAGATGCTGTACCGGCAGAAGAACGGCGAGTCCAGCGAACCTCTGCGCGTCCTCCACTACGGCGACTCCCATACAGCGGCCGACGAATGGACAGGCGCTGTTCGTATCGCCCTGCAATCGGAGTTCGGCGACGGCGGCGGAGGGTACTCGTTCGCCGGAAAACCCTTCCGCTCCTACCGCCGCCTCGACCTGCGCGGAGGAGCCACACTCGGCTGGCGGTCCGTGGGATTACTCCGCAAAGACGGCGACGGTCTCTACGGCCTTGGCGGGATCAGCGTCGCCACCACGCTCGCCCGGCAATCGATCTTCCTTGACGCGGAATGCTCGCGTCTCGAATTGTTCTACCTCCAGCAGCCGGGCGGCGGGGCCGTGGAACTGTTCGAAAACGGCGCCGCCGTCGCCCGCTTCTCGACCGACGGTCCGCTGGGCCCGGGCTACTTCGAACACGTCACCCAGCCCGGCGCGCATCACTTCGAACTGCGCACCGTCGAGCGGAAGCCGGTCCGCCTCTTCGGCTGGGTGTCCGAGAAGGACACCGGCGTCACCTACGAGACCCTGGGCATCAACGGTGCACAGGCGTCGCTGATGCTGCGCTGGGACGAGGAACTGTTCGCCAACAACGTTGCCAGGCGGAATCCGGCGCTGATCGTTCTCGCCTACGGCACAAACGAAGCCGGCAATCCCGATTGGACCCAGGAAAGCTATCGCGACATGTTCGCCGAACTGCTGGCGCGCCTGCGGAGGGCGGCGCCGGCCGCTTCCATCCTCGTCCTGGGACCGCCTGACCGGACGCGGCTGATCCGCGGCCGCTGGACTCCCGACGCCCGGCTCGACCGAATCGTGGCCGCCCAGCGTGAGGCGGCGCTGGCCAGCGGGTGCGCCTACTGGGATTTGCGTGAGATCATGGGCGGCGCCGGCGCGATGCACAACTGGTTTCTCGCAGGCCTCGCGCAATACGACCACGTCCACTTCAACAAGCCCGGCTACCAGCGTCTGGGATCGGTACTGTTCCGCGATCTCATGTACAATTACGAAAGGTATTCCACCGCTCGCAATCAACTCATCGGGCTTGTAACAACGGATGGACAGCCGGACGCAGATCAACCAGATCATTCAGAAGATCGCTAAACGGGACGAGGTCCCGGACCCGGACGAGTCTCTGTTCGAGGCAGGCTGGCTGGATTCGTTCGCGCTGCCGGATGTGGTAAGCGCGCTCGAGCGCGAGTTTTCCATAGAAATTCCCGACTCCGACCTGAATCCGCGCAAGTTCGACACCGTCGCGCGGATCGCGGCGTACGTGGACGGCCGGCGGTAACGTGGCATTCCTGGTCGCATTCGGATCGTGCCTGCCGTCGCATGTCGCGGGCAACGCGGAAGTCAGCGCCTTGACGGGCGTGGACGCCGCCTGGATCGAACGCGTGTCGGGCATCGCCGAACGGCGTTTTGCGTGCGACGAAGAGACCGTCGTGTCCATGGCCGTAGGCGCCGCGCGGGACTGTCTGGCGCGGGCGGGTGTAGACGCCACCGCGTTAGGCCTCATCCTCGTGTCGAGCGGCACGTCGGAGCGGCGGTTTCCCGGACCCGCCGCGGCTGTGGCCGCCGGCCTGGGATTGACCAGCACCCCGGCAATCGACCTGCCTCTGGCCAGCGCGGGCTCGCTGGCCGGCCTCGCCCTCGCCGACCGTCTGGCGCCCGCTTATGGCAAGGTCCTGATCGTCGCCTCGGAGAAGCTCTCTCCGATCTTCACCCGGCCTCCCATCAACCAGACGACAGCCGTCCTGTTCGGGGACGGCGCGGGCGCCTGCCTGATCGATCCCGACCAGGGTGCGGCGCGGATCGTGGCGTCGGACTTCCACACCGACGGCACCTTCGCCGGCGACCTGCGGCTCGAATTCGAAGGGCCCATCGAGATGAACGGGCGCACCGTCATCCTGCAGGCCACCCGTAAGCTGCCGCGGGCCATCTCGGCGGTGCTCGAACGCTCCGGCCGCACAGTACAGGACGTGGGCGCATTCCTGCTGCACCAGGCGAACCAGAATCTGCTCGACCGCCTGGCGGCCGCGCTCGGCGTCCAGCCGGCGCTGTTCTACTCGAACATCCGGCGGTACGGCAATACCTCATCGGCCTCGCTGCTGATCGCGGCGAAGGAATGGCTCGACGAAGTCGGCTTCGAGTCAGGCGTGCCGGTGGTGTTCGCCGCATTCGGCGCGGGCTTCCACTGGGGCGCCCTGCTCGCCGAAGGGGTGTAGGCCTACCCTCCCGGAAGCAATCCCAGCCGTGCGAACTCCCTTTTGGCGCGGGTCGTGATGTCGCTCTGCATTCGCGGCTCGAAGCGGTGGTCGTGCACATACGCTTTGACCCGCAGTCGCAGGAATTGGCGCCGCCCCTCGACCACGTCGGCCACCAGACAGACCACCGGCTTGCGCAATAGCAGGTAGGGAGAGCAGTAGGCGGAGCGGTATCCGGTCCGCAGGACCACGTCGGGATCCGTTCCAGGCGGCAGAAACAGGTCAGTCACAACCTGGCAGTCGAGTACGCCGGAGTTGGCGTTCCAAACCTCGGCCGACAGGATGTTTGCGTTCGGAATCGTCACCCGGGTGTCGTCCGGAGTCGTGAGCTTGGTGCTGCGCAGGCCAATGTGATCGATCTCGCCATACGCGGACCCGATCTTCACGCGGTCGCCCAACTGATAGGGCCGGTCGGCCAGGACAACGATCCCGCCGATCAGGTTCTTCACAAGGTCCTGCGCACCCAGACCGATCGCAATGCCCATGGATGCAAGCAAGGCCAGAAACGTGTCATGCGTCGGAGCCAGCAGACCGGCGCAGGAGAAGATCGCGCCAAACCAGATGGCTATCCGCAGCACCGGCTCAGCCCACTTGATAAACAGCCGGGATTGCGGGGCTTTGAGCGCAAGCAGATCCAGCAGCCGGGACAGCCAGCGGATGACGAGCCAGGCTGTGATCAGCACGAACGCCGCGCCAAGCAGGCGGCCGGTCGTGAAGTACTCCCAGAAGGCCCGGCCGGAAGGCACCGGCAACTGGAGCCAGGCCGCGGTCATACGAGGTTCCTCCTGTGCAGCGCCTCGGTCACGATCCGTCCCGCTTCCGGGCGCACCCGCAGACCGGCGGCGGCGGGCTCGGGTTCCAGCAGTTCCCGCGCGAGGAGGCGTTCCAGCGCCGACTCGGCGGCGGACTCCCGCATCTCAAGAGCAGCGGCGAGTTCCGGAGCCGTGAGGCTGCCGTGCTCGAGGATGGCGTGCAGGACGAACGCATCGCCGTCGTGGATTTCCCGCAGGATCGGCTCGAAATCGGGTTCCAGGGGGAAGCGCATCGACAGGACGCCGCCCTCGACCCGGTCGATGTACTTCTGCCAGAGCTGGAGCGCGGACCGGAAGACACCTTCCGACTGCCCGTAGAGGGCGTCGAAAAACATGTCCTGTGCATCTCCCTGCAGCCCCAGCCACTGCCGCGCCTGCTCAAGCCGGGGATCGCCCGCGGGAGGCGGGAGAAAGCTCAGGCGCATGCCGGAGAGATTGTGGCGCACGAGGATGGCATTGCGTAGCTGCTCGCGCGCCACATGGACCGCGTTGATCCGGTACAGGAACGCGTCGCCGAACCGCAGCGCGCGGTTCAGCAAGGCAAACGCGTGCTGGTTGACGCTCAGAATCCACAGCACACGCCGTCCGGTTGCCTGGATCAGGTCGGCTAAATAGGCCAAGCCGTCGAAGCCGTCCATCGTGCGGAGGTACGCCCGCTCGGTTTCTTCGAGGATGATCACTCGCGGCTCGCGGTTCAGTTCGTCCGCCACCGGCAAGCCCTGAGGCAACCCGCACGCGCCGGCAAGGAATGCGTCGATCTCCTCCGGGCGGTAGAGGCGTTCGGCGAAATGCGTCCGGACGACCGGAACTCCTGAAAACACAAGCGATTCGGCGCAATTCAGCAGACTGGTCTTGCCGCTGCCGCGCGCACCGAGCAGGATCACCGGAGCGCTCTTGCCGCGCATCCACAGATCCCGTGCTTCGGCCAGAGCTGCCATTTCCGCGTCGCGGCCAATCAGGAAGCGGGGGTCTTCCACGGGCGCGATGCGGAAAAGGCGCTGGTATAGCATGGGCAGGTCCGGCGCAGCGCTGTCGATCGCCATCACCGCATCGAGGCGCGCGGAACGCTCCACAGGCTTCGGGGCTCGCGTGGCGCCCGGCAGCCAGCCAATCCTGGCCAACAGGAATTGGTAGCTGGACCGGGTACGCTCCCATGTCCAGCCCGCTGCAATGCGCGTGCCCTGGAACAAGAGACGCAGGCCGCGCCCGAACGCGTTCTGTCCGCTCTCCCGGGCAAGGTGGCTCCACAGACCGAGCCGGCCCTTGTCCACTGAGATCTGATACTGCAGCAGCGCCAGCGCGGCGCTCCTGGCCAGCGCGCGGTCGGTCGGTGCCGGGGTGTCAGGGGACTGCAGGCGCTGCTCGCGTACCAGGGAGAGCGCGTTGGCTGTGCCTTCATCGGCGATCCGCTCGCCGGCCTCGGGATCCTGCGCCGCCGTTTCCATGGCGAAACGGACCACTTCCCGCGAACGTTCAATCTCGCGGATGATCGCGCGATGGAGCGCCTCGGTTTCCCGAAATGCCTGAGCGGCTGCCCGCCGGCTCGCTCCGCCACAGGCCTGGAGAAACAACTGGCGTGGTTGAACAATCTTCCACTGCCGGCGACGTCCTGGCTGGGCGTGCTTCGGCTCCACAGTCTCCCTCGATTCGGCGAGCCGATCGCGGGCGTGCGCGGCCAACTCCCTCTGCCAGACAGCCAGGTGATCGTCGGACGAGATGAGCCGCGCCGAAGCGGGCGGAAACGCGGCGCCACGCTGACCGCCACGCCACGCTTCGAGCCAGGCGATCACAGCATCGAGTTCGGCGACAACCGCCTCGCGTTCCTCCGAGACGGACTCGACGGCGGACCGGGCCTCCTGAAATACACCTGCGGCCAGCCGGTGGACATCGAGGTCGCTGTCCAGCACCGACGCCACCGCACGAAGTTGCCTTGACCAGAAGGCGAAACGCCTCTCATATCGCTGAGTCAGACTTTCCAGGCGTTCGGGGCGCAGCGGCCTCTTCCGCGCGAGCAAGGCACGACCCAGAGCCGCCGGTTCCCCGGCCAGCCATGCCTCAAAGCGCTGTGCGCGAACCTGCATCCAGGCGCGCAGCGCAGCGACCTCCTTCCGCCACTGGCGGCGCCCGGCAATCCACGCCGCATCGTCCGAGGTGGTTCCCGCAACGCCGCGCAGGAGCCGCTGCTCCACCGCGTGCCACGGCTGGATCGCGAGCGCCACGGCCCGTGCCAAGCCGAGAGCCAGTTCGCCATCGAGGCGGGAGCGGGCATTCAGCCGTCGCGTGAGGGCTGACTGCAGGATCTCGCGCATACGCAGGGGGCGGACCGCGGCGCCCTTCCCCTTGGACCAGCGCAGCCAGCGGGATGCATCGCCACCGATCAGCGCGGCCAAGTCCCGGCTGGAAACCGGCGCATCCGCGGGCAGCATCCGCACCAGGTCCGACGCCTGAGCCGCCCAGTCCTCAAGCGCGCGAATAAACCGCGTGTCTGGTTTGTGCAGGCGCAGCCCCGCGGCTGGTTCTTCCAACAGGACCAGCGCCGTCTGGGCGAAACCGTCAGCGAGGCTCTTCAGATCTCCCGCGCCATTGAGCGTTTCCGCGCCTTCGTAGGCGTCACCGATCGTGGTCAGCAGCGCGTCGAGGTCCAGCCATGCGCGCGCAGCTTCGGCGCCGAGCATGCGGTTCCTCTCGGTGATGGCTTCCCGGAAGCGCTGCCACGCGTCGACGACCGGCATTCTCAGGCTCGCCGCATCGGAGGAGGACAGCAATCCGCCGGGCACACGTCGGGCGGGGGCGCCATGGCTCCGACCACCAGACGGTCCGCGCCGCTGACCCGTTCGGCGATCAGTTCACGGATCATCGTCACGAACCGGGGATGCACACCCACCGTGCCGGTCCGGACCAGGTGCAGTCCTAAGTCCTGCGCCAGATGGGCGGCTTCATAGTCGAGATCGTAGAGAACCTCCATGTGGTCGCTGACGAAGCCGATCGGGCAGAGCACAACATCCTTTGCACCCTCGGCAGCCAGCGTGCGGAGATGATCGAGAATGTCAGGCTCCAGCCATGGCTGGGAAGGCGGTCCGCTCCGGCTCTGGTACACCAGCGTCCATTCCGGATGCCCCGCGCCTTCGCCCACCAGACGGCTCGCCTCGGCGAGCTGCGCCAAATAGTGCGAGCGTTCAGCCATGGCTAGAGGCACCGAATGGGCCGAGAAGACCAGACGGACGGCGGCCCGGCGATCGTTTGAGAACTGCCGCAGAGCATGGTCCACACGCTCGATCATCGGCTCGATGAAGCCCGGGTGGTTGAAGAACAGCCGTAGCTTATCCAACTGCGGCGCGTCCGGACCGGCAGCGGCGCGCGCCCGTTCCAGATCCTCCACGTATTGCCGGCAAGCGGAGTACGAGCTGAACGCGGAGGTCGCGAAGACAAGCGCGTGCCGGACGCCGTCGGCCGTCATCTGCCGGACCGTATCCTCGATCAACGGATGCCAGTTCCGGTTCCCCCAGTAAAGCTGCAGCGACGGGCCGTGCACCTTCAGTTCCGCATCGAGCACGCGAAGCAGAGCCCGGTTGTGGTCGTTGATCGGACTTCTTCCACCGAAGTGGTAGTAATGCTCGGCGACCTCCAGCATGCGCTCCCGCGGGACGTTCCGCCCGCGCAAGACGTTTTCAAGAAACGGGATGACGTCGTCCGGACCCTCGGGTCCGCCGAATGACAGAAGTAGGATTGCGTCGTAGGGCACCACCGCCATCCTACCGCACGCCGTTCGGGGTCAGCGATCGAGGATCGCGGAGACCGCCACGTTGCCGGGGTCTTGTCCCGTGCGGAGCAGGACCTCGCGGACGGCCGTCAGGTCCCGCGAATACGCCGGGAATGAGACGCGTGTCAAAGCGCTGTCATCGTCGCCGGACGGGTGGTGTAGTTCGGGATTCACCGGGAACGGCAGCAGTGCCAGAGCGTCGAGAAGCGCTTCCAGATCCCACGGATCGGCACTGACGGTGACTGAGACAAGTTCACCCGCCGGACCGGAGAACGGCGGCACGTCGGGGGTATCGAGCCAGGGATTCACGGATTCCTCCTGTGTTCCGGCGTCGCCAGCCCCAGAAACATGAAAACCCCACTCCTTCCATGAAGGCAGCGGGGTCAACAGGAGTTTTGGTTGACCAACTTCGCCTTTAGCACTTTTTTTCGTGGTTGCAAGTAGCCAAGATCCGGCGGGCCGGACCCTAAATCACTCCACGTCAGACTTCACAATACCACCGGAACGGACCCGTGGCAAGAGCGGATTGTCCTACTGGGGGCGGAGGCGGGGGAGGTGGCGGTGGTGGCGGAGGAGGAGCATCCGGAGCACGCTCGTCGCCCACGCCAACGGGACCGCCGCCGGCCCCGGGCACCGGACTACCCGTACCGCCAGGCCCACCGATGCGGCGGCGCCAAAGGATCTCCGCGACAGCTTGCGCCAGAGCGCGAGTCGCCGAGTCCGCCATCGCGCCACGGTCAACCTGGCGCGCTGCCAGCGGTTGAGTTTCGAACACGCGCAGGGAGTCGCCCGCGCCCAACGGGATCGGCCTGCCAGGCAGGAGCCGGTGCCGCACATCGACCAAACCTTCTTCCACAAGCACGAACGTCGTGGTCCCGCTGTCCTCGACACCGACGTGAAACACGGTGCCGCGGACGGAAATGGCCGCCGTGGGCGTGGAAATCCGGTTCGGGTTGGGACGGCCGCCAAGCTTCTGGATGTGCACCCGGATCCGCCCCAGCCAGACATCGACCAGGTCGCGCCAGTCGCCCTGATTGGCACGGAAGGTGACCCGGGAGTCGGGAAATACCTCAAACAGGCTACCGTCCGGGAGCTGGAACTGGGCATAGCCATCCGGGCCGGTGACCACAATTTGACCCGGCCGGACCGAATTGCCTTCCTGCATCGCCCAAGGAACATCGTCGCGAAGTACGTCGACCCGCCCCTCGCGAATCGTCAGCACAGCCGACGCCTCCGTTTGGGCCCAGGCGGATACGGCGAAGAGCGCAAGACACACCGCTCCCGCCGCGGCGAACCGCGTGACCCGCGCGATGGTGCCCGGTAGCCTCATTCCCTCAGCCCGCTCCCTAAGGCGGACAAACCAAGCTTTACTATAGCCGACCGTCTGAGACGAGTCCAGCCTGAAGAAATTGAGTAGCAAATCGGCAGCCGAATTGCACTGCGATCCAGACGTGATCGATTTTTCAATCACTTGAGCGGCGTGAACCCGGCTCGTCTCGAAGAAAATACGCTACACTAGGTACGCTGATGTGTCATCCGGACACAGTGCGCCGCGCAGGGGTGGCGGCATGGATGCTGGCGCTGCTGGCAGCAGGCCCACCGGCCCGCGGGCAGTTCCCCCCTCCTGCGCCCCTCGACTGGCGTCTCGCCGGAGGCCCCGCCATCGATCTGCTCCTCACGTCGCCCGTCACGGGTCCCGTCGATCGGGTGTGGTATTCCGCTGACGGGGGCAGGCTCTTCGCGCAGGGACAAGGCGTGTTCGAGACGCTCGACGGGGAAACGTGGATCCCCGCACCGCTCGCCGCGCCGCCGCCGGTTCTCGCACCCCCGGGCGGAATCACTAAGCCACGCGGTACGGTGCGCCTGGTGACGCATCCCGCGAACACGAGCGTGCTGTTCGCGCTGGGCCAGGACCTCTACCGCTCCAGCGACCGTGGGCAGTCATGGACCAACCTGACCCGTGCCGGGGAGAGTTCGATCCTGGGCGGCGCAGTACGAGACCTGGCCGTCTCACCCGTCCGTCCGGATCGCCTGGTGGCGGCGGGGGACCTGGGACTCTGGCAGTCGAACGACGGTGGCCTTTCCTGGACCGGCCTCAACGAGAACTTCCCCAACCTGCCGCCGGCGCGGATTCTCGCGACCCCGCGCGGCCTGTCCGGGTTGCGCGCCGAGATCGACGGGATTGGCCCGGCCGAATTGCGCTTCGGCGCGGGAAACGTCTGGTACCCTGCACCGGGCATGGAGTACGCACAACGCGTCCTCGCCATCGAGAGCGCCTCGCTGCGCACCGGCGCAGGGATTGCGGCGATCGGCGGCGACGGGGACGTGCGGTACGCCGCCTCCGCCCTGGGACGCATCTGGGTGTCGGTCGACGGCGGCACGTCGTGGCGGATTTCGGAGCCTGCCGCGGGCGGGCCTGTGACCGATCTTTGGGTCGACCCCGACGAACCCCGGATTGCGCTGGCTTCCCTGGCGAGCGGCCGTATCCTGCGCACGATCAACACGGGTGCAACGTGGACCGATGTCTCCGGGGACTTAGGCAGCGGCCCCGTGCATGCCATCGCCGCGACGCGAGGCGGCGGCGCTCTCTATGCCGCGACCAACCAAGGCTTGCTCTGGAGCCGTCTGAATCTGGAAACGGGCGCGCCGGGGCCGTGGCTGCCGCTGCGCGAAGGCTTGCCCCCCGCGCCGGCGACGCACGTGCGCCTCGATCCGTCCGGCTATCGTCTGTTTGTCAGCCTGCTCGGCCACGGCATCTATGGCTCGCCGGCGCCGCATCGCAACGGACAGGTGCGGATTGTCAACGCGGCTGACTTCTCGACCCGCGCGGCTGCCCCAGGCTCGCTGCTGAGCGTCCTCGGCGCGCGCGTCGAGGAGGCCCGGTCCGGGGCGCTTCCTGTTCCCGTCCTGGCCGCGGCAGAGGGCGAGAGCCAGCTTCAAGTGCCGTTCGAAGCAGCCGGGACTCAACTGGCGCTGACGCTTGGCGCGGGCGATGCCTTTTTCCAGTTTGGCGTTCCGCTGCGCGATGTCTCCCCCGCCATCTTCACCGGGGAAGACGGCGCGCCGATGCTCCTCGACGCCGATACCGGCTTGCTCCTTGACGCCTCGAATCCGGCGCGTTCCGGCGCCCGGGTTCAGGTCCTCGCAACCGGCCTTGGCCGGACCGACCCCGTTTGGCCGACCGGACTGGCCGCGCCGCTGGAATCGCCTCCGGCGGTTCGTGCCGCCATCGCCGCGTCGCTCGACCGCGCGCCGGTCCCGGTGACGCGCGCGACGCTGGCCCCCGGCTATATCGGCTTCTATCTCGTGGAAGTGCAACTGCCGGCGCTGATGAACGCCGGTCCGGCCGAGTTGGCGATCTCCGCCGGCGGGGTGGAGAGCAACCGCGTCCGCATCTGGATCGAACCGTAGTTTTGCCTTCCGTGGGCAGCGTCCCGTATCATGGGTGATTACCTACTATGATTCAGGCTCAACTCCCGGAAGGCCTGACCTTCGATGACGTCCTTCTCGTCCCCTCGTACAGCGAAGTGATACCAGGGGAGACCGACACCCGGACCCGGCTTACCCGCCAGATCTCGTTGAATATCCCAATCCTCTCCGCCGCCATGGACACGGTGACCGAGTCCCACATCGCCATCGCTTTGGCCCAGCAGGGAGGCATCGGTATCGTCCACCGGAACATGACGGTCGAACGCCATGCGGAGGAAGTCGACCGCGTGAAGCGCAGCGAAAGCGGCATGATCGTCGACCCGGTGACCATTGCCCCGGAAAAGCCGATCTCCGCCGCCCTCGACGTGATGAAGCGCTACCGGATCTCCGGGGTGCCGGTCACCGAGCCCAACGGAAAGCTCGTCGGCATTCTCACCAATCGCGACCTGCGCTTCGAAACCCGTTACGACCTGCCCGTCTCTTCCGTAATGACGAAGGAGAACCTGATCACCGTTGCGGTCGGGACGACGCTCGAACAGGCTGAAGAGATCCTGCACCGTCACCGCGTGGAGAAACTGCTCGTCGTCGACAAGGACTTCATCCTCAAGGGCCTGATCACCGTCAAGGACATCCAGAAGAAGCTGAAGTATCCCAACGCGGCGAAGGACTCGCAAGGCAGGCTTCGAGTGGGCGGCGCCCTTGGCGCCACCGGCGACTTTCTCGAGCGAGCGCAAGAACTCGTGAAGCGCAAGGTCGATGTGTTGGCCGTCGACACTGCGCACGGGCATACCAGCCGGGTCCAGGAAGCAGTGCGCGTCCTCAAACGCCATCTGCCCGACACTCCGCTGATCGCCGGCAACGTCGGAACCTACGAAGGCGCCCGCGACCTGATGAAGCTCGGCGTGGACGGCGTCAAGGTGGGAATTGGGCCCGGCTCCATCTGCACCACGCGCGTGATCTCCGGCGCCGGCGTGCCCCAGATCACCGCGATCGCCGAATGCTCCCGCGCGGGACGCGAGGCCGGGGTTCCCGTGATCGCCGACGGCGGGGTGAAGTTCTCGGGCGATGTGACCAAGGCGATCGCCGCCGGCGCAGATGCCGTCATGATCGGGTCTCTGTTCGCCGGTACGGACGAGAGCCCGGGTGAGACCATTCTCTACCAGGGCCGGACCTTCAAGAGCTACCGCGGCATGGGCTCGCTCGGCGCGATGGCGCAAGGCAGCACGGACCGCTACGCGCAGGATCCCAACGCGAAACTCGTGCCGGAGGGCATCGAGGCGCGCGTGCCGTACAAAGGCCCGCTGGCCGAACTCGTCTATCAATTGGTGGGCGGTCTGCGCGCGGGCATGGGCTACTGCGGCTGCCGCACGATTGAAGAGTTGAAGGAGAACGCCCGCTTCCTGCGCGTCTCGCCCGCCGGTCTGCGGGAAAGCCACGTCCACGACGTGATCATCACTAAGGAAGCCCCGAACTACCGCCTTGAATAGTCCACCCGGGCCGGCAGAGGCGTTCGCATTCGCCTACGGATACATTCGCACCCTAATCCAGGCCGCTGACCGGATCGCCTGACCCGGTTGCCGCGCGCACCTGCCGCGTAATAGACTACGAAGCCATGAATCGACGTCATTTTCTCTCCACGACCGGCGCCGGGGCGGCGGCGGCCGCAGTGTCGACTTCGGCCTGCGCGTCGGCACAGCCCCCCAAACCGGCCACGAAGGCACGAATGAAACTTGGCTGCCAGAGCGGACCGACGGACGATACCCGGCTGCAGTTCTTTGCGCGCCACGGCGTGAGAAACATTTGTGGCTACGCCACTGGCGGCGAGCGGGGCTATCCCTCTGTTGAAGAGTTGCAGCAACTCCGCGAGCGGTCGGAAAAATGGGGTGTGAGTGTGGATATGCTCGCCGCGCCGTTTCTTGCCTCCAGCCACATTGACCGGGAGAAGCGCCCCAACATCATGATGGCGAAGAGTCCTGAGCGCGACCGGGATATTGAACATATTCAGCTTACGATTCAGAATTGCGCCAAGGCCGGCATCCCGGCCGTCAAGTACAACATGAGTATCCTGGGTGTTCTGCGCACGGAGCGAACCCCCGGCCGCGGCGGTTCCACGTATTCGACATGGCGTCTGCAGGAAGCAAAGGAGGATCCGCCACTGACCCGCGCGGGACGCGTCGACGCCGACATGTTCTGGGAACGCATCACCTACTTCCTCGAGAAGGTCGTGCCGGTGGCGAATGAGTCGAAGGTGCGCATCGCCTGCCACCCGCACGATCCCGGAGTGCCGCCCGGCAAGGGCTATCAGGGTGTGGACCGCGTGCTCGGCACCGTGGACGGGTTGAAGAAGTTCATCACCATCCAGGAGAGCCCGTACCACGGGATCAACTTCTGCCAGGGCACTGTGTCGGAGATGCTGCAGGATCCGGGCAAGGAGATCTTCGGTGTGATCCGCTATTTCGGAGAGCGCAAGAAGATCTTCAACGTGCACTTCCGCAACATCCGCGGCAAGCGCGACGACTTCCAGGAAGTATATCCGGACGAGGGGGACATCGACTTCGTCGAGGCGGTCAAACTCTACCGAGACATCGGCTACGAGTACATGCTGATGCCGGACCACGTCCCGCATCATCCCGACGATCCGCGGGGCCTGCAAGCGTTCGCGTTCGCTTACGGACACATCCGCGCCCTGATCCAGGCGGCCGACCGCATTGCGTAAGCGATTGCTTACCTGATCAGTTTGAGCCAGTCCGCCAGCGCGTGGAGGTGGTCTGTGTGGTCGGGCGCCGAGTTGCCGGCGAACCCCATCACCCGCCACCCGGCGCGGCGGACCTCGCTCACTTGCTGCATCCCGAGCGGACCCCAGCGAAGGACCGCCCGGCGGCGCACCCTCACGCTGTCGACGAGGAAGTCCGCGCAGTCCGTGGTGCTGGCGTACGTGCCTGGATACACTTCCGAATGCGTCAGGATGAATTGTTTGTTCCCGCCCGCTGCTTCGCGCGCGAAGGCGAGAAACGGCTCCAGATCGGCGCCTTTCGCGAGGCGGTTCTCGTCGTAGCCCGCATGGATGCCGTCGGCGAGGATGACGGCCTGGACCTTGTCCCGGTTGGTCGCGTCGCGCAGGATCTCCCGGACCGCACCGTAACCGGCGCTGTACGCCGTGAGCACCACGGGGGCCCACGGTCTTCCGGTCGCGCGTTCCACCTCGTCAAGCAGCACGCCGAATCGTCCAGCTTCGCGAAACGGCGCTGCGTAGACCGCCGATCCCGTACCGAGGTGCACACTGAGGCTGGCGGCACGCCTCCACCGCCGCCTGACACTTGCCTCAACCAGCCATGCGGGGCCATGGAAGTGGATGACCAGCGGCGCTTGCTTACGCGGCGCGCGAGACGCAACCAGCAGTGTGCCAAGCGACAGATCGTGGCGGGTCCCGGGGGTCTCCGTGCGCTCGATCCGTTTGTGGGCACGCGTCGAATCCGTCATCGGAGATGGATTCTGCGCCTGCTGCGCGAACGCAACGGCCGCGAAGAGCGCTCCGTAAGCGATGGCTTTCATTGAGAAACCGGGTAGAGCCAAACCTGTGCGATCTGCAACCCGCGGCCATTGCCGCCGGCGCCTGGCTCTCTGGTCCACTTCAATTCCAGCATGCCGCCACGCATCGCCTCGGGTGGAATCTCGTCTTCAACAGGACCGGCTGGTGGTTTTTCGCGCAGAGGATGCACCTCGACCCCATTTGCCTCCAGCCGGATCATCACGCGCCGCTGCCGCGACGAGGGTTCCCCCGCATAAAATACCCGGACGCGGTAGCGCAGCGCCGGATCGAGCCCGGAGTAGCGGAGGATCAACGGCTGGTTGTAGTGGGTTTCGGCGAACCGCCACCAGTCACGCGGCATCGCCGGATCCGGCCGGAAGCCGATTCTCGGCGATTCGAGATAGGAAGGATCCGCGGCCCAGCCCTTCCCCAAATCGAGGTGCGGACGCTGCGCGGGGTTGCCGAGGTCGTCGGCTATCGCTCCCGGCGGCGGCGCCTGCGCATCCAGCAGCGACCGTAAGCGAGCCGCAGTGTCCGTTTCACGGCGCAATTCGGCGAAGCGCGCTTTCCACCACAGGCGGTTGTTGAGCGGATGATCGATCGTCTCAAGCACGGTGCCGCGCCCGCGCAGCCCCTGGTAACGCGTCACATCGAGTTGCATACGAATGCTCTGGTAGAGGGCTTCGGCCAGAGCAAGGACGCGTTCCCGCCTGTCCGACGCAGGCGGCGGCGCGTCGAGAACAGCTTCCGCGCGGTCCAGCGCCGCCGGATCTCCCGCGCGCAGATGCGCGAGCGCCGCTGTCTCGGCCGCCGTCTCGGCGATCAGCCGGTCGCGCACGTGGGCGTCGGCGTAGGCACGGAACAGCAACTGTTGCAAGCGCCAGTTCAACAGCTCGCGGGGCTGCGCATCACGCTCCATCGTCTGGAACTGGACCAGCGTGCGCTCTACGGCGGCATTGGCTGCCAAGGGTCCACGCCAGTTCTCTTCGAGCGCCAGGATCCCGCGGGCAACGGACTCGGTCCGCCCCGGCCCGAAGAAGTACCGCGCGTAATCGCGCAGGATGCTGCGCACGTCCGCATCGGGGTCCCAGCCAAGGCCGCTCCAGACGAACTTGTTCACGTCGTCGTTG
The DNA here is from genome assembly GCA_016716385.1 of Bryobacterales bacterium. Taxonomy (GTDB): domain Bacteria; phylum Acidobacteriota; class Terriglobia; order Bryobacterales; family Bryobacteraceae; genus JADJWL01. The sequence goes on along the minus strand of JADJWL010000004.1, from coordinate 118,118 downwards.
CAGCCTTCGGAGTACGTGAGAAATCCGATGGAGTGGCGCATCTGGTCGCGGAAGATCACCGCCTGGTCGCGCGGTCTCGGATTGATCGGTTCGCGGGCGAGGGTCACGGCCAGCGCCGGGTCCCAGTCGGGAACGGGAAACTGGGAGGTCAGGCTGTGGGTGATATCTGGGTAGGCGCGGATCGGGTAGCGTTTGGGGATCCGCCGCCGGAGTTCCTCGAGCGTCACACGCGTCTGCGGTCCATACACAATGCCTTCGAGCCAGCGCGGCTCGCTCTTCATGAGCGTGAAGAACTCTTCCATCCATTCGGCGCCGAAGCTCTGCGGAGACATCCACATCCTGGCGTTGGGATGATGCCGGCGCAGCGAGGTGGCCTGCCTCTCCAGCAGCGCGAAGAGATGCTTCGGCTGGGTGTGTCCCGGATCGCCCCCGGGGACGAATACGGCATCGATGCGCGGCAGCCCGCGGAACACTTCCTCCCACTCGCGCAGCGCGGAGTCTACTGTCGTAGCGTCGCTGTAGTCGCGGTCGAGCGCCGGATACCAGATCCAGACGTCCAGGCCATAAGAGGCTGCGATGCCCGACATGCCCACCATCGTTTCCATCTGCGGAAGTGGGAAGTGCGGGCTGTCCGTCAGATCGTCGGAACGCGGCGGGATCAACTCGATCGCGTTCGTGCCGAATACGGCCAGGTCGCGGATGTACTGCTCCCACATCTCGAGAGTCCAGCCATCGTAGGAGTTCGTCTTCGGCCGGTAGCCGAGCTGGTGCCCGCGCAGGGGAGTGCGAGGCGCGGTCGTGACCGAGAACCGGTCCGGCAATGAAACGCGCCCGCGGCCCCAGTCCAGGCGGCGCAGAAGGTGGCCCGCCGCGAAGATGGTCCCCCGGCCGTCGTTGCCGGTCAGAGTGACCTGGTTCGCAGCCGTCTGGATGCTGTATCCGTCGGCCGCCCCACCTCGCGGCTTCGCGATGACGATAGCGGCATCGGCCGTAGCGGTCCCGAATTCAAGTCGCAGGCCGGTGCGCGCGGCGATCTCGATCTGCAACATCTCCGCTGCTTTGCGCTCGAGCGGGCCGGCATCCGGACGGGTCAGGATCCGCGCCCCGCTGAGATCGAGCGCGGCCAAGGCGGGCAGCATCGCGAAAAATCCAAGCAGGATGCGCATTCCCGACAGTTTGCCACACACCGCGAAGCACGGCTATCCTCGAAGGAAGACCCATGAATCCGATCGAAGCGACCAACCGGAACTTCCACGTAGCCGCTCAACTGCTCGATCTTGACGAGCACAATGTGCGCCAGTTGCTCACTCCCCACCGTGAGATCAAGGTGGAATGTTCGATTACGCTCGATGACGGGACGCTAGCCACCTTTGTGGGTTACCGCATCCAGCACGATCAATCGCGCGGTCCGATGAAGGGTGGCATCCGGTTTCATCATGAAGTGGATCACGATGAGGTCGGGGCTCTGGCGGCGCTGATGACGTGGAAGACGGCGGTGGTCAACCTGCCTTACGGCGGCGCCAAGGGCGGTATCGGCTGCAACCCGTCGGGCATGACCGAGGCGGAACTGCAGCGCCTGACGCGAGTCTTCGTCCAGAAGATGCACGACCTGGTCGGAACCTACACCGATATTCCCGCGCCGGACATGGGAACGAACGCACGCGTGATGGGCTGGTTCGTGGACGAGTACGCGAAGTTCCACGGCTGGTCGCCTGGCGTTGTGACAGGCAAGCCGATTGAACTCGGCGGCTCACTCGGACGCGACAGCGCCACCGGACGGGGCCTCTTGTACGGTGCGGAGTGCCTGTTCGAATCCGACGGGCGCGATGTGAAAGACTTCACTTACGCAATCCAGGGGTTCGGCAACGTGGGCTCCTGGGCCGCAAGACTGTTTCACGAGCGGGGCGGACGTATCGTTGCAGTCAGCGACGTCGGCGGCGCCATCCGCAACCCCGCTGGGCTCGACGTTCCCGCGCTGGTCGACTACGTGGCGGTCAAGGGAGGTGTCAAGGGTTTTCCTGGTGGAGAGTCGTTTCCCAGGGATCAACTGCTCTTCCAGGAATGCGATGTCCTGATTCCCGCGGCGCTCGGCGGCGTGATTCATGCGGACAACGCGGCAGAGATCCGAGCCCGGTACATTCTCGAAGCAGCCAACAATCCCGTGGAGCCGGACGCCGACGCAATCCTGAGTAAGCGCGGAGTGACAGTCCTGCCCGACATCTACGCCAACGCGGGCGGTGTGACCGTCAGCTACTTCGAGTGGGTCCAGAATCTGCAGCACTACAAGTGGGAGGAAGAGCGGGTGCATACCGAACTGCGGCACCGCATGCGCTCCGCCTGGAACGACCTGCAGGCAACGCGAACGCGTTACGGTTGCAGCCTGCGGACGGCCGCGTTCGCGCTGGCCGTCAGCCGGGTCGACCGGGCCACCCGGTTGCGCGGTCTGTGAACGAAGAGCACGATTACGTCTTCTACGATGGCGCATGCGGCCTCTGCCACCGCTCGGTGCGCATCGCCGCCCTCGGCGACAAGGACGGAACCCGGTTCCGGTTCGCGCCCCTGGGCGGACGGGCGTTCAGCGGGACCGTGCGGGAGTCGCAGCGGGCCAGAGTCCCGGATAGCATCGTGGTCTGGACGGTGGACGGCAGGCTGCTCGTGCTTTCAGACGCCGTCCTGCACATGATGCACCGTCTCGGCGGATGGATGCGGGTAGCGGCCACGATCGGGTTCCTGGCGCCGCGCGCGTGGCGCGACGCAGTCTACCGGTTCGTCGCGCGGCACCGGCAGCGCTGGTTCCGGCGGCCCGAAGGGGTGTGCCCCATCCTGCCGCCGGAGATCCGGACGCGCTTCCTGGACTAGTTCAGCAGTTTCCCCTGGCGCATGAACGCCGGCACTTCCAGATCATCCGGATCGAAGGTGTCCTCCGGCGTCAGGTGATCGGCGGTCTCATCGAGTTCCGGTTCCGCCCGGCGTTCGAACACCGGTTCCGGCGCCGGCTCAAACCGGCTCTCGGTGAGAAAGTGCGTGGCCCTCCGCGCTGCCTGCGGTGCGTTTTCAGGCTGGAAGCCGGTCGCGATCACGGTCACTTTGACCGAGTCGCCCAGCTTTTCGTTAATCGTGACGCCGAAATTGATCTGGACATCCTCGCAGTCGGCAGCTTCGCGGATGAGTGCGCACGCATCGTTCACTTCGTGCAATCCAAGGCTGCTCGATCCGCTGACATTGATCAGGATGCCTCGCGAGCCGCGGATCCTCGAATCCTCGAGAAGCGGGCAATTGATGGCCGCCCGCGCCGCCTCAACCGCGGCGTTCTCACCCTCGGCCACGGCCGTACCCATCACGGCGTAGCCCATGCCGGCCATGGTGGCGCGCACGTCGGAGAAGTCGCGGTTGATCATGCCGGGCGTGATCATGATGTCGCTGATGCCCTGCACCGCCTGCCGCAGAACGTCGTCAGCCATGCCAAAGGCTTTGGTCAGGCCGGTTCCACGCGGCGCAAGGCTAATCAGCCTGTCGTTGGGAATCGCAATGATCGTGTCGACGGTGGCCGCGAGGTCGGCGAGACCCGCATCGGCCTGCCGCATGCGGCGCGGCCCTTCGAAGCTGAACGGTTTGGTGACCACGGCCACCGTGAGCGCCCCCAGTTCCTTGGCCAGCGAGGCGACCACTGGCGCCGCGCCGGTCCCCGTCCCCCCGCCGAGACCCGCGGTGACGAACACCATGTCGGTGCTCTCCAGGATCTCGCAAATGCGGTCGGTATCGTCGAGCGCGGCCTGCCGCCCGATTGCCGGATCGGCCCCCGCGCCCAGTCCGTGCGTCAACTTGGCGCCGATCTGGACCCGGTTGGAGACCGGCGATGCCATCAGCGCCTGGACATCTGTGTTCAGGACGAAGAAGTCGACGCCGTCGAGTCCTTCAGCGACCATCCGCGCCACGGCGTTGGATCCGCCTCCGCCCACGCCGATCACCTTGATGCGCGCGCCGCGGAACTCCTCTTGTATCTCGTATTTCAAATCGTCGATGTTGGTTTCCAGAACTCCCACTTCGATCTCCTCGCCAGCGCTATTTCGGAATCATCCGCCCCAGCAGATTGGTGCTCCGCCGCTCTTCTTCATCGCGCGCCTTCAGTTTGGCGGAGTACATCATGAGACCCGCCGCCGCCGCCCAGGCGGGGTCGTTGATCACAACGGGCCAGTCCTTGACACCCATGGGAAGCGCGTTGCGCGCTTGACAGTTCAAGACGCGCTCCGCCATATCGAGCATGCCGTTCAACCGCGAGCAGCCGCCGGCGAGCAGGACTCCGCCCATCAGCGCCTGGTCCATGCCGACTCGGGCCAGTTCGCGCCGCACGTAGCGGAACAGTTCCTCCGCGCGCGCCTCCAGAATTTGATTCAGCACACGGCGCGGGGCTTCGCGTGCGCCGCGCTCTTCGGGCGACGGCACTTCGATGAAGCTGTTGTCGGCGGTCAACCCTTCGACGGCGCAGCCGTATTCTTCCTTAAGCAGGGCGGCGTCCTCGTAGGTCGTCTTGAGACCCCGCGCGACATCTCGGGTGAAATGATCGCCGCAGACCGGAACCGTCGCGGCAAGCTGCAACGCATCGCCGTGATAGACCACGATGTCGGTGGAATGGTCGCCGATGTCGACCAGCGCGACGCCTTCCCGGCGATCTTCCGGGTAGACCGCCGCGTAACAGGCCGCCATCGGTTCGAAAACCGTCTCCTCCACGACGAGGTGCGCCTGGTTGGTCGCCGTCACGACGCACTGGTGCGCCAGCGCCGACGCGGTAATCACGTGGACGTTCGATTCCAGCCGCCGCGCGATCATGCGGCGCGGATCGCGGTGCCCGGGATGATCGTCAACGACGAAGTCCTGCAGCGCCACGTGCAGGATCATGCGGTCTTCCAGCAGTTGCACGCGCGCGGCGTTCTTGGTGGCGCGCAGCACGTCCCGTTGTTCGATCTCACGCGGGCGGCCCAACTCGATCGCGGCGCGGCTGTTGCCGCCCCGAACCGTGGATCCGCCAATCCCGACGACCGCAGACTCGATCTGAATTCCCCCCATCTGCTCGGCCGCGCGAACCGCGGCGCGAATCGCGCGCGATGCATCCTGCTGGTCGATGATGATGCCCTTCGACCAGCCGGCCGACGGCGCCTCGCCGTAGCCGATCAGGCGGATGGTCCGGTCCTCCAGAATCGCGATCGCGCAGCGCGTGCGGGAACTGCCCGCGTCGATCCCTGCCGCAATAATTGGTTTCTCCGCCATCTTCTAATTCCTTGCCGTGATCCGCCCGTCGATGCGGAGATCGAATGAGGTGGCTTTCGGCGAGACCTTGCGGATCTCGCCGAAGCTGTCCAGGAAATCGCGCAGACGGGTCCGGTACTTCTGTTTGCCCAGCACCAGTTCCACCACGCTCCCGCCGGTTTCCATCGTGATCGTGAGATCGGTCGCTCCAACGTCGACATCGGTAATGCTGCCGCGCCATTCGTCCAACTCGTCCAGAACGCGCTGTGCGCGGCGCACCTTTTCCCTGCGCTTCTCCTCGGGCTCCCGTTCGTCAACGCCCGCGAGCAGGGGGAAGGAAAAGCTCGCCCGCTCGGGCTGGCGGAGGATGACACCCTCGGCATCGATCAAGGCTGGATGCGCCGTTTCCGGTCTTGACGGATCGCGGGTCAGGCGCAGAAACGCCACCGGCATCCGTTCGCTGATGCGCACGACCAGCCGGTTGGGCCAAATGCGGGAGATCGAGGCATCGCGGACCCAGTCGATACCCAGCAGGCGGAGCCTCCGCTCCTCAACCGGCACCAGGGCGATGTGCTTGCCGAAATCATCGGCGAAGACTTGCATCACCCGGTCCCGGGACGTGTAGCGCAATCCCTCCACGACAAACTCGGCGCTGTCCTCCGCCCCCGGGGAAAGAACGAAGCGGGGGTCGTCGAGGATGGCGCGGTGCGCCTCCAGGGCGGCAACCGTGGTCGCGGCCAGCACGGCGAGCCACCAGATCCCACGCAGCCACAGCCGCCAGTTCCAGCGTTTGGCTCGTGCGGAGTGTCCGGTCTTCTTCATAGCTGCTCTCCATGGCGCAGGCCGTCCAGAATCTGCTCCGCGGCCTGTGAGACCGAACCGGCCCCAAGCGTAACAATGGCATCGCCTTCCCGTGCGCACTCCACCGCGGCGGCCACGCCGCGCTCCAGCGTCCCCACAAACTCCGCCGACCGGTGTCCGAACGCCCGCACGCGCTCCGTCAGGGCCTCACCGCTGACGCCGCCGATGGGTTGTTCGGACGCCGCGTAGATCTCGGTGATCCAGACCCGGTCCGCCCGGTGAAATGCGCCGGCGAATTCGTCCAGCAGTTGTTGTGTCCGCGAATAGCGGTGGGGCTGGAACAACACGAGAGCGTTCCGGTAGCCGCAGGCGCGCACCGTATCGAGCGTGGCTTTGATCTCGGTGGGGTGATGCCCGTAGTCGTCGATCACGGTGACGCCGCGCTCCTTGCCCCGGATCTGGAAGCGGCGGTCGACGCCGGTGAACGCGGCGAGCGCTGCGCGCACAGCCTCGGGATCCTGCTCCAGTTCGAGCGCGACGGCCACGGCGGCGGTCGCGTTCAGCACGTTGTGCTCCCCGGGAACATTGAGGCGGAAGTCACCCAGATCGGCGCCGTTCCACCGCAGCCGGAAGCAACTCCCGAAGGATTCCGGAGTCACCGAGACGATCTCGAGATTGGCCTGAGCCATCCGTCCGTACGTAATCGTGCGGCGGCGCACCTCGGGCAGGATGCCGAGCACGTTGACGTCGTCGGTACACAGCACCGCCGCGCCGTAGAACGGCACCTTGTTGACGAATTCAATGAACGCCGACCGGATGTCGTCCAGCGTCGAATAGCAGTCCAGATGCTCCCGGTCGATGTTGGTGACCACCGCGATGATGGGGGCGAGCTTCAGGAAGGACCGGTCACTTTCGTCCGATTCGACGACGAAGAAGTCGCTTCGTCCGACCCGGGCGTTGGCGCCGCCCATGGCAGCCACCCGGCCCCCGACAACCACCGTGGGGTCCAGTCCGACGCCCGCCAGAATCGTGGCAATCATGGAGGTCGTCGTCGTCTTTCCGTGGCTTCCCGCGACGGCGATGCCATACTTCAGCCGCATCAGCTCGGCCAGCATCTCTCCGCGAGGAATGATGGGGATCTGCAGGCGCCGTGCTTCGGCGATCTCCGGATTCGACGAATCGATCGCCGAGCTGACGACGACAGCCTGGGCGCCCGTGACGTTCTCCGCCGCGTGCCCGGTCGCGACGCGCGCGCCGAGCGACTCCAGGCGGCGGGTGACGGCGGACGCGCGGAGGTCCGAACCTGTGATCGAGTAGCCGAGGTTCAACAACACTTCGGCGATTCCGCTCATGCCGATCCCGCCAATACCGGTGAAATGGAGCCGCTGCTGCTTAAAGAACATTACCTTGCTGTATTGTTTCGGACGAAAGATCGTCTGTCAATCCCTGGGCGCGCGACGCGGCCAGTTCTTCGAGCAGCCCCGCCGCCCGTTGCGCCGCACCGCGCCGGGCCAGCGAGCGCGAGGCCGCGCCCATCCGGAGGGTGCGCTCGGGGCTCGTCGCCAGCGCGGCGATGGTATCGTACAGGCGCTGCCCGGTGCATTCGGCATCAGGCAGCAGAATGGCCGCTCCGGCGGCGGCGAAGGCCTCCGCGTTGCGGAGCTGGTGCTGGTCCGCGGCATACGGGAACGGAACGAGGATCGCCGGCTTGCCCGCCGCCGCCAGTTCGAACACGGCGCCCGCCCCCGCGCGGCACACCACCAGATCGGCGGCCGCGAACGCTGCCGGCATATCGTCAAGAAACGGCACCACGTCGCCGTTGAGCCCGGAAGAGGCGAATTCTTCCCGCAGGCGGTCCGCGTCATCCCTGCCGGCTTGGAGCGTGAAGCGGACCGGAAGGCCCGAGTCCCGGAACAGCGGCCAGCTCGACCGCGACGCTTCGTTCAGGGTACGAGAGCCGCGGCTCCCTCCCGTGACCAGCACGTGCAGCGGTCCGCCGGGCGGCTTCGGCGGCAGGTTGAAGAACTCTTCGCGCACAGGAAGTCCGGTGACCTCGCAACGTCCGGGAGGGAAGAACCGCGCGGCGGACTCGAAAGCCAACAGCGTGCGTGCGACACGGCGCCCCAGCCGGAGGTTGGTCAGCCCGGGTACGGCGTTGGGTTCCATCGCCAGCACGGGAACGCGCGCCAGCAGCGCCGCCAGCACAGTGGGTCCGGCGGCGAATCCGCCCATGCTGAAGACCGCGGCCGGGCGCTGGCCGTAGATCCATCGGAGGACGCGCCACGCCGCGACCGGCAGTTGCGCGAAGGTCGTGAGCTGACGCCGCCACCCGACGCGCTTCAGTCCGCCGATTTCGATGAACTCGATGGGGAAACCCGTGCGCCGGCACCAGACGTGCCTCAATACCGCGTCGCGTTCCGATGAACAGCGCGCGGTGGCCGCGACCCGTCAACTCCTTGGCCACAGCCAGTGAGGGATAGACATGGCCGCCGGTGCCCCCTCCGGCGAAAAAGAACAACCTGCTCACGAGTTCTCGCTCACATTCATCAGCACGCCCATCATGGCCAGCGTACTGAGCAGGGAGCTGCCTCCGAAGCTGATCATCGGCAGCGTGATTCCCTTGGTCGGGACCAGCGCCAAGGCGACGCTGATGTTGAAGAGCGCCTGAACGACAATGCTGACGGTGAGTCCCAGCGCCAGATAGCGGCCGAAGTCGTCCTCGGTGCGGAGCGCCGCGAGCATCCCACGCCAGAGGATGACCCCGAACGCCAGAAGCAGCCCCATCGTACCCGGCAATCCCAGCTCTTCGGCAATCACGGCAAAGATGAAATCCGTGTGCGCTTCCGGCAGGTAGAACAGCTTCTGGCGCCCCTGCATCAGGCCGACTCCGGTCACGCCCCCGTCGCCAATGGCGATCTTCGATTGATCGGCCTGGTAGTTGGAACTGCGGGCGGCGACGGAACGGCCCAGGTACTCGCGGATTCCGCCACTGGGATCGATCTTGGCGATCAACTCGTAGTGGGGATCGACGAACTGCACAACGCGCGCGAGGCGGTAAGGCTTTGAAGCGATCGCGGCGCCAACGAAAAGAATCGAGCCGGCGATGAGAGCGACGAAGTAGCGCCGGTCCATGCCCGCAACATAGAGGATGGCCCCTGCCGTCAATCCCAGGACCACGGCGGTGCCCAGATCGGCCAGGACGACGCCCACCGTCACCAGTCCGACGGCGAGAGCGGCGGGCATCAGCGTGTGCCGGTTGTTGATCGCCCGCGCGCGGTGCGTCATGAAGAAGGCCAGAAACACAATCACCGCGGGTTTGGCCAGCTCCGCCGGCTGCACGTGGAAGAACTTGAAGTCGATCCAGCGGTGGCGCGGGTCCACCCAGTAGGCCAGTGCCAGCAGCACAACCACGGCGCCGACTCCTCCGAACGCCACCACCGGGTTCCGCAGCCGCCGGTAGGGAAGGTTCTTGAAGAACAGCAGCGTAGCGATCGAGGCCACGACCCAGGCAGCCTGGCGCGCAACGAAATAATACTCGGAGTTGAACTTGACGTGCGCCATGACTGAAGAAGCGCTGTAGACCATGACAAGGCCAAAGAACACGAGCGCGATCGTCACGCCAAAAAGCGAGCGGTCTGTCCTGGCAACCTGAGCCATCTATTCCTCTCCATCCAACTGGCGAACCAGGTCCTTGAAGATCCGGCCGCGGTGTTCGAAGTTCTCAAACTGGTCAAAGCTGGCGCATGCGGGCGCCAGCAACACGGTGTCGCCTGGACCGGCATGCGTCCGGGCGTGGCGGAGTGCGGCGTCGAGCGTGCCGGTATCAACCAGCGGCACGGCGCCGGCGAGTTGTTCCCTGAGATTTGGAGCGGCAGCTCCGACGAGCAGCGCGGCACGGGCCTTTGCCGCGAGGGGCGCCCGCAACGGAGCGAAGTCGCTACCCTTGTCCTTACCGCCGAGAATCACCCATAGACCGCCGTCGAACGCGGCGATCGCCTTCAGCGCCGCATCGACGTTGGTCGCCTTGCTGTCGTTGTAGTAGCTGACGCCCGCGAGTGCGCGGACAAACTCGAGGCGGTGCTCGACGGGCTGGAAAGTCCGCAGCCCCGGCCCCAGGCAATGGGTAGCAACTCCGGCGAGGCGCGCCGCAAGGAGTGCGGCAAGAGCGTTCGCGATGTTGTGCCGTCCCTTGAGTTGCAGATCCTGGACCGAACCGGCGGCCTCGCCGTGGACAAAGAATGAGCCACCTTCCTCCCAGGCGCCCTCGGCCACACGCCGCGCGGCGCTAAACCACCGGACGCGGCCCGGAGCCGACGCGGCGAAGGCGACGCAGACCGGATCGTCGGCATTCAGCACGGCCCAGCCGTCCGCCGTCTGTGTTTCGAAGAGCCGCCGCTTGGCCGCGGCGTAGCGCTCGAACGTGCCGTGCCGGTCGAGATGGTCAGGCGTCACATTCAGACAGACGGCAATCTTCGCCGAGAGCCGGTCAACCGTTTCCAACTGAAAGCTGGACAGCTCCAGCACGTTCCACTGATCCTCCCGCGAACTGGCGATCATGGCGCACGGCGCGCGGCCGATGTTGCCGCCAACCTGGCACGGCACGCCGGCGCGCTCGAGCAAGTGGCCGGTCATGGCGGTCACGGTCGTCTTGCCATTCGACCCTGTAATGCCCAGGATCGGGCCCCGCAGAGATCTTGCCGCCAGTTCCGCGTCGCCGATCACTTCGACGCCGCGCCGCCGGGCGGCCTCGAGTTCAGGCAAGTCCACCGGGACGCCGGGAGACGTCACAATGAGACCGGCGCCGGAGAACGCCTCCTCGGTTTGCGGCACGAACTCGATATTGAGACTGTCCAGCACGGCTCGGGCAGCCGGAAGCGCCGAAAGCGGGCGCAAGTCGGTTGCCCGCACTTGAGCGCCCTGTCCGGCGAGCCATTCGGCTGCGGCAACTCCGGACCGTTCCATGCCAACGACAAGTACCCGCATCTCCGTCACCGCAGCTTCAGGGTCGTCAGCGCACCGAGCGCCAACACCAGACCGGCGACCCAGAACCGCACAATAATCTTCGATTCCTGCCAGCCCAGAGCTTCGAAATGATGATGCAAGGGCGCCATCTTGAAAATCCGTTTGCCGCGCAGCTTATAGCTGCCGACCTGCAGGATGACCGACAACGCCTCCAGCACAAAGACGCCGCCTATGAACAGGAGCAGGATTTCCTGCTTGATCAACACCGCCACCGCCGCCATGCTGGCACCAAGCGAGAGCGATCCCACATCGCCCATGAAGATCTCCGCCGGATGCGCGTTGTACCAGAGAAACCCGAGGCATGCGCCCGTCAACGCGCCGCAGAAGATCGTCAGCTCGGCGGTGCGCGGATTGCGCTCTAAGCCCAGGTAGTTGGATAGCTCCGCGTGCCCTCCTACGTACGTCAGAATCGTCAGCGCGCCGGCTGCGATGACCATCAGCCCCGCGGCCAGTCCGTCCAGGCCATCGGTCAGGTTGACCGCGTTCGAGGCGCCCACCACCACCAGCGTCACGAATCCGAAGAACAGCACGAAGCCGAACGGATACGTCCAGGGACTGGCCAGCAGCCCGTCGATCAGCAAATCAGGCCGGAACTCTTTGAAGAACGGCACATTCATGTTGGTCGTGTACAACCCGCGCGCGTGCATGATGAGCAGGAACAGCCCCAGCACGAGCGATGCCAGGACCTGCAACAGGAACTTGTGGCGCGCGGTGAAGCCCAGGTTGCGTTTACGGCGAAGCTTCGAATAGTCGTCGAAGAAACCGATGGCCCCGAAGGCGAGCATTGCGTACAACGCGATCCAGACGTTCGGATTCAGCAGGTCAGCCCAGAGCAGCGTCGGCAGGACGATCGAGACCAGGATCAGAACGCCCCCCATTGTCGGCGTACCGGCCTTCTTCTGGTGCGACTGCGGCCCCTCCTCGCGGATGTACTGGCCAATCTGGAATTCGCGGAGCTTGCGGATCAGCCACGGTCCAAGGACAACGCAAAGAAACAGCGCCGTGAGACTGGCGAACGCGGTGCGGAACGTAATGTAGCGGAACAGGCGCAGCGGACCCACGTACTGGCCGAGCAGTTCGTAGAACAGGTAGTAGAGCATCGCTACACGCTCTCCTCCTGATCCGCCAGCACCCGGTCCAGCGCCTTCTCCACACGGACCCCGCGCGAACCTTTGAACAGAACAGCGTCACCCGGCGCGAGCCAGGTCCGAGCGAACTCGCCGGCCGTTTCGGGATCGTCAAAAAAGTACGCGGCGCCCGACATGCCCGCCCGCAAGGCCTCGTCGACCATGTGGCGCGCAGCGCCGCGTATTCCAATGAGCACATCGATCCCGCGCTCCGCGACGTAGGAACCAACGCCGCGGTGGAGCGCCTCGGCCAGAGGGCCAAGCTCAAGCATCTCCCCCAGGACGGCCGCGCGACGCCTGGCCGGGGTAGCAGCCAGAACATCGATCATCGCGCGGACAGCCTCGGGGTTGGCATTATAGCAATCGTTGAATACAGTGACTCCGGCGGCGTCGATGCGTGTCCCGCGCATCGCCGGCGCCTCGATGGCGCGCGCCGGCCCGGACAAACGAGAGGCCGGAATCCCGAACACCGCCGCGACGGCGATTCCCGCCAGAACGTTCCGCACCGCGTGCGCGCCGGTCTGCGGAATCTCGAATTGCACGCCGTCCACGATGAATCGGGCGCCCGCCGCGGTGTACTCGATGTCCCGCGCACGAACCGCGGCGCCGTCGCCGAATCCAAAGGTGAGCGACCAGCCCGGATGCACCGCGGCGAACGCCGCCACGCGCGGGTCGTCCGCGTTCAAGACAGCGACACCCTCGCGCGACAGCGCTTCAATCAGTTCCCGCTTCGCCAGCGCGATCCCGTCAACCGATCCGAAGTTTTCGATGTGCGCCGAACCGACATTCGTCACGACACCGAGATTCGGGCGGGCGATCGCCGCGAGTGCGCGGATTTCGCCTGCGTGGTTCATGCCCATCTCGATGACCGCCACCCGGCACGCATCCGGAAGCCGCAGGATGGACAGGGGCACCCCGACGTGGTTGTTGAGGTTTCCCGCGCTCCGGCCCACCGGCAACTCCGCTTCCAGCAATGCCGCGATCGCCTCTTTGGTCGAGGTCTTTCCTGCGCTGCCTGTGACGGCCACAACCGCTCCGCCCCAGACGCAGCGTGCCGACGACGCCGCCTGATGCAGCGCGTCGAGCGTATCTCCCACCACGAACAGCGGCCCCGGCGCCTCCATCGCGTGGTCGACGACGGCCGCGGCCGCACCCGCGCGAAAGGCGTCCGAAACGTAGTGGTGGCCATCGTGCGCGGGTCCGCGAAGAGCGAAGAACACGTCCCCGGGCACAAGCGTCCGCGAATCGACGCTCCATCCCGACGCGGGAAACCGCGTGCTCCTGCCCAGACACACACCGAGATCGGCCGTCACGTGCGCTGCCCTCCGCCGAATCCCATTTCGCGCAGCACCATCCGTGCGACTTCCCGGTCATCGAACGGATTGCGCTGACCGGCAATCTCCTGATACGTTTCGTGACCTTTACCCGCCAGGATGACCATGTCACCGGCGTGAGCCATGCCAATGGCCTGCCGGATCGCGGCCGCGCGGTCCGGTTCAATCGCATGCGCCACGTCGGTGCGGCGCACGCCCACGAGCGCATCCGTGAGGATGGCGATCGGGTCCTCCGACCGCGGATTGTCGCTCGTCAGAACAACGAAGTCGCTGGCGGCGGCCGCCTGCCCCATCGGCGGACGCTTGTTCCGGTCGCGGTCCCCGCCGCAGCCGAAGAGCGTAATGACCCGGCCGCGCGTCAGCGCGCGGGCAATCGCGATCACGTTGCGCAGCGCGTCCGGCGTGTGCGCGTAATCCACGACCACTCCGAAGGGCTGTCCTTCGTCGACGCGCTCAAACCGTCCGGGGATCCCGGGGCAGGCCGCGATCCCTTCGGCGATCGTGTCGAGCGGCAGTCCGTAGGAGATGCCCGCACCGCACGCCGCGAGGATGTTGTGGACGTTGACCCCGCCGATTAATGGCGAACGGATCCGCTTCTTCTGCTTCCCGTACCCGACGTGGAACTGCAAACCCCGCACAGTCGACGCGATGTGGCTGGCGCGCAGGGACGCGCCCTGTCCCAGTCCGTAGGCGATGACGCGCGTCGCGGGATCGATGGGAAGTTTGGGGGTCGCCGGATCTTCGTGGTTGACCACCGCCCAGCCAGGCGGAGGCGCCCCGGCTCCGGCGAACAGACGGCTCTTGGCGTGGAAGTACGCCTCCATCGTGCCGTGGAAATCCAAATGGTCCTGGCTCAGATTCGTGAAGACTGCGGTGTGGAACTGCAACGCGTGGACTCTGCCCAACGCCAGCGCGTGGGACGACACTTCCATCGTCGCATGGGTGCCGCCCAGTTGCTCCAGTTCGGCCAGCAGGGCCACCAGATCGAGCGACTCCGGGGTCGTATTGGCCGCCGGTAGAACTTTGCCCGCAAGCCGGTATTCGATGGTCCCGACAAGCGCTGTCGTTTTACCGGCCGCCCGCAGGACGGAGTCCACCAGGTAGGCGACAGTCGTCTTCCCGTTGGTCCCCGTGATGCCTGTCAGTTGAATGCGCGCGTCGGGTGCGCCATAGAAATTGCGCGCCGCCAGCGCGAGGGCCTGACGCCCGTGCGGCGTCTCCATCCAAGGTCCCGGAAAGCCCTCGGGCGGGCCGAGGTCACTGACGACGGCGACGGCTCCCCGCCGCATCGCTTCAGCCGCGAAGGCACGCCCGTCGACCCTGGATCCGGGAAACGCGAAGAACAGGAAGCCCGTCGCGACCCGCCGCGAGTCGTACCCGAGACCGGTGACAGTCTGCCCTTCGATCGCGGCCGGCACCGGGGTCCGCAACGGGACGCCGGCGAGAACCTCGGCCACCGTCATCGCTGTCCCCATCGCGTTCTCATGGCACCCTCAGCGGCTGAACAGGACGTGAACCGGTTCTCCCAATGGCAGGATGGCGCCGGCGGGCGGCGCCTGAGTGCGGGCAATGCCTTTGCCGTTCAGGACGATCGGGACCCCGAGCGACATGGCTTCCTCGACCACCGTGCGCGCAGTCTTGCCCCGGAAGTCCGGCACGACAGGGCCGTAGACCTGCGCCGGATCGGTGGGAACTTCGGCCAGGAGCCCGGAAGGATCCGTGTCGCTCGCTTCGGTGAGGATGACCCCTTCTTCAAAATCGTCCTGGGGCGTGACCGGGATTTGTTCCGGAAGGTCCTTCGGCACTTCGAGAATGCGCAACGCCTCGGCGGCGACACCGCGAAACACCGGCGCCGCCACCGCGCCACCGTACTCCCTCGCGCCGTTCAACGTCACAACGACGACAATCTGCGGGTTCGCCACTGGCGCAAATCCCATGAAGGATGAGTTGTACTCGTGCGTGTAACGCTTCGCCTTGAAATCGAAGATCTGCGCTGACCCGGTCTTGCCCCCCGCGGAATATCCGGGGAGCTGGGCCGCACGTCCGGTGCCGCGCAGGACGACACCCTCCATCATGAGCCGCGTCCTAATCGCGGTCTCAGGCTTCAGGATGCGCTCGGGCGCCGAAGCGCGCTCGGCAACCGGATCCTCGCCGGGCCGCTGGCGGCTCAGGACCAGCCGCGGTCTCACCGACAAGCCGCCGTTGGCCACTACGGAGCACGCGCGAGCCAATTGAAGCGTCGTCGTCGCGATCTCGTGGCCGAACGCGATGTATCCGGCCGAGTACTTGTTCCACTGCTCCACGTTCCTGAGCAAACCGGGCGACTCACCCGGGAGCGGGATTCCGGTCTTGTATCCGAAGCCGAATTTCCGGACGTAAGCGTCCATCTTCTTGGCGCCGACCATCAGCCCCGCCTGTGCCGATCCGGCATTACTCGACTTCTCGAGAACCTGGGTCGCTGTCATCGGCCCGAAGAAGTTCTTCGCCTCGCCTACCAGGCGGTTGCCCATCACGAGCCTGCCGCACGGCAGGATCGACTCGGGCGTCAACCGCGTGGTGTCGAGCGCCGTCGCCATCGTGAATACCTTGAACACCGAACCGGGCTCAAACGGGGCCGTGAAGGCGTTATTCAGGCGGGCCCCCGGGTCTTCGCCGGGATGCGGCCGGACATTCGGATCGAAGGTCGGATAGCTCGCCATCGCCAGGATGTCTCCCGAGTGCGGGTTCATCACGACGACACTTCCTGTCTGCGCCCGGTGCGTTTCCATCGCCAGACGCAACTCCCGCTCGACGATGAACTGAATCCGTTCATCAATGGTGAGTGTGACGTTGGCGCCGGGTCTTGGTTCCACCGCCATTGACGACTCGATCCCGGCGCGGTGCACGTCGGAGAGGACCCGGGAAGCACCCGGAATGCCTTGGAGTTCCGACTCCAGCCCCAGCTCGATCCCCCCGTTGCCAGTCTCGGCGTGATCCACTGACCCCAGGACATGGGCGGCAATCTGGCCCTTCGGATAGAACCGCTGCGACTCGGCCTGCAACCCGATCCAATCGAGGGGAGGCTGGCCATAGCGCAGGCTGCGCAAGACCTTCGACTCCTCTGGACTGATCCGGCGCCTAATCCACATGAAGCCGCGCTTCCGGCGGGCACGATCCGCGATGTCGCGCGCGAGGGTGTCGCGGTCGAGGCTCAGGGCCTCAGCGAGAATGGAGGCGGACGTCGCGGGATCACGCAGCAGCATCGGATTCACGAAGACCGAATCCACCGCGGTGCTGATCGCCATCGTCTCGCCGTTGCGATCGAGGATCGCGCCGCGGGGCGCCGGGATCTCGACCAGTTGTTCCTGTTGCTTGCGCGCGAGTTGCGAGTAGTGTTCGTGCTGGACCACTTGCAGTTGCACGAGCCGGGCGGCGATCAGAAGCCCCCAGGCGGCCGAGATCCAGACCAGTAGCGCCAGCCGCCGGCCGGCGATCGTACGGAATGGGGATTCCATGGCTCAGTCCGGACGGCCCGGGGGGAACGGGCCGTAAGCGTTAGTTCTTGGCGGCCGGCAGGTTCGACGCCACCTCGCCAGCGCTGGCGCGCGGCGGCGTATTCAGATGAACCACCTGACCCGCCTTCGGCGGTCCCATGCGGCGGTCGCGCGCCAACTGTTCCAGACGTTCCACGCTGCGGAGCGACGACTCGCGCACCTCCAGAGTGCGCTGCTGGTTCTGCAGACGCTGCTCTTCGGCCTTCAACGCTTCCAGCCGGTAGCCCGCCATAATGCTGCCGACGCTGGGGATCAGCGAGGTTACCAGCAGAACCGCCGCCGCCGACGCCGCGCCGATCGTCGACAGGCACTCGCCCGAGGCCTCCGGATCAGCCAGCCGTACGAGGCGGGAGTTGTCGATGGATTTCACATGAAAATATAAGTCTTCGTTGGGCAGGTCGCGCAGGAGATACTGGCTGGTCTCCGCCTGCGCCATCCGCCTCCCCTCAGCCGAGAAGAAAAACATCTTCCGGAACATCATTGGTAGTGTCGCCATTTTCGCCGCCGTCCGTTCGCTTACTGCACCTCAAAAGCCCTCAACTTCGCGCTCCGCGAAGGAGGATTCGCCCGCACTTCTTCCGCACTGGGCCGCGCCGGATGTTTCGTCAAGATCGTGCCCCGTCCCTGGCGCCCCAACTCGCGGAAGGCTTCCTTCACCTTGCGGTCCTCAGAACTGGTAAACGCGATCACCACGACCCGCCCGCCGGACTTCGTAATCCCGGGTGCGACAGCGAGCAAACGGTCGATCTGACCCATTTCGTCATTAACTGCGATTCTGAGGGCCATAAATGTCTTCGTTGCCGGGTGCAAACGTCCTGTCCGAGGCACGGCCCGCTCCACAACATTGGCCAAATGCTGTGTGCTCCTGATGGGCCGTGCCCGGACAATTGCTCTAGCTAGCTTCCGCGCCCCCCTTTCTTCGCCGAGTTTATACAACAAATCGGCGATTGCCTTTTCGGCGTAGTGATTAACGAAATCGGCAGCCGTCAATGCCTGGTTGCGATCCATGCGCATATCGAGCGGCCCATCCGCTAAAATCGAAAACCCGCGCTCCGCGGACGTGAGTTGGTACCGGCTGACACCCAGGTCGGCCAGCACGCCGTCCGCCTGCTCCACCCCTTGGTAAAGCAACGCCTCGTCGAGTGAATCAAAGCCGCCGTGGTGAAACCGGATGCGGGCATGCAATCCTTCGGTGTTCGCCTTGGCCATCGCCAGACTGTCTTCGTCCCGGTCGTTGGCAACCACAAACCCCTTTTCCAATCTTTCGGCGATGGCTTTGGTATGTCCCCCCAAACCCGCCGTGCAATCCAGGTAAATACCGTCCGGCTTCACCGCCAGGTACTCCAGCACCTCAGCGAGCATCACCGGGTAGTGCGTCACAGAAGCCCTCTCGGCGCCATCAGGACAACATCTTCCTCAGCATGCTCGGCGGACTCCCGGTTCATTCGCTCGAATTCCGCCTCGCTATAGACTTCGATCCGGTACGGGCTGACGGCGCAGACTTTCACCGGTTGGTTCTCAATCCCCAACTCACGCCGCAACTCGGGGGACAACAGCACGCGCCCCTGCCCGTCCATCTCCGTATCCGAACCCAGATGCTCCGCCGAGAACCGCATCCGCCCCGCGGCCCCCACTGTGTTGCGTTCCCGATTCAGCATCTTCTTATTGGCCCGCCACGCGCTCTTGATATACAGTAGGCCTATGCGTCGATCCAGGCTCGTGGCGTACAGCTTCTTCTCGTCGTCCGGCAGCGCGTTGATAAACGTCTGCATGCAGACTGGCAGCTTCAGCCGACCGCGCTCGTCCACACGAGCCGGGTACATGCCGTTCGGCGGCTCGGGGAGTTGGTCCTCGCCGATGATCTCGATCGGTTCCACGTGACGCTGCCTCGGGTGATTCGGACCCTATTTGGACCCGATTTACACCCACTTAAGGCATGGTACTCTGATCCGCGAGCGTTGTAAATAGGCTTGGACGAAAAAGTTGCGTCTTTCCATGGAGTTACCCGCACACTAGAAATAGGTGGATGAGGTTATGGGCACACAAGATGTAGTACTACCTGCCTCCAGCAGATGGACCAGGCGCTCGTTTCTCTCCGCTGCTGCCGCTCCTATCGCATTGACAAGCAATCTCTTACGTGCCCAGGAACGCCCCAACCTGGTATTCCTTCTATCGGACGACCAGCGGTGGGACGCGCTCGGCGCGATGGGCCATCCCATCCTGCGCACCCCCCACCTCGACCGCCTGGCTTCCCGCGGCGTGCTGTTCCGGAACCACTTTGTGACCACTTCGATCTGCGCCGTGAGCCGGGCGAGCATCTTCTCCGGACAATGGGCCGGCACCCATGGCATCCGGGACTTTGCCACCGGCTTCACCGATGATGCCTGGGGACGAACCTACCCCGCACTGCTTCGGCATGCCGGCTACTTCACTGGATTTATTGGGAAGTGGGGAGTCGGCCGGGACCTGCCGGAGTCCCGCTTCGACTTCTGGCGCGGCTTCGGCGGGCAGGGCCACTACTATCAGAAGCGCCCGAACGGCCAGTTCGTTCACTTGACCGAGTTGATGGGCGACCAGTCGATCGAGTTTCTCGACGCCGCGCCGCGGGGACGGCCGTTCTGCCTGTCGGTCAGTTTTAAGGCGCCGCACGTTCAGGACCAGGATCCTCGCCAGTTCCTGTATGATCCGGCCAACGCCGCCCTATATCAGGACGTTCGGATTCCCGTTCCGGAGACCGCGGAGCCCCGCTACATTAATGCACTCCCGGTCGAGGTGCAGCGGTCCGAGGGCAGGCGGCGGTGGGCTGTACGATTTGGGACGCCGGAGTTGTACGAGGAATCGGTCCGGTCCTATTACCGGCTGATCACTGAAATGGATACCGCGATTGGCCGTCTGACCGCGGAACTGGCCCGACGCGGTCTGGCGGACAACACCGTCATTGTCTTCACGTCGGACAATGGCTTCTACCTTGGCGAGCACGGCTTGGCCGGGAAGTGGCTGATGCATGAGGAGTCGATCCGGGTCCCTCTCCTGATTTTTGACCCGAGGCTGCCCGCTGCCCGGCGCGGTAGCACCGTCGATGAGATGACCCTCAACGTCGACCTCGCGCCGACCCTGCTCGCGGCTGCATCGCTCCCGCCAG
Source organism: Bryobacterales bacterium (assembly GCA_016716385.1). Taxonomy (GTDB): domain Bacteria; phylum Acidobacteriota; class Terriglobia; order Bryobacterales; family Bryobacteraceae; genus JADJWL01. Next base: position 97,915 of record JADJWL010000004.1, on the reverse strand, counting down.
TCTCCGGAATGCAGGGACGGCCGCTGTTGCCATTGGTTCGCGGGGAGCGTCCCCGGTGGCGCCGGGAGTGGTTTTACGAACATCACTTCAGCCATGACGGTTGGATCCCGCAGACCGAAGGGATCCGGACAAATCGCTGGAAATACACCCGATATCTCGACACCCAGCCGTTGTTCGAGGCGCTTTTCGATCTCGCCGCCGACCCGCGCGAAGCACGCAATCTGGCCCGCGAGGAACAGGGACAGCCCAGCTTGCTGGAACTGCGGGAGAGGTGGAGGGTCTGGCGGAAGGCGCTGGCGGCCGTCCGCCCGGGTAGCCGATGGGAAGATCCAAATTGAAGAATCGCGACTAAGTTTTCCCTTTACAGAAACCAGGCAGAACCATATACTGTATCTCACCGCGAAAGGGGGCTCCGAGTGAGCGTGATTCGCACTTCTGTCTTCTTGTCTCTTGCCATACTCGCGACCGTGCCCGGACTGGCCCAGACCACCGGCACCGCGACCCTGGTAGGAACCGTAACCGACACCACCGGCGCGGTTGTGCCTGGTGCATCCATCACGGTCCGCAACTTAGGGACCTCGTTTGTCTATACGGGGGCTACCAACGCCTCCGGGGCGTATTACATCCCTAATCTGAGTTCAGGCAACTACCAATTGACCGTGGAGAACGCCGGATTCAAGACGCACGTCCGGTCGGGAATTGTCCTTCGAATCAACGAGCAGCCTCGCATCGACGTCGTCCTGGAACTCGGCGCGGTGACCGAATCGATCCAGGTGGACGCCACGCCGCCGCTGCTCGAGACCGAGACCGCCGGGAGCGGCCAGATTCTGGACGGCGACACGGTGGTTAAACTCCCCGTAATGCAGAAATTCGTCCACCGGGTTCTCCTGTACATGCCCGGCATGACGAACATCAACGGACAGCACGCCGTGGGCCAGCGCGAGCGCGCGATCGGCTACTCGATCGACGGCGTCAGCGCCAAGGAGCCGGGGGTCGGGCAGATCGGCTCGTTCTCTCAGAACATGATTGTGTCGCTTGACGCCATCCAGGAGTTTAAAATGTGGACCACCGGCACGCCCGCCGAGTTCGGCCACTCCGCCGGCGGCCTCTTCAGCGCGGTGTTCCGCAGCGGGACCAACGAGTTCCACGGATCGGTCGAGGACCGTTACACGAACGGCAAACTCATCCACCGCTCCTACCTCGAGCAATTGCCCCGGACCGGCAAGTTCGACTACCACGAGTGGGGGGCGACCGCTTCGGGGCCCATCATCCGCAACAAGACGTTCTGGTTCGCCGGGTTCCAGCAGCACTACGAGCGGCTTTCGGAGACCTTCATCGGGACGGTTCCAAGCCCGGAAATGCTGGCGGGGAACTTCTCCTTTGGGGGTCGGGGATTTCCGATCTACGATCCGGCGTCGACGCGGCTCGAAGGCAACACCTGGATCCGGGACCCCTTCCCGGGCAACGTGATCCCGCAGAACCGCTTCGATCCGGTCGCCCGCAACGTCCTCGACCAGCGGTTTTGGAGGGAACAGACCGATCCGGGCGACATCACGCCGAACGGGCCGAACAATAACCTGACGATCCCCGCCTTCGGAGGCTTCGACTTCAAGCGCTATGACGTGAAGCTGGACCACCAGTTCAGCCCGATGCACAAGATCTTCGGGCGCTACTCGCTCGTCCGGCACCGCAACGAGAGCCGGCCGGTGCGGAACCTGCGCGAGGACATCGCGCAGGAGTTCGGCAACGTCTACGTGCAGCCGATCGACCAGCAGAACATCGTCGTGTCCGATACCTATACGCTCAGCGCGACCATGATCAATGAGATCAGGCTGGGCTTCAACCGCCGGCTGTTCCAGGCTGTGCCCCCGACCTTCAACCAGGATTGGGCGCGGCAACTGGGCATTCCGAACGCCAGCCCGTTGACCTTCCCCGATCTCCTGACCGCCGGCGGCGGGCGTCTCTTCGGCCTGGGACCGGGCGGACGCAGCCAGCGTGTGGCGGAAGATTTCACCTTCCAGGAGAACTTCACCAAGGTTTTCAATAAACACACCGTGAAGGTGGGCTATGAGTTGATGCGCACCCGGATGAATGCACTGGCGGAGACATTCCCTTCCGGGCGCTACCGCATGGGCGCGACCCAGTTTCCCTTCCGGCCGAATACGGGAAACGACTTTGCGTCGTTCCTGCTGGGCACCGTTGTCCAGGCCGACTTCACCTTCAACGCCGCCACCTGGTTGCCCCGCTGGTGGCACCATGCATTCTACGTACAGGATACCTGGCGCCCCGTCCGCAACCTGACGCTGGAGCTGGGCATGCGGTGGAGTTACGAGTCACCCTTCAGCACAAAGTATGGGCAACAGTCCCAGTTCGATCCGACGGTCAACGACCCGCTCACCGGCCGTCTGGGCGCCATCGTGCACCGCCCTGGGCACTTGGCAAGGCGGGACCTGAACAACTTCGCTCCCCGTCTCGGAGCGGCCTGGAACTTCCATGAGCGGGCGGTCTTCCGGGCTTCGTACGGCATCACCCATGTCGACCTGATGACCAACGGGATCAACCAGAACTTCGAAGAGTATGTGGCTACGGGCATTGTGCAGCCGTTGCCCGGAGACCCTCGGCACGCGTTCACACTGTCGCAGGGCCCGCCTCCGGTGCAGTTCACGTTCGCCCCGGATGGCAGTGTGCCGTTTCAGGGCACGAACTTCGCCGGCCGGCACGCCTCCTGGTTCGATCCGAATATGCGGCTCCCGTATATTCAAATGTGGTCGGCCGGCGTGCAGTACCAGCTCTCTGGCACCTGGTTGGTGGAAGGTCTCTACCAGGGGTCGGCTGGGATTGGCCTGCTGAACGACTGGAACGTGAACATGGTCCCGCTCGATATCTCGCGCGACCCCGCCGTCCTCACCCAGGTGTTCCAGGCGGTGCAGAACTTCAAGCCGTACACCCAGTTCGGCAATATTCAACATTTCGCCAATTACGGCCACAATACCCACCACATGGGAACGCTGCGTTTCGAGAAGCGCTATGCCCAGGGGATGACACTGAACTCGTTCTACCAGCTCGGCAAGACGATCAACAACGCCGACACCGATGGCAGCGCCTCCGGCATCACTCCGTATGATCGCAGTCTGGAAAAAGCACGTGCCAACTATGACATCCGGCACCGTTTTGTGAACGTGTTCACGCTCGACCTGCCGTTCGGCAAAGGCCGGCGCTGGATGAACGTCGGCGGCGTGCGCGACTGGGTGCTGGGCAACTGGGAGGGCGCCTGGACCCAGACGTATCAGAGCGGGCCGCCTGTAACAGTGTCGTTTGCGGGCAGTCCGCACCGGTACCTCCCGGGTGCCTTGCGTCCCAACGCCGTGCTGCCGCACGACCAGGCGGTGGTGAAGGACTGGGACATCGGGCCGCACCGGTTCCCGATTTCGGCGCAGGAGCGTTATTACAACTTCAACGCCTTTGCCTACCCGGATCCCTTCACCCCCGGCAATCTTGGCCGGAACACTTTCGAGTCTCCCGGGCTTCGCTGGACGCAGGTCTCGCTCTCGAAATGGTTCCCGATCACTGAACGGGTGCGCTTCCAGGTACGCTGGGACATCAACAACCTGACCAAGGAACCGCAGTTCGCAGATCCGAACAGCGCCTACAACATTACGAATCCGGCGGTTTTCGGCACGTTCGGTGGAATCGGGCGCGGGAGCTTCTCCGACATCGGCACGGCGCGGATGCACCACATCGTCGTCGGCCGTGTCCAGTGGTAACGCGGTCAGGGACGGACCCGGTTTGACAGGGTCCGTCCCCCGTTGATACCGTTCGAAAAACGATCCATGCGACCTCTGCTGCTCTTGGTGTGCGCCCTTGGGGCGGCAAACGCAAGCGACGAGTTCTTCGAGTCGAAGATCCGGCCGGTACTCGCTACCCGATGCTACGTGTGCCACTCCGCCAAAGCACCTAAGGTGCAAGGGGGACTCTGGCTCGACACGAAGTCCGGCGTTTTGGAGGGCGGGATCTCAGGACCCGCCGTTGTGCCGGGCGATCCCGAGCGCAGCCTGCTCATCAAGGCCTTGCACCACTCCGACGAGGCGCTCAAGATGCCTCCCGGCAAGCCTCTGGCCGCGGAAGTCATCGCCGATTTTGAGCATTGGGTTCGGATCGGCGCGCCCGATCCGCGAACCGGGGAAAAGCCGAAACCGGCCATCCCGGAAAAGGTCCGGCAGTTTTGGTCGTTCCAGCCTCCGCGGCGCCACGAACCTCCGAATACGGACGGCCCTGTCTCAACGTTTATTGACCCGTTCCTCCAGGCCAAGATGCGGGAAAAGGGCCTGTCCCCTTCGCCGGAAGCGGACCGGGCCTCGCTCTTGCGGCGGCTCACCTACGATCTGACCGGATTGCCACCAGAGTGGGACGACTCACAGGCATTCCTGGCCGACGCCGCCCCCGATGCCTATGAACGCGCCGTCGAACGCCTGCTCGCCTCGCCCCAGTACGGGGAGCGCTGGGGACGGCACTGGCTTGACGTGGCCCGATACGCCGATACCCGCGACCGGGGCGCGCGGTTCGCCTTCTCGTATACATACCGCGACTGGGTGATCCGCGCGTTCAACGAAGACATGCCGTACAACGAGTTCGTGCGCAAGCAACTCGCCGCCGACCGGATGCAACTCGACGACCCTGCCGATCTCGCGGCTCTGGGCTTCATCACCTTGGGCCGGTCTGTCCCGAAGGGCGAGCACGACATGATCGACGACCGCATCGACGCCGTCACGCGCGGTCTGCTCGGCCTCACCGTGACCTGCGCCCGCTGCCACGACCACAAGTACGACCCGATTCCGACGCAGGATTACTATTCGTTCTACGGCGTCATCGCCAACTCCGAGGAGCCGGTCGAATACCCGCTCGTCGCCAAGCCTGCACCGGGCGACCCCTTGGAAGAGACCTACCGCCGCGGTATGGAGGCGCGCCTGGCCGCGGTCGAGGAGTTCAAGGTCAAGCGCCACACCGAACTGGTGGCGGAGTACCGTTCAGCCGAGTGGATCGCGCGCTACATTCTCGCCGCGCAGTCGGCATCGAAGTTCAACAACCGGGAGATCGAGAAGCTGTCGCGCGAGCGCGACTACAACCTGTTCGTCCTGCGCCGCTGGCGCGATTATCTGAACCAGACCCGCGAAGCGGCCGACCCCGTGTTCGCACCGTGGCACGCTCTGGCGGCGGGCCGCAAGCCGGAACCCGCGAATCCACTGATGGCCGCGGTGAGCCGCGCCGGATCCATGGAGGAGTTGGCGCGGATCTATGGTGAGATCCTGGCGCGCCATGACGCGGAGGCGCCGCATGCGGACCCCAACGCCGAGGCGCTCCGTCTCGTCCTGCGCGGCGAAGGCGTACCCGCGAACATCCCGCTGTCGGACTTCCTCCAAATCCGTGGGCCGGGGGGCGACGCCAACATCGTCCGCGCTCTCCGGAACGCCGTGCGGGTCTGGCAGGCTGAATGCGCCTACCGGGGGCTGACGCCCCGCGCGATGGCGCTTGATGACACGAAGGAGCAGAAGCCCTCGCACGTCTTTGTCCGCGGCAATCCAAACGATCCCGGCGTTGCCGCCCCGCGGCGCTTTCTCGCGGTTCTATCGCCGGATGACCGGCAGCCGTTCGGCCCGGGCAGCGGGCGGCTGGATCTCGCCAACGCCATCGCCAGCGATACGAATCCACTGACGGCCCGCGTGCTCGTGAATCGCGTGTGGGCGTGGCATTTCGGACGCGGCCTGGTGACGAGCCCGAGCGACTTCGGTCTACGCGGCGATCCGCCAAGCCACCCTGAGTTGCTCGACGAGTTGGCGCGCCGCTTCATGGACGAAGGCTGGTCCATCAAGAAGTTGCACCGTTGGATCGTGCTGTCGCACGCCTACCGCCAGCAAAGCGTAGACCGGGCGGAGATGCGCGCCAAGGATCTGGAAAACCTGTTCCTATGGCGCATGAATCGCCGGCGGCTCGACTACGAAGAGCTGCGGGATACGATGCTCCACGCGTCCGGCCGTCTCGACCGGGCCATCGGCGGTCTGCCGTTCTCGCCAAACGCTGAGCCCGCCGTGCCGCGCCGCACCGTCTATGCGTATCTCGATCGCGGACGGCTTCCGGGCGAGTTGACGACCTTCGATTTCGCCAACCCCGAGGCGCACAGCCCCGTGCGCTACCAGACGACCGTTCCGCAACAGGCGCTCTACCTGATGAACAGCCCGTTTGTCGCCGAACAGGCGCGGCACATTGCGGAGGCGGCATCCGGTGTGGCTGACCTCTACAGGCGCATCCTCGGGCGCGACCCGTCACAGGAGGAAGCGGCACTGGGCCGGGCATTCGTTGGCGCCGAGCAGCCTGCCGTGCGTCCGGCTGTCCCGGCGCACCCCTGGCAGTACGGCATGGCGGCGTGGGACGGCCACGCGCTGACCGGTTTCCGCCCGTTCCGCTTCTGGGAACCGGAGCGATGGCAGCCAGCATCGCTGCTGCCGCAGCCCGAAATGGGCAGCCCGTTCCTGACCGCACAGGGCGGCAGTCCCGGCGACAGCGCGAGACACGCTGTAACGCGGCGCTGGGTCGCGCCGGCGGATGGGGAAGTCCGTATCGAGGGGAAGGTGGAGCACAAGCTGGGCGATCGCGCCATCGGTGATGGGATCCGCGCCTGGATCATTCATCGCGGCGGTGCGGTCCTGGCGGAACGCACGCTCAGGAACGAATCCGCGGACCTCGTGGCCACGGTCACGGTGCGCGCGGGAGAGACGATCGATTTTCTGGTCGAGCCGCGGGGCGACGCAGAGAACGACAGCTTCACCTGGGATCCCGCCGTGACAGCCGCGGACGTCCGATGGCAGGCGTCTCAGGCATTCGAAGGGCCGCGCCCGGAGCCGCTGCCTCCGCTGGCCAAGTACGCGCAGGTGTTGCTCCAGACGGCGGAATTTGCTTTCGTGGATTGAGAGATATGACGCGACGCGACCTTCTCCGGCGATCCGGCATGGGCTTCGGCGCCCTCGCGCTAGGCGCGCTTCTCGACAGCCGCGGCGAGTTGCACGCCGCAAGCTTCAACAGCCCGCTCGCGCCGCGCAAGCCGCACTTCGCACCCAAGGCGAAGCGCGTGGTGCACCTGTTCATGAACGGCGGGCCGTCGCAGGTCGATACCTTCGATCCGAAGCCGGCGCTGGCGAAATACGCCGGCAAGGAACTGCCGTTCAAGTTCCAGACCGAACGCCGCACCGGCGCGGCGTATCCGTCGCCATTCAAGTTCGCGCAGCACGGACAGAGCGGCATTCCGGTGAGCGAGATCTTCCCGGAGATCGCCTCGCAGATCGATGACATCTGCGTCCTGCGCTCCATGCACACGGACATCCCGAACCACGAGCCGTCGCTCATGATGATGAACTGCGGCGACGTCCGCCAGGCGCGCCCCAGCTTCGGTTCCTGGATCACGTACGGACTGGGGTCGGAGAACCAGAATCTGCCCGGATTCGTGGTGCTGTGTCCGGGCGGCGTCCCGGTGCAGGGGTCGCACAACTGGCGCTCGGCGTTTCTTCCGGGAGCCTACCAGGGCACGCACATCGACACCAAGGAAGAACAGGTCGATAAGCTGATCGCCCACATCCGGAATCCCGTGGCGTCGCTCGATGAGCAACGGCGGCAGCTTGAACTGCTGGCTCAGTTGAACCGCCGCTACCGGGAATCCCGCGAAGAGGACTCGCTCGTCGAGTCGCGGATTCAGTCGTTCGAACTCGCCTACCGGATGCAGATGGAGGCGTCCGATGTCTTCGATCTCAGCCAGGAGCCCGAACACATCCGCGCGATGTACGGTGAAGGACTGCAAGCCCGGCAGATGCTGACGGCGCGCCGGCTGCTCGAAAAGGGCGTTCGTTTCGTCCAGGTGTGGCACGGCGCCGGCCAGCCCTGGGACAACCACAACCGGATCGAGTTGAACCACCGCAAGCTGGCCGGCGAGTGCGACAAGCCGATCGCGGCACTGCTCAAAGATCTGAAGCAGCGCGGCATGCTCGACGACACGCTCGTGATCTGGGGCGGCGAGTTCGGCCGCACGCCGACCGTGGAGCTGCCCGAAGACGGCGCTAACTCCGGTACTCTCGACGGCCGCGATCACAACCCGCACGGGTTCTCGATGTGGGTGGCCGGCGGCGGCATCAAGCCGGGAACGGTGTACGGCGCCACTGACGAGTTCGGCTTCGCCGCGGCTGAAAACAAGATGCACGTGCACGACTTGCACGCGACGCTGCTGCACCTGCTCGGGTTCGACCACGAGCGCTTCACCTACCGCTACGCGGGCCGCGACTTCCGCCTCACGGATGTGGAAGGCCGCGTGGTGAAGGATATTCTGGCCTGACGCATTCCGCTATTGCTGCGGTGCGGCCTTGAAGCCGCGCCGCTCCATGATGCCCCATCCGCCGCGCTTGCCCTTCAATCCCTCCATCAGCCCCTGAACGCGCCACCATGTCAGGAGTTGACGGAACCCGAGGTTCTCGAGAATCGCCGTGCCGAACAGGCGGACGCTGTCCCGCCAGGACGGATAGCGCAGCGTGGTCATCTCTTCGAGCAGCACGGCACTCGTGGAAAGCAGGATGCCGAACACGATCGATACGCTGAAAAACAGGAGAGCAATACCCGGCGAGATGATGCGAAACACCAGTCCCAGCGCTGTGAGGGCGTAGCCGAGCAGCTCCACCGCCGGACCGAACATTTCAAAGAGCAGGAAGTACGGGAAGGCGAACATACCGACGACTCCGTAGCGGGGATTGAGCAGCATCTCGCGGTGGCGCCACAAGCTTTCCACCGTTCCCCGCTGCCAGCGCTTGCGTTGGCGCTGCAGGATCTTCAGCGTCTGCGGCACCTCCGTCCAGCAGACCGGTTCGGCAACGTACACAACCCGATAGGGCTGCTTGCGGTCGAGATAGTGGTGATGCATCCGGACAATGAGTTCCATGTCCTCGCCCACCGTCGCGTGCTCGAAGCCTCCGACCTCCAGCACGGCTTCGCGCTTGAACAATCCGAACGCGCCCGAGATGATCAGCAGCGAGTTGAGCAGGCTGAACCCGACGCGCCCCCCGTAGAACGCCCGCAGATATTCGACGGCCTGGAAGTTGGCCACGTTCGAGGCGGACGTCCTGATGCGCGTCACACGGCCGTCGTGCACTTCGCAATCGTTCACGGCGCGGACGGTGCCGCCGACGGCAATCACCCGCTCCGGGTCCTCGAGATACGGCTTGACCATTTGCAGCAGACCCGCGCGGTCAATGATGGAATCGGAGTCGACCACCATCACCAGTGGCGACGTCGCCATGTTGATCCCGGCGTTGATGGCGTCCGCCTTGCCGCCGTTTTCCTTGTCAACGACCACCAGGCGAATCGGGTCCGAGGATTCGTACACACGGCGTACAGGCTTGGTCGAGAGCGCACCCACCGGAGCCCGCGCGGACTTGTAGAGATGAAAAGACTCGATCAGCACCTGCAATGTCTCGTCCTTCGACCCATCGTTCACCACGACCACTTCGTAGTTCGGATAGTCGAGCTTGAGCATGCACCCGACGCTTTCCTGGACGGACATGGCTTCGTTGTACGCCGGCACAATGAGCGAGATCGCGGGCATGAGCGGCGATCGCATCAGCGCCTCCCGTTCGCCCGGGGAGAACGGCGCGTGATTCCGCCTCATGGAGACGAACGCCATGACCGTGAGAAGCAGGTAAATGCTATTGATCACGAAGACGTACAAAATGATGCCGCTCTCCACGAGAAAGTAGAAGCGGTGGACCAGAATCTCGATCGTTTCGAGGTTCATGCCGGCTCCAGGCCGAGCGCGGGTCCGGAGCCCGAAGCGAGAGCTTCGGCGGCGCGGGCGGCCGAGCGGGCGTCGCCGTAGAGAAGCAGCTTGCGCAGGATCCCGACGCCTTCCGGTCCGAACCCCCGCAGCGCCGCACAGGCGAGCCGGGCCAGTTCCCCGGAGTCACCCGTAGCAAACCGCTCCAGCAAGGGCAGGAGCGACGGCGCCCGGAGCGACGCGGTCACCGACAGCGCCGCGGCCTTCACCAGTTCCGAGTCCTCATCGAGCGCCGCAAGAATGTACGGCTCGACGTCCTGCCCGCCGGCGGCGAGCGGAGCCAGCCGCAGCGCCCGCGCCCGGACTTCGGGCGACGGATGCTGCATCATCTCGGCCAGGAACGGCAGGCGCAGCGCCATGCGCCAGCTCTCCGCCAGTTCGAGCGCGGCGGTCAGCCGTCTCGTATCGACTGAGGCGGCCTCGATGGGAAGCGCGGAATCGCACAGGTCGAGGGCATGCCGCCGCATTTCGCCCGCCAGCAGGACCCGCACCAGGTAGCCCTTCCCCACAATCAGCGAAAACACCTGCTCGGCACCGCGTTGGTCGGCGGACCGGGCCAGCATGCGGCAGGCCGCGGCTTCGACCAGCGGCGTCGACCGGCGCGCCAGTCGCCGCAGCGCTTTGCCGCCGCGCGCTCCCGCCAGCAGGCCGAGACATTCCACAGCACGCCGCTGCTCGCGATCGTTTGCATAGCGCGCGCGGCGCTCCCACCGCGAAACGAGCCGCAGTTCGCTGGCAAGCACGGTCAGGCGCTCACGGCTTTCTCCGGTCACCAGGGACAGGAACCGCTCCATGCTACGGTCGAAATCGGTGGCATAGCGGCGCTCCAGCTTGCGCAGTGCAGCGCGCCGGTCGTCTCCGGCGACATGCGCGGCGAGTTCCCTGAGAATGCGCGGCCGCGCCCGCCGCGATCGCCCCTCCCGGAGGTCGACCGCCCACTTGAAAGCGCATGAAGCCAGCAACTGGAGGAGAATCGCACCGGCCTGGACGGTGAGGAATGACGCCGCCAGCGACAGCGGAGCCTCTTCGATCCGCTGCGCGAACACATGAACGTGCAGAGTCCAGACAGGGTAGAAGAAGGCTGCCAGGATCGCAATTCCACGCAGCCACATCGCGGCTTGGCCCAAGCGCCGGCTCAGCATCTCAGGAAGCCCGCGCGACGAGGCGCTTCACGCGCGCCGCCACTTCCATGGGACTGAATGGCTTGGTAATGTAGTCGTCCGCGCCGAGGCCGAACCCGCGCAGGACATCCGGCTCGGACTGCCGGAGCGACAACATCGCCACCGGCATCGCAGCCAGTTCGGGAGTCCGCCGCACCTCTGCCAGTACCTGGAACCCGTCCAGACCCGGCATCACGACTTCAAGGATGGCCGCGTGCGGCCGCTCGCGCCTGAGCGTGTCGATGGCCGCCCCGCCGTGGTCCGCTTCGAGGCACTCCATGCCGCAGCGGTCGAGCGTGGCTGACAGTAGCGTGCGAGAGGCGGCGTCATCGTCCGCCACCAGAATCCGCATCTTTTCCGCAGCGCCGCGCCGCCGCCGCAAACTGGATCGCTCCATGAGGCCGGCACTCCTCCACACGACCTCTTCGGTGTCCCAGGGCTCGTTCAGGAAGTCGATCGCGCCTTCCTTATGAAGCGAGACCAACCTGGAGAGAACGCGCCGCGGGCCCGTGACCAGCACCGGGAATCCCTGGTGAACCAGCGTCTTGATGAAGGCGGCATCCGACGCAGCAGCGTCGTCACCCGAACGCAGGATCAGCAGGTCCATATGGCCGAGATTAGATCCATCGGCAGCCGCGTGAGCAAGTCCGATCGCGTCGACAATGCTGAACTGCGCCGTCAGGCAACGCTCGATGGCAACGGCTTCCTGCGGTGCAAAACCAATCGCCGAGATCCGTTTCCGGGCCAGCGAGGCATAGAGGTTGCCGGGCGGTTCGACCGGCTGCACGAGGACGCGCGGCTCAGCGGCTCTCGGGGCCGCGGCTCTATAGGCCAGATGCAGCCGGGGCGTCTCTGGCTCCACGGCCGGCTCAGGCGCAGCGGCGTGGGGCACCGCAGGCTCGTTCTCAGGCGCAGCCTCCACGTCCTTGTTGCCTTGCGGATCTTGAGAAGCGGTTCTCCGTTGGGGGCGGACCGCACCAAACCCCAACCGCGAACACAGGCGCACAAGATCCACCAGGCCGTCGTGGGCTTGCTCAGTCTGCGTTTTTGCGGGTGTGGCGAGTGATTCCACAGAAATTCCCTTTGGAGACTAGACTTCGGCAGCGTGGAGGTATTCCTTTAGGGGTACTGGATCTGGCTACAGTATCTCCCCGTAAGTACTAAGTGAAATCCGCAGTCTATACTGCCCCGACTGTACGGCCGATGTATTAAGCAACTGTCGTATGCCATTCGGGAGCTTAAGCGCGGTTTTCGTGTTGTCCGCACTGTGGGTCCCCCTGGGAATGGCGGACGATGCTGTGGAGCGGGCGCGTGTCCTGGCCGCCGGGAAAGATCGTGCGGAGGCCTTGGCTTTGTTGGCTAGCCGGCTATCGGAGGAGCCCGGCGACCTTGATGCGCGCACGCTTACGGGAACGATCCTGTCGTGGGAAGGGCGCTACGCGGAGGCGCGGGGGCAGCTTGAAGCTGTGCTCGAAGCAGAGCCCGGCCATGGCGACGCGACCCTCGCACTCATCCACCTTGAGCTCTGGTCAGGCAACGGGGCGCGCGCCGAGCAACTGGCCAACAAGGCAGTGGCGAGCCGACCGGATTCAGCGCCGTATCAGGCCGTCTTGGAGCGGGTCCAGCGGGAACGCCGGCCTGAGTCTGAAGACGAGCGGCCGGCCATCAAATGGCAGGCAGGCGTCGAGCGCTCCTATATCTGGTTCAGTGACACACAGGAATCCTGGCGGGAAAGCAAGGTGTCGGCGAACGTAGAAACACGCGCCGGACTCGTGGCGGTGCACGCCTCGCAGGCGGCTCGAGGCCGGCTGATCGACCGCATCGTCGAGTTGGAGATGTATCCGCGGTTGAGCCGCAAGTCTTACGCGCACATCGTCGCGGGTTTCTCGCCAGATGCGACCTTGTACGCCAGGAGACGCTATGGGGCGGAAGTGTATCATGCGCTACCGGCTCGCTTCGAGGGCTCCGTCGGCTTCCGCCAGTACGTCTTCGGCGAACGCGTCGATCTGGTGACAGGATCGATCGGCCGCTACTACGGGAACTGGTTCTTTTCGGCGAGGCCATTCATTGACCGGTCAAGCTTTGGCATCTCGCAATCTCTTCAATTGAATGCCAAGCGCTATCTCGGCCGCCGGGGGAGCTTCTGGAATACCCGCGCCGGATGGGGCGCCTCCCCGATGGAAGTGCGTAGCATCAACGAGGCGGGAATCCGGAGTTCTCTGTCCTTCTTTCAGGATCTGAATCTCCTGCTGCCAAACGGCTTCCAGCTTCGACTATCCGGGGGCGTGGCCACCCAGAACCGCCGTGACCGGGGCGCGCTGCGCCAGTACGGATTGAGCGGCACTCTCCTCTACGGATTCTAGCCGCCGGTACTCCCCGGTACTTCGCCGAAAACACCTCGCATCTGATTGACACATACAGAGTTCGCGGATCCGCTCACGTTCGCTGGTACCCGTGTACTAGGGCTCTTTATCGGTTCAGCCCGTGGAACTCCCGATGCCCTTGAGCACTACTCCCAGACGAATAATGGGCTATACGCGGCCCGAACCGCTTGGGCCGGACTCGGAGACTTCCTGACGATGCGCGCTTATCTAGTCATGCCAGCCATCCTGGCGTGTGCAGCCCCGATGCTGGCGGTGGTAGCCGGCGAACGGGTCAGCCCAGTTCTCGAATATGTGATCGAAGCCGGTCCGGGCCAGTACGATGCCTGGTTCGGGTACCTGAGTAACAACGCCGGACCGGTTTCAATTCCGGTCGGCCAGAACAACCGGTTTACCGGCGCCCAGGACCGCGGCCAGCCATCGGTCTTCCAACCGGGGCGCCACGTGGGTGTCTTCGTCGTCCGCTTCGACGGCAACAATCTTGTGTGGACGCTGAAGGGCCCGGACGGCAATACTCGGACGTCGACCGCTTCGAAGAACAACGTCATCCCGCCCGGAACGGCGGACCTGGACCTCAAGGCCACTGGCTACACGAATGGCGACGGAGACACCGTCGTCATCTTTACCGTGAAGAACCTCGGGCCAGGGTACACGGCAAAGAACGTCAAGGTGCAGATCTCGCTCCCGGGTGGCTACGACCTGGTGGACAGCGTGGGCGATGGAGGCGCCAACCAGCGTACGCCTACGGGCCTGCAGTGGGAGATTCCGGCTCTGGCGCACAACGCCGCGCTCTCCATTCAGGTCATCGCCCGTGGGGATCGTACGCAGGGGAATACGGAGGTCCGCGGCAACTGCTCGCACCAGGGACCGGACCCGGATCCTTCGAACAATCACGCCTCCTACACCATTACAGGACAGCCCGGCAGCGCCGATGACAACGGTCTCGAAAGCAACGGGCGCCTCGCATTGCTGCTGGCCCGCCGCTGGGTGCTGCGTGAGCAGGCACCCCGCGGCAAGAGCCGTGTGCGGCTTGCCGAAGGACGCCCGGGCACCGAGTTGGACGCCCTGATTCCGGAGCGCGGACCGGAGAACACGTTCGCAGTCGCGAGCGGCCCGAAAGACTTGATCGGCGTGACGAATGCCGCCGCCGTATCTGGCGCGGATTACCTGGATACCGGCGGCACGCGCCACGGCGCGGTGCTGGCGATCGCCACCGATTCCGGCGTCTACGAGCATTCGAAGGCCGTCTGCGAGCGTGTCGCAGGCGGGACGGTCGAGCAGATCCGCTCAATCCGGGTCAACGGTCTGCCATTCCTGATGGCGAAGCTTCGCCGCCCCGACGGATCGATCGAGTATGCCGTCAGCTTCGCGGTCTCGCCGGAATCGCTGCCCTGGCGGATCGACAGCCGGTGGAATCCGGCGAGTGAGCCGCGCTTCGAGGGCGGGCGGGTGTTCAATTTCCAGGTGTGGGCAGCGAACGCGCAGTTCACTGAAACCCTGGTGGCCGAACTGCTCGGCCGGATGCCGCGCGCGGTCTCGGACGATCCCGATGTCCTTCCGCCCGCGGTCTTCGTGAAGCGCGCCCGCTACGAAGGAGGGACGTTGCTGCTGGATCTCGAACGGCTGAAAGAATCCGTTGAGACCGTCGAAGTCGCGGGATCTCTCGCCGCGACGGAATCCGGCGAGCGGACCTGGGTGGAATACTCCGAGGAATTCTCGGACGAGTTGGCGATCGCCACCGGGCCGTTCTTCGATTTCAATTTCCGCATCGGCGAGGACACGGTGTACGTCGCCGACGGCGCCTGGAGCTATTGGGCGTCACCCGAGGACGGCCGCGTGACGGAGTTCGAAATCACCCCCCAGGGAGACGTTACGGGTGAAGGCCTGCCTGTCGAGCGCGGCATTCGCGCCTCGGGCGCGGTCGAAACCTATGTTTCGTTCTTCCGCCACCTGCTGCCGAAGGCCGTTCCGGCCGACCTGACCGGATTCGAGGCCATCGAGTTCACGGCGGCCGGCGCCGGGACGCTCGAAGTCATCCCGGTCAAGGCCAGTATCCGCACACCTTCCGCGCAGTACCGGGAACGCTTCGAACTGACCGCGTCCGGCGAACGCTACCGCGTCAACCTGACGGGCATCGAAGCCAACGACGTGACGACGCTGTACTTCAACATCCTGGGCCAGGGCTCGTTCGAGCTGCGGATCGACGACGTCCGACTCATCCGGAAGAGCGAAGAGTAAACAAGTTGTAATCGGTAGTGGGGTACGCTGTGAGGACCATGACCTTGCTCGACAGGCGTACCCTTCTTCGCCAGTCGGGAGCGCTGGCTCTCGGCATGTTCGGCCTGCAGAACGCGATCCGTTTCCCCGTGTTCGCGGACGTGGAGGCAGGTCCTTACGGAGCCCTGGAGCCGGACCCCAAGGGCTGGCTCGATCTTCCGAAAAGCTTTCACTACACAGCGCTGTCGCCCACGGGCGAGACGATGGATGACGGCCTGCTGGTGCCGCCCGCGCACGACGGCATGGCGGCGTTCGCCGGTCCCGGAGGCACCACCATCGTTATCCGGAATCACGAAGTGGGGCCCGGCGGCCGGGACCTGGAGCACGGCGCCCGGCTGACGGCAACCCACCGCCAGAGGTTCTACGACTCCGGCCTCGGCGGCACAACGACGCTCGTCTTCGACACGAGGACACAGAAACTGCAGCGCCACTTCCAGAGCCTCGGCGGAACGCTGACGAACTGCGCCGGCGGTCCGACGCCCTGGGGAAGCTGGATCAGTTGCGAAGAAACGGTCCAACGCGCCGAAGAGGACTTCGCGCAGGACCACGGCTACTGCTTCGAAGTGCCCGCGTCGGCGACCGGGTTGGTGCAGCCCGTGCCGCTGCGTGCGATGGGCCGTTTTGTCCACGAAGCGATCGCGATCGACCCCCGTACCGGCATCGTGTATCTGACCGAGGACCGCGGCGACTCGCTCTTCTACCGTTTCCTGCCCAGCCGTCGAGGACGCCTGGACGCCGGGCGCCTCCAGGCGCTCATGGTGCTCGACCAGAAGTCCTTCGATACCCGCAATGTGGAGGAAACCCGCCTCGGACTGCGCGAGACCTTACAGGTCGGCTGGATCGACGTGGAGAACGCAGACTCCAAGGCCGACGAACTGCGGGCCCAGGGCTTCGCCAACGGTGCGGCGCGCTTCGCCCGCGGCGAGGGCATCTGGATGGGCGACAGCGATGTCTGGATCGTCTGCACCAGCGGCGGGCACGCCAAAAAGGGACAGATCTTCCGCTATACGCCCAGCCCGCGCGAGGGCCGCAAAGACGAATCGAAAGCTCCAGCGCAGCTCCACCTGTTCGTGGAGCCGAACGACGAGAGCGTAATCGAGAACCCGGACAATGTCACGGTCGCGCCGTCGGGCGATCTGTTCGTGTGCGAGGACGGGCCGGGAACCAACTACGTCCGTCAGGTCACGCCGGACGGCCGCGTCTATCCGTTCGCGAAAAACGCGCACAATGATTCGGAGTTTTGCGGCGCGGCGTTCTCGCCCGACGGCACGACGATGTTCGTGAACATCCAGCGGCCCGGCGTGACGCTGGCCATCACGGGACCGTGGAAGCGGGCGTCGTAGGATCGCGCTCAGATTGCCGAGAACACGCTCACGATCCGCTCCAGCGCCCAGGCTAGATCGTCCTTCGAGATCACCAGGGGAGGCGCAAGGCGAATGACGTGCTCGTGGGTCTCCTTGCAAAGAACCCCGGCCTCCATGAGCCGTTCGCAGACGGGGCGCGCCGGAACTGCAAGATCGATTCCGACCAGCAGTCCCTTGCCCCGGACTTCCCGGATGATCGGGTGGCGGATCGCCCGAAGCTCCTCCAGGAGCCAGGCGCCGAGGCGCTGCGAATTCTCAACGAGCCCTTCTTCCTGCGTGACGGCAAGGGCCGCACGCGCCACCGCGCAGGCAAGCGGATTCCCGCCGTAGGTGCTCCCATGGCTGCCCGGTTCGAACACGCCGAGGATCTCAGCGCTGGACACGACGGCGGAGACCGGATAGAAGCCGCCCGACAACGCCTTGCCGAGCACAAATATATCGGGCTGCGTGTTCTCGCTCCAGCATTCAAAGAGCGTACCCGTGCGTCCGAGCCCGGTCTGAATCTCATCCGCGATCGCGAGCACGCGATTGCGGCGGCACAATTCCACCGCCTGGCCGATGAATCCCCGCGGTGGGAACAGGATGCCCGCCTCGCACTGGATCGGTTCAAAGAGGAAGCCGCAGGTGTTCGGCGTGAGTGCGGTTTCGAGCGCCGGCAGATCGCCGAACGGAATCGGAACAAAGCCGGGCGTGAACGGTCCGAATCCATCGCGGTACGCCAATTCCGATGAAAACCCCGTGATGGTCGTCGTCCTGCCGTGAAAGTTGTTCTGGCAGACGATGATCTCCGCGCGGTCCATCGGAATCTGCTTCTTCTGATGGCCCCAGCGCCGCGCTGTCTTGATCGCCGTTTCCACAGCCTCCGCGCCGGTGTTCATGGGAAGCACCATCTCCATCCGGCACAGTTCGGCGAGTTCCTTGCAGAACAGCGGAAGCTGGTCGTTGCGAAACGCGCGGGAAGTCAGAGTGACGCGCTCGGCCTGATCTCGGAGAGCCTGGAGGATGCGCGGGTGGCGGTGGCCCTGATTGACGGCGGAATAGGCGCTGAGGAAATCGAGGTACTTTCGCCCCTGGACATCGAACAACCAGGCGCCGGAAGCGCGTTCGACGACGAAATCGAGGGGGTGATAGTTCCGGGCGCCCCACTGTTCCTCAATGGCGATCAGGGCGTCCGCATCGACCGCGGCCGGGACCTCAGGCATGCCGGTCTCCCTCCTCAATGGATACGGCGCACGCCGCCTTCGTCCTCTTGATTCGGCTCGTCCCCGAGCCGCCGGTCGTACTGGAGATCGTTCGCGACATAGTCCTCAATGGAATCCCCTAGGGCGGAGGCGAGCCGGGCGAACGCGGCCCTCGCCGGAGCCAATATTAGAAGATACCGCAGTGCCGCTCGCTCTCCGCGCGACGGATGGTCAAAGAAGATGCGCGGCCGGATCCGATGGCTTCCGCGCTGAGCGCGGCACACAGGCCATCACGGGGCCAAGGAAGAGGGCGTCGTAGCCGCTGCCGGACCCTGCCGCCAGTAGTCCTCGAATAGGCCCTTCATCGCTTCGCCCATGCCGTCGTGGTCGAACACCACGGCGGTCCAGGCGGGACGGGTCAGCACCGGATCGAGCAGCGCAATCATCCCACAGCGCCCGTCGAAGACGGCGAGTTTCATCGGCAGCGACGGCACTTCGCGAATCTCGACGCCGATGGCGGCGTAGTCGGCGAGACGCTGTCGGTGCGCGTCGTCGAGGGTGGCCGATTCAATCAGCAAGCGGCAGACCACGCCCCCCTGACGCGCCTGCTGCACCAGTTGCTCTTCCAGCGGATCCACCGCGTAGGGCGGCCGCGAGAATTCGAGATACTCGCTGCGCACCTCCGAGAGCATGCGCCGGTACTCGGCCGCGGTCTGCGCGGGCTCGGTGACGATGCGCAGGTAGTCGAGCGTGCCGCGCCCGCCCTGCCCCTGCGAGTAGAACGCATTCAGGTCTTCGACGATTGCCGACGCGTTGCGTCCCTGGTCGGTGAGTTCCTGCTCCAGCGCCTGGCGCTTGCGGGCCATGTAGCTGGGAATCGCCAGCGCGGGTTCCACGGCCGAGAACAGCTTCGTCTTCTCCTGGACGACCTGGGCGAAGCCTTTCTCCACCAGGCTGTCGAGCACCTCGTAAATCTTCTGCCGCGGAACGTGTGCTCGCGCCGCCAGTTCCAGCGCCTTGAAGCGGGGATGCCCCAGCAGCACCAGATACGAGCGCGACTCGTAGGCATTCAATCCGAGTTGCTGCAGGCGGCGCCAGGAACCCTGGAACTCCGCCGCCCCCTGATAATCAGCCATGGCTACTTACCATATCAAAGCGTGAAGCGGCGCAGATCGATCTTGTCCCAATCGAACACCCCGAGTCCCAGCGCGCCGGCGATCTCCACGTGCTCCGGCTGGCGGCGCAGGAACGTGCTGTGTTTGTCCGGAAGATCTTCCGCCACCGGTTTCATGCCCACCTTAGCCCGTTGCGCATCAATGGCGCGCCAGCCCACGTGATCGAGCGCCACCGGGTCCGTCGCGAAGTACATCGTCTTGTGTTCCCAGACGAACTGCGCCTGAGCCGGCGGACCGCCGTGATAAACGCCTTTCACGCCGTCCATGATGTGGAGGACGGTCCTGTTGCGGATCACCGGCATCGCCACCACGGCGGGAATGAACGCGCCGCAGGCATTCAGCGTATTGGTGCCGTGGCTGCGGTTGACGTTGTTCACGAGGCCGTGCGAAAGGTTCTTCAGCGCGAGCGTGACCCCCGCCGACTGGTGATCCTTGAGCAGGCACAGATTGATCAGCTTGTTCACATCGCGCGTGATGAAGCGCGCGGCGTAGCTGCGGCGGGCGCGCTCGTTCGAGATATCGTAGCCCGGCAGCGTGAGCGCCATCTCCATGTAGTGATCGGGATCGTAGCCCTCGATGTTCTGCTGGATGTTCTCGAACGCTGGCGCGGCGTAAGCCGTGCGAACTCCTTCCGCCCACTTGTGGAATCCGGCGCGGAAGAACTGGTCGCGGTAGCGGTCGTAGAGGACGATGTCCTTGTTGGGAATGCCTGCCGCGTTCAATCCGCTGATGATCTCGCGGACCACCTCCGGAGCGGAGATCACGCGCGGTGCGCCGACCGGGTTCAGCTTGATGCCCACCACCTCTCCAGGGGAGACGAACTTCTTCCAGGCCGCGGCCCAATCGTCCTCTCCGGTCAACGACGCCATGCCGCGGCGCATCATGTCGCGCACGGGGCCTGCCTGATACTTGCCACCGGCGATGGAGCCGGGATGCGCCACCTCCACCACCCGCCCCGGGTACGGCCCCGGGATCGCCAGCGGGCTGGGGTCGGCTTTGGACACGAACTGGGCGGAGAACGCGAGGTCGCGGGGCAAGAACGCGACTGCTCCGGCGACCATGCCCATCTGCATCAGTTCGCGCCGTGTCCACCGATTCTGCATACGGAACCTCCCTGGTCTTCTCACTATACGCGCAATCAGGGCGCACGGCGGAGCCGCATCCAGAGCGTGACCGCCCCGGCGGGCGGCATCCCGGACGATGGCATCGACAGCACGCTCACCGGCCCTTCGAGGCTCGCGCCGTTCATCGCGAGCGAGAACCGGAGGGTGGAGGGGCGGCCGCGCGTCTCTTCGATGCCAGGGTCGGCACTCCACTGGCCTGAGAGGCGCTTCGCGTGCCAGCGGGATTCGTTGACGGCCTTGGGGTCATCCCCGGCCAACCTGACGGTCATGTGCGAACCGTTTACCTCGATCTCGACCGGCACCCCGCGCGTGTAGGTCTCGATCTCACCGGTCCAGCGGCCCCGCAGCCGGGACGGAGGACGGAAGGGCGCGGGCGGATCTTCGGGCGTCGCATCGCGCTCCCAATCCGGCAGCAGCTTCTCACAAATCATGTCGGCGACGCGGTGCGGCAGCGGCGCGCCTCCATTGGCCAGCGCGACCACCGCCAGCTTCCGCTCCGGGATCATCCGCAGAGTCGTCGCGACTCCCGGCATGCTTCCGTTGTGGGAGACCACGCGATACCCGCCGCGCGTCTTGCGGATGTTCCACCCGATGCCGTACCCGCTCCCCGGGCGGATGCGCGTGACCGGCTTCTGCATCTGCCGGACCAGCGCCTCGGGCAGCGGCCGCGTCTGATCCGCCAGCGGCAGATTGAGATGAAACAGCGCGAACCGCAGCAGATCGTGAACGCTGGCCCAGATCGCGGACCCGCCGCGGTGGTCGAAGTCATAGAACGGCAGCGTCCGGCCATTCGCATCGTACCGGCGGGCGTAGGGCCGGCCTTCCTCCGGATGCGGCCCGGCGTAGGAATCGTTCATGCCCAGCGGGCGCAGGATCTCGTCCCGCAGGTAGTCTTCGTAAAGCCGGCCGGACGCCTGCGCGATGATCCAGTCGAGAATCCCGTAGCCGAGATTCGAATACTGATACTGGCGCCCGGGAGGGAACACAAGCCAGGCGAACCGCCGCATCGTCTCCGCGTGTGCGGGCGGACGCGGTGCTTCGTTCATGTAGAAGAACTGGTAGTGCAGCGGCAGGCCGGCGGCGTGGCTGGCGATCCGGCGGACCGTCGCCTTCCCGGGGTCGCCGGTGCGAGCCCGGATAGGTGCATCGGCAAGATACCGGTTGGCGGGTGCGTCCAGGTTCACCCGGCCTTCGGACACGAGCTTCATCAGCGCCGTCGCCGTGATGGGCTTGGAGATCGAGGCCAGGGAGTACGGCGTGCGCGGCGTAGCCGCCACACGCGCCTCAGTATCGGCCCACCCGAACGCCTCTTCCCACTCGATGCGCCCGTTGCGCGCCACGCCGACCGCGACGGACGCGACGTTTGAGTCCCGCAGTTCTCGCTCGATCGCCGGCCGCAGGCTGTCCCACGGTTCCGACGCGCCGGCGTGCAGGACCAGGCCCAGCCAGCAGGTAGCACGGCACACGCTAGAATAAGTCAAGCGAACCACTTTCTCGCAGCCTCCCGGCCCGCGCCTAAGGATATTTGTGACAGGTCACGAAGTACGCCAGACATTCCTCGATTTCTTCGCCGCCCGCGGCCATCGCGTCGTGCGTAGCTCCTCGCTCGTTCCGGCCGGGGACGCCACGCTGTTGTTCACCAACGCCGGCATGAACCAGTTTAAGGACGTCTTCCTCGGACGGGAGAAGCGCGACTACACACGCGCCACCACGTCGCAGAAGTGCGTCCGTGCCGGGGGCAAGCACAACGACCTCGAGAACGTCGGCTACACCCGCCGTCATCATACCTTCTTTGAGATGCTGGGCAACTTCTCCTTCGGCGATTACTTCAAAGCCGAAGCGATCGACTACGCCTGGGACCTGGTAACACGCCACTACAAGCTGCCCAAGGACAAGCTCTACGTCACCGTTTTCCGTGAGGACGACGAGGCCGAAGAGTTATGGCAGAAGGTCGCCGGGGTACCGAAGAGCCGGATCTTCCGCCTCGATGAGAAGGATAACTTCTGGCAGATGGGCGACACCGGACCGTGCGGCCCGTGCTCGGAGCTGCACTTCGACCTGGGTCCGCAGGCAGCCGAGCCAGGACGCGAGCACGAAGCGTTCCCGAGCGATGCCGGCGGGCGGTTCGTCGAAATCTGGAACCTGGTGTTCATGCAGTTCGACCGCGATGCCAGCGGACGGATGACGCCGCTGCCGCGACCCTCGATCGACACGGGCATGGGGCTCGAACGCGTCGCCGCGATCATGCAGGGCAAGCTGTCGAACTTCGAGACCGACCTGATCTACCCGATCATGGAGCGCGCCGCGGAGTTGTTCGGTGTCTCGCCCGGAGCCGACCCGCGCGTCGACACTGCGCTCCGCATCAACGCCGACCATGCCCGCGCCACCGCGTTCCTGATTCACGATGGCGTGGTCCCGGCCAATGACGGCCGCGGCTACGTCCTGCGCAAGATCATGCGCCGGGCGCTGCGCCACGCGCGGCTGGCGGGCGTGGAAGATCCGTACCTCTACCGGCTCGCGGGATTCGTCGCCGAATGGATGAAGCCGGCGTATCCCGAGCTTCTTGAAAGCGTGCAGCGCGTCGCGCGTATCGTGAAAGACGAAGAACACCGCTACGCCACGACGTTCCTCGTCGCCGAGCGCATGTTCCAGGACGAGGTCAAGGCGCTGTCGGAGCCGCTGCTGCCTGGCGCGGTGGCGTTCAAGCTCTACGATACGTATGGCCTCCCGCTCGACGAGCAGGAGGAGATGGCGCGGGAGCGCGGCATCGCGATCGACCGCGAAGGCTTCGCGCAGGAGATGCAGCGGCAGCGGGAGCGCGCCCGCGCCAGTTGGAAGGGCGCCGAGAAGGCCGCCGTCGCCGCCACCTATCACGACCTGCTGGAGCAGGGCCGCACCGTGTTTCTGGGATACGACGAGCTGACCGCTCCCGCGAAGATCGTCGGCATCCTCGTCGACCGCGACGCCGTGCGCAACGTCGGTCCGGGCATCGAGTGCGAAGTGGTGCTCGACCGCACGCCCTTCTACGCCGAAACCGGCGGCCAGGTCGGCGACGCCGGGGCGCTCTACGCGATTGAAACAGGCGAGAAACTCGCGTCGGTGCAGACAGTGTATCCCGCGCTGCCGGGGCTGTCCGTCCACAAGGTCACGACTCTCGGGCCGCTCCATGTGGGCGACGACGTGCGCGGCGAAGTCGAGGAGTCATTGCGGCTCGCCACGATGCGCAACCACACCGCGACGCATCTGTTGCACGCCGCGCTGCGCCAGGTACTGGGCACGCACGTGAAGCAGGCGGGTTCGGTCGTCGAACCGCCGCGCCTGCGCTTTGACTTCAGCCACTACGCCGCGGTCGACCATGCGGAGATCGAAGAGATTGAGCGGCTGGTGAACGCGGAGATCCTGGCTAACGCCGCCGTGGAAACGACGGTCATGCCGCTTGATCAGGCGGTGTCCACCGGTGCAATGGCGCTGTTTGGGGAGAAGTACGGCGAAGAAGTCCGCGTCGTTTCAATCGAAGACTTCAGCCGTGAGTTGTGCGGCGGCACGCACGTCCGCCGCACGGGGGATATCGGCATCTGCAAGATCGTCTCCGAAGGCAGCATTTCCGCGGGCGTCCGGCGCATCGAGGCGATCACGGGCGAGACTGCCGTGTCCCGCTATCAGCACGCCAACGGCACCCTCGGACGCATCGCGCACATGATGCGCGTGAGCGAGCCGGAACTCGTTGAGCACGTGGAGAAGCTGCTCGCCCGCGAGCGCGCCCTGGAAAAGCAAGTAGAGCAACTGAAGAACCGCATCGCGCAGGCCGAGGCAGCGGGACTGGATGCACAGGCGCGTACGTTCGGCACGGTGCGCGTTCTGGCGGCGCGCATCGACGGCATGGACCGCCCGCAATTGCGCGCGCTGGCCGACGCGCTGCGGAACAAGTGGAAGTCCGCCGTGGTGGTTCTTGCGTCTACGGAAGACGGGTCTGTCTCGATCGTGTCGGCGGTCACCAAGGACCTGACCGGCAAGGTTCACGCTGGCAAACTGGCCGGAGCGGTGGCACAAGCGGTCGGTGGCAAGGGCGGCGGACGGCCGGACCTGGCCGAAGCGGGCGGGAAGGATCCCGAGTCCCTGCCGGAAGCGCTGCAACAGGTGTATACGTCGGTCGAGGCGATGCTGTGAGCGAGGCGTTTGACGCTCTGATTGTCGGAGCCGGTCCCACCGGGCTGGCGACAGGCATCGAGCTCAAGCGCCGCGGCGTGCGCGCCGTCCTGCTCGACAAGGGCTGCGTCGTCAACTCGATCTACAACTATCCGACCAATCTCGTTTTCTTCACGACGCCGGAGTTGCTGGAAATCGGCAACATCCCGATGACCAGCCTCAATGAGAAGCCGACGCGCACCGAGGCTCTCAAGTACTACCGCCGCGTGGCGGAACACTATAAGATCGACATCCGCCAGTATGAGCGCGTCGAAACGATCAGCGGCGAGGACAACGCGTTCGTGGTGACCAGCCGCGACGCCCGCAGCTGCCCGCACGTCTACCACGCCCGCAAGATCGTGCTGGCCACCGGCTACTACGACGTGCCGAACCGCCTGGGTGTCCCCGGTGAGGATCTGCCGAAGGTGCTGCACTACTACAAGGAGCCGCACCCCTACTACAACCACGACGTCCTCGTCGTGGGCGCGAAGAACTCAGCGGCCATCGCGGCTCTCGAACTGCATTGGACAGGCGCGCGCGTCACGCTGGTGCATCGCGGCGGCGCGATCCACCGCAACGTGAAGTACTGGATCAAGCCCAACATCGAGAACCGCATCAAGAGCGGCGAGATCAAGGCGTACTTCCACACGGTCGTCAAGGAGGTCCACCCGGACTCCGTCATCCTGGGCACGCCTGAGGGCGACATCACGCTGCCGAACGACTTCGTCTTCGCCATGACCGGCTACTCCCCGGATCTCGACTTCCTCGGCGCGCTCGGCATCACGCTCGATCTGGAGACGAAGCGTCCCTACACGAATCCCGACACATTGGAGAGCCAGCGTCCGGGCATCTTCCTGGCAGGCGTGATCGTGGCCGGCATGCACACCAACGAGATCTTCATCGAGAACGGCCGCTTCCACGGAGAGAAGATCGCCGAAGCGATCGCTGCGGCATGTGGCTGACGGCGCGCTGCAACGGCCATTTCAGTGAAGACGACGCTATCGAGACCCTTGTTACACTGAGGTCATATGGAGAGGCGAGTTTGGGCCGTCTACAAGGGTGGGGTTCTTAAGCCGCTGGAAGCTCTCGATCTCCAAGATGAACAGCGGGTGATCGTCACGATTGCCGACCGAGTGGTCACCGGCCAAGATGTCACCGGGTATTTTTCACCCGAGGAGTTGGCGGCTGCGGTGCAGGACGATGTCAGCATTGAGGATGTGCGACGGGCTCTTTCGACGATTTCCGGCTCCCTGGCCGACGTCGTCGTCTCACTTCGGGAAGAGCGTTAGTTGCCAAGCTACTTCCTCGACACAAGCGCTCTTGCCAAGCGATACCACAAAGAGTCCGGCTCAGTTCATCTGGACCGGCTGTTGGAACAACCGGACTCGTTATCGCTGATCTCCCACCTGTCGATCGTGGAATTCGAGTCTGTGCTTGCAATCAAGACGCGAACGGGAGAGATCAACGAAGAAGCACGCCAGATCGCCCGGCGCCGGTTCCGGGCTGATCTCGTTCGGCATCGCCTTCTGATCTCCCCACCTGTCCAGGAACGCCACTTTCATGGCGCGAGGACCCTCCTGATACGATACGGAGTGTCCGAAGGCCTTCGGACACTGGATTCGTTACAACTCGCAATGGTACTCGATCTTCGCCAGACAGGACTGGTGGATGTGTTCGTTGCCGCCGATCAGAGGCTCTGCCGTGTTGCGTCCATGGCCGGCTGCCTGGTTGTGAACCCGGAGCAGCCTGGCTCGACGGTTGCCTGATTGCGTTGGCGATGAAGCGAATTCCAATCGGAAGTCAAGGAGCATCGATGACTCGACGGACCGCACTAGTGCTGGCAGGACTTGCGTGGTTCCGAAGACCGATTCTCTCAGCCGGTCCCGCGCCCGGGTGGCCCGAGCGGCTCACGCTCGACCTCGGCTACCACGGAGCCCGTGGCGGACCCGTCACTGCGTTACGGGATGGTTCGTTGCTCTGGGCCACGACGGAACCGGAAGCCCCGTACACGGCGAAAGCGATGTGGCCGATCTCGCGGCTGACGCTGCGAAGGTCGCGGGACGGCGGCCGCGGTTGGACCGACCCGGTCGCGTTCCTGCATGGGACCAGGGACTATTCCCTGCTCTCCCACGCCCTGCGCGTCACACGCGCCGGCACGCTGCTCCACGTGTTCGTCCGCTACAGCGGATACGACTACGAATCCGCTTCCCCCGCCAAATCTCTGTGCGAAGTCTTCTATCACCGCTCGACCGACGCGGGGCGTACGTGGAGCGAACCGCGCAAGATGCCGACCGGCGAACGCTACAACGGCGATATCCTGTCGCTGACCGAACTCACCACCGGAAGACTCGTCTATCCCTGTGCCTTTCTTACGGCGAACCACGGCCAATTTGCGACGACCGCGCTGTATTCCGACGATGACGGCCGCACCTGGACCCGTTCGCGCAGCGTGCTGCAAGCGGGAGGCGGCGGTTTCGAGAGCGGCGCCAACGAGCCGAGCGTCGCCGAATTGCCGGACGGCAGGCTCTGGATGCTCATCCGCGCGCAGACGGGCTTCCAGTGGCAATCGTATTCGAACGACGGCGGTGTGACATGGTCCGATGCCGCGCCGTCGGCGATTCCGTCGAGCAATGCGCCTGCAACATTGTTGAGGCTGAAGAATGGCAAGATCGCAATCGCCTGGAATAACCACGTACAGGGGAATTACGCCCGCCAGAGTCTGGTTCTGGGGATCACCGCCGACGGGCGCCGCTTCGAAGGCGCGCGGGAGATCGATGCCACCTCGTTCCCCGATAACCCGGCCGAACCGATCGCCCACGTGACCTATCCCTACCTGACCGAAGCAGCCGACGGGACGATCGTCGTGTCGTACAACAAGGGCCACTGGATGCGCCACAACCGTCCGGCGCTGGCCCGCGTCCGGCCGGAGTGGATTGCGGCACGCGAAGACGTGATCGACTTCCGCAATGGACGCTCCGGGTGGCATACCGTCAACCCCGGACCGAACCGGACCGCGGCGGTGGAGCGCTACGCGACCGCGGCGGATAGCGAGGACCTCTGGCTGGAGATCGAGCAGAACAAGGGCTCGGCCAATGCGGCCGGCGTCGGGCACAGCCTGCCACTGGTGGCAGAGGGCGAGGTCGACGTGGACCTGCAAGTCGTCCGGCCCGACGGCTACCTGCTGTTCAGCGACTCGCTGCTCCCCCCGGGGGCGGCCGGGGAAGCCTGCGTTCGAGTCCGCGCCGCGGGTGGACGCATCTTGGTCGCGACAGGGACGCCTCGCACGGTCCAGCGTAACCGAGGCACAACGGTGTACTCGTATCTGGGCTACCCGGTCGAGCGGGAAGCGCCATATCCACTGGCACTGCCGGCGGATGGCCGGTTGCGTGTCCGGCTGCGCTACTCGGCTTCGCGTTCGGCGGCGTCAATTTCGATCAACGGCGGACCGGTGGTCGATCTCAAGACAGGCCCCATCCTGGGCTTGACCTGCATGGGGCTTGCAGTCGAGGGGGGAGGCGTCCTCAGGGTTCGCTCGATCCACACGAGGCTGACGGCGTGATCGCTCTCTCCGGAATCCAGAAACAGTACGGCAAACAGATCCTCTTCCTCGACACATCGTTCCAATTGAACCCGGGCGAGAAGGTCGGCTTGGTGGGACCGAACGGAGCCGGCAAGACCACGATCTTCCGCATGATCGTCGGCGAGGAGGCTCCCGACGCGGGCGAGGTCTCCGTGCCGAAGCGGCTGACCATCGGCTACTTCCGCCAGGATGTCGAGGAGATGCAGGGGCGGTCCGTGTTGGACGAAGCGGTGGCAGGCAGCGGACGGGCCGGCGACCTGCACCACGAATTGGAAGCGCTGCAACAGGCGATGGAAGATCCGGCCCGCCTCGACGAGATGGACCGTATCCTGGAGCGCTTCGGCGAAGTGCAGGAGGAGTACGAACACCTCGGCGGCTACGGGCTCGAAGCGCAGGCGCGCGAGGTTCTGCACGGGCTCGGCTTCCGTGACGACCAGATCGATGGCGACGTGGGCGCGCTTTCGGGCGGCTGGAAGATGCGCGTCGCCATGGCACGGGTTCTGCTCGGACAGCCCGACGTTCTGCTGATGGACGAGCCGACAAACCACCTCGACATCGAGTCCATCATCTGGCTGGAGCGGTTCCTCAGACAGTATCCCGGGGCGCTGCTGATGACGTCGCACGACCGGGAGTTCATGAATCGTGTGGTGTCGAAGATCGCCGAGATCGACGCCGGAGAAATCACGGTGTACTCCGGCAACTACGACTTCTACGAGCGCGAGCGGACCATCCGCGAGGCGAACCAGCAGGCGGCGTTCGCGCGGCAGCAGGCCATGCTGGCCAAGGAGCAGCGCTTCATCGAACGGTTCAAGACCCACGCCGCGAAGGCGGCACAGGTACAGAGCCGGATCAAAGCCCTGGACAAGATC
Organism: Bryobacterales bacterium; assembly: GCA_016716385.1. Classification (GTDB taxonomy): domain Bacteria; phylum Acidobacteriota; class Terriglobia; order Bryobacterales; family Bryobacteraceae; genus JADJWL01. The sequence goes on along the minus strand of JADJWL010000004.1, from coordinate 68,760 downwards.
GACAAAATCGAACTGCCGCGCAAACGGCAACGTGTGAAGTTCGAGTTCCGCGTTCCACCGCGATCCGGAGACAAGGTCGTCGAGATCGAAGGCCTGTGCAAGAGCTACGGGCCGCGGACGATCTTCGACGGCCTGGACCTGACGGTGCGGCGCGGCGAACGCTGGGCCGTGATGGGCCGCAATGGCGCGGGAAAGACCACCCTGCTGCGGATGGTCGCCGGCGCCGCCACACCGGATTCCGGCGCCGTGCGGCTCGGAGCAAGTTTGATCCTGGGCTACTTCGCGCAGCAGTCGCTCGACGTCCTCGACCCGGACCTGACGATTATCGAGCAGCTGCAGAAGGACTTTCCCCTGGACGGCCTGGGTGCGCTGCGGACTCTCGCCGGTGCGTTCCAGTTCGCCGGAGACGATGTGGACAAACGGATCCGGGCGCTGTCGGGCGGCGAGCGTTCCCGGCTCGCGATCGCGCGGATGCTCTACAACCCTCCCAACTTCCTGGTGCTCGACGAGCCGACGAACCACCTCGACATGGCGACGAAAGAGATGCTCATCGAAGCGTTCAAGGAGTTCGAAGGGACAATGGTGTTCGTCTCCCACGACCGGGCGTTTCTGCGCGGGCTGAGTTCAAGAGTGCTCGAACTGGGGGGCGAAAGCGGCACGGACCGGGATCCGCGCGTGTATCTGGGGCCATATGACGAGTACGTCACCGCGCTCGGGCACGAAGCGCCGGGGATCTACGGCTGAGCCGCGGCTTCAGCCGCGCGCATGACGCGGATCAGATTCTCGCCGTAGATCTTGCGGATCTCCTCAGCCGTGAATCCGTCTTCGAGCAGGGCACGAGTCAGGTTCGGGTATTTCGAGTTATCTTCCAACCCCAAGGGGACACACCCCACGCCGTCATAGTCGCTGCCGATGCCCACGGCGCCGATCCCGGCGATCTTCACGACATGACGGATGTGCGCCACCGCGTCGGCGAGCGTCGCGCGGACCGTTTGCGGCTTCGGCGTCACGTTGCGCAGCGCCGGGTTCGTCCAGGACGAGGTGTCGGCCGACTTCTGCGAAAGGAATTCGCAACCGAAGTTGATCTGGATGACGCCCCCCTTCTTCGCCATCGCCACGATCATCTCGTCGGTCATGTTCCGTGGAATATTCGACAGCGCGCGGCAGGAGGAATGCGAAGCCAGCAGCGGCGCGCGGCTCACCTCAAGAGCATCCCGGAAGGTCTTGTCCGAGACGTGCGAGACATCCACCATCATGCCGAGGCGGTTCATCTCGCGCACCGCGTCGCGTCCGAACGCTGACAGGCCGTTGTGCGGCTTGCGGGAGTCGCCCGAAGAATCCGCCCAGAGGTTCGAGTTGGCGTGCGTGAGCGTCATGTAGCGGACGCCCAGCGCATAGTAATTACGCAGAAGCCCCAGGTTGTCCTCGATCGCGTGCCCGCCCTCGATGCCGATGAGCGCCGCGATCTTTCCCTGGCGGCGCGCGGCCAGGATCTCATCCGCCGTGGTCGCCAGGGCGAAGTCCTTCGGGTAGCGGCCGGCGATGCCGTGCCGGATCGTGTCGATCATCTCCAGCGCCCTCCGCGGCGAACGGTTGCCCTGGACATAGCTTCCCGAGACGTAGGCTGCGAAAAAGACGGCTCCCACGCCGCCCTCCCGGAGGCGCGGCAGATCGGTCTGTCCCGCCCTTCTGCGGGGACCGATGTCGAGGCCCTTCACGGTCTCGCTGGTGACGTCGTTGTGCGTGTCGATCAACAGGGCCGAGCGATGAACCGCGGCCACCTCTTCGTCGGACACGCGCCGCGGTTGCGCCAGCAGCGCCAGCGAGGCGGCGAGGAGAACAAACAGCGTGCGAAGCATCTCTTCCAGACTACCCGGCTTCGCCCGTCCTGCCGGGCCAGGAGAGCGATGCCAGGAAGCCGCGGATTTCGTCGTACCAGGGAGTGACAGGCAGCGCGATTAAGGACGACACGGCGATGATCCAGATCGACGCGGTGAGCATGTCATGGAAGTTGAAGCCCGCCTGAAACAGCCAGCCCATCAGAGCCGGGCTCAAGGCGGTGCTCATGACGGCCAGGGCCACCGCGACACTGCGTACGGTCCCAACGTTCGACGGCCCGTACATCTCAGCCCAGACCGCGGAGATGACCGTGCTGGCGATGCCTGCCGAGACTCCGGTGAGCGCCATGTACACGAATGCCGCCCACGGCGAACGGCTGGCAGCCATCACTCCAATACCCACCATCAGCGGGATCAGAAACAATGGCAGCAACCGCAACGCGGTCAGCCGGTCGACCAGCGGTCCGGCGCCCAGGGAGCAGAATGCGCGCGTCACAGCGAAGGCCGTGAAGGCAGCCGCCATCCATTCCGGCCGCCAGCCTTTGCTTTCGGCCAGCGGCATCTGAAACAGGAACAAACCAGTGAGGACGAACGGCATCGCCAGGAAGACCGGCATCACGAGGTAGAAGCGGCGGTCGCGCCAGAGGCTTTCGCCGGATAAGACGGGCTCGTCCGCAACGGGAGCAATCAGTTCCGGCTCCGGATCGGGTTTCGGTGCGTTCTCAAGCAGGCGCAGGACGGCCGGCAGAAGGACGCCCGCGATCACGGCGGCAACCGCCACCCAGGCCATGCGCCAAGGCATCCAGGTGAGGACGAGCGCGAAAATCAACGGCAGGAGCGCCTCTCCCATCGGATACCCGAGTCCGGCGACGCCCAAAGCCTTCCCCCGATTCCCGCCGAACTCCCGCGCCATCACGGTCTGGGAGACATGTCCCAGCAGACCCTGTCCGAACAGGCGCAGGCCGAACAGCGCCAGACAAAGCACCGCTGCATGCGGCGCGAGACCCGCAAGGGCGCAGGCAATTGCGAGTCCGGCGAAGGTCCCGATGGTGTAGCGGCGCAGGTCCAGGCGGTCGATCAGCGCGCCAAACCGTGGCAGACACAAGGCGCTGCCGAGGGTCGCCAGTCCGAAAATCGCACCGAAGCCAGCCTTGTCAAGTCCGAAAGATTCGGAAAAGTGAGGAAGAAAGAGCGAGATAAAGAACGTCTGGCCGAAGCTCGTGGAGAGCGCCGTGAGCAGGCCAAAAGTGAGCAGCGCGCGATGCGCGGAGAAAAACCGGAAGTATCCCATTCAATGAGGTAGTGCGTCAGTGCCCCGCGTTCTGGCGGGTCATACACAGGGATCTGCCGAGAAATCCGGGCGGCGGCGCCCATCCTTGGACGGACGAGCCCTTCCTGAAGCAACCTCTTCTTAGTGTAGCAGGAGCGGCTTGCCCTGCCGGTGCGCCCGGACGTCGGGGTAATAGTACATTATGCAAACCGGGCACAAACCATGGGATACAGGTGCGGGCGCCCGTTCGACGAACGAAGGCACCCAATCCCAAACCGGTTCGGATGCCCGCTTCGTGCGGCGGCAGTGGCTGCACATGCGCAGCAGCCCATCGGCCCCGCAGTGCACACCAGGATCGCCCGGCACCGGTGGCCGCTCCGGTCCGTGCGGCCGCTCCACCGCCAGTGAATGGACCACCAGAATCTGGTTCGACTCCAGGCATGGCAGGACGTTCATGTGGAACACTCGCAGACGGCCGGGAGAGGAGCACTCATACCGGTGTGTCCACGATTCTCCGGTCCGCCGCACCTGCGCAAAGGCGCCGCTGTAGAAGGGAAACAGGTCAGGCGGAACGACGCTCATCGCTGGCGTGCCAATCACGTGGGTGCGTCGCCACCGCGCGCCGCCGTTTGCTTCGGCGAACTGGTCCCACGCCAGGTTGCAGTGGACGATGCGCAAATCCCAATCGAGGACGTAGATGATCGCAGGGTCCCTTTCCAGGTCCTCGAAGTGGATCTTCGGCACGGGGGGTAGCCTTCTGCCTCCAGAGGCTGCTCGCTCGCTCAGCAAAGACACGTCCGGCCTCCTAGTATTATGGTACTGCTTTTGGCTTGGACTGAGGGACCGGTCGTGCCTTTTCCCGGACATGCGCGGGCACCGGCGCCCCGCGGCCGTGGTAATTGAATTCCTCCCCGTAGCGGAGGCCGTGCTTCTGTCCGATCGTCTCCGCCAGTTCTTCCACGTAGGCACGGACCAGCGCTCGCGTGGACGCCTCGTTGATCTCGCGGAGCTCGGGGTTCGGCATGCTCGCCGCTTCCAGTCGTGCTTTGACCTGCGTCGCGTAGCGGTGGTTATAGGTCCGCAGGGCTTGCATCGCCGCCACTTTGCGGTTGAAGTTCCTGGTGATGTCGACCGGCCGCAGCACCGCTGCATTGTGACCGCCCTCCCCGGGACGGTAGGGCCTGTTCGTGGCGTAGTAGTATGTCTCCGGCACACCCACTCCCGGGAAGCCCATGCGCCCGAGTTCAGCCAGGAAGTAGTTGCTGCCGCCGTAGGAAAACTCCTCCGCCATGCGCGCGATCCAGAACTGGTCCCAATCCGGCTCGTAATGGATGTACGGGTCGGGGTGAAACACGATCTGCGGCTTAAAGAATCGAATTAGCGCGAAAAGCTGGTTCCGCATCTCATTGCTCGACACCTGGCTGAGTTCGCCACTCTTGTGGTTCAGGTTCAGCACCTCACGGATCCCCAGCATGCGGGCCGCGTTCTCGCAGTCTTCTAAATTGGCCAGACGCGTCTCGGCGGGATTCAGACCTACGGAGTTCTTCTCGTCATTGGCGAATTGCACCACGTGGACCGCGTAGCCCTCGTCGATCAGGTTGGCAAGCGTCCCGCCGGCAGCCATCAGATAGTCGCCGCCGCCCGCCGTCACGACGAGCACCCGTTTCTCCGTCTGTGCCATCGCGGCCGAAAGCGTCAGGCACGCCAGCGTCGCGATCAGGACCTTTCGAGGCATCGGCTTCAAAGTGTATCACCGCCTATGATACTCTTGCCGTTTCATGCGGCCGATCCTGCTCTTCCTGCTGCTGGCTCTCCCGGTGGCTTCCGCCGATGGCAAGCTTCCGCTGAAGCCCCTGCCCAAAGGCAAAGTGGCGATGGTGATCCAGCCCCACCACGACGACCACACGACCGACTACGGCATGGGTGGCCTGATCGCGCGCTTCGTCGACGAGGGCTACGACGTGTACTACGTCCGCGCCTCGAACGACGAAAAGGATGGCCCGCACGGCTACCCCCGCAACGACATGGTCAACTACCGCGAAGCCGTGGCCGCCGCGAAGGTCCTGGGGATGAAGAAGGTCATCAGCCTGAACTGGCGCAATGACTACATGAATCCCATCCCGCTCAATGAACTGCGCAACCAGATCATCCTGCTGATCCGGAAATACAAGCCCGATGTCGTCATCGGGCACAATCCCTGGGAGCACTACCAGAAGAACCCCGATCACCGGAACGTGGGCCGGGCGATGGCCGAAGCGTGGTGGATGGCGGGTCTCGACAACGTCCTGCCCGAGCACAAACTGCTCGGCATGGAGCCGCACCAGGCTTGGTATCTCTACGGCAAGGCGCGGCTCGACTGGGGCCTCGGACAGCGGCCGAATATCGCGGTCGAGTTGAACGCCGAGCAGGTCCGCCGCAAGCAGACCGCCTACGAAACGCATCGCAACGTGTACGCGAACCCCGCCAGCGCGCGCGCCTACAAGGCTGCATTGGCCCGCGAGAACCTCCATGTCCCCGAGTGGGAGAACATCGACGATCAAACCGCCGCCGTGATGATGGAAGAGTGGCACATGGACTGGATCTCGCGGCAGCGCGGCGCACAAGCCGGCGTCCGGTATGCGGAAGACTATTACTTTCTCGACGAGTTCGACTACCTGCCGGGATTACAGGACTATCTCGCGCGTGAGGTGAAGCGCCGGTGATCGCCCGTTCGATGTTTCTTCTTTCCGCGCTCGGCATCGCCGCGGCGCAGCAGCCTGTCGTGTTGGTAGTGACCGCCGACGCCCCGGATTACGTGCTTGCCGCGGGCGGCACGATTGCAGGCATGGCCGCCACTGGCGCCGCCGTGCACCTGGTCCGCGTGACCAACGACGAGAAAGATTCCTGGAAGCTCTCTCCCGAAGAGACGATCCGCCGCGCCACCGAAGAGAGTTTGGCGGCGGCGAAGATCCTCGGTGTCCGGGACGTCCATGCGTTGGGATACCGCGGCTACGATCTGGGCGGCGTCTCGTTCACCGAGATCCGCGACCGGCTGATCTTCCTCATCCGCCACTACAAGCCCACCGTGATGTTCATTCCGAATCCGTACACGGAGTTCGACCGCGTCGTCGACCGCTTCTACACGGGTCGCGCGGCCGAGGATGCCTGGCGCGCGGCGGCGCTGGAGAACTACCAGCCGCCGTACGCGGACGCCGGCATGCGCCCGCACCTGACGCCGGAACTGTACTACTACGCGCAGCCTCACGATCCCTACCGGCGCGAACCGGAGAGCACCGCGACGTTCGTCCCGCAGCCGAAGTTCGTCGACATCGCCGCGCAGCTCGACAGGAAGATCCGCGCCGCGCAGGCGTTCAGCACGTCGAACGAGAACATGGCGCGGCGGCTGGCGGAAAGGCTGGCCTCGACCGGGCGAACCTTGCCGCTGCTGGCAACGGTCAACGACGGATCGATCGCAAAGCTCGTCGAGGAGAACGTCCGCGGCCTCGCCGCGGTCAACGCCAAGGAGACGCCGCACCGCGCGGCCGAAGAGTTCCGCTACGCCGGCGTCGAGTTCCGCATCCCGCGCAAATACCGCTCGGCGCGATAGGTCAACAATCCGGTTATGGGTCACGGATCTGTCAGAGCGGTACAGTTCTCAGATCAGGTGACACTCGAGTCACGCCAGGTCTGCGTGGGATCAGGCGATCGCTGAGTACACGAAGAGCGAGTCCAGCAGAAGCAAGGGCTGCCCGCGCGCTGCATTTCTCGGTCTGTGTAGCCATGGGCTGCTAACCGGGGTTGCCGCGGGGCAGTACGTTCGGGAGGAGAGGACGGCGTGCCTACCGCGATGACCTAGCGAAGGGCTCCAGCGCGCCGCGGACCTCGCCGGGACGGCTCAGTGAACCCTGCTATGCTGAAGCTTCATGCAGCCGGTTGCGTTGACGATCGCCGGCTCCGACCCCAGCGGCGGAGCGGGTATCCAGGCTGACCTCAAGACGTTCCACCAGTTTGGGGTCTACGGCGAAGCGGTGATCACACTGCTCACGGTGCAGAACACAATGCGCGTCTCGCGCGTCGTGACCATGGATGCGGAACTGGTCATCGACCAGTTGCGCGCCGTACTCGAAGACATTCCTCCGGCGGCGGCCAAGACCGGCGCCCTCGGCAACGCGGCCATCGTCGAAGCCGTGGCGGAAGCGGCCGTGGACTTCTCTTTCCCACTCGTGGTCGACCCTGTGCTCATCAGCAAACACGGCGCCCTCCTGATCGACAACGGCGCCCGGGAAAGCCTGATCAAGCGGCTCATCCCGCGGGCATCCCTGGTCACGCCAAACATTCAGGAAGCTGAGGCGCTCACGAAGAAGACGATCCGCAACCTCGCCGGAATGCGTGACGCCGCGCGCCGCATCGCTGACCTTGGCGCGGCTGCCGTCCTGGTCAAGGGGGGACACCTCGAAGGCATCGCCACCGATGTCCTCTACGCAGCGGGTGAATGGTACGAGTTCCCCGCCCCGCGCATCGATACGACAAATACGCACGGCACCGGCTGTACGTGTTCGGCGGCGGTGACGGCGGAACTGGCGAGGGGAACCACCCTCCCGAGCGCGGTCGCGCGGGCCAAGACGTTTACGTGGGAAGCAATCCGGTCAAGTCCGGGGCTGGGCCGCGGCGCGGGCCCGGTCAATCATCACGCGGCGACGGAGCACGTCTTCGCGGCGCATTAGACTTAGACGATGTATTCCGGGCCGAAGAGCGTGATCGGCTCTTCCACGTCGCCATCCGGCGGCATCCAGCGCAGGCCATCGGCGAACTCGACGCCCACCACCCATTTCGACGAGAACCGGTAGGCATGCCTCACCGCGGCGGTGCCGCTCAGCTTGTGTTTCTCCGACTGGAAACGGACCATGGACGTCGGCAGCGGTTTCTCCGGCAGCTCGACAGCCATGCCCGACTCGGAAACGTTGAGCACTCGCGCAACCGCCATCTTGAGCTGTCCCTGGACGTCAAGCCAGGACACCCGTAGCGAGGAATTATGCACTGTATAGCGCCGGTGGCGGCGGACATCTTTCCGTTTAATTGCGCTCCAGCTCGGCCTGGTGATCGTCTGGGTCGGCATCATCGTAGTCTCATAGTACACGGTTAGCGAAAAAAAATCGCTAGTACAGAAGTCAGACCTGTACTCTAAGAATTTCCGAGGGTTCTAAGGTTTATCCCCGGGTGGACGCCAGTGCAGGCCGCCCGTAAACTCCAGTCCAATCCTATACCGCGGCCCATGCTGGCGGCAATACCGCACCGCGGTTGAGGCGGAAAGTTGCAGCCGTTCCGACCGCACCATCACGTTGGTGTGCAAGTCGATCGGGTCGGTAGCTTCGATCTGCAGACCGGACACGCAGATGTCGATACCCTTCGACTGCGACGTGCGAAACCGCCCATGGCCGTCCTGCCAGGAGATCGCGACCGACCCTTGCAGGGCGTAGCGGGGGTGGCTGCGCAACTCTTTCGTGTGAACCCTCACGCACCGCTCCTCCGTTCTCTTAACTGTAGCCGAACGCGGGCGGGGCGATCGGCTATCCTATGGGAAATGACGAAGGTCGAGATTTCCTTCCGCCTGCGCGCTCCTCTGGACGATACCATGATGGACCGCATCACCCGCGCGCACTCCACCTATGGATTCAACCGCATCCGCGTCTCGCCTGACTTGACGGCGCTGCACGTCGACTACGACGCCACGCGACTGACGCCGCTCGACGTCGAAGCGGCGATGGCGCGCGCCGGGATTCCCGCGGACCGGATCGACGAGTAGCCGCGCCGCTATATAATCCTCAGGTGCTCCCGTACTCCAAGTGGCGCTGGGTCATCCTGGCGCTGCTGTTCTTCGCCACCACGATCAACTATCTCGATCGCATCGTCTTTTCGGTGCTGATCCCGGTGATCCGCGAGGAGATGCACATCTCCGACCAGGAGTACGGCTACCTCACGGGCGCCTTCCAGGTGGCGTATACGGTGGGCTTCCTCGTCGCGGGCAAGTTCATCGACAAGTTCGGAACCAAGATCGGCTATGCGACCGCGATCGTCTGGTGGTCGATCGCCGCGGGACTCCACGCCCTCTCGCGCACACCGGTCCATCTCGGCATCTGGCGCGCGCTCCTCGGCTTCGGCGAAGCGGGCAACTTCCCGGCAGCGATCAAGGCGGTCGCTGAGTGGTTTCCGCGTAAGGACCGCGCCTTCGCCACCGGCATCTTTAACGCCGGCTCAAACGTCGCCTCGATGATCGGTCCGCCGCTGTTTGTCTGGCTCAACCTGCGCTACGGCTGGCGCTTTGCCTTCTGGGCCACCGCCATCTCGGGCTTCGTCTGGGTGGTGCTCTGGCTGATTTTCTACCGGCAACCGGACGAGAGAGTGGACGATGCCGAGCCGCAGGTGACGCGCAAGATCGGGTGGACCGAAGCCCTCCGCTACCGCCAGACCTGGGGCTTCGCCGCGGGAAAGTTCCTCACCGATCCGGTGTGGTGGTTCTACCTCTACTGGCTGCCGCCGTATCTTTACGACGTCCGGCAGTTCAAGATGACCGAGATCGGCTGGGCGCTCCCCGTGGTCTACCTGATGGCGGACTTCGGCAGCGTCGGCGGCGGCTGGATCTCCGGCTACTGGATCCGCAAAGGCTGGAGCACGGCAAGAGCGAGGCAGACGGCAATGGCGCTTTGCGCGCTCTGCATGCCTGTGGCGGCGACGGCGGTCTTCGCGCCGCACGCCGTGCTGGCGATCGCGCTCGTGAGCCTCGCCACCGCGGCGCACCAAGGCTGGTCGGCGAACCTCTTCACCACCACCTCGGACGCATTCCCCAAGGAAGCCGTCGCGTCGGTGACGGGCATCGGCGGCTGCGCGGGAGGCATCGGCGGATTCCTCTTCTCCGCGATCATCCCCGGCTTCGTGATCCAGCATTTCGGCTACGTGCCGATGTTCGTCTTCATGGGGACGCTTCACCTAGCCGCGTGGCTGGTCCTGCGGCGCATGATCTGGCGCCCCGCTCAGACCTGATACGCGATCCGCAGGTGGGGCGTGGAGATCCGCCGGCCTTCTTCAAGCATCGTGCCGTGCTGCAGGGTGCGCCCATATTGCGGGGCGCCCTGGTAGGTCGACTCGAACAGCGCCGCGAGCGCTCCCGTCGTGAGCAGCGTTCGCTCCACCGGATTCGGCGTCTCGCCGTGGTGGATCATCTCTTCAATGTGGTGGACCTGGGCGCTGAAATGATTGTGGCGGTACTTCTGGCGCAGCGCATCGGGCACCGCCACGAACTTGGCCTGGCGGTCCAACTCCGGAATCAGCGCCGGCTCGTTCGATCCGCGTTTGAGGTACGCGAACGACCGCTGGGAACGATGCCGGTTCAGCCGGTAGATCGCCGCTTCGAGACCGCTTTCGTACTGCAGATAGAAGCAGACCGGATTCTTCACGCGGCTCCGCTCCACGGCGCCGGCGGTCGCGTCGAGAAGCCGTGCCGCCCACGGTGTCTTGTCCGTGAACGCCCACACGGCATCGTGCTCGAAGCACTGCACGGCGGCAATCCCGGTCTCACCGCCGGCACGCCGCTCCACCTGGCACTGCATCCGCTCCAGAGCATGGAATCCATACGAATCCTTGCTATCGAAGAACTCGGCCGCCCACACGAGCACCGCCCGCTCGACCGGAGTCCCCATGGGCAGCTTCTGCTCGGGTTCGAGCGCGTGGGGCAGCACGGACCCGGCCATCAGCGGGAACCCAAGCTGCTTCGCCTGGTCATACATCCACTTGGCCTTGTGCCAGTCGTAGGAAAGATGCTTGTCGGTGAACACGGGACACGTCTGTCCCGTCTCGCGGAAGACATCGATGACCTGTTTGAAGAACTCGAAGCGCGGATACAGCTTCTGCCCGGCGGCATTGTAAGGGTAGGCGCCATGCTCGCAGATCAGCACGACGCCATCGACGGCGAGGGTGCGTTCCCCGACCGCCGCGTTCGAAGTCATGGTGAGCGCTTCGCGAATGGAGGGCTGGATCTTGAAGCCGTGTTCGGCGGCCAGGTCGCGGCTCAGGTCCTCCTCGGGCACCTGGTCGGTGTACATCGACACGACGTGCAATCCCGACTCGTGCTCCTGGCCATTGAGGTAGCGGCCCGCCAGCATCCGGCCGCAGATCACGTCGGCATGGGACGAGCGCCTGTACTCGCTGATAAGGGCGGCCACGCGCTTCTTCGGACCGTCGGTATGAGCGAATAGGACCGTAGGCAGTGCGAGGAAGCTGCGTCGCGAAAGTGAAGAGGCCATCGGGGCCACGATAGCATTGCTGGAGTCAACTGCGGCGCGCGGTACGACGGCAGTCAGACAACAACCCGAAGTCCAAGGTGCCGCACGAACGGATCGAAGTCCTCGTCCGCATTCGATGTGGACCTTCTTGGCTGGATTGTACACATGACAGCCGGCGGCACGTCGCTTCTGAGGTGAAAACGCGATCGTCGGGAGCGACCGCCCGCTACTCCCCCCGCAGCGCTTCCAACGGCTTCTGATCGAGGATGCGGGCGCTTGCCAGCCAGCCGGCGGCGTTGGCCAGCAGGATCGTCAGCCCGATCGCCACGAGGTTCGGCACCAGGTCGAAGCGCGGCGTCACTTCCATCACCCGCTGCAGCAATAGCGCCGAGAAGCCGCTCGCCAGGAGCGCTCCCATCACCCCCGCCGCCAATCCCAGGAGCGTGAACTCCATCGAGAAGATGGCCCGCACCTTGCGTCTCGTCGCTCCCAAAGTCTTGAGGATGACCACTTCGCGGATGCGGCGGAAACGCGTGCCGGCCACACTCGACGCCAGGATGATCACGCCCGCCAGGATCGTGAACGCCGAGATGAAACGCACAACCAGCGCAATCTCGTCCACTACCTGCTGGACCCGGTCGAGGACGTCGGCCACGTTGATCACACTCACCGAAGGGAAGCGTGTGAACGCGTCGCGCTGCAGACGCGCGACGTCCGGCGGGCGCATCCGGACGCCTCCGAAGTACAGGACCGGCAACCCGTCAAGCGCGCCCGGGCTGAAGATGAACTCGATATTGGCGCCCGGCCGGATGGACTCGGTCCGGTGCAGCGCCGCGACGCGCGCCTGAACCCGGCGGCCGGAAATCTGCCACTCCAGCATCGCGCCGGGCCGGACACGCAACAATGTCGCCGCTTCTTCTGCAACCGAAATCTGTGGCTCGGAGGGACGGCCGGTCCACCATGTACCCTCCCGGACTTCGGTGTGATCCGGCTGCTCCCCGGCCCACGTCACGGAACGCTCCCGCAGGAAGCGCCGTGCCGGTCCATCGAAATCTTCCGGTTCGACGGCCGCACCGTCGATCGCCACCAGCCGGGCGGCTACCGACGCGACCAGCGGCGGACGCTCCACGACCCCCTCCGCGCGTTCCAGCAACTCCTCCACGCCTTGCCGCTCTCCGTCGGTGACGTTGATCAGGAACACGTTGGGCATACCCGGCGGCGCGCTGGCGATCATCTGGCGGAGCATGGAATGCTGCACGAGGTAGACGGTGAGCGTGAACATCACGCCGATGCTTAGGGCGACCAGCGCCGCCTGCGCATGGTTGCCCGGCCGGTACAGGTTCGCCGCACCGTGCCGCACGGCCGACGGCAGATGCGCGAGGCGGGACGCCGCGACGCCGCGCAACACACGCAGGAGGAACCACGACAGGGCGGACAGCGCCACGAGGCTGAACGCCAGCGCTCCGGCAAACCAGCCGCCGAGCCGCGCCGCGTCCTGCGCCGAACCTCCGACCAGCCACGCCGCCACGAGCGCGATCGCAGCCAGCAGGCCCGCCGCCGCCACGACCGGTTCGCGCCACCGCCGCCACCGGCTTTCTGATGCCGCGCCGGACTCCGCCATGTCGCGGCGGAGAATCAGGCCCGGCCGCACCCGCCGGATCCCGAGCAGCGGCGGCACCGTGAACAACAGTGTGCTCAGAACGCCGATCGTGACCGCCTCCAGGGCCGACAGCCAGTCCAGCGCCAACCCCGGCGCAATCGCGAAATAGCGCGCCAGGACGAGCGGAAACCCGGCCTGGACGCCGAGTCCCGCGGCAAGCCCCAGACCCGATCCGGCCAGCGCCAGGAACAGCGTCTGGAGAGTGTAAATGCGGATGATCTGGCTGGAACGCCCGCCCACCGATTTCATGACCGCGATGGAGTCCAGCTTCTGCTGCAGGTGCGAGTGAATCGCCGTGGCGACGCCGAGCGCGCCGACGATCAATGCTATCAGGCTGACCAGGCTGAGAAATGTGGTCGCGCGGTTGAGTCCCCTGGTGATGAGCGGGTGCGTCTCGCGAAAGTCCGCGATGAGCGCACCGGGAAACTGCTCCTTGAGTTCCAGCCTGACCTTCTCGACCAGATCGAGCGGCGGCGTCCGCGAGCCGGGGGTCTCCGGGAAGCGGAACAGGTGCCGCTGCGCCGCGCGGCTTCCGGGGCGGATCAACTCAGTCCGTTCGATCGCCTGGCGGGACATCAGCACACGCGGTCCCACGTTGAGACTGCCCGCCATCCGGTCCGGTTCGTTCGTCACGATACCCGCGATCCGGAAGGTGGCGCCGCCAAGCCGAACCTCATCGCCGACGCGGGCATCCAGACGCACCAGGACGTCCTCCGAGACGCCGATCGTCTCAGCAGTGAGCGCCTGCGCGAGCGGCGCGGGTGGATCCAGGGTCACGCGACCGTAGAACGGGTAGACTTCCGGGTCCACCGCCTTGACAGACGACAGCAACGGGTCGACCGAGGTGTCAGCCGACATCATCGTGACGGTCTCGGTGATCCACGTGCGTCGTATCCCACGGGATCCGAGGTCGTCGAGCAAGGCCAGTTGGGAGGCGTCGGGCAGGGCGAAGACACGCAGGGAGAGGTCGGCCGCCATGAGCGTCCGGGCTTCCCGCAGCAGCATACCGCGAAACGCACGGCTGAACCCGCGCACGCCGGACAGCGCCCCCACTCCCACGGCGACCGCCATGACGACAAAGAGAAACTTCGTGGTCGAGGCGCGGGACTCCCGCCAGGCGATTTTGGCGGCGGTCCGCCATGGGAAGCTATGCTTCATCGCCGACAATCTGTCCGTCGCGCATCGTAATGCGCCGGTCGGCGGACGCGGCGAGCTGCGCATCGTGGGTCACGAGCACCAGCGTCGTCTGCTCCCGCCGGTTGAGTTCGATCAACAGATCCAGGACGTGTTTGCCGTTCGCGCTGTCCAGGTTCCCCGTCGGTTCGTCGGCCATGAGGATCGGTGGCCTGAGGACAAAGGCGCGGGCCAAGGCGACCCGCTGCTGCTCGCCGCCGGACAGTTGGATGGGGTAGTGATCGCGGCGGTCTTCCAGGCCCACCGTCCGGAGCAACTCCCGCGCCCGGAACGGCCCGCCGTTGCCGCCCCCCACCAACTCGAGTGGCAACATGACGTTTTCCTCGGCGGTCAGCGTCGGAATCAGTTGATAAGACTGGAAGACGAAGCCGATCTTGCGCCCGCGCAGGACGGCCAGACGATCTTCGTCGAGACCGGTGATGTCCTCGCCGTCCAGCGTGATGCGGCCGGACGTAGGCGTGTCCAGCCCCGCAAGCAGTCCCAGCAGCGTGCTCTTGCCGCTGCCGGACGGCCCCATGATGGCGGCAAACTGCCCGGCGGGAATCGACAGGTCAATGCCGCGAAGGATTTCGACGCGGTGCGTGGGTGTTTCGATCGTCTTGGTGAGCCCGGAGACTTGGATCATGCAAGCGGGACAGAGCCCCCCGCTATCCCCTATTATGGCATCGAGTGCTTCGATTCCCGGTCTTCTGCCTCCTGCTCGTCCTCGCCGCCTGCGGAAGCGCGCCGCCGGACACGGTCGAACAGCGCCCGCGCGCAGCGGAACCGGCGCCCGACCCGAGACCCGCCATCGTCGCGTTCGGCGACAGCCTGTCCGCGGGCTACGGTCTTGACCCGGGCCAAAGCTACCCGGACTTCCTCCAGCGCGCACTCGACGCCCGGGGGATCGCGTTCCGCGTCGTCAACGCCGGCGTCAGCGGAGACACCACCAGCGGCGGGCTGGCGCGGATTGACACGGTGCTGTCGCACAAGCCGGTCCTGGTGATCCTCGAGTTGGGCGGCAACGACGGTCTCCGGGGGATCCCGATCGCCGAAACCCGCGGCAATTTCCAGAAGATGATCGAGCGCCTGCAGGCGGGCGGGGCGCGCGTGTTGCTGGCCGGGATCACGCTGCCGCCGAACTACGGCTCGGAGTACATCGGCGCCTTCGAGGAGATGTACCGCGACTTGGCCAAGCAGTACGGCGTGCCGCTCATTCCCTTCCTGCTCGAAGGCGTGGCCCTGGAATCTGGCATGATGCAGCGGGACGGCATTCATCCCACGGCCGATGGGAACCGCAAGGTCGCGGAAACCGTGCTGCGCTACCTGGAGCCGATGCTGCCGCGAAGCTAGATCTTGCCTTCGCGCCGTTCCCAGCCGGGCTTGAACAACGGCAGGTAGTTTTCCTGCCGGTAAGGATGCCGGGCAATCTCTTCCAGGTTGAGATCGATTCCGAGCCCAGGCCGTTCGGAAATCTCGATGTAGCCGTTGACGACTTCGACAGGATTCGTCACGATCTCCTTCTCCCAAGGCTCATTGAACTCGTCGAAGACCTCGTGCACGTAGAAGTTGGGGATCGAGGCGTTCAGTTGCAGACAGGCGGCCGAACAGACAGGACCCTGCGCCGAGTGCGGCGCAATCATGCCGAGATGCGCATCCACCATGTCGGCGATTTTGCGCGCGGCGAACAGTCCACCGAGATTCAGGGGTTCCGGCTGATAGATGCTGACGACGTCATGCTTCAGCAACTCCGCGAATTCCTGCTTCGAGGAGAAGCTTTCGCCCGTGGCAATCGGCACCGGACTGCGCCGCGCCACTTCGGCCAGTGCGGCGATGTTCGTGTGCGGGACCGGCTCCTCGAACCAGGCCGGCCGGTGAACCGCCATCTTCTCGGCGAAGTCGACGGCGGCCGCGACATTGAAGCGGCAGTGGCCTTCGATGAACAGGTCGACATGCGGGCCGACAGCGTCGCGCACGGCGCCGATGATGTCGATTGTGAGATCGAAATCCTCGCGCGTCACCATGCGCCAGGCGGATCCGAACGGATCGAACTTCAGCGCGGTGTAACCCCGGCGGGCAACATCTTTCGCTTTCTCTGCGAAGCTTTCGGGCGTCCGCGGACCCCGGTACCAGCCGTTCGCGTAGGCGCGGAGCTTCTCATGGCAGCGTCCGCCCCAAAGGTTGTAAATGGGCTGATTACAGGCCTTGCCGATGATGTCCCAGCAGGCGATCTCGATCGCCGCCACGGCGCACATGTGGACCTGCCCGCCTTCGGAATAGACGTCGCGGATCAGGCGCTGCGACAGCACCTCTACCTGGAACGGGTCCATGCCGAGGACAAGCGGTTTCAACTCGTGGATCGCCGCTTCGACCGTCCTGCCGAAGTAGTTGAGCGTCCCTTCGCCGATGCCGTGGATGCCCTCGTCGGTCGAGACGCGAGCGAACAGCCAGTTCTTCCAGGGGTTTCCGGCGATGTAGGTCTCGATGGCAGTGATCTTCATGGGATTTCCTATTATAGGGCGTGCGTTTGGCGCAACGGGGTTCCATGGGCGATACTGATGAAAAGAACCTTTGTTCCGTCTTATCCCCGATGATTCGCATGTGTTCTTCACCGTCGTCTGCCCGCTCCCTGTGTATCCGCAGCGCGCGGTGTCCGAAGTTCTAGAGGCCCTATGGTGATTCTTGGAATTGGTGGTCTGCGGCACGACGCCGCCGCGGCGATCGCGCGCGACGGCGTGCTGGCAGGAGCCGTCGAAGAGGCGAAGCTGGTGCGGAACCGGCCGCCGGGTGCGCTGCCGCTGGCTGCCGTCGAGGCGTGTCTGGACATGGCAGGGGTCACCGCCGCCCAGGTGGATTGTGTGGCGCTGGTGCGCCCTCTGCCCTCTGAGCCGGCCGACACCCTTCACTTGAAGCTCCGCGGCCTGTTCCCGAACAGCCGCATCGTTCTGGTAGAGCACCACGTCGCCCACGCGGCGTCGGCCTACTTCGCTTCTCCTTTCGAGGAAGCAACCGTCCTGACGCTGGACCGGGCAGGCGACTTCCGCTGTGGCGCCCGCTGGTTCGCCTCAGGCAACCGCCTCACGCTCGACAAAGAACTGTTTTACCCCGACTCGCTCGGCGATCTCTACGGGCGGGTGACAGAACTGCTCGGCTTTCAGCCGGGCGTTGACGAGCACAAAGTGCAGTGGCTGTCGGCATCGGGCGACCAGCGCTTCGGCGGAGTATTCCGGGAACTCGTGCCGCTCGGCTCGGACGGCTGGCCGCGGGTGGAGCGGGGATTCATCGACTCCAACCGGCTGACGCGCGGCGGGTTCAGCGGCCGTTTCTTTGAACGCCTCGGCATTGCGTCCCCTGCCGCGGATGACGGTTCGCCAGTTCCGCCGCACTTGCGCGCCCACGTTGCCGCCGGTCTGCAGCAGGTGGTCGAGCAGACGGTGCTGGCGATGGCGCAGGGCGGTTCGCGCAATCTGTGCCTGGCCGGAGGCATCGGCTACAACGCCTTGCTTGCCGCCGCTCTCGAACACTCCGGCGCCTTCGACCAGGTCTTCGTCCAACCCGCCGCCGGGAACGCGGGGACCGCGCTGGGCGGTGTGTTCCACACCTGGCATGAAGTCTTCGGCCAGACGGCGCGCCTGGACCTGGGCAATTTCTGCCTCGGTCCCGGTTTCGATGCCGAGGAGATCAAACGAGTCCTTGAAAATTGCAAGCTCCGCTTCCGGTACCTGTTGACCACCGGGGAGCTGATGGACGCCGCGGTGTCCGAGTTGAACGAGCACAAGATCGTGGCCTGGATGCACGGGCGGATGGAGTTCGGTCCGCGTGCCCTGGGAAATCGCAGTATTCTGGCTTCTCCGCTCGACCCCTATTCCACCGAAAATCTAAACACGTACATCAAGCGCCGGGAGACGTTCCGCAAGTTCGCGGCGTCTGTGCCTGCGGAAGTGGCGGGCGAATATTTCGAGGTGGGGTCGAACGCCCGGTACCTGGTAACCGTAGGCAGGGTCCGGCCGGCGTATGCGGACCGTTTCCGGGGCGCGATTCTCGCGGATGACCTCGTCCGGGTCCATACGGTGGAGCGGGAACACAATCCACTGTACTGGCGTCTGCTGCATGCCGCCGGAGAGGCGACGGGGCTTCCGGTTCTCTACAACACGTCGTTCAACCTGTTCGGAGAGCCCCTGGTGTGTACACCGCGCGACGCCGTCCGGAGCTTCTTCGCATCCGGGGTGGACTCGCTGTTTGTCGGGAATTTCCTGCTGCAGAAGTGAGGTCAGGCTGCCGGCGATGCGGCCAGCTCGGCTTCGTCGGGACACTGCTCCCATGCATCGGCGAGCGTCGTCAGAATTCGCTCGGCTTCCTCAAGGGGCTGGTCCCGTTGTGACGATTGGCCTTCGGCCAGACGCGTGAGCAGATAGTCGTAGATCTGCAACAGTTGGACTGCCAGATTGCCTCCGGCGGCGTGGTTGAGCGACGCCGCCAGTTCGATGACGATGCTTTGCGCCTTGCCGAGGGATCGGGCGCGCCCGGCGACATCGCCCGCTGCCAGGAACCGCCGGCCCATCCGGACTGAGCCGACCGCTTCGCGATACAACATCCGGATGAGTTCCACCGGCGTCGCTCCCATCACTTGCAGCTCCTGGTAATTCGTGTAGGCGTTGTAGAATTCCATGTGAATTCTTATCGGCTTGTTCTCTAGAAGAACGTGCCGCCGCCCGATCGTTTAATTGCCTCCGCAAGACGAAGAACCTGTTCCGCGGGAATTTGCTGGATGATTTCGCCGGTATCGCGGTCGACGACCTGGATCACCATGCGGTCCGAATCAGTTGGGCGGGAGAACGTGATCTCGCTCGAACGGAGCGCTCCGCTGGCGTTGATGGTTGCGACTGCCGTTTCGACCTGGCGCTGCTCGGTGCGGCGCGAGGGGGCAGATTGGGGGGAGTTGGGAGTGAGCTGGGTCGGCTCGACCGCCACGGGGATGGGTTCGATTTTCATAGCGCACGCTCCAGAGGAGATGGCCTCAGTGAGACTTATCGGCGCGAAAAGGGGAAATTCGAGTTCAGCCCAGGAAGTCAAACAGGGACGACCGCGGCAAGCGGGCGCGGGCCGAGTAGGCGGCTTCCTCGTGGGTGCGCGTCTGGCTCAGTGTCACGGCAGCTTCGACGATGTCGGCGTCGCGCAAGGCGGCGAGCGTCTCGCGCAGAACGAGGCCCGCCTGGTTGGCGCCCTCGGTCGCGTCGCTGACACGGTTCTGGGCGAATCCGTAGAACGCGAGGTGCTGGTTCAGGTGATCGCCGGCCGAGCGCAGCGCGCCCATGTTGGCCTGGATCGCCGCTTCGTCGTTGGTTTCGAGAGCCACCCGCAGCGCGTTGACCGCGGCGAACGCGCTGGCCGCGCCGACGTGGAAAATGACGCCGCCGTCGCGCGCGACGGAGAACCGGACGCCGTGGACGTCCTCCATCTGCCTGGTGGCGGCCGCGCCGGCGTAGGCGGTGACTCCTTCCGGGGCGGCGAGGTCCAGCGCAAACGGTTGCGCCTGGTCCGCATCGCCGGCAAACAGGTAGCGCCCATTGATCTGCGTGTTGGCCAGGTTCACGAGCCGGCCGAGCAGCCCCTCGACCTCGATCGCCGCCGCAGCGCGCGACTCCGCCGTGGCGGTGGAGGTGGCGCCGCGCGCGCCAAGTTCGATCACCCGGTCCATCACCTGGACGGCCTGGCCCAGTGCGTGCTCCGCCGTGTTGACCTCGGTGCGAATCAGGTTCAGGTTCGCCAGGACCTGGGTGGCGCGTTCGAGCGACGCCTGCACGGTCTGGATCCGGCTGAGGGAAGCCGGGTCATCGGACGGACGGGTGACACGATACCCGGAAGAGATGCGGCGCATGGCCTGCTCCGAGCGGGTCTTGAGCCGGGAAAGATCCTGGAGAAACTCCCGAGATGAGCGATCGAGTCCTTGAATCATGCCTTATCCTCAACGCAGCATCGCGATGGTCGTTTCCGTCAGGCTATCGATCACCTGGAACACTTTGGCGTTGGCCTGGTAGGCCCGTTGAACCTCGATCAGTTGCGCCGCCTCTTCGTCGAGGGACACTCCCTGGCGCTCCTCGCGGTAATTGCGGGCCTGGGTCGCGAGCAGTTCGTGGCTGATGCGCAGTTCCCGCGCGGCGGTGGCGTCGGCGCCAACGCGCGAGGCGATGCGGCCGTAGAACGCCGCGAAGGTATCGGAGCCGATCTGGGCGGTGCGTCCCAAGTCCGCCAGCGCGAGTGCGTTGCCATTGCCTCCTTCGGCCCCCGGCAGCGCCGCGGCCAGTTCTTCGATCGAGAGCGGATTCACCGAGAGAGAGTAGGCCGCATCGGCCGGCGCGTTATAGGCAAACAGGGCAGCCCCCGGCTGCGGCGGATTCTGATTGTCGACGCCGGCTGCCAGGACGGCGTTCACAGCGTCGGCCAGGTTCCGCGCCAATTCGTTCAACCCGGCCGCATAGCCCGGCACGTATTCGTTTGCGAACGCCACGGCGCCACCGAGGCGGCCGCCCGTGATCGAGGCGGTCACGTCATCGCCGCGGCTGTCGCGCAGGATCACCGCAGGCCCTGAGGAAAGATCGGCCTCCAACTGGTATTGGCGATCGCCCACGACAAGCGGCACCTGTCCGCCGGCCAGAACCGTGAACGAGCCGTCGCCCTGCCGCAAGACCTGAATGTCGACGAGTTCGGACAACTCTTCCAGGGCGGCGAACGCCTGCGCGCTCAGACCGGGATCCCCGGAGGCGCTGGCTTGGTCCCGCGCGGCGCGGTTGAAGTTCACCACCTGCCCTGCCAACCGGTTGACCTCAGCGGTAATTTCGGCCGCCGCCCGCCGCCCTTCGGCGGCCGTGGCGGTCATCTCGAGCGCTGCTCCGCTGAAATGGCGGGCGACTTCTTCGGCGCGCGCCATCACCTGCAGCCGCGCTCCCGGATCGTTCGGTGTGACGCTCAGCGCGGAGAAGCTGGAAAACAGGCGGTTGATCGCCGCCGGCACACCGCTCTGGCCGGAGACATCGAACTGCCCCTCCACCTGGCTCAGCCACGCGCTCAGTTGCTCATAGCGGCCGTAGACGGTCACCTGCCGCCGCACCCCGCGCTCGGCGAACTCGTCCCGCAGCGAGCGCAGTTCGCCCGCCGCGACGCCCCCATAGATGCCCTGCTCTGGACGGAACTCGAGCGCCACCTGGGGCGCCGTGTGGCGCGCGTAACCCGGGGTCGAGGCGTTGATCACGTTCTTCTGTGTCACGGCCAGTGCCCGCTGGTAGACATTCAGGGCCTGCGCGGAGGTTTGCAGGGCAACGAACAGAGACATGGCGGCTATCCTTCGAGGGAGAAACGCCGTCCGGGGGACCCGGCGGCGCGGGCCCCTCCGGCCGTGTATTCCGGCTCTCCCCCGCCGAGCCCGACCGTCGCGATGCCCGCATGGAATTCGACAGTCTGCCGCACCAGCAGGCCGATGCGCTCCAGACGGCGGCGCAGCACCACGAGCGCGGCCCGGTCGAGACCCGCTTCCGCCCCCGCCTCCAGACGGTCCCGGATAGCCGCCAGCCCCGAGGCGACCCGCTCCAGCGCCTCGGCGGACCGGTCCAGCCGCTGGCCTGGTGTGCGCGGCGGATTCCGCTCCAGCAACACACATTCGGCCGCGGCCGCGGCCTGTTCGATTTGAGCACAAGGATCGTCGGGCATGGCGATTCCCCTCGCTTATTCACCGGCCGAGAGGGCGTCGGTCACCACGCCGCGGGCGATTGCCTGAGCGTCGGGTTCGTACCGGCCTGACTGCACGTCCAGCCGCAATTGCTCGACCCGAGCCGCTCGCTCCGGAGCCGCCCCGGTGATCGCATCGGTCAAGGCCCCGGCCAGACGCGACACATCCGCCTGGTCTTCCCCGGCCCCGCCGGGAGTCCGAACGCCGGTCCGGCCTCCGGGGCCATAAGTTCCTTCTGCGCCCCGAGTTTGTCCCAACTGGGAGGTCGACAGATCGATCCGGTCGTTGATCTTCATGGCTGACACCACTTCACACTCTTCTTATCGGAGACCGGAGGTGAAAACAATAGGGGCTCTACTTCTGCTACTATCGAAAGCGTTCGGTCCGTTGCTGGAGTGGCGGAACTGGCAGACGCACGGGACTCAAAATCCCGCGACCTTCACTGGTCATGTGGGTTCGACCCCCACCTCCAGCACCAATGGCGTTTCTGCCGTTTGCAGGACCGCCCGGCTCCTGCTACGGTCAGTATCAGAACCCATGCAACATCCTGGACCCCATCACCGCCGTCGGGTGGACGTGCGCCGGGTAGACGAATGCGCCTCGCTCGATGAGCTGTTCCGCCACTGTCTCCCGTCCTTCGGCGGCGCGATTCTGCGCCGCGTCTACACGATCCTCGACCGCGCGATCGCCAGCGGCTGCCCGCTCACCCTGGCCGCCGCCGGACCCGTCACCGTCTCGGGACAGCATTTCTCCTGGCTCATCCCACTTCTCGAAACCGGCTGGGTGGCGTATCTCAGCACCACCGATGCAGTGTGTTATCACGACGGCCACCGCGCCCTCGACGAAACCCGCGGTGCTGAACCGGTGCGCGAGGTGCCCATCTTCGGCGACGACAAGCAGTTGCGCGAGGAAGGCACGATTCGCGTTACGGATCTGGCCTTCGATGAGTCGCTGTTGCTTGACCAGGACCGTTTCCTGAGCGCCCTGCTGCTGCGTCCGGAGATGCAGAAGAAGATGACTGGCACGGAGTTGCGCAACCAGATGGGCGAATTCTTCGCCGCGCAGGAGCAGCGCAACGGGGTCCGCCCGGGGCTGCTTGCGACGTGTCATCGTCTGGCGATCCCGGTCTTTGTCGGCGCGCCCGCGGACGGCAGCGTGTTCCTGAACTCAATGAAACTGTGGGCGATGCGTGAAGCCGGCGCCCTCGACAGGTACGCGTTCGAGCTCGACCTGCACGCGGAAGTCTTCGAGGCGTGCGCCTACCACTACTGGGGGCTGTTCGCCCAGGAGCCGCACGCTCTGGCGACACTCGTGCTCGGCGGCGGCGTGCCCAAGAACTATAACCTCCAGCCCGAACCCGCGCTCGGTCAGGTGCTTGGCCTGGAGGGCATCCGCGGATACGCCTTCGATCTGCAGATCGTCTCGGCGCCCGTGACCGATGGTTCGCTCTCCTCCTGCTTCCCGTCCGAAGCGGTCACCTGGGGGAAGGTCGACAAGGACACCTACGAGCAGTCCACCGAAAGCCTCCAGGCAGACTACTCCATGCTCATGCCGTTCGTCGTCAAGGCTCTGCTCGACAACCGGCGCCGTTATGAGGCGCTGGCCTCTGAAGTGGGCTTCGACGAGGCCGTGCGGCGCGAGCCGGCCGCGCAGGGCTACCTGCGCCCGCGCGAGGGCTACCGACTGTACGAGCGGCGCGAAGCGCTGTGCGAGGCACTGCGGGCGAAGGTGGCGGAGAACGCCGATTGGCTGAAGGAGTCCACGCTGTATGCGCTCGCGCGGTGATGCCGCCCCGCGGAAGCGGGCCAACGTGTATCTGAAGGTCCAGATTGAGTTTGACGAGCGGGAGACACCGGAGCGGCTGGGCGAAGAGCTCTGCCGCCAGTTGCGCCGCGTCTATGGCGTCCGGCACGCGGAGCTTTCCGGCGTCAATTCCGAGGAGTGAACAGCGTGTCGTAGGTGCGGCGAAAGAAGCCGTCGGTCATCCCGGCGATGTACTCGCAGACGACGCGGTGTGCCGGGCGCTCCCTCGCCGCTTCCTGGTAAGGGGCCGGCATGTGCCGTGGTTCGGCCAGCAGCAGCGCAAACAGCCCCGCAACGCGTTCCCGGGACCGTTCCCGTTCGGCAAGCAGCTCCGGCGAATTGTAGACGTAGGCATGCAGCAGCGCCTTGACCTGTGCGTTCGCTTGGGCGGCGTCGGGGCTCATCGCTGCCAGCCTCCGGGGATAGGCCCGCACCTCCTCCACCGAATCCACGCCACTCTGGCGGGCGGCCTCCCGCGTGCCGTCGATCAGGCCGGAAACGAGCGTGTCAACGAGCGCCCGCAGCGCCTCCTGGAACTGTTCGCGGCCCGTGGCGCCGGGATACTGCGATTCGATCGTGTCCAGGATCTCGGCAAAGGCCGGCACGGCGGCGGCTATGTCTGGAGCTATCAGAAGGCCCGCGGACCAGGCGTCATCCAGGTCGGCCGTGTTGTAGGCCGCTTCATCGGCCAGATCGATCAACTGCGCTTCGAGCGGAGGGCGCTGGTCTGGCAGGTATTCGGCCAGTTCCGCGTCCCCTTCGGCGGGCAGGTCGCGGGAGTGCTTGACGATGCCCTCGCGGACTTCAAACGTCAAATTCAGCCCGGGAAAACGGATGTAGCGCTGCTCGAACGACTCCACGATGCGCAGGGCGTGCAGGTTGTGGTCGAAGTGCTCGCCGAAACGGAGCATTTGGCGGTCGAGTTCCTCTTCCCCGGCGTGGGCAAAGGGCGGGTGTCCGATGTCGTGCGCCAGCGCCAGCGCTTCGGTCAGATCTTCGTTGAGGCCGAGGGCTCCGGCCACCGTCCGGGAGATTTGCGCGACTTCAATCGTGTGGGTCAGCCGGTTGCGGAAATGGTCACAAAGGCTGGGGGCAAATACCTGCGTCTTGGCCTCCAGCCGCCGGAAAGCACGGGTGTGGATGACGCGGTCGCGGTCGCGCTGGAAATCGTTGCGGTAGGGATGGGCGGGTTCCGGATACCGCCGGCCACGGCTTGCGTGGACGGGAAACCGCAGGAAGTCGAGCATTGCCCGGACTACTGCCCGGGCGGGGCCGGAGGCAGCTCAGACATCGCCATGATCGCCGCCTGGCTGACGGAGGAGTCCGACGAACGCTGCAACGGCTCAATAAGTTTGCGCGCCTCCGCCGGATCCTTCGCCCCGATGACGCGCGCCAGGCTCAGCGTAGCCTGTTCTTTGGAGACCAGCGCGGTCGGGTTATCCATCAGGTCGCGCAGCAGCTTCTCCGCTTCGGCGTCCTTCCCGGAAGCGCGATAGACCTGGGCGAGGGAGAAGCGTCCGAGGGAAGCCAGATCCTTGCCGCCCTTCTCCACCATGAACTGGTAGTGCTTCTCCGCTTCCTCCGCCTTGCCCTGGGACACAGCGATCGAAGCGAGGTAGGAGGAAGCGATCACGGCTTCGTCGGATCGCGGATGCTTCTCCACAATCGCGCTCATTGCCGCGGCTACTTCTTTGTCCTTCTCTTCCTGGGTGGAAAACATGGCGGCCGTTCCGGGTGCCGGGCCCACGGGGCGCTCGATCAGCGCCATTGCCGCGCCCAGTTCTTTCTGCCGTTCGGCGTGTTGCTTGTCCTGGTAATACAGGAATCCGACGACCGCGAGCACGACGGCGACCGCAGCCCCGCCGAAGCCGATCAGTTGCCGGCGGTGCGCCGCGGCGTATTCGAGCGAATGCTCCACCTCCACGGCAAACTTGTCTGTCTTGAGATCCTTACGGGTGGCTCGATCCACAAACTTCCTCTTGCAATTTGCCAGTGTACCATGAGGCCAAACGGCGTTCGCGGTTCATAATAGGCAGGTGCGCTTCCTCCTCGACCTCAACCAACAGATTAACAGCCTGGTGTGGGGCCCGCCCATGATGATCTTCCTCATGGGAACGGGCGTGCTCCTGACCATCTTTACGCGCGGGATCCAAGCCAGAAAGCTGGCCTTCGCGTTGCGGGAGGTGCTTGGGAAACTGTTCTCCAAGGCCGCGGGCGAAGGCGAGGTGACACCGTTTCAGGCGGTCGCGACGGCCTTAGCCTCAACGGTCGGAGTCGGCAACATTGCCGGAGTGAGCACCGCCATCGTGCTGGGCGGACCAGGCGCGCTTTTCTGGCTTTGGGTTTCGGGCCTGCTGGGGATGTGTACGAAGTTCGCGGAGATCGCGGTTGCCCTGTACTACCGGCAACGCGACCCCAGCGGCCAGATGCGGGGCGGCGCCATGTACGTGCTCACCGAGGGACTCCGTCTGCGGTGGCTGGGACAGGTTTTCGCCTTCCTGACCGCCGCGGCCGCGTTCGGTATCGGGAACATGGTACAGGCAAACTCGGTCGCCGAGGCGGCGAAGGCGAGTCTGGCCGTACCGGCGCCGGTCTCGGGCGCCATCCTCGTCGTGCTGGCCGGACTGGTCGTGCTGGGAGGAATCCGGCGAATCGCCGAAGTCACGCAATACCTGGTCCCGTTCATGTGCCTGCTGTACCTGACCGGCGCGGTCGTGGTGCTTGTCAGATTCGCCGGAGAGATTCCGGCCGTCATCGCTCTGGTGCTGGAATCCGCGTTCGAAGGGCATGCTGCCGCCGGTGGGTTTGCGGGTGCAACGGTCATGATGGCGATTCGCTACGGGATCGCCAGGGGCCTGTTTTCGAATGAAGCCGGCCTGGGCAGCGCCCCGATCGTCCACGCTTCCGCGGTCACCGACCATCCCATCCGGCAGGCCTGTTACGGCATCTTTGAGGTGTTCATCGACACCATGGTCGTTTGTCTGATCACGGGCTTTGTCATCCTGTCGACCGGAGTCTGGCAATCCGGCGACACGGGCGCCGCCCTAGCCGCCAAAGCCTTTGCCGTCGGCCTTCCGGGCGAGTGGGGCCACTACATCGTGACGTCCGGAATGATCCTGTTCGCCTTTTCCTCCATCATCGGGTGGTGCTATTACGGTGAAACCGGAGCAACGTTCCTGTTCGGACCCCGGGCGGCACTGCCGTACCGGTTGGCCTGGCTCGTGTTTGTCTGGCTGGGCGAGACTGGAACGCTGCACGTCGTGTGGGACATCGCCGATACCCTGAACGGCCTGATGGCGATTCCCAACCTGGTGGCGGTGCTGGGGTCGCTCCCGCTGTTGGGCAGGCTCATCCGGGACTTCTTCGAGGAGGGAGCGTCGAACGGGTGGCCGGAAACAAAAAAAATCACGAAGGTGTAACCGGGCGGCGGCGACCCTCGCCTTCTTATCAACTATCCCCGTTACGAGCGGGCACGCTTTACCCCCTTGCAGTCACCCGGCGTGCCCGCACCCATTCCACCCCCAACGAGCCCGAGGGAATCTGAGCATCCGGCAAGCTTCTCCGCTTTGACGGTGTGCGCGCCGTGACCTCGTTCAACGAGCCGCTGGAGGGCCGATTTCCGAGGTTCCCGTCCAGCTTGAACTTCATGCAGCGCTGGAGCCGGGCAAGTCGACGAAACGTTCCCGGCTCATCTCGGCCCACTAGGCGATCGCTGCGAGAAGATCCTCCCAGATCAACTGCGCGGTATTCCTCGCTTCAGTGCGCCGGGCCTTCCTGACAGGGCTAAGGCGGGACACGGCAAAGGCGGGCTCTTACCCCGCAGGAGACGGGGTTCCCGGTCCATCTCCAAACCGGCTTGAGAGGGTTGCCGGCCTTAAGGTGCGCGCCCGCCTGCTTCATCCGACGAGCCAAGACCAAAAACGGTAGGCGGGCCCGGGGGGGACCCGGCGCGCCCGAGTCAAGTTTCACCCGGGCCTCGCGGCGCGTCCGCGCTACAATTGGAGAGATTCGCGGGCGCATCGCCCCGCCGATGGGTCCCGTGAGTCGGGGGGATGTCATGGATAAGCCAGCGCAAAACATACAAGATGGATTCCTAAACAACGCGCGGAAAGAAAAAGGCGTTATCACGATCTACCTGCTCAGCGGCGTCAAGCTGTCCGGCCGCATCAAGAGCTTCGACAAGTATTCCCTGGTCCTGGAAACCAATAACCAGGAGCAGTTGATCTTCAAACACGCGATCTCGACGGTCGTGACGCAGAAGACGCATCACGCGCACGCACCCCACCCGCCGGGCGGCGTCCAGCCCCAGGCGCCCGCACCGGCGCAGACCGCCGCCGCGAACAGCGAGTCACCGGAGGCATAGATCGGGTCAGATATGGCCGAGAAGGAGAGAGCCGTGCTGGCGGGACTGGAATGTCGCGCGCGCGGCGGGTTCACCTCCTCCTCAGAGGAATCCTTGGAGGAGTTGGCGGAGCTTGCATGGACCGCGGGGGCGGCTGTTCGAGCCCGGGTTCTGCAGTCGCGTCCGGCCCCGGACGCAGCCACACTTCTCGGTTCCGGTAAAGCACAGGAACTCGCCGCCGAAGTGGCCGCCCACGACGCCAGCCTGCTCATTATCGACAACGAACTCAGCCCGGTGCAGCAGCGCAATCTGGAGAAGCTGGTTGGCGCCCGCGTGATTGACCGCACGCAGTTGATCCTCGACATTTTTGCCAGCCGCGCCCGGACGCGCGAAGGCCGCCTCCAGGTGGAACTGGCGCAACTCACTTACCTGATGCCGCGGCTGAGCGGGCGCGGTGTGGAGATGTCTCGGCTCGGAGGCGGCATCGGCACCCGCGGACCCGGCGAAACGCAACTCGAGACCGACCGCCGCCGGATCGCGCGGCGGATCCGCAAGATCGACGAAGAACTGGAAAGCGTCCGCACCAGCCGCGGCGTGCACCGCAGTCAGCGTTCGAGCGTCCCACTCCCGGTGATCGCCCTGGCCGGCTATACCAACGCCGGCAAGTCGACGTTGTTCAATGCCCTCACGGCTGCCGGCGTCTACGCGGACGACCGCCTGTTTGCCACCCTCGATCCCACCGTGCGCGGCCTGCGGCTGCCTACCGGACGCCGCGTTTTGCTCGGTGACACGGTAGGGTTCATCCGCAGCCTGCCAGTGACGCTCGTCAGGGCGTTCCGGGCGACGCTTGAGGAAGTGAAAGATGCCACTCTGGTGCTGCACGTGGTCGACGCTTCCTCGCCCGCGGCGTGCGAGCAGGCGGCGCACGTCGGCGAGGTCTTGCGCGAGATCGGCGCCGGGGAGACTCCGGTCCTGCTGGTCCTGAACAAGATCGACCTTGTCGAGGCGGAGGATGTGGCGTACTTGCGCCAGCGCCTGCTGGGCGAGGGCCTCGGCGAAACGGCTGCCGTATCGGCTCTGAACCGCGCCGGGCTGGACTCCCTGCTGGATGCCATCGACCGCGTGCTCCCGTTCGACCCGGTGCGGCGGCGCCGCTTCCGGATTCCCGCCGGCGACGGGGAAAGCCTCCATTTGTTGCATGAGTACGGCCGGGTCGTCGCGAAGCGGTACGAGGGTGAGTGCTGCGAAATCGAAGCCGATGTGGCGCACAGCCTGGAAACGCGGCTGGCGCGCTTTGTCCTGGAGGAGGCCAGTTGAAGCGATTGTTGTTCCCAGGCGGACTCCGGCAGTATAGTCGAGGAGTCGGGTTGGCACGGTGAACCTCCCAAACGCACTGACGATCGCCAGGATTTTCTTTGTGCCCCTGCTGGTGGCGGCCCTCGTACAGGAGCGCATCAGCTTCTCGGTTGGCGGATTTCTGATCACCAACGATTTACTGGCCGTGGCCATTTTTCTGGCGGCCGCTGGCACGGATCTGCTGGACGGCTACCTGGCCCGGCGGTGGGGCCAGGTCACGACCGTTGGAACCCTGCTCGATCCGATTGCGGATAAGCTGCTGATCTCGGCAGCTCTGATCGCGTTGGTCCAGGTGCGCGCCGTTCCGGCGTGGATGGTCGTGGTGCTGGTGGGGCGGGAGTTCGCCGTTTCCGGGCTGCGGGCGATTGCCGCCGCGGAAGGGTACACGATCCAGGCGTCCGAACTCGGCAAGACGAAGATGGTGGGCCAGGTGGCGGCGATTACCTGCCTGATGGCCAGCATCCGCCACCCGCAGTTTGCCTTCGCCGGCAATCTGCTGCTGTGGATCGTGATGCTCTTCGCCGTCATGTCCGCGATCGACTACTTCCGGAAGTTCTGGAGAGGGATCGACGAACGGGTCAAGCTCCGGCGCAGAAAGGAACTCCTGATGCTGGAGCGCCGCAAGAAGGCGGCGGTCAGTCAGAGCGGTTCCGGCGTGGGCGGCTTCCGCGGCACGATCTGATAGCCGTTCGCGGTGAACTCCACGACGCGCACCTGCCCGCGCGGGCCGACCGCGCCGATGGCCTGCCCGTTATGGACGATCTCGACACCACCAGCATTTCCCAGCAGAATGCGTACGGTGTCTGCCGCTTCGATCAGCTTCGTCTGATTGGCCTGCAGGGCGTCCGTGTAGACACGTTTGCCGTCGGCGGAAGCCTGGACCCAGGTCTCTTCGCCAGCCACGAGATTCACCCGGACCGGAAACCTGCTCGCGGGCTCCGGCTCGGACACAGGCGCGGGCTCGGTCGATGTGGGTGCGTGCTCGCTCGGCGCCGGATCGAGCGGCGGGGCAGCGGTCACTTGAGGAAAATTCGACCGTGTCTCCGCTTGCCACCAGACATAGACGGCCGCGCACACGAGCACGACGGCCACCGTTCCTCCGAAAGTTCTGGCTGAATTCCACAGCGCGCTCCAGTCCCGGTCGGGCTTGATGGCGGGCATGTCGCTGCCCATCCGCGGGGTTTCTTCCCCTGGAACCTGTGGCTGCTCGTCGAACAGATGGCTGCGCCGCAACGCTTGTTCGATCTCGTCCTGAATGCCAAGAACCGATGCGTATTGGAGGAAAAACTTGCGGCGGAAGAAGCCACCCGGAAGCTGCGCGATATCGTCGCGCTCCATGGCTTCAAGAAGACGCACGGAGATCTTGGTCTCAGCGGAAATCCGCTCGAGGGTGTCACCGGTCTCCAGACGCCGGCGACGCAAGTGCTCGCCAATCGAACCAGGTGCCGACACGGAGTCTCTTACGTCTCCACCCAGGAGCCACCTAGGGCGGGTCGTTGCTCTCTTCCCTGTATAATACAACACTGAACCTAAGTTGAACGTTGGAAGGGATTGATCTCGGTCGTTGTTGTCAACTGGAACCGGTGCGATCTGCTGCGCGGCTGTCTGCGGTCGCTGGCGGAGCAGCGTGGATGCGGGGATGGATTCGAAGTCATCGTCGTCGACAACGGATCCAGCGATGCGTCGGCTGCCATGGTGGAAGAGGAATTCCCCGGGGTGCGGCTGATCCGGAACCGGGAGAACCGCGGATTCTGCGCGGCGAACAACCAGGGTATCGCCGCCGCGGCCGGCGCCTATGTGGCGCTGCTGAACAACGATGCGGAGGCGCATCCGGACTGGCTGGCCGCCCTGCGGCGCGTCTTCGACGCCGGAGGGGACATCGGCATGGCTGCGTCAAAGATCCTGGTCTGGGGGGAGCCGGACCGGATCGACAAGGTGGGACACCTGATCTACCCGGACGGCCAGAATCGCGGCCGGGGCTCGGGTGAACTCGACCGCGGGCAGTATGACCAGGTCGAGGATGTGCTGTGGCCGGACGGCTGCGCGGCCATGTACCGCCGCGCCATGCTGGACGAAATCGGAGGCTTTGACGAAGATTTCTTCGCCTACGCCGATGATGCCGAACTCGGCCTGCGTGCCCGCATCGCCGGGTGGCGATGCCTGTATGCTCCGGAGGCCGTGGTCTGGCATCGCCGCGGCGCCACGCTTGGCTTGGCGTCCGGCAGGCGCCTGGAGTTGATCGAACGGAACCGCGTGCTGCTCGCGGCGAAATTATTCCCATGGAGCCTGCTATGGCTGAACGGCGTGTATTTCGCGATGAGGATCGCGGCGGGCATCCGGGCCTCGCTCAACGGGAAGGGCGAGACGAAGCACTACAGCGGCGCCATGGGGAAGTGGGTCATGGCGAAATCGATCGTGCGCGGCGACTGGCAGGCCTTACGCCTGATTCCGACGATGCTCCGCAAGCGTCGCGAACTCCGGAGGATCCGCAAGCTCAACGGACGCCAGACACGCGAACTGCTGCTGCGTCACAGAATTTCCCTGCGCGAACTGAGCGAGGGGCCGCTCTGAAACCCGGCGACGCGTGTCCGGCCTGCGGCCACGAGGAGTTCGAGACTCTGATCGAAGGCACGGACCGGCTCTACGGCACGACCACCGAGGTCTTCCAGGTGGTGGCCTGCAAGAGTTGCCGCCTGATGCGGCTCTACCCTCAGCCCGAGCCAGCGCGCTTGCGCCTCTACTACCCCGAACGCTATTGGCATGTGCCGTCCGGCGACGCGGTGAGCGAACTGACGGAACTCTACCGCCGCCTCGTCCTCTATGACCACGTCTGGTTCGTCGAACGGGCGCGGCGGGATTCCGGCGAGACCGGCCCTGTCCTCGATGTCGGCTGCGGCGGGGGACTCCTGCTGCGCATGCTGCACGAGCGCGGACTGCGCGTGCTCGGGCTGGACTTCGCGCTATCGGCAGCCTCCGCCGCGTGGCGCCACAATGCGGTTCCGGCGATCTGCGGCACCCTGTCACAGGCGCCGCTGCCCGACGCGAGTTGCTCGGTGGTCACCATGTTCCACGTGCTCGAACACCTCTACGACCCGCGCGCCTATCTCGACACCGCGCACCGTCTGCTCAAGCCCGGGGGGCGGCTGGTCGTCCAGGTGCCGAACGCCAGTTGCTGGCAGTTTCTGCTGCTGGGCGAGATGTGGAACGGGCTCGATATCCCGCGCCACCTGTTCGATTTCCGTTCCCGCGACCTGGAGATTCTGCTCGAATCGTGCGGCTTCGAAGTCGTGCGCAGGAAGTACTTTTCGCTACGCGACAATCCGGCCGGACTCGTCTCCAGCCTCTGGCCCGGTCTCGACCCCATGGCGCGGCTCCTGCGAGGGGTGCCGGAAGGTCCGACCTTGCGCCTGCTCAAGAACCTGACCTACTTCGCCCTCACGATGCTGGCGACGCCGTTCACGTTGATCGAGGCAGCCTGCCGCGCCGGTTCGACGGTCATGGTCGAAGCGCGGAAACGCGCATGAGATACTCGGCAGTCGCCTGGCGGCTTCCCGGCTGGCTGCGGCGCCATATCCTGCACTTCGAGTGGTCGATCGAAGAAGCGGTTTCGGCGTTCGCAAACACGACGAAGCAGGGTTGCCTGGTCCTGGACGCCGGGGCCGGGGAAGCCCGCCACGCAGCCGCTTTCCCGCATGCACGGTACGTCGGCGTCGACCTTGCCGTGGGCGATCCCGCCTGGAACTACCGGCGCCTGGACGCGATCGCCAACCTCGACGCGCTTCCGTTTGCCGACCGTGCGTTCTCCCGGTGTCTGAACATCGTCACGCTCGAACATGTCCGCGATCCACAGGCCGTCATGGACGAGATCGCGCGTGTGTTGGCCCCCAGCGGGCGGCTGCTGTTGATCGCGCCGCAGGAGTGGGAAGTTCACCAGGCGCCCAACGACTACTTCCGCTACACCCGTCACGGTCTCGAACTCCTGCTCGGTCGGGCCGGCTTGCAGCCCGTCGCGCTCACGCCGGTGGGCGGATTCTTCCGGCTTCTGGCCCGCCGCATGTTGAACGCGTTACAATTCTTTGCTGGAGGCATTCGCTGGCTTGGATTCCTCCCCGCCGCCTTCTTTCTGGTTCCACCGGCATTGATTCTGCCCTGGCTGGACTTCCTCGACCGGCAGCGTAATTTCACACTCGGATACATTTGCGTCGCTATGAAACCGGAGTGACGCAGCAGGAGCTTGTACGTTTTGGACGGGTTGATCGTAGTAGATAAGCCGGCGGGCTGGACCTCGCACGACGTCGTGAACCGCGTCCGCCGGCTGATGCAAACCAAGAAGGTCGGACACCTGGGAACGCTCGATCCGAGCGCTACGGGGGTTCTGCCAGTGGTGGTGGGCCGCGCCACGCGGCTGGCGCAATTCTTCACGCGGAACGACAAAGTGTACGAGGCGGTGATCCGCTTCGGCTTCTCGACCGATACCTACGACGCCGAAGGCAAACCTGCCTCGCCGGAGGTCCCGGTGTCGCTCAGCGAAGCGGAGGTCGAGCGGCACCTGGCAGCGTTCCGCGGCATCTTCCAGCAAACGCCTCCCCCGGTTTCGGCGAAGAAAGTGGCCGGTGTCCCCGCCTACAAGCTGGCGAGGAAGCAGATGCCGGTTGTGCTGCCGCCGGTTGAGGTCGAGGTCTACGAACTGTCGCTGCTTGACGTGGATGGCGCCTGCGCCCGGGTGCGCGCCCATTGCTCGGCCGGCACCTACGTCCGCGCGATCGCGCACGATCTGGGCGTCCAGATCGGATGCGGCGCCCACCTTGCCGCCCTGCGGCGGACGGCTTCGGGCGATTTCCGCATCGAGCAGGCGCACACGCTGGAGCGGCTCGCGGAGTTGGCCGGGGCCGACCAGATCGCGCAAGCCGTGATTCCGGCGGCCGAGCTTCTGCCCGACTTCCCGTCGCAGTTCGTCGACGAAGCAACCGAAGGGCGGATCCGCCAGGGCCGGGATTTTCCCGTGTCTCCGTTCCGGGAGAATCGCGCGTCGCGCTACGTGAAGGCGATCTCCCGAGGCGGCCAGTTGGTGGCGATCGGTGAACTGAAGCTGCCGAACGTCTGCCACCCGATGCTGGTCTTCTGAGCTATCCGCAAACCACAGGCAGAATCTCGCTGGCGGGACCCCGCAACGTGACATCGGCAAGGTCCGACAGTGGCGTGTCGCCGACGTTCACTTCCACGACTTTCGCTCCCGCGGACTTGGCCAAGGGCGCCAGCCCGGCTGCCGGGTAGACCACAGCGGACGTTCCCACCACCAGCAGAAGCTGGCAGCCGGACGCTGCCCGCCTGGCCTGTTCCCACACGCAGGGCGGCAGTCCTTCTCCGAACCAGACGACGCCGGGACGGGCAATGCTTCCGCA
Organism: Bryobacterales bacterium; assembly: GCA_016716385.1. Taxonomy (GTDB): domain Bacteria; phylum Acidobacteriota; class Terriglobia; order Bryobacterales; family Bryobacteraceae; genus JADJWL01. Next base: position 33,938 of record JADJWL010000004.1, on the reverse strand, counting down.
CTCGCATCGCGGCGGCAACTCGACCAGCGGGACGCTACGGTCGGTCCACTGGCGCTGGCATCGCGTGCAACGCAGATCCCACAGGTCGCCGTGGATCTTGAGGATGGCGCGGCTGCCGGCGCGGTCGTGCAGACCGTCGACGTTCTGGGTGATGAGGTGGAACTCCGGGATGCGCGGTTCCAGGGCGGCCAGCGCGAGGTGCCCCGGGTTCGGCTCAGCCCGCGCGATGAGTTCCCGCCGCCAGGCGTACCATTCCCAGACGAGCAAGGGATCGCGGGCGAACGCCTGCGGTGTGGCGAGGTCCTCCGCGCGGAAGTTGCGCCATAGCCCGCCCTCGCCGCGAAACGTCGGGATGCCGCTTTCGGCAGAAATCCCAGCCCCGGTCAGAACGGCGATGGAGCGCGCGGCTGACAGCCAGTCTTTCACTTGTTCCCACTGCATGGCTGAACTGCTCCCAGTGTAGAGTAGGCCTATGAGTCCGAAGTCACTCGCCGTCTTTGCGATCCCGTTCCTCCTTTCCGCCCAGCCGCCGGCGCCCCTCCAGGAGCCCTGGGATGGAGTGCCGGAAGCGTACCGCAAGGTTCCGTACGGCCGGTTTCAGATCCCCAGCAATGCGACGGAGTGGAAGAAGCAGCGGCCGAAGGTGAAAGCGGTTGTCGTCAGGAGCCTGGGGGACCTGCCGCCCCGTCCTAAGGACCCGCAGGTTCGCATCGTGAGCGTCGACAAGCGGGCCGGGTACCGGATCGAGAAGTTCGTCTTCTCAAATGGCGTCGATTCACAAGTGCCGGGCTACATCGCGATTCCAGAGGGCTTCTCCGGGCGGCGCCCGGCGATCCTGACTATGCACGGGCACGGATCGAGCAAGGACAACATGTTCGGTTACCAGCCGACGTCGCAGAATGTCGCCGAGATGCTGGCCAAGCGCGGCTACGTGGTCCTGGGCATCGACAACTATTTCAACGGCGAGCGCAAAGGCACGGGACCCGCGGGGGATCTCGAAGTCATGGCGCGCGGCTCGGATCAGGAGATGTCGCTGTTCAAACTGAACCTCTGGCTTGGCCGCACGCTCTGGGGCATGATGCTGCGGGATGAACAGATTGCGCTGGACTACCTCGCGTCGCGCCCGGAAGTGGATCCCTCGCGGATCGGCGCGCAGGGGATGAGCATGGGGAGTACGCGGTCCTGGTGGCTGGCGGCGATCGATGACCGGATCAAGGCGGTGGTCGGCGTGGCGTGCTTCACGCGCTACGAAGATCTCATTGCGATCCGGGCTCTGCGCTCGCATGGGATCTACTACTTCGTCCCGGGCATCCTGAAGCACTTCGACAGCGAAGGGATCATGGCTTTGCTGGCGCCGCGCCCGTTCCTGGCGCTGACCGGCGACCGCGATGCCGGGTCGCCCCCGGAAGGCATGAAGACCCTGGAAAAGATCTTGAGCCAGGTCTACTCGGCCGTTGGCCGTCCGGAGGCATTCCAGAGCATCGTGTATCCGGAGACTGGGCACGTCTATACCGACGACATGAAGCAGAAAATGGTGGAATGGTTCGACAGCTTCCTGTAGAGGCTACGGTTTCCTTGTGAGCGCCGGGATGCCGGACACCCACAGCGCGGCGCTAAAAAGCGACACCGCGAGCCCGGCGCCCGGGAGGAAGCAGGCTTCGGAATTGATGCCAGGTTCCAGCACCGCCATGTCCGGGTTTTCCGGATGGTAGAACACCGGGACCTCGGCCCCCGGTGGATAGCGCTCCGCGATTTCAGCCGCCCACTCGGCGCTCGACCCGGCAAGCTGCCCGAAGCGCCGGAGGCTGGCGTGATGCCGCTGCCCTCCAACATCGAAGGAGTACACAAGGCTGGTCGAATACGCGGTGGTCTCGACGGTGTCGCCATCCTCGTTCTCGGTCGTTGTGGTGCTGGAATCGTGGCCGCGGTGGACGATCTCCCCTTGCGCCACGGGCCACTTCTGGCTGACGTGCCCGTAGTAGAGCCGCTCCACCCCGAACCAGAGCATGGCCGCGCCCCAAAGCGTGAAGACCGTCGAGAAGATCGCAAGTCCCACGACAAACCCGTTCAACGTGCCCTCGATCGAGAAGTAGAAGGCAAGGAACATCGCCCCGATCAGGGTGAAGGCGAGCCCCGCAGCCGGGAGCAATAGCGCCTCAGCGTGGAAGCCCGGCCGGGCGACGGCGTTCTCCGGGGCCTTGGGGTCGTAGAACACTTGCACTTTGGCGCCCGGGGAGTAGCGCAGCCGGAGGAGTTCGGCTTCTGACGAGTCGCTGGGGCTCTGGGTCTGGCCGACATGAAGCTGGGTGCTCTCGTAGTTCTTTCCGCTCACCCGGTAGGCAAAGGAGATGCCGCCGCCGGGAATTTCGTTGACGACGGCCTCCGTCCGCGTCCAGTTGCGGCTCGCGATGGCGCGCCAGATCTGCTTCACACCCGTCCACTGCAGCCCCAACCCCAGGATCACGAGAATGAGCAGGCTGCCGCCGGCCAGCCAGTCCATTGCTTTCATGAGGGCGATGATATCCCATGGCTTGCCCGCAGGCGTGGCCTGCTGCCATGATGGAGCGATGCCGCCGGTCCTGGTCGGGGTCGCCGGAGCGTCCGGTTCCGGGAAGACGGTGCTCGCTTCCTGGCTGTGCCGGCACTCTGAGGCGACCGTCATCTCACTCGATCACTACTATCGCGACCTCGGCCATGTGCCGCTCGATGCCCGGTCGCACGCCAACTTCGACCATCCCGACAGCATCGAATGGGGCCTGGCGGAAACGCATCTGAACGCGCTGGCGCGCGGTGAAGCCATCGAACAGCCCATTTACGATTTCCGGACTCACACGCGCGGATGCGAGGTGCGGAGAATCGCTCCCGGCCGCCTCGTTGTCCTCGAAGGCATTTTTGCCCTTTACGACGACGCCGTGCGCAACCTGATGCGGACGCGCGTCTGGGTGGACCTCGACCCCGCCACCTGCTTCGCCCGCCGCGTCGCGCGCGATGTACGGGAGCGCGGACGCACCCCGGAAGAGGTCCGCCACCAGTACGAACGGACCGTGCAGCCGATGTACGAACGATTTGTCCTGCCGACGCGGCGATTCGCCGATGTGATTGTGCGCGGTGACGCACCGGTCGAAGAAGCCGCGGGATTGGTTCTCCGTCATGCCGGAATCTGACTCGCGCCGCTGGCCGGTGGTCTGGCTGCTGTTCGCCGGTATCCTGATCGCCTACGTTGACCGCGGCAACCTGAGCCTCGCGGCGGTCCCGGTGATGCGGGACCTGTCGCTCTCGCCGACAGAAGCCGGCACTCTGATGTCGGCATTCTTCTGGACGTACGGATTGTTCCAATTCCCCGCCGGGTGGATCATCGACCGCTACGGGCTGCGCGGCACCTACGCGCTGGCGTTCCTGGTCTGGTCGGTGGCGTCCGCCGCGATGGGTCTGGCCCAGACGTTCGGGCAGATTCTGGCGCTGCGTCTTGTCCTTGGCTTAGGTGAAGCGATCGCGGCTCCGGCCAGCCTTGCCTATATCAAGCGGCACTTCGGCGAACAGGAGCAAGGGCTTCCGACGGGGATCTATATCTCCGGGCTCATGCTCGGCCCCGCGGTTGGGGCGCTGTTGGGCGGCATGCTGATCGAGACGATGGGGTGGCGGCCGCTGTTTGTCCTCACCGGACTCGCTGCCTGCATCTGGCTGCTCCCGTGGTGGCGCTGGGCTCCGCGGGACACACCGCGCACGTCCGCCGTACAGGCGGCGCCGGCGGCGGCGAAGATGCCCGGAATCCGCATCGCCGCCGGCCTCGGCATTTCCGCGTTCTTCTATTCGTACTTCTGGTATTTCTGCCTCACCTGGCTCCCTTCGTATCTCGTGATGACACGTGGCTTCTCCTTTGGCCAAATGGGCACGTGGATGGCGATGCCGCTGGCCGCCATGGCGGTTTCGGCGATGATCTGGGGCCGCGTGGCCGACCGCATGGTGGCCCGCGGCGCTCCCGCGCTGGCAGTCCGCCGCCGCTTCGCCGGAGCGGGCATGCTCGCCGGATGCTCGATGCTTCTTGTGCTTCTCGCCCAGACACCCAACCAGGTGCTGGCAGTCCTGATGGTCTCGCTGACCGGCGTCGGACTCGCGGGCGCCAACTACTGGGCCATCACGCAATGCCTGGCCACAGGCGCCACCATTGGACGCCTCGTCGGCTACCAGAACACGCTCGCGCAGGCGGCCGGAGCGACGGCGCCCCTGCTCACCGGATTCCTGATTGAGCGCATGGGAGGCTTCACGCCCGCCATTGTCGTGGCCGGCGCCTCGCCTCTGCTCGCCTTCGCGGCAATCATGCTCCTCAGACAACCAGACCCGAGATGAACCGCTATTCCGTGCTCCTCCTCCTGATTCCTGCCGTGGCCGCCGCCGATGAAGTACGCATGAAGAACGGCGACCGGCTCTCCGGCTCCATTGTGCGCGCCGACGGGAAGACCCTCGTCATGAAAAGTGAATTCGCGGGCCAGGTCACGATCCCCTGGGACGCCATCACCGGCATCGAGTCGGCCGATCCCCTCTACGTGACCTCGGAGTCCGGACAGGTGATCGTCGGCACGGTCACGATTGTGGAAAACGAGTTCGCCGTCGCGACCGCCGACGCCGGCACAGTGATGACGCCGAGGACGGCGGTCACCGGAATCCGCTCCTCCCGGGAGCAGGAGATCTACGAAACAGAGATCGACCGTTTCCGCAACCCCAGACTGATTGACCTGTGGACCGGCAATGTCGATCTCGGCTATTCCGAGACTTCCGGCAACGCGGACACCAATACGATTACGGTCGGAGCGAACGCGAGTCGGGCGACGAACCGCGACAAGATCGCCGTCGGCTTCACGTCGCTGTACGCCAGCAACGAGACGACCGGTGTCTCCATCGTGACCGCCAATGCAATTCGCGGCGGCATCAACTACAGCCTCAATCTGACCCCAAAGGCCTATACCTTCGCCTCGCTGGACCTTGAGTTCGACGAGTTTCAGAGCCTGGATCTGCGCTTCGTGCCCGCGGGCGGCTTCGGTTACAACATGATCAAGAACAGGCGGACGCTGCTTGCCTTCCAGGGAGGCGCGTCGGTTAACCGCGAGTTCTTCTCCACGGGACTGAAACGGACCTCTGGCGAAGGACTGGCAGGCAACGAGTTCACCCACAAGTTCAATGACACGCTCGCCGTCCGGCAGAAGTTTGTGATCTTTCCCAACTTGACCGAACCGGGTGATTTCCGTATGAACTTCGACGCCGGTCTGACGGCAGCGTTGAGCCGGTGGCTCTCCTGGCAGATCACGGTGAGCGACCGTTTCCTGAGCAATCCGGTCCCGGGCCGGCAGAAGAACGATGTGCTGCTGTCCACCGGACTCAGACTCAGTTTCCAACAACCATGAAACCTCTGATCTGCATGACCCTTTGTGCGGCGTTCCTCCCAGCGCAGGGCGTCGAGTCGGTCGTCTTCGTAGCGCACCGCGGCGGCATTGTCGAAGGCTACCCGGAAAACACGCTGCCCGCCTTCCGGCGTTCGGCCACGTTGGGCATCGACGCCATCGAGGTAGATCTGCGAGCAACACGCGACGGTGAGATCGTAATTCTGCACGACGAGACTCTCGATCGCACGACCAATGGCTCAGGCAAGGTAGGCGAGTTCACATCCACCGAGTTGCGGAGACTGGACGCCGGAGGCGGGGAGCGCATCCCGACATTCGAGGAAACGTTGCGCGTTGTCGCGGGCACCGGAGTGCAACTCGTCCTCGACATTAAGGAGAGCCCCATGCTCGACAAGGCCAAGGTCGTCCGGCTGATCGAGAAGCACCATGCAATCCTCAACGTCATCGTCGCCCCGCGCAATCTCGACGACCTGCGGGCCTTCCAGCAACTCAACGCAAACCTCCGGACGCTCGGCCTGATCCGCGCGCCGGAAGACGTCGGGCCGTTTGCCGCAGCCGGCGTCCACATCATCCGGCTGTGGCCAAAGTGGATCGACGCAGACCCGGGCCTCGTGAAGAAGGTGCTACAGACCGGCCGCCCCGTCTGGACAACTGCCGGACCAGCGCCGCGCGATGAAGTGGAGCGACTGATCCGGATGGGCGTGACCGGCATCGTGACGGATCTGCCGGAGATGGTGCGCGAAATGCGCCTAGCCCGTCCGCAGGCTCAGCAGCAGCGTTAGCAGCGCGGCGAATCCGAGAAACGTGCCGAAGGGAAGCTCATAGGTTCCCGGATCCTGGCGTTTGAGCTTGATGTAGATCAACCCAAGCACGGACCCGCTCAGCGAGCCGACGATCAGCGCGAAGACGGTATTCCGCAGCCCCAGGAAAGCGCCCATCATCGCCAGCATCTTGACATCGCCCAAGCCGAGCCCTTCTTTGCCGCGGATCAGTTGAAACAGCGCGCCGCTGGCCCAGAGCATGCCGGCGGGAATCAGGGCTCCCACCGCGCTCTCGGCCATGGAGACGCCTTTCGCAGACCAATCGGCGCCGAAGAGCCCCACGATGATGCTGACGATATCGGGTTCCATGGGCAGGAACCAGGCGAGCGCCAGCCCGGCAGCCAACCCGCCCAGGGTGAGTTCGTCGGGCAGGATGCGGGTTTCGAGGTCGGAGAACGTCAAGCCCACCAGCAGCGCCGCCAGCAGACAGAACTTCGCCGCGGCCAGGGTGAGACCGAAATGCGCAACTCCAGCGGCGAACAGGGCGCCTGTCAGAGCTTCGACGATCGGATAGCGCGCCGGAATGCGCTCCTGGCAGTGGCGGCAGCGAGCCCGCAGCAGCAGGTAGCTCAGCAGCGGGATATTGTCATACCAGGCGATCGGGTGGCGGCACTGCGGACACCGGGAGCGCGGCCGCACCACCGATTCATCTTCCGGCAGGCGCTGGATGCAGACGTTTAGGAAGCTCCCGATGAGCAGGCCGAAGACCGCCGCGGAGATGGCTTCGATCATGCCAGGACCTGCCGGTAGCAGGCCATCGTGCGCTGGACCATGTGTTCGATGGTATACCCGTCCTCGACCAGGCGCCGGCCGTTTGCCGCCAGGCGCGCCGCCAGATCCGCGTCACTGGCCAGCCGCAGCATGGCGGCGCTGACGTCGGCTTCGTCATTGTTGACGAGCAGTCCGGTCTCCTCGTGGCGGACGATCTCCGGAATCCCCCCCACGCGGCTTGCCACCACCGGCACGCCGGCGGCCATCGCCAGCAGGATGCCCGAACCCAAGCCTTCGCTGTCGGTCAGATAGAGAAACATCGACGCGTTCTGAAGCGCCGCGGGGATGTCGGAGGCGAATTCCAGGCGCAACCCGGCGCGAACCGCCGAACGCGCCGCCAGTGCCGATCCCTTGCGCGGATCGGACGAAGCCGGCGCCACTACCGGACCCGTACGCGAGGACAAAGGCGCCAGCGCCACACCGTCCGGGACGATTGTGACCCTGGCAGGATCGACTCCCGACGCGGTGAGCTCATCGGCAACCACTTGTGACACCGCGGTATAGAGCGCCGCACGGCTGTATTTCCAGCGCGACAGCAGTCCCCTGCCGACGGGAAACGCAACGCGGCGCGACACGACGAGCGGTCGTGCGCCGCAGACGGCTGCCAGCGTGTGCGAGCGGGCATCGTGGACGTGGACGAGCCGCGCCTGGCGCGCCATGCGCCAGAGGGAGTATGCGTTCAGACTCGCCACAGGCACTCCGCGCTCCCGCGCCAGTTCGTACAGCGGGGCGCGCGCCGGCACAAGGAGCGTCGGGTTCCAGCCGTGCGCCTCGAGGCCTTCGGCAAGCAGCAACGCCTGGTATTGTCCTCCGCGGAGGCTCCATCCGCTGTCCACGTGCAGGATCATGGTGTCAGGTTCCGCCCATCATACGCGCTTTGGCGTACTTCAGAAACGTATAGAAGGCCGCCATGTACGCAATGGCCAGGCCCTCGACGCCGTCGAGGAATCCGCGCTGGAGGAAGTAGGTACGCAGAAAGGTCCAGGGCGGATCGAGCACCAGCCGGTGAATCGGGGGCATCGCGCCGCGCGCCACGATTTCTTCAGCCGCGAGCGTCGTATAGCGGTCCAGTGTTTTCAGATGCTCGGACAGCGAGTCGCACGTGAAGTGCAGCAGGTTGGAGTCGAGTTCGCCGACGCGCCCGTCCACACGGACGCTCTCGTGGACGTAGTCCCCTTCCCAGCGCGCCTTGCGCCGGTCGTACAGGCGGATCTTTCGGTCGGGATACCAGCCGCTGTGCAGGATCCAGCGCCCCAGGTACTGCGCCATCCGCGGCATCGTGTAGGCATCGTACTCGGGCCCGGTCTTCTTGAGGGTCCAGATCTCGCCTTCGAGGCTTTCGCTCAACGCTTCGTCGGCGTCGAGCGACAGGATCCAGTCGTTCGCGGCGCACTCGGCCGCACGGTTCTTCTGATTGGCGTATCCCGGCCACACGCTTTCGACAACGCGGGCGCCGAGCTGGGTGGCCACTTCCACCGTCCGGTCGGCCGACCCGCTATCCACGACTACGATCTCGTCACAGCACCGCAAGCTCTCGATGGCCCGAGCGATGTTTCTCTCCTCGTTGAACGCGATGATGGTGGCTGTAATTTTCATTCGCCCAATGTGGAAAGAGTAGCGAGTTCTTCAATCGGAGTTGCAGTGAAACAGAGGACAAACATTGCGGCGGCCAGGCCGCCCAACTTCCAGCGGGCCGGCCCGAGAGGCGCATCATCGTGAATCGGTGGATGCCGCCGCAAGAAGAACAGCAGCGCCGCCCACAGCAGCCACCCTTTCCAGAATAGGACGCCGAGCAGGACCAGGGCCAGAAGAAATGCCAGAGAAAGCTTCTGGTGTACCCGGCCAAAGAGCGCATACAGCAGGTGCCCACCGTCCAACTGGCCGATCGGCAGGAGGTTCCACGCGGTGGCCAGCATGCCGATGGCGGCCGCGCGGGCCATCGGATGGAGGAGGATGTCGTCGGCAGGCACACCGGGAAACACGCCGGCTTCGAACAGGCGCAGCAGGGGCGGGACGCCAAACCGCAAGGCTCCCTCAGCCACCACGCCCGGGAGCACCTTCGACCACGCCAGTCCGATGGCCAGAGCCGGCAGCAGGAACACGAAGCCCGCCACCGGCCCGGCGACCGCGACATCGAACAATTGCCGGCGTGAATAGAGAGGCGCGCGAATGCGGATGAACGCGCCGAAGGTCCCGATCAGCACAGGCGCCGGAATGAAGTAGGGCAGACTGGCGTCGAGGCGGTAGCGGGCGCAGGCAAGGTAGTGACCCATCTCGTGAGCCAGCAGGATCGCCAGCAGCGTGAGAGAAAACGGCAAACCGAGGAGAAGGTCGGGAAACGGGGGCGGAGAGGCGAATGCGCGCCACACGTCGTCCAGGCTCAGAAGGGGCAATCCGCGATCAAAATCCGCCTGCATCCGCGCCCCGACGAGCGTCGTGGTGAGCAGAGTCGCCGCCAGCAGGGCCGCGTGCAGCACGAGTTTGGCGGCACGGGGGCGGGGCGTGCCCCACAGCCAGACGGGCCCTGGTTCCGGATTCACGGCTGGGATTTGGCTACTGCAACGACTGCAGTTCTTTGCCCGGCTTGAACCGGACGGCTTTGCCGGGAGGGATCGAGACCTCCGCGCCCGTCCGCGGGTTGCGCCCGATGCCCGTCTTCCGCGGCTTCACGTTGAAGACGCCAAACCCGCGCAGTTCAATGCGATCGCCCTGCTCGAGCGCGCGCTTCATACTGTCGAACACCGTTTCGACCGCCATTTCCGCTTTGGTCTTGGTGATGCCCGTCTTGTTGACGACTTCGTTGATGATATCGAGCTTGATCAAGGCTGACTCCTCACGGCACCGCATCCCGCGCGGATGCCTCCTCGGCGCTTCTGTTCAACATCATGATAAGATTGGATTTATCGCATTGTCAAGGGCGGTGCATGACTCAGGCTCGAATCCAGCAGCAGCAGTTCCGCCGCGCGTGCGGCAAGTTTGCCACCGGCGTAACCGTCATCACCGCGCGGGACGGTGGCGGCGCGCCGCACGGGATGACGGCGAATTCGTTCACGTCCGTATCGCTGGACCCGCCTCTGGTCTTGGTCTGCATTGACCTCCGCACCCGTCTGTTGCGCTACCTGACCTCGGGGACTGCGCTTGGGATCAACGTTCTGCGCGAGAGCCAGCGCGATCTGTCGGACCGGTTCTCCCGGCCCGGTGAGGACCGCTTCGGGCAGGTCAATTGGTATCCGGGCGAGACCGGAGCACCGCTGCTTCCGGACGTTCTGGCGACGATCGAGGCGACCGTGGAGCGGGTCGTCGAGGCGGGTGACCACGCCGTGGTGCTGGCGGCGGTCCGCACGGCGGCTTGGTCGGACGGAACTCCGCTCTTGTACTTCAACAGCGGGTACCAGACACTGCGAATGGAGAGTTAACGTTTGCGGACGCTCTGGTCGCGGTCGTTCATGGTGCGCATCAGGAAGGAGAGCGCGCCAGTGATGAGGAAGCAGACGGATAGCTTCGGTCCGTTCGGCATGAACGCTGCTGCGATCATGAAAGCGAGAGAAATCCAGAACGCGAGGGTCACGAGGCTCGCGAACATGCCCGCCGCATCCCGTTTGGTCGTGGGAATGTGGCTGCCGCATTCGTTGCAAATCACTTCGTCTTTCGTCATGAGCGAATTACAATCGATGCAGCGGTTCATAAACGGATCCCGTGGCGTGACCAGCGCCACACCTGCTTGAGCGTTGCCACCTGTTACCGGTCAATCTCAGTGTAGGATGCGCGAGCCAGTGCCACAATCGGCCTTAAACCTTACCAATGGGGATAACCTTTGTACCATCAGGAACTTGACAGTGCTAGTACGATAGTTCGCCGTGCTGGGGAGATTGCCTTACAGTACTGGAGGACCGGTCTTGAGGCACAGACCAAAGCGGACGCCTCCCCGGTCACCATCGCGGATCAGGCGGCAGAGCGGGCCATCGTGGAGTGGCTCGAGGAGGCCTATCCACAGGATGGTCTGCTCGGCGAAGAAGGGGCTTCGAAGCCGGGATCGAGCGGCCGCCGCTGGATCATCGACCCGATCGACGGCACGCGCGACTTCCTCCGGGGCAACCGCGCGTGGGGCGTGCTGATCGGCCTGGAGGAGGCCGGGGAAGTCGTGGCGGGCGCGGTCTACCTGCCGGCGCTCGATGAGCTGTACACGGCACGGAAGGGGGGCGGAGCGTTCTGCAATGGCGAGCCGATCCGCGTGTCGAGCATCGCCTCGCCGCAGCAAGCCGTCATCTGCGTCAACGGAATCAACACGTTGCTCGAATACCCGTTTGCCCTGGATCTCCTGCGGTCTCTCGACCGGTACTGGTCGGTGCGCAGCATGGGGGGCTGTCTCGACGCGATGCTGCTGGCCCGGGGTCAGGCCGACGTCTGGATCGAGCCGGCAGGCAAGGCATGGGATTTCGCGCCGCTCAAGATCATCATCGAGGAAGCGGGCGGCCGCTGGTTCAATTTCGACGGCGCGGCGAGCATCCACGGCGGCAACTGCGTCGCGGTGACGCCGCTGCTCGAAACCGAGGCGCGCCGCCTCATCCGGCTATACTGAGGGCTTCATGATTCGGGTCGCGGAACTCGTGGGGCTGCGGCAGCTCCGGTTGACGGAAGCCGAACTGCCGCCACCCGCGCCGGGCGAGGTGCAGGTACGGGTCGAGGCGGTGGGAGTGTGCGGCTCGGACATGCACTCGTACCTCGAAGGCGCCGTCGGGGACACGCCGGCTCGGTATCCCATGGTGCTCGGCCACGAACCGGCGGGCGTGGTGGAAGCGGTCGGCGCCGGCGTGACGGGCTGGTCGCGGGGCGACCGCGCGGTGCTCGAACCGGCCATTTATTGCTACCACTGCGAGTTCTGCCTCTCCGGCCACCATAACGTCTGCACGAACCTGCGCTTCTTGAGCCAGCCGGAGACGCCAGGATTCTTTCGCGACCGCCTGAACCTGCCGGCCGCGAACCTGCTGCCGTTGGCGCCCCACCTGAGTTTCGCCGAGGGAACGCTCGCCGAGCCGCTGGCAGTAGCGCTCCATTCGATGGTCTTCGCCAGGCCACAGGCGGGTGAGACGGCGCTCGTACTCGGCGCCGGGCCCATCGGACTGCTCACCATGGCCGTCCTGAAGCTGGGCGGCGCGCGCCGCGTCTGGGTCAGTGAACCGCTGGCGCACCGCCGCGCCCTGGCTGCCACGATGGGAGCCGACGCCGTCCTCGATCCCACAGGGATGTCCGTCGCCGAGACGGTGTTGCGGGAAACCGGCGGACGCGGCGTGGATCTCGCAGTCGATTGCGCGGCGAAGGGGGACACACACGCCGAAGCCATTCTGGCGACGCGCAGTTCGGGTCGGGTGGTTTATACAGGTATCCCTTCTGAAATCGACCTGGCGGTGCCTTTTCACCCCTGGCGGCGCAAGGAACTGGCGCTGTACCAGGTGCGCCGCTCGAACCATGAGGGCGGACGCGCGCACGCGCTGCTGGCCGAGCGGCCGCGCCTGTTCGCGCCACTGTTGACCCACAGCCGGCCGCTCGACGCCATCGCCGAGGCCTTTTCGATTGTGGAGCGCTACGACGACGGCGTCGGCAAGATGATCGTGAGTCCCGCACAATAGTCTAGGAGGAAGATTCGATTGGCTGATTCGGAACAGATTCTCGAGCGCGCCGCCCGCGTCCGGCTGCTGCTGATGGACGTGGACGGCGTCCTTACGGATGGCAAGCTGTACAACGTCCCGGACGCCCAGGGCAACATGGTGGAAACCAAGGGCTTCGATTCGCAGGACGGGATCGGGTTGCAGTGGCTGTCGTGGTACGGCATCAAGACAGGCCTGATCAGCGGCCGCGTGTCACCGGCCGCGGCCGAGCGCGCGCGCCAGACCAGGATGGCCTACGTCTACCAGGGGCACATCGAGAAGATCCCGATCCTGGAGGAGATCTTCGGTGACTCAGGGGTGCCTGCGGAAGAGACGGGCTATATTGGCGACGACCTGACCGACATTGTCGTGATGCACCGCGTCGGTTTCGCCGTCGCCACGGCCAATGCGCGGCCCGAAGTAAAGGCGGAGGCGCACTACGTCACCCAGACTCCGGGCGGGTCCGGCGCCGTCCGCGAGGTCGTCGAGCTGATCCTGCGGGCGCGCGGGCTGTGGCCGGAGATCCAGCGGAAGTATGAGATCCCAGAGGCGTAGCGTGACGGCAGGCCGGTTGGCCCTTGCCTTTGCCGCGGCCCTGCCTGCGATGGCGGCAGACACGATTCTCGTGCTGCCGTTTTTCAATCTGAGCGAGCAGGAAACCGCCAGCCGCATCGACTGGGTGGGCGAGAGCATCTCCGAGGCGATCCGCGAGGCCCTGGCGGCGGAGGGCCTGCTGGTGTTGGGACGCGAGGAACGCGAGGAGGCCTACCGGCGCCTGTCTGTCCGTCCCGGCGCCCGCCTCACGACGGCGACCGTCATCAAGATTGCGCAAACCCTCGACGCCGCGCGCGTCTTCTACGGGACCTTCGATGTCCACATGGACAGCGCCGACACGCCGCTGACCGAGGCGAATCTGCGCATTCGCAGCCAGTTGCTGAATCTCCGGGAGATGGAACCGGGTGAGGATCTGGAAGAATTGGGCGCTCTGGCCGACCTGCCGTCGATTGAGAGGCAGCTTGCCTGGCGCGCCCTGCGCAGGGTGGGCCGCGCTCCGAGCGAGGAAGAATACGCCGCGCGTCATCCGCTGCGCCGTCTGGACGCGCTCGAAAGCTATGTGCGCGGGCTGCTGGCGCCGGCCGACGACCAGAAGCTGCGCCTGTTCGCTCAGGCCGCGCGCCTCGACGAAAGCTATTCCCAGGCGAACTTCGCGCTCGGCCGCCTCTATGCCAGGCAGGAGGAATGGCGCCACGCCGTTCAGTGGCTGCGCAAGGTGGACCCGGGAAATTCCCGCTACTCCGAGGCGCAGTTCCTGCTGGGACTCTCGCTCTATTACACCGCCGACTTCCCCGGCGCGGCCGGTGCGTTCGCCGAAGTGGCAGGGAAGGTTCCATTGAACGAGGTCTTCAATAACCTGGGCGCTGCCCAGTCGCGCAGCAACCAGCCCGAAGCCGCGGCGAACTTCCGGCGGGCACTCGAAGGCGACGAAACCGACCCCGACTACCATTTCAACCTCGGTTATGCCCTCTGGAAGCACGGGCAGTTTAGCGAAGCCGCCGACGCATTCCGTGCGGTCCTGGCCCGCGAAGAAGACGATGCCGACGCCACCCTGATGCTCGGCCGCTGCCTGAAGCAAAGCGGTCCGCGCCAAGGTGATCCGCGCAGCGACGGTTTGGAGCGGCTGAAGCATACCTACGAAGAGGGCGCCTACCGCCAGCTCAAGGCCGAACTCGAGTCCGGCCCGAAGTAACTCCCCGTTGTCGCCAACTCTTCACCGGGTCGTCATGAAACTGGAAGACTCGCCCGGGATACTGTGGTTTGAGTTGCGCGGCGGAGAGCATACAATCAGCGGAAGGCATGCAGTCTCCGTCGGATGTACTGCGGTCACTCATCCGGAACCCGGGGGAGCATCTCATCCGGCGCTGGAACTGGAAGGCCGCTCTCTTTAGCGCCTCGTTCCGCGGCCTGATCTTCCTGGCCACCAATTGGAGCGCCGGGCGCGACGCGGCCATCGCCGCCTCGCTCGCCGAGTTTACCTACCGGTCGTTTACCGCCGGGTTTTACGGCGCGGCGTCCCAGGCATTCCGGCGCGCGGAGCCCGCCTGGAAAGCCACGGTGACGGCGATCGTCGTGATTCCTGCCATCGCCCACACGGTCGAGTTCCTCATCCACTGGCTGCGCGGCACGCCGAATCTGCGCGCCAGCATCGGCGCATCGGTCGCGTTCACCATCCTGTCGACACTGTTCAATCTGTACATCATGCGCCGCGGCGCCATGGTCGTTGGCGCCGAGGGCGAATCGCTGTTCCGCGACATGCGGCGGATGCCGAGGCTCATCGGCGGCTTCCTTTGGGTGATTCCCAAGTTCCTGTACGATCTCTGCCGCAGGATCCTCACGACCCGTCCCGGCGCACAATGAGTCTCAAAACCCTGCACGTAACCAATGCCTGGCATGCCCATTCCGGAGGAATCCGGACCTACTACCAGGCGCTCCTCCAGGCGGCGAATGAGCATGGACGCCAAGTCCGCCTGGTCGTTCCGGCGGACGAGGATCGCGTGGAAGAGATCGGCCGCTGGGGCCGGATCTATCACGTGCGCGCGCCGGCCGCACCGTTCAACCCGCGCTACCGCATTCTCTATCCGAGCCAGTTCCTGCTGCCCCCCGCCCCGGTCCGCACGATCGTCTGCGATGAACGGCCGGACCTCGTCGAACTGTGCGACAAGTACACACTGCCCTACCTGGGTGGTTTGCTGCGCATGGGCTGGCTCAAAGGGGCCGGCTTCCGCCCGGTGGTCGTGGGACTGAGCTGTGAGCGGATGGATGAGAATGTCGCGGCATATCTGACCGCCGGCGCCGCGGGCCGTCTGTTCGCGCGCCTGTACATGAAATGGATTTACTTCCCGCAATTCGACCACCATCTGACGGTGTCCGGCCACGCCGCGGCGGAACTGCGCGAAGCCGCGCGGGGGCACCAGGTGGAACGAGGCGTATGGAACTGTCCGATGGGTGTCGATGACGAACTGTTCTCGCCGGCGCGCCGTCGCACGGAAGTACGCAACGAACTCGTCGCATCCACCGGCGCCACGGTATTGCTGCTCTACGCCGGCCGGCTCGACCGCGAAAAGAACCTCCCGCTGCTGATCGATATGCTGGAGCGCCTTCCGGATCCGCGTGTGCACCTTCTGATCGCCGGGGACGGCCACCAGCGCGAGGCGCTCGAATCCGATGCCGCGCACCGCGCCCCCGGCCGTGTGCATTTCCTCGGGTATGTCCGGGAGCGGCACCGCCTGGCGGACTTGCTCGCCAACTGCGACGCGTTCGTGCATCCCAACCCGCGCGAACCGTTCGGGATCGCACCGCTGGAAGCGATGGCCTCGGAACTGCCGCTCGTCGCCCCGCGTTCCGGAGGGTTGATAGTGTACGCCAACGACGGGAACGCCTGGCTTTCTGAACCTGCGGGTCCGGCGTTCGCCGCCTCCGTTCACAGCATTCTGGCCGATGCGGACCAGCGCACCCGCAGAGTCGCGGCGGCGCTTGAGACTGCCCGGCGCCACTCATGGCGCTCCGCCATGACCCAGGCTCTGCGCATCTACGACGAGATCCACGCGAGACATTGCGACAGCCAGACTTCCGGCCCCATCGAGCCGCTGTTTTACTCCACCGCCGGCAACCGCTTCGGCGTGGAACCGGGCGCACTCCGGCGGTGGTTCGCCAGGACGCGGACTGAATAAACACAAAACCTCAGGAATGTTTTAATCTTCACCGCCCCGCCATCAAGCCGTAACGGGCCGGATGAGAAGAAGGTGACGAGAGGATACGAATGCCCAAAACGCCGGAGATTCAGTTCGAATGGCAGTCGCCACAGGCAGCGCGCGGTTTCCGCACCGCGGTCTCGCTGCATAGCCACACGCTGCACTCGCGCGAGAACCTTGGGTTCCTGAGCGAAATCGCTGAGCGGACACCAGGGCTCGATATCGCCGTCCGGAACCGGGCGCGGCGGTACCGGCAGATCCATGGCGCCGACCTGGACTTCAGCCGCGCGTGGTGGACGCCGCCGTTGTCAGCCTCAGACGCCCTCCACGTGGAGCGCACCTCAATCGACCGTCTGGGACTCGATCCGGTTGTGTCGCTGACCGACCACGACAATGTCGAGGCGTTCGCATCTCTGCGGGCGGTCGCGCATCCGGAGCACGTCCCGGCGTCAGTCGAATGGACTGTGCCGTTCCGCGACAGCTTCTTCCACCTGGGTGTGCACAACCTGCCACCCGACGAGGTGGAGACCATCATGAAGGCTCTGGCTGCATACACGGCTTGCCCTGACGAGCAGCGCCTGCCGGATTTGCTGGAATGGCTCGACGCGCGTCCGGAGATCTTGATTGTCTTCAACCATCCCATGTGGGATGAGCGCCGGGTGGGCGGGCCCTACCACCTGGCCCTGGTCCACTCGTTCCTGGGACGGCTCCGGCCCTGGCTGCACGCTCTCGAACTGAACGGCCTGCGAAGCTGGCGGGAGAACCAGCAGGTGCTACCGCTCGCGCGGGCCTACGGCCTTCCCGTGGTCTCCGGCGGGGACCGGCACGCGCGCGAGCCCAATGCGAACGTCAATCTAACGAACGCCTCCACCTTCGCCGGGTTCGCTGCCGAGGTGCGCGAGGGCCACAGCCGTATTCTGTTCCTCACGCACTACCGGGAATCGCTGCGGTTCCGGATGATTCAGAACATCGCCGAAGTCCTGCGCGAGGACGAAGGCCACCGGCTGGGCTGGACTCGCTGGACGGACCGGATCTTCCTGCGCGGCCACGACAATGTCGTTCGTTCGCTCGCCGCCCTGTGCGGTACCCGCGGCCCGATCATCGCACGTCAGTTTGTCTGGATGATGGGATTGTTGGATCATCAAGGGATGCGGGGCGCGCTTCGATCGGCCCTCGCAGGACGGGGAGAGTTTGCCTGATGACGGAACGTCCGCCGCGCGTGGCCTTCTTCACGGATGCCTTCCATGAAGTGAACGGGGTAGCCAACACCAGCCGCCAGTTCGAAGCGTTTGCCCGGCGGCGGGAGTTGCCCTTCTTCAGTTGCCATGCGGGCCCGGCAGACCAATGCGCCGTTGAAGGCTCGATCACAACGGTCGAGTGGGTGCGGAGCAGCGTCTCGCTGCGCCTGGAGGCCGATCTCTATTTCGATCTGCGCTTCCACAGGCACCGTCAACGCATCGGCGAGGCTCTGGCTGCGTTCGAGCCCGACCTTGTGCACGTCACCGGGCCCAGCGATAGCGGCATCCTCGGCGCGCTGCTCGCGCACCAGCTACGGGTGCCTTTGGTGGCATCCTGGCACACCCAGGTGCATGAGTACGGTGGGCGGCGTCTGGAACGGGTTCTCAGCCCGCTGCCTGTTTCATGGCGCCGGGCCGCGGGGCGGTTGGCCGAACGCGAGATCCTGCGGTGGACGCTGCGCTTCTACTCGTTCGCCCGCGTCCTCTACGCACCGAACGAAGAGCTGATCCGGATGCTGCACGAACGGACCGGCAAGCCGGCGTACCTGATGTCTCGCGGGGTCGACACACACCTGTTTCACCCCGAACGGCGCACGGCGTCCGGCGATCTGTTCACGCTCGGCTACGCAGGCAGGCTCAGTCCGGAAAAGAACGTGCGGATGCTCGCGGCGATTGAGCGGGAGCTGGAGAAGCTGGGTAAGGACCGGTTCCGGTTCCTCATCGTCGGCCACGGGCGCGAGCAGGAATGGCTCCAGGCCAACGTGCGCCGGGCCGAGTTCCCCGGCGTGCTGCGCGGAGAGGCTCTGGCCCGGGCGTACGCGGACATGGACGCGTTCGTGTTTCCGTCGCGCACCGACACGTTCGGCAACGTGATCCTGGAGGCTCAGGCATCCGGCGTCCCGGCCTTCGTGACGTCGGGGGGTGGACCGAAGTTCCTCATTCAGCCCTCCGTTTCCGGCTTCATCGCCGATGAACCGGCTGAGTTCGCCAGGATGATCGCAGATCTGATGGACGCTCCAGGCAAGCTGCAGGCGATGCGCTCCGCTGCTCGCGCCAACGCTTCGCGGCAGAGCTGGGACGAGGTCTTCGAGCGGGTCTACGAAGGCTACGAGCGCTCCTTTCGCCTGAGCGAGCGCCCGGTCTCGGCAAGGCTGCGAACCGTTCCCACGCGTCCCGTGGGCTAAAATAGAGGCTTCATGGCCTCTTCCGTGGAACGGCCGGCGGCTTCAGCCGCCGTATTGGCGCAGGCGCCCGGCTGGCGGGACGCTCTCCGGTGGTTCACGCGGGAAAAGCAGTGGATCAACGAGCGGCACCTCGAACTGTGCCGGATTCCCGCGCCGACCTTCCTCGAAGGACAGCGGGCGGAATGGATGGCCGCGCAACTCCGTTCCTATGGCTGCCAAGTGGAGATCGACCGTACGGGCAATGTGGTGGCGCAGGTGCGCGGCAGCCGCGGCCCGTGCATCGCACTGACCGCGCACCTCGATACGGTGATCGCGCCGCGCGACCGCGACGAAATCCAGGTCAGCCCCGATGGCCGCTTCCTTGGGCCCGGCGTCTCCGACAACGGCGCGGGTCTGGCTGCGCTACTGGCCATCGCCAAGGCCTTGCGGAGCAGTCCGGCGATCGAGGACTCGACCGGCGACATCCTGCTGATCGCCAACGTCGGCGAGGAGGGCGAGGGCAATCTCAGCGGGATGCGCCAGATCTGCAAACCCAACGGCCTTGTGCGGCGGATCGCCGCGTTCCTGGTGCTCGACGGCGCCAGCACCGACCACATCACGACGCAGGCTCTGGGCAGCCGCCGCTTCGAAGTGACGTACTCCGGCCCGGGAGGTCATAGCTGGAGCGACTTCGGCACAGCCAACCCGGTTCACGCCCTCGGGCGCGCCGTCGCCTTGTTCTCCGATATCCGCTTGAACGGGTCGCCCCGTTCGTCGCTCAACATCGGCATGATCGAAGGCGGCACCAGCATCAATGCGATTCCTGTTCTGGCGCGCGCCAAGGTAGATATCCGCTCGGAGAGCAATGCCGCGATGGAAGACCTCGTCCGGCTGCTGGCGGAGGCGGTGGAACGGGCCCAGGAGGTCGAGAATCAGCGGGCGGTCAGCGGGCGCGTGACGGCGAAAATCCGCGAGATCGGATCGCGGCCCGCTGGGCGGCTTCCCGAAGATGCGGCGCTGTTGCGCCACCTGCGCGCGGTGGACGCCCACCTCGGCATCCGTTCCCACCTCGACATGGCGTCGACCGACGCCAATGTCCCGCTCTCATTGGGAATCCCTGCCGTGTCGATCGGCGCCGGCGGGAGCGGCGGGGGGGCGCACACACCCCAGGAATGGTTCCTGCCCGAGCGGCGGGACCTCGCTCTGAAACGCATTCTCCTGACCGCGGCGCTGCTGCTGCGGTGTCCGGAGACCTGCCCGCTTGCCTGAGACGCTGCGCCGTCGCGCGGAGGCCGCGCTGGTCGCCATCACGATCGTCTGGGGCTCAACGTTCGTCATGATCAAGGCGGCGCTCGAAGACGCGTCGACTCTGGCCTTCCTGGCGGTGCGATTCTCGATCGCGGCGGTGGCCCTCGCAGTCCTCTTCCGGCGCGACTTGCTGTCGGGCGAAGCCCGCTCCACGCGGGCCGGATTGATCGCCGGAATCTGCCTGTACGTCGCCTACCTGCTCCAGACCGCGGGCCTCCGGCATACAACCGCTTCCAAGAGCGGATTCCTGACAGGACTCTTCGTGGTGCTGGTACCTTTGCTCGGTGCGGCCGTCTATCGGGTGTGGCCCCGTGCGCGTGAACTGGCCGGGGCGGGGGCCGCCACCGCGGGCATGGCGCTGATGACGTTGGAAGGAGACCGTCTGGCAATCGGCAAAGGGGACTTGCTGACGGTCGGCTGCGCCGCGGCGTTCGCCGCGCATATCCTCGTGCTGGGACATTTCGCCAGGGATGCTTCCCTGGGGCGGGTCGCCGTCGTTCAGATTGCCACCGCGGCCGTGCTTTGCCTGGCCACGTTGTGGTGGTTCGAGACGCCCTACTTCCGTCATTCGCCGCGCCTGTGGGTGGCGGCCGGGGTGACCGGCGTTGTCGCGACGGCCGTCGCGTTCACGGTCCAGACCTGGGCGCAGAAACACACCACGGCGAATCGCGCCGCCCTGCTGTTCGCGCTGGAACCGGTCGTCGCGGCCGCAACGGCCCGCGTCCTCCTCGGCGAGGCGCTGGGCTCGCGCGGCATCTGGGGCGGAGCGCTCATCCTGGCGGGCGTGCTGCTCGTCGAGAGCCGCCCCAGGGAGGGACCCAAAAGCCGTTGAAACCGTGGAGCCGTGCGGGTCATCCATTCAAGTAGTGCCCGCAACCCAAAGGTGCGCCTGGGGGTTCCGCTCCGGCTGAAGGCCCGCAAAGGTATAATTTGGTTTGAATCCCCGGCGCGGAGGTGCCAGAAATCCCATGAATCTGCTGGATCAAATGCGCAAACAACGATTTCTCTCCATCACACTGATGGTTTTCGTCCTGTCGATCGGTATCGTGATCGGCACTCTCGTCGACACCGGGGTGAAGGCCGGCAAAGGCCAGGCCGCTCCCGATGCGACCCCTCTCGAGATTCCCAGCCCCGTCCAACTCTCTTCCGCGTTCTCGCAACTGGCCAAGAAGCTTGAACCCTCGGTCGTCCATATTTCGACGATCTACGAGCCCAAGGCGCAGGAGCGCGCGGGCCGGAGCGGACAGGAAGAAGATCTCGAAGATCTGTTCAACCGTTTCTTCGGCATGCCCGGCCCGCGGGAAGGCGCGCCCGGACGGCAGCGGCGTGGCAGCGCCCTCGGCTCGGGCGTCATTATCGACCCGAACGGCTACATCCTCACGAACAACCACGTCGTCGAGAAGGCCGACCGGATCCAGGTAGCGCTCTACGAGGGCAAGACGAAGTACGATGCAAAGCTGATCGGCGCGGATCCCGAGT
Organism: Bryobacterales bacterium; assembly: GCA_016716385.1. GTDB lineage: Bacteria > Acidobacteriota > Terriglobia > Bryobacterales > Bryobacteraceae > JADJWL01. The sequence goes on along the minus strand of JADJWL010000004.1, from coordinate 12,368 downwards.
CCGACCTGGCGGTCATCAAGATCGATGCGGGGACCAAACTGCCTGCCGCCAGGATCGGAAATTCGGACGCCATCCAGGTAGGCGACTGGTGCGTCGCCATCGGGTCGCCATTCGGCCTGCAGGCCACCGTCACAGCGGGCATCATCAGCGCGAAAGACCGGGGCATCGGCCCGAGCAATCTGTTCCAGCGCTTCCTGCAGACTGACGCGGCAATCAACCCGGGCAATAGCGGGGGGCCGCTCGTCAACATCAATGGCGAGGTGATCGGCATCAATACGGCGATCGCCAGCGGGACCGGCGGCTTCCAGGGCGTCGGGTTCGCACTGCCCATCAATACCGCAGCCAAGGTCTACAACCAGATCATCAAGACCGGCAAGATGACGCGTGGTGCGATCGGTGTCAGCTTCCGCGACTCGAAGCCGGAATTGCTGGAAGTCTACGGCGCGAAGGAAGGCGTCTTCGTCGAGGGCGTAACCCCCGGCATGCCGGCCGACAAAGCGGGCATTCGTCCCGAAGACATCATCACAGCGATCGACGGTGAGGCGGTGAAGGATGGCCAGGAACTGGTCAACCGTATCTCCGACACACCGATCGGGACCGAAGTGGATGTAACGCTCATCCGCGATAAGAAGCCGATGAACGTGAAGGTGCGTATCGGAGACCGGACGGAGATCGTCGATCGTGACCGCGGAGCCCGGCCCTCCACTGAACCGGAAGAGCGCGGGGAGGCGCGCCCCGCGAAGTTCGGCATTACGATCGAAATGCTGACGGGTTCCCGCCGCGAGGCGATCGGCCTCGACGAATCCGGCGGCGTGATCGTGGTGAACGTGGAAGGTGGATCGTTTGGGGACGACATCGGCTTGCTGCCGAATGACGTGATCCTGTCGATCAACCGCCAGGATGTGAACTCCCTGGACGACGTGAAGCGCATCCAGGATGGCCTCAAGGCGGGCGATCCGGTCGCCCTGCGTGTCAAGCGGGCGACGGGTCCGCTGCCGCCCCGCGCGCCGCGGGCGCCGGAGTGGGTGAACATCTTCCTCGCCGGCACGCTACCCGATACATCGAGGTAGCGATGAACTGGGCGAGGACGTTCGCCGCCGTGGTGGCGCTGGCAGGATTGATCTGGGCCGGGGGTTTTTCCGCCTCCGGCCAGACCTCCTCTGCGCGAAAAGCCCCGGCTAAGAAGACCACTGCCAAGAAAGCGGCAAAGAAAGCGCCGGCCAGGAAATCGACGGCCAGGAAGTCCAGAGTCCGCCGGCGGGCGCCCGCGCGGCCTCCCTCGCAGCGTGCTCCGTCGGCGGAACGTATCCGCCAGATTCAGCAGGCGCTGGCGGAGCGCGGGCATTTCACAGACGCCCCGGATGGCAAATGGGGTGCATCGTCCGAAGAGGCCATGAAGCGGTTCCAGGCCGAGCAGAACCTGCAGCCGACCGGGAAGATTACATCGCTGTCTTTGATCGGCCTGGGCCTGGGGCCGAAGTATGACAATCCACCGCCAACCGGGACAGCGGAAAGCCAGTAGCATCCCGTCGTGGTTTCGTACGGCGCGGCCGAGGCCGCGCTTTCTCTTTCAGGAGGACGTGAACGTATGGTGATCGGTGTTCCGAAAGAAGTGAAGGACCACGAAACCCGGGTCGGGCTGGTGCCATCCGGCGTCGCGGCCTTGCGCGAAGCGGGCCACGTGGTGATCGTGGAATCCGGGGCTGGGTCCGGCAGTTCCATCACCGACGACGAGTACAACGCCGCCGGCGCCGCCATCGCCGCCAGTGCGGGCGAGGTATGGAGCAAGTCCGACATGGTCGTGAAGGTCAAGGAGCCGCAGCCTTCGGAGTACGGCCAATTGCGGCCGGGCCTCATTCTCTTCACCTATTTGCACCTGGCGCCGCTGCGGGAGCTGACCGACAGACTGCTGGAGGCGCGCGTCGCCGGAATCGCTTACGAAACGATCGTCGAAGACGACGGATCGCTGCCGCTGCTGACTCCGATGAGCGAGGTCGCGGGCCGCATGAGCGTCCAGGTCGGGGCGCAGTACCTGGAGGCGCCGAGCGGCGGCCGCGGCGTATTGCTGGGCGGCGTCCCCGGCGTAGCGCCGGCGAACGTGGTGATCCTCGGAGGAGGCGTCGTGGGAACGAACGCCGCCAAGATCGCGCACGGGATGGGCGCGCACGTCAGCATCATCGACAAGAACCTGCCGCGGCTCCGTCAGCTCGATGACATCTTTAACGGCCAGGTAGTCACGCTCGCGTCGAACCAGTACACGGTGCATGAATCGCTGAAACTGGCCGACCTGGTGATCGGCGCCGTGCTGATTCCGGGCGCTTCCGCCCCGAAGCTGGTCCGGCGCCACACGCTGGCGTCGATGAAGCGGGGGGCGGTGCTTGTCGATGTCGCGATCGACCAGGGCGGCTGCTTTGAGACATCGCATCCGACCACACACACGGACCCGATCTACTTCGTCGACGGCGTGCTGCACTACTGCGTCTCGAACATGCCGGCGGCGGTGCCGCATACCTCGACCTTCGGCTTGACCAACGCAACGTTCCCGTACGTTCTGCAACTGGCCAACCGGGGTCTCGAAAACGCGATCGCCGAGTGGCCGTCGCTCCGGGCGGGTTTGAACACGCTGGAGGGCGAAGTGACGCATCCTGGCGTGGCAGATTCGCAGGACCGCGCGTTGCGCACCGTGCGTGCGTAAGTGCCGGATCACGAGGCGGCGCAGGTCAAGTAGATTCCCGCCGCGTTTTTTGGGGCGGAGGCCGATTCGGCGTCTGCGGCACTGGCTTCTTCTTTGCCGGCAAAACCCAGGTGCGAATGACTTTCGGGTGCCTGCCGCGATCCATACCGCCTCCTACTGCGGGACCAATGGGGGAGCGGCCTCGAGTCCCAAACCGGCGTAGGCTTCCTTGATCTCAGCGACCTTGGCGCCGTGGAAAACGACGAACGTGATCTTCCCGGGCGCCAGCCCGTAAATCCATTCCTCGGTTTCGAGGCCGTCTTTCGTTTCGCGCGTCTTCAAACGCGGACGCCCGAGCGCCAGCAGCACCTGGTCCCGGTCCATCCCCTCGGCCGGACGCTTCTCTTCAATCGCCTCGCGGATCTCTTCCGGCAGTTTGTCCATGTAGAGATCGGTCGCCGTCCGCTTTTCGAAGTCAAGAATCGGGGAAAGAATCTGTTTCACATTCGCCGAAGACAGTTCCGAGAGGGGCTTGTCAAATTCCAGAGCGAGGTTGGTGCCGAGCGTGGGCTGGCCGGGCATGCCGATGGGGGTCGTTCGCTGCCCCATGCCCACCTCGATGCGGTCGGTCCACTTGCGGCCGCTCTTGACCCCGCCATTGATTTCAAACAGGATCTTGTCTTTCTCCAGCTTGATCTTGGTGATCTGCACGAGATCGCCGGAACGCGCCGCCGGACCCATCTCCTGCATGGCGTCCTGCCAGCGGCTCTTGTCCCAGGTGCCATCGGCTTTGAACGGCAGTGGCTTCTTCGAGCGGGGGATCGTCTGCTTGACCGAGGCGTATTCCGCAGTCAGGCCGCGGATGATCTCCACGCGTTCTTCGAGCGTGAGCTTATCGGCCGCCCAGGCAGGGCAACCGGCGATCAGTGCGAGTCCGAGCCACCTGCGCATCATGCACTCTCCGCCGGCGGGTCCCACAATGGCGCCACCTGCCGCGCCAGAGGCGCCTTCCAGAGGAACAGGGCCAGAAACACCAAGCCCATCGACGCGAACAAGCCCCCTTCGGGACCGTATGCGCCTCCGCTCCAGAGAGCTGCTTCGGGCGCGTCCCAGACGACGCGAAGACCCGTCACTCTCATTGTAAACCCGCTCAGATTCGCACCCAGGAAGGGTAGCGCAAGGTTCCAGCCCAAATGGAGCCCGATAGGGAGCCACAGGTCGCGGCTGCGCAGGAAGGCGACGCCGAACAGAATTCCGAATCCGGCGGTATTCGTCAATGCGAGCCACGTGGAATATGGGTTGTCTCCGTGGAGCAGCGCGAACAGGACACCCGCCGGAACCACCGTGGCAGCGACGCCCAGTCGCCCCAGTAGAAGCTGGAAGGCGTAGCCCCTGAACAGCATCTCTTCGCCGGCGGCGCCGAAGGCCAGGAGTGCATAGATGAATAGGAGGCCTTCGAACGAGGAGACGCCCTCCGGGTCATACGCGAAGCGCGCCATGCCGGCCGCGACCGGCATGGCCAGGACCAGGAACGCGACTCCCGCGCCGCCGCCGAGGCCGAGCGCAAGGTTTCGTACCGAAGCGCGGCCTCCACCCAGTCCGGCGGCCGCCAGACTCCGCCGCTCAAAGACACGCAGACAGACAGTGTTGGCCAGCCACCCGGCAAGGAACGTCGTGCCGGTTCCGGCGAGGAGTTGCCCTCCAAGATTGACGAGTAGAGCCGGTGCAACCTGTAACGTGACCGCCCAGAAGAAGAAGAACAGACCGAGCCGCGGCCACAACGGGGACATCGCGCTACCCGCCGGACTGACGCACCTGCACGCCGCGGGGCGCGACCCGCACAGGCAGCACGGTCCCGCCTTCTCGCTCGACGGCGGCGGCGACGGCGTCGCGGCGGTCCTTGTCTGTCAGAAAGATCACGCAGCCGCCGCCGCCCGCCCCGCAGACCTTGGCGCCGAGCGCTCCCGCGCGGCGCGTAGCGGTCACCAGGCGATCGATCAGGGGCGTCGAGATCCCCGGCGCGTTCTTCCGGCGGTGCGCCCACTCCTCGCGCAGCAGCGCGCCCGCCGCCTGCCAGTCCGCGCTTTCGAGGGCTTGGCGCATCCGGCGGGCGATGTCGGCGATCTGGTCGAAGTTCCGCCACACCTTGCGGTCGCCATCGATGTGCGCTTTGGTGACCTCCCAGTTGTTGATGCCGGAGTTGCGCGGTTCGCCCGTATAGGCCAGGACGATCCGTTCATTCAGTTCGTCCAGGCTCACGGGGATCGCCTTGCGCTCAATCCCGGCCGGAGTCAGTTCGATGGCGCTGACGCCTCCGTAGAGAGCGGGATAGTAGTCCTGCGCGCCGGTGGGGACCCGGATGATCTGCGCCTCGATGTTTTGCGCAATCTCTCTCAGCTTCTCGGGGCGGTGGCCGGTGCCGGTCAGCCTGTTCAGCGCCGAGGCCACGGCAATGATCAGCGTGGAGGACCCGGAGATGCCCGCGCCGGCCGGCGCCTCGGAATCGGTCGTGATCGAGAGGCCGGTTTGCGGGGCGAAGAACCGCACGAGGTAGGCGACCAGCGGGAGCGTATAGCGCTTCGCCGCCCGCAGCGTCCCCAGCGATTCGAAACTCTCTTCGAGGCCGAGGTCCCGCGACGCCAGGACAATCCGGCCGTCGCCGCGCGTCTCCAGTTCGCACGATGCGTAGCGGTCGACCGCGAAATTCACGGTCACGCCGTCGCCGTGATAGAGGTACAGAGGCCAGATGTCGAGTGTGCCACCGGCGAGGTCCACGCGGCACGGGGCTTTGGCGGAGATCTTCAGCATACAATGGGGGGATGAGCGCACGCCGCATCCTGCAACTGGGGAATCCGCTGCTTCGCGCCGTCTCCACGCCCAGCAGCGACTCCGGCGAATGCGAGCGAATCCTGACCGATTTGCGGGACACCCTGCATGAGTTTCAGCGCACGCGCGGATTCGGCCGTGGAATCAGCGCGGTCCAGATCGGCGAACCGAAAAGACTACTATATCTCGAATTTCGTGGCCGGCCTTACACACTGGTCAATCCCGAGTGGGATTGGCGCAGCGAAGAGACGTTCCGTCTGTGGGATGACTGCTTCTCCTTCCCGGACCTGCTCGTGTACGTGGAGCGATCCTGCGCGGTGCGCGTGCGCTATCAGGATCTGTGCGGCGCGTCCCACGTCCTGGAAGCGGAGAACGACCTGTCCGAACTCCTGCAACACGAGATGGATCACCTCGACGGGATTCTGACCATCGACCGCGCCATCGACCGCAACAGCTTCTGCACACGGGAAGAGTGGCTCCGGCAGGGACATCCGGCAACCCGGCCGGAGGCGTTCGCGTCGAAGACTTAGCATGAACCGGCGGGTTTGGATCGGAACGGCGGGTGCTCTCAGCATGGCGGGATTGGGCGGATTTCTCTACAGGATGGCTCCGAGTTTCTGGCGCCAGTACGCCAGCGAGTTGCAGCGGCCAATCGCGGACGCGACGCGGCGCCCCGCGCCGGCGCAATGGCCGGATCGCGGCTTGTTCGGCGCGTGGCTCGGCCACAGCACCGTGCTGCTCAAGGTCGACGGCGTCACGATCCTGACCGACCCGGTTTTCAGCGACCGCGTCGGCATCGACCTTGGCGTGACCACCATTGGCGTCAAGCGCCTCGTCGAGCCGGCCCTGCGCGATTTCGAACTGCCGAAAGTCGACCTGATTCTGCTGTCGCACGCCCATTTCGATCACTTCGACACGCCGTCGCTCCGGGCGCTCGAAAGCGGACAGACAACCGTAATCACCGCGAGCCAGACATCGGACCTGCTGCGGGTGAACAAGTATGGCGCTGTGCATGAGCTAGCCTGGGGCGCGCGGGCGTACGCGGGCTCTGTGGCGGCGCAGGCGATCGAAGTGAACCACTGGGGCGCGCGCGTCCGCACCGATACCTGGCGCGGCTACAATGGCTACGTGCTGGAAGCCGGGCGGTACCGCATCCTGTTCGCGGGCGACACGGCCATCACGCGCACGTTCGGCTCCGTGAAGAGCAGCCGCCCGTTCGATCTGGCCATCATGCCGATCGGCGCCTACGATCCCTGGATCCGCTACCACTGCACGCCCGAGCAGGCGCTGGCGATGGGGGAGATGGCGGGCGCCGACCGCTTCGTCCCCGTGCATCACCAGACGTTCCAACTCAGCCGCGAGCCGCACACGGAACCGATCGAGAGGTTCTGCCAAGCGGCCGGCGAAGGCGCGCGCGTCCTGGCGCGGCAGATCGGCGACGAGTTTCAGGTTTAACCCATGACGATTCCCGAAGTGTGGGTCGAGCGGCTTGGTCCGCTGGGCCTGCTACGATTGAACCGCCCGAAGGCGTTGAACGCCCTCAGCCTGGAGATGATTCAGGCGCTCGACGCGGCGCTACGCGAATTTGCCACCAACCCGGATGTCCGCGTGGTGGCGATTACGGGCGAAGGCGGACGGGCATTCTGCTCCGGCGGCGATGTGCGGTCGATCGCACTGGCGGCGCGGGGAGAAGGCGACCCCAGTCTCACGACCGAGTTTTTCCGCAACGAGTACCGCCTCAACCTGTTGACTTCGCGCTTCCCCAAACCGTATGTCGCGCTGGTGGACGGCATTGTGATGGGCGGCGGGGTCGGCATCTCGGCCTACGGCACGCACCAGGTGTATAGCGAACGGGCCGTGTTCGCCATGCCCGAAACGATCATCGGGTTCTTCCCGGACGTGGGCTCGGCATGGCTGCTGAATCGCTGCCCCGGAGAAACCGGCACCTACCTTGCGCTCACCGGCGCGCGGGTCGGGACAGCCGACGCGCTCGAGTTGGGTCTCGCGACGCACTTCGTGCCGTCCGAGCGCCACGGCGACGTGATCGAGTTGCTGGCGGCGGGTGAGCCTCCGGCCCAGGCGCTCGCGCGCTTCACGGTCGATCCTGGCAAGCCCGCGCTTGCTGCGTTGCGCGCGGCCATCGCCGAAGCCTACGCGGCGGACACGGTCGAAGCCATCGCGGCGGCGGCGCCGGCGGAACTCGAAACGCTGGACGGCAAGTCGCCCACGGCGCTCAAGGTCAGCCTGCGGCACCTGCGCTCGACCCGCGGGCTTTCGCTCGAAGAGGTGCTGCGGCAGGATTTTCGCGTCAGCCAGGGTTGCATGGCCGCCCACGATTGTCACGAAGGCATCCGCGCGCAGTTGATCGACAAGGACCGCACGCCCCGCTGGAAGCCCGCCACGCTGGACGAGGTCACGGAGGCGATGGTCGCCGCGCACTTCCTGGAGCCCGCCTGCGGCGACCTGACGTTTCATCCGTGACTTCAGTCGGGTATCATCGGGAGGAACCCCGTGTACCTCAAGATCAGCACACGACGCCGCGATGACGTCGCCGTCATCGATCTCTCCGGACCCATCACCCTCGGCGAGAACTCACAGAGCCTGCGGGACACCGTACGCGAGTTGGTGACCAAGGGTGAGCGGCGCATTCTCCTCAATATGTCCGACGTGGCGTTCCTCGACAGCTCCGGCCTCGCCGCGTTGATCTCGAGCCTGACTGCCGTGACGCGCGCGGGAGGCCAGTTGAAGCTGGTCAACCTGCAGCGCCGCGTGACGGAATTGATCCGGCTCACCCGGCTGACCCCCGTGCTCGAGGCCTTCGAGAATGAGGCGGAGGCCGCGGGCAGCTTCACTGTATAGGAGTGGCGATGATGCTTCGCATTTTCTTTCTGGCTGCCCTCTGTGCCTTGGCAGCATGGCCACAGACGGCGGCGCATCCGGACGTCACCGGGGCACTCGGTCTGCTCGAAACCTGGGTCGCGCGCCAGGTCGCGGAGCGCGAGCTGCCAGGTGTCGCGATCGGCATCGTGCACGGCGATGCGCTCATCTGGAGCAAGGGCTTCGGATACGCCGACATGGAGCGTAAGACGCCGATCACGCCGAAGACGCAGTTCCGCATGGCGTCCCATACCAAGGTGTTCACGGCGACGGCGTTGCTGCAACTGCGCGACGCGGGCAAGCTGCAGCTCGACGACCCGGTCTCGAAATACCTGCCATGGTTCGCCGTGCAGGGTCTGCCGGCTGAAGGACCCGCGGTCACGATCCGCCATCTGATCACGCACAGTTCGGGATTGCCGCGGGAAGCGCCGGGCACGCTCTGGACCGAGACGTCGTTCCCGGCGTTGGAGGAGGTGATGCGGGAGTTGCCCCGCCAGGATACGGTGTTCCCGCCGGAAACCCGGTGGAAGTATTCCAACCTTGCGTTCACCCTCGCCGGTCTGATCGTGGAGAAAGTGTCAGGCGAGCCGTACGCCGGCTATGTCCAGAAGCACATCCTCGCTCCGCTCGGCATGAGCGACAGCCGGATCACCGGCTCCACACCCGAACCCGCGCTCGCCACACCATACCGCCGGCGCGAACCCGGCAAGGACCGGGAGACGGCGCCGTTCACCGACTGCCGTGCGATTGCCCCTGCCGCCGCGCTCACATCGACCGTCGAGGACATGGCGCGCTTCGTCGCCTTCCAATGGAAGGGCGGGCGCGTCCTGAAGATGCCGACGCTGCGGGAGATGCAGCGCCCGCACTGGGTGCATCCGGACTGGAAAAGCGGATGGGGCCTTGGTTTTGCTTTGCGGCGCGACGACGACCGGCTGCTCGCGGGCCACGGCGGATCGGTCCCGGGCTACCGCACGCAGACCTGGTTCAGTCCGGCCGAACAGATCGGCGTCGTTGTGCTGACCAATGCCGACGATGGCAACCCGGCTCAATTCGCCGACCAGGCCATCAAGCTGGTGTTCCCGGTGATTCGCCGCACGGCGGCCAAGCCGGAGCCTCCTGGAGTCCCTGACCCGGCTTGGAACCGCTACACGGGCACATACCAGTCGCCTTCGTCCGAGTTTGTCATTCAGATCTCAGGAAGCCGGCTGGTGATGTTCGATCCGTCCGCGCCCGACGTGGAACCGTCGGTAATGCGGCTGGTTCCCGTGCGGCCGCATGTGTTCCGCATGGAGTCCGACCGGTTCACCTACGGCGCGATCGGCGAGTTGATTCAGTTCGAACTGGACGCCAACGGGCGCGTAACACGGGCGCGAACGCCCGGCGGCTACGCCGTGAGAGCGAATCAGTGATCGCGGTCGGTCACTAACTCAGTGATCGCGACCAGTGCGCGCTGGTAGGGGGAATCGGGCAAGCCGCCGAGCGACTCCCGCGCCTTGTCGCTGAACGTCTGCGCACGTTCCATGGCGCGATTCAGACCGCCGGAACGCTTGACCAGATCGAGAATCGCCGCAAAGGGCACTGACTCGTAGCTGCGCTCGCGCAGGATCGTTTCCACCATCGCGCGATCGGCGGGAGCCGCCGTCTCCAGCGCGTAGATCATCGGGAGCGTCACCTTCCCCTCGCGCAGATCGTTGCCGACGGGTTTGCCCAGCACGGTCTCGCGCGCGGTGAAGTCGAGCACGTCATCGACAAGCTGGAACGCCATCCCGAGGTTCCAGCCGTATTCAGCCAGCTTCTCTTCGAATTCCGGCGCGGCGGCGCCGCACAGCGCTCCCAGCCGGGCGCATGCCGCGAACAGACCCGCCGTCTTCCGGTCGACCAACTCCATGTAGTCGGCCTCCGACACCGCAATCTGGCCGATCCGCCGCAGTTGCAACAGTTCGCCTTCCACCATGCCCTGCGTGAGCGCGATCAACACATCCAACACGCGGAAGCTCCGCTCGCGCAGCGCGATCTGGAAGGCCTGCATGTAGAGCCAGTCGCCCGCCAGGACTGAAGTATGGTTGCCCCACTGGGCATTGGTCGAAGGACGCCCGCGGCGAGTGTCGGCGCCGTCGATCACGTCGTCATGCACCAGTGTCGCCGTGTGAATCAGCTCCACGACCGCGCCGAGCCGGATGGCGGAGGGTCCGGCGCCGCCAGTCAATTTGCTGGTGAGCAAGAGCAATGAGGGCCGCAACCGTTTGCCGCCGCTCGCCTGCAAGTACTGCCCGATGGAAGTGATGGTGTCGACCGGGGCGACCGATTCGATCGCGATCTGCTCTTCCACCTGGCGCAGGTCGGCCTGGATCAGGGCGAAGATTTCCCTCGCCGTCAAGGCTTGCCCCAATCTGCCGATACCCATGAAGTCCATCAGTTTAGCGCAAACAGAGTCGGTCGAAGTTGGCGGTCGTCATTGCAGCCATCCGATCGGGGGATTCCTCGCGGACCGCCGCCAGACACGTGACCGTTTCGATCACGAACGCCGGCTCGTTCCGTTTCCCGCGGTGCGGGACCGGCGCCAGGTACGGCGCGTCGGTCTCCACCAGAATCCGGTCTTCGGGAACGTGCCGCGCCGCCTCGCGCAGCGCGTCCGCCTTAGGGAACGTCAGCACGCCGCCGAAGCTGACGTGAAAACCCAGAGCGACAGCGTCATCGGCCTCGGCCGGCCCGCCCGTGAAGCAATGAAAGATACCGGGCCCCGGAGGATGATCCTGCAGAATCGCCACCGTATCCGCCCACGCTTCCCGCGTATGGATCACGACCGGCAGTCCCGCCTCCCGCGCGATTTGTAACTGCCGGATAAACACGGTGCGCTGCGTCTCGCGCGGGGCGAAGTCGTAGTGGTAGTCGAGCCCGATCTCTCCGAACGCCACGACCTTCTCATGACCGCAGCGCACCCGCAGCGCCTCGTACGTCTCTTCATCGGCCTTGGACGCATCGTGCGGATGGACGCCGACAGTCGCCAGCATGAACGGATAGCGCTCCGCCAGCCGGATCCCGGCATCGATGTCCGGCGGACCGTCGCCGGTGCCGATGGCAAGCATCCGCTCGACGCCGGCATCGAGGGCGCGCGCGATCACAGCGTCCGCGTCTTCGGCGAACTTCCGGTTATCCAGGTGGCAATGCGAGTCGACGAGCTTCACCGCGTTCTACTTCAGCCTCGCACCCGGCGGAACTTCCTCCGCGAAGGTCGCCAGAGCGGACTTGTCGCCGGGCATGGAGGCGGCCACGATCATCCCTTGTGATGGGATGCCGCGCAGCTTGCGGGGCTGCAAATTCGCCACGATCGTCACGCGTTTCCCGACGATCTCCTCCGGCCCGTAGGACTGCGCGATGCCCGCCACGATCGACCGCGGTTCCGGCTCTCCGATGTCGACCTTGAGGTGCAACAGCTTGTCCGCGCCCTTCACGCGTTCGGCCGACAGCACGATGCCGCAGCGCAGGTCGACCTTGGCGAAATCGTCGATCGTGATCAACGGGCTCGCCTCGGCTTCCGGTTCCGGCGGCGGAGGCGGGGTCTTGCCCATCAGCACCGCCTGCTGGACCGACACCTCGTGCTCCAGCGCCTGCATCTGCGCAATGGCGGCCTTCATCTCCAGACGCGGAAACACACCCGAGATCTCGCCGATCTTCTGTCCAGCCGCCAGGCCGCCGGGTGTCAACGTTTCATACCGCACCTGGTCGAGCGGCTCGGCCATGCCAAGCTGGCTCCAGATCTTCGCCGCGGACTCCGGCAGCACAGGCTCCAGTAGCGCGACCGCCAGCCGCAGCACTTCGGCCGAGGTGTAGAGCGTATCGTCGAGCGCCTGCCGCGCGTCGCCGCCTTCGGCCCGGGCCAGCTTCCAGGGAGCCTTTTCGACGATGTACCGGTCCGCCATCGCGATCAGCGACCAGATCTGTTCGAGGCCGCGCGAGAACGAGAACTCCTCGCCGAACGCGTTGTTCACGT
>JADJWL010000003.1 GCA_016716385.1 Bryobacterales bacterium | reverse complement strand
AACCCGCCGCCGGTAGTAGCCGCCTGCACCGCGCCAGGGATGAAACGGATGAGCGAGTTGGTGTCCCGCGCCGTGTTCGGCAGACGGCTGGCCAGCGTATCGCTGATGGAGCTCACCTGGGCTCCTGTGGTTGTGTCAATGATGTTGGGTGAGGCCACTACCGAGACGCTTTCTGTCACCGCGCCCAGTTCCAGCCGGAAGTTCAGCTCGGCGTTGGATCCGCTCTCCAGATGAACATCCTCGATGACAGAGAGTTTGAAGCCGGGAACGCGCACGCTGACCTGGTAGGTCCCGAGGAGCAGTTTCGGAGCCACGTACACGCCTTCCGGGTTCGTCGTCACCCGGATGGCCCGGTTCAGGCCGGTGTTCGTCACGGTTACCTCGGCTTGAGCCACAGAGAGACCGGAGGAATCGGTAACCCGTCCATGAATGCGCCCGGTCGTTTCAGCCGAGTGCAACGGTGTTATCGTGCAGGCGAAAAAGAATAATAACCAAGCAATTACTGACCTGGAGATCGGCTTCATTTTCGAGAGTCTACTAAAGCAACGATTTCAGCCTGATGACGGCGGGGTCAATTTTCCGTGACACGCCACACGGGAGCGCGCCGCTGACCGGGTCCCCCGGGAGTGTGTTAGGATGCGCCCAAGATGGAACGGCGGTCCTTTCTCCAAATCGCCTCGGCGCTGGGCGTCGCGGGCGCTCCTCTTCACGCGAAACGCGAAATCCCCAACTACCGGGTGGTGGGGGCTCCGGCTCCGGCGGCGCAGCCCGGCATGCCCGGCAGGTATCCCGGTCAGGTGGTGGATGTGCACCATCCCCGCTCGGTCGACGAAGCCACCGAAGCTCTCGATCCCGCGGCCGTCAAGGAAATGATGGCCCGCGGCATGACCGCGCTCACCGGAGCCGCAAGTGTTTCGGGCGCCTGGCGGACGTTCTTCGAAAAAGGCGACGTCGTCGGCATCAAGGTGAACTGCGTCGGACGGCCCCACGTTGTCTCGTCGCCCGAGGTGGTCAAAGAGATCGTCGCCAACCTGATGGCGCTCGGCATTCCGCCGGAAAGCATTTACCTCTACGAGCGCTTCCAGAGCCAGATGGACGAGGTGAACTATCCGGCGCATCTGCCTGCCGGAGTGCGCCTGATCGGGGCCGAAGGACGCCGCGGGGGCAGCCGGGAGTACGATCCGGCGATGTACGTGGACGTGGACTTCTTCGGCGAAGAGGATACCCGGTCGAGCGTGATGCGGGTGGTCTCCCGAACGGTCACCAAGATCATCAACGTGCCGAATATGAAGGACCACGGCGCGTCCGGCGTCACCGGCTGCCTCAAGAACATCGCCTACGGCAGCTATTCGAACGTGGCGCGCTCGCACATGCGGGGTGTTTCGCATACCTATTCGTTCATCGGGACGCTGGCGGCGGCTGAGCCGGTGCGATCCAAGACCGTGTTGCAGGTGATGGACGGGCTGAAGGGCGTCTGGCACGGCGGGCCGTTCTCCCGCGAGCGGAAGTACCGCTTCTATCCCAAGCGCATGATGTTCGGCACCGACCCGGTCGCGATCGACCGCCTCGTGCTCGACATTGTCGACGACGAACGCAAGCGCCGCGGCGCCGTTTCCGTCTGGGACCGGTCGACGCGGATCGGCACGGGGAAGGAGCGCGACGAGGACCCCAACGTCAACGTGCTGGTCCGTGAGCCCGGGCATATCGAATTCGCGGGATCGCTCGGCCTCGGCGTCGCCGATCTGGACAAGATCCGCATCCGGCGGATCGACCTGTGATGCGGGTCCTCTGTCTTCTCGTGGCCGCCCTGACTCCACTGGCGGCGCAGGAGCCGTTCTGCGTAGAGAAGGGACGGCCCGTCCCCTGCAAGCCGGCCCAGCGCCAGAAGGCGGCTGTCCCGCGCATCGATCCGCAGGTCTCGGTCGCGTCGGCGACGCGCAGCCCGTGGCTGGTCTCGAACGGCTGGCTCTACAGGCGCAATCCAGACCGCAAGTATGAGATCGACGCGCGCGAGGGCGGCGCGGTCCGTGCGGCGGCCGAGGCCATCGCCTTCAGCGGCACCGTGCTGATCCACGCCGGTCAGGCCGAAGCCGCGGGACTCGCGAAGTTGCGGCAGGCGGCGGCGCGCTTGCCGCGCGTCGATCTGCCGGAAATGGCCGATTTTGAGTTCGTCGACGATGGCCGCGCCGTCGCGGGCGAGATCCTGAACCTGTTCGCCCGCCGCAACATGCTCGCGCGCGGTGTGGCCAAGCCCAGCGGCGCCCTGCCGGTGATCCGCATCGGCGATGGCGAGCTGACGGGGGACCTTGCCCGGAATCCGAGCGAGTTTGCCTACGCGGTCCGCCAGAAGCTGGGCGACGACAGCCGGTCGCTGCGTGTGTTCGGCACCGAGATGGCGATCGTACGCGTCCTGAGCGACGGGCGAACAGCGCGCGTCCACGCCGTGAACTACAGCGATCAGCCGTTGGAAGGCGTCCGGATCCGCGTGCGCGGCAGCTTCACACAGCAGGCCGCCTATGCTGGAGACGCGGTCGAGGATCTCGTTCAGGACAACGGATTCACCGAATTCACGTTTCCGGAATTCGACGTCTACGCCGTCGTCGACCTGCGGCGCTAGCGTTTCGCGCCGGAGTTTTCCTTTGCCAGCCGCACGCGCGCGCTCTCGAGTTTCTTCGTCACCTTCGCGATCTCATTCGCGTCGGTGTCCGCCTTGGAACTGGCTTGCCACTCCTTGAGCGAGAGCTGCCACTGCGCGATCGCGTCTTTCAGGCGTCCCTGCTCGAAGTAGACGTCGCCCAGGTGGTCGTGCACGGTCGGATCGCCGGAGGTGCGGTCGAGCGACCGCAGGAGGTACGTCTCGGCTTCGTCGAGGCGTCCCAGGCGGAAGTAGGCCCAGCCCAGGCTGTCGAGATAGGCGCCGTTGTCCGGGTCGATCTCCAGAGCCTTGACGATCAACTGCTTGGCCTCGTCGAGCCGGACGTTCCGGTCGGCCAGCATGTACCCGAGATAGTTCAAGGCGCCGGCGTTCTTCGGGTTCAGCTCGATCACGCGGCGGAACTCGGCCTCGGCGCGGTCGTACTGCTTCTGGCGCTCGAGCATCGCGCCGCGCATGAAGACCACGGTCTCCCGGTCAGCGGGCGAAGTGGACAATTTCTCGGCCTCGTCCAGCGCCTTGGCCATCTCGCCGAAGTTCTTGCCCTTTTCGTGGATCTGGGCCAGCGTGAGGTACATCTCGCGATCCCGCTCGCCATCGATGAGCGGGCGAATCATGGACGCGCCTTCGTCTGAACGGCCCAAGTCGGCCAGCAACGTCGCGTGAACCACCTTCACGACGCGATCCTGGGGATATTTATCCAAAGCCGCGCGCGATTCAGCTTCGGCCTTGTCAAAGCTCTTTGACGCCCGGTACGTATCGACCACCTGCACGGCGCCGCGGGGTCCGGTCTCGGGAGCCAGCGCCGCCATCTGCCGGAACGTCTCGACCGCCTTGTCGTACTCATGCGCGGAGCGGTACATCACGCCGAGGCGCTCCACGAGCATCGCGCGGTAGGAACGCTCGGACTCGTTGTAGCTTGTCTTCGCCGTATCGTCGAGGACGGAGCGCATGAGCGCCAGCGCTTCGTCGATCTTGCCTTCGGCTTCGAGCAGGCTCACCTCGTCGTAGCGGATTTCGAGGCTGTTGCGGTCGAGTTCTTTCGCCCGCGTGAGCGAAGCGCGCGCTTTCGTGTAGTCGCGCTTGTAGCGGTAGATCTCAGCCAGGCGCACATGCCACTGCGCCTCTTTCGGTTCCGCCTCCACGAGTTGCTGGTAGATTTCCAGTGCGTCGTCGAACTGTTCGGAGTAGAGCAGGCTTTGCGCCAGCGCCTTGAGGAGCTGCGGGTTGTCCGGGCTGAGCGCCACCGCCTTGCGCAGGACCTCGGCGGCTCCGGCGTAGTCACGCATCTGCTCGTAGGCGCTGGCAAGCTGTGTCAGGGTGCGGAGATTGGGGCTCTTGTCGGCGACGCGGTTGAGCGTCTCCACCATGGCCTTGGTATCGCCGACATCGGAATACACCATCGCCAGACCGGTGAGAGCATCTTCGTTCTCCGCGTCCAGTTCAATGGCCTTCTGGAACGCCCGGCGCGCTTCCACGGAGTTCCGGCCCACGCGGTGGAGCCGTCCCAGAGTCACCCAGCTTTCGACGTCGTCCGGTTCCTTCTGCGTGATGATGGCGTACTGTTCCAGGCTGCGGCGCAGCATTTCATCGTTGATCGCGTTTTGACGGGTATCGCCGATGAGGCGCGTGTAGATGCGGCCCAGCATCCGGCGGGCCTGGAGATTCTCCGGGTCCTGCTTCAGCAATTCCTCGGCTTCGGTTACGGCGGCGCGGAGGTTGTTCGACTGAACATAGACCTCAGTCAACTCCTCGAGGATGTACCCTGCGCCAGGGTCCAGCTTGAGCGCGGCGCGATAGTGCTCGATTGCCTTGTCCAGGTAGGACCCGCGGTTGCCGTAGGCGCCGGCCAGTTCCGCGTAGTAGTGGCCCATGGCGAAGTTGTAGTAGGCCGCCGCTTTGTTCGATTCCTGCGCCTGTGGAGGGGAACTCTGCGCAACGAGAGTGGCCGAGCCGAAAAGCGCCGCGCACACCGACAAACGGATCAAGGTTGCTGAACGCATGCTTTTGTTGATGCCATCCGATCGGGTGGATGACTCCTTTTACCCAGTATACGCAGAAACCGGAACGACACTGGCGAGAGGTATGACCAACCGTCCGGACGGCAGCGTCGCGGCATGGTGATGCTATCATCTCCGTGAATCGTCATTGAGTCTTCACCCTCTCATCGGGATCGCCGGGCCGACGGGCAGCGGCAAGAGCAGCCTGTCCCTGGCGGTTTGCGAAGCCGTCGGCGGGGAAGTCGTGAACTGCGACTCGCTGCAGGTCTACCGCTACTTAGACATCGGGACGGCCAAGCTGGCCGTCGACGAGCGGCGCGGCATCCCGCACCACCTGATCGACATTCTGAACCCGGATGAGATCTGCTCGGCCGGCGAGTATTCGCGGATGGCCCGCGAGACTCTGGACGCCATCCGGCAGCGCGGCCGGGTACCGGTTGTGGCCGGGGGAACGGGCTTCTATCTGAAGGCTTTGCTCGACGGCCTGTTTCCCGGTCCACAGCGCGATGAAGCGCTCCGGGCGCGCCTCGCCGGGCGGGAGAACAGGCGCCCGGGAGGGCTGCACCGGCTGCTGCGCCGCTGGGATCCGGCCGCCGCTGCCCGCATCCACCCGAATGACACGCCCAAGGTGATCCGCGCCCTGGAGGTGTACGTGCTCACCCGGCGCCCGGTGACCGAGTTGTTCACCACCGGGCGGGACGCGCTCCAGGGCTACCGGATGCTGCTGCTTGGCCTGAGCCCGCCGCGGGACGCCCTCTACCGCCAGATCGATGCCCGCTGCCAGCAGATGTTCGACGGCGGGCTCATCGAAGAGGTCCGGGGCATCGCAGGTCGCGGGTATTCCCTCGATCTGAAGCCTTTCGAGGCGCACGGGTACCGCCAGGCCGTGCAGGTGATCCGCGGCGAGCTGCGGGTGAAGGAAGCCGTCTTCTACGCGCAACGCAACACCAGGCAGTACGCCAAGCGCCAGGTGACCTGGTTCCGCGCCGACCCGAGGATTGAGTGGTGGGCCGGCTTCGGGACGGACCCGGAGATCGAGGCGGCCGCTCTGCGCAGGGCATCCAGGTTCCTCTCAGAAATTTTTTAGAATATTTTGCGGGTTTCGGCGGAACATTCCGCATGCATGTTCGTATAGATGCTGTGAAGGAGAGCAACACACGACATGCTGAAACGAATCCTGACCCTGACCCTGATTCTGGCGTCCGCCACGTTTGCGTCCGCTAAGTCCTACACCGTGAAGCTTCAGGTTCCAACCGTTGTCGCGGGCACCCAGTTGGATCCCGGCAGCTACAAGGTGGACGTGGAAGACTCCAAGGTGGTCATTCGCAGCGGCAGGACGAAGGTCGAGACCCAGGCAGCCGTCGAATCCAGCGAGACCCGCTTTTCCTCCACCTCGGTGCGGTACAAGAACGGCGACGGGAAATACCGGCTGGCGGAGATCCGTCTCGGCGGGACGAATACCAGGCTCGTGTTTAATTAATCCCGCCGATTTCCGGACAGAAATGGCGCGACCGGAGCCCCGGCGCGCCATTTTTTTGTTGTCAGGCCGGAAGAGCCGCCTCGGATACGGCGTCGCACACGGGAATCAGCAGCTTGGCGCGCGATTGCGCGGCGGGCTTCGTGGTGAGCAGGACGCAGATCGTATTCGAGACCGGATCGGCCCAGCAGATGGTGCCGGTCGACCCGGAGTGCCCGTAGGTCTTGGGCGAGCAGGCTTTCCCGAACGCGCCTGGCTTCACCATGAAGCCGATGCCGCGCGGCTCGTTCAACCCCATGTTCTGGTCGACGATCATCTCGGCGGCGGTCTGCGGCTTAATCACGGGTGGATCCGGGCGCTGGAAGAAGTCGAGGAAGCGCGCCACCTCGGGTCCGGAGGAATGAGCGCCACCCCAGGGTGCGCCGAAATCCCTCCAGTAGGGACTGTTCCAATCCCAATTGGTTTCCCTGTCCACCTGGCAGATCGCAAGATCCGGAATCTGTCTCCCGCCGAGGCCAAGCGACGTGTGGTGCATGCCGAGGGGCGTGAAGAGTTCCTTCCTGAGGAAGTCGCGAAATGGCTGCTTCGTGATGCGTTCGGCGATCTCGGCCGCGAGCAGGATCCCCATGCTCTGGTACTTCACCTGTGTCCCCGGCTTGAACAGCAACGGCATCCGGCAGGTAGCGGCGACGAAGTCGCTGAGTGGCGCATGACGCTTGCGCAGTTGTTCGTTTTCGGGCGGCATATCGCCAAGCCCCGAAGTGTGGGTCAGGATGTGCTTGATCGTGACCAGGTCCCGGTCGCCACCGCTGAACTCGGGGATGTACTTGCGGACCGGGTCGTTCAGCGAGAGTTCGCCCCGGTCGCGGAGGATCATCACGCCGGTGGCGGTCATCGGCTTGGTGATGGAGGCGAGCAGGAACACGTAGTCGGCTCCGAGCGCGCGGCCGAACCCGCGGGCAAATTCCTGGTTGCCCTGTTTCACGAAGAGGGTGGCGGTGGATACTTCGGCCGAGAAGCACGCTTCTTCGATCAAGCGTACGGCGGTGGAGAGGCGCTCCCGCCGGAGCGCGGCGAGGATGCCCAGGAAGGGATGGCGCGGCATTCTGCGCCCATTGTACAAGGCCGTTCCCGTCTGCGGTAAGCTGCGGAAAGGATGAAGCTCGTTCTTCGCTGTCTTTTGGCCTGCTGGGCGGGGGTGGCCGGCGCCAATGACACACTCATCGTGGTCCAGAAGTATCAGAACTCCGTCGGCATGTATGACACCCGCACGGGCGAAGCCGTCGCCGAGATTCCCGTGGGTCTGAAGCCGCATGAGCTGACGCTCTCAGCCGACAAGCGCTTCGCTTACGTCACCGACTACGGTCTCGACCGCTGGACGGAGACGACGCCGGGGGGCAACACGGTCTCGATCGTGGATCTGCGCAAGCGGAAGAAGGTCGGAGAGATCAAGCTCGGGAAGTACCGGCGCCCGCACGGCATCGAACTAGGCGAATCGGGACGTCTGTACGTCAGTTGCGACCAACCGCCGGCGGTGCTCGTGCTCGATCCGGCCAGGCGCCGCGTGGTGCGGGCGTACGAAATTGGCCAGAAAGCCCCGCACATGGTGGCGGTCACACGCGACGAGCGCAAGGCCTTTTCGGCGAACTCCGGTTCGGGCTCTGTGACGGCGATCGATCTGCAAACGGGCTCGCATGCTTCTCTGGATGTTGGCGGCATTCCGATGGGATTGGCGTTCAACGCCAACGAGAGCCGCCTCTACGTAGTGACACGCACGGGCAACGAACTGGTGGAGATCGACGCCCACGGCCACCGGATCACGCGGCGGCTGGAGATCGCCGGGCATCCAGTGCGGCTGAAGCTGGCGCCCGATGCCCGCCGCATGCTGGTGAGCCTGATCGACTCGGGCGAAGCGGCGGTCGTGAATCTGGAAACGTGGAAGGTCGAACGCCGGCTCCGCTGCGGCACGCATGCCGAAGGCATCAGCTTCGACGCGGAGGGCGGGTTTGCGTTCGTGTCAGCCCAGGGCGACGCCCGCGTGCACAAGTTCGCGATCGAGGACTGGCGTCCGGTGCTGGAGATTCGAACAGGCCAGCGACCCGACACCTCAGCCGTCTTCCGGCGGTAGTTCACCCCTGGACGCGGATGTCCTTGCCGGCCCAGAACGGCTCGCGCAGGACGCGCTTCATGATCTTGCCCGTGCCGGTTTTCGGCAGCGGACCTTCCACGAACTCGATGGCGCGCGGCATCTTGTACTTGGCCAGGCGTCCCGCCAGAAACTCGCGCAAGCCCTCGGCGTCGAGGGTCTGTCCCTCTTTGAGGACAACGATTGCGACCGGAATCTCGCCCCATTTCGCGTCCGGCGCCGAGACCACCGCGCATTCGAAGACCGCCGGGTGCGCACCCACCGCCTTCTCCACTTCGAGAGACGAAATGTTTTCGCCGCCGCTGATGATGATGTCCTTCTTGCGGTCGACGATGAGGACGTAGCTTTCCTCATCCCAGACAGCCATGTCGCCCGTGTGGAGCCAGCCGTCCGTGATGACGGCGCGGGTGGCTTCGGGCTCTTTGTAATAGCCGTCCATCACGTGGTCGCCGCGGATCACGATCTCACCGATCGACGCAAGATCGCGCGGGACGTCGCGCATGTCGATGTCCACCACGCGCAGTTCGACGCCGCACACGGGCCATCCGGTCATCGCCTGACGGCGGTAGCGCTCCGGACCTTCGAGCTCGCCGATGGTCGACTTGGGCCGGGCGCTGGTGGCGACCGGGGACGTCTCGGTGAGTCCGTAGCCCGCCCACACCTGGCATCCGAGCGCGGTTTCCATGCGCTCCACCAGTTCCGGCGACGAAGCCGCGCCGCCGATGTGGATGACCTTCAGGCTGGAAAGATCCCATTCCTTCAGGTCGGGCGCGTTGATCAGCGCGTTGGCCATCGTGGGAACGAGCGCCATGGTGGTGGCGCGCTCCTCCTGCACGAGGCGGAAGACCGTCGTGGGCTCGAAGCGGCGGACCATCACCTGGCGCAGCCCCATCATCACGGACGACTGCGGCTTGCCCCAGCCATTGGCGTGGAACAGGGGGATGGTATGGAGATCGACGCCATGTTCATCTCCGGCGAAGACCTGCCCGCTGCCGAGGGCGTGCAGGTACAGGGTGCGGTGCGACAGCGCGACGCCTTTCGGAGTGCCGGTGCTGCCGCTCGTATAGAACAGCTCGGCGATTGCGTTCTCGTCGACCTGGAAGATGTCGGCGCGCTCTGGGTGGCCCTGGGCGATGAGTGCTTCGTAGGGGAGGTCGGCGGGCGCCTCTCCGGTCGCGACATACCGTTCGATCGACGGGCACAGGGGCCGCAGTTCTTCCGCCAGCGGGGCGAAATCGTCCTCGAAGATGAGCATCCGCGCTCCGGCGTGGTTCAGGATGCCGGCCAGTTCGTGCGTGGTGAGGCGCACGTTGAGCGGCATCACGATCGCGCCAGCCTGGATCACGCCGTAATAGCCTTCAAGCAACTGGTGCGTGTTGAAGCTGAGGTAGGCGACGCGGTCTCCGGGCTGAATGCCTTCCATGGCCAGTGCGGTGGCCAGCCGTTCGCAGCGCGCGCCGAACTCGGCGAAGGTGAACCGGCGGTCGCCGGACACCACTCCGGTCTTGTGGCCGAACAGATCGACGGCGCGGTGCAGGCAGCGCAACGGGGTAAGGGGAACGAACATGATTCAGTCTCCGGGACGGTATTCCGGAGATTGTATCGCGCCCTCAGACGTTCTTCAGGCGTTCTGCGAAACGCTCGACGTGAATGACGGTGCGCTGGTGGGTCCCTTCGGCCAGCTTTCGATCCTTGTGCCAGGCCTCGACGACGAAGTTGACCTGCCGGTTCGCGACCGACTGGACCGTGCTGCGGCAGACGATCAGCGCGCCGATCGGGGCCGCGGCGAGATGCCGGATACAGACCTCGGTACCGAGGCTGTCATACCCGTCCGGCAGTTGACCGAAGATCGAGTTCCGGGCGGTGATCTCCATCGCCAGGATCAACTGCGGGGTCGAAAGCACGCGCGCCTCCTCACCGCGGATGAAGCTGATTGCCATGTCGCTGGTCACGACGCGGTGCTCTTCGCCCGCGGTTCCAGAGAGGTGCTGGAGGTTCATTGGGCGGTTTCGATGCCCGCCTTTCTCTTAGCCCATTCGAGGAGCCGCTTGATCGCCGGGAAGCGGTCGCTCAGAATGATCAGTCCGGGGATGAGGAAAATCCACCCCGGCATGACCGGCAGAATGAGGCCGATGATGCCAAGGATGACAAGACCTACACCTCCGACGAGCCGGACAATTCCCACACTCCCTATTGTACCGGCTCGCTACTGGACAGCGAGCAGGATGGCGTTCGCCGCCGTCCCGTCGACCGTGAGTTGCAGCGGGACCTCGCCGGCGCCGGCAAGCGAGCGCGGAATGGGTCCGGCGTTGACCTGGTCCAGCCCGAGGAACTCGCCTTGCTCGCCGGCGTAGAGCACCGGAACGTTCTGCCCTCCGAGGGTCACGGTGACGCCTGCAAGCCCGGAGCGGCCCCGGATCCCCGTGCCGAATAGCGTCAGGTAGACGGCGTCGCCCTCCGGGCCGAGGCTCATCGGGACCGCCTCCCATTGGGCGGTCTCCTGGTTGAACCGGGCCAGCGGGACGGGATTGCGGCTGCCGTCCGAGCCGATCCGTTCGGCGACCGCCGCGGCAACCCCGGACCCAGTCCCCGGGAACGTATAGAGAGCCGGGGCGATCGGGGTGATGACGAAGGTGGCCGATCCAGACTGGCCGAACTGGTTCGCGATCGTCAGAGTGGCCTCCCCCGGAGCCGCCGTCTCCGGGACGTGGAAGTTGCGCTGCGTCGGCCGTGCGAAGAACGTGGGGGCCGGGTGCACCGTCCCGGCCGAATCCGTGATGGAAGAGGTCGCGCCGGCCAGTTCGGCCGGCACCGGCGTGGCGGTGGCGGACGCCGTGCCGTTTGCCAGGTTGAAGCCGAAGGCCGAGAGGATCGAGCCCGGAGCAGCCGCCGGTTTGAAGTCCGCCGAGTTCAGAATCGCGTTCGGCGCAATCGTGGGAACGGGGAGCAGCACGCGAATCCGCTGGTTGGCCCCGTCCACGATAAACACGCGTCCGTCCGGCGCCGCTGACATCCTGCCGATCCCGCCGAACCTTGCGCTCCGGACGGGGCCGCCGTCCCCCGCGAACCCGGCATTCCCTGAACTGATGGCACGGCCTTCGCTGCCGTCCGGCCGGGCCGCGGCGAGATACTGCGAGTTCGGGTTGGCCATGAGCACGTCACCGTTCTGCTCGTAGGCGGCGCCGGAAATGTTCCCGTTAAGAGTGGCGATGGTCGTGATGGTGCCGTCCGGCGCGATCTGCCGCACCTTCAGGCTGTGATTGTCCGCGAGCACGAGGTTTCCGGCGGCGTCGAAGAACAGGTTGCTGACACCGGAGATCTGCGCCTCAGCCGCCGGACCTCCGTCGCCCGATCCGCCCGAGACGCCTGTGCCCGCGACTGTCGTGATGATGCCGTTTACGTCCACCTTGCGGATGCGATAACCGAAGGTGTCCGCAATGTAGAGGTTGCCGTCGGCGTCGAGCGCCAGCGGTCCGGGACGGATGAATTGCGCCTGAGTCGCCGGTCCACCGTCCCCGGCTTGTCCGGACCCGCCGCTTCCGGCGACGAGCTCCACTGTGCCATCCACGATGCGGTAGATCCGCCTGGCAGTTGCATCGCAGAAGTACACCCGGCCTTCGCGGCCGGTTGCGATCCCGTTGAGATTCGAGAGCGGCGTTTCGAGCGCGGGGCGCCCTGGGACCAGAGTTCCCGACTCACCGTTCCCGGCCACGACACGAATCGTGCCATCGGGTGCGACCCGCCGGATCACTCGCGCCCCATGTTCGGCGATGTAGACGTTCCCCCGCGCATCCGCGGCGACGTCGACAGGGTCCAGCAGGGAGGCTTCCGACGCCGGCGCGCCGTCGCCGGCGAGATAGGTCGATC
This sequence comes from Bryobacterales bacterium, assembly GCA_016716385.1. GTDB lineage: Bacteria > Acidobacteriota > Terriglobia > Bryobacterales > Bryobacteraceae > JADJWL01. Next base: position 545,922 of record JADJWL010000003.1, on the reverse strand, counting down.
CGGCAATTGTTGTGATGACGCCGTCGGGAGCAATCCGGCGGACGCGGTGGTTCCCGGAATCGGTCAGCAGAACCGCCCCTTCGGAGTCGACGGCGACGCCGGCAAGACCCGAGACTCTGGCCTCCGCCGCCGGCCCGCCGTCGCCGCCGAAGCCCGTCTGGCTGACAAGCCTGAATGTCTGCCCGGCTTCGTTGATCCGGTAGACGGCATTCGATGAGGTCACATACACCGTCGTGCCGCGCACCGCGACTCCGGAGACGCTGGGGAAGTTGACCTCGGTTGCGGCTTGCCCGTCCGTGAAGGCGCCCGAACCGCCACCGGCGAACGTACTGATGATTCCGGCCGGAGATACCCGGCGGATCCGCCGGCTGTTGGAATCGGCGATCAGGAGACCGCCCTGGCTTTCGAACGCGACTCCCACCGGAAATCCGAGTTGCGCCTCCGTCGCTGGACCTCCATCGCCCGAGAAGCCGGTCTGGCCGGTACCGGCGACCGTCGTAATGATTCCGCTGGCCGCGTCCACTCGTCTGACGGTGTAATTGGAAGAGTCGGCGATGTACAAGTTCCCGGCGGTGTCGGTGGCGAGTCCCTGTGCCCGGTTGAGTTGGGCGCTGGCCGCGGGTCCACCGTCGCCGGTGTTGCCGAACCGGTTCCGGGTTCCGGCATAGACAAACAGGCGTCCATCCGCCGAAAGGCGGCGCACCGTACTCGTCGTCGTCTCGGCGAAGAACACGTTGCCCTGGTTGTCGGCCGCGACGCCGGCCAGGTCAAACAGCCGTTGCCCCACGGCCGGTCCGCCTTCGGTCACCGTACTTCCCGGGCCGCCGGCAGCCGTCGTAATGACACCGTCCGGCGCAATCCGGCGAATTGCGCGATTTCCCACGTCGGCGATCCAGATGTTTCCCTGCCCGTCGACGGCGATGCCGGAAGGACGCACCAGGAGCGCCTGGGCTGCGGGACCGCCATCCCGGAACGGGTCCGACCCGGCGAAGGTGTCGATCACGTACGCTGTGTTGGGAACCTGCGCCAGCACGGCGCAAGCTCCGATCAGGCTGACGGCGAGCCGGAAAATGAACATTTGTCCATTACATCGGACTCGCCCCGGCATGGCAAATCGCCCATTGGGGCGGGATGGCTAGGCTGTGATCTGGCGGCGGATCGTTTCGTCCCTGATTCTGGAGTCCTCCGCCAGCAGGAACGCCTTGCTCAGGATGAGGGACAGGATCCGGTCGCCGTCGAACGGCAGATGCACCGTGGCTGCGGTATCCCCCGATCCTTGAACGATACACAAGTAGCGGCTGCCTGGTTCGATCAGGACATTCCCGCTGCCGAGGTGGATCCGGTAGTGGTGCAGGTCTCCTCGCACCACCAGAAACCTTCCGTCGATGCGGCAGCGGTCGCGGATCGCCAGTTTGGGAAGCAGGCTTGCAATCACGTCGCGCCGGTTCTCCGAAGCCGTCGTCAGTTCGCCATATGCATAGCTACGCCAATAGCTGGTACGCGGGTCGTCCGGATGTTCGAGGCCCCAGGCGGGATCGCTTCCGATACTGGTCACGCCGACGAACAGGTCGGCATCCCGCATGACTTCTGAGAACACGGCTGCGGGAACCTCTTCCAGACGCACCGGATGAGTGGAGCCATCGAGCGGCACGAATCTCACCGGGCCAGTGCCGATCGTGAGATAGATGGCGTGGCCGCTGGTCTCTTCATCGCGGGGAAACTCGACCGCAAACTCGGCGCGCAGATTGTGCTGGGGCAAGTCGAGGCTCGGCGTGTTGTGGGAATCCCACGGCCCCATCAGCGTGAACCGCCAGCCGCGCTCCTTGCAGAGCGCCGCGAACTGGTGCTGCCTGACGATATGCGCGGCGAACCGGTTGGAGTATGTCCCGGTCGACCGCTCCGCGTCGGTGAGCAGGTAGACTTCGCGGTGCGCCTGCTTGAAGGGCTGCCGGATGCCGCGGTCCTCAAGCCAGCAGCGCCAGCTCAACACCGTCTGCACGTCCGAACGGATGGGATGCCAGAGCCGGACTCTGGCGTCCGGAGCCGCGGCGATGGGGTGGCCCGCCCAATCGGTGAGGCGGTCCTCCAGCACGAACGCGGTCTGCACTGCACCGTCCTGTTCGATCTCCCAGACGAGACGCCGGGCGAAATGCGACAGGACCGGGTGGTCGAGGTACCAAGCCTGCCAGCTTGCGAGCAGGCGCCAACGCGGCGAGAGCAACTGCCGCTCCAGCCGGATCCGCAACGTCGAAAGCGCGGTATCGATGTCCCTGGCGGATCTCTTCAGTTCGGCCACCGCTGCCGGGTTGGCTGCCTTGACGCTGGCTGGCAGGGACTTCAGGGGTGTCCCGTCGCGCAGCCACGTCAGGTCAGCGCCTTCGCCACTGATGGCGAGGCGAGCGACGCAATCGCCCACGGTCTCGACACGCGCTCCCTGGGTGTCCAGACCGAATCGCGGGACAGCCATCGCTTCGAGGTCGTCCCGGCCAACGTCGTTCCGTGCTGCAGCCTCCTCTAGGGCATCTTCGATTAAGCGGCGGGCGACTTCATACTTCACCCGCGCGGCCAGGCGGCTCAACTGTGCGACCGCATCCAGACCCGGGAACACGGCGAGTACACTCACGCATGCATTGCCGACGCGGTGCGAGACAGCGCCGATCTGCGGAATCTTCCGGAAACAGGCGAAGGCGAAGTCAGCGATCTGCGGCGCAGCGGAAGCGTCGCGGAGCGCGCCCAGGAACCAGACGAGTCCTTTCTGGTAGGCCGCTTCGGCTTCCGGGGTCTGCTGGTCCGTAACGTTGGGCGTGGGCCCCAAGGCCAGCCACGGCCGTGCCGCGCCGAGGAACTCAGCGCGGCCGATTTTTTCGGCCAAAGCGACGGCCTCGGTCTCCCACTTGCGCGACGGCGTGCTCTGGGTGAGGGACCGAGCGTGCTGGAAGACGGCAAGCCAGTCCGCCTGCCTTCCCGACCCGCTAATCTCGCCGAAGACTTGCCGGCTCCAGGGACCAACGGCCGCGACCGGTTGCTCCCGGACGCCTTCCACCAACGCATCGATGCGGGCATGCAGGTCGCGCATCTCCGGCCCCCCGTGCCACTCATCGATCTTCGGGCGCAGGTGCCGCAAGGCGTCGTGCAAAGCGGGGGTTTGGGGCGCCTTCTCGATGGCGGTCAGAATGGCTTTATACGGAAACGTCTGGCGCGGGACCGAGACGAACTGCACCAGCCGCACCGCGTCAGGCCCGCTGAGGGGTATCCCGGCGCGCAACAGCGACGCGACCATGCCCTTCAACGCCAGTTGCAGGGCGAAGGACCGTCCTTCGGGCAGTTGCCGGAGGGCTTCGAACACGAACGCGATTCTGGTCTCATCCGGCGCGGCCTTCAGCCGCTTCAGCGGTTCGTCCACCAGCTTTGTCGCTTCGCGTTCGCTGAAGACGAGCGCATGCTTTTCGGTAGTGGCGCGAATCTCGTCAAGGATCTCCACCGTACCTACCCTCCTACCAGCGGCACCAGCTTCAGGAACCGGATCTCGGAATCGTTGCTGAGATCCACCGGCGTGTCGAGTTCGGTGACCTGCCTTCCGTCGATGAAGACGAGGAACCCGTTCTTCTCGAAGCTGGAGCAGGCGCGCCTGAACTGGACGTCCCAGTCGAGTGCGCGCCTGTCCTTGAGGCGGAAACCATTTAACACCTGTTCGGACTCCTCGGGCTGCACCAAACCCCGGAACGTTTCGGGCAGGTTTCGATTGTAGTGTTCCACTTCCTGCCTCACGCGGCTGCGCAGCAGCGCACGGACGGTGGTGTGCCCCGCAGTGAGGCTGATGGCGGTGCCCTCGGACTGAGCTCCGGGAGCGGTCTCATCCCAGACTCGAATTGCCATAGCTGTCCGGGAGAGAATCGGCTGTTCTGCGCGAGTTCAATAGAGCCGGCTGCTACGGCGCCGACCGCGCCAGACGCATGCCGTTCCAGCGGAGCCGCCGCGATGGGCGTTCGCTGTGGCGGTGCGAGGGGTGGACGGTTTCGGCGGCGTCGGCGAAGCCTCCTCCCCGGAGCACGCGCGGGACATCGCCTTCAGCCGACTCCCGGCCGTCCCGTGCGTCGTAAGGGTACGGGGCGAGGCGGCTCGACGTCCACTCCCAGACGTTGCCGAGCATGTCGAAGAAGCCCCAGGCGTTAGCCGCCAGTCCGCCGACCGGGCGTGGGGCGTAGCTGTCCACAGGCTGGAACGGGGCGTCCGGACGCGGGGCGAGCGTGCTGTCCTTGAACCATGCCACGCGCGCGAGGGTGTCCGGGGGCGCGGCGCCCGCGCGGGCGGAGCACTCCCATTCCGCCTCGGACGGCAGCCGGAAGCCGCCGCTGGGGACACGCTCATTCAGCTTCCGGACGAACGCCTGGGCGTCCTGCCAGGAGATGGATCCCGCGGGGAGCTTGCCGTTCTGGCTCGCGCCCGTCCCCATCACCGCGGCCCATTCCGCTTGAGTGATCTCGTAGGTGCCGAGGTAGAACGGCTGGATGCGCACGGTGTGCGCGGGATCGGCGCCGGGGTAGGTGTCGGACCCGATGTCGCACGCGCCGCCGCGGACCAGCCGCATCGGGATGCCGAGGCCCGCGACGCGCACCTCCAGAGGCAGCGCGGTCTCTTCGTCCGCCGCCGTTCCCACAGCTTCGAATCCGGGCAGCGACGGATTCAGCCGCCGCTCGGTGTAGGCCAGGCGCCGCTTCGCCAGCGGTTCGTTGGGACGGATGCGCGCCGCCGCCTGGAACGCGTCGCGCGCGGCGCGCCAGTTGCGTCCCCGCAGGTGCGCTTCGCCTTCGTCCATACGCGCCAGGAACCCGTCGTCCTCGACGCCCCCGGACTGCTGCGGAGTCTTGGTGGGGTTGACGAGCGCATGGATGTGATGGCAGCTCTGGCAGTCGTCCTTGCGCTTCGTGGACGGGCAGCCGTCGCCGTGGCAGGTCTGGCAGAACGTCGCGATCGCGGCGGCGCCCACGGGACGGCGATCCGGCTTGACCTCATTGCGCTCGTTTTCGACGTGACCCGCGCTCGGTCCGTGGCAGCCCTGGCAGGTGATGTTCGCCTTGGTATGCCCGGAGATGCTCCATTCGAGCACCGACACGACGTGGCAGCGGGCGCAGACGCCTGCTTCTTTGAATTCGCTTTGCGCTGAGCAGACCGCGGCCAGCAGCAGGAGGAGCGCTAGGCGCGCCATTGCGCGTCCAGCCAGCGGTAGTGCGGCGGGAGCCATCCCTTCCCCGCATATTCGACAACGCGCGCCGCCGCGTTGAGCACGTCGCGCTCGTTGTGCGACAGTTCCCGCGCCCGCGACAGCGCCTGGTAATTCTCTTCGATCATGTGATCATCGAACATGCCGGGCATGGCGGACGTGAGGAACGGACGCGAGTAGACGAAGCGCAGCGCCGCCTGGCACAGCGTCTCTTCGGGAAGCCGGTTCAGGCTACGCGTGAGTTCGGCGACCACCTGCGGCAGCAACGGGCGGTACTGCTGCTGGTAGAGCGTGAACTTCTCGTTCTCCGGTTGCACGCCGGGACGCGCCTTCGGGTCGAGCTTCAGAATCGAGCCCGCGGCCAAAGGCTTGATCGCGATGAGCCCTACCCCCTGCTTCACCGCTTCGGGGAGGAACTGGCTGTAGTCCGCGCGGGCGTGGATGAAGTTGTAGGGGAACATGACGTAGTCGAGCCCCTCGAACTCGCGCAGGGCCTCGAGCATCACCTGTTCGTTGTGCGTGGAGATTCCCAGCGCGCGGATCTTGCCCGCCTGCTTGGCCTTCCGCAGGACGTCCCAATCTTCGATATCGCGCTCGGTCAGCCCCGGGTTGCCGCCGATGTAGATGCGGTACATATCGACGTGGCCGCCGTAGAGGCGCGCGGCGCGGTCGATGTTCTCGCCGACAAACATCGGGAACTGGCGGCAGATGGAGACCAGCACCTTGTCGCGCCGGCCCTTCATCAGCCGCGCCATCGGCTCCCACTGGCCGGCGTTCTCGTAGGTGTCGACCATGTTCACGCCGAGGTCGAACGAATGCAGGATCTGGCGGTCGCGGCGCGCCTGTCCCTCTTCGTTGAGCCCGTTGACGTGCTTGCTGGTGCGGACCTTGTACTTCGGATCGGTATGCGAGCCGAAGGAGAGCAGCGAGACGTAGAGGTCGGACTTGCCGAGCTTGCGGTAGACCATGCCGCCCCGCTCGATCTCCGGCACGGCGGCTGGAGACGGGGTCGCGGCGAGGCCCGCGGCGGCGGCGAGAAACGCACGGCGTGACAGTGGCGGTGTCATTACCGAGGATTGTATCACCGGGTGTCCGGCTCCGGGATGGCCAGAAATCGTTCGGCGCGAACGACAAACCTGTCCGGGGCGGCGCCAACGAAGTAGAACGGATAGCAGGTGACCAAGGTAAGGCTCTCGCGTTCGCCCGTTGCGAGTACCCCCACGTCATGCGGTTTGACAACCGTTGTGGACACGACGCGATACCGGTACTCGCCGCGGGACGTCGTGAAGGTGATGATGTCGCTCTCCCGAATATGACGCAGGGGCCGGAAGAACGTGTCGCGGTGCGCGGAGAGACCGACATTCCCTGGTGCTCCCGGCAGCGCCGTCCCGGCGATTTGGCCCACCGCCTGCCGCAGCGTCTTTCGTCCAGTTCCTTCGAACACGATCGCGGAAAGACCGATGCGCGAAACCTCGATCCGGCCAATGAGGCCATCAGGCTCGATCACCGCCGGCGCCACCGGAGCGGCGTGTTTCTCCCGCAGCAGTCTCTCGAACCCATGGTCCGCGCGCCGCTGGAATACCCAGGTATCTGTGAGAACGAATGCGCAGTACGCCAGCATCGCAACGGATGCGGCAAACAGGACGCGCTGCATCCATCGCAGAACCAGTCTCGCCGGCTCTTCTGTGATGATCAGCTTCACGGGACCTCCTCGTTGTTTGCGGGTCGCGGCATGCCGCCGGTGATATAGCCCGCCCGCGTGCGGACCACGAGTCTTCCCATTCCCTTTGCCCGGGCGTCGACCCGGATGTTCCGGTATACCCCAGGTTTCGTTGCTCCGGTGGACAGGTATCCGAGGGTGTATTGATGGCGTAGGTCGCGTGCCACGCGTTCGCACAGGCCTACCACTTCCCCGATCTCCTCCGGGAACAGAGCCTCACCACCTGCCGCCCGGGCGAGACGGCGGAGCACTCGCGGGTTCCGGTCAGGATCGTGCGGGTCGAACACGCCAATGGTGTAGACCAGGGAGCTTGACTGCCCGGCCATTCTCAGAACCTGGTCCAGATTGTGCGCGCTGGCGTTGTCGCCGCCATCGCTGATGACAACTAGCGCCTTTTTCTCCCGGCTACCTGCCTGCAAGTGCTGTAGTGCCTCGGCAACCGCGTCGTAAAGCGCCGTTCGGCCGGTGACCGGTGCGTTCAGGACCGCGGACTCGATGTCGCTCGACCGATTGGTGAATCGAATCGGGCCAGGCAGGCCCAACGTCACATGCTCATTGAAGTTGACCACGAACATCTCGTCTTCCGGGTTGCTTGCCTGGACGAAGGTCCGGATGGCGGCGGCCACGTGAGACAGCTTCGGCCGCATGCTGCCGCTGTGATCCACAACAAGTCCCACCGTGACGGGAATGTCTTCGTTCCGGAACAGCCGGATCGATTGAAGAACGCCGTCTTCATAGACTTTGAAGTGCTCCTCGCGCAGACCGGGAATCAGATGGCCATTGCGGTCCCGCACTGTGGCATGCAGCACTACGAGGTCGACGTCCACCGAGATCCGGTAGGACTCCGGTTCCGGACCGCTGCTTGCCGTCGAAACCTGAGAGGCGCCCTGGCTTCCGGGAGCAAGCAGCAGAAGAAGCGGGACCACGAAAGTCTTCACGGGGCCACTGCGCTGGCGCAACCAGGATCTCGTTTCCACCGCAAGTCTCCATTCGTCTCTAGGACCCAGGAGCTCCGGCCCAAGTCGTCCGCGGTTCCGCGATCCGCATGGCAGCCCAGTCGTACGAAAGATGGCGTCCGCAGTCCAGGCACACGATGTAGGTCTCCCCTTGCGTCTTCGGTTGTCCGTTCACGGCGACGCTGATCCGCAGGGTGATCGGAAAGGTGGTTTTCCGGTGGGAGCAGCCATACAAGCGGTCCGTCAGGCCTTTGAGCTTGGCGCCGACAGCACTGGACGCGATATTGAACCGGTTCATTTCGGCCTCCTTCCTTGCGATTCGCCCTCACTCGAACGACGGGTCAAGCAGGTTATGAATGACATCGGCAATTGACCGGGTCCGCCGGTTGATGATCACCGCAGATCCGTCGACCAGTCCGCGGCTATAGCCTCGCGGGAGAGCCTGCAGCCGGAGATTCAGTTCCGGCGGGAACGGGACGACACGCTTCTGCAGCCCCGGAGGAAGCGTTCCGTCACGCTCCAGGTGACGCTTGAGACCAGGAGGCAAAGCCCCCTCCCGCTTCGCCAGTCCGGGGGGCAGGCCAACGCGCCGATTCCGGTAATAGTCGCGGATGACCTCCCGGTCGCTCAGACTGAAGACCGGCTCCACTCGCGAGACGGACCCCTGCTTTTTCGCCGCCCTACTGTCTCGATCTGTGGCGCGCTGATCGCGGACGGCGGATGCATGCACCGTCAGCACAAGCGCCAGCAGAGCCAACATCCAGGAAAGTCCCCGGAACATCATTTTGCACGTCTCCCCACGACCATCAAGCCGGCTCCACTGAGGATCATCAATGCGCCCACCGCCGGCGGGATCTTCTCCTCGTGCCGTGTTTCCACGCCCACAGTCATGCCGAGTGCCTTTACGCTATCCCGTTCCGTACGGGGCATCGGGACCACCAGCGACACAATACCCAGAACCAATACGGCCATTCCGACCCAGAACAGAACCTTCATCTCATCTCCTTTCGGGTCTCCGGGCCAGGCGGCCCGGATCGGGCGCCCGAGATTCGGGAACCGGCCTACCCTTTGACGCATGCTGCCGCTTCGCTCACATTCGTTTCGCAACCCTTCGCGCGACGAGTTGCTTGGGCCCATCGCGCAAAGGACGCGCCTCTGTTACTGGAGACGTCTTGCGATTCCGCGGAGAGCAAACGCCGCGCCCAGGGCAATCAACCCGAACAGCCCCATGAGCGGGAGCGTGCTCGCTGTCTCAGGGAGCATCCGCTCCGGTTCTCGCGCTACCTGTGCTGTTTCGACTCGCATCTCGGCAGGCGGCGGAGGCGTCACTACCTGGGCAACCTGGACCTCTTCACCGGTTGGACGCACGGCCATCACAGGCGCCCGCTTGAGCTCCGTGACCACCGGGGCATCGGGCGACTCGATGGGTTCGACGACTTCGAGAGGCAGGGTCGCCGGCGTGAACAGGACAGGCACGTTCGTGATCTTCGCCAACTCTACGGCCTTGGCCTTCGGGTAGACGAATTCCTCACCCCAATTTCGGCCGGGGTAGAACCATGCTCGGAGCGCTTCCGGCTGTCCGGCCGGCCGCTCACTGAACGTGATCACGGTCTTGTCGGTCACTTTGAGGCGATAGTTCGGGATTGCCAGAATGGTGGCGTACACGGTCGTCTCGTCCTGGTTCAGGATTTGGACGATGTGCCGGTCGGACTGGGAGTCCAGGATCTTGAATACGTAGGTGCCGGCGGGCAGCACTCCCCATCCGCGGAGGTGGACCCCTGGAATTTCGACTGGACCGCTAAAGGTCACCACGGTCTTTCTATTCCAGGCGTCGGCTTTCGCGTCCGGTGTGACGATCGCGCCAATCAGCGCGATGGAGCACACCGTAACTACCGTCTTGAGCAGTTTCATTTCTTTCCTCTTTCTTTGGTGCAGCGCACTTGGCGTCTGCCTTGCTGTCAGTCGCTCATCTCCGGATGTGTCACTACCGGGCCGCCACCGGACCGTGCCCTCGAGGCTCCTGGCGGTCTCGCGGACTGCCATCATCCCGGGAGCCGGAAGTTGCTGATGTCGCCCCACAGCCCTGCAATCTGCAAGAGCCAGACGCAGACAACAACGACCACGACGAGATTCAGGATCGTCTTGATGCTGGAGGCCATCGGGATAAACCGGTTGATGACGTAAAGGCCTACTCCAACGACGATCAGGATCACGACAAGATTTAACAAGGGCATACGTTCTTGCTCCTTTGCGGCAAGATGGTGCACGTGGGCCACCACGGAGTGAGAGCAGTCCAATGCCGCGCTGTCAGCCTTCTCGACCCACGGTATGGCTTGGTCAGAGACCGGATTCAACTGGTTCTCAAGACACGCAAAACTGACCCGCCTTCGTCAACTGGCTGAATATGGTCAGCACGGTCCGCGCCGCATTGGCTCCCACCGGGAGTGAATTGGGCAACGGCAGGCGCTATGGAACTGCGCTTGCATAGCGATGCACGCCCAGGGAGGCAGAAGAACCCTCATGAAAACAGCACGAAATGGAATGGATCGGGTCAAAGAAACCCTTGAACGCAAAGTCAATGACCTCGCTCAGATGCTGCTGAGACGCGACGGCATTGTGATCGAGAAAAGCGCCGACCACATGGACGAGCTTCAATACGCGTCGGAGCGGGACCTCGCAATTCAAAACGTAGACTATGAGTCCGCCGTGTTGCGGGAAGTGAGGTCCGCGTTGCTGCGGCTGCAAAATGGCGCCTACGGCGTCTGCGATGACTGTGGTTTAGCGATCAGCCCCAAGCGCCTCAAGGCTGTCCCGTGGGCGCTGTACTGTATCCAGTGCCAGGAAACGGCGGAGCGGCAGTATCTGAGCCGGGGGGAATGCGACGCTGAGCTTCCAGCTCGTGCGGCGTCGTGAGCGCTACCGTCCGAACTGAACATACCCCGCGTTCGACACCTCGTCGCCACGCCAGACGACGACGGAGGCTTTGCCATAGCCGCCGAGCGACGCAGGCAGTTTCAGATTGATCTGGTCGAGGCTGTCGTATTGCCCCTGGGGACCCGCGTACAGGATCTCAGCCGGCTGACCCGCCACCTCCGCGATCGAGGCGCCGCGCAGGTTGCTGCCGTATGCCGTCAGGTAGGCGACGCCCGATCCGATGGGGTCCGATGCCGGCTGGACAACAGCCTCGCCGTTCGACATCACCGTGATGTGCCCGGCGATGAATCCGTCCGGCCCGGTCCGCAGCCTGGGCGCCGTGGATCCGCTCAACGTGACGGCGACCGTCCGGCGCGATTCCGCGATTGCCAGCACCGCGTCGCGCGAGAGCGGCGCCGGATGCGTCGTGCCATCCACCCACAGGTCGACCTGGTTCAGAAAATACGGGCTCGTGGGATCTTCCGAGACGCCCGGCGGGAGCACCGAGCGGGAGCGGTCCGGGTCCGCCAGGTCGACGATCTGGCTGTACGAATTCCCCTGCTGCGACCAGATGCTGCCGCCTTGCGTGCACGAAAGCGGCGGCGATTCGCGGTCGAGAGCGGGGTCAATCGGTGGAAACGCCAGCGGGCCGCCGCGCTGGTACGGCATTTGAACAACCGGCAGGGGCGCCGGAAGCCGCTCCAGGTTCAAGGCCGCGGCGCGGAGCCAGTCGGCGAGGTAGGCCCGGGCATCGGGATCGTTGGGGATGCCGCCATCGGGGTACTGCTCCGTCAGGCGGCGCGCGAAATGGGTCAGGCCGCCGTCGCCGCCGCCAACACGCCCGGCAAGGGGAGACGAGCGGAACACAGGCACCAGCGCCTGCGAGAGCGCCATCGCCGCGCGATAGGTAGGTTCGGCCGAGCGGTAGCGGAAATCCCATTCCGCCAGGTCGCCCAGCAGCGCGCGGACACCGGGGGCGTTCGCCAGTTCCGGACTACGTTCGGCCAGCCGCCTGGCGAACGGGAGCAGGGCGGTCACGGTGGCATTCTGGTCGTCGCGGTGGACTGCGGCTTCGAAGCTGTCGAGGGAGAACGCCGAGCCCCGGCTGAGCAATTGCACCAGCCGCCAGGAGCGCGCCGAGTGGCCTACGCCGCCGCTTCCGATCGCCAGATCATGCGGATACCACGAGCCTGCCGGCATGTTGTTCGCGTGGCTCACGAAGCCCTGCTTCGGGTTCCACATCCAGGGCAGGTGATCGAGCGGGATGCGGGACGCAATCTCGTGGCGGCCGGTCCAGCCTTCGAGCGCCATGCGGCGCGTCCAGGCCGTTTGCGGCGGGCGCAGCAGTGTCTGGTAGCCGACGTTGCCCGCGACATCGGCGTACACGATGTGAATGCCCGGGCTGTAGTAGTGCTCCATCCCCTGGCGAAACTCTTCCCAGGACCTGGCCGCCATCATGCCGAGCATGCCGCGGATCGAACTGGCGCGGTCTTCGATCTGCGCGTAATGGCTGACGTGGAGGTCCCTGCCGGAGCCGCCGAACACGAAGCCGTGACGGGTGCGGATGCGCTCCACGGCGGCGCTCCGCGCGCCGCGCACGGCGATGGTTTCGGTCTGGCGCTCGAAGGGGTAGGTGCGCCCGCGCCACTCGTAGCCATCGCCGCGGCGGCGGTCGAGAAACGTGGCCGTGGAGCCGGTCCCGAGAGCGCTGGCGCCCCAGGCCAGGCGATCGTTGAAGCCGACCAGCATACCTGGAGAGCCGGCTACCGAGATGCCTCGGACGTTGAATGTGCCTGCGTGCAGGTGGAATTCGTACCAGAGGGCCGGGTTCGAGACGGGCACCTGCGGGTCGCCCTGGAGCAGGGGCTTGCCGGTGACGGACTTCTCTCCGCCGACCGCCCAGGCGTGGCTGAACTTCAACTGTTCGGCGGGCAGGCTGCGGAACCAATAGCCGGGCGTCGGCGGCGTGGCCTTGATCTCGTCATAGACCGCGCCGAGGCGCGCCATCTCAGACTCAGGCACGATGGCCGCTTCGTCGTCAATGATGGAGCCGTTCTCTGAGAGCGCGGCTTCCTCACCAATCTCCGCCATGCGGCGGCGGAACGCCTCATACGCCGGGATGGCGTTCGGATTCCAAAGGCCGTCGAAAGCCTCGGCCAGCCCCATCCAGGCGCAGATGCAATCGCCCGCAGTCCACGGCTGAGGCCGGACGCCCAGCGGGGCGAAGCGGCGGGTGACGGCTTCGGGAGACGCCTCGGTCCAGGCGTTGACGCCGTCCGCGTAGGCGCGGAGCCAGGCGCGCTCCCGGTCTGGCAGGTTGGCCGCCGCTTCGTCGCAGTAGCGGCCCACGCCGGCTGTGCGCGCCCGGCGGTCGGAGTCCAACTGCGAGGCGCCGAACACTTCCGACAGTCGGCCGCGCGCGCGGCGGCGCAGCAGGTCCATCTGGAGGCGCCGATCCTCCGCGGCGGCGAACCCAACGCCAAAGAATCCAGCCTCTTCGCTTCCCGCGAATACGTGGGGAACACCCCAACGGTCACGGACCAACTCGACGGTTGGCGAAGCGGCGGCCAGGGGAGCCAGCGCGGCTGCAAACAGGCACAGACCGGCGACGAGCCGTTTCATGGCGTCGATTGTATCGAAGTTATTGCGAACTATTGAGGAACGCGATCAGGTCTTCCATCTCGCCGCGTTCAAAGCGCGGCCACGCGAGGCGCTTGGCGACCGCTTCCTGCCGCATCGCCGGACCATGGCCCCAGAGGGCGGAGATCATCGCCGGCGCGGAATACTCCTGGCGGCCGCGCAGTTCGGGCGCCGAAGGAGACGGTCCGCCATGGCAGGATGCGCATTGACGGCGCTCGAAGACGCGGCGCCCCGCGCGTTCACTGCCTGCTCCGAGGAAGAACCGGCGCCCCCAGATGGCGCCCAGGATTTGCCGCATTTCCTCGCCGCTGAGAGCTTCCGGTTGCTGCATGCGCGGTGTGTGGTTCCACATGGCCGCCGCCAGGTCTGTCAGCGACTGGTCCGCCATCCGGCGGACGTAGGCAGGAGAGTCAAACGCCAGCTTGCCCGAATGGCACTGCATGCAACCCTTCTCTTCGAGCAGTCTGCCGCCGGAACCGGGGGGCACCAGGACTAGTTCAGCGGGAAGGTCGCGCGTCTGAGGCAGGTTTCGGAGGTAGACGTAGAGATCCCGCAACTCCTGCCCGCTCAGGTTCGACCAGCGCCATCCCTTTTCCCGCATCGCGTTCATCATGAGTAGCCCGTGGTTCCACATGTAGCGGGCGATGTCGTACGGGTCGTGCAGGCTGCGCCACTGCGGAACCGGCGTACCGGCAAGGCCGCCGCCGGCTGTCAGCGAGTGGCACGATGCGCAACGCTTCGACTCGAAGACGGCTTTGCCGCGGCCGGCGTCGCCCGGGGGTTCGAAGAAACCGGACTGGTGAAAGAACGCAAGCAGGTCCGATGCGTCGCCGGGGTTCAGCGGACGCCGTTCCACGCCCTTGGCATCCATCGCGGCCCACATCGTCGGGGCGTGATTCCACATTGTCGCGGCGAACTCGGCCGGTCGGAAGCCGCGTCCGCGACGGACCGCGAGGTCGCGGGCGCCGGACGCGCCCTCGCTTCCCGCGGCATGACACGTCGCGCAGCCGTGCGTCCGGAAAAGATCGCGGCCCCGGCGCGCATCCGCGGCATCCAGGCCGGGGACGGTGGCCAGCAAGAGAAGTAACGCACTGAGCCAGGTCAACAACATCCTGCCCTCCCTACCGCAGCATCCGCAGTCCGACAGTGAACTGGTGGGCGCGGAATCCTTCATACGCATAGAACGGCTCGGCGAACCCATACCACCGCCACTCAGCCGTCGCGTGGAGCATCTTGTGCACAGGGAACGCCGCCCTGCCCACGGGCTGATAAAACCGCGTCGGACGCGACCCGGACGAGACGAAGTAGGTGCCGCCCGCCGTGATCATCGGCGCCAGCGGACCTCCCCCCAGCTTGACATCGGCGAGAACCGTGCCGGTGTGGCCGAAGTCGCGATAGTAGGATAGCTCCCGGTTGAGCATGCCGGGCGCGAGAATCGTCAGGTTCGAGATGATCGCCGTGCGCGAGTACTCGGCCAGGACCGAGGCCCTCTTGCTCGCTCCGGGGGTCCAGTAGACGCTGGCGGCGTGCTCCCAGTGCCGGAACTGATACTCAATGGACCGCGTGGGGTTCTGATTCGCCAGAATCGAATGGCGGAAGTTGAAGTTCCACGCCTGCGACGCCTGGTAGCGAGCGCGCGTCACCAGCTTCTTGTAGTCCTGCAGGCTGGTGCGGAAGTACGTGCGGTCGCCGTCGGCGATCTCACCGTCCGTGTTCAACGTCAGCTTCCGGCCGGCGCGGAACGTGATGCCCGCCAGCGCGACATTCCGCCGCAACTGGCCGCCTTCGAGCCCTTCCGGCTGCACCGCCGACGCCCGGACCCGCGCATCTCCCCAGATGTAGCGGTGGCCCGCGCGCAAACTCAACCAGCGCATCGGGTCGAAGATGGCGACCAGACGCTGCTCATTGTGGTTCACCACCAGGCGGTCGAACGCGACGGTCTCCTGCGAGAGCGGCGTCGCCAGGAGAATCTGGTCCGCCAGCAGGGCGCGCGTCGCGTTGTGGAACCGGTTCGTCGACCAGGACTGCAGGATCCGCACACGCCGCGCGGGGCGCAGTTCAAACCCGACGCTGCCCGCCGAGTGCGGCTGCTTGGCCGCAGCCAGCACGGAACTGCGCTCGCCGTCGAAGAAGAGCAGGTTGTTCAGCGCGACAAACCGTCCGCGATTCTCCTGGAAGTAGGAGGTGTCGGTCTGCGGCTGGCTGTAGAGGAACTGCAGGTTCATGTCCAGCCAGTTCGTGGGATTGCCGGTGAGAATGCCTTTCGAGTAGATGCTCGATCCCCGGATTCCGTACGCCTGGAGGACGTCATCGAGGAACAGCCTCTGGCCCAGGAACGGAGCGGTGCGGTTGCCGGGGTTCCGTCCTCCGTCGAGGATCTCCTGGTCGTCCTTAAACGTGGTGCCGCCCTGTTCCAGGATCAGATGATAGCGCTTGGTCTCCATCCGGACCCCGCCGCGGTAGTTGTTCGTGTGATCCCACAGCCGGTTCGACACCGGGTACTCGTTAATGTCGGCGACGAAGACCGTGACGCCGGTCCCGAACCCTGAGTCGCGCGTGTAGCCGAAAAACGGAGTGACGCGGCGGCCAGGCATCAGGTCGAGTTGGACGTCGTACAGCCGGCGGTGCGTGTCGAACGACCGCTGGTTCAGCCGGATGCCCTGGTCGATCTGCGGATTGGCGAACGACGGCAGGAAGTTGAAGTACGCAATGTTCCGGTAGTCGACCGTGAGCCGGTAGGCTCCCGTGCGGGAGATGTCGAGGAAAGACGTGTTGTACGGGTCGCCGCCCCAGGCATTGGAGCGGAAGTTCAGCGAGTCGAACAGCCAGCGTCCTTCGAGCCCCTGCGGCGGACCCAGGTGAAAGTCGAGATTCAGCAATCGCGGGCCCTCGCCGAGGTTGACGACGGACCGCCAGGCGTTGAAATCGCCGCGGACATCGCTCAGCCAGCGATTCCCGATATCGAGCGTCCCGCTGAAATTGGGCTCGGCCGGCACCGGACTCTGGTCCGCATCCTGCGCGGCGCCGATGGCGGCCACCGCGGTAAGCAATACCCAATAGCGTGCGCGTCTCATCGCAGTAGGGCCCTGTTGATGTGCGATCCGTGGATCTTCACATGGCAAACGGTACAGTTGCGGAACCGGGGATTCCGCGTGTCGTGAAACGCCGGCGCGACGCCGCCGAGGACTCCCGCCGAAGCGCCGATGTTGCTGTGGCACTCCAGGCACTGGAACCGGACTTCGTGCCGCGTCAGCATGCGCGGGTTGGCCGAACCATGCGGTTCGTGGCAGGACTGGCAACCTTCCAGGCGGACCGGAGCATGCTCAAAGGTGAACGGACCGCGCTTGTCGCCATGGCACTTCAAACAGCCGGGTTCATTGGCGGCCACCAGGTTCAGGTTGGACGGAGCCGCCGTCCCGTGCGGGTTATGGCAGCCTGTGCAGGACATCGCACCCTGCGCCAGCCGGTGGGTGTGCGGGCGCTGGAACTGTACCCACGCATCCATGTGGCAGGTGGCGCACTGCTTGTTGACCGAGACCGGCCGCCGGTCGACCAGCTCTTCGCGCGTGCCGTGGACGGTGTGGCACTCGGCGCAACTGACTTGGCTGTGTGCATGTCCGTTGCGGATGCGCCCGGCGGGGCTCGGTTGGTTCTGGTGGCAGGCCAGGCAGGATCGGTCACCCGCTCCGGCGTCCAGCTTGGACGGATTCTTGATCAAGGCGATGTCGCCCGACGCCGCATGTTCAGCGCCGGGGCCGTGGCACGTTTCGCAGGCCTGATCGGTCCATTCGGTCTTGCGCTCGATCCGCTTGTGGGCGCTCTTCTGGAACTTAGTGAAAATCTCTTCGTGGCACGCCGCGCACATCTCCGTGCCGGCGTACTCCTGGGCTGGGGCTAACGGCACAAAAAACGTGGCGGCCAGGAACAGGCTGGCCGCCACGGTCCCAGGTACCGGGGAGGGGGGCGCCGGGTGGCGCCCCTGGGGAGGCAGCGTCAGGCCTGGGAGCCGTGGCAGCCAAGACATAGGGGACCTCCTTCGTAAACCGGGTCGTACAGCCGTGCCCGGGCTAGCGGGCATGGCTCCGGTCTACGGAGAATGCCGAGTTCGGTCCGTGACAGGCGGCGCAGCTCTCACCGAGCTGGGTTGTGTTGGCGAGCGCGTGCGATGCCGCCGCGCGGCTGCCGTGACACGAGGTGCAAGCCGCCGTCTCCGGGCCGACCGGATTGATCAGTCCCCTGGGGTCGGTCACGTTGAGTGCGGTCTCCGGAAGTGGCAACTGCTGCGTGCCGTCGATGTGACACGCCGTGCAGTTCCGCCGGTCTCCCGGATACCCCACGTGGTTGTAATTGTGCGGTGTGCCGCCGAAGCCATAAACCGTATAGTCTCGCAGCATCTCATGACCCGTATGGATCCTGTGGATCATGGTCCGCATGTCGACCGATTCGGCAGGTCTGGCGCCCGCGGGCCGCCGCGCGATGTCAGTCTCATTCGGATTGTGGCAGAGGATGCACTGCTCCACCTGGTTGCGGTTGCCGCCATGGAGAGACAGCTTGTAGTGGCACGCATTGCACTTCTCGTTAGTGACGATCTGGCGTCGCGGTTGAACCGGGGTGCCATCCACCGTGAAGTGGATCACCTTGTTGATGCCTGCATCCCGCACGGTCACGGCCTTCTGCGTACCGGGAAGCAAGGTATGGTTGCGGTAGCCCTCGATGCCGATCGTGTAGCTGCCCTTCGTTCCTTCCGGAATTCGGGCGCCAAAGGTCCAGAAGTAGGTGCCGTCGCTGCCCTGCGCCTGGCGTGCGTCCTCTGAAACGTAGGTTGCGTAGTCGCTCGTCGGACCCGCCAGAACCAGCGCCAATCGCGTCATCTGCGAGGGCGGCACAGGATTGCCTTCGCGGTCCTTGATCGAAAACGTCAAGGTGGGTTGCTTGCCCGCCATCCCGTCGTCGACCCGGATTGCTTCAAAGGTAATCCCGGGAAGTTGCGGCGCGTTCTCCGGTACGGTGTGGGCGCCGATGATCGAGGCGTCGAACGGCAACTCTCCTTGGGGCGTGTGGCAAGTGGTGCACTGGTTGTCACTCACCTGAGGCAGATTCACGTGACCTTCGCCGGTGGCAAAGTCGACGTTGTCATGGCACGAACCGCATGCGGCCCGGCTCGCCTTGAAGACGCGGTCGGATTGCGCAGCCTTTCTCGGCCCGTCCTGTTCGTGGCAAACGAAGCAGTTGCGCGCGTCCGACGGCATAAGCACCTCCGAATAGTCATGCACGCTCTGCCGGTTGCCAATGATGACGTACGGCGTTCCAGCCTGGACGCTGGGGAGATTCGCACCCATGTGGATCTTGTGCGTCATCACGACCATGTCTACCGTGTTCCCGGTGTCGGGATCGCTGGTCTGGGGCTGGTGGCACAGGATGCAGCCTTCCATGGTCCGGCGCGGTCCGCCATGCAGCGCCAGGGGATCGTGGCACTTGTTGCAGGTGGCGGTCTTGACCACATCACGCACCTTGGTCACCTCGCCGCCGGCAGGGACGAAGTTGAAGGTCTTCTCGTCGTAGTTTGTACCTAACTCGAACTCACTCAAATTCCGCGATCCATACACGCTGATGGTGTGGGTAGCGCTGCGGTCATAGCCCGCCGGAGCCCGCCGTCCGAATGTGTACTCATACTCCCCGTCCGCAATCTGGCGGAACGATCCGCCGCTGTCGGCCGAGGCCTGGGTCGCAGCCTGCCCCGTAATAGGGCTGGTCTGCACACGCGTCGTATAGGCGACGTACTGATCCGCATTCGCCGGAATGTGGGCAGCGACAAAACTCATCGCCACGTTGCCTGGGGTGGTGACCCCGAGCCGGTCCAGCGGCAGGCCCCGCGGATCGGTCACCCGGACCACCGCCTTGATCGTCCCATCGGTTTCAATGGCGGCTGACTTGATCGTGAACACCAGGCCCGGCCGGACAAAGTTCACCGTATTCGCATCGGCATAGAACGCCTTGTCGCGAGGCGTGAACTCAGGGCCGGGCGCGCTCGTTAATAGAAACGCACACAGCAGCACCCCAACAATCGTTCCCATTCGAACTAGCGTGCGGCGTCTTCGCATTCGGAACCTCCCAGAACGTGCTTATTGAGCATTTGTGGAACCAAACCCTGTGTGTCTGTAACTGGTTGATAATACGACTTGATTCGGCTGGGGCCGTCAAGATGCCCCACCCGGCGATGCCACATCGGGGCATTTGCCCCAAGGTGGGACGCGCGGAACGCCGCCGATCCAGGAATCCTGGCAGCCAGCCGAGGCGTCTGAAGAAGTAGCGTATGAGCGAACTCCGCCAGAAGAACGACAAGGCTGAACTCCTTCCCGGTCCGGCCGGAAGCAGTCCGGCTCTCGAGGAGTCCCCGCAACTCGTCCCCCAGGCGCCGGTGGCGGAGGTGATGCGAGAGCAGTTGGACTACTTGCTGGATCACGTCTCTCCCGGCCTCTGTGGCTGTGCGGAATGCCAGCGTTATCAACGGGTTCGGGCCATCCTGCTGGAGGTCTTCCGGGACCGCAGACCCGCCGCTGGAACACAGCGTTCGTAAGTTTTACAAGCTATCACTGGGACCGGGCCGGCGCAACCCCGGCAGAGAAGTTGCAGGAACTTCACACTTGGAGTATAAAGAATGAAATCTCTATACAGACGAGACTCGGGCGGGGATGGGTTACCAATCAAGAAATGTTTTAATCACGGGAGGGCTCGGCTTCATTGGAAGCAACCTCGCGCTGCGGGCCGCGGCTTTGGGTGCGCGGGTCACCGTCGTCGATAGCTCGATCGAGGGATGCGGCGCGAACCTCCACAATCTGCATCCGGCGCTCGACCGCATCCGGCTGATTCCCCTGGACATCGCCCAGGCTGCCGAGTTTGCCGCCGAGATCGGGAAGGCCGACGTCATCTTCAATCTCGCCGGTGAGATCAGCCACTGGCACAGCATGCAGTTCCCGGAGCGGGACCTGGAGATCAACACCTTCTCCCAACTGCGCTTTCTCAATGTCTGCCGCGAAGCGGCGCCCGGAGTCCGCATCATCTACGCCGGAACACGCCAGATTTACGGCGTCCCCCAGTACCTTCCCGTGGACGAGGAGCATCCGATCCATCCGGTGGACTTCAACGGCGTCCACAAGTACGCCGCCACTATGTACCACTTGATGCTCACGCGCGCGGGCTATCTGGACGCCGCCGTTCTCCGGTTGACCAACGTCTACGGGCCGCGAATGGCGCTCCACATCCCAAGCCAGGGCTTTCTCAGCACGTACCTGCGGCGGATCATCCTGGGCCAGCCGCTCGAAGTCTTCGGCGACGGCGCGCAACTGCGCGATGTCGTGTACGTCGATGACGTCGTGGAGGCGTTTCTGCTGGCCGGCGACTGCCCGAAACTGCACTCCCACACCTACAACGTCGGGGGCCCCCAGCCGCTTCCGATCAGTGAGATCGCCACCACGTGCGCGCGTACCGCCGGAGGCGTGCCCGTGACCTTCCGCCCGTTTCCCGATGAACTGAAGCGGATCGACATCGGTTCCTATTACACGGACTGGCGGCGGATCCGGACCGAACTGGGTTGGCAGCCGCGTATCGGCCTCGAAGAGGGTCTGCGGCGGTCGGTCGAGTACTTCCGGCGCGAACTGCAGCATTATCTGAAGGTGGCGCCGGAGATCGAAGCCGCCACCCACAGCGGACCGCCGCTTTCCCAAAGCGCCCTGCCGCAATGATGAATCCGGCGGAGTTCGCCAACATCGCCAAAGCGGAGGCGGACTTCTGGTGGTACCGGGGGATGCGGCGCATCATGTTTGCCCTGCTCGACCGGGAAGCGCGTCGCCGCCCGTTTCGCCACGCGCTCGAAGCCGGCTGCGGGACAGGCCACTTCGCCAGAGTCGTCTCCGATCGCTACGGCGTACCGGTGACGGCAGTCGACCTGGGATGGGAAGGGATGCAGTATGGCAGGCTGCTCGGCGTCCCGTCGCTGGCGCAGGCCGACATTGCGGCGCTCCCGTTTCCGGATGGCGCATTCGACCTCGTCCTTTCGATGGACGTGATCGTGCATTTCCCCCGCGGGACCGAAGATCGTCCGATGGCGGAACTGACGCGGGTCCTGGAGCCGGGCGGACTGCTGGCGGTCCGCGCGAGTGCGCTGGACATTCTCCGCAGCCGCCATTCGGAATTCGCCCAGGAGCGCCAGCGCTTCACGCGACGCCGCCTGATGGCCTTGGCGGAGCGGCACGGGATCCAGGTCCTGCGCTGCACCTATGCGAATGCCCTACTGGTTCCCGTCGCCCTCGCAAAATTCCGGCTTTGGGAGCCCTTGACGAGCGCCGCACCGGCAAGCGGTGTGCAGCCGGTCAGTCCGTGGCTGGACCGGCTCCTGTATGCGCCACTGCACGCCGAAGCCGCCTGGCTGGGCGCGGGAGGCGGTTTCCCGGCGGGACAGTCTCTCATTCTGCTCGGACGGCGCCGGTAGCGTCCCCCTCCTCGGAGCGGAATCCGATCTGCCGTTAGTCGCCTTCGGCCGGGCGGAGAGTCGCGGGCCCCGCTTCCGCGGCGGGTACTTCGTCGAGGTGTCCCTCGAGCAGCGAGTACACGACGGGCACGACAACCAGCGTAATCAGCGTCGACGTCAGCAGTCCGCCGATGACCACCCGCGCGAGGGGCGCCTGCAGTTCGCTGCCTTCGCCGATACCCATGGCCATTGGCAGCAGGCCCAGAACTGTCGTCGTGGTCGTCATCAGGATGGGACGCAGGCGGCGGCTGCCCGAAGTGATGAGCGCATCACGCACGGTAAACCCGTGGTCGCGCCGCAACTGGTTCGTGTAGTCGACCAGGATGATCGCATTGTTGACGACAATGCCGACGAGGATGATCAATCCCAGGAACCCCTGCATGTTGAACGTGGTTCCGGTCAGCACCAGGATCGCCACGGCGCCGATTCCCGCCAGCGGCACGGAGAACAGAATGATGAACGGATCGCGCAGGGACTCGAACTGCGACGCCATCACCATGTAAACGAGAATCAGCGCCAGCAGCGCCGCGAACGTCAACTGGCGGAAGGCTTCCTGCTGCTCTTCGTACTCACCGCCGTACTTGAACTCGTAGCCCGCCGGACGGGGGATCTCGCGCAGGCGGCTGTCGAGATCGCGCACGATGCTGCCGAGATCGCGATCCGCGATGGTGCCCGAGACGCTCAGGATGCGCTCCTGGTCGGCGCGGTCAATTGTGGTCGGCCCTTCCTGGCGGCGCATCTGCACGACGCTCTCCGCGGCCACTGTCTGGCCAAGCGGCGTCGCCAGAGGGATCTGGCCCACCTGCGCCAGGCCGAGGCGGTCCTTTTCCTTGAGCCGTACGAGAATATTGAACTCGTCGCCTTGCTGGCGGAACATTGAGGTGCGCCGGCCGCCGACAGCCGTTTCCATGGCGTCGGCGATGTCGGAGACATTGAGACCCATCGTGGAGGCTTTCAGCCGGTCCACCGTGAGCAGCATCTCCGGCATGCCGGGCTTGTTACTCGCCTGGACTTCGGGTACGCCGGGAATCTCGCGCATCACTTTGGCGACCTGGTTCGAGAGATCCTGCAGGATAGCCAAGTCATGTCCGCGAATCTCCACCTGAAGCCGGTCGCCGCCCTGGCTGCCGGAACGGCTGCCACGCATCATCATGCCGCTGGAGACACGGGTCCTCACAACCATGCCCGGCTGGATGGAGAGCATCGGGCGGATCGAATTGGCGATCTCCTGCGCCGAGCGGTTCCGGCGTGCCTGCTCCACCAGCCGGATGCGCAGTTCGGACTCGTTCTGCGCGCTGTTCCGGGAGAAGCCGCCGCCGCCCGTCTCCACCATCAGAGTTTCAATTTCGGGCACGTTGTCACGAACGATCTGAGCCACCTGCTGGGTCACGGCGTCGGTCACTTCCACTCGCGTTCCGGGCTCCAGTTCGATCGTGACGCGGACTTCGCCCTCGTCGGCTTCCGGCGTCAGTTCGACGCCGATCAGCGGCGCGCTGGCCGCAGCCAGCGCGAACATCACGGCGGCCGAAGCCAAAACCGTTGGCCGATGCTGCAGCGCCCAGCGGATCACGTTGCCGTAGTTGGACGCCAGATTCTCCTGCGCCGCCCCGACCGCGTGGTACAAGGCGCCCAGAACGCCCTTGCGCTCTTTCAGCTCTCCGCCCGCCCGCAGGAACTTCGAGGCCAGCGCCGGCACCACCGTCAATGCCATGAGCAGCGAACAGAACAAGGCGAACGACACGACGTAGGCGAGCTGCTTGAAGGTCACCGCCGACACGCCCTGCAGGAAGACGACCGGGACGAAGACCGCGATCGTTGTCAGGGTCGATGCGGTCAGAGCCATTGCGACTTCCTTGCTGCCTTTGAGGGCGGCTTCCTTGCGTTCCTCGCCCGACTCGCGGTGGCGGAAGATGTTCTCGAGCACCACGATCGCGTTGTCGACCAGCATCCCGACGCCGAGCGCCAGACCGCCGAACGAGACGGTGTTCAGCGTGAATCCCGCAAAGTACATCAGCGCGAACGTGGAGATCACCGAGAGCGGAATCGCGATGCCGATGATCATGGTGCTCGACAGGCTGCGGAGGAACAGCAGCAGAATGATGACCGCCAGTGCGCCGCCCTGGAGCGCCGAGGACTTCACGTTGTTGATCGCCGCCTTGATGAAGTCCGCGCTGTCGCCGGTCGAGGAGACGCGCACGTTCGGGTAGTCGCGGTGAATCCGTGCAACCTCTTCCCATACAGCGTCGGAGACGTTCACGGTATTCGCCCCGGATTGCTTGTACAGAAATACCCGGACCGCGGGAACACCGTCCACGCTGACCATCTGGCGGATATCCTCGTGCGAGTCCGAGACAGTCGCGATGTCCCGCAGGTAGACGGGAACACGACCCCGCGTGGCAACCACAAGGCCGCGAATTTGCTCAAGGTCGGTGAATTCGCCCTGGGTCCGCAGCAGCACTTCGAAACGCCCTTCGCGCACGGGGCCGACCGGGCGGTTCAGATTCTCCATGCGGAGGATGCGGGCCACGTCGGCCAGCGACAAATCCAGGGACTGGAGCTTCTCGAGGTCCAGATCCACGTGGATCTCCCGGCGCAGGCCGCCCCGGATGTTCAACTGGGCCACCCCGTCGACACGCTCCATGCGGTACTGGATCTGCTTCTCGACGAAGTGACGCAACTGCTTCGCGTCCATGTTCTCCGCCGCGACCGTGAGGAACATGATCGGGAATTGTGAGACGTCGAACTTGTACATCACCGGAGGTTCCATGTCCTCCGGCAGGGCACGGCGCCGGCGGTCAAGCCGGGAGCGGAGCTCGTTGGCTGCCTCATCGAGGTTCGTGTCGTAGGTGAACGAAACCCGGATGCTGGCCATTCCTTCGGAGGAGTTCGAGGTGATCTCTTCGACGCCCGGAGCCGAGCTGAATGCTTCCTCGAGCGGGCGCGCCACGAGGTTTTCCATTTCCTCCGGCGCGACGCCGAGGTACTCGGCGCGCACGCTTAACGTGGGGTAGACCGTTTCCGGCATCAGGTCGACCGGAAGCTTGACAAACGCAATGCCCCCCAGCAGCAGCGCCATCAGGCTCGCCATCAGAACGGTGACCGGCCGGTGAATGGAAAAACTCGGCAGACTCATGCGTGCGATTCCTTATGTCCCTGCGATGCTTGCGGGCTGGACCCCGATGGAGCTTTCCGGCGAAGACGTATTCGCAGCCGGGGTCTGCTTCTTCTTGCCTTTCTGCTCGCCGTCGGCTTGCCGCGCCCCATCCGGATCGCCGACGCGGATCCTGTCGCCTTCGGCGAGCATGCTGGCGCCGCGTGTGACGATCTCGGTGCCCGGATTCAGGTTCGAGAGCACCTCGACGTCTTCGCCGGTGGTGAGACCCGTCTCGATCGGCCGGAAGAGCGGACGATCTCCCTGGAGGACAAACACGCCCGGCTGCGTCCCGCGATACACGAGCGCATCCCGCGGAATCAGCACCGTCGGCCGGGTGCTGGCCAGATCGAGCGTGATCCGTGCAAACATCTCCGCTTTCAGTCCCCCGTCCGGGTTCGCTACCTCGACTTCTACGGTGGCGGTGCGCGTTGCGGCGTCCAGCACCGGGGCGACGCGCGCCACTACGCCCTTGAACACGCGGTCGCCGAAGGCGTCCACGCGCATCGTGGTCGTGTTGCCCACACGCAGCTTGGCGACTTCGCGCTCCGGTACGTTCGCGGCGACAATCATCACCGAGAGATTCATCAGACTGAGGATTGGAACCGCCGGGCCGACCATCGCTCCTTCGTCGACAAAGCGGCGCGCGACGAGTCCGGAGAGCGGCGCATACACCTTGGTCTGCTCGAGCCGGATCCGCAGCTCGTTCAACTCCGCCTCCGCCTGCTTCTGCTGGGCCTGCGCCAACTGGACCTGGGCCTGCATGACCTGGTAGGCGGTCTGTCGGGCCTCAAGATCCTGCCTGGGGATCAAACCCTCGCGGAACAGAGTCTGGGCGCGGTCCAGATCGGCCTGGGAGTTCTTCAGTTCGGCCTCACGCTGAGCATGGGACGCTATAGCCACGGAGCGCGCGGCGATCGCCCGGTTCACCTGCTGCTTCAGTTCATCGTCTTCCATCTCGGCGAGCAGTTGTCCCGTCCTGACCTGATCGCCGACGTAGACGTGGATCCTGGTGACCCGGCCTGTCGTTTTGGCAGTGATGTCGACTTGTTCCTTAGGTTTCAGCGCGCCCGTCAGGACAATCTCTTCCTTGACCTGCCCGACCCGTGCGGTCCCGGCCCCCACGCTCACCACGCGTACGGCAGGACCTTTCTTCTTGGTCGTGGCCTTCTCTTCGTACCCTTGCCGGATATGGTAGCCCGCCAGTGCAACCAGACCGGCCAGGACCACCGCCAGCAGGACTCTCTTCAGAATTCGCAAATCAGACCTCGAAAGATAGTAGCGGCGCCGGATACACGCCCGCCGCCCGAATAAGAATGGCGCCTACTAAGGATAAGGACGGTCTCCCGCCCGCTAAGGTAACACAAACGGATTCCTCTGATTACCTGCCCGTGACCCGGATCGGGCATGTGTAGGCGCGGCCCCCGTCAGCCTGCTCCACACGCACCGAGTACCAGTGCGGTTGCCCGTGCGCGGACCGGTCCGAGAACGTGGTCTCGTCCGACGCCCCGCGCGGTCGGAACGTATGCACGGGCTTGCCATCGCGCAGGATCTCCGCCTTGATGACCGCCTCGCTGCCACCGATTCGGATCGTGATCGGTGCGAAGGCTTCCATGGCATCTCCCGGCACGGCGTCGCCAAGCCGGAAATCGATCAGAACATTGCCTGCTGCCGTGTACGCGTGGCAAGCGCGGAGTCCTTCGAGGATCGCCTCCGGGTTCAGTTCCGGCACGAGCAGGAACGTTCGCCTGGCGGGGGTCCACGCCACGACGCCGGCTGCGGCCAGTGAGTCGGGGGAAGGGCCATCCAAAACGGCGAGAACCACTTGGCCGGCGTCCGGGTCCGGTTCGGCCTTCCCCCGAAGGAAAGGGAGCATGACACCGCCGGTCGATTCCAGGTGAGCCCGGAGTTGCTCCTCGTCCGTTCCGGTCGCCTCGCGGGACGGCTTCCAGACAGGCTGGAGTTCGTTCCACAGCAGCATGTGGCGGTCGTTGGGCCTCCCCCAGAGAACGGCGAACCGGCCGGGGATTTCCGCGATGCGGCTGAGTTTTCCCGCCAGCCACTCCTGGTAGGGATTCTGTTCGAGGGTGACCAGCGCAAGGAAGCTGAACTGTTGAGTGTCCCGGCTTTCCTGGAGATGATCGCGGAGCGACGGTGGACCAGCCGGTAGTTCGCGGACGGCGCCCCGAGCCAGTCGCAGCTCACCACCGCGGTAGGGGATCCGCCAGTCCCGTGCCTGTGCCGCTTCCTTCGCCGCAGGGTCCGGAGCGGTCCGCTTCGCCGCCGCTTGCGCCTGCAGTGCCGGCTCCCCGTACGGGATTCCGGGGATGTGCGCGGCGTAGATCTCGTTCTTCACCGGTCGGGTGGGACGGGCGAACGATCGCCCGTCCCCATTCCAGACGACAGTCAGCCGGCCGGACGGTGCGGCGGCGACCGTGGCTCGCCGTTCGTTGCGGCCGAGCGAAAACGGCAGCGCAATGGCGCTCCCCGGCGACTCCGTGTAGGGAAACACCGCGTACTCCCAGGCCTCTTCTCCTCCGAGACTCAAGGCCGGACGACGCGCCAGGCACCAGACATTGCCGCGTTCGTCCGTCGTCAGTTCCGGCTGTTGGAACGGCGCTTGGCTCATTGGGGGCATCAATTGCGTGTCCCCCGCCAGAGTCGAGGCTCTGAGCAGGCGATGGGTCCCGCCCGGTGCTTCCTCGTCCCACACGATCCAGGGCCTGTCCGAGCGATCGCATATGACGGCTGGATGCCTCCCCGAGGAAGCCAGCCGCCGTACCGGCGCGAGCGTCCCGTCATCCGCCACGCGGTGATAGATCCCGGCGGACTCCGGGGAATAGCTATCCCAGGTAAAATGAACCCGGCCTTTGGAGTCCGTTGCCAGCGCCGGTTCTCCGGCGCCTGTCGTTTCGCCGCTGACCAGCAGCTCCGGCCCCCATTCCAACCCCTCGTTGCGGCTGGCGAGGATCCGGCTGCTCCCATCCCTGTAGCCTTGCCAGACGACCCAAAGATGCCCGTGCGTGTCGGTCGCGATCCGCGGCGAAACGTCCCGCGGCCCGGCGCTGAGAGGTGTCAGCGGGGTCCATTCTTTGCCCCGTCCGGAGGCGGTGGCGATCCTCCAGTCCTCGCTATCGCGCACGGACACTGCCAGATGCAGCCTGCCGTCCGGCCCGGTGGTGAGCGACGGACTCCAGAACTCGCCCTCCGCCACCACGAAGCGCTCCTGGCTCGCAAGTTGAGCCACGACAAGCTCCTCTTTCCGGTCCCGGTAGGCGATCCAGGCGACCCAGGCGTTCCCGTCAGCGTCGAAGGCAATTGCCGGGAAGCCGTCCTCGCGCTGGTCGGCGGCGGTGAGGTTGAGCGCGGCCGGGACACGTTCCACCTCTACACGCCCTTCCAGGACCGGCAGAGGGCTGCCGAACGCCACGTCGCCCGGCCGGAACGAAAAGCGGCCCTGGGCGGTGCGGACGGTGACTTCGCGGGCCGAAGCCACGGTCACATAGAACCCGTGCGGGACGACTTCGCCCGAAGGTCCGGGCCTGGTCTGGCACTGGAAGCGGCCCGTTTGCAGGTCCAGGGAGTCATCTTCCTGGAAGCGCCACGGCGCCATCGCGGCCACCCGGCCTCCGCTCGTCTCGACTGTCCCGGACCAGTCCACCGGCGCGGTGTCGGAGACGCCGAAGGCAAGCCGGAAGGATGCCTGGTCCGGCAGAACCGCGCCGGACTCGTGGCGCGTCCCGCAGCCAGCGAGCGCCAGCGCCAGACACGCGCTGAGCAGCTTCCACATCTCCGGTGAAATTCGCCTTCTATTCTATGACGCCGGCACCGGGCCCCGGTTTACGGGCCAACGGTCAGCTTCAGACTGATCGTCTGGTTGGTCGGATGGACACGCACCGTCACCAGGTGCATGCGCGACTGGTACTGCCGGGACACACTTCCCTCGGAGTTAAAGGTCAGCACTGCCGTTTCCCCGGACGCAAGCGACGTCTTGTCCAGGCTCGCCGAGATCCCGCGGATCTGCCCCATCGCCAGTTCCAACCGTACCGGACCTGGCAGGCCGTTGGCGATTTCAACGGTTTCCAGTCCCGCCATGCTGGCGCTCAGGGCGACGGCCTCGCGGTTCGCCCGCACCGCCTTGTGGATGTCCTCGACCGTGGGTAGTTTGTCCGGGAGCCTGCCGGTGCGTGCGCCCGGGCCCGGCTTCATTTCCCCGAACGGCGTGACGTTGAGCTTCGACTGATCCACCCACCAGTACCACTGGCCGTCGGATTCCACTTTCCAGTGGCTCGGGACCGGGATCTTCACGGGTTTTCCGGCGAATCCCGGCACCATGATGTTCTGCTCGACCAGCATCGTCGCCGTGGCGGCCGTGAACTGTTCGTTCGTGTAGTCGATGCGCTGGATCTCGAAGCTCAGGTAGCGCGGCTTGGAGCGCTCAAAGAAGAAGTCCTTCGTATCCTCGGCCACGTACTGATCGGCATCGCGGAACTTGCCGTCGACGTGCGCCTGGTAGAATCCGGCGATCCGCTCGCGCAGCGCGGCGTCCACGGCAGGCGGCGCCTGCCGGAAAAGGTCCAGGTTGGGGGCTTGCGCGAAGACTGGCAGGTGCAAGGCGAAAGCCAGCACGACTCTCGACAGGCTCACACCCCTCATTGTACAGTAGCTCGAAGTGTTCGCCGACTTGGCGTGGATTCTGCCGGCCGCCGTCCTCGGGGCCATCCTGCTCGCGCTCGCGCTGCCCTCCGAGCGGCGGCGGATGCGCTTTGTCTGGGGATTGGCCGCCATTTCGGGAGCGCTGTGGCTCACGGGTACGCTGGCTGGGGCCGATCCCTGGGTTGAAGTGGCGGCGGCGGCGCTCGCCCATCTGGCGCTCATCCACCTCGGCGCGATCTTCGTCTTCCACCTCATGCTGCGGCGCTGGGAGATCCCGCGCATCGCCAGCGATCTCTCGATCGGCGCCGGCTATATCGCGGTGTTTCTGGGCGTACTCGGCGCACTGGGCGTGAACGTCACGGGGCTGATCGCGACCTCCGCCATTGCCACCGCCGTCCTCGGGCTCGCCGTGCAGGACATGCTGGCCAACCTGGCCGGCGGCATCGTGCTCGAACTCGAGCGCAGCATTGTCGAGGGAGACTGGATCCGCACGGACCAGGGGGCGGGTCTGGTGCGTAGTGTCCGGGCGCGGTACGTCGCGGTGCACACTCCCGACAACGATACGCTGCTCATCCCCAATAGCGTGCTCGTCCGCTCCCCGGTCCACCTGTTGGGCCGGGAGCCCGGCGAAACCACAACGCCGCGGCACCGCATCGTGGTCAAATTTGCGCTGCCGTACCGGCACCGGGCGGCCACCGTCGTGGCCACCGTGGAAGGCGCCCTACGGGCATCGCCGATGGAGGGTGTCGCGGCGGACCCGAAGCCTCACTGTGTGGTGCTCGAATTTCACCCGGAACATGTCCAGTACGGCGTGCTGGTTTGGATCGAACGGCCGCTGATGGAACTGCTGGACGCTTCCGGCTTGCGCCTGCGGATCGCCTCGGCCCTCGACCGCATCGGAGCGCCCCTGGAACCGGTGCCCCGCGTGGTCGATCTGCAGAGTTCGAGGGAAGCCTCGCCCGACGCCCGCGCCGCCGCGCTGGACCGGGTCGAGATCTTCCAGGCGCTGCATCCCGCCGAGCGCGAGGCGCTCTCCGCCAGCCTGTCACGGCTCTCGTTCGCTCCGGGCGAGGCAATCCTGCGGCAGGGCGAGCCGGGCGATTCGCTGTTCATCCTGGCTTCGGGCCGCGTGCGCGTGCTGGTGTCGCGTCCCAGCGGGCTCTCCGAACAGGTGGCCATCCTCGGGCCGGGGGACTTCTTCGGAGAGATGGCGCTGCTGGCCGGCGAGACCCGCGCCGCGACCGTGACGGCCATCGACGCGGTGGAGTGCTACTCGCTGGGCAAGCCCGAGCTGGCTGCGCTGCTTGAGGAGCGTCCGGAGCTGGCCGCGGAGTTCGCCCGCGCCATCCTCGACCGCCAGAGCGGCCTCCATGCCGCGCAGGAAAAGCTCGCCGGCGAGGAGGCGCGCCAGAACGCCGCGCCCGGCGGCGATCTGCTCAGCCGCATCCGGCGCTATTTCGAGTTGAGCGCATGAGGCCGGCTGTAGACCGGGATTAGGAACACGCCGCTGTATCCCTTGCCCGAGATCCCGAGTTCCCAGTAGCGGAGCGGTGGATACCGGTCATGACGGAGTTGCGTTGAAGCGCCCTCATCGGGAACGGTCACGCGGAAGGTGGCGCCGCCACGGCTATCCGCCAGGACCGGCCATGACTCCCGGAATACTGCGTCAACCCGGTGCTGCTGGGCCCGCGGACGGCCGGTCCCGCTCCCGACCAGAGTCTCCTCGACGCAGCGCAACTCCGCCGTGAGTGTGCCGGCCAGGGTGGCGGACCCTTCCAGCCGCAGATCCACCGTTTGTCCGGGTGCAAACGGCGGCGGCGTGACGAAACGCAGTCGCGGCAGACCGACGCGGCTCCACTGCCGCAGCCGGGTGGCGTAGCGGTACACGCCGTACAGCAGAAAACCATGGAACGGCGCCAGGAACAGAAATGGCAACCAGGAAAGACTGGCGGGCATATCCGCCGTCGCGAACCCCCAGGTGATCGCCGCGAGGAACCCGCCCATAAGGCCCAGGCTCCACGGCGCATCGCGAAGTTCCCGCCGGGTGTCGTCGGAAGCTCCTGCCGGGTCCCACGGGTAATCGGCGAGCCAGCCGTCCGCCGTCAAGCGGCGCCGGTTCCGGATTGCGTCCACGGCCTGCCGCACCATCATCAGTCCGGTGAAGGTAAACACGAGGCCGACGAGCAGCAGGAGCCCGCGGCTCTGCCGGGGAGGCGGCGCCGGCAGCCACCCCATGGCGAGGGCCGTCAGCAGGCCGCCCGCGATCAGCGCCGCCGCGGTGCAGGCCACCCAGACGCGGTCCGGCTCTGCCTTCATACGGCCATAGGTTCCGGTGCTTTCAGGCGGATCGAGAAACGGCATCAGGGTGCGGCCTCCGACCAGGTGGCGCAGCGCGGCAAGCCATTCATGCGCGGATCTCCCGCGAAGCCGATCGAAGTCACGGCGACGCTCAAGGTGCGGCGGTCCTGGCTGCCGGGATCGGCCTCGGCGGGCATCCAGACGCGGCCTGCGCGCAGGGTGATAGCCGCGGTGTGTCCCGCGGGCGCGAGCGACTCGGGAACCTCGACGCGGTAGACGGCGTCCCCATCGCCGCCGACAGAAACGTCCGCCAGGTCGCGCCCGTTCACCGCCACCGTCACCCGGATTGAGTCCGCTTCCGGCCAGATCCGCCGGATGAGATCGAGCGGCGCGTGCGCCCGGATTTCGAGCGCGCCCGGCGCGCGCTGGATCTGCGCCGTGCCCTGCCGCGGCAGCCAGCGGAAGGGGCGTTCCCAGCGGTGGAAGCCGGTCACCTGTTCGTCGAAGGCGTCGCGGCGGAAGTCGAGCGTGGAGACGAACAGGGAGCGGATTTTTCCACCGCCCGCGCAGAGCGTGGAACGCACTCCCCGCTCATCGGCCCAGGCGTCGGCCAGGCGGTTCCAACGCGCGGAGTCCACCGCCGTCATCGAACCCTGGACGAACGTCAGTCCCGGGACGCCGCGCGGATGCGCGACGCGGACGATGCAGACGAGACTCATGGCCCCGTGGTGCACTCCCGCCAGCGGCAGGCGGGCGTCGGTCAGCGACAGGGGCGCCTGGGCGGCTTCCGCCTCGATGCGCTCCAGGAGCGCCGCCGCGTGGCCGAGGCCGGCGGCATGCTCGCGGTACCCGTTCCAGGGCACGCCTTCCCGCATCTGTCCGTGTGCCCCGAGAGTGCACAAGACCGCAAGGACAGCCGCCGCCCGCGCAGGCAGGCGCGCCAGCAGCAGGCCGGCCCACGCCGCCATCGGCGCCAGGACGAAGTAGTAGTAGCGGTCGGTCCAATAGAGCGTCTCGAGCGCCTCGTAGGATCGGCCGTAGGCAACCAGCGCGGTCACCGCTGCCGCGGGCAGCGCCAGCGCGGCCAGCAGCCGCCGGTCATCGGCGGCGATCGCCCGCAGCGAGAGCGCGAACGCGGCCCAGCCCAGCACCCCGGCCGCCAGCACCACTGCCCACGACGGGTGCACGCCCGGAATCCACGCCACGGCGAACTTCAGCGGGACGAGATACGCCATCCATTCGAAGGCGAGGAAGGTGCGTACGGAGATCTCCGTGGCCGGAAACGGCGCCAGCCGTTCGAAGTTCCACCGCGCCGCCAGCAACAGGCAGGCCGACACCGCCGGATACGCCGCCCATTGCCACCGCCGCAGCGGGATCCGCAGCAGCCAGACGACGGCGGGCAGCGTGGCCGTCGCGGCGGCAGCCCCGTTGGTCCCCATCGCCGCGAGCAGCACGCCTGCCAGGGAGAGACTCCAGGCGAGATCCGGCCGGTGGCTCCATCGCAGCAGAATCCAGAGCGTCCCCAGGAACGCCGCCCCGCCCAGCAGGAAGATCGCATTCGACGGGCACCAGATCACGCCTCCCGCGAAGCCCATGCCCGCTGCGTAGAGAATCGTGGACCACCACGCCGCCGTCCGCTGCCCGACGGCGCGCCAGACGATCAGACCCAGTGCGACCGCCGCCGCGGAGTGGACCGCCAGCAGCAGCAGGCGCAGCGGCAACGCATTCCAGCCGCCCAGCAGCGCGCCCACGAGAAATGCCGCGCGCATCAGGGGAAGCGTTTGCTCGTTGTGCGGAGCGAAGAGCCAGCCGGCGAGCAACGTTCGCTCGCCTTCGAGGAACTCGGCCGCCGCGTGCAGGTGATCGAGGTCGTCGGAGAGATACGGGAGCGTCAGCACGCTCCACGAAGCGACGAGAGCCGCCGCCAGCGCCGCTGCCAGCAGCCGGACGGGCGAAGGACCGGTGGTTCGGGCCGGCTCGGATGTCGGGCGCACTCTGTCTCTTATACCAAGTGCCTCAGCGGAAGAACTCCGGCACCGTGTCCCGTGCCACCGGGCGCAGCCGCTCCGCCACGTCTGCGCCGAGCCATCGATACGGCCAGCGCAGCCGCGTACCGACCGGCGCCCAGCCGCCGATGGCCGCCAGCAGCTTATCCAACGCGCCGTTGCAGTAGCCGCCCTCGTCACGCAGCGGCAGGATGTGCTCACGCAGAAACCCGACCAGCCGCCGTTCGACATCGAGCGCCGCCTCGGGATCTTCGGCCATCTGCCGCTCCCAGCGCGCCGCGCCCGCGGGATGCAGGCAGGCGGCGTTCGAGTACGATCCCGCCGCGCCCATCCGCGTCCCGCTGGCCAGCGAATGCCCGGCGGTGAAGACGGCAAGCTTCGACGTCACGCCGCGCATCGCCTCGAACCAGGCGGCGTCGCCTCCCGCCATTTTGATCCCGATCAGCGCCGGGATCGCCTCCGCGGCCTCTTCCAGTTCCGCCGGAGTCAACTGCCGTTTGGCATGCGGCGGCTGGTACAGCACCAGTGGGACCGGCGCCGCCACCTCGGCCGCCCGTCCGAGGAAGGCCAGTGCCTCGGCAAAGCTGACCGGCGTCCAATCCGGCAGGATCACCTGCA
Source organism: Bryobacterales bacterium (assembly GCA_016716385.1). Classification (GTDB taxonomy): domain Bacteria; phylum Acidobacteriota; class Terriglobia; order Bryobacterales; family Bryobacteraceae; genus JADJWL01. The sequence goes on along the minus strand of JADJWL010000003.1, from coordinate 511,216 downwards.
TCGCCGAAGGCTCCAGCGTCCGCGCGCGCCCGATGCGATCGAGCGACACCTGCGCGCTCATGTGGCAGGCGCCGATCTGGAACGGGAGCCCTGCCCGGCTGCACTGCTCCGCGAGCAAGCGGTTGATCCGGTCGAATTCGTCCTCGGTTTGCGTGAAGAACTCCCCCGCCGTGCCGTTCGAATAGATTCCCGCGACGCCGGACGCCACAAGGACGGCAAGTTCTTCTTCGAGGGCGCCGTAGTCAACCGACTCGTCCGCCCGCACGGGCAGAAGCACCGTGGCCCACGTGCCGCGCAGAGCGGCCCTGGAAAGGAGTTCCATCAGAGCGATTCTACCCGCTTGTTACAATGAGATTCGCCGACACCTTATGACCACCGAGGCACGCCAGCGCGCCCTCGTCGAAGCTCTCGACTCCCGTATTCTCGTGATCGACGGCGCGATGGGCGCGCTCCTTCAGCAGCAGCTTACCATCGAAGACTACGGTGGACCCGCGTTTGAAAACTGCAACGAAATCCTCCTGAAGCGCCGTCCGGACGTGATCCGGGGCATTCACCGCGCCTATCTCGATCCGGGCGCCGACATCATCGAGACGAATTCCTTCAACGCGACGCGCATCTCGCTGGCGGAATATGACATCGCGGACCAGGTCCATGAGTTGAACGTCCTCGCCGCCCGCATCGCGCGCGAGGTCGCCGACGCCGCCAGCACTCAGGAGAAGCCACGCTTCGTGGCTGGATCGATGGGGCCGACCACGCGCACCGTGTCGGTCACGCGCAACCTCGGCTTCCGGCAGGCCGAAACCGCCTACTACGAGCAGGCCGCGGCGCTCATCGAAGGCGGCGTCGACATCCTGCTGCTCGAAACGTGCAATGACACCGGCACGCTCAAGGCTGCCGTGCTCGGCGTCGAGCGCGCCTGCCGCGAGGCCGGGCACCGCTTACCGCTGATCGTCTCCGGAACCATCGAACCCACCGGGACGATGCTTGGCGGACAGGGGGCTGAAGCCTTCTGGGCTTCGATCTCGCACGTCGAACTGCTGGCTGTGGGACTCAACTGCGGCACCGGTCCTGAGTTCATGGCCGACCACCTGCGGACGCTCCACGAGATGGCCTGGACGCGCATCTCCTGCTATCCGAACGCCGGCCTCCCCAACGAAGAGCTGCAGTACAACGAGACGCCCGAGATGGTGGCGGCGCAGATGGCCCGCTTCATGGACCACGGCTGGCTGAACATCGCCGGCGGCTGCTGCGGCACCACGCCCGAGCATATCCGGAAGATCGCCGAGGCCGCGGCCCGGCAGCGCCCCCGCGCTGTCCCGAAGCCCCCGCGCCGGGCGTGGTACTGCGGCATCGACCTCGTGGAAGCCGACGATTCGACGCGGCCCCTGATTGTCGGCGAGCGCACGAACGTGATCGGTTCCCGCGCTTTCAAACGCCTGGTCGCCGAAGAGAAGTGGGAGGAAGCCACCGAGATCGCCCGGCAGCAGGTGAAGAACGGCGCGCACATCGTTGATGTCTGTCTTCAATCCACCGACCGCGACGAAATCGGCGACATTCCTCCTTTCTACGACCGGTTGACCCGCAAGATCCGCGTTCCGGTGATGATCGACACGACCGACCCCGCGGCGATTGAGCTGTCGCTCACGTTCCTGCAGGGGAAGAGCATCATCAACTCGGTGAATCTCGAAGACGGCGAAGAGAAGTTCGAGAACACGTGCCCGATCGCCCGCCGCTACGGCGCGGCGCTCGTCGTGGGCTGCATCGACGAAGACAAGCTGCAGGCGCAAGCCTTCACCCGCGAGCGCAAGCTCGCCATTGCCGAGCGCAGCTACGCGCTGCTGACGGAGAAGTACGGCATCCCGCCCGAAGACATCGTTTTCGATCCGCTCGTCTTCCCCTGTGCGACGGGCGACGTGAACTACATCGGCGGCGCTGTTGAAACGATCGAAGGCATCCGCCTGATCCGCGAGAAGCTGCCGTACGCGAAGACGATCCTCGGCATCTCGAATATCTCGTTCGGACTGCCGCCGGCGGCGCGCGAAGTCGTGAACTCGGTGTTCCTCTATTACGCGACGAAGGCCGGCCTGGACCTTGCCATCGTCAACGCCGAGAAGCTGGAAAGGTTCGCCAGCATTCCCGAAGAAGAGCGGCGCCTGGCGGAGAACCTGCTGTTCAACGCTCCCGCCGTCGATGCCCCGGGTGAAGAACTGCGCATCGCGCCCGAAGACTGGCGCGAACAGCCCCCGGACGTGCGCGCCGCGCTGAACCAGTTCCACATTCAGGCGATCAGCGAGCACTTCCGCCAGTCGGGCGGCCGGAAGAAGCAGGCCAAGGAAAGTCTGCCGCTGAACGAGCGCCTGGCCAACTACATCATCGAGGGAACGCGCGACGGCCTGGTCGCCGATCTCGACCTCAAGCGTCAGGAAGGCGCCGCGCCTCTGGAAATCATCAACGGACCGCTCATGGCCGGCATGGCCGAGGTCGGGCGCCTGTTCAATAACAACGAGCTGATTGTGGCCGAGGTATTGCAATCGGCCGAGGCGATGAAGGCCGCCGTCAACCATCTCCAGCAGTTCATGGAGAAGAGCGATACGGCCGCCCGCGGCAAAGTTCTTCTCGCGACCGTGAAGGGCGATGTTCACGACATCGGCAAGAACCTCGTCGAGATCATCCTGTCGAACAACGGCTACGACGTGGTGAACCTGGGCATCAAGGTGTTGCCGGAAACCCTGATCCAGGCCTTCCAGGAACACAGCCCCGACGCCATCGGTCTGTCCGGCCTGCTCGTGAAGTCCGCGCAGCAGATGGTGACGACGGCCGAAGATCTGCGCGAAGCCGGGATTACGGTGCCCGTTCTGGTCGGCGGCGCGGCGCTCTCGGAGAAGTTCACGCGCGCCAAAATCGCACCCGCCTACGGACGCGCCGTCTGCTATGCCAAGGACGCGATGACCGGTCTGCGTCTGATGAACCAGTTGATGGACCCTGCCGAACGCCCTCATGTTCTCGCCGGCAACACGCATACGGAAGCCGGAACGTTTGGCGCGGTGCACGAGACCTTGGCCGCACAAGCCTCTGAGTCGCGCTCTCCGAAAGTGCGCACGGACATTCCGATTCCTCCCGCGCCCTATGTCGACAGGCGCGTCCGCAACGTGCCGCACCTCACCGAGATCTGGAGCTACATCAACCCGTACATGCTCTACGGGCGCCACCTCGGCTACAAAGGCAACTTTGAAAAGGATCTTGCGGCGCATCACGAGAAAGCGCTGGCGCTCTTCCATAAAGTGGAAGCGGTGAAGGAAGAGGCGGCGCACTTCATGAAGGTGAGAGCCGTCTGGCAGTTCTTTGAGGCCGAGCGTGACGGCAACACCATCCACCTGTTCGAACCCGGCGCCACAGGCTCCGTGCACAGCTTCCAGTTCGGCCGCCAGTTGCGCGACGACGGCCTTTGCCTGAGCGATTACATCCTCGATCCCACCGAGTTCGGCCGCGACCATATCGCGCTGTTTGCCGTGACCGCCGGCGCAGGCATCCGCGAGAGGTCCGAGGAGTGGAAACACGCGGGCGAATACGTGAAGTCGCACGCTCTGCAGGCGCTCGCGATCGAGACGGCCGAGGGCTGCGCCGAATGGCTGCACCGCCGCATCCGCGAAGACTGGGGCTTCCCCGATCCGCCGACGAGCACGATGCACGACCGCTTCACTTCGCGCTATCGCGGCAAGCGCTACAGCTTCGGATACCCGGCGTGTCCGAACCTCGAAGATCAGGCCGGATTGTGGAAGCTTCTGCGTCCCGAAGAGATCGGCATCGAGCTTACGGACGGCTTCATGATGGAGCCCGAAGCCAGCGTCAGCGCGCTCGTATTTCATCACCCGGACTGCGCCTATTTCACGGCCGGCGAGGCTGTCGAGGCGCAGGTCTGACCTCAGACCGTGCAGGCGCGCGCTCCGCTCGTCTCGACCGGCCGGAACACCCGCAGCTTCCACAGCCACACCGGTTGCGGCAGCGCAAGCCGCGGATCCCGGGCGGCGTCGCGCGTTTCGATGCGCTCTCCGCCGCGCCGGTAGACGACTTCCATGGGGCCTCTGCCCGCCCGCATCTCGCGCGACAGCACGGCCCGCATCTGCTCATACGGCGCCGCCAGTCCGGATCCGGCGAGCGCCTGCAATCCGGGCACATTGGAGGATTCGATCTCGACCATGTCCCGCTGCCAGCCCACGATCTGCCAGCCCGCCGGGACCGCAAAATGGTTGCTCGTTCCGCCCTCGACGCGCAGGTTGCTGTACATCGAAAAGGTATTGAGCGTTCTCAAGCCAAGATAGGGAGACAGGCCGGAGAGCACGACCAGGAGCAGCGCCAGGTGGGCTGCGGTCCAGGTTTCCGCTGGTTCCGGCTCACCACGATCCCGTCGTGCGGCCACCAGCGCGGCGCCGAGCAGGACGACGGAGTAGGCGCAGAAAAGGGCCATCTCGATGCGAAGCGCCGCGGTCCGCGGCAGCAGCACCCCGGCCGCCACCGCCGCTCCCGCGGCCGGAATCGCGGTGAGCATCGGGAAGCGGAACCGCACGGGAATCCGCACCACGCGCGGATTCGGAACGAAGAGTAGCAGCAACGCGTAGCTCACCGTGCTGAACCGGGGATAACCGGCCAGGCCCAGCGCGAAATGGAATGCGCAGGCGGCGATCACCGCCCAGGGCCGCGTCCGCCGTACGAGCAGGACAACGGGCAGCGCGAGTTCCAGAGCCACCGGGGTCACGGCGGCAGCGCTCAGGAAGGCCTCCGATTGTGGAAGGAACGGCAGCCTTTTGGCCAGTTGCAGATACTTCGCGGCGCCGCAGCCAGTGTCATGGAGAAAATAGTCCGCATTCAGCTTGTGCCATCCGCTGAAGAAGTAGAGCGCCGCCAGGCACAGGCGGGCGGCGGCAGCGAAAGCGTCGAACGCGCGTGGACCGAAGCCGGATCCGCCACAGGCCAACAGCAGCGCCAGCGCCACCAGGGACGTAAACCAGGCATGGTTGTAAACATCCGGCAGCCGCGCGGCCGTCGCCGACACGTGGAGCACTGCAGTGGCGGCCATGACGGCCAGGTTGCCCGGACGGGCCAGCAGCACCGCCGCGGACAGCGTCAGCGCCCCGTCCAACACGGAGGCGAACGCGAAGCGATACGCCACCTGGTCGTGCAGCAGGGCAAGCGCCCAGAAGATGCCGAAGATCGCCTGCCGGTCCGCCCACCGTTCAGGCACGCTACTGCCGCGCCACCTGCTGGAGGAACGTCTCGTTGGAAACGGACGTCTCCCGGCCCTCGGACTCCAGGATCAGGTGCGTAGCCGTGATCGCCTTGAGAACGCCCTGCTGCCCGGCCACATCGAGCCGCTTGCCGACCACCAGCACTTTCCGCGCGTAGAAGCCGGCCGCGACGTTGCGCACGACGTCGCGCGTGCCGAGCCCGAACGACAGGCCGAACGCGAGAGCGCCGGCGCCCAGGACGAAGCTCGTCACGATGCGCACAATCTCCGTGTCGATCTTCAACTGATCGATGGCCATCATCGCGCAGACGAAGAGGATCAGGCTCGACACGAGCCTGCCCAGCGCGGGAGCGAACTCGATCCCGGAACTCTCGGCCGATTGCGCCACGGTCTGCCCGGCGAACTGTCCCACCGTGCTGCCCAGAACCAGCAGCAGCAGCGCCGCGACGATGTTCGGCAAGTAAGCGAAGAATGCCCCGATGGCGTCCGAAATGGCCGTCAGACCCAGGGCGTCGACCGCGGTCTTGGCCAGCAGCAGGAGCACCAGGAAATACACCAGGCGCGGCAGCACGAGGTTCAACTGCTGCCGGACACCCAGCCGCTGCAGCGTCCGGTCCACGCCGACCTTCGCCAGCAGGCTGTCGAAGCGCACTTTCGTCAGGGCAAAGCGCAGGACGCTTTCGATCACTCGCGCCACGACCAGGGCAGCCGCGGCCAGCAGGAGGCCGATCAGCACCTTGGGCGCCGCGGCGATCACCGAATCGGCCAGGTTTACGAATGCCTGCAGAAGCTTCTCTCTCATCGCTGCGCGTCTCCTTTGCCCCCCACCGCCACAATCAGGTGCCGGATCAGGCCGGCCATCTCTACCAGCACTACCTTGGGCAGATGCCAGGAGTAGGCTGCAACCTGGGATGCGGCCGTGCGCCGTTCGATCCGGCGCCGCACCTTGGCGACGAAATCCGTCGAGGTCTCCCGTTCCTGATCCCGCAGGACCCGTAGCGGATCGTCCGGCTGACCGGCGCCGTTCACTGCTCCGCCTCCTGCCCGTACAGGCGGCGGAACTGTTCGCGCGCCCGCTTAATACGCATCTTCACGGCCGACAGGCCGATCCCCAGCGACGCCGCGATCTCGTCGTAGGACATCTCGTCCATGTCGCACATCACGAGCGGCACGCGCAGGGTCTCCGGCATCGCCTCCAGGATTGCGCCGATCCGCCGGCGCTCGTCCTGGCGCGCGATCAGCGCTTCGGCATCGGCCGGCGCCTGGAGCTGCTCCAGGTTTTCGGCGGCCGGGTCGTCGGGGGCCACCGCGTTCCGGTCCTCGCGCTTCTTCAGGTGATTCAGACAATGGTGCACCTTGATGCGCTGGAGCCAGTGACGGAACGAAGACCTGCCTTCGAATCCGTGCATGCCGAAATACGCCTTGACGAACACTTCCTGCGCCAGGTCTTCGGAGTTGTTGGGATCGCGCGTCAGGTACCGGCAGTCGGCCAGAATGCGTCTCCGGTTCAACTCAACCAGTTGCTCGAACGCCCGCAAATCACCCTCCGGGGCGGCGCGGGCCGCCCGGACCAGTTCTTCCTCCGTCTGCTTGAAGTCGTCAGTGCCCAAGAGACAGAGGATCTCATACCTCCAGACCGCGCGCATCCCGGAAAAGTCACACTGCCGCCAATGTGACTTTCGGGCGGGAGCCGGTGTCCAGAGGGGTGGAGACGGAAATCGCAACCATGCCCAGGAAGATCGAAGAAGTCGAAGGAATCGGACCAGCGTACGCGCTCAAGCTGAACGCCGCTGGAATCAGGACGGATGCCGACCTGCTGGAACGGGCGGGCACTCCAAAGGGCATGGCGGAACTCAGCGTCCGGGCGAACATCCGTGCCAGTCTGCTTCTGAAGTGGGTGAACCACGTGGACCTGATGCGGGTGACCGGCATCGGGCCGCAGTTTGCCGAGTTACTGGAAGCCGCCGGAGTCGACACCGTGAAAGAACTGGCCCAACGCAACGCCGCGAACCTCGCCGCGAAGCTGATCGAAACCAATGCCCGGCGGCGCCTCTGCCGGACAAACCCATCCGAATCGCAGGTGGCGGACTGGATCGCGCAGGCGGCGGACCTCGACCGCAAGATTCTCTACTGAGACGCACATACGAAGGGACCGGAGATGCTTAACGAATTCAAGACGTTTATCATGAAGGGGAACGTGCTCGACCTGGCCGTTGCCGTCATCATCGGTGCTGCATTTGGGGGCATCGTCTCGTCGGCGGTCAATGACGTGATTATGCCGCCGATCGGCCTGCTGCTGGGAAATATCGACTTCAAGGACCTGTTCGTCAGTCTGACGGACCAGTCGTTCCCGACGCTGGCAGCCGCGCAGGCAGCCGGCGCGCCGGTGATCGCTTACGGGCAGTTCCTCAATACGGTTGTGAATTTCCTGATCATCGCGGCAGTGATCTTCATGGTCGTGCGGACTGCCAATCAAATGCAGAAGCCCGCGCCGGCTGCTGCACCGGCGACGAAAGATTGCCCGTTCTGCTGCTCACCCGTGCCCATCCCGGCGACCCGGTGTCCGCACTGTACTTCCCAGTTCACCTCCTAAGAACCCCTAAACATGACTCATCTATCCAACGGAATCCGATTTCTGGCCGCCGCCATTCTTTGCGCCGGTTTCGCTCAGGCTGCCGATCTGATCGTTCTCAAGGACGGCGATCGCGTCACAGGCGACATCGTCGGCAAGGACGGCGGCAAGCTTACGGTGCAAAGCAAGAACTTCGGCCTCATCACCGTCAATTGGGACGACATCGAGACGATTAACGCGCAGAATCCGCTCTATGTCGTCCTGCCCGGCGACCGTACCGTGAAGGCGACGATTCAATCGCGGGATGGACGCATCCAGGTGGCCGCGCCGGATGCGCCGCAGACCGTCGAGCCGGGCGAGATCGTTGCGCTGCGCAATGAGGCCGGGCAGGCGGCGTATGAACGGATGCTGCGCCCCGGGCTGCTCGATCTCTGGACCATCACGGGAAGCCTCAACATCGCGGGGACCAAGGGCAACGCCGAAACCTCCACCATCACCACGCCGATCAACTTCCTGCGCGCGTCCAACACCAGCCGCACGACGGCCTATTTCAATTCCATCCGCGCCACCGCGACCATCAATGGCGTCGACGCACAGACAGCACAAGCGGTCCGTGGCGGCTGGGGCTACAACCGGAACCTCACGTCAAGGATTTTTGCCACTACCTTCAATGACTACGAATTCGACAAGTTCCAGTCGCTCGACCTCCGCGTCGTTCTCGGCGGCGGTTTGGGCTACCAGATCTGGACGGCCGAGCGCGGCCGGCTGGCGGCTGTCGCCGGCGCCGCCTGGAACCGTGAAAAGTTCGACCCGGTGGATGCGGAGCGATTCACACGGAACGCGGCCGAAGCCTATTGGGGGAACGACTTCAACTACAAGTTGAATGCCAGGACCAGCCTCGTGCAGTCATTCCGCATGTTCAACAATCTGTCCCAGACCGGCGAATACCGCATGAACTTCGATATCGGCGCCGCGACCCAACTGACGAAGTGGCTCACGTGGAACGTTTCCTTGAGTGACCGCTTCCTGAGCAATCCGGTCCCGGGCCGCCAGAAGAACGACCTGCTCTACACGACGGGGCTCGGCTTCACGTTCGCCCGCTGAGATCCGGCAGGCCGGGCCGCGCCAACTCGGAGGGGCGCGGCCCGGCCCTGTCTGGACGCCGCTGCGAAGCATGGGGTAAGCTGGTCGGCACCGATGCAACGACGTACGTTTTTGCAGACCGCCGCCCTGGCCGCGGCCGCGCCTCTCGCCGGGGCCCCCCGCAAGAAGATCGCCACGCTGTCGAGCACCTACCACGTCCGCTCCCACAGCGACAACTTCATCACCCGGTTCATCGAAGGTTACTGGATTCACGAGAAGTTCTACGAGCCGCCATTTGAGGTCTCGTCGCTCTGGATGGACCAGATCCATCCGGGAGACATCGGCCACAAGCTCGCGCGCTCGTACGGCTTCAAGGTCACGAACTCCATTGAGGAAGCGCTCACGCTCGGCACGGGTAAACTGGCCGTCGACGGCGTCATTCTCGTCTGCGAACACGGCAACTATCCGTTCAACGAGAAGAACCAGCACCTCTACCCGCGCTACGAGTTCTACACGGGCGTGACCGACGTGTACCGCAAGGTTGGCAAGTCCGCGCCCATCTTCGTCGACAAGCACTTGTCCTACGACTGGACGAAGGCCAAGCGCATGTTCGACATATCGCGCGAGATGAAGTTCCCGCTCATGGCCGGTTCTTCGTTGCCGGTTACGTTCCGGCGCCCGGAACTCGACTATCCGCTCGGCGTGGAGTTCGAAGATGCCGTGATGGTGGGTGGCGGTTGGGTCTCAGACGGCGGTGTCTTTCACAATCTCGAAACGCTTCAGGTATTCGTCGAACGGCGCAAGGGCGGAGAGTCCGGGATTCGCGCGGTGGAGCACATCTCCGGTCCCAAGGTTTGGGAGGCCGCCCAAGCGGGCCGCTGGAATCCTGAACTCATGCGTGTCGCATTGACGCGGGGGCTCAAGTTGCGGCCGGGCCGTCCCGAGGATGTCACCAATCCCGTGCTGGCGTTGCTTGAATACAACGACGGCTTTAAGGCGTCCATCATCATGTTGCCGGGCATGGTGGGCGAATCCATGGTGGCGCTCAAGGTGAAGGGCAAGCCCAAGCCGGACTCGACGCTTTGCTACATCCCGATCGAGAACTCGAACAACTTCAGCATGCTCGTACACGGCATCACACAGATGATCGAAACGGGAAAGCCGCCGTTCCCTGTGGAGCGGACGCTGTTGACCACCGGCGCGCTGTCGTTCCTGATGGATTCTGCGCACCAGGGCGGGAAACGCATTGAGACGCCGCAGTTGAACATCCGTTACAAAGCGCCGGCCAAGTCGTACTACGCGCACGGCGTGGGTTCGTAGACCCGATGCGGACGACGCGCAGGCAGTTCACTGCCGCCGCGCTGGGCGGCTTGCTGAGCGCGCAGGCCCAGGACCGCCGTCCCAACTTCGTCATCCTCTACACCGACGATCAGGGCATCGGCGACCTCGGTTGCTACGGCGCGTCCGACGCCCGCACCCCGCATCTCGACCAGCTTGCACAGTCCGGTGTGCGGTTCACCGACTGGTACAGCAACAGCCCGGTGTGCTCGCCGTCGCGCGCCAGCCTGATGACCGGCAAGTACCCGCATCGTGCCGGAGTTCCGGACGTGCTCTTGTCGCGCGCGGCGTTCGACGTCCCCGGTCTGCGCGCCGGAGAGCGCACCCTCGCGCGGGACCTTCAGGCGGCCGGCTACCGCACCGGCATCATCGGCAAGTGGCACCTCGGCAGCGCGGCCCACAGCCGCCCGAAGGCGCAGGGCTTCGACCACTTCTTCGGGTTCTATTCCGGCTGGACGGATTACTACTCGCACCGGTACTACACGCTCGGCCGTGGCCAGAGCGAGATCCTGCACGATCTTTGGCGCAATGACGAAGAGGTCTGGGAGGAGCCGGCCTACCAGACCGAAGTCATCACACGGGAAGCGCTGCGTTTCATCCGCGACCGCGCCCGCCAGCCGTTCCTGCTTTATGTCGCCTACGGCGCACCGCACTATCCGATGCAGGCGCCGAAGCAGTATCTCGACCGCTTTCCCGCCTCGATGGACCGCGACCGGCGCACACACCTCGCCATGATCGCCGCGATCGATGACAGCGTCGGCGCGATCCGGGCGGAGCTGAAGAAGCGCGGCATCGACCGCGAGACGGTCATCTTTTTCCAAAGCGACAACGGCGCGACCGAGGAAACTCGCGCGGATCACGCCGGACGGCCCTATCGCGGCGGCAGCAACGCGCCGTTCCGCGGCTTCAAGATGGGCCTGTTCGAAGGCGGCATCCGCATGCCCGCGATGCTGAGTTGGCCGGGCCGGATTCCCGCGGCGCAGGTGATCAGCGAACCGGGCGCCGCGATGGATATTCTGCCGACGTTCCGCGCCATGGCGGGACTCAAAGAACCGGCTCCCGGCATCGACGGCAAAGATGTGAGCGCGATGGTGATGTCGCGCGCCAGGTCGCCGCACGAGGCCATCTATTGGAAATACGCCCGGCAACGAGCGGTGCGCCGCGGGGACTGGAAGCTGCTGCTCGACCCGCCGTCATTCAGCGACAGCAAAGTGATGGACAAGGTCTGGCTGTCCAACCTGCGCGAGGATCCCGGCGAACGCCGCAACTACGCTCCGGAACAACCCGGCCTCGTGCGTGAACTTACGGCGCTGCTGGAGGCTTGGGAGGCGACGCTCGCGGGCGGCGCCTGAGAGGCTCCGGCGACCGCTCGCGGTCGTGCTCCGCGTACCGGAAGATCCAGTGGACCGGAACCGTCTGCGGGAGGTAGCAGACGCGGTCGTCGCACGCCTGGTAGTAGATGGAATCCTCGACCCTGAGGGTTTCATCCGGCTGGAGGAACGGCCGGACAGCCCCACCCTGCCCGAACGTAATGTCGCGGGTCATCCGGAAGCGCCCTTCGTAGACCGGGACCGTCTCTCCGATTGCCGGAAGCGTCAGCATCTTCGAATCCGGCAGGGAAAGATCGTGGAAGAGCCACCCGGGCGACGTCTTGACGCGCCATTCGATCGCCTTGTATCCCTGGACGCCCGGCGCATACACATGCATCTTCTGCTTGAGCCCGATCTCCACGACGAGCGTCACACGGTTGCCCGGCCGCACGATTTCGTCACTGGCGGAGTACCGCAGGGTGAGGTGGCGGGTTTCCACTTCGGCGATCCGGCCGCCGGGGCCGATGCCGAGTTCCTTCACCAGCACCGCCGACGTGTTGTAGCGCTCGCGGTGATCCTCCTCGAAGAACTTCGCCGTGACGACGCCGTGTTCATTGACGACGTAGGTTCCCGGGAACGGCACGCCGTACCATTCGTGATCCGGCGGGAAGTTGTCATTCAGAATACCGAACGCCCGGATCATCGCCGAGTCTGAATCTCCGAGCAGCGGGTAGCGAATCCCCTTGCGATTGGCGAACTCGGCCAGCAACTCAGGAGTGTCGTACGTGATGGCAGCCACGCCCAGCCCTTTCGCGGCCAGATCCCGCTTCTTCTGTTCCAGCTCAACTAGCTGGGTCTTGCAGAACGGTCACCAGTCGGCGGAGCGCACGAAGACCAGCAGCGCGCCCTTGGGTCCGCGAATCGACTCGAACGTCTGCGTGCGGCCGGAATGATCGCGGATGGCGAAAGCCGGGATCCGTTCCCCAACCGCGGGTCCGGTCCGCATGTTCGCATCCAGCTCCGGAAGGGGTTGCAATCGGGGCTTGTCCCGGTCCTGGGCGTCCGCATCGCCGCTCATCCAGATTCCCCCCAGGACGGCCACAGCCAACCAGCGTCGCATTCCGATCTCCTACCTCTTCTTCCGGACCGGCCCCTTATCCCGGAGTGCCTCCTCGACCGAGTGGCAGCATTCCTCTCAGACAAGGCCGTACACTTCGAGAACGAAGACATCGACGTCCTCGCTCCGCACCGGGAGCGGGGCAGCCAGCAGACTCAACAGCCTCCATACGTCACGGCGCCGCATGCAACGAGCTTCCAGCTTACAGAGTTCGTCACGGCGGCTCAACCGGTAACGGCTATGATTGAACAATGACCCGCCGCGAACTCCTTCGCGCTGGCGGCGCGCTCGTGGCCGCGCCCGCGTTCGCGCAGGCTGACGACCGGCCCAACATCGTCCTGCTGATGGGCGACGATCACGGCTGGAGCGAGACTTCCTACAACAACCACCCGTTCGTGCGCACACCCGTGCTGGACGAGATGGCCGCGTCCGGGCTGCGGTTCGATCGCTTCCACTCCGCCGCGCCTGTGTGCTCGCCGACGCGCGGCAGCATCATCACGGGACGGCATCCGAATCGCTACGGCACGTTCGGCGCGAACTTCTCGATCCGGCCCGAAGAGATTTCGATCGCCCAGATCCTGCGCCGCGCGGGCTACGCGTGCGGGCACTTCGGCAAGTGGCACCTCGGCCCGGTGAAGGCCGATTCACCGACGAATCCGGGCCGGATGGGCTTCGACGAGTGGCTCTCGCACGACAACTTCTTCGAACTGGACCCGCACCTGTCGCGCAACGGCGGTCCGCCGCGGCAGTACAAGGGGGAAAGCTCCGAGATCGTCGTGAAGGACGCCATGCGCTTCATCCGCCAGGCGGGTCAGAACCACAAGCCGTTCTTCACCGTAATCTGGTTCGGCTCGCCGCATTCCCCGTACCTCGGCCTGAGCCGCGACATGGCTCTGTACAAAGATGCGCCGCCGGACTTGCAGGCGCGCTTCGCTGAGATCACGGCTATGGACCGGTCGATCGGCCAGTTGCGCACCTTCCTCCAGAAGTCCGGCCTGCGGGAAAACACGCTCTTCTGGTATTACGGCGACAACGGAGTTCCTCCGGAGGGCGCACTCGACATGCCTCTCCGCGGCCACAAGGGGCAGATGTACCAGGGAGGCATCCTGGTTCCTGGCGTGCTCGAATGGCCGGCCAGGATTCCGAAGCCAGTTGCGACCAGCGTTCACGCGGTCACGACCGACACGCTGCCGACGCTATGCGACCTCACCGGGCAGCCGCTGCCTTCCCGTCCGCTCGACGGAATCAGCCTGCGTCCCTTGCTCGAAGGCAACATGCAGAGCCGGCCCAGCCCCATTCGCTTCTGGCAATACGTGGCACGGCGCGAGCGGGATACGGGCGCGAAACCGTATCTTTCAGCGGAACAGCAAGAAGGCACCACGCCCACCAGGACGCCCCGCGACGGCAAACTGACGCGCGACTTCTCGAATTTCGTCCATCCGGAGATCAAGCCGGAAGATTTCGCCGGCAGCGCCGCGCTTCTCGACAACCGTTGGAAGCTGGTCGTGCAGGCCGCGTCCGGACAGGCGCACGAACTCTACGACATTCGCCAGGATCCGGGCGAGGCCCGCAACGTCGCGCCGGAGAACACATCCGCCGCGGCCGCGATGGCGCGCGAGCTGCGTGACTGGCAGCAATCCGTCCTGACGAGCCTCACCGGAGCGGACTACACCAAGCCTTGAGGACTGCCGTCACCCTTCGCGCGATCCACGGTTCCTCGCCGGTTCCATCCGGACACCAGGCACGCCGCCGTCCGCCGAACGTCAACTTTACTGTGTGTCCGCGCTCGGACCGTAGATGCCGGGCACCTTGCCGCCCATCGCCCGCAGGTAAGAGCTGAGCTGGCCGCGGTGGTGGACCGAGTGCTTCAGCGCCATGCCCAACATGCTGACGGCGGGCAACTGCATCATCCCGAAGAAGTCGATCTCGGCGGCCAACTGCTCCCCGGACATCGCTCGCACGCGGTCCAGGGCCTTGTTCACCCCGTCCGCGTACCGGGCGCTCGCGTCGGCCGGCGTCATGATGCCGCAGGCGTCGGAGTCGTCCGGCGGAGGTACGACGACGCCGTCCGCGATGCAGTTGAGCAGCCACTCGTCTTCCAGGGTGATGTGGCGAACCAGGCCCAGACCGGTCTTGGATTTCGGGTCGGGCTGGTAGCCCAGGTTGTCGTTCGGAACGGCTTCGATGACCCGCAACGTCGTCTGCATCTCGGCGGCGAAGTCGGCTGTCAGAAACTCGGTGATGGTCTTAGCTTCTTGCGGTTGCATAGGGCGCTATTCAGCTTATCAGCTTATCCGGTTTTGGCCGTCGCCGGCCGTAAGCGATGATTTCGAAATTCGGCGCGGACTCCCTCAAGCCTTGAGGACTTCCGCTACCCTTCGCGCGATCCACCGCTCTTCGCCCGGTTGCACCGTCTGCGGGTTGATCACGATCGCGGTGCTCTCGGTGCGGACACGGATCCCCGGTTCCCCCTCCCAAAGACGCTGGTAGACGTCGCGTCCGCTGAGGCGCCCCTCGGGAAGCTGGATGCGCAGGCGGCTGCCTTTCCCGGTGAACTGCTCCTCGAACATCTCCGTCCGGACCCCGGGCACGCCGCGGACGGCGTCCGCAATGAACTGCAGCTGCTTGTTCCAGCGGGACTGCTCGGCCGCGTGGTCACGCTTCACGTACAGCTCGACGGCGGTCAGCAGACCGGCGATCTCCTCTTTCCCGACCTTCATCGGCCGCCCGATCCCGTTGTTCGGGGAGTTGTTGAGGTAGGCGGCGTCGATCAGGTCCTTGCGGCCCAGCAGCAGGCCCGTGCACTGTGGACCCCGCAGGCCCTTACCCCCGCTGAACGCCACCAGGTCCGCGCCCTTGCGATGAAAGGTCCGCAGGTTGTCCTCGGGCGGCAGTTCGTCGGCGGCATCCACCATGAACGGCACGTTCGCGCTCTTCGCCACCGCGATCAACGGCTCGATCGCGTGCTGGCGGCCATGGAATGAAGGGAGGTAGAGCACCATCGCCGACCGGTTGGAGAGCTTCCGGCGCATGTCCGCCTCGTCCTCAAACTGCACGAGCACGGCTCCCGCGATCTTCACGTAGCGGATCCAGTTGAGGCCGGGAATTGCCGGAGTCAGGACCTCGTCTTTCATTCCGGAGGTATCCGGAAGCTGGAGCACCTTCTCCCGGTTGGTCCCGGTCATACAGGCCGCGGTCCCCAGCACAATCGAAGCGGCGGCGCCCGACGTCACCAGGGCGGCTTCGGCGCCCGTGAGCTCGGCAATCCGCCTGCCCGCGGCGTGGTACAACTCCTCGACCATGATGAAGGACTTCGACGCCTCGGTCATGGCGGCAAGAACTTCGGGAGGCATCACGCTGCCGCCGAGAGTGGTCACGTGTCCGGTGGCGTTGATGAACGCCTTGAGTCCCAATTGCTGGTAGATGCGCGGCGTGGGGAATCCCGCCGCGCCTTGTGCCGTGTGGGCGGCCGCGGGAAGAGCCGCGGCGGTCCCGCAAAACGTACGTCTGGTCATCGGCGCCAGAATATCAGATGCGCGCTAATCCAATCCGAACAACGGCCGCCGCACGTGCTTGTAGGTGAACCGCCGCGGGTTCACGTCGGTGGCCCCGCCGGAGTTCACCTCGACGATCTTCGCCGCGACCGGCTCATACGCCGCGCGTGGCGCCGTCGTGCCCTTCGCCACCAGGATCCGCTGGCGCTCCGGATAGACGCCGTTGCTGATCAACTGGTGCAGGCTGTTGGGACTGCTCGGCCCGTTCGTCAGCAGCAGCAGGTTCGGCAGGTCGCGCGTCGAGCCTTCGACTTCGATCACCGACGTCAGGCCCATCCCTCTGTACCGGCCGCCGCCGTGACGGACTTCCAATTCGACGTACTGCCCGTCATGCAGAGACTTCACGCGGCCGCGAATGTGCACCGGATCGCCGTGGATCTTGTCCGTCTTGCCGCCAACCATCTGGTCGAACGCTCCGCCCACGCCGGCCTTGAACGCCGCCGCGTTGGCTTCGCGGTCGGAGATCACCACCACCCAGCCTTCCGCCTTCTGCCGCACAAGCTCCGCGAGGATGAACGTGCCGTCGCCCGCCGAGCCGCCGCCGATGTTGTCACCCGTATCCATCAGCACCACGGGGAACTTATCGCTCCGCATCGCGTCGCGCACTGCGGTCGCCGGGTCCGGCGCCCGCAGCACCGTCTGCTCGCGGATCGCCCACAGCATGTCGCTCAAGCGCTTTGCTTCGCGCTGGGCCAGTTCCGGATCGTTATCGGTGACGACAATCGCGCTCGGCCCGATCGCCGGGACGTCCGCCCACTGGTAGCCGCCCGGCACGCTCGCGGCGAGGATCTTCGGATTCTCCCGCTCCAGCCGCCGGCTCTCATCGGTGATCGGCTTGAACGGCGGGGCGAAGGTGTTCTGGTAGACCAGGTTCACGATCATCGGCGGCTTGGCGATGGCCTGCACCGGCTTGATCTTCCCGCGGACCATCCCGTCCATAATCGTCGCCGCCTGAATGCCGCGCGGCTTCGTATCGAGGTGCGGGTTCTCTTTGTAGGTGATCAGCACGTTGGAGTACTTGACGATATCCTCCGATACATTGGCATGGAAGTCGTGCGTGACGACGATCGGGAACTTCGGACCCATGGCCTCGCGGACGCGCCGGACCACTTCGGCGTCCCCGTGCGGGTAACCGTCCACCACCATCGCGCCGTGCAGTGTCAGGATCACGCCGTCGAACGGCGGCTTCGTTGTCTTGATCTGGTTGACCAGCTTATCGAGCAACTGATCGAAGGACTTTTTCTCGACGTAACCAAGGAAGCTGGCCCCACCGCGGACCACGGGATAGATTTCGAGCCCGAGCTGCTGCGAGGCCTCCACGACGCCGCTTGCGATCGTGCTCGCCTTGAGCGCGTCGGCCATCCACTGCTCGCGGCTCACGTTCTCCCGCGACTCGCGCATCGGGACCGCCCGCGGATAGAGCGAATTCGATTCGGCGCTCAGCCCCCCAACCGCGATGCGCGGCTTAGTCGATTGCGCCAGGGCTGCCGCGGACAGCGTTGCCAGGAGGAGGAGAATGATTGCTAACCGGTGCTTCATGGTTTCTAGCATACGCTGCCAGTGGAGTATGCTGAGCGTCAGGGACCTGAGCCATGGAGACTGACCCGAATCTGGAGCGGCTGCGGCAGCGACTGGACGTAGAGGCGGGCATTGAGCCGAGAGCCTTCTCCCCGCTGTGGGATGGGTGGGAGGCGCTCCTCGCGTTAGCCGAAGTCAGCGGACAGGCGATCTGGCTGTGGGATTTCGCCGCCAGCCTCGGCTGGTGGAGCCCCCCTCTCTGGCAGTTGCTCGACCTCGAACCCGGTGACCGCGAACCGTCGCCGCACACGCTGTACCGCGAAACCCATCCCGACGATTGTGAAGAACTTGCCGCGCACATCCTGCGCCAGCCGCAAGCGCTCGCCGCGGAGAGTTTTCAGTGCCGTCTCTGGTGTGGCCGCGCGGGCTATCTGCCGGTCACCATCCGGGTTCGCGCCTGCGCGGACACGCTCGGCCGGCCCACGCGCCTGGTCGGCTGCATCGAACCCGGCGGGGAATGACCGCGGATTCATCTCAACGGCCGCTCTCGATGAACGAGCGTTCAAAGTAATAGAAGAACCCGTCTTCAGCTCCCACGATCACGTCGGGTTTTCCGTCGCCGTTCCAGTCCGCCACGTTGGGCGTGGGATTGTGACCCTGAAACTTCGTCTTCAGGATCGGGCCGCGCAGCTCCATCACCGGCTTGCGATGATCTCCCGTGTTCTCGTACCAGACCGGACCGTCAGCCGAGTCCGTGATCAGGTCGAGGTCGCCGTCGCCATCCCAGTCGGCGAGTTCGATCTTGCGCCGGCCGCTGGCTCCCGCGCGCCCGTTGGCCATCAGCAGAAACCGGCCGTTCGCCTGGACGAAGATGCGCTCCGGAGGCAGCAGCACAAGGCGGCCGTCGCGCCGTGCGCGGCGGAACAGCGCAAGGTACCCCTGATGATTCAGCATGACGAGATCGGGCAGCCCGTCCCCGTCCCAATCCACGACCTTCGGCGTTGTGCGCCATTGCGTCAGGAGCTGATGCCCGCGCGGCTCCCACCACACCCAGTCCGGTTTCGGCGGCTTGCCTGGCCAGGCCACTTCGACGGGTTCGGCCGGCGCCAGCGCCGTCCCAGTACTGCGGTACCAAACGACCGCGCCCGTGATGTCGTTCACCAGCATGTCCGGCCGGCCGTCCAGATCCCAGTCTGCGACCGACGGGTTCGTGTAGCCCCACTTCTCCTCCGCGGGACCCTGCACGGAACCGTTCGGTCCCGCCATGTGCCGGATCACGCGGCCTCCCGCCTGCAAACAGCCGCGGTCAGTGAAGACCGGCATGGCGGCGGTTCCCGTATTCTCGAAGAACTGCAAGTAGCCGGCCGAATTTCCGGCGATGATGTCGAGCTTGCCGTCGCCGTTCCAATCGGCAGCGACGGGACGCGACAATGCGCCGCTCTTGAGCAGCGGGTCCACTTGTTCCAGATGGCGCGGCGCGAGGAACTCGGGCTCGCGGCCGGGCGGCACGCGGTTTTCGATCACCGCCACGCGCCCGTCCTCCTCGCCCACGAGCAACGCGGGCCGTCCATCGCCATGCCAGTCCACAACGCGCGGCTGGATCATGCACAGTTCCAGGCGGAACGGCAGCAGTTCCCCGGCCCCGAGTCTCGGCTGCGTCCGCGTGCCGCTGTTCCGGAACAGCGTGATCGCGTCGACGAAACTGCCCGCGAGCAGATCGAGGCGCCCCACGCCGAGCCAGTCGACCGGCTGCGGTACTGGGCTGCCATATTGATCGATCGGCCTGCCTGCGGCGTGGAGCAGGACCGGCGGTGCATAGCGCGGCTGCGCGGACGTACCGAGGTTGCGGTGGAAGTAAACCGGCCCGCGCAGCGGACCGCGTGTCCATTTCCCCTCCGCATCGAAGGCGTCGTCCCAGCCGTAGTCGCGCCAGTCGCTCACGCCCGCGAGCACGTCGATGGCTCCGTCGCCGTCCCAGTCCACCGGATACCAGAAGTCATCGCGGCCGATCCAGTAGTCCCGCGGAAGATCGATGGGCACGAAGTCCGCCATGCGGTTGCGGCGGACGTCGCGATAGTAGCCGCCGCTGACGACAAGGTCCACCGTGCCGTCGCCGTCGAAGTCGGCGGCGGTCAGTTCCTTATGGCCGCGGCCGAGAAACTCGGCGCGGTCGAACAGGTTTCCGCCGAGATTGCGGAACAGGTAGGTGCCGTTGTAAGGGCGGTCCGCGCAGGAGACAATCAGGTCCAGGGCGCCGTCGCCGTCGATGTCGACCGCGGCCGGATACGCCCACAGCCCGACAGACAACTTGCCGCGCGACGGCTGGCCATAGGTGATGCGGTCGCCCGAACCCACCATGGCAGGTTCGACAAGGCGCTCGGTTTCCCCTGATCCGCGGACGTCGAAATAGATCGCATACTCACCGGGGCCGCGCGAAATCCAACTAAAGCGGGCGTCGGGACGCCGCCACTCGGTCTTGGCGGGGACCGCCTGCCGGCCGGGCCCGAAAATGCGAACCGAATCCGGATTGAAGCGATCGGGAACCGTCAGGGTCACCAGGACCGGTTTGCCGGACGTTTCCCGGATGTCCGCACGTGCCCGGAATTGGTTGCGGGTCGGCCAGGGATCGTCACCGCGCTTCTCGGTTACCTGAGCTGACACGCCAGCCGCACAAGCGAGGAGCAGCGCCCACCCGGCCATGATGACGTTCACTGTGGATCGGTCTCCTTACGCAGGCCATGCTTCTCCATTCGGTAGATCAACGTGCGCCGGCTGATGTCGAGGTAGCGGGCGGCCTGCGTCTGGTTCCCGCCAAATTTCTCCAACGCCCGGACCAGCAACTCGCGTTCGACATTCTCCAGGCTGATGCCATGGTCCGGCAGTTCAATGAACAGGGAGCCCCGGAAAGGACTGGCGGGACGGATCTCCCGGGGCAGGTCACTCTCGCCGACCTCCTGACCGTCGGACAGCACAACCATCCGCTCGATCACATTCTCCAGTTCCCGGACGTTGCCGGGCCACCGGTGCGCCGTGAAATACTGAGACAACTCGGGCGCCATCCGGAGACCCGGAAGGCCGTGGCGATCCTTCAGCTTGCGAAAGAGGTGGCGCAAGAGTTCCGGGATGTCTTCCTGCCGCTCGCGAAGGGGCGGCAGTTCCAGGGGTACGACGGCAAGCCGGTAGTAGAGATCCTCGCGGAATGCTCCATCTTCCGTCATTGCCTGCAAGTCCCGGTTGGTCGCGGCAATCACGCGGACGTCGACGGCGGCGTGTCCGGTAGCACCCACTTTCTCGATCTCACCATGCTGGAGCAGGCGCAACAGTTTTGCCTGCATGGCGAGGGGCAGTTCGCCGATCTCGTCCAGAAACAGCGTGCCGCCGTCAGCCATCTCGATGCGGCCCTGTTTGGCGGCGTGCGCCCCGGTGAAGGCGCCGCGAGTGAAGCCGAACAGTTCCGCCTCGATCAGATCTTTTGGGATCGCCGCACAATTGATGGTGGCGAACGGCCGGTTCTTACGGCGGCTGTTGTGATGAATGGCGCGGGCGAGCAACTCCTTGCCCGTTCCTGTTTCACCCCGAATCAGCACGGTGGAATCGTGCTGCGCCACGCGCGAGGCCATCTCCAATACCCGCAGCAGGGATGGCGCACGGCCTACGATACTCTCGAAACCGTATCGCTGGTCGAGCGCCGCCCGCAGGTTGCGGACCTCCTCGATCAGACTCTGGCGTTCCATCGCCCGGTGCACGACCATGACGAGGGCTTCGTAGTCGATGGGTTTGGTCACGTAGTCGTACGCCCCGGACTTCATTGCTTCGACGGCGGTTTCCACGCTGCCGTAAGCGGTGATGAGGATGAAGGTCGTCTCGAAATGCTCTTCTCGCACGTACCGGAGGAGATCGAGGCCGCTGTGGCCAGGCATCCGCATATCGCTGATCACCAGTTCCGGTCTCCGCTGGTCAATGAGGCTCTTGGCTTCGGACCCATCGGCGGCCAGCGCAACGTCGTAGCCCGCTTCCGTGAGCTGCATCTTCATGACGCGGCGCAAACTCGAGTCGTCATCAACAATCAGAATCAGGTTGCGGTTCATAGCGGGCGTGTCCGGTCCAGTGGCAAGTCGAGTCTCAGGATGGCTCCACTTCCAGGTCCTCCCTCCGCCACCAGCAGTCCGCCGTGCTGTTCAACGATCTTGGCCGCGACGGCCAGGCCGAGCCCGTTGCCGGATTCCTTGGTGGTGTAGAAGGGATCGAAAATCCGGCTTCGCAGTTCCGGTGGGATGCCGCTGCCCTGGTCTCGCACCGTGATTCGAACCCGGTCTCGCAGGAGCGCGGCACGCACCTCGATTGTGCCGCCACGAGGGCTCGCTTGAACGGCGTTGATGAACAGGTTCAGAAGAACTTGTTTGAGTTGCTCGGGATCGCACTCGATGTCCGGCAGATCTCCCGGTATCACCCGGCGAAACTCCACGCCGCCGGCCCCCGCCGTGTGGCTTGCGAGAACGGCTACCGAGTCGAGAACGGCATGCACATCGGTTCTCTGAAAGCGGGGAGTCCTCGGCCGTGCGAAGTCGAGGAAGCTGGACAGGAGCTTGTTCAGGCGCTGGGACTCCTTGTCGATGATTTCCAGGCAGTCGTGCTGGTCTTCGACCGGAGCATGTCCACGCTGCAGGATCCCGGCCGCACCGGCGATGGAGGCCAGCGGATTGCGGATTTCATGGGCCAAGCCGGCAGCCAATTGCCCTACTGCCGAAAGCCGTTCGGCCTGCGTCAGCCGCTCCACGTTTTGCCGCAACTCTCCGTAGACGCGCTCCAGTTCATGTTTCGTCCGTTCGAGCTTGTGCCGCTGTCCTCTCTCGCGCTCGGAAAGAAAGCCCGTGATGACGCCCGCAATTCCGAAGATCGACATTTCGACGAGGTTGTCCATCGCAGGGACAGGAAGCCGCTGCCATGTCTTCCAAAGATGCGGCGAATGGACCGCAATCGCAAACAGGGAAAGGAGTCCGGCGCTACGCCAGCCGAATAGCGCTCCCGCGATCACGACCGGGATGAAGCTGAGGTGGTGGAGAAAGTTGTGCTTCTGCACCTCCGTCACCGGAACGAGCCAGTGCACGCCCGCCAGGAGGCACACTGCCAGGAACAAGACGTGCAGCGGCCATTGGGAAGGGGGGGCGGGCGGATACGAGAAGGGAAGCGCCGCGGGACGCGCTGGATCGGAACTGGCACCCATGCTTTGAGACGTGTGCAATTTGCGGGCCCAGGTTCACGGCCTCAATCTACA
Source organism: Bryobacterales bacterium (assembly GCA_016716385.1). GTDB lineage: Bacteria > Acidobacteriota > Terriglobia > Bryobacterales > Bryobacteraceae > JADJWL01. The sequence goes on along the minus strand of JADJWL010000003.1, from coordinate 488,207 downwards.
CGTCCGGAGTGTACCATATCGAACATCTCTTCCGTTGTGCTGCTGGATATCGAACACTCGGCCTTGTGCAAGTAGTTGTGCTGCAACGGCTTTCGGTTGGACTGGCGATTGCACTCCACTCCTGCGTGCTGGTGCGTTCCCCGGGTTTTCTCCTCATCCTGATCGTGGTCCTGGTGGCGTCTTCCCGGGCTCAGTCCGGCAGGATGACATTGGACGAGGCGCTCGACCTGGCCGGCGCGCACCATCCGCAATTGCAGGCGGCGACGGCGCAACTCGAGGGGGCGGCCGCGGGAATCGTCACAGCTCGAGCGTATCCGAATCCGGAGTTCAATACGACGAGTGGCCCGCAGTATGCCAGGCGCAATCCCGTGGGTCAGGCGGCTCCGGGTCTGCTCCTCGGCTATGGTGTGTCCCAGCAATTGGAATTGCGAGGTCTGCGGCAGGCCCGCATCGAGCTGGCGCAGCGCGGGCGGGACAGCGGTGCGCTTGTGGTCGATGAGGTTCGCCTCAGCGTACGCGGCGCAGTCAAGCAGGCCTTCTATGAGGTGCTGCGGCGCAGGGCCGAAGTGGAACTGGCACGGGATAATTTACGGTTGATTGAGGACTTGCGCCGCAGGATCGAAGTTCAGGTAGACGTTGGGGAAGCGGCGCGTCTCGAACTGGTCCGCGCGGAGGCTGAGGTGGCCACGGCGAGGAACCTGGCGCGTAGCGCGCAATTGCGCCTGGTGACCTCGACTTCGACCCTGCGGGCCGCGATCGCCGCGCCGCTGGCAGGCGCAATCGAACCCGTGGGAACTCTGGACCCCCCGCAAGTCCTTCCGCCCCTTGAGCAACTGCGGGACGAAGTACTGGCGCGGCACCCGGCACTGGCGCGCATGCGAGCCGAGATCCGGCGCGCCGAAGCGTCCCTCAGAAACGAAACCGCGCAGCGTGTCCCACAACCTTCCCTCTTCGCGGAGTACGACCGACAACCGGACCTCGGCTATTTTCGGGCCGGGATCTCGATTCCGATTCCGGTGCTGAACCGGCGCGAGGGACCGATCGCCGAGGCGGTCGCGCAACTTCGGCGGGCGAGGGCGGAGAACGAGATGCGTGAGATTGAGCTGACCGCGGCCCTCGAACGAGCCTACGGACAGTACGAGGTAGCGAGCCAGCAACTGGCGGCCTTTCAGGAAGGGGTCCTGAGAGAGGCGGAAGCGGCTCTGGCCGCCGCCGAGGCGGCATTTCGCTTCGGCGAACGCGGCATTATCGAGGTCCTCGACGCACAGCGCGTCTTGCGCAGTGTGCGGTCCGACCTGGTGAGCGCGCAGTTCGATCTTCAGGCCGCCAGGATCGACCTGGAACAACTGCGCGCGAGTGATTTGGGAACGACACCATGAACTTGAGTGTGATAGCAGCGGCTGCCTTGAGCGGCCTTGTTCTTGCTCTTGCGGGATGCCAGGCGGACACCCAGCTTGCCGCTGAACAGGCGAGTCCTCCACGGAATCCGCTGGCGATTACCCCTGGTGAAGGCTTGCTGCGCCAGGTTGACGTCGGGGAGCCCCGCTGGACGATGGTGAGTGGAACGCTTCGGGTAGCCGGACGTGTGGAAGCCGACGAAACCCGCATGGCGCGCGTGAGCTCGCCCGTCACGGGCCGGATTACCGAACTGGAAGTAGTCGAAGGACAGACCGTGCGGCGGGGTGAGCTGCTGGCGGTGATCAGGAGCACGGAACTCGCCGACGCTCAGTTTGCGTACCTGAAGTCGCTTTCGCAACAGCAGCTCGCCTCACGTGCCGTGGAGCGGGCGCAGCGGCTGCTGGATGCGGGTGTGATCGGCGAAGCCGAGGTGCAGCGGCGTGACGCCGAACTGGTCCAGGCGAGCGCCGAGTTGTCGGCGGCACGCGATCAGTTGCGGGTCCTGGGGATGCCGGACGAAGCCAGGCAGCATCTCGAGGAAACCCGCACCGTCAACGCAGTCTCGCAGGTACTCGCCACCATCGACGGCACGGTGATGGAGCGTCCCGTAACGCTCGGCCAGGTGGTTCAGCCGGCCGAAACGATCATGGTTCTCGCCGACCTGTCCCACGTCTGGCTTGTCGCCGACGTGCCGGAGCAGACAGCGGGGACACTCTCGGTTGGAAAAATCGTCGAGGCCGATATTGCGGCGCTGCCCGGTGAGGTCATCACGGGGAAGTTGTCCTTTGTGAGTGCCATCGTCAATCCCGAGACCCGCACCGTGCGAGCCCGCATGGACTTGCCGAATCGGGAAGGCAAGTACAAGCCGGCCATGCTCGCGACCATGACGCTGCAGGACCTTGCGGAACGCCGGCAGGTGATTCCCGTGACCGCCATCGTCCGCGAGAGCAACCGCGAGCACGTTTTCGTTCAGACGGCTCCCGGCACGTTCGAGTTGCGTCCGGTGGAACTCGGCGGAGAGTACGGCAATCTCTTCGTCCTGATCGAAGGAGTGCGCACTGGAGAAAGCATTGCTCTTGACGGCGCCTTCCACCTGAACAATGAGCGCAAGCGCCTCGCGCTGCAGGGAGACTAGCCGGTGCTTCGCTCGCTGGTCGATTCGGCGCTCCACCACCGCTTGATTGTCGTTGTCATTGCGGCAATCCTCGCCGTTTTCGGGACCACGGCGGCCCGCAGGCTTTCCGTGGACGCGTTTCCCGACGTGACGAATGTCCAGGTTCAGATCGCCACCGAGGCGCCAGGCCGGTCGCCCGAAGAGGTGGAGCGATTCGTCACGATACCGGTCGAGATCGCGATGACGGGTCTGCCCGGACTTACCGAGATGCGTTCTCTCAACAAGCCGGCGCTCTCCCTGATCACGCTGGTGTTCACCGACGAGACCAACGTCTACTTCGCGCGGCAGTTGGTGATGGAACGGCTTGCGGACGCACGGGCACGCCTTCCCGAGGGAATCGAACCGACGCTGGGGCCGGTCTCATCCGCCCTGGGGGAAGTGTATCAGTACACTCTCGAGCGGCCCGACGATGGCGAGAGGGCTTTGACCAAGGAAGAGCTTGTTCAGCGGCGGATCGCCCAGGATTGGGTCGCGCGTCCCTTACTCCGGTCGATTCCCGGCGTGGCGGAGATCAACTCCACCGGCGGCTACGTGCGCCAATACCAGGTGCTCGCCGACCCCATCAAACTGCGCTCGTATGGCGTCACGTTGCGGGACGTGACCGATGCTCTGGCGCGCAACAACGCCAACTCCGGCGGCGGCATCCTCCCCCGCCATGCCGAACAGTACCTGGTTCGGGGCGTCGGCCTGATCCGCAACCTCGATGACATCCGTTCCATCGTTCTGAAGGAGGTCGCCGGGACGCCCGTGTACATCCGCGATGTCGCCGAGGTCCGGTTCGGTGAGGAGGTGCGCTACGGGGCCATGATCAAGGGCGGCTACACCGAGGCCGTCGGCGGAATCGTCATGATGCTGGCCGGCGGCAACGCCAAGGAAATCGTTGGGCGGATCAAGGATCGGGTCCACGAGATCAATGCACAGGGGATGCTGCCGGACGGCCTGCAGATCGTTCCCTACTACGACCGCTCCGAGCTGGTCGACGCCGCTCTATGGACCGTGGGCCGCGTATTGATCGAGGGCATGATCCTCGTCGTCGTGATCCTCTTTCTTTTCCTGGGTGATCTGCGTTCGAGCGTCATCGTCATCGCGACGCTGCTGCTCACTCCGCTGCTGACCTTCATGGTGATGAACCATGTAGGAATGTCCGCCAATCTGATGTCGCTGGGCGGGCTGGCGATTGCCATCGGCCTCATGATCGACGGCTCAGTGGTGGTTGTCGAAAACGCCTTTGGAAAGTTGAGCCATAACAAGGGCGCCAGCCGCTCTGCGACGGTCCTCGATGCCGTTCTGGAGGTGGGAACGCCGGTGATCTTCGGAATTACCGTGATCATTCTGGTCTTCCTGCCGCTGATGACGCTCGAGGGGATGGAAGGCAAGATGTTCGCGCCGCTTGCCTACACCATTGCCATCGCGCTTGCGATCTCGCTTCTTCTTTCGCTCACTCTTTCTCCGGTCCTGTGCGCCTACCTGCTGAAGGGCGGTTCCGAACACGACACACTGCTCGTTCGCCTTCTCAAGACTCCATACACGTGGATCCTGCACTCTGCGCTCCGCAATGAGAAGAAGGCCATTGCGACGGCGCTCCTCCTGTTTGCCGGCTCGTTGGCCCTCTTCCCGTACTTGGGCACGGCATTTATTCCCGAAATGAGAGAAGGTTCGATTTCGCCTAACATCGACCGCGTACCCAACATCTCTCTCGATGAGGCGATCGAGATGGAGATGGCGGCCATGCGTATCGTCAGCGCAATTCCCGGGGTCAAGAGGGCAGTGTCGCGGCTTGGCCGCGGAGAGTCTCCGGCCGATGCCGCCGGACCCAACGAGGCCGACGTGATCGCGACGCTGCTTCCGGAGAAAGAGCGCCCCGACGGTCTGACGCAGGACGACATCGCCGACCACATCCGCCGCGAACTCTCCCACATTCCCGGCGTCAATCTGGTCATGGCGCAGCCGATCTCGGACCGCGTCGACGAGATGGTGACAGGCGTGCGCGCCGACGTCGCCGTCAGGGTTTTCGGAGATGACCTGGATGTCCTGATTGCGAAGGCGAACGACATCGCCCGCGTGGCGGGTGGTATGCGCGGCATGCGCGATACGCGCGTCGACCGGGTTGGCGGGCAGCAGTACCTGACGATTACAATCGACCGTCAGGCGATTGCCCGGCAGGGCCTGAACGTGTCCGATGTCCACGAACTGATCGAGACGGCTTACGGCGGCAAAGTGGCGACTGAGATCTACGATGGTGAGCGCAGATTCCAGGCTGTCGTCCGGTATCCCGAGCAACTGCGGAACAGCATCGGCGAAATCCGCCACACGATGCTCACCACACCAGCAAACGCCAAGATCCTGCTGGAGAATCTCGCGCGGATCGAAGTGGTCGAGGGCCCGGCACAGATCAACCGGGATTCGGGCAAGCGGCGGATCGTCGTTGGCGTCAATCTGCAGGATCGTGACCTCGGTGGCTTTGTCGCGGAGTTGCAGCAGAAAGTGCGCCAGGAGGTGGAACTGCCGCCGGGTTACTACCTGGAATGGGGTGGCCAGTTCCAGAACATGGAACGGGCCCGGCGCCATCTCATCATCATTGTCCCGATCACCATTGGCGCGATCTTCTTTCTGCTGTTCCTGCTGTTCGGGTCGCTGCGATTCGCGATCCTGATCATTACGGTTTTGCCGTTCGCTTCAATCGGCGGGATCGTTGCGTTGTACTTCTCCGGCGAATACCTGTCGGTGCCGGCCTCGGTCGGCTTTATCGCCCTGTGGGGAATCGCCGTCCTCAACGGAGTCGTTCTGGTTTCCTACATCCGGAAGCTGCGGGAAAGCGGTCTCCCCCAGCGTGAGGCCATCGTCGAGGGAGCGAAAATGCGCTTCCGCCCCGTCATGATGACGGCGACGGTTGCGGCGCTCGGGCTCGTTCCGTTTCTCTTCGCGACGGGTCCTGGTTCGGAGGTGCAAAGGCCCCTCGCTGTGGTCGTGATTGGAGGCCTAATCACGTCAACCGCCCTGACGCTGATCATCGTTCCAACGCTGTACCGGTTTTTCGAGGAACGGCGGGATGAGCCGGATCCGGAGCTTCTTGAATCGAATGATCTGACGGTTCACGCCGCGAAGCGAAACGCGTAAAGCGTCGCGTCGCGCAGTTCGAAGACCAGTTCGACGTCGCGGTCTGCCGGCAAGTCTCCCCCGCGCCACTCCACCGCGCGTGCCGTGACCGCGCCGGTCAGCGGCTTCGCATCGCCTGGCTCGCGTCCGGCCAACCCGCGCACACCGGCGCGGATCAAGCCGCCGTCGGCGGTGACCAACAGCCGGCTACCCGTACAGCGGACGCGCTTCGTCACGATGCTGCCGGACTCCGCCGCGTAGCCCGCGAAGCCGTCCGGACGCAGGCGCGCCAGGCAGAAGGAGCCGTCACGCCAGCCCGTGTGCGGACCGTTGCTGCCGCCGTAATACAGACGGATCTCATCCCGCTCGACGACCGGATGCGCCGCCGCATACACGCATCCCGCATCGTACGAACCCTCCGGACCGCGCGGAATGAGCGGCGTTCCGGGACAGACCCGCTCCCAGCGCACGGTATCGGGACTCCAGGCCAACTCGCAATCAACCTTGTCGGAATCCGTGTTGAACATCATGATCAAGCCGAGATACGCGCTTCCGTAACGAAACACGGGCATGGCGTATGTCTGGCGCGTCTCCTCACCGGGCAGCGACCGGAACACCTCGGCCGCTTTGGTCCAGTGGATGAAGTCCGGCGACTCCGTCCGGCCCACCAGACGATGACGCCGCGGCGGCGCCTCCCGCAAACGGGTGAACCCGACGTAGCGCTGCAATTCCTCCGACCAGAATGCGAAGTTGTGCGTGTCGGCGGGTGCGTCGATGGCGTCCAGCGAGACCGGGTTCGTCCAGCGGAGGCCGTCGGCCGACACCATGCAGGCGACGGCGCGCCGGTCGAGACCTGGGGTCTGCCGGTCGCCGGAGAAGAACATCTTGTAGCGCCGAGCCGGATCGGGATCATGGTCATCCCTCCAGACTCCCGCGCCGTGCGGACCGCGTGAAACCAGGTTATTGCGGCGCGATCCCGCAAACTCGATCAGGCCGAGGCCGGGCTTCTCCCATGCGATGCCGTCGCGGGAGCGGGCGAAGCAGACACCCATCTCGCGCCCGCGCGGCCGGTACGGAACGCCGGAACGCTCCCCGCGCGGCGTCTCGCTCACGGCCGGATCGACGATGAAGGGGCTGTACCAGCACTTGTACCAGCCGTCGTCATCGCGCAGAACGTTCGCGTAGAGATTGTCGAACCGCACCTCCCACGGCCGTTCCTCTCCGAACAGGGGATTGGCGCGGTCCTTGGTCACGGTTCCAAGGCGGAGTCGCGCGCCTTCAACCTGCGCTGTGACACGGCTGTCGAGGAGCAAGTGTGTCCCCGGGGCGGCGTCGCCCGGCAGGAGCGGCCCGGCGGCCAGGCCCAGCAGCAGCTTCCGCCTCGTCAGCCGCATCAACTGTAGAACTGCCGCCGGTGGCGTTCCGCGTACCCCTGCATGCGCTTGGCGATCTCGGGGTACTTTTCAAGCACGTTCGTGGTTTCGTAGGGGTCTTTTTCCATATCGAACAGGCTGAGTTCGATCCTCTCCTGGCGGTACTTGCCCGCCGCGCCGTCGTTCCCCACGCGCTCCACCACGCGGTAGCCGTGCGGCAGGTGCAGCTTCCATTTGCCGTCGCCGCTCAGCACGCCTTCGAAATTCTGGCCTGTCGAAAAGGGGTAGAATTCGTGCGGGTTCACAGCTCCCGCCTTGCCGGAGACAAGGTCCCACACGTTCTTTCCGTCCAATGGATTGGCGGGCAGCGCCGCGCCTGCCAGGTGCGCCAGCGTCGGAAGCATGTCGACCGTGCACCACGCGCGGTTGGACGCCGATCCCGCCTTGATCCGGCCGGGGAACTTCACAATACAAGGACTGCGCGTGCCGCCGTCAAACCCCGTGCCTTTGGCTTCCCGGAACGGCGTCTTGCCGGCATGGTTGCCGTAGGAAGTCCAGGGACCGTTGTCCGACGTGAAAAGGACGAAGGTGTCGTTTTCGACTCCGGACTCTTTCAGGGCCTTGGCGATCTCGCCGACCGACCAGTCGATCTCCATCATCACGTCCGCGTAGAGGCCCTTGCCCGACTTGCCGCGGAACCTGTCGCTACAAAACAGCGGCACGTGCGGCATCGTGTGCGGGACGTAAAGCAGGAACGGATTGTCCTTGCGCCGGCGGATGAAGTCGACGGCGCGCTCGGTGTACCAGGTCGTCAGGTGCTGCTGGTGATCCGGAGTGACGCGTTCGATCGTGATCTTGCCGTCGTTCCAATACTGCAGCGGGTACTGGTTGAACCGCTCGGGGCTCTCCGGGTGGAACTCCCACATGTCGTTCGAGTACATCAACCCGCAGGATTCATCGAACCCGCGCGCGGGCGGGCGCGTATCTTCGTGGTCGCCGATGTGCCACTTGCCGAAGACGGCGGTCTTGTAGCCCGCGGACTGCAGGACGTTGCCGAGCGTGGCGTACGAGGGGTCGAGTCCGCGGGCGCGCGGTCCGTGCGCGCCGAAGACCTTGGTGCGTCCCGGGTAGCAGCCGCTCAGCAGCGCCGACCGCGACGCGGAGCACACCGCCTGCGGCACGTGGAAATTCGTGAAGCGGCAGCCATCGCGCGCAAGCTGGGCGACGTTGGGCGTTGCATAGTCGGGCTTGGCAAAGGGGTGGAAGTCGGCGTAGCCCGCGTCGTCGAGGAAGATGATGACGAAGTTGGGCCGCCTGGTTTGGGCGGACGCAATTCCGGCTAGGCCGAGCGCGGCGGAACTCAGGAACTGGCGGCGGCTGGTCATGCAAGCATTTTAGTCGCGACGTGGCCGTGCACGTCAGTGAGCCGGAAGTCGCGGCCCTGGAACCGGTAGGTCAGCTTCGTATGGTCGAAGCCGAGCAGGTGCAGGATCGTGGCGTGCAAATCGTGCACATGGATCTTGTCGCTCGTGACGTTGAACCCGAGTTCATCGGTCTCGCCGAGCAGCAGTCCCGGCTTGGTGCCGCCGCCCGCGAACCACATCGTGAAGGCGTTGGGATGATGGTCGCGCCCGTCGTCGCCGCCGCCCTGCACCATCGGCGTACGGCCGAATTCGCCGCCCCAGACGACGAGCGTGTCGTCGAGCAGGCCGCGCTGCTTCAGGTCGCGCACGAGCGCGGCGGACGCGCGGTCCGTGTCTGCGCAGTTCTGCTTCAGGTCCTTGACGAGATTGCCGTGCTGGTCCCACGCCTCGTGATAGAGCTGCACGAAGCGTACGCCGCGTTCCACCAGCCGCCGGGCGAGCAGGCAGTTGTTCGCGTACGATGACGCTCCCGGCTTGGCGCCGTACATTTCCAAAGTCTCGGGAGATTCCTTCGAGATGTCCATCAGCTCCGGCGCACTCGTCTGCATCCGGAACGCCATCTCGAACGAGTTGATCCGCGTGGCGATCTCGGGGTCGCCCACGATGCCCTGGCGCATTTCGTTCAGCCGGCGCAGTGTGTCGAGCGAGTCCCGCTGCGAGGTCTCGTCTACGCCCGGCGGGTTCGACAGATAGAGTACGGGATCACCCGACCCGCGGAACTGCACGCCCTGGTACACGGTGGGCAGGAAGCCGCTGCCCCAGCAGGAACTGCCACCGCTCGGTCCCTTCTTGCCGGAACTGAAGACGACGAACGCGGGCAGGTCGCGGGATTCGCTGCCCAGGCCGTACGTCACCCAGGCGCCCATGCTCGGCCGCCCGAACTGCTGCGAGCCGGTATTCATCAGGAGCTGGCCTGGGGCGTGATTGAACGCGTCGGTCGAGAGAGACTTGACGATCGCGATATCGTCGACGATCTGCGCGAGGTGCGGCAGAAGCTCGGAGATCGTGGCGCCGTTGCGGCCGTAGCGCGCGAACTGGAACCGCGGTCCGAGCAGCTTCGAGTTCGGGTTGATGAACGCTGCGCGGTAGCCCTTGAGCAGATCGGCTGGCGGGAGAGTGCCGTCGAACTTCGCCAGTTGCGGCTTGTGATCGAAAAGCTCGAGGTGACTCGGCGCGCCGGCCATAAACAGGAAAATGACGTTCCTGGCCTTCGGCGCGAAGTGCGGTTGCTTGGGCGCGAGCGGGTCCGCGGCGCGAGCCGTGCCGCCGAGCAGATGACCCAGCGCGATGGCGCCGAGGCCGACGCCGCACTGTTCAAAGAACCAGCGACGCGTGCGTTCGATACGGGCATCCGGCATGGGCATTACTCCTTGGTAATCGTCTCGTCGAGGTTGAGCAGCACGCGCGCCACCGCCGTCCAGCCGTCCTGCGAGCGTGCGTCGTGGCGTGCCAGCAGTCCCAGCAATTCGTCAGTCTCGGCCGCCGACGGCGGGCGTGCGACGCACAACCGGAACGCGTACGACAGGCGGTCACGATCGGTCGCGCCGCCTTCCCGTTTGGCGCGCGCCGCGAGCGCCTGAGCGGCTTCGACGAAGACAGTTTCGTTCAATGTCGTGAGCGCCTGCAGCGGGGTGTTCGATCGCGCGCGCCGCACGCAGGACGTCTCCCCGTTCGGTGCGTCGAACGCCTGCAGCGGCGGATAGGGCACCGAGCGGAAGCTGAACGTGTAGAGGGCGCGCCGGTAGCGGTCCGGACCCTGTGCTTCGTTCCACGTCTTGGGACCGTAGCTCGCCGGCGGCAGGAACAGGAACTCAGGCGCCGGTGCGTAGACACTCGGTCCGCCGATCGCGGGATTTAGCAGGCCGCTGGCAGCGAGCGCGATATCCCGCACTGCCTCCGCGTCGACGCGGAAGCGCGGGCCGCGCGCGAGCAACCGGTTGTACGGGTCGCGTTCCAGCAACTCCGGCGTTACATGAGAGCTTTGCCGGTAGGTGGCCGACATCGCGATGTGTTTGTGCAGTTTCTTCAGGCTCCAGCCGTTCTCCATGAACTCGACCGCGAGCCAGTCCAGCAGTTCCGGATGCGACGGCGCCGCGGCCTGCTTCCCGAGATCTTCGGCGGATTCGACCAATCCCGTGCCGAAATACGTTTGCCATACACGATTCACGAGCGAGCGGGCCGTGGTGGGCGATTGCCGGTCTACGAGCCAGCGTGCAAACGTCAACCGGTTCTTCGGCGCCGTCTCCGGCAGCGCGTGAAGGAATGCTGGCACGCCCGGATCAACCTTGCGCGCCGGCTGCAGGAAATCGCCGCGGGTCAACAGGTGCGTCTCGCGCATCGCCTCACGCTCGCGCAGCACCAACTGCGACGCCCCGTCGGGATGCTCGCGCCACAACCCTGCGATCGCTTCGCTTGCGTCGTGCCACTCGGGCACGGTCGTCCGCCAGTGGCGGAACACGGCCGCTTCCTGCGCAGGGGTCCGCTGCGCGGCGGGGACATCGAGAATCGCGCGGACATCGGCGGGCAGCGGGTCGGCCGCGGCATCGGCGGCCTGCGTCATCGAGAGGCGCATGCGGCCGAGATTGTGATTCTGGTTGTCGTCGCTGTTGTACCCGCCGTGGCGCTGGCTGAGGTAGAACGTCAGGATCGTGCCACCGGGGAAGCCAACCGGGCTTTCGGCGTTGAACACGGCCTTCCTCGGCTGGTTCCGCAACACGGGTCCGGCATCGATCCCCCATGCCGTGTCTTCGTTGCCGTCGATCGCGTAGGCGATAGGTCCCGTAACGCGCCGCTTGTCACTCTTGTCGCGGTAGATGGGCAGCAGCTCGGCCTCGGGCAGGTTGATGTCCGCCGTCGCCCTGACGAACTTGACCTTCGTCTTCTTCTCCGGATCCGCTGCCGGCGCGGCTTCCACTTCGAATTCCGTCAGCGCACTGGTTCCATAGATCGAGCGCCCGGGGCCGCCGAGCGGCAGCGCCGGATCGTTCAGCAGCTCCAGGCGGAACGCTGTGATGCCGGTCATCTCCGTCCGCAGTGTCATCTTGACGCGGTGCTTGGTGGGCGCGTATCCCTGCGCCAGGAACGATCCGTCCTTGAGCGGGATATACTTCTGGCCGCCAGTGGAGATGTCGTCCACCTCGGGTTTCGCAAAGATCCACTCGGGCTGGTCGCCCCGCGTCTGGCGCTCCCAGGCGGCCATCCGTTCGCGCCAGTCCGGCGTGCGGTGCTTCAGGCCGTCTTCGATCTCCCGCATGCGGGCGAACAGCTCGGCGCGTTTCCGCTGCTGTTCCGGTGTGTACACCGCGGCGGTCGATTCGTGCGCGTTGTTCAGGAACGCGAACATCCGGTAATACTCTTCCTGCGTGAGCGGATCGAACTTATGGTTGTGGCACTGCGCGCATTGGATGGTGAGGCCGAGGACGCCCTTGCCGATGGCGTCCATGCGGTCGAACATCGCTTCCATGCGGAACTGCTCGGGGTCGATGCCGCCTTCTTCGTTGATCATCGAATTCCGCAGGAAGCCCGTGGCGACGAGCTGATCCTGCGTTGCGTCCGGCAGGAGATCCCCGGCGATCTGCTCGACAATAAACTGGTCATAGGGCAGGTCGCGATTGAGCGCGCGGATGACCCAGTCGCGGAAGAACCAGACGAAGCGCGGCTTGTCCTTCTCAAAGCCATCGGAATCGGCATAGCGGGCGGCGTCAAGCCAGAAGCGCGCCCAGCGTTCGCCGTAGTGCGGGGAAGCGAGCAGGCGGTCCACCTGCCTCTCGTAGGCATCGGGACCGCGGTCGGCGAGGAACGCGTCGACTTCCCCCGGCGTGGGCGGCAGACCGGTCAGATCGAGCGAAAGACGCCGCAGCAGCGTCGTGCGATCCGCTTCCGGCGATGGCCGCAACCCTTCCCGATCGAGCTTCGCCAGCACAAACCGGTCAATCGGACTCCCCTGCTTCGCCGGCAACTCCGGACGCCGTGGAGCCACGAACGCCCAGTGTTTGCGGATCTCCGCGACCTCGGCGCCGATCCCGTCCGGCCACGTGGCCCCTTGTTCGATCCAGCGCCGCACGAGCGCAATCTGTTCCGGCGCCAGCGGCTTGGCGCCCATTGGCATCCGCGCCTGGTCGCTGGTTCCAGCGATGCGCTGGTATAGCGGGCTGGCATCGGGATCCCCCGGGACAATCGATTTGCCGGCGACGCCGCCGGCGAACGCGAGAGCCTTCGCATCCAGCCGCAGTCCGCCCATCTGCGCTTTCGCGCCATGGCAGCCGTAACACGAACTCGCGAGTAATGGCTGCACGTCGCGCACGAAGTCGGCCGTCTGCGCCGGCAGGGCGAAGGGCAGCAGGGCCGCGACAACCAAGCCAGTTCTGCTCATAAGACGAATGTTCTTATCGTAACAACCTGCCGCACGCTCGCGCGTGACCCCGCAAACGGCATGCTACGCTGAGACGTTGACCGCGCATCCCCTGTGGAAGGCGTACCGCACTCGCCTCCGTTTCCGTCTTCTGGGGCACCACCTATCTGGGTATCCGCATGGCGCTGGAGTCGTTCCCGCCGATGATGCTCGTGTCAGCCCGCTTCCTGATTTCCGGATCCATTCTTCTGGCAGTAGTGAAAGCGCGCGGCGGGCAACTGCCTTCGGGCGACGCTCTGCGTAAGACGGCCTTCGCCGGCGTGCTGATCCTGGGTCTGGGAAACGCGGCCCTGACCGTTTCCGAACTGTTCATCGCCAGCGGCATGGCGGGGCTGATGATTACGATCTCTCCGTTCTGGATGATCTCGCTCGAAGCGGCCCTCCCCGGGGGACAGCGGCTGCATGGTCCGACCGTGGCGGGTATGGTGGTGGGACTCCTGGGAGCGTTGGTCCTGTTGGCGCCGGACCTGACCGGGCAGTCGCTGGACCGGTCGCTGTTGCGGGGATTCCTGATCCTGCAGGTGGGGATGGCGGCGTGGTCGTTCGGCTCCATTTACCAGCGGCGGCAGGCCGTCGGCGGCCACGCGCTGGCGGTTGGCGCAATTCACCAGCTTGCGGCGGGAATCGCGTTCCTGCCCATCGCCGCCCTGGTTCCGGCGCATCCCGTGGAATGGAGCGTGCGCGGCGTAGGCGCCATGATCTACCTGATCGTCTTCGGATCCATCATTGGCTACACGTCCTACACGTATGTGCTGGAGCGCCTGCCGGTGGCAGTCGTGTCGATCCACTCGTATCTGAACTGTGTCGTGGCGGTGGTGCTCGGGTGGCTCGTCTATCGCGAGCCGTTCGGCTGGCGCGAAGGCTCGGCTATGGGCATCATCTTTCTGGGCGTGGCGATCGTCAAGTCGCAGAGCCTCAGAGGCAGCCGGGACGCCTGAGCGTCTCCGGCTTGCCAGGGGGGCTCGTTCAGGCGAACGGCCAGACGCGCTCGACGGTGCGGCTCAGAATCCAACTCTTGTCTTCCTCGTTGAGGAACTTCAGCTCGTCCTGAATCAACGACAGCGTCTGCCCGTAAGTGGCGTGCCGCTCCGACACCGGCCAGTCGGTGCCCCACATCAGCCGCTGCGGACCGAAGCTGTCGTAGAGGCGCTTGATCTGATCGTGCGTGTCCCGCCACGGGTACTCCTGCTTGGAGAGCGACCAGGAGTGCGAGAGCTTGACGAAGACCTTCGGGTACTTCTGGAGCGCGATCAGCTTGTCGAGTTCTTCCGGCTTGTCGATGGGGGAATCGGCCATGTGGTCGATCACTACCGTCAACTCCGGCAGGCTCTCGATCAGCGGCGCCACGTCGGGCATGCGGACCACCGGCGCCAGGATCGTCATCGGCACTCTCAGCTCGTTGCAGCGTTTCCACAGCGGCGGCATCAGCGGGCCCTTGATCCAGTCGCCCGCGGGGTTACCCGCCGGGCTCAGACGCACGCCGCTCATCTTGTCCTCTTCGACGAGCTTCGAGAGATGGTCGGGAGCGGCCGGGTCTTCCGGATTGACGCGCGCGACACCCTTGAAATACTGCGGGTATTGCTTCAACACGTCCCGTAGATAGCTGTTGTCCCAGCGGTAGTGAATCACCTGGATGATGACCGTCTTCTCGACGTTATGCGCCTTCATCAGTTCGAGGAGCATTTCGGGCGTGCGGTCCTCGGCGGGAGGCGTCTTCGTTTCGGCGGCCCAGGGATACTTGGGGTCGGCCTTCCAGACGTGAACGTGCGGATCGATGATGCGGTACGGCTTCACTTCGCTGGTCTGGGGCTGTTCCTTCTGGCAGGCAACGAAGGCGCCGCCCGCGATCGCGCCAAGCGCGGTCCGTCTGGTAAGGTCTGCTGGCATATCAAGAGTATATTCACTTCGCGGCGCTTGCGAGCGCTTCGATGACGCGCCGCGCCACGGGAGCGGCGTCGGCGCCGCCGCGGCCGCCTTCGATCATCACGACGATCACAACGCGCGGTTGTTCCGCGGGCATCCAGCCGGCGAACCAGGCGGTGGGCGGCGCGCGTCCCAGGGCCGACGCCGTCCCCGTTTTTCCAGCGACGCGAATCCCGTCCGGACTGGCAAGCCGCGCCGTGCCGTATTGTGTGGCCTCATCGAGGCCGCGGTAGATCATGCCGGTATCGAAGTCGATGGGTTCCGGCAGCAGGCGGCGCTGCGCCAGCTTGCGGTAGGCATTGAGTAGTCCAAGCGGGGTCACTTCGATGCCGGCCTCACCGAGCGCCTGGAGTTGGCGCTCTTCCTCGGTGCGCGCCGGCCGCGCCGCGCCCGCCGCCTCGATAGAGGCGAGACCCGTCCGGCTGGTCAGCCCCACCCGGACGAACGTTTCGGACAGTTCCGACGGCAACAAGGCGGAAGCGAAATGCGCGAAGAACGTGTTGCACGAATACGCGAGGGCCGCGCCGGACTCAAGAGGCAGGGGAGTGTGCGGATGCGTGCAATCGAAGCGCCGGGGCCCGATGTCGAGCCGGCGCTGGCAGAACCACGTAGTGCCGTAGCCGGCTCGGCGTCCGTTGAGCAGCGCGAGCAGGGAGAACGGCTTCACGGCGGAGCCGGGCCGGGCCAGGCGCCGCGCCGCGATGTCCAGGCGGTGTGCGCCGAGGAGCCGGCCGGATTCGACCTCGACCGCAACCACCGTGCCGCGGCGCCCTTCCATCGCGCGCTCGAAGTCCGCCCCGGCTGTTTGCGCCGCGGGCAGCCACAAGAGCGCAAAAGCGAGCTGGGTCACTTGCCGGCGGGCCAGGCGCGCCCGGTGTCCAGCAGCGCGAGATAGGCGGCGATCAGCCGGTAGCTTTCAAAGAAATCGTCTCGCGCGATCCGATCCAGCCGGTCCTCCTTCGAGTGGAGGACTGCCAGCGTCTCGGTCGTGACGGAGTGAAAATCGATTGTCGGAATCTTCTTTGCCCGGAAGGAGGCCGAGTCGGATCTGCCGACCTGGTCGTAGCTCATGCCTTCCAGGGGCAGTTTCATCGACCGGGACACCGCCGAGGCCCACCGGACCAGATGCTCGCTCGACGTCGTGATTCCCACCTTGGTGGGGCCGAGGCCCAGAGAATCGAGGTTGACCATCGCCAGGACACGCCGCGCGCCGTCCTTGCCGAGGTGTCTGACAAAGGAATGCGACCCCAAGAGTCCGCTTTCTTCCTCGGCGAACGCGATGAAGATGAACGTGTGATTCCGGGGTTCGTCCGCAAGACTCTCGAACAGCGCCGGCAGCAGAGAAACACCCGCCCAATTGTCGATGGCGCCCTGCCCGGCGCCGGTCTTGTCGTAGTGCGCGCCGACGACGATGGTGTCGCTGCGTTCTCCCGGGAGGTCGCAGACCACGTTCGGGAGTTTCGCTCCGCGCACCGGCGCGTCGGACAGACGCTCCCCGCAGCCGGCCTCGTGAAACAGCTTCCGCATGGTGGCGGCGCGCTCGCTATTGGTGACCGCGAGAGCGTCGAGACGCCGCTCGATCGATTCGCGGCTCTGCGGGACGAAACGGACATCCTGCGCCGCGAGGCTCGCACTGAGGAGAAAGAGGAGCGGCCACGGAAGCAATCGCAGCATTAGACACAGAATAGCGCTACAACCTGCGCGCTTCTTCGGGTTCAGGCTGTGCCCCGCGGTCGCCGGTCTGGTGGATCCAGTCGTCGAGCAGGCCGGCCATCGCTGTGACGCGCTTCCGGTGCTGCGGGGCGTCCGCCAGGTTGTTTACTTCGTGAGGATCCACGGCGGTGTCGTAGAACTCGACCTCCGGCTTGCGTGGGGCCATGAACAGCGATTGTGTGTTGTCGAGCTGACCCGCTGCGTGCAGCTCCTTCATCACGCCCAGAGTCGGGTACTCGCGCTGGATGTACTCGTTGTGCTGCGTGTACGGCCGCTCCGGCATGAAGTTGCGGATGTACTTGTAGCGCGTGTCCCGGACGCAGCGGATGCGGTCGACCGTCATGTCGCAGCGGTCCCGCGCGGCGATGATGTACGGCCGCTGGCGCGCTCCCGCGCCAACAAGGGGCCGCCCGTCGAACGCAGCGGGAAGGCTCACGCCCGCCGCGGCCAGCGTCGTCGCCGTCATATCGAGCGATAGAACCATTTCGTCGCGGACGGTGCCCGCCCGCACAACGCCGGGCCAGCGCAGCAGCAGCGGGACGTGGATGCCCGCGTCGTAGAGCCACTGTTTGCCGCGGATCAGGCACTGTCCGTTGTCGCCCATGAAGAAGATCGCTGTGTTGTCGAGGACACGGTCGCGCTCCAGGCGGTCCAGCAGGACGCCGACCTGCGAATCCAGCAGATTGATTGCGTCAAGATAGTTGGCTACCTCGTCCCGCACCACCGCGTGATCGGGAAAATAGGGAGGCAGCGTCACCCGCTGCGGATCGATCAGGTTGGTCTGTCGCCGCGCTTCCTTGAACGCGGGTCCCTTGTGCGGCGCCCGGAAGTTGACCTGGGCAAAAAACGGTTGACCGGCCTTGCGCTGGTTCCAGTGGGTCCCGTCGAATGGCTTGTCCACCGTGAAATTGAAATCGGTCTTGCCGGTGCCGCCGATGCCTGAGGCGAACTCCAGGACGTTGGCCGTGAAGTAGCCGGCGTCCCGCAGGCGCTCCGACACCAGCCGCACGCCTTCGGGCAAGCGGTATCCGTCTTTGCGGTGGCTGCGGTGGTGGTGCGTGCCTGTGGTCGTCTGGTACACACCCGTGTTGAACGCCGAACGGCTCGCGGAGCAGACCGGAGCGGTCGTGAAGGCGCGGTCGAATCGTGCGCCCTCGCGGGCGAGCCGATCGAGATTGGGAGTGGTTACCAGCGGGTAGCCGTAGCAGCCGAGCTGCGGGCCCATATCCTCGCCGAAAATCCAAACGATGTTCGGGCGGTCCGCGGCGGACCCCATGCGCGCGGTCAGGATCGCCGGCGCCGCCGCGCGCAGGAAGGTCCGCCGCTTCATGCGGACTCCCGCAGCGTGAGCGTGTCATTCACGGTCTTTTGCCAGCCGCGAATCTGGCCGGCCAGCTTCGTCTGGACGCTGCGCAGCGCCGGATCGCCGAAGCGGTTCGTCATCTCCAGCGGATCGCGGTTCAGGTCGAACAGCATGCCGTGATCGCCTTCGTGCAGGACGAGCTTGTAGCCCTCGGGAGAGACGGCGGTGCGGGCGTTCGACTGCCGCCCCGGGCCTTGCGCGTTCCACTCGAGAAACACCGGCGCATCGTCGTCGCGCCCATTGAGCAGGGAAACGTTGCTGCGTCCGGCGAGTCCTTCGGCCGCGCGCGGTTTCCCCATCAGGTCGAGCAGCGAGGGAACCAGATCGATATGGCTGACCGGCCGGCGGACGCGCATCGGCCGCTGGCCGCGGAACGGGACGCGCATCAGCAGGGGCACGCGGGCGGACTCCTCGTACATCACTGACTTCGTGATCATCCCGTGGCTGCCCATCATCTCACCGTGATCGGACGTGTAGACGACGATCGTGTTCTCCGCCTGACCCGAGGCTTCGAGAGCCCAGAGGATGCGCCCCACCGCCTGGTCGACGAGGCTGCACAGTCCGGCGTAGTTCCGGTTGACGCGCTCCCATCCGGCGCGGGTGTCCAGTTGAAAGGATTTGAAGCTCTCCCGCGACGACTTGCGATGGCGGCCGTACCATTCGGGCTCCGGAGCGCCCTCCGTCAACTGCTCGCAATTCTGCGGGACCGGCGCTTCCTCCCGCGAGTGCAGATCGTTCAACCGGCTGGTGAATGGCGAATGAGGCTCCAGAAAATTGACATGCAGCAGCCACGGCTCCGCGCGGTTCTCCAGGATGAAGCGTGACGCCTCCGTCGCCAGGTAGGACGGCTTCGTATGTTCCACAGGCAGACTGACCGCGTACTCTCGTCCGAACGTGCCGGACTGTCCCGGCTTGTATCCCTGCGAGAGCAGAAAATCGTGGTAACTGCTCCGCTTCGATGGATCGCGGGCCGGCGAGAAGAAACGCTGGTAGCCGTCCTCGATGGAGCGCCACTCCTGGAATCCGTGCTGGGCGAAGACCTCGTCGCCCAGGTGCCACTTCCCCATGTACCCGGTGCGGTAACTGGAATCGGCCAGCAGTTCCGGCAGCGTGCGCGTCTCCGGCCGCATCCGGATATTGTTATTGACGCACCCGTTCTGATGCGGCCAGAGTCCGGATAGCACCGACGAGCGGCTCGGCGTGCACACCGGCTGTGTGACGTAGGCCCGCTCGAAGACCACGCTTTCAGCGGCAAGGCGGTTCATCGCGGGGACCTTGTAGGTCGTATTGCCGTAAGCGGCCATCGTATCCGGTCGCTGTTGGTCGGTCCAGACGAACAGAAGATTCGGCTTGTCGCCAGGGCGCCGCTGCGCGCGCAGGACCGCCGGCGCGGCCATCCAGCCCGCGAATTGTTTCAGGACACTTCGCCGTCGCATTGCCGCCTATCTTATCGTGGGAACTTCCGTCAGGGGGGCAATGAACAGCGGCCGGCCGGCGAGCGCCATGAACAGCAATGCCAGCGTCAGGAAGGCCCAGGCGAGTGTGAATCCGATGACCAGCCACTCGCCGCGCGGCATCCGGATGCGCGCGAACGCGTAGCCGGCGATCGCCATCGCCTGCGTCCCGTGCAGACCCACGAAATGGGCGATGCGAAGATCGCCGCCGAGGGTGCTCCAGTTCAGGAAGGGCAGGCCCGCTCCGCCATCGGGTAGTCCGACGGTGTGCGCGTTGTTGGCCACCAGCACGACGCCCGCGGCCGAGCCAAGCAGGAACATCGCCAGACCGCAACGAATGCCCCACAGGTACGAGGCAGGCAACTCCGGAGGCCGCTTGAGGTAGACCACGAACGCCCAGGCGCACACGATGGAATTGGCCAGGATCGCCAATCCCATCGTATTGAAGACAGCGAGGTCGAACGGCGTCGCGGCATTGAAATGCGACGGCACGCCGCGGGCGGACTGCCCGGCGATGAGCACAATCTCAACCACCTGTGTTGAGACAATCCCCCAGCGGATGACCGGCAGTGTCCGGATCGACCGGTCGAGATACTGCAGGAACCAGGCCATCGTCCAGATGAAGATCGCGATCGAAAGGGAGAACTTCAGCGGCTTGATCCAGCGGTTGACGCCAAGGATTTCAGCGCTGTCCACGAACACTCCTGCCAGGAGGACGATCGATAGCAGCCAGAAGCCGGCGCCCACTCGAAATAGCAGAGGTTCGCGGCGGGCCAGTTCACGCAGCGCGCTCACCGGTTCCCCCTTGCAAAGGCCGCGCGCACGGCGACGTAGAGAGCCAGCCCCGCGGGGCCCAGCATGAACGTCAGGATCAGGCACGGCGCGACGAGCCAGCGGGGTAGGCCTTGCGCTGCGGCGTCGCGCGTTTCCCACGCGCCGACGAACAGGTCGAACGCGAGGTAGTGCACCCATCCCGCAAGCAAGGCCTTTGGGTTCGAGAACAGCAGGCTCACTTCACGGAGCGAGCCGAACCCGCCTTCCAATTGGCCCCAACTGGATGCCAGTACATAGATATAGAGAACCGCCAGAACCAAGGGCAGCGTCAGGCGGTGGACGAGGATGTCCGTACCGCGCCACCGCGGGGCAAAGATCAGCATCGCCCAGGCAGGCAGCACGGAAACGTTCGCCAGGGAAAACCAGGCTTCGGGACTCATCGCGTCAATTCTGGCTCAACCCGCCGTCGACGGCAAGTATTTGTCCGGTAATGAAGTTGGACGCCTGCAAAAAGTACACCACGGCATCGGCGATCTCCTCGCCCGTGCCGGCGCGGGCGGCGGGCGTGTGCCGGATCATCGATTGGATGCGGGCGTCACCTTCCTCGCCGAACGGGATCACGCCCGGCGCGACGCTGTTGACCGTGATATCCGGAGCGAATGCCTTGGCCAAAGCGTGCGTCAGCATGATGACACCGGCTTTGGACGCGCAATAGTGCGCGTGCTCCGCCCAGGGCCGGATGCCTCCGAGCGAACTGATGTTCACGATGCGGCCTCCGCCGGACTGCCGCATCAACCGCGCCGCGTGCTGGCAACAGAAGAAGACCGCCTTGAGATTGACCGAATGGATGAAATCCCAGTCGGCTTCCGTGATCTCGAGCGGGTCGAAGCGTGTGAAGCGCGCGGCGTTGTTGACGAGGGCATCCAGGCGGCCGAACCGCTCGGCCACATCCGCGAAGAGGCGGGCGATCTGGCCGGCGTCCTCGAGATTCGCGCGGGCGACATCTCCGCCGCATTCCTCTGCGGTCCGGCGGGCTTCGCCTTCCGAGTTCCCGTAGTGGACGATGACCCGCGCGCCTTCCTGAGCCAGACGTAGCGCGATGGACCGGCCGATGCGCTTCGCCGCTCCCGTGACCAGGACCACCTTTCCCGTCAGTTCATGTTCTTGGATCACCGTGAACCTCCACTTCGTCCTGCGCGACGCCGACGCGCGCGGGTTCGGGCAGGCGTCCGGCTGCGTTCATCCAAATCCAATAGACTGCCGTCAACGAACTGAGTACGCCGCTCCACACACCGATCAGCCGCGGGCTGTAGTATTCCGAGGCGAATCCCGCAAGAGTCATCGATACCATCATGGTCGCCCAAACGAGCGATTCCACGGTAGAGAAGACGCGGCCCCGGAACTCGTCCGAGACGTGCCGCAGGAGCATTGAGTAGTTCATGACGGAACTGATCGCCACCGCGAACCGCGACAGTCCCATGAAGAACAGCGCCGCCCCGAAGCCTTCCATCCTGCTGAACGCGACATAGGCCAGCCCGTGCACCACATAGCACCAGGCGATGGTCCGCTTGTACTTGACGAACGTCAGGCGCTCGCCCAGCCAGTGTCCGGCGACGGCGCCAAAGATCAGCCCGATGCCGGCGCATCCCCAGATAATGCCGATGCCCGCCGCCCCCTTTTTGAAGACCACTTCGCCGAACAGCGTGAACAGGATCTGCGCCGCGCCGCCGCCGCTGGCCCATCCGACGCCCAGGAGCGAGATCCCGAGCAGCAGAGGAGTCGCCCGCAGGTACCGCAGACCTTCGGCGTACTCGTGCCATGGGCGGACGACTTCGCTCTCGGTCAGAGCCTTCCGCGCGGCGCGGAATCCGCGTCCAGGCGCGCGCAAACGTGCGATCAGAAGCGCGGAGACCAGAAACGAAGCGGCATTCACGGCAAACGCCGCCTTGAACCCGAACTGCGACGCGCTGAGCCCGGCGGAGAACGTGCCGAGTGTCAGCGTGGTGAACTGCGTCGCCTGCGTCAGGGAGTTCGCGGTGTGCAACTCTTCGCGCGTCGTGATGGTGGGCAGAATCGAAGCGCGGCCGCTCGTGAAGAACGGCGAGGCGAACATCAGCAGCCCGCTGAGCAAATACACGACCGGGATGTGATGCGCATCCACCATGAAGATGAAGCAGAGCGCAACCGCCATGCGGGCGACATCGCTGGCGATCATGATCTTCTTGCGGTCGAAGCGGTCGAGCACGACTCCCGCAATGGGCCCGCCCAGCACCATCGCCAGGGCGCGGGCCAGCATCACGCCGCTGACCGCGAGTCCGGACTGCGTGTTCTCGAGTACGAGACTGAACACGGCGATGTTGTTGAAGTGGTCGCCGATCTCGCTGACAATCTGGCCCAGCCATGTATAGCGGTAGTTGCGGTTCTCGCGCAACAGACGGATGAACGGCCGCATCAGCCGCGCTCCGCGAAATAGACGCCGCAGAGGATGATCGCCCCGCCAGCGGCGAGCGCGGGCGTTAAAGGTTCACGCAGAATTGCCGTGCCGAGCGCCACCGCGAGAACCGGCTGCACATAGCCGAATGCCGCCAGACGCGAAGCGGAGATCTTCGTGAGCGCGAAGTAGTAGATCAGGTAACAGATCACCGACGGAAACAGCGCCATGTAGAGCAGACTCATCCAGGCAGCCGTGCTGATGGAGGCAAAGGGAAAATCGCGCGCGTACCAGAGGGTCAATGGCGCGAGCGCCACGGCGCCGGCGGCGTAGCCGATGGTGCTGACGGTAATGCCGGAGTGGCGGCGGCTGACCTCTTTGCCGAATACCGTGAACGCGGCGAACGACAGGATCGAGAGAAAGATGAAGAGATCCCCAAGCAGCGAGGGTCCGGCGACCTGCGCGGGCGTCCCGGCCGGAAAGGCATTCAGCCACACCACGCCGCCAAAGGCGATGATCATGCCCGCCAACCGCCTGCCAGCCAGACGCTCCTGACCCGCCAGCACGGCGATCAGCAGTACGAGAATCGGCATCAGGCCCACGACGAAAGCCGAGTGCGCCACGGTCGTGCGCTTCAGGCCGATCAGGAAGAATACCTGGTTGAGAGAGACGCCAAACACGCCGAGGAGAAGAAGGACTCGCCAGTCGCGCCGGGTCCACGTTTCGCGGGGCGTTCGCGCGCGCTGCCAGAGGAAGACCGGAACCATGAGGAGGCCCGCCAGCGCGGTCCTCAAGCCGCCCGCGAGAAGGGGAGGGAACTCCCGCAGAGCCACCTTGCCGATGATAAAGTTCCCGGCCCAGAGCAGCAGCATCGCCAGGATCAGGGAGTAGAGCAGCAGCTTCCCCGATCCCGGCTTGGGTTCGCCCTCGTCGCTCATAGGCGGATCGTCTCCCGGCGCTCTGTGACCTGCTCGAGGTATTCGAGATCCAGCGGGTAGCCGAAGCCGGGATCGTCGCGGACCAGAATCGTGCCGCGATCGGTGGTCTCGACCGGCGGCGCGATAATGTCGCGCGTCCAATAGCGCTTGCTGGCGGAGACATCGCCCGGCAGGGTAAAGTTGGCGAGAGTCGAGAGCGCGATATTGTGCGCGCGCCCGATGCCGGCTTCGAGCATGCCGCCGCACCACACCGGGATTCCAGCGGCCTGCGCGGCGTCGTGCACGCGCTTTGCCTCGCGGAACCCGCCGACGCGTCCCAGCTTGATGTTGATGATCTTGCCCGCGTTCAAACGGATGGCCTGCTCGGCGTGGCGCGCCGAGCGGATGCACTCGTCAAGACAAATGGGCGTGTCGAGTTTGGCCTGCAGCGCGGCATGGTCGATGATGTCGTCGTGCGCCAGGGGCTGCTCGATCATCATGAGGTAGAAGCGATCGAGCTGCTTCAGGTGGGCGGCGTCGGCCAGCGTGTAGGCTGAGTTGGCGTCCGCCATCAGGCGGATATTCGGGAAGCGCTCGCGGACGCGGGCCACTACGTCAACATCCCAGCCCGGCTTGATCTTCATTTTGATCCGCTGGTAGCCGGCGTCGAGCTCGGTCTGGATCTTCTCGATCAACTGTTCGACCGAATCCTGAATTCCAATCGAGACACCGCACGGAATTTCCTTCCGCTCACCGCCGCCGATGTGCTCCCAGAGCGGCTTCCCGGCGAGCCGCGCTTCGAGGTCCCAGACGGCGGTCTCGACCGCGCCTCGCGCCATGCGGTGGCCGCGGATGTGTTCGGCCAGAGGCGCCACGTCTTCCGCCGAGCGCAACTCGCGGCCAAGAACCCGCGGCGCCACGTAATCGCGGACGATCGCCCAGGCCGAATCGGTCCACTCCTCGTTGTAGAAGGGATGCTCACCGGCTGTCACTTCGCCCCATCCGGAGGCGCCTTCGCCCGCCACTTCGACGACGATGATCTTGCGCTCATAGGTGCGGCTGAAGCTGGTCTCGAAGAAGTGAACCAGGGGAAGACGAAGCTGGCGGAGGGTGATCGATTCAAGTTTCATTCAGGAATTCCTAACAGGTACGTACCGGCTTCCGGCGACCGTTCGAAGCCGACCACGGCAAGGCCGCGGTTGAAGGCGTCACGGAAGGTCACCGAGGCGCGTTGCTGGATCTCGCGCGCGCGTTTCGGCTCGCTCTTGCGCACTTCGGCGATGTCCGCGGGGATCGAGACGCGCACCTCGATTGCGGGCCGAGGGCGTCCTTGTCCGGCAACCACGCTCGCGGCGCGAGGCGACCGCAGCCACCACTCGGCCACGAGGCGGTCCGTAGGCAGGCCGCCGTGCAGGAAGCTCGTCGTGGTTCCGTACTGGTTCTCCACGTAGCGCCGCGCGATCGCCCCCAGGCGCTCTACGTTGAAGAAAGCGTTCTTCACTTCCAGCGGATCGAACGTCCACTCGACCAGATCGATGCCGGCCTCCATCGCCAGCTCACGCTGCCGCAACTTCAGCAGGCGCCCCACGCCGCGGTTGTTGTACTCGCTCAGCACGCCCAGCATGTGGCTGTGCAGATAGCTGAAATTGTTCCCGTCCGGCCGGTGTTTGATGCCCGGAATGGCCAGACAGAAGCCGATCATCCGTTCCCCGTCGTAAGCGCCCAGAACCTGCCCGCCGACCTTCGACGCCACGACAAACAGACGGACGGGCAGCAACTCGAGGTCGGCGAATCCCCAGACTGTCCGCTGCAGATCGACCGCTTCGGCGAACTCCGCGTGTGTGGTGAGCAGCCGGGCTGTGATCACGGCTTGTTGTTCCGCTTGGCCTCCTGCCATAGGGCCTCCATTTCTTCGATGTTTGCGTCTTCGAGCGACCGGCCGTCCGCCTTCAGGCGAGATTCCACGTGGCCAAAACGCGCCCGAAACTTGGCATTGGTCTTGCGCAACGCCTGTTCGGGGTCCACCTTCAGCCAGCGCGCGAGGTTGACGACGACGAACAGCAGGTCGCCCAGTTCTCCCTCCCGCTCATCGGCTGTTTCAGCTAGGCGCAGCTCTTCGAGTTCCTCGTGCAGCTTGGCGATCACGTCGTCGGAATGATTCCAGTCAAAGCCGGTCCGGGCGGCCTTCTCGGAAATCTGCGCCGCTTCGACAAGGGCCGGTAGCGAACGCGGGACTCCATCCAGAAGCGCCTTCGGCGAAACGCCCTTTCGCTCCTTCTCGCGCGCCTTGATCTCCCCCCAGATCCGGCGGACATCGCCTTCGGTGCGCGCCTCGGCGTCGCCGAAAACGTGCGGATGGCGCCGCACGAGTTTCTCGTTGATCCGGTCCAGCGCATCCTCGATCCGGAACAGACCCTGTTCGTCGGCCATCTGGGAGAAGAACACCGCCTGGAGCAACAGGTCGCCGAGCTCATCCGGCAACTCCTGCCAGTCGCGCGCGTCGATCGCGTCGAGGACCTCGTATGTTTCTTCGAGCAGGAACGGCTTGATGGTGTCAAAGGTCTGCTCGCGGTCCCAGGGACAGCCGTCCGGCGCCCGCAGGCGGGCCATCAGCTCAACGAGTGTGCGAAACTTCTCGCCCGCGGCGGATCGTGTTCCGGATGACATGCGAACGTGGGGTGGGAAATTCGTAGTCTACCATAGCGGCTCGCGCGATCATGCGAAGATGGAAGGGCAAACAGCCCACCGCATGCCGCCGGTTCGCATCACAGTTCTGGGTTCGGGAACGAGTGTCGGGGTGCCGACTATCGGGTGCGACTGCGCCGTCTGCAGGTCGCGGGACCCGCGGGACCAAAGGCTGCGCCCGTCCGTGCTGCTCCAATTCGCCGGCCGCGCCGTGCTGATCGATACGACGCCCGACTTCCGCCAGCAGGCGTTGCGAGCCCGGATGGACCGGCTCGACGCGATTCTGCTGACGCACGAGCATGCGGATCACATCATGGGCCTGGACGATGTGCGCCCGTTCGGTTTCCACCGCCGCGATCCGATCCCGGTCTACGGCTCGGAGCAAACGATCGAGGCGGTCGAACGCTGCTTCCGCTACGCGTTCGACGGCGCGGCAACGGAATCGTCCCGGCCGAAGCTGTCCACAGCTCGCCTGAACGGGGAGTCTTTCGACCTGTTCGGCCTGAGCTTTCAGCCGGTGCCTCTCCGTCATGGCCGCGGCGCGTCGCTCGGCTTCCGCTTCGGCAACGCCGCGTACCTGACCGACCACAGCGAGATTCCGCCCGAATCTCTGGACATGCTCCACGGCCTCGATGTCCTGTTCCTGGACGCTCTGCGCCACAAGCCGCATCCGACGCACTCGACGGTCGAGCGTTCGCGCCGGTACGTGGAGCAGCTGGCTCCGAGACGGGCGTTCTTCACGCACATCTGCCACGATCTGGCGCACGCGCGGACCGAGGAACTGCTGCCCGCAAATATCCGGCTGGCCTATGACGGGCTGGAAATCGACGTGGAGGGCGCGGACTGAATGGCGATCCGGATCTACCGGAGCCTCGACGAAGCCACCGGATTCGGACCCTGCGCTCTGACAATCGGAAACTTCGATGGAGTCCACACCGGTCACCGGGAGCTGTTCCTGCGCGTGTGCGATGCGGCGCGGCGGCTGCGCGTCCGGCCATCGGCGCTAACGTTCGATCCGCACCCGGCGCGCGTTGTGGCGCCGGACCGCGCGCCGAAGCTGCTGACAACCCTGGACGAGCGCTGCCGGTTGATGGCGGCCGAGGGGATCGAGCAGGTGCTGATTCTGCCGTTCACCGGGGAAGTCGCCGCGCTGCCGCCGGAGGCGTTCATTGAGCGGATTCTCGTCGAACACCTGGGAACCCGGGCCGTCGTCGTCGGCGCCAATTTCCGCTTCGGACGCGGGCAGGCGGGCGGCACGGCTACTCTCGAAGCGGCGGGCAGGGTACTGGGCTTCGAGGTAGACATTGCGCCGCCGGTCTGGCGCAAAGGGCGAATTGTGTCGTCGAGCGCCGTAAGGCGGGCGGTCGAAGCGGGCAGGATGGCCGAGGCGCGGCACCTATTGGCGCGGCCGTTCACCCTCTCCGGGGAGATCGTGCGCGGCCACGGCGTCGGGTCGAAGCAAACCGTTCCGACGCTCAATCTCGCCTGGACGACCGGTGTGCTGCCGCCGAGCGGGGTGTACGTGACGTGCAGCGAGGACCCGCATACCGGGAGGCGCTGGCCATCTGTGACCAATGTCGGAATGCGGCCCACCTTTAATGGAAAGGCACTGACGGTGGAGACATTTCTGCTACGGCCGCTTGACGGCACGTCTCCGTCCAACTTGCGGCTCGCGTTCCTGCGCAGACTGCGGGACGAGCGGAAATTCCCGTCCCCGGAGGCTCTGAAGGCGCAGATCCTCGCTGACGTCCGCCGCGCGGAGAGATACTTCCGGCGTCTGCCCCGCCTCTGGCATACTGAAGAGTAACGCCTTCGCAGCTTAGAAACCCGGCGATCCGCAGCGATCACCGTCACCCGAGGAGGAATCCGAACACTATGAGCTTGTCAGCGGGAAAGATCCAGCACATGAAGGCCCTGGCCAATGACGCCGGGGTGATTGCCGCCGCGGCGATGGACCAGCGAGGTAGCCTGCAGAAGTCGATTGCCGCCGCCAAGGGCATCGACAAGAGCGCCGTCACCGACGAAATGATGACGGAGTTCAAGACCGCTGTCACCAAGGTCCTGACCCCCCACGCGAGCGCCATCCTGCTCGACCCCGAATGGGGTTTGCCGGCCGCGGCCACGCGCGCACCGAACGCCGGGCTGCTTCTGGCCTACGAGCAGAGCGGCTATGACAACACGCAGCCCGGACGCCTTCCCGATCTGCTTCCAACGGTGTCAGCCATGCGGATCAGGGACTGGGGCGCCAACGCCGTCAAGATCCTCATCTACTACACTCCGTTCGACGAACCGCGGGTCAACGATATCAAGCACGCGTTCATCGAGCGCATCGGGGCGGAGTGCGATGCCAACGATATCCCCTTCTTCCTGGAGTTCATCGGATACGATCCGGCGGGCGGCGATGAGAAGGGTCTCGAATACGCGAAGAAGAAGCCGGAGATCGTCACGAAGAGCATGGAGGAGTTCTCCAAGCCCCACTACAAGGTAGACGTGCTGAAGGTGGAAGTGCCGATCAACGCCGAGTTCGTCGAGGGCAGCAGCGTCTACAAGGGACAGAAGGCGTACACCCGCGCCGAGGCGCTTGACCATTTCCGCGCTGCCGCGGCGGTGGCGTCGAAGCCGTTTATCTATCTGAGCGCCGGCGTGAGCAATGCCCAGTTCACCGAGTCCCTCAATATGGCGGCCGAATCGGGGACCGACTTCTCGGGAGTCTTGTGCGGGCGCGCCACCTGGAAGGAAGGCATCCCCGTGTACGGCAAGCAGGGTGTGAAGGCCCTGGAGGACTGGCTGGCCGGCGACGGCGTCAAGAACATCAACGCGGTGAACGAGGCGATCCGTCCTGCAAAGCCCTGGTACGCCAAGCTGGGCATTGCGAAGCCGTAATTCTTACACGAACCCGCAGTTTTTGCGCTACATCCATCCGGCCGCCCGCGGGAAACACGGCGGATCGCCGGTTGGCCACCAGGTTGCACCAACGGCTCTGTTGCCACTCCGCCGGTATGGGATTGGTCCCGGCCCGGCCTTGACCGTACCGGCGGGTGGCGCCCGCCCCAGGAATCTTCATGAGGATGTCAGAACACTATGTGGAATAGACGCAGCGAACCCGAACGCAGTTCGAGTCCGGAAGAGCCCATGATCCAGACCCGGAACGATCCCGCCCCGCCGCCCCCGCGGCCCGTTTCCCACGCACCAGCCGGACGCTCGGCATCGATCGGAGCGTCGATGGTGATCAAAGGAGAGATCTTCTCCAAGGAGGAATTATTGGTCGATGGCGAGGTGGAGGGGACGCTCGAGTCGCAGGACCGCCTCACGATCGGCCCGAACGGCCGGATTCGCGCCTCCATCAAGGCGCGGGAGGTGGTGGTCCACGGCAACATCCGCGGAAATGTCACCGCACTGGAGCGCCTGACGATCCGCAAGGAAGCGAACCTCGTTGGCGATGTGAAGACCGCCGGCATCGTGATCGAAGACGGCGCCTATTTCAAGGGCAGCATTGACATTCTGAAGGGCGAGCCGGAGCGCCGCGAGGCGCAGGCGTCCAAGCCGGCCCCCGTCAAAGAGCAGCCCCCGGTGGTGGTGCGCACCTAGCGTCACATCGCCGCGCGCCGGGCACCCGCGGGGGCGCGAACCGGAGTCTCCGGGGACAAAAACTCGTCCTCGAAACCTTGGTACGCGCGCGGTGTGATCAGTTGAAAGCGGATCTCGAGTGACGTGTACGCGGCCAGTTCCTGAATCATGGCCGGCTCAGCGATTTCAGGGCCGGCCACGTACAGCTTGCCTCCTGCCACCCGGAATGGCAGGACCTTCCATTTGCGCGCCACCGCTGCCGGTAGCGTCCGTGTGACTGCGGGTGCGATCCGGGCCCGGCTGAGGGGTTCGATGCCCAGATTCTGCTGCATGGCAAGCGCCTCGTAGAGGTCGGCCTCCCCCAACAACCCGCGCGCTACCAGGTACTCCCCAAGGCGCTGCCCGGCGTGCTTGCGCTCCAGCGCCTCATCCACTTCATCCTGTGCAACCATTTCGCACGCCACCAGGATTTCTCCGAGTCTGGGCTTCCGCGGCGATAGCGCCTCGCGGCTGGGGTAGAGATGTTCGGTCTTCAGCCAGACGAGGGGCTGTCCCCGCAACCGCGCGGCGCCATACCGCCAGAGTGCATTCAGTGTGGCGGCGAAATTGAGCCAGTTCCCGACGAACGCGCGCAGGGGGGCGCCGGCCGCGAATCGCCATCCGTAGAACCGGGCTCCGCACACGGCCTTGATAGCCATGTGGAAGACTTGCATCAGGGCTGAGAACGCAAACACGGCAGCCGCCGAATCGGAGGCGATCAGGCCGGGAATTCGCAGCGGTCCCTCGGCGCCTCCGGACGCCCAGCGCGTCACGCCGGCCAGGAACATCACCCCCGCCACCGGTCCGACCAGGTTGCTCACCAGCCCTTTGCGATCCCGCCAGAACCAGTAGCCCTGCCGCAGCGTGTCGCGCCAGCCGTGCAACTCCCAGGATTGCAGCGCGATCCCCATCATCCAGCGCGTCCGCTGCCGGATTGCAGCGCCGATCCGGCGTGGGAAATATTCGCGCGTCGCCACTGGGCTTTCCGTGCCGCCTGCGAAGGGAAGGAGGATCTGACGTCCTCCGGCATGGTGGATGCGGAAGCCGTTCTCGTAGTCTTCCGTGAGACAGCGTGGTTCGAAGATGTGGTTCCGGTAGCGTGCAGCCAGCGTCTCGAGGGCGTCGCGGCGGAACGCCGTCCCAACCCCGCACGAAGGAAGAAATCCGCCCAACCGCTGCCGCACGGGCAACTCCCACGTCTGGTAGACCGCGAACTCGTCGCAATACACGCCGTGGACGAGTTCGCGGACCGGAGTCGCCAGCGGGAGCACGGGGATCTGCACCATGTCGTACTCGCCGATGAGGCGGTTGGCCCACGCCAGCGAATCCGGGTGGATCAGGTCTTCGGCATCGTGCGTGATGATCACTTCGAAACGGGCCCCTGTTTGCCTCTCGTGGGTGAGCAGGTGCTGGTAGACCCAGTTCAGGCAATCTGCCTTGGATGTCGGCCCGTCGTGCGGGCAGATCGCGACGTGGACATTCGCGTAGCGCGCTTCGAGTTCACTCGCGACGGCGCATGTTGCGCTGTCATTGGGATAGACGCCGAGGAAAAAATCGAAGCGGCTGTAGCGGATAGCGGCGTTGTTGTGCTCCACCATGCCTTCCAGGACGGCTGATTCCCGCCACGCCGGCACGAAGATGGCCAGACGGCGCTCCACCACCGGTCCGCCGGGGGCCGGGGGTGGGTCCGGTCCGGCGAGCCACGAGACGATCCGGGCCAGGTCAACGAACAGGTCGTCGAGGTTCGACAGCAGAACCCAGAGGGCAAGGAGCATGGCAAACGCGGGAGCGCGGTGCTCCCATGTGTATAGTGCGCTGGAGGGGGAAAAGTTCTCGGGAAATTTTCGGCGCTACCAGAAGCGATACCATTTGCGCTGCGCCGGTTCAGGCGCTGGCTGCGGAAGCGGCTGCCCCGCCAGAATGGCCGCCGGATTCGCACCGAACAGCGCTTCGGCGCGGGACTGTCCCCATTTCTTCGCGACCCTCTCATAGGCTGGGGTCAGGACCGGTGGACGGTGCTCGGCGTCATGCGCGTCGCTGGCGATGACGTGCGCCAGGTTGGCGTCCATCAACTTCTCGGCGAACTCCTGCGCGGACCGTCCCCAACGCCCGAGCAACGCGCCCGCCGTGACCTGCATCAGGCACCCGGCATCAGCCCAGTTCTCGAGAGTCTCCCATTTCCGCCGCAACAGGGCATTGCGTTCCGGGTGGGTCACGACCGGGACGATCCCTGCAGCCAGCATCCGCTCGAAGACCTCACCCGAAGTCTTCGGGATCAGCAGGTCGGAGAACTCGACCAGGAGGTAGCGCCGGTGGTTGATCGTATACCGGTCCGGCCGGCGGAGCGCATCTTCGATGTTGTCGAAGGTCAGGTGGAAATCGCAGCCGCGGTGAATGCGAATCGGCACGGTCAGGGCCGCCGCGAGCTCCCGGATGCGCGCTTCGATCAGGTCGGGGTCAAACGTGTAGTCGTTATTCGCGTGGGGGGACGCGACGATATCCGTGATGCCATCGGCCGCGGCCATTTCCAGCATCGCGACGGAGATCTCAAGTGTTTTCGCCCCATCGTCCATGCCATGGAGGATGTGGCTATGGATGTCGACCATCCGCGCCTTCGGCTAGATGAACATCTCCTCGTCCTGGGTCGCGTGCTCGGGAGAAGGCCGCTGGCCGCGGGCCCACACGTTCACCGCGGTCCGAACCCCGGCCATGACGGCGTTGACCTCCCGGACCGGGCGCATGATCTGCTCGTGGACGAGCGCAGATGTCTCTTCGACTCGCGCCGCAGTTTCGCCCAGGACGGCGTCATAGCGCTCCACGTGGACGCGCGCGCGGCCCGCCGTCTCAGTCAGAAGAACGTCGTAGCGCTCCGCCTGTTCGCGTGCCATCTTCGAGATCGCCAGCGTATGTTCCAGGATCCCGTTCAGTTTCGGGCGCAGGTCCTCGCTGATTTGCCGGGAATTGGCGATTACCGGCTCGACCTTCTGGGTCAACTGATCGAGGCGGGCGCGCGTCACCTGGCTGGCCCGATACAACAGGAACATGACGACACCCTGCGCGATCGCGCTGATCGTAACGAGTATCACCCCGATGCTGACAATCAGTCGAAAGGTAGCCTCAGACATGCGCCCAACCGTCCGGAATTTACCGGGCGTGACCCTCGCCCATGGATTCGTGGTAGGCCTGCTTCCCCGCGTCAATCGCGCTGGAAAGCTGTTCCTTCTGCCGGTGCAGCACATCCTTGCCGCGCTCCACGGCGCCCGTGGCTGTCTCGCGCAACTCGGAAGAGCGCTTCACGACATAGTCGCGGCCCTCGTCGACGCGGTGCTTCATGTAGTCGCGGCCTTCATCCGCCTTCTCGCGGAGGATTCTTCTGGTCTCCTCCCCGGACTTCGGCGCCATCAGCATACCCACTGCCACGCCCACGCCCAGACCGACGATGAAATACCCTAGTCCATGATTGGAATCCGGCATCGTGTTCCTCCTGTTCGTGTTTTCAGTATAACCCCCCCAGTATCGCACGACGCTACAATCGGACGTGTCATGAAGCGCAAGCCGCTCGATGAGCAAGGGCTGTGGCAGTACGCGGTCCGGGCGTTAGGCGCCCGCGCGCATTCCGCGGCCGAAATGCGAACGAAGTTGATGGCGCGGGCGAACCGGCAGGAGGATGTGGAGGGCATTCTCGCGCGGCTGGCCGAGTACGGATACCTGAACGATGTCCGGTTTGCCGAGATGGTCGCCGGGACGCGCCTGGAAACACAGGGGTTCGGCAAAGCGCGGGTGCTGCGGGAATTGCGCCAGCGCCGGGTGGCGTCCGGGACCGCGGAAGAGGCTGCCGCCAGGACATTTGCCGGCGTCGACGAGATGGAGCTGGCCGCGCAGTATTTGCAGCGCCGGATCCTCCGCCACGGTCCGCTGCTCGATGAACCGAAGCAACTCGCCTCGGCGTACGGCAAACTGCGCCGGGCGGGCTTTCCGACGCCCGTCATCCTGACCGTCCTGAAGCGCCACGCCCGCGATCCGGAACTGCTGGATACGTTCGAGGAACCGCCGGAAGAGACCGCCGGCTGATCGCCGTCTCAGGGCTGAGGGCTAACCGCGAGCAGTGGCTCATTGCTCCGGGCTCCGTTCAGGGTCAGGCTCACGGCATGGAGTTCCCCGGGCAGTTCCGGGACAACCACCTGGAGCCTGTAGATACCGGGCCATTCAGTCGCCAGCCCGAAAAAGAGAACTTCGGTCTCCTCGTCCCCAATCGTGCACGCAAATTCACCGTCGACCGCGTGCGGTTCTTCCGCACGCACCGGACCGCCGCCGGTGAGGAAAATCGTGATGGTTTCGCCCGGCCGGGCTGGAGTGGCCGGGCTGTTCAGTTCACCCGAAGCGTTCAACGCCAGTGCATGATTCCCTTCACCGGCAAAAAAGCCCGGCTGTGGGCCGTCCACAGGGCTGACCGCGGGAGGACTGGCGACTCCTTCCGCTGTCACGACCAGTTCACCGGGTCCGGGCGTGAGTTCCCACGGAACCACGGCGTTGATCTGTGAAGGGCTCACAAAGGACAGGGACAGAGCTACGCCATTGATCGTCACCTGCGTCGCGCCTGACAGCCGTTCGCCGAAAATACTGATGAGTGAGCCGGGCACGGTGCCCCGCCTGAATCCGCCGGCGCTGACGACGCCTCCAGGGTGGATCAGTGGCGCCGGATCCCGCCCCACCCCTGCCGAGGAGTCCGCCGGCAGAACGGCAACCCCATACCCATCCGGATCGGACGCAATGACGTGGGAAACACCGATCCGGTGGACCTCCTCCGGCGCATCCGCGGCGGCGGACCATTCCAGCGTGAGCAGTTCCCCGGCCTCGATCGCGGTGCGGTTTTCCGACCAGATCACGAAGCGGGTCCGTCCCTGTTCCAACTGACGGAATGCCACGTCCTTGCCCGGAGCAAGAGGACGGCCGGCTACGGTCAGCACGGCGGGATGATCGAGGTCGAACTGCAGTGCGCTGATCGGGCGGTCGCGGGGGGCAAGCACCACCACGGCCTCAGCCGTTTCGCCCGGCATCACCCGGACGCCGGAGACGAACAACGTGTTCTGCCCGAAGGCGGCAGCGAAACTGAACAGTGCGAGGACAGCAGAATGCCGCATAAACCGGGCTCAGGGGCGGACCGTCAGTTTGCCCGCCGTTGCGTTGAGTGTGACGGGATTCCCGTCGCCATCCGTGCCGGTCAGCCGGCTGAGCCGGAGCGAGTACTCGCCGCCCGCCGCCGCCCCGACCTTGACGGTCAGCACGACCACTTCGCCATCGGCGATCCGGTTCCGGTTCAGTCCGATCAGGAGCATGCGGTAGCGGCCCATTTCGAGCAGCCTGCCCGCGAACTGCTTGCCGGATTGCGCCGCCCGTTCACCGGCCGCGCCCGTCACTTCCATCGCGCGGCCGTCGAACTCTACGTCGGCTTGAAAGCCGGTGAGTGCCACGCCGTCCGATGCGAGGTGCACGGCCACGGTGACCGTTTCCCCCGGCTTCGCGTCCTTACTGTCCACTGTCAGGGCTGCCGGCCAGCCGGCGCCCGCGGATAGGATCAGGGCAACAAGGACCCGTTGGAACATGCCTGCCCTCCAGACTTCAGGGTCGCACAGAAGCCTAGGCTTCGAGTTCGGGCCGCGCCGGATCAGGCCAGTCGATGTGGAAGAATCTGCCCCTCGGCTGGTCGACGCGCTCGTAGGTATGGGCGCCGAAGAAATCACGCTGCCCCTGGATCAGGTTGGCCGGCAGGCGCGCTGAGCGGTAGCTGTCGTAGTAGGCCAGCGCCGAATAGAAGGTCGGCACCGGAATGCCCTGAACCGCCGCTTCGGCGATGACCCGCCTCCAGTTGGACTGGCTGCGCTCGATTTCGCCGTGGAAGTATGGATCGAGCAGCAGGTTCTGCAGGTTCGCATCGCGGTCGAACGCCTCGGTGATCTTCTGCAGGAAGCGCGCCCGGATGATGCAGCCGCCCCGGAAGATGCTGGCGATCTCGCCGAAGTTCAAAGTCCACTTGTACTCCGCCTGCGCGGCGCGCATCAGTTGGAAGCCCTGGGCGTAGGCGCAGATCTTCGAGCAGTACAGCGCATCGTGAATCGCATCGATCCAGGTGGCGGCATCCGCGGGCAGCGTGGCGTCCGGGCCGCGCAGAATGGCCGACGCGGCAACGCGTTCGTCCTTGATCGCGCTCATGAAGCGCGCGAACACGGCTTCCGCCACCGTCGGCGCGGGGACGCCCATGTCGAGAGCATTGATCGAGGTCCACTTGCCGGTCCCCTTTTGGCCCGCGGTGTCGAGCACGACATCGACGAACGGCTGCCCGGTGGCGGGGTCCTTCTGCTGGAGAATGTCGGCGGTGATCTCGATCAGGAACGAATCGAGCAATCCCTGGTTCCACCTGGCGAAGATCTCCGATGCCTGTGCGGGCGTGAGACCCAGAAGATTGCGCATGATCGAGTATGTTTCGGCGATCATCTGCATGTCGCCGTACTCGATGCCGTTGTGGACCATCTTCACGTAGTGGCCGGCGCCATTCGGACCGATGTAAGCCGTGCAAGGGACGCCCCCTTGCACGGGCTTGCCGGGCGCGGCGCCCATCAGCGGCTTGCCTGTGGCGGCGTCGACCTTGGCGGCGATGGCGTTCCAGATCGGCTCGATCTCGGCGTACGCGGCGCGGTCGCCGCCGGGCATCAGCGAGGGTCCGAACCGGGCGCCTTCTTCGCCTCCGGAAACGCCCGAGCCGATGAAGCGGAATCCCTTCGTGGCCAGTTCCTTTTCCCGGCGGATCGTGTCCAGCCAGTTCGCGTTGCCGCCGTCGATGATGATGTCGCCCTGATCGAGAAGCGGGAGCAGGCTGTCGATCACGGCGTCGGTGGGGCCACCCGCCTTGACGAGGATGATGATCCTGCGCGGCCGCTTCAGAGACGCCACGAATGCTTCCAGGGTGTCATATCCTGCCAAGCCGCCCGGCGTGTCCGGATTCTCCGCGACGAACTTCCGCATCGTCCCGGTCGTGCGGTTGTACACCGAGATCCGGAAGCCGTGGTCGGCGATATTCAAGGCAAGATTCTGACCCATGACCGCGAGGCCGGCCAGACCGATATCGGAGAGTGGTTGTTCCATGAGTATTCTGAGGCATTGTAACTCCCCGGCGCGCGGGATTCCCGCTACACGCCCGGAAGCGGGAACCGGCACACGACGCCGACATCGTCGCAATACCAGACCGTGCCCCGCCAGATCGTCATCCCGTGGGGCAGGGGATCGTTCTCGGCGAGTTGCACGGTGCGGCTGACGCGGCCCGTTGCCGTGTCATGCCGGTGCATGGCGTTCAGGTTGGAGTCGATGCACCAGAGATGGCCGTCCTCCCATCCCAACCCATGCGGGCGGTCGCCCTTCGACGGGAACTGCCCCTCCACGGTGAAGCCCTTCGGATTCACGCGGTAGATGGTTTGCGCCGGAGGTACGGCGATCCAGAGCTTGCCGTCTTTCCACTCGAGTCCGTGCGCCCCGGTAGCGCGGCTGGGCGGCGCGGGAGGCTTGGCATCCGGCGGGAGCTTTTCCAGCAGCGGACTGCGCCGTCCCCCAATCCAGCGGACGACTCCCGCTCCCGGAGTCTCGTATTTCGCCAGCGTGCGGCCGGTCCGGGCGTCGGCGCGGATGATCTCGCAGCTATAGGTGGACGCCAGCCAGATCGCTTCGCCGTCGAAAGTGATCCCGCTTCCGGCCTTCGACTCAGTGTCGAGCGACCGCAGAACCTTGCCTTCGTTGTAATCGACGAGGTAGGCGCGGTTGTCGCCC
This sequence comes from Bryobacterales bacterium, assembly GCA_016716385.1. GTDB lineage: Bacteria > Acidobacteriota > Terriglobia > Bryobacterales > Bryobacteraceae > JADJWL01. Next base: position 450,650 of record JADJWL010000003.1, on the reverse strand, counting down.
TGGTCGAGGATCCACAGCCCGTCCGCGGTCGCCTGCAGTCCGTTCGGCTTGGGGCCGGGTGAGCGGAACACCGTTTCCACCCTGGGTGTCCCGGCGGCCCGGCCCAGGGCGGGGAGCGCTACCAGCGCGAGCAGATCGCGGCGACGCATGTCAGTATCCTTTCTGTTTGTTGACGACGTTGAGCAGCGGCTTGCCCTCGACGAACCGTTCGATGTTCATCCGAATGGTGCCGATCATGCGGGCGCGGTCCTTGTCGGACCGGCCGGCCACGTGCGGCGTGATGATGGCGTTGTCGAATTGCCACAAAGGATGGCCCTTCGGCAGGGGCTCTGGGTCGGTCACATCGACGCCGGCGCCCGCCAGGCGCTTGCCGTCGAGCGCCTTGACCAGCGCGTCGAGATCGTAGAGGCCGCCCCGGCTCACGCAGATGAAATAAGAATCCTTTTTCATCCGTTCGAACTGCGCTGGACCCATCATCTTGTGGCTCAGGGGCGTGTGCGGCGCCGCCACGAACACGACATCGGCCTGTGGCAGCACTTCGTTCAACTGGTCCGGCTTCACGACGGACTCGATGAATGGCATGTACGGAATGTCCTCCGGATCGACGCCGGTGACCCGCATGCCGAATGCATGGGCCCGGATGGCGATCTGGGTTCCGATGCCGCCCACCCCGATCACCACCGCCCGGCGCCCGTCCAACTCGATGCCGCCATAGGGACGCCCCCGCCACAGTTCCTGCTTGCGGTGTTCGATGAAGGTATGCAGGCCGCGGGAGAGGGTGAGCAGCATCGCCAGCGCGTGGTCGGCGATCTCCGGGCCCTGGACGATCTGGTTGTTGGTCAGGATGATGTCGCTGTCCCGCAGTTCGTTGCCGCCGGACAGGTGCAGCACCCGCTCCACGCCGGCGGACATTGTCTGCACCCACTGCAGCTTCTTCGCCGCCCGGACGTGGGCGGGCTTGATCTCGCCGATGAACGCGTCGGCGTCGGCAATCTCGTGCAGCACGTTTTCCGCCGTAACCGGCACCAGGCGAGCCTTGGGCGAGGCGCCGTCGAGCTGTCCGATGAGGGTTGCGTCGGAGCTGAGCAGCACGATCTTCTTCGTTTGCCCCGGCAGGGCAAGCGCACACAAGAGGAGAGAAAGCACCAGCCGCATAGTGGCTGCAATTGTATCGCAGAGGCGGCGGATGGGAAGCCGGTTGAAGTCCGGCTCGCGGACGCGCGACACTGGAAGACGGATACCGTCCTTCAGCGCATCCCATGAGCGAAGTTCCACCGCGCCGCATTGTGCTGGCCATCGATGGACCGGCCGGAGCCGGCAAGAGTACCGTCGCGCGCCAGCTTGCCGCCCGCCTCGGGTTCACCTACATCGACTCCGGCGCCATGTACCGCGCGGTCGCCCTATGGGCGCTCAGAGAAGGCATCGGCTTGGCCGATATGCACCGGCTGGAGCAACTGGCCGACGCCGCGGTGATCGCCTTTGAGCCGGGCAGCCTGCGGGTGTGGCTGAACGGCGACGACGTGACCGAAGCGATCCGCGCGCCGGAGGTATCTTCGGCGGCGTCCGCGGTGGCCGCGGTCCCCGCTGTGCGGCGGGCGCTCGTCGCCAAGCAGCGCATGATCGGATCCGCCGCGAGCGTCGTGATGGAAGGCCGGGATATCGGGTCTGTCGTCTTCCCCGACGCCGACGTGAAGATCTTTCTCGACGCCGAGCCGCGGGAACGGGTGCGCAGGCGCGCTGCTGAATCGGGCGGCGATGAGGAGCGCCTCGCCGGGGAGATCCGCGAGCGCGATCAGCGCGACTCGACCCGCGCCGATTCGCCGCTCGTCCAGGCGCCGGACGCCGTGTATGTCGATTCGACGGGGCTGACTGTCGAGGGTGTCGTCGATTCGATTCTCAGGATTGTCCGCGCCCGCGTCACCAACGGAAAGAGTTTCGCCTAGCAATGGAAAATCTGCTCGTGATGAAATTTGGCGGCACCAGCATGGGGTCCGCCGAGAGGATCCGGACCGCGGCCGACCTGGCCGCCCGTGAGAAGCAACACCGGCCGGTCCTGGTCGTGGTGTCGGCGATGTCAAAGGTGACGGACCTGCTGCTGGACGCCATGCGCCACGCCGAGGCGGGGGACCGTGCCGGTCTGGACGCGCACCTCCAAACCCTGCAGGACCGGCACCTGGAGACGCTGCGCGAGCTTCTGCCCGCCGACAAGCAGGAGGCGGCGCATGGAGGCGTCCTGAGTCTGGTCGCGGACTTCCAGCGCCTGGCCCAGGGCATGCTCATGCTGAACGAGCGCCCGGCGCGGGCCGCCGACGAGGCGGTCTCCATTGGGGAGCGGCTGTCGGCGCTGCTGATCTCCGCCTACCTGGAGTCCGAAGGCATCCGGTCGCTGGCGATCAACGCGGCCACAGTCATTGTCACCGACGCCCTGTTCGGCAACGCCTCACCGCTGATGGAGCCGACGCGGGAGAAGGCGCGGCGGGACCTTCTGCCGTGGCTGGAGAGTGGCGTGCTGCCGGTGGTGACCGGGTTCAACGGCGCGACGGCGGACGGGCGTCCCACGACGCTCGGGCGCGGCGGGTCCGACTTTTCGGCATCCATTCTGGCCGCCGTGCTGGACGCGGCTGAGGTCTGGATCTGGACCGACGTCGACGGGATCATGACCGCCGATCCTCGCCTGGTGCCGGAAGCGAAAGTGCTGCCCGAGGTCACCTACAACGAAGCGGCCGAGCTTGCCTACAACGGGGCTAAGGTTCTGCATCCGCGCACTCTGGCGCCGCTGATTGAACGGGAAATTCCGGTGTGGAGCAAGAACAGCTTCGCGCCGGAGAAGCCCGGGACCAAGATCGTTTCGCATTTGAACGGCAGGCGCGGAGCGCGCGCGGTGACGTCCACCGCGTCGGTCGCCCTGATCGCCCTGGAGCCCTCGGCGGCGGTCGTCGGGGCGCGCCTGATGGCGCGGGCGCTCGACGCGCTCGGACGCGCAAACATCGAGATCCTTGCGTTGACGAGTTCCAGCTTCCGCCAGAGCTTCTGCTTTCTCGTGCGGCAGGGCGAGCTATCCGCGGCGCTCGAAAGCCTGGAGGCGGCCCTGTCGCTCGAGTTCGCTCATGGATACTTGAAGCCTGTGGAGGTCGATGAAGACGTCGGCCTGCTCGCGGTGGCCGGCGAGGGGATGCGCGGTGAGACGGGCATTGCGGGCCGCCTGTTCACGGCCATCTCCCGCGAGCAGGTGAACATCATCGCGATCGCGCAGGGATCGAGCGAATTGACGATCTCCATCGTCGTGCGCCGTGACGGCCTGGAAAAAGCCGTGCGCGCGGTTCACGGCGAGTGCCGGCTGGGCGAAGAGTAGCGCCGGTTCAACGCAGGGACAGCAACTCGTAGATCTTCACGCCGACCGATTTGCCCTTCACCACGATCGAGCCGAGCGGCCGGACCTCGGCGGCATCGCCCAGTTCCTGGTACGTCGTCTCGCTGATGATGATGCGGGTGCCGTATTCTTTGTTGGCGCTTTCCAGCCGCGCCGCCAGGTTGACGCCGTCGCCGATCGCGGTGAAGTCCAGTTTCTTGCCCGCGCCGACATTCCCGAAGATCACAGTATCGGTGTTCAAGCCGACGCCGATGTTCATTTCCGGACGCCCTTCGGCCTTCCAACGGACGTTCATCTCGGCAAGCTTGTCGAGCATGTCGAGCGAGGCGCGGGCGGCGAGCCACGCATTGGGACGATCGGGCGTAAACGCTCCCCAGTGCGCCATGATGCCGTCGCCCATGAACTTGTCGACGATCCCGTCGTGGCGGAAGACGATGTCGGTCATGGCCTCCAGGTACTGGTTCAACTGCTCGAGCAGCGTCGCCGGATCGGTCTTCTCGGTGAGCGTCGTGAAGCCGCGCACGTCGGAGAAGAACACGGTCAACTTCCGCTTCTCGCCCGCAAAGCGGAATTCGGAGATGTGATCCATCACGTAGCGGACCAGCTGCGGTGAAACGTAGCGCTCGAGCGTATCGCGCGTCCGGGACAGTTCGCGGTCCGCCGTCAGGTAGCGCAGGGCGAGGTTCGCAGTGAGGGACAAGCCGGCCGCGAGCGACGGCAGCGCCATCGGAAGCCAGTAGGCGCGTGCGTACAGGGCGAAGCACATCCCGGCATAGCCCGCGGTGAGCCCCAAGGTCAACGCCAGCGGAGCCGTAACAGAACGAAAGTGCAGCAGTGACCATGATGGGAACGAGAGCAACGCGAGGATCAGGGCGATCTCGATCCATAGCGGCGCGCGGCGCACGCCTTCGTTGGCCAGCAGGTTGTCGAGCGCCGTGGCCAGCACGAGCATGCCGGGCGCGGTTTCGGAGACGGCGAGCGGCCGGACTTCGTAACTGCCCGCGGCGCTTGCCCCGACAAAGACGATCTTGTCCCGGAACTCCTCCGGAGCATGGCGCGTCACGGCGGGGTCGCACTGGTCCGGATAGATCGAGCAGATCACCTCCCACAGCGGGATCGCCCGGTAGGCGTTCACCGAGTCACCATGCCAGCGGACGACGTAGCGGCCCTCGCGGTCGACCGGCAGCCGGACCGGTCCGGCCCGGAACTCGCCCGCGATGTGTTCCGCGCGCATGGGTGCTTCGCCTTCCAGAAGGCGCCATGCAGCGGCCAGCCAGAGCGTCGCGTAGGTTCTGTCTCCGTAGCCTGTGACGAGCGGCAACCTGCGGGTGATGCCGTCCGGGTCCGGCGTCCAGAGGTTCGACCCCGTCGCGGCGGCTGAATCTCTAAGGATCGGATGCGGCTGGTTCACCAGCCAGCGTTCCCGGCTCAGCGCCCGGCGGCTCTCACCTGCGACGAGCGCGGCTTCGGGGGGGCTGAACAGCGACTCGTCGTCGGCCTCCACTTGTCCCGCGACGAACGCGAACGGAAGCACGACGTTGCCCGCCTCCCGCATCACCTGGGCGAATTCTTCGTCGGCGCCCGGTTCCGCGCCGCTGAACAGGGCGTCGATCACGATCAGGCGCGGCCCGCCGGGCGATACGTAACGCACGACCTCGGTCCAGACGCGGCGCGTCCAGGGCCAGCGGCCCAGCTTGTCCGTGAGCACCCGGAAGCTCGCGTTGTCGATGTCGATGAAGACGATGTCCGGATTCGCGTGCTCGGGCCGAGCAGTGTGGACAACCCGCCAATCCGCAGTGCGGTCTTCGAGCCAGTCCAGGACTCCGGTCAGCGCCGCTGCCACGAAACAGGCGGCGATTGCCGCCGTGAGCGTCAGGACACGGTTGCGCAGCCTGCGCCAGATCTGCGGACTGTAACCAGCGGGCACCTAGTGGACGTGCGCCAGAAACCGTTCTTCGAGAGTCTTGCCCTCCGCCGCCGAGCGGGTGACCACCGGCATCAGCGCTTCGATCCGCGCGTCGAAGGGAGGGTGTGTGGTGAGCAATTGACCGAACAGGCGGCGGTTCTCCTCCTTGGTGTTCGACTCGGCCATCGCTTCGAGAAAACTCACGAGACCGTGCGCCGCATATCCGGAGCGGATGGCCAGTTGCGTCCCGTGCTCGTCGGCGGCGTTCTCTTTGTCCCGGCTCAGGCCGCTGTAGAACATGTCTTTCAGAAACGCATCGGTTTTCTGCCGCATGTTCATGACGTTGCCCAGGGCCTCCGCTTTCGCTTCCTCGATCGCCCAGTTGGACGTGCGGCGGGAGCGGATCGAGGTTTCCAGGTGGCGCTCGGCGATGTGGACGATCTCATGTGAAAGGGCGCCCGCCAGTTGTGCCTCGTTCTTCATGCCCGCCAGCGCACCGCGCGTGATGAACACAAATCCCCCGGGCAGTGCGAATGCTCCCACGATCTCGGTGTCGAGGATGCCGAACCGGTACGGCACCTGGCGGCTGGCGTGACGGGCCACCGTGGCGCCTACCAGGTTCACGTAATGCGCAAGAGCCTCGTCTTCGACCAGACCGAACATGGCGACCAGCCGCGCCGCCGTGGCAACGCCGATTTCCTGCTCCTCGTCTGCCGACCAGGGTACGAACGTGTCTGCCGCCCGCACGGCGCGGTCGGTCACGGGCTTCGCTTTCGCCGTGCTCTGTTCGATCCGGCGGCGGGCCTTATCCACGAGTCCGCCGAACTGGCCGAACATGCTGGCTGGAACCAGCAGAACGAGGGCGAATGCCAACAGTCTCATGGCTTCAGCCCCCCTTCGGCGATGAAGGACTTCACCTCTTCGTCGCCCGGACGTTGTTTCGCTAGAGCCTTGACCTTCTCCTCATCCTCATCCTTGGGATAGGTGGCCATCATCTGCTGGTCGACTCTTCCGGCGGGATCGATGCCGTTAAAGCCCAGCGTTGCGGATTCCTTGGTCTTCTGTGAGGAGCGAATTCCGAGTTGCCCGCCAAACAGGGGAGCGGGCTTAGCCTTGGGTTCTTCGGCGGCCGGGTCCTTCTTCTGCTGAGCCGTCTGTTGGGCCCACGCCAGCATGGCCGCAAGCACGATCCAGATCCAGAGCAGCTTCACAACTTTGAGGGTAACACTGTCGCGCGGCCGTGGTCCCCGCTGGAGCCACGGCCGCGCGGAACCGCTACCGCAGCGGTTCCAGGTCGATGCGGCGGAAGAAGATCTCCGCGCCCTCGGTCTGGAACAGCAGTTTGCCGTCCGTGAGCGTCGACTCCGTGCCTTCGTTCACGAGCTTGCCGTTCACGTAGTAGGTGATCTTGCCGCCGTCGCAAATCGCTTCGATGCGCGTCCACTGCGGGTACGGGCTCTCGACATCCTCGCGCCCGCGGAAACCGAGCTTGTCGGCCCAGTCGACGTCGCGGCCATACCAGTTGATGCGGCCCTGGACGAACCGTTGCGGCGCCGCCTTCGGATCGAAAACGTTCTCGCCGTCGCGATCCTTTCGGACCCGTGCCGTCAGACCCGGACGAATGATCTCGCCGTTCGGCTCATAGCCGCCGACGAGAATGAAATCGGCGACGCCGCCCTCGATGATCTGGCACTCCACTGACCGGATCCACGGACCCGTGAAATCCGCCTTGCTGTTGCCGTCCCGGCCTTGCGCGTGCAGCAGAATGCCGGAATCGCGGGTCCGGTCCTTGCGCTGGCCCCAGGTGACCGGGCCCCAGCGGTATTCGACGATCAGTTTGTAGTTCGCGTAGCGCTTCTTCGTGACGATGCCGCCGTAGCCCTGGCCGCTGATGCGAATGGCCGGTGCGCCGTCGATCTGGTCGACCACGGTGAACACCTTGTCCGGGTCGTTGTAGCCGTGCTCGGCAAGCCACGTATAGAACGGGTCGAGGCTCTTGCCGTCGAACAGGCGAATCGTTTCTTTCGGGATAATCACCGGACCCGGATCGGGTGGCTGCGCCCACACCAGGCTGGCGGCGAATACGGCCAGCGCGATCGGGCCGGTCCGGCGAATGAGGTTGCTCTTAACCAAGGGGGAACTCCTCCAGTTTGACGGGTCTGCGCTCGGCGGCCGAACGGTCGGCGGCGTAGACCACGCGGTGGCTTTGGAAGGCCGTCTCGAAATCCGTGTAGGGCATTGGCTTGCCTTCCCTGAGGCTGTCGACGAAGGCCTGGAACTGCGGTTGGTACGGGTGATCGCTTACATCGCCGGAATCGACGACCGGGGCGCCCAACTGGGTCCACCGGTCCTTGCCCAGACCCGGCCACGCGAGCGTGCTGAGTTTGTCATCGAGGACGCTGCCCTGGCTTCCCACGACGTGCATATGGAAATAGTAGGGCTGCAAACAGTCGGTGACCGACGACACCTTACCCAACCGCCCGTCACGGAATCGCAGCAACGTCACCGATGTCGTGTCATATTCGTATGGCTCGAAGATCGTGCTGCGGGATTTCGTGCTGTAACTGACGACTTCCTCCACCTCGCCCTTCATGAAGTGCAATAGCAGATCGAGCGCGTGGCACCCGGCGGTGAGCAAGCTGCTGCCGCCGAAATCGCGCTTGATGTTCCATGGGAACTGGCCGTACCAGGGCCCGATCCCGTGATAGTAATCCACTTCGGCAAAGTGCACTTCGCCCAGCAGGCCGCGCTCGATGGCCGAGTGGATCGCCATCGCCTGCCGGCTGTAGCGCACCTCGAAACAGACGGCCGCCTGCACGCCGGCTTCGCGAATCGCGTTCCGCATGTCCAGCGTGTCCTGGTAGTCGAGACCGAGAGGCTTCTCGATGAGCAGGTGCTTGCCGGCGCGCGCCGCGGCGATCGTTTGCCCTGGATGCATGGGATGCGGCGTACAGACGTCGATGACGTCAAGGGACGAATCCTTCAACATCTCGTCATAATCGGTGTAGACCTTGAGCGGGATGCCGAACTGCTTCTCCAGTTGCTTGGGATCCAACTGGCGCCGCGAGCAGACCGCGGTGACGTTGGCGCCGTTTACATGCTTGAACGTCTCAATATGGGCGCCGGCCACCCAGCCCAGTCCGACAATACCGATGTTGTAATCTGCCATGGTGCATTCTCCTAAGAATGGGACAAGTCTAAACTGAGGTATCGAGATTCCGCGCCAAAGTCAAGTGGCGCGGGGCCTTGCGGTGCGGTATCTTCGTGAGCGTCATGCAGCGACGCTCGTTTCTCCGGAACGGCTGGCTGGCCCCGGCCGCCGCGGCCCTTGCACAGCCCTCGCCCGCGCAGGCGAAGATCCCGAAGATGAAGATCACCCGGGTGCGGTTCTACCACAACCCGAACTCGAAGCTGCTGTTCAACCAGAGCATGCACATCGTGACGGTGGAGACCGACGCCGGCATCACCGGCATCGGGGAAGGCGGCTCGAAGGACACCGTGGAACAGTGCGGCGCGATGCTTCTGGGCGAGGATCCGACGCGCACCGACCGGCTCTGGCAGATGATGTACCGCGGCTACTTCTACCCCGCCGGCCGCGAAAAGCTCCATGCGCTGGGCGCGCTCGATCTGGCGCTTTGGGACATCAAGGGCAAAGCGCTCGGCGTGCCGGTATGGCAGCTCCTGGGCGGGCTCTCGCGGGATCATGTCGAGTGCTATTCCACCGGCTACCCGCGGCAAGGCTCCTTGCGCGAGACGGCCAAGGCCTGCGTCGAAGCCGGATTCCGCGCCTTCCGCACATCGGTGGCCGACGCCGCCGGCGGAGCGTTCAACTCCCGCACCGCCGTCACCCGCACCTTCGAACACTGCCGCGAGATCCGCGACGGCGTCGGCAAGGACGGCGACTGGTGCATCGACTACCACACGCGCCTCGACCTGCCCGACGCCGTCCGCCTCTCGACGCTGATCGAAGACCTGGAGCCGTACTTCGTCGAAGATCTCGTGCGCAGCGAGAATCCCGGGGTCTACCGCGAAGTCCGGAACGTGGTGAAGGTGCCGATCGCGGTCGGCGAGCAGTTCGGCGACCGTTGGGACATCAACGAAATGATCGAAAACCGCTGGATCGACTACAACCGCGTCACCATCCCCAACTGCGGCGGCATCACGGAGTTCATGAAGCTGGCGGCGATCTGCGAAACGCACTACGTCGGCCTGACGCCCCACTTCACGGGTCCTGTTTCCGAAGCGGCGCTGGTTCATTGTTGTGGCGTGTTCTCCGGTCCCGTCCTGATGGAGATGACCGGCGCTGGACCCCGGAACGAGCCGCATCTGCCGCAGCACTTCGATTTCCGCAACGGGAAGCTGTGGCCCAACGAGCGCCCCGGCCTGGGCGTCGAGTTGGACACCCGGCCGCTGACCCTGGCCGCGGAAGTGACGGGCGACCCCGTCCGGCCGACGCCGATGTTCTTCCGGCCGGACGGGTCGATTACGAACTGGTAGAGCTATAGCAACGCCACCAGAGGCGCGATCACGAGCGCCACAATCGACATCAGCTTGATCAGGATGTTCATCGAGGGGCCGGAGGTGTCCTTGAACGGATCGCCCACGGTGTCGCCGACCACGGCGGCCTTGTGCGCGTCCGAGCCCTTCTTCTCGCCCGGCATCTCGCCCTTTTCGATCAGCTTCTTGGCGTTGTCCCAGGCGCCGCCCGAATTGGCCATGAACAGTGCCAGCAGGACGCCCGTGACAGTCGCTCCGGCGAGCATACCGCCCAGCGCTGCGGGCCCGAGCAGGGTACCGACGACGACCGGTGCGGCTACGGCGACCAGTCCGGGCAGCACCATTTCCTTGAGCGCCGCGCGCGTGGCGATGTCGACGCAGGTGGCCGGGTCCGGCTTCACGCCGGGTTCACCCGCCAGCAGGCCCTTGATTTCGCGGAACTGGCGCCGGATCTCGTCGACCATCTTGCCCGCCGCCCGCCCGACGGCGGTCATGGTCTGCGCGGCGATGAAGAACGGCAGGATGCCGCCGATCAGCAGCCCAATGACGACCCCCGGATCATTGATCTGGATAATGATGTTTCCCAGACCTTCCCGCATCCGGACCTGGTCAATCGCCTGGGTATAGGCCGAGAACATGGCGAGGGCCGTCAGCGCGGCGGAGCCGATGGCGAAGCCCTTGCCCATCGCAGCGGTGGTATTGCCCAGCGAGTCCAGCGTATCCGTGATGGCGCGGACTTCCGGTCCGAGTCCGGCCATTTCCGAGATGCCGCCGGCGTTGTCGGCGATCGGGCCGTAGGCATCGACGCTCATCGTGATCCCGACCGTCGCCAGCATGCCGACCGCGGCGATGCCGATGCCGTAGAGGCCGGCCACCTGGTGCGACACAAAGATCGCCAGGCAGATCGTCAGCACGGGCAGCGCGCAGCTTTGGAAGCCGACCGCCAAGCCTTGGATGATGTTGGTGGCAGCTCCGGTCTTGGAGGCTTCGGCAATGCCCCAGATTGGCTTCATCGACGTGTAGTACTCGGTAATGAACCCGATCGCCGCGCCGCCGACGGCTCCGACCAGCACTGCCCAGAACACGCCATTGCTCACGTCCATTGAGCGGATAGCAAACAGCGCGCCGCCCAGGAACAAAGCCGCCGCCAGCCAGGCCGAGTAGCGCAAGGCGGCTGCCGGCCCCATCCCTTTCAGTACCTGGATCGAGAGGATCCCCAGCAGTGAGGCAACCAGACCGATGCCCGCCAGGACGAGCGGTAGCGCCATCAGCGTCCCGATGAGCCCGGTACCGTTGCCGAGCAGCGCCAAAGCTTCGGGCTTCAGTGTCGCGCCGATCGCGATCGTGGCGATGATCGAGCCGACGTAGGATTCGAAGATGTCCGCGCCCATGCCCGCCACGTCGCCCACGTTGTCACCGACGTTGTCGGCGATGACGCCGGGGTTGCGCGGATCGTCTTCCGGGATGCCCGCTTCGACCTTGCCGACCAGGTCGCTGCCGACGTCCGCGGCCTTCGTATAGATGCCGCCGCCGACGCGGGCGAACAGCGCGATCGAGCTCGCGCCCATGGCGAAGCCGCTGATGTAAGTGGATTCGAGGGGCGTTGAGAAGACGTTGGCGAAGATGCCGACGCCGAGCAGTCCGAGGCCGGCAACGGCCAGGCCCATGACCGACCCGCCGCCGAACGCGACCATGAGCGCCGCGCCGACGCCTTCGGCCCGCGCCGCCTCAGTGGTGCGCGCATTGGCCCGCGTGGCCGCCGTCATGCCGATGTACCCGGCAAGAATCGAACACGCCGCGCCGCTCACGAAGCACAGAGCCGTCTGCGGATTGAGCAGAGTGGCGATCAACACCGCCACCAGCGCGATAAATAAGGCCAGAATCGTGTATTCGCGGCGCAGGAAGGCCATCGCGCCGACCTGGATCATCGACGAGATCTCCTGCATGCGGGCATTGCCCGCCGGCCGGCGTTGAAGCATTAAGAACGTGAAAATGGACGCGGCGAGACCTACGAGCCCCAGCATGGGGGCGAGCATCGGGGATTCCAACATGTCTAGTGTGACTCCATTCAAGCACGGCGCAGGCTCAGCGACCGGAACTTGAGCCGGAGGCGAGGAAGGTGCCAGGCCGAAGTCACAAGAATATCATCGACCTCCCCAAATATCTAGCCATTCAAGTCGATGAGGGTTCCGCCCGAATTCAGGCACAACGGAATATCAGCGCCAGGACCACAGGGCAAGAGAATCCTTGTCCTTCACAACCACCCCATCAGCCGTGAGCAAGGGGTGTGCCCAGGTCGGGCTGCCGGCCACTGAATACCGGCGCAGCGGCTGGAACGCCTCCGTGCCCGCTCGCGCTACGATCAGTTCCGCGTCGTCGCGCAGGAGCCAGAGAGTCTCTCCCGCCAGGAGAATCGCCGCGTTGTCTCCTTGCCGGGGTTCGCTCGTCCAAAGCACCTTGCCGCTGCGGATGTCCAGGGCGAAGAATTGCCCGCGGTTCTTGTGAGACAAGCCATACAGAACTGGTCCCCGCCGGACTGGGGTGCTCATGTACAGCGAGACATCCGTCACTTTCCAGGCCTCCGGCACGGACCAGGCAGTTCCTTCCCGCTGCGGACGCACGGCCACGATCCCGTTGTGAACGCCTGACAGGATGACCAGGCCCTGGTACACGACCGGTGAGACCGAGTTCTGGTCATAAGCGGTCGTGTACGGCACTTCCCACAGCAGGGCTCCGGTAGCGGCGTCGAGCGAGAACGCCTTGGAGCGGCCCTGCGTCATCACCTGGCGGACGCCCGCCAGTTCAACGACTTCCGGGGAAGAGTAGCCGGGTGCGTCGCCGTTCCAGCGCCATTTCTCCGCGCCGCTGGCGGCCTCCAGCGCCAGGACCGCGCCCCGGTCCGGTCCGCCCACGTGGACAATCAGGACGCCGCCTTCGACCACGGGCGACATGGCGACGCCGTAAAGCGGAGACGTCCGGGCCGATTCGCGGGAAAACTCCTTCTGCCACAACCTCTTACCGGAGGCGGCGTCGAAACAGGAAAGGATGCCGCTGATTCCGAAGGTGTAGACGCGTCCGGCGCTAAACACCGGCGTCGATTTGGGTCCCTCCCCGTGCCGCACCGCCGCGTGGTTCATCTTGTACGGAGCGGGATAGGACTGCTCCCAGGCGATCTTACCGGCGCCCGGGTCGATCCGGCGCAGGATCTCGCGCCCCTGCTGGCGAGAGAACACGAAGAGCGCGCCACCAGCCAGGATCGGCGACGAATGTCCTTCGCCGACGGCGACCTTCCAGCGTTGCCGCAGGGATTCCGGCAGGTTAGCCGGGATCTGAACTTCGTGCACCACTCCATCGCGCGCCGGTCCCCGCCACTGCGGCCACTCGGCCGCAAGGCACGCAGGCGATAGCAACAGGAACAGCCAGAAACGATGCGCCATCTCGTTCTTCACGGTACGCTGGAAGGAGACCGGCCCGCAAGACGGCAAACGGCGACTGAATTGCACTTGCATTTCCAGGTCGAGGACTGACGCCATGTCTGATCTTGTAGTAGCTCTGGCGTACGGCGCCTCGGTGGCCGTCGCCCTTGCGAGTTTGCACTTCTTCCGCGCCAGGGTGTGGTATCTGCATGCCTTGAGCGTGGCGGCCGCATTCGGCCTCGGCGTGACGCCGCTGCCGGCGTCCTGGCATACCCCGCGGCACGACGTGATCGTCGGGTCGATCTTCCTGTTACTTTTCGTGTGGGGAGCGGCGGCGCCGTTCTTCCGCGGCCGCGCCCACGATACTCATGCGCACTCTCACTGAAAGGAGGAAGTCGTGATTTCGACCCGTTTGCAGGACTTTCTGGAACAGCGTGGCGCAGCCTACACGCACACGCAACACCCGCTCGCCTACACGGCCCGCGAAGTGGCGCACGCCGAGCACGTGCCGCCCTACGAAATCGCCAAGACCGTGGTTTTCGTGACGGACAATGGCTATTCGATGGCTGTTGTGCCGGGCAACCGCGTGCTCGATCTCCAGGAACTACGTGCGATTCTGGGCGTGCAGCACCTGCGGCTTGCCACCGAAGCCGAACTGGCGCAACTGTTCCCGGACGTGGAGCTGGGCGCCATGCCACCGTTCGGAACCTTGTACGGAATGCCGGTATATGTGGATTCCGGCTTGGCCGACCAGGAAGAGATCGTTTTCAACGGAGGAACCCATCGCGATACGATCCACATGAAGTTCGCCGAGTTTCAGAAACTTGCCGAGCCAATGATCGTGTCATTTGCCCGTGTGCACTAAACACCCACACGGATCGAGGGGAGGGCGGGCTAGAACACCCACTTGCTGGGTCGGTTCACCCGGATTCCGGGCGCCCTCCCCTTTCTTGTGTCTGGAGGACGCGCCATGAAGATCCGGAAAGAAGACGCTCTCGAATATCACGAGTCCCCCCCGCCCGGAAAAATATCGATCACCCCGACCAAGCCCTGCCGGACCCAGCGCGACTTGAGCCTGGCCTACTCGCCCGGGGTGGCCGTGCCTTGTCTGGAGATCGAACGGGACCCGTCGCTCGCCTACCGCTACACGGCGAAGGGCAATCTGGTCGCGGTGGTCACCAACGGCACGGCCGTGCTGGGCCTGGGCAACATCGGCGCTCTGGCCGGGAAGCCGGTAATGGAGGGCAAAGGGGTCCTGTTTAAGAGGTTCGCCAATATCGACGTCTTCGATATCGAGTTGAACACCGCCGACCCCAAGGAGATCATCCGCGCCTGCCAGTTGCTCGAACCTACCTTCGGCGGCATCAACCTCGAAGACATCAAGGCGCCGGACTGCTTCGAGGTGGAAGAGGAGTGCCGGCGCACCATGCGCATCCCGGTCTTCCACGACGATCAGCACGGCACCGCGATCATTGCCGGTGCCGGCCTGATCAACTCGCTGCTGATTGCCGGCAAGGCGATTGAGTCGATCAGGCTGGTCATCAACGGCGCCGGGGCGAGCGCTATCTCGAGCGGCGAGCACATGGTGCGTCTGGGTGTGAAGCGCGAAAACATCCTGATGTGCGACTCCAAGGGCGTGATCTACAAGGGCCGCGCCACGGGAATGAACAAGTACAAGGAGCGTTTCGCCGTCGAGACGGACGCACGCACGCTGGCCGACGCCATGAAGGGCGCCGACGTGCTCCTCGGCCTTTCCATCGCAAACTGCGTGACCCCGGAGATGGTGGCGTCGATGGCGCCCAACCCGATCATCTTCGCGCTCGCCAATCCTGACCCTGAGATCCCCTATGACGTGGCGAAGGCCGCGCGTCCGGACGCCATTATCGCCACCGGCCGGTCGGACTTCCCCAATCAGGTGAACAACGTCCTCGGTTTTCCCTTCATCTTCCGCGGCGCGCTCGATGTGCGTGCCACGACGATCAACGACGAGATGAAGCTCGCCGCCACTCACGCCCTGGCGTCGCTGGCGCGCGAAGACGTGCCGGATTCCGTGCGCCGGGCTTACGGAGTCGAGGAGATGGAGTTCGGTCCAGAGTACATCATCCCCAAGCCGTTCGACCCGCGCGTCCTGACGCGGGAGGCGGTGGCGGTAGCCAAAGCCGCCATGGACACGGGCGTCGCGCAGCAGCCGGTCGATCTTGACGCGTATATCGAGCGGCTGGAAAGCATGGCGGGCAAGGCGCACGAAGTGATGCGCATCATGATCCACAAGGCGCGCCGGTCGCCGCGGCGGGTTGTGTTTCCCGAAGGCGAAGAGGTGAAGATCCTGCGCGCCTGCCAGCAGCTTGTCGACGAGAAGATCGCCGAACCGATCCTGCTGGGGAACGAGGACGTGATCCACGCGCACCTCGAGGAACTGCACTTGACCGGCGCCGGCCTTACGATTCTCGATCCGGCGAAGGCTTCGCACCTCGATCGCTTCACCGAGGAGTTCTACCGGAAGCGCTGCCGCAAGGGCGTCACCCGCCGCGAGGCGGCCGACCTCATCCGCAACAAGACGCTGTTCGGCGCCATGATGGTGGAGATGGGCGACGCCGACGCGCTGATCAGCGGCCTGACCGCCCACTATCCGGATACAATCCGTCCGGCGCTGCAGGTCATTCCGGTTCGTCCCGGGCTGCGCCGGGTGTCCGGGCTCTACCTGATGATTACGGCGGCCGGGCAGATGTACTTCCTCGCTGATACGACGGTCAACATCGAACCCACCGCGGAGGACCTTGCGGAGATTGCGATCGCCGCCGCCGAGACTGCGCGCCGCTTCGACGTGGAACCGCGCGTCGCCATGCTTTCGTTCTCCAACTTCGGCAGCACGCGCCACCCGCTGGCCGACAAGGTCGCCAGGGCGACACGGCTGGTCCGGGAGCGGATGCCGGAGCTGATGGTGGATGGCGAGATGCAAGCGGATACAGCCGTGACGCCCGAAATCGTCGAGAGCACGTACCCGTTCAGCCAGTTGCATGGAGGGGCCAACGTGCTGGTCTTTCCGAACCTGGAATCCGGCAACATCGCCTACAAGCTGCTGGCGCGCATCGGCGGGTGCGAGGCGATCGGCCCGATCCTGATGGGTTTGTCGAAGCCCGTTCATGTGCTGCAGCGCGGCGCGGAGGTCAGCGACATCGTGAACATGACGGCGATCGCCGTCGTCGAGGCGCAGGAGCGCCACCCGGCCCCGTCACCTTTTCCGGCGCTGGTGCATCAAAGGGTGTAGATGAGCGACACCCTCTGGTTTCTGCTGTTCGCGGGAGGCTACTTCGTGCTGATCCGCTGGATCCTGCCGAAGTTGGGTGTCCCGACTTGAGCGGCTCCAGACTGCGGCGCCGGGTCGCGCCGCGAAGACGAAAAGACAAAACCGCAGGCATCGGCAGGCGAGTGATCTGCTCAGGGCGCTTTTGATACCATAGAGTTTTCAAAGGCTTCCGGAGTTGACCGCATCCGTTCCCGACATCCTGGCCCGCATTGTCGCGCGCAAGCGTGAAGAGCTTGCTGCCGCGTCCGTACCCCTGTCTGAGTTGGAGCGGCGGGCGTCACGCGCCGTCCGCAGGGACTTCGCCGGCGCCTTGGCCGCCGCCCTTCCCGCGATCATCGCCGAGGCCAAGAAGGCGTCTCCCAGCAAGGGGGTCCTGGCGCCGGACTATGACGCCGCCCGGATCGCCCGGACCTATGAATCCGGGGGCGCGTCCGCCCTTTCCGTCCTCACCGACGAATCGTTCTTCCAAGGCAGCCTCGCCGATCTGGAAGCCGCGCGGACCGCGGTGGCTTTGCCCGTCCTGCGCAAGGATTTTACCATCGACTCGCGGCACGTCCTCGAAGCCGCGGCGGCCGGCGCGGACTGCATCCTGCTCATCGCCGCCATCCTGACAGAGACGGAGATCCGCGACTTCCAGGCCTTGGCCGCGAGCTACGGCATGGCGTCGCTGGTCGAAGTCCACGACGCCGCCGAGCTGGACAGCGCGCTCGCCGCCGGGGCGAAGATCGTCGGCGTGAACAATCGGGATCTGCGCACTTTTGACGTGAGCCTCGCCACCGCCGAGGCTCTGGCGAAGCGCATGCCGGAGGGGATCGTCCGCGTGGCCGAAAGCGGCATCCACTCGGCCGGGGACGTCCGCCGTCTGCAGGATTCCGGCTATCAGGCGTTCCTGGTCGGTGAGCATCTGATGAAGGCCCGCGATCCGGCCGCCGCGTTGCGTGCTCTCAGGTCATGATGGTCAAGATCTGCGGCATTACCAATCTGGAGGACGCCGCCGCGGCCGTCGAGGGCGGAGCCGGGGCGCTCGGATTCAACTTCTATCCCCCCAGCCCGCGGTCGATCCTCCCTGAAGACGCGGCCCGGATCGCGGCGCAGGCGCCGCCGGGCGTGCTGAGGGTGGGCGTCTTCGTCAACGAAGCCCCAGCCCGTATCGAAGAAATCGCCCGGATCGCCGGCCTCGACGTTGCCCAGTTGCATGGCGACGAAACGCCCGGCGTGTATCCGAAAGGCTTGCCTGTGTGGAAGGCACTCCGGGTGGACGCCACCTTTACCCCGGCGCTGCTCGACGTGCCGGCTGAGGCCGTACTGCTCGATGGTCCGGCGGGCCTGCTCTATGGCGGAGCCGGCGAGGCGTTCGACTGGAATCTCGCGCGCGGCCTGGGACGCCGCATTGTTATTGCCGGCGGGCTCGACGCGTCGAATGTGCGCGCCGCGATCGAATGCGCGCGGCCCTGGGGCGTCGACGCCTGTTCGCGTCTCGAGAGCGCGCCCGGCCGTAAGGATCACACGAAGCTCGCCGCGTTTCTCAGAGCGGCGCTGGAGACCCCATGCTGATTTCCGAACCCGATGCCGGGGGACATTTTGGCGTCTATGGAGGACGCTATGTCCCCGAAGTGCTGATGTCGCCGTTGGAAGAGTTGGAGACCGCCTACCGCGAGGCGCGCCAGGATCCGGCGTTTCATGAAGAACTGGACCACCTGCTGCGCACCTACGTCGGGCGTCCGACGCCGCTCTACTATGCCAAGCGTCTCTCCGAGTCCCTCGGCGGTGCCCGGATCTACCTGAAGCGCGAAGACCTGCTGCATACGGGCGCGCACAAGATCAATAACGCCCTGGGCCAGGCCCTGCTCGCCCGCCGGATGGGCAAGAAGCGCATCATCGCCGAGACCGGCGCCGGACAGCACGGTGTCGCTACCGCGACCGTCTGCGCGCTGTTCGGCCTGCAGTGCATCGTCTACATGGGCGAGGAAGATATGCGCCGCCAGCGCCTGAACGTCTTCCGTATGCGCCTGTTGGGAGCCGAGGTCGTGGGTGTTTCCGCGGGCAGCCGCACCCTCAAGGACGCCATCAGCGAAGCGATGCGGGACTGGGTGACCAACGTTGGCACCACGCACTACCTGCTGGGCTCGGTGTTGGGCGCGCATCCGTATCCGGCGATGGTGCGCGATTTCCACCGCGTGATCGGCGTCGAGTCGCGCGAGCAGATGCTGGCGGTGGAAGGCCGCCTGCCGCACCGCATCTACGCCTGCGTCGGCGGCGGTTCGAACGCGATCGGCATGTTTCACGCGTTTCTCAGCGACAGCGACGTGCGGCTGATCGGAGTCGAAGCCGGCGGACGCGGTGCGGAACTGGGCCAGCACGCTGCCCGCTTCTCCGGTGGCGCGCCCGGCGTGCTGCACGGCGCACTGAGCTACGTCCTGCAGGACGACGACGGCCAGGTGGCGCTGACGCATTCGGTTTCAGCGGGTCTTGACTACGCCTCGGTCGGCCCCGAGCATGTCCGCCTGCGGGAGATCGGCCGGACCGAGTATACTTCCTGCCAGGACGGCGCCGCGCTGGAGGCGGCGCAACTCCTGTGCCGGACCGAGGGGATCATTCCCGCGCTCGAATCGGCCCATGGCCTCGCCGAGATGATCCGGGAGGCGCCCCGCGCCCAGGGCGAGATCTTCCTGTTGAATCTCTCCGGCCGCGGCGACAAGGATATTGATATCTACCGCGAAAACCTGAAGGACCTCGACGCCGACTGATGGCCACCCGCATTGCACACCTCTTCACCCGTCTCGCGCAGGAACGGCGCAAGGGTCTCATCGCCTACCTCACTGCCGGGGATCCGTCGCCGGAGCACACGCCGAGGCTGGTTGCCGCGTTGGAGCGCGGCGGAGCGGACCTGATTGAACTGGGTGTCCCGTTTTCCGACCCGATCGCCGACGGTCCGGTGATCCAGCGGGCGGGCTACCGGTCGCTGGCCGCCGGCACGACCCTGGCGCGCGTGCTCGAGATGGCGGCCCGGATCCGGAAGACTTCCGAGGTCCCGCTGCTGCTGTTCACGTATCTGAATCCGGTGGTGCGCTTCGGGTTTGACCGCCTGGCGCTCGAAGCCAAGGCTGCGGGCATCGATGGCGTGCTGCTCACCGACGCCAGTGTCGAAGAGGCCGCGCCCTACCTGCCCCCGTTGCGCGCAGCCGGGCTCGATACGGTTTTTCTGGGCGCTCCCACGAGCACCTCGCGGCGTCTGAAACTGGTCGCCGAATACTCGACCGGCTTCGTGTACCTGGTATCGCGCACGGGAGTGACCGGCGAGCAGACGGCGCTCTCCGACTCCATCGGCCCGCTGGTGGCGGCGATGCGCGCCGTCACGGACCTGCCGCTGGCGGTAGGCTTCGGGATCTCCAGGCCCGAGCACG
The DNA here is from genome assembly GCA_016716385.1 of Bryobacterales bacterium. GTDB lineage: Bacteria > Acidobacteriota > Terriglobia > Bryobacterales > Bryobacteraceae > JADJWL01. The sequence goes on along the minus strand of JADJWL010000003.1, from coordinate 430,750 downwards.
TGGCCGAGGTCGCGCGGACGGCGGACGCTGTCGTCGTGGGCTCCGCCATTGTCCGGCTGATTGAGGAGCGCGCCGCGCTGCCGTCGCTTGAGGCGGATCTCGAAGCGTTCACACGGGAATTGAAGCGTCCCCTGTTGGAGGTGCGGCCATGACCGAGGCCGAGGCCCGCGAAGCCCTCGCCCGGCTGCGCGTCGAAATCGATGCCGTCGACCTGCGTTTGCTCGAACTGCTCAACGACCGGACCCGCATCGTGGAACGGATCGGCAGCATCAAACAGGCCGTGAGCCTGCCCATCTATGAGCCGAACCGGGAGAACGACGTGTTCCGCAACGTGATGGACAACAACCCCGGTCCGCTGCCGTCCGAAGCCGTGAAGCGCGTCTTCGAGCGGATCATCGACGAGATGCGCGTCGTGCAGCGCCTGCGAATGGAGAAGAAAGACTAACCATGCTCGTGGTGATGGAAGAGCACGCCGCCGAAGAGCAGATCCAGGCGGTCATCGATAAGCTGGTGGGCCTCGGCTTTGACGTGCACCGCTCCACCGGGGCCTTGCACACGATCCTGGGCGGCGTGGGCGACCGCGACTTCGAAGCGGCCGAGTTCGAGGTGATGCCGGGTGTCAAAGAGGCGCACCGCATCGTTTCACCGTATAAGCTGGTGCACCGTGGCTTCCGGCCCGAGGGATCGATCGTCCGGGTGGGCGAGGTCGCGATCGGCGGCGAAGCGGTGGTCGTGATGGCGGGGCCCTGCTCGGTGGAAACGAAGGATCAGATCGAGCGCATCGCCGCGCTGGTGGCCGAGGCAGGGGCGAAGGTGCTTCGCGGCGGCGCGTTCAAGCCGCGCAGCTCTCCGTACAGTTTCCAGGGCCTCGGCGAAGAGGGCTTGCGTCTGATGCGCGAGGCCGCTGGCCGCAACGGTCTGCTGGTGGTGAGCGAAGTGATGGATACAACCCAGATCCCGCTGCTCGCCCAGTACGCGGATATCCTCCAGGTCGGCGCCCGCAACATGCAGAATTACGCGCTGCTGCGCGAACTGGGCCGCCTCCGCAAGCCTGTGCTTCTGAAACGGGGTCCGGCGGCGACGATCGAGGAGTGGCTGCTGTCCGCCGAGTACCTGGCGGCGGGCGGCAACTACGACATCATCCCGTGCGAGCGCGGCATCCGCACGTTCGAAACGTACACCCGGAACACGATGGATATCTCCGCGATTCCCGTGGTCAAGAAACTGTCGCATTTGCCGGTCGCCGCCGACCCGTCGCACGGCACGGGCCGCCGTGACAAGGTGCCGCCGATGGCGCGGGCCGCCCTCGCGGCTGGCGCCGACGCCCTAGTGATCGAAGTGCACCACGATCCGGACAACGCCTGGAGCGATGGCGCGCAGACCATCGGTCCAGAGCAGTTCCGCGAACTGATGGGCCAGTTGCGCATGATCGCTCCCGCCGTGGGGCGGTCTCTCTAAAACATGGAAACCGTTGCCATTGCCGGGGTCGGCCTGATTGGCGGATCGTTCGCGCTCGCGTTGCGCCGCGCCGGATTCCCCGGACGCATTCTTGGTGTCAGTTCCGCGCACACCATCGAAGAAGCGCTGGCGCTCGGCGCAATCGACGAGGGAGTCTCACTCGAGGAGGCGGCCGCCCGTGCGGACTTGCTCTACCTGGCGCAGCCTGTCCAGGTGATCATCGACACGCTGGAGCGCCTCGACCCGCTGGTGCGCCCGGAAACGCTGGTGACCGACGCGGGGAGCACGAAACGCCGGATTGTCGAGACCGCGGCGCGCTGCCTCAAGCGCTGCCTGTTCATCGGCGGCCACCCGATGGCCGGCAAAGCCACACGGGGCGTGGCGGTCGCCGAAGCCGGGTTGTTTGAGGGGCGGACCTGGGTTCTGACGCCCCTCCATCCCGGAGACGAGCGCCAGGCAAGCGTACAGACGTTTGCCGGATGGCTCGACGCCATCGGCGCCCACCTGCTGTGGATGGACGCATCCGAGCATGACCGCGTCGTCGCCGCGACGTCGCACCTGCCCCAGGTGGCTTCCTCGGCGCTGGCCGCGGTGGTGGGCAGACGGGCGGAGACTCCGGCATCGCTCGCGGTCGCCGGCCCCGGCTTGCGCGACATGACGCGGCTCGCTCTCAGCTCCTACGACCTCTGGCGCGACATTCTGGCGACCAACGCCGACCTCGTGGGTGACACCCTGGACGCCTACATCGCGGAACTGCGAGCCATCCGTGCAGGACTCGACGGCGAGGCGGCACGAGATACCTTCGCAGCAGGCGAACGGCTGGCCCGCCGCCTCCGCGGTGAGCGCGGCGCGTCCCGCTGACCGCGTCAGGGGTGGCCGAACTCGTGCGCCCTCGGAATCAGGTTGTAGTACATCTGCGGCGGAAGCTCGGTCTTCCACCGGCCGGCGGCATTCGCCCACACATAAGTACCCATGAAGATCGCCAGCATCGCGGCGGCGAGGGCCGTGGCCGGGATCTTGCGCCGCCGCGGCGCCCCGAGCACCAGCGCCTCTTCCGCGGGACACACCGCGACGCAGCGCATGCACCCCAGGCACTCCGCCGACCGGATCTGCACCAGCCGGTCCACCGGCAGCAGCGACGGGCATTCCTTGGCGCACTTGGCGCAATCGATGCAGCGCTCGGGCGAGCGGCGGATGCGCAGGGGACTCAGCAGGGCGCCGAGGCCCATGAGCGCCCCGTACGGGCAGAGGTAGCGGCACCAGAAATTGGGGATGAACAACGACGCCACAGCCAGCAGGCCCGTCACCACGGCGACCGTGATCGTCATGTGGCGGAAGAAGTTCAGCATTTTGACGTCCGCCACGAGGCCGTAGGGACCTTCGAGGAAGGTCCGGATGGCCGGGGCGGACATGGAGCCAACCGCGTACAGGAACAGCCCGAGAAGCACGTACTTCAAGCTCCGCAGCGGGATGTCGAGCCAGCGCGGCGGGGCGAAATTGCGCCCGAGAGCCCACCGTCCCGCCTTCCACAGCGTTTCGGACAATGTTCCAACCGGACAGAGCCACCCGCAAAAGCTCTTCCGCAGCAGAATTGAGATCAGGAAAAAGGCGCCAAGCAGGAACATCCCGGCGCCGTGGATGCGCGGCAGGGACCCGGTCTCAAAAAAGTACTTCCAGTTCATCAGGGCCGCGATCGGCAGCCAGCCCTCGACTCCCGCCGGGCGGCTCACCAGCACCGTGGCGCCGGCGGTTTCGTAGTGGCGGACGAACAGCCAGAACTGCACGCCGATCCACACGTTCAGTGCCAGGAAACTCCACTGGACCCAGGCTCTGATCCGCTGCGAATGATCTTCGGCCAAGCGCCGCAGGAACGGCTTCTTCACATCGGGTGCTGCTGCAAGACGAGGGCCACAGGCTGAGTGGTTGAAGTTTCACACTCTTGCGCGAACCGTGCGGAACAGACGGTGGGTGAAAGCACCCAACCCGGGTCCCGGCAAGATCCTCGACGGGGGCACTTCACCACTGGCCTCGAAACTGCCGGACAATAAAAATCATGGACGCGTTAGCGCTTCACCGCTTTCATTTTGCGTTTACGATCACATACCACTACATCTTTGCGCAGCTCACCATGGGACTGGCCCTGCTGATCTTCATCCTGAAGACCATGGCGCTGCGCACCGGTAACGACCAATACAACCAGGCGGCCCGGTTCTGGGCCAAGATTTTTGCCATCAACTTCGCCATGGGGGTCGTCACGGGCATCCCGATGGAGTTTCAGTTCGGCACCAATTGGGCGCGATTCTCCGAAGCGGCCGGGGGGGTCATCGGCCAGATGCTGGCGATGGAAGGCGTCTACTCGTTCTTCCTCGAGTCGACGTTCCTCGGGTTGTTCCTGTTTGGGGAGAAGAAGCTTGGTCCGCGGCTGCACTGGGTGAGCTCACTGATGATCTTCCTGGGCTCGTGGCTCTCCGGCTATTTCATCCTGGCGACCAGTTCGTGGATGCAGCATCCGGTCGGCTACAGGGTCGGCGAGAACGGGGAGATCATCCTGACCAGCTTCTTTGCCGTGCTCACCAACCCCTGGCTTCTCTGGCAGTACACGCACAACATGACCGCGACCGTCGTGACCGGCGGTTTCGTCATGGCCTCAGTTGGGGCGTTCTACCTGTTGCGGGGAATCCACCAGGAGCAGGGACGGACCTTCATCCGCCTGGGCGTTATCGCGGGAGCCATCGCCAGTGTCCTGATGGCCTTTCCGACAGGCGACGGGCACGGACAGATGCTGGCCAAGCATCAGCCCGCGACGCTCGCCGCCATGGAAGGGCTCTTCGAAACGCGCGCAGGCGCTCCGATCGCCCTGGTCGGCCAGCCGGACGTGGAGCGGAAGCGGCTCGACAATCCGATCGAAGTCCCGAATGTTCTCAGCTTCCTCACCTACCGCCGGTGGGGCGCGGAGGTGAAAGGGCTCGACGCCTTCCCGGAAGAAAACTGGCCGGATAACATCCCGCTTCTGTATTACAGCTACCACATCATGGTTGGGCTGGGGACGCTGTTCATTGCGATCATGGGCATCAGCGCGTGGAACCTGTGGCGGGGCACGCTCTACGGTTCCCGCCCGTTGCTGTGGATCCTGATGTTTCTGTTCCCCTTCCCGTTTATCGCCGCGACTGCAGGCTGGATGACCGCCGAACTTGGCAGACAACCCTGGCTGATCTACGGGCTGATGCGCACGGCCGACGGCACCTCCGAACTGGTCTCGGCCGGCAATACATTGTTCACCTTGCTTGGCTTCATGGGCATGTACGCCGTGCTCGGCATTTTGTACCTGTTCATGATCGGCCGCGAGGTAGAGCACGGACCCACGCCAGCGGCGCAGACGGGGTATTAGGAGGCACGCCATGGAAGTCACCTGGTTTTGGATTGTCGCGGTGATGCTCGCCGCGTACGTCGTACTCGACGGATTCGACCTCGGCGCCGGCGTGGTCCACCTGTGGGCGGCTCGCACGGAAGACGAACGGCGGATGGTCCTCCGCTCCATTGGCCCCGTCTGGGATGGCAACGAAGTCTGGCTGCTGGCCAGCGGGGCGTCCTGTTTTGCGCGTTCCCGCTGCTCTACTCTTCCGGGTTCAGCGGGTTCTACCTGCCGCTGATGGTGGTGCTGTGGCTGCTGATGTTGCGCGGCATCGCCATCGAGTTCCGGAGCCACATCGGCAATCCGATGTGGAAGTCCTTCTGGGACGTCACGTTTTGCCTGTCGAGTTCGCTGCTGACGATCTTCTTCGGTGCGGCGCTCGGCAACGTGGTGCGCGGCGTCCCGCTGAACGAGAAGGGTTACTTTTTTCTCGCCCTGTGGACGGACTTCCGGGTCAGCGCGAACCCGGGAATCCTGGACTGGTACACCGTCCTGGTTGGCGTGACGGCGTTCGTGACGCTGACTGTCCACGGAGCGCTCTGGGTCCGCTACAAGACGGAAGGCGCGTTGCACGAACGCGCGGCACAGGTCGCGCGCGGCTTCTGGTGGATGCTGGCGGTCCTGACCGCCTTGATCACTGTGGTCAGCTTCCAGGTGCAGTCGCAACTGGCACAAAGTTTCGCCGCGCGGCCGGCGGGATACCTGATTCCGCTTCTGGCGCTTGGCGGACTCGTCGCCATGCGCTTCCTGCCCGGTGAGCGGTCGGCGTTTCTGGCATCCTGCGTGTACATCGCCGGGATGCTGGCCAGCGCGGCATTCGGCGTGTTCCCGTACGTTCTCCCGTCGATCACCGATCCGTCGCATGGCCTGACCATCTACAACACGGCAGCGCCCGGGTACGGCCTGCGTGTCGCGCTGGCATGGTGGATTCCCGGCATCGCGCTGGCGATCTTCTATTTCACCTATACCTACCGCCGGTTCGCCGGGAAGGTGCAGTTGGACGAAGGCGCGCACTAATCGGGGACGGAGGCCTCATCTTCGAGGCGGGTACGGTCGAGGATCGTGATCCGGCCGCCGTCGTTGCGGATGACTCCGCCCTCGATCAGCCGCTCCAGGGATTGCGTGATCGCCCCCCCTTCGGCGCACAGGCGGGTGGTCAATTCCGGATCGAAGCCGGGTAGCTGGATCACATCCTGGCCCGACAGTTGGCTCTGTTCAAGCAGATAGCGCGCCAGGCGCCGGGTGACTGCGCCGAAGTCGATGCTCTCGATGAGGCGCCGCAGCCTTCGTCCGACCGACGCGAGCACGGTCAGGGCCAGTTCGGGCCGCTGGTGGCAGGCGGCGCGGAAATCCTCCTTGGCGAGGAAGAGCGCCGTCACGTCCTCCACGGCGCGCACTGTAGCCGGATAGGGGCCGCCGTCGAAAAGCGGCAGCTCGCCGCTGGTCGACGGGGGACTCTCCCAGGCAACCGTAGTCTCCCGCCCGTCCCGGCTGCGGCGCGTAATCCTGACCCGTCCGGACGTGAGCAGGTACATGCCCTCGCAGGGGAGTCCCTCTTCCACCAGGACATCGCCGGCGGCGAAACGATGGCTGGTCAGCTTTGCGGCGAGTTCCGCGCGCGCACCGGCGCTCAGTCCCTGGAACAGCGGAGTGGCTGCGACGAAATCTGCGGGTGAGGGAGGCATGTCCAGTCTAAACGATGGTACTCCGGAATGCCTCCCGCGGCACCATTCGCCGCAACAAACTGGCGCCTGGTTCGTCCGCGACGAATCTTCGCGGAGATGGGAAGGAAACCGATTGACGCGGTTGGCATAGACTGATATGCTTCTCGCAGGTGGAGGATCCGTCCTTCATGTTGCCCTCTTTATTGGCTTCCGTCCGACTCCGGAACGCGGGCCGAAATCAGTTTTCTTCCCGTCAGGATTATCTTCAGCTATTGTTTTGCAGATCCTGCCCGCAGCTTCTCTTCTTTTTTTCTTGTGCAGCCGGACGTCGACTGAGACGCCTTCCACCCCGGGGGTTCTCAAGTGGAAATCGCATCTGGCCCTATCCGCGGGAGGCGCGCACGGCGCCTGGTTCCCGTCGCAGCCCCTACCGCCTGCCGCCTGGTTGCCTCGCTACGTCTTTGTCTACCTGCCGCGGCCGGCAACCCGTTTTTCGTTAGTGCCCTACTCCTCGCAGTGAGTTGGCTCGGAGCCCCACAGGCCTCCGCTGCCGAACTGCTCCACCATCAGCTTTGGGTAGCTGAACCTCCCGCCTGCGAGGACGCGCTGACGGACCGGCCCGCGCCGGTGACGGCGTTTCTGACCACAGACCCGGTATTCTACCTCTGGTTTGCGATCCAGGAGGGTAAACAGGGCGACATTGCGGCGAGCGAGTATTACACGCCTGGGGGACAATTGTACGCGCCGGTTAGTGGAGCGTGGAGTCCGCTGGAGCGAGACGGAAACTACTGTTTCACCGACATCGCGTTCCGGATCGCCGCGGCAGCCCCGGCGACGATGCCGGGGACCTGGCGGGTGCTGATCAAGTGGAACAACCAGACTCTGGGTGAGATCCGCTTCACGATCTCGCCACCGGGGAGCACGGGGCCGCTGCCGTCACTAGCCACGGGCGGCGTGGTGAATACGGCGGACTACACCGCGGCGCTGGCGCCGGGGGGGATGATCTCGCTGTTTGGGACGAACCTGGCCCAGGCCACGCGGCAAGCGCAAGGTGTGCCGCTGCCGGCGACCCTCGACGGGGTGTCGGTGGAGGTGGTCGATGGCGGGCGGACGCTGGCCGCGCCGCTGTTCTTTGTGTCTGCCGGGCAGATCAACGCGCAGTTGCCGTTCGGGTTACAGTCGGCGTCGGTGAGCGTGCGGGTGCGGAACGCGCGGGGTGACAGCCAGGCGGTAACCATGCCGCTGCGGGGCCGTGCCCCGCGGCTGTTCACGCGAACACAGGACGGCAAAGGCGAGGCCATCCTGCTGCACGCGGCCGACTACCGGCTGGTGAGCCGGGACCAACCGGCGCAATCGAACGAGTACCTTGTGCTTTACCTGACGGGCTTGGGCGCGGTGACGCCCGAGGCTGTGGCTGGCCGTCCAGGCGGCGACGGAGGCGCGCTGGGAGCGCTGCAGCGGGTAACCGGGACCGTGACGGCGACCATCGGGGGACGAGACGCGGTGGTGCACTTCGCAGGGCTGGCGCCAGGGTTCATGGGGCTCTATCAGGTGAACCTGCAAGCGCCCGCTGGTCTCGCGGAAGGGGCGCACCCCATCGTGATCCGTTGCGACGGGCAGGCGTCCCAGAGCGGGGTGTTGGCGTACCTGGGGCCGCAGGCCGCCGGCAAACCGGAGGACGTCGTGCGCGCGGCGCTGGAGGCGCAGGCGCGGGGCGACGTGTCCGGATTGCTGAGTCACGCGGCGCAGGAGGGCTACTCGGATACGGCCAGGCAGGCGGCCGTGACGATCTTCGAGACCGCACGGCGCGGCGCGAGTTTCTCCGACTTCCAGTTCACGCACCTTGCCACCACGGTTGGGGACAAGGGCACTCTGGCGGTGGTGCGCGGGTTGGTCAGCGCCGCGGTGACGGCGCGGGACGGCTCCTTCCACATGACTCGTGGCTTGCTTGGGTTCCTGCGCAAGGAGCGCGACACCTGGAAGGTCCTCACCATCGAACCCGATGACCTGCTGAACCAGGAACTCTTCGAGTCTGGCCGGTACTCCAAATTAGACGGCGCCACGCGCACGGCGGACGTGGTGGACTTAGGCCGCCTCAACCAGACAATCAACCAAGCCTTCGACCAGAATCACGTAAACGAAGAGAAACTGGCGCTGGAGTTGTATTTCGCGGGAGTGGGCAAGATCCCCATTTTCGGCGACGGCGCCGCGAACGTCTACCAGGTGTACGACTGCCTGGTCGATCTCAAGGATGCAGGCGGTGAAGTGTTGACACGCGGCCTTACCGGAATCGCGGTCGGCAAGTTCACGCAGGTCGGGATCGGCATTCTGCAAGTCGTCTCCGAGCCGCTGCCGGGAATCGACACCCAGGTTGACCTGGTCGCGGCGGCGTTTGACAATCTGATCCGTAACGCGGAGGTCCAGCGGGCGCTTCACGAAGCGCGAGAAGTTGTGCGCCGGCTCCAACTGGGCGAGGTCAAGGTCAATCCCCGCTTCTACCAGGGTCCGCGCGTACTTTTCGCCAACCCGGCCGGACTGGAGGTGGAGCCTGCCGGGACCCGGTTCAGCTACGGGATACCCGTCGGCCTGCTTCGCTTCACCGCGCCCGCGGTGCTGGATCAGATCGTTCCCCTTCAGGTGGTTGGAGAGATCGCCTTCGAGGCGAATAATCCGGCGGTTCCCATTTTGACGAAGGTGGGCGGAGAAGTGCGGGACAACTTGCTCTACCTGCCTGTCGATGTCACCTACCTGGTGGAGCGCGATACGAGCGGCGGCGACGCCATCCTCGACCACTTCGACCGTTTTCGCTCGGCGGTGAGCGTCTCCAACACCGTCCGCTGGGTGGCGACTTGCCGCCGCGGAATTCAGCAACTCAGCGTCCAGTTGCGGAATGGAGAGCGCACCGCCCCGCTGCTGGTGAACAACGAGTTTATGAACGACATCACCTCACTCGAATTCCAGGGACTTCCAGCCGGTCCCCTCGATCTGAGGGTCGGGCAGACGTTGAGCGCCATTCGCGTGATCGGCTCCAGTCCGCGTCTTGAGCAGCGTTTCTGGCCGGACCTGACCAACCGGGGCGAGTGCCTCGCGATGGCTGTTGCGGACCCGCGGGTGGCTGAGTTGCAGCGTGGCGACACCGTCTCGCTGACCGGCCGCTCCGCCGGGGAAACGCGCTGGGATCTGCTGCTGGGGGGCAGTGCGCCGGGTGGGGGCGTTCCCGAGCTAAGCCGGTACTTTACGATCAAAGTGGAAGGCGCATCCACAGACAAACTGGCCCAGATTCATTCGACGATCGGCGTCGTGGCGGACGTCATCGGCGAGCACTACGTTTCCAGCGGCGCGCAGCCCCGGCGATACACCGAGGACGGAAACTCGTTTCGTACGCCCACCCTCCGTTTCGGGGCCTGCACCGCGAAAACCGCATGGAACGCTGCCAACTTCGATTTCAGCGGAACTTGCAGGACATCTGGCGGTGAGACGGCCGAGTTTTCCATGAGGGGGCAGGTCAGTCCGGATTTAGCAAGGATCGTGACTGCAACCTTCCGCTCCAGGACGACGACCACGAGCGGGCTGCAATGGACCGAGATCTCGTACAGCGTGAACAATCTGGAAGCCGCGGGGTTCCGGGATGGCGGTGGCGGGTGCACCATTTTCGATTTCCGCGCGCACCGGGAGAAGGCGAAGAACCACGTGTCGAATATTCAGTTCACGCGGGTATGGCTGGCTGCCGACGGGTCGGAGCGCCAGCGCGACACGTACGCACGAACCGAGTGGGACCGGACCGACGCTGTTGTCCCCGAGGTTCGCGTATCGTTTGTGTGCAGGTTGCCGTAGGCCTGCGAATGCTTGAGACGTAGACCCGCCGTGAAACGCTGGCCGCGAGGGGAGGGGGGCCCGCTCCCGCGATAAGCCAGGAATGCTTCCCACAGGGACTATTCGCTGCAGCAGGCCGGCGCCTGGTTCGTTCGCGACGGGTCTTCCCGAAGCCGTGCGAAATAGTCGCTCTCGCTCAGGCTCTTGTAGACAGCGCCTGCGATGCCCGCGGCTGTCGGTCCCACGCTCGGCTTGCCGCCGGTCAGCAGGACGACCACGACCAGCTTGGTCTCCCCGACTTCGCCAATCGAGCCGAACCATCCGAGGTGCGTCTTGTTCTCCGTGCACGTGCCAGTCTTGCCAAGAACCGTTTCGTTGGTTAGTTGCTGGATGCGGCGGGCGGTGCCGAACTGGACCGCGCCTTCCATGCCCGGCCGGATCTCATCGAGCGCGGCGCTGACGTCGAGACGGCGCTTCACGCGCGGGACGAAGCTCTGGACGTCGTCCACGGACCGAGGGTGCTGGAGATAGTACAGGGTGCCCCCGTTGGCGACAGCGGAGAGCAGGCTGGCCAGTTGCAGGGGAGTGAGCGAGATCTCCTCGCCGAAGCTGGTCAACATGCCCATGCCTCCGTTCTTCGGAGGGGCGGCAGGAAAATGTCCCGGCTGCTCGCCCGGGATGTCGAGCCCGGCCTTCTCGCCGAGCCCGAACAGTCGGGCGTAGTATTCCATGCGGTCATAGCCAAGCTGCCGGCCGAGCGAGGCGAAATACGGGTTGTTCGACTTCGCCAGCGCTTCGGTCAGGTTCATGCGCACTCTCGGATGGACCTGAATCTTAGAGTTCCGGTCAATGATGCCCTCGTTGAGCGCTGCCAGCGCGACCGGCACCTTGACGGTCGAGCACGGTTGATGCCCACCGGAGAGTGCGAGATTCTGATTCACGATCGTCAGCAGCCGTCCCGTCTCTGGATCCGCCACAACGACCGAACCATTGAACGGGCCGAGCGCCTCGACCGCGGCCCGCCGTGCTTCCAGGTCCTCGCCGTCGATGAAGTCGCCCGCGGTCGAATCGGCGTAGGTTGGCGTCGTCCAGGGACCGCCGGCGATCCGCGGCCGTGGACGCTTCTTCGCTGTCGTCCTCCGCACGGGGGTCCGCCGCACGCCCGTCTTCTTCGCTGTCGCCTTGCGGGCCGCTGTCTTCTTCGCTGTCGCCTTGGTTGCGGTGGTCTTCTTCGCTGCCGTCTTTTTCGCCGCAGCTTTCTTGGTGGCCGCGCTCGCCTCAGGGGCTGTGGAGACAAAGCCACCAATCAGCGCAAGCGCAAGCAGAATCGGGAGAGTGAGAAAACGCTTTCGTTGAATCAGGCTCATGTTCATGGCTTCCCTGAACAGGAGGCGCGACGGTAGCCGTCTCGTTCCTCAGCACTTCTATCGGAACAAGAAGGGCAAACCTGTAGCAAGAGCAAGGACAAACAACCCGTCAGGAGCGGGGACCACCTTCAGTCTGCCACCGTCCGTGCGGTCCGTCAACGCCCGTTAACTTGAGTGACGCATTATGCCGCCGACCATCCTCCGTCAATCGGCACCACGGACCCGTTCATGAACGCCGCCTCGTCCGAACACATGTACAAGACCAGGTTGGCGATCTCCTCTGGCTTACCCAGACGTCCCACGGGCTGACGGGCGTTTAACTCAGCGCGAACCTTGTCCTTTTCGTGCTTGTGGTACTTCTCCAGGTACGCTTCGACGAACGGCGTATCAACGGTTCCCGGGCAGATGCAGTTCACGCGGAACTGCGTCGGATAGTCCACCGCCAACTGGCGAGTCATCATCACGACCGCGCCCTTGGTCGCGCAGTAGGCGTACCGGCGCTTGACCCCGACCAGCCCGCCGACGGAGCTGATATTCACGATCGACCCATGGCTGGCGATGAGCAGCGGCAGAGCGTACTTGGTGACGAGGAACAGCCCCTCGCAGTTGACCCGGAACAGGCGCTGGAAGTCGGCCAGTGCGGTTTCCTCGATGTTGCCCACCAGACCGATGCCCGCGTTGTTCACCAGGATGTCCAGGCGCTCCAGCGCGCCGAAGGCGCCCTGGACGGCCGTCTCATCCGCGATGTCCACGATCATCGTAGACGATCCAGGCAGTTCCGCCGACAGCGCTTCGGCGCGAGCCTGATCAAGGTCGGCAATAATCACTGCGGCGCCTGCCGCCGCCAGCACGCGAGAGGTCGCCTCACCGATTCCGCTCGCGCCGCCGGTGACCAGGGCGGTGCGGCCATCTAAACGAAAGGAAGACATTGTGTTTTCCGCCACTGTATCATAAGAATCTCGTGACCCTGACCCGGCTGCTGCTTCCGCTGATCGCCTGTTTCGCCGCTGCCGCGGCCGAGCGAATCGAAGCGTTCGGGTTCACGTGGCGGGTTCCGGTCATGGCCGACTGGCAGGTGCTCAACGAGGGCGCCGAATCCGTTCTGAAGCTGAACGTCCCCAGACCCTTCACCGAGCCGCGCCGGCCCATCCAGTACGCTCTTGCCGAGACTGCGGATTTCGAGCGTGTCACGATCGAGGCGGAAGTCCGCAAGGAGCCGTTCGACGCCAGACAACGCCGGACCTCGCTGATCTTCGTCTATGCCTGGCGCGATGAGACCCACTTCAACTACGCGCACCTGTCGGTGGATTCAGGCGAGCAGGTGGCCGTCCATAACGGCATTTTCCACGTCTACGGCGGCGAGCGCGTGCGGATCAGCCCGCTGACCGGTCCCGGAACGCTCGCGGAGGGCCGCTGGCACAAGGTGCGCCTTGAGTACGACTCGACCAAGGGGTTGGTAGAGGTCTTCGTCGATGGCAAGACGTCCCCGGCGCTGCGCGCGGTCGACCTCAGCCTGGGTGCGGGCAAAGTCGGAATCGGCAGCTTTTTTGACATGGGCGAATTTCGCCGTGTGCGGATCACGGGCCGGTAATGCGCACCCGGCGTGCTCTCCTGGCCGGCCTCGGGACCCTGATGGGTGGTTGTGCCGCCCGCCAGACCCCGCTCCCGCCGCCGGCAGCGCTTCCGCGGGAGCGCCTGGCTCCGGTGCGCGTGTCGCGGGACCGCGTCATCCGGGAGGTTGTGGGTCTGCGTCCCTACCGGCCGTCCGGCTTCGTCGTCCGCAAGGAGGCGCTCGGTGGAAAGACCCTGGTACATAACTACGGCCACGGCGGCGGGGGCATCTCGCTGAGTTGGGGGACGGCCCGGCTCGCCACCGCCCTGGCCACCGAAGAGGGCGCCGCGCCCACTGCCGTGCTTGGCTGCGGCGTGGCGGGACTCACGGCGGCCCGCTTGCTCCAGCTTCGCGGCGCGCGCGTCACGATCTATACGAAAGACACGCCTCCCGATACCACCTCCAACATCGCGGGCGGGCTTTGGTCGCCCGTGACCGTTTACGAGAAAGCGCGCCGTACGGATGCCTTCTTCCAGCAATTCGTCGACGCGAGCCGCTTCTCCTTCCGCTATTTCCAGTACCTGACCGGCCGCGGCTACGGGGTCCGCTGGACCCCCGTCTACTACCTCCATCCCGAGCCCGGCCGCGATTCGATTTCCCCCACCGGCGCGATGGAAGGTATCAGCGATCTGTTCCGCGACGTCCGGCGCGTGGACGGTCCCGATAATCCGTTCGGCACGCCCGGAGGCCAGCGGGTGATGACGCTGCTCATCGAGCCCTACACCTTTCTCGATGCCCTGCTGCGCGATTTCTTCGCGGCGGGCGGCAAACTGGAGGTCCGGGAGTTTCGCGACCGCGGGGAAGTCGAGGCGCTGCCTGAACCAATGATCGTGAACTCGACCGGCCTGGGCGCCAGGGCCCTGTTTGGAGACGAAGAGCTGATGCCGATCAAGGGCCAGCTCGTGTTCCTGCTTCCGCAGCCGGAGGTGGACTACATGACGGTCGGACCCTCCGGGATCTACATGTTTCCGCGCAAGGACGGCATCCTGCTCGGAGGCACGCACGAGCGGGGAGAATGGTCGCTCGATCCCGACCCCGCGCAGTCCGAGCGGATCCTCAACGATTCGGCGAGGCTGTTCGGAGCGATGGCGTAGGCTGAAGCGGCCCCCCTTCTACCGGAAATTGGGATTCCAGGAGTGCGGGCAGGTCATCGACTGTTGGTGAGGGCCGCGTCACACGCCTAACGGGTGAAATTGCCGCCCGGAAGCGGAACGAAATGCCCTTTTCCCGTGAATGATTTAGCCAGGGGGAAACGCATCGGCGTGGGGAACCGTCCCCACAATGCAGTGGGGGACCTCTACCAGGTCCCTCCTAGAATGGGAGCAGAAGCGGAGGCAAACCCATGACGCACCGAAGCCACCCTATCCTCCGGACTGTCGCGCCGGCCGCCGAGCCGGTCAACAGCCTGGAAAGCCTGTTGTCGCGGAAGCTGATCGGCCAGCCGGCGGCCACCCGGTCGATCATTCCGTATGTCCAGATGTTCCAGGCCGGGCTGGCTCCTGAAGGCCGTCCGGCGGGTGTCTTCCTCCTTCTGGGTCCCACCGGCACCGGAAAGACCAAGACCGTCGAGGCACTGGCCGAAGTGCTGCACGGCAGCGAGAAGAACGTCCTCAAGATCGACTGCGGCGAGTTCCAGATGGAACACGAAGTCGCAAAACTGATCGGGGCCCCTCCGGGGTACCTGGGGCACCGCGAGACGCAGCCGATGCTGACGCAGCAGCGGCTGGGTTCGGTGGCGAGCGAACACAGCGGATTGTCGCTCGTGCTGTTCGACGAGATCGAAAAGGCCGCTCCGTCGATGACCCGGCTCCTGCTCGGCGTCCTCGACAAGGCCACTCTGCGGCTCGGCGACAACTCCACCGTGAACTTCGAGCGCAGTCTGATCTTTCTCACGAGCAACCTCGGGGCGAGGGAAATGCTCAAGGAAATCAGTCCCGACTTCGGGTTTCGCGGCGGGATGAAGGCTGAGCGGACCGACCTTGCCGGCAAACTGGAAAGCGTGGCGCTGCATGCCGTGAAGCGCAAGTTCTCGCCCGAGTTCGTCAACCGCATCGACCAGGTGGTGACCTACCAGCCGTTGACCGAAGAAGCGCTCCGCGAGATTCTCGCGCTTCAGGTCGACCAGTTGCAGCGGCATGTCCGCGAGCGGCTGGGTCAGAGGCACTTCCAGATTTCGGTCGAGGACTCCGGCCGCGACCGTCTGCTCGAACGCGGCGCCAGTGCCGAATACGGCGCGCGGGAACTGAAGCGCACCATCCACCGGATGCTGATGCAGCCGCTGGCGGCGATGGTCTCCGAGGAACGGATCGATCCCGGCTCCGTCGTGCGGGTGCACGCCGGCGAGGGATCCGCCCAGTTGCAGTTTGCCGTGGAGGCACGCGCGGCTGACGAAGATCCCACGCCGCCGGTCGTCCTGATTGTCGACGATCGCGGCGGCCTGCAGCAGTTTCTCGACCGTCAACTCCGGCAGGCGGGCTTTGACCTCCTGGCGGCCGACTCAGGCGGCCATGCGCTGGACCTCGCCGAGGAAGCGGAGCCGGACGCGATCCTGGTGGACTACTTCCTGCCGGGAACCTCCGGGATCGACGTGGCGCTGGCGCTGAGGAGTCAGTCGCCGGCCGTACCGATCCTGCTGATGACCTCGGTCGACCTGCCCCGGCGTGAGCAGACGCTCTGTGCGCAGCGCGGGTTCGTCATCCTGCGCAAGCCGTTTCTGGCAGCCGACGTGGTGCGGGAGATCCGCGCGCGGGTCGAGACGAGCCAGGTCCGCCTTGCCAGTTGACTCAGCGTGGCCGGCAGGCCATGATTGAGGCGTATGCGCACTGCTCTGGTCCTGCTCGTTGCCTGCTTCGTCACCGGGTGCGGCGGGAACCGGGAACCTCGCGTGCACAGTGTCCAGATGGGCGACCGGGTGGAGTTATCCCCGTTCGTCTATCACGTGATCGATGCCCGCTGGGAGACACAACTCGGAACTGACATCACGGCGCGGCTGCCGCAACACCGGTATCTGGTGGTCAAGCTGACAGCGGTCAACAGTGGCGCCGCGCCCGCGCCGATTCCAGGGCTGGCCTTGGAGGACGACGCGGGCCGGACGTTTCAGGAATCGGCCGATGGCGCCGGTCTCGCCGACTGGTTGGGGCTGATTCGTACGGTGAAGCCGGCCGACATGCTGGAGGGCACGGTCGTCTTTGATGTGGAGCCGCGGTCGTACCGCCTGCGGCTGGCGGACTCCGACGCGGTTCGCACGGCCCTGGTCGAACTGCCGTTGCGGTTTGACGGCGCACCCAGTCTGAGCCTGCACGATGAACTGCAACAGAGTCCCGGTCCGGACTACTCGGACTGGATGCAGAATGCCAAGCGGCCTTAGGTCCGCCGTCCTGTGTCTGCTCATGGCAGGCACTGTCTGGACCTCTTCCCTCAGCTTGGTGCGCGTCCAGTTTCACCAGATGGAGGACGGACCGGCACTCCCCGGCGATTTTGCCTATGTCCCCGGCGAGATGGTGTACTTTTCGACGCTGGTGGAGGGCTACAAAGTCACCAGGGATCGCGTGAAGTTGCGCTGGGAAGTACGGGCTGTCGACGCCGATGGCGTCCTGCTCGACGAGCCGGCGAGTGGCACGGTCGAAGAAGAAATCCGCCCGCAGGACAAAGAGTGGCGCCCGAGGGTGCGCTACCAGTTCCTGGCTCCGCCGCTGGCGCTCCCCGGCACATACACCATCCGTGTCGACGTGACGGATGAAATGGCGCAGACCAAGGCGCAGATCGAAGCGCCCTTCCGTCTCCGCGGCCGCCCCATCGAGCGCTCGGACACCCTGGCCATCCAGAACCTGGGTTTTTTCCGGTCTGAAGAGGACGACCGCCCGCTGACCGTGGCCGGGTACCGCCCTGGCGAGACTGTCTGGGTCCGGTTCGACCTCACCGGGTACAAGTTCACCGCAGGAAACCGGTTTCGCGTCGAGTACGCCGTGAAAGTGCTGAACTCGGCCGGCGAGGTGCTATTCGCGCAGGACGAGCCGACGGCGCAGGAGAACAGCTCGTTCTATCCCCAGATGTATCAACCCTGCATTTTCAATCTGAGCCTGGACCCCGACATCGCCGCCGCCGGATACGCAATCGAGGTGGTGGCGCGCGACCTGCAAAGCGGCAACGAAACGACCGGTCGCGCGGCGTTCCGCGTGGAATAAGCGGCACTTGCCGCCATGATAAGCTAACGGACTAAGATGTCCGCGTGGCGATTGGCCGGCCTGCTCTGCTGCTTCTGGAGCAGTGCGTTCGCCGCCGAACCGGCGACCGTGGAGCACTTCGAGAAATCCATCCGGCCCCTGCTCGTGGAGAAATGCCAGGCCTGCCACGGCGCGAATGCCATGGGCGGACTGGCGCTCACCAGCCGGGACGCCCTCCTCAAGGGCGGAGCGCACGGCCCGGCCCTGGTTCCGGGTAAGCCCGACGAAAGCCTTCTCATTCAGGTGGTCGAGCACTC
This sequence comes from Bryobacterales bacterium, assembly GCA_016716385.1. GTDB lineage: Bacteria > Acidobacteriota > Terriglobia > Bryobacterales > Bryobacteraceae > JADJWL01. The sequence continues at coordinate 412,944 of JADJWL010000003.1, read as the reverse complement.
GCACGCGAAGCTGCGCATGCCGCCACAGGGCAAGCTCGACGCCCCCGTGCTCACCGCTCTGCGCGACTGGGTGTCCGCCGGCGCCGTGTGGCCGGAGCATCGCGCGCCGCCGCCCGCCATTTCCCAGGCCCATAAGAACTATTGGGCGTTCCAGCCGGTGCGCGAACCCGCGCCGCCCCGTGTCAGGAACCAGGCCTGGGCCAAGTCGCCTGTCGACCGTTTCATCCTGGCGCGGCTCGAAGCCGAAGGACTGTCCCCGGCGCCGCCGGCGGACCGTCGGACGCTGTTCCGGCGCGTCACCTTCGGCTTGACCGGCCTGCCGCCCACGCCGTCCGAGATGGATGCGTTCCTCTCCGACCGCTCGCCCGATGCTTTCGCCAAAGTGGTCGACCGCCTGCTCGCCTCGCCCCGCTACGGCGAGCGCTGGGGACGCTTCTGGCTCGACGTCGCCCGCTACTCCGACGACCAGTTGAACTCCACCCAGGACGCCCCGCGCCCCAACGCCTTCCGCTATCGCGACTGGGTCATCGGCGCCTTCAACCGCGACATGCCTTACGACGAATTCGTCAAAGCACAGATCGCGGGCGACCTGCTGCCGGATAAGGAACCCTACCAGGCGGGTCTCGGCTTCTTCGCCCTGAGTCCCGAGTTCCAGGACGACCGCGTCGACGCCCTCTCCCGCGGCTTCCTCGGCCTGACCGTGGCATGCGCGCAGTGCCACGACCACAAGTACGACCCCATCCCCACGAGCGATTATTACTCCCTGCTTGGCGTCTTCAAGTCGACGAAGTACCATGAAATCCCGCTCGCGCCTGAAGCCGAAGTCGCCGCGTGGGACGCGCACCAGAAGCAGATCGGCGATCTCGAAACGCGCCTCGGCGACTTCCTCACACGGCAGAACTTCCAGCTTGGCGAGATGCTCGCCGCGCGCACCGTGCAGTACCTGGAAGCAGCGTCCGCGGATGATTGGAAAGCCGCTGCCGCGCGCCTCGAACTCGATGAGGCGACGGCGGAGCGATGGAGCAAGTACCTCGCCAACACCAGCCGCGAGCACTCCTATTTGCCGGCTGCCGATCCCGCCGAATTCCAGCGCTTCGTTCAGGCGGTGTTCGCCGAGAAGAAGCAGATCGATGACGAGAACTTCATCCGCCTTGGCGGATCAAGCGAGCGGCGCACGCTCTCGCAGGCCGATCTGCTCTCGCTCGAACGGGACAAGTACATCCTCTGGCGCGACCTGTTTGCTCCCGGCCGCGGCCTGTTCTATTACGGCGAAAAAGAGATCGGCCGCTTCCTGCACGGCGAGTGGAAACGGTACTTCGACAGCCTGCGCGCGGAGCGCGACGCGCTGAAAGCTTCATTGCCTGAGAAATACCCGTTCCTCCACGCGATCCAGGACGTGGAGAAGCCGGAAGACATCCGCATCCAGATCCGTGGCAGCGCGGACAACCTCGGCGATGTCGCGCCGCGGCGCTTCCTGGCCGCTCTCTGCGACGGCGCGCCAGAGCCCTTCAAACAGGGCTCCGGACGTCTCGAACTGGCCGAAGCAATTGCCTCGCCGGACAACCCGCTGACGGCGCGCGTCATCGTCAACCGCGTCTGGCAGCAGCACTTCGGCTACGGCCTGGTGCGCACGTCGAGCAACTTCGGCCAGTTGGGCGAGCGTCCCACGCATCCCGAACTGCTGGACTTCCTGGCGGCGCGGCTGGTGGCGAACGGCTGGTCGCTCAAGGCCCTGCATCGGGAAATCCTGCTGAGCGCGGTGTACGCGCTGTCGTCGGAGACCATAGCGGCGAACGAAACGAAGGATCCCGGCAATCGTCTTCTGTGGCGGGCGCACCGGCGCCGGCTCGATGTCGAGGCGCTTCGCGATGCCATGCTCGCGGTCGCCGGCACGCTTGACGAAACAATGGGCGGCAAGGCCGAACCGCTCAACGACGACAACCGCCGCCGGACGGTGTACGGCTTCGTCAGCCGCCGCAAGCTCGATCCCCTGCTCGGGTTGTTCGATTTCCCCAGTCCCAACGCGACGAGTGAGAAGCGGCTGGCGACAAATGTTCCGCTGCAGAAGCTGTTCTTCCTCAACAGCGGCTTCGTCGTGAAACAGGCCGGGGCGCTGGCGGGCCGGCTTTCCGGCGGCGACACGGTACGCATCGCGGAGGCGTACCGGCTCCTCTACGGGCGCGCTCCCGACAAGGAAGAGCTGCGCCTGGGACGTGAGTATCTGAAGTCCGCCGGCTGGAGCGAGTACGCGCAGGTGTTGCTCTCGGCCAACGAGTTTCTGTTCCTGAACTAGCCATGATCACGCGGCGCGGCATTCTTCACACAATCGGCGGCGGCTTCGCGATGGCGGCCTACCGCGGCATCGCGGGCGTGGAGGCGGCTCCGCTGGCGCCCAAGGCGCCGCACTTCCCGGCGAAGGCGAAACGCGTCATCTTCCTGTTTCTGAACGGCGGTCCGTCGCAGGTCGATACCTTCGACCCGAAGCCGATGCTGGACCAGTATCACGGCAAGCCGATGCCGACGCCGAATCTGAAGACCGAACGGCGGACCGGCAACCTGCTGAAGTCGCCGTTCACGTTCCAGCGCTACGGGCAGAGCGGCATCGAGGTCAGCGAACTGTTCGCGAAGACCGCGCAGCACATCGACGACCTCTGCGTCATCCGCTCGATGCATACCGACAGGCCCAATCACGAGCCGTCGCTGTTCCTGCTGAACTGCGGCGAAAAGCTGCCCGGACGGCCATCGATGGGCGCATGGCTCACCTACGGCTTAGGGACCGACAACCAGAACCTTCCCGGCTACATCGTGCTCTGTCCCGGGTTGCCCGTCGTCGGACCGGAGTTGTGGGGCACGGCGTTTCTGCCCGCCGTCTACCAGGGCACGCACCTGCCGAACAACGAGAAGGATCCTGAGAAGCTCGTCCGGTATCTGCGCAACACGAGCCGCGGACCGGCGGAGCAGCGCCGCCAGCTCGACCTGCTCGCCCGCCTGAACCGCCTGCACATGAAGCAAACCGGGACAGACCCGGAACTCGAAGCGAGCGTCCATGCGATGGAAGTCGCCTTCCGCATGCAGACCGAGGCCATGGAGGCCTTCGACACCGCCCGCGAACCGGAGAGCACGCGCGAGCGCTACGGCGACACAGACTTCGGCCGAGGCTGCCTGATGGCGGCGCGTCTGGTAGAGCGCGGCGTCCGCATGGTGCAGGTCTATTTCGGCAATTCCCAGCCCTGGGATAACCACGACGACATTCTCATCCACCGCAAGCTTGCGGCCGAGGCCGACCCGGCCATCGCGGCGCTGCTGGACGACCTGAAGGAGCGCGGCCTGTTCGGCGAGACCGTCGTCATCATCGGCGGCGAGTTCGGCCGGACGCCGTCGGTCGAGACGAGCGGGCTCGTCAAGGTTCAGAACGGCCGCGACCACAACAGCCACGGCTTCAGCATGCTCGTCGGCGGAGGCGGCTTCCGCGGCGGCATGGTCTACGGCGCAACCGACGAGTTCGGCTTCAAGGCGGTCGACAAGCCGGTCCATCCGCACGATCTGCACGCCACCGTGCTGCACCTGCTGGGCCTCGATCACACACGGCTCACCTACCGCCACAGCGGGCGCGACTTCCGCCTCACCGACGTGCATGGCAACCTGGTCGACGGCATTCTGGCCTGATCCGCGCGAAGCGGTATCCTGAAAAGTTCCAATGGCCAAAATCCAACGTGTCCTCATCAGTGTGACTGACAAGACCGGCGTGACTGCTTTCGCCGCCGCCCTCAGCGTCATGGGCGCCGAAATCGTCTCGACCGGCGGTACGGCGAAGGCGCTACGCGACGCGGGTGTCCCGGTGCGGGACGTCTCCGAGGTCACCGGGTTCCCCGAGATGCTCGACGGCCGCGTCAAGACGATGCACCCGAAGATCACCGGTGGCATCCTCGCCCGCCGCGACGTCCCGGCTCACGTCGAGGCGCTGGCGGCGCACGCCATCCCCACGATCGACATGGTCGTCGTGAACCTCTACCCGTTCGAGAAGGTCGCGGCGCGTCCCGATGCGACGCTCGAAGAACTGATCGAAAACATCGACATCGGCGGACCGACCATGATCCGCTCGGCGGCGAAGAACTATCGCGACGTGGCCGTTGTCGTCTCACCGGCCGACTACGGCCGTCTCCTCGAAGAACTCGCCGCGAACAGCGGGTCGCTGCCGGAGGAGACCCACTGGGACTTGGCCCGCAAGGCGTTCGAGTCCACCGCCGCCTACGATCGCGCCATCAGCGCGAAACTGGCATCCCTGGGCGACGCTGCTCCCCTGCCGGCGACCCTCGATATCCGGGCCCCGCGTCTGGCCAGTCTGCGCTACGGCGAGAACCCACACCAGCAGGCGGCGCTCTACGGCACGGCCGGCGACGGCATCGCCGGGGCGCGGCAGTTGCAGGGTAAGGAGCTTTCCTACAACAACCTCGTCGACCTCGACGCCGCCTGGCAACTGATCCTGGAGTTTGACCGCCCCGCCGCGGCCATCATCAAGCACACGAATCCGTGCGGCTGCGCCGAAAACGCCAGTCTGGCCGAAGCCTACCGCCTCGCGTTTGCCGCCGACCCGGTGTCGGCATTTGGCGGCGTGCTCGCGTTCAACCGCCCGCTCGACGGCGAGACCGCGGCGGAAGTCGCAAAGACATTTGTCGAAGCCATCGCCGCCCCGGCGTACACGCCGGAAGCTCTCGCAGCGCTCTCGTCCAAAAAGAACCTGCGGCTTCTCGAAGTGACGAGCGGCGAGCCCGGACCGGTCGTCAAGACCGTGATCGGCGGCTATCTCGTTCAGACGCCCGACATCCACCGCCTCGACCGCGCCGCCTGCGCCGTCAGGACGCAGCGACAGCCCACCGGCGCCGAGTGGGACGCGCTCGATTTCGCCTGGAAAGTGACCAAACACGTGAAGTCGAACGCGATCGTCTACGCCCGCGCGGGACAGGCGCTCGGCGTCGGCGCTGGACAGATGAGCCGCGTGGATTCCGTCAGGATCGGCGCCGCCAAGGCGGTGCTCCCGCTGGCGGGCTCGGTCGTCGGATCCGACGCTTTCTTCCCGTTCCCGGACGGCGTCGAGGAAGCGGCCAAACACGGCATCACCGCCGTGATCCAGCCGGGCGGCTCGGTTCGCGACGAAGAGGTGATTGCCGCCGCAGACCGGCTGAATCTCGCCATGGTATTCACCGGCGTCCGGCACTTCCGTCACTAACGGCGGTTCCGCGCCCGCAGCATCGCCGCCACGCACGCGACACCGGCGGCGGCGGCGAAGTGTTTCAGTGTGTGTCCGCTGATCACCTCCAGGCGGGCGTAGATGGCGGCGTCCAGGACTTCGAACCCTTTGGCCGCCGCGTAGGCGGCGAGGCCGGCCCACAGATACCCGGTGCCGCGGAAACGCGCCGGATACAGCAGCAGTATCGCGATCACCAGCACCAGCGAGCCGAATTGCACCAGTCCGTACGGCCGCAGGTCGCCCGCCCCGCCGACCTCGCCGGCATACCAGGACACGACGCTCGCCGGCCCCAGCACCGCCAGCGGCAGGAACAGGACGCGCCCGGCCTGCGGGCTCACACGCTCGGCAAACACCGCCGCCAGCAGGCCCATGAACCCGAGGGTCATCGGAAGCCGGTCCCAGAGCAGACGCAAGTTGTCCGGCGCCAGGTGGTAATACACCGATCCCCCGCTCGTTAGCAACGTGCCCGCGAACAGGACGCCGTACGGCCATGCCAGCCACGGGTCCGGCAGTCCGGTCCGCCGGACGACGCACACGAGGCCCCATAGGCCGGCGGCGGCAAAGGCGAGGCTCGAGAGAACGTCCCCCGCATGAGGAATGCCGAACAACGAGCGCTCGTCAGCCATGCGATGGTAGGCGGGATCCTGCGGGACCGCGGGCAGACGGAACGTCACGGCGGCCATCAGTGCAAACGCCAGCACAAGGCTGGCGTGGCGCAACCGGTCCTTGCGATGCGGGTCCATGCTGCCAGAGTATCTCTACGGGCACCGCCTGCTATATGTTAAACTAGATTAATGTCAGTAAAAACGAACGAGTGGCAAGCCAGACTGGACGAAATCGAATCGCGCGTTCGGGATCTTCGCGGCAAGGCGCGGGAACTGACCGGTAACGCCAAGCTGGAAGTTGAGAAGCAATTGGATGCCTTCGAAGTGAAGGCATCGGAGTTGCGCAACCAACTCAGCCAGTTCGCCTCGAAGGCCGAGGCAGCGGGCGACGAAGTGAAAGCCGGATTCTCCTCGGCGCTTGAGGAACTGGAAAAGTCCTACTCCCGCGCCGTGACGTTCTTCAAATAGACCCGAGATTCGGGAACCACAGCCGGCGCGCCGTTTCTCCCAGGACTTGCGCGCGCGCCCGGCTGTCCAACGGCAGAACCTCGGTAAAGATCCGCAGATGTTCGGCGTAGGTGAACTTGGGCGTCCACAGGCTGTTGGGAAAATTGCTTCCCCAGACGCACCGCTCCGGTCCGTACGCGCGAATAATCTGGAGAGCGGCGTCGTGCAGGTCGCCGCCCGGATATCCGTGTTCCGAGCCCGTGCTGATGAAATCGACCTTCGGGTACAGGTTCTTGTACTTTGCCAGCCGCAGCACTTCCGCCAGCACTCTCTTGTAGAGCGGTCCCGGCTTTAGATCCATGCAATGGTCGAAGCCGACCGTGATGTCCGGAAACTCCCGCAGCAGCTTCTCCGCTCCGTCCACCCACTCCGGACGCATCAGAAAAATGTCGACCGACGCCCCGCGGTCCGCGCAGACCTTCCATAGCTTCCGCACACCTTCGTGATCGAACGTCGTGCGGTTGTTTCCAGGCGTGCTGCGCAGCGTCTTCACGCCATACTCCCGCACGAACTGGTCCATCAACAGCGGGCTGTGCGGATCGTCGGGTTCCAGCGTACACACGCCCGCGACCCAGTCCGGATGCGCCTTCGCCACATCGCACAGGTACCGGTTGTCGTACCCGTAGAACGACACCGTGTGCACCGCCCGCACCGCGGCAACGCCATTTGCCCGCGCCGTCTCGCGCAGCTCTTCGATCGACCCCGTCCCCCGCGGCACACGCAGCGGACCATCCTTGGGCGGGTAGCGCTTCTCGTCCGGCGAGGTGACGTGGGCGTGGCAGTCAATAATCAGCATGACCGCCTGATTTTACAGGATCTCGCGCAGCCAGGCGATCACCACAGGCGCGACGTCATGCCGCGCCAGATCGTGCGCGGCGCCCGGCACCGGCACAAGCGACGCCGAATCCGGAAGCGCTTCCCGCAACTCCCCGATCGTGCCGAACGGATCGCGCTCCCCATGGACGAACAGCGCGGGACACGCAATGCCCGCCAGGTGCGCCGTGCGCTTCTGTTCCGGTTTCTTCGGCGGATGCAGCGGATACGACAGGCAGAGCAGGCCGTCCGCTGCGCCCGGCTCCTCCGCCAGCAACATCGACGCCTGCCGCCCGCCGTAGGAGTGCCCGCCGGCAATCACCTTCTCCGCTCCCTCCGCGCGCAGGCCGTTGAGCGCTTCGCGGATCCCCACCCGGTCGCGGGCCGCATCCCCCGCACGCGGCGGACCCGCATGCGCCTGCCGGAACGGCAGCGTGTACCGCAGCACGCGGAATCCCGCCGCCGTCAGCGCCGCGTCGAGCGTCCGCAGCAGCGGAGCATCGGCGTTCGACCCCGCCCCGTGCGTCAGTAGAATTCCCACCCGCATCGCCACAACCATAGCGCAGACTCAATGAAAATCGTGCGACGCCGCGGCCGCCTTGCCGTCGAGCGCCTCCACCGTGCGCGCCTTCACGGAAAGCACGCCGTCCTGGTTCTGCTGCACGCCCTCGATCAACAGGTACGGCGCGCGCGTCCAGACCTCGCGGTCGCGCTCGAAGATCTCCGGCTCCACGATGATGTTGGCGATCCCGGTTTCGTCTTCGAGGCTCAGGAACACAAAGCCCTTCGCCGTGCCCGGACGCTGCCGCGCGATCACGTTCCCCGCCACCGTGATCCACATGCCGCCCGGCGCTTCCCGCAGCCGCACCGCCGGCCACACCCCGCGCGCGTCCATCTCGGCGCGCCGGTACGCCATCGGATGCCGCCCCACCGTCACGCCCGACCCCTGAAAATCCGCCACCAGCCGCTCCGGAATCGTCATCGGCGCCAGCGGCTGCGCGCCTCCGGCATCCGGCAGCCCGTCCAGCAGCGGACCCGGATGCCGCACCGCGCGTTCCACCTCCCACAGCGCTCCCCGGCGATGCTCCCCGCGCAGCGGATTCAGCGCGCCGAGCGCCGCCAGTTGCCGCAGTTCGTCCTTCCGCAACTCCCGCACGCGATGCGCCAGGTCGGCGATCGTGCGGTACGGCCGCTCCGCGCGCGCCGCCAGCAGCGCGTCCGCGGCTTCGCGGCGCAACCCGCGCACCATGCGCAACCCCAGGCGCAGCTCGCGTCCCGTGGCCACGCAGCCCCACTCGGACACCGTCACGTCCACCGGCAGCACCCGCACCCCGTGCCGCTGCGCGTCCTTGAGCAGCGTCGACGGATGGTAAAACCCCATCGGCTGGTGGTTCAGCAGCGCCGCCGTGAACGCCGCCGGATAGTGGCACTTCAGCCACGCGCTCGCATACGCGATCAGCGCGAAGCTCGCCGCGTGCGACTCCGGAAACCCGTACAGCGCGAAGCTCGTGATCGACTGCACGATCGTGTCCTGCGCCGGACCCGTGATGCCGTTGTGCTCCATGCCCGCCCGCAGCTTCTTCTCGATCTCGGCCATGCGCTTCTCCGACCGCTTGAACCCGAGCGCGCGCCGCAGTTCCTCCGCCTCGCCCCCGGTGAACCCGGCCACGATCATCGCCATCCGCAGCAGTTGCTCCTGAAACAGCGGGACCCCCAGCGTCCGCCGCAGCACCGGCTCAAGCGACGGATGCAGGCATTCGGCCGGCTCCCGCCCCTGGCGCCGCCGCAGATACGGATGCACCATCTTCCCCACAATCGGCCCGGGCCGGATCAGCGCCACCTGCACGACGAGATCGTAAAACGTCTCCGGCTTCACCCGCGGCAGCACGGACATCTGCGCCCGGCTCTCCACCTGGAACATGCCGACAGTATCGGCCGCCTGCAGCGCGGCGTACACCTTCGGATCGTCCGCCGGCAGATGCGCCAGATCGACCGCCTCCCCGTACCGCGTACGCACGGTCTCGATCGTTTCCTCGAGCGCCGCCATCATGCCCAGCCCCAGCAGGTCCACCTTGATGATGCCGAGATCGGCGCAGTCTTCCTTGTCCCACTGCACCACGACGCGGCCCGGCATCGACGCCGGCTCGAGCGGCACCACCGCGTCCAGTTGCCCCTGGCAGATCACCATGCCGCCCGAATGCTGCCCCAGGTGCCGCGGCAGATCCTGCACGGCCAGATACAGCTCGAAGAACTTCTTCACCCGCGGATTGCCGAGGTCGAGCCCGGCCTGCCGGAAGCGCCGCTCCGGCGTATCGGCCGGATCCTTCCATTCCCAGGCGCGCGCCAGCGACGCCAGCCGCGCGACAGTCTCCTCATCGAACCCGAGCACCTTGCCCATCTCCCGCGCCGCCATCCGCCCGCGGTAGCTGATCACGTTGGCCGTCATGGCCGCGCCGAGCTTTCCATAGCGCTCGTAGACGTACTGGATCACGCGCTCGCGCCGCTCGCCGCTCGGCAGGTCGAGATCGATGTCCGGCCACTCGCCCCGCTCCTCGCTCAGGAAGCGCTCGAACAGCAGCTCCATCCCCACCGGATCCACCGCCGTGATGCCGAGCGAATAGCACACGGCGGAGTTCGCGGCCGACCCCCGGCCCTGCGCCAGAATCCCTTCCCGCCGGCAGAACTGCACGAGGTCCCAGACGATGAGGAAGTACCCTTCGAGCCCCAGTTTCTCGATGAGCGCCAGTTCGCGCTCAATCTGCCGCCGCGCGCGTTCGTACAGCGGACGGTAGCGTTCGCGCGCGCCTTCGAACGTCCGGGCGCGCAGGAACGACGCCATCGTCTCGCCCGGACCCACGGGATAGCGCGGGAACGCATAGCCCAAGTCCTCGAGCGTGAACGCCAGCCGGTCCGACACCTCGCGCGTGTTGGCGATGGCCTCGGGCAGGTCGGCGAACAGCCGCGCCATTTCCCGCGCGCCCTTGAGCGACCGCTCGGCGTTCGGCGCCAGCAGCCGTCCCGCGGTCTCGAGCGTCACTTTGTGGCGCAGGCAGGTGAGCGCGTCGAACAGTTCCCGCCGCTCCGGCGTGGCGTAGCGGACCCCGTTGGTGGCCACCAGCGGCAGTCCGGCGTGGCGGGCGTTGGCGATCGCCGCCTGCGTGCGCGCTTCTTCGTCGCGGCAATAATGGCGCTGTACGGCAGCGTAGGCAAAGCCAGGCTTCCGCAGCCAGCTTCCCTCCTCGACCGGCTGGCGGCACAGGCGCTCCGGAGGCACGAGGCAAATCAGGCCATCGGAGAATTCCGCGATCTCTTCGGGCGCCGCCGCGCCTTCGCCCTTGTTCGCCCGCAGCTTCATCCGCGTGATGAGCCGGCACAGGTTCTGATACCCCTGGCGCGATTCGGCCAGCAGCGGATAGCGGAAGCCGTCGGTACAGGTGACCTCGGCGCCGATATGCGCGCGAATCCCGGCCTTTTTCGCCGCCATGTGGAAGCGCGGCGCGCCGTAGACGCCGTCGCGGTCGGTGATGGCGATGGCGGGCATCCCAAGGTCGGCGGCGGCCGCAATCAGGTCTTCGGGCGCGGACGCACCCTCAAGGAAGCTAAACGCGGAAGCGGCCTGCAACTCGAGATACATTCGCTTTTTCTTCGCCTATCATCGCGCGCCAGGGAACAGGTGTCAATGGGGTTCGGCCTTGGGCGCCTTGGCCGCCGTAGCTTTAGCGAAGGTGGGCGTAGCTTTAGCGAAGGTGGGCGAAGCTTTAGCGAAGTTCGGCCTTGGGCGCCGAAGCTTTAGCGAAGGCGGCAGCGAAGGCGACTACACTTCGGACGCCGCCAGCGGCGGCACCGGCATGTCAGGCGTCAGCTTTGGCTTCTGCTTATGCCACTCCGTCGCCTGCTCGTACGCCCTGGCCAGCGCCAGGACCCGTCCCTCGGAAAACCGCGGCCCCGCGATCATCAGACCCACCGGCAGTCCATTGGCGCTGAACCCGCATGGCACCGAAATCGTCGGGATGCCGTACACGTTGAACTGCCCCGTATTCTCGAGCTCCGGATTGCGCGGCTTGTCGCTCTCCTCGCGCTTGATCGCGGCGTCCACCGTGCGCGGGTCGCGCCGGCGGGTCGGCAGGGCCACCACGTCGAAATCGGTGAACGCGTCGTCGATGGTGCGCCGCATCAGTTCGAGCTTCCAGCGCCCGCGCACGTAGGCGGCGGCCTTGGCGGAACTGCCGTTCTGCAACGACCGGCGCGTCGGGATCATGTATCGCCCCGAGCTGCGGGCGTAAATGTCCTCGTGGTAGGCAAACGTCTCCCCCCCGAGGCTGATCTCGCGCGTCGAAGGCAGCGTGCAGTCCTTCACCCCCCTCGTCAGGCGCGCCAGCACGCTGATCGCTTCCTCCACCGCCTGGCCCACCCCCGGTTCCAGCAGATCGAAGAACGGCGCCCGCGGCACGCCGACCCGCAGTCCGCTCACGGGCTGCTTGCAGGCTGCCGCGTAGTCCACGCGCGGATGCTCCACGCTGGCGATGTCGAGCTTGTCGTACCCCGCGAGCGCATTCAGCAGCAGAGCGGCATCCTCGACAGTCCGGGTCAGCGGGCCGCAATGGTCGAGTGAATAAGTCAGCGGCACAATGCCGCGGATCGACACAAGCCCGTAGGTCGGCTTCAGCCCCACGATCCCGCAGAACGACGCCGGCGTGCGAATGGATCCGCCGGTATCGGTACCGAGGGCGCCATAGCAGAGCTCCGCGGCGACCGCCGCGCCGGATCCGCCCGACGAGCCGCCGGGGTTCCGGTCGAGCGCCCAGGGGTTGCGCACCGGGCCGTAGTAGCTGGTGGCGTTGGTGCCGCCCATGGCGAACTCGTGCAGATTGGTCTTGCCGATGACGATCGCGCCGGCGTCCTGGAGGCGCCGCGTGACTGCGGCGTCCTCATCCGGGATCCGGTCGTCGAACACCGCGCTCCCTGCGGTGGTCCGGATGCCCGCTGTATCGATGTTGTCCTTGAGCGCGATGGGAATGCCGTGCAGCGGTCCGCGGTTTTTGCCCGCGGCGAGTTCGGCTTCCAGGCGCCGCGCGGCGGCGAGCGACTCGGTTCGCAGCACGGAAATGAACGCGTTCAGCTTCGGGTTATAGGTCGCAATCCGCTCCAGGCACGCTTCGACGAGTCGCGTGGGCGTGACGGAGCGGGCTCGAATGCGCGCCGAGGCTTCGGCCAGGCTGAGGGAAGCGAGACCGGCGTCGCTCTGCGCGCGGAGCGCGGCGGCGCCAGCCAAAGAGAGGGCAAAAGCTCGCCGGGTAAGCATGGCTGAGGATACCTCAAACGGCGCCGAGCCGGCACACGTTTCCGTGGGTCTTGCGGGGCTTGCCCGCCGTAGCTTTAGCGTAGGCGGGGGCCAGACGTCGACGCTTCATTGCGGGCTTGCCCGCCGTAGCTTTAGCGCAGGCGGGTCCGGACGTCGACGCTTCATTGCGGGCTTGCCCGCCGTAGCTTTAGCGGAGGCGGGAGGATACCTCAAACGGCGCCGGGCCGGCACACGTTTCCGTGGGGTTGCGGGCTTGCCCGCCGTAGCTTTAGCGTAGGCGGCGCCGGGCCGGCACACGTTTCCGGTGGGGTTGCGGGCTTGCCCGCCGTAGCTTTAGCGTAGGCGGGGGCCAGACCACAAGGATTCCCTTCGCATCGGGGACGCAACGAGACCTCAGGCGAGTCGACCGCCCAATGATTTCCAGGATGCCCCCTTAGCGGCTCCGTCCCGGGAAACTCTTGGACAGTCAGCATTCCTCAAACCCCGAGTTCTCGAATTTCAACGTCCGGCAGTTCTCCGTCACGGTGCGGACGACATTGTCCGGGGCGCCGGAGGGGATTTCGGCGTCGATCTCGATCGTGACCGTCACCTTGGCATCCAGCAGCCCGGAGAGATGCTGAACCACCGCGCTGGCGATCTGATCGGCGTCGCGGGAGAGGCGCGTAGCGTCGATCTTCGCCGAGCCGTGGAAGCGGCGGAGGACTGGCGGTTTCAACTTCTCCACAACTGCCTCTGTGCTTTTGCCCGATTCCCCGCCTGTCCCCGTCGGGCCATTGCCTGTCGCCGTTCCGGCGCCGTCGCCCCCTCCCGGCCGGATCACTGGCGGCGCAGCGTCCTTCTCCAACTGCGCTACTGCGGCCTCGGGCTGGACCACCACGCTGTTCGGAGTCAACTGGACCGTCGCGCGACGCCCGGCCTCGAGGCCGCGGTAGCGATCCGCGGCCTCGTCGTGGTAATCCGCGTAGGCAAAGGCGTCCTGCGGCCAGGTGAGCCGGCTCACCCCATCCTGAATCGCATCCAGGATCACTTGGGCGTTCTTGACGCGCGGCAAATAAGCGTACTTGGCGAAGTCGTCCACCAGTTGCTTCACTCCCACATGTTTCCCGCGCCACAGTGGAACCTGGTCGATCTCAAAACGCAGCATCGAGCCCGCCATGCTGGTGACCAGCAGCCCGTCGTTCTTCAGCTTCTTCGACGCCCGCTCGGCCAGCCACTCTTGCCCCTGCAGCCGGAACTCCTGCCATTCCACGGCGGGGAACGCCTGGCCCGGCTCCGGTCGCTTCTGCCCGGGCACGAGCAGCCAAACGAAAGTCTCCGGAATTCTCAGTTTCACTGCCTGATCGGAGCTCTGCAGGCGTTGCTCGACTTGGCTTACCTGGAACGGGGTCAGGTTCAGCGGCTCCTTTTCCCTCGCAATCGACTGCCATGCCAGATAGAACCGGACTGCCTTGTCCAAGTCGCCGCGCGCGGTCTTGTTCCCGTCGGCGGCCAGGTCGCCGAGCCGGGCTTTGTCGGCCGCCAGGAACACCAGCATGTTTCCGCAGTTCCGGCCGGCGGATCCGCGGTTCAGGATGTCGCCGGCCGCCAGCCTTGCCGGGCTCAAGTCCGCCTTGGCGCTGTGAGCGGCGGCCGGACTCAGAATGACCAGCTTCGCTTCCGGCTCGTCAACAACCTCACCGGCGCTCGTGGGGCAGACCTGCACCTTCGAGAAGTCGCCTTTATGTTTCTGTTCTTCCAGGAGCCGGCGCCGGATCTCCTCCACGACGTCCTCATGGTGGTACCGCTCGGCGCGCTCCTCCGCCAGACGGTTCACGCTCGGCTGCGTCGCATACCAGTAGCGGCTCCCGTCGACGTAGATGTAGGTCGCCTGGTCGGCCAGCTTGCGCAGGGCGTCGCCGAACGTCCCCGACGTCTCCCCAGGCTGTACGCACCCCAGCTTGATCTGCCTGTCTTCGAGGCCCTTCTTCGTCGAATCCTGCGTCGGCGCGGAGCCGAGGTAGAGCGTTCGAGCCACCCGGCGAGCCGCGGAATAGCGGCCGAGCATCGGGTTCTCGCGGTCGATCTTCAGCGGAAGTGAATTCGGCCCGTCAATATCCTTCTCGATGATCGGATCCCAGACCGGCGGCAGGTAGCGCGTGAGCTCGCTCTGGACGGCGGGAGCGTCCACCGGAACGCTCGCTGGCAGGATCATCAGTCCCTTGTCCTCACGCTCCCACAGCGTGTGGATCACCGAAGACATCAGGCGCAGCACACCACGGGTTCTCTGAAACTTATCGAGAGTCGACCAGTCGTTGTAGAGCCGGTCAAACAACTCCGGATGGATGGGGTACGCCGCCTTCATCCTGCGTTCGTACTCGGATTTGCCGGTCTCGGAGGGAAATTCCTGCGCGAACTTCCGGTACTCTTCCGAGAACGCCCGCACCACCGCATCCCGGGCCGTGAACAGGTCGGGATCGGCGATCGGCTGGAAGAGCCGTCTCCGCACGATCTCAAACCCCTCTTCCGCGCTGGCCGGACGCCACGAGGTCTCAACGCGTTCGATGACGTTCTTCAATCGCTCCAGCGCCGCCTGGCCGCCCTCGCCCCCGATTTCGTTCTGCGATGCCGGGATGCTCACCACCAGCAGTGTCTTGTCTGCCAGCTTCGCCGACTCGCTCAGGGTTTGGGCGAAGGTGAAGTGCGCGTCGAAGTCGCCTGCCGGCAGATCAGACTTGTTGTAGAGCTGACGCGCGTAGGCCACCCATTCGTCGATCAGGATCAGGCACGGCGCGTACTTGTTGAACAGCAGCCGCAGCGAGTCACCCGGACTGACGGCTTTCTCGTCGGCGCTACGAACCATCTCGTAGCCCTCTTTGCCGCCCAACTGGTACGCCAGTTCCCCCCAAAGAGTGCGCACCACCGTTCCGTCGGGCTTCTTGTGAAGATCGGCCGGCGACATCCGGTTGCCCACCAGCACCGCCCGGCGGACCTTGGGCGGCTGGGAAACTCCGGCCATTTTCGTCACTGTCTCCAGCCCGGCCAGTTGCCCGGCGGGCACGCCCCCAAACAGGTGCCAGAGGGCCAGCATGGAGTGTGTCTTGCCGCCACCGAAGTTGGTCTGCAGTTCGACGACCGGGTCGCCGCCATGTCCGGCCATCCGCAGCAGCGCGTTCGAAAGCAGCTTCTGGATCCCTTCGGTGATGAACGTGCGCCGGTAAAACTCCACCGGGTCGCGGTACTCGTCCGAGCCCTCCTTCAGAAACACCTGCCACAGGTCTGCCGCGAATTCCGCTTGCTGAAACCGCCCGGAGGCAACGTCCGGGTGAGGCGTGATGATCTCCCGCCACGGGCGCAAACCCGCCGCCGGTTTGCCTTCAACGGCTGTGCTCGATTCCTTCCGCTTCTGATTCCTGATCTGCTCATCGAACTTGACGCGCAGGATCTCGGCCTTCATCTGCTCAACGGCTTCGACCTGCTCCGCCGAGACCGCGGTCAGCAATCGCGACATGCTGTCCATGGCCCGGTAGGCGTCGTCGGTGGAAAAGGCCCGCTCGTGGGCGTACTTGTTCCGAACGTCGCGGAGTTCGAAGGCCAGGCTCCGCTCAGACGGGCCGAGGATCTTCTTGAAGCAGTCGTTCCACAGGTCGCACATCACCCGCAGCAAAGCCTGCGTATCCCAGTTCAGTCCCTTGCCGTCCTGGCCCGGGTTCTGCCAGTCCGGGAAACTCGGCCGCACCGTCTCAACCCACCGGTCCTTGTAGGTCGCTCGCAACTCGCGCTCCACGTAAGGGCGCAACCCATCCCGCAGGAGATCCAGTGCCTTGCCGACTCGTTCGCGATTCGTGATGGCCATTCCGCTGTTTCCTATTTGCCAGCCTTTCGTTTTCGCGGCCTGCGCCCCGGCGCCGTGATCTGCTTCACCGCACTCTCAAGATCGCTCACATTGCCTACCGCAATGACCGCAGCCAGATTGTAGAATCCATCTGGCGGGCGACTTGCCGGGCCGCCCTCCTTCTGAACCGTCAAAATTTCTTTGACAGTCGCCGCTCGATCTAACTCCTTGCTTTCAAAGATGTTCCGAAGGTGATAGCGGATCGCTTGCTTGCTCGATCCGAACACCTCCGCCATGCGCGCCCGCGTCAGCCAAAACGTCTCGGATTGATGGAACACCTCCACCCGCACCTTGCCGCCGGGTGGGTTGTAGAGCAGTACTTCGCCTTGGACGGGTGCCGGCATGTTCGGGCCGGGCGTCATTGGAACAACTCCGGCACGCTGGAAAGGGACGGCCAGGCGACGACCAGGCTGTTGTAGTAGCCGGCCTCTTCCGCCCAGCCCTTCCGCTCACACAGCGTGTAGAGCCGGTAGGCGAGGTCGCGAGCGATCTCCGCCATCCCGCCGATCCTTGCCTTCAATTTCCCTGCGTCTGTCTCGCCGTGTTTGTCAAGGCGTCGGATGAGATGCTGTGTCACTTCCCAGACTGTCAAACGATTGTCTGACGTCGGATCCCAGTCTTCGGGAAGTTCGTCGCGACGCAGCAGCCGCACCTTGCCGGCGCGAGAGTGGAGAATGCCCGCCTCCGCCAAGCCCGCGATACTGAGTGCCTTTGCCGTGGCCAGCAACTCGGCTTCGCCATAGAGCCCCTCGTCGAACTGATGCTGCTCGAACCAGGCGAGCGCCCAGCGTGTATCGGGGTCGAACTCGCTTTCCTGTTCGGAAAGCACCTCGTCGAGGCCCTGATTGATCAGTGCGAGGGCTGTTCGGACCCGCATCGGCGAGCCGTCAGTTTCGAGGACCTTCTTGTACCGGGAAAAGACCGCCATCCCGGGACCGATGGCCGCCTGCGCCAAGTCGACTGGAGCGATGTTGCCCTTCTGCAGATTGCGCAGCGCATTCGGCAGTTCCTTCTTGAGCGATGCCAGGAAGTCCTTGCGGGTGGTGATGGGCGCAGGTTCCGGTCGCGGGCGGCACGCTAGCACGATGGAAGAAGCTAGGGCGTTGGTGCCAACGGCAACACTTCGGCCAGGACGCTCGCTCCTGGATGGCCATGTAGCCGTCACTTGAAAGTCGGCACGCAACAGCCCCTCAAGCATCGTTTCCCAGCCGGTTGAGACCTGCTGATCGCCAGTATCCCCCTCCTCTGCCTCCTCTTGTTTGAACGCATAGAAAACGGTAAGAGGGTACATCTGATCCTGCGAACTGCGGATGCGCAAGAAAGCCTTAGTAAATCCTGCTTCAAAGAAAGCTGCAGCATCGCTTTTCGATCCATTGGATCGAAAAGGTGAGGCTATCAATTCCTGTTTCTTTGGGACCAGTAGTGTGGCGAACAATTCTGGATAGATAGTTACGAGACTTTTTCGCAGCCAAACGTAGAAGAAATCTGATAGATCAGCGTATCCGATGTTGTCGTAATATGGCGGGTCAGTGCAGATTATGGCAGGCTCGTTTGCGATAGACGCTGTGGAATCGAACTGTGTACAGGAACCGATAACGGGACCATTGCTGCAACTCTGTTCTAGGACTTCGGCGACGAGGTCAGCCATTCGAATGAGGTTGCCGGACGAATTCGCAAACGGGTTAGCCTCGGCGTAGTCCCAAATCATGGGTAGAGCCTGTCTAGCAAAAGTTCCACGCACGTGCAACTTGGTCGGGAGTGGACTCCAGGTGCACAAAGATGAGCTACCCTCGACTACTTTGTCGACGGCGAAAGCAAGGTAGGTCGCGATTGCATCAGCATAGGCGACACTTCCACCCTCAGCGGCGACCTCGCTGCGAGCCTCGCCGATCAGGTCCGTCAGGGATTCTAGCATCCCTCCGTGCCAACATCAGTGAGACACTTCCTGGCCCAATAATTACTGAGCAGGGCGAGAATGGATCTCAGCGTGGAAATGAAGAAGAAGACGGCTCTCACCCTTGCGGCTTTGCCTGCCGCGGAGCGGAGTGAGCCCGAGCTTGGCGAGGGCGAACGCAGCGGAGCGGCAGGCAAAGCCGGCGCCGTTTCGATCGGCCTGCCTCACCCCGACCCCGAGGTCGTCGCCAAACCTCGCCGCCGCGCTTTCACCGCCGAATACAAGCGGCGCATCCTCAACGAGGCCGATGCGGCCCGCTTCTCCGGCACCATCGGGGCGCTGCTGCGGCGCGAGGGCTTGATTCCTCCCATCTGGTCACTTGGCGGCGCGAGCGGGACGCCGGCATCCTGGAAGCTCTCACGCCCCAGAAGCGCGGCCCGAAATCAAGCGCCATCCTCTGGAGGACGAAAACCAGAAGCTGCGCCGCCAGAATGAACGCTTGACCGAGCAGCTGCGCAAAGCCGAAATTATCATCGACGTTCAAAAAAGTGGCTGCCTGTTGGGGCGCTGATCCCGCCGCTGGACCCGGAGGAGAACTCCTGATGCCGCCTGTTTCCCGGAGTTGGCCACCACCGTCGGCATCCGGCCCGCTTGCGAGGCCTTGAACGTTCCGCGGGCCTCCTACTATCGCTATCAGCAGCGGGCCACCTCCGTAGTCGAAGCTGCGCCGCGCCCACGGCCAGCCCGCGCCCTCTCCGGGACGGAGCAGGAAAACGTTCTGGCCCGCCTTCACGAAGAACGCTTCCAGGACCGCTCCCCTGCCGCCGTCTACGCGACATTGCTCGATGAAGGCCACTATCACTGCTCGATCCGCACCATGTATCGGCTGCTGGAGCAGCGGGGCGAGTCGCGCGAGCGCCGCGACCAGCTCACCCACCCGCCCTATCAGAAGCCGGAACTGCTGGCCACCGCACCCAACCAACTCTGGAGCTGGGACATCACCAAACTGCTCGGCCGGGCCAAGTGGACTTACTTTTATCTCTACGTCATCCTCGACGTCTTCAGCCGCTACGTGACCGGCTGGATGGTGGCCCCGCGTGAAAGCGCGGAACTGGCCAAGCGACTGATCGAAGATTCATGCGCCAAGCAGAGCATCCAACCCGGCCAGCTCACCGTCCATGCCGATCGCGGCTCAGCCATGACCTCCAAACCGGTCGCCTTTCTCATGGCCGATCTCGGCGTCACCAAGACGCACAGCCGCCCCTACGTCTCCGACGACAACCCGTATTCGGAGAGCCAGTTCCGCACCTTGAAGTACCGCCCGGAGTTTCCGGATCGCTTCGGCTCGATCCAGGATGCGCGCGCCTTCTGCCTGCGCTTCTTCCCCTGGTATAACGACGAGCACCGCCATTCCGCTCTCGGCCTGATGACGCCGGCCATGGTCCACTACGACCAAGCCCCGCTGGTCCGGCGGCAGCGTCAGGCCGTCCTCGATGCCGCCTACCGGGCTCATCCGGAGCGCTTCGTCCGCAAGGCGCCCCGAGCGCCCGAACTTCAACAGGAGGTCTGGATCAACAAACCGCCGGACTCAGCGGAAAAAAGTCAGTAAACTCCCTGGCCTGGTGTCTCAAAGTCGTTGACACGCGCCGCATCGTCAACTGGCGAGCCGTGAACAGGTGCCGGTGTTCGGTCATTCCATAGAGCTGAACGCGGAACCCGAGCGCTTGCTCCGGGAGTGCCGTATCGGGAGAGTTTGTAGGATGAACATTGCATGCAACTTGTTCCTGCTCCGCCGAGGGTGACAAGAAGACCCGCCCTCGAGGCCCATCTGCGATAGTCGACATCAGTTGACTACCGATGCGCCCGGCCCTACCTTCATTACGAATGTGGTCGAAGGGAACCGACGTACCACAAACGACACAAGACGCACCCCGCCGGTTCACAGTTCCAGACCTAGTAGTGCCACCGGGGCCGATCCTGACAAGAAACCGAACTTCCTTTGTCTCGATGTTGACCACGGGGTCGACCCAAGCCTCGCTCCCTGGCCTCTTCGAAAGGTCAAAAGACTGAGTGAGAGGCATCTCCGCTCCACACGCTGGATTTGGGCACTTTGCGGTCCGCGCCCAAAGCCACGCGATAATCGTTGCCTCTCCTGCGCCGTTCTCCTCTGGCAACTTCACCTTCGGATATAGTCCTCCGATGCGCTCGAAGGCCCGGTCACGCATCCACCGACCGTAGTACCGCACGTCATCGGCCAGCCCGCGGGCACCGGTCCACATGCCCTTCCCGCTCATCTTCTTCTTCGCAGCAGGATTCACCGGCGGTTGCCCGGCGAACCTGGGCGGAATCTCGATGAGAGCCTTCGTGATGAGGACAGCGACAGGGTTCAGGTCGCTGCCGTGCGCTTCGAGCCCCAGCCGCTGCGCTTCGAGTGGAATCGATCCGCCACCGCAGAAGGGATCGTAGATCGGGGGCGGATTGCCGCCCGTAGATTTCATGATCTCCGCATGCGCTTCATCCAGCACTGCACGGTTGTTCGAGTTCTCCCACAGCACAAGCTTCTCGATCAACCGGAAAAGCCGCTGCCGCTCCCGGTCCTGGTCGGCTTCGGTCGGGAACTGTTCGGGAAGGCTCGAAGGGTCATCCACCAGCGAAGCGAACAGCACCGCCCTGCATGCCGCCAACGGCCGTCGCGCCCACCAGAGATGCAACGTTGACGGGTGCCCGTGCCGGATTGACTTCTCCCGCGCCGACTCCTTGTTGATCGCCTCCAGCGGCAACGCGACTTCAATCAGCTTCTTCTTCATCACGTCTCTCAGCTACCTGTTTTGCACCCGACAGAAGCAATGGCCCAGAGGCCGACGGATATAAGTCCTTGAACACACAAGGTCCATCGAGTCCCCTTTGAGCCGTTTCGCGCCAAAGGAGCTATCCCGGCGCATACCTATGGTCCTCTGGAAACTACCGGCCGCCTCGCTTCGATCCGATCGGGCCGGCCGCCGTTATGGCCATTCCGGCAATTCGAATGGTAGCCGATGTCCATATAAGTCTCTGAAAACACGGATGAAGCTTCCGCGGTGTGGGCCGCCTTATGAACACGATTCCGCGTCAATGTCCAATACCTCCATTTCCCGGGTACCACTTTGTCCCGCGCCGCTCACCCTCGGGCCGGATCTTCTCCTCGGTCCGAAGTTCCTGGATGAGCACTTTGATCTGCCGCCGCGACAGGGCGGGAAGCACTTGCTCGAACTCCTTCATGGCCGCGCCACGGAAACCGCTTTCCTGAATGTGCTTGAGCAGCAGCGCCTTGTTCGTTTCCTTGTCGAGGCCCTTCCTCCGCGTGTAGGCGCCGTGCTGCCCGAGAAAGGAGTGGAACTTCCGCGAGAGAATGAACCGCACACCACGCCCGCGGCCGATGCGCTCGACGATGCCCTCGTCGAGGAGGTGCGGAATCCGCTCCTTGAGATCTTCCGGCAAAGTTTCTTCCCGCTGGATGGCGTCCAAGACGAGGATGTCCCTGGTACCGAAGGTGGCCAAACGCTCCGCACCGATCTTCTGGAGAAACCCGAGGAAGGCGGGATTCTGAATCTCGCCGCGCAGGGTCAACTCAACCTGGTAGTCGTCCGTCCCGGTGAAGTCCGGCCTTGGCTTGCCTTCCTTAATGGACTCTTCGAACATCCGGTTGGCGCCCTGGCCGGATCTCTCGACGAGGCCGCACTTCGCGCAGGCATCAGCGATCCGACGATTTCGGGGGGACTGCCGCCAGAGCATATTCGCGGCGTTGATGCCGGGCGGGAAACCACCTGGGCTGACGATCTCCAGCCGCCGGGGGAACTGGCGAACGAAAATGGAACCAGGGAGACGGTAGTCCCGGTGTGCGAGCGCATTGAGAACGCCTTCACGCACCACCGCTTCGTTGAATGCAGGGATGTCTCCCACGAAGAATCCCTCACGGTACTGGAGCACCTCGTTGCGAAGATTGATGGTGTTCCACAGTTCGTCCAGGCATCCCAGGAACCCGGAACGGAACTCGATTCGCTGCTGGAAGGGGATGGATGCCTCGCTGTTCCGATACTCAAACACCAGTTCCGCCTGGGCGAGGCGTCGTCCCAGGGCGGGGCGCGTCCCGAGCAGGATGAGCGCGGCGTGCGTCACCTTGTCGCCCGCTAGCAGTTCCGCATCCTCCAACAACTGCCGGGGAGTGATGCTCGCCAGAGCCAAGTTGCCCGACTTGCGCATCCACATCTCGCGGAAGCGCTCGATCAGCGCCGGATCCAGGTCGTCAATGGTTGCGTCGGGATGCAGCTCAGCCGAGAAATCCGGTCCGGATTCCTGAAAGATCCTGCGCAACCGGTCCTGGGAGAGCGGCCTCAGTTCGTCGCCGGCTCGCGCCCAGAACACGCCGTCAGACTGGATGGGCACACCCACCGGCCTTGGCGGCACCTGAAACACCAGCACCCGCCCGTTGGGATGTTGGATTTCCTCGGACGTGACCTGAATCCCGAGGCGGTCGACCAAGCCCGCGACAGTCCTGCCGGGCTCCGCGAACGCTGTGGAGCCTACAACCCGGCGAGGCCGCCTGTCGGTCACGCCGAGTATGATCTTTCCGCCGCCCTCATTGGACAGGGCCGCGCAGTACCTTGCCAGCGTTTCGAAATGGAAGTTTGACTTGGCTTCCTTGAACTCCAACCTCTCCCCCTCCGCTTCAGAGAGCCAGGCAGCCAGTTCATCGAGGGTTGCGCTCATGCGGGCCGCTCCGCTTGAGCCACGTCGTCGTCGGTCGCCTCAAACGTAGTCCCGGCCGCAATCGGAGTCTTGACACCACCGGTATGCTCTCTCAGCCGCCGTTGTAGGTCGTTCGTCCACCGTCGAGCACGCTCATATTGGTCAACAAGAACCGCGAGTTCCTGCTGGTTCTGGGCATACTCGCCGGCATGAAAAACAGAATTTCGAAGCTTCTCAATTTGCTTGAGGTCCTTGGTGAAATCCTTGGAAAGGTCATTGAGAAAGCCCTTGAGAATCGTCCGCTTGTCGCAGAAATCTGTGCAAGTCAATTCATCGACGTAGAAATCCGACCTGCTGAGCTGATCGAACTTGCTCTTCACGCGTTCGCGACGATCTTCGCTGAGGTATTGCCTCCATTCGGCGGGGGCAGGAGCGAATGACCGAATCACGTCCGCCATCAAGAGCTCGAGGTTAGTGACAAACGTGAAAATGACGATTCGGACCGGCAGTTTCTGCAGGTCGCTCCGCGTGATGATCCCGTTCACTTTGCCACCGTCAACGACGAGCCGATACGTACTACCGGCGGCGATCTGCAAAAAGTCGGTTAACGGAGCTCCCGCGGCCACGAGCATTGAGTCGTCGAGGGGTTTCATGGCTTGGCGCACGAGCCCGTCCACGTCGCGGAGGGCAGACCGTTCCAGCACGCCACAGGTGCAATCTCCCTCTCGCACGGGAATTTGGCTGTAGAGCTTCCATTCGTCTGCAGCCAGTACGGCCTCAACGGAATCGGACACTGAACAGCAACTGAGTGGCGTTGTCGCGATGTGTCGCACCTGTACCCCAAACGCAAGGCCTTGCAGCGTCTGAAGCAGCATGTCCTCGGACGTCCTCACAATAGTTGGAGACTGTCCCTCACTCATGCGGGCCGCTCCCCTCGCGCGAGCAACTCCTGGAGGTTGTAGTTGAGGCTCTCTGCCTCAAAGTCGGGCTCCCGGCGAAAGGGCTGCCGGATGTAGACCAGTTTCTGCTCTCCAGCTTCCACCTGCCCGATGGCGAGGATGAAGTCGTCCGGCTTGTTCAGCCCCGTGAGGACCTCATTTCGTGTCACCGTCACCGTCTCGGCGTCGGCCACGCGGCCCTTCACTTCAATGAACCGCAGTTTGCCGGTAGCGCGAACCTTCGATTCAATGTCGTACCCGCACTTCGCGTCGCTCACATCCCGCGGTTCGTTGCCAAGCTGTCTCTCGGCCTCCATCGCCATCTGCATGGCAAGCAGCTCCATCTGCCTTCGGGCTTCCGCCGAGACGGCATCGGCGGCGGCCTCACTTTGCTGAATGCGAGACGGGAGCAGCCTCTTCAGAAGCCCGATCGGGATGACCAGGGAGCCGCCGATAGCGACGGGCGGCAATGGAGCGATCTGGCGCTCCAGTTCAAGTTCTGCCATCCGTCTCTGAAGGCGCGCTTGCAGTTCGTCGGCGCGCTGGCGGGCTTTCCCGGAATTGATCTTCGCGTTCGTCCTGCCGGCCAGCTCCTGATCCTTAAGCTGGTTGGCGCGATGATCCCAGTACGTGATCTCTTTGGTCAGCCGGTCCTTGACGGCGGCCATGGTCTTCGTCACCAGGTCCTCACGGCGTTTTCGAACTTCGTCGAGGTGAACGGGCACGAGATTGGCAATCGCGTGGCCAATAACCACCGATTCCAGGTCACCCTTCAGCCAGGCTTGCGACTCCAGCGTGGGCGTCAGACAAGCCCGTTCTTCAGGCGTCGCGGCTCGACAATCCAGGTAAGGGGCGTATCCGGCGTTCCTCGTGGAGCCCGTCACATCCGTCTCAACGAACTGCAGTTGGCGGGAGACGGCACGGCGGTTGCCGGCCTTGTCACTGCGGCCGTCGTGGATGGTGTGCTCCAGGAAGAAGAGCGCGCGGACCTTCTCACCAAGGTCGTCGGGGTCCACCAGGACCGCACCGCGCTTCAACAGGTCCCGGTTCCGTTCCAGGATGAGATCGATGGTTGCGCCAAGGAGCGGCTGACCCGGGCAGACATAGGTCGCCAGTGGTTGGCCGGGAACCGCGCGGAGGGACTTCTCGAACGTGATCCGTTCATACTTGCCCAGCACGGGTTCGCCCGTGCCGATGAGGCGGTCCCGCTGGCGCACCAGCGCGGGCACGTGAGTGATCTCGAACCGGCGTGGTTCCCGCTCCTTGATGGAACCGCCCAACAGCCGGAAGGCCTCCAGGAAGAACGATTCGATGAAGTGCGGCTGGAGGCGGCGCGCTTCGGCGCGCTCCATATTCTCCCGGATCCTCTGGACCTGGGAAGCATCCATGCTGTCGTTTGCCAAGGCCCGCTCTTCGAGAAGCTCCTGGCAGTGCTTGCGGTCAGTCAGGTTGTCGACGATCTGATGCAGCCGCGACTTCACCTCGGGCCGGTCACCGTAGCGGATCGCCTCGATGAGCAGGTCGCGGAGCCGCTGCTCGCGGAAGAGTTGACCCAGGATATCGAAGACGCCGCCGCCCAGGGCCTCCCGCTCCAACTCGATCTTTTCGAGAAGGCGCTTGTAGACGTCGCCCTCACGTGTCTCTTCCGCCAGCAGGTTCCAAAGATGGCAAACTTCGGTCTGCCCGATGCGATGAATGCGGCCGAAGCGCTGTTCCAGGCGGTTCGGATTCCAGGGCAGATCGTAGTTGACCATCAGATGGGCGCGCTGTAGGTTGATGCCCTCGCCCGCGGCGTCGGTGGCCAGCAGGATGAGAACGTCCTTGTCCTGTTTGAATGCCTCCTGAGCCTTGGCCCGCTCCTCACGCCCCATCCCGCCGTGCACGGTGACGAGCGCCTCCGGTGAGCCGAGAAGCGAGCGAAGCCTCTCCGCCAGGTAGTTCAGCGTGTCCCGGTGCTCGCTGAAGATCACCATCTTGCGGCGGTGGCCGTGCGCGTCGAACATTTCGGCGTGGTTCTGGAGCAGCGACGACAACTCCTCCCACTTCTTGTCCGTCCCCCTGCGGCGAACCTTCAGGGCGAGCGCTTCGAGATCTCTTAGAATTTCGATCTCGGCTTCGAGTTCCGCGATCGTGCGCGCCGCCGTCGCCTGGTCGACGACGGTCTCTTCGGTTTGTTCGACCTCTGCGTCAGGCGCGTCGTCGAGGTCGTCGATGTCTTCTTCGGTGAGACTGGGAAATCCCTGGAGGTCGTCTTCCTGGAGAGCGGCGCCGCGCTTGAGGATCTGTTCCTCGCGCAGGCGCCGCTCCAGCCGCTCGCGGCGGCGCCGGAGGGATTGCAGGATCGCCTCCGGCGATGACGCCAGACGCCGTTGGAGGATGGTCAACGCAAATCCGACCGTTCCTTTGCGACCCTCATTCTCCAGCGCGTCGGCCCGGTTGAATTCCTCGCGGACGTAGTCGGTCACGCTCTTGTACAGGGCGGCTTCAGCGTCGGAAAGCTTGTAGCCGACCGTGTAGGCCCGCCGCTCGGGGAATAGCGGCGTTCCGTCGAACTTGAGCAGTTGTTCCTTCACCAGCCGGCGCATCAGGTCAGACGCATCGACGGTGTGCACGCCGTCGCGCGGCCGGCCTTCGAAACGGTCGCTATCCAGCAACGCCAGGAAAAGCTGAAAATCCTCCGGCTTGCCGTTATGTGGCGTCGCCGTCATCAGCATCAGGTGCCGCGTGAGTTGGCCGAGGAGTTGGCCGAGGCGGTACCGCTTGGTGTACTTTACCTCGTTGCCGAAGAAGGTGGCCGACATCTTGTGGGCTTCGTCGCACACCACCAGGTCCCAGTCGGTGTTGGCCAGCTTCGCCTGGACGTCCTCATTCCGGCTCAGCTTGTCCAGGCGGCAGATGACCATGGCATTCTCGGCGAACCAGTTGCCGGTGCGCGCCGATTCGAGTTTGTCGTTCGTCAGGATTTCAAAGGGAAGCTGGAACCGTTGGTAGAGTTCGTCCTGCCATTGCTCGGCAAGATTGCCAGGGCACACGATCATACAGCGGCGTAAATCGCCGCGGATCAGCAGTTCCTTGATGAGAAGCCCGGCCATGATCGTCTTGCCGGCGCCGGGGTCATCGGCCAGGAGGAACCGCAGCGGCTGCCGCGGCAGCATCTCGCCGTAGACGGCGGTGATCTGATGCGGCAACGGATCGACCATCGAGGTGTGTATGGCCAGCAGCGGATCGAACAGGTGTGCGAGGTTGATCCGGTGCGCCTCGGAGACCAGGCGGAACAGCTTGCCATCGCCATCGAAGCTCCAGGGGCGGCCGGCCTCGACGATCTCCAGTGTGGGCTCGCGATCCCGATACAGCAACACGACGTTGGGCTTCCCGGCGGGATCTTTGTAGGTGAGCTCGACTGCCGCCGAACCGTACCACTTGACATCGACGACCGCGACCAAGCAGTCGGGCAAGACGCCCTTGACAGCGGCGCCGCGCCTGAGTTCCTCTAGTTTCGCCATAAACGGCTCGCGTTGATCGTAATCCTGCTAGCGCCGGACCAAAGCTAATGATAGATGGAACAGCGGCAACAACGCCAGGGTCGGATCTGGTCGGGGTTCTGCCCTATTTACACAGTTGGTGAGCGCCTCCGCCGTCGATCCCGGCTTCATCGGGCGTGTCCGCAAGAAACTCGCGCTCGACCGGCGGCAGGCGGTGCCAATGCCTTTTGGTGTCACGAGAACGGCAAAACCAAGCCCCGATCAACGGCCACCCCAACCTACTGAAGCGCCGCGAGGGCGCCAAGAGATGGTGCCCCTCATGCGGTTTCGATCTCGACCCGTACCCGGCAGTCCAGCGCAATCCGGCGGAGCAGGTCGTTGATCCTCGGCTAAGTGCGGCTGAGTAGATGTTCGGATGGATACAGCGCAGGAAGGGCCACGCACCCCAATAGCACCCTGCGATAGCTGGGTGATGCGGTACCGCGCATCCGCGCCCACGGAACCCGTTCGGGAACTCCGCAAACCAGTCATTCTTAGTCCCCATTCCCCCGCCATGCGATATTGGAAATGCAAGGCCGCACCTCCGCCGGCAGCCCCAGCGCAGCGCAAAAAAAATTCCGCCCATCCAAACCCAATTTGCAAAAACCACCCCGGCTCAGTCACACGGATTCGAAATTCTCTAACCCCCACAAAACACAAGCCCCCTCCACTCCGGCGTCCCCGGTCCGCTTCCACCTCCATGCCATCCTGCAAGTGAAAGGACACCCTACGCAATGGCAACCGAAAAACAAATCGCCGCCAATCGCATAAATGCGAAGCGTTCCACCGGACCCAAATCCGCCCGCGGCAAAGCCCGTTCCTCCCGCAACGGTCTCTTCACAGGCCTCTTGGCCCGCGACTTCATCGTCACCGCCATCGAAAACCCGGCCGATTTCGAAGCTCTCCTCGCCTCCCTCACCGCCGAATTCCGGCCCGAATCCGCCCACGAGCAGCTTCTCGTCTGCCAGCTCGCCCGCCAGGTCTGGATGGCCCGCCGCGCAGCCCGCGTCGAAGCCGCCGTCACCGCCCACGCCCTCGACGCCGCCGGCCGCGACCTCTGGGGCGATCAGCCCCCGCCCGCCGACCCCGGCCTCGCCGCCGCCCTCGACGCCCATTGCCTCGGCGTCGCCTGGGCCCGCGACGCCTCTGGCGCCATCGCCCGCGCCCAGCACCACTTCTCGGTCCTCGACCGCAACATCGCCCGCACCCTGCGCCTCCTCAAGCGCCCCAAAGCAGCCGCCGCCGTTCAGGAGCTCCGCCATGCAGCACTGTAGAATCTGCTGTCATCCCGAGCGCGCCGCCATCGACGCCGCCATCCGCGCCGGCGCCGGCTGGGACGTCCTCGCCGCCCGCTGGAACCTCTCGCCCGTCGGCTTAGCCTGGCACGCCTTTGCCCACCTCCGCGGCTACAACCCGGCCAAACCCAGCGCCCCGCTCCAGCCCCTCGTCGAGCCCGAAACCCCGGCCGCGGCCAAAGTGAATCCCAACGAGGACGCCTACTGGCGCGCCGCTCGCCAAGCCATGGTCTATGCCCTCGAACCGTTCCCCGCCGCACTCGACGCCGTCCGCGCAGCCTTCATCGCCCTCGACCCTGATCTTTTCGAAGAGCCCGCTCTCCCCAAGTCCCCGCCGCAGCCGCCAGGGGGAGTTCCCGCGTGATTCTCTCGCTCCCGCCGGGCGTCAGGCCGTTCCGCCGGGGTCCGTCGCCGCCAGCGTACCCAGCGCCTCGCCGCTCAGCCGGTACTTCGTCCAGCCCCGCACCGGCGCCGCGCCCAGCTTCTCGTAGAACTGAATCGCCGGCTCGTTCCAGTCGAGCACGCCCCACTCCAGCCTGCCGCAGCCGCGCGCGACGGCGATCCCGGCCAGGTGTCGCAACAGCGCCATGCCGATCCCCTGGCCGCGATGCGACGCCCTCACGTAAAGGTCCTCCAGGTACAATCCAGGCTGCGCCAGGAACGTCGAGTAGACCGGAAAGAAAACCGCCAGCCCGGCGCATTCTTCGTCCCAGTACGCCAGCAGCACTTCGGCCGCGGGCCGGGCGCCGAACAGCGTCTCGCGCAGCCGCTCCTCGGTCGCCGTCACCGTGTGCGCCAGTTTCTCGTACTCCGCGAACTCCCGGATCAGATCGAAGATCACAGGGACGTCCGTTTCGCGAGCGCGCACTATCCGGAGCGTCGCCATGGTTCTATAAGTCTATGGCAGCAGAGGCGCCGTCTCCATGACCCCCGATGACTTCCGCCGCATCGCCCTTTCCCTGGACGGCGCCGAAGAAGGCTCCCACATGGGCGCCGTCGATTTCCGCGTCGGTGGCCGTGTCTTCGCCACGCTGGCCAGCCAACACCTCGGCTACGGCAACCTGATGCTCACTCCCGAGATCCAGACCGCGTTCGTCGCGGACCGCCCGGACCTGTTCCTGCCCATCCATGGCGGATGGGGCCGCATGGGGATGACGCATATCCGTCTCGAACCCGCCTCCGAACATGTTCTCACCGGAGCCCTCCGGACCGCCTGGAGTCTCCGGGTATCGAAGAACACGCGAGCGAAAGCAGGAACGAAGAAGCGCCGCAAGCCGCTATCATGAGGTCTCAGGACGATTCGATGCTCAACAGACGCTCCTTTCTCATGACCGCGGCCGCCGCCGCCACCCTCAGGGCGCAAGCCCCCCCGAAGCGGATCGCCGCCATCATGACGGTCTACCGGCCGAACTCGCACTCCGACGTCATCGTCGGCAAGTATCTGGAAGGCTACAACCAGAACGACCAGGCGCCGTACCCCAAGTCGAAGATCGTTTCCATGTACACCGCGCAGATCCCGGAAACCGACATGAGCCGGGAACGCGCGCGCCGCTACGGCGTGCCGATCTTCGAGACCGTGGCCGAAGCGCTCACCGTGGGCGGCGACTCCCTGGCGGTCGATGGCGTCCTGCTGATCGGCGAACACGGCGACTATCCCAACAACCACAAGGAGCAGAAACTCTACCCGCGCTTCGAGCTGTTCCTCGAAATCACCGACGAGTTCCGCCGCAGCGGGCGCGCCGTCCCCGTGTTCAATGACAAGCACCTCAGCTATAGCTGGCGCAAGGCGCGGCGCATGGTCGAAATCTCGCGCGAACTGCGCTTCCCGATGCTCGCCGGCTCGTCCGTTTCGGTATCCCTGCGCAAACCCGCCATCGACACGCCCCACGGCGCGCCCGTGCGGAAGGCGGTCGCGATTTCCTACAGCGGCCTCGATATCTACGGCTTCCACCTCCTCGAATCGCTCCAGTGCATGGTCGAACGCCGCGCGGGCGGAGAAACCGGCGTCACTGCCGTGCAATGCCTGGAAAAGCAGGCGGTCTGGGATTACCTCGACAAGACCCCCTGGGCCAAGCGCCTCTTCGACCGCGCGATTTCTCTGAGCGAGACGCGCAAGCCCGGCGACCTGCGCCAGATCGTGCCGACACCCTACGTCTTCCTGGTCGACTACAAAGATGGATTGCAGGCGGCGGCGTTCCTGCTCACCGGCGCCGTGCAGGATTTCACCGTGGCGCTCGACATCGAAGGCCAGTCCGAGCCGCTGTCGACGCTGATGTGGCTCCAGCCGGGCCGCCCGCACCACCACTTCGGCTGCCTCGTGAAGAACATCGAGCAGATGTTCCAGACCGGGGTCCCGCCCTATCCGGTGGAGCGCACCCAGCTCACCAGCGGCGTGCTCGATTTCGCCCTGGAAAGCCGCTACCAGGGGCACCGCCGCCTTGAGACGCCGCAACTGGCCGTGCGGTACCAGGCCGGCAAGCACTCCACCTTCTGCCAGGCCGGGCCGCCGTTCACCACGGCCTGAGGATCGCGATGCTCTATTCCCGCTCCGCCGAGTACGCCATCCGGGCGCTTGTCTGCCTGGCCCGTGCGCCGCAGGGGAAGTATTCGATGGCGCGGGTGATCGCCGACGCCGAACAGATCCCCGGTCACTTCCTGGCGAAGATCCTCCAGGAACTGACCCGCAAGGGACTCCTGCGGTCCAGCAAGGGGCCCACCGGCGGGTTTTGCCTCCGCGTGCCCGCCCATGAGATCCGCCTCATCGAACTCGTGGAGATGATCGATGGGCGCGCCCTGGCGGATGCGGGCGGGCGCATTCCGTGGACGCTCGATGGCTGGAAGCCGCTGCACTCGCGTATCATGGAAAGTTTGGGGCGTTGGACGATTGCCGACTTGGCGCGCGCCGTGGCGGATCAGGAACGGGCCGTTGGCGGCGCCCGGCGCACCACGCGGCCGCAGTCCCGGAAGGACTGACGATCCGGCCTCTTTTCGATTACCCAAGGAGGGTTCAGTGCTGGTCCCAATGGTAGTGGAGCAGACCTCTCGCGGCGAGCGCGCCTACGACATCTACTCGCGCCTGCTCAAGGAGAACATCATTTTCCTCGGAACGCCGATCGACGATGCGATTGCGAATCTCGTCATCGCCCAGATGCTGTTCCTCGAGGCCGAGGATCCTGAGAAGGACATTTCTGTCTACATCAACTCGCCCGGCGGGTCGATCACAGCCGGACTCGCCATCTTCGACACGATGCGCTTCGTGCGTCCCGATATCGTGACGATTTGCGTCGGACAGGCCGCCTCGATGGGCGCCGTTCTGCTCGCCGCCGGGACCAAAGGCAAGCGCTTCAGCCTCCCGAACTCACGCATCATGATCCACCAGCCCTCGATGCACGGCCTCGCCGGCCAGGCGGCCGACATCGACATCTACGCCAAAGAGATCCTGCGGATGCGCGAGACGCTAAACCAGATCCTGGCCGAATCGACTGGCCAGGACGTCGATCGGGTCGCGCGCGACGTCGATCGCGACTACATCATGGACCCGGAGCAGGCCGTGGCGTACGGCATGATCGACCGCGTGATTTCCAGCCGCGAACTGAGTCCGGTGACCGCATGAGACTGAAGGGGAAAGTCTGTCTGGTGACCGGCGCGGGCGCCGGAATCGGAGAGGCGATCGCCGTCCGCTTCGCCGAAGAGGGCGCGCAGCTCGTCCTGAACGATCTGCACGAGGCCGCCGGAAACGCAGTGCTGGATCGCATCAAGAGTGCGGGTGTGCTGGTGGTGGGCGATGTCTCCAGAGAGGAAACCGCGCGCCGCATGGCCGACGCCGCGATGCGCGAGTTCGGCGGTATCGACGTCGTTGTGAACAATGCGGCCGACTTCACGCAGAAGTCCGTGGAGCACGCCGAACCGGCCGATTGGGAGCGGGTGTTCGGCGTCAACGTCTTCGGCAGCGCCTATGTGATCAAGCACGCGATTCCGCACATGAAGTCGCGCGGCGGCTCGATCGTCAACGTCGCGTCGATGAGCGGCCTGATCGCGCAGCCGGATTTTGCGACCTACAACGCGAGCAAGGGCGCGGTGCTCACCATGACCAAGTGTCTGGCCATGGATCTGGCGAAGTACAACATCCGCGCCAACGCCATCTGTCCCGGCTGCATCCTGACCAGCGCCTCGTACCGCGAAATCGAGCGCCTCGGTCTGACGTTCGAACAGTGGCGGGACCGCGTCGCGCCGCTGCACCTGCTGAACCGGTTGGGCGACCCCGTGGAAGTGGCGAATCCCGCCGTGTTCCTCGCGTCCGACGAGTCCAGTTTCATCACCGGAACCCACCTCCTCGTAGACGGCGGGTACACGGCGCATTAGCGCAGACGGCCTTTGCCCGCGGTGCCGTTGCGTCCGCGGTACATCTCCGACAGCATCCGGTTGGCGGTCTCGGCCAGCAGTTCGCCGCATCCGGGGAGGCAGCGCGCGTTGACCGCCTCGTACGAGCCTTCCTCGAAGCCGCGGCGATTCGGCACGTAGTCGATCATGTCGTTGGCGAGCGTGCTCACGACCGTGTACGGAAACGGGGAGTGGGTCTTGATCGTGATCCCGTGTTCGACGAAGTTCTCACCGGGCAGTCCCACCCACGCCACTTCGTCGCCGAGCACGATCACCTGCACTTCGGCCGGGATGGGTCTGGCGCGATGAGCAACGGTCACGTTGTGGATCGTGAACGCGTGGACCAGTTCCAGAAACGTGGGCTGCGGCTGGCCGCCCTGGCGGGCCTGTGCGATCGTCTCGCGGGACCAGGCGCGCTCCTTCTCGCTGAATGAAGGCACCGGAAGTTCGACGATCTCGCTGCGGACCGCAAGCCGCGCAGCCGTCACCGGACGCAGTGTCTTGTATGTGCGCAGCGTCTCGCCGGCGAGGACGGAGCCGATGCGGTGCATTTCTTCGACGCCGCGCTGCGGAGCCGTGCTGGAGGTATCGACGTGGTTCGTGTTGCCCTGCGGCCCGGCGGTGAACAGAGTCAGCATGTCCGGGCCTTTCACGCTGGCCAGGATCTTCGCGATCACGCCCGGGAAATCCGCCGAGAACCCGGGGCTGCCGATCGCGGCGTGCATCGCATAGTTTACGTGGGTGGCCAGCGGCGCACCTTCCGGCGAGTCGAAGTACACCACCGGCAGATCGGGATCGATGGGCCCTGCCGGGCGCACGATGTCCGGGTTGCCTTTGCCCGGGTTGAAGCGCACCGAGCCGTCCTTCATGAGGTAGCGCCGGTTGAACGCGACCGTGTCCTCGCGCCCGCGGCCCGCCCAGACGCGCGCCGGAACGAGATTCCCTTCGGCCAGCCGGACCGCCTCGGCGATCTTGCGCGGCAGTTCCTCGTGGTAGGCGCGCGCGATCCGCCCGGCTTCGTCCGGCAGCCCTTCGAGGACCAGCGGCGTCATCTCCGGGCCGGAGTGGGTATGGGTGGCGCAGATCATCACGTCGGCGCCGCGGATCGATCCGGCCCGGTCGATGTGGGCACGTGCCGCCACGACGGTCGGCCGGTGCAGGCTCTCGACATCGCAGGAGACGATAGCAGCCCGGGTGCCGCCCTCGTCCAGGACAAGAGCCTTGCACACCAGTTCGTCGTGCACGCCCTTGGCGAAGTTGGGTCGGAAGCCGCCTCCCACCGGCATGCCCGCTGGAGGCGTGATAGTGGCGATCCCGCGGCCGATGCGCAATTCAGCCGGGGCGATGGCCACGGCGAGCAGGAGAGCGGCGATCAGACGCGTCATGCGGGAATTCCCAAATCCTTCGCGCGCAACGGGCTCATCGCCGCATTCGGGCAATAGCGCGCGATGATCTCCATCGCGATCTGCGCCCGCCGCACACGTTCTCTCGACAGCGCGATCACGGTATTCTCGATGTGCGACCCGCTGGGATAGACGTCGGGCGAATTGCGCAAGCCGAACTTCAGGTAGATCGGCGCAGCCACACGGATCAGTTCCGGAATTTCGTAATAACGGATGAAGCCGCCGATGTTATCCGGCGCTTCGACGTAGAAATCGATCGGAGCCTGGATCGCCGCGCGAATCGCGGCAATCTGCGGCAGCGTGAGATCCGAAGGGACATTGATGGTGTCAGCGCCCAGCGATTCCAGAAGCGCGGCCGACGCGGGATTGGCCGGCGCCATCATCACCGAGGTCTTGATGATCAGGTCCTTCGGCAGTTGCCCCGCGGCGCGCATCTTTCCGATCACCTGCAGCACGCCGAGATCGCTCACCAGCACCGAACGCAGACCCAGACCCACTGCGCGCCGGACATCTTCGACGGCGAACACAAGCTGGTCCGCGCCCCGAAGGCTCAGGCCCAGGGACTTGCCAGCGGCCGCGAACGCCTGCGCGCCGATGTCGAAGGTGGCCCGCGGACCGAGAAACAGGTTCACTTCCATCTGCTCGCGGCGTCCGATTTCCAGCATGCCGGAGATCTCGGCGTCGGTCATGAGCATGATCCCGCTGCCCTGGCTGACGCGGTGCACGGGGACGCCCCGCGCCGCCGCTTCTTCGAGCACGGCGGTGAGCGACCGCGGACCCTCCGTAGACGGAATCTCGAAGCGATATTCACCGCCGTCCGGGAAGCGTTTCGTCGAGCACGGGCAGGGCAGGGGGTCCGCCGCGGGCAGTCCGATCGTTTGGAAAAAGGCGCGTGTTTCGTTCATTCCGTCTCCTCGACGACAGTGTAGCCTTCGGTGGCGATGCGCGCGTGCAGGATCTCCGATTCATGGCCATGCAGCCGGAACACCTGCGCGACAAGGCTGCACACCTCGGCGTAGCCGCGCTCGTAGAACACCAGGACCGACGGTCCCGCGCCGCTGAGGGCGCACCCGAGGAGTCCGGGAGCACGGAGCTTCAGCACGTCTGTGAGCCCTGGGACCAGCGAGGCCCGGTACGGCTGATGAAGGCGGTCTTCGAGAGCCGCCGGAAACGCGTGTGTGGCGCCCGCGGCGAGGGCGGCGATCAGCAGAGCCGCGCGCTGCACGTTGAAGACCGTGTCCGCGCGGCTGAACGACTCCGGGACCACCGAGCGCGCTTTCGATGTCGGCAGGACAAAGTCAGGCACGACAACGGCGATGTCGAAGCGCTCGGGCAATTCAAGCCGCACGGCGCGCGCCACGCCGCCAGAATCGATTGCGCTGGCGACAATCGAACCGAGCACGCAGGCCGCCACGTTGTCCGGGTGCCCCTCGAGCCGTGCCGCCTCGTCGAGGATGCGCAGCGGCTTCCAGTGCAACCCCAGCAGCCGGTCGGCGATAACGACCCCGGCCGTGAGCGCCGCCGCGCTCGATCCGAGTCCCTTGCCGACCGGAATCCCGTTGACGATTTCGAGTTCGACCGGCGCGATCTCCATGCGGACATCGCGCGCCACGGCCAGAGCCGTCTGCCAGATCAGGTTCTCATCGGTCGCCGGAATCGTCTCCGCGTCGCGGCCGGAGACGCGGATCGTAAGATTCTCCGCGGGCCGGAAGCGGCACTGGAGATACAGGCTGATGGCCATGCCGAGCGCATCGTAACCCGGCCCCAGGTTGGCGCTCGACGCCGGAACCTGGACGGACGTCCAGCCGCTCATGCTAGAGCGGGAGCGCGACCCGCTGGCCGGAGCGGCAGGACTTGTAGACGCCGATCACCATCTCGAGCGCGGCGTAGCCGGCTTCGCCATCCACCAGCGGGGCGCGGCCCGTGCGGCAGGCTTCGCCGAAGTCGCGGAACTGCCGCTCGAACGGTTCGAGCGAAATCGCCATGGGGTCGGATGCGCCCGAGGCAACCTCGCGCTGTACCGGCGCCGGATCGCCGGCATCGTCCTCGACATCCCACGTCGTCAGCTTGTCGCCCGAGATGATGGCCGTCCCCTTGGTCCCGTGAAATTCGGTGCGCTCCGTGTAGCCGGGCCAGAATGCGGTCGACGCCTGAAGCACGCCCGTTGCGCCGCTTTCGTAGCGCAGGAGTGCGTCCACGACGTCTTCCGACTCGATCTTGTGCATCGCGCCAAGCTGCCAGTAGCCGAACACCTCGGTCACCGGCCCGGCGATCCAGCGGAGGATGTCGATCTGGTGGATAGCCTGGTTGATGAGCGCGCCGCCGCCTTCGGTGGCCCAGCTCCCCTTGATCGGCCGCGAGTAGTAGGCCGCCGTGCGGTGCCATTTCACATACGCGTCGCACTGCAGGATCTTTCCCAACCGCCCTTCACGCACGGCCCGGTAAAGGAACTGACTCGATTCGTCGAAGCGGTGCTGGCTGACCACACCCAGCACGATCCCTGCCTGCCTGGCCGTATCGATCATCTTGCGGGCGGTCTCGAGATCGGTTGCAATCGGCTTCTGCACCTGGATGTGCTTCTTCGTCTCCGCGCAGATCTCGAGCGGCTGGAGCCGGAAATCGGGGAAGGTGCACACGTCGACGAAATCCACCTCGGGATGGCGGCACACTTCTTCGTACGTCTTCACGAACTCCGCGCCGTATCGGGATGCAAACCGTTGCCCCGCTTCTTCGCTGATATCCGTGCAGACCGTGACCTTGTAGCCGATGTTGGCGTATGCCTGCGCGTGCTTGTCTGAAATCGCGCCTGTCCCAATCAACCCAACTCGCAACGGGGGATCTCCTTCAGAATGACGGTGTGTAGCTTACCATGGTATTGTACCTGTGTTTCGCAAACGACCATGAGACGAGTGCATTCCCTGCCTTTCTGGATTGCGGCGGCCCTGCTGTGCATGCCCGCGTGCAAGAAGACGCCGCCGGCTAACGTCGCCGCGGTCGTGAACAACCGGCCTATCACGTACGAGGAGCTGGAGAAGCAATACAAGTCCCGCTTCGACCCCGCCGCCGAATCATCGAGCGAGGATCAGGTCATGATCCAGAAGCTGGAACTGCTGCGGGGTCTGATCGATAACGAGATCCTGCTGCAGCGAGCGGAGAAGCTCGGCCTGATGGCCGTGGACGCCGATGTCGAGACCAAGCTCAACGAGTTCAAGTCCCCTTACACGCAAGAGGAGTTTCAGAAGCAGCTCGATGCCAAGGGACTCACCGTCGAGGACCTGAAGGAACAACTCCGGCGCGACCTCAGCATCCAGAAACTGTTCAACAAGGAAATCACTTCGCACGTCGTGATCACGGACGGAGAGGTGTCGGCATACTTTGAAGCAAACAAGTCCGCGTTCAACTTTGCAGAGCCGCAGGTCCACCTGGCGCAGCTCCTGGTGACGCCGGTGCCGGACCCCAACGTCCGCAATATCAAGAGCGACAAAGCCCAGAGCGACGAGGAAGCGCGCAAGAAGATCCTCGGTCTGGAGAAGCGTCTCGCCCAGGGTGAGGACTTCGCCCTGCTTGCCCAGAACTATTCTGAGGACCCGAACACCGCCCCCAACGGCGGCGACCTCGGGTTCATCCCTCAGTCCGCCCTGGACAAAGTGGAGCCGGAACTGCGCAAGATGATCTTCTCCCTGGCGCCAGGTCAGCTTTCGCCGGTCATCCGGACACCGGCCGGCTACAGCATCCTCAAGGTCTTTTCGAAGGAACCCAGCGGGCAGCGGGAGCTTTCCGACCCGCGCGTGCGGCAGACGATCCGGGAGACCCTGATCAACCGCAAGGATCAGTTGCTCAAGGCTGCGTATTACGAAGTGATCCGCAACGAATCGAAGGTGACCAACTATCTGGCGATGCGCGTCAACGACGATGCGCGCAAGAAGGGGCAGTGAGACGGTGGAGGTCGATCAGACCTCCATCATCTCCTTTTCCTTGGCCTTCGCCGCGTTGTCGATCTTTTCGATGTGGGCGTTGGTGAGCTTCTGGATTTCGTCGATCGCCCGGCGTTCTTCGTCCTCGGAGATCTTCTTATCCTTCAGAAGTTTCTTGGCGGCGTCGTTGGCGTCGCGGCGGATGTTGCGCAGCGCGACGCGATGGTTCTCCGCCATCGTGTGCAGGTGCTTCACCAGTTGCCTGCGGCGTTCTTCGGTCAGAGCGGGGATCGGCACCCGGACGATCTTGCCGTCGTTGCTCGGATTTAGACCGAGATCCGACGAGCGGATCGCCTTTTCGATCGCTCCGATCTGCGACACATCCCACGGCTGGAGCGTAATCAGGGCGGCCTCCGGAACATGGAGTGTCGCCAACTGATTGACGGGCGTGGGCGTGCCGTAGTAATCGACGCGAACGTTGTCCAGCAGGCTGATGGACGCCCGTCCGGTGCGGATCGTGCTCATGTCGTGGAGCAGGTCCTCCACCGACTTCTCCATACGCGTCCTGGCGTTGGACTCGACGTCCTTGATGGTGAGTTCGGCTCCGCCGGCCGAAGACTGGTTTGACGGTTTCATACTGGTGCTCCGTGGTCTCAGTGGATGAGCGTACCGACCCTCTCGCCCATCGACACTCGCATTATATTGCCGTGCACGTTCAAATTGAATACAACGATCGGCAACTGGTTGTCCCGGCACATCGCGATCGCCGTGGAATCCATGACGGTAAGATTCTTGATCAGGACGTCCGAGTAGCTGATGTCGCGGAACATCACGGCATCGTTGTGCTTCAACGGATCCTTGTCGAAGACGCCATCGACACGCGTCGCCTTGGCGATGACTTCGGCATGGATTTCCAGCGCGCGCAGCGTCGCCGCTGTATCGGTGGAAAAATACGGGTTGGATGTGCCGGCGGCGAAGATGATGGCGCGGCCCTTTTCCAGGTGCCGGATGGCGCGTCGCCGGATGTAGGGTTCGGCCACCTGGTGCATGGAAATGGCGCTCATCACCCGGGTCGGCACGCCAAGGCGTTCGAGCGCATCCTGCAAAGCCAGGGCATTGATGACCGTGGCCAGCATTCCCATGTGGTCCGCGGTGACGCGATCCATCCTGCGCGCCGCGGCCGCGACCCCGCGGAAGAAGTTTCCGCCGCCCACCACGATGCCAACCTCCACGCCGCGGGAGGCAACCTCCGCCACTTCCGCCGCGAGTCCGGCGACGCGGTCCGGGTCGATGCCCGTGGCGCCCTCGCCGGCCATCACCTCGCCGCTCAGTTTCAGCAGGATTCGCTTATACGCCACGCCGCTACTCGATGGCGGAATCGCCAACCTTGAAGCGCGTGAACCGGGCGACGGTGATGTTTTCGCCGAGCTTGGCGATACGCGTCTTGACGAGCTGGTCGACCGACGTGCCGGGGTCCTTCACAAACGGCTGCTCGAGGAGGCAGACCTCTTCGAAGAACTTCGCCATGCGTCCCTCGACAATCTTGTCGGCGACTGCTTCCGGCTTCCCCTCGGCAAGCACACGTGCCTTCTGAATGTCCCGCTCGCGCTCGATCGCGGTCTGTGAGACGTCCTCTTTGCGGATGAACTTCGGGTCGGCCGCGGCGACGTGCATCGCCAGATCGTGCACCAGTTCGACGAAATCGTCGGTCCGGGCCACGAAGTCCGACTCGCAGTTCACCTCGACCAGCACGCCCAACTGGCCTCCGGCGTGAATGTACGATCCAATCAGGCCCTGCTTGGTGGCGCGAGCCGATTTCTTCGACGCCGAAGCGATGCCCCGCTTCCGCAGGACCACCTCGGCTTCGTCCAGATTCCCATTCGCTTCGACGAGGGCGCTCTTGCACTCCATCATGCCGGCGCCGGTCCGCTCGCGAAGCTGCTTCACCAATTGCGCGGTAATCTCCGCCATACGTTTCGTGTCCTCTGATCTGCCTCGTCTGGTACTCACACCGCGCCCGTGGCGGACGCGCCCTCCGGCATGCCCGGCGGTCCGGCCCTAGCCGCGTTCCGTCGCGGCTGGTTCGGCCGCTTCGGCCGGCTCGGCGGTCTCCGACGCCGGTCCCTTGCGCAGGCTCACCGATGGCAGATCCTCGTCGGCGATGCTGGCGGTCTCCGCCATGATCTCCTCGGCGTACTTGGGATCCACGTACTGCGTGTATTCGGGGATCTCGTCGATCGAGGTCTCTTCCTCGGCCAGACGCTCAGCGGCGAAGTCCTGCTCGGTGGCCATCGCCCGTCCTTCGATCGCCGCATCGGCGATCTTGCTGGTGAACAGCCGGATGGCCCGGAGGGCGTCGTCGTTGCCGGGAATCACCCAATCCACTTCGTTCGGATCGCAGTTCGTGTCCACAATGGCGACCACGGGGATGCCGAGACGGCGGGCTTCCTTCACGGCGATCGCTTCCTTGTTCGAGTCGATCACGAAGATCACATCCGGCAGACCGGGCATGTCTTTGATGCCGGCCAGGTTCTGGTCCAGGTGCTTCCGTTCGCGCTCCAGGCGGACCACTTCTTTCTTCGGACGCTGTTCGTAGCCGCCGTCGGAGGCCATCTGCTCGATTTCCTTGAGCCGCTTGATGGACTTCTGCACAGTGACCATGTTCGTGAGCAGTCCGCCCAGCCACCGTTGATTGACGTAGTACATCTGGCAGCGCGTGGCTTCCTCGGCGACGGCTTCCTGCGCCTGACGCTTCGTGCCGACGAACAGGACGTTCTTCCCCATGGCAGCCTGCTCGGCGACGAACCGGGCCGCATCCTTGAACAGCTTCAGCGTCTTCTGGAGATCGATAATGTAAATACCGTTGCGTTCGCCGAAGATGTATTCTTTCATCTTCGGATTCCAGCGCTTGGTCTGGTGCCCGAAGTGAACGCCAGCTTCGAGCAGTTCTTTCATCGAAATAACGGGCAATATGCCTCCTTCTTCGCGCAGTCCATCCGCGTCCAAACGGGATTTGCGGCGTGGCTTGTAAAGATCGCGAAGGGTTCTGTCAGGTTATTGATTGCCGGGCGCGCCCCGATGGCCCGCCCGGCGGACAACTAGCGTTTGGAGAACTGGAAGCGCTTCCGGGCGCCCTTCTGCCCGTACTTCTTGCGCTCGTGAGCCCGCGGATCGCGAGTCAGATATCCGAGTTCCTTGAGGCGTCCGCGAAGCTCGGCATTGAATTCGACCAGCGCGCGCGCGACGCCGAGGCGGATCGCCCCTGCCTGGCCCGCCAGACCCCCGCCATGGGCGAGGACCAGGAGATCGAACTTGTCCGCGGTTTCAGTGGCCAGGAGCGCCTGCCGCACCATCACGCGGGCGGTGTCTCCCGGGAAATAATCTTCAAGCGGACGGGAATTGACTGTCACCTGACCCTTGCCCGGCCGCAAAAACACACGGGCCACGGCTCGTTTCCGGCGCCCCGTTCCCAAATACTGAACCATGTGATACTCTTCTGCCTTTCCTGGGAGATCCGACTATCCGACGGTGAGCGGGACCGGCTGCTGTGCCTGGTGCGGGTGCCTGTCTCCCGCGTAGACCTTGAGCTTGCGATACATCTGCTTGCCCAGCTTGGTCTTCGGGAGCATCCCGGAAATGGCATCTTCGACCATACGCGCCGGCCGCGTCGCGCGAACGCGCCGCGCCTGCATTTCCACGAGGCCGCCAGGATACCCCGTAAAGTGGCGGTAGAGCTTCTGCTCTTCTTTCCGCCCGGTCAGCTTCACCTTCGCCGCGTTGATGACGATCACGTGATCGCCAGTGTCAAGAAACGGGGCATAGCACGCCTTATGCTTCCCCATCAGCAGCATCGCTGCCTTGCTGGCCAGTTTGCCGAGGACCAGGTCCTGCGCGTCAATGACGTGCCAGACCCGCTCGACCCCATTCTTGGAAGGAAATTCCGTACTCATGAACACACTTCTCCGCACTGCTTCAGAAACCATTTAGGATAGCCGAGTGCAGCCCGGCTTGTCAAACGTGCTACAACTAGAGCCTAACCATGTATAGGCGAAGAGACCTGTTCTCCCTTGGCTTGACAACTCCTTTCCTCGTCCGGCGCGCGCATGGCCAGCGCCGCTATAGCCTGCTGCTGAAGGGCGGCCGCGTCATTGACCCCTCGCAGGGGCTCAACGCGGTCCGTGACGTCGCCGTGGCGGACGGCAAGGTCGCCGCCATCGAACCCGATATCTCCCCGCGCGAGGCGGAACGGACCGTTCCCGTTCCGGGCCAGCTTGTCGTACCCGGACTGGTCGACCTCCACGTGCATGGCTTCGAGGGGATGTCGTACTGGGGCCTCGACATCGACCAGCACTGCGTGACCCGCGGCGTGACCACCGCCGTCGACGGCGGCACGTCCGGCGCGGACAGCTTCGATGGCTTCCGCCGTCTTGTCATCCGACCCGCCCGCACCCGGATCCTCGCGTTTCTCAACATCTCCCGGATTGGACTGGTCGGGCGGCCCGGGGAACTGGTCGACATGCGAATGATCGACGCCGACGTTGCGCTCAAGGCGGCTCGCGAGCACGAGGACGTGATTGTCGGCATTAAAGTTCGCTGCGGAGCGGATCTGACCGGTCCCAATGACATTCACGCGCTGCGTACGGCGCGCAAAGTCGGCGACGCGATCGGCAAACCGCTCATGATTCACCTCGGCAACCCGCATTCGCCCACGGAAGCGCTGGTGCGTGAAGCGCGTCCCGGCGATATGTTCACGCATTCCTTCCGTGCGCCGGGAACGGGCGGGGTCGCGGACAAGGACGGCAACATCCCAGGGTACGTCCTCGATGCAGCCAAGCGCGGCATCCACTTCGATGTCGGTCACGGAATCGGCGGGTTCGCGTTCGCTACAGCCGAAGCGGCGCTCAAGGTAGGCCTTCTGCCCTCCTCGATCAGTACCGATATCCACGCGCCAAGCGCGTTGGGGCCTGTGTTCGACATGCCCACCACTCTTTCGAAGTTCCTGATGCTGGGGCTATCGCTCGACAAGGTGATCGAACTGGCGACGATTGCCCCGGCGCGGCTGATCAGCCGCAGCGCCGAATTCGGCTCGCTGCGTCCCGGCTTCCCCGCGGACATCGCTGTGCTCGAACTGGTGCAGGGCGATTTCTCCTTCTTCGATGCGTCACGCTCCGTCCGGAAGCACAACCAGAAACTTGTTTCCGTGTTGACGCTGCGCGAAGGGCGCCTGCCTTAGAGTGGCGCCATCACGCCATGGCGACTGAGGCTGCCAGGCCCCACATCGTCTCAGCCGGCCGGGCGTTTCTCGACGTGCAGGAACTGGATCTTGCCGGCTCTGGTCGCGGCGGGAACGGCCCGCTCGAACTGCAGGGTTCCAGCGTCGAGCCAGCGCCGCACCATCATCGCCTTAGATTGAGAGCTGCGGCCGAGTACTTCGGCAAACGTGTCCACCACTTCGCGGGCGGGCAGGTCGCCCAACCGCGGGTGGGCGCGCAACCGCAGCACGGGCAGACCCGTTTCTGTTTCGCTTTCCACTAACTGGTAGTCCGTCGGACCGCCGCCGAACCGTGCCGGCAGCGCCTCTTCAAGGACCGCAATCACTTCGCTGCCCAAGAACGTGACGCCGGCGGCCGTCAGTTTCTCGAAGCTGCGGATATCCCACAGGTGGGTCCGCCAGCCGGCGCCGTCGAGCGGACAGCCACACGCCCGCGCGCCCATCTCCGCCTGGTCGCCCATGGAGAGGTTGATCATGACGAAGGGCGACTGTGGATGGATGGAGGTCATCAGCAACGCCTTCGGCGGCAGACCCGCTTGAGCGCCCTCCTCTCCGGCGTGGATCAGCGCATGCATGTCTTCGAGGAAATGCACCTCATCCGGATGCCGGCCGGCGCGGCAGCCGTACCCGATAGCGCCCACCTCGACCGTCCCGTAGCGCGGGATCGCGCGGCAGCCGGCGGACGCGATCGTCCGAATCCGCGCCGCCGTCACCGGTTCGCCGCTGATCAGGAAGACAGAGCCGGCAATGTCGTATCCCCGTTCCCGCGCTGCCAGGCAGGCCGTGACGGCCGCACCAGAGAACGTGAAGATGCACGGCGTTTCCCCGCCGCGGAGCACCTGCACGAGCCATTCGAGCAACGGCGCCGGATTCGAATGCGGCACACAT
This sequence comes from Bryobacterales bacterium, assembly GCA_016716385.1. GTDB lineage: Bacteria > Acidobacteriota > Terriglobia > Bryobacterales > Bryobacteraceae > JADJWL01. The sequence goes on along the minus strand of JADJWL010000003.1, from coordinate 368,368 downwards.
ACGGTGCGGGGCAGCGGCCGCCCGCCCAGCCGGCTGGCCCAATGCAGGCCCTTCAGATTCCAACGAAAATAGGCGGGCAGCGTCGCCGTGTCGAAGAAGGAAAACGCCGCGCGCGGGAGGGCGCCGAAACCGGCGAACTTCACGACGCGAAACCGGGCTCCGGCGCCGGGCGACTCCCAGTCGCCTTTTACCCAGTCGCGCCCACCCCATGCGTCGAGGCAGACGGCGCAGTTGGCGGCGCAGGTTCGAATGAACTCGAGGTCGATCAGAACCGGCGTGCCGGAACTGCGGGTTCCTCCGCTGGCCGCCGGGAGATGGTAGGAAGCGCGCGGCGCCCGCAACATTTCCGGCTGGATCGCGATCTCGAGCGATCCCCGGCGGGCGGGCCTCCGGCCTTTGAACTCGTCGATCGTCAGGTACACGCCGGCACGAAACAGCGCCTGCAATGTGGCTTCGACGCCCTCGCGCTCGACGAGCGCGGCCACGTCGCCCCACTCGCAGCCGGCATGCCGCAACAGCGCATGGTAGGGGCTGTCCGGTTGGCCGAAGACATCGAGGCGGAACCTGTCGAGGAACCGCTGGCGCCGCAATGCCAGCCGTTGCCGCAGCGCTTCTTTCGCGGCTTCGAAACTGACGGGCCGCCGCAAATATGCGGGCAAACGCGCGAAGAACTGCGCGCCGGCCCAGAGTCTCCCGACCCCGGTCAATGGCGCGCAGCCCGCCTTCCGCCTCTGATATGATCCTCAACCATGCCGCGCCACCTGCTCTTCGTCACCGCCTTCACTCTGCTGGTCTGCGGGAGCTGCGCCCCCAACCAGCCCGCGCCGGGAAGCGCCGCGATGCCGCGGCTCGACGCCAATGCCTTGTTCACCGGGCACGACGTAGTCGACCTGACGGTACTGGTACACGAAACACTCCCTGCCCATTGGGGTGCGAACCCGCCGCTCCAGCGCTGGACCAACAACTGGTTCTCCGCCCAGAAGAACGAATATGGCACAATCGCCAAGCCCAGCGACGGTCCGTACTACAGCCAGCGCTACGTCATCGATGAACACACCGGCACGCAGACAGACTTTCCGGCGCACTTCGTACCGCCCCCCGGCAGCGGTCTGCCCCACGCCGGTCCGATGGGCCTGGTCACGGGCGACAAATACCCGCTGGACCGCATGCTCGGACCCGCCGCGGTGATCGACGTGACGTCACTGCTCGATCAATCGGAGCCGGGGAAGAGCCCCGTGATCCCGCTGTCGATGGTGCAGGCGTGGGAGAAGGAACATGGGGAGATCCAGCCGGGCGACGTCGTGCTCTTCTACTCGGGCTACACGGACCGCTACTACAAACCGATGCCCGAAGGATTGCGGCTGACCTTCGAGCCGGTCGTTCTCAAGTCGAAGCCCGGTTGGCCGGCGCCGGCTCCGGAAGTCATGCCCTACCTGCGGAAGAAGGGAGTCTGGCATCTTGGCACCGATGGCCCGAGCATGGGACCGAGCGAAGGCGGGCAGGCGGTCCACCTGGCGGGACTCGAACTCGGCATGTCCTGGGAAGAAATGCTGATCGGCCTCGGAGCCTTGCCTCCGCGCGGCGCGTTCTACGTCGCGCTGCCGATCAAAGTGGCGGACCAGAGCGGCAGTCCCACGCGGGCGATGGCATTCGTTCCCAGGCGGTGATCAGAATTTTTCGAGCACTGCTGAAACCACGGTGCGCGCCACATCGCGGCTCAGGCGGTCCATCGCGACTTCGCTTTCGTCGAAGTACGCCTCGGGATCGATGGCGATCTCGTAGCGCTCACGGACCTCAAAGTTCGGACGCGAGTAGATGACGGTGCCGTCGTTGGCGGTCAGCGTGATCTGCACGATGACGAGAACCTGCACCCCGGTCGACCGGCCCGTGTTCTGGTCAATGACGGTGGGGAACGAGAAATAGTTGACCAGGGAGCCGGTGAGCGTGGCGTCCGCCTCACCCGGGTCGGCAACGACCCGGTAGCGGGTCCGCGTGATGAATTCGCGGACCGTGGCCGCGGTCAGCCGTTCAGCCAATTTGTAGCGCGTCGTCACATTGCCAAAGGCGGGAATCGCGATGGTGTGAAGCGCCTTGGGCAGCGCGTCGGCCCGGCCGGAGATGTGATATCCGCAGGAGGCGGCGGAAAGGACGGCGGCCGCGGCCGCCAGCCGCAAGACCACTAGAGCGACTCCCGCGCGACCAACACGGCGTTCTGGGCATGCATCCGCAGGTTGTCGGTGACGATCCACATCCAGTACGCATGCGGCTCGCGCGGGTCGCGGCGCACGGCGCCGGCGGTCACATCCATGCGGGTGGCCACGTTGAACATGTCGGGCGGCGTCACATCGGCGGGACGCACATGCACGTGTGTCCCGGTCACTTCTTCTTCGATCCGGGTGACCTCCAGGTCCCGCTCCAACTGAAACCAGAGCGAGAACGAGTGCCCGTGGAACACCGGCGCCTGCATCAGGCACAACGACGGAACCGGCGTGCCCGAAGGCGCCAGCAACGCCTCCAGGTGGCGGACGATGCGTGCCTCGGCGTGTTCCAGCTTGAACGGGGAATCCTTGCCGTAGCGGGGCAGGATGTTGAACGCCACTTCGGCGTCGAAGATCTCTTTGGGCGGGCTCTTGAACTGCAGCATCTGCAGGACCTGCGACTGCATTTCGTCGATCGCTGCCCGGCCGCGTTCGCTCACCGGTTCGAAGACGTTTGCCACGGCGTGCTTGAGGCCGGCCAGGCGGTGCAACTCCCGCAGCACCAGGGCCAGCGTCGCCGCCGCCGGGTGGGCGATCATCGCCACATTGCCTTCTCCCGGCGCATCCTCGAGAACGGGGGCGCGCAGGACCGCGCCGGCGATCCCCTCCGTCGCATATGTCAGATCGATCAGCTTGGCCGCCGTGTTCACCGAAACCACGCGCCGGGTCGATTCAGGCGAACCGGCGAGGAAGACGACCCGCGCCTCGGAAAGCGTTTGCGCGTCGAGCCGGCCGAGAATCGCCGCTTCATCGCCAATCTGCGTGATCTTGCCGGTGTCTTCGTCGCTCGCCGCGAGCGTGACGAGTTCCATCGGAAGCGCCAGTTCGGAGCAAACCTCGCGCAGTTCTTTGCCCAGCAGAGTGTCGTGTCCCACCAGCGCGGCACGGGCGCGCTTCTTCCTGTGGACCAGCCTGAGATTCCTAGCCAACCTGGTGCTCCGGGTGTGGGGGCCGGGGCCGCACCGCCCGGCGGAGGAGGCCGCCGATCCGGATGACGATCCCGCTCGAAACGTAGAGGGTCGCCATCAGCAGCAGCACCGGCTGCGAATAGTTCCAGATGAGATAGATCAGGCTGCCGGCGAAGATCACGATCAGAGGCGAGTGCGGACTCTTGAGGTTCAGTTCCTTGAAGCTGTGATACCGCCACGTGCTCACCATCAGGAACGACAACAGAGCCAGCACACCGAGCCAGCCGATGGTTAATGGCCACGCGCTGACCGGTTCGCTGCCGGCCGCGTACACGACGGCCGCGACCATCCCTGCCGCTGCGGGAATGGGCAGGCCGACGAAGTACTTCCGGTCCGGGCGCCCGGGGTTCTTCGGCACCGGGTTCTTGGTGACGTTGAACCGCGCCAGTCGCGCCGCGCCGCACAGCAGGAACAGAAAGACGATAAACGTCCCGGCGCGCAGGATCTGCTCGCGGAACGCCGGATCCATCGCTGGATCCAGGAACCACAGTCCCCAGGCAAACGCCAGGACCGCCGGAGCGATCCCGAAACTGATGATGTCGGCCAGCGAGTCGATCTCGCGGCCGAATTCGCTGACGGTGTTCGTCAGCCGCGCGATCCGTCCGTCAAGGCCGTCAAAGAACACGGCGAAACCGATGGCCTTGGCGGCCAGCGCGAAGTGATACTCGGCGCCGCTTGCACCGGTGGCCGCAAGCATCGCCCCCTGAAACGACTGCATCACCGAAATGAAGCCAAGAAAGACGTTGCCTGCCGTGAACAGCGTCGGGATGGCGTAGGCGGCGCGGCGCGGACGCCGGTCGGCCGACTTCGGATCGATCAGCCGCTCGCTCCAGCTCATCCTCGCCATAGTGTCTCTCCCGCTACCCGCGGCGCGCCAGGACGGTCGAACCGGCTGACACCCGCTGTCCCTCGCTCACGGCAATCGCCCACTCCGGTCCCACTTCCACGTCGACGCGCGAGCCAAACTTGATCAAGCCGACGCGCTCGCCCTTCTCGACTTTGTCGCCCGGTTGCTTGTGGCACACGATGCGCCGCGCGATCAATCCGGCGATCTGTTTGAACACGACGCGCGTCCCGTCGCCGTCGACGGTAACGGTGTTCATCTCGTTTTCCAGAGACGCTTCCTCGCGGCTCGCGACCAGGAACTTCCCCTTGCTGTACTGAACATCGCTGACGACGCCGGCGATCGGCGCCCGGTTCACGTGCACGTCGAAGACGTTCAGGAAGATGCTGATGCGCGTCCGTTCGGGCGTCTCCCGGCGCACGGCCACCACCTTTCCATCCGCCGGCGACACACATACCGGACCCTCAGGAATCGCGCGGTCCGGGTCGCGAAAGAAATAGAGGCAGAACAACGCAAGAAGGAAAAGGGGGACACCGAACCCGGGAGATGCCAGATAGGAAACCAGGGCGCCGCCCGCGGAAAGCGCCAGCGCATAATAAATGCCGTCGACAACCATGCAGTAGAATCGTTTCTCTGTTTCCCCATTCTCGCATAGCGATTCCCCGGCCGAGGCCGTTACACTGAGATTGTCGGGCTCCGCGATGACTCAGGAACAGACCGCGGTCTTCTCGGCGCGGGCTCTCGAGAAGATCTATGACATGGGCGAGGTTCAGGTACAGGCGCTGCGTGGCGTCGACCTCGACCTGTTCGCCAGCGAGTTCACCGTCCTGCTCGGCCCCTCCGGCAGCGGAAAGTCCACGCTCCTCAACATTCTGGGCGGCTTGGACCGCGCTACCCGCGGAACGGTACGCTATCTCGACCGCGACCTGAGCCAGGCGACCGAGCGCGAACTGACCGAGTACCGCAGGCACTACGTCGGCTTCGTGTTTCAGTTCTACAATCTCATTCCGAGCCTGACGGCGCGCGAGAATGTCGCCGTGGTCACCGAAATCGCCCGCGCGCCCATGAAACCGGAGGAAGCGCTCGCATTGGTGGGATTGAGCGACCGCCTCGACCACTTTCCCTCGCAGTTGTCCGGAGGCCAGCAGCAGCGCGTGGCGATCGCGCGGGCGGTCGCCAAGAATCCGGCGGTCCTGTTGTGCGACGAGCCCACCGGCGCGCTGGATTCGGAAACCGGAATCCTGGTGCTCGAAGCTCTGGACAAGATCAACCGCGAACTCGGCACAACAACCGCCGTCATCACCCACAACTCCGACATCGCGATGATGGCGGACCGCGTCGTGCACTTGAGCGACGGCCACATCGTGAGCACGGAGCGGAATTCGAGCAAGAAGCGGCCCCGCGAACTGCATTGGTAAGCCATGGCTTTCTCTAGTCTCGACAGGAAGGGATTGCGCGATCTCTGGGGTATGAAGGGTCAGGCCGGGGCGATCGCGCTCGTGCTCGCCAGCGGCGTGGCCACCTTCGCCATGTCCGTCAGCACGCTGGACACGCTCAAGGTCAGTCAGGCCGATTTCTACCGCGGCTTTGCGTTTGCCGACGTCTTTGCGCAATTGAAACGCGCGCCGGAAAGCGTAGCCCTGCGGATCGCGGAGATCCCCGGCGTAGACCGGCTGGAAACGCGCGTGATGGCCGCGGCGACGCTCGATCTGCCGGACTACGAGTATCCCGTCTCGGGACAGATCGTGTCCATGCCCGAGCGGCTGAACCGGCTCTACCTCCGGCGCGGGCGCGAGCCCGATCCCACGCGGGACAACGAAGTCCTGCTGCACGAGGCCTTCGCCATCGCCCATGGCTTTCAACCCGGCGATTCGCTGGCGGCGATCATCAACGGCCGCTGGCGGCGGCTGCGCGTCGTGGGGATCGCCCTATCGCCCGAGTTCATTTATCAGCTTGCCCCCGGCGCGCAAATTCCAGACTTCAAGAGTTTCGGCATTCTTTGGATGCCGCGCAAGCCGCTGGCGACCGCGTACGACGTGGATGGGGCATTCAACAGTCTCTCCCTGACCCTGGCGGCGGACGCCCGCGCCGACGACGTGATTGCCAACCTGGACGATCTGCTCGCCCGCTACGGCGGCCTCGGCGCGTTCAGCCGCGAAGACCAGATCTCGCACCGGTTCCTCGCGGAGGAATTCAAGCAGCTCGAAAACATGGCCACCATGTTTCCGCTGATTTTCCTTGGGGTGGCCGCGTTCCTGCTCAACGTGGTCGTGGGGCGGTTGGTGGCGACGCAGCGTGAACAGGTCGCCATTCTGAAGGCATTCGGCTACTCGAATGCCGCCGTCGTTCTGCACTACATCAAGATGATCGTGGTGGTGGTCGTTGCGGGGTCAGCGCTGGGGATTGCCCTCGGCATGTGGCTGGGCCAGGGGCTGAGCGCGATGTACGTGGAGTTCTACCGGTTCCCACGACTGATTTACCACCTGCGCCCCGAGGTTGGTGTGATCGCCGTGGTCATCAGCGCGGCCGCCGCGGTCGCCGGCACGGTGTTCTCGGTGGCGCGAGCCGCCGCCCTCCCTCCCGCCGAAGCGATGCAGCCAGCCAAGCCGCCGAAGTACCGCCGCAGCGTCATCGAACTGCTCGGTCTCGGCCGCCGGCTGGCGCAGCCGACCCGCATGATCATCCGCAATATCGAGCGGCGTCCGGTGAAAAGCCTGTTGTCGGTCGTGGGCATCTCGTTCGCCTGCGCGATCCTGGTGCTTGGCGGATTCTTCCGCGATTCGTTCGACTTCATGATCGACGTCCAATTCCGCGTGTCACAACTGGAGGATCTCAGCGTCACCCTGGTCGACGCGACCTCGGCGCACGCGCTCTACTCGCTGGCTTCGATGGATGGCGTTCAGCACGTCGAGCCGTACCGTTCCGTGCCGGCCCGTCTCCGCTTCGAGCACCGGACCTACCGGACGGCGGTCCAGGGCATGATGCCCGGCGGGCGGCTGCGCCGGCTCCTCGATGCGGAACTTCGCCCGATTGACCTGCCTACGGAGGGCGTCATCCTGACCGATCACCTCGCCGGTCTGTTGGGAATCCATCCCGGTGACATGCTGACGGTGGAAGTCCTCGAAGGCAACCGCCCGGTGCGCCAGGTTCCGGTCGCGGGGGTCGTGTCTGAGTGGGTGGGTGTTTCCGCCTACATGCAGTTGCCCGCGCTGAACCGCATGATGCGTGAAGGGCGGGCCATCTCCGGCGCCCATATGGCGGCCGATGAGGATCGCCAATTAGGTCTCTTCGCCGAATTGAAGCGGATTCCGCGAGTCGCCGGCGCGTCCGTGCGCATGAAGTCGCTGCGCGACTTCTATGAAATTATGGCCCGGCAGGTCCTGGTCTTCGCTCTTGTGAACACGCTGATGGCCGGGACGATCGCGGTCGGCATTGTCTACAACTCGGCGCGGATTTCACTGTCGGAGCGCGCCCGGGAATTGGCCAGCTTGCGCGTCCTGGGTTTGACCCGCGGCGAGATCTCTTACATCCTGCTTGGCGAGCTGGCTCTGCTCACGGTGGTTTCCCTGCCGCTTGGCTGTGCAATCGGCGCAGGCCTGAGCCAGTTGATGATCGAAGGTCTCCAGACGGATCTGTACCGTGTGCCCCTGGTCATCTCGCCCTGGACCTATTCGTTCTCCGCGACCGTCGTGTGTGTCGCCGCATTTTTCTCCGCGCTGTTGGTCCGGCGCAAACTGGATCACCTGGATCTGGTGGCGGTCCTCAAAACGAAGGAGTGATGATTGGGCTGGAAACGGTGGTTAGGCGTGGGTCTGACGCTCGGCGCGGTGGCGCTGGCGATCTCGTTCGGCTTCCGGCCGCAGCCGGTGCCGGTGGAGACGGCGTCCGTGGTGCGCGGCCCCATGCGCGTGACGGTCGAGGAGGAAGCGAAGACGCGCGTCGCCGACCGGTACGTGGTGTCCGCGCCGGTGGCCGGGTACGTGCGGCGTGTGCGTCTCGACGTGGGCGACCGCGTGAGCGCAGGGCAGACAGTCGCACTGGTGGAACCCATGCGGGTAGCGGTCCTCGATCCGCGCAGCCGTGCAGAGGGCGAAGCCCGTGTATCTGCCGCGGTGGCGACGGTCGAGGCGCGCCAGCAGGAGGTCCGTGCCGCCGCGGCCAACGATGCCTACTGGGAGACGCAACTGGCCCGCATCGCCAGGTTGAATGAAACGGGCGACATGCCGCGCAGCGAGTACGACCGCGCCATGACCGAATACAAGCGGTCGCAGGCTACACGAAGCGCCGCCGAACATGCCGTTGACGTCGCCCGGTCCGAGTTGGAAGCCGCGCGCGCCGCGCTGCGCCACTCCGCCGCCGAGCAGGCAAACAGCCCCACCTCGGAACTCGTGCCGGTCCGTGCTCCGACAAGCGGCCGGGTTCTAGGCGTCGTCCACAAGAGCGAGGGAGTCATTCAGGCCGGCGCGCCGATTGTCGAGATCGCCAATGCACGCGCGCTCGAGGTCGTGGTGGAGGTGCTCTCCTCGGATGCCGTCCGCATCCCTCCCGGGGGCAGAGTGATTTTCGAACGCTGGGGTGGCGATGCGCCGCTCGAAGGCCGTGTACGGCTTATCGAGCCCGTGGCGTTCACGAAGGTCTCCGCGCTTGGCGTCGAGGAGCAAAGGGTGCGGGTGATCGTCGACTTCACATCGCCCGGAGACGACTGGAGCCGCCTCGGCGACGGGTACCGCCTCGACGCAAGCTTCATCCTCTGGGAAGAGGCCGAAATCTTGCACGCGCCCGCCAGCGCGTTCTTCCGCTTCAATGGTGGATGGGCGGTGTTCACCGTGCGCGAAGGCCACGCGCAGCGACAACCCGTCGAAATCGGACGCCGCAATGGATTGGCGGCGCAGATTCTTTCCGGACTGGAAGAAGGCGACACGGTCATCCTGCACCCAGACGATACTGTGGAAGAGGGCAAGCAGGTGAAGTCCCGCACGTAGCCGCCATGTTTGAAAACTTCTGGGGCAACCGTCCCATCGTCGAGGCGATCCAAAGGATGATCGCCGGAGAGAGGATCCCACAGACACTGCTGTTCGCCGGCCCGGAAGGGCTCGGCAAGGCCACGCTGGTACGGCGCATGGCGGCGGCTCTGCTTGGGCGCCCGGAGCGGATTGAACAGGACGATCTCAGCCTGCCGGACAACCAGGCACGGCTCACCGAACGCGAGAAACTGCCCGCCGACAAACGGAACGAGGAACCCCTGGTCTTCGCGTCGCACCCGGACTTCCTTACGTTTCCGCCGGACGGGCCGCTCCGCCAGATTTCGATTGCGCAGGTGCGCTGGCTCAAGCAACAGGCCTCGCTCGCGCCTTCGCGCGGGACACGCCGCGTATTTCTGGTGGACCAGGTCGATCGGGCCAATGAACAGGCGGCCAACTCGCTTCTCAAGGTGCTGGAAGAGCCGCCACCGTACCTGATCATCGTCATGACCGCGCAGAATGCGTTCGACCTGCTGCGTACCATCCGCTCCCGCGCGGTGCCGTTTCACTTCACGTCGCTGCCTGACGCCGATATGCGGGCGTTCCTGGCGGCGCGCGGATTGGATCATCCGGAACGGCGCCTGGCGCTGGCCGCGGGGTGTCCGGGAGCGGCTGTCTCGATGGACTTCGAAGTCTACGATGCGCGGCGGGCGGCCATGCTGGCGCTGGTCGAGACTGCCGCCGGCGCCGCACCCCTCGATGCGTGGCTGAAACACTCCGAGTCCATCGGGCGCTCGAAGAACGAGAAGCTGGAGGCGCTGCTGCAGATTCTCTATCTGCTGCTTCGCGACATCCTCTGCCTGCGCGAAGGGGCGGGACCGGTGCGCAATCGGGACATCGAACCGCGGCTTGCGGCGCTGGCGGCCCGGGTCTCGTTCGACTGGCTGCGGCACGCGGCGCGGCAGACCGACGAACTGGTCCAACTGACGCGCCGGAATATCCAGAAGACGATTGCGCTCGATGCGCTGATCGTCAGCTTGCGCGGGCGCTGAATCAGCGGAATTCCACCATCGCGTCGGGCTTCACCGTGACGAACACGCGTTCGCCGTCGCGCCGGAAGAACTCGTGATCCCACCGCGTTGTGGGACCCGCCTGCACTTCGGGCAATTCCTTGTCGTGCGCGAAGGCGCGCACGCCTTCCGGCACGCCGCGGAACTCGAGGGTAATGGCGTTGCGGTAGATGCGCCGGTCGAGTGTGTGGAACACGGAGAAGCGGTTCGCCGCCACTTTCCGCACCCCGGATTTCTCGAGCACCGAGCGGTATGTGTAGAGCGGACCCATCGGTACATACCAGACGTCGTTGCGCCCGCCGATGTGTTTCAGGTGCTGTTCGTAGAAATCCTCCGGGCCGAAGTCAAGCCATTGCGGGTGTGAGAGGAAGCTGTAAATCCCGCCGCTCCGGTACACTTCGTCGAACTTGGCATTGATCTCGGCCACGTCGGTCCGGCCGCTCCTGGCGATGCCGCCCTTCTTCTGCACCACTTGGGTATAGGCTGCTTCGTAGGGATTCGCGGCCCAACCCTGAAGGTCGGGCACGTTGTGCTCATCCTGTTCTTCGCCCGGATACGTGCGGGCCGTCACGTATCCTGCCGCGGCCAGGGCCCGGTGGACGAAGTCATAGCCCGCGCAGTTCCCGCACGGATAGCACCACGACCAGACGTATGGCTGCTTCGTGTTCTCGAGGATGTCGTCGCGGGAGCCCGCGACTTCTTCGTCGTCGTACGCGGAGCGGCAGAATTCCGCGGTGTCCGGCCACTGGCAGCGGTGCGTCCGCGAATGTGCACCGACTTCGTGGCCGTTCTCAATCGCCTGGTTCAGGCGAGGCCACAACCCGGCAATCGGGTCGCGCCGTGTCGAGACGAAGATCGTCGCCTTCACCCCGTACTTGTCCATCGCATCGATGGCCGCGGGGACGAACTTCGAGGAATCGTCAATTGTATGGGTCACGGCAGCCCGGGCATCGTTGAGATAGCCGGTGATGCGCGCGAAGCGGATCTCCTCGTCGCCGGTGGGGAGCGATCCGCCGCAACCGGCCAGCAGCGCGACAGCCAGGAACCAAGCCTTCTGCATGCACTTCAATGATAGCGGCTCACTCGGAGCGCAGAGCGGCCAGCAACGGAGTGCGCGCCGCCGCCGCCACCGCGGCCAGAGACGCCAGAAGCGCGGTCGCCATCACCGCCGCCAGCAGTCCGAGGACCGGCGGCACCGGCGCCAGGCTCCCTCGCTCCAGAAGAGCGGGCAGCACCGCGATGGCGGCGCAGAGTGTCCCCGCGGTGACTCCGGCGGCGGCCAGCAGCGCATTCTCCGCGACGACGATTCTCGCGAGGTGAGACCGCCGGTATCCGACCGCCGTCAGCAACGCCAGTTCCCGGCGCGATTCCAGCACGTTTCGCAGCAGGATCGCGCCCAGGCCCGCGGTCCCCAGCAGCAGACCCAATGCCCCCAGCATCTGGAACGTCGACAGGTAGGTGTTTTCGACGCGATAGAACTCCGCCATGCGCTCGGCCACCGGAACCACTTCGAAGCCCTCGTCGGCCAGTCCCGCGGACAACCGTTCGGCGACACTGGCGGCGTTCTCCGGTTCCGCCGCAATGAGGAAGAAGCGGTAGCCCTGCCGGTCGGGAAAAGCATGCCGGAAACCGGCGTCCGACACAATCAGTTCACGCTGGAAAACGCTGTCGCGCAGGGCGCCGACGATCCGCAGCCGGATCGGCTCCGCGCCGGCGCGTTCGAGGTCGAACGTCTCACCGACCTTGCGGTGCAGCACATACGCCAAAGAATTGGCGTCGGCGATCGTGGGGATTGCGCCATCGGGTTCGTTCCGCCGCAGCAGCAGCCAGGGATTCCGGCGTTCTTCGGCGGTCTGCGCGAGGCTCGTCTGGAAATCAAATCCACCTTCATCGAGAAAGCTGTCTGGAGGAGCGATGACGCGCGGGTTGCGCGGCTGGTAGAGATTCAGGCAGCTCGCGTCCTCACCCGGCTTCACGCGGAAACTGACGGTTCGCGCGTCTTCTGCATCCGCCAGGCGGACGGGATCTTCGTACAGGGGCAGGGAAGACTCGGCCAACAGCGTGTAGCCGCCAGGCGCCGGATCGGAGGTGTCGCGGCGAAACGCCTCCACCGACACGATGAGAAACGTCGCCGACGCGATCAGCGCAATACAAAGAAGACTGCGGCCCGGGCGGTAGGCGGCGTTGCGCAGTCCGAGTGCCGCGACCGATCGTGCCCGCTCGCCATGAATCGCCGCCAGTTTCAGCCGCATCGCCGCCAGCGCCGCGACCAGCAGCAGCAGGCCGGAGCCGAAGAATGCCGCGACCAGTCCGAGCTTGCCCGCGGCCGCCATCAGTCCAAGCGCCAGCACGGCCGAGACCGGGGCGAGCCACCGCGCCGCCCGGACCTGTGGAACGGCCTCAGTCGCGGGACGTACGCCCGCGAGCAGCGCCCGCGGTGGCGCGCCGCGTAGACCGCGTAGCGTGCCCCACACGACCGCGAGAGCCGTGAGGAGTCCCGCGCCCGCCGCGGCCGCGAGCAGCGCCGGATCGATGTGGACGCGCAGCAGAGTCGTCCCGACCGCATCGACCCACCACGTTCGCAGGCCGTACAACAACAGGTGCGCGTAGCCTGCCGCGCCCGCCATGCCGAGAACGGCGCCTGCCGCGGCCAGTCCGAGACCTTCCGCCAGAAACAGGCGCTGCACGGTTGCGTCCGGGAAGCCGGCAGCGCGCAGAAGGCCGATTTCGCGCAATCGCTGCTCCACGCCCAGGCGGAAGAACAATCCCATCAGCAACAGCGCCGAAACCACCAGGAAGAAACTGAAGTAGACGAAATACTCCCCGAAATCGGTGGCGCCGCGCGATGCCCGCAATCCCTCTTCGCGGACCGGCAAAACGCTGAATCCGGCGTCGAGCGGATCGATCGCGGCACGCAGCGTCGCGGCGAACTCGCCGGGGTTGTCCGGAGGGGTCAGCCGCACCGATGTGAGGCGGCCATGGCGTGTCTGCCACAAGCGTTGCCCGTCGGCCACGCTGACGTAGGCCTTCGGAGTCGTGCGGTAGTCGTGCCAGTATTGCTCGTCCTTCGGACGGATCCGCCGCAGGTCGACGGGGAAAGGCGGATCCCACTCGGCGATCCGCGGCGAATCGGTCATGCCGGGATAGTCCGGCACCAGCGCGCGCGCATCCGGTGGCGTGGTCACCGGCACCGTACCCGCCATCGTGAATTCCGCGCTGCCGGTGGCGAGTTCGCCGCCGTCGCGCCACTCGTAGAACTCCAGGGTGACGGTCTCGCCGGGCTTGGCCCCGAGGTCGCCCGCCGCCCAGTGGTTCAGAAGGATGGTCCCTTCGCGCGGCGCCACGCTATCCAGCGCCAGCGCGCTGACCAGCGAGTACGGCAGTTCCCGGTCTCCGGCGCGAATCGTATTGGCGAGGTAGGTCAGCACCGGGTACGACTGGCGCCGGTTCTCCCGCGCGGCGCGCCCGATCGCCGCCGCCATCGCATCGCTCAGAATCCCGGCATCGGACTCGACGGCGAATGAGCCGCTGAGCGGGCGCAACTTCAAGCCGAAGTCCGCCAGATCGAACCGTTCCCGCAGGCGGCGCGTCACGTCCTCAGCCGGAGCTCCTGCGATGAGGATCGCGTTTGCGCGCCCCGGGAGATCCAGTTCGCGCTGCAACCGCTCCATCGGCAGGAACACGGCGTGCACCGCGCTTTGGCTCGGGCGCAAGGAAAACTCGCCCAGTTCGTTTGACGGCAGGATCCGTTCGACGCGAGAACGCAGTGCGAACGTGGTTTCGTCGCGGCGTCCAAAGACCGACTCCGGCGGAACGGCCGCCACCTTGGGCAGGCGCACCATCAGGGTGGCGCCGGGTTCCAGGACGAGCGCACCGGCCAGCGCCGGGCTGACGTACAGACCATCTCCCGAAGGCGCCGGAATGGCGGACCCGTGGAACGCGAAGAAGCCGTCCGTGACGCCCCAGATCTGTATGGCGACACGCCTCCGCGACACGGCGGCCGTGCCTTCGAGGGCGATTACGCTGGCGGCGTCCTCATGCAGCGTCAGCTCCTGCCGGAAAAACCCCGGTCCGGTGACGAGGAGATCCGTCCGGCCGATCCGCCCCAGAAACAGGTCGCGGAGGCTGGCGCGCACCGATTCGCCGACCATGAGAGCGCCGCCCAGCACCGACACCGCGACCGCCGCGCCCAGGACCACCGCGAGGTTCGTGCGCCAGAAGTACAGCAGGCTGTGACGGGGGAGCGCACTCAGCCGCATCATGGCCGCGCCAGCCAGCGTTCGGTTATCGTGAGACGTTCGCGGGAAAACTGCGACGCGGCCCCCGCCAGGTAGGGCCGGAACTCCTCCCGCCAGTACGCGCCGAACCCTTGCGTGCTCATCCCGGTGAGCGTCTGGTCGTAGTGATCGAGCAGGGTTTGCGCGAACAGGACGCCCGTCCGCCGCGCGGCGTGGCGTCCGCAGCGGGAGAGCCATACCGCGCTCGCAGGAAGCCGGCGCACCGCGCTGAGAGCGAGAACCGACGAAACCTCGAAGACACCGCGGTTCTGCGTCCGGGCTTCGTCGCGCAGCCGCTGCCAGCGGGTCCGCAACTGCGCGGCCGTGGGACGCCGGGGCGCGGGAATCGAGGCCGCGGATTCGCGGATGGCGGTCCACTCGGCCCGCAACCCGGCCACGTCGAGCGGCGGGGCATTGAACGTCGCCGCCAACTGTGCCGAACTCCGCTCCAGGCCGTTCAGAAGCTGATCCATCGTTTCGAACCGCGCCTCGGGATCGAGCAGGCCCTCCTGCTTCAGGGACTCGGCGATGTCGGCGATCAACTGCCTGCCCGTTCCCGACACATCGGCCAGCGCCGCGAACACCCACACGGGCGACGCGCGAAACGCGAGGATTCCCACCAGTTCCAGGCCGTTGCCGACCGACCGGCGAACAAGGAAGTCATCCGCCAGTTTGTCCGCCGACGGATAGACGCCCTCTACCTGGCCCATGTTCTCGATCATGAAGCGCAGCGTCGCCTCGACCAGGTTCTCGTACAACCGGGTCCGGCGGAAGGCCGCGGGTAGCGCAACGCCGCCTGCCTGACGCAGCAGACCTCCGGCCAGCGCCGAAGCGGATCGGACCAGGCGTTCGGGCAAAGACAGCAGGTACGGTGTCGAGGGCAGCATGCGAGCGCTCTTTCATCGTAGCGGAAAGCCTGAAAACAGCGCATGCTACACTCGTGGCTCATGCCCGAAGGGCGTTACACGTTCTGCGACGTCAGCCTGCCGGTTCCGCTCGATCAAGCCTTCACCTACCGCCTGCCGCTGAGCCTCGAACACCGCGTGCGCGTGGGGTGCCGTGTGATCGTCTCGTTCGGACCGCGGAAGCTCACCGGCGTGGTGGTCCGCTGCCACAACGACGAGCCGGATGTGGCGACGAAAGAGGTATCCCGCCTGATCGATGCCGAGCCGGTTCTGGACGAAGCGTTGATCGCCCTGGGGCGCTGGATCGGCAGCTATTACTGCGCGCCGCTCGGTGAAGTCCTGCGGGCGATGCTGCCGCTCGGCTCTGAGATCCGAGGTGGCAAGGTGTACAGCCTGACCGACTCCGGGCGCGACGCCGCCCGTCAACTCCTGCTCGACGCCGGCGCCGAAGATCCGGTCGCGCAGGTGCTCCGCGCGC
The DNA here is from genome assembly GCA_016716385.1 of Bryobacterales bacterium. Lineage (GTDB taxonomy): Bacteria > Acidobacteriota > Terriglobia > Bryobacterales > Bryobacteraceae > JADJWL01. The sequence goes on along the minus strand of JADJWL010000003.1, from coordinate 352,607 downwards.
TCGATGAACGTCCGCTTTCGGCCGGCTGGCTGCTCAAGAAGTTCCCCCTGGCGGACAAGACGCTGCGCACGCTGGAACGGCGAGGCTTCGTGTTCGCCGAGCAGGTGGTGGAGGAGCGGGATCCGCTGCGGGCGGCGTCGGAGAAGCTACGCGTCTCCCTTGCCGGCGAGGCCTCGGGCAAGCTCAACCGCGCCGAGCGTGAGCTCGTGGCGTTCCTCGAGCTGCATCCGGGGTCGCACAACCTGAAGGAGATCGAAGATCTGGTGCGAGGCGCGTCCGGCGCCGCGCGCTCTCTGGCGCGAAAGAAGATCCTGCGTCTCGATCGAGAAGCCATGGTGCTCGGCGGCTTCGCTCCCGTCCGGGCACGTCACGACCTGAACCCGGCGCAGCAGGCGGCCTTCGCGACAATCCGCGCCGCAATCGCCGCGCGGTCGTTTCAGACGTTTCTGCTGCACGGCGTGACCGGATCGGGCAAGACCGAAGTCTACCTCTACGCGATTGACGCCGTGCTGGCCGAGGGACGCGGCGCCCTGCTGATGGTTCCGGAGATCGCGCTCACACCCGCCGTCGCGGGACAGTTCCTCGCCCGCTTCGGCAACCGGGTCGCAATCCTGCACTCGGCCTTCAGCGGGACCGAACGCACGGAACAATGGCGCCGGATCCGGCGCGGCGAGGCTCCGGTGGTGGTCGGCACGCGTTCCGGAGTCTTCGCGCCCGTGCCGAATCTCGGTCTGATCGTGGTCGACGAAGAGCATGACCAGAGCTACAAGCAGGAGGAAACGCCGCGCTACCACGGACGCGATGTCGCGATTGTCCGTGCTCAAGCGGCCGGCGCCTGCGTGATCCTGGGCTCAGCCACGCCCAGCCTCGAAAGCCGCCACAATGCCGAGCGCGGCAAGTACACGCTGATCGAATTGCCGGGACGGGTCGAAGCCCGGCCGATGCCGGAGGTCGACCTTATCGATATGCGTGTCGAGTTCCTTGAAACACGCAGGCAGCGGACGTTCTCGCGCCGCCTGCTCGAAGCTATCGGCCACCGTCTGCGGAACGGCGAGCAGACGATGCTGCTGCTGAACCGCCGCGGCTTCTCGACGTTCGTCGCCTGCCGGGCGTGTGGCGCCCGCGTCGAATGTGTGAACTGTTCGGTCACGCTCACCTACCACCGCCGTGACAGGCGCATGCTCTGTCACCTTTGCGGCTACGCCGAGAAGGTGCCTTCGGCCTGTCCGAAGTGCCACAGCGAGCAGATCTACTTCCTTGGCACGGGTTCCGAGAAGGTCGAAGCCGAGTTGCACCGCGAATTCCCCGAGGCGCGCATCGCCCGCCTCGACCGCGACACGGTGCATGGCCGCCGCCAGTTCGAGTCCATCCTCAGCGGGTTCCGCGACGGCCACTTCGACATCCTCGTCGGGACGCAGATGATCGCCAAGGGCCACGATATCCCCAACGTCACCCTGGTCGGCGTGATCTCGGCCGACGTCGGTCTCGGCATGCCGGATTTCCGCGCCGCCGAGCGCACGTTTCAGCTTCTGACGCAGGTGGCCGGGCGCGCCGGACGCGGCAATCTCCCCGGCATCGTGTTGATCCAGACGATCAACCCCGATCACTACGCCGTACGCCTCGCGGCGCACCAGGACTACGCCGGTTTCTACCAGCGCGAGACGCTCTTCCGGCGGCAGCTCGCCTACCCGCCCTTCAGCGCGATGGCCAGCATCGTGATTCGCGGTCTGAAGCAGGAGGAAACGATGCGCCTCAGCGCGGAGCTCTTTCAGCAGATTTCGCGCGCCGAGGGTGTGCGCATCCTGGGACCTGCCGAAGCGCCGGTGCTGCGAGTCAAGCAGGACTACCGCTACCAGATGCTGATCAAGTCTCCGAGCCGCGCCCGTTTGGGCGATCTGATGCGCCAGGCGCAGGGATTCGCCCGCGAGCGCAAGTGGCCCGCGACGGCGCTCGTGATCGACGTCGATCCGATCAGTTTGTTGTGAGGAAGCAATCAGCAATCAGCTATCAGCGATCAGCTTCAGACTGGCGCCCGACGCTGATCGCTGATTGCTTGGAGCTAAATACCTTGAAAGACTTTCGCGAACTGAAGGTATGGCAGAAGGCGCATGCCCTGACATTGCTCGTCTATCGGGCGACAGCCGGTTTTCCGCGCGAAGAGCGGTACGGCTTGACCAGTCAGATGAGGCGGGCCTGCTCGTCGATTCCGGCGAACCTCGCTGAGGGCTGCGGGCGCGACGGCGACGCCGAGTTGCTTCTGCTCCGTTGCCATGGGATCGGCAAGCGAACTGGAGTATCACCTGCTGCTCGCAAGAGACCTGAATCTCGTTGAAGCTACGGACTATCACAGCCTGGCCGAGCGCACCATCGAAGTGAAACGCATGCTGGCAGCGCTGATTCAGAAGCTGAAAGCTGATCGCTGATTGCTGATAGCTCTTTTCAAATCCCACTTCCCAGCGAGAACGAGCCGCCGTTGTCCGCCAGGATGCCCCTTTTCTCCAATTCCCGGCAGATGGAGTCGGCTGCTTCATTCCTGTCTTTCGGTAAGTCCCCGCTTTCGATCACGACGAAACGGTAGGCTCCGATCGTTTCCTCGGCCTGGCGCCGCGCCTCGTCATCGAACGAGGAGACGGCGCAGATCGTGATCAAACCGGCGGCGTTGGCGATGCGGGCCAGCGCAGGCAGCAGGTCGGGGTGCTCTTCGTCGGCCAGGACTTGCACAACGCAGCCGCGATCGAACAGCTTGCGCTCCGCGGCCCAGGCAATCTCTACGTCTCCCACCAGCCAGATTGTCGCCGGCCAGTGGCCATAGCGCTCCTGCCGCTCCGCGGCCAGTACCCGCGCCGATTCGAACTGCAGTCCTTCCAGGAGCTTCGGCCGTGCGCGTTCCTCGGCCAGGGGCCCAATAATCATGCCCGCGGCGCAGGTGAGGTTCGTCAACGGATCGATCAGGATGAATGCGCCGGTCACCCGGTTACGCGGGTAAGGGTCGAAGTACAGAGGCCGCACGGTTTCGACCGCGACGGCTCCGATCTCGTTGAGTTCGAGCGTCTCCGCCTCCTCGCGGTCCAGCGTGTTCACATCGACGCGGTACCGCAGGGCCAGGATGCTGGCCTTCAGCAACTGCGTCGTGTGCTTCACCAGGTACGGTTTGTTGCGGTCCAGAGGTTCCTGGCTCATCCAGACGAGGTTGGCCTCGAAGCGGCGCGAGACGTGGGGCAGGTTCAGCGGATGGACCAGCATATCGCCGCGGCTGATGTCGATCTCATCTTCCAGACACAGCGTGACCGACTGCGGCGGGAACGCCGCCGGCAGGTCCCCCTCGTAGGTGGGAATGGATTTGACGCGGCTCCGCCTGCCGGATGGCAGCACCATCACCGGATCCCCCTGGCGCACGATGCCCGAGGCCACCTGACCGGCATAGCCGCGGAAGTCGAGCGTTGGCCGCAACACGTACTGCACCGGGAAGCGGAAGTCGCCGAGGTTCCGGTCGTTGCCCACGGGCACCGTCTCCAGGTAGTCGAGCAGGGTTCGCCCTTCGTACCACGGGGTGTTCGAGCTGGGGCTGACGATGTTGTCGCCCAGCAGCGCGCTGATCGGCACAAAGGTCAGGTCGTGCGGGGGCAGGCGCGAGGCGAAGTCCCGGAATTCGTCGCAGATCGAATCGTAGATCCCGCGCTCCCAGTCGACCAGATCCATTTTGTTGACCGCCACCAGGACATGCGGAATTCCCAGCAGCGCGGCGATGAACGCATGGCGCCGGGACTGCGCCAGCACGCCGTTCCGCGCGTCCACGAGGACGATGGCGACTTGCGCGGTCGATGCGCCCGTCGCCATGTTCCGCGTGTACTGGATGTGGCCCGGCGTGTCCGCGATGATGAACTTCCGCTTCGGTGTGGAGAAATACCGGTAGGCGACATCGATCGTGATGCCCTGCTCGCGCTCTGCGCGCAGACCATCGGTGATGAGCGCGAAATCGAGCGGCCCGGCGGACTGGTTGACCGACGCCTTCTGGACCGAGGCGAGTTGATCTTCGTAAACGCCCTTGGAATCGTAAAGCAGGCGGCCGATCAACGTGGACTTGCCGTCGTCCACACTGCCGGCGGTGGTGAAGCGCAGCAGTTCCTGGCGCTCGTTCTGCTGGAGAAATTCCTCGATCGGCGTGCTCAAAAGTAGCCTTCCCGTTTCTTGATTTCCATCGACCCTTCCTGGTCGTGATCAATCACGCGGTATTCGCGCTCGCTGCGGCGCGCGAGCATCATCTCCTCGATGATCTTCGGCAGCGTGTCGGCCTCGGAGCGGATCGCGCCCGTACAGAAAGTACACCCGACAGAACGCATCCGGCACATCACCATCTGCGGCTTCTCGCCCGGGAGCAGCGGCGGGTCGTACTCGATCGGGATCAGCGCGCCGCCCCTTACAATCATTGGCCGTTCCTTGGCGAAGTAGAGCGGGACGATCGGGATACTTTCCAGGTAGATGTACTGCCAGATATCGAGCTCGGTCCAGTTCGACAAGGGGAACACGCGAATCGTCTCACCCTTATCGATGCGCCCGTTGTACAGATTCCAGAGTTCCGGGCGCTGGTTCTTGGGGTCCCACTGCCCGTGGATGTCGCGGAAGGAGTACACGCGCTCCTTCGCCCGGGACTTCTCCTCGTCGCGGCGCGCTCCGCCGAATGCGGCGTCGAAGCCGCCCTCGGCCAACCCGTCCAGCAACCCGCGCGTCTTCAGAAGCCCGCAGCACTTCTGGGTCCCGAGCTTGAATGGATTCGCCCCTTCGGCCAGCGCCTTTTCGTTCTTCGAAACGATCAGCCGGACCCCGATCTCGCGCGTGTAATTGTCCCGAAACTCAATCATTTCCGGGAACTTGTAGCTCGTGTCGATATGCAGCAGCGGAAACGGGATCTGGCCGGGGTGAAACGCCTTCTGCGCCAGGCGCAGCATGACCGAGGAGTCCTTGCCGATGGAATACAACATGACAGGATTGGCGAATTCCGCCGCCACCTCCCGCAGGATGTGGAGACTTTCGGCCTCAAGCGCGCGCAAGTGGGTCAAGCGGTGCAGATCCATAGGGGACATCCGTTACGCTAGCACCCCATGACCGTAATGTCAATCAAGATTGCGGAGAATGCCTGAAAAGCACTGGCCGTGCTAGGATCAACTTGTCAGGTTCCGGGCTCCGTGCAATGGGCGGCTGCAAACCCCGCCAGGTCCGGAAGGAAGCAACGGTAGTGGTTTAACTTGTGTGCCGCGGATCACCCGGAGCCTGGCAGCAGAGCCCTAGCCCGCCGTCTTACGGTCATGTACCAGGTCATCGCCCGAAAGTACCGTCCGCGGACTTTCTCCGATCTCGTCAACCAGGAGCACGTCAAGACGACGCTGGCGAACGCGATCGCGCAGGGCCGCATCGCGCACGGCTACATTTTCTCCGGCCAGCGCGGGACCGGTAAGACGACCGTGGCGCGGATTCTGGCGCGATGCCTGAACTGCGTGGAGGGTCCGACCGCGACGCCGTGCGGCGCGTGCGCCAGTTGCCGCGAGACCGGCGAAGGGGCCGCCGTCGACGTGATCGAGATCGACGCGGCGTCCAACCGCGGCATCAACGAGATGCGCGAGCTGCGCGAGAACGTCCGCTACCGTCCCGCGCGGGACCGCTTCAAGGTCTTCATCATCGATGAAGCGCATCAGATCACGAACGAAGCCTTCAATGCACTGCTGAAGACGATTGAGGAACCGCCGTCGTGGGTGGTGTTTGTTCTGTGTACCACCGAGACGCACAAGATCCCGGCGACCATCGCCTCGCGCTGCCAGCAGTTCAGCTTCCGCAGCGTCGAGTTCGAGTCCCTGGTAGAGCGCCTGGCCTGGATCTGCGGGCAGGAAGGCGTCGAGGCCGACCCGGCGACACTGGCGGAGCTGGCCCGCGCAGGCGAGGGTTCGGTGCGCGATTCGTTGTCTGCGCTGGACCAGGCGATCGCCTGCTGCGGCACGACGCTGCGCGCCGAAGACGTCCGTTCGCTGCTGGGCGGCTTCTCGCTGGAAACGCTACACCAGGTGACCGCGGCGCTCAGTTCCGCGAGCACCTCGCGCATGCTCGACATCGTGGACGAACTCGAGCGGAACGGGCAGAACTTGCAGCATTTTTCCCGCGAACTGGCGCGGCACTTCCGGAATCTCCTGGTCGCCCGGGCGGGCGACCCGAGGCTGATCCCGGGTTCGGCCGATGAGCGCGCCCGGCTGGCGGAAATCGCGGCCGGCTTCAGCGAGGAAGATCTGACGCGCTACCTCCAGCTTTCGCTCGACCTGTTTCGGGACTTGCAGTATTCGCTGCAGCCGCGCTTCCATCTGGAACTCGGCCTGGTGCGGATGGTGCACGCGGGCAGGCTCCAGACGATCGAGGAGGCGTTGGCGTCACTCGGGCCGGCGCCGGCGGAGGCGCCTCGACCCGCGTTGGCGCCGCGGCCGCGTACGGTGGAGGCCGCTGCGCCGAAGCCGCCGGCGCCCCGGATGTCCGACGGTGCGAATGCCCTGGCGCCCAAGCCCGCGCCGGAGATCAAGGCTGCCGCTCCGGATTCGGCGGAAGGATGGAAGCAGCGGCTGCACGCCACCCTCCTCGACATGGGCATGGCGTTCACCGCCGACGGCGTTGAGCGCTCGAAGATCGCCGTCAACGGAGGCGAGATCCACTTCGAGACGCCCAAGGAATGCGTGCTCGGCATGCGCCCGGACGATCTGGCCAAGGCCGTCCAGAGCGTCGCCGGACGCCCGATGCGGGTCAAGGTGACTGTCGGTGCCGGCGTCTCCGCCGCTCCCGCCGCGAAGCCACAGCCCGATGACGACGAGGTAACGCGCCGCGCCCTCGACAACAAGGAAGTGCAGCGCTTTCAGGAGATCTTTGGCGGCCAGGTACGCACGGTCCGCAACCTCAAGGAGTGATCCGACGATGAAGATGCCCGGTAACATGCAGGCGATGATGAAGCAGGCGCAGCAGATGCAGGAGCGCATGAAGGAAGAGATCGCCCAGATTCGCGTGGAAGCGTCCGCCGGCGGCGGCATGGTGACCGTGAAGATGGACGGCCAGAAGAACGTCCTCGGCGTGACGATCGATCCGGAAGTGGCGGGCGATGTCGAGATGCTGCAGGACATGGTCATGGCGGCTGTCAACGAGGCGGCAAAGAAGGTGGAAGAAGAGACGAGCCGCAAAGTCGGCGGTATGCTGGGCGGAATGGGTCTGCCTCCCGGACTCATTTAACGTATGCCCGATTTCGCCGAACCGCTCGAACGGTTGATCACGGAGTTCAAGCGGCTGCCGGGTGTCGGCCAGAAGTCGGCGCAGCGGCTGGCGTTTCACGTCCTGCGCGCGCCGCGCGAGAACGCCGAACGCCTGGCCGGCGCGCTGCTCGACGTGAAGGATAAGCTTGGCCTGTGCCGGATCTGCAACAACATCAGCGATGCGGATCTATGCCCGTTCTGCCGCGACCCTGGCCGCAACCAGTCAATTGTCTGCGTGGTCGAGGAGGCGCACAATATCCTGGGAATCGAAACGACACGCCAGTACGACGGCCTGTATCACGTGCTGCACGGTTCGCTCTCGCCCCTGCGTGCGATCGGACCGGAGCAGTTGCGCATCAAGAGCCTGCTCGACCGAATCGCCGCAGGCGCGATCCAGGAGGCGATCCTGGCCACGAATCCGACAATCGAAGGCGAGGCGACCGCGGTGTACCTCGCCAAACTGCTCAAGCCGCTGGGTCTGAAAGTGACCCGGATCGGGATGGGCATTCCCGTCGGCAGCGATATCGAGTTCGCCGACGAAGTCACGATGTGGAAGGCGCTCGAAGGGCGCCGGGAACTCTGAAAGGAGCGCAACGATGAAGCGAAGTGGATCCGCGGTTTGGTCCGGCGATTTGAAAAGCGGGCACGGCACGGTCTCGACTCCGAGCGGCGCCTTGTCCGAAACTCCGTACTCGTTTCACACCCGTTTCGAAGAAGGGGCGGGGACGAATCCCGAGGAACTCGTCGCGGCGGCGCACGCGGGGTGCTTCGCCATGGCCCTTTCCGCGCGCCTCGGCGAGGACGGCGTGGCGCCCGAGCGTATCGAAGCGAAGGCCACGGTGACGCTCGAAAAGACCGATCAGGGCTGGCGTGTGACGCACTCGCACCTCGACGTCACGGTGAAGCTGCCCGGAGGCACAGAGGGCGTGTTCGCCAAAGCCGCCGAGGACGCGAAGGCCAACTGTCCGATCTCCAGGTTGCTGACGGCCGGCATCACGATGGACGCGCGTCTGGCGTAGGAAACGACACGGCGGCGAGGCGGGCGGTCTTCAGGCAGGGGGTGGAGCAGTTGCTGGGAAACTTCAAGGTGTTGGTCTTGCGAGCCGCATCGTTCCCACGCACTGTTAGTTGCTTCCCGGGAGGATCCGGTTTCACCCCGGCACGGATTTTTTTGCATCCATGAGCACGCCCTCCGCTTCCGCCGCCGTCCGGCGCTTCTTCGCACCCGACGGAGCGCTGTCCCTGTGGCATCCCAACTACGAATACCGGCGCGGGCAACTGGAGATGGCTGCCGCGGTGGAATCGGCGCTGGAGGAACGCAGGCACCTGATCGTCGAGGCGGGCACCGGTACGGGGAAGACGCTGGCATACCTGGTGCCGGCGATCCTTTCAGGGCGGCGGGTCGTGGTCTCCACCGGAACGAAGAACCTGCAGGACCAGCTCTTCTTCAAGGACATTCCATTTCTCCAGAAACACCTGAACCGCCCGCTCCAGGTCTGCTACATGAAGGGGCGGGCGAACTATGTGTGCCGCCAGAAGATCCTCGACGCCGAGCGCGAGCCCATCCTGGAAGGCATCGAAGAGATCGCCGACTTTCAGATCATCCGGGACTGGGAAAAATCGAGCGAGACGGGCGACCGGTCAGAGATCCGCACGCTGCCGGAGGATTCGCGCGTCTGGCCCAAGCTCGATGCGCGGCGCGAGCTCTGCTCCGGGCAGAAGTGCGCGCAGTTCGACCGTTGCTTCATCACGCTGATGCAGCAGCGGGCGCACCAGTCCGACATCATCATCGTCAACCATCACCTCTTCTTCGCGGATCTGGCGCTCAAGGAGAACGACTTCGGCGGCGTGATCCCGGAGTATCACGCAGTCGTGTTCGACGAAGCGCACGAGATCGAAGACGTCGCCGGGCAGTACTTCGGCGTGTCGCTGTCGAATTACCGTTTCGAAGAACTGGTGAAGGATACGGGCGCGCTCGCGCGGCGCAAGAACATCGGCTCGGCGGAACTCGACCAGACCTTGGACCTGCTTGGCGAGGTCCAGCGGGAGTTCTTCACGCGCCTCCCCGCTCCCGAGGGACGCGCGGCTTTCCGTGCACGACGGCACTTTCTGGAACAGAACGAAACGACCTACCGGGTGCTGCGCGAGGTTCTGTCGCTGCTCTCCGCGCAACTGCGGCTGGTGCCCGAGCCTCCCGAGGAGATCTACCCCCTGCTGCGGCGGTCGGAAGAGATCCAGACCGATCTCCAGGTCCTGATCGAAGATGAGAACGCGGGCTTCGTCTACTGGACCGAACGGCGCGGCCGCGGGTGCTACCTGCAGGCGACGCCGATCAACGTGTCGGACCTGCTGGCCAACCGTCTGTTCCGCGACGTGGAGACGGTTGTGCTGACGTCTGCCACGCTGACCGTGGCGGGCAACTTTGACTACCTGGAATCACGCCTGGGCGTCGAAGGAGCGCGGAGCCTGGTCGTCCCGAGCCACTTCGATTACGCCAGCCAAGCCCTGCTCTACGTGGCCGAAGACCTGCCGGACCCGCGCTCGGAAGGATTCGCCCGGCGCGCGGCGCGGGAGATTACCGACATTCTCAGCCTCAGCGAGGGGCGCGCGTTCGTCCTGTGCACGAGCTACCAGCAGATGCGCTACTTCTTCGAGGCCGTCTCGGACGCGATCCCGTTCCCGGCGCTGCTGCAGGGGACGGGTCCGCGCGCGGCGCTGCTCGAGGAATTCAAAGAAACGCCGAACGCCGTGCTGTTCGCCACCTCGTCGTTCTGGCAGGGCGTTGACGTGCCGGGCGAGCAGTTGAGCTGCGTCATCATCGACCGGCTGCCGTTCGCGGTCCCATCGGATCCGATTGTAGCCGCGCGCGTCGAGCAGGTCCGGCGGCAGGGGGGCAGTCCGTTCTTCGATTACCAGATCCCCCAGGCTGCTCTGGCGCTCAAGCAGGGATTTGGCCGGCTGATCCGGTCGAAGTCCGACCGCGGCGTGCTGGCTCTGCTCGACAGCCGGATCCGGCGGCAGCGCTACGGGCAGGTCTTCTTCGATAGCCTGCCTCCGTACGCGTTCACCACCGACCGCGGAGACGTCGCGCGGTTCTTCGCCCGCGGCGGTGCTGCGATACAATCGTGATTCACCACGCCACGGGAGGGGCCCGGAGTGCAGCTCGGAGCGATCACCTACAACGTCCTGAAAGATTGGGACCTCGAAACCCTCATCACGAAGCTCGAGGAGTTGGGCTATGCGGCGGTCGAATTGCGCACGACCCACAAGCACGGCGTCGAACCCTCGTTAAATCAGGACGAACGCCGGCGGGTACGGCAGCGGTTCGAGCGCAGCCGCGTGCGTCTGTTGAGCTACGGGACCACATGCGAGTTCCACTCTCCGGATCAAGCCGAGCGCGACAAGCAGCTCGCGATCTGCAAGCAGTTTGTAGACCTCGCGCACGAAACCGGCGCTTTGGGCATCAAGGTCCGGCCGAACGCGTTTCCGCCGGGGGTCCCGCGCGAGACGACGATCCGGCGTATTGGAGAATCGCTGCGCGCGGCGGGCGAGTACTCGGCCGGTAAGGGGGTCGAGATCTGGCTCGAAGTCCATGGCCGGGAAACTGCGGCCCCGCCGGTGTGCGCGGAAATCATGCGCGTCGCGAATCACAAAGCGGTGGGTCTCTGTTGGAACTCGAACCCGCAGGACATCGTGAACGGCTCCGTCCGGCAGAGTTTCGATCTGCTCAAGCGCTGGATCCTGCACGTCCACATCAACGAACTCGCCAGCGACTATCCGTACCGCGAGCTGTTCACGCTGCTGCGCCAGCATCGCTATGACCGCTACACATTGTGCGAAGCACAGGCAAGCTGCGAGCCGGAGCGATTCCTGCGCTGGTATAAGGCGTTGTGGACCGAACTGAACCGCCCATGCGCCTGATTCGGATCGCGGCGGCGCTCCTGCTGCCGTTATGCCTGGGAGCGCAGGTTCCGGCGCCCGCTGAATACTTCGGCCACGAACTCACCGCCGACCGCCAGTTGCTCGACTGGGAGAAGGTCGTGTCGTACTTCCGTGAACTCGATGCCGCCAGTCCGCTGATCAAGGTGGAAGAACTCGGCACGACCACCGAAGGGCGGCCGTTCATCGCGGCCATCATCAGCGGCGGACGCACGATGCAGAACCTTCAGGGGCACATCGAGATCCAGCGGAAGCTCGCCGACCCGCGGCTCACACCTGAAGCGCACGTCGACGCGCTGGTGAACGACGGCAAGGCCGTCGTGATGATCACCTGCTCGATCCATTCGACCGAGGTGGCATCGACCCACTCGGCGGTCCTGTTCGCCCACAAACTGGTGTCGAGCGCGGAAACCGCTGCCACCCGGCAGATTCTCGACAACGTGATCTTCATCCTCGTTCCGTCGCTGAACCCGGATGGCGTCGACATTGTCACGAACTGGTACCGCAACACGCTCGAGACGCCGTTCGAGGGAACGTCTCCGCCGGAGCTCTATCACAAGTACGTCGGGCACGACAACAACCGCGACTGGTACATCTTTTCGCAGGCTGAGACGCGGCTTGCCATCAGCAAGCTGCACAACGTCTGGCGTCCGCAGGTCGTGTATGACGTCCACCAGCAGTCGGCCTATGGGGCGCGGCTGTTCGTTCCGCCGTGGCTCGATCCGGTGGAGCCGAACGTCGATCCGCTGCTCGTGCAGTCGATGAATCACTTCGGCACCGGCATCGCGATGGACCTGACGGCGGCAGGGAAGAAGGGCGTCGTGGTGAACGCCATCTACGACTTCTGGACGCCCGCGCGGGCCTATCAGGCGTTTCACGGCGGCATGCGCATCCTCACTGAATCGGCAAGCGCGCGGCTGGCGACGCCGGTCACGATCCAGCCGGATCAATTGACGGAGCGCGCCCTTGGCTATTCGCCGCGCGAAGCAAGCTGGAATCACCCGGACCCCTGGCAGGGTGGCGAGTGGCGTCTCCGCGACATCGTCGAATACCAGATGCTCGCGTTCGAATCGTGCCTCCGCCAGGCGGCAATGCGGCGCGAGAGCCTGCTGCGCAACTTCTACCGAGTGCAGAAGAACCAGGTGGAACGCCAGGAGCCGTACTCATTCGTGATTCCCGCCCAGCAGCGCGACCCGGGCGCGACAAAGCGTCTGATCGATACGCTCGTGTTTGGGATGGTGGAAGTCGAAATTGAGTCGGACGGCAGCCGGCGCGTCCGCATGCAGCAGCCGTACAGCGGATTCGCCAAGGCGCTGCTCGAACGGCAGCGGTATCCCGACCTGCGCGAGTATCCCGGCGGTCCGCCGCGGCGGCCCTACGACGTGACTGCGCACACACTGCCTCTGTTGATGGGCGTGGATGTGGAGGTGCGGAGGCGGCCATCCGGTGTCGGCGCGATCCGGCCCGCGACAACGCCGCCGGCCGGGCGTCTGTCCGCGTCCGACACGGACACGTGGCCCGCCATCAACCGGCTGTGGAGCGAACGGCGGCAGGTGTGGCGCGACCCGAAGACCGGCGATTTCGCCCCGGAGCAGGTGTCGGCGGATTGGAAGGAAGTGAAGCGCCCGCGCGTCGGCTTGTACAAGAGCTACGTTCCGGCGATGGACGAAGGCTGGACGCGCTGGATCCTCGAGCGGATGGGCTTCGCCTACGAGAGCGTCCGCAACAGCGACGTTGTTTCCGGAAACCTGCATGAGCGCTTCGATGTGATCCTCTTCCCCGACCAGCCGCCCTCGACCATCGCCGGCGGCTACAAGCGCGGCACGATGCCCGACGAATACACGGGTGGTTTGGGCGAGACCGGCGCGGCGGCGCTCAAGGCATTCGCGCGGGATGGCGGGACGCTGGTATTCCTGAACCGCTCGACCGCCTGGGCCGTTGAAGCGCTTGAACTGCCGGCGCGGGACACGCTACGCGAAAAGTCGAACCGCGAGTTCTATGCGCCGGGTTCGCTGCTCAACGTCAAGCTCGATGCCTCGCATCCGCTGGCCCACGGGCTGCCCGAGACCATTCCGGTCTGGATGGAGCACAGTCCGGCGTGGGACATCGAGGAAGGCGCCGTGGCGCGATACGGCGACCGCAACCTGCTGGCGTCCGGCTGGCTGCTAGGCGAGAACCATCTTTTCGGACGCGCCGCGCTGGCGGACATCCGCCAGGGTGAAGGTCGCGTGATCCTGTTTGGCATGCGGCCGCAGTACCGCGCGCAGAGCTACCTGACGATGAAACTGCTGTTCAACGCGCTCGTTCTCTAGCGCGCTACACTCCCAGAAGACCCATGAAGACTCTCCGTCGCGTCGCCGTCCTTGGGGCGGGCACCATGGGGTCGCGCATCGCGGCCCATTTCGCAAATGCCGGGTTTCCGGTGATCTTGCTCGATCTGCCGTCGGAAGGGGACCGCAATGCGCTGGTCAAAGCCGGCATTGACGCGGCGCGCAAACAGAAGCCTGTCGCGTTCTTCACGCCGGAGTCCGCCGCGCTCATCCGCCCGGGCAACTTTGAAGACGATCTGCCGGCGGTCGCTGAGTGCCAGTGGATCATCGAGGCTGTCGCGGAGAATCTCGAAATCAAGCGGGCGCTCTATGAAAAGCTTGCGGCGCACCGGCGTCCGGGGACGGTCCTCTCGACGAACACGAGCGGCATTCCCCTGGCGCGCCTGGCGGAATCGCTGAATCCGGAAACGCGCCGCTGCTTCCTCGGGACGCACTTCTTCAATCCGCCGCGCTACCTGCATCTCTGTGAGCTGATTCCTGGGCCGGAGACGGATCCGGATCTCCTCGCGGCCGTTGCCTCGTTTCTCGACATCCAACTCGGCAAGGGCGTAGTGCCGTGTAAGGACACCCCCAACTTCATCGCGAATCGCCTCGGCAGCTTTCTCGGCGGCACCACGCAGTGGCTGACCGCGGACGAGGGCCTGTCGTTCGAGGAAGTCGACGCGTTGACCGGCCCGCTCATCGGATTTCCGAAGTCCGCCAGCTACCGCCTGATGGACATCGTCGGTCTCGACATCTGGAAGCACGTCGGGGCCAATCTCCACGAGATGGCGCCGGAAGATCCGTGGCGCGACCGCTTCCTGATGCCGGATTTTGTCAACGACATGATCGCGCGTGGATGGATCGGAGAGAAACGGGGGCAGGGGTTCTACAAACGGGAGGGCAAGGAGATCCTGGTACTCGACCGCGGCACGATGGAGTACCGCCCGCAGGCGAAGCCGCGCTGGCCGGGCGTCGAGATGGCGCGGGAGATTCCCGATCTTTCCGAGCGCCTGCGAACGCTGGTTGCAGGCAAGGACCGTCCGGCGGAGTTCCTCTGGAAGATGTTCCGCGACTACCTGCTGTACGCAGCGTCGCTGACACCGGAGATCTCCGACCGGATCGTCGAAATGGACCGCGCGATGCGCTGGGGCTACGCGCACACGTTCGGGCCGTTCGAACTATGGGATGCGCTTGGCGTGCGCGCGGTGGCGGAGCGCGCGGCGTCCGAGGGGCAGGCAGTGCCGGAGACGGTCCAGCGAATGCTGCAATCGGGCGCCAGGTCTTTCTATGACTGGAGCGTTTCCGGCTGGCGGTACTTCGACCTCGCCGCGGGCAGCGGGTACTGCGAGTTGGAGCCCCGGCCGGGTGTGCTGGCGCTGCCCGACGTGAAGCGGGCGCGCGGTGTGGTCCGAAGCAACAGCGCCGCCTCGCTTGTCGATCTTGGAGACGGCGTGCTGTGCCTCGAGTTTCACTCGAAGATGAACGTCGTCGGCACGGACACGATGGAGATCGCCGAAGGCGCCCTGGCCGAAGCGGAGCGGGGCTTCGCAGCCCTCGTTGTGGCGAACAGCGGCGAACACTTCAGTGCCGGGGTGAATCTCGCGCTGGTGCTGCTGGCCGCGCAGGAAGGCGAGTGGGACGAACTGGACGCCGCCGTCCGCAGGTTCCAGAATCTGAATATGGCTCTCAAATACGCGGCCAGACCCGTGGTGGCGGCGCCTTTTGGAATGGCGCTCGGCGGCGGCTGCGAGATCGCGTTGCACGCCGCGCGCGTTGTGGCGTCAGCGGAACTGTATGCGGGCCTTGTCGAAACCGGAGCGGGCCTCGTTCCTGCGGGCGGCGGGTGCAAGGAAATGGTCCTGCGAGGCGTCGACCTGAAGCAGGCGTTCGAAACGATCGGGATGGCGAAGGTGTCGTCCAGTGCCGCTGAGGCGCGCGCGCTCGGCTTCCTGGGGAGCACCGATGCGGTCACGATGAACCCTGAGCGATTGCTCGAAGACGCCAGGCAGGCGGCGCTGGCGCTCGCGCCGCGCCATTCGCCGGGACAGCCGCGCACCGACATCTCTGTCGCTGGAGAATCCGGCTACGCTCTGCTCAAGACAGGCGTGTATCTGGCGCACGAGGCGGGATACATCTCCGCCCACGACGCCGTCATTGGAGAGAAACTCGCGTACGTCCTCGCGGGCGGCCGCCTTACGACGGGCCAGAAGGTCTCCGAGCAGTACCTGCTGGATCTGGAACGCGAGGCGTTCCTGAGTCTCTGCGGCCAGCCGAAGACCCAGGAGCGAATGGCGCACCTGCTCAAGACGGGCAAGCCGCTGAGGAATTAGGAGAATACGATGCCAGAAGCTGTGATTGTCGATTGTCTTCGCACCGCCGTCGGGAAAGCTCCGCGCGGCATGCTACGCCTGACCAGGCCCGATGACCTCGCTGCTGCCGTCATTCGCGCGCTGCTGGACAGATATCCGGCGGTCGAGCCCGCGGAGATCGAAGACGTCATTCTCGGATGCGCCACGCCCGAAGCCGAATCCGGGACCAATGTAGCCCGCATCGCCGCGATGCTGGCGGGCCTGCCCGATTCCGTCCCGGCGGTGACCATTAACCGGTTCTGCGCCTCCGGTCTGCAGGCGATCGCGATGGCCGCGGAACGCATCCGTTCCGGAGGAGCCGACATCATCCTCGCTGGCGGCACCGAATCGATGAGTGTGCTGCGATCGAGCGGGCAGACGTTCGCGCCCAACCCCTGGCTCGTCGACAATAAGCCGGAGGCGTACATGACGATGGGCCTCACCGCCGAGAGGCTCCAGAGCAAGTACGGCATCAGTCGCGACGAGCAGGACGCGTTCGCGCTCCGCAGCCATCAGAATGCCTTGCGCGCTCAGGCCGGGGGCAAGTTTGACGAAGAGATCGTCCCGGTAGAAGCAGTGTTACCGTCTGCTAACGGTAAGCCTGGTCTTACGAAAGTGACCTTTGACAAAGACGAAGGGCCGCGCGCCGACACGAACGCCGCGGCCCTGGCCAGGCTGAAGCCGGTCTTCCACGCCAAAGGAACGGTGACCGCGGGCAACTCATCGCAAACCAGCGACGGCGCCGCCGCAGCGCTCGTGATGTCCGAGACCCGCGCCCGCGAACTTGGCTTGAAGCCGCGTGCGCGGTTCGTCTCGTTCGCGGCTGGCGGCGTGCCGCCCGAGATCATGGGAATCGGCCCGGTCGTCGCAATTCCGAAAGCGCTCAAACGCGCGGGACTGACGCTTTCCGAAATCGACGTGATCGAACTCAACGAAGCGTTCGCCGTGCAGGCTCTGGCGGTCATCCGCGAAGTGGGGCTCGATATCGAACGCGTCAACCTGAACGGCGGCGCGGTCGCCCTCGGGCATCCCCTCGGGGCGACGGGCGCCAAACTGACGGCGACCATCCTGCGCGAGATGCAGCGCCGCCAATCGCGCTACGGCATGGTCACGATGTGCGTCGGTGGCGGGCAGGGCGCGGCCGGCATCTTCGAAAGGCTGTCCGATGCTGCCTAAGACGCGCGGCGGGGAGTTCCTCTTCCGCGACTTGCAGCCGGAGGAGATCTTCACGCCGGAAGATCTGAGCGAAGAACACAAGGATGTCGCCCGTGCCGCGCAGGAGTTCTGGAACGGCGAGGTCGAGCCCCACCTTGAAGCGATCGCGGCCGGCGATCACGATGCCGCCATCGCCGCGCTGCGCAAGTCAGCCGAACTCGGCCTCACGGCCATCTTGACGCCCGAGGCGTACGGCGGAATGGAGATGGACCTTCCCGCCGCGATGGTGGTCGCCGAGCAGGTGGCGCGGGACGGTTCCTATGCCGCGTGGCACGGCGCGCATTCAGGCATCGGTACGACGCCCCTGGTGCTGTTCGGCACCGAGGACCAGAAGCGGCGCTACCTGCCGAAACTGTCGTCCGCGGAGTGGATCGGTGCGTATTGCCTGAGCGAAGCGCATGCGGGTTCGGACGCCCTGGCCGCCAAGACGCGCGCCGAGCGTGACGGCGACCATTACGTCCTCAACGGCCAGAAGATGTGGATCACCAACGGCGGGCGCGCGGACCTGTTCACGGTGTTCGCCAAGGTGAACGGCGAGCAGTTCACAGCGTTTCTCGTCGAAGCTGCCTGGCCCGGCGTCTCGCGCGGCGCGGAAGAGAAGAAGATGGGCATCAAGGGCAGTTCCACCTGCGCCATCTACTTCGACAACGTTCGCGTCCCAAAGGAGAACGTACTTGGAGAGATTGGCCGGGGCCACATCATTGCGTTCAATATTCTGAACCTGGGCCGTCTGAAACTCGGTCCGTTTGCCGTGGGTGCAGCGAAGCAGGTGCTGGCGTTGTCGCTCCGCTACGCCAGGGAGCGCAGGGCATTCGGCTCGGCCATCGCGGAGTTCGGCGCGATCCGCCACAAACTCGCGGAGATGGCTATCCGGATCTTCGCCGCCGAGTCGATGTCGTGGCGCGTGGTCGGACAGGTAGAGGCCTTGCTGGAAGGTTTCGCGTGGAGCGAGCCGGATGCGGCGAACCGCTATCTGAAGGCCGTCGAAGAGTTCGCGCCGGAGTGCTCGATGGTCAAGGTATTCGCCTCCGAGATGCTGGACTACGTCGCTGACGAGGGAGTCCAGATTCATGGCGGCTACGGCTATCACGCCGACTACCGCGTGGAGCGCGCCTACCGCGACTCCCGCATCAACCGCATCTTCGAGGGGACGAACGAGATCAACCGCCTGCTTGCCACCGGCATGCTGCTCAAGCGCGCGGCGAAGGGGCAATTGGACCTGGCCGGCGCCGCCCGAAAGGCGGCCGAGGCGGCGATGGCTCCGGCATCTGCTGATGGACCGGAGAATGCGCGCCTTGTCCGGCAGGCGAAACAGATCGTTCTGCTGTTGATGGGCGCAGCCTGGCAGCGGTACCTCACGGAACTCGACAAACAGCAGGAAGTGCTGACCGGGATCACAGACTGCATGATGGACGCCTTTGCGATGGAGTCGGTCTGGCTGCGTGCGGAACGGCTGGGCGGCCGCGCCGCCGATACCTGCGATGTCTTCCTGCGCTGCGCCATGGAGCGGATCGGCACGGCCGCCCGTGCGGTCTCATCCGCGTGCGCGGAAGGCGATGCCCTGCGCACACAGTTTGCACTGCTGCGGAAGCTGACGCGGTATGAGCCAGTAGACGTGATCGCAGCGCGCCGCCGCATCGCGGCCGGGGTTCTCCAGTCATGAGGCGGCGGCGTTTTGGACGAACGGGCCTCGAGGTCTCTGAGATTTCGCTTGGGACCGCCGAAATCGGCTTCGACTATGGAATGGCGCCGGATGGCCGCCCGCTGCGCCCTCCGGAAGAAGAAGCGGCGCGCCTGCTCGATCGTGCGCTCGACCTGGGCATCAACCTGGTGGATACGGCCCGCGTGTACGGCGACGCCGAAGCGATCATCGGGCGGGCGCTGGCCGGACGCCGCCACGAGTACGTCCTGGTGACGAAGGTGGGCTCATTCCCGCACGAACCCGACCGCCGCACCAGGATCCGGGACTCAGTCGAAGAGAGCCTGCGCGCGCTGCGGACGGATGCCGTGGACATCCTGCTGCTCCACGCGGGAGCGTCTGAAATCGTTCCGCACGACGACGTGTCGGCCGAGTTGCTCCACCTGCGCGACCGCGGGATGACCAGGTATCTGGGCATCAGTGTCTACGGGATGGAGGCGGCCCTCGCGTCGATGCGCCTCGACTGGTGCGACTGCCTGCAGATTGCCTACTCGGTTCTCGACCGCCGCCCGGAACTCAGTGTTCTCGGCGAAGCCGGGGCACGCGACGTGGGAATCATGCTTCGTTCGGTCCTGTTGCGGGGTGCGCTCGGGGGCTGCCACCGGCAGTTGCCCGACGCTTTGCGTTCGCTCAAAGACGCCGCCGAAGCGCTGACCGGTCTTGCCGCCGCGGCGGGTCTGTCCCTGCCCGAGGCGGCGTTCCGCTATGTATTGGCTCGCAGCGAGGTCCACACCGCGCTGGTCGGCGCCCGGGATATTCGCGAAATGGAAGAAGCAGTGGCGTGGGCCGGCCTGGGTCCACTCGACACGGCGCTCGCGAGCGCCCTTCGCGCGATCATGGTCGCGGACGAGTCTCTGCTCAGTCCCGCCAACTGGCCGCCCGCCTGAGGCGCCGATTTTGCTGGAGCCTGGGGAACAGATCCCCTATGATGGAGGCAGCGATCATCCCCACTGGAGGGCCACGATGCTTCACCAGGTATCCGTCTGTCCGTTCGACGCAGTCGAGAGCGCAATCCGGCTGGCCGCTGAAATGCACGGCGCCACGCTGCTTCCCGCGGGCCGTCTCGGAGACCCGCAGACTGCTCATGCTTTGGTCTTTCCGCTGGATATCCCGGGCTCCGGGGCGCTGCTGCGCGCCGATCCGCGGTTTTCGGCGTTCCTGCCCTGCCGCGTGGCAGCCTATCCGATCGAAGGCCACGTCCATCTGCTGGCTCTGGCGCCGCGCCAGTTCTGCCGCATCCTGGACCGGCCCGATCTCGCCGATCTCGTGCAGAAACTGGAAGACCGCCTTTCGGACATCCTGCAGACGGCAGCGGCCGTGCCCGAGTCCGAGCCTGCCGCGAAGAAGGCGCGTGCCTTCTCCGGCATCGGCGCCACCGAAGCCAACATCTCGATGGTGGGCACCATTCCTCAACGCATCGACGCCAAAGGGTCGAAGGTCGAAGACATGGCGGGTACCGGCTCCCACGATTCGCAGGGCGGCTAGACTTTCTGGACTTCCTCGTCGCCCGAGCGCTCGCCGCACGGGCCGGTGACGGGCCACGGGCGGTCCGCCACCAGGTCCGGGTGGCGCGAGCGCAGTTTCACCGCGATGTGGCAGTTCCAGCAGAGAGGCTGGTGGCTCTCCAGCACAGCGGGGATAGCCTCGACCGGAATCTCGTCCCAACTCACAGCCCCGCCTTCCGGCGTGCATAAAGCCGGCTTGTGGACCGACCACTCTTCCGGGTCAAGCGGAACCTGGCAGATGATACAGGTCTTGCCCCGATACCACTCGGCGAGCGTGTTATGGACCAGGCAACCTCCTGCCTGGGTTTCGATCTGCCGCAGGCACTCTTGCCCGCAACCGGCCTTCTCCGGCCACCGCGAGCACTGGCTGAGCCGGAACTCCGGCGCTCCCTGCAGTTTGGTCTTTATCAGATGCGGCACGCTGACTTCGACAGCGGCCGTCTTGTGGTTTTCCGGACAGGTAATGACGCGCATTCCGCGCTGCTGGCGCCAGGTACGGAAGACCAGGACCGCCAGCCATAGCATGGCCGCGACCGCGACCACCGCGAGGACACCCAAGATAATCCCGAGGAAAGAAAGCAGGCCTTTCATGAAGGGAGCCAGTTCGGTAAGCATGACTTCGCTACCTCCTTTGCTACCGTTCCCGTTGCACGATCAGGGCCACTGCCCGGCGCCGCATCTGGCGCGCCGTCCGCGCGGGCAGAGAGAACATTCCGCGTCATTACACCCAGCGACTGCTGAGCCTTTCTCCTCAACGCGTGCCCAATAGAGTCGCTTTGCGGCGCATTTCAGTCTGGCCCATGGCGTGCAGCGATATGGTTGGAAAGGAGAATCTTCCAATGAAACCGTGGGGCAAGGTCCTGACCTTCATCGCACTCTTCCTGCTTGCGTCGACCTGCGCCGCCCTGTACGCCGACCGCGACGAGGTGGTTCCCCTGACGCCGTTCATGCGCCAGGTGGAACCGGCCGCCGCCAGCGCGGGCGACACGGTCACGATTACCGGCGAAGCCCTTGGCAAAGCCAGCGTCGAGGCTGTGTATCTATCGGACGGGAAGACGGACTATCCGGCCCGCATCCTGGAACAGACCGACAAGCAGATCCGGATTCGTGTGCCCGAGGCGCCGGCAGGCCGCATGTCGCTTGTGGTTCTGGTCGCGGGCACCGAGGACAAGTACATTGAACAGCCGGTTTGGCTGACCGTCCGCTAGAAGGCGTCAGCGGCGGGTAACCGTCAGGGTTCGCCAAGCGCTGTTTCCAGCGGCGTCGAAGGCGCGAACCGTGATCCGGTTCGTGCCTGGGAGGAGCGTCACGAGCGCGGACCAGATCGCTGTTCCGGTCGCGGAACCGGATGATCCCAAGTGGTTTTCCCACGTGACACGGGTAACGCCGACATTGTCTGACGCCAAGCCCCGCACTGTCAGCATGGCGCCCGACACTGCCACGACGCTCGATCCCGGCGATGTGATCGCGAGCGACGGTCTGACGGTGTCGGCCGGCGCGGATGGCGCCTCGCGCGTGATGGAAACGGTCCGCGCAACACGGTTGCCAGAGTCATCCGTTGCCGTCACCGTCAGAACGTTCGCTCCGGGAGCCAGGGGGACGCCGGCTACGCTCCAGGCACTGGTGCCCGAGGCGACGCCTTGCCCCCCGCGGTCATTCGTCCACGTGATGGTGACGCCGCTGCCCGACGCCGTGCCTTCCAGACGAATGGACGGAGCCTGGGTGATGGTTGGACCCGCGGGCGTCAGAATCCGCAGGTCCAGCGGCACCGGGTCCGGTTCCGGTTCGGGCCCCTCGCCGGGCTCCCCATAGAGGTCCCGGATGCCGGCGATATCGTCCTGGCCCAATCCCGCAGCCAAACGGTAGTACGGATACATGATCGACCCGGGGCGGTCCGAATGGCCCATACCCAGGGCGTGGCCGAGTTCGTGCAACACGACCGAAAACACATCGATCCCCCATCCAATGCGCCAGTTTTCGTCGGCGTCAAAATGCATGTCGCCCGCGATCGGTTCCGGGTTGGGGGGCGCGGGATAGAACGTATGCGCCAGGACCCGCCCCGGCCCGTCAAACGGGTATGAATCGCCGTGCGGCCCCGAGGCGAAAAACAAGTGGATGTGGCGCTCCGCCGCCGGATGCCCCCCAGCCCGGAACGTCACGTTGCCCGCGGCGCTCCAGGCGTCGAAGGCGCGCTGGATCTCGCGCAGCGACGCCTCGACCGGGATGCCGCCCGCCAGCGCGCCGATCGTGTACGTCAATTCGAGCGCGCGGCCGTCCGGACGCGGCCATCCGTCTCCGATCTTGACGTACTGTCCGGCGGGACCGTCCTGGTGGACCGCGCCCGCGCAGCCGACCACGGGTTCGCCGCGGACGAGGTCTTCCGACGCCGGGAACAGGTACGCCACCTCGTCCCAGTCCACCAGCCGCAGGATCGCCTCCGGCGTCCCGCGCACCAGCGCCTGATGACTCAGCAGCGATGGATGTTCCAGCCGCTCCACCCCCGCATCGCGCAGCAGCGCCTCCCGCGCTTCCGCCTCCACCTCCAGGTGAAACTCCACCAGGTAGGCCGCCTCGTCCATCTCTTCCGGCGCCGGCAGTGCGGGACTCAGCTTGTCGGAGGGCTCAAGCCGCCCCACCCAACTGGCGCCCAGGCTCCGCCACGGGATCCCGTCGGGCGCGGAGACGACGAGGGTCTCCTGTGGGATTCGCCCTGTGATCACGACTCCGAAAGCGGCCAGCACGTCGTCCGATGGCCGTTCGCTGAACTGAACCAGAAAATGCGACCGCCGCGCCGTGTACCGCCTTGGCTGTTCCTTCTGCTGGACCTCGATTCCGGCGCGCGGGGACACGACACGCGTCTTGAGGTGGATGTCCGCCGCCCCCAGTCCCGCGCTCCCCGCCAGCGCCAGCATGAGCCCGATGGCCTGATGCCGGGTGGCTTGCATGGATCCGTCTCGGAATGTGTTTCGTTTCAGGACACTTATCGGAAAACCTGAGAGGAATGTGAGCGCTGGCCCACTATCTAGACAGAGTCGAGGGTTCTCCGTGCCTGGGTTTCGACAACGTGTTCTCCACGCCGTTCTTGCCACCGTCAGTCTCGCGGCAGCCTCGGGGGAGGTCCGTTACACGATTGCGACGGTGGCCGGGGGCGGCCTTCCAGGCGACGGCGTGCCGGCGGCGTCGGCCCAGTTCGGCAGCATTCAGGGGATTGCGGCCGACCGCGCCGGTAACCTTTATATCGCCGACACCCTCACTCATCGCGTGCGGCGGGTCAACCGCGACGGGTTGATCGAGACCGTGGCAGGAACCGGCTTCCCCGGCTTTTCCGGCGACGGCGGACCCGCCCGCCAGGCCCGCCTGCACGCGCCGTACGGGCTCGTCGTCGACGGCGCCGGGACCCTCTATATCGCGGACCTTGGCAACCGCCGCGTCCGGCGCATCACACCCGACGGCACGATCCAGACGTTCGCCGGTGGCGACGGCTCGCTCGCGGCGCCGCGGAACCTGGCGCTCGACTGGAGCGGCGCCCTCTACATCGCGGACTTCGAGGCGCACGCCATCCGCAAGGTGACGCCGGCGGGTGTCATGACCACGGCCGCGAGTTCCGGCCTGTCGTTTCCAGCGGGCTTGGCGGTGGACGGATCGGGCGCCCTCTACGTGGCCGATTCCGGCAATCACCGGGTCCTGCGCATCGCGCCGGGAGGCGCCGCCTCTGACCTCGGGCCGGGCGCCTTGAACACGCCGACCGGCCTCGCCCTGGGTCCGGACGGCGCGGTCTATGTCGCCGACAGCCTTGGGAACCGCGTCGTGCGCATCGGCCCGGACGGGCAGCAGACTGTCGTCGTGGGCGCCGGGAGCCAGACTTCGGTCGGGTGGCTCGACGCCCCGCGCGACGTGGCGTTCGACCGCCAAGGCACCCTGTACATCGCCGACGGCCGCCGCGTCCGCCGCTGGAGTGGCGAGGGGACGCACGCCGTCGTGGCCGGCGACGGGACCTTCGGCTTCTCGGGCGATGGCGGCCCCGCCGTCGAAGCCCAGTTGAATACGCCGTCCGGCCTGGCGCTTGCACCCGACGGGTCGCTCTACATCGCCGACCGCGCGAACCACCGCGTCCGCCGCCTCTCCGCTACCGGGACCCTCGCGACGTTCGCGGGCACGGGCGCGGCCGGTCCGGCGACCGGGGCCACGGTTCCCACAGAAGCCGCGGTGGCTGGACCCGCCGGTTTGAGCCTGGATTCCTCCGGAACGCTCTGGATCGCCGAATCCGCCGGACATCGCATCCGGAAGGTCACGTCCGCCGGGCTGCTGGCCACAGCAGCCGGAACCGGGACGGCGGGCTTCGACGCCGACGGCCGGCCCGCCGGAGCGACGGCCCTGTCCGCGCCGTCCCATGCGATTCTCGACGGTGCGGGCAACCTCTACATCGCCGACAGTGGCAACCATCGCGTGCGCCGCGTTGGCCTTGACGGCACCGTCCGGACCATCGCCGGAACGGGCGCCGCCGGTTTCTCCGGGGACGGCGGTCCGGCCGCCGCGGCCCAGCTTCGGTCTCCATCCGCTCTCGCCTTCGATTCGAGCGGCAACCTCTACATCGCCGACACCGGCAACAACCGCATCCGCCGCGTGGCGGCTGACGGAACGATCCGCACCTATACTGGACACACCGCGCCGCTCAGCGCTCCGCGCGGTCTGGCGGTGAGCCCGGACGGGACCCTGTTCATCGCCGACTCCGGCCACCACCGCGTGCTGCGGCACACGCCTGCCGGCGAGATTACCGAAATCGCCGGCCGCGGCGTCCCCGGGTTCTCGGGCGACGGCGGGGACGCGCTGTCCGCGCATCTCGACACCCCGGCAGCGCTGGCGCTCGACAGCGCCGGCGCGCTCTACGTTGCGGATTCCGGCAACAACCGCGTGCGCAGGATCGCGCCGCGCGCCGCCGACCCGATCGTGCCGCCGCCGCCGGTCGAAGAGCCGCCGCCCGGTCTACGCATCGTACCGGCCGCCGGTCTGCACCCCGGACCCATCGCCCCGGGCCAGCTTGTCTCGCTCTTCGGCGAGTCCCTCGGTCCGGAGACGCCCGTCACTGCCGTCTTCGACGCCAACGGGATTCTCCCGGCGCGGCTGGGCGGCGTCGAGGTGCGCTTCAACGGACGCCCCGCGCCGCTGCTGCACGCCCAATCGGGGCAGATCAACGCCCAGGCGCCCTACACGATCGACGGTGCGCCGCGCGCGACGGTCGAAGTGTGGCGCGACGGGCGCCTGCGGGCATCGGCGGAAGTGGAGGTCCAGCGCGCCAACCCGGCACTGTTCACTCTGGATGACAGCTCCGGCGCGATCCTGGCCTTGAACGGCGACAACAGTCTGAACTTCTCGTGGAACGGCGCGGCTCCCGGCAGCATCGTCACGATGTTCGCCACCGGGGAAGGGCAAACCGATCCCCCCAGTATCGAAGGCCGCATGGCCGCGATCCCGCTGGCGAGGCCGGTTCTGCCGGTCTCTCTCCTGGTGGGGGGGCAGCCGGCGGAGATCCTCTACGCGGGCGCCGCGCCGGGCCTGGCCGGAATTCTCCAGGTGAATGCCCGCGTTCCGCGTTCCCTGGCCCCGGGTCCGGCGCCGGTCAGCCTCTCGGTGGGCTCCGCCGCGAGCCGGCCGGGGCTGACCATCCAGATCCGCTGACCGCTACCGCTGGTTCGCTTTCAGGATCTTCTTCCGCAGGCGGATGGACTTCGGCGTGACCTCGACGAATTCGTCCTCGCGGATGAACTCGATGGCCTGCTCGAGGTTCAGGATGCGCGGCGGCACGAGGCGGATCGCTTCATCGGCCGTCGAGGCGCGCATGTTCGTCAGCTTCTTCTCGCGCACGACGTTCACGTTGAGGTCGGCGTCGCGCGCGTTCTCTCCGATGATCATGCCCTCGTAAACCTCGGTGCCGGGCGCGAGGAAGATCTCGCCGCGCTCCTGCAGGTTGTAGATCGCGTACGCGGTCGCCGGACCCGGCCGGTCCGCCACAAGCGACCCGGTCGGCCGCATCGGGATGTCTCCCTGCCAGGCGATGTAGCCGTGGAACAGCGAGTTCATGATCGCGGTCCCACGCGTGTCCGTGAGGATTTCACTGCGCAGCCCGATCAGCCCGCGCGACGGAACGAGAAATTCCAGCCGCACGCGCCCCGAGCCGTGGTTGATCATCTTCGACATTTTGCCCTTGCGCGCGCCCATCTTCTCGATGACGACGCCGATGAATGTCTCCGGGCAGTCGACCACCAGCAGTTCCAGCGGCTCGTGCAGCGCTCCGTCGATGGTGCGCGTGAGGATCTCGGGCTTGCCGACCATCAGCTCGTAGCCCTCGCGGCGCATCATCTCGATGAGGATCGCCAGTTGCAGCTCGCCGCGGCCCATCACCTTGAACGTGTCCGGACTGCCCGCCTCCTCGACGCGGATCGAGACGTTGGTCAGCAGTTCTTTATCGAGCCGGTCTCGCAGGTTGCGGCTGGTGACGTACTGGCCTTCGCGCCCGGCGAACGGCGACGAGTTGATCGTGAAGACCATCACGATGGTCGGCTCGTCGATCTGGATACGGGGCAGCGGCTTCGGCGCCTCGGCGTCGGTCACGGTGTCGCCGATCGTGATTCCCTCGACGCCGGCGATCGCCAGAACCGCTCCGGGACGCCCTTCGGTCTCGTCGACGCGCCTCAGCCCTTCGAACGAATAGAGCTTGGTGATGCGGGTGCGATGGAAGGTGCCGTCGGCCTTCGCCACCGCCACCTCATCGCCGTGCCGCAGTGTGCCGGACATGACGCGCCCGATGGCCAGCCGCCCGAGATACTCGCTGTAATCGAGGTTGGCGACGAGCAATTGCAGCGTGGCGTCCGGGTCGCCCGGCGCTCCGGGAATGTGCCGCAGAATGCCCTCGAACAGCAGTTGAAGGTTCGTGCCGGGGACGGCGGGATCGGTGGTGGCGGTCCCGGCCTTGGCGTTCGTGTAATAAATCGGGAACTCGAGCTGGTCCTCGGTGGCGTCGAGATCGATGAACAGGTCATAGATCTCGTTCAGCACCTCGGCGATCCGGGCGTCGGGACGGTCGATTTTGTTGATGACAACGATGGGCGGGAGGCGCGCTTCGAGGGCCTTCATGAGCACGTAGCGGGTCTGCGGCAGCGGACCCTCGCTCGCGTCGACGAGCAGCATGACGCCATCGACGATCTTGAGCGCGCGCTCGACCTCGCCGCCGAAGTCAGAGTGCCCCGGTGTATCGACGATATTGATTTTGACGTCGCGGTAGCGCACGCCTGTGGTCTTGGCGAGGATGGTGATGCCGCGTTCGCGTTCAAGTTCATTCGAGTCCATGACGCGCTCGGCGACGGCCTCGTTCTCGCGGAACAAGCCGCTCTGGTGGAGCATGGCATCGACCAGAGTGGTCTTGCCGTGGTCTACGTGCGCAATGATGGCGATGTTGCGGATGGAATCGTTGGTCATGGACAGGGGAAGTGCGGTGCGATTCTTCATTGTAGCGCGCCCCTCTGGCGAGCCTCCGGATGCAGGGCGATCATCCGCCGGCAGGAGCGGGTTCTTCGAAGAGCGCGGGGTCGAGGGCGATGAAGGCCGCGCGGACGGCGTCGAGTGCGGCGGGGAAGGGCTTGAGAGCGCGGACCATGGCTTGGCGGGCGGCGCGCCAGAAGGCGTCTTCGTCGGGATTCACTTTGTGGGCCGCGGAGGTTTCGGGCTCGACGAGGGGCGGGAGCGGGGCGCTGGGTTTGGCCGGGTTGTAGCCACGGAGGTGGGCAAACGCGTGCCAGGCCAGGCCGACAGGGCAGAGGTTCCAGCGGGCGGCGACGTCCTGCGAGGGGGCGCCGGCGCGGATGGCGGCTTCGATGGCGGCGCGCTCGGGATGACAGCAGATTTCACAGTGCTGCATGGCGGAGCTCCTGGAATTCCGGGCCAACGGTTTTGCGATTGGCGGCGATTTGCTTTTCTGTGGCCATGCGCGGAGTGTCCTTTCACCTGCAGGATCGCATGGGGGTGGAAGCGAATGGGACGCAGGCGGTGGTGGCGACAGCGTGTTTTGTTGGGGTTAAAAAATTTCGACTCGGTGTGACGGCGTCGAGGCGATTCGGACGAATTGGGTTCGGATGCGCGGAATTTTTTGGCGCCGGGATGGGGCCGGCGGGCGAGGCGCGGCCTCGCATTTCCAGGATCGCATAACGGGCGGATCGGCGTGTGGGGGGCGGGTGTGGCGCGGCCGGCCTGGCTGGGGCGCGAGGTTCTTCAGAATCAATGGATTGCCGGGCCACCGGCCGCGGGATCGAAGCGGTTGCGTTGGGGTCTGGATGGACGTTACCGCATCGCCCTCCGGACGACGGGAAACCACCTGCGGCGGCGCGCTGCTGAAGACGCCGAGTCGTGAAAGAGCCACCGCGGCGTCGCCACGGTCAGGCCGAGGTTTCGAGCCGTCCACGCCGGTGCGCGGAATTGCCGGACGGAGCGTTGGCGCCGAAGCGGTTGGCGGACAAAGGCGAAACTCACTAATGTATTCGGGCCGGTGTCTCACAATCGTTGACACATTCTGGACGGCCCTTCTAAGATCAGAGCGAAACCGCTGACAGACAAGTCGAGGTTGAGTAGACTCCGAGATGCGCCGAGATCGCTTCAAGGATCACACACGGTGCTTCGTTGGCGGGCGGCCTTGGGGCTTGATGACCGGCTGCCGTCTTACGCGGCATCGCGAACTTCGAGGGTCATCTGCTTGCCGAGGATGGCGAGGGCGCCCTGGATCTTCTCGGGCCTCGTGGCGTGCTCGGGATCGAGCATGCGCCGGATTACACGTTCGTGCAGCCCCAGGCGGCGCGCCAACTCGGAGTTGCTGACCCGCTGATCGCGCATGGCGAGATAGAGCGCGAGCTTCGGCGCCAGCCAGAGCGGCACGGGCACCAGGCGCTGTCCACGCTTGGGTGCCGATGGCGTTGGGATCTCCTCCCGGCGGGACAGGCGGATCGAGAGATCGGAGCCGAGAGCATCCATGGCCTCTTCCATCGCCTCGCGCTTGTCTTTGCCGTCTGTAGCGACACGGGGCAGATCGATAAACGCGACCAGCACTCGGCCGTCGTTGCCAGTGGTGAACTTCGCGGGATAAGTGAATTGGGACATGCGTTTCTCTCCTATAGGTCGCGCGGATCGATCTTCAGGTCCGCGCACATCTTGGCCAACAGGTCGCGGCCAATTTCCTTCTTGCGATCCTTGAGTGTGGTGAATTCGTCGCCGAAGTAGAGGCGGCCGTGGCTTCCTTTGCCCTTACAGGCCACGAACTGGCAGGCAATTTTCCGGCTTCGCGCCAGCTTCTGGACTCGCCGCTCGAACTCCCCACCTTTCACCCCTCCAATATCGGACAGTTGTGTCCGAGTGTCAACCGGCGTCAACCAGTTTCCGCGCGCAGTGGCTGAGGATATCGTGCCGGCGGTCTCCCGGGCGGAAACAGCGCCAGACGGTGCGGACGCGAACCTACTACGACCAGGAGACACCGCAGAACCTGGGGGCGGTGGCCGGGCACGACAGCACGACCCTCTCTGGCTGGGGACTGGACTGGGCGGTGGGGAGTGCGCGCGGGAACCGGACGGCGCGAGACACATGGGTCTCGGGCGGGACCTGGGCCGTGAGTTTCACCGGCCCGCTGTGCCAGGCGTGCCGGGCCAGCCGCCGGTCGACCCACTCCAACTCGCCGGTGGCGGCGGCGAGCAGCCGCAGGTGACAGTGCAGGGTTTCGCGGCCGTCGTCATCCAACTCCAGCCCGAGGAGCCAGCCGAGATTGGCGGCGCTGAACAGATCGCCCTTCGGCGCTTCGATCAACCGCTGGTGCAGCACGGCGTGGATGCGGTTTTTGAGGCGCGTGCGGTCGGCGGTGAGGTTGGCGCGTTGTGTGGTTTGATGGCGCAGGCTGCGGGTTTCCGCGTCGGGCCGCCAGACGCGCGGCAGAAAGTCGGCGCGCAACAGGTGCGCGAGCACGAGGGCATCCACCTTGTCGGTTTTGATTTTGGCCTGAGCGATGGCTTTGGTGCGCAGCGGGTTGGAAATCACGATGTCGCCCGCGAACGGTTCCAGCACGTCGACGACGGGCCAGGTGTTGAAGGTCGCTTCCACGGCGACCCGGTGATCGGGCGACAGGTGGCGCCGGGCGAAGGCTTGCAGCGCCGCGCGGGTGGTGGGGAAGCGGTCGCGGTGCAGGATGCGGCCGTCGTCGGCCAGAATGACGGCTTCCACGGATTTCTTGTGCAGATCCAAACCAACGAATGGCATAATCGAATCACTCCTTCTGAGGAGAGCGGGCCGGATGGACCTGGCGCCTGGGATCCAACCTTCCGGAGGGTTCCGGAGGAACCGGCGACGGCAAGCCGGTGAAGAGAACGGGCAGAACGGCACCTACCTATGCGAGCTCAAAGCTCAACCGGGTGGACCGGAGGGGCGGCCACATACGACAGCGGGCTCGAAGCCCAAACCTATAACCGGCCGGCCCCGAGGTGTTCGGCCCAGCTCTCCTCGGCTGGTCAGGCAGTCTTCCCGCCTCGTCCCACGCCCGGTGAGAGTAGTAGACCCCAAGTTGCGCGCGAACGCCAGCTTGGGAATGCCGGAACCCTTCGCGACCGCTTGGCTCTACGGGTCCATCATGCCAGGTATGACGAAGTAGTCAGTTGACGAGACTCAGGAGACGAACCGGCATGGCAAGAATCCCCGATAGCGAGATCTAGCGGCTAAAGAAAGAAGTGCCCATCGAGCGTTTGGATGGGGTTCGGGGTGGAGCTCAAGAAGCACGGAGCGGAGTGGATCGGGCAGTGTTCGTTTCACGAGGACAAGACGCCGTCGCTGGTAGTGTCGCCGAAGACGAATCTGTGGCATTGCCTGGGCAAGTGCAACGTGGGAGGCTCGACCATTGATTGGGTGATGAAGACCAAGGGTTGACGGAAAGAACACTACTCCGATCCGCCAAATGGCGGATTCGTTTTGAGCCGCCAAGAAGGCCGCTCAGCGGTAGGCTTCGCGGCGGTTGCGGACGCGGAGGACGGTGACGCCCTCGCCGTCGTTGTGGAAGCGGACGCGGTAGTCGCCGACGCGGAGGCGGAACTCGGGCGGGTCAATGCCCTGGAGCTTTTTCACGTTGCCAGCGCCGGTTTCGGCGAAGCGCTCGACGGAGTGTTTGACGCGGCGGGCGATGCCCTAATCGACAGCGGCCATGTCGGCCAAGGCCGCTTCGGTCCATGCGATCTCCATTACTCCAAGCCGAGTATCCGCATGGCCTCGGCGTGAGGAATGCCCTTGCCGCCGTTCTGCTGAAGCCAGGTCTTGGCTTCCGTGACGGCAGCCTTCTCTTCGTCGGTCTCCGGCTCATCATCGAGCGGCGCGTTGCGCAAGGCGGTGGCCACGGGATCGACGATGGTTTCCAGAAACTGAACCAGGCCGGAGAGCTGCGTCTCGGGCATGCGGTCGATCAACTGGTGGGCGTGCTGGCGGACATCGCTCATCTGGTTCGCTCTTTCAAGCAGCCTCGACGACCGCACATTCAGCATAGCAGGGCCGTGGAATGACGATGGGCTCGAACTGGAAGCCGTTTTCAGCGGCTGCAAAACGGGGTGAGCCAGACGCCGTGGCGGGGTTCGCGAACGAGTTCGAGATCGGGCCGGCCTACGGCGGGGGCGAACAACGGGAACGTGCTTGCAGCAGACGATCACGGCGCGGCTTCCGTTGCGGCACGCTTCGCGATGTGAACTCGGGCCGCTTACGGGGTTCCGCTTGATTGTGCGAAGCCCCTGATGGGCACATCCGCCTGCTGCATGCAATTGATGCCGGCCGGCTGGTTATGGGGCGACCGGGATGCGCGCGTCTCGCCGCACACACCGCACCCATCGAGCAGAAGTTCCCCGAGTTCACCGGCGCCAGCCAGCGCGGGCAACAGGGCCCGCGTTTGGTGCTGGTGTGGCGAGGTCGCAACGCCGCTTCTTGCTGTCCGCCACGATCGTTCGATGAGATGTGTTAAGCTGCGGCGATTGCGGCATACCTTTGGCTGAAGCCCGGGTTCCGCCTTCCGCGGAGAAGAAAGGATCCAGCATGTCTGCAGTTCGCCCAACCCAGGTGGGCCACGTCGTTTACCGCACGCGCCGCTTCGAAGAAATGATCGAGTGGTACAAGACGGTCTTCGACGCGCGCGTCCAGTACGGAAATCCGGCGCTGGCATTCCTTACCTTCGACGATGAGCACCACCGCTTCGCCATCATCAACATGGAAGTGTTTCAGCCAGGCGGCACGGGGACCGACAAGCAGGGTTCCATTGGGGTGGATCACGTGGGCTACAGCTACGCGTCCTTGCGCGATCTGCTGGAAAATTACGCGGTCCTGAAGGAACAGGGCATCACGCCGTACTGGTGCATCCACCACGGGATTACCGTTGCGCTGTACTACGCCGATCCGGACGGCAATCAGATGGAGTTCCAGGTGGATAGTCTGGAATCAAGCGAGGATGCCAGCGCGTTCATGGCGACGTTATTTTCGACCAATCCCATCGGCGTCGAGTTCGATCCGGAGGACTGGCTCACCCGCTTGCGCGCCGGCACACGGGAGCCGGATCTGCTGGTACGAAAGACCCACGAACCTGTCTCCCCGATCCGAGGCGCGATCGCTCAGTATCTCGGGCAGCAGTAGGAAGCGTTCCCGTTTCCTGCCCGCCGCCACGTGCGGAAGCCATGGCGCCGTGAACCCGGCACGGCTCCAGTCGCCCGGCTAGATCCCGTGTTCCAATTGCCGTCGCTTCCGAAGGACCATCGCTCGAAGCCGTTGACGAGGACTTCGCGCCCCGTCCCGCCCGGCCCGGTGTTGGTCCCGGATAGAGTCCAGTGATACGCAGGCTGCCCAGCCTCGAGCTGGACGTGCCTCGCCTGGGGCAGAACTTTGCGTATGACGGGCTGAACCGGTTGAGATATGTGAGCGAGACGGCGCGGCTAAGCTTCGCGGCGATTTCGATGAGGTGCTGACGCCAGGATCGACGCCGACATGAAGAAGGAAGGCTTGGGCGAAGCGCTCGATGATCCTGCTTTGACGGCGATCGTGCGGCAACGAAAAAACCTCCGCGCGGGACCGGACGCGCCGGCCTGCGCGGAGGATCGATGGAGACTGAGGGACAGCTATCGGACGCTGGCCAGGATCGTGACGGTCTCAGCCTTGCGCCCGGTCAGCAGGATGCTGGTCACCGACTGGCGCTCCCGCTTCGTCTTGATCAGCTCCCGGCCGAGGGGTTCGTCTTCCACCCAGGTTTGGGAGAGGAAGTACTTTTCGCCCGGATACTTGTTGAACACCACGCGGGTCTTCTCATTCCGCTTGGCATGGTTGCCCCGGGGGTGGTCTGCCACGGCGACCATTTTGCCGGACCCGACGGCTCGCAGCAACGTAATGTTGACCTTCGAGTCGCTGAGCGGCGCCAGGGTGTACTCGCCGGCGGGCAGCAACTTGTCGGCGGCGTAGAAGTCGAACGGGACGTTTACCACGATGGTAGACTGCGCGGCCGCCGGCAGGGCGGTCAGAGCAGCCACCAGAACGATGGCGGTCAGTAGGGTTTTCATGATTTCCGGCTCCTTTCGATTCCCACAATGCGCCACCCGGCGCCCCGCGGCAATGGACAACGGGTGAAGATCGAATGAATCCCGGATGAATACGGAAGTCACTGAATCGAGGGGAGGTGTTGATCCAAGTGAATGCGCCGGATTTCGTTGTCCGCAGCGGAAACTCACCTTATACTGAAGTTGAGCCGGAGGAATCGCCCAGTGCGGAATTCCGCGCCACGTCCTGTGATCCGATTCGGGGTGTTCGAACTCGACCCCGAGACTGGGGAACTGCGGAAATCGGGTGTGCTGCTCCGCCTGCAGCCGCAGCCAGCCAAAGTGCTCGTGCTGCTCGCCAGCCGTCCCGGAGAAGTGGTGACGCGCGAGGAAATCCGCGAGCACGTCTGGGGCAGCGAGACCTTCATCGAGTTCGACCAGGGCCTGAATCACTGCATTAAGGAGATCCGCGCTGCTTTAGGCGACCAGCCGGATGCAGCACGCTTCATCCAGACCCTGCCGAGACGCGGGTACCGCTTCATCGCCCCGGTGGAGACGGACACGCCGCCACCCGCGGTCCCTCAGCACCCGCGGCTGCGGATCGCCGTGGTTGTGTTGGCCGTGTTTGCCGCGATCGGGATCGGGGCCGCCGCGGCGTTGTTTCTCCGCGCGCCGCCTCCTGCGATCGCCTCCCTCGCTGTGCTGCCCTTCCAGAATTTCTCCGGCGATCCCGACCAGCAGTATTTCTCCGATGGCATGACCGACGCACTGATCACGGACCTGTCCCGGATTCATTCCCTGCGCGTCATTTCGCGGACGTCCGTCATGCGATACCGGGATACTGAGGAACCGCTGCCCGCCATCGCGCGTGAGTTAGGCGTGGATGCGGTGCTCGAAGGTTCGGTGGTGCGCGACGGAAATCGGGTGCGGGTGACGGCGCAGTTGGTGGAAGCGGCGACGGACCGGCACCTGTGGGCGGAGAGCTACGAGCGCGAAATGGATAGCATCCTCGCGCTACAGAACGAGATCGTGCGCAACGTGACGCGCGAGGTCAGGGTGCGGCTCGAGCCCCGGGAGGAAGCGCGGTTGGCGAGCGCGCGCCCGATCAACCCGGCCACCTACGAGGCGTATCTGCGCGGGATGTTCCACCTCAACAAGGCGACGGCGGCGGATTCGGCGAAGGGCCTGGAGTATCTGAAGCAGGCGGTCGCGCTCGACCCTGGCAACGCGATGGCGCATGCGGGTCTGGCGCTGGGGTATATCCAGGTGGCGCACAGCGCCGAAGCATGGACCGATTCGCTGCCCCGGGCGAAGGAGGCGGCGTCGACCGCGATCCAACTGGACCCGAACCTGGCGGAGGCATCCGCATCGCTGGGCTTCGTCGCGGGCTACTGGGAATGGGACTGGGACGAAGCGTTCCGCCACATCGAACGAGCCATTGAGTTGAGCCCGAGCATGCCGATCGCCTACTACCACCGGTCGTGGTTCAACGCCCTGTTCGGGCGCATGCCGGAAGCGATTGCCGACCACGAACGCGGCAGGCAACTCGATCCGTTCAACCCTTTGCAGACAGGCTGGCTGGCCGAACTCTACCGGTGGGAAGGCCGGTACGCCGAGGCTACCGCCGGGGCGGAAGGTTCCATCGAGATTGCGCCGGGATTTCCGGTGGGGTACTTCGTCCTGGGCCTGATCCGGCAGGAGCAAGGCCGCTACGACGATGCTCTGACGTTCTTCCGGAAGGCAGCGGAAGTATCTCCGGCCTGGCGGTGGGTCCAGGGTCTGGCCTACGGCGAAGCGGGGCGCCAGGTGGAGGCAAGGAAGCTGCTCGCGGAACTGAACGGGCAGCCGGTTGATTCCTGGACGGCGTTCTGGCGGATGGCCATCCACGCGGCCCTGGGCGAGATGGACGAGGCGTTTCGCTGGCTGCGGTATGAACCGCACCACGCCTGGCTGCCGTGGGTGCGGGTGCTGCCGTGGCCGGGTCTGACGGCCTTGCGCCAGGACCCGCGCTTCCCCGCCGAACTCCGCCGGATGAATCTGCCGCCGCTGGAGGATTGACTTGCAGAAAAGACCCACCGCGCAGCGGGTGGATCCACGTTGCGCGGTGGCTTTGGGGTTAACTGGGGATTTTGTCTTACTTCACGCGCGCCAGCAGCGTGACGGTCTCCGGCTTCAGGCTGGTGATCAGGGTGGTGGTCACGACCTGCCGTTCCCGCTGCGACTTCCGCATCTCCCTGCCGAGCGGCTCACCCTCGACCCAAGTCTGGGCAAGGAAGTAGCGTTCGCCGGGATACTTGTTGAACACCACGCGCGTTCCAACCTTTTTCCTCGACGCGGTGGTGAAGATGTTGCCCACGATGAGCCGGTCGCCCGAGGCGGCCGCCATGAGCAGGGTATCGAATGTCGAGTCGCCAAGCGGTCCGAGGACATATTCGCCCGCGGGCATCAACCGGTCTCCGGCATAGAACGCGAACGGAACGTCAACCACAACAGGGGACTCGGCGGCCGCCGGGAAGACGGCCAGGCCAGCCACCAGGAAAAGTGCGGTAAGCAAAGTCTTCATGACTTCCTCTCCTTTCGCTTCCCACAATGAGCCGCCTGGCGGACAGAGTCGATGGTTGGTGTCTGAGTTTTTTCTGATTGTGTAAAACATTCAAAAAAAGAGACTTACTGGCTGATATGAGCGGCCCCACCGGTCCGGGACCGCCGATTGACCGGTGAGACGGTGCCTGGCTGGACGTGCGCACCAAGGCCATCGGTATCGTCGGTCTCAGGGAGATGGCTTCTATAGGGGTGAAGGCGCCCGTGGACTGGTTCAAGGAAAAACCGCGCAACGCGGCCGAGGCGCACTGCGCGGTGGGTTTGGAGTTAGATTTGCCGGGACGCCCTATCTCAAGCGTGCCAGCAGGGTCACTGTATTCGGTTTGAGTCCGGTGATGAGCGTGCTGGTCACGACCTGCCGCTCACGCTCCGACTTCATCATGGTCCGGCTCAGCCCTCCTTCCACATTGACTGCGGCAAGGAAGTAGCGGTCGCCGGAGTACTTGTTGAACTGCACGCAGGTCCGTTCTCCCTGTTTGGAATCGCGAACGAGGTGATTCGTCAGAATGGCGCCGCCGCCACGACTGGTGACCCGGAACAGGGTCGGGGAGCCGTCAAACGGCCCGATGGCGTACTCGCCGGCGGGCAACAGCTTGTCTCCGGCGTAGAAGGGGAACGGGATGTCCACCACGAGCGGCGACTCGGCGGCCGCCGGGAAGACAACGAGGCCCGCCACCAGGAAGAGCGCGGCAAGCAAGGTTCTCATGACTTCCTCCTTCGCTTCCCACAATGGACGGTTCGGCGCAAGAAATCGATGGTTGCGGGATGATTTTTTCCTGATCGCAGAAGTGCTTGCAGGCTAGAGACTTACTGGACTGTTTGACCAGGGCTGAAATGGCGGAAAATAGGACGGCAAGACTTTGGCGCAAGTATGCATTGTCCGGTTTATACTGGGCGTGAGCCGGAGGTCGCCGCGCATGCGGAATTCCCCCACAGGTCCAGTGGTCCGGTTCGGCGTTTTTGAACTCGATGCCGAGACTGGGGAGTTGCGGAAGGGAGGTGTGCTCCTCCGCCTCCAGCCGCAGCCGGCCAAGGTGCTTGCCCTGCTCGCCAGCCGTCCCGGAGAAGTGGTGACGCGCGAGGAGATCCGGGAACACGTCTGGGGCAACGAGACGTTCATCGAGTTCGACCAGGGTCTGAATCACTGCATCAAGCAGATCCGCGCAGTGCTCGGGGACCAGCCGGACGCAGCCCGCTTCATCCAGACCCTGCCGAAGCGCGGGTACCGCTTCATCGCTCCGGTGGAGGGGGCGCCGCCCGAGCCGGAAGCCCCGAAGCGCCGGCGCCCGGGCACTGTCCTGGTGGCTGCGGTACTCGTGGGACTCCTCGGCGGCGCCGCGCTTATCGCGCGTCTGTTCCGGCCCGATATTCCGCGCATCGCCTCCATCGCGGTACTGCCGCTTGAGAATCTCTCGGGCGATCCCGAACAGGAGTTCTTCGCCGATGGTATGACCGAGGAACTCATCACGACCCTCGGCAAGATTCAGGCGCTGCGCGTCATTTCGCGCACCTCGATGATGCGTTACAAGCGGACGCAAACGCCCGTGCCGCGGATTGCCCGCGAACTGAACGTGGATGCGCTGATCGAGGGGACCGTCCTGCAGGCGGATGGCCGGGTGCGCGTCACGGCCAACCTGCTGCACGGTCCCACCGACCGCCACCTGTGGGCCGAGACGTACGAACGCCCGCTGGACGACGTCTTGAGCCTGCAGCGGGAGATTGCGCGCGCGGTCGCGCGGCAGGTGCGGGCGAACCTGTCGCCGGAGGAGCAGGCGCGGCTGGCGCGATCGCGTCCGGTGCACCCCGAGGCGCACGAGATGTACCTCAAGGGGCAATACCACTATTACCGTTGGAAAAAGCAGGAGTTCGCCAAAGCGATCACGTATTTCGAGCGGGCGATCGCTCTGGATCCGGACTTCGCCGCCGCGTACGTGGGACTGGCGAAGACCTACGGGTGGCAGTGGATTCAGGGAAGTCTCCCCCCGGAGCAGGCGTACCCGAAATTCCGGGCGGCCCTCAAGAGAGCGCTGGAGATCGACGATGCGTTGCCCGAAGCGCACTATGTGCAGGCGGTCGCCGCCTGGTACTTCTATTGGAACTGGGAGCAGGCGGAGGCCGAGTTCAAGCGGGCGCTGGAGTTGAATCCGAACTTCGAGGAAGCGCGCTTCGAATACGCCTGGTTTCTGTCGACGATGGGCCGCGAGGAAGAGGCCATTGCCGAGGCGGAACGGGCGGTGGAGGGTGACCCGCTGTCGGCGCCGGCCAATCTCGCGCTCGGATCGGTCTACTTCGTCGCCCGCCGGCAGGACAGGGCCATCGCGCAGTTGCTCAACACGATTCAACTGGACCCGAACGATACCCGGGCGTACCAGTTTTTGGCGGGCGTCTACGAGAAGCTCGGCCTGTATGAAGAAGCCATCGCCACGCGGAAGCGGCTGATGGTGCTGTCCGGCGCCCGTCCTGAGGCGATTGCGGAGATGGAGGACGTCTTCCGCCGGGAGGGCTACGAAGGCGAGCTGCGCTGGAGGCTGAAGCGCGCCACGCATCCGTACAGCGCGGCGCTGATCCAGGCGCGGCTGGGAATGAAGGACGAGGCGTTCGCCAACCTGGAGAAAGCCTATGCGCAGCATTGGTGGGCCATGGTGCAGTTGAACCGCTCTCCCGCCTGGGATCCGCTCCGGTCCGACCCGCGCTTCGAAGACTTATTGCGC
Source organism: Bryobacterales bacterium (assembly GCA_016716385.1). Classification (GTDB taxonomy): domain Bacteria; phylum Acidobacteriota; class Terriglobia; order Bryobacterales; family Bryobacteraceae; genus JADJWL01. The sequence goes on along the minus strand of JADJWL010000003.1, from coordinate 313,438 downwards.
CGGATGAATTTTCCGCGGTAGAGCCGGAGAGTACCCTCGAAAGAGGGACCGGAACTGTGGGCCTCAAGCCCGATGCGCCAATCGTTTACGCCAGTCGATCCAGGATAAGGGAGGAGACTCCAGGCACATCGGCCAGTCCTTCATCGTTCGTGAGAAACCACGATGCTCCGGAACCGATTGCCGTCGCCACTTGGATGGCATCGGCAGTTCGAAGTTGCCTTTCGGCTCTTAGGATCGCCGCCGCTTCCGCAATGCCCTCGTCCAAAGGAATTGTCGTGAGTGCAGCAGACCTGAGGAGGATGTCCCGATACTCCTGCGCGACTTCGGGCCGGTTACGGCGAAGTGGCTGGACCAGAACCTCGACCAGCGTCACGAATGAGGTAACGATCCGGAGTTCCCCGCGCTCCGCCGCCTCGAAGAACGGCTGGACCTTCGGCAGGTACACCGGGTGCTCTTCGATGTAATAGATCAGCGGTGCTATGTCCAAACCGACTGTGGAGCCGCGAAGGGCCTCTAGCCATTCCACGACGAGCGTTCCTGGCGCAGGTACTCTTCGATGTCGACGCCTTGCCAGACGCTCTTCCCCAAGCCTTGAAGCTCAAGCAGGCTCCGGCGCGGCTGGCGATCGAGTTCACCGCTGAGCCGTGCGATGAGTTCGGCAATCAGGCGAAGCTGATCCGCGGGACCAAGGGCCTCCACAGATCTCTTTGCCCTGTCGTACGGACTGGCCGATGCTTCGTTCATCCCCATGGAGCCACGATAGCGCTGTTCACCGCTGCCGCGCCAGCCAATCCACCAGCAGCCTTTGCGTCTCCACCGGGAAGCGGTTGAAGTCGCGGGGGCGCTCCAGGGTGAACGCCGCCTTCGCCCCTCGCCTTTCGTACACGGCCCGGGCCGCGGTCGCGACGGCTTCCACCGTCTGCGCCGGCGCATAGCGGTCGAATTCCGGGGCGATCCACAGCACCGGACGCGGCGCCACCAGCGCCAGCGCCTCGTCGTGATCGAACGGGACCCGGTCCTTGGCCGTCAGGAAAAAGCCCAGCCTTGGCAGCAGGCCGTGGATGTGCGAGTAGTGCCGTAAGCCCTCGGTTTCCGGCTCTCCCGGATCGGCGCGGAATGAGGTGAACCCCGCCACCGCGGCCACGCCGCGCACCCGCTCATCGAGCGCCGCCGTCAGCAGCGCGACGTGGCTCCCGAGCGAGTAGCCCGCCAGGTAAATGCGGTCCGCGTCGATCGCTTCGAGCGCCGCCGCGGCCGAGATCGCCGCGCGCGTGTCCGCCACCATCTTGCCCATCAGCGACCAGCGCGGGTAACGGTCGTAGAAGCGCCGCGCTCCCGGCAGCCGCGTGCCAAAGCCGATCTGGTCGAACGCCAGCACGGCGAATCCTTCCCCCACGAGGCGCTCGATCAGCGGCCGCGCATAGCGTGAATAGCCGGTCGGATAGCTGTAGGCGTGCAGCCAGACCACGAGCGGCCACTTGCCGCCACCGTGGGGCGGGTAGTAGAGATCCGCCATCAGGTCGTCGCCGAAGCTGACCGCGGTTGCCTTGAACCGCGGGCTTTTGAGCGGCCGCTGGTAGATGAGCGACAGCCAACCGTCGGACGTGCGGCTGGGAGCGTCGAGTTCGGTGCGATTGGGGAAATCCACTCCGGCGGGCTCTTCGCCGAGGAGCCAACGCAGGTCCTTCCGCAGAGCTGCGGGATCGGTCCGTTCACCCGGACGCCGCTGCGGCCATTGCGCCGGGTCAATCTTCTCCCCGCTCTTCCGCTGCCAGTCCTCGAACGTGTAGCCGTGGATCCAGTCTTCGAACTTGGGATAGTGTGCGCGGCCGAAGACCGTATCGAAGAAGTCCACGTAGCGCTCGATGTCGTCGGCTGTGGTGGCGTGCTCGCCGGGACGCAGCGACAAGCCGACGTTGTCCGGTTTGCCGAGGAAGTTGTAGACGCGCTGCACGTCGCGATACCCCTGCTCGAAGCCGAGCGAGTTCCCCTGGTGCTCGGAATAGGACGACGCCAGCAGCAGGCCTCGCGGCGCGACCAGGGCGAACAGGCTGTTCTGGTCGACCGGCAGTTTGTGCTCGCGTCCGGCGAAGAAGCGCAGCCGCGGGTGGAACCAGTGCGGGAAGTTGCCGGTGATCTGCTCGATGGTTTCGTTGGCGAACGGATCGCTGGTGAAGCGCCACGGCGTTCCTTCGCCGGTATTGCCGCTCGACGCCACCACGGCGCCGATGCGGTCGTCGAAGGCCGCCGCCAGCAGCGCCTGCTTGCCGTTGCGCGAGTGCCCGGTGATGCCGATCTTGTCCCGCGCGACCTCCGGCAGCGTCACGAGGTGGTCGACGGCGCGCATCGCGGCCCACGCCCAGCGGGCGAGGCAGGAGAAATCGTACTCCGGGTAGACGTCGATGAATGCGTCGGAGTCATCGTCATTGCCGTAGATCGGGTCGGCCGCGAAGTAGATGCAGGCGATATAACCGCGGCGGACGGCGGTCGCGACCCAGGGGCGCGTGCGCGGGTGATTCGTGAGAAAGACGGGGAACGGACCGTTCCCGGGCGGGATCAGCAGTTGCAGCCGTAGCGTGGCCTTGTGGCCGGGGCCGAATTCGAGGCGCACGTCGCGCACGGTGACGCCGTTCTCCTGGCGCTCGCCTAGGACGACGGCACGCAGGTTCGTGGGTGCGGGCGGCATCTTGCCGTAGACCCAGTAGGTGAACTGGTTCCGCATCCACTCGCGCTTCGCTTCCCACTGCTCGGGCGTGGAGACGCCGTGCAGCGAGTCCGGCAGCATCGCCCATGACGGCAGGACCCTCAGGTTCGGGAAACGCTCGCCGCTGCGCTGGAGCCAGGCTTCCCAATTGGCGTCGTGCGCGTTGATCCGGCCGGAATGCGGCTTCCTGGAGGGCTGAAGGCGTTCGAGCAGAAGGTCAAGTTCCTGGCCGGCGAGAACTGTGGGAATCAGCAGCAACAGCGTCCAAGTACGCATTGCCAAGGATCATAACAGGATGCCGAGAGCCGCGGCCAGCCTCGGCGCGACTTCACGCGCCGCGGCGACGCGCAGCACGTCGAAGCCGGCGGCGCGCGCGCTCGCGGCGCCCGCGTCGGAATCCTCCACCACCAGCGGACGGCGTGCGCCGAGGCGCGCCGCCGCCAGCAGGTAGGGGTCCGGCGCGGGCTTGCGGCGCTCGACATCTTCTCCGTACACGGCCGTACGCAGCCGCGGCAGGATGCCGGCACGGTGCAGCACCGGTTCCACTTCCTCGCGCACGCTCGACGTCACGACGGCGAGCGACCAGGCGTCCAGGGAGTGAATCAGCGCGACGGTTTCGGGCGGGCAGAGGTCCACCGCGGCGATACGGCGGCGGAAGACGTCGCGCTTGGCCGGATAGTAGGCGCGCAGGGAATCCGCTTCGACGGGCTGCGGTGCGTAGCGGACCAGCACCTCGAGCATCGCGAGATCGGACACTCCCACGCACTCGCGCTGGAAGTCGTCCCACTCCATGCGAATTCCAGAGGGCTCCAGCGCTTCCATCCAGGCGGCCCAATGGACGGGCTCGGAGTCGGCGAGCACTCCGTCGAAATCGAACAGGACTGCGTCGTAGGGCGCGCTCAATTGCTGAACCGGACCGAAAGCAGGGTCTGTTCGAATGCCGGCCGGAACCGGGCGTACTCGGATTGGGGCGACACCAGAACCATGTAGAACAGGCCGCGGTCGCGCTGCACGGTGACCAACTGCACGAGTTCCTGGCCGCCCAGCGGAGATGCCGTCCGCATTTCGGTCACCAGCGCTTCCTGGCCGTCCAGCCGGGTGCGCCGCTGGTCGCGGCCGACGTTGAGGTCGGGGTTGGTGCGGCGCAGGTCGGCGATCAGGTCGCGGGTCATCGTGCGCAGGTTGGCGCGCGGATTAGGCGCCTGCCAGGTGCTGACGATCACGCCACAAGCGAGGCCGTTTTCGACGACGCCTTCCTGCGGGGCGATCGTGATCGATCCCTGGCTCCGGTCTCCCAGGACCTGCCAGTTGTCCGGGTGGTTCAGCACCCATCCCGTCCCGCTCAGACTGCGGAAGCGCGACGATGGGTTCGGAATCTCCCGCGGCGTCCGGACGGCCGCGGGCGGCGCGCTGACTCCGGGCGCGGGCGCGGCCTGTCCCTGCTGCTGTTGCTGCTGCTGTGCGCCTTTGGGCTCGGGGAGTTGTTGCGCCAGCCGCTTCATCCGCGCGAAGTCGCCTTCCGCGGTGTTGTACGGCATGCTCGGCATCACACGGACTTCGGCTTCGATGCTCTTGACGCGATTTCCGGGATTCGGGTGGCTCGAGAGAAACTGCGGCGCGCGCGATCCGCCTTCCGATTCGAGCTTTTCGAAGAACCGCGCCGCCTCGATCGGGTTGTACCCCGCCTTGGCCATCATGCGGGCGCCGAGAATATCCGCCTGGGTTTCCGCCGTGCGGGAGTACTTCAGGAGCAGGGTTTGCGATCCCAGTTGCGCGAGACCCGCCCACAACTGGCTGCCGGTGGCAATGCCGGCGATAATCGCGGGAAGCTGCAGGAAGTTCGCTTTTGAGACCTGGTTGGTGCCATGACGGAGCGCGACATGGGCGATCTCGTGCGCGACGACGCCGGCCACCTGCGCCTCGTTATCGGCATGGATAAGCAGTCCCGTATTCATGAACGTGGGTCCGCCGGGCAGCGCGAACGCGTTGATCGCCCGATCGTTCACCATCTCGAACGTGTACGGAAACTCATCCGCTTCGGGCTGAGCCGCCAGGCGCTTGCCGATGCGCTGAATATAGTCCTGCAATTCGCGGTTTTCGACCACCTGGATCTGCTTCCGGATTTCCGCCGCCGCCTCCTGTCCGAGTTGGACGTCCTGCTGCTTGGAGAACAGGTTGAACCCAGGGCGGATCGGCTTGCCCGGTTTCTGGGCTACGGCGGGAAGTACGAAAACGAGCAGCCATAGAGCGGCGATCAGGCGATGTCTTGGCATAACTTCCATCTTTCTCCCTCAGGGTAACACCGGCGTCCGGCCCGTAACCCGCGTGCTAGTGTGAAGGGCATGGCCGCCAACAACCCCTTCGCGGATCCAGCGCGGTACGAAAGCGGCACCCCCGACTGCGCCGTGGTCATTTTCGGCGCCAGCGGCGACCTGACCCGCCGCAAGCTGATGCCGGCGCTCTACCGGCTGATGTACGAAGGCCGGCTGTCTCCGAACTTCGCCGTCATCGGCGTGTCCCGCTCGCCGCTCTCCGACGACGCCTTCCGTTCGCGGATGGAGGAGGGGGTGCGACGGCATCTCGAGGACGCTCCGTTCGACGAAGACATCTGGCGCAGCTTCGCCGAAGGTGTGTTCTACATGGCCGGGGACATCCATGACCGCGACTCCTATCAGCGCCTGCGCTCTCTTCTTGCCCGCATCGGCGACACGCGGCAGACCGCGGGCAATGTCCTGTTCTATCTGTCGACCCAGCCCGGCCAGTATGCGCCGGTCGCCGATGGTCTGGGGGAAGCGGGCCTCGCGCGGACCAACGGCTGGCGGCGACTGGTGGTCGAGAAGCCTTTCGGCCATGACCTCGCCAGCGCGCGCGAACTCAGCGCCCGTCTCCAGCGGCACTTTCCCGAACAAGAGGTGTACCGGATCGATCATTACCTGGGAAAAGAGACGGTTCAGAACATCCTCGCGTTCCGCTTCGGCAACGGGATTTTCGAACCGCTGTGGAACCGCCGGTACATCGACCACGTGCAGATCACTGCCGCGGAGTCGATCGGCGTGGAAGGACGCGGCGGCTATTACGAAGACGCCGGGGCGCTTCGGGACATGATTCAGAACCACCTCCTGCAGGTGATGGCTACGGTGACGATGGAGCCGAGCGCGACTTTCGAGCCGGACGCCGTCCGCGATGAGCGGGCGAAGCTGCTGCGGTCGATCCGCGTGTTTGAGCCGGGCGAGGTGGCCGAGCATGCCGTTGCGGGCCAGTACGGACCCGCGCGCATCGGCGGCGCGGACGTGCCAGGCTACCGCGAGGAGCCCGACGTCCGCCCCGATTCGCAGACGGATACGTACGCTGCGGTCACGTTCTTTGTCGACAACTGGCGCTGGGCGGGCGTGCCGTTCTACGTCCGGACCGGAAAACAGTTGCCGCGCCGTGTCACCGAGATTGCGATCCAGTTCCGCGACGCCCCGCACCGCGTGTTCGGGCAGGCGGGCCATCTCCCGCCGGACCTGCTGATTCTTCGTATCCAGCCGGAGGAAGGGATTTCGCTGAAATTCGTCTCGAAGAAGCCGGGGACCGGGATGCAGCTCCGGCCGGTTTCGATGGACTTCAACTACGGGTCGAGTTTCGGAGAGCGGTCGCCTTCGGCCTACGAGACGCTGCTGCTCGACGCGATCCGCGGCGACGCCACGCTGTACACGCGCCAGGACATGGTGGAAGCAAGCTGGCGTGTGGTTGAACCGATCGTGAAGCACTGGGCCGGAGAGACATTCGACTTCCCGAACTACGCGGCGGGCACGTGGGGTCCCGCGGCGGCGGACCGGATGCTTGCGCGGCGCGGGCACGCCTGGAGGCGGATGTGACCGCCGCCATCGATCCTGAACGGATTCTGCGCGACCTCGCCGGCCTTTGGCGGGATCTTGGCCAGCAGGACGATCCGGAATCGCGCGACGGCGTCCTCCGCGCGTGCTCGATGACGCTGGTGGTGGTGGCGGACGGGGGCGACGACCCTGCCGGGATCGGCGAAACTCTCGCCGGTCTGATGCGCGATCATCCGAGCCGCGCGATCGTGGTGCGCGTTCATCGCGAATCCGGCGCGCCGCTCGCGGCCAGGGTCCTGGCACAGTGTTGGCTGCCGTTCGGCGGGCGGAAGCAGATTTGCTGCGAGCAGGTGGAGATCGATTGTGCGCAGCAATCGCTCGACGGACTGGCAGCCGTTGTGTTGCCGCTCGCCGCGGCGGACCTGCCGGTTGTCCTTTGGCTGAGGAATCCGGATCTTGCCGCAGCGCCGGAACTGGATGCCCTGCGGATGCTGGCGACCAAGGTGATCATCGACAGCAGGGACTGGCAGACACCGGCGGCGGCGCTGGACTGGCTGGCCGCGTCGCACACCAGGGCCGGCGATCTCGCGTGGACACGGTTGACGCCGTGGCGCATGTTGCTGGCGCACGCCGTCGACAACCCCGGCGTGCTGGGCCGCATCGCCGGCGTTGCGCAAGCGCGTGTCACCGCGGGCGAGCCTTTCGGCAGCAGCGCCTGGTACCTGGCTGCCTGGCTGAAGCATTGCCTGCGGCGTGGGGAGTGCCTGGTTCCGGTGCGCCTGGAAGCATCCGGGGCGCCCCCCGGCGCGATCTCCGGCCTCTCGCTCCGCGGGTCCGGCCTGGATGCCTCCGTCCTCAGCGCGCCCGAAGGTGGCGCTGCTGTGCGGATCAATGCCGTCGAGACGCGGTCTCCGCTCCCGGCGCTGCCGGACGCGGCCCTGCTGCGCGAGGAGCTTGCCATAACGGGTCCGGATCCCGTCTACGAGGCCGTTCTCCCACTGGCGGCGAAACTGGCGCGGGAGGCTGCCGGGTGAGCGAACGGCGCGTGTCTGCGACGTCTGCCGAAGCCGCCGGGGCGTGTGCGGCCCATATCCTGCGGATCCTGGCCGGCAGGGATCGTGCCAGGCTCGTTGTCTCCGGCGGAACGACACCCGGACTGATGTTCGACGCCATGGCCTGCACGCCGTTCGACTGGAGCCGCGTCCATCTGTTCTTTGCCGACGAGCGCATGGTTCCGCCCGATCATCCCGACAGCAACTACCGCCTCGCCCGCGAGCGCTTCATCGAACCGGCCGGATTCCCCGCTGCGAACGTGCACCGCATCCGCGGGGAACTGGATCCACACGAGGCCGCGCGCCTCTACGAATCCGAACTGGACGGACCATTCGACGTGGTGCAACTCGGCATGGGCGGCGACGCGCATACCGCGAGCCTGTTTCCCGGCGACACGCGCATCCACAGCCGGTCCAACAGGACCGCGGCGGTCTACGTGCCCGCGCGGTCGCAGTGGCGCGTCAGTCTGCTGCCGGCGGCGTTGCTCGATGCGGCCCATACCGTCTTCCTGGCGACCGGGGCGGAAAAGCGCGATGCGTTGCGTGAGGTGCGCGAAGGGGCGTACGATCCACTCGTCCGGCCGGCGCAGCGGATCGACCGGGAGGGCGTCAACGTCGTGTGGTTCACCGATCGCGCCATCGCACCGGACGCCGCAGGATCGCGTTAACGGTGGACGCCAGGGTATTGAGTACGTCCACCGCGAAGAACGGCAACGCCGCCAGGACAAGCGCCGCCTGTGACGGCGACAGCTTCGCCCGCAGGAGCGCGACGACGACCGCTGCCGCGGCGGGTGCCGCGTAGAGCGCCAGCCACCAAACGCTGACGCTTCCGGCGATGATCAACCCCAGCACCGCCAACAGCAGCGCCCGGTCGAGGTAGCCGGCGGCCAGTGCCAGGGATTCCGGCCCCGTCGCATGCTTCCCGGATGCGAACAGCCCGCGCTGCCAGCGGTTCCGCTGTTTCCAGAACTGCCTGACCGACGCCGCAACGCGAGTCTCCGCCCACGCCGATTCGACGAAGACCGTCCTCCACCCGGCACGCACGACCGCCAGCGAAATCTCGATATCTTCGCTCAGTGATCCGCGCCGAAAGCCTCCCACCGCCAGCAGGGCCTCGCGGCGGTAGACGCAGTTGCCGCCGAGACTGGTCGGGTTCATGCCGAGCCGGTCCTTGGCGGTCTGGGTGATCAACTGGTGCACCCACGCCTCCAGCGCGGCGTAGCGCGACGCCATGGAATCGAACGCGTTGGCCGGATGACGGTAGCCGCAGGCGCAACCGGCCCCAGGCGCCGCGCACGCCGCCGCCAGAAGCGCGAGGGACCCTGGCTGCGGCCGCATGTCCGCGTCGTACACGGCGATAAACCCGGCCTCCGGAGCGGCCGCTACCGCGCGGTTCAACGCCTCGGCCTTGCCGGCGTTCTCCGCAAGAACCAGCGCCGTGCACCGGGGTTCGGCGGCGGCGAAGTCTCTCACCAGCGCCGTTGTGCCGTCGGCCGACGCATCGTCCACCAGAACCAGGCGCACGCCCGGCGACTCTTCGAGAAGGCCGCGCAGCGCGGCAAGGAGTCCGGGCAGAGATTCTTCTTCATTGCGGACCGCGACGGCGATGGCCACGCCGGACGCCGGTGGTTGCGGGTTGGGCCGCCGGCGGTCCGGCAACAGTGCGGCCGCCACGAATGCACAGCGGCGGAGGGCGACGAGAGCTAACAGCGTGACGCAGACAACGCTCAGCGTCTCCACGCAGGTCTACCGGTACGCGGTTTCGACGATCAGCCGCCGTTGAAATGCCTGCCACATGCCGGGGATCTCCATCAGGTGGAGCACCAAAGCGAATCCCAGCGCCAAAGGTGTTTCGTACCATCGCACTTTGTAGGCCGACGCGCAGCGGAACACGTTGACCCAACTGTCGAGCGTCTTGCCGGCCACAATCGCCGGGATCGACAGGACGCCGAAGCGGGTCAGCCACGCGTAGGGCATGCGGTTGTCTTCGAGGCGGGTGATCACGGTACAGAACCCATGGTTGCGCCGGATGTCGGCCTCCATGTGCCAGCCTTCGAAATCGTGGACCACCTCCATGCCCGGCTCAAACAGAAGCTTGCCGCCTTCGCGGTGAATCGCCTCGGATTGCAGCCGGGAAGAGAACGCGCCCAGGTCCGGCCGCAGGGGGTGCTTCCGGTACCAGCCGATCCGCATGCCGGAGTTGTTGTTGGAGACGAACCGCGTCGGCCCGCGCCCGCCGGGATCGATGTAGGCGCGTGTCAGGAGGCTGAGCAGGCGTTCCATGAGAGACCGGCCGGCGTATTGGGTCTTGCCGCTGACGGCCGCCGCGTCGGGATTGGCCCGGAACGCTTCCACCATGCTCCGGAGCCATTCGCGGCACGGTGTGCAGTCGGCATCCAGCAGCACCAGATACTCGCCCGCGGCCACCTGCGCGGCCGCGTTCTTCAAGCCGTAAGACGATGTGGCGCCGTGGAACAGAATCCGGACGTTCGGGTACCCTTCGGTCAGGTCGTGCGGGAAACCTGCGGCAAAGCGCTCGTCCTCGCAGAGAAGGATCTCGAACGGTTCGCCGAAATCCTGGTCACGCAGGGCCCGCAGAACCTTGCGCAGATCGTCCCACGACTTCCCTTCTCCCGCCGCGTAGTCCGATACGAGCGCAATGGTGGCTACGGGCTTTCCGCGCGCAATCATTCCTCCTATGTTAAGCCCGTTCGCTAGAATGGCCGGAGTGAGATTCTTTCTGCTGTTATCTCTTCTGGTGGTCCCGGCGTTCGCGGATGCAATCTCCCTTGGCGTGAAGTTGGGTGTTCCGCTGACCGATACCGTGCGGACCGCTGGTGAGATCGGGAGCCGCCCGTTCCGGGCCGATGTCCGTTCGTTCACCGGCGGCCCGATCGTCAACGTCCGGCTGCCGCTTGGACTCGGGTTCGAGTTCGGGGCGCTCTACAAGCGCTTCGACCAGGAAGCAGGCCGGGCGAACGGCGATCCGTTCACGAAGACCGGAGGAAGCTGGGAGTTCCCCCTGGTCGGGCAGCTCCGGCTTCCCGGTCCGATCGTCAGACCCTACATCGAAGGCGGAGTGGCCTTCAACCGGCTGAGCGAGGTCCTCGCGCCGTTCCGCGCGCTGGGTCCGAATCCGAACCAGGCGCCGCCCGCGGTTTCAGAAACGCGGCGCGGCGTCGTTCTGGGTGCAGGTATCGAGTTTAGCCTGCCGATCGTCCGCATCTCGCCCGGACTCCGCTACACGCGTTACAACACCGCGCAGTCCTGGCTTCCAGGCGCCAACAGCATCGACTTCCTCGTCGGAATCACTTTTTAAGGATTTGTTTACACAATGAACGCTGGATTCATCGGACTTGGAATCATGGGCGCGCCCATGGCCGCCAACCTGCTCAAGGCAGGATTCCCGCTTGCCGTCTACAATCGCACGCCATCGCGTTGCGGGCCGCTGCAGGCCCTCGGCGCGGTCGCGTGTGAAACGCCCGCCGAAGTGGCGCGCCGCAGCGATGTGGTCGTGACGATCGTTTCGGAGACGCGCGACGTCGAAGCGGTGCTCTTCGGGCCGGACGGCGCCGCGGAGGGACTGCGGCCGGGTTCGGTCGTCATCGACATGTCGACGATCTCGCCCGCTGCCACCGTGGAGTTCGCCGCGCGGCTCCGCGCGCAAGGCGTGGACATGCTGGATGCTCCGGTTTCCGGCGGGGAGAGCGGCGCCATCGAAGGGCGGCTCTCGATCATGGCCGGCGGCCCGCGCGAGGCCTTTGACCGCTGCCTGCCGCTGTTCGAGGCGATGGGCCGCAAGATCGTCCATACGGGCGGCAATGGCAACGGGCAGCGGACCAAACTCGTGAACCAGGTGGTGGGGTCGCTCAACCTGCTGGCTGTGGTGGAGGGCGTGCGCATGGCGCGGGCCGCCGGACTCGATCCGAACGTCACGCTCGAAGCTGTCGGCGGCGGCGCGGCGGGCTCGTGGATGTGGTCGAACCTGGGCCCCAAGATCTTCGCGGGTGACTTCGCGCCAGGTTTCAGCATCCGGCTGCATCAGAAAGATCTGCGGCTGGCCAAAGAGTCGCTTGAGGAACTCGGCCTCGACGCGCCGGGCACTGCGCTGCTGCACCGGCTGTTCACCGAAGCTCTGGATCGTGGCCTCGGCGAGCAGGGCAACCAGGGGCTGTTCAACCTGTGGAGTTGAGGCCGCGGATCGTGTAAACTCCGAAGCGATGAACCGGAGAAGCTTCATGCTGTCGGCGGGCGCGGCCAGCGCCCAGGTGATCGGCGCCAATGACCGCATCCGCGGCGCGGTGATCGGCTCGGGCGGGCGGGGCCGTCTGCTCACGGGCGAGTTCAAGGAGATCGGCGTCGAGATGAACGCGGTTTGCGACATCTACGAGCCGAATCTCCAGGCCGGCCTCAAGGTCGCCTCCAGCGGCGCCAAGTCGTACGACAACTACAAGCGCATGCTGGAGAGCAAAGACATCGACGTGGTCATCGTGGCCACGCCGGATCACTGGCACGCGCAAATGGTGATCGACGCGGTCAACGCCGGCAAGGACGTGTACGTCGAAAAGCCCATGGCCCACCTCATCCCCGAGGGCTTCGACGTGATCGACGCCGTCCGGCGCACGAAGCGCGTGGTGCAGGTGGGCACGCAGCGCCGCAGCTTCGACCTCTTCCAGGACGCCAAGCGCATCATGGACTCCGGCCAGCTTGGCGAAGTGCGTCTGGTCACGTCGCAGTGGCTGAACCACACGCAGCGCCTGCGTCAGGGCACGCTGGCGGGCAAGCTCGACTGGAACCAGTGGATCGGCTCGGCGCCCAAGCGCGAGATGGATCCGTTCCGGTTTCTCAACTGGTATTACTTCTACGACTACTCCGGAGGCCTGCTCGTCGGCCAGGCGGCGCACATCATCGACGCCATCCAGTGGTTCATGAACTCGAACGAGCCGCTGACCGTGACGTGCAGCGGCGGCAAGCCGAACCTCGAAGGTGCGGAAGTACCGGAGACGGCCACGATCGCCATCGAGTATCCCGAGAACTACCTGGCAACGTTCACGATCGGCTACAAGGCCATGCGTTATGCCGGCTTCAACGACCAGTTGAAGCAGTTCCACGGCTCGCAGGCGCGGTTCGACGTGGCGCGCGAGTGGTACCGGCTGTATCCGGAGAGCCGCGAGATCTACATGCGCCCGTCGGTCAACGTCGAGAGGCCGGGCAGCTTCGGACCCGCCACGCGGGCGCACATCCGCAACTTCCTCGAGTGCGTGCGGTCGCGCAAGGATCCGACCGCGCCGGTGGAAGCCGGGCAGGCCACCAACATCGTGCTCGTGATGGCGCTCGATTCCCTGCGCTCCGGCAAGCGGCTGCGGTGGAACTCCGCCGCGCGCAGAGTGGAGAGCTGACGGGATGCAGTTGCCGGTGGTCGGCGCCGAGGTCGGCCGGATTCAATCGCTGCTGATCAAGCCGGCCTCCGCCTTGTGCAACCTCGACTGCTCGTACTGCTTCTATCTCGACCGCGACAGCGATCCCTATCGCGACGCGCCGGCGCGCCGCATGCCGGTCGGGATCCTGGAGCGCCTGGTCGAGACGTGGCTGTGGTATTCGTACCCAAACAGCACGCTCGCGTTCCAGGGCGGGGAACCCACGCTCGCGGGTGCGGAGTTCTTCGAGAAGCTGGTGGCGCTCGAAGAACGCCATGGAAGGCCGGGACAAAGCATCGGCAATTCGATGCAGACCAACGGCGTGCTGCTTGACGACCGCTGGTGCCGCCTGTTCAAGGCGTACAACTGGCTGATCGGCCTGTCGCTCGACGGACCGGAGGAGATCCACGACACCTACAGGAAGGACCGCGGCGGCGCGGGTTCCTGGCGCAAGGTGATGCGCGGCCTCGAAACGATGTCCCGCCACAGCGTCGAGTTCAACATCCTGTGCGTGGTGAGCCAGGCGAACGTCGGACGCGCTCGCGAGATCTACCGCTTCTTCCGGAAGCTCGGCATCGGCCACCTGCAATACATCCCGCTGGCGGAGTTCGATGCGGAGGGCAACCCGCTGCCGTTCACGATCACGTCCGAACAGTACGGCCGGTTTCTCAAAGAAACGTTTGACGTGTGGTGGCCGGACCGGCGCCGCGTCCGGATCCGTGCGTTCGACAATCTGGCGGAAGCAATCGCGGGTGTGCCGCCGGGCAACTGCGCACTGCACAAGACCTGCGATTCCTATGTGGTAGTGGAGTACAACGGCGACGTCTATCCGTGCGACTTCTTCGTCGAGCCGGATCAGAAGCTGGGGAGCATTGCCGACGATACCTGGGAGGAGATTGCACGGCGCGCGAAGCGCCGCGAATTCGCCCTGGCCAAGACGAAGCCCGCCGCCGAATGTGTCACGTGCGAGTACCAGGCGCTCTGCCTGAACGGGTGCCCACACCTCCGGCGCGCCCCGCGCGGACGCGTCGAGGATCTCGACTACTTCTGCTCCGCGTACAAGACGATGTTCCAGCACACGCTTGAACCCCTGACGAGGGAAGTCCAGAGGCTGATGCGGTGAGTGTGCTGCGCGTACCGGTCCTGCTTGCCATGGCGTGCGGCGCGGCCTGGGGCAGCTATGGCATCTACGTCGGCAGGAACCTGACGGCCGACGGCAGCGCGTTCCTCGCCGGCTACGGAGACGAGCCGTCGAGCCACTGGCTGGAGATCGTCCCGGCACGCGACTGGCCGGAGGGCGCGACGTTCCAGGCCGGCGCGACTGCCGCCGCGCGGTATCCCGGCGAACTGATCGAAGTCCCGCAGGTCCGGCGCACCGCGAAGTACATCACGAACAACTACTCGGCGTTCGCCGGCTTCCCGCCGCCGCTGACCAATGGCGGCCTCAACGAGCACCACGTCGCGGCGCGCGACATCTGGTCGCCGTCGCGCGAAGAACTGCGGAAGATGACGCCGAAGCCGCAGCGCGGGCTCAACTACAGCGACCTGTCGCGCATCGCGATGGAGCGCGCCCGCACGGCGCGGGAAGCGGTCGAGATCGTGGGCGCGCTGGTCGACCGCCACGGCTACGCCACCTATGGGGGCAACTCCCACCTGTTCGCCGACGTGAACGAAGGCTGGATCCTGATCGAATTCGCCGGCGGCAAGGGATTGTGGGCGGCCCAGCGGCTCGGTCCGGACGAGATTCGCGTGTCGCGTCCAGGCTATATCGGAGAAATTCCCGCCAATTACAGGAATCACGCGGATTATCGGGGTTCGGCCAACCTGATCTCGTTCGCCGTGGAGCAGGGCTGGCACAAGCCGGGTACGCCCTTCAACGTGAACCATGTCTACGGCGACGGCAAGATGCGGCACGAAGCCGTCGAAATGATGGAAGACCGGCTGCGGAAACTGGCGGGCCGGATCACTCTGGCGGACGTGATCGCCGCGGTGCGCGAACCCACGGTCACTCGCGATTCAGCCGGGTACGGGCAGGTGGCGCATCTGCGGAAGACGCCGCACGCGGAACTGGGCGTCCTTTGGGTTGCGGCCGCGACCCCGGTGACGGCGCCGTTCGTCCCGTTTCATCTTGGCGCGACGGCGGTGCCGCCCGAGTTCGCGCGGCACCGCTACCTCACGGAAGGCGAGGCCGCGCGCTTCATGGAACCCAAGTGGCAGGGCATCGAGTCGACGCAGTCCGCCTTCGCCGTCTTCAAGCGGTTGTTCTACCTGGTGAACGAGCATCCCGAGACCTTCCTGCCGGAAGTCACGGCGGCGCTCACAGCTTTCGAGGAGGGGCTGGCACGGGAACTGCCCGGCGTCGAGCGGACGGCTCTGAAGCTCTTCGACGTCGGTGAGGCGGACCTCGCGCGGCGGCATCTGACGTATTTCAGCAGCACCGAAGCGATGAACGGCCTGCGCCTGGCCGGAGCGCTGGCGGGCAGCATCGACGCGCGCACGAAAGTCCAATTCGGCATTCGCGAGCCGGAGCGCTAGTCCGCCTTCGTTGTGATTTGGACCAGCGGTTCGGCCGCCTTCGGCTGGGGTTTGGGCGGGTTCAGCCAGCGTTTGGGAAGACCGGCGAAATAGATCATTCGCTCGACCCACGGCAGCAGCCGCCGGACCGTCTTGCCGTGTAGCATCAGGCTTCCGGCGACCAGCACCGGATGGGGGATCGTCGTGCAGCAGCGCGCGCACATCTCGATCTCGCCGGCGCGTCCCGAGGCGTGCATCGCGCGGAGCCGCTGCATCGCCTCGCCATTGAAGATCTCTTCGAGCGACTCCCGTTCCAAATGGCCAACTGGCGCGCCGTCCAGCATGTAGCTCTGGCAGCACGGATATACGTCGCCGCTCTGCTTCACGTACATCGGCCCGCGCCACAGATAGTGGCACGGATGCTGGAACTCGCCCGCCGCGTGGCCGGCGTCCGGACGCATCAGGTTCGTCTCGTCTTCCTTGACGCGCACCTGGTCCACGCCCGGGACCTGGCTCCAGAAGCGCACGAACTCGTCGACTTCCGCGGCGTTGCGCTCCATGCGCACCATCTGCACGACCACCTGCAGCCGCGAGCCGGCTTCGTGCTTCATCCGGGCGAATCGGACAAAGTTCTCGCGGACTTTGTCAAACCGCGCTCCTTTGCGGTAGTATTCAAAGCTCTCCCGGGTGGCGCCGTCGAAGCTCAGGGTGATGTGCTCAAGCGGGCTGGCAAGCAGGCGGCGCGCCAGCGCCTCATCGAGAAAGGTGCCGTTGGTCGACAGCAGCGTCGAGACGTTATGCCGCTCGCAGAATTCGATCCGGTCGAAGATCTTCGGGTCCAGGAACGGTTCACCGAGCCCGATCAGCATCATGTGCTCGGCGCTGCGCCCGGACTCGCGTACGAGCCGCTCGAAGACCTCGTCCGCCATATCGGCCTTGGGCTGCTTGTGCGTCTCCCGCGGGCACATGGGGCAGTACAGGTTGCACTTCGCCGTCGTCTCGACGATGTATTCCACCGGCAGAGCGTTCAGGCGGGATTGCCTTGTCAGATAGCCCCAGAGAAGCTTGGCCCGGTTCCAGGCACGCACGTCTTTTATTGTAGCGGGCCTCAGCCGGAGAGCATCCCTCTGACGATGAATGAGCGAGTCCATGAGATGAACGGGAAAGCCGTCCGCGCGGACGGAGCCCACGTCATCTACTGGGCTCAGATGAATCGCCGTGTGGACTCGAACCACGCTCTGGCGCACGCGGCGGCGCTCGCCAACCAATTGGACCGGCCTTTGCTCTATTACGAAGGGCTCACCTGCTCGTATCCGCACGCTAACGACCGGCTGCACACGTTCATCCTGGAGGGCGTACCGGAGACGGCGCGACGCCTGGCGTCCCTGGGAATCGGCTATGTCTTCTATCTGCGGCGCCGGCATCGCGACCCCAACGATATCCTGTACCGGCTGGCGGCGGATGCCTGCGCGGTCGTCACCGATGACTATCCGGCGTTCATCGCGGCGAGCCACAACCCGCGCGTGGCCTCGAAGCTGCCCGTCGCCTTCCATGCCGTGGACGCGAGCTGCATCGTGCCGATGCGGGTCCTGGAGAAGCGGGAGTACGCGGCGTACACGATCCGCCCGCGCATCCGCCGCCTGCTTCCGAAGTACATGCGGCCGGTGGCTCCGGTGCAGGTCCGGCGGCGATGGGAATGTCCTCCGCCGGAATTTCACACGGTCGTGCGCGACGAGGAGATCCCGGCGCTGGTGGCTTCCTGCGAGATCGACCACTCCGTGCCCCCATCGCTCACTTATCAGGGCGGACGCCTGGCGGCGGAGAAGCATCTCTCGCACTTCCTCACCCACAACCTCAGCCGCTATGCGCAGGACCGCAATGAGCCGGTGGCGCACGCCACGTCGAACCTCAGCCCGTATCTGCATTTCGGGCAGATCGGCGCGCTCGAGGTGGCGCTGGCCGCACAGGACGCCGCGGATCGCGAAGGGCTCGTGCCGGAGGAGTTCCTCGAAGAACTGATTGTCCGGCGCGAACTGGCCTTCAACCACGCCCTCTGGGCGCGGCCGTTCGACGCCCTGCCCGCGCTCCCCAACTGGGCTCAGGCGACGCTGCGGACCCACGCCGCCGACCGCCGCGACCCTGTCTATGACCGGGACGCGTTCTGCGAAGCCCGCACGCACGATCCGCTGTGGAACGCCGCGCAGAAAGAAATGCTGTTGCGCGGCAAGATCCACGGCTACTACCGTATGTATTGGGGGAAGAAGATCATCGAATGGTCTCCGACCTGCCAGGACGCTTTCGAAACCATGATTTCCATCCATGACCGCTGGGCGCTAGACGGACGGGATCCGAACACCTACACGAACATCCTGTGGTGTTTCGGACTGCATGACCGGCCGTGGCGGGAGCGTCCCGTGTTCGGGATGGTACGCTACATGTCGTCCGACGGCATGAAACGGAAGACGCACGTGGACGCCTACGTCCGCGAGATCGAGCATCTCGAGATGAGCGGAAAGGACCCCTTTCGGGTCGTATGATTGTCGCCGTCACAGGATCCACCGGATTGATCGGAAGCGCGCTGGTGCGGCGTCTGGCCGAGCAGGGCCACCAGGTGCATGCTTTCACGCGGCGTCCCGAGGTGCGGTTCGCGCGGCCCGAAGTCCGTGCGTTCGTCTGGGATCCGATGCAGGGACAGCCGCCGGAGGAAGCGCTGGCCGGTGTGCACGGCATCGTTCACCTCGCCGGCGAGCCCGTCGCGCAGCGCTGGAACCCCGAGGTCAAGGCGCGCATCCGGGACAGCCGGGTTGTTGGAACACGCTATCTCGTCCAGGCGCTGAGCACGCTCTCTCCCCGCCCGGCGGTGCTGGTGTCCGCCTCCGCCGTGGGCTACTACGGGGACCGCGGCGACGAAACGCTGACCGAAGACGCGCCGCCTGGACGCGGCTTCCTGCCGAAGGTCTGCATCGAGTGGGAGCGCGAAGCGACGCTGGCCGAAGCGCTCGGGATGCGGGTCGTGCTGCCGCGCATCGGTGTCGTGCTGGCCTCAGGGGGCGGCGCGCTCGAACGCATGGTCCCGATCTTCAAGTTTGGCCTGGGCGGCCCGATCGGCTCCGGAAAGCAATGGATGCCCTGGATCCACCTGGACGACATCGTCGGCCTGCTCATCTACGCTCTCGAGAATCCGCTCTCCGGACCGGTCAATGCGGCCGCGCCCGCTCCGGCCACGAACGCCGCGTTCACACGCGCACTCGCCATGGCGCTGCACCGCCCTGCCTTTCTGCCCGTACCGCCGTTCGCCGTGAAGGCAGTGTTCGGGGAGATGTCGCGCATTGTGCTGGCGAGCCAGAAGGTGATTCCGAAAGCGGCTCTGGACTCAGGCTACACGTTCCGGCATCCCGCCCTCGATGCCGCGATGGCGTCCGTCTTCCCCTAGTTGCCGCCGCGGTATGGCCGCGCGTCGATCCCGAGCGACTTGATCCGTGACGCCAGCGTCGTCGGCGGGATGCCGAGCAGTTCCGCCGCCCCGCTTTTGCCCGCCACGCGCCCCCGCGATCGCCGCAATGCCCCTACGACGCTTGACCGTTCCAGATCCCGGATCTGGCGTTCGGTGAGCACACCTGCCGCGTCCGGCGCCGGCCGCGGTGGCGCGGACCTGGTGAACAGCGGCCATTCGATCGTGCCTCCGCGCGCCAGGATCACGGCCCGCTCGACGACGTTCTGCAACTCCCGCACGTTGCCCGGCCAATCGTAGGCTTCGAGCGCCGCAAGGTCCCGGGCCGCCACACGGGGACGCGGCACGTTGAAGCGCGCGCACGCCTGTTGAACGAACCGGTCCACCAGGGCCGCAATATCCCCGCGCCGTTCGCGCAACGGAGGCACCTCCATGGGGAACACGCTCAGGCGGTAGAACAGGTCGAGCCGGAACCGGCCTGCGTCTACTTCCGCCCGCAGGTTGCGGTTCGTGGCGGCGATGATCCGCACGTCCACACGCCGTGTCCGTTCCTCCCCCACTCGTTCGAATTCCCCCTCCTGCAGCACGCGCAACAGCTTCGTCTGAAGATCGAGCGGCAGCTCGCCGACCTCGTCGAGGAACAGCGTCCCGCCGTCGGCCAGCTCAAAACGGCCCACGCGATCCCGCACCGCGCCGGTGAACGACCCGCGCACATGGCCGAAGAATTCGCTCTCAAACAACTCGCGCGGAATCGCGCCGCAGTTCACCTTGACCAGCGGCTTGCCGGCCCGCGCGCTGCGTGTGTGCAACGCGCGCGCGACCAGTTCCTTGCCGCTGCCCGACTCGCCCTGGATCAGCACGTTGGCGTTGGTGGCCGCCACCATCTCCAACTGGCGCAGCATCCGGTCGAGCGCCGGGCTGCTCCCCAGAATCTCGCCGAAAGAACCGGTCTCTGCGACCTCCTCGCGAAGATAATCCCGCTCCAGTTCGAGTTCCTGGGTCAGCCGCTCGATCTCTTCGTAAGCCCGCGCGTTGGCAAGCGCCAGGGCTGCGTGGTCGGCGAACATACGCAGCCAGCGGAAACAGGTCTCGGACGGGCCAGCCTTCAGAAAGACCGCGAATACGCCCAGGACCTGGCTCCGGAACCGCAGCGGATGTCCCACAAAACTGGTCAGGCCTTCGTTCCGGATCCAGGCCGGATGGCGCACCCATTCCTGATCGCGCGAGAGATCCGGAATCACGACCGCCTCCCCAGTGCGCGCGATGTGCGCCAGTTTGAGAGGCTGGGATGGATCCACGCGGGAGAACTCCCCGTCCGTTCGGGCAGTGAGGCCGGCGGAAGCCCGCAGCCTCAGTTCCTGATCCTCGATCAGCCAAACCCTGGCCAGCGCGACGCCGGGCTGGCGCGTGACCGCCTCCATGATCTGCTGCAAGACGTCGGCGACGCGGCGCTGCTCGGCGATCGCCAGAATGATGTCGGGCAGCACGGAGGGATCGAGCGTGGATGACATGTCGTTACGAACTATCGTATCTTACGACATTCCGTCTCGGTGGCTTGTGCGGAAGTCTCACTTTTTCAATCACTTCCGTTTGGTACATCGCGTGAGACGACAGTGGACGAAAGGAGAGTCAATAGCAACTCAATGGCTCGAATACAACCAGTGAATCCCGCCGAGGCGCAAGGGAAAGCAAAGCAACTGCTGGACGGCGTTCAGGCGAAACTCGGCATGACTCCGAACATGGCCAGGACCATGGCGAACTCGCCGGCGGTCCTCGATGGGTACCTGAGCTTTTCCGCCGCTCTGGGATCTGGGGCGCTGAAGGGAGCGTTCCGGGAGCAGATCGCACTCGCCGTCGCCCAGGCCAACTCGTGCGAGTATTGTCTCTCGGCGCACACGGCGATTGGCAGGATGGCCGGTCTCGATGAGCAATCAATCGCGGCCAGCCGGAAGGCGAATTCGCCGGATCCGAAAAGGGCGGCGGGTCTCGAGTTTACCCGCAACCTCGTGCTCGAACGCGGAAGCGTCTCCGACGATGCGCTGGCGCGCATTCGCGCCGCCGGCTACAGCGAAGGCGAAATCGTGGAGCTTGTCGCGAACGTTGCGCTGAATATTCTCACCAATTACGTCAACCGCGTGGCAGGCACTGAAATCGACTTTCCCAGGGTCAGCCTCGAGTTGGCGGCCTGAGCCTTCGCGTCCAACCGGGCATCCGCGCCAGACTTCTGGACGGCGCGGATGCCTGAACTGAGTCCGCCCAAGGGAGGCGTGTTGCGATGAATCCGATGTACCAGCACCTGTTGGACACCTACGAAAGCGAGACCCGCAAGACGGAATCCGTCTGGAGGGCCTTCGGCGACGCGGAACTCGACTACCGCCCTCACGCCAAGTCGAGTACCGTATCCGAGATCCTGAAACACCAACTGCTCTCCGAGCGGCGTTTCTTTGGGGAGTTCCTCGGCGCGCCCGAACCGCCGCCTGCGGACGTGTTGCCGCCACGGTTCACGATTGTGACGGCAGCGGATCGTCTGGTGGAGCTCGCCACGGGGCGCCTGCCGTTTCTCGCCGGCAGGGATGCGGGATGGTGGCACGCGCGGACGCAGTTTTTCGACGTGGAGCGGGAGCGGATCTGGATCTTCTGGCGGCGCGTGCTGCATTCCGCGCATCACCGGACGCAACTCACGGTGTACTTGCGTCTGATGGGGAAAGCAGTGCCTTCCACGTATGGACCCACAGCCGATGTCACCTGGCAGGGCGCGGACCCGACGCGGACGGTCGAGGCGGCAGGACGGGGCTACTTGCCGCCTCGGCTGAAGTAGGTCTCCGAGCGGAACAGGTCGTTGGGATACTCTCCGCGGGGCGCGCGGCGTCCGGGCCACTCCAGGCGCAGGTCGGTCGTGACCTCGTCGAGGAACTCCATTGTCGCCACCTTGGTCTCGGCGGCGAATGCGGTCAGGAGCAGGTTGTCGCAGATGGCGTTGATGACGCGCGGGATCCCTTGCGACCGGAAGTGGATCTCGGCGACGACATCGGGCGGAAATACCTGCTGATCGGGCATGCCGGCCTTTTCGAGCCTGACGTTGATGTATTCCGCCGTTTCGTCTTCGCGGAAGGGCGACAGGCTGCAGCGCAGGGCGATCCGCTGCTTCAACTGGCGGAAGTCTGGCGCATCGAGCTTGCGGTCGAGTTCGGGCTGGCCGGCGAGCACGATCTGCAGGAGCTTGCCTCTCCGGTTTTCCAGGTTTCCCAACAGCCGGATCTCCTCGAGAACGTTCCAATCGAGGTTCTGCGCCTCGTCGACGATGAGCGCGGTCACCTGGTTACGGTGCGAGCGCTGAATCAGAAACTGGTTCAAGTGGATCAGGACATCGGTTTTCGACGACCTGTCACAGCGGAGGTCGAAATCGTACGCCATCAGGTCGAAGAACTGCTCGCACGTGAGACGGGAGTTGAACAGGTAGGCAAAGCCGATCGACTGCTGCGCGAGAAAGTTGCGCAGACACTCGAGCATCGTCGTCTTGCCTGTGCCGACTTCTCCCGTCAGGACAATGAACCCCTTCTGACTCTGCACCCCATAGATCAGATTGGCCAGGGCTTCCTCGTGCTGGTTGCTGCGGAAGAAGAAGCGCGGGTCGGGGCTGAGATTGAACGGATTCTCGTTGAGTCCGAAGAAAGCCTTATACATAGAGCATCCCGGGGGCGCCTGGGTCCTGCGAACCAGAATAGCACTGCCGGCCGGCGCCCGTGCGGGCAAACCCTTGCCTGAACGCGGGTTGAATCCTTTTGACTTTGCTCCTGGCCTGTGGTGTGATAGGGCCAATGAGAGGAAGTCGCAGGCCCCGCTGAATCCATGTATCCCGGCCGCAAACCACCTGTCGGAAGACGACGTGAGAACGTCAACGAAACCATCAGAGCTCGAGAAGTGCGGGCTGTTTTCCCGGACGGCGAGACCGAGGTCATGCCAACCGCCGCCGCGTTGCGCAAGGCGCAGGAGATGGGACTGGATCTGGTCGTGATTGCACCGACCGCCGTGCCCCCGGTCGCCAAGGCGATTGATTACGGGCACTACCAGTACGAGCAGAAGAAGAAGGCGCACGAGGCGAAGAAGAAGCAGCACGTGGTCCAAGTGAAGGAGGTTAAGTTCCGCCCCAACACTGACGACCACGATTACGACTTCAAGAAGAAGCACGCGATCCGCTTCCTGCAGGAGGGGAACCGCGTCAAGGCGGTGGTGCAGTTCCGTGGCCGCGAGATCGCCCACACGGATCTGGGCAGGAAGCTGCTGATGCGGTTCGCGGAAGACTTGGCGCAATATGGCCAGGTGGACGGCCAGCCCCGTCTGGAAGGAAGAGCGGCCCACATGATCGTCAGTCCACTCAAGAGCCTGAAGACCTAGGCGCAGCTTGCCAGCGGCCCGCGCATCGGGGTAAGATCGAATTTCCCTCCCGCCGGCCGCCGCCGCGGTCCCCGCAGGGCCGCTGTATCCGGGTGGTCACGGACTTCAAGTTTGTATGCAGAAACCGGCGAATAAGACGGTTCTCGCCGTCGTCAGCGATTTGTTCTTTTCCGCGAAGATCAACGAAGCGGCCAAACGGGCCGGAGCCGCGGTGGAGTATGCCACCGAAGCGTCCCTGGTCCTCGAGAAGGCGCGCTCCAAGCCGATGGTGATCATTTTCGACCTCAATTTCGAGGCCGTGAAGCCACTCGATCTCATCGCCAGCCTGAAGTCCGACAGCACGTACAAAGGCGTCAGCCTGATCGGCTATTTGTCGCACGTGCAGGGGGAGCTGAAACAAAAGGCACAGGAAGCGGGCTGCGACATGGTGATGCCGAAGTCGGCTTTCTCGGTGAATCTGCCGCAGATCCTGAAGCGCCACGCCGGAGTCTTCTAGCCGGTCCGCGCGGACCGGCGTGATACACTCGGGAAAGCGCATGCACACCACCACAGACAGGGCCAATTTGCCGGCCATCGCGACACGGGTGCGCCGGGCGATCGTGGAAATGATCGGGGAGGCGAAGTCGGGGCATCCTGGCGGATCACTCTCCGCCGTCGAGATCCTGACGGCGCTCTTTTTCAGCGTGATGCGGCACGATCCGGCGCGTCCGGACTGGCCCGAGCGCGACCATTTCATTCTCTCCAAAGGACATGCCGCCCCAGTTCTCTATGCGGTCATGGCTGAGTGCGGCTACACGCCGGCGGCGGACCTGAATACGCTGCGTCAACTCGGTTCCATCTACCAGGGCCACCCCGACAAGCGCTTCATTCCCGCGCTCGAGGGGTCGACCGGCTCGCTGGGCGTGGGGTTGTCGCTCGGGTTGGGGATGGCTCTGGCCGCCCGGCTGGACGGCAAACCGAACCGCACGTTTGTCGTGCTGGGCGACGGCGAAATCCAGGAAGGCCAGATCTGGGAAGCGGCGATGTTCGGCGCGTACCACAAGGTGGATAATCTCGTCGCCATTGTCGATTACAACAAGATCCAGCTTGACGGATTTCTCAAAGACATCATGGAAATCGAGCCTCTGGTGGAGAAATGGCGCGCCTTCGGCTGGCACACAATGGAACTCGACGGGCATGACCTCCCGGCGCTGCAGGCGGCGTTTGCCGAAGCCGCGGCCACAAAGGGCAAGCCGTCGGCGATCGTGGCGCATACGGTCAAGGGCAAAGGCGTGTCGTTCATGGAGAACAACCCCAAGTTTCACGGCGTGGCGCCGACTGCCGCCGAGGTGGCCCAGGCGCTGGAGGAGTTGCGCTAGATGCCTGTCGAATCCAGGTTTGACCTGAAGCCGGGCAAAGCGACCCGCGAAGCCTTCGGCCGGACGCTGGTGGAACTGGGACGCGAGAACTCCGACGTGGTCGTCTGCGACGCGGACTTGTCCAAGTCGACGTTCACAGCTCTGTTCGCGCAGGAGTTTCCCGAGCGTTTCTTTTCCTGCGGCATCGCCGAAGCGAACATGGTGTCGATCGGCGCGGGGCTTGCCGCGGCCGGCAAGATTCCCTTCGTGTCGAGCTTCTCGGCCTTTGTCATGAACAAGGGTTTCGAGCAACTCCGTGTGACCGTGGCCTATCCGAACTTCAACGTCAAGGTGGTCGGTACGCATTCCGGCATCTCGATCGGCGAGGACGGTCCGTCGCAGATGAGCGTGGAAGACCTGGCGCTGGCCTGCGCGCTGCCGGGCTTCCTCGTCTTCTCTCCGGCGGACGAGGCGGCCACTTCGGCGATCGTGCGGCTGGCGGCGGCGCACCGTGGGCCGGTGTTCATCCGCTGCGGGCGGATGAAAGCGCCCGTGATCTACGGCAACGGGCAGACGTTCGAGATCGGCAAGGCCGTGGAACTGGTTCCCGGCGGCGATCTGACGCTGATCGCGCACGGCCTGCTGGTGGCCGAGTGCATCCGCGCGCAGGAGACGCTGGCGGCGGAAGGAATCGCCGCGCGGGTGATCGACATGCACACGATCAAACCGCTCGACCGCGACGCGATCGCGCGGGCGGCGCGCGAGACCGGAGGGATCGTGGTCGCCGAAGAGCATCTCACCGACAGCGGACTCGGGGTCCGGGTGGCGCAGGCGGTGAGCGAACTGCAGCCCTGTCCGATGGAGTTTGTCGGCGTCGAGAACACCTATGCGGAATCGGGTACGCCCGATGAACTGCTGGACAAATACGGTCTGCGCGCCGCGAACGTGGTGGCGGCCGCGCGCCGGCTCCTGCAGCGTAAGCGGTAGCTACGCCCGCAACAGCAGATACAGATAGACAGCCGGCACGGTAAACAGCGTGGAGTCCAGGCGGTCGAGAAAGCCGCCGTGACCGGGCAACAGCGTTCCGGAGTCCTTCATCCCCGCGCCGCGCTTGAGTGCGGATTCGGTGAGGTCGCCCACCTGGCCGAGGGCATTGACAGCGACTGACAGCAAGACGATTTCGATCCAAGGCGGCGCCGCCGCGAGCGGGGCGGGCGACATCCGCGGCAACAGCAGGAGCCCGAACGCGGCGCCCGTGACAGCCGAAGCGGCCGCTCCCTCCCAACTCTTTCCCGGGCTCACCCGCGAAGCCAGCTTGTGGCGGCCGAACGCGCGGCCGAAGTAGAACGCGCTGATGTCTCCGATCCAGTTGATCGCCAGCGCGAACAGCAGCCACATCGGGCTGAGCGCGTGCAGCAGGACGGCGCACCGCCACGGCCCGAAAACGTACAGGAATGCGAGCAGCCACATGCCGGCGCGCGGGATACCGGTTGCGAGGTCAGCCGCCGCGAGCGTCCAGGCGGCGGCTGCCAGGGCAATGGCCGCCAGGTAGATCCCCTCGTGGCCGGGCAATGCCAGGAAGCCGCAGCCGGCCGCTACCCCCAGCCACTGCGCGGATCGCGGCAGTCCGAGGCCGTAGCCGCGCCCGATGCTGGCGAGCTCCAGAAAGCAGAGGGTAGCGAACGCGGCCACCACAGACAGCACCACCCATGGCCCACCCTTGAAGATGGCGCCGAGTGCGACGGGAATCAGGACGAGCGCCGTGAGGACGCGCTTCATCGCGGGGAGACCGCGGACGTTTCCAGATGCTCTTCGGTCTCGGCCGCCACTTGCGCTTTCACGCCGCCGTAGCGGCGGTCGCGCTTCTGGAATTCGAGGACGGCGCGGAGCAGGTCCGTACGGCCGAAATCCGGCCACAGGGTCTCAGTCACGTACAGTTCCGCGTAGGCGATCTGCCACAGCAGGAAATTGCTCAGCCGCATCTCGCCGGAGGTGCGGATCAGCAAGTCAGGTTCGGGCAACCCGGCCGTGTAGAGATGGGCGCCGATGTCACTCTCGCCGATCCGGAGGGTATCGAGCGAGCCTTCGCGGCGCGCTCGTTCGATCCGGGTGTTCACCGCATCGACGATCTCGGTGCGCCCGCCGTAGTTGATCGCCAGGTTGACCTGCAGGCCGGTATTGCCCGATGTCGCCGCCACCACCTCGTCGAGTTCGGCGCGCACCGCAGCGGGCAACTCGTGAACGCGGCCGATCGCCGCCAGCCGGATGTTGTTGTCGAGCAGCGTTGCCAGCTCCCTGCGCAGGTAAAGGCGCAGCAGCCGCCACAGCGCGTCCACCTCGGTCCGGGGGCGCTTCCAGTTCTCCACCGAGAAGGCGTAGAGCGTGAGCGCGCGAATCCCCAGGCGGGCACAGGTTTCGACTGTCGTGCGAACCGGTACGATCCCGGCCTGGTGGCCGGCGACGCGGGGCAGACCGCGCCTTCCCGCCCAGCGGCCGTTTCCGTCCATGATGATGGCGATGTGCGCGGGCAGGCCGGCCGGGTCGATGGCCATGGCCAGCTCCCAATCTCCGTCTCCGGGCCGCAACACGTCAAAGAGGGCCTGCATCAAACTCCCTATAGTAACAAGTGTCCGCTGCTACTCAAGTCCTGGGGGCAACAGCCAGCGCAGTTCGCCCGCGGGACGGCGCCCCGGCTCGACGTCAATGCAGCCGAGCGAACCCTTCTTCACGCGGACGTTCAACGACGGGCTGTCCAGCAGGTACGCATACAGGCTGCTCAAGAACGGCTCGTGGCTCGCCACGAGGATCTGTTCAAACTCCCGCAACTCCCCTAGTTCACTCCACGCCTGCGCCGGGTCCGACTCCGGGGCGACGTGTTGCAGGGTGACGATCTCTCCCTTGTATCCGAGGACCTTGGCGGCGATTCTCGCACTCTCGACGGCCCGCCTGAGGCGGCTGGAGGCAACCACATCGGGTTGAATGCCGAGTGCGCGCACTCTCTTCAAGAAGCGCTCCAGCCGCTGGATGCCATCCGGCGTCAGCCGCCGGTCCGCGTCCGGCATGCCGGCTTTGGCGTCCTCGGCGATTCCGTGCCGCAGCAGGTAGATCCTCATCGGGCAAGCCGACTGTTATTTTGGCATACTGATCTCTTGCCGCGTGCCGCGCTCTACCTGACGTTTGCTTCCGCTGTCGCCGTCCTTTTCGGAATTGCTGTGAGCCAGGTGCTGCTGGCGCTTGCTCTGGTCGCGCTGCTGCTTTCCGGTGAGCCGCTGCGGCTGCCGCCCATCTGGAAACCGCTGGCAGTGTTTCTCGGGCTGACGCTGGTCTCACTCGCGTTCTCGCCGGACCCCGCCGCCGGACTGCCGCAGGTGCGCAAAATCTACGTCTACACGATGCTGCTGGCGGCCTTTTCCACGCTCCGCGGCCTCGACTGGATCCGCCGCCTGTTTCTCGCCTGGGCTGCCGCCGGAGCCCTGGTCGCTGCCCGCGGTCTGGTCCAGTATGGCGAGAAGGCGGCCGAAGCGGCATCGCTCGGGCGCGGCTTCTACGAGTTCTACATGCCGGAGCGCATCACTGGGTTCATGAGCCACTGGATGACCTTCGGCGGGCAACTCATGTTCGCGCTGCTGATGCTGGCGGCGATGCTGGTTTTCTCGGGCGGGCTCCGCGGGCGGTGGATCTGGATCCTCTGCTTCGCGGCGATGGCGGCGGGAATTGTGCTTGGTTGGACGCGCAGCATCTGGCTGGCAACGGCTGTGGCCGGATTGTACCTGGCGTGGTTTTGGCGGCGCTGGCTGGTCGCTCTGGCGCCCGTCATTCTGCTGCTTGGCGTGTTCGCCGCTCCGGAGCCCGTGCGAACCCGGGCCGTCTCCATCCTCCAGCCGAAGAAGGAGGTCGATTCGAACGAGCACCGGGTCGTCACCTGGCGTACCGGCATCGAGATGATCAAGGCGAACCCCTGGACCGGGCTCGGGCCGGAGCAGGTCGGCGTGCAGTTCGAGCGCTACGTCCCTCGGGACATCCCCTGGCCGCTGCCGACCGGCTGGTATGGGCACCTGCACAACATCTACCTGCACTACGCCGCTGAGCGCGGCATTCCGGCCATGCTCGCCCTGGTCTGGCTGCTCGTCCAGATGCTGGTGGATTTCGCGCGCGCCCTGCGGCGCCTTCCGCCCGGACCCGGCGAGGCGCGCTGGATTCTCCATGGCGCCATTGCGGTGGTGATCGCCACCATGATCGCCGGAGTTTTCGAACTGAACCTGGGAGACAGTGAAGTGCTGACGATGTTCCTCGTGGTGGCGTCCTGCGGGTACGTGGCCGTCGACGCTTCGCGGCAGGAGCCGTCGGGTGCCTGACGCGCTGGCGGGCAAGCGGATCGTGTTGGCGGGCGGCGCCGGTGGACTCGGGCGCGTCACCGCGGAGCGGCTTGCCGCCGAGGGCGCCGAACTGGTGGTCAGCTTCCGCACGCGCAAGCCGGAATCGTCCCCAGGGACGCTGGTCCAGGCCGAACTGGAAACGGCCGGAGACCGGGCGCGCCTGCTCGATGCCGCGCCGGGACTCTACGGTCTCGTCGTCTTCACCGGCGTCCCGGCGCGCGCGGCCACACCCGATCAACTGGAGCAGGCGATGCGCGACTCCTTCGAGTCGAACTATCTCGGTCCGATCCTGCTGGCGCGGGAAGCCGCGGACCGGATGCGCGCGGACGGCACGCCGGGGGCGATCGTGCTGTTCTCCACGATGCAGGCCGGGGCGCTGTTTCCCGGCTCCACTGCCTACGCCGGAGCCAAGGCGTCGCTCGCTCACGCGGCGCGCATCCTGGCGAAGGAACTGCGCGGTCCGGCGAACATCCGTGTGAACGTGGTGAGTCCCGGCGTGACGGCGGCGGGGATGGCGGAAGCGTCGATCGCGAGCGGCAAGTACGACCGGTTCCTCAAGGATGGCATGGTCCCGCGATTCGGCCGCGCGGCCGACGTCGCCCGCGCCGTGCGCTTCTTTCTGGAACCGGACAATTACGTGACAGGTCAGGTCCTGACGGTGGACGGCGGCCTGACTCTCTGATAGCATCCGTTCGATGCTGATTGTCGATACGCACGCCCACATCTACGCCGCGGATGAGAAGCGGTACCCGACCATCGAGAAGCCGCTGCGCCCGCCGGGGAACAAAGGCACCCTCGGGCAGTTGCGCGAAGAGAGCGCGGCCAACGGCGTCGCCAAGGCGTGCCTCATCCAGACCAGCACGTTCTATCGCTTCGACAACCGCTACATCCTCGACTCGTCGAAGGTGTCGAGCGACTGGGCGGCCGGCGTCGTCACGCTGGATCCGGAGAATCCCGAGAGCCCCAACCTCTTGGCCCGTTATGCCCGCGACTTCGGGATCAGGGGCATGCGCAGCATCCCGGCGGCCAAGGCGGGCAAATTGGACCACCCCGGCGTGCGCGGGTTGTGGCGGACCGCCACTGACAACGGACTCGTGATCAACGTCCTGGTGGGGCGCGAGCGCACTGCCGAAGTGGACAAACTGCTGGGGGATTTCCCGCGCCTGCGCGTCGTGCTCGACCACTGCATGAACCTGAAGGCGGGTCCCGACGGGGAGCCGATCCTGGCCGATGTCCGCCGCCTGGCGCGCCATAAGAACCTGCACGCCAAGCTGACGTTCGTGCCGACCGGCTCCGAGACGGGATACCCCTGCGCGGATATGCACCAGCGCTGCCTCGACGTCATCGAGGCCTACGGTCCCGAGCGTTGCGTCTGGGGCAGCGATTTCCCGTGCGAGCTTTGGACGCCCAAGGTGAGCTACAAGGAACACCTGCGGATCTTCACGCATGATCTCGGCCTAAGCCAAGCGAAGCAGCAGGCGATCCTGGGCGAGACAGCACGGCGTCTCTGGTTCGCCTGAAGCCGGCCGATAAGGCGGATATGCGCCAGATTGTCGCTTTTCTGCTTCTATCGGTTCCAGCGGCCGCGGCCGACGTGCCGGCGGCGCGGGATGTGCTGACCAACGAAGGTCTGGTCACGCTGGCGGCGGCCGGTTTCAGCGAGCAGTTCCTCGTCGAAAAGATCCGCCGGTCCAGAACCCGTTTCGACACATCGGTCGAAGGGCTTGTCTATCTGCGTGGCAACGGGTTGTCTGAAGAGTTGATCCGCGGCCTGTTGGAGCGGGAGACGAAGACGACGACGCCGGCGGCTTCCGCGCCCGCGTCAGTTTTGCCTGTCGTGATGATCCGCAGCGGCATGTGGAAGACACGCGTCTCCTACCTCATGCTGCCCGATCCGCCGTCAGGGCGCCGGCTCGACGGGCCGGGTCCGGACGGGAGGAGCGTCCCGTTCCAGACCACGAGCAGCGTCAACTGGTGGCGGCTCTGGTGACGGTACATCGAGGATCACCCGCACGCGCGGCTGGGTGACGGATTCCCAGGCCTGGAAGGTCACGACCGCCTCATACCGTCCGGGCGCCAGCCCTTCCCCATCGGCTGCCAGCACGAGGCGGTCGGCATCGAGTGCGCTGCCCGGTCCCGGGGTCACGCCGCGGCCGCTGGCGACCCGCAGCCAGGGAGCATCCGCGATGCGCCAGGAGTAGGGCAGATCCGGCCAGTTCGCTCGCACCAGGATGGCCGCCGGAGCACCGGGCGTCAGAGCGATCTCGCGCGGCTCGGCCAGCAGTAGCGCGGCGCCCGTGACGGTCAGCTCCAGGGTCCGGTACACGCGTGAGCAGCGGCTGGTCGCCAGGACCGTGAATGCGTAGACGCCGCCCCGCAACGGCACGCCGCGCAACTCCCCTCCCGGATACAGGCGCACGCCGTCCGGCAGGCGGCCCGCCGCCAGCACGAAACCGATCTCCGGCTGGCAGCGGATGTCGCCGTTCAGGGCAATCCGCGTGCTGTAGGCCTGGCCCGTCACCGCCCAGGGCAGCGAATCGCTGGAGACTTCGAGCGCGGTGAGCGGCCCGGCAAGCAGCACGGTGAACAGAAGCAGATTTCTCACGCTATCCCTTATCGGCCCGCGTCGCCGGACAGATCACTGTGACATCGGATTGCGGCGTTCGGGCCCCAGCCGTCCGCGCTCCCACATCCTGCGGAGCGCGTAGACCGCTTCGGCCGCTTGGGGCGCCGGGTCCGACCACCGCCAGTCGCCGCCGGCACCCGGACACGGCGCGAAAAGATCCCGCAAAGCCGGCCAAGTCTCACCGGACTGAAGCGCATGCAACAGGCCCAGCGGGAGCGGCCAGCGGTACCGGACGCCGGCCGGACCGGGCGGCTGCGGATCAATGCCGCCGTCCAGGGCCATGCGCAGGAGCAGCCAAGGCATATCGATGCCGGCCCATACGGACAGGGCAAGGGTGCCCCAGAGCCGGCCGTTCACCTCGATCAACCAGACACGGCCGCTGGCAGCGTCGACTTTGAACTCGATCTGGGCGGGGCCATGCCACTGCAACTCGCGCATGAGCGTTGCGGCGCGTTCGACGAGTCCCGGCTCCGTTGTTGTCACGCAGTCCACACCCACTCCTCCGGCCGCCGGATACATCCGCAAGCGGCGCTGGGTCACGGCCGCGCGCAGCTCCCCGTGGCAGAACAGACCACACACATCGTGAACCGCGCCGGGGACAAATTCCTGCACCACGCTTTGCGTCGGGTCAAACACGAGGTCCGCGGCGCGCTCGACGCGGCTGGCGGGCCGTCGGGATGCCGGGCCGGTCAGGATGCGAAGCCCCACGGCTCCCGAGCCGCGGCGATATTTCACGACGCAAGGGTATCCGGTATCATCCGCGGCTGCCAGAATCTCTTCTTCGGTGTGGGCGAGGCGGGTCCTGGGAATTTCGAGACCCAGACGCCGGCACAGCGCCGCCAGGGCATACTTGTCGTGCGCCAGCAGCAGGTTTTCCGGGGCGGGCAGGGCCAAGCGAGTCCATCCTTCAAGAGACCCGGCGTGCTTCGCAAGCGCAATCGTGGTGTAGTCATTGGCGGGAAGGATGGCGTCGTAGCGCTGCTCGCGCAGGACATGCTCCAACTGAGCCGCAAACCTCGCCGGATCCTCGCCCGGGTGCGGGTAGCGGAGCCTGCCGGCCACGGCCCTGGACCAGTAGGCAAGCCCCTGGAACCGGTCGCTACCCACCGTCACTGAAACCCCGCGCTGTGCCAGCGAGCGCGCGGCGCAAAGCGTCTTCCGGTCATCCGGGGTGCACGTCGTGGCCAGCAGAACGCGAGTTCCCGAAGACTTCGTGCGCGGCACAGCCGGTATCCGGTCAGCGCCGGGCCGGCGGCGTTTCGCTCTGCTTGATGACCGACATCGCGGTGGCGATCATCCCGCCGACATCTGTCAGCGAAGCGGGCAGAATGATCGTGTTGTTCTGCTTGGCCAGCTTGCCGAACTCGCCGATGTACTGTTCCGCGACGCGAAGCTGGACAGCTTCCATGCCGCCGGGCTGCTGAATCGTTTCGGCGATGCGCCGGATACCCTCGGCGGTTGCCGTGGCGACGGTGAGGATCGCCGCGCCCTCGCCCTCGGCCTCGTTGATCTGCTGCTGCTTGCGCGCCTCGGAAGCCTTGATGACCTGCTGTTTTTCGCCCTCGGCGGTGTTGATCGCCGAGTCGCGGACGCCCTCGGAATGCAGAATCGTCGCGCGCTTCTCGCGCTCGGCCCGCATCTGCTTCTCCATCGCGTTCAGCACGTCCTTGGGCGGCGTGATGTTCTTGATCTCGTAGCGCAGCACTTTCACGCCCCAGGGTTCGGATGCCTTGTCCAGTTCGTTGATGACCGCGGTATTGATGTTCGTGCGTTCCTCGAATGTCCGGTCCAGTTCGATCTTACCGACCTCGCTACGCAGAGCCGTCTGCGCAAGCTGCGCAATCGCGAAGAGGTAGTCGGAGATGCCGTACGAGGCTCGCTCGGGATTCAGGACCTTCAAGTACAGGACCCCGTCCACCGCCACCTGGACGTTGTCCCGCGTGATGCAGACCTGTTCCGGGATGTCGACGGCCTGTTCCTTGAGCGAGAGCTTGTAGCGGATCACGTCGAGGAAGGGAATCAGGATATGGAAGCCGGCTTCGAGTGTACCGGCGTACCGGCCCAACCGCTCCACAATATACGCGCTTTGTTGTGGCACCACGATCGCCGTCTTGGCAATCAAAATGATGACAAGCAGGGCCAAGCCCAGGACTACCAGCAACCCACCGTCCATGCGAATCTTCTCCTTTTCGTTGCGATCATTCCGGCCGCACGAGCAGCGTCAGCCCATCGACGCTCTCGACCCGGCACTGTTGCTGAGCGGAAATGGTGGTTCCCGTCAGGTTCCGGGCGTTCCAGGCCGTACCGCGATACTCCACCTTGCCCGAACCCATCGCGGCGATCTCCTGCACGGCTAACGCGAGATCGCCGACCATGGAATCCACCGGCGGTTTCCTGTTGAGGAGCGCGCGCTGCAGCGGCTGGCGCAAGAGAAACACGCACAGTGCGGACAGCACGGAGAAGAGAAGCCACTGGAACCAAAGCGGCCCACCCAGTCCGAGCCCGCTCAAGGCGCCGACAGCGATGGCGCTCATTCCGAGGAAAAACAGGTAAAACCCTCCGGGAGTGACCGCCTCCGACAACAAGAGCAGCAGCCCGACCACCAGCCAGATCCACCAGTCCATAGCCCTCCTCCGGGGAACACTGATTATAGCTGGCCGCGCACGAAACGGTAATGACGAAATGAAAATGGCCCGGCTCCCGACCGGAACACGGGGCCCGCGGCTTCGGCGGGCGGGTCAATCGACGGAGCTGCCGGCGGCTCGACAACCCAGAGCACGGTGGCGTCCGCGGGGAGCACATAGGCGCCGTCGCGCACTTCCGGCTCTTCCATGGTGCGTCCCCGCAGCAGCCACGCCGGGGCGTCCGCGGCTGCGTGCAGGACGTACAGGGGCACATCCGGGAAGTAGTAGGACAGGTGGCGCCAGGTGACGCGGCCTTCGTAGCAGATCAGCACCACGGGACCTGCACGCTGCTGCTCCCGGATCGCGTCGAACGTAGCCGAGGTGATGCGGTCCACCGCGCGCACCGCGCGTGCGCTGGCCGCCCGCGCCAGTCCGGGCGGCGGCACAAGCCAAAGCAGCACATTGAGCGCCATCGCCGCCGCCGCGGCCGCCGGGACGTTGATGCGCGCGCGTTCCAGCGTGCGGCCACCCAGGAGGCAGACCAGCGGTACCGTGATCAACGTGTGGTCGGGATCGCCGACGTGGATCAGCGCATGGAACAGGAACGCCGGCAGGAAGGCGACGGCGAGGAATCCGGCCGTGCCGCGGTCCGCGACCCCCCGGCGCTCCAACCACGGGAGCGCCCAGATCCAGGAGAACACGCCGAGGAAGGTCCACACGAAAGCCGCCTCGACCATCCGTCCGGCGGCCTGCGCCGGAGCACCGTAGACGAGCGAAGACCCGTGGAACTGTTCCTGTGCGTAACCCTGCAGCAGGTTCCAGAACGCCACCAGCCCGCCGGACGCCCAGACCGTTACGGCGAACCAGGATCCCGCGATGCCGCCGAACAGGGCAGCGGCCGCGGTCCATTGCCGGAGTGTGAAACGGCCTCGCCACCCGGTCCAGAGGAGCAGCGGCGCCAGGTAGACGATCATGGCGGGACGGAATCCACAGGCGGCCGCAAGGATTCCGGATGCCACGTAAAACCACCGTGCATGGCCGGTCTCGCGCGCCCGCCAGCATGCGTACGCCACCGCCATCCCGCCGGCCGCGAGGCTCAGCCGCACCTGGTGAGTGACGCCGCCGAGCCAGAACACCGGATTGAACAGCAGCAGCCACGCGGCGAACCATCCCGCGCGGGGCGAGAACATCCG
The DNA here is from genome assembly GCA_016716385.1 of Bryobacterales bacterium. Lineage (GTDB taxonomy): Bacteria > Acidobacteriota > Terriglobia > Bryobacterales > Bryobacteraceae > JADJWL01. The sequence continues at coordinate 277,931 of JADJWL010000003.1, read as the reverse complement.
TTCGCCCAGCGCTCGTGTCAGCAGCAGCGCGGCCACGGCGAGCAGGATTCCGGCCGCAAAAAAGACCGCTTCCACCGACGGGATCGCCAGGTGCAGCAGGCGGGTCAGTCCTACGAAGAGCGGATAACCTGGCGGTTGAGGTTGATGCAGCGACGGATCGAAGCGCTCGATGGCGAGCGCGAAGTTGATGTTGTCGAAGTAATAGAGATGGCGGGGCGCGAACGGCCACCGGGTGGCGATGAGCAGGGCGGCCGCTGCTGCCGCCGCCCCGCCCGTACTGAGCCGCAACGCGTGGGTCACGCCGGATTACAGCACGTCGCGATAGACGTCCATCAGCTTGCGCAGATCCTCGACGTCCTGCGGCCTGCAATCGGAGAGCGGCGGGCGCACCGGTCCCGCCGGCATGCCAAGCATCTCCATCGCTTCCTTCATGATCGAAACTTCGTAGCCGCGCATCCGGTCGCGCAGAGCGTACAGCGGGTGGACGTACTTCTTCATGAGACCGTCGAGCGTTGCGAAGTCCCGCTTGAGACCGGCGTCCGCCAGCGCCAGAGAAAGCTTGGGCGCGATGTTGGAGATGCTTGACGTATACGCCTGCACGCCGACGGCGAAATAGCCGGGCACACAGTCGTCGCCGATCCCGCCGAGCCACGCCAGACGGTCGCCGACGTGGTGCATGATGCGCTGGTACTTGCGCGCGTCTCCCTGGCCGTCTTTCCAGGCGGCGAGTGTGGGAACGCGGTCGCAGAAACGCTCGACCTGCTGCGGGCTGAACACGGCCCAGTCGCGGCTGTAGGGCATCAGCGGGAGGCCGGTGGCGTTGCCGATCGCCGCATAGTAGTCAAACAACCCGCCCTCCGGCGCGTTCGAATAGTAGGGTGGCAGGACCAGCATGCATCCGGCGCCTACCTTCTCCGCGCGGCGCGCGATTTCGGCGCCCATCACGGCGTTGTAGCCGGTGCCCGCGACGACGGGCAAACCATTCGAGCACTCGACCGTCACGCGTACCACGTCGGTGATTTCGTCGATCGTGAGCGAGTACAACTCGCCCGTGCCGCCCGCGGCTACCAGGGCGCAGAACGGATGCTTGGCCATCTCCGTGACGTTTTTGGCCAAACTGTCCAAATCGAGGGAAAGATCTTTCTTAAACGGGGTAACAGGGAACCCGAAAACGCCGCGGAATCGCTGGCGCACGTCGCTTGCGGTCATCCCGTATACATTACCATGTCCGGCCTGCGCCAAAAGGCGGGCGGCGGAACGTCAGAACGCCCGCGAGCATTCGGCGTGATCGAACGGCTCGAACGGCGCCGTCGTCCCCTGAGCCGATTCCGGCAGTACCTTGGCTTGGGGCTGCAAACGAGCTGCTCTTTGCCCGCCTGGAGCGTTCCCCGCCTCGAGGTGAATCCGCGCAAGGCCATATACGAGGAACTGCGGCACGGTGAAGTGCGCGCGGTTTCCCGCGGTCTCCACCGCGATCGTTACCGGTTCCGGATCCTCTGGTGTGATCATCTCCACCTTGGAGGCGCGGAAACCGTCCGGGATGACGACATCGCAGCGCACCTGCGGCACCGCGATCGGCCGCTCGTCTTCCACGCCGCGCTTTGGCGGGTCCTGCGACTCGTCGCGGTTGTAGTTCACGAAATGAAGATCGATTTCGTTGCCCCCGGCGGGACGGTTGGCAGCCACGCGCACCGTGTGCGGCAGGTCGAACACGCTGAGTTCGGTCAGATCCTGCGGCACCGTGTCGGCGGTGGTGAACACGCGCTTGTACGCGCGCTTCCGTTCTTCGGTGACGATGTCGTCGGGCAGGACGTCGAACAGGAGATGCCGGTTCATCAACTCCAGTGCGATCTTGTGGAATGGCTCCATCGCCTCGTGATAGCGCCCGCGGTGGATCTCGCGCCGCGGGAACACGAGCAGGACCTCGGCGTGAGACCGGTTGGCATGGAACAGGGCGTCGTAGCGCCGCATGAATCCGTAGTAGCGCACAAGTTCGGCGCGGCTGGCCGCGTCGAAGAACTCCGTGTAGTTCGACATCGCGCAGCCGCCGTTGGCCGCCACTTCCGAGAAGATGGCCCGCACGCGCGTGCGTTCGTACTGGCAGATGGTGAACGGCTTGTCGTCGGCCGCGCCGCGGATGTAGCGCATCGCCAGCGTCCCGTCGCCGAGAATGCCTTTTGCCAGGCCAGTCGGCTTGCGCACGCCGCCCACGCAATACCAGAGATAGTCTTCGTCCCTGGCCCACAGTTCGGCCGGCAGCAGTTGCCGTTCGTCGGTCGGACCGTGTGGCGGGTACCGGAAATCGTACAAGTGCAGCCATTTCGCCAGGATCAGGTCCGGTTTCAGGCCGCGGCCATAGTCCACGAATACGTCGTCGAAGTTCTGCTTGTTCGAGATGTCCGAGAAGCGGTGCATTTCGAGGCGCAGCGGCGTGGACTGCTTCGGGTTGTGCCGGGCCATGATCTCAGTAAAGACGTGCGAGTCGAGGTCGGCGATCTCGAACTGCTCCCGGAGTTGCGCTGGCGTGAAGCGTGCTTTGAGGAATGCCTTGAACGCCCGCTCGCAGTGCTGGCAGACGCAGTTGTGGCGGTAGAAGTAGTTGATGACGTACCCGTCGAGACCTCGCTCGATCCCGCGCTTTACCCACGCCTTGAGGACGGCGCGCCAGTGCGGGTTGTTGAGGCAGCCGAAATAGACGCCGTAGGGCTTGGCGTCCTCGTCGGTGTGCATGATCGGGACGCCGCGCGGGTTCTGCTGCAAGAGGTCGAGGGGGTCGGCGACCGGCTTCGGTCCGAGTTCCTTCTCATCCCACAGGTTGTTGTAGTACTCGAAGAAGCCGCCCTCGGGCTTGGCCGGATCTTTGCTCTTGTCGCCGAGCAGGTACTTGACGATGTCGAAATGCCCGATCACTTTGGCCCCGAGCTTCTTGATCTCGCCGTTCAGGTTTTCAAAGTACTCGGCGCTGCGGCGCAGGCGGTCGGCGGGCGCGGTGGCTTCGAACACTCCCGCGTGCGACGGCATGAGCGGGCCGGACAACCCTTTGGCGGAATCGGGCATGTGAGCCAGGGTGTAGAAGTCGGCGCCATAGAAGCCCACCTGGACAACTTCGGGACGGGTGTCGCGGAGGAACGGAAGATAGTCCGGGCGCACGTAGTCCTGCCAGTGCACAGTCATGCGCGTGAACTCAAACCGGGACGGAGTGGGTGCTTCGGGAGCAGGGGTTCTGTTGCAGCCCGTGAGGGCCAGGCCAAGGCTGAGCGATGTGAATTCTCGACGTGTCATGAGTCTCTCCGGGTACGGGTATCGTATCCCGATCTGTCCCGAAGGTCCACCACCATCTGTTTACTTCGGTCTTCCGGGGACGCAACGAAGAAGGCCGGCAAGTTTCGCAGCTGCGCGGGTGACACTGGTGACGACGGTCGATGCCGACACGCCGGTCACCTCGGCGATCTTCCGGTAGCAGTGCCCGCCGAGACGCAGTTCCAGGCAGCGCTTTTCCAGCGGCGGAAGTTGCCGGATTGAGAGAAGGATCCTCTGGCGCTGCTCCAGGCGAAGCAGGACGTCGAACGCATCCGGACGAGGGTCGCTGAATTCACGACCGGGACAAAGGCCTTCGGGATGCACCTCCCCGTGATTCTTCTGCTTCGTGGCCCAATTGATCGCAAGGTTGTGGGCGACTCGAAACACCCACGCCCGGGGATCGCCGATGCTTGTGTCCTCCTGCAAGGTGCGATACAGACTGAGGAAGACTTCCTGCGTCAGGTCTTCAGCCGCGGCCGTGTTGCGCAGGACGCGGAAGAGGTAACGTTGAACCGGAATCCGCAGTTCTACGAAAAGCGCGGCGAATTCCTGAGAGCTCGGTGCCGCAGGCCACTCGTGTCCCGGCACCGGGCGACCCAAGAAGTCGCTGCTGCTGTGGCCCATTTGAAGCTCCGAATGGATCCTCAGTATATATCAATGCCGCCGCCGATTCTTGTCATAAACAAGCCTTGCTCAACTGTCTTGATATTGACGAGCCTCGGGTGAAGTGTTGCCTGGGCCATCCGGGAGGTGAATCTCAATGAGTAGGAAGATCAGACTGGCTTTATCCGCAGGTTGCGCGGTCATGGCGCTGTCTGCAGGCGCTCTGCTATGGGCGCAGGCCACGGCTGCCCTTGTCGGCACGATCACGGATTCTACCGGCGGGACGATTCCCAACGCGGCAGTGACGATTACGAATGTTCAGACCGGATTCTCGGCGAGCCGTCCGTCCGGGGCCGACGGTAGCTACGTCTTCACGCTGCTGCCTGTTGGCGAATACCGGCTCGATGTCGAGGCGAGCGGATTCCAGCGGTACGTCCGTCAGGGCATCCGTCTCGCTGTCAATGAACGGCCGACTCTGGACGTTGTGCTCTCCGTCGGTGCGGTGACGGACTCGGTGACGGTCACGGCCGCCGCTCCGCTACTCGAGACACAGACCGGCACGTTGAAGGCGCTGGTCGATGAACAGCGCATTGTCAGCTTGCCGTTGAACGGCCGGAACATGCCCGAACTCCTTCGGATCTCCGCCGGCGTGATCTCCAGAGGCGGCAGCAACCGCGAAGGCTACGCCTACAGCGTCAATGGCAGCCGCCAGAACGGCGTCGCTTACCTGATGGATGGCGGATACAACACGGATTCCTACCGGAACTACAGCGGCGTCTTCCCCAACCCTGACGCCGTCCAGGAGTTCGGTATGCAGAAGAGCAACTTCAGCGCGGAGTACGCCAACGCTACGGGTGCGATCGTCAACGTTGTGACGAAGTCCGGCACCAACGACATCCACGGGTCGCTCTTCCTGTTCAACCGCAACGCCGCGCTCAATGCCAGGAACTTCTTTGCCGCCCGGCGCGACACCTTGAAGCGCAATCAGTTCGGGGGCACTGTGGGCGGCCCGATCATCAAGGACAAGCTCTTCTACTTCGGAACATTCCAGCAGACGTACTTGCGCAGTGATCCGCAGCTCTCGGTGATCATTATGCCGACCGCGAACATGCGGCAGGGCAACTTCACCGGACTCACCACGATCCGTGACGTCCAGACCGGTCAGCCTTTCCCCGGCAACCAGATTCCGGCCAGCCGCCTCAGTTCCGTCTCACAGAACTGGCTGCAGCACCTGCCCGATCCGGGGACGGCGGACGGGCGAATCCTCTCCGGAACGCCGGCACGCATCAATACCGGGGAGTACATGGGACGAGTGGACTACAACCTGGAGAAGCACCGTTTCAATGCGAAGTACTTCTATCAGAAAGAGCACCAGCCGCTCACGGTCAGTCTGCAGAACCTCGCCCTGCCGCAGATTCGCGACAGCTCTTACCCTTACACGCACATCTCCCTGAACCACGTCTACACGATCTCGCCGTCCATGATGAACAACGCGACGTTCGCGTACCGGTTCCGTACCACGACGCTCTCCTGGAAGGACACTGAGTTTCCCATCGACCAGGCACGGGCCGGAGTGAGAAATCTGGCGTTTCACCCCCCCGAGTTCAACCTGGGCGTCACCGGCTTCTTCACCGCGAGCGCCGGACAGTTTTACGAGAAACGCGATCACGATTTCCATTGGGCCGACACGGTCACCTGGTTCCGTGGCAAGCATGAAATCAAGATCGGCGGCGAGATCATCCGGAGCGGGAACCAGATCGACAATCACTTCCGCACGATGGGCTTGTTTACCTTCAATGGCTCAGTCAGCGGTCACGCGGTGGCCGACTTCATGACAGGCGATCTTTTCCAGTTTCTTCAAGGGGGTGGCGAGTTCAAGGATTTGCGCGGAACCCGCTACGGGCTCTTTATCCAGGACGACTTCCGGGCATCCAGCAACGTGACCTTGAATCTGGGGCTGCGTTGGGATCCAGTGTTTCCCTTCCACGACACCCTGGGACGCGTCCAGTGCTTCCGGCCGGGGCAACAGTCCACGCGCTTTGTGAATGCTCCTCTTGGATACCTCAGCGCCGGCGACACGGGCTGTCCGCAGGGCGGCTTTGACAAATCCCTCGGCATGTTTTCCCCGCGGCTTGGCTTCGCGATCCGTCCCATGGGCAACCAGAGGACCGTGATTCGCGGCGGTCTTGGTATCTTCTGGAACCCGCAGTTCACGGTGCTCTACAACACGTTCGTCAACTCCGCGCCGTTCAGTCCGCAGGTGCAGTTGTTTAACGTGCGCTTCGAGGACCCGTACGGCAGCCGGCCGAATCCGTTCCCGGACTCCTTCGCGCCGTTTACTCCCGCGCAGGACGCCGCATTCTTTCCACCCCTGGGGACATTCGGCTCGTTCGGCCCCGGTTTCCGGCCGAGCTACACCCAGGCCTACAATCTGACCATTGAACACGAGCTGACCCAGAACCTGGTCTCGAGGGTCAGTTACGTCGGCAACATGGGAAGACAGTTGTCCTTCAATAACGACGTCAACTACGCCCGCTACGCGCCCGGTGCGACGCTGGGCAACCTGCAGCAGCGGAGACCATTCAACCAGTTCAACAGCATTCTGCAGACAGACGCGGGCAGCAACTCCTCCTACCACGCTCTCCAGGTGTCGGTGGAGCGCCGGATGACCAAAGGCCTGTCTTTCGAGGCGAACTACACATGGTCGAAGTCGATCGACGAATGGTCGTTTGATCCCGTGCCAGGCCAGCAGGGCGCCATCTCGCCTCCGTTCAGCCGGTCGTTCGTGCGGGGACTGTCGGACTTCGACGTGCGTCACCGGCTCATCGCCTCGCACGTGTGGGTCCTTCCCGCCATGACATCGAGCCCCGGCCTGATCCGCCATACGATCGGGGGGTGGGAGAGCACCGGGATCTGGACCTTCCAGGACGGCCTGCCTTTCAGCGTGACCGCCGGGGTCGATCGAGCCTTCAGCGGCCTCAATCTGGACCGTGCGGATCTGGTCGGCGACCCTCACCTGGACCCCGGCAGGCCACGGAAGGACCTGGTGGCGCGATACTTTGATCCGGCAGCTTTCGAGCTGAATGCCATCGGCACGTTCGGCACAGCGCCCCGGAACCTGATGATCGGTCCCGGAACGATCAGCTTCGATACGGCGCTCATGAAGACGTTTACCGCGCGCGAACGCGTGCAGGTCCAGGTTCGCGCGGAGTTCTTCAACCTGTTCAACCGGCCGAACTTCTCCAATCCGTACAGCGTGCGGCAGGTGACGGCCCGGTTCGGACGAATCGAGAGTGCGGCCGATCCAAGAATCGGACAGCTTGCGCTCAAGGTGAGCTTCTGAAATGGCTCATCCCCTCCGCCTGTCGCTTGTGCCGCTGCTCCTGCTGTCCGGTTGCGCCCGGCCGCCCGAGACAGGACGAGTGACGGGCGGCCTCGACGACATGCTTCTCCGCTATCTGACCGAGATGGCGGAGAAGCAACTGGCCGAACGCGCCGCGAAGATCGCCGCCATCCAGACGCCGGCTGACGTGGCCTCCCGCCAGGAGTATGCCCGTGGCCGCATCCTGGCATCGTTTGGAGGATTCCCGAAGGAGAAGACCCCACTGCGCGCCAGGGTCACCGGCAGCATCCAGCGAGACGCGTACAAGATCGAGAAGCTCATTTATGAGAGTCTTCCGGGCTTGTTCGTGACGGCCAACGTGTACGTGCCGCTCGGGGCGGCCCCGCCATTTCCCGCCGTGCTGGTGACGACCGGACATGGATTTGCGGGCAAGGCCTCCTCCACGACCCAGCAGGTAAGCGCGTCCCTCGCCACCCGGGGGATTCTCGCCCTGGCGTACGATCCGATCGGGCAAGGGGAGCGGCTCGAGTATTTTTCTGCTGAGCAGGGAAAGTCTCTTGCCGGCCGCGGACCCACGATGGAGCACATGATGGCCGACTGGCAGTGCCGGCTCACAGGCGGCAATTTCGCCCGGTACGAGATCTGGGACGGCATCCGGGGGGTGGACTACCTGCTGGAGCGGGGCGACGTCGATCCGGCCCGCATCGGAGTCACCGGCAATTCCGGAGGCGGGACACAGTCCGCCTACCTCGCAGCCATGGAACCGCGCCTCGCCGCCGCGCACAGCGTCTGCTACATAACCAACTGGAAGACGCTGTGGAACGGACCCGGACCGCAGGACGCGGAACAGTCGCTCACGCATTTTCTGAGCGATGGCCTCGATTTCGGCGACTTCACGATTCTGTTCGCACCCAGGCCGTTCAACATCACAGCCGGCACGCTCGACTACTTCCCCATCGAGGGGGCTCGCGAAACGGCAGCCGAGACCCGCCGTATCTATGAAGTCCTCGGCAAGGCGGAGGCGGCACGATTCCTGGAGAGCCCGGGGCCGCACGGCTACCTCAAGGGCCGCCGGGAGGAGACCTATCGTTGGATGGAGCGGTGGCTGAAGGGCCGCGGAGATGAACCGGCGGTTGAGGGTGACATCCACATCGCTCCAGAAAATGAATTGTGGTCCACCGCGACCGGACAGGTCTCGATGTCAGTCCAGAGCACGACGGTCAACGTTCTCAACCGCGCGGTCGCGGAGGAGCAGTTTGCCGGGCGAACGCTCCTGAAGGATCCGGCACAGGCCCGTCCGGCAATATCACGCCGCCTTGGTGTGACTCTCGAACTCGGGAAGCAACGGGAGGCTCCCGCGGCACGGGCGGCAGGCACGCTTCAACGCGACGGATACCGGATCGAGACGGCCGTCGTGGAAACAGAGCCCGGGATTTCGGTCCCCACGTTGCTGCTGATCCCGGACGCAGGTGCGGTACGGAAACCGGCGGTGATCTATCTCAACCCGTCCGGCAAGTCCGCCGGCATGACGGCTGGAGAGGGACGCGATGAGGCCAGCCGGTGGGACCCGCTGGCTCTTGTCGAAGCGGGCCATGTCGTGATGGTGCCTGACCTGCGGGGCTGGGGGGAAAGCGCGCCCCGGCACCACAACAATCCGGGATCGTCTGGCTACTCGGTGGAATACCAGACCTCGATGCGCGCGCTCCTTGTCGGCAAGACGGTCGCGGGTATGCAGGTGGGTGACCTGCTGCGGTGCTTCGACTACCTGATTGCGCGCCCGGATGTCGACGCCAGCCGCGTCGCGGTGTTCGGGAAGGCCGATGGCGGCGTTCTCGCACTCTACGCCGCCGCTCTGGAACCGCGCATCGGGAAGGTGGTCTCCGAGGGGGCACTCCTGTCCTATATGGCAATGATCCGGGCGAAGTTCCACCAGGACATGGAGCGAATCGTCGTGCCCGGTGTGCTCCAGGATTTCGACTTGCCGGACCTTGCGGCTGCGATTGCTCCCCGCCCGGTGTGGATCATGGAACCGTTGACTCCAACGAAGGTTCCGGTGCCGCTGCGCGAGGCCGCGGCGGAGTACGAACCAGCGCGCAAAGCGTTTGCCCAAGCCGGGCATCCCGAGCGGCTTCACTTCGGCCGGCGGCTGACCGGCGTGACATTCGAGAAGCACTACGGTGCGTGGCTGGGGACATGGCGGTAACGGAGGACAGATGTCGAGGAAATGGAATCGAAGGCAGTTTCTTGCCGGCAGCACTGCCGTTGCCGGCGTAGCCGCGGACGCGCAGGCGCAGCCCCCGGGCCGCCCGATCCGGGTGGGGTTCATCGGAGTTGGGGGCCGCGGTACGAGCCTGCTGCGCGTCACGCTCACCATGCCGGGGATTGAAGTGCCCGCCGTGTGTGACATCAACGAGGCGAACCTGAGCCGCGCCCAGAGCCTGGTCGAGCAGTCCGGACGTCCGAGACCCGAAGGGTATAGCAGCGGCATCGAGGATTTCCGCCGCCTTGTCGCGCGGGACGACCTCGATGCGGTCGTCAACGCAGGCCCCTGGGAGTGGCACACGCCGATGTCGGTTGCGACCATGGAGGCGGGGAAGTACGCCGCGACCGAGGTGCCGGCGGCTACAACACTGGAGGAGTGCTGGAGCCTGGTGCGCGCGTCCGAAGCGTCGGGCAAGCCTTGCATGATCCTGGAGAACGTCTGCTACTTCCGCAATGCGCTCATGGTCCTGAACCTTGTGCAACAGGGGGTTCTGGGCGACCTTGCCCATTGCGAGGGCGGCTACCAGCACGACGTCCGGGTGGCGTTCTTCGGCCGCAAGGAGCGCGGGGAGGTCCCCGGTGAGGTGTCCTGGCGTGGGATGCACGCTGTCAGGACAAACGGCAACATCTATCCGACACACCCGATCGGCCCCATCGCCTGGTGGCTGGACATCAACCGCGGCGACCGGTTCACCTACCTGACGTCCATGAGCAGCCGCTCGCGAGGGATCAACCATTTCGTCACGAAGCGCTTCGGCAAGGAGCATCGCAATGCGAGCCGCCGCTACGCCCTCGGAGACGTGAACACGTCGATGATCATGACCGAGAAGGGACGGACGGTTACCCTCTATCACGACACCTCTCTTCCGCGTCCCTACGACCTGATTCTGCGGGTGCAGGGAACCAACGGCATCTATTCCGGCACGCTCGACAAGCTTTACGTCGAAGGCCGCAGTCCGGAGCACGAGAAATGGGAGGATCCGGAGCGGTATTACGCTCAGTATGAGCACGCGATCTGGAAGGCCCTTGGCGAAAGGGCGCGTGGCCGGGGGCACGGAGGCGCGGACTACCTGACGCTGCACCAGTTTTACGAAGCTGTCCGGCAGAACCGGCAAACACCCATCGACGTTTACGACACCGCGGCGTGGAGCGCCATCATGCCCCTGAGCGCGCAGTCGGTGGCGGCGCGCAGCGCGCCGATCGACTTCCCGGACTTCACCCAGGGGAGGTGGAAGCGAGCCAGACCCATCGAGTTCCTCGGGATCTGAGGCCTCGTCTCAACCGACGGGGCTACTGCAGTTGAGCGATCGCGGCGCGGTAGTCGGCGCGCGCGCGATGGTAATCGGCCACGGCGATCACTTCGCGGATGGCGGCGCTGGCTGTGTTCAGCTCGCGCAGGTTCACCAGGAAGAGCGTGGAATCGCCGAGATCCAGCCGGACCCGCTCCGCTTCCTCGAGCTGGCGGGCGACATCGAGTTCTTCGCGCGCCACCCCGACGCGGGCGAAGGCCGCGGCCAGCGCCGAGTAGGCATCGCGCACCGACGTCTCCACGCGGTCCCGGATCAGGCGCTCCTGCTGTCCGATCTGCGAGGCGCGCGCCTCGGCTGCCTTCTGGGCGCCGCGCGCCTGCCGCCGCGCCAGCGGGAAATCGAACTGGAGAGCCGTTGCCAGTTCCGCCGGCCGCAGGATCGGGCGTCCGATGCCGAAGTCGCGCGAGTATCCGGCTAGCAGGTCCAGCGACGGGAGCGTCTGATTGCGGGCCAGCCTCGCATCCAATTCGGCTTGCTGGCGCCGCAGTTGTAGCACTTCGATTTCGGGACGACGCACGAGCGCTTGCGCGATATCCTCGTCGATCGCCGACATGACGGGCTGCTGTGGCTCGGGAAACCGCGGAGGCAGCCTGTCCCGCGCCGGCCGCAGCGGCTCGCCGGCGGCGTCGCGATAGAAGATCGACAGTTCGATCGCGGTCTGTTCGAGAAGCCGCGTCGCGGCGACCACGTCGCCCTGACGTTCCAGAATGGCGCGCTGGTTTTCCGTGATTTCAATCGGCGGTAACTGGCCCAGCTCGACCGTTTCCCGGATTTGCGAATCCCGCTCTGTCGCGATGCGAAGGAGCGCCTCGGCGACCCGCAGCCGCAATCCTGCCGCCACCCACTCCCAGTAGCGGATCGTGGCGAGCCTGCGGATGAAAATGCGCTGTTCGGTCACCGACAGAGTTGCCAGCCGCACGTCGATGCCGCGTTGCGAGATCTCAATCCGGCGGCGGTCGGTGGCCGAATCTCTCAGCAGCGGAACCCGGAAGCCGCCGCGCCATTCCCCGGTTGAGAGCGTCTCCAGCTTCGTGACGTCGGACGACGAGAACGAGCCGCGGCCGACGCGGTAGCCTCCGAAGACCGATGTGCCCAGCGTCTGCATGGGCTGTTCCGCCATGATGTCGAAGCGCCGGTGTGTGTAGAAGCCCATCGGATCCCAGGTGCCCTGGGAGCGGATCCGGAAATCGAAGGCGCCTTCGGCGCTCAACAAGCGGCCCGCGGCGACTTCGCGCTCCTGGAGCACGGCCAGCAGCGCCGGGTAGCTCCGCTCGACCGAGCCGAGGAGTTCGTCCAGGGTCAGAACCTGAGCGGCCAGAGATCCACTGCCGGCCGCCAAAGCGGTCAGGAGAACAACGATTTGGCGCATGGCAATGAGACTAACTTTTTTTGCTGCCCGACGGTTCGCTGTCGGACACCGTCGGCGGGAAGCCATTGAGGTGGCGCCAGATCTCGAACCACATGGGCACTTGCTTCAGCAGGACCCAGCCGTGGGCGCGGACCCCCTGGCGGAGGTATCGTTTGTCGGGCCACGGCTCGTCGTCCGGGTCCGGACGCACGAGGATCCTGAACCGGCCCTTGCCGTCGTCGGTCGGGTCCACGAGCATGACTTCGCCGCCGAATGTGCCCACCGCCACCGAAGGCCAGCCGGCGAATTGCACCGCGGGCCATCCCTCGAACTGCAAGCGGACTTTGTCCCCGACATGGATGAGCGGGATGTCGCGGCCGACTACGAAAATCTCAACCACGTCAGTGCCCGACGCCGGCACCAGGACCATCAGCGGAGTTGCGGACTTGACGAACTCACCCGGCCCCGCCATCACACGGAGCACAGTCCCGGCCATTGGCGCACGGACGGTCTGGGTGGATTGTCGTGCAATGCGGACATCGAGTTTGGTCAACTCGGCCGCGGCCTTGGCGGCGTCAGACACCGCGGAGTCAAGCGATGCGCGGCCCTCTTCGATCCGCGCCCGGGCATCGGCATCGGTTCGGTCGAGTTCCGATTCCATCGACAGCAGTTCGGCTTGGGCGGCGCTCAACCCATTGCGGGCCCGCAGCACGTTGGCGCCGGCCTGGCGGAACTCGGCCTCGGCGACTTCCATCGCACGGGTGGACGCCAATCCGCGGGCGCCGAGTTTCCCTTGCCGCTCCCAGTTCAGTTCTGCCGCGATCCGGGCCGCTTCCGACGCAGCCAGCGCCTGTTCGGCAGCGCCGACGCGGTCCCGCGCCATCTGTACCCTCTGCCTGGCGGCGGCGACAGCCGTTTCGCGGGTGTCTTCGAGGCCCTGCATCCGGTCCTGCAGAGACCGGACCCGCCGCTTGGCGGCGTCGGCCTGTTCCGCGGTCTGCCGGCGCTCCTGATCGAGGCGCTGGAGCAGGTCGGGATCGTTGTCGGAAATCTCGGCCAGGATCTCTCCCGGCTCGACGGTCTGCCCTTCCACAACCATCCACAGCGTGACGCGCCCGTCCACCGGCGCATCGATGGTCTGCTGCCGCTCGATCGGAGCGAAGGCGACGACCCGCCCTTCGCCGTCCACGTTCTGTTGCCACGGGGTCACAATGAGGGCCAGGGCGATCACTCCAGCCAGCGTCGTCAGCAGGCGGGAAAGCACCCGGCTCGAACGCGGCGTGCGGACCAGCCGGAGCGCCGGCAGGCCTTTGTATTCGTTGACCGGAACGAGGTCATGCGTTCGGTGATGTACTTGCGGTGCTTGCGTTACTGCCATGTCTCACTCCCGGACAGGGTTGGTGGCGGAGCTCCCGATTTCGGTGATGTCTCCGCCATTGAGGGCCAAGACCCGGTCACACCGGGACAGAATCTCCGGACTCGACGAGACGACCAGCAGCGTCCACGGTGCACCGGACGAAAACAGGGCGCTGAAAAGTGTCTCCCGGTCATGGTCATCGTCGATCCGGTCGAGGCTCTCGTCAAGGATCAGTAGCCGCGGGTGGCCCGCCAATGCACGCGCCACCATGAGACGTCCGCTCTGCCCGCGCGACAAGGGCTGTCCGCCGGTCGCCAGTTCCGCGGACAGGCCATGGGGCAGCGCCTGGACATCCTCTTCGAGCCCTACGGCCCGCAGAGCGCGCCAGAGATCCGCTGCTGAGAGATGCTCGCGGCCGATGCGAAGATTCTCCGCGACGGTTCCCTCGAACACTTCATTGCTGCGCACAACGACGATGTGCGAACGGAGATCCTCGACCGAAAGATCCCGGAAGTCGTGCCCGTCGATCTGGATCGAACCTGATTGGGGAGACCGCAGCCCATACAACAGATCGACCAGCGAACTCTTGCCCGACCCCAGCGTCCCGATCAGGCCGACCCGTTCGCCGGGAGCAACTTCCAGCGAAACCCCGTTCAGCACCGGGCCCTTGCCCGGATAGCCAAACTTGACCTTATCCAATGTGAGGCGCGCCGGGAACGGAGACGCCGGGAGCCGCTCCCCGCCGCTCTGCTCGAGTGGTAGATCGATCAGGTGCCCGAGTTTATCCAGCGCCGCCAGCATGTCGTAGAACGTTTCCAGTTTCTTGGCGAACTTCGACAACCCGCCTACAACCATGGTAACAACGAGTTCGGCGGCCACGAGTTGGCCCAGAGTCAACTGCCGTTCCATCACCAGCCAGCCGCCGATGCCCAGCAGCGCCGCACTGGCGATCGCTTGCAGCCCCAGGAAGCCGATGATCTGGCGGAGCACGATCCGGAAGTGGTTGCGCCTCGCCGCCAGGTAGGAGCGAACCAGGACATCGGAGCGCTCCGCGCCATACCCGTGTCCCGCGCCGGACTTGAAGGTTACTGGATAGCGCGCAATCTCCTCAAACCAGGCCACCAGCGCATACTTGGCCCTCGATTCCTGGATCGCGGTCCGCTCCGCGCCCCGGCCCAGCGGGAACAGAATGACGACGATAATCACCAGGAGGATGAAATCGAAGACGAGAAGCAGCGGATGGTAGACCGCCAGGAGCAGCATGCCGATGAGAGCCTGAAGCAGGATCGACAAGCCCTCCACTAGCAGGGCGGAGGCGCTCTTCTGAACCGTGACGACATCGAAGAAACGGTTCACCAACTCCGGTCCGTGAACTTTGTCGAAGGCTTCAACCTTCACACGCGGCAGCCGGTAGGCAACGTCCGACGCCACACGGACGAAGAGCCGCTGCTGCATCAGCTCCACCACCCAGCTCCGCATCGCCGTCAGCACGGAGGCGAATCCGAGAGCGATGAAGACGAAGATGGTCAGGACGATGAGTGGCTGAACGAGCGTGCCGAACGCGATGGTGTTGACCAGCCACTGCACCGCGACCGGCACGACGAGCGACAGGAGGCCGATGACGACCGAGTAGACAATGACAACAAACAGGTCCGACTGTTCGGCACGCAGAAGGCCGCGCAACCGCTGCCACGGCGTTGCATGGTGGCCTCGCATGTCTTCAAGCGGGGCTGAGGGTTCCGCGGTGACCCAGTCGGCTTCCTCATCCGGATGGCTCAATCCGATTCGCGCGCACAGGCCCGCTGCCGGGATCCACTCCGTTTCTGAATCCCCCGGCCGGGCCACCAGAACCTTGCCGCCTTTGGCTTCGAGGATTCCCCATCCGCCCCCTGCCAGTGTCACCCAGGGCGCGTTGGGCGCCGCTTCGCGCATCACCTGCCGGAGACTCCGGCGAATAGGGGTCACGCGCATCCCCATCTCATTGCCGGCGGCGATCAGAGCGCCTGTCACGTCCCCTTGCGCCGCCAGCGGGCGGGCATGCTCAACAGCGCGGATTGCCTGAGACTGGTCGTATTCGAGACCGAGCTTCGGGCAGAGCCACTCCAGGTAGAGGACCGGATCGAATCGCGCGGCGCTCATGTGAATATGTGACGATTCTCGTATGTGATTACTCCAAGTGTAGAGAGCGGAACAGCTTCTGTCAAGAGACTTGTATCCCGATGTGCAAATGTTGTAAGGTGATGATGCGATGCCAAGCCGGATTGTTGTAGCCAAAGAGCTAGCCAGCATCTTCAGCATCCTCTCCCATCCGGATCGGGTGCGGATCGTCGCCGAGTTGCGCCAAGGGGAGAAAGATGTGAACGGCCTTCAGGCAACCCTCGGGGTTAGCCATTCGAGGGTTTCCCAGCATCTTTCCGGGCTCAAGGCGCACCGGATCGTGCAGGAGAGGCGCGAAGGCCGTCACGTCTTCTATCATCTGACCCAACCCGAACTGGCGAACTGGCTGATCCAGGGTCTGCGGTTCGTGGAGGGCGAAGCCGCGCACACAGACAGTGTCCGCGCCGCGATACGCGAAGCGCGCGGCCTGTGGAACAACGGTGGCACCCCGGTCGCTGGTTAGCGAGCCGCGGCGTTGACACCCACGCTGGCGAGAAGTACTCTCGGGTAGGGCGCGGGCGCCTCCCGGAGGCCCGTCCTCCAATCCCCGCCCACTTTCATACAGGGAGTGTCTTCATCGCGATGCAAAACCGTAGACAGTTTCTTCAGACGACCCTCGCCGCGCCGGCCGTCCTGTCGGCGCAGACATCCGGCCAGCCTCTGCGTGTCGCCGTCGTCGGCACGGGGAACCGCGGGACCTATCTCTTGCGCCAGGCGCTGCAAGTGCCAGGCATTCAGATCATTGCGGTCTGCGACCTGTTGCAGGACCGTGCCGAGAACGCGGCCGGACTGGTCGCCAAAGCCGGCGGCAAGGCGGATGTGTATACCGACTTCCGCCGGATGCTCGACACGCGCAAGGACATCGATGCTGTGATTGCCGCCACGCCGGACCACACGCACCGTAACGTCTATACCGCCATCCTCGAGGTCGGCAAACACCTGTACGGCGAGAAGCCGCTCGCGCTGGATGTAGCCGACTCGCGCATGATTGTGAGCGCCGCCAAGTCCGCCAAGGGACTCTTCCAGGTGGGCTTCCAGTTACGCCACGATCCAAACCGCAACGCCGCCGAGGCGTTCATCCATTCCGGGGGCATCGGCAAGGTCCTGTACTGCCAGGGGATCCGGCACGGGCGCGACCTGCCGCGCAACATCCCCTGGTATTTCGACAAGGTCAAGTCGGGCGACATCATGGTCGACCAGGGCATCCATATCCTCGACCTGTTTACCTGGGCGATCGGCGCCCATCCCACGCGGGCCATGGGCTCGGGGGGCACGAGTCTGTTCGTGAACGATCCGCCCGGCCGTACCGTCATGGACAACTACAGCGTGATCTTCGAGTATCCGGGCGGCGTGCGGGTGAACATGAGCCACCACTACTTCGACCCGCCGGGCTTCACGGGCAACCAGGAGCGGGTCTTCGGCGCCGACGGAGCGGTCGATCTTGTTGCCGCCACATTCCACCCCCGCGAGTCCAAGGAAACGAAGCAACTCGACGTGCCCAATGCCGGCCAGGACGCGACCGTCCGCGCACTGACCTCCTTCCGCGACAGCGTTCGCGACGGACGGCCCGTGATGAGCGACGCAGAATCAGCCATGGTGTCGACGATCGTCCCGCTGATGGGGACCAAGGCCATTTACGAGAAGCGGATCGTGACCTGGGAGGAGATGACGGCTTGAGGGAACCGCTCTGGTCAAGACGCCGCCTGCTCCTGACGCTGGCGGCGTCCCCCGGACTGGCTGCTGCCCAGTCCGGGGCGAACGCAATTTTCGATGGCCGCAGTCTCGCCGGCTGGACGATTGCCGATGGCCCGCCCACCGCCTTCTACGTCGAAGACGGCGCGATTGTGGCGCACCGCACGTCTGCCTTTCCAACCTGGCTCCGCTACAACAAGGAACTGGAGAATTTCGACTTCTCCTGCGAGTTCTTTGTGAAGGGCTGGACAGACGGCGCCGTCTATGTCCACGCCCCTGAGTTCGGCCGGCGCGCCGAAACCGGCATGGCGGTGAAGATCTTCCACCAGGTGGAGCCGCAGCCGCTGATCAGCTCGGCCGGCGCCATCCTGGGCGTTCTGCCGCCACGCAGGATCGCCGTCCGGCCGGAGTGGAACACGCTGCGGATCGCCATGGACTGGCCGTCCCTCAAAGTCTGGATGAACGGCGAAATCGTCCAGGACGTGAACGCCGACGAACACCCCGAGTTGCGCTACCGTCTGCGCCGCGGCTATCTGGGCCTGAGTCCTCTGGGGTACGAGCACCGCTTCCGCAACCTCACGCTGCGGGAACTGCCCTCGAAGACCCGCTGGGAGCCGCTGTTCGAAACGGATCGGCATCTGGAAGAGAACTGGTGGGTCTCGGAGTCTCGCACTGACCGCGCTCCCGTGAAGTTTCAGGCGATCAACGGCATCCTGCGCGGCGAAGGCATCGGGCACATCGCCACGAAGAAACAGTATCGCGACTTCGACCTCTCGATGTATGTGCGCGGTCCTGCCCAGCACAACAGCGGCGTCCTGTTCCGCACCGAAGGCAAAGGACTGGAGGGCAAGCGGCATTACGAAATCCAGATCCACAATGTCGAAGAGGCGCACTTCCCCACCGGATCGCTCTATTACCGGCAGCGGGCCGCCTACCCTCGCATTCAGGACAACGAATGGTTCCCGCTGCAACTGATCGTCGAGGGGCCGCGCTGTGTCGTGCGGGTCAACGGCGATACCGTCATGACCTATGCCCGGCTCGATGACACCGCTGCGGGCCACATCGAACTGCAGGCCCATGCGGTGGCTTCCTGGATCGAGTTCCGCCAGGTCCGGGTGCGGGCGCTGTAGTGCGATACTTCTGGACCCGGCGGCTGCCTCCACCGGGGAGAATCGTCCTCGTGGAGAGCGGCTCGCGGTACCTTCTCGAAGGGCTCATTCCCGGGCTGCGGGAATCGTTCCCTGACGCTCCCATCGATCTGGTCACGTGTTATCCCGGCCTGCCCGCCGGCTTCCCCCCGGAGACTGCCGTGTACCGGGTGGCGGACTACCGCGGCCAGGCGCGCCGCCTTCTGGGTGACCTGAGGGCCGGGGGGCCCACTATCGTGGGAGTCGTCTGTTCGGCCGAGCCCATCATGACCAAGTGGAAATGGTGGGTCGTCCTCGGACTCCCCGCCAAGGCGTTCATCCTCAACGAAAACGGCGACTACTTCTGGATCGACTGGGGCCACTGGTCCGCCATCCGGCACTTTGTCCTGTTCCGCTGCGGTCTGGCCGGCGCGGGCGCGGTGCGGACGCTGACGCGCCTGTTCCTGTTTCCGTTCACCTTGCTATATTTGGTGATGTTTGCGGCCTGGGCGCACGCCGGCCGGCTGCGGAGACGGTGAATCGATGCCAACGGAAACACAAGCAATTGTCATCAGGGAATGCGGTGGGCCGGAGGTGCTGGCGGTAGACGGCTTTACGCTGCCGGACCTCGGCAAGGGCGAAGTCCTCGTCCGGGTCGCCGCGGCCGGGGTGAATTTCATCGACGTGTACCACCGCACGGGCCTGTATAAGGTTCCCCCGCCGTTTGTCCCCGGCATGGAAGGCGCGGGCATCGTGGAGGCGGCCGGCCCGGAGGTGACCGAGGTGGTTCCCGGCGACCACGTCGCGTGGGCCATGGTGCGCGGCTCCTACGCCGCGCACGCGATCGTTCCCGCGGCCAATCTGGTCCATGTTCCCGCGGGGATCGGCCTCGATACGGCGGCGGCCGCCATGCTCCAGGGCATGACTGCGCACTACCTGACGCACTCCACCTATTCCTTGAAATCCGGCGACACCTGCCTCGTGCACGCCGCCGCCGGAGGAACAGGGCTACTCATTGTCCAGATGGCCAAGGCTCGCGGAGCGCGCGTCTTCGGCACGGTCTCGACCGAAGCGAAGGCGGAACTGGCGCGGGCGGCCGGAGCCGACGAAACCATTCTCTACACTTCGCAGGACTTCGAAGCCGAGGTGAAACGGCTCACCGGCGGCGCTGGACTCGATGTCGTTTACGACTCAGTCGGCCTATCCACCTTCGAAAAGAGCCTGAATTGCCTGCGCCCGCGCGGCATGATGGTCCTGTTCGGACAGTCGAGCGGCCCGGTGCCGCCGTTCGACCCCGGTGCCCTGGCGGCGAAGGGTTCGTTGTTCCTCACCAGACCCACTCTCGCCCACTATGGCAACCGGCGGGAGGAACTCGTGTGGCGGTCGAGCGATGTCCTCGAAGCAATCGCCTCCGGCAGCCTGAAGGTGAAGATCGAGCGCAGCTATGCCCTTGCTGACGCGGCGGAGGCGCACCGCGACCTCCAGGGCCGCGGAACCTCCGGCAAGCTGTTGCTGCGTCCTCCAGGCTAATGTCCCGGCGCGTCCGGCTAACGGTAGGGGCGGTGCTGCTGGTGGTGCTGCTTTCGGCCGCCACAGCCACTTCGTATCTCGCGAGCCAGATTGAGCGCCAGTTCCTTGCCGTCGAGGACCGCTCGGAAGTCTTCTGCCGGCTCGCGGCGGACGCGGTCCTGCGCAGTCTTGAGAGCGACACGGTTGAGGATTTGACCATCGAGGACCGCCTTCGACTGGACAGCGATCTCGCCGACCGGTTGCTGAAGCTGATGACGATCTCGGCCAGCCTCATCGAGATCGATGTCTGCGACGCCGAGGGGCGGCTAATTCTCAGCACGGACGCGACGAGGGATCCTGGCCGTCTCTGCGCCAACTACCCGAACTACCACAGCCTGGCCACGGCCCCGCTGCGGGACAAGATCGATGTCCTGTTCAATCCCAGGCCGGGAGCGTTTTACCAGATCTCCCAATTGCTCGAAACCGAGGAACAGACCACGATCGCGTCCGTACGAGCCGTCATCTACCCGGGCCTGGTCAGACCGGAAATCGTCCAGGATCTGCGAAACGCCGGATTCCTCTCGGCGGCCGCCATCGGTATCTCGGCTCTGGCTGCGCTGATCTTTTCCGGCTACGCGTTCCGCCCCTTGAGCCGGGTGGCGGCGATGCTCGACAACCTCGCCCGCGGCGAATACGAGGGCGAATCGTCCACCCGCCCGCGCACCCGCCAGGATGAGTTCAGCCCGGTGTTCTCGAAAGTGAACCTGCTCGGCGAGAGGCTTGGGACCTTCGAGCGCCTGCTCGACCAGCTCGAAGAGGCCGTCCTGCTGTTCGATTCGAGCGGCAGGCTCGTGACCGCCTCCGGGGCCGTGGAGCGATTTCTCGGGCAGAGGCGCGCGGAACTCGCCGGCCAGCCGCTGGGAAGCGTGTTTCCCGCGGGCAGCCCCGCCGGAGTGCTGCTGGATGGGATCGCCGAGTCGGGCAGGCCGGTGCGAAACGTGCGCGTCAGGCTGGGCTCGGACGGCGCGCCGCAGGCGCTCCTGTCGGTCGATACGCTTGGCGCCGGATCGAGCCGCTCCGGACTCCTGGTCCGCCTGCGGGATCCCGAGGTGCGGCGTCAATTGCAGGGCCAACTGGAGACTGCCGAGCGGCTGACCGCGATCAATCGCGTCACCGGCGGGGTTGCGCACGAGGTCAAGAATCCGCTGAACGCCATGTCGATGCACGTCGAGGTGGCGCGTCTCAAGCTGAACCGGGGCGGCGGCGACGTCAGCCCGCAACTGGAGATCATCGCCAAGGAGATTGAGCGCCTCGACCGCGTCGTGAAGACGTTTCTCGATTTCACCCGTCCGCTGGATCTCAAGATCAAGGAGGTCCGGGTCGCCGACCTCGTGGCCAGCGTGGCGGCACTGGCCAAACCGCAAGCCGCCGCGGCAGGCATCGTTGTCGAAGAGGATCTTGAATCCGGCGAGGCCACGATCAACGTGGACAGCGACTTACTCAAGCAAGCCGTCCTGAATCTGGTGGTGAACGCGATCGAAGTAATGCCTGGAGGGGGCATCCTGAGGTTGACGTGCCGGCTCACCCAGGACGAAGAGGCGGAGATCGCCATCCAGGATACCGGCTGCGGGATCCCTCCCGACCGCCGGGAGAAGATCTTTCAACTGTACTTCAGTACCAAGGAGCGGGGCTCGGGCATCGGGCTCGCCATGACGTTCAGGATGGTGCAACTCCACGGTGGTACAATCGACTTCAGCAGTGAGCCGGGCAAAGGGACAACATTCTTTCTCCGCTTCCCCCTGGCCGGCGGTGAAGCGTAGCGCCTGCGTTTGGCCGCTGGTGCTTCTCTGTTTCCTTCTCCTCAGCGGCTGTTCTTTCAAGAAGAAACCGGTAGCCGCGGCGCCGGCGCCACCGGCCACGGTGACTGCTGCGCGCGGGCAGGACGCCACGTGGTCCGAGCCGCAGACGGATGTGGTGCTGCCTCGCGAGCAGCCGTTGAGTGCCGAAGCGGTGGTCATCCGGCTGCCGGATCCGCCGCCCCCGGAGCCGCCCAAGCGTGCTCCCGCACCGAAACCGAGAGCGTCGGCTCCGCCCGCACCCGAGCCCGAGCCGCCCCCGATTGTTCCGGCCGACCAGCCCGCCGCCCCTGCCCCGCGTGTCCGGATTCGCGCGGTAGAGACGGCCGCCGAACGGCAGCGCCTGGAGCGTGAAGTCACGCAGCGCCGCCAGGAAGCGAACCAGATCCTGGCCCGCGCCCGGACCCGGTCCTTGAACCTCGCCCAGCGCAACACCGTGCAGCGGGCAGAGGCGTTCCTCGCCCAGGCGGACTCCGCGCTCGACGCGGGCGATTTGCGCCAGGCCGACGCCCTGTCCAGCCGCGCTCTCCTGCTCTGCCGGGAGTTGGCGCGTGAGTGACCCCGTCCGCGCAGGACGGCGGCAATCGATTCTCCGCAACCTCGACGCACACCGGACCGACGCCCTTTTGGTCACGGCCCTGCCGAACATCCGGTACCTGAGCGGCTTCACGGGCTCAAACGGGGTCCTTCTCCTGACAGAGCGCCAGCCGGTTCTCTTTACCGATCCCCGCTACGAGATTCAGGCGGCTGCGGAGTGTGATTGTCCCGTGCGCATCGCGGGCAAGGGCGTCGCGGAGGAAGCGGCCCGGGCGGCGACCCGGCGGCGCGTCCGGCGCCTCGGATACGAGCGCAACCGGATCTCCCTCGCGGCGTTCGAAACGCTCCGTGCCAAGCTGGGCTCCGGCACTGAACTCGTCCCGTTCGACGGCCTTGTCGAGACGGCGCGCATGGTGAAGTCGGCGGCCGAAATTGCACACATCCGCGCCTCGGTGAAGGTCAATTCACAGGCCTATGAGCGCACTCTCCGGATGATCAAACCCGGCCGGACCACCGAACTCGACATCGCCGCGGAACTCGACTACCGGATGCGGCGCCTCGGCGCATCCGGGCCGGCGTTTGACACGATCGTTGCTGTGGCCGAGCGTTCGGCCTTGCCGCATGCCCAGCCTTCAACCCGCGTCTTCGCTACAAATATATTATTATTGATAGACATGGGCGCGTTCGTGGACGGCTATGCGAGCGACATGACGCGGGTTGTGGCGCTCGGCAAAGCGCCGCGTAGCGCGCGCCGGGTCTATTCCGCCGTGCTCGAAGCCCAACTGGCCGCGATCGATGCGATCCGGCCCGGCGTAACCGCCGGTCAGGTGGACCGCGCGGCCCGCCGTGTCCTGGCGGCTCACGGGCTGGCAAAGGCCTTCGTACACTCGACCGGTCACGGGCTGGGGTTGGAGATCCACGAGCCGCCCCGTCTGGGGCACGGAGACGGCACAGTATTGGCCGAGGGCATGGCCGTGACGATTGAGCCCGGTGCGTACCTGGACGGGCAGTTTGGCGTCCGCATCGAAGACACGGTCGTGGTGACTGCGGATGGGTGCGACGTCCTGACGCCTACGCCGAAGGAGCTTCTGGAAATCTGAGCGAAGGCCCGCCTTCGGGAGAGGAAGATGCCGCCGCGCGCGCCGCGGCGGATTTGATCATGACAACAGATGAAATTCGTGAATTGATTCAGTTGGTAAACGAGTCGGGGATTGCCGAGTTGGAAGTGGAGCGCGCCGAGAGCAGAGTGCGCATCCGGCGGACGATCCAGCCGGAGCGGATCGAGGCCACGGTCCCCTACCAGCCGGTGGCAGTCGCGAATCCGGCGGCGCCCGCGCCGGTAGCGAAAGCCGAGGCCGATGCGGCGAAGCTGGCGCTCGTGAAATCGCCCATCGTCGGGACTTTTTACGAATGTCCGTCGCCCGGAGCGCCTCCGTTCGTCGCCGTCGGCGAGACGGTCCAGCCCGGCAAGGTGCTGTGCATCATCGAATCGATGAAGCTCATGAACGAGATCGAAGCCGAGGTCGCCGGGGTGATCGAGAGCAGACTCGTGGCCAATGGCCAGCCGGTGGAGTACGGGGAGGCGTTGTTTGGCATCCGCCCCCTTTAAGAAGATTCTCATTGCCAATCGGGGAGAGATCGCGCTCAGGGTTATCTGCGCTTGTAAGGACCTCGGAATCGCGACCGTGGCCGTGTATTCCGAAGCCGACCGGGACAGCTTGCATGTTCGCTTCGCCGATCAGGCGGTCTGCATTGGACCCGCCCGCAGCGCACGCAGCTATCTGGACATCCCTTCGGTGATCTCCGCGGCGGAGATCACCGGCGCCGACGCGATCCATCCCGGTTACGGTTTCCTCAGCGAGAACGCCGGATTCGCCGAAGTCTGCGAGGTCTCCGGACTCAAGTTCATCGGCCCTCGGCCGGACGTGATCCGGTCGATGGGTGTCAAGGAACGGGCACGGGAGCTCATGAAGGCCGCCGGCGTTCCCATCCTCCCCGGCTCCGATGGCGTCCTGACGACTGGCGCCGAAGCGCTGGAAACCGCCCGCGCCATCGGGTTTCCGGTGATCCTCAAGGCGTCCGCCGGGGGCGGAGGACGCGGCATGCGCGTCGTGCAGGACGAGGCACAACTCGAGCACCTGTTCGCCCAGGCCAGGGCCGAGGCGGAGGCGGCGTTCGGCGTGCCGGACGTTTACCTGGAGAAGTACATCACGGCACCGCGCCACATCGAATTCCAGATCCTCGCCGACGAGCACGGCAACGTCGAGATCCTCGGCGAGCGCGAATGCAGCATCCAGCGGCGACACCAGAAGCTGATTGAAGAGGCGCCTTCGCCGGTCCTGAAGCCGGAGACCCGCGTCGCCGTGATGGCGCGCCTGCAGGAAGCGATTCGCGCGGTGGGCTACACGAACGCCGGCACGGCTGAGTTCCTGATGGATGACGCGGGGAACCTCAACTTCATCGAGGTCAACGCCAGGATTCAGGTGGAGCATCCCGTGACCGAAGCGATCACGGGAGTGGATCTGGTGAAGAGCCAGATCCTGATCGCCGGGGGCGCCCGTCTTGGGGAGATCCTCGGCGGTCCGGTGACGCTGCGCGGCCACGCGATCGAATGCCGCATCAACGCCGAACACCCCGAGACCTTCGCCCCGTGTCCGGGCCGTGTGACGGGCCTGAATATTCCGGGTGGCATCGGAGTCCGTGTCGATACGGCGCTGTATACCGACGGCGTGGTGCCTCCGTATTACGACTCCCTGGTCGCCAAGATCATTGCGATGGGGCGCGACCGCGAGGAGGCCCGCGTGCGGATGCTGCGGGCGCTTGAGATGTTCGTCGTGGAAGGCATCTACACGTCGGTCCCGCTCCATCAGCGCATCCTGTCGGATGACGGGTTCATCCGCGCCGAGTTCGATACGAATTACATCGCCCGGCTGCTGGGGTAGGGCTCGGGGAGAGATCTGGGCCGTGGACCCTTGCCCGGTCTGACGAATCTGATACAGTCAGACAACGCACCATGAGATACCCGATCCCAGTCAGCAGGCGCACCTTCCTCCAGACCGCCGCGGCGGGCGCGGCGGGCGGCCCCTTGATCCGCGCGCAGTCGAACGAACCCGCGGTTCAACAACCACGAACCGGCGAGACGGAATACTTCTGGTACCGGGAACAGCCACCCGGCAAGTACATCGACTCCCAGCGGGGCAGGCGGGCGTTCGCTCATGCGGAAGGCAAAGTATTGCTGTCCACCGACAACGGCCGCACCTGGCCGCACAGTGCGAGCTTCCCTGACGCAGCCAGGATCACCTTCAGCCACATCCTGAAGAATGGCAACATCCTCTTCGCCACCGGGTCGAAGCTCTACCTGAGCACAGACAACCTCAAGAATTACCGTGAGGTCGTCGTCAAGACGCCCGACGGCGCCGATTACATTGCCCACACGCCCACGAATCCGGAGCTTCCCGGCTGGTATTTCCACACGCTCCCTGGAGTCGTTTCCTGGGATGTCGGCGGCAAAGAGATGATGGTTTGGGGCAATTACTGCAATGTTCTCGGCGGTGCGACACCCGTGAACATCTATTACTCCACCGATAGCGGCCGCACCGTCAAGCTCGCATACAGCTTCGGGCAGAATCCCGCATTCTCCGACACTGGCGCGCCTGGGGGCGGGAAGGGCGGTGCGCTCGTGGGGAACCCCGACAACAAAGTCGTCGCCCGTCACATCCACTCCGTCGCCTACAACCCGGCCGAGAACGCGTTCTACGCCACCACCGGCGACGGCACGCGCGGCTGGGGGCACGAGTGCCACTGGCTGCGGGGGACCTACGACGCCAAGCGGGACCGCTGGAACTGGGACGTCGTCGTCTCCGACGTTTCGAACTCACGCTACAAGTGCGGCGGGCTCAATTTCCTGGACGGCAAGCTCTACTGGATCAGCGACTCCAACGGTCCGCGGCCGTACGACCGGGGCGTCTTCGTCTGCGACCCGAAGGATCTCACGAGTCTCGAGAAGCACACACGGCTTTTCAATCCGGAAGTGGAATCCGCCTGCATGATCATTCAGGATGGAACCTTTCTGGCGACGCACTGCGCTCCGGCCTCCCCGCTGAACACGGGTTTCATTGTGTCCAACGACAAGGGAAAGACGTGGGCCCAGCCCGATCTGCCCGAGTTCGGAAAGCGGTCGCCGGTCCGGATCCATGAGAAGAATGAGGACGGCTGGTTCCGGGTGGATCTGCGGTCGGGCTGGATCAAGCAGGCCGAAGTGCTCTTCATCAAACCGAAGCCGGCCCGCGGCTGAACGCGGCCGCCCGTCCCAATCCTGTCGATGGGGGCTGTCAGCGGTGAAGGTCGGACAGGCGGATTTCTGTGATCTCGATGTCCTCTTTGTTGGTCGCGTAGATCACCCACAACGACCCGCCGTGCTCGATGGCGTGCGGATACTGATAGCTGCCGGACGGCTTTGCCCGTCCGGGCGCCCGAAAGGCGGGGGCGTTCTTGCGGATTGCCACCGGCCGGTCAAAAACCCAGCCGTCTTTGCTGAACGAGATCGCCAGCGGATCCCGGCCCTTCTGATTCGGGTTGTTGATCAGGTAGTAGGTTCCATCCTGCAGCCGTCCAACAAACACTTTGCTCGTTGCATCGGGATAGTTGGTCCGGACCGGTGCGCTCCACGTCTTGCCCGAATCTCGGCTGATGGACCGCGCGAGATACCCTGACCGCGAATTGTCACGGATGACCGCCTGCAGCGTGTTGTCCCCAGCGATGTGCAGCGATGGTTCATCCAGCCGCTCCAGGGGCGGCCGGTGAGGAATGCTGATCCGGCGCCATCCTCGCGAAGGCGAATCGGTCAGCGCGACATACAGGTCCATGTTCTTGTCCCGGCATACCATCAGGTATTCACCGGCCACACGCACTGGTGGGTAATTGTTCATGCACTCGTCGGCGTAGAGACCCCGGGCGGTCCATTCCCCGTCCGCGTACTCAAATAACCTCAACTCGAGGTCTTCCCACACGACGTTGCGCCCGCGTTCGCCGTACCGCTCCGTGCTCACCAGCGCCGCCAGTCCGAACAGCCTGCCACCCTCGACAAAGAAGCCCCGCGCGATCCACCGCAAGGGTCCTTCTGGTCCATCGGGATCGTCCGCCAGGATCTTCGGGACGCTCCACGAGTGTCCATCCGCGCTGGTGGCGTAGACGACGATCTCGTCCGGATCGCCCTCGCCCACTTTCGCCGAAGACCACATCGCGAAGAATTTGCCCTCGAATCGAACCAGGTAGGAATGCAGGTTGAACATCGATTTGCCTGGCTCGCCCCGGTGCACCATCGAATGGCGGGCCTTCGCCTCGGGCAGCGCCATCGCATCGCGTAGCGCGGAGCCTTCGGCCAGCAGACGTTCCGGTTCGGCCGAGCCCGCGTTCAGGGCCGCCAGCAGCAACAATGCCATTGTTCTCATACCTTCAGATGCCTCTTCAACGGTTCGAAATTGAACTCGATTTCCTCGATCGCTCTGGCGGTCAGCTCCATCCTGTGCTGCCGCGACAGAGCCGTCTTGAACACTCCGCGCTTCATCATGATGTAGGGCCTCGTCAGTGGGATCTGCTGCTCCACGGTTACCATCAGCATCAGCTTGCTGAACAGCTCCCGTGCTTCTCTTTCACGCTTCCGCTGGTACAACTGCCACAATGACACGTAGATGTCGGCATACGGCGCGCCTACCACCGTTCCGTGCGAACCAAACCGCATCTCGTGCAGGAAGTGCTGTCCGCCCGATCCCCCGAACACTCCTTTTAGGGGCGGACAGTGCTTCAGCAGTTCTCGCATTCGCGCCTGCACCGGCGGGTACTCTTCTTTCAGATAACAGAAGTTCGGATGCTTCCTGGCGGTGGCGACGATCAGGGCGATGGTCGGCTCCACGCCTGGAGGACCGCCGGAGGTCTGCATGATGAATGGCCGCTTCGTCACTTCCGCCAGCGCTGCAAAGTACCGCTCGAGTCTGGCCGTGGATGTGGCGTCTCCCGGGGGCATCGAGATCATCCCGTCGACAGCGAGCTCTTCCGCCAGACGCGCGTAGGCAAGAGCCTCATCGGTATCCTTCCCCTGCACGCCCAGGATGATCTTCGGACCCCCGGCGGAGCGCTTCCGCGCCAGAGTTCGCATGCCTTCGATCCGTTCCTCGCGGCTGAGGTGCTGATACTCGCTCGAGATCTGCGGCCAAACGGCGCCAGTCACGCCGCACCGCGCGAGAAAGTCGACTTCGCGGGCGAGATCCTCGAGATCCAGGGACCGGTCCGGCTTGTAGGGCGTCGCCATCAGGGTGAACACCCCCCGCCAAGCCTCGCTATCGGCCCGGGCTCGTAGCGCCGGGAGGCCGCCTAGCGCCAGCAGGGCAGTCCTCCGGCTGGATTGTTCGATGGGAATCATATCCTGTCCTTCATTGAATCTGTGCCGATTGGTGCGCCACCATCACCCATTGCGCGCCACGCATGACGTAAATATGTGTCCAGGCCAGGCGGTTGTCAAACGCCACCCCTCGAGCCTCGCCCCGGAAGCTTCCCCTTCCATTGACAATCGCCAGTTCCCGCAGCACCTTCACATTCAACTGATTGATCTCGACGGCGTCGTAACGGCGCTCCGCCGGCACGAACTTCGCGAGGTATTGAGCTCTTGTCTCGACTTCGCCGGTGGAATGAGCGTAGACCATGTCTTCCGCGCAGAGTTCGGTGAGCGCGACGGTATCGCCCGCTTGCACCGCCACTGCCCAGCGGCGCTCGGTCCGTTCCACCCGGATCTCGGGCGATTCTCCGGAGGCGGAGATCCCTGCTGCAAGAACGAGAATGAGAAGTGGCCACCGCTGCACCTCTCCAGTCTCGCCTGGGGTGCTGGCGACGTGAAGTCCGGAACTGTTCGGGAACCGTTTCCGAACGGGAGGCAATCTATTGAAAAGGTGGGGACTTCTTCTCTCGTGGAATCTCCCTGTGCTTCACGTACGCGCGATCGAGGGCGATGCTGGAGTTGGCCCGCGCCTGGATCACTACCTGATAGGCAACAGGGAATCGACCGTCCCGGAATCGGTCCCGCAATGCGCCCATGTCGGCGGGCGAGCTAAAGTACTCAGCGGCAGCCTGGATGCCGGCTGAGTTAGTGCCCGTCAGCAACACAGTCCGGACCTCCCGCGCTTGCGCGCCCTCGGATGGCAAGACGGTCAGCAACCCATACACCACCTCAGCGTAGTCATCCGCTACGAATTGCGGCTTCCACCAGTGGCCGGAGTCCCGCTCGAGCACCCCGTATTCCTCAATCTCCTGATTGAACTCCACGGTAAACGGCATTTCGTCGAGCAGCCGCGCCGCGATGGCGCTGTACTCCGGGCGGCCGAACAGAATCGCATTCCTGCCTCGCAGCACCGGCTCTCCCGCGACCCGTGCCGGCCACACCTCCCAATCTGCGCCGGCTGCCGTCAGCACTCTGCCGACCGCCACGGTGCCGACCGCGTCGCCCCAGAGCAGGGAGTTGTTCGTGGGCCGCAAGAAGAACTCATTCGGGGTCGTGAGCGAGGGGAACTGCCGGTACCAGTGGCGCAGAACGGCAGGATCCACTTCGGGCCGCACCCCCGGCAGGCGCGTGCTCGAGGGTCTGACAAACAAGTGGAGTGGCGCTGACACATGAACTACCGTCTGCCCGCCAGCTTCCACGAGCGGTCCCCAGGCAGAGCGCATGACCGGGTCCAGGTTATCCCTCGTCGTGGCGGCCCAGAAAAGGAGGGATGCCGTGATTGCTCCCATCAGGAACGCGAGCAGCACAACCCGCGTCCGGTACTCCGTTCTTCCCCTGGAGACGGCTGCTGATTGAGGAGAGTTCCCCGCGATGAAATGGGGCTGGTAACTGCCGCGGGGCACGGAGATTCGAATGGCCGCGCCGGGGTCTTCCGAAGAGTAGTACTCGTCCAGCTTCCGCCGCAGGGAGTGGGCTCGGTTTCTGACCGTGGCGTCCTCGCCCGGCGAGTAGGCCCGGGGGCGGCCCATCACCAGCACGCCGATCTGATACTCGTTCAACTGAGTGCCGCGTCCAGCCAGCTCTTCTTCACAGATGAATTGCAGGAAGGCACGCAACTGCTCCGAGCGCTCAAAGGCCCGGCTCTTCAGAACGGCAGCCAAAGCCTCGCGACAGGCGTCCGGGGTCGTTCGTTCCGAAGAGTCGTTCATTGCAGAAACACCCCGTCTGTCAAAGTGTATCCGAATGGCCAGCATTTCGAGGGGATCCGCCTGCATGATGATTCAGGATGGAACCTTCCTGGCGACGCACCGCGCTTCGGCCTCTCCGCTGAACACGGGTTTCATTGTGTCCAGCGACAGGGGAAAGACGTGGGCCCAGCCCGATCTGTCCGAGTTCGGAAGAACTACCGCCAGCGGGTGCGGGTGCTCTGTTCTTAAGAAACGTCTAGGATCCGGGTGTGCCGCCGGAATTTGGCGTAGAGCCCGCAGAGCCAGTGGTGGGCGCGACAGGACTCGAACCTGTGACCTCCTGCGTGTGAATTACGAAAGTGCCTATTTCCAAGTTATTGAAAGTAGGCACTTTCTTCTTTCGTGGCAATGAGTTATCCGCTTCGGCAATTACGCTAGTTTCGCCTGTTGTTCCCTGCTTTTTGGTGTGGTCTTCCCACGAATCCCCCCACGTTTTTCTGTGGGGGTACCTGTGGGGACACCCTTCGGTCTGGCCAACGGGATTGACCCTCAGTGCAAAACGCAGGGACTTACAGAGCGGTCCGTAACCGCCCGCAGGTGCGAAAGCAGCGGGTCACAGAGGACGCTGACGGGCACGGTAGTCGGCCACGGCAAGGCGCCGCGGGACACCCGCCTTGCGGCAGTCCGGGCAGAAGGAGCGCTGTCCCTGTTTGGCGGCTCTCGCCGGCGGCAAGTACTCGACCCCGCACCCGGCGCACAGGGCCGACCGCTTCACCTGGCCGCACGCGGCGACAAGCTGCAACCCGAGGGCGCCGTACAGAGTCGTCGCGCCGAACTGCAAGACCGGACGTTCACCCGTCCAGTGAAGCTCCGGGCGAAGGTCACGCGTCCAGGTGCCGAGATGATGGACGACGAGAACCCGGAGCGCGGTAGACTCGCGGCGGGCCGAGACGGCGAGTATCTCGCGGTGTGGGTCCAGGGCGTCCAGATCGGCGACGGCCGGCGTGCGGGCGTCCAGGATCGCGGCGCTGACCCGCAGCAAGGCGCGGGCAAGCTGCGCGAAGGTGCGCCACGTCCCGAGCGGCTCGACCTGCACGAGCGTGTCCGCAAGCGATGCCGGGCCGCGGTAGGCCGCGGGTAGATACTGCCGCACGTCGACTCCGACCGGAAGCGCGAGCAGCTCTCCGCAGTGGCCGGGCCTTCCGTGGGGGCGGCAAATGTGCAGCGGACCCCACGACCGCATGAAGCGCGCGAACTGCGGCGGCTCCGCATCCGCGAGTGAACAGAAGGACTCCAACAACCCGCGGTGTGAGC
This sequence comes from Bryobacterales bacterium, assembly GCA_016716385.1. Taxonomy (GTDB): domain Bacteria; phylum Acidobacteriota; class Terriglobia; order Bryobacterales; family Bryobacteraceae; genus JADJWL01. Next base: position 246,038 of record JADJWL010000003.1, on the reverse strand, counting down.
GGACGACCGGCGCGGCCTGTTTCGTGCCGATCCGCAACCCCGAGTAGAGCAGCATCCGACCGTCCGCGCTGACCTGCGACCATCCGCAGCGGTTCCACGTGCCAGCGTCACCTGCTGACCGCAATTCACCCTGATCTGTGAGCAATGGTTCGAGTACTTCGAGTTCGTCGGCCTGAAACATTTAGTGTAATAGATAGCACACTAGACGCTTCTGGGCAATCACGGCAGAATAGCCACATGACGCAAGCAACACAGGCGACGACGGTAGACAAGGTGCTTCTCAACGAACACGAGGCGGCGCATGTACTCGGGATGCAAGTACGGACACTCCAGCGGTGGCGCTGTCTCGGGCGCGGGCCGAGCTTCGTCAAGGTGGGCGGCTACTCCGTCCGCTATGACCGGCGCGACCTCATGACTTGGCTGGACTCTCAGCCGCGCATCGGCGGCGGCAATGCGGCGTAAAAGCGAAGCCCACGCTGGCGGCGCGGGCTCGATGACTCGCGAGCAGATCGAATTGCTGAACTTGCCGACGCGCCCAACAAAGCAGACAGACAGCCGATCCAAGGGATTCGAAGGCGAATCTGTCGAGGTGGACGCGATACCAGCGGCGACGTTGCGGCGCATGGTGTCGGCAGCTATCGAGCAACACATCGACTTCGAGGAACTGCGGCGGCTGGAGGAGATCGAAGCGCAGGAACGCGCCACGCTCGACCGCATCATCGAGCAGTTGCCGGAGGGCCGAGCGTGAGTGATCTGGCGGCGGCGGCGCGGTGGTACTCGGAGCACGGTGGCTTCAAGGTGTTTCCCGTCGAGCCACGCGGTAAGCGACCGCTCACGGAGCACGGACACCTCGACGCCAGCGCGGACCCCTCCCGAATCGCGGCATGGTGGCAACAGTGGCCCGACGCCAATATCGGACTGCCCTGTGAGCCGAATGGCTTGCTGGTGATCGATCTGGACCCGCGCAACGGCGCGCCTGACCGTGATGGGTTTGTCGAGGCCTTCGGAGATCCTGGTGATACCGCGGAAGTAGAAACAGGATCGGGCGGCCGGCACATTTTCTTCAGGCACCCGGGCGGCGCGATTCCCGCGACACTCGGCCCTGGCATCGATTGCAAATCCGCGGGCTACGTTGTGGCGCCGCCCTCGACGCATCCGAGCGGGCGCGAGTACTCGGTTGACGGGCTCGACGGCGCGAAGGCCTTCCTGCGGATCGCCGAGGCTCCAGCATGGCTCCTGGAGCGCATCCGGGCCGCGAGCACGAACAGCAACGGCGCGGGCCACCGTGAGCCACTGCCTGACAGGATCCCGAAAGGCGTTCAGCACGTGACGCTGGTTTCGTTCGCCGGTAAACTCCGGGAACTGGGGCTGACGGACGCGGAGATCTTCCCGAGCCTGATGGCCGTCAACGAAGGCCGATGCTCCGAGCCGGGGACACCGGAAAACATCCGCAAGATTGCCGCGTCGATGATGCGGTACTCCCCTGGTGACAGCGACCTTTTCAAGACCGCGTCAAAACTATGGCGTGTGACCGCTGCCCGCGAGCACGAGCAGGCGCGCAACGCCGATCCGAAGGCACAACCCGCACCCGCGGTTTCGGGCATGGAGATCTATTCGATGAGTTATCCAGAAACCGTATTCGTGGCCGATCCGATCTTGCCGACCGGCTTGACGATTTTTGCCGCACGCCCGAAAGTGGGCAAGAGTTGGGCGGCGCTGCAACTGGCGCTATCGGTCGCATCGGGCGCCGACTTCCTGGAGCGCTTCCCAGTGCGGGCCGGGCGCGTGATCTACTTCGCGCTCGAAGAACCGCCACGGCGCACGCACTCGCGGATTCACGCACTGCAACCGACCCGCGAGCCGTGGCTCGACAACCTGCACTTCATCTATGACCTTGCTCCGCTCCTGGCCGGCGGCGCCGCACAGATCGATGCGTACCTCGCGGAGCACCCGGCGCAACTGGTGGTGATCGACACTCTGTTGGCGATTGTTCAGGCATCGGCGAAGCGCGACGCCATGCGCAGTGATTACGCCGAGACGAACGTTCTGCGCGAGCTCGCGGACAAACACAACTGCGCCATTCTGTTGGTAGCGCACACCCGCAAGGCGACAGCCGAGTATGCGCTCGATGCGGTGGCCGGGACTTCGGGCGTGACCGCTGGCGCGGATTGCATCTGGACCCTGACGCGGACACCTGGCGCCGAAGTGATTCTCGAAGTACGCGGCCGGGAAAGCGAGGAGCAGGCTTACGCGCTGGTACTCGACAAAGACCCGGTTGGCTGGCGGCTTACTGGAAGCGGCGAACTGGCGCGGCTTACCGTCGAGCGCACGGAGATTCTGGAACTACTGCGCGACGAAGCGCCACTGAAGCCGGCGAAGGTAGCAGCGTCCCTGAGGAAGAATGTCGTCACGACACGGCGCCTTCTTCAGAAACTGCTATCCGACGATTGGGTGACCCGCAACAGCGACGGCGGATACTGCCTGTCGCAACGTGGCGCCGCAGAGGTGAGATCGGTCACGGTTTGAGGCAAAGCGTTCACGCACCGTTCACGGGGCGTTCACGCTCTACCGTGAACGCTGTGAACGACCCGAGGTATCGATATGAGGCCAAAACAGTTACGTGCGTTCACGCTCTACACTCTCTGTCGTGAACGCTGTGAACGATTGAGTGAAAAGAGAGTGAAGCGTTCACGCGTTCATGCCGTTCACGCGTTCACAGGGGATAGCTACGGACAAATACCTGAGGGATTCGCCGAACCTACCAACTTGATCCTCGGCTTCGAAAATTCGCAGATTCCAAATGCAAAACTGGCGGGCAACCGGGCCAGCATCGACCCGACCCAACCGCTGCCACCATCGGCCGGGCGCCGGGCCGGGCACCTGGCAGACGGCGCGGACTCGGACGGCGGTTCGATGCGCGGAGCGCGCAGCGGATCGCAGAGAATCGACGCGGGTCTCGACAGCGGCGGCGGACATCCGCATCGTGGCAACCGTCCACACCGGGACCCTGGTCGGCGAGACTGGCGGGATCCGGGCCACTGCCACGTGGCGACGCATCGCCGACGCACGGCACGCCGTGCACACACCCGCGCGGTGGCGTCCTGGGCGCGCTGGTGGCGTCGTGGGGGAAGGGGGCGGGTCAAATCCCTGCCAGTTTCGTCCCCCACCTTGCTTCGCGTGATATGCACGACAACGGAAAAATGCCCAAGGTAAAAACCATGATCGAAAAACCGACACCACCGAGAGGATTATCGGCGACGGCGAAGCGCGTATGGCTTGCCGTCTGCGAGGAGTTCGACCTCGACGCCGCGAGCGTCGATTTGCTGACGGCGTATGCCGAAGCTTGCGCACGCCGCGAGCAGGCGCGGGCCGTCCTGCAGAAAGAGGGCATCACATTCATTGACAAGCACGAGCAGCCGCGCGCCCACCCTTGCATTGCAATCGAGAGAGACGCTGCAAACACTCAAGCACGTCTCGCGCGGCTTCTGGGTATCCACAAGTTGACGGAGACGAAGCCGACTTCGCCGGGATTCAGCCATGAGGCGTAAGCAGCGGGGCGAGACCAACATCGACGAATTCGCATTGTGCGGCCACCATTACGGGGCCTGGGATCTGATCTACCGCCATGGCCTGTCACTGGCGGCGGTGGCGCACCTGATTTGCGGCCCGTCTCATGCTGCCGGCGCGTTCCGCTCCGACGCGGAGATGAGACAGGTAGCGGAGGAGCACAGGGACTTGCTGATGGTTCCGGCACGCGACAGGCGGCCGACCTGGGCGGCCGAAAATCTGTTGAGCGAACGAAAGGACGAACAACGATGACGGAAACGATGGAAACACTCACTCCGGCGGTCGAATTCGCATTCTTGGACCGGCTGACCCTGCCGCACCTGGTGAGCACGCACCGGGTTTTCGGCGATCTCGCGCAGCGACTGGACCGCGAGGGCTGGCACTCCGCGGCAACCTGCCTGCGGGCCGCGCAAGAGCCGCTAGCCTGCGAGTGCCTGAGGCGCACCCGGCTGCAAACCACGCCGATGTCTCAGTGGTACAGGCTACCGCTGCACGACGCGCCTGTTGACGAACTGAAGCACCTGGCGAACGCGTTGTTCCGCACGGCGGCTGAGTTCACACGTGCCAAACATCCAGCCGCGTATGCGGTCATCGCCGTCTACATCGCGACGATTCAGGAGCGCGCCAAGCGCGTCGAGACGACGGCGGCCGAAGTCCGCGAATTGAAGCGGATCGCGGCGAATAACGGACTAGTTCAGTGAGCTTGCGAGATTCATACTCGATTGTCCTGTTTCTGAAGTAGAATAGAACCATGCGGCGCCTGAAGCGCGGCAACGGCGATGGGGGGGCGCCGACAATTCACATGTGGGGGAATTTCACCAATGCGAAAGAAGAAAGACTTGATGGCGCGCCGTTCGCAGCTTCTCGACGCGGAGCGCACGCAACTGGAACGGTTGCAGGCTGAGGAGCTTGGCCTTGACGGCACCGAGGAATCGACATATCAGGACCGGCGAGAGCAAATCGAACGCCTCGACTCGGAGATTGCGAGCTTGGAGCGCCTCGAAGACGGCATCCGCCAGCGTGCGGCCGGCACTCGCGGCGGATCCGCCGCGCCTGAGTCACCCTGGAGCGATTTCGGCGAGTTCCTGCGAGCCGCGGTCGAAGCTGGCCGTCCTGGCGGCCGCGTGGATGAACGTCTCCATCACGTCGAGAGACTCGGCTTGGGAAGCGACATCCCGAGCGAAGGCGGCTTCGCGGTTTCTCCGCAGTTTGCCGATGAGATTTGGTCCATCGCCACCGAGTCTTCGGCGCTGGCGTCGCGCTGCTATAGCTGGCCACTCGGACCCGGAGCCAATGGTCTCACGCTGCCCGTAGCCGATGAGACTTCCCGCGCCACCGGATCGCGTCTCGGCGGCATCCGCGTCTATCGCGTCGCCGAGCGCGGGACGATCACGGAGAGCGCACCCGCGCTCGATCAGATCAATGTGAAGCTCGAAAAGTTGGCGGGCTTGTGCTACATCAGCGACGAGCTTCTCACGGACTCCGTGTCCCTCGGACAGTTCGTCCGCCAAGGGTTCGCCGACGAAATCGGGTTCACCTTGGATGACGAAATCATGCGCGGCGACGGTGTCGCGAAGTGCTTGGGTATTCTCCAGTCCTCCGCGCTGGTCACGGTGGCCAAGGAGAGCGGACAGGCGGCCAGCACCGTCGTCTATGACAACGTTCTCAAGATGTGGTCCCGCTGCTGGGGCCGATCTCGACGTAACGCCGTATGGCTGGTCAATCAGGACGTCGAGCCGCAACTTTACTCGATGTCGCTGGTCATCGGCACTGGCGGCGCGCCTGTCTATTTGCCGTCTGGCGGCTCGAGCAGCGAGCCGTTCGCTACCCTCTTCGGCCGCCCGGTTATCCCCGTTGAGCAGTGCTCGACCCTCGGCACCCTGGGCGACATCGTGCTCGCGGATCTCAGTCAGTACCTGCTGGTCAGGAAGCCTGCGAAGTTCGCCACCTCCATGCACGTTCGCTTCTCCAGCGACGAGCAGGCGTTCAGATGGACGATGCGAGTCAACGGTCAACCGCTTTGGAAGTCGGCGTTGACGCCCGCGAATGGATCGAACACGCTGTCGCCGTTCGTGGCACTTGCGGCGCGTTCGTAATTTCGACCTCCCCGCGCGGGATTACCCCACTCCTGCGCGGGCTGCCCGCCGCGCATCGGGCACCTGGCGCGGATCGCCGCCGCAGCGATCCGCGCCACATATCGGGTTTGTCTCGCCAGTGGTTTTTCATCGAGGCTGCTGGCGAGCATTGGGGGCGCCGTGAGATGGTGTGCTCCGTCTCGATCCGCCGGCGTCCCTGGCGGGGCGGTGGCCTATGCTGCTGCCCCGATCTTTGCTGAGGGCATATGGCACGACGTTTACCTGATCCCAACCGCTACGACGCTGAGCAGCTTCCGATAGCGCGGTCCATCCTGGCCGACCCCGAAAAGGCGCATTCGTCACAAGTGTGGTGGGCGCGGCTGTTCATTACGAGGTACGAAGCTGAGGCAGCGGAGCGCGTCGGGCAACCTCAATTCGACGCGGACGGGCTGCAAGGTTGACTGTTCGCCGACGGCGCACCGTATCCCGACTGAATCATGTGATGTAGAGTATTGGACATGAAACTAACGGCTTTCCTGGTCTTCCTGTGGCTGCTTCTCCTGACCGTTCCTGGTGTACTTTCAGCTAAGGGTCAGAAGGTTCAAGCCGAACTGGGCGACATGTACCAACCGCTGGTCATTGTTGGCGAGGGGTGGTCCCAGCAGATCATCGTGAAGAATGTCGATCGTGAGGGCGATGCACTGGTCGGAACACTGGATTTCTTCACCGCCAACGGAGCACCGTGGGAGGTCGAGCTAGTCGGGCGGGCTCGGGCTTCCCGCTACTTCATTACTCTAAACCCTGGGCAGGTGGCCGTTTTCGAAACGGTCGTCAAGGACCATGGGCAAGTTCTGGGTTTTGCCAGGACCGATGTTGCGTGTTGTGCCTGGTACGGAGCCCAGACGATCTTCCGGAAGCAGACGGAGGGCCGGCCTGACCTTATGGCCTCCGTATCGCTGGACGACAAGGCTTTTCGAGTAGCGCATATCCCCTTCGACAACATTGACGGCAAGTACACCGGACTGGGTGTGCTGAACACACGGTCTTGCCTTCGGGAGTGCACACCGAACGACCGCGGTGCGTTCAGGTACACTTTTCGCGACGAAGCCGGTGTTCCGTTCGAGACGCGTGACGTAGCGCAACAGAACTTTACGCTTTCATGGGTCAATTTAGGCGCGGAGTTTCCGTCGACGAACGGCAGGCGCGGAAGCCTTGAAATTAGTGCGGTCAATCCTGAAGACCGCATTCTTCTCGACGTAGCAGCATTTAGCTTGCAGTTCACTCCCAACGGTGCGTTTGCAGCAATCGTCCCCATTCACGACTAAGAGGATTGATGACAATGAATCGGAAGCAGCGAACAATCGTGCTATTTGGTTGTTTGAGCTTTGCCTGTGTTGGCATGTGCCCTCCTTGGGAAATGCGGGCGGTGCTACCGTACTCGGAATCTCAGGGATTGGAACTGGCAGTAGTTGAGGTGCCTTTGGGTCACACATGGATCTTCAGTGCACCCCCAGCCTTCGCAGAGCAGATACGCCTAATGGAGGCAAACCTGCGAGCGATGGACCAACAGTCAAGGGATCGAATCGAGGGCTTGCACAAGATGCCCCTTGGCCCGTTGTTCTTGAGGATGGTGGCGGCTCGCAGAGTGGGATTGGACGATGCTGCTGCTACCGCCTTTTCTGGTATTGGATATCGAATCGATATGGAGAGACTACTCGTGCTGTGGCTGTCGATTGTGAGCACGGCGGGCGGCTTTGCCTGTGTGGTCGCCAAGAGAACGTCTGCGTCCTAGCATCGGGTTCGTCTGGGGTTTACAAGTCCTACCTTCGGTGCCGTCCTGACCTGGTGCGTCCTGGCGACTTGGCCGGCGGTAGGATAGGCAAGGAGGCAAGGCGTGGCAGCGAGACGGACAAAGGTTGCTGGCGGTGGGTGCTGATGATACTCTCCGTGTCATGACGGCCATGGCCACCGACCTTTCATCGGATTCTTCCGTGGCGGATACGTGGTTCGCCACCAACCGTAGAGTCTGCTGGGACCCGCGAGCCGGAGGGCGCTCGACATGAGGCGAGTCTTTTTGTGTGTTTTCTTGACGACCACGCTGGCGATATTCCTGCCGGCTCAAGATGCCTCGGACCTATACAGTAAGGGTCGGGCCGCGGCTTTGCAGAATGACCACAAGGAAGCGGCGAAGTGGTACCGCCTCGCTGCTGAGCAGGGTCACGCTGGCGCGCAGTTTATGCTCGCTGGCATGTATGACCATGGTAGAGGCGTCCCCCAAGACCACAAGGAAGCTGCCAAGTGGCTTCGGCTCGCCGCCGAGCAGGGAGACGCTGACGCTCAGTTCAACCTCGGCGTCATGTATTTCAATGGCGAAGGCATAGCCCAAGACTTCAAGGCAGCGGTCAAGTGGTATCTTCTTGCAGTACAGCAGGGACACGCTGGCGCGTGGATCGGCGCGGGCGTCCTGGTGTGGTGCATCTGGGCGGCTTGGCGGCGGCGAGTAGCAGCTAAGCCGAGTAGCATCTAAGCAAGGAGGCAACATGGCCGTTTTTCTTCGCGGCGGTGTTTGGTGGTACGAATTCGTCTACGCCAAGCAACGCATCCGCGAATCCTCGAAGAGCAAGTCAAAGACGGTGGCGAAGGAAGCCGAGAAGAATCGGCGGCTTGAGTTGGAGCGCATCGGGCAGGGACTCCCCATTCAGCGGGAAACGCCAGCGGAGCGCGTCGCGCAAGTCCGCAAGATCCTTCAGGCGTATCAGGAAGCCTGCAAACTGGGCCACTCACCCGGCAGTTACGCGGTGGTGAAGGAACGCTCAGCGCACCTGGACCGAATCCTCGGGAAGCACCTGCGATCTGATCTCACCGAGGAGCGCGTCCGGGACTACATCACACGCCGGCAGAAAGAGGGCGCCGGGCCGAGGACGATCAACATGGAGGTTGAGGTTCTCGCGCGAGCTCTCGGTTCAACACGGCGGGCGCTATGGCCGAAGGGCCACGGCGAGGTTGCGGGCAAGCCGAGACTCGGCGTTCCCAAGCTGGCCGAACCTCGGGACGTGGGGAAGGCGCTTTCCGAAGAGCAGCAATCGGCTCTCCTGGAAGCGGCCGCGCGTTCGCGTTCCCGCTTCATCTATCCGGCAATCTACCTCGCGCTCACTACCGCGATGCGCTCCGACGAAATCAAGAATCTCCGATGGGGCGATGTCGAGGACGGGCGCATCGTGGTTCCCAAGTCGAAGACCGCAGAGGGGAAGGGCCGAACCATCCCAATCAATGCGAACCTGCGGGCCGTCCTGGACTCCTATCAGGCGTTCTACGTGTCGCGCTTCGCAGAGGCCAAACCCGAGTGGTACATCTTTCCGTTCTCCAACCGGCGCGCTCCACTCGACCCGACCCGTCCCACTACCACCCTGAAGAGTTCATGGACGGCGGTACGGACGGCGGCGAAGGTGGAATGCCGATTCCACGATCTACGGCATACCTGCATCACCCGGCTGTGTGAAGCCGGAATCCCTGAAGAGACGATCCGGGCCATTGCGGGCCACGTATCCCGCAAGATGCTGGAGCGGTACTCTCACCCGCGGATGGAAGCCAAGCGCGCGGCAGTGGCGGCGCTGGAGTTGGCGGCGTTCGAACAGGCTTCAATCCGCATCCCCTCAAATATCCCCACAAAGGCCGTTTCGAAGGCCGTTCAATGACCCTTTCCGCTCCTTGTAACCTGTTGATTTATAAGTGGTGGGCGCGACAGGACTCGAACCTGTGACCTCCTGCGTGTGAAGCAGGCGCTCTAACCAACTGAGCTACGCGCCCAAACCTTTAGAATCAGCAAGTTACGGAAGGCTTCCGAAGCCCCGCTTTGCTCACTTTGGGGGATTCTTTGGGGACCCCAACATGACGAGCCTCAAGAGCCGCAATCGCTTCCTTCCGGGCTTCCACCCTGATATGGCTGTAGCGTCTCAGCATGCTCGGACTCACGTGTCCCATCATATCAAGCATGACCGCTTCGGGGATACCAGCCTCTCCCAGTTTCGTAGCGAACCCATGCCGTAGGTCGTGCAGGCGACAGGTCACCTTGGCTGTCTCCCGCACGGTTCCCCATGCCGTCTTCAGACTCAGGGCCGGTTGCAGGGGATCTACGGGACGCCCCCGGTTCGACATCGGGAAGACGTACCAGTCCTGCTTGATCGGCCCGAGGATCCCGGCCACCCATCCGGCATGGCGCTCAAGAGCCATCCGCAATGGCCCGGCAATCGGAATGGATCGGCCGGCGCCCGCCGCGGTCTTGGACCGCCCCACGGTGATGTGGCCCGTTTCGAAGTCGACTTGCTCCCACTTGAGCATGCGCGCTTCGTCGGCCCGGATGCCCGTCCAAGCCAGCGTCATCAGGTAGGGATAGATCAGCTTCGAGCGGTTGCGCGCCGCCGCATCCATGATGGCGCGCTCTTGATCGGGTGTGAGTGCGATGCCGGCATCGGTGCGCTCGCTGAGCCGCTTGACGCCCGGCCACAGGACGCCCCAGACGCCCTTCATGGAGCGCGCCAGGATGCCAAAGCTCCATGTTGATCGTGCGCCCGCTGGCGCCCTCTGTCTGCCGTTGCCGCATGTACTCCAGAACGCGGTCTTCGGTGATGTCCGGCATGAGATCGGCCCCAAGGATGCGTTCCAGGTGCTTCGAGCGCTCCTCGACTACCAGGACCGCTTTCTTCCGGTGGTTCACTGGGTAGGTGCTCTTGTACTGCTTCAGGATTTCGGACACGGTGCGGATGCGGTCTCTCGGCTTCTCGTCCGGCATCCCGGCGAGCCGCTTCTCGAGTTGAAGCCGTTCCTGCTTCTCCGCGTTCTGTGCGATGGTTTTCCGCGTCGTGTTCGCGCTCTTCCGGATCCGCTTCCCGGCGAGCGTGAACTCGAACCACCATGTTGCAGACTTGACCCGCTCGCCGCTCTTCGGGTCTTTGTACGTGGGTTGATAGACCGCCATGTTGCCCCCTTCTGCCGGGTGATGCCCGGTTGCCCCTATCGTAGCGTGTCAGCCCGTCAGGTGTGCTTCTTCAAGGTCGGGCAGACTTCGTGCTCCGGGTCCCACCACAGCAGGGACAGGACGCCATTCTCCATCACGCCCCAGATGCGTTCACGACCGCTCAAGCGAAGCGAAACAACCGCCTCAGGAGCGTTCTCGTCGCGGAACCGTCGGCGCGCATCGTCACATAGCTTGTGGAACGGGATTGGGTGGTTTGGATTATTTCGCGCGTTGAGTATCTCGCCCCATGTCCGCTCTTCGAAATCACCCAACTTGCTGCGGATCGATTCCAGTTGCTCCGGTTGCACCTTGTGCCATCCGAAGCGATCCTTCCAAACCAACTTGCGGATTCGCCATGAAGGGTTCGCGCTCCAGTAGGACTGCGGGTTACCGCCCGTTCGAGGTTGTTTCGATTCTGGCGGGTCAAACCTTGCGTTTGGCCTCTTCTTGTTACCCACGATGAACTACGCCTGGAGACCTTCGTAGTACTCGGCCAGCATGGCGGGTGTGATCTCCGCGCAGGAAGCTTCTCCATCAGGGGTCCCGCGTCGTGCCTGTCGCCAGGGGTCCTCCAGGTGCGTCAGGTCACTCAACCACTGCGGAGACTTTGGACCGTAGAACCCCAGTACGGCGTCAATCGTCTCTCTCGCGGTCGCATCCAGCCGCGACGAATCGCCGTCCGGCCAAGCCGATACCTCGAATTGTCCTCGGTGCTTGTTATACAACTCGCGGACAACGGGCCCATTCGCCCAGGCCTCGATTCGCTCGGGGAACAGTGGCCGCGAATCCCACACGAGGGACCAAGCCTGACTGTAGTAGACAAGCTTCTGGAGCTTCATGGCCGTCATCGGCCCGGCCTTCTCCAGAACGTAGGCCGCTACATCATGAACGCTCGCCATCCGCCTCGCCTCCTGCTTGGATTATATCCCTCACCAGATCGGCTTGGCGCGCGGCGGATGCTTGCGCTCGCGCTCGACCACATGCCCGCGCCCAGGGTCCGCCACTGTGACGCCGACCACAGCGCAGTACGCGCAGCAGGCAGGACAGGCGAACAATCCGCCGCCAGGCGACAGGTGCGGGCGGTCGGTCAGCAGGTGGCAGCGCCAGCAGCGCCGCGGCGTGCGGCTGATGTAGCAGGCAGGTGGGCGGCGCCAGCATCCCTCGCGACGCTGGATGGTATCGAAGGCGGGTCGGCGCGGGAAGGTGGGGGTCAATCGGGGTACGCTCCGATGCTGCCGAACAACAGACCTTGGCCGGTGGCGTCGTGCTCGATCCGCTCCGCGGACTCGGCCTCGATCCTCGCCAGGAACAGCCGCGCCCAGATCAGTTGAGCGCCGGCGTACTTCTCGGGGTTGGCGACGAACTCGCGGGCAATCCCTATCTGCTCGCGGTCAACATCGGCTTGGCGGCGAAGTGATCGTGCCATAACTCGTAAAGATCGGGACGGCCAGCCGTGGCCAGCCGCCCCGCCAGGGGAAGCCGTCATCAACGATGCGGCGCTACGCGGAGTGCAGCGCCCTCAACCGGCATCCCAAACCCATGTGTGGCGCGGACCGCGCGGCGTGCGATCCGCGCCCGTGCCCGTTGCGCGGCGGGCTCCCGCGGGAGTGGGGTATCCCGCGGGGAGGTCGATATCAGGCTCGCGTCGCCAAGGCGATGAACGGGCTCAAGCTGTCGCCGCCATTCGCCGGTGTGATGCTGCTTTTCCACAGCGGCGCGCCAATTGCGCGCATCACCAGCCGAAACGCCTGCTCGTCGTAGATGAAGCGAACGTGCATCGACTGCGCGATTTCCGGCTCTTTTCTCAACAGCAGATACTGGCTCATGTCGGCCAGAATGATATCGCCGACGGTGCCCAGGTTCGAGCATTGCTCGATCGGCACAACGGGTCGGCCGAAAAGCGTTGCAAACGGTTGTTCGCTGGCCCCGCCGCCCGGCAGGAAAACAGGCGCGCCGCCGGTGCCGACCGTGAGAGCCATGGTGAAAAGCTGCGATTCGACCGACTGCGACACGAACCACACCGCGTTACGTCGAGAACGGCCCCAACAACGGCTCCACATTTTGACGACGTTCTCATAAACGACGGTTCCCGCCGCTTGCCCGGCTTCCTTCGGAACGGTAACGAGAGCATTGCTGCTCAAGACGCCCAAACAACGCGCAACGCCATTGCCCGAGAGGATTTCTTCATCCAGGACGAACGCGAGCTCCTCGCCGAAGGCCCGCCGCAGGAATTCGCCCATCGCTGCCGAATCCTCCAGCAATTCGGAGGTTGCGTAAGCCAGCGCCGCGAGTTTTTCAAGCTTCAGTTGAAGTTTGTCAAAGCTCGGCTTGCTCGCCGTGATTTCGGAACCTTCGCCAACGCGATAGACGCGCACGCCGCCCAGCCGCGATCCGGTTTGCCGCGAGGTGGAATCGATTAGCGGCAACTCCAAGCCATTCGCGCCCGGCGACAATGGCCAGGTGCGGCAACGCGATGCCAGGACGCTTTCTTCGGCCGCGACCGTCCAAATGTCGCGCGCAAATTCCGGCGCCACCAGGAAGCCGCCTTCTCCCGGAATCCCGGAATTCGCTCCGGCGGCGAGAAGCTGCGTGTGTAGCCGCGGGTCAACTTGACCGCCCGGTGTGCCGGCCCGGACGACAGCAGACAACTGCTCTCCGAGACTCGACCAGGGGTTCATCGCGCCCGCGCTGGCCCGGCCATTGCTGGCCCGCTGGCGGATCTCGGCCTCGACGCGCTCCAGTCCCGCGATTTCCGCGTCGAGTTTTTCGATTTCGGCGCGACGCGAGGTGTACACCTCCTCCGCATCGCCTTCCAAGCCAAGCTCGGCGGATTGAAGCTGCTCAAGCTGGCCGCGCTCCGCTGCCAGCAGTTCGGCGCGCCGTTGCACCAGTGCTTTCTTCTTTAGCATTTGTCGTTCCCCCACAAAAATGTGATGTGACGGCGCGCCCCCATCGCCGTTGCCGCGCGTCAGCGCCGCATACCCTATTCTACTCCGAAAACCAGACAATCGAGTATGAATCTCGCAAGATCACTGAATCGGGCCGCTTTTGTCCATGAGATCCCGCAATTCGGCCACTTCGCGCAGCGCGATCTCGTCTCGACGGGTCCGCTCGGCAGACACAGCGGAGTAGAGGCACAAGAAAAACGGCGCCGCAGGATGGCCGGCCGCCGACACTCCCACCGAGGTCCGATGTAGCGCTCGGGACAACATGCGAAGCTCCGCATCGTCGAGGCGGTCCAGGGGCAGCGTCGCCCAGTGTGAGTATCGCCCGCCGTCCATCGCGCGGCGGATCAGTTCGTCCGCGAGGATCTGACGCGCGCCGTACAACGCTTGCGCGCTCGCGTGATGCCCCTCGGCATCCAAGCGCAAGCCAAGGCCCGTCAGGACCGCGTGTGCGCTGGCAAGGTGCAATTCTTCGACGCCTTGGAGGTCGAATTCGGTTGGTGTCATCGTCGTTTTCGTCGTCATTGTGCGCTCCTTTCGTCGTTCGATCTCAGGTTGAGAAGGTCCCAAATGCGGACAAACTGCATGCGCGCTTCCTTCTCGACTTTCAGCATCGGATGCACATGGACCGCGCCAGTCGTCGCCGTGACGAACGTCGGCCCCTCGCGCTCTACTTGCTCGCGCGCCGCATCCGCGCGGTCGAGCGCTTCCAACGCCGCCTGTAGCAGGGTCTGCCGCTCCACAGATCGCGCGGCGGTCGGCGCCAGCGCGCCCCACAGCAACCGACCACGGACGCTCAGATGCTCCGGCGCCGGTGGAATCTCGATCTCGGGTTTTTTCTTCGTTCGTGGCATGTCGCTCCTTCAACTTTTTGCTTTTCGTCCTACCTTGGACGGAATTCCGGAATCACACGTGTTAGGCGAAGCTTGGCGGGACGCAATCGCGGCAGGGATAGCAGGTACCCCCTCCCCTCCGTCGCCACCAGCGCCGCCGCCGCGTCTCGCGCCTGCGCCTGAACCGCTTCAGGAAATGTTTCCTTAAGCGGTTTTCCGCCGTACACTCCGGCTGCGCTGGTAGCCTGCCGCTTGCGCGCTTCGGCGCGGATCTCCGCCGATGCGGATGTCCGCCGCCAGTGCCGAAGCTCGAACTCCTCGACGCGATCCGCTGCGCGATCCGGCCATCGATCCGCCGTCCGAGTCCGCGCCGTCTGCCAGGTGCCGGCGCGTCGCCGTGGCGATGGTGGCGCCGGTTGGGTCGGGTCGATTGCGGCCCCCGGAAGCCCTTATTTCGAGTTCGCTGGAAATACCAATTTGGACCCCCGAAAACGGTATGCGTCCGCGAACTGAAACCGTCCGCGAACTGGACCGCGTTTCTTCCCGCTATCTCATTGCAACCATTCTGTTTGCTAGTTCGCGGATACGCTTCGCGCGAACTCAGCGAACTAGCGATCTGAGTTAGTTCGCTAGTCTGCGGGTCTCTTAAGACCCGCGAACTAGCAAACTGCCCGCGAACAGGGTCAGAACAGACCATCGGGTTCCCCTTCCTTGAACGTGTGGAACTGCCTGTTCTTCTCGCCGCGCTCCACTCGAACCTTGCCGGCCGCTACCGCATCCTTCAGCCAGCGCCGTGCACGGTCGCGTGCGATGCCACGACTCGAAGCCAACTCCTCGAACTCGGAAGTTGCCACGCCCGGATGCTCGCGCAGTAGCGCCGCCAGGCTCTCGGTGATGGTGCGGACGGGTCCAGCCGCATCGACAGTGAAACGGCCGTCGTCGTACCGCATCACGACGTCATCCGCCAGGACGCGACTCTTGAACGGCTTCAGGCGCATCACGTCGAGCCGCCCTTCTCCCAGGTTCGTCAACAGGTATCCGGCATCGATGGCCGCTTTGATATCGCTGCTGCCGCGATAGTCGGAGCCGCTCTTGCCCGGATGGTGCAGCAGCAGGATCGTGCATCCAACATCAGCCAGCCGCCTCAGCCGGTGGAAGAATTCGCGAACAGGCTTCACGGAGTTTTCGTCATCCCGCAGGAACGCCGAGAAGCTGTCCACGACGATCAACGGTTTGATAGTGCATCGCTGGACCCACTCCAAAATGACGGCGGCGCCAGGGTCCGGCGCTTCCTCGACGTGCCAGCCGCCCCACACCGTCAGGGACGGCCCGTCATCGATGCGAAGACGCGCGAAGCGATCTCGGACTATGGCAAGCGGGTTTTCGCGATCCAAAACCAAGCAAGGCACGCCGTCGAATGCGGCCCGCGCGGCCCAGTGCGTCGCAAGGCTCGACTTGCCGCCGCCAGCATCGCCGGTCAGCAAAGTGATCCCGCCGCCAACTAGGAACGGTTCGACAGTGAAGCGAATCTCCGCAGAGCCGCACTCGTGCATCCGCGGGAGATCCTCGACACGTGCGATGCGCGGCAGGTCGCCGCCTGTCGGGTCCGATGTCTCACTCGCCGGTTGCCACGGTCGAGCCGCCGCCATCAGCGCCCGAATCCGCGCCGCATCGTATCCCAGGGTCAACGCGTCGATGATGTCGCCCGCGTGCGGCAGGTCTGCCGGTGGATCGATCAGCCGCACGGAACGCGCCACGCCTGCCAGCAGGCCCGCCGCTTTGCTGGCGTGCTTCGATCCGGCTTCGTCCGCGTCAGGCCACAGGACGATTGCCCGGCCCGCCAGCGCGGCCGCTGCCTCCGTCGTCAGGTCGCGATGTGAGAACGCCGGTATCCCGAGCTCGCCGGCCGCGAGTACCTTCCCTTCGCCTTCCAGGCCGAGAGCATCGCCGTCGCCCGCCCGGAAGGCGTCGTTCGCGAACAGGCCCGGCTTCGTACCGCCGTCGCCAGCCAGCCATGCGCCGCCGTCCCGGTGTTCCCATCGGAAGGTTTTCTTCGGTCTCTGTTTCTGCGGGTCGATATCGGAGACGTGCTCGAAGCGGACGCGCCGCAGTGAGTCGCCGTAGCTGTACTCGGCCGCCACACGCCAGCCCTCGGCCGCCAGCTTCTCGCGGAGCCACACCGCCGTGGCCTTCGGCTTCGTGCCGTTGCCGTTGCCCTCGACGTGTCCGATGCGCTCGGCCAGCCGCCGGCGCGCGGTCGCGAAGTCGATACCCTCGGCCTTCTGCAGGAAGTCGAACACGTCGCCAGCAGCCCCGCAACCGAAGCACTTCCAGCCGCCATCATCGAAGACGGTGAAGCTCGGCGTGTCCTCTTGGTGGAAGGGACACAGGCCAACCAGCCGCCCGGCGCCGCCCGGCTTGAGCCCGACGCGCTCGCGGACGATCTCCGCGAGGGACACGCGGCGCTTGAGCTCGCTGGCGTCGATCACTGGCGCGCCCCCAACGTCGTCGACGGCCCGCCCAGTGCGGGTTTCGATGTGGTTTCAGATGCTCGTGTCTGATATGATGGGGTCATCCAGTAACCTCCATTGCCCTATCGCCCCCGGCCGGCCGCTGGGGGCATCCTCTTTTTACGCGGCCTCATTGCCGCCGCCGCGCTCCGGACGTTCGGCGAGCCAGCGCTCGACTTCCGCCAGGTCGTACCTCGCGACGCCGCCGAGCATCTTGTACTTCGGCCCCCGCCCGAACATGCCCCACTTCGCATAGGTCCGCGCCGAGATGCCGGTGATGTCTGCCAACTCCTTGCGGGTGACGAATCGCTTCGTCAAGATCCGCGCTGATTCGATACTCGCTACGTTCGCGCTCATACCCTCGATACTACGGTGTACGCCGCGAGAATGCTATGCTTGGAATTAGGACAGAAATTAGGACATGAAGAGCACACCGCGATTGCAGGTCCCACGCCACGCGAAGGTGATTGACGGCCTCATCGTCTGGCGCGCTGGCGACTTCGTAACGCGATCCAGCGATCATCTATTCGCCGAACTCGCAGAACTCGCGCGATTTGGTGTCGACGCAGCGCCAGCGTTCGTCCGCCTCTATGGCCCCTTGCGCCTCTGCGCCGACCACGGCCACCCCGCCAGTCACCCCGGCTTCGGTCGTGTGCCTTGCGCCTTGCGGCCCGCCTCCATAGACGGGTTCGACTTCGAGGAGCCTGTCTCGAAGTTACTGGGGTACGCCGCGAGGATGTCAGCGATAGCGAGTCTTGCCGCCGATCTCCGCGACCTTCCCCGTTTGACCACCGCGGCGTTTTCCCAGTTGCCGCGGGAGCTCGCCCCGCTGTTTGCGACCCTTCCGCCGCGCAAGCGAGCATCCGCCCTGATTGAGATGTGCACGTCCATATGGATCTCGGACGCCGCGCTCGTGCCCTCTCTGCGATTCGAGCGAGACCGCTTCACTATGGGACTGACCGCCACGCCTGTTATCGACGTTGCCGAGCCAGGATCATCCCGTCAGCAGCAACCGCTGTCGTCCCCGTTCCCGGCCATGGTGCTCCAGCTTCTCGACGCTATCGCGAGCGGGATATGGTTGACATGCGTCCATTGCGGCGCCGCGTTCACGGCCATGCGCCGCCGGCCGCCCGGAAGAGACACGTACTGCGATCTCCCTTCCTGTCAAACGGCGTGCCGGTCCGCGTCGAAACGTCGCCGCCGCGCCGCTCTCGCCGCCGGAGAGCCGCCCCGCTGGACCCGCCCGGATCGGCGAACGTCAGGCGAAGATTCCGCCGAGCGATAGAGCCGGTTTTTCATTCGGGGATTCGCTCACTTTGGGGGAATCTTTGGGGACCCCGAATGAAAAACTGGGGTATTTTGGGGTATGGGGGAGTAGGGACGGTTGCCCGTAAGTGCTTGGCCCACAAAGAGAAAGACCGCATTTCCAATTACTTAGAAATGCGGTCGAATATGCGTGTGAAGCAGGCGCTCTAACCAACTGAGCTACGCGCCCCAGGAAAATGCCGGCTGGGTGCTACAACCTATCGAGTATACCAGAGCCGGCCAGCCAGAACACGCTCACTCGCCGGCAGCGTTGCCCGGCGATGCGCCTAGCTTCTCTGTGCCATGGGCCAACCGTTCGTGCTCCGTCGGAAAGGGGTCGACGTGGAATCGAATGCACTCTTCAGCCGACTGGCCGACGAGACCCCGCAGGTAGCGAAGATACAGGTCGTGCTGCTCAAAATGCAGGTCCGTCCCGACCGGCGAGTTGGCCACATGAACGACAGAGTACGCGTAGTAGGGGACCATCACCCGGCGCAGGGCGGCCACCAGCCAGGGGCTTCCTGCCGCTTC
Organism: Bryobacterales bacterium; assembly: GCA_016716385.1. Classification (GTDB taxonomy): domain Bacteria; phylum Acidobacteriota; class Terriglobia; order Bryobacterales; family Bryobacteraceae; genus JADJWL01. The sequence goes on along the minus strand of JADJWL010000003.1, from coordinate 227,258 downwards.
CCAGATTCCCGAATGGAAACGGAGTTCGAGCTCCATACAGGTCACCCGGTCGTTTTGGCTGAGCGCCTCGACCATCTTGTCCCGCCACACAGCCAATTGCCTCAACGTCCCCTCGTCAATCCTGGTCCTGGCCCGTTCGAGCGCAAGCGATTCGAGCCGGAGGCGCACTTCCTGAATCTCGTCAGAGTCTTGCCGGGTCAGCTTGACGGTCGCAAAACCCCGGTTGTGGTTGTGGACCAGCAGTCCTTCTTGTGCGAGCACCAGTAGCGCCTCCCGGACCGAGCCTCTGCCCACTCGAAGCTGCGCCGCCAGAGATGGTTCCGACAAGCTCTCGCCAGGAGCGAACTCCCCTTCCAGCAGAGCCCTCTTGATGCGCTCCACGATGCTTTCGCGAACGCCGATCACCTTCAATTCACTCAGTGCCATACAGGCTTCTTTCTATTACAGTAACGTAACGGCCGAGAGGGACGCAACAGATGTCGGACAGTTCGACACTCTTACATTGACACATTTTGAGCCGGTGTGATAGAGTCATCCATTCTGAAGGAGGTCTTCATGATTCGAGCTCGCGCTTCCCTGTGTTGGCAGAGTCTGCCTCTCCTGGCTCTGCTTCTGCTCTGCTCGTTGCCGGTTCCCGGCCAGATCAACCGGGCTACCGCCGTCGGTCGCGTCACGGATGCTTCCGGGGCGGTGATCGTCGGCGCCGACGTGCAGTTCCGGCGCCTTGCCACAAACGAGATCTTTCGCGTCCCGACGACGACGTCCGGGGACTACACGCTCCCAAACCTGCCCAACGACGCCTACGAGGCGCGGGTCACCATGGAGGGCTTCAAGACCGAGGTTCGGACCGGTATCCGCCTGGAGATCGGCAGCGTCAGCCGCTACGACTTCACTCTGTCGGTCGGAAGCGTTGCCGAAACAGTGGAAGTGACGGCCCAAGCCGCCCTGTTGAGGACGGAGTCGCCCGAGTTGGGACAGGTCGTCTCGGGCGCTACGATGGTGGGCCTTCCGCTGAACTCGCGCGATTTCCTCAGTTTGGCCCGCATGGTTCCCGGAGTGATTCCGACGCGTGGGAGTACCGGCGACGGCGGACGCGATTCGTCCGGATTCAACGTCCAGGGACGGCGGCGCACCGACAATATCGTGTATGTCGACGGCAGCGTCATGTCCGACGGGAACGGAAACACCACCTTTTTCCCCAACATCGATGCCCTCCAGGAGTTCGAACTGAAGACCGGTCTCTACAGCGCGGAGTTCGGTATCCGGCCGGGGGGACAGTTCAGTACGGTGACCAAGAGCGGCACCAATGAGCTTCACGCAACGGCGTTCTGGTTCCACCGCAACGACAATCTGAGCGCGAGAAACTACTTCGATCCAGGGCCGCGGCCGGAGTATAAGCGGAACCAGTTCGGTGGTGTCCTGAGCGGTCCGATCTGGATCCCCGGTGTCTTCAATGGTAAGGACAAGGCTTGGTTCATGTTCGCCGCGTCAGGAGAACGGATCCGGCAGTTCCAAAGCCTCCGTGGCTTCATGCCTTCCGTCGCGGAGAAGCAGGGGCAATTTGCCGCGACGATTCGCGACCCGTTCGCCGGCGGTGCGCCCTTCGCCGGCAACGTCATTCCTACGGCCCGGATCAACCCGGTGGCACAGAAGTTTCTGCCGCTGTGGCCCGATCCCAATGTAACCCCGGGGAGCGGGTTCAACTTCATCAGCCCGAACTCCACGAACAACCCGGATCAGGATCAGGTCATGGCGAGGGTTGATTTCAACGTGTCGCCGACGGACCGCTGGTCCGCCCGCTTCATCTGGGACCGCCGGCCGCTGATCCGCGCGAACGCGATCCAGCGCTTCAACCTGACCGATCCCCTGGGGACCCGCGGCCAGAACCTCACCAACACCCGGACGTTTGGCTCCTCGGTGGTCAACGATTTCGGGATTCACTGGTTCCGGCGCCCCTACTACCCTGGCGCGACAATTTCAGAAGGCAGCGAAGGCTTCGGCAGGACGCTTGGCCTGCCCAACTTCCCCGGCAATCCGGCGGATGAGAACGGCGTTCCACGGATGACCATCACCGGGTACTTCGCCATCGGCGACGCTCCGACGGTCGGCTCGGTGCCCATCGGGAACTGGGAGGTCAAGGACAACATCAGCTTTGTCCGGGGCGCCCACTCGTTCAAGGGCGGGTATCACTTCAGGCGCAACTACAACTTCTTCCAGCTCAACAGCCGTTCCGGATTCACCTTCAACCGGGCGTTCTCCGGCAACAACTTCGCCGACTTTCTGCTCGGCGCTCCTGCGTCGGCAGCGATCGGCGCCGAGAGTACGCGAGCCAATCTGGCGCAAAACGGACAGTATTTCTATTTCCAGGACGACTGGAAGGCGAGCGCGCGACTCACCGTCAACCTGGGTCTTCGGTACGAGTACCGCGCCCCTTGGAAAGACAAGCGTGGCTTCGCGTCGAATGCGAATCCCGTCACCGCTCAACTGGTGCCGGCCGAACTGCCCCTCAATGTCCAGTTCTGGGAAACCGGCCGCTTCAACCCTGGCCACCCGCTCGTGGAGTGGAGCAACCGGACTCCTCTGCCCCGGATCGGCCTGGCTTACCGGCTGACCGACCGCACCGTGATCCGGGCGGGATACGGGATCTACGCAAACGAGTTGATTGTCGGCATGGTGCAGACGCTGGGATCGAATCCCCGGCAGAACGCCGCGACCCGCTCCTTCATTTCCGAGTTGAACCGGCCGACCATCTCGCTTTCGGATCCTTTCAACCTGAACCAGTTGAGCCCGGGCGCGGGACTCCTGAATCTGTTCGGCGTCGAGTCGCCGATTCCCCTGTCGACGATTCACATGTGGAACTTCACGGTGCAGCAGTCGCTCACCAGTTCGCTTTCGGTTGAAGCCGGCTATTCCGGAAACTCGTCGATCCACGAGTTGTCCGTGGTCTCGTGGAACGACGCGGTGCCGGGAACAACTCCCAGGCAGCAGCGCCGGCCGTTCCCTGAGTTTCAGAACTTCAACATGATCTTTGCGAATTCCAACAGTTCGTACCATGGGATGGAGTTGAAACTGCAGAAGCGGCCTACCACGGCCGGTATCTCGGCTCTGGTGGCGTTTACGTTTGCCAAGTCCCTGGACGTCGCCGGCGGCCGGTTGGCCGTGCCGGGGGATCCGTCCGTCCAGTCGCGTAACCTGATGGGAAATGCCAATCGCGGACGCAGCGAGGCGGACAACCCAGGTCGCTTGACGGCGGTTGTGGGGTATCAACTGCCGTTCGGCAAGGGCCGTGCCTTCCTGACGGAAGGCATCGCCAATCACATCCTCGGCGGCTGGAGTTTCGATTCCATGTTGGCCATCCAATCGGGCCCGTTCATTACACCCGCAAACGGGGTCAACCTGGTCGACAGCGGCAGTACCGCCTCGTACCGGCCGGATGTCTTTGGTAACCCGAACCTGCCGAATTCCGAACGAACGACCGAGCGGTGGTTCGACACCAGCGTCCTCCGGCAGGCGGAGCAACTTCGCTACGGCAACGCCGGGCGCTCGATCATCCGGGCGCCGGGATTCACCACGGTAGATCTCGCGGTGCATCGCGAGTTCGCCTTCCAGGAGAGGTATCGCCTCCAGTTCCGGTTTGAGGGCTTCAACATGCTGAACACCGGCAACCTGGGCTTCCCCGGGACCACCGTGGGCACTCCAGCTTTCGGGAAGATTACCTCGGCTCAGCCATCGCGAGACCTCCAACTGGGGCTGAAGCTGCACTTCTAAATGCGTGACGCGGTAGGCGGCAAGAATCCGGAGCTGGGGCGCTTCCTGCTGCTCGGACTCCTTGTCTTTGCCGTCTACTCGCCGTCGCTCGACAACGGGTTCATTTACGACGACACCCAGGTGGTGGTGATCCAGGACGCTCCCACCTCCTGGGCGGATGCGGCGCGGGTATTCGGAGAACGCCACTTTTACAACCTGCCGTACTACCGGCCGCTCACCCGCTTGAGCCTTCTTCTGCAGAAGACGCTCCACGGCAACGATCCGCTGTGGTTTCACGCATTCAACATCGCCGCGCTGGTGGCTGCCGCCATGCTGGCGTACGCGGTTCTGCGGCTGCCTGTCTTCGGTCTGTCCCGCACCATGGCCTGGTGCGCCGCGCTGCTCTTCGCGGTGCACCCGGCGGCCTCGTCCTGCGTTTATCCGGTTTCGTCGGGGCGTGAGAGCCTGATGCCGGTCGTCTGGATCCTGGGTTTGCTGCTGGCGTGGCTGAGTAACAGAACCCTGCCGGCCTATGCCTGCTTCGCAGCCGCTTTGTTGAGCAAAGAGTCGGCTGTGGTAGCCCCTGTCGTCATTCTTGCGGCCGATATCTGGCTACGCGGCCCCCGGACGACGATCCGTTGGACCCGGTATGCGCCCTTCGCGCTGCTGTTAGGCGGGTACTTCGCGTTGCGGTTCCTGCTGTTCGGAGGTGGGGAGTACGCTCCGGGATCGCTGACCGCCGCCGTTCAATCCTTCGGCTACGCCCTGCAGTCCATCATCGTCCCGTATATCGGGTTGCGCTACGAGCCGGAATGGGACACTTGGCTCTCCTGGCCGAGGTTGGGTCTCGCTCTCGCCTTGACCGGCGGTCTGATCTGGGCCGCGCGCCGCCATGCTTCGCGGCCGGTGTGGTTCTGGACGGCCTGGTTCACCGTCCTGCTCCTGCCGACGGCCAACCTGATCCGGCAGGAGGCGAAGTTCGATGAACGGTATGTTTGGCCGGCTTCGCTCGCTTTGTTCGCCGTGGCGGCCGTGGTTGCGTCCCGCACGCGCTGGGGGACGCCGGCCGCTGCCTCGTTGGCTGTCGCCTTGAGCCTCGTCTCCGTGGGACGGGATGCGGCATTCGCGAACGATCTCGCTTTCAGCCAACAGTGGATCCGCACCAGCCCGGGCAACGTGAATGCCCATTTCAATTCCGGCTTCGCGCTTCAACGCGCCAGCCGCTTCGACGAAGCCGCCCAGGCGTACCGGGCAGCGCTGCGGATCCGCCCCGACTACGCGTTGGCCCATAATAACCTGGCGGACGCGCTCATGAAGGCCGGACGCCCCGCCGAATCCGGACCGCACCTCCGGGAGGCCTTGCGCCTCGATCCCAGCCTTGCCGAAGCTCACTACAATCTGGGATTGCTGCAGGTTGAGGCGGGAGACGCCGAGCAGGCTTCCTTGTCCTTCGCGCAAGCCGTCAGGCTCAAGCCCGACTCGCCTGAAGCTCACATGAACCTCGCGAACACTCTCGCCGTTCTCGGCAGAATCGATGAGGCCATCGCCCATTACGGGCGCGCGCTGGCTTTGCGGCCGGGCTACCCGGACGCGCAGCGGAATCTCGAGGTCGCCCGAATCCTTCGCGATGGCGCCGCACAATCCGCTCCTGCTGTTTCCAGTCCCGTGTCACCGATCAGAAAGGATTAGTTCAATGAATCGCCGAACGTTTGCCCAATCGCTAGCCACAGGCGCCGTCGCCGCTGTCGCCGCCCCGGCCCAGTCCACGCCCGCGACCGGCCCGATCAACATCGGATCCCGTCGTGAATTGCTCATCGACCAGCACCTCGTTGAGCGTTTCTCGGGTGGCGCCCGCCTCCGCCTCCATCGTCCCGAGCGGAGGGAAATCGCCATCGTGCACGACCAGCCGTGGGAGGGCGCGGGCACGGGCTACCACACGATCTTCCGCGACGGAGACGTGTATCGGATGTACTACAAGTCGTGGGCGCACACCTACAACTCGAAGACCGTGCATCCGCTCGTGATCGCGTACGCGGAGAGCCGCGACGGAATCCAGTGGCACAAGCCAGAGTTGGGGATCGTCTCATATAACGGCTCCAGGAAGAACAACATTATCCTGGACGACATTCACGGCGGCACCGCGCACGACTTTTCGCCCTTCGTGGATCAGAACCCGGCCTGTGCGGCGGACGCACGTTATAAGGCAGTCGGCTATGGAAAGCCCAAGGGATTGTATGCCTACAAGTCATCCGACGGGATTCACTGGCGGATCATGCAGGACGCGGCGATTATCTCAAAAGGAGCCTTCGATACGCAGAACATCGCGTTCTGGGATCCGCAGATCCGCAAATATCGCGCCTACATCCGCGATTTTGACCAGAAGCGCCGCGACATCAAGACGTGTGTTTCCGACGACTTCCTGAACTGGTCCGAGCCGGAATGGCTGGACTACCCGGGAGCACCTTCCGAGCAGCTCTACACGAATCAGATCCTGCCCTACTATCGGGCTCCGCATATCTACATCGGATTCCCAGCCAGGTACGTAGACCGCGGCTGGATCGAGTCGACGCGGCAGCTTCCCGAGCAGGAGGAGCGCACGGAACGCGCCCGTGCCAACACCCGGTTCGGAACAGCCGTGACTGACACGCTGCTGATGACCAGCCGCGACGGCCGCGCGTTCCACCGCTGGGACGAGGCCTTCGTGCGGCCCGGGTTGCGCACCCGCTACAACTGGTCTTATGGCGACAATTACCTGGCTTGGCATGTGGTCGAGACCAAGTCCCCGGCGGACGACGAGGCCTCGGAGTTGTCGCTCTATTCGGTGGAGGGTTACTTCACCGGGGTCGAAGCGCGGCTCCGCCGCCTGGCTCTCCGCATCGATGGCTTCGCTTCCGCCTTCTCGCCGTTAAGCGGTGGCGAACTGCTCTCGAAACCGTTTCTCTACCAGGGAGCCAGTCTGACAGTCAATTTCTCTACCTCCGCCGGCGGTGAACTGCGCTTCGAGTTGCAGGACCCGACCGGCCGGGCCTTGCCCGGATGTGCGGCCGGAGACTGCGAGACCATGTTCGGCGATGCACTTGAGCAACGCGTTGCCTGGAAGGGCAAACCGGACCTGAGGAAGTGGGCCGGAAAGCCGGTACGGTTCCGGGTGCTGCTCAAGGATGCCGACCTCTACTCGTTCCGCTTCGCCTAGGCGCGCGGACTTCAGTAGACGTTCCAATCCGCGGGGGTTCCAGTAGCCGGGGCGCCGGTCGTTCCAGCCCACTCTTCCCAGCGCCGGGTGAGCCGCGCGAGTCTTTCCGGCTCGCGCGAGGCGAGGTCGTGCGTCTCGGTGCGGTCTTCGTCCATGTTGAACAGTTCCCAGCGAAAGTTCGTGGCTCCCCACACGGCCTTCCAGGGGCCTTCCCGGTAGGCCCGGTTCCCGTAAAGGAACCAGCCGAACTCGCGCGTCCCCCCGGCGCTACCGCCCTGGAACGCGGACACAAGGCTCCTCCCTTCCAGCGCGGGGGAGCCCTCGTAGCGTGCACCGCCCAACTCCGCCAGCGTCGGCAGCAGGTCGGCGACATGCGCCGGTTCGTGCCGCCACACGTTGGCGGGCACCTTTGCGGGCCAGCGGACGATGAAGGGCGTGGTGATCCCGCCTTCGTAGGTCCATGTCTTGTACCGCCGGAAGGGCGCAGACTGCGCCGTTGCCCAACCGGGTCCGCAGAACAAATACGAGTCCCGGCCGCCCAGGATCCTGCCGCGGTTGTAGGCGTGATACGCGGGCATTTCCTCGGGGAGCGGCAGGCTGGCGCAGCCTCCGTTGTCGGAGAGGAAGAGGACGATCGTGTTCGAATCTGCCCCGGTTTCGCGCAGCGCTTCCATGACCAGACCGATTCCGAAGTCCATCCGGTCGACCATGGCTGCGTAGATCTCCATCAGCCGCTGCTCCCGGTCACGGTCCGGTTCGCTCCGCCATGCGGCGACCTGATAGTCGTAGCGGAATTCGCCGAGACGGCGGTCAACCGCGGGCAGGCCCCAGCCGTCACGAATCAAGCCTATCCGCCGCATGCGTTCGTAGCGCTGGCGGCGCAGGACTTCGTAGCCTCGCCGGTACCGGCCTCGATACTTCGCAATGTCCTCGGCGCGCGCCTGTAACGGAAAATGGGGCGCCGTGTAGGCGAGGTGAAGAAAGAATGGGCGGTCTGACCTGGCCTGCCGCCGGATCTCGCTGGCGGCGTGGCGGGAAAATGCGTCGGTTGTGTAGTAGCCATCCGGAAACGATGACACCTTGCGGTCGTTGTGAACGAAACCGTGTCCCGCCCGCCCTTTGGTGAACGGCGAAGGGATCGATGGGTCGAAGTAATTGCACGACCCGCTCATCACGCCGTAGTACTCTTCGAATCCACGGTCGACCGGGCGGTTGGGCTCTTGCGCGCCGAGGTGCCACTTCCCTGACATCGCCGTGCGATAGCCGGCATTCCGGAGCGTTTCGGCGACGGTCCGCATTCCCGGCCGCAGGCGTTCTCCACCAAATCTGGGATGGAGTCCGGTCAGCAGTGACGCGCGAGTCGCTACGCAGACGGCGCAGTTGTAAAACTGCGAGTAGCGTGTCCCCTCGGCTGCCATTCGGTCCAGATTGGGTGTCCGGATCTCGCCGCCGTAGCAGCCCAGATCCGAGAACCCCAAGTCGTCAGCAACGATCAGGACGATATTCGGTCTTCGGGGTGCGGCCGCGCTCGACAGGCTTGCCAGGAAGTCTCGCCGGGTCATCGATTCGACCAAAGGCTATCAGAGTGTTTCATGGATTTCCAGTCGAAGCGGACCGGCGGCCTCACCTGCCGCTCTGCATCAGGCGCTCGATCTCGCCCGCGATCGTCTGGTGCTCAACGGCGGAGTTCACTCCCAACACGTTCGACATCATCGCCACCAGGTACACCCGCTCGCCCGACTCGACGATCGCTACCGAATGCATCAGGTTGATCGCTGTTCCCTGGTAGGCGCCGCAGGAGATTCCCGGCTTGCATCGGAACAGCGATCCCGACTTGAAGAAGACCGCCGCCTTGTTCAGCGCAGGCGACGACGCGTAGCGGTAGCGGGGACGCGCGAAATAGAGCAGCTTCTTCATCTCAAGACTCGCCCACGCGTCGACCAGTTTGCCTTGCTCCACCTTGACGAGCCAGTGCAGCAGTTCATTGGGGCAGGCGTAGCTCGCGGTTCCAGGCACCACCGCCGAGGCGTTGCGCGTGAAGAAGGTGCCGATCCGCAGTTGACCCGGATCGAGCCCGGTGGCGCGCAGCGGATCCTCGTTCACGTCCAGGGCAAGCTGCGCGAGCGCCGGCTTCGGCGTCTCCTTGAAGAATGCGCCGGCGTCGCCGGGATACCGCTCGCCGAAGTGGCGCAGCAGCATCGCCTGCTTCCACACGAACGACGCGGCGGCGTTCGAACTCTGCGACATCATGTGGTCGAGCCACTCGTAGAGGTTGTAGCGGTCGCCCGCTTCGACGCGTTTGTTGACGACGCGCGCGTCGCCCGGGTTGTAGACGGGAACGGTCTTGCCGTCGCGATAGACGAACGTGTCAGCCGCGACGACCGTTTCGCGCAGGAAGCGCTCGCGCGCGGCCATGTCGCCGGGGAAGCGCCGGCGCACCGCGTCCAGCAAACCGCCCGCCACCAGCAGCTTTCCCACAGACCCCGGAATCTTCTTCTCGTTCGCACGCAGCGCGGCGTAACGGGGGGCGCGTGGATCGCTGATGTCGAGCACGGCGACGGAGTAGGAAGGATCCCGCGCGCCGAAGATGCGTTCGATGCCCTTCTGCAGCGCCGGATCGCGGGGTGTGTCAGACGTAATGTCGAACGCGTCGTTCACGCCGCGCAGCCGCAGCACCACCTGGCCTTCGCGTAGCAATGCTCCGGGAACCAGGCGGATCGCGCCTTGCAGCTTTCCCTCGTGGACGAGGCGGTATCCTTCCAGCCGCCGGATCCCAGTGCGGGCGTAGCCGTCGAGTGGATAGGCGGCCAGAGGCGCCGCCGAGAGCAGCAGGGCGAGCCACTTCATCGCGCACTTCCCAAGGGACCCGACATATCCACCGGTCCTCGCGGCCGCGCGTCTTCCAGCTTCGACAGCGCCTCCAGCGTCTGCACCTGCTGGAACCGAACCAGCGGCCGGATCTGGAACAGGCGCAACTGGCCGGCTTCGAAGCCGAATTCGATGTCCCACGGCAGCACCTCGCCGCCGGGCCCTTTCTCCGGCGGGTACTTGCGCATCACTTCCGCGACCATCTCCCGAACCTGCGCGATCTCGCCGGGTTGCAGTAGCATGTCCCCGCCCAGCGGAGGCAGATTCACGAAGCCACCCGCCGGCCGCGCCACCTTGCGATACGCCGCCCGCGCCTGCTGCAGCAGCCGGACCCCGCCGTCCGGCAGCAGCAGCAACGACTCGGCCACGCCGCCATCGACCACGGCGCTCACCCCTTCGCTGGCATTCACCGTGATGGCGCCCGCGACGTTGCCGTCGAGATCGGTGGTCGCGATCACGCCGGACTTGTCCGCGGGCACGGTCCGCATCAGCACCACCGACGGGTACACATTCTCGCCTCCCAGCAGGATGCGGCTGCGCCAGTCGTACGCGCGTTCGGTGAAGGGCGACGCCCATACGCGGCGGATGGCCCCGATCACGTTCCGCGTCCCCACGACGTTCGGAACGGTGAGGTTGAGTCCCGCGCCGGTGAACTCGGGCAGATCTTCCGCGTTGGTGTCGCTGCGCACGAACAGGCCGTCATTCTTGAAGTCGCGCTCCAGACGCACCGTCAGTTCGCGCTCGAATTCCGGCAGCAGTGGAGTCTCCTGAATCTGTTTGCGGAAGTGCGCGAGGCGCGGGTAGATGTAGCGCTGAAGATCGGCCGGCGGAGCCCCGGAATCGCGCAAGCGGTCCGCCTCCTGGTACGCCGCGCGGATCTGTTCCACCAGCGGCGCCGGCGGACCTTCCAGACTGGGCATGGACCTCTGGATGTGCTGGTTGTACACGCCGAAAGGGATCACCAGTCCCGGCGCGACCTTCCCCGGGAAGTAGCGGGCGAGTTGCCCGAGGTTGGCGCCCTTGGGCCCGCAGAACACGCCGGAATCCGCCGAACTCACTGCGTCGAGCGGCCGCAGGCTGCGGACATCGAGCCGGACGCGGCTCACGTCCAGCGGGATGCGCGGTGTGTCGCGCGTCCTGACGGGCGTAGCGGCCTCGTGCTCCCGCAGGATCACCAACCCTCGCGGGGTGACAGCGAAGGAGAGGGTCTTGCCCTCGTACCGTTTGAGTTCGGGGATGAGCGACGAGGGCACCGTGGCGTTGGGAATTCCCAGGTTGGCCGCCAGCAGTTGGGTGTGGGAGAGCGCGTTGCCGGAATCGAGCGTCAGGATGCCGGCCACCGGCTTCAGGTCGGACGCGGTCTCGGGGATCACATAGATGCCGCGCGGATCGATCGCGGCGAGTTCCCTCTCCGACTCAACGAACCCCAGCTTCCCCGTTGCCACGCCAGGATTGAGCGCAAACACGCCCTGGTTTGCCGTCTGCCCGAGAATGCGGTGCCGCAACCCCACCGCTTCGCCGGCGTCGGTGAGGAGCGGCTCGAGCACCGACGCCATCCGCAGCCCGGTGGAACTCCGCAACAGGTGGTCCAGCAGGTCGCGCGCGTGAGGCTCGAACTCGCCGTAGAGGGCAGTGACGGGACCGAAATCCCGCACCGCGGTCGCGCGGCTCCATTCGACCGCCCGCGCCAGGTAGCGCACGGCCTGGTACCACTGCTCGGCCGGCAGGCGGCCCGAAAGCGGCTGCATCTCGGCGTCGAGCGCACGCAATTGCCGTTCCGACAACAGGCCCTCGGCAAAGGCGAGCCGGTAGGCATCCCGATAGGCGTCCAGGTGCGCGCGCCGGCTGCCGGGTTGCGCGGCATTCGCGCCAAACGCCCACTCCAGCAGGAGAGCCTGGAAATCCGCCAGGGCCAGGTTGCGGCGCCCGTCTTTGGATGCCGTCATCTCGCGCCGGATCGCTTCGCCCAGATCCGCCGCCGTGCGCAGCGACGGCGCGGACCCGAACGCCTCCAATGGCGCCGCAAGAGTACCGCCGGCCGCGAGCGTGCGCATCGCGGGCAGCCGCGCGTTCATCGCCTTCGCCACCGCGTCGGACGCGAGCAACGCGACCAGTTCGTCGAGCAGCGGCTGCGCATCGGCGGCGGGCGCGTTCTTGCGGATGAACTCCCGCACGAGCCCGAGGTCCTGGCGGCTTGGCTGCGAGTGAATCCTGGCGCGCAGGCTCTGGAAACGCGCGTCCTTGTCCGAGATCGCGGCGGCAAGGGACCGGATCTTCCTGACCGTGCCATCGGCCACGCCGTGGGGCACCGTCGCGACGGCCTGCAGCGCGAGGAAATAGTGGCGGCTCACCCAATCCGGATCGGCCAGCATGCGGGTCAGCAACGCTCGTCCGGCGCGCTCTTCGTCTTCGATCTGGCGGGCGCCGCGATAGGTCCGGGCGCGCCGGTAGATCCAGCCGTCGTCCACCTCGACCAGGTACTTTTCGAGCACCAGTTGCTTGATCAGGTGATGGCCCCGGGACGCATCGAAGAGGGTGTCGTAGTCGAGCGACGCCAGGATGACGCCGAAGTCGAGGTTCCAGCCGGCAAGCTTGTTCGCCAGAGGACCGCGCTCGGCGTGCTGCTTTCCTCCTCCGCGTTCACGGCAGGGGACCCCCTGCGGCGGGTGGACCGTCCCGTCTTTGCAAAACCAGCGGATCCGGAGGTAGGGTCCGCGGGGATCGGCTTTGAGCGCGGCGACTGCTTTGCCTGCCTCAGCCGCCTGCGCCGGAGAAAGCGCCGGAATCAGGCCCTCGGCGTGACAGGGGAGCACGAAAAGCGCCAGCACAGCGCCGAGGCGGGCCAGAACCATGCCTCATTCTAGCCGAAGGGTACAATGAGAGAAGCGCTTTGGGATGGAAAACAAAGAAATCGCCCGGATTCTCAACGAGACGGCCGACCTGATGGAGATCTCGGGCGAGGATGGGTTCCGCATCCGCAGCTACCGCAACGGCGCGACCGCCGTCGAGGGCTACCCTGAACGGATCGAATCCATCCTGGCCGATCCGGAGAAGAAGGTCACCGACATCCCCGGCATTGGCAAGGGCCTGGCGTTCGTCCTCGACGAAGTGACCACCCGCGGATCGTGTGAACGCCGCGACCAGCTCTTGCAGCAGTACCCCCCGACGGCGCTCGAATTCCTCAAGATTCAGGGACTCGGTCCGAAGTCCATCCGCACGATCTTCGAGCACTATCGCATTTCCACCATGGATGAACTCGAGCGGCTCGCGCAGGAGCAGCGGCTGCGGGAACTGCCGCGCATGGGCGCCAAGCTTGAAGAAAAAGTGCTGCGGTCGATCGCGCGCTACCGGTCGAGCGTGGGACGCTTCCTGCTGAGCTTCGCGCAGCAGATGGCCGGCGAACTCGAAACCTACCTGAAAGAGGTTCCGGGCGTCGAAGTGGTGACCGCCGCCGGAAGCCTGCGCCGCGGCAAGGAAACGGTGGGCGATCTCGACCTCCTGGTGACCGGCCGGCCGGAGTCCGGTTTTTCCGAGGCCGCGGTGCTCGACCGCTTTGTGAAATTCCCAAGAGTGAACGAAGTGCTGGGCCACGGAGAGAACAAGGCGAGCGCGAAGGTGGGCCACGAAGGCTTGCAGGTCGACGTACGCGCCCTGCCCCGCGAGAGCTACGGCGCGGCGCTGCAATATTTCACGGGCAGCAAGGAGCACAACGTCGCGATCCGGCAGCGGGCCGTCAGGATGGGCTACAAGCTGAACGAGTACGGCCTGTTTCGCGTGGATGGCGATTCGCTCGTCGCGTCGCTGCGCGAAGAGGATGTGTACGAAGCGCTGGGGCTCGATTGGATCACGCCGGAGATGCGCGAGAATCTGGGCGAGATCGAGCTGGCGGCCGAACACAGGCTTCCGCGGCTCGTCGAGCTGAGCCAGATCCGCGGCGACCTCCACATGCACACGCGCGAGACCGACGGCCGCGCCACTCTCGAAGAGATGGCCGAAGCGGCCGCGGCGCTTGGTTACGAATACGTCGCCATCACCGATCACTCGAAAGCGCTCGCGATGGCCAACGGCCTCGACGAGACTCGCGTCGTCGCGTTCGCAGCCCAGGTCCGCGGTCTGGCGGGAAAGCTGCCGGTGCGCGTCTTCTCGGGACTCGAGTGCGACATCCTCCGCGACGGCGCGATGGACATTGCCGGCGATGCGCTCGCCGAACTGGATTTCGTCGTTGCCAGCGTTCATAGCCACATGAATCTGGAGCCGGCCGAGATGACGGACCGCCTGCTGCGCGCCATCGAGTGCCCGCAGGTGAGGGCTTTGGGCCATCCGACCGGCCGGATTCTCCTGCAGCGCGACGGCTACCAGTACGACTTCGAACGCGTCGTCGAGGCCGCGGTCGCCAGAGGCGTGTGGCTCGAGATCAACGCCAGCCCCGAGCGGCTCGATCTCGATCCGGCCCGCCTGCGCGCGGCGAAAGCTCGCGGGGCCCGCTTCGTGATCTCAACCGACGCTCACCACCCGAAGCATCTCGCGCACATGCGCCTCGGCGTGACGGTCGCGCGCCGGGCCTGGCTCGGACCGGAAGACATCGTGAACACCCTGCCGGCGGAGCAGTTCGCCGCCGTGCTCGAACGGGGATGAGAAAGGAATCCAAATGAAAGGACTCGCACCGCTCATGGTTGCAGCCAGCGTCGCCGGCCTCTCCGCCGCCGAAATCCAAGTTCCGTTTGAGAAATATCAGCTCAAGAACGGCATGCGCGTGATTCTCTCGCAAGACAACGCCGTTCCCGTCGTAGCGATCTATGTCATCTACGGCGTCGGCGCCCGCTCGGAAGAAAAGGGCCGCAGCGGCTTCGCCCACCTGTTCGAACACATGATGTTCCAGGGCTCGGCCAACGCGCCCAAGGGCATGCACTTCAAGACCGTGGAATCGAACGGCGGCAGCCTCAACGGTTCCACGCACCCCGACTTCACGGACTATTTCGAAGTTCTGCCATCGAACAAACTGGCCGTCGGCCTGTGGCTCGAAGCGGACCGGATGCGCAGCCTCGCCATCACCGAGGAAAACCTGCAGAACCAGAAGGACGCGGTCAAGGAAGAGCGCCGCCTCACGTTCGACAACCGGCCCTACAACACGGCGATCGTCGACCGCTGGCCGGAACTGGCGTTCCGCAACTGGCAGAACTCGCACTCCCTGATCGGCTCGTACGAGGACCTGGAAGCGGCCACCGTCGAGGACGTGGCGAATTTCTTCAGGACCTACTACGCTCCAAACAATGCCGTGCTTGCGGTGGTCGGCGACATCAGCATTCCCGAAGCGAAGAAGTGGATCGACACGTACTTCGCCGATATCGAGCCGCAGCCGCAGCCGAAGCACCCGGACATGGCCGAGCCGCCGCTCGACGGCCCGCGCTCGGCCGTCGTGAAGGATCCACTGGCGCGCGTGCCCGGCGTGATCATCGGCTATCCCGGTCCGAAGCGCCGCTCCGAGGATTTCTACGCGCTGATCATGGCGGATGTCGCGCTCACCGCCGGCGACAGTTCGCGCTTTCAGCAGAACCTGGTGAAGGGCAAGAAGGCCGTGATTCAATACCAGGCCGACCTCGGCTGGCCGTTTGCCAGTCCGAACGATTACATCGACCCGGGCTTTTACTCGATGTTCCTGCTGCACCTGCCGAATGTGCCGGCCAGGGAGATCGTGGCGCAGGTGAACGAGGAGATCGCCAGGCTGGCGAACGATGGCATCTCCGACGCGGAAATCGGACGCCTGCGCACATTCCTCAAGGCGGCGCGGCTCACCGAGATCCAGACGTCGCTGGGGCGCGCGAAGCTGCTCGGCCAGTATGAGCTCTTCGATGGCGATCCAAGCCTGATCGCCAAGGAACTCGAAGCGCTGTTGAAAGTGACCCCGGACCAGCTTCAGGCGGCTGCCGCCAAGTACCTCACGCCGGAGCGCCAGATCGTCATGGAGGTCGTTCCCGCGCCACCGGCGCGGCCGAGCGGCGAATAGGAGTCCGGCATGCTGCGAACGATTCTCACCGTTTCCCTCTTGAGCACCGTCATGATGGCCCAACCAATCGACCGTACGAAACCTCCCGAGACGCCGGCCTTGCCTGCATTCAAACTGCCGCCGCTCCACGAATTCACTCTGACCAACGGCCTGCCCGTCGTCCTGATCGAAGATACGCGCCTGCCGATGGTGACGCTGCGGCTGGCGTTTCAGGCAGGCTCCAAGTATGACCCGGCCGGCCATCCGGGCCTGTCCGAGGCGGTGAGCCGCCTGCTGACTGAGGGCACCGCGTCCCGGCCGGCGCGGGAACTCGCCGAGGAGATCACCGGACTCGGCGGCGCCATCAGCGCGTCGAGCAACGCGGACCATTTGATGGTGGCTGCATCCGGTCTGTCGGAGAATCTCGACAAGCTGGTCGAGCTGACCGCCGACATTGTCCGCAACGCGAACTTCCCAAAGGACGAGGTCGAACTCTACCAGCAGAACCGTAAGCAGGAGTTGCAGGCGCAGCGCGCGCAGGCAGCGTACCTGGCCAGTGAGAAGTTCAACGAGGTCGTCTTCGGCCAGCATCCGTATGCGCGGCGCTCCCCGACACCAGAGTCGATCGATGCGACGTCGACGGAAACCCTGGCGGCTTTTCGTGACAAGCACCTGATGCCGAACAACGCGGTGCTGGTGCTGCTCGGCAACCTGCCGCCGCGGGCGCAAGTGCGCAAGATGCTCGAAACGCGGTTTGGCGATTGGAAGAAGGGGACGGCGCCGAAGCTGACCGCGTCGGCCCCGCCGAAGCCGAAGCGTTCGATCACGGTGGTCAACCGGCCCGGATCCGTGCAGGCGGACATCCAGATGGGCCGGCTCGGGCTGACCAGGACGCAGGATGGCTACTTCCCCCTCGTGGTTGGGAACACGATCCTCGGCGGCGGCGCGTCGTCGCGATTGTTCAACGACATCCGCGAGAAGCGCGGCTTCGCCTACTCGGTCGGCAGCGGACACGCGGCGCTGGCCGAAGCGGGCGTCTTCCGTTCCGTGATGCAGGTCCGCAATGAGGTGGTGGAACCGGCCATCGAAGCGATGACGGAGCACCTGGCTGCCATGGGCAAGGAACGGGTGTCTGCCGACGAACTGTCGAACGTGAAGAACTACCTCAGCGGCACTTTCGTCATGAGCCTCGAAACGCAGGCGGGCATGGCGGGACAGGTGGTCAGCACGAAAGCCCTCGGCCTGCCGAACAGTTACCTCGAAACCTATACGACCCGGATTCGCGCCACCGAACCCGATCAGATTCAAGCCATCGCCCGCCAGGTGATGTCTCCGGAATCGATCTCGATCGTTGTGGTGGGTGACGCCAAGAGCATCCTGCCCGCGGTGGAGAAGTTCGGCGAGGTGGACGTCAGCGAGGCGCGCGATTGATGAAGATCGTGTCCAGCCGCGAGGCGTACCGCTGCGGTTTGTTCTGGGTGACGGAAGAAGAGGCGACTGACGGCAAAGGGTTCGACATCCAGCGTTCCGTGGTGCGCCACGCCGGGTCCGCCGTCGTGCTGGCGGCGGACGAGAAGAAGCGGATTCTACTGGTCCGGCAGTACCGGCTCCCGGCGGGGGCGTACCTGTGGGAGCTGCCCGCCGGCAAGCTGGATCCCGGCGAATCGCCGCTCCGCGCCGCGAAGCGCGAACTCCGGGAGGAAACCGGCCTCCGCGCGAAGACATGGCGCAAGCTGATTTCGTATTACGCGAGTCCCGGGTTCGTTGCAGAGAAGATGAACCTGTTTCTCGCCACGGACCTGACCGAGGGGCAGGCGCAGCCGATGGACGACGAACGGATCGAAACCCGCTGGTTCACGAGGCGTGA
The DNA here is from genome assembly GCA_016716385.1 of Bryobacterales bacterium. Lineage (GTDB taxonomy): Bacteria > Acidobacteriota > Terriglobia > Bryobacterales > Bryobacteraceae > JADJWL01. The sequence goes on along the minus strand of JADJWL010000003.1, from coordinate 209,600 downwards.
AATCGACGAAATGATCGACACCGGCAAGCTGATTGACGGCAAAACCGCGATCGGCTACCTGCTCTGGCGGCGCATGTCCGGGCGGTGATTGCAATGCAGGTATTCGCGCCAGGCGCTCGGTCTCGGGTTTCACGTCGATGCAATACCTTCACGCTAATGCGCGGCGTTAGGTCCGTCAGGAGATCTCCCTTGACTGCGGGTTGAGGCAAGGGCAACATGGAAGGCGGGTCAATGCGGACTCTTGCGGTGTTCGTGCTTGGACTGTCAGTGGCCTCCGCTCAGGAACTCACGGTCGGCGGCCGATTCAGCCTGCCGCTCACACGGGCATTCGATCCGTCGCAAGGGACCCTTTCCCTAGCGCAACCCTTGTCCGGCAGCCGGAGCTACGATTCTGAGGGACAGCGGCTTGTGGCCGGCCCGGCCATGAACGTTTTCTTTCGCCGGACGCGTGGACTCGGGATCGAAATTGGCGCATTGCACCAGCGGTTGCGATTCAATGGCAAAGAAGTGCAGTTCATTCCGATTGCGCCCGGTGTCGAGGGCTCCCGAGGCCGTTCCTGGTCCACTTCCGCCAGCGTTTGGGAATTCCCGCTGCTCTTGAAGTACCGCATCCCCGCTGGCGCATTCAGACCTTACATCGTTGCCGGTCCCTCCCTCAGCCGCGTGTTCGACATCGGCCAGTCGCTTGAGTGTTTTGACTTCGTGAGCCCGTGCCGCAGAGGTAGCCCCGCTGGAGAACCGCTGGAGTTGCGGCGCCGTGCGTTCTTGGGTCTTGCCATTGGCGCCGGTGTGGAATTCAATCGAAAGCATCTCGTGAGTTTCGCGCCCGAGGTGCGGTATGTCCATTACGGCGCAAGGCATTTTGAGGAACCTTCCGGCTTGATTCGCTCCGGTGACCGCCGCCTCCTGTTGATGGTGGGCGTGAACCTTGGGTCGCGCATCCCCTAGCCAGATCGCGATCTCGACCTCACTAAAAGCCTCGCGAAACAGCCGTCATCGGTTCCTGGTCCGACGCTGGAATCTACGACTAATCCCAGAAGAGGGGATTCCATGGTTGGCTGCGCTCTCCGATCCCTTCTTCGACATCCTTGCCGAAGCCGCCGTCCAATGTCGCTTTCGAGCCGCTGGCTCTAGCCGAGGCGATGCATTCGGAGATGGGCCGCCCCGAACGCCTGGGCGGTCTGATAGTTGCCACGGGACGGTGGTCCTGCTCCACAATCACCTCAATGCCCTCCTGAACTTTGGCTAGGACAGCGTGGACGTCGCGAGCAAGTTCAGCTTCCGTGATGCGCAGCGTCGCCATCGCTTCGATCATAGCGTGAATGCGAGTTGGGCCGGCGACAACCGGCGCACTATCGTCGCGATCTCGACTCCGGTAGAATCAACGAGGCATCAGGGAGCCGAGATGACGATTACGCTTGACCCGGAAAGTGCCCAGGACCGGCTTGAAAGTCTTGCGCTTGAAGGACTCCTCTCTGGCGACCCGATTGAGCCGGGGCCGGCGTACTGGGAAGAGAAGCACCGGCGGCTTGATGAGAGCCTGAGGCAGCAGTAGTCACGTGAACGGACGCACCGAACCGCCGCCGGATGCCCCCCGCCGGCGCTACTCGACCCCAAGCACCCGCGCCGGATTTGTCTTCGCCATCGCCGCGATCTCGGCTTCGGTGAACCCCTTTTCCCGCAGCAACTGGAAGAACCGCGCCAGACCATCGGGATGCGGTGGATTCCCGGCCTGTCCCAGATCGCTCGACAGCACCGCGCGGTCCACGCCGACTTCCCGGATCGCCGCGACGCAGTCATCGAGCGGCACCGGCGGCGGGTCCCCGATCACCGTCAAATAGGGAAACTCGAGGTACGCCCCCGCGCGCGCGGCTTCCTGCATCTGGGCGACGGTCATGCGCACCGGCTCGTGCATCGGATGCGTCACCAGAATCCGCTCGACTCCGGCCCGGCGCGCGGCGCGAATCAGCAGCAGGTTCTCCGCGGGGGACGAATGTCCCGTCGCCAGCGTGAGCCTCCGCTGGGCGATCAGCCGCAGCACCTCCTCGACCTCCGCCAGCAGGCGCCCGTCCCGGGAGATTGCGACGAACGGCCGGTCCTGCTTGTTGAAGCGGACCTGGTTCTCGGCGTCGAACGTGGGCATCCACACGACACGCCCGTATCCGCCCTTCACGCGCGTCATCTGCTCGACCGCGGCCGGGTTGATCCCACCGACGGACCGGTTCAGCGCGATGCCGCCGAACACCAGCAGGCCGGGAGCCTGTTGCCGCGCCAGATACGCGAGACCGGCTGTAGATTCATAGTGATTCTTCAGAAGGATGCCGCGCATGCCGCGCTCGCGGGCCAGACGCGCCGCCGCCAGGCCGTCGATCGATCGCGGCATCGAATCGGGATCGGAGTGGGCGTGCAAGTCGATGACGCCGTCAAGGTTCTGTCCCGCCAGCAGGAGCGGCCACAGAAGAGCGGCTCCCATTCGCGTACTGCGTCTCCGATGCGTTCCCGCAATGCTCATGGCGTCCCCTCGCGGATTTTATTTTCTCCTATGGCTGCGGGAATGGAGGCCGCCGTCTCCGAGGTGGGGGTGGCGGCGCCGGGAAGCTCGCCGAGGGATTCTCCAGGCGCGGGTCGATCCCGGGAACCGGGTCCCGGCTCGGCGCGGGCGGGGGCGCCTCCGCCCCGCCGGTAAACAGGATCTCCCAACTCGAGACGCCCTTCACGTAGAGCCGCACAGCCTGACCTGCTGCCGAGTCTGTTTCGCCCAGGCTGGATCCCCATAACTGCGGATAGTAGCCGGGAGCGAAGCCGATCTCGGAGTCGTCCAGGAGCTTCTGCGGCGTCTGCCAGGTGAATGGATTGTTCAGGTCGTGATTGGACGTGAGCCAGATTCCCTCCTGCTGCCAGTTGGCGGCGCAGCAGGCGCGGTTCATCACCACCACATAGCGCAGCAGGTAGCTGTTCCAATGCACACTCGGTCCCCAGAAGGACTCCGCGTTTGGCCGGTTCCAGGGAATCGTCGCGGGAAACACCGGCGTCACCGGACCTCCGACGCCGGCCGATTCCCATCGGTCCGCATGCAGCTTCCACACCTTTCCGGCAGGGTTCGCCCGGTCCTCGAAAGCCATCCGGGCCAGCGACACGCCCTGCGCGTCGGCTGCGCCGCCATAATTTGTAAACAGAAAGTAGAAATACTGGCGGCTGGTGTCCGGAATCACCGAGAAGTCCCCGTGCCCGCCGGCGAAGAATCCATTCTGCGCCGCGCAATCCAGTGGATCACCCGACGCGAGAACGATGCCGAGATCCCGGAAGGTGCGCCCGCCGTCGTCCGAAACGAGTGCGCCGATCCGCGGTGCGGTCAGCGCGCTGGAGCCGCACACACCGCTCGGCTCGTGGTGGTACCACGCGAAGATCCGGCCGTCGTCGTCGCGCCAGGCGGCCTCGATCCAGAGCGGGTAGTGATCGCGGGGGCTGACGACGGGATCCGCGGTCATGCCGAGTTGGAAGACCGTGGCGCCGGTCATCGCCATCGGTTGTGCGCCGGTCGACGTGTAGACTCGAAGCTGACCATCGATCCAGACGCCCGGGCTGTTGCCATCCACGATCGGCGCGGGCAGCCGGACCTCGGGCCTGGTCCAGAGCACGAAGTCCTGCGGATACAGGCAGCCTGACGAAACCGCAAGAAAGAGAGCCGAACGCGCGACGACCGGGTCCATCCTGCTTCTGAAGACCGCGTTTCTGCCGCGCAGGGTTACCGCGCCGGCAATGAAACTTTGTGCATTCGGCTCGTAACCCGCCGGGGTAGAACTGCATCTGAAGGGTAGCGGGTGATGATCGGGGCTGCCCCGGCAGTGGCGGTCCTGGTATGCTGGTTCAGCGGGTGAGCGTGCGGGCTCGCCGGAGAGCAAAACGTTGCTTCGTAACTTCATCCTTTTCTTTGCGTTGACGTTCGCGGTGGCAGGCGCGCCAAAGCCTGAAGCCGAAATCCTCGATCAATATGTCGCTGCGTCCGAGGCGCAGAAGGGCGCCCTGAACGGGTCCGGGATGGAAGTCGACATTCTGGCCGCCGTCCCCCGGATGCGAACGCAAGGCCGGCTGTTGGCGTTCCGCCGGATCTCCGAGATCGGCCGCGTCACCTACGAGGCGCTCCGCTTCGAGGGCGACCGTTCCATTCGCAGCGACGTCATTGCGCGCTATCTGAAGGCTGAAACGCAAGCCGGAGACGGCCAGGGCGCGGCGCTCGCTGTCACACCGGCGAACTACCGCTTCCGCTACAAGGGGATGCGGGAATGGCTCGGCCGGAACGTACACGTCTTCGAAGTGAAGCCCCGGCGGAAGCGCATCGGGCTGTATGAAGGCCAGTTGTGGCTCGACGAGGAAACTTCTCTACCGCTGCGCGAATTCGGACGCCTTGTGAAGTCGCCCTCGATTTTCCTGAAGCAGGTCGAGTTCGTGCGCGAATACACGATCCGCGACGGCATTGCCGTCCCGGCGATTCTGCGCTCGTCGATTGAGACGCGGATCGTCGGAACGGCCCACCTGTCGGTCTCGTATGTGGAACCGCCGCCGGAGGCGGCCGCACCGCTTTCCTGACGGAGGTCTGCGATGTTCTGGCGGTTTGCCGTTTCGGCGATCCTGAGCGTTCCGTTCCTCTCGGCGCAGCCGCACCTGGAGAAGGAGGCAGTGCTCGGCCAGGCCCTCGCCGAAGCGGTGCTGCGCAAGACAGTGCCGGTCGACGCCGCTTCGGCGCGTGACTACGCCGGGCGGCTGGCGGACCGCCTGGCCCCGCATCTGCCCCCCACAGGGCACCCCTACCGCGTCGCGATTGTCGCCCACGGGGACACCCCGTACGAGCCCAAGGCTCTCCCCGGTGGCTTTGTCTTCGTTCCTGCGCAGTTGTTCCTCGAAGCCGCCGATGCACACGAGTTCGCTGCCATGCTGGCGCACGCGATGGCCCACGTGGCGGCACGCCACGGGATGTCTCCGGCGCCCGCCCCGGATGCGGTTCCTAAACCCATGGTGTATCTCGGCGAGATTCCCGGCGGGATGGAGGCTTACGAGCGCGAAGCGGACCTGCTGGCCGTGATTGCCCTCTCCGCCGCGGGATTTGACGCCGGAGCGCTCTCCCGCTACCTGGAACGCGTGCGGCCGGACGATGCGCGTGTCGCGCGGCGGATCAACCTGCTCTCCGGCAGGCCGACACGCCGGCCGGAACCTGCCGTGGATGATTTCGTTGCAGCACGAGACGCTGTGCGCGCCGCGCTGCCTCCTCCACCCGTCCGCCAACCTCCGTCGCTCTACCGGTAGCCGGTGCCGAAGTCTCACGGACCTGGTGTGCCGCGGCTCTCTACGCCGGATAGCTGGCCGTGATGTAGCTGTTCAGATGATGAATCGTCTCTTCCTGCGCCGAGATCGTCCAGCGCACGAGGTCCCCGATCGAGATCACCCCTACGATCCGGTCCCCTTCCATGACCGGCAGGTGACGGATCCGGTGGTGCGTCATCAACTGCATTCCCTGATCCACGGTGGCCTCCGGTGTCACGCAGACGACCGGTGTCGTCATGATCTCCCGGACTTCCGTGTCTTTGGACGAGCGGCCCTTCAGAATCACCTTCCGTGCATAGTCGCGCTCGGAAATGATTCCGGCCAGTTTGCCCTCCTCGTCGAGCACAAGCAGGGCGCCAATGTGGCGCTCGGACATCAGCGCGATGGCATCGTAGACCGAAGCCGGCGCGTCAATCGACCAAACGGCGTCACCCTTGCGGCGGAGGACGGAGCGAAGCGAATCGTGGCGTTCCAAACAGCACCTCCCGATGCGCGGCAGTGTATCACACGCCCGGACCGCTATACTAGGATTGTGACGCGTGCCGTGGCGCTTTCGTTTCCGGCCCTCGCCGCCGCCGTGTTCGCCCAGATGGGTGACGCCGGCATCCAGGCGCACCTGCGCTCCATGCTCGCGCCCGTCGAGCGCCACCTCAACATCGACCCGGCCGAGGGTGAGTACCTGCGTGGCCTCGTGCGCAAGACCGAAGTCCGCCGCGCCGTCGAGGTCGGCACCTCCACTGGCTATTCCGGCATCTGGATCGCGCTCGGCCTGCGCGACTCCGGCGGCACGCTCATCTCAATCGAGATCGATCCCGGCCGCCACGGGACTGCCCGGCGCAACTTCCGCATCACGGGTCTCGAACGGCACGCCGACCTGCGCCTGGGCGACGCGCTGGAGCTCCTGCCCACCATCGAAGGACCCATCGACTTCGCCTTCCTCGACGCCGTCAAGCAGGACTACCTCAAGTACTACGAGATCCTGCTCCCCAAGATGCGTTCCGGCGGGGTGATCGCGGCGCACAACGTGATCTCGCATCCCTCCCTGATGACCGATTTCCTGGAGCGGATCCGCACGGATAGCCGGGTACGCTCAGAGATCGTCAATCCAGGGACACAAGGGATCTCGGTCAGCGTCGTCCGGTAGCCGGGGCTGTTGTACACTAAAAGTTTGCCGTATTTCGCCGGGTCGCTCTGGCCCGGCGCCGTGGGTCCACTCTGCAGGAGAGAATTCAAAGAATGTCTGTACAGCGTCATATCTTTACGTCGGAATCCGTCACCGAAGGCCATCCGGACAAGATGGCCGACCAGATCTCCGACGCGGTCCTCGACGCCGTCCTCACCCAGGATCCGAATGGGCGTGTGGCGTGTGAGGTGCTCGTTACCACCGGAGTCTGCATCGTCGCCGGCGAAATCACCACCAACTGTTATGTGGACGTGCCCAAGGTGGCGCGGCAGACGATCGAACGCATCGGCTATACCGACGCCGCTATGGGTTTCGATTACAAGACCTGCGGCGTCATGAATATGATCCAGGGACAGAGCCCGGACATCGCCATGGGCGTGGATCCGGGTGGCGCGGGCGATCAGGGCCTGATGTTCGGCTATGCCTGCGACGAAACCGCTGAGTTGATGCCCCTGCCGATCCTGCTGGCCCACAAACTCGTGCACCGGCTGAGCGAAGTCCGCCGCGACGGCACCCTGCCCTACCTGCGTCCCGATGGCAAGAGCCAGGTCAGCGTCGAATACGTGGACGGCCAGCCGAAACGGGTCGACGCCGTCGTCATCTCCTCCCAGCATTCGGATGCAGTGTCCACCGAGGAACTCCGCGCCGGCATCCGGCAGCACGTGATCGACCACGTCCTGCCCAACGGCATGACCGATGTCGACACCAAGTACCACATCAACCCCACCGGCCGTTTCGTGGTGGGCGGCCCGCACGGCGATACGGGCCTGACGGGGCGCAAGATCATCGTCGATACCTACGGCGGCATGGGCCGGCACGGCGGCGGTGCGTTCTCCGGCAAGGATCCGACAAAGGTCGACCGCTCGGCCTGCTACATGGCCCGCTACATCGCCAAGAACATCGTCGCCGCCGGTCTGGCGCGGCGCTGCGAAGTGCAGTTGGCCTACGCCATCGGCGTCGCCGAGCCGGTCTCGGTCCTGGTGAACACCTTCGGCACCGGCACGGTGGAGGAAGAGCGGCTGACCGACCTCGTGCGCGCCAACTTCCCGCTCACGCCGCGCGGCATCATCGATCACTTGAAGTTGCGCCGTCCGGTATATGAGTTGACAGCCGCTTACGGCCACTTCGGCCGCGACGGCGAGACGTTTACGTGGGAGGCGACCGACAAGGCCGCCATCCTGAAACAGGAGGCGCAGGCCGCTGCCGCTGTGGCGCGCTAAGCCCGCCGGAGGAGTCTTACACATATGGCAATCGAATCCTTGCAAACTCCCTGCGACGTCAAGGACTTGGGTCTGGCCGACCTGGGCAAACGGAGGACGGAATGGGCGTTTCAATCCATGCCCGTTCTGCAGACGATCCGCAAGCAATTCATCAAGACGCAGCCGCTCAAGGGCATCCGCGTCTCGGCGTGCCTGCACGTCACCACCGAGACCGCGAACCTCATGATCGCGCTGCGCGACGGCGGCGCTTCGGTCGTGTTGTGCGCGTCCAACCCGTTGTCCACCCAGGACGACGTGGCCTCCACGCTGGTCCGTGACTACGGCATCCCGACCTACGCCATCAAGGGCGAGGACAACGACAGCTACTATTCCCACATCGCCGCCGCGCTCGACCACAAGCCGCACATCACGATGGACGATGGCGCGGACCTGGTGACGATGCTCCACACCAAGCGCCAGGACCTGCTGGATGGCGTCCTGGGCGGCACCGAAGAGACCACGACCGGCGTCATCCGTCTGCGCGCCATGGCCAAAGAAGGTGTGTTGCGCTACCCCATCGTGGCCGTGAATGATGCGCTCACCAAACACCTGTTCGACAACCGCTACGGCACCGGACAGAGCACCCTCGACGGCATCCTGCGCGCCACCAACATCCTGCTGGCCGGACTGAACGTCGTGGTCGCCGGCTACGGCTGGTGCGGCCGCGGCGTGGCGAGCCGGGCGCGCGGTCTGGGCGCCAACGTGATCGTCACCGAGATCGACCCCACTAAGGCGATCGAGGCGGTAATGGATGGGTTCCGCGTCATGACGATGGCCGAAGCCGCCTCCATTGGCGACGTGTTCATCACCGTGACCGGCAACAAGCATGTGATCGCCCGCGATCATTTCGACCGCCTGAAGAGCGGCGCGATCGTCTGCAACTCCGGCCACTTCAACGTCGAGATCGACCTGGACGGCCTGGCAAAGGTCGCTTCCTCGCGTCGTCCGGTGCGCGAATTCATCGAAGAGTTCGTGATGAAGGACGGCCGCAAGCTGTACGTCCTCGGCGAGGGCCGTCTCATTAACCTCGCCGCGGCCGAAGGCCACCCCGCCTCGGTCATGGACATGAGCTTCGCCAACCAGGCGCTCGCCTCCGAGTACATGGTGAAGAATCATGCTTCGCTCGAAAAGCGCGTGTACGCCGTGCCGGAAGACCTCGACCGGAGCGTCGCGAAGATGAAGCTCGAATCGATGGGCGTCAACATCGACCGTCTGACCCCCGAGCAGGAAGCCTACCTCTCAAGCTGGTCCGAAGGCACCTAATCCTGAGACGAGGGGGGTCACCATGCCCCCCTCAACTCCGCTGAATCGATTCGCGGGCCGTATCCGTCACACGCTCTATGAGACGCATCCTTCCTTATTTGATGGCTGCGATTCTGGCGGCGCCGCTGGCGGGCGACACGCTGGAATTGCGCGACGGCAAGACCGTCCAGGGGACGTACCTGGGTGGCAGTTCCCGTCAGATTCGCATGGAAGTCGGCGACCGGATCCAGACCTTCTCGATTTCCGACGTGAAGAGCCTCCGTTTCGGCGCGGACGAACCAGCGCCGGTCCCCCAGCCGCGTGCGATTCTCCGGCCCGCCGCGGAATCTCCAATCATGCGTCCAGCTCCTGAAGCCGCTGTTGCTCCCAAGGCGGCTGAGCCAACCGGTACGGTGATCCCCGAGGGCACGCAAGTGACGGTCCGGATGATCGAAGCGATCGATTCCGAAGTGAACTCGATCGGCCAGACGTTTCGCGCGAGCCTGGACGAACCGGTCATGGTAAACGGCCGCGCCGTCGTTCCAAGGGGCACCGACGTGGTGATAAAGCTGGTGGAAGACCGCGAGTCCGGCCGCATTCAGGGCCGGGCGGAACTTGGCACGATCCTGCATTCCATCCGCATTGACGGCCGTGACATTGACCTCACTTCCGAGCAGGTCACCACGCAAAGCGAATCCCGCACTGGACGCAGCGGCACCATGATCGGCGGCGGCGCGGCGGTGGGTGCGGCGCTCGGTGCGATCTTCGGCGGCGGCAAGGGCGCGGCGATCGGTGCCATTTCCGGGGCCGGAGCGGGTACCGCCGTGCAGGTGATGACGAAGGGCCAGCGCGTGCGGATCCCGTCGGAAACCCGCCTCACGTACGCGCTGCAGTACCCGGTCCGCTTGTAGGCGGACTTACAGAACGCTGCTCCGCCGCCGGAATCGCCAGACCGCGAAGGCTGCAAGAATCAGGGCCGCCCCCGAGAGGACGCCCGTTTCGGAAGCGGCGCTGACCGCCGCCCCTTCCTCATCCGAGAAGGAGTGCCGCGGCAGCGCATGCCAATCGACCGGAGGCACAGGCGGATCCTGAAACAGGTACGGATAGAACGCGAGCCGCAACTCTTCGTGGTAGCGGCGCACCGAGTCCAGGTAGGCAATGTGCGGCGAGAGACCTGTGCCGCACAGCCGGCTCAACGTGGACTGCACCAGCGCGGGGGGGATGAAGCTGGAGAGCGCCGCTGCCCGCTGTTCGCGCGCCAGAAGCTTTTCCTTCCACCGGGCGGCTGCCGTGGCCGCTTCCTCGTCGCCCATGTGCTGCATCGCGTAGTACCAGGCCCACGTGAAGCGATCTTCGGGCACAGGGTAGGCGGCAAACTGCGGATAACGGTCGAAAAAGCGGCGCATGGTCGCCTGTTTCGGCTGGTCCCATTTGTTGTGATATCCCTCCCGCTGCAGGATTGTCAATTCGAATGCCTCCGGAACCGGCAGTTGTGCCGATAGCGCCAGGTTGAGACTGACTGGCGCCAGAACCACCAGCAGCAGCCAGCAGCCGAGCAGGGCGACGGCGTTGAAGTTCGACGAGCCCTGCGTGGTCATCACGGCCAGCGCGAGCGCGAACCAGAAGCCAAGGTACGTCAGACCGAGCAAGCCGAGTGACAGAAGCCGGCCGTCGAAAGGCAGGTCGAGCCAGAAAACCGCTGCCAGCAGCGTCGCCAGCCAGACCGCGAGGATCGGGATGAAACGGATCAGGGCCTTTCCGAGCAGCATTCGCCACGGAGACACGGGATAGGCGCACAACATCCTCCACGCGCCCGATTCCTGCTCGGCCGACAGCGTGTTGTGGAGGAAAGCGATCACGAGCAGCGGATAACAGAGAACGAGCAGGAACGCGACGTCGAAGTTGCCCAGTGCCAGCACCGCGGGGTTGGCGATGTCCCCGTCGTACAATTGCCCTTCGAGAGCCAGCAACCGAACCCGGAGGTTGTACGGATGGAGGTCCCTTAGGCCGACCGCCAGCGGCGCCAACCTGGACGGCTCACGCACGGTGGAAAAGTGCAGGTAATAGAGCAGCCCTCCGGGACCCTCTTCCGTCTTGCCTGCGTGCATGGCGAGGAGGGTCTCGCGATGCTCGGCCGCCAGGCGCGGCGCGGCAGCGAGGGCGCGGCGCTGCTGTTCGATCACCTGATTGCCTTGCGCGATGGCGTAGAGCCCGGCCGCCGCGAGCAGGACAAGTCCCGCGATCACTCCCCGTCCGGAGAGGAAATTCTTCATCTCCAGAAGCAGAATGCGGCGGCTCACAGCAGTCTCCCGCGCAATGTGCAGACTGCCAGCAGGGCGAGCCACGCCGCGAGCACCGCGCAGGCCGTCCAGCGCCGCCGCCACACTTCGGCCACCGAAGGCGGCGTGTAGACGAACTCGGGGAAGCCGCCCCAGGTGTCCCGCGACACCTTCTGCGCGCGGTCGTTCTCCAGGCGGATCCTCGTGCGGTGCAGTTCGTTCAGGTTCTGGATCATGTCATAGCGGAAGGTTTCGGCCTGCCGCTGGAAGTCGAGAAAGTGATCGAGATCGGAGCCCGCCAGAGCCATCGAAAGCGCCCGGATCGCCAGGTACGGGTTCACGAGAGCGCCCCACTCGAGGGGCCGGCTCTGCCTTTGGAACGTGTCGAGAATGCCGCTATAGTGGCGCCGGAAGATCCCGGACGTGATCTTCTCGCTCTCCTCCATGACGAACGCCGAGTAGTTGAAAGGCAGGTCCCTGACGTCCCGCACGCCGTACTTCTGGAGCGTTCTGGCGCGAAGTTGGGCGAAGTGGGGATCGTTGGGATTGTGGCTGTCGCCCTCCTGGGCGAGATCCCTGTCGACCATCGCGTCGAACTGGGCCTTGGAAGGCAGGGGGGCACGCGCGGCCCCAAGGGTCAGCAGGGCGCGAGGCATCGCGACACAGGCCACCACCCAGAGGACGAGGAGCGTTGTCAGGGCCGCCCGTGAGCTCCGCGAAGCCGCCGACACCGCAGCGGCAATCCAGACAACGACAGCAAGGTAGAGCCCGTAGGCGAGGGCCAGCGCGAGGATGCGCGGCAGCAGGCCGGAATCGGGCACGCCTCGCACCGCCAGGAGAATCGCCATCCCGGGCAGTAGCAGCGCCGGGACCATCGCCAGCAGGCCGAGCGCCTTCCCTGCCAGCAGCGTGCGTGACGAAACCCCCTGCGCCAGGCTGAGCGCCAGGGTGCCACCTTCGCGTTCTCCGCTGACCACCGGGAACCCAAGAACGAAGAGAAGCAGCGGGACGATCAACTGCAGGACCAGCGCCGGCGTCAGTTCTCCGAAGCGAATGAGTGCCGCCGATTGCCCGGCTTCGCTGAAGTTGGTCGTGTTCTGGCGGTGAGCCTCCAGAAAGACCGCCACGCCGCCGAAGCTGTCGAGTCCGCTGTCGAAGTAGGCCAGGGGAGACTTCGGGCGAAACGCGAGATACCCATAGTGGGCGACGCGGTGCGGGTGGCGGTCAGGTTGCTGCAGCCAGTGCGAGCGGACCTTCTCCGAGTATTCGCTGCGCTGGCGATTTGTGAGGTCCTGATTCCGGCCCGACACGTAGCCGGACAGTGCCAGCAGGGCCGTCACGAGCAAGCAGGCGGCGGGCAGCGAGCGGTTTCGCAGGGCCTGCCGCAGGGTAACGGTCGCGACTGTGATCGGCAGCGGCATCAGCGGCGGAACGGATTCACCGTCAACGTGAGCATCACGGCGCGGGGCTGGCCGGGGAAGTTGCCGACGCGCGTCGCGAACAGCGCCGCCAGCGCGTGGGTGGAGTTAGCGAGATTGGTGACCTGCAACTGGAGGCGGGCTCGCGAACTGAAGTCGTGGTACAACGCGGCGTCCGCAATCAGGTAGCCGGGGGCGCGGAATCCGGCGAACGGTTCGACCCTCTCGCTCACCTGCTCGATTCCGAAGCCGACACCGGTATTGCGCAGCACGTTGTAGCGGGTGAACAGACCCGTCGAGTGGCGGGGAGCGTTCGCCAAAGGCCGGCCGATCAAGGCCGGAACGTTATCCCTCAGGATCTTCGTGTCAACTAGGGCGTAGTTGAACGCCGCATACCAGCGCGAGGTGAAAAACCCTTCGAGGTTGAACTCGTAACCCGTGCTGCGCGCTTTGCCCACCGGCAGGACGGCGTTGAAGTTGTCGCCGGCCGGTCCGAAGTTCGGGTCAGCGCGGAGGATATTGTCCTTGTTGATGTGGAACACGGAGCTGGTCAGAAGCAGTCTGCGCTGCAGCATCTCAACCTTCACGCCGCCCTCCACCTGGCCGCCGGTCTCGGCGGTATGGGGGCCATTCGCCGCGGGAGCCTGGGCAAACAGTGGCGCGCGAGTGAAACTGTTGGCGTAGCTGGCGAAGATGGAAACCTGCTCGCGCGGCTTCAACAGGATGCCGGCCCGGCCGGAGGCCGCCGTGTCCTGGAAGCTGACCGGGACATCGGCAAAGCCCTTGTCGTCGTAACGGTCGACGCGGCCGCTGAACAACGCCTGCACGTACCGGTTGATGATGATCTGGTCCTGGGCAAAGACACCCAGACGCTTCGTTTCGCCGGTGCTGATCGCGGGCGCGGAGAGCGTATAGTTGCCGGGCACCCCGCGGCCGTAGATCGGGTTGAACAGATCGATTGCCGGAACCGGGCCACCCACTTCCTGCTCGCGGGCGCGCCGGGAGCGAAACACGTGGTCCTGCGCGAAGTACTCCGTGCCGAACAGGATGCGGTGCCGCACCGTGCCGGTCATGACGGACCGGCTGGCGTAGCCGACACCGCTCCAGTCGTCGTTGGAGCGGTAGAAGTCGCGGTACTCCCGGCGGATCGTCCGGCCCGCGGCCGTCGGCGGATTGAAGCCGCGCGGCTCGTGGCAGTTGTCGTTGTTTTCGAACCCGAGGACGCGGAAGGTGTAGCTCACGTCCCAACCGCTCTGGAAGTTGTGATCCCCCCGGGCCTGGAGGACGCGGGCGATCATCTTAATCTTGTCCGTAGGCTCGTTTCCCGACCACTGGATGTAGGTCAGCCAGTTCCCGTCCGCGTCGACCGGGATCCCGCGGAGACGCGCGGCGGACAGGCCTTGATTGATGAACTCCCCCTGCAGGGCAAACCGGTGCCGCTCGTTGGCCTTGAAGACCAGGTCCGCCACGGCATGCGAATTCAGGGATCCGGCGTTGGCCCGGAACGAGTCGCGGTCTTCGAGGTAGAACGCGCCCCGCAGCAGCACTCGCTTGCCGACCGGACCGCCGAAGTCCGCGTTGGCCATTCGCTGGCCGAAGCTGCCGATCCGGAACTGCAACTCCCCGTCGAGAACTTCCGTCGGCTGCTTGGTGACGTAATTGATGAGCCCCCCGGGTTCGCCCGCGCCATAGACCGAGGCGACCGGGCCCTTCAGCACCTCGACCCGCTGGACGTTCGTGAGCCGGATCTGGCTTGTGCTGAAGCCAGCATTGTTCACGTCGCCCTCGAGCGAACCGAACGGGTTGCCGCGCGCGCCGTTGAATAACAGCTCGCGCTGCGTGAATCCTCGAAAGACCATCGCGCTATAGGTCGACTGGTTCAATCCGCTGATATTCCGATAGAGCTCGTTGCCTTCCAGAATGGCCCGGTCCTCAATCCACTGGTTGGCGAAGACCTGAACCGACTGGGGAAGATCGAGAATGCGCGTCGCGGTGCGGGTCGCGAGGGACGACTCCTCGACGTGGTATTCCTTGAGACTCTCGACGACATCGATTGAGGTCGCCATCCCGTCCAGCTCGAAGTCCGCGACCGGGGGCGGGCCTGATGCTGGGATCGTGACGCCCTGCTCGCGAGGGACATACCCGCCGCCCGAAGCAACCAGAGTATACTCCCCTGGATCGAGGCCGCTGAGTGAATAGGCGCCATCGGCGCCGGTCTCGGCGGAGATCGCCAGTCCCTGCACGGTAATGGCGATGCCGCGCAACGGATCGCCGGCGGCGCTGCGGACGCGTCCCGTGATGGACGAGAGCGGCTGGGGTTCCTGTGCGCCCAGCGAAAAAGCAAAGGTGAAGGCCAGGGCAAGGCGGATCGGGTGGGAGGTGAAGAATCGGACCACCATGGGAGCGTACGTCGGAGCGGGGCAAGTCCGGAGACATTCCTGACGGATGGGCTCTCCTGCCAGGTGAACGGGCACGAATAAGGCATCAGTGGGCGAGCGTTGTCAGGACGGAAATGCGCGGGCTATAGTGGCCAGATGCGCGTCCTCCTTCCTCTGTTGTTTTTCGCCACATCCGCGGCCGCGCAGGCGCCGTTCGTGCTGGCGGGAGAATCCGTACCCCCTGGAACCACCCGGTCGTTCCTGGCGGGCGTGGCCGGAACGCGCGTCCCGATCACCGTGATTCACGGAGTCCGGAAGGGGCCCGTGTTGACTCTGACCGGCGGCATCCATGGAGACGAATTTCCTTCCATTCTGGCGCTGCAGCGCGTGCGAACGCAGGTCTGCGCGGCGGATCTGGCGGGCGTGCTTGTTCTGGTCCATGTGGCCAACCTCGGCTCGTTTCACAGCGGAGCGCTCACAGCGCTCAACCCCGCCGACGGCAAGAACCTCAATCGCGTCTTCCCGGGCAGCGCCACCGGAACGCCCACCGAACGGCTCGCTCACTTCCTGACCACCGAAATCGTCGAGCGGACCAATTATCTGATCGACATGCATTCCGGCAGCGCCGGCCAGCAATTGTGGCCGCATGTCTATTCTCCGTTCGTGGGCGATGAGGAGCTCGACCGCAGGACGCTGGAGTTCGCCAGGGCGACCGGCATGGGCCACATCGTTCTCTACGGCGACAGACCTCGCGACCCGGCCCGGTCCATCTCGTATCCGAACACGGCCATGACGCGCGGAAAGCCCGGTCTCACTGTCGAAATCGGGGACCTCGGTCGCCGCGACGAGTCGGACATCATGGCCTACCTGGGGGTGGTCCGGCGGGCGATGCAGCATCTCGGGATGATCCCCGGAACCCCGCCGGCCAATGATGGCGCCATCCTGTACAGGAAGCTTTGGGAAGTGGAGAGTCCTGCGGACGGGACACTGCATCCCAAGGTACGGATCGGCGACCTGGTGGGCAAGGGAGCGCTTCTGGCCGAGGTGACCGATTACTTCGGCGACAAGGCAGGCGAGCTGCGCGCGCCCGTCCAAGGGATCGTCCTGATGCTGGGCCACGCGCCCGCTGTCACGAAGGGAAGAGCGCCGGTGACCATCGGCGAATGGTAAGAACGGCGTCGCGAAAACCGGATATGATTTCCGGATGCGGATCTGCTGGTTCTTGTTGGCTGCGCTTCCGGCGCTGGCGCAGAACGCCGGACAAGTCGCCTATTCTGAGAATTGCGCGATCTGCCATGGCGCGGCGGGTGAGGGAGGCTCGGGCCCGGATCTCACCAGCGCGGCGTGGCAGGCCTCCATGACGGACGCCGATCTTGAAGCCGTCATTGAGCGCGGCCGCCCGGGCACGGCCATGCCGGGATTCGCCGGGCGCGTCAATCCGAAGGAACTGATCTCTCATCTGCGCGCGCTCGGCCGGACCGCGATCCGCCCAACCACTGACCTCCAGACGCCGCCCATCTCCGTTTCGAACGAACAGCTCCTGCGCGCGGGCGGGGAACGGTCGCAGTGGCTGCACTACGGCCGCGACTATACGAACCAGCGCTTCAGCCCGCTCAACCAGGTCCACCGCGGCAACGTAACCCGCCTCGCCCCGCTCTGGAGCTTCCAGACCGGCACGCCCGACGGCCTCCAGGCGTCGCCGCTCGTCGTCAACGGCGTCATCTACATGACCGCCTCCTGGAATTACGTCTTCGCCATCGATGCGCGGACCGGCGCCGAGTTGTGGCGCTACCGGAAGCGCCTGCCGGAGAAGCTGAAGTACTGCTGCGGCCCGGTCAACCGGGGCGTGGCGATTCACGGGGGCACCCTCTACATGGCGACGCTGGACGCCCGCCTCGTCGCCCTCGATGCCCGGACCGGCCGTGTGAAGTGGGACGTCGAGGTTGGGCGCGTCGAAGAGAACCATAGCTGCACCGGTCCCCCGCTGGTCGTGGGCGACCGGGTGATCGTGGGCATGGCCGGAGGCGACTACGCGACGCGCGGCTTCATCGACGCCTACGACGCGGGCAGCGGCAAGCGCCTGTGGCGCTTCTGGACGATTCCGGGTCCGGGCGAGAAGGGCAATGACACGTGGTCCGGAGATTCGTGGAAGACTGGCGGCGGCGCGACGTGGATGAACGGCTCCTACGACCCGGAATTCAACCTCATCTACTGGGGAATCGGCAACCCCTATCCGGATTACGACGGCGACGTGCGCACAGGCGACAATCTGTACACGAATTGCGTCGTGGCCCTCGATCCGGAAACCGGCGCGCTGCGCTGGCACTACCAGTTCACGCCCTGGGACGTGTGGGACTACGACGGCGTCAACGAAATGGTGCTGGTCGACCTCAAGATCGGCGGCCGCGAGCGCAAAGCCCTGGTGCACGCCGACCGGAACGGCCACTTTTTCGCCGTCGACCGCGGCACGGGCGAGTTTCTGTACGCCAAGCCGTTCGTCCGCGTGAACTGGGCCAAGGGTTTTGATGCGAAGGGGCGCCCGATCGTGAATCCGGACGCGTTGACGAACTACGAAGGCGTCGAGGTCTGTCCCGGTGCGGCTGGCGGCAAGGAATGGAACGCGATGGCGTACAGCCCACTGACGCGACTGGTCTACGTTCCGGTGATCGAGAACTGCGCGATCTTTTCGAACTATGGCGCCGAGGCCAAGAAGAAGGGCCTGCCGCCCGGGCCGTCCGGATTCCGCTACCTGCCCAACCAGGCATACGGCAAGGTGACAGCGGTCCACGCCGATACCGGAGAGATCGCGTGGGAGGTGCGCACCCGGACGCCCATGGGTTCAGGCATGCTCGCCACCGGCGGCGGCCTGGTCTTCACCGGCGACGCTGAAGGCAACTTCACCGCGTTCGATGACCGCAACGGGAAGCTGCTCTGGTCCTACCAGACTGGCTCCGGGATCCGCGCCGCGCCTATCACCTTCGAACTCGACGGGCGGCAATACGTCGCGATCGCCAGCGGTATGGCGGGCGCGATCCGCGGCTACACTGGACCCGGCGCGCCCTGGATGCAGAACTACCGCTCCGGCGGCACGCTCTATGTCTTCGCGCTGTTCGAGCCCGGCGCGTCGACGCGTTTTCACGGCGGCGCCAAGCGATAAGGGCCGGCAGGCCGGTTGTTATACTGGGCGGAGTCTCCGGTTCTCACCGCCATGCCAGGTACCTCCGCCCGACCTTCAGCCATCGTGACCGGCGCCAGCCGGGGCATCGGCCGCGCCATCGCCATCGAACTGTCGCGGACGCACGATGTCCTCGGGACGTATCGCGGCAACCGGGAGGCGGCCGAGAGCCTCGCCGCCGAGACTGGCTGTGCGATCCAGGCGTGCGATATCGCCTCGCCGGCGGACCGCGCGGCGCTGATCGAGGCGGCCCGCGCGCGCTTTTCCAACCTCGACCTGCTCGTCAACAATGCCGGCATCGCCCCCCGGGTCCGCGCCGATGTGCTCGAAGCAGGTGAAGACAGCTTCGACGAACTGATCACGACGAACCTCAAGGGCCCGCATTTTCTGACGCAACTCGCCGCCCGCTGGATGCTCGAGTCCGGCGGCGGGCGGATCGCGTTTGTCACGTCGATTTCCGCGTTCGCCGCGTCGGTCAACCGCGCCGATTACTGCATCTCCAAGGCCGGTCTGGCGATGTCGGCCGCTGTCTGGGCGCAGCGGCTGGCGGCGGACAACATTCAGGTCTTCGAAGTCCGTCCCGGCATCATCCGGACAGACATGATCGCCAAAGTCGAGTCGGTCTACGAAGAGAAGATCGCCAGCGGGCTGCTCCCGCAACGGCGCATGGGCGAAGGCTCCGACATCGCGAAGGTCATCCGCGCCATTGCCGACGGGCTGCTCGACTACGCAACCGGCCAGGTGTTGAATCCCGACGGCGGATTCCACCTGCGGAGTCTCTAGGACGTGGAAGAGGAGGTCATTGGCAAAGCGTACGACGGCCGCCTGATGCGGCGGCTGGTGCGCTACCTCTGGCCGTACCGGCGGCTCGTCGGCGCTTCCCTCGTTTTTCTCTTCCTCCACTCGTTGCTGCAGATCGCCGGTCCGCTGCTGACGAAGGTCGCCATCGACCGCTACCTGGCGCCGGTCGAAGAACGACAGATCACGCTGCTCGACCCCTACCTGCCCGCGGAAGCCGGCGCCGGTCTGGCAATGATCGCCGGCCTGTTCCTCGCCACCCTTGCGGGCGTGTTCGTCTTCGAGTTCATCCAGATATTCATCATGCAGTACACCGGCCAGAAGGCGATGTTCGACCTGCGCCGTGAGTTGATGACGCACCTGCAGCGCGCCGATGTCGCGTTCTATGACCGCAATCCCGTGGGACGCCTGGTAACCAGGGTCACGAGCGATGTCGACGTGTTGAACGAACTGTTCGCGTCGGGCCTGGTGACGATTCTGGGCGATCTGCTCACGCTCACGTTCATCGTCGCGGTGATGTTCCGCCTGAACCCGATGCTGACACTGATCGTGCTGGCCGTGCTGCCGTTCGTGGTGCTCGTGACGATCGCGTTCCGCCGCGTGGTGGCCCACAACTACCGCCGCATCCGGATTGCGATCGCACGGATCAACGCGTACTTGCAGGAACACGTGGTCGGCATCGCCGTCCTGCAGCTCTTCAACCGCGAGAAGCGTAGCGGCGAGGAATTCGAAAAGATCAACCGCGACCACATGCTCGCGTTCAAGGCGACCATCGACGCGTACGGCTGGTTCTATCCGGCGGTGGAAATTCTCGGCCTGCTGGCGATCGCGGGTGTGCTGGCGTACAGCGGATGGCGCCTGCCGGAAGGCACGCTCACTCTGGGCGTCATCGTCGCTTTCCTGCAGTACGTGACACGCTTCTTCCGCCCGATTCAGGATCTGAGCGAAAAGTACAACATCCTGCAATCGGCGATGGCGTCGGCCGAGCGGGTTTTCAAGCTTCTGGACACGCCCGTGCAGGTGGCCGCGCCGCCCGCGCCGCGGCCTCTCGATACCGCTCCGGCACGGATCGAGTTCGACCGTGTGTGGTTCGCCTACAAGGACGATGACTGGATTCTGCGCGACGTCAGCTTCAACGTCGAACCGGGCGAGACGATCGCCGTCGTCGGGCATACCGGGGCAGGGAAGACCACACTCATCAGCCTGCTTCTGCGCTTCTACGACATCCAGCGCGGAGCGATTCGCGTCGGCGGCGTGGACGTGCGCGAGGTGGACCCGCGCGAGCTGCGGCGCCGGTTCGGCGTCGTGCTGCAGGATCCATTCCTGTTCACCGGGACCATCGAAGACAACATCCGCCTCGGCTCCGGACACATCACGCCCGAGGAGGTCGAAGCGGCCACCGAGCAGGTGAATCTGCTCGAGTTCGTCCGCTCGCTGCCGGAGGGCTTCCAGCAGCCGGTCCAGGAGCGTGGGGCGTCGCTGTCGACGGGGCAGAAGCAGTTGATCAGCTTTGCCCGCGCGCTGGCGCACCGCCCGCGGTTCCTGATCCTCGACGAAGCAACGTCCAGCGTCGATACAGAGACGGAACTGCGCGTCCGCGAGGCGCTGGAACGGATGATTGAAGGCCGGACGTCGATCGTCATCGCGCACCGGCTCTCCACCATTCAGCGCGCCGACAGGATCCTGGTGATGCACAAGGGGCAATTGCGGGAATCCGGCACGCACCAGCAGTTGCTTGCCGCGCGCGGCATCTACTGGAAGCTCTATCAATTGCAGTACAAGGATCAGGAAGGCCCGGAATCAGTCCCCGTTCTGCGCGGCTGAGCGCTGGTTATCGGCTCTATCAGGACTTGACGTTACAGCGCAGCCACGGCACGAGGTGCTCGAAGCTGAACGCCCCCTTCGCGTACAGCCCGGAGATGAATGCATAGGCCTCATCGGCATCGGCCGTCAACTGCGCGCCGTTGATCGACAGGAAGGTGTAGGTCGCGGCGAAGGCCGTCCGCTTATTGCCGTCGATGAAAGGATGGTTCTGGGCAAGGCTCTCCCAGATGGCCGCCGCCTCCTCGATCAGGTCCGCGTAGTAGCCGGTTTGCGGCCGGTAGAGCGCCGCCTCCAGAAGGCCGGGGTCGCGGACTCCCTCCGACCCGCCGTAGCGCTCGATCTGGTCAGAATGAATGGCCAGCACCTCCGCCAGCGTGAGGTAGTCGGTCATTTTGCGAGCTTCTTGTAAAGCTCGCCGTACTTGTCATGGCTGGCGAGGTAGGCGGCCATGACGTGCGGCCGGGGCCGGGCCTGTTTGCGCTTTTCGATCAGGTCGGCGAGCGCCTCGTCCACGAGCGCCTGAAGCTGCCGGCCTTCCTTCTCGGCGATCGCGCGGATCGCTGCCAGGATCTCGGCATTGACTTGGGTGGCGAACTTCTCACGGGTCCGGGACATGACACACTCTTCCTTTCGACCGGCTTCATCTTATCATGACGAATCATGATGCGTCAAGAAATCGGGCTTGCCCCGGCGGCTCCATGTGCGATCGCACTTTTGGTGGGGAAGCCTTCCGCTCGCGTAGACTTGTGGAGAAACCATGACGGCGAGAACTCTCGGATGCTTCCTGACTCTGGCTCTGTCGGCCTATTCTGCCGGTCCCCTTGTCTTCGCGCACCGCGGGCACAAGGACGTAGCTCCGGAGAATACGCTCGCCGCGTTTCGCGCTGCGTTCGCCGAAGGCATCAGCGTGGAACTCGACGTCCACCTCACCGGAGACGGCAAGCTCATCGTTTTGCACGATACGACGGTCGACCGTACGACGAACGGCGCCGGCAAGGTGGCGGAGATGCAGTACGATGCGCTGCGCCGCCTCGACGCCGGCCGCGGGGAGCGGTTGCCGTCGCTCGATGAATCGCTGCTGCTGCTGCGGGAGTGTTCGGCCTGCGAGGTGGCGATCAACGTCAAGTTCGAAACTCCCGCGCTCGCCCGCGCGATCCAGGGCTCGCTCCAGCGCACCGGCATGGCGGCGCGGAGCTTCGTCTTTCCAGTCGAACTGAGGCAGGCGGGCCTGTGGGCACAGCACGCTCCGGGCGCGCGGATCGTCGTGAAAGTCGAAGACGCTCAGGACTGGCGGAGGGGAATGGCGGATTCCCGCGTCGCGGGGCTGCGGCTGCGCCGGATCCCGTCAAAGGCGGAGGTTGACGAGGCGCAGAGGGCGGGGAAGATCCTGTTCATCGTTTTCCTGGAGAACGATCTTCAAGGTTGGCGCGCCCTTCGCGAAGCCGGCGCGCACGGCTTCGTCACGGATTACCCCGCGCAGGCGCATCGCTGGTTCCGGGACAATTAGGCTCGCGCTTCGCCGGCCGCTGTCCGGTCAGGAACGCGATTTCCAGTGGGCATACGGGAATCTTGACAGGATCGCCCTGCGCACCTCACCGTGGACTCGGTGGGACGCAAACGGGTTCTCTGCAATCCGAACCACCGCCGCACCGAGCGCCTGACCGCACTCTCCCCCAAGGCCCTGGCGGCGCGCTTCGCACCATGCGTACACTTCGGCTGCGTCATCTCGAGCCTGCGGCCTGAATAAGACTTGCCTGGGCTCCATCTCAAATTTGAAGCCTTGCGCGGACCTCTTCCCAGGGGGTCGCCGAAGAGGGTTTGCGATGTGTCCGCCCAGCGGCGATCCAACTCTTCGCGCAGTTGGTAAGTCAAGGGCAGGCCAGGCTCCCGATCGCTCTCTGACAGACCGTCCCACAATGCCATCGCGGGTTCGGCAGGATCGCCCGGCCGGGGCTTCAGCAGATTCGCCATCGAAAGAATGGTCTCATGCGGGAAGCGCCCTCCGCCATCGCGCAGCCCTACTTCCGATCCGGCTCCTCGCTCCGCTTCACCTGGGCGCGGCGGCGCCCGCTGCGAAGCCGCTCCGACGCCCGGTCGCGCGCCTCCTGGCTCACTTCGATCCGATTGTCGACGCGCTTCGCCCCCGCGTTGCGCGCCAGTCGTGTCGCGGTTCCCTTGTGCTGGAGTACGTCCGTGGCTCCGGTCAGGGTCGCGACTCCCCCCTGCACACGCACTTGAAAGTTGTTCTTCGAAATCTTCGATGCGGCGAACTTCTCCCGGATCAGTTTCTCCAGTTCCGCATCGGCGCGCGGCACGGCAGCCGCGGGTTTGGTGGGTCCAACGACACTGGCCCCCGGTTTGGACTCCGGGGCCGCTCCGAACGCCGCCACAGCGAGCAGCGCGAGCGCCGGCAGGGCCAGGCTCATGATTTTGCTCCACTCTACCATGGGTTCGGAGAGAACGGTTTGCTAAACTGAAGGATTCATGGCATACGACGTCGCGATTCTTGGAAGTGGCCCGGGGGGCTACTCAATGGCCGTGCGCGCCGCGCAGTACGGATTGAACACGGTCCTCATCGAAAAAGACCCCAAACTGGGCGGATGCTGTCTGCACGTTGGTTGCGTTCCCACCAAAGCCCTCCTCCACACTGCGGAGATCTGGGACCGCTTCGTGCACCGGGAGGAAGAGGGGATCGAGTGTGAGAATCCCAGGCTGAACTACCCGAAGGCGGTCGACCGGAAGAATACGATTGTGGCCAAGCACGCCAAGGGCGTCGAAGGCCTCATGAAGAAGAACAAGGTCACCGTCGTCAAGGGCTTCGGCAAACTCCTGGGCGGCGGCAGGATCGAGGTGGAAGGCGCGAAGAACGGCGCCAAGACCATCGAAGCCAGGAACATCGTGATCGCGACCGGATCCGAAGCGCGCATGCTCCCCGGTCTTGAGCCGGACCCCGAACTGATCCTGACGAACATCGAAATTCTCAACCTGACGACCGTGCCCAAGACGCTGGCCGTGATCGGCGCGGGCGCAGTCGGGGTGGAATTCGCATCGATCTTCCGCCGCTTTGGCACGGAAGTGACGGTGCTCGAGATGCTCCCCCGCCTCGTTCCGGTGGAAGACGAGGATGTGTCGAAGGAACTGGAGCGCCACTTCAAGAAGATCGGCATCCGCTGTGAGACCGGCGCCAAGGTCGAAAAGATCGAGAAGCTGGAGAAGTCCGTCAAGTTCAAGGCCACGCTCGCCAACGGCAAAGAAGAGACCTTCGAAGTGGAGAAGTTGCTGGTGGCCGTGGGACGCAAGCCGAACACGGACAGGATTGGGCTGGACAACACAAAGGTCGAGACCGACCGCGGGTTCATCAAGGTGGATCAATACCAGCGCACGGCCGAGCCGGGCGTGTACGCGATCGGCGATGTGGTGGCCGGGACGCCGCAGTTGGCGCACGTCGCCTCGATGGAGGGCATGGTCGCGGCGGCGCACATTGCCGGCAAGCCGGCGCATCCCATCAACCGCAACCGGATTCCCGGCGCCACCTACACCGAACCGGGCATTGGCAGCGTCGGGTTGACCGAAGCGCAGGCGCGCGCCGCGGGGCACAGGGTGAAGGTGGGCAAGTTCCCGTTCGCGGGCAACAGCAAGGCTAGCATCCTGGGCATGCACAACGGGTTCGTCAAGGTGGTGGCGGACGAGACCTACGGCGAGATCCTCGGTGTACACATCATCGGGCCGCATGGCTACGAACTGATCGCGGAAGCGGTCGCGGCGATGGAAGCCGAGGCCACGGTCGAGACGCTGATGTCGACGATCCACGCGCACCCCACGCTGTACGAAGCCGTCGGGGAGGCGTTCAACGCCGTTTACGGCATGGCGATCAATGCGTAGTTGCCAGGTCCGCGAACTGGGACGCATCGGATACCAGGAGGCGTTCGCGCTGCAGCAGCGCCTCGTGGCGCAGCGCAAGAGCGGCGCGATCGGGGACCAGTTCCTGCTCGTGGAACATCCGCACACGATCACACTCGGACGCAATGGCCACATGGAGAACCTGCTGGCGAGCCAGGCAGCCCTGTGCGCGGCGGGCATCGCGTTCGTCGAGACCGACCGCGGCGGCGACATCACTTATCACGGACCGGGCCAGGTGGTCGGCTATCCGATCGTTGACCTGCGCGAGTGGAAGCGCGACGTCGGCGCGTATTTGCGGGCGATCGAACAGGTCATGATCGATGCGCTGGCTGACTTCGGCATCCGCGCCGGCCGCGCTCCGGGCTGGACCGGCGTGTGGGTCGGCGGCGCGAAGATCGGCGCCATCGGCGTGCATCTCAGCCGCTGGGTCAGCTCGCATGGTTTTGCGTTGAACGTGACCACCGATCTCAACTACTTCCGCTATATCGTCCCGTGCGGGCTCACGCAGCCGGTCACCTCGATGGCCGCTCTGGGTGTGCCCGCACCGTTCGAGGACGTGCACCAGAAACTCACGGCGCGTTTCGGAGAAGTATTCGGGCGCGACATGGAAATCCTAGAATCTGTTTTGGAGACCGCTTTATGAGCGACGTTGTGATGCCCCAGATGGGCGAAAGCATCGTAGAAGGCACCCTCACCCGCTGGCTGAAGAAGAAGGGCGAAAGCGTCGAGCGCGACGAGCCTTTGTTCGAGATCTCCACCGACAAGGTGGACACCGAGATTCCCTCGCCGGCAGCCGGCGTGTTGAGCGAGATTCTCGTGGAGGAAGGCCAGACGGTGGAGATCAACACCGTCGTGGCGCGCATCTCCGCCGGGGGCGCCGCGCCCGCGCCCGAAGAAGCAAAAGCAGAAAAGAAGGAAGAGGCTCCGGCGCCGGAACCGGAGAAGGAAGAGGTGAAGGCCGAAGCCGCGCCGCCGCCTCCAGCGAAGGAAGAAGAGCCCGAACCCGCGGCCGCCGAGGCTTCGGTCGAGGGTGCGGGACCGCTGTCGCCGCTCGTCCGGCGCATGGCCCGCGAGCACAACGTTGACCTGGGCCAGGTGAAGGGTACGGGCGCCGGCGGACGCATCACCAAGCAGGACATCGAAGGTTACCTCGCCAGCCGTTCCGCCGCACCCCCGGCTGCTCCGGCTCCGGCGAAGAAAGCCGCTCCCGCTCCTGCCCCTGCACCTTCTGCGCCGCCGCGCGTCGACCCGGCCAAGATCCGCGTGGAGCCGATGTCGACGATGCGCCAGAAGATCGCCGAGCACATGATCCTCAGCAAGCAGACCTCGGCGCATGTGACCACTGTGCACAAGGTCGACATGACCAAGGTCGCCCGGCTCCGCCAGAAGAACAAGGCGGACTTCCAGGCGCGCTACGGCATGTCGCTCACGTTCCTCCCGTTCTTCGCGCGTGCGGCGGTTGAGGCGTTGCGCGAGTTCCCGATCGTCAATTCGTCGATCGAAGGAACGAACATCCTTTATCACAACGAGATCAACATCGGCATCGCCGTTGCTCTGGAGAACGGTCTGATTGTGCCGGTGATCCGCCACGCCGACGAGAAGAACGTCGTTGGCCTGCAGCGCTCCATCGTCGATCTGGCGGCGCGCGCCCGCTCCCGGCAGTTGAAGCCGGACGAGGTGCAGGGCGGCACGTTCTCCATCACGAATTTCGGCAGCTTCGGCAGCGTGTTCGCGACGCCGGTGATCAACCAGCCGCAGGTGGCGATCCTCGGTGTCGGTACGGTCGAGAAAGTGCCCGTCGTCACCGAAGACGACGCGATTGCGATCCGCTCGGTCTGCTACCTCTGTCTGACGTTCGATCACCGCCTCATCGATGGCGCGCTGGCCGATCAGTTTGTCGGTAAGGCGAAGTCGGTGCTGGAGAACTGGTCGGACGAGGTTCTCTAGCGGGTCGAGAACTTGAGCCGGGTTTCGGTGCGGTACGTATCGCCCGCCCGCAGCACCGGCGAAGGAAAATCGGGGCGGTTCGGCGAGTCTGGAAAATGCTGGGTCTCCAGACAGAAGCCGAACCGCTTCGGGTACGCTCTTCCGCCCTTCCCAACGATCGACCCGTCGAAGTGATTCGCCGTATAGAATTGCACGCCGGGCTCGGTCGTCCACACCTCCATCGCCCGCCCGCTCGCTGGTTCATAGACTTCGGCCGCGAGTTTCATCGCACCCGCTTCCCGCGCGAGGACGAAGTTGTGGTCGTAGCCGTTGCCGAACCGGAGTTGCTCGTGATCGTCGTCAATCCGGGCGCCGATCGCCGTCGGCACGGTGAAGTCGAAAGGCGTGCCTTCCACTGGCTGCGGGGGGCCTGAGGGGATCAGCCCCCGGTCGACCGGTGTGTATTCTTTGGCCTGAATCCGCAGTTCATGATCCAGGATGTTCTCCGAATCCGGCCCGGCGAGGTTGAAGTAGGCGTGATTGGTCAGATTGACGATCGTGTCTTTATCCGTTGTGGCTTCGTACACGATTCGGAGTTCGTTGTCGTCGGTCAACGTATACGTAACCTTCACGTCGAGGCGTCCCGGATAGCCTTCTTCGCCGTCTGCGCTCGTATAGCGCAACTCCAGAGCCGGGCCGTCGGGCGTGATGCGTTCCTGCGCGCTCCACAGGACTTTGTCGAAGCCGCGGATCCCGCCGTGCAGATGATTCTCTCCGTTGTTGCGCGCCAGTTCGTGGGTGACGCCGTTGAGCGTGAAGCGTCCCTGCGCAATGCGGTTGCCGTACCGCCCGATCAATGACCCGACGTAGGAGTTGCGTCCCCTGTAGCCTTCGGCCGAATCGAAGCCGAGAACCACGTCGGCGAGCTTTCCGTCGCGGTCCGGCATTTCCAGCCGGACGAGGGTGCCGCCCTTGTTCGTGATGGCGGCGCGGGCGCCGTGGCTGTTCGTGAGGATGTAGAGGTCGGCCGCGGACCCGTCGTCCGCACGCCCGAAAGCCTGCTTGGAGATGCCCGCCTCTCTGCCTCCGCAAGCGGCAAGGCACGTGATGGAGGCGATGAGGATCCAATGCGGTCGCATGACCGCACCAGAGTATCAGACGTTCTTTCGCGCGTGCACGCGGAACAACTCCCGCGGCTCTCCTTCGCGCGTGAGCGTGTAGGTCCCTACGCCCCAGACGCCGTCGAAGAGGCTCTCCAGGGCGGGGCGCAGGGTCGTGAAGGTTCCGGCGGTATTTGGCGCCAGGAGGCGGTCGTTGATCGAGATCTCGCACTCCCCGGCGGCAAACTTCAGCTTGCCCGACAATGCCGGCTCGCGCTCGAGTTGCGCACACGCCTCCCACGCCGCGTCCCAGGCCTGCCGGAACTTGGCGCTGGCGTCGCCGTCGAGGGGAGCGCGCCGGTCATAGAGCAGACCCAGACGGTTCTTGCCGTTGTCGAGCGCGTAGTGGGCTTCGTGCGCCACCAGCATCACGCCCGGACCCGCGGGAACATGCCGGTAGTCGGCCACGTCGATGAGCAGGTGGCCGCCGAAGCCTTCCTGGATCCAGCGATGGAAGATGGGGATTGCTTCGCCAGGATCGAAGTCCGCCGCTTCGGCGAAGATCTTGACGCGCACGTGTTCGATGTCGTTCATACGGGTTGCGCGGCCATCTTGCCGTAGCAACTGTGGGCCGCCTCAATGAAAAGCTGCGTCTCTTCGATCAACTGATGCGCGGTTTCTTCGGTATACGTTCCGCCGCGGCGCTCATGCGCCTGGAAGAAGTACTGCGCGAACTTCCCGCCCGCGAACGGATCGAAGAACAACTGCGTGTCGTAGAAGTGCTCGCGGAAGCCGCCGGCGACCTTTTCCGGGTCGTCGGAGTGGATGGTCAGCTTGTGCTTCAGCAGCGCGAGGGCTGCATGCGACATCGCGGCGTAGGCGGTGTCGGCGGCTTCGGCTGTCCTGCCCGCCTCAAGCTGCAATTGTGCTTCGAAAGCCTCGCGCTCGCACGCCGTCAGCGCGAACTCGATCGCCGTGACGACTTCTCCCGCGCATTCGCCCACGCCCAGATCGCCGATCGAATACTTGCGCGCGTCGGCCCAATCCACGTAGAAATCCGGATCGGTTTCATGCGGCGGGATGGCCGTGAGATCCTCGATCATCTTCTTGCACTCGGCCTTGCCGATGCGCTTGATGAATGCGTGGAAGCCTTCGTTCACCTCACGTTCGGCCAGGTAGCGCGAGGTGATGCGGTCCACCGTCTCCGGAATCCGCTTCGACGGCACGGCGCCGATCGCCAGCCCGTAGGAGCCGGCGTTGTTCTCCCATTGCCCGCCGAGCACGACCTGGAAGTGCGGCACCGCGAATCCGCCCTTGTTGCGGCTCACGCCGTAAAACCCGAGATCGGCGATGTGGTGCTGGCCGCACGAATTGAAGCACCCGCTGATCTTGATGTGCAGGCCGCGGATCACCGCGTCCATCTCCATCTCCCGCGCGGCAAGGCGCGTGCGCAACTCCGCCGCCAGACCGCGGGACGACGAGATGCCGAGCTTGCAGGTATCGGTGCCAGGGCAGGCGACGATGTCGAGCACGGTGCCGGCGCCCGGTTCGGCGAGGTTGGCCGCTTCGAGTTCCTTGTACAGCGCCGGCACGTCGCCCGCGCTTACCCAGCGCAGCACGATGTTCTGCTCGACGGTGGTGCGTACTGTCTCGCGGACGTACTTGCGTGCGATGTCCGCGAGCGCGCGTAACTGGTCCGAGGTGATATCGCCCAGCGGCAGCGTCACGGTCACGGTCACGTAGCCGCTCTGCCGCTGCTCATACACGTTCGACGCATGCCAGCGGTCGAACGCCGGCGTGCGGTTGCCGTTCAACTGCAGCAGCGACGGCGGCTTGAGCGGCGATTCCTGCTCGTGCGGCACATTGGCGAGCCAGTCCGTCCAGCGCGCGTCGTGCGGCAGTTGAGCGCGCTCTTCGGCCACCACGCGGCGGAACTCGTCGATTCCGAGTTTCGAGACCACAAACTTCATCCGCGCGGTGTTGCGGTTCTTCTTTTCGCCCAGGCGCGCGAAGACGCGCGCGATGGCTTGGGTGGTGGGCAGCAGTTCTTCTTCCGGAAGGAAGTCCGAGAACCGCTTCGCCTGCTGTGGCACCGTCCCCAGGCCGCCGCCCACGTAGAACTCGAACCCGCGCTTCTCGACCCCGTTCTCGATGCGCGTGACCCCGACCGCGCCGATGTCGTGCAGCATCGCCAAACCGCATGCCTCGTCGCGGCAGCCGGAGAACGCGACCTTGAACTTGCGCCCGAAATCCTGGCAGTCGGGATGGCCGAGCAGGAAGTACGCCAAGGCCTTCGCGTAGGGCGTGACATCGAAACTCTGGGTCCGGCAGACGCCTGCGATGGGGCACGCTGTGACGTTCCGCACGGTGTTCCCGCAGGCTTCGCGCGTCGTAATGCCGGCGGCGGCGAGGCGGCGCATCAGCGCGGGTGTGTCCTCGATGTGGACGAAGTGCAGTTGAAAGTCCTGCCGGGTGGTGACGTGCGCGATCGAATCCGAGTACTCTTCGGCCAGATCGGCCAGCGTCTCGAGCTGCGTCGCGTTCAGGCCGCCGAACGGAATCTTGATGCGCTGCATCCCCGGCGCGTCCCAAAGGGTGCTGGGCCCCTTCGTCAGGTCGCTGGAGGGGTAGGCCAGTTGGCGGCTGGCGATGCCGTCGTGCCGCTGGCCGTTGTCATACCGCTGCCCGTAGGAGCCGCGTCGTAAACGGGTTTC
This sequence comes from Bryobacterales bacterium, assembly GCA_016716385.1. Classification (GTDB taxonomy): domain Bacteria; phylum Acidobacteriota; class Terriglobia; order Bryobacterales; family Bryobacteraceae; genus JADJWL01. Next base: position 179,085 of record JADJWL010000003.1, on the reverse strand, counting down.
GGCGAAGATCTTATCGTCGATCTTGCCTTGTTTCTTGAGCGCGATCTCGTTCTCGAACACATCGATCTCGGCTGCCAGATGCGGGGGCATCCGGCCCTCGAGACGGGGCTTCCAAAGAGAATTCGAGGCTTTCATGAGCGACTTGCCTGATACACCCTAAACTATATCGGGTTTAGGGTACATTTGGCAAGCTACTGTCGGCTCAGGCGCCGGAAGTACTCGGCGACCGAGCGGGAATAGCCGGCCGGGACCGGTTCTGCCGCCCCGGCGCGGACGCTGCCGCCCTCATCGTCCAGCTTGCGGCGCAACTGCAGCTCGATTTGTTCGAGTCCGCCGACGACCCGGGACTGGAGGCGCTCCACCAGAGCCGGATTGCCCGGGAAGCGCTTCGGGTCGAGGCGCTGCATCTCGCGAATCAGGTCTAGCACAGACCCCGACAACTCGGCATCGTCCCGCACGGATTCACGCAGCCGGTTGAGGTCGCGCATCGCCGAGGAGTACATGTGTTCGGAGGTTTGCGGGTCCAACCGGCCGACCGGCATCTCCGGCATATGGGGGCGGTCTCCCGTGTTCATCGCGGAGAAGCCGCTACCCTCACGCTGGCCGTCGGGACTGCGCCCGCCAGCCATGCCGCCGAAGCTTTCCGAACCGGGCTGCCTGCCTGCCTGCTGTCCGCCCTGCTGGCCAGGTTGCCCTTGCTGCCCGGGCTGGCCTTGGCCGGGCTGCTGCCCGGGCTGTTGGCCCGCTTGCTGCTGGCCCTGTTGGCCCTGCTGGCCTTGCTGCCCGGGTTGTCCTTGACCGGGCTGCTGCCCGGCCTGCTGCTGGCCCTGCTGGCCTTGCTGGCCTTGCTGCCCCTCCTGACCGGGCTGTTGTCCCGGTTGCCGGCCGCCCTGCTGGCCTTGCTGCTGCCCGGGCTGTTGCCCGCGTTGCTGGCCGTTGGGGTCGCGGCCCAGACCCTGGGCGAGACGTTCCATCTGGCGGCGGACGGATTCGGCCTGTTCGAGCGCCTGCTCCAGTCCCCGTTCGCCGTCTTTGCCGCGCGCGGCGGATTCGGCCGCCTGGCGCAACTGCTCCCGGAGCTGATCGAGCGCCGCGGTGGTGGTGGCTTCGCGCATCACAGTGTAGGGGCCGTATCCGCGCCGGAGCGCCTCGGCCGTCCACTGCATCTTGCGCGAAACCTCCTGTTGCTGGACTTCGCCGAGCGCCCGCCGCACCTGGGTGGAAGCGTCGCGGTTCGCTCCGGCCAGGTCGCGGGCGGCCTGCTGCATGTCGCGCTGGAGCCCGTCGAGTTGGCGCTGGAGATTCTCCTTCTCGCGCGCGAGCTGTTCGGCCTTTTCGCGGCCGCCGGCGCCCGCCCGCGGCTGCGGACGCCCGCTCGGATCGGCCATGCCGTATTCCTGGCGCACCTTGTCGGCGAACTCGCGCTGCTGCTGGGCCAGTTGCTCGCTGCGATTGGCGAGGTCGCTGACCTGCGTCCCGGCTTGCTCGCGGCGCATACCGGAGAGCACGTCGCGTGCTTCCTGCAGCCGTTCTGCCGCGCGACGCGCCTCGGCGCCGCTCTGCCCCTGGCCACTCTGGTTGGCCGCGTTCTGCATGTCGCGGGTGGCTTCCTTCAACCGCTCCAGCGCCCGCTCAAGCTGTGCCTGGTTGTTGGGCGTGCCGGGCTGCTGCCGGCTCTGCTGTTGTTGCTGCTGGCTCTGGGCCTGCTGCTGGCGGCTCTGCTGTCCGCCCTGCTGCGACTGCGACCCCTGGCTGCCCTGCGACGACTGGCTCTGCTGCTGCTGTTGCCGGCTCTGCGAACCGCGCGACAGTTGCTCCATCTGCCGCTGCAACTGCTCGGCTTCGCGGCGCAGCAACTCCTGCTGCCAGCGCTGTTCGGCGGTCTGCTGGTTGCGGCGCTGCTGCTCGGCCAGGGCCTGCTGCCGCTTCGCGAGCTCTTCCAGCTTGCGCAGCGCTTCATCCACTTCCTTCTCGCGCTGTCCCATCGAAGCCTGTGGCCCGCTCTCGTACTGGTTCTTCTCCGTATCGAGCTCGAGGTCGAAAAGGTTCTCGAGGTCGCGGCCGCCGCCGCCCCCGCCGCCGCCCCCGCCCCCTCCGAACGCTACCTGGATCTGGCGGAAGACGGCCTCGGCGCGCAGCAGGTGCTGGAGCGCACGCTGCTCCGGGCCGAGCGCGTCACGCCACTTGCCGGAGGCCAGTGTCTCCGACGCGGCGCCCATTTCCTCCACCGCCTTTTCCATGTCGCGCACGAACGCCTTGAACTCCTCGTTCCTGCCTGCGAGCGCGCGGGCCTTCGTGCGGTTGGCGAGCGACTGCGCCTGATCGCGCAGCTTCGCCTGTACTTCGCTCAGGAACTTGGCGATCTCCATGTCCGGCGCTCTGCGCCCGGACCGGATCTCGTTCCAGGTGGCGGAAATGATTTCCTTCTGGCGCTTGGAGATGCTGTTCTGCTCTTCTTCCTGGCCCTGCCCGCCGCCGGATTGCTGCGTCTGCTGGTATTCGCGCTCAAACGGCTGCACTTCGATGAAGAGCATGTCGGTGTGCGTGGTGCTGCGGGCATCCCGCGCCGTTGCGTACATGCCGATTACGTCGCCGGGCACGAGCTTGTAGTCTTCCAGATAGAGCAGGGTACGGCCTTCACCTGCTCGCGTGCCCTTCTGCGGGAGCATCGCCACGACCTTCTCTTCCTCGCCGTTGACCGAGTAGTGCAGTTTCAGCTCCTGCAGACCGAAATCGTCGGCGGCCTCCACCGTCACGGGCACTTCCTCAATCGGGCTGACCTTGGCATCGCGGCCGGGTTTGACGATGCGCACCGTCGGCAGCGCGTCCTTGCGGGCCTCGATGAAGAAGTCGCCGCTGATCCGGATTTCTTCGTCGCCCTCGATCGCCGCCACGTGATACATGCCGTCTTTCTGGATCGTTACTTTGGCCATCGCATCCTTGAGCGGGAGGCGGGTGCCATCGTCGAACACGAGCACGCCGCGGGCGAGCGGTTTATCGGTCTGAACGGTGAGATCGGCGACCGTTCCTTCGAGCGCTCGAAGGTCACCGCCCGGATCTTCCACCTCCGGCTTCATCCCGCTCCACGCCGGAAACGTGTACTGCACGCGGATGTTGTTGACTTCCGGCAGTTCCGTGACGTTGAGACGGAACGTGCGCGAGCGGACGCGGCCGGCGTCGACGTAGTATTCGACCGGCTCGGGAATGCCCGCCAGCAGGAACTGGTAGCCGGCGTCGCCGGGCGCGGGCTGCATTTCGGTCTCTTCCCACTTCGGAGCCGAGTCGTACTTGACGAACAGCCGCATCCCGCGGGGCGCGAAGCCAAACGCCGACGCGCCGATCATCTGGTCGCTGCGCTTGCGGACGGTCTTGTCGCCAGGCTGCACCGTGAGATCGTAGAACGGGCTGACGTCGCCGGCGCGGGGGCCGGCCCAGAGAAGGGACGTGCCATAGCCCCAGAAGCCGGGGCCCGCGGTCCCCAGCCAGAGCAGAACCGCAACGGCGGCCGCGGCCACCGATCCAAGGCCGATGAGCGCGCGGGACCGCGCGACCGGTTCCGCCTGCCCGGCGGCGCGCATCGCGTCGGCCGCCAGCAGTTCGAGGAACGGGTCCGGCTTCCCGGAGGCGCTGCGCTCTGCAAACGTGAGCAGCCGTTCCTGGAATGCCGGGTTCTTTTCCTCGGCCCGCTTCGCCGCCCTGCGGGCGTTCAGCCGCAGCAAGGGGACGATGAGGCCGAACCCCACGGCCAGCGCAAGAGCGACGAACAGAATCGTCCGGGACGCCGTCAGGCTGGGTTCAGAGAACGCGAAGGAATTGGCGGTGTAGACCAGAAGCACCGTCAGCAGCAGCGCCGCGCCGGCCACCAGGGCCGCGCCGCGCGTCCAGGCGAGCACGCGCAAGCGCCTCTCCACTCCTCGCAGGTAACTCGACAAAACGTCCAGGGGGTTCATGCTTTCTCCCGTCGATTCCCTTTAGTATCGCTCTCTCACCGCAGCGCTGGTTACGCCTCCCTTGCCTGAAGGTGCCGGTTGCCGAACCAGGACTCCACCAGCGCCATCGCCAACACCGCCCATAACAGTGCCCAACCGAGCGGATTGCGTCGCTCCTTCTGAGGATCGGCGCCTGCCGCCACCGTTTGCGGCTCGCCGGTATTTTTCCATAACGCCAGCGTCTCTTCCGGCAGGATCTCGGAATTCGATTCCTTGCGGTCGGCGTTCACCGCGATCAGTTCCTGCCTGCCACTTGGCCAGCGCACATCGTAGAAGCCTTCCCGCGCGAGCAGAAGATTCTGCGCGCGCGCGGCTTCCTCGAGTGTCATCGCGCGCTGTCCCGAAGGATCCAGTACCTCGACGTTCTCGCCGCGCTGTCCGGTCCTGCGCAGCTCGAAGAATGAGCCGACCGGCGCGCTGGCATTCCCTTCGTCCACCCGCGCCAGGAACCGCGCCGTTTCGAGAACGAACGGCACAAAGGACGCATGGAGTGGAAAGTCGTTCGAGACGTTGTCGAAGGTCGATGCGAAGACCATCACGCGGCCCTCTCCCACCGGACGCTCGAGCAGCAGCGGCGTGCCATCGCTCAGTCTGGCCAGCACGCGCGCCGGACCCGGGTCCACGAGCACCGCCTGGTAGAACTTGATCGCCTCCCACTGCCGTACCCGGTCCAACGCGGGATGCGAGCGGTCGTACTCGGAGACGGTCAGAAACCGCGCCCCCTCGCGGGACACGTACCGCGTCTCCTGCACGTCCAGACCGAGCACCGGAACCTTGCCGTGCTGGGCGCCCTGCCGGCCGAGGGCGATCCAGAGCGCGCCCCCCGCTTCGACATAACGGCGCAGGGCGTCCTCCAGGTTGGCGGGCGCGGCTCCCACGTCGGACAGGATCGTGAGCGGGTAGCGGCCCACCGCACCGGATGCTGACAACAGCCCAGCCGCCTGTTCAAGTGCCGCCGGCTCGATCACGAAACCGGCATTCTGCGCCGACTCAATGGCGGTGCGGAAGTAGAGCAGGTCGCGCGTGTTCTTCGCATCGTGCAGGAACAGCACCTTGCGCGGGTCCGCGCGCTCGACGGCGAACAGGAAGCGGTCGTCTGAGGGAAACTCATCGGCGGGTGCGATGCGGACCTCACCCCGGTTGAACCCATACGGGGCGTCGAGCGACAAAAACTCCACGCTGGCTCGCCCGCCCGGTTCAATGACAGCGTCCTTCGAGGCGATTTCCTTGCCGTTGAGGAACAGGCTGACGCGGCGTTCCGCACGGTCGTTCGAGTAGCCGGCCAGCGTCACCTGGACCCGCGACTGCTTCGGGTCGTACATGCGTCCCGGGGCGTTGACCTGCTCGACAGCTACATTGCGCAGCGCGCGGTTGGCCACGGTGTGCACTTCCAGACGGACGCCCTCGCTCAGCCGCGCATCGGCGAAATTCGGCGGCCAGCCTGTTTTTTGCATGTCTGAGAAAACGTGGAGTTCGACCGGCGTGCCGGCGTTCTGCGCCATCAGGCGGACCGTGCGGGCCAGTTCCGCGAAGGAGCCCCGGCCGTCGTCGGGCTCGACCGCGGCAATGGCTCCACGGAGGGCGGCCAGATCCTTGGTCGGCTCATGCAGCACCGTCACGCCGCCGGAAAAGCTCAGTGCCTGTCCGAGGTCGCCGCCGCGGACCGCGCTCAACGCGGCTGACGCCGCCTGCTTGGCGTCCGCCAGGCGGCTCCCCTGACGCATGCTGAACGAATTGTCGACGGCGACCACGACGAGCTTCGACCCCGCTCCCGCGAGCGGGTTCGCCGATTGCCAGAACGGATTCGCGAACGCCAGCGCAAGCAGCAGCAGCAGCAGCAGGCGCATGACGAGCAGCGCAAGGTACTTCAGGCGGCGGTGCTTCACCGACGACTGCGTGCGCTGCTCAAAGAACATGAGGGAGCTGAACGGCAGCGGTGTCGTCTTGTGCTGGCGGAGCAGGTGAAAATACACCGGGATGGCCAGGGCCAGCGTTCCGGCGAGAAACCAGGGTGCGAGAAAGCCCATCTACATTCTCCCCTGGCGCACCGTCATGTACTCGCGCAAACCCGCGTCGAGCGGCTTGGCGGTGTTCATCAGAAAGTAGTCCAGACCCGAGCCGCGCGCCTTCGAGCCCATCTCCTCGATGTGCGCATCGATCTTGCCGGCGTATTCGTTTCGCACGTACTCCGGCGTCACTTCGAGGCTGCCCTGCGTTTCCATATCGAGAAGGAGCAGCGGTTCGCGGATATTGGGCCGGATCTCGTTCGGGTCGAGCACGTGGAACAGGATTACCTCGTTGCCCTTAAAGCGCAGCGGCTCGATGGTGCGCGCCACGACGGCCGGATCCTCGTAGAAGTCCGAGATCACGACAACGATCCCGCGCCTCCGGACGAACTGCTGGAAATGCAGAAACGGCTTGGTGAAGTCGGTGCGCGTGCCTCCCTCGGCTTTCTCGATCGAATGCAGCAGCCGGTGCAACTGCCCCTGCCGCGTCGAAGGCGGGATATAGTCCCGGATGTCTTCGTCAAAGACGATCAGTCCCGCGGCGTCGCGCTGCCCGGACGCCAGATAGCACAACGACGCCGCGAGGTAGCGGGCGTAGTCCAGCTTGTTGACGGCCTGTGACCCGTAGCGCATGGACGCGCTGGCGTCGAGCAGCAGCAGGAGTTGCGTGTTCGTCTCGCCGTGGTAGCGCTTCAGGTACGCCCGCTCGGTGCGGGCGAACACGTTCCAGTCGACGTGCCGCAGGTCGTCGCCCGGGGTATAGGCGCGGTACTCGGCGAACTCCTGGCTGAAGCCGTAGTCGGGAGAACGGTGCAGTCCCGCGACGAAGCCGTCGACGACGGTCTTCGCCACCAGGTCGAGCCCGGAGATCGAGGCGAGCGTGGCGGGGTCGAGGAACCGCTGGAGCATCATTCTCCCTTCGGGACCGGCTTCCACTCCAGGATGCGCTTGAGGATATCATCCTGCTTGAGCCGCTCGGACTCGGCGTGGAAGTTCAGCAGGATGCGGTGCCGCAAAACGGGCGTATACAGGCTCCGGACGTCTTCGTAGGTGACGTGGTAGCGGTCGTGCATCAGCGCGCGGGCCTTGGAGGCGAGCACCAGGAACTGGGCGGCGCGCACGCTGGCGCCGTAATTCACGTACTTCTTGACGAAATCCGGCCCTTCCTGCTGCCGCGTGACCCGCACCAGTTCGACGGCGTGGCGGGCTACCGACTCGGCGATCGGCACCATGCGGACGAGCTGCTGGAACGAGAGGATCTCTTCGGCGTTCGTCACCGGTTCCGGCACCGCCGTCTTCGTGGCCGTGGTGAGATCGACGACCTTCAATTCCTCCTCCGCTGAGAGATAGTCCAGCACGGTGTTGAACAGGAACCGGTCGAGCTGCGCCTCGGGCAGCGGATAAGTGCCTTCGAGTTCGATCGGGTTCTGGGTGGCCAGGACGAAGAACGGATTCGGCAGCTCGTAATTGTTGCCGCGCACGGTGCACCGCCGCTCCTGCATCGCTTCGAGCAGCGCCGATTGCGTCTTGGGCGGGGTCCGGTTGATTTCGTCGGCCAGCAGGACATTGGCGAAAATCGGCCCCTTGACGAAGGTCCAGGTGCGGTGGCCGGTGGTGGGGTCTTCTTCGATGATGTCGGTGCCGGTGACGTCGGACGGCATCAGGTCGGGCGTAAACTGGATACGCTTGAATTCGAGGCCCAGGGTCTGCGCCATGGTGCGCACGAGGAGCGTCTTGGCGGTGCCGGGCAGGCCGGTGATGAGGCAGTGGCCGCCGACAAACAGGGCGATCATGACCTGTTCGATGACCTCCTCCTGGCCGACGATCACGCGCCGCACTTGCCGCACGATGTTCGCCTCAGCTTCCCGGAAGCGCACGACGCGGTTCTTCAATTCCTCGGTATCGATCCCAACGGGGGCAAGTGTGGACATTTACTTTTTCGTTTCTCCTTCGGAAAGTTCAAGCAGCAGTTTCTGCGCCGGACGGAAGCCGGGCGCCGCTTCGAGCGCGGAGATGAGCGACTCCATGGCGTCGTCCCGCTTGCCGGCGGCGTGCTGCGCGCGGGCCAGGTTGAAGTACGCGGCGGCGGGATCGACCGGCTGCATCGCCACCGCCGCGCGGTACTCGCGCGTCGCCGCGAGCGGTTTCCTCAGCGTCATGTACAACTCGCCCAGTTCGCCGTGCAACTCTTCATCGACCGGGTAGACGAAGTTGAGCCTCTCCAGCGCCTCGGCAGCCAACTGGATCCTGCCGGACTCTTTGAGCAGCCTGGCGAACTTCTTGATGGTTTCCGGATCCCGCCCGCCGACCTTTGCGTAGTCCGAATACTCGGCGATCGCCCGCGCCTGATCGCCTTTGGCGACGTAGGCATCGGCAAGGAACTCGTACACGCTGCCCGCCTCGACGTAGTCGGGATAGAGGTCGCGGATCTTCTTCGCCTCCGCGATAACGCCGTCATGGTCCTTGTCCTTGGCTTTCTCGGAAACCAGCTTCAGGCCTTTGCGCCATTCTTCAAAGCCCTCGACGGTCTTCTTCGTCTCCTTGTCCAGGTCTTCGAGAAAGATCTTGTCGAACTCGCCGGTCGTCATGCCGAGGTGCTTCTCCACTACGGTTCCCGTGGGCTCGTTTGCCGCGAACGAGTGCATCATGTCGAGCAGCTTCTGATAGCTCCAACGCTTGACGATGAAATCGCAGATGCGGCCCGCCTGGAAATACGAGACGACGACCTGTCCGGGGTAGGCGGGACGGATGAATCCGCGGTCGAGATCCGACACCGGCAGCAGCTTCTTGTCCTTGATCGCCATGAGGACCTGTGGATCGAGCCGGTCCCCCCAGTCGGGCGAGATGGCGGTCTCTTCGTGCACCGCGAGGCCTTCCGTAAACCACCGCGGGACGCGATGATTCGTGGCGGCGAGAACGAAAACGTGGCTCAACTCGTGCCACAGCGTGCTTGCCCAATGGAACGAGCCGGGCTTGCGGCCCGACGGGCTGTCCATGGCGACGATGTAGCCGAACGTCACGCCCAAAGCGCCGAGTCCCGGCATGCCCATGGTGCGGACCGCGAAATCCTCGTGCTCCGGGTACACTTCGATCTGCACCGGGCGTTCGAGCTTGATCTTGTACTTCTTCTCGAAGGTACTGACCGCGCGATCGAGTTCCGCCGTGAAGTACGGGCGGAGCAACTCCGCCTCATCCTTGTGCAGACGCACGACGCCATGCTTCGTCTTGAAGTCGACGAAGTTCTTGTAGCTGTCCATCAGCCGCAGCGTGTTGACGGTCGGGCTGTCGTCGTGGCCGTTCTCGTAGCAGGTTTCGAGTTCGCGCCGGGCCTCCTTCTCCAGGCCGAGCCGCATCAGGTTGACGCCGAGCTGGGAACGGGCGCTCCACAGGTCCGGTTTCAGAGCGATTGCCTTGCGGTAAAACTCGATGCCCTCTTCGTACCGGCGGTTCATCACGAGGAAGTGCCCCACGGTCGCGAATGCCTTGCCATACTGCGGGTCCTTGGCAAGAATCTTGTCGATCCAGGGGCTCTGCTTCTTGTCTTCGACGAAATCCACCGCCGCGAGAATCGCCATCGCATCGAGCGAATCGGGGACAATCTCCAGCGCCTTCTGCGCTTCCTGCGCCGCCCGGTACGGGTCCACGTCTTCGAGCGCGAGCCAGGCAAGCAGCTCCTGTGCTTCCACCAGTTTCGGATCGGCCTTGAGTGCCCTCGTGGCCAGCTCGACGGCCTTGCTCTCAAAGCCGTTTGCGGCGACGCGGGCGAGGCCGAGAAGCGCCTTGGGATGCTCTTTTTCCGCCTTCAGGACCTCCTCGAACAGGCCCGCCGCTTCAGGTGGATTGAACCGCTCCAGGAAGAACTCGCCCCACCGGAGCTTGTACGCCGTGTTGTTCGGGTTGGCGCTCACGAGGGCGCGGAATGCGTCATTCGCTTCCCGGAATCGCCGCTGCCGCCACAGCGCTTCAGCCTGCTGCAAGGTCTGGGCGCCGAGCACTCCGGCGAGCAGGAGCGGAAGGATGAGCCGCCAGGTCACTTGTCGAGCTCCGCCTGGACCCTCGCCAGTTCGAGCAGCATGGCGCTCAGTTGCTTCCGGTACGTCTCAATCGGCATGGCCGCCTTCTGATACTTGAGCTGGTCGATGCGCTGCTCGATCTGCTCCTTGCGCTGCCGCAATTCCCGTTTCGCGGGATCGTCCACTTTGGCCGCCTCCGCCAGCCGCAGGACCGGAAACGCCGAGGCCAGCAGTCCGTAGCCGTTGGCCGGCGAGGGTTCGCGGACGCCCTCTCCCTTTCCAGTATCTTCAAGCACGGGATGTTCGGTCGCCAGCCGTTTCTGCGCCGTATAGAACGTCGCCGTCTTGCGTTCGGCGTAGCGGAACGCTTCCAGGGCGGAGATGGTGTCGTTTTTATCGGCGTCCGCGGCCGGGTCGTTCAACGCCTCTGCCCAGTAGCGGGCGAAGATCGTCGCGTTCTTCTCCGTGCCGCTCTTGGTCGCGGAGATCACCACGCGACCTTCCTTCCGCAGCGGGAAGATCGACGCGCCGCTGGCGCTGGTCATGTTGACCACCAACTGGCGGCTGGCCGGAACGCTGTCCATCAGCGACGCCAGATCGCTACCCGTGATGTCCGGCCCCGGGACGTTCAGCTTGTACGTCTCGCCATCGAACGTTCCGTGACCGATGAGCATCACGATCAGCGCATCGTCGGCCTTTGCCGAGGCGGCGATGCGGCCGAATGCGGCGCGGATCGATTCGATGCGCGCGCTGTCTCCCTGGAGAGACTCCGCGGTAGTGCCCGGGGCATCCTTCAGTGCCTTGGCAATATCGGCGCTCCAGCCCGCGAAGCGCTGCTCAAAATCCGCTTCACCGCCGAGGCCGGTGATGGTCAGCGAATACGTTGCCGCCGGCAGCAGCGCCGGCAGCAGGAGGAAGACCAGAAACGCCCGCGTCATATGACACCCCAACGGCGGCGCACGAACCACTCTGCCCCGCGCAGCGCGAGCAGCAGCAGAAACACCGCCGGCATGTTCCACAAGTCCAGGGTTTGCCGGGCGGTCAACCCGGCCTCGGAAAATTCGATGTCGTCCGGCAATCTGCCGATCTCGTCCGCCTCGTAATAGCGTCCGCCGGTTTGTTCGGACAGGTTCCGCAGCAGTTCCTTGTTCTGTTCGACGCGGAAATGCTCCGCGACGCCATCCTCGCGGTGGAACATTACGACATCGCGGCCCGCATCCTCCTCGCCGCGGCGCACCAGAACCTCCGCCACGTACGCCCCCGTGGGATCCGCCGCCCACTCCCCGAGATAGATGCCGTCTTCCATCGGATCGGGCGCCAGGTCGATCGAAGCCGCGACGCCGCCTGGCCCCACGATGCGGGCTTCCACGCGCGCGTCGCTCACCGCACTGTACTCCTTGTCGCGCACTTCGGCCCGCAGCCGGACAACCGACTCATCAGATAAGACGGGGCGCGGCGTGGTTCCGTTGACCTGGCCGGGCGTCTCGGCGACCAGCCAGCGTAGCAACTGCTGCCAGAAGTCCTCATGGGTGCGGTCTGCCAGGTCCTGCGACATCTGCCAGCGCCAGCTTCCGCCCGTGGCGAACAGAGCCGTCCGGCCGCGGCCGTAGCGCTGGACGGCGAGCAGCGGCTGGCGGCGTCCCTGCGCCGCAACTTCCGCCAGGACGAGCGCCCCTGGTTTGGGCGGGCCGGTTTCCTGGTAATCGGCCAGCGCGGGCATCTGCTTCCACCGCTCCGCGTTGCGGATCGGGTCCTCCAGCAGCCGCGTGATCAGGTGCTCGCGCCCCTGCGGGGTCAACTCAAGCGTTGCCTGCTCCCGGTGGAACGTGCCGGTGCGGTCCGCTAGCCGGACGGGAAGCAGTTCCGCCAAAGCCGACGCGTCCCAGCCGCCGTCGGAGAGAGCCGAGCGTCCGCCCAGGAAGAGCACGCCGCCGCCGCGCCGGTTGGCGAACTCGCGGATCAATTCCTGTTGCTCGGGGGAGAACGCCGCCGCGTCCACGCTGCCGAAAATCAGGCCGGAGTATTGGAACAAGTCTTCGGCGCGCGCTGGAAAGCCGGCTTCGAGTTCCGTGGGGTCGAGAATTCCCTGGCGATAAATCTTATTTTGCGTCGTCCGTAGAATCGTGACAAGTTGAATGCCGCGATCCTCGTCAATCGCCCGCCGGATGAACTTGAATTCCCACCTGGGTTCGCCCTCGAAATAGAGGATGCGCGGCTTTTCGCCTTCGACATTGACGAGCCGCTGCAGCGAGTTATTCAGTTCGTTGCGCTCCCCGGGAACCGGATCGAATGAGAAGTGGAAGCTCTTGGCGCCCGCCGAACCGGCCTGGAAGGAGATCGTCTCCGCCTGCGGCTGCCCGTCGGCCTTCAGCGTGACCTCGCGCGTCAGGAGGATCCGGCCGGAGGCGACCTTGCCGTCCGGTCCGCCACGCTGCCCGCCTTCGCGGATCGTCAGCTTCGTCTTCTTGCCCGCGAGTCCGTTCTGGCGGAAAACCACTTCCGCACTCAGCCGGGAGTCGGCCAGCGTGCGTGGCGGCACGACGACGTCGGTGATCTCCAGGTCGGGCGAAATCACTTCCCGGCCATAACCAACGGTGTGAACCGGAATCTTGCGTCCGCGGATTTGGGCGATGGTCTCGCGGTCGATGCCGCTGGACGTGTCCGCGCCATCTGTCAGCGCCACGATCGCACCCAGGGGCAGGGTCGCGGTCTCGGCGAGCGTCTCGCGCAGTGCCGCCCCCAACCGGGACGCGCTTGCCGTCGCACTCGCTTCTTCGAGCTTCTCCAATCGCTCAAGACCGCCGCCGAAGCGATACAGCCGGATCTGGAAGCGGTCCCGCAGCCTGTCGAGAACGCCGCCCTCCAGGCCGCGGACTGCCTGCTCGATCCGGCGGGCGCCGCCTTCGTCCGTGCCCATGCTTTGCGAATCATCCAGCAGGATCGCGATCACGTTCTGCTGCGAACGCAACGTGGTCACGGAAATCGCCGGCCGCCACAGCAGCAGCAGCAAAATCGCGGCCATCGCCGCCTGAAGAGCGCCTACTACGAGCGCCCGCGGCTTTGGGAGCACGCCACGCGAACGCAAGGCATACCACACAAGTCCACCGGCGGCGGAAAGCACCAGCAGCACCAGGACCCACACCGGCCACGGCGACAGGAGCGTGAACTGCCCCTTGGCGAACAGGGTGGAAGGGTGCTGGAAGAGAAATTCAAACATGGGACCCGCGCGGCTCGCCTTAGCTGGTTCCGGCCCTTAATGCGTCATGGCATAGATGATGTAATTGATGCCGACCCGGTACGCGAAGGACGCATACTTCTCCGGATACGTTGGATCGTCGGCCCACTCCCAGGCATCGCCGAGATCCTGATTGAAGCAGATGCCGGCCATGAGCCGGCCTTTGTCATCGTAGATGCCGCGCCACCGTGCTTCGTAGCCATCGCGCTCGTGCGTCCGGTGATATGGGTAGTTCACGATACCGGGGACCTGCAAACGTTCGTCCAGGTCATAGAGGACATGGAAGGCAGGGTCGCCGTCTTCGATTTCCACCACCGGGCGGTCCGGAAACACGCGGCCCATGCTGTACATGAACTGCTCCCATTCATCGCTGCCGTGGAAGTCGTCGGTCATCAGGAAGCCGCCGCGCAGCAGGTACTCGCGCAGCTTCTTGCACTGCTCGTCGCTGAGAATCCAGCGTCCCGGTTCGACGACGTAGATCCAGGGATAGTCGAAGATCTTATCGGTGTCGAGGTCGACCACTTCCTCGACAGAGCGGGTATGAATGCGGGTCAGGCGGCGGACACCCTGGACGAACTGCCGGTCCGCCTTGGGGTAGTCGATCGTCCAGTGGCCCCGGTAGCCCCAGGAGCCACCCGACGGATAGCGCAGGCGCGCAAACGTAAACTCCGTCTTTTCAGCGGCGTCGGCGGGCATCGGCGCATCGTCGTCCTCGATCAGGAAGCGGCGGAAGCCCCGTTGCGCGTGTACCGCGGAAAGGCCCAGGACGAACAACAGAAACACAACGAGCGGGATCCGGAATCGCATCGTCTGGCCTTCTTTCCCCTAAGGGTAACATACGCGCTTTAGCCGGACCGGTTGCGCGAAATCACGCTAGCCACGTCTCACTGGCCGGAGACGGTTCCCCCTGAAGCTATACTGGAAGCCATTCGGGATCGGCGTCCGCGCCCGGGCGCCCGGCATTGGCTCATCCCGTGCCAGCCTTCGCCGCTGGCCGGACGACACACGTGGAGCGAACGTATGCAATCCGTTTCAAGGACACGCAGGGAAGCCCTCAGCCTGATGGGTCTGAGCGCGCTCTCGACCGTCAGGGGGCCCGCGGCGCCAACGCCAGACCGGCCGAATATCCTTTTCATCTACACGGATGACCACTCTCATCGCACCGTCAGCGCGTACCCGGAGGCGTATCCCTGGGTCAGAACCCCGAACATCGACAAGCTGGCGAAGGAAGGCGTGCGCTTCACCTACGCGTACTGCGGCGCGTGGTGCATGCCGTCGCGCGCCACGATCCTCACCGGCCACCACCAGTACGGATCGGCCGTCGAGTCGCTGCGCATGGAAGGCCCCTATCCCGGCTGTGTCTACGATCCTGATAAATGCCAGTGGTGGCCCAAGGTCTTCCGCTCCGAGGGCTACTTCACCGCTCAGATTGGCAAGTGGCACACGGGAACCGACACCGGTTACGGGCGCGACTGGGACTTTCAAATCGTCTGGAACCGCCCCAAATACACCGAAACGAGCCAGAACTACTACTACAACCAGCCCATCACCTATCACGGCGGCAAGACCGAGGTCCTCAAGCGCTACTCAACGGACCAATACACCGATTGGGCCATTGATTTCCTGCGCGGCAACGGCCGGGACAGGTCCAAGCCCTACTTCCTCTGGCTTTGTTACGGCGCCGTGCATTCTCCCTACACGCCGGCCGAGCGCCACATCGGCAAGTTGAGCGGCACGGACTTCGAGACTCCCAAGGACATCTTCCCGCCCAGGCCGGGGAAACCCGACTGGGCGCAGAAGATCAACGAATGGGAGAAAAGCCCCGAGGGGACGCCGATGTCCGGGGGCAAGAGCCTCCGGGCCTCCGTGCAGCAGTACCACGAGGGGGTCTTCGCGCTCGATGAGGCCGTCGGAAGGCTGATGGCGGTTCTCGAGGAGACGGGCCAACGCAAGAACACGCTTGTCATCTTCACTGCGGACCAGGGCCTGGCGTTCGGACAACACGGCTTCCGGGGCACGAAGATCGCGGCCTACGACGCGAACATCCGGCATCCCCTGATTTTCTCCATGCCCGGCAAGATCCCGGAGGGACGTGTCTGCGGCACTCCGGTCAGCGGAGTCAGCATGGCCCCGACCATCTTCCGGTTCGCCGGCCTGGACCTGCCCTGGGAAATGCACGGCCAGGATCTGACGCCCCTGCTGACGAACCCCGATGCCGAATGGCCTCATCCCGTGCTGTTCGCGGCGACCGGCCGAAAATTCGGTTCCGACACCAACGTCATTCCCGAAGGCGAGGATGTGCTTCACGGCGGCGTGCCGTGGTACGTCATGCTGCGCGAAAAGCACCTGAAGTACGTGAGACCGCTCGTCTCGGATCTCGAGGAGCTCTACGATCTCCAAAAGGACCCCGAGGAGTTGGACAACCTCGCCGTCAAGCCGGAGCACCAGGCGACACTGCGCCGCATGCGCGCCACAACCATCGCGGAGCTGCGCCGGACGAAAGCGGGCTTTGTCGATCGGATGCCTCCGGTGCGGGAGGCGACACAGGGCTGAAGGCGCCCGGATGCCGGGTAGCGCGCGCGGTTCAGCCGCGCATCACCAGATACTTGAGATTCCAGCCGCAAATGACGCTTGCCTGGTGCTTATCCCCGGCAGGTCCGGGCCAGTGCGTCTCAAGGCTGATCCAGCCCTGGTAGCCATCGCGGGCGAGCGCGTCCAATTGCCCGCGCCAATCGATGCCGCACGTGCCCACCGGACCCCAGAAAGGCTTGTGGCCCTCCTCAATGAAGCAGTCCTTGATATGGACATGCGCGATCCGGTCGGCGGGCAGGCCGCCGTATCCGGCGGGGTACGGGTCCTCGCCCGACAGGTAGCAATTGGCCGGGTCCCAGACCAGCTTCAGGTTCGGATGCTTGACCGCGTTCAGGACGCGCACCGACTCCGACGCCGTGGCGATGTTGCATGCGTGCTCATTCTCGAGACCGATGATCAAATTCTGTTTAGCGGCCTTGGCGGCCAGGTCACTCAACGCGGCGACGATCTGCGAAAAGCAGCGGTCCGGCTCGACCGTCCGCCAGAACGAGAACACCCGGATGATGGGAGCGCCAAGCCGCTTGGCAATGTCGATCGCGCGGTTCGTCAGCCGCCCCTGATCCCCGTAGCCGTACTTGGCGGCGAACATGTCCTGCTGGAAACGCGGATCGATGTCGGGCGAGTTCGGCAGCGTGCACTTGAGCAGCGGCGAGGCGACCGAGATCACTTCCATGCCCCGATCCGCGCACATCTTGCGGGCTTCGTCCAACTCTTCGTCGGTGAGATCGATGACGTTCTTGCCGTTGACCATCCGCAGTTCCGCGCCGGTCATGCCGATGGCGGCCATGGAATCGAGCGCGGTAGCGAGGTCCTGCGAAAATTCGTCGGTGATCGCGGCGATGCGGAACAGGTTCGTCATGGTGGAGAAGCCGCTATTGTAACGTTATTCGTACCGCAGCGCTTCGATGGGATCGAGCCGCGATGCCTTGATGGCCGGGATCAGCCCCGCGATGAGGCCGACCGTCTCAAGCGCCAGGGTCGAGGCGGCGACGGCGAACGGAGAAATCGCCAGCCGGATATCGCCCTGCCCCGACGTGTCCTTGAACATCGGTCCGAGCAGCGGCAGCGTCTGCACCAGCGACGTGGTGACATAGCCGAGCATCACGCCAAGCACTCCTCCCGCGGTGACGATCACGAGCGCTTCCAGCAGAAATTGCTTCAGGACCGCCGCGCGCGTGGCCCCAAGGCTCTTCAGAATGCCGATCTCGCGCGTCCGCTGGGTGACCGAAACGAGCATGATGTTGGCCAGTCCCACGCCGCCGATCGCCAGCGTCAGGGCGCCGATGAACGCAAGAAGACCGCGCAGCGCCAGGCTCATCGTGTCGATGATCTTCATGAATTCGCTGAACACGAGAATGCGCACCGCCCGCTCGTCATTCGAGGCAAAACCGTGCATCCTCGCCATCACGGCGCGCGCCTGCCGCACGGCATCCTCGCGGAACAGCGGGTTCGCCGGCGTCCACGCGATGAACTCCGGATACCGGACATCCCGCAGCAGGCCGGCCGTGCTGTACGGCATGAAGATGCAATCGTTGTCCGGCGATCCGTAGTTTGAGATCTGCGTCTTCGTGCGCAGCACCCCGATGACCGTGAACCGCAGGCCGTTGATGCGGATCTCTTCCCCTTCCGGCGGGTATTCCCCGAACAGCCGCTCGGCGATCTTGGCGCCCAGGACCGCCACGCGATGCTTGCGCGATTCGTCGTCCGGGCCGAACCAGCGGCCCGCGTCGACGCTCATGTTGCGGATCCGGCCGTACTCCGGCCGCACTGCCCGCACCGTGACGGATTGGTTGCGGTAGCCGTAGGTCGCGGTGCCGCGGATCATCACCTCCGGCGAGATCGCGGCAATCGTGGGAACCGATTCGCGCAACGCCTCGATGTCGGAAAGCTGCATCCGGATCCGCCGCCCGGCGCGCTCGCCGCCCGCCTGTGACGACGTCTGCCCGCCGATCATCAGCACCAGGTCATGCCCCACGGCCCGGAACGCCTGGTGCAGCGCTACGTCGAAGCCTTCGCCGTACGAGTACAGGATCACGAAGCACGCTACGCCCCAGCCCAGCGACAGCATCGTCAGGACGCTCCGCTGCCGGTTGAAGCGTAGCGCCTGCAAGGCTTCGCCGAAGATCGTCCGTAGTCTCATCGTTCGTACCGCAGCGCCTCCACCGGCGTCAGCGACGCAGCGCGCCACGCCGGCCAGAGCGCCGATGCGACCGACACCGCCACCAGCGCGCTGAACGCCAGCAGCGTCGCCCCCGGGCTCACCAGCAAACCGGAGAACATGGCCGGCATCGGAAACGAGTTCACGGCCGCCGCCAGGCTCCAGGACGCAAGCCAGCCGGCCGACCCGCTGGCCATCGCCAGCAGCATGCCCTCGAGGAAGAAGTCGAACAGGATGCGGCGTCGCGTCGCGCCCATCGCCTTGCGGATCCCGATCTCCCGGGTGCGCTCGGTGACGGACACCAGCATGATGTTCATCACCCCCACACCGCCGAGAACGAGCGTCACAAACGCCACCGTTCCCAGAAACGTGTTCATCGACGAGAAGATGTCGTCGATCAGCCGGGCGTTCTCCACCGTGTCCCACATCGGCGTGGCGCTCTTGTCGGCCGCATCGTAGCCGTGGTTGCGGCCCATCAACTGGCGCACCTGCCGCTGGGCGCCGTCCCAGTCGTCCAGGGAGCGGGGTGCGTACACCATGTTGTTCAGCAGGCCGGGTTCATACCAGGTCTGCACCGGCGGGAAATCGCGGGCCAGAGTGGAATACGGAACCAGAACTTTGTCCACGTCGAGGCCGGAATAGCTGGAATTCTGCTGCTTTTCCTCCATCAGGCCGACGATCTGGTAGGGCAGGCCGTTCAAATGGATTTCCGAACCCAGTGCGCCCGTCCGGTCCCCGAACAACTGCTTGCGGACGTTGCTCCCGATCACGCAGACGCGCCGCCGCTCCGTTTCGTCCTCCTGATTCAGGAAGCGCCCGGCCTCAATGGGAATCGTGCGGATCCGGTTGTAGTTCGGCTCGACGCCATGTGTCTCGAACGATCCGCTGTTGTAGGCGCTCCGGGCGGTCACGTTGTTCCGCAATTCCGCGCACACATGCAGGACCAGCCAGCATTCGCTCCGAATTTGCTCGACGTCGCGGTACGTGGGGCGCGTGACGCGCCCCGCGCGCTGCCCGCCGGCCTGCAGTTCGGTGCGGCCCGGAAACACCACGACCAGGTTCTCGCCCAGTTGCCGCGTGCTCTTGCGTTGCCCTTGGCGGAACCCTTCGCCCATCGCCACAATGAGTACGATCGAGGCCACCCCCCACGCAATCCCGGCCATCGTAAGCAGGCTGCGCAGCTTGTTGCGCGTTAAGCTGGCCCACACCTGCTCCAGAATCTCGCGCATGGCTCACCGCAGAATGACCTGCTGGCCTTCGCCGAGTCCACCCACCACTTCGGTGCGCGACCCGTTGCTGATGCCCGTCTGAATCGCAACCCTGCGTACGCCGGTCTTCGCGGAAGGATCCGGAATCTCCGCCTCGGTCTTCCGGTCCCGGGTGTAAATGATGGCGCTTTCCGGCATCACCAGGACGCCTGTCTTCTCTTCCATGATGATTTCGGCGTTCGCCGTCATCAAAGCTCGCAGCTTTCCACTTTCGTTCGAGATCGACACCCGCACTTCGAACGTCGTGACGTTGTCTTTTTCCACACCCATCGGCGAAATCATCGTGACCTTTCCGGTGAACGGATGGTCTTTGTACGCTTCCACCGAGATCCGCGCAGGCTGGCCGATGTACACCTTGCCAAGGTCGCTCTCGTCCACTTTGCCCTTGACATAGACTTCGCTCAGGTTGCCCACGGTCATGATGAGTGTCGCGCCCGCACCCATCGTGAGGATCGAACTGACCGCGTCCCCCACTTCGCGATCGCGCGACAGCACCACGCCGTTGATGGGCGAAACGATCGTGGCGTTGCGCAGGTCCTCGCGCACCCGATCCACAATCGCCCGCGCCTGTTCGAGATTCGCCTCGGACTTCGCCACCGCCGCCCGCGCCACCCCGAGGTTGACCAGCGCCGACTTCTGCCGGTTCAACGCCATCTCGTAGGCCTTCTCGGCCTCGTCGCGTGCCTGCTGGGCAATGAGTCCGTCGCCGAACAACTGCCGCGCCCGCTTCATGTCGCGTTCGAGGAACGGCAGGTCCGGACCGAGCGCCTCTACCTTATAACGCTCCAGCTCCGCCTTCGCGCTCTCGACGACGGCCTCGGCATTGGCCAGCGCCGCTTCGGCTTCCCGGACCCGCGGCAGCAGGTCGTTCTGGTCCAGCTCGCAAATCACCTGGCCCTGCCGCACAACCTGTCCGATGTCCACCGGCAGACTCTGGATGATGCCGCTGGCCTTGGACTTGATCTCGACCTTGGTCGCCGCCTCGATCTTCCCGGTCGCCACCACCGACCGCGTCAGGTTGCCGCGCTCCACCCGCGCCAGCTTCTCCGGCGGGATCTTCGCCGGAGCCGTTCCCACGGCCTTCACCGAGAAGTAGGCCAGGCCGCCCAGCGCGGGAACCAGCAGGACGATCCAAAGCCAGCGTTTCGATCGCTTCTTCTGTGACATGGTGCGCCTATCTCGCCCGCGAAGGGCCGCCCCGTCCCTCAATGCGACCGGGCGACTGCTGCTCGTCTTGCCGGGACGAGCCCCGTTTCGCGGGCTGTTCCTTAAAAGCAGTACGCGGTTTCGGCGGACGGAGTTCCGCGATTTCCCCCGGGGTCAGGGGCCGGAACGTGCCGATCCGCAGGTCGCCGATCCGGATCGGGCCGATCGCCGTCCGCACCAGCTTCAAGACCTTGCTCCCAACCGCTTCCACCATCCGCCGCACCTGCCGGTTGCGTCCTTCCGTCAGCGTGATTTCGAGAAATGTATGCCGGGCCCCGTCGCGGAGCCGCACAACGCGCGCCGGACGCGTCGGACCGTCGTTCAGCAACAGCCCCGTCCGCAACCGTTCGATCTGGCCATCCTCCAGGACGCCGGCGCACTTCGCCTGGTACGTCTTGGGCACGTGCCAGTCGGGGTTGGTCAACTGCTCGCCGAATTCCGTGTCGTTGGTCATGATGAGCAGGCCGCTCGTTTCGAGGTCCAGCCGGCCCACCGGCACCACCCACGCGCCGGCCTCCCGGACCAGGTCATACACTGTCGGGCGCCCCTCGGGGTCCCGCCGCGTCGTGACGTATCCCGTCGGCTTATAGAGAAGCAGGTACACCTTCTCCGCCGGCCGCAGCGGTTTGCCGTCGATCGTGACCTTATCTTTGTCCGGATCCACCCACACATCGGGCGTCTGGATGAGCTTGCCGTTGACACGGACCCGGCCCATGCCGATCCAGCGCCGCGCCTCGGCTCTTGAGGCGGCCCCGGCGCGCGATAGCACGCGCTCCAGGGTCTTGCGGACAGGGGGTGCACTGCGCTTCACTTCCTAATCTCCCACGAATTCGAGAGAATTGGACAGGTGCCCGACAGCCTGCTGCTGGTGCGGGGCGCCCGCCAGTTGCTCACACTGCGCGGCCCCGGCCATCCCCGCCGCGGGATGGAATTGCGCGATTTGGGCCTGATTCCCCACGGCGCGGTCCTCATCCGGAACGGCTTCATCGCCGAAGTCGGCACGAGCCGCCGCATCGAGAACCTCGCCGAAGTCCGCCGGGCGCGGGAGATCGACGCCCACGGACGCATCGTCACGCCCGGGTTTGTCGATACCCTCGTGCGCTGCCAGGGAGACGAGGAGCAGTTGCGCGCCGTCGCCGCGGCGATGTCCCGCCACGGCACAACGTCTCTCGAAGTGCGCGGCGGCCGCAAGGATCTGCGCACCATCCGCAAGACCGAAGACGGTCCCTGGAACTTTGTGCCCACGTTCGGTCCTCTCCCCATCCCCACTCATGCGGAATCCGGTCCGGAAATCTGGCAGACCGATTTGACCTGGCTCCGCCGCCACAAAGCGGCCCGCTACGTCACTGCGCCAGCCGCCGGACGCCCCGCCCTCGCGGCCGCCCGCGCCCTCGGCTTTGGCTGCAAAGTCGACGCCGCCGGCCAAAGCCTCCCCGGCGCCGTAAGCTGCGCGCTGTCGCTCGAGGCCGCCTCGCTCGACGCCCCGGACTGCGCCTGCCCGGAAAGCGTCCGCGCGCTGGCGTACTCGGCGACCGTCGCGTCCCTGCGCCTGAACAGCCAGGGCACGCTCCCGGCCCGCGCCTGGATCGACGCCGGCGCCGCCGTCTCGCTCGGATCCGGCTTCGGCAACGGCGGACCCACGCTCAGCCTGCAGGGCGTCATCGCGCTGGCGTGCCGCGAACTCCGCCTCACGCCCGAAGAAGTCCTCACCCTCACCACCTTCAACGCCGCCTGCGCCATCGGCCTCAATGCCCGCGCCGGATCCCTCGAACCCGGCAAGCAGGCCGACCTCCTCGTCCTCAACTGCCAGGACTACCGCGACATCCCGTATCATTTCGGAGTGAACCACGTGCACCGCACCATCAAGCTCGGCCGCGAGGTCTACCGGGAAGGGAGCGCGGGCGTGTGGCCGGCGAAGGACTAGCACAGCTCATCGAGTGCGTCGCCAACTTCTCCGAAGGCCGCGACCTCGCCGTCATCGACGCGCTCGTGGAATCGCTGCACGGCGTGGCGCTGCTCGACCGCACCAGCGACCCCGACCATCACCGCTCCGTCCTGACGTTCGCCGGAGCGCCGGACGCGGTCGCTGCCGCCGCGTTCCAGGCCGTCCGCACCGCCGCCGCGCGCATTGACCTCACGCGCCACACCGGCATCCATCCCCGGATTGGCGCGGCCGATGTCATCCCGCTGGTCCCCATTGCCGGCGTGACGCTGGACGAGTGCGCCGCACTCGCCGTCGGGCTGGGCGAGCGCATCTGGAGCGAGTTGCACGTCCCCGTCTATCTCTACGAAGCGGCGGCGAGGCGTCCCGGGCGAAGGCGTCTGGAAGTCATCCGCCGCGGAGGCTTCGAGCTCTTGCGCCACGAAGCGCTCACCCGCGAGGACCGCGCCCCGGACATCGGTGGACCCGCGCTCCATCCGACGGCCGGCGCGACGGTGGTCGGCGCGCGCCCGTTCCTGATTGCCTTCAACATAAACCTCGACACCGGCGACGTCGCGGTGGCGCGAACCATCGCCGCCCGAATCCGCGAGTCCTCCGGCGGGCTGCCGTGCGTGAAGGCGATGGGCGTGTTCCTGGCCAGCCGCGGCCTGGCCCAGGTCACAATGAACCTGACGGATTTCACGGTAACCCCCGTGCACCGCGCCTACGAAGCGGTCCGCGACGAGGCGGAGCACCTCGGCGTCCGCGTCCTGGAGAGCGAACTGATCGGGTTGATCCCGCGCGCCGCCCTCGCCGGAAGCGAGCCATGGCTCCCCACCGTCCGCGATTTCGACGAGTCGCGGATTCTCGAGAACCGCCTGCGCTCAGCTCTGCCGTAGCAGCCAGCGGACCGCGTTCTGCTGCAATTTCACGTACTCCGGATTCCACAGCACGTGCAGCAAATGCCCCGGCGACATGTAGCACACGCGGCCCTTGCCGTAGTCGAACGCCCAGCCGCCCGGCGCCGTCGCGCCATACTCACGGTACTTCAGCCCCTCTTCATTCACCGTCTCCAGGAACACATGCTTCGGATCCTTGTCGTAATCCATGTAGTGCTGCTCATCGGTGACGATGAAGTCGCGGACGCCTTTCGTAATCGGGTGGTTCGGATTCGTCACCTTCACCTTGAACGTGCGGATCGGCGGATGGCCCGTATAAGACGCGCCCAGCACGTGCCGGAAGTCCGGGTCCGTCAGCCCCACGTGCGTCACGTTGTGCAGAAACAACGCCGCGCCGCCCGCGTCCACGAAGTCGCGCACGGCCTTGCCCTGTCCCGGCTGGATCCAGTACTGCGCTTTCGTCGTGCCTTTCGGCACCGGCGGATCGCTCTTCAGTTCCGGCTTGCCCGTCGCCACCCAGGCGGCGTTCGTGTTCTCGTCCGGGTACCCGTCCGGCCAGATCATGCCGTCGCGCAGGATGATCAGCAGCTTGTATCCATCGAGCGTCTCGGCGTTGAGCCTCTTCGTCTCGTCGCAGAAGTCGATCGAAACGCCCACGCCGCGCTGGATCGTGCGGTTCAGCCCCACGCGGATGTAATCGGAGTTGTGATAGCGATCGCCGATCAGGCCGAACGCGGTGGATTTCGTGGCTGCGCGGCCGCTGCCCGCTCCAAGAGCGGCTCCGGCGATCGCGGCAAGAGCGGAACGGCGGGTAGGTGTCATCGCTGAGGATTGTATCGCGCCGGAACCCCTGCGGTACACTCACCTTCTATGAACCGGCGCGACTTCATCGCTCAAGGCGGCATGCTCGGCATGCCCCTCCAGGCCCAGGCCATGGCCCAGACCGGACCGCGCTACTCCGGGCGGCCGCAGTTGAAGATCACCGACGTCCAGGCGCACCTGGTGGCGGTCGGCACCCGCAACCTGTGTTTCGTCAAGGTCCTCACCGACGCCGGCATCCACGGCTGGGGCGAGGCCTACTCGGTCGGCCCGGACGAAGCCACCGTCGCCACCGTAAAGGACTTCCGCGAATGGCTGGTCGGCCGGGATCCGCGCAACGTCGAGTACCTGTGGGCCGTGATGTACAACTTTACGCGCTTCCCCGGCGGCGCCGTGATCATGGCGGCGCTGAGCGGCATCGAGCACGCGCTCTGGGACGTGGCCGGCAAAGCCGCCGGATTGCCGGTCTACATGCTGACGGGCGGCAAGTGCCGCGAGAAGATCCGCGTCTACCAGGGCGCCCGCGGCAACACGCCGGCGGAACTCGCGGCCGCGTGCCGGCGCCTCAAGGACAAGTACGGCTACACGGCGCTGAAGATGCGTCCCACGCCGCCCGACCACCGCATCCCGAACAACGCGCTGATCCGCGAGGTGGAGGCCAGGGCGCAGGCGGCGCGCGAAGCCGTGGGTCCCGACGTGGATCTCGGCTTTGACGTGCATGCGACGATCTTCGAGCCGATCCGCGCGGCGCAGATCGCCGAGGCGCTCAAGCCGATCCGGCCGTATTTCATCGAAGAGCCGATCCGCATGGAGAACATCGACGCGATGGCGTCGCTCAAGAAGCGCATCGACATCCCGCTGGCGACGGGCGAGTGTCTCTATTCGAAGTACGAATTCCGCGAAATTCTGGCGCGCGAGGCGGCGGACATTGTCCAGCCCGACATCTGCCTCGCCGGCGGCCTGCTGGAGCAGAAGAAGATCGCGGCAATGGCCGAGGCGCATTACGTGGTGGTGGCGCCGCACAATCCGATGGGTCCGCTGGCGACGATGGTGAACGTCCACTTCGCGGCGTCGACGCCGAACTTCCTGATCCTGGAGTACACGGCGGACGACGAAGCCCCGCGCAAGGACCTGATCAAGGATCCGATCCTGGTGAAGGACGGCTATCTCGAAATTCCGGAGAAGCCGGGTTGGGGCTACGAGGTGAACGAAGAGGCCTTCAAGAAGTATCCGCCGAAGCGGTGGAACCGGCCGTTCGCCTTCCGGGAGGATGGGTCGCCGGATTATATTTAGGAGGCGGGTGGGTGGGCTGTCCCGGAGACATCGCTACCACGAAGGAATTCGTTTAGAGACATCCGAGTACTTCCAGCGAAACGGTCGAGCGGCTTTCTGATACAGGCGGATGTAGCGCAGGATCTTGCGTTTCAGATCCGCGACCGAGCTGAACACGCCGCGATCGATCACCTCGCGCTGGAGCTTGCTGAACCAGCTCTCCACCTGGTTCAGCCACGAGGAGTACGTCGGCGTGAAGTGAAATTGCACGTTCGGATGCGCCTGGAGGAACGCTTTCACCAGATCCGTCTTGTGCGTTGAGAAGTTGTCGAGGATGATGTGCACCTCGCGATCAGCCGGTTGGGTCGCCACCACGTCTTCAAGGAACGCCACAAACTCCTGACTGGTGTGACGGGGCGCCGTCTGCCCGATCACTTCGCCGGTCTTGGGATTCAAAGCGGCGTACAGCGACAGCGTCCCGTGCCGGTAGTACTCGAAGCCATGTTTCTCCGCCCGGCCCGGTGACAGCGGCAGGCAGCGGTCCAAGCGGTCGAGGGCCTGAATGGCGCTCTTCTCATCGACGCAGAATACGGCGGCATTCTGGGGCGGGTTGAGGTAGATCCCAATGATGGCCGCCGCCTTCTGCTCGAACTGCGGATCGTTGGAGGCCATGTAGCGCTCCAGCCGGTGCGGCTTCAGTTCAGCCTCTTTCCAGATCCGCTCAATCAGGTTCTTGCTGACGTTCATGACCGCCGCCATCTTGCGCAGCGACCAATGTGTGGAACCGTCGGGCGGCGCTTGCCGGGTCCTCTCCAACACGCGGGCGCGCAGTTCGGCGGTGAGCTTCTGGGGCGGCTGTCCTGGATGGATCGTCGCTAAGCCGACCAGGCCGTCCTCTTCGTAACGCTGTTTCCAGCGCGAGATCGTCGAAGCCGGAGTCCCGAGCTTCTCGATGATCTCTCGATAGGGCGTACCCTCATCCAACAGCAAGACGATCCGCATTCGCTGCGCGACACTGGCCGGAAGGTTTCGTCGGCGGAGATGTGCGTGCAACTCGCCGCGCTGGGTAGGGGTCAGATGCAGAACCGGTACGCTCGCCATAAGTGTATGGCGATTTTACTGTGCTATCGGTTACTCAGGGACAAGCCATTAGGCGTCAAAGGCGCTGTTTTCTGGTCACGTAAGTCGTTTATTTTCAAAGACCACTTTTCGGGCGACCGCTTATCGAGGTAATCAAGGTAATAGAAGTCGGCGGAAGGGTTGTCTGTTGGCAAGATACCTCCAAGCAGGCTCCGCACCGTGGGCTCTGAAGGGTCGCTACGCGCTGGAACTGCGTTTCGAAGCAGCCTGATCCGCCGTGTAACCCGGCCTCACCTTGCGCGGTGGGCCCCTCGGCTCTGGGTATCATATTGTGTGAGAGATTCGTGCTGTCAAGTTGCGCAAAACGAGCACAGTTCACTATGATGGAATTGGTGGGGCATCTGATGAGACGCCAAACGCCTAACGCAGAGGCCAGCGCGCCGTTGAAGACGGTCGGCTCCCGGACCGCCCAGTTGATGATCGCCCTCTATGAGGGCGGCACGACCACCTTCACGCACGCCGATGTTGAGCGAATCACCGGCCTGCTCCCGGCATCGGCGCGGAGTCTCATCCGGCACGCTGTTGATCGCGGCATCATCTCCAGGTTAGAACCCGGCCTCTTTGTCCTGGTCCCTCCGGAATTGGGCCGGGCGACGGAGTTCGCCGGCAATCCTTATGTCGTCGCGCGACATCTCGCGGCGGCCGGGGAGTACTTCATCTCTTTCGCGTCAGCCATGGAGTTGCATGGAATGGTGACGCAGCCGCAATTCGTCATTTTCACCAGCACGACAAAGCGCCTCCGGAACCGGACCATTCACGGCACCGAGTTTCGATTTGTGCTGATTGGCCGCGAAGATGTTTTCGGGACGATGCGACACTGGATCTCGAAGCAGGATTTCGTGAACGTCAGCGACATGGAGCGGACCATCATCGACGGCCTGCATCTTCCCGCCTACTGCGGCGGAGTCACAGAGGTGGCAAAAGGCCTCTGGATGCGCCGCCATGAGGTTCAGATAAACCGGCTGGTCGAGTATGCCCTACGCCTCGGGAACGGCGCCGTGGTCCGGCGGCTCGGCTACCTGCTCGACCTGTACAAGCTGGCGGCGCCGGAAGAACTGCAACGCCTCCGCGATTCACTCAGCGCGACATATGCTGTGCTCGACCCAGTCGTGCCGCCGGATGGCGCCTACCTCTCAGCCTGGCGTTTGCGGCTGAACGTGCCGCCTGACGAGCTTGAAGCTGTCCGGAGGACCTGATCTGATACCGCAGCGCAACATCTCCCTGCTTGCCAACCGGCTTGCGAGGGCCGGCGGCCGCCGCATTCCGGAGAGCGTGCTCGAACGCGATTACTGCCTGGCCTGGTTCCTTGCGGAACTGGCCCGCAGTGATCTGCAGCGCAGCCTTGCCTTCAAGGGCGGGACCGCGCTCAAGCGTTGCTATTTTGGCGACTACCGGTTCTCGGAGGACCTCGACTTCACACTCATTGAGCCGATGCCGTTTGAAGACATCCGAGGGAAACTGGAGCCGGTCTTTGGCGGCGTTCGTGAAGTCAGCGCCATTGAATTCGCCTTCGACCGCGAGGATCGCAATTCTCACGCGAACAGTCACACCTTCTACCTCCGGTACGTCGGACCGCTGCCGGCCGGCGGCAGTGTCAAGGTGGACGTTACGATCCGCGAAGAGGTTGTGTTTCCGCTGGAAACCCGCCCCGTCCTCCGCGCGTACGAGGAGTTCTCCGATCTGCCGGAAGGCCGAGTCATCCAAGCATACTCGCTCGCCGAAACTGCAGCCGAGAAGGTTCTGGCCCTCGCCGATCGCGCACGCAACGAACCCCGTGATCTCTATGACCTCTGGTATCTCGTCACCTTTGAAGGCATCGATGTTTCGGAACTCTTGCCCGCGATGACTGCCAAACTCGCCTTCCGGCGACTGGTGGCGGTCGGAATCCAGGAAGCGATCATCAAGAAGGAAGCGCGTCTGAAAGCTCTCTGGTGGGTGCGGCTCTCGAATCAGATGTCCATCCTGCCGCCATTCGATCAGGTTTTCCGGGAAATCCGCCGGGTACTCCGGCAGGCCAACCTGCCATGACTCCGCTGTCGCATAGTAGGATCACGTAAGTCGTTTGTTTTGAAGGCCCACTTTTCAGGCTCCCGCTTATCGAGGTAATCAAGGTAACCGCAAACCCGGCTCATTGTGCTCGCCAACCCTTCAAAGGAATTGTAGTTCTGCGCCCTGACACTGACCGAAACGTGGTCGCCGCATCGAGGCAGCCTGATCAAGCGCGAGGGAGTAGAGAACTGACACGGCCCCTAATTAAGGGAAAGCTGAAGCACTTCCTGGTCCCCCGGCGCAGACCTCCCGAACGCACTTGCGCAGCCAACGATGCGCCGGGTCGGCGTCGAGCCGGGGATGCCAGAGCAGGGAGACCGTGAACTCCTGAGTCGGGAGAGGCAGAGGGAACGTATACATGCCGCCTCGCAGTTTCGCCGTGTGACGCTCCGGAACACTGGCGATCAGATCGGCGCCGCGGGCGAGTCCAACAGCCGCCGAAAAGCCGCCGACAACCGTAACGATCTGGCGCTCGAGCCCACGAGCCTGCAGTGCTTCGTCGAGGGGCCATTCTTCCTCAGCAGGTCCTCCGAGGATGCCGCGGCGCGAGACGCAAATGTGCCGTCCACCCACATAGGCGTCCAATGTGACGGGAGAGCCGCTCAGAGGGTGTGTCTTCCGCACGACGCCAACGAAGCGGTCATGGAACAGTGCCTGGGCTCGGATTTCCGGGGCGATGGTCGAGCCGAGAACGCCGGTCTCCAGATCGACGCTTCCGTCGCGGAGCGGCGTGCTGTCTTTATCCGGCTTCTGCATGAACCGCAGCCGCACACCGGGCGCCTGCTTGCCCGCGAGAGCAAGAAGTCCCGGACCAAAGGTCTCGACGAAGCCTTCGCTGGTCCGCAGCGTAAACGTGCGGACAAGTTTGGCGAGATCTGGTTTCCTGGCGGGGCGGAGAATGGCTTCCCCATCCTGCACCAGTTGGCTGACTCGATCGCGAATCTCGAGGGCGCGAGGCGTGGGAACAAGCCCGCGGCCGGCGCGCACCAACAACGGATCGCCCGTGGTTTCGCGCAGCCGCGCTAAGGCCCGGCTCATCGCTGACGAACTCAGGCGGAGCCGCCGGGATGCGCGTGCCACGCTGCCCTCCGTGAGTAGGACGTCCAGGGTGACCAGTAGATTGAAGTCCGGCGTCGACATGGACCGACCGTAGCACTGCGCCTGATATGGCGTCCAACGCAAGGATAAAGTGCAACCAGTGCGTCTTCCGCCATCTCGGTTTCAACCTTACGCTTGATGCATGCACGAGAACTGCTCCAATTCCGGATGGACCGCGGCACGCGGGGAGAAATGGCGCGGCCAGTTGGCCCGAATGGAAGCGATGTTGGCGCCGGTGGACGAGCCGCTGATTCGCGCCCTCCGCCTGGATGCCCCATGCGGGATCGCCGAGGTCGGCTGCGGAGGAGGAGGAACGAGCGTGGAGATTCTGCGCCGGGCACCGGCAGGGAGCGTGGTTCATGGCTTCGACATTTCCCCGGCGATGATCGAAGTCGCGCGCGGGCGCGGAACGGCTCCAGGGGAAGTGGCCTTCGACATCGCCGACATGGAAAGGGCGGTCCCGCCGTCAGGCATGTATGAGCGGCTCGCGTCCAGATTCGGTGTGATGTTCTTTGCCGACCCGCCCGCCGCATTTCGGAATCTGCTGCGCTGGCTCGTTCCGGCCGGTCGATTCGCCTTTGCCGTCTGGGGACGCCCCTCGGACAACCCGTGGATGTCGATCGTGCGTGAAACAGTGTCCGGAATCGTTGACATCCCCCCATCGGATCCCGACGCGCCGGGACCGTTTCGTTACGGCGATGCTTCGAGGTTACTCCACCTGCTCGATGAAGCCGGCTATCGCGACCTCGAGGTGAGCGACTGGCGCGGGATGCTGCCGATAGGAGGCGAGTTGCCGGCCGAGGAGGCAGCGGAGTTCGCTCTCGCCTCCTTCTCGAATTTCGCGGAGTTGCTTCTCGAAGCAGGGGATCTCGCGCTCCGCGACGCAAGAGCATTACTCACGCAACGCCTTTCGCCTTACCAGCAGGACGGCTTCGTGCGAATGGATGCGCGCGTTCACATCGTAACGGGCGCCGCTGCATCGAGAGAGGCGGTGCAGCATGCAGACGGAGATTGAAGAGCGAATTGGGGCGGGAGGCGAAGGCACGGAACTGGCCGTAGCAAGTCCTTGGGCACTGGCTTGTCTGTCGTTGTCGACACTGCTGCCTTCACTCAACACCAGTAGTGCGAACGTCGGTCTGCCGGAGATGGCGCGATTTTTCGAGGCTCCATTCCAGCAAGTGCAGTGGGTCGTACTTGGGTATCTGATGGCGATCACCACCGTGGTTGTCGGCGCAGGATGCCTCAGTGATATTTTGGGGCGGCGGAGAGTCCTCCTGGCGGGGATCGGTGTTTTCACGGGAGCGTCGCTTCTGTGCGGCGCCGCGCCAAGCCTCGGCGTCTTGATTGCCGCCCGCGCGGCGCACGGGATGGGTGCCGCGGTCATGATGGCTGTCTCGGTGGCCCTGATCGGTGAGACGGTTCCCGAAGCCAGGGTGGGGAGCGCCATGGGTCTGCTGGGTACGATGTCCGCCCTCGGCACGACTCTGGGGCCTTCGCTCGGCGGGATGCTGATCTCCGGAATCGGTTGGCGTGCGATCTTCCTGGTCAACCTGCCGATTGGCCTTGTGAACCTCCATCTGACGCACCTTTATGTGCGGCCTTTCCGCCCGGAGCGGAACAAGGTGTCGGCGCAGTTCGATAAGCTCGGCACAGTTCTGCTGGGACTGACGCTGGTGGCGTACGCACTCGCCATGACGCTGGGTCGCGGCCGATTCGACGTGGGTAACATAGCCCTGCTGCTGGCCGCGGGCCTCGGCGCCGCACTCTTTGTGAGGGCTCAAGCACGAACGGCGTCGCCGCTGGTGGATCTGCGCATCTTCCACAATCCGGCGCTGAGCGCGAGTCTCGCTACGAGTGCGATGGTCTCGACCGTCATGATGGCGATCCTGGTGGTGGGGCCGTTCTATCTCTCCCGGGCGATCGGGCTGGATGCGGCTGTGGTAGGTATCGCGATGTCGGCGGGGCCGCTCATGGCCGCGCTGGCCGGCGTTCCGTCCGGCCGCCTCGTGGACCGCTTTGGACCGGCGCGCATAGCAGCCGCCGGGTTGCTCGTGATGCCGGTCGGCTGCCTGACGCTGTGGATCATGCCTTCGACGGCTGGAGCGTTGGGCTACATCGGAGGCACTGTTGTCGTCACGGTCGGCTATGCGCTGTTTCAGGCCGCCAACAACACTGCTGCCATGGCGGAGGTTGGACCGGATCAGCGCGGCGTCGTATCTGGCGTGCTCAACCTATCGAGGAATCTCGGACTGGTGACGGGCGCCTCCGTGATGGCTGCGGTGTTTGCACTGGCTTCGGGTGTGTCCGATCCTGCTGCGGCGCCGTCCGAGGCCATCGCCAGAGGGATGCGGATCACGTTTCTGGTCGCCGCGTCGATCATTGTTGGCGCGCTTGTCGTCGCGATTGCGAACGCTCGAATGTCGCCCGCACGCCAGATCATCCGAGCCTGAACGATTGCGGGCATCGCTTGAGTCGGGTTCTGCTCAGTGACCTCCGGCGCTTCTGGTTTTGCTTCAGCTCCATGGCGCGCGAATGCAAGCCTCATTCGCAGGTTGCGCAGAACACTCCAGCGCAGCGGTATGGTTGCTCCCCCCTTGAGAGTGGGCTTGACAACGGAGCTAGGTCAGGGCTGACAGTCGTTTGTTCAAGAGACTCATTCTAGGTAAGTTAGGAGCTGGGGCGGTCGGTTTTACCTCGAAAACTAGGTTTCCAAGGTAAAAGAGGCAGGAGCGAATGCCCCTAAGTTGTTGAAACTATGGAGCGGGAGATGGGACTCGAACCCACGACGTCCAGCTTGGGAACACGAATGCCGATTGAAAATAAAGGACATATGCGTCCACGGCGTTCATCCTGACAAACAGAGACCATTGAGTTTCAAGAACTTACGGGCGAGCCCAGCTTAACGCAGTAATCGCAGTAACGAGCTGGGCGGGCGTTGAGCGCAGCGAAACCGAACTCCTCACCTGACTGCGAAGCCACCGAGCTTCGCCTCGAAGGTGAACTTCGATGCCCTGCAACATGCCCGTCTTTGATCGTGACGGAATCACACTTTTTCACGACGACTGCCGAAACGTCCTCACCACTTTCCCAGCCGAGACCTTCGACATGGTCATCACCGATCCGCCGTACCTCGTCTCCTACGCTGGCCGGTGGGGAAGCGACTGGGGAATGATCGAAGGCGATTCCGATCCTTCGTGGGTCGTCCCGGTCTTTATGGAGATCTCGCGAGTTCTGAAGCCGGACTCACTGTGCTTGTCCTTCTACGGCTGGCCGCACACGGACATCTTCTTTTCGGCGTGGAGAACCGCAGGGCTTCGCCCCGTGAGCTCCCTCGTGTTCATCAAGGAACGAATCGGACTCGGGCGCTTCACACGTTCACAGCACGAGCTTGCGTGCCTACTAGCGAAGGGAAGCCCGAAGCGACCAGCACGCGCGGAGACTGACGTTCTTCAATGGCAACACCCCCGCCCGCAAGTTCATCCTAAGGCGATTTCCCCGTGGATGGCGGCTTTCCAGTCAGTGCCTGCAGCATCCGCTGTTCTTCGATGCGCTGCAAGCACCCCTTCAAAAAATCGATCTCCAGCGCCTGCTGGCCGATCTTGCGCTCCAACTCGGCCACCTGGCCTTCGGCCCAGCGCCGCTTACCCAAGCCGGGAAAGGCGTTACCTGGCCCTTCGCGGAACTCCCGCCGCCAGCGGTGCAACACGGTCGGGTTCGCCTCAAATGCCCGCGCCACCTCGGCCGCCGTCGCTCCCGCTTCCATCCGCTGCACCGCCGCCAGCTTCAGCTCTCGCGTGAACTTCCGTCGATACTTTCCCATGACTCAATTCTCCATTCAATGAAAATCGAGTCTTAACCGGTTGTGTCAATTTGGGGGCCCAGTCCAAACTACGCTATCGCATCAGAACCAGCCGTCTCATCCCATCTGTCAAGGATGGATGTATCTGTGCCATGGGATGTCCTTTCTGTGTTGTAGGAGTGATCTACGTGGAGAAGGGCGAAGGTGCTTTCAGTGCGCGCTGCTTCGATTGCAGATCGCGCCAAATGAGCGGGAGCTTCAGAAATCCTTGCCGCGCAGTCCATCGACCGCCATCTGGCCCACGAGCTTGGCAAACCCGCCCCAGCTTTGATCGACGGCGAATTTCGACAAGTTGATCATTAGGTGCTCGACCTGCCTGCGACTGGTTAGCTGGAAGGCTTGCGCGGCGAAATCGTCGATGATGACCGATTTGACGACGTTTTCGAAGTTTAGGGCGTTGCCGAAGTTGCCGACGCCTGAGACGAAGTCGTCGGTCGTTTCACCGCAGCCGCCCCACGTGAGATAGGCGTTTAGCCAGATGTTCGGCGGAATGTTGTTGACGGCGATGCCCCCGTAGTTCAACTCGCGCACGGCTTGGTGGATACGGTCCTCATTGGATTTGAACGTGGCGTTGTCCACCAGCATCATGCAACCAAGAGAGCCAAGCAGCTTGTCATTGCAGAAGGCCGTGGCCTTGGTCAGAAAGTCGTCGGCGTCGGTTCCTGTATCGAGCGGCAGCTCGCTGAAGACCTGGCAGAAGGCTTCGTTCGTGACCGCGAAATCCTCTTCGCCGACGCCGGGAATGAAGACCACGTCGCTGGACGGATGCGCGCCGCTCTCGGGGCGCAGAAGCTCGGCCGAAGGCTGGTTTTCAAGGAACGCGTCCTTCGTCTTGTCGACGCCAGGATAGTAGGTGGCGGTGCCGAACGTGTCCTCGGTAACTGCCTTGCGCAGCGCGGTCAGGAATTGCTCCCGCTGCGGCCAGGCCTTCGAAGTGATGATGGTTTGCGGCCGACCGCAGATTGCACCGCCATTGAGCTTGCCGGCGGAGACGATCTGGACGGCCCAATGCTTCATCTCCTTCTCGGTCCAACGCCCGGGCACGATGATGCAGGGATTGTTGCCACCACATTCAGAGACCAAAGGCGCAGCTGCGGCGTTCTGAATGGCATGGGCAACACCGGTGGACCCGGTGAAATAAATGGCATCCAGCCCGGAGACCTTGGGCATCGCGTGGCTTTGGTCGGCCCCAATGAAGACAAGTGCCTTGCGTTCGATCAGCGGGGCAAAGACCTTCGCCCAAACCGCATCCGACGCCTCGTTCAGTGCGTGCGGCTTGTGGATCACCGCTTTGTTTTCGAGAAAAAGCGCCATCGCCATTTCGACGGACGAACTGTAGTTGCCCGCGCCCGACACGGCGATCACGCCGGCGGGTTTGGCGAGCGGGCTGACCTGTTCGGGGCTGCCATTCACATGCAGATAGCCGCGCGCCTTCCCGGCCGTGAGTTTGTCCTTGGCGTGGATGGGAAACACATCGACTTCATAGACGTTGCCTCCGATGGCGCGGCTGCCATTTGCTTTGGGCATCTCGCCCTGCACCAAGGCTTCATGAAGCCGCCGGATCCCCATCAGGGTGTTGCCCATGGGAACGACGGTTCCCGCCATGCCCTCTGCCGTCGAAATTGCGCCGGCCCCGGCCAACTCGTTCTTCATCGCCGCGTCGGCGCGGCCGAGGTCCTCCGCATGGGCAAGCAAGTTCTTCTGCAGGGTCTTGATCAGGGACAGTCGTTCCACTGCGCGGGTCGCGGCCCAGGCCTTTGCGTCGAGACTGTCGAATGCTGTTTGGGCGTCCATGTTGCCAGTTCCTTTTGCTGCGTTTCGCTGTCTCTAACTTAGTCATCTGGACCGCGCGCCGCGATGACGAGGCGCGCCAACTCAATGGCAGATCGCGCCAAATGGCCGAATGTGGGTTTTGCGGGCAGCGCCGGTGCCCCGTCAAAACGGCACGGCGCCCGTCAGGTGTGGAAGGGCAGCCAGGCACCAGCAGTTCAGTGATGGTTGAGGCTAGAGGCCCCCCGACGCGCGGTAGTCGCCGGGTGTCATGCCGGTCCAGCCCTGGAACGCTCTGAAGAAGGAAGAGGTCTCCCGGAAGCCCAACAGATAGGAAATCTCGGAAACGCTGAGACCGCTGTGTTTCAGGTAGAGATCCGACATTTCAAAGCGGGTTTCGTTGAGGAGATCCTGGAAGCTCGTGCCCTCTTCGCTCAGGCGCCGTTGCAGGCTGCGCTTGGAGACATTCAGGCGCTTGGCCATGGCCTCGACCGACGTCGACCCACCGGGCAGCGCCTCGGTCAAGGTCTTCTTGATCCGCGCCGACATGGTGGCCGCACCCACGCGGTCCTCAAGCTGGTCCTGAAACCCTGCCTCCAAGGCTTCCCAAAACGATGGGCTTCGGGTGATGAGAGGACGGTCGGAGTCCTCCGCACTGAAGGTCATGCTGAGCAGGTTGGAGGTCTTGGGCGGGTGTCCAAGAAACTCCGAACACGTCTTATCGATGGTCAGCGGACCAGGCAGACAGGTCTCCACAGGCACGACATGGGCGCATGAGAAGCACCGAGCGCACTCCGTGATATAAAGGATTTCGAACAGTGCCATGCTGGGTGGCATTGCGAGGCGCGCCTCAGACGGTCGCATTTCAACCCGCAGCTCTTGGTCGGGGCGCGAGAGCTCAATCTTCAATGGGCCGATCAACGGTTTGAAATCCGCCAGACGTTGCAGGCCCAAGGACAGCGTGTCGGAGCAGGAAAAGGCGAAGATCGGTGGCAGGAAAGGCCCGTGCGCATAGGCCATGGCCAGGTCCATCTCCACGCCGGGGCGGTTTGCCTCTGCGATCATGGCATCCCAGATACGGAAAAATGTCTCTGCAGGCACGCTCAGGTCCGCTTGATCGGACAGGCTCGGAGAAAGTCCGAGTCGGCGCAGAACTCGGTCCGGGGCGACACCCAACAAGGCGTCCATCTGCTGGAAATATTGCCCGACGGGGTACTGGGTCGCCATGTCTATGCTCCGCCTCGAAGATACCCATCATATAAAACGAAACCGGGACAGATGGGATGAGACGGCTGGTTCTGATGCGATAGCGTAGTTCGCGTCATTCAAACGCAAGCTAAAGGAGAACCGACCTCCAGCCGGCGGGAGCATTCAGCAGCGCCCGCGGACGTTGACTCTGTTCGATTCCATGAATGCCGAGTTCGACTATCACCCAGCCCGGACGGCTGGACATCTCTCGAACAAGTGCTTGCAATTCAGCGGCTTGCGGGTCCCTGAGTATTGCTTTGCTCCGTTAAGGGGATTTAGGGATGGCGAGCGATCAGGCTAAGTTGTTGAAAAGTTGGAGCGGGAGACCGGGGTCGAACCGGCGACGTCCAGCTTGGGAAACTGGCATTCTACCACTGACTTACTCCGGGGGTACTTCGGGGACAGCACGGGCTGACGAACCGCGGGAGGCTGACGAACCGCGGGTTCACCCCCGATCATGAAAATGGGGCGCGGCCGGGCGGGCGTGGTTTCGCTACGCTGGATGCTGCCGGAGGCCGTGTAAGCCGCAGTAGCCTGTGAGGCTGTAAAGCCTGCGGGACAGCATGGCTGGAGCGCCACGTACCCCCGATTGTCGCGGTGCTTGCCCCATTGCTGGGGCGAGCGCCAGCACGCAAGAGAGACTGTCTTGCTGAGTGCGTTCCCGGCTCCTGGCAACGAAACCAGATCGGCGGAGAAGCTATGCCCAGGAAGCCGCCATTGCTTGAAGGTTCCTTCGCCGTGCTGCACTCGCGTTGCGCGGCACTCGACGTTCACAAAGACTCCATCACGGTCTGTCTGCTCACGCCCGGCGAGGTCGATGAGCCGCACAGCGAAGTCCGCCAGTTCGGCACGAGAACCAGGGAACTGGAAGCGCTGGCGCGCTGGCTGCTGGAATCGGGCATCACTCACGCAGCGATGGAATCGACGGGGTTTACTGGAAGCCGGTCTTCAATATCCTGGAGCCGGTGTGCGAACTCACGCTCGTCAACGCCCGCGACGTGATGCAAGTTCCCGGCCGCAAGACCGATCTGGCCGATTGCGTCCTCGTAGCGCCCACTTGGTAGACGGCGTCTACCGATACGGGCCAAGCAGGGCGTCTTTCAGGCTTCGACCGTTTTCCGGTCGGTCCGGCGCTGGCCGCGGCCGCTCTTGAGTCGCTGGACCGCGGACTCGCCGATGTTGCCGAAGACCGGTCCCACCGGATACTGTCCTTCTGGCGACGCCACTACCGGCTGCAATAGACTACACGAATGGAACACTCGAAATGGGTCGCGGTCTGGAACGACTCGCTGTCAATCGCGCTTCAGCGGGTCAGTAACCATCTCCCTAGCATCCTGAGCGCCGTTGCAGTGCTTTTTGTGGGTTGGCTGCTCGCACGGTTGCTTCGACGCTGGGCGGCGCACCTGGTGCGGGCAAGTCTCGACCGATTGCTTCGTACCGCCGTGACCCGTGCAGCTTTGGAGCGCACGGGCGTCCATCGAAGCGTGCCGGCAGTCATCGGAGCAGCGGTATTCTGGGCCGCCATCGTGTTCGCAGTGGCGACAGCCGTGGAAATCCTGGGCCTGCCCGCCGTCACGAATCTCTTAAGCAGGCTCGCCTACTACATTCCCCAGGTCGTTGCCGCTATCCTCATCGTTTTTGCCGGCTACCTTGCGAGCAATCTGGCGTATGGAGCGGTTTCGACGGCGGCCACATCGCTGAATGTAGCCTACGCCAACGCCCTCGGTCGCGCCTCGCAGATGACCATTCTTTTGGTAACCGGTGTGATCGCCATGGATCAGGTCGGCATCGAGAGCACGTTCCTGATCGTGACGCTCACGATCATTCTGGGCACCACGCTCGGCGGCGCTGCCCTCGCTTTCGGTTTGGGCTCTGGAACGGTGGTCAGCAACATCATTGCCTGTCACTACCTGAGCAAAGCGTATCGGATTGGGCAGAAGGTGCGCATCTCCGGACTGGAGGGACGAATCGTTGAGATCGCGCCAACCGCGGTCGTTCTGCAAACACCGGATGGCCGTGTCCTGGTGCCAGGCAGGAAGTTCAGTGAAGAGATGTCGCTGCTGATCACAGGAGAAGCCTGATGGTCTCCGAGCAAGCTCTGATCCTGGCCTTTGTTGGCGAACACACGGCCGACGCCGCCCGCATCCTGGAGCGTCTTCCGGCCGGCGATGCCGCTGCCCTGCTGACCGAGTTGCCGCCCGAGCCTGCAAGTGAAGTCGTGCGCCGGATGTCGGCGTTCGCCGGCTCCACGGCCATCGCGGCGATGGACATCCAGGCGGCAGCGTCCCTGATCGCGCATATGCCGCATCAGGATGCATCCTCGTTGCTCCGTCGCGTCGAGGCCACCGTGCGGGAAGGCCTCATCGCTGCACTACCGGACCATATGCGGGATCGACTCCGGGTTCTCCTGCGATACCCCGAGGGGACAGCCGGTGCGCTGATGGACCCTTTCGTGTTGGTCCTGCCCGGCGACCTTACGGCAGGTGAGGCGTTGTCGCGGGTGCGCCACCGTGCTCGTCACGTCTACTTCTACGTCTACGTGACCGACCGGAGTCACAAGCTGGCCGGTGTTCTCGACCTTCGCGAGCTTCTGCTCGCCAGAGCGTCCGACACGCTGACGAGCGTCATGCGTTCGGACCTGGCCAAAGTTCTCGCTGACACCGACGTCATCACCGTCCAGTCACACCCTGGCTGGCAGGAGTATGACGCGTTGCCCGTTGTCGACGAGGGCGGTGTGTTCCTGGGTGCGATTCGGCACCGTTCTGTGCGCCGAATTCAAACGGGTGACGGCCGACCGGCAGTCGCCGTGGGAGATACGATGCTGTCGCTTGCAGAATTGTATTGGATTGGCATCGGAGGGATGCTCCGGGGACTCACCGGAGCGGTGGCAGTCGGGAACGCGGCAGGAGGTCGTAACGATGCTCTCTGATACTGCGGCCCGCGCAAGGCAGATCCTTGTTGATAGATATTTGGGCGAATACCCTGGCGAGGCTGCCGCGAAGTTGGAGTTGCTTCCCACCGGCGAGGTGGTCAGGTTGCTTGAACAGGCGCCGCCGAAAGTTGCCATCGCCATCCTGGAAAGGCTCACTCCGGAGGTGGCCTCGGACGTCCTGGTCGAGATTGGGCCACAGGGCGCGGCACAGTTCCTGGAAGCGACAGATCCGCAGCGGGCAGCGGCGCTGCTGGCGCGCGTGAGCGAGGACCAGCGGCGCGAGCGTTTGTCGCTCCTGAGCCCGCAAATCACGGCGGAAATAGAAACCTTGCTCTCGTATCCCACCGACACCGCCGGCGCCTTCATGGATCCTCGCGTGACCACGTTCCGCGGGCAGGCCACGGTGCGGCACGCACTGGGCCGTCTGCGTAGTCTTCGTGACCGGCGCA
Organism: Bryobacterales bacterium; assembly: GCA_016716385.1. Taxonomy (GTDB): domain Bacteria; phylum Acidobacteriota; class Terriglobia; order Bryobacterales; family Bryobacteraceae; genus JADJWL01. The sequence continues at coordinate 139,162 of JADJWL010000003.1, read as the reverse complement.
TTGCAGAAATCTATCTGGTCGACGAGGACGGACGTTTAGCGGGCATGGTGCCTCTCCAGGAACTGGCGGTCGCCACGCCCGGGCAGACGCTCGATTCGCTGAACCGCGGTGCGCCGCCCAGCACACCAGCCACCGCTTCAGGTGAGCAAGTGGTGGAGACAATGGAGCAGAACCGCCTGACCAGCTTGCCTGTCGTTGATTTCGATGGGCGCCTGCTGGGGGTGATTCGCCACGGTGCCCTTGTCCACGCAGCGCAACAGGAAGCCAGCGTCGATATTCAGACAATGGTCGGAGCGAGCAAAGAGGAAAGGGCGCTGTCGCCTGTCGGTTTTGCGGTGCGCAAGCGATTGCCCTGGCTGCAAATCAATCTGGTAACCGCGTTCCTGGCCGCAGCCGTGGTCGGCATCTTTGAAGACACCATCGCCAGGTTTACGGCACTGGCTGTGCTCCTGCCCGTGGTTGCGGGTCAGTCCGGAAATACAGGTGCGCAGGCGCTGGCCGTCACCATGCGCGGCCTGGCACTGCGGGAGGTCAGACTCAGGCACTGGCTCCCGGTGGCCTTCAAGGAGTTGCGCGTTGCGGCGCTGAACGGATTCGCCGTGGCTCTGGTGGCGTGCGCCGGCGTGTACCTGTGGAGCCGCTCGGCCGGACTGACGCTGGTGATCGGCTTAGCCATGGTGATCTCAATGGTGATGGCTGGAGTCGCCGGCGCGGCGATTCCGATGGTGCTGAGCGCGATGGGTCAGGACCCGGCGCAATCGTCCTCGATCGTGCTGACCACCGTAACGGACATCGCCGGGTTCCTCAGCTTTCTGGGCCTGGCGACGGTCCTTGCTTCGATCTTGTGAATCGACCGAGTCCGATCAAGGTAATAAGCAGGAACAGGAAGCGGAGGATCGGCAGCAAAACCGTCTTGTACATGCGCCGGATTGCCTGCACACACTCACGCAAACAGCAGAGGACCATCGCCGGTCGCCAGATCAGTTGCCCGAGGACCTCGATGTGCGGCATCAGCCGCCGAAGACCATTCTGCCAAGTTCATCGCCCAGGCGCGTGGCCGCGTCCGGATCCTGCTCGTTGCGGAAACGCTCGGCCAACGCGAAAAACTGCTGCTGTCTTCGCTTTTCTGCTTCGATGCCGTTCTCGATCAGTTCCACCAGCATGCGATTCTTGCTCAGCTTTCGGCTCATCGCCATGCTACTCACCTGCTTCGCCAGCCTGGGCGGCAAACTAATGCTCTGGCGAACCGCTTTCTCAGCGATCTTCATAACACCAGTATGCACCAAAGTGGTGGATAGCCGATCCAGCCTGTCCACGTGGCGTGGTGAATTCGGGGGCAGCACCGGCGCAACCTCGAAACTCTCTCCCGCCGGCGCCACCCCGGAGGATCCCCTCAGTTTCGGCCCGCGCTTCCGCGGCGACAGGCTCCACGCCGGCGCCGCCTCCAGTTTCGTGCGAAATCCGGCGTCCCGAAATGGCCGTCGCTTGCGCGTGGCCCCGCTCCAGGTCGGCAGCACATCGAAAGCCGAGCCCCAGTCGACGTCAGCCGCTCATTCGGATCGCCCCCCTGCCATGAGGTAAAGAGCGTGCCGCGCCCGGAGGGACGATCACACCTTCCAGGAATTCTCTAACTTCAACAAACCACGCGTTCGCCTCTCGCGAAACACGCCCGTTCGCTTGACCCGCCCTGCCATCCTGAAAGCGAAAGGACTCCCCCAATGGCTACCGAAAAGCAGATCGCCGCCAACCGCCGCAACGCGCAGCATTCCACTGGTCCGCTCACCCTAGAAGGCAAGGCCGCGTCGTCGCGCAGTGCCTCCGTCACCCGATTCCTGACCGGCGTCGAAGACCCCGCCGAATTCCAGGTCCTCCTCGACGGCCTGCTCGAGGATTTCCAGCCGCAATCCACCCACCACAACCTCCTCGTCACCCGCTACGCCCGCCAATTGTGGCTCTCCCAGCGCATCGCCCGCATGGAGTACGCCATCATGCAATCGCAGGTCGACGAGGCCTAGCAGAAGTTCTGGGGCCCTCAGCCTCTCCCCGACGACCCCGCCGAGTACGAGATCGCCAGCCGTGTCCTGGCCGAAACCTGGGCCGCCGACGCCTCCGGCAGCCGGACCCTGGCGCGGCTCCAGAAGCGCGCCGCCATCGTCGAGCGCCAGATCGCCCGCTCCCTCCGTCAGCTCCGCCGCGAGATGCCGTCGCAACAAAATCGCGACATCAGACCCATTTTTCCCACCGAACCCGAGCCGCCGGGCAGCGAAGTGCCGGCGCCGGCTTCCTAAATTGCAAAAACGGAGCCAATTTCCACGGAATCCAGCCCCCGGCCCGCGGCCTGCACCTGCTGCCACAAAACCCGCCGCCGCGCCCCAGGTCTCACCCAACGGCTGAAGGCGTTCCTGGAGATCAGGCGCAACATGCGCCGTGCCGCCTGAAAGCCCGGGAATGGCGTCTCTGTAAGTGTTTGCAACCACGGGGCGATGATTCGGAGCCGCGACCCGGCAGTGGGCACATGACCGGATCGAACCGCCGCGTCGTTCGCGTCGCCCACGCGAACGATCTGCCTCGCGGGCCTTGGAACGACACGCGCTCACGATCGGGCTGGCGCAACGAAGTCGATTACCTGACGATCATTGCGCCGGTACACGCTGAAGTCCCTGCGATCTATGGTCAGCACACGGGAGCGCGTGTGCAGCTCGCTCATGACGACAATCGAAGCGTCAGCCAGGTCCATTTGCCGGTAACGAGACATCAGTGTCCGGATGCGCGGCCAGTGTGCGGACAGATCGAAGTCCAGCCGGACCGCTTCGCGTTCGAGCAACTGGAACAGGGGATCGACCGGGACGCCGTCCTCCCGCAGGAAGGACAGGACCTCGGTCAGGACGGGTTCGGAGACCAGCATCGGAGGCCGCACCTGTTTCATCAGCGCGACAGCCCAGGCGTGATGCGGATCATTGCGATTAAGGTATGCGAGAAGTGGGCCTGTGTCGCAGATCGTGGTCATGATCGCCGGAACCTGCCGCGGGCATTCGATGCCGGCCGTTTACCGCCGGCCACGCTGCCGGCCAGGTCGGCGGTAACCGCGTAGACCGACTCACCGCGATCAGGTGGAGCCTCGACGAGCTCACGAACAAGCGCGGCGACACTACGTCCGCTCTGGCGAGCTTGCTGCCTGAGTCGCTGGACAGTTGCTTCCGGAAGCTTGATCGTAATGCCCTTCATCGCGCTCATGACGATAAGGGTAACCCATGCCTGACATATCGGCAACACCACTTGCGGCTCACCGGCAAGTCGGTTGAGGAGGTGTTTCCGGGGGCACGGCGCCTGTCGATGCCCAAAATCGGCCGCTCAGCCAGAAGCGCGCCGCCATCGTCGAGCGCCAGATTGCCCGCTCGCTCCGCCAACTCCGCCGCGAGATGCCGTCGCAACAGAATCGCGACATCGAACCCATTTTCCCACCGAACCCGAGCCGCCGGGCAGCGAAGTGCCGGCGCCGGCTTCCTAAATTGCAAAAACGGAGCCAATTTCCACGGAATCCAGCCCCCGGCCCGCGGCCTGCACCTGCTGCCACAACACCCGCCGCCGCGCCCCAGGTCTCACCCAACGGCTGAAGGCGTTCCTCGAGCGCTTCGGCAGCTCATGGACGGCGTATTCCAAGCGCCACACTACCGGGCGCGATTGCACTCGAACAATCTCCCCGCTACACTGGCGGTGCCGTCCTCCAGGACGCCCCGACCCGATGAACGCCTCGCTCACGGCCGTTCGCTTGAGCCCGTCCACTCTGCGCTTCGTCGGCATCGCCTCCCTCACGATAGCGATGCTGTCGTTGCTGCTGTGGTTCGAACGGGATTTTGACCGGCGGTTTCTGCTTGCTCACAATGCGCTCCGCCACGATCCGGCCGTTGTCGCCCTCTCCCGCGCTCTCACCCGTTTCGGCATGTCCGCCATCTGCCTCCTGCTCGTTGGATCGATCGCCGCATCCTCTCGTTTCCCGGCCCTCCGCCAGGCGCGCCCGGTTCTGCTGGTCGTGCTGCTCTCCTTCGCCTTCGCCACTCTGGCGGCAACGGCCCTCAAGGAAGTCTTGGGACGGGCACGCCCGATAGCCGACCTTGCCGGCGAGCTCAACGCCCTCGGCAAGCACGGCAGCCCGTCATTTCCTTCCGGACACGCCGCGAAGAGCCTCGCCCTGGCGCTGCCGCTGGCGCTCACCGTTCCGGCCGGCTTCGTCGCCATGCGAATCGTCAAGGTCGCACTGCTGCTCATCGCCGGCCTCGTCTGCTATTCGCGGATCGTGCTCGGCGCCCACTACCTGAGCGACGTCCTGGCCGGCGCCGCGGTGGCCCTCGCCTGCGTCCCTGCCGCCATGGCGGCGGCGAACCTCGTCTACACCCGGGGAAACGTGACGCCCGAAAAGCTGAATACCGTGGTCAGGAGGTTGACCCTTGTCCTGTCCGCTCTGGCTCTCCTCCTGCCGTTTCTCTGACGCCGCCTTGGCCACAACTCCAGCCAGGGCGCGGCGCATTGTGCGCCCGCCTGCGCTAGTCGCTGGCGAGACCCGGCGTGCGGTCGCAGACGAGGTCGTCGAGGTGCTGAATCAGGCGGGGCAGCACGTCCCCGCCTTTCGGGTCCTTCATCAGCGCCACTGCGACATACTTGTGGCCACCAAACTCCACCAGAGCCGCGTCGCAGTGCGCGTCCTTCCAGGTGCCCGACTTCCGGTAGACCACGTGCCCGGGGCGGTCCGCCAGTCCTTTGACGAACTTGTGCCGGATCCCCGGGTTCGACAGAATCTCCTTGATCTCGGCGCTCCAGCGCGGACTCACCAGCCGTCCCTGATCCAGCATGTGGAAGAAGCGGGCCACCTGGAAGCTGGTCGCCCCGTGCGAGAGGTTGTGCAGAGGATCGCGCTTCCAGAAGTCGTTCGGGCCGCCGTAAGCCTTGCCAAGCCAGAGTCCGCCGTTGCGCTCGGGATCGTAGAGCCGGTACTTGGCCGAGGTCAGGATGCGGGCGATGTACTCAAAGCCGATGGCCTGCACGGCGCGGGAGGCGTCGGCGTTGCTCGAGAAGCGCGCCAGCCGCGTGAACATCTCCTTCACCGCGGGGTTGTACTCCATCAGGCCGGCGCGGATTCGCTCGAAGCCCGCCAGCAGGATCACGATCTTGGGCAGGCTCGCCGCGTACATCATGTCGTGATCGTTGACCCCGGCATAGACGGGGGCCGCCGGGTCCGACAAATCGATCAGCGAGACCGCCAAGCGGTGTTCGGAGACGGCCCCGGCCAACTGCATCCGCTGCAGCACGCCGCGCAGCGAACGCTCCAGTCCAGGGTCAGGTCTCGGCTCGGCCGGCAGGACAGGGGCCGCCATCGCCACGGCGAGGGCGACGACCCGGAAGAACGGTTTCATACGACGCTGAAACTCCCAGTGTACTCCCTCCTGAAGAAATTTCCGATTCGGTCCGATGAGCAGGATATGGGGCAGGATCACACTGACGACCGCCAGGAACTGATGACGTTCCGGCTCGGTCTCCTCCGCATGGCCGCGGCAGTTGAGCACTCCGAATCGCCAAGCCGTCCTCTGTTCATGGGCGGCGCGGCCCACCTGCGCGACCTGGTGCAGCGCTACGGCACGCGTCCGGGGGACGCCGAGGCGGTCGGTTCGGGCGCCGCGTAGACGAACGGGCCGTGCGACACTGGGCCCATGTGGACTCTGTCGCTGGTTTTCCTGCTGGCCGCCGCCATCCCGCTGCACGCCGAACCGATCGCTTCGCGGGACCGCAGCAAAGCGCTCAGCTACCTGCACGCCACGCGGAAGATGTTCCTGGACGAGATCGCCGGTCTCTCGCCGCGGCAGTGGACCTTCAAGCCGGCGCCGGACCGCTGGTCGGTTGCCGAATGCGCCGAGCACATCGCCCTGACCGAGGAGTTCCTGTGGAACCTCATCGCGAAGACGGTCCTGACGCTGCCTCCGGCGACGGCGAAACGCGAGGTGACCGAGGCGGACGATGAAGCGGTGATCGCCCGGATGACCGATCGAGGCAGTCCGGCCCAGGCGCCCGAACCGCTGCGGCCTTCAGAACGCTTTGCGGGCCCCGGAGAGGTGATCGCGGCGTTCAAGGAACGCCGTGACAGGACGACTGCTTTTATCCGCGACACGCAGGAGGACCTCCGCGCCCGCGTCTCCGCGCCGCCCCGCGAACTGGACGCCTACCAGTGGATCCTGATGTTGGCGGCCCACTCCGAGCGCCACACCCTGCAGATCCGCGAAGTGAAGGCGCATCCCGACTTCCCGAAGTAGTGGGTGCACGCTTTTGCGTGTTACGCTGTTCGCGTGAAGACCCGCGAGAGTCGTAACGTGACCCTCAGCTTGCCGGAGCCCCTGCTGCGCGAGTTCAAAATCTATGCGGCGGAGCGCCACCAGTCCATGAGTGCACTGATGCAGGAAGCACTTCGCAACCTGATGTCTGGTTCGACATCCAGGCTCGAGGCGCGCCAGCGCATGTTCGAGCGGATGCGGACGGCGAAGGATCGGGGCACGAAGGGCCGGATCACATGGACTCGCGAAGAACTCCATGAGCGTTGAGTTCGTGGATACCAACATCCTCGTCTATGCCCATGACGCGGCAGATCCGGGCAGGCACGAAACGGCCGTTGCCCTTGTCTCCCGCTTGGAAGAACACGGTTCCGGCGCTCTGAGCACACAAGTGCTGTGCGAGTTCTACTCGGCTGCCACCCGCAAGCTGGGCTTTTCGGCCCATGAGGCCGAAGCCGTGATTGCGGACTTCGGCTTCTGGATGATTCAGCGCCCAACTCACGGGGACCTGTTGCACGCCTGCGAGCTCCGCCGGGAAATCAAGCTCTCCTGGTGGGATGCCCTGATTCTGGCAAGCGCACTGTCCATCGGCGCGAACGTGCTTTGGAGTGAGGACTTTCAGCACGGGCGGCAAATCGACTCCCTGGTCATCAGAAATCCGTTCCAGGCTTGAGACGGAGCGCCCCGCTCCCTCAGCGCCCGCTTGCCGCCAGCGCCCGCCGGATCGCCTCGACCGTCACCGGTGACGGCTTGAAGTTGCCGAAGCGGTAGCCCTCGGCGATCGTCAGAGGCGTCCAGCCCTGCTTGTTGGGGCGGTTCCAGACCGCGACATTCGCCCCCTTGGACGCCAGAAAATCCACCGCTTCGGGGGGAGTTCTTGTAGGCCGCGCCGTGCATCGCGGTTTCGCCATTGTCGTCGACCGCGTCGATAGCGGCGCCAAGGTCGAGTGCGGCCTGGAGCGCTTCCACCACCTCCGGTCCGGTGCCGGCGTCTTCACCGGGAGAGCGCGTCCCGAGGCCCGCCGCGGCGATGAGGGGTGTGGCGTTGTCTTCGTTCGGGATATTCGGATCCGCGCCCAGCGGCGCAAGAAACCGCATCAGTTCGGCGTCCGCCGTCCGGGCGGCCAGGAAGAACGGCGTCGCGCCCAACGTATTCAGGCTCGTGAGTCCCACGTTCACCCGCTTCGTCATGCGGCTGTTGAGGTCCGCGCCGTGCTCCACCAGCGTACGCACAAACTCGAGGCTCGTCATAGAGCCCGATCCGTAGGGCGCGGGATTGTTGTCGCCGGCGCCGGGCTTTCGCACCCACGTGACCGCGTGCAGCGCCGTGTATCCGGCGAGATTCGCGTTCGGGTCGGCGCCGGCGGCGAGCAGCTCGGCTCCGAGCGAAAAGTGGCCGTTCACCGCAGCCAGGACGAGCGCGCTGGTTCCCTGCCTGGGCCCGCCGCGCGGCGGACGCCGGCCATCGGTCAGCGGGACCGTGTCGTTCACATCGGCGCCGGCCTTCAGCAGCGCGCGAACCACGCCCGGCCGCCCCTCGCGGACGGCAAACAGGAACGGCGTGAAGCCGGAGTCGAGGCGCTCCCGGAAATCGGCGCCCGCCGCAATCAATGCTTCGACGGCCTCGACGTGCCCTTCGGCGGCCGCCCACATGAGGGCCGTCTGGCCACTGGCCTCCCTCGCATGCACATCGGCGCCGCGCACGAGCAGCGCCCGCACCGTCGCCGCATCGCCCGTGCGCGACGCCGTCATCAGCGCGGTCTCGCCGCCCGGCAACCTGGTGTTGGGATCCGCGCCCGCATCGAGCAGCAGCCGTACGATCTCCGCGTTCCCGTTCGTGCAGCCGAGCGATAGCGCCGTCATGCCGTAGCGGTTCTTCGCGCCGGCATCCGCCCCGGCACCGAGCAGCAGGCGGACCGATTCGGCATCGTCCAGGTGCGCCGCCCAGTGCAACGCGGTGGTTCCGTCGGCGTGCGGGGCATTCGGATCGGCGCGGCCTGCGATCAGTTGGCGCAGCGTCGTGCGATCCTGCGACCGCGCCGCGTCCGCCAGCGGCGCTTCGGCGGCCGCACACGCGCCGGCGAGCACGATGGCGGCGAGCAGCCTCATAGCGACAGCGGTTCGTCCAGCTCGCGGATCCTGCCGTTGCTGTCGCCGAAGGCATCCAGCCGGACGCCCGCCTTGTCGAGCAGCGTCAGGTGCAGGTTCGCCATGGGCACGGGTTCGGCATACCGGATGTGGCGTCCGCCGCGCAGCGTCCCCGCGCCGCCTCCCGCCACCAGGACCGGCAGGTTGACGTGATCGTGCTTGTCCGGATTGCCCATGCCGCTGCCGTACAGGATCAAAGCATGGTCCAGAAGCGTCCCGTCGCCGTCCGGCGTGGCCTTCAGCTTCTCCAGGTAATAGGCGAACAGCGAGACGTGGAACGCGTTGATCTGCGCCACCTTCGCCAGCTTCTCCGGATCGCCGCCGTTATGCGTTAAAGGATGATGCGGCTCGGACACGCCGATTTCGGGGTAGGTCCGGTTGCTCGTCTCGCGCGCCAGTTGGAACGTGATCACGCGCGTGACGTCGCCCTGGAGCGCCAGCACCTGCAAGTCGAACATGAGGCGCGCGTGATCGGCATAGGCCGCCGGTACGCCAATGGGGCGGTCGAGGTCAGGCAACGCCGTGTCCGCCGCCGCGGCCTCGGCCTTCTGGATGCGGCGCTCCACCTCGCGCACGGTGTCGAGATACTGGTTCACCCGGGCGCGGTCGGTGGCGCCCAGTTCACGCCGCAGGCGCCCGATATCGTCACGGACCCAGTCGAGCAGGCTGGCATCCTCTTTCAAGTCCGCGCGGCGCTCGGAAGCGCTGCCGCCGTCCCCGAACAGCCGTTCGAACGCAATGCGCGGGTGCGCTTCGGCCGGCAGCGGCGTCGTCGGCGAAGACCACGAGAGGTTGTTCTGATACACGCACGCGTAGCCGTTGTCGCATTGACCCACGGTGCTGAGCAGGTCCATCGCCAGTTCGAGCGACGGCAGGCGGGTGGCCTGCCCGATCTGCCGGGCCGCGATCTGGTCGGCCGTGGTGGCCAGTTCGTAATCCGTGCTCTCAGTCCACTTCGCCTTGGCCGCGCTGAGGAAAGATGCATTCGAGGTGGCGTGCGTGCCGGGGTACGCGTTCCTGAGTTCGAGGTTCGTCACTACCGTGACGTGATCGCGCACAGGCGCGAGCGCTCGCAGGCTGGGGGAAAGCGCGGTCAGGCGGCCGTCGCAGGGCGGCGTCCACTCCGGGATGTGCGCGCCCATCGGCATATAGACGTAGCCCAGCCGCCGGACCGGTTTTGCCGGAGACTGCGCCAGCGCCGTCATCGCGGGCGCCATCGCGTCAAGCAGCGGCAGCGCGAGCGACGCCCCCAACCCGCGCAGGACCGTCCTGCGCGGCAAGGCCTTCCTGGTCACGATCATTGGGCTCTCCTCATCTGGAACGGCGCACTCCCGGCGATCCCGAGGACGAACGACGAGAACCGGAAATCGCCGTCCCGGGCCTCGCGGACGATCTGGCGCACCGCCGGAGCGTCGGTGTGCTCCATGCCCCGTCCTAACGCATACGTTAACAATTTCTCCGACAGAGTGGTAGCGAACAACTCCGGCCGCCGGAGCAGGGCGGTTTCGAGTCCGTCGATCCCCTCAAACACGCTCCCATCGGGCAGACCGCCGGAGGCGTCGACCGGAATGCCGTCCTCGAAGTCGCGCCAGCGGCCGACGGCGTCGAAGTTCTCGAGCGAAAAGCCCGGCGGATCGATCAACCGGTGGCAGCCCGCGCACGCCGGATTCTCGCGGTGCGCGGCCAGGCGCTCGCGCACCGTCCGCGTCTTGCCCACGCCGCCGTTTTCCTGAAGCGCGGGCACGGCCGGGGGCGGCGGTGGTGGCGGCGTGCCGAGCAGGTTCTCCATGATCCATTTGCCGCGGATCACCGGTGAGGTGCGCGTGGCGTACGACGTGACGGTCAGCACGCTGCCGTGGCGCAGCAGTCCGCCGCGCATGCGCTCCTGGCCGAACGCGACGCGCCGGAAGCGGCTCCCGTACACGTTCGGGATGCCGTAATGTTTGGCGAGGCGCCCGTTGAGGTACGTATAGTCGGCGCGGAGCAGGTCGAGCGCGCTCCGGTCCTCGCGCTGGATGCTCTCGAAGAACAGTTCGGTTTCGCGGCGCATGGCCTGGCGGAGATTGTCGTCGAAACCCGGGAACAGCCGCATGTCCGGCGTGGCGGAAGCGAGATTCCGCAGATGCAGCCACTGTCCGGCGAAATTCGTCGCCAGCGCGCTCGACCGCGGGTCGCCCAGCAGGCGCCGGACCTGCCGCTCGAGAACGGCCGGCTCGTGCAGATCTCCGCGCTCGGCCGCGGCGAGCAGTTCGTCGTCGGGGATGCTGCTCCACAGAAAGAACGACAGCCGCGAGGCCAGTTCGAGATCGCTGATGCGATAGACCGATGCTGGCGCGGCGCCAGGCGGATCGCGCTCGACGCGGAACAGGAACTCCGGGCTCACCAGCACCGCGCGCAGCGCCATTTCGACGCCGTGGTCGAAGTCCCCCACGGCGCGGGCCTCACGATAGAAGCGCAGCGGAGCCGCAACGTCGGCCGCCGTCACCGGGCGGCGGAACGCGCGTCGCAACAGCGCTGCCAGAATCCGTCCGGCGCAGGCGTCCTCTTCCGCGGCGGACGCCGGGCGGCACACGAAGATCCGCCGCCGGCTGGGCGAGTCGCCCGGACCCCCCACCGTATACGGCCCGTTCACCGTCAGCGAATACACGGCGGGTTGTGGCCGCGGGTGACGGTCCATGTTGAAGTGCGCCTCGTACGGCTGCCGCTCGGTTTCCCGCAGCGCTCCGGTGCGGCGCGGAAACGTCGCCGTGACCGTGTGCGGACCCGCCTTCGCCGTCAGCCGCACCCTCAAGTGTTCGTCCACGAGGCTGTGGTCCTTGCCGGGCGGAGGCGGCTCCACGCTGAACAATCCGACCCGCTGCCCGTCGAGACCTATCTCCACTTCGTGCCGCCCGCGCAATCCTTCGACGTGTTCGTTGCGGTCGCGCGCGAGGCGCACGACAATCTCGTATTCGCCATCCATGGGGAACGTGTAGCCGACGGCGGTTCCTCCGCGTGTGCCCAGGGGCAGACCGTCAAAGTGCTCTTCCTGGGTGAGGTCGGCGGGAAGGTGGAAGGTGTCGCCGCCGGGCGAGCGTCCGGGCAGACCCACGGCGAGCCGGCTGATGCGGCGCGCCGCCCCCAGATAGCGTTCGAGCAGCAGAGGCGGCAGATCCCCGACCGTGACATTGTCGAAGCCGTGGCTCGACTCGTCCGCCGGCAGCAGCGCGTCGACCTCAACGTCCAGCGCCAGCAGATCGCGGATCGCGTTGCGGTACTCGGTGCGGTTCAGCCGCCGGAAGGTATCGGTGCGGCCCGGATTCACCGCACCCGCATCCAGCCTCGATTCGAGGAACCGCAGAACGGCTTCATAGGCCGCCTCGTCCGGCCGGGGCGCGCCGGCGGGAGGCATCGAGCGTGCGCGCAACCGGCGCACCGCCTTCTCCCACGCCTCCGCGTGCTCCAGGGGCGTCTCCGCCGCGATGCCCGTCAGGGTGAACCCTCCAGCAGGCGACTTCGCCCCATGGCACCCCACGCAATACTGCCGGACGAAGACCGTATGCGGCGGCGCGGCAGCCTGCGGCTGCGCGCTCCAGACCCCGAGTCCGGCGATTGCGAAACACGCCAGGATCGCCCACTTCGCCATTGGCTTACCAGTCGACCACCGAGCCGTCGTCGCCGTCGTACTGCGTGCGGTACGGGCGCGGCTCGCCCACCTGCGCCATCAGCTTGTTTTCGTCGATCCTGATGCCCAGGCCCGGTTCGGTCAGCAGCGGACGGTGGCCGCCCGAAACCGGAGGCAGAGGCTTGGCGAGCAGATCTTCGTACTCGTTGTCTCCCCGTTCCTGGATCATGAAATTCGGGATCGCCGCCCCGATCTGCAGGCTGGCCGCCAGCGAGCACGGTCCCTGCGGATTGTGCGGGGCCAGAGGGGTATAGTAGGACTCGGCCATGCCCGCGATCAGCCGCAGTTCCGTGATGCCGCCGGCATAACAGACATCGGGCTGCAGAATCGTGGCGGCGCGCTTCTCCAGAATCTCGCGGAAACCCCACTTGGTGAAGACGCGCTCTCCGGTGGCGATCGGGATGTGCGTCTTGGCCGCCATCTCGGCCATCACGTCGACGTTCAGCGGCTGGACGATCTCCTCGTAAAACCACGGATCGTACGGTTCGAGCGCCTTGATCAGACGCATCGCCGTGGGGGGCTGGATCGCGCCGTGGAACTCGACCCCAACGTCGACGCCCTTGCCGAGCTTCTCGCGCAGCGCCTTGAACCGCTCGCACACTTCTTCCACGAACAGCGTGCCTTCGTTGTACTTGAACGCCTTGCGCGTGTTCGTCCCGGGCTGCACCTTCATCGCGTTGACGCCGTTCTTGCCGACCTCTCCATACACCCGGATCCGCTCGCGCGTCGGTCCGCCCAGCAGGCGGTGCACCGGGACGCCGTAGCACTTGCCGGTGATGTCCCAGAGCGCCTGGTCGATGCCGCTCAGGATCGCGGTCTTGATCGGTCCGCCGCGGTAGAACGCGCCGCGATGGATCGCCTGCCAGTGCAGTGCAACCTGGCGCGGGTCCTTGCCGGCGAGGTAGTCGCTCACTTCGAGGGCGCCGGCCGCGCAGGCTTTGGCGTCGTCCTTGAGCATCTCGCCCCAGCCGGTGACGCCGGCGTCGGTCGAGATTTTCACGAAGACCCAGGAATTCTTGAGCACGAACGACTCGATCTTCGTCACCTTGATGCTGTCGTTCGGACCGATCGCCGCGGCGGCATCGCAGCGCCTGGCGGCGAACGTACTCATGCTGAAGGCGGCGGCCGGCCCCAGAAACAGGGACTGCAGCCAGGAGCGGCGGGTCAGTTGGGTATCGAACATGGCGATCGGTTCCTTTGAGTTTGGCTGGTCTTCTGACTATATATCAGCCCTGCCGGCTCCAGGCGCCAGGCACGGAGGGCAGCTCGGTCTCACGCCGCTGCGCCTTCTCGGGCGGCATGTTCCATTTCTGAATGAGGTTCCGCGTCACCTCGTCCATGATCATGTGCGACCACTTCGGCAGATACAGCCGGGGCGCCTCTGCCATTCGCAGAAGCGTGTCCGCCAGCGGCATCGGAATGAGCACGCACGCGTCGAGCACGACGCGGTAATCGGCTCTCATTCGTCTTCGCCGCCCTCGGGTCTCCCGGTGCGATCGTACAGGCCGGATTCGAACGCTTCCTTGGCGATGCTGTCGAGGGCTGCTCTCCGCTCGGTATCGCGGCGCTTCTGGTACCCGACGAGATCCTTCAGGTAAATACGGCGATGGCTGCCCGCGCGGTGGTACGGCAACTCGCCAGCATCGAGCAGCTTGATCAAATGGGGCCGGGAAACGCCCAGGAGGTCGGCCGCTCGCTGCGTCGTCAACTGTTGGTTCTCGGGAATCAGGACAATCGCCCGGCCCAACTGCATATTGCGGGCAATGTCCTTGAGAAGCCGGTATACCGCGCTCGGTAACTCCAACCGCTCGCCGTCAGCTCCCACCAGCGCGGGCGAGCCGTGTTGGAGCATGCGATTCAGTTCGCGAATCTGGGCTCCCTCAGATTCAGGCAGTGTGACGGGTTGGTGCAGCATGGTCGTGTCTCCAATCCAAGACTAGCGTCTATTCGAAATAATCGCAATGTAGTCACAATATTCGATTCGCCTCCTCGAAGCGCTCTCCCCCTGCGTTGCCTGGGCTTCAGCGGCTTTGGCTTTCGGCGGGAAGGCCGCGTAGCGTTTGCCGTTGATGAGGACCGTGAAGCCCTTGCCCTTCTTGTGCAGGAAAGCCGCGCCTGCGGGCTTGCCGCCCTTCTCGGCTGTCCCGGTGTTCTCGAAGATGTAGAAGTCGGGGGCCTGTTTCGTCTTGGTGGCGGTTTCGGTATCGGTGGTCATGGTCTTTCTCCTTTTGTGCGATGACCCTTTTGGGGCGTGCCTCCCGTCCGCCAGAAGCCGGGCGCGGCGTCACATAGGAAAATTGGGGGAGACCTTCAGGGGGAACCGAGGCTTCCTGTTGACGCGAGGAGTGAACGCGTATGGCAGGGGGCTCGAAACCTGCCCGATGGGATCGCACGGAGAAAGCTGGCCACGCTGCCACCGCCGCCTTGAAACAGGCCGCCCTCAAGGCATCGGGTCGAAGCCGGGGCAGGGAAGGCATCAGCAGGCCAAGCTCGCGCGATCAAGCCATCCTGCAAGGATGTAAGGGTGTAATCATGCACACACGGCAGCTCGGCGGATTGTCGAAAGCCCGTCTCTGCCGGCGTCTGGCAACGCACGGAGAGAATGAGGCCTCGCGGCGGGCCTTCGTCTGCTTCCAAGGGGCCGTCGAATATATGGAATCGAAATCATATGGACTCTATGTCATATTGGAGAGGTGGGCTGGGTTGTTGAGATTGGCGATGAGTTCGAGCCGGAGTTCGAGGAGCTGCACGAAGACGTGCAGACGGAGCTTTTGGCGTTGACGCTCATGCTCCAAGGAATTCGGGCCGCAACTGGGGCGGCCTCGGGTGGACACGCTCAACGGCTCGCGCCACGCAAACATGAAGGAACTGCGGTTCAGCGCGGCGGACGGCGAATGGCGGGTCGCCTTCGCCTTCGACACGAAACGGAAGGCCGTATTGCTCGTGGCCGGCGACAAGTCCGGAGGCAGCGAAAAGCGGTTCTACCGGGCGCTGATCCGCAAGGCGGATGAGCGTTTCGTCGCGCATCTGGCCCGTTTGAAGAAGGAAGGGAAGTAACCATGCCGACGAACGTGAATGACATCGTCAAGAAGCTGAGCCCCGCTCAGCGCAAGAAGGTCAAGTCCCGCGCGGCGGAGCTGATCGCTGAGGAAATGACGCTGCGCGAGCTGCGCAAGGCGCGCAAGCTCACGCAGGTCCGCATCGCCAAGCAGCTCGGAATCACGCAGGACAGCGTCTCGCGGCTGGAGAAACGCAGCGACCTGCTGCTCTCCACGCTGCGGAAGACGGTCGAGGCAATGGGCGGCGAGCTGTCGCTCGTGGCCGAATTCCCGGACTGTCCTCCGGTCGTGCTCCAGGGCATCGCCGAGGACAAGGACCGCCGTTAGGAGACTCTGGTTGAGAAGAGGGACGATACCGTTCAAGTTCGACATGAGCGACCTGCTCGCGCGGGTACGCCGCCAGTTCAACAACAGGATTGGCGATGTCACGTTGAGCCTGCCGTTCATCAGCTTCGGGGTGAAGCCGAAAGACTGCGAGAAGCAGGCGGCCCGTGAAATCGTGATCCGGCTGAAGGACCGCCGGGTGTTGTCGGCCTTCGAGTGTTGCGACGATTGCATTGACCGGGCGATGGCCTCGCTTAAGGAAATCCGGGCGTTTCTGGTGGACAAGCAAGTCGAGCTGTCGGACGTACAGGACGGGCCGCTGTTTCTGCTGACCGATGCCATGGTCTCAGGCATCCGGCAGTTCATGACCTACAGGGAACTGCTCAACAGGAGCCCGGCCGCCCCGCCCCATCCGGCCTTCCGCGACTTCCACCGTCCGCAGGACGTGCGACAAGGGTATTTCGACGGGCTGGAGCTGCTGCGCGGACACCTGAGCCGCTGCCTGGGGCAGGTCGCCGTCATTGCCGGCATGGATGCCCCGCAGGAAGGGCTGCTCCCGAACTCCCAAGGGCCGTGGCAGGTTGAGGCCTATGTCGAAGGACCTGACCAGACGACAGGGGAATAGGGGTCAATCGCGACGATTTGCAGGGGCGGCAATCTGTTGTAAGGTCGCCTGAGCAAAGGAGAAAAGGCGTGGCGCGTGGTCAAACGAACAGCAAGAATGGTAAAGCCAAGTCGCAGAACGGCGGCAACCTGAGCCAATTCGCGCTTTCCAGGCCACGAAGCGATTTTCATCCCGCGTGCCGGTAGCGACCCACACGTCTGTGATTTCCTCCGGCAACTTCACAACCTCAGGTGGCGGGCTGCAAATACGCACCTGATCGCCAGCCGCTCGTTCGAGGTGCGGGACGCAGCCTCCCTGTGCCTTTATATGACAGCCGCAACATAGGCGATGACTTCCAGAGGGTCCTTCGACCGCACGGGGGGCGCCGGGACGCGTCGGGAAACCATCCGGCGAATGACCGGCCGGAACGCGGCTGGTCTGAATCGCAAGCCCCCATTTTCAGGGACAATGTCAGAACGCCCCATGGCCCAACCACTTCCTCCCGCCGATCGCAGGATCCTCCTCCTGGCCCTCTCCGACATCCCCCTTTTTGCCAGTCACCGGGGCCGGCAGACCCTGGTGCAACTCGCGCTCGACGGGTCTCCGCACAGTGCCGAACTGAAAAACGCCCTCCGTTTCCTCGATTGGGAGGGCGAGCCCATCGTCGTCGCCGATCACCTGCTGCGGCTGCTCGATGGCCAGGAGGCATCCCCGGGCGTCCCCGCTCTCGCCCTTCTCGCCCAGGCCATCGAGCCCATGGCCGGAGAGCATCGCGACCGGCTCGTCGCCCTCCGCCGGCGGATGCAGTGGAGCGCGGATCCGTCCTCCTCCTCGGCCGGCGACTGGCGCGACCGGCGCCCGCCGGCCGAAATCGTCGAAGAGCGCATCATCGGGGAAAACACCCTTCGCCCCCTCTATTACCTGCGCCGCGCGCTCCGGGCCGCCGAGGCGGTCGTGCGCGTCGATGTCTCAACAGGGCGCGGCACCGGCTTCCTCCTTGCGCCCAACCTCATGATGACCAATCACCATGTGATCGCCACCGAGCAGCAGGCCGCCGGCGCGCAAGTCGTGTTCTTCGACGAACTGCCGGACGTGGAATCCGGCGATTCACCCCTCGGCCGGCCGCATATCGTCGTCAGAACCGCCGACAAGCCGCTTCTGCATACCAACCAGGACCTGGACTACACCCTGGTCTGCCTGCACGAAGCGCCCGCGCTCCCGCACTACCTGCCCATACGCCAAGATCATGGAACTCACCCAGCGGGTCGTGATCATCCAACATGCCGGGGGCGAGCCCAAGCGTGTCTCCCTCCAGAACAACCTCGTCGCCCACTCCGACTCCCGCCTGCTGCAGTATTACACCAGCACCCTGCCCGGCTCGTCCGGTTCGCCCGTGTTCGACGATGAGTTCACCGTCGTTGCCATCCACCATTCGTCCGTCGCCAATCCCGAGTTCACGGGCCAGCATCTTCGTGTTCTCGACCCCACGCAGCTCGCCGACACCCAGTACCGCAACCAGGGCACGAGCATGATCGCCATCCTCGACGACCTCGAGAAGGCTCACCCGGAATTGCTCGCCGAACTCACCATCCGGACCTAGCGTCATGCAGCACCATCTCCGCCAACGGCTCAAGCGGCTTCTCATGGATCTTCCCCAGTGGGATGACGTAGGTCCGCGGACCGTCATCCTGCGCGACACCATCGGAGCGCATGCAGTCTTCGAGAGCGTCAACGTCCACGGTGGCCGTGCGGAATCGGCCGAAGGTTTTCTCAGCCTCCTCGAACCACATCCGGATGCCCTCTGCCTCTTCCTGCGCGGGCTCCGCGTCCACTGCCAGGCCCACCCCGGGAACCTCGCCGAAGTCAACGCACTCCTGGCCGAGCTCTGTAGCGGGCGCGTCCGCCGCCGCCGCGAGCGATGGCGCGGCGCACCCTACAAGGGACTCACCTACTTCGACAAAGACGATGCCCCCCTCTTCTTCGGACGCGAAAAGGAAACCCAGGAGCTGATTCAGAAGCTGGCCGCGAATCCGGCCAACCGCTTCACCGTCATCATCGGCAACTCCGGCTCGGGGAAGTCGTCCCTGATGCGGGCCGGTCTCTGGGCCGCCCTTGCTGACGGCGATGTGCCGGAATTCCCGGGCAGCCGCCACTGGCTCATCACCGCCGTCAAGCCCAACTTCCCGCGAGTGACCTTCCTCGATTCCGTCCACACGGCGCTGGTCGAGGCCATTCCCAGGCACGACGCCATCGCCGCCGCCGGACTGAACTGGCGCGCCGCCCTGGAGGCGATCGACAGCACACCCCTCCACGTCATTGCCGACGAACTGCTCGGCCCAGTCCCGGACGCGCGCTGGCTCCTCTTGCTGGACCAGATGGAAGAACTCTTCGCTCCGGAAGCCAGGGACGCCTGCGAACGTTTCCTCGGCAGGCTGCTCGAAGCCACCCGGCCGCCGCCCGCCGGCACGGCCAACCGCTTTCAAGTCGTCGCCACCCTCCGCGAGGACTTCCTCGGGAGTTGCCTCCAGCATCCGGCGCTCCGCGAAGCGATGAACAACCCCGGGGGCGCCTTCTTCCTCGGCCAGCCGGATCGCCCCGCGATGGAGCGCATGGTCAGCGGCCCCCTCACCGAACTCGAACTCGAGGAGGCCTGGACTCTGGACCCGGCCCTCCCGGGCGTGATCGCTGCCGATGCCGCCGGCCAGACGGGCGGCCTCGCGCTGATGGCGTTCGCCCTCCGCGAACTCTACGACCGCTGCAAGCCGGCGCGCCGCATGGACCTTTCGGTGTACGAAAGCGACGATTTCGGCGGCCTCGGCAAAGCCATCGCCCGCAGCGCCGGCAGAGTGCTCGCCAGCCTGGGCGAAGGAGCCGGGGAGACCCTCCACCGCGTCTTTCGCCATCTGGTCCGCGTCACGGCCGATCTGGCTCCCATCCGCCGCCGCGAGCCCCTCGCCACCTGGAATGGCGATCCCGAAGCACAGCGCTTCATCGATGCACTGGTCGCCGCCCGCCTGCTCGTCACAGGCCAGAGCGACACCCCCATCGTCGAAGTGGCCCATGAAGCCCTCCTCCGCGAATGGCCCACCCTGGCCGCGTGGATCGACTCCCAGCGCGATGTCCTGCGCCTGCGCGATCGCGTCATCGAGGAAGCCCGCGTCTGGGATGGCAGCGAACTCCAAAGGCAGCACCGCCGGACCTGGCATGGCGACGAAATTGACCGCTGCCGCCGGCGCCTCGGCGATGCGGGCCTGCTTGATGCGCTCTTGAAGGACCCTGACATCGCCCGCTTCCTGACACCCGAGGCCGAGTGGTTGCTTGAAGAGATTGAACAGGAAGGCACGAAACCGCTGCGGCGCTGGGAGATTGGCCGCCGTCTCTCCGCAATCGGCGACCCGCGTCCCGGTGTCGGCCTCAGGAATGGTGTGCCGGATATCCTCTGGCGTCCCATCCCCGTCGGCGAAGTGGAAATGGCAGGGCACGGCAGTTTCACGGTGGAACCGTTCTCCATCGCTGCATATCCGGTGACCGTGACCCAGTTCCGCGCCTTCGTCCGGGCGGAAGGCGGGTACAGGGCAGACAAATGGTGGCACGATCTCCAACGCAAAACCCCCAGGGACTCATGGCTGTCCGATCCCGGCAGCGATCCGATTACCCGCGTCTCCTGGTACGATGCAACGGCCTTCTGCCGGTGGCTGTCCGAAGCCCTCGGCGTGGATGTCCGGCTGCCGTTCGAATGGGAGTGGCAATGGGCCGCCCAGAGCGCCCAGCGGGACTTCCTGTACCCCTGGGGACCGGAGTGGCTGGAGGGGTTCGCCAACACCTACGAGTCAGCGATCAACCATGCGACGGCGGTTGGCGTGTTTCCGCGCGGAAACAGCCTGCAAGAGGTTTCGGACCTTGCAGGCAATGTCTGGGAGTGGTGTGCCAACAGAGTGGATCATCCACGCGATCCCGACATCCGCAACCAAGACGCCCGGGTGCTTCGCGGCGGGTCCTGGAGCGTCGATCTGGAGAGCGCGTGCGCGGAGTATCGCAACGGCTTCCATCCGGTTGACCGGCTCGACGGCATCGGTTTTCGGGTGGTGTGTTCGTCCCCATCCACTGGACACTGAACCGCTGATCGCTGACCGCTGGAGTGCTGTCCACTGGTGACCGCGCATAGCGCGGCCGAGCGATTCTTTTTGGCATGTGGGCCGGCGGGTGCCCACGCAAAAACGAATCGGAGAAGAGGGCGCCGCCTAGGGAGCGTACGTCCTGTGGTGTTGCCACCCAACTGGACGTCTTCGTGTCAAACTCGCCAAGCCGCTAAGCTGCCGAGCCACCTCGAATCTCCCTCAGTCGCGCCTCGAGCGCACTAACCAAGGCATCGAACGACGCTCTGCACGAATCCAAGAGTGCGGCGTCAGGCACCTCTGCGACCTTTGCGGCGATGGCCGCTTTGACGTCGCGCTTCGTGCTGTCATCCCATGGCTTACCTTGCCGCTTGAACACTTCGCCCATCCTCTCTGACCACTTCTTCGATGATCTCGCCTCAGGCGACAGTGCGACGCGGTACCTGTTCTTCAGTAGGTCCACGTAGACCGCTGGGTTGAATAGGTCCTCCAGTTCTGCCTCGCTCCGTCCAGGACACGTGATGAAATTGCACTCCGCGAGTGTAACCAAACCCTCCTGATCTGCACGCTTGTATGCCTCGCGCCCAGATCGATCGTCATCGAGAACACAATGTGTAGCGCAGACTGCCGCGCGAAGAGACCCAAGCTTGTACGCGAGATTGCTTGCACCGTTGAGTGAGTCAAGGGCAAGAACTTGGTCGTGGATTGCCTCCCGGAGCGATTGAGAGACGTGCCCCAGCAGCGCTCCAAGAGATTGACAGTCCTCGTCGCCTTCTACGACCACAACCAGCTCCGCGTGGCGTAGATTGTCGGAGGCTCGTACCCCAAGGATCTCGCGAATTTCCTTCACCGACTTAGCCGGCCGGGCCCTTCGTTGGCTCACCAATATGTTTGACGCCGGATGAATGCGGTCAACGAACAACGGGTTGTGGGTCGTAACTACAACCTGGTGTTTAGCACTTAGGTCCTTGAGAACGTCTCGAATCTCGTGAACAGCGGATGAGTGGAGGTGCGATTCGGGTTCTTCGATCGCGATTACAAGCTGTCGGCCGCTTGCGGAAGTTTCCGCCGCGTGCCTCATCAACGCTAGGGCCGCTAGGCTCTGAACTCCGTCGCCCTTGTACTCGAGCAGAGTCGGTGTTCCGTCATCGACAGAGACTTCGCACCACTGGCGCATTGGCGCGTATCCTCTCGCGCGGGCGATCTGAACTGTTACACTGTTGACCTTTGGTAGAAACTTGATGAGCGTGTGCTTGATACTTGCGGACAGCTGATCAAGGGTCGGCTGCTGGAGTGCTTCGATTTTCCTTAGTGCCTGAGCATACTCGTCATTTCCTTCGAGCCGTGCAAGCTCTCGGCTGACGAGAGCTGACACAATCTGCTGCGCAGATTCAGCGGTTCGTACAGCCGGAATGTGCTCAAACTCCAGTCGTCGCGCCACAAACTCCGCGATCCTCACTTGCTTCTTCGATAGCGCGGGACCACCGGGTCCTTTCTTGTGGACTGAAACGGAGAATTCTCGCGGGCCTAGCGCGATGCGGAGCGGGAGATTGTCCCTGAGTCTGCTTCCAACTTCGGCGCGGAATTCCTGCAGTTCTTCGTCGTCAAGACGGAAGTCGAGATGGATGACCGACTGGCCGGTGGGCTGTTTCTCCTGGAGATGGATCGGGAAATCGGTGTCCCAGTCATAGATCCTGGAACCGCCAGGGATTCGCCCCTTCTGCGCTGGAAGCGTGCCATGCGTCTGGCGTGTGGTGCCGCGAGTGAGGACGTTCATCGCGGCTACTAAGGCACGCAAGATGTTCGACTTGCCCTCATTGTTAGGCCCCACCAATACTGTCATGTCGCTGATCGGCACGCGATGGGCTCGCGTGATGGATCGGTACTTCTCAACAGTGATCGAGGTGAGCTTCATGGTGACTCCGCGAGGGCTGCTCCCTAGTACGCCTAACGCTCAGCGTCAGCGGCGGCGCGTGGCATCGTCCGCTGCGCGCTGTTGCCAGCCAGATCATGCGCCGTGGGTCGGCGCAGCAGCACTTGCATCCGGGAACGATTCTTCACCATTCTGTTGGCCTATCGGCCTTATCGCGGGATTTGCGTGTGCGGCCTCTCGCCACGCAGGAAGCTTTGGCCCGCTTTCTGCCCCGCGGATCGCAGGTGGTCCCATGACCTACTCGGCCGCCTTGCGTGCGAGCACGATGTGGCGTTCCAAGTCGCCGGTTGAGACTTTCTTCGGGTTTACCTCTTCGAATCCAGCCTCGGCAATCTCAGCCGTGATGGACGCGACGTGAAACCGCTTGATCCAGACCATCACCTCCCTCGATACCCTCTCTCGCACAGCAAGGACCTTCGTCCCAATGTCACTGCTCGCGGACTCGTCAGTGACTTCGATTCGGCCTACTGCCTGCTCGACCGCCAGTGCCGGGTCACGCGCCAGAATCCGCACTCCGTTTGCGAAGAACGTCTGGACCGACGGCAACGCCTTGCGCAGATCGAACAAAGGATCCGACTCAATTGCATAACTGTCTGACCAACAGAAGAGATCGAAGACGAAAATATCCCCTGCTCCCATAATGTCGTACAATCCGCGCAGGATTGAGCTCTCGGTCTGACGAGAATTCCCGAAGGTCCCCCCGGCCATAAGGAAGAGCCGAGGCCCCCTGCTGTGCTGCTTTACGATCTCCCCGACGAACGAGGTGTTCTCGTCGAAATCACAAAGTATACCACGCAAGCAGTCCGTGCGGGGGTTCCGCTCCGTCACACACCGCGCGCTCTCAAGGAGCAGGTGCCGGCTTACGTCGACGGGAATGTACTCACGCCACGCACTACCCTGTAGGTGTGCCATCGCATCAGCGTCTACCGAACCCGCGCCTGGCCCGAGAGAGACAACCGTCCGAATCTCCTGCTTGCCCACAAGCTCGCCAATCTGAGCACCGCCCTGCCCCGTCTGTACCCGTTTGGAATAGGCAGGGTCAAACTCAACTTTAATCCATGCCCGCGCTCCAGTTAGGTCGGAGTAAAGTCTCGATGGCGTCCACTTCTGTGCATCATTGAGGGAGTTGACACTCAGCGTCCAGTCGGTATGCAGGACAATAGCGGACTCCGTCCTATAGCTCCGTCGATCGTCACCGCGCGAAAGTGACCGGTAGTGCTCAGCAACGTCCTGGGCAACTTTCGCCTGCGTCGTACTTCGAGATCGCTGGCGATAAACGATCGGACTCAGTCCGTCCAGATCTGATGGACTCTTTACCCCAGTCTCGCGCACGACAGTGGTCCATTCGCGCCCCCTCTGGGTAACGAAGAGCCCATACTCGATAAGGACGTTATCCCTCACTGCCAAGTTTGTATCGCCGCGCGACCAAACTTTGTCGTCAGCGCCGAACACCAGCACCGCGCCGTCACACGACCGCGCGAGTTGAACGAGGCGCTCAAGAGTATAGTCGCCTGGTCGAAAGACGCCCTTTTCCCACCAGGGACGAACTGCGAAGCCGGCCCTGGCAATCGCGTTGGCGATCTTTCGGGCAAAGCCCATCTGTTCCCGTGAGCTTCCCACAAAGATAGTACCAGCAGACCTCATATGGCGCACCTACCCACCCTGGGGGGCATCCGGCACCGCCGGAAGGACAACCGCGACGCCGCCTATTAGGACCGCATGGAGCGCTACGAAGCTGTACGGCTCTCCGGGGACTGTCACCCCTGCCAACCCGCATGCTAGCACCGTCACCAGCGTCACGCAGGCAGGCAGCCACAGCGGCAAGCGTCGCTTCGAGAACATCCGGACCACAAGCCCGGGACCGATGACTGCGACGTAGATCATTAGGGCTGTCAGCACCAATCCGAGGACGGACTCCGCCACCAACGCAACCATGAGAGACGCGAACGCGACGGCCCCGGCGGCCAAGGTGTGGCGGCTACCGGCTCGTATTCTGAGGTATGTGCCGGCAGGCAAGTCGTCCCTTATCGTCGTTACGAGGTTATACGTGAAAGAATCGAGCGTGGAGAGAATGGCTGCGAGGACGAAGATTGACGGCACTATGCCAGCCAGTCCAAGGTGACGTGAGAAGAAATCCGGCAGCGCGGTCTCAGGATCCGCCAACGTCGTGCCGAATGCTGCGGCGCCAACCCCAACTCCGATGGCGAGGGAAACAATCGCAGCATAGAGCAACACGCCGACGATTATTCCAGTCCGGGCGTGGCCGAGCGATCGCGCGCGCCGAACCCTCACCCAGACATCTTGCGATAGCGGGACGAAAAGTAATGAGAGAGAGAGCAGCAAGGCCGTTCGTGTGGCCATGGGCATGGAGAATTGATGCGTCCGAGGTAGAGAATCCACCGCTCCTCAAGAGGCCAACGGTGGCGGGCGCAACGAACAGAGCCAGGATGATGAGAAGTTGGGCCAAGTCGGTTCGCGTGACCGACGCTAGTCCACCAAGCCGGATGTACGTGACGACAAGGAGGTAGCAGACGCCGGAGAAGACCGAAGCGAACGGAAGATACGGTTCGAATAATTTCGACAAGGCCACGATCTGGGCCGCTGCCAGAAGCAGGTACACGAAGACCGAGGCGACTGCGTACACAATACTCAGCTTGGAATCGCCTCCCGAGAAGAAACGAGCGATGCCTTGAGTGCTATCCGGAATGCGCGTACGACTTAGGACGGCCACTGCCAGCATGCCGCCCAGAAGAACGGCCAAAGGATCGATCAGTCCCCACCAACCGTTCGAATACCCGATCCCAGACATCGTGATCGTCGCAGCGCCACCAACGAAACTCATGGCCAATCCGGCTGCGATGCGGAAGGCACCCATCGGCTTGAGATCGGGCGCGGGTCCGGCGGCTCGATTCTTCGGCCCGATGAAACCGAGGATGATGAACGCCAGAGCGGAGCCAACTACGATCACTGGTTCCAAGTGTGTCGCAAACATGCTCTATGCCTAACCGTCGCAGGGATGCCGAACAACTGCTGGGAGCGCTCGCCAAACTCAACCACTAGTCGCCCCGCCAAGCAATGGCGTCCCGCCGGCGGTTTCCCATCAGCACATCGTCGATAGAGTAGAGGAGGAAACGCCAGGCTCGCTCACAACTCTCTCCTGAGTCATGCCCGCCAAGGGTCCCGCACTGGGGCTTCGCGTCCTCGGCGGTCGTCCTTTCGCTCATTACTCGGCGTCTCCTGCCCAAGCGGTACGTGGCTCCAACTGAGGCGTGGTGGCCTCTCCTCCGGCTACTAGCTCTCGTCTCTAGACAGGCTGACATGTATATAAGCGACCTTGGTCGGCCTAATCCTGCTGTGCCTGGTGATCGCCCGTCCACAGACCGTCAAACGGGCTGCGATCCCGCGCCCTTCCGACCTTGATACGCGATTGTACATCACCAAGTTGAGGCCGTCACGACGGCGTAGCCGTCCCCCAATAAGCGAGCCAGACCTGCGCCGATCACGACCTCGCCGGTCGCCCTAACCCCACAGCTTGGCGCTCCACCAAGGCCGGACCCGCTTGGTGGGCGCTGCGGAAGCGGGTGCGGGCGTCGTATTCGCGCCCTGCTTCAGGGCGATGTGCCCGAGTCGTTCGATGGCGCCATCAGGTTCGGGCGCTCCTTGAGCGCTGTGCGGGCGACGCAGGCGGCTTCCGCAAGTTGGCCGTGTCCTGCAACGACAGCGCCGTGTTGTACGACGCTTTGGCCGAACGGTCGCCCACTTCGAGAAGTGTGTTCGTCCCCGCAGACGAGCGCATCTGGTCCAGAGCCTAGTGGGCTTCGCTGAACCGCGGATAGTCGGCCGCGACCACTTCGAACAGGCGCCTGGCCGTTCCAGGACCAGCCGCGAAGCACCCGGGTGACTGCCGGGACGCCCCGCCGGTTGCGGCGGCGCCTCTTAGCATAGCGAACCCCTCCGGGTGAATCCCGTGACCGCGCTTCGCGCGGTCACCAGTGAACAGCACTCCGGCGGTCAGTGATCAGCGCTTCAGAGTCCAGTGGATGGGACCGAACACACCACCCGAAAACCGATGCTGCTGTTCCGGCTACCCGGACGGCCGTCGCTGCGATACCCCGCGCGCGCGTTCCCCTGAAGGTAGAGCCAGGACCCGCCGCGAAGCACCCGGGCTTCGACTCCCCCACGCTGGAGGCGTTTCCGTTTCTTGTATTCATTGAGGCACCATTCCCAAACGTTGCCACTCAGATCTTCAACATCCTCGGGTCGGGACGGTGCGCCCATCGGGTAGATGCCCACGGGACTGGTCCGGCCCAGGAAGTGGGGACCGGCCTTGGGCCGGGTTTCGCTGATATTGGCATGGCCGGGGCGGTACTCGTCGCCCCATGGGTAAGTGCGCCCATCCCGCCCCCGCGCCGCCCGCTCCCACTGCCACTCTGTCGGGAGCGTCACCGTGTAGCGAACCTTTGCGGAGAGCCAGGCGCAGAACGCCATCGCTTCATGCCAGCTCACTGTCTCGCGGGGATGATTCGGCTCACTCCAGCGAGGCGGTTCCGGATTCCGTTGCGGGTCGCCGAGGCCCTTCCACCACTGGTCATTCCAATAGTCCGGCGCGTCCAGAAAGGCCTGATATTGGGCGTTCGTCACCGGATACCGGGCCATGTGAAATGTCTCGATGGTCCGGCGTTCGCCCTCCTGGTACACGAATGCGCCGCCCTGGATCCGGACCCAGTCAATGTCGGGCACCCCGTCCTTCACGCCCACGCCCTTGCGATCGTCCAGTCCCAGACGCCCCAGCGCCCGCCCCACCGCGGCTCGCCCCTCCGGCTGGGGTTCCCCGCTTCGGGTCCGTCAGTCGCGGCATCCACGCCTGCTTGAGCTCCCGCAGCAACGCCGCCTTGTCCGGCGCCTCTGCGCCCGACTCCAGATAGCACTTCGCCGCCACCTCCGGCTGCGCATCCCGCAGCCAGCGGATCACTTCCGTACAATCCTCGGAATAGGACCCCGCCAGCAGGACCGCCGCTTCCTCCCAGCCGCTGCGTTCCCACCACCGCCCGGCCAACCAAAGCTCATCGACGCGCGGCATTTGCTGTTTCAGCGCCAGAGCCGTGAAGTACTCCTGCAAGAGCTGATGGCGAAACCGCAGCTCAGCCGTTCCATCGAGGAAGGTGCCGTCCACAGCCTTCTTCAGCAGCGCAGGGTCTCCCAGAGCCGCCACAGCGGATTCGCGGCTCACGACCGTCAGCACGCCAAAGTCGCCGCCTTCCGAAGGTCGCGCCTCAACGCGCGTCCGCTGCATGGCCCACGCCAGGTTCTGAAGCCCGTCGACCAGTCGCTGCCCGTCTGCGGTGCGTCTCCATTCCTGCGATCCCGGGTTTTTCTCCATCAGGTGTTCGCGATGAAGTAGCGCATCCACGAAACCGGAGAAGAGGTCGGAACGATTCCTGGGGAGTGCTCCCCGGCTCTCCCACCAGATCATGAACAGCATCGTGAACATGAACGGGTTGCTGGCCAGCTCCAGCAGGTTGCGTGGGTCGGATCGATGCTGACGCCAGAGTTTGTAATGCTGCCATCCCACCTTGACGGCTACATCGTGATCCCGATTATGAGGGCCGCGCCAGAACGCCTCCTCCTCCAAACCCGCCGCTTCCCACCGGGCCAGCGCTTCCGCCAGCCGCGGATCGCCGGCAAGTTCCCAGAAGAAGCGGTCCCCGACCTCGGCGTCCCCGGCCCAGTGCCGGGCTGCCGTGCGGACGCGCTCCGGGGTAAGCGGTTCCAGCGTGAGCGTGTCCAACTCGAGTTCCGCGTGGTGTTCATAGTCCTCCGCCCGGCAGGAGATCACCACCGGAGTTTCTGCAGGAAGCTCCTTCAGGAACTGGGCAATCTCCTGCGTCTTCTCCGCCCGCAGCGCTGTGGGCATTTCGTTCATGCCGTCGAGCAACAGGACCAGCCGCTTCGCTCTGCCCAGGGCCGCTACGCCCCATCCGATCTCCGGGATCTGCTTCGAGAGAAATTCCTGGAACGGGGTCTCGGCCGTCCAATTGCCCAGGTCCACCATCATGGGGACGGGGCAGCGGACATCGGCGTGCGCCTGGTTCGCGAGATCGAGAGCGTGTCTCCGGAGCGTGGTGCTCTTGCCCGAACCCGGCTTGCCGAGCAGCATGGCCCGGGCCACGTCCTGAAACGCGGTGCGCGTATCCGAATACTCGCGGACTTCCACCGCAGCTTCCGCGTCAAGCCGCATCTTCTGCCGGCGCCGGTGCCGCAGGACTTCGAAGCTTGGGTCGTGCTCCAGCCCCAGGGGGAGGGCACGCTCTGCCCCGGGAGCGGTCCTGCGGCGGCTGCTGCCGAGCGGGGAGTAGCGGTTGGCCCGAGCCTCGATCTCCCCGATGAGGCGGCTCAGGGACTGCACCTCTTCCGCGCGCGTGGGCAGGCGGCAGCCCGCATCCAGCAGGGGCGGGAGTTCGGCATAGTCCGGGTGCATCTGCCTGCCCCGGATCGTTGCCATGGTTTCGAGAAGCAGCGACAGAGCATGTTTCCCGCGCTCGGCACAGCCGAACGAAAGCAGCGTGTCCACCGCGTGGCTGGCGAAGACAGCCGCGGAGCCGCCCCATTCGATGTCCCGCGCCGGATTGCGCGGG
Source organism: Bryobacterales bacterium (assembly GCA_016716385.1). GTDB lineage: Bacteria > Acidobacteriota > Terriglobia > Bryobacterales > Bryobacteraceae > JADJWL01. Next base: position 110,366 of record JADJWL010000003.1, on the reverse strand, counting down.
CACGCGCCAAACGCCTGCCCGAGGACAGTTTGCCGTGCCCGTTCTCCGTCGTGCAGAAAGAACGCTTCCAGAAGCGCCACCGCGCGATTTCGCAAGTCCGGCGGCGGGGCATCGGGACCTGCAGTTCTGCCCGGGAATGGCTTACGTTCCTCCCAACCGGGGAACGCGACAGAGGCGGGCTTGGCTCGCCCGCCTTGACAGGCGTCCAGGGCTTTCCGGAGAGCGGCGCGCGCTTCCGCTTCGTCAAGACCAACAAGATTTTCGTAGACCACCGCCGCGAGCAGGCCATCCGGCTGGCACTCCTTCACGCGCAGCGGGACCAGCGTTCGCCGCGATCCGGTCGGATCCTGAACCAGAGCGGCCGCCCATTCCGGTTGCGTGAAGAGTGCCTTCAGGTAATCGGCCGAGAGGACGACGATCGTGCGTTCACTCTGCCGGGCCGCCCGGTGCATTTCCACGACAAAGTTGCTGCCGGGTGCGAAGTCCCAATGCTGAAAGTACGTTCGATAGCCCGCCTTCTCCACCTCGAACGCGATCCACTCCGCCCACGCGCGATCCGCCGAGTTGAACGAAATGAAGAAATCGCGCCGCTCCTCACCGGGCTTTGACATGGCCGTGGCTCACTGTTCCCACTCAGTGATAGCACGGTTACCGGCTCTTGAGCGTCGCCGGACAAGCAGAGGCGTTGGCTGTCACTGTGCGGCTCTTGATGGACCTACCCGCCCAAAAGATCGACACACTTTCGCCCCTGTGGCGTGCCGGCAGTGTCGAGTCGAGGACTCATCGGATCGGCTCCGTCCCCTCGTTCAGGATCGCCAGGTAAGCGTCATAGACGAACAACCGGTGCCGCGGCCGCCCGGTGATCTCGTGCAGCATGCCAAGTCGGCGCATGTGCTCCAGCGATTTCGCGACCGTGGGTGCGGAGAGGCCAGTCTTCCGTGCCGTCGCCGGGATTGAGACAATCGGGTTGCGCTGCATGTGCTCGAAGACCCGCACAACCGAGGCGGCTGGCCGGTCCAGGGTCCCAACTCGTAGGGCGATGATGGGAAATTCGGATGTAGAGCCACTGCGCCTTCTTCCTTCTTCATGCCGCAGGCCGCGGCTCGGCTTTGCTTCGGCGCGGGATGCGCTGGATCTCCTTGCCGCTTTCCTTGCGGGCTAGGTCCAGCTCGTAGGCGCTCTGGAGGTTCATCCAGAAGTCGGCCGACGTGCCGAAATACTGCGCGAGGCGCAGGGACGTGTCCGCCGTCATGTTCCGCTTGCCGGCGAGGATCTGGTAGAGCCGGTTGGGCGGCACTTCGATCACGTCGGCGAGCTTTTTGGCCGTGAGGCCGATCTCCCCCAGTTCGTCGGCGAGGATTTCGCCGGGATGGATGGGTGTGCGTGCCATTGGTCGACTCCTTTCGGTTAGTGGTAGTCAACAATCTCAACATTCATCGGCCCCGGCGCATCGCTGGGCCATTCAAAACAGATACGCCACTGGTCGTTGATCCGGATCGAATACCGCCCCTTCCGGTCGCCCTTGAGCGCTTCAAGGCGATTGGAGTTGAGCGCGGCCAGGTCGGCGAGAGCCGTCGCGGCGTCGAGGATGCGCAGGCGCTTCTCGGCCTGCTTGCGAAACGGCTCCCACTGGCGGACCCGTTCGCCGTTGGCAAGACGCTGCGTGTCCCGGTCACGGTAACTCCGTATCATCCAGGTTACTTCTATTACGTTATATGAGTGACGTCACACAGACAAGTTTTCTCCCCACCGGGGAACGCGACAGAGGCGGGCTTGGCTCGCCCGCCTTGCCAGGCCTTCAGGGCTTTCCGGAGAGCGGCGCACGCTTCCTCTTCGTCAAGACCAACAAGATTCTCGTAGACCACCGCCGCGAGCAGGCCATCCGGCTGGCACTCCTTCACGCGCAGCGGGACCGGTTGCGTGAAGAGTGCCTTCAGGTAATCGGGCGAGAGGACGACGATCGTGCGTTCACTCTGCCGGGCCGCCCGGTGCATTTCCAGGACAAAGTTGCTGCCGGGTGCGAAGTCCCAATGCTGAAAGTACGTTCGATAGCCCGCCTTCTCCACCTCGAACGCGATCCACTCCGCCCACGCGCGATCCGCCGAGTTGAACGAAATGAAGAAATCGCGCCGCTCCTCACCGGGCTGTGACATGGCCGTGGCTCACTGTTCCCACTCAGTGATAGCACGGTTACCGGCTCTTGAGCGTCGTGGAAGAGCAGAGGCCTTGGCGCCAGCTTCCGCGCTCAGTGTCATCCTTTCGTTAGCTTGCCAGTAACGAAAGGACACGCCAGTTTCGTTTCGCCGGACCGGCTTTCCCTGCCCGGGCCATTCGATCGGCTCGCGCCTATCCGAGCTGCATGATCTGCCGCAGGCCGTCCTCCAGTGCCGCCATCTCTTCCATGGTGACGACGCCAATTCGACTGCGCAGGCGCTCCTTGGCCACCGCTCGGATTTGGTCACTCACCGCCACGGCAGGTTGGCCGCCACAGGAAATCGGGATCAGAATCGGCGGGCTGGCCTTCGGCGAACTCGACAGTGGGACAACGATCACCGTCCTCCTCCTTTCGTTGAGCACGTTCACCGACATCACAATGCAGGGACGCGTCTTGCGAATCTCCGAACCGAGCGTCGGATCCAGCGCTACCCACCAGATGTCACCGCGCTCCGGGGTCACTTCCATGGTTCCGCCACTTGGTCACCGAGCCCGTCGAATTCCTTCTCGATTTCCGCCACATCCGGATCCTGATTCGCGATCTCGCAGGCGCGAATCAACGCGGCGTCGCAGACCGGCCGAACCTGCGTGTTCCGGTACGCTGAAGGTCATCTTCTTCGTCGCCATAACTTCATAATACCAGAAGGCCAGAATGCGCATCTCGGGAACGGTCACGCGGTCCAGAGGCTAGGAACGTGGAGGCTAGTGGTAATCAACATCTCAATATCCATCCGCCCCGGGCCGCGTGATCCACAGCCGGAAAGGCAGCGAGCGCACCATCGAACCAATTGATCTGCGTAAAATCAACGACTGCGATAGCCGCCCCGCGCCAGCGGGCGGATGCGGTTGCCGTGTTTCCGGAACTCACGGGTATTTCCGGGACTCGAAATTGTTTTGTATTTCTGAGTATGTCGTGATATTGTTGGGATTATGAAAGGGAGCCAGGGGAAACTAAGGATGCCGGCCACGCGGGTGCATCGCCGGGCGCCGCAGCCGTCCACTTGCACCCCCATGCCATCCTGCAACTGAAAGGACTCCCCCAATGGCAACCGAAAAACAAATCGCCGCCAATCGTCGCAATGCTCAGAATTCCACGGGTCCCCGCACCCCCGAAGGCAAGGCCGCGTCGTCGTGCAATGCCGCCGTCACCGGACTGTTCTCCCGGCACCTCGTTCTCACCGGCGTCGAGGACCCGGCCGAATTCCAGGCCCTCCTCGACGGCCTGATCGAGGATTTCCAGCCGCAATCCGCTCACCAGCAAATCCTCGTCACCCGTTACGCCCGCCAATTGTGGCTCAGCCAGCGGATCGCCCGCATGGAGTGCGCCATCGCTCAATCGCAAATCGACGAGGCCTGGCAGAACTTCTGGGGCAATCAGCCTCTCCCAGACGACCCCGCCGAGCACGACGAGATCGCCAGCCGTGTCCTGGCCGACACTTGGGTCGCCGACGCCTCCGGCAGCCGGATCCTGGAACGCCTCCAGAAGCACGCCGCCATCGTCGAACGCCAGATCGCCCGTTCCCTCCGCATGCTCCGCCGGGAGATGCCGCTGCAACAAAATCGCGAAATCGAACCCATTTCGTCCGTCGAACCCGAGCCGCCGGGCAGGGAAGAGCCTGCGCCATCACCGGAAATTGCAAAAACGAACCCAATTTCCGAAGCATCCAGCCCCCGGCCCGCGGCGTGCACCCGCTGCCACAACATCCGCCGCCGCGCTCCGCGGCTCGCTCCACGGCTGAAAGCGTTCCTGGAGATCCGGCGCAACCGGCGCCGTGCTGCGTAACACAACACCCTGCGTCCACGCGCCGCGCTCACTGAGGTGCAAGTTGCTCCGGAAACAGCCCTGGCATCCAGCGAGCGGCGAGGGTGGCGGGGAAGGCGAGGCGCAAGGGCGCTCGCGAGCTTTCAGACGTCAGCACGCCGGCGCTGGTCAGGGCAGCAACCATGCGCCGCGCGTTGCGCTCGCTGCCGCCCGTGACGCCCGCGGGCTCGCCGCGTGGCAGTTCGCCCCGGTAGAGCACGGCTTCGAGAATGGCTCCGGATTTCGGGGGCAGGGCGCCCAGACGAATCTCTTCCTCCGCCCACAGCGCGATGCGCGCGCGCAGGCGTCCGGGCTGCATCAGGCCTTCCATGAAGGCGACCTGGTCGATGCACAGGGTCAGGAAAAAGCGCGTGAACTCAGCGAGGGCCTCTTCGCTCAGGTTCCCGCGCCCGTCGAGATCGTTGCGGCGCGGCTGATCGCAGTTGGCGAGATGGCGCTTGTAGTCCTGCACATTGCGCGCCAGGCCGCGCGCCACCGACCACACCGCGCCGCTACCGAGCAGGTCCAGCAGGACCGCGTGGGACATCAGCCGGGCGACGCGCCCGTTGCCGTCGAGGAAGGGGTGAATCCAGAGCAGGCGGTGATGCGCCGCCGCCGCCGAGAGAATGGCGTCCGCCCGGCCAAGGCCGCCATAAACCTGCTGAAAGCGCTCCAGAAAGCGCGGCAGCGCGCCGGGGCTGACGGCGACGTGCGTCCCCACCTCGACATCGCGCGCGCGCAGCTCGCCGGGGATCACGCGCATGCGCTCTTTCGTTACCGGGTCCTCCATGAAGAGCAGATCTTCGGGCAGCAGTTCGCAGAAGCGCCTGTGAATCTCAAGCAGGCTCGCGGCTTCCACCGCCCGGCCCCGCAGGCCGCCTGCATCGATCCAGCGTTGCACGGCGATGTGGGCTCGGGCCTCCATCTGCAGGTCGCGTTTCTTCGCATCCTCGCTGTAGTCTTCTTTCAGCGCGCGTTCGATATCGACCGGGTGGGTCGCGTGGCCCTCAATGAGGTTGGAGTAGTAGCAGTTCGTCGAGCGGACCAGCGTGGCCAGCGAGGTGAGCAGGCTGTCCGGCAGGCTGCGCCGGAAGCCCGCGGATCGTTGGGCGAGATCGAAGGCAAGGTCGTTCAGGTCCCCGCGGTGGCGCGAGCTGTCCGTCAGGACGAGCGGCTCCATCAGCGAGACCGGCTCGTGCCGGTCTGCCGGATTTGTGGCCGCTTTTCTGTCCGCATCCTTCTCCTTCATAGATACCTGTATATCAGTTACTTGTCTCGAAGTGAAGCGCCTCAGTGGCTGCCACTTTGGCCGCTTGTCTGGCCGGGCTTGGCAGCCAACCGAATCGCGAAATTGCATGGATCAGTCATACCGGCCCGCAAGAAACCAGCGGCCGGACCGCTGCGAGAGCCGGTGCAGCGTACCGTCGGCGAACGCGACATCCCAGTCATCGCGCGCCCAGGCGTTGCCGCGCCACCAGTCGCCGGACGTCCGCCAGGGTCCGGCGGTGGCGGCGATCTCCTGCCGCGCGCCCCTGGACAGCACCGCCTCCGGCACCCCGTCCGCGCAGACGACCCGCACCGGACGCGGCGGGCGGAAGGTGCGAAACACCAGCCGCGGACGCCGCGGGTGCGCCTCGCCTCCCGCTCCGGCCGTGAACGGAACCGTGCGGTAGGCCCCCGGACGGTGCGTGTCGAGCAGTTCCGCCGCCCCGACGTTGCCTTCGCCCACCAGCGCCGCCAGCCGCGCCAGCGTCAACTCCAGGCGCTCCGGCTCGGGCGAGGGCGGCAGGAAGAGCCCGTGCTGCGCGGGACGGGGCGGCGCCGGTTCGGCCTCCATCTCAACCGCGAGCACGGCGGCGGTGGGCGGATGCGCCGTCAGGTCAAGCTGCAGCAGCTTCAGCAGCGTCAGCGGATCCCGCAGCGGGACGGGCAGGCGCAGCGTGCGCTCGTGCACCGGGGCGGCATCGAGCTGGAGCGACACGCGCAGGCTCAGGACCGCGAGCGCGCGCTGCTCCAACCGGTCGTGGAGGTCCCGCAGCAGGCGCGACAGCACGAACGACAGCGGTTCGAGTGCGTCGATGGGATGGTCAAGTTCGAGCGAGGCGGCGCAGCGTGCCTCCTCCGCCTCCGGCCGGAAGGGGGACAGACCCTCTCCCCGGGCCAGTTTCCACAGCCGGACGCCCGCCGCGCCCAGGCGCTCCGCCACGCCCGTGGCCGGCAGCGCGGCCAGGTCCCGCAGCGTGCGGATCCCCCAGCGGTCGAGCGTCTCGAGCAACTCCGCGGGCGGGTCGAGGAGTTCCACGGGCAAAGGGCCCAGGCGCGACGCCTCCTCGCCCGGCGCCAGCACCGTCACGCCGGCGAAGCCGCGCGCCGCATAGAGCGCGGCGTCGCGATGCGCGGCCACGGCCACGCGCACACCGCCGCCCGCCCGCTCCGCCAGCCGCCGGGCGATCTCAGCCGGAGCCCCCAGCACGCGGCCCATACCGGCCAGGTCAAGGACGACGGCGTCCTCCCCGGCGCGTTCGTAGCGCGGCGTGAACTCCTCCAGCCAGTCGATACCGGCGGCGCCGGGTCCCACCAGACAGGCAAACATGGCGTCACCCCGCGATCTCCGGCTTCCACCGCAGGCGCGCCTCCATCGCCACGCCCACGGGCTTGCGGCGCCGTACCGGCAGCCAGACGCCCTCCAACTGCCGCCCGCTCCACTCCGCCTGCACGGGACCGGCTTCGAGCGCCAGCGACGCGCACTGCCGGGCGTACGGCTCCTGGCCGGAGACGAGAAAGATCGTGCGTGTCGATTCGACGCTGCGCCGGAAGCGGTACCAGGAGGAAAGCGAAATGCGGCGTCCGTCCCCCGGCGGGACGTCGGCCAGATCCATGGCCACCAGCCCGAAGCCGCCCGCCTGCAACAGCAGGTCCGCCGCCCGCAGCGCCTTTTCCGCATTGCCGTTGCAGCGGATCCACAGCAGCCGCGGCAGCACCACCCCGGCGGCGGCGGCCGACTCCGGATCGAACGCGTCGGTCACGTCCACCAGCGCGCATGTCTCCTCGTCCGCCGTGGCTTGCGCCAGCGCCGCGCACAGCAGGCTGGTGCAGCCCGACGAGGCGGGTCCGGTGATCTCGGTCAGCGCCCCCCGCGGCAGCCCCCCGCACAGCGCATCCACCTCCGGGATCCCCAGCGGCAGCACGTCCGGCGGAAGCTGCGGCCGGAGTCCGAACTCGGAGGCAAAACGGCCTTGGAGCACTGCCTGAAGGGCGGCATTCGTTCTCATATTCGCTTTTTGTTCGCCTATTGGAAAGTATGGGCTGAATCGTGGAGCCTGTCAAGATTCATGCGGCTCGATGCGGTACGATGCCAATCATGCGGCTCGTGCCGGTTCTTTGCACTCTCCTCGCTTCCGTTTGCTCAGCGCAGTGGGGCGGAAGGCCCGATGAAGCGGTCGTGTACCTGATGACGTCCAAGGGCAGCGCCGATCCGCGGATTCAGCCTGCCGGCGCCGCCAATTCCCCGGCCTCCCTCCTGCGGCTGGACTATCGCGACCCGGCGACGCTCCCGCCCATTCCGCTGGAAAACGGATTCCCCCCGGAGTTCGTCCGCCAGGACCTTCATTCCGAGCCGGACGACACGTTCCAACTGGTGACCCAGCACGAAGGTCTTCCCGGTCCGCACCGCATCTACCGCGTCGACTACAAGGTGCTTCTCATCCGGGGAGTGGTCCGCGAGACCGAAGTGACGGAGGACTCGACCGCCGCGCTGGCGACCACCTTAAAGCGCGGAGCCAACTTCGGCCCGGATGTCGCGCTCGACACGTTTCAGGTGCTCTTCTGGGGGCCGAAGGCGCATCCCTTTCCGGACGTCGACCTCGTGCCCATCGGCACCATCGGGCCCGAAGTGCCTCCCGGTCTCACCGGGGACGAGTGGATTCGCACCTTCGGACGCGTGCCGTCGGCCATTCCATGGATCCCGGCCCGGCGCAAGTTCCCGGGCGCCGGATGGCCGGATGGCGTCGATTTCAAGCTGATCGATCGCGACGACGCGCTCGGCTCCACGCAGCAACTGGTCCGGCTGCGGCGCGGCGCGCGGACGCCCTTGATCCGCATTCCGGGAGCCACTCACGTGTACGTGCTTCAAGGAAGCGTGCAATTCTCGGCGCCGGGAGCCGAAACGCGCGCGGTCGGCCAGCAGCAGTACGTGTTCGTTCCTCCCGATCTTGCTTGGGGCCTGTCGAACCCGCGCGTCTTCTCCCGGTAGCAGTGCTGGTATGCTGGCGGAATGATGCGAGTCCTGCCGGCGCTGGTGATCGCCTTACTGTCATGGCCCGCGGGAGCGGAACTGCGCGTCGTCGAGATCCGGGTCTCCGGTCTCGATTGCGCTTCCTGTGTCAAGTCCGTGCCGACCGCTCTGCGGCGGGTGCGGGGAGTGCAGGCAACCGAATACCGCGCCGCTGAAGGCGTCGTTGAGATCTCCCTGGCCCGCGGCAACACGGTCACGCTGGACAGGCTCAGAGACGCTCTCAAGGGCTTGGGCTACACGCCCGAAGACGCCCGCATTCAGGTCGTGGGAGAAGTCAGAACAGAAGAGGGATCCGCCGTGCTGGTGTGCGACGCGGCGAAGTTGCGCTTCCCGCTCGACGTTCCGCAGCACCCCGCGATCCGGAAGCTCATCGGGACCGCCGGCGAAGACAGAATCGTCGTGGAAGGAGACGTGCCGAAGAAGACCGCTCCTTCCGGCCACGATATTCTCCGCGTCAGGACCGCTCGTTTTGAGGACGAAGACGAGTGACGGTTCAGGAAGCCGCTTCGGCGGCTTCTCCCTGCTCCGCGCTCTGCCCTTGCATCTCCTGGCAAGGAACGCAATAACGGGCCCAGGGAAGCGCCTCGAGGCGTTTGGGCGAGATCGGTTCGCCGCACTCGAGACAGACGCCGAATCCGCCATCCGCGGCGCGCTTTAACGCCGCCTTCACCTCGCGCAGGATCTGCGCGTCCAGCATATTCCGGTTGGTGAAAATCCATTCCTCGTGGCTGTGCAGGCTCAAGTCTCCTTCGTCCGAAGGATCTTCCAGCCGCCCCATGACTCGTGCAGGATGCTTCGCGGAAAGGGACCGGCTCAACTCTTCCGCCTTGGCATGCAAAGCCTTAACGAAACGCGAACTTCCGGCTTGTTGCCTTTTCGCCATTTTCATTTGCATGTAAGACGGAAAAGGCGCCGGCGAGGTTTCACCGGCGCCCGGAAAATAGAGAAAGCCAAGACTTACGCTTGCTTCAGGATCTCGCGGATCCGCCGCCCCACGATTTCCGCTTCGCCCTTCTCCAGCATCCACACGGCCACGTACAGCGCATCGCGCGAACCGGGGCGAACCTCGATCGACGGCTCACCTTCGCGCAGCTTGCGGACCACTTCCGAGGCCTTCAGCTTCGACTGGTCCCAGGAGATCTTCAGATGCGGGACCGCGTTGGCGATTTCCGGCACGAAGACTTCCGTCTCGATTCCGCCCACCGGCTTCACGAGGTCGGCAATCTGCTTGCACCGCTTCTCCCATTCATTCCACACCGCGGTTTGGTCGCGGTTCACGAAGTTCTCGACCGCCACCATCATGCCCAGCAGTTCTTCCTTGTTGACCTTCATGCCGCGGCCGATCGAATCGCTGTACGGCGGCCCGTTGAGCCGCGCCGCTTCGATGAGGTCCTTGCGGCCCAGCAGCAGTCCGGCGCTCTGCGGTCCCTTGATGCCCTTGCCGCCTGAGAACGTCACCAGGTCAAAGCCCATCTTCTGGTACTTCGATAGGTTGCTCACCGGCGGTACGTCCGCCGCGGCATCGTTGAATGTCGGGAGATTGTGCTTCTTCCCAAGCGCGACGAACTCTTCCGCCTTGATCTGGCCGTTCGGCTCGGCGGCGTTGAAGTAGAGCATCATGACCGTGTTCGGACCCACGGCCCGCTCCAGTTCCTCGCGCGTCTCTACTTCGACGAACCGGGTTCCACAATTGCGCACCGCGTGGTCATAGCCGTAGCGGTGCGACTTCTGAATCAGGACCTCGGTCTTCATCCCGGCCGTGTCCGGCAGACGGCGGATGAACTCCTGATTCTTGCCGGTCATGCAGGCGGCGGTTCCAAGCGTCAGGGCGCTCGAAGCTCCCGCCGTCACCATCGCCGCTTCCGATCCGGTCAACTGCGCGATTCGTTCTCCCACCTTGTCGTGCAGTTCGATCAGGTGGACAAAGTGCTTCGACGCGTACTCGATGGCCTGCACGACCTCGGGCCACATCAGAGACGCAGTGAGCGTGGTGTACGTCCCGGCGGCGTTGATGAACGGCCGGATGCCCAGTTCCTTGAAGTAGTCGCGCTTGCCTGGCGCTCCCAGCGTGACCCCGCCCGCAAGCGGCGCGGCGGATAGTCCTTGAATGAAACGGCGGCGATTGGGCATGGAAAGTCAGTACCTCTTTTCCTGTAGGGTTGCCCCAGTGTACCGTACAGGCCGGATGCGCTTCAACGCCCGCCGGATCCGCGGACGGCCTCCATCAGCCCCGGACCTTTGCGCCACAGGAGCTCGGCAAGGTTCAGCAGGATCGCCAGCACCAGGAAAGCGGGCCACAGGTCCATCGTCGCGGGAACGCTGCGCCCGCCGGCTTCGAACAGATCGCGCGGCCGCGGCTCGAAACGTCCGCCGGTCGAGGCCGCGATCTGCCGCAGCAGGAACTCGTTCGTCCCGTAGTCGGACATTTCCGGCTCCTGCCGGTAGAGCCCGATTTCCGGGAACGCGCGGGATTCCTCGAGCGGCCGGAGGCGGAACAGTCCCTGCCGGCCCCCCATCGGCATCCGCACCTGGTAGTGCCTGGAGCCGGCCTTCTGCGGCGTTGCCGCGCGCTGGAATCCCCCCGGGCCGAAGACGAACACGTCGGGAAGCGTCGCCGGTTCCGGAGCGCCGGGAGGCAGACGGTAGTCGGCGATCAGTTCATCGTTCGCGGCATTGTACTCGACGGTGGCGCCCGCGGCTTCCGAACGCGGCAGCAGGTCGCGCGCAAGGTTTGCCCAGAAGCGGTCGAAGCCCTGCCACCGCAGCCAGTTCGTGGCCCAGCGGCCCTTGGCGTCGGACGCAAACACCGCTGCACGGCCGAGACCGTATTGCCAGCGAACGAGGAGCGGGTCGCGGGCTTCGATATTCAACAGCGTCTCCGCGCTTGGCTTCGCGATGAACCGCACGTACCCCAGCAGCGGCGGGGCTGCCTCCACCCCGACCCCCGCAAGAACCTCCGCTTCCCGCACCACCGCCGGCTGGACAGGCCGCTCCACGGTCGTCGATCCGGTGTGCTCCATGACGTCGCGCAGCAGAATCTGTTCGAGGGCTGTCGGATCGTTCAGCAGATAGGCCTTGCCGTTGGCGAAGGAGGCGATCTTTTCGAGGTACGCGCGGTTCACGTCCTGTCCCAGTCCCACGGTCGAGATTGTGACGCGGTTGTCGGACGCGTCGCGGGCCACCTGCAGGCTGTCGCCTTCCTCGGAGATGCCGTCTGTCAACAGCACGATGTGTTTGTACGTGGCGTTGACCGGTGCGATGCGCTGATACGCTTCGGCCAGCGCCGGCGCGATCTGCGTTCCGCCGTCGGCCGCGATGCCGGCGACCAGGCGCTTGAGCAGAGCCCGGTCCTGCGCGCGGCGGATGGGCACGGTCCACTCGTGCGTATTGTCGAAGATGAGCACGCCGATCATGTCGATCGGCCGCAAATTCTCGATGACGCCCGCGGCCGCGAGCCGCGCCAGCTCCATCTTCTTGCCTTCCATCGACGAGGATTTGTCGATGATCAGCACAACCGCCGTCCCTTCCGGCGAACGGGGCGGGGCGAGCCGGGCAGGGAGGAGCCGTTCCAGAGGATCTTCCGGAGCGTTCTTCTCCTCGTACAGATTGCGGTCGCCGCCCACCCAGAGCAATCCGCCGCCCTGTTTGACGAAGTCCTCGAAAGCCTGCTTGGCCTCGGCCGGGATCGTTCCGGGATCCCAGTTGTTGATCACGGCCAGGTGGTACGCGTCCAGCGGGCCGGGAGCCGCTGTGTTGACCCGCGTTACGTCGAACTGGTTGGCGCGCAGCAATTCGGTGAGCGGCCGGTCTGTCTCGACCGACTCGGCAGAGATCAGCAGAGCCTTGGGCTGGCGGAGCGTCAGGGCCTGCTCGAAGCGCGCCTCGCCGAGTTCGCCCGCTCGAATCACGCACGCCAGGTCCACGGCTCCGGCGGCGGCGACCGTGGCATAGAGGCGGAAGGCGTTGGACCCGGAACGGAGTTGGAGGTCGCTCGTGCCCAGTGCTTTGCCTTCGGCCGACAGTTCGACCGCGGCGCGGACGGGCGATGCCACACTGTCCGGCGCGCGCAGCACGACATCGATCGGGAAACGCTCCCCGGCGAAGACGCGCGACGGCATCACCACGGATTCCACTTCGAGCCGCGGCCGGGGCCGTCCCTCGGCGCGGTACGTGTCGATCGGAATGCCCAGTTGGCGGGCCTGCCAGACGGCGCGAACGGCCGTGCCCACGTTCTCGTTGCCGTCGGAGATCACCGCCAGACGCGGCACCAGGCCCGCGGGCAGCAGAGCGATCGCCTCGCGGACCGAGGTCTCAAGATTGGTGGCGCGTCCGCCCTCGCCGGCGGCCGGCCGCAACGCCCAGCGGCGGTCTTCGCGCTCGCTGCCATCGGCGGGACGCGCCGCCCTGGCGAACGGGACCAGCCGCATCCAATGGCGTCCCCGCGCCGCCTCCGCCTCGGTCGCGATTCCCGATGCGCCGGCCAGGCCGGCGGGCGAAACGCTGGCGGAGGTGTCGGCAAGGACGGCCAGCGCCACCTTCGATTCGTACACCAGCATGCGCGGTTCCGCCAGAGCCAGCGCAATGGCCGCCAGAGACAGAGCTTTCAGCACCAGCATGAGACGCCGCGAGGACCGCGGCCACAGCCACAGAGCCCACAGCACGGGAAGCAGCGCGACTGCGAGCATTGCCGGACGGTCCCAACTCATGCGCTCTTCCTCCCGGGAACAGGCGCTGTTTCGGTGTGGGCCGGGCGCGGGATAACCCTGCCGCGCAGGTGCCCGTGGCGTCCGAACAGCATCCATTCCGCCAGCAGACCCAGGCCGCCAAGCGCCGCGAGCCACGGCCACGTCTCGGCCGGCAGGCCGGAGCCCGACGCCGGCGGAATGCCGGTCCGAACGCCCGCAGGGCGCTCCCAGCGCGCTTCGGAAAGCTCCGGCAGACTGAGGGAGTACACCAGTTCCCGGTCCCCGCCTGTCACGCGCACGACGCCGGGCCTGCCCGAGAAGAACGTCAGAACGCCTTCGCGCACTGAGAAGGGAACGTCGCGGCCGTCTTCGGCGGTGACGCGGTACGTCTCAGCCGTGGCGCCCGGCGGCAGGACCGCCGTCACAGTTCCCACGGTGGCCGCTTGCAGTTCAGGCGTGCGGAACACGCCCGGAGCGACCCAGCGCAGGACGTTCGCAACGAGCAGAGGCGTCGCCAATTCATACCGCAACGCCGAACGAAGGGGATGGAAACCAAGCACGACGGTTCGCGGCGGGCCCTCGCGAGCCACCGCGACGGGTCCCTGACTGCTTTCCGCGACCGCATGGTCGCCGGGTCCAAGCCGGAACAGCGAAGCGGAGGCCAGAGTCACGTCCTTCGTCCGCAAGCCCGCGCCAAGTTCGTGGCCTGTCAGCCAGCGCTCCAGCCGCAACGCTGTGCCGCGGCTCACGACGGCGACCGGGGATGCCCCCGCGGGCGGATCGAGCCACAGAGCGTCGATTTCCGGAGGGCGCGGTGGCGCAAAGCCGTCGAGCACCATCAGTCCGGCTTCCGGCTTGGGATCGTACGCGGAGGGCGCGCGATAGGTGGCGCGGACCTTCGGATTCGCGTCCAGCAGCGGGCGGAGCGACTCCGGGGCATTCGAATAGACGATGACCGGCAGGACCGGCAGCCCGGGCAATTCCAGGCGGGCGTAGTCGTCGGCCGTGTACCCGTCGCCCGACGTGATCCGCGCTTCGAGGATGGCCGCCGCCGTTGCCCGTACGGTGAACGATGCTTCCCGCTCTCCGCCGCCCGGCACATCGAGGCTGCGCGCGCCCGCGGGAGCGAGATCATAGCGTAACGACAGCGGTACCGTGCGCCGGTCCGGGCCGTAGTTGCGCACGATCACGAACACTTCCCACACCGCGGGGTCGGACGCCGACCGGCGCAGCGTAATGCCGCGGATGCCGATGTTCGGTGCGGGCTCGGGCACCTCCAGGACGCGCAGGTTGGCCGGCGCCTCCGCCGTCGCCCCGGCGCTCTCGCGCCCCGAGATGCGACCGAGACCGGCGAAGACCACCTCGCCCGCCCGTCCTCCGCTCAGCGTCTGGACCTGCCGCGCAAACGAAATGGACTGGTCGAGGTTCAATCCTGTCGCGCCAGGACGCAGTCCGGCGAGCGCCTGCGCGATCCGGTCGCGCCGTGTCTCGAAGCCGGTGACCGGCGTCGCCAGCGCGTCCGCGCGCACGACCATCACACGGTCGCTGGAAGGCAGCGCTTCCACGAAAGCCTCCGCCCGCGCGCGTGCTTCGTCCATCAGCAGTGGCGCGGCGGCCGAGGGACCGGTCCGCGTCCCCATCCAGGCCGACGTTTCGACCAGCAGGACGTGGTCGCGGGCCTGAGCGGGTCCCCCGAATCGCACCTGGGCGATGGCGAGCAGGAGAAGAGCCAGGCTCAGCAACTGCAGCAGGAGCGACCAGGGCTGCTGGATCCGCTTGCGCCGCGACGACGCCACCGGACGCTCCGCATCCACCCAGAAGCGCAGCGTCGAGACGACTTGCCTCCGGCGCGCGCGGTCAAACAGGTAGAGCGTGAAGACCACCGCGGCCGCCGAGCCGAACAGAACCAGGAACTGCGCCACCGTCAAGTTGAGAAACAGCATTAGGACAGACCCCACGCACGCACGACAGGTCCGAACAATACGTCCTCGATCGCTGTTGCCGTGCTCACTCCGATGTAGCGCCCGCTCTTCCGCAGAGCGAGGGTCTGCAGGGTACCGGCGTACTCATCGAACGCGGCCGTGTAGCGGTCGCGCGCCTGGTCGTCGACCTCGATGCGCATCCGGCTACCGCTTTCGGCGTCCACCAGTTCCACTTCGCCGCGCCACGGAGGCCTGCGCTCCTCTTCCGCCCAGACGTGAATGAGGAGCAATTCATGGCCGAAATCGGAGATGTATTGCAGCGCCCGCTCGCATCCGGTTTCATCGAGGAAATCCGAGACGATCACCACCAGACCCGGTTGCGTGTGCACGGAAAGAAACTCGCGCGCCACCTGCAGGTACGAGGACGGCCCCCCGCTCGGGCGCGCCGCCAGCCACTGCATCACAGGCGAGAAGCGGTGGCGGCCCCCGCCGCATGTCAGGCGTTCGCCCAACCGGTCGGCGAACGTCTGGATCGAGAGTGTGTCCAGGCGGACCAGCCCGACATAGCAAAGCGCCGCGGCCAGCCGCTTGGCAAACAGGAGCTTCTCCGGTGTGGGGGCTGTCATGGACTGGCTCGTGTCCAGCAGCAGACGCACCGGTGTCCGCGGCTCGATCTGGAACATCTTGAGAAAGAGCTTCTCCAGCCGCATGTAGGCGCGCCAGTTGACCGCGCGCAGGTCGTCGCCGTGGTGGAAGTGCCGGTGGTCGAGGAACTCCTGCCCCCCGCCCGAATACCGGGACGGGTTGTGTCCGCCGACGAGCCCGGGAAACGACTTCTTCCAGTGGATGGTCAGCCGTTCGAGCTTTTCCAGGAACTGCCGGTCAAGCAGGGGAGACTCCATGAATCCTTCACGCCGCCGACGCCTGCTTACTCACACCTTCGAGCACTGCAGTGAGGATGGTGTCCGCTGTCTGGCCGTCGGCGTGGGCGTCGAAGTTCAGGATGACCCGGTGCCGCAGCACGGAAGCGGCCACCGAGCGGATGTCCTCGGCCGCGAGGTGGAAGCGGCCGCGCATCAACGCCAGCACGCGCCCGCACTCGACCAGCGCCTGGGCGCCCCGGGGAGAACTGCCATAGCGGAAGTAGCGCGTGGCCAGTTCATGGCTGTCGGCTCCGCCCGGCTGCGTCGCCATCACCAGCCGGATGGCGTACTCCTGAACATGCGGCGCCACCAGCACCTGGCGGCACACGTGCCGGACCTCGAGAATCTCGTCGCGCGTCAGCACCGGGTTGAGCTGCACGTCTTCCCTCTGGATGGTCCGCTCGACAATGCGGGCCAGTTCCTCGCGGGCGGGATAGCTGACCAGGATCTTCATGAGGAAACGGTCCAACTGCGCCTCGGGCAGCGGATAGGTTCCCTCCATTTCAATCGGGTTCTGGGTGGCCATCACGAGAAACGGCGCTTCGAGTTCGTGCGTGGTGGAACCGGAGGTCACCGTGCGCTCCTGCATCGCTTCCAGCAGCGCCGACTGCGTCTTCGGGGTGGCGCGGTTGATTTCGTCGGCCAGCACGAGATTGGCGAAAATCGGACCGTGCTGGAAGCGGAAGACCTTGGATCCGCGGTCGTCGGTCTCGATGATCATGCTGCCGACGATGTCCGCCGGCATCAGGTCGGGCGTGAACTGGATGCGCGAATACTTCAATTGAAGCGCGCGGGCGAGGGTACGCAGCAAAGTCGTCTTGCCGAGACCGGGCACTCCCTCCAGCAGGACATGGCCTCCGGAGAGCAGGCAGATCAGGACGCCGTCGACGACATCCTGCTGTCCTACAATCACCTTGGCGATTTCCTGGCGGACCCGGTTCAGGCGGTCCACCGCCATTTGGAGGGCGGCTTGAGCTTCCACACACTCATTGTAGGCGAATCGGGCGGACTAGGGTTCCGCGGTCAGGGCCGGTTGCGCGAGATAGCCGAGAATAGTTGCCATCTCAGCCAGTGCGGCCCGCGCGCGCCGCGGCGCGCGGCGGCGTGTCAGCCAGTACCAGACCTGGAGCATGCGGTAGTCGCCGCGCAGGAGCCAGTCCTCGACCGGGTCCTGCGCTGCCGGCGCAGCCGACAGGACACGGCGCAGGAGGCGGTAGTCGGCATCGAGACTCTCCCGCAACCGGTCCAGGACCTCGACGGGCGGCGCCGGATGGCGCAAGGTCACCATCACCCAGGGAAACGCAAATCCCCGCTGCTGAGCGAGTTCGGAGGACCCGGATGCACGGAGGCGCGTTTCGAGAATGAGCAGGCAGGAGTAACGGAGCCAGTAGAAGAACAAGACCACCGAAACACCGAGGATGAGATAGAGCGGAATCATCTCTGTGTAAACGGTCCCCGGAACAGCCAGAACTTCCATGAGAATACCACCGCCGCCTTGGCCATGCAATGCAAAAATTCTAGAAGACTGCGGTCCGCTGCGGACGCTCGGCTCCGGAGCCACGTAGAAATGCCCCTTTTTGTCCGTTCGGCAGCGTGGTCAATTCGCCCGTCCGGGCCAAAGATAGCTGGCGCGCGGACAACTCCCGGGCGCCGAGCAAATTGGCCCGGGAGAAGTCCGCGCCGCTTGTCTCGGCATCTCCGAAGCGCGACTCGAACAGGTCCGCCCAGGAAAAATCCGCTCCGTTCAGGTTCGCACCGGAGAAGTTGCATAGCCGTAGGGACGCCTTCCCAAAGAAGCTGCGCGTGAGGTTCGCCCGCGAAAAGCGAACGCCGGTTCCCTGGGAAAGATGAAAGCTGCAGCCAATGGCTTGCGCATTTGTCCAGTCTGATTCGTCGAGGCGGCACGCAGTGAAGTTGGAGTCTTCGGCGCGGGCGCGCAGGAAGCGCGCGCCGTCGAGTTCCGCATGAGAGAAGTTCGCCCGGCGGATGCGGGCATGGTGCAACTGCGCGCCCCGGAGATTCGCGAATGACAGGTCCGCGCTCAGGATTCTGGCTTCAAACAGGCGGCTGTCCCTAAGGTTCGCCTTCTGCAGTTCCGTCAGGACAAGAGTCGCTTCGGTGAAGTTGGCCTCTGCCAGCCCCGAATACTGCAGGGAGGCCTGTGTCAGGTCGGCGCCGGAGAAGTCCGCGCCGGCGAGGCTCGAATTGCGGAAGTCCGCCCCGGTCAGATCCGTGCCGCTCAGGTCGGCTCCGTTCAGATCGCTGTCGAGCACGGAAATGGAGCGGAGAATCGCGCCCCTCAGGCCGATCCCACGAAGTGTGCGGTCAGACAGGTTCCAGCCTGAGAGGTCGGCCCGCTCCCCTCCAGATTTGCTCTCCAGCCAGAGATGATGGGCGGCGAGGATCTCGCCGAGTTTTCCGTCGTGGATTGGATTGCGCATCGCCCGAGGGAGACCGTCCACGATCTCCCTACAGGGCTTATCGGTGCGGGTGAGGGATTCCTTTACCGGGCAGCCATGAGCGCACGCAGACGGCGCGCCCGTTCCGGAGCACGCAACTGCCGCAAAGCCTTGGCTTCGATCTGGCGGATGCGCTCCCGCGTCACGTCGAATTCCTGGCCGATCTCTTCGAGCGTGTGTTCGCGCTCGCAGCCGATGCCGAAGCGGAGCCGGATAACCTTTTCTTCCTTCGGCGACAGCGTCTTCAGGATTCCCGCGGTCTCGTCACGGACGTTCGTCTCAATGACAGCGTCGACCGGCGAGCCCACCCAACGGTCCTCGATCAAATCGCCCAGCGCCGACTCGCCGTCGCGCCCGACGGGCGTCTCGAGCGAGACCGGGTCACGGGAGATTGTCTTCAGCTTCTGGACCTTTTCCACAGGGATGTCCATCCGCCGGCTGATCTCGTCGTTGGTTGGGGTGCGGCCCAGTTCCTTTTCCAGCTCACGGGTGGCGCGCAGGAACTTGTTCATGCTCTCGTTCATGTGGACCGGAATGCGAATGGTCCGAGACTGATCGGCGATGGCGCGGGTGATCGCCTGCCGGATCCACCAGGTCGCGTAGGTCGAAAACTTGTAGCCGCGGCGGTACTCGAACTTGTCCGCCGCCCGCATCAGGCCGATGTTGCCTTCCTGAATCAGGTCCAGCAGGTGCAGCCCGCGGTTCACGTACTTCTTGGCGACCGAGACAACCAGACGGAGGTTGGCTTCAACCAGGTCCTTTTTCGCCTTCTCGGCTTCCAACTCGCCGTGGCGGATCACGGTCAAGGTGTGGCGCAGATCCGCGATCGGCGCTCCGGCGGTGGCTTCGCGCTTCCTGATCTCGCGCTTCAGTTCGCGCACGCGAGCGGGCTGGCCGGCCCGGCCTTCCACCTTCTTGAGCTCGCGCTCGAGCTGGCTCAACTCCAGGACCGCGCGCTCAATCTCCTTGGTAAACTGCTTCCACTTGCTGAGAACGAAGGGAACCCGCCGGATCGCCAGCGAAATCTCGACCTTGGCGCGGGCATACTTGCCGCTGATGCGCTTCCGCCCCTTCTTGTTGCTGGCCTGCGTGCCGCTGTACTTTTCCGCCAGTTGCTGCTGCTTCTTGTGCAGCGCGACGACGTCGGCGAAAGCCTGCTTCACTTCCGCGCGGCGCTTGGCGTCGGCCGTCGAGCCTTCCTCGATATCGCCCAGATCTGTGACGGACTCAAGTTCGATCGTGCCGTGCTTGATCTGGTCGGCAAGCTCGAGGACGACCAACTGAACCAGCGCGGAGCGGCTGATCGCTTTCTGCATCCGCAGCTTCCCCCGCTCCATCCGGCGGGCGAGATCGACTTCGCCCTCCCGCGTAAGCAAGGGGACCGCTCCCATCTCGCGCAGGTAGACCCGCACGGGATCGTCGGTGTAGATCGATTCCTCGACCACCGGCTGCTGCAGGAACTCCACATCCGCCGCATCGGCGTCGAAGAACTTCGCATCTTCTTCAAAATTCAGCCCGAGCGGTTCACGGGCATCGCCCAGAAGGTGATCGTCAAAGTGATCCACGTTCGACTCGCCTCTCCCCAATCTGTTGACTCAACGCAACTCTTTCTTGTTCTATCACTTAGGTCTTGTCTGTCATTGGAGCCAGACGGTTCTGCCGCACGTCCGCGGGGCAGTTCAAGGAGACGTCCTTTCGAAGGTCTGGATTCAACCTAGTGTAACATCGAACCCGAACGGAATTAAAGACCTATCTACAAAGATGAACCCGCGCGGAATCGGTTTCAACAATTTGTGTCTGGACGATGGCAGCCACCTCCGGCAGGTGGCCCTTAGCGCCTTGGGCGAAGCCCCTCCGTGGAGCGTGCTCGCGACCTCGTAAGATCAACGAAGATAGGACTTTAAGTCAGGAAAAAGCAACTGCCGGATGTCCGGCTTCTCAAGATCGCCGGAGAGCACCACCACGGCGTCGAGGTCAACCCGCTTGGGCGGAGGGTTGCCCTCCCAGGTCCGGACGAGCGTCCGCACAGCCTCGTAACCGATGCGGAACGGGTCTTGCACGACGAGTGCCTGGATGGTGCCGGCCCGGAGGTCCTCCACCAGACCTTCGCTCGCGTCGAAGGCGACCACTTGCACCTTGCCTGCCAGTTCCCGGCCTTTCACGGCAAGCGCCGCCCCGACTGAACTTGGCTCGGCCGAGGCAAACAGGCCGTCCAGCTCCGGATGCGCGGCCAGCATGTTCTCCGCCGCCGCCCTTGCCTTGGCGCGGTCTGACATGCCGAACTGCTCGGCCACGATCCGGAGGCCGGGGAACTCCGCGGCCAGCGCGTCGCGGAAGCCCTTCTCCCGCTCCAGGGTCGATGCCGAACCGGGCGCATGCATCAGAACCGCCACCTCGCCCTTGCCGCCGAGCAGGGCCGCCAGCTTCCGCGCGGCCATCCGTCCGCCCTCGTAGTTGTTGGTGGCCACAAAGCAGACATAGTCTTCGGTATCTAACCCGGAGTCGAAGACAGTCACGGGAATGCCGGCCTTCGTCGCGCGTTCGACCGGTCCCACAAGCGCCGTCCGGTCGGCGGCGGCCACGGCGAGCCCATCGACGCGGCGGGCGACGAGCGAATCCACGATCTGGATCTGCCGGCTGAACTCGGTCTCCGACGGCGGGCCGTTCCACTCGATCCGCACGTCAAATTCCTGGCCCGCTGCCAGAGCGCCCGCCTGCACGCTCTGCCAGAAGACGTGCGAGGTCGCTTTGGGCACCACCCCGACCACGCGCTGCCGGTCCCGCTGACAGCCGCCGAGCGCCAGGATCGCCACCGCGGCCAGCGCCGCAGGGAGCCTATTGCGCACACCAGCCGCCATCGATCACGATGTCAGTCCCGGTGATGAAGCCGGCGTCCCCGGAGCAGAGGTACACGGCGAGCGCGCCGATTTCCTCCACCTTCCCCCAGCGCCCGGCGGGAATCTTCGACAGAAACTGGGCATTCAATTCGGGGTTTTGCAGCAGCGGCAGATTCATCTCGGTGGCGAACGGTCCGGGACTGATGCCGTTGACCGTGATCCCCTCGGGCGCCAGTTCCAGGGCCAGAGCCCGCGTCAAGCCCAGCAGCGCGGATTTCGACGACGAGTACGCCGCCCGTCCTGGCAGCGACACCCAACTCATGATCGAAGTCATGTTGATCACGCGCCCGTAGCCCGATCCCTGCATCTGAGGGACGAAGGCGCGGCACATCAGGAAGACGCTCGTCAGATTCGTGTCGAGCACGCTGCGCCATTCCTCCAGCGTGAACTCGGTCAGGTTCTTGCGCAGGTTGATGCCGGCGTTGTTCACCAGGATCTGGACCTTGCCCATTTCCTGTTCCACGGCGGCCGCCAGAGCCGCGACATCCTCTTCCCGCGTGACATCGGCGGTGAAGACCCGCGCCTGCCCGCCCTGGCCTTGAATCTGGGCGGCAACCTCCTGGAGCTGCTCGCGGTTGCGCGAAACCAGGGCGAGGCGCGCGCCCTCGGCCGCCATCGCGATCGCCATGGCTTTTCCCAGTCCCTTGCTCGCGCCCGTAATCAGGGCGATGCGTCCATCCAGTCGCTTATTCATGGTCAGAGCTATTGTACAAGAGGGGGCTTTCATTACTGTTTGGAGGAACTCCAGCCGATACTCTGTCTGGACCGGAATGTCCCTCTTGCTCCGCTGTTCTGTTCTGGGCGCCCTGCTCTCCCTGGTCCCCGCCTTTGGCCTGGACCCTGCCCGGAGTGTGCGCGAATACGGATTCAGCATCTGGCAGGAGGACCAGGGACTGGCCGACTACACCGTCAACGCGATGACGCAGACGCGGGACGGCTACCTGTGGGTGGGCACGCTGCGCGGGCTGCTGCGGTTCGACGGGCTGCGTTTTGAAACGTTCGACAGCGGAAACACACCCGCGCTCCGCAGCAATTACATCTGGGCCCTGATCGAAGACCGCCACGGGACTTTGTGGATCGGAACCTCGGAGGGAGTGGTTCTTTATCGGGATGGGGTGTTTGGCAAGCTGGACGCGCCACTGCCCGACACGATCATCCGCAGTCTCCTCGAAGACCGCGCCGGCCGGGTGTGGGTGGGGACCCAGCGGGGCGGCGTCTATCTCCACGAAGCGCCTGGCCGGGGCCGCGTCTTCGGCGCTGCCGATGGACTAGCCGCCATCTACGCCCGCTGCCTGGTTGAGGACGGGGCGGGCCACGTCTGGGTGTGCACGGAATCCGGGCTGTTTGCCTGGGACGGGCTCCGGTTTCGCCAGTACTCCATGCCGGACGGCCTGCCCGGCGCGGCGGTCACGGCCGCGCTGGCCGGACCCGACGGCCTCGAATGGGCCGGCACCGACCGGGGCGTGGCGCGCTGGCAGGACGGCCGGTTCGTCCCAGTCCCCGGCGCCGGAGCGCATATCGGCGCCCTGCTGCGGGACCGCGACGGAAATCTCTGGGCGGGAACGCAGAAAGACGGTCTGTTGCGGATTCAGGGGGAATCGGTCGAACGCCTTGGAGCTTCGGGCGGGATGCCGCTCCACATGGTGCGCTCGCTGTTCGAAGACGCCGAAGGCAGCGTGTGGGCCGGCACCGCCGGCGGCGGCCTGGTACAGCTCAAGGACACCGCGTTCTCCGGCTACACCACCCGTCACGGACTCCGCACCGGAGTCGTGATGGCTGTGACCGGCGGACGCGACGGCATCGTCTGGTTCGCCAATAGTTGCGGAGGCCTGGGCAAGCTCGAGAACGAGCGCGTGACGACGTATGGGGCGCGCGATGGCCTTCCGGATGACTGTGTGTACTCTCTGCTGCTCGACCGCGAGGGCACACTGTGGGCCGGTACGGCCGCGGGAATCGCGCGCCGCAGGGGAGACCGGTTTGCACGGTTCGCTCCCGCGGCGGAGCCGCGTCTCGGCCGCGCCAACACGACCGTGATGCACCAGGACGGCAACGGGGTGTACTGGTTCGGCACCCGCGAGTTCGGCCTGATGCGCTACGACCGGGGCGCCGTGCGTTCCTTCACGGTGGCCGACGGACTGCCCAGTTCCGAGATCCGGGCTTTGGCTGAATCGGCTGGAGGAAAGCTCTGGGTGGGCACGCGCGAAGGCCTCGCCCTTCTGGACGGCGAGACGATTCACGCCTACCGGGAGGCCGACGGCCTGACGCACCGCTATGTGACCGCGCTGCACGAGGACGCTTCCGGAACGCTTTGGGTCGGAACGTATGGCGGCGGGCTCAGCCGCCTGCGGGACGGCCGCTTCACGACCTTCAGCACCCGCAACGGCCTCGGCGACGACTTCGTGCTGCAAATTCTCGAAGACGATCACGGGGTCTTGTGGATCGCCACCTCGTCCGGCGTCTTCGCCGCGCCGGTCAGCGCGTTCAACGCGGTTGTTGACGGCCGTACCCCGCGTCTCGAAGGCCGCCTGTACGGCCGGGCCGACGGCATGCCGAGCCGGCAATGTCTCGGCGGCGTCCATCCCGCGGGCTGGAAAGATGTGACCGGACGCCTCTGGTTTCCCACTGTACGGGGTCTGGCGAGGGTGGACCCGGCGCGCCTTCCGCAGAACCGGCTGCCGCCTCCGGTGGCGATCACCGCCATGCGCAGCGGTGAAATCAGTTGGGCGGTGCGGGACGGGGTCGAGATGGCGGCCGGCACGGCTGACCTGGACTTTCAGTTCACCGCGCTCAGTTTCCGTGCCCCCCAGGACATCCGGTTCCGGTACAAACTTGACGGCGTCAACGAGACGTGGATCGAAGCCGGACCGCAGCGCTCGGCCTGGTACCTGAACTTGCCGCCGGGCGACTTCGTCTTCCGTGTGCAGGCGGCCAATGAGCATGGCGTCTGGAGTCCGGAGGGCGCGGCCGTCAGCTTTCGGATCCAGCCGCGGTTCTACCAGACCGCGCTCTTTCGTCTCGCCGCGGCGGGCCTGCTGCTGTGTCTGGCCTGGAGCGCGTACGGATACCGGACCCGTTCGCTGCGGCGCTCCAACCGCCGGCTGGAAGCCGAAGTCGCGGTTCGCACGAGCGAGTTGCAGGCGGCGCGCAACCGCGCCGAAACCGCCAACCGCGCCAAGAGCCAGTTCCTTTCCTCGATCAGCCACGAACTGCGGACGCCGCTGAACGGTCTGGCCGGCCTGTCCACGCTCCTGCTCGATACGCGCCTCGACAGCTTTCAGCGCAGTTCCGTCGAAGGGATCCATACCTCGGCCGCCGCTCTGCTCCGCATCATCGGTGACCTGCTCGATTCGTCCAAGATCGAAGCCGGCAAGCTCACGATTGAGCGCGTTCCGCTCGATCTCGAAACCATCCTGGAGGATGTCGCCGACCTCCTGTACCTCTCCGCCCGGGCCAAGGGCCTGGATCTCGCGGTCTGGTATCCACCCGAGGTCCCGAGGCGGTTCTTCGGCGACCCGGTCCGGATCCGGCAGATTGTGCTGAACTTCGCTGGAAACGCGATCAAATTCACGCAGAAGGGCTGGGTTCGGATCGCCGTCTCTTCCGGCGACGGGGAGCGCCAGGCTCCCGTCCGGATCGCTGTCACCGACACGGGACCGGGAATTCCTCCGGAGAAACAGGATCTCCTGTTCGAGCGCTTTATCCAGTTGGATGCTTCGGCGACCCGGAAGCACGGTGGAACGGGACTCGGTCTGGCGATTTCGAGGGACCTGGCCGCGCTGATGGGCGGAGTGGTGGGTGTCCGCAGCACGCCCGGCGCGGGCGCGACGTTTTTCTGCGACCTGCGGCTTGAAGCGGAACCGGGCCAGATTCCGCCGGCTGCTCCCGAGGAACTCCGCGGTCTGCGCGTGGTGATCGCCGAGCCGGGCGAGTCCGTCCGCTGGGTCCTGGCCGCCTGGTGCCGCCACTGGCAGATGCGCGTCGAAGAGGCCCCCGGTGTCGAAGACGTGCGGCGCTGCCTCGCACAGCCCGACGCCACGGGCGTGCTGCTCTGGGCTGCTTCGCTCGGTACACCGCCGGTGCCGCCCGCGGGCGTCCGCCTCGTCACCCTCGGGCTGCCGGAATCGCGGGAGGCTCCCGGAACCCAGTTCCTGCCCAAGCCTATCCGGCGCAGCGCTCTCGCCAGTGCGCTTGCCGGCCGGTCGGGCGCGGACGTTCCCTCCGGCGGCACGGCGGAATCATCCTATGTAGAATTCACCGGCACACGCATCCTGGTGGCCGAGGACCATCCGGTGAACCAGACCGTGATCCGCGCCCTGCTGCAAAAGCTTGGCTGCGACGTCGAAATCGCGGCGAACGGACTCGAAGCCGTCGGCAAGTGTGCGGGCAGCGCCTTCGATCTCATCTTCATGGACCATCACATGCCGGAACTGGACGGCATCACGGCCACTTCCCGCATCCGCGCCGCCGAGACGAACGGCTCCCGCATCCCCATCGTCGCCATGACCGCCGCGGCCAGCGAAGAAGAGCGGCTTGCCTGCCTCGCCGCCGGGATGGATGCCTACCTCCCCAAACCGGTCGACCCCGGTGCGATTCGCCAAACGCTGCGCCAGTGGGTCCGCCGCTCCGAGGCGCCTGTTGCGGGAGGCCACGCCGCCCCGCCCGCGATAAGATTGAGCCATGGAGTTTCTCGCAGGCAGTCTGATTGAGCTGATCACCCAGACCTCGACCAATCTTCCCCCCGACGTCCGCGCCGCCATGTCCATCGCGGCGGGACAGGAGACGCCCGGCACGCAGTCCTCGCAGGCGCTCAACATCATCCTGTCCAACATCGACATGGCCGCCACTGACGAAGGCCCGATCTGCCAGGACACCGGCATGCCGACCTTCTTCGTCCGCACCCCGGTGGGCGCCAACCAGTTGCGGATCGGCGAGGCGATTCGCGAAGCCGTCGCCGAGGCGACCCGGCGCGGCAAACTGCGTCCCAACTCGGTCGACTCGCTGACCGGCGAGAATTCCGGCGACAACCTCGGCCACGAGACTCCGGTGATCCACTTCGAGCAGTGGGAGGAGGACGAGATCGAGGTCAGGCTGATCCTGAAGGGCGGTGGCTGCGAGAACAAGAACATCCAGTATTCCTTGCCCGCCAACCTCGACCATCTCGGCCGTGCCGACCGCACGCTCGACGGCGTCCGCAAGTGCATCCTGCACGCCGTCTGGCAGGCGCAAGGGCAGGGCTGCGCTCCCGGAGCGCTCGGTGTCTGCATCGGCAGCGACCGCGCCCACGGTTACGTTCTGGCCAAGGAACAACTCTTCCGCACCCTCGACGACGTGAACCCGAACCCGGTGCTCGCCGAACTCGAAGCGCGCATCATGGAAGAGGCCAACACGCTCGGCGTCGGGACCATGGGCTTCGGCGGCAAGGCGTCGCTGATCGGCTGCAAGGTCACGGCCGCCAACCGGCTGCCCGCGAGCTTCTTCGTCTCGGTCGCCTACGACTGTTGGGCGTTCCGCCGCCTGGGCGTGCGTCTCGACGCCGCTTCGGGCGCGATCACACAATGGCTCTACCGCGATCCGGACCGTCCGGTCGAGCGAATGGCCCGCGGCGAAGGCTTCCCGCTGAGCGGCCGCGAGGTGGTACTCACGGCCCCGCTCACCGAAGAGCAAGTGCGCCAGTTGAAGGTGGGGGACATTGTCCTGGTGACGGGCGAAGTCTACACGGGCCGCGACGCTGTTCACGCGCACCTCATGAAGAATCCGCCGCCGGTGGACCTGAACGGCGCCGTGCTCTATCACTGCGGTCCGGTGATGCTGAAGCAGGGCGACGCGTGGACGGTGAAGGCAGCCGGTCCCACGACGAGCATCCGCGAGGAACCGTATCAGGCGGACATCATCGGCAAGTACGGTGTCCGCGCGGTGATCGGCAAGGGAGGCATGGGCGCCAAGACGCTGGCGGCGCTCAAGGAGCACGGCGCGGTGTACCTCAACGGCATCGGCGGCGCGGCGCAGTATTACGCGCGGACGGTGGAGAAAGTGCTGGGCGTCCACCTAATGGAGTTCGGGATTCCCGAAGCCATGTGGCATCTGAAGGTGAACCAGTTCGCCGCGATCGTCACCATGGACGCGCACGGCAACAGCCTGCATCAGAAGGTGGAGCAGGAAACCGGCGAAGCGCTCGCCGCCCTGCGCGGGTAGCGGCGAAGGTTCTCCTGGACACAGACCCGGTGAAGGGTGGTTGGAACGGCAGGCGTGAGGCCCGGTCGCGGCGCCGCCGACCCGCGCGGCGTTACACGAACCCACAACGTGCCGGTCCTCTGGTGAAGGAGAACGTATGACGACACGAATGCACCTACACGAAGAGACGTTTCCGGTCGCACCTGAATCCATGTTCGGACTCCTGCACACGCCGAGCGCAATCCGGGCGTGGTGGGGAGCGGCCCGGGTCGTGATCGTTCCGGAGTCCGGTGGCGTCTGGGCCGCTGCATGGGGTGACTCCGAGGACGATCCGGAGTATGTCGCGGCAGCCACGATCCGCACGTTCGATCCCCCTCGAAAGATGGTGCTGTCGAACTACTTGTATCGCTCCAGGACCGGCCCTCTACCCTTTCAAGCGGATTTCGTCACGGAATTCGATGTGACGCCGCACCCGCAGGGATCGGTCTTGCGGGTCACCCAGGATGGCTTCCCTGCGGGACCGGACGCGGATGGCTTCTACGCCGCCTGCGAACGCGGCTGGCGGGACACGTTCGCGGGCATCCGCCGGTTCCTGACGGCCCAGGCGGCTGCCGCATCGCGATAGACTTCTTCCCATGAAGCACTCCGCGAGCTTGCTCTTCGCGCTCCTCGCTCTGCCGCTCGCCGCCCAGCGCCCGGACCCCGGTGAATATTCCGCCGCGCAACATGAAGTCGCTTCCTCGCGGGGCACCCGCGTTGCCATGCGCGACAATGTCCGCCTGTCGGTCGACATCTACCAGCCCGACGCCGCCGGCCAGCGCTTCCCGGCCATCCTCACCATGACGCCTTACAGCAACCTCAACCCCGGCGTTGTGGCCCGCGCCAAGTGGTTCGCCCGCCGCGGCTACGTTTCGGTGCTCGCCGACGTCCGCGGCCGCTTCGATTCCGAAGGCACGTGGGACCCGTTCACCAACCTGCACAAGACCGACGGCTACGACCTCGTCGAATGGATCGCCGCCCAACCCTGGTGCGACGGCAACGTCGGTATGATGGGCGGCTCCTACCTTGGCTGGACCCAGTGGTGGACCGCCACCCAGGCCCCGCCGCACCTGAAGGCCATCGCTCCGCAGGTGGCGCCGCCGTCGAGCGCGATGTGGAACGCGCCGTACCAGCACGGCATCCTCGCCGCCTGGATGATCGATTGGGGTGCGAGGATGGCCGGCCGCGTCGAGCAGGTGATCGAACCCGGACCCTACGGCGGCTTCAGCAACTACCGGGCGAAGAACATGGCGCACGTCCCCCAGGCTGACCTCTACCGCATGATGGGCGTCCGCGACGCCGACTGGTTCCCTTCCTGGATCGCCAACAACGTCCACAACGACTACTGGGACCGCAACGCTTACGACCAGTACAGCCGCATTCCGGTGCCCTCGTTTCAGATGACCGGCTGGTTCGACGCGAACTTCCCCGGCTCGCCGCAAAACTACATCGGTATGCGCGAAAGCGGCCCGACGCCCGAGTCGCGCCGCCCGCACCTGCTGATCGGCCCGTGGGTGCACTCCATCAATACCGACCGCCGGTTGCTCGGCTTCGACTATGGCGCCGATTCGCTCGTCGATCTCGACGGCCTCATCTGCCGCTGGTTCGACTACTGGCTGAAGGGCGTGCCGAACGGCGTCATGGACGATTCGCCGGTGTCGGTGTTCGTGATGGGCGTGAACCGCTGGTACCGCGAGCGCAACTGGCCGCTACCGCAGACGCGCTGGACAAAGTACTACTTGGACAGCGGCGGCAAGGCAAACTCGCTCAAGGGCGACGGCACGCTCTCGACGGAACCACCGCGCGGCGCCCCGTTCGACGCCTACCTCTACGATCCCGCCAGCCCGACGCGAGACCCGTTCACCGGCGGCCACATCGACGGTGCGGTCGACGCGCGCCTTCCCGCGATTGGCGACGAGGTTGTGGTGTACGACACGCCGGTGCTGACCGGACCGGTGGAAGTGACGGGTCCGGTGGTGGCAAAGCTGTACGCCTCCACGTCGGCACGCGACACGGACTGGATGGTGCGGCTGATCGACGTGCATCCGGACGGCTACGCCTCGCTGCTGTGTGACGGTGTGATGCGGGCCCGGTACCGCGACCCGGGGCGCAACGGGGCGTTCAATGCGAAGCAATTGAGCGTGATCGAGCCGGAGCAGGTGTACGAGTATACAATCGAGTTCTGGCGCGCGACGGGAAACGTGTTCCTGCCGGGCCACAGGATCCGCGTCGAGATTTCGAGCAGCTACTTTCCGTACTACCTGCCCAACTTGAACACCGGAGCAGACAACAACGCGCATGCCACGAAGCCGGTGGTGGCGAGCCAGCGCATCCATCACACGGCGGAGTATCCGTCGCACGTGGTGCTCCCGGTGATCCCGGCGCGGTAGGCCTCAGGGAATAGGATGGGATCATTGGGAGATCGGCCATGAAAGCACTCCTTGTCCTGCTTCTGCCGCTGGCTTCGGCCTTCGCGCAGCAAAGCTTTGACCTCGTCGTCTACGGAGGCAGCGCGGCGGGCGTCATGACCGCCGTGTCCGGCGCGCGCCAGGGGCTGCGCACCGTTCTCCTTGAGCCTCGCGATCATGTGGGCGGCCTGGTGAGCGGCGGACTGTCGGGCACCGATGTCGGCCGGCGCGAGGTGATCGGCGGGTTGGCGCTCGAGTTCTACTTCCTCGCCGGCCGCCGCTACGGGCTGGAGCGCCATCTCCAGGAAATCGCCTGGATGCCCGAACCGAAAGTGGCCGAAGCGATCATGCGCGACATGCTGCGCGAGGCGGGCGTCACGCTGCTGGAACGGCACCGGCTGCGCGAGAAGACGGGCGTGCGCCGGGAAGGCACGCGCGTTGTCGAAATCGCCATGGAGAACGGCGCGAGGTTCCAAGGCAGGATCTTCGCCGATACCAGCTACGAAGGCGACCTGATGGCGCAGTCCGGGGTCAGCTACACCCTCGGGCGCGAAGGTGTGAGCCAGTACGGCGAGTCGCTCGCAGGCGTGCGCGCCGAGACGCGCAGCCACCAGTTCGCCGTCGAAATTCCGGCGCGCCGTCGGGACGGAAAGCTCCTGCCCGAAGTCTCCGCCGCGCCGCGCGGTGAGCCGGGTTCGGCGGACAAGCGCATCCAGGCATACAACTTCCGGGTGATTGCGACGAACGTCGCGGCCAACCGCCTGCCCTGGCCGAAGCCGGACGGCTACGATCCGGAACGCTACGAGCTGCTCGCTCTTTACCTGAATGCAATGACGCCCTACCTGGGGCGCCCGCTCGATATCAATGAAGTGAACCTGCTGCGGGTCATCCCGAACGGCAAGGCTGACTTCAATAATCGCGGCGGATTTTCCACGGACTACATTGGCAGGAACTACGACTATCCCGATGGCGATTACGCCACGCGGGCGCGGATTTGGAAGGAACACGAGGACTACCAGAAGGGCTTCTACTACTTCCTCGCCAACGATCCGCGCGTGCCCGGGCCGCTCCAGGAGCAGATGAACCAGTGGGGCCTGGCCAGGGACGAGTTCGTCGACACCGGCCACTGGCCGCACCAACTGTACGTGCGCGAGGCGCGCCGCTTGGTGTCCGATTTCGTCGCCACGCAAAAGGACCTGCAGACGGACCTGACCAAGCCGGACGCGATCGGCATGGGCAGCTACAATTCGGATTCGCACAACGTGCAGCGCTTCGTCAACAGCAGGGGTTTCGTGGAAAACGAAGGGGACGTGCAGGTGGCTGTGAAGCCGTATCAGATTCCGTACCGCGTGTTGACGCCGAAGCGCGCCGAGGCCACCAATCTGCTGGTGCCGGTGTGTTTCTCAGCCAGCCACATCGCCTACTCGTCGATGCGCATGGAGCCGCAATACATGCTCATCGGCCATGCGGCGGGTATCGCCGCAGCGCTCGCGATCTCGGCCAACAGCGCCGTCCAGGACATCAACGTGGCTGAGCTGCAAAAACGGCTGAAAGGCGAGGGGGCGGTGTTGGAGTATGGCGCTGAGTTTCAGGCGCAGGCGCTGGCGGCGATCCGCAGGCGCTATGCGCCGCCCCCGCGCAAGGGTCCAGTGCCGTGGGGCTTGCCGGAGAGCCGGGTGGCGCCGGCGCGGTAGGGTCTGGCGCGGGTCATTCGTCCGGGTGGAACGTCAAACCGTGGTCACGGCGTCACCGGTTCGCACCGTTCCGGGCGCCGCAATCACCGCGTACACGCCGGCGCACGGGAACTGGCCCAGTTCGCCGACCTGGAGTCTATTGTGCCGGACGAGCGTCCGGAGGATCTCGGTATCCTGCGGCAGATCTTCCTGGGCCAGGGTCGTCATCACGCATCTGGGATCGAGCATCGTCACCTGGATCCGCGTTCCGTCCCCAACCCCGAGATCCTGACCGACCCAACCGTTTTCGACAAACCCCGGCTGTTCCGTCCTGACGATCACGTTCATGCGGAACCTGCGCTGCGCGAAGCGGCTTTCCGGCCGCAATTCGTTCAGCCGTGCGAGCGTGGACGTCGTGATCACCGAAAGAGGAAAGACATCGAAGAACGCCCCGGCGGGGACGGGCGACTCCGCGCCCAGTGCGGCGAATAGCGCCGCTCCGAGTTTCTGTGCGACCACCGTGTCCCGGTAGCCTCCAGGGTCCGCGCCCTCGACGTCAGGGTGATACTGGTCGATCGTGAAGTCGTCCGGCGCAACCCGCGCCAGTTTCACCTCTCGTCCAAAGAATGCGGAGAGCGTTTCGCCGGCATCGTTCGAGTCGCTGGTCGTGAACCTGCCATCCGGCAGGTCGATCCGCACCGGAGGCACCTCGCGCCCGGCCCGCGGTGGTTCGGCAAACGCTGCCCGGCATGCCAGCAGAGCCGGGAACCGCTTCACGCTCTTCGCGCTCGCCACCTTCCCGGTTTCCACGTCGATGAGCGCGTACGCACGGTCGCCCAGCATCCCTTGCCCGGTGACCGTGATCTCCTGAACTTGTTCGCCCTGCATGGACTTGACGGGGAACCTCCAAAGCTCCGCCACGGACCCAAGTTTCGCCATCGCTTATCTCCCTTCTCTGGCAAACGGGAACGCTAGCCCTGCGGCTTGAAATACAACACCATACCTGCACCCGCCGCGGCGAGGGCGAAGCCAACCCAGAGCATCGGATTCGGCGCTTCCTTTGGCGGATGGGTTGCCATTGAGACGATAACATTCACCACCGGCGCTCCGGCAAAGACCAGAGGCATGACGAAGGTAGGGACGCCTCCGGCGCGAAACGCGAGGATGATGCAGACCGCCCCGATCGCGCCCAGGGCGCCTGCCGCCGTGGCCCACGTGCTGCCGGCCAGGCTGAATCCATTCAAGGCGCCCTGCGAAGCCAGCATCGCCGCCGGCACCAGAACGCCCACCAGAAAATACGCGAAGCCGACGCACAGCAGCGCGCGCATCGGGTTTCCCAACATCACCTGGCCTTTGTGCAAAGAGGGGCCGTAAACGCCCCAGAACAGTGCCGCGCCCAACGCGAATAGGACCCACGTCATAGATTTCTTTTTCTCCGTTTTCATGGGAAGTGTCTTTCAGAAGCGGATGCGGATCCCCACCTGCATCTGCCGCGCCGAGGTGAGGGTGCGCCGGATGACGCCGAAGCCGTCGAGCGGCTCGGCGGCCGCGCCGCTGAACGCCACCAGGCTGGGGATTCCGAAGTTTGTGCGATTGAGCACGTTGAATGCTTCGGCGCGCAGTTGCAGGCGCGCGGTCTCGCCGGGACCCGGCAGATGGAAATTGCGCGCCAGGGCGACATCGAGCGTCCGCAGATTCGGACCGCTCAATGCGCCACGCCCGAGGTTGCCCAGGGTTCCGGCAGGCTGCAGGGCAAAGGCTGCCGGGTCGAAATACCGGTTCGGATCCCCAAGTACGGCGTGGCGGTGCGTGTAGCCGGGCGCCATCGAGGGGCGGTCCTGTCCAAGACCCGGACCGAGCGAAGGCGCCCACAGCGATCGCGAACGGTTCTGCGCCACGAAGACGGTCAGCGGGCTGCCGCTGCGCGCGGTGTGGATGGCGGACAACTGCCATCCGCCGAGGAGCGGGCCGCGGCTCCGCGCGACTTCCCAGTGTGCGTGCATCACCCAGTTGTGTTTGGCGTGGAAATCGGCCAGTCCTCTGTTATAGCTGAAACCGGGGAACTCCGGGAACGCGGAGGTCGTTCCGTTGGTGGCGTCGGAGAAGAAGGTCGACGCCTGGGTGGTGTCGATGGTCCGGCTGAGCGTGTAGGACGACTGGAATTCGAACCCCCGGTCCCAGCGCCGGCGCACCTCAAAGATCATCGCGTTGTACCAGGAGTTGCCGTCGCTCTTCTTGAGCTCGATCGTCGTGAAGTGCGGATTCGGCCGCGGCAGACCGGGTGCGAAGAAGAGCGTGCCATCGGCCAGAGTCTCCGGTTGGGGGATGTTCACATCCCCGCTGCGCCACAGGTGGATCCCGCGCGAACCCGCGTAGCCCAGCATCACAACTGTCCCCAATCCGACGTCGCGTTGCACATTGAGATTCCACACCTGCACGTAGGGATTCCGGATGTTCCACTCGATGGGGCGGATGGAGTTTCCGATCCCGCGCTCGAAGGGCGGATTGGGGAACGTCGGGTTCGGGATGATCAGCCGCGGCGTCGCGGGCGGGTTGGTCACGGTCACGATCAGGTTCTGCTGGTTGTTCGTATTGAAGAACAGGCCGTAACCGCCGCGGAGGGCGGACCGGCCATCGCCGCGAGGATCCCAGGCGAAACCGAATCGCGGCGCGATGTTGCGATAGGTCGGATTGCGGTACAGAGGGCCCAGCGTTGGCTCCGGGTCGCTCAGGTTGCGCAGGGCGGAATCGCGGCCGTAGAGGTCCACCGGCATGGTCGAGAACTCATAGCGGAGGCCGACGTTGAGATGAAGCCTGCTGTGGATTCGGACATCGTCCTGGATGTAGAAGCCGAACAAGGTGAAACGCCAGTAGCGGTCGATTTCACCGTCCGGACGCAGGCCGACAAAGCGCAGCGGCCGGTTCTCGAGGAAGCCGCGGAGATCCCCAAACGCATAAGTCCCGAGAGAAAACGTCGGATTCACCATGTTGTCGCGATAGCGTTCGAGGAGACCGCCCAATTTCACGAGGTGCCGGCCGCGGTGCAGGACGAGGTTGTTCTCGAAGCCGAATACGCTCTGCACAAGCCGCACGTCGACCGACGCCTGTGTGCCGAACCGCGGGATGTTGCCGATGTCGATGTTGCCCACGTACGGGCGTCCGGGGACGAAAGGCGGGAGGGGGTTCGCTGTGTTGACCTCGACATCCTGCCCGATGCGCGTCCGGCTGAACCCGAAGCGCGTTGCGTTATAGACGCCGGGCGACCAGACCTGCGAAGACTGGAGTGTCAGGAACTGATTCCGCGACAGGAAGCGGCGCGGGAACTGCGGGAAGTCGGTCGGAAGCTGCTGCTCGCCGCCGTCGTAGGTGTAGCGCGCGAAGACCTGGTGCGCGGGGCTGAAAACGTGATCGAGGCGTCCCTGGCCGAAGTCCTGGTCGGTGTCCTGGTCGAACAGGAACGCGTAGCCGGCCAGGCCGCCGCCGCGCGCCGGACCGTTGGGCAGGGGGAACTCGTCGAGGAATGGCCGTACGGCGGGATGAACGCCCACATCGATCAGCCGGGAGGGATTCGTGGGATCGGGCAGCAGGCCGAGGCGCGCGTTGGCGTCCGGCACGATCGTCTGAATGGTGCGCCCAAGGCCGTCGCGCAGGCTTTCCACACCGAGGAAGAAGAACGTCCGGTCCTGGCGCACCGGCCCACCGAGCGAACCGCCAGACTGGTAGCGTCTGAACCTCGGGATGTCGCGATCGAAGAATTCGCGCGCATCGAGCGCGTCGTTGCGGTGGAAGAGGAACGCGGTGCCGTGGTACCCGTTCGACCCGGATTTCGTCAGCACGTTCACCTGCCCGCCGAAGTTGCGCCCATACTCGGCTGAGTAGGCGTTGGTCTCGACGCGGAACTCGCGGATGGTGTCGGCGCCGAGCACGGTCCCGGCGGCTGAGCCCGCGGGGCCATTCGTGAAGTCGTTGAGCGGGGTGCCGTCGAGCAGGTAGACGTTCGAGCGCGGATCCTGTCCGTTGATGCTCATGCCCAGGCCGTGCGCGACCACGCTGCCGCCGTCGCGGTGCGGGAAGGCCACCACGCCGGGCTGCAGCAGGGCGAGGTCTGTGTAGTTCCTGCCGTTGAGCGGCAATTCTTCGATGGCGCGCTCTTCCACGAGGTAGCTGAGTTGCGCGGACTGCGTTTCGACCCGGTCCGCGCCGCCGGTGACCGTGATCTCCTGGTCCACGGCCCCCACCTGCAGGACGAAGGGCACGGTGACGGCCTCCGCCACGGTCAGGCGGATGTCGCGGCGCACTTCCGAGGCGAAGCCCGCACGCTCGGCGCGCACGTCGTAGATTCCCGGCGGCAGGGCAGGGAAGACGTAATAGCCTGCCACCGTCGTTCGCGTCTGACGGGAAACGGCGGTTTCCTGGTTGACGGCTGTGAGGAGGGTGTCCGGCATGACAGCCCCGGTCGCATCCCGGACCGTACCGGAGAGCGATCCGGCAGTTTGGGCAGACAGACTGCACATTGCGGCAGCCATCATTCCGGCCAACGCAGTCCAAACTCCCCGGGGCATTTAAGCCGAGCATATCACGCCGCTTTGGGGGACTCGCCATGATATAGTGAGGGCGTCATGCCCGAAGGGTACGTGCCGCTCTTCATTTTCCTGGCCGTGGCGATCCTGTTCCCCGTCGTCGCGCTGATCCTGGCGAAGTACATCCGTCCCGATGTCCCATCGCGCGTCAAACTGGAAGCGTACGAGTGCGGTATCCAGACCGCCTCGGATTCGCGCGCCCGGTACACGGTGCGTTTCTACATCATCGCCATTCTCTTCGTGATCTTCGACGTGGAAGCGATCTTCCTGCTGCCGTGGGCTGTCCGCTACCAGGTGCTTGGATGGTTCGGAGTGGCGGAGGTCGCCGTGTTCCTTGTGGTCCTCGCCGTCGGTTACGTGTGGGCCTACAAGAAGGGCGCGCTCGAGTGGATCTGAAGCTGGCCGCGCTGTTGTTTCTGCCCGTGGCGCTGGCGGCACAGACGGAGCTGGATCGGTCCTACCAGCGAATGCTCGACAGCCGCCGCCAGGTGATGGCCTACCTGGAGCGGCAGGCCGACGAAATCACGCGTCAGGCAACCGACGAAATCGCCTCTCCGGAGAAGTGGGAGCGGGCGCGCCCGCGCCGTCTTGAGGAGTTGCGCGACATGCTGGGGCTGCTGCCCTGGCCGGAGCGGACGCCCCTTAATCTCCAGGTCACCGGCGTGCTCGACAAGGGCGACTATACCGTCGAGAAGATCGCCTTCGAGAGCCTGCCCAGGGTGTACGTGACGGCGAATCTCTACGTGCCGAAGAAGCGCGCGGGCCGCGCCCCGGCGATCATCTATGTTTGTGGACACGCCGTGAAACCGTACGGCAGCAAGACCCACTACCAGCGGCATGGCATCTCCTTCGCGCGCAACGGCTACGTTGCGATGATCCTCGACCCGATCCAGATCGCCGAGACGTTCGCGCTGCACCACGGCGTCTACAACCAGGAGATGGAAGACTGGTACGCGCGCGGCTACACGCCGGCCGGCGTCGAAGTCTGGAACGCCATGCGGGCGATCGACTATCTGGAGACGCGAACCGAAGTCGACGCCTCGAAGATCGGCATCACGGGGCGGTCCGGCGGTGCGGCGATGAGCTGGTTTACCGCGGCGGTCGACCCGCGCGTCAAAGTCGCGTCGCCCGTGATGGGCATTTCGACTTACGCCGCCAATGTCCGCGACAATACGCAGCGCCTCCACTGCGATTGCATGTTTCCCATCAACACCTACCTGCACGACATGCTGCACCAGGGCGCGCTGATCGCGCCGCGCGCGCTGCGCATGATGCACGGCAGGCAGGACCGCCTGTTCCCGATCCCTGGCTACGAGGAGTTCGAGCGGCGCGTCGGCACGCTCTTTCAGGGATACGGGAAAACCGGCGGATTCGACAATATCGTCGTCGACACCGGCCATCAGGATTCGCACTACCTGCGCGAGCAGGCGATCCGCTGGTTTGACCGGCACCTGATGGGCATCCCGGAGCGCAGGCTGGATATGGATTTCTCCGAAGCGCCGGAGTTGGAACTGGCTGTGTTCGGCGGCAACCCACCCTCCGATGCGCGCAACTTCCGCGTGCACGAGTTCTTCACGACCGCCGGTCCTCCCCGGCGCCATGCGTCTCCTGCCGCATGGAACGCACGGCAGTCCGCGCTGCTGGAGACGCTGCGGGCCAAAGTGTTTCGTGCGCTTCCGGAGCGCGAGGCGGCGCCCAAGGCCGTCACACGCCGCCAGATCGCCGGCTTCGAGGAGATCGAATTTGAGTCGGAGCCCGGCATCCCGATCCGCGCGCTGGTTTCGAAGCCCAAAGAACTGCCCGGGCCGGCCCCCGCGTTCCTGTATGTCGCGAGCGATGGCGAGGACGAGGAATCGCTGGCGTCTCTGCTGGGCACGGTTCCGGGCGTGCGAATGGTGGTCTTTCCGCGAGGCGTCGGGGCGATTCCCTGGGACCGGCGGTTCTACCGCGACGCGCTGCGCAACGCGATGCACACCGGCCGTACGGTGGATTCGATGCGGGTCCACGACGTGCTGTCGGCCTTCGATGTGCTGCGCGGATGGCCGGGCGTGGACGGTGCGCGCATCCTCGTTTCCGGGAAGAAGGTTTCCGGCGGTCTCGCGCTTTATGCCGCCCTTCTGGAGCCGCGCATCCACCAGGTGCTGCTGTTCCACGCACCTACGACGCACGTGGAGGGGCCGAACTTCCTGAACGTGCTGCGGTATACCGATCTGCCCGAAGCCGCCGCCGCCCTGGCGCCGCGCAGGCTGAGCTTCTACGGGTACATTCCGGACGCTTACGCCTACACGCGTCAGGTGTACGAGCTTCTCGGCAAGGGCGACCATGTGTTCCTGACGATGAGCCACGGCAGCGTCCTCGAAGGCCGGTACGACCACCAGTTTTCGTCCGGCCGCTGATCCGCCGTGCTACACTACCGGGTCCGATGACATCGGATTCGCCCCTCGGCATCGCGGTTCCAGATGTGCTGCGTGCATCGTTACTCGATGACATCTACCTGCGGTCGGCGAACGACGCACGGCCCGTCCAGCGCATCGGCGTTCTTCTGGATTCCGAGCAGCCTGCCGCATTGTTCGCCGCGGTTCTCGACCACATCAGCCGGTCCAATCATTCGCGAATCGAAGCCGTCGTTGTGAACGGGCTCCCAGCCCGCCCGTCGCCGCACCGGCCTGGCGCCGGGAAGCTCCGGAAACTGATCACCACCTTACGGGACAAGAAGCTGCGGCACGGACTCGCATGGACGGTCTACAGCCGGTACGACGAGAGACTCGCGCCCCAGGCGGTGGATCTGCTGCGTCCCGTGGATTGCTCGAGTCTGCTCACACACGCCGTCCGGATCGTTGCCGCGCCGGACGTGAAAGGCTTCGTGCACCGCTTCGATACGGCGGTGGTGCAGCAATTGAGCGATCTCGACCTCGACGTCATTCTCCGGTTCGGCTTCAACATCATTCGCGGCGGCATTCTGAAATGCGCCAGGTACGGGATCTGGTCCTTTCATCACGGCGATAACGAGTTCTACCGGGGCGGCCCGCCGCACTTCTGGGAGATCCATGAAGGCAATCCCTGCTCCGGCGCGATCCTTCAGGTCTTGAATGAAGAACTCGACAACGGTCTCGTTCTCGACCGGATCGTTTCGTCCACTCAGCCAGGCATTTCCGTGGGTCAGAACCGGCTGGCGCCGTACGTCACCTCGGCCCATATGGTGATTCGCGCTCTGCATGCGCTGCACGAACAAGGGTGGGAGGCGATCGTCGGGCGTGCGCCGGAGCCTGTTCCCTACCGCGGAAAGCGCAAACTCTACCGGACTCCCGGCAACCGGGAGATGGCAGCCTTCGTCCTCGGGAAGCTGGCGCGGAGCGCCCGGCTCCGGGCGGGCAACCTCGTCCCGAAACGGACGCACTGGCGCATCGGCTTCCGCCCCGCCCACGGACAAGGCGAAATCCCCGCATCGGTCCAAGGGATCCGCTGGCTGGAGAGCCCGCGGGGATTCTTCCATGCCGATCCATTCATCCTCCGGCACGGAGGCCGGTCCTGGGTGTTTGTCGAGGAGTTTGACTACGCGCGCCAGCGGGGCCACATCGCATGCGCCGAATTGAATGGCGCGGGTCTCGCCGCACCGTTTCAGCCCGTGATCGAAGAACCGTGGCACCTGTCTTACCCTTTTGTCTTCGAACACGATACCGGGATCTACATGATTCCGGAGGCGGCCGAGAGCGGGAAGGTCACTCTCTACCGGGCCGAGGATTTTCCGTTCCGCTGGGTGCGTGAGCGGGAACTGTTCCCGCACGGCTTACTGGACGTCACGATGCACCGCCGGGATGGACTCTGCTGGTTCTTCGGGGCGCTGGTGGATCCGCCGGCGGCATCGGACCGCCTGTGCCTCTTCTCTTCTGATGGCTTGTTCGAGCCGTGGAAGTGGCATCCGGCCAACCCGATTTCGGCCGACGTCAGAAGGGCGCGTCCAGCGGGGAGGATCTTCAACCTCGGCGGAACCTGGATCCGTCCGGCGCAGGACTGCGCGGAACGCTACGGTCATGCAATCCGCTTCCTGCGGATCGACGAGCTTTCGACGGCGTCTTACCGGGAGAGCGAGATCGCCGTCCTGCGGCCCCCTGAAGGCGTTCTCGGCGTCCACACCTTCGATTCCGACGGATGCTTCGAGGTGATGGATCAGGTGCAGGCCGAGCGTTGCTCGCGCGTCGGCTGATGGTGCGCCACGGATGCCACGGCCTACGGGGCCTCGCCCACAATGACTGTCCGCGGCTCGAAGGCGAGCCACGCGAAGGCGAAGTAGACACCGTGCTCGACCGGGGCCAGCCTGGCTCCCTGCAGCGCTCCCTCGCGCGCCATTCCGGTGACGGACCATTCGCTGCCGGTCTCCTTGTCTTCGATGCGGTCGCCGTTGCGCCGGAATCGCATGCGCCTGCCATCGGCTTCGGCCACGAAGACACCCACCGAGCCGGCCGCGCGTGACTTCTCCATGGCTTGGGCATCGAGCGCGCTCAGACCTTCAGGGCTGTAGAAGACGACGACGAAGCGCCCGTCGATCCTGTCTTCCACGACCCGGCTGCGCGCCAGCCGCGACACCGGGTACGCCCGGTAGCCGTTCCCATGCTTCAGCACGACCAGCTTCTCCATGGGTCGCAGCGAGGTCTTCCGCGCTTCCGGTACCGGCATGATCGGCCCGGAGCCGAACTCGTAGCCGCGGTACGGATTGCGGCCGTACTCGCGGGAGAAGCCGGTCTCCCGGCTGAGCACCACGCCCTTCGGCCAGGCTGTCTTGAACTCATCGAAGGCGATCATCTGCGAGGGAAGAATCCGCAGGATCTTGCCGGTGTACTCGCCGACGATGCCCTCGCCGGTGATCTGCTGCCAGAGTGAATCGGTCTGGCGGTCGTACATCACCATGTCGCTGTTGCGGAGCATGCCCGAGACCCCGAACTCGAGCGTGTTGCCGTCCACCCGGCGGTCGAACACGATGGCGCTGTTGCAAAGGGGGCAGTAGCTGACCAGCACCGGTGTGGCGCCGAGCGAATCATTCACCAGCTCGTGCCACATCAGGATCTGCAGAGGATAGGCGCGCGCCGCGCCTGCCAGTTCGAAGGCGATCACCATTTCTTTCGGAGACAGCCAGGAGGCCTCGCCCGCGGGGATGAAGCGGGGCCGGTCAATCGACGGGATGCCGTCTTTGGGCGGGCCCCCGCGGAGCAGCTCCCGGAGATCGATCGACTTCCGGGAGGTATCGGTTTTCCATTCGCCGGCGGCGAACTGCGCGCCGGCCGGGGCGGCGAGCAGGAGCGCGAGGCACGGAATCGCGAAGGGGTTCATCGGCTTGTGGCGCCGGCCGGCTCCCACTCCGCTACGGCGAAGGCCCTGTCGAGCGGCGTGCCGGCGAGGTGATTCGTATAGTTCGATATGGTCTTCATGCCGACGCCGATCAGCACTTCCAGGGCCTGCGCTTCCGTGTACCCGGCATCGAGGAAGCGTTCGACGGTCGTCGGCGAAGGCCAGCCGCGCGTTGTGGTCACTTCTTCGGCGAACCGGCGCAGGGCGGCAAGCTTGGGATCCGTGATAGGCTGGCCCGCGCGGATCGCCTCCACCACGTCAGCCGGGACGTCCTGCATGGATGCGATCATCGTGTGTGCCGCGACGCAATAGCCGCACTGATTGCGGGTGCTGACCGAGAGGAGAACCACCTGGCGCTCCGTGGGCGTCAGGGATGTCGTCTCGAACAGGGAAGACAGCGTCATATAGCTCTTCAACAGCGGCGGCGCATTCGCCATCACGGCGAGGAGGTTCGGCACGAAGCCGTACTTCGCCTTGGCCATCGCCAGCAGATCCCGGGCTTCTTCAGGAGCGGTCAACTCGTTCCGTAGCGTTACGTCCATGATGGGCAGTTCTCCTTGGGTTGAAGGACATCGGTTAGCCGGCGCGCCGGCCGGCGAGAAAGCCGGCCAACACCGGCAGGATCAGAGCAAGCCCGTGCCACAACGCCAGATGCACCGCTTCATGGCGCGGGCAGGATACCTGCAGCGCGGCGACGGCGGCGAGACCGCCGATCGCGCCGAGGAGGGCTCCCGTGCGCCCCCAGTCGAGGGGATAGCCGCGGCGCGTCACCAGGAAGAGCAGACCGGACGCCAT
Organism: Bryobacterales bacterium; assembly: GCA_016716385.1. Lineage (GTDB taxonomy): Bacteria > Acidobacteriota > Terriglobia > Bryobacterales > Bryobacteraceae > JADJWL01. The sequence continues at coordinate 68,162 of JADJWL010000003.1, read as the reverse complement.
TGCGGCGGCCATCGCCCCTCCGGCCACGCAGCGGACGCCTTCGGCAGCCAGACCCTCAGCCAGCCGGACCGGAAACAGCAAGGCAGCCAGGGCGGGAAAACCGGCTGCCAGAAGCAGCACCGCCGCCACGGGATGCACGCGCTGCCGGGCGCCCGGCCGGAGGGAACTCAGCCAGGCCGGCGCCAGGAGCGCGAGCGTCACGGCCAGGAAGGCTGCGAACACGATCGCCTGGGATCCGGAAAGGAGGGGCCATCCGTCCGCGCCCATAGTCACAACATGCAGCCCGGCCACGCCCGCGACGATGGCGGCCAGTGACATGATTAGCGTCCGGGCAGGCGGCAGGGATCGTACGGGCTTCAGGCCGGTGCGCGCGATTTCACTGGCCCGCGCGCTATCCACCCGTACGTCGCCAATGCCCCGCAGCAGCCACGCCATCAGCCTGGCGCACTCGGGACATCGCGCCAGGTGAGTGGCGACGGCTGGTTCCGCGGCCAGGTCGGCGGCCCGCGCCCCCTCGCTCAGTCTGCGGTCAAGGTCCTCACAGGTCATCGTTCATTCTCCTCACGCCGCGAGACCCCTAACGCTTTGCGAATCGCCTGGTAGGCGCGGAACGCCTTCTGCTTGACGGCGGCCTGGCTCACTCCCGTCGCCAGGGCTACCTCCTCCACACTCATGTCGTTCGTCTTCATCATGGTGAGGACTTCGCGCTGGCTGTCCGGCAGGCGATGCAGCACCGCCACCACCTCGCGAGCCTGTAAGCTGTTTTCGATTCCCGGCCGCGGGTCGGACGACGGCTGCCGCACCAACCCGTCGATGCCGGTCTCGCGGCCGGACGACCTCTTCCAGCGGCGGTACTGATCGACCCGGGTGTGCCGCGCGATCGCCATGAGCCACGGGAGCACGGGCTCTCCCCGGCGGTAGCTCTGACGGGCGCGGTGAATCCTCAGCCAGCACTCCTGCACCAGATCCTCGACCAGCCGCGTATCCCCGGTCAGAGAATAGAAATAGCGCGCCAGCACAGGTCCCGCCGTCAGGACGAGTGCGTCCGCCGCCGCCCGGTCCGCGTCCTGATAGCGCGGCATCAGGCGGAGCAACTCGGCATCCAGAGCTTCGCGCGCTCCCGCCGCCCCTGTCCGCGGCGGGACTGCGTCCTGTTCTGGAGATGCCATTGTTCTCACCGGCACACCCGTTCTGGCTGCGCCCGGTGCTCTAGTGTCCTATGGCAGTTCTCAACCAGGCAAACGTCCCGTCGCTCGATTCGCAGCATCGGCTTCCCTTGTAGATTCGCACCCGGCCGGCGTCCGGTAACGCGCGACTTGTTTCCCGATCTTCGCGTTACCGGAACGCCGCGTTCGCGAAATCTCTTCGTGAAGGGCTGGCCGCGGCACCTCGGGTGGCGCCGGCTCGACATCCGACTCAGAACTAAGGAGAACCACCAAGATGACGAGACGTAAGTTCGGCGCGGCAGTGGGAGCCGCGGTCGCCGGGATCGCGGCCAGTGTTACTGCCACCTCCGCGATGGCACAGGACAAAGGCGAGAAGCATGTCTGCAAGGGCATGAACGAATGTAAGGGCCAGGGAGGCTGCAAGACCGCCGACAACGACTGTTCCGGCAAGAACGCCTGCAAAGGCAAAGGCGGGTGCGCGACTGCCGCCAAGCACGACTGCAAAGGCCTGAACGAATGTAAGGGTCAGGGCGGCTGCTCGAGCGGCGACAACGGTTGCGCCGGGAAGAACTCCTGCAAGGGGAAAGGAGGCTGCGCCGTGCCTCTCGAGGCCAAGAAGAAGTCTCTCCGGCTGCGTTCGCGGCGCAACGAGGTCGCCTAAACCTCCATCGAGCCCGCCGCGGATCCCTGCTCGGAGAAGCGGCGGGCATTTCTTGGAGATCACTGCCATGGCGAATCGCTGGGGTATTCCGGACCTGGGGTTTGGCATCGGTCTGCGGACCGTCCACTTCCCTCACATTCTGGCCGAGCATCCTCCGGTGGACTGGTTCGAAGTCCTCTCGGAGAACTTCATGGACAGCGGGGGGCGCCCGGCGTACGTGCTGGACCGGGTCGCCGAACGGTATCCGGTGGCGATGCACGGAGTTTCGCTTTCCATCGGCAGCACCGATCCGCTGAATTTCGCCCACCTCGCGAAGCTGAAGCGGCTGGCCCGCCGGACCAGGGCGCGCTGGATCTCCGATCACCTGTGTTGGACCGGCGTCTCCGGGCTGAACACGCATGACCTGCTGCCCATGCCTTATACCAGCCAATCCTTGCGGTACGTCGCCGAGCGCGTGCGGATTGTCTCCGATTACCTGGAACAACCGCTGATCCTCGAGAATCCGTCGAGCTATCTGGAGTTTGCCGGCTCGACCTGGACCGAGTGCGACTTTCTGGCCGAGCTGGCCGACCTCTCCGGGTGCGGTGTGTTGCTCGACGTCAACAACGTTTACGTGAGTGCCTTCAACCACGGCTTCGACCCGGTCCAATACATCGACCGGATCCCGGAGGGCAGCGTCGTCCAGATTCATCTGGCGGGACACACGCACAAAGGGACGCACATCCTCGACACGCATAGCGATCACGTGGTCGAGGACGTGTGGCGCCTGTATGCGCATGCCTGCCGGCGCTTCGGCACTGTTTCCACGCTCCTGGAATGGGACGAAGCGATTCCGGCCTTCGATGTCGTGCACGCCGAGGTGCTCAAGGCCGGCCGCTTCCTCGAGGACGCGCTCCATGCCGCGTGACAGCCCACCAGAACTACTCGGCGGCCTCCAGCGATGGATGCAGGCATGCATCCTGGCCGCCGGCCCGGTCGGGGTCGCGATCCGTACCCGCGAGGCGGAGCGCGAATTTCCCGCAAGTGAGGCGCCAGGGTTGATCCGCCCTTCTCGAACCCTGGCGCCTCTCGAGAGGCTCGACATCTACCGTGGCATGTATGAGGCCAGGCTGGTCGAAGCTTTACGCGCGGACTACCCCGGGTTGCACCATCGCCTGGGCGACGAGGCATTCCAGGAACTGTGCCGCCTGTACCTGACTGAGCACCCGTCGAGCTCATATACCCTGAACCGGCTCGGAGACAGCTTGCCCGCCTTCCTGGACCGGGTGACCGGCCTGGCGAAGCCTGTTTTCGTGCGCGACCTGGCGCGTTTCGAACTCGTGTCGACGCTGGTGTTCGACGAAGACGAGTCCCCGGTGGCGGATCCCGGGACAATCGAACGGTACGCGCCGGAGGTTTGGGAGAACCTGCGGCTCCGGCCCGTCCGCGCCTTCCGGCTCCTCCGGCTGAGCTATCCCGTGCATTCCCACATGCACGCGTTTCACGCCGGCGAAACGGTTCCCGAGCCACGGCGGCAACGGACCTGGCTGGTCGTCTACCGGCGGACGTACCGCGTCCAACAGCTTGCCCTGACGGCCCCAGCTTTCGCTCTGCTGGGGACGCTCAGCGAAGGCGCGACTCTCGGCGAGGCTCTGAACGCCATGTTCGAGGCCGGGGGCGCCCGTTCGGAAGACCTCCAGGCCTGGTTTCGCCAGTGGTTTGGCGAGGGACTCTTCCAGAGCGTGACCCTGGTCTGATCAGGACGTCAGGAACTGCCGGATTGAGCGCGTCGCCTGGCGGATGCGATGGTCGTTTTCGACCAGCGCGAAGCGGACGAAGCCCTCGCCCAGAGGCCCGAATCCGATACCGGGAGAGACGGCCACCAACGCCTTCGCCATCAACTGCTTGGCGAACTCAAGTGAACCTTGTTCTCGAAATTTTTCCGGCACCGGCGCCCAGACGAACATCGACCCGCGTGGCGGGGTGATCTCCCAGTTCGCCCGCTGCAGACCTTCGATGAGCGTGTCCCGCCGCTTCTGGTACATGGCGGCGATCTGGCGTGACTCGTCCTTGCACTCGCGCAGAGCAATGATGCTGGCGATCTGGATCGGCTGGAACACGCCGTAGTCTAGATAGCTCTTAATCCGAGCGAGCGCGTGGATCATGTGGCGATTCCCGACACAGAATCCGACCCGCCATCCCGCCATGTTGTAGCTTTTGGACATTGAGTAGATTTCCACAGCCACTTCCTTGGCGCCATCGACCTGCAGGATCGACGGCGCCTTGTAGCCGTCGAAGCAGATATCGGCGTAGGCGAAGTCGTGCACGATCATGGTGCCGTGCTCGCGGGCCATCCGGACGATCTCCTCGAAGAACTCGATCCCGACACACTGCGTGGTTGGATTGTGGGGGAACGAGATCAAGAGCAACTTTGGCGGACGCACAGACTTACGGTATAAATCTTCAAGTCTTGAAAGAAACTCCTCCGGCGTCGGCATCGGCAGGATCTGCGCGTGGCCCTCGGCCATGATGACGCCGTACTGGTGGATCGGATAGGCAGGATTCGGTGACACAACGATGTCGCCCGGTCCAACCACCGCGAACAGCAGGTGCGCCAGGGCATCCTTCGAGCCGATGGTGACGAGCGCCTCGCCGTTCGGGTCGAGATCGACACCGTACTCGGCCTTGTAGTGCTTCGTGATTTCCAGGCGCAACTGGCCGATTCCGGCAGACTGCGAGTACCGGTGGTTGCGCGGGTTCTTGGCGGCCTCAATGAGCTTGTTCACCACTGCGCGGGGAGTGGCGCCGTCCGGGTTGCCCATGCCCAGATCGATGACATCCATCTGCGCGGCCCGAGCCTTTGCCTTCATCTCGTTGATGACGGCAAAGACATAGGGGGGCAACTTCTGGATGCGGTAAAAAGTAGTCGACTCGGGCATGCCCGCTATTCTACAATACGGAGGATTCAACCCAGCGTAACCGTATTCTTTCCAGCTTTTAATGACGCCCCCACTGTGCCTGCGCTTGTGGCCAAGGCGTTCTCTGTCCTGAGTGACTACACCCACGACTTTGAGGTGGTGGTTGTGAATGACGGCAGCCACGACGACACGGGCGCAGTGCTGGCCCGGCTCCAGGAGGAGTACGGTCCCCGGTTGCGCGTGGTGACGCACGAGGTGAACCGGGGCTACGGCGGCGCGCTGCGGAGCGGGTTCGCGGCTGCGACCAAGGAACTGGTGTTCTATACCGACGGCGATGGCCAATACGACGTTGGCGAACTGCCGAAGCTGTTGGAACGCATGGCGCCCGGTGTGGGACTGGTGAACGGCTACAAGCTGGAACGGCAGGACCCCTGGCACCGCATCCTCATCGGCAAGCTGTACAACTCCTTCGCCCGCAGGATCTTCCGCATCCGGCTGCGCGACATCGATTGCGATTTCCGCCTGATCCGGCGGAGCCTGCTCGACGACATCCGGCTGACGTCGACCAGCGGCACCATCTGTGTGGAGCTGGTGCGGAAGCTCGAGATGAGCCCGCTGCGGGTGGTCGAGGTGGGTGTCCATCACTATCCCAGGCTCCACGGCCGGAGCCAGTTCTTCCGGGTGCGATCCCTCGTGAAGACGTTTCTCCAACTGACCCGGCTCTACTGGCGGCTGGTCGTGGCGCCCGCGGTGACGGGCAAGGACAGGCGGCTGGCGTGACACCGGTTCCCATGATCGACCTGCGGCCGGCGCTGGCGGCCGTCGAGCCGGAATGGCGGCGCCTGGAGCGCGCGGTCTACGAACGGATGCACTTCATCCTGGGCCCGCAGGTGCGTGCGTTCGAGGGTCAGTTCGCACAAGCGATGGGAGCGCCCCACGCTGTCGGAGTGGGCTCGGGGACGGCGGCGATCGAGATCTGCCTGCGCGCCGCCGGCGTCGCCGGGGAAGTGCTGACTTCGGCGATGACGGCTCCGTTCACGGGGGTGGCGATCCTGGCCGCGGGCGCGACGCCGCGGTTTGCCGACATCGACCCCGAAACGTTGCTGCTCGATCCGGACGACGCAGCCAACCGGATGACCCGCCGCACCGGGGCCCTGCTGCCCGTCCATCTGTACGGGCAGCCCTGCAGGATCGACCGCTTCCGCGCCTTGGCGCGCGATGCGGGCATCCCCCTCGTCCAGGATGCCTGCCAGGCCCACGGCGCGCGATACCAGGGGCAGCCACTGACGCGCTTTTCGCCCTACGTTGCGTACAGTTTCTACCCCACCAAGAACCTTGGCTGCCTCGGCGACGGCGGCGCGGTGACGACCGGATCGGCGCGCGTGGCAGGTCTTGTCCGCTCCCTGCGGGATGGGGGCCGCGATCCCAACGCCAAGGGCCTGCGCGTCCAGATCAGCCACCGCGCGGCGACGAATGCGAGACTGGATGAGCTTCAGGCGTGTCTGCTCTCCGCGCTGCTGCCGCACCTGGACGCATGGAACGCCGCCCGCGCGCAGATCGCCCGCCTCTACGACGAAGCGCTTGCCGGTTGTCCGGGCGTCGGGCTGGTGCGGCGGCATGCCTGCTCGGTGTGTCATCTCTACGTGATTCGCGCGGCGCGGCGAGAGCGCCTGCGGACCTACCTGGCGGAGCGTGGCATCGCCACCGGCGTCCACTATCCCGCACCTCTGCACCTGCACCCCGCCTTCGCCGGAAACGGCCTGCGCCGCGGGGATCTGCCCCATGCCGAGCGGGCGGCGCGCGAGATCGTTTCGCTTCCGCTGTACCCGTTTCTGGCGGCGGACGATGCCGCCCGGGTTGCCGCCGCGATTCGCGCCTTCTACACCAAGTAGCTGATAAACTGAGAGATGGCTGGTCCGTGCCCATGCTCTCCATCGTGATCCCCATCCACAATGAGGAGCCGTCGCTCCTGCCTCTCTACGACCGGTTGACGGCGGTCCTGGAAGAGCTTGGTCTGCCCTACGAAATTCTATTCGTTGACGACGCCTCGACCGACCGCAGCTATCTGCTTCTCGCCAACCTGGTCGAAACCGACAACCGTCTGAAGGTGATCCGGTTGCGGCGCAACTTCGGCCAGACGGCGGCGCTGCAAGCCGGATTTCACGAGGCGGAAGGCGACGTGATCATCGCCATGGACGGCGACTTGCAGCACGCCCCCGAGGACATTCCCGCGCTTCTCGCCAAGCTCGAAGAGGGCTACGACATCGCCAGCGGCTGGCGCCGTGAACGCATCGACAACGCCATCACCCGCAAGATCCCATCGCGCGTCGCCAACTGGCTGATGTCGAAGGCTTCGGGACTCGATCTGCACGACTTCGGGACCACGTTCAAGGCGTATCGAGCCGAGGTCCTGCGCGACGTTCACCTGTATGGCGAATTGCACCGTTTCATCCCCGCGCTGGCGACCTACTACGGCGCGCGCGTGGCCGAGGTCCCCATCCGCAATACGCCCCGCGCCGCCGGCGATTCGCACTACGGTCTCGGCAGGACGTTCCGTGTCCTGTTCGACATCCTCACGGTGAAGTTCCTCCTGAAGTACTTCACCCGGCCGATGCACTTTTTCGGCTCAATCGGCCTCGCGGGGACGCTCTCCGGAGGCGCCATTCTCACCTACATTGCCATCTACCGTCTGACAGGCCACGAGATCGCCGTCCAGCATGGCCCCCTGATGGTGGCGGGCGGGTTGCTGCTGCTGGCGGGCCTCATGATGTTCTCGACCGGGCTCCTTGGCGAGGTCATGATCCGCACGTATTTCGAATCGCAGGACCGCCGCATTTACGCGATCCGCGATATTCTGACCAAGCGGGAGCGCAGCGCCCCCACCGAACGTGAGAAGTAGAGCTATGTCCCGCATGCTCGAGGAGATCCGGCAGCAGCCGGAAACGATTGAACGGACGCTGGTCTCCGGTCTCAAAAGGATGGAAGCGGTCCGGCGCGTGCTGGAGAAGCGCCGTCCGAAGCTGGTGATCCTGGCGGCGCGCGGAACCTCGGACAACGCGGCACTGTTCGGGCGCTATCTGCTGGAGATCGCCACGGGGATTCCGGTGTCGCTGGCCGCGCCGTCGATTCACACGCTCTACGAAGCGGCGTTCGACTTCCGCGAGGCGCTGGTCGTGGGAATCTCGCAATCGGGCGAATCCACCGATACCAACGTCGTGGTGGAGCGCGCGAAAAGCCAGGGTGCGCTGACCATCGGGATCACGAACGAATCGAAGAGCGCGCTGGCTGGACTGGCCGAACATGTGTTCCTGGTCCGGGCGGGCAGGGAACGCAGCGTCGCCGCCACCAAGACCTACACCGGGCAGGTGGCGATGCTGTACCTGCTGGCACACGCGCTGGGCGGGCAAATCCGGGCAGCCGACCTTCTCCGCCTGCCTGAGTGGACCGCGGCCGCTCTCACGCTCGAGCCCGAAATTACGGCGCTGGCGGAGCGGTACCGCTTCATGACGCACGCCGTCGTGGTGGGAAGGGGGCTCAACTACGCCAATGCGTTTGAGTTCGCCCTGAAGATGATGGAGACCTGCTACGTGGTGGCGGAGCGCTTCTCCTCCGCCGATTTTCTGCACGGCCCCATCGCCATGGTGGAGCGCAACTTCCCGATCTTTCTGTTCGCGCCGCCAGGCGTGACGGCGCCGTCCATGGGCGAGATGGTGGACAAACTGCGGAGTCTGAACGCCGAAACGGTGGTCATTGCGGATGCGGCGAACAAGAGCATCGCGGCGCGGGCCACGCGGCAGATCGTGCTGCCAGCGCGGCTTGCGGAGTTGTACACTCCGATCCCCTACATCATTCCCGCGCAATTGTTCGCGGCGTGCCTGGCCACCGTCAAAGGGTTGAACCCGGACCAGCCGCGGACCCTGCAAAAGGTGACACGCACGCTTTAGCCATGACTGGCCCGCGCACGCTTCTGGTCCTGCTGGCTGCGGCGCCGGCGCTGTGGGCGTCCCCGGAGGATCTGTTCGAATCGCGGGTGCGTCCCGTGCTTGCGTCCCAATGTTCCGCCTGCCACGCCAAGACCAGGATGGGCGGGCTGCGGCTGGACTCGCGGGAAGCCCTGCTGGCGGGCGGCAACACCGGTCCCGCGCTGGTTCCGGGCGACCCTGACGGCAGTCTGCTGGTCCAGGCGCTGCGGTACGAGCACGCCCGGTTGCGCATGCCGCCAGCCGGCAAGCTGGACGCGGCCGCGATCACGGCATTCGAAGAATGGATCCGCGCCGGAGCCCCCTGGCCGGAGACCGCGGCGGCTGCGGCAGATCCCCTGTTCTGGTCGTTTCAGCCGGTGCGGCGGGTGGAGCCGCCTGCCGTCCAGGATCGAAAGTGGGTCCGATCCCCTGTCGATGCGTTCATTCTGGCGAAGCTCGAAGAGACAGGACTGCGGCCCGCGCCCTTTGCCGGGCGGCGCGAGTGGATCCGCCGCGTTGCTTTCGATCTGACGGGACTGCCGCCGGCGCCTGAAACGGTGGATGCCTTCCTCGCCGACTCTTCTCCCGAAGCTGCTGCGCGCGTCGTGGACCGGCTGCTGGCTTCGCCCCGCTATGGCGAACGCTGGGCGCGCATGTGGCTCGACCTGGCGCGCCACGCCGACGACCGGCTCATCGGGGCCGCGCCCTACGCCTGGCATTATCGCGACTGGGTGATTCGCGCGTTCAACGAAGACATGCCGTACGACCGGTTCATCACGGCCCAGCTTGCCGCCGACCTTCTGCCGGATGGCCGGCGCGACCTCGCCGCCCTCACGATCTTCACAGAGTCACCGAGCGAGGTGACCGACGATGATCGTGTCGACGTTCTGACACGAGGCTTCCTCGGCTTGACCGTCGCCTGCGCGCAGTGCCACGACCACAAGTACGATCCCGTGCCGACGCGCGACTATTACTCGCTGCTCGGCATCTTCCGCAGCACGCGCAACCGGGAAATCCCGCTGGCTCCCGAAGCCGAGGTTGCCGCCTATCGCGCCCGGAAGAAGGCGCTCGACGACTGGCAGTCCGATCTGAAGCAATACCAGCTCACCGAAAGCATGCAGGTCGGCGAAATGCTCGCCGCGCAGTCCGCGCGCTACATGCTGGCCGCCGCCGGGATGGACGATGCAGCGGATCTGGATCGAGAAACTCTGGACCGGTGGAAGCGCTACCTCGCCAGGACAGACCGCCAGCATCCGTACCTGCGTGCCTGGGATGCGGCGCCCGGCCGGAAGGCAGCGGAAGAGTTTCAAGAACTCGTCCTGGCGGTGATCCGGGAGAAGAAAGGCGTCGACGCGTACAACCGCGCCGTGTCGCTCGGATTCACCACTGGGATGATGCTCGGCAAAGTGGTCGGCCGGACCATGGACCGCGCGAAGTTCATGCTCTGGCAGGACCTGCTTGCCGAAGGGAACCGGGGCGGGGGCGTCGTCAACTCCAATGCGACAGAGGACGGCATTCTGTACTACAAAGGGCAGACGGTCGAGCGGTTTCTTCCCGACCAGCGCCGCCGCCACCTGGACGGCTTGCGCGCCCGCGTCGAGGCTGCCCGGGGCGAGGTGCCGCCCGAGTTTCCCTATCTGCTGGCGATCGAGGACCTGCCGGAACCGGTGAAGCAGCACGTGTACGTGCGCGGCAACCCGGACAATCCCGGCGAGGTCGCTCCAAGGCGATTTCTGACGGTCCTCTCGAAAGGCGAGCCGCCTGCTTACGGATCGGGGAGCGGGCGGCTGGAACTGGCGCGGGCGATCGCTTCGCGCGACAATCCGCTCACCGCGCGTGTGATCGTGAACCGCATCTGGCAGCAGCACTTCGGCCAGGGAATCGTGCGCACACCGAGCAATTTCGGGATGAACGGCGACCGGCCCAGTCATCCCGAGCTGCTGGACTTTCTCGCCGGGCGGCTCATGGACAGCGGGTGGTCGCTGAAGACGCTGCACCGGGAGATCGTGCTGTCGTCGGTCTATGGGCTGAGCGCGGAGGGAGTCGCGGCGAATGAGAGGGCCGATGCGGATAACCGGCTGCTGTGGCGGGCCAAGAGGCGGCGGCTCGAGGCCGAGTCGCTGCGGGATGCCGTCCTTGCTGCGTCGGGTTCCCTGGATCTGTCCGAGGGCGGTCCGCCGTTGCCCCTGGCGGATCCCGGCAACGTCAGGCGCTCGATTTACGGGTTTATCAGCCGCGGCAAGACCGATCCGATGCTGATGCTGTTCGACTTCCCCAACCCGAATACGACGGCCGAGCAGCGCGTGCCGACCAACGTCCCGTCGCAGCGGCTCTTCCTGTTGAATGCAGAGTTCATGCTCCAGCAGGCGGAACGGCTTGCCGCGCGGTTGACCGGCGGTCCCGAGGCGAGAATCCGCGAGGCGTACCGGTTGCTGTTCCAGCGCCTGCCGGCAGAGGCCGAGATGGAGGCGGGGCTGGCCTTCACAAAGTCCGAAGGCCGCTGGCCGGCGTACGCCCAGGCGCTGTTGGCGTCGAATGAGTTCCTCTATGTAGACTGAAGATTCCGATGCTCACGCGCCGCGACATCCTGCGATCTGTCGCCAACGGCTTCGGCTTGGTTGGACTGGCCCAGACGCTTGGCGCGGGCGCGCCGCTCGCCTCGCGCCAGCCCCATTTTGCGGCGAAGGCCAAGCACGTTATCTTCCTCTACATGAACGGCGGGGTCTCGCACGTCGATTCGTTCGACCCCAAGCCGATGCTGGCGAAATACGACGGCCAGCCGAGCCCTCTCGGCAATCCCAAGACCGAGCGCAAGACGGGCAACCTGATGGCGTCGCCCTTCGCTTTCAGCCGCCACGGGCAAAGCGGACTCGAGGTGAGCGAGCTGTTTCCACGCGCGGCGTCCGTCATCGACGACGTCTGCGTCGTCCGCTCGGTGACGACCGACATCCCCAATCATCCGCCGGCGATGCTGATGCTGAGCAACGGCCGCAATGTGCTCGGGACGCCGTCGCTCGGGTCCTGGGTGACGTACGGGCTGGGCACCGAAAATCAGAACCTTCCCGGCTTTGTCGTGCTGTGTCCCGGCAAACCCATCGCTCCGGGCGCCGAGTTGTGGACGTCGGCTTTTCTGCCGGGCGTCTACCAGGGGACGCATATCCAGAACGTCAAAGATACCGACGATCCGGCGAGGCTCATCCCGTTTCTCCGCAATCCCCGTCTGGACGCCGCCGCGCAGCGCGAGCAACTGGACTTGATCTCCCGCCTGAATGCCGCGCACCACGAGATGCGTCCGGGCGATGCCGAACTCGAAGCGAGCATCCAATCGATGGAGATCGCCTACCGCATGCAGGCCGAAGCAATGGATGCGTTTGACTTACGTAAGGAATCTCTTTCGATACGAGAGGCTTACGGATCGAGCGATTTCGGGCGCGGCTGCCTGCTGGCGCGGCGTCTGGTGGAGCGGGGCGTGCGGTGCGTCCAGGTATTCTACGGCGCCGGCCAGCCATGGGATCACCATGCCGACATCATGATGCACCAGAAGCTCGCACCGGCGGCGGACCAGGGCTTCGCGGCGCTCGTCGGTGACCTCAAGCAACGAGGTCTGCTGGACGAAACGCTCATCTTCTTTGCCGGCGAGTTCGGGCGCACTCCGACGGCTGAGATTAGCGTGCGGCAGTTTCTGCAGAATGGCCGCGACCACAATCCTTACGGCTTCACCGTGCTGCTGGCGGGCGGCGGAGTCAAAGGGGGAATGGCCTACGGGGCCACAGACGACTTCGGCTGGCACGCGGTGGACCGCAAGGTACACGTGCATGACGTCCACGCCACGATGCTGCATTTGCTGGGATTCGACCATACGCGCCTCACCTACCACTACAGCGGGCGCGACTTCCGGCTCACCGACGTGGAAGGGGAGGTCATCCAAGGCATCGTTGCCTGACGGTCGCGGGACGCCGCATGCGACTTTCCTTCCTGGCGCAGTTTGCTTTGTTCTGGGCCGTGGCGGTCGGACTCGTCTTTCTGGGAGGCGGGACTGGAGGATGGTCGCTCGAAGAGGACGAGGCGTCACATTTCCTGACCGGCCTGATGGTGCGCGACTACCTTGCCGCGCTGTGCCCGTGGCCGCCCCTGGAATTCGCCACCGAGTATCACGCCCACTACCCCCGCATCGGCATGGGGCACTGGCCTCCGGTGTTTTATGCGCTGCAAGGCGCGTGGATGCTTATCTTTCCCGCGTCGAGAGAATCGATCCTCGTTCTCCAGGCGGCGTTCTCTGCCCTGATCGCGGTGGGAATCTCGTTCGCGGCCGCGCGGTGGGTCGCTCCGGCTGCCGGACTGGCCATGGCGATCCTGTGGATTGTGGCGCCGTTGCCCCGCCATCACGGAGGCCTCGTGATGACCGAACTCCTGATGATCCTGTTGACTGGGGCGGCGGTGCTCGTCTACGCACGTTATCTCGAGGCGCCCGGCACCATGCCCGCCGTCCTCTTCGGTCTTCTCGCCGCGGCGGCGCTGCTGGCGAAAGGAACCGGGGCGGTCCTGGCCCTGGTCCCGGTGCTCAGTGTGCTCGTGCTCAGGCGCTGGGAGATCCTGAGGCGCCTGGACTTCTGGATCCCCGCGGTCGTTGTGGCGCTTCTTTGCGCGCCCTGGTACTTTCTGGTCCCCGGAGCCGCCCATGAGCGGAGTGGCATGCAGGTCCTCATGCTTCCAGTGTCGGAGCCGCGATTCTACTGGGTGCTGGTTCAATGGCTACGGATGTCCGGCCTGGCGGCGCCACTCGTAGCGATGGGTCTCGGCTTGTCGGCCATCCGGGCCTTCCGGACGCGAGATGTGCGATGGACCGTCTGCCTCGCCCTCCTGGTTTCCATCGTGCTCTTCCGGCAGTTCGTTCTGATGTGGTCGCCGCGTCATCTGGTGACCGGAATGCCTGTCCTGCTGCTGGCGGCCGCACTGGCAGCGGAGCGGTTCGGCCTCTGGCGGAACCGGCTCTCGACGATCGCCTTCACGGCCGTCTGCATTGCCTTCTCGTTCTGGCAGTACAAGCCGCCGATCCGGATTCGAGGCGCCGCCGAAACGGCCGCTGCATTGGCCGCAAGGCCTGCGACAGCAGTGCTGATCGCGGGATCAACAGCCTCAGAGGGCGCACTGATCTGCGAAATCGCCCTGCGAGACCAGCGCCCCGGTCACACGGTACTGCGTGCCGGCAAGGCCTTCTACCAGCTCAGCTTCTTTGGTGAGATCCTGAGCCGTTCCGTGACGGAGCCCGACGAGGTCCGGAAGCTGCTGCAATCGCGGGGTGTGAGCGTGATCATCGAAGATCTCGATCCGCGGGAGCGGCTCCCGGGGTGGGATCTGGTGCGCCAGACTTTGGAAACCTACTCCGGGGAGTGGGAGGCCGCTCGAGTCTTCGAGACCCGCTTCCGGATGTGGCGGGCCAGGCCGAGCGCGAACCCGAGCCCGCTATAGAACAGGTAGAACAGAAACCACGGCGCAGCCCGTACTCCGAACCAAAGCCCTCGCTTGCGCCGGAAGAACCCCAGCACCTCGAGATTCAGGAGAAGCGCGGCCGCCAGCGCGGCTGCTGCTGCCGGCGGTCCGGCGAAAAGCAACACCGGCGCCAGCCATACGAGGACCACGCTCACCCGTTGCCGGGGCGACGTATTCAGATCGGTCGGCACGTGCCTGTCACGGAGGATGAGATCCGTCCAGGGCACCGCGCGGCTGAGGACATCGGTGCGCAGCAGATTCCACGGGCGCCAGACTTTGTGATGCTTGACCTGGATCGCCGGATCGAGCGCGATGCGCGCCCCAGCATGGTAGAGCCGGTAGCCGAACTCGATGTCTTCGATGCCATCGAAGGCCGGATCGAATCCACCCAGGCGCAGAAACCAGTCCCGCCGGACGGCGCCGCAACCCGTCCAGAACGTCGTCGCGCGCGGCCGGGCGGTGCGGTGAAAGAAACAGTGCATCAGGTTCCGGTATTGGGACAGGAAATCCGGTGCGGCCGGTTCGTCGTCGTAGGATCCGATGATCGCGGCGAGGTCCGGCTGCCCGCCGAGGGCATCGGCAATCCGGCCCAACGTATCGGGATGCACGGTGACATCGGCATCGAGAAAGACCAGCAGTCCGGCGCGCGCCTCGCGTGCTCCCGCGTTGCGCGCCAGCGCCGCGCCGCCCTGCCGGTCCAACCGGACCCAGCGAACCGGCAGGCCCGGCTGTCCGAGCTGCTCCGCGGGCTCCGGCGAATGGTCGTCCGCGACGATGCACTCGAAATCGGAAAAGTCTGATTGGCTGAGGGCTTCGAGCGCCGCCGGGAGCGTCGCTTCGGCGCGGTAGGCCGGGATCACGATGCTGATCGCGGGCAGCCCGTTCATCGGCGAGGGCTCAGCCGTTCCGGCTGCAGCGGCTGCGTCGTGCCGAGTGCGGCGACATCCTCTTCGGTGAGATCGTAGCCTTCCTCGTGATACTCAGCGTCGACGTTGATCCGCCACAGGTCGTAATGCGCCCCAAGGATATTGCGCGCCGCGAGAATGCCCGTCAGCATCGAGTGGTCCTGGTTGTTGTAGCGATGCATGCCATTGCGTCCGGCGAGTTGCAGGTTCGGAACTTCGCGGAGGAAGGCCCGGATGGCTTCGAGGCCCTGCTGATAACTCCCGTCGTACACAGGGTACGCTTTGGGCATCCTGACGACGGCGCCGTCCACGACGCGGCTGACGTCGATCAATCCCAGGGTTGCGATCTCACGCTTCGCCAGGTCGATGAGGCTGGCGTCGGGGGTCTTCCACAAGCCGTCGCCCTCGAAGCAGAAATACTCCAGGCCCAGACAGGTCATGCCCGGCTCCGGAACCATGTCCGGACTCCAGTTGTTGTAGTTCTGGATCCGCCCCACTTGGACCTCGGGTGAATGGACGTAGACCCAGTTGTCGGGAAACGGGCTCGGCCCCTCGACAATCAGCGCCACGGTCAGGAAGTCGCGATACCGGAACGAATCGATCTCCCTGACGAGCTCCGCCGGTGCCGGATCGAGCGCGGCAATCAGGTCGCGGATTGCCATGGTGCTGATGAAACGATCGCCGCAATACTCCTGGCCGCCCGCCACGACGCTGGTCACCGCTCCCGGCCGCCAGCGGATCCGCTCTACCGGGGCGTTGAACACAACGCGGGCGCCAAGCCGCTCCGCTTCGGCCTGCGCGCGCTCCCACATCATGCCGGGACCCAGGCGGGGGTACTGGAATTCGTGAATGAGCGTCTTCAGCGGTTGCGATCCGTTCCGGCGCAAGGCATGCATCAGCACCGAGGCGACGCTGAGTCCCTTGATCCGCTGCGCCGCCCATTCCGCCCGGATCTCGGTGCAGGGCATCCCCCAGACCTTCTCCGTGTAGGTCTTGAAGAACGTCTTGTAGAGCCGGTCGCCGAAGCGGTTCACGATCCAGTCTTCGAAGCTCTCTTCGGAGGGACGGGGAAGCACTCGCGCACGGAGGTAGCTCAGGGTGCAGTGCAGAGCCTCCCACGGGCCGAGCCCGAGCAAGGCATCGAAGGGCTCAATCGGGTACTGGAAGTAGCGGCCGCGGTAGAAGATGCGGGATGCGCGCGGGCGGGTGAGGAAGTCCTCTCCGAGAAGTTCCCGCCACAGGCGCTCGACAAGGTGAACTTTGGTGAAGAATCGATGCCCGCCGATATCGAAACGGTACCCCTTATATGCGACGGTGCGAGCAAGCCCGCCCACCACGTCGTCCTTTTCCAGGACCAATGAGGGAGCACCGTGTCGCGACAATTCCAAAGACGCGCTAAGACCTGCCGGTCCCGCGCCGATGATCACATTCACCGGGCCTTTTCGTTTCCTTGTTCGGGCGTTTTCGTAGTATAGCAATCATGCGGATTGGAATAGACCTTGGCGGGACGAAGACGGAACTGGCGGCGCTCGATCCGGCGACCGGAGCGGAGTTGTGCGCGCGCGTCCGGGCGCCGACGCCGAAGGAGTATGACGGCGTCATTCGGATGATCGGGGATCTGGTGGCCGGATGTGAGGCGAAAACCGGCAGAACCGGTACGGTGGGTGTCGGCATTCCGGGGACCGTTTCGAAGCAGACCGGCCTTGTGAAGAACGCCAACTCGACGTGGCTGATCGGCAAGCCGCTGGATCGGGACTTGGCGGAGGTCCTGGGCAGGCCGGTGCGGCTGCAGAACGACGCCAACTGTTTCGCGGTCTCGGAAGCGCACGACGGCGCGGGAGCGGGCGCGGAGGTCGTCTTCGGGGTCATCATCGGCACCGGGACGGGCGCCGGAATCGTTGTGCGGGGGGAAGTGCTGGGCGGCGTGAACGGGATCGGCGGCGAGTGGGGACACAATCCGCTCCCGTGGCCGCGCGACGACGAGCGTCCGGGGCCGGCCTGCTATTGCGGCAAGCACGGCTGCGTCGAAACGTGGGTGTCGGGTCCGGCGCTGGCGGCTGACTACCGGCGCGCTACCGGCGAGGACCTGACGACGCACGAGATCGCCGAAGCCGCCACTCCGGAGGCGCGGGCGGCGCTCGACCGCTATGCGGACCGCCTGGCCCGCGGGCTGGCACACGTGATCAACATCGTCGACCCGGACGTGATCGTGCTGGGCGGCGGGATGGGCAACCTCACGTATCTTTACGAGGAAGTGCCGCGGCGCTGGGGCGCCTACGTGTTCTCCGATTCCGTGGTGACGGCGCTGTGCCCGCCGACGCACGGAGATTCCTCCGGGGTGCGTGGCGCAGCCTGGCTGTGGCTAGCCTAGTCCCCACGGCGGCCGGGTTTGTGCCACGATAGGACCAATCCCCGGGTGGGTCTCAAGCTATGGCGCGTCCCGCGTGCGGCGTACCGACCGCGCGGGGTATCTTCCGCGAGTCCGCGGCACGGCGCTCGCGCAGCCACTGCTGCCACCCGAAGGAGATCACGCGCGTGACTTCCACATCCCGGAACGGCTTCGCCAGGATGTCATAGGCGCCGCCTTCGATGATGTCGCGCAGGAGGTGGACTTCCGAAAACCGGTACGTCACCACCACTTTCGGCGCCGCCGGGTACCTGGCCGACGCCGCGAGCATCGACCGCCAGTCGCCGTCCGGCAGGTCCTTTTCAGTGACAAGTACGGAAATCCGTCTGGTGTGCAAGACACGGCACGCTTCCTCGCAGGAGTACGAGGAGAACAGTTCCCACTTGGTTCGCGCGAAGATGCGCCGCAAGGCTGAATGGTCCTCTTCGGCAGGGTTAATCAGCATTGCCGTCACAATTCGGTCGGGCTGGAGCGTCAGGTCGATCGGATGAACACTGGGCACAGGACTCATTCCTCCCGGTTGTCTTGCACTGGTTGGCTTCAGCCTCCGGTTGGGGCGTCAGGCCGCCTCATCCGGAAACGCATCGATCGCGGACCGCGACCGGTCCCACTCCTCCTGGCAGGTCACACAAAATTCCGTCCATGGGATGGCCCGCAGACGCGCCGGCGGAACCGGCTCGCCGCAATCGAGACAAATCCCATACTTCTTGTTCTCAATCCGCTCCAAGGCGCGCTGAATCAGCAGCAATTCCTGGCGGGAACGCGAGTTGATCTCCTCGACGACAAAGACGTCGTGCAGGGCGGGCGCCTGATCTTCGTCGCAAGGCTGGCCGATGAGGGGTTCCTCTTCCGGCGGTGCGGCGAGCGATCCGCGAATCTCGGCCCGGCGCGCCAGGAGCGCGGAGCGATGCGAGGCGACAGGGGAAATCTCTCGCGAGCCCTTCCTGGGGCGTGCCATTAGAGTGCCTCCCGGCGGCGAAGCTCCTCCTCCGCGCGCAACCAGTCTTCCAGGGCTGAGCCACCCTGAAATCCTCGCTCCTCCCAATAGGAATACGCGAGCCTGGCGATTTCTTCGTATCCCGGGGCGGAATGCTCCGCGACCATCAACTCGAACCCGGTGAGAGCATCGGGTTGTCCAATCGTCGCTGTTGGTACCGGTTCCATAAGAAACACGCTCCAAGTCCGTGGATCCAGCTACTGTTTCTTATGATTCTACCGCAGTCAGTACTTTTGTACTACTAGGGTTTCTCCCAGTTGGCGAATACTTGAAAAAGGTAAGAAAAGGTGATGAAAAGGCAGCGGCTTCGGGCGGAAACTGCGCATCCTTGATCGGAATACAGGCGATCTCGAAGCGGGACAGATCGGCCGATCGTATCGAGGACCTCCGCCGATCGGGAACCACACGGTCTTCAGGGGAAGAATCGAGCACGCCGGGGTGCGGGAGCCACCCTCCCGGCTCGGATCAGTCCCATCGCAAAAAAACGCTGCCACACTGCAATTATTCGGCCTCAGGCCGCGTATAGCGGGGTGAGGACGGTCAAAATGGAAGCAGCGGGCTTGGCGAGCACGGCCGAACCGATTCCTGTGACGACACTGCCCCCGGGATTCGACGATCTCTACGAGCACCACGCGGACGCCGTTTACCAGACGGCGTTGCGGGTCATGGGCAATCCGGCCGACGCCGAAGACGTGCTGCAGAACGTGTTTCTGCGCATCCTCGACCGCGGGCTCACGATCGATCCCAACCGCTCCCCGGCCGCCTATCTTCGCCGTGCCGCCACCAACGCCTCGCTCGATTTGCTGCGCCGCAGGTCCGTCTTGCCGGCAGCGGCGATCGACGAAGGCCGTGACTACGCTTCCAAAGAAGGCGGTTCCGAGGAAGGCACGGCGCTGCTCAAAGTACGCCTGCGGCGGGCTCTGGCGAAGATCCCGCCCGGCGACGCGGAATTGCTCGTCCTCTGCTACCTGGAAGGCTACTCGTACGATGAGTTGGCTTTTCTGTTGGACCTCGAACCCGGAACGGTTGCCAGCCGGCTCCATCGCATTCGGGCAGCCCTGCGAACGCTTCTGAGCCGCTAAAGGAGTCTATGCCATGACTGATGAACGCTTCGACGAACTGCTGAAGGAGATGCGCCACGAAGGCGGGACCGCCGGTGATTCCGCGGGTGCGCGCGAGCGCGTCTGGCGCAAGCTGGCTGGTTCGACGTCTATCGCTTGCGGTGAGTTCCGGCCGCAGCTTGGAGACTACCTTGCCGGCCGGCTCACGGCATCGCGGCGTCTGTTGGCCGACGATCACCTGGGGCGTTGTGCCGACTGCCGCCGCGCGCTTGCCGAGGCCAAGGGCGAGCGGAAGGTCATCGCCATGCCTGAACTCCGGCCCACCCGTTGGCCGAATTGGGCGCGCGGGGCCGTGGCCGCGGGAGTTCTGCTGGCCGTGACGTATCTCGGCAGCGACCGCATCGATTCGGCGCTTGCGCCATCGGGGCCGCGAGCCACGGTCGTTTCGGTGGCGGGCAATCTGCAGAAGCTTCCAACGGGCGCCTTGCAGCCCGGCGCGACGCTGCTCGAAGGCGATGTGGTTCGGACGACCGCGGATTCCCGCGCCGTCTTGCAGCTTGCCGACGGCTCCCGCGTGGAAATGAATCAGCGGACCGAAATCGCCGTACAAGGGGCCTGGAGCGGCAACACCATCCAACTCGATCGTGGCGACATCATCGTCGAAGCCGCCGGGCAGCGCCGCGGCCGTCTGCGCGTGGCCACACGCGACTCGGTCGCCTCGGTCAAGGGCACGATCTTCGCGGTCTCGAGCGGCACGGCCGGCTCGCTCGTTTCCGTTGTGGAGGGATCGGTCGAAGTCTCAAAGCCCGGGTCGACAGGTCTGGTCGCCGCCGGCAAGCAAGCCGCCACCAGCCGTGCATTGGAACAAGTCAGCATCAGCCAGGCCATTTCGTGGAGCGATGAAAAGGAAAAATACTTCTCGCTGCTGGCCGGGCTCGTCGACATCGAGAAGCAGCTTGCCGCGATGCCCGGACCGGCCGCCCGCACCGAAGCGAAACTGCTGCCGTATTTGCCTGCCGATACGTTGGTCTACTTCGCGATTCCCAATCTTGACGGCACGATCCGCGAGGCGCTTCGCCTGATGGATCAGCGCGCCCGCGAGAATGAGACGCTGAACGAGTGGTGGTCTTCCGAGCGCGGGCAGAGGCTGCGGGACATGCTCTACCGCATCCAGGCGATCACGCCTCTTCTCGGTGCGGAGGTCGTGTTTGTCGTGAACGTGGAGGTGGATGCAACGGGCAACCGCGAGCCGGCGGCGCTCCTGATGGCGCACATTCAGCCTGACCGCCAGGACTCTCTGCGCGATGCGATTGCGCGGCTGATGGAAGGCCAGGATCATACCATCCCGTACCGGATCTCGCAGGACTTGCTGCTGATCTCCGGCAGTGAGACGCACCTGGAGAAGATGGCCGCCCGTCTCGGGGGCGGCGCATCTTCGCCCTTCGCGGCGGAGATCGCCAGCCGCTACGAGCGTGGCGTGAGCTGGCTCGCCGCGATCGACACCACGGCGTTCGGTGCGGCGGCGCGGCAAGGCACGCCAAGCCGTTTGTTGGGCTTGTCCGGCATGCGCTACCTGTTGTTTGAGCAAGGCTCGGGAGGCAGCCGCGATGAGTTGGACGTCACCCTCTCCTTTGAAGGGGCGCGCACGGGCATGGCCTCCTGGCTGGCGGCGCCCGGTTCGGCGGGGTCGGCTGAATACATCTCTTCGGAAGCGATCGCCGCGTTTTCGGGATCCACTCGCGATCCGCGCCAGGCCTTTGATGAGATGCTTGCCGTTGCCGGCGAAGATGGCCCGCTCCTCGCGGACCTTCGCCAGTTCGAGGCGGGGACCGGCATTGACATCGGCGCCGACATAGCGTCGTCGCTCGGCACGGACTTCTCCTTTGTCATCGAGCGTGCCACCTTGCCGGCGCCGGGCTGGGTTGCGGTGCTGGAGGTGATGAATCCGGGTGCTCTGGATGACAGCGCGCGCCGCCTGGTGGATGCGTTCAATCGCCGGTTGCCGCCCGACCAGGCTAGCCGTCAGGGAACCCTGAGCCGGGAAACCGTCGACGGCCGCACCTGGATGACGCTGCGAAGCGCCGGTACTCCGGCCTCTCTCTACTGGACCTATGACCGCGGCTACCTGATCGCTTCGATGGACCGGGCATTGGCGATTCGCGCCATCGCGATCCGCGACGCAGGCTCGTCGCTGAAGCGCTCCGCCGAATTCCGGCAGTGGTTCCCGGTGAACGCCGGCCTGCACAACTCCGGTTTCTTGTGGTTCAATGCGAACGGCGTGGTCGGGGAGCTGGCTTCCCTGACGCGGAGTCCGGCGGTGGCGAGGCTTCTGGACAGCCGCGATCCCGTTCTTGTCGTGGTTGACGGTGAGACGGAACGAATTCACGCCGCCAGTCGTACACGACTAACGAAGCTGCTTCTCGACCTGATGCTGGTACACGGCGCCGCGAATGAACAGAGCGGAGGGGATACACTCTAGGGGACTGTCGCAGAGAGGGTGAACACGATCGATACGCCATCAGGATCGCGGTCCGAATGGCAAAGAGGTGTCATCACAGAGCACCAGACGCAACGTCACATGACACCGGTCATTGAACTCCAGGATCTGCGCGTGAAGTTGGGCCGTCGGGAAATCCTCGAAGGGATTTCCTGCCGCCTCGGCGCCGCGGGCGCGGGCAAAACCATCGGCCTGCTGGGCCCCAACGGCGCCGGGAAATCCACGTTGATTCTCACGCTGCTCGGCTTCCACAAAGCCTCCGGGGGCAAAGCCCGCATCCTGGGTTTCGATTGTCATAAACAGTCGCGGGAAGTGAAGGCCCGGGTCGGATTCATGCCCGAGAACGATGCTTTCATCGCCGGCATGACGGCCGTTCGCTTTCTGCGCGTGATGGGCGAACTCTCGGGGCTCCCTTCGCGCGTGGCGCTGGAGAAAGCGCACGAGGTACTGTTCCACGTCGGGTTGGGCGAAGCCCGCTATCGCGCCATCGGTACCTATTCGCTAGGGATGAAGCAGATGGCGAAGCTGGCGCAAGCCATTATCCACGGGCCGGAACTGGTGATTCTCGATGAACCTACCAACGGCCTCGATCCCAGTGCGCGGGCCCGCATGCTGCAACTCGTCCGCGAAATGAAAGAAGAGCACGGCATGAGCGTGGTGCTGTGCTCGCACCTGCTGCGCGACGTTGAGGCCGTCTGCGACGAAGTCATCATCCTCAAGGGCGGCCGCCTTGTGCACCAGGCCAACCTCGAAGAGGAGCGTCGCGCCAACCGCCGTTTTGTCGAGTTGGAAGTCTCGGGCGACGATCGCGGCTTCGGCGCGGCTCTTCGCGGGCATGGCGCCGAAGGCGTCAGCGAAGGTGGGGGCCGCTGGCGCATCGTGCTGCCCCCCGGCGTCGAAATCGATGTGGTGTGGCAGCTCGTGGCGCGCGAGAGTCTCGAGGTACGCCGGCTGACGCACCGCCGCGATTCGCTCGAGGAGATTTTCCTCAAGGCCGTGGGCCACATCGAAAGAACGCCGCACGAGAATGCGCTGCCCGCGGAACAGGTGACCAACGATGGCCGTCTATAAGCGCGGCTACACGCGCTACCAGGGTGCGTTGACGGGGCACTGGGCGCGCTTCTTCGTGCTTCCCCGGTTCGCCTGGCGCCGTCTGCTGGAGCAGCGCCTGGTGGTGATTCTGCTGGTCGCCGCCACGTTCTGGCCGTTGCTGTGCGCGGGCTTCATCTATGTGTCCAACCACGCCGACCTGCTGCTGGGATTCGATCAGAAAATGTCGGCCTTCCTGCGAATAGACAGCCGGTTCTTTGTGATCTTTATGAACGCGCAGTCGGTTTTTGCGATCCTGCTATCGGCCTTCGCGGGACCCAGCCTGATCGCCCCCGATCTCGCCAACGGCGCGTTGTCTCTCTACTTCAGCCGCCCGATATCGCGTGTGGAATACGTTTTGGCGCGCTTGCTCGTGCTGCTCGGCATGCTCTCGCTCGTCACATGGGTGCCCGGCGTGCTGCTGTTCTTCATGCAATCGGCCATGGCCGGGTGGTCGTGGTTCGCGAGTAACTGGCAGCTCGGCGTGGGTGTCTTCTTTGGTTTTCTGCTCTGGATCCTGCTGGTCAGCCTGGTGGCGATGGCGAGCTCGGCCTACGTGCGGTGGCGCATCGTTGCCGGAGCGCTGGTGCTCGGCGTGTTCTTCGTGCTGGCAGGCGCGGCCGAGTTGACCAACGCCGTGCTGCGCGTGGAGTGGGCTTCGGCCTTCAATCCGGGCCGTGCGATGAACCAGATCTGGTGCGCCATGCTTGGCGCCGACCCGATCCCGGGGCCCAATGCAACCTTCTGCTTCATCGTCGTGAGCATCATGGCCGCCTTGCTGCTGTTCGTGCTCAATCGCAAGCTGCGGCCCGTGGAGGTGGTCTCTTGAGCGCGCCAGAAATCGTCTTCCAGGAAGTCTCGAAGTTCTACGGCGAGGTGCTCGGCGTGAACCATGTCACGCTGCGCATTCCATCGGGCATCACCAGCCTGGTGGGACCCAACGGCTCGGGCAAGACGACGCTCATGAACCTGATGGCGGGCCTGATTCATCCGGACCGTGGCGTGATCACCGTGCGCGGCCTCTCGCCTCGCGACCCCGAGCGCCTGATGCGCATCACCGGCTACGCCACGCAGTACGATGCCGCGCCGCGTGGCGTGACCGGCCTCGACTTCGTCACGACGGGACTACTTCTCGCGGGCCACGGCAAACAGGAGGCCTCCCGGCGTGCCTGGAAGTCTTTGGAGCGCGTGGGCATGAACGAGGCCGCGCACCGCAAGGTCGCCGCCTACTCGAAAGGCATGCGGCAGCGCGTGCGGCTGGCAGTGGCCCTGGCGCACGACCCCGAGGTACTGATCCTCGACGAGCCGCTCAACGGCCTCGATCCCCTGGTGCGCGCCGAGACGATCGCCCTGTTTCACGAGTTCGCCGCGCAAGGCCGGCATGTCGTTCTTTCGAGCCACGTGCTGCAGGAAGTGGACGTGATCTCCGATCGTGTCATCCTCATCGCCAACGGCATGATCATCGCCGAAGGGCACGTGCGCGGTGTGCGCGAAGAGATACACGAGCACCCCAGCCAGTACATCATCCGCTGCCGCGATGCGTCGCGCATTGCCGCCTTGCTCTTTGAGCAGGATCACATCACCCAGGTCCAGGTCCACGAGGACCGCCTCGGCCTGCTGGTGGCGACGCGCAACCAGCGCGAATTCTCCCGCGCCCTCACGCGCATTTCACTCGCCGGCCACACGGTCGAAAGCGTCGTCGCGGCCGACGAGAACGTGGACGCGCTCTACAAGTACCTGATCGGAGGTGGCCGGTGACTGCGGAGTTCCGCCTGCGGCAAGCCTGGACGATCGCGCGGCTGCAGTTGCGCCGCGTATTCTTCTCGAAACGCAGCTCCTGGGTGTACCTGCTGGCGCTGTTTCCCTCCGTGCCCTTCTTCGGACATGCTATCGAAGTGAAGCTCAGCCAGAGCCGCTACGCGTCCCGGGTGACCGCCGCGGCCATCCTTGAGTCGATACGCGAGGGTGACACTGACGAGGAAGTCCTGAAGACTGCCGGCGAACCGGTTCATGAGCGCAAGTTCCGCCGCGGGCCTCGGGGCGAGGCCTCCGTCGAGTACCGCAACCTGATCTACTTCGACGGTGAGCGCCGCTGGTTTCTCCACTTCGAGGCCGGCATTTTGCAGAACAAGCGTTCGCGCCCGCTGATCGATTTCGAAGACGACCGCAAGGTGTTCGCAGGAGTTTTTCAATACTTCTACTTGCGGCTGGCGGTTTTCTTCGGCTGCCTGGGCATCTTCATGAACCTCTTCCGGGGCGAGATTCTCGACAAGACGCTGCACTTCTGGTTTCTCGCGCCGGCGCGCCGCGAAGTCTTGCTGGCGGGCAAGTACCTGGCGGGCCTCATCGCGGCGACACTGATTTTCGCGACGGGCGCCGCTCTGTCTTTCGGACTGATGCTGTGGCCGCAGGACGCCGTGGAACTAAGCGCTTTCTGGCGTGCTCAGGGGCCGGAGCACCTGTTCTGGTACGCCACGGCGGCGGCGGCGGGGTGCGTCGGCTACGGCAGTCTCTTTCTGGCCGCGGGCCTGCTCGTGCGCAACCCGGTCGTCCCCGCGATCGTGATTTTGTTTTGGGAAGGCATCAACGGGATCCTCCCGGCGGCGCTGCAGAAGTTTAGCGTGCTCTACTACGTGCAATCGCTCGCTCCCATCCCTCCGCCGATGGACGCGAACGCGCCCGCGCTGATCCAGTTGCTGATGTCCCCCGCCGATCCTCCGTCCACGGTAGCCGCTGTTTGCGGATTGTTGGCAGTAACGGCGCTCGTGCTCTGGATCGCCTCGCGCTCCGTGCAGCGCATCGAGATCAATTACGGGACAGACTAAAGGGCCGCGGCTTCGAACGGAAAACGTGCATCCTCTAGTGGGATACCGGCGATCTCGATGCGGGACAGATCGGCCGATCCGATGCTGAGTTTCTCCGCCAGCAGCAGGGTGTTCTCGCAGGTGGCGAATGGCTTGACGCCCTTTGGGGCGCGCGGATCGTACCCCATGATCGCGGTGGAGACGGCGTCGGTGCTGACCGGATTCCTCCCGGCGATCAGGACGCCGGGCGCCACGACGCGCAGTCCCTTGATCCACGGGCCTTCTCCACCGGTGACGGTTTCGATGCCGTCGATGATCGACAAATCAATCGGGCGGGCGGCGCACAACTCCGCGACGACCCGCGACACGCGGTCGCCCGGTTCCGTGTAACGGCCGGGATGGATCTCCTGCGGCGCCGATTTCGCCGGAGCGCGCTTCCCGAAATGGATGGCCTCGACCCGGCCCTTGCCCGGCTTTTCGTTCGGTTCATCGGCGCCTGCGTCGTCGCCGTAGATCGATGCCGGCGTGTTGCCGAAGCAGTTCTTGAGAGCCAGCGTCACGCCGCAGGTTTCGTGTTCCTTGAGCTTGGCCATGCTGACGAACACATCGGTGTCCACATAGGCGCGGTTCAGGTCGTAGGCGGCGAACATCTCGCCGCCGCCGGGCACCTTGACGCGGGCATATTCGCGATACGAGCCCCGATTGTTCGTATTCTCGAACTCGACAAGCGGCGCGGCGTTCTGGATGCGGCGGACGTTCCAGCCCGAATGCAGCATGAATTCCTCGAGCGGACCGCCGGTGGCC
Organism: Bryobacterales bacterium; assembly: GCA_016716385.1. GTDB lineage: Bacteria > Acidobacteriota > Terriglobia > Bryobacterales > Bryobacteraceae > JADJWL01. The sequence goes on along the minus strand of JADJWL010000003.1, from coordinate 41,422 downwards.
CAGGCGCTTTCCACCAGGCGCACGCGCTTCGCCCCCGCCCGCCCGAACAGGTGCACAGCCGCTTCTACCAGCCGAGGATGCGTGAAATGCGTCACCCCGGGCGGCCGCCCGCCGATGCGCGATCCGGGGTTGCCCGTGAGGTTCAGCTTGACCGTCACAGTCTTGTTCCGCATCAGGCCCTCAATGCCGCCGATCCGGTCGAACATGGTGCGGAGCACCGGCGTCGGGTCTTCCCGGTAGGAGGCGACCTTGGCAACCGCCACCGGAGAGACCGGTGCGGCGCGCACCGGCAGGACAGCGGCCGGAACCAGAGCAAGCCACTCGCGTCGGGTCATGTTTCTAGTCTAGCCGCACGGTCGCCCACACCGAAACCTGCGGGATGTCGACGCCTGTCGCGGCGCCCTCCTCGGCGGGATACACTTCCAGCGCCTGTTCGCCGCCTTCGGGTGTCCAGAGTGTGGCCTTGGTGAATTTCCCCTGAAAATGGACAGCCACGGATTCGACCGGGTATTCGGAAAAGTTCACGATATGGGCGTACGAACGCCCGCCATCGGAGAGCAGCGCCGAAATCATCGAGGAAACATTGAACAGGCGCGCGCCGAGGTTGGTCCGGCCGATCATGCTGTTGATCTCGCGCCAGATCTCGTCCAGGCGTTTCAATTCTTCCTCTTCGAGCGTGATGGCCTCGCCGGAGGCGGACTTCCAGCCGGAAGGCGCCGTGAGTAAAGTGCCGCCGCCGCGGGCGAAGCCGCGCAGGGTGTTCTTCTGCGCATCGGTGAGGCCGGCCGGGTCCACGTTGACCGCCATGCGGATGCCCGCGAGCGCGCCGGGATCCAGACGGTGCGGCGGCACCGCGCGGACCGGCGTGTGCTTGGTGGCAATCATGTCGAGGATGCCGCCGGAGAGCAGCCCCGAGGCACTCGCTTCCTGCACGAGCGCCAGTTGGCCGTAGGGCGAAAGCGTCCGCCATTCCGGGCGGCTTTCGATAAACTTCAGGTGATTCAGGATCGCCGCCCAGGTTTCCAGGGCCTTCGAGTCGCCGCTGTGGACGCCGGAGGCGAGCCCGGCATCGAACGCAACCACCCAGCGCGCGCCAGACATGGCGGCGTCGGAGATCACCTGAAGATACCGCCGGGTGGTGATCACGGCGCCGTCCGGTGGCCGGTTGCCCATCCAGAGCGTGAAGTCCCCGTTCGAGCGGGCGGCGCGGATGAAGCCGGTGTTCGTGTCGATCCAGGGCGATCCTGTGGGCCCGGCCTTGGCATGGCCGTCTTCGGTAATCTGAATTCCGGGCCAGACGCCCTGGTAGGTGCCGAGCACCGGCTGTCCGGAGTCGAAGCGCATGAGCCGCCGGGCGGTCAACTCGATGACGGCGGCGCCGGTCCCGGCGAGCGCTTCGTGGACGCTGGCGGGGTCGCTGAAATCCCCTTCCAGCACCACACCGTTCAATCCGCTATCGACGGCGCGCCTGGCCGCCGCCACCGCGTCTGACTGCGGCCGCAGGACGGCCAGTGTGAGGAAGCCTTTGGCCTTGGCCTCGCGCGCGAACAGCGTGACCGGTTCGGGCGCCGCGGCGTCCCACTCGACAAGCAGGCAATTGACGGGCGATCCGGCGACGAGGTCGAGGGTCTTGGGTTCGGTCCAGGGCCAGCGTGCCGGCACCCAGTCGGCCGGCGCCAGCAGCGCGAGAAACGCGAGAAAAAGCATCTGCCTCCATTATCGGGGCTACTCAATCGCGATGGGCCGCAGGGCGGTGCCGGCGGTGGTCCCGCGCAAACGGTTGGTCATGGCGACGTAGGTGAACCGGTACACCTGGTTGCGCGACAGGTCTTCGAGGTAGTGAAACTCGCCGATGTGGACGCCCTGCTCCAGCAGCAGGTACTGATGCACCGGAATCACGGCGCCGGGCAGAGCGGGGTCTGCCGCCACTTCGAGACCGCTCGTGTCGGCGCCGATCAGCACGGCGCCCTTCTCCTCCACCAGCCATTTCGCGCCTTCCAACGTGAGACCGGCGGAGTCGTGGCGGGCGAGAGCCTCGTGGTCCGCGCCATTCGCTCCCCAGTGGCGCAGTGCGCCGGTGCGGATCATGACGATGTCGCCGGGCTCGACATCCACTTTCTGGCGGGCGAGCGCCGCCGCCAATTCCTTGGGACCGATAGCGAAGTTCGAGGGCAGCGCGTCGACACCGCGCCACGCCGCCACGTCGATCAACACGGCGCGCCCGATGACGGGAGGGATGGAGTCGGCGTCGGCTTTACGGATCCCGAAGTCGCCCCCGTGTTGCTCCTCTTTGAAGCCGTTGTACCAGTGATTGTCCGCGCCCGTGACGATGTGGCCGAGTCCGTCGATCTGCGTGCCGAGGTTGTCGGAGATGAACAGGGCGCAGCTATGGAACGCCAGCCCCTGTGGATGATTGGCGAAGCCGGGAATGTCCTTACCGAGTTTCACGCCCACAGGCGTACGGAAGGACATGATCTCGGTCGGCGAGTGCCCCGGCCACTTGAACGACTGGCGGTCCAGGGGCACGCCGAGGTCGTGGACGCGGCCCTTCTTGACGTCGCGCAGAGCGCGCAGGACCAGATCCGGAGCCGTAATCGCGTTGAGCGAGCCGACCTCGTCGTCCGGTCCCCAGACCCAGCCCCAGCCTCTCCCTTTGGTCCAGCCTTTGGGCGTTTGTGCGCTCAGCAGGACGGCGCAGACGGTGAGTCCAAGGAACAGACGGATCGCGGCGTTTGGCATGGGCCGATTCTGGCATGCCGCGGCACGCGCCCGCCACTAGACCACAACGACGTGGATCTCGCCGGGACCGTGGACGCCACGGACCAGGATCTGCTCGATATCCGCGGTGCGGCTGGGGCCTGTGATCAGCACCATGGAACAGGATCGGTCCATTGGCTGAGGGTGAAGCGTGAGCAGTTCGTCGAGCCCGGTCAAAATGCGTTCGCGCGGTACGAGCGCGAGATGCACTGGAGGGAGCAGCGAGATCAACCGCGCTTCCTCTTGTGAGGAAAACATGACGAGTGTCCCGGTATCGGCCAGGGCGTAATCGGCCGCGGTGATGCCGAAATCGGCCGCCGCGCACGCCACCCGCAGCTCCTCCCGATCGTAGAACCCCGTCGAGACGCCCGGCAGCGCCGCGATGCCCCATTCCGCCAGAACGGGGGCGTTCGACGCAACCGCGGTCCTGGCGGCGATCACGTTCGCCACGTACTCGCGCGCCTCCGCCGGAGAGCCGGCCAGCAGCGTCTTGCCCGCCAGCGCTTCGACCTTCGCGCGCAGGGAAGCGATCCGGTCGTCGACGGCCACTTCGGGAATCCGGATGCGGACCGCGGGCGGGGGCGGGGGAGCGCCGCCGGTCCGGCCCAGCGCCGTGCGTACCCTCTGCAGAATCGCTTCGCGTGACATCAGCGTCTCCGTCGCCGCCACTGCTGGCGGAAGCTGCGCGCGGCCGGCACTGGCAGATCACGCTGGGACAGCCAGCCCGCCACCGGGCCAACGTTCATCGGTCCCGGCAGGTTGCGGATGTAGCCGTCGTTTGACGGCGCCAGCGACGCCGCCATCATCGACGCCATTTCGTAGAGCTTCGGACGCCGCATCACCCAGCTCCACATCCGGAACGCCAGGCGCTCCCAGCGGTTCGTCCCCTGTTTCGTTTCGGCTTCCTTGATGTCGGCGCGCAGGTCGAGCAGGATCTGCGGGATATCGATCTTGACCGGGCAGACCTCCGCGCATGCTCCGCAGAGGCTTGAGGCAAACGGCAAGCCCGGTTCGTGCAGCGTCCCCATGAACTGCGGCGTGATGATCGCGCCGATGGGACCCGAATAGACCCACGGGAAGCTGTGTCCGCCGATCTTCCGGTACACCGGGCAGTGATTCAGGCACGCGCCGCAGCGGATGCAGTAAAGCGCCTGGCGCTTCTCCTCGTCGGCGAGCACCTTGGTGCGTCCGTTGTCGAGCAGCACAAGGTAGAACTCGTCCGGGCCGTCGATCTCGCCCTCGCGGCGCGGACCGGAGAGCATTGAGGTGTAGACGGTCAGCGGCTGTCCGGTGGCGGACCGGCCGAGGAGCTTCAGGAACACGGCGAGGTCCTGCGCCCGGGGGATGAGCTTCTCAATCCCCGCCACCGCAATGTGGATTTTCGGCGCCGTGGTGGAGAGCCGGGCGTTGCCTTCGTTCTCGACGAGCACGATGGCGCCCGAGTCCGCGACCAGGAAGTTGGCGCCGCTGATGCCGATGTCGGCGGCCAGGAACTTCTGCCGCAGAACGGAACGCGCGATCTTGGTCTGCTTCTCGATGACTTCCTCGCGCTCGACGCCGAGCGTGCGTTCGAAGATGTCCGCGACGTCGTAGCGCGTCTTGTGCAGAGCCGGGGCGACGATGTGATACGGGCGTTCGTGGGCAAGCTGGAGAATGTATTCGCCGAGATCGGTTTCGACGGACTCCAGGCCATGCTTTTCTACGCGCTCGTTGAGATCGATTTCCTCGGTCGTCATCGACTTCGATTTCACGATCAGGTGCGCCTGGCGTTCCTTGGCGAGCTTCAGGATGAAGTCCGCGACCTCGGCGCCGTCCTGGCACCAGACCACCTTGCCGCCATGCGCCGTGACGTTCTCTTCGAGTTGTTCGAGGTAGAAGTCGAGGTTCTCGATGGTGTGCTGCTTGACGGCGTTGGCCTGGGTGCGGAGTTCCTGGTAATCCGGAAGCACGGCGTCGTCGACCGCGCCCCGACGCTTCTCGATCAGACGCCCGGTGGCGGTGTAGATTGCCAGTTGCAGCCGCGGGTCGGTGACGGTTTCGTGGATCTTCTGGTCAAAAGCGGCGGACATAAAATCGTTTACCGGCTGGCGAGCACCTCGGCCAGATGGAGCGTGCGGACGGGATGGCCGCCGCGCAGCAGGGCTCCCTGAAGCTGCATGAGGCAACTGGAATCGATCGAGACCACGGTGCTGGCGCCCGTGCGCAGGATGGAATCGATTTTCGTGCGGGCCATGCCTCCGGAGACCTCGGCGAACTTCACGGAGAACGTCCCGCCGAAACCGCAGCACTCCTCGGCGGCGTCCATCTCCCGCAGTTCGAGACCGCGTACATGGCTCAAGAGGCGCCGCGGACCGCTCTTGATTTTCAGCTCGCGCAAGGCGTGGCAACTGTCGTGGTAGGTGACGGCTTCTTCGAAGCGCGCACCGACGTCCTCGACGCCGGCCACTTCGAGAAGAAACCGCGAGAACTCCCAGACACGCGGCTTCACGTTCCGCGCCGCCTCCAGCCGGTCCGGTTCGTCGCGGAAGATGTCGGAAAAATGGTGGGTGATCATCGAGGTGCAGGAGCCGGACGGAACCACCACATACTCCGCGTCCGCGAACACATCGAGAAAATGCCGGGCGACGCCGCGTGCCTCTTCGTGATAGCCGCTGTTGAATGCAGGCTGCCCGCAGCAGGTCTGGTCTTCGCGGAAGTCGACGCTGTAGCCAACGCGCTCCAGTACGTCCGCCATCGCCAAGCCTACCTTGGGAAAGAGTTGATCGACCAGACAGGTGACAAAGATGGAAACCCGGCTTGCCATGAAAGTTGAACTCCCGATTGTAGCAGAGCGTCCGCGAGCCCAAAGGTACAATAAGAGAACCATGAGATTCTGGCTGCTGGTGGCGGTGCTTGCGGCGCTTCCCGTGCTTGCGAAGGAAGGGGATTCGCTGCGGGGCAAACTGGTCAACAACGCAGCGGTTCCGGTCCTTGAAACAGCCGACGGCCGGAAAGTCCCGCTCGACGGCGACGCGGACACGCTGGGCGTGCTGCGTGACGCGCGGCTGGCTGGCGCCGCGATGGAGTTGCGCGGTACGATGCAGCCTTCGGGGAAGTTTCGCGTGAATCCGATTCACGAGCGCGCCATGCATGTGCACAAGGAAGGAAAGCGGCTGCTTGTCACCTATTGGTGCGATGTCTGCGCGATCCGCACGTATACTCCGTCCAAGTGCTGGTGTTGCCAGGAAGAAACCGAACTCGACCTGCGGGAAACTATCGAATGAAGCTCGCCGCGCTCGCCGCCATCCCACTGCTTATGCAAGCCTCTCCTTACTCAACCGGTTTTCACACGGAAGACGGGGTGCGCGTGGTGCGCCTCCACGATACGGCGAACCGGACGGAGGTGGCGATCGCCGTCAGCATCGGCAACCTTGCCTATGCAATGAAGGTGAACGGAAAGAACGTCTTCTGGACCCCGTTCGCGACCCTGGCCGAATTCAAAGCCAAGCCGGCGCTGGCGGGGAACCCGTTCCTGGCGCCGTGGGCGAACCGGATCGAGCCCGATACCTACCACGTCAACAACAAGGCTTACCTGCTGAACGGGGCGTTGGGCAACCTGCGGCGCGATCCGAGCGGGCTGGCGATCCATGGCCTGCTGCTGTTCACGCCGCATTGGGAAGTGACCGCGGCCGGCGCCGATGACAACGCGGCGTTTGTCACGAGCCGGCTCGACTACTGGAAATATCCGGAGCTGATGGCGCAATTCCCGTTCGCGCACACGGTGGAGATGACCTACCGGCTTTCCCGCGGCGTCCTCGAAATCGAGACCGTGCTGAAGAACCATGGTGTGGAGTCGATGCCGGTGGCGATCGGATACCATCCGTACTTCCGCCTGCACGACACACCGCGCGATGCGTGGAAAGTCCGCCTGGCGGCGGAGCGCCACGTGACGCTGTCGCCGAAACTGGTGCCCACGGGCGAGACGACGCCGGTGACGCTTCCCGATCCGGTGGTGCTCGGCGGCACGCAACTCGACGACGTGTTCACCGGTCTGAAGCGCGGTCCTGATGGCCGCGCCGTGTTCTCGGTCGAAGGCGTGCGGGAGAAGCTTTCCGTCGCGTACGGGCCGAAGTACCCGGTCGCCATCGTCTACGCGCCGCCCGGGCGGGACTTCATCTGTTTCGAACCCATGGCCGCGCCCACCAACGCGTTTAACCTGGCCCATGCCGGCAAGTATGCGGACTTGCAGACCGTCCAGCCGGACGGCGAATGGCGGGAAAGCTTCTGGGTCATCCCCAGCGGGTTTTAGGCACTGCACGGCATGAGCGGGCGGCGAACGGCTCTGGTCACGGGCTCTTGCGGTCTGGTCGGCTCGGAAGCCGTGCGGCTGCTGATGCGTGAGGGTTTCGCCGTCACGGGAATCGACAGCAACCACCGGGCGCAGTTCTTCGGGCCGGAAGGCGATACGGGCTGGGTCCTGGAGCTTCTGGCGCGCGAGTTTCCGCAGTACCGGCATGCGCCGCTCGATATCCGCGACCGCCAGGCGGTGTCGGATCTGATCCGCGGCCTGCGTCCGGGATTGATCGTTCATGCCGCCGCGCAGCCGTCGCATGACCGCGCCGCGTCGATTCCGTTTCTCGATTTCGAGGTGAACGCGCTGGGTACGCTTCACCTGCTGGAGGCGTCGCGGCAGTTCTGCCCCGACTCGCCGTTCGTTCACTTCTCGACGAACAAGGTGTACGGCGACCGTCCGAACAGGCTCGATCTGTCCGAGTCGGCCCTGCGCTGGGACTTCGCGGACGCGGCATTTCGCGAGGGGATCCCCGAAGAGTTCCCGATCGACCAGTCGATGCACTCGGTGTTCGGTGCGTCCAAAGTGGCGGCCGACGTGATGGTGCAGGAATATGGCCGCTACTTCGGCATGCCGACGTGCTGCCTGCGCTGCGGATGCCTGACGGGACCCGGGCATGCCGGCGTCGCGCTGCACGGGTTTCTGAGCTACCTGGTCCGCTGCAACGTCGAGGGGCGGGAATACACGGTGCTTGGCTACAAAGGAAAGCAGGTGCGCGACAATCTGCATGCCGCCGACGCCGCCCGCTTCATGCACGCGTTCTGGCAGGCCCCGCGGACAGCGGCGGTGTACAATCTCGGCGGAGGCAGGGCGAATTCCTGCTCGATTCTGGAGGCGTTCCGCCTCGCCGAAGAGGAGACCGGGAAGCCGATGCGCTGGACCTACCGGGACGAACCGAGATCCGGTGACCACATCTGCTACTACAGCGATCTGGCGAAGGTCCGGGAAGATTATCCCGGATGGTGCGTCACCGTGGGGCTGCCGGAGATTGTCCGGGAGATCGCGGCCGCGTGGAAGAGCCGCCGTCCGGCGGCGCACGCATGAGAGTCCTGATCACGGGCGTCTGCGGCTTCGCCGGCAGTGCGGTCGCCGAAGCGCTTCTGGAGTCGCTGGAGGGCGTCGAGGTTGCGGGCATCGACAACCTGTCGCGCCCGGGATCGGAGACGAATCGCGCGCGGCTGAGGCGCCTGGGCGTCGAGTTCGTGCACGGGGACGTCCGCCTCGCCAGTGATTGGGAGGCGCTGCCCGCCGCCGACTGGGTCATCGACGCGGCGGCGAATCCGAGCGTTCTGGCCGGGCTCGGTCCGGGCGCTTCGGCGCGGCAGTTGTTCGAAGGCAATCTCGGGGCGCTCGGGCACGTGTTGGATTACTGCCGCGGCTATGGCGCGGGTTTGCTGCTGCTTAGTTCCAGCCGCGTGTATTCGATCCGGGCGCTTTCGGCGATCGCGCTGGCGGTGCGCGACGGCGCGTTCGTCCCGCGCGACGAGGAACTGTCCCGGCATGGGATCGGGGTCGATTTTCCGGTGACGCCGCCGGTCTCGCTCTACGGCGCGACCAAGCTTGCTTCCGAGACCCTGGCGATCGAATCCGGCGAGGCGTTCGGTTTTCCGGTCTGGGTCACCCGCTGCGGCACGCTTGCCGGGGCGGGGCAGTTCGGCACCGCGAACCAGGGCATTTTCGCCTTCTGGATCAACTCCCACCTGCGCCGCCGCCCGCTTCGCTATACCGGCTTTGACGGAACCGGCCACCAGACGCGCGATGCGCTGCATCCCCGGGACCTGGCCCGCCTGCTGACGGCGCAAATGCGCAGCGGCAGGCAGGACGGGCAGCGCGTCTATACCGCCGGCGGAGGAACGGCCAATGCCCGGTCGCTCGCGCAACTCACGCGCTGGTGCGATGCGCGCTTCGGTCCGCACGCGCCCGTGGCTGACCCGCATCCGCGCCCTTACGATGTCCCCTGGATCGCCATGGACAACCGCGACGCCGCGCGCGACTTCGGCTGGCGCGTCGAGACCCCGGTCGAAGCGCTTCTCGATGAGATCGCCGCGCACGCCGGCGAGCATCCCGAATGGCTGGAAACGAGCGGGGCATGAAGCCGCTCGAGCGGCTGTCCGTGGTGATTCCCGCACGTGATGAGCAGGACTGCGTCGGCGTGACCGTCGGGGCTCTGCACGATGAACTGGCGCGCCATGGCATCCCGCACGAAATCGTTGTGGTCGATGACGGCAGTACGGATGGCACCTGGCGTGTGCTGGAAGACCTGGCGGCCCGGATCCCGGCTGTGAAACCGGTGCGCAGCCCCGGTCCGCATGGTTTCGGACGCGCTGTCACACTGGGCTTCGACTACGCCTCGGGCGATGCCGTCATTGTCACGATGGCCGACGCCTCGGACCATTGCGCCGACGCCGTGCGCTACTGGCGCGAGTTGCAGAACGGCTGGGATGCCGTCTTCGGCTCGCGCTTCATCCGAGGCGGCAGCGTCAGCGGGTACCCGCCGCATAAGCTGCTCCTCAACCGCCTTGCGAACCTCTTCCTGCGCGTGCTGTTCGGTGTGCCGTTCAACGACTTCACGAACGCGTTCAAAGCATACCGGCGGAGTACGCTCGAAGGCTGCCGTCCGTTCCTGGCGCCGCACTTCAATCTCACGATCGAACTGCCGCTGAAGACGATCGTCCGAGGCTATTCCTGGACCGCGATCCCGGTCTCCTGGCGCAACCGGAGCGCCGGCCAGTCCAAGTTGAAGATCAAGGAAATGGGGAGCCGCTATCTGTTCATCGCGCTCTACTGCTGGTTGGAAAAATACTTCAGCCGCGGCGATTACCGGGCCCGGTAGCGGCGTCCGCTATACTGGGTCGTCATGAAGCCTTCACGCCGCCGCATTGTGCAACTCGGCGCGCTTGCGCCAGCCGCCGCAGCCGCCGCTCCGACGGTCACGCCGACCGCCACAACGCCCTCGTCGCTCTACGCCAGCCTCGGCATCAAGCCTGTCATCAACGGAGTCGGTGTCGTTACCGTGCTTGGCGGATCCATCATGCACCCGGAGGTTGTCCGGGCGATGGAAGAAGCCTCGCGGTATTTCGTGCCTCTGCCGGAACTCCAGCGCAAGGTGGGCGCGCGCATCGCCGAACTGCTCAAGGCGCCGGCCTGTATGGTCACGTGCGGCGCCGCTTCGGCCATCACGGTCGGCACGGCCGCGTGCCTGTCGCAGGGAGACGCGAAAAAGCTGCGCCAGTTGCCGCGCCGCGACGGCATCCGCTACCAGGTGATCCAGCAGAAGTCGCACCGGTCCGGCTATGAGCACCAGATGGAATTGTGCGGCGCCGAGATCGTCACGGTTGAGACGCGCCGCGAACTCGAAGCCGCCATCAACGACCGCACCGGCATGATGTTCTTCCTGAACAAAGCCGAACACAACGGCGAGGTCAAGAGCGATGACTTCGTCAGGATCGGGCGCGAACGCGGCATCCCGACCATGAACGACGCCGCCTCGGACGCCACGCCGCGTGAGAATCTCTGGAAGTATACCCAGCAGGGCTTCGACCTCGTGATCTTCTCGGGTGGCAAGGCGCTGTCCGGTCCCCAGGCCACCGGGCTGCTGCTCGGCCGCAAGGATCTGATCGAAGCGTCGCTGCCGGCCATGTCGCCCTCCGGCGGGATCGGCCGCGGAATGAAGGTCGGCAAAGAAGAGATGTGCGGAGTGCTCGCTGCCGTCGAGCGTTACCTCCGCGCCGATCACAAGGCCGAGTGGCAGGAACTGGAAGGGCGCGTCGCCCACATCCGCGGTGCGCTCCAGGGCGTCAAGGGGATCCAGACGGATCGCCATATCCCGGTGATCGCCAACGAGGTGCCGCACGTCACGGTGCAATGGGACGAAGCCGCGCGCGGCCTCACCGCCCAGCAGGTGTCCGAACAGTTGCTCGCCGGCGACCCGCCGATCCACGTGCAGCGCCGCAGCGGCGGACTCCTGATCTCGGTGTGGAAGATGCGCGGTGATGAGCACAAGATCGTCGCGGATCGTTTGAAGTCGATTCTCGCGGGTTAAGGCTGAGCGGGGCGCAGCCGGTCGATCTCGACGCGCAGTCGCACGGTGTCCGTCACGGGCCGGCTGGCCCGGATGTCTTCTTCGCGTAGCGCGGCCAGCACGATCACGCCGTCGGGTGTGCGGTTGTAGTCGTAAATCAGGTAGATGGTGCCATCGGCGGCCTGGACGCCGTCCGGGTACGTCACCTGATCGCGCTCGTCCACCAGCAAGCCCCCTTTCCACGTGAGGCCGTCATCGTCGGAGACGAACGCCGTCAGGTGAGAGCGCGCCCCCGTGGGCCCGTTGTTGCGCACCAGGAGCAGCGCTCCCGATTGCAGGCGCCGGACGAAGAAGCGCTTGTTCGCCACGTGACGGCCGGTGAGGAAGGCATCCCCAATGGACCAGGTTTTGCCGCCGTCGCCGGAGGTGGCCTGGCCCATCCCTTCGACCGTGCGCACCAGCATCCAGACGGCGCCGTCCCGCCGCTCAATCAGCATGTGTTCGTCGACCCGCGTGCCGGGAATTCGCACCTGTCCCAGGAACTCGAACGTCCTGCCCTGGTCCCTGGACCGGTACACGTTCGATCCGCGCTCCTCGCCGAGATCGTGCTGGAGCATCTCTTTCGTATACGGTCCAATGTCGTAGCGATCGAGGGCGAAGTTGAGCGAGTTCTCGCGCCACAAGCCGATGGGGAAGAGCCAGTCGCCGTTGCGCAGGACGATCGGCTTGTTCAGCATGATGCCGTTGGCGATACGCCGCGGCGCGGACCATTCGGGATCCGCCACCTCGGGGTTGTCCGCCACGATCGCCCACACGCCCCAGCGTCCATCGTTCTGCCCGGCGCTCTGGGCCCACGTGAACCAGAGACGCCCCAGGGGGTCGATCCAGAGATTCGGCGACGCCGCCCGAACGAAGCGCCGCGGCTGGACGACGAGCTTTGGGGCGGACCAGGTGCGTCCCGCATCGGCGCTGGTCGCCAGCACGACGTAGCTGCGCGGGCTCTCGGCGTTCTTCACCCAGATGGCCCAGAGACGTCCCCCGGCTGTGCACTCGATCCCGGGCACTCCCTGACGCCTCGTGGGTGCGTAGTGTTCGGGCCACGGAGAGCGAATGACGTGCGGCGGCTCGAGCGCCAGGTCCGGCAGCGGTCCCTGCGCGAGCGACGCGACGGCCAGCAAGGCGATTGACAAGGCAAGGCGCATCATCGGGCGGAGGCTTCGCGCAACTGCGTGATGACGGACCGCAGGCGGACTTTGTCCGTGACGGGCCGCCCCGCGCGGACATCGTCTTCGTGGAACGCGGCCATCACGACAGACCCCACACCCTCGCGGCCTTCCCGGTTCAGCGTGTAGCGCTGGTGATCGTAGATGACGTAGATCGTGCCGTCGGCTGCCTGGACCCCGTCCGGGTAGGACGATTCGCGCTCATCGATCACAAGCCCCCCCTTCCAGGTGACGCCGTCGTCGTCGGAGACGAAGGCGGTCATCCGCGTCCGCCGTCCCTCGGGATCGTCGTTCCGCACCAGGAGCAGCGCGCCCGACTGTAGCCGCCGCAGGAAGAACCGCTTGGCGGCGACGGTGCGTCCCTCCACGTACAACCGGCCCGGACTCCACGTCCGGCCGCCGTCTTTGGACACGCTCTCCCCGAGACCTCTCGCGTTGCGGACGAGCATCCACAGGCTGCCGTCCTTGCGCTCCACGATCATGTGCTCGTCCGGATGCGTGTTCGGGACCCGTACCTGGCCGATGCGCTCGAAGGTCTTGCCCTGGTCGCGGGAGCGGTAGACGTTCGAACCCCGCTCCTCGCCTAGATCGTGCTCCAGCATTTCCTTCGTGTACGGCGACAGATCGTGGCCATCGAGCGCGATGTTCGGGACGTTCCGGCTGTCGCGCCAGAGTCCCACGGGCAGCAGCCAGTCGCCGTTGGTGAGGACGGTTGGCTTGTTCAGCATCACCCCGTTGGCGATCCGGCGCGGGGCCGACCACTTCGGGTTCTCGGGCTCGGGGTCATCGGCGACGATCGCCCAGACACCCATGCGCCCGTCCTGCAACCCGGCGCTCTGGGCCCAGAAGAACCACAGCCGCCCCCGCGGATCGATCCAGAGGCAAGGGTCGTAGGTGTGCACGAAGCGCACTGGCTGGATGACCATCTTCTCCTGCCAGGACTTACCGTTGTCGCCGCTGGTGGCGAGCACTACGTAACTGAACGGGCTCTCGACGCCCCGTTTGCCCTTTCCGGCATACCAGGAGGCCCAGAGCCGTCCCTTGGGTGTTCGTTCGATCGCTGGAACGCCCTGTGCGCCGCGGGAACTCTTCACGTGATCCGGCCCGAATTCCGTCAGGATCCGGGGCGGCTGAAGGGCCAGGTCGGGCAGCCTGGATTGGGCGTGCCCTGCGGTTGCCAGAAGACAGATGAAAAGGACGGTGTTCTTCATCGGGGACGACCCCGACACTCTATCAGATTCCGTCTACAGCGGAACCACCGGCCGTGTCTCGCTGCCGACCCACCACGTCTCGGTCGGCATCTCGCCGCGGGACGGACCCAGAACCGTGGGGCGCAGGAGAATGAGGACCTGGCGCTCATCGTCGGCCGAGGTGCGGCGGCTGACCAGCGCGTTCAACCCGGGAACCTGGGACAGACCCGCAATTCCACTGAGCGTCCGCGCCTCCTGCACTGACATGAGCCCGCCCAACGCACCCCACTCGCCATTGCCGAGCCGCAGGTGGGACGTCAGCTTCCGGGTCGAGATGATCGGAATGCCATTGGCAGTCTGGCCCGTCAGCACTTTAAACTCCGCTTCCACTTCCATCGTGACGGCGCGGTAGTGGATCCGGGGTGTCACTTTGAGCACCAGGCCGAGTTCTTCGAACTGAAAAGTCGGCGGGGGCGCGATGGGCTGGCCGAGGCTCGGGTCGATCGGGCCGAAGAAGCCTGCGGTGAGAATCGGATAGCGGTCCCCCACGTGGAAGTCCGCGGCCTGGCCGTCCAGCGAGCGGACGGTCGTCTGGAGCAGCACGCTGGCCTGGGAATCGGTCTGCCGCGCGATCAGCGAACCGTTCGCGATGGGGATGGCAAACATGGTCGCGCCCCCGCCGATGCGGAGCACGTATCCCGCCGCCTGGACCACCTGTCCCGGGTTCAGCGCAAAGACAGGGAAATCGTTGGGGAGTCCAACGCCGAGCTCCCGCAAGCGGCTGCGCGCGATCTCGATAAATTTCACTTCCACTTCGACTTGCGGGCGATAGCTCAACAGATCTGCGAACACTTGCTGCGCGGGCACCACCTTGGACAGCCGGTCGCGCATGATCGCCACGCGGCGCTGCGTGTCGAAGGCGAAGCGCTTCAGCTCCATCACCTGCTGGACCCCGCGAGCCAGCTCCTGGGCTTCTTCCACCGACACCGGTTCCGGCAGCGGCACCGTCACGGTGACGTGCGTCTCGACCTCGTTGCGCTTCTGCTGGGTGTCCGGCACGACGAGAAACAGCTTCGGCGCCAGCGGCTCGATGAAGGTCCCCGTCATCAACTGAATGGCGTGCGTCGCATCCTGCCAGGAGGCTCCTTCGAGACGCAGCCGGCTGGGACGTCCCGGCTGCAGGTCGGCGTCGAAGACGCAGTCGAGCCCGAAGGCCTCGGCGAGCTTCTCATACAGGATTTTGGTGTCGCCTTCCATGTCCAGGCCCTGCCTGTCGCCCTGCGGCTCCAGTTGCGGTGGCGGGAGCATCTCGCGCGCGGCGGCGATCTCCTTGGGCGACGCCAGGTCCGGAGGGGCGGAGGATCCGGAGAAGGGCAGCGGGTCTGCGGACACCGCAGGCGTCACCTTGGCCAGGGTCGCGGCGCGGGTGCGCAGGGCTTGGCTCTTGCGCCAGTAGAGCGTCCGCTCCGGAGCCAGGGCGGCGGCGCGGGAGTAGAGCAGGTAGGCTTGCACGATCTCGCCCGCCTTCTCCGCCCTCCGGCCCTGCTTGTAATAGTCGTCCGCTTCGCCCGCCCATAAGGCGATGCAAACGAAGAAGACTGCGGCCGTCCGGAGTAGTGCCAACAATCGATTGACGCCGGCGGCGTCCCGGACGTGCAGCTAAACTTCCGCCTGACTTCGGCCGATAGACCAGACGATTGTCATGACACCTGCGATTGGTGAAATCCGTCCCGCTTTTGCCCCCACGGCCCCGGAACGCCTGGAAGACATGGGGGTTCCGCAGAGCCTGCTGGTCGACCTGCTTGTCCGGCGGCTTTCCCTCGACGGCACCAACAACCTGGTCGGGCTCAGCAATAGCCTGAAGCTTTCGATCCCAGTCGTCGACCAGTTGTTCCGCATCCTGCGCCAGCAGCAGTTGGTGGAAGTAAAGGGCATGATGGGCAACGACTACTCCATCAGCCTGTCCGGAGCGGGGCGCCAACTGGCGACCGAACGTTTCCAGCTCTGCCAGTACGCGGGACCGGCGCCGGTGTCGCTCAAGGACTACCACCGCGCCACCAAGACCCAATCGGCCGAGGTCGACGTGAACCGCCGCCTGCTGCGGAATGCGCTGTCTGACCTCGTCGTGACCGACGAGCTGCTGGACCAGCTCGGTCCGGCTGTCATTTCGCAGACGTCCATCTTCCTCTACGGCCCCACCGGGAACGGCAAGACGAGCCTCGCCGAGCGGCTGCTGCGGCTCTACCACGACGCCATCCTGATGCCGTGGTCGGTGGAAGTGGATAGCCAGATCATTGCGCTCTACGACCCGGTGGTGCACCACCGCATCGATATCGACGAATCGGAGATCGATCCGCGGTGGGTGCTTTGCCGCCGGCCATGTATCCTGGTGGGCGGTGAACTCGTGCCGGGCATGGTCGAACTGCGCCTGGACGAAGCGTCGGGCATTTATTCGGCGCCCCTCCAGATGAAGGCCAACAACGGGATCTTCATCATTGACGACTTCGGACGCCAGTTGATCTCCCCGCGCGACCTGCTGAACCGCTGGATCGTGCCGCTCGACCGCCGCGTCGACTATCTGTCACTGCGCTACGGCGTCAAGTTCCAGATCCCGTTCGAGGTGATGGTCGTCTTCGCCACCAACCTCGATCCGAATGACCTGGCCGACGAGGCCTTCCTCCGCCGTATCCACAACAAGATCTACATCGAGCCGGTCACCTCCCAGGTCTTCGACGAAATCCTGCGCCGGGTCGCCACCTCGCGCAACATCCAGCTCGCGCCGGACACCTGCGAGATCCTGCGCAAGCTCTGCCTGACCGACGGCCGCACCGAACTGCGCGCCTGCTATCCCACCGACATCTGCAACATCCTGGGGTCGATCAGCCGCTATGAGAAGCGGCCGGTGTCGGTGTCGAAGTCCGATATCGAACGCGCGGTCGCGCTGTACTTCGCCAAGATTTAGCTCGCGGAGGTTGCGGCGGCGCCCGGAGTGGGACAGAATCCGGGTATGCCGTTTTCTTTCACCCGCCGCCAGATGCTCGCCGCTGCCGCGGCCGGCCCCCTGTTGCGCCTGCCTCGCCAGATCCGGGTCGTCATCGTCGGGACCGATGGTCACGTCGGCGAGGTCCTCGGTCCGCTCGACCGCCTGCCCGATGTGCGCCTCGTCGCCGCGACGGTGACCCGCCCCCGTAAACTTCCCGACGGAGTGAAGCTCTACGACGACTACCGCAAGATGCTCGACCAGGAGAAGCCCGATATCGTCGTCGTCTGCGGGCGCACGGATACGCGGGCGCAGGAGATCGTCGAGTCTGCCGGCCGCAAGCACCACATCGTAGCCGAGAAACCCCTGGCGATCGAAGCGGAGGACTTGGCGCGCGTCAAGAAGGCAGTGGCGGACAACGGCGTCGATTTGACCATGCTGCTGCCGATGCGCTTCGTTGGCCACTACGCCGCGATGCGCGATTTCGTCGCCCGCGGCGCGATCGGCGAGGTGGCGCAGATGCAGTCCCAGAAGTCGTACCAGCTCGGGGAGCGACCGGACTGGATGCTGAAGCGGAAGTCGTTCGGCGGGGCGATCCCTTACATCGGCATTCACATGGTCGACCTGATGCGCTTCGTGGGCGGCAGGGAGTTCACCGAAACGGTCTCCTACCAGGCGCACATCGGATTTCCGGATTACGGCGAAATGGAGAACACCACGGGCAGTCTGTTCAAGCTGGACAACGGCGGCGTCGCCCTGCTACACATGGACTACCTGCGTCCCGCGGCCGCGCCCAGCCACGGCGATGACCGGTTGCGTGTCGTCGGGACGAAGGGCGTCATCGAGTACCAGATGGCGACCGGGCTGACTCTCGTCACCGGCACAGAGAAGCCGAGGCAGGTTTCCGACTTGCCGGCACGCCAGTCGCTGTTTGTCGATTTCCTGAACGGCGTCTACCACAGAGCCAGGAGGTCACTGACGCTGGAGGACATTTACAAGGTGAGTGAGATTGTTCTTGCCGCCCGTGACTCGGCGGAAAAAGGTCGCATCATTCGTCTATGAGCGCTCACTGATTCCCTGGTGCTGCCGGTTCGCCGGAACGCTTCTTCCTCTTCGGCCGGACGGGTTCATCGAAGACAGCCTGCTTCTGGATCCTCTTGCGATGCGCCGCCTCGCCTTCTTCGAGGACCTTGCGCGTGTGGGCATCCATGTTGCCACCCGGTCGCTCGCGTCGGCGCACGACGCGGTTCGGCGTCTCGGCTGGAGCGGTGGCGGCGGACGCTGCAGCAGTGGAAGCGTCCGGCAGGACCGCGCACGTAATCCGCCCGCTGATCCGCCCGCCGCTTTCCCGGAGCGCGATGAGCAGATCGCACTCCCTCCGTCCGCGAATCGTGACTCCCAATCCGTCCGGCCTGAGGACGAAGGGAATGCCCTGGCTTTCGAACAGACCCCGGTAGTGGCTCGCGACCTCATCCATGCCCGCTGCGGCCGAGAATGAAATCTCGATCCAAGTTGGTCGGGCAACCGGGTCGTCCGCCGCGGCGCCCGGGTACGGCGTCAGCCAGCCGGGACAGGCGACTGGGGCCGCCCGGCATCCCAAGGCGGCTAAGACAGCCAGTAGAACGATCGAGCCTCTCCGGATCCGCATGGGTTGCCGCCTCAGAACCGCGGGTGTGCTGTCATCCGGATCGAGATGCGAATCGGCTCGTTGAGGCGAGTCCGCCGGAAGTTCACGCGGATGACGGTGCGGGGACCGCTGAGGTCATATGGGTGGTGCGACCCCTCCACATGTCCCACGGCATTCTGCATGACGCCGGAGAGCGTCTGACCCGTTGCGATCTCGGAGCTATGGACCCGGTATCCGTTGGCCTTCAAGAGATCCTCGTAGAACAGGTGAATCGAGGTCATCGGGTCGCGGCTGACGAAGGTGGCCTCCAGGTAGTCTCGCTTCGATTGGTTCACGCCCGGGGCCGGCTGGAGTGGCGCCCGGTTCATATTGACCAGCCAGGCAGGCCAGACCAAGGGCGGAGGATTGTTCTCGGGGGCATGAGGCCACGCCTGGAGATCCGGTCGCCCGGCAGCCCGGTTTTGTGCCCGGCGCGCCCGCGCCGCCCGAGTCGCCTCGATGTGTGCCCGATGCTCCCGACGGCTCTCCGCCACCGAGTACCGCGACGGGGGGGTGGAACGCCGCGCCGTTCCGGCCGGGACGGCTGGAATCGAGTCGCCGGGCAGGGAAGCACTCCCCTGGGCGGCGGCACAACTGACGCGAGTCAGCGTGGCGGCGCCTTCCTCCTGCACTTTGATCAGGAGGTCGCATTCCGGCGTCTTGGCGCGGGCAGAGGTGCCAATCCCATCAAAGTTCGGCGTCCAGGGCACGCCAGCCTCGCCGAAAATCCGCTGGTAGTGGGCGAGCACGTCGCTGGCTCTGGCCTGCGTCTTGTAGCTGTGTTCCAGGAGATTCCGCGAAACAGCGGTTACCGTTCCAGTCGAGCCTGCGTATGGGACGAGCCAGGTGGGGAGGTGGGGAGGCGCCTGCGCTCCGGCGATAGAACAAGCGATGGCGGTTGCTGCCCGCAACAGTATGGATCGCATGTCAGCCGGGTAGGAAATCGGCAGTGCGGTCCAGAAAGTTTATAACTTACCTCGATACGGCGCGATTTGCGGGGAGACGGCCCCCCCGCGTTTGAGGGGATTTCGCTCCGGCGGCGCCGTCCCCGTTGAACCGAGCCAAGAGCGCGCATCCCAGTCACACGACTCGCACCGTCGACATCTCTTTTGAAAACAGGAACTTGTCCCGGCAAAGTAGAGAATGCACCGCGGCGGCATTCTACCCTTTGGTCGCAAGGAGGTTCTCCTCGTGGGGACCTCTGGAGGACCAAAAAGATGCCGGAAGATCCGATCATCATTCCGCCGTTCGATCTGTGGATGTAACTCGCGAAACGTAGGTTATCGCACCGGCGCGCACACAGACGCGCGAATACACATGCTACCCGCAAAAGAGATCGGGAGTATTTCTCTCGTATCTGCTAAGATCCTTTGGAGATAGTTCTTTTCTTCGTAGTGGGCTATCTCCAAAGGACAGCGGATCTCCCAATCAGGATGGCAAGGTCGGGTTCCGAATGCGAACCGTCATCACGGTCTGTTGCGTGGTCGCTCTGTCCGCTTTGCTGAGCGGAGGCTGGCAGGAGCGTGCGGAGTGGTCCGCCCCGTCCGATCCCTCAGGAAGTGCTGACTTGGAAGAGTTGCTGCGCCTGGCGACCGAACACCGGGTAGCGGCTCGCTACGGCGAGGCAATGTCGCTCTTTGATGAGGGCCACCGCCTCGCGGTAGAACGCCGTGCGGCGCGGGACGCGGCACGGTTCGAATGGGGCCGCGCCGACACGTTATTCAGCCGCCAGCGATATCGCGACGCCCTCGTCTCCTATCTCAACGCGCGTACGGCTCTGGAAAACCTGGGCGAAGCCGCGGGAGTGTGCGCGGTCGACGGCAATCTGGCCTCACTTTACCGCCATTTGAGCGATCAGGAGGCGGCGATTGAAGCAGCGCGGCGCGCCGCCGGCTGCCCGGCCCCGGACACGCAGGGGCGCCGCCGGCGCATCCTGGTGACGTTGGGATTGCTTGAGGCGGAGCAGGGCAACTTCGAAAGCGCATGGGAAGCGGTGGCGGAAGGAGCGGCCGAGGCGGACCTGGCGGGCGATACGGACTTGGCCGCCAGCGCCTGGGACAACCTCGGAGGGCGTCTGCTGGAGGCCGGCCGTCTGGACCAGGCCGAAGCCGCCCTGCTGGCGGGCTACCGGCTGCGAAAGCTCCATGGGCTGGCCAAGGTCGAACAGTCGCTGCGCAATCTTGGGATTCTGGCGCTCGAACGGGGCGACTTCAGTCGTGCCCGGGGGTTGCTTGACCTCGCGGTCGGCCTGGCGGAGAGCCGCCAGACCTCGATCTCCAACCTGCATTTCTATGAGGCTCGGGGACGGCTCGGCGCGGCCGGGGGCGATCTGGGCGCCGCCCGGCGTGACTTCGGCACGGCCCTCGAATTGGCGCGCAACCAATGGGCTGGGACTCCCGGCAGCCGGTTTGCGCGGGAATCGGCCGCTGTGCAATTGAACCGCATCGCGCGCCGCTATGCCGGTGTCGCGCATCTGCGCGAAGGTTTCGAAGCGATCGAGGAATCGCGCGCGGTGAGCCTGGCGGCGCACTTGGCGAGTCCCGGAAGCGGCATCCCGGGAGAAGAGCCCCTTCTGGCCGCACTGCGCGAGGCTGAGGTCGCGATGCTGCGGGCGGCGGGAGATGAAGGCCGGGCGGCGATGCGCCGCGCCCGGGAGCGGTTGCTGCGGGCAGCCGGCGGCGGCGAACCGGTTCCGGACCACACGGCCTCCGGGCTTCTGCTGCGGGTGCAGGAGCGGCTGGGACCGGACACCGTGTTGTTCAGCTTCTCCCCGTCGGAGAGCGAAACCTGGCGCTGGACCGTCACCAGCACTTCCTTGCGGATTCACAAATTGCCCGGCGCGGCCGTACTCGGGAGCAACGTCGCAGCCCTCCGCGAAGCGATCCTGTCAGGCGGAACCGATCTGGAGGAACGTGCGGCGGCCCTCTACGCGACGCTGTTTGCGGGCATCGCGCCAGGGGAGCGGTCGAAGCCGCGCTGGCTGCTATCGCTCGACGCGCCTCTTTTCGACGTGCCGTTTGCCGCCTTGCGCGAGGAACGAGGACGCTACCTTGCGGAGTCCGTCTCGCTGCGGATCGTTTCGTCGGCGGCCCTGTACTCTCTGGCCTTGTCCCCACCCCCGGACTGGGGCGGCCCCTTTGTCGGCCTGGGCGATCCCATCTACAACGCGGCCGATCCTCGCGCGCGGGGCCCTGCGCCGGACGGAGATTTGCCTGAGTTCGCACGGCTCCCCGGCAGCGGCAGAGAAATCGAGGCCGCGGCGCTCGCCTGGGGTGGCCGGGCGACGCTGCTGAAAGGACCGTCGGCGAATGCCCCGCTGCTGCGCCAAACGTTGGCGGCCGGTCCGTCCGTCGTCCATGTAGCGGCACACGTCGTCCGGGGAAGCGCCGCCGACGCCAACGCCCTCATTGCTCTGAGCGGCGATGGCCGGGGGACGGTGACCTTCCTCAGCCCCGTCGAGATCGCGGCCTGGCGCGTCGCTCCCGGTCTGGTGGTCCTGAACGGTTGCGGCAGCGGGACGGCAGCCGCGTCTCCCGGCACGGGCTTAATGGGCCTGACCCACTCCTGGCTCATGGCAGGCGCCGGAGCGGTCCTGGCGACTCAGTGGCCCACACCCGATGAGCCGGGTGTGTTCTTCGCCCGGTTTTACAGCCATCTGCGCTCCGCACCAACCGGCCCAGGCTGGCGCGTGGCCGATGCCCTGCAAGCGGCCCAGCGAGACATGCTGCAATTCGGCGACTGGCGCTCCGAGCCGCGGTACTGGGCCGCATTCCTGGTCCTGGGGAACGACTAGACATGTCTCCAGGTCTCAGCCGGATCGCCCCGGAACAAGCCGCGAGCCCCGATTGGGCCGCAATCGATTGGGTCCGGCTGGTCGCGTCCGTGCGATCGGGCGAAAAAGCCGGCATGGAGCAGCTCTATGGGCTGTTCGTCCGCGGTATTCGGTTCTATTTGTGCCGGCAGTTAGGGACACAGGATGTCGAGGACAAAGTCCACGACACATTCGTCGTCGTCGTCGAGGCGATCCGGTCTGGTGAGCTGCGGGATCCCAACCGCTTGATGGGGTTTGTCCGCACGGTCGTCCGCCGGCAGGTGGCGGCCTACATTACCGAAGCCGTGACGGGGCGTGAGCGGTTGCGGCCGGAATCGGAAGGCACGCTGTCCTCCCACGACGTGACCCCGGAAGAAGCGGCGATCGAATCGCAGCAGGAGGAGATCATGGCGCGCATTCTCCGCGGTATCCCGTCGCGCGACCGGGAGATCCTCACGCGCTTCTACCTCCTCGAGCAGCCGCAGCACCAGATCTGCTCCGAAATGAACCTGACGGAGACCCAGTTCCGGCTTCTGAAGTCGCGGGCAAAAGCGCGGTTCGGCGAGCTGGGAAAGAAAAGGTTGGCCTCGCAAAAATTTTCTTGAGAATTTTTCCCTTGTCCTGGTACTTAACAGAGTGAGGGGCTCTCCGGAGGTTCCGGACCCCAGGAAGAGGCTGCCACGAATGGAACCAGACTTCACCTCGCACCCCGACGACACCCGGCTGGAGATGTACTCCATGGGCAAGCTGGGGTCGGACGAGGCAGCCGCTGTGGAAGAGCATCTCCTTCTCTGTGCCGATTGCCAGGTCCGGCTGGAGGAAGCCGAGACCTTCATCCGGACGTTCAGGCGCGTCGCACCCGCGATCGAGACGCCCCGTCCGCGATCCGCCGGTTGGCGCCTCGGAGCGATCGCCGCGGCACTGGTCCTGGCTTCCGGGCTCGCCTGGTGGGGTGCGCAGCGCGGCCCCGAACCGCCACCCGTCGCCGTGACGCTGACGGCCCTGCGGGGCGATCCGGCGGGCGTGGCGGCGGGACGGCATCTGCGCCTGGTCCTTGACCTCACAGGCCTGCCGGCGGAGCATGCCTACGCCGTTGAGATCGTTTCCCGCGAGGGCCGGGCGATCTGGAGCGGCACTCTGGCCGCGGGCCGTACCGAAATCGAGACCGGCAAACCACTGGCGGCGGGCCGCTATTTCGTCCGCGTCGCATCCCCCCGCGGCGATCCCCTGCGCGAGTTCGCCCTCCGCGCCGAATAATCCGACATTTTCCTGTAACGCGCCTGCGGTAGCATAAACGCGTGACATTCGCCAACCGGAATCGCGACCTTCTCGAGCGCCGCCGCTTCCTCATCCAGAGCGGCGCCTTCCTCGGACTGACCTTCGCCGCGGGCTCCACCCTCTCCTGCGCCTCGCCGAAGTTCGGGACGAACCCCTTCACCCTGGGTGTGGCCTCGGGCGATCCGCTCCCCGACGGCGTCGTGCTGTGGACGCGGCTCGCTCCCAAGCCGTCGGAAGGCGGCGGCATGCCTCCCGAGGATGTCGAGGTCCGGTGGCAAGTGGCCTCCGACGACAAGATGGCCAACATCGTCCAGCAGGGCAAGGCGACCGCTCCGGCCAACCTCGCCCACGCGGTGCACGTCGAGGTGGATGGCCTCGAACCCGGCCGCTGGTATTTCTACCGCTTCATCGCGGGATCGGAGGAGAGCCCCATCGGCCGCACCCGCACGGCCGCCGCCGCCAATCACGATCTGGACCGGCTGTCCTTTGCCTTCGCCTCCTGCCAGCACTACGAATACCTCTACACGTCCTTCCAGCACATGGCCGACGAAGACCTCGACCTGGTCATCCACCTGGGCGACTACATCTACGAAGGCGGCCCCCGGCCCGATCCCAGCCGCCCCCGCGACCACGGTACCCCCCAGATCGTCTCCCTCAGCGACTACCGCAACCGCTATGCGCTCTACAGGAGCGATCCTCTGCTGCGCGAAGTGCACGCCCGCTTCCCGTGGGTGGTCACCTGGGACGACCACGAGGTCGACAACAACTACGCCAACGACATTCCCGAGGACGACCAGCCCCGCGAGGCGTTCCTCGAGCGGCGCGCCAATGCCTACCAGGCCTATTACGAGCACCTGCCCCTCCGCCGGACATCGCTGCCCACCGGTTCGAAGATGCTGCTCTACCGGCGCCTGGCCTACGGCAACCTCGCCGAGTTCTCCGTCCTCGATACCCGGCAGTACCGCACCGATCAGCCCTGCGACGACGGCACCAAGCCGCCGTGTCCCGCCATGCTCGATCCCAACGCCACGATGATGGGCCCCGAGCAGGAGCAGTGGCTGGTCGACGGTCTGAACCGCTCCACGGCGTGCTGGAACGTGCTCGCGCAGCAGGTCATGATGGCCAAGGTCGACCGCATGCCCGGCCCGGACGTGGCTCATCCCATGGATCAGTGGGCGGGCTACGAGGTCGCGCGGAACAGGCTTCTCGCGTACCTCGGCGAACGCAGGATCGCCAATCCGGTGGTCCTCACGGGCGATATCCATTCCAACTGGGTCGCCGACCTGCACGTGGACTTCTCCAACCCCAAATCGCTCAAAGTCGGCACCGAGTTCGTCGCAACCTCGATTTCCTCAAGCGGCGACGGCTCCGACACCGTTCCCACCGTGGCCGCCTATCTGCCGGAGAACCCGCACGTGAAATTCTTCAACAGCCAGCGCGGCTACGTCCGCTGCGTGGTGACGCCGGACCAGTGGCGCAGCGACTACCGGGTGGTCGAGTACGTCACCAAGCCGGGCAGCCCGATCGCCACCCGGGCCTCGTTCGTCGTCGAAAACGGCCGTCCCGGCGCCGTCCCCGCCTGACGCGCCGCGCTATAATCGCGCCGTATGCCGCCGCTGGATCGGCTGGTGCTGCTTGCCGTGTTGCCGGCCGCGGCTGGAATGCTGAACGGACAGACCGCCGGCGCACGCTCGGTGGTCGCCCCCGAAACGGTCCCGTATTTCTCGCGGATGGACGAGAAGCAGGAGCCGGCCGGCATGCTGCGCCGCGGCGACGTGCTCGACATCGGCCTCGTGCTGTTCGGGCAGGACGTGACGTGGTGCGCCGTGACGCGTCCCGGCGACACGCGCCGTCTTGGCTATGTGGCGTGCGAAGCGCTGCGCCCCTATCGCGAGCCGGAACCGGCCCCCGAGCCTCCGCCTCCACCGCCGCCCCCTCCGACGCCGGTCGTGCGCGAGGTCGAGCCGGTCCCGATGCCGGTGGTCCGCGAAGCGCCCGCCATCCCTCCGCTCCCCGAGCCCCCGGCCGAACGGGACGTCCCGGCGCTGGTCGCCGCTCTGCTCGAACATTCCGGCGAGTCCGTTCTCATCGAGCAGTTCTCCCGCACCAATCTGATCGGTTTTCTCGACAAGTCCCGCGTGGCCGATGCCGGCGCGGACGCGATCGCCGCCGCCATCGGCAAGCATTTCCGCCCATCTCTGTTTCTGTCCGCCATCCGCAGCGAGTTCGAGGAGGCGGCCCACGCGGAACACACCGCCCCGCTCTCCCAGTGGATCGACAGTCTGCCGGCCCTCCGCGCCGGACAATTGATCCGCCAGGCAACCGGCAATCGCAAGGACCTCGAAGCCTATGCCGCGGCCCTGATCGAAAGGCCCCCGGCCGAAGAGCGCCTGCGGTTGATTCACCGCCTCGTCGACGCCCGGCGCGTGCCGGACCGCGACGTCGAAACCTCGCTGGCGCTGGTCCGGTCGCTGGCGCAGGCCCTGAATCCCCGGTTGCCCGCGGCCAGGCGTTACCATACGCGCGAACTCGACGAGGCTCTCGGCACGGTGAAGGAAAAGTACCTGCGCCTCATGCGCAACGCCTCGATTGTCGCGGCGCTGTTCACCTTCGACACCTTCTCCGACGAGGAGCTGGATCAATATGTGCGCTTCTGGGAGTCGCCCGCGGGCGCCTGGTGGGTGGGCGTGCTGGACCGCGGGTTCGCGCGCGCCGCCGCGCGCGCCGGCCGCGACCTCTTCGTCGAGATTACCCTTCCCGCGAAGGAACCCGCGAAGAAAAATGCTACGATGCCAGACCAATGAGACCTGCCATCCTTGCCCTTCTGGCCGCGGGTGCGCTTGCCGCCCAACCCTATGACCTCCTGATCCGCAACGGGCGCGTCGCCGACGGGACCGGCAATCCCACGTTCCGCGCCGACATCGCCATCCGCGGCGGACGCGTCGCCGCCATGGGCAAGCTCGCGGCGGCGCAAGCCCATCGCGTGATCGACGCTCAGGGCAGGATCGTCGCGCCCGGCTTCATCGACATCCACAACCACTCCGACAACACGATCCTGGTCGATGGCGACGCCGAAAGCATGATCCGGCAGGGCGTCACGTCCATGATCTTCGGCGAAGGCGGATCGGCCGCGCCCCTCGGCGGAAAACAGTCCCGCGGATCCCAGGACCCCTGGACCGACTTCGACGGCTACTTCGCCGAAGTGCTGAAGCGCGGCGTCTCCACCAACATCGGGACCTACGTCGGGTCGAGCCAGGTCTGGACCTACGTGCGCGGCGACAAGGCCGGTCCGGCGACGCCCGAAGAACGCGAAGCGATGCGCCGCGAGGTGGACAAGGCGATGCGGCAGGGGGCTCTCGGCGTCGCCAGCTCGCTCAGCGGCCCTCCCGGCGCCTGGATCGATACCGACGCGCTGGTGGCGATGTGCGAGGCCGCGGGCCGCTACGGCGGCATTTACTCGACGCACATGCGCACCGAAGGGCAGGGCGTCTTCGAAGCCGTCGCCGAAGCCCTGGACATCGGTCGCCGGGCGAATGTCGGCGTCGACATCATTCATTTGAAGATCGCCGAACACAAGCTCTGGGGCCAGATGCCGGAACTGCTCGCCACCATCGCCAACGCCCGCGCGCGCGGCCAGTGGGTGGAGGCGCACGTCTACCCGTACCGCGCCGGACAGAACAACCTCGCGTCGATCGTCCCGCCCTGGGCGCACGAAGGCGGACGCGACGCCATGATCGCGCGGCTGAAGGATCCCGCGCTGCGCCCCCGCATCGAGAAGGAGATCCTCAACGGCATTCCGGGCTCCAACTGGTACAACCACTACACCGCGACCGGCAGTTGGGAAGGCATGCTGCTCGTCTCATTCTCCAACCCGGACTACAAGCGCTTCGAAGGCAAGCGCATGAGCGAGGTGATCGCGGCGCTCGGCAAGCCCCCGCTGGAGACGCTGTTCACGGTGCTGATGGACAACAACGGCTCGGTGCCGACCGTCTACTTCCACCACGCCGAGGAAGACATGCGGCACGCGCTCAAGACCCCCTGGGTGTCGATCGGCTCGGACGGCACGGCGGTGAAGACCACCGGACCGCTCGCGCGCGGCAACCCGCATCCCCGCTATTACGGCACGTTCCCCCGCGTCCTGGGCCGCTACGTGCGCGAGGAGAAGGTGCTCACGCTCGAAGAAGCGATCCGCAAAATGACCTCGGCCAACGCGGCCAAGATCGGCATCTGGGACCGCGGCCTGCTGCGTCCCGGCCAGGCGGCCGACATCGCGATCTTCGATCCCGAGCGCATCATCGATCGCGCGACGTTCGAAAAGCCGCACCAGTACGCGGAGGGCGTCGAGTACGTCGTGGTGAACGGGAAGATCGTGCTGGACCAGGGCAAGCACACCGGCGCGCGTCCCGGCGCGGTTCTCTACGGGCCGGGGAAGACGCGGTAGAGCCAACCGATAAGGCCTCTGATGCTCACGATTGCCTATCCGCCCGTTTCCGGCGCGATGAAGCTGGCCGCTTCGTCGTCAGCTTCCCGGATTTTCCCGCTGCCCTCACGGACGGCGCGGACCTTCGGGAAGCCATGGAAGAAGCCAGTGACTGCCTCGGCAGCGCGATCGCGTTCGCCATCGCCGATCGCTCGGACGTGCCCCGCCCCGGACCCGTGAAGCGTGGTCACCGGCTGATTCCCGTGCCGCTGTGGATCGCCGGCAAGCTGGCCCTCTACTGGACCATCCGGGCTGCCGGGATCAGTCAGTCCGAACTTGCCCGGCGCCTGGGCGTGCGCGAGACCATCGTCCGCAGAATGCTCGACCCCAACCAGGACACACGCTCCGAGCGGCTTCAGAGCGCCCTTGAACTGCTGGGCAAGCGGGTTGTCCTGGGTCTTGAGGACGTCGCGTAGTCTCCCGCCGCCGTGCGCCCTTCCATCGCCCGGCGTGGTTGCCTTTTCGAGTTGCGCCTTCGTGGTGTGCCGCAGATTCCGGAAGCGACGAACCGTCGGCTGTCGCTGCACGGAACGCCGTCCGCACGAACGGACACATGCCGCAGCCCCACGCGCACGGATAGCCGCCCCGCGCAGCGGGCGGATGCGGCTGCCCCACACCCGCCCTGACTGCCGCCCGCCCCAGCGGACAAATGCGTCCCTGCCGCGCACAGAACGCCGTCCGCACGAACCGACAAATGCCGCAGCCCCACGCGCACGGATAGCCGCCCCGCGCAGCGGGCGGATGCGGCTGCCCCACACGCCCTGACCGCCGCCCGCCCCAGCGGACAAATGCACGTCCCCAGGCGCGCACAGAACACCGTCTGCACGAACGGACAAATGCCGCAGCCCCACGCACGCACGGATAGCCGCCCCGCGCAGCGGGCGGATGCGGCTGCCCCACAGGCACCCTGACCGTCGCCCGCCCCAGCGGACAAATGCGCGTCCCCAGGCGCGCACAGAACACCGTCCGCACGAACGGACAAATGCCGCAGCCCCACGCGCACGGATAGCCGCCCCGCGCAGCGGGCGGATGCGGCTGCCCCACAGTCGCCCTGACTGCCGCCCGCCCCAGCGGACAAATGCACGTCCCCAGTCGCGCACAGAACGCCGTCCGCAACGAACGGACAAATGCGGTAGCCCCACGCGCACGGATAGCCGCCCCGCGCAGCGGGCGGATGCGGCTGCCCCACACGCCCTGACCGCCGCCCGCCCCAGCGGACAAATGCACGTCCGAAGTCGCGCACAGAACGCCGTCCGCACGAACGGACAAACGCGGTAGCCCCACGTGCACGGATAGCCGCCCCGCGCAGCGGGCGGATGCGGCTGCCCCACACGCCCTGACCGCCGCCCGCCCCAGCGGACAAGTGCACGTCCCCAGTCGCGCACAGAACGCCGTCCGCACGAACGGACAAATGCCGCAGCCCCACGCGCACGGATAGCCGCCCCGCGCAGCGGCTGGATGCGGCTGCCCACAGGCGCCCTGACTGCCGCCAGCCCCCGCGGCCGAACGCACGTCCCCAGTCGCGCACAGAACGCCGTCCGCACGAACGGACAAACGCGGTAGCCCCACGTGCACGGATAGCCGCCCCGCGCAGCGGGCGGATGCGGTTGCCCCACAGGCGCCCTGACCGCCGCCCGCCCCAGCGGACAAATGCACGTCCCCAGGCGCGCACAGAACGCCGTCCGCACCAACGGACAAATGCCGCAGCCCCACGCGCACGGATAGCCGCCCCGCGCAGCGGGCGGATGCGGCTGCCCCACACGCCCTGACCGCCGCCCGCCCAAGCGGACAAATGCACGTCCCCAGCCGCGCACAGAACGCCGTCCGCACGAACGGACAAATGCCGCAGCCCCACGCGCACGGATAGCCGCCCCGCGCAGCGGGCGGATGCGGCCGCCCCGCAGGCGCCCTGACCGCCGCCCGCCCCAGCGGACAAAGCCACGTCCCCAGGCGCGCACAGAACGCCGTCCGCACGAACTGACAAATGCCGTAGCCCCATGCGCACGTTGATAGCCGCCCTCGCGCAGCGGGCGGATGCGGCTGCCCCACACGCACACGGATCCCCGCCTGCGCCAACGAACACCCGCGGTCCCCCCGCGCAGCCCGCTCGCCTGAATCGCACCGAATCCGCGAGCCATGCCCCGCAATTCGGCGGCCGCCCAATTCGCCCCCGTGCCATTTTGAAACATGATTTTGCGTCTACGGCAAGCGTCTTGAAATCCGGGACGCCAGAAAACTCTGGCATTCGGCGGAAAACCGGTAGCCTGTCCCCTGCCCGCAGGACCCCCGCTCAGGCGGCTCCCGCGCGTTAAGCCAAGCGCAGCCAGACCTACCACAGGTCGTCCAGCGAGGTTGCTGTTTCGAGCTGCGCCTTAGTCGTGTAGCGCAGATTCTGGAAGCTGCGAACCCGCCCTTCTTTCGGCATTGGGATCGGCTTGATCTCCCTGGCCGGTTCGGTGAAGTTGATCACCCATTTCCTTGTATCCTTCCAGGGCTCGATGGAGCGGACTGGCGCGACGTGCGTAATCGCGGAAACCGGTGCCACCTGATAGACCGCGATGTATCGGATCTGGGGCCGCATCGAGCCGTGCAGTCGAACTGCATACCAGCGGTGCTCTCCAAGGAAGACATCCTTGAACCCATCTCCCCGGGCGGGAACCACCACGGTGTCGTATTCGGTGGTGCTGGCCACGCCGGGCGCCACTTCAGTCCCCTCTTGCCGAGCCGTCTCATCCCCGGCGAGATCGGCCAGGAACGGCTCGAACTGATACGCTTCCTCGCCTGATCGTTCCGGTAGCGCGAAAGCTGGAGAACCTCAACTCCGAACTGGAACTTGCGCGCCAGGATGTCTTCCAGGTTCTCGGAATCTTCGTCGATGATGACTAGCGCGGCAAACGGGCTCTCGAAGACCATCCATTCAAGCAGATAGTCGAGGTTGCGGTAGCCGTTCTTCCGCGCGTAGTCTTCGCACCTTCCTTGAGCCGCGCATCCTGGTTGATGGCATTGAGCAGAATCTTCTTCACGCCGATCTGCTCGGATTCGAAAGACAGGGAGAACTGGAGAATTTGCACGGCGATGTGCCGTAGCGGGTCGTGAGCGGCGAGTTCGTTC
Source organism: Bryobacterales bacterium (assembly GCA_016716385.1). Lineage (GTDB taxonomy): Bacteria > Acidobacteriota > Terriglobia > Bryobacterales > Bryobacteraceae > JADJWL01. The sequence goes on along the minus strand of JADJWL010000003.1, from coordinate 10,575 downwards.
TCCACGACAAACAGCCGGGGCTTCGAACCATTGAGGTCGAGCAGGTAGCCGTCCGGGATGTTCCTGATCCCGCCTTTCGCTCCGATCTTCTTCTTGATGTCGAGGTAGAAACGGTTCGGGCCAAAGAGGTCCTTGGCCACGAGCAGGATGGCCGCTTCCAAGTCTGCCTCACTGCTGTAGGCGGTGGCCCTGTAGGGGCCGGCCGTTGTCCATAATCGACTCATCCCGTTGGCTGGCATGTGGCGTTTCCAGAGATCCCGATTCTACCCGTGAGCCCTCAGGATGGCAAACCGGCTTCTGGCCTCGGCGATTAAGAGCCGACCGATCACTTGCTGCCGAAAGATGGCTGGCGCTGCTTGCGAAGGCTGTAGGATTGAATTATCATGCCCACTTAAGATAACCATGAAAGTCTTCATAAGCTGGAGTGGCGACAGGAGCCGAAGCCTGGCGCAAGGGCTCCGGGAGTGGCTGCCACTGGTTCTGCACTACGTGGAGCCGTGGCTCTCCGAGGCGGATATTGAGGCTGGCGAGAGATGGGCTCAATCCGTCGCCAAAGAGCTGGCCGCCTCCAACTTCGGCATTATCTGTGTCACGTCCGAGAACATCACTTCTCCCTGGGTGCTTTTCGAGGCGGGAGCGCTGACCAAATCGCTGGAGACGAGCCGTGTGATTCCCCTCCTTCTCGATCTCGAGTTCAGCGACGTCTCGGGCCCACTTGCGCAGTTCCAAGCGAAGAAGCTGGCTCGCCCGGGAGTCGGCGAAGTTATCCAATCAATCCAGAAGAACGCCGAGCAACCCATTCCCGAGGCGCGAGCCAAGCAGCTATTCGAAGCCCTCTGGCCCGAGTTCGAGAAGAAGCTGGAAGCGATTCCTGATGACGCTCCGGCCGAAAGACACATGCGCCTACAGCATGAGATTCTCGAAGAACTGGTGGCGAGTGTCCGTGCTCTCGATGCACGCATCCGGGATGTCGAAGAGGCCGGCCCCTTTTCGCCGCGTAGGCGTGGTCGCCGAATGCACCCGATGATGTTCCGAGAGTTCCACCACATGGTTGGCGAGCGTCCAGATGATCCGATCATGATTCTCGTCATGGCGAGCATGTTCCGCGACGAGTTACCGTGGCTATATGAGCTCGGTGCCGATGCGTACAGAGCCGTGAGATCCAGACATCCCGACGCGGCATCTGCATTACACCGCTTTCGCAGAGCGGCCAAGAACCTGATGCGCGGCGCTCCGTTCATGGAGGAGTTCGGGATGGATCCGATGATGATGGACATGACCCTGCATGAGGTCGAGCGCTTCTGCGAGCGACTGGCGCCGGCGGACGAGGAGGAAGACAAGGGTGATGATGAGCCGAAGCAATAGGTCTGCCGAACAACAGCATGCAGCGGACGGCGCTTCGCGCCGCCACTGATGCTGGGCGTTACATTGTGCGGACGAATGGAAAGAACAGCGACATTCACGGCGCATGGACTGATTGATGACTGAATCCACGCGAAGTGGGGCTGCCTCGTACATGTCGATGCGGACTAGGGCCGTGCAGGCGGTTCACTCGCCACTCGGATTCTTCGTCCTTGCCCTGCTGATCGTCGAGAGCTTTCTATTCGGAACAGGCACGTGGTTCGGGCTGCCAGAACCGTGGAAGATCGCCGCCATTGGGATTGGTGTCCTGATGTTCCTCGCGGTATTTGGTACGGTCGTGTGGCTCGTGGTGAAGTACCCACAGAACCTCGTGTTCAGCGAGGAATCGCACGTTCAGTTCGCTGCCATGAAGATGTTCGGCTCAGAAAGTCACATGCTGACCAGTCGCGACCTTCAAGCTCTGCCGCCAGAGCCAACGCCGAATCGCATCGCGACAACTGCCCGGCTCCGGCGAGCCGAGTTGAGTCATGCCCCCTCCCGACCCCGTGCCCGTACATCGTGACCTACGACCTGAAGCAACCGGTCGAGCGGTACACGGCGCTCTTCGATGAACTCAAGCAGTCACATCTGTGGTGGCACTATCTGACTTCGACGTGGATCGTCCTCCGGTACGATGCACTTGTTGAACTCGGTCCGAAACTGAGGTCGCTGATCTATCAGGGCGATTTTTTGCTAATTCAACCTGCCAAAGGGCCTTCGGATGGTTGGCTCCCAAGAGAGGCGTGGGAGTGGCTTCACAAGAATCTTCCGAAAGAATGGTGAGCGTCTGTCACTTGGCTGCATAAGATCGAAATGGAGCCGTCGCGCCGAAATGTTCCGAACGATCACGTCACACGACGGGCGACTCATTTGCCGCGTTCGTTAGGATACGACAGTCATGACAAAACACGTGATATCCATGCTGACGCTGCTCGTCGTATCCCTTATCGCCGGATTGACGTTGCTTTTCGATACTCGCGAGGCCGGTCGGCTGACCGGATTCGGGTACGCCGTAGCCGCACTGACTGCTGCTTCCTTCGCTTTGGGTCTCGTAGCGGAGATTCACTCAATCCGCGAGAAGGCACGTGAGGAATCCGAGCAGCGTGCTAGACGCACAGAACAAAGGCAACAACTCGCCCAACTCGAAGCGGAAGTAAAGGCTGGTACGCGGCCACTTCTGCCGATCTCGGTCTTCTTTACGCTTCGACACGCGACCACGCCCAACGCCGTCGAGCGCGCGTTCGCTGGGACGCGGGGCTTCAAGACCAGCAAGTCCGATTTGTTGAGACTGGTCGGCACGGCTCGACTTGGTGGTCCGCTGGGCTACCATTCGATCGAGCAGACAGCTCAGGAGTCGCACTGCGTTCTCGAAGGGGAAGCCCTCGCCAAGCTCATCCGCGAACACTCCGGCTTCGGCGACTCCGTAATTCGTTTCCCCGTCGCATGTACCCTGGAGTTCTACTTCTCGGCAGATGGATCGCTGCCGGTCGAGCCAACGCTCGTGTTGAAGAGGACTTTCACCACAGGGCGGCCCAATGACGTCAAGCGTCTCGAGCTTTTCGACACAGTCATTTTTCAAGACTCCTTTGTTCGTCAATGGAATGCGCAAACTCTGACGGGGCAAAACTGGAGTATCGCCGATCTTCGGGGCGCCCGGCTAAGGCTGCGCCTCGACCTGCTTGGAGAGTACGGCCCGGTCGAACTCCACGAACTCCAGATCTTCTTCGGCCCACTTTCTGCGATGCATGGAATCCGCTTCCCCACTGAGGTCCTGAGCGGGGCAGCGTTCAAGACTAACGAGTCCCCATTGCTGAGGCCGAGCAACGATCTAGCGCGGCAATTTTTTGCTTCGTACGTATTGGAGTTGGACGTTGTTTTGACCGAACCGATTCTCGCTGAATGCTTGACAAAGGTTGTTCAACCGGCGCCGTGACAGCGATGCCTAGCATGGCATGCATCCGACGGCGCGGGCGCGGCCTGGCGCGCTGCGCCTGATGCCCAGTATTAGTTAGCCATAGGAGAAAGTATGGACGTTTCCGCATTCTTAGCAACCCTTAATAGATTTGGCATTAGCGTTATCTATAATAGAGATTAAAAAGCAAGCCCATGGCCCTCAACGAGTCGCAAACGTCTGAACTCCAAGAGGCAATCGCGAAGTACGCATTCCCCGCGGTCTACTTCGACTTTCGCAGGCAAGCCGAAGTGCGAATCAAGGATATGGGGCCGGTCGAGACCGCGATTCGCAAGATGCTCACGTCGGATGCCAATGGGCAAGTTCTGGACGGTTTGGCGAATGTGCTCTACTGGGGCTACGCTCAGGTTGGATATCGCGATCGGCGGGTTCGGCGGTTTCGTGCCGAAGCGACAGAAGATCAACTGAACGGATTTCGGACCATGCTCGGATGCCCCGATTCGGTCGGCCTTGCCGCTATTGCCGCGATCAAGCTTCCTGAGTTCTCAGGTGTTTCGTTCGTGTCGAAGATTCTTGCGTTTCTCGACCCCGTCAAGTACTGCGTTTTGGACAGGCAGTTGGTGAAGCTCGCCACGCGTCCAGGTAATCGGGCACTGCACCGGGTGTCGGCTGCTGGAACACAGATCCGGATCACGGCCAAGAATCGGCAGGCGTACGACGAGTGGCGCGAGGAGTGCGCTAGCATTTCGACGCAGTACTTCAACGGTCGATACAGGGCAGTCGATATCGAGCGGGGATTCTTCCAGTTGGTGCAGGCCGGGCGGGTGACCCTTGCGCAGGAACTATACGTAGCCGCATAACATTGAGATGGCGCCGGCGCGCTTGACCCGGCTCGCGAATATCAGCGGACCGCGGCTCATTTCAAGCGTTAGGCCCCCGCCACGAATGAAACCAAGACGGAGCCCTGATGGCGACCACTGAGACAAACTCAACCGACCTTGCCCACGCCGAGATCCTCTGGAAATCGGCCGACACCCTGCGCGGGCAGATCGACGCCGCCGAGTACAAGCACGTCGTCCTCGGCCTGCTGTTCCTGAAGTACATCTCTGACTCCTTTGCGGCACGCCGCGATGCCCTAAAGTCCGAACTGGCAGCCGACGGCATCACCGGCCCGCAGATCGAAAGCCTGCTCGAGAACCGCGACGAGTACACCGCCGAGCGGGTCTTCTGGGTGCCGCCCGAGGCCCGCTGGCAGAACCTCCAGAACCAGGCCGCGCGCCCCGACATCGCCACGCTGATCGACGACGCCATCCTCGCTGTCGAGCGCGACAATCCGAACCTCAAGGGCAAGCTGCCGCGCGACTACGCCCGCCGCGGCATCGCGCCGGAGAAGATGAAGGGGCTGATCGACCTCATCGCCGACATCGGCTTCAAGGGCGACCGCGCCAAGGCCCGCGACACGCTCGGCCGCGTCTACGAGTACTTCCTCGGCAAGTTCGCCCAGGCCGAGGGCAAGCTCGGCGGCGAGTTCTTCACGCCGCGCTGCATCGTGCGGTTGCTGGTCGAGATGCTCGAGCCCTACGTGGGCCGCGTCTACGACCCCTGCTGCGGCTCGGCGGGCATGTTCGTGCAGTCGGAGCGCTTCGTCGAGGCCCACGGCGGGCAGAAGACCGACATCTCGATCTTCGGCCAGGAGTCGAACCCCACCACCTGGCGGCTGGCGCACATGAACCTCGCCATCCGCGGCATCGAGGCCAACCTCGGCTCGCAGCCCGCCGACAGCTTCCTGCGCAACCTGCACCCCGACCTCAAGGCCGACTACATCCTCGCCAATCCGCCGTTCAACATCTCGGACTGGTCGGGCAAGCTGCTGGCCGACGACGTGCGCTGGCGCTACGGCACGCCGCCGGTCGGCAACGCCAACTACGCCTGGATCCAGCACTTCATCCACCACCTGGCGCCGCCCAACGGCCGCGGCGGCGGCGTGGCCGGCTTCGTCATGGCCAACGGCTCGCTCTCCACCGGCACCGGCGGCGAGGGCGAGATCCGCCAGCGCATCGTCGAGGCCGACCTGGTCGACTGCATCGTCGCGCTGCCGGCCCAGCTCTTCCTCACCACCGGCATCCCCGCCTGCCTCTGGTTCCTCACCCGAGACAAGACCGGCAAGAACCTCAAGCACGGCGGGCGCGATCGAAAACGCGAGACGCTGTTCATCGACGCGCGCAAGCTGGGCACCATGCAGACCCGCACCCTGCGCGTGCTTACCGGCGGCGATGACGGCGAGAGCATGCTCGCCGACGGCATGGGCGACCCGAACTTTGATTCCGACATCGGCCGCATCGTCTACGCCTTCCGCCAGTGGCGCGGCGAGCCCGCGCCTGACTGGTGGAACGAGGCCGAGCACGGGGAATGGGCCTACCGGGACATCCCCGGCTTCTGCAAGGCCGAGACGATCGAGGGCATCCGCAAACACGGCTTCGTGCTCACCCCCGGCCGCTACGTCGGCGCTCAGGAGCAGGAGGACGACGGCGAACCGTTCGCGGAGAAGTACCCGCGGCTCTTGGCGCAGTTAGAGGAGTGCTTCGAGGAGGGGGAGCGGTTGATGGCGGTGGTGCGTCACTGAGCGCGGGTCGAGCCATGGCAGCTGAGGGCGATTAAGGGTCGCGCGACGCAGGATCTGGGACCTTGGCGCAAGTCCGCTCGGCGCGGTGGTGACCTCCTGGCTGTCGGGCCCGGACCCCATCAAGCTTCCGACTATGGGGTGGAACGGCCCGTACCTTCCGACAGCCGCAGGAGCATCCTAGGACCGTGTCGATGCTGACGGGATTGAACGCATCGCCGATCGCCGACGGTGACTGCGCATGGCTGTGGCCGGGGACATCCTGAGCCCGCCGCGGTGACGCGAACAGAGGGCGCCCATTGGCAGACGGGCTGGCTTTGCGGCCCGGCTTTCAATCAGGACGTTCTGGGGAATCCGTGGATCAATCGGCGCATCGTGCTTGCTGATCGCGATCCTTCTCGCACGAAAGGGCGTGCGTCAGGCCAGTGGGCGCAAGCGTCTCACGGAACTGGTCGGCTTCAAATTCGGGCGCGCTGCGTGCATGGGATCCTCGCCCTGCCCTAGACGAACAACGCGCCATCGCCGGTGTCCTCGGCGCGCTGGACGACAAGATCGAGCAGAACCGGCGGACGGCGCGGGCGCTGGAGCGGCTGGCGCGGGCGATCTTCCGGGCGTGGTTCGTGGACTTCGAGCCGGTCAAGGCCAAGGCCGCCGGCGCGACCTCCTTCCCCTCCATGCCCCAGCCCGTCTTCGACGCCCTGCCCACCCGCTTCGTCGACTCCGCCATCGGCCCCGTGCCGGAGGGGTGGGAGGTGAAGAGCAATCAATGACTTGGCTACCCTCTCGAAGACACAGGTCAACCCGCAGGAGAGTCCCGGAGAGGTTGTCGACCATTTCAGCATCCCAGGGTCGACGCAGGGATGCGTCCTGGCTCGCGAAGCCGGATGCACCATGGAGGGCAACAGTTTCCGTCGAAACGGATGCGACTTCGTCAACTGGTCAATTGCCCGCGAACTGCGAGGGTGTCGTCACCGCCATCGCCTGGCGTTGCTGGTGTACCGACTTGATCAGTCGGGCTTTATCGCGGGCTGTCCCACTGTGCTGCCAGCTGCAGCACCGCCTTCGCGTAACTCGCACAGGGCGCGTCCGGCACGTCAAACAGCCATCAACGAGTGCGACCGGGCGATGTCCTCCATCGACCCGTCATCCTCCCTCCGCCATCAACTCGACAGGCGTTCACTAGCATCGCCGACCCTCTCTTTGCGCTTGTGGTGGCGAACCACGAGGAATCCGCCAAACTGACTCAGATCCGCGACTACCTCCTGCCCAAGCTCTTGAGCGGCGAGTTTCGCGTGGAAGTTGCCATGGCTGAGCCATCCGGCCCAAGAACAGCCCTTCCAGATGGTCGGCGCGCGGCCCGTGCTCGACGGTCTCAATCGCCGAGGCAATCGAGTCGGCGAGATCCGACGCCATCGAGATCGCGCTCGACAAGCGTTACAGGCTTCGCATTCGACTCTCTCCAAGACGCTGGTCCAGTCGGTCTGCAAGGCGATGCTCGCCGACATGCAAAGCCAGCCGGCGATAGACTGGGACGCCAGAACTTCTAAAGGGAGACCGACTTCTTTTGGCAGAGTGCTCTGCCGCGCAGGACCATCCCGATCCGCCAAGGAGGGACGGACTCGTTGGAAGACGAGGTGCGCAACGGTCAGACCATCCAAGGGCGGTGCGGCATTCCTAGCGCCGGCATGGCTCGACGGCGACGGCTTCTCCGCTCGGCTCGACCTCCGCCAGGCCACCTTGCCGCGCAAGCAGCGGACACCATGGTGTCGTTCCTATACCGCATTCACCGCGGCGCTCAGTCCGGCCGCCCGGCACGCACCGACAACGGAAGATCACGCCGACTTCAACGAGGCTTCGACCGCGACAATGAGATGATCGGTCTGGGGGCTGGAGTTCCTTCCGAGCCGCATGCTGTTCCACGCCGACCCCAGGCGGTACCAGGCCGCGCTGAGCGAGCGATCGCCAGAGCCAACGGCGAAGGCTGGTCCTGCCGGACGGAAGACGGGCAGGAGGCCGAAATGACGATGTCCTCGCCCACCGAACAGCTCATCGAGGATGTCGCTGCGGTCTACTTCGGGGCGATCGGCGCCGCCACCAAGCGCGGCGTCGAGATCGATGACGCGGGGGAACGCGGCAGTGCGGCCGAAGTCGTGCTGAAGGGCCGCCTCGGCGCGGCGCTGCATCGCCTCAACCCGTACATACCGCACGACACCATCGAGGAGGTAGCGCGTATCCTGTCACGCCCGCCACATCCGACGTTGATCCAGAACAATCGCTGGTTCCATGCGCTGCTTACCGATGGCGTCGAGATCGAATACCGCGACGCAAAGACCGGCGAGACACGTGGCGGACGCGCACGCCTCATCGACTTCGACAATGCGGCCGCGAATGACCTGCTGGTTGTCCGCCAACTCAGCCTCGTCGGGCCGTCGGGCAAGGTCATCCGCCCGGACCTCACGGTGTTCCTGAACGGCCTTCCGGTCGTCCTGATCGAGCTGAAGGACCCGACCGACACCCAGGCCAACCTCGGCGTCGCCATCGACCAGCTCGACCGCTACATGCAGGCGGCGCCCGACCTCTTCGTGCCGAACTTGGTGCTGGTGGTGTCGGATGGCATGCTGACCCGTGTTGGGTCGATCACCAGCGGGCGCAGCCGTTTCGTTCCCTGGCGGCCACTGGACGACGACGGCGGCGGTGCGCCGACACTGGAGGCGTTGATCCGAGGGTTGTTCGAGCCCCGGGCGCTGGTGGACTACCTGCGAACCTGCGTCACCTTCGAGGAGGACGAGCGCGGCGAGATCGCCAAGAAGATCGCTGGCTATCACCAGTTCCGCGCGGTGCGCAAGGCACGGGCCAGCGTGCTGACACACCTCAAGCCGCCTTCGGGTGAGGGTGATGGGCGCGGCGGCGTGATCTGGCATACCCAGGGCTCGGGCAAGTCGCTCACCATGCTGATGCTGGCAGGCGCGCTGATCCGCGAGCCGCGCCTGACCAACCCGACGGTGGTCATGATCACCGACCGCAACGACCTGGACGATCAGCTCTTCGACACCTTCGCCGCCGGGCGCGCGTTGTTGCGGCAGGCCCCGGTCCAGGCCGAAAGCCGGGGGCAACTCAAGGCGCTACTCGACCGCGCGGCGGGCGGCGTGGTGTTTACCACGATTCAGAAGTTCGCCGAGGCGCACGGTGTGGTGTCGGAGCGGGCCAACGTGGTGGTGATGGCCGACGAGGCGCACCGCAGCCAGTACGGCTTCGTCGAGGGCGGCGCGCGCTGGATGCGCGAGGCGCTGCCCAACGCCACCTTCGTCGGCTTCACCGGCACGCCGCTGGAGCGCGACGACAAGAACACGATCCACGTCTTCGGCGAGTACGCGGATGTCTACGACATCCGCCAGGCCGTCGAGGATGGCGCCACCCGGCCGCTCTACTACGAGTCACGCATCGTCAAGCTCAAGGTGGACGAGGAAGGCGCACGCGCCGCCGAGGAACAAGTCGAGGTCTTCGTCAACGCCGAGCGCAGCGGGAGAGCGCCGGAGGACCGGATCCGCGTCACGCTGGAGTCGCTGGTCGGCGCCCACGAGCGCATCGAACGGCTGGCGGCGTTCATCGTCGAGCACTGGGACAAGCGCCGCGCGGCTATGGAAGGCAAGGCCATGGTGGTGACCATGAGCCGCGACATCGCCGCACGACTCTACGAGGCCATCCGCGTGCTGCGCCCCGAGTGGCACGACCCCGACGATGAACGTGGCGCGATGAAGGTGGTCGTGGCCGGAACGGCCGACGACCCGGAGCCGCTGCGCAGCCACGTGCGGACGAAGGCGGCGCGCAAGCGGCTGGCCGAGCGCTTCAAGGCCCCGGCCGATGACCTCCGGCTGGTGATCGTCTGCGACATGTGGCTGACCGGTTTCGACTGCCCGCCGGCGCACACGATGTATCTGGACAAGCCGCTGGCCGGGCACAACCTGATGCAGGCCATCGCGCGTGTGAACCGCGTCTATGGCGACAAGCCCGGCGGCTTGATCGTGGACCTCCTGGGGCTGGCCGACCAGTTGGCCGATGCACTGGCGACCTACACCCAGGCCGGTGGCACGGGCGAGGCCGTCCGAAACGTGCAGGACGAGGCCGTGCCCGCCATGCAGGCGGCGTTCGAGAAGCTGCGCGGCTTCTTCCACGGCTGCGACTACGAGCAGGCGCTCGATGCGGCGCCCGGGGCCGTCCTGCCCGTGTACCTGCGCGCCATCGACCACGTGTTCGGGCAGAACGATGGGTGGAAGCGCCTGCGGACGCTCGTCAAAGAACTGTCGGCGGCCTTCGCGCTGGCGGTGCCACGCCCGGAAACCGAAGCGATCACGCCGCACCTGGCCTTCTTCCAGCGTGCGGTGGCGATGATTCGCAAACGGCTCGCCGACGATAGCAGCGGCGGCGCTGGGCATGCGCGCCAGCGCGACATCGACGCCGCCGTGCGCCAGGTGATCGGCGGCGCCGTCGACGCCGACGAGGTGATCGACCTGTTCGCCGTAGCGGGCCTGGAAGAAGCCCGCCTCGACATTCTGAGCGACGAGTTTCTTGGTCGCGTTGCGGCGCTGGAGCAGAAGAACCTGGCGCTGGAAACCCTGCGCAAACTGCTGAGCGATCAGATCCG
>JADJWL010000002.1 GCA_016716385.1 Bryobacterales bacterium | reverse complement strand
CGGCGGCGTCATTGAGGCGGGCGAGCATCGCTTCGGTTCCGCCGTCGAGCGCCCACTGGGGCAGCACCTGCGTCAGCACGGTCGATCCGGCCACGTAGGGGTAGCAGTCGAAGGCGATATCGACGCCTTCGGCGCGCGCGCGTTCGATCGTATCCAAAGCCCTTCGGTGCTGCGGCCAGTTGGCAGCGCCGACGGCCTGCAAGTGTGAGATCTGCAGGCGGCAGCCGCTCGCTTTGGCCAGCGCGATCTGTTCCTCAATCGCCTCGACGAGATCGCCGAAGTAGCTGCGGATGTGGCTCGTATAGATGCGGCCGTAACGCGCCACGACCTTGCAGAGCCGGACCAGTTCCGCGGAAGGCGCGGAGGAGCCCGGCGCGTACATCAGGCCGGTGGAAAATCCCGTCGCGCCGGCTTCGAACGCTTCGGCCAGCAGCGCTTCCATCCGCGCGACGTCCGCTTCGGGCAGCGGACCCTGCTTCGGTCCCGCGACGGCGATGCGCAGCGTGCCATGCCCCACGAGCGACGCGACGTGCGCTACGGGGCTGCGGGCAATCGCGTCGAGGTAGTCGCGCGTGGTCGCCCAGCCCCAGGAGTCGTCGCCGCGGAAGATTCCGTTGGCGAACTGGCGCAGGGGCGCCGGATCGGGCGGGCTCGGATAGGCGGAGAAGCCGCAGTTGCCGATCACTTCCGCCGTCACGCCCTGCATGAGTTTCTCGCGCCGTCCCTCGATCACCTGAAGATCGGAGTGGCTGTGGGCGTCGATGAAGCCGGGTGCGGCAACAAGTCCCGTACAGTCCATTTCGCGGCAGCCTTCCGGCGGATCGAAGCGGCCCACGGCGGCGATGGCGTCGTCCTGCAGCAGGACGTCCCCCGGAAAGGCGGGGGCGCCGGTTCCGTCGATGAGCGTCGCGTTCCGGAGAAGCCAAGGTTGCATCCCGACTCAACTATACTGCACACGATGGCACGGTTACGGGATAAGGTGGCGCTCATCACGGGCGCGGGCGGCGGGATCGGCTCGGAGACGGCGCGTCTGTTCGCCGCCGAGGGGGCGGCCGTGGTGGTGAACGACATCGCCGCCGAAGCGGCGCAAGCCGTTGTGGACAGCATCCAGGCCGCCGGCGGACGCGCGGTGGCGGCGGTCGCAGACATCAGCAACGCGGCGCAGGTGGACGCCATGTTCCGGCTGGCCGAAGAGACGTTCGGCGGAGCCGATATCCTCGTTAACAACGCATTTCTTGCCGTGAACGATGTCTCGCTCACGGAACTCGAGGAGGCCGACTGGGACCGGACGCTCGCGGTCAGCCTGAAAGGCCCGTTCCTGTGTACAAAACGCGCTCTGCCGGCGATGCGGGCGCGGGGCGGCGGTTCGATCGTGACGCTGTCGAGCGTCAACGCCCTGTGGAGCGTGGGCGAGCCGGCGTACACGGCCGCGAAGGGCGGACTCATTTCGCTGATGCGCCTGGTGGCCGTGGAATATGCCGGGTGGAATGTGCGGTCGAATGTGATCTGCCCCGGGACGATCGCGACGGATATCTGCATGGAGCACTGGAATCGATTTCCGGCCGGATACGCCAAGCTGCTCGAAATGTACCCGCTGGGGCGGATCGGGACGCCGCGGGAAGTGGCGAACTGCGCGCTGTTCCTGGCTTCGGATGAAGCCGGTTTCGTGACCGGGACCGTGCAGGTAGTAGACGGCGGGCTGATGGCCGGACGCAGACTCGAACAGAAGTAAGCGTCCGGCCGGTTTTTAGAACAGGGCGGACGTGAGAAGAGTATTCATCTTGTTCGCCCACAGTGCAAACGACTCCGACAGGTCGGGGATGACCAGCATGATCGACGCGACGCAGAACATGCACATCAGAGCGTACTCGATCAGGTCCTGCCCACGCTCGTCACGGATCAGCGCCCGGATTCGCTGGTAGATCGTTCGCACGTCTTCTCTCCCTGGGTCTATGCTAGTCCTGTCGAGACAGGAGCGCAATCGAAGGGAATCCCCTAGTTGAGGTAGGGTGAAACCTTAGACCGATGGGGACTATGGTGTTATGACGGTATCCGGCGGGCCGTCTTTTCGGAGGTACTGATAGAAGCCTAAGTCCCTTTGAGTCAGTTGTTTCACCAGGAGGAATATCTGTCCGGCGTGGTAGCTGAAATGCTCGACGACGTGATACACATCGTCTAGTACTGAAACGTCGAAGACCTGCACGAGGACGTGCTCCGGCAGGCGCGATGGGGGCAAATGCCGCACCACGGAGATCGCCTCGTCGACGGTCTGGCGCAGATCGGCGAGAGCCGTGGCGGGATCTCCGGTTCGGGCGGCGAATTCCGCGTCGCGCCGGCGTGTATCCGCCTGTCCCGCGATGCCATGCAGGATCCACTGGCGGACGTTGCCGGCAAGGTGCAGCACGAGGTTGCCGATGGCGTTGCCGTGGTCTCCTGTGCGGAGCCAGAACTGTTCCGGCGTCAGGCCGCTGCAGGCCTCCTCGATCCGCGACATCATCTGCTCGAGCTTGCGGACGGAGAAATCGAGAAACAGTTCTTCGGGGCCGTGCATCTGTCTCAGCGTAACATTCATATGAAAATGAAAGATATGGCGATGCGCTGGCTGGTTCTGGGAGCGGCTGTGGCGCTGATGGCGGCGCCGGTTGCGGCTGAAGAGCGCGAGGTCCGCGTGCCGGGCAGCACGGGCTGGCTGGACACCGGCATCCTGCTGAACCCTGGCGACCAGGTGGCGATGTCGGCGACCGGGACCGTGCGCTACGCCGGCGGGAGCACGGGTCCGGAGGGACTGAAGCGCGGCTGGATGGACCTGCTGCGGGTTCTTCCCTTTAACGATGCCGGACGCGGCGCTCTGTTGGGCCGGGTGGGCGAGACGGCGCGGCCCTTCCTGATCGGCGCGGCGCGGCAGAGCCGGACGCCGGTGACCGGCAAGCTCTATCTGGGCATTAACCAGTCCAGCCGGGAGACGGCGAGCGGCGAATTCGTGGTCAGCTTGCGGATCACCCGGTCCGCCGAGGCGGTCCCCAAGATCGACCCCGAACGCCTGCCGCAGTTAACGCAAGAGCAACTCGACCAGCTACCGCTGCGCGTGGCCGACGCCGACGGCACGCCGGGCGACCGCGTGAACTTCCTCGTCATCGGCACCGAGACGCAGGTGGAAGAAGTGCTCGAAGCCGCGGGCTGGGTGCAAGTGAACCGGTCCGTGCAGGACGCGCTGATCCAGGGCGCGCTGGCGACGTTCTCGCGCCAGGCGTACACGCAGTTGCCGATGAGCGAACTGTACCTGTTTGGCCGCCCGCAGGACTTCGGGTTCGCGCAGGCGGATCCGCTGGTGGTGGTCGCAGCGCGGCACCACTTCCGGCTGTGGAAGGCGCCGTTCACGGTGGACGGCGAGACGCTGTGGGTGGGCGCCGGCACGCATGACATCGGTTTCGAGAAAGACCAGCGCAACGGGCGGATCACGCATAAGATCGATCCGGATACCGACAAAGAGCGCGACTATATTGGCGAATCCTTGCGGTCGACCGGCATGGTGGCGTCGATCAGCCACCTGACGCCGGCGAACCCGGTAACGCAGGCCCGCACGGCCCACGGGGCCAGTTTCCATTCCGACGGCCGGACGCTGATCATCACGCTGCGCCCGGATCACCGCGACCGCAGCGTCGAGTTTTCGAACCTGTTCTGCTCCGTGCTGGAACAGAATAACCCCGATGGCGGGCGCTGGGGCGAGTGCGGGCAGTACCTGGAGACGAAGCCGGACGGCCGCGTGGAACTGGGGCCGATTTCGAACGACTACCGCGTGCTGGTGGTCCCGGGGCTGATGAACACCTGCTTCCGGGGCGCGCCCGCGTACCGCGAAGGCCGGGATTATCTGGAACGCAGCTTCGGCATGACCGCCGAGATTCTCTCGGTGCCGAACGATTCGAGCGAGGACAACGCAAAGCAGATCGCCGCCTACCTCAAGGAGAAAATGGCCGGGGACAAGCGCAAGTACATTGTGCTCGGCTACAGCAAAGGCGCGCCGGACCTGCAGGTGGCGCTGGCGCAGGAGCCCGGCGTGAAGGACGCGGTGGCGGCGTTCATCTCGGTCGCGGGAGCGGTGGGCGGATCGCCGATCGCCGACACCATTCCCGGCATGGCCGAGCGCTGGATCCGCCAGTACGGGCTGCCGAACTGCGAGGGCGACTTGTCGGCCGGATTCCGCAGCCTGAGCCAGAGGGTGCGCCGGGCATTCCTGGCGACCTATCCGGACCCGATTGTCCCGAGCTACTCCCTGCCGGCATATTCCGTGGCGGAGAACACGTCGACGATGCTGCAGCAATCGTGGCGGATGATGTCGGCGATGGCGCGCAAGCAGGACAGCCAGTTGACGGTGCGCGATGCGATGATTCCGGGGTCTGTGTACCTGGGTTCGGCCCTCGGCGATCACTTCGCGGTGGCGCTGCCGTTCGAAAGCTCCGATGAGCAGATCAAGCGCATGGCGGACAAGAACACTTATCCCCGTTCCGCACTGCTCGAAGCCATGGTGCGGTTCGTGATCGCGGACCTGGAGCGCGGCAAGTAAGATGTGCTGCGCGGGAGCGCGTGGGCCAAGCTGCGGTCCAGGGAACTCCGGGGTGCAGACTCACTGCGATGACCTCGACCTTCTTTGTGGAGTTCCCATGCTGGATCGATGAAGTCTGACTGATGCGGGCGCGGTACTCCGTCGCGTCCGGCGCTTCGAGCCCTCCGCTACTGGTGGCCGATGTAGTCGAGCCGGCCTCCGTCTACCGTTAACACCTGCCCCGTCACGAAACCCGATTCCGGGTGGGCCAGGTAGGCGATGGCGTGTGCGATGTCCTCGGGCTTCCCGACGCGCCGGGTCATTGCTTTGGCTGAGATCGCGGCGATGAGCGCTTCGGCTTCGGCGGCGGTGCGGTTGGCTGTCACCAGGTCCGTCAGGATGAAGCCGGGCGCGACGGCGTTGACCGTGACGCCATGGGGGCCGAGGTCCATCGCGAAGCGGCGCGTCAGCAGAATCACCGCCGCCTTCGTAGCGGCGTAGAACGTGGTGCCCGCCATCGCCGTGCCGAGCGCGGCGATTGAGGTGAGGTTCACGATGCGGCCGAAGCCGCGCTTCTTCATCGGTCCGGCGACCGCGCGGGTGACCGCGACCAGGCCGTCGACGTTCACCCGGCGCATGCCTTCCATCTCGGAATAGTCGAAGGTGTCGAGATCGCCGGTGCGCAGGATGCCGGCGTTGTTGACCAGGATGTCGACGGGGCCGAGAGCGCTTGCAATAGCAGCGGCCATCGCGCCGACCGCGGTCTGGTCGGCGACGTCGGCGCGGACCGCGATCGCGCGTCCTCCGGCGGCGGCGATTTCGGCGCAGACGGCTTCGGCTGCTTCCTTCTGATCACGGTAATTGACGGCGACAGCGGCGCCGTCGCGGGCGAGGCGGAGTGCGGTCGCGCGTCCGATGCCGCGGGAGGCGCCGGTGACGAGTGCCGTTCTTCCTTCGAGTGGACCCATAATTATCCCTTGCGTAAGTCGGCGACCGGGACGGAGACGCCTTCGATGCGGTTGCCGGCGAGGTGGATCGATTTCGCGAGTTCGCCGATGCGGATGCCGGTGCGCTGGGCGGGTCCGCGGGACTCGACGATTTCGTTGCGCTCGATGCGGATGGATTCGGTTTCGCCGAGGATGTCGATGGCGACGCCGGTGTCGCCGCCGGAGTCGGCGATGCGGTTCCCTTCGATGCGGTTGCGGTGTCCCTGGAAGGCGGGACCGCGCTCCTTGCGGAACAGGATGCCGATCTGGCCGCTGCCTTCGATGCGGTTGTTGCGGACGATGTTGTCGGTGTCGCGATGGCCGATGGAGCAGCCGTAGAGGCGGTTGTCGCGCATCACGTTGTCCTCGGCGAGGCCGTATTTGACGCCCCAGCAGAAGAAGAGTCCCTGGCTGTTCCGTTCCATGCGGTTGCGGCGGATGAGCGGGCGCTGGGAGCCGGAGCCGGGATGGAGGCCGAGGTCCACGTTGTCGTGGCTGTGGCAGTCCTCGACGAGCACGTCGTGGCAGACCTGCCAGGAGATGCCGTCGCCATTGTAGTTGCGGGCGGTGATGCGGCGGAAGGTGAGGCGGTGGCAGTCCTGGAAGAAGAGGCAGCCGGCGTGGTTGCCGTCGAGGCGGGGATTGTTGGCCTTGTTGCCGTCGACGGCGATGTTCTCGATGGTGACGCCGGCGATGTTTTCACCGGTGAGGACGGGGAAGAGCAGTTCGGCGGTGGCGTCGCCCATGAGCCAGTAGTTTTCGCGCAAGGGGCGGTCGAGCTTGAAGCGGTTGCCGTTGCGGGCGACGAGCGTGCGCTTGAGCGTGATCTGCGTCTTGGTGTGCGAGTTGGTGGCGCGGAGGCAGACGCCGTCGCCGAGCTGGAAGCCCTTCGGGTCGGCGAGCGTGATCTCCTGATCGAACCAGTCGGAGTCGGCCGAGAGACGGGTCTTCACGGACGGGCACTTGTTGATCACGGAATCGAAGCCGGCGCCCTGGACGCGGACGTTCGAGCGCAGGAAGACGGAGTTGCGCACGGTATAGGCGCCGGGGAGCACGCGGACGGTGCCGCCGCCGAAGCCGGCGACGTAGTCGACCGCGGCCTGGAGCGCACGTTCGGTGACGCCGGCGATGTCGGCGCCATTGGGACCGACGGTGACAGTGAGGCGCTCGTTCCAGTCGGGCTCGCTGGCGGCGTCGCCGGAGGTGGCGCGGGGGTGGGTGACGTTCGGGCGGCCGTCGGGGAAGGCGAGTCCGGTGGCGGCCCAGGCGGCCGCGGCGTGACGAAACAGGCCGCGGCGGGTGGAGGTTGGGTGCATGTGCGTGGCTCCTCGTGCGCTATCGGACTTATTCTACAGGTCCGAGGTGTCGGCGATGTAGAGGTTGATGCGGCCGCTCTCTTCGCTGGTGTAGAGGACGCGTGTGCCGTCGGCGTTCCAGACGGGACGGGGTTCGTTGAGGTACTTGCGGGGCGGCATCCAGAGGCCGAAGTTGCGGAAGGGAAAGCGCTCGTCGGCGACGGGATCGGCGCCGGCGCCCTGGGGGATCGAGACGAGGTGGCGGGCGGTGCGGCTCTCGAGGTCCACCAGGACGAGTCCGTTGCCGAACTCGCCGCCGTAGCAATCGCCGAGGACGAGATTGGGCCGGCCGGGGTGGTAGGAGCAGTGTACGGCCGAGAGATGGCGGTCGAACACGCAGCGCTCCTCAAGCGTCTCCACGTCGACTTTCCAGAGGTTCTGCATCATGCGGCGGGGGTCCCAGCGGACGAACAGGATCGCCTTGCCGTCGGGGCGCCAGCCGGGGTGGTGGAGATTCTGCGCCAGATACGTGAGCTGCCCGGAGCGGAAGTCGTAGACGTAGATTTCGATGAGGCGGGGCGGGTCGTCGACGGTACGGTGGACGATCATGACGCGGTCGCCCGTGGGGCTGAAGCGCGTGTTCTGGAGCTGCGAGGCGACACCGAGACCCTGAGTCCTGTTCGGGCTGAGCGCGAGGACGCGTTCGAGCGTCACGAGGCGCTCGTAGCGGTCCTCGGCGGGCGTGTAGACGCCCCATTCGCCGGCGCGGCCGCAGGACAGGACATTGCCCGAGGGGCTGAGGCGGCTGCAGGGGACGGGGCTGCGGGGATGGCTGATTTCGCCCGTCGGGACGTGGATGCGGGCGAGGCGGGCCGGTGGCTGTGCGGTGTCGATAAAGTAGACCGATTCGTCGGAGTCGCCCCAGAACTGGTTGACGCCGACGTGGTAGTGGCCCATCAGGCCTTCAGCCAGGACGCGGCGCGAACCGCCGTCGAGGTCCATGAGGCACAGGCGTCCGGGGTAGCGGCCGCGCGCGGTGAGCTGGGCCACGTCCCGGTGGAACTGGAAGAACAACAGCGTGCGGCCCGAGGGCGACCACGGGGAGACGAAGTAGTAGTGGTGGACTTCGTGGTGCGGGCTGCGGTAGTGGCGGATGCGCCGTTTCGTGAGCGGGTCCGTAAGAGGCTGGACGCCGAAGTCCCTGGACTGCGCGGCAGCCGCGTAGCAGGAGGCGCCGGCTGCGAGAAACGAGCGTCTGGAGGGCAGGGTCACGCTGCGCACGATCCTTTCATCCTATTCCCGAACCACTGTTCGAGGGCGGCGAACTCGCGCTGGTTCAGGAAGAGCCAGTAGGTGCCGAGGATCGAAGTGGAGAAGACGACGAGGCCTCCGTAGAGACCGATCAGGACTGGGACCAGGCTGTGCAGCAGAATGCCGCCGGCGATGGCGACGAGGCGCGCGCCCGGAATCCAGAGCCCGATGCCGATGAAGAGTTCGAGAACCACCGTGAGCCAGGAGGTGGCGACGAAGACTTCCGGCAGACGGAGAACGCCGGGGAGGAATTCGAAGGCCTCTTCGATCACCCGCCCGCTGAGGAACTCCGCGTTCATCTTCATCACGGCGGAGAAGACGTAGACGAGGGAGACCTGCAGCTTGAGCAGGACGACCGACCAGTGCGCCGCAGTCCACGCCGGGCGTCCGGCGCGGAGCCAGCGGACGGAGAAGGCGGTGTCGGAATCGGCGACGGTGAGCAGCAGGAGGACCAGTCCGAGGAAGTAGATGTGGTTCCAGAAGAGGTTCTGGTCGGCGGTGAGGTGGTAGGCGATCTGGAGGCAGAGGACGGTGCCGGCGAGCCGGGTCCGGTAGCCGATGGTGAACATGGCCGCCGCGACGAGCCACAGGGCGATGTAGGGGAGAAGCCACGGGCGAGTGAGTTGGGGGATCCAGGCGATGGCGTGCGCCTGGATGGCCTCGGGCCGCAGGAGGCGGTCCATGAGGTGGTAGCTGACGAGCGCACGGAGGAAGGCGGCGGCTCCCACGGTGATGCGGCACAAGGCGAGAGGCCGCGGGTCGATGCGCGCGCGGAAGAACTCGTCTATGAGCCGCACCGGTAGATCTCCTCGGATCCGGAGCGCGGATAGCGGATGCGAATGGCGGCGGCTTCGGGATACTGGCGGCAGATGCCGGGCGCGACGAAACGTGTCTTGTCGACCTTTTTGCTGAGGATCACGGGCTTGCCGTGGCGTTTCTGGAGGTCGGCGAGGGGCGTTTCCTCGCCGCCGGTCCAGAGGACGGCGATCTCGGCACGATTACTGCGGCCCGCGTACATGGTCCAGCCGAAGGGGCAGGCTTTTCCCTCGGTCAGGCAGAGGAGGGGCAGGCCGGTCTGGAGCAGCAGATAGGCGCCGAAGAAGGTCGCGGCGGCGGCGGGCACTGCCTTCGGCGCCATGGGCGTTAGCTGCCGAACGGCCAGACGGCGGTGGTGGTGTAGCCGCCATCCACCGGGATGATCTGGCCCGTGATGTAATCCGCGCCCCTGCCGGCGAGGAAGACGGCGAGCGGGGCAATGTCTTCTGAGGTTCCGAGGCGCGGGTTGGCCTGGACGCCGGCGAGCCACTGTTTCATCTTGGGGTCCTGCCACATGGCGCGGTTGAGGTCGGTGAGGATGAAGCCGGGGGCGATGCAGTTGACCTGGATGTTGTCGCGGCCCCACTCGGCGGCGAGGACCTTGGTGAGTTGTCCGAGGGCGCCCTTCGTGATGGCGTAGATCGAGAGGAAGGGCAGACCGAGGAGCGACATCAGGCTGCCGATGAAGATCACTTTGCCGCCCTGTCCGCGGGCCTTCATGCGGCGTCCTGCTTCCTGGGTGAGGGTGACGAGGCCGGTGAGGTTGGTGCGCAGGAGGTAATCGTACTCGTCGGGCGTGTACTCCTCGAAGGGCTTGCGGATATTGGTGCCGGCGACGTTGACGAGGATGTCGATGTCGCCGGCGGCGTCGAGCGCGGCGCGGATAGACGGAGTGTCCTCGGTGTCGAGGCGGACGGCGTGGGCGTCTGCGCCCTGGGTGCGCAGCGCCTGCGCTTCGGCTTCGAGTTTGTCGAGGGACCGGGCGGCGAGCCAGACTGTGGCTCCGGCCGCGGCCATTTCACGGGCGATGGCCAAGCCGATGCCGCGGCTCGCGCCCGCGACAAAAGCCCGCTTTCCTTGGAGAGAGAAGATGTCGTTCATCAAACTGGCGATTGTACACTATGGCGGCGCCGGTGGAGGCACTCTAGGTCCCGGAAATCACCGTGATCCTGGCGAATCCTTCTTCTTCGGAGGGAGGTACGAGGCGCGCGGCCATTGCGGCCATGGCTTCTTCCGGCACCACGCGGGACCGGGCGCGGTTGCGGGCGAGGCAGACTTCGAGGGGGACGTCGAAATAGAGCGCCTCCAGGTCGCAGCCGAACGCCTCGGCGATCGGGCGGTAGGGGGCGCGTTCGGCGGGCGCTAAGTGGGTCGCGTCCACGTAGCTCACCGGCCTGCCGATGGCGAGCCTCTGGCGCAGAAGATAGCGGAGCGCCGCAAACACACGGACGTGGATCGTCTGGTCTTCGGGGCTGTCGGCGAGGAGGTGGCGCAGAGAATCGGACGAGAGCGGTTCGATGCCGCGCGCGCGCAAATAGGTCGACTTGCCCGAACCGGGCAAGCCGACCGTCAGGACGATGCGCGGCTTCACGGCTGGACGCTGAGGCTTTGCCGCAGTTGGAAGGTGAGACGTGTTTCGCTCGGGATCTCGGCGGCCTTGCCGCGCGTGGCGAGCACGACGCCCGTTCCAGCGCCGGCGCCGGTCGCCGCGCCGACGGCAGCGCCTTTCCCACCGCCGGCGATCGCTCCGATCGCGGCGCCCACGGCGGATCCAATGCCGACCTTCGCCGCATCGCGCTTCGTATCGGCCGCGGCTTCCACCTGGTGGCTGCCCGTCGCGATGTTCACAGTTTGGCCGTTCGCAAGGCGTAGCGACGTCATCTCGATTGTCAACGTTGCGCGGCCCTTGACGCGTCCGCCCGGATCCGCTTCGACGACACGGCCGTTCAGAGTGGCGCCCTTCTCGGCGATCGTCCTGCCATCGATCACAAGCGGCTGATCGAGGCTCGCCGTAAACGTTTCGCCCGGCTGCGTCCGGGCGGTGGACAGAGACTCGATTGTCCGCACGGTCAGTTCGGTCCCCTCGGGAACCACGACCGGCTGTGGCGCAGCAGCTCTCGCGGGCGGCGGATCGGCGGGCGCCAGGGCGGATCCCTGCGGCGTCTTGCTTGCGGGCCTCTGCTGCGCGTTTCCACCGCCAGCGGCGGGCCGGCTCCCCGCGGGCGCGAGGGCCCGCTGCGGAGGAACGGTGTTCTGGGCGGCCTGCTCCGCCGCCGATTGCTCATTCTCCGCGGCATCCTCGCCTTTCGGCGCCTGCGAACAGCCACCCGCAACCAGCAACACGGGCACGGCCAAAAAGATCCATCGTTTGTCCATCGTCTTCTCCTCCTTGCTTCCTTCGCCTTCACCCATCCTACAGCCGGCCTTCCCACCGCAGGCCGGCCCGCCACAAACGGGGTGCGCCAATGAGCGGAGTCGGACTGAAGCCGGTGACGAATTCCCGGTTCAACAGGTTCTCAAACGCCACCAGCGCGGACAACCGCGGCGTTAACTGGCGCCGGGCTACCACTTGAAGCGTCGCGTAGCCCGGCAGCAGGAACCGGTTCAATTCGTCCTCGAACTGAGCCGCGTAGCTGCGAATACCGATGGACGCCAGCGTGGCGCCCCTGTCGAAAGTGACCTGCGCGGAACCCTGGTGCTTTGGAATCTGCGGCACACGCTCGCCGACGGCGAACCGTGAATCGACGAACAGGTAGCTCGCCTCGCCGCGCAGCGGACCCCAGCGGCGTGCCGTGTCGATCTCGAAACCGCGGCTCAGCGCACCGCCGGCATTCTGGCGCTGCCGGACGATCAGGTTCGGTGCGACGCTGAGAGTGACATTCGTGATCAGGTCCGTGAGTTCGTTGCGGTAGAACGTGATGCGCGTCCGCGTCAGCTCGCCCACAATATCGAGGCCGGCTTCGGCGCCAAACAGGCTCTCCGGGCGCAACTGCGCGTTGGCCTGGGTGACGGCGTTGCCGACGCGAAACTCGCGGTAGAGTTCGTTGAGCGTCGGCACACGAAAGCTGCGGTACACCGATCCGCGCCCGCGGAAGCGCCCTCGTCCGGCCACCAGGCCGCCGCTCGGGCTGAAGAACCGGTTGCCCGCACCTGCGTATTGTTCGCGGCCGCCGGCGAACAGGCGCAGCGTCTTCCACGTCAGGTCGCTTTGGAGGAACACGCCGTTCTGGCGGAGCGTGCCGCCGGCTTGGCGCCGGGCGCCAACGCGCGGAGACTCGATGCTCTGGCCTTCGACCCGGAACAGGTCCGCGCCGCCCAGCAGATTCCAGCCCTGGCCCCGGTACCCCCACAGGCCCGCTCCGCCCACGGCTTCGGAAGGGACGGTCTGGCGGAAGGTCAGGGTTTCGGTGTTGCGTCCTGCGGCTATCGCGGAAAACGCACTACGGAATTCGCCGCGCGTGTGGTAGCCGAGGACGGACACGGAATGACGGTCTTTCTCGGTCTGATACCGCGCGGCGACGGTGCCGAGACCCGTCGAGTTGTTCTGGAGCACGGTTCCGTTGGCGCGGTCCTCGGTGAGGAGGTCGGACTTGAAGAACCAGCGGTGGACGGGGCCGAGATAATCCACGCGTGCGTCCGCCACGACGAAGCGCACGCCAGCCTCCCGGTCGATCGCGCCGCGCGTACCCACCGGCACGACGAAGAACCCGTCCATCGTGTAGCCGCGAACCTGTCCGCTGACGCCCCAGCGGGAGAACAAGTGCGAGTAGCCGCCCGCGAGGTCGTGGGTTCCGCGGTTGCCCGCCTCGTAGCGTGCGTGGAGGCGGCGATGTTCCGGACGCCGCGAGAACAGCGCGATCGCTCCGCCCATTGCTCTGTCTCCGAAGACAGAGGTTGACGCGCCGCGCGACACCTCCACACGCTCCAGTTCTTCCGGCTGGAAACGGGTCCAGTAGACCCAGCCGCCGAACGGATCGTTCACCGGGATGCCATCCCACAAGACCAGGCTGCGGCTGGTTCCGGAAGAGCCGATGCCCCGCAGCGACACGCCTTGCGTGGTCGGATGCGCCACGAGGCTGGAATTGCGGCGAAAGAGGCTGAAGCCCGGCAAGTTGCGCAGGCGATCGTCGATGTTGACGCCGGGGATGGAGCGGATGCCAGATCCATCGAGCGCCGTCAATACCGCGGGCGATTCGGTTTCGACGCTCTCCATGACGGTGATCGTGGTGCGGACGGGCTCCAGCTTGTCTTCGGAGTCGGAGGCCCAAGCCAGCGTCAAGACCCAACCCGCCAGCAACAGGCGGACTCCCAGGCGAAACATGCGTCCTTCCACGATACTATAGGCCCGCCCGCAGCCAATCCGGACCAACGACGTGCGCCGGCGTCCAACCGGACGTGAGGAAGGCTTCCTCGGCGGTCGTGAAGACAATCTGGAAGTGTGCGGAACTCTCCGGCGGCGGCGGTTCGGCGGGCCGGATCAGCGGCGCCACCAGCGCCAGGTAACGCAGCGCGTGATACACATCGCCCTCACGCGGCGCGCGCAGTGCGTAGCCTTGCGAGCGAAAGACGAACTCGGCGCCTTGGCCCGCCAGCTTCCAAATCAGATACGCGCAGCATTCCACCGCCTGCTCGAACCACTCGTGGCCGGCGGACGGGACGCCGCGGTCGAGAAAGACTTCGACGACGCGTTCCTGCTCGCGGGAGAACTCCCGCACCTGCATTTCGCCGGTGTGCGCGGACGCCCTCCAGTCGAGGTGACGCGCGCTCTCAAACACCTGGTAGGGGCGGATCCGGTAGAAGTCATGTCCGTGCCCGTAGAGCGCCGTTTCCAGTTCGCCATTGACGGCGGCCACGAGTTCCTCGTACGCGGGCTGCGGTTCCAGGGAGGGGTACACGACGACATCGCGGCGCAATTTCACCTCGACGCTCTTCTCCTGAAATCCGAATGGAAAGCTGGTGGCGAAGAAGAAGGAACTCTGGCGGTACTCACCGCGCCGCGGAAAGACGACATCCACGAATTCCTCGACCGTGGCGCCGCCGGGAATGACGGGCAGGTAGATGGAATCGCGCAGGATGGCCGGGCGGGCCGCTTCAGCCTCGGCCACACCGCCGACGCGGATAGAAAACGACGGCATGTGGCTCTTGGTATTGCGCACGGCAACGGTCGCCGCGACCGCGCGCTTGGCCGACACGTGGTCGGGCAGGACGAAGTCGAGTTCCAGGCCGGAAAGGCAGAGCCGGTTCACGAGTCCGGACACCAGCAACACCGCCAGCATCGTGGCGAGGACGAGGAACAGCAGGTTGTTTGCCGAGACCGCTGCCGCGGCGCCGACAACGGCGACGCCGGCGAGAAAGAGAAACCCGCCATGGGAAACGGCGCGGCGCACGGCCTGCCATGTGGACCGCACGAGGAAGCGGACTCGCGTCCGGGGCACGTGGCCTCAGTTCACCGTGGCCAGCCAGTACCCGGGCCGCGTCCGGACCCGCGCATCCGGATGATCCACGGTCACGCGGATCTCGTGAAAGCCGCCTTCTTCCTTGTTGCTCGGGTTGTAGGTGATGATGTACTGCGTGTGGATCTCCGAGCCAAGCTGAGAGATCGCCGTTTCCAGGCCGCGTGTCTTGACGAACGAGAACTCCTGCCCGCCGGTCGATTTCGTCAGCGCCTCCATCGGATTGTCCCTGAAGATCGCCTTCACGTCACGGAAGATCTCGACCATCAGCGGGATGAAGTTCGCCGAGTTGCCGTCCCAGTTGCCCTTCTGCATGACCGTCGTCGGGGTGGCCGGCACATTGCCGGGCATCGAGCGAGCCGTGGGGTGGATGGGGTCCGGACGGGGCGGCACCTTCTCGCCCGTGAGCGTGGTCACCAGGCGGGACACGTTCACCGTGTAGATGCTGACATTCGCCAACTGCGCGTCGATCATCGCTTCGCGGAGGCGCCCTTCGCTGCCGTTGTCGCGCGTCTCACCGATCAGGATCAGGACCTTGCGCCGGTTCCTGGGCCGGTTCCGCAGCATCCGGATGCCTTCGTAAGCGGCATCGACGAGGCGGCTGGTGGAACTGCCGGTATTGATCTTCTTGATGGCTTCGGAGATGTTGCCCGGCTCGGTGGTGAAATCCTGCATGACGCGCAAGCGGTGATCGAACGCCAGAACGGCCGCTTCTCCGTGTTCGCCGATCAGGTTCGCCTCAATCAGCGATCCGACCCGCTTGATCTGCGGCAGGACGGCATCCACGGCGCCGTTCCCCTGGATCGCCAGGACCATGGACAGCGGGAAATACGTCGCGTCCACCTGGATATCCTGCTCCTTGCCGTTGTCGTAAAGCCGGAACTGCCTGGGTTTCAGTCCGTGGATCGTGTTCCCATCCCGGTCCTGTACAGTCACCGGGACCATGATCTCGGTGACAGTGACGCGGATGGTATCGAGCCCTTCCTCTGGCGGCTGCGCGAAGCCGTTCACGGAAAAAAGCAGAACTCCCGCCAGGACGATCGTGGCAAGTCGCATAGTTAGCCTCTAGACGCCGGCGCGCTTAGTCTCGTTGCAGGCCGGCCGGATGATCCGTGCGCCCGCACAACAGGTCCACCACATGCGGAACTATATCCAGGATAGCATCCAGGGACTCAACAGCGCCTTTCGGGGAGCCCGGGAGGTTCACGATCACGGTGCGCCCGCGCGTGCCCGCGAGCCCTCGGGAAAGGTCGGCCAGCGGGGTCTTGGTGCGTCCGGCGGCTCGCATCTTCTCGCCGATGCCGGGGATCTCCCGCTCGATCACCTGCCGGGTTGCCTCGGGCGTGCGGTCGCGCGCCGCCAGCCCGGTGCCGCCGGTCGTGAAGATCGCCGACACTTCCCCGGAATCGGCCAGATTGGTGAGGTGAGCGGCGATCTGTCCGGGTTCATCCGGAAGGACGTCGAGGCGCGGAACCCGCCATCCGGCAGACTCGAGGCGCTGCCGTACGGCGGGGCCGGAACGGTCCTGGCGTGTCCCTTCGTGCACGGAATCGCTAACCGTGAGGACTGCGGCGGTGAAACTCAAGGCTCCCCCGCACGGCGGTAGACACCACTCCTGCCGCCGGTCTTTTCCAGGAGATACACATCGCGAATCTCAATCGCCTTGTCGAGCGCCTTCGTCATGTCGTACACCGTGAGCGCGGCCACGGTCACCGCGGTGAGCGCTTCCATTTCCACACCGGTGGGACCGGTGGTGGCGACCGTCGAGATCACGCGGACGCCCTGCTTCTCCACGGTGACCGCGACGTCGATGTGGGACAGCAGCAGCGGATGGCACATCGGAATCAAGTCCGCCGTGCGCTTGGCGGCGGCGATTCCGGCAATGCGCGAAACCTCGAGCGGGTTCCCCTTGGGATTGCCGCGCAGCGCGCGCACGACGGCCGGGCGCATCCGGACAAAGGCGTGGGCGGAGGCGGCGCGGCGCGTCTCAGGTTTCGCCGAGACGTCCACCATGCGGGCGTTTCCGGCCTGATCGAAGTGGGACAGTTTCTTTGCTGGCATGGCTATTTGCGGAGGACTTGCATCCAGTCGCCGGCCTTCCACTCCGCGCGGCCCGCGTGCGCGACCAGATAGCAGTTCGCGCGGGCGATCGCGGGCACATCGCTCGAACCCTGCCAGGGCACGGGCGTCAGCCCTCCATCGTCTCCCAGATTCGCCGGCAGGAAACGGGTGAGGCCTGTTTTGTGGCGGAAATCGCGGGTCAGGGGTGCGGAGGTCAGCGGCAGAGCCGGGTACGTTTGTCCCGCTAAGCGCTCGACCGCGGCGCGGGCGAAGATCTCGAACGTGACCATGGTCGATGCGGGATTGCCCGGCAGGCCGAAGAAGAACCGGTCCACTGCGGGAACGCGTCCGAACACGAGCGGCTGGCCCGGCTGGATGAGGACGCGGTCGAACAGGAACTCCGCGCCCAGGCCCGCGAGCACGGTTTCGACCAGGTCGTACTTGCCGGCGGAGACGCCTCCAGACAGCAGCAGCAGGTCGGATTCCAGACCTTTTTCGATGAGCCAGCGCGTCTCGTCGAGGCGGTCGGGGGCCACGGGGAGCAACTGCGGCACGCCACCGGCGCGGATCACCTGGGCGGCCAGGGAGTACACATTGGAGTTGCGGATCTGGAACTCGCGGGGCGTTTCCGCGACAGGAACGATCTCGTCCCCTGTCGCGAGGATCGCCACGCGCGGTTTCGCGTAGACGGCTACCGAAGCGACGCCCACGGTGGCGAGCAACGCGGCGTGGCTGTAGTCCAGGCGGACGCCCGGTTCGACCAACACGTCGCCGGCGCGCGCCTCCGACCCCTGGAAGTTGACGAACTCTCCCGGGCGGCTGCTCCGTTCAGTCGAGACGAACCCGTCGTCCGCGATGGTGTGTTCCACCATGACGACCGCGTCCGCGCCGCGCGGCATGGGCGCTCCGGTCATGATCTCGACCGCTTCGCCTGGACGCACCTCGCCGGGGAATCTGTCGCCGGCCCGGACCTCTCCAATCACGCGCACCCTGCCGGGAACGCTGGCGGAGACGACGGCATATCCGTCGCGAATGGAGCGATCGGCGGGCGGATAGTCGCGATCGGCGCGTGCCACCTCGGCCAGCACGCGCCCCGCGCAGGCTTCGAGCGGAACATGTTCGACTCCCGGACGGCCGGTTACGGCTTCGAGGACGACGGCTCTGGCTTCGGGAAACGTGCAGGTGCGCATGCTCACGAACCCTTGAGACATTCCGCGATCTCGCGCTCAGGGACACCGCCTTCCCGGATCATGACCCAGTAGGGTTCGGTGATGTCCACGGTGGTCGCGCCCGCGCCGCCGCAGGCGCCTCCATCGAGGACGAGGTCGATCCGGCCGTCCATGGTGCCGAACACGTCGATCCCGCTGCGGCAGGTCGGTTGTCCGGAGATGTTGGCGCTGGTGGCGATCACCGGTTGGTTGAGCGCTTCGACGAGCGCCGTCGGGACCGCGGCATTCGGCACCCGCATCGCGAGACGTCCCGTGTTGCCGGTCACCCGCAGGGGGACCCTCGGCGAAGCGGGCACAATCAGCGTCAACGGACCCGGCCAGAAGCGGCGGGCCAGCAGGTAGAAGCGGTTGTTCAATTCTTTGGCCAGGTCTTCGGCCATCATGATGTCGCTGATCAGCAACGGCAGGGAGCGGTCGGTTTCGCGCCCCTTCGCGTTGAAGACGCGCCGCACGGCGCTCAGATTGAACGGGTCCGCGACGAGCGTGTAGAGCGCATCGGTGGGGATCGCGACGATATGTCCGCGGCGGATTGCATCGGCGGCGCGCGCGATTGCGTCGGGGGCAGGATGTTCTGCGTCGATTTCGATGAGGTCGGTGCTCACGGGGAGTCCTTTAGCGGGGGCCGATTGCTTCGGCGACGTCGAGCGCCATCGTGTAGCGTCCGAACGGAGCGCTCAACTGCACTCCTTCCACCATGGGGCGGACCCGCTCCACCATTTCACGGGCGATGTCCACTCCCTCGGCGCGGGCGGCTTCGGGCGTCTCGCAGCGGCGCATCCGCTCCATGTAGGGCGCCGGCACGGGCACCCGCAGTTCGTTGACCATGAATTCGGCGTTGCGCAGGCTGGTCAGAGGCCAGATGCCGCAGAGCACTGGAATCCGCACGCCCTCGATGCGTCGCAGGAAACGCTCCAGCAGTTCCAGGTCAAAGACGGGTTGGGTGACGGCGTATTCGGCGCCGGCCTCCACTTTTAGCTCGAACCGGTGCACTTCCTCGTCGAGGTTGAGCGCGCCGGGATTGGCGCCAACGCCGATCAGCAGAGCTGTCTTCGAACCCATCGGCGCGCCGCCGATATCGAGGCCGCGGTTCAGGTTGTTCGCGATGTTCACGAGTCCGATGGCATCCACATCGAACACGGCGGTTGCCTTGAGGTTCGGCCCCATGCGCGGCGGGTCGCCCGTAATGCAGATCAGATTGCGGACGCCGGCGGCATAGCCGCCCAGAAGTTCGGACTGGATGCCCAGGATGTTGCGGTCCCGGCAGCAGAAGTGGTTCACCGCTTCGATGCCGGCCTGCTCCTGGATCAACTGGCAGGTGACCTGCGCGCTCATCCGGGCGCTGGCCCGCGGGCCGTCGGGCACGTTGATGCAGTCGATGCCGTGCGCCGCGCAGAGCCGCGCGCCTTCGATTTCCTTCGTGGCATCCACCCCGCGGGGAGGCAGAATCTCGACGAACGCAACGAACCGGCCCGCGGCGAGCTTGGCCCCCAGGCCGGACTTCTCCGCGACGGGGGTTTTCGGGAGCGCTTCGGGCTTCGCCGCCGGCTCCTCGACCACGGTGGTGACGCGGTGCTGGCCGGGTTGGAGCGACCGCGTCTCGGACGCGATCATACGGATGTGCTCGGGCGTGGTGCCGCAGCAGCCGCCCACCATCCGGACGCCCGCCCACAGCATGCGTCGCGCGTATTGCGCCATGTACTCGGGCGAACTGAGGTACATCGCGCGTCCCTCGACGCGCACCGGCAGACCGGCGTTCGGCATGGCGCACACCGGTTTGCGCGTATGCTGCAGGACGCGTTCGAGCGCTTCCAACATCACCTTCGGACCCACCGAGCAGTTGCAGCCGATGATGTCTACGGGCCACTCGTTCAGGTTCGCGGTGAATTCCTCGGGGGTGAGGCCGCCGGCGAGCCGACCGTCGTCGCCGATGGTCACTAGCGCCGCGATCGCCAGATCCTCGCCCGCCGCTTCGCGGGCTGCCAGGATCCCTTCGCGTAGTTCTTCGAGGTTGAGGAAAGTTTCGAGTACGAGCAGGTCGACGCCGCTCTCCACCAGGATGTCCGCCTGTTCGCGGAACATTGTGCGGGCTTCCTCGTAGGAGGTTGGTCCGATCGGCTCGATGTGCAGGCCCAGGGGACCGATCGCGCCCGCGACGAACGCATCGTCGCCGGCTGCTTCGCGCGCCAGCCGGACACCGGCTTCGTTGATCGCCCGCAGTTTGTCCGCGATTCCGAAGCTGGCCAGGCGGGCCCGGTTCGCCCCGAACGTGTTGGTCTCGAGGACCTCAGCGCCTGCCTTTACGTACTCGGCGTGCACGCCCAGGACAAGATCGGGCTGCACGACGTTCAACTCGTCGAAGCAGCGGTTGATGAAGACGCCGCGCGAGTAGAGCATCGTCCCCATCGCGCCGTCGGCCACCAGGATGCGGCGCTCCAGTTGAAGCCGGAATTCCCTGGCGCGCGTCTCGGTTGCCGAACTCATGGAATCCTCATCGCTGGCACTTGGGACAGAAGTACGTGGAGCGGCCACCCTGAGCGACACGGCGGATCGGGGTCCCGCACGCAACGCAGGATTCGCCCTCCCGGCCGTACACGGCAGGCGTGTAATCGTCGGCCTCCCGGAAGCCGCCCGGGCGCGAGTACGTAATGTAAGCAAATTGTACCGCATCGTTCAGAACCCGAACAACGACGGCATGGAGTGCGGCGAGGCGGCGTGGCGCGATGCGGCCGATGGGGCGGCGCGGGTCGATGCCCGCGTGGAACAGAGCCTCGGCGGCATAGATGTTGCCAATCCCCGCCACTTTGCGCTGGTCCATCAGGAAGAGCTTCGCGGGTTGCCGGGACGCTCGGGCGGCGGCGACGAAGCGTTCGGCCGTGAACCCGGGGTCCAGCGGCTCCGGGCCGAGACCTGGGAGGGGGCCATCGAGGAGCCGCAGCGTCCCGAGTCCGCGGGGATCCTCGAACACAATCCCACGCCCGCAGGCGAGTTCGAACCACGCGCTGGCTGCTGCCGGGCGCAGCCGGTGGTCCGGGATCACGCACAAGTTGCCCGTCATGCGCAGGTGGGCGTGCAACGTTACGGGACCGAGGCGCAGCAGGATGTTCTTCCCCACGCGGTCGATGGCATCGAGCGTCCGGCCTGCCGCGGCGGCTTCGACTCTCGCCGGATCGTCCGGCGACGTGATGCGCCGCCGTTGGATGACGAGCCTCCGGACGGGCGCTCCCGCCGCCTCGGCCCGCAACTTGCCGCACACCGCCTCGACTTCCGGCAACTCGGGCACGGTTACTCTGCCGCCAGACGGAATGCCGCCAACTGCCGCTCATTGCGGACGTAGAGCACGCCGCCGGCGTAGGCGGGGTAAGCGCGGACGGTCGCGTCGAGAAGCCGGGCGCGCGCTTCCGGCCGGAATCCGCCGGGCGCCGCCGGCGCGAGCAGGAGTTCGCCCGATTCCCGCATCACGAGGAGTTTGTCCCCGGCAAGCAGCACGGTGCCGGCGCGGAACTGATCTTCATCCCACATCACTTTGCCCGTCTTCAGTTCGATGCAGCGCAGGGACGGTCCCTGCTCCTGGCGGCCGTGGTAACCGTAGAGATAGCCATCCCGCAGGACGCTGGTGGCGTAGTGATTGCTCATCGCGTCATCGGAAGACCACAGCTTCCCAGGAGGCGTCTTCGCGGCGTCGAGCAGCAGCGCCCCGGTTCCGTAACTGGCGGAGACGAACACGAGGGAGCCGGACACAACTGGCGCGGCCGCGTTGACCGACGCATGGCTGCGCGAACGCCAGGGGATGCGGAACAGCACGTTGCCGGTGGCAGGATCGAGGCCGGTCAGCCCGGCGCGGGTGAACGCCAGGATCCGCCGTGCGCCGCCCACCGTCGCGGCGACGGGCGAGGAGTAGCCGGCTTCGTCCGAAGTGGCGCGCCAGACGGGCTTTCCGGTGGCGGCGTCGAATGCGACAACTCCGGCTCCCTGGCCGCCGACGTGGACGATCACGACGTTTCCCTCGACGAGAGGGGAGCAAGCCGCGCCGAAGAATTCCTTCTTGACCCCGAATTCCTTGTGCGTCTCGACTGCCCACAAGCGGCGCCCGCTGGCGAGGTCGAGCGCCTGGAGAACGCCTTCGGCACCGAAGGTGAACACGCGGCCGTCCGCCACGGCCGGTGTGCCCCGCGGTCCTTCATCGAAGCCGAAGTCGTCGCGATAGGTAGTTGCGGAGGGAGTGCGCCAGAGATCCCGTCCCGTCAGGGCGTCGAACGCTTCGACGATTTCCTCGCCTCCCTTGCGATGGAACAGGATCAGTTTTCCGCCGGCGACGACGGGGCCGGCGAAACCGGCGCCGACGTTCTTCTTCCACAGAGTCTTGGGAGCGCCTTTGCCCCACGCCGCGGCGGCGGACGGTGTCGTGGCGTTGCGGGCGGGCCCGAGGAACTGCGGCCAGTCCGCAGGCGCAGCGGGAAGCGAATAAGCCATCAGAGCCCAGCAGACGAAGGCGCGCATTGTGTTGCCAGTGTAGCGCCTCCGGAAATGCGAAAGGGCGGCCCGGAGGCCGCCCTCATCCGCTTTAGGTGTAGCGCGCGCCGTCTACGGATCGATGAAGGTTACGCGGACATAATCTGTCGCGCGCGCTCCGTGGGAATCCGTCACGGTGAGTTCGAACACGTACTGGCCCCACTGCGGCATCAGCACCGTGGGACGAGCCGTGCTCGTGTTGGTCAGAGTCGGTGTCGTGGGACCCGGCTTCGTGTTCGGATCGGGCAGATACTGCACGAGCCGCCAGGAGAAGGTGATCGGGTCGCTGTCCGGATCGAAGGAGCGCGATCCGTCCAGCACGACCACGTTGCGGTAGATTCTCTGGTCATCTCCCGCGTCGGCGACCGGCGGCCGGTTGGTCGCCGGCGGCGGGACGATCTTGACGAGAGCGAAGGCGCTGGCCTGGGTCCGCTGGCCGTAAGCGATGAGCGTGTAGCTCGTATCGACATCCGGCGTCACGGTTACCGAGCCGTTGGCGGGCACCGCACCCACGCCGGTGATCACGACTTCCGTCGCGTTCTGCGTGGTCCACTTGAGCGTCACCGGCTGGCCGGCCACCTGTTGCGGCGGGTCGGCCACGAAGTCGAGGATCCGCACCGGGGCGATGACCCCGACCACCGCCGTGGACGAGACCTCACCCTGCGCGTTCCGCGCGGTGATCGTGTAAGTCGTGTTGGCGGTCGGGCTAACGGTCGACGTCCCGGTCGCTTCCACGCGGCCGATGCCGGAGATCGTCACCTCGTCGGCGTTCTCCACCTGCCACACCAGCGAGGCCTGCTCGGTAGGCAGAATCTCGACCGGCGTCGCAGCGAAGCGGATGATGCGCGGCGCCTGTCCGGGGATAACCTGGACAGTAGCCGTCGTCGTCACCTCGCCGAAGCGGCTGCGTGCGATCAGCGTGTAGGTGGTCGTACTGGCCGGCGAAACCGTTGTGGCTCCATCCGGACGCACAGTGCCGATGCCGAGGATCTCGACCGAATCAGCGTTCTCCGTCTCCCAGGCCAAGGTCGAAGCCTCACCCGGAAGGATGGTCGCCGGCGTCGCCAGGAACCGCAGAATGCGCGGACCCTCGCGCTCCACCGCCACCGTGATGGTTTCGCTGATTTCACCCGACTGATTCCGTGCGGTCAGGCGGTAGGTCGTGGTTTGATCGGGTGTGATGGTCGACGTGCCGGACTGCGGGTCGACGTTGCCCAGACCGGTGATTTCCACCGACTCGGCGTTTTCGACCTGCCAGATCAGTGTCGTGGTCTGGCCGGCGCGGATCACGTTGGGCTGCGCGTTAAACCGCAGGATGCGCGGCTGGACGCTGGTCCGCGTCGATACGGTCGCCCGTGCGGTGCCCGTGAGGCCGCCCGGATCGCGCACCGTCAGGCGGAACGAGTAGCTCTGCCCTTCGGCCGCGGTGAACGTGGCGCGCGCCTCGCTCATGCCGGCGATAGAGACCGACGGCCCGGCGATCTGACGCCACTCGTAGGTGAGCGGATCGCCATCCGGATCGTACGAACCGCTGCCGTCCAGAGTGATCTGTCCGGGCGCCACGCCAATCTGGTCGGGACCGGCGTCGGCCACGGGCGTCGAGTTGCCGACGCGCCGCGTGAGCACTTCGTACCGCACGCGCGGGATGTCGACCGGCACCGGACCCTTGGTGTCGCCGTACATCTTCGGCGTCAGCCACTGGCCGAACTGCAGACCGACCTGGAAGCGGCCGCGGTCGTTGTTCGTGATCAGGGTTTCGTTCATCCCCGCCTCGAAGGTGAGCGCGACCATCTTGTTGAGCGGCTGAACGAGGCGGATCATGCCGCCGGGACGGTTGTCGCCGCCGCGGCGCCACAGGTGGCCGAGGTTGCCTTCGAACCACGCGTCACCCCAAGCCGCGACGGCGGCCGAACCGCCGGCCTGGTCGACGATGCTGAGGTAGCTTTCGGTGAACGAATTCGGTCCGAGCTGCGTGCGGTTGACCGTGGCCTCGCTCAGGAAGCCCTTGGTGCCGAACGCGCCGATCCGGCCGCGGCTGAAGATCCAGTCGGCGGTGAGAGCGGCCTGGCCGAGAGTGCCGCCTTGCTGGAACTGCGACAACTGGACGCGCTTGAAGCTGGCGAACTGTCCGAGCTGGAAGTTCCCCGCACGGCTGACCAGACCGAGGTCGAACTGGCCTTCCTGGCGTCCTTCGATCCGGCCGGATCCGCCGCCGTAATACATATACTCGCCTTCGGCCTGGACCGCGAAAGAGTCCTTGAACGGCGCGAAGTAGCGGCCCTTGCCACTGAAGGCCAGGTCGCCGTAGGTGGTGGGCCCGAGGTTGGCCGAGAGGATCGAGAACTTCTTATTGCGGCTATCCAATTCCTCCACAGCTTCGCGGGCGATCTCGCGCGCTTCGCCGGCCGAGAGGCCAGCCGGGGCGGCGGCCATCGCCGGACGCTCCTGCGACTTCAGCGCGGCAACGTCCTGCTTGAGCCGTTCGTTCTCGCCTTTGAGGTCGCGCAGGGCCGCAAGAATGTCGTCCAGCTTGTCCAGCTTCTTCAGAATGGACGCACAACACTCTTCGAGTTTCTGCAGGCGCTCCTCGAGCGCGGGCACCACTTGCGCCGCGCCGCCGGCCGCGACAATATTTCCCTGTCCGTCACGTACCGTGAGGGTGACGCGCCGGTTCATGAACCGGCCCTCTTTGGAAGTGTTCGGAACCTTCGGGGCGGCCTTTCCCTGCCCCCCGGTCTGAAGCTGGGCGCCTGACGCGCCGTACTTCACAAGAAAGCTCTTGACCGCCTCCGCGCGATTCAGAGCGAGCCGTTCGTTGTAGGCAACTGAGCCGACATAGTCCGTATGCCCTTCCACCTGAACCCTGTAGTCCTGGTTCATCTTCAGGAGTTCGGCCAGCCGCAAGAGAGTTGGGTAGCCGTCGGAAAGGATATAGGAGTCGAACTCGAAGTTGATTTCTTCCCAATCGTCCTTGGTCGCCGTGGTCTCGTTGCCCTGGGCAACGAGCAGGCTGGTGGCGAGCAGCGACGCGGCCACGAGGTGAACGACGCGAGATCGGAACATCGGTCTCTCCATGTAGTCTAAGAGTCAACAGCACTGCCAGCAGGGTCCGCTGACCTTTTCAGAATACACCGGTCTCTGGCCGATTCCTAGTGTTTTCATCCAATTGAATTCCATGCCATACTGGACACGGACGCGCCGGACGGGCAGTCGCTCCCGTTCGCGGGGGAGGAAAGTCCGGTCTCCACAGGGCAGCGTGCCGGCTAACGGCCGGGGGGGCGGTCTCAAAGGCTGCTTCACGGAAAGTGCCACAGAAAATATACCGCCGCAGCCCGATTTAGGGCTCCGGTAAGGGTGAAATGGTGCGGTAAGAGCGCACCGCGGCCGGAGTAATTCGGCTGGCAGGGCAAACCCCACGCGGAGCAAGACCAAATAGGGGGGGAGGAGCGGCCCGCTCCGTTCGACTCCCGGGTAGGTCGCTAGAGCCGTTCAGCAATGGGCGGTCGAGATGAATGACTGCCGCCCGCGAGGGCACAGAAACCGGCTTATAGTCCGGCGGGTCCACGCAGATAGGGACGCAACCGCCCCCCCGCGTAAACGAGAATCGCGACAAACGCTCCCAGGCTCAGCGCGGTAATCAGCGCTCGTTGGCCGGCCGGGAGTTCCCGCGCCAGCCGTTCTTCCTCCAGGCGGATCTGGAGGCGGACTGCCGCCGTCTGCTCCGGGCTTTCCACGACGATCGCGTAGACTCCCGGATCCCCGGCTACCGCCGTCAGACGCACGGACTGCGCCGGACCCTGCCGCGCGAGATACGGACGCCGGGCCGCCGTCTTGTGCGCGTCAAGTTGGGACTTGGCGATGACCTCGAGGATGACCGGTCCTTCGCCGCGCGTCACGAGGCACTCGGCGTGGATCACGGTCCCCGGTTGCGCAGTGGTGACCTCGGCAAAGCGCCACTCGCCCGCGGGAAGCTCGAACGCGTGCTCGACCACGGAGGCGGCCATCGCGGGCACCGCCAGCAGGAGCAGCCACCACGCCGTCATGTGCGCAGTATGGCACGGCCGGGGGATACACTGGAGAGGTATGGAAGAGACACTGTCTCCCGTTCAAGCCCCGCCGGTGGCGACTCCCGCCTGGAAGGCGTCGGCCTCACACGTGTGCGCGTTCCTGATGGCGGTTCTGTTTCTGATCGCCGGAGTCTGGAAGCTGACCGACGCGCCAGGCGCCGCTGTACGCATGAACCAGGCGCTGGTGCCGCAGGCGCTGAGTCTGCCCGCCGCGATCGCCTTTGGGATTGCCGAAACGTTCGCCGCCATCCTGATCCTGATCCCAAGATTCCGGCGCTGGGGCGCGTGGCTGATCGGGGCGATGCTGGTCGCGTTCATGCTCTACTTCGCCATTTTCTATAACCAGCTAAGGGGCGAAGAGTGCAGCTGCTTCCCGTGGCTGAAGCGTGCTGTCGGGCCGGGATTCTTCGTGGCCGACTCGGTGATGCTGGCGGCCGCCGCCATCGCGGGATGGTGGGTGCGGCCTTCTTTCGGAACCCGTCCGGCGGTGTGGATCCTGGCGGCGGTGACGCTGTTTGCGGGCGGGGCCTACGGCGTGTCTTTCTTCAGCCAGACCGGCGTCCGCGCGCCGAATTCGATCACAGTCGACGGCCGACCCATGTCCCTGCAGGACGGGCAGATCTTCGTGTATTTCTTCGATCCGGAGTGTTCGCATTGCCTGGATGCCGCGCGCCGCATGGCGAAGCTCGACTGGGGCGAGACGAAAGTCGTCGTGGTGCCGACGCAGCAGCAGCAATTCGCCCGGAGCTTCCTCGAAACCACCGGGCTGCGGGCGGGGGTCTCGAACGACCTCGACGTCCTGCGGGCGGCTTTCCCGTTCGTGAGTACGCCGGCGGGTGTGGCGATCGAGGGCGGCATCCAGAAGAAGCCGCTGTCCCAGTTTGAGGAGCCTGAGCCCGAGGCTACTCTACGCGGCCTCGGCTTCGCGAAGTAGCCAGCGCGTCGAGTTCCGCGAGGCGGAAGCGGGTGCTGACGACGAAGGGCGGCTCTCCCTGGATCCAGTGGCCGTACGTCGTCGCCACGAACGTGCCGTCGGGCAGCCGTTCGAGGCCGGGATAGCCGCAATCGGCGCCCATCGTGTTGTCGAGCAGCCGGACCCTGTACTGGCCTTCCGCGCCTGTGCGCAGATCCTCGTAGCGGCCGATCCAGGCGACGAAGTCTCCGCGCGTGGGGCTTTCGTGCGCCGTGTCGCGGAAGACGACGACGAGGCGGCCGTCGGCGTCGTAGCGCGCGGTGTGCCGGTCGCCGGTGAGCGCGCCGGGCAGTTCCACCGGTTCGGTCCAGGTTTCTCCTTCGTCGTCGCTGAACGCGACGAAGGAGTTCAGCAGGCGGGCGTTCTCCCGCAGCAGGACAGCAAGCTGCCGGCCGTCGGGCGAGCGCACGAGGCCGGGCTCGCACAGATCGGCGACGGGGTGGTGCAGCATCGCTTCGGGCTCGCTCCAGGTGAGGCAGCCATCGCTCGAAACCGTCTTGTAGACGTGGAACGGGCCGGTCGTCATGGCGTCGCGCAGGAAGCGCCCGTCGTCGTGAAAGAGCGCGAGGAACCTGCCGTCGCGCAGGCGGGTCATGTCGCCCATGGCCACGATCCCGCCGAAATCGCCGATGGGTTTCAGCGGCGTCCAGGTGACGCCCTCGTCCTCGGAGACGGCCATGCGAATCGGATACAGCCCGGAGAACATGACGAGCCGCTTGCTTTCCGCCCGGAACAGCGTCGGCACTTCCTGCGACGTTTCCCAGTTGTGCGGCACGGGCAGCCGTTCGGACCACGTCAGACCGCCGTCGGTGGAGCGCTTGTAGACGATGCCGCCGCGGCCGTGCCCCTTGGGGTAGACGCAGAGCATCGTGCGGGCGTCGTCGAGCAGCACGGTCGTCGGGTGGCCGAGGTACTGGCCGGGCTCGCGGTCGACGATGGTCTGGCGTCGGAAATCGGAGGCGAGATCGAGGAACGGCAGCGACGATCCGCGCGGTCTGGGTCCGCCTGCGAGCAACTGGCCGCGCAGCAACCGGGCGAGCAGGCGGTGGCCCGCGTTGTTCGGGTGCATGCCGTCGAGCAGCAAGGCGTCCGGCCCCAGCTTTTCGAATGCGCGGTAGATGTCGAGGAGCGCCGTGTCCTCGGCGCGCGCCACCTGGCGCGCCGCGTCCGCATACTGGCGCAACAGTGGGTTGAAACCATCGGGGGTGTCGGGAT
Organism: Bryobacterales bacterium; assembly: GCA_016716385.1. Taxonomy (GTDB): domain Bacteria; phylum Acidobacteriota; class Terriglobia; order Bryobacterales; family Bryobacteraceae; genus JADJWL01. The sequence goes on along the minus strand of JADJWL010000002.1, from coordinate 573,934 downwards.
CGTAGGGCGGCTTGCCGTACATGGACCGCAGCCGCGGAGTCCAGCGCAGCGGATTCGGCGTCATCAGCAGCGGCTGGATACCGCGTTCGCGCAGCGAGCGCACGAAGAACGTCAGGTTCTCGCGATAGCGGAGGAGAGAGACGCGCGGTCCGGCGGCGGCGGGCGTCTTCCACACGTCGACCGCGGCGTCGTTGATGCCGAACTGCACAACCGCGACGTCGGGTTTGTGCGCGAGCACATCGCGTTCGAAACGCTCGCGCGCCTGGTTTGTGTTGTTGCCGCCAACGCCGGCGTTGATCCACTCCCAGCCTGGCAGATCGGTCTCCGTGAAGACGGTCAGGCCTTTGCGGAGCGCCGTGGTCGAATCGCCAAACGCCACCGCGCGGCGCCGCGGGGTCTGGCCGGGCGCCGCGAGGGGCAGGGCGGCGGGCAGAGAGAGAAAAGTCCGGCGGCGCATCAGACGTCCCAGGCCGGGCGTTTCGCGCCGGAAGACTCCGCCCACCAGGGGGTCCACGCTAATGCCAGCGTGCGGACCAGAATGCCGGTCTTCTTCGGTTTGATGGCGATGGTTTCGAACGTCTCCGTCACCGGATCGACGCGGCGGGCGAGCGACGCACGCTCATTCTCGAACTCCATCTCGAGGTCCGCCAGTTGTTTGGCGATCACATCGGCGCGCTCGGCTGACTGTGCGGCGCTGGCCTGGCGCGCCGAGGCGCGATTCATCGAGCCGACGGCGGTTCCAGCGCGGCGGGCGTTGGTCGCGCTCACCGCCTTGCGTCCGAACAGCGCGCCGAGGATCGAGGTCCCGATCGTGATGGCCGATTGCACCTGCTGGCGCCGCGCCTGCTCCTGCGCCTGTCCCGCGCGGGATTCCGCCAGCCGCAGGCGGTCACGCAGGGTTTCGATCTTCGGGGCGTACTTGCGGCGGAGCGCCTCCAACTGGCGGTCGCGCTCTTCGCGCGCGAGCAGTTCCAGACGGATCCGGAAGTCGCGTTCGGACTCACCCGGACGGGAGGCCTCCTTGAGACTCGGGCTGCGGTACATCTCGAAAACGCCGTGGAGCGACAACCAGTTCACGAACTCGCGGTTCCAGGCTGCATAGCTGCGCGTCTGCGATGCCGCGGGCGGCGGCGGAACGAAGCTGCCATCCTCGCGCGGTGCGGGATCCAGGGCCGCCAAGGCGAGGGACAGCGGCTCGGCGAGATCCCACTGCACCGGGACCAGGCCGTCGGTCAGCGGAATCAGCCACACTTCCTCGCGCGCGAAATCGACCTTCCGCCTGGCGTCAGTGAACCGAAGCTGCGCAGCGCCCACGAGGCAGGGCTCGTAGACCAGTTCGGCGCCGGGCGCCGCAACGAGCCGCACCGGCAGCGCCACCTGCGGCACTTCGGGCGGCAGCACGGGACGCGCGGCGCCGGTCGCATCGGGCGGCGGAGGCACCGAATGCCGCGGCGCGGCGGCCTGGCGGCCTCGCGTCAGGCGCTGGATCTGCGCGCGCGTCATGGGTCCGGCCAGGTAGGACATCGCCCAGCGCGTTTCGAAGATCGCCGGCGCGTCCTCGTGCACGTTGTACATGAGGAACACCCGCTGGCCAAGAGCCGCCAGTTGCGTCTCCATGGACTCGCGGTCGAACGCCGCGCCCGCGCCGGCGGCGGCTCCGGCGAGGCCGTCCAGCACGCGCGCCTGGTCGCGCTCGGTTTGCAGGCGTCCGAGCAGCCACGTGCCGGCGTTGCCGAGTGCTTTGTAGTCGAGGTCCATTGGGTTCTGGGTCGCCAGCACGACCCCGAGTCCGAACGCCCGCGCCTGCTTCATGAGCGTCATCAGCGGCTGCTTCGAGGGCGGATTGGCGACGGGGGGCAGGTAGCCGGCGATCTCGTCCATGTAGAGCAGCGCGCGCAGGCTCGTCGTTCCGGCCTGCTGCCGCATCCAGCTCAACACCTGGTTCAGCAGCAGCGCGACGAAGAACATCCGCTCGGCGTCGCTCAGGTGCGCGATCGAGAAGATCGAGATGCGCGGTTTGCCACCGGGGGTGAAGAGGAACGCGCCGATGTCGAGCGGTTCGCCCGCCAGCCACGTGGCGAAGCCGGGCGAAGCCAGCAGGCCGTTGAGCGCCATCGCCAGGCCGAAGCGGTCCTTCGACGGGAAGAAGGCGTCCAGGTCGAGCACGCCGACGCGCTGGAAGGGAGGCGACTGAATGGCATAAATCAACGCGGCGAGATCGAGGTCGCGGCCGTCGCGCCAGGCGTGTTCGAACAGGTTCGAAAGCAGAATGTGCTCGCGGCTCTGGAGCGGGTTCGCGTCGATGCCGAGCAGCGACAGCAACGCGGTGGCGGTGGCGTTGACGCGGTCGCGCAGGGCCTCGCGGTCTTCGAGCGTCGAGGCGGGAGGGGCGGCGAACGATTGCAGCACCGACACCGGGATGCCCGCCTCGCTGCCTGGCGTATAGATCGCGAAATCCGCCGCCTCGCGCAAGCGGGCGATGCGCCCGCCGTCCTGCCCCCACCGGCCAAGTCCCTCGCGCCACCGGGCCGCCTGGCGCGCCGCGTACCCTGCCGTGTCCATTCCCTGGCGCCTCGCCTCGGCCTCGTCGACCCAGGGCTCGAAGTCGGCCGGATTCAGATCGGGAAACGTGAGCAGCAGGTTTCCCAGGTCGCCCTTGGGATCGATCACGATGGCGGGGATGCCGTCGATGGCCGCTTCCTCAAGCAGAACCGTGCACAGGCCGGTCTTGCCGCTGCCGGTCATGCCGAAGCAGACGGCGTGGGTGAGCAGGTCCTTCGAGTCGTAGAGGAGCAAGCCGTCGAGGCCCTGCCGCGCGGCAAGATCGTAAGGGCGGCCGAAGTAGAACGCGCCCAGTTTTTCGTAGTCGGAAGCCGGGATGCTCAGGGGGTCAACACCTCTCAGGGGATTGAAGCAGGATCGCGGGGAGGGCGTCAAGTCTGCTATCGTGCTGTCCATCCGAATGCGCTGGCTCCTGTTTCTGCTTTGTTGCGCCGCGGCCTCCGGCCAGACGGTCACCCGCGATGTCCCGTACGCCGAACCAAGGAACGAGCGGCAACTGCTCGACGTGTACGTCCCGGCCGCCGCGACGCGCCTGCCTGTGGTCGTGTGGGTGCACGGCGGCGGCTGGATGCGCGGCAGTAAGGAAGACGTGGCGCACAAGCCGCGCGCGTTCACGGAACGGGGTTTCGTCTTCGTTTCGGTGAATTACCGCTTCGTGCCCCACGTCATCATGGATACGATTGTGCGGGACGTGGCGAAGGCAGTCGGCTGGGTGCACGCGAACATCGCGCGCCACGGCGGCGATCCGGAGCGGATCTTCCTGATGGGACATTCGGCGGGAGCGCAACTGGCCGCGCTGCTTTGCACGGACAGCCGGTATCTCGAAGCTGAGGGCGTGCCCCGGCACAAAATCAAAGGATGCGTCCCGGTGGATGGCGACACTTATGACGTGCCGTTGCAGGTGGCCACCGCAACCGCCCGCCGCAAGAGCCTCAAACAGCCGCCGCCGAAAATGGGCCACCCGGAGAAGTTCGGCAACCTTGAGCGCCAGCGGGAACTGTCGGCGGTGAACCACGTGGCGCCGAACCGCGGCATTCCGCCGTTTCTGATCCTCTACGTCGCCGATCACACGGACACGTCGGCGCAGGCGTACCGGCTGTGGGCGGCGCTGGATCAGGCGGGCGTCCCGGCGGCGCTGTTCGGCGCCGAGGAATCGGACCACGTGAAGCTCGATCGCGATCTCGGCGTCGAAGGGGATGCGGCATCGAAGGCGCTGTTTGAGTTTGTGGAGCGGCTGGCAGGCCCGAAGTGAGGGCTTGTGCACGGGCGCGGCGGGATCTCCTTATCCGCACGATATCGGCACAATAAGAGCACAGTAACTGCAGCGAATCCGCACCGATGCGCAAATGCAGTGTGGTGATTCCGCCTGCTGCTGCAGTTCGCTCCGCGGACGGCGGCTCCTTGAACCGGGATTCCTGCTATCCTAGAGGCTGTCAAGGTTGTGCGCCCGTAGCTCAGCCCGGATAGAGCGTTTGCCTCCGGAGCAAAAGGTCAGAGGTTCGAATCCTCTCGGGCGTACCATTCCTTCCTCCTCCAACTCCATGCGGACTCTTTGCTGGCTTTCCCTGCTCCTTTTGGCAGGCTGCGCCGAACCGCCGACCGGACCCACCGCGAAGGCCATCATCGGCGCTTCCCTCATCGACGGCACCGGGGCGCCGCCCATCGAAGACGCCGTCATCATCGTGGCCGGATCGCGCATCCGCGCCGCCGGACCGCGCGCCGTCGTCCCGATTCCCGCCGGCGCCGAGAAACTCGATGGAACGGGCCTTTGGGTGACGCCCGGGTTGATCGACCTGCATGTGCACCTCGGCGCCAAGGCCGGTCCCCGGTTCGATGCGTCCGAATATACGCGCGAACGCATCGAGCGAAACCTTGCCGCCTACCTGGCCTACGGGATTACCGCTGTCCGCAGCGTCGGGACCGAGCGCGAAGCGGGGTTCGCCGTCCGCCAAGCGATCCGCGACGGCTCGCTGGCGGCGCCGGCGCTATTCACCGCGGGACGCGGCTTCACGGCTCCGGGCGGCCACCCTTCGCAGGAAATCGGCGACATCGCGCGGCAGCCCGCCGACGCCGCCGGCGCCCGGCAGCAGGTGAGCGAGCTTGCCGCGCAGCGCGCCGACCTGATCAAGATCTGGATCGACGACCTGGGCGGGACTGCGCCAAAGATCCGGCCCGAGGTCACGGAAGCCATCCTGGCCGCGGCGCGCGAGGCGAATATCCCGGTGGTGGCGCATATCCATTCGCTCGCCGACGCTCTGCACCTGACGCGCAACGGCGCCGCCGGCTTCCTGCACATGGTGCGCGACACAGAGGACCTGCCCGGTGCGGCTCTGGCTGAGTGGAAAGAGAAGCAGATCGTCTTCGCACCGACGCTGGTGCGGCAGGAACTGGCCTGGCTGTTCCAGGAGCAGCCGGCTCTTCTCGACGACCCCGTGCTGGCAGCCACGCTGGAACCCGGTGTTCTCGATGCTGTCCGCGCGGCAAAGAGCGAACCCTCGGCCCGTGCGCGAGAGGAATTCGCCCGGGCGATCCGCAACACCGGGCGCGCGGCGAAAGCGGGCGTGCCGATCGGCGCCGGATCGGACGGCGGCTCGGCGATCGATTTCCCCGGCTGGGCGTTCCATCGTGAGCTCGAACTGCTCGTGCAGGCCGGCCTGAGTCCCCTCGAAACGGTGACTGCCGCGACACGGAACGGCGCGCTCGCGCTGGGCCAGCTGGCCGAGCGGGGCACTGTCGAGACGGGCAAGCGCGCCGACCTCGTCATCGTGCGCGGCAATCCGCTCGAAGACATCCGGCGGCTGCGCGCGATCGAGCGCGTGATGCTCGGCGGCCAGTGGGTGGAAAGATAAATCGCGTATCATGAAGCGATCTCCGCATGAGTACTGAGTCGCAGACGTTCGCGGTCAAGCGCGCCGAAGTCGAGTTCCATAATTTTGCGTCCCTGGGAGAGCCCGAGTACGCCATCTCTGTCTACGCCGAGGAGAACGAGCGCCGGGGCGGGCTCATTGCCAAGTATCTGGATTTCATCGGTCCCCTGACGCCGTTCCTCGAAGTGGGCGCCAACGCCGGACACACCAGTTACCTGCTGGCGAACCAGTTCGGCGCGCAAGGCTTCGCCCTCGACCTGTCTGCCGACGCGCTGCGCTATGGCGCCGCGCTCATGGACCGCTGGAACCTGACCGAAGCGCCGGTCCGTGTGGCCGGGGACGCCCTGCACCTTCCGTTCCGCGACGGCTCGCTGCAGTTCGTCATGACTTTCCAGACGCTCAGCCAGTTTCTGGATATCGAGAGCGTGTTCGCCGAGATCCATCGCGTGCTGGCCCCAGGCGGCGTCTTCCTGTTTGCCGAGGAGCCTCTGCGCCGGATGCTGTCGCTGCGGCTGTACCGGGCATCCTATTACCGCACCATGAAGCCCTGGGAGCGCAAGCTCTACGACTGGGGCTTGCTGGGATACCTGGTGCGCGATGTGATCGGCGCCGAACAGGAAGAAAGCTTCGGCATCCGCCAGAACCACAAGATGTACCTGCACCACTGGCGGGCTCTGATTGACAAGTACTTCGCCGAGTCGCGTTACGACCTGTTCGTGCCGCAGCGGGGCTGGGGCGAGCGGTGGATGAAGCGCCTGGGCGTGCGGCTGGACCCGAATCGCTCGGAGTGGCGCGCCGCGCGCCTGCTCGGCGGCACGATCGCGGCGTTCTGCCGCAAGGCCGGCGGTCCTGACGAGCCGTTCCTCCGGATCGAGCGGTTCGAAGAGTACCTGCGCTGTCCGGACTGCGGCGGCGGCTTCCGGCGCGATGCGAACGAGACGCTGGTCTGCCACGCCTGCGGCTACGAGGCGCCCCAGGAGGGCGGCGTGTACACGGTGCTGCGTTCCGAGGACCGTAGGGAACTCTATCCTGGCGACCGCGAAGACATCATCGACTTTTCGCAACCCGGCCACGAAACCCGTCTCGGGGCGGGCTGGCATCAACTGGAAGGGCAGTTCGGCGGCAAGTACCGCTGGATGACTGGAGCGGGATTCGCGACGCTCCGCCCCGCGCACCAGGGCCCACAGCGTCTCCGGATCCGCGGCCACGTGCACGAACGTTCGATCGCGAAAGGCGTTGTGCGGATTGCCGTGCGCGTCAACGGCAGCGCCGTGGGACAGTGGACGCGAGACCGGTCCGGCCTTTTCGTGCTGGAGGCCGATCTTCCTCCTGCGCCGCAATACGACGTCGAGATTCAGGCGTCGCCCGTCTGGCAGGCGCTGCCGGATCGGCGCGAACTCACGTTGCACTTCGGCCTGATCCGCCTGATCCCGCGCGCCTGAGCTTACCGCTTCAGTTCCCGCTCGAAGAACTCGGTCATGGTTTCGAGCATGTGGCGGCGCTCGGGACCGGTCACATGATGCGTGCGCTGCGGGTAGACCGTGAGATCGTAGACCTTCCCTGCGCGTGCGAGGGATTCGCCCATCTGGACGGCATTCTGGAAGTGGACATTGTCGTCGCTGAGGTTGTGCACGATGAGCAGCTTCGCCTCCAGATCCTTTGCTTTGCCGATCGGTGAACTCCGTTCGTACCCTTTACTGTTTTCGTGAGGCAGCCCCATGTAGCGCTCGGTGTAGATCGTGTCGTAGGTTGCGCCAGTGCGTCACGGGAGCGCCCGCGATGCCTGCGCGGAACAGCTTGGGCGCGTGGGTGAGCGCGTAGAGGGTCATGTACCCGCCGTAGCTCCAGCCATAGACGCCGATGCGCTCCGGGTCGACGAAGCCGAGTCCGGTGAGGTGCGCGACGCCTGCGCGCTGGTCGGCCAGTTCCTGCGCTCCGAGGTTGCGGAATACGGGTGTTTCAAACGCATGGCCCCGGCCGGCGGTGCCGCGGTTGTCCACCTGCCAGACGACAAAGCCGCGATGCGCCAGCGCCTGCTCCCAGCTCAGCCCGGACCACACGTTGCGCACGTTCTGCGCGTGCGGGCCGCCGTACACGATGACGACCGCCGGATATTTCCGAGACGGGTCGAAGCCTGCGGGGCGGATCAGCCGCGCGTAGAGTTGCGTGCCGTCCGGGGTGCGCAGGGGAGCGATTTCCTGCGGCAGGATCTCGTATTCGTCGAGCACAGCACGGTCCGGCTCCTGAAACACGCGCACTGGGCGGCCCTCGCGGTCATGGAGCGTCCGCCGCGGGGGCTCGGTCTGACTCGAATACGTACCAATCCAGTGGCCACCATCGGGGGCGCGGGAGACCGCATGGGTCCCAGGCTCCGGCGTGAGCTTCCGCCAGCGGCGGCTGCCGAGATCGAAGCGGTAGAGATGCCGTTCCAGCGGGGACTCGGCTGTCGCCATGAAGTCGATGGTTCCGCGCTGTTCGTCGATGCCCTCCACCGACGTCACCTCCCATTCGCCGCGCGTGAGCTGCGTGAGCTTGCCGTCTTCGAACCGCCCCATGTAGAGGTGACGGAAGCCGCTGCGTTCGCTGCTCCATAGGAACCGCTTTCCGTCGGCGAACGCGTGCCATACGTCACCGAGGTTGACCCAATAGCGGTCTTCCTCGCGCAGCACGAGCCGCGATTCGCCCGTGGCGGCGTCCGCGCGCAGCAGGTCGAGGCGGTTCTGAATGCGGTTCAACCGCTGCACTGCCAGCCCCCGGCTATCAGGCAGCCAGGCCGTGCGTGCGAGCAGATGGCCGCGCGTATCGCCGAGGTCGATCCAGCGGGTCTGGCCGCCCGCCGCCGGCACGACGCCCAGCCGCACGTCGGCATTCGGGTCGCCGGCCTTGGGATACCGTTGCGGCTCGGCGATGGCGCGCAGGCCGCTCCAGTTGGCGTGGGGAAACAGCGGCTCACGGCTTACGTCAAATTGGAGGTAGGCGATCGAGCCGGAGTCGGGCGACCACCAATAGGCTGTCCCCAGGCCTAGCTCCTCGGGGTAGACCCAGTCCGGCATGCCGTTGCGCAGGGCTTCCGAGCCGCCCTCGGTCAATCGCGTGACTTTGCGGCTGTCGAGCTCGAGGGCGTAGAGATCGTAGCCGCGCCGGAATGCGACGTGCCGGCCGTCGGGCGACAGCTTCGGGTCGCGCTCGGCGACGGCGGTCTTCGTCAGTTGCTCCACCTTGCCGCCGTCCACCGTGACAAGGAACAGGTCGCCGCCTTCGGCCACCAGGAGCTGCGTCCCGCCGGGTGTCCAGGCGACCGGCTGCTCGGCGATGCGCCGGTTCTCCCACTGGAACCGCGCCGGGGCAGGAACCTCCACCGCCAGCTTGCGCAGGTCGGCCAGTGGCAGCAGGGAGCGCCGTTCGCCGGTGGCGACGGTGTACAGCCAGATCGCCTCCTTCTCGCGGTGGACGAGGCGGCGGCTGTCGGGCGACCAGACAATCGCGCCGCCGCCTTGGGGAGCCTCGCGCGTGGCCGTTACCGCATCCAGGTCGACGGGCTTGCGCTGCGCGAACGCGGGCACGGCAAGAAGGAGCAGCGGCAGGAGACGGAGCACGGCCATCCGGCCATGGTAGCGCGGCGCTAGCGGTGGATCATGTTGACCAATGGCTCCCCCGCATCAAGCCGGCGGAGGTTCGCGGCAACGTCCCGGAAGCGGTGTTCCAGCACCTGTTCGGTCCAGCCGGAGCTGTGCGGTGTCAGGATGACGTTGTCGAGTTCGTGAAAGGGAAGGTCGCTGGGAAGTTTCGGCCGGCCGTCGCGCGGGTATTGATACCACACGTCGAGGGCCGCGCCACGGATGCCGCGCTTACGCAAGGCTTCGTAGAGCGCGTCCTCGTCGACAACCGGTCCGCGGGCGACGTTGATCAGGCAGGCTTCCGGACGCATCAGTCTCAGCTCCGCCATTCCGATCAGACCCCTGGTGCGCGGGCTCAGCGGGCAGGAGATCAGCACGAAATCCGAGCTTGCGAGCAGCCGCTCGAGGTCTGAGCGCTGGTGGCGGCTCCCGATACCGTGCGTCGCCATGCCAAATGCTTCGGCCAGGCGGGCCGACGATCGCCCGATGTGGCCGAGTCCCACGACGCCGAGCGTGCGGCCTGCCAGTTCCCGGGCCAGCGGCGGTCCGGTGACGCAGCTTCCTTCCCACCGTCCGTTGCGCAACTGCCGGTCCTGTGCGATGAGTCCCCGGTCCAGGGCCAGCATCACCATCAGCACGTGCTCGGCGATCGCGGATTCGTGGTGATAGACATTGCAGACGGGGACGCCCCGAGGCAGGGCATCGAGCGCGATGGTTTCGTATCCCGCTCCGGGGGAGTGTACGAGGCGCAACCGCGGCATCGCGGCAATCATCTCGGTCGTGACCGGGCCGCCGATGACCACGTCCGCCGCGGACAGGTCGCAGGGGTAGTCGAGGAACGTCCAGGCAGGGCCCAGTTCCCGCTCCAGGACGGGCCGTCCGCAGCGGGCGATATTGCCTACCAGAATCACGGTGCTCATGGCTTGGTCTCTAACTCCCGCACCAGGTCTTGCACCAGGATCTCGATCTCGTCCCGCACTCTCCGATAAACTCTGTCTCCCGAACCGTACGGATCGTCCACCTGCCATGCGCGCACTTCGCAGGCGGCACGCAACGGCAGGCCGCTCATGTTGATCACCAGGTCGAAGAAGCCTGCCGGATAGACCCGGTAGTCTTTCGGGAACTGTGCGCTGACGTCGATCCCTTTCTCCGCCATCGTCCGGATGGTCTGCTCCGGGATCGATGAGAGCGCCGGGTACAGGCCGGCCGAGTGGATCTCCATCGCCTCAGATCCATAGGCGCGGGCGAACCCCTCGGCCATCTGGCTCCGGCAGGCGTTCCCGACACAAACGAAGCCGACCTTCTTCTTCATCCCGTTGCGTGGCCGAGCTTGCCCAGGAACAGGCTATGGACCCGCGGGTCGTCGGTCAACTCGGGGTGGAACGCCGCCGCGAGATACGGCCCCTGCTCCACCAGAACGGGATCGTCGAGATATCGCGCCAGCACCGTGACCCCGTCGCCCAAGTCGCGCAGAATCGGCGCGCGGATGAATACGGCTTCGAGGTCGCCTGGCTCCGTGCGGTCCTCGAATTCCGGCTCCGGCGTCAGAACGGTCACACGGCTGTCGATCTGGCGGCCATAGGCGTTGCGCACGGCTGTGTAGTCCATGGCGCACAAGGCTTCCTGGTCCGGATGCGTGACCTTGCTGGCGAGCAGGATGGCGCCGGCGCACGTGCCGAAGACGGGCTTTGACGCGACGAACGCCCGCAGTGGCTCTACGAGGTTCTCCTCGTGGAGCAGCTTCCACATAGTCGTGCTTTCGCCGCCCGGAATGATGAGGCCGTCGAGACCTTCGAAATCGGCGGCCAGGCGGACCTGGCGGGTGCGGGCTCCGAGGCGCGCCAGCATGCGCTCATGCGCCTCGAAGCCGCCCTGCAAGGCGAGGATGCCGGCGAGCGCTACCATCCGCGCGTCTGCAGCAGTTCCGACTCCGGCAATTTGGACACGTCGATGCCCGGCATGCCGATACCCAGTTCCTCGCTGGCCTCCAGCAGTTTCGCCGGGTCGTTGAAGTAGGTGGTCGCCTTGACGATTGCCTTGGCGCGCGTCTCGGGGTCATCGGACTTGAAGATGCCGGAGCCGACGAAGACCGATTCGGCGCCAAGCTGCATCACCAGCGCGGCGTCCGCCTGGGTCGCCACGCCGCCCGCCGAGAAGTTCGGAACCGGCAGTTTGCCGTGCTCGGCGACGTATTCCACCAGAGGCAGCGGCGCCTGCAGGTTCTTGGCCGCAGTGAACAGTTCCTCTTTGCCGAGGACCGTCAGGGCCTTCATCTCCCGCTGGATGGTGCGCATATGGCGCACCGCCTCGACGATGTTGCCGGAGCCGGCTTCGCCCTTCGTCCGGATCATCGCCGCGCCTTCGCCGATGCGCCGCAGCGCTTCGCCGAGGTTGCGGGCGCCGCACACGAACGGGATCTTGAAGTCGTGTTTGTCGATGTGATTCTCGTCATCGGCCGGCGTGAGCACTTCGCTCTCGTCGATGTAGTCGACGCCGAGAGCTTCGAGCACGCGGGCTTCGACGAAATGGCCGATGCGGGCCTTCGCCATCACCGGGATGCTGACCGCGGCCATGATCTCGCGGATCTTGCTGATGGGCGCCATGCGCGCGACGCCGCCTTCCTTGCGGATGTCGGCGGGGACGCGTTCGAGCGCCATCACGGCGGCGGCGCCGGCCTGTTCGGCGATCTTCGCCTGGTCGGCGTTGGTGACGTCCATGATGCAGCCGCCCTTGAGCATTTCCGCCAGGCCGACCTTCACGCGAAACGATTCGTTATTCCACATTGCTTCTACCTCCCCAGAATTCTACGTATCCTACACAATCGCCGGAGCGGTCTCATCGTGGCGCTCCCGGCTGAACTCCTCGGCGCAGACTGCTCCCAGCAGCCCGACGCCACGATGGATCTGCTCCGGTTCCAACCCGGCGAAGCTCAACCGGAATCCGCCCGGCTCCTGGCGCGACACGGCGAAGCAATGTCCCGGCAGGTAACTCACGCCCGCGCGCCGCGCGGCAGGCAGCAGCGCCGCGGCGTCGAGCGGGCGCGGCAGATTCACCCAGAGATTCATGCCTCCCTCCGGCCGCGTCCAGGACGCGCCGTCGGGCAGGTGCTTCGCGCACGCGTCCAGCACCGCCTCCAACCTCTCCCGTCCCACGTTGAGCACACGTGCGATGTGCGCCGCCAGCCGTCCCGATTCCGCAAATCGCAGCAGGACCGCCTGGGACAGGTGGTCGGTATGCAGGTCGGCCAGCAGTTTCGCCTCGGCCATGCGCGCGATCAGGGGACGCGGTCCGGCGGCCCATCCCACGCGCAGCCCGGGAAACGCCACTTTCGAGAAACTGCGAATTTGTACGGTCAGCGCCCCATCGTCGAGTGCTTTCAGCGATGGCTCGGGTTCGCCCCAGTAGCGGAGATCGCCGTACACGTCGTTTTCCACCAGCACACAACCGGCGTTGCGCGCCATGGCGATCAGGTCGCGCCGCGCTGGCAGGGGTAAGGTCAAGCCGGTTGGGTTCTGAAAGTTCGGGGTGACGAGGGCGATCCGGGGCCGTTCCTGCGCCAGAACCCGCTCCAGCGCCGCCAGGTCCAGGCCGTCGGGGCCCACCGGGACGCCTGCCATGCGCACACCGGCGCGGGCGAACAGATTGCGCGCCCCCGGATAGACGGGGTCCTCCAGCGCCACCGTGGCGCCCTCCGGGGTTCCCATCAGCACACGGACCAGAAGATCCAGGGCTTGCTGGCAACCACTGGTGACGATCAGGTCGTCGCCGTCGCGCCACGCGCCGGAACGGCGCATTTCTTCGATCAGCCATTGCCGCAAGGGTCCGAACCCGAAGGGCGAACCGAGTTGCAGGACGGCGGCGCGATCCGCTCCGCGCGTCACCTCGCCGCAGGTCTCGGCAAACTCGTCCAGCGGGAACATCTCTCCGGCCGGGCGCGAGGATTCGAAACTGATGACGTCGCTCGCCGGCGGTGGAGGGGCCGCCGGCCCGGCACCGTCCCATGCCGCAAGCAGGCTGCTCCAGGACAGTCCGGCTGACGGCTTCGGTCCGAGCACGAAGCTCCCCCGTCCTACATGGCCCGAGATCAAACCCTCTGATTCGAGAAGGGCGTACGCGGCGGCCACGGTCCCGCGGTTCAGACCGAGCTGCGCCGCGAGATCCCGCGTGGCGGGCAGGCGGTCTCCATGGGCCAATTCTCCCGAATGGATCAAATGGCTGAAGCGATCAAAGACCTGCCGGTACAGCGGGACTGGGGAGACCGGGTCGAGATGGAAATCGCGAAACACCTCGGTAAGCCAAGCATACCATATTGGCCGAGTCATGCAACTTCTCCTGGCGGGAGGGGTCGGATTTGCATTGACTCCCCGCATCCAGGCGTTGTACTCTCGGCTTTTCCGGGTTCCGGGCGCCGATGATACTCCCACAGACGTATTTCTTCACGTTGATGCTCCTCGTTCTGAGCATGTTTTGCTGGGGCTCCTGGGCCAATACGCTCAAAATGGCGCCCAAATGGCGTTTTGAGCTCTACTACTTCGATTTTGCGTTCGGCGTGATGCTGGCGGCTACCGTCGGCGTCTTCACGTTCGGTTCGCTGGGCTTTGACGGGTTCCTGTTTGTGGACGACATGATGCAGACGGGCAAGCGGAATATCGGGTTCGCCGGCCTGTCGGGCATCGTGTTTAACCTTGCGAACATGCTGCTGGTGAGCGCAGTCTCGGTGGCGGGTCTGGCGGTGGCCTTCCCGGTGGGTCTGGGCCTGGCGCTTGTTATTGGCGTGATCTGGACGTATGCCCTGACGCCGGCGGGCAACCCGGTCCTTCTGTTTGGCGGGGCGGCTCTGGTACTGGCGGCCATCGTCTTCAACGCACTGGCGTTTCGGATTCACCAGCGGCAATTGCTGGAAGAGCGGGCCAAGGCCGGACTGCTGAAGACCTCGGCCCCGCGGGTTCCGTGGAAGGGCATCGTGCTCTGTCTGGCCAGCGGCGTTCTGATGGGCTCGTTCTATCCGATGTTTCAGCATGCCCGGACCCTTGGGGAAGGCATCGGACCGTACGCCGCCGGCTTTTGCTTCGCGCTTGGCATCTTCGGATCCACGTTCGTCTTCAACCTGTTCTTCATGAACCTGCCCGTCCAAGGCGCGCCCGTGGAGATTCGCGACTACTTTCTCAAGGGCAGCCTGAAGACCCATGCCTTGGGGTGGCTGGGCGGCATCGTCTGGCTCACGGGATCGTTCGCCAACTTCGTGGCCGCGGCGGCGGAAGACGAAGCGCGGGTCGGACCCGCGGTCAGCTACGCCTTCGGCCAGGGGGCCACGATGATCGCCGCGTTTTGGGGTCTGCTGGTCTGGAAGGAGTTCGACGGGGCCAACTTCCGCGTGAAGTACGCTCTCACGCTGATGTTCATCCTGTTCGTCGCCGGGCTGGCGGCCGTGGCGGTGGCGCCGCTCTATGGTTGACCGGATCCGCATCGCGTTCATCGGCGCCAGCCATTCCCACGGCGCCGAGAAGGTCCGGGTCGTGCGCCAGTCGCCGGACTGGGAGTTGGCCGGCGTTTGGGAGCAGAGCCCGGCAGTTCGTGCATCCCTTGGAGAGACGCCCTTTCTGTCGCTCGAAGCGATTCTCCGTGACCCATCGATTCCAGCCGTGGCGGTCGAGTCCGAAGTGCGGGACCACGACGCGCACGGGCGCCTGGCGCTCGAAGCGGGCAAGCACGTCCACCTGGAGAAGCCGCCGGCCGACACCTACACGGCCTTCCGCGAAATGGCCGACCTGGCCGAGCGCAAGCATCTGCTCCTGCAGATGGGCTACATGTGGCGTTACAATCCCGCCATCGTTCGGGCGCTCGAAGCCGCGCGGAACGGCTGGCTGGGCCGAATCTATCTGTTCCGCGCGGCGATGAATACGCTGATCGGGCCGGACCGCCGTCCGGAGTGGGCCGAGTTCCGGGGCGGACAGATGTTCGAGCAGGGCGCCCATCTCATCGACATCGCCGTGCGGCTGCTGGGGCGTCCCGACCGTGTGACGCCGTTTCTGCGCAAGCACGGCGCGTTCGAGGATACGCTCGCCGACAATACGGCCGCGGTGCTGGAGTATCCGCAGGCGATGGCGATCGTCATGGCGTCCACCCTGCAGCCCGGCGCGGGCCGCCACCGGTTCGTCGAGATTTTGGGAAGTGACGGCACGGCGGTCGTGCGTCCGATCGAACCGCCTTCGCTTGCCATCGACCTGGTCCGCCCGGCCGGTCCTTACAAGGCAGGTCATCAGATTGTAGATCTGCCCCGCTACCAGCGCTACGAAGGAGATTTCGCCGAATTGGCCGCCGCGATTCGCGAACGCCGTCCGCTCGCGGTCTCTCTGCGCGACGACCTGCTCGTGCAGGAGACTCTGATGCGCGCCTCGGAGATGTAGCCGGTGCCCTGGCCGGTGCTGACCGGATCTCCGATTCACGTCCGCCTCGTGGCGGAACCGCACGACTACCGGGGGGATTTGTTGTCCGGCGGCCCGCGCGGAACGCCGATTGACGGCGCCAGTTTCCTGAGGCGACGGGAGATCGTGCTGGACCATGCCCTGCTTCGAAGGCCCGGACGGCTTGCCCTGATCTTGAGCCACGAGGTGGCGCACTTTGCCTGGACCCGGCTCGGGAATCCGCTGCGCTGGTCGTACCAGACACTGCTTGACCAGGAACTCCGCCGGTCGGTTCCTGGCGAACTTGGCTGGCCGAGCGCGCTGGCCAAGCAGCGCGTGACGCGCCGCGACCGCCGGATGCGCAGCCGGGTCTGGCGCGACTATACGGCCGAAAGCTTCTGCGATACGTTCGCCTGGCTTTGTTCCGGGGTCCGGCGCCATGCGGACTGGACCCTGCCGGACGCGGCGAGACGGAACCGCCGCGCCTGGTTCCGCTCTTCGGGGCTGCTGCGCACTTTGCCGGTATAATTGAAACCAGGGAGGAAGCACCCGTTTTGTTGACTCGACCGGCCTTCGTTCTGGCCATCCTGCTCGCCTTGTCGGCCACTGGATGCAACAGCACCTCATCCACGACCGCGCAGGCGGCAAACTCCAAGATCAAGGCCGAGGATCAGCGCAAGGCCGCGCCCGAGTTTGCGCTCAAGGACGCCGATGGCCGCACCGTGCGCCTTTCGGAATACAAGGGCAAGGTGGTTCTGCTGAACTTCTGGGCCACCTGGTGTGGGCCGTGCCGCCTGGAAATGCCGTGGTTCGTGGATTTCGAACGCACCTACAAGAACGACGGGTTCGCGGTCGTCGGCGTCTCGCTGGACGAGGACGGTTGGAGCGCTATCAAGCCGTTCATTACGGAGATCGGCGTGAACTACCGCGTCCTTCAGGGTGACGATATGGCGGCCGAGCAGTACGGCGGGGTGGAGTCGCTGCCCACTACGTTCATCATTGACCGCGAGGGCCGCATCGCCGCGACTCACGTGGGATTGGTCAGCAAGAATGTCTTCGAATCGGAAATTCAATCTCTCCTGGGCAAGCAGGCTGGCGGTCTGCGCTTCGGTGTGCCTGCCTTTCATCTGGGCGCAGAGTAGCGGCGGTCCGTTGTCGGTCGAGCCGCCGGCGAAGATCTCGGTGCGGCGGGGTGAAGCGGTGGAGGCGGCCGTGCTCGCGCGGCTGGGCAAGGGTTTCCACACGAACAGCCATACACCGTCGGAAAGCTACCTGATTCCGTTGCGGCTGACCTGGACCGGCCCGCTCAAGGTCGCCGGGATTGACTACCCGCAGCCGGTGATGGAGAAGTACGCCTTCTCCGAGAAGCCGCTCTCTGTGTTCACGGGTGACTTCACGATCAGGACGCGCTTCGAAGCACCGGCCACGGCGATGAGCGGCCCGGGAATGATGAGCGGCAAGCTGCGCTACCAGGCCTGCAACCACGACTCCTGCCTCCCGCCGAAGACCGTGGACATCAAGCTGCCGGTTGTGATTCAGTAGCGGCTGCGCGCGAGGCAAGTTACGCCGCCGGGTTCAGCGGGCCGCTAATCGCGGCGGCGCAGGAAGACCACCGCCAGCGGCGGGAGCGTCAGCCGGATCGACTGCTGGTAGCCGTGTTTCGGCGACGGAATGGACAGCGCCCCCGGTGCGTTCCCCACGTTTGAGCCGCCATACCGCTCCGCGTCCGTATTGAAGATCTCTTCGTAGAACCCGGCTGCGGAACCCCGAATTCGTACGCTTCCCGGACAACCGGTGTGAAGTTGCAGCACACGAGGATCGAGTTCGACCGGTCTTCGGCGAAGCGGAGAAACGCGATGACGGCGGCGTCGGCGTCATGGAAGTCCACCCATTGGAAGCCTTCCGAGTGGAAGTCCACCTGGTGCAGCGCGGGGTGGGCTCGGTAGAACCAGTTCAGATCCCGCACCATGGTGTGCAGACCGTGGTGAAACTTGTGGTCGAGCAGGTCCCAGCGGACGGCGGAATCGTGATCCCACTCCTCGTACTGGCCGAGTTCGGCGCCCATGAAGCTCAGCTTCTTGCCCGGGTGGGCGTACATGTAGGCGAAGAACGCCCGGGCGTTGGCGAAGCGTTGCCACTCGTCGCCTGGCATCTTGCCCAGCACGGACCGCTTCCCGTAGACCACTTCGTCGTGCGACACCGGGAGCACGAAATTCTCTGTGAACGCGTACAGCATGCTAAACGTGATGCTGTTGTGGTGAAACTTACGGTAGACCGGATCGGTGGCGAAGTAGGCCAGCATGTCGTGCATCCAGCCCATGTTCCACTTCATCGTGAAGCCGAGACCGTTCAGGTACACCGGGCGCGACACCCCGGCGAACGCGGTCGACTCTTCGGCCACGGTGAACGCCCCGTCCACCCGGTGCGCCAGTTCGTTGAACCGGCGCAGGAACGCAATCGCTTCCAGGTTCTCATTGCCGCCGTACCGGTTGGGGATCCATTCGCCGGCCTTGCGCGAATAGTCCAGATAGAGCATCGAGGCCACGGCGTCCACGCGCAGGCCGTCGAAGTGATACTCCTTCAGCCAGAACAGTGCGCTCGCGATCAGGAACTGGCACACCTCGGTACGGCCGAAGTTGAAGATGAGCGTGCCCCAGTCGCTGTGCTCGCCCTGGCGCGGGTCGGCGTGTTCGTAGAGCGCGGTGCCGTCGAAGTAGGCGAGACCGTGCGCATCCTTCGGAAAGTGCGCCGGGACCCAGTCGACGATCACGCCGATGCCCGCCTGGTGGCAGCGGTCGATGAGAAACCTCAGGTCATCCGGCGGGCCGAATCGGGCGGTCGGGGCGAAGTAGCCGATGACCTGGTAGCCCCACGACGCGTAGAACGGATGCTCCATGATCGGCATCAGCTCGATGTGTGTATAGCCCATCTTCTGGCAGTACTCGACCAGCGAGACCGCCATCTCGCGATAGCTCAACGAATCGTGGTTCGGCTTCCGCAGCCACGACCCCATGTGCAGTTCGTAGACCGACATCGGTTCCCGCAGCCAGTTGCGTTGCGGGCGCGCGGCCATCCATTCGTGATCGCCCCATTGGTAGCTGTCCAGCCGCTTCACCACCGACGCCGACTTGGGCGGCATCTCGGTCTCGAAAGCGAACGGATCGGCCTTCTCCTGCTGGTAGCCCTGGAAGCGGGACCGCACCTGGAACTTGTACGGCAGGCCTTCACCCACACCGGGGATGAACAGTTCCCACACAC
Organism: Bryobacterales bacterium; assembly: GCA_016716385.1. Taxonomy (GTDB): domain Bacteria; phylum Acidobacteriota; class Terriglobia; order Bryobacterales; family Bryobacteraceae; genus JADJWL01. Next base: position 555,226 of record JADJWL010000002.1, on the reverse strand, counting down.
CACCCGAACGCAGACGCATGGGATGCCTTCGGGCGTCCCAATCGTTGAAGTTCCCGATCACCGAGACAACGAGTGCGTTGGGCGCCCAGACGGCGAACCGCACGCCGGAGACGCCGTCCACTTCGACGATGTGCGCGCCCAGGGTACGGTACACTTCGAGATTCGAGCCTTCGGCATGCAGGTGCAGATCAAAGTCGCTCAAAGCCGGAGGGAAACGGTAGGCGTCGTCGAACTCCTCGGTGGCGCCGCCGGGGCGCTGGACGCGCAAGCGGTAGCGCTCGGGCTTGCCGGGCAGCTCCGCGACCCACAGGCCGTGTTCGTGCTGTTTCGTCATCGGGACAGCGCCGTTGGGAGTCACGGCTTCGACCGATTCGGCCTGGGGCAGAAAGGCCCGGATCTCCCACTGCGCTGCACCGGCGGTCTCCTGGCGATGCGGTCCCAGGATCCGGAAGGGATCCCCGTGATAGCCACCCGCAATCGCTTCGATTTCCGCTACGTTCATCATGAAAAGCTCCGAATCCTTTAGTGTAGCGGCTCTGCCCAAGGCGGAACTCCATTTGCACCTCGAAGGCTCCTTGTCGGCGGCCACTCTCCGTGAAGTGGAGCCATCGTTGTCAGAGGCCGATATCGAAGAGAGGCACTGCTACGAGGGCTTTCAGGGGTTTCTCGAATGCTTCAAGTGGGTCGCGGGACATCTGCGGACGCCGGCGGCCTATGGCCTCGCAACGCGGCGCCTGCTGGAAAGTCTGGCGTCGCAGAATGTTTCGTACGCCGAGATTACGCTCTCGGCCGGCGTCGTACTCTGGCGCGGCATGGACTTCGATGAGGTGTTCGCCGCTGTGAGCGATGCCGCGGCAGGCTCGGCGGTCCGCGTCCGCTGGATCGTCGATGGTGTGCGGCATTTCGGCGCGGAACACGTCGCGGCGGTGGCGGAACTCGCCGTCGCGCATGCCCGCAACGGCGTGGTCGCATTGGGGATTGGCGGCGACGAGGCGCGCGGCCCTGCCCGGCTGTTCAGCGAGATCTACCGTCATGCGAAGAACCGCGGCCTGCGTTTGGTGGCGCACGCCGGCGAGACGTGCGGCCCGGAGTCCATCTGGGCAGCGCTTGAGATTGGCGCGGAACGGATCGGCCATGGGTTTCGCGCCGTGGAAGATCCGGCGCTCGTCCGGCATCTGACCGACAACGAGATTCCCCTTGAGATCTGCCTGACAAGCAACGTGGCGACCGGCCTAGTGGAATCCGTCGCCGCGCATCCGGTGCGGAAACTGTACGATGCGGGTGTTCCAGTGATCCTAAACACGGATGATCCGGGCATTTTCCGAACCACCCTGAACCGCGAATTCAAACTGGCCCTGGAGCACCACTTTTCCCCCGCTGAACTCGCCGGAATCGCCGCCAACGGCTTTCGCTACGCGTTCGCCTGACGCCCGCCCGCTATACTGAAGGGCGTCATGCCCGGCGCCCTCGATCATATCGGCAACACACCGCTGGTGGAACTCGAAGGCTTTGACCGCGGCCCGTGCCGGCTGTTCCTGAAGCTCGAGACGCAGAATCCGGCGGGATCGATCAAGGACCGCATGGCGCGTTCGATGGTCGAAGCGGCCGAGCGCGACGGCGTGCTGCGGCCGGGCGGCGTGATCGTCGAGGCGACGGCCGGCAACACCGGGCTGGGGCTGGCGCTGGTGGCGGCAGCCAAGGGTTATCGCTTGATCCTCGTCCTGCCGGACAAGATGTCGAGCGAGAAGATCGCGCACTTGCGAGCCTTCGGCGCCGATGTCCGGCTGACGCGCTCCGATGTGAAGAAGGGCCACCCCGATTTCTACCAGGACCTGGCGCAGCGGATCGCCGCCGAAACGCCGTGCGCGTTCTACGTGAACCAGTTCACCAACCCGGCGAATCCGCTGGCCCATGAAGCGACGACCGGCCCCGAGATCTGGCGCCAGATGGATCACAACGTCGACGCGATCGTCTGCGGGGTCGGTTCCGGCGGCACGATCACCGGCCTCAGCCGCTACTTCGCGCGCGTGCAGCCCGCGTGCGACCTGGTTCTGGCCGACCCGCAGGGGTCGGGTCTTGCCGGTTGGGTCAACGATGGCAAGCCTGGACCCTCGGGCTCCTATATGGTCGAAGGGATTGGCGGCGACACCCCGCCGCCGGTGTGCGACCTCGCCCGCGTGCGCCGCGCCTATTCGATCCCGGACGCCGAAAGCTTCGCCACGGCGCGCCAGTTGCTGCGCAGCCACGGCTGGTTCGGCGGTTCGTCGAGCGGCACGCTGATCGCCGCGGCGCTGCGCTACTGCCGCGACCAGAAGCGGCCGAAGCGCGTCGTGACGTTCCTCTGCGACAGCGGCAACAAGTATCTTTCCAAGCTGTTCAACGATTACTGGATGCTCGACCAGGGCCTCCTCGACCGGCCGCGCACCGGCGACCTGCGGGATTGGATCACGCGGCGCTACGAAGAGGGCGCGGTGATCACGGTGAGCCCCAACGACACGCTGCTCACCGCGTTCCAGCGCATGCGCCTCGCCGACGTGTCCCAGGTGCCGGTGCTCGATAACGGCGCCGTGGCCGGCATCCTGGACGAAAGCGACGTGCTCGTCCGCGTGCATGGCGATCCGGCGCGCTTCCGCGACCCGGTGCGTACCGCGATGACGAGCAAGGTGGAGACGCTTCCACCGTCCGCGCCCCTCGATAGTGTGATCGCGATTCTCGACGCGGGGAAGGTCGCGCTCGTCATGGATGACGGGCACTTTCTCGGACTCATTACACGCACCGATTTACTCAGCCATTTGCGGAGACAACTACGTTGAAGACACCCCACGGTTTCGGCACCCGCGCCATTCACGCGGGCCAGGAGCCCGACCCGGCCACCGGCGCCGTCATGACGCCGATTTATGCCACCTCGACCTACGTCCAGCAAAGCCCTGGAGTTCATAAGGGCTTCGAGTACGGCCGCACGCAGAACCCGACCCGCATGGCGTACGAACGCTGCGTGGCAGACCTGGAGGGCGGGACGCACGGGTTTGCCTTCGCGTCGGGACTGGCGGCCATGGCGACCCTGCTCGACCTCCTTGAGACCGGCGCGCACATCGTCGCGGGCGACGATCTCTACGGCGGAACCTTCCGCCTGTTCGAGCGCGTGCGCAAGCAATCGGCGGGATTGTCGGCCACGTTCACGGACCTCGCCAAGCCCGGTGCGCTCGAAGCCGCGCTACGCTCCGAAACACGCATGATCTGGGTCGAGACGCCGTCCAATCCCTTGCTGAAGATCACGGATCTGGCCGCGGTCGCCGCGGTGGCGCGCGAGCGCGGGATCTGGGCGGTGGCGGACAACACGTTCGCCAGTCCCTACCTGCAGCGGCCTCTCGAAGCAGGGTTCGACATCGTGGTGCACTCGGCGACCAAGTACCTCAACGGGCACTCCGACGTGATCGGCGGCGTAGTGGTGGTGAACCGTCCTGAGCTGGCTGAACGGTTAGCGTTCCTGCAGAACGCTGTCGGCGCGGTCGCGGGACCGTTCGACAGTTTTCTCGCGCTGCGCGGATTGAAGACTCTGCACCTGCGCATGGAGCGGCACTGTGCGAACGCGATGGAGATTGCGCGCTGGCTGTCCGGCCGGAAGGGCGTCCGGCGGGTGCACTATCCGGGCCTGGAGACGCATTCCGGCCACGCGATCGCGGCGCGCCAGATGCGTGCGTTTGGCGGCATGATCTCGGTGGATCTCGACGGCGACCTGGCCACAACGCGGCGGTTCCTTGAGACCTGCCGGCTCTTCGCGCTCGCCGAGAGCCTGGGAGGCGTCGAGAGTCTCATTGAACATCCGGCGATCATGACGCACGGGTCTGTACCCCAGGCGCAGCGGGACGCGCTTGGGATCGGCGACACGCTGGTGCGCCTTTCCGTCGGAGTGGAAGACGTCGAAGACCTGATCGCCGACCTGGATGGCGCGTTTCGCGCGTCGGGCTGGTGAAAATCTGGCCTTTATCGGCTGACTGCTATCATGATGCGGAGATATGAGAGAAGTCGGAATTGGGATCGTGGGACTGGGCAACGTCGGCTCAGGGACGCTGGCGATCCTGGCGGAAAACGGTCGGGAGATTGCCCGGAAGCTGGGATTCCCTTTGCGGGTCGTCGGAGTGTGCAGCCGCTCGCCCGAGGGAAAGCATCTCCCGGCGGCGTTTGACGGTGTCTGGCGGACGGCGAACTGGCGGGAACTGGTGGCGCACCCGGAAGTGGATGTTGTCGCCGAACTGGTTGGCGGCTGCGGAGTTGCGCACGAGATCCTGGAGGGGGCCATTGCCGCTGGCAAGTCCGTTGTGACGGCGAACAAGGAACTGATGGCGCTGGAGGGCCCGTCCATTTGGACGCGGGCCGCGCGAGCCGGGGTGAATCTGGCGATGGAGGCGAGCGTCGCGGGAGGGATACCGATTCACGCGGTGTTGCGGGAAGGCATCGCGGGAGACTGGATTCAGGAGCTTTCCGGCATCCTGAACGGCACTTGCAACTACATCCTGACCGAGATTGAGAAGCACGGCACGCCATTCGAAACGGTCCTCGCGGAAGCGCAGCGACTTGGCTACGCGGAAGCCGATCCGAGCGCGGATGTCGATGGTCTGGATGCGCGCTCGAAGCTGGCGTTGCTGGGCTCATTGGCGTTTGGGGTGGAGATCCGGCCCGAGGCGGTGTATGTGGAGGGCATCCGGCGGATCTCGCCGATGGATTTCCAGTACGCCCGGCAACTGAATCACACGATCCGGTTGATTGGCGCGGCGGAGCGCCGGGACGATGGCATCCTGCTGTCGGTGCGGCCGGCGCTGATCCCCACAACCGCCCTGTTGTCGCATGTGAACGGCGCGTACAATGCCGTGTGGGTCAAAGGGCGGTATGGATCGGATACGCTCTACTATGGCCGCGGCGCGGGACCGGAGCCGACCGGTGTGGCCGTTGTGAGCGACCTGATGCGGGTGGCGCGCGATCTTCAATGTGGTGGACCGTCCCGGGTGGCGGCGTTCGGTTTCTCGCGCGTGGGAACCGGGGCTCCAATATCGATTCTGGAGAAGCAGGCGGCGTACTACCTGCGCTTCCGCGTGAAAGACCGGCCGGGCATCATCGCCGCGCTCGCCAGCATCCTGGCGGAGAAGAAGATCAGCCTCGAAGCGGTTTTGCAGGAACCGTGCGACACCAAGCACGACCTTCCGTTCGTCATTACAGTTGAACCGACTTCCGAACGCTCGATCCAGGAGGCCGTGGCCCGCATGGCAACGCTGGATTTCCAGGTGGAGCCGCCACTGGCCCTGCCAATTGAACCATTGCAATGACGCACCGAATCACACTCCTTCTCTCTTTGCTTTTCGTGGCGGGCCTTCCGGCCTTGCCGCAAGTGGCGGACGGCGCCAACTCCGGTTACCGGACTCCGGAAGGCCGCGAGCGCGTCGCCCACAGCCTGGTCCGGCCGGGCCGGGACGCAACGCAACTGCCGGAAGAACTGGTCCGGCAACTGCACCTCAAGCCCGGCATGACGGTGGCCGACATTGGCACCGGGGCGGGTTACATGCTGCCGTACCTGAGCAAAGCGGTCGGTCCTGGCGGCACAGTCCTGGCCGAAGACATCTTCGATGACTTCCTCACCCGCGCGCGGGAGAAGGTTGCCGCGGAGGGACTGACTAACGTGAAGTTCGTCAAGGGCACGGAGAAGACGCCGAACCTGCCTCCTTCCAGCGTGGACGTGGCGCTGGCGCTCGACTCCTACCACCACTACGACTATCCGGACGAGATGTTGGCGGGGCTCCTGGCCGGCCTGAAGCCCGGCGGGCGGCTGGTGATCGTGGACTTCTACCGCCGCCCGGACGCCATGCCCCGAGGCAATGCGATGGAGCACATCCGGGCCGATGAGGCGGAAGTGATCCGCGAGGTGGAGGCGGCGGGATTCCGGTTCGTCTCCCGCCGCGAGCACATCAAGGGCAGCCAATACATGGCGACCTTTGTGAAACAGGTGCAATAGAGTTACGGGAACAGGCCGCGGACCGCGGTTGATTCGGCCACGCGGCTGATGCCGAGTATGTTGGCCGCGAGCCGCATACTGACCTTGCGGTCGGTGTGAATGCCGAGCACCTCGGCGAAACTGCGCTGCATGACGCGCTCGAGGCGGTTTTCCACCTCGTGGATATCCCAGTAGAAATGCTGCTCGTTCTGGCACCACTCGAAGTAGGACACGGTGACGCCGCCGGCGTTGCAGAGGACGTCCGGAATGAGGAAGACGCCGTTGGCTGCGAGGATGCCGTCGGCTTCCGGGGTGACCGGACCGTTGGCCGCTTCGGCGACGATCCTGGTGCGCACGCGGTGCGCGTTCTCTCCCGTGATGGCATTTTCGAGCGCCGCCGGGATGAGGATGTCGCATTCGAGGGCGAGCATCTCCTCCTGGGCGATCGGGTCGGCGCCGGGGAAGCCAACGACTGAACCGGTGCGTTCCTTGTGCATCATCAGCTTGGGGATGTCAAGGCCGTCGGGCCGGTACACGCCGCCTCGCGAGTCATTGACGGCGATCACCAGGGACTGGTGGCTGTCGAGCAGGCTCGCCACCACCGAACCGGCATTGCCGAAGCCTTGCACGACGGTTTTGGATCCTTTCACCGGCACGTGAAGATGTTCGCAGGCCGACTCGATGCAATGGAACACGCCGCGCCCGGTCGCTTCGTTTCTGCCCACAGAGCCGCCGGTCGCCAGAGGCTTCCCGGTGACGACTCCCGGAACCGGATAGCCGTCGGCCTTCATCATGCTGTAGGTGTCCATCATCCATGCCATGATCTGCGGATTCGTATAGACGTCCGGCGCCGGGATGTCGCGCGCGGGTCCAAGGAGGGGCAGGATACCGGCGGTGTAGCGGCGGGCGAGCCGCTCAAGTTCTGTCTGGGAGAGTTCTTTGGGGTTGCAGATGACGCCGCCCTTGCCGCCGCCGAACGGAACGTTGACAATGGCCGTCTTCCAGGTCATCCACATGGCGAGCGCCTTGACTTCGTTCAGGCTGACGTCGGGGTGGAACCGGATGCCACCCTTGGCCGGGCCGCGCGATGTGTTGTGCTGGACGCGGTATCCCTCAAAACGCACGATCTTTCCGGAATCCATGCGGACCGGGACGTTCACGGTGAGGACACGCTCCGGATACATGATCTGCGACCGCATGTCCGGAGATAGATTGAGGGATTCGGCTGCAATATCGAAATTCTTCAGGGCGACGCTATAGGCGTCCTGCGGCGCATGCGCCGTTAGGGTGAGAGTTTCTGCGCTCAATGGATAGTTCAACTTTCGACGTGGAAAGGGATTCTGCGGAATCGGGTCCTGGACTCCGGCTAACCAAAATCAGTATACAACGGGGACTGTTACGGCAATCTCGCCCTTGCCCCATACGGTCTGCCGCCCGACGCCCGTCCAGATGGCGGCTCGCAGGTAGGGGACGAACTCGTCCAGGTGTCCTTCGTAGGTGGCTGAACCGGTGAATCCGCCGAGGGAATGAGTCTGGCCGGTCCGGCTGCTGCGGCGGCTGACATCGACGCGCCGGACGTCGCAGTGGATACGCCGGACCTGTCCGGCACGTTCGCCAAGGGCACGGAAATCGGCGTCGAGCGGGCCGGCTCCGTAGAGAGCGCGCAGCGTGGAGACGCGGTCGCGGGCACGGGCGAACAGGGCGGGGAACTCCGGCGTGGCGGCAAGTCCGCCATCTACTTTGAGTTCGGTCGGTGTGAGGAACTCGATGCGCAGGCGGGCAGCCGGCTCCGCGGCCAGGGGGAACTGCACGGGTTGGAAAGGTTCGTGGAGCAGGATGCCGTCGCGGTAAAGAGGGGCGCCAGGTTGGCCATCCAGGCCCAGGAGGCTCGCGTTGGTGAGATGCGCGCGGCCGCGGCCGGGACCGAGCCCCTGTTCGCCGATGCGCGCGAAAGTCAGAATGAAAAGAGCGGCCGTGCGCGGGTCGGAGTGGAAGACGTTGAGGTCGAAGTGGAAGTCATCGCCGGGCGAGACGGCGCGCCCGTCAACAGAGCGGGCACGGAACACAAAGGGGCGGGGCAGGTCGGCGAGCCCGCTCGGTCCCACGCCTCGGGATTCCGGTTCGAAGACCGCCGCGTACGGGCATGAGTCCCGGCGGGGACATGCCGCTGTCCCGGGGCAAGCCGGGTCGCAGGCGAGCTGGCGGAAGACACAGCCGAAGGCGCCCCGCAGGACATTGGCGGCCTTGCCTCCGGGAAACCGCACGACATCGACCGCGCGAAACTGGAGGCGGAGGGGGTAGAAGGTGAAGGTCAAGCGCGTCCGCTGCTAGCGTATCACCGCCGGCGCGGGATTCGCATCCCATTGAAATCGTGTAGAATTAAGGGCAACAATGGGTGTGCAGGCTCCCGGCGATGCCAACGACTTTGTCCATGTTCAAGAGCCTCTGGCCGCAGCTGACTCTGGCTGCGATCCTGGACATTGTCATTGTCGCGGTTGTCATCTATGAACTCCTGCTGATTGTCCGCGGCACGCGCGCTGCGCACGTGCTGGCGGGCATCTTCACCATCCTGCTGATCTACGGATTTTCGCGGCTGCTGGGCCTGGGCCTCCTGCATTATCTGTTGTCACTGGTGATGCCGTACATGGCAATTGCCGTGATTGTGCTGTTCCAATCCGAGATTCGCCGGACGCTGGCCCGGATCGGACGGCGCAGGCTTCTCGGCCGCGCTCTGCAGCGGCGCGAATCCTCCGAGGACATTCTGCTCGCAGTACAAAGGCTCTCGCAGGACCGTACGGGCGCCCTGATTGTCCTGGAGCGCGACATCGGCTTGCGCACCTTCATCGAGAGCGGCGTCCCCTTGGATGCCGCGGTGTCCCGTGACCTGCTGCTGACCGTGTTCCACAAAGACACGCCTCTGCATGACGGCGCCGTGATCATCCAGAAGGACCGGCTGGCCGCGGCCGCCTGCTTCCTCCCGTTGAGTATGAACCCGGCTATCTCGGCCAAGCTTGGCACCCGGCACCGCGCCGCCATTGGCATCACAGAGGAGACCGACTGCCTGTCGATCATCGTCTCGGAGGAAACCGGCCGCGTCTCGCTGGCTGTGGGGGGCGAACTGGAGAGCGACCTGACCCCCGAAGAGCTGGGGCAGCGCATCGCGCAGCACTTCGCCGACGACGGGGTCCGACGCGAGAAGCGGCGGCCGGAACCAGCCGCGACGCCCGCGCCCGACACGGCCGAGGTTCCGAAGACGAGCGAATCGTAGATGCGCTTTCTGAAGCAGAACATCGGACTGAAGCTGTTTGCGTTGGGTCTCTCAGTGCTTTTCTGGAGTGTCTTCACGCATGAGTCCGAGATCGGTTCGTTCGTCAACGTGCCGGTCGAATACCGCCGGCTCCCGGAAGAACTGGAGATTGTCTCGGATCTGACGACAACCGTTTCCCTCGAACTTCGCGGAACGCAGGAGCGGCTGCGCAGCTTCTCCGCGCTGCCCGCGGGTCCGGTGTTCGACTTCTCCAGAATCCTCGAACCTGGGGAGCACACGTTCCAGGTGGACCGGCGGAACGTCGAGCTGCCTCCGGGGCTGACGCTGGTGCGCGCGGTGCCTTCCCAGATCCGGTTCCGTTTCGAACGGCGCGTCCAACGGACGGTGCCTGTGCGGGTCCGATTCTCGGGAGAACCTCCCGAAGGGTACACGGTGACCCGTTTCGAACCTGACCCGCAGTCAGTGCTCATCGTCGGTCCGGAAAGCCATGTGTCGCGCGTGGAATTCGTTCTGACGGATCCAATCAACTTGTCCTCGGTGATCGGGCAGGCTCACTTTGGGGTAAACGCCTATGCCGATGAGCCCATGGTGCGGTTCCCGAACCCGACGCGCATTACGGTCAGGGTATTTGTCGAGAAGGAATAAGCCGATATTTCCTTCGGGGAATGGAATGGGGAAACGTTACTTCGGAACAGACGGCATTCGGGGTGTGGCGGGGCAGTTTCCGCTGGACCGGCCGACGGTGCATGCCTTTGGGCGGGCGCTTGGCCGTGTCCTGGGTGCCAGGCACGGTGGCGGACGCGTCGTGTTGGGCATGGACACGCGGGAATCGTCGCCCTGGATCGCGGAGGAGGTTGCGGGCGGGTTGGCGGCGGAGTCCGTGCCGGTGGATTCGGCGGGTGTGACGACGACTCCGGGTGTCGCGTTTCTGACGCACACGGGGCCGTACGAGGCGGGCGTGATGATCTCCGCCTCGCACAATCCGTACCGGGACAACGGTCTCAAGGTCTTCGGCCACAGTGGCTACAAGCTTCCCGACGATGAAGAGCACGAGATCGAAGAAGAGATGGACCGGTTGCGTGCGGATGGCGGCGGAGCGCCCCTTCGTTTGACGGAGCAGGACCGCCTGGACCGAACTTACATTGACCATCTGCTGAGTACTCTTGAGACCCAGTTGGACGGGCTCCGGATCGTGCTTGACTGCGGTAATGGCGCGGCGTCGCACCTGGCGCCGGAGTTGTTCCGGCGGGTCGGCGCCGAAGTGGCGGCGATTCACGCGTCGCCCGACGGGCGCAATATCAACAACGGGTGCGGGGCGCTGCACGTGGAAGATCTGCAGGCGCAGGTGGTGGCGCATGGCGCGGATCTCGGAGTGGCGTTCGACGGCGACGCGGACCGCGCGATTTTCGTCGCAGGCAGCGGCAAGGTCGTCAACGGCGACGCGGTGCTGCTGATTGCCGCGCGGCATCTTGCCGCCGCCGGCAACCTGCCCGGGCGCCGCGTAGTGGCGACGGTGATGTCGAATTTCGGCCTGGAGCAGGCGCTGGCGGCTGAGGACATTGGCATGGTGCGGACCCCGGTGGGCGACAAGTACGTGCTCGAAGAGATGCTGCGCACCGGAGCCGCTCTGGGCGGGGAGCAATCCGGTCACGTCATCTTCCTGAAACACGCCACGACCGGCGACGGCATGCTGACCGCGCTGCGGATTGCGGAGATCGTCCGCCAGTCCGGCGAAAGCCTGGAAGTGCTGGCCTCGGCGCTGCAGGTGTTTCCGCAGCGGTTGGTCAATATCCGGGTGCGGGAGAAACGGGCGATCGGCGAGATGCCGGAAGTGGCGGCGGAGATCCGCGAGTGCGAACGGGCGCTCGAAGGCTCCGGACGGGTTCTGGTGCGCTTTTCGGGGACTGAGCCTTTAGCCAGGGTGATGGTGGAGGCGGCCGACGCATCACAGGTCGACCACTACTGCGCGCGGATCGCGGGTGCGATCGAGCGGGCGATCGGGTAGCGCGCCGTCACTTCTTCCACTTGTAGAAGTAGAACAGCAGGGGTGTCCGGCCGGTGTTCACGATGCCGTGCAGGCGGTTGGCGGCGCAGTACATCATGGCGCCGGGACCGGCTCTGACGACATCGTCGCCGATGGAGATGTCCCCAGTGCCCTCGGTGACGAGCAGGAACTCCTCTTCCGGGTGCCGGTGAGGCGGATGCGGGCTCATCCCGGGATTCAAGCGAAGACTGCCGGCGGTCATGGCCGACAGTTGATCGGTCGGCCCGTCGAAGTAAATGCGCAGGTCGCCGAACGGCTGCTGGATCAGCTTGGCCTGGCCTGCGGTCAATGTCGCGTCGGGTAGCCTGGGCGGCGCCGCGCCGGCCGATGCCGCCATCAGACCCATCCATCCGAGCAGGTCCCGTCTCCGTTTCATCTCTCCATCATAACGGGCTTTGGGTTGAGGGTAAGCCCCTGATTCTGCTATCCTCAGCTAAGAATTTCACGCAAGTTCCTACCGAACCGGGAGTCCGTATGTCTGGCCATTCCAAGTGGGCGACGATTAAGCATAAGAAGGCCGCCCTAGACGCAAAACGCGGGAAGACGTTCACGCGCCTGATCAAGGAAATCACGATCGCCGCGCGCAGCGGCGGCGACCCCGACGGCAACCCCCGGCTCAGGACCGCGATCGCGGCTGCGAAGGCGGTGAGCATGCCCGCCGACAACATCAAGCGCGCCGTCATGCGCGGCACGGGCGAGCTCGAAGGCGCGCAGATCGACGAGGTCATGTTCGAAGGCTACGGTCCAGGCGGCGCCGCCGTCCTGGTCATGGTCGCGACCGACAATCGTAACCGCACGGTGAGCGAGATCCGGCACCTGTTCTCGAAGAACGGCGGAAACCTGGGTGAACAGGGAAGCGTCGCATGGATGTTCGACCGGAAGAGCCAGATCCTGGTCTCGAAGGAGAAGATCGGCGAGGACGACCTGATGGCGCTGGTGCTCGAAGCGGGTGCGGAGGATCTCCGGGACGAAGGAGAGAACTGGGAGGTCCTGTCGGCGCCGGAAGCGCACGACGCGGTTGTCCAGGCGCTGGAGAAGGCGGGGATTGAGACCGAGTCCGCCGAAGTTGCGATGGTGCCGCAGAACCTGGTGAAGCTCGAAGGCAAGAATGCCCAGGGGATGCTGCGCATGAGCGATGCGCTCGAAGATCACGACGACGTGCAGAACGTGTATTCGAACTTCGACATCGACGAGAACGAACTCGCGTCGATGAACTGAGCGGTCGGGCGATGCTCGTGCTTGGCGTGGATTGCGGCACGGCGCGCACCGGGTATGGTGTGATCTGCAGCGACGGCCGGGAGCACCGCCTGCGGGCTGCTGGAACGATCGTGACCCAGGCAAAGCGGCCACTGCCCGAACGGCTGCTGGCGATCGCGGGTGAGTTGCGGCGGGTGATCCGGGATGAAGCGCCCGACGCCGCGGCGGTGGAGGGGGTCTTTCACGCAGTCAACGCCCGCACGGCGCTGAGTCTGGCGCATGTCCGGGGCATTGCGCTGCTGGCATTGGCGGAGGCGGGCTTGGCGGTGGGGGAGTATTCGCCGCTCGAAGTCAAGATGAGCGTGGCGGGATACGGTCGCGCGGAGAAGAGCCAGGTGCAACGGATGGTCCATTCCTTGCTCGCGTTGGAGACCGGCCACGTCGGCTCCGAAGACGCGTGCGACGCGCTGGCGGTGGCCATCTGCCACGCCACGCATCTCAGCGCAAACCAGCGGATGGGAGGCCGAAGCCGGTGAGGACTGCCATTCTGCTCCTTCTCCTGACGGGCGCCGCCGCCGCCGAACCGCTCCTGATCTTCACCAAGGAATTCAAAGGCAGCAACCCGCCGTACTTCGAAGTGCACGTCACCAAGGACGGGAAGTGCGTGTACAAAGAAGCGTCCGATGACGAACAGCCCCTCGATTTGCAGTTATCGGCCGGTGAAACCGAGGTCCTGTTCAAACTCACTGAGAAGCTGGACCGGTTCCAGAGACCTCTCGAATCCAAGGTGAAGGTCGCACAGATGGGCCAGAAGACCTTCCGTTACGAGAATGGCGAGGCGAAGCACTCCGTGACGTTCAACTTCACCGAGGACGCCGATGCACGGCTGCTGGCGGACTGGTTTGAAAAGGTCGGCTCGACGGCCAATATCTATGTGGTCCTGGAACGCGCGGTGAAGTTCGACAAACTGGGAGTGAATCAGGCGCTGCTGCAGTTCGAGGCGCTGAAGGATAAAGGGCGTCTCGTGTCGCTGGCGACATTTCTGCCGTTGCTCGATCGCGTCGCGAAGAACGATTCCTTCCTGAACATGGCCCGTTCCCGCGCCATGCAGTTGGCTGAGGCCATCCGGACAACTCCATGAGGTGGCTCGCGGTTCTGCTCGTCGCTACCGGGACGGTCCTGGCGCAGGACGTGGGCGATGCTGAGCGGCAGGCGCTGTCCGCCGCGCTGCAGGATGCCGGCGCCAGCCCGGTGGATTTCATCCGGGCGCTCGAAGGGCACATCGAGAAGTATCCGGAAACCTCCCGGCGCGCCGAGTTGGAGCGGGGCCTGGTCAAGGCCGCGATGGAAGCCGACGACGACGGGCGGATCCTGCGCTACGGTCTGCCTGTGCTCGAGCGCGAGCCCGACGACTTGCAGGTGCTCGACCGGGTGACTCGCGCACTGGTGACCGCGGGCGGGGAAGAGAACGGCCGCAAGGCGCTCGACTTCGCGCGCCGGTACGAAACGCTGGTGCGCGATATGCAGTCGCAGGAGCCGCCGGGACGGACGAGCCCCGCCGAGTGGCGCGAACAGACGGATCGCGGGATCGCGCGGGCGCTGGTGTTGCAGTCGCGAGCTTCGGCCGCGGCCGGCGAGCCGTCGAAGGCGCTGGAACTGGCCGGGCAGAGCTACACCGCCTACCCCACGGCTGAAGCCGCGCGGGCCGCGGCTGCTTCCCTGATCGCGCTGGGGCGCAAGCAGGAAGCGATCGCCAGACTGGCCGATGCGTTCACGCTGGTCGATCCCCGGAATACCGAGGAAGACCGCGAAACGGATCGCCGCCGGATGGGCGTCCTCCATCGCGAACTGCATGGGAACGAGACTGGTTTGGGCGACATCATTCTCGCCGCGTACGACCGCACCCGCGCCGCCGAACAGGAGCGCCGCGCCGCGCTCGACAAGCTCGATCCGAACCGCAACGCAAGCAACGTGCTGGATTTTCGTTTGTCGGCGCTGCAAGGCGGCTACCTGGACTTGAAGTCGTTGCGCGGCAAGACCGTGGTGTTCGACTTCTGGGCGACCTGGTGCGGTCCCTGCCGTGTGCAGCATCCGCTCTATGAGCAGGTGAAGCAGAAGTTCAACGGCAACGGGGACGTGGTGTTCCTTTCCGTCAGTACCGACGAGGACCGATCGAAGGTGGCCCCGTTTGTCCGCGAGAATAACTGGAGCCAGTCGATCTATTTCGAAGACGGACTGGCCCGCTCGCTCAGCATCCGCTCGATTCCGACGACGATCGTGGTCGACCGCCGCGGTGAGATCTTCTCGCGGATGAACGGATTCCTGCCGGACCGCTTCGTCGACATGCTCTCCGAGCGCATCGAGGAAGCTCTCGTTCAATAGGCGTATCTGTCCCGCACGCTTGCGAGGATGATCGCCAGCCCGACCGGGTAGAGCACCCCGCAGACGACAAACGCCGGTGTGAAGGAATACGTCTCGACGAAGCTCCCGACCAGCAGGCTAGACAGGAATCCTCCGATGCCGCCCGCGGTTCCGGAAAGGCCTACGACCGTGGCCACGGTTCCCGCCGGGAACAGGTCGCCGATGAGGGTCATGTAGTTGGTCATCCAGAAGCCGTGTGCGAAGGTGAGCACGCCGAGCAGGGTCACGGCCCAGAAGGCGTCCGGTGCGTAGATCCCGAGGATCGAGACGGGGGTCAGGAACGCCGCCGCGGCCATCACGGCTTTCCGCGCGCTCTGGACCGCCCACCCCCTGCGGATCAGCAGGTCCGACGCCGCGCCCCCCAGGAACGACGAAACGCCGAGCGTGAAGAACGGGATCCACGTGAGCTTCCCGATGTCTTCGAGCGATGCGCCGCGCTCGCGGGACAGATACTGTGGGATCCAGAACATGTAGAAGTAGAACACCGGGTCGAGCAGGAACCGCGTAGCAACGATGCCGGCGACGTCGCGGCGCGCCAGCAGCCTGCGGAACGGCCACGGGCGCTCCTTCGGGGCGGCCGCATCGAGCCCTTGCCGGATGTGACGCAGTTCCGCGGGGGTAACGAAGCGCGACTGCTCCGGCCGCCGGTAGAACAGGAACCACACCAGCGCCCACACGACGCCGATCACGCCGGTGGCGATGAACGCGCCGCGCCATCCGGCGCTGCCGGCGATCCAGACGATCACAGGCGGCGCCAGCACCGCGCCGAACGCCGAGCCGCCCGTGGTGGCGATGCCCATCGCGAGGCCTCGTTCGCGCGCCGGAAACCATTCGAGGATGCCTTTGGCGGCGCCGGGGAAACAGCCGCCTTCGCCTACGCCAAGCAGGAAACGGAAGAACGTGAGCTGCGGGCTCGTCCGCGCGGCGGCATGGAGCAGGCTGGCCAGCGTCCAGACGATCACGGTGAGTCCCAGCCCGGCGCGCGTGCCGAGGTGATCGATGATGCGCCCGCCCACCGTGAACATCACGCTGTAAGCAAGCGTGAAGGCGGAGACGGCGTATCCGTACTCGACGCTCGTCATACCGAGGTCGGCGAGGATGTTCGGCGCCAGCACCGAAAGCACCTGGCGGTCGAAGAAGCTCAGCGCCGACGCGCCGAACAGCAGCCCCGCGATCCACCAGCGGAAGCGCCCGCCCACTCAGGTCCGCTCCCGCGCGACCACCGCCGTCTCGATGCCCAGGGAGTCGCCCACGCGTTCGATGAGATGCGCGCAGTGGCCGGTTCCCAGCGCGAAATGGTGCGTGGGCCCCTCGGCGACCCAACGCTTCAGGAACGTGCGCACGTCCGGCTGGAAGAAGCCGCGCGTGTTCGTGTTGCCGGTCGGCGGGATGGGGCCGTCGACGCTCTGCCCCTCGGCCACGACGAACTTGAACTTGCCGCCGTAGGTGACGCCGATGCTGAGCATCGTGATCGGTCCCTGCCTGATCTTGAATTCGACGCTCGCGCCGGAGCCGGGCTTGCCGTGGTATTTGACCAGGCTGCGCAGGACGGGACGGCCGTCGGCGATGTTGAGATGATGCGGGCCGTCGTGCCCGACGAGGACGAAGCCCTCGCGGAAGTCGACCGGGTGGAACTCGGCGAAGCTGCCGCCGATGTCCAGGCGGTCTTCGATCATCATGGCGACGCACGTCTTCAGGTCGGACTCGCCGCACATCGGGAACCCGGCCGCGGTCAGCAGCGAGTTGCCCACGATCAGGTTCGAAACCAGACGGCGCATCTCGCTTTCCGGTTCGCCTTCGTAGTAGTAGGCCAGTCCGTCGAGTTCGAACTCCCCGACGAACCGATCGAGCGCCACGGCCACCCGGGCGGCCATGTCGAGGTCTTCGGGCGTCACTTTGCGGGTGATCGGGTCGGACACGGGGTCGGGTGTGTCGAAGATGCCAAGGATCTGCTGTTTGACCGCTTCGGCGTCGGCATCGGTGACGCGGCGGAAGTGCCGCATCAGGTTGTCGGCTTCGGTTTGCACGATGTGGCAGCCGAACGCCGCGGTGAGCGCCGTATGGTCGGTCTGCATGTCGAGCATGTTTTCGAGCACGTGCCCGAAGTGGCCGATGCGGGCGCTCTTGAGATCGTGCAGCACGCAGGCAACGCGGCACCAGCCGGCGATGTCGGCGTCGGCCTCGGGGTCGTCTTCGAGCGTGCCGAGGATCACCGGCGGCGGCCGCTTCCCCATTCGGATCGCGACTCCGGCGAACTCAGGCACCGAGCAGAAGTCGTCGTTCGAAAGCTGCATGTAGGTGGAGGCGCGCGCATAGTCCATTGCCTGCATGGGCTGGAGCGCGACGAGCACGATGGGAACGTCGAGGTCTCGGATAATGATGCCGAAGGTGGAAGACGTTGCGTAGGTGACGAGGTCGCAGAAGATGAGGTCGAGGTTGGCGGCCTTGAGCCGGTCGCGCAACGCGTAGGCGGACTTCGCGTTGTCCACGAGGCCGAAGTTCGTGACCTGGATGCCGCTGGCCCGGACCTTGTTCTCGAAGGCGGCGAGCTTGCGGTGCATGTCGTCCAGCAGGCCGTCGAACTGGGGCCAGTAGCTATGGTGGCCGACCCCGAAGATGCCGGCGTGGGCGGTGAGCGGTTTGCGGCGTGGGATCCGCGGCGTGGCAGTCATGGCAAGAGAAGCACTGTATCACGAGCGGCAGGCCCCGCAGTATGATGGAGACTCGCATGCCAGAGCAGGAATTCGTTGATTACTACGAGCTGTTTCAGATCAACTCGAGCGCTGAACCCGAGGCGATCCAGCGCGTGTACCGCGTGCTTGCGGCGCGCTACCATCCGGACAACACCGAGACGGGGAACATCGAGAAGTTCCTGCTGATCAAGGAGGGCTACCAGATCCTTTCGGATCCGGCCAAGCGCCTCGAGTACGACAAGCAGTTCGACCAGCAGAAGCAGGCGCCGCTGCCGATTTTCATGACGAAGGAGTTCGTCGACGGCGTGGATGGCGAGTCCAACAGGCGCATGGGCGTGCTGTGCCTGCTGTACTCGCAGCGCAAGAACAATCCGCCCCAGCCGGCGCTCTCCGTGCTGGAGCTGGAGAACATGATGTTCGTGCCGCGAGAGCATCTTGTGTTCACGATCTGGTATCTCAAGTCGAAGCGCTTCATCCAGAGCGACGACCGCAGCAGCCTCATGATTACTGCTGACGGCATCGACTACCTGGAAGCAAACCTGCCGACGCACAAATCGATCCACAAGCTGCTGCGCGCGGCGGAAACCGGAGCGAGCCGGCAGACGCATTTCGAAACCGGCTGGGCGGAGAAGAATCAGCAGTGAGCGGGCTGCTTGCGGGAAAGGTCTGCCTCATCACGGGGGCCGCGGCAGGCATTGGCGAAGCGACCGCGCACCTGTTCGCCGCGCAGGGAGCGCAGGTGTGCGTGGCGGACGTGAACGCCGCGGGCGCCGAGGCAGTGGCGGGCGCGATAGGCAGCGCCGCACTGGCGCTGCCGATGGATGTGCGGGACCGTGCGGCGGTCGACCGGGCAGCCGCGGCGGCGCTGGCGCGATTCGGCCGCATCGACGTGCTGGTCAACAACGCCGGCATCTATCCGCGCCGCACCTTCCTGGACCTGACCGAAGCCGACTGGGACCTGATGCATGACGTGAACCTGAAAGGCGTTTTCCACGTGACGAAAGCGGTCCTGCCGCACATGGTTGCGCGGGGTTCCGGCAAGATCGTCAACATCTCTTCGGTCACTTTTCATCTCGGCACGCCGAACCTGAGCCATTACGTCGCCACGAAAGGTGGCGTCATCGGACTGACGCGGGCTCTGGCGCGCGAGATGGGCCCCCACAACATCCACGTCAACTGCATCACACCGGGCGCGATCCAGACCGAGATGGAAAAGCAAGTGGCGACTGACGCGCAGATGGCGGAGATCGTGGCCGGACAATGCTTCCGGCGGCGCATCCAGCCGGTGGAAGTGGCGCGGGTGTGTCTGTTTCTGTCGAGTGAGTTGAGTGACGCGATGACCGGGCAGACGGTGAACGTCGATGGCGGTCTGGCGATGTATTGATGGTTTCTCCGCTACGTTGGATACTTGGGAAGGCTCGGTTGCTATGTGCTGCCGCTCTCACGTCGCCCGATCCTTCGCGGTCCTGGCCGCGTGGCTCGTCTTGCTTACGCCGATCGCCGCGTGCCGGAAGACGGCGCCCATAGCGGCGCCAGCCCGTCCGTCTTCCTATTGGGTCGACCTGGAACCTGGTTGGCGTGTCGGTGTTGTGACACCCGTTTGGAAGACAGGGGACCGCATCGGGAGTTTCTCCATGGCTCACGGAAGCCTGCCGGACCCCGGGCCCGAACAGCGCGAACTATCCGATTTGAAACTGGACCTGACCCTTACCACCGATCCCGATTTCCTCGGATACGAAAGGTCCTTCTACAGGGTGAACGCGCACCGTCGTGGCGGAGTCGTGATCGCTTTCGAATCTGCCGCCATTACCGTTGACGGCGTCACGTCGCAACGCTCCAAACCGGTTCAGCCTCTGTTTCAGCTTCCTTCGTGGGCGCGGTCGGTACGGTTGTTGTACATGCTCCGCGGCAGCTCGGCCGACTACAACTCGGCGATTCTCGCAGGGAACGGGATGGATGAGCTGGAGCATTTGACCACGCTCGTTCGGGCCGATCCATCGGCCTGCCGCGCGTACCGGAAATCAATCTGTCAATGGATCCCCAAGGGAGTCGCGGCCTGGCGCGAGCGGCCCCCGAGCGAGCCGAAGCCGTGAGGCGGCGGTCTCCACCCGCTTCGCAGGCGGCTATTTGATCGTGATCCGCCGCGGGTCCGGACCGCGCTCTTCGATCTCGATGCCGCCCGGGGTGCGCCGGACACTCGCCACGCCCTTGTAGCCGCCTGGCACTTTCGCCAGGAACGCGATGTAACTGCGCGTGGTCCGCTCCCCGGCGTCGAGGAAGCTTACGAGCGGCGCCCCGAAGATGTGTCCCTTGCGCACCAGGATCGGGTAGGGCTGGTGCAGTCCCGTCGTGCCGAATTCCAGGCCGCGCGCCAGCGGACGCCCGTTTTCCACGTGCCGCCACAGGTTCAGCCACGGATACTCGTCGCGCTTCCAGACGTAGCCGATCAGCAGTCCGCGCTTGGGATTCACCGCCGTCACCCAGCCATCTTCGTCTTCGATCACGTAGGAGACCACGTTCGGCATCGGGTCGTCGCGGAGGTAGCGCAGGTTGACGGGCTGGCCGTCCTTCAACGCCTGGGGCCAATACACGGAGGGCTCCTCGGGATTGGGACCGGGCGTCGACTGCATGAAGCCGCGGCGGCCGTTCGAATCAACGACAGTCTCTTCGTCGAGGAACGGCGGGCCGATGGAGGGGTGCTGCACCATGTTGTAGACACGGCCGAGCGGCTTCCGGTTCGTGACGGTTTCGGTGACCGTGAAGACCGCGGCGGATTCGGCAATCTCGATCCGGCGCTCGACCAAGAGACCGGCCATGGGCAGGTCTGCTGACATCGTCGCGACGCGGCCCTTGCGTTCTCCAACCTTCCAGACGACTTGCGCCGCTTCGCCATGGTACGGCATCCCGTTGCGGCGCTCGGCCTCGGAGGGGGCGCCCCACCGGTCGAGACAGAGAAAATGTCCCATGGCGCGCGGCGCGGTTCCGGCATCGCGATCGTTCCAGACGAGCGGGTTCAGGTCGAGATCGCGGAAGCGGAAGCCGACGATCGATCCGCCGCTGAGGTCCACGGCGACCGCGGCGGTCTTGCCTTCGAGCACCAGCGCGGGACGGCCGCCCACTTGCGCCATTGCCGCTACCGCTGGCAGGAGCAGGAGAACTGCGCTCTTCATGCGCGCGCCCCCAGGGGTTCGGCCTGGCGCAGCTGCTTCGATTCGAGTTCCCGGTAGACATCGGGGAGGTCGAAGGATTCGAGTACGCCGGGCACCAGCGACGAGAGGCGCCAGCCATACTCTTCGGATTCGGCGACCTCTGAGTACGAGGTGAGAGCGTTTTTGAGCGTGACCTGCCGCACCATCGGCGACAGCAGCGCGGCAAACGCGCCGGGAATCGCGCCCCAGCCTTTGGCCACAAGGTGAATCTCCTCGTGCTCGTAGCCGGCCAGCCAATCAAGCACGCGCAGGATGTCGTGCGTCCGCTGGCCGGGGTACGGGAAGTGGAGCATCAAGGCGTGGGCGGCGTAGAAATAATCGCTGCCGTAGGGGGACTCGAAGCTGTTTTCGCCGCAGGTGTCCGGCTGCGATTCGCCGATGCCGCGCACGTCGCAGGCATAGAAGGGCACGCCGCGCTCCGCCTTGTGGATCTCGCGCACGAGCGGCTCCTCGCGCAGTTCGGTGTCGGCGGAGCGGTGGGAGACGTAGAGCACCGCGCGCTTCATGCCGCGTGCCGGGCGGGAGTCATGGCGTTCCGCGGACAGCCTGTACACAAGCGCCTGGATGCCCGGTTCCGTCTCGACGGCGTACGGTGTGGCGAAGGCTTCCGGATAGCCGCGCTTCTGAAAGGGCCGTAGGATGCGGAAGTCCGGCGCGCCTTCACGCCGCGGCAGACGCAACGTTCCGGCGACGGCTTCGCGCAGAGCGGCGCCTACCAGCGGGCGGCGTTTGGCGCGGAGTTCCTCGGAGCGTCCGCGAGTAAAGCTGTAGAGCGGCTTCGACTGCAGGCCCGCAACCTGCCCGCGCGGCGTGCACCACAGGGTTTCGTCCTTCTCGATCGTGAGATTCGGTTCGGCCGAACCCTGCGCCACGCCGGTGACGCGGTTGAACCAGCCATACATGGCCTCCCGGTTTTCCTGCGAGTAGCCGTGCGGTGTGGGGCCCATGAACTTGGCGAGGTTCTCCTCTTTGCCGAGCATGCCCCACAGGCGCTTCAGCCGCCAGTAGGATTCCTCGAAGCCGCGCGCGTCGAAGTAGTCGCGCTCCTTGCCCAGAAGGATGACGGGTTTCGGCGCCATGGCCGCGATGAAGTCGTCGTGATCGAGGCCCAGGGCGATCGCGCGCGGGGGACACTGCTCGGTGTCGGCGGGAAGTTCGTTCTCAAGGTTGCGGCGGAAAGTGGTCACGAAGCAGCTTGGCGCGGCCATGGTCCAACGCTCCTCCAGACCGCAGAGCCAGGTGGACATGGTGCCGCCGCCGGAATTGCCCGTGATGCCGACGTGGCGGCGGTCGACCTCGGGACGTGTCAGCAGATAGTCGAGGGCGCGAATGCCGTCCCACGCACGCCATCCGCCGAAGAACTCACCGGTCAGCACCTGCTGGTTGCCGGCGTAGAGGTGCTCGCGGGTGCCGGTGCCCCGGCGGGGCTGCAACTGCGCGTCGGTGTATTGGAAGCGCTCGCCCTGCCCGATGGGGTCGAAGATGAGGACGACGTAGCCCTGCCGGGCCAGACCCTGCGAGAAGGCCTGGTAGGTCTCGCCGCACTTGCCGTTGACCGAGTGCCCGCAACTGCCGACGACGCCGGGCAGCGGAAACGAGCGGCCTTTCGGCACATACAGGTTGGCCGTTACGAGAAAGCCGGGGCGGCTCTCGAAGATCACCTTCTCGATGCGGTACGTGTCGCGTTCCACGGTTCCGGTGACGCGGGCGTTGAGCGGCGTGCGTTCCGGCATGGGGCCCATGGCGAGACGGATGCGCTCCTTGATGCTGGCGAGGTAACGCTCGGCGTCGCCGGCGGTGCGGATCGTACTCTTCAGGCGCAGGCTCTCCGCTTCCGCCTCGCGGACGCGGCGTACGAAATACTCGTGCACCATGCGCGGAAAGCGATTGAGCGGCTGCTGCGGCGCCTGCGCGGCGAGTGGAAACGCGGAGGCGGCCAGCAGCCAGTCGCGGCGTGAAAAGAGCGGTGCGTGGTCCATAGCGTGATCTTTAGTCTACTTCGAGATGCGCGCCAGCGCCCGGTCCGCCGCCGTTACGCCGCGGTACTGTGCTTCTTCGAAGATCGAGATGCCGCTGAGGTCGGAGTTGGCGAACCAGAAGTTGTCCGCCTCGTAGGCCGTGAACTTTCGCCGCGCCTGAGACGTGAGGAAGCCAACGGAAGGCCGGATCATGGCGTGTCCCAGCCGCAGGATGTCGATGCGGGAGACGCACTCCCGGATGTCGGGATGCGCGCGGGTCAGGTCGTCGAGGATGGCTTCCTTCCAGCGATTCCAGCCCGAGGCGAGCAGGTCCCGGCGCCTTGCCGCCGGCTCGCCGTCCGCCAGCGCCCAGTAATAGGTCCAAACACTGCGCTCAATGCGCGACGCGAGGGATTGATGCGTGGCCACGACGTAACCAAGTGACGGTGAATTGAAGATCACGTTGTCCCAGGCGAGTGGCACGCCGCGCTCGCGTGGCAGGCGGTCCAGGGTAAGATTCGCCGTGACCCACGGAGAATATTCGAATGCCTGCGGCGCCGGCATGTCCTCGATCAGAAAGGGGGCAAGAAAAGTAGGCGCGGCAAAGATTACCGCATCGCTTACGTAAGCGATCTCTTTCGTAACGATCCGCCACCGGTTCTTCTCACGGGCTGCCTGGCAGACCGTTGCGCCGGTCCGGACATGGGTGCCGACCCGTTCCAGCAGGCGTTTGACGAGCCAGCCGTTCCCCTCCGGCCAGGTGAACGGACCGGGGTCGTGATCCTCGCGCGCGGCGAAATAGTGGATTCCGGCCCACGCGGACGCATCCGCGGACGAGCAGCCGTAGTCGTCACGGCAGCTATAGTCGCAATACCACTGGAGGTAGGAGGAGTCAAAGCCTTCGCGCAAGAGCCAGTCGCGCATCGAGAGGCGATCGAGTTCGCCAAGCCGCAACGAGTCGCCGGCGGGGATCCGGAACGCGCCGTTTGCGCGAAAGTCGGCCATCCGGTCGCTGAAGCGTTTGTACTGGTCTATATCCTTTGGAGTGCCGGCTGGCTCGAGTCCCTCCTGCCACCGGCCCTGCAGGAAGAGACGTTCTTGAGGGGAGAAACAGAGGTGCCGCTCGGACGGCTCGCCGTCTTCGAACAGCCCCAACTCCTCGAATAGTTCCCGAGCAAGGGAGGGTCCGGGACCCGGTACAGGAACGTAGTGGGCAGCCCAGGGATACTGGCTGATCTCGTTCTCTCCCCAGCGGGCGTTGCCTCCAGCCCGATCTTCCATTTCGAGGACGACAAAATCCCGGAAGCCGCGGCGGCGCAGGCGCCAGGCGGCGCACAGCCCGGCAATTCCACCACCGACGATGACGAGGGGAACACGCTGTTCGCGGGCCGGCATGGCCGCGAATGCGCGGTCACGAAGCCGGTGGCCTGCTTCGTGGGACTCAAGGACGAAAGAGCCCGTTACCGCCCGCCCGCTCTTCTGGCTCAATCCGACGAGCGCGGCACTGAGGAACCGGCGGCGCGACGGTACTAACGGGCGATCTGGCTCCATTCCTTCTCGTAGTAGCGGACCAGGATCTGGTCGTTCAAGCGGTTTGGCTGCACGTCGACAGGCTGCATGTCGCGCGGAAAATCGAAGAGGTTCGACAGGTTGGCCGGCGTCAGAAAGCGGAGATCCTCCGGAAGCAGGGCCGGCGGTTCATACGGAAAGGCGCCGGCGAGGACGAAACCCCATTCGCCGAACGATGGAACGTAGACATGGTAAGGATGCGCTTTCAAACCGGCGCCCCGAATGGTCTCGACGATGCACCAGAACGAGGTTCGCGCGAAGAGTGGCGAGGTGCTCTGCACGGCAACGTAAGCGGAGGCTGACAGATGCTTTGCGAGGAGACGGTAGAACGCAGTCGTGTACAGCTTGCCAAGGGAAAAGTTGGTCGGATCGGGAAAGTCGACGGCGACAAAGTCGAACATCTCGCCGTTTTCCGACAGCCATGGGAAGGCATCGGCGTTGATGACGCGGACCTTGGGAGAGAGCAGAGACCGGCCGTTCAACTCAGTCAGCATCGGGTTCGTCGAGAACAGTTGCGTCATTTCCGGATCGAGATCCACAAGTGTCACGCGTTCGATTTGCGGATAACGAAGGATCTCGCGTACGGCGAGACCGTCGCCGCCACCCAGGACAAGCACGGAGCGGGCATGGGGCAGCGCAGCCAGGCCGGGATGGACGAGTGCTTCGTGATAGCGGTATTCATCGCGCGAACTGAACTGGAGATGGGAGTTCAGGAAGAGCCGCAGGTCGTCTTTCCACCGTGTCAGGACAATCCGCTGGTAGCGGGTGTTCCGCGAAAGGATCACCTCGTCGGCGTAGAGGTTCTCTTCGGCAAGACCGGTCAAGCGGTCGGCGCCCACCATACCCGCGCCGAGCGCGGCCAGGACCATCAGGCAGATCACCCGCAAGCCGGCGGGTGATCCAATTTGATGCCGGAAAATGAAGGTCGACCAGAAGGCGACCGCGGCGTTGAGGATCCCGAACAGCAGCGCCGACCGCACCATGCCCAGCCTGGGAACGAGCAGCAGGGGAAACAGAATCGATGCACCGAGCGCGCCGAGATAGTCGAACGTGAGGACGTGTGCGACGAGGTCGTGGAATTGGAAGCGGTCCTTGAGAATCCTCATCAGCAACGGGATCTCGAGGCCGACGAGGATGCCAATCAGCGTTACGAGAGAGTACAGCAGGAAGCGGAAGCTCTCCGTGTAGGCGAACGCAAGAAAAAGGATGGACGACGAGAACCCGCCAATCAACCCGACCATTGCCTCGATGGTCACGAAGCGCGCCACCAGTCCTCTCCCAATGAATCGCGACAGGTAACTGCCGATTCCCATGGCGAACAGGTACGTGCCAATGACGGTCGAGAACTGCAGGATGCTGTCCCCGAGCAGATAACTGGCTAGGGCGCCGGCGATGAGCTCGTAAATGAGCCCGCAGGCGGCAATCAGGAAGACCGAGAAAAAGAGAATGAACGTCACTGCGACCTAGTGCACTGCCGCGGCGATGATGATGCACAGCCCCAGCGACATGGCGCCGACCATAATTCCCAGGGCGACGTTCTTCTCCTCGCAGATCTGCTTCCAGAGATCGTACGGCGTCATCTTGTCCAGGATGGTGAACGAGACCACGAACAGCACGATCCCGAGGACCGCGAAGATCAGCGCGTTGGCCACATAGATCCATTGAAACTCGTGGGTCATGCGATTACTTTCCTCCCAAATACCGGTAGCGGCCGGCGTAGTGGGCGCGGTAGGCGCCCGGGTTGTCGCGCACCGTCTTCGGTACGCCTTTCACTTCGTCCACGGATTGGAAGCTCCAGCCCGTGTAGTGGGCCGTCCCCAGAAGGCCGAAGATCATGAGTCCGTAGAGGAGATAGCCAGTTTGCATTCATCAGTCTCCGTAGGAGGCGTAATCGCTCTCCTGCCAGCGGGTGTGTTCGAACGTGAAGCGGCGCACGAGGGCCACGATTGGCGGAATCGCCAGCAACAGCCATGCGAGGAAGAAGAACAGTGGCCGCGTGACATCGCGGTGGACGTCGAGAGAATACGTCACTGCTTTCGAGTTACTGCCCGCTTCCGGCTCAATCCGCAGATAGTAGCGCCCCGCTTTGACTCCGGAGAGTACCACGCTGTCATTGCGGCTGCCCTCGGTCCACGTACCGTCGGAATCGCGTCCGGAGTAGTAGCTGATCTCGCGTCCGAAGTCGAGCGCCTCGCCGGTGTCGTCGTTGATGAATGCGAAGCTGAAGTACGCCCAGTTATTCGACAGGTCCGTGCGGATCTCCAGCTCCACGCTGGATGGCCGCCCTTCGAGTTCGAACACCGGCGTTGCAATGGCCGTCGGGCTTTGGCCCGGCTGATAGAGGAAGTTGCTGCGGTAGACCAGCTTGTTTTCCTGCAGGAGGTAGGCGCTCAGCAGACCGGCGATAAGCAGGAGGGTCATGAGCACGAAGATCTGAACGAGGCTCGATGAGCCGCGCAGGTGCGGATTCGGCTGGTTCGCGAACACGCCGGACCGGTGCGGGGGATGACCCGGCAGTTCGAACGCTTTCCAAATTTCACGGCCATCGGTGTACTCGCCGGCCGACCAGACCTGTTCGTCGTCTGTCCCCTCGGACGAGAGGATCAATGGCGGCGCGATGTAGTCGTTCACCGTGATCCGTTCGCCGCGCTCGACGCGCCAGGGAAACTCGCCCATCACGTACGTGGTTTCGGCCGTGGCCTTCTGGAAATGCCGGAACCGTTTCCCATCCACGCGGACGGTCGGCTTCGTGCCGAGCACGCGCTCCGGCAGCGCCCGTACCGTGCGGACATCGTTCCAGTGTCCCTGGTATTCGGTCAGGTAGCGGAACCCCTGGTAGGGGTTGAAGAGCAGGTATTCGTCCCAGGAGTACTTGACGCCCTCGACCGTGATCGTCCGCTCCTGAAAGCCAATGATTTCGTAAGTGATCCCTTTCCATTTGCCGCGGCGGCCGAGAGGCAGCTTGAGAGTCCGCCGTTCCTTCTGCCGGAACCGCTGTAGGACCTTGAAATTCGGATCTTCGGCGTCCAGGATGGACAGACACTGCGGGCAGACGACGGTCAGCGAATAACTGAAGCCGCGGAGTTGCATGGCCGCGCCGCAGTTCTTGCAGTTAAGTCCCTTGACTTTGCCGACGGTGCTCATGTCCAGTCCTCGAACTGGCGCAGATTTTTCAGCCGCAGCTCGTCGAACTCAACGGCGCGGCCGGTGAACAGCAGCGGCGGCGACTCGCTGAAATCGATGGTGGCGAAGCGCCCGTCCGGACTCCGGAGGTCGACGAACAGGATCCGCTCCTTGCCCCAGTACTCAAACGGTAGTTCGCCCTGGACGCCGCGGTAGTTCGCCTTAGTGATGGTCGTGACTTCGTAGAGCACGCCAAACCACTGGAAGCGGGCGCCGCGAAAGAGGTGTTCGGCGGCGGGCGGCGGACCCATCGGTTTGGTGAGAAACGAAACTGCATATTCGAGTTGCGCATCGGCGAGCCAACCGCCGGAGCCATCGTTGAACAGCAGGTGCCATTCGTTCCAGGAGCCGAGATCGTGCTCGTACTGAATCCGTCCCACGACGACAAATGCCTTGCCGTCGAACACACCCTCGGATCCGATCTGTACGGGGGAAGCGTCCTCGCGGAGATCCGAGACCTCGCCGACAAGATCCAGGTTCACGCCGTGCCGCACGATCACCGAGCGGCAGTATTCGCAGGTGGTCTGGACCGCGCTAGACCACAGGAAACGGATCGCCGCGCCGCAATTCGGACAGTTCGCCGTTCGCTGTGTGGTGGGCAGTGGAGTCATCGCGATAGTGCCGCATGACGCGGCGGACCGACACACGGCTTGCGGCGAATTCGCGCCGCAAGCAGGCCGCGAAGTCCCACTCGGGACGCAGGCGGCAGCAGAAGACATTCAGGCAGAGCGAGCCGTATTCAGGGAAAGTATGACAGGCGATGTGGGACTCGGCAAGCAGGCAGAGACCCGTGACGCCGCCCGGTCCGGGGAACTTGTGCCAGAGCGGTTGGCCCACTGCCTGTAGGCCGAGTTCGCCGATCACGGCATCGAACAGGCGCTGGAGGCGCGCGACGTCCGCCAGCGCGTCCGCGGCGCATCCGTACGCCTCGACGATCCACTCGACGCCGGAGCCGCTCATGACTGCGGCTTGCCACACTCCGGGCAGAACTTGGCGGAGCGCGGGATCGACTTGCCGCACTCCATGCAGAACTTGGTGTCGGCCGCCGCCACTCCGCCGGCAGGCTGCGGCTGCGGTTGAGCCTGCGCCTGCGGGTTGAGCGACTGCATCATGGTCTGCGCC
This sequence comes from Bryobacterales bacterium, assembly GCA_016716385.1. Lineage (GTDB taxonomy): Bacteria > Acidobacteriota > Terriglobia > Bryobacterales > Bryobacteraceae > JADJWL01. Next base: position 526,579 of record JADJWL010000002.1, on the reverse strand, counting down.
ATCGCCATCCCAGCGCCCAGGCCTGCGCCGAGTCCGGCTCCGCCGCCGCCCTCGTTGGCCGCGGCGATCGGCATCGACTGTGCGACCTGGAACTGCGTGTACTGGCGCATGTCGCCGAGCATGTTCATCGAGATGCGCTCGTCGAGGCGCTTCTGCAGTTCCTCGGGCAGCGAGAGGTTCTCGACCACGAACGTGTCGAGTTCGAGTCCCAGATCAGAGAATACGGGCCAGAGAAAGGCTGCGATGCGCTTGCTCATCTCGACCTGATTGGCGGCCATGTCGAGGAACGGGATCTGGCTCTGCGCGAACGCGTCGGTCATGCGGCCCACGATCGTATTCCGCAACTGCCCCTCAACGTCCGCGACGCGGTAGAGTTCGCGCGTGCCGCTGACCTTGGCGTGGAAGATGCGCGGGTCTCCGATGCGCCAGGAGTAGATGCCGTAAGCGCGCAGGCGGATCGCGCCGAATTCCTTGTCGCGGATCGTGATCGGGTTCTGCGTTCCCCAGCGCTGGTTCAACTGCAGGCGCGTGGAGAAGAAGTAAACGTCGGACTTGAACGGCGACTGGAACAGCTTGTCCCAGTTCATCAGGTTGGTGAGCAGCGGGAGCGTCTGGGTGGTCAGCCCGTAGCGACCCGGCGAAAAGACATCGGCCACCTGTCCCTCGTTGACGAAGAGCGCCATCTGGGACTCGCGGACCGTCAGTTGTGCGCCGTTCTGGATCTCCATGTCCTGCATGGGGAACCGGGAGGCGAGAATGTCCGGATCCTCTTCGGTCCAGTGGATGACGTCGATGAACTGCTTCTTGAAGAAACCGCCCAGGCTCATGACACAGAACTCCTCAAGCAGTATAACGTTCCGCTGCCGCGCTTTGTTCCCTTAGCCGAACTGCCCGCGGAAGTCCTGGAATGCCGACGCGAGAGCGGCCAGTTCGGCACGCAGTTCCGCCACCTCGGCCTCGAGCTGTTCGACACGCCCCGCGAGCGGGGCAGGGGCGTGCGGTGCGGGCTCGGGGGGCGCGGCCGAAATGCCGCCCAACAGGTGCGCGTAGCGTTGCTCGCGCATTCCCGGAAGCCGCTCCAGCCGCATCGCCAGCGGCGGATCGAACTCCGCCATCCGCCGGAGACTATTCTCGACGGCGTCGAGGTCGTCAAAGGGGTGCAGACGCTCGCAGCGCTCCTTCAGCTCGCCGAGCGTCTGGGGCCCCCGCAGCAGCAGGACACACAGCAACGCCGACTCCCGGTTGCCGAGGTTCAGCCGTTCCGACAACCGGTGGGCGTACTTGTTGACGCGTCCGCTGGTCGCGACAACCATGAGTCCTTTGCCGCGCAGTCCCTCGATTCCGGCCAGAACTTCGTCTTCGTCGTAATGGACGACGGGTTCACGGTTCGTCTTCTGGTTGCAGGCGTTGGTGAGCGCGTTCAGGGAGAGCGGATAGTATTCCGGCGTGGCCATCTCTTTTTCCATGAGACAGCCCAGAATCCTGGCTTCGGGAGCGGTGAGATCGAAAGGCACGGTCTCTCATGATAGCGCCCGTTGAAATGCCGGTGCGGCAGTGGAACAATAGGTTTTTCCGAAGGAGAACCATGAACAAGAACAAGATCGACGCCACTTCCTGGCAGGGTGTGCTGCCCGTGCCGCCCCTGCCCCGCCGCCGTGACGCGGCCCGCAGCCTCGACTTCGAGGCGGGTACGGCCCTGGCGCGCCACATCGTCGATGGCGGCATCACGCGCCTGATCTATGGCGGCAACGCCTTCCTCTACCACATCACTCTGGCCGAGTACGACGCGCTGCTTGAGTGGATGACCTCGCTCGACGATTCCGTGCTGGCGATTCCCAGCGCCGGACCTTCCTACGGGCGCGCGATGGACCAGGCGCCGGTTCTGCGCAAGTATGGTTTTCCTGTGGTGATGCTGCTGCCGTGCGGGGATCCGCGCGATGCCCGCGGCCTCGAAGCCGGTTACCGCGAATTCGCCGACGCCGCCGAGACGCCGCTGCTGGTGTATCTGAAGGACGAGAACAATTTCGGTTCCAACAAGGAGGCGGGCCTGGACGCGGTGGCGCGGCTTGTGGACGACGGCGTGTGCGTGGGAATCAAGTACGCCGTCGTGCGCGAGAACCCGGCCGAGGATGCGTACCTCGATGCCCTGCTGCAGCGTGTCGACCGGGCCAAAGTCATCAGCGGTATCGGCGAACGGCCGGCGATCATTCACATGCGCGACTTCCGGCTTCCCGGTTTTACGACTGGATCCGGCTGCCTGGCGCCGCGGATGTCGAACGAGCTGTTCCACCTGTGCACACGCGGGGAGTACCACGCGGGGGAGGCGATCCGTGCGGAATTCCTGCCGGTTGAGGACCTGCGCGATGCGTGGGGTCCGGCGCGCGTGCTGCACGCGGCGATTGAACTGGCGGGTGTGTGCCCGGCCGGTCCTGTGCCTCCGTATGTTTCCGAACTGAGCGAGGAGCAGAAGAACGAGCTTGCCGAACCGGCGCGGGCGCTGGCGGGAGCGGACAAAGCGGTGCAGACGGGCGCGGCTAGCGTTTCGTAGAGACGATTCCCGCAACCGCGGCGGCCGGTTCCGGAGAGGGCTCGCCAACCAGAACCGTGAAGGAGAAGACTGACCCTCCACCGGGATCCGCGTCGACCCAGATCCTGCCGCCCATTTCCCGCACGAGGCCTCGGACGATGTGCAGCCCGAGGCCTAGACCTCCGGAGATGCGGTCTTCCGGCCGCGCCCGGGTGAATGGTTCGAAGATCGCCTCACGCCGGTCGAGCGCGATTCCCGGACCGCGGTCGGAGATACTTACCTGCAGTTCGGTGATCCCGAGCGGACGGCGCCGAGAGCAAATGGCCGAGATCACGATCTCACCCGCGTCCGAATAGCGGACGGCATTGCTCATCAGGTTGACCAACACTTGGCGCAGGCGGGCCGCGTCGCCGACGAGCACTTCCGGAATTCCCGGATCGAGGCGGCTGACCAGACCGAGGCGCTTCTCGGTCAACTCGGCCCGGAACAGGCGCGCGGACTCCTCGACGATCTCCCGCAAGTGAAACGGCTCTGTTCCGGTTTCCAGCAGCCCCGCCTCGATCCGCGCCAGATCCCCCATGCTGGTGAGGGTCCGCAGCATGCCGTACGAGACGGAGCGGACCGCCTCCAGGTGTTCGCGCTGCTCGTGCTCGAGAGGGCCATCGAGTGTCAGGGTCGTAATCCCGATGATGCCGCTGAGCGGCGTGCGGATCTCGTGTGTCAGGCTGGCCAACTGCACGGACCTCGACTGGCAGAGCGTTTCCAGCCTTTCGATTTCGTCGTGCAGCTCGCGGCGCGAATTCGAGGCCTGGCTGAGCAGGACCCAGCCGCAACCCGCGCACAGGAACAGGTGCGCAGCCCAGGAGATCGAGTCGTGCGCTGCCAGGCGAGAGAACAGCGGGCCGGCGAACAGTAGCGCCACAGCGTAGCCGCGCCACCGCCGGGAGGAGCCCGCCAGGTGCGCGATCAGGAAGCCTGGCAGGGCGAGGGCCACAGTCGCGAGTGCGGCTGCGTCAGGAATCCGGTGCTGGCCGTAGGCCACCAGGGCGCCCCACACGCCGCTGGCGACCACAAGGGTCCACCCGGCCGCGCGTTCGCCACCCTCACTCCGCATTGCTCCGCACGCGCTTCAGCTTGTTGAGAATGCTCTCGACGTAGTGCTCGGTTTCAGGGATCGCGGGTACGCCGCCCGCGACCCGCACCCGCTCGCTTCCGGCGTTGTACGCGCTCAACGCCAGCTTCAGGTCTCCGTCGTACTGCGCCAGCAACTTCTTCAGCAGCTTGGCTCCCGCGGCGATGTTTTCGCGCGCATCGAACGCGTTTGCGACGCCGAGATCCTGCTGAGTGGCGGGCATCAACTGCATCACTCCTTCGGCGCCTTTGTGCGACACCGCGCACGGATTGAAGCCGGACTCCTGTTCAGCGACCGCGTGCAGGAGCTCCGGGCGCAGCCCCTCGCGCGCCGCAGCCGCGGCGAGCTCCTTCTTGACGGCCTCCCGGTCCGCCGGTTCGCAATCGGCCGCCTCGCGCGGCGCAGCCGGAACGGCATCGAAGGGAATGAGGAAGAATTCCGCGGGATCCTGCCGCGCCACCGGTCCGCTGCCTAGGACCTGTCGCAGCACGGAGGCCTTCTGCGCCGCCAGAGACGCGCCGTGCTGGTCCTCGATCGCTTCCCGTTTAGGCTGCTGTGCGTAGCCGGATGTGACGGTGAGCACAACCAGCACGAGGCAGACTCGCATTACTGTAGTTATCGGCTTACTGTGCGGCCGATACAATCGGGGCGATGCTTTATTCCGTTATAGGTCAGAGAGGGATATTGCCGTGCTTCTTGCGGGGCATAGTGTCCGTCTTGGTCTCCAGCATCCGCAGCGCCCGGATGATTTTCCCGCGTGTCTGGCGCGGTTCGATCACGGCGTCGATGAACCCACGTTCGGCTGCCACCCACGGGCTGGCGAAGCGCGCCCTGAACTCCTCGGTCCGCTCGGCGCGCGCCTGGGCCGGATCGGTGGCGGTGCTCAACTCACGGCGGTAGATGATGTTCACCGCGCCCTCCGGACCCATCACGGCGATCTCGGCGCTCGGCCAGGCGTAGTTGATGTCGGTCCGCACGTGCTTCGAGCCCATGACGCAGTACGCGCCGCCGTAAGCCTTGCGCGTGATAATCGTGATCTTGGGGACGGTGGCTTCGGCGAAGGCGTAGAGCAGCTTCGCTCCGTGGCGGATGATGCCGCCGAACTCCTGTTCGGTGCCGGGCAGGAAACCCGGCACGTCGACGAAGGTGACGATGGGGATATTGAATGCGTCGCAGAAGCGCACGAAGCGCCCGCCCTTGGTGGAGGAATCGATGTCGAGACACCCGGCCAGGTGCGCCGGCTGATTCGCCACGATGCCTACCGAGCGGCCGTCGAAACGCGCGAATCCCACCACGATATTCGGCGCGAAGTGCTCGTGGACTTCGAAGAATTCGCCATCGTCGGCGACGCGCGCGATCACGTCCTTGATGTCGTACGGCAGGTTCGATTCGGCGGGCACGAGGCTGTCGAGCGCCGGATCCTCGCGGTCGGCCGGGTCGGAGGTGGCACGCCGCGGTGGATCGTCGAGGTTGTTCTGCGGCAGGTAGGAGAGCAGTCCGCGGATCATGCGCAGACACTCGGCGTCGTCGGCGGCGATGAAGTGGCCGACGCCGCTGACCGAGTTGTGCGTCTGGGATCCGCCCAGTTCCTCCTTGGTGACCTCTTCGTGGGTGACGGTTCGGATCACGTCGGGTCCGGTGACGAACATGTAGCTCGTGTTCGCCACCATGAAAACAAAGTCCGTGATGGCGGGGGAGTAGACGGCGCCGCCGGCGCACGGCCCCATGATGGCGGAAATCTGCGGGACGACGCCGCTGGCGAGCGTATTGCGGAGGAAGATGTCGGCGTACCCGCCGAGCGAGAGCACGCCCTCCTGAATGCGCGCGCCGCCGGAATCGTTGAGTCCGATGAGGGGCGCGCCGTTCTTGAGCGCGAGGTCCATCACCTTGCAGATCTTCTGGGCGTTGGTTTCGGAAAGCGACCCGCCGAAGACGGTGAAGTCCTGGGCGAAGACGTAGACGAGGCGGTCGTCGATGCGCCCCCATCCGGTGATGAAGCCGTCCCCGGGCGTCTGGGTCTCGTGCATGCCGAAGTCGCGGCAGCGGTGGACGACGAGTTTATCCAGTTCTTCGAACGTGTCTTCGTCGAGGAGCAGGGCGACGCGCTCGCGGGCGGAGAGTTTGCCCTCCTTGTGCTGGCGCTTGCGGCGTTCCGAGCCTCCGCCCTCTTCAGCGGCCGCCAGACGCCGCCGCAGTTCCTCCGTGCGATTCATCAGGCCTACTGTAGCGTATAGCCTGAGCGGGCGCGGACCCGCGCGCCAGGGTATTTCTGCGATGCCGGACCAGCCAGCAGAACACGGACGCGGCGGAAGTTGCCAGCCTCGCCCGTCCCTGCGCGCAGGGCCAGCGAATAGCGCGAACGGATGCGCTCGATCAGTTCCGGGAAGACCTTGCCGGCGTCGCTGGCGGACAGCGCTTCGCCGCCGGTCTGTTCGGCGATGGTGAAGACATCGAAGGCTGTGAAGTCTGGGTTGGCACTGGGATCAGGGGGCCTCGCGCTGCCGGTGACGATGGCGTTCAGCACGGTGTCGGCGGCCAGATACGCCTGGATCACGGCTTCGTCCGGAGACTGGTAGTTCAGTCCCTGGTTGTCGGTCACGCACAAGACAGCACGCCGCCCGCGCGGCTCGCGCTCGCGCATGACCTCCACGCCGGCGAGAAGTGCCGCGTTGAGCAGGGTGCCGGCGCCCAGACCGGTCCAGCGCAGGGCCTGGCGCAGGTCCTGCTGGACGCGGCCGAGGTCCGGTGTGAAGCCGTGGACCACCTCGGAGTGCCGGGCGAACAGCATCAGCGCGACTTCGTCGTCGTCACGCAATTCGTCGAGTGCATCGCGCGCGGACTGCGCCAGTTGCTGCACCTGCCGCCGCATGGAGCCCGAGACGTCGAGCAGCAGCAGCAGGTCGAGGGGCTCGGTATCGAGGCCGAACGCGACGATCTCCGACGGCTGGTCTTCGTCGAACACGGCGAAATCGTCCCGCGTAAGGCCCTTCACAGTGCGGCCTTTGGCGTCGACCACTTGCACGTCGAGGCGCACCTGCGCCACATCGGCCCGGAACAGCGGCACTTCCTGCGCAAGCGCCTGCCCCGCCAGGAGTAGCATGAAGATCGGGGCCATGAAGAACATTATCGCCGGGACCGCCGGACATATCGATCACGGCAAGACCGCTCTGGTCCGGGCTCTCACCGGCATCGACACCGATCGCCTGGAAGAAGAGAAGCGCCGCGGGATCACGATCGACATCGGGTTCGCGCACCTGGCGCTGGCCCCGGATCTGCGTCTTGGTTTTGTCGACGTGCCGGGCCACGAGCGTTTTGTGCGCAACATGCTGGCCGGCGCGAGCGGGATCGACCTGGTGCTGCTGGTGGTGGCGGCGGACGAATCGGTGATGCCGCAGACGCGCGAGCACTTCGACATCTGCCGTCTGCTGGGTCTGCGCGCGGGTGTCGTGGCGCTGACGAAGTCGGACCTGGTGGAGCCTGACCTCGTGGACCTGGTGCGGCTCGAAGTGGAGGACCTTGTGGCGGGATCGTTCCTGGAAGGCGCGCCGATTGTGCCCGTGAGCGCCGTCACCGGCGCCGGGCTCGATGCGCTGCGCGATGCCCTGTCGCAGGCGGCGCGCGCGGCGGCAGCCAAGGATGCGTCCCGGCCGTTCCGGTTGCCGGTGGACCGCGTGTTCACGATGACCGGCTTCGGGACGGTGGTCACGGGGACGCTGGTGGCCGGGAGTGTGGCGCGCGAAGACGAGGTCGAGATCCACCCGGGCGGGCGGCGGGCGCGGGTGCGAGGCTTGCAGGTTCACGGAGAGGCGGCGGCGCGGGCGACGGCGGGACAGCGGACCGCGATCAACCTGTCCGGCGTCGATACCGGGGATCTGCAGCGCGGCATGGTGCTGACACACTGCGGCTTGTTTCAAGCCAGCGTGACCGTGGATGTCCGCCTCGACCTGCTTGCCTCCGCCAAGCCGCTGAAGCATCTCGCGCCCGTGCACGTTCACACCGGCGCGGCGGAGACTTCCGCGCGGGTCCGCCTGCTGGACGGCAACAGGACTCTCGATCCGGGCGGGGCGGCATTCGCCCGGCTGGAACTGGCCGAGCCTGTGCTGCTGATGCCGGGCGACCGGTTCATCGTGCGGCGTTTCTCCCCGGTGACGACGATCGGAGGCGGGATCGTTGCCGACATCCATCCTCCGCGCTTGCGGCGGCGCCGGAGCCCGGAACCGCGTCTGCGCGTCCTGCTCAGCGGGCCCCTGCCGGAGCGCATCGCTCTGCTGGTGAACGAGGCGTCGCACGGACTGACGGTCGCCGAACTGGTGATACGGACGGGCCTCACAGAAGGTGAAATCCTGCGGAACTGCGCGGGGCTGCGTGTGATCGAGTCGCACGTGCTCGATCCGGCCTGGATAGCCGCCCGCGCGGCCGAGGCCGAAACGCAGCTTACGCGGTTTCACAAGGATCGTCCGCTCGAACCCGGGATGCCGCGGCACGATCTGCGCGCGTCCGTGCTGCCGGATGCGCCCGCGCCCGTATGGGAGGCGGTGCTGGCCGCGGCCAGGAATGCGAGAGCCGAAGGCGACCTCGTCCGTCTGGCCTCGCACCGCGTGGTCCTCCGGCAGGACGAAGCCGCCGCGCGCGAGGCGATCGAGTCGGCGTTCGCCGCCGGGGGGCTGGCGGTTCCACCGCTGGCCAGCGTGCTGGCGCAGTCCGGCGTCGAAGCCGGGCGTGCGCGGACGCTCCTCCAAAGTCTGCTGCGCGAGAAGCGTCTGGTCCGCGTGAGCGACCAACTGATCTTCCACGCGGAGGCGCTCGACTCGCTCAAGAATCAACTGGCCTCGCACCGCGCACAGCGCTTCACCGTACCCGTGTTCAAAGATTGGACCGGCATCTCACGCAAGTACGCCATCCCGCTGCTCGAGTTTCTCGACCGGGAGCGCATCACCCGGCGGGACGGCGACGAACGGATTGTCCTGTGACCCGCATCCTACAGCTCCCCTCATTGAATGCCCGGCTCGCCGCCGGGGTGGCCTACGGCGTGTTCTGCGAATTGCCCTGCGCCGAAGCGGCGGAGCTGGCGGGCCTCGCCGGCTGGGACTTCGCCGTGCTAGACGGCGAGCATGCGCCGTTCACCGCCGCCGACTGGCCTCGCCTCGTCCGTGCCGCGTCGGCCGCGGGTTTGCCCGCTATCGTCCGCGTCGCCTCGAACGATGCCGCACAGATCCAGCATGCGCTTGATTCCGGCGCCGCCGGCGTGCAGATCCCGCAGATCGCGTCGCCTGATGCCGCGCGGCGGGCGATCGAGGCGGCGCGCTTCCATCCCCTGGGGAAGCGCGGCTTCAATCCGTTCGTCCGCGCCGGACATTTCTCGGCCGAGACGCCGGCGGAGTTCGTGGCGCGGGCGAACCGCGAGACGCTGGTTGTCCTGCAGGTGGAATCGGCCGACGGGGTCGCCGCCGCGGAGGAGATCGCGGCGCTGCCCGGATGCGACGTGCTGTTTCTCGGCCCCTACGATCTTTCGCAGAGCGTCGGCGTACCGGGACAGACCTCGCATCCGCGCGTGCTCGAAGCCGCGTCCCGGCTGACGGCGATCGCCGCGGCGCACGGCAAGGCGGCCGGCGTATTCACCAATTCGCTCGGGGAAGCCGCGCTGTGGCGCAGGGCCGGGATGCGCTACGTCTGCTTCTCGGTGGATACGGTGCTTCTGCTGAACGCGCACCGGCAGGCGTTAGCCGCGCTGCGGGATGCGGATCAGAACCCAGGCGATCGCGGCGAACGCGAGTAGCGAGAGCCAGCCCCCCCAAGCTTCGTAGAACGGGAACGCGTCGAGGCCGGTCACGGCGTGTGTCAACGACGGCACGCCGGAGAGAAACACGGCCGCCAGCAGGATCCCCATGATCGCCTCGCCCGCGATCAGACCGGAGGCCAGCAGCGTGCCGCGCTCTTCGATCGCCGGCTTGCTCGCTTCCGGGACGCCGCTCGTCAGCTTCGAGAGCACCCAGGCCACCAGCCCGCCCATCCAAATGGCGGACGTCGTGTCGAACGGCAGGTACATCCCGACGGCGATCAGCATCGGCGCGCGCGCGCCGCAGAGGATGATCGCGAAGCCGAAAGCAATGCCGATGCCGATCAGCCCCCACGCCATCTGTCCCCCGACGATGCCTTTGGCCAACTGCGCCATCAGCCCGGCCTGCGGAGCGGGAAGCGCGCGTCCGCCGATGCCGCCGGTGTCGAGGTTGGCTTCGTGCAGCGCGATGATGGGCAGCATCAGGAACACGGCAATCAGCAGGACCGTCACGATCTCGACGACCTGCATCTTCCAGGGCGTGCCGCCGAGCAGATGTCCCGCCTTGAGATCCTGGATCAGCGATCCGGACACGCAGCAGGCGCAGCAGACCACCGACGCCACGCCCAGGACGGCTGCCACTCCGGCCAGTCCCTTGACGCCCATTGCGAGCATCACCAGCGCGGCGACGACGAGCGCCGAGAGCGTCAGACCCGAAACCGGCTGGTTCGAACTGCCGACGAGGCCCACGAGATAGCCGCCGACGGCGGAGAGCAGGAAGCCCGTGACCGACATAATGGCGGCGGCCACCAACGCCGCGTTCCAGCTTTGTGTGAAGTGGTAGTAGATGGCTGTGATCCCGACTGTCAGAACCACCGTGCCGAGCAGCAGCCACTGGGTCGGGATATCGCGCTCGGTGCGCTCGATGTGGCGCTCCGCGTGTCCGGCGCGCGCCGACGCCTGGAAGGCTCCCCGCAGGCTGCGCGCGATCGACTGCCGCATGTTGAACATCGTGTAGCCCGCGCCGACGAGCATCGCGCCCACGGCGATCGGGCGGACCACGTTGTACCAGACGGTGTAGGCGGCCAGCTCCGGATCCTCCGATCCGAGGCGGACCGGCAGGTCGGGATCAAAAAACAGCAGCAGAGGGATCAGCATCCACCACGCGATGACCCCGCCGGAGAAATTGATCGAGGCGAGGCGCGGTCCGATGATGAAGCCGATGCCGAACAAGGCCGGGGACAGGCTCGGCGTGGCCCAAGGAATGCCGCCCGCATGCCCGATCGCCGCCAGCGGCTCCTTGCGAAAGCCGAAGTGCTGGATGACCGATGCCGGGAACCGGAGGAAGCCTTCCGCGTACTCACGGAGGATTTGAAATCCCTTGTCGCTCTTGAGCAATTGGATGAAGGCGCCGAACGCCATCGCGCCGAAGACGTAGCGCGGGGCGCGGCTGCCGTCCTCGCCCGCCCTCACGATCTGGACGCTTGCCACCGACTCCGGCCAGGGCAGCCCCGCATCGACGCACAGGGGACGCCGCAGCACGATGATAAAGAACACGCCCAGCAGACCGCCGACCGTGAGGATGAGCGTCGCTTCCCAGTAGTGGTCGCGCAGGTTGGGCCAGAGTCGCACGCCGTCGATTTCGACCAGCATGAACGCGGGGATCGTGAAGATGGCGCCCGCCACCAGAGCTTCGCCGACGGAAGCGGCGGTGCGGGCGATGTTCTGTTCAAGGACGCCGCCCCGCATGCGCGGCAGCCGGAACAGGGCGATGGCGATGACGGCGGCGGGTATGGTGGCGGCGATCGTGGTGCCCGCCTTCATTCCCAGGTAGGCGTTGGCCGCCCCGAAAACCATCGCGAGGAACACGCCGACGGCCACCGCCTTGACGGTCATCTCGGCGGGGGATGGCTGCGGCGGCGTCATATCCGCCACATTCTCCCACGGCAGGCCGCGGATCGAACGCACGCATCCTTTTTTGACTCCCCGCGTATGCTGCTGCTAGACTAGCGTTTTCCTAGGTCCTTTCTATCCATGTCCGAACAGATCCTTCTGCGAGGGAAAATCCTGGGCATTGAGGAGTTTCTTCTCTCGCCGGCCGGACCGGGTGAAAGCGCGTCCGCCGGAAGAGAGGACTTGCTTTCGGCGCGGGCGCAATGGATCGCGCTTCTCGGAGAAGTCCTGCCCCGGGCGCTGCTCGCCGAATTGGGCTTGGCACGGATCCTGCTGGGATCGAGCGGCGGAGCGCAGTTTCTGCTCGTGCTGCCGGGTGAGGCAAGGACCCCGGCGGAGGACTTCCTGCGAGCGGCCGCCGCGGATGCCTCCCATCTTTCCAACGGAATTGTCAGCCTGGTTTGGGCAGTCACGGAGAACCTGGGCGACTGGAGCGCCGTGCGGAAGCGGCTGAACGAGGAGATGGACCGGAAACGCGGCGCGCCTTTAGCATCCGGCGCTTCCTTTGAGCCGTTCGATGCGGCGGAGTCTGCGCCTGCCGGGGACTACTTCACGCCGCAGTTCAGCACCGCGATCCGGGAGGCTTCCACGGTCGGCTGGAATCCGGAGACGCCGGGCCGCATTCTTCCCGGAACCGGCAAGCACGTGTGGAGAATCACCACAAACGTCTCGGCGGACGGCATCACCGTGGCCCGCCATGCCGCTCCCGGTGACGGCGACGCGGCGCCCGCGACCTTGGGCGAACTGGCGTCCCGTGCGCCCGGCAAGCCGGCCTGGGGGGTCCTACGCGGTGACGTGGACGACTTCAACGTGCGGTTGCGCCGTGTCCAGACGATCGAGGAGTACGTCCCGCTTTCCGTTCTCTACAAGCATTTCTTCGCCGGCGAACTCGAGGTGCTGTGCTCGTTGCCTGAGTTCTGGCGCAAGGTGACGGTGCTGTATTCGGGCGGCGACGACTTCGCCGTGTACGGCTCCTGGGATGCGCTGATCGCGCTGGCGCGGGAGTTGCAGCGCCTGTTCCACCGCTTCACGGAGGAGAATCTGAAAGAGTATCCGGGCGCCGAAGGCAAAACCATTACCATGGCGCTGGCTGTGGCCGAAAGCCAGGACGCTCCGCTGGCCGCGGTCTATGAAGAAGCCGGGCGGAATCTCGACATCGCTAAGGCCGCTGACAAGGATTGCATCTACGTCCTGGGGCGAGTGCTCGAATGGAAGCAGTTGGCGGATGCCGCGGAGTTAAAAGATACCGTGCTGCGGATGCTTCCCAATCCGTCGACGGCGCGTCCCGTTCTGCTGGAGCTTCGCGGCATCTACGGGAAGGTGTCGGCCACCGGCTTCGCGCGCGCCGCCGAAGCGCGGATTGAAAAGGTCTGGCGGTTCCACCGCCGTCTGAATCTGATTCTGGGCGGCGACCGGGAAAAGGAATTCCAGAAACTGCGCGCGCACCTGGCGGGAGAAATCGCGGGGCGGAAGACGCGTAAACTGAAGCTGCGTCCCTCGGGCCTGGTGGCCCTCGAATGGGCGCTGATGTTCACTGAGGTTTGATTCATGGCAGAAGAGCAGCAGCAGCAGGCACGGGAGGGGCGGCCGCCCAGGGAAGGCCGTGGCGGCGACCGCGAAAACCGCGGCGGCGACCGCTGGGGCAAGCGCGGCGACCGTCCGGGCGGGCGTCCCGAAGGACCGCCCGAGATCGATCTCGACCGCTTGATCGCCGACAGCCTGTACCTGGATAATCAGGCGCACGCCGTCGTCAGCCGCATGCGGGACATGGATTCGGGCACCAAGAGCCAGTTGCGGCGCCTGTACAACGCCGTACGGCGCGCGTGCCGGGCGCCGGAAAGCGACCGCCAGCACGAGTTCGTGATGTTGCGTGCGCGGCTCGCGTATACGATCGCGCGCCATTCGCTGCGCAGCCTCGACCAGCTCGAGAAGCTGTTGCTGCAGGTCACGCGCAAGAACGATGCCCGGGGCTACGAGCGCTTCAAGGATCTCTTCGAAGCCATCATTGCTTATAACGAGTAGAGGAAGCATGACCGCGCACACCAACGACACACAGCTCAAGTTGATCGGCAAACTGATCCTCGAAGGAGAGCTGCATTGCGAGACCGGCCTGCACGTGGGCGCCGGCAAGGGGTCGCTCGAGATCGGCGGGGCCGACAATCCCGTCGTCAAGGACGCGTTCGGGCGCCCGTACGTGCCGGGCAGTTCTCTGCGCGGCAAACTGCGGTCGCTGCTCGAACAGGCGCACGGATTCACCGCGCCGGGCGAGCTTGTGTATCTGTCCAAGCGCAAGGGGCAGGAAGTCCGCATTCACCAGAGCGACCGGCCGGATGACGTGGTCTGCCTGCTGTTCGGGCGCAATCCGGGACGCATGGAACGTGTGTCGGGCGATCCGCTCGAAACGCGCCACGCCACGCCGGCGCGCCTGGCCGTCTACGACGCGCCGCTCGATCCGGATTCGGTGACGCCGCAGATGCGCGAGAACCTGGACGATGAATTGACGGAAGTGAAGAGCGAGAACGCCATCGACCGCATCACGTCCCAGGCGAATCCGCGCACACTCGAACGCGTCCCGGCGGGGGCGAGTTTCAAAGTGCGGCTGGTTCTCGACGTGCTGTGCGAAGAAGACGCGCCGCTCGTGAATCTGGTCCTGGAGGGACTGCGCCTGCTTGAAGACGATGCTCTGGGCGGCGGAGGGTCGCGCGGCAGCGGGCGCATCCGCTTCGCCAATCTGCGCCTCTCGTGGCGGAACCGCGGATATTACTCCGGCACGTCCGAAGAAGCGGAACTGATCGCCGGCGCGGATGTCGCCGCCGTGCAGAAACTGATGCAGGAAAAGGCCGACGCCTACATTCAGGAATAGCCGGTCCCCGAAGGTGAATTCTTCAGCGTTGTACATTCAACTCCGTCCCGCCGGTCCATGGCGCATCGGACCGGACTCGGGCGACCGCAACCGGACCGGCACGCTGCTCCATAGCGACACCGTCTACGCGGCCGTGTGCGCGGCGATGCATACGCTTGGTCGCTTGCCTGCATGGCTGGAAGCGACCGCGCGGGCGCAGGAGCCCGCCGTCCGCTTCAGTTCGGCGTTTCCCTGGCACGGGGATATCCGCCTGGTCACTCCGCCGCGCTCTCACTGGCCGCCGGAGCCCTCGGCGAAGATCCGGTGGAAGGGAGCGCGCTTCGTGCCCCTCAGCGTTGCGGAAGCCGTGGCGCGCGGAGAGAGTCTGGACGAAGAAAAGTGGATTGTCGATGGTCCGAGCGAGTGCCTCGTGCCGGCGGGAGAATCCGGCCCGTTTCGCGTCGGACTCCGCTCCGCCGCGGCGATGGACAGGTTCGGGGCCGGCATCGAGCCGTTCACGACAGCTTGTGTGGAATTCGCGCCACGCAGCGGTTTGTGGCTGATGGCGGCATTTGCCGGTGACGCGGCGAGAGATGCTTGGGGCGGCCCTCTTCAGGAGGCGTTCCGGTTGCTGGCCGACTCGGGTATCGGCGGCGAGCGGTCCCGCGGCTGGGGGCGCGCGCACAGCCCGGCGTTCGAGGACGCTCCGCTCCCGTTCCAGGCAATGGAGAGGGCCAATGGCGAACCTCGCGCCTGGTGGCTGCTTTCGTTGTTCACGCCCGCCGCTGACGATGCCATCCTGTGGGACCGCGGCACCTATACAAGTCTGGTGCGCGGCGGACGCGTGGAGAGTCCCGACGTGGCCGGCGCCTTGAAGCGGCAGATGCGGATGATCACGGAAGGCTCAGTCCTGTTGTCCGCCGCTCCGCCGTGCGGCCATGCTCCCGACGTCGCGCCCGACGGCTTCCCCCACCCGGTCTACCGCGCCGGGTTTGCCTTCGCGCTGCCACTTCCGGTTCAGGGGAACCTATGACTTACCGGCTCACCTGCCTGACTCCCTTGCTCGTCGGCGACGGCAACAAGCTGGCGCCGATCGATTACATGGTCTGGAAGGACCAGGTGAATGTTCTCGATCAGCGGCGGATCTTCCGCCTGCTGGCCAAGGGCCCGCGGCTCGAGGGCTACCTGGTTCAACTGAAGAAGGCCGACAAGCTGGATTTTGCATCGTGGGGCGGCTTCGCACAGAACTTCGCCGACCGGCGCATTGCTTTCGAGCACCCGTCGGCGGCGCAATGCTGGGATCGCGCCCAGGGCGAAAGCCTGTTCATTCCGACGTTCGCCTCAGGTGTGGACGGACCCTATCTGCCTGCGACTGCGATCAAGGGCGCGCTCCGGACGGCGATGTTTTTCGGCAACCTGAAACCGGGTTCCGTCGAGGCGCTGGCGCAACGGTTTCAGGGAGATCGTCCTCCGAGGCGCCCGGCGGAGATGGCTGAAGAAGAAGCCCTCGGCCCGGGAGGCGGCAGCCGGATGCGGGGCGTCTCGCTCGGGGACTCGGCCCCGATCACCCGCGAGACGATGCGCGTCTACCTGGTGCGTGTCGCAACGTTGCTGCCGGCAAAAGGCGCGGCGCCGTTCGTGCTTGGCTGGAAACAGAGCCCGCGCGGAGCAGCCGGCGCCGACCGTCCCGGCGAGTCCACCGCCTGGTTTGCGGAGATGGCGGCGCCGGGCACAGTGTTCAGCGGGAAGTGGGGAGAGCGGCATAGCGGCAGCAAGGGCCGGTTCCGCCCGGCGGACCGTGCGACAGTGTTCCGTGCGGCGAACCAATACGCCGCCCACATTCTCGACGTGCATCTCCGCTACGCCGCCTGGACGGGGCTCACGCATCTCGAAGCGTCGCTCCGGTCGCTGCGGGAAAAGCTCGACGCGCTCGATCCGGCACATGCCTGCCTGCTGCCGCTCGGCTGGGGTGGAGGTCTGCTGTCGAAGACGCCGTGGAAGGGTGTCGAGAGCCCGGAGACGAACGATTACGCGCGCATTCTGGCGAGACTGCCGTATTACGCGCGCGCCGTGCAGTCCGGATTGCCGTTTCCCAAGACGCGCCGGGTGGTTTTCCTCGAGAATCAGCCTGCCGCGCTTCCGGGCTGGTCCGTGCTCGAAGTGGCGGAAAACGCTCCGGCCTCCTGAAGCGCACGGATTCTTTCCTCCGCGGGCGGATGGGAGGAGAGATACTCCCATCCCGGGACTCCGGACGAGGCGAATGCGCGGAGCACGCGAACCGCGCCGGAGGGGGAAAAGCCCGACCCGGTCAGCAGCGCAACTGCGGAACGGTCCGCCTCCAGTTCGTCTTCCCGCGAGTATCCCTGGTCGATCACCATCTTCAGAAGCTGTCCCGCGCCCCCGCTTCTCGCCGTGACGGCGCGCAGGAAGAAGCGGCGGATGAGCTGCTCCCGGGCGTGCCCGAGCAGAACGTGCTGCATCTCGTGCGCCAGGACGAAGGCCAGCGCGTCGCGGTCATGCCGGAACTCGTCGAACAGCCCTTCGTGGAAGAAGATGAACCCGCCGGGTAAGGCGAACGCGTTGCGCTCGGAACTTGCCAGGATCGCGCAAGTGACGGGAAACGTTTCCTCGGGCAGGGTGCGGCAGAGTTGCTGCGAAAGGCGTTCCGTCAGTTCGCGCTTCGAGGGATCGGAGGCGGTTTCGTACATGTCCAGCACCTCGCGCGCCCGCGCCTTGCCGAATTCCCGCTCGGCGCGGCGCCCTTCCTCGTCGGTTCCGGTGGAAACGGCCCAGGTCCATTTCGCCAGCAGCCAGGGGCTGCGGACACTGCGTCCCGCCGCTTTGCCCGTGCGCCCAATCCACCTTCCGCCGAACAGCAGGAGCAGCAGCAGGGCAATCAGAACGATTTCGGCGAAGCCGAGAGAACGCAGCATGGGGCAGGGTCGCGGTTAGTTCGGAGGGTCGCCCCGGTGGTGGCTGAGGAAGTCTTCGTCAACCGGCTTGCGCCCGGCGAACCCTTCGTCGATGCCGTGCCAGTGGGAGATTCCATGCTCACCGAGGCGCCAGCACAAGTACACTTCGCGGCCGCGGTAGAAACAGGGAAAATCGAGCAGGCCCGTGTCCAGATCCTTGACGACACAGCCCGTCTGCTGCATCTCCTCGATCGTCAGTTTCAACTGCTGGGCGGAGGCGTCGCGGCGAGACCTTGCTTCGAGCGCCTGTTGCACGTTGACGGCGACCCCACCAGCCATCGCCGCGCGCTCTGCAATGGAAGCCAGCGTGCCCCCGGCGTCTTCGAGTACGGTCTTCAGGTCGATGGCGTTCCGCAGCAACCGTTCCAACTCCGGCAACAGGGATTCCGCTTCGGCCAGAGTGAAACGCTTCGCCATGGATCCCTTAGATGCCCGAGACCTGGACAGACATGGACCGGCTGCGCGGTCCGTCGAATTCTGCCAGCACGATGCTTTGCCACGTCCCGAGCAGGACCGCCGAGTTGCGCACCTGGAGCGACAGGGTCTGGCCCATCAGCATGCCGCGCATGTGCGAATCGGCGTTCCGGCGCTCGCAATCGGAATGATCCGGATCGTTGTGACGCCAGTACCACTCGCGGTCCACAACATTCGACAGGTAGTTCTTCACGTCATGGACCAGAGCATCCTGCCATTCGCTGAGAAACACCGATGTCGTCGTGTGCAGGCTCTGCAGGTGGACCAGTCCCTCGCGAACATTGCTCTTGCGCACGACCTCGTTGATCCGGTCCGTTACGTTGATCAACTGGAGCCGCTCGCTGGTAATCCAATCGAGGACCCGGCTGAACATCTTGAAGGTCACCGGAACGACCGCCGGCCCCTCGGACGCAACCTCCAACTCAACAACCTTCGCTTCGCGCTTGTTCATGCAACCTCTCCGAAAGATGGATGACCCAGGCCTTCAGACGATCCAAAAACGGAGGCTCGAATCGTCTAAGATTATACCAACGAGGTATTCGATGACGTTCTGGCGCAGCATCACAAGTAGACGGCAAATGTTTCGCGGCGCGGGCCAGGGCCTGCTCGCCGGCGGCCTTCTTCCGGCGTGGATGGGAACGGCGTCCGCCGCGCCCACCACCGGCGGCAACCTGTACGAGCGGATCGGGGTGAAGCCCCTGGTCAATTGCAAGGGCACCTATACGATCCTCAGCGGGTCGCTGACACTGCCGGAAGTCAAGCAGGCGATGGACGAAGCGTCGCGGCACTACGTCCACATGGACGAGTTGATGGAGGGCGTCAGCCGCAGGCTGGCCGAGTTGACCAGGGCGGAATGGGGCATTGTCACGGCGGGATGTGCGGCGGCGCTGACGCACTCCACGTCGGCCTGCCTCGCCGGGGCGGATCCGGAGAAGATGCAGCGCCTGCCCAATCTGCGGGGCATGAAGACCGAAGTGGTGATGCCTAAGGAATCGCGCAACGTCTACGACCAGGCGATCCGCATGCTCGGCGTCACCATGTTGACGCCGGAGACGGCCGACGACTTCCGGCGGATGATCCAGCGTCCGCAGGTTGCCATGCTGTCGCTGCTCGGCGAGACCGCGCAGAAGCATCCCGTGCCGCTTGAAGAGATGGTGCGGCTGGCGCATGCGCACAACGTTCCGGTCCTGGTGGATGCGGCTGCCGAGCGTCTGACGATCCCGAACTTCTATCTCACGAAGGGTGTCGATCTGGTTGCTTACAGCGGCGGCAAGTGCATCCGGGGGCCGCAGTCGGCGGGCCTGCTTCTCGGGCGCAGGGATCTTGTACACGCCGCATGGCTGAACTCGGCTCCGCACCACGCGTTCGGACGGTCGCTCAAAATCGACAAGGAAGTCACGATGGGGATGCTGGCGGCGGTCGAGGCGTGGGTGCGCCGCGACCATGACGCGGAATGGAAGCAGTGGGAGAGCTGGCTCGAGACAATTCGCGCCGCCGTCACGAAGGTTCCGGGAGTGGAGACCAAGACCCTGTTGCCGCCCGGACCGTCCAACTACTCGCCGCGCCTGCAGATCTCCTTCGATCCGCAGCGGCTGGGCGCCACCGGCTTCGAAATCTCCGATGCGCTGATGAATGGGACTCCCCGCGTGATGGTGCCGCCGGGCGAGAACTCGCTCACCGTGATGCCGTACATGATGCAGCCGGGCGACGACAAGGTCGCCGCCAAGGCGATCGCGGGAGTGCTGAGCAACCCGCCGCGCCGCCCCGCCGCGCCGCGCGGCGAGGACGCTCCGGTCGCGGGACAGTGGGATGTCGAAGTCACCTTCACCCGCGGGTCGGGCCATCACAGGCTGTTCCTGGAGCAGAAGGGCAAACAGCTCGCCGGCACGCACGTCGCCGACACGCTGTCGGGCGAGGTTCGGGGCACGATCGAGAACGGCCGCGTCCAACTGCGCAGCGGTCACCGCTACGAAGGCACGCGCATCGGCTACCGCTTCGACGGAGTGGTGACCGGGGGCGCGCTGCGAGGCAAGATCGATCTCGGGGAGTACGGCTCGGCTGACTTCGTTGCCAAGCGCTCGTTCGCGTGAACGGGACCTCAAGCGGTCCCCCGATTCTGATCGCCTGCGCCAGCGACGGCCGGTATGCGCTTCCGCTGGCGGTGATGCTCCGGTCGCTGGCGGAGAATCTGGCTCCGGGCCGCGAGGTTGAGGTCATCATCCTGGACGACGGCATCGCTCCGGCGGACCGGGAGCGCGTTCTAGCCTCCCTTCCGGCAAGTCTGGCGGTGCGGTTTGTGGACTACCCCCGGACCGGGATCCAGGGTCTTCCCACGTGGGGCCGCATGGCGCTGACGACTTACCACAAGCTCACGCTGGCGCACTGGATTCCCCAGGCGGCGACGAAGGTCCTGTGGCTGGACTGCGACCTGCTGGTTCTGGCCGACATTGCCCGCCTCTGGGATTCACTCTGGAACGGACAGGCTCTCCTGGCTGTGCCCGACGAGCGGGTTCCCACCGTGTCGTCGCCGTTCGGCGTTGCCGCCTACCGTGAGATGGGACTGGCAAGCGGGGCGGCGTACTTCAACGCCGGCGTTCTCCTGATCGATCTGGACCGCTGGAGGAGCGGCGATGTGGAACGCCGCGCCACGGACTATCTCAAGCAGTATGGCAACCGGGTCTACTTTTTCGACCAGGAAGCCCTGAACGCGACGCTGGCCGGACGCTGGGGCGTCCTCGACGGACGCTGGAACCGCCACCCGTCGATTGCCGCGTTCCATGGAGGCAGCGCCGCGGGCGCGCCCTTCATCGTGCACTTCAGCGGCAACCTGAAGCCGTGGATACACGCCGGCCGTAGCCGTTACCATGAGATGTACTACGACTATCTGGATCGGACCGCATGGTCCGGCTGGCGTCCTCGGGCCAGCCTGAAGGCCGCGCTCCTGAGCCGTTACGAGACGTCCGGGCTGCGGCGCCTGCTGTATCCGGCCGAGCACCTCTGGATGCGCGCCGTGCGGGCGATGACATGGCGGGAGAACCGAGCCAGCGACGAAAAGGGACTTCATGGCTGAACCGAAACTTTCGGTGATCCTTGCGACCGATACCTACGCGACCATCCGGCCGGTGACGGACCGGTTGCGCAAACAAACGGCACGGCGGGAGATCGAGGTCGTGCTGATCGCGCCCACGGCTGCCGATGTCGAGCCCATACTGGCGCACCAGGCTGAGTTCGCCTGCGTCAGGATTGTGGTGAGCCCTGTGGGCGACCTGGCGGTGGCGCGCGCGGCCGGTATCCGCGCGGCGTCCGCGCCCGCGGTCTTCGTCGGTGAGACCCATTCCTATCCGCATCCCGAGTTCGCAGAGAAGCTGCTCCGCGCGCTGGACAGCGGGTATGCGGCGGTCGCCCCTGGATTTGGCAACGGCAATCCAAACGGGGTGCTGAGTTGGGCCGGATTCCTTTCCGACTACGGGCGGTGGGTGCACACGCTCCCGGCAGGGGAGATCCCCGAGGTACCCCTCTACAACGCCGTCTACCGGAGGGAGATCCTGCTCGAACTGGGCGAGCGGCTTGTCCCGGCGCTTTCGCATGGCGACGAACTTCCGCGGCACATGCGCGCCCGCGGCCTGCGCTGCTACTTCGAACCGGCCGCCCGCCTCGATCACGTGAACATCGCCCGCGGCGGCGACTGGATCCGCGAACGCTTCGTGTCGGGCCTGTTGATCGCGTCGTACCGCGTTCGGCGCTGGGGACTGGCGCGGCGCCTGTTGTACGTCGGCGGCTCCGTTCTCATTCCGTTCGTGCTGATGGCGCGGGTTGTGCCGGGCATCCGGAAAACGGCCGGCGCCATGGAACTGCCGTCCGGCACCCTGGCGGCGATCGTCTTCGGGATGTTCGTCAAGGGCTCCGGGGAGCTGGCCGGCTACGCCGGAGGACCGACCGAGAAAGGCGAGCGCGACATGTGGAAGTACGAAATGCACAAGCTCGCCTACGCTGGCCCCGGACCGTCATGAGCGCGCCGCGGCAGCCGGTACGCTTCGGCGTCATCGGCTGCGGAGTGATCGCCTATTGGAGCCATCTGCGCGAGCTTCCGCACGTGCCTGGCGCACGCCTTGCCGCCGCGGCGGACCCGGATCCCGCGGCGCGCCAGAATGCTTCCCTGCTGACCCGCATTGCGGTGCACGCGGATCCGGGCGAGTTACTGGCCCGCTCCGACATCGACGCCGTGATCATCAGCGCGCCCACGCATTTGCACGCGTCTCTGGCCGTCGCGGCGGCTCAGGCGGGCAAGCATGTCTATGTCGAGAAGCCTCTGGCGATCACGGCGGCCGAAGCTGCCCAAGCGGCCGGCGCCGTGCGCGGCGCCGGGGTTGCCGGAGCAGTCGGATTCAACCGGCGGTGCCACCCGCTGTTTGAACAGGCGCGTGCAATGCTCGACAGCGGCGTGATCGGACCCGTGCACGCTGTCCAGTCCAGCTTCTGCGAGCCCATCGCGGAAGAGGCGATGCCGCGGTGGAAACGGACGCGTGCGACCGGCGGCGGGGTCCTGCTCGATCTCGCTTCGCACCACATTGACCTGCTGCGTTGGTTCTTTCGCGACGAAATTGCCGGAGTGCATGCGCGGCTTGCGTCGCGACGGACCGAGCACGATCACGCCTGGCTCGACGTGACGCTGCGCGGCGGCATCGAAGCCCGTGGGTTCTTCTCGTTTCAAGCGGCCCGTGCCGACTTTTTGGAGTTTTATGGGGAGCGCGGCGTGTTGCGCGTCGACCGGCACCGCCCGCGGCTTTCCTTGCGGACGTCGCGGCGCCTGGGCTACGGCGTGCGCAGCGCGATGGTGGCGCCGTCGCGAGACGTCGCGGCGTGGTGGCTGCGGAGGCTGACGCGGCCGTCCTGGGAACCGTCCTACCGCCGGGCGCTGGCCGCGTTCGTCGAGATGATCTCCGGCGCGCCGCCGCGCCTCGCCTTGCTGGACGACGGCCTGCGCAATGTCGAAGCGATCCTGGCCGCCGAAGCAGCGGCGCGCCCGGCCTGATGCGTGTCCTGCTGATCACGGACTGGAACCGCGGGCGGGGCGGCGCCGAACGTCACGCGGCCGCGTTCCTGCGTCTGCTGCGGGAGGCGGGGGACGACGTGGAACTCCTGACGAGCAGCGCGGGATCGGCTGGAGACGGCGAGGCGCGCTTCGTCGCGTTCGGAACCGAAAGGATGGCCGCCCAGACCTTCCTCCAGATCGCCAACCCGTTTGCATTTGCCGGGGTCCGGCGGGCGGTTCGCGAGTTCCGCCCGGACGTGGCCTGGGTGAACATGTTCGCGCACCACCTCTCGCCCGCCGCTGTCTTGGCCTTGGGAGATATGCCCGCGGTTCTGATGGTCTCGGACTACAAGTGCGTCTGCCCGCTCGGTTCCAAGCTGCTGCCCGATGCCTCGCTTTGCACTGTGCGGCGCGGCTGGATCTGCCATCGCGGCGGCTGCCTCGGGACGGCCCACTGGCTGCGCGACCAGCCCCGCTATGCGCTGATCGACGTGGCCGTGCGTCGTTTCCGTAGAGTCGTCGCATGCAGCGATTGGGTCCGGAAGGAGCTGGCGTTCGCCGGGATCCCCGCGGTGATGATCCCGTACATGGTGGAGGCGCCGGGGCCATTCGAAAGACGCCCGGCGCCGGAACCGGTGTTCGTGTACACCGGCAGGCTGGACGAAGAGAAGGGCGTGGCGCTCCTCCTGCGGTCTTTCGCCCGTGTTCGCGCCGGCATCCCGGCCGCGCGTCTCCGGGTCATTGGCCAGGGGCCTTGCCTGGCGGACTTGCAACGGCTCGCCAGCTCTCTCGAAATCACCAGTGCGGTGGAGTTCTTTGGCTGGCTCGCTCCGGAGCAAGCCGAACGGCACTTGCGGGACGCGTGGGCGGCGGTCGTCCCGTCGCTGTGGCCGGAGCCTCTGGGACTGGTGGCCTTGGAAGCCTTGCTGCGCGGCGTTCCGGTCATCGCCTCCGTTTCGGGCGGCCTCGCGGAAATCGTCCAGGACGGCGTCACCGGCCTGCTGTTCCCGAACAATGACGAATCGGCGCTCACCGCACGCCTGTCCGCCGTTGCGTCGGGTGCGGCCTTTCCGGGCTGCCGTTTGCTGGAGACCGCCGTTCAGGCGACTGCGGAGATCTACGACCCGGGAGCGCACGTCCGGCGGATGCGGGCTCTGTTTCGGGAAGCCGTGGAAGAAGCTCGCGCGGCCGGCTGATCAGGGCGCCCAGCGTTCCTCGCGCCACGCCATGTCCCAGAACATCCACTCATAGCGGGCCGAGGTTTCGAAGAGGTTCATCGCCTCCGTGCGTGCGCCGGCGTCGAGCCGCGCGCCTTCGGCATCCATCATCGCCAGTACTTCACGCACGGTCGCGCCGTAATCCTCCGCCGCGTACTGATCGATCCACTTCTGGTAGGCGGGTTCGCGGGACCCGCGCTTCTGCATCTCCTTGCCTACCTCCCAGTAGATCCAGTAGCAGGGCAGCACCGCCGCCAGTCCGTGCGCAAAGGGCTTGTGCAGCGCGGTGGCGAGCAGGTGATTCACGTAGGCGTAATTGGACGGCGCCATCCGTGTGCCGCGAACGGCTTCAGGTCGCACTCCGTATTCGCCAAGGATCGACTCGTGCAGCGCGCGCTCGGTGGCGAGCGCTTCGCCTGCGTGTTTGCCCAGAGTGATCGCCCACTCCTCGCGCGGGGCTTTCGACGCCAGGATGTTCAGGGCCTGTCCGAACGCGCGGAGATAGTGCGCGTCCTGGATGAGATAGAACGAGAACTTTGCGCGCGGCAGGTCGCCCGCCGTGAGCCCGCGCAGGAATGGATGATCGAGTGTCTTCGCGTAGACCGGTTCGATGGAGCGCCACATCTGGCGCGTTAAAGGCTCGGACGCGGCGGCGGTTCCGGCGGCCAGCAGCAGCACGGCAAGGACTCGCATCTTCGTATCTTACCGGGCGGCGCTAGAATGTCCGGTAATGGTGATCGCGAATCCCGCGGCGGAAGCCCGCTTCGATCCGGACAAGATGGGCAAGGCAACGCTGGCCCGTTGCCGCAATCTGTATGCCGGCCTGAACTGTTTCGAGCCAGGCCAGGAACACAAATCCCACGTCCACCAGGACCAGGACAAGTTCTATTACGTGATCTCCGGTACGGGTGAGGCTACAATCGGCGACGCGGCTTTCCCCGTCAGCGCCGGTGCGTTCGTGGCAGCGCCCGAAGGCGTGCCGCACGGAATCCGGAATACGGGGGACGGGCGGCTGATCGTGATGGTGGTGATGGGACCGCCGCCTCCGGGCAAGTAGAGGCGCGCCGCTGTGCCGACCAATTTCTCACTGCGCTGGGACGAAATTCTGCAAGGCGACCTGGTGGCCAAAGTCGCCGGGTCACTGGCGTTCCTCGCGATCATGCTCCTGATGCGAGCCGTGGTGGCAAAGGCTGTCCTGCCGCACACTACCCGTGCGGAAACGCGGCGCAGGGCGCTGGTCAACCTGCGGAATTTCACTGCCCTGCTCGTCATCATGGGGCTGGGAGCGATCTGGGCGGACGCGGTACGGACGTTCGCGGTGTCCGTCCTGGCCTTGGGCGTCGCGGCGGTGATCGCGACGAAGGAACTGATCCAGTGCTTCACGGGCTCGATCGTACGGACGACCACCAACGCCTTCAGCGTCGGCGATCGGATCGAGATCACGGGCTTCCGCGGCGACGTGATCGATATCAACTTCGTGAACACGACGCTGCTGGAGGTCGGTCCGGGTCCCACCCAGCACCTGCGGACAGGGAGGCTGATCCGGTTTCCGAACAGCAAGCTGCTGGACTCGGTGCTGGTGAACGAATCCTACATGGAACGGTTCCTGATCCACGTATTCCGGGTGCCCTGGAAACTGAACGCGGACTGGGAACAGGCGGAGGCGCTGCTGCTGGAAGCGGCGACTGCGGAGTGCGCCCCATACCTGGAAGAAGCCAGCGATCACATGGAACGCCTGGAACACACCTATGGTCTGGTCGGCCTGCGCGTGAGGCCGAGGGTCTGGATGCAGTTGATGAGCGAGGAGAAGATTGAGTTTCTGGTGCGACTGCCTGTGCCTCTGGGACAGCAGAGCCGCATCGAAGAAGCGATCGTCCGCCGTTTCCTCAGCCAGTATCCCGGTGCGAACAAGCAGACCTAGGCAGCGTCGACCTTGCGGAAGCTGGCGAGGATCTTCTCGGTGACGTTCCTGCCGTCGGAGAGGGCGCCTTCGTACGCCTCGCGCTTTTCTTCGCGCGTCAGCCCGTAGCCGAAGCGATAGATGCGTTCGAGACCGAGACCGATCACGTACGTACCGGCGTAGGCGACCGCTCCCTTGGCGATCAGCCCGCCGCCGAACGGCACCTTCCCGACCAGTCCTCGCGCCAGCGCTCTCCAGCCGAATGCGCCCGCGATGATTGACGCGATTTCGGCCTTCTCCTCGCGGAAGCCGATCGGGCTGTCGCTGGCTGCCGCCACCAGGAACGCCATCCGGATCTGGTTCATCGTGAGGATGGCGGTGTCGGAGGCGAACTCGCCGACCGCCCAGGGGATCTGCACCAGCGATGGAATCACGTTCGGCAGGGCGGTCGCTAGGGCGAACAAGGCATTCTCGCGGGAGATCGTCTGGATGACGTGATCGATGACGGGGCGGCGGAACGGGGGAAACGAGCGCGCCAGGGGCAGGCCGAGTTCCTCGCGCTGGTCCAGGACCGCGCGAATGGTGCGTCCGGGGAGCGCCTCGTAGAAGGCGATGCCCCCGGGAACCCTCGGCAGATGATGCTCGTAGAAGATTAGGTCGAACTGAGCGGGCGCGCCCGGTTCGCCGGCCCGGTGCAACTGCTGGAGCAGTTCCATGCGCTTCTCGTCGGAGAGCCCGGGCGGCATGAGGAAATCCTCCATGGCCGCATAGCCGGCGCTGCCAGCAGCAATCAGACCGATGGCAAGCGGACGCTCCGCCGTCCTGCGTACTTCCTCGGGCTGGAGATTGGACAGTGCCGCTTTGATTTGCCGGATAACCTGGAGGTTCATGGGCGCTTGCCTTAATTCTAACCCGCTGCCGCCGCCTGTTATGATCGATGGGGGCGTATCGCGAGGATGATCGGTTCCACCCTCTCACACTACGAAATTGTGGAGAAACTCGGCGAGGGTGGGATGGGTCTCGTGTACAAAGCGCGGGACAAGCGCCTGGACCGGTACGTGGCGCTCAAAGTACTCCCCGCGCGGGCTGTGGCCGACCCCGGCCGCAAGTACCGGTTTGTCCAGGAAGCGCGGTCCGCCTCGGCGCTGAATCACCCCAACATCATTACCGTCTACGACATCGATACCGCCGGTGCTGTCTCCTACATCGCCATGGAGTTCGTTGACGGGGAGACGCTGGACACCCTCATCGAGCGCGCCGCGGGGGCGCAGTTGCCGGTCGAGGAGGCACTCAAGTACGCGATCCAACTGGCTGAGGCGCTCGAGACCGCGCACACCGCCGGCCTGATCCACCGTGACATCAAGCCGCGCAACATCATGGTGACCCGCAAGGGGCTGGTGAAGGTGCTCGACTTCGGTCTGGCCAAGCTAACCGAGCCCGTGCCGTCCACCGACGAACTGAAAGACACGACCGAGAGCGTGAGCCAACTGCAGACCGAGGAGGGGACGATTCTCGGCACCGTGCGCTACATGTCCCCGGAGCAGGCGCAAGGCGCCAGGATCGACACGCGCTCGGATATCTTTTCGTTCGGTACCGTCTTGTACGAAATGCTCACGGGGCGCCATCCGTTCCCCGGAGAAACGCGGATGGCCACTATGGCCTCAATCCTCACGCTCGAGCCGAAGCCGCCGTGCGAACTGCGGCCGGGTCTGCCGTCCGAACTGGAGCGGGTGATTCTGCGCTGCCTGCGCAAGGATCCGGCGCGGCGGTTCCATCACATGGCCGATCTTCGCGTTGCCCTGGAGGAGGTCCTGCAGGAGGCGTCGGGCGGATCCGCCCCGGCACAAGCCTCCGGGCAAAGCTGGCGCCAGCACAAGAAGAACGTTACGCTGATGCTGGCGGGCGCCGCCTTGGCCGCCGTGCTTGTGGGAGCGATCACGTTTGCTTTCCGCGCGGGACAGGACGCCGATTCGCAGACACCCAGCCGCGTCGCTCCGCTCACCAGCTACCGCGGTGAGGAGCGGCATCCCTCGTTCTCTCCGGACGGCACTCAGGTGGCGTTCGCCTGGAGCGGAGAAGAAGGGGAGATTTTCGATATCTATGTGAAGCTCGTGGACGGCGGGTCCCCCCTGCGCCTGACGACAGGACCGGAGTCGGATCTCTATCCGGCCTGGTCGCCCGACGGGCGGCAGATCGCGTTTGTGCGTGGGGAGAGCGTGTGGCTTGTCTCTCCGCTTGGGGGCGCGGAGCGCAAGCTGACCGACGCCGCCCGCTTCCCAATCTCGTGGACGCCTGATTCCCGCGCGATCACGATCACGGACCGCGCCGCCCCCGGCGAGCCGTACCGGGTTTTTCTCGTCAACCTGGCCGACGGATCGCGGCAGCCGTTGACCGATCCTCCGGCGACGGCGCAAGGCGACGAAGAGGCGCGCCTGTCGCCGGATGGCAAGACGCTGGCATTCATCCGTTGGGAGAACACGACAATGGCCGATCTGCACGTGGCGTCCGTCGACGGGGATGGACGCGTCCGGCGGCTGACGGGAGACCGCCGCGGCATCCGGGGCTTCGCCTGGACCCGGGACGGTTCGGAGATCGTGTTCGCTTCACGCCGGGGCGGCGACCAGAGCCTGTGGCGCGTCCCAGTGAGCGGCGGCGAGCCGCGGCGCCTGGCCGGAGTCGGCGAGTTCGTCTCGTATCCGGCGATCTCGCACTCGGCGAGCGTGCCTCCGCGCCTCGCGTTCCAGCGTACGGAAGAAGACATCAACATCTGGCGGATGGCGCTCGGCGAGTACCGCAAGCAGGGCCCCGCGCCGGCGCGCTTCCTGGCGTCCACGCGTCTCGACGCCAACCCGCAGTATTCGCCGGACGGCAGCCGGGTCGCGTTTCTCTCCGACCAGGGCGGCCTGGACGAGATCTGGATCTCCGATGCCGAGGGCGCCAGCCTGCAGCAGTTGACCTCGCTCAACACGGGACACCTGGGATCCCCGCGCTGGTCTCCCGACGGCCGGTTCATCGTTTTCGATTCGGTGGCCACGGGCAACGGCGACATCTACGTGGCGACTGTGGAAGGCGGACCACCAAGGCGTCTGACGCCGGAGGAGTCGCGAGAGGGGCGTCCCAGTTGGTCGCGGGACGGGCGGTGGATCTACTTCCGCTCGGATCGTTCCGGGTCGCACCAGATCTGGAAAATGCCGTCCGAGGGCGGGGAAGCGGTCCAGGTGACGCGCGGGGGCGGCTTCGAAGCGTTTGAGTCGTTCGACGCCTCCAAAGTCTATTACATCAAGTCACGGGACGAACTCGGGTTATGGAGCGTGCCTCCGGATGGCGGCGAGGAGATGCTGGTTCTCGAAGCGGTCCCGCAGGGATACTGGTCACTGCACAAGGACGGTGTCTATTACCTGGACGTGAACTCCGGGACAGGGAACACGCCAAAGCCGGTCCGCTACTATTCGTTCGCGACGCGGCAGCACACCGACCTCGGCGTGCAGCGCCGCCCCATCCCCTTGCGCACCCCAGGGTTCACTGTCTCTTCGGACGGCCGGTGGATGCTCTGCGCGCAGTTCGATTACCGCGATACCGACCTGATGTTGATTGAGAATTTCCATTGATGCGGCTGCCCCGTCATGCGGTCTGCGTTCAGACTGCTTGGAACTCCTCCCATCACCCGAACAGGGCGTACGACGCTTTCCGTTCCGGCCGCAGCGCGGCGTGTTTGCGAATCTCGCCGAGCAGCGTGGGCAGCGCTTCTTCGACTTCAGGGGACAACTCTTCACCGTAGCCGAACTGGCTGCCCCCCATCGTGAACAGGAACGCCGCCGGCGCGTGCCCATAGAGCGAGTGCGCAAGAGCGAGCAAAGAGCCGGGCGTCAGGTGGTGCGAATCCACGTCTTCTGACGATGGCTCGACCGCGCGCACTTCGAATTCTCCCGGTCCCAGCGAGCGGCTGGCGTCGACGAACAGCACCACCTCCGCGCGGCTCACGGCTTCGGCCAGCTCCGGCGTCAACTGGTGGACCGCCAGCGTCCGGCTCATCTCGCCGGCCAGGCGATAGGCCGCCTGCACGCCCACGCCATCGTCCTGGCGCAGAGGATTTCCATATCCGATCAGAAGATTCGGGATCATCATCGTCGTACCCGGTCGAGGAGGCCGCCGTCGGCGGCGAGCAGGTCGATTTCCAGCCGCATCTCGCCGAGGGCATGTGTGGAACAGCTCAGGCACGGGTCGAAGGCGCGGATCACCGCCTCGACCCGGTTCAGCGCAGTCTCCGACAGCGCTCCATCCGTCACGAAGTGCCGTGCCGCCTGAAGGATTCCGCGGTTCATCGCCAGGTTGTTGTGGCCGGTGGCGATGATCAGGTTGGCATAGGTAATCAGGCCCTGCGCGTCGATCCTGTAGTGGTGCAGCAGCATGCCGCGCGGCGCTTCGGAGATGCCGATGCCTTCGGCTGCGTTCGGCTCGGCCACGGCACGGACGCGCCGGTCGAGAATCTCCGGATCGAGCAGCAGGGCTTCGATCTTTTCGATGCCGTAGAGCACCTCGACAAGACGCGCGTAGTGATAGTGGAAGGAACTGAGGACCGCGCCGCGCTCGAGGTCGCGGAACTCACTCCACTCCTGGTCGGCGAGCGGCGTGCCGCAGCCGTCGCACAGGTTCAGGCGCGCCAGCGGGCCGACGCGATACAGGCCCGCCGGATAGCCCGCCGGTTTGTAATACGCCGACTTCAGGTAGCTCCACGGCTCGACTGCCTCTCCAATGTAGTCGCCGTACCGCGCGGGGTCGAGCGCGCCAGTAACGATCTTGCCCGCCGAGTCCGACAGCCGCAGTTGCCCGTCATAGTGCTCCAGTCTGCCGTCGCGGTCCACGAGGCCGAGGAACAGACTCGGGAAGTTGGCAAAGACGCGGATCTCCTGGCGGAAGTCCTCGATCTTCGGCTTGAACCACGCCAGTGTCCGCAGGGCGATCTCGCGGACCTCCGGGATGGCGGCCAGGATGCGATCCCGTACCTCGGGTTCCAGCGGATGGCTGACGCCGCCGGGGACCACCCAAGCGGGATGAATCCGCTTGCCCGCCATCCACTCGATCACCTGCTGGCCGAACTGCCGCAGGCGGATGCCGTCGCGGCCGAGTTGCGGGTTCGCCTGGAGGACTCCGAACAGGTTTCGCTGCGCCGGATCGGCGTCCATGCCCAGCAGCAGGTCTGGGCTCGACAGGTGGAAGAAGGACAGCGCATGCGACTGAACGAGCTGGGCCAGGTTCAGAATGCGCCGGAGGTCGGCCGCGACTCGCGGGATGCGCACGGCGAGCAGTTCGTCGCAGGCTTTGGCCGAGGCCACCAGGTGGCTGACGGGGCAGATGCCGCAGATGCGCGCCATCAGCGACGGCATCTCGTGGAACGGCCGGCCCTCGCAGAGCTTCTCGAATCCTCGGAACTGGGTCACATGGAACTGCGCGTGAGCGACGGCGCCGGTCTCGTCGAGGTGGATCGTGATCTTCGAGTGGCCTTCGATCCGCGTGACGGGGTCGATGACGATGCGTTTCATGGCGGATTCCTTAGCGTCCGAACCGCGTCTGCCCGGTCAGGTCCGGCTGGCGGCCGTCGAGCAGCGCGTCCAGCACGTAATGGATCGCATCGGCCGGCGGCGGACACCCGGGCACGAATACGTCCACCGGCACGACCTCATGAACCGGACGCACCCGGTCCAGCAACCGCGGCAGGACGCCAGTGAATTCGACCCCCTGCCGGATATCGGCATTCTCCACGTAGGCGCGTTCCATCACCTGGACCACCGGGAAGGGATTGCGCATCGCCGGCACGTTCGACGTGACGGCGCAGTCGCCGAGAGAGACCAGCAGTTTGGTGCGCCCCCGGATATGGCGGATCTTTTCGATGTCCTCATCCGTCGAGACAGCGCCCTCGACGAGCGTGATGTCAACGCCTTCGGGAAATTCCTTGGAATCGACGAGCGGGCTATAGACGAGATCGGCGCGTTCGGCGAGCGCGATGAGGCGTTCGTCCATGTCGAGAAACGACATGTGGCACCCGGAGCAGCCGTCCAGCCAGACGGTGGCGAGGCGGGCTCTGTTCATCGCCGGCCCTCGCGCATCGTTGCCAGGTACGGCAGGAACTGGCGCCGCTTGGACATCTCGGCCACCGAGTGTCCCTTCTCAGTGAGCGCGCCGGTGGGGCACACCTGGACGCATTTGCCGCAGCCGGTGCAGGTATCCGATTCGCCCCAGGGGGCGGCCAGATCCGTGATGACGAGGCTTTGGATGCCGCGGCCCGAGACGTCCCAGGTGTGCGCGCCCTCCACTTCGCCGCAAACACGGACGCACCGGGCGCAGAGGATGCACCGGTTATGATCGGCCACGAAGCGGCCGTGCGAGGCGTCGACGGCCAGGCCGGGATAGCGGTATGGGACCCGGACATGGGTCATCCCGACCTCTTCGGCGAGATCCTGTAACTCGCAGTGGCCGTTCGACACGCACACGGCGCAGACGTGGTTGCGCTCGCTGAACAGAAACTCGAGGATGGTGCGGCGGTAGCGGGCGAGGCGTTCGCTCTGGGACACCACGACCATGCCCTCTTCGGGCTTCGTCACGCACGAAGGGACGAGGCGTCCCCAGCCCTGCACCTCGACGAGACACATGCGGCAGGCGCCGATGTCGGTCAGGCCGTCGAGATGGCACAGAGTCGGGATGCGGATGTCGTTCTCGCGTGCGACTTCGAGCACGGTCTGGTCTTCACGGCCCACGACATCCCGGCCGTCGATGCGGAATGTCTTCACCCTCGGTGTGGGGGTCATGCGGTCACCGCCTTGAGCTTCTCCTCATATTCGTGACGGAAGAAGCGCAACGTGCTGAGCACGGGATTCGGCGCGGAGATGCCGAGTCCGCACAGGCTCGTGTTCTTCACGACGTCGCACAGTTCTTCCAGGAGCGCGAGGTCGGCCGGAGTGGCGTCGCCGCGCGCGAATTTGTCCAACAAGTCGTATAGATGCGCAGTCCCGACGCGGCAGGGCACACATTTTCCACACGACTCGGCCATGGAGAATTCCATGAAGAAGCGCGCCGTCTCCACCATCGACGCCGAATCGTCCATGACGATCATGCCGCCCGAGCCCATGATGGAGCCCAGTTCGTGCAGCGACTCGTAGTCCACGGGCGTGTCCAGCAGATGCTCCGGGATGCAGCCGCCGGAAGGGCCGCCAGTCTGGATGGCCTTGAACTCGCGCCCTTCCGGCACACCGCCGCCGATGTCGAAGACGATCTCGCGCAGCGTGATCCCCATGGGGACCTCGATCAGACCCGTGTTCCGGATACAGCCGGCGAGGGCGAACACCTTTGTGCCCTTGCTCTTCTCTGTGCCCATCGAGGCGTACCAGTCGCCTCCTTTTCGGATGATGCTGGGAATGTTGCCGAAGGTCTCGACATTGTTGATCAGCGTCGGGGCGCCCCAGAGTCCGGATTCGGCGGGATACGGAGGGCGGGGCCGGGGCGCGCCGCGGCGGCCCTCCACGGAGGCGATCAGAGCCGTCTCTTCGCCGCAGACGAACGCCCCCGCGCCGAGGCGGATGTCGACGTCGAAGCTGAAAGGAGTTCCGCAGATGTTCTTGCCGAGCAGACCGGCACGCTCCGCCTGGCGAATGGCGGACTTGAGACGAGTGACCGCCAACGGATACTCGGCGCGCACGTACATGTACCCGCGGCTGGCGCCCACCGCGTACGCCGCGATGGTCATCCCCTCAAGGACCCGGTGCGGGTCGCTCTCAAGCAGCGCCCGGTCCATGAACGCTCCGGGGTCGCCCTCGTCGCCGTTACAGATCACGTACTTTTCGGCGGCGAACGCCTTGGCGACCGTTGTCCACTTAATGCCGGTGGGGTAGCCGCCGCCCCCGCGGCCCCGCAGCCCGCTGACCGTCACCTCATGAATCACCTCGGCGGGAGAGCGGGTCGTCAGGGCCTGGGCCAGGCCCTCGTATCCACCGGCGGCGATCGCTTCAGGCAGCTTGTCCGGATCGATCCGCCCGCAATTCTCGAGGACGATCTTGTGCTGGCGGGCGAAGAACGGCTGATCGGTGGGGCACACCAAGTCCTTGACGGGCAGTGCGAGATCGAGGCCGCGCACGATCTCCGGCGCGTGGTCCGGCGCCACGTGATGGTAGAGCGTCCCGTCCGGTTCCACCGCCACCAGCGGACCAGCTGAGCAGAGGCCCATGCAGCCGACGCTGCGGACCAGGCACTGCTCCTTCAAGCCTTCTTCGGCGACCTGCCGCTGGATGGCCTCCTTCACCTGGACGCCGCCGCACGACGCGCATCCGGCGGCTGTGCAGACGCTCACTTTTTGGGTGTAGCGCGCCTGCGCGGCGAGTTCAATTTGCGCGGCTTCCCGCAGTTCGTCCGGTGTCATGATGCAGCCCATCCTCGCAGGCGTTCCAGCATCTGTTCCGAGGTTACCTTGCCGGCGACCTCTGAATCGAAAACGACGGCTGGCGCCAGCCCGCAGGTTCCGATGCAGCGCGCCGACAGGACAGAGAACTTCCCGTCCTTGCTGGTCTCACCCGCCTTGAGACTGAATTCCGCGGCGACGGCTGACAGCAGGTCCGGTGCGCCCTTGATGTGGCACGCCGTGCCGGTACAGACGACGCAGGTGTGGTCGCCCGGAGGCTTGAGGCTGAAAAAGTGGTAGAACGTGGCCGCGCCATACACGCGGCTGAGCGGCACGCGGAGTCCTGTCGCGACGAATTGCATCGCAGGCTTGTCGAGATAGCCGAACGCTTCCTGGGCGGCGTGCAGGCTTTCCACCAGGGCGTGCGGCGCGTAGCCAAGCCGCCGCATCGTGGCGTCCACGATGCGCCAGCGCTTGTCGTCCGAAGGAGGTGCAGGTCTCGATGGGGCGATAGGCATTCACACTACGGGTAGCAACCGGTCTGCCACTTGGCAAGGTACTGATGAGACAGGCGGAGGTCCGGTGGTGTTGGGCCATTTCCCCCAATTCCGCTTGAGTCCGGGACGAGAGTCCGGTTTCATTGCGTGAAATGGCCAAACCTAACGGATGTTCGCTTCCGGCCGGAGCACCCAAGCGGAGTCATGCCGGCTGAACCCGATGCGTGGATAATAGTCCACCGCCTTCGGCGCGGCGAGCAGGACGATCATCGCCTGGGGCGCTTCCCGGCGCGTCGCCGCGATGAGTTCGCGGCCGATCCCCTGCCTCTGGTGGGACAGCCGCACGGCGAGGTCCGCGAGGTAGGTCACGTACAAAAAATCCGACAGGGACCGCGCAATGCCGACAAGAAGGGGACCCTCCCAGGCGGTCACGGTGAGATTCGCGTGGCGCAGCATCGCCTCCATGCGGACTGCCTCGTCCACGGGACGCCGCTCTCCCAGCGTGGACGCGCGATACAGTTCGGTGACCTCATCCAGATCCAGGGGTCCGCCCACGCGGTACGTGATCATGGAACTATTGTGACGCTGGATGATAAAATCCAAAACATATCGAATGATGAGCCTCCGCAAGCAGCTTGTCTCCCGTGGGCCGCGCCTTGCGCTGGCGCTGTGCGTGCTGCCGGCGTTCGCCCAGTCTCCAGACCAGATCGAGTTTTTCGAAAAACACGTGCGCCCGGTGCTGGCACGCAATTGCCAGGGCTGTCATAACGCTAAGGTCAAGAGCGCGGAGTTGGACATGTCGTCCGCCGCCGGCTTCGCGGCGGGCGGGCAAAGCGGACCGCTGGTCGCGCCGGGCGACCCCGTGGCCAGCCGGTTGTTGCGCGTGGTCCGGTATGACGAGCGGCTCAAGATGCCGCCCGGCGGCAAGCTGAAGGACGAGGAAATCGCCTCGCTGGAACACTGGGTGAAAATGGGAGCGCCGTGGCCCGGCGCCGCCGAAGCGAAGACCACGCGGCCTGCCGAATCCGGCAAGGACTTCACGCCTGAGGAGAAGAGCTACTGGGCCTTCCAGCCGGTGCGGCGCGGCGATCCTCCTGCTGTCCGGGACGATCATTGGGTGCGCTCGCCGGTCGACCGGTTCATTCTGGCCGCGCTCGAGGCCAAGGGCATTCGTCCGGCGCCCGCCGCGGACAAGCTGACGCTGCTGCGGCGCGCGACGTTTGACCTGACCGGTCTGCCTCCGACGGAGAACGAGATCGCCGAGTTCCTCGCCGATGAGACCGCCGATGCGTTCGCCAAGGTGGTCGACCGTCTGCTCGCCTCGCCGCGCTATGGCGAGCGCTGGGGCCGGCACTGGCTGGATGTGGCGCGCTACGCCGATTCCACCGGCAACGACGAGGATCACCGTTATCCGTACGCGTGGCGCTATCGCGATTATGTGATCGACGCGTTCAACCGCGACCTGCCGTTCGACCAGTTCGTGCGCGAGCAGGTGGCGGGCGATCTGCTGCCGGGTCCCGGCGGCGCGCCGCTCAACCGTCGCGGCATCGTCGCCACCGGTTTCCTCGCGCTCGGTCCCAAGGCCATCGCCCAGCAGGACAAAAAGAAGATGCTCTACGACGTCTACGACGAGCAGGTCGACGTGACGTCGCGCGCATTCATGGGGCTGACGGTGGCGTGCGCCCGGTGTCACGATCACAAGTTCGACCCGATCCGGACGAAAGACTATTACTCGCTGATCTCGATCTTCGCCAGCACCAAGAGCTTCTCGAACGCAGAGACACACGTTTCGAAGCTGCTGTATACGCCGCTTGTGCCGGAGAACGAATACCGCGCCTTTCGCGCGCATCAGGACAGAGTCGCGGCCAAGAAGGCGGAAATCGACGACGTCGCCGAGACCGAGGTGGAACGGTACGTGGGCGGGCTGGCGCCGAAGCTTTCGGCGTACCTGATCGCGGCGCGCGAGGTCTACGGGAAAAGCCGCGCCGAACAAGAGGCGGCCGCGCAGCGCGGGCTGGATGCGGCGATTCTCGCCAAGTGGGTGAAGTTTCTCCAGAAGCCCGCGGGCGAGGCGCCGTACATCGAACGCTGGCAGCAGGTCACCGATGCGACGCAATCTCAGGTTGCCGCCGAATACCAGAAGGGCTTCGAGGAGGGGCTGACCGAGTGGAACACGCGCCTGCGCAAGTGGCGCGAGACCGTGCGGCGGATGCAACGCGAGATGAACATGCCGCCTCCTCCGAAGCCGAGGTTCGAGGCGGAGACGAATCCGTTCTTCCAGGCGGTCTACTTCGGCGGCGGACCCTTTGCGGTGCCGGAGAAAGAGCGCGAGACCATCTTCAGCGGGGAGACGAAGACTCGCCTCGCCGCGCTGCGTGACGAATTGAAAGCGCTCGAAGCCGCCGCGCCGCCCGAGCCGGACATGGCCTGCGCGGTGCAGGAAGGCGAGCCGGTCGAGCAGCCGGTCTTCATTCGCGGCGACTACGAGAGTCACGGCGAAGTCGTCCCCAAGGCGTTCCCGGCCATCCTGACGCGTGGCGCCGAGCCGCCGGCAGTCCGGGGCAGCGGACGGCTCAAGTTCGCCGACTGGCTGACGAGTGAGGATCACCCGCTCACCGCCCGCGTCATGGCGAACCGCATCTGGCTATGGCATTTCGGCGAAGGCATGGTCCGCACACCGGACAACTTCGGCACCACGGGCGAGCGTCCGTCCCACCCGGAACTGCTGGATTTCCTGGCGGCGCGGTTCATCGACTCCGGCTGGTCGGTTAAGGCGATGCACCGGCTGATCATGCTGTCGAGCGCGTATCAAATGGGCAGCACGGTCTCCCCGGAGGCAAATTCCGTGGACCCGGAGAACCGGCTGCTGTCCCGTTTCCACCGCAGGCGTCTGGACGTCGAAGAGATGCGCGACGCGATGCTCGCCATCGACGGCTCGCTCGACCTCACGATGGGCGGCACGCTGCAGAGCGGTTTTGGTACGGACAGCGAGAACAGCAATGACCGGCTGAGCCTGCGGCCCGAAGCTGTGAAACGGCGCATGGTCTACGTCCCGTTGCGGCGCGCGAACCTTCCGCCGCTGCTAAACCTGTTCGACTTCGGCGACGCCACCACGATGGCCGGCAAGCGGGCGCTGACCAACGTCGCGCCGCAGGCCCTGTTTTCGATGAACAGCGAGTTTGTGCTGGAGCGCTCGCGCAACCTCGCCGGCCAGTTGATCGCGGAGCGCCAGACGCCCGCCGAACGTCTGGAAGCGGCGTACCTGCGGACGCTCAACCGGCGTCCGGCGGCGGAAGAGAAAGATCAGTTGCTCACCTATCTCAACCGCTTCGGCGAGCGGTTCGGCAAGAGCGAAACCGAGGCTTGGCAGAGCGTCTGCCGCATTCTCCTGGCCTCGAACGAGTTTCTGTACGTGGACTAGCGGGGGAAGACGATGGATCCGTTGCGAGCGATGTATCTGCGGAAGGATCAGCCGGTATCGCGGCGCGGCTGGCTGCGGGCGGCCGGATGCGGGTTCGGCTACCTCGGGATGGCAGGGTTGCTGAGCGCCGGCGAGAATCCCCTTGCCGTGCGCCAGCCGCATTTCGCGCCGCGGGCCAAGCGCGTCATCTTCCTGTTCATGCATGGCGGACCGT
Organism: Bryobacterales bacterium; assembly: GCA_016716385.1. GTDB lineage: Bacteria > Acidobacteriota > Terriglobia > Bryobacterales > Bryobacteraceae > JADJWL01. Next base: position 488,236 of record JADJWL010000002.1, on the reverse strand, counting down.
CGGCGGTGGATACGTTCGACCCGAAGGAGCGCCTGACCCGCGAGCACGGCAAGCCGCTGCCGATGAAGCGGCCGCTGGCGTTCTCCGACGCGCCTCCAGGCCCGCTGATGAAGTCCTTCTGGGAGTTTAGGCCGGGCGGGCAGAGCGGCATCCCGGTGAGCGACCTGTTTCCCTACCAGCGCGAAGTGGTAGACGACCTCTGCGTGATCCGCTCGATGGTGGGGGAGGGCGTCGACCACGGCGCGGCGCTGTTGCAGACGTTCACAGGCTCCAGCACGTTCACGCGCCCCAGCATGGGTTCCTGGGTGGTCTACGGACTTGGCACCGAGAACCGCAACCTGCCCGGCTTCATCACGATCAAGCCCGCTCTCTCGCACGGAGGCGCCAAGAACTGGAGTTCGGCGTTCCTGCCCGGCGCGTACCAGGGGACGGCGATCGGGCACTCCGGACTCAAGATCGATGAGTTCCGCAATGAGCCGATCGAGTACCTCGTGAACCGCGGACTGACGGCCGACGAGCAGCGCTTCGAACTGGACATGCTGCAGAACATCAACCGGCGGCACCAGGCGCTGCGCGAGCATGACCCGCAACTCGAAGCCAGGATCGAGGCGTTCGAGCTTGCGTTCCGCATGCAGTTGGAAGCGCCGGAAGCGTTCGAGGTCGAGAAAGAGTCCGAGGCGACTAAGAAATTGTATGGGCTCGACGACCCCGTCACGGCCGACTTCGGCTGGCAGTGCCTGCTCGCCCGCCGCCTCGCCGAGCGCGACGTCCGCTACATCCAGTGCACCCATAGCTATAAGTGGGACCAGCACGGCCAGCTCTTCAAGAAACACACCGAGAACGCTGCCGAAGTCGATAAACCCATCGCCGGCCTCATCAAGGATCTGAAGGCCCGCGGGCTGCTCAAAGACACCCTCGTGATCTGGGCGGGCGAATTCGGGCGCACGCCGGTGTCCCAGGGAGGAGACGGCCGGGACCACAATCCGTATGGCTACACCATTTGGATGGCCGGCGGCGGCGTCAAGCCCGGCTTCGTTTACGGTGCGACCGACGACATCGGCTACCACGCGGTCGAGGACCGGATGCACATCCACGATTTCCACGCGACCGTCCTGCACCTGCTGGGTCTCGAACACGAACGCCTGACCTACCGTTACGCGGGCCGCGACTTCCGCTTGACCGACGTCGCCGGCGTGGTGGCGAAGAAGATCCTCGCGTAGAAATCCATCCTCTCCGCCCGGTTGTCATCTCTTTGAGTGACGATGAAACGGCAATGGACAGGAACGGCGCTGGTGACGGGCGCCTCGGCAGGAATCGGTCTGGAATTTGCGCGCCAGATGGCGCGGCGAGGCTGCGACGTTGCCATGACGGCGCGCCGCGCGGACCGGCTGGAAGCGGAAGCGGCGGCGATCCGGCGGGCGACCGGGCGCCGGGTCACGACGGTGCCGGCCGACTTGGGCGATCCGGACGGAGCGCTGCGGCTGATCGAGGCTCTGGACTCGAGCGGCGTCGAGCCGGACTACGTCGTGAACAACGCCGGAGTGGGCGTCTTCGGCGCGGTGGTGGAGACTCCGGTGGACAAGCTGGCGGGCATGTTGCGGCTGAACATGGAAGCGCTGACGGTTCTCTCGGCGGAATACGGCCGCAGGATGGCCGCCCGGGGCCGCGGAGCGATTCTGAACATCGCTTCGACAGCCGCCTATCAACCGGTTCCGTACCTGGCGGCGTACGCAGCCACCAAAGCCTATGTGCTGCACTTCAGCGAAGCGTTCGCCGCGGAGTTGAGCGGCAAGGGGGTGCGGGTGTTCACGCTGTGTCCGGGAGCGACGAAATCGGAGTTTGCCGAGGTGGCCGGGGCTCCGAATATCGAGTTCGTGGCGACGAGCGCCGAGGACTGCGTCCGGCGTGCTTTGGACGCGTTCGACAACCGCGGCATCGTCTACGTAGATGGCCTGGCAAACCTCTTCGGAACCTACGTAGGCCGGTTCGCTCCCCGCCCGCTACTCGTGCGCGCGGTGGCGGCGGCCCTCGGCCGTTGACGCGCGGTTTCCAAATATGGAAGATAGGCGTATGACAAGCGGGAGCAGTCACTCGGAGAGGGTAGAACCATCTTTCCGCTGTGTTACACTCGAAACGGAGGATCGTCCGGGCGGGCGGGTTTCTGTGAACCGTAACGTCTTTGCCTTGTGTCGCGTCAACGCCCATAGGTGGTATGATTTGTGTCACCGGTAACTGTATGGAGCGGGGTTGAGCATTAGCATGCCGGATCCAGTGAACCGTCCTCAGGAAGCCCCAGCCGCTCACGACGCCGAAGTCGAGAAGATCTTTGTCTCGAAGGCGTCGTTTGAGCAATCGTTGGTGCAATCTCTTTTCCGGAACGTGCGCGACGCGCTCTTTCCCCCGAAACTTCCACCGCTTGAGATTGAATCCCGGCCTCTCACGCCTGAAGAAACCCGTGGCGCGTACGGACTGCTGCCCGCTGAGGATCTCTCGCTTCTTCCCCCAAGCGAGATCATCCCGGTCGATGTCGAAACGGAGTTGACGGTCGCTCACATTGAGGAACCGTGGCTGAAGTCGCTGGCCCGCAACCTCAGGGAATTGGTGAACCCGCCCAAGCTGCCGCCGCTCGAATTGCAGTCGAAGCCGGTTGCGGTGAAGAGCATCTGGGGCCTCTACGACCGCGACAACCGCTCTGGTGTCATTTCGCTAGCGGTGCACGGCGTTGTGGTTCTCGTGGTGTTCGCGGCGGCCACCACTCCGGTGATCCAGGAGATGAAGGAATCGGTTTCGCTGGTGGCGCCCCTCGATCTTGCCCCGTACGTGCCGCAGGCGCCGCCGAAGGCCCAGACGATGGGCGGCGGCGGCGGCGGTGGGGACAACACCCCTCTACCGCCGAGCAAAGGCCGGCTGCCGCGTCCGGCGCTGCGTCAGTTCACGCCTCCCAGCGCGACTCCGCCGGAGAATCCGAAACTGGCGATGGAGCCGACGATCATCGCGCCTCCTGACGTCCAGTTGCCTAATGTCAACATGAACGTGTGGGGCGACCCGCTGGCGGCCCTCGGGCCGCCTTCGAGCGGACCGGGTTCGGGCGGCGGGATCGGCACCGGTTCAGGCGGCGGCGTTGGTTCGGGACAAGGTGGCGGCTTCGGGCCTGGACGAGGCGGTGGCGTCGGCGGCGGTGTGTTCCGCGTCGGCGGCGGCGTGACGTCCCCGCAGATTGTCTACAAGATCGACCCGGAGTATTCTGAGGAAGCCCGCAAGGCGAAATACTCTGGAACCGTGGTTCTTTACATTGAGGTCGATGCCGCCGGCAAGCCGCAAAATTTGCGGGTCGTCAAAGGGATCGGTCTCGGTCTGGATGAGAAGGCGATCGAAGCCGTTCAAAAGTGGCGTTTCAAGCCAGGCCTGCGCGATGGCAAGCCCGTCACGGTGGCCGCCCAGATCGAAGTGAACTTCCGCCTCTTGTGAGATTCAGGAGCGCCGGTCTTCCGGCGCTCCTTTCTTTTCGAGCACTCCCTCACGCAGCCAGACCTCATCCGCGGGATCAATCGCCAGCGGACCCCAGTGCCGCTCCGGAGTGTCCGGACTGAACCAGTGCGCCGTGAACTGACCCGGCTCGTGCGCCGCAATGCGGAGCGCGGCCGGCTGGTCCGCAGCGAACACGAGGATCTTCACCTCTCCAAGCTGGAACTGCTCCACGGCGTTCTCCGCGATTCCTTCCACTGGACAGCCGAGAACCGCCACGGAGAACCGCGTCATCGCCTTCATGGTGTACAGGCTGGAAAACGCATCGAGCAGCGTATCCCGCACCTTGGTCTTCATGCCGGGCTCACTGCCGGCGGCCGCGGGAGTGGCGCCATTGGACGGGGTCCCCGGCGCCTCGGGCGCGGCCTGCGCCGCCGATGCGGGAGTTGCCGGGGTTGCGGGGCTGGCGGCGGGCGCCGGAGCCTGGGTCAGTTTCTCGTTGGCCACCCGCAGCCGTTCCGCCAGCATGCGCGCCATCCGGATAGGGATCTCCGGATACTTGTTCATGAGCTTCATGAAGCTGTCGCGCGTCAGGAGCAGGCACTCGGTATCCACGGTTGCGGTGACCGTCGCCGAGCGCGGCTTGTTATCGAGCAGCGACATTTCGCCGAAACACTGTTCCGGCCCCAGATCTGCCACCTGGGTCCGGACGCCGCTCTGCTCCCGGTCCACTTTGACGTGGCCGCGCGAGATGACGTAGACGCCAAGGCCCATTTCGCCCTGCCGCACGATCGTCTCGTTCTTTGTGAACTGGCGGATGATGGAAGCGTCGCCGAGCCTCTTGAGGATGCGGTCGTCGAGGCCGGAGAAGAAGTCGATTTTGGCGATCAGGTCCTTCATTGGGCTTTATAGAAATACGTCTTTCCCATCACCCAGACGCGGTAGCCGTCGCTCCGTTGCAGTACGTGGATGAGGCGTTTACGCTTGTGCGGACGCGGTCCGGCGGCGGCTCCGGCGGCCGCGGCGGCCGCCTGCTCGTCTTCCGCCTCATACTTCGGGTTGTGCGGCGCGGTGCGGATGCGCGCTTTGAGCGCCTCCGCCGTCTGTGCGAGGGACTTCTCCATGATGCGTCCAACCATGAATTTCGGCACCATCGCGCCAGCGTCCATCTCCATTTCGCCGACGACTACGGTTCCAGCCCCGTCCGAACTATTCATGAGACGGAACGAACCGGCGTACTCCTTCACGTCCTTCCCGCTGATCTTGCGGAAGTTGATGAGCTGAGTGGGCGTGAGATCGAACTCGAGGCCCATTGTGATGGTCTTGACGCTGGCAAGGGTCAGTTCCACCTGCTGGGTGTTGCCCCCGTTCTTCAGGACTTTCATGTCCTTGCAGCCCGGGAACCATTCGCTCCACCGCTCGAAATCGGCGATGATGCCGAACAGGCGTCCGCGGGGAGCGTCGATCTGAAAGACGGATTTCGTCAAAGCCTCTCCCTACTCATCACTGGGAACCAGTTTGTACTTTCTGCCGAGAAAGTACACTTCCAGCGCTTCGTCGGTTTGAATGATCTCCAGGAACTTGCGGCCGTCCTCATCGCCGAAGTCACTTGAAAAAGCCACGACCCGCCCTTCGAGCGCCTCCAACAAGCCTGGCGCCAGGCCACGGGGCGGGACCCGCATCTGCAGGAGCCGCCAGTTGCGGAAGTCGAGTTCCGTCCGCAGAGTCACCTTGGTTCCCGTACCGGCCGGTTCCAGGTTCCATTGAACCCGCGTGATCGGCATCGAGCCGCTGATGCGGCGGTGCAGGACCATCTCGTTGCGGGTGTGGATACACTCCATCGTGAGCTTCGCGTCCTTGGGCCGGTCGAACGCAAACTCGGCGATGGCAAGGTCTTCGCCTTCTTTCACCATCAACTTGGAGTGGCTCGTCAGCGGGAACCATTCAAGGTAGTTGTCATAGTCCGTGAGGATCTCATAGACGACGGCCGGCTCCGCCGGGACCTGGATCGATGACGCTGTCAAAGGCTCGAATTTCTTCAGGATCTTCAACATGGGGTTCACCGATACCGCACCATCACTCCATCCGGGAGACGAACCAGAATAACCCGATGGCCGCAGCAGCAGCAACCGCCGACAGGACCTCGGACGCCGGCGACGCCGCTGAGAAGGCGAACCGCAGCGTGACCAGGAACACAATCGTGAGCATGGCGATGCTGATCCGCGCCCGGATCGAGCGGTGGAGCTTGTCCCTGGAACCATCGGCAGTTTGCAGGTCAACCCCCACGGCGACTTCGTTCTCGCGGATCTGCTCGGCCAGGCGGCTCAACTGCCGGGCGCCTTCGAACAGCAGGAGGCCGGATCCGGCGAACCACTCGGACGCCTTCTCCCGGGACAACAGTTCGCCGGCGCGCGTGCGTAGCATGCGCCCCATGACAGGCGCCTGGGCCTCGGCCAGAAGATCGTCCTCCGCGGCGGTTTCGGAATTCCAGTAGCCGATCGCCAGCAGGTTGCGGTGCAAGGCGTCGAGGTAGAGGGGGCGCCGTGGGGCGACCACGGCCAAGGCGCGCCAATTGCTTTCGAACGTCGCTGCCGAGGCGGGGAACCGGACGTTGACCTTCAACTCGGGCTCAAGGTTCGATAACTCATCGAGGAGCCGGGTTTCCGTGTGCAGCGCGGTGCGCCCGGTCGTCAGCTTGACCAGCTGGTGGGCCGCGTTTGGAGCGTTCGCGGACAGGACCGCGGCGACGTACTTCAGCGCCGTGGAGACCAGTGTGGCGGGAATGGCCACGAGCCGCTCCACGCGGCGGAACGCGAGCGTGCCGGCCGGGGTGACTACGATGGAATCGAGATCCAGTTCCGCGTCGACCGCCGCGACGGTTGTGATCTGCTCGAGGATGGCCTCGGCGGCACGCTCCACAGCGATCCTGGTCCCGAGCGGGAGCGTCTCGCTCAACGGTTGTCCGTCCTGCCAGAACCACCCGAGGACGCCCTCGCCGCACAATTCGGGCGCGAGCTGGGGATACAGGGCCAGCGACCGGCCTTCGAGGGTCTGCAGGTTTTCAAGATAGGCCCGTTCGCGTCCGGGCGCCTGGGACAGCGCCAGCCACTCCTCGAACTGCTCCAGCACAGTGCTGCGCGTGATCGGTTCGAGCGATTCCTCCGCCAGCAGCATCACCCCGTCGCGCCACTGTGCCACTGTCTTCTTCGCCACGTCGCGGGAGGCCTGGATGACCACGTCGCGTCCCCGGAACCTGGCCTTGTACGCGCAGCGGGTCGGTGAGGACCAGGCACATTCGCCCAGTTCGGCTTCCCTGGCCACTGTACCGAGATGATGCTCCAGGAGCCCGGTGAAATCACCGGCGAGGATTGGGGGAGGGGCGAGGCGGACGCGGCGCAGACGCATCAGGTAATCGGATCGCAGGAGGTCGGCGCGCCAGGCAAGGAACCGCCCGAAGAGAGCGTACAGACCCCCAAGTTCCTCGATCGCCAGCGAGAAACGGACCGGCAGGGACAGATCCTGGTACGCCGGGTCCGGACGTCCGAGCGAAGCAACGCGTCGCGTGCGAATATCGAACTTGCGCAGAGCCGCTGCCACGGCGGAGCGTGGCAGGGTCGAAGTAGAGACTGGTTCGAGCAACAAGAGACTGGGCGGGCCCGCGCCCGCCCACCCTAACAACGCTAAGCCAGCGCCTCGGCGGCAGGCTTGGGTTCACCCGAAGACTCCGGCGCAGCCGTCGCCGTGGCCTTCTTGACCATCTCGGCGAGCGAGTCGGTGGTTCGCCGCATAAGATCGGTCCCGGTGTGCATCATCTCGGTCGGGCTGAATGCCTGAACGTTCATCGCGTCGAACGTCCGGTCGACCATGTCATTCTGCACCTTGGACATGCTGTCCAGGGTCGCCTTCTTGGAGTCATCCATTTGCGACGACACTGCGTTCGTCACCGAATCGAGTGCTTCGCGAAACTTGGTGAGCGCTGCCTGCGAATCCGCCGCCGCTCCCACCGCGTTCTGCATCTGTTGCATGCCAAACAAGGTCATGGCAGCCGAGAAACGCATCATCGAGGCCATCAGGTCCTGAATTTCCTTCATGTTACCTAGTTCCCTCCTTCTTTCGCCGTCAGCCGCTGGAGCAGCCGGAATACCCACACAGACCATAATGCCAAAAAAGTCCCGGCCACGACAGTGGGAAATGTGAGCCTGGTCCAGAATTCCACACCACCGAAGAGTCCGACCGCCAAGACCGTGAGCATCCAGACGATGGAGGCGGCGACCGTTCGGGTGCGCAGGCCGGAGTCCTTGTCGGAGACCTCGGATACCCCGGCGTGGATGCGGAACTGCCGCCGTTCGAACAGGTTGAGAGCGTGCAGCAGGCCCGACGGCCCGGACTGCATCCACAGGGTCAAGTCTGCCAGTATGGCGAGCCCGCCGGCTGTGGAGAAGATCTTCTTCTGCGCTTCTTCGGCGAGATACTTTTCGACCACGTCCCGGAGGATGTGCGCCAAGTCAACGCCGGGGGCCAGCCGCGACACCATGCCGTCGGCCAGGATCGTCGAACGGATGTACTTGATCATCTCGCGGTCGACCAGCACGCCGTAGTTCTGGCAGATGGAGAGCAGATCCATCATGGTCTTCGTGACCGTCACGCGAAACCGGACGCGTCCGGCGACGGCCGGCTCGTGGTACCACTGGCCGGTGAATTCGGCGATCTTGCGCCGCATGCCGGCGAGATCGGCCGAGGGGCTCACGATACAGATGTTCAGAAAGCCATCGTAGATCGCTTCCGGGTTGCCGCTCGAGTAGGCCAGGGTCAGTTCGATCTGCTTGCGGCGCGCCTCCTGGGTGAGCGTGGCGACGATGCCGAAGTCGACGTAGCCAACCACGTTGTTCGGCAGGATCAGCAGGTTGGCCGGGTGCAGGTCCGCGTGGAACACGCCGAAGCGGAAGGCGTCGCTGAGGAAGTTCGAAATGACGTTGGAGCTGAAGACATCCGGCTGGAAGCCCTTGTCCTTGAGCGCAGCCAGGCCCTCTTCATCGCCGCGTTCGACCATCCGCAGGTAGGTCGCGACGCTTGGTCCATCGAGGAACTCCATGGTCAGGACGCGGCTGGTCGTGAGGTCCCAGAACACACGCGGGACGCGTTCGGTGGGGGTTTGCACGGCGTTGTCGCCCAGCATCTTGCAGTACGACGCTTCGCGCCGGTAGTCGAGTTCGTCCTTGGTCCAGGTGGAGAGTTCGCGTACCGGGTCGCGCATGAAGTAGAAGCTCTCGATTCGGAAGAAGAAGATCACGCGGATGAAGAAGCGCAGGAGCCGGTTGTCGCGGTCGAAGACGGGGCGCACGCCCGGACGCTGCACCTTGACCGCGACTTCGGTGCCGTCCTTGAGCCGTGCCCGGTGCACCTGGCCGATCGAAGCCGAGGCGATCGGGTTGCCGTCGAAGCCTTCGAACAGCTCGGACGGCGGCCGCTTCAGGTCCTCCAGGATCACCTGTTCGGCCTGTTCCCTGGGGAACGGCGGCACGCGGTCGAGCAGCGCCAGGAGCCCGTCGCAGTATTCCTTCGGCAGGGTGTCGATCTGGAGGGAGAGGATCTGGCCGAACTTGATGAAGCTGCCGCTGAGTGCTTCGAAGCCCTCGCGGACCAGCTCCGGGCCCTTCGTATCCTGGCCGCGCATCCGGCGCCAGAGGTACCTTCCGCCGTGCGAAAGCAGGACGGACATCACTTCCGCCATGCGGCGCACATGGGCCAGGGCTTCTCCACGTTCGATCATCGGGAATCTCTCATCTTAGCGTGAAGCCCCTGTGCTACAGTGGCAAACCGTCATGAAGATCACAGAAGTCGAAGCGCTGGCGGTCTCGATTCCACTGGCCAACCCGGTCGCCGACGCTGTCCGGCTGATCACCCACCGCGACCACCTGCTCGTACGGATTCGCACGGCCGAAGGACTCACAGGAGAGGGCTTCACGCTCGGCTACGATTCGAGCCTGGCGATGGTGTCGCTGGTGGATTCCCTCTACCGGCCGCTGCTCACGGGCGCTTCGATCTTCAATACGGAACATTTGTGGGCAGAAATGTACCGGCAGTCGATCCAGGCGGGACGCCGCGGCGCCGGGCTGCGGGCGATCTCGGCGCTCGACATCGCACTCTGGGATCTGCGCGGCAAGGCTGCGGGCATGCCGGTGATGCACCTGCTTGGCGTACATTCGACGAGGCTGCGCTGCTACGCCACCGGCGGCTACTTCCGCCCGGGCCAGACGCTGGATGAGCTGGCGCGCGAGTACGCGATCTACGTGGAAAAGGGCTTCACGGCGGTGAAGCTGAAAGTGGGAAAGTTCACGCCCGCCGAGGACGCCGCCCGCATGAAGACGGTACGCCAGACGGTGGGCGACGGGGTCGAGATCCTGCTTGACGCCAACGGCGGCTGGTGGGACTCGAACGCCGCCATCGCGGCGCTCCGCCGCCTGGAAGAGCACCGGCCGTACTGGATCGAGGAACCGGTGCGCGCGGACAACATCGCGGCGATGGCGCGCATCGCCGAAGCGCTCGACTGGCCGGTGGCGACCGGAGAACTGGAAGCGACGCGCTGGGCGTTCGCCGAACTCCTGGCCCGCCGCGCGGCCGACATCCTGCAGCCGGACGCCACGGTCTGCGGAGGAGTGAGCGAATGGCTCAAGATCGCGCACATGGCGGCGGCGTTCGATATCCCGGTGGCGCCGCACTACAACTGGGACGTCCACACGCAGCTTGTGGCGTCGATCCCGAACGCGCTCTTCGTGGAGTATTTCGTGCGGGAAACGGGCGTGAAGCTTTTCGACGACCTGCTGGAGAATCCGATGGAGGCGAAAGACGGGTGGATCGAACCGCGCACGGACCCTGGTTTCGGTCTGCGCTTCCGCGAAGACCAGGTGTCGCGATACCGGATCGGGTGACCCGACGGACCCCGTTGCACACGTCGGGTGAGTTGCGCCCGCTCATGCTCCGGGGAACCTGAGTCTGCTAACATCAGGCTGCTCCGATGGGGACACGTAACTGACGCATTTACCCCGGACACTCCCTCTACGATGGATCTAGGAAAACTGGCGCTTTTCGGGGGCGAGCGATCGGTGCCGGAAGGCTCCGTCGTCAGTTGGCCCGCTCCGGAGGATGGCCATGCCGAGGCGCTCCGCGCGTTGATCGGCAGCGGGCGCTACCACGGAAGCGACCATCCGGTGGTGCGGCAGTTCGAGGAGGCGTTGGGCGCCCATGTGGCGCCGCTGCATGTGCGTGCCGTTGCGACTGGGACGGCAGCCCTGCACACGGTTCTCGATTACTACCGCAAACCGGGCGGTGCGGTCGTGACCGCGGCGCTGAACTGGCCCGGCGCGGTCGGGCCGATCTACGCCTGCGGAATGAAGCCTCGTTACGTTGACGTGTCTTTGCTTGACGGCTGTCTTGATGACAGCCTCGCCGACGTGGCGGCAGGGGACGATGTGGCGGCGATCCTGGTCCCGCACCTCTTCGGGAATTTCAGCCGGCTCCCCCGGTTGCGCCAGGCTGCCTCGCGACGGAAGATCCCCGTGATCGACGACTGCACGATTTCGATTGGGGGAATCCTCCGGTACGGGCCAGACCCGGACTTCTACAGCACGGCCATGATCGCATCCGGCAACGGGGCGAAGCACCTCGGCGCCGGCGAATTGGGTGTTCTTTGCGCGAGAAACCCCGGCCTGATCGAACACGTTGACTTCGTTTCCGTGGCGACGTCGCTTCGAAAAGGGGACAAAGTGTTTTCGCCGCCGATCAGCTACGGCTTCAACTACCGCCCCAATGTCTTCTCCGCCGCAATCGCTTTGACCCGATTGGCGGGCCTGGAGGACCAGATACGGGTCCGCGCCGGCAATTGTCTGAGTCTTTGCCGGTCCCTCGCCCGGCTGCCGGGCGTGGTCCCCTTGTTTGACGAGGGTGAGCCGGGCAACAGCTTCTGTGTCTTGCCGTTGCGGCTGGTTCCGCAGGAACTCGGCCTCCCCGACTCCGGATATGTGCGCGACCGGCTTGGCACCTTGTTGCAGGCGGAAGGCGTTCCGGTGGACGCCTGGCTGCGAAGGCCGGTCTGGACGTATATGGCCTTCGACCCGCCTCGGCTCGATCCGGAGGGGTTCCCGAATACGGATCTCCTGCTCTCGACGATGCTGGACATCCGGGATATCGCGCCGCCGAACGACGGGACGGTCATGAGCCACTATGCGGCCGCCTTCGAGAAGGTTTGGGAAGCGATCCCGGCTTTGAAGGATTGGCTGGTGCAGGCTCCCTGAGAGAGGCGGAAGCGCGGAGCCCCTACGGGTGGGCCACGATCCACCAGATGAAGCCCGCGTAGCCCGCCAGCAGCACTGCGCCTTCCCAGCGCGTGATGTGGCGCTCCCAGCCGACCATGACCGCTCCGGCGATCGTGAAGACGGCGAGCCCGATCAGGTCGACCGACATCGTCTCGAGGTTGCCGAAGATGGGATGCAAGGCCCCCGCGGTTCCCAGCACGAATAGCGTGTTGAAGATGTTCGAGCCGATCACGTTGCCCACCGCCACCGCGGAGTGTCCGCGGACCGCCGCGACGATTGACGCCGCCAGTTCCGGCGCGGATGTGCCCGCCGCCACCACCGTTAGGCCGATGACGCGCTCCGTGATGCCGAGGGCCAGCGCCAGCCCGCTTGCGCCGTCGACGAATGCCTTGCCGCCGGCCATCAGCGTCAACAAGCCGGCAAGCGACAACAGGCAATAGCGTAGCCTGCCGCCCTCCACCGGTCCGGCGAACTCCGCATCGTCATCCGGGTCGGCATCCGCCTGGCGGGTCACAGCATAGGTGAACAGCGCCGTCGCCAGCAGCAGGAACCCGGCTTCGACGCGCGTGATCACGCCGTCCCACAATAACAGCGGCACGAGCACGGCTGAGATCACCAGCACCGGGATCTCACGGCGGATCAGGCGTCCCTGGACAGCGATCGGCATGATCAGCGCGGTTATGCCAAGGATCAAGCCGATGTTGGCGATGTTCGAGCCGATCACGTTGCCAATCGCGATCTCACTCTTGCCCTGCACGGCTGCGAGTGCGCTGACGACCGCTTCCGGCATGGAGGTGCCATAGGCCACCAGCGTCAGCCCGATGACGAAGGGGCGCATCCCGAGAAGCCGCGCCAGCCGCGTGGCCCCGTGCACCAGCCATTCCGCGCCGAAATACAGCAGGGCCAACCCAAGCGCCAGCAACCCCGCGGAAATCATGCTCTGGGAAGCGGCCTTCCCGCCCTCAACGCCACAAGACACATGGATCTAGTATGCAGGATCGGTGGCCTGGGGTTTTGTGGTATGACTAGTCACCGTAGGCATGCCGAACCTCTATCCCAAGCTCCATAACGCGATGTGGCCCGGCCTCGTCGGCAAGGGCCCCGACTCTGAACCTCCCATCGATCTCGACACGATGCTCGACCTCACGGCGGCGGCTTCGGCCGATGGCGTGAGGTTCGACGGAATCGACCTGTTCCTGTTTGACCCGCACGTCTCCATCGACGCTTCTGACGACGATTTGGCGCGGCTCGCGGAGAAGATCGCCGCGCGGAAGTTTGTCGTGGGATCGGTCGTGGCCCCGGTGTGGCCGCCCACGGGAGGCGGATCGGCGATGGGCTCGGCCGAGGACCGTGCGCGTTTCCTGACGCAGGTCCGGAAGGCGTGCCGCATTGCGCGTAAGCTGCGCGAACTGGGCATTCGTCCGTATGGAATCGTGCGCATCGACTCCGCCACCGGTCCGGCGGAGTGGGCGGCCGATCCCGGTGAAGGGCAGCGCCGCATTGCCGGGACGTTCCGCGAAGCGTGTGCGATTGCCGAAGAGCATGGCGAACGGCTCGCGGCGGAAGGCGAGATCTGCTGGGGCGGTATGCATAGCTGGAAGTACATGGTGGAGTTGCTCGAAATGACCGGCCGCCCGGAGACGCTCGGCTTCCAGGCCGACATGGCGCACACGCTGCTCTATACGCTGGGCTACAACGCGCCGGAGCATCGTTTGTTGCCGGCCGGTTACGACTGGTCCGACCGCGTGCCGCTCGAAGCCGCGCTGGCGGAAATGACGGCCGCCTTGCGGCCCTGGACGATCGACTTCCACGTGGCGCAGAACGATGCGACCGTCAAGGGCGCGGGATCGCATGACAAGACCGGGCGCCACTGCCTGCCCGACGATCCGAACGGCAAGCTGCAGATCGCCCGCGACGCCGGCTACTGGCTCCGCGACGCGAGCGGGGCGGTGACGCGCAAGATCCCGCACATCTGCTGGGACGGCTGCATGTTCCCGAACGATGTCATGATGCAGCCGGAAACCTGGGACAGCATCCTTGGCGCGATGGCGGCGGTCCGCGACGCGCACGGCTGGCAGGGGTAACCACGAGACTATGGCAGCGAAGAAGATACTCAACGTTGGGCTGGTCGGCTATGGATTCATGGGCCGCGCCCATTCGAATGCATTTCACAAGGTGAGCCATTTCTTTCCCGGCGATCACACGCTGGCGCTCCAGGCGATCTGCGGGCGGGACCGGGCGAAAGCCGAGGCGTTCGCGGCGCAATGGGGCTACCGAGGCATCGAGACCGACTGGCGGAAGCTGGTCGAGCGCGGCGATATCGACGTGATCGACATTGCGAGTCCGAACGATACGCACGAGGAGATCGCGCTGGCGGCCGCGGCGGCGGGCAAGATGGTGCTGTGCGAGAAGCCGCTCGGACGGAATCCGGGCGAATCCCAGCGCATGGCCGATGCCGTGGAGAAGGCTGGCGTCGCCAACATGGTCTGGTACAACTACCGGCGCATCCCTGCCGTGATGCTCGCCAAGCAGGTGGCCGACGAAGGGAAACTCGGGCGGGTGTTCCACTACCGGGCGAAGTTCCTGCAGGACTGGACGATCTCCCCCGATCTGCCGCAGGGCGGCGCGGGTCTGTGGCGGCTCGATGCGTCGGTTGCCGGCAGCGGCGTCACCGGCGACCTGCTGGCGCACTGCATCGACACCGCAATGTGGCTCAACGGGCCGATCGCCGAGGTGTGCGCGATGACGGAAACGTTCGTCAAGGAGCGCAAGCACACGCTCACGGGCGAGGTCGCGCCGGTGGGGATTGACGATGCCAGCGCATTCCTTGCCCGCTTCACCAACGGGTCGCTCGCGACGTTCGAGGCGACGCGCTACGCGCGCGGCCACAAGGCGCTCTACACCCTGGAAATGAACGGCGAGCACGGCTCGGTGTTCTGGGACCTGCACGACCTGCACCGGCTGCAATATTTCGATCACAGGGACGAGGGGCGGGTGCGGGGCTGGCGGTCGATTCACGTGACCGACGGCGATCAGCCGTACATGAAGAACTGGTGGGTGCCGGGCCTGCAGATCGGCTACGAACACTCGTTCGTGCACCAGGTGGCGGACTTCCTCGCGGGTTTGAGCAGCGGCCAGCCGGCGGAACCGACGTTTCGCGCGGGGCTGGCGACGGATTACGTGTGCGACGCGGTGCTGCGGTCGGCCCGGAGCCGGTCGTGGGAAGCGGTGCCGGGATAAACGAAAAAGGGCTCGCGGGGCGAACCCGCGAGCCCAACCGGCTGAATCCAGCCGTGGTCTAGAAGTGGAAGCGCAGCGCGAGCTGGATCTGCCGCTCGCCCTGGGCGCCTGCAACTTCGCCGAACGCCGGGGAGTTTGCGCTCCGGTTCGGACCGTTAAAGATCGGCGTGTTGGTCAGGTTGAAGGCCTCGCCCCGCAGTTCCATGTACATCCGTTCCTTGATCGGGAACTGTTTCTGGACCGAGACGTCGTAGGTCTTCAATCCAGGACCCCGCTCGGTGCCGTTGCCAGCGCTGCCGAGCGTTCCGCCCGCGGGAATCCGGTACGCCGTCGTATCGAACCAGCGGCTGCCGCGACCGACTTCGCTGAGAGTGCCGCCCGCGGCGATCCGGTCTGCCCGCGCGCCGCGCGAGAGGGTGCCGGAATTGTCGGGTGCGCGCATCGTCAGCGGGAATCCGCCACGCAGCGTCAGGATGCCGCCGATCTGCCAGTTGCCGAGGACCGCTTGGGCAAAGCCCGGCATATCGGAGCCCATCGCCTTGCCCTTGCCAAAAGGCAACTCCCAGACATGGGTGATGTTGAACATGTGGCGGGCATCGAAGTAGGTGGGACCCCACTCCGCGCGGCGGTCATAGAGATACTGCCAGTAGGCCGACTGAGAACCAGCCTGACCGCCCTCGCCGTAGTAGCCGATGGCGTCGCTCATGCCCTTGGAGAACGTGTAGTTCGCCTGGAACTCCAAGCCTCCAGTCATGCGCTTGCGCATGGTTGCCTGCAACCCGTGATACTGCTGGTTGCCGTTGGATTCGGTGCCCGAGATCTGGGCGATATTGGCAAGCTGCGGGTTGTCCCGCAGATAGGGGCTAGCCTCTACGCCGCCGCCCGGAAGCAGACGACGCTGGAAGTACGGCATGGGCACCACCAGGTGATGGCCCTTCTGGCCCACATAGCCAGCCGTGGCGACCATCTGTCCCGGCAACTGCCGCTCCAGCGTGAAGTTCCACTGCTGCGTGTTGGCCGGCCGGACGAATGGATCCCAGAGCCGGATGTTGACCCGGGCAAAGGGGTCGACCTGTCGCAGGGCCGTGAGGCCCTCAGAAGCCGTCGATAAGGGCAGATTGAAGGCAGGGCTGTCGTAGCGGCCCTCAAATTCGGCGTTGAACGGTGGGTTGAAGGGCAGCCGCAGGTTCGTGCCTGTCCCTTCCATGAAGGAACTCATCGTGTAGGCGCCGCGGGCAACGAAATTCCCCATCGTGTAGGCAAACCCGATGCGTGGCTGGAAGTCCTTCCGATAGGGCTCATACAGGGCGCGGCTGTTGCCGTCCTGGCCCGCCAGAAGCAGCCGGCCGGAGAAAGGCTCGAAGTTCGACTGGCGGTCAGCGACCTCAATCAGCGGGGTGTGGTACTCCCACCTCAGGCCAAGGTTTAGCGTAAGCCGGTCGGTCGCGCGCCAGTCGTCCTGGAAATAGAATCCCCAGATCGTCTTGCGGTGTCCCCAAGTTCCGGTGTCAAGACCGCGGCCGATCACCTCCGGCAACCCAAGGAAGAAGTCCGCGTCGCCGGTGCCGACCACCGACGCACCCGAGTTGAGGGCCGTAAACCGGCCGTTGAACTGCATGAACCCGGTGCGGCCGTTATTGCCCGCGTAGAAAGTGTTCATCTGCTGCCGCAGCACCTGGCCGCCCATCTTCATCATGTGCCGCCCGCGGATGATTGTCAGATTGTCGGCGAAGTGGTAGGTGGTATTGGCGAACAACTGCTGTGTGCCAATATTGGCGTTCCCAATTCCGCTGGTAAAGGAGTTGCCGAAGCTGATGGCGAGCAAACCGGGGCTGTTCACTCCGGCGATCCCCAGTTGCTGGTTCAGATCGCCAAAACCCTTTGGATCGCCGCCGTTGTGCAGTGTGATGCGGTTCACGCCCATGCGCGCCTCGTTCACAATCGTCGGCGAGAAGGCGCGGGTCCAGTTGACGACACCCGCCTTAAACGGAGAGTCGTTGAAGGAGTTGAACGTCAACGGGAAGGTGTTCTGCCCCGGATTGGTCTGGTTCGACATCGAATAGCGCACGGAGATGTCGTCGTACATCGAGGGCTTGGCATCCACCCGGTAGTCGCTTTGGTTCAGGTTGAGCTGGTTGGAGGCGGCGTTCAACTGGTTAAAGCGGTTATCCGCAGTCAGCGGCAAGGGATAGAGGTCCCGTGCGTTGAACAGCGCCGATGCCACCGGACTGCGCAGGCTCAACGGAATCTGATTGTTCGCAAATGGAGTCCGGTTGCCGTTCGCGTCGAGCGCGAACGGATTGTACACCGGACGGCCCAAGGCGGAGAAATCGCCGTTGCGGTAGGCCTCGGTCATCACGGTCGGCTGGCCGAGGGTCGCCGGCGTCGGGCGGCGCATTCCCATGTAGTCCGCAAAGAAGAACAGCTTGTCCTTTCCGTTGAACAAGCCAGGGATCAGGACTGGGCCGCCGATGGTGCCTCCGAACGAGTTATAGCGAACAAAGCCGCGCTCCAGCCCCTGCCAGTTCCGAGCCCACTCGTTGGCGTTCAGCTTGTCGTTCCGGAAGAAGTGGAACAGGCTGCCGTGGAAGTCATTGGTGCCGGACTTCAGG
Source organism: Bryobacterales bacterium (assembly GCA_016716385.1). GTDB lineage: Bacteria > Acidobacteriota > Terriglobia > Bryobacterales > Bryobacteraceae > JADJWL01. The sequence continues at coordinate 470,607 of JADJWL010000002.1, read as the reverse complement.
TTGACGCTGACGATGCCGCCCTGGAAGTTTCCGAACTCCGCCGAAGCGTTGTTCGTGATGACCTTGACTTCGCTGATCGCATCCGGGTTCGGCTGGTAGGACGTCAGGTTGTCCGAAACCTGGTTATTGTCGATGCCATCCAGGAGGAAGTTGTTGGCTTCCTTCCGGTTGCCGTTCACGTACGGACGGCCGCCACCGGTGGTGCGCCGGTCGTTGTTAAAGCCGGAGGGATTGGTCGTCGTTACGCCGGGCGTCAACAGGGTGAGCGCGATGAAGTTCCGGCTCAGGATCGGTGTGTTGACCAGGCGGTTCGCCGTAATCGTGGTGCCGACAATCGTCGTGTCGGTCTGCAACAACGGCGCTTCGCCGGTGACCTCCACCGTCTCGGCTACCTGCCCGAGATCCAACGTAATATTGACGCGGGCCCGCTGGTTGACTTCCAACCCGATGCCGGTACGAACCGCGGTGCGGAAACCGGGCGCCTCCACGCGGAGTTCGTAGTTGCCTGCTGGAATACGGGGGAAGAAGTAAATGCCGACTTCGTTGGTCGTGGTCGGCCACACGGTTCCGCGGTTGATATCGCGGGCGTTGACGGATGCGTTCACCACCGCTGCTCCGGTGGGATAGGTGATCACGCCAGTGATACTGGCGCTAACTTCTTGCGCTTGCAGGCCGGAAGCCAGCACGAGCAGGCCGACGGCCATCAACGCAAACAGGCGGGAAGCCGCCTTTCGGTTGATTCTCTCAATCTCCATCGAAATTACCCCTTTTGTTTTCCCGACCGGCGTTGCACCGGCCAGGCCGCAGTAGTCGATCGCGGGAAGTCCAACTCCTCACGAACTATCCTCTGCTTTCCTTGTACTGGGTGTAGAATATCACGAATCCCTGACGAATAAAAGACTTAAAACAGCACCAAAGGCGGATTGACGAAGCGGCTCCCTGAGAGTCACTTGCCAGAGGTGGTTTCATGTTGTTCATGATTCTGTAAGACATTAATTTGAATCAGTTGGCGCTGTTCGCTCTGTACACCTGGCTGTCGAAGGAATCACGCACGAGACACAGCTCTCAGTCAACCAGGAGAGCGAAAAGGGGAAGTTGGGAAAGGGTGGTGCGCCCGGCGCGATTCGAACACGCGACCTTCTGGTTCGTAGTTCGAGATGGTAGCTTCGCATGTTTGCGCTACTGTTGTCTTTTCAACCACTTCCAGACAGTCCGCTTTCGCATGTTTCGCAGTTGTAGCTGAATTTCGCCTTGGGTTGCTACCACGGTTGCTACCAGGATCGGACCTTCTAGGCAAAAACCAGAAGGTACCGTTCAGCCGCCTCAGTACTCGGCCCGCAGTGTCGGGCGCGGACGTGTCTGGCGTGGCGCGCGATCCGCGCTCCATCGATCCCGGCCACGAAGCAGCGGGTCCGGCACATCGCCCAAGCCGATCAAGCTGCAGTGCGGACAGCATCGCTGGCACCACCAGGAAACCCCGCCGCTCGGTGGTAGGTGCCGATCCGTGCCCCAGTTGCCGCAACCCGCGCAGCGTCGGCGAGATGGTGAAGGGAAACATGCCGGTGGACGGGTCCAAGGTACGGTGCTCAATCTGGATACTCCGATGTGGGGGTGGAAGTGGGAAACAACTGAAGCTGCCCATCAGCGTCGCACTCGATGCGCTCCGCAGACTCGGCCTCGATCCTCGCCAGGAATGCCCGCGCCCAGATCAGTTGCGCGCCAGCGAACCGCTCGGGGTTTCGGACGAACTCGCGGGCAATCGGAAGCTGCTCGGCGTCTGCATCGGCTTGGCGTCGTAGTGAACGTGCCATGGTGAAAAGCGGGACGGGCAGCAATCGCCAGCGTTAGCAAAGCCACCCGCCCCTAAATGACAGCGCCCGCCGGAGCTGGCGTCACTGCCTGCCCGCCGGGCGTGGCTGACGAAGGCGCCGCCCGGCTTGCCTACGCGGCGGAAGGTAGGAGGCTCCCGCCGCGATACCGTTTACGACGCCAGCCGCGCCGCCTCAGCCTGCAACCATGCCGCAAGCTGTTCTTCGTCTGCGGCTTCATCGCGGCCGCGCCATCCAACCGATGCGATGCGCGCCGCGGCCTTGCGGCTGAAACCGTGATTGCGAAGGAATGCTTCGAACTCGCGAACCGTTCGAATTTCCCCAGCGCTGCTCACGTCAGAAGGCCCCATAGACGAACCCCGAGGGTCGGAACACCAACAACGCAACGCGTTCTTCGGCGCGAATCGCGACTTTGTTCTTCGTGAAAACGTCGGAATGTTCGGTCGAAATATCGACCGTCGCGCGCATCCTGTCGCGAATTTCCGCTTGCGATGCGTCGCCGACAAGGAACCGGCCAACCGGCATCGTTCGCGTAATGACGCAACTCAAGCCCCACAGGGTTCTGACCTGGAGAAGCCCGCCCAGAGGGTCCGCGGCAACGTAGCTACCCCGGTTCGCGCCGCCTTCCTCGGTTTTGATCAGCGAAATGTCGTGGAAATCGCGCGGGTTCAGGATGCAGAAATTCGCCGATTCTTCAGCGTCTGCAAGTTCCAGAATGGCATGCGCGATAACGTCCAGTTTCGTGTCGGAACCGACGCCGTAAGCGCCGGTGTAAGCCGTCGCTTGCGTCACCAGACCGTTGAGATGGTCGCCCAAACCGTCGCCGACGAGGATTTCGGTTTCTTCCTTCAACTTCAATCCCCACAGCAAGTTAGCGTCGATGAACCGGCCCAGTTCGGGCAGGTCGTCAAGCGCCTGACGCGAAACGGGAATCCAGTGTGCAACCGTCGCCGCCCGCGCCGACGAGATTTCGAATTGCATGCTGGATTCGGCTTTCGATACCCCGTCGCCGCCTTGCGGAGAAGCCGAATTCGTGAAGCTGGTTTCCCTGATGAAATCCGCCATCGAAGCCGACATTGGCGCGGAACGCAACATGTCGCGAACCGTCAAGCGACGGCGCGCCAATGGCGTGACGCCCTGGACACGCTGTGCGCCCAGAACGCCCGGCGTGCTGTAGCCGAGGTCGGAAGACGCAATCAGCGCCTTTTGTTCTAGAAGCGGACGGTCTGTAATTTCCATCCCGAACCGCCCGATTTTCCGCACTGCGTCGATGAAGCCCGGTTGTGCGACGTACGCGCCCACGCCGGCGGCGTGCTTGCCGTCGCGCCCCTCGGGACGGTCGGGACGCTCGCGGAGAGACTGAAGCTCGTCCAATCGCAGGGACTGGATGCGGACCTTTTCGGCGAGTTCGTTCTGCTTGAATTCGAGACTCGACTTGATCAGTTCGAGTGAGTGTTTAACGTCGTGATCTGCCATGAGAAAGACTCCTTACGTTGTTGTGTGATGTGGTGGCCGTAGGAGTGTCGCTGCCAGCGTCCCGCTGCCAGTACGCCGGGTCCGAGTGCATCCCGCGCTCGGCTGAGGTGTCGCGTGTCCAGCATCCCGCGGGACAGTGACGCGCTCAGTTTTACCGGCCTTTCGGCTAACTCCATTTTAGCCCGTTTTTGTTTCAAACGGTCCCGCTAATTTTTGCCGTGAAGCGGTCCGCGCGGCTCTCTGCCCACCGCCGCCGCGTGATAAAGTTGGACCGCCGTCAAGACGGACTCGGACAACTTGCCGATGGCGCGGTCGTGATCGATCATCCGCTCATTCAGCCGGGTCAGCGCCGCCGCCATCTCCCGGCAGGCAGTGACTACCTCGGCTGTCGCGTCCATCAGCCAATTCTGGCGTTCTTCGGTTGTCCACGTCGACCAGCCCGGCGGTTGGACCCGCGGGTACCCCGTCTCCGCCACCATGGCCGCTTTGTCTTCTTCGGACTGGCTGTACTCCAACTTCTTCTGTTCGTCGTTCATTGCTTGATCCTTTCCTTTCGTCGTCGTTCAATTTCCAACTCCTCCGGCGTCAACAAGCCCAACTCCGCCAACTGTTCCGAGGCAGGCCGCCGCATTTGTCGCACAACAGGAGATTCGAACGTCCACCATGCGAACGGACGGGTGCATGGGTTCACCAGGGACATCAGGTGCGCGCGATGCGTCCGCCAGGCTCTCTCCGCGGTCGCGGAATCAGGGAATGGTGACCGCCCACCGAACAGCAGGTAGGACCGCTGCTCGTACGTCAGCTTGCCATGCGTCTCGACCGTGGCCCGGACCTTGCGGTTACGTCTCGGCATCTCGATCCCTTGCAGGCTCAAGGTCGAAGCCCAAAAGCCTCCATGCCCTCGTCATGACCGCCGCCGAATCGCGCTCAACCTGCAACATCGGATGTGCGATCTTCTGATCCTTCAAGCGCCCATCGATCATCAGCCCGTCCCGATCCACGATGGCGCGCGCCGCCGAACGCCTCTCCTTCGCCTCGAAAAACTGCTCCAGGAGATGAAAACCGGCCTCATCGATGCTGTACGCCGCGGTCAGTGCCCGCCATTCTCGTTTGCTCTCCTGCGATAGGTGTTTCGGTGGTGCCATCCTGTCTCCCTTTCATCCCGCCAAAAAGTGGTTCGAAAATTCCCGCATTTCATCAAGTTCCACGCACAAGCCGGAATCGATCGCGAATCCGATGGAGATACAAAGGCGCCATTCCCCCTGTTGCACGGCCCGCACATTATCCGCACGTGCGGAAGGCTGTTTGGTCGCCTTCGCTAAAGTCGATGCAAGTTGTTCATTCGCCTGCATGTGCGGCTCCGCACATTCCGCGCCGCACATCCGCACGCTGAGTATGTGCGGGAAACCCCCTACCCTTAGGTAGGGTTTCCGCACATTCCGCCGCACGATCACGGTTCCGGTCATAGTTCCTCCGGTTCCAGGAGTCTGTAACGTGTCGCCCGGCCCTGCTTCGTTTCCTCGGCGCGGCCCTCATCGATGGCGCGCGCTAGCCAGATTCGGGCGGGATCTCGCGGGATGCCAACCGACTTCAGGACCTCTTCCCATTGGCGAGTCTGGATGCCAGGATTCGCGCGTAGCAAGTCCTCAAGCCGCCCCGCGAGAACTTCCTGTTCACTGCGATCATCAATGAGAAACTCGCCGTCCTGAAGCTTCAGGACCGCATCCACAGGTGCGCCTACGCGCGCCTTCCATGTGGTCACTCGCAGTGATTCGAGACGGATTCCGGGCCGAGATAGATCCTGTATGAGAAGTCCGCGGTCGACGCCGTCTCTGATGCCGCTTGCACCGCGCCACTGCTTCGCTGTGTCTGCCTTGCCGCTGTGGTTTATCAGCGCCAGGGACGCGCCGATGTGGGTCAGGGTGCGCCAGCGATCCAGGACTTTGCGCATCGCGGAATTGTCGTTCTCGTCGGACTCACAGAAGCTCACCAGCGAATCGATACCTACGATGGGATGACGCTCTGCATGCTGATGAACCCACCGCTGAATAGCGCCGCTTGCCGGGTCCGGTGGTGACTCTCGGCACCAGCCGCCCCAGATGCGGTAATCGGGATCATCTGAAATCGCCAGGAAGTTGTGACGCTCGCAAACCACATCCGCACCGTTCTCACGATCCAGTAACAAAACCGGATGCCCGTTGCGCCAGGCGCGCCGAAGCAGATCAGACAGCAGGTGCGACTTGCCACAGCCGCCATCGCCCGAGAATGCCGTAATCGACTTGCGCGCGATGTACGGGTGGATGTCCCATTCGATTGTGCCGTTGCTGATGCTCCGCAGTGGGGGAATCTCGTCAACGGTCATTGGGGTATCGCTGGCCTCGGGTTGGGCGCAACCGTTCGCGGCGTGCTTCTTCGCCCAATCCCGAATCTCGTCTTCAGAGCGGAACTCCCGCGCGCCGTCAGACATTGTCCGCGCCCTCCAGCATCGCCAGGAAGCCCACCTCGCTACCGCCGCGGTCGAAGTACTCGGACACGTCCTTGATGCCCGCTGGCAGTTCGAGCAGCCGCACACGGCCCGCTACACCCATCAGGGACGCGACTACGGTACGCGCATGGTCGATGCCGGGTGCATCGTTGTCGGGAATCACGATGACTTCCTTCCCTCGCAAGCTTTCGCTGTACTCGGGTTTCCACTCGCCCGCCCCATGCGGGTTGCAAGCCCCGCAGAAACCCCAGTCGGCGAGTGTTTGGGCGTCTTTTTCGCCCTCGACCACGAAGCAGATTTCCGCTTCCAGGACTTGCGGCAAGCGGAACAACACGCGCCGCACGCCCTTCATGTTCCATGCGCCATCGGCACGCTGACACTTGAAGGTCTTCTTTGGCACAGTGGGGTATCGGTGGACGGTGTACAGCAGTCGCCCGGCTTCGTCGTGATAGTGGTAGCTTGCCGAAGGCTTCAGCCGGTCATTGGATGCGTTCTCCGGCCACAAGCCTCTGGCCCGCAGCGCTTGAATCACGTCCCGCTGATCGCATCCCGCGAAGCACTTCACCAACACCTTGTCGTCCCGGTCGGTCAGGCTGAGACTTGGGTTCGTGTCGTCATGCGCCGGACACTTCGCCGTCCAGCCGCTGCCCGACTTGCGCCCGCCAAGCGCGGCCGCGATTTCAGCCGCGGTCACGTAGCGCCTCCTCCAGCCTTCGCCGCAGGACCTTGACTGCGGCCTCGACTTCGCGCAGTTCCTTGACCCAATCCGCCGGCTGGACGCCCTCGGGTGTGGCATCCAGCACGTAGCCTAGGTTGATGCCCTTTTCGTCTAGGGAAATTCTCGCCAGCCCGTTCAGGCGGCCCAGCACACTGTCGAACCGGTTTCGGTGGGCGCGCCGGATCTGTTCCAGCCGCTTACCTTCCCGCGGGTGTTGTTTGGGTTGAAGTTCCGGCTGATCTGGTTCCGGCGGAGGTGTCAAAATTTGACACTCGGGTTTCTTGGTCTGTTCCGCCCGGATGTTGGAGACGTGCTGGTGTGAGACGCCGCAGTGTCGGGCGATCTCACGATCAGACAGGCCTTCTGCCTGAGGCAGCGCCAACGCCATGACCACGGCCCGCCGCTTGTCGGCGTTCGTGCGCCGTAGTCCGTGTGCCTGATTCGCCCCGCAGGCGTACCAGCGCGCCTCATGCACGTCGCCACGGTGGACGCGGACATCAACCTCGACAGCGCCAGCCCGCCGCAGGGCGGCCAGCCGGTGGAACCCGTCCACGAGGATCAGGTCGCCGTCGCCGGTGTCGAACACGTCGAGGGGAGGCAGGGTAGCGCCGCGCTCGATATCTTCGGCCAGATCTTCGACAGCGCCCGGAGAGGTAAAGGTGCGTGCTTGAGTGTCCAGGTCGGTGCGGATCGCATCGACGGGCACGCGGGTTACAGGTGATTCGTTGTAAGATGGATGCAAGGTTTCACCGCCTCGTAGCAGTCCCAAGGCCCGCGCCGCCCGCGCGGGCTTTCCCACTTACTGCGCCTCCAGTTGCCGGTTGTACTCGTCGAGAGCCGAAGCCGGAATCCTGACGCTGTGACCGATGCGGACGGAGCGGATAGCGCCCGCCGAGATCAGCCGGTAGAGCGTCGAAGGGTGAATGTCGTATACCTGCGCCGCCGTCTTCACCCGTAGGTAAGTGCGGTGCGCGGCGTTTTGGGTTGCATCCTTGCGCGGTTCCATGCGACTATTTCAGCAGAGCGTATACGGGAAGTCGATATAGAAACCCGTATACAATCGCGTAACGCTGATGCTGGTACGAACCGCAGAACGCCCGCCCGCCACAGACGCCGTTCACTTCCCTTGGCTTCGCTGGCGCTCGGTGTCGCTCGGCTTACGTGACATTGGCTCCAGCCGTGAAGACTTGTGTCTCAGCGCCGACGAATCAGGCGGATCGGACACCGTCTTTCCTCTCGGTGAGCCCGATCTGTACTTGACGTTCGCTGCTATCTCGACGCCGCAGGATGCGCTTGCTTTCGCCCGGCAGCATGGCCTTCTCGGCGAATTCGAGCGCGGACGGTTCGCTACGCTCGGCGTGATCGAACCAGCCGGAATCTGGCTCACTCACGCGGCGCTCGTAGCGCGGGTTGTCCAGGTCTGGGAACGTCTCCAGTTGCCGCCGGCCGCGCGGCGTGCGTCTCTCCGCGAGTGCATCCACTGGCAGGCCGCCGATTACGTGGTAGCCCGGTTCCAAGGCAACATCACCATTCCGATTGCATGGCAGGGCGAGAATGCCCGCTGGCTGAAGCGATGGAAGCCCGGCGATCTCGAAGGCCCGGCCCGCCTGTTCATCGCCGACGAAGTCACCCGCCGTCTCTATCGGCGGGCCACGGTTCAGATTCTCCCGCGTGACTTTGGAGACACTCTTCAGCAGGTGCTCACGCCGGCCGATTTGCTGGCTGGAATCTGGACCCAGGTCGCGCAGTTGGTAACCGGAGTGCGCCAAGCCCGCCGCTGCGAAGCGTGCGGTCAGTTGTTCGATGTGACAGGGAGCCGCAGTCACAAGCGGATTCACGATAGTTGCAGCTTGCGGCTCAGGATGGCCCGGTACCGGGCAAAGAAGAAGGTGGAGGCGAGAAGCAATGGCACGAAAACGCGGAAACGATGAAGGCTCGATCTACCAAATGTCGGATGGCCGCTGGCGGGCGGCGTTGAGCCTCGGATGGAAGAAAAACGCGGACGGGAAGGTTGTCCTCAGCCGCAAGATCTTTACCGGCAAGACGCGCGAAGCGGTACGCGACGAACTGACGAAGGCGCTCAACGACAAACGGCAGGGGTTGCCCGTCGTGCCCGAGAAGCAGACCGTCGCTCAGTTCCTCGATCACTGGCTTGACCACGTCGTCAAGAACACGGTGCGCCCGAAGACCTTTCGCACGTATCAGGACATCGCGAGGATTCACCTCAAGCCCGGCCTTGGTGACATCCCGGTTGCGAAGCTCGCGCCTCAGGCGATCCGGACGTTCCTCAGCGAGAAGCTCGACTCCGGGCTATCGCCGCGGACGGTGAAGCACCTGCTCGTGACCTTGCGCAGCGCCCTTGCGGTCGCCGTGAACGATGGGACGCTACCGCGCAACGTTGCGGCTCTGGTGGAGCCGCCGTCCATCTCCCGGCCCCAGATCCAGACCTTTACTCCGCAGCAAGCCCGGCAGTTCCTCGCCGCGTGCGAGGGCGACAGGCTGGAAGCCCTGTTTGCCGTCACGGTCGCTCTCGGGCTACGCCAAGGCGAAGTACTCGGCCTCCGGTGGCAGGACATCAACTTCGAAGCGGGTACCCTCGAAGTCTCCGGCGCCCTTCAGCGGGTCGACAAGAAACTCGTGCGGGTTGAGCCGAAGACAGACGCCGGGCGGCGAATCCTGATGCTGCCGGCAGTGACGCGCTCCGCACTCGCCGCACACAAGCGCCGCCAGGAGCTCGACAGGGAGATTGCAGAGGATCGCTGGCGGGAAACCGGCTACGTGTTCACCTCGACGATTGGGACGCCGCTGGAGCCGCGAGCCGCGTTCGGCCGCTTCAAGGAACTGCTCAAGGCCGCGAAGTTGCCGGACATGAGGTTCCATGATTTACGGCACTCGGCCGCGACCCTGCTACTCGCCCAAGGCGTATCGGCGCGCTACATCGCCGAACAACTCGGCCATTCTCAGGTCAGCTTCACCTTGCAGACGTACAGCCACATCCTGAAGTCAGTCCAGCAGGACGTGGCCGCCAAGATGGACGCGATTCTCGCGCCGCCAAAGTCGAATGAAGAGGAGTCTGTTGCTACCAGGGAAGAGGGTTTGAAGCGGGTTGCTACCACCGTTGCTACCAAACCCTCTTGAGACTGCGGTTTTTGCTGCTAAGTTATTGATTCTATGGTGCGCCCGGCGCGATTCGAACACGCGACCTTCTGGTTCGTAGCCAGACGCTCTATCCAGCTGAGCTACGGGCGCAACGTCCTTAGTCTATCATGCCGGACCTCGGTCTTTGCAACTGGACCCTATGCTAGCCTGAGAGCAATGCGGATCCTGTTGCTTTCAATTGTATTCGCTCTGATCACTTCGTGCGCCTCCGAGCAGCACGTGGTGAGAACGCCTGTTCCGCCGCCTCCGCCACGGACGGGTCAGTGACCGCCGGCGGCATCACGCGGCGGGCATGGCTGAGCGCGGCCGCACTGTCCGCGTGCTCCAAGCCGCCCGCCCGCGTTTCGGCGCAATATTCGGTTGCGGCGGTCCGGGAGGCCGGGCGGCCGGAGACCCCACCCGAGGTGCGCGTCCACGGCGGCTGGCCCGCGTTCGCTGTCTCCCCTGGAGAAGAAGGCGGTCCGGTGTTGTCCTGGACGCAACGGCACAACGAACCGTCCCGCTTCCGCGTCACCGTGGCGCTCGACGACCGCGAAGTGAAGCTGGTTGACGCCGTTCTCGCCCGCTCCGGACGCACGCTCGCTACCCTCGACCTTCGGTCTGCCTGTGCGTTGCAGCCCTTCGAGGCCGTTCTGGACGCCGGCGCGACCAGCGCGGCGAGTTCCGAAGGGATCCGGCTGCGGCTCCGCGAAGGAACGACGCCGCTCTGGCTGCACGGCGGGGATCCGGTTCCCACCGGGCTTCGCCCGCATCTCATGCTGACGGGCCAGGATGGTCCACTCACCGAATTCCACCGCCGGTTGCGTTCCCTCGACAGCGTCCAGCCGTTCGGCTGGATGCACGGCTGCGTGCTTGACGGCTTGGGCGATCTTCAGGCGGGCGAAGCGCTCAACGAGCATCTGAGCCGGTATTTCCTGCCGGGCGGCCGGCTCTCGTTCGAGGATCTGCGCAGCCGTGCGGCCGAGGGACGCCTCGCAGGGATCGAAAGTACGCTGCCCTTCGCGGCGCTGGCGCGCGTCGAACCCCGGCACCCGGCGCTCGACATCGCGATCGAATTCTGGAAGAAGACCCAGGATGCCGAAGGCTGCATCATGGATGGCACGACCACTTCGGCCGAGGGCAGCTACACGGTGGCGTATCCTCTGGCCGTGGCCGGAAGGCGCCGCCATGAGCCGGCACTGGAGCAGATGGCGCTACGCCAACTGCGCATCCGGCGCGCGCGCCTCGTTGCGGACGGCGCGCTCTTTCTCCGCCACCACAAGGATCAGCCGCGGACATTCCGGAACTGGGCGCGGGGCGTGGCGTGGTACTCGCTCGGTCTGGTGCGCACGCTGGCGGAACTGCACGATCGGCCGGGTGTCGACGATTTGCGCGCCGAGGCGAAGCGGGCAGCCGCGTGGGCCATGGAGCGACAGGCGGCCGACGGCCTCTGGCATTGCTTCGTGGATGAGCCGCAGGTGGCGCCGGACACCGGGGGATCGGCCGGCATCGCGGCGGCGCTCGCCATCGGCGCCAGGCACGGGATCCTCGACGCGGCGGCGCGCGAGGCCGCCGAGCGCACTTTGCGGGGCTTAGTGCCGAATCTGGCACCGGACGGCTTTCTCTCCGGAGTGGCCCATTCCAACCGCGGCGGCGAAGAATTGCAGCGCAGCGACTACCGAGTGATTCTCCAGTTCGGCATGGGCCTCATGGGCCAACTGATCGCCGCGCTCGACGCCTAACGCACAGCCGCTTCGCAGTCGGCCTGGGTGGCGAATTCGCGCGGCACGGTGAAGCGGCGGAAATCGCCGTGGCGGCAATCCTTGGCTGCTGTGGGCGGGCCGAACGGCGGACGCAGCGGCGCGGCGGCGAAGCGCTTCCACTGGCGGTCAAGGGCGGCGGGCTCCGGGAACCCGGCGTGTACGTAGACCGCGTATCGCAGCGAAAGCGGGCGGTCTGGAGCGATGCGCACGGGGGCGTCGAGCGCGACCATCGCGCCCATCCAGCCGTCTTCCCGGACATGGAACGGCGCGGGGTGCCTGGGGTTGTCCGGATGATCGAACAATGTCACTCCCTCGATGACGCCGGGCCCAGTCTGACCGGAGTAATCCATCCACCGGGCGGGCTTGCGGAAGAGCGCGGCTTCGTTTACGCCGCCTTCCGAGCCGCGGATCACGCCACCGCCGTGATGCGTACCGATGCTCTTCGCCATCCGCACGCCGACGGGTCCGAAGCTGCCCTTGCCGATGGTAGCGTCGCCGGAGAGCTGCACGTCGAGGATCAGCAGCCACTCCCCCGCCGGGAGGGTTTCCACCACGGTATGCCGGCGCTCGCGCAGCAGGACGCGGCCGTCGGCCGCGCGCCAGGACGCCTCCGTGACCGCGGCGGCGCGGGTGTCGCCGTCCTCCAGCCGCAAAATACGATCGTGCACGATCCGTCCGCCTCCGCGGTCGCTCCAGAAGTCGACGCCGTCGACGTCGCTGAGCGAGATCCAGATGGAGTTGTGATGGCTGTGCCCGTGCGGGTCGCCGGGATGCCCCATCCGGGTGAGACCGTGGCCGCCCGGTCCGATGACCGGATAGACAAACGGCCGGAGCAGGGCCGGACCGTAATGCAGGCGGGCGATTTCCAGGGGACCGCGGGTAAACGCGATTTGTTCGTACGGCTGCGGTGTCGCCTGCACGAGGGGCAGCGGCCTGCGCTCCGGGACGGTCTGCGCGGACAGAGCGAGGCAGCAGGCAACCAGTGGAGCAAGACGCATGGCCGACGCTTACCGGATAGGGGAGAACGCCAGGGGACGCAGAATGGAACTGCTGATCTTCGACACGATTTCGGCGTCGCTCAGACCCGGCTGCACGCGCAACTTCTGCCAGTCGGGATCGGCGAGGAAGGTGCGCCACGCGCGCTCTCTGTGCGCCAGGTCGTCGAAAGCGAGCATGTAGGTCAGGTTCGGGAGGTTCGCCCCGGCAATGGCTTCGCCGAAGAATACGGGACGCATGTCGCACTTGCGGAAGATGCGGATCTCGTCGTCGTCGAACATGGCGATCTTGCGCCGCGATGCGACGGGAGAGTTGGCCTCGTAGGTGCGCAGTTCGAAGACACGCGGCGGCTTGTCCGGCCGCGGCGGGGGCAATTCGATCCCCGGCATCGTGCGGAAGCCGCGCAGGAGCGTGGTCTCGGAACTGTCGAACGGCGCGGCGCCCGCTCCGTAGGCCGCGAGCGCCTTCTGGTATTCCCGGTCGGCATCGAGCTTCGCGAGGACGGTCTCCATGGCGGCGAGCGAATCGAAGCTCGTCAGCACGGTGAGCGTCGGGCCGTGGTCGGCGATCAGGCCGTTAAAGAATCCCGCCGGATCCGCCCCGGCGCGGCGTGCGGCGGCAGCGTAGGTCTTCTCGTAGAACTCCGTCGTGCGGCTGACCTGTTCGCCATTGCGCATCCGGACGCGGCGCAATTCGAAAATGGCGGGACGGGCGGGCCGTGTCTGTCCCAATCCTCCGCCTGCGGCGGACAAGCCGAACGCCGCGGCGACCAGCGTCCTACGATGCATGGTCTTCCGCCGCCACTGCGAGGTCGGGACGCACTTCGAGGGCGTGTTTCCAGCAGTCGAGCGCCTCCTGCTCGCGGCCCTGCTGCTTCAGGATATGCCCGAGGTTGATCAACGCTTCGGGGAACATCGGGCGTTCGCGAATACTCTCGCAATAGAGGCGGATCGCCTCGGGGAGCCGCCCTTCCTGTTGGTGGTGGAGCGCAAGATTGAACGTGATCTCCGCGTTCTGCTCGCCCATTCCGGACAGGCGCTCGCGGAGTTGCGCCGCGCGCTCGAATTCGCCGCGGTCGATGGCGAGCGCAGCCATTCCGGCCAGCGCTTCCGCGGAATTCGGCTGCAGCCTGAGGACCTCTTCGAAGGCGGCGGCGGCTTCGTCGGGCCTGCGCATCCGGTACAGCGCGACGGCGAGATTCAAGCGCGCTTCCGGCCAGGGCGTCCGCATGGACACGCAGGACTGGAACGCCTGAACGGCGCCAGCGAAATCCTCCCGAGAGAGCCGGACGAAGCCCAGGCGGAACCAGGCGTCCTCGGACTTGGCGTCACGGCCAACGATCGCCGTGTAGAGCGCCTCAGCCTTGTCCCATTCGCGCGCCGCTTCCCAGGAGAGCGCCAGATTCCACGAAGCGAGTTCATCGTCCGGAGCCGCGGCCAGCACGGTCTGGTAGGACTCGACGGCGCCCTGCAGGTCGCCCTGCGCCTGCCGGAGGATGCCGAGGTTGGTGTGGAGCGGCAGGAAGTCTGGGCGGAGGCGCTGCGCCTGGCGGTAGGCGAACATCGCGTCTTCCAGTTGGCCGACATGCTGCCGCGCCACCCCGAGGTTGAACCAGCCTTCGAAATGGTCGGGGACAAGCTGCACGATGCGGGAACAATGGCGGATGGCTGCGCGGTAGTCCCCGGCGGCCAGCGCGGCGGCCGCGAGCCGTTCCTGCTCGACGGTCAGGGCGGCGGCGGTGGCCGCGTCGGGGGGAACTTCGTCGGTGGTCAGCGACGACTCCAGGCGCGCGACCTCCTGGTACAGGCTGGCGGCGTCGCCGGAGCGTCCGAGCAATTGCAGGGCGACGGATTTGCCCACCAGCGCCACCTTGTCCTGCGGCTTCGTCTTTAGCTGGTGCTCGAAAATGTCGAGCGCCTCGGCTGCCCGGTTCAGGTGCAAATAGCAGACGCCGAGGCCAAGACGCGCTTCTTCCCGGCCCGGTTCGCGGTCGAGGGAGCGCTGGAACTCGGTGGCGGCTTCCTGCCACTGGCCGTCTTTTTCCAGGCAGACCGCCAGGTTCAGGCGGGCCGAGCGGTTTTCGGGGTCAAGCCGCAGGAGACGGCGGTAGCTGTCGGCAGCCTCCTTGTACTGGCGGCGTTCGAACTGGAGGCGGGCCAGCGACGAGAACAGCAGCGCGCTTTGCTCGCCGGCCCGCAGCCGGTGCTGCAATTCCTCGATCGAGGGCTTGCCGGCCTCGGCGCCGGATGAGATCGGGATCACCTGACGGGGGTTCGGTTTCATCGATGATGCACCATATCTTGGGGCGGGCGCGAGAAGGCGCATGCCACCGGAGTACGGACGGGAAGCGCGGGAAAATCCTGCGCGCGGAGACGGACTTGGAAGCGTGGGCGGAGCGGAGGAACTCCCGCCTCAACCGGAACCACCGAAATCTCCTCCGGAATTTCGATCGCCGAGACCCACTCATCTGGAAGGCTGAGCAGGGCGGCGGGACGAGCTCCGGCCAGCCGGGACGACGTGGCCGCAGCCACGGGACCGACCGGCATCCGGGCGGCTAAGGTGCAAGGCGCCAGAGGGTCGAGGGCCTGCACCGGCGAGGTTGCCGGCCGCAGGGGCATCCGGGGGGCCTCTTCCGGTGCGTGCGGCGCACGATACCCCGGCAAGGGTCCGAGGCCAGTCGCAGGCGGCGCCAGCGCGATGGCGCTGTTCCGCTCCGGACGCGCAGGCCCTTTGGCTGTCCGGGCGGCGAAACCCGGCTCCTGACTTTCGATCGAAGGGCTGGCCCCGCCGGGCGCCGCGATGGATTCGAAAACCGGGGGCGCTGGCGGGATTGCCGGCTCGCGGTGAATCCACGCGAGTCCCGCCGGTGGGACTGCGGTCCGGGGAGGCGTCGCATCCTGGCGCCGGGCTGGCGAGCCGGGTTCTGCCGCCACCGGGGATGGCGCGGCGACCTGGCGCGCGCGGCTCCAGGCGTCGAGACGCGAGGTGGGCGGGCGATCCTCCGGAACCGCGGGAGGCGCCTCGGTGGCGATCGAGCGCGGAAATGGCTGGGGCGTGGTTGCCGCAACGGATCCGCTGCCGCAGGTCTCGGGTTGAGGAGGCGCGCCAGCGACAATGTCCGCTGCTCGGGGCGTCCGCTCCGCCAGAGCCAGCAGGCGCGGGGCGGGACGATCGTGCGCCGCGCGAATGTGAACGCGGCGCCCCGGCATCGACTCGCGGCATCGAGGGTTGGTCCAGGGCGGCAACGCCGAGGGTGGCGGCTGGCGCGAGCGCTGGCACGGTTCCTGCCTCCGGCTCGCTCACCGCCGTCTGTGCCCGTGTAGCTTCTCCGGCCAGATGCAAGGCTGCATCCGGTGTCAGGCGGGGTGCCGCCAGAGGCGGAAGCGGCTGCGCCGCGAACGGGAGTACTTCCGGGAGCCGGTCCAAACCGGACGCGGGCTTGAATTCGAGCGCGTCGATCAGCGACCGCAGGTCCCGCATCGGCGGTTCGGTCACGGCGGGTCCAGGCGGCGGGTCAGCGGCGGCAACCACCGGAACTGGCTCAGGTGGAGGCGGGGCTTCCTCCTGCCGGACCGGCTCGGGAGAAATGGGGCCCAGTGTGATGATCCGCCTTCCTCCGGAACGAGGCGGCCGCTCCGGCGCCGCCCGGACCGGTTCCGGCTCGGGCGGCCGCGGAGCAACCTGTGGATTCGGGGGCGGTGGGGGTTCGGGAGCGGCGGCAGCCACCGGTTCGGGAGCCGCGGGCTCGGGCGCCGGTTCGCCGGCGGGCTCTTTGGCTCCACCCGGCCCGGGACGCGATTCCATCAGGCGCTGCAGCGCGAGATCGTCGCGTTCGCGGTCGAATGCCTTGCGATGCTGGGCGGAGCAGAATTCCTGCTTCGCCAGCCTCTGGAGCAAACTCAGCGGTTTGTCGCAGTACCGGCAGTTGACCGTCATGTTCCCTGACCGCTCGGGGCGGTCACCGTCCTACAGTGCCTGCTCCAACTCCGGCAGACGCTTCTTCACCTGAAACCGGATGTTGCCCAGGTTGGCCCGCGCATCCGAGAGCACGGCCAGGACCGCCCCCGGTCCCAGGCCACCGATCATGAGCACACCACCCTGGCACTCCAACATCGCCAGGTGCAGTCCACCCAGGCGCAAGTCGGCGGCGATGCCTTCCGATGCCCCAATGCCAGCCGAAACCACGGCACCCACGGCGTCCGCCTCGAAGCCGTCGCGGCGGGACTCCCCCTCGATCACAAAACCGTCGCGGCTGACCACGACCGCCCCGCTGACGCCGTCCAGACCAGCCAGCTCACTCAACAGTGCTTTCAGTTGCGCCATCTTCCGTCTCCCTTAGCCGGCTTGCCCCGGCAGCGCCTGCTCCTGCTCCGCCAAGGCGGAGAGAACCTTCATCATAGCGATTGAGATGGCGCCCAGCGAAGAGCTTCCCTCAGCAGCCAGAATCACCCACCTGCGTCCGGGCGCCGGGGCGGCGCAGAGAATGCCGCCCTCCTCTTCCAGAAAAACGCGCCGCAGACCGCCGCCATGTTGCCGGCACACATTCACCAGGATCTCGCACGACCCCGCGAAGCGGTCCGCCGTGCTGCCGGAGGCACACGCTTCCGTCCAGACCCCGCCTTCTGCCGGCGCCAGGGCCGCGTAGGCGATCGCGCCCGTCACGAACCGGGAGAGAACCTCCCGGCCGGACCCTGCGGGCTCCGGCTCCGGTCGAGGCGCCTCCCCGGCAACCACCGGTTCCGGGGTTTCCTCGGCTGTTCGCGCCTGCTCCCGGCGTTCGTCCCGAACCTTGAGGGCGTTCATCACGGAGCGGTGCAGGTCCGTCTCAATGTTCGGTTCGGAGGCCTCGACTCCCGGCAGGAACTCGAACTCACCCTTGCTCCAGTCCACGACCTGGACGAGTGTCTCCTGGCCCAGCCGCTGGCCCGACTCCGCGCGCACGAGCTTACCCTTGATGTAGTATAAGCGCGCTTCGTCGAGTCCGTCTGAAATCACTAAAGCACCGGTCCTTCGACTCTGATGCGCAAACTGGATCAGATCGATCACCGGCATATCTTCAAGTGTTCCCTTAAGTGCCATAGGGCCCCTTACATCTCAAAACGCGCCACGACCATGCGGCTGATGTCCCGGATCGTTTCGAGCACACCGACCCCGCGGATGGCGATCGACTCCCTGACGGGTAAATCGGCGCAGCCCATCTTCCGCTCCACCGCTCCAAGAGGGATCGGGTCCGGACAGTCGCGCTTATTGTATTGCATCATCAACGGAAACGTTCGCAGATCCCAGTCATAGTGTTGAAAAGAAGCCCGCATCAGGTCAAACATCTCGAGGTTTGCCTCAATGCGCGACTCGTTGGAGTCGGCAACGAAGACCACGCCATCCGCCCCATCCAGGACCAGCCGGCGGCTGGCCTCGTAGTAGACCTGTCCCGGAACGGTGTAGAGATTGATCCGGATGTGGTAGCCATCCACTTGTCCCAACTCCACGGGAAAGAAATCGAAGAACAGGGTCCGGTCCTCATCCGTGTTGAGCATAACGAGTTCGCCCTTGACCTCGGGCGCCAGGACGCGGTGAATCCAGGACAGGTTCGTCGTCTTCCCACTCAGGCCGGGGCCGAAGTAGACGATCTTGAATTGGATCTGCCTGTTTTCGTAGGAAATATAAGGCATTGCTTCAGGTCTGAAAGATCCGGTCGATCAGATTCAGGGCGTACTCCCGGAATTGGGTCACGGTCGCCTCTTCAGGCTCCGGCCGTACCTCCTTCGGCTGGGCTAGCAGGGCGGTCAGCTTTTCTCCCGCTTTACGCGCCTCGTGGCGGACCTGGCCGATACGGCTGTAGTCCTCGAAGATCACGACCATCATGATGTCGCCCGACACGAGAGAAATGTGGATGTGGCGTTTCTCCCCCTGCTGCAGGAGGATGGAGAACTGGGACTCGCCCACCATCCGCGCGACCTCCTTGGTGGCGGAGAACATGCCGGCGACCAGCGCAGCCATCGCCGTCGTGTTGAGGTAGCCGGTACGCCCCGCCTCGGAAACCACTGAGCCCTGCCGGGTGACCAGGAGCGCCGTCAACGCCCCGCCATGCTCGACAAGGTGATCGAGCAGTTCTCGAAATCCGGCGCGGGAGGAGGTACGTTCGCTCATCAGCTTTGGTACTTAGTGTAATCGACGGAAGGGATAGAACACTATACAGGAATACGGGGGCGGGATACCCCCTTTCGGCTTGGTACTACTTAGAACCCCGCAACCTGAGCCGGGTCCTTGCAGGAGACCAGATGGTAGCGCGGCTGGCCGGCCAGCAGACGGCGGGCGGCGCTCTGGGGTTCGAGGGCTTCGAGGCGGCAGGTCTGGCTGCGGCTGGCGCCCTCGACGCGGCTGACGCCGCCGCGATGGGACACCCGGTAGACGGTGGGCCAACCTCGGCTGGCCGCAATGTGTTCCGGAGAGCCCTCCACGCCCATGAGCATGTGGATGGAGCCGTCTTCGCCGACCATCACGGCGAACTCCACGGCGTCCCCGCCCGCCTCATGGACTCGTGCCGCGGTTTCCAGCAGGCTGGCCGCATTGTCGAGAAACGCCCCCACGAGGAAGCTTATCGGTTCCGAGTGAGCCGTCTTGAGCTACCGGGCGACAATCGAGGCAACGCTGGCGCGGACGGCGTCCGGTTCGAAGACCTTCTTCCAGTCCGGCTGGAAGAGGTCGACTTTGGCGCGTTCGATCGCCTGCAGCGCGCCGTCGGAAAAGCGTGCCCCTTCAAACAGTTCGAAGGCAATTCCGATCTCGACCTTGAGGTGGCCGATGAGAAAGTCGAGGGCCGCCTGGCGCGGCACCCCGCGCCGTTCGGCTTCATCGACGGCCTCGCGCATCACCATCATGCACGTGGCCGCCACGGTCTCCGAAAGGACAGGTTCCAAAATGGCCATCTGTTCTACCGTACAGCGGTGCGCCCGCATGACCGGGGCGAAGATGGCGCGGGCAATCGCCTCCCCGGCTGTATACGCCTCTTCCGGGCCGCGCATGAGGGCGCAGACGATGTGCTGGCGGGCGTGGACGCCTCCGAAGAAGTCCAGTTGCGCTTCCGGCGCCGTCTCGTCATGGATGACCGGCGGATGGCAAGGGTGCGTGACGAAGATGGACAGATCGTCGCGGTCCGGCATTTCGCCCGCATGGGGGGCGGCGGCGTCGAGGACAACCAACAGGGCGCCGGAGCGGAGCCTGGGGGCGATCTGGTGCGAGACCGGTCCGATGAGCTTGTCCGGAATCGCCAGGATCACCGCGTCGGCGCCATCGAATGCCGTCTCCTGGTCTACGACAGAGATGCCGCGCGCGGCCAGAGCCTCGCGCCCACGTTCGCTCACCTCGACATGCCGCACGGGGTAGGCGGTCCTGGCGAGGTTGGCGCTCAGGCGCAGGCCCATCTTGCCGCCCGCGCCCATCAGGACAATGCTGGGGATCGGTGAGTCGCTCATCGGCGGGATTATACCACCCGCCTGCGCGCCGTTACGGATGGTTCCGGATGGTGGGAAACGTCTTGGTCATGTGGTCGTGCCAAGTGAGTCCTTCTTCGTCGGCGAGTGCCCACAGGACACCAAGACCCGCGGCCGCGAAGCTGAGCACCGCACCGAGACTACGAAGGAAGCGCTCTGACCTGCTGGGTTTCTGGCCGTCGAAATTGACCACGCGCAGCCCGGCCCACCGCGCTCCGGCCGTTTCGCCGCCGGCCAAGGGCCAAAGGATCGTGTAGAAACCGGCGATCAGCAGGAAAGCCGCGGCGAAGTACGGACTGTTGGAGGCCGTAAACGCCAGCTCGCCACCGCACACGGCAAACGCTCCGAGGAACACCGCCATCGCCACCAGGACGAGGCTCAGATCCAGCGCCCAGGCGATCGCCCGGTGCTGCGGCGTCGCGACCGGAGCATCGCAATAGATCACCGCTTCTACCGTTGTGTCCAAAGTACGCGGAGCGTTCGGCACGGGCGGAAAGAAATCGAGGTACGGCTGTGTTTCGAGGTCCGGCGCCACCTTGCGCCGGGGTTTTCGGGGTTGCGTCCGCCGCTGCGGCGGCGCCGGCTCCTCTCCGGGGAACTGGATGACTTTCTCGTTCTCCGGGAACAGCGAACCCTGGCGCGGGCGGGTGAGCCGCGGATGGGTTGGCGGGGGCAAGTGGGCTTTCGGCGCGGGCGTCTCATCCAGCGCCAGGGAACCACGGGACAGCGTCAGATACGGATCCACGGTGGAGTTCGCCCCGGCCTTCGGCCAAGCCGTTCCCTCCATTGCCGCGACCCCGCCGACGAGAAGGCGACGGCCGCAGCGTCCACAGCGATGATCTTCCTCGGAATTCGTCTGCCGGCAGTATGTGCACGTCATCTCTAACGTTTCCTCAACTGGACCTGCCCGCTCCCGATCCCCGGCCCGCAGGGCACCGCTCTTGCAGCCGTGCCGGGCGCCATGCTACGTTTGCCCGTTGGGGATCCCTCGTGTCCGTCTCCACCCCGGCAGCGCCGCCCCGCGCGGCGGTACGGCGATCCGCCCTTCCAGCCATCTCAACCTTCGTACCATATTCGGCGCGCAAAGTCACGGACTTTTCTCGCGGAAGATCGCATTACTTTGGCTCCTCACTTTACTTTTACAGATTTCCGCCGCGCAAACTCCCCCGCTGCCCGCAGAAATCAGGGAACGTCTGCCCCCACCCGGGTATATCGACATATCTGCCGTGACGCAGGAGGTCGAGGGGGCCTTGCACCATCTCCGGGGCAGCGCCGTCCTGCGCACCTCGGAGATGGAGCTGCGCGCCGACGAGGTTGACTATGACGAGGCGTCCGGTCTGGCAGAGGCGCGCGGCAGCGTGTTCTACAAGAACTTCGCCCGGAACGAAGAACTGACCGCCAGCCGCGCCGAGTATAGTTTGAAGGACGAGACGGGCCGCTTCTACGACGTCAAGGGCACCTCGGCCGTCAAGATCGACGCCCGGCCAGGTGTGCTCACCTCGAGCAATCCGTTCTATTTCGAGGGCAAATGGGCGGACCGCATCGGTAGCCGGTACGTTCTTCACGACGGCATGATCACTAACTGCCGGCTGCCCAACCCGTGGTGGACTCTCCGCGGTCCTTCGTTCGACATCGTGCCGGACGAGCGCGCGATCGCCCGCGGCGCCACATTCAGAGTGCGGAAGATTCCGCTGTTCTATGCGCCGTTTTTCTACAAATCCCTGCAGAAAGCGCCCCGCAAGAGCGGCTTTCTTACGCCAAATATCGGAAACAGTTCGCGCCGCGGCCTGATGTTCGGCGCCGGCTACTACTGGGCAATCAACCGCAGCTACGACGTGATGTACCGCAGCCAGTTGTTCACCCAGCGCGGCTTCGCGCACCATGTCGACCTCCGTGGCAAGCCCCGCCACGGCACTGACTTCAACGTCATCCTGTATGGTGTGAACGACCGCGGTCTGCTGCTTCAGGATGGCTCCCGGCGCAAGGAGGGCGGCTACATCCTATCGACCTCGGCGCAGTCCGACCTCGGACGCGGCTTTTATGGCAAAGCGGAGATCAACTACCTGAGCTCGCTCGCGTTCCGCCAGGCGTTTACCGAGTCGTTCCAGGAGGCAATCTTCTCGGAAACGAACTCCACGGGATTTGTCGGCAAACACTGGTCGACCTACAGCTTCAATGCCGCCTTCTCGCGGCTCCAAAGCTTCCAGACCCTGGCGCCCGGGGACTGGGTTCTGATCCGGCGCCTGCCGGAAATCTCGTTTACCAGCCGCGACCGGCAGATCCGCTCCGGCTCCTTGCCGCTATGGGTCTCCTTCGACACGTCGTTGGCGCTGCTCGACCGCAGCCAGCTTTCCTTCCGTACAAGCCAGTTCATGAACCGCCTCGACGCTTCGCCGCGTGTCACGACGGCGGTCCGCTGGAAGGATATCCACCTGATCCCCAGTTTCTCGATCCGCGAGACGCGCTACGCGGAGAGCCGCGAAGAACGCGATGGAGCGATCGTGCGGCGCAATCTCGTCAGGCATGCGCACACGGCGGAAGTTGAGGCCGTGCTTCCGTCGCTCGCCCGGACGTTCCGCCGCAAGAGCTTTCTAGGGGACCAGGTGAAGCACGTCATCGAACCGCGCGTCACGTTCCGCCACACGGGTGGCGTGACGGATTTCGAACGGGTGATCCGCTTCGATCCGGTCGACCTGGTGTCGAACACAACCGAAGCAGAAATCTCCCTGACGAACCGCGTGTTCGCCAAACGGCAGGGCCAGGTGTCGGAGGTGCTGAGCTGGGAACTCTGGCACAAGCGCTTCTTCGATCCCACCTTCGGCGGTGCCCTCATTCCCGGCGAGCGGAACATCGTCTCGAGCGGCGTAGGACTCACGCCCTATGCGTTCCTCGACGAACCCCGGCGCTACTCCCCCATCGTTTCCGTCGTCCGTGTGTCGCCGCTGCCTGCTGCCTCGGTGCAGTGGCGCAGCGATTACGATCCACTGCGGCAGCGTTTCGTCAATTCGACGATCCAGGCGGATGTGCGCCAAGGCGACTACTTTGGCCTGCTAGGACACAACCACGTCCGCAGCAATCCGCGCATTTCGCCCAGCGCCAACCAACTGTTCGGAGTGGTTGGGCGCGGAAAGCCAAGCAGCAAAGGCTGGAACACGGGCTTCACCGCGATCTACGACTTCCGTCTCGCCGTCATGCAGTTCGCCCAGGTGGAGACGGCCTACAACACAGACTGCTGCGGGTTCAGCGTTCAATACCGGCGGTTCAGCTTCGGCAACCGGAATGAGAACCAGTTCCGGCTCGCCTTTGCCATCGCCAACATCGGCAGTTTCGGAACGCTGCGGCGCCAGGAACGGATCTTCTGAGAAGTATTGCGTGAGAAAGTAGCCACCCGCGCAGTTCCTTTTTCTATTCAAGAAAGCCAACTCTTCGTGATATACTCCTGCCAACCAGGTTGTTGGACGGGCACTTGGCCGCGGTGCGGCGCCGGGTCGCCCAGGATGATCAAACGCCACGTCACGTAACGACGAAGGAGCCAAGTCGATGAAACTTCCGTACTTTCTGGCGAGCTTCAGCCTTGCGGTTCTAGCCCTGCAACTGATGCCCGTTGCATTGTTTTCTCAAGCCGGTACCGGTACGATCCGAGGCACCGTGACGGACAGCACGCAGGCTGCGGTGCCTGGCGCAAGCGTCACGGTGACGAACCGGGAAACCAATATTGCCCGCGCGACCGTCACGTCGTCGGCCGGCATCTACTCGGTCTCGGCGCTGCCGCCCGGCCCGTACACGGTCACGGTCGACTTCACCGGGTTTAAGCGCTGGACCGGCACCCTCCAGTTGCAGGTCGGGCAGATCGCAGTCGTGGACACCATGATGGAGGTCGGCAGCGTCGATACAATTGTCGAAGTCACGGGCGCCGCTCCGGTCATTACGACCGAGAGCTCCGAGATTGGCGACGTCAAGACCGAAGCGCTGATCCGGCAGCTCCCTCTGAATGGGCGCTTTATCACTAATCTCTTCAATTTGACGCCAGGGGTGGAGGGCGGAGGCAACCCGCGCGTGAATGGCTCGAAAGTCGGTGCGACGGAGATGTTGCTGGACGGCATCTCGATGGTCGACCGGTTTGGCGGCGGCGTCTCCCGAGTGCAGCCTGGACTCGATACCATTGGTGAATTTCGGATTGAGACGAATGGATCGCAGGCGCAGTATTCCCGTCCGGCCACCGTCACGATGGTGACCAAGAGCGGCACCAACGAGTTCCACGGCAGCTTGTTCGAAGTGCACCGGAACAATAGCGCCGGTCTCCGCGCACGGCAGCGCCAGGACGGCAATACCGCGCCGCAACTGATCCGCAATGAGTTCGGCGCCTCGGCTGGCGCCCCGGTGTATCTCCCAGGGCTCTACAACGGAAAGGACAAGACGTTCTGGTTCGCCGCCTACGAAGGGTTCCGCCAGCGGCAGCGAAGCTTCACCCGCGCGGCGGCGCCACTGCCGGAGATGTGGGACGGGAATTTCGACCAGGTTGTGAATGCTGCGGGCCAGAAGACCAGTATTTTCGATCCGCTGACCACGGGAGCCGACGGCACGCGAACCCCGTTTGCGGGCAACCTGATTCCGGCGAGCCGGCGCAGCCCCTTCGCTGCCGTCATGCGGCGCGTCACCCCGGAGCCGAGCGTCGCAATCAATCCGTTCCTCGGACAGAACTTCGACGGCTTCTACCCCAACGTCACCGACGACAACAAGATCACGACGCGATTCGATCACCGCATCAGCGACAACGACAGCCTCACCGGGCGCTTCCTCTACACCGACCGCGTTCTGCGCCAGGAGGGCGGGCGGTTCGGCGCCCCGCCGGTCGGACTTGCCAATGCGTGGGGCAGCGGACGCGGCGATACGAAGATCTGGTCGACTTCTATCCGCCACACCCATCTGTTCAGTCCGACGGTTCTCAACGAACTGACGCTCGGCGTCCAGCGCAACGGACACAGCTCCGGCACCTTAGCCGATTTCACGAATTGGGCGAACGAACTCGGCGTGCCGAACCCGTTCAATGCCACCGGGTGGCCCACCATGAGCGCGAGCCCCTTCAGTTGGAGTTCGGACAACATCAAGGACGAGAAGCTCACTGGCTACATCATCGAGAACAACGCCAGCATGGTGAAGGGAGCACACACGATCAAGTTCGGCGGCAAATTCCGCTGGGAACAGAACAATGTCCGGGAACTCCAGCAGCAACAGGGCAGCCACTCGTTCAACGGCGCCTGGACGTCGCAGTACGATCCGCGGGGTGACCAGCGCCTGCCGTTCACCGGGACCGGCCTCGCGGACATGGTGCTTGGCCTGCCGACATATCTTTCGGCCCAGAACAACCGCGGATACTTCTATTTCCGGCAGAAGGAACTGGGGCTGTTCGTGCAGGATACGTGGAAAATCACGCCTCGGCTGACTCTCGATGTCGGTGTCCGCTATGACCGCTGGTCTCCGTACACCGAGGCGAGGAATCGGTTCGTGCAGATCGATCCCCAGACGATCGCGAACCGGTTCGAGGTCGTCACGCCGGGAAACGTGACGTTGGATCAGATTACCGACATTCCCGCTTCGCAGCTGGCATCCTGGGCGGCACGGGGCCTCACCTGGACGACGGCGCAGCAGGCCGGCCTGCCAGGCAAGCTGATTGCCGCGGACAACAACAACTTCGGACCGCGCGTCGGAGTGGCCTACCGGATCGCCAACCGCACGGTGCTGCGCGCCAGCTATGGCGAGTACTTCTGGACCATGCCTCTCTCGCAGATGCTGCAGACGATGCGCGTGACGCCACCGCTCAACTTGCGCTACGAGAACAACATCGGTCTCGACGACGGGACGGCGACATTCGCCGTGCGCACTGTCCCGCGGCCCGAGTTCAATATCGGGAATGCCCGCGTGGATACAGAAGGTCTCGTCACCATTCCCATCGCCGCGCAGAGCGGTCTGCTGATCGACGGCCGGAACTGGCGGGACGGGCGCTCTCAGTCCTGGCACTTGACGTTCGAACGGGAAGTGATGCGGGAGACCGCCGTCCGGCTCACCTACCTGGGCGAGTACAGCAAAGACATGGAGCAGCGGTACTCCATTAACCAACGCGAGTCCGAGTTTAACTACGTCTCGCGGACGGGCCAGAATCCCCCCGGGAACCGGGATCTGATGCGGCCGAACAAGGACTGGAATCTGCATGCCATGAACCGGACCGGGTTCTCGAAGACGAATTCGCTCCAGGCGGAACTGGAGCGCCGCTACTCGAACGGAATCGCCTTCCAGACCTTCTACACGTTTACGCGCTCACTGAACACGAGCGACGCCGGCGGCTTCACCGCGGGCAACGGCACCATCAACGACACCGCGGGGAATATCGCTGTTCCCGAGCGCGTTCAGGTTCTCGGCGCCCCCGACTTGAGCTACGACCAGTTGCGGCGGCTGGTGTACTTCAACAGCGCCAACATCCCGGCCCATCGCGTCCGCTATAACGGCGTGTTCGAGATGCCGTTCGGACCGGGGAAGCGCTGGGCCAGCGGGGCGTCCGGCTTCGCCCGGCACTTGGTCGGGGGCTGGGAGGTCGCGACAATCGGCGAGTGGCGGAGCGGTATGTGGAGGAGCGTCGCCCCAAACCGCTACCTGTTCGGGGATCCGACGCTGAGCGCGGATGAGCGCTTATCGATGACCTTTGCCGGACGGCCGCAGCGCCTCTGGTTCCGGGGCGATTTCGATCCCCTCCAGGCGAGTAATGTGGACCAGAACCAGTTGCAGGCGCTCGTGCCGGTGGATCGTGGGCAGCGCGTTCTGCGGCCCGTCGGGCACCTGTTCGACAACCGCATCCCGCTGCCGCTGGCCAACGGCACGACACGATTAACGACCATCGAGGACAACGTCAACTGGAACGCGCGCAATTTCTACCGCGGGCCCGGAAACTGGAATCTGGACGCTTCTGTCTATAAGAACTTCACGATCGCCGAGAAGATTCGGACTCAGTTCGCGGTGGATTTTTTCAACGCGCTGAACACGCCGATGGACGTCGATCCGAACACGACGACCGGATTGCAGGACCTGAGCCTCCAATCGAACGATCCGCGGATCATTCAACTGCGGTTGCGCGTGAGTTGGTAGACGGAGCCGGCACTTTCGACCGGTCCGTGGGTGCTTCACGGGGTTCCCACGCTGGCGGCACCCGCAAGGCGAGGAGCGCGCCTTGACGGTGCCGCCGACGGGAAACAATCAGAAGGCGTAGCGAATCGCCATCTGCATGATGCGAGGTTCGCGGGCAGACGTGATCCAGCCGAAGTTGGTGTTGCCAACCGTGGTGGCGGGATTGTTGAAGTTCACGGTATTGAAGAGGTTGAACGTCTCCCAGCGGATGTCGAATGACTGGCTGTCCGACAGACGGAAACCCTTGGACAGATTGAAGTCCGTATTGAAGAAGCGAGGACCGTAGGCCGTGTTGCGAGCGGCGTTGCCCGGCGTGTCGATCGTCTGGACGCGATAGGCGCTCGCTTCGAGGAAGCGGAAGCGATCGGTTTTGGGGTCGACGCCCGTGTTGGCTTCGCCCACGCGGTCCGGACGGAGTCCGCCGCCGTTGCGGTTGAGAAAACGGTAGGCGCGACCGGTCTGCGGATCGATGCCGTTGCCGTTCAAGCCGACATTCAAGGGCAGTCCACTACGCCAGTTGACGATGGTCGCCATGCGCCACCCGGCGAAGGCGTGCCTGGCAAAGCCCGACCAGTTCTTCCCCCACGGCAGTTCGTACGTGAGCGCGTTGGTGTACTGGAACTTGGGGGTCTGGGCCATGCGTCCGTTTTCGAGATCGAAGCGGTCAAACAGTTGTGGAGAAGCACCGGCGTCCCAGGTGCCCGACTGATCAATGGCGCTGGCCCATGTGAAGCTCGAGAGGACGAACAGGCCCCTGTCGAAGCTGTGCTCGAACTTGGTCTGAAGGGCGTTGTACCAGCTCCTGGCCGTGCTGACGCCGGTCTGAATGCCTTGCCATTGCGGATACGGACGGTTCGCGGCCACCGAGCCATCGACCCCAAACGGCGTCTGGTTCCGCTGGTAGATCCCGAAGAGGTTGACGCCGCGATTGCCCGCGTACGCCAGTTCGAAAGTGCTGGCCTTGCTGACGCGGTGTTGGACCGCGAGGTTGAACTGCTGGATGCGGCCGGAACGCTGTTCGCGTTCGCGGGTGCGAAGGGCGATCGTGCGGCTGTCGAAGTTGGTCAGAACGCCGGCCGGAATCGGGTCGCTCAAACGGACAGGTGCCGGACCGGTGCCGACACGGAGGAGGGTGGGCTGGACCAACTGGGGTGGATTGAGGGGCAAATTCGCCTCAGACCCATAGATGTCCTCCGTGTTGTAGAAGATGCCATAGCCGCCGCGGATCACGAGTTTCTCTTCGATCGCTTGCCATGCGAAGCCGAGGCGGGGTCCGAAGTTGTTGCGGTCAGGAGTTGTCAGGTACCTGTCCTCACCGGTGGCGAAGACCAGGTTGCCGGTAGCGGGATCAAAGTTGATGTTCTTGTTCGTGCCGTGGCCGTAGAAGGGAGTCGTGTACTCGTAGCGCAGACCGAGGTTCAACGTCAGGGTACGGCTGACTTTGTAATCGTCCTGGACAAAGGCGCTATAAGCTTCCTGGCGCTGATCAACTTCCGGGACAGTGTTGAGTTGTACGCTTTCGGGGAAGCCAAGGAGGAGGTCGCCCATCGCGTCGTTGGTGAACCGGCCCTGGAAGTTGTAGGCGGGTGTCCGGCGGGTCACATCGACGAAGCGGTTCGACTTCAGACGCAACTCAAATCCGGTGCGGATGAAGTGTTTGCCCGCGGTAACGGAGAGGGTATCAATGAACTGATTCAGCTTGGGCGCCTGGAACTGCGGCCGGAAGTTTCGGGTACCCAGCTGGTTGTAGTTGGTGGGGTTGATCAGCGGAAGACCTCCCACCTGTAGCATCTCCGGAGGCAGGCCCCGGAAGCCGAAGGCGTCTGCCTTTTCGGCGTTGGCCGTGGCGTGGGCGAACTCAGCAAAGGTCCAGTTATTCCCGTAACGGAGCGTGTTCACCATGCGAGGATTGACGGTGGACGTCCAGGCAGCCGCCAGACTCCGGTTTTCGTTGAACTGGACGCCTTGGTTGCCGACGCCGTCGGCAAGGCCAGGGAAGATGGCGTCCCGGTTGAATTTCTGCCGAAGCCAACTGTATCGGCCCATGAGCTGGTTGCGGTCATTGAGGTAGTAGTCGGCGCGGGTATCGAACTTGTGGGTATCTTCCTTGCCGTCGCGCTGGAAGCTGTAGTTGTTCACCGGCCGGCCGTTCTGGAAGTTGCCGGGCGCGTTGGGCTCCGGGTAGAGGTCGATGACCTTCTTGGCAAGGGTGTCGAAGCGGGCAGCCGGAATTTCGTTGCCGGGGAAAGCGGCGCGCGTGTCAGGGTCCACGATGTTCAGCACGCCGAACTGCCCGTTGCGCTGCGCCATGGTAGGCACGGTCGTGATGCCGGTGTTCGCGAAGCTCTGGCGGAACCCTTCGTAAGCGCCGAAGTAGAACAGCTTGTTCTTCCGGATGGGCCCACCGACGGTGCCGCCGTACTGGTGCCAGGCCAGGTTGTTCTTGGGAACGTTCTGGAGGTTGTTCGTCCAGCCGCGGGCGGCGAGGGCGGCGTCACGGTTGAAGTAGTAGCCAGTGCCGTGGGTTTCGTTGCTGCCGCTCTTGATGGAGACGTTGACCACCGCGCCGGCGCTGCGGCCGAATTCGGCGGAAAAGGCGTTGGTCTGCACCTTAAACTCGGCGATTGCGTCCGGATTCGGCTGCACCACCTGGGCGCTCAGCGCCTGCGCATTCTGCGTGCCTTGGTTGTTATCAACGCCATCGAGTAGGAAGTTGTTCTGGGTATGGTAATTGCCATTGGCGACAAACCAGCCTGGACCGCGAGTGACGGGGTTGAGTGTGCTCGCGGCAACGCCAGGGGATAGCAAGGCGAGCTCAGTGTAGCGGCGGCCGGCAAGGGGAAGATCGACGGCGGTGCGGCCGCTGATGACCTGGCCCAGGGAGCCTTGTTCCGTCTGGATAGAAGCGACCGCGGCGATGACGTCAACAGTTTCGGTGACGGCTGAGACCTCAAGGCGCGCACGCAGGAGCCGGCGTTCGTCGACATTGATCTGGACCGAGGAAAGCCTCACCGTGTTAAAGCCGGAACTTGAGACCTCCACATCGTAGACCCCGCGAAGTATCGGACTAAATACGGCGTATCCATCCGTGGACGTGTCAGCGGTCAGGCGAAGACCGGTAGCCGTATTGCTGACCGACACCCTGGCGCCGGCGATGGCCGATTGCGTGGGGTCTTCCACCAGTACGCGAAGCGAAGCTGAGTCAGTCTGTGCCAGCACAGACGCACCAATAGCGAAGAATAGAAGCAGGAATTGCATAGATTGATTCAAGAATAGCGAGCCATGGTTTCAGCAGGATGAACTTATCGCTTCAATTTTGTGACAGGCGGGAGCACACTATCGCGGGAGTGAAACCATCGAGGACGCTGGCCACGCTACTGATGAAGAGTTACGGAGATCAGGATGATTGTGCGAAGGGGACGGTTGGTCCGCGGTCCAGCCGCGGATTGTTCAGTCGGGGTTGCGCGTGAGCTGGTAGGCGAGATAGCGGGAGTTCTCGAACGCCGGAGATAATCCGGCGATGCGGTTCTCCGGTTTTACCACGATGTAGTCGATGCCGTGCGACGCGTAGCGCGGCAACTGATCGGGCGCGAACGGGGGCTCGTTGGCGATGCGCCAGCGGCCCCACCATTCGGCGGCGAACCTGCGGAAGTAGTTCACTTGTCCGCCGCTCTTCCAGTCGACGTAAAGGGCGCGGCGGCCGCGGGCGCGGAAGATGCCGGGATCGAGTGCCCGGCCATTGTCCGCAAACAGGAACACGGCGTCCTTCGGGGTGTCCGCGGCGGCCCATGAGGCGAGGGCGCCGAGTTCCGGGGTCTCCACCTGCCGGTAGTTGACGATGCCTCCGGCGCCCGGAATCAGA
The DNA here is from genome assembly GCA_016716385.1 of Bryobacterales bacterium. GTDB lineage: Bacteria > Acidobacteriota > Terriglobia > Bryobacterales > Bryobacteraceae > JADJWL01. The sequence goes on along the minus strand of JADJWL010000002.1, from coordinate 439,674 downwards.
AACACCGGGAAAAGAATCGCCGCCACCAGGACGGCAGACGTCCACCGTCCGCGCAGGACCGTGGCGAGAGTCGCCAGCCCGGCGAACGCCAGGATCAATACCAGTCTTTCGATGGGCGGCAACGTCGTGATCCGAACGTGCGCCGGGATCCAGTAGACAGGCAGGAACCATACAAACGCTTCGACCCAGCGCCGCTCCGCCGCGGCGCGGCAGCCGGCGATGGCCGCCACCAGCGCCGCAATCACCGTGACGAAGAGCAGCGCACGCGCCGGCTGGAACTGTCCCAGCATGCCCCACTGCCAGTGCTCGTACAGGAGATAGGTGGCCGGGACGGCGATCGCCGCCCAGGCGGGCATGGCGAGCAGGACCACGCGCAGAGGCCCCGGGACGGCCGTCCGCAGCCGCCACACACCCGCCAGCGCGACAACCCACAGGACACCATAGTGCGGAAGCCAGGTACTGCCCCAACGCGAGACGAAGTTGTAGCTGGCCCGGATCCGCTGCATCTCGAACTGAAATCCGTCAAGACGGGTGAGCAGCGCCTGTCTCTCGTTCAGCCCGGACTGCGGCGCCGCGATGGCGGCGAGTAACACGGCCGCTGCTGCCAGGGGCAGGAAGCCCCGCCAGCGGGCCCTGCGGTCCTCGCCGGCAAACACCATCAGACTGCAGGCGAACCACAGGGGCACAGCCGTCGGCGGATGGTAGAGAAAGGCGAACGCTCCGGCCGTCCCGGCAGCCAGATAGCGCCGGTGTCCGATCAGGCCGATTGCGGCGTACATCAGGCACACGGCGAAGCCGCGCGGCACCGGTTCGTATTCGAACGAGAGCACGGCGGGTCCGACGATCGTCGCTCCCAGTGACACCGCGGCCGCCGCCAGCAGCGCCGACCCCGCGGTCAAACCCACCGCGGTGCCTGTCAGGTAGAATCCCCACACGCCGAGAAAGCGGGTCACCACCTGCTGGAATTTCAGGACCGGCTCAAAGTCCAGGCCCGTGGCACGAGCCAGAAACAGCGTCAGTTCATCGTAGATCGTGAATGCCGTGTGCGGACTGGTGGCGACGATGTCGTTGGCGAGCAGTGAGGGGTCGCGCATGTGCTCGAACATCGGCACATAGATCTGCGTGTCTGAGAGCAGGTAGGTGTGACCGGGGAAATGAAAGGTCAGCAGCGTCAGCAGACCGAGAGCCGTCAGGAGCGGGAGCCGGGGCATCAGGTGGCGGGGGTTTTCTCCAGTTGTTGTTTCGCCCACACCCGCTGCGGGTTCAGCCTCACGGCCGTCTCCAGGGCCTTTCTCGCCTCGGGGTTCCGGTTCGCCCTGCGTAGCGCGATTCCCAGCCACAGGTGCGCTTCGTGCAGGTTCGCGTCCAGTGCGATCGCCTTCTCGAAGTCTTCAATCGCCAGGTCGATCCCGCCGCCAAAGGCTTTCGGCAAGTAGTAGTTCCCGACGCCCCGGCTGACGTAGGCCATCGCCGAGCGCGGATCGAGTTCGATCGCGCGCTCGAGTTCCTCCCGTGCGCGTTTGCCGTACTTCAGGCCTGCCAGCACGTTCGCGGGAACGATCTGTCCGCAGAGGGTGCCCAGCAGACGGCGGTTCTCGGCGGATTCCGGTTCCAGTGCGACAGCTCGCTCAGCAGCGCGAATGCCCGCTCCCGCCGCATCCCGGACCACGGCTTTGTCGCCCGTCTCCTGCGCCACTTCTGCGAGATACGAGTAGGCGAGAGCCAGTGCGCGGAACGACGCGGCGTCCTGCCGCTTCTCCGCGCCGGCACGGGCTGTTTCGGCCGCGCGTTCGAGCGCCTGCCGGTCCTGCCGGTCGCGAAAGTCTTCGAGAGGTCCCGCCCAGCAGATTGCCGCCGCGAGTGCGGTCAGAAGGCCTGTCTTCATAGTTCCGCCACCTTTCGCTGGAACAACAGAAAGTACAGCGCCAGCACGAGCAGTAAGCAACCATTGACCGCCATCACCAGCGGCGCCGTGAACAGAGGGACGGCCCAACCCGTCGCCAGGTTGCCGAAAGGCATCCCGCCCCGGAAGGCTACGTTGTAGACGCTCATCACGCGCCCACGCATTTCGTCGCCGGTAATCAACTGCACGAGCGAACTGATCATGGAGAACACGCCGATCAGCGCGCCGCCCGTCAGGAACAGCAGAATGTAGGCCGCCACCAGGGACCTCGACAAAGCGAACGCGCTCATCCCGATCCCAAGCGCCGCGAGCAGCAACAGGGCAAGCCGTCCTTTGTTCGGGACGTTGCCCATGTAGGCGACAAACAGCGCGCCGGCAACCGCGCCAGCTCCCGAGATCGAGAGCATCGTCGTGAAGACGTTGGGACCCTGCTGGAAGACCTCCTTAGCAAACACCGGGAGAAAGGTCAGCAGCGGGACCCCGAGCGCCGTCATCAGAAACGCCAGCACGATCAACGCGGCCATCGCCGTCTTGTGGCGGATGAAGTCGACGCCTTCCTTCATACTGTGGAGGATCGATCCGCCCGGCGGCGGCGGAATGAACCGGGCCCGGAGCAGAACGAGCGAGATGATCACCGCGACATAGGACATGCCGTTCAGCGAGAAGCACCAGACATAGCCGAGCTTGGTGAAAGCGATTCCTCCGAGAGCCGGTCCGATCACGCGCGCCAGGTTGAACTGAATCGAGTTCAGGGCAATGGCGTTGGGCAGGTCTTGAGGCTTGACCAGCGTCGGGACAAGCGCCTGGTAGGCGGGTCCGCCGAACGCCTGTGCCGATCCCACGATGAACGACAGCGTCAGAATATGCCACACCTGGACAACGCCGAAGCCGATCAGCGCCGCCAGCAGAAACGCGCAGCCCATCTGCACAAGCTGAGAGGCGACGAGCACGCGGCGCCGGTCCATTCGGTCGGCCAGTACACCGCCGAACAGGGAGAACAGAAAGATCGGGATCTCCCCGAGGAACGCATCGAGGCCCAACAGAAACGGCGACTGCGAGATGTCCAGAACCAGCCAGCTCTGGGCGACCTTCTGCATCCACGTGCCGACGCTGGACGTGCAGGCGCCGAACCACAGAATGCGGTAGTCGCGATACTGAAAGGCCTTGAAGGTGCGTTGCAGCACGGGCTGCCCGCGTTACGGAAGCGGTGTCTCGCGATGGATCAGGTGGACGATATTGCCATCGCCATCGGCGAAGAACACGAGGCGGTTGCCTTCCACCTGGAACGGCTCGCCAAGGAACTGGACGCCCTGCTTCTTGAGCTGCTCGTGCGCGGCGTCGAAGTCCTCCGCCGCAATCGCGAGGTGGCGGATGCCAGGGTCCTTCATGAGGTTCGATCCGCGCTCGCCCACCGAGGGAATGATCTCGAGCATCGTGCCGTTGGCGGCTTTCACGAAGTAGTTGCCGGCATAGGTGTAGTTGATATGGAACTCGAGGTGGTCCACGTACCAGTCGGCAAGCTTCTTCGGATCCGGCGAGGCGATCGCCGTGTGTTCCAGTCCTTTGAACATAAGCCAGATTGTACCAAGAGCCCGTCTGTATAATCGAGGAGATCCCCTATGCGCCGGCTACTCCTGTTCGTTGTCTGCGCGGCCGCGTTGCACGCGCAACCGAACCGCCTGCTCGTCGTGTCCATCGATGGCCTCGATAGCCGGTACCTCCATGAGCCGGACCGCATCGGTGTCAGGATTCCCACGCTGCGCAAGGTGTTCCGTGAGGGGGCCGCGGCTTCAGGCGTGGTTGGTGTGGTCCCGACCGTCACCTGGCCGTCGCACACAACGATCCTGACCGGGGTCCCGCCCGAGCGCCATGGCATTTTGACCAACGATCAGCCCGGGCAGCCCGGCCAGCGCTGGTGGTTCACCTCGTTCCTCAAGGAGAAAACGCTCTGGCAGGCGGCGGGAGAAGCCGGCATGACGACGGCCGCCATCTGGTGGCCTGTCACGGTGGGCGGGGCCATCACCTACAACATTCCCGAATTTTGGGAAAAGCGCGACGGCCACAGTGTCCCGCTGGCGCCGATGGCCCGGCATTCGACACCGGGACTCATTGACAGGATCAGCGCCGTCTATCCGTCATTCCCACGAGGTTACTGGTCCGACACGGCGGCGATGCAGGCCGTGCGCTACCTCGTGGAGCACGAGAAGCCGGCTTTGACGCTCGTGCATATCGCCGACTTCGATTCCGAGCAGCACGAGTTCGGCGCCTTTTCGAGAGAAGCCAAGGCTGTTCTGGAGCACGCCGATCATCTGCTCGGCTGGTTGATGGAAAGGCTGCCTCCGGACACCGTCCTCGTCGTGACGGCCGACCACGGCTTCGAGAACACGGACTTTCTCGTCCGCCCCGAGGCCATGCTGCGCGAGGCGGGTGCCGCGGGCAAAGTGGAGGTCCGTGAGGGACTGATTGGCGCCCTGGACGACACAGCCGCGGAGCACTTCCGCAAGCGCATCGGGCGCGACGGAATCGCGCGGGAAGTCCCCATGGACGAAGTGCGGCGCCTGGCTCCGCACCTGGCGTACTGGAACGCGGCCTTCGATACCATGCCGAATCACATGGCGGCGATGGGGGCGGGTCCACTGGTGGCGCCCGGTAACGGACGCGGGCGGCACGGCCTGTGGCCGACCCGGCCGGACTATCGCGCGTCGTTCGTCGTCTGGGGACGAGGAGTCCGCCAGACGAAGCTCGGAGAGATCTCGATGCTCGACGTCGCGCCAACCTTGGCGGATATCCTGAAGGTCCCGCTGCCCGCGGCGCAGCGGCCCTCTCTCTGGCCCCGGATCTCCAAGTGATGTGGATCGACGTGACAGTGCCGTTGCGGGCCGGGATGCCGCATTGGCCGGGCGATCCACCCGTCCGCGTGCGCGCGGTGGCGAGCATCGGGCGCGGAGCTGAGTGCAACCTGACGGCTCTCTCGATGTGCGTTCACGTGGCCACGCACATGGATGCTCCCTCGCACTACCTGCCCGGAGCCGCGTCGATCGACGCAATGCCGCTCGACGCAACGATCGGCCGCGCGCGCGTGGTGAAGATCGCCGATCCGGAAGCGATCCAGCCGCGCGAACTGCGCCGGCACAAGATCAGGCGCGGCGAGCGGATTCTGTTTCGCACGAAGAACTCCGAACGGCTATGGAAGGTGGACCACTTCACCGGCAACTTCGTCCATATCACGCCGGAAGCCGCGCAGTTCCTTGCCGGCCGCGGCGTGCGGGCCGTAGGCATCGACTATCTTTCGGTGGGCAGTCCCGGTCCGGATGGAGCGGAAACACACCGCACCCTGCTCTCCGCCGGAATCTGGATCGTCGAAGGGCTGGACCTGTCGCACGCGCCGCCCGGTATTTACGAAATGGTCTGCCTGCCGCTGAAGATCCTGGGCGCGGACGGGGCACCCGCGCGCGTGATCCTCAAGCGCCGCCGGTCTCTTTGAGCAGACGCCGCAGTTCTTCCTTCATGTCCGCCAGGGCCTTGGCCGCACCCGGGTCGGCGGCCAGGTTGGTCATTTCGTACGGATCCACCGACAGATCGTACAGTTCATCGGCGCCGGGGATTTCCAGATAGTGGATGTACTTCCATCGCCCGGTCCGTACGGCCTTATATCCCATGGTGAGGACGCGCGGAAACACGCGGTCGGAGTAATACTCAATCAGGAATGACTTGCGCCAGCCGTTCGTCTTTCCCCGCAGCAGGGGCAGAAAAGACCGCCCGTCCATCGCGCCCTGCGCCGTTGCCCCTGCGATTTCGATGAGCGTCGGGGCAACGTCGATACTGAGCACCATCGGATCGATCTTCGAGCCTGCCTTGGCCAGTTTCGGGTACCGGATCACGAGCGGAATCCGCAGCGCCTCTTCGTACGCGAGGCGGCGCTCGACGCTCAGCCCGTGTTCACCGTAGAAATAGCCGTGATCGCTTGTGAAGATGAAGATCGTGTTGTCGAGTTGACCCATCTTCGAAAGGGTCTTGTGCAGTTCGCCGACGCCGTCGTCCGCCGCGGCCAGCATCCGCTGGCGGTTGCGGATTGTCTCGTCGTCGGTGCCGGTATCGGGTCCGAGCGGCGGAAGATCTCCAATCTTGCGTTCCAGAGCAGGCTTGCCTTTCGGCGGATGCGCCGCGTTCGGGCGTCGCGGCACCGGCAGTCCGGCGTAAAGATTCTGGTGCCGTTCGGCGGGTAGAAAGCGGCCATCGCCCGAGACGCTGCCGTCTGCTGCCTGCAGCAGATACGGGTGCACCGCCTTGTGCGAAACATAGAGCAGGAACGGCCGGTCCCGCTTCTGCCGGGCAAATGCGACCGCACGCTCGTTGAGCAGGTCGGTCGCGTAGCCTGTCTGCTTCTCGGCTTTCCCGTCGATGTTGAACTCGGGGTCTGTGTAGTCGCCCTGGCCCTTGAAACTGACCCAGTGGCTGAAGCCGGGACGCGGGCGCGCGTCGAGACCCATATGCCACTTGCCGATGAACGCGGTGTCGTAGCCCGCCGCCTGTAGCGCCATCGGAAACGTCTTGAGCTTGTGCGTCCGTGGACTGCGGTCGGTGTTGTCGGTGATCCCGTGATTGTGCGGATAGAGCCCGGTCAGGAACGACGCGCGGCTGGGCGAACACAACGGCGTCGTGGCGAAGGCGTTGCGGAACATCACTCCTTCGCGCGCCAGGCGGTCGATGTTCGGCGTCCGCGCAAAGGGATGGCCCGCGAAACCCAGTTCGTCCCAGCGGACGTCGTCCATCAGAACGAACACAATGTTTGGCCGCTCCTGAGCGTGCGCTACCGACGCCGCCCCCAGTGCGCCCAGAAAGCTTCTTCGAGTCACCATGACTTTTCCCTAGTCTACCCGCAACCCGCCCTCAGGTGCGATAGAGTGGCAAAAGCAGAAATCCATTCGGAGAAAGGATCGCAAGTTCATCCATGCGTAAGATCAAGACCGCCGTCATCGGCGCCGGATTCATGGGGAAAGTCCATACAGAGGCCATTCGAAGGCTTGGCAACGTCGATGTCGTGGCCGTCTGCGCCTCTCCCGGCCGTGACGCCGCCAAAGTCGGACACACTTTCGACGTCCCCCATTCGACAGGCAACTGGAAGACCCTCGTCGACGATCCGGAAGTCGAGGCCGTGCATCTCTGCACGCCGAACGCGCTCCACTATCCGATGGCGAAGGCGTTTCTTGAGGCCGGCAAGCACGTGTTGTGCGAAAAGCCGCTGGCGACCTCCTACGCCGAGGCGAAAGAGATGCTGGATATCGCGCGCCACAAGCACCTGGCCCACTGCACAAATCACAACCTCCGCTATTACCCGGTGGTGCAGCACATCCGGCAGATGATCGAAGGCGGCGAACTTGGCGAAATTCTGGTGGTGCAGGGCACCTACTCGCAGGACTGGCTGCTCTACGACACCGATTTCAACTGGCGGATCGAATCGAAGGCCAACGGTCCGTCGCGCGTGGTGGGCGACATCGGCTCGCACTGGATGGACATGATCCAGCACCTGACGGGCCTCAAGATCACAGCGCTGTGCGCGAATCTGCAGACGTTCCACAAGACACGGAAGCGGCCCAAGGGATCAGTCGAGACCTTCGCCGGCAAGACCCTGCAACCGGATGAGTATGACGAGATCCCGATCGAGACGGAGGACTTCGCGTCCGTGCTGGTGGAGTTGGGCGAACGCGCCCGCGGCGCCTACACGGTGAGCCAGGTATCGGCCGGCAACAAGAACCGGTTCCAGATCGAGATCTACGGAACCAAGCGGGGCGTGAAATGGAACCAGGAAGCGCCCGACGAACTGTGGATCGGCAACCGGAACTCGCCGAACCAGTTGATCGTGAAGGATCCGTCGCTGCTGGCGCCGAAGGCGGCAGGCTACGCCGACCTTCCCGGCGGCCACAGCGAAGGGTACGACGATACCCACAAGCAGGTGTTCAAGCGCTTCTACCACCGTGTGCTCCATCCGACCACGCACATCGAATACCCGACCTTCGAAGATGGCGTTCGCGGGATGAAGCTGATCGAAAAGGTGCTGGAAAGCCACCAGAGGCGCGGCTGGGTAGACGTCGGGTAGCGCTAGCGCCGGCGCTTGGGCTTGACGCCCCGCCGGCCTGCTTCGATCGCGCCGCCGACCCAGCGGGTGCGGACGGCGGCGTGTTCGAAGATCTCCGGCGGAGCCAGGTAATAGCTCATCACTGTGGGCTGATCGTCGAACGGGCGGAACGCCGGCAGACAGGCGGCTTCGAAATCCGGACGGTTGACGGCGTCGGCCTTGAGATACAGCGTGTCGTTGGCGATCAGGCCGAAGACGACGCCGTCGCAGTAGACGCACCAGCCGCCGAACATTGCCCGCGCCGTGATGGTTCCGAACGCCGCGAGCTGCTCCTTGACGAATTCCACGTACGGGCTGGACTTCGCCATGCGGTGTCTAGCGGCGCACGAGGGCAGCCGACAAGTAGTCCCGATTCATCCGCGCGATCATCTCGAGCGGAATTCCCTTCGGGCACACTGACGTGCATTCGCCGATGTTCGTGCAGCTTCCGAACAACTCTTCGTTCGCCTGCACAACCATCTTGAGCACCCGGTCCGCCTTCTCCGGCTGACCCTGCGGCAGCAAGTTCAGATGCGACACTTTGGCGGCCGTGAAGAGCGACGCCGAAGCGTTTGGACAAGCCGCGACGCACGCCCCGCAGCCGATACATTGCGCGGCGTCCATGGCCATATCGGCGTTGCCCTTAGGCACCGGGATTGCGTTGCCATCCGGCGCGGCGCCGGTCTGGACGGAGATGAACCCGCCGGCGGCGATGATCCGGTCCAAGGCGCCGCGGTCCACCACGAGATCCTTGACAACTGGAAACGCGGCCGCGCGCCACGGCTCCAGGTACAATTCGTCGCCGTCATGGTAATGCCGCATGTGCAACTGGCAGACGGTGGTGCCGCGCTGCGGGCCGTGGGCGACGCCGTTGATGACAAAGCCGCACGAACCGCAGATGCCTTCGCGGCAGTCATGATCGAACGCCACCGGTTCCTCACCCTTGCTCAGAAGCTGCTCGTTCAGAACATCGAGCATCTCCAGGAACGACATGTCCGGGTTGACATCGGCCAGTTCATAGCGCACCATGCGGCCGCTGTCCTGGCTTGACCGCTGGCGCCAGACGTGGAGCGTAAGCTTCATAATCCCGTGTCTCTCTCCGCTATTTGTAGCTGCGTTGCGATGGCTTCACGTACTCGAATTCCAGGTGCTCGATGTGGCGTTCCGGCTTGGCGCCGTCCCCCTTGTACTCCCAGGCGGCAGCGTGGCAGAACTTGTCATCGTCGCGCATGGCCTCGCCTTCCGGGGTCTGGTGTTCCTCGCGGAAATGGCCGCCGCAGGACTCCTCGCGGGTCAACGCATCCAGACACATCAGCTCGGCCAGTTCGAAGTAGTCCGCCACGCGTCCGGCCTTTTCCAACTGTTGGTTGAGTTCCTCGCCGGTGCCCGGGACCGCGAGGTTGCTCCAGAACTCTTCCCGCAACGCGGGAATCGCCTCCAGAGCCTTGCCGAGGCCGTCGGCGTTACGCGCCATCCCGCACTCGTCCCACACGATCTTGCCCAGTTCGCGATGGAACGAATCGGCTGAGCGCTTGCCTCCGATAGAGAGGAATCCCTTCAGGCGCTCCCGCACAGAGGCGTCCGCCTCTCTGCAAGCGGGGTGATCCCCGCCGACCTTGTGAAGTTTTGCGTTGGCGAGATAGTCGCCGATCGTATAGGGTAGGACGAAGTATCCATCGGCCAGACCCTGCATCAGCGCGCTCGCACCCAGGCGGTTGGCGCCATGATCGGAGAAATTCGCTTCGCCGATGACGAACAGGCCGGGGATGGTGCTCATCAGGTGGTAATCCACCCAGAGGCCGCCCATCGTGTAGTGGATCGCCGGGAAGATGCGCATCGGGACCTTGTAAGGATCCTCACCGGTGATGCGCTCGTACATCTCGAACAGGTTGCCGTAGCGCTCGCGAATCGCCCCTTCGCCGAGCCGCCGGATCGAATCGGAGAAGTCCAGATAGACCCCGAGGCCGGTGCCGCCGACGCCGCGCCCTTCATCGCAGACACCCTTGGCCGCCCGCGACGCCACGTCGCGGGGGACGAGGTTGCCGAAACTCGGGTAGCGCCGCTCCAGGTAATAGTCGCGCTCAGACTCGGGAATCTGCTCGGGGGAGCGGGTGTCCCCTTTCTTGACAGGCACCCAGATGCGCCCATCATTGCGCAGAGACTCGCTCATCAAAGTGAGCTTGGACTGGTAGTCCCCCGAGACCGGGATGCAGGTCGGGTGAATCTGCGTGAAGCAAGGATTGGCGAACAGCGCACCGCGCTTGTACGCGCGCCAGATTGCCGTGCAATTCGACCCCTTCGCGTTGGTCGAGAGAAAGAAGACATTGCCATAGCCGCCCGTACCCAGGACGACGGCGTCCGCGAGATGGGTTTCGATCTTCCCGGTCATCAGGTCGCGCGTGATAATGCCGCGCGCCCGGCCGTCGACCACGATGAGATCGAGCATTTCGGTTCGCGGGAACATGGCGACGCGTCCGGCTCCGATCTGACGCTCCAGGGCCTGGTAGGCCCCCAGCAGCAACTGCTGGCCGGTCTGGCCGCGCGCGTAGAAGGTCCGCGACACCTGCGCGCCGCCGAACGAACGGTTGGCCAGCACGCCGCCGTATTCGCGGGCGAACGGGACACCCTGAGCCACGCACTGGTCGATGATATTCACCGAAACCTGCGCCAGGCGGTACACGTTTGACTCGCGCGCCCGGAAGTCACCGCCCTTGACCGTGTCGTAGAAGAGCCGGTAGATGCTGTCACCGTCGTTCTGGTAGTTCTTCGCGGCGTTGATGCCGCCCTGCGCGGCGATGGAGTGCGCGCGGCGGGGACTGTCCTGGAAACAGAAGCACTTCACGTTGTAACCGAGTTCGGCCAGCGTGGCCGCGGCGGCACCGCCGGCGAGTCCGGTTCCGACGACGATCACCGAGAACTTGCGCTTGTTGGCGGGATTCACCAGCTTCATTTCGAAGCGGCACTTGTCCCAACGCTGCTCAATCGGGCCCGAAGGAATTCTGGAGTTCAGTTGCATGGCGTCTATTTCAAGATTCCCAGCATCACGCTGACGGGGATGGAGATGTTCCCGGCCACCACGACGACGGCGGCGGCCGCCGCGAACTTCTTCAGCAGGGGGGTATATCGGGGATGTGCGACTCCCAAGGACTGAAACAGGCTCCACACCCCGTGGTGCATGTGGATGCCGAGCGCGGCCATCGCGACAATGTACGCGATCGAGACCGGGATCACGCGAAATCCGGACACCACGTTGTGGTACACCTGCATCTCGCGGAAATCACCATGAACCGATCCCACCGTGAGGTGCAGAAGGTGGTAGACGATAAACGCGGCAAGGATCGGTCCGCTCCACAGCATTGTGCGGGACGCGTAGCTGGACGTGGTCGGCGTGTACTTCTGATAGCCCTGCGGGCGCGCGTCCATCTTGCGCTTGGCCAGTTGCAACGCGGTCAGGATGTGCAGACCCACCGCCCCCAGCAGCACCAGGCGCGCGCCCCAAAGCAGGCCTGGGCTCACCCGCAGCAGTTCCGCATACCGGTTGATTGCCTGCGGACCGAGGTAGATCTGGAGATTCCCCAGCATGTGCACGACGACGAATCCGAACAGGATGAGTCCGGTGACGGCCATCACGACCTTCTTGCCGATCACCGAGTCGTAGAAGCTGGCGAGGGAACTTCGGGCATTCGCTGGAACAGTAGCTGTCATGCGGCTGGCAAACCTCTCATCACACCCTTCCTGCCCGTTAGATGCTGCTCCGGGCGGGACGGATGCCTTGGACCTTTCAGGAAACAGACTAGTATAGCGGGCTTTGCCTGGGGCGCGCACGCCCGCCGGATTTGGCTGTACTATTGAACTAATGACGCCTACCGAGAAGATCTGGCACAATGGCCGTTTTGTCAACTGGGACGACGCGAAGATCCATGTTTTGTCGCACGTCGTCAGCTACGGAACCTCCGTCTTTGAGGGCATCCGCTGCTATGCGACCCCCGCCGGGCCGGCGGTCTTCCGCCTTCCCGAGCACGTCCGCCGCATGATCGATTCCGGCCGCATCTACCGGATGGACATGGGCTACACGCGGGAGCAGTTGATGGAAGCCATGCTGGAGCTTGTCCGCGTCAACAAGCTCCGCTCGTGCTACCTCCGGCCTATCGCGCTGCGGGGCTACGGGGAGATCGGCGTCAACCCGCTCAAGAATCCGGTCGACGTCTACATCGCCTGCTGGGAGTGGGGCAAGTACCTCGGCGAGGAGGCTCTCGCCAACGGTGTGGATGTTTGCGTGTCCAGTTGGACCCGCATCGCTCCGAACACGCTGCCGGCGCTGGCCAAGGCGGGCGCCAACTACATGAACTCGCAGCTCATCAAGATGGAGGCACTGCTCAACGGGTTCAGCGAAGGAATCGCTCTCGACGCTTCGGGCTATGTCAGCGAAGGGTCGGGCGAGAACATCTTTGTCGTGCGGGACGGGAAGATCCACACGCCGCCGCTCGGCGCGTCCGTGCTGCCCGGCATCACGCGCGACACGGTGCTGAAGCTGGCGGCGGAGCGCGGCATCCCGATCGTCGAGACGTTGATCCCGCGCGAAATGCTCTACGTCGCCGACGAGGTGTTCTTCTCCGGCACCGCGGCTGAGATCACCCCAATCCGCTCCGTGGACCGGATCCAGGTGGGCGAGGGACGGCGCGGTCCGATCGCCGAGGCGCTCCAGGCGGATTTCTTTGGAATTATTGAGGGGACCAAACCGGACCGGCACGGCTGGCTGACCCAGGTACATGTGCCGCAGCCAAGCGGAGTCGGGGATTGAAGTAAGGACGCGGCTACGGCGCGATCGATGAGCGACCTCCCCCGAGTGAGCTTTCTCGAATGACGCCGTGGCCGCGAACTCTTTACTTGTACCCGACGGCGGCGCCGCCGCCAAGAGCCGCCGGACGATTTCCAGGCGGTTTTCAACAGGTCTTTCTTCCGCGCTGTGTTGCAGTTGGGGCGGATGCGTTGTTCAAATTCTGTGAATAAAACGGTGTGTCGATGATATGTTCCGGTAGAAACGCTCTCACGGGCGAAAACGTGACGGTCCGGTTCGGGGACACGATCGAAACGGTCGAACCCGCTCCGGCCGGGGAAGCCGTCTACCTCGCGCCGGGCTGGATCGATGTCCAGGTGAATGGCTTCGCCGGCGTGGACTACAACTCCCCGACGACGCCGCACGAAGAGATCGCGCGCTCGATCGAAGTGCTCCATTCCACAGGTGTAACGCGCTTCTATCCTACCGTCATCACCGGCGGGCCGGACGATATGCTGGGAGCGCTGCGGAACCTGTGCCACGCCCGTTCTTCACTGGCGGAGGGTGCCATCATGGACGGATTCCACGTTGAGGGCCCGCACATTTCGCCCGAGGACGGTCCGCGCGGCGCGCATCCCAAGCACTGGGTCCGCCCGCCGGACGTGGAGGAGTTCCTCCGCTGGCAGGACGCCGCCGAAGGCCACATCCGGATTGTCACGCTTTCGCCCGAATGGCCCGAAGCGCCGCGCTATATCGAATCGCTGGTGGAGCGCGGGATCGTGATCAGCATCGGCCACACCAAGGCCACCGCGACGCAGATCGGCGATGCCGTCGCAGCCGGAGCGACGATGTCCACACACCTCGGCAACGGCGCTCATTCGATGATGCCGAGACATCCGAATTACATCTGGGATCAACTGGCGGAAGACCGGCTGAGCGCCGGATTCATCGGCGATGGGATTCACCTGCCGCCGAGCTTTCTGAAAGCGGCGATCCGGGCGAAGCAGGTGGAACGGGCGTTCCTGGTCACCGATGCCAGCACGCCCGCGGCCTGTCCGCCGGGCCGCTACAGACTGGGCGAACAGGAAGTGGATCTCACGGCCGACCAGCGGGTGGTGCTCGCAGGGCAGGACCGCCTCGCCGGCTCCGCCCTGAAGATGCACAACGGTGTGGCCAACCTGATGCGCCTCGCCGGCCTGACGCTGTCCGACGCGGTGCGCCTCTCGACGATCAATCCCGCGGTGTATGGCAATGTGCCCGGGCGCACCCAGGGTCTGGCGCCGGGAGAGCGTGCCGACCTCGTTGAATTCCGCCTGGATCCCGAGACCAGCGCGATCGAAATCCTCAAGACGTGGGTGGGCGGCCGGCGCGTCTACGGCTGACGCGCGGTTTTGCGGAAACCAAGCAGGATCGAGCCGAGGGCGATCCAGGGGAGGATCCCCACGATAGCGAAGGTCCAGGCCGACTGGTTCAGATCCGCCAAACGCCCGATGTACGGGCTGACGAAGCCGTAGCAGAGATTCCCCAGGCCGCCGAGCATGCCGGCCGTGGTGCCGACGCGCGCCAGGTCGAGTTCCTGCACGAGCGTGAGGTAGATGACGAGAAATCCGGCCACGCCGATCGCTGTCGCGACCAGGCAGGCCAGCGCCACCCAGGGCGACGCGGCGAAGCCCGCGAACACGGCGAGCGACATCAGCACGCAACTCAGGAAGAGCGCCGTGTGCCGCGCCCGCACGACGTCCGCCCCCGCCGCCACGCGCGCCCGCACAAAGAATCCCACGAGCAGGTTGCCCGCGTCGAGTCCGGCGTAGACGAGCATGGAAAGCGCGTTCCCGACGCCGAAGCTGAAGCCGCGTTCGGTCTTGAGATAAAGCGGGATCCAGTCGGCGAGAAAGTAGCTGACGCCGTTAACGATGATGGCGGATGCGACCAGCGCCCAGAAGCCGCGCAGCCGGGCGATACGGCCCATCGTGGCCGGAGCGTCCCGCATGCGCAAGGCCGCTCCGCGCAGGGCGGCGTCGAACCGGCGTGTATAGAGAATCCATGCGATCACCCAGAAGAAGCCGAGTGCGCCCGTGACGATGAAGGCTGAACGCCATCCCCAGCGCAGTGTCATGAACGTGACGATGACCGGCGCCAGCATCGCGCCGACGGCGGTGCCGCTGTTGAAGATCCCGTTGGCCAGGGGCCGGTCCTTGGGCGGCAGCAGCCGTTCCGTGGTCTTGAGCGCGCACGGCCAGTTGAACGCCTCGCCGATGCCGAGCAGAAAACGCATCCCGGCGAGTCCGCCGATCGAAGACACCGCCGCCGTCAGCATGCCCGCCACGGACCAGAGGCCGACGGCGCCAGGATACAGCCAGCGAACTCCGGCCGAATCCACCAGCCAACCGCCGGCAATCTGCATCACGGCGTACGAATAACGGAAGGCCGACAACACCATGCCGAAGCCTTCCTTGGTCACGCCGAACTCGTCGATGATCTTCTCGGCCGTGAGCGACAGCACCTGGCGGTCGAGATAGTTGAGAATCGTCGCCAGCAGGAGCAGGCCGCAGACCCACCAGCGGCCCTGCATTATCGCAAGCCCTGCCTGGGGACGTAGGGGTGGGCGTCGAGCGCCGCGCCGTTCAACTCAAACCCGTAGCCTGGAGCGCACGGCACGGCCAGCGCGCCGTCTTCGAGGCGCGGCATGCCTTCGGCGATCTCATCGAAGAGCCGCCAGTCCTGTTCCGAACCGACGGTTTCGAGCAGGTAGTAGTTCGGGATCGATGCCGCGAACTGCAGGTTGATCATCGTGGCGATCGGGCCATTCGGGTTGTGCGGCGCCATCGGAAGATAGTAGGTTTCGGCTAGCGCCGCGATCTTCTTGAGGCCTGTGAAACCGCCGCAGTTCACAATGTCGCACTGCAGGATGTCCACGGCGCCCTTCTCGACGAACTCACGGACGCCGTGCACGGTCGCCCACCGCTCTCCCGCGGCGATCGGAATGGACGTCGCGGCGGTGACGCGCGCCAGCACCTCGGCGTTCTCCGGTGGCACTGGCTCTTCAATGAACATCAGATCGAGGTCGTCCAGGGCCTCGCACAGACGGATGGCGTTCTTCAGGTTCAACCGCCCGTGGCAATCGATGGCGATGCCGAGATCGGGCCCGCCTGCTTCGCGGGCGGCGACGATGAACTCGCGAATCCGACGGAACACCGAGGGGTTCAGGTACTCAGTCTCCTTGAGTTCGCGGCTGATTGCGCCGTCGGCGCCGGAATACGCGGCTCCCTGCGGCTTCCCCTGTCCGCCATAGAAGAGCGGAAGCGTGGTCTTCAGCGCGCGGTAGCCGCGGTCGGCGCAGGCGCGCACGTTCCGCGCGAACTCTTCCGGCGTGGCGCCGCCCGGGCAGTGGCAATAGACGGGCACGGTGCGGCGCGTGGGACCGCCATGCAACTTGTGCACCGGGACCCCGCAGCTTTTCGCGAGAATATCCCACAGGGCCAGATCCACCGCGCTGATCGCTGAGGCGTGCATCGGTCCGCCGGACCAGAACGAGTCCCGGTACATCTTCTCCCAGTGCTCTTCGATCTCGGTCGGATCCTTGCCGATCAGGTACCGCCGCAGTTCCTGGATCGCCTGCTCGATCGTGTGCGTCCACCGCTTCATGACTGTCTCGGACACCCCGCGGATGCCGCTATCGGTCTCGATGGACACGATGACGCAGTTGCGGAAGTCGAGATTCACGATGCGTGTTTGGAGATCTGTAACCCTCATCCTCCGCTCGAAGGTACCAGCCGGTTCGACGCGGGTCAAATCCGCCGCGCAGATTGGAGCTATCTATTCGTGATATGAATGGAAGCTGAATCATCCCGGGATTATATGGATCTTCGCCAATTGGAGATGTTCCTCGCCGTTGCCGAGAACAGCAGTTTCACCGCCGCCGGACAGCAGTTGCACGTCGCGCAGTCGGCCATCAGCCGCAAGATCAAGCTCTTGGAAGAAGAACTCGGAGAGAACTTGTTCCGGCGGTCGGCCAAGCGGGTGTATTTGACCGAAGCAGGTGAGATCATGCTGCGGCACACGCGCAAAGTCTTCCAGGACCTGCGGACCGCGCAACTCGAGGTATCCGAGCTGTCCCGGATGCATCGGGGTCTGCTGCGCATCGGCGCCAACATGACGGCCTGCCTTTATTTGCTGCCTCCGGCGCTCGAGAAGTTCCGCGCACTGCATCCGAATATCGATACGCAGGTGGTGACCGGCTCGACTGAGCAACTGCTGGGGCAGATTCGCAGCAACACGATCGACGTCGGCATCCTGACTCTACCTTCGTCGCTACCCGACCTCGATGCGATCCCGCTCTGTGAGGAGGAACTGGTGGTGGTGACGAGCCCGAGGCATGAAAAATTCGGCAAACGGAAGACGGTCCGGGTGAACGAACTGCGCAACCAGCCGCTGATCATCTTCACCCGGGACGCGGCCACGCGCTCACTGCTGGACCGTTTCTTCGAGAGGGCAGGTTTCAAACCGCGCATCGCGATGGAGTCCGAGAGCGTGGCCACGATCAAGCCTCTGGTCCAGATTAACCTGGGGATCAGCATCATGCCGCTGCGCGCGGTGGCGGCCGATGCCAGAAGAAAGGAACTGCACTATCTGTGCATCCAGGACGAGCGCCTGGTCCGGCAAATCGGCCTCGTGTCACACAAGTCCGATTACCGGCCTCGGGCACTTGGGAAGCTGGCGGAGTTGCTGAAACAGTACGCGTGACGGACAGTTCCGGGCCGGACCATCGAGGTGACAAGCCCATCGGTGACTTGACAGGATAGTAAGCGCCATGAACACCATCACCCCGTATCTCTGCTGCCGGGACGCGGCGCAAGCCGTCGATTTCTACCAACGGGCATTCGGCGCGGTCGAGTTGTACCGGCTCAGCGAGCCAGGCGGGCGCATCGGCCATGCGGAAATCTCCTTCGGCGGCGCCGTCGTCTATCTCTCCGATGAGTACCCCGGTTTCGGGTGCGCGGCGCCTTCCGGGGAAACGAACTCAGTGACGCTCCATCTCACCGTTCCGGATGTGGATGCGCTGGTGCGGCAAGCCGCCGCCGCGGGTGCGACCGCCGTACGGGAGCCCAAGGATGAGTTCTACGGTCACCGGTCAGCGACGCTGAAGGACCCGTTCGGGCACCGTTGGATGGTTTCGACTGTGATCGAAGACTTGTCCGCGGAAGAGATCCAGAGCAGGTACAAAGCGCTGGCGAGCGGGTCGTAACGGACAGCGTCGCGGTCCCGCTATGCTGTAATACTGGCAGTTGCCGGGATTAGGAGGCTCTCCAAGTTGAAATGGTTTGATTACAGTGCCCCGGAGTCCGTCTCCGGAGCCATTTCCGCGCTTGCCGCGCACCCGCGCGCGCGCATTCTGGCCGGCGGTACAGACCTGCTGGTGCAGATGCGCGCGGGCCGCAAAGAGACAGACTTCATCGTGGACGTGAAACGGATCCCCGAGCTGAACGAGATCCGCTATGACAGCGACGGGCTGACGGTCGGGGCGTCGGCGCCCTGCTATCGCCTGTACGCGCATGCCGATGTGGCTGCCCGCTATCCGTCTCTGGCGCGGCTGGCGGCGCTGATCGGGGGCACGCAGATCCAGGGACGCGCCTCGATCGGCGGCAATCTGTGCAACGCCGCTCCCAGTGCGGACGCTGTCCCGTTGCTCATCGCGCTCGGAGCACGCTGCCGCATCGCGGGGCAGGCCGGTGAGCGCGAGGTCGTGGTGGAAGAGTTTTGTACGGCGCCGGGCGTGAATGTCCTCGGCCCTGGGGAGTTTCTCGTCTCTCTATTGATTCCTCCACCCGCTCCGGGATCCGGAGCGCACTACGAACGTTTCATTCCACGGAACGAGATGGATATCGCGGTGGCTGGAGCCGGGGCGTCGGTGGTGCTGGAAGACGGCCACTTCCGTTCGGCACGGATCGCGCTGGCATCGGTTGCGCCGACGCCGCTGTTTGTCCGCGAGGCGGGAGACGCGCTGGCGGGCAAGCCCGTCAACGAAGAGAGCATCAACGAAGCGGCGAACCTTGCGCGGGACGCCGCCCGTCCGATCAGCGACATGCGCGCGCCCGCCGAATACCGGCGACGGCTGTGCGCGGTCCTGACGCGGCGCGCCTTGACGCGCGCGATCGAAGAAGCCAGGGGGAACCGGTAACCATGCCCACAACTGTCCGTGTGGAGTGCACCATTAACGATGAAACCCGCGAGTTCCTCTGCGAACCGCGCCAAAGTCTACTCGAGTGCCTGCGCGACGTGTTGGGGCTTACGGGCACCAAGGAAGGCTGCAACGACGGCAACTGCGGGTCGTGCACCGTCATGATGGACGGCCGCATCGTCCCGTCCTGTCTGGTGCTGGGCGTCGAATCGCAGGGCTCGGAGATCACGACGATCGAAGGCGTCGCGCGCGGCAGCGAGTTGCACCCGCTCCAGACCGCGTTTCTCGAGAGCGCGGCGCTGCAGTGCGGCATCTGTACGCCGGGATTCATCGTCGCGGCCAAAGCGCTGCTCGACCGCAACCCGCGGCCTGACGAGCACGAGATCCGCCTGTGGCTAGCGAACAACCTGTGCCGCTGCACGGGCTACGACAAGATTATCCGCGCGGTCCAGCAGGCCGCCGCAACCCTTCAAGAGGCGAAATGAGCACACAGGAATATGCTGTTCTCGGCACGCGTCCCGTCCGGCATGACGGCGCCGATAAGGTCACCGGCCGCGCGATCTACGGCGCCGATATCCATCTGGCGGGTCTGCTGCAGGGAGCCATCCTGCGCAGCCCGCACGCGCACGCGCGCATCGTGAGGATCGATACAAGGCGCGCCGAGGCGTTGCCTGGGGTGAAGGCAGTCGTGACCGCGGCCGACCTCGCGGTCAGCCAGGATCGGATCGTCGACCTGGGCGAGGGCGATACGCCGCTCAGTTACCTGCGCGGCAATGTGCTCGCCAGCGGCAAGGTGCTCTACAAGGGGCACGCCGTGGCGGCAGTCGCCGCTGCCAGCCTGCACGTGGCCGAAGAGGCGGCATCGCTGATCGATGTCGAATATGAGCCGCTGCCCTGCG
Organism: Bryobacterales bacterium; assembly: GCA_016716385.1. Taxonomy (GTDB): domain Bacteria; phylum Acidobacteriota; class Terriglobia; order Bryobacterales; family Bryobacteraceae; genus JADJWL01. Next base: position 419,802 of record JADJWL010000002.1, on the reverse strand, counting down.
TGTTGACCACGCTCGACGCGATGCGAGAGGACGCGCCAATCCTGCACGACGGCCTCCGCACCACGGAGTTCGGCGAGAAGACGGGCCGTGTCAGCAATGTCGCCGAGCATTTCCGGCACGAACTGGGCGATGTCTCCGCCGGGTTCGCCGAAGCGGACGTTGTCGTCGAGCACGAATTCCGCACCGCGACCGTGCACCAGGGGTACATCGAGCCGCACACCGCCACCGTACTGTGGAACAACGACGGGCGGATCCTGGTGTGGTGCAGCACGCAGGGCGCCTTCGTGGTGCGCGACGTGACGGCGTGCATTCTGGATGTGCCTGTGTCGCGCGTCAAGGTGACGCCGCTTGAGATCGGCGGCGGCTTCGGCGGCAAGATTCCGGTGTATCTGGAGCCAGTGGCGGCGCTGCTGTCGAAAAAGTCGGGCCGCCCGGTAAAGATTACGATGACGCGGCGCGATGTCTTCGAGGGCACGGGGCCGACGCCCGGGTCCGTGATCCGCGTGAAGATGGGCGCGCGCAAGGACGGGCGGATCGTCGCGGCGCAGGCGTGGATGGCCTACGAAGCGGGTGCTTATCCCGGCGCCATGGTGGGGCCGGGCGCGATGTGCGTGTTCGCCGCGTACGACATTGCGAATGTCGTGGTGGATGGCTTCGACGTCGTTGTGAACAAGCCGAGCACCGCGGCCTACCGGGCGCCGGGAGCGACGAACGCCGCGTTCGCGACCGAATCTGTGGTCGACGAACTGGCGGAGAAGCTCGGTCTCGATCCGCTCGAGTTCCGCCTGAAAAACGCCGCCCGTGAGGGCACGCGCCGCGCCGACGGCCCGAAGTATCCGCGCATCGGCTGTGTCGAAGTGATCGAGGCAATGAAGAATCACCCGCATTATTCGGCGCCTCTCGAAGGCCCGAACCGCGGGCGCGGGGTGGCGATCGGCTTCTGGTTTAACGCCGGGCTGCCGTCAAGCTGCACGCTGTCGGTCAACGCCGACGGCAGCGTGAACCTAGTCGAAGGCTCAACGGATATCGGCGGCACGCGCACGTCGGTGGCGATGCAGGCAGCCGAGGTGCTCGGCATTGGCGCCGAAGACGTGCGTCCCGAGGTTGCCGACACTGATTCCGTGGGGTTCACTGCCGTGACGGGCGGGTCGCGCGTGACCTTCGCCACGGGCTGGGCTGCGTACGAAGCAGCGCAGGACGTGGTCCGGCAGATGAAAGAGCGCGCGGCGAAACTCTGGGAAACGGACGCCGCATCGGTCACGCTGGACCACGGCGTGTTCCGTTCTGGCGACCGATCGATGACGTTTCGCGATCTGGCGGCGCGGTTGGGGGAAACGGGCGGTCCGGTTACCGGACGAGGCGCCGTGAATCCGCGCAGCGCCGGCGGGTCCTTTTCCGGGTGCATCGCCGATGTTCAGGTGGATCCGGAAACCGGCAAGGTCGATGTCCTCCGTTTCACGGCCGTGCAGGACGCTGGCAAGGCGATTCATCCCGCCTACGTCGAGGGGCAGATGCAGGGCGGCAGCGCCCAGGGGATCGGCTGGGCGCTCAACGAGGAGTATCACATGAGCCCGGACGGAGCGATGCAGAACGCCAGCCTGCTCGATTACCGCATGCCCACGGCGCTGGACCTGCCGATGATCGACACGGTGATCGTCGAGGTGCCGAACCCGATCCATCCGTTCGGGGTGCGCGGCGTCGGCGAGGCGAACATCGTGCCGCCGCCGGCGACGCTTGCCAACGCGATCTATCACGCGACGGGCGTGCGACTGCGGTCGCTGCCGATGAATCCTCCAGCAGTCGCCGAGGCGATCTGGAGCAAGGAAGGCTGAGCGTGCCCGCCGTCCATATCCCCTCGCTGCTGCGGGAACTCACCCGCGGCCAGTCCGTGGTGGAAGTGGACGGCGCCACGGTGCGGCAAGTGATCGCGAGCCTGGAGCAGGCGTTTCCCGGACTCGGCGATCGCCTGCTCGACGGCGGGCGTCTGCGCGCCAACATCTCCGTCGCAATCGATGGCGAGATCCGGCCCCTGGGATTGCTGGAAGAAGTGGGTCCCGATTCCGAAATTCACTTCGTCGCGGCCATCAAAGGGGGGTGCGGCGGCGAATCGAATACAAACGGCTTTCGGTGCGGAGCAGCAGCCGGTCCCCGGAGATGGCCGGAGTCGCCTGCGCCATTTCGTCGAGCGGATTGACCCCGCGGACTTTGAACGTCTCGCCGGCGGCGACGACGAACGTCTTCCCCTCTTCGTTCAAACAGAAGACGTTGCCTCCATAGGCCCAGGGCGACGACGTGAAGGTTCCGGCGTCCGTGTCAAGGCGGGAGCGGTAGGTGATCTTGCCCGTCCTGGCGTCCAGACGGCTGAGAATACCGGTCTCGGTCAGTGCGTACAGCGCGCCCCGATACGCGACGGGCGTCGGCAGATACGTTCCACCGCGCGTCTCCGACCAGACAACGAATTCATTCGCCCGATCCCCCTTCGGCAGGCTGATGTCCCCGTCCGCGCCCGCGCGGATGGCGTAGAGCGGCTTGCCGCGGCCACCGTTCACGTAGAGCAGTCCGTCGTAGGCGAACGGGCTTGGCACCGGCCCGTCGGATATGCCGGTGAGCCTCCACAGTTCTTTGCCCTCCAAGTCGTAGCTGATCGCCGTACGCGGCCCCACCGTCACCAGTTCGGTTCGCAGGCTGTGGGTCCAGACATACGGAGTTGTCCAGCCGGACCGCATTTGCCCCTCTCCCTGCGGTCCCAGTTCGCGCGAGGTGCGCCAAAGCTGCTTGCCGGTCCGTTTGTCGAACGAGGCGACAAACTGCCGGTTCTGGTTGTCGCTCAGGACGATCAACTGGCTGCCGGTCAGCACCGGCGAGCCCCCGGTGCCGAAATCCAGGTAGATCGGGTGCATATCGAGCGTTGTGTGCCAAAGTTGCTTGCCCTTGAGATCGAACGCCCAGAGTCCGAGATTGGCGATGTAGACGTAGACCGCTTTTCCGTCGGTGACAGGGGTCTCGGAGGTGAAGCTGTTCTTGCGGTGCCGGCCGCCCGGAGGACGCCCTGCGTGGAACTCCTTCTTCCACAGCACCCCACCTGTCTTGATGTCGAGGCAGTAGAGGAAGTAGTGCAGCATGACTTCGTGCGGCATTTCCATGTCCCGCGCCATGACACGGTCGAGCACTTCCTTCTGGCTCAGGCCCTGCTTGACCAGTTCCGCGGCGTACTCATTGCTGTACTCGGTGCCGGCTTGCGGCTTCTTGGATTCGCCCTCAGTAACCGCCGTGGTCAAAAAGACACGTCCGCCGCTGACGATCGGCGAAGACCATCCGCGTCCCGGAATCGCGGTGGACCACTCGACATTCTCCGTCTTCGACCAGCGTTCGGGCAGGGTCTGTCCCTCGGCCACCGGATTCGAGTCCGGCCCCCGGAACTGTGTCCACTCCCGGTCCGCGCCGAATGCGGGAAGCGCCGCCAGGACGATGGCAAGGAATCTGATCATCGCCGTTTTGACGGGTGGACCAGCAAAAGGTTTCACGCGAAGCTGCCAGTCAGGGGAGCGCTTCGATGCCGGCAATCCAGTACTCGACCCCGGACTGCTTCTGGTAGACGGTCGCCTTGATCCGCATGCCGGGCTTCAGCTTGTCGAACTCGCGACGGTCTTTCACGGGAAACTCCATCGTCATGGCTTCCATCCAGCCGGGAATTTCCTCGTGATCGATGAGTGCGGACTGATACTCCGTTTCCAGGCGAACAATGGTCCCGGTCATCGAATATTGGTTGACAGGTTCGTCCGGTTCCAGCGGCGCCTCCTGGCGGGTGCACGAAGCACCCACCAGGCAGAGCACGGCCAGCAGAGCCCTACTTGATCCGCCAGGAACCATCCGGCGCCTTCTCCCGGTGAACTGCGTGGCACCCCTTGCAGGTGGCGCCGAGACGCCCGAACGCGGCGTTGGCGTCGCTGCCGCTGGTTGCCGCCGAGGCGATATCGCGCGCCGCCGCCTGCGCATCCTGAGACCACTTCACCGCGTCGGACGCACTCTTCTGAGCCCAAAACTTCTCGATGTGCCCAAACTGCGTCTCAATCTTCTTCGCAGCTTCGGCCGCCTCCGACCCCGCCTTGGCATCGATGGCCTTGCGCATGGGTCCCATATTGCCCCCGACTGTCTTCATCCAGGTTTCGTAATCCTTGTCGCTTTGTGCCACGAGAGTTCCGGCCGCGACAATGAGCGCCAGTGTCAGAATTCGTTTCATTCGCAAATTTGCCCTTCCCGCGCAGATTGCGCTGATTGTGAGTTAAGAATGCGCCGCGGCGCCGGCCGGGCGCGCCCGTATGCTTCAGGCCGGCTTGACTTTTGCCAGGTACCGGATGAGCCAAGCCGCTCCCAGCGCCAGAACAGCGAGCGGCGTCGCCGTCAGCCAGAACGACCGCGCGCCGCGCGGTTCGCGCAGAATGCGCTCGCCGTAACGCGCGACGAAATGCTCCACGATTTCCGCTTCTGTCTGCCCGCTGTCCACGAGAGCGGCGACCTCGGCGCGCATCTTGTCCGCTTCCGGGGATTGATGCGCGGCCAGGTTCTCCCGCCAGCAGCAGGGAGCGATGAACCGCTCTTCGATGCGCTGGAGTTCCGGCGAACGCGGCTGCACTGCGAGCGCGCCGACGCAGGCCAGGCTGAGGACGGCCAGACGCATCCATTGAGTCCTCATGGACCCCTCCTTTCCTGATTGCTGTTGGACCGGTCCGCTACGCGATTGGAGGAGGTCTCGGAAATGCAGGGAAATCGAAGGTCGCGATGGAGGCGCACGCGCCGCGACCGGCCAGGATATCCGCGTGGACCGGCAGCGCCGCCGCAGAGGCCAACTCGGCAGGCGCCAGCGCAGAGATTGCGGGCACAACCCCGGGTACGCCGCGGCAGGTATCGCCGCACTCAGGCGACGGTTCCACCTGGACACCCGCCGGCGCAGGAGGCGTCTTCGTGCAGCAGCAACGCGCGGCGCGCGAGCACTGCATCTTGCAGGATTCGTCAGGACGGTACAGGGCGGCCAGCGGCGAGAGCGAACACAGGAACAGCCAGATCGCGATCAAGGACCTCAGGCTGGGCCGCCGTCGAGACATGAGGGCTGCCTAAGGGTAACATGGATCACTTGGCGTCGCGCCAGTTCTCTCCCACACCCACATCGGCCACCAGGGGCACTTCGAGCGGGTGGACGTTCTCCATCTCGTGGCGGACCAGCGCCGTAAGGTCCGCAATTCCGGCCGGCGGCGCCTCAAACACCAGTTCGTCGTGCACCTGCAGCAGCATGCGCGCACCGAGGTTCTTCAGCTTGGCGTCGATCCGGATCATGGCCAACTTGATCAGGTCGGCGGCTGTGCCCTGGAGCGGCGAGTTGACCGCCGTGCGCTCAGCGAATCCCCGGGCGTTCGGATTGCGAGAGCGGATGTCCGGGATGGGCCGCTCGCGCCCGAATAGCGTGCGCGCGACGCCGGTGCGCCGCACCTCCTCCAGCGTTTCGTCGATGAACTGCCGCACGCCGGCGTAGCGTTCGAAGTACTGGCGGATGTAGCGCTCGGCTTCCGCCCGCGGGATCCCCAGTTGATTCGCCAGGCCGAAGCCGCTGATGCCATAGACAATGCCGAAGTTCACCGCCTTCGCCCCACGGCGCATCTCGGAGGTGACCAGTTCCGGCGCCGCCCCGAAAACTTCCGCCGCCGTCCGCGTGTGGATGTCTTCGCCGGAGCGGAAGGCTTCGATAAGCCGTGGGTCGCCCGAGAAGTGGGCCAGCAGACGCAGTTCGATTTGCGAGTAATCCGCCACCAGCAGTTTCCAGCCGGGTTCGGGCACAAAGGCGGCGCGGATTGCACGGCCGGCCTCGGTGCGGATGGGGATGTTCTGCAGGTTCGGATTGGAGGAGGACAGGCGGCCGGTGGCGGCGCCGGCCGGATTGAAGGTCGTATGGACGCGGCCCGTGGCCGGACGCACCAGACTTGGCAGCGCGTCGACATACGTGCCCTTCAGTTTCGAGACCTGCCGGTACTCAAGCACCTTGGCCACAATCGGGTGCTCCGGCGCCAGTTCCTCCAGGACATCGGCGGCGGTCGACGGCGCCTTCTTGCCGGACCGGTTCGGCGCCGGCAGTCCCATCTCTTCGAATAGCACCTTGCCGAGCTGCTGTGGGGAGTTGATGTTGAACGGCCGGCCCGCGAACTCGTGGATTTCCGCGGTGAGCCGGCTGACTTCTTCGTCCATCTGCGCGGAGATTGCGGCCAGCATGCCCGAGTCGATGCGGACGCCGGTCTGCTCCATTCGCGCGAGGACATCGACGAGCGGGCGGTCGATCGTGCTGTAGAGTTCGCCTAATCCGCGCGTTCCGATTTCGCCGGACAGGATCGGGAACAGTTCGTGGATGCAGTCGGCCTGCTGTTCGGGCGACGCACCCAACTTCAGGTCCAGGCGGCGCTGCACCATCTGTTCGAGCGAGGCGGTGGCCGGGTCGGCGTCGAGCAGGAACTGGTACAGCAGCAGGTCATGCACAAACCCCCGTCCTGTGATCCCCGACGCGGCGAGCGCCTGCGAAGCCGCCTTCCAGTCGCACGTGATCTTCTCCCGGCCCGGGTCTTCGAGCCACGCCCGAAGCGGAGCAGGGAAGGGAGCCGCCGCCACAACCGCATCCCCGGGACGTCCGCAGAGGCCGATCTCGACCGTTTCGAGAGAATCGGGGCCCGCGGGCTTGACGGCGACGGCCACCGGTTCGCCGGCGGGCAGCGACTCCAGGTAGGTGGCGGCATCCTCAATGCGGCGGTACTGTTTCGGGCGCGCGTCCTCCCCCGGACCCAACTCGCGCAGCAGGCTGAAGAATTCGAGATCTCGGTAGATCTCCTTGAGCGCCCCTTCGTCCGGTTCCCGGGATTCAAATGCGTCGAGCGAGACCTCCACAGGCACGTTCAGCTCGATTGTCGCCAGCCGCTTCGACAGTAGGATCTGGTCGCGGTGATTCTGCAGGCTTTCGCGATAGGCCTTGCGGGCCACCTGGTCCGCGCCTTCGAGCGCCGCTTCCACCGAACCGAACTGCGCGATCAGGTCGCGGGCGCCCTTGTCGCCAATGCCGGGCGCTCCGGGTATGTTGTCGACCGAATCTCCCTTGAGGGCAAGCAGGTCGGCCACCTGGTGGGGCGCAACGCCAAGGAAGTCGCGGACCTTGTCGGGGTCGTACCAAGCATCATCCTTGGCCGGGTTGAGCATGAACACCTGCCCGTTGACCAGTTGGAGCATGTCCTTATCGCTCGATACGATCACCACGTCAGCTTCGTGCGCGGCCACGCGCTTAGCGACGGTGCCGATGACATCGTCCGCTTCGTAGCCGGGAAACTCGATCACGGGAATCCGCAGCGCGTCCAGCATCCGGCGGACCCAGGGGATCTGTTCGGCCAGGTCTGGAGGCATCTCGCTACGGTTTGCCTTGTAGGCGGCGTACTCCTGCTCGCGCAGGGTCTGTCCCTCGCTTTCGAAAACGGCTGCCATCCACTTGGGTTTGTACACTTTGGCCAGCTTCCGGACCATGTTGTGGAAGATGTAGACGGCTTCCGTGGAAAGCCCCGCGGCGGTACGCATCGGCGGCGCGCCCGACCGGGCCCGGGCGTGGTACGCGCGGAAAATGAAGCCGAAGGTGTCGATGAGGAACAGGCGCGGACGGGCCATCGCTGACCATCATACCCCGCTTTGAGTGGACGAAACGCCACGAAACGACGCCGTGGTGTGGTCGAAATACCACACCAGGGTCGCGGCAAGATCTTGCAAAGAAAGTACTTAACTTTTCCTCCTGGTTCTGTTACAGTATCAGATTAGGGTATCGTCAGATTGACCTTCGAAACCACCCTCCAACGCCCGTCGGAGCGGCGCGGTGTGGGCCTCCATTCGGGAGTGCCTGTTTCCATCCGGCTGCGTCCAGCTCCTGTTTCCACCGGTATCGTTTTCGTCCGCACGGACCTGGACAACTTCGCGATTCCAGCCAGTTGGCGCAATGTCGCCCGCGTCAGCTACGCCACGAGCCTGATGCGACAGGGCGTGCTCATCTCAACCACCGAGCACCTGCTCAGCGTGTTCTACAGCATGGGCATCGACAACGTGATCGTCGAGATCGATAACCTGGAGGTGCCGATCATCGACGGCAGTGGGCAGCCGTTTGTCGAGATGATCCAGGAGTCCGGCATCCGGCATTACCGGCGCAAACGGCGGTATTTCCGCATCCGGCGCCCGCTGACGGTCGAAGATCACGGGAAACGGATCTCGATCGTCCCTGACGAGACGTTCCGTCTCACCTGTGACGTGTCTTTCGACCATCCGCTCGTAGGACGGCAGAAACTCGATCTGGAGGTCACTCCCGAGACCTATGCCGCCCACATCGCGCCGGCGCGAACCTTCGGCTTCGAGCACGAGTTGGACAAGATGCGCGACATGGGTCTGATCCGGGGTGCTTCTCTCGAGAATGCCGTCTGCTTTGCGCGCGATGGGGTGCTGAACCCAGGAGGACTCCGCTTCCCGGACGAATGCTGCCGCCACAAGGCCCTCGACCTGATCGGCGACCTCGCACTCCTGGGACGCCCGCTCATCGGGCACGTCATCGCGGAGCGCGCCGGACACGCCATGCACGTGGCGCTGGTGTCCCGCATCATGGCGGACCCGACTCTTTACGAAATCCTGACCTGCGACCAACTGACCGGACGATACGCCGCCGTGACCGCCTAGATTTCGTATTCCGGAGGCTTCGGACGGCCCAGGGAGATGTGGTTCCAGAGGCGCTCGTGAAGGAAATAGAGCCCCATCTTCGCGAACGCGTCCAGGACGCCGGCTCCCAGGGCGACACTGAGATTGCCGTTCAGCAAATACACGACGACCGCTGTCGTTGCCGAGCCGAACACGCGATAGCTGATCGCCTTCAGGAGGCTGCGGACGTTCGATTCCATCGAGACCTTTACGCTCTCCGGATTCTAACACAACTTAGTCTATCGGCAATAGGGAGTATTGGGCGGGGCCGGATGCCCCGCCCATCCCCAGGCGGTTAACTGACGACGGGCAGAGCTTCCTCGATCCAGCGCCTGGCCGTGACCGCGAGGTCATCCGACCACAGGCCAAACTGCATGCGCCAGCCACGATGCTCATTGAGGAGATGTTTCCATGCCCAGACCGGCAGGGTAACTCCCTGGCCGTTGAAGTACTGCAGCAACTCCGCGACTTTGCCCTGTTCGCCGAGGCGCTGGAAATCGGCGTTATTCGCCGCCGCCAGAGCGTGGTGGTAGATCGCGTCGTTCCAGCCCAGGGACCGGTAGGCCTGCTCCCGGATCGGGGAGTAATACTCAGAGTCGGTGACTCCGGTCGATGCGAGCGAATCCTGTCGCCGCAGCAGGTCGAGAATCCGCTCTTTGGTAAGGGCGAACTCAGTCCGCTCGACTGCCGCTCGCGCAGCGACCAAACCGGCGTTGGCGGCTACCAGAAATGCCGCGTTCAGCGGCGATTGGTCGGCGATGAACATGCTCAGGGACCGTTGTGACTGAAGGCTCGAGGATCGCTCCGCCTCTCTGGCCTGTTCGTGGTCGGCCCGCAGCCGCTCCATGTTGCTGCGGTGAATCTGATCGAGAATTGGCATTGTGGACCTCCGGTTATTGCTGTTCTCCGGCCAGCAGAGCCGCTTCGTCCGCGAGGCTGCGCAGGACGTACGCCGGGGACGTCGGGTACCGCCGGAAGCGGTCCGCCACCAGTCCGGCATTCATTCCCTCGGCTCCATTCCGGAAACGGAAATGAATGAAGAAATGCTTGTTCCCTTCGGAATCGACACGGGAAGGTTCGGGGAATTGCGCCGGGCCTCCCAGCCATTCCGGCACATAGAGCCCGGACGTTTTCGGGTCTCCTGTTTCCGGCAGCACGCCGCCGCCGACCACGACGGGTCCCTCGCTCAGTTTCCTGGCCAGCTCCCGGGCCTGTTCCCAGGTGGAGAGTTGGGCAGGATTAAACGGAAAGTCCTTGGTATTGGACACTGTGACTCCCTCCTGCCCAAAGAGTACAGCCGGGTTTGTTCAGAAGATTGTCCTGGAAGTATGGAACTTATTGATAATCAAAACGATATTTCGCGAGGAACCGGCGTGACCGGCGGTGCGGGCTGCTACTGGGCGTGATAGCCGGAGCGCGTCCGGACCGTGACTCCCCGGCGCTTGACCTGGACCCGGACCGCCCGCCAGGATCCGTCGAACTCCTGGTTTGCCGGATAGTAGCCGACGCTGTACACGCTCCTCAGTTCCTCGGCGACCTGTCCGTAGACCGGATAGAGGCGGCTGAGTGACTGGGCCGTGAAGACACGGCCTCCGGTGCGCGACGCCAGTTCCTTGAACAGTGTGTTGGAGGCGGCCATCGTTCTCGCCATCGGTCCCCGCGGGACGTACGCTTCCTGCAACAGAACGGGATAGAGCAGGCTGCCCATCGCGGCGGCCACCCGCTTGAACACCAGGGGCGATACTTGCGAAGGCAGTCCCGCGCGGACCGGCACTCCCGGCGGCGCCAGGAACTCGTCGCCCGACAGCCGGTTGTCCAGACCGTCGGTGAGCACGATGAGCGCATTGCGTTCGCCGCGTCTGCCGTGGAGTTCATGGGCGTAGGCCGAGACAATCGTGTCGTAGATCGGCGAAAGGCCGGATAGTTCCGGAAGGCGGTCGAGTTCGGCGAGCAACGCCTCGCGGCTGGCAGTGAGGGGGGAAACCTCCCAGAACAGACTGTGTGCGAGAACGTAGAGCGCGACGCGGTCGTTGTCCCGGGCGATGCCGGCGAATCGCCGTGCCGCCTCGATCATATCGTCCCGGCGGCTGAGTGTGCTTCCGCTCATGTCGAGCAGAATCGCCAGATTGAAGGGTTCCTCGGCCGGCTGCAGGTTGGCGATGCTTTGCGGCCGCCCGTCCTCCTCCACGGAGAAGTCGGCTGCGTTCAATCCGGACACCGGCCTTCCGGCGCCGTCGGTCACTGACACCGTCAGATTCACCATGCGGACATCGGAACGGAAAACAATTGCGTCATCCGGCGCATCCTGTCCGGACACGGCGCTGTCGCGATTCTGCTCGCGCGCGGGTGGCTTGAGCAACGAATCCACGAGTTCTGCCGCGTGCCAGGGGATTTTGACCGGCGATTCCGCCGGAACCGGGTGCGGGTATAGAACGATGCTCGGCGGGAATTCGGCGATCACGGCCAGGCTACCGTAGGCGATCTTGTTCTTGTCGAGCGTGTCGCGCAGTTCCCACGTCGCTCCACGCAAGGACTCATCGGTCCGCAGATCTTCGGGCTTGACGATGCGTCCGGGACGCCGCCGGGTTTCAATGTGAAAGCGCGTGATGTCCCAGGGCGCGGCAAGCCGGATCGCCCCGGTCATGGTGACGACATCGGCTCGCGCCAGCAGCCCGGACAGCTCGACCGCGCCATCCTTCGTCTCCACCGCGATGGCCATCCTGTAGGGCAGATCGACTTCGACATCGAGTGCACCGCCCCCGGCGGGCCGCACCTCGATTTCGACCAGTTCCGTTCCGGAGATCGAGATTTCGCCCTCGCGCAGCGGGCGGCCGGGAGTCGCCGAGCGGAGGCGCACCTTGGGCTCGCGCACCACCTGGACCCGGACGGCCCCATGCAAATTGCGCACCCGCACCCCGGATTCGATCGTGCTCCGTGCCGGAAGGCGTGTCTGCTGCGCGGCAACGGGGAGCAGCAGGCCAGTCACAATGAAGAGAACGCGTACCACTGCCACCAGCTTGGCTGGCCGCCGGGCGGCGCGTCAACCGATATTCATTCCCGGATGGAGGCAGTCTAGTCCGCGGCCACCTGGGTCCATTCGTGCTTGTAGACGCCTTCCCAGTGCTGGCTGCCTTCGACAATCCGGATGGTCTTGTTGACCGGCAGGCTCTCCAGGCGTTGCCGCAGCCCGCTGGGCCAGCGAATCTCCAGCGCCTCGATGTTGGCGATGTTGCCGAGGCCGAAGTGCTGCTCGAACGGCAGGCAGCCGAAATTCGTCCCGCCGCCGATCTCGCGGTACTGCTTGCGCCCGCCGGCTTCGAGGCACAACCTCGCTCCGATGGCGTCGCGGTTGCTCTTCGTGCCGGTGAGGCGAATGTTGATATAGTTGCCGGGCAGTTCCTTCGGCTGGAAGACGCCCGTTGTGAGCAGGTCGCCCGGATACGCGCCGCCACTGGCCATGAGCATGCAGAGACGCCCGTCGCCCATCAGGTCGGCGAAGTTGCCGCCGTGCCCCTTGCCGGTAAACGGCATCCCGGCCGCGAACGACACATTGCGGAAGCGTTGGCCGTCGAACTCGTGCAGGATGGGTGGTTCGACGCGGTCCATGCGCGGACTGCCGTTGCCGAAGACCAGGTCGAGCCAACCGTCGTTGTTGAAGTCGCCCGCGTTGCCGCTCATCGTACCCCAGCAGCCGTTCAGTCCGACCTCACGGCCCACGTCGGTGAACGTGCCGTCGCCGTTGTTCCGGTAAAGCTTTGCCGGACGCCCGTCCGGCGGACCTTCGCCGTGCTCCATCGTGTAGGCCATGTCCTCATGGTCGGACCACTGGAACTGCACGATATCGAGCCAGCCGTCGTTATTGAAATCGAACCAGAAGGATGTCGAACCGATGGAGAAGCCGTCAATACCCGCCTCTTCACTGACATCGGTAAAGGTGCCGTCGCCGTTGTTCCGGTAGAGTTGCGAACGGCCCATGGCGTTCGACAGGAACAAGTCCGGCAGGCCGTCGTTGTTGTAATCGCCCCAGCAGGCGCCGATAGTCGGCCAGATGGTCTTCAGGCCGGCCTTTTCGCTCACTTCGGTGAACGTGCCGTCGCCATTGTTGTGGAACAGCAGATTGTGGGTCTTGCGGTCGAACATGCCGCCGAGGTTGTTCGTGATGAACAGGTCGAGGAAGCCGTCGTTGTCGTAGTCCGCCCACGTGGCCACGAAATGCGGTCCCCAGCACTTGAGACCAGCCTGTTCCGTCACGTTGGTGAAGGTGCCGTCGCCGTTGTTGCGCCACAACTCCCCTTCGCCCAGATAGAAGCCCAGCCGGGTGATGTAGACGTCCTGGAACCCGTCGTTGTTGTAGTCGCCCACCGCGACGACGAAGCCGTTGACGCAGTTGTCGATACCGGACCCGATGCTGACGTCAGTGAACGTGCCGTCGCCGTTATTGCGGAACAGGCTGCATCCGGCGTGCGCGGCCGAGATCAGCACGTCGAGGTGGCCGTCGTTGTTGTAGTCGAACACCGCCAGCCCGCGTCCCGCACTCGTCTTGTCGAGACCGACCTTCGCGGCGATGTCCTCGAAGACAACCGAGGGCTTGGCATAGCCCGCCTTCACCGTCATCCGTCGCTCCGGCGGCACCGTGTCCGGATACCCGCCCGCTTTCTGGGCGCAGTGCCACAGCCACAGGCGGATGCGCTGGTTGTCGGGCTTGGCCGCCAGGGCGGCGTCGGCACTCCGCAAGGCATCGGCGTACCTGCCGCCGCGGAACTGCGCCACGGCCATCTCGTGCATCGCCCAGGCGTAGAACCCGGGATCCTTGGCCGCGATCTGGAGATTCGCGATCGCCTCGTCGTAGAGACCGCATTTGATCTGGATGCGGGCCAGTTCAATACGCGCCCTGGTGTCGCCCGGAACCGCCTGCAGGCGTTCCTTGTAACGTTGCACCAACTGCGGGTACTGCACGCTGACGAAGTACTGGATCTCGGTGAACATCTCCGCCACGTCGACGACGAAGCGCGGATAGCGTTCGGCACCCACGACATCGAACGATGCGAGCGCACGCAGCCCCTGCTGGGTCATCAGGGTGGCGAACGACAGCGGCAACTGTGCCGGCACCATGGCGTTCTTGGGATCGCTGAAGTCGATAAAGGAGAAGCAGTGGCGCGCCGAGGCGATCACTTCTTCGGCTGCGCCGGTGTAGTCCTTCCGGTCCAGGATGGAGTAGCGCAGGATCCGCGCCATCCGGTTGGCGAACTCGGAGACGGCCGAATCGATGTCGCGCGGACCGGTCAGCGGCGGGCTCGTCGGCGCCGCCGGGGCGCTCTGCCCCACCAGCGAGCCGAGACTCGACTGGGCGGTCTTCAATGTCGCGTCCATCGCCAGCAGGCCGGCTTCAGCTACGTTGGCGGAGATCTTCCAAAGTGAATCGAGTACGTTTGCCATGGGGTGTTCCGCCACTACAGGGGATTCGGCAAGATGTAGTAGACCGACTGAATCGCGCACCCGAAACTTGCCGTCTCCGTTCGGGTGAGTGATTGACCGGCCAGGAATTGCGCGATGGCCGGTTCGAGGTACACCTGATACTCAGGTTCGCTCTCGGGCTTGAAGTTGTCGATGGCGCCGCGGTAGAGCAGCGTCCGGCTGGCATCGAACAGAAAACTGCGTGGCGTCTGCTGCGTAAACCAAGCCTTCGCGACCGCCGCTCCCGGGTCGAACAGAATCGGGAACGTCAGTTTCCGTTCGGTCCGCACCGCCTGGATCTGTTCCGGAGTCTCACCGAAGCGCGAAGCGATCGCGGCGAATCCCAGGTCCGGGTGCTGAACGGTGAAGTTATTGAAGTATGCGTCGTAACGCACACAGTGGGAACACATTCCTGACCAGAACACGACAACCGCGCCGCGTTTGCCAGCCAGAAGCTCGCTCAGTCCCCGGGGCTCTCCGCCTTCGACGGGACGGAGTGAAAAATCTGTTACCGCTTTACCGATCTCTTGAATCTCCACAGGACCTATCCACCCTCCGCAGACATCGACAGATTGTAGCGCACGATCGCGTCCGGGTTGAAGTATGCAAAAGCACTAGTCCACGGCGTGCTAGCCTGATCAATGCTATGGATCGTTTCGAAGAACTCAAGAAGAAGTACGACTCCGTCCTCGTCATGATCAAGCAGAGAGGCGTGCGACTGTCGAATTTGCACGTCGACAACAACAAGCTGTTCATGAAGGGGGCAGCGCCTTCGCAGCAGATCAAGAACGAGATCTGGGACGAAATCAAGCGAGTGGATGCCGCCTGGCCTGACGTCTCCTGTGACCTGGCCGTCGACGAAAGCCTGCCGCAGCCCGCGCCCCCGGCGCCGCGGACCTACACCGTCAAGCCGGGCGACTCCCTCTGGAAAATCGCCCAGCAGCACTATGGCAAAGGCGCGCTGTACCCGAAGATCATCGAAGCCAACCCGGGGAAGCTGAAGGACGACAAATCGGTGATCCACCCCGGCGACGTGCTCGTCGTTCCGGAAATCTAGCCGCGGGACCGGGCCAAGCGTGCATTCGGGACGCAGGCTGGCAGCGGTTGGGGTTCTGGCCAGCGGAGGGCTGGCGGCCGCGAACCTCTCCGCGGGATGGCTGACCGGTTCCGTAAGTGTCACGGCTGCCGGTGTTGAGTTCGCCGGGGACGTGCTGGCGTCCGGCATCGTGTGGGCCGGTCTTGCGGTGGCGTCCCGGCCGGCAGACGCCAATCACCCCTACGGACACGGCCGCTATGAATCTCTCTCAGGGCTGCTCGTCGGTCTGCTTCTGGCCGTGGCCGGACTCGCTGTGTGTGTGCAGAGCATGAGAACTCTCGGCGCACTCCGTCCACCGCCGCACTCCGCGGGTCTGGCGGCGCTGGCTGCTTCCATCGTCGTGAAGACCGCGCTCTCTTGGGCGAAGTTCCGCGTGGGCCGCCGCATTGGCAGCGCGGCCCTCGTGGCGGATGGATGGAACGATCTCACGGACGTACTGGCGGGTGCGACGGCAACCGCCGCTCTCGGACTCGCCGTCTGGGACCCGTCGCGTTTTCGCGCCGCCGACTCCCTCGGTGGATTCGCCGTCGGTCTGATCATGGTGATGGCGGCAGTCGGCATCCTCCGGTCGGCCAGCCTCGTCCTCACCGACGCGATGCCCTCGCCGGAACTCGTGCGGCAGATCCGCGCCGAGGCGCTGCGCGTCGACGGGGTGCTCGACGTTGAGAAGGCGTTTGCGCGCAAGACCGGCTTGCAGTACCACGTGGATCTGCACGTCGGAGTGGCTCCTTCCCTGTCCGTCGATCAGGGGCATCAGATCGCGGGAGCCGTCCGAAGGCGTCTGCGGGCGTCCCTGCCGTGGGTTGCCGATGTCCTGGTCCACGTGGAACCGCACCAAGCAGGCTCCGATGAGTAGCGCCGGCACTGAGCCGTCAGAACCGGAATCCCACGAACACCTCGGCGCGGTCCCTCGATCCGCGCGGGGCGCTGCTGTCGCGGAGATACCGCACTTCCGGAACGATGGAGACCCGGCCGCTTCGCAGATTGACCCCGCCGCTCACCACGGGTCCGAAGCCCCACTCGGTGCTTTCGGATTGTAAGGCCTGCGCCTGACGCAGAGCGGCGTCAGGCTGGACCTGGCTGAAGATCTCCACGGTCCGCTGATGCCGGGTGGCCGACGCCCCGGCCCCAACGAACGGCCGGACGCGGGCGTCCTTTCCGGCGAGGTAGTACTTGCCCACCAGCGGCAGATCCCAGGTGAATCCGTTGTCCCGCACGAACTGGCTGAGCGGTGTGGTGCTTCCCGGCGGCAGCGGAAGTGGCCGCGCCGAGAAATCGTTGTAGAGCGTGAATCCGTCCTGACGGTAGGTGGGGCTGAATTCGACCGCGAACCGCTCCTTGAAGCCGGCTTCGAAGGTGGGGCCGAAGATCGCGCGCTGCGAGTCGCTGCGGAAGACGCTGGTGGCACTCGTGAGGTTCGTTTGGTCGGTGTACCTCTGCGTGAATGAAAACCCGGCTCGCGCACCGATCGAAAAGTCCACCGGTTGCGCGGACATCCCCTGGGTCAGGAACAGGCAGCCGAGGATGGCACAAAGACGAGATGAGGTCATGCCTGCTCCGAGGCAATTTCTCTGCCAGCGCTGATCCCATTGATTCCATTCGATATAGCGCCAGGCTGCCTGTGCCGCCGCGGAGACAGAGTGGCGCCTGTTACTGAATTGCAACAGGGCGAGTTGCTACGCTGGTGGAATGATCCCGCACACAGCCGAAACGGAGCAGTCACCACTGAATCAAGACGAGCTGCGCAAGATCGACGCCTACTGGCGCGCTTCGAACTACCTGTCTGTCGGGCAGATCTACCTGCTCGATAACCCTCTGCTGCGGGAACCGCTGAAGATCGAGCACGTCAAGCCCAGGCTTCTCGGCCACTGGGGCACGTCGCCGGGGTTGAACTTTCTCTACGTCCACCTGAACCGGCTCATCCGCAAGTACGATCTCGACATGATCTTCATCACCGGGCCCGGCCACGGCGGACCGAGCCTGGTGGCGCATACCTACCTCGAAGGCTCCTACAGCGAGGTCTATCCCCACGTCTCGCAAGACGAGGAAGGGATGCGCCGGCTGTTCAAGCAGTTCTCGTTTCCCGGCGGCGTACCGAGCCACGTCGCGCCGGAGACGCCCGGATCGATCCACGAGGGCGGAGAACTGGGCTATGCGCTATCGCATGCGTTCGGCGCGGCGTTCGACAATCCGGACCTGATTGTGGCCTGTGTCATCGGGGACGGCGAGGCCGAAACCGGACCGCTGGCCGCGAGCTGGCACTCCAACAAGTTCCTGAATCCGGCGAGCGATGGCGCGGTACTGCCGATCCTCCACCTGAACGGCTACAAGATCGCGAACCCCACCATTCTCGCCCGTATTCCGCGTGCCGAATTGGAGAGCTTCTTCACGGGCCACGGCTACAAGCCCTACTTTCTCGCTGGCGACGATCCGGAGACGATGCACCAGGAGGCGGCTGCGCTCCTGGAGACGGTCCTGGCGGAGATTCGCGAGATCCAGCGCCGGGCGCGTGAGGAAGGCGTCCTAGACCGGCCACACTGGCCGCTGATCGTGCTGGACACACCCAAAGGCTGGACCGGTCCGAAATCAGTGGACGGGAAGCAGACGGAGGGATCCTGGCGGTCGCACCAGGTGCCGCTCTCCGGACTCGCCAAGAGCGCTTCCCACCTGGCTGCACTCGAGCAATGGCTGCGGGGCTACCGGCCGGATGAGCTCTTCGACGACCACGGCAGACTGCTGCCTGAACTGGCCGAACTCGCCCCGCGCGGCGACCGGCGGATGGGCGCCAACCCCCACGCCAATGGCGGCATCCTGCTTCGCGACCTGCGTCTGCCCGACTTCCGCAAGTACGCGGTCCACGTGCCGAAGCCGGGCGCCGTCGAGGCCGAGGCGACCCGGGTGATGGGCGCGCTCCTCCGCGACGTCATGACGTTGAGCGCGGAGAACCGCAACTTCCGTCTCTTCGGTCCCGACGAAACCGAGTCCAACCGGCTCGGCGCCGTCTTCGAGGTGACGGAGCGCACCTGGCTGGCCGAGTCCCGCCCCCTCGACGAGGGTCTGTCCCCCTCAGGCCGCGTGATGGAGATTCTCAGCGAGCATACCTGCCAGGGCTGGCTCGAAGGCTACCTGCTCACCGGCCGCCACGGCTTCTTCTCCTGCTACGAGGCGTTCATCCACATCATCGACTCGATGTTCAACCAGCACGCCAAGTGGCTCAAGACGACCCGCGAGATCCCGTGGCGCCGCCCGATCGCGTCGCTGAACTACCTGCTGACGTCGCACGTGTGGCGGCAGGATCATAATGGCTTCAGCCACCAGGATCCCGGCTTCATCGACCACGTCGTGAACAAGAAAGCGGACGTGATCCGCGTCTACCTGCCGCCGGACGCGAACACGCTGCTCTGGGTGACCGACCACTGCCTGCGCAGCCGCAACTTCGTCAACGTGATCGTGGCGGGCAAGCAGCCCTCGCTGCAGTACCTGGACATGGACGCCGCCATCAAGCACTGCGAAGCGGGCCTCGGGATCTGGGAGTGGGCGAGTAACGATCAGGGACACGAGCCGGACGTTGTGCTGGCCTGCTGTGGCGATATCCCTACCATGGAGACGCTGGCAGCCGCCTCCATGCTGCGCGAGTACTTCCCGGACCTGAAGGTGCGCGTCGTGAACGTCGTCGACCTGATGACGCTGCAGCCCGCGACCGAGCATCCTCACGGGCTGTCGGACAAGGATTTCGATACGATCTTCACGACGAACAAGCCGGTGATCTTCGCCTACCACGGCTATCCCTGGCTGATTCACCGTCTGACCTACCGGCGGACCAACCATCCGAACCTGCACGTGCGCGGCTACAAAGAAGAAGGCACGACGACCACGCCGTTCGACATGGTGGTGCTCAACGATCTGGACCGCTTCCACCTTGTGGCTGACGTGATCGACCGCGTGCCCAAGCTCGGAGCGGTGGCGGCGTACGCCAAGCAGTCGCTGCGCAACAAACGCATCGAGCACAAGCAGTACATCCGCGAGCACGGTGAAGATATGCCGGAGATTAGAAACTGGCGCTGGCCGCACTGATCGGCGAGTGCTACCTGGTCACCAATACCTCGGGCGCCCATAGTAGTCGTACAGCCTGGCCTCATACTCTCTGTTTACCGGTTCGTTCGGATCGAATTCCGGGCTGTTCTTAATGTCCTCGCGGTGGAGCCGGACGTGCACCAAACGGTCTCCCCAGTCGATCGATTGAACCCATCGCGGAGCAACGAGCACCTTTCTCCCCGGCAGCCAGTTTCGTGTGTCAACCACCAGATAGCGGATTGCCCAGCCGTCCGTATCGACGATGAAGTCAGCCACGCGTCCGATTTCGCCGTCGGCGGCCCGGATGCGGTACCCCGATACTTCCCGGACGCTTCGCAGATGGGGATCGCCGTGTGTCTCTACCCCTTCCGTTCGCAGAGTTTGCTCAGATTTCCCAACGGCTCTCGCGGCTCCAGCCTGCGTCATGGGCGCCACGCTGGCCGGAGCCGCAGGGTAGTGCAGTCAGTAGACCGGCCAGCCATAGTGCTGACTGAGCTTCTCCTCGTACTGGCGCGATACGGGCTTGGCGGCTTCAATCGCCGGACTGGTCTCCACCTGCGCCTTTGTCAGCGAGACCAACACTGCGGAAGTGGCCCAATCCGGTTTGCCGGCGCCAACAGGAGAGATCAGCACTTCACGTCCAGCCAACCAACTCCCCGTATCGACCACCAGATAACGGGTCACCCAGGCGGCATCGTCGAAGTACAGATCTTGTACCTCACCGAGGTCCCCGTCAGTCGCTTGGATCTTGTATCCCAACAGCTTCTTCACACTATGAACCATGGAACCTCCTGATCGAGTCAAGCACTAGCGGCGTTCAACCCGCTCTCGCAGGCGTCTGCGAGCCCGCAGGAGGCGAATCCGTACCGCCGTCTGGCTGCACCCGCACGCAGTTGCGATCTCAGCGATGTCCCGCTCTTCGAGGTACCGCGTCCTCAGCAAGCTGCGGTCGCTCGGGTTGCAGGTCGCCAGCATCCTGCCGACATCGATCGAGGCGACGTTCGGATCTGATCGAATGGGCAGTTCGCGGAGTTCTTCCAGCCGGAGATCCCTTTTCGCGTGGTTGCGATAAAGGTTCAGGGCGATCGAGTTGACCCAGGTCACCGCTTTCCTGGCGTCTCGGACCTGGTGGAGACACTCCAGCCCGCGGACCCAAGCTGCTTGCGCCGTTTCCAGCGCCTGATCTTCAGAGACTCCTCGCGACACCAGGAAGCCAATGGTCCGCCGATGACCGAACTCGTATGCGTTTCCGAATTGCCTTCTCGTCACGTTTCCAGGTTGAACCCTGAGGGGAGCTGCGGAAAAGTGTGTTACGGCAAGGCCCCGGATCGATCTTACGTTACACGGCGGAGCAGCACGTAGGAGGGCCCCGCGGTGGTATGATTAATAATACGTAATGACGGTTTGGCTAGCGCTTCGCGCGGTTCGTAACCGCTAGGGGAGACCTCTCTGAGGGGTTGGAGTCGAAAGGAGGCGTCGTGGGATCCTCGACTGATGTTGGCCTCGTCGATCACGAGTCCTCGGGCGAAACGAACCGGTCGCCATTCGAGCACGACGCGGGCCAAATACTCGCGCAACTCGAGCGAATTCTTGCCAGTGATGGCTTCGTACGCTCCGGCCGAATGAAGAGGTTCCTGCGTTATGTGGTGGAGCAGGCACTGGAGGGACGACACGACGAACTAAAGGAGTACTCGATCGCGCTCAGCGCCTTCGACAAGCCCGCATCGTTCGACTCCCGGCTGGACCCGATCGTTCGTGTGGAGGCGGGACGGCTTCGCGCGAAGCTCCGCGAATACTACGAGTCAGCCTCAGGACAGAATGAAGAGATCCGGATCCACATTCCGAAGCGGAGCTACGCACCGCAGTTCGACGTGGCGACCGACGTCACGGCGGTCAACAAAACGAATCCGGTTGGGGGCACGTTGGATTTCCCGGAGGGGCTTTCGCCGCGGTCGGCCACGCTCGCCGTTCTACCATTCGCTGATCTGAGCCCGCGAAGAGATCAGGAGTATTTCTGCGATGGGATTACCGAAGAACTCACGAACGCGCTGAGCCACGTGGAGGGACTTCACGTTGTTTCGCGCACCTCTTCCATGCAGTATAAGGGCGCCTCAACAGACATTCGCCGGGTTGGAGAGCAGCTGAATGCTGGCGCGGTGCTGGAAGGCAGCGTGAGGAAAGCGCGCGACAAGGTGAGGATTGCCGTCCAGCTCATTGACACCAGGAACGGCTACCATTTGTGGGCGGAAACCTACGAACGCAAGCTGGGCGACGTCTTCGTCGTGCAAGAGGAGATCTCGCGATCGGTTGCCCGGACACTGAGCAACCGCCTTGTCAACGGGTCGGCCATTCGATTCGGCACAAAGGTCGTGCGAGCCTACCAACTCTACCTGCGCGGACGCTCCTTCTGGAAGAGGAACGACCGAACCGGGCTCGCGAAGGCGATCCGGTATTTCCGGCAAGCGATCTCGACGGATCCCCGGTACGCCCGCGCGTACCTTGGACTCGCAGAATGCCAGGTGACGAGGGCGTGGCTGGGGTTCGCCGCCCCGGGACCGGGTTGGCGGGACGCGGCAAAGGCCGCGGTCAAGGCGCTTGAGATCGACCCAGAGCTGGGGCCCGCAAGCGCTTCCTTGGCGGTCGTCAAAGCGGCGCACGAGTGGGACTGGCGCGCAAGCGAGCACCGTTTTTCGCGCGCACTCGAACTGGATCCTGGACATGCCACTACCCCGCAGTGGTACGCGCTCTTCTGTCTTGCGCCTCAGGCCAGGACGGAAGAAGCTCTGCTGCAGATCACCAGAGCACGAGAACTGGACCCCACGTCGCCGGCGGTGGCGGTGCACCTGGCGCGGATTCTCTACTTCGCACGGCGCTACCCGGAAGCCGTCGAACAATGCGAAGCAGCGGCCCAGGTCGATGTCTTCTTTCCACTCGCCTATTACTACCTTGGTTTTGCCCTGGAGAGGCAGGGCCTGTTGGTCCCCGCGCTGAAGGCGTTCGGGCGGGCAGTCGAGTTGTCTGACGGCGACCCGAATGCGCTGAGTGCGTATGGCTATTGCCTCGCGCGCAACGGGACGAACAGAGAGGCGCTCGATGTCGTGAATGAGATCGGCCGGCTCGCGACCAAGCGGTACGTGTCGCCTGTTCATCTGGCGATGCTCCACCTTGGCCTGTCGAACCGCGAGGCAGCCTTTGCAGCGCTGGACCGGGCACGCGTTGCGCGCTGTTCGCGGCTCATCCACCTGGCCGTGGACCCGGTCTTCGATCCGCTCAAGACCGATCCACGGATGGCCAAACTGCTGGAAGCAATGGCGCTCGATCCTCCGCACGTTGCCGTCGGCGCGAGTTGAGCTACACCGCTGCCACTCTCGATCTCCGGCTACGGAGTGATGGAGGTCAACCGAGCTGGCGAAACAAGCCGACGCCTTCTGAAATCTAACAGCCAGGAGGACAAACCAAATGGCGAAGACAGCGACAATCAGGGTTCGCGACGTCATGACGCCCAATCCTATCGGCCTGCCTCCATCGGCAAGTGCTCGTGAGGCAGCCAAGGCGATGCGCTATTCCGACGTAGGCGCCGTCGTGGTCGCCGACGGGAATGGCGTGTGCGGGATCGTTACGGATCGCGACATCGTCATCCGGGCACTTGCTGACGGGAGGGACCCGGAAAGCACGAAGCTGGACGAGATCTGCAGCCGCGACCCGTCAGGGTGTTCACCGGATGACGGCTTGGACCGGGCGGTCGCGCTGATGCGCGACAAGTCGGTTCGGCGGCTGCTGGTCAGCGACGGGTCGAAGGCAGTGGGCATCATTTCGCTTGGAGACCTGGCGCAGCGGCTCGATCGTTCATCGGTTCTTGGAGAGATCAGCTCGGCCAAGCCGAATCATTGAGCTTCCGGTATCTGTCCGCGAATGCCATAGGCAGATGGGGAGCTCGACGAGGCAACCAAATGAATGCGGCCGGTCCGTTTCAGCAACAGCCGGCCATCGCAAAGAACAGCGTGCTGTCGCCTCGCACGCGGGTGGCACGTTGGGTGGAGGAGGAGTGGCATGACTGTCGAAGCGGGAAAACGGAGTTCCCTGGCGCCGCTACCGCTGCGCCTGGTTCTTGGCTGCGGACTGATGATCCATGGCGCGCCAAAACTCTTCAGTTCGAGCGGACAGGCGATGATTCGCGGATTGCTCGAGGATCTCGAGATTCCGGCTCCATGGTTGATGGCCTGGGTGGTGGGCTCAGTGGAGTTCTTTGGCGGGCTGGCGATCCTCCTCGGAGTCTTCGTCAGCTTCGCAGCGCTACTGAACGTGGCCAACATGGTGGTGGCGATGGTCAAGGTGCACTTGCCTGCCGGCTTCAGTTTTCTCAACATCACGGGCCGGACCGAGGACGGCCTTCTCCAGTTCGGACTGCCCGGCTACGAAGTGAATCTGCTGTACATTGCAGGACTGCTGGCGCTGGTCATCGGCGGATCCGGCGCGCTCTCGATGGGGCGGTACATGACGAAGACGAAGACGGTGATTGTGTCCCAAGCGCCACCCGCGCGCCCTCAAGCAGCGGAGCAGGAGGTAGGCAGGTGGCGACGCTGAGTTTTAGCCGGTCATGCGCTCGGGATCGAGCAGCCGGCTGAGTTCTTCGCGATTCAGATCGGTCAACTCGGCGGCGACGTCCTGGATCGTTCGGTTCTCGGCGAGGGCGCGTTTCACAATCTCGGAGCTTCGTTCGTATCCGACTGCCGCGTTCAGCGCTGTCGCGAGGATCGGGTTTCGTTCCACTCTCGCCCGCAAGCTTTGCTCGTTCACCCCAAACGGAGTAATGGCAAGGTCGGCCAGCAGACGACAGGACCGCGTGAGCAGGAAGGTGCTCTCGAGCAGACAGAAACCAATCAACGGGAGCATCGCGTTCAACTGGAAATTACCCGATTGCCCCGCGAGTGCGATGGACGTGTCGTTTCCAATCACCCGCGCGCAAACCATCAGCGACGCTTCGGGAATCACGGGGTTCACTTTCCCCGGCATGATGCTGCTGCCTGGCTGAAGCGCGGGCAGCCGGATCTCTGCCAGTCCCGAATAAGGGCCGCTGTTCATCCAGCGCAAGTCATTGGCAATCTTGGTCACCGCGACGGCCGCGGCCTTCAACTGGCCGCTCAACTCGACCGCGGCGTCGGGACTGCTGAGACTGGCGAAGTAGTTGCGGCTGACTGTGAATGGGTGTCCGGTTCGTTGCCCGAGCACAGCCGCAACGCGGGGACCGAACTCGGCGTGCGTATTCAGACCGGTGCCCACCGCGGTTCCGCCCAGGGCAAGCTCGGCCAGCCTGGGCAGCGTCGACTTCAGGCGGTCGCCGGAGTCCTGAATCTGCTTGCTCCACCCGGAGAGCTCCTGGCTCATGCGAATCGGCAGCGCGTCCATCAGGTGCGTGCGACCCGTCTTCAGAACGTCTCTGGTTGCCTCGGCCTTCCCGTCAATCGCGGCCCGCAGACGTTCCAGCGCCGGAATCAACTCCACGACCACGCCCTGATATGCGCTGAGGTAGATGGCTGTCGGGATCACGTCGTTGCTGCTTTGTCCAAGGTTGACGTGATCGTTGGGATGAACAGCGCCATGGATTCTTCGCGAGGCCAAGGACGCGATGACCTCGTTGGCGTTCATGTTGGTGCTTGTTCCCGATCCGGTCTGATAGACATCCACCGGGAAGTGAGCGTCGTGGAGCCCGTGCTCGACCTCGCGTGCGGCCTGCTCGATTGCCGTCGCCAGTTCTGGATCCAGCACTCCAAGCTCGCCGTTGACCGTCGCCGCAGCACCCTTGATCATGCCGAGCGCCCACAGAAATGCGCGCGGCAGCCGGAGCCCGCTGATCGGGAAGTTCTGCACGGCGCGCTGGGTTTGCGCTCCGTACAGCGCGTGTTCCGGTACGTGAATCTCGCCAAGACTATCCCGTTCAATACGATACGCAGTCGCACTCATCGCGTGCCTCCAAGAAGGTAGATTTGCGAGGGTGGGTCGAAGTTTCGATCTCGGTGAAACAAGCCCGATCTGCGTGTGTCTTCCTAGAAAGAAGGAGCAACCGCGGTCCGATGGCAATGCAAACCAGAGAAGTTGAGACCCTCGATCATCTTCGTGACAAAGCGGCACGCTTGCGGATCCATTCGATCCGCGCCACTACGGAGGCGGGCAGCGGCCATCTCACAAGCTGCGTGTCGGCCGCCGAAATCGTCTCGACGCTGTTCTTCGACGTGATGAGCCACTACGACCAGGAGGAGGGGGTCGGCGAACTGAATGACGTGTTCATTCTGTCCAAGGGTCATGCCGCGCCTCTCCTGTACGGAGCGCTGGCAGAGGCAGGGATCGTGCGGACGGACGAAATTGGGACGCTGCGGAAGATGCACTCGCGGTTGGAGGGACATCCGACGCCGCGAGTGCCGTTCGTCCCGGTGGCAACGGGATCCTTGGGACAGGGCCTGTCAGCGGGCGTCGGGATGGCGCTGAGCGCGAAATATCTCAAGCCGTCGCCCCGCCGCGTCTTCGTCCTGCTTGGAGACGGGGAGTGCTCGGAGGGTTCGATTTGGGAGGCGGCCGCAATCGCGGCGCACTATCGGCTCGGCAACCTGTGCGCGACCGTGGACGTCAATGGACTCGGGCAGAGTGAGCCAGCGCCGCTTCGCAAGGACATGCTTGCGCACAAGCGGCGATGGGAGGCCTTCGGCTGGCGCGCAGAGGTTGTGGACGGTCACGATCCGCGAGCGCTGCTTGCAGGCTACGAGGAGGCACTCCGCAACACCGGACAGCCTACGGTTGTTCTCGCGGAGACGACCAAAGGGAGGGGAATTCCAGGCATTGAAGACGCAGAAGGGTTTCACGGCACGCCGCTGCCTGAAGACAAGGCGCTGGAAGCGATTGCCCTGCTCGCAGGAGAGCTGAATTCAGCGCCAGAGCGGACCCCTCCTCCCGATGCGAAGTTCCAGCCGCCGGTTCCCGCGCCGGCCCCGCCGTTCCGGCTGTCGCCTCCGCACAAACCCGGCGACCCGGCGGTCGCAACGCGGCACGCATTCGGGTTCGCAACGGCCGCGCTCGGAAGGATGGACGCCCGGATCGTGGTGCTCGACGCCGATGTCAAAAACTCGACGGGCACACAGGAATTCCAGAACGAAATCCCACACCGGTTTCTGCAAATGTATATCGGAGAGCAGAATATGACGGGTGTTGCGACGGGACTCGCGGCGTGCGGCTGGGTTCCGTTCGCGACCAGCTTCGCCTGCTTCCTGTCACGCGCCACGGACTTCGTGCGCATGGCTGCAATCAGCGGCAGCAACGTGAAGTTCGTAGGGAGCCACTGCGGCGTTTCGGTCGGCGAAGACGGACCGTCGCAAATGGGTCTCGAGGACCTGGCAGTGTTCTGTGCGCAGCCGAACGTCCCTGTGTTGTATCCGTGCGATGCGGTGAGTGCGTGGCGTGCTACCGAGCTTGCCGTGCAGAAGGAAGGGCCCGTCTACATCCGGACGACGAGGTCGAAGACTCCGGTTCTCTACGATGAATCCGAGAAGTTCGCGCTCGGGCAGTGCAACGTGCTGCGGCAGGGCAAGCGGGACGCCGCGACAATCGTCGCCGCCGGGATCACCGTGTTTGAAGCGCTGAAAGCGAGCGAGACGCTTGCGAATTCCGGGATCGGGGTGACGGTCGTAGACGCCTTCTGCCTCCAGCCCATCGACGCAGCCACGATCGCGTCGTGCGTGGATAAAACCGCTGGTCGGGTGCTGACCGTTGAAGACCACTACTATCACGGCGGTCTTGGCGACTGCGTGTCCCGCGCGCTTGCCCCGCGCGGAATCGCTGTGCAGAGGATGGCTGTGGACGGTATTCCGAGAAGTGGAGCGCCAGAGGAACTGATGGATCACCATCGGATCTCGTCGCCGCACATCGTCGCTGCGATCGAGAAACTCACTGCATCGCCGTCCGAGCCGGTCGACGAGTCGTCGATGGAATCCTTCCCCGCAAGTGATCCGCCTTCGTGGACGCCGTCACACATCTGATTCCCCTGGGACGGCACCCAGCTTCTGCAAGGGTGACCCAGGGCCTAGCCGGCCCGGCGGATCGACGCGATCGTGATTTTCTCGCCCTTCACTTCGCCGGTCACCGTGACCTTCTCGCCCACGTGCGGCTTCACCTTGTCGGCGTTGGCGATCGCGAGCACCTTGCCATCGACCACCAGCACCGGTGGAGAACCGCTTTCCACGCAACGCTTGGCGCATTCCTTCGACGCCTGGGAATCGTTCGCGTTCGCCGCGCCACAGGCGGCGTCCGACACGTAGCCGGTCCATTCGGCGGCGGCCAGACCGAACGAGAAGACCGCGGAGCAAAGAGCGGAAACGATCAGTTTTTTCATAGGACGAACCTGATCCAGATTGTACCGCAGCGAAGCCCGTATACTGGGGGCAATGATGCGACAACCCCTTCTCCTCCTTGCGGCCACCACTCTGTTGTTGGCCCAGTCCGGCGGCCCCGTCTTCACAGACTCCCGCCAACTCCCGAGGGACTACAAGCCCCCCACGCCCGTGAAGCCCGCCGAACCGGCGATCGTCGGCGCGGCCGACATTCCCTGGACCCAGGTACAGCCAGGCTTGCGGCGCAAGGTCTACTTCAACGACCGCCTCACTCTCGCCGTGCTCGAGTTCACGCGCTCCGCGCCCGACGATAAGCCCGTCTCGCTCCACTACCATGTCCATGACCAGACCACCTATGTGCTCGAAGGACGCATCCTCGCCGTCGTCGATGGCAAGCAGAAGGAAATCGGCGCCGGCGGCGTGTTCATCGCCCCGTCCAACAAGCATCACGGCGTCCGCCTGCTGACCGACAAGGTTGTCCTGCTGGACGCCTTCACGCCGACCCGCGAGGACTTCCGGCCGTAACCGGGAAATCGCCGCATAAGCACTATTTATACAAACGCCCTCTTGCATTTGGCCGATTCGCAGGGTACACTAACCAAAGACGCGATGCTGAACACGTTTCCAACCCGAAACATCCGGAACGGCATCGCTCTACCCGTACCTGTATCTGTAATCAGCATTATTATTCGGGTCACCGTAGCCGGCCCCGCTTGAGGCCCTACCGGGTTTCGCAAGAAACTAAGGCCACCAGCGGGGTAACAGAACCGGCTGGTGGCCTTTTTTATTGGGATCGGCAACAACTTTGGGGAGATGGGAAAGACGATTGCGTATGTCTAGCAACCTCATGAATGGCGCAAGCATGCTCCTGGAGTGTCTCGTCCGGGAAGGTGTGGAGTGCATGTTCGGGTATCCGGGCGGCGTAACCCTGCCGTTCTACGATGCTCTCTACGACCACCCGCTGCGGCACGTCCTCGTGCGGCACGAAGAAAACGCTGCGTTCGCGGCGCAGGGCTACGCCCGGACCACGGGCAAGGTCGGCGTCTGCTGCGCGACGTCGGGTCCGGGTGCGACCAACCTGACCACGGGCTTGGTCGACGCCATGATGGACTCGATTCCGATCGTGGCGCTGACGGGCCAGGTTTCCTCGAAGCTCATCGGCAGCGATGCGTTCCAGGAAGCCGACACCTTCGGCATCACCCGGTCCTGCACCAAGCACAATTACATGGTGAAGCGGATCGAAGATCTGCCGCAGATCATTCACGAAGCGTTCTACATCGCCGGCACAGGCCGGCCAGGTCCGGTGCTGGTCGACATTCCCAAGGATGTCTTCCAGGGCAACGGGCACTACGCGCCTGTCTCGACGATCCACCTTCCCGGGTACAAGGTTTATACGGAAGGGCATTCCGGCCAGATCCGCCGCGCCGCGCAGATGATCTGGGACTCCGAGCGGACGATGGTCTACGCGGGCGGTGGCATCATCGCGGCGAACGCCTCGGCGGAGTTGCGGGAGTTGGTCGAAACGATCAATGCGCCCACCGTCTGCACCCTGATGGGGCTGGGCGCCCTGCCGTCAGAGCATCCCAACTTCATCAGCATGCCCGGCATGCACGGCAGCTATGCCGCGAACATGGGGATGACGCACACCGACCTGCTGATCGCGCTGGGCGTGCGCTTCGACGACCGTGTCACCGGCAAGCTGGCCGCGTTCGCGCCGCATGCAAAGGTAATTCACGTCGATATCGACCCGGCCGAGGTCGGCAAGAACCGCAATCCCGACCTGCCGATCGTGGGCGATGTCCGGCGCGTTCTCCAGAAGCTCAACCCGATCCTCAAGGAAACGCGCGAGCAGGAAGCTCCGAAGAAAGCCGCCGGCCGCCAGGCGTGGTGGGATCAGGTAAAGGCGTGGAAGGAGCAGCACCCGCTGCAGCCGTCGTACTCGGATTCCGAGATCAAGCCCCAGCATCTGGTTGCCGAGATTGACCGGATCGCCGGTGGCAGGGCCGTGGTCACGGCCGATGTCGGCCAGCACCAGATGTGGGCGGCGCAGTTGGTGCGCTTCAATGCGCCCCGGCTCTGGGTCAACTCAGGCGGGCTGGGCTCGATGGGATTCGGTCTTCCCGCGGCCATCGGCGCGCAGTTCGGCCAGCCGGACAATCTCGTGATCTCGCTGGTCGGCGACGGCGGCTTCCAGATGTCCATCCCGGAACTGGCGACCATCGCCGCTTACGGCTTGCCGGTTAAGATCATCGTGCTGAACAACGGCTACCTCGGCATGGTCCGCCAGTGGCAGGAGCTGTTCTACAACAACCGCCTGTCCTCGGTGACCCTCGATTGCTTCCCGGACGCCGAGAAACTGGCCGGCGCTTATGGCTTCAAGGGACGCACGGTTGAGAAGCCGCACGAACTGGCCAAGGCGATCGACGATGCCGTCGCGGAGCCCGGACCGTACCTGCTGAACGTCAAAGTGACGCCTTTCGAGAATGTCTACCCGATGGTCCCGGCAGGCGGCGCGGTGAACGAAATGGTGATGGGTCCGCCCCAGCCCGTGCCGGTGGGGTGAGGACAACAGTATGCTGCAAACGATTTCTTTGTTGTTGGAAAATAAGCCGGGAGCGCTGATGCGCGCGACAGGCGTGCTGGTGACGCGCGGCTACAATATGGAGAGCCTGACCGTCGCCCGCACCCTCGACCCGGGTCTGTCCCGGATGACGATCGTGGTCGATGTCGAGCCGCACCAGAGGGCGCAGGTGATCAAGCAGATCAATAAGCTCATCAACGTGTTGCAGGCGACCGATGTGACGGAGAGTCCCTCGGTATGCCGGGAACTGGTGCTGCTGCGGGTCCGGGCGGCGCAGGAGTCGCGGACGGCGATCCTCAAGGAAGCGGAAATCTTCCAGGCGCGGGTGATTGACTCCTCCACGGAGGGCTTCGTTCTCGAAGCAACGGGCGACGCCGAGAAGCTGGACGAGTTCATCGCGGTGATGCGCAGCTACGGGGACATCGAGTGACGCGCTCCGGCGCGGTGGCCATGGCCTCGGAGGAAGCAAGCTGCGCCTCCAGCCCCGGTTCCCCACCGGCGATCTCGAACTGGCGAAAGCGTCACGAAAGGAACCTGGTTTCATGGCAAAACGGTACTACGAAAGCGACGGCAGCCTCGACCTGCTGAAAGACAAGACAGTCGCCATTATTGGCTACGGCAGCCAGGGGCACGCGCACGCGCTCAACCTGCGCGACTCGGGCATCGACGTGGTCGTCGGCCTCTATGAGGGCAGCAAGAGCTGGGAGAAGGCGAAGTCGGCCGGCCTGAAGGTCGACACCGTAGCCGGCGCCTCGGCGGCCGCGGACGCGGTCATGATCCTGGTCTCCGACCACATTCAGGCCGATCTCTACAACGCCGAGATCGCCCCGCACATGACCGCCGGCAAGACGCTCATGTTCGCACACGGTTTCAACATCCACTTCGGCGAAATTAAGCCGCCGGCGGATATCGACGTGACGATGGTCGCGCCCAAGGCGCCGGGCCACCGCGTCCGTGAGTTGTTCACCGAAGGGGTAGGCGTGCCGGCGCTGGTCGCGGTTCATCAGAACGCCAGCGGCCACGCGCTCGAACAGTCGTTGGCGTATGCGCTGGCGCTGGGTTGTCTCAAGGCTGGTGTGATTGAGACCAACTTCCGCGAAGAGACCGAAAGCGACCTGTTCGGCGAGCAGGCGGTGCTTTGCGGCGGCGCCGCGGCGTTGATCCAGGCGGGCTTCGACACGCTGGTGGAGGCAGGCTACGCGCCCGAGATCGCCTACTATGAGTGCCTGCACGAGCTGAAGCTGATCGTCGACCTCATCTACGAGGGCGGGCTCAGCTACATGCGCTACTCGGTGTCCGATACCGCCGAGTACGGCGACTACACACGCGGACCGCGGGTGATCAACGAGCAGACCCGCGCCGAGATGAAGCGGATTCTGGCCGAGGTGCAATCCGGCGAGTTCGCGCGGCAGTGGATGAACGAGAACCGCACCGGCCGCGGGAACTTCCTGGCGATGCGCGAAGCAGGTCACAAGTTGAAGATCGAGGAAGTGGGCCGCGACCTCCGGGCGGGCATGACGTTCCTCAAGAAGAAGAAAGAGGCCGGCGTTCCGCAGGAGCAGCAAGCAGGAGCCAACCAATAAGGTCACCATGAAGATCCTCACATTCGATACCACTCTTCGGGACGGCACGCAGGGAGAGGCCGTCTCCTTCTCCGTCGATGACAAGCTCGTCATTGCACAGAAGCTCGACGAGCTTGGTATCGACTATATTGAGGGCGGCTGGCCTGGCTCCAACCCGAAGGACGAGGAATTTTTCCGGCGCGCGCGTGACCTGAAACTGGGCCACGCGCGCCTCACGGCCTTCGGCTCCACCCGCTTCGCGCGGAACTCGGTCGAAGAAGACCGCAATGTCCGCAAGCTGATCGAGGCGGAGACACCCACCGTGTCCATCTTCGGAAAGAGCTGGGAGCTGCACACCCAGCGCGCTCTGGGTGTGACAGAGGAAGAGAATCTGCGCATGATCTCCGAGACCGTGCGCTACATCAAGGATCACGGCCGTGAGGTTGTGTACGACGCCGAGCATTTCTTCGACGGCTATATCCACAACCCGGCGTTCGCTCTGCGTACGCTCGAAGCCGCGCAGAAGGCCGGCGCCGACGTGCTCGTGCTGTGCGATACCAACGGCGGCACGCTCACCGGCCGGCTGACCGAAATCTGCGCCGACGTGCGCAGCCGCTTCGACGGTGTGCTCGGCATCCACAGCCACAACGATGCGGACGTCGCGGTGGCCAACGCCGTCGCGGCGATCGAGCAGGGATTTACGCATGTTCAGGGCTGCATGAACGGGTACGGCGAACGCTGTGGCAACGCCAACCTGTGCTCGATCATCGCCAACCTGGAACTGAAGCTGGGGCACACGGTGGTCGGCGAAGAGCGCCTGCAGGGGCTGACTTCCGTAGCCCGGTTTATCGCGGAACTGGCCAACCTGCCGCTGCGCCGCGACCAGCCGTTCGTCGGCCAGAGCGCGTTCGCGCACAAGGGCGGCATTCACGTCTCGGCCGTGTTGAAGGACTCGGCCACCTACGAGCACATTTCACCCAAAGCGGTCGGAAATCATCAGCGGGTGCTGGTCAGCGACCTCTCAGGCCGCAGCAATATCCTTTACAAGCTGAAGCAGCATGGCCTGGCCGACCGTCTCACCGAAGACGCCCGGCGTGAGCTGCTCGAACGCATCAAGCAGATGGAGTACGAGGGCTACGAACTCGAAGCGGCCGAAGGCAGCTTCGAACTGCTCGTTTGGGAAGCGCTGCACCCGGGTCTGCATTTCTTCGACGTCGAGAGCTACGAGGTATCGACGCGGATGCAGGGTTCGGCTGCCTCGCACTCCGTGGCCACGGTGACGCTGCGGGTGCGGGATGGCGTCCAGACGGCGACCGCGGACGGTCACGGGCCGGTGAACGCGCTCGACGTGGCGCTACGCCGTTGCCTGTCGAAGCTCTACCCGTCGATTTCGGAAGTCCGGCTCACCGATTACAAGGTACGCGTGCTCGATTCGAAGAAGGGGACCGCGGCGAAGGTGCGTGTGCTCGTTGAATGGAGCGACCACCGGCGCTCCTGGTCGACCGTGGGCGTTTCGGAGAACGTGATCGAAGCGAGCTGGAGCGCGCTAGTCGACGCAATCCGCCTGGAACTGATGCGCCTCACGGAGAAAGACGAGGCAATCGAGAAGGCGGTGGAAGATTACTGCTGGGGCGTCTAGTCCGCCGATTTAGGGCTCTCGCGACCAGGGCGGCGTTACGCCGCTCATGCGGGCGTACGCGACTGCCTGGCCCATGTGCTCGTGGTTATGGACGAGTAGCCGGAGCAGCACGTGGGCCGCTGGCACCTCGGCTCCGACGAACTTGACCGTACGGGCGCCATTCACGGTGCTGTGCGACGCCCGGACTGCGGCCAGCGAGTCCTTCAGCCACCGCACGACCTCTGCTTTGCCGGTCACCTTCTTCTCGATATCTGGCGGAATTTCTTTGGGCCAGTGGGCGCCTCCAGGCTTGACGCCGGCCTGCGCCAGCAGCCAGTAGCTGCCAGCGGCCACGTGCATATACACTTCGCTGGTGGAGCGGACACCGGGAGCGGGACGGAACGCGAACTTGTCCGCGGGTGTCGCCTCGGCGAGGGAGACGAGCTGCCTTGCGGCGTGCTCGAACTCGCCGCTCCAGCCGCGTCCCAGCCCTTCGGGCGGCTGCCCGGATAGACTGGCCGGCATCGCTGCCAGCAAAAGCAAGGTCACCAGGAGCCAGTGCATGAGCACCAGCCTAGCAATTTCCAGGCGCGCTTACCCCGCGAATGCGTTGACTTTCCGCTCGATTCTCTCCCGCAGTGTCGTCTCCTCCGGTAGACCGGCGCGGAGGTTCTCCGGGATGTCCCGCAGGACATCCTCATAGCACGCATCCCGAAGCGGCCGGATCACGCCGAAGCCGAGAATGGCCGCCAACCGGCATGCCAGGCCGATTACAGCCGCGAGCGTGAGCCGACCCTTCGGGTCAGCCAGATGGTGCGTGGCGATCACGTCGCGCAACTCGGTGGGGAACCTCCATTCGTCCGCCAGCCATCGGCCCGCCTCGGCGTGATCGATATCGAACATCCCACGCTCGACTGCCATGATGTCGAGGTGGTTCTCATTGGCCACCGCAATGAGGTTGGAGTACTCTACGGGATAGCCCGCCAGAAGGGCCAGCCGCCCCACGTCGTGGAGCAGTCCCGCCGTATAGGCGCGATCCATGTTCATCGACGCGGGAGCGGCAAGCGTTCCGGACAGAAACGCCGTGGCCAAGCTGTGGTGCCAGCACGCCCGCAAATCCTCGTCCCGGAACGCCCGCTTCAAATACGTGTTCATCGCCACCGTCAACGTCAGGGACCGCACGCGTTCGGTGCCGAGAAGCACCATCGCATGGCTCAGGCTGTCGATCTGCGAGCGGAAGCCGTAGGCCGCCGAGTTGGCGAGGCGCAGGATCTCGGCCCCGAATGCCGGATCCATCCGCACCAGTTCCACCACGTCCTTGATGTGCAGTTTCTCCTGAGCAAGCACTTCCAACAGGCGCATCGCCACCGAGGGGAAGGGCGGTAAGCTCTTGAGGACCCAAGGGCGCTGAGGCGGCGGGGCGGCGACTGGCGCCGCGGCTGGGTCGGAACTCTGAGGAACGGTCTGCATGGGCACCTCTACGTTCCCATCGGCGGACCCATCAGGCGGCATTAGGCTGCTAGATTCGAAGGAACGATGATTTCGAAACGGATTGCCTGCTGGCTTCTCGGTGCCTGGCTCGCGGGAGCCCTCTTCATGTTCACGGTCGCCACCAGAAACTTCCGGGCGGCCGCCGACCCCCACGCCGCCGCGCGAACCTCTCTCTCCAAACAGGAGACGTATGGTCTTCTACGGTTCCACGCCGGCGAACTCAACGCCTGGTTCTTCTCCCAATGGGAGAGGGCACAGATCGTCCTGGGCCTTGGGCTGATGGGCGCCGTCGCGGCCGGCATGCGATCCAGCCGGTGGGCTCTGATCGCTGCGGCGGCGCTGCTTCTGGTCACCCTGATCGAACACTTCTTTCTCTCTCCCGAAATCGCCAGGCTGGGACGCGAGCTCGATTTCTCCGCGGGTCTGTCTCCGGAGCGGGCGCGCTTCGGACGCCTCCACGGCGCTTACTCGTCGCTGGAACTGGCGAAGCTGGCAGTCCTGGTCCTCCTTTCCGGGCGCCTGATCCTTAGGAGCAAGGAGTAGCGCTACGTCTCAACCCGCCGCGCCTGAGCGTTCCACCGCATCCGGCGTCCGTGGCGCAGCGACAAGTTAGCCAGTTGCGTGACCAGCGCGGCCTGGAAGCCCAGCGCCATCGGCGCGGTAGGAGTCCGGCGCGTGCGGACGCATTCGAGAAAGTTCGCCACATGCAGCGTCGTCGCGTAGCCGAAGCCGCGCTCAGACCGGCGTTCGATCGCCGGAGTCTCCTCCGCGCCCGCCGCGTACACGCGGAATTCCTCCCGCCCGATGTCCATCCGCGCTTCGTCGCCATCCAGTTGGTTCAACTGATCGTTGCGGGACTGGTAGCGCATCGCGGCGTAATTGATCGAGAACACCCCGAGGAAATCCTCCGGGTATTCGGCGTTGACCACGACCGATTCCGGAGTGTCTACCAGCGGTTTGTGCGGCCGCCCGGCCGCGGCGGTCACCGCCGCCGGATACCCCGCTCCCATCAGCAGGTGAATCCCGTCGAAGACGTGCGCACCCTGATCCGCCATGATGCCGCCGGCGTAGTCGCGGTAGTGCCGCCAGTTGCGGAAGAGGTGCGGATTGAGTGGCACGCGCCGCGGAGCCGGACCCTGCCATTGTTCCCAGTCAAGCGGTCCGGTGAGCTTCACGTCCGCCGCTCCGCCGAGGTGGTTGTTCAGCCACCACGAGCGCACCATGCGGACGTTGCCGAGGGTCCCGGCGGCCACTACCTTCCGCGCTTCCAGATACAGGTCGTAGCTGCGGCGCTGCATCCCGACCTGGACAATGTTCTTCGACCGCGCCTCGGCGTCGATCAGGTCCACGCCTTGTTCCGGCGTCTGGCAGAGGGGCTTCTCGACGTAGACATCCTTACCCGCGGCCAGCGCGTCAAGGACCTGCCGGTGGTGCCAGTGTTCCGGCGTCGCGATCAGCACGGCGTCGATCTCCCGGTCGTCGAGCAGAGCCCGGTAGTTGCGGTACGCCCTCGGGGCCGAGCCTTGAACCCTGGCGGCTTCGCCGAGCGCCCGCTCCAGGTTCGGCTCGTAGACGTCGCAGACGCCGCCGATGCGGACGTCGGGATCCTTCTGCATCACGGTCATGACGTACGTCCCGCGGCCGCCGCTGCCGATGACGCCGATCTGCACGCGTTTCGATGGCGCTTGTGCCCATGCCGCGCCTGACATCAGGAACACTCTCCGGTTCATCGCACCCAGCGTATCGCATGGACAGGGCATGGAGCGGTATCATAGCGGGACTCCCAGGAGTTCACCCAGGCTTATGAAAACCACGGTCCTCACTCTGCTATTCGCGCTGGCTGTCGCCGCCGGCGCCGCCGAAAAGAAAGTCATCGTTCCCGACGTTGGTCCGAAGCCCGTCGGGCCGTACAGTCCCGGAATTTTCGTGGGAGAGTACCTCTACACGTCGGGCCAGGGCGCCCGCGACCCCGAGGGCAGGTTCGCCTCCACCTTCGAAGGACAGGCGCGGCAGTGCTTCCGCAACGTGCAACTGGTCGTTGAGGCGGCGGGACTGACGATGGAGCACGTGGTCTACACGCAGGTCTACCTGGACAAGTCGGAGAACTACAAGGCCTTCGACCAGGTGTGGTCGGAGTTCTTCCCGAAGAATCCCCCGGCACGGGCGACGATCGGCGTCTACCGCATGCCCACGAACACCCCGATCGAGATCTCGGCTGTCGCCATCCGCGATCTCAAAAAGAAGAAGGCGATCGTGCCTCCCGGCTATCCCGCGCACATGGCGCTGGCCCCCGCGATTCTCGTGGACAATGACCGCTTGTATCTCTCCGGGTTTCTCGGCCGCGATGTCAACACGGGCAGGGTCCCGGACGACCCCGCCGAGCAGGTGCAGCTTTCGCTGAACCGACTCCGGGAAACCCTCAAAGCGGCGGGCATGGACTTCCGGAACATGGTGTTCGTCAACCCTTACCTCACCGAGAAAATGCCGATGAACATCATGAACGAGGTCTACGCCAAGCACTTTGAGTTCGGGAACACGCCGGCGCGGGCGACGATTCGCGTGAACAGCCTGCCGAACGGGGCGAATATTGAGTTCACCGGCATCGCCGTGCGCGATCTGAAGAAGCGCCGCGCGGTGCGGCCGAAGAATATGGCGCCGAGCCCCACGGCCAGTGCTTGTGTCTGGGCGGGCGACACCTACTACTGCTCGGCGAAGTCCGGCTTTATTCCGGGACCGAACAGCGGCATCTACGCCGAAAGCGTCGAAAACCAAGTGCGCCAGACGATGCGGAACCTGCTCGACGGTCTGGAGGAAGCGGGGCTCAACTTCTCGCACGTCGTCAAGAGCAACGTCTACGTCGACAATCTGGACGAATTCCAGAAGATGAACGCAGTCTACGGCAGCTTTTTCAAGGATGCCCCGCCGACCCGCACCACGGTCCAGCCGGTTCCGCCGGTGACGCGCCAACCCGACGACCGGGGTCGCTGGCCGAAGCTCGAAGAAATCTCCATCATCGCGGTCAAGCCGTAGCCTTGGCCGGAGCGGGGCGCAGCGTCAGAATTGCGGCGGCGTAGAGCGCCGCGCCGATCAGCATGGTCTGCATCAGGCCCAGGTAGATTGCCAGGACAATCGCCAGCACGGACCCGAGGACGCTCGCGGCCGCATTCAAGGACCACGCCCAGCGCACCGCCGGTTCGTGGAGCGTTTCCAGCCGCCGCAGCCCGGTGGGAAACGGCATGCCCATCAGAAACCCGGCGGGAAAGATCAGCAGTACGGTCACGGCCATCTTCACAGGTTGCGGCCAGGTGACACCGGCGGCCAACAGCGGCGGGACAATCGCGGCCAACACCGCCACCAGCAGGGCGATCGCGGCCAGACAGTGCCACAGGCGGTCGCCGAATGCCGTCAGGAGTCGGCTGCAGTAGCTTCCCAGGCCGCTCGACACAAGCATTGAGAAGATGACCACCGTGAGGGCGTGCGTCGGATGGCCCAGCAGCAGGACGAACTTCTGGATCAGTGCGACCTCGATCAGGATGTAGCCCGCGCCGATCGCGACGAAGAACAGGAGCTGCCGGATCACGCCCAGGTCCCGCGGCAGGCTTGTCCGCAACACCAGCGGAGGCAAGGCGAGCACCACGAATGTCGCCGCCAGACTCACGGCCACCAGCCCGAATAGCAGCGGAACCGCGCGGTTGATCTTATAATCGGCGCTGGCGCGGGACTGCTGTGTGATGAAGTCCCACAGGTCGCGCGGCTGCACCGTGTAGAAGAAAAATGGGCGGTTGTCGGTGACCGGAGAGATGTCGAAGGGGTACTCGGCCTGGAAACCCTCTGGGTCCGGCGTGCGCAGGAACTGGTCGAAGGCGTTGTCGCGCGGCTCGTCCGGCAGGTAGACGGCTTCCATGCCGCCCTCGGCCAGAGTCTCTCGCGCCTTCTGCAGATCCTCGGGCGTCAGGGGCTTGCGGGACACGATGACCGTGTCGCGGGCGCCCCATCCTTCGACCGATCCTTCCCGCGCCACGATCACGTGCCGCCATGGCTCCGGTTCGCCGCTGGCATCGAGAGCCGCCCGGGCAAGCGACAACAGCCGCAGTGATTCCCGCGGCGGATCGAACCCCCACCGGGTGAACGCCATCAGCCCGTCATTGGTCAGGCAGCGCAGGTAATCCTTAAATGCTTCCACCGTATAGAGGTTGTTCTCCGACAACGCGAAGGCGCCTGCGGCGGTGGAGGCCCAGGTGTCGACCAGGGTCGCCTGGAGCACCTGATAGCGCTGGTCCGTCCGCCGCACGAAGCTGCGCCCGTCCTCGACCACGATGTTGACCTGCCGGCGGAGGTATAGCCCCCGGCTGTAGGCGGCGAACCGGTCCTTCATGATGGTGTTGGCGATGAGCGGGTTGATCTCGACGCCGGTGATGCTGCGGCTGCCGGTGGCCAGCGCGCGCGCCACGTCCCATCCCCCGCCGGGTCCGATGATAAGCGTTTCCGCCCCGGGCCGGATCGCGTAGGGCAGCCCCGGTCCCTGGTACAGCAGATCCCGGCGCTGGCTCTCCGTAAGCCTCGAAAAGTCGAACGAGGCAATGCCGGTCGACGCGTCGGCGTCGATGACGATCGTCTTCAGGCCGGTACCTTTTTCCGGAGCCACCGCCACGCGGGAAAAACTGTTCCAGCGCACGAACTCTTCCTGTTCGAGCTTCTGCCCCTTGGCATACCGGATGTCGATGAATCCCGCGCGCCAGTTGAAGACCACGACACCCACCAGGAGCAGGGCCAGCGCGACGCTCCCGACGCGTCCCCAGGCGTTGCCGGCCATGTTGTGCCAGACCGCCGCCGCGACGGCGAACAAAACCGCGGAACACAGCACCGTGTTTGGACCCCCGACCTGGTTGAGCAGCGGCACCAGCAACAGACAGCCGCCCGCGGCGCCGATCAGGTCCCAGAAGTAGACGCGGTCCACCCGCCGCAGAGTCTCGGAAATGGCGGTGGAAACGATCGCTCCGGAAACGAAGAAGGGAAGCGCGGTGACGAAATAGACGACGGCCAGCCGGGCGCTGGTCAGTTCCTC
Source organism: Bryobacterales bacterium (assembly GCA_016716385.1). GTDB lineage: Bacteria > Acidobacteriota > Terriglobia > Bryobacterales > Bryobacteraceae > JADJWL01. The sequence continues at coordinate 379,738 of JADJWL010000002.1, read as the reverse complement.
CTTCTGTTGCAGAACCGCGATCAGGGCCAGTGCGACGAATCCGGCGTTGGCTCCGCTCAAATGCCCGAGTGTCGCGAACGGATTCCGCCCCCGGGCGGCGAGCACGTAGGAAAACAGCCCGCCCGCCCCCAGTCCGAACAGCGCGATGGAAATCGCCAGAAACGCGAAGTGATAGTAGAAGACCACCGAGAAGACGCGCGTGAGCGACAGCTCCAGCAAGAGCGTCGCGAGCGTCGTCAGAGCGACGCACAGGTAAAGGAACGGCCAACTGATCGTGGGTCGCCCTGGGGGGTGGCGGGGAGAGTCCAAGATCTCATCTTATGACAAGCGACGCATGCTATAGTCGGATTTCCGCCCGCATGCTGCACATCATCGGCGGCGATCCGGCCGCGATCCAGAGCGTGTTCCCGGGCGAAACCGTCCGGTGGCTCGACCCCTTGCATGAGGGTCCTGTGCCGGCCGGTCTTGCGCTTGAAGCTCTCACCGCTGTGCGGACGCCTTTTCTCGCCGCTGCCGGACTCCAGAGAAATGGCGATCTGACCGCTCGCGATGCGGCGCTTGCCCGCTACCGGGAGCACCAAGCCATCGTTCTGTGGTTCGAGCGCGATCTGCATGACCAGTTGCAGTTGATCCAGGCGCTGGACTGGCTTCTCACGCGCGACCGGAGCGCGGCCGAAGTGAGCGCCGTCCCGCTCGACCAACTGCCCGGTGTCGCCAGGCGCAAGGTGCTCGGCCAGCTTTCGCCCGAACAACTGGAAGCGCTCTACCTCCAGCGGAAACCCGTCCCACTGGCCGACCTGCGCTATGCCGCGGAAGTCTGGCAGGCGTTCGCCGCGCCGTCGCCTGTCCACCTGGTGTCGCTGGCCTCGCGATCCGCCGATGCCGCAGTCGCCAAGGGCGTGCCGTTGCGGCTGCTCGAGCAGTATCCGGCCGTTTCAAACGGCTTGTCCCGCACCGAGAGGCATATCCTGGAAGCGGCCGCGTCCGGGGCCGGGCGCGTCGAAGAGTTGTTCCTGGCCGCGCAGGACCGCGAAGAACGGGTGTTCCTGAGCGAGGCGGCTTTCCGCTACCACCTGGAACGCCTGGAGGATGTCCTGACGCCGTTGCTCCTGGTGGAAAACGGCCTCGCGGCGGTCACAGTGGCCGGGATGCACGTGCTTCAGGGCAAGCTCGACGCGATCGCGTTGAACGGCATCGACCGCTGGATCGGCGGCGTCCATCTCTGCGGCAGCGAACCGGTGTGGCGCTGGGACGAAACGAACCGGAAACTCGTGGAGCGGGGGAGCGGTGCGCGTCGGCATTGACGCCGGTGGCACGTTCACCGACTTCGTCATCGCTCATGCCGACGGGCGGTTGGAGAGCTTCAAGCTGCGCTCTAATCCCCACGCCCCGGCGTCCGTTATTCTGCAGGGCCTGCGCAGGATTGGGCACGCTGAAGACGTAGTCCACGGATCCACCGTCGCCACCAATGCTCTGCTGGAACGAAAAGGCGCGCGGACCGCGCTCGTGTCCACCGCCGGCTTTGAGGACGTACTGGCGATCGGACGCCAGGCGCGCCCGCATCTCTACAACCTGACGCCGCCGCCCCGCCGACCTCTCGTGCCCGAGGACCTGCGTTTCGGGGTCGCCGAGCGAACCTGGTTCGATGGCGCAGTTGCGCGCGCGCCTTCCGGGCTGGGGACGCTGCGGAATAAGCTGCGCCGCGCGGGCGTCGAGTCGGTCGCCGTGTGCCTCCTGCACGCGTACCAGAATCCGGACAACGAACGGGCCGTGATCGAGGGACTCAGGGATGAAGGGTGGTATCTCTGCGCGTCCCACGAGGTGTCTCCCGAATACCGTGAGTTCGAACGGTCGTCGACCAGCGCGCTCAACGCCTACGTCGGCCCCATCATGGACCGTTATCTCGGCGAACTCGAAGGCCGCCGGATCTGGATCTTCCAGTCGAACGGCGGCTTCATGACCGCGGCCGAGGCGCGGCGCCAGACGGTCCGGACTCTGCTTTCCGGACCGGCGGGCGGTGTCGTCGGAGCGCATGCGGTGGCCGCTCTGGCGGGATTCCGGCGTATCCTCGGTTTCGATATGGGCGGCACGTCGACCGACGTCTGCCTGGTGGACGGGGAGCCCGTGCTGACCACAGAGGCCAGCATCGATGGCTTCCCCGTGCGCGTGCCGGTGCTCGACATTCATACGGTCGGCGCCGGAGGCGGTTCGCTGGCGCGTGTGGACGAAGGCGGGTTGTTGCGTGTGGGACCGGAGAGCGCCGGCGCCGACCCCGGTCCCGCCTGCTATGGAACCGGAACCCAGGCGACCGTTACGGACGCGCACGTCGTGCTCGGGCGGATCGCCGCTGGCCAGTTCCTGGGCGGCGGCATGCCGATCGATTCGAAACGGTCCGAAGATGCGATCGATGCGGTTGCCGCAGTGCTCGGGCGCGACCGCGTGGCTGCCGCCGAGGGCATCCTGCGTGTGGCGAACGCGAACATGGAGCGGGCTATTCGCGTCGTCAGTATCGAACGCGGCCATGACCCCCGGGAATTCGCCCTCGTCGCTTTCGGTGGATGCGGGGGACTGCATGCCTGCGAAATCGCTCGCGAACTCGGCATCCGCACCGTCCTGGCACCTCCGCTGGCGGGCGCGCTTTCCGCCCTGGGGATGCTCCTCGCCGGCCGCATCCGCGATTATTCCGCGTCCGCGCTGGGAGAGAAGCGGTTCGAAAAGATCTTCGCGCGCCTGGAACGGCAGGCCAAACGGGACATGCGTGGAGCCACGCTGACCCGCTCGGCGGACCTCCGCTACCAGGGACAAAGCTACGAACTCAACGTCCCCTGGGGCGGCGACGCAACAGCCGGCGCGTTCCACGAAGCGCACGAGCGCGTCTATGGCTACGCGAACCGGGAACTGCCGGTGGAGGTGGTCGTGCTCCGCGTCGCCGCCTCCGTCGCCGCTCCGCCGCTCACCGTTCGTGCGGACGAAGGGACCGCGCGCCGGGAGATTCGCCGCGTCCGGGTAGACGGGCGCTGGCGGCGCATCCCCGTCTTGAACCGGGCTGCCATCGCGGACGGAATGCCCGGTCCGGCGCTCATCGCCGACTATGGCGCGACCACGCTGGTTCCCGCCGGGTGGACCATGCATCCTCACGCCACCGGCACCGTGATCCTGGCCGACGCCCGGCGCCGGTAAGCGGTATACTGCGGGGCGCATGCGTTCCATCCAACTCGTAGCTCAGCGGCGGCTCGAGCCCCGCGACATGACCGAGCCGGCGGATCCCGGACCAGGCGAAGTGCTGGTGCGGATTCGCGCCGTCGGCATCTGCGGCAGCGACCTCCACTGGTATCGCGAGGGTGGTATCTGTGGCTCGACAGCACGTTATCCCCAGGTGCTGGGCCACGAACCGGCGGGAGAGATCGTGGCTCTTGGGGCCGGGGTCCACGGGCTGCAACCGGGCCAGCGGGTCGCGATTGAACCCGCCATCACCTGTGGGCACTGCGAACTTTGCCTGGCCGGGCGAAGAAATAATTGCCTGTACTCCCAGTTCATGGGCTCGCCGCAGTTGCCGGGACTCTTCCGGGAATATGCCCTTGTCCCCGCACATAACTTAGTACCTGTACCAGATTCCATGGATTTCACCGAAATCACTCTCATCGAGCCGGTTGCCGTGATCGTCCACGTCTTCGAGTTGAGCCCGGTCCGCATCGGGGATACGGTGGCCGTGCTCGGCGCCGGACCGATGGGATTGCTGACGGCGATGCTCACCCGCCACGCCGGCGCCGCACGGGTCTTCATCGGCGACCGCGTGCCGGAACGGGTGGCTCTCGCCAGCCGATTAGGCTTTGATGCCGTCGAGATACCGCGATCGCGCTTCGCCGCGTCGGTGCTTGACCAGACTGGCGGGCGTGGCGTGGACCTGGCGTTCGATTGCGCCGGCGCATCCGAGACGCTGAACGCCGCCATTGCAGTCACCAGACCCGGCGGCAGGCTCACCTGCATCGGTATCCCCAGCGAGAATTCTCCCAAAGTCGATTGGTTCCCAGCGTTTAACAAGGAGCTGTCGATTCAGACGGTGAAGCGCTCGAACGAAACGGCTCACGCCGCCCTCCATTTGATGGCCGCCGGCGCCGTCGATCCGGCCATTGTGACGCACCGTTTCGAACTGGAACAGACCGCTGACGCGTTCGCCATGCTCGACGAGTACCAGAATGGTGTCGTAAAAGCCGTCATCGAGGCGAAATAATGCTGGCAATCGTCCCCCATTCGGGATATCATCTGGGAGATGGACGCCATCGTCATCTTCTTCTCGATCGGCTTGTTCACTTATTGGCTCAATCGCTGTTTCCTGCTGCTGGATGAGTACCGCGGGAAGATTGACTCGACGCTCGACGCTGACGCCGCATTTCTGCACCGAGTGACTGGCGCGTTCGCCGTCAGGTAGGTTGTGGGCCGGAGAGCATTCCGGCCCCGCCCCAACGCCTCACGGTTGACTTCACCCGGCAAGGCCGGATACGCTCGAACGCATGTTGCGCTCTGCTTTCCTTTTGCTCGCCCTGGTGCTGCCGGCCCTGCCAGCCGATCCTGCTTCCGCGCCGAGACTGCCGCATCGCGTCGTTCCCGATTGGCCCAGGTTGCCGAAGGGGTGGAACCTGGCGGAGTGCTCCGGGGTCGCGGTGGACCGCAACGACAACGTCTGGGTGTTTAATCGTGGCGCCCACCCGGTGATCCAGTTCGACCGGGACGGCAACTTCCTCCACGAGATCACCGAGTCCGGCGTGCAATCGGCGCACGGCATCAAAGTTGATCCCGAGGGGCACGTGTGGGCCGTCGATGTGGCCGGGCACCGGTTGCTGAAGTTCAACCCGCTCGGCAGGCTGCTGGTCGTCCTTGGCTGGCAGGAGGGCAAGAACGACGACCGCGAAGCGTTCAACCGGCCGACCGGTCTCGCTTTTGCCGCCGATGGCGGCTTCTACGTCTCCGATGGGTACGTCAACTCGCGCGTCGTGAAATACAGCCGCAACGCCGAATACGAGTACCAGTGGGGCAGCAAGGGGACCGGCGACGGCCAGTTCGACCTCGTGCACGACGTCGCACTGGATGCGGTCGGCCGCGTCTATGTTGCCGACCGGACCAACGAGCGGATTCAGATCTTCGATGCCAAAGGCAAGTTTCTCGGCAAGTGGACCGGCTTGGGTGCTCCCTGGGGTCTTGCCTATTCTGTGCGCGAGGACGCGCTCTACATGGCAGACGGCAAGAACGACCGTGTCCTGAAGCTCAGCCTGAAAGGCGAGATTCTAGGCGTGCTTGGCTCGCACGGCAAGATGCCCGGACAGTTCGACTTCGCGCATCACATCGCGGTCGACTCGAGCGGCGCGATCTACGTGGCCGAGATCAAGAATTTCCGCGTGCAAAAGTTCGCGCCGCCGCGTTAGGTGATCTGCGAAACGAGATTCGCGACCGGCCGGATGACCAGGTCATTTGAGATCCGGCCCGGCAGCGTTGTCAGCATCACAAAGGTCAGATCCTTTTCGGGATCGCACCAGCACAGAGTCCCGGTCGCTCCGGAATGGCCGAACGTACGCGGCGAGCAGCTCTGGCCGAACCATTCGCTATTCACCGCCCAGCCGACGCCCCAGGGCTTATCGAGACCCTGGTTCTGATTCGTAATCATGGCTGAGGCGGTTTCTTTACTGAGCGCCTTGCCGGAGGGACGGAGGAAGTCGTCGAGCAGTGAGGCGACGTCGGGCGCGGTGGAATGGGCGCCTCCCCAAGGCGCTCCGAGGTCCCGCCAGTAGGGGCTGTTCCAGTCCCAGGTCTCCGCCGTCGGGTCGCCGCCGTATTCCGCCTCGGCCAACTCCGCCTGGCTCCTGGCGGTATCGGCGATCTGGAATCGCCCCAGGCCGAGCGCCGTATTCCGCATGCCGAGCGGCTCGAAGATCTGCTGCGCCAGCCACTGGCGGAGAGGCATGCCGGAGATGCGTTCGACGATCTCGGCCGCGAGCAGGATGCCCATGCTCTGATAGCTGACGCGGGCTCCCGGTTCGAATAGCAGCGGCGTCTCGAACGTGCGCATCACGAAGTCCGATAAAGGGGCGTGGCGGCGGCGCAGTTCGATCGTATCGGGAAGCTGGTCCGGCAGTCCCGAAGTGTGGGTCAACAAGTGACGCACGGTGACCTTGCTTCGGTCGCCTTCAGTGAATTCAGGAAGGTGCCGGTGAGCGGGGTCGTCCAGGCTGAGCTTTCCCTGTTCGACGAGCTTCATCACGCCCGCTGCCGTCATGGGCTTAGTGATCGAAGCGAGCAGGAAGACGGTATCGATCGACTGCGCTTCGCCGAAGTGGCGGGCGAAGCGGCGCGAGCCATGCCGCACCAGCAGCGTCGCGGCGCGGATCTTCTGTGCGCTCACCTGCGCGTCGATCAGCCCCGCCGCCTCATTGAGATTCGGGTGATCCAGATCCGCGGTCCGGCAGGCGGCAAGCGGCAGGGCGGCAAGAAAATCGCGTCGGCGCATGGGTAGAGTGTACCTCGGCTAGCGCGAACCGGGCTCGCTTGCGAACTCGAGCACCTGGCCGTCGGCCAGCAGCCGTTCCCGCAAACGGTCATAGGGCACGTCCTGGACGTCCAGTTCAGAGTCAATCGCGATCGCCGCGGCCGTGGCGGCCGATTGGCCCAGGACCATGAACACCGGCTCCATGCGAATAGACCCGTACGCCACGTGCGAACTCGACACCGCGACCGGCACGAGCAGGTTCGAAGCCTGCCCCTTCTTCGGAACCAGCGACCCGTAAGAAATCTGGTACGGGCCTTGAGTCGACACGCCGATGTCGCCCTCGTTCTGGACGTAGCCTTCGGGTGTGATGTAGCGCTGGATGTTGTGCGAGTCGATGCCGTATGATCCCATCCCGACGGGCTCGGGCGTGGGCCGCCGCTTGAGCAGTTCGTTCTCGGTCATGATGTAGCGGCCCACCATCCGGCGCGCCTCGCGGACGTAGATCTGGTGCGGCCAGTGACCGGTCTCAGCGAATTCATCCTTCGCCAGACCCCACTTGGCCATCTCCGTCCGCACGTCCGCCGGAACCCGCGGATCATTGGCGATGAAGTAGAGCCAGCCCTGCTGGTAGTCGATGTGTTCCTGGATAATCTCGCGGCGGCGTTCGTAGCCGGCTTCGGGATAATCCCAGTTGCGGCCGATATTGTCTGTGCTGAATGGCCCGTGATTGTTGGTGTCGGTCTTCCAGTTGGGAATCGGGTCGAACTTCTGGAATGTCTCACGCCATCCGGCGTCGAAGATGCGCAGCAGCAGTTCGTACTGCTTCGGATCGTAGTTGGCGGGGCGGGGGAAGGGAACCCGGTTCTCCGGGACCTGGGTCAGGCACATGCGGAAGCAATACGCCTGGATCTTCCGGTCGCCCGAGCCGTACTCGCCGGGATGCTCTGTGTTGATCCGGGCCAGGACGTCGCTGGCGGGGTCGTCCGGATCCACGTGGGGCGAAATGGGCGTCTTCAGGACCCCAAAATGATGGCGGTGGTGCAGGACGCCGGTCTGGACGCCGGCCCACTGCTCACCGTACACCTGCATCGACTCACGCCCGACGTGGTAGTCGACGCCTGCGGCTGCCATCAGGTCGCCCTCGTAGGTGGCGTCGATGAACATGCGCGCCGGGTACGTCCTGCCGTCGAGCGTCGCGATGGAGGCGATGCGTTCGCTCTTCATGCGGACGCCCTTCTCGCGATCCAGCCAGGCATCGCGGATGACGGGGATCTCCATCTCCCGGACCCAGGCTTCATAGACGCCCTCGGCCGCGTGGGGCTCGAAGATCCACATCGTGCGTGCGCCCTGGTCCATGGCGTCGGTGCCCTGGCCGCGGTTGCCGTATTCTTCGTGCTTCTGCCAGCGCCAGGCCTCGGGCTTGTTGTAGTGCTGCCAGACGCGGTGGTAGAACTCGCGGGACAAGCCGCCGATGACGGCCTTGTTGCCGGAATCGGTCCAGCCAAGCCCCCCGGCGGTGAGTCCGCCGAGATGCTTCTCGGGGCAGACCATGAGCACGGACTTGCCCATCTTCTTCACCTGAACCGCGGCCGTGATCGCGCCCGATGTACAGCCGTAGATGAGGACATCGGTTCGCGGGGCCTGTGTGCAGGCGGCAAGCAGGAGTGCCAAAACGGGGATGACGTAGCTCTGCATCGTCGTCATGTTGTCACGTTCGGGCCCCCTCGAGCCACCAGGACAAAATTTTCTTGAGAGGAATCGGCTCCGGAACGCACTATTCAGCAGGAGAGCTGAACCATGCCCGTTTCCCTTGCTGAACGCCAGCGCGCGATCGACCTCGCCCTGTCCAAGATGGAGAAACAGTTCGGCGCCGGGGCGATCCTGCGCCTCGGCAGCAAGGCCGTCGTCCCGGTCGAGGTGATCCCGACGGGGTCACTTGCCCTCGACGTGGCGCTCGGAGTGGGAGGGCTCCCGCGCGGCCGGGTCGTCGAAGTCTACGGGCCGGAAGCTTCAGGGAAGACGACGCTTGCGTTGCACGCGATCGCGTCCGCCCAGCGTCTTGGCGGCGCCGCGGCGTTCATCGACGCGGAGCATGCTCTCGATCCGCAGTACGCGCGGAAACTGGGCGTCCAGATCGACGATCTGCTGGTCTCCCAACCCGACTACGGCGAACAGGCTCTCGAGATTGCCGGCGCTCTGGTGCAGAGCCTCGCTTTCGACCTGATCGTGGTGGACTCGGTTGCCGCCCTGGTTCCCAAGGCGGAACTCGACGGCGAGATGGGCGACAGCCACGTCGGACTTCACGCCAGGCTCATGTCGCAGGCGCTACGGAAACTCACCGCCATTGCCGCCCGCGCTCAGACCTGCCTGCTGTTCCTGAATCAGGTCCGGGAGAAGATCGGTGTCATGTTCGGGAATCCCGAAACCACAACAGGTGGCCGGGCGCTCAAGTTCTACTCCTCGGTCAGGCTGGAAGTCCGCCGTACCGGCGCCATCAAGGACGGAGACACCGTCGCCGGTAACCGCACCAAGGTCAAAGTGGTGAAGAACAAGGTCGCCGCTCCGTTTCGCGAAGCCGAGTTCGACGTTCTGTTCGGCGAGGGCATCTCGCGCGAGGGCGATCTGCTCGACATCGCCGTCGCGGAGGGCGCGGTGGAAAAGAACGGCGCCTGGTACGCCCGCAACGGCGAACGCTGGGGACAAGGCCGCGAGCAGGCCAAGCAGTTCCTCCGCGACAATCCGCAATGTGCGGCTGCACTGGAATCCGAACTGCGCGGCAGGCTCAGTCCAGTTCCTGTTCAGGCTGCCGCATCGTAACGGCGTCGTACTGGTACTGGTTGATTCCGTTCGGTACACTGGGAAATACCGAGCGATGGCAAGGCGATTCACCTCCTTCGCTGTGCTGCTCTGCCTGGTGACGGCTGGGTGCGCCAGCGGTCCCCGACCCGCGCCTGCTGTGGGCGAGGCGTTCATCGGCCCTGCCACCCTCGTGATCCGTGAGGAAATCGGCCCGCGGTCCGACACGGTTGCTACCCTGCGCCACGGCGACAAGGTGCAGATCATCGGAACCCGGCGCAGCTTCGTCAAAGTCCGGACCAGCAGCGCGGCGGAAGGCTGGACGCATGAGCGCTCCCTGCTCACCGCACGCGAGATGGATGCGTTGCGCCAGTTGGCCATCGAGTCCGGCAGGATGCCGCCTCAGGGCGTCGCGACCGTCTTCGATCTGCTGAACGTGCACATCGAGCCGGCCCGCTGGTCACCCAGCTTCGTCCAGATTCAGCAGGACGAGCGGGTCGAAGTTCTCGAACACCGGGTCGAACTCCGCGACTCGCGGCCGGTGCGCCGCCAACTCCTGGCCCGCGTGGCGTCGCCCGAACCGAAACCGGCCCCCGAACCCATGGACGCTCTTGCCCTCCCGATGCCCGCTGCCCCGGCCTTGCCGCCGCACTGGCTGCGGCTTTCGGTCGCCGAACAGCCGGCAGTGGCGGAGGATCTTCCGAAGGATGACTGGACGCTCATCCGCAACAAGTCGGGGCAGGCCGGGTGGGTCCTGACCAGCCGCCTGTTCATGGATGTCCCCGACGAAGTGGCGCAGTACGCGGAGCGCCGGCGCATCATGGCGTACTTCCGCATGGGCGAAGTGCGCGATGGAGAACTACGCAAGCAGAACTGGATGTGGGCGACGGTGGAGCGGCGAAATCAGCTTCATGACTTCGACAGCGTCCGCATCTTCGTCTGGAGCGCGCGCCGGCACCGGTACGAAACCGGCTTCATCGTCCGGAACCTCACCGGCTACTACCCAATTCTGCTCGAAAAGACGGGCGAGGGCGTTGTGAACGGATTCTCGTTTCCCACTTTGAACCGCCAAGGCGAACGAGTGCGCCGGTACTATAGCTTCACGGGAACCTCGGCCCGGTTTCTCCATGACCTGCCGGAGCGGGAAGCCGGCCGTGGAGAGCCCGCCCTCCTCGCCGATGGGGACTTGTCGGAGCCCGAGCCTGCCCGGCCGGGCATATTCGAGCGCTTCCGCGCGCGCTTTGGCGGACTTCCCGGTCGCTGATCCGGCGGTCTAGCGGCGGCGCAGGACCAGCTTTCTCACGGAGAACGCGTCGTCACCGGAGAACACCATGTGCAGCGTGAGGCCATCCTCGCTCATCCACTGGACGGGCAGATTGGCGCTCTCACCGGGGCCCGTATCCCAGCGCTCCGTGAAGTACACCGTGCTCCACGGTCCCCAAGGTTCGGGGGCTTCGTAGATCCCGAAACCACCGTAGAACCGGGTCTCCTCACCGGCGATGATCTGCACCATCAGGTACCGGCCGAGGCCCGCGTTATAGTTCACCTGGGTCCGGTAGACGTGGCCCGGCGCGTGCGTGAAGACGGGCTTGCGCTCCGCCTCGCGCCGCGACCATCGGGGACGCCCCCGCGAATCGAGACCGGAGAAGAACTGCCAGGCCGCCTGCTCGCGGATGCGGTCACTCGGGGCCCGTGCCAGCACGAGGTGGTCGGAGCCTTCGTAGGCGCTTGGACTGTCGGGCGAATAGGCGTAGACGAATCCGTCGCGCGACCCCGCGTAGTTTTTCCCAAATTGGAGGAATGCCGGGTGTCCGAAGCTGACCGACAGGCGCCAGTCCGCCCATGCCCAGGTCCGTCCCCGATCTTCGGACCATGCCAGTTGCGCGTTGCCGGTATTCCGCGTCCAGAGATACAAGACGCCGCCGGCCATCAGCAGCCCGCTTGCTTTCGGTCCGTGCCGCCCGTCGCCTTTGCGCTCGCCCGTCGGCGTCCGGATGTTGATTCCTTCGAACTGTTCCGGCGGGCCCGTGACCTTCGCGAAGCCGATGCTGAGTTTCTCCGGAGTCTTCGGATCGAATCCCCAGCCATCGCCATACGCCGTGTATTGGGCGTCATCGTCCCCCCACGTCATGGGCCAGTTGTCGCTGCCCTGGGCCATCCGGACAATCGTGCGGTAGTCCGCCCACCCGACATCGCCGGCGATCCGGCTGGGCGGGTACGGCGGCCGCAGACCCCGCAGCGGCCCCCGGACCATGTCGGCGATTGGATTCAGAAGCGGTTCCAGACGGCCGAAATCGGCATCCCGCGCCTCGGACAGTCCCGGACCCGCCCGGGCCACGATCAATTCCATGCTGGGGACCACCACGATCAGGCTGTCATACAGTCCCCACGACCAGAATGCGTCGCGCGGAAAGTCCGGCAGACCGCCGCCGGCATTGTGCCACCAGAGGAGACCGTAGCGGGCAGCGGCTTTGGGGTACAGATCCTCACGCAGGACCGGGACCTCCGGCGCGGGGCGGCGCACGTCCTGGACGAAGTCCGCCGGCAGGATCTGCTTTCCGCCGATGCGTCCCTGGCGCAGGAAGAGCCACCCGATCCGCGCCATGGCGTCCACGTTGGCGTGGACTCCGGAGCCGAACTCCCGTCTGGGGATGCCGCGCAGCGCCGGCTCCCGGTACGCGTGCGGCCGCCACCGCAGGTCGTTCCGGGTGATGCCGAGCGGACCGAACGCCCGCTCAAACAGCAGGTCTTCGAGGTCGCGTCCGTAAAGTACCGTGAGGCAATCGGCCAGCCAGTTCGGTCCGCCGTCGCTGTAGGACCACCGGGTCCCCGGTTCGAAGAGAAGCGGAGTGAATCCGCCGTTCTTGTCAAAGCCGCCGGTTTGCGCGGCGAGGTGCCGCAGCGTGACGCGGTCGAGCCAGTCGGTCGCGCGGTTGCCTTCGGGTGGCACGCCGAACTCCGGCAGACAGCCGCCGGCCCGCATTTCGAGGCTGGCTTTGCCGTCAGCCAAGGCCAGGCCGAGCGCGACCGTCCCGATGGACTTGGTGGTGGACTTGAGGTCGTACCGCTGCTTCGGATCGCCCCAGGACGCGACGATCCGCCCCCGGTGGATCACCAGTCCCGAACCGCCTCCTGCCGGCGCCACATTGACGCCCGATTCCGCGACAGGCCAGGGTCCCGGCGGTTGCGCGGCCGCGGCCGCGACACACGCCAGTGCCGCCAGAACTCTTGTCATCGCGCCTGCTAGAAATCCCGCGCCTTGCGCTGGTAGGGCTCCTTCAAGTACTTCGCAGCCTCTTCCAAGGCGCCCTGCGTATTATCCTTCGTACGCTCGGCCTGGCGGTACTCGTTCACGGCGCGCTCCCGCTGGCCCGTGATGTCGAAGATCTTACCCAAGTTGATGTGCGACCAGACCTCCGTCCAGGCTGGCTGCAGGTCGCCGTTCAACGCCTCGCGGAACTCATTGGCAGCGGACTGATAATTGTTCTGGAGGAAGAAAACCTCGCCGATCCGGTAGTGTGCGAGCGAGCTGTTGCGGTTGACTTCGAGCGCCCGCTGGTATTCCTTAAGCGCCTCGGCGAACTCGCTCACCTCGGCGTACTGCTCGCCGCGGCGGATCGCCACGGCCAGCCGCATATCGTTGCTGTAGCGCAGCAGCCGGTTTTCCGGATCGAGGATGACGTCGCGGGGACGCCCGAAAGTCTCGACAATGAACTCCGAGGAAGTGCCCACCACCTCGATGCGCGTCTCCTCCGGGTTGCCCTCGGTCTCGATTTTCAGATTGACCGGCATGCGGAAGGTATCGAGATCCTGCGCCACCTTGCCCTGGACCCGGAAGCCCTTCTGCGTCCGGAAGATTGTGTACTCGAGCCGGAACTCCGGCGCGCCGCTCGATTCGACCCACTGGATGAAGAAGTAGTCGAGGCTGTCGCCGCTGATCTCTTCGGCGATTCTGCGGAAGTCGGCAGTTGAGGCGGACTTCCACTCGTACTGCTTCGTGAACGCTTGTAGGGCCTGGAAGAATGGTTCGTCGCCCAGAATGAAGCGCAACATATGGAGCGTGGCTGCGCCTTTGGAGCCCGTCAGCGCATTCAGTTCAGGCGAGTAGTCTTCCAGGCGCGACGCCTGGCTCTGCGGGATCTCGTCCATCGTCAGAGCTTCGACGTTTTCGTCGCGCATCCGTGCTTCGAGCGCTCCCGGACCGGCGGTGTTCTCGAGCCACAGTGCTTCCCCGTAGGAAGCCGCGCCATTCGTCAACCACAGGTGATTCCTCGTCACCGGCGAGGTCAGGAGTCCGAACCACTGGCGGGAGATGTGATTGGCCAGCAGCCGTTCGTTCACCTGTCGGCCGATGCCGCGCGGGCTGAGAAACAGAATGCCAGGCGCCGCGTACCCGTTGGGTGCGCCGGGTTCCGTCTGGATCACGGTCAGGCGCGCGTAGGGCGCCAGTCCGAAGCGGCCGGTGAAGAATCCGATCATGTTGCCGATCGTCTCGCCGTACGCCTGCGCCTGCTCCGCCTCGTCGCCGCGGAAATAGAACGTCGTGGTGACGCCGCCGGCGCTCACCGGCGTCCCGGGCCCGTCCGGCACCACGGCGATGCTGCCGGGAAACGACTCCCGCTGGAAATCAAAGCTATAGACAGTGTTTCCCTCGCTCGTGTCCTTGCTCTCGAGGCCGCTCGCGATCACGCGATTCCCGGCCGGGACCGCAATCCGCATCTCGGCCGCATACCGGTCCGTCGTGTAACCGCTGACGGGGAACCACCGGGCCGGGTACATCAGGAAGGAATGCTCCGGGCGGATCGCTGCGAACTTGATGCCGTAGACCGGGGATTCCTCCTGGCCGCTGAGTCGGCCGTCGTATGTGAAGATCGCCGTGACGATCTCGTCCTTCGGCAGCGGACGCCGGAAATTCAGCCGGATCGAAAAGTCCTGTTCGCTGCGCGACGCTGGAATCTGCTCGCCCGATCCATCGACCACCTTCGAGACTTTGAGTGCATTGTGCAGTTCGAACGAGGCCGCCGAGAGCCGGTCTTCGAGCACCCGGAAGCGCACGACCGCCCGGGCGGCCAGAGTCTGCGTATTGGGATTGATCTCGGCTTCGATGGTGTAGTGTTCGACGTCGATGCGGCCCGGGGTATCCTGCGCGAACGCCAGGCAGCCTGCGAGGGCGGCTGTCAGGGTCAGCCCAAGCTTACGAAACATGATTGGCGAACTCCCTTCTCCTGTCTTCAATCCAGGCGGCAGCGTGCTCGATTGGGTCGCCGTCGACGGTCAGCCGCTGCGCCACCTCCGCCAGGCCGGCGCGCATCGCAGACCGCGCCGCGGCGTCGTCCAGCAGGCGGGCGACTTCGCCGGCCAGGCGCTCTCCCGTCATTTCGCTCTGCATGAGCTCAGGCACCACTTTCGTTCCTGCCACCAGATTTACCATGCAATAGAAGGGGATATCGACCAGCAGCTTGCCCAGGGTCCAACTGAGGGCGGTCACCCGGTAAAACGTCACCATCGGCGTGCCAAGCAGGGCCGCTTCGATTGTCACAGTCCCGGAAGCGGCCAGAGCGACGCCGGCGTGCGCGATGGCGTCCGCCGTCTCCCCTTCAATCACTTGGATGGGCGCGGCGGCAATTCGTTCCCGAAAAAACGCGGCGCCCGTCGTTGTCGAAGCCGGCAGGATGAAGGACAGGGCCCGTTCCCGGTACAGGCGGTCCACGGCGTCGAGCAGAGGAGGCAGGTGCCGGGCCGCCTCGCCGCGGCGGCTGCCGGGCAGCAGGGTCACCAGGGGACGCCCTTCAGGTAGGCGGTGTTTCCGGAAGAAGGCCTCTTTCGTCAGGGCCGGCCGCGTGACGGCCGCCAGCGGATGACCGATGTAGGTGGCAGGAACCCCGTGGATGCGGAAGAACTCCTCCTCGAACGGGAAGATGCAGAAAACGTGATCCAGCACGCGGCGCATCGTTTTCACCCGGCCCCTGCGCCACGCCCAGACCTGCGGCGCCACCAGGTAGAACACCGGGATGCCGAGCCGCTTCAACTTCGTCGCCAGACGCAGGTGAAAGTCCGGGGAGTCGGTGAGGATTGCGAAATCCGGCCTCTGCTCCCGAACTGTCCGGACGATCTTGCGGAACTCTCTGTAAATACGTGGGATATGCGCCACCACTTCGACCAGCCCGACAACCGCCAGGCTCGCAGTGTCAACCACTGTCCGCACACCGGCCTCGCGCATTCGGGGACCCGTGCAGCCGTAGAACTCCGCCTCGGGCCAACGCCGGCGTAACGCTTCGACCAGTTGGGCGGCGTAGCGGTCGCCCGAGGCTTCGCCCGCCGAGACGAGGACGCGCACGTCAGGATTTCCGGCCGATGGCGATCAGGGATGTCGGCTTCCACGGGAAGAGGTGATCCACCTTCCGCCAAATGCCCACTGTCCGGTTGATCAGCGCCAGTTGGAACGGGCTGATGACGCGCCGCTTCAGGACCCTGGCATTGAAGTACCAGCCCGGACGCGAGACGCGGTTGAAATGGAGCACCCGCTCGATTTCGAATCCGGCTTCCTGCATGCGCTGGCGGAATTGGGCTTCGGTGTAACGGCGGTGATGGCCGAGCGCCTCGTCGAGCGTGCCGAATAGCGACGGACCCTCGGGAACCAGGATGACCGCCCGTCCGCCCGGCGCCAATGCAGAATGGAAATTCCGCAGCGCCCCAAGATCATCGGCCAGGTGCTCGACCACGTTGAGGCACACAACCGTATCCATCTGTCCCCGGAAGGGTTCGAAGTGTGCGGCCTTCTCCGCATCGATCACGTGGACCGCGAGGTTCGGACGCTGGTGCAGACGCACCTGGAGCCGGCCGAGGTGCTGGTCGTCCAAGTCCGATGCGACATACCGCTTCCGGCCCTTCACCAGAAGCCGCGTCAGGTTGCCGATTCCGGCGCCCACCTCGAGCACAGAGTTGCCGAGATAGGGCCGGACGGTATCGGCAAGCCACGTGTTGAACCGCGGCGCTCCCGAGAAGCAATGGAGAATTTCCTGGCCTTCGTCGGAATAAATGTCATTGGAAAGGGCGAAGCGGGTAATCACGTAGAGCGCGTCAAACGCGTCCTTCAGCCCGATCTTCTTTCCCTCTTCGTACGTCCGTCCGTGGTAGCTGATCGGTGTCTCGTAGATCCGCGCCTGGCGTTTGGACAGCTTAATCGTGATTTCCGGCTCGAACCCGAAGCGGTTGCTGCGCAGCGGGATGCTCTTGAGCAGCGGCATCCGGAACGCCTTGTAGCACGTCTCCATGTCGGTCAGGTTGAGATCCGACACCAGGTTGCACATCGTGGTCAGGATGTGATTGGCGAGGGCATGCCAGAAGTACAGGACCCTCCTCTCCCCGGCTACGACAAACCGGGAACCGTAGACGGCATCGGCGCGGCCGTCGACAAGCGGCGCCAGCAACCGTGGGTATTCGCGCGGGTCGTATTCCAGATCGGCGTCCTGGACGATCGCGAAATCGCCCTGCGCCTCCTGGATCGCGCGCCGCAGGGCCGCTCCCTTTCCCTGGTTCGGTGTCTGCCGGAAGAGGCGGATCAGGTTGGGGTGCCGGCGCTGAAACTCCTCGATCATCTCCACCGAGCGGTCCCGGGAGGAGTCGTCGACCACCACCAGTTCCCGGTCCATTCCTTCGGGAAGCGGAGCGTTGACCACCCGATCGAGCAGCGCCGTCACGAACTCTTCTTCGTTATAGACCGGAATCAGAATTGACAGGAGCATAGGAACGGGCAGCGGGCACCATAATAGCCTAACACCCGCTCAGTTGAGGCGCGCCAGCCAGCGGTTCACCTCGGCCAGTTGCTTCTCCACAGTGGCTCGTTCATCCTCGCCGGAAGTAGCCAAGTCCAGGTAGCGCTCGAAATCGCGTCTTGCCTCGGCCATCCGCTGGAGACGCATCAGGAGAGTCCCGCGATGGCGGTACTCATCGGTCGCCGCGGGAAACGCCTCGATCAGGGTGTCGAGAATCGGGAGCGCTTTCCGGTACGCAGCCCGCGCGATGTAGACCCCGCGCAGATTGTTGAGCATCCGGGCGGCGATGTGGATGGTGCTGACGGGAGCGAGCAATGCGGGGTCGCGCGGCACCTCGATTCCGGTGACAGAAGCGGCCAGGGCAAAGCAACCCTCGGCATCCAACTGCCGCCCGCCGTGGAATGGATCGAGGAACACCGGCTCCGGACCACCGTCATACCGGACGAGGAAGTGTCCCGGCAGTCCCGCGCCTGCCAGGGGAAATCCCAGGCGGCGTCCGATCTCGAGATAGATCACGGCCAGCGTGATCGGGATCCCGGTGCGCCGCACCAGGACTTCATTCAGGCAGCTATTCGACGGGTCGTAGTAGTTTCCCGCGTTGCCCCGGAATCCAAGCTCGGTGAACAGGTAGTCGTTGGCAGCCTGAATGAAGGCTTCGCCGTCCGCTGCCTGAATCCGGCCGCCCAGTTCGGCGGCGTGAGAATCCAGCAGTTGCACCCAGGGCTCGGGATCGAGGCCGGGATGCTCGAGCGTTGCGACCAGCAGAGCGGCGCGGTCCAGCGTGAGTACGGTTCTTCCCGCCAGCAGCTCCGCCAGAGGCCGCATCTAACTCCTCCCAGCCCACGCCGCAATCGCACCGGCGATCCGCTCGGAGGCGCGGCCGTCGCCGTACGGGTTGTGCCGCCGGGCCATCGATTCATAGGCGTCACGGCTGTCCAGCAGGCGCGAGGCTTCTCCTGCGATGCAGTCTTCGTCCGTGCCGACCAGCCGCACCGTGCCGGCAGCCACTGCCTCGGGGCGCTCGGTCTTGTCGCGCATCACCAGGATCGGCTTGCCGAGCGACGGACCCTCCTCCTGAATCCCTCCCGAGTCTGTCAACAGCAGGTACGCCCGCCGCATCAGGTCGACGAACGGGACGTAGTCCATCGGTTCGGCGAGCAGCACGTTCGGATGGCTTGCCAGGTGCCGGTTAACGGGCTCCATCACGCGCGGATTGCGATGCACCGGATAGACGATCTGGACGTCGTCGCGCTCAGCCAGGCGTCCCAGCGCGCGGCAGATCCGCTCGAACCCGTCCCCAAAGCTTTCGCGGCGGTGCGCGGTCACCACGATCAGCTTGCGGTCCGGGTCCAGCCCGGCCAGCGGCGCCGACGGCAGCCGCCCGGATTCCAGCCCGTCGCGCACGTAGAGCACAGCATCGATGCCGGAATTGCCCGTCACCGTGATCGAGTCCGCCGGCACTCCTTCCCGGAGCAAGTTCTGGCGGGAGCCCTCGGTGGGGGCGAAGTGCAGCGCCGCCAGCCGCCCGGCAAGTACCCGGTTCATCTCTTCGGGAAAGGGCTGCGCCATATCCCAGGTGCGCAGTCCAGCCTCGACATGGCCCACAGGGACGTGCGCGTAAAACGCGGCAAGCGCGCCGCACAGCGTTGTCGTGGTATCGCCCTGCACCAGCACAAGATCGGGACGCTCCTCGGCCAGCACCGGATCGAGGGCGGCGAGCATCCGGGAGGTGCTCTGAAACAGCGTCTGTCCCGGTTGCATCAAGTCCAGGTCATGGTCCGGCTCGACGCGGAACGCCGCCAGAACCTGGTCGAGCATGGCCCGATGCTGCGCGGTCACGCAGACGCGCGCTTCGAATTCCTCCGGATGTTTCCGCAGGTGGAGCAGGACCGGGCACAGCTTGATCGCTTCCGGACGGGTCCCGAAGACGAAAAGAACTCGGGTCATGACAGTCGGATCGAAGGGCGGATAACCCGCGGGAACTCAGGAACGGTGGCGGAACGTAATGCGGCCTTTCGTCAGGTCGTACGGCGACAGTTCCATTGTGACCTTGTCGCCAGCCAGGACGCGGATGCGGTTCCGGCGCAGTCGTCCCGCGAGGTGAGCCAAAACTACGCGTTCGCCATCCAGTTGAACGCTGAACAGGCCGCTGGGGAACTTCTCCAGCACCACTCCCGTTACTTCAATATTGTCTTCCTTACTCATTCAATCTCCACGGTTGGCATTCGTCGGAGGGCCAGGGTGGGCCACAGTACCGGCCCACCCAAAGCCCGGAACCTGATCGTGATCAGCCCGCCGCTGGGGTTACGTTGGCAGCCTGGAGGCCCTTCGGGCCTTGCGTGACTTCGAACTCAACCGGTGAGCCTTCGTCGAGGGAGCGATAACCATCGGACTGGATCGCTGAGTAATGGACGAAGACGTCCTGGCCATTCTCGCGCTGGATAAAGCCATAGCCCTTCGCAGCGTTAAACCACTTCACAGTACCTTTCTCTTTCATCGGACCTTCCTGATGCGACATCGGCGAATCAACCCAGGTTCCGTCTCCAAAACACAACAGGGGATTGATCGGGTGTACACCCGGCCAACCCCCTGCTCGAATTCGATACGAGTCCAGACACCCAAAGTCAAACGCTTCTCCAGTATATCTCAAAGACCAAAAAAACAAAGAGGCGATTGGTCAATGTGCCGTCTCCGAGGTGGAGATCGAGACGAGTGGGGGCGGAGTGGGCGAACGGGCGTCCCGTGCCTCCTCGACCGTCACCTCGAACGCACGCGCTCCGGAAAGATCGAGCGGCCCCGGCGAGAAATGGATCGCCGTCCCGTCCGGGCCCGCGACGAAACTACCCGCGGGGAGCGGCGCGCCATTCCGCCGCATCACCCAGAGGTGATACCTTTCTCCCGGTTTGGATGGCGGCAGGTTCGACAGGAGCACGAGCAGTCCCTGGTCCTGGTGGGCGAAAATCCTCACCCGGGGTTCTTCCGGCATCGCCGGGTCAACAACCCGCAGGGACGTCTCCGGATCGTTCATCAGTTCGATCCAGGCGTGCGCGCGGGCGACCTGCCGTGTCCGGAGATTCAGGGCATCCACCGTCTGCAGGAACGAGCGTCGCGTCGAACCCGCTCGCGAACGTTCGCTGGCGAGCGCGGCGACGAGTCCGCCGAACACGAGCAGAAGGATCGCGGCGAGGATCCATCTGGCCCGCCCGGCGCTTCCGGTCGAGCGCACAACCCGGCGCCGGAGCGATGGCGGGACGGCCAGAAGCGGGACACGGCGGCCAAGTTCGGCCAGAAACGCGGCCGCCTCCCGGACCTCGGACGAATCCGCACCTCCCGCCGCCAATATCTGCGCCCGGATCTCGGAGCGCTCCGGGTCGTCCAGTGCTCCAGCCAGGTACAGAATCACGGCGGCCCGTTCCGGATTCCCGCCAAAGGCGGACCGCGCCCAGGCTCTCACGGCCGTCAGCGGCTCGCCATGGCGCTCGGCGATCTGGCTCTGCGTCAGCCCCTCGAAGCACGCCCCCTCCGCCACGCCCTGCTCTTTGGCCGACCAGTCAGGAATTGCGGGGGGATCGAAGTCCCGGTAGAGCGCCGGGTTCGCCAGATCGGCGGCATCCGTGGGACCGGAGATCAGGCGACCATCGATGCTGCGTTCAAAGTCCACAGCCCGTTCGCGGGCGGCGCCGAGCAGCCACGGCTGCAGGGCGCCGCGTCCCGGATCGAAGGCCTGGATGCGGTTCCAGACCCGCAGGAACGTCTCGACCGTGAGGTCGCCCGCGATGGCGGGGTCGCGCACAATGCGAACGATCAGCGAGTAGACCGGAGCGCCGTACAGGGCGAAGAGGTCCCGCATGGCGCCGGTCTCACGGCGGCGGATCCTCCCGGCCAGGACCGCGTCGACCCCGCGCTCGGGACTCATGCGAATAGTTCGCGAATCAGGTTCCCGCCCACAATCGTTGGCCGTTCGGCCCGTCCATTGTGCATGTAGGTGAGGGAGATGTGATCCATGCCGAGAAGGTGCAGAATCGAGGCGTGGATGTCGTGGACATGGGCGGGGCGTTCGACGGCGCGCAGGCCGATTTCATCGGTCGCGCCGATCGCCTGTCCCGGTCTAACGCCGCCGCCGGCGAAGAACATCGTGAAACCCCATGGATTGTGGTCCCGTCCGTCGCCCTTCTCGTTGAACGGCGTCCGGCCGAACTCCCCGCCCCAGACGACCAGCGTGTCTTTCAACAGACCGCGCGACTTGAGATCGGTCAGCAGCCCGGCGATGGGCTTGTCCGACGCGTAACAGCGCTTCGTGTGGTTGCCCTCGATGTTGTTGTGCGCATCCCAGCCGCTGCCCGATCCGGCGTACAGTTCCACGAACCGCACCCCTCGCTCCACGAGGCGACGCGCCAGCAGGCAATTGCGCCCGAAGGGCTCGGTCGCCGGGTCGTCGAGGCCGTACAACTGCCGCGTGGCGCTGGTCTCCTTCGACAAATCGACGGCCTCCGGACCCGCGGCCTGCATCTGGTAGGCGAGTTCATAAGTCCCGATACGCGATTCGATTTCGGAGTCGCCCGGATGGCGTTCGGCGAAGCTCTGGTTCAACGTCTTCAGGTACTCGAGCTTGCTGCGCTGCTGAAGGTCTGTCGTGCCCGCGGAAGGTTTCAGGTGCAGGATCGGCGTGTCACCCTGGCGGAACTGTGTCCCCTGGAACGTCGCCGGCAGAAAGCCGGACGACCAGTTCTTGGCGCCGCCCATCGGTTCACGGTCATCCAGCAGGATCACGAAAGCGGGCAGGTTGCGGTTGGCCGCGCCCAGTCCGTAGGTGGTCCACGCGCCGAGGGAGGGCCGTCCGGCCAGAATGGACCCAGTGTTCATCTGACAGACTGACCCGACGTGATTCAGTCCGTCCGCCTGACACGACCGGAGCACGGCCAGGTCGTCGGCATGACGCGCGATGTGCGGATACCAGTCGGAAACCCAGAGTCCGCTCTGGCCATGCTGTTTCCAGGTCCGCCGCGAGCGCATGATTGTATTGTTGGCCGTCCCCATCGCGGTGATGGGGCGCCCGAAGGATTCGGGCATCGGCTGGCCGTCCAACTTGTCCAGCAGTGGCTTGGGGTCGAACAGATCGAGGTGGCTGGGACCGCCCTCCATGAACAGCCAGATTACCGACTTCGCTCTCGGTTCGTGGTGCGGAGGTTTCGGCGCCAGGGGATCCGCGGCGAGACCATCCTGCTGCAGCAGGTGCGCGAGCGCGACCCCCGCCAGCCCGCTGCCGATGCGCTGGAAGAAGTCGCGCCGCGTCTGGCAGGCCCAATGCTGACGGATGTTCGGGTGCATCGTGCTCCTCCCCTAATTCAGGTAGACGAACTCATTCGAGTTGAACAGCATGTGGCAGAAGTCGACCAGCGCCGCCGCGCGCGCCGGGTCGACCCCGGCGGGCAGGTTGGCGGGCAGCGGAGGGGGCGCGGGACGCTGCTTCCCGGCTCCGCTTTCGTGAGGCCGGACGACGGACTCACGAAGCCGTTCCTCCATGATCGGCCGGTGCCGCTCCAGGAACCGGATCGCACCCGCTCGCTCCGCCTCCGAAGGTGTCCGCGAGAACGCGAGCTTCCACGCGCGGTCGATTTGCGCCTCCACCCCGACCCCGCCGTCGTTCAGAATCCGCCCGGCGAACGAGCGTGCCCAGTCGAGCACCAGATGGTTGTTCATCAACTCGAGGGCCTGGGGCGCCGTCAGCGTCGTGTTCCGGCGCGCGCAGCTTTCGTGCGTGTCCGGCATGTCGAATGCCTCGAGCATCGGGTAACGCGTGTTGCGGCGCACGAAAATGTAAATGCTGCGGCGCTCCGCCTCGGACGCATCCAATTCCCGGCTCCAGCCGCCGCGCGTCATGACGCCCACGGGGAGCGGCGGAAAGACGCCGGGGCCGTGCATCTTCGTGTTCAGCCGCCCCGCGACCTGCAGCATCGAGTCGCGAATCGCCTCACCCTCCAACCGGCGCGGGCTGAACCGCCACAGCAGGGTGTTCCGCGGATCGACCCGTGCCGCGGCTTCCTCGTACCGGGATGACTGCCGATACGTGGTAGATAGCAAGATCCGGCGGTGCAGCTTCTTGAGGCTCCAGCCGTCAGCGACGAAGACCCTCGCGAGGTAATCCAGCAGCTCGGGATTCGAGGGACGCTCGCCCATGCGTCCGAAGTCGCTGGGGGTGGCCACGATGCCTTGGCCGAAGTGGTAGTGCCAAACGCGGTTCACGATCACGCGCGCCGTGAGCGGATTGGCCGGATCGGTGAGCCAGCGGGCCAGCGCCGCCCGCCGTCCCGACGAATTCCCCTGCGGGGCGACAAGCGCGTCCGACGGGTCGAGGATTGTCAAGAAGCCGGGCTGTACTTCGTAGAGAGGCGCGTCCCAGGCGCCGCCGTTCAGAACGTGCGTCTTGGGCGCCTGGACGCCGTTGTCGATCATCGCCTGGGCCACCGCCGGCGGTTCCGGTTTGATCGAATCGAACTCGGCCAGCTTGGCCTGGAGTTGCGTCCACCGCTTCCCGTCCTCGCCGCGCAGCTTCGCGCCCGCGGATTCGACGCTGTGTTCCACCTGCGGCCGCGCCTTGTAGTACATCTGCCATTGAAACGGAGTCCGCTGGGCGGCCGGCGTGAGGATGGCATCCTGGATCGCTTCCGGGAACTTCTCCATCCCGTCCTGGAAAAGCTTCGCCTGCATCGGCCGGGCCAGGACGGCCATTTCTTCGCGGATGCCGCGGGTCTTCTCATCCCACACCTTGTGTTGCCGCTCGTAGTCCGCACGATCACCGGCGGCGGTCAGATCCGCCTCGTCTTCGATCCGCGTATTGGCGAAGAACGCCTGCAAACGGTAGTAGTCGCGGTGCAGGATCGGGTCGAACTTGTGATCGTGACAGCGGGCGCAGCCGACCGTCAGGCCGAGAAACGCCGATCCCACCGTGTCGGTCACGTCATCGAGCAGTTCCTGGCGGCGCTGCATGATGTTGCGGGCGTTGCTTTCGTCCGGGAAGTGGCGGCTGAACCCGGTCGCGATCAAGGCCTGCGGATCGCCCGGAAACAACTCGTCCCCGGCGATCTGTTCCTGCACGAAACGATCGTACGGATTGTCCTGATTGAACGAATCGATCACGTAGTCGCGGTACCGCCACACGTTCGGCCGCGTCTCGTCGGCCTTGAAGCCCTCGCTGTCGGCATAGCGGGCCAAGTCGAGCCAATGGCGCGCCCAGCGCTCTCCGTAGCGCGGCGAGGCGAGCAGCCGGTCCACGACGCGCTCATGTGCCGCGGGGGAATCGTCGGCGAGGAACGCCTGTACTTCGTCCGGCGTGGGCATGAGCCCGGTCACGTCGAGAGTGACGCGGCGCAGCCACGTGATCCTGTCCGCCGGTGGCGATGGCCGGAGTCCTTTTTCTTGAAGCTTGGCGAGAATCAACGCGTCGATCGGATTGCCGGCGATCTTCGGCACGTCCGGCTGTGCGACCGGCTGAATCGCCCACCAGCGGCGCTCCGCGCGCGTGAATTCTCTCTTAACGGCATCCGCCGGAAGGGTCGAAACCGAGGCCAGCGCGGCAAGAACCGCGGCGGCCGGAACGCGGCATCTCATGGACGGCTCCGGACAACGGAAATAATTCGTTAGAGTATATCAAGCTTGGATCTGAACCAAGTCCTGGCAGTGATCGCAGAGATACCGTCTGCCGCAACGCGATCGCCAGCACGACACGGGGACTGTCTGGGCGAGTACCAGGCGGCTGAGTTTATCCTGGACCGTTCCACGCAGCAGAACAAGATCTCCTGCGCGCAGATTCTCGCGCAGGAACGCCGCTGCCTCTTCGAGAAACACGAAGCTCCAGACCGCGCCAGCATCCATGCCCGCCTCGATCGCGCGGCGGCGTCCGTACGCGCTCTTCTCTCCCAGGAAGACACAGAGGTCAGCCACGCGGGCCGCTTCCTGGCCCAGGCGCCGCAGACGGTGGCGGTAGCTCCCTTCGATATCGGTGAAGTCGCTGATGACAAGCCAGCGCCGCGTCACCTCCGCCTCCTCAAGGACGCGCAGCGCTGGTCCGAGCGACTCCACCGACCCGTTGTATTCGTCGCGCAGAATGACAGCGCCGCTCGGGAGCCTAACTGGCTGAAGACGGGCAGGAAACGGCTCGACCCAGTTGAGCGGCGGAATCGCCTCTTCCAAAGTCATCCCGCAGGCGACAGCCACCGAGAGCGCGGCCAGGACCGATGGCGTCCAATGCCCCCCGACAAGGTTCGTCCTGACCCGGTGCGCTTCGCCTCCGGAGTGCACCTGGAATGAAAGCCGCTCCGGCCAACGCGCCGACACGTCCGAGCACCAGAGATCCGCACCGGAAGAGGCGCCGAAGGTGCGGACCTTGTACCGCGCGCCGCGGGCCATCGCCATCACGCGGGAGTCCTCCGCGTTCAGCACCGCCAGACCGCGCTTCGTGAGTGGCCGCAGGAGCTTCGCTTTCTCCGCGGCCGTCACCTCAACATCGCCGAAGGACCGCACGTGGTTGCGCTTCACGGCCAGAATGACCGCGATATCCGGGCGCAGGAGCCACGCCGAGCGCCACATGTAACCGGTCTGGTCGATGCCAACCTCGGCCACGACAAACCGGGTCCAGGGACGCGCGCGCAGCAGAGTGATCGGGAGGTTAAAGCGCGCCCCTTGATTGCCCACGGTGGCGACGGTGGGGCCATGCCGCGCCAGGACCGCCGCGAGGCATTCCTTCGCCGTCGTCTTTCCGACACTCCCTGTAATGGCCACCACCGTCGTCCGGAACAGAAAAAGCCGCCACACAAATGCGGCGGCTGCCAGGCAGGCCGCTACGACACGCAACAGCACTCTGCGCTTCTCATGGATGCGCAGGAGTTGTATCCAGCGAGGACTGAGGTCCGCAGGCGAAGACATCAAAAGGGGGCGCGGACCTGCGTTGACCGGTCCGATCACGATCACTATACTCGCTTCGTCATGATGACACGACGAAACGCACTCACCGGGTGTCCCAACCTAAGGGATCTCGTGCAAACGGACCGCCGTCCGGCTTGAACCTACTTCCGGCGCGACGGTGGCGGTTCGCCCTTGTTCCACAAGTGGTGAGAGGGCGCATACCGCCTCACGCGGATGTTACGGAACTCGGCCGGAACCCCTTCGGACTGGAGTGCAATGTAGCCAATGCGCGGCCAGGCCTCCGCTCCGATGCCGATGATGGTCCCGTTGAGTACGGTCGCTACGCGGCCTTCCTCGGAATACACCTCGTATGTGTTCCACTCCCCCGACGGCTTGGCGTTTTCGTGAATCATCTCGCCGCCCTCGAGATACGCGCCTTGGATCGGGAAGATCCGCCCCATGTGCGATTCGTAGAGCTGGCACTCAATGGCCTTCGGCCATACTTCGTCGCGCTGGATGTGGATCAGGACGCCGGAGTTGCCCCGCTGCGGGAAGCGGACTTCCACGTGGAACACGTAGTTGTCGTAAACGTCCCAGGTGCGGATGTAGCCGTTCGGCTTCCCGGTGGTCTTGAGCAGGCCGTTCTCGACCGTGAAGGTCGATTGCTGGGTGGCGGTCTGTTCGAAGTAGCGCTTCGTCCGTTTTGAGTCCGGCTCGGGTAGCACGATGACCCATTTGCCGAAGTCCTTGCCGTTGAAGAGTTCCGTCCAGTTCTCCGAATATTTCTGCGCCGGGTCGCGAAGGTCGCCGATACGCTGTCCGAGCAGTGGGGCTCCAGCCGTCAGAGACAGGAGCGCTTGGCGACGAGTCGGTCGTAGGTCGGGCATAGGGTTACTTGTCATCCTAACCTAAAGTGACGCGCGCCTGGAGGTTGGCCACGCCGGCTGTATAACGCGGTGCGGTAACGGCTACTGCGACGGCTTCTTCCAGCCAGTCGTGGCGCGTGCCGTCCGGATCGTGCGAGGCGACAGTGATCGTGTACTCGCCGGGGCAAAGATGGCAATCGAACGAGAAGGTGAGCCTGACGGCGCGTCCGGCGTTGCACGGGCCGATCCGGATCTCTTCCAGTTGCGTATTAGTGCCGTAGACATCGAGTCCGATCCGGTTGCGGATCAGAATGCCGAACACCGGATCGGCGACGGTCTCCCGAAAGCGCGCCGTGATGCGGATAGCGACCCGTTCGCCGGACCGCCAGACCGACGTGGGCATGTCCTGCGCGCCGAGCGTCTCCACCCCGGTGATCTCACAGCGCTCGTCGCCCAGCGATTCCCGCCTCGCGAACGAAGATCCGGCGGTATTGCCCCATGCGCGCACGCGCTCGGCGATATGCTCGCGGTACGCGCGGAGAGCCGCTTCCGGCTCCGCGCGCAGCCTCAGCTTGCCTTCGTGCAGCCACCAGATTTCATCGCACGTTCGCTCGAGCAAGGGCTCTTCATGGGACACCAGGAGCACGGTGGTCCCTTCGCGCCGCAGGTGTCCGATAGCGGTGAGGGCGCGGGCGCGGACCGCCGCGTCGTGGCGCGCGAACGTATGGTCAAACAGGAGGAGATCGGCGGGCGGGAACGTGAGCGGGTCCTCGGGGCCAAGCAGACGCCTGGTTCTTCCCGCCGACACCGAGCCGGTGACCGGCTGGTCCGCCCCCGCGGCCAGCCGCAGCAACGCCGACTTGCCCGCACCATCCTCGCCGATGATGCCGATGAAGGAGCCGCGCGGCGCCGCCGCGGAGAAACTCACGAGCGGAGGCAGCGTTACTTTCTTGAACTCAATGCCCTTGAACTCAATGCCCATGAGGCATTATTGCAGGCTCGGAATGGCCGGCCGCCGGCGCTCGTCGGGAATCGGTCCGGATCGCGGCTTTCAATCATCCGGCGGCCAGAGCGTTTTCGCCGCCATCCCGCCCGGTGGGCGAAAACGTCCAGCGGACGGCACTTCGACGCATGTGTCAACTTGATGCGCCGGGTTGGCGCTCCCATGGGAGGAGCCCGCGCGCGACGAGATCGGGCAGGATGCGGTTGGCAAGGCTCGGCGCCAGGAGAGTCCAGTCATCGTGTTCTCCGAACCAGACGAGGTCGCGAATTTCGGCGGACGGCTGCGGGTCGCCCTCGAGATCCGTGCTGAAAAGTTCCACACACACCTCGCCGGCACTCCCGGCAGCCTGGTCCGTATACTGACCCAGAAATTCGAGCGTCGATGGACGGACGTCGGGGCCGAGTTCCTCCCGGACCTCACGTTCGACACACCCGGCCGCGGATTCGCCGGGCTCAATCTTGCCTCCGGGCAGGATCAGCAGCGGCGTTCCGTGCTTTTTGCGGCAGAGCAGGACACGCCCGCCGCGCACGACGAGAAGGCCGGCCTTGTGGATCATTGCAGGATTGGCAGCAGGCGGTAGTCCGCGGGCACGTACAGGCTGCCGCGGGTGGTTCCTTCGGGCGCGGCCTGCTTCAGGGCCGAGGCCAGCGCCTGGGCCGCCAGTGTTCCGGCGAGCGCGGCGGCGAACGCCCGCGTCACCTTCTCCACCTGCGACGCGGTCTCGTGGGCGAACTCGAGGCGAAAATGCCGGATGCCGGCCCGGCGCCAGGTGTCGAGAAAGCGGCTGGCTTCCTGGGCTTCGGCGCCGAACACCGTATTGCGGCAGCCGACGTCGGCGATCACCGGATGTGCCAACCCGTTGCGGTCGCGCAAGGCCACCTGGTGTTTCTCACAAGGGCGTCCGCAGTCCTTGAAGCTGGTGCCCGAGGACAGGAAGCGGCAGAAGACGCAATGTTCGGTGTGGAATACGGGCAGGTGCTGGTAGGCGATGGCTTCGATACGGTCCGCGCCCGCCAGCCGGGCGAATTCCTCGATTTGATCGGCGTTCAAATCGTGAGACGGTGTCAAACGCTCCAGGCCGAGCTCCCTGTACAACGCGGCGGTCAGGCTATTGGCCGCGTTGAGACTGAAGTCGCCCGTGAGAGGCGGGTGATCCCGCCCGCCGAGGACTTCCAACATGCCGGCGGAGCGCACCAGCAGCGGGCAATCGAGCCGCAGCAGGAACTCGACAATTCGGTCCTCGTCCGGTTTCAGCACACGCGGGCTGGCCACGCGCACGGCGATGCCAGCCGCCTTGACGCGATCGACCGACGGGCGCAGGCCGTACAAATCGAGGTAGTCAAGCGTGATGCTGTCCGGCGCGAGAGACAGGGCGGCGTCCAACTGGTCCTGCGTGCGGACCAGCAGGTGCAGTTGCGGCGGACCGTCGGCAGCAGGCTGGGGGGCCGGACGCTCCAACGCGTCCGCGACACTCGTAACGCGAGTGCCAGGAGGCTGGCTTTGAGCAGCCAGCAAGCGTTCGACGGCGGTGCGCCTCGCCTGGTTCAACACCGAAAGCGGGACAAAAA
This sequence comes from Bryobacterales bacterium, assembly GCA_016716385.1. Lineage (GTDB taxonomy): Bacteria > Acidobacteriota > Terriglobia > Bryobacterales > Bryobacteraceae > JADJWL01. Next base: position 350,351 of record JADJWL010000002.1, on the reverse strand, counting down.
CCTCGCCTTCGATTTCCGTCGTCAGTCCAGCCAATTCGTACGCTGTCCCGCCCAGGCGGCCGAGTTGCTCGCGCAGCGTGGCCTCGGAAATCCCGTGATTACGGGCGGGTGTCAGCGCCGGGCCAGTGGAAACAGCGACGGTAACGTGGGGGCTGCGCAAGAGCCGCCACTCCGCCGAGAAGGGCTCCCCGGGTCTGGCGGTCACGTGGACCGTCAGCGGCTGGCGCGCCACCGGGATGCTTGCGTGAGTCCACTGCCGGACGTGACGGTCGATCTCCGGCGCGGCCGTCCGCCAGACGAGGTCACCCGGACGAATCCGCTCGGAACGAAGATCGCCCGGACCGAAGCGCAGGACCACCGTACCTTGACGTCCAGGCTTCGCCTCATGGATCCGGCCGCCCTCTTCCGGCTCGTCGGGACTGCGCCACGAGGCCGCGTCGAAGACGACGCCGTCGCCCGCGCGGAGCGGGGCCAGTTCGTGGGCTGCGGCCGGGTTGACAATGACATGCCCGTTCACAGCCCGTACCACCGCACCCATCAGGACGCCACGGTGCCGCGGCGCCCGGCCGCGGACCACTGCCTGGTGATTCGTGCCGCTCAGAAAGTACGGGCCCATGCCGCGCGAATAGACCTGCTCCAGGCGCAATTCCGTTCCCGGATCGATGTCCCACTCGCGGCCTGCCCATGCTTCGTCGACGGCTTTCCGGTAGGCGTGGGTCGTCAGTGCCACATAGGCCGCGTCCTTGTAGCGGCCCTCGATCTTCAGGGCCGCGACGCCGGTCTCAAGAATCTCCGGGACCTGGCGCAGCGTATAGAGGTCGCCCGGCGACAGCAGATACCGCGCGTCGCCGAGAGGTTGTTCGTCGCCGTCTACCAGCAGGCTGTAGGAGAGCCGGCAGGCCTGTGCGCACTGGCCGCGGTTGGCGCTCCGTCCGCCCCACGCTTCCGAGGAGAAGCATTGCCCGGAATACGCGACGCATAGCGCTCCATGGACGAAGATCTCGAGGTCGCACCCGGTCTCGCGCGCAATCGCACCGATCTGCGGAAGGGAGAGTTCGCGCGCCAGCGTCACGCGTTGGATTCCCTGGCGCACCGCCAGCCGGACCCCGCCGGCATCGGTGATGCTCATCTGGGTGCTGGCGTGCAGTTCGAGGCCGGGCGCGATCCGCCGGGCGAGAAGCACGGCGCCGGGGTCCTGAAGGATCAGTGCATCGACGCCCGCTTCGGCGAGGGCGGCAATCGCCTGAGCGGCGCCGTCGAGTTCATGCTCGAACACGAGGGTGTTGAACGTCACGTAGCCGCGCACGCCCCGTTCCCGTAGAAAGCGCATGACCTCCGGGACGTCACGCAGCCCGAAACCCACCTTGGCGCGGGCGGAGAAATGCTTCAGACCAAAGTACACGGCGTCCGCGCCGGCTTCGACGGCGGCGTGCAACTGTGGCCACTCCCCGGCGGGGCTCATGATTTCGGGCTTACGGGGCATGCAGACGCTGTTCTCAGAGTAACGCGGCTGCGGGGCCCGGGTATAGAATCGACTGGATGAACCGCCGTGCCTTTCTCGCTTCCGGGCTTTCCCTCACCGGCCGTGCCGCCATCGGGGCCCCGCCCCGCACGAAGATTGCCGCCGTCATCACGGTCTATTTCCGCAATTCGCACGCCGACGTGTTCATCGGCAACATGCTGCGCGGCTTCCACTGGGAGGGCAAGCGCCACGAGTCCCAACTGGAAGTCGCCGCGATGTCTCTTGAACAGACCCCGCCCACCGATATCGGACGCGCGGAAGCGGCCGCCCGCGGCATTCCCCTCATGGCGTCGGCGCGCGATGCCGTGATGGCGCCGGGCGTTCAAGGTGTCGCTCTCATCGGCGAGCACGGGGACTATCCGGAGAATCAGAAGGGACAGAAGCTCTATCCGCGCCACGAACTCATGCGGCAGATTGTCCAGGTGTATCGCGACACCGGAAGGGCGCTCCCGATGTTCGTGGACAAACACTTCTCCACGGACTGGAAGCAGGCCAGGCAGATGTTCGACTGGTCGCGGGAACTCGGTTTTCCGCTAATCGCCGGGACGTCGCTCACGCTGACGTGGCGCCGGCCCGCGCTCGAACTGGATCTCGACGCACCCGTGCGGCGCGCCGTCGGATATTTTTACGGCGGCAAGGAATCGTACGGGTACCACGGACTGGAGGTCTACCAGTGCATGGTGGAGCGGCGGCGCGGCGAAGAAACGGGGATCGAGTGGGTGCAGTGCGTCGAGGGAGACGAGGTGTGGCGATGGACGACCGCGAATCCCTGGGCGGGCGAATTGCTGCAAGAAGCCATGCGCCACGACGACACCCTCAGCCGGGGTCGCGTTGAGGATACGGTGAAACAGCCCCTGCTGTTTCTGCTCGGCTACCGCAGCGGGTTGCAGGGCGTCCTCTACCTGCTAAACGGACACACCCAGCAGGCGGGCTTCGCCGCCGAGATCGAAGGGCAGGCCGACCGGGCGGTGTGCTGCTTCCGGACCCAATGGGGCCGCCCGTGGAGCCACGGCAATGGCCTCAACTACTGGGTCGAGCGGACGATCGTGGAGCGCAAGGAGTTCTATCCGCCGGAGCGCACGCTCCTGGTCACCGGGGCGCTGGAAGCCCTGATGGATTCATCATTCCTCGGCGGGCGGCGGGTGAGTACGCCGCACCTCGACATCCGCTACCGGGCTCAGCGCGAATCGCGTTTCATGCGTGGGCCCTTGCCCCCCTACGACCGGGTGCGGATCTAGAAAGTGCGGCGGCAGCCCGTTGGAGACCGCCGCCGGCAGAGTGGCTAGATGCCGAAGTGGTCCAGTGCCCAGATGGCGCCGGCGATGGCGCCTCCGGCGATCAGGATCTTCACGAACAGCAGCAGAGTTGCTTGCGTGTCCATCGGTTTCGGGCTGTAGTCGGATTCGGGTTCGTTCTTGTTCACGGGATTCCTCCTGAGGTGTTGCGGTTGCGGACCTCCGGCGCAGGCCGGAGCAATCAGACGGTGCGATCGCAACAGCAATCAGGAGGAGAACGTCCCGGAGCGGGTTGGCCATGGCCCCGCCGCCGGGGTTGGGATGCCCGAGGCCGGAGCGATGACCACCCTAGCGGCAGTGCCGGCTGCGTGCGTGTCGAGTTAGTAGCGGGGAGACGCCTGTCACAGGGCGCCGTCATGCCGCGGCCGCGACGCTCCTGCAAGCCCTGCGCCGCCAGGCGCCGAGACTGCAGTGAGAAGCGGAGAAGCCTCTTCCTCGGGGCCAAGCGACGGGCTCGGGTCAGCCGGCAAGGCGGCCGCGGGCACCGACAGTGCCAGCACGAGAAGGAAGCGAACCAGAAGATGGCTCACAATGGCTCCCCTGGAAGACGCCGTTTCCCGCCTCCGCGTTACACCACGGCGAGGTACGGCTTCACGTATTGGTCCAGGATCTCGTGGATCTCGTGCCGCTCCTGGTCCGTCACAGCCGTCACGTAAGGCGCGCCGGTTGCGCGTTCGCAGATGCCGAGGTAGCGCAAGGCCTCGTCGAATGCGCCCCAGATCGCGCCCCGGCGGAACACCTGCCACGCGGCGATCATGTCGCGCTGCAACTCGCGGGCGCGCTCCAGCTGGCCTGCCTGGAACGCGTCCCACAACGCGACGGCCATGTGCGGGCACAGATTGTGCGATCCTCCGACGTAGCCGTCACAGCCCAGTTGCAGAGCCGGTACGATGACGAACTCGCTCCCCGTCATCACCGCGAAGCCGTCATCGCCCTGGAACATCTCCGCGACCCGTTGCAGCTTAAAGAAGTCCGAATCGCTGATCTTGACTCCCGCCAGCGACGGGATGCGCCGCCGCAATTCGAACATCGTCTCCGGCGCCATGTTGCACTTCGTCAGGACGGGGTTGTCGTACAGGAACAGCGGTACGTCCACGGACGCTGCGATCTCGCAGAAGTACGCGATGACTTGCTCCTGCGACGTGAGGAAGTAGAACGGAGGCAGCACTGTGAGGTAATCCACGCCTTCGGCGGCGATCCGCTTCGCCATCCGCACCGCGCGACTGGTGCTGGTGTCGCCGAGTCCACCCAGCACCGGGCATGCGCCGTTCACTTCGCTGACGGTCGTCTCGATCGAGCGGATCTGTTCGTCGTCGGTCAGAAAGGCGAATCCGCCCATCGAGCCGTTGGCAAAGATGCCGTGGACCTTGGCGTCCAGCAGGTACCGCGCCAGGCGGCGCAATCCAGGCTCGTCAACGCGGTCCCCGTCCGTCAACGGCGTCCCAATGGGCGGGACCACCCCTCGTAGTTTCATGCTCTTCCATTATTTCCATCTGTCGACAGTTTTGCAATAATGAGGATCCGATGCGCCTCTCCGAAAACCTCGCGCTGATCGCGAGTTTCCAATTCCGCCTCGCCGGACGCTTCGACTGCCACGTCTACGCGCTACGCGGGCCGGAGGGCGTCGTACTGATCGACGCGGGTGGCGGGCGGGAGCAGGACCGGCTGTTCGCGCACCTGGACGCCGCGTTCCCGGGAACGCCGGTGACAGACCTGGTTCTCACGCACACGCATCCGGACCACGCGCTGGGCGCCGCGGGTGTGCGCCGCCGCACCGGGTGCCGCGTCTGGGCGCCAGCCCTGACGCGAGCCATTGTCGAAACCGGCGACGAAGCAGCCTGCGGCCTTGCGGGCGCCAAAGAGGCGGGGATGTATCCGGCCGACCTCATGTTCGAACCGTGCCCCGTCGATGCGGACTATCGTGACGGCGCGGCGTTCACCGCGGGAGGACTGGCGTTCGAACCCATCCTCGTGCGCGGCCACAGCCCGGACGCGCATTCTTTCGCCGTCACCCTGGACGGGCGCCGATCGCTGTTCGCGGGCGACGTTGTGTTTTACGGCGGAGTCATCGGCCTGATCAACGCCCCGGGATCCGACATGGCCGGTTACCGCGCCGATCTGTGCAAGTTGTCCGGAAGGGGCATTGACGCTCTCTTCCCGGGACATGGTCTGTTCACGTTCGAAGGCGGGCAGCGCCACATCGACTGCGCCGTTGACCTCGTCCGGAAGGGCTTCATCCCCCGGACGGTCGGACAATGGGACACAATCTTCTGATGACACAGGCAACTCTGGGCGAAGGCAACACGCCGCTCGTCGCCAGCCACCGGATCGGCCCCAGGCTCGGCTTGCGGCGGCTCCTGTTCAAGCTGGAGCAGTGCAATCCGACGGGCTCGTACAAGGACCGGTTCATTGCCGCCGAGGTCACGCGGGTGCTGGCGGCGGGGGCCCGCGGCTGCGTGGCGACCTCTTCAGGGAACACTGGCTCGTCGCTTGCCGCCTACGCCGCCCGCTATGCGTTGCCCTGCGCGATCGTCGTGAACGAGAGCGCGCCCTCCGGCAAACTGGTGCAGATGCAGGCGCACGGGGCGTCCCTCGTACGGGTGCGCGATTTCATTGATTCGGCCGAGGTGACCCAGCAGGTTCTTGCGACGCTCAGCCGTATGTCGCAGGACGGGGGACTGGCGCTCATCGTGTCCGCCTACCGGCACTGTCCGGTGGGGATGGCCGGAGTGGAGCCGATTGGCCGGGAGTTGGCCGACGCCCTTGGCGCGCCCCCGGCGCACGTGTTCGTCCCGGTGGGCGGCGGCGGGTTGTACTCGGCGGTGGCGCGCGGACTGGAGGGGTCCGGAGCCCGGGTTCACGCTGTTCAGCCGGCGGGGTGCCTGACCGTGGTTGCGGCGTGGGAGCGTGGAACTACCGAGATCGTTCCGGTTCGCAGCGCCACAAAAATCAGCGGCCTGGCCGTGCCCTTCGATATCGATGCCGGTCGCGCCCTGGAACACCTGCGCGCCTGCGGCGGCCTGGGCATTCCGGTGGAGGACCCCGAGGTCTGGACCGCGCAGCGCCTGCTTCTGGCCGAGGAAGGCATCTACTGCGAACCCGCTGGCGCGGCCGCTCTGGCCGGACTTCTGCGCGCCCTCGATGGCAGCCGCCTGGGTCCCAGCACTCTGGCGGACGAGCCTGTGGTCTGCGTCGTCACCGGCCACGGGTTCAAGGACCCGGACTCGATCGCCGCCGCCGCGGCCGCGAACCCCGGAGTCCTGCTCGACGCGGGCGAACTCGAGGCGTACTTGCAGGCGAGGATGGCGGCGTGAGCCTCACGGGCAAAGTCGCGGTCATCACCGGTGGCGGCACCGGAATCGGCTTCGGTATCGCCAGCGTCCTGAGCGGGCGCGGCATGCGCGTCGTTCTGGCGCAAAAAGGTGTCGCCGTGGCTGAACGCGCGTTGGCGGAAGCGCCGCACATCGAGGGCATCGCGCTCGAAGTGGACATCGCCAGCCGGGCTTCGGTGGATGCCATGGTGGGGGTGGCCTGCGCAGCCTTCGGCCGCATCGATCTGCTGGTGAACAATGCCAGCCTCACCGGACCCGCCGCCGTCAGCTCCTTCCTGGATTGTTCCGAAGCCCAACTCGACGAGATCGTCGACGTCAACCTGAAGGGGACATTCCACTGTTCGCAGGCAGTCGCGCGGCGGATGGTGGCGGCCGGCCACGGTGGGTCCATCGTGCACATCGCCAGCGTTGGCGCGTTTGCCGCGCAGGAACTGGCGTCGGTCTACTGCGCGACCAAGGCGGCGCAGGCGTCCCTGGCGCAGTCGATGGCGCTCGAACTGGCGCCCCACGGCATCCGCGTCAACGCCGTCGCCCCAGGCGACATCTACACGCCCGCAAACGCGGCGATCGTCTCGGACCTGGCTTCCGCCGGGGCGACCGGGAAGTACCTGCGCACGACGCCCCTCGGCCGCCGCGGCACCCCGGAAGACATCGGCCACGCGGTCGCGTTCCTGGCCTCGGACGAAGCTTCGTTCGTCACGGGAACCACCCTCACCGTAGATGGCGGCTTTCTGTCGTACTGATTCACCGGAGAAGGAAACGCAGCGCCATCGCGGCCAGAAACAGGGCGAAGACGCGGCTCAATGTCCGTGAGCGCAGCCGGCTCGCAAGCGAAGCGCCGACTGGTGCGAGCAGCGCGCTTGCCGCCGCGACGCCGAAGAACGCGGGCAGAAACACGTACCCCAGGCTGCCCTCCGGAAGCCCCTGCGCGAACTGACCGTTGATCACGAATCCGGCAGCACCGGAGAGCGCGATCGGCAGCCCGCACGCGGCCGAGGTTCCCACGGCATAGCGCGATTGCAGGTTGTTCCAGACCAGGTAGGGAACGGTCAACGAGCCTCCACCAATCCCGATGATGGCCGAGGCGATCCCGATGAGAAGACCCGCGCCAAAGAGTCCCGCCGTGCCCGGAAGCTGCCGCCGCGGCGAGACACCGACCGCGAACAGCATCTGGAGCGAGATCAGTAGCAGCGCCGCGCCGAAGATCGTCCGCAGCGCGTCTCCGGGGAGATAGTGGGAGATCACCGAACCCGCGGGTGCGCCGAGCAGGACCCCAGGCGTCAGCCGCCAGAATGCCGCCCAGTCGACGTTCCCCTTGCGCGAATGCGCGCGCAGCGACGAGATCGAGGTGACGATGATCGTCGCCAGCGACGTGCCGAGCGCCATCTGCATGATGACGCTGTCCGGAAATGCGTCGCGCTCGAACACCCAGACCAGCGACGGGACAATCAATAGCCCGCCGCCGATGCCCAACAGTCCGGCTAGGACCCCGGCAATCACACCAATGACGAGATAGACGGCAAGATCCGGCAATGTGCCTCGAAGACAGCGCGGGCGGTCAGGACGGCAGGCGCTCCATCAGGGCGGGAAATGCGCTCTGAATGAAGCGGCGGCCCTTCTCGATGGCTTTACCGCGGTCCGCACCCTGAACGGGAACCACCACGCGCACCAGCGACGTGTCCGTCCGATTGTAGCGGATCGCATCGGCGACAAGCCACATCTTCGCCTCGTACTCGCTCGCCACAATGCGATCGCGCGACTGATACCAGTACAGCACCACGCTCCGGTTGTCGCCCTTGGCCACCTCGTAGATATTCACCTCGACCGGTTCGGCTCGTCCGGGGACATCGACTCGCGCCACGCCGCTCCCTGCGACTTCCCAGCCGGACCCAGGCAGGCAGTTCTTCGGCGAATGCGGCGCCTGCCCGGAGCGCTGTGTCTTAAAAAAAGCGATGAACAAGCTGGCGGCGCCCTCGCCAGGGGAGGCGTAGACGCGGGTCAGGGTGTCGTCGGCACGCAGCACCGCCTGCGTTTCTTCATCGACGTACCCCTCCTGGGTCATCGACCAGTCTCCGAGAACCACGGGAAACTCACTCAGCGGGCGGATCGAGGGGATCTCTTCCCGCCGCGAGGTCCCATAGAAGACGGAAGCCTGAAGGGCCAGGACGATGGTCAGGATGCGCGCGGGGCGGCTCCGCAGGAAGCCTAGGTCAGGCATCGCGTCCCGCCTCAACATACCTGTGGAAGCGCGTGATCGCCTGGTGCAGGAACACGAGCGCGAGCAGAGCCACCATGAAGATCACCCATCCCGAGGCGCTGTGAAAAAACCCTTGGGCAAGCTGCGGGTCGATCGCCGAAAGAATCCCGGTGAGAGTAACCCGCCCGGCGTTGGCGATGATTGCGATCGGCACGGTGGCGGCGAACAGGACAATCTTCACCCACCGCTTCGCCTCGAAAAAGTACCCATAGACCAGCGCCAGAAACGACAGTGAGAGCAGCGAGCGGATTCCGCTACACGCCTCGACCACCTGCAAGCGCTGGCCGTCGGCAAGCTCCAGGATGTTGCCCTCACGGAACACAGGAATGCCCATCACCATCAGTGCTCCTTCAGCGAGCCGGCTTGCCAGCAACTGTAAGGGAAACGTGATCTGGTTATAAAGGATCGCCGGAATCGGAATCATGAAGAACAGCAGCAGCAGAGGGAAGGCCAGGCTTCGCGCCACCGCCCACCCGCCGGCGAACAGGACCGCTCCGATCACGGCGAGCACAAATGCCGTGCGGGCCAGGAACAACTCCGCCCCGAGTGTGGCTACGGTCAACTGTGCGGCGGCGTAAACCACGACAACCAAGCCGATCCATGCCGGCCGGACCGGCTGGCGCAGGACATGCTCCCGCTTCTTCCACGCGATGTACGCCGCGATGACAGGCACGAAGAACCCGTGCCCCATGTCTTCATCGGTCTCCCACTGCTGCACGAGCCGCCACAGCACCGGTGCGTAGCACAAGATGAGAAGGCCGCTGAACCAGACAAGGCCGGTCCAGGGAATCGGGGGATGGAGCCGTTCCGCCTGCGGCGGGTGGTGCGCAACGGACGACATCGGTATGGCTCTGCGTGCTCCCGGGGTATTGTGTTTGCTGGCGGCGCATCCTCCTGGGCGCCCTGGCGCCGCCAATGCCGATGATACCATTGGCGCGGCAGGGTCTGTCCGGCGGATAGAATGGTAACAGGATGTGGTGGTTCTCTCGCTTCGGGTGGTTGGCCGCCGCCGGACTTCTTGCCGTGGCGCCGCTTCCCGGCGTGGAGTTTTTCCCTCTCGGCGATGTGAGGGCGGGGCAACGTGGTTCCGGCCGGACCGTATTTTCCGGCGGCCAGGTCGAGGAATTCGGCGTGGAAATTCTTGGCGTTCTCGAAAACGCCGGCCCCAGGCAATCCCTGATTCTCGCCCGCCTCTCAGGGGGCCCGATCGAGCGGACCGGCGTCATGCAAGGGATGAGCGGCAGCCCGGTCTACATTGACGGCAAACTCGCCGGCGCGGTCGCGATGACCTTCGCCTATTCCAAAGAGCCGATCGCGGCGATTCGTCCGATCGAGGAGATGGTTGCCGCCACGGGCGCTGCGCGCGCACGCCGCTTTCCAGCGGGCTTGTTCGACGGCGAGCTACTCGCGGGACTGCCGCCTCCGGCGTCCGCCCTGTTCGGGGAGAACCGGCTGACCGACGTCGCGACGCCCGTTTCGTTCGCCGGATTCACGCCGGCGACCATCGAAACGTTCGCGCCGAAGTTGCGCGCGCTTGGACTGGAGCCCGTGCAGGGTCTGGCCGGCGGCGGACGCCCGCGCCAGGGAAGCGGCCAGCCGCTCGAACCGGGCGCCATGATCAGCGTGATGCTCGTGACGGGCGACCTGTCCATCGCGGCCGACGGCACGCTCACGCATGTCGACGGCAATCGGATCTGGGCATTCGGACACCGCTTTCTCGCGATCGGCCCGGCCGAAATGCCCTTCGCCAGGTCGGAGGTGCTGGCGCTTCTTCCCTCGGTCGCCACCTCGTTCAAGATTTCGCAGGCAAAAGAAATCGTGGGCACAATTGTCGATGACCGCTCGGCGGCGGTCGCCGGTGAGATCGGACGGCAGGCGGCGATGGTCCAGGTTGCCCTCCGCGTTGCCGGCGATGGGCCCGCAACCCGTTCCTATGCGATGGAGATGGTGCGCGATCCGCTGCTGGCGCCGTTCCTTCTCCAGATGCTCATCTTCTCCGCCGTCGACGCCACCGAACGGACGTCCGGGGCGAGCAGCGTCTCGATCCGGGGCACCATCGAACTGGACGGCGTACGGGACCCGGTCGCCGTGGACAACATCTACTCCGCCGATGCCGGGTCGGCCGCCGCGGCCGCGCTGTCGACGGCTCTCCCGCTGGCCTATGTGCTTCAGAGCGGCTTTCAGGGAGTGTTCCCTCGGCGCGTCGACCTCGACATCCGCTCTGCTCCAGAAAAGCGCCTCTGGCAGATCGCCTCGGCCTTGCCTGTCCGGGCCAAAGTGCGTCCCGGCGAAACGGCGGCGATCACGGTTGAGCTGCGTGGCGATCGCGGGGCTGTCCGGACGGAAACTGTCCATTACACTGTGCCGGCCGGACTGGCCGCCGGTCCCCTTTACGTGACCGTGGCTGACGCTATGACGATCAATCTGATCGAGCTGCGCGGCTTGGTCACGACGCCGCCGCGATCGGCCGACCACGCCGTCTCGGTCGCCAACCGGCTGCGCGGCAACGGCAACGCTTACGTACGAGTGTGGCGCGCGCAGACTGCGTATCAATACAACGGTCTTGACTACTCCGCTCCCCCAGCCTCGCTCGCCGCTCTGTTCGCCCGGGCGCAGAAGCTCGACGGTGCGCTGACGGCCACCTATCAATCGAAGTTGGCCGAATTCGAAATCGACGGTGGCGGCGCGGCCGTCTCCGGATCCAGGACCATCCAGATGGAAGTGACGGAATGAAGCGGTTCAGCCTCGCCCTGGCCCTCTGTTCGGGCCTGTCTCTGCATGCGGCGGGAACTGCGGTCTGGGAGATGCACCGCTACGAGGACTTCGTGAAAGGGCGCTTCACTGGCCTTTCCCTGCTGCGCGACGGGAGGGTGCAGCTGGCGCCCCAGCTCACCGAGATCTTCTCCGCCGGCCAGCCGTATATCTGGTCGGTCGCGCGCGCCGCCGATGGCACGGTCTATGCCGGCACAGGTCACGCCGGGAAGATCTATAAGATTGCCCCCGGGGGCGCCGCCGAACTGCTGTGGACCGCGCCCGAGCCCGAGGTCTTCGCGCTGGCGCTCGACCGCGCGGGCATTCTCTATGCCGCGACCTCGCCGGAGGGCAAGGTGTATCGCGTCTCCGCCGCCCAGTCCGCCGACTTCTTCCGGCCGCCCGAGGGCCGCTACCTTTGGGCGCTCGCCGTGGGTCCGGACGGGGCTCTCTACGCAGCGACGGGCGATCCCGGCCGCATCTACCGGATCGCCGGGGGCCAGGGCGAGTTGTTCTATGACACCGGGCAGACCCATGTCACCAGCCTCGCCTTCGATGCCAAGGGCCGCCTGCTGGCCGGCACCGAGCCCAACGGTCTGCTGTTCCGCATCGACGCGAAAGACCGCGGCTTCGTCCTCTACGATGCGAACTTTGCCGAGATCCGCGCGCTCGTCCCGGCGCCCGACGGCAGCGTCTACCTCACGGCGATGGGTGGCGCGGTCGCCCGCCAGCAGGCCGCCGCCCAAGCCGGGCAGCCGCAGCCGGGCGCCGCCGGACCGGCCGTCACCACGTCCATCACGGTAACGGCCGAGGCACAAACCGGTCCGGCGATTCAGACGCAGCCGCAACCGGCTCAGCAGCAGACTCCTCCCACCGCGGTGCCTCAAGTCTTCGACATGACCGGCCTGGACCGCTCGGCGCTCCTCCGCATCCGTCCGGACCACACGGTCGAGACGCTCTGGGAGTCGAAAGAAGAGAACGCCTACGATCTGGCGCTGCCAGGCGAAGGGCGCGTCGTGTTCGCCACCGACACCAATGGGCGTATCTACGAACTGGGTCCGTCCCGCAAGACGACGCTCCTTGTCGAGACGCGGGAAACCGAGGCGCTGCGGTTGTTGAGCGGGGGAGACGGGGACCTGCTCGCCGCCACAGGGAACCTCGGGAAGCTGTTCCGGATCGCGCGGGACCTGGCGCCCACCGGCAGCTACCAGAGCCCGGTGCACGACGCCGGTGCCGTTGCCCGCTGGGGCCGCATCGACTGGCGCGCCGAAGGCGGAGCGCTCAAGGTATCCACCCGCTCGGGCAACGCGCTGCGTCCGGACCGCACCTGGAGCGACTGGTCGCCCGCAATGAACGCGCCGGGCGGCATCGCCAGTCCTAACGCCCGCTACATCCAGTGGAAGGCCGAGTTCACCGGCAAGGCGGTGCTTGACGGTCTTACTGTCTCCTACCTCCCGCAGAACTCGCCACCGGTTCTGAAGGACATTTCCGTGATCCCCTATGCCGCGGCGGCTCCCGCCCCGCCGCCCAAGACCGCAGTTTCGCCGCAAAGCGCGGCGACCTTTTCTGTGACGGTCACCGACACCGGCGACTCGGCCTCATCGACGTCGGGCGGGACTCCGACGCAGACCGTGGCGCGCGTCAGCGTCCCGCAGTTGAGCATCAACTGGCAGGCCGAGGATCCCGATGGCGACAAGCTGGTCTTCACTCTCGAGAGCCGCGGTGTCGGGGAAAAGGAATGGAAGAAGCTCAAGCACGGCTTCAGCGAGACGCATCACTCGGTCGACGCCCACGCGTTCGCCGACGGCCGCTACCTGTTCCGGGTGACCGCGTCGGACCGCGAAGCCAACGCGCCGGATGATGCCCGCGAGGATGTGCTGATCAGCGCTCCGATCCTGATCGACCACACGCCGCCGGCGGTGCGCCTGAGTCCCGCGCGGGTCCAGGGGCAGACGGTCGAAATCGGGGTCGAGGCAACCGACGCGGCGTCGCCCCTGCGGCGGGCCGAGTACTCCGTGAACGCCGGCCCGTGGGTGCCCTTGCGCGCCGCCGACGGCGTAACCGACAGCCAGCGTGAGGAGTTTGCCGTCCGGCTCGAGGCCGTCGCGGGTGAGCGGGTGGTGGTGGTCCGCGCCTTCGACGCGGCGGAAAACGCGGGCGTAGCGAAGATCGTCCTGCCGTGACTACGCGCGGCGATGCCGGTAGCGGCGGAACGCCAGCAGCGCGCCTCCACCCAGGAGCAATTGCCAGGCGGCCGGTTCGGGAACCGGCACCAGTTCCTTCACGATGCGGAAGCGGAGCTGCCCGTTGGCCGACAGAGTCCCGAGATTCCACTGCATCGCCCCGGCCGAATCCCACGGGCCGAACGGGCTCAGGCTGTTGTTCCAGCCGGAGTTGTTCTGCATGACTTCCCACACGCGCGAACCTGCAGCCGAAGATCCGTCAGGGTTAAACGGCTGAGCTACGCCGACATGCCAGTTATTGGGGTTGGCGAAGACCCACTCGGAGCCGTTCCAGGTCTCGCCCCACATCACGCCATCGGCGAGGAAGTCCGGGCGGTTCTTGTCTCCGAACGCCCACATGTAGCCGTCGATCTGTTGCGTCGTGCCCTGGTTCCGCTTCAGTGCCGGGCCCGTGAATCCCGCCGGGACACTGTTGTTCTGCGAGGTGCAGGTCGGGAAGGCCACGGAGTATTCGCACGAGCCGTTGGGATGGAAGTTGAAATAGTCGCCGAACTGCACGTTGGTCCGCGCCACGCTAGCGAGGTTGCGGATCGTGACCTCAATCGTGACTTGAAATCCAACGACGGTCGTCCTTAGATCCACCTCAATGCCTCGGTTCGCGGTATTCGTAAGAGTGGCGCTCCCCACCCGGAGCGTCGATGAGTACGGGGTGTTCGCCGGATGAGAAGTAACGTTCCCCGGACTGACCTTGCTCCATACTGTATTGTTCGTATTCTGCGGGATCAACGTGCCCAGATCCATCCTGGGCGAAAGCCAGCCGTTCCCCGCGCTCGGCCCCCCGGTCCACCGTAAACTCAACCCGTCGTCCCCGGACAGCACGTCCGCCGCGCCGTCGTATTGTGCCGGGTTACCGAGGAACCAGCTATCGCTCCAGCCATGGTCGGAGACGCAGTACGTCATCTGGCTGGACCGGACCGGAATGATGTTCTGTACGAGCGACCCCGCTCCCGAACAGGGAGCGATCGCCGCACCATAAGCGCCTCCAGCCAGGAACAGACCCGGCAGCGCGATGGCACAAACCACCCGCATTCGCATAGCGATCGTGAGAGTCCTCCGTCTCATCCGCGACTTCCTGACGAGTATAGAGCATCCAAGTGCCTCTTGTACAGTCCATTAGCAGAGATTTTTGAACAAGTTTGTTGCCCTATCACGGCGAAAACCTTAGTGCGCCTAAGGTAAAATTCCGGCATTAATCGCTTTGCTGCTGTCCGCGCTTCGGCTATCCTGGAGCAGACACCTGATTGGTACTAGTGGTACTGGAGGCTGCATGATTCGGAGGAGATTCTTGTGGGTGCTGGCCGCGGCCTGGTGCGCGACGGCCGCCGCCCAAGTCACTGTCACGGTCAGTCCAGTCGAGGCTGAGCTACGCGCCGGGCAGGCGCGCACCTTTTCCGCTTCCGTCAAAAACGCCCAGGACCGCACGGTTCAGTGGCTGGTGAATGGCGTCGCCGGCGGCAACGCGACAATTGGGACCGTTACGGAAGGCGGCCGCTACACGGCGCCCCTGGTAGTGCCCAAAGCCAACACTGTGACGGTCACGGCGCAGGCGAAGGCGGACCCCAAGGCCAAAGCTTCCGCCAAGGTCATCCTGCTCAACCCCGTCCCCGCAATCAGCGGGACCGATCCCTGGGCCGTGAACACGGCTCTGCCCTTCACGATGAAGCTATCCGGCCGCAGTTTCGTCCCCGGGGCGTTTGCGACCTTTGGCGGGGTGAAGCTGGCGACGACCTATGTCTCCGACACGCAACTCGTCGTCACCGGCATGACGGCCGCGCCGCCGGAC
The DNA here is from genome assembly GCA_016716385.1 of Bryobacterales bacterium. Lineage (GTDB taxonomy): Bacteria > Acidobacteriota > Terriglobia > Bryobacterales > Bryobacteraceae > JADJWL01. The sequence goes on along the minus strand of JADJWL010000002.1, from coordinate 335,168 downwards.
TCCCAGGTCCCGTTGATCGTCACGAATCCCAATCCCGGCTCAGCGGCATCCAGTGTGCGCAACGTCAAGGTCCTGCCGCCGGTTGGAGTCAGCGTGTGGCCCAACAACCGCACGGTCCGCGGCGGCGTGGAACTACAACTGAGCCATTCGATTTCCAACAACGGCAACAAGGGTGTCAAGTGGTACGTCAACAATGTCGCCGGTGGAAACGCCGTGTTCGGCGCGATTGATGCGGCGGGTAAGTACACCGCGCCGCTGGCTGCGCCGTCTCCCCCCCAAGTCGCGGTGAAGGCCGTCAGCGACGCCGACCCGAAGGCTTCGGCTACGGTGGCGGTCAAGCTTCTGAACGCGCTGCCCGTCCTGGACTCGGTGAATCCTGGCACGGTGGCGCCGGGACCCGTTTCGTTCCGTGTCCGGGGCTCCGGGTTCGTGCGCGGGGCTGTCGTCCGCTTCGGAACGGAAACCCTCACCACAACGTATCTCTCGCCGGTTGAACTCGAAGCAGCGGGCTCGGTCAAGCCAGCGCCCGGAGGCCGCGCGGCCGTGCGGGTGGCGAATCCCGATCCTGGCGGCGCGGAATCGGCGATGCGCGTCGTGCCGGTCGAGCCCGCCCGCATTGTCCTGACCCGGACGCAGGCCTCGCGCTTCCTGGAACAGGCAGCCTGGGGCGCGACGCCGGAACTGCTGGCCCGCGTCCAGCAGGTGGGCCGCGAGGCCTTCCTGGCTGAGCAGCTTGCGGCGCCCCCGTCGGATTACCCCGACGCGCAGCCCAATATGGGGCTAAGCGCGGTCCAGCGCCGTTTCTTTTCGAACGCGATGACCGCTCCCGATCAGCTCCGGCAGCGCATGGCCTTCGCCCTGGGACAGATCCTGGTGGTTTCCGGAGTGAAGACCGGTTCGATGGAGCAGATGGTGCCCTACCAGCGCATCCTGCTGCGGCACGCCTTCGGCAACTTCCTGGACCTGCTGCGCGACGTGACGCTCAGTCCGGCCATGGGCCACTTCCTCGACATGGTGAACAACGAGAAGGAAAACCCGGCGAAGAACCTGGCGCCCAATGAAAACTACGCCCGCGAACTTCTGCAATTGTTCACCATTGGCCTGCACCAGTTAAATGCGGACGGCACGACGGTGCGCGACGCCGCCGGGAACCCGGTTTCCGCCTACACCGAGGAGACGGTGAAAGAGTTCACCAAGGCGTTCACCGGCTGGACCTACGCGCCCCGCCCTGGAGCGGCTTCAAAGTGGCGGAACCCCTCGTACTTCGCCGCTCCCATGGAGCCGTTCGAGACGCATCATGACACGTCGGCCAAAGCTCTCCTCAACGGAGTGACGCTGCCGGCGGGTCAACTCGCGCGCGCCGATCTCGAAGCAGCCCTGCGGAATATCTTCGAGCACCCGAATGTCGGGCCGTTCATCTCGCTGCGCCTGATCCAGCACCTGGTAAAGAGCAACCCTTCCCCAGCGTACGTGGCGCGGATCTCGGCGGTCTTCGCGAACAACGGCAGCGGGGTCCGCGGCGACCTCGCGGCGGTGGCGCGGGCGATTCTGCTCGATGCCGAGGCCCGTCCGGCGGGACGCTCCGGGCAGTTGCCGGATGCCGGCCAACTGCGCGAACCGGTCCGTCTTGTGCTGACGCTGCTGCGCGCACTGGACACACGGATGATCGACGAGCCGTCGCTGGCAAGCTGGGCCGACCAGATGGGCCAGCGTCTCTTCTACGCTCCGAGTGTCTTCAACTACTACTCGCCGTTCTACCGGATCCCCGGTTCCGGCGCGGGCGGGCCGGAGTTCCAGATTCTGACACCGGCCACGGCCGTCAACCGCGCGAACTTCGCGCACCGCGCCGTGCGCAACAGCCTGGGCGGCACCGTCGCGGTGGACATCACGCCGTTCCAGTTGCTCGCTTCCGACCCCGAAGCGCTGGTCGAGGCGGTGAACCACGCGCTGCTCGGCGGCACCATGAGCAGCCAGCTCCGGCAGTCGATCCTGCGCGCCGTCGGCGCTACCACTGACCTGCGGACGCGAGCCCGCAACGCGTTGTACCTGGGCGCGGTGTCGGCCGAATTCCAAGTGGCGAACTAATCGGGAGGATACCGGTCATGATGACGCGACGTGAACTATTTCTCTCCGCCGGGATGGCGGCAGGATTCGGACGGCTGGGCCTGATCAACGCCCGCGCCCAGGCTGCGGCGGACTACAAAGCGCTGGTCTGCGTGTTTCTCTTCGGGGGCAACGACGGCGTCAACACCGTGGTGCCGCTCGATGCGGCTGGGTATCAGGCTTACGCCGCCGGCCGGGGATCGCTGGCGCTTCCCGCCAATATGCTGGTCCCGGTGCCGCAGGCCTCCGGAGGCGCCTACGGGCTCCATCCCAGCCTGGACGCATTGGCGCCGCTCTGGACACAGAGGCGGATGGCGATCGTGGCCAACGTCGGGATGCTGGTGCGGCCTCTGACCCGGCAGGAGTACCGCGCCGGGGGCGCGCCGGTGCCGCGCAACCTGTTCTCGCATTCCGATCAGCAGCAGCAGTGGCAGACCGCGGCGCCCCTGCAGTCTCCCGGAACAGGCTGGGGCGGGCGCGCGGCGGACCGGCTGCATGTTCTGAACGCCGGGTCGAGCTTCCCGATGGCGCTTTCCGTGTCGGGCGGCGCCATCTTCGGCGTCGGCCAGGCGACCCAGCCGACCACGATCGTACCCGGCTCGAACATGGCTCTTGAAGGCTCGGACGGCACGCCTGCCGCCGAGGCCCGCGACGCGGCCCTGCAGGAGATTCTGCTCTTCCCGTCGAGCCTCATCCTGATGCAGGAGGCCAACGCCAGGCTGACCGACGGGGTTCGCGTCGGCAAGCTGATCAGCGGCGCGATCGGATCGTCGACGCCGCTGTCGACGGCGTTTCCGGACACCGGCCTCGGCCGGCAGTTGCGGCAGGTGGCGCAGGTGATCCAGGTGCGGCAGGAGCTCGGCATGCGCCGCCAGATTTTCTTCTGTTCGATGGGCGGCTACGACACCCACACCGCGCAACTCGGCACGCACGCGGCTTTGCTGCGGCAATTGGGCGATGCTCTCGCCGCGTTCTACAATGCCACGCAGGAACTCGGCGTCGGCGGGCAGGTCACGACGTTTACGCAATCGGAGTTCGGCCGCACGTTCCAGCCCAGCCAGGGCGCCGGGACCGATCACGCCTGGGGCAGTCCCCAATTCGTGCTTGGCGGCGCAGTCCGCGGGGGCGCCGCCTACGGGCGGTTCCCGGAACTTGCGATGCAAGGGCCGGACGATTCCGGCAACCGGGGCTCGTGGATCCCGTCGGTGTCGCTCGACCAGTACGGGGCGACGCTCGCCCGCTGGTTCGGCGTCCGCGACGCGGACCTGAACGGCGTCTTCCCGAACCTGGTGAACTTCCCGACGCGCGATCTCGGCCTGCTGGCGTAGGGAGTCCTAAAGTTTCCCGCTGTTGCATCCGAACTTCTTGAGTGGAAACCGGGCGATAGCGGAGACTCATGAAGAAGAACCTCGTGCCCCTGCTGGGGATTGCGTTCGTGGTGGCGATCGTCGCCACGGGGGTGTTCTACGGCTTGTTCGTATCCCGGATCGAAAACGCATCGGCGCGGCGGGGCCCTTCGGTCGTTGTCGCGGCGCGGAATCTCGACCGGGGCGCGGTGCTGGATCAGGAAGATCTGCGGCTTGTCCCCTGGCCATCCGATGAGACTCCCGACGGCGTGTTCTCCTCGATCGAGGCGGCGGCGGGTAAGACGATTCTCCAGCCCGTTCTGGCGCACGAACCGGTTCTGGCGCGGCGGATCGCGGGCGGCGACGGCGATTCCGGCGTCCCGCGAGGCATGCGCGGGATCTCGATCACGGTCGGCGACTCGGCCGGCGTCGTGGCCCTGCTGCAGCCCGGGCACCGCGTGGACATCCAGGTGGTCACCCCCCCGCAGCAGAACGTGAATCCAGAGCTGCGCACGCTGCTGCAGGATATCGAGGTGCTGGCCGTGCGCCTCGCGCCGGACGGCCGCGAGGACCCGGTCGTGACCACGCTCGTGACTCCGGAACAGGCCGACATGCTGGCGCTCGGCGATTCGGGCGCGCGCCTGCGCCTGCTGCTGCGGCATCCCCTGGATCAGGAGACGAAGGATCTGCCGCGGCAGTCCCTGCCGACCGTCTTCCGTAACCCGGTTCCGCCCAACCCGCCGCGGCCATGATCCTGCTCGCCGTCCTCGTTGTCTTTCTCGCGACCTTCCTGCTGGCGTCGGTGGCGGTGTTTGTCGCATCGCTGTTCCTGCAGCGCTACCAGCAGGCGCAGGGCACGGGGGAACTCGCGCTGTTCCAGCAGGAGACCGGAATTCTCAAGGAGGAAACCCTCAGCTCGATCAACCTCTGGGATGCCCTGCTCGCCCGCTTCGATTTCGTTGAAGGAATGCGGGCACACATCGCCCAGGCGGAACTGACTTGGACGGTGGGGCGGCTCACGCTCATGATGCTCCTGATCGGGACCATGATGCTCGCTTTCCTGTCGGGAATTCCGTGGCTTCCGTTCTGGATGATCCTGGCAATCAGTGTGCTCGCCGGGCTAGGCCCGTACCTCTACGTCCTGCGCCGCCGCGCGAAGCGGTTCGCCCGCTTCGAGGAGGCATTCCCGGAGGCGCTTGAGTTCATGGCCCGGGCGATGCGCGCCGGGCATCCGTTCGGTGTTTCGCTGGAACTGCTGGCCAACGAAAATGCGCCGCCGCTGTCGACCGAGATCCGGATCGCCACCGAAGAGCGCCGCCTGGGCCGGAGCTGGGAGGAAGCGCTGCAGCACCTGACCCGCCGCGTCCCCGTGCTGAGCGTGCGCCTGTTCGTGGCCGCGGTCCTGCTGCAGAACCGGACGGGCGGCAAACTGAGCGAGGTGCTGGAACGCCTGTCCGAGACGCTGCGCGAGGCCGTCACCCTGCGCGGGGAGATCCGGGCGATTGCCGCTCATGGGCGGATCACGGGCCTCGTGCTGACACTCCTGCCTATTGGTATCGCGGCGATGATGCTGGTGGTGAATCCTGAGTATCTGGGAATTCTGCTTACCACCGAACTCGGCCGGAACCTGCTGTCCGCCGCCATTGTGGCGTTGGTCGCGGCACACTTCGTGATCCAGTGGATCGTGGACATTGAGCCATGAACGGAACCGGTCTGCTGCTCCTGTTCTTCGGCGTGACGCTCGGCTCCGTGTTCGGCGTGTTGTGGCTGTTCAGCACCCGGCGCGGACAGCAGCCCGCGGACGACGCGGTCCTCAGCCCCGCCACCGGCTCGGACGACCTGCTGGCCGGCGCCTTCCGCGCCGTCGGTGCGCGGGTGGCGGCCTCACCCAAGCAGACCGACCCGGTGCGCCGCCTGCTCCAGCAGGCGGGTTACCGTTACACGGACTCCGTCCAGATATTCGCCGGAATCAAGATGGCGACGGGAGCTCTGCTGGCGGCTGTCCTCGGCTTTTCGGCGATTGTCAGCGGATCCGACGCTGCGTCGGTGGTGACTGCGGCCGCAGCAGGGGGTGGGTTCGGCTACCTGCTGCCGGATCGCGTCCTGAAAATCATGATCCGGCGACGCATGGGCCGGATCCGCCGGGCAATCCCCTACGCGCTCGACCTGATGGTCCTGAGCGTCGAGGCGGGCCAGTCGCTCAACCAGGCGCTGTATGACGCGGCCTCCGAACTCCGGGAGGCGTATCCGGACCTGAGCGCCGAGCTGAACCAGGTGCACGCCGAACTTCGCGCGGGCAAGGCGCGGGCCGATGCGCTGTTGGACCTTGGCGAACGCGGCAGCGAGCCCGAGCTGCGCAAACTCGCCAATGTCCTGATCGATGCCGACCGCTTCGGGACCAGCCTCGCGCCGGCACTTCGCACCCACGCCCGCTACTTGCGCACCCGTACCCGCCAGCAGGCGCAGGAGGCGGCGCGGAAGGTCGGTGTGAAGCTCGTGTTCCCGATCTTCTTCCTGATTCTGCCCTCGGTTCTGCTCGTGACGCTCGCGCCGGCGGTCATGCGCATGATGAGCCAGTTGCGCCAGTTTGTCGGCGAATAGGCATTTCCCGGGAAGAAACGGCGCCTCCGCCGTCACTGATCTCTTCTGATGACGCGCCGTCTGTTTCTCTCGATTTCCCCGGCACTCGCCCTGTCCCAGGACCGGGTTCCCGTTCCGGTGGGTGCGCCCGCGCCCGATTTCACCGTGACCACCGGTTCCGGTGCTTCCTGGCGGCTGAGCGAGCAGCGCGGGAATGCGCTCGTGCTCGTCTTCTATCGGGGCTACTGGTGACCGTACTGCGTGACGCAACTGGTCGAGTTGCACGGTCTGCTTCCAGCGCCTCTCCGTTCCACCACCAGGATCGCCGCCCTGAGCGCCGACCCGCCGGACCGGATCCGTCAGATCGAGGAAAAAGTCACGCCGCGCACCGGTGCGCCCTTCGCCATTGCCTTGCTCAGCGATCCGGAGGCCAAAGTCATCCGCCAGTACGGGTTGCTGAATGCCCAGGCGGCCGCGCGCGGACGGCTCATGCCGCATCCCACCACGTTCGTGATCGACTCTGGGGGAGTGGTCCGGTGGAGGTTCACCGAGGTGGATTACAAGGTCCGGCCGGACAACCGGACGATCCTGGCGGAACTTGAGAAGCTCCGCCGCTGATCGGCTACACTGATCTGGAGATGAGCTCCCCGACAATCGAACTGCCGGAAGTGGAGTCCATCGGCAGGGAAGAACACGTTCCCCTCTTTCGCGTAGTCCTGCTCGACGATGACGAGCACACCTACGACTACGTGATCGAGATGCTCCAGAAGCTGTTCGTCTTCTCCCGCGACCAGGCTTTCCGCCACGCCGTCGAAGTGGACACCTACGGCCGCACGGTGCTGATGACCTGCGAACTGGCCGAGGCCGAATTTGCCCGCGACCAGATTCACGGCTATGGCGCCGACTGGCGGATGCCGCGCTCAAGGGGCTCGATGTCGGCGCTCGTTGAGCCTGCTCCCTGAGGCATCTCGCGCACCGGACCCAGGCGGAGGTGGGAGAAACCGCGCTTCCGGCGGCCCGGACGTGCTGGAATCGTCACAATATCAGCCGTTTTCCGAGTGGCATACCGGTTGCACTGTATAGGAGTGTCTTTGGGATTGGCGCTCTGGTTTGCCACCGCCAGCGTGAGGCTTGCCCCGGACGCGGTCACTTGCCCGCCGCGCCGCTGTGTGTTGCGAGCAGCGATGGCCGGTGGTGGCGCCCCTGCGCGCGGATCGTAAGGCTGAAGGAGTGCGGTTTCCGGTGTTTCGAGCGCACTGGATCCCTGCTCTGCATGTGAAATGGTTGCCCTGTTTGCAACGCTTCACGCCTTCCCTTCGGTCCGCGCGCGCCAGGGGGCGCATGGGCGATTCCGTTTGAGCGGAGCGGAAAAGCCTGCACCAGAGCGCCAACGAGTGATATGATACCGGCGGAACGGAAGCGTGCCCTGAGCAACGCCGTTCCGCATTTTTGCTTTCAGCCAGCACCAGTTCGATGCCCTGTTCCTCGCAGCGACGGTTCTCCTCCCCTCCAACCCCCTTCCGTCCGCCCGGGGTGCGGCCCGGGTAGCGTGGCTCGTCTGTCCGCAGTCATCTTCTTCACAAGGGAGCACGATACGTGATCGTCGGCATACTCAAGGAGACGTTTCCCAACGAACGCCGTGTTGCGCTTGTCCCCGCGGCGATACCGGCTCTGACCAAGGCGACTATCGAGGTGTGCATGGAAGCGGGCGCCGGAGAGGCCGCCGGCTTCCCAGACGCGCAGTATTCCGAGAAAGGGGTCCGCACCGCGTCGCGTGCTGAGGTTCTCCGGGACGCCGAAGTGCTGGTACATGTCCGCGCGCCGGACTCCGCGGACCTGGGGCACATCCGCGCGGCACACACGTTGATCGGCTTCTTCGATCCGCTGTCGAACCCCGCGGAGGCGGCGCGCTTCGCCGCCACCGGCGCCACCTGCTTTTCGATGGAGCTCATCCCCCGAATTACGCGCGCCCAGAGCATGGATGCCCTCTCGTCGATGGCGACGGTGGCGGGCTACCGCGCGGTGCTGCTGGCCGCCTACCATCTGCCGCGCCTCTTTCCCATGCTCATGACGGCCGCCGGAACCGTCGCGGCCGCGCGCGCCTTCATCATCGGCGCGGGCGTGGCCGGATTGCAGGCCATCGCGACCTCACGCCGCCTGGGGGCGATCGTACAGGCATACGACGTGCGTCCCGCCGTCAAAGAGCAGATCGAGAGCCTTGGCGCCCGCTTCGTGGAATTGCCGATCGAGACGGCCGCGGCCGAGGACAAGGGCGGTTACGCCAAGGCCCAGGACGAAACGTTCTATCAGCGCCAGCGCGAGTTGATGGCGCGGGTCGTGGCCGAGAGCGACGTCGTCATCACGACGGCCGCGATTCCCGGCAAACCGGCGCCGCGGCTGATCACCAGGGACATGCTGCCGGCGATGGCGCCCGGCTCGGTGATCGTCGATCTGGCGGCTGAGCGCGGCGGCAACTGCGAGGTGACGCGGGCGGGTGAAACCGTAATCCAAAGCGGGGTCACGATCCTCGGCCCGCTCAACCTGCCCTCTGACGCTCCGTATCACGCCAGCCAGATGTACGCGCGCAATGTGGCGAACTTTCTGCTGCACCTGGCGAAGCATCCGGCGGGCTCCGATGACGAGATCGTCCGTGAAACGCTGCTTGCACGAGGCGGAGAGATCGCCAACGCGAGGGTCCGCGGCCAGCTCTCAAATGAGAAGGGAAAGGAATCCTGATGGAACTGTTTGTCGGAGCTCTCACGGTTTTTGTTCTGGCGGTCTTCGTCGGCTTCGAGGTCATCACCAAAGTGCCGCCCACTCTGCACACGCCGCTCATGTCGGGATCGAACGCCATCAGTGGAATTACCCTCGTGGGCGCCCTCCTGTCGGCGGGCGCGCAGCAATCCACTCTGACGACGGTCCTTGGCTTCCTGGCGGTTGTGTTTGCGACGGTGAACGTGGTGGGTGGCTTTCTGGTCACGCACCGGATGCTCGGCATGTTCCGGAGGAAATGATCAGCGATGCGCCTAGCACTCATCAACCTCGCGTATGTCGGCGCATCGGCGCTATTTATCCTGGGTCTGAAAGGCCTGTCCCACCCGCGGACGGCGGTGCGCGGCAACCTGATGGGCGCCACAGGCATGCTCATCGCCATCGTGGCGACGCTGATCAACCAGCGGATTGTGAGTTTCGAGGTGATTCTCGCCGGGATGATCGTCGGCGGGAGCGCGGGCGCGCTCATGGCCACGAAGATCCAGATGACGGCGATGCCGCAAATGGTGGCTCTGCTCAACGGATTCGGCGGCATCGCGTCGGCGCTGGTGGCGGGCGCGGCGCTGTTTGAGTCCCATGCGGACGGAGCCGCGCTGGGCCTCCAGGGGACCGTCTCGACGGCAGCTTCCGGGCTGATCGGCGCCGTGACGCTGACGGGCAGTCTGATCGCCTTCGCGAAGCTCCAGGAAGTGATGTCGGGCAACCCGGTGCTGTTTCCCGGCCAGCACGCCATCAACGCCTTTCTGGGCGCAACCTGCCTTGGGCTGGCCGTCTGGTTGTGTGTGGATCCGTCTCACGACCTGGCCTACTGGCTCCTGGTCGGGGCCGCGGGCATTCTGGGCGTCCTGCTCACGATCCCGATCGGCGGCGCGGACATGCCGGTGGTCATCTCGCTGCTGAACTCGTATTCCGGCGTGGCCGCGGCGGCGACAGGGTTCGTGCTCAACAACAACATGCTCATCATCGCCGGCTCGCTCGTGGGCGCCTCGGGACTGATCCTGACGCAGATCATGTGCAAGGCGATGAACCGCTCGCTGGCCAACGTCCTGTTCGGCGGGGTCGGCGCGGTGGTGCCGGGGGCCAAGGCCTCGGCCGACTCGGTCTATGCGGGCAAGGTGAAGGCGGCCTCGGCCGAAGAGATCGGCATGGTGCTGTCGGCAGCGCGGCGTGTCGTCATCGTTCCCGGCTACGGCATGGCCGTCTCGCAGGCGCAGCACGCCGTGAAGAGCCTGGCGGCGCTTCTGGAATCCCGAGGCATCACGGTCGATTTCGCCATCCATCCGGTGGCCGGGCGCATGCCCGGTCACATGAACGTCCTGCTGGCCGAGGCCGATGTCAGCTACGACGCGCTCAAGGATATGGACCAGTCCAACCCGCTGTTCCCGGAAACGGATGTCTCCATCGTGATCGGCGCCAACGACGTGGTGAACCCCGTCGCCCGCACCGATCCCAGTTCGCCCATCGCCGGTATGCCGATCCTCGATGTCGACAAGTCGCGCACAGTGGTTGTGATCAAACGCAGCCTGAGTCCTGGATTCGCCGGGATCCCGAACCCCTTGTTTGCCGCGGACAACACCCTGATGTTCTTCTCCGACGGGAAGAAGGCGGTCAACGACCTGATCCAGGCAGTCAAAGAGAACTGAGCCGGCCCGTGAGGTATCCTTAAGGCAGTCTTCTGTTTCCCGGAGGCAGGAGGCTGTCAAGGAGTTGAACCGTGGCATGGTGAAGTTTCGTCCCGCGTCGGATATCTCCATCGCCAGAGAGATCCTGGCATCGTTCGTCGTCTTCCTGGTGGCGTTGCCTCTCTGCATGGGCATCGCGATCGCCTCCGGCGTCCCGCCCGCTGCCGGACTGATCTCCGGGATCATCGGCGGCCTCGTGGTGGGATTTCTGGCAGGCTCTCCGCTGCAAGTCAGCGGTCCGGCCGCGGGACTGACAGTTCTTGTCTACCAACTCGTCCAGGAACACGGTTTGCTCTATCTGGGCGTGATCGTAGGGGCTGCGGGTCTGTTACAGATCGCCGCCGGCCTGGGGAAGATGGGTCAATGGTTCCGGGCGATTTCACCGGCCGTCATCTACGGCATGCTCGGGGGCATCGGCGTCCTGATTCTGTCCTCGCAGTTTCACGTCATGGTGGATGACGCGCCCCGCAGCAGCGGATGGCGGAACCTCTTCTCGATTCCCGAAGCGATCTACAAGGGCGTGTTCCCCCTCGATGGCAGCACGCATCACATCGCCGCCGGAATCGGGATCCTGTCCCTCGCCACCCTGGTCCTCTGGGACAAGTTCAAGCCAAGAGGGCTCAAGATGGTGCCCGGCGCGCTGGTGGCGGTCGTGATCACGGCGATTGTCGCGACGCGGCTGAACCTTCCGATCCGCTTCATCGAGATTCCTTCCAATCTGTTTGCCGCCCTCCAGACACCGACGTTCGAAGCAATGAAGGCATTCGCGGTCTCACCGATGCTGCTCTTCGAGGCGTTGGCCGTGGCGTTTATCGCCAGCGCCGAAACGCTGCTTTGCGCCACCGCGGTGGACCAGATGCACAACGGACCGCGAACCAACTACGATCGTGAACTGGCTGCACAGGGCGTGGGCAATACGATCGCCGGGGCCTTCGGCGCGTTGCCGATGACCGGTGTGATCGTGCGCAGCGGCGCCAATGTGCAGGCCGGCGCCAGGACGCGTTACTCGGCCGTGATGCACGGCGTATGGCTGTTGGCGCTCGTCGCCCTGTTCCCGCACCTGCTGGAAATGATCCCTACCGCCGCATTGGCCGCGATCCTTGTGTTTACCGGGTACAAGCTGGTGAACGTCAAGCAGATCAAGCAGCTTGCGACGTTCGGCAAGGGCGAGGTTCTGATCTACTTCGTCACCCTCGGCGGCATTGTCGCCACGGACCTGTTGACCGGTGTCCTGTTAGGCCTGGGGCTGGCGGTGGCCAGGCTTCTCTACAACTTTTCCCATCTGCGCATCACGGCGGAGATCGATCCCACCCGGAACCGCGTGGATCTGCGGATGGAAGGGGCGGCGACGTTCCTGCGCCTGCCTCACTTCGCAGCCGCTCTGGAGACTCTCCCGCCGGGTTCGGATGTGCACGTTCATTTCGAACGGCTCAACTTCGTGGATCACGCCTGCATCGAGCACCTGGCGGGCTGGGGAAAACAGCACAAGTCCAAGGGCGGTCAGCTCGTGGTGGAGTGGCATCAACTGATGGATCGCTACCGGCGGGAGGACGTCGCCACGGAGCTCATTGTGAACGCCGACAACGAAGTGCGGCCGAAACAGGCCACTACCTGACGGGCGGCTGACGGCTGGCGTGGAACTCGACGATCGCCCGGTGCAACTGGTACTCGAAGCGGGCGTTGGCTTCCTGCAAGTCGGCCTGGGTTTTGCCGAGTTGCGCCTGACTTAGTTCCACGATCGAACTGAGCCCCAACTCGTAGCGAGCCTCGGCCAGTTCCAGGGCCTCGGTAGACTGCCTGACCAACTCACCGGCCAGGCGGACGCGTTGGGCCGCCGAATCGAGACTGAGCAGTGCCACGCGCAGATCGCGGCGCACCTCGTTGGCGGCGGCCTGCAAGCGCTGGGTGGCTGCCCGCTCCCGTAGTTCCGCTTCGGCAATCCTCGACCGGAACAGGTTTCCGTTCAGGATCGGCAGGCTGATGTTGAGTGCCACGGCGCCATACTCGCTGCGGATGCCGGCGACGTGGGCAGGCACCAGGCCGGCGGACGCGGCAGCCGAGAAAGAGGGTTTCAGTAGTGCCCGCTCGGCGTCGGTGAAGCGCCGGGCGGCCTCCACCTGGTGCCGCAGCGCGGAGAGGTCCGGGCGGTTCTCCAGGGCTTCCCGGCTCAGGTCCTCTTCGGGGGGCAGGGCGCTCACATCGAGGGGTTCCGGGTCGAGATCGAATTCGCGGGGCTCGGAGAATCCCATCGCCGTGGACAATCCTGCGTCGGCCGCCGCCCGGTCGTTTTCAGCGCTCGCCAGCAGCATCTGCGCTTCTGCGACGTTGACGCGCGCGAAACTGAGATCCAGTCCGGACTTCAGTTTGGCGTCGAACAGGGCCTGCACCTGGTCCGCGACAAGCGACCGCGCCTCGACCGTCTCCCGCGCTACGGTCAGGACGGTACGGGCCCGCAACGCTGCGAAATACGCCTGCCGGACGCCGAGGAGCACTTCCGCCTGGACGAAGCGCGCCGTGTCGCTCGAGCTGCGAGCCCGCTCAATCGCCGCGTCGACCATATTGCGGGTGCGTCCCCAGTCGTACAGCATCTGGCTCAGCGTCATTCCGGTAGCGACCCGGCTGAAGATGATCGGGTTGTTGATTGCGCCCGCTCCGAGACGGCTCTGCGTGGCGGCGCCGGCGCCCGTCAGGTGCGACTGGACAACCGGCCGCAGGTTGGCGCGTTCCTGCGTAGGCGACTGCTCGGCGGCCCGTGCCTCCAGGATCGCGACGTCGGCGCGGGGATGGTTCCGCAGAGCGATTTCCTGCGCCTGATACAGGTTCAGCCGCATCCGCTCCTGCGCCGGCAGAGCCGCCGCCACACAGAGGCAAAGCGCAAAGAGACGCATCACTGGGCGCCTCCGTTTACCCTGCCATAGGCCAAACGGTATGCAGCCGGAACGAGGAAAACGGTGACGATCACCGAAACGGACAAACCCCCGATGATGGCCTGAGCCAGCGGGGCGTAGCTCTCGCTGCCCTCGCCCAGGCGCAGCGCCATCGGCATCAGCCCGATGATCGTGGCGAGCGACGTCATCAGAATGGGACGCAGCCGCGTCCGGGCAGCCAGAGCAATGGCCTCCGACGGCATCATGCCGTCGTCGCGCAAACGATTACTGAATTCCACCATGAGGATGCTGTTCGAAACCACGATTCCCACCATCATGACGACGCCCATCAACGACATCACGTTCATCGTCGTCCCGGCGAGCCAGAGAATCAGCAGCACGCCGGCCGCTCCCGGAGGCACTGCCAGCAGGATCAGAAACGGATCCAGGAAGGAGCGGAACTGGGCTACCAGCACCAGGTACAGGAGCACGACTGCCAGCACGAGGCCGATCGCGAAGCTGGAGAACGACGATCGCATGCTCTCTACCATGCCGCGCAGGTCCACCTGGACACCCCGGGGCAACTGGATTCCCGCGATAATCCGCTCGATCTCGCGGCCGACGCGGCCCAGGTCTTCGCCTTCCAGTCCGACGTAGACATCGACGACCCGGCGGAGCTGGTAGTGATTCACCTCGGTCGGCGCCGACATCCGGCGGACGGTCGTGACTGAATCCAGCCGGGTGCCCTCAAACTGGCGCGCCGCGCGCAGCGGAATCGCCTTGAGATCGTTCAAGCTGCGGATGCGGCCTTCGGGATACTGGACCGTGAGCAGATAGTCGCGGCCTGTCTGGTGATCCACCCAGTAGCTGGGTGCGATCATCTGGTTCGACATGAGCGCCGTAATGATGTTCTGCACAATCTCCCGCTGGGTCAATCCAAGCTGGCTGGCGATGGTGCGGTCGACGTCCAGCTTGAGCGCGGGATAGTCGATGTCCTGCGGGATGTAGGCGTCACGGACGCCTTGAATGCGCCGGATCTCTTCGGCCAGGTGGCCGGCAATCTCGTAGTTTGCCTCAAGGTTCGAGCCGCTCACCTGAACGTCGATTTGCGCGGGAAGGCCCAGATTCAGCACGGCGTCCACCATGCCGCCCGACGAGAAGTACGTGGCCACATGCGGGATCTCGGAGGCAAGTCTGTCCCGCACCGCCGCAATGTAGGTGTCGGTCGGCCGGCTGCGTTTCTCGTTCAGCGCCACCTGAACAAAGGCCGTGTGCTGTGCGGAGTTCGTCGTGTAGATCGAGGAAAACCCGGGAGTCACACCGATATTGCTGACGATCATCTCCAGTTCTTCCGGCGGAATTGTCTCGCGGACGATCATCTCGACGCGCCCCACTTCCAGATCCGTCAGTTCCAGCCGCGTGCCGGCGGGCGCCTTGAGATTCAACACGAACTGGCCCGAATCCGTCTTGGGGAAGAAGGAGATCCCCAGGCGCGGGTAGATGAACGCGGATAGGGCACACAGCGCCAACAGCGCCACGACGGTCAGTTTCGGGCGGCTCAGGGCGGATCCGCGGGTCGCTCGCATGTAGCCGTCGAGAAACCGGTGAAAGCCGCGATTGAACCAGGCCTGGAAGCCCTTTTCCCCCCCGTGCGCCGGCGCAGAGAGCAGCTTCGCGCAGAACAGCGGAACGACGGTCATCGCCACCAGGTACGACGCAAAGAGCGAGATCACAACGGCCAGTCCGAGTGCCGTGAACAGGAACCGGCTCACTCCGTACAGAAACGTGACCGGGAAGAACACGATCGCGGTGGTGATCGTCGCCGCGAGTACCGGGAGCGCCACTTCCTGTCCGCCGACCTGTGCCGCTTCCAGCGGAGACTTGCCCTCTTCCAGGTGGCGGTAGATGTTCTCCAGCACGACCACCGAGTTGTCAATCAGACGGGAGAACACCAGCGCCAGCCCGCCCAGTACCATTGTGTTTACGGACCCGCCCATCCAGTAGAGAACCATGAACGTCGCCAGCGTCGAGAGCGGAATCGAGAGCAGGACAGCCGTCGTGGCGCGCATGTTCCCGAGGAAGATCAAGATCATGAGCGAGGTCAGGAAGAGACCGATGCCGCCTTCGTGCAGCAGGTTGCTGATCGCTTTCTTGACGAACACAGACTGGTCGAACACAACCTCGGCTTCGAGGCCTTCCGGCGTGTCCGTCATATTGGCGACCGCTTCGCGGACACCTTCCACCACGGCGATCGTGTTGGTGTCGCCGCCCTGCTTCAGGACTGGCAGATAGACCGACTTCTGCCCGTCGACACGCACGATATTGAGCTGGATCTGCTGCGCGTCGCGCGCCTCGCCGACATCGGCCACCGTCAGCACGGCATCGTCGATGCTGCGCAGGGGAATGTGGTTAATGTCCTCGACCGCCTCCACCTGGCTGTTCGTATAAATGCTGTAATTCAGCGGCCCGAAGCGGACGTCGCCGGCGGGCAGGATCAGGTTGTTCTCGTTGACCGCGCGGACGACATCCATCGGACTCAGCCGGTGCGCGTCGAGCTTCTGCGGATCCACGTACACCATGATCTGGCGGTACTTCCCACCAAACGGCTGCGGCACTGAAGCGCCCGCCACGCCTGCCACCTGGTTCCGGACCGTGTACTGGCCCGTGTCGCGCAGTTGGGTCTCCGAAAGGTTGTCGCCCTTGAGCGTAATCAGGCAAACCGGCAGGCTCGATGCATCGAATTTCAGCACGACCGGCGGGAGCGTTCCAGGCGGAAGCCGGCGAAGCTGGGCCATCGCCAGGTTCGAAATGGTCGATACCGCGGCGTCCGGGTTCGTGCCCGGCTGGAAGAACACCTTGATTAGGCTGACGCCGGGAAGTGAGCGGGATTCGATGTGCTCGATGTTACTCGCCAGGGTGAAGAAGCGTTCGAAACGCCCGGTAATGTCCGCCTCGATCTGTTCGGGCGGCATCCCGTTGAAGAACGTCGCCACCACGATGACCGGGATCTCGATCGCCGGGAACAAGTCCACCGGCATTCGGACGAGGCTGGCGGTCCCCACGACTCCGACGATCAGGCACAGGACAATGATGAAGTAGGGGTTGCGGATTGCGAAGGCGGACATGCGGCGAAACTAATGACCTCCCAGCGCCGCGGCTTCAAGCAGCCTTGGCTCGACCGTCTGGCCCTCGCGCAGCCGGGCGGCTGTCCCGACGATTACCATCTCGCCTTCGTTCAGCCCGGAGAGGACTTCCACCCGGTCCGGCGTTTCGAGACCGAAGCGCACTTCGCGCAACTCGACTGCTTTGTCCGGCCGGACAACCCACACGGTAAAGCGCTCAGCGTCCGGGGATTTCATGGAATTCGTCATTGCCTGGAGCGGCAGCGCCAGCGTGCGGCCCTTTTCTTCGAGTGTGATGGTTGCGTAGGCGACCATGCCCGGCATCAGCAGACGTCCCGTGTTGACGATGTCGATCTCCGTATCCATCGTGCGGGTGGCCGGATTCAGCGTGCCGGAGAACCGGGCGACCCGGCCGTCGAAGACGCGATCCAGCGTATCGACCCGGATCGTGACCGGCGAGCCTGTGCGGACCCGCGGAACGACCGCTTCCGGAACCGGGACGGCAAGCCGAAGCCGGTCAATCTGTGACAAACGCACAACCGGCCGCGCCGAAGCCTGGGAGGTGGTCCCTGCCTGAATCAGGGCGCCTTCGTCGGCGAACCGCCTGGAGATGACACCGGCAAACGGAGCCGTAATGCGCAGGTAGTCGAGCATCGTGCCAACCCGTTCGCGGCTGACTTGCGAGATGCGAACCTGCTCTTCGGTAGCGGCCAGATTCGCCTGCGCCGTTGCCAGCTCGGCCTCGGCTTCCCGCAGCCGGGCTTCGGAATCATCGAGCTCCTGCTGTGCGATCAGATTCGGGCGGCTCTTGCTGACAGCCATCAGCCGCTCGTGAGAGATCTTCCGGATGCGCACCGCCGCCTGCGCCCGCTGGACCTGCGTCCGCGCCCGCAGGACATCCAGTTCGCTGCGCTTCTGGACGCTGCTGGCCTGCAACAAGTCTTGCGCCATCTCCGGCACCTCCAGTTCGGCGATCAACTGACCGGCGCGGACGTTGTCGCCAACGTCCACGTGCAGGCTCCGGAGATACCCGGCAACCTTGGCGTGGATATCGACTTCCTGGTAAGGCCGGAACTGCGCGGTCAACTCCAGAGACTCGCTGAGATCTTCTTTCGCGACACGAGCCACGGAGACGAAAGTCGCCTTTTCGCCAGTGTCGATCGTTGGTGTGGGGCGGGCACATCCAACGAAGAGCACTGCCGGGACTGCGAGGAAAACAAAGAACTTCTGTAACATGAACGCTCTTTTATCTATCCTAGCGTACCGAGCCATAGTATTCTTGCCGTTATGACAATCCGGTTGCTGGCGATTCTTGGTTTGCTCGCGGGCGGGGCGTTCAGCCAGCATCGCGCGGAGCTTGAACGCCTGGTGGCTGCTGAGCGCAACTCTCTCGAAGCGCTTTATCAGCACCTGCACTCCCACCCCGAACTCTCCTACCGGGAGAAGGAAACGGCCGCCCGTCTGGCCCAGGAACTGCGCACCGCCGGATACGAGGTCACGGCTGGCGTTGGCGGGCACGGGTTCGTGAGCGTACTGAAGAACGGCGCGGGCCCCACGGTGCTGGTGCGCACCGACCTCGACGGCCTGCCCGTGGAAGAGAAGAGCGGTCTGCCCTATGCCAGCAAGGTCAAGACAACCGGCGAGCAAGGAACCGAGGTCAGTGTGATGCACGCCTGTGGGCATGACGTTCACATGGCGGCGTTCATCGGCGCCGCCCGCATGCTCATGAAGATGAAAGACCGCTGGAGCGGCACGCTCGTGCTGATCGGCCAGCCCGCCGAAGAGCGGGGCGGAGGTGCGCTGGCGATGCTCAACGATGGCCTCTATAGCCGGTTCCCCCGGCCCGACGTGGCGCTCGCGCTGCACACTGATGCCGCGCTCGAAGCCGGCAAGATCGGCTACCGAGTTGGCTTTGCGATGGCCAACGTGGATTCGGTCGATCTCGTCGTCCGTGGTGTCGGCGGGCACGGCGCCTACCCGCATTTCACGCGCGATCCGGTCGTCCTGGCGGCGCAGATCATCCTCGCCCTGCAGCCGATCGTCAGCCGCGAAGTGAGTCCGCTGGATTCCGCTGTCATCACCGTTGGCTCGATTCACGGGGGCACGAAGCACAACATCATCTCGGACGAGGTCCGGATGCAGTTGACCGTGCGCTCGTATTCCGACCAGACCCGCGAGCAGTTGCTCACGGCCATCCGCCGCGTCGCCACCAACACCGCGCGGGCCTTCGGAATCCCCGAGGACCGGCTGCCGCAGATGACGCTGGTGAATGACGAATTCACGCCAGCCACCTACAACGATCCGCCGCTGGTAGACCGTCTGCTCCCGGTCTGGAAGGCCCTGATAGGCGACGACAACGTGGTGGAGCGCATGCCGGAGATGGGCGGCGAAGATTTCTCCCGCTTCGGCAAAGTGGAGCCGAAGATCCCGATCTTCCTGTTCCGCGTCGGGACGATCGAGCCGGAACGCGTCGCTGCGGCTAAACGGGAAGGGAAGTCCCTGCCTTCGCTGCACTCGCCGTTCTACTACCCGGCGATCCACCCCACTCTCGAAACGGGCGCCAAGGCGATGACCGCGGCGGTGCTCGAACTGATGGGCAAGGCGGGTCAGTCCTCGGGACGCTGATGCAGCCGGAGGGCCTGCTCCGTGCGCTGACCGGACGCGAGGCTGACGCGGACGGCTCCCGCGCGCGTCATGACTTCGGGCGTCGCCTCCGTCAGGTCGTACGAGCTGAGCAATAGATAGTCGCCCGGAACGAGGTCATCGAACGTATAACGCCCGTTCGCGCCGGCGCGACCTGTGCGGATTCCGGCCATGCGCCGCCGGACATCGGTGGATTCCGGGTGCAGGTAGACGGGCGCCCACGGAACCGGCTTGCTGTCGGCGAGGGTCACCGTGCCATAGACTCCGCCCGTGCCCTGCGCCAGGTCCAGCACCGCGGTGGTTGGGCCGCGGCCCATCACCATGGTTTCGAACCAGTCCGGATCCCACCCCGCCCATGAAGGAAAGCGGCGCCCTGAGCCGAAGCGCGTCAAGTACCAGCCGGAAGCGGGACGCGCCTGGATCTCCCAGTAACCGGGTGCGAGCCGGGCGCCAGTCGCCTGGATCTCGCGTGTTTCACCCGGTCCGGCGAGGTCCTTACGGCGGGCGAGCAGGGTCACGGGCGGGGCCTCCGGCGGGCTGATCCGGAACGAGGTCTCCGGAGGCTGGCCGAGTTCCAGCACAATGTCGCGCTTCTCATCGTTGTAGAAGCCGAATAGCCAGGCGGCCTCCGGCTCTCCTGCGACTTCGGCAAAGAGTTCGTAGTTCTCGGGCGTGAGCCGGGCGAACCGGAAGCGCGCCGGGCAGCAAGCCGCCTGGACGGCTTGCCGGCCCAGTCCGGACGACAGCGTGACCGAGACCGTGACGGATCCGGGCGCGAAGGGCCCCTGGACTTCGCCCGAGATCGCGAACTGCCTGCCCGGTGTCGGCTGGATGTCCATCCCAATCACCTCCTGCTCCAACTGGACCTCGGCGCGGCGGGCGTCCTCGGGACCGCGAGAGAGGAACGAGAAGGTTGGCAACCACTCCGAGCCGTCTTCGAGAGTTCCGGGCCCGGTGCGGGCGAGGTATCGCCCTGGCGCCAGAGAGCCGGCGCGCCACCAGCCGCGTTCATCGGTCGTCGCGCTCGCTGCCTGCCGCAGCGGCGGACCGGCTTCGTACACGACGACGGGGAAGCCGGGCAGTCCGACGCCGTTGGCGTCGTATACGGTTCCGCTGACTGCTCCCAGGCGGACCAGCCGTAGTTCGGCGAACAGATTTGCCCCGGCGGCCAGGTCGAACGGCGCCGGAGGTCCGCCCGGACGCCGCTGCCGGTAGCGGCCCTCGGCGAAGCCCCGCCGGTTGACGTGCAGCAGGTACGTCCCGCCATCGAGCGGGCTAAAACGAAATTGCCCGGACGGGTCGCTGCGGATTTTCGTGACCCGTTCCTCGGCGCCGTCGCCGGCAAGGCGCGCTAGCGTGACTTCGGCGCGGGCTACCGGTCTGCCACTGCTCTGCTCGATCACAACGCCCTGGACGGCGGCGGCAAGGAGAAATGCTAGCAGCATCTTGCCAATACATGACGATGGAGCCGTCCCTGCCGTGGAGGAACCCTGGTATGACATCCTATGTTGAAATGCTCTACACCAGCCTGGTGGCCGTCTGCTGTCTTGCCACAGCCGCATTCGCCCAGACCGACGTCCGGCGCGAGACGGTCGTCGTGACGGGCGTGTTCGACCCTGTCAGCCCGGAGGAAGCGGACCGCAGCGTGCTCGTGCTGCCGGTCCGCGAGTGGAATCTGCTGTCGAACACGCTGGCCGATTTCCTCAAGCTCGATCCCTCGGTGGATCTCCGGCAGCGCGCGCCGAACGGCCTGCAATCCGATCTCTCCATTCGCGGCGGCACCTTCGGACAGACGCTCGTCCTGATCGACGGGCAGCGCGTCAACGACGCGCAGAGCGGGCACCACAACATGAACATTCCGCTGCCGATGGAGATGATCGATCGCATCGAGATCCTGCGCGGCGCCGGGTCTACCTACTACGGTTCGGACGCCGTCGGCGGGGTGCTGAACGTGATCACGCGGCAACCCGAGGCGGCCGAGTTCCGCCTGCGCACCGCCGTGGGCAACTTCGGCGTCAACCAGCAGCGCGGCGTGATCGGCTTTGCGGCGGGACCGTTGGTGCAGCACCTGTCATTTAACCGCGATTTCTCGACCGGCTTCATTCCCAACCGCGACTATCGAAACCTGAGCCTGGCGTCGCGAACGCACCTGACAACGGGTCTCGGCAACACCGGGATCACGCTGGCGCACAATGACCGTCCGTTCGGCGCCGAGCAGTTTTACGGGAACTTTAACTCCTGGGAGCGGACGAAGACGTGGCTGGCGTCCGCGCGGCAGGAACTCGGCGAGCGGACCAGTGTGTCGTTCACGTTCCGCCGCCACACAGACTTGTTCGTTCTCTTCCGCGACCGCCCGCAGGTGTTCACCAACCGTCATGCTGCCGACAGCTACCTGGGCGCGCTGCGGCGGCGCGAACCGGTCGGGACCAACGCCACACTCCACTGGGGCGTCGAAGGGTTGGGTGAGTCGATTGACAGCAACAACCTCGGCCAGCACTCGCGCCGCCGTGGCGCGGCGTATGCGACCTACGATGTCCGCGCTCTGCGGCGCTTCTCGTTCTCGGTGGGAGCGCGTGAGGAGGTCTTCGGCGCACGGTCGCACCAGTTCAGCCCGAACGCGGCGGTTGGCGTCTGGATCGCGCCGCAGTTGAAGCTGCGCGGCGGGGTCAGCCGGGCTTTCCGCATCCCGACGTACACGGACCTCTACTACCACGATCCGGCCAACCGGGGCAGCCCGGACCTGCGTCCGGAGAGCGCCTGGAACTACGAAGCCGGCGCGAACTGGAATGGCGCGGGGCGCGTCCGCGGCGACCTCACCGTATTCCACCGCCGGGAAACGGACGGCATCGACTATGTGCGGACATCGCTCACGGACCTCTGGCGCGCGACGAACATCAGCCGGCTCCGCTTCACCGGAGTTGAGGCCGGGATCACGGCGCTGCCCGCGCGCCGCCAGCATCTCGATATCCGCTACACGGGGTTGCGCGGCGTGCAGGATGCGGTCCCCGGCATCTTCTCGCGCTACGTGTTCAACTACCCGGTGCATTCGGGCGTCGTGTCATGGCAGGGTGCGGGTCCCGGCGGGTTGCTGGTCCGCACCCGCCTCGGCGCCCTGCAGCGCCTGGCGCGCGACCCCTATGCCGTGTGGGATTTGTACCTCGCCAGCGACCGCCCCCGCTTCCGCCCGTTCGTGCAGTGGACCAATCTGACGGCCACGCGCTATCAGGAGATTCTGGGGGTCGCGATGCCTGGGCGGGCGATTGTCGCCGGGCTGGAGATCGCCGTATTGCCGGAGCGGCGTCCGTAGTGCCCTTACCGGCGCCTATCGCGCGTGAATGTGCGGGTCGCCGTCTTCCAGCCGCAAGCCGTCCGGCCAGTGGAGTTCGAAGCCTGTCTTCCGTAGCGTGTCCTGGAACGCTTTTGGACGCTGGGCTGCCTCCGCGGGAAGCGTCTTCCGTTCGTGACACCAGGCTGTGAGCGCTCCCGCTGCTTCGCCGATGTTCCATTCCACCGGATGCAGCCGGTAGCAGCCGTTCGTAATGTGCGTCACTCCCAGGTTCTTCGCTCCAGCGAGCAGGTTCTCCATCCGCCGCGGGACGAGCGCACGCAGCGGGATCTCGAAGGGCAGCGCGGGCACGTCGATGTAGTTGTCCCCGCCGACGCTCGGGTGCAGATCGATGCGGTAGTACCCGATGCCGGCCGAGTCCGGGTAGCGTTCGCCGAGCGTCTGGCCGGGGCGGTGTTCGGCGGAGACGTCGGTCTCGGTGACGGTGTAGAGAGCTCGAATCCGGCGCGACTCGCGGATGTAGGGCGCCTGCGCCAGGCCGTCGGTTGAACCGAGCAGGTCGGGCCGGAGCCGCAGTCCGGGCCAGCCCGCTCCGCCGTCCGGACGTGGGGCTTCGGTTTGCAGCCAGTGGAAGACGCAGAGGCTCATCTGCCGCGCCTCAGCGATCAGGCGTGTGCGTTCGGCCATGTCTGCCGTACAGAGGTCGCCCTCGAGATAGTCGATCAGCGGCCAGTTCACCAGGCAAACGTCGCCGGGGAAGAAGCCGGGCGTGAAGTTGGCGCGGTCGACGATGCGGCGGTAGGTCCAGAGGCCGGAGAAGGCCTTGCCGTCCTCGCCCGTTGGATCGAAGCGGTACCGCAGCTTTTCCATCGTACGGGGATGCGGCACTTCCCAGCTCAAGAGCCTGCCGGGCCACGCTGGCGTGAGGCGCGGGACGTAGTCCCGCCAGAAGCTGTACCGCTCCGGGCGCGGGATGAGGTGATTCTCGCCTGCCCGATGCTCCATGACGAAGCACACGGAGAAGGCCTGAGTATTGGCGGGGCGCGCGGTGGCGCCCGCGGACGGCTCTCCTGTTTCTGACCGCGCCTCGGAGCCCGTGACGAACTCGGTCCCGGTGAGCGGCAGCAGGTCGCCCAGTTCGGTCGCGTCAATGAACCAAGGGGCATCGAGCGTCGTCTCTTTGGCTGTCTCGAGGCTGCGCACCGTGACGGATCGCACGCGATTTCCCGCGGCATTCGCGGCCACCGGGCGGTGGCGTCGCAGGATCGACAACCGTCCCGAAGCGGCATGTGGCGCAAGCATCGCTTCGACGACTGCCAGCGCTACGCGCGGTTCGTGGCAGAGCGGCGACACCCACCCGTTGCCGGGGTTCAGCGCGGAGTGCGCCCGAGCCGCGTCGGTGAGCGGGTAGTGGTCGCGGTAGTAGCGGCGGATACCGTCGCGGAACCGCCGGTAAGAAGCGGTGCAGCCGAACCGCTCGATCCAGCCGTGCTCGTCGGGAGGCACGGCCTGCGAAGTCAGTTGGCCGCCGATCCAGGGGGATTCCTCCGTCAGGACGACCCGGAGACCGGCGCGGCAGGCGGCGAGCGCCGCGGCGCAGCCTCCCACGCCTCCACCGCAGATCACGAGATCAATCGCGCGGGACATAGAGCGGCCTCCCCATGCTTTCGAGCACCGACTGCGCGCCCATCCGCAACAAGGAAAGATCGCTGCCCGTGCAGACCATGCGGAAACCCTGCTCCAGGCGCTTCTGGCACAGCGCTGGCGGCGCTGAAGGGTACGCCGCCAGCGCGTTCGCCTTGCGCCCGCGCTCGACAATCTGCGCGATCATGTCCTCGACCGCGGGATTGGCGAAGTCGCCCGGATAGCCCATGGAATTCGCCAGGTCGGCCGGGCCGATCATGAAGCCGTCGACGCCCGGCGTCGATACGATGGCTTCGAGATTCTCGACGGCCTCCAGCGTCTCGATCTGCACAATGACCAGGATCTCGTCGTTGGCCTCGCGGTTGTACGCGACCATGTCCTCGCCCGCCAGCACAAGCCAGCGTGGCCCGAAGCCGCGCAGTCCCTGCGGCGGGTAGCGGGCCGCGCGGACGGCTGCTTCGGCCTGCTCGCGAGTGTTCACCCACGGCACGATGATGCCCATCGCGCCCACGTCGAGACACTTCTTGATCGCCACAGGATCGTTCCAGGTGACGCGGACGACGGGCGTCGCGTCGCCGAGGCGCGCCACCTGCAGCAGCGGTCCCAGCAATTCCGGGCTGAGCGGCGAATGCTCGGTATCGACGAAGAGCCAGTCGAAGTTCATGCGCGCCATCAGTTCCACGGTTTCCGTCGACGGGATGGAGATCGCGACGCCCACGGCAGAGCCGCCCGCGGCGAGTTTTTCTTTGAGCCGGTTTCGAATCATGTAAGTCCTATTGTCGCGCCCGCCCGCAGAAAGGCGGCGTACGATGTCTCGATGTGTTCCCGGATGCGTTCCCGCATCAGCGCCGCGTCGCCGGAACGCATGGCCTCGATCAGGCGCTGGTGTGGATTGACGACCATGCGTGACGTCACAAGTTTGCGTGTGCGAAGAATGCACGTGAAGGCAAACAACGGGGCCGTCAGGTTGTCGAGGATGCGCACGAGGGTGGTGTTGCCTGTGTGCTCCCAGATGGAACGATGAAAAGCGAGATCGGCTTCGATGCGGCCGAAGTGATCGTCGCCCCAGACCTTCTCTTCCAAAGCGGCCTGCAGTTCTCCAAGCCGCGCATAGTCCGCGCCGGTGAACTTCCGTGCCGCCTGTTCCATCGCCTCGGCTTCGAGAAGGATGCGCAGTTGTGCGCGCTCTTCGATCTCACGCGCCGAGAAGCGGGTGACGTTCGTGCTGCGATTCGGCTGGCGGACGACGAGTCCCAGTTGTTCCAGTTGAACGAGGGCTTCCCGCACGGTGGCCTGGCTCACTTGAAGTTCGCTCGCCAGGCGCAGCTCCCGCAACGCCTCGCCCGGTTCCAGGCGGCCCGAAAAGATCGCGTCCTTGAGCAGTTCGACCACGCGGGAGCGGAGGGGGCCCTTCTTCACCGCTGGAAATCTGCGGTCTCCCATTAGCATGTCGGCGTTCCTTCATAGCGTACAGTGACGCTCTTCACCTGCACGAAGTGCCGGAGTGCTTCGATGCCGCATGCCCGTCCGTAGCCACTTTCCTTGTTGCCGCCGAACGGGACGTTGACATCGCCGGATGGATACTGATTGACGAAAATACGTCCGGCGTCGATATCGCGGGCCAATCGCAGAACCCGTGAGAGATCGCGGGAAAAGATGCCGGCGGCGAGTCCGAAGCCGGTGTCATTGGCTAGTGACAGGGCCTCAGACTCGTCCCGGAACGGCAGGATGCAGAGCACCGGACCGAAGATTTCCTCCCGCGCGATCCGCATCGACGGCTCGACGCGATCGAAGATGGTCGGCTCAAAGAAAAAACCGCGGTCCGGCTGTGCGGGCCTCCGGCCGCCGGTGACCAGGCGCGCGCCTTCGCTGACAGCCAGTTCGCAATACGATTGGACTCGCTTGCGCTGTTCCTCGGAGATGAGCGGGCCGAGGTCGGGATTCGTCTCGCCTGGACCGAGGCGCAGACTCCTCGCGCGCTCCGCGAGTCGTGCGGCGAAGCTTTCCCGAATCGGCGCCTCCACGAGCAGCCGCGAACCGGCGATGCAGGTCTGCCCGCTGTTGGCGAAGATCGCCTGGATCGCGTTTTCGAGCGCCAGATCCAGGTCCGCGTCCGCGAAGACAAGATTCGGACTCTTCCCGCCCAGCTCCGGCATGACCGGAATTATCCGCTCGGCGGCGAGCCGCAGGACTGCGCGTCCCGTCTCGACGGACCCGGTAAAAGCGACGGCGCGCACCAGCGGGTGCGAGACAAGGGGCGCGCCGGTTTCCTCGCCGAGTCCCGTGACGACATTGAATACACCTGAGGGAACACCCGCCTCGATCGCCAGTTCCGCGGCCCGCAGAGCGGTGAGCGGGGTCTGCTCGGCCGGCTTGACCACAACGGCGTTGCCCATGGCCAGCGCCGGCGCCACGGAACGGGCCAGTACAGGCAGCGGGAAATTCCAGGGCAGGATGTGCGCGGTCACTCCGAGCGGTTCGTTCCAGGTGAAATCGAGGAAACTCTCCTCCGGCGGACCTGTGTCACCGAAAAACTTGTCCGGTGCTCCGGCGTAGTATTCGAAATAGCGCGCCGCGCGGCGGACCTCTGCCTCGGTCGACCGCAGCGGCTTACCCGTATTGCGCGACTCCATCCGCGACAGTTCGTCGAGGTGATCGAGAATGAGGCGTGACAGGCGAAAGAGCACTTCCGCGCGAGCGGCAGGCTTACGTAAGCGCCAGCTTTCTTTCCAGGCTCGCTGGGCATCGCGGACGGCCCGATCCACCTCCGCCGCGGCTCCGCGCGCGCTTGAGGCGAATGGCTCACCCACCGCCGGGTCGACGATCTCCAGCATGCCGCTGCCGGCGACGCTCGCTCCTCCGATGAAATGTCCCCATTCGGTCCTCATGGGTCTACTCCTTCGCCACAACGTAAGCGATCGCTTTCACTGAGGCGCCCGCCGGCAGCGTGCCTGCCAGCCGCAGCCATCCACCGAAGCGGTCCACCCTCTGAAACGTCATCCCGGGCGCCGGGACGAGTTCGACGATCGAGCCCTCGTCGCACCAGTGGACACCGTCCGGCGAGATCTGCACGCGCGCCTGGGCGGTCTCTAAACCTTCTGACCAGAGCGTGCGCACGAAGATCAGAGCCTCGCCGGCCCAGGATACTTCGTACGGCTCGCTTTCGAACTCGCCGGACCACAGTTCGTTCAAAGCGAGAACGTAGGTATGGCTTCGCCGGACCATCACAACGCCTCCGCGGAGAGAACAGCCGAGTCGATATAGAGGAATGCCCGGTTGCCCGTGTCGGACTCCACCCAGACGAGCGGCTGGAGCATGCACCACAGGTTCGGCATCGCCGGGATTCGAATCGGCGGAATGCTGCGCAGGTCGAACTCGTGATCGTTGCACTGCATACGCATGTACGAAGCCGTGGCCAGGTCGAAATCCAGTGAGAAGTAGTGCCAGTTCACTTTGGTGGGGATCTCGTTGTAGCAGAGGGGCTGTTCCGCGCCTGGCAGGTCCTTCCAGTCTCTGGAGGTATACGGGCAGAACGAAACCATTTCCTTGCGCCCGCCGATGTCACGGAACGACTCGTGTGTGTCCCGGTACTGCCAGCGGCGCACGCGATCCCCCTGCCAGCAATTGAGATAGCGGACCATGGGGTGCGTCCGGTAGCGCGGTTCCGCCGCGCGGACGCTCTGCTGGATGTCAAAGCCGAAGCCGACGCAGCGAACGTCCGTATCGAGCAGCCGCATGCGCGATGGCTCAGGCTTGAAGGCGAAATAGTATTCGATCCGCACGCGCACGGCCCGGCGGCTCGTCAGTCGCTTCATGGCGTGGGCGATGCTGGCTTCGCGTGGACGCGTGGCAAGCTTCATCGCGTAGACGCCGTTCAGACTGCCCGCGGTGCCTGTGTCCCACATCGTGAGATTGCTCAGCATCGGCGCCTGCCAGCCCTGGTACTCGGGAATGATCGAGTCGAGCGAGTCTTCGTAGTTGCCGATGACCGTGATCCAGCCGTTGAGTCCATTGTCGAAGTCGTCCGCGAACAGAACCCGGGGCAGGGGATCGAAGGCGCTGAGGGTCATGCGCTCGCCTCGGCTTCGGTGACGCGGTAGACCCGGAGAACAGGCCGTTCGCGGGGTGGTTCCGAACTGGTGTAGTCGGCGATCAGGATCGTGCCGTCTTGCTGCTGGATCCAATCCGGGTAACCGTTGTTGCCGTGAGAGAAGCTGCCATTCCGCTCGAGCAGCACGAGCCGGTCACGCCGGAACTGATCGGGAAAACCCCGATCGGCCTGCCAGTTCCATTCGATGGCATGATCGTTCGGATTGCGTACCTTGGCCGAGACCGCCCGCCAGTAGGAGCGCCCTCCGTTCGTGCGCGCTCCGGCGCCGCCGCGTGCGGAATACCGGTTGCCGAAGCGGACATGCCGGACCGCGATGCCCTCGGTGGACGCCTCCAGCCTGGTTTCGCCGTCGACCAGAATCGTGAGTTTGCCGCCTTCCCGGACCAAGCGGTAGCGGTGATTGCGGGTCGCGTCGATCGCGAAACCCTGCTCCGGGCGGTCGGCCAGTTCGACGCGGTCCGGCCGGAACCGCACCCAGCATCCGGCGCTGATCTGGCACGCGTCGGCGCCCGCCTCGCGCACCAGCAGATCGGCTTCCACCTCGACCGGACTGGTCAGTGACTCGCATGGATACAGGGTGAATTCGGCTGCGCCGCGGGGGCCGTCCGCGGTGTCGAGCTCCATCGCGCCATCGCTCAGACGGCAGCGCGATTCGTCCCAGATCCAGGAGTTCGGCTGATAGGCGAAGCTCTCTTCGGCGTCGAAGACGAACGCGTAGCTGCCCGTGGTGCCCCAGGCGTTGCGGAACACCGCCAGCAGCTTGCCCGATTGCAGTTTGCCGACGATGACTCGGTGCCCGTAGAACGGCGCCAGTTTCGGTTTGCCCCAGGTGCGCCCGGAGTCGCTGCTATACACGAGCCGGCTGGGCTGGCCGAATTGCGAGCCGGCGTCCCCGCAGCGGGTGGCGGCCAGCAGCTTGCCGGAGGCGTATTCGGCGAGGCCGACTTCGCAGTCGGAGTAGTACGGATCGTCGGCGACGATGGCTGTCCGTTTCCACGTCTTGCCTCCGTCATCCGAGAAGACGGCTGTGTTGCGGTAGTAGTATTCGCCCCATTGCGGCAAGGGATTGGGCAGCTTCTCGGTACGCTGCGCTTCGGTGCGCGTGTAGACGAGCGCCCCGTCTGCCAGTTCGACGATGTAGCCCGGTTCGCCGCCCCAGTCGTCGATCCTGTGTGGACCATCCCAGTTCCGGCCGCCGTCGCTGCTCCAGAACAGGTGGTTCGACATGCCAAGCGGCTTCTGCTGCCAGCGGCTGAGCATCGGCCAGTCGTCCTTGTCAATCTTCTCGCCGCGGTCTGCGACCAGGACCAGACGCCCGTCCCTCAGGGCCGTCAACTGCGGTGCGACCCAGCACGCACGGTTGTTTTCCCAGCTCAGGTGATGGATCGGGCGGTGATCCTTCCAGGTCCGGCCGCCATCCTCCGAACGCGCGGTCATGATGTACGTATCGGAAGCGCGGTGCGCGTCGGAGCGGCGGTAGGTCACAATTAAGTTGCCTTTCGCCTCGGCGATGCCGGCGACCGAGTGGTACCAGCCCGATTCTTCAGCGGCAGTGACCCGTGCCGCGGCGGGAATCTCCTTCATCGGCTGGATGCGCGGCGCGGCCGGACGGCTGCACGCGGCTCCCGCCATGCCACCCAGGAGAGCGGCCATGGCCTGTCTGCGGTTCTGCGTCATGATGTCTCCTCGGCGGCCAGACGGCGTTTGTGGCGCCACGTCAGGCCGTAGAGTTGTTCGTTGTGCGGCGCCGGGAAGAACCCGCCATAGAGCAGCCCGGATCCGAATGCGACTCCCGCGGCGACGGCGCCGTACCACAGCCACGAGATCGATGTCTGCGCCGCCACGAGGGCGACGGCGGCGAAGCCAGTGAGTGCACCGCAGAACGCCGCCGTTCCATTGACGCGCGGTGCGAGCATACCAAGCAGGAAAATCCCCACCAGACTCCCGCCAAAGAAGTTCGAGATCTTCCCCGACGCCACGAGAATGCCGCCGAACCAGTCGCCGAACAGCGCAACCCCGGTCCCAAGTGCGCCGAAGCACACGGTCACGCCGCGCGCCAGCAGGACGGATCCTTCGTGTCCGGAGAGGCGATGGTGGAAGTCGCGCAGCGCGACCGTGGTGAGCGAGTTCAACACCGAGCTGATCGTCGACATCCCCGCCGACAGCACCCCCGCCACGAGCACGCCTCGCATGCCCTGCGGCATCTCTTCGAGAATGAACTTCGGGAACACCTGGTCAGAATTCAACGCGAATCCGCCCTTGTCCGGATTCTGCAGGTAGAAGACGTAAAGCGCGCTGCCGATCAGGAACAGCAGGCTGCCGTAGATGGCCGACGCCACGATGGTCCAACTGACCGCCATCCGCGCGTGCTTCACCGAGGTGGTCGTCAGAAAACGCTGCAACTCCGCCTGGTCGACACCGTACTGGCTGAGCAACAGGAAGGTCCCGCCAATCATGCCGCCCCAGAAGGTGAATTCCGTGGTCAGATTGGGTGACCAATCCACCATGCGCAGCTTGCCTTCGTCGCCGGCAACGCGGAAGACCTCGGTCAGACCGCCTTCGACCCGCGACGTGAGCAGCCAGAACGCGGCCACCGCGCCACCGACGAAGACGCCGAGCTGCAGCGAATCCGTCCAGACGACGCCGCGGATCCCGCCTAGCATCGTATAAAGCGTCGTGACCGCGCCAGTGATGACAACGACCCAGAGTTCGGAGACTCCGGTCATGCGCGACAGCACGAGCGCGGGAGCGAAGATCACGATGCCCAGATACCCGCACTTGAGCAGGGTGAACAGCGACGCCGCCAGAACCCGTGTCTTCAGATCGAAGCGGCGCTCGAGATATTCGTAGGCCGTGTAGACATCGAGCTTGTAGAAGAACGGAATGAACAGCAGGCAAAGCGCGAGAATCGCGAAAGGAATCGCCAGGCGCAACTGCCAGTAGGTCAGGTCGGAGTGAAACGCCTGACCCGGCGCGCCGAGGTATCCGACCGCGCTGGCCATGGTGGCGATGCCGGAAAATGCCGCCGCCCACCAGGGAATGGAGCGCCCGCCCAACAGGTACTCCCGCAGCGACTTCTGGCCGCGGCAGAAGTACCCGCCGAGCGAGATCATTCCCAGCAGATAGACTGCCAGGATCGTGTAGTCGAGCGCCGTCATGCCGGGCTCAGAAGATGTATTTCAATCCGAGCTGGGTCTCACGGCCGCCGCCGCCCGACCGGATAAACCCGAACGCGGCGTTCCCGAAGGCGGCGTTGGGCAGCCCGAAGACCGGGTGGTTGAGCACGTTGTTGAATTCCCCGCGCAACTGGAGCCGGTGGCCTTCGGTGATCTCGAACATCTTCATGAGCGACGCCGTGTAGGCGCGGGTGCCTGGTCCATCGATGATATTGCGTCCGGCTGTGCCGAAGTTGAAGGCGGCCGGCTGTGTGAACGCCGCGGTGTTGAACCAGCGGTCGATGTTGCGCTCGGACGAGGGTAGATTGCCCGGTCCGTTCAGGTTCGGTCGCGTCGTGCGGGTGCCAGCGTTCGGGATGTCGCCGCCGACCGTGGCGGTGAGCGGGAAGCCGGTCTGCAGCGTCACGATCCCGGCCTGCTGCCATCCGCCGAGGAATCCGTGCACGACGCGGTGGCTGAAGCGGAACGGCAGTTCGTACACGTAGGAGAGCGTGAAACGATGCCGCAGGTCGAAGCCGGAACGGCCTTTCTCTAGATCGAAGCGGCGCGGATCCTGTGCGAACTGGCTCTCCTGCCCGCCGAGGCCACTCCAGGTTGAGGTGTCGTCGAGCGACTTCGACCAGGTGTAGGCGGCAAGGAACTGCAAGCCCTGGCTGAACCGGCGTTCGGCCGACATCTGGAGCGAGTGATACGTAGAGAAACTGTTCGATGCCTGGTACACGGTGGCGCCCAGGTGTGGGAACAGGCGGCGCCCCTGAATCGCGCCCGGACCGGGAGGCAGGGCCGGGTTCCCTTCCCAACGGCGGTCGAGGTGGGTGGCCTTGTTTCCCACATATGAACCGGAGACAGCGAGGTTTCCCCCAATCTGCCGCTCAATTCCGAAGTTCCACTGCTGGGTGTAGCCGTTCGAGAAGTTGCGCGGATCGTGCGTGAACACGGCCGGGACGCGCGGGATGAAGTTTTCGGCGGAAACGCCGGGGAACTCGCCGAAGCGAAGTTCGGGGTCGGTCGTTCCGCTATTGAACTCCGAGCGCAGGAAGAACGGCGGCGGGGTCGATGCACTGTTGAGCAGGATGAAGCCCTGCGGCACGCCCCAGAATATGCCGTACGCCGTGCGGATGACAGTCCGGTTGTCTCCGAACGGGCGCATCGCGAAGCCGATGCGTGGCGCGAACGCCCGGTTCGTCGGTGGCTTCATGGAGCGGATGTCTTCCGTCCGGTGCTGGAAGGGCAGGGTGAACGGGTTGCGGAACGTGCGCGGGTAGACGACATCGCCGTTGTTGAAGTCAATGTAGGCCCATCGGTCCTGCGTCTCGAACCAGTTGCCGTCCCGCTCCCAGCGCAAACCGATATTCATCGTGAGGCGCGAGTGGATCTGCCAGTCGTCCTGCACATACAGGTTCACACGGCCGTTATTGATGCGGGTGGCGTCATAGCTGATCGGTATCAGGATGCGCTGGGACTGTGGCGTGCCGAGCAGGAAGTCGGCGAAGCCGTGCGGATAGAGTCCGCCGCGCTGCGCTGTATAGGCTCCCGTGAAGCTGTACTGGCCGCTTGCACTCTGCGGCTGGAAGTTGTTCGAGCGGTAAAGGCGGATGTCGCCTCCGATCTTGACGGTATGCCGGGACTTCGTCATGGTGAACTGCTCCACGATCTGGTAGAAGACCTCGCGGCGCAGCAATGGAGTCGTGTCGCCGCCGCCGGCTCCCACCATGTTCCGCACGGAGATCGTAGGGTGGCGCTGGATGTCCTCGCGGCTGGCGAAACTAGGCAGCCCGTACTGCGACGCGTAGTCGGTCCCAAGACCGTCGGGCAACAGATTGAAGTTGTAGTCCATCGCCGAGAAACGGAGGTCGTTGAGCATCGTGGGCGACAGGACGCGGGTCCAGCCGACCACGCCGCTCTTGTGCGCGTTTTCGGTCGTCTGCCCTCCGAGAGCGACGGCTCGGGAGATGTCATCGGTATCGGTCCACGACACACGACCCATGATCTGGTCGCTCTGCGTCAGGTAATGGTCGCCGCGGACATGAAACTGGTGCCGGTTCAACGGGTTGTTGAAGCTGCCGAGAAAATTGCGCGCCGGGTCTCCCGGATTGTTCGGCTCGGGCCAGATTGGGAGGATGCGCTGCGAAGCGGGGTGAATGCGGTCCGCCGGGATGCGGTTGTTGGCGAACGGGGCGCGCTGGTTGTTGGTGACCGAAAGCGGATCGAAGATCGCCGGTCCGCCGGAGAAGTCGCCCTGGCGCTGCGCAGGCGTCGGGACAATCGAGCCGGGGAAGGAGAAGCGCCGCTCGAGAAGTCCTTCGTAGTTGACGAAGAAGAACGTCTTGTCGCGCAGGACCGGTCCGCCGAGCGATCCGCCGAAGTTGTTCCGGCGCAGTGGATTGCGTTGGGGAGAGAAAAAGTCCCGGGCATCCATCTTGTCGTTACGCAAGAATTCGTAGGCCGTGCCATGGAGGTTGTTCGAGCCGGACTTGATCGCGATATTGACGATCGCGCCGGCGGCGCGGCCGAACTCGGCCGAGTAGTTCGACGTCTGAACCTTGAACTCCTGAATTGCGTCGATCGACGGGACCACGACCACGACGCCGATGAAGTTTGCCGTGTTGTCCGAGCCATCGAGCAGGAAGTTGTTGTTCTCCGCCCGCTGGCCGTTCGCCGTCAGCGCGACACCCTCCTGGCGCCCGCGCACGATGCTGTTGCCTGGCGCTCCCGCCGTGGTGCCCGGTACCAGGCTGCCAAGGGAAATGAAGTTCCGCGCCGTCAACGGCAGTTGAACGATCGTCTGGTTGTCCACGACCTTCGAGACGCTCGACTGTTCCGTCTCAATCAGCGCGGCGCCCGCGGTCACTTCGATGCTTTCGCTGACCTCTCCAGGTTGCAGAGTCACGTCCACGCGGACGGTCTGCTCGATCGCCAGCGGCACCGGACCCTGGACGAAGCGCTTGAATCCGGCGGTCGAGGCCGAGACCTCATAGGAGCCAATTTGCAGGTTGGTGACGACGTAGTCGCCATCCGCGCTCGTAAATGTCTCGCGCACGACGTTCGTGCCGAGGCTGCGGACCTGAACGGTCACGTTCGGGATGACGGCGCCGGAGGAATCGCGGACGACTCCCACGATGCGTCCCGTTGTGGTTTGGGCCAGCAGGCTGACGCCGAAGCAGCCAGCTAGGAATGAAAGACGAAGCAGTGTGCCAGACATGGGCGAGACTCTCCTGGTCTGTGAGCGATATCGATAATTCTATGCTAGAGTCGTGTGAAATGCGTGTCAATACTTTTCTGCTCGTGCTTGCCGCCGCAACTCCGCTCGCTGCACAGTTGGAGGAGTCCGTCGTTTGGGCGAAAGGCGAAGGTGGGCTGGCGACCCATCATGTCCTGGGCCTGACGGTGACGCGGGGGGGCGCGATTCTGGCGTTCACCGAGGGCCGCATCGAAGCCGGCGACGCCGGTCCGCATCATCTTCTTTGTAAGCGCAGCACGGATGGGGGACGGACCTGGTCCGGCGACATCTTCATTGAGCGCTCGACCCAAGGGGAGTGCTGGGCGAACCCGACCGCGCTGTTGGACCGGACGACGGGGCGTGTGTTCATCTTCTATGTTCTCAACGAGGGCACGAAGGACCAGAACTGGACCCGCGTCTTCTACCGCACATCCGGCGATGAGGGACGCTCCTGGAGCGAGCGCACCGAACTGACCGATCTGTTCCGCGAAAATCCCCACGGGTGGACGTTTCACATGCCCGGTCCGGGGCATGGGATCCAACTGGCGCATCAGCAAGCCGCGATGAAGCGGCACAACGGACGGTTGCTGGTCCCGTTCTGGCACCGCAAGGCGGTGACAGAGATCCCGCGGATGTATGGCGTCTCGATGCTGGCGAGTGACGACAAGGGCAAGACTTGGCGGCGCGCGGCGGAGATCGGGCCCGGTTGGGGTGCAAACGAGAGCCGCCTGGCGGAGTTGTCCGACGGGACGCTCATCTGGAATGCGCGCGGCACGAGGTCCCGCGACGACCGCTTGCGGGAAGACACAAGTGAGTTCCGGATTCTCGCCGATAGCCGCGACGCCGGAGAAACGGTGGGCGAGCCCAGGATCCAGCGGGACCTCCGGTTCGGCCCTTGCGACGCAGGCTGGCTGGCTCTGCCTTGGTCCCGCAAGCCGTACACGCTCGTGCAGAGCCATCCGGGGACCACCGGGGTCCGGCAGCTGCTCACATTGTCGGCCAGTCAGGACGGCGGCCGCACCTGGTCCCGCAGCCGTGTCGTCTACGACGGAGGTGGCGGGTACTCAGATCTCGTCGCGTTGCCCGGCAAGACCATCGGTTTGCTGTACCGGAAGGGCAGCCTCACGGAGCGCCCGAACCACGTCGTGTTCGTCCGGATTCCCGAGCGCTGGCTCACCGCTGGCCGCTAGATCTTCGCGCTATCATGGGGCGAAAGGCCCTGAATACGCCATGCGAATCACCGCCGTTGAGACCATCCAGTTCTCGCGCGGTGTGACCGTGCATGCCGGACCCATCCGCTGGCTTTGGGTCCGAATCCATACCGACAGCGGCCTCTCCGGCCTCGGCGAAACCTATCCCCGCCCGCGCAGCGAGGCGGCCGTCATTCACGAGGCGCTCGCCCCGGTTCTCCTGGGCCGCGACCCCTCGGCCATCGACCGGCTCTGGACCGACATGTTCGCGGCCGTT
This sequence comes from Bryobacterales bacterium, assembly GCA_016716385.1. GTDB lineage: Bacteria > Acidobacteriota > Terriglobia > Bryobacterales > Bryobacteraceae > JADJWL01. The sequence goes on along the minus strand of JADJWL010000002.1, from coordinate 299,149 downwards.
TCCTACAGCGGCTGGGGTGGCGCGGAAATGCGTGCGATCAGCGCCGTCGACATTGCCTTGTGGGATCTCGCCGGAAAAGTACTAGGGGTACCAGCGTACCAATTGCTTGGGGGCGCAGCGCGGGAGACGATCCCCACCTACAACACCTGCTACGACCGCATCGATTTCCTGACCGAGCCGGTGCGGCTTGCTCGGAGCCTGATGGCGGACGGGATCCACGCGATGAAGATCTGGCCGTTCGATCCGGTGGCTCTCGCCTCCGGGGGCCAGCGCCTGACGCCAGGCGAGCTGCGCCAGGGGTTGGAACCGCTGCGCCTGATCCGCCAGGAAGTCGGCGACGAGATGGAGGTGGCGCTCGAGTTCCACGGCTACTGGAGCCTGCCCGCCGCCGAGCAGATCGCCCGCGCCGCCGAACCACTGGCGCCGATGTGGCTCGAGGAAATGCTTCCCCAGGATAACTTGGCGGCTTACAGAGAGTTAGCGGCTGCGACGAGAATTCCACTATGCCTCAGCGAGCGTCTGATGACGCGCTGGCAGTACCGCGAATTGATCGAGAACCGGGCCGTTCGAATCGCCATGCCGGACTTGGCCTGGTGCGGCGGATTCAGTGAGGCGCGGCGGATCGCCGACCTCGCCTCATTGCTGTATGTTCCGGTCGCCCCCCACAATTGCGGAGGACCCGTCCTGCACTTTGCCTCGCTGCACTTCGGTGCGGCCGTCCGCAATCTGCATTCGGTGGAAAGCGTACGCCGTCATTACGGAGAGGAGTACGACGGGCTCGTCACGGCCATGATGCGGCCCTGCGAGGGGACCTTTTCGCTCCCCCCTGGACCGGGTCTCGGGATCGAGTTGTCGCCCGGAGTCCTGGAGAGTCCGGACGCGCTGGTGGAGCGAAGTCCTGGGTCTTAGACTTAGGCCATTGGGGGACGTACGGTACTTGGATAGTAGTTCTAGGGGATTTCGGAAATAGCATTGCTGCCCGGAATCAATTACGATTTGAGAGACGAAGGTCCTAGCCAACCAATGAACTGCTTGTGGTGCGGCAGACAACTCGCGGTATTCCGGAAGACGGCGCTCGGGGAGTTCTGCGGCCTGGAGCACCGGGCCCTCTATCTAGCCGAGCAAAGCGCGTCTCGTGAGGCTGGTCCAGGCACGGGTGCGGCGGTAACCGAGCCGGAGCCCGGCCCGCTGGGTCCGGTGCGAGTGACAGCCGTGGCGCAACCTCCCGACCCGGCTTTGGCTGGTTTCGCTATCCCGTTGTGGCGGGGGGAGATCGGGACGCCTGAGTTCGTTCTGTCCGGGGAAGCCGCGGCGGCGTCCGCGGTGTTGCCGGGAGCCTGGCTGGTTGCCGCGCCCACTCCGTTCCGATTTTCGCCCCGTCTGGCACTTCCGAAGCTGAGTCTTCCGGGGCTTGCGCCGGAAGCCGAGGAACCGGAACCCGCTGTCCAGCCGATTTCCGCGTTCGATGTGCCTTCGATGCCGGTCCGGCCGCCAGTCCGTCCCAGGCCGCTCGATCGGCTGGCGGACGCTGAGTCGGCGGAAGCCGTCGGTCCCGCGCCGATCCGGCCGGTGGCGCAACTGCGGTTGCCGACCCCGGCCTTCGAACCGGTCGACGAGGCGCTGCCCAGGCTCTATGAGACCTCGGAACGGCCGGGGCGTCTCGACCCAGACGAGTATTCGCAGTATTTTGTCACACTCGAGCAGCAGGCGAAGGCGCGGCAGTATGTGCCGCCGCCCTGGAAGCAGTACCTGCCGAACCCGCGGCTCCTGCTCGGCGTGATGGCCTTATGTTCCCTGATGCTGTCGTCGCTGATTCTGTTGACGCGTCTCGGCCCGACGATGAGCGCTCGCGAGTCTTCCGGCGGCGCGGCGTGGGTCGGGCGTCAGATTGAGTCCCTGCGCGCCCAGTTGCGGACGCGCGCAGCCATCCGCCACTACGAGGATTTCCGCTCCGGGCTCAGCGGATGGAGCGGCCCCGCTGGGTGGTCCAAGGACTGGTCGTATGACCAGGCCGGATTCCTCCGGCCCGGACGGTTCGGGTTGTGGAGGGACTCCATGGCTCTCGCCGACTACCGTCTCGAGTTCCTCGGCCAGATTGAGCGCACGAGCCTCGGCTGGGTGTTCCGCGCCGGCGATGACCGCAACTATTACGCTGCCAAGATTACGATCACCAAACCGGGGCCGCTGCCGATGGCGGATCTCGTGCGGTATACGGTCTCCGACGGCAAGGCGGGTCCGGCGACCAGTGTTCCGTTGCCGTTTTCGATCCGCAACGACACGATTTACCGCGTGCAGATGGATCTCAATGGCAACCATTTCACGACCCGGATCAATGGCCGCATGGTCGATTCCTGGTCCGATGGCCAGTACCGCTCCGGCGGAGTCGGCTTCCTCTCCGAGGCGGGCGAGTTGGCCCGCGTCCGCTGGCTTCGCGTGTCGCACCGGGACGATTTTCTCGGACGGGTTTGCTCGTTCCTGACTGCCCGCGGCTTCCTGCCTATGCCAGTGTGGGCTGAGCCGAGCGTCCTAAGTGCCTTTTCCTATCCGCCCTTAGAAATTAAGCCTCCGCTGTAGCTCCGTAAGTACTTTTGACACTGTTCACGGACCCGGGACTTCCGTACTATGGAAACAGGGTCTGTCTGACTCGAATTTGGGCGAGGTTCCGGTCCCTCCGGATTCCATGAACTGCCAGCATTGCGGCGAGAAAATCCCGATATTCCGGCGGCTGGGGAATGAGCGGTTCTGCAGTGAGGAGCATCGCCGCGAGCACTCCGAGCGGCTCTCCGAGCAGGGGTTGGCATTGCTGCTCGACCGCCCGTCGCCCGCGAAGTTCTCCTCGCCGGTGGCGGTTGTGGAACCGGAGAGGCCCAGGCGCCGATCGAGGGCCCCGAAGCAGCCGCACGTCAACGGGAGCGTGCCGCCGCCGTCGGCTTTCATCTATGATCGCCCCGACGGCTGGGAGAACGGCTGTGGGCGCGCTCGCGGAGCGGATACCGCCCTGTTCCCCGAATACCGGGTCTATCCCAATGGACTCGCGGCGTTGCGCGGGGGGGCGCGCCCGGCGCGGGTTATGCCGCTGGCTCTGGCCGCCCGCACGATGCCGGGTGCGCCTGTCCCCGCCGGCCCGGCATCCCTCGTCCGGCCGTTGCTGCCGCCTCCGGCTGCCGGGACTGCGTTCCGGGGTTTCCGGAGAGGCCAGGCGCTTCGCCTGCGCGGGCGGACCGTGCCCGAGTTTGGCTGGGCGGCGCCGATGTCCCTGCTGGAGCCACGGCGGCTGGCTGGCGACCTGATCCTGGACCTGCCCGGATGCCGCGGGACTGCCTGGGATGGAGACTGGATCTGGGCGGCCGGCAGGATCAGCGAGCCGGCGGCGGCGATGCGCGTCGGCTGCGCGGCGCTCGAACCCACGGTAGCGCATCGCACCGAACGGTCACGGTCGCCTCTGACGTTGCCTGGAATCGCGACGCGCTACACCGTGCTTCGCCGGCCCCCGTGCGAGCCGCGTTTGTGGCCCGTCCTGGCGGCGGTTCTCCCGCCGCTCAGCGGACCGCGCCCGGGCGTCGCCGGGCCGTCCGCTGTGCCGTCGGCGGCCGGCTGGCGGTGGACCAAGTGTCTACCGGCGCCTGTTTTGCCGGTGGAGCGCCTGCGGGGAGTTGCGGGATATCTGTCCCCGGCAGCGTGGTTCCTTCTGGAAGGCGGTCCCACGGCGATCTTCGCCTGGCCGATGGCGTGGCGCCAGGACGCCGCCGTCCGGCTCAGCTTCCCAATCCCCGCCCTGCGGACGCCGTCGGCGGCAACCGCGCTGTTGCCGGCCGGTCCCGCCGCCGCCGCTGCCTGGCCCGCGCCGGCGTCTGCTCCCGAGCGCGCCCTGCGGAACCCGCTGCGGATCCCGGAGCGGCAGTTCCTCACAACCGAATGCGCCCTGCCTGCCGCGGCACTCGCCGCGCCTGGACGGGCCCTGCCGGCGATGCCGGGGACCCGTGCTGTAGCGCCTCCCGCGCCCCCGCATCTCGAAGCGTTTGTCGCGCTTCCGGCGAACCGCGTGGACTTGCGCGTGCGGGCCGCCCGGACGGCGCCGCCGAAGGCCGTGGCGGTGCCCTCGCTCTCCAGTGCTGCTGTCCCGGCGCAGGACGCGGTCGCGCCGCGTTCGCTCCGGGCACGGATGCTGCCCTTGGCGGCTGCTCCCGGCCTGCCCTCGTTCCGGCCGGCCGCGGCAAGCGTACCCGAGGGTTGGGACGCGCCGGCGGAGACCTGTGCCGCCGGTCCGCTTCCGGCCTCCAGCAAGGCCTCTCCCGCACGAACCCATCCGCTGCTTCCGGTTCTGCGTCCCGCGCCATTGCGGGATCTTGCGCCCGGTCCCGCAGTTGCCTTGCCGGCGCCGTCAGAGCCCGTCTATCAGTTCCAACTTTTGCCTGAGGTATCTGAATCCATGAATCGAGTGAAGCCACGTCGTGCGCCGGCCTCGGCCTGGCGCTCGCGCCTCCTCGCCCGGTTGGGCGGCGCGGCAAACCCGGTGGCGCGGGCTCTGGACTTGGCCAGCCGGCTGTGGAGCCTGCCCCCGGCGCTTGCTCGCGGTCTGGCTTTGGCGCTGCCGCTCATGATGGTCCCGACGCTTTTCTACATGACTGGCGGGACCAAGGTTTCCGCGGGCTCGGCCTGGCAGAACCTGCAGGAGTCGATCCGGCAGCGCGCCACGATCGAACTCGAAGACGATTTCCGCTCAGGGCTCGACGGCTGGAGCGGCGATGCGGGATGGGAGCAGTCCTGGAGTTTCGATCAGGCCGGCTTCGTCCTGCCCGCACGCCTCGCACTGTTCGCCCGCAGCCTCCCGCTCGACAACTACCGCATGGAGTTCGTCGGCCAGATCGAGCGCCGCGGCATGTCATTCGCCGTGCGCGCTCGTGACACCGCCAACTATCACGCGGTGAAGTTCGTGATCGTGGCGCCCGGACCCCTGCCCCGGGTGAACATCGTGCGCTACACCGTCTACCGCGGCGCCGAAGGACCGCGGACCGAACTGCCGATGCCGCTTACCCTCCGCAACGACACGCTCTACCGCGTGGTCGTGACCGCGCAGGGGGACCGGTTCACCACGAGTGTCAACGGGCAAATGGTCGACCAGTGGTCTGACGACCGGCTCATGACCGGCGGGGTTGGCTTCTTCGCCGACCGCGATTCGGCCTTCCGCCTGCGCTCCGTCCGCGTCGTGGACAAAGACGATTTTTTGGGGTGGCTGTGCTCTCAGATTTCCCCGAGAACTGCCGATAGTAAGGCGACGACTGGAGAGAAGAAGCAATGACGAAACATGCGGCCGCGGCCGGAACCCAGACCGGGACCTCGCAACTGTTCGCCCGGGCGGTCTCCCTGCACCTCGAAGGGAAGGGCGAAGAGGCGCTCGTCGAACTCGAGAAAGCACTTCGATCCGGTGAGCAGCGAGCCGAAATCTATTCCGCCATCGGCTACATCCGCTATGAGCGGAAGCAGTATGAGGAGGCGGCCGCCGCCTACAGCAAACTGGTGGAACAGGAGCCGTCGCATCCTACCGGCTCCTTCAATCTCGCGTTGTGCCTCCAGGCGCTCGAACGCTGGGATGAGGCCGCGCAGCAGTTCCAGAAGGCCTTGCGGCTCGACCCGGAGCGCAAAGAAGCCCATCTGGGCCTCGGCTCCTGCCATCTCCACCTCGGCGCGGGCGTGGCGGCGCGCGAAGCCTATGACGCGGTGCTGCGCAAGGATCCTGCTTCGGAAGCCGCGCTGTTCGGCAAAGCCGTCGCCCTCCAACTGGAAGGGAACCTCGATGCCGCCGCCGAAGCCTACCGGCGCATCCTGCAGCGGAATCCCAAGTCCGAGGAGACCCTCGTCAACCTGATCTGGATGTCGAGCGAGCAGAAGGACCACGCCGCCATGGCGCAGTATGCCGGCCGCCTGCTCGAGATCAAGCCCGATTCGCTCGCCGGCTTGCAGGGGTTGGCCATGGCTGCGTTCGCCAGTGGCGATTTCGAGCAGGCCGCCGAGCACTGCCAGGTCCTCGTCAACTACGCGCCGGACTCGTTCGAGGGCTGGTTCAACCTCGGGCTGGCCTACCAGAAGGCCGGTAATTTCGCCAAGGCCGCCGAGGTCTATGACCGTGCAGTGAAGATTCAACCGGCCGAGCCCCAACTTCATGTGAACCTGGGCATCGTCAGGCAGGAAACCGGCGACCTGGAAGGCGCGCGCGCGGCGTACCAGCAGGCGCTCAAACTGCAGCCTGAATCACCCACCTCGTTGTGGAACCTGGCCTTGGTGCTGGAGCGCCAGCAGCACTTCTCCGAAGCCGAAGAGCTCTATGCGAAGCTCCTCGAACTGAATCCCGACTGGGACGATGCCCGCTTCCGTGTAGGCTACATCCGCTTGCAGACAGGCGACTACAAGGGCAGCGTCGAAGCGTTCGAGTCCTGCCTCGCGCGGCGCGCGACTTGGCCCGAGGCGCAGTTGAACGCCGGTCTCGCCTACTGGAAGATGGGGAACCTCGAAGCCGCCCGAGGCGCTTTCGAACGCACTGTCTCCACCAATCCCGATTCCTTCGAGGGTCTGCGCGGGCTGGCCGGAATCGCCCTCGAGCGCGGTGACTTCAGCGAAGCGTTGACGCTCCACCAGCAACTGATCGGCCAGGGTCAGCGCACTCCTGAACTGCTCTACAACACGGGCCTGTTGCTTCAGAAGACCGACCAGCACGAGGACGCCGCCAAGTTCTACCGCGAAGCCCTGGACGCGCTGCCCGAGTTCGCTGAAGCTCAGTTGAATCTCGGGATCGCCCTCAAGGCACTCGGCCAGGAAGAGGAAGCCCGCTCCTACTGGAGCCGCGCCCTCAAGACCAAGCCCGAACTGGCCGCAGGCTATTTCGAGTAGTCGACGCCCTCCAAACCCGAACTCCGTCCCTGGTCCGTCTGCCCGTGTCTGGGCACAGCGAGCCGGGGTGTCTCTGCTCGTCGACCTGTAAGAATTAACAAAAGTACTTGACAATTTCTTAATGTGCATGATATACCTTCCCCCATCTCCATTCGCTTGACCCGGCACTCCCGGGCCAACCCGGACCCACGAGGTGTTCGGGGCTTTGGGGCACTCTACTCGCGGGAGGTTCTTCATGAACAAAAGAATGTGGCTCTCTCTGGTGCTGCTCACCGCCCTGGTGTGGCACGCAACCGCACAGGACTATCGGGCGCGTGTCCAGGGCATTGTGACCGACGCCAGTTCAGCGGTCATACCCGGAGCCCGGGTCACGCTGCTGAACACAAACACCGGCGTTGAGACGGTCCGTGAGTCCGGCGCCAACGGACAATACCTGTTTGACTTCGTGGAGCCAGGCACCTACCAGGTCTCGGTGGAGTCGGAAGGCTTCGGCCGCTTCGTGCAACAGAACATCGTGGTGCAGGTTCGGGCCGACGTGACGGTCAATCCGGTCCTCCGTGTCGGTGTTGTGGCCGAGACGATCACGGTCGCCGAGTCGGCGGTCGAAATTCAGTTCAACACATCGACGATGTCGCTCACGGTCGACCGGAAGATGCTCACCGATCTGCCGGTGCTGGCGCGGAACCCCTTCACGCTCGCACTCCTCGATCCAGCGGTCGTGAACCGCTATACGTCGAATCTGGCGACGCGCAACCCGTTCTACATGTGGTCTTCGAGTTCGATGGACGTTGGCGGAAATACCTCGCGCAAGAACGACCTGCTGCTCGACGGCGCACCGCTGCAGTTGAACATGAAGGGCTCCTACGCACCACCCATGGATGCCGTCCAGGAGTTCACGGTCCAGCAGAACGCGGTGGACGCGGAGTTCGGGCACTCGGCGGGCGGTGTGATGAGCCTGTCGATGAAGTCCGGGACGAACGAGTATCACGGCACCGGGTACTATATGGGCCGCAATCCGGCGCTGAACGCGGTCACTAACTCCGTCGCCCGCGCGCCGAACCTCGTTCGGAACCACATCTGGGGCGGCACGCTCGGCAACCCGATCGTGAAGAACAAACTGTTCACGTTCACTTCGTATGAAGGCTGGCGGCAGAACGATCCGCGGCAGGCGATCATCACGCTGCCGACCCAACTCGAGCGCGGGGGCGACTTCTCGCAGTCGCTGAACAATGTCGGCGGCTTGCGCACGATCTACGATCCTTCGACGACCCAGTTCAATCCGGCCACGAATACCGCGAGCCGGACGCCGTTTGCCGGCAACGTGATTCCGCAAAGCCGGATCGATCCGGTCTCGCGCCGGTTCATGGACGATATCTGGCTACCCAACAACCCCGGCACCGGGCCGGCGGGAGTCCAGAACTTCATCCAAGCCTACTCGTGGCAGTTGAAGTATTGGAACTTCTCCAACCGGACGGACTGGAACATCAACGACAAGTGGAAGGTGTTCGGCCGATACGCGCGGTTTCGCACCGACATCGACCAGGACAACTACACGCCCAACAACTCGCCGGCGATGCGGAACGACAACGGCGGCGTGATGAACTCGCGCAACGTGGCCGGGGACGCTGTCTACACGATGAACCCGACGACGGTGATCAACTTCCGATTCAGCTACGCCAGCCTCAACGATGACTACGACGCGCCTTCAGCGAAGATCGGCGAGGAGGGGCTGCGGCAGTTCTGGCCCAACCAGTGGTATCAGTCCTACCTCGAGGGCATTCCCGCCATCTACTACCCGCAGTTGGCCTTCTCCGGCCGTGGCAGCGCGACGTTTGGCCGCGGCGGTTATTGGTGGCAGCATCCGGAAAGCTACAACTACTCCGGGCGCGTGTCGAAGAACATCGGCGCGCACTACGTGAAATGGGGTGGGGAAAGCCGGCTCTTCCGCGGCAGCAGCATCCGCCCGAACCTGATGGATTTCGCCTTCGGGCCGAACCAGACGGCGAACACGTTCCTCAACCCGAACACGAACCTGAGCGGCGACATGTACGCCACGTTCCTGGTCGGGGCGATCGGATCCAACTCGCGGGCGCAAGCCATTCCGCTTCAGAAGGTCTGGTCGGACTTCTACGCGTTCTTCATCCAGGATGACTGGAAGCTGAACCGCAACATCACCCTCAACCTCGGTTTGCGCTGGGAGTACCAAACCGGGCCGTGGGATCCGGACGATCGCATGTCGCGGTTCCTGGACCTGAGCAACCCCATCCCGGAAATGCAGGCGGCTCCGCCTCAACTTCCAGCCGAAGCGCTCGCGCTGCGGAATGCACCGCCGGTCTTTAACGGCGCCTGGGTGTTCACTGACAGCAACAACCGCCAGGCCTGGAACGGGCAGCGCAACCTGTTCCTGCCACGCGCAGGACTCGCGATCCGCCTCAACGACAAGTCGGCGCTTCGTTTTGGGTACGCCCGCTATGCGGTGCCTCCGCTCCTCAACGTGGACGGTTTGGGAAGCTTCCAGTACCCTGGTTTCAGTGCCCTGACGACGGCTCTCCCCGAACTGCAGGGCGTTCCCCAGGCGCTCTTGAGCGATCCTTTTCCTGCGAACTCGAACCCGCTGATCCCTCCGGTCGGCAAGAGTCTGGGCCGCTATACGAATCTTGGCCAAGCCGCTTCGTGGAACCAGCAGGACTTCCGGACCGGCATCAACGACCGCTTCAATGTCTCCTACCAGGTCGAATTACCAGGCCGTTTCAACGTGGACGCAACCTACTTCTTCAACCTGGGCCGGAATCTGCCGATGTCCAACCCCGGCACGCTCTCCGGCAATGTGAACCAGGGGCTCCAGTTGAACATGGTCGACCCCAACATCGTGTACGCGGTCGGCGGCCCCGTGGACCGTCAGGTCGACAACCCCTTCTTCAACTACCTCACGCCGGAGTTGTTCCAAGGCCAGTTGCGGAACCAGCGGCGAATCACGGTGCGCAACCTCTTGCGCCCCTTTCCCCAGTACGGCGATCTGACGCAGACCAACACCTCGGCCTTCGAGAACCGCTACCAGGCATTTCAGTTGAAGGTGCAGCGGCCGGTGGCGCAGGGACTGATGATCCACCTCGCCTACAACTACAACTACGAGCGGAACAGCAACTTCTTTAACGATATCGACCAGTTTGCCAACCGGTGGACCTGGCTCGATTCGAACAACCCGCGCCATCGTATCGCCTACGCCACCACCTACGACCTGCCGTTCGGCCGCGGACGCCGGTTCCTGGCAGACTCTAATCGCGTCGTCGATGCGATTCTCGGCGGCTGGCAGGCGTCAGGCATGCTGTTCTGGGACTCCGGAGCCTTCCTGCGGTTCGGCACGATGCAGTATCTGGGTGGCGATCCGAGGATCTCCGACCGGAGCCGCGACCGCTGGTTCGATACCTCCCAGTTCGCCGTGCAGCCGGCCTATATACCCCGGTCGAATCCTTACCAGTTCGGCGGTGTCCGCGGACCGTACAACTGGTCTCTGGACAACACGCTAGCCAAAGTGTTCACGGTGACTGAGCGCGTCCGGTTTGAGATGCGCCTTGAAGCCTACAACCTGACCAACAGCTTCGTTCCGACCAATCCGATCACGTCAGTGACCAACGCCAATTTCGGAAGGTCCGTCAGCCAGATGAACCGCGGCCGGGAGTTTCAGTACACGGGCCGCATCATGTTCTGAACTCCGCCTCCATAGGAATCACGGAGACCCGGCAACGGGTCTCCGTGATTAATGAACGTTAACTAGTGGAAGTTAATATCTCCTGCCCTTGACGCCCCCCCCCCTGCTGGGTGTTTAATCTACTTAATTCAAAAATCGACACCAAGGCGGTCTGACACGTCTCATGCCGCCCGGCGTTCGGTTCTCATCTCGCGGGAGGCTTTTCATGAAGAAAGGTGACTTTCTGAGCTTGCTGAAGGCAACAGCGATGGGTGTGTTCATCCTGTTTGCCTGGCAGGCAACTGCGCAGGACTACCGCGCGCGCGTCCAAGGTCTTGTCACCGACGCGACGTCTGCGGTCATCCCCAACGCGACTGTAACCCTGCTCAACTCCAACACCGGTGTAGAAACAGTCCGGCAAACCGGTGCCAATGGGCAATACCTGTTCGACTTCGTCGAGCCTGGCACCTACCAGGTATCCGCCGAGGCCCCCGGTTTCGGGCGCTTCGTCCAGCAGAACATCACCGTGCAGGTACGCGGCGATATCACAGTGAACCCGGTGCTGCGCGTCGGCGTGGTGGCCGAGACCATCACTGTGGCCGAATCGGCGGTCGAAATCCAGTTCAACACGGCCACCATGTCTCTGACGGTCGACCGGAAGATGCTGACCGATCTGCCGGTGCTGGCACGAAATCCGTTCACCCTGGCGCTCCTCGACCCGGCGGTCGTGAACCGCTATACGTCCAATCTGGCGACGCGCAATCCGTTCTACATGTGGTCGTCGAGTTCGATGGACGTCGGCGGCAACACGTCGCGCAAGAACGACCTGCTGCTCGACGGCGCGCCCCTGCAGTTGAATATGAAGGGTTCGTATGCGCCGCCGATGGACGCTGTTCAGGAGTTCACGGTTCAGCAGAACGCGGTCGACGCCGAGTTCGGTCACTCCGCCGGTGGGGTCATGAGCCTGTCGATGAAGTCCGGCACGAACGAGTTCCACGGCACGGGTTACTACATGGGCCGCAACCCGGCGCTGAACGCCGTAAGTAACTCCGTGGCCCGTGCTCCAAACTTGGTGCGGAATCACATCTGGGGCGGTACACTCGGGAACCCGATCATCAAGAACAAGCTCTTCACGTTTACGTCTTACGAAGGGTGGCGTCAGAACGATCCTCGTCAGGCGATCTTGACGCTGCCTACGCAATTGGAGCGCGGTGGCGACTTCTCGCAGTCTCTGAACAATGTCGGCGGCCTGCGCACCATTCACGATCCATGGACAACGCAATTCAACGCCGCGAACAACACGGCATCCCGCACCCCGTTCGCCGGCAACGTGATCCCGGCGAGCCGCATCGATCCCGTGTCCCGGCGCTTCATGGACGACATCTGGTTGCCGAACCGTCCCGGCACCGGACCTGCCGGTGCGCAGAACTTCATCGAAGCCTACTCGTGGCAGTTGAAGTATTGGAACTTCTCCAACCGCACGGACTGGAACATCAACGACAAGTGGAAGGTGTTCGGCCGGTATGCGCGCTTCCGCACGGACATCGACCAGAACAACTACACGCCGAACAACTCACCCGCCATGCCGAACGACAACGGCGGCGTGATGAACTCGCGCAACGTGGCGGGCGACGCGGTCTATACGCTGAACCCCACCACAGTGATCAACTTCCGCTTCAGCTACGCCAGTCTGAATGACGACTATGACGCGCCCTCGGCCAAGGTCGGTGAAGAAGGACTGCGCCAGTTCTGGCAGAACGGGTGGTATTCGTCCTATCTGGACGGACTACCGGCCATCTACTATCCGAACCTCACGTTCAGCGGCCGCGGGACTGCCGCGTTCGGCAAGGGCGGGTACTGGTGGCAGCATCCGGAGAGCTACAACTACTCGGGCCGGGTTTCCAAGAACATTGGCGCTCACTACGTCAAGTGGGGCGGCGAGAGCCGCATGTTCCGTGGCAGCAGCATCCGGCCGAACCTGATGAATTTCCCGTTTGGACCGGCGCAAACGGCGAATACGTTTCTGAACCCGAACACGAACCTCAGTGGGGACATGTACGCGACGTTCCTGCTAGGCGCCATCGGATCGAACTCGCAGGCGCAGGCGATCCCGCTCCAGAAGGTGTGGTCAGACTACTACGCATTCTTTGTCCAGGACGACTACAAGCTCAACCGGAACATTACCTTGAACTTCGGCTTGCGCTGGGAGTATCAGACGGGCCCGTGGGATCCAGAAGACCGGCTGTCGCGCTTCCTGGACTTGAACAACCCGATCCCCGAGATGCAGGCTGCGCCTCCCGCGCTTCCGGGACAGGTCACGGCTCTGCGGACCGCCGCGCCCATCTACAACGGCGCCTGGGTCTTCACGGATAGCAATAACCGCCAGGGATGGAACGCGCAGCGGAATCTGTTTCTGCCCCGGTTCGGCATCGCCATCCGCCTGAACGACAAGTCGGCGTTACGCTTCGGGTACGCCCGCTACGCAGTGCCGCCGCTGCTCAATGTCGACGCCCTGGGCAGCTTCCAGTACCCGGGCTTCAGCGCTCGCACGACACCGCTGCCCGAACTGCAGGGCGTCCCGCAAGCTCTGATCAGCGATCCGTACCCCGCGAACTCCAACCCGCTGATCCAGCCGGTCGGCAAGAGCCTCGGCCGGTACACGAATCTCGGACAAGCTGCTTCCTGGAACCAGCAGGACTTCCGGACTGGCATGAACGACCGGTTCAATATCTCCTACCAGGTGGAACTGCCCGGACGGTTCAACGTGGATGCCACGTACTTCTTCAATATCGGCAACAACCTGCCGATCACGAATCCCGGTACGTTGACCGGATCGAGCGTTACGCAGGGTCTCGAGATGAATCTGATCGACCCGAACATCGTCTACGCGGTCAAGGGACCCGTCGATCAGCAGGTGAACAACCCGTTCTACAACTACTTGACGCCCGAATTGTTCCAGGGCCAGTTGCGGAACCAGCAGCGGGTGACAGTCAGGAGCCTGTTGCGGCCCTATCCGCAGTACGGCAACCTGACCCAGACCAACACCGCCGGATTTGAGAACCGCTATCAGGCGTTCCAGTTGAAGGCGCAACGGGCGGTTTCCCAAGGCTTGATGATTCACCTGGCGTACAACTACAACAACGAACGGAACAGCAATTTCTTCAACGATATCGACCAGTTCGCCAACCGCTGGACCTGGCTCGACTCCAACAACCCGCGGCATCGCATCGCGTATGCCACCACCTACGACCTGCCCTTCGGACGCGGACGCCGCTACCTGGCGGATGCCCCGCGCGCCGTCGACGCGATCCTGGGTGGCTGGCAGTTGGCCGGGATGCTGTTCTGGGATTCGGGCGCGTATCTTCGCTTCGGCACCATGCAGTATCTGGGTGGCGATCCGAAGATCTCCGACCCGAACCGGGAGAAGTGGTTTGACACATCCCAGTTTGCGGTTCAGCCCGCGTACACGCCGCGCACCAACCCGTGGCAGTTCGACGGCGTCCGCGGGCCGCGCAACTGGTCGCTCGACAATACGCTGGCGAAGGTGTTCACGGTCACCGAGCGCGTCCGGTTCGAGATGCGTCTCGAAGCATACAACCTGACCAACAGCTTCGTTCCGACCAACCCCGATATGGGCGTCACCAGCGCCAACTTCGGGCGGTCCATCAACCAGACGAACCGCGGCCGCGAGTTCCAATACACAGGCCGCATTATGTTCTGATCACGAACATTGAGAGCCGACGAAGGGACCGGAAGGAATCCGGTCCCTTCTTTTTTTTAACTGAACGGTTTTAACTATCGATCCCGTTGACTTTTCCCGCGTCCGGGTATGTAATCCTCTCACTAGTCGATTTCTTCTCAGCGCGACCGGCTCCTGTGCCGTTCTCGCGCGAGCATGCATTCAGAAGTTTTCTGAGGAATCAGTAATGGATCGACCTTCCGGGAGGCAGTCAATGACCCAATCGAGATGGCGCCGGTTGCGCCGGCTGACCACACTAGGGGTGTTCGCTTTGCTCGCGTGGCAAGCGTTCGCTCAGGATTATCGCGGGCGCCTGCAGGGTGTCGTGACGGACGCGACATCGGCCGTCATCCCTGGCGCAAGCGTTACGCTTCTGAACACGAATACCGGCGTCGAGACCGTCCGCCAGACGAACGCCAATGGACAGTACCTCTTTGATTTCGTAGAGCCAGGCACGTACCAGGTCTCGGCCGAGGCGCCGGGATTCGGCAGGTTTGTTCAGCAGAACATCACCGTTCAAGTCCGCGGCGACATCACCGTCAATCCGGTCCTGCGCGTGGGCGTGGTGGCGGAGACGATCACGGTCGCGGAGTCGGCAGTCGAAATTCAGTTCAACACGTCGACCATGTCGCTCACCGTCAACCGGAAGATGCTGACCGATCTGCCGGTGCTGGCGCGGAACCCCTTCACTCTCGCGCTCCTCGATCCAGCCGTCGTCAACCGGTATACCTCGAATCTGGCGACTCGCAATCCCTTCTTCATGTGGTCTTCCAGCCAGATGGACGTCGGTGGCAACACGTCAACCAGAAATGACCTGCTGCTGGACGGCGCGCCGCTGCAACTCAACCTGAAGGGCTCCTACGCTCCGCCTATGGACGCGGTGCAGGAATTCACCGTGCAGCAGAACGCGGTGGACGCCGAGTTCGGTCACTCGGCCGGCGGCATCATGAGCCTGTCAATGAAGTCCGGCACCAACGAGTATCACGGAAGCGCCTACTATCTGGGCCGCAACCCGGCGCTGAACGCGGTCAGCAACTCAGTCGCGCGCGCGCCGAACCTGGTCCGGAACCACATCTGGGGCGGCACGCTCGGCAATCCGATCGTGAAGAACAAGCTGTTCACGTTCACCTCGTACGAAGGCTGGCGGCAGAACGATCCGCGCCAGGCGATCCTCACGCTGCCGACACAACTGGAGCGCGGCGGCGATTTTTCGCAGTCGTTGAATAACGTAGGCGGCCTGCGCACCATTTTCGACCCCGCGACAACGCAGTTCAATCCGGCGACCAATACAGCGACCCGGACGCCGTTCGCGGGTAACGCCATTCCCCAGAGCCGGATCGATCCGGTCTCGCGCCGGTTCATGGATGACATCTGGCTGCCCAACCGTCCGGGGACGGGTCCGGCCGGCGTGCAGAACTTCATCGAAGCCTACTCGTGGCAGTTGAAGTATTGGAACTTCTCCAACCGGACCGACTGGAACATCAACGACAAGTGGAAGGTATTCGGACGCTACGCGCGGTTTCGCACCGACATCGACCAGAACAACTACACGCCGAACAACTCGCCGGCGATGCCGAACGACAACGGCGGCGTGATGAACTCGCGGAATGTGGCCGGCGACGCGGTCTACACGATGAACCCGACGACGGTCATCAACTTCCGCTTCAGCTACGCCAGCCTGAATGACGACTACGACGCGCCGTCCGCGAAGGTCGGCGAGGAGGGCCTGCGGCAGTTCTGGTCCAACCAGTGGTATCAGCCTTACCTCGAAGGAATCCCGGACATCTACTATCCGAACCTGGTGTTCAGCGGCCGGGGCAACGCGACATTCGGCCGTGGAGCCTTCTGGTGGCAGCACCCGGAGAGCTACAACTACTCGGGGCGCGTGTCGAAGAACATCGGCGCGCACTACGTGAAGTGGGGCGGCGAGAGCCGGTTGTTCCGCGGCAGCAGCATCCGGCCGAACCTGATGAACTTCAACTTCGGCCCGAACCAGACGGCCAATACGTTTCTCAATCCGAACACGAACCTGAGCGGGGATATGTACGCCACGTTCCTGATCGGGGCGATCGGATCGAACTCGCAGGCGCAGGCGATCCCGCTGCAGAAGGTGTGGTCGGACTTCTATGCGTTCTTCATCCAGGATGACTGGAAGCTGAATCGCAACATCACCCTGAATCTCGGCCTGCGCTACGAGTATCAGACAGGCCCGTGGGACCCGGAGGACCGGATGTCGCGGTTCCTCGATCTGAACAACCCGATTCCCGAGATGCAGGCTACTCCGCCGAACATGCCGGCCGACGCCCTGGCACTTCGGAATGCGGCACCCATCTACAACGGTGCATGGGTGTTCACGGACAGCAACAACCGGCAGGCGTGGAACGCGCAGAAGAATTTGTTCCTGCCTCGGGCCGGTCTTGCGATCCGGTTGAATGACAAGTCCGCCCTGCGCTTCGGGTACGCACGCTACGCGGTACCGCCGATGCTGACCGTCGATGGGTTGGGCAGCTTCCAGTACCCCGGATTCAGCGCTCTCACAACGGCACTCCCTGAACTGCAGGGGGTCCCGCAAGGGGTCCTGAGCGACCCGTTCCCGGCCAACTCGAATCCGCTGATTCCGCCGGTTGCCAAGAGCCTCGGGCGGTACACGAATCTCGGCCAAAATGCCTCCTGGCAAAATCAGGACTTCCGGACGGGCATCAACGACCGCTTCAACGTCTCGTATCAGGTAGAGGTTCCTGGCCGGTTCAACGTGGATCTGACCTACTTCTTCAACAGAGGTCACAACCTGCCGATGTCGAACCCCGGAACCCTCACCGGCAACGTTGCGCAGGGGCTCCAGAGGAACATGGTGGATCCGAATGTCGTCTACTCGGTTCGTGGTCCGGTGGATCGCCAAGTCGCCAACCCATTCTTCAACTACCTGACTCCGCAGCTATTCCAGGGTCAGTTGCGCAATCAGCGGCAGATCACCGTGCGGAACCTCTTGCGGCCCTACCCGCAATACGGCGATCTGACACAGTTGAACACTCCGGCGTTCCAGAACCGCTACCATGCTCTTCAACTGAAGGCGCAGCGGCCCGTGGCTCAGGGCTTGATGATTCACTTGGCTTACAACTACAACAACGAACGGAACAGCAACTTTTTCAACGACATCGACCAGTTTGCCAACCAGTGGACCTGGCTCGATTCGAACAACCCGCGACACCGGATTGCGTATGCGACCACGTACGACCTGCCGTTTGGCCGGGGACGCCGGTTCGGGGCCAATTCCAGCCGGTTCGTGGACGCGGTCTTCGGGGGCTGGCAGGCGGCAGGCATGCTGTTCTGGGATTCGGGTGTGTTCCTGCGCTTCGGCGCCATGCAGCACCTGGGTGGCGACCCGCAGATCTCCAACCGGACCCGCGACCGCTGGTTCGATACTTCCCAGTTTGCGGTGCTCCCGGCCTACACGCCGCGCACGAACCCCTACCAGTTCGGCGGCGTTCGGGGACCGTACAACTGGTCGCTCGACAACACGTTGGCCAAGGTCTTCACCGTCACGGAGCGGGTCAGGTTCGAGATGCGCCTCGAAGCCTACAACCTGACCAACAGCTTCGTTCCGACCAATCCGGACATGAGCGTCACGAGCGCCAACTTCGGACGGTCGATCAGCCAGATGAACCGCGGCCGTGAGTTCCAATACACGGGCCGCATCATGTTCTAGTTTCGTCTCAACCTGGTCCGGGGGCCGTAACGGCTCCCGGGCCCTCCTTGACTCCTTCCACACGTTAGAATCGGGCATGGCGGACTGGCACGCCGTAACTCTGGCCGAAGTGCGCGCGCGGATCTCCGGCAGCCTCCTCGAAGGCAATCGCCTCATCACCTGGGGTGACCGGATCACCGTACGCAGGCTGCCGTCCGGCACACAGATAGCCGAGGCGCGCGTCGCGGCGCCGCTTGCCGCTCCGGGGTGCTGGCTCGACGGACTCGTCGCCCTCGAGCCGGGCGGAACGCTGGTCCGGTACCGCGAATCCGGCTGGGAGCGTGAGGTGATCGCCACCGGCATCGCCACCCGCTCGCTCCTCGCCACGACGCTGCACGGCGAACGGGGTGTCCTTCTGGTGCAAAAAGGGACGCAACTCCGCTTCTTCGCCGAGGACGGCTGGGCTGGGCGTGACTTGTATTCCTTCTATCACCCTCAACAGGACGGTCTGGCGCTCGCGGAGGTGGACGAGGACGAACACCCCGACCTGCTCTGTGGCGACTACTGGATGCGCAACCCAGGCTCTCCGAACCAGCCGTGGCACATTCACGCGATCAAGATCTGGCACGATGCGCCTTTGGGCGCGGTGACGTCATTCGCCTGGTGGCGGGGCCGGCTGGCCGCCGCGCAATCAGCTCTGGAAGGCGCCATTGTTGCGCTTTACACGAAACCCGCCGATCTCACGCAGCCTTGGGAAGAACAACGGCTGACCGCGACTCCTGGATTCAGCCGCCCGGCCCTGCGCGCCACGCCGGAGGCGCTCTGGATCGCGGAAGGCGGCCGTCCCGGACGTTTGTTCCGGTATGAAGGAGGGGAACTCCAATTGATCGCCCGGACCGGCGGTATCGTGGGCTGTCACCTGAGAGGAGATTCGGCGATCGTCGTCGAACGAACGGCCCTGACCCGGTTTGACCGGTCCGTTGCGCAGACGTTCTGAAGCCTTGCGCGACGACTAATCGATCGGAAACGGACCGTTCCGGCCGATCGATAACTCCCGCTTGTTCTTGTCAAAGGCGTTGACGCGGATGCCGACGGCGCGCACGGGATCGTTCAGCGCCACCCGCATCTCGCTTTCTTCGCCAGGCTCCAGGTACGGTTCCTCGGCTTCGGCTGTCTGAGTGGTGACGACGCGGTTCTCGTCGGTCAGGAAATCGAACGACAGCACAAGGCCGGTAATGGGCTTCTGGCCCGTTACGCGGATCTTGCAGTCGAGGTGAACCTGCCCGGGCGCACGCTGCGCCTTGACCGTGACGACCTCCAGGTCCGGAGCCTTGGCGCGCCTTTGGGCCGGTGCGCCGCTGGTGAACAGCAACAACGGCAACAGCGCTACGAAGATGGTGCGTCCCACAACCGCCTAGTGTAGCAGCGCATGATACTCTGGCAAAAATGCAGAAGCTGAGACTCACCCGCCGCAGTTGGCTCGCCGGTTCGGCCGGTCTGGCGGCCGCCCAGCCGGGAAGCGCCAAGACCATCGCCGTCGCCAGCAACAACGGACTCGGGGCGTGCGCCCGGGCTGTGGAGATGATGCGCGCCGGGCAGGACACGCTCGACGCGGTCATCGCCGGAGTCAACCTCGTGGAGGAAGATCCGAACGACACCTCGGTCGGCTATGGCGGCTTGCCCAACGAAGAGGGCGTCGTCGAACTGGATGCCTGCGTGATGCATGGGCCGACGCGCCGCGCGGGCGCGGTCGCTTCCATCCGGAACATCAAGTATCCGTCGCGGGTCGCCAAACTGGTCATGGAGCAGACGGACCACATCCTGCTGGCGGGCGAAGGCGCGCTTCGTTTTGCCCGTGCCCACGGCTTCGAGGAAGAGAACCTGTTGACCGAGAGAGCCCGCCTCGCGTGGATGCTCTGGAAGCGCTCCTTGCGCGACGGGCGCGGCCACAACAATTGGATGCCTGGCATGGACGCGCCGGACAGCGGCCCGGCGGCTCGCCTCGGCGACCTGTTTCCGCAAGCGGACGAAGAGACTCTGGCCTGGGCTTCGGACGTCGTGCGGCATCCTCCCACCGGCACCATCAACTGTCTTGGACTGAATGCCAAGGGTGAAATCTCCGGCTGCACGACGACCAGCGGCCTGGCATGGAAGATCGCCGGGCGCGTCGGCGATTCGCCGATCATCGCCGCCGGGCTGTTTGTCGACCAGGACGTCGGCGGCGCGGGTTCCACGGGCCGCGGAGAAGAGAACATCCGCGTGGCCGGAGGGCACACCGTTGTCGAGGCCATGCGGCAAGGCAGGAGCCCCACCGAAGCCTGCCTCGAAGCGCTGCGGCGCGTGGCGCGCAATTACAACCACGACGAGAAGAAGCTGGCGCGCTTCGACCTGAGCTTCTACGCGCTGCGCAAGGACGGCGTGTACGGCAGTGCGTCTTTATGGAAGGAATCGTCGGCCGGCCAGCGGCGGCAGTTCGCGGTCAACGATGGTGGACCCAGCCGTCACGAGCCGTGCGCCTTCCTGCTGGAGGGTCGCCGGTGAGGATTGCGGCCGCCGCTTTGCTCCTCTGCGCGGCCCCGCTCAACGCCAAAGTCTCCATCAAAGAGATCCAGACTGTCCTGCGTCTGCGGGTCGCGGGAGATTCGGCACGGCCTCTCGTCGAAAAGCTACGCGCGTCGCGGCAGTCCCCGATTGTCGAGGGCCGGAACGTGGCGTTTGTGTATGAGGCTGGTCCGGGGGAGCGGCCCGTGCTCGGCGGAGCGCTTACGGCCGGCAGGGGACTCGCGATGCAGCGGCTCGGATCATCCAACGTCTTTGCTCTGGTCATCGAGGTTGACGACCGCCAGAAGACCACCTATTCCGTCTACATCGGGGACGAACCCCGGCCGGACCCCTGGAATCCGGCGCGAACGGAGGATGCCCGGTCGATCGTGCAGATGCCGAAGTACCGCCCGCCGGCGGAGTTGTCTTCGGGCCCGTTGCGCGGCCGGATCGAGCCGTTCCGCGTGGCCAGTAAGGTCCTTGGCCGCGACTGCGAAGGCTTGCTCTATGTGCCCGAGGATAGCCAGCCGTCTCGCGGCATGATCCTGTTGGGCGGGCCCGTCTACCGCGCCGGGGGCGCTGTCGAGATTCTCGATGCGCTGATCGCGAGGAAACGGGTGCCGCCCGTCGCTGCCGTATTGATCGACCCCTTCGATCGTGCGGAGGCGTATCTCGATGGCTCGGACCGACTCGCCCGGTTCCTCCGCGATGACCTTGTCCCTGCCTTGCAGGCGCTCCATCCCATCCGCGAAGTGGGCCTTGCCGGAACAGCCGAAGCCGGCTGGGCGGCGTTCCACGCCGCCTGGGCGATGCCTGAAGCGTTCCCCCGTGTCCTGACGCAATCAGCCGCTTTCCAGGGCGCCGGACGGGCGAATCCGTATCCGGGAATCATCCGGGCCGCGCCGCTGAAGCATCTGATTGGATGGATGAGCGTGTCGGCCCACGACCGCGAATCGGACGCCGGGTCGTTCGCCGACGGCAATCATCTGGTGTGGGGCGCGTTGCGGCAGCGCGGCTACGCCTTCACTTTCCATGACGATGACGGGTATCATGATGGGTTCACCTGGCAGCGGCAACTCCCGGAAGCCTTCGTGCGGTTGTGGTCCGGTGCGGTACAATAGCGGACTTATCGGACTTCGTCAAGGGTTGTTTGGTAAACGGGGAAGAATGCGCCATAATAGATTCTTCCTGGCGTCTTAACGTGGTTCTTACGGGCAAGGCTCTTGCGCCCGGGACAGGCTCGCTCACTTCTGTCCCGCCGCCTGAGAGCAACTTAGAAGCTACAAATGGCACAAGTCTTTCATTACAGTACTAATACTCTGGCCCGGGCGAGTGTCGTGATTGCTCTCGTCCTTGTGGGAGGCGGCTTGTGGATTCTGCTCGCCATCGGCCGCACTTCGTACATCACACAGCAGGAGGTAGTCCGCGAACAGCCGGTTCCGTTCAGCCACTCCCACCATGTGGGCGGGCTTGGCATCGACTGCCGCTACTGCCACACGTCGGTCGAGAACGCGGCTTTCGCCAATGTCCCCCCGACCAAGACCTGCATGAACTGCCATTCGCAGATCTGGACGGGCGCTCCCATGCTCGAACCGGTGCGCTCCAGTTTCCGCACCGGGGAGTCGCTCGAATGGACGCGAGTGCACGACCTTCCGGACTATGTCTATTTCAACCACAGCATCCATCTGAAGAAGGGCGTCGGCTGCGAAACCTGCCACGGGCGCGTCGACCAGATGCCCCTCATGTTTCAGCAGAACTCCCTTCTGATGGAGTGGTGTCTGGACTGCCACCGCAATCCGCAGCAATACGTGCGGCCTCGCGAGGAACTGTTCACCATGGGCTACAAGCCACCCAACGGGAACCAGGCGGCGCTTGGCGAGAAACTCGTGGCGGACTACAAGATTCAGAGCCTGACAAGCTGCTCGGTCTGCCACCGGTAACCGGCGGATCGGAACAGGTGAGTTGAAATTCAATGGATAGCAATCGATTCGAACACCTTGATCTGGCGGCGGTCCGGGCCAAACTGAGTTCTGAGCGAGGACCACGCTTCTGGCGCAGTCTGGATGAGCTTGCCGGTACAAAAGCCTTTGAGGACTTCCTGCACCGCGAGTTCCCCCGCTTCGCCTCGGAATGGGACTCGGGCGACAGCGGCCGCAGAAAGTTTCTCCAGGTTGCCGGGGCGTCGATCGCTCTGGCGGGCCTGACGGCGTGTACGCGGCAGCCCGCCGAAAAGATCGTTCCCTACGTAAAGGCGCCGGAGGACATCGTGCCGGGCAAGCCGCTGTTCTTTGCTACCTCGGTCAGCATGAACGGCGTTGGAGCCGGTGTGCTAGCCGAAAGCCACATGGGACGCCCGACGAAGATTGAGGGTAACCCCGAGCATCCAGGCAGTCTCGGCGCGGCCGATGTGTTCGCGCAGGCTTCGGTATTGCAACTCTACGATCCCGACCGGTCGCAGACCGTGTTGAAGTACGGCGAAATTGCCACTTGGTCGGCCTTCCAGACCGATGTCGCCGAACTGCGGAAGAGCCTGCAAGGGCGCCGCGGCGCGGGCCTGCGCATCCTCACCGAGACCGTGACCTCCCCGACGCTGGCGTCGGAAATCGAAGGGATCCTGGCACTGTATCCGGAGGCGAAGTGGGCGCAATACGACCCCACCGGGCCCCACGGCGCGCGCCTCGGGTCGCAGGCGGCATTCGGCGAAATTGTCGGGTATCACTTTAACGTCGCCGCGGCGAAGGTGATCCTTGCCGTCGATAGCGATTTCCTCACGAGCGGACCCGGTTCCGTGCGCTACGCGCGTGAGTTTGCTGACGGGCGCCGTGTGCGCGGCGGCAACTACCAGATGAACCGGCTCTACGCGGTCGAAAGCACGCCGTCCAACACGGGAGGCAAGGCTGACCATCGCTGGGCGATGAAGCCGTCGGACATCGGCCCCTTCCTGGCCGCGCTGGCGCGGGAACTCGGCATCGACACCGGTTCGTTGTCTCCCGGTCAGGCGCCTTCCTGGCTCAAGCCGCTTGCTGACGACCTTAAAGCCAACGCGGGAGCAAGTCTCATCGTCGTGGGCGACGAGCAGCCTGCCGCCGTGCATGCCCTGGCTCACGCCATCAACGTGACGCTCGGCAATGCCGGCAGGACCGTGATCTACCGGCAGCCGCTCGAAGCGCGCCCGGCCGATCAGGTTGGGGCGCTGAAGCAGCTCGTGGCCGACATGGAGTCGGGCTCGGTCGAAGTGCTGCTGATCGTGGGAGGCAATCCGGTCTACAACGCCCCTGCGGACCTGAACTTCTCGGCGGCCCTCGACAAGGTCCGGATGCGCCTGCACTGGGGCCTCTATAACGACGAGACGGCCGAGCGTTGCCAGTGGCATATCCCGGGGACGCACGCGCTCGAAGCGTGGGGCGACGTCCGGGCCTATGACGGCACCGTGACGCTTGTCCAGCCGCTCATCGAGCCGCTCTACAAGGGCAAGTCTGAATTCGAGTTCCTGTCGGCGTTCGGCGAGCAGGCTGAGAAGCGTTCCTACGACGCCGTGCGCGCCTACTGGCAGAAGCAGCGTCCAGGCGCCGATTTCGAAGCTTGGTGGCGCAAGGTGGTGCATGACGGGCTCGTTGCCGATACGGCCCCCGCGGCGCGCGCCGTTGCCTTGCGCGCCGGCTGGCAATCCGGTCTGACATTCTCTGGCGCCGGCAACGGTCTGGAGATCATCTTCCGGCCGGACCCGACGGTATTCGACGGACGGTTTGCGAATAACGGATGGCTTCAGGAATTGCCCAAGCCGCTCACCAAGACGACGTGGGACAACGTAGTGCTTCTCAGTGTCCGGACCGCCGAGCGGCTCGGTCTCCGCGCCCAGGACGAGGTGCAGTTGCATCTCGGCGGTAAGGTTGTGGCGGGCGCGCCCGTCTGGATTCTGCCAGGCCATGCCGACGACTGCGCCACGGTGCACCTCGGGTATGGCCGAGCACGCGCGGGCCAGGTAGGCACCGGCATTGGTTTCAATGTGTATCCGCTGCGCACCAGCGACGCGCTTGGCGGGATCTCCGGCCTGGAGATCCGCAAGACGGGCGGAAAAGTGACCGTCGCTTGCACTGCCGAGCACTGGAGCATGGAAGGCCGCCACCTCGTGCGCCAGGGCACCATCGAAGACTTCCGCGCTCACCCGGAGCATCCGGCGTTCGTCCACGCGGTGGCGCACGATCCGCCGCCTGAGTTCAGCTTCTACCCGGAGCACAAGTACGACGGCTATGCCTGGGGCATGGCGATCGATCTCAATGCCTGTAACGGCTGCAACGCTTGTATCGTTGCCTGCCAGGCTGAGAACAACATTCCGGTCGTCGGCAAGGATCAGGTCGACCGGGGTAGGGAAATGCAATGGTTGCGGGTGGATCGTTACTTTGAAGGTGACCTCGATAACCCGCGCGTCCATCACCAGCCCCTTCCGTGCCAGCAGTGCGAGAACGCGCCGTGCGAAGTGGTCTGTCCCGTCGCGGCGACGGTGCACTCGGATGAGGGTCTCAACGACATGGTGTATAACCGCTGTGTCGGGACCCGCTACTGCTCGAACAACTGCCCGTACAAGGTCCGCCGCTTCAACTTCTACCTGTATGCCGACTTCGTCACTGAGGTGACGAAGATGCAGCGCAATCCGGATGTCAGCATCCGCAGCCGCGGCGTCATGGAGAAGTGCACCTACTGCGTGCAGCGCATCAACCAGGCGCGCATCGACTCGAAGCGCGAGGACCGCGACGTGCGCGATGGAGAGATCGTCACCGCGTGCCAGCAGACCTGTCCCACGCAGGCGATCGCCTTCGGCGACATCAATAATCCCGAGAGCCGCGTGGCGAAACTCAAGAAGGAGCAGTTGAACTACGGAATCCTCACGGATCTGAACACACGGCCGCGGACGACGTACCTCGCGTCGTTGCGCAACCCGAATCCGGCCATCCCGGATACGGCGGCAAAGGTATAACGGGCCATGGAACTTACGCAACCGCATTCGCACAACCCCGCGAGCGAGATCGCGCGCCAGAAGCGGGCGGAAGTCGTCGGCGGGGGGCACTCTTTCGGGTCGATGACGGACAAGATCGCCGCCATCGTCCTGACGTCGAAAACGCCGATCGGCTGGTTCGCCGGCTTCGGGCTTGCCTTCACGCTCATGGCGCTCGGGCTGGGCTCGATCGGCGCGCTTCTCTTTCTCGGTACCGGCGTCTGGGGCGTCAATGTCCCGGTCGGCTGGGGTTTCGCCATCATCAACTTCGTCTGGTGGATTGGTATCGGTCACGCGGGAACGCTTATTTCAGCCATCCTTCTTCTCCTCCGCCAGCAGTGGCGCATGTCGATCAGCCGGTTCGCCGAAGCAATGACGCTGTTCGCCGTAGCGTGCGCACTGCTGTTCCCGATTCTGCATACCGGCCGACCCTGGCTTGCCGCCTACTGGCTGCTGCCCTATCCGAATACCATGGCGCTGATGCCGCAGTTCCGCAGCCCGCTGCTGTGGGACGTGTTCGCGGTCTCGACCTACGGCACGGTGTCGCTGCTGTTCTGGTATGTCGGCCTGATCCCGGACTTCGGCAACCTGCGCGATAAGGCCAAGGGCTTCGCCCGGTACATCTACGGGTTCCTGTCTCTCGGCTGGCGCGGTTCGGCCATCCACTGGCACCGCTACGAGACGGCTTCCCTCCTGCTAGCCGGCCTGGCGACCCCGCTGGTGCTTTCGGTCCACACGGTCGTGAGTTTTGACTTCTCGGTGTCGGTGATTCCGGGCTGGCACGCGACCATCTTCCCGCCCTACTTCGTCGCCGGCGCCATCTACTCCGGCTTCGCGATGGTCCTGACGATCGCCATCCCGCTGCGCAAGTTCTACGGCCTCGAAGACTTTATCACGATGCGCCACCTGCAGAACATGGCGAAGGTGATGCTGGCAACCGGTCTGATCGTCGCTTACGGATACGCGATGGAAGCGTTCTACGGCTGGTACAGCGCCAACCAGTATGAGCGCTACATGATCTGGAATCGCATGACCGGCCCGTACTGGTGGGCGTACGCGGCGCTGATCTTCTGCAACGGTCTGATGCCGCAGACGCTGTGGTTCAAGAAACTACGGTCGAACGTGAGCTTCCTGTTCTTCATGTCGATCATCGTGAACATCGGCATGTGGCTGGAACGCTTCGTCATCGTTGTCACGAGCCTGCATCGCGATTTCCTGCCGTCGTCGTGGGGGATGTATGTGCCGACGGTCTTCGACTGGGCGCTCTTCGTCGGAACGATCGGCTTGTTCTCCACACTCCTGTTCCTGTTCATCCGCTTCCTGCCGATGATCGCGATCTTTGAAATGCGTACGATTCTTCCGGCCACCAAGGAGCCCTCGCCGGAAGGCACGGCGGTGCAATCATGAAGCATCCTACGTACGGCCTGATGGCCGAGTTCGATTCGCCTCACGATCTGGTGGAGGCCGCGCACAAGGCGTACGCCGCCGGATACCGAAAGCTGGACGCCTACTCGCCGTTTCCGATCCACGGCCTCTCCGAGGCGATCGGCTTCGGCGAGAAGGAGGACAAGGTGCCTCTGGCGGTTCTGCTGGGAGGCATTGCGGGCCTGTCTGCGGGCCTGGGTCTGCAGTACTGGGCGTCGGCGATCTATTACCCCTTGAATGTCGGCGGCCGTCCATTCGCCAGTTGGCCGTCCTTCGTGCCCGTGACCTTCGAGTTGACGATTCTGCTGGCCGCCTTCGGGGCCGTGCTCGGCATGATCATCATGAACGGCTTCCCGCAACCGTATCATCCCGTGTTCAATGTCGACCGATTCGCGCTCGCGTCCACGAGCCAGTTCTTCCTGTGTATCGAGTCGGAAGATCCGTTGTTCGAACCGGACCGCACAGGCGAATTTCTGAAGAGTCTCCAACCGCGCGAGGTGAACGAAGTTGCGCACTAATCCCGCTTATCTCAGGATGTCTCGCGCCGCGGGTCTGCTGTTGCTCGCCCTCGTTTCAGTGGGGTGCCGGCAGGACATGCACGACCAGCCGAAATATTCGCCGCTCGAGAAGAGCGGGTTCTTCGCCGACCGCCGCGCATCGCGTCCCATTCCGGCCGGATCGGTCGCGCGCGGCCTTCTGAAGGACGACACCCGCTTCCACACAGGGATGGTGAACAACCGGCCCATCACGGAGATGCCGGTCCCTGTCACCGCTGAACTGTTGAAGCGGGGCCAGGAGCGCTTCAACATCTACTGCGTGCCCTGCCATGACGCCACCGGCAGCGGCGAAGGCATGATCGTGCGCCGCGGCATGAAGCGGCCGACTTCTTACCACACCGAACGGCTGCGAACCGCGCCGGTTGGCTACTTCTACGACGTGATTACGAACGGTTACGGAGCTATGTACGACTACTCGGCGCAGATCGAGCCCGCCGACCGGTGGGCCATCGTGGCCTACATCCGCGTGCTCCAGCGCGCCCAGAGCGGCACCATCAACGACGTGCCGCCCGACCAGGTGTCCAGCATCAAGCCTGCGGGAGGCAGCCTGTGACGGCCTACACGCCAACCCCTGAAGTCGCCGCCTACCTGGATAGCAAGCGCCAGCGCGCCTTGATCATCGGCGTCCTCGGCCTGGCTGCCTGCGCGGCGGGCTTCTTCATGGATTCCGCGCAGTTCTACCGCTCCTGGCTCGTCGCCTTTATCTTCTGGTTTGGAATCGCACTGGGCGGCCTCGCCATCACGATGTTGAACCACGTGACGGGGGGCGCCTGGGGCGTCATGGCCCGGCGCATCACCGAATCAGCAGCCGGCAATCTGCCGCTCATGGCTGTCTTCTTCCTCCCGGTGGTCTTCGGCATGCAGTCCCTCTACGAGTGGACGCACGCCGATGTGGTCGCCAAAGACCCGATCCTGCAGCAGAAGGCGCCGTACCTGAACACAACGTTCTTCTACATCCGCGCGGCGATCTACTTCGGCATCTGGCTCTTCCTGCTCCGGCTGGTGCGGGGCTGGTCCCTGGCCCAGGACCGCGAAGGCGCCGAGCCCTATCACACCCGCCTCCAGCGCGTGAGCGCGGGCGGCCTGTTGCTCTACGTTCTGACTCTGTCGTTCGCCTCGACCGACTGGCTGATGTCGCTTGAGCCGCACTGGTTCTCCACCATTTACGGGATCATGATGCTCGGATCGCAGGGCGTGACGGTGTTCGCTCTGATCATCCTGACCCTGACCGGTTTGTTGCGGTTCAAACCCATCTCTGAGATCGTGACCTCGGTCCATCTACATGACCTCGGCAAGCTGCAGTTCGCCTTCGTGATGCTCTGGGCCTACTTCAATTTTTCGCAGTATCTGATCATCTGGAGCGGCAATCTGGCCGAGGAGGTCCCGTGGTACGTCAACCGGACCCAGGGCGGCTGGCAGATCATCGCAGTCGGTTTGCTGTTCCTGAACTTCATCGTGCCGTTCGCCGTACTGCTGTCGCGGAATGTGAAGCGGAATCCGGGCCGGGTGCGCCCGGTCGTCACGCTTCTGTTTGTCATGCAAATCATCTATATCTTCTGGCTTGCCGCGCCGGCGTTCTCCCATGGCGGACCACCGCACTTCAGCGTGCACTGGCTGGACTTGGCCGCGCAACTCGGCGTTGGGGGCATCTTCATGTGGATGTTCTACAGCCAGTTGAAGAGCCAGCCGCTCCTGCCGCAGCACGAACCGTATTTGGAGGAGGCCATCCATCATGGACGACACCACTAAGCACGATCACACGGGCCACGAGACAACGGACATCTCCGTCGGCGCGGTCAGCCGCTCCGGACTGGTGCTGGCCGGGGGAGTTGTCATCGTCATGATGCTCATGTGGTTCCTGTTCGATGTCTACGGAGCCCAGGTCAGGGCTTCGCAGGAAGGACCGCAGCCCTCGACGCTCGACAACCCGCAGGTGATGCCGCCTGAGCCCCGTTTGCAGGCGCTGCCGCGCGTCGAGTGGAGCGAGTACAAGGTCCGGCAGAAGGCTCTCGTCGAGGGCTACCAGTGGATCGATCAGCAACAGGGAATGGTCCGCATCCCAGTGGACCGCGCCCTCGAAATTGTCGCGCGCGAGGGTCTGCCAAAGACCCCCGAGAACTGGCTGGAAATCCAGGCCCAGGCTCAGCAGCAGGCGGCACAGGGAGGCGCTACACGGTGAAGCGCGGCGCAACCATTCTGTTCTGCGCCCTTTTCGCAGCGCCCTTGACCTATGCCCAGCGCGGCATGATGCAGGGCCCTGTCGGTCAACCCGCCACGACGCAGGCGGACGCCCTGAAGGACGTCGGCTTTGACCAGCGGCTCGACGAGACTCTCCCGCTCGATCTGCCGTTCCGCGACGAGCAGGGGCAAACCGTGACCTTACGGCAGTACTTCGGCAAGCGGCCCGCGATCATCGCGCCGGTCTACTACGAATGCCCGATGCTCTGCTCGCAGATCCTGAACGGACTCATCTCGGGCCTGAAGGGAGTCCTGTTGCAGCCCGGCAAGGATTTCGAGGTGATCGTCGTCAGCTTCGACCCTCGGGAGACACCCGTCCAGGCAGCCAAGCGCAAAGACGCCGCGATGGGCCGGTTCGCCAAGCCCGGTTCGGAGACTGGATTCCATTTCCTCACAGGCGATGAGGAGTCGGTCCGCGCCGTCACGGCGGCGCTCGGCTTCCGCTACACCTGGGATGAGGATCGGCAGCAGTTTGCGCACGCCAGCGGTATCGTCGTGGCGACGCTGGAAGGCAAGCTGTCCCGCTATCTGTACGGCGTGGAGTATGCCCCGCGCGACATCCGGTTCGCCCTGCTTGAGGCAAGCGAGAACAAGATCGGCTCGCCCATCGACAAGTTATTGTTGTTCTGTTACCACTATGATCCCGCCACCGGCAAGTACACGACGGTGGCCCTCAACATCTTGCGGCTGGCCGCTACCGCGACTCTGCTGGCCCTGGTGAGTTTTCTGTTCATCATGTTCCGGCGCGACCGCCGGGCGCGTCACGCGCTCGCCGGCGCTCCCCGATGAAGCTGGTCTTATATGGGAACGAAATTCGCATTTTTTCCTGAGCAGGCATCGAGCTTCGCCTCGAGCGTCGATAACTTCTACTTCTTCATGGTTGCGCTGAGCGTATTCTTCTCGGTCGCGATCTTCCTGACGCTAGTCTTCTTCTCCATCAAGTTCCGGCGCAAGTCTGCAACGGAGGTCCCTGCGCCCTTCCATGGCGGAATGGCCCTGGAACTCACCTGGACTGTAATCCCGTTCATCCTCGTCATGGTGATGTTCTTCTGGAGCGCCCGCCTCTACTTCACGATTGTGACGCCACCGGCCGAGGCGGTCGAGATGTGGGTGACGGGTAAACAGTGGATGTGGAAAATCCAGCATCTGGCGGGCAACCGGGAAATCAATGAACTGCACGTCCCGGTCGGCAAGGCTGTGCGCCTCACGATGACCTCAGAGGACGTGCTGCACGACTTCTACATTCCTGCCTTCCGCACCAAGATGGACGTGCTGCCGGGCCGCTATACGCAACTGTGGTTCAAGGCCACCAAGCCGGGCAAGTATCACCTCTTCTGTGCGGAATACTGCGGGAACCAGCATTCTGGAATGATTGGTTCCGTGTATGTCATGGAGCCCCAGGATTATGAAGCGTGGCTCGCCGGCGCCGCCGGACAGGGGACGCTGGTGGAGCGCGGGGAAAAGTTGTTCGCCGAACTGGCATGCAACAACTGCCACCGGCCCGACGGCACGGGCCGCGGTCCCAACCTGGAGGGCGTCTTCGCCAAGGCCGTGCAGTTGGAGAGCGGCCAGAAAGTGACGGCGGATGAAAATTACATCCGGGAGTCCATTCTCAACCCGCAGGCGAAGGTGGTCGCCGGCTACCAGGGAATCATGCCCACGTTTCAGGGTCTTGTCACCGAGGATCAGTTGGTGCAGTTGATCGAGTACATCAAGTCACTAAAGGGCGGTCCGGCCACCGGGACGCAGAGCGCTCCGTCGGCCGATGGGGTGTGAGTCATAGAGGCAAGTTCTTATGAGTACGGCAATCGAGAGCAAGGAAACCCGCAATTATCTGAATGCCGGATACGATCTGAAGTCGTGGTTGCTCACGCTCGACCACAAGCGGATCGGCCTCCTGTATCTGTTTTCCATCAGCTTCTTCTTCCTCCTGGGCGGTCTGTTCGCCGTCGGCATCCGGCTCGAACTGCTGACGCCTCCAGGCGACCTGTTCCAGTCCGAGACGTACAACAAGCTGTTCACCATGCACGGGATCATCATGGTCTTTTTCTTCCTGATCCCTTCCATCCCGGCGGTGATCGGCAACTTCCTCATTCCGATCATGATCGGCGCCAGGGACTTGGCGTTCCCCCGCCTGAACCTGCTGAGCTGGTACGTCTTTATGGTGGGCGGAACCCTGGCCATCAGCGCCGCGCTCATGGGCGGCATCGACACCGGCTGGACATTCTATACGCCCTATTCGAGCACCTATTCGAATTCCAACGTCATGGTCACGGCGGTCGGCGTGTTCATCACCGGCTTCTCGTCGATCCTGACCGGGTTGAACTTCCTCGTCTCCATTCATCGCATGCGCGCACCGGGTATGACGTGGTTCCGCTTGCCGCTGTTCATCTGGGCGCACTATGCCACCTCGCTGATCATGGTGCTGGGAACGCCCGTTGTCGCGGTGACGATCCTGCTTGTCGGTGTGGAGCGCATGTTCCGCATCGGCATTTTCGATCCGGCGCTCGGCGGCGATCCGGTACTGTTCCAGCACCTCTTCTGGTTCTACTCGCACCCCGCGGTGTACATCATGATTCTGCCCGCGCTCGGTGTCATGAGCGAGATCATCTCGACCTTCACGCGGCGCGAGGTCTTCGGCTACAAGTTCGTCGCCTTCTCAAGCGTGGCCATCGCGGTCCTGGGCTTCCTCGTCTGGGGCCACCACATGTTCGTCAGCAGCCAGTCGGTCTACGCGAGCCTGGTGTTCTCGATCATCACCTACCTCGTCGGTGTCCCTTCGGCGATCAAGGTCTTCAACTGGCTGGCGACCATCTACAAAGGTTCGGTCAGCTTCGGCACGCCCATGATCTACGCCTTCGGGTTCATCGGCCTGTTTACCGTGGGCGGCCTCACTGGCCTGTTCCTGGCGGCTATGGGGTTGGACGTGCACGTGCATGACACCTACTTCGTGGTAGCCCACTTCCACTACATCATGGTCGGTGGCGCCATCATGGGCTATCTGGGCGCAATCCACTTCTGGTGGCCGAAGATGTTCGGGCGCATGTATCCGGAAGTGCCGGCAAAGACTGCGGCGTGGCTGGTCTTCGTCGGGTTCAACTTCACGTTCTTCCCGCAGTTCCTGCTCGGCTATCTCGGCATGCCGCGCCGCTATCACCAGTATCCGGAGGAGTTCCAGATCTTCAACGTGATGTCCTCCATCGGGGCTTCCGTGCTCGCGCTCGGGTATGCTCTGCCCGTGTTCTATCTGGTCTGGTCGCTGAAGAAGGGCGAAATCGCCGGGGCGAATCCATGGGGCGGGACCGGCCTCGAGTGGAAGACGCCCTCACCGCCGCCTACTGAGAACTTCGAAGAGACGCCGGTCGTGACCGAGCCGGCCTACTCATACCACAAAGAGGAGTTTGAGCTTGTCAAGTCATAGCGCGCACGCCACCGCCGGGCATCCGGCTGCGCTTCTCCACCAGTTCGACACGGCCGACCAGCAGAAGGACGCGTCGACACTCGGGATGTGGCTGTTCCTGATCACCGAAATCATGTTCTTCGGTGGTCTGTTCATTGCCTACATCGTCTACCGGAACGCGTACTTCGACTCGTTCGTGGCTGCCAGCCACACGCTGAACATCCCGCTCGGAACGTTCAACACAACCGTCCTGATCTGTTCCAGTTTGACGATGGCCATGGCTGTCCATTCCGCGCAGGTCGGAAACAGGAGCCGGATCGTCCTCTTCCTCGTACTGACTCTGATCCTAGGGGCCGCGTTCCTGGGCGTGAAAGTCATCGAATACGCCGACAAGTTCGAACACCACCACGTTCCCGGACCTTCCTTCCAGTTCACCGAAGGCGGCAATCCCAAGAACGCGGAGTTGTTCTTCTCGCTGTACTTCGGGATGACGGGGCTGCACGCACTGCACATGATCATCGGGGCCGGCATCCTGCTGGTACTGATCTTCAATGCGTCGAAAGGCTGGTACACGCCCGAATACTACACTCCGGTCGAGATGTTCGGGCTGTACTGGCACTTCGTCGACATTGTCTGGATCTTCCTGTTCCCGTTGCTCTACCTGCTGGGAGGCCACCTGCCCCCCGGAAGCGGAGGTCACTAACCCATGTCCGATACCACGCATCACGTCGTTCCCGTACGGGTCTATCTGCTGGTGTTCGCATCGCTTCTGGTGTTGACCTATCTGACGGTGGCGATCTCCTACGTTGACCTGGGCGTGTTCAACGCCCTGGTGGCCATGGCGATCGCCGTGACCAAGGCGATGGCCGTGATCCTCTGGTTCATGCACGTGAAGTATTCGACGCGCCTGACCAAGCTATGCGTCGGAGGCGGGTTCCTGTGGTTGATGTTCCTGTTTGCCCTGACGATGATGGATTACATCAGCCGGAATTGGAAGTTCTGAAGAAATGAGGGAGGGTATGGTGGACGGCATGGGACTCGAACCCACGACCCCGGCGTTGCGAACGCCGTGCTCTCCCAACTGAGCTAGCCGCCCACTCGATCTTTTGTAGTATACCACGATGTCCAGCGACGATCTAAGCCGCACGCTCGAAAAGATGCGCGCTGACTGGGACGAGCGAGCCCGCGAAAACGCCCGCTACTACGTCAATACCGCCCGCGAGGATTGGACCGACGAAGAATTCTTTGCGTCGGGTGAGCAGACGGTCAGGGAAGAGATCCTGACCGATATGACGAATATCTGCCAGGGAAAAGATCCTGGCGCGATGCGCGTCCTCGAGATTGGCTGTGGTGCCGGACGGGTGACCCGGGCTCTGTCGGGACTGTTCGGCGAAGTCGTCGGCGTCGATGTCAGCGGCGAGATGGTCGCCCGGGCGGCCGCTGCGCTCCGGGACCGTCCCAACGCGCGGGCCCTGCAGAACAATGGGATGGACCTGTCCCTCCTAGGCGACGCGGAGTTCGATTTCGCCTTCTCGTCGATCGTCTTCCAGCATATCCCCAGCTACGAGGTGATCCGCTCCTACGTGCGCGAGGTCCATCGCGCCCTGCGTCCCGGGGCGCTGTTCAAATTCCAGGTGCAGGGCGACGCCACCCTGGCGACCGCTCCTGACGACACGTGGCTCGGCGTGCCGTTCTCCGACGAGCAGGCGGTCCGCCTGGCGGAGGAGTGCGGCTTCGAGCCACGCCACCGGCACGGGCAGGGCACGCAGTACTTCTGGCTCTGGTTCTTTAAGCGTCCGTAGACGTCCCGGCGTCCAACTCGCCCCGGCGCGCCGCCCAATACTGGCGCATCCGCTCAGCCGCGGCCTTTCGTGCGGCGCCAGACCACGCGCGCTTGCGGGCGGCCGGGCCTTCTCCCGTCCGCCTCTCCAGCGCGGCGATGGCTTTGTCCAGCCGCTTCTTTTCTTCCGTCAGTTCGCGTATCGCCCGGTCGAGGTCCATGTCAACGTGTCAGAAAGGGCCACTTCGGTCCGAACTGGTATCCGTACTGCGTGGCCGCGAACATCAACAGTACCATAATCACGACCAGAATTAACCCGCTGATCAGCAGAATCCTGCGCCACGGGATGCGGCGGTTTTCTCTGCTCATTG
Source organism: Bryobacterales bacterium (assembly GCA_016716385.1). Taxonomy (GTDB): domain Bacteria; phylum Acidobacteriota; class Terriglobia; order Bryobacterales; family Bryobacteraceae; genus JADJWL01. The sequence goes on along the minus strand of JADJWL010000002.1, from coordinate 263,847 downwards.
TCAGCAAATAGCTGGCGAACACGCCGACGAAAAACAGCAGGCACATCGGAGTGGCGAACAGCATCAGGTTGAACACGTCGGGAGTCGGCGTGATGATGGCGGCGACGATGACGATGATCAGAATCGCGTACCGGCTGTTGGCCAGCAGGAAGCCTGGCGTGACGATGCGGAGCAGCGTCAGGAAGAAGATGAGCACCGGCATCTGGAAGACGATGCCGATCGTGAGCATCACGTTGACGAACAGGTTGAAGTACTCGCTGACCGTGATCATCGGCGCGATGCCCCGTCCCACGCCGATCCCCAGCAGGAACGTCAGACCGTACCGGAAGGCAATGAAGTAGGCGAACGTGCCGCCGAGGATAAACAAGCCGGCGGAGATGATAACGAAAGGCGCAGCCCAGCGCCGTTCCCGCTTGTACAGCCCTGGAGCGATGAACGCCCAGACCTGGTACAGAATCCAAGGTGAGGACAGGAAGGTTGCCGCGAGGATGGGGAGCTTGATCCAGAGGATGTTGAAGCTCTCCATCGGAGTGATTTGGATCAGCTTGTCGTCGACGCCAATCTCGCGCAGAGCCGAGGTGACCGGTTCGATCACGATATCCCACAGGAAATCGCTGAAGAACAGGCTGAAGCCGAAGGCTACGCCCACGCCCATCAACGCACGCACAATGCGCAGGCGGAGTTCTTCCAGGTGCCCGAGGAACGACATGCGGAGCATGCCGTCGTCATCCTCGTCCTCTTCGTCCTCCGCCGGGGGCGGAGGAGGAGGCGGCGGTGGGATCGCGGGCGGCGGCGCCGGTTCCGTCGTGGCGACCGCGGTTTCCGGGTTGTACTGACTGCCCTCCGTCTCGAAGGCGTACGGATCTTCGTAGTAGCTGGACGGGTCTTCCGTAGACGCAGACGCCGGATCTGCCGCCTCCGTGGATTCTCCCTCGGACGGAGGATCCTCAGGCCGCGGAGGAGGATTCTCTCCGCCGCTCGTCCCGGAGGCGGGCGCAGGTTCGGTCTCGGGAGTCTGATCTCCCTTCGGATCTTCGGAAGACGGCATGCTCGACTGGCGCGTTACCTACCCAGCGACAGCGGAAGTATCTCCACTACTTGCGGGAGAAGGCGAGGCGGGGGTGCGATGCACCGTGTTGGCCGGAGCGGCGGCTTCTGCCGCCACGGGCCCGGTCGCCTCGGCTGTCGTCGACTCAGCGCCCTCAGTTGCGGATGCGCTTGGCGTGGACGTTGCGGTTGCGGTCGAATCGCCCGACGACGAGGCTGGGCTCGTCTGGTCGTACGATCCGTAATCGTAAGAATCGTAATTGTAGGAGTCATAGCCGACATCACGGCTGATCTCCTTCAACGGTTCCGTTTCCCGCTCCAGGTTAACCATCTCCCGATCGAACGTGGACTTCAGCTCGCTCGAGGCGCGGCGGAACTCGGTCATTGCTTTCCCGATCGTCTTCCCCAACTCCGGCAGCTTCTTCGGGCCGAAGATGAGGAGGGCGAGCAGAAAGATGAAGACCGTTTCCTGCCAACCCAGCGGACCCATTAGGCAGTTCCTCCAAACATCTGCAAATACGCTTTCATCATAGCGATGGGGGAGGGGGGAGTCAACCGAATCTACTCGTCCACCAGCACGCAGACATCGCGCAGATTCCGGTAGCGCTCGCCGTAGTCGAGGCCGTAGCCGACCACGAACTCGTCCGGGATCTGGAAGCCCGTGTAGGCCACCTCCACCGGGCGCAGACGCCGGTCGGGCTTATCGAGCAGCGCGGCCACCTTCAGAGAGCGCGGCCGCCGCTGGCCCAGAACATGCACGAGGTAGTGCAGCGTGATCCCGCTGTCGACGATGTCCTCGACCACGATGACGTGCGCGTCTTCCAGGGATGCATCGAGGTCCTTGGTCACACGCACTTCGCCCGAGGAAGACTTCCCTTTGCCATAGCTCGAGATGCCCATGAACTCGATGAGCACGTCGCGGGGGACGGCGCGCGCCAGGTCCGCGAGGAAAAAGCACGCGCCCTTCAGGATGCAGACGAGGTACAGAGGCCCTTCGGGATAGTCTGCGCCGATCTCCGCGCCCAACTCCCGGATCCGGGCCTGAATCTGTTCTTCCGTCAGCAGAACGCGGACACCCATCCGGCTAGCTCACCCTGCCCGGCATCGTCACCTGCCGCTTCTGGTGGTAGGCGAGGTTGGCCAAGTGTGGCGCCGACACGGCGCTCGCGCCCACTTCGACGGGCGCGTTCGGCTCCTGCCGCGACCGCACGCAATCGAGGAAGTTCTGCACGTGCGACTCGATCGGCACCGGCGCGTCGAAGCGCTCCACAGGCTCCTGGTTATCCTTCCACGGCTCGTTCCAGACGCGATAGCCGGCGTCGTCGATGATCATCGTTCCCTCGTCGCCCTGGAACTGGATCGACCAGCCGTTGTGGTAGGAGTTTGCGTAGTTGAGCGTCCAGGTGGCCATCATCTGCGGGTATTCGAAGACCGCGCAGAACACGTCCGGTGTCTCGGCCCCGAGCATCTTGGCCACCTGACCCTGGCAAACTGACGAAACCGCTTCGCCCGAACCGGAGAACCACTGCACCACGTCCATCAGGTGCGTCCCCTGGTCGGTCATGTTGCCGCCTGAATAATCCCAGAAGTAGCGCCACTTGCGGAAGCGCATCGGCTGCAACTCCCGCTTTGGCGCCGGGCCGAGAAAGCGCTCCCAGTCGAGCTTGCCGGGCAACGGGCTGTTGTCCAACTCGCGCGCGATGTTCCAGTTCCACTGCGGCTTCACCATCGTGATGCGCCCAAGTCGCCCGCCGCGGATCAGGTCCTTCGCCTTGATGACCGATTCCGCACTCCGCCTTTGCATCCCGATCTGTACGATCCGTTTCGTCTCCCGGACCGCGCGAATCATGCGCTGGCTTTCTTCGAGGTTGAGCGACATCGGCTTTTCGAGGTAGACATCCTTGCCCGCGGCGAGCGAATCGAGCAGGTTGGGACAATGCTGGTGGTCGGGCGTCCCGATGACGACCGTGTCCATGCCCTGCCGGGCGAGCAGGTCTTTGTAGTCGACGTACGTCTTGGCGCCCGGCGCTTCCTTAAGCGCCATCTCCATGTTCGGTTCGTAGACTTCGGCCAGCGCGACGCATTGCGCGCCGAGTTTGTGGAAGATCCGGGTCAGATACCGGCTGCGTCCGCCCGCGCCGATGACGCCGAATGTGATCCGGTCATTGGCGCCGAAAGCAGTTTGAGGAACGAATAAGGGCGCGGCCGCCAGCGCCGAACTGGTTAGAAATGTGCGGCGATCCGTGGACATCGATGGGTAAACCTCCCTTCGGCCACTACTGTATCACCGCGCGCGCCGTGCTTACTTGTACTTGAGCTTGGAGTACTTCTGCCACTGGGCGGCAATGCCCGAACTCTGCCAGTCGCCCGGATGGATGATCACCCGGTAGCGGAACGTCAGCGTCTGGCCGGGCTGCAAGTCCACCGTGCCGTTGCGCGACTTGTCCCGCGTGAAATCGCGTTCCCCGAAAGCATTGGCGGCGAACAGGCCATAGCCGCGGGAGTGCCACCACGTCGGGTGGTTGAAGCTCGACGGGTGGTCGAGGATCGCCACCCCCACTTTCTCGCCGTCGATCACACCCGCGTAGTCCACCCAGGGCGACCGCTTGCCCCACACGGCTTCTTCACCCTTGAGACCTTCGGCGTTCACCATCTGCCCGGTGCGTGGGGGATTCGGCAGGGAGCGCTTCGTCGGTTCCTCGAGCGCCGCCGCCAGGCGGATGGCGAACGTGCCTTCCTTCGTGTCGTTGAACTTCACGGCTTCGACCGCGCGAAGCGCGATGTCGAAGTCGATCGTGCGCGTGTCGGCTTCGGCATAGAAGGTCATCTTGCGCGACTCCGTCACCAGTGTCTTGCCCTTCGGATCGGTCCAATCGAAGGTGGCTTCGATCACGCCGGACTTCTTGCCGCCCTTGACGTTGTTCACCTTCCGCAGGACGACTCTGCCCGCGTGGGGACGTTTCTGGTCCGGTTCGTTGGCCCAGAAATCGACGCCGCTCACGTCTCCGTGCGTGAACCAGAGACCGCGATGGTGCTTGTGGTCGTGGGCCTCGCCCTCCTTGAGATCCATCGGGTAATAACGCGTGATGACGGTGCCGGTGGCGGCCCGCAACGGGTGGAGATACGGCTTGGGTGCGTCCGAACCGATGAAGAGATCGGTGAAAGGCTTTCCGTTGATCTCCACCAGGATGCGGTCGGAGCCCTGGGTCAGCTTGACCTGCGCCGGAGCAGCCGGCAGCCAGACGAGCGCCGCCAGCCCGAGGAAGAGAGCCTTTTGCATATGAGAAAGTAGAACACACATGGGTCTGTTGCGGCAATTTGCGGACATGGCGCCCGGCGAGAGCCTGAGGCGCTGCTTGGGAACGATCGCCGAGCGCGATCCGGACATTGAGGCGTGGGTCGCCGTGGCGCCGCGCCAGGGAGGCCCCGGCCCTCTGGCGGGCCTTCCCTACGGCGCCAAGGACATCTACGAAACGCGCGACCTTCCGACCGAGTACGGCTCCCCGCTGTTCCGCGGGCGGCAGGGCGTGCGCGACGCCGCGCTCATCGATATGCTTTCGGCGGCGGGCGCGGTGCTGTTGGGCAAGACCCACACCACGGCGTTCGCCTATTTCGACCCTGCTCCGACGCGCAATCCCTGCGATCCGCGCCACACGCCGGGCGGCAGCTCCAGCGGGTCCGCCGCGGCGGTACGCGCCGGTATGGCGGCGTTCGCGCTTGGCTCGCAGACACAGGGCTCGGTGATTCGTCCAGCCTCGTTCTGTGGCGTCGTGGGCTTCAAGCCGACCTTCGGTCTCATTCCAGTCGATGGAATGCTGCCGTTCTCGCCCTCTCTCGACACCGCAGGCTTCTTCACGCAAGACGCCGGCGACATGCAGCATCTGTGGGCCGGCCTGGGCAACAGCGCTTCCATTGATCCGTCCCCGCGGATCGGCGCCATCGCCTCCTACGGCGAACCGGACGAACCCATGCGCGCGGCGATCGCCGCGACCCTCGCGTCATGGCGAGCCGCCGGCGTCGCCGTGGAGGCGGCCGAACTCCCCGACGGCTTCGGCGAAGTCTGGCCCGCGGTGCAGGTCATTAATCACTACGAAGGTGCCCGCACCCATGAGGAACGGTACCGCGAGCATGGCGCAGGCATCGGAGCGAAGCTGGCGCACCTCGTCGAGCGCGGGCTGGCGATCTCCGGGGCCGAGTACGAGGAGGCGCGCGCGACGCTGGCGGAGCACCGCGAGGCCCTTGCCCCGCTGTGGCGGCACTACGGCGTGCTGGCTCTGGCGTCGGCGCCGGGTCCCGCGCCGCTGGGACTCGCCTCGACCGGCGATCCGCGGATGAATGGCGCCTGGACCGGCCTCGGTGTTCCGGCGCTCTCGCTGCCGATGCCGGTCGAAGGGCTGCCGCTCGGCATCCAGTTGGTGGCCGCGCCCGGCGAGGACGCGCTTCTGCTGGCCACCGCCGCGCATCTGGAGATCCTTCGTTGACGCCAGGCACGGTCTACCTCGTCGGCGCTGGACCCGGCGATCCCGAACTCATCACCTGGAAGGGGCGCCGGGTGCTGGAACGCGCCGATTGCGTCCTCTACGACAACCTGGCGGCGCCTGCGTTGCTCGATCTCGCGCCCGCCTCCGCCGAACGCGTTTACGTGGGAAAGAAGAAGGCAGTCCACGCGTATACACAGGAAGAAATCTGCGCGATGCTGATCGAGCGCGCGCGCCGCGGTCTCACCGTGGTTCGCCTCAAGGGAGGCGACCCGTTCATCTTCGGCCGCGGGGGCGAGGAGGCCGAAGCCCTGGCGGCGGCGGACGTGCCGTTCGAAGTGGTGCCGGGCGTGACGACCCCTCTCGGGATCGCCGCCTATTGCGGCGTGCCGCTGACGCACCGCGAGCACACCTCGATCGTCACGTTCGTCACGGCGCATGACCTCGACACGATCGACTGGACAGTGGCCGCCGCAGCCGAGACCCTGGTGCTCTTCATGGGATTGACCACGCTTCCCGGTGCGGCCGAGCGCCTGATCGGAGCGGGCCGCGATCCCGGGACGCCCGCCCTGGCGGTCCGTTGGGCGACACGACCGGATCAGCAAACCGTCGCGGCGCCTCTGGGCAGGCTTGCCGAGGAAGTGCTACGCGCACGCCTGCGGCCGCCCGCGACGATCGTGATCGGCGAAGTCGTGCGGCTGCGGGAGACACTCAACTGGTTCGAGCGTCTGCCTCTGTTCGGACAACGGATCGTCATCACCCGCGCCCGTGAGCAGGCAGCCAGCCTCACCTCGCGCCTGCGCGAGCTGGGCGCCGACGCCGTCGAAATCCCCGCCATCGAGATCCAACCTGCGGCCGACGCCGCTCCCCTTGACCGAGCCATCGTTGAACTCGAACAATACGACTGGCTCCTCTTTACGAGCGCCAACGGAGTGCGTTTCTTCCTCGATCGCCTCGGCGCCTCCGTGCGTGATCTCCGCGCGCTGCGCGGACGGCTGGCCGCCATCGGTCCGGCCACCGCGGCGGCGCTCGAAGCCGCGCATCTCAAGGTCGACCTGCTGGCTGAGGAATACGTGGCCGAGAGCCTCATCGCCGGTCTCCTGCGCGAACCGGTAGCCGGCAAGCGCTTCCTGCTCGCCCGCGCCGCCGTGGCCCGCGACGTTCTGCCGGGTCGTCTGCGCGCCGAAGGAGCCCGCGTGGACGTCGTCGAAGCCTATCGCACGGTCGCCGCCGCCGGACTCGTGGAGCGTATCGGCGCCGTCTTCGCCGAACGCCGCCCGGACTGGATCACCTTCACCAGTTCGTCCACGGCCTCCCATTTCGTCCACGCTGCGGGGAGCCTCGATGGCGTGCGGATTGCCTCCATCGGTCCGGTTACCTCCGCCACCCTGCGGAATCTGGGGCTGTCTGTCGATCTCGAAGCCCGCCGCTACGACATTTCCGGACTCATCGAGGCGCTGCTGGCGCGGGTGTCCAGCTATAATTAGGTCGTGAAGTCCTCCTTATTTGTCTTCTTTGCGGTGGCCGTGGGGCTGTCGACCCTCGCCTGCCAGCGCGCCACGGAAACCCCCGAAGCCATCCGCGCCGCCGTGATCGACGCGGTCCAAGGCCGCGTGAATCTCGACCAGATGGACGTCGAAGTCCAATCGGTGAACTTCAAGGGCGAAGAAGCCGAAGCCATGGTCGACTTCCGGCCGAAAGGCAGCGCCCCCGGTACCGGCATTGTCATGAAGTATGTCCTTGAACAAAAGGATGGGAAGTGGACGGTGAAGAACCGCACCGAAGGCGGCAACCCGCACAGCGAGGGCGGAGTGATGGGCGCGCCGCAGGAGCCGATGCGCGACGGCGATCTGCCTCCAGGACATCCGCCGATGGGCAGGGAACGCAAGGAATGAAGCGGGTGGCGGTGCTGGGAGGCGGGCCTTCCGGCGCGTTCGCCGCCGAAACGCTGGCGTCGGCGGGCATTCCAACAGTCCTGTGCGACGAGAAGCTGGCCTGGGAGAAGCCCTGCGGCGGCGGACTCACCTACAAGGCCTATCACCAGTACCCGTTCCTGCTGGAAAACCCCACGCCCAAGCGCCTCGTCCGTGAAGCCGCCATCGGCGCGGGACGAGCCGGCACGGCACGCCTGAGCCTGGATGAACCGCTGCTGATCTACTCGCGCTACGACCTGAACGCCCTCCTGCTCGAACGCGCCGCCCGAGCCGGCGCTGCGATCGAAAAGACGCGGGTCACGAGGATTGAGCGGAACAGCGGCGGTTGGGCGATCACGACTCGCACAGGCAGGATCGACGCTGACTACTGCGTGGTGGCGACCGGCGCCCGCAATCCTCTGCGCGGATTCGGCGCTGAATTGACGCCGCGCGACACGATGGCCGCTCTCGGCTATCTGGTCCCGGGTGACCAGGACCGCATCGACATCCAGTTCCTGCCAGGGCTCGAAGGCTATATCTGGGTTTTTCCGCGCTGCGGCCACCTGTCCGTGGGTATCTGCGGCAAGGGCGTTCCCGCACAGGCTCTCCGCTCGCGTCTGGAGCGCTACATGGCTGAGGCCGGGTTCGAGATCGAAGGCGCGCAGTTCTATAGCCACCTTTTGCCGTCGCTCGAGACGCCGGCCTGGAAACGGACGCAGGTTGCCGGCGAGGGATGGATGGCCACTGGCGACGCGGCCGGCCTGGTCGATCCGATCACCGGCGAAGGCCTCTATTACGCGGTCCGTTCGGCGGACCTCGCGGCTCGGATGCTGATCGGGGAAGGCGCCGCCGGGGCTGCCGCAGCCTACCGCCGCGCGCTGCGCCGCGACTTCACCGGAGATCTCGAACTGGCGTCCCGTTTGTCGAAGCGCGTCTATCTGGGACGCTTCTTGTTTGGCTCCGTGCCTGAGCGCATGGTGCAGTTCACGCGCCGCAGCCCGCGTTTCGCCCGCGTGATGCAGGACCTGTTTGCCGGCACGCAGACCTATGCCGGCCTGAAGAAACGCCTCCTTGGTAATCTGCGCGGCAGCCTGCTCGAAGTCGCGCTTAGTTTCGGATTCAGCCGCCTCGTGCCCGGCGGCTCCAGGACATGACCAACCAGCGATCGGAAGCTCTCTACATCCGCGCCCAGGAACTGATTCCGGGCGGCGTGAATTCCCCTGTCCGCGCGTTCCGCGGCGTGGGAGGCAAGCCTCTCTTCATCGCGCGCGCCGACGGTTCCCGCATCTACGACGTCGACGGCAACGCCTACATCGACTACGTCGGCTCCTGGGGGCCGATGCTGTTCGGCCACCGCTACCCGCCCATCCTGAGCGCGATTGAACGCGCGCTGGGAATCGGTACGAGCTTCGGCGCGCCCACGGAAGGGGAAGTCACGCTCGCCGATGCCATCGTCCGCGCCGTCCCATCGGTCGAGATGGTGCGCCTCGTGAACTCCGGCACCGAGGCCACAATGTCCGCCATCCGCCTCGCCCGCGCCTTTACGAGCCGCGACCTGACCGTGAAGTTCGAGGGTTGTTATCACGGCCACGTCGATTCGCTGCTTGTCAAGGCCGGCTCCGGCATGGCGACCCTCGGGATTGCCGATACGCCGGGTGTCCCGAAGAGTTTTTCTGACACGACGCTCGCCCTGCCGTTCAACGATCTCGACGCGGCCGAACGCGCGTTTCGAGAATATCCCGGGCAGATCGCCAGCGTAATCGTTGAGCCCGTGGTAGGCAACATGGGATGCGTCCCGCCCGCGCCGGGATTCCTCGAAGGGTTGCGGCAGTTGACCGAACAGCACGGCGCGCTGCTCATCTTCGACGAAGTGATGACGGGCTTTCGCCTGGCGCGCGGCGGAGCGCAGGAGCTGTACGGCATTCGGCCCGACCTGACGACGCTCGGCAAGGTGATCGGCGGCGGGCTGCCGATCGGCGCGTACGGCGGGCGCACCGACATCATGAAGATGGTGGCCCCGTCGGGTCCGGTCTACCAGGCGGGGACTCTATCCGGTAATCCCCTGGCCGTCGCCGCGGGTCTGGCGATGCTCGATGCGATCGAGGCGCACCCGGAGATCTACGCGCGCATGGATGCCAACAGCCGCCGTCTGGCCGAATCGGCCCCTCCGGGCGTGACCGTGAATCGCGTTGGGTCGATGATCACGTTCTTCTTTACGGATCGACCGGTGACCGACTACGAATCGGCCAGGAAGTCTGACACGGCGAAGTTCGGGCGCTTCTTCCGCGCGATGCTGGAGCGGGGCATCTACCTGCGCCGTCGCAATTCGAGGCCGCGTTCCTGTCGGCCGCACACTCGGACGAGGACGTCGAGGCGACGATCCGCGCGGCGGGCGAAGCCTTCGCCGAAACTGCCGGGTGACGAGGGGGAGATTGCCGCGCCAGCCGACTCATCCAGTAGAGCGGTCTTTGTGCTGGGGGCGACTCTGAATCCTCAACCTGTTCGAGCGGAAGCCGTGCCGGTCGCTGACGCCGATCTCGTCGCGGCGCTGCTGCGGCGCGACAGGAAAGCGGCGGCGGAATTCGTCGAGCGTTGCAGCGATGCGCTTTACGGCTTCGTGCGGATCCGCTTGGCTCCGCGCCACGATCTGGTGGAGGATATGGTCCAGGACGTGTTCCTGCAAGCGTGGCAGGCTCTGCCACGGTACCGGGGAGAGGCGGGACTGGTGCCATGGGTGATCGGGATCGCGCGGCACAAGGTTCAGGACCATTACCGCGGCAGGCTGCGAAGCATTGAGTCCCCTTGGGACGAACCCGAAGCCGAGGCGCCGGGCGAGGACGCCGAGGCGCTTCTCGTCCGCCAGGGAGAGATCGAACGCATTCACGCGACCCTCGGCCGGATGACCGAGGCGTACCGGATCGTTCTGTTGTGGCGCTATTGGGAGAAGTTGCCGGCCGCGGGCATCGCAGCCGCCACCGGCAGGACCGAGAAGGCCGTGGAGCGGCTTCTGGCACGCGCACGGGCGGAATTCAGGCGGTTGTACGATGCCGGCTAAAGACGAAGACCAATTCTTTGAGGCCCTGGCGGCGGAGACCGGGGAAGGCGAGCGGGCCCCGTCCCGGTTGAAGGCACGCCTCTATACGGCCCTGATTCGCGAGCAGCAGAAGCAGGGACCGCTCGCCTCGGTCACGGAAACCCGGCAGCACGGCCGGGACTTGTGCGTCTTCGAAGATCTGGTGCAGATTGCGCCGGTCGGGCAAAAGGCCAAGTCCCTTTTCTTCTGCCAGGTGTGCCACGCACGACTCCTCGCCGAATCGTTTGAGAATCCCCCAATCTGGTGGCCCCACTGCCCGTACGCGGAATTCAAATCGAGATGAACTGGCTCAGAAGTGCCAGAGCACGCCCCAGAAGTTCTGGAAATTGGCGAGATTCCTCTGCCCCGGGGGGCGCAACTGGCTGCTGATGCCGTTACGCTGAAGAGTCTCGGCGAACGAATACCGGAAGCAGAAGCCATCCCGGATGCGCAGATCGATCCCCACCGCGACGCGCAAGGAAGCGCCCGTGCGCGAGAACTGCTCCGCAGGCAGCACAGGCGAACCGGTCACCGCCGCCGGCGCCCGCGCCGACACGCCTAGCCGGTGAATGCCCGGACCCGCTGAAAGATACGGCCGCGCGAAGCTATCCCGGTTCCGGAAATACAGCATCGCTTCTACGGTACCGGCGTGGATCGTGCTCCGCATGGGCAGTTCGAACGATTGCGCTGGAACCAGCGACAACCCTGACAGTGCGACATCATTCCGGTTCCATCCGTAGCTGGCCTGCAGGCTGAAGTACTCGGTGAGGTGCCGGCCCGCGAACAGCAACGCCGCCGGCCCGTTCTCGGGCTTATATCCGGAGAAGGCCCGAGGAGCGGCTCCCTCGGTCCGCGCGTCCGCCGAAAGCGCTGACACGCCGCCCATGGCGCCGGCGAAGTAGTCCGATGCGGTGAGCAATCCCGGAAGCACGGCCAGCACCGGAAGGAATCGCATCCTCAAATTCTAACGTGCACGAGGGGGATCTTCCTCAAACCGGCGACTACAAGAGTGCAGCACCAACAACTCAAACTGGAGACTACGACGATGCAACTGTACACCGCGACCCTCGCGCTGCTCGCACTCCCCCTGCTCGCCGGCGCGCAGGGCCGATCCTTCCTTGGCCTGGGTGTGATTGACACGCCAGGACATTACACTCTAAACCGCGAACTGAGCAGCCGTTCAGGAGTCGATGCCATCCTGATTACGGCCAGCAACGTAACTCTGGACCTGAACGGCCAGAGCGTGATCGGACCCGGCGGCAAGGCGGGGACGGGCATCCGCATCCGGGGTGCGCGCGGCGTGAAGGTCATGAATGGCCACCTCAGCAACTTCGCCTTCGGTGTCATCGTCGAGAACTCCGATAACGTTGTGCTCACCGGCTTGCAGATCCGCGGTGAGGGACTTCCGGTTACGGCGCCTCCGCCCGAGACCGGCATCATGATCGTGCAGTCGCGCAATGTCATCGTGACGGAGAATGCGCTGTTCAACGTAGGCCTGGGCGTGTTCGTGCGCGGCGGCCGCAGCTACGGAAACCGCATCGCGGAGAACACGCTGACAGGGGGGACGAACGGTATCCTGGGAATCTGCTACAACCCGGCCGACGGCGACCCCATGGGTCCCCGGAGTGACTTCATCTACGGCAACCAGATCGTCAACTTCAACATCGGCATCCAGTTTTCGCCCACCTCGCGGGCGAACATTGCAAAGGAGAATACCATCGCCTATCGCGTGGCCGCCTTCGACATCCAGAACGACACCAATATCGATCTGGGCAACACAACCGTGATGTTCCCGTAGTTCCGGACCGCCTCAACTCAGCCCGAAGCGTTTCATCTTGTTGATCAGACCCTGGCGGCTCAGCCCCAACATCTTCGCAGCCCGTTGCTGGTTGCCGTTGGCTGACGCCAGGGTCTGCTCGATCATCTGCCGCTCCAGGTCTTCAACTGCGCTCTTGAGTGTCCGTGGGCGCCCGTCGGACTTGGCCGCAACCGGCACAGGCGCCGGCGCCGGTATCGGCTGCTGCAAACCCTGCGGCAAGCCCTCGAACAGGTCATCTTCCGTGATCACCGGCCGGCGGGCGCACACCACCAGCCGCCGCACTTCGTTCTGCAACTGCCGCACGTTTCCCGGCCACGGATTGTCCATCAGGCGGCGCATCAGGCCGGGAGAAAACTGCATTCGGCCTTTGTTGTGCTCGCGCGCAAAGGCGTCCAGAAAGTGATTCGCCAGCAGGGGAACATCCTCACGGATGTCGCGCAGCGACGGCATCACGATGTGGATCACTTTCAGCCGGTAGTAGAGATCCTCGCGGAAGCGGTTCTGCCGGATTTCCTCCTCCAGGTTCTTATTTGACGCAGACAAGATTCGGACATCCACCGGGACCCCGACGCGTCCCCCGACCCGCTCGACCACGCGTTCCTGGAGGACGCGCAGGATCTTGGCCTGCGCCGTGAGCGACAGGTCGCCGATCTCGTCCAGAAACAGCGTCCCGCCGTCGGCTGCCTGGAAGTGCCCCATCCGCGGTTGGACCCCGGTGGCCACGCCGCGCTCAATCCCGAACAGTTCGCTCTCCAGTAGGTTCTCCGGCAGCGCCGCGCAGTTCAGCGCGATGAACGGCTTGCGCGCCCGCAGGCTGGTGAAGTGGATGGCGCGCGCGATCGCCTCTTTTCCGGTCCCGCTTTCGCCACCGATGAGCACATTGACGGTCGAGTCCTGGATGCGCTCGACGAGCCGCAGAATCTGCTGGATCTGCGGGCTGTTCCCCACGATGTGATGCGGCCGCGATTCGACCTCGCGCCAGAGCTGGGCATTCTGGATCGCCAGTTCTTCCTGCGTGCGTGTGAGGTCGCCGATGAACTTGGTCGTCTCGATCGCGGTCGCCGCCTGCGCGGCCAGAATCCGCAGGACTTCCTCGTCCTCGCCGTGGAACGTGCCCCGGCGCTTGTTCAGGACCTCGAACGCGCCGAGAATCGTACCGTCGGACTTCTCGAGCGGCATCGCCAGCAGGTTGCGCGTCCGGTAGCCCGTGCGGATATCGATCTCGGAGTTGAACCGCCGGTCGTTGTAGGCATCCCGCACGTTGATCACCTGCCCGGTGGAGGTACAGGCGCCCGCGATCCCCTTGTCCGCGCTGAACCGCAGGATCTCGTCACTGCCGAGCGCCACCTTCGACCACAATTCGTTGCGTTCCCTGTCGAGGATGAAGATGCTCGACCGGTCGGCGTCCAGCAGGAGTGTCGCCTCCCGCGCAACCAGGTCCAGCAGGGCGCTCACGTCGCGCTGCTCGCTCATCTTCTCGCAGATCCGCAGGATCGTCGCGAGCTTCTGCGACTTCTGATCGTTGCCGGTCTGCGGGGATGCTGCCATCTTCTTGCCAGTCTAACGCGGCTGTCTAGTGGGTGTACAGTCTGTCCACTCGATGCTTAGCCTGCGGCGCGGCGCCGAACGGTTATCCAATTCTTTCTAAATGGGTTAATCTTTGGCAGGCCGGGTGCACTGTATCGGGCGTGTCAACGGAGGAGCGCAGCACCGGAGGCAGACCAGACGCGGGCGCCGGGGTCAGGGCTCCCACCCCGGCGTCCTGCTGGTTTGGTGCTGCAACTCCGGTTGACACCTCAGAGGTGCCGAGGTACTCTCGGTACTGATTCTTCCGGTTTCACCGGACCGGAAGAAGCAGCTCCTGGACGAGCGGCAGACACACGGGGGAAGGGGTACGCGTCCACAAGCATGGCAAAACGCAGCCGCATGCTGGTTTTTGGTTCCGTCTTGACGCCCGTCGCCTTGGTTCTAGGTGGCTCGATGATGGTCGAGTCCATGGACAAGCAGGGCTGGCGGTTCTTCAACGTCGGGAAAGATTTAACTGAAGTTTTGCGCGAGGTGGCCGAAGGCCTGAAGGCGCGCGACATGGAAAGGATCGGCAGGCAATACGATCCGTCCTTTCGCGGTGCGCGGCTCGGCTTAAACCGCCTGGAGCAGGTGGAGGAACGCGACGGAGTCCGCCGCTTCCGGTTCCGCTCCGATGGCGATGCGCCTTCTCGCGACGCGGCGCTGTCCGAATGGCAGACCTACGCTGACTCCTTCGACGAACTTGAAGAGACGGGTCTGTTCGTCCACCGGGTCGAACAATGGGATTCGGACACCGAGTACGCCGCCTCAGTGCGGTTCGAGGTCATCGGCCGCCTGAAGGGCGAGAGCCAGTCGGTCATCGACCGCGGCTTGTTTCGGATGCGCTTCGCGCCTTCCGCCGATGGGCTGCGGATCCGCTCCGCTGAACTGCTGGAGGTGGAGCGATTTGCCGGTGGCGCCCCGCCGTTTGCCGAGGTCGGCGCCCAAGCCGGCATCGCGTTCGAGAACCGCTACTATCCGGACTTCCTGAACAAAGAACTCAAGTTCGCCATGATCCGCTACGGCCCGGCCGGCATTACGGTCGCCGACGTGGACAACGACGGGTTCTACGATATCTTCATCCCCGACGGCGTCGAATCGAAGCTTTTCCGCAACCGTGGCGACGGCACCTTTGAGGACGTCACCGCGAAATCCGGCCTCTCGGGACTGGACGGCGTGAGCGTGGGCCTGTTCGCCGACATCGACAACGACGGCCACAAGGACTTTTTCGTCACCCGCACGTTCCGCCCTAATCAGATCTTCCGCAACAACGGCGACGGCACATTCACCGACGTCACCGCGAAATCCGGTCTGCACGAGGACTGCTGCACGACGGTGGCTTCGTTCGCCGACTACGACAACGACGGCTACCTCGATCTGTATGTCGGCCGCTACCTGGACCCGCGGACCGATATCCCCACAACCTTCTATGCCCGCAACGGCGAGCCCAGCCAGTTGTATCGCAACAACGGCGACTTCACGTTTACGAACGTCACAGAGAAGGCGGGAGTGGGCGAAATGGGCCTGTGCCTGGGCACCGTGTTCGGCGATTACAACGAGGACGGATACCCGGATCTGTACGTCGTGAACGATTTCGGACGCAATACGCTCTACCGTAACAATAAGAACGGCACGTTCACCGATGTCACCACACCCAGCGGCACGCTCGCCTATGGCGCGGGCATGAACGCGACGATGGGCGATTACGACAACGATGGCCGCATCGACATCTACGTGACGAACATCCGCAGCGAGGAAGCGTGGTTCGCCGAGTGGCCTACCGTCGGCCGTTACATGCTGAACAGCATGCGGCAGGGGGTCTGGACGACAGACATGCCGCTCTACATGGAGGTCTTCCGGCAATCGGGCTTCGAGTTCGTCGAAGTGTTCCAGCAGATGGCTTCCGGCAATACGCTGCTGCGGAACAAGGGCGACGGCACCTTCGAGGACACAACCTGGAAAGCGTCCGCCAACCCGATCGGATGGTTCTGGGGCGCTTCGTTCGCCGACTTTGACAACGATGGCTGGCAGGATATTTATGCGGCCAACGGCTGGGTCTATAACGACAAGGGAACCGAGATTGAACTGAACTTCCTGAACAACGTGGTCAGCCGCCAGGACGAGTACAAGACCGGGGCGTTCTTCGATCCGGCCAACTTCGGTTCGACCTCCTGGCACGGCTGGGAGCGCAACCGCTACCTCCGCAACAACGGCGACGGCACCTTCTCGGAGATCGGCCGCGCCGTTGGGGCCGATACTTTGTTGAACAGCCGCGGAGTGGCCGTGGCTGATTTCTGGAACCGGGGCGTCCTCGATATTGCCGTCGCGGCTTCGACCGATAAGCACGCGCTTTTCCGCAATGACGGAAAGTGGAACCGGAACTGGCTGCAGGTGGAACTGGTGGGAACCAAGTCGAACCGCGACGCCGTGGGCGCGCGGGTCTATACACGAGTCGATGGGAAGCTGCAGATGCGCGAAGTAGTGCTGGGCGATGGCTACGGGTCGCAGAACACGCTGCGGCAGCACTTCGGTATTGGCGCTGCGGCGGCGGTGGACGAAATCGAGGTCCGCTGGCCGCGCTCGGGCGAAACGCAGAAGTTTACGAACGTGTCCGCCAACCAGATTGTGCGGATCACCGAGGGTTCGGACCGCCTCGAACCGGTCCGCTACGGGGAGACGAGACGTTGAGACGGCCGCTCCTGTTTGGGGGCGGCTGCGTGGTCTTCTTCACCGCCGCTCTCCTGTTTGCCGCAACCGCCGACCGCTGGTTTGAGGACGTCACGAAGAATGCGGGCGTGGCCTTCCCTCACACCAACCGCTCGTTCGAAAACAAGTACGCCCACATCATGGAGGGCTACACGGCCCTGGGCGCCGCCGCCGCGGTCGCCGACTACAACGGCGACGGCTTCGACGATGTCTTCGTGACGGACTCGAAGGACGGAGGCAAGAACCGCCTCTACCGCAACAACGGCGACTTCTCGTTCACCGATGTGGCCGAACAGGCCGGCGTGGCCGACGGCAACGACGCGAACAATGCTTCCGCCTATGCCCTCTGGTTCGACATGAACAACAACGGGCGCCCCGACCTGTTTGTGGTCCGGTTCGGCCAGAACCTGCTCTACGAGAACCTGGGCAACGGCAGGTTCCGGGACATTACCGCCAAAGCCGGGCTGACCCGCTATATGAACGCGATCTCGGCGATTGCGTTCGATTACGATCGCGATGGGCGCCTGGATCTGTTCGTCGGCAGCTACTTTCAGCCGGTCAACCTGTTCAACCCCGATACGCCGCGCTTCTTTCCGGAGAGCTTCGAGACCGCCAACAACGGCGGCGGCTTGACCGTGTTCCGCAACAACGGCGACGGCACGTTCACCGATGCGACGAAAAAGGCCGGGTTCGAACTGGCCGGCTGGACTCTCGACATCGGCCACGCCGACGCTGACAACGACGGCGACGAAGATCTCTACCTCGCAGCCGACTTCGGCACCGACCGTTTCTTCATCAACAACGGCGACGGCACGTTCACCGACATCACCGAGACGGCCATCGGTATCGATAGCAAGAAGGGCATGAATGTCGACTGGGGCGATTTCGACGGCGACGGCCTGCTCGACATTTACGTCACCAACATCACCGACGACTACATGCGCGAAGGGAACTTCCTGTGGCGCAACAATGGCCCGGATGACAAGGGGCTGCTCTCGTTCAACGACGTCTCCCGCGAAACGGGCACATTCAATACGGGCTGGGGCTGGGCCGGCAAGTTCCTCGACTACGACAACGACGGCCTGCTGGACATCTACGTCGTCAACGGCTGGGTTTCGGCCAGCGAAGAAAGTTACGTGCCGGACATCTTCGAGATGGTTACCCGGCCGGGCATCGATTTCGCCGATGCGCGCAACTGGCCGCCGATGGGCAAGAAGAGCCTTAGCGGATACCAGAAAAAGCGCATGTTCCACAACGAAGGAAACGGCGGGTTTCGCGATCACGCCGCGCGGCACGGCATTGACTCGACTCGCGATGGCCGCGGCATCGCCGTGGCGGACTTCGATAACGACGGCCGGCTGGACATGTTCGTCACCAACGCCAACGCCGAGCCGTATCTCTACCGGAACACGATACCGCTCGGCACGTCCCGCAATTGGGTGCAGTTCCACCTCGAAGGGACGAAGTCCAACAGGCAGGCTGTCGGCGCGCAGATCCGCGTGCGCGCGGGCGGGCGGCAGCAACTCAGCTTCGTCAATGGCGGCAACGGATTCGCCAGCCAGAGCATGCAGCGGGTGCATTTCGGCCTGGGGACGGCGGCGCAACTGGAGTCCGTTGAAGTTCGCTGGCCATCAGGCGCCCGCCAGACGTTCCCGAACCTGCCTGTCAACCGTATCCACAAAATCGTCGAAGGCGGCAACCCGCTTGCCTTCGATGCGAAGGCTCAAAAGTAATGATCAGAAGGAATGCTCTCATCTTATTGTTGGCGGCTGCCGTCCTGCCTCTCTGGGGCAACTCGGCGGACCTGGAGAAGTACGAAAAGGCGCTTCTGGCTTCGCCGGATGACCTCCGGACTGGCAACGACTACCGGCAGGCCGTCATCAAGGCTAAGGAGTACGATCGCTGCATCGCGTTCTTCGAGAAATTGACGGCAGCCAATCCGGATGCGTCGAATGCTTTTCTCAATTTCGGATTCGCCTACGTCGACAAGATCCCGGATGCCGGCTCGATCACGCAGGTGATTCTGGCGAACACCGCTTTGGCGCACTTCACCAAATCGATTGAGATCCAGCCAAGCTGGATCGCACTGTATACGCGCGGCAACAGCTATCTCTATTGGCCCAAGATCTTCGGGCGCGCTCACCTTGGCGTGGCGGATCTGGAGAAGGCCATGGAGATGCAACGGAAGGATTCCGTCAAGTCGTATCACATCCGGTCGTACATCTCGCTCGGCGACGGCTACTGGAAAATGGACGACATTGAGAAAGCTCGCGCCATCTGGCAGGAGGGCGCCAAGCACTTTCCCAGCGATGCGCAGTTGAAGGCGCGCCTGTCGCGCGAGGGCGATGAGTTGAAGGAATACATCGACGACGTGCTCGACCCGAATAAGCGGGTCAATACCGACCTGCACGAACTCTGGGAGGCGCGGTGAAGATCCGCTGGATTCTGACGGCGCTGGCGCTCGCCGGCGCTGTCTGGGCGGCCGGTGCGGGCGGCAAGATCCGCTTCGAAGAGATCTCGGAGAAGGCGGGCGTCAAAGTGATGCACCACACCCGCAAATTCTCCGGCGATCATGGCGACGTGCTGGGTATGTTCACCTCCGGCGGCGCCGCGGTTGCCGTCGGCGATTACAACAACGACGGCCATGACGACATGTTCGTCACCAACTCGGACGTCGGCAAGCCGAACTACCTGTTCCGCAACAACGGCGACGGCACGTTTACCGATGTCGCTGAACCGGCCGGCGTCACCGGCGGCAACGATCCGGACTCCATCGTTGCCGACGCGCTCTGGTTCGACTACGACAACGACGGCTGGGTCGACCTGATGCTGGTCCGCTTCGGCACGCCCGTTCTGTTCCACAACGAGGGCAACGGCAAGTTCAAGGACGTGACGGCGCAGACCGGCTTCAACGTCTTCGGCAACTCGATCGCCGCTATCGCGTTTGACTATGACAACGACGGCAGGCTGGACGTGATGCTCGGGCACTACTTCAAGCCCGTCGATCTGATCAAGCTGCCGACGCCACACGTGCTTCCGAACGATCTGGACAACGCCGTCAACGGTGGAGGCGTCGGACTCTGGCGCAATCTCGGCGGCGGGCGTTTCGAAGACGTCACGGAAAAGGCCGGCTTCAAGGATCATACCGGCTGGACGCTCGACATCGGCCACTCCGATTTCGACAACGACGGCTGGCAGGATATCTATCTCGCCTGCGACTACGGCACCGACCGCATCTATTTCAACAACGGCGACGGGACGTTCTCCGATCTGACCAAGACTTCGATCGGCTTTGACACCAAGAAGGGCATGAACGTCGACATCGGCGATTACGACAACGACGGCCTGCAGGACGTCTACGTCACGAACATCACCGATGAGTACATGAAGGAGTGCAATATGCTCTGGCACAACAACGGCGACCGCACGTTCACCGATCTCTCCAAGGAGACCGGCACGTGTCCGACGTTGTGGGGCTGGGCGGCGAAGTTCGGCGACTTCGACAACGATGGCTGGCAGGACCTGTTCGTGGTCAACGGGCTGCGCTCGGCCGGTAAGGACAACTACATTCCCGTGCTCGTGAACATGATCACGACGCCAGGCATCGACTTCACCGATGTGCGCGTGTGGCCGAAGATCGGCGACATGACCTGGAGCGGCTTCCAGAAGAAGAAGCTCTTCCGGAATCTCGGCCACCAGGGAGTTTTCAAAGAGATGTCCGCCGAGGCGGGTGTCGATAACGATCTCGACGGCCGCGGCATCGGCATGGCCGATTTCGACAACGACGGCATGCTGGACCTCTACCAGACCAACGCCGACCAGAAAGCGCTGCTCTATCGCGGCCTTGCGGATGGCGCGGGCAACTGGGTGCAATTGAAGCTCGTCGGCTCCGGCAAGTCCAATCGCGACGCAATCGGCGCCAAGGCGGCCATCGAAGCCGGCGGCCTGACGATGATTCGCGAAGTCAATGGTGGCAACGGGTACGCGGGCCAGAGCACCTTGCGGCTGCACTGGGGCGTGGGTACGGCTACGAAGCTTCCGCCGGTCGAGATTCGTTGGCCGAGCGGCAAGGTGGAGAAACATCCCGTGGCGGTGAACGAGATCACCTACATCGAAGAAGGAAAGGGCATCGTTCCGGCCTGGCACCGGAGGAAGAAGTGAAGCGCGCCCGCGCGTGGGGAGCATTCGCGGCGTGCGTGGCTGGGGCGTGGCTGCTGGTGGCCGCGCCGGCCGACCCCAAGGTGGACCAGCTCTGGCATCTGCGGAATCTCGGCAAGGCGTTCTACGAGAACCCGACGACCCAACTCCAGGCCGTCGGCGAGTTCAAGAAAGCCCTCGATCTGAATCCCGACTCCGCCCGCGAGCGCATCAATTATGGATTGGCGCTACTCCGCGCCGGCAAGACCGCGGAGGGACTGGCGGAACTCGAAAAGGCGCAGAAGCAGGATCCGTCGATTCCCCACACTTGGTTCAACATCGGGATCACGCACAAGAAGGAGTCCGAGTACGAGAAGGCCATCGCGCAGCTCGACAAGATGGCGGAGCTGGTGCCGGACGAGCCGGTGACGCAGTACAACCTCGGAGTCCTCTACAAGCTGCAGGGACGCGCGGAAGATTCGCTGAAGAAGTTTGAGATCGCGGCGAAGCTCGATCCGAATCTTGCCGGACCGCATTTCCAGTTGTACAACGCCTACCGCGCCGCGGGCCGCAAGGAAGATGCCGCGCGCGAACTGGCGATCTTCCAGGACATTAAGAAGAAGACCGCTGGCGCGGCTGTGCCCGAGGATCTCGAGTGGAGTTTCTATGCCGAGATCTATGAGACCGTCGATCCTCTGACGCACGACGGTCCCGCGGCGGAGCTTGATTTCGCGGCAGCCGACCTCGCAGTCGCCGTCGACCCCGCCACCGCGGGCGCCGCGGCGATTGATGCGACCGGTGACGGGAAACCTGAAGTCCTCGTCTGGTCGTCGCGTGAAGTGAAACTGTTCTCGGGCGCAGGGGCGGTGCTTGACTCCGGACTCTCAGCGCTGAAGGACGTGCGCGCGATCACACCCGGCGACTTCAACAACGACGGGTTGGCCGACCTCGCCGTGCTCACCGCGAAGGGTGCCGAACTTTGGATCAACGAAAAGGGCCGGTTCCGGCGGCATGGCGAACCGGTCGCCCAAGGCGTCTTCCACGGCGCAGTGTGGATCGATTACGACCACGACTACGACCTGGACCTCGCGCTGCTCGGTGCGGCATCGAAACTGCTGCGCAATCAGGGTGAGGCCGGTTTCGAAGCGGCCGAGTTTCCTTTCGTCAAGGGCGAGGCGACTTCCGGGGCGATCTTCGAGTTGATCGCCGACACGATCGGCACGGACCTCATCGTCACGTACAACGACCGTCCCGCCGTGCTGTACCGCGACCGCATGTTCGGCAAGTTCGAACCCGTGGACATCGCGGGTCTGCCTGCGGGCACGCGAGGACTGGAAATTGCCGACCTCGACCAGGACATGTGGCTGGACGTCTCGGCTGCTGGACCGGGCGGCGCCATCGTTCTGCTGAATCGCGAAGGCAAGTTCGAGGCAGCGCCCGCGCTGAGCGCCAAGGGTGCGGTCCGCGCCGCCGATACGGAGAACCGCGGTGTGCTGGATCTTGTGGCCGGCGGCACGGTCCTGCGCAATCAGGGCAAAGGCCGGTTCACCGCCGGCAAGGCGCTGGCGGAGGCGGCGGTCGCTGCGGCCGAAGCGGACTTCAACCAGGACGGCCGCGCCGATCTCGTCGTGATCGACGGGTCCGGCAAGGCCAGGCTGCACCTGAACCAGACGAAGACGCAGGCCCAGTGGATGCGCGTTGGACTCGAAGGCGTGAAGAACCTGAAGCTGGCGCCGGGCGCTGAAGTCGAGGTGAAGGCGAAAAGCCTTTACCAGAAGCGCGTCTACCACGGTGTGCCGCTGCATTTCGGCCTGGGACCATACACGGAAGTGGATACGGTGCGCGTCACCTGGCCCAACGGACTCATCCAGAACGAAGCGAAACAGCCCGCGGGCAAGCCCGCGCAGTACAAGGAAGCGCAGCGGCTGTCCGGTTCGTGTCCGATGGTGTTTACCTGGAACGGCCGCGAGTACGAGTTCATCACCGACGTGCTCGGCGTGGCGCCGCTTGGCGCAAGCGCCGGCGACGGCGAGACCTTCCCCGTGGATCACGACGAGTACATCCAGATCCCCGGTAGCGCCCTGGCCGCAGTCAATGGCAAGTACGATATCCGGCTGACCGAAGAGTTGCGCGAGGTTGCGTATCTTGACGCCATCCAACTCATTGCTGTGGATCACCCGGCGGATACGGAGATCTTCACCAACGACAAGTTCAAGGCGCCGCCGTTCCCGGAGTTCCGGCTGTTCGGCGTCAAGCAGCGGATCGCTCCGGCCGCCGCGCGCGACCACAGGGGCAACAACGTCCTCAGCCGCGTGCTGCGGCGCGACCGGGTCTATCCTGACGCGTTCCGGCGCGATTACGCCGGCGTCGCTGAGAAGCACTGGATCGATCTTGACTTCGGCCGCGCCGCCGCCGGCAACCGCGCGGTGCTCGTGTTGAGCGGCTGGGTCGACTGGGCGGACGGCTCGACCTTCCTTGGCGCTTCGCAGGAGACGCCCGAAGGTCTGATCTTCCCGTACGTGCAGGTGAAGGATGCGTCCGGCCAGTGGCGCACAGTGATCGAGGACATGGGCATTCCGGCCGGGAAGCCGAAGACGATCGTTGTCGACCTCACCGGCAAGTTCCTCTCCGATTCGCGCGAAGTGCGGATCGTGACGAACCTCTGCGTCTACTGGGACGAGATCTTCCTGAGCGAGGAGACCGGCGAGCCGTCTGTGACCCTGACCGCGTTGCAGCCGGATACGGCGCGTCTGCGCTTCCGCGGCTTCAGTCGCCCGGTCATTCATCCGGAGCGTAAGCAGCCCGAGGCGTTCGACTATCAGCAGTGGATGCCGCTGTCCATGTGGAATCCCACGCCTGGTCTATACACCCGCTACGGTGACGTGAAGCCCCTCCTCCACGAGGTGGACGACGCCATGGTGATCATGGGCTCGGGCGACGAACTGTCGTTGGAGTTCCCGGCTGTGGATTTGCCGCCGCTGCCTTCCGGCTGGACGCGGGACTTCCTGCTGTTCGTCGATGGCTGGGCCAAGGACGGCGATGCGAACACCGTGTACTCGCAAACGGTGGAGCCGCTGCCGTTCCACGGAATGTCGCGCTACCCGTATCCGGACACCGAGCGGTTCCCGATGCGTGAGTTGCAGCGCGAGACCACGACCCGGCCGGGGTTGCGCCTGATCCGGCCGCTGTCGGAGAACCGGAGATGAACCGCGGAAGCGCGACACCGCGGGAGCGGAGCCTAGTGGTTTTCCGTTATTGAGGTGAGGCGCGCCGCGCTTTAGTTTGATACTATGCCCAAACTTGCCAAGTGGACCGCGGTTTTCCTCCTGGTGTTGCTCGTCAACACGAGCTACATCTCTTCGGCCGCGGAACCGACGGTCTTCTACGTCACCAACGTTCTGTTTCACATTGGCCTCGGCGCGGTCTTGTTTGGCGCGGCCTGGATCGTCCTGCGCAAGGACCCCGGTCTGCGCCAGGAACTGCTGCCGGCACTTGGTTGTTTTTCCCTGGCGTTGCTGCTGGGCGCTTTTCTGTCGGCCGGCCCCTGGATCAAGAGCGCGGGCAACGTGTTTCACAACCGCTGGGTGCTCTGGGCGCATATCGGGTTCGCCGGACTCGGCTTGGCGTTGATGGTTCCCGCCGTCTGGCGCCGGGCGCGGACCACCGGCGGCGGCTGGCTTCAGTTCCAGAAGGGATTTCAGATTGCTTTGCTGCTGCTCGTTGTGGCGCCGCCGGCGACCTGGGTTGCCGGTAAGGTCTTCCCGAATCCAAAGGACCGTATTCGCAATCCGCTCGTGGTGCCGACCGATATGGCTGGAGAGGGCGCCGGACCGGATTCGCCCTTCTTCCCTTCGTCTGCGCAGACGAATGTAGGCGGCATCATCCCGTCGAACTTCTTCATGGATTCGGAAGCCTGCGGGGATTGCCACAAGGACATCTACGAGCAGTGGAACAGTTCGGCGCACCACTTCGCGTCGTTCAACAACCAGTTCTACCGGAAGTCGATCGAGTACATGCAGGACGTGGTGGGAACTGAGCCGAGCAAGTGGTGCGCGGGCTGCCACGACCACGCGGTCTTCTTCAACGGACGGTTCGACCGCCCGATGAAAGAGCAGATCGACACGCCGGAAGCGCACGCCGGTCTCGCCTGCACGTCCTGCCATTCGATCGTGCACGTGAATAGCTCGATGGGCAACGGCAGCTTCACCATCGAATATCCACCGCTGCACGAGCTGGCGACGAGCAAGGATCCGGTCATCCGATTTGTCGACCGCTTCTTCACGTTTGCCGATCCGGAGCCGCACCGGAAGTCCTTCATGAAGCCGTTCATGCGCGAGGATACGGCGGAATACTGTTCGGCGTGCCACAAGGTCCACCTCGACGTGCCCGTGAACGATTACCGCTGGGTGCGCGGCTTCAACGATTACGACAACTGGCAGGCGAGCGGCGTTTCCGGACAGGGCGCGCGTTCGTTCTACTATCCGGAAAAACCGATGCACTGCGGCGACTGCCACATGCCCCTGGTGCCCTCGAACGATCCGGGCAACCGCAACGGCATGGTGCACTCGCACCGCTTCCCGGGCGCGAACACCGCTCTACCGCATGTGAATCGCGACCACGCGCAGATGGGCACCGTCGAACGCTTCCTGAAGTCCGGGTTCATTACGGTGGACATTTTCGCCGTGACGCCGGTCGAGGACACGGGTGAAATGCCGATGGTGCGGCGTGCGGGCGAAGGGCCTCAATTGATGTCGAGCTTCGCCGTGGGCGAGGAAGCCGAGCAGTCGGGACAGGTCGTGATCCGCGAGGTGGGCAAGGTGGCGGCGCCGATCGACCGTTCGGGCGTCAAACTGGAGCCTGGCTCCACGGCCCGCGTCGATGTCGTCGTGCGGACCCGCAAGATCGGCCACTTCTTCCCTGGCGGGACAGTCGATGCGTTCGACGTCTGGCTGGAACTGCAGGCGAAAGACGCCGATGGCCGGATCATCTACTGGAGCGGCATGGTCGAGGACGACGGGAAAGGTCCGGTGGAGCCGGGCGCGCACTTTACAAGGCGTACCAACTCGACGGCGAGGGCAACCCGATCGACAAGCGCAATGCCTGGCAGATGCGCTCGGTGCTCTACATCCGGCTGATCCCACCGGGTGCGGCCGATGTCGCGCACTACCAGGTGAAGATCCCGAAGGACGCCAAGGGACCAATCTCGTTTCATGCGAAGTTGAATCACCGGAAGTTCACGCATTACTATACGCAATTCGCCTACGCCGGCGAACCGAAGCCCGGTCAGGATCCTTCGCTGCTGTCGGCGGCGCACAACAGCCTTGAATACGGCTTTGACAAGGCCAATATCCCCAAGAACGTCGCGGGGAAGATCAAAGACGAGATCCCGGTGCTGCCGATTCTGACGCTGGCCGAGGCCAAGGTGGACGTGCCTCTCGGAGAACCCCAGTGGGAACCGGTGATCGACAAGCAGGATTACGAACGGTGGAATGATTGGGGCATCGGGATGCTGCTGCAGGGCGACCTGAAGGGCGCCGAATACGCCTTCACGAAGGTCACCGAAGCGAATCCCGAATATGCGGACGGCTGGCTGAACGTGGCGCGAGCGCTGATTCAGGAAGGCGAGACCGACGAGGCCAAGCCGTTCATCGAGAAGGCGCTCCAGGTGAATTCGAAGCTGGGCCGCATTCACTTCTTCAAGGCGATGATCGAGCGCGCCGACGGCGACTACGACGCGGCCCTCGCGTCGTTGAGAACCGTCGAGAAGGAGTTCCCGCGGGACCGCGTGGTGCTCAACCAGATCGCGCGCATTCTATTCCTGAAGCGCGAATACGCCGAAGCATTGAAGGTACTGGAGCGGGTCTGCCTGATCGATCCCGAGGACTTGCAGATGCACTACACGGCCATGCTCTGCTACCGCGGCTTGGGAGACAAGGAGAAGGCCGCCCAGGAACAGAAGCTGTTCCAGAGGTTCAAGGCGGAAGAATCGTCGCAAGCCATCACGGCCAAGCGGCGGATGGTGAGTCCGGAAGACAACAACGAGCGGCAAATGATTCACGATCACGATAGCATTCCTCTCGATCGCATCCCCGGCGCCAAGGGCGGGGGGCAGACGTTGACGAAGCGGCCCGCGGAACGGCAGGCGCGCGCGGCCTCTGTCGGAGGAGCCCGGTGAAGCGGGCACTCCTCGCGCTCGGAGCGGGCGCCGCACTGATCGCCGCCACGTTGGAGAAGCCGGTGGCGGTGACCTTCACCGACATCACCCAGCAGGCAGGCGTCAAGTTTACGCACAACGCGGGAAAAACCGGGAAGAAGTACCTCCCCGAGACGCTCGGTTCGGGCGGCGCGTTCTTCGATGCGGATGGCGATGGCTGGCCGGACATCATCCTGGTCAACAGCAAAGACTGGACGCCGCGCGGCCGCAAGACCCTGCACGCGCTTTACAAGAACAACGGCGACGGCACCTTCAAGAACATCACGGCCGGCAGCGGCCTCGATGTCGAGATGTATGGCCTCGGCGTCGCCGTCGGCGATTATGACAACGACGGCCGCGAAGATGTCTACATCACGGCGATGGAAGGCGACCGTCTGTTCAAGAACCTCGGCGGCGGGAAGTTCAAGGACGTAACGGCCGAAGCCGGGATCCGCAACGCCAGCTTCGGCACCAGCGCAGCCTGGCTCGACTACGACAAGGATGGCCGTCTCGATCTGTTCGTCGCCAACTACGTCCAGTGGAACATCAAGAACGACCTGTGGTGTTCGCTCGACGGATCCACCAAGAGCTATTGCACGCCGGAATCCTATAAGGGCACCTCGTCGAAGCTGTACCGGAATCTCGGCAACGGCAAGTTCGAAGAGGCGACCCAGAAGGCCGGTGTCGGCGACCCGAATTCCAAGGCGCTCGGCGTCGTCGTGTTCGATTACGACGGCGACGGGTGGCCCGACCTGTTCATCGCCAATGATACGCAGCCGAACAAGCTCTACCGCAACCTGAAAAACGGCAAGTTTGAAGACGAGGGGATGGTTGCCGGCGTCGCATTCGGGGAAGACGGTGTGGCGCGCGGGGCCATGGGCGTCGACGCAGCTGACTACGACCGCAGCGGCAGACCGCACCTGATCGTGGGGAACTTCTCGAATCAGATGCTCGGTCTCTACCACAACGAGGGTTCGGGGCTTTTCGTGGACGAGGCTCCGACCTCGGCGGTGGGCCGCGCGAGTCTGCTCACGTTGGCGTTCGGCGTCTTTTTCTGGGATTACGATCTCGACGGATGGCTCGACATCTTCGCCGCCAACGGACACATCGAGGAAGAGATCGGCCGCGTCCAGCCGAAGGTCGCCTACAAGGAAGCGCCCCACCTGTTCCGCAATCTCGGCAAACGCCGCTTCGAAGAAACGACGGCCAAGATGGGCGCGGCCTTCGCGCGGCCGATCGTCGCACGTGGCGCAGCCTACGCCGACATCGACCGCGACGGCGATCTCGACCTGCTGATCACTTCGAACAACGGGCCTGCCTACCTCTTCCGGAATGACGGCGGCAACAAGAACAACTGGCTCTGCATGCGGTTGCAGGGCGCTAAGAGCAACCGTTCGGCCATCGGCGCGGTCGTCCGGCTGGCGAGCGCTTCGGGCAAGCAGTGGAACGCGGTCCGCAGCGGTTCCAGCTATTGCTCGCAGAGTGATCTCGCGCTGACCTTCGGCCTGGGCGCCGATAAGCAGGTGACGGAGCTTGAAATCGAGTGGCCCAGCGGGACAAAGGAAAAGCTCACGAACGTGGCGGCCAACCAGTTCCTCATGATTGAGGAGGGGAAAGGAATCGTGTCGAAATCCGGTCCCGCGGGGAAGTGAGACGGGTCGTGTACACTGAAAGGCGCTGATGGAGGAGATTCGGTCTTTTCTGGCCTCTTCGCCGGTGTTCCGGGAGGTTGAGCCGGAGCAACTGGACGCGATCGCTCCGCTCTTTCAGATTGCCCACTTTCCCGTCGGCACGAACATTCTGAGGCAGGGCGGATACAGTCAAGCGGTCTACTTTTTGCGCAGCGGGCGGCTGGCCGTGCGCGTCGAGCGGCACGGCAAGTCCGAGACGGTCGCCTACCTCCAGCCGCCCGACCTGTTCGGCGAGCTTTCGTTCATCACTGGACGCGCGTGCGTGGCGGACGTGGAAGTGATCGTCGACGCGGACGTCATCTTCCTTCCAAAGGAAGCGGTGCCTCAGTTGCCGGAACAGCGGGACGCCGTCCTTCGGGGATTGATGCGCGCGGTCGCCGAGCGCCTCCAGAACACCGTATTGAAGGGCGCGAAGGCCACCGACGCTCCGGTCGTCATGCTGCAGCCTGGTCCGGGTTGGAAGGCGCCCCGGGCGTTCGCGGCCGCTCTTGCCGAATCGCTCGCGCGCCAGAGCGTCTCAGAGGCGTGCGTCATCTACCTTGGCGCGGTCACTGGAACGGATTGGGTGCAAACGGGCGAACAGGTCTGGAAGCTGGAGATCCCGTTGCTCGCGGGAGATCCCGAGGTGCGCGCGCAACTGGCCCGATGGATTACGGATTGGAAGCGGCGCTACCCCAATGTCGTGCTTTGCCCGATTGGGCCGGAGGCCGGCGGCTTGGCCGCTCTCGGCCAGCCATTCACGAACGCCCTGGGCATCCTGGCCGGTCCGGGCGAACCTGTCGCGCCGGACGCGCCGGACAACGCGTTTGCCGTCGCCAGCGGTGCGGAGCCTACGCTGCCCTGGCTCGATGGCAGCCACCAGTTGATCTGGGAAGAATCGGAGGCGGAGCAGGCCGTACGCGACGGCGCGCCGTTGCCGCGGCGATTCGCCCGCACCGTGGACTCGATCGCCCGCCACCTTCTCGGGCTCCAGTTCGGCATCGCGCTCGGCGGCGGCGCCGCCTGGGGCTGGGCTCACATCGGCGTGCTTAGCGTGCTCGAGGGCGCCGGCCTGCCGGTCGACGTGCTGTCGGGCTGTTCGATGGGCTCTGTCATCGGGGCGTTCCGGTCGTCCGGCGTGACGGTCCCGGAACTCGAAGAGATCGCCGACTACTGGCGCACCCGGACGCTGCGCTTCGTCGAGTGGCGCTTCTGGCGGATGTGCCTGCTCAACGAGAATGCCGTCCGCAAGGTGTTCCGCAAGTATTTCGACGACCGTGGATTGAACCAGGTGGAGATCCCGTACTGGGCGAACGCGGTGGACATCAAGAACGGCAAGGAGTTCACGATTCTCGACGGCACACTCGTCGAGTGCGTCCGCGCCTCGATCGCATTGCCCGGACTGCTGCCGCCCGCCGAGCGTCCGCCGCACCTGCTGGTGGATGCGGGCATCATGGACCCGGTGCCCGTCAACCTGGTGCGCCGGATGGGCGCAGCGTACGCAGTGGCCGTGAACGCGATGGCCGCGCTCGAAGCGCAGGAAGTCCAGCGAAACTATCCGTTCAACGCCTTCGACATCATGCTGCGCTGCACCCGCGTGATGGGACACGAGATCGGGCAGGCCCGAGCCGAGGACGCGGCGAACATCGTATTGACACCGGCGCTCGGGGATGTGACCATGCTTCAGTTCGGCCGCGTACCGGAAATCATCGCGGCCGGCCGCCGCGTCGCGGAAGACAACCTGGCTACGATCCTGGCCGGCTACGAGCGCCTGCGCCAACAGGTCCTCGCCGAGAGGGCAACCGACTTGCAAGCAAAAATCTAGGGAGGAAGTACACAATCGCATGGAACACGGGACTGTCACCGCAGAAGAGATCCGCGACGAAGTGAAGCGCCTGATCGCCGAGGTCACCGAGCGGACGCCGGAAGAGATCGGCGATACCGCCTCGTTCACCGAGGAACTTGGTGTCGATTCGTTGATGGCCATGGAAGTTATGGTCGCCGTCGACAAGAAATGGAAGATCAACATTCCTGAGGAAGAGTTCGGGCAGATCCGCAACGTGAACGACACGGTAAGCGTCGTGCAGAAGCATCTCGGCGCGACGGCCTGAATATGAGACGGGTTGCGATCACGGGTCTGGGTCTGGTGACGCCGATCGGCGCCGGCCGCGCCACGTTCTGGAAGAACGTGACGGCGGGTACGAACGGCATCGCCCCTGTCCAGTCATTTGACACATCGGAATTTCCTGTACACCTCGGCGCGGAGGTGCGCGGCTTCGATCCGGCGCCGTTCATCCAGTCGCGTCCGGCCGAGTCCATGGGGCGCGGCAGCCAACTGGCGATCGCGGCGGCGCGCCTCGCCGTGCAGGATTCCGGTGTGGACCTGGCTGCTTACAACCGGCGCCGCGTGGGCGTCCTGATGGGCACCACCTCCGGCGAGCCGGGTATGGTCGAACGGTACAACGACATCCGAAAGGCGGAGGGCCTCGACGCGGTCCCCGGCGAGATGATGCCGAAGTACCCGTGCCACGTGATCCCGGCCAATGTCGCGATCGAATTCGATCTGCGCGGGCCGTGCCTCATGATTCCCACGGCGTGTGCCGCCGGCAACTACGCCATCGGCTACGCCTTCGACCTCATCCGTTCGGGACGCGCCGACCTGATGCTGGCCGGCGGAGCGGATCCCTTCTCCCGCATCACCTACATGGGATTCGCGCGCCTGGGCGCCATCGCTCCCGAGAAATGCCAGCCATTCGACCGCAACCGGAAAGGGATGGTGCCGGGAGAAGGCGCGGCGATTCTCGTGCTGGAACCGCTTGACGACGCCCAGGCGCGCGGCGCCACGATCTATGCCGAAGTGCTCGGTTACGGCGTCAGTTGCGATTCGCATCACATGACGGCCGCGCATCCGCAGGGCGATGGCGCGATCCGGGCCATGGCGATGGCTCTCGACCAGAGCGGCCGGACCATCGAAGACGTGGGCTACGTGAGCGCGCACGGCACCGGGACACCGACCAATGACCGCGTCGAAGCGCTGGCCTTGCGAACACTGTTCGGTGACCGCGCTCCGCGGGTGCCGATGAGTTCGATCAAGTCGATGATCGGACACACCATGGGCGCGGCCAGCGCGATCGAGGCCGTGGCCTGCTCGATGGCGCTCCATACCGGCGTCATCCCGCCGACCATCAACTTCCAGGAGCCCGATCCGGATTCCGACCTGGACTACGTCCCGAACACGGCGCGCGAGGCGCATCCGCAGGTCGTGCTGAACAACGCCTACGCGTTCGGCGGCAATAACTCATCCCTCTGTCTGGCGAGGCCGGTATGAGCGGCACGCCGAAGATTTTTGCGACCGGCGCCGGCGTGATCTCGCCGATTGGCGCGGGAGTGGACGAGTTCGCCGAGCGGCTCTACGCCGGTTGCCGCGGCGCCGGACCCAGTCCGCTGCTGGGCGGCGACGCCGTGGCCTGCGAGATCCGTGACTTCACGCCGCAGCAGTGGCTCGGGAACAAAGGCATCCGCGTGCTGGACCGCAGCGCGCGCCTGCTGGCGGTGGCGTCGCAGATGACGCTGTCGGCGACCGGCCTCGTGCAGCCCGAGACCGGCGAAGGCGACCCCGGCCTGGGACTGGTTTGCGGCACGATGTTCGGCAGCGTCCACTCCATCACATCGTTCGACTGGAGCGGCCTCACCGACGGGCCGCGCTACGTCAACCCGATGGAGTTCCCGAACACCGTCATCAACTCCCCGGCTGGTCAGGCGGCGATCAAGTTCAAGCTCCGCGGCGTCAACTCGACGATCTCCGCCGGGCTCATCTCGGGACTCTATGCCGTCCACTACGCGTCGGAGTTCCTCATCTTCGGACGCGCCACGGCTCTGCTGGCCGGGGGGGTCGAGGAACTGTGCGAAGAGTCGTACCTGGGGCTGCGCAAGACCGAAGCGCTGTCGCCGCGCGGCGAGGGCGAGCCGTTCGGCAAGGAACGGGACGGCGTGGTGGCCGGAGAGGCGGCGGCACTGCTGATGCTCGAAGCCGAATCTCGGGTCCGCGAGCGCGGTGTCAGACCGATCGCGCAGATCGCCGGTTTCGGCACCGCCCAGGACGCTTACAAGATCAACGGATACCGTGTTCGGGGCACCGGCGCGCGGGAAGCAATGGAGCAGGCGCTCGAGGCGGCCGGCATCGGTGCGGACGCCGTCGGATGCGTGATTTCCGGCGCATCCGGCAGCCGTGCTGGCGACGAAATGGAGGCGCTCTCTCTCGAAGCGCTGTTCGGCGCCCGTCTCGAAGGTATTCCGGTTGCTGCGCCCAAGGCGGCCTGGGGCGAGTGCCTGGGCGCCTCCGGTGCGCTCTCTGTGCTGGCGGGCGTCCTGTCCCTGGAACGCCAGGCTGTACCGCCGACCGCCGGATTCCGCGAAACGCCATTCCCCCTGCGGCTGTCGGCAGCGCCGCAGCCCTTTGAAAGCGATTACGCTCTGGTGACGGCCTGTAGCTGCGATGGCGGCAGCGCGGCGCTGGTCCTGAAGCGCGTACGATAGATTCCATGGCCGAAGAACTGGACCGCAAGATCATGCCCGAGTTCATGCAGATGGCGTTTGCCGTCTCGCTCGGGGCCTGCTACAAGAGCTTCGAGATGATGAAGAGCCCGCAGTCCTCCGCGGAGAAGCTGTTTGACGAAATGAAGCAAATGCTCACCCTTCCCGACAACGCCGGCGACGGACTGCAGAAGAAAGCCGAAGCTGTCGCCGCCGTCTGGATGGAAAAGGGCGCCGGGCTGGTTGAGGTCTGCAAGACCGAGGGTGAGAAGTTCACCGAAGAAGGGAAATAGGTGGCGCTTCCCAAGGCTGACATTGAACTCGGCCCGGGCGACCTGCTGCCGCGCCTCAAGGACCAGGGCTATGACGCCGAGCGTGTTGCGCGCCGCCGCGCCTGGGTGGAGCGCAAAACCGGCGCCACGCTTGAACATATCGGCCAGAGCTCGTTCGATCCGGAACTCACGCGCGGCAATATCGAGAACCCGATTGGCGTGGCGCAGGTGCCGATGGGCATCGCGGGGCCGGTGCTCGTGCACGGCCGGTATGCGAGCGGACTCTTCTATGTCCCGATGGCGACCAGCGAGGGTGCGCTCATCCGCAGCTATGAGCGCGGCATGGTCGCGCTGACACGCGCCGGCGGCGTCGATGTCTCCATCCAGAACGACGAGAACCAGATCGTTCCGACGTTCTTCTTCAACAGTGTGCACGAGGCCGAAGCTTTCCGCGAGTGGCTGCCCGCGCAGCAGGACGCCATTCGGGCCGCCGCCGAGTCCACGACGCGGCACGGCAAGCTGACCGGCGTCCATTGGTATCAGCTAGGCCGGCAGGTGTTGGTGAACTTCGGTTTCTCTACCGGCGATGCACAGGGCATGAACATGCTCGTCAAAGGCGCCGACGCTGCCTGCCGCTGGATCTGCGAGCAGTATCCGGGCGCGCGATACTTTGTCTTCAGCGGCATGTCGAGCGAGAAACGGCCCTCGGGCTTCCTGCTCACGCGCGGCAAGGGCAAACGCGTCACCGCCGGAGCGTTGCTGCCGCATGACATCCTGCGCATGTACCTGCACTGCACGGCCGAGCAACTCTTCGCCGTGTGGCACTCAACCGTGCTTGGGCACCTCCACGCGAACGCGATCGGCTACAACGCGCACTGCGCCAACGGACTGACGGCAATCTTCATCGCCACGGGTCAGGATGTGGCGAACGTGGTCAACGCGGCGTGTGCCATCACGTATTTCGAACTGCAGCCGGAAGGGTTGTTCGTCAGCACCACGCTGCCGGCGCTTTCGGTGGCGACAGTCGGGGGAGGGACGGCGCTGCCGACGGCTCGGGAAGCTCTCTCGATTCTGGGCTGCGCCGGTTCGGGGCATGCGCGGAAGTTTGCAGAGATCATTGCCGCCGCGGTTCTGGGCGGGGAGATTTCGATGGGCGCGGCTATCACGACGGGCGAGTTTGTCCAGGCGCACGAACGCTACGGACGCAACCGGCCCGAAGACAGGAACGGAGAGGGACGCGCATGAGTGTGGTGCTGGTGACGGGGGGGAGCCGCGGCATCGGCCGCGCCATCGTCGAAGAGTTCGCCGACGCCGGGCACCAGGTGGCGTTCACGTACGCCGGGAGCCGGGACGCCGCCGAGAGCCTGCGCGATCGCGCTCTGCCCGTCCAGGCCGACGTCCGGGACTTCGCCCGCGCGCAGGAGGTGGTGGCCGAGGTCGAAACAGCGCTCGGTCCGCTGGACGTGCTGATCAACAATGCCGGTATCAAGCGCGACGGCGCGCTCTACAGCATGGCCGAGGACGCCTGGCGCGATGTGATTGAGACCAATCTCAACGGCACGTTCAACTACTGCCGCGCGGTCACGCGGAACCTGATCCGCCGCAAGGGCGCGATCATCAACATCACCAGCGTCAGCGGCATCACCGGCATGGCCGGGCAGACGAACTACTCGGCGTCGAAAGCGGGCATCATCGGGCTCACTAAGGCGCTCGCCCGCGAGGTCGCGCGCTTCGGCGTGCGCGTCAATGCGATCGCACCCGGCTTCATCGACACGGACATGACCTCCGCGATGGACGAGAACGTCCGGAAGAAACTGTACGCACAGATTCCCATGGGGGAGCCGGGCACGGCGCGGCAGATTGCTCGCGCCGCGCTCTACCTCGCCAGTCCGGACGCCGCATACATCACGGGTCACGTTCTGACGCTTGACGGAGGCTTGAGCTGATGTACACGATCTTCGGCCGCCCCTACCCGGAACAGTACGACGCGATCATCATCGGATCGGGCATCGGCGGGCTTTTCTGCGCCAACCTGCTGGCGAAGGGCGGCATGAAGGTCCTGCTTCTCGAGCGTCACTACATGCTCGGAGGCTTCTGTTCCACGTTCCGCCGCAAGGGCTTCGTCTTCGACGCCGCGACGCACTTCTATCCGCTGCTGGGGAATCCTTCGACGCTCACCGGAAAGCTGCTGCAGGATCTTGGCATCGCGACCGAGTGGGTCAAGATGGACCCGGTCGACCAGTTCCATTTCCCGGGCCTGCCGACGTTCTCGGTGCCGGCCGACCTCGGACAGTACATCGACCAGTTGAAGTCGTGGTTCCCCGAGGAAGCCTCGCACATCGATGACTACTTCAACGAAGTCCGCCAGGCGTATCTGTACGGGCTGCTGTATTACTTCAAAGGCGTCGACAACGAGCGCGCCGAGCGCTACTCCCGCTTCACGTTGACCGACAAGCTCGACCAGCACTTCCGCGATGAGCGGCTGAAGGCCATCATGCTTGCCGATACGCCGCACTGGGGCTCGCTGCCGAGCCGCACCTCGTTCCTGTTCGATGCCATGCTGCGGCTGGCCTACTTCCTCGGCAATTACTATCCCAAAGGCAGCTCGCAGGCGTTCGCCGATGACCTGGGCAAGGCGTTTACGGCGCGCGGCGGCCACATCCTGAAGTGCGCCGAGGTCGAGAAGATCCTGATCGACAGCGGCGCCGCCACGGGAGTCCGCATCCGTACGGTTTCGAAACGTCCCCCTGAGACATTCACCTTCCGCGCGCCGGTCATCGTCTCCAATGCCGATGCCCTGCATACCTACGAAAAGCTCATCGGTGAAGAGCACTGCGGGCAGTGGCCCATCGAGATGTTGCGCTCGCTCACACCGAGCTATCCCTGCTTCCTCACACACCTCGGGCTGCGCGGCATGGACGAGCGCGCTCTTGCCGCGGCTGAGGGCTATTACTGGAGCTGCTTCGATCCCGGCGACGCCACGCGCAATGTCTTCAAGGTCTTCATCCCGACGCATTTCGATCCGGCGATTGCGCCACCGGGATGCCAGATTCTGATTGTCCAGAAGCTGACGCCGGTGCGTCTCGAAGAGGTCGATGACTGGCAGGCGCACAAGCAGACGGTCGAAGACGGCATCATGAACCGCCTGCGCGGCATTCTGCCCGGCATCGACGACCACATCGTCGTGCGGCTGAGCGCCACGGCGCACACCTCCTGGCGATTCACGTACAACTGGCACGGCGCCATGTTGGGTTGGGAGATGTCCCCGGACCAGTTGGGCGCGGGGCGTCTGCCGAACACGACCCCGGTGGAGAACCTCTTCCTGGTGGGCCATTGGACACAGCCGGGCGGAGGCATCACGCCGGTCATTGTTTCGGCGCAGCGGGTGGCGCGGATGATTCTGACCGGGAAGGACAACGACCGCGAGCTTGCCCGGGACTACTTCGCCTTTCGCGCTGGGACCCTTCCCTCGGCGGCTGAGCACGCGTTTCGCCGGGCGGAGTAACGAATCATGAGCCAAGGCATTCTCACCCCGGAACAGCAGAAACTCGTTCTCGACGCAACTATCGGCCTCGCCGCCGAAAACGACCTCGGATCGATCACGCTCGATCAGCTTTCGAAGATCAGCGGCGTATCGGGTTTCGATATCGTCCGCCACTTTCATTCGAAGGAGAAGATCCTGGCCGCGGTCCTTGAGCGGGAACTGGAATTGATCGCGGGTTCGGTCGCCGAACCCGAACTCAGGTTTCCCGGCGAGACGTTGCGCGATGAAATCGAAGTGCTCGCCAAGATCATGCTGCAGGAATACCGGGCGCGCCTGCCGTTCATGGGCAAGGTGCTGGTGGAGGCGACGCGCAACACCGAGGTCGGTGTTCTCTTCTACAAGACCTTCATCCAGCAGGGACGGCTGCTCTTCACAGAGTTCCTCCAGGTGCGCCAGCGGCGGCGCGAGGTGCGGGAGGATGTCGATATCGAAGCAGCCGCCGCGATGTATCTCTCGGCCTTGACTTTTATCCTGCTTGTGGTGGAATTGTTTGGCGGGCGCCAGGTGGAGCCGCTCGACGACGAGCGCCTCGTGCGCGAGATGTCGGAGATCTTCCTCAAGGGGATTCAAAGCAAGGGGACGTAGCGAATGCAGGTCACGGTGCTGGGTCCGGAAGGCCCGCTGAAGCGGGCGTTGCGCGACGAAGCGGCGCGCGCCGGCTGGGTCGAGTCTGAAGACGCGGCCGCCGTTGTCTGTCTTGCACCGGACGCGGTGGACGCGGCGCTGCAGCGTCCCGGCTTGAGGCGCCTGGTCGTTCGAAGCACGGCGTATGTGTACGGCTCCAGCGACAAGAACCCCGGTCTGATGACCGAGGAGCGTGTGTCGCTCCTGCCGGACAACGCTCCCGAACAGCGGTGGCTGCGCGCCGAAGAGCGAGCACTCTCTTTTCCCAACACCGCCGTTCTGAGACTGACGAATATCCTGGCGCCGGAGGAGGGCGACTTCGTGGTGCGCCAGCTCGCCAGCCGCATCGGCCGCGCTGTTGCCGGACGCGATCCCAACGTGCAGTTCCTCAGCCTCGGCGACGCCGCGCGCGCGTTCGTGGCCGCCCTCCAATCCGACGCGACCGGCATCTTCAACATCGCGGGCGATGGGGCCATCCCGCTCAAGAAGGCGTACAAGGCGGCCGGAGTGATCCGCCTGCCGGGCCTTGCGGTGGGTCCCACGCGGGCGCTCGAATTCAACTGGACGGTGTCCGCCGAGCGGGCCGCGCGCGAACTCGGCTTCCGCGCGGAGAAATCCACTCGCCAGGCGCTTGCCGGGTTTCTGGATGGCCGCGCCCGCCCTGGACTGCTCGACCGGTCCTATGACGACTTCGGCCTCGACCTCGACTACATCCGCGCCTGGGGCGCCTGGTTCTGGTTCCTGAGGAACGTCTACTGGCGCATCGACTTCGAGGGACTTGAGAATATCCCGGCCACTGGCCGCGCGATGTACGTGTCGAATCACCGCGGCTTCATGCCGCTCGACGCCGTGATGCACCTGTCGCTTGTCCTCGCACAGCGTGAGCGCGTGATCCGCTTCCTCATCATCCCGTCGCTGCTGCGGATGCCGTTCCTGTCCAACTTCCTGACCAAACTCGGAGGCGTCATCGCCAACCAGGTGAACGCCGAGCGCTTATTCAACGACGAGGATCTTGTCGGGATCTTCCCGGAAGGAATCCGCGGCGCCTTTTCCCGCCGCCCCTATGCGTACAAGGTCCGCGACTTCGCCCGCAGCGCGTTTGCAAAGATCGCGATCGAAAACCAGGCGCCGCTTGTGCTCTCCACGGTCGTGGGCCACTGGGAGATCTTCCCCATCATCGGGCGCATCGACTCCACGTGGTTCTCGAAGACCTACGGCTGGCCGTACGTTCCGATCGCTCCGATGTTCCCGCTCGCGCCGATCCCTATCCCCTCGAAGTGGCACGTACGCGTCCTCCCGCCGATTCCGGTCAGCGGCTTGCGCCGCGAGGACGCCGAGAATCCGCGCCTCGTCAAGGAATTCGCCAACTACGTCCAGGCCGTGATGCAGCGCAACCTCGACGACATGCGCGGCAAGCGCCGCTCGATCTTCTGGGGACGTGTCCTCGACGGCACTGCGCCGCCTGCGCCGGCTTTCGAGAGCAAGTCAGTCGCGCCATAATGGCGGAATGCCACGTTTGCTGATCGCCTTTCTGGCGGTGGCCGCCTGCTGGGCTGTGCCTCCCGTCATTGAGGTGGATACGCCTCGTCCCGCGCCCACCTGGGCCGTGATGCAGCGGCGCCTGATCGCCGTGATGAATCGCGCCGGGGAAGCGTTCGTCGAGCGGTATACGAACCGCGACGGCTCGCTGATCTGGAAGGAGCGCTACGAGGGCGGCATGAACTCGTCCGACGACGCCTACGAAGCCTTCCGGGGCTTCTCGCTGCTCTACGTGATGGGCGGCTCGCCGGAACTCGACCGCCTGCACCGGCGCGTCTGGGATGGCATTACGCGGCAGTTCACCCGCTATGGCCAAATCTACCGCGAGTTCGATGGCAACTGGGACTGGATGCACCACGGAGAAGGCTACACATCGTTCTATCCGATGGGCATGGCCGATCCCTTCGACACGCGCTTCCGCGACCGAGCCATTCGCTTCGCTGCGATGTACACGGGAGAAGATCCCGAGGCGCGGAACTACGACCCTCAACGCAAGCTGATGCGCGCGTCGATGACGGGTAGCCGCGGTCCGAAGATGGAATGGACCACACGCGACTGGATTCCCACGAATGCGAACCTCGCGTACTACCACCTGCCGTACGACGACATCCCCGGCGTGACCTCCTCCGTGGGTTGGATCAACGATGACGCGTTCGCCACGATTGTCAGCGTGATGAGCCGGCGCATGGCGCGCGGCGACGTACCCATCAACATGACCGCCGTACCCCTGGTGGCGAATGCCTATCTCTACACCGGCGACGAGAAGTACATCCGTTGGACGCGCGACTACATCGGCTCCTGGATCGCGCTGACGGAGCAGAACGGCGGCATCACGCCGGACAACGTTGGTCTCTCCGGCAGGATCGGCGAGTACATGGACGGCAACTGGTGGGGCGGCTATTACGGCTGGAAATGGCCGCGCGGCGGGATGGACGTGGTCCGCGCGGCGCTGACCGCGGCGAAGGCGGCCTACCTCCTCACGGGAGAGTCGTCCTGGCTCGATCTGCCGCGCTCGCAGATGCGCGTGCTGCAGCGCAACACCAGGAGCGAAAAGGGCGTGCCGCACGTTGCCATGCGCTATGACCAGCGCGGCTGGCACCACTATCAGCCGGAGCCGGCTTTCCCGTGGGTGCAACTCTGGTACATGTCCGGCAGTGAGGACGACCGGCGCGAGATTGCGCGTCTGGCGGACGTACGCGGCGCGCAGGCGGGTGACGATCCCGACCTCGGCTGGATGCTGTTTCTCGACGGGAAGAACCCCGGCTACCCCGAACAGACGTTGCGCCGGGACCTGGCGAATGTCGAGCGCAAGCTGCGGCGTATCCTGAACGAGCACGGCGATCCGGAGACGTGGGTCGACTCACACTGGTCTTCGCTCGATCCTGTGCCCTGCGAAGCGCTCGTGCGCCTCACGTTGGGCGGTCTCCCAGTGGATCTGCGCGGCGGCATGCTGCACGCGCGATTGCGCTACTTTGACGCCGATGCCGAATCACCAGGGCTGCCGGAGGATGTCGCCGCGCTCGTCACCGGCATCGAGCCGGATTCCGTGACCGTCGAACTCGTCAACACAAGCCTGTTCGAACACCGCTCGCTTTACGTGCAGGGCGGGGCCTACGGGGAGCACCTCATTGCCTCGGTCGAAACCGGCGGCCGGACCACGGCGGTCAACGAGCCGCTGATGCGGGTCGGCCTCGCGCCTGGCGCGGGCGCCGTGCTGAAGATCCGCCTGAAGCGCTTCGCCGCCAGGCCCGCATACAGCTTCCCCTGGAGGCGGTCGTGAGACTGGCGATCCTGCTGCTGGCACCGCTGGGCGCGTGGGCGCAAATGGGTTCGCCGGGAGGCGGTGAAACGCAGGTGGTCGCGCTGCATCCGAAGAACCCTCAGATCCTCTACGCCGGCGCGGCCAAGGGTTTCTGCGTTACGACCCGCGGCGGGAAGGATAACTGGCCCGCCAGCGGACTCGAGTCCTACTCGCCCCGCGCGATCGCGCTCGATCCGGCGAATCCCGACATCATCTACGCGGGCACGCACGAGACGGGCGTCTGGAAGACGGCCGATCGCGCACGGACCTGGCGGCACGCCAGTGAGGGGATTGCCGAGCCGCGCATCCGCGCACTGGTGGCCCATCCGCGGGAATCCGGCGTGCTGTACGCCGGCACGGACGGCGGCGGCGTGTTCCGCACGCGCGACGGCGGCGCAACGTGGCAGGAAGTGAATCGCGGCTTGATCGACAAGACCGTGCGCGCCCTGGTGATCGATCCGTCAGACCAGCGGCGCCTGCTGGCCGGGACGTGGCACGGCGTTTACCGGTCGAGCGACGGGGGCGACACATGGGAGGCGAATCCCGGCGGCTTGTACGATGTCGACGCGGTCGCGCTCGCGTTCGAACCCGGCAATTCGCGGGTCGTCTACGCCGGCACGTCGCCGCGTGGCGTGTTCCGCAGCGAGGACGGCGGCTGGACGTGGCGCGCCGGCGACCGTGTCCTGGCCGAGCACATCTTGAGCCTGGCTGCCGATCCATCGCAACCCGGGCACGTCTATGCAGGCACACGCGCCGGAGTGTTCCGCAGCACCGATGGAGGGCGCACGTTCGAACCGGCCGGCTTGCGCTGGTCGAACGCGGCGTGGTCGCTGGTGTTCGACGCCAGGACCACACCCCCAACGCTCTACTACGGCGGAGTCGGCGGCGTGCTGAAGTCTGTTGACGGCGGCCGCACGTGGGACGTGACCGGTCCCATCCGGCACTGATCTATGGAATCCGGATGGCGTACAGACGGTTCTCCGCTTGGCGGCTCACGATCTTCGCATAGTGGTGCACCCAGACCCCTTCGCCGGCGGATGTCGGCGTCTCGATGACGAAGTCCGCGAAGTGCGGGGCGTTGAACGCGACGAACGCGAGGGAGATCGATCCGGCGAGCGGTTCGTGCCGGCTCAGGTCCGGCAGTGCAACGGGACCCGTATCCACTTGGTAGAGATCCTTCTCGTCGTGGATGTTCATCGTCTTGACCGGATACTCCAGAATCGCGCGCAGACCGGAGGCGGCATCGTGGATCTCGGTCTGTGCCACCAGCGGCCAGCCCGCGTGCGTCGCTTCCCGAATTCGAGCATTCGAATCGAGCAGGATCGCGTCCTTCGCCATCCGCAGCCGGTACTCCTGTCCCTCCCACATCTCCGCGGCGCGCTTCACTTCCTTATAGCGGTCGCTGTTGGCGGCCTTGCGGCGGAAGATCAGGCCGTACTCCGGCCCGAAGATGGGGGTGAAATCGTAGTTCGGCTCGGTGAACAGGTTGCGTGCGGCAAACGTATCTTCGCTCTTGCACGCGCCGCATTGCAGGTAGTCTTCGGAGTGCCCGCTGCGCTCGTCGATGATCCGTGTGCGCGACTCCACCCAGAACCGCACACGGTTCCATGCCGCCTTGCCGGAGATGGTTGAGAGCCCGTAATCGAGAATGTCCATCGGAGTGTTTCGCGCGCCGCCGCAAGACAGTGCCGCCGCCCCCGTGGCGAGAAACGTCCGCCGCCGCATCCCGTCAGTGTAGCTGAACGATTCCCTTCCGCACGGCGTACAGGACGATCTCGGCCGTGGAGTGCAGGTCGAGTTTGTCCATAATGCGGGCGCGGTGCGTCTCGATCGTGGTGGGGCTGACGAACAAGGCCGCGGCGACCTCTTTGTTCGACTTGCCTTCGGCGATTAGTTGCAGGACTTCGCGTTCGCGCGGCGTGAGCAATTCGTAGGTGTCGCTGGCGCCCTCGTCGCGCAGCCGCTGCATGCTGTCTCCCACCAGCAGCTTCGCGATGCGCGGGCTGAAGAACGGGAGGCCGCTGTGTACCGTGCGCACCGCATCGATCAGCTCATCTTCGGCCGAGTCCTTGAGCAGGTACCCGCGCGCACCGGCGCGCAACACCTGGACCACGTAGTTCTCGTCCGAATACATGCTGAGGATCAGGACGTGCATCCGCGAGTTGCGTTGCAGGATCTGCCGCGTCGCTTCGATGCCGTTCATCTGCGGCATGCCGACGTCCATCACGACAATATCGGGCCGGAAGGCCTCGGCCATCTCCACGGCTTCTCGACCGTCCCCGGCTTCGCCGACGACTTCGAGGTCCGGCTGCTCTTCGAGAATGCGGCGCAGGCCGCTGCGCAACACCTTGTGATCGTCTGCCAGTAGGATGCGGATATTCATGATGGTGCCGTTGCTTCCCGCGCCGGTTCGTGCACCGGAATCGTGATACTGAGCCGGGTGCCCCCGCCCGGGATCGAGGCAAGGTCGAACGCCCCGTCCATCTCGTCGATGCGCTCCTGAATGCCGATCAGACCGAGACCTTTGGGATGCGCCGCGGGCGTAAATCCTTTGCCGTCGTCCTCGATTTCAACGCGATAGCGTTCGTCCTCACTGCGAAGCTGAATGCGGACAGCGCGCGCTTCGGCGTGCCGGGCGACGTTCGTCAAGGCTTCCTGCACAATCCGGTAGAGGCTGGTCTTCTGCGCCTCGGAGAACTGGTCCGCGGTGGAATCGTCGCTCAGGTTGACCCGGATGCCGGTATTCTCCGAGAACTGCCGCGTATACCAGGAAAGCGCCGCGCTCAAGCCGATGTCGTCGAGCATCGACGGACGCAGCAGCATCGACATGCGGCGGATGATCTCCAGCGTCTCCTCGGCTCCGCGGCGCGCGCGCTGCAGCCGCTCGGCGATCGCCGCCTGCGATGGATCGAGCTGCTGCTCGGCGCGAGTGATGTCGATCTTCATCGCCGTGAGCGTCTGGCCCACCTGGTCGTGCAACTCGCGCGACAACGTCTGCCGCTCCTGCTCTTGCGCGGCTACCAGACGCGCCGACAGCCGGCGCAGGTCCTGGCGGGCATCCAGGAGGCGCTTATGTTCCTCTTCGTACTTCTGCTCAAGCCGTACGGAAAAACTGATGACCAGCACCGAGACGGCAAGCCCGGTCCAGACCGAGACCCAGAGATAGGTGAAGGGCTGGATCTGCATACCCATGGCGATGATCAGGGCCAGCATACACACCAGTCCCACGATGATCGTGTCGAGCCGGCTCGGCCGTCTGCGTGTGAAGCCCACCATGGCTACGATCAGTGTAGCGGATCGCCGCGAAACGCAATATCCAGCGTTTCCCTGATTGGCTACACTGAAGAGATGCCGGACGCGACGGCCGCGCGCCGCGAGCTGCAG
The DNA here is from genome assembly GCA_016716385.1 of Bryobacterales bacterium. Classification (GTDB taxonomy): domain Bacteria; phylum Acidobacteriota; class Terriglobia; order Bryobacterales; family Bryobacteraceae; genus JADJWL01. Next base: position 219,548 of record JADJWL010000002.1, on the reverse strand, counting down.
GCGGCACGACAGCGCACCGACTCCCTCTTCTCCCTCGTCCATCCCGATGCCCTCTATGACCGGCCGCTGCCGGAGAGGCACCGGATCGTCTTTTACCTCGGTCACCTCGAAGCCTTCGATTGGAATGTCGTGGCGCGGCGGACACTCGGTCTGCCCGCCTTTCATCCGAGCTTCGATGACCTGTTTGAATTCGGCATCGATCCGCCGCGCGGCGAGACGCCACGGGACACGCCGCCCGACTGGCCGGCGATCGATGAAGTCCGGGCCTATGGCCGGCAGGCGCGGGACCGCGTGGACACCCTGCTGGACGACGTGCCGGAAGATGTTTGGCGCACCGCGCTCGAGCACCGGGAGATGCACCACGAGACCTTCGCGTACATGCTGCACCGCCTGCCGCATGACCGGAAGCTGGTGCCGGCGGACCGGACACGGCCGGTGTCCGGGGCCACGCCGGAGAATCCGCTCGTGGAGATTCCAGAGGGCGAGGCGCTGCTCGGAAGGAGCGCCAGCGAAGGTTTCGGCTGGGACAACGAGTTCGCCGCGCACGCGGTTCCCGTGCCGGCGTTTCGTATCCAGCGCGACAAGGTCACAAACGGGGCATACCTGGAGTTCGTCCGCGAGGGCGCGCCCCCGCCTGGCTTCTGGTTGAACCGTGCCGGAGCATGGCATCTGCGGACGATGTTCGGTGAGATCCCGCTGCCGCCCGACTGGCCGGTCTGGGTGACGCACCAGCAGGCTGCCGCGTACGCACGCTGGCGGGCACTGTCGCTGCCATCGGAAGCGCAGTTCCACCGCGCGGCGTTCGGTGCGCCCCAGGGTGCGGAGCTCGATCCCGCCCCCGGCAACTGCGGCTACAGCCACTGGGATCCGGTCCCGGTGTCCGATGGGCCTCTGAGCCCGCACGGCGTCCGCCATATGATCGGCAATGGCTGGGAGTGGACATCGACCGTGTTCGCGCCCTTCAAAGGATTTGCAGCCCGGCCCTACTATCCCGGCTACTCGGCGAACTTCTTCGATGACGAGCATTACGTCCTGAAGGGCGCATCGCCGCGCACTGCGCAGTGTTTCCTGAGACGATCCTTCCGCAACTGGTTCCGCCCGGACTATCCGTACGTCTTTGCGGGCTTCCGTTGCGTCGAGGCCTGACCCATGCCCACAACAACCATCGACTCGTTCACAGCAGTGGAGACTTTCGCCCGCGACGTCCGCGTGGGGCTGTCGCGCGCACAGAAGGAGATCCCGTCGCAGTATCTTTACGACGATCTCGGCGCCGCGCTGTTCGATGCCATCACGCACCTGCCGGAGTACGGACTCACGCGGGCGGATGAACGTCTGCTTCTGGGGTACGCCCAGGACATGCTGGCCGCGATGGAACGGCGGCCGGCAATCGTGGCGGAGTTGGGGAGCGGTTCAGGGCGCAAGACGCGCGCCATTCTCGAAGCCGCGGCGCCGGTGCGCTATTATCCGATCGACATCTCCACTGCCGCGCTACGCCGCTGTGTGCGGGAGATGAACGAAGTCGCGGGAGTGAACGCCGAAGGTTTGGCGCTCTCCTACCTGGACGGCCTGAGCGCGGCTGTGGCGCGCCGCAAGAACTACGAACCGCTGCTCCTGCTGTTTCTCGGGAGCACCATCGGCAACTTCGACCGCAAGGGCGCGGAGGCCTTCCTTGCCGCGATCCGTTCCCGGCTGCTGCCGGGCGACGCGCTGCTGCTGGGTGCGGACCTGATCAAGCCCGTGGACTGTATGATCGAAGCATACGACGATCCCACCGGTGTCACGGCCGCGTTCAACCGCAACGTGGCGGGACGGCTCAACCGCGAACTGGGCGCGGACTTCGACCTGCGCCTGCTCCGCCATGAAGCTCGTTACAATGCGGTGCACCGCCGCATCGAAATGCATCTCGTGTCGCTGGCGGAGCAGACGGTGGAAATCCCTGCTGCCGGACTCCGGGTCATGCTGCGGGAAGAGGAAACCATCTGGACGGAGGCAAGCCACAAATTTGCCCCAGGGGAGATCGCGGCCATGGCTGAGGCTACTGGATTCCAGTGCGCCGCCGAATGGGTGGATGACGAATGGCCGTTCAGCGAGAGCCTGCTGCGAGTCCACGGGTGACGCCGGCCGTTGAGTTCCGCAACGTGTCCTATACGGCGGGCGATACACCCGTGCTGCGCGGCGTGACGCTGGCGGTGCAGCCTGGCGAAACGCTCGTGCTTCTCGGCCGGAGCGGCTCGGGAAAGACCACGGCGCTCAAGCTCATCAACGCCCTGCTGATGCCGGCGTCAGGAGAGGTCCGGGTGGCGGGACAGTCCACGACGGCCTGGGATCCCGTCCGTTTGCGGCGGCGCACCGGCTACGTGATCCAGGAGACGGGTTTGTTCCCGCACTGGACCGTGGCGGCGAACGTCGGGACCGTTCCACGCCTCGAAGGTTGGCCCCCCGATCGGATTGCGGCCCGTACGCGCGAATTGCTCACGTTGCTGCACCTGCCGCCTGATGAGTACGCGGGGCGCTTTCCCCACCAGCTTTCCGGCGGACAAAGGCAGCGCGTGGGCGTCGCGCGGGCGCTCGCCGCCGACCCCGACCTGCTCCTGTTCGACGAGCCGTTCGGCGCGCTCGACCCGGTCACGCGTACCGAGGTCCAGCGGGAGTTCCGCACGCTGGTGGCGAGCCTCGGCAAGGCCGCGGTCTTCGTAACCCACGATGTCCGCGAGGCGCTGCTGCTGGCCACGCGGATCGGTCTGCTGCGCAACGGCGCGCTGGAACTGGTCGAGACGCCCGGCAACTTTCGTGCTTCGTCTCATCCGGAAGCGCGTGCGTTTCTGGAGTGCCTGCAGTGACTCCCGCGGAGATCTGGCGCCTCACGGTGGAACACGCCGCGTTGACCGGCGCGGCGCTGGGAATCGCCGCCGGATTGGGCTTGCCCGGGGGCGTGGCGATGGCGCGCTCCGTCCGGACACGCGGCATCTTTCTGGGAGCCGCAGGCGTCGTGCAAACGATTCCGAGCCTGGCCTTGTTCGGCTTCCTGATTCCGCTGCCGTTTATCGGCGGCATCGGCAAGGGGACGGCGATCGTCGCGCTGGCCTTGTACGCGCTGCTCCCGGTGTTGCGCAATACGGTGACGGGCATCCTGGGCGTGGACCCTGCCGTGCGGGAGTCGGCCGTCGCGATGGGGATGACGCAGGCGCAGTTGTTGTGGCAGGTGGAACTGCCTTTGGCCGCGCGCACGATCCTCGCCGGCATCCGCATCGCGACCGTCACCACCATCGGCACGGCGACAATCGCCGCCGCCATCGGAGGCGGGGGCCTCGGCGTGTTCATCTTTCGCGGCCTGGCTTCGGTGGATACCGCGCAGATTCTGGCCGGCGCGATTCCGGCGGCCGCGATGGCGCTCCTGGCGGAAGGAGGATTGACGTGGGCCGAACGCCGTTTGTCGCCCTACTGACCCTCGCGCTCGCGGGCTGCGCACCGAGGGCCACGATTGTCGTGGCTTCGAAGAACTTCACCGAACAGGTGGTGCTGGGCGAGATCCTGGCGCAGCACATCGAGCGCCACCTCAACGTCGAGGTGGACCGCAAACTCAATCTCGGCGGGACGCTGCTGGCGCATCAGGCATTGATCAGCGGCCAGATCGACCTCTACCCCGAGTATTCGGGCACTGCCCTGACTGCGATCCTCAAGATGGATCCGATGGACGATCCGGACGCGGTCGAAGAGGCGGTCCGCCGCGAGTACCGCGCGCGATGGGATGTCGAGTGGCGGCCGGGTCTGGGGTTCAACAATGCCTTCGCGATGGTCGTGCGCTGCGAACAGGCGCGTCGCGAAAACCTGCGCACGCTGAGCGATGCCGCCCGGCGTCCGGTTCCCTGGCGCCTCGGTGTGGGGTACGAATTCGTTCAGCGCCCGGATGGACTCGCTCGCCTGCAGGCGGCGTACGGCTTGCCGCTCGACGGCCGTCCGGTGGACATGGACCTCGGTCTGCTCTACCGCGCCGTTCAGCAAGGCCAGGTCGACATGGCGGCGGGAAACGCCACCGACGGCGTGATCGAGGCTCTCGGTCTCTGCGTTCTTGATGACGACCGCCGCCACTTTCTGCCGTACCGGGCGGCGGTTGCGGTCCGCGCGGAAGCACTCTCAACGCACGAGGGATTGCGTACTGCACTCGCCGCACTCGAAGGCCGCATCGGCGAAGACGCGATGCGGCGGATGAACGCGGCCGTGGACGGAGGCAAACGTCCGGTGGCGGAGGTGGCAAGAGAGTTCCTGGCTACTTTGTGATCTGCGGTGCCGGAGCGATGGCGCCGATGGGCTCAGGGACGTCTTCGTCGATGACAGCCCACGTCTCTCCCGTCTCCCGAAACGCCCCGAAATCCACCGGTGCATACGCCATCTCCAGGTGTGGGGTTGCCAGGCTTGCGCCACCGCGGCGCCGGGAGTGCATCGCCGCGTCGAGGATTCCCGTGGTCAGCAGGGTCCGTTCGACGGGCCAGGGTGCTTTCCCGTGGGATAGATGATGCTGGATGGCGTGACTGAACGCTTTGAACAGATAGCGATTCCGCCAGGGACCAACGTAGTACCGGGTCGCCAGCGGCCTGGTTTCGCCCCGCAGGCGGCAGGCGAAGTTCCAGCGGATCGAATCGTCACCGGCCCTGAGAGCCGCGGCCCGAAAGCCATCCCGATACTGAATCAGGATTCCGTGCGGCTGTCGCGGGAAGGCGCGCCACGCCGGCGCGCCACCGCCCAACTCGGCCTGCATGGCCGCATCCGCCAGGGCAGGGGACCACTGCCCCTTCGCGGCTGCGTCCCACAGGGCGTCTCCCTCAAGGAATTGAATGCGCGACACTCCGGTCTCACCGCCCGCGCGGGCTTCCACAATCGATTGCAGCAGTTCCAGTGCGTGGAAGTCGTAGGTCTCGACGTGACCCCCATGGATGGCGATGGCCTCTTCGATCCTGGCACGTGCCGGGAGGTCGAGTGGCGGCCTGCGCTCAGCGAGCGGCAGGGAACTGCCGGCCATCAGCGGGATCTGCATCGCCCGCGCCGTGTCGTACATCTCCTTGGCCCAGTCCCAGCGGTACGCCAGATGCTTGTCAGTGAACAGAGGTACCACCCGCTTGGACCGGCGCATCACCGCAACGATCTCATCGAAAAAGCGTTTGCGGGGGAACAGGACCTGCCCAAGGTCGTTCGTGTAGTACCGGCCGCCTTCACCGATCGACAGGACCGCGTCGACCGCCAGGGCATCCCCACCCAGGCAAAGGGCGCCCGCGATCGTTTCGTACCGGGTGACGCCGTAGGCCCGGCTCACATCGTCGGCGAAGTCCCCTTCCAGGTTCTGATCGCCCCACATCGAGACCACCTCGAAGGTTTCTCGCGGGTCGACGCGGCGACCGCGGAAGTAGTAGGGCTCCAAAAAGTTCTCCAGGATCACATTGACGTGGGATCTGTGTGTGAACGCGGTGTAGATGGCGGCGACACGCAGCTTCCGTCGAGCGGGAGGCGCGAACGCGGCTCCGCTGAGTTGGGCGACGAATCCCCGGCGTGAGAGGGCATCGGTCATCTGCGTGTGTCCCTCTACTCTAACCAGGCTCAGGGGCGCAGGATGGTGCGCATCGGGCTTCCGCGCAGCCATCGTTCCGGCGCGCCCGACGCCTGGGCCTCGGCGAGAATCCGGAATACTTCGCGGTAGGCCGCCAGCGTCCAATCGATCTCGCCCGCGCCGTGCGCCACCGAAATCATGTGCGCACCGATCGTCAGCACGCCGCGCGCTGCGCATTCCTGCTGGAAGAGCGAGCGCAGCAGGAGCGCCTGTTCCGGCAAAGCATTGGGACAACGTAGCGTCGTCCAGGGCGGATAGCCTGCGCACTCGATCGTCCCCGCCAATCCCGTCTCTTCGATCAGCGTCTGCGTGCCGCGCCGCAACCGCTCTCCCGCGTCCCAGATGGAGGCGACGCCGCCGCGATCCCGCAAGGCGCGGATGGTCGCCAGCGCCGCCGCCAGGCTCACCGTTTCGCCGCCGAACGTGAACGAAAAGAACACGTCCTCGAAGCGGCGCATGAACTCTGCCTTGCCCACGATCGCCGACAGCGGGAACCCGTTCGCCAGCGCCTTGCCGAAGCAGGCGAGGTCGGGCGTGACACCGAAGTACGTTTGCGCGCCCCCAAGCCCGAAGCGGAATCCGGTGATCACTTCATCGAAAATCAGCAGCGCTCCGTTGGCGTGGCACAGTTCCCGCACGGCTTCGAGATAGCCGGCGCGCGGCGGGTCGAACGTCACCGGTTCGAGAATCACGCAGGCGATGGCGCCCGGATGCGCGGCGAACAGCCGGTCGAGCGCCTCGGGATCGTTGTACGGGAACGACAGCGTCAGCGCGCGCACGGCTTCGGGCACGCCTTGCCAACGGTCGGTGGATCCGATGTACCAGTCCTGCCATCCGTGATAGCCGCACCGCGCGACCTTGTCGCGGCCCGTGACGGCGCGGGAGAGCCGCACCGCGCCCGCCGTGGCGTCCGAGCCGTTCTTGCCGAAGCGCACCATCTCCGCGCACGGAATCAGAGACACCAGCAGTTCGGAGAGCTCCACTTCCACCGGATGCGACAGGCTGAACGAGACGCCCGCCTCCATCTGTGCGGCCGCCGCCCGGTTCACCTCCGTGTCGGCGTACCCGAGGATGACCGGACCCAGGCCGAGCAGATAGTCCACGTATTCGTTGCCGTCCACGTCCCACACGCGCGCGCCCTGGCCGCGGCCGAGAAACGCGGGCGTGGCGCCCGCGACGAAGTTCAGCGGCCCTTTGCTGAACGTCTGGGCGCATCCCGGCACGACGCGTCGCGCGCGCTCGAGCCACGCGTGGTTCCGGTCGAGCTTCATGCCGCATCCTCGCCGAACAGTTGGGCAGCATTGCCGTGGAAAATGCGTTCGACCGCTGAGTCCGGCAAATCCAGGTTCCAGCACGCCTGCTTCAGCGCCCGCAGCGACTCCAGACCCACCAGCACCGGACGCAGCGGCGCGTGCGCCGCATTGAACTGTGTATTCTCCTCGGTCAGCCAGAGGAACGAATCGCCGATGGCCACGCACCGCCCGCGGATGTGGGACACCGGGAAGTCCGAGCCGTAGAGCAGGCGCTCCACCCCCAGCGTGCGGACAATGGCCTCGAACGCACCGCACTCCGTCACGGCGCTGGTGTCGCACCAGACGTTGGACAGACCGCGCAGCGATTCGATTCCGGCGATGGTGTGGTGAACGTTGAATCCGCGCGCCGCGTGCGCCAGGATCCATCGCGCGTCCGGATAGCGCCGTGCAAGCCGCCGCAGACTCTCCTGGTTGACGGGATCGGCCAGGGCGCGCTCCTTCACGAGGTGGAGCGTGATCGTCAGGCCTTCCTCGTGTGCGACACGAACGAGGCGATCCGGCATATACTCCTCGATTGTCGAATCCCAGGTAGGCTCCCGGCGCGAGAACACGTGGTAGCACTTGAGGCCCACGAAACCATGCCGGCGGACCGATTCGCGCACGAACTCAGGATCCATCTCCGGCGTGACCAGCATCTGCCCGTGGCACAAGGGCTGCGAAGCGACAAACGCATTGGCGGCTGCCAGGTCCACGCCCGCGGCGGGGAATGGAAACGCCAGCGCCCGGTACTGGCGGCCGGGAGTCAATTCCTCCATCGCCGCCTCGTAGGCCGCCCAACCGGCCACCGGCGGACCCGCTGCCGCGAGCGTGGGAACCGCGCCGCGGAAATCGGCCACGCGATAGAGGTGGATGTGCGCGTCGAAGACGCGCGGCGGGACGAACGCGTTCAACTCCCGCGCGAAGAACTCCCGGTCCTCGTCGCGCACCGGGCTCATCGCGCACTCGACGCCGGGAGCGATTGCTGAATCGCCGGCAGAGCGAGCACTTCGGCCCACGCTTCGAGGGTCCGGGCGATATCGTCTTCCGTATGCGCGGCGGAGATCGAGCCCTGCTTGGTGGCCAGCGGGAAGAAGTAGATGCCTCGTTCGATCAGCGCATGCCGCATGGCATCGTCGGCGGCGAACGGGTGGTTGCCTGCCAGATCGTGCCAGTCCACCGGCGCGTGGTCCATGAAATAGAGGCAGAACGCCGAACCCTGGCGGCGGAACGCAGCCGGGATGCCGAGTTCCCGCGTGATCTGCAGGACGCCCGCTTCGAGCAGCGCGCCCAACCGGTCCGTGTGGCGGTAGACGGCGCCGTCATCCATCCGCAGACGCTCAATCGTGGCGATCGCCGCCATCGTCGGCGAAGGGTGTCCGTTGTAGGTGCCGGCCAGCAGGACGCGCCGCACCGGGTCGGCGTCGGCGAACACGTCCATGAAACGGCGCTTCCCCGCGAGGACCGCGATCGGATAGCCGTTCGCGATGGCTTTCCCGAACACTGCCATGTCCGGTTCAACCCCCGCGATCGCCGCGTATCCACCCAAGCCGTGGCGAAAGCCCGTCTTCACCTCATCGAAAATCAGGACAAAGCCGAACTCGTCAGCTAGCGCCCGGAGTCCGGCAAGATAGCCGGGCTGCGGATGCACGACGCCGATGTTCTGCAGAATCGGTTCGGTGATCAGCGCGGCGATGGGGTAGCGCTCGCAGACCCAGCGCACCGAATCGAGGTCATTGAAGTTCACCGGATGGACCAGTGCCTGGTGCGCCTTCGGGATCCCGGCGCTGATCGGCAGGAACGGGTACTCTCCAGGAGAAATGCGCGGCCCGATCTGCGCGAGCGGCGTCATCAGGTTGCAGGCAACGTCGTTGTGCCAGCCGTTGTAGCCGCCCTGCATGACGATGACGTGGTCGCGTCCGGTGATCCCGCGGGCGGCTCGCAAAGCCTGGTACGTCGCCTCGCTTCCCGTATTCAGGATCTGCGCCGATTCGGCGCACGGCACGTGCTCGCAGACCATCCGCGCCAGGCGTCCTTCGAGTTCCGTCGTCCCGCTGCCGTAAAGACTCGCGCCGCCGCGCATGGCGCGGTCCACGGCCTCATTCACGTATGGATCGTTGTGGCCGAGGAAATGCGGCGCGAAGGCGGCGTGATAGTCGATGTACTCGTTGCCGTCGGCGTCATGGAGCCGCGAGCCCGCGCCCCGCACGAAGACGATGTCCGGCCCCGCCACGCGGTTCAGCGAGACGGCGCCTCCGGGAATGTACTGGCGGTTCTCGGCGAGAATCCTGGCCGAATTGGGATACTCTTTCATAGCGTGAACCCTGAGTATACCGCCCCGGCGGGCTGGACTTCGTGGACAATGGAAGACAATGACCATCGACGTCCACAGCCATTACTTCCGTTACCCGGATCACTTCTCCGAGGACTTCAAACATCAGGCCAGGCGCGCCCGCAGCGGCGTCGAGGTCGATCTCACGGTGCGCTGGGATGAGTACGCGGCCTCCGCCAGCCAGTGCCGGAAGACGGTCGTCTTCGGCGGCAAGGCGCGCCTGAGCGGACTGTGGGTGCCGGATCGCGAAGTCGCCGCCTACGTGGCGGAGCACCCCGACAGGTTGATCGGCTTTCTGGCAGTCGACCCAACCCAGCCGGGCTGGCAGGATGAACTGGAGGAGGGGCATCAGGCCCTGGGGTTGAAAGGCGTCAAGCTGATGCCGATGTACGCTGGCTTCTCCCCCGATTCGCGCGAGCTCGATTACCTCTGGGAGTACGCGACACGCCACCAGCTTCCGGTCCTTCTCCACACCGGCACGACGTTTATCGACAAGGCGCCGCTCGAGTATACGCTCCCGCGGCGGCTTGATCCAGTCGCGACCCGCTTCCCGGAGGTGCGCATGATCCTGGCCCACCTCGGCCACCCCTATGAGGGCGAGTGCGTAGCGGTCATCCGCAAGCATCCGAACGTCTACGCCGACATCTCCGCGCTCCACTACCGGCCCTTCCAGTTCTATCATTCGCTGATGCTCGTGCAGGAATACGGCGTCTGGGACAAGCTGCTGTTCGGCACCGACTACCCGTTCACCACGGTCGACGCCACTCTCGACGGGCTGCGCAACCTGAACCGGATGCTCGAGGGCACGGCGCTGCCGCGGCTGGACGCCGCCCGAATGGAGCAGATGATTGCGCGGGACACGCTGAAGCTGCTCGGGCTGGAGTGAGATGACGCCGCACGAATCATTCGAACGGGACGGCTTTCTCGTCTGCGAGGGAATGTTCTCTCCGGCCGAGACGGACCGCATGCGGGACGCGGTCGAATGCCTGCTGGCCGGCGACCCGCCGCTGCCGCCGCACGAGGTGGTGCCTGAGCCGGGCGCCGATCCGCCACGGCTGCGCAATGCCTTCCGGATGCACCTCTACGCGCCCTACTTCCGGGATCTGGCCGCGCATCCGGCGCTGACCACCGTGGTGGCAGGCTTGCTCGGCCGCCCGCTGCGCCTCTACAGCAGCCAATTGTTTCTGAAGCCGGCGCGCGTGGGCTCCGAGGTCCCCTGGCACCAGGACCTGCCCTATTGGGCGTTCGCCCCGGCCGAACTCGTCTCGGCGTGGATCGCCATCGACGACACCCACCTCGGGAACGGCTGCGTCCGCTTCCTGCGGGGCTCGCACCGGCTCGGCGTTCTGCCGCATGAGGCGTCCGGTGTCGCCGGCAATTCGCTCCGCCTGGCCGGGGAGGCGTGTCCGGCGGACCTCGCCGAGGTGGCGATCGAGGTGCCGCGCGGCTCCTGCGTGATCCACCACTGCCTGACCGTGCACCGCAGCGAACCGAACGCGAGCCCGCATCCCCGCCGCGGGCTGATCTACGTCTACATGTCGCCGGCCGTGCGGGTCACCGACGCCTCGCGCCTGCGGGGCGGTACGGACTTCCCCGTGGTGGCTGGTGCATGACCATCCGCAAGGCGGTCCTCTGCGGCGCGCGCGACCTCCGCTTTGTCGAAGAAGAGGCTCCGGGGCCCGGACCCGGCGAAATCCTGGTCGAGACTGAGGTGACGGCGCTGTCGACCGGGACCGACCTTGCCAACTACGAGGGCCGGTCGACCGAACTGCCGGGCGCGCCTGGATACCCGCGCCAGGTCGGCTACTCGAATGTCGGGGTGATTCGCGCCTGCGGGGAGGAGGTCGGCCGGTGGCGCACCGGGCAGCGCGTGTTCGCGTTGCGCCCGCACCAGTCCGCCTACATTGCCCGCGAGGATGAGTTGCTCGTGGAGGTCCCGGCAGGAGTCGCGCCGGAAGAGGCCTCGCTCGCTTACTTGACCCAACTCGGGGTGGCGGCGCTGCGCCATGCGGGCTACGAGGCGGGCGAGCGCGTGGCCGTCGTGGGCTTGGGTGTGATCGGCTTATGCACAGTGGCGGCAGCCCATGCGATGGGAGCCCGGGTGACGGCTCTGGGCAACGCGGAATCGCGGTGCCGCCTGGCCTCGGAGCTGGGTGCGGAGGATGCCGGGGGCAGGGAAGCGGATCTGGTGGTCTTGACGGCGAACCCCTGGGAGGCGTTTCGTTTGGCGGTGGACCAGGTGCGCCGCGGGGGCCGGATCAGCATTCTCGGGTTCCCCGGGCGGGCGGAGGCGCCGCCGCCGTTCAACCCGCTCGATGCGGCGTGGTTCTATGGGAAGCAGTTGACGCTGATCGGTGCCGGGTTCTCTCCACGAAGTGAAGCACCGTCTCAGGATATCCGCTTTAACTTGCGGAGAAATATGGAGATGTTGTTCGATTATCAGCGCACCGGCCGGCTGTCGTTGGGCCGGGTGATCACGCACCGGCTGCCGTGGTCCAGGATGCGGGAAGCGTACGAGCTGGCTGTGACCCGCGACAAAAGCATGGCCGCCGCCGTGTTCGACTGGCGTCAGGCCGCCAGGTAGAACTCGACCAGGCGGCGGCTCAGGACATCGGCCGGAACCGCGTAGGTGTCGGCCGCGACCGCATCCCGCAACGACTCGAGCCGGCTGGGACTGGCGCCGGCCAGGATCACGAGGGCGAACGGGGAGAGGCGGCTCTCGTCAGTCGCGGCGCTTGCCTGGCCCGCACCATCAGCACGGCTGGCCGTCGCCGCCTTGTCCGCTTGCCGGACCGGCTCGCTCGGGGGAAGTGGTGACGATGGAATCCGCATGGGCCCTCCTTCTAAGGCCTCTTATCGGTCCACCTCCCGGTTGTGTGAATCCTTCGTACCGTTCTCCCGGGCCGCCAGATGCTCTCGGATCAGCCGCCCCACTCCGAGGCCGCCCTGCGCTGCGATCACGCGCGCCAGTCTGTCCTCCGCCATCTCGAGCAGAGGTGCGCCTGACGAGTCGGCTGCTTCGCTCTCCCGCGCCGCGCGCAGAATCTGCGCGACTAGCATGGCCTCGAACTCCTCGGCAGCCGCCGCTCCGTCACGGTGCATGTTTCTGAAATCATTTTGAATGAAATGATTGGAGTCGATTTTGTCAAGCATTACAGGATCTCCAGTTCGGCATCGAGCGCCCCAGCCGCCTTCAGGTTCTGCAAGATCGCAATGACGTCCCGTGCCGTCGATCCGATAGCGTTCAACGCCCGCACGAGGTCTTCGACCGTCGCGCCCTCGTCGAGGATTACGTTCTGCGCCCGCTGCTCCCGCGCCTCCACGGCGACTTGCGGAACGACTTGTGTCTGCCCCTGGCTCAAGGGCGCCGGTTGCGAGACGTCGAAGGTCGTCCGGATCTCGACGGTCAGACCCCCGTGGAGGATGGCCACCGGCGCGATGCGGACTTCTTTCCCCAGCACAATCGTGCCGGTGCGTTCGTTGACCACGACTTTCGCCGGGCGGTCCGCCTCGACCGGAAGGTCCTCCACCTCAGCGACGAATTCCACCGTGCGGCCGGACCACTCGGCTGGCAGCCGGACGAAGACGGCGCCCGAGTTCTCCGCCCGCGCGACGAGATCCCCGAAACGGCGGTTGACCGCCTCGGAGACACGCGCCGCCGTTGTGAAGTCCGCCCGGTGCAGTTGCAGGCGGACACCGCCCGCCGGGATGGCCGACGGCGCGGGCCGTTCGACGAGCGCTCCGGCGGCGATTCTTCCAACCGTCGGGTGATTGAGAACCTGCCGGTTGGCCGCGCCTCCCGCCACGAAGCCTCCTGTGACCACCGGTCCCTGCGCCACCGCATAGGTCTCGCCGTCTGCCCCCTTCAACTCCGTCAACAGGAGCAGGCCGCCCTGCAGGTTGGTCGCATCGCCCATCGAACCGACCGTGACATCGAGTTTCGCGCCCGGCCGCGCGAACGGCGGGAGCGTCGCCGTCACCATGACGGAAGCCAGATTGCGCACGCGCAGTGCGAGCGGGTTCACCTGCACGCCCATCCGTTGCAGGAGGTTGGTCAGACTCTGAATGGAAAAGGTCACCTGCTGGCGGTCTCCCGTGCCTGCGAGTCCAATCACTAATCCATATCCAATCAATTGGTTATCCCGTACACCCTCAAGATGTGCGAGATCCTTGACGCGAGCCCCCGAGGCGAGTGACGGCAGGACCAGGAGACAGGCCAGAGCAAGGGATCGCATGTCGCTTTCCTAGAACGGCAACAACCCGAGCAGCGCCCGGTACAGGAAGTGCGGACGCCGGATCGCATCCTCGACGACGCCCTTCCCGTTGATCCGGACCTCAAGCTGCGCCAGCCGGTCCGAGCGCACGCTGTTGGCCGGAGAGAGATCCACCGGCCGCACCACCCCGCGGACCGAGATCGTCTGCCGCTCGGAATTGATCATCGTCTCCTTGACTCCCTCGACCACGAGAAACCCGTTGGGCAGGACATGGGTCACGCGGGCGGCCAGCGTCGTCGTGAGCAGGCTCTCCCGGCTGGTTGCGCCTTGTCCCTGCAACTGGCTCTGGCCGTTTGCGGACAGGAAGTCCGCCAGTTGGGTGCGGGCTGGGCCGTAGAGGGAGGCGACGCCGGCCCGCGCCGAGCTGCTGCGTGCCGTCTGCGTGTCGCCGCTGGCCGAGGCGATGGCGCGCTCGGAGACCAGAATCGTCACCACGTCGTCGACGTGCGCGGCACGCAGATCCGCGCCCAGGTTGCCGAGAGGCGCCGCCGGGTTCCAGAGGGAGCCAGGACTGGCGCCGCCGTAGACCTGGATCGCTGGTTGCTCGATCGCCTCGCGGATGTAGCGATCGAGCGCCGTGGGCTGGTTGCGGTCCGCCGCCTGCAGTGCGGCGAGCAGACCACAACCCATCAGGATGAGCCGTTTCATGGAGTCTCCTTCGCCGTTCCGGCGTCGAGGGTGGCGCGGGCCCGGCCCGCCACCGTTGCTTCGAACCGCCGCCGGTTGCCGGGATTCCGGAGCCGGATGGCTTCGCCCCTCCGGCCGGCTGATTCCGCCACCGCTTGAATCACCAGACGCGCCGGGCCGGAGCGGACCTCGACCGTCACGCGGTCGCCCCGCTCGACAAGCTTCGGGAACAGCAGCCGCGAGGGCTCAAGCGTCTCGCCTCGGGTAGCCGCCACGCGCAGCCGTGCGCCGGCCACTTCCTCTGGTTCCGTGCGCCGCGCCGCCGCGCGCCAGCGGATCACGCGGACTTCCTTCGTGACATCTCCCTCGCGAATGGTGTGCCCGGCTGGCAGATCGCGTCCGGCGGCCAGCACGGTCCGTGGAACGGAGATCGTCGCCCGCACCCAGTACGGGTAGGTGCGTCCGGCGCCGTACGCCACCTGGCCACGCCAGAGGAACGCCCCCTCCCGGTCCGGCGTCCGCGCAAGGCCGGACAGCGGAAAGGAGAGGCTGCCGTTTGGAATGCTTCCGGCGGCCCGCGCCGCCAGCCGGATCTGCGCGTTGGGTTCGGCGACCGCCGCCCGCAACGCCCCCAGAATCTCCGCGTCATCCACCTCGCGCAGTTGGCGCTCGACGCACACCGGCGAGGGGAAGTCCGTCGCGGCCGCCTGCAGCCCGGCGCCCCGGGCAACTCTCGCCAAAGCGGTGGCCGTCAGCACCCGGCGGACCCCGGGTAGCGGCGCCAGAGCGACCTCCTGCGCCGGATCCAGCACCGCAAAGCGCGGCGCGCCGGAAGCCAGCTCTCCGGCCAGAATCCGTTCGCCGGCGGCCTCGACGCACCCGGCGGCCGCCAGCGCAGCGGGCAGAAACAGGAGCAAGGCACGGACTCGCATCACCGTGTCAACTGGTTCACCAACTGGTACATTTCATCGGCCGCCCGGACCACGCGCGAATTCGCTTCGTAAGCCCTCTGGCTGACAACCAGGTTGATGAACTCCTCGACCACGCTCACGTTCGACTGTTCCACATAGCCCTGCAGCAGCGTGCCGATCCCCTCGGCGCCGCCGGGTTGCCCGACGGTCGGATCGCCCGAGGCGTCGGTCGGCGTGTACAGGTTCCGCCCATGGCTCAGCAGCCCGGCCGGGTTCTGAAACACCACCAGCTGCATCTGTCCCGCCTGCTGCGCCACCGGCTGGCCCGGCTGCGTGTAGCTCACGGTCCCGTCAGCGGCCACCGTGATGCTGACCGCGTCGGGCGGGATCGTGATCGCCGGCTCGAGCGGGTCGCCGTCGAGCGTCACGATCTGGCCGTCGCGGTCGAGGTGGAACGAGCCGGCCCGCGTATAGGCCAGCTCGCCGCTCGGACGCCGGACCTGGAAAAAGCCTCGCCCTTCGATCACCATGTCGAGCGGGTTGTTGGTGGTCACGAAGTTGCCCTGCTGGAAGACGATCTCGTTGGCCGCCGGCCTGGCCCCGAGGCCGATCTGCAACCCGCTCGGCACCACCGTCTGGGCGCTGGCGGCCGCGCCCGGCTGCATCATACTCTGGTAGAGCAGGTCCTGAAACTGGACACGGCGCATCTTGTACCCCACCGTGTTGGCATTGGCCAGATTGTGCGCGATGTTGTCAACATTCAGCTGCTGCGCGCTCATCCCACTGGCTGCGCTGTACAACGCCCGGATCATGTTCTCACTCCTCCCTAGACTTTGGCCACTTCTTCGGCCGCGCGGCGGTTCATTTCGCCGCCCAATTGCAGCGCCCGCTGCAGCATTTCGAACTGGCGCAGAACCGAGACCATCCGCACGGCGGCCTCCGTCGGTGCGGCATTGGACTTCTCGAGTTGCCCCTGGTAGACGGCGGCGCGCGCCTGGGCCGCCGTGGCCGCCGTCTCGGCGAGGCGGAAGTAGCCGCCGCCCTGCTTTTCGAGCGCCTGCGGGCGGTCGAAGTCCACGATTTCCAGCCGGCCCAGCGGTCGGCCGTCAAGCGACAGCACGCCGCCGGCATCGGCCGTGAGCACGCCCGCCTCGTCCGGGTTGCGGCGGATCTCCCGCGGCGTCCCTTCCGGCTTGACGGCCCGCACCGGGTAGCCCTCGCGCGTCACCAGCCGCCCTTCCTTCGACCAGCGGAACGCGCCGCCACGTGTATAAAGGACGCCGGCCGGTCCGTCAACGGCAAAAAATCCCGGACCGTCCAGGGCAAGGTCTTCCGGCTGTCCCGTGCGCTCCAGTTGCCCCTGCCCGAGGTCGATCCAGTTGTCGAGGATCTCGGGCACGCTCACCGGTTCCCGGCCGTCGGCGCCGGCTGCGGCGCTGGCCGAACGGTACAGATTGTAGAACTCCCGGTCCGCTTTGTAGCCCACCGTACCCGCGTTGGCTAGGTTATTCGCCAGCAGCTCGAGCGATTCCATCCGTGCCCGCATCCCGCTGGCGGCCGCAACGGTCAATCCATCCATGGCGCCTCCGGCAGGGCTCGTTGCACGATAGGGGCCGTTGGTTCCCGCCGCGCCAACCGCCTCATTTTCCGTCGGCAGGTTGACAAAATTCCGTCACGGTGGCAAGAAACGGCGGCTGATTTCTGGCGGCCGCGGGGAAAATCCTCCGGAAACAGGCGCCTGGCGGTTTGGCGCGCCGCCTGCATGGCATCCGGCGTGACCGCACTGCCGTTTCCCGGAATCTTCACGGAAGCTCCGGCCTCCCATCCCGCCGCGGAAATCCGGAAAACGGCGCCCGCTCAAGGATTTCCCCGGGCCGTGATCGAGGAGCAAGTGTCCACTGCCGGCTTCGATCCGTTTCTTGAATCGCCGGCGCCGTTTCCGGCCGCGGTTCCTTTTGAAACGCTGCTGTTCGAAGCCGGTGCGGAAGGGCCCGTTCTGGAGCGGTACACCGGACAAGCCGGCAACCCGGAAGGAGACAGGCTGGAAGAGGATGAACCCGGGGTCGATGCCGCGGCGACGCCCCAGCTTCTTCTTCACTCCTCCCCGCCTGCCCGGTCCGCACACCTCTGGGGGTTGACGGCGCGTCCCGCGCGGGCGCACCAGGTGCGAGTTACCGGCCACGAAGAACCGGTTCAGACAACCGGTGTGCCGGCGGTCCCGGCCGCATCGGGACCACCCGCCTTGCCAGTGCGCTCCGTCGTGGAGCGCCCCGCGTCCGCATCGGCGGAAGTGCAAGGAGCACCGGCGCCGGCAAGGACGGACGAGCCTCGGCCAGCCGCGCCTCCGGCGCCCTTCCCCGCGCCATCCGGAACTCCGTCTGCGCGCGGGAAGGCGCAGGTGGCCGGGACAGCCGCCCCGGTGCTCGCCGCGTGGCACGAGTCCCGGCCTGGACCGGCAGATGGCGTGGATCTGCCGCGCCGGCTTCCCCCGGCAGCCTTCCTGATCCAGCCCGCCCGCGCGCCGGAGCAGGTGACGGTCGGCGATGCTGTGTCCCTGGCGCCGGTTCAGGCGACTCCGGAGACGCCATCGGGGGACGGTCCGCCGTTCGTAGCCCCCGAGCCTGCTCCGGTTCCGGGATTCGAACAGACGCAGGGAACGCTCCAGCGCGGTCCGCAGACCGGTGGGGCCGCGCCCGCGCGGGAGGTTGCACCATTCGCCGCAGAATCAGCGCGGCGGGACACCGAATCGCTTCCAGCCGGCTGGACGGCTGGCAAGCGCCGCTCACCCGGCGGCGGCTTGTCCCTGCCGGCATGGATTGCGCCAGAACGCCTACCGGACCGGGAAGCGTCGCCGGCGCCTGCCGCCGGAGATAGTGGCCCGCTTCAGTCTCCGGTCACGACAGAATTCCCGGCAGCGCCACGCCCTCCGCGGCCGCGGCCCGATCCGGGCGTGATGGCCGGTGGCCGCGTCGATCCGCCGGCGGCGCATGGAGAGCCCCCGCCGGCACGCCAGGATGGAAATCCCGCCTCCCTTGGGCGCATCCCGGTCTTCGCGTCGGCCGCGGAAGAAGAGCAGCAACCGGCACTCCGCGCCGCTCCCTCGATCACCACCGCGGAACCAGCGCTCGGACTGCGCGCCCGCCCGCGGAACCTCGCCCCGGCGGAGGGCACTGTCGTGCCGGGCGGCGAAGCGCCCGAGGCCGGACTGCCCCTCGGCTCCATCCGCCGGACATCCGGGCAACCCGAAGAACGGGAGGCGGTTTCTTCCGCCACCCGGCGGCGCGACTCGTTCGCTGCTCCATTGCACTCGTCCGCCGCCCCGCCGGACTCGCCGCTGGTTCCGCGTCAGGTGCCGGCAGGCGCCGTTCCCGTGGGAGAAACTCCGGCTCCGTCCACCCGGCCGGCCGGTGCCCAACCAGCCGCCGTGCTGCCCCGGGATCTGGCGCCCGCGGGGGACCTCGACGCAGCCATCGGGCAGCGGCCACCGCAACCGGCACCGGTTTCGAGGCTGTCGCTGACGGTCCCCGGAAGCACGCTCCGCACCGCCTCGGCCGACCCGGTGGCGCTCGAATTCTTTGAGCGGCGGGGAGAGGTCCAGATGCTCGTCCGGACCGCGGATCCGGCGGCCGCGCGGGAGATCCGGCAGGAAGCCGCGGGCCTGGTGGCGAGCCTCGAAGCGGCCGGCTTCGAGGCGGACTGGTGGCGTCCCGCGCGCGGGCAGGAAAGCAGTGGCGACGCGCCGCCGCGGCAGCAGAGGCATTCCCAGGGCGGGGACGGTGAGCCCCGCAAGGACCGCCGCCAAGAGGACGATCCAGCCGCCTGGGCCGAAGCGATGGACGAGGCCCGGCCGGCGCGCCGGGAAAGGAAGGAATCGAGATGACGGTGACAGGACCCATTCCCGCGGTCTCCGGCGGGCCATCGAGCAGCCCTCCGGGCCGCCCGGACGCCTCCCTCGCCAGCCAGGAGGTGTTCCTTCAACTCCTGGTCGCGCAACTGAAGAACCAGAATCCGCTCGACCCGTCCGACGGGACCGAGTTCATCACGCAACTGGCCGGTTTCACGCAGCTTGAGCGGACGATCGGCATCCACGACGAACTGAAGGGAATCCGCGAGGTCCTTTCCGCTTGGCCCGCGCCTCCCGCAGCCACTTCACAACCAGGAGAAGAATAAGATGGCAGTCTCTTTCGCAACCGCACTGGCCGGATTGACCGCGCACGCGATCGGTATCGACGCCGTGGGCAACAATCTGGCGAACCTCAACACCAGCGGATACAAGGCGAGCACGGTCGCCTTCCGCGATCTGGTCACCCAGTCGATTGGGGTCGGCAACGAAGCCGGTCTCGGCACGTCGCTGCCGCGCACCACGCGCCACTTCACCCAGGGCTCGGTCCAGTCGTCGACCGGGGCGATGGACGCCGCCATCAAGGGCGACGGCTTCTTCATCGTCCGCAGCCCGTCCCAGAACACCACGGCGTATACGCGGGCCGGCAACTTCCAGGTGGACCGGGACGGGTTCCTCATCATGCCCACCGGCGACCGCGTCCAGGGCTGGAGCGAGCGGGACGGCGTGCTGAACACGAATCAGCCCACCTCGGACGTGACCATTCCCACCGGCGCGCTACAGCGGCCGGCGGCGACCACGCTCATGTTCTTCGACATGAACCTCGACGCGGCGGCCGAACAGGGCGCCACCTTCAGCACGCCGATTGAAGTCTTCGATTCTCTCGGTGTCTCGCACGTCCTGGTGGTCGAGTTCGAGCGCGTGTCGCCGACAGCCTGGGACTTTCGCATCTTCATCAACGGCGAGGATCTCGATCCGCCGCAGACCGATCTCGTGCTGATCTACGAATCCGACGGCTCGTCGCAGTTGCAGTTTGACAACCAGGGCGTGCTCACGCAGCCGCTGGGCGGCGTCACCGGCATTACCAACACGGGCGTCGACGGCGGTCCGCTGTTGAGCGGCGCGGCCGATCTCGACATCGAGTGGCAGTTCGAGTCGCCGAACGGGCAGCCGCGCTTCACGCAATACGCGCATCCCTCGGCGGTTTCCGGCAACGGGCAGAACGGCAACCCGGCCGCCCAACTGGTGAAGATCGCCATGGAGGACGGCGGCGTCGTGGTAGCCCAGTTCTCGAACGGGCAGACCCGGCAGGTGGCGCAGGTCGCGCTGGCCGGCATCCGCAATCCGGAGTCGCTGCGCGCCATCGGCAACAATCTCTTTCAGGTCTCCTCGGCGACCGCTCTGCCGGCGATCGGCCGGCCCGATACCGGCGGCCGCGGCCAGGTGCTCGGCGGGGCGCTCGAATCGTCGAATGTCGATATCGCCAAGGAGTTCACCAATCTGATCGTCTACCAGCGCGGCTACCAGGCCAATTCCCGGATGGTGGTCACCGCCGACGAAATCTCGCAGGAGACGATCAACCTGAAGCGGTAGGGACGCGCAATGACCGCCTCCGAAGAACTGGGACACCTGGGAGACATTCCCGTCTCAATCGCCGTGGAACTCGACCGGCGCACGATGACGATGGGGGAGATCCTGGCCCTGGACACGGGCAGCGTTGTCGAGATGCGGCGTTCGGCCGGGGAGAACGTCGACGTGCTCGTCGAGGGAGCTGTGATCGGCTGCGGAGAGATCGTGATTATCGAGGAAACGATGGGAATCCGGCTGACGGACTTCTCAGGCGACAGGTAGGAGGAGCCATGGAGACGGAATGGGGGCGGCAGGTGGCCGCGGTCGCCGCTGTCCTGGGTCTGCTCGGGGCGGCGCTGGCATGGCTCGGCAGGCGGGGGCAACTGGCGTGGCGCGGATTGCCCCGCGGCCGCCGCGCCGGCGCGCTCGAGATCGTCGAGGGCAGGGCGTTGCGCCCGGGTGTCTCCCTGCACCTGGTGCGCGTCGGAAACCGCACGTTGCTGCTGGCCGCGCACGCCCAGGGTTGCACCCTCGTCGACGCGCTGCCGGATCGAGACGGACGGGAGGAGGCGGACCGGTGCGCCTGACCGCCATCTGCCTGCTACTCACGCTCCTGCCCGCGCGGCTCGCGGCAGCGCCTCCGCCGCTGTTCGGCATCTCGTTTTCCGGCGCTGACGGAAACACCCTCAGCGTGCCGATGCAGATCGCCCTGCTGTTGACCGCGCTCACGCTGCTGCCGGCGGTCATCATGTCGGTGACTCCGTTCCTGCGGATCACGATCGTGCTGCATTTCCTCCGGCAGGCGCTCGGGACGCAGTCGGCGCCCTCGAATCAGGTACTGTCCGGCCTGGCGCTGTTCCTGACCGCACTGATTGTGGCCCCGCTCGCCTCTGAGATCCACCGCACCGCCTGGCTGCCTCTCGAACAGGGCGCGCTCACCCAGCAGGAGGCCCTCGCAGCGGCCGGCAAACCCCTCAAGGCGTTCCTGTCGCGCTACACGCGGGAGAAGGACGTGCAGCTCTTTCTCGAAGCCGCGCACGCTTCGCCGCCGCGCACTCCCGAGGACATCGAGATGCGGATTCTGATTCCGGCCTACATTCTTTCCGAACTCAAGACAAGCTTCCAGATCGGCGCCGTCCTGTTCCTTCCGTTCCTGATCATCGACATCGTCGTCGCGTCGGTGACGCTGTCGATCGGCATGGTGCAATTGCCGCCCGTGATGCTGTCGGCGCCGTTCAAGATTCTTCTCTTCGTCCTGGTCGACGGCTGGAACCTGCTTGTCGGATCGCTGCTCAAGAGTTTCTCCCTATGACTGTCGAATTCGTTGTCCATCTCGTCCGGCAGAACCTCATGACGGCGTTCTGGGTGTGTCTGCCGATCCTGGTCCTCGGCTTTGCCGTGGGCGTCGTTGTGAGCCTGGTGCAGGTGCTGACCTCCATGCAGGACGCGGCCTTCGGCAGCGTCCCGCGCCTGTTCGCGTTTCTGGTGGGACTGCTGATCTTCCTCCCCTGGATGCTGATGCGGCTCATGACCTACACGACGGCCCTGTTCGGCGATTTGTCCCGGTTCGCGCGGTGATGGTCGTCTTCAGCCTCCCGCATCTGTTCGGGTTCCTGCTGGCGTTCGCGCGCGTCGGGGCCGTGGTTGCGCTGCTGCCGGTCCCGGCGCTGAAGCGCGCGCCCGCCGCGGTGCGGATCGTGCTGGCGCTGGCGCTGACTCTGCTCACCGCCCCCTGGTGGCCGTCACCGGAACTGAGCTTGAATGGACCGTACGGGGCGGCCGGCCTGGGCTGGCGGCTCGCCGGCTGGATGCTCGCTGAGGCCACGTTTGGGGTGGCGGTAGGCCTGGTTGTTGCCATTCTCGCCGACGCGTTCTCGCTGGCCGCGCAGGTGCTCGGTCTGCAGGCGGGCTACGGTTACGCCTCGACGATCGATCCAAACACCGACGCCGACAGCGGCATCCTGCTCATCCTGGCGCAGTGGAGCGCCTGGCTGCTGTTCCTTGCTCTCGGCTTCGATCGTGTTGTGGTGCGGGCGCTGGCCTTGAGCTTTTCCGCGCAGCCGGCCGGGGAGTTCGCCTTCTCCCCGGCGTCCCGGGCAGCTCTGCTCGAGTTGACCGGGACGCTGTTCTCGACCGCCGTCCGGCTGGCGCTGCCCCTGGTCGCCCTGCTGGCGCTGGTCGATCTCGCGCTGGCGGTGTTTGGCAAGTTGAACGCCCAGTTGCAGCTCCTCTCGCTCGCGTTCCCGGCGAAGATGCTGGTGGCGCTGGGTGTCCTGGGTCTGGGGTTTCCGGTGTGGGCGAGAGTGTTCGAGGGTCTGGCAAGGCAGGCGCAGGCAACGCTGATGCGGGTGGCGGCGGGAGTGTAGGCGGATGGCCGATCAAGGACAGAGGACCGAACAACCCACCCAGCGGCGCCTTGACAAAGCGCGCCGCGACGGGCGCTTCCCCTCCACCCGTGAGTTCACCGCCGCGATTCAGTTTCTCCTGTTCGTGGCGCTGGCGGGCGCCTACGCCGCCACGTGGTTCGGTTCGCTCGGCGACCTGTCGCGGCGCACGATCGAGAGCGCGTTTCACGGCGAGTTGACGCCGGCCGGCCTCGGCCGCTGGCTGCGCCAAACGGCGCGCGTCCTGTTGCTGCCTCTCGGCATCGGTGGATTCCTCATGATTGCCGCGAGTGCGGCATCGCACCTGGCGCTGACCGGATTCGGATTCGCTCCGAAGAAGCTGGCGCCGGACTTCAACAAGCTCAATCCGGTGAAGAAGCTCTCGGAGCTGCCCAAACAGAACCTGCCGCAACTCGTGCAGGCGCTGGTTCTGCTGCCGCTGTTCCTGGCGGCCGTCTGGGCGGTGGCCGCCGAACGCTTCCCGCACTTCCTGCGGCTGCCGCTCGAGGGCATCGAGACGGGCGCCGCGGTCGCCTTCGGCTCGCTGCGCGATCTGCTCTGGAAGGCGGCGTTCCTCGTCCTGGCCTGGGGCGCGGTGGACCTCTTCCGCCAGGTCCGCCGCCACCGCCGGGAACTGCGGATGACCAAGCAGGAAGTCCGGGAAGAGATGAAGGAAAGCGAAGGGAGCCCGGAGGCCAAGGGCCGTCTGCGCCGCCTGCGGCGCGACCTGCTGCGGCGGAAGATGATGCGCGAGGTCCCGCGGGCGACCGCCGTCATCGTCAACCCGACGCATTACGCGGTGGCCATCCGCTACGCGATGGAATCGATGGCCGCTCCCACGGTGGTGGCCAAGGGCAAAAACTACCTCGCGCTGCGCATCCGGAAGATCGCCACCGAGAACCAGGTCCCGGTAATCGAGAACCCGCCCCTGGCCCAGTCCCTCTACAAGTCGGCCGCGGTCGGCCAGGAGATCCCGCCGGCGCTGTACCGGGCTGTGGCCGAGATCCTCGCCTACCTGTTTCGCCTGCGGCAGGGGAGGCGCTGACCGGTGGCCGAGGCACTTTCGGTGCGCTCCGCGCTGCGCCAGTTGAATACGAGCGAGCTGGCGGTCCCGGCCGTTGTCCTGGCGATCGTGCTCGTCATGATCGTGCCTGTGCGCCCGTGGATGCTCGATGTGCTGATCTCGGCTAACATCACGGTCTCGGTGGTCGTGCTGCTGGTGTCGATGTACATCACCAGGCCGGTCGAATTCAGCGTGTTCCCGACGGCTCTACTCCTGCTGACCCTGTTCCGGCTGGCGCTCAATATCTCCTCTTCGCGGGCGATCCTTCTCAACGGCAACATCGGGACCGCCGCGGCCGGCGAAGTGATCGAAGCCTTCGGCAGCTTCGTGGTCGGGGGCAATTACGTCATCGGCGTGGTGATCTTCCTCGTGCTGATTGCGATCCAGTATGTCGTCATCAACCACGGCGCGGTGCGCATTTCGGAAGTGACGGCCCGGTTCACGCTTGACGCCATGCCAGGCAAGCAGATGTCGATCGACAGCGACCTGAACGCCGGGCTGATTGACGAGAACGAGGCCCGCGCGCGCCGCAAGGCGATCACAAGCGAGGCGGAGTTCTACGGCGCCATGGACGGCGCGTCGCGCTTCACGCAGCGCGATGCGGTGGCGAGCATTCTCATCACGGCGATCAACATCCTCGCCGGCTTCCTGATCGGCGTCTTCCAGCATGGCATGGCGCTCCGGCAGGCGCTCGAAACCTATACCGTGCTTACGATCGGCGACGGGTTGGTGACGGTCATTCCGGCGCTGATGGTCTCGGTCTCGGGCGGCATGATCGTGACCCGGGCCAGCTCCGACGCCCGGCTCGGCGCCGACATCCAGAAACAGATGTTCGGCGAGGAGCAGCCGCTGTGGATCGGAGCGGCGGTGCTGGCGGCCATGGCCGGCTTTCCCGGCCTTCCCAAAGTGCCGTTTCTCGTGCTGAGCGCGGGACTCGGGACAATGGCGTGGCGCGCGCGCCAAAAGACCGCCGCGGTGGCACAGGCGGCGGCGCCCGAAAGCCTCGGGCCGGTCCGCGAAAACCTGGATGCGGTCCTGCGGGTGGAGCCGCTTGCGGTCGAGGTCGGTCTGGGGCTGGTGCGCTTGGTCGAAGGCGCGCAGAACTCGGTCCTGCTGCGCCGCATCGCCGGCATCCGCCGGCAGCTTGCGGCCGAATTGGGCTATCTGCTGCCGCCGGTGCGCGTCACCGACAACCTGACCCTCAAAGCGCGCGAGTACGTGATTCTGCTCAAGGGCGTCGAAGTGGCCCGCTACGAACTGCTGACCGGGCACGAGCTGGCGATTACGGCGAGCGGCGCGGGCCGCGGGGCGGCGCCCGTCGAAGGCATCGAGACGAGGGAACCAGCCTTCGGCATTCCCGCGCTCTGGGTGAAGAGCGAACAGGCCGAGATGGCCCGCGCGGCCGGCTATGCGGTGGTCGATCCGGCGAGCGTGCTTGGCACGCACCTGGCCGAGGTCGCCAGGCGTCACGCCCACGAATTGTTTTCCCGCCAGGATACGCGCAAGCTGCTCGACCGTGTGGCGGAGGAGAACCCGAAGGTCGTCGAAGACCTGGTCCCGAAATTGCTGTCTCTGGCGCAGGTGCAAAAGGTGCTGCAGAACCTGCTGCGCGAACGGGTTTCCATCCGGGATACGGTCACCATCCTTGAAGCGCTGGGCGAAGCGGGGAACCTGACGCGGAACACGATTCTCTTGACCGAATACGTCCGCCAGGGGCTGGCGCGGGCCCTGGTGAAGCCCTACCTGGCCGCTTCGGGGGAACTGGCGGCGTTCTTCTTCGATCCCGCGCTCGAGCAGATGGTCGAAAGCGGGGTCGAGCATGGTGAGCACGCCAGCCAGTTAAATCTGGCGCCGCAAAGGATCCGCGAGATCGTGGACCGGGCCGCGGCGCGCGTGGGGTCTCCCGAAGGACCCGCGGTGGCCATCACGACCAGCGGTGGGCGCCATTTCCTGCGCCAGATCCTGGAGCCCGTATTGCCGAACCTGGCGATCCTGGCGCATAACGAGATCCCGCCCAGCACGCGGGTGGTGTCGCTGGGGGTCATTCAGTGAACGGCGGGAAGGAGCAGCGAGATCCGATGCACGTGAAATCGTACTACGCGGCGACGGTCGAATCGGCGATTCGTCAGGCGCGGCAGGAATTGGGCAGCGAGGCGATGCTGTTGCATTCGCGTGCGGCGCCGCCTGAGTCCAGGCATCTCGGGGCGTACGAAGCCGTGTTTGCCTCGTCCGTCGAAGCGGCGCCCCCGGAGGCGCCGCGTCGCGCGCCCGCGCCCGACCGCGTGGCGGGCGAGCTGGCCGAGATCCGGCGGCAGTTGGACCGCATGTCTCTGGCGCTCTCCCGTGTGGACAGCAGACCCTCCGGTCTCGAGGCTTGGGGCGAGGAGGTGTACGCGGAACTCGCCGCCAACGGGCTGGCGGCCGATCTGGCGCTCCGCGCGGCGCGCGCCGTCGACGCCGGCGGCGCCTCCGGAAGCCCGGAACGGACGCGCCGGATCCTCGAACAGGAATTGGGAAAGCTCTTCCAGGTCGCTCCCGGTCTGGATCTGCCCGCCTCGGGGCAAGCCGGCCCGAGGATTGCCGCACTGGTGGGACCGCCAGGGGTGGGCCGGACATCGGCTCTGGTGAAGCTCGCCACCCGCCACGGGCTGGTGCGGCGCCGTACGACCCAGATTCTGTCGCTCGATTGCGACCGGGTCGCCGCGGGCGAGCCCCTGCGTTCCTACGCGACGATCCTCGGTGTCGCCCACGACTCGGTGGACGACCCCGGCGCGCTCGCCGACGCGATCGCCGAATACTCACGGAAGCAACTGATTCTTCTCGATACGCCCGGCTTTGGCCCCGGCGATTGGGAACGCGCCGCCCCTGTCGCGGAGGCTCTGGCGGCGCTTGCCGGAGTCGAGACTCACCTCGTCCTATCGTGCGCGATGAAACCGTCCGATCTAATGCGTGTGGCCGACCGTTACCTCTGCTTTGCGCCGTCCCGGCTGCTGTTTACCCGGCTCGATGAAACTTCGAGCTACGGCACCATCGTCAACGAAGCGGTGCGGCTGAATCTGCCGATCTCCTTCCTCTCCACCGGACAGAGAGTCCCGGGCGATTTCGAACCCGCCGCCAAGGCCCGCGTTCTCGATCTGGTGCTGAGCGGCTCGCTCGAAGAGGAAATCCCCGCCGGGGCGGCGGCTGCGGGAGGCTGGGGAAGCGAGTACCGGGCGGTGGCGCCTTAATCCTCGACGGCGCCAGGGAGACCTATGCGGACGTATCAGACCGGCCATGAGGTGCCGCGGGAGGAACGGGATCGGCTGATCCTGGAGAACCTCCCGCAGGTACGCCTGATCGCGCGCCGGATCCATGAAAAGTTGCCGGACAGTGTCAGCCTGGAGGACTTGGTCTCGACCGGGGTGGTCGGCCTGATCACGGCGATCGACAATTTCGATCCCGAGCAGAACGTCAAGCTCAAGACCTACGCGGAGTACAAGATCCGCGGGGCGATCCTCGACAGCCTGCGGGATCTCGACTGGGCGCCGCGGCAGAAGCGGAAGAAGGCGAAGCTGATCGAGGCCGCCATCGCTTCCGCCGAGCAGCGCCTCCAGAGAGCGCCCGCCGAACAGGAAATCGCCGACGAGTTGGCGATTAGCCTCGAGGAATACCATCGCTGGCTGGTCGAGGTCCGCGGAGTGAACATCGGCAGCCTGGAATATGCCTCCGGCGAAGAGGACGGCCGCGACCTGCTCCAGTTCCTCTCCGATCGCGAGGAGGACTGGCCTTCGGAGATCCTGGAACGGAACGAACTCGAGCGGTTGCTGGCCTCGGCGATCGAGAAGATGCCGCAGGTGGAGCGCACGGTCCTCGGCCTGTACTACCACGAAGAGCTGACGCTCCGGGAGATCGCCCAAGTCATGGACCTTCACGAATCGCGCGTCTCGCAGTTGAAATCCCAGGCCATCCTGCGCCTGCGAACGTATCTCGAGCGGCGGTGGCCGGGCCGCCGTACCGAGCGGAGGTAGGCGGGTGGATCGGGCTGAGCTTCGGACATGGCTGCTCGAAGAATGGAGCCGCCGTCTCGCCGACGTGATCGCATCGATGACGGAAGTGCGGCCGGAGCCGCGGGTGACCGACCCCGCCCCCGATTCGGACGAGGCGCGCCTCTGGCACTTCATCGCGCTTGACGCCGCTCCGGGTGCGGGTGTCCTGCTCGGCGCCTCTCCCGAAGACTGGTTCGCGCTCGGGCGCGGCGCCCTGGAAGCGGCCGGGCTGACCGAGGTGAGCCGGGAAGACGCTGAGGGAACTGCCACCGAGATCGCCGGGCAAGCGGCCGGCGCCGTCAGCCAGACGCTGACCGGCCGGCTGGAACGTGAGGTTCTTTCCCGCCCACCCGTTGCCGCGCAGCCGCCGGACGGACCGGTGGCGGCCGGGATCGGGTTCCTGATGGGAGATCAGGAAATCCAGATCCTGCTGGCTCCCAACGCCGCACTGGTCGACGCGTTGGCCGGCGCACTGCCCGCCGCCGCGCGGCAGGAGCCCGAAACGGCCCCCGCCGCCTCCCCGGCGGCTCCCGGCCCGGCGCCGGACTCGAAAACTCTCGACCTCCTGCTCGATGTCGAACTGCCTGTCAGCGTCTCCTTCGGCCGGGCGCAACTCCCGCTGCGGGACGTGTTGAAGCTGAACTCCGGCTCGATTGTCGAACTCAACAGGGCGGTGAGCGAACCAGTGGAGATCATCGTGAACAACTGTGTGATCGCCCGCGGCGAGGTCGTCGTCGTCGACGGCAACTACGGAGTCCGGATCCAGCAGGTCGTCAGCCGCGAGGAGAGGCTGCGCACCCTGCATTGAGGACCATGCGGGAAATGGAGTGGTTGACAGCACAGATCGTCCTGACCCTGGGCAGCGTCGCCTGCCTGTCGGCGACCTTCCTGCTCTACCTGCGCATCCGCCGCTGGGCGCGCCGGTTCGAGGCGCACCTGAGCCGCCACGCCGCGGAAATCAGTCGGGAATGGACCCGCCACCGGGAACACCTCGATCAGCGTCTCGCGGAAGTCGAAGAAGTTGCGCAGATGCTCACTGCCGCGCCCGCTTCCACGCGGCAGGGAATCACGCCGCAGACCCGCGGCCAGGCGCTGGAGATGCTCCGCCGCGGCGCCGGCCCCGAACAGGTTGCCGCAGCCTTGGCCATTCCGCTGCATGAAGTGCGGTTGCTGCGGACGGTGCAGAAGATCGTCCTGTCGCAGTTGTGACGCGCGGACCTACCGTTCTTCCCGCTGTGGAAGGGTCACGGTCAGCGTCGATTGCCGCCGTTCCCGCACAATCTTGAAGGCCACGGTTCCCTGCCGTCCGGCAGATCGCAGGACCGGCGCGATTTCCTTGGGAGCGGCAACCTTCCGGCCGTTGACTTCCACAATCACGTCGCCCGCCTTCAGGCCCGCTTGAGATGCAGCCGACCCGGGTTCGACCGAGCGCACCAGGATGCCTTCCTTGACCCCGAAATACTCGGCCAGTTGCGGTCCGAGCGATTCGCTCTCAATCCCCAGGCTGGCGGATTGCCAGGACATCAGCGGCCTCGGCAAGTCCGGTATCCGGATCTCGGGAATCCGGATCTCCGGGATCTCAATCTCTTTGCCGTTCACCACGAACCGGCGCGACGGCCGTTCCCCGAGCCGCGGCGTCGCCGTCGCCGGCGCCCCCGCCCGCCACAGCGACAGGCGCACCTGGCGCCCGGCGGGAGTCTCCCGCACGAGGCGCATGAATTGTTCCAGGCCTTCCACCCGCTGGCCGTTGTATTCGAGGACGACATCCGCTGCTTCGATTCCGGCGGCGGCGGCCGGACTCTCCAGCGCGACGTGCTTGATCTCGACGCCGCGCTCCTCGGGCAATTTCAGTTCTTTCGCCCGTTCGGCGCTCAATTCCGCGACTCCCACGCCCAGGTAGCCGCCCGACCGCTCCATGGAGACGTGCGCGCTGCGCACCGTCGCCTCCTGTGGCACCGGGTCCTGAGGCACCAGCAGCGCCCACGACTGCCCCATCCCCAGGACAGCCGCCGCCGTGAGAAAGCCAATTCCGGACCGCATGATCAGCACTCCTTCCTTTCCTCAGATTGGACGGCGCGGGCGTCGCTTCGTCACCCCCGCCGGCTTCGCTCAGAACGTGCCCACCGAAGCCTTCATCTCTTCGAGAACGCTTCTCACGCGCATCCGGACGTAGCTGTTTTCTTCCTGGCCGACCAACCCCTGCAACAGGCCGACGATCTGCTCATCGCGATTCTGCACGAGCATGTCGATGGCGAGAATGCGTACGTTTTCGTTGTCGTCCCGCTCCAGAATTCCCGGCAGCGCCGCCCGGACTTCCGGGTGCGAAGCCATACCCTTCAACCCTTCCAGCGCCTTGAGACGGACGCCCGGGTTTCGGTCGTGCGTGGCCGCCTGGAGCAGAGCCTGCCGCACGTCGTCGTTGCCGGAGCGGTCCTTCAGCAGATCGATCGATTCGACGCGCAGTCCCGCGTTGGCCTGGTCGCGCGCCGCCTCAAGGAGCAGCTTTTCGATCAGCCGGTCCTCGAGAGAGCCGCGGATCACCCGGCGGCGTGTCTCGTCCAGGGCAATCCGCACGCCACCCGACGGATCCGGCTCCACCCAGCGTACGGTGGCCACCGGCGGTTCCGCCGGGGCGCGCAGCAGACCGGAATCCCGGAGGGGGAGGCGCGCGGAGAGAAATCCCACCGCCACCAGCGCCAACGCGCCCGCCGGACGCAGCACCCACCGCACCCGCGTCAGGTCCCAGGCGCGGGCGAGCCGCTGCCGCCAACCCGGCCGCGCGGCCGTTCGCCGAAACAGTTCGCCACGGCATTCGGCAACCAGGTCTGGCCGCGGTACCGCGCGGGCCCGGTCGAACGCGTGGTGCAGCCGCTGCTGCGCGTCGAGCGCATCCCGGCAGGCTGGACAGCCGTGCAGATGCGCTTCCACCTCTTCCTCCGCCCGGGGAGGCAGTTCCCCGTACAGGTAGAGCGCCAGCGCGTCGAGAACCTCGGTGCAGTTCATGAGAAATCTCCCAGCACGGTGCGCATCTTCTGGGTTGCGCGGAAGAGGCAGTTCTTCGCTGCTTCTTCGCTCGTATTCAACATCTCCCCGATCGCCTTCAGCCGCAGCCCCTGATAATGGCGCAGTTCGAACACGGTGCGCTCCCGGGGCGTGAGCGCGGCCAGGGCCAGGTGGATGCGGCCCGCCAGTTGCGCGTTACACAGATTCCGCTCCGGATCCGCGGCCGCCCGCTCCTCCTCCACCGAGTACGTCCGGTCGAGCGGTCCCTCCGCCGTTTCCACCACCGCCGGTTCTTCCTTGCGGATCTTCCGTTTCCGCAGGCAATCGAGGCAGAGATTGGTCACGATCCGGTAGAGCCAGGTATGGAAGCTGCAATCGAACCGGAACGAATGGATGTGTCTGTACACGCGGAGGAACGCTTCCTGGTAGACGTCCCGGGCATCCTCCTCGCAGCGCAGCAGATTGAATGCCATGCCCAGGACGTTCTGGTCATAGCTCCGCACCAATGCCTCGAAAGCATTCTGGTCACCGCGCTGGACCGCGCGGATCAGTTCGTGTTCGTCCACTCGCGGCGCCAATCTGGCTGGAATCACCGCAGCCGCCTCTTGGGCCATACTCTCGCCACGGCAATAGACGGGCGGCGGGGAAAAGGGTTAGGAAACCTTCCAGCACACCAGTTTCGGCTCGGTCATCTCTTCCACCGCGTACTTCGGTCCCTCCCGGCCTGTCCCCGAGAGCTTGACCCCGCCGTACGGCATCTGGTCCACCCGGTATTGGGGCACTTCGTTAATCAGGAACCCGCCTACGTGGACCCGGCGCGCCGCGTGAAACGCCTTGCCGATGTCCCGCGTGTAGATGCCCGCCTGCAGCCCGTACTCCGAGGCGTTGACCAGGCCGATGGCTTCGTCCAGCGTCTCATATCCGTTGATGCCGATGACCGGACCGAAGGCCTCTTTGCAGTTGAGGCTCACGTGCGGCGGAACGTCGGTGAGGATCGCGGGCTCGATCGTCGCGCGGCGTCGCGTGCCCCCCGTCACCAGCTTCGCTCCGGCTCCAACCGCCTCGCCGATCCAACTCTCGACGCGCTCGGCTTCGCCCACCGTAATCAGGGAACTGATCTCGGTGCCGGCCTCGAGCGGGTGGCCGATCGTCAATTTCCGCGCCAGGTCGACGCAGCGCTCCACGAACGCCTCTCGCACCGACTTCTGCACGTAGACGCGCTGAACCGAGATACAGACCTGTCCGGAATGGGCAAATCCACCGGCGACCGTCCGCTGCGCGGCTTCCTCGAGATCGGCATCCGCCTCAATGATCACCGCCGAGTTCGATCCGAGTTCCAGCGTCACCCGCTTCATTCCAGCCAGGTTCCGGATACGCAAGCCTACCTCGACACTGCCTGTAAACGTCACCATCGCCACGCGCGGGTCGAAGACCAGCCGGTCGCCCACGACGCCTCCCGAGCCCGTGATGACGTTCAGCGCCCCCGGCGGCAGGCCGCAATCGGCGAAGATCTCCGCCATCAGGATGCCGCTCAACGGGGTGGT
The DNA here is from genome assembly GCA_016716385.1 of Bryobacterales bacterium. GTDB lineage: Bacteria > Acidobacteriota > Terriglobia > Bryobacterales > Bryobacteraceae > JADJWL01. The sequence goes on along the minus strand of JADJWL010000002.1, from coordinate 187,087 downwards.
CGAGGCGGGTTTGTGGACGACGGCGTTGCCTGCGGCGATGGCGGGCCCGATCTTGTGCATTGCCAGGTTGAGCGGGAAATTGAACGGGGTGATCGCGGCGATGACGCCCAAAGGCTCCCGGATCGTCATGGCCCAGCGGCCTTTTCCCGCCGGTGAGGCATCCATCGGCACCACTTCCCCCCGGAGCCGGTGCGCCTCCTCAGACGAGAACAACAGCGTTGCGGCGGCGCGTTCCGTCTCCAGGCGTGCCTCGCGGATCGGCTTGCCGCATTCCGACGCCACCGCACGCGCCATCTCCTCCCGCCGCTCCAGGAGTTTCTGGTGCGCCTTGCGGAGAATCACAGACCGCTCGTCGAGCGTGAGTTCGCCCATCACGGGCGCCGCCGCCACCGCGGCGGCGATCGCCGCGTCGATATGCTCGGTTGAGGCTTGATAGACAATGGCGACCTCGCTCCCGTCGTAGGGCAACTCCACCGGACGGGGCTGGGAGGTCGTCACGCGAGTCCCGCCGATATGCATTGGATAGTCCATTTCGATCCCCTCTCATCATACTGAAACACCCTGGACCGGCTGTCCCCGTCTTTTCTCTTGTCATAAGGTGATTTCTGTAGTTCAATACGTGTGGAGTTCTTCACGACATGCCACTGACACAGAGAGCCCTGGCGGAGTGCCTGGGCACATTTTGGCTCGTTTTCGGAGGCTGCGGAAGCGCGGTTCTGGCTGCCGCGTTTCCTGATGTGGGAATCGGCCTGCTAGGGGTTTCCCTTGCTTTCGGCCTCACAGTCCTGACGATGGCATATGCCATTGGTCATATCTCGGGCTGCCACCTGAATCCCGCGGTTTCGGTGGGTTTGGTCGCGGCTGGACGCTTTCCCGGCAAGGAACTGCCGGCGTACGTCGGCGCTCAGGTGGTCGGCGGCATCATTGGGGCCGCTGTGCTGTACGTGATTGCGAGCGGAAAGGCGGGCTTCAGCCTCGCTGGCGGCCTCGCGTCGAACGGCTTCGGAGAACATTCGCCGGGTGGGTATTCCATGATGGCGGCGCTGGTGGCTGAAGTCGTACTGACCTTCATGTTCCTCATGATCATTCTCGGCTCCACCGACAAGCGAGCGCCTGCGGGATTTGCGCCGATTGCCATCGGACTCGGCCTCACGCTGATCCACCTGATCGGCATTCCGGTGACGAATCTGTCCGTGAATCCGGCGCGGAGCACGGGACCCGCCGTTATCGTCGGCGGCTGGGCGTTGCAGCAATTGTGGCTGTTCTGGGTGGCGCCGATTGTTGGAGCCGCTCTCGCCGGAGTCGGATACGGGGCCATCGCTGGACGGCAGGAGCCGAAACCTCTCGTGGCGGCGGCAGGCGCACCGGCGTAGCAGCCGTCAGGCCGGCGAGCCAGGTCCATGGAACGCAGGGCTGTCCCGCGCTAAGGTTTGGGTATGCGCAAACGAATCGTTGGACAGCCCGAAGCTCAACAGGAGTTTGCCGCGGACCAGCCGTGGCTCGACCTCCGTCAGATTGCCGCCGTCGAAGTCACCTCGGAAGATTCCCGGTTCCCGGTGGAGTCCGTCTTTGAGCCGGGGCAGGGCCCAGGGTGGCGTGCGTCGGAGCCGGGCGAGCAGCGGATCCGCCTCGTGTTCGATCAGCCACTATCGCTGCGCCGGATCCAGCTTCGCTTCCATGAGCTGGAGATCGAGCGAACCCAGGAGTTCACGCTATGCTGGTCGCCGCCTGAAGGAAAGACGGTCGAGATCGTGCGCCAGCAGTGGAATTTCAGCCCGTCCGGGTCGACCACGGAGATCGAAGAGTATCGCGTGAATCTGGAAGCCGTGGCAGTGGTGGAGTTATCCATTCAGCCCGGCTTGGGCCGCCCAGACGCCGTCGCGAGTCTGGCCTCATGGCGCCTGGCCTGATGCAGCGATCCCCAGCGTCTCCCGGCGGATCCCCTCGAGCATGCCGCGGAACACGATGTGGTGCAGCGGTGCTACCGCATACCAGTACAGCAAGCCAAGCAGGCCCCGTGGCTCGAAAAGCGCTGACTGGCGAAGGATGCAGCCCTCGCCCGCCGGGGTGACTTGAAACTCCAGCACCGCTTCGCCGGGCAGCTTCATCTCGGCGCGCAACGAGAGCCGCCGGTTGCGCTCAATGGCGGCGACCCGCCAGAAGTCCAACGCTTCGCCATAGCCCACCTGCTCCGGGTCGCGCCGTCCGCGCCGCAGACCGGGTCCTCCCACGAGCCGGTCCATCCACCCTCGGATCCGCCACAGCCAGTCGGCGGCGTACCAGCCGTGTCCGCCGCCCACCCGGCACACCGCGCGGAACGCTGCCCAATCCGGCGCGGGAATCTCGATCTCACGCACGTCACGGAACACCGCGCCGCCCGCCCAGTCAGGATCGCCGGGGATGGGCCCTGCCATGGACCAGTTCGTCTCGACGTCATGCGCTGCGATCCTGTTCAGCGCCGCGCGAATCGATTCACGGACCGTCAACAGAGGCTGCGGGATCAGGCTGGCGATCCGGTTGTCCCGGCAGACCACCGGATTCCGCAACCCTTCCGCCAGCGGCTTGGCAATCGAATGGCTCAGCGGGGTGACCAGATGAATCCAGTAGGAGCTGAGGCGGGGAGTCAGCACTGGAACCGGCAGAATGATCCGTTTCTTCAAACCCAGTTCTTCGGCCATCACGCGCATGATGTCGCGGTAGCAGAGCACCTCCGGTCCCCCGATGTCGAAGACGCCGCCGGAGGTTTCCGGCTGGGCCAGCGCCCCGACCAGGTACCCGATCACGTTCCGCACCGCAATCGGCTGGCAGGGCGTCACCACCCACTTCGGCGTAATCATCACGGGCAGCCGTTCGACCAGGTAGCGCAGGATTTCGAAAGAGGCTGAGCCGGAGCCAATGATCATCGCGGCGCGTAAGACCGTCACGGGAATTCCCGTGGACGCCAGCTCTGTCTCGACCTCGCGCCGCGACGCAAGATGTTCGCTGAGTCCGGGTCCGGTCTCCCCGAGACCCCCGAGGTAGAGGATCCGGCTCACTCCCGCTGCTGCCGCCGCCTCGGCGAAGCCGCTTGCCAGACGGCGGTCATGATCCGCATAGTCCGATCCAGCCGAGATCATGGAATGGACGAGGTAGAAGGCCGCCTCGCATCCGCGCAGGCATTCGGACAAGCGTCCGGTGTCCGTCAGATCCGCTGCCACGATCTCGACGTTCGGATCCCGCGCCCACTCCCGTTCCTCGAGCTTGGCAGGGCTCCGGACCAGGCAGCGCACCGCGTATCCGGCTGCGAGCAGACGAGGAACCAGCCGTCCTCCGATGTATCCGGTTGCCCCGGCAACGGCGACGCGCGTCATTGCAGAGTCCAGAGCGGGAATCGGCGCCAGACTACCCGGACCCGGTAGCCTTGCGGGACCCTGCTCCGCCAGGGCCAGGCCTGAACGAGGAAGTGAAACAAGGAACGGAGGGACGCCGTTCGCACCGTCAAGGTATGGCCCGATCCCGAGACCGCAAGCCGGCGCCCTCCGTGTTCGATCGCGAGATCGATGTCAAACGCGGGGAGCGGCCGCTTCATCCTTCGTCCGGATCTTCACTGTGCCGCTGACGCGCCAGGTGGCATGCTGGGCATCGGCCGACGCCGAGCTGGGCACCGATACTTCCAGGTTCTGGAATTCGTAGGTGATCTCAGCGCCGCGTCCCGTGAGCTTGTCGTAGAGCCCGATCGCGAGATCCGGCCAGGTTTGCGTGTCGTGTGAAAGCTGTTCCATGGCCAAATGGATGAACGCGCCGTCCTGCGGGGCGCAATCAAAATCATTGGCCCCGCGCCACGAAATCGAGCGACACGGAGTTCATGCAGTAGCGCAGACCTGTGGGCCTCGGGCCGTCCGGAAACACGTGTCCCAGGTGCGCGCTGCAGCGGGCGCATTGCACTTCGGTCCGCACCATACCATGGCTGCGGTCTGTCTCTTCGTGTACGTTCTCCTTGGCGATCGGCGCCCAGAAGCTCGGCCAGCCCGTACGGGAGTCGAACTTGGTCTTCGAATCGAACAGCGCGGTCCCGCAGCAGCGGCAACGGTAGATGCCGTCCGCCTTGTTCTTGTCGTACTTGCCCGTGAAGGCGACCTCGGTCCCCTGCTTCCGGGTGACGTGATAGGCAAGGGGCGTGAGTTCACGCTTCCACTCGTCGTCTGCCTTCTCGACGCGGTCCACCACGTTGACGCCGAGGAGCTTACCTGTGCTGTCAAATTCGGCGATCTTCACAGTCTTCGTCCTTCCCGAGTTGTTCGCGAGCGCGCGCCACGCGGGCGCCGCTGCCAGCAGCAGTGCGAGGCGGCGGTTCATTTCTTCACCCACTCCGGATAGAGCTTCTTGAGCTTCTCGACCTTCGGCCACGCGTTCACCACCACATAGCCGTGCCGGGGGTTGTTCTTTACGAAGTCCTGGTGATAGTCTTCGGCCGGGTGGAACTTCGTGAGCGGCTCCAGCGTTGTGACGATCGGGTCCATGAAAAGCTTCGCGGCGTTCAATTGCGCGATGTACGCTTCGACGACCTTCTTTTCCGCTTCAGTCTTGTAGAACACCGCCGAGCGGTATTGTTTGCCGTAGTCCGGGCCCTGCCGGTTCAACTGCGTGGGGTCGTGGGCGACGCTGAAGAAGACCTTCAACAGTTGGCCGTACGTGACGCGCGACGGATCGTAGGTGACCTCGATGACTTCGGCGTGATCGGTCCGTCCGGCGCTGACGAGCTTGTAATTCGCGTCCGATGCCTTGCCCCCGGCGTACCCGGACACCACCTTCTCGACGCCGGCCAGGTGCTCGAACACAACCTCCGTGCACCAGAAGCAGCCGCCCGCCAACACCGCCGTCTGGCGTCCGGACTGCTTGTCGAGGTCGGATCGAGGGTCGGGGAAGGTCGCGGCGGACAGGGTGACCGCCGCGGCAATCAGGAGAGCGGATCGTTTCAGTCGCATGGCACGTGTCTTCCTAAACCAGAATTGCGCGCACCGGCGAAGCCTTCTCGACGCCGGTCAGTTTCACATCGAGACCCTGATACCGGTGAGAGAACCGGTCATGGTCTATACCGAATAGATGCAGGATCGTGGCCTGAAAGTCGCGAACATGCACCGGGTCCGCCACGATGTTGTAGCTGAACTCGTCGGTTTCGCCGTGGACCACTCCGCCCTTGATGCCGCCGCCGGCCATCCACAGGCTGAAGCAGCGCGGGTGATGGTCGCGGCCGTAGTCGGTGGGCGTGAGTTTTCCCTGTGAGTAAATGGTCCGGCCGAATTCGCCTGCGAAGATGACCAGCGTCTCGTCCAGCAAGCCGCGCTGCTTCAAGTCCTGAATCAACGCATAGCAGGCCTGATCGACATCCTTGCACTGGCTCGGCAGCACCTCGGGCAGGCTGCCGTGGACGTCCCACCCGCGGTGATAGACCTGGATAAACCGCACGCCCCGTTCCGCGAGCCGCCGGGCCATCAGGCACGTCTGGGCGAACGTGCCCGGCGTGCGGACCTCGTCGCCGTACATCGACAGCACGGACTCCGGCTCCTTGTCGAGCGCGGTCAACTCCGGTACCGAGCTCTGCATCCGGAACGCCATTTCGTACTGTGCGATGCGCGTGCGTGTTTCCGGGTCGGCCAGCTTTTGGTATGCGATCTCGTTCATCTCGCCGAGCGCGTCCAGCATGCGCCGCCGCATCGCGGCCGGGACGCCGTCCGGGTTGTTGATGAAGAGCACCGGGTCGCCCGAACTGCGCAGGCTGACGCCGGAGTACTGGCCGCTCAGGAATCCGGCGCTCCACAGGCGCGCTGAGATCGCCTGCACGTTCGCCCGTGGATGCGTGTGCTTCGCCTGCAGCACGACGAACGTCGGCAGGTCTTCGTTCATGCTGCCGAGCCCATAGCTGATCCACGAGCCGATACACGGCCGTCCCGCGATCATGTTGCCGGTCTGGAAGAACGTGATGGCCGGCTCGTGGTTGATCGCCTCGGTGTGCATCGAGCGGATGATCGCGATGTCGTCGACCATCTTCGCGGTCCAGGGCAGCAGTTCGGAGACCCATGCGCCGCTCTTGCCGTGCCGGGCGAACTTGAAGACTGATGGTGCGATAGGAAAGCGGCTCTGGCCGCTGGTCATCGTCGTCAGGCGCTGGCCCATCTGGATCGAAGGCGGCAAGTCCTTGTCGAAAAAGTCCGCCATCTTCGGCTTGTAGTCGAAGGTTTCCATCTGCGGCGGCGCGCCTACCAAATGCAGGTAGATGCACCGTTTCGCTTTGGGTGGGAAATGCGGCAGGCCGCTGGTAGCCGCGTCCGACCGTCCGCCGGGCAGCGAGCCGAGCGCGAGTGCGCCGATGCCTTGCAGCCCCCGGCCGAAGAAGCGCCGCCGGGTCTCTTCCGCGGCCATCTGCTGCGCCAGGGCGTCGACCGGGTGGGTGCCGCGAGGAAACCGCCGGTGCGTCTCGCGGTCGAGCGCCGCCAGCTTCGGAGAAACGTGTCCGCCGTTTTCGTGCACGCTCATTTCGTCAGCACCTCGTCCAGGTTGAACATCTGGTTTGCCAGCATGGCCAGCGCCGCGGTCTCCACCGCGTTCGCCCGCGGGTTTTGCGGCGCTTCGCCGGTCCCGAGCAGCTTCCGCGCATCCCGCGGATTCGCGTCGTAGTAGCGCAAGTAGTCCTGGTAGGCGCGAACGGCGATTTCGCGCTCTTTGTCGTCGAGGAAGCGCGACAGCAGGCGCCGCGAGAGGAAGTCAATGCGCCCGTTGCCATCCGACGCCGCCCAATACGCCTGCTCGGCCAACACGCGCGCCGCTTCGAAGAACTGCGTATCGTTCATGGTGACCAGCGCTTGAAGAGGCGTGTTCGTGCGCTCGCGGCGGACCGTGCACGCCTCCCGGGTCGGAGCGTTGAAGATGTCGAGCGACGCCGGTGGTGCACTGCGCTTCCAGAAGGTATAGAGACTCCGGCGGTACAATTCTTCCCGTCGTCGCGCTTGTAGTTGCGCGTGTTCGACCCCACCATCGCCACAGCTTCCCAGACGCCTTCGGGCTGGTACGGTCTCACGCTCGGGCCGCCGATCTCCGGAAGCAGCAGGCCGCTTGCGGCAAGCGCGTAGTCCCGAATCATTTCGGCGTCCATGCGGAAGCGCGGGCCGCGGCTGAGGTAGCGGTTGTCCGGATCGCGTGCCAGCTTCTCCGGGGTCAGCGCGGCGGACTGGCGGTAGGCAGCCGACAGCAGGATCTGCCGGTAGAAGTGCTTCACATCCCAACCGTTCTCCCGGAAGTCGACGGCCAGCCAGTCGAGCAGCGCCTGGTTGACGGGAGGTTCGCCCTGGCTGCCGAAGTCATCGGGCGTCCTGACGAGGCCCGTCCCGAAGATTTCCTGCCACATCCGGTTCACCGTCACCCTCGCCGTGAGCGGATTCTCCGGGCGGAACAGCCATTGGGCCAGCCCCATCCGGTTGCGCGGCAGATCCGGCGGGATGGGTGGCAGAATGGTTGGCGTCGCCGCATCGACCTTGTCCCGCCGCTGATCGTACGCGCCGCGGTGCAGAATCCAGGCGTGCGGCGAGGCATCGTCGCGCTCGTGCATCACGTGCGTGATCGCGCCACGCCGCGCGATGCTGCGCGCCTCGATGTTCAACTGCGCGAGTTCCCGCGTGAGCCGCCGGTAGGGCTCGTGGTCATTGAACACGAAATACGTCAGCATCGCCTCGCGGCCGGCTGTGGCTGGGTTGGGAAGGGCCGCTTCGATCGCGGGCCACTGGCTGAGAAGGTACGCCTCGCCCTCGGTCAGCATCCGGCCGAAGATGCGGAAGTCGGCGATCGCCCCTTCCTTCAGGGACGCCCCCAGCAGCAGCGGTTTGTCCACCGCAATGGTGCCCTGGAGGTCGAGGTTGATATTGCCCCGGCCCTGCGTCGGAATGGCGCGGCCCTGCTGGTAGAGGGCCAGGCCCGACTGGTGGCGGCTGCCGTCGTAGGTGATGACGACGTGGTTCCATGTGCCGTGCTGGATCTGCTCGAGATGGCCGGCGCGGATCTGGATGCCCTTGCCGTCGTCGCCCACAAGGTCGAACTGCACGACGCGCGCGCCGACACTCAACTCCCAGCCGCGGCCCTTGTCCTTGCTGTCCCGGTGGCGGGCGATTGAATAGCGCTGCTCGGCCTTCGGGAAATAGAAGCTCACCGCGAGCGAGAACGGCTTGTCCGCGTCCAGAGCCGGCGCGCTCTCCACAGCGACGCCCTCATCGCTCGTGAGGAACAGGCCCTGCCGGTTCGCCACGTTGGACGCATCGAGCCTGGCGAGAGACGGCGCAGCCGCGGCCAGACCTGCGGTTTCGGCCGCGTACAACTCGGCGCCCGCTTCGAGCGGCTTCGGCGCTTGCGGGCTGCGGAAACCCGTGCGCCATTGCCCAAAGGCCGGAACGGCCTGCTCGCGGACTCGTGGCAGCTCGTCGCGGATCTCTGTAAGGCGCCGGCTGACCTCCTGCCACCGGTCCCGGTCCTCCATCCGCGGCACGAGCACAATCGGCGGCGTGTCCGGGATATTGTCATCCATCACCTTCTGCGTCGTGTTGCGGAAGAAGGCGCCGAGCGCGTAGAAATCTTTCTGCGGAATCGGATCGAACTTGTGGTCGTGGCACGCCGCACAGCCGACCGTGAGCCCCATCCACACCGCGGCGGTTGTTTCGGCGCGGTCCTTCGCATAAATCTCGGCGTACTCGTCCTCGATGATGCCCGCTTCGTTGGTGGTCACGTTGCAGCGGTGGAAGCCGGTGGCGATGCGCTGATCCAGGGTGGGGTTCGGCAGCATGTCGCCCGCCAGTTGCTCGATCGTGAACTGATCGAAAGGCAGGTTCCGGTTGAAGGCCGCGATCACCCAGTCGCGGTACGGCCACATCTCGCGGTAGTTGTCGACGTGGATGCCGTGCGTATCGGCGTAGCGCGCCGCGTCGAGCCAGTAACGCCCGCGGTGCTCGCCATAGGCGGGCGAGGCGAGGTAGCGGTCGACCATCTTCTCGTAGGCCTTCGGGTCGCGGTCGCGGGCGAAGATCTCGGCGTCAGTGGGATGGGGAGGCAGACCGGTCAGATCCAGCGCCACCCGCCGGATCAGCGTCCGCCGGTCCGCTTCGGGAGCGGGCGAGAGTCCGCGCGCTTCCAGTTCCGCCAGGACGAAGCGGTCGATGCGCGTCCGCACCCAGGCGGCGTCTTTGACGGCAGGCAGCTTCGGCGGCACCGGTGCTGCATACGCCCAATGCTCCTGCCACGGCGCGCCCTGGGCAATCCACTGCTTGAGCAGATCGATCTGTTCGGCCGTGAGGGTCTTGTGTGCGGACGCGGGCGGCATGCGCCGCGCCGGACGCTCCTCAATGATGCGCTGGTAGAGCAGGCTTTGTTCCGGCTTGCCCGGAACAATTGCCGCGCCGCGTTTCCCGGCCTCGAACGCCGCTGACTTAATGTCCAGCCGCAGGCCGGCCATCCGGGTCGAAGCATCCGGGCCGTGGCACTGAAAACAGGCATCGGACAGGATCGGTCGAATCGTCTTCTGAAAGTCGATGGGCGGCGCGGCCCACATCCAAGGCGCCGCGCACAGCCAAAGGAGCGCCAAACCCCACATCTTCTCATCGTACTACCGGGTGGGCACCGGCACCTGTGGCTCCCCTTTCCGGAAGTGAGATAATCCAGGCAGGATGACGGTCTACTTGGAACTGAGGCCGGAGATCGAAGCGAACCTCGCCGCTCAGGCGGAGGCGCGAGGACTCTCGCTTGATTCTTACCTGCGGCAGGTCCTCGAAGACCTTGCTCAGGCCGCTCCCTCAGCCGCAGTGAGCCTTGAAGATCTTCGCGCCGCGCTCGACGCACTTGCCGCGATGGGTAATGATCTTCCTCATCTGCCTTCGTCTGCGTTTAGCCGCGAGACGATCTATCAGGATCACGACTGAAGCAGAAGTGCCCGTCTGATCGACACCAACATTCTTCTGCGGCTGCTGGAGCAAACGGACCCGGATTACATCCTCGTTCGAGAGGCCGTCGAGACTCTGACGTCGCGGGGCGAGACCCTGTGCATCACTTCTCAGAACTTGGTGGAGTTCTGGAATGTGTGCACACGCCCGGCGTCGGCGAATGGGTTCGGTCTGACACCGGCGGAGACTGATGCCCGGGCGAGGGGTGATTGAGAGCCAATTCCAGTTGCTGCCTGAGAGCGAGCGCGTTCACGACGAGTGGCGGAGGATCGTCGTTGCTCACTCTGTTACCGGTGTTCAGGTGCACGACGCGAAGCTGGTTGCCGCCATGCTGGTGCACGGTGTTTCGCGGGTGTTGACTCTGAACGGCCGGGACTTCGCTCGCTACCCTGACATGTCAGTCCTTCATCCCCGCGACGCTTCCCGGTGAGTGTTTCTGTCCCAAGCTCCGTGATACAGTGGCAGGCAACCCGAACCCAGGTGTGCAATGACTTTCCGTTTCCTTCTCCTGTCTCTTCTCGCTTTCTCTTTGCCGGCTTCCGCGGCCCTGCGCGCCGGCGCCGCCGCGCTGGACATCACCCCGCTTGAATGGCCGGTCCAGGTGATCGGCAATTTCGGCCTGACGCTTTCGAGCCAGGCTCACGACCCGCTCATGGCGCGCGCCGTGGTCTTCGACGATGGCAAGGGTCCGGTCGCGATCGTCGTGATCGATAGTTGTTTCGTCAAGCGGCCCGTGCTCGACGCCGCCAAACGCATGGCGCAGGAGCGCACCGGCATTCCCGCCGACCGCATGCTGATGTCCGCCACGCACATGCACTCCGGCCCTCCCGCGTACCCGCTGCAGCCCACCGACAAAGAGGGCCGCTACACGGCCTACCTGACGCGCCAGATCGCAGAAGCCGTCACGCTCGCGCACGCGCGCCTGGAACCGGCGGAAGTGGGTTGGGCCGTGCGCGAGATTCCCGAGGAACTGAACAACCGCCGCTGGTTTCTCAAAGAAGGCACGATGTCGATGAACCCGTTCGGCGGCAAAGACGACAAGGTGCGTATGAATCCCGGCGCCGGCAGCCCGGACCTGGTGAAGCCCGCCGGACCCATCGATCCGCAGTTCTGGATCGTCTCCGTGCGCTCCACATCCGGACAGCCGATTGCGCTGCTGGGGAACTACTCCCTGCATTACGTCGGTGGCGTCCCCGGACCCGAGCTTTCGGCCGACTACTTCGGCGAATTCGCCCGCACGATGGAACAGAAACTGGCGCCGGGGAATCCGAAGTTCGTCGCGATGCTGTCGAACGGAACCAGCGGCGACGTGAACAACACGAACTTCGTCACGCCCCGCCCGCGCAAAGCGCCGTACGAGCGGATTCGTGAAGTCGCCGGGCGGCTCGCATCGGAGGCGGAAACCGCCCTCAAGACGGTCACCTACCAGCGCGATGTCCCGCTTGGCGCAGCCCAGCGTGAACTGCCGCTGCGCTACAGGAAGCCGACCCCTGAGGAACTCGATCGCGCCCGGCGTTTCGTCGACCAAGCCGACCTTCACAATTGAGCTTGCCAACGGCCACTACGGCTATCTGCCGACGCCCGAACAGCACTTGCTCGGCGGCTATGAAACCTGGCTCGGCACGAACAACCTGGAGAAGCAGGCGTCAGTGAAGATCACCGATACGTTGATGGAACTGTTCGCCACGCTCGCGCCTCCAGCCCGCCGGCGCTAGATCCCGATCAGGTTGGGCAGAATCTTGTCCCAACCCTGTTCGTGCGCCCACACATCGAGCGCGATGGCTGCGACCTCGTCCGCCTCGGGGACCGCCCGCGGATCCTTCCCGGCGTGGATCACATGGAAGTAGCGGTTGCAGTGTTCGCAGACCTGCACCTGGATGTGGTCCATGCGTTCGCTGCCGTAGAACACGGCGCGGTCCATCTCGCCGCAAACTGGGCACTGTGCGCGAGGAAAAGCCCATTCGGACGCGCACACGTTGCACACAAGGAAGAACGCCGAGCCGTGCCCTTCGGGACGCATGCACCCGCATTGCGGCACTCCGCCGCAATGCGGACAGCGGTTGGCGTGAGGACTCGCTGCCTTGGGCAGGCTGTGCCGTAGCATGACACGCGCGAAAAAACTCGCGGGCGACTCGCGGTCTTCGCCATGCAGATAGCGGTCCACAGCGGCTTTGAACTCGATCTCGCTCACCAGCCCGGCGGCCTCCCGCAACAGGGACGGTCCCTTGGCGGCCACGACCGCGCGCAGGTCCTGCCAGTCGCCCCGGAAGCCGGCAATTGCCGCGTAGAACTCCAGCGCTTCGCGCGCTTCAGGGTAACGGTCTCGAAGGGCAAGCGCGCGCTCGATCCGATCCTGCACGCCGGGTCCTTCGGACGCCTTAGATGGATTCATGCGGGTAGCTCGCTCTGTCCTGAGACGGATTCCATTGTATCTTCCAACCGTGCGATGCAGCCCAGCCTGGACGCACCCAAACCCGGCAATGCGCGCGTGGATGCCACTCGCCCCGGACTTGCCCATTGCGCGCGCCGCGGTTACGATCTTGAAGAGCACCCGCCCATGAACCGCCGACTCTTCCTTGGAACTGCCGCCGCGGCGGCCGCGCCCACTGTCACCCGGTCCGCCAATGACGAAATTTCTATCGGCATGATTGGCGTCGGCGGCCGCGGCCGCGCCTTGATCCGGGATTTCGCCCAAGTCCCTGGCCTGCGCATCGGTTTCCTCTGCGACGCCGACCAGGGTTCCCTCGAGAAGGCTCTGGCGCTCACCAGGACGCTCAACCTGCCCGAGCCCAGGACCACCGGCGACATGCGACGCCTCTTCGACGATAAAGGCATCCACGCCGTCTCCGTCTCCACGCCGGATCACTGGCACGCCGCCGCCGCGATCCTCGCGTGCGACGCCGGAAAGGACGTCTACGTCGAGAAACCCGGCTCCCACAATATCCGCGAAAGCCGCCTCATCGTCGACGCCGCCCGGCACCGCAATCGCATCGTCCAGTTGGGCACCCAGTCCCGCAGTCGCCCGTCGACCATGCGGGCCATCGACTTCGTCCGCGCCGGCGGTATCGGCAAGGTCCTCATGGCGAAGGCTTGGAATATCCAGCTGCGCGACCACATCGGGCACAAAGAGGACGGTCCGGTTCCGCCCGGCGTCGACTATGAAACCTGGCTCGGCCCCGCACCCTGGATCCCCTTCAACGAGAACCGCTTCCACTACAAGTGGCACTGGCACTGGCACTTCGGAACGGGCGACGCCGGCAATGACGGAGCCCACCAGCTCGACATCGCGCGCTGGGCTCTCGGCGCCGGTGTCCCCACGCGGGTCAGCGGCATGGGCGGCAAGTTCTTCTTTGACGACGACCAGCAGACGCCCGACACCATGAACGTCACGTTCGAGTATCCGGGCAAGGCGCTCATCTGGGAGATGCGCATCTGGAGTCCGTATGGCATGAACGAAATCGACAACGGCGTCGGCGTGTACGGCACCGAGGGCATGGTGCACATCGGGCGCTACAACCGCCGGTGGGGCTTCAAGGTGTTCGATGGGGACGGCAAGCTGGTGCGGCACGATGACGCGAACGAGCCGGACACCCACCAGCGCAATTTCATCGACTGTGTCCGCTCGCGCAAACTACCGAACGCCGACATTGCCACCGGCCACCTGAGCATCCTGCACTGCCACCTGGCGAACATTGTGGCCCGCACCGGCCGCAATCTCCGGTTCGACCCGGGGACTGAAACCGTCATCGGCGACGCCGAAGCGAACCTCTATGTGCGCCGCGCGTACCGTACGCACTGGTCGTCCGCCAGGCTCCTCTAGCCGGTTGCTGGATCAGCCGCCAGCGTCAGTGCTTGCCGGAGCGCGCCTTCACCTCGCGGTACCACTTCGGATGGTGCGACGCCGCCCAGCCCGGACGCACCCAGCCCTGGATCATGCCCCGGAACGCCTCCGGCACCGCCGCCGTCCCCATGTAGATGTGCACGATGATGCCGCCGATCGACGCGATCGCCGCCAGTGGATGGATCAACACCGCGGCCAGACGCAGCACGCGCGGCATCGTCTCCGGGAACCAGAGCACGACGCCGCTCACCAGCAGGACCGCCGCCGAGCAGGACTGCAGCCAGAACAGCATCTTCTGCCCCGCATTGAAGCGTCCCGCGTCGGGCAAGCCTTCTTCGTCGTGCACCGCGTACTTGTGCGACTGCCGCAGCCATTCGCGATCTTCCGCGTCAAGCCGCATTTGCTTCGCCCAGCGCCGGAACATCATGCCCAGCGCCGCGACGAAGATCACGCCGCCCCACGGGTGCAGACCTCGCACCACCGCGCCGCCGCCGAACACGTAGGCCAGCCAGTAGAGCTTGTGCGACCACAGCGCCAGGCCCGTCAGAGCCGTGTAGAGAAAGCTCAGCGCCGCCAGCCAGTGAGCGACACGCTCGGCCACGTCAAACCGCGGGATTTTCTGGTCGGTCGCTTTCATCTTTGTATTCCCGTGGTCCGAAACGAATGTAATGGAAGAACGTCCCGAGGATGCCTCCGGCCAGCACCAGCGACCCCAGCCACTTCACCGGCCCTTTCCAGAGCGACAGCGTCCAGGGAATCGTGGGATCTTTCGGCAGCCCGTACTTCTGCGGAGCCGACGCCTCGCGCAGCACGTAGATCACGTTCGTGCCGCCGACGCCCTCCGGGTTGTAGATGCCCGCATCGGCATCGCCGTCGGCGCGCAAGGTCTCCGCCCGGATTTCCGCCTTGCGCAGCAGTTCATCGCGCGCCCCGAAGGTGAGGCAGCTTGTCGGACACGTCTTGATGCACGCCGGCGTCATCCCCACCGAGGTCCGGTCCGAACAGAGCGAGCACTTGTACACCTTCTTCGACACCGGGCTCAGACGCGGGACATCGAACGGGCAGCCGGTGATGCAATACCCGCAGCCGATACAGTTGTCGTGGACGAAATCGACGATGCCGTTCTTCAACTGCACGATCGCGCCCGGCGCCGGGCAGGCGCGCAGGCAACCCGGGTCGGCGCAGTGCATGCACTGGTATTTCGACATCAGCCAGGAGAGCTGCCCGTCGCGTTCGAATTCGTTGAACTTGATCAGGTTCCAGAAGTTCGGCGCGAGATCCGGCATCGTCTGGTATGTGCCGTCGAAGGTGCCGAGCGTGAACTCCTGGTCGTTCCACTCCTGGCAGGCGACCTCGCAGGCTTTGCACCCGATGCAGAGCGTCGTATCGATGAGTTTGGCGACCGTGGTCAAACTTTCTCCAGGTTCACGAGGAAGCCCTTGTACTCCGGGGTACCCGAGTTTGGATCATACACCGACGCCGTCAGGTTGTTGATCAGCGGTCCGCGCACGCGCCCGACGAAGCCCCAGTGAATCGGCAGCCCGACCTGGTAGACCGTCTTGCCGCCGATGTTCAATCCGCGCAGCCGCTTCGTCACAAGCGCGAAGCCTTCCACCTGCCCGCGCGCCGACGTCACGCGCACCTGGTCGCCGTTGCGGATATTCTTCTCGGGCCAGCCTCGGCACTTCGACAAAGAAATTCGACTGCAACTGGGCGCTTCCCTGGCCGTGTGCTTGGTCCAATAGTGGAAATGCTCGGTGAGCCGGTAGGTGATGCCGACGTAGGGGTACTCATCCCGCGTCCCCAGCTTGTCCGAACTGCCGGTAAATACCTTCGCCGCCGGATTGAAACTCACTTCCGGATGCAGTGCGTTGTCGACGGGCGACTCCGCGGGCTCGTAATGCTCCGGGAACGGCCCTTCCACCAGCTCCGGCGTGAAGAACTTCGCGACGCCTTCCGGCAGCATGATGAACGCACCGAAGGCCTCGGGCGCGGCGTCGGCCTTGTAGTCCGGCGTATCGCCCGACCAGCGCGTGCCGTCCCAGCGAAGAGGCGCGCGAGTGCGGTCCCATGGCTGGCCCTTCCCGTCCGCCGACGCGCGGTTGTAGAGAATGCGCCGGTTCGCCGGCCAGCTCCAGCTCCACTCCGAGTAGAGGCCGAGCGCGGTCGGATCGGCCTGGCCGCGGCGCGCCATCTGGTTGCCCGCTTCGGTGAATGAGCCCGAGTAGATCCAGTTGCCGCACAACGTCGTGCCGTCATCCTGAAGTTCGCCGAACCCGTTCAACTGCTTGCCCGTGACGAGACTGCGCCCGTTCAACTCCCGCGCGACTTCCACGAGCGAAGGGCAGTGCGGTGTTGCATAGTCCCAGCGCATCGCCATCAGCGGTTCGGAGGCCTTGCCACCTTCTTCGCGGTACAGGTCGCGGATCTTCAGGAACAGGCGCGCAACGATCTCCTGGTCCCGCAGCGCCTGTCCCGGCGGATCGAGTGCGGCTTCCTTCCACTGCAGCCAGCGCGAGGAATTGACAAATGCTCCGTCCTTTTCCGCGAAGCAGGACGCGGGCAGCAGGAAGACCTCCGTTTCGATGTCCGCCGGCTGGCCCGCCACCGGATAGTCCTTCTCCGCGAGCGTCTTGGCGTTCCAGAACGCGGCCGTTTCGGTTTCGAAGTTCTCGACGACGATCATCCATTTCAGCTTCGCCAGCGCCGTCAGCATCTTCGCTGTATTGGGGCCATTGGCGACCGGGTTCATCCCGAACGAAATCAGTCCTTCGATGCGTCCTTCGTGCATCTCATCGAAGAAGTAACCCCAACTGTGGTCGGCGCCCTCGGCGATCTTGGGCAGCCAGCCGTAGCCGAAGTCGTTCTGGCCTTCGCCGTAATACGCCCGGAGCAGGCTCTTCATGAACTTCGGCGTATTGCCCCAGTAGTTGAGCGAGTCCGGCCGCAGGGGGCGCGGCGTGTTCGCCCGCAGGTAGGCATCGAGCGTCGCCATATTGGCGCGCGGGATGCGCAGATAGCCCGGCAGCATGTTCCACTGCCCCATGTCGGTGGCGCCCTGAATGTTGGCGTGTCCGCGCTGCGCGTTGACGCCTCCTCCGGGCATGCCGATGTTTCCGAGCAGCAACTGTACCATCGCCGCGGCATGAATCAACTGCACGGAATGGCTGTGCTGTGTCCACCCGAGCGCGTAGAGCACCGTGCCCGTGCGGTCTTCGGTTGCCGCCGAACAGATGATCTCGGCGGCCTTGTGGAAGTCCGCCACCGAACAGCCGCAGATTTCGGACACTTTCTCCGCCGTGTACCGCGAGTAATGCTCCTTCATCAGTTGAAACACCGTGCGCGGGTTCTCGAGCGTCGGGTCCACCTTCGCGAAGCCTTGCGCGTCAAGTTCGTATTGCCAGCTCGACTTGTCGTACGCTCCCGCGCCGCCATCCCAACCGCTGAAGTGGCCGCCCTCGAAGCCGAAGGCGCTCTTCACCAGGAACGATGCATTCGTGTGCTGGCGGACATAGTCGGCCTGGAACTTCCCGTTGCTGAGCGCGTAATGAATCAGACCGCCGAGAAACGCGATATCCGTCCCCGAGCGGATCGGCACGTAGCAATCCGACACCGCGGCCGTGCGGTTAAACCGGGGGTCGACGCACACCATCTTGGCTTTCCGCTTCAGGCGCGCCTCCATCACGAAGCGGAAGCCGACCGGGTGATTCTCCGCCGGGTTGCCGCCCATGACCAGAATGACGTCGGCGTTGGCGATGTCGTTCCAACCGTTGGTCATGGCCCCCCGGCCGAATGTGGCGGCCAAACTGGCCACCGTGGGGCCGTGTCAAAGCCGGCTTTGGTTCTCGTAGGGTAGGATGCCGAGGCCGAAGCGGAACTTGCTCAACAGGAAGTTCACTTCGTTTGTGTCCGTGCACCCCCCGATCAGCACGGTGTTAGTGAGACGGTTCACGAGGCGGCCTTGGGCATCGTGCGTCTCGAAACCGCGGTCGCGCGTGTCCTTGATGCGGCGCGCCATCTTATTGAGCGCCTCGTCCCAGGAGATCCTGCGCCACGCGGATTCGCCCGGTGCCCGGTAGAGCGGCTCGGTCAGCCGCCGGTCGCTGTTGACGAACTCCTTGAGCGAAGCGCCTTTCGGGCAGAGAGTCCCGCGGCTTACGGGGCTTTCGGGGTCGCCCTCGATGTGGACCACGGCCGGTTTGACGTTCTTCGACCTGTCGCCGATGGTGTGGATCACCACGCTGCATCCCACCGCGCAATACGGGCAGACCGAGTGCGTTTGCGTGGTGCGGGCGATCTTGAGCTCGCGCGCGGCGGCCGCGGCCGGTCTGAGATCGAAGCCGAAAGCCGTCGTGAGAAGCGCCGCCCGCTTCGCCAGGTCCCGCCGGGTCAGAGTGGCATCCATAGGGAGATGCTATGCCGGAGATGGCACATTGCGCAAGGCGCACTGGTAAGATCTGGAGACACAGGCAGGATCCATGAACAAAGAACCGATCGCGTTTCCCCAAGCTGGCGAGTTCGACCGCCGCGGCTTTCTGATGACCAAACTGGCGACCGGCTTCGCGCTCGCCGTGCGTCCGGTGGCCGCCACCACCATTACCACCGACACCAACGGACTTGTGGCAGGGGAGGTGAGCATCCCCGCACCCGGCGGACCGATACCCGGCTATCGCGCCATGCCGGACAAGGGCGGGCCGTTCCCCGTGACCCTCGTGGTGCAGGAGATCTTCGGAGTCCACGAACACATCAAGGACATCTGCCGCAGGTTCGCCAAGGCAGGCCACTTGGCGGTAGCGCCTGAGCTATACGCGCGGCAGGGCGATGTATCGAAGATCTCCAACATCCAGGAGGTGATCTCGACCGTGGTGTCGAAGGTCCCGGACGCGCAGGTTATGGGCGACCTGGACGCGGCCGTCGCCTGGGCGGGTAGCAGCAAGGGCGACACGGGCAAATTGGGCGTGACCGGATTCTGCTGGGGCGGGCGGATCGTCTGGCTCTACGCCGCGCACAATCCGCGGTTGAAGGCGGGCGCCGCCTGGTACGGCCGGCTGGTGGGTCAGCCGAGCGAACTCACACCGAAACACCCAATCGATGTCGCAGCGTCGTTGCGCGCGCCGGTCCTCGGCCTGTACGGCGAGGCCGACCGCGGCATCCCGCTCGACACGGTGGAGCGCATGCGCGGCGCAGTGAAGAACGGCTCGGAGATCATCGTCTACCCGGCCGCCCAGCACGGCTTTCACGCCGACTACCGTCCCAGCTACGACAAAGCATCGGCCGAAGACGGCTGGAAGCGCCTGCTGGCCTGGTTCAAAAAGCACGGCGCCGCTTGAGAAATCAGTCTCGCTTTCTGGCTATCAGCAGCACCAGGAACTGCTGCGCAGCGGGTTCGCTCCGAATGACACGCCATTCAGTGAACGCTCTCTCGACGGATTTCACCTGGGCAAGAGCCTCAGTCCGTGTCCAGAACGTGGCGATGTCGTAGTCAGCCGTATGGCGCTCCTGCTGCAATTGTGCGAAGGTCCTGGCGATCCTGCGCAGGCTTTCCACCACTGACGGATTCTCACCGCGAAAGGGAAACTCGGTCGTGTTCTGAATCCGGTTGGATGCTGCCTTCATGGTCCGGTGATCGAAGGCCCGGCTCAGCGCAGCCCGCAATTCCACTTGTTTCCAGTTGGCTACCGCTTCCGCGATCAGGAGATGGAAGAGCACATAGTAGGCGGTTGACACAGCCCGGCGAAGGCTGGCTTGCTTCGGTTTCTTCGGTTCCTGGTGCACCAACTGGAGAGCTTGCCGCAGCAGATCGTCATGGTAGGCCATCTTCAAGCCCACTCTGGGTCGTTTCGCTCTGCCTGTTCGGACTTGCTGCGGAAGCTGAAGTACGGGACAATCCCCCAGTTTTCATAGGGGCGGATCTCCCTCGAGAGGATCGAAGCAATGCGCCCGGTGACGTCCGCGAGCTTGTCCTCCCTGCTTGCTGAATCCGTGAGGACAATGCGAAAGAAGATGGACGGCTCGTCCGTTGAGTCGGTGCCAAGACCATAGTTCACCCGCACGACCTCCCTGCCTAACTTGTCAATCGCTTTCGCGACATCGCGAGCAAGCTGGTCGTGGTGCACGAAACGCGCCGGAACGATTGGCATATCCACATTATTGCGCCTCCAGCAACAGTAGCTGAGCAATGACGCTACGATGGGGGGTATGACACGGCTTGCTCCCCTGGTCATCGCATTCGGGTGCCTGGCCATCGCCGCCAATCTCCCCACCATTCGCATGGTGGAAACCGAGGGCGAAGGCCGCCGGTACTGGCCGCGATGGCGCGGTCCTTCCGGGCAGGGCATTGTCGAAGGAACCGGCTACGTCGACCGCTGGTCATCCACGGAGAACATTCTCTGGAAGGTTCGCATGCCCGGGCGCGGCCACTCCTCCCCCATCGTCTGGGGGGACCGCATCTTCCTCACCACCGCGTACGACGACGGTCCGAAGCGCGCCATGGTCGCCTACCGGCGCAGTGACGGGCAGAAGGTGTGGGAGACCACCATGCCCGAGGCGCCCGGAGAAAAGCTATACAGGAAAAACAGCCACGCCTCCGGGACGCCCTCAACCGATGGCGAACGCATCTACGCCTACTTCGGAAACGGTGGTCTGGTGGCCGTAGACATGAACGGCAAGCTGGCCTGGCATCATGACTTCGGCACCGTCACGCTCTACCACGGCAGCGGCGGCTCTCCGCTGCTCTACAAAGACCGGGTCATCGTCTACCAGGACCAGAAGGTCGGCTCCTACATAGCGGCCGTCCACGCGAAAACCGGCAAGCTTCTGTGGAAGAGCGACCGTGAGGAGACCATCGGATGGGGGACGCCGGTCGCCGTACGGGTGGGCGATCGCGACGAGATCGTCGTGTCGAGCTACAAGCGCGTGACCGGCTATGATCCGGACACGGGCAAGCTGCTGTGGCACGCCTCCGGCAACACGGTGGAAGTGACGCCGACCCCCGCTGTGGGAGAGGGCCTCGTGTTCTGCCCGTCGGGTCGCGCCGGCCCGACTCTCGCCATTCGCCCCGGCGGACGCGGAGACGTCACCGAATCGCACATCGCCTGGCAGACGCCGCGCGGTTCACCGTTCATTCCCTCGCCCCTCGTCTACGGCAAGTACCTCTACCTCGTGAATGACATGACATCGATTGCCACGTGTTTCGAGGCGGCCACGGGAAAGCTGATGTGGCAGGGCCGGCTCGGCGAAGCGCAGCGCGAATCGTTTTCCGCGTCGCCGGTCGGCGTTGGCGGCAAGGTCTACTTCACCAACGATGACGGCGAAACGTTCGTCCTGGCGGCCGGCCCCGAGTTCAAGCTGCTTCATGTGAACCAGATGGGCGAACGGATGCTGGCCACCCCGGCGCTCGTCGACGCGAAGTGGTACTTCCGCACTGAGAATCACCTGGTGGCGGTTGGCCGGAAGTAGCGTTATCGCGGCTCGATGAATTCGAGCCACCACAGTTGGACAAGTACGAGAGCTCGCACGGTGCGTTCCTTCCACTGGTCCTGCTTTGACTGGAGCAAGCGTTCCACGCTTGCCCGCTGGAACGGACCGCGGTGGCCCGAGTCCAGCAGGACTTCGCGCACGAATGCAGCCATCGGGGGCTTGCTCCACGGGTCTGGAGGATAACTCAGTCCCACCTTTCGCCGGGCGGCGATCCCGGGGGGCAGGTATCTCCTGGCGAGACGGCCGAGAATGACCTTGGCCTGCCGTCCATCGTTCTTCCATGGCGAGGGTAGCCGCGCGGCGAAGTCCATCACGCTCCGGTCGAGGAAGGGTGCGCGCACTTCGAGCGAATGCGCCATGCTCAGCTTATCGATCGTGAACAGGATCGACTCCGGCAGGCGTCCGTTGAGATCGTATGCAAGGCGTCTCTGCAGCAGGTCGGTGCATGTGGCGGCGAAGCTGTCAGGGATCAGGGACGGTTCGAGGTCCGGCGCGCCCCTGTAGAACTCCGGCTTCAGGTACTGCTTCTTCCAGTTCGGCGTCAGCCTGCGATGCCACTCGGCATCCGCCAGCCGGGGGTCGTCCGCCGCCAAGAACCGGAGAACCTGCTCCGCTCTCTGGCCGGGGATTCGCCCGGCCAGCGATCTGGCAAGCGCACGCGGTACAAAGGGCCGCAGACGGTAGGGGAGGCTCCTCGAGAACCATTTGTATCCGCCGAACAGCTCGTCCGCGCCTTCTCCGCCGACGACCGCTTTCACGTGCCTGGACGCAAGATTGAACAGCCAGTACCCGACCCCTGAAGGCACGTTGACCGCCGGCTCCTCCAGATGCCGGATGACTCGAGGCAGACACTCGGGAAGCATCGCGGCGCGGAATTCGATCTCCTCATGCGCGGAGCCGAGGTTGCGCGCCATCAGCCGCGAGTAGCGGCCCTCATCGGTTCCCGGATGGTCCGGGAAGATGATGGAAAACGTCTTGAGGCCCGGGGCGGCTTCATTCGCGTACGTGGCGACCAGGGACGAATCCCACCCGCCGCTGAGCAGTGCGCCGACAGGGACATCGGCGGCGAGGTGCGAGCGGACCGCCGCTTGCAGGGCTGAATCGAGTTCCTCCTCCAATTCCGGCGCGGTCCGCGCCCGTTCGGGCCGCGCAAACGCCAGCCGCCAGAACCGGTCGCGTTCGATGCCGCGATCCGTCGCGATGAGGAACTCGCCGGCGCGCAGGCGGCTGATGCCCTCGAACGCGGTGAGCGGCGCCGGAATATGCGAGATGGCGAGGCAGGCGTCGAGCGCCTCCAGTGACGGGCGCGGGTCCACCACGCGCGCGGCGAACAGCGCTTTGGCCTCGGAGGCAAATGCCAGCCCGGCGCTGGTCGCAGCGATATACAGGTGCTTGAGGCCGGCGCCGTCGCGGGCCAGCACGAGCCGGCGGTTCCGCAGGTCGAAAACGGCCAGCGCAAACATCCCGCGCAGATGGTGCAGGAAGGCGTCGCCGTACTCTTCGTAGAGGTGGCCGATCACTTCGGTATCTCCGCGCGACCGGAACCGGTGCCCCAGGGACTGCAACTGCCGGCGCAGCGCGGCGTGGTTGTAGATTTCGCCGTTGAGGGCTGCCACCACCTGTCCGTCCTCGGTTTCCGCCGGCTGCGCGCCGCCCGGAATATCGACGATGCTCAGCCGCCTGACCGAAACGCCGCCCCCGATCTCCGGCCAGACGCACACCGATCCCTCGTCGGGCCCGCGGTGGATCATGGCGCTCGCCATCCGCTCCAAGGCGTCCTCAATCTGCGCAGGCGCATGGTCCGCACCGAAGAAGCCAGCGATGCCGCACATAGTTGGATTGCTCTACGGACGAATTACCGCCGCCAGTCCTGGCGCTGGAACGGACACAGTGCGTGTGCTGCCCGACTCCCGGATGACGATCGCGCCATCTTCGAGCGCGATGTCCGCGGTTCCGGCGAAATCGTCGGGGATCTCTGCCAGAAAGAGTGCGTAGGTGGTCTTGACGCGCTCCTTGCCGCCGATCCAACGGTAGGTCGGGACGCCGAACATCGTGCCGCGGTCCACGCTGCGGCGGAGGCCTTCGGCGAACGGCGTTGTGCCGAACTCGATGCCGCGCGTGACGGTCTTGCCGTCCCATGGCTTGTCCTGCATGCGCTGGTTCTCCTGGAAGTCGCCCAGCCACGGGCTCTCGCTCGTGCGGAACAGGTAGCCGATCAGCACCCGGAACTCAGGGTTGTACATCGTGAAGTAGCTCACCGGGCGCGACTGGTCCATGAGCACGGCGAAGTACGTCCCGGCGTTCGCCGTGGGCTGGAAGGGGCGCAGGCTCACCTCCGTGCCGCCGCGTCCGCGGCCTTGGGGCCACTCGACTGGAGAACCGGGCTCGAGCGAGTTCGTCGCGGCGGCGCCCTGGCTCACCTGTCCCTTCGTAGCGCTCATGTCGAGGAAACTCGTGCCCGGCGCGATGAACGGCGGACCGAAGGTGGCGTGCTGCACCCAGTTGACCGGACGGTCGAAGGGCGTCTCGCTCTCGGCCCACTCTTCGACCAGTGCGGCGGCCGAGCCGCGCATGAGGGTCACCTGGCGCTCCACGCGGAACTGCGTCTTCGGCAGCGCTGCCCCGTAGCGGAAGACCGTCGCGCCGGATGGGGAACCGGCCGTCTTCATCGGGGTCCACTCGGCGATCGGCGCCTCGCCGTGGTTGCCGAGTTCGTTGGCGATCTCCCGCTCCGACGAGGGGGGGCCGAACACGGGGAAGCACAACAGATGGCCCATGTAACCGCTCGAAAGCCAGCGGTGGCTGTTCGCTCCGTAGAGCGCGTCATGCCGGGCCGGGTTGTATTCGTACGGTTCAATGGTCTGGTAGTGCGGGACGCGCATCGGGTTGACCGTGCGCCGGGCATCGCCCGAGGAGAAGCGGGCTTCGGCGATGTGGCCGCCGCCCCGCAGCAGGCTCAGTCGGACGACGCCATTGTCCAGCACCCAGGCCTGGCGGCCGTGAAATCGCTCTTCGCGGACGGGTTGAGCGGTCAATAGACCAGACATGATGAGGAACGCTACGGCAACCGTTCGCACGATTCTACTTCTCCTTGGGCGTGAACAGCACAATCGCCACGCCATTCCACGGCTTGCCGTCCGGCGCGGTCGAGGCGACCTTTCCCATCGGCATCACACCCACGAGGGTCGGCTTCAGTTTGAAGCGGCGGATCAGGTGCGCACGGACCACGCTGGCGCGTTCGAAGGATCGGACGTACTGTTCGTCCTCGCCGCCCTGATCCGCGTATCCTTCGATCATCAGCGGATTGTTCGCCGTCAAGCGGAGAAACGGACCGAATGCGTCGCCTAGCTTGCTTCGTCCTGCTGCTGTCAGCACCTCCGAACCATCGTCGCGCCGTTCGAACACCTCGTGCGCGTGGACCCACTCTCGCTTCCGGTCGCGATCCGGTGCGAAACGACCCGCAAGGTAGTCCTCCACCTCGATGTCGTCCAGATCGAAGAATCCCCGCTTGCGGAAGAACCCGCGGAACAACCAGTGTCGCTTGAGTGCCTCGGTGTTTTCGGCAAGACCCGCGGTGGCTGCCTCGGCGTTCCGGATCGTCTGGCGGAAGTCCGCTGAGATTCCCTCGTCGCCCGCGTCGTTCGCCTGGAAGTTGGCGAGCAGTTCCTTCACTTGCCCGGTCGCATCGCGGACGTTGTCCGCGGTGTCCTGGATTGTTTTGGCGAGTTCCGCCGTCTTTATCTCGCTCGAGAACTTCTGCAGGTCGGTCGAGATCTCCCGGAGGTTCTTGGCGGTCATGTCCGCCTGATCGACGATGTCCTTGAGGTTGCTGTACAGTTCGTCATCATTGAGCAGCTTGCCAACCAGACCCCGCCCTTCCTTCGCGTTTTCGACGATGACCCTGATGTCATCGGTAATCTGATTGGCCGTCTTCACGATCCTCCCCACGTCATCGCCGACTTCGTGGATCATGGTCACCGCCTGCTTGTTGACATCGGCCAGCAGGTCGACGGCTTGATCCACACGCAGCTTCACATCGTCGATGGCCTCATTCGCATGCTGGACCGTCTCAACCGCGGCATCGAGCATATCGCCGAACTCGACTGGATCCTTGCTGGGAACGGTGTCGCCGGGTTCGAGAGAGGCGGCTTCTCCGGACCCTGGCTGGACCTGCAGAAACTTGTTCCCAACGAGGCCATCGGTCTGAATCGTTGCGATGGAGTCCTTGCGGAGAATCGGCTGGAACGTTGAAAGGACGCGGAAGGTGGTACGGAACTTCTCGTCAACGCGCACCGGAACAGCCACCTCCAGGACTTCGCCGGCGTCCATGCCGGAGACACGGACTTTGGATCCGGGTTTTAGGCCACTGACGTTGCCGAACTCCGTTTGCAGCACCATGCTTTCGGAGAAAAGCAGGCGGCGGTCGCCAATCAGGAATAGGCCCACTCCGAACAGCAACAGGCCAGCGGCGAGAAAGATTCCGACGAGAATAGTCTTCTTTCCAGTCATGGGTCAGTTCGCCCCTTCGGCTTTCATGAAATCCTGCACCAGCTGGTGCTTCGAGTTGTCCAGGTCTTCGGCGGTTCCGCTGTCCAGAATGTGGCCCTCGTGCAGCACAGCCAGCGTATCGCCGATGCGTCTGGCACTGGGAATGTTGTGGGTCACCACCACCAGCGTCGCCCCTTCGCTCACCTTCAGGTCGTGCAGCAGTTCGTCGATCTCACCCGACGTTACCGGATCCAAGCCGCTGCTCGGCTCATCGACGAGCAGGATCGATGGATTCAGCGCCAGCGCGCGGGCTAGTCCAGCGCGCTTGCGCATGCCGCCCGAAATGTCGGCCGGGCCTTTATCGTAGATGCCGGGCAGGCCCACGCGATCGAGAAGGGCCGTGGCGCGTTCCCGGATCTCGGCACTGCTCAGACGCGTGTGCCGCCGCAGGGGAAACGCCACGTTCTCACCGACGCTGATCGAATCGAACAGCGCCGAGTACTGAAAGAGGAAGCCCATGCGCTTGCGGACCTGGCTCAGTTCGCGGGAACTGAGATGCGTGATCTCATCGTCTTCAACGAAGATCTGGCCGCTATCCGGCTTGATCAAACCGACAAGCTGCCGCAACATGACGCTCTTGCCCGTGCCGCTCCGGCCCAGGATGCAAAAGGCCGACCCGCGCGGGATCTCGAACGAGACGCGGTCGAGCACCTTCAGGCTGCCGAACGCCTTGCTGACGTCCACGAAACGGATCGCCGCGGTTTCACTCATCCCGCTGCACCCGGAAAGAGGAAGAAGATGAACTTGACGATCACGACGTTGCTGACGATGAGCGCGATCGACGCCGTGACGACGCTGAGGGTTGCGGCTTGGCCCACGCCGGCGGTTCCGCCCTTGGTGTTGTAACCGAGATGACAGGCAATCGTGCCGATGATGAACCCGAACACGGCAGTCTTAGCCGTGCCGGGGATGTAGTCAGTGAATTCGAGATTCGAAAACGCGGAGTTGAAGTAGAGGTCGAACGTCATGCCGCTCACCGCTGTCTCGGCGACGTAGCCGCCGACGATGCCGGTGAAGTTCATGATCGTCGTGAGCAGGGGCATCACCAGCACGCAGGCGGCGACACGGGTGACGACGAGGTACTTGAACGAATCGACGGCAAGGGTTTCCAGCGCGTCGATCTGCTCGGTGACGCGCATCGCACCCAGTTCCGCGCCGATCCCGGCCCCGACGCGTCCGGAGAACAGCAGCCCGGTCACCAGCGGCCCGGTTTCCTTGAACAGTGCCAGAGCAAGACCGGCGGGGATCAGGCTTTCCGCACCGAACCGTTCGAGCGAGGCGCGCGTATGCATCGACATGACGGCGCCCACTGCGAACCCCGCGGCGGTGATCAGCGGCAGGGAGCGCCAGCCGGCCTCGTAGATCTGGCGGAGCACCTCCGCGCCTTCGTACGGGCCGCGCAGGCATTCCCGCAGGATGCGCCACGCGAACAATCCCATCTCTCCGAACCACGCCACGAGGCGGAATGGCGCACTGTCGTGGCCCATTTAATCAATGGTCGCACACAACGCCGGCGGACCTGCGGATTGGGACTCAGCGCTCAATAGCGCTTGAAGACAAGAGCGCCGTTGGTGCCGCCGAATCCAAACGAGTTGGAAAGCGCGTACTCGATCTTCATGGGACGGACCACGTTGGGAACGTAATCAAGATCGCAGCCTTCTCCCGGTTCGTCGAGATTTGCCGTCGGAGGCGCAAGCTGATCGTGGATGGCCAGCGCGGTGATGCCCGCTTCGAGGCCTCCGGCGCCGCCCAGCAGGTGTCCTGTCATGGACTTGGTCGAACTCACGGCGAGGCGCGCCGCGTGTTCGCCGAAGCAGCGCTTGATGGCGGTCGTCTCGATGCGGTCTCCCAGTTCGGTCGACGTGCCGTGTGCGTTGATGTAGTCCACCGCGGAAGGTTCGATTCCCGCGTCGCGCAGGGCGTTCTTCATCACGCGGTAGGCGCCGTCTCCGTCCTCGGCAGGCGCGGTAATGTGGAAAGCATCGCCGCTCATTCCGTACCCCACCATCTCGGCAAGGATCGGCGCGTTCCTGGCCAGTGCGTGCTCCAGTTCCTCCAGAATCAGCACGCCCGCGCCTTCGCCCACGACGAATCCGTCGCGATCCTTGTCCCAGGGGCGGCTCGCCTTCTCCGGCTCGTCGTTGCGCGTGGAGAGCGCGCGCATCGCGGCGAATCCGCCAATGCCCATCGGCGAGATGCAGGCTTCCGAACCGCCGCAGATCATGATGTCGGCATCGCCGTACCGGATCAGCCGGAACGAATCGCCGACGGCGTGCGCGCCGGTCGTACAGGCCGTTGCCGTCGCGGAGTTCGGGCCTTTCGCGCCGGTCCGGATGGAAACGTATCCGGAGGCCAGATTGATGATCGTCGCGGGGATAAAGAAGGGCGAGATGCGCCGCGGGCCGCCGTTCAAGTACGCGATGTGCTCGCGCTCAATCACGTCGAAGCCGCCGATTCCGCTGCCGATGTAAACGCCCGCGCGCTCCGCGTCATGGTCGGCGATGCGCAGCCGGGCGCCGCTCATGGCGAACTCCGCCGCCGCGATGGCGAACTGGATGAAGCGCCCCATCTTCTTGATTTCTTTCTTCTCAACCCAGTTGGAAGGATCGAAGTGCTTCACTTCCCCGGCAATCTGGCAAGCAAACGCCGAAGGGTCAAACGACTCGATGCGGCTGATGCCGCGCCGTCCCGCGCGAATGGCTTGCCAGGTCTCCTCGGTGCCAATGCCGAGGCAGGAAATCAGACCAACTCCAGTGACGACTACCCTACGTGCCAAGGAACTCCCCTTTTGATTTGCCGGCGAACGTGACTACTTCTTGCCTGCCTTCTCTGCGATGTAATCGACCGCGTCCTTGACGGTGACGATCTTCTCAGCGTCTTCGTCCGGGATCTCCAGCTCGAACGCCTCCTCGAAGGCCATCACCAGCTCGACGATGTCGAGCGAGTCGGCCCCGAGATCGTCGACAAATGACGCGCCCGAGTCCACCTGGTTCTCGTCCACGCCAAGCTGTTCGACGATGATCTGCTTCACCTTAGGTTCAATTGTGGATGCTGCCATAGATGCTCCTGTCCGATAGGTACAAACTCATTGATTCTAGCGGGGCGGGAAAGGATTCCGCAACCAAATGGGAAACCGGCCGGCAGATCTTCTCCCGGCTTCCTCAGGCCGGGTGGACAACACGGCGGCCGCGGCAGATCGTGACCCGCGCGGCGATCCGCTGCCGGGCGACCTCCTGGTTCCGCTGCGAGTCGACCAGCGTGAACTGGCCGTCTTCCAGCGCCAGGATCGCGATGTCCGCCGGCGCGCCGACGGCGATCGTTCCCAGACCCGGGACTCTGCCGATGATCCGCGCCGGATTCGCCGTCGAGCGCAGAAGCACGTCGTCGAAGCTCATGCCCAGGTGCAGCATCTTCGTCATTGTGGTCGGCATGTCATACACCGGGCCGTTGACGTTCAATCCGTAGATGTCGGTGGAGATCGTGTCGCAAACGAATCCCGCCGCCAGCGCCTTCTTCGCCGCCGGGAAGTTGAAGCTGCCGAGGCCATGGCCGATGTCGAACAGCACGCCCCGGTCGCGCGCCTCTTGCACGCCCGGCTTCAGCTTGCCGCCCGAATCGACGATCCCCAGCGAGTGACCGTTGTAGCAATGCGTAACCACGTCGCCCGCGCGCATCAGCGCCATCACCTGTTCGGTTTCAGGCGGAGCGAAACTGATGTGCGCCATCAGCGGGATGCGGAATTCGTCGCAGACCTGCCGGGCGATCTTGAGGAAGTCGTAGCTGTAGCGGCCGTTCATGTTCGAGCCGACCTGCATCTTGATGCCGATCAAAATGTCCCGGTTCTTCTCGACCGCTTCGCCGGTGCGCTTGGCGACCGTAGCGACGTACTTGACTGGATCGATGTCGGGGTTGCGGGAACTGGGGTAGAGGTAGACGTAGCCGAAGATCCGCACCTGGGACGAATTGACGATGAAGCGCCGGAATCCCGGCGTCTGGTCGTGGCCGAAGCTGCCGGCGTCGACCCATGTCGTGACGCCGCTCCGC
Organism: Bryobacterales bacterium; assembly: GCA_016716385.1. GTDB lineage: Bacteria > Acidobacteriota > Terriglobia > Bryobacterales > Bryobacteraceae > JADJWL01. The sequence continues at coordinate 157,222 of JADJWL010000002.1, read as the reverse complement.
GCCGCGATTGGGTCGGCCTCAATGCCGAGCCCGGTCGCTGAATGGTAGATGTGCGTGTGCAGATCCACGAGGCCCGGCGTGACGTACAGGCCGCTGGCGTCGATCTCGTCGCGGCCCTGCCCCGCCGGGATGCCGTCTTCAATCGCGGCAATCTTCCCGTCGGCGATGCCGAGATCCGCCTTGCGGCGCAGGCTGGTCGAGGGATCGCGCAGTTCTCCATTGCGGATGACGATGTCGAAGCGCGGCCCTCTCTGGGCGAAACCCGGTCCGGCGGCTAGCGCGGCGCCACAGGCTGAGACAAAAGAACGGCGGTTTATCACGGGTTTACTTATATCGCATCCCGCGGGCGCGTGCCATACTGGCCTCACGCTATGCGCGACGCGCCCGGCGCCACGCCGGACTCCAAGGCCTCACCGCGGGGCTGCCTCTCGCTGTTCTTCCTCGTATTCCTCTTCGCCGGACTCCTGGCGTTTCTGGCGCTGACGCGCCATGTGCTTGAATCACTGCGGGTCTGGACCTGGGAGACCGCCTCGTGCCAGGTGGAGTCGAGCACGGTGGCGATGACGGAAAACGTACGGGAGCGCCCCTTCCGGGCCACCGTCGGCCTCCGCTACGAGTGGGGCGGCCAGGCGTACACGTCTTCCCACGACTCCGGCTTCCGCGATTACAGGAAGGCCTCGCGCTACACACAGCGCTTCGTCCCGGGTCTGAGCGTCGAGTGCTTCGTCGACCCCGGAAGCCCACGGGATATGGCGCTTGCGCGCGGCGCACCGTGGATTGCCCTGTTTCTCCTGCTGCCGCTGGTCGTCGTCGCGGTCGGCGGCGGGGGGTTGTACGGAATCTGGTTCCACCGCCCCGGAGTCCGCGCGAAGCCGCTTTCCCACCGGCGCCGCGGCACGCAATACGTCGCTCTCGGCGCCGGGGCGCTCTTTGCCATCGTGGGCGGAGGACTGTACTGGGCGCTGTGCCATCAGACCGTCCGTGATTGGATCGGTTCCCAAGGATGGCTGCAAACGGAGTGCTTGGTCGAAGCCAGCCGCCTCAGCGAAGAGGACACCGAGGACGGCACTGGCTACCGGGCCGACTTCCTGTACCGCTACCGGCACCAAGGGAAGGAATACCGGGCGAGCCGCGCCCGGTTCCGCCTCATGTCGGGAAACCGGAGCGGGGAACGGGCTCTGCTGAAGCGCTACCCGGTTGGCCAGACGGCCGTCTGTCTGGTCGATCCAGGCGACCCGACCCGGGCGGTGCTGGAGCGCGGCTTCGACAAGAGCTTGTTCCTGGCGCTCATTCCCGTGGCCTTCTTTGGATTCGGAGTTCTCCTGCTGGCCGGCCGCGGACGGACTACGCCGCCGCCAACCGGCGCACCCACCACCGACGGTCCCGCGGTCCTGCGGCCCCAGACGGGTCCCGTGGGCCGGCTGGCGGGTTGTGGCTGCTTCACGCTCATCTTCAACGGAGTCCTTACGATCTTCATTTGGGAAGTCGCCGAGGCATGGATGCGCGGCCGCGGGAACTGGTTTGAGACGTTCTTCCTGACTCCTTTCGTCCTGGCCGGCCTGGCTGGCGTGGGAGGCGTCATCTACTTCGCCTTGGCGCTGCTCAACCCGAGGCTGGAGATTCGCGTCAGCCGGGGCAGGGCACGGCCGGGCGACACGGTCCTGGTGGAATGGCAACTGAGCGGACGCCATGAGCGCGTGCAGCGTCTCGACATCACGTTTACCGGGCGCGAGGAGGCTACTTACATGCGCGGCACCGATACGACCAGGGAAACGGAAGTCTTCCTCCGCATCCCTGTCGTGGAAGCCGGCCGCGCCGGACGTGGCGCGTTTCACCTCACGATTCCGTCACCGGCAATGCACTCCTTCGACGCACCCCATAACAAGATCCAGTGGGTCTTCGACGCGAAGGGCGAGATCCGCTGGTGGCCGGATATCAAAGAAGAGTACCCGTATACGATCCTGCCGGGTGGGCGGGGAGACTGGTAGATGATTGAAGTCGCACTGAAGAGCACGGAACGCGAACCGGGCGGAGTCCTCGAAGGGACCGTCTCCTGGCGGTACGCGGAACCACCTCGGGACGTGGAGGCGCGCCTGCTCTGGTACACACAAGGCAAGGGCACGGTGGACACCGAAGTGCTGGATTCGGTCCGTTTCGATGCCCCGGGTCCGCATGACCGCCGGACATTCCGCTTCTCGTTGCCCGAGGCCCCTTACAGTTTTTCCGGCAAGCTGATTTCGCTCGTCTGGGCGGTGGAAGCCGTCGCCACCCCGGGTCCGGAAGTGGCCCGCGCGGACTTCGTCATGGCGCCCGGTGGCCGGGAGATCCTGCTGCATGCTCGCCCGTGAGAACCCCTTCGCCACTCACCGGCTGGAAGCGTTGCGCTACCGCTGGCCGCGCGTGACCGTTGCCTCGTTGACCTCACGCTTCGAAGCCATGGGCGCCCGCGCGGCGCTGGTGGGTCCGAAAGGAACCGGCAAAACAGCGCTGCTGCGCGAGATTGGCCACGAACTGGTCCGGCGAGGTTGGCGGATCCGCGAGGTGCGCGGGGGCAGGAAACTGCCGCCGCCTGAACCGGGCTGCTGCCTGCTCATCGACGGCGCCGAGCGCATCGACTGGCCTCGCTGGCTCGCCTGGCGTCTGCGCTACCGGGGTGCGATGCTGATCACCGCGCATCGCGGCGGCCGGCTGCCCCTGCTGCATCGGTGTGAATCGGACCCCGGCATCCTGCGGGATCTCGCCCGCGAGCTTGGCGTGGAGATCGCTCCCGCGGAGTCCGAACGCCTGTTCCTCGACCACGCCGGCAATCTCCGCGACGCTCTGCTCGCCTTGTACACCACTTACGCGTCGAAGAACGGCTCGCCCGGCTTGCGGTACTTGTAGACGACGTCGAGATCGAGTTCCACGCCCACCCCGGGCCGGTCCGGCACCGCGATCTTGCCGCCGTGGATCATCGGGCCCTCGGCGTCTTTCACGAGCGTATCGAAGAACGGCACGCTGGCCGCGTGCCACTCCAGCGCCAACAGGTTCGGAATGGCGGCCGCCAGGTGAACCCCAGCCATTGTACCGAGCGGCCCGCTGATGTTGTGCAGCGTCAGATTGACGTAGTGCATGTCCGCGAGGTCGGCGATCTTGCGCCCCTCCCACAGCCCGATCTTCTGCACGTCCGGCGCCAGTACGCGCAGTCCGGCATCGACGATGAGCGACTGAAAGTCAAGGCGGCGGTAGTGATTCTCGCCCGTGGCGATGGGCGTCTTCGTATTGCGCTGGACTTCGCCGTGCGCGCGGATGTTCTGTGGCGGAATCGGGTCTTCCAGCCACAGCAGACGGTACGGTTCCAACGCGCGGGCGAGTTCGATCGCCGCCTGTACGCAATAGTTCCAGTGGCAATCGACCGCCAGGCCGATCTCCGGACCCACCGCATCGCGCACGGCCGCCACGAGTTCCGCCATGTGGTCGATCTCCGGCGCACTCAGGTCGCGATTGTACTCGTCGGTCTCGTGGCCGGTTGGCACGTCGACGTCGAACTTCAGCAGGGTGAAGCCGCGGTCCGCCATCGCGCGGGCGCGTCCGCCGTAAGACTCCGGCGTGAGGCGGGCTGCCTCGGAGGCGTCCCAGCCGTGGTGTTTCAGGCTTACCTTGCCGTAACGCTCCGCCTCGCCTTCCTGCCGCATCCAGTGGGGCACGCGCGGGACGACCAGCGGTGTCAGGCTCTCCAGCGCATCCCCGCCATGGCAATCGGCATAAATCCGGACATGGTCGCGGTACTTCCCCCCAAGAATCTGCCAGATGGGCTGCCCGTACCGCTTGCCAAGGAGATCGAGCAGCGCCGCCTCGATGCCGTGCAGCGCGTGGTACGACAGACCGGGCGAGGCGTGGACAATGCTGGCGTACAACCGGCGCATCACGCGGTCGAGCGACGTGGGATCTTCGCCGATCAGAATCGCGCCGAACTCCCGGATGACCGCGGTCACGCCGGGTCCGAGGAACGCTTCGCCGTAGCCGGTGATCTTCTCGTCCGTCTCGATGCGGACGATGACCCAGTCGAAATTCGACTCCATGACGGCCGTGGACAGATGCGTGATTTTCATACGATGAACCCGCTACGGTAGCACAGCGTGATAAAATCTGCCTTCGGATGAGAGTCCTAATTACGGGAGCCAAGGGATGCATCGGAACGTGGTGCGTCCGGAAACTGCTGGACCGGGGAGCCGATGTGCTCATATTTGACGCCGATGCCCGCCCGTCCCGGCTGACGCTGTTGCTGAACGATGACGAATTGGGCGCGTTGCGCGCCGAGACGGGCTCCGTGGAAGACACCGGGCGCGTCAAGTCCTTGGTGCGCGAAGCGGGAGTCACGCACATTCTGCATCTGGCCGCGACGCTGATGCCGCACTGCCAGCAGAATCCTGTGCATGGCGGTCTGGTCAACGTCATCGGGACGCTGAACGTGTTCGAAGCGGCGCGCGACGCCGGCCGGCCGGTCCGCGTCGTGTACGCGAGCTCGGCCGCGGTGTGGGGCCCGGAAGAGGTGTACGGATCGGGGCTCATCACCGAAGAGGACCCCCTGCGGCCCGCCACCCACTATGGCGTGTTCAAGCAGGCCAACGAAGGCAACGCCCGCGTTTTCTACTCCACCAACGGCATTTCGAGTGTCGGGCTGCGTCCCTGGACCGTCTACGGCGTGGGCCGCGATCAGGGCCTCACGGCCGATCCCACGCTGGCGATGCGGGCCGTTGCGCGAGGCGAAGCGTTCCAGGTCCGCCTTTCCGGGCGCATGGATCTGCAGTACGTCGGCGACGTCGCCGAAACGTTTGTTGCCTGTCTTGAATCCGATCTGGAGGGCGCCCACGTATTCAACCTTCGCGGTGACGTCGTGGAGATGAGCGAGTTCATCGCTCTGCTGGGCCGGCTGCGTCCCGGCGCGGCGGCTCGCATCACGGCGAGCGGCCCGCAGGTTCCGGTTGCCTACCGGATTGACGACGCCGGATTGCGAGCGCACTTCCCGCGGTTGCCGCGGACCGCTCTCGAAGATGGCGTCCGCGAAACGATTGAACGGTTCGAAGCCCTGAAATGACATGAACTCTGACGGCAGCCGCGCACGCTTGCAGATCCTGATCGTGGACGACGAACCGGCGATCCGTGCGCTGCTTGGCGAGTTTATGGCGCAATCCGGCTATGGGGTGACCCTCGCCGGAAACGGTACGGAAGCCCTGGCCAGACTCCGGGAGACGCAGTTCGACCTCGTCTTGTCCGATGTGCGGATGCCCGGCATGTCCGGACTCGAACTGCTTGCGGAAATCGTGCGCCAACATCCTTCGGTCGGTGTGCTGATGCTGACTGCGTGCGAGGACCTGACGCTTGCCGTCAGCGCGATGCGGTTAGGGGCGCTCGATTACATCCTGAAGCCGTTCCGCCTCGAAGAGATTGCCGCCAGTGTCAGAGAGGCGCTGGCGCGCAAGCAGAACGAGATCGAGCAGGCGGAGCGCATGAAGGTTCTCGAGCAGACCGTCAGCGAGCGTAACGAGGAACTGCGCCGCGTGCTGGAGCGCCTGCACGACGCTTCCGAAGTGACGCTCGAGGCCCTCGTTGCCGCACTCGACGCACGCGAGCACGAGACGCTGGCGCACTCAAAGCGCGTCAGCGAGTACAGCTTGTATCTGGCGCGTGAGATGAGCGTGGACACCGTGATGCTGGAGGTGATCCGCCGCGGCGCCATGCTCCATGACATCGGCAAGATCGGTATTCCGGATAGCATCCTTCTCAAGCCGGGAAAGCTGAGCGAGGAAGAATGGGTCGAGATGCAGAAGCACCCCCGCATCGGCTCCTGGATCCTGGACGGCATTGAACCGCTGCGGCCGGCATCGGACATCGTCCTGGCGCATCACGAGCGCTTCGACGGCTTCGGATACCCGCACAGTTTGAAGGGCGAATCGATCCCGATCGGCGCGCGCATTTTTGCCGTGATGGACTGCCTGGACGTGATGACCTCCGACCGCCCGTACCGCAAGGCGGCGTCCTACGAAGCCGCCCGCGGGGAGATCGCCGCGCACGCCGGCTCGCAGTTCGACCCAGTGGTCGTCCAGGCGTTCCTCAAGGTTCCACGCGATGTCTGGGACCACATCCGGGAGAATACCGCGCACGGCTACCGCACGCATTTCGCTACCGCTGGGTTTCTATAAGGCTCTGAGATCTTCCGGTTCCTGCTATACTCAGGAGCGAAGAAGTCGCTTATGCTTGAAGTCCTGATTCTCTTCGGTTTAGCGGTCTTGTTTCCTCTCAGCGTCCGGTTGATTTCCGCGTCGGGTCGCTGATAGGATGCGGGGCGATGGCCCTGAGTTCTGAGCGGCGGAACGACCTCCGGAAGCAGTGTCTCTGGCTGTACGGAGTCGTAGTCGGCCTCGCCATCCGGGAAGCGATCGTGAGCGTCGTTCCCGTCTTCACCACCGGTGATCTGGATCCGGCGCCCTCCGAACGCTACCTTCTCCTGTTCCGCCTTGCTCTCTTCCTCCTTGTGTCAGCGCGTTTCTATCTTGGGGCGGCGATCGTCTTTTCGGCGCCCGTCAGCGACGATAGAGAGCCGAACGATGCCGTGGACCTCCTCGTCGGACTCATGCATTTTCTCTTCTTTTTCGGCTGGAGCACCACCCTGACGCTGCCGCTCGACGAACGATGGGCGTTCTCCGCAAGTCCCTATTTCTCACTGCTCTGCATCGTCCTGCTGTTCGATGCGGTGTGGTGGTTGCTTTCCTGGGGAAAGCGATTTGAAAAACTGAACCTGTGGACCGTCATCAACACTGCCACCTTTGTGCTATGCGCCCTGATTCACTGTGGCGGTGTCATCGCGAAACAAGACCTGGCAGCCGTCGAAATGACCACGTTCCTGCCGGTGGCCTTCGTGAGTCTGGTCGACGTGAGCGAAACCACGAGCGGAAGAGACGTTATCCGGTCCTGGTTCCGCCGCCTCTAACGGCCGCCTGCTACCGCCACACACCAGGAACCGGAGTCGGAATATCCACCCGCTGTTCCCGCATCCGCCGGCTGCGCATGTGGCCCAGGTGGCTGTCCCAGTACCGCTTGTTCAGATCGATCGTCGCCACCGCCGCCGTGCCGAACTCCGGCGCCTGCGCCAGGCGTTCGCCGTCCGGGTCCATGATGTAGGTCGGATGGTTGTAGCCGGATGTGATCAGAAATACCTGGTTCTCGATTGCGCGCGCTTTGGCCAGCGGTTCCGGACCGCCCCAGATCGGCAGAAAAATCGCCTCGGCTCCCTGCACCGAGAGCGCCCGCGCCGGATCGGGAAAGAACACGTCATAGCAGATCATCAGGCCGATCGTGCCGAAGTCCGTGCGGAACACCGGATAGTCGTTGCCCGGAGACAGGCCCGCCTCGTACTCCTCACGCGGCAGGTAAACCTTGCGGTAGCGGCCCGCCAGTTTGCCGTCGCGGTCGAACAGCACCGCGGTGTTGTACAGCGTATCGCCTTCCCGCTCGTAGATGCCGGCGGCAAGCCACGTGCGGCGCTCGCGCGCCACGGCCGAGAGCCGTTCTGTCGTGGGACCCGGCACCGGTTCGGCGACCTCGGCAACCGTCTTGCCCGTGTCCACCACCGTGATGCCTTCCGGCAGCAGGATCAGGTCCGTCTGCTTCGGCGCGACCTTCCTGATCGTCTCGACGAAGACATCGACGCTCTTCTGCGAGTCCCCCGTGCGTTTCTGCGGACGCTGGTGGATGGCCGCGAACGTCACATTGCGGGGGCCCGGGTCGGGAATCTCTTCGAGGCGGATGTCGTCCCACCAGACCCGGCCCAGCGGGGCGCTGGTCAGCAGCAACTGCACCACAGCCGTGGCAGCGTTTTCGGGAGCCGGTACTTCCGCCAGGACCCGCGTCCATTCGCCTTCCACGCGCGCCCGGTAGACGTATTCCGGCTGGCCGGCACGCTTGCCGTCCGCTGTGCGCCAGGCGATGCGCGGCACAATCTGCCAGGATTCCGAGACCACCCCAGCCGCCCGGTAATAGGCCGTGAATCTGTACCAGCGGCCGGGCTGCACGCCATCGATGGCGCGCTCCCAACCGCCAAAGCCGCCGACGCGGCTGTTCCCGGACACGACGAGCGAACCCGGTTCGCCGCGCGACGGATCCACGGCCACGCCGGTCGCCGGCGCGTTCTCCGCGCGAGCCTGCCACACGGTCCAGCCGGCCTCGCCTGCCTTAAACCCCGACTGGACGAATCGCAGCGGTTCGGCCGCCGAGGGCAGGGCGGCCACGAAAAGCACAAGCGCCAAGCGGAACATGGCCGCATCATACCGCGGATCGAGACGCTATTCGTTGACAGCCACAGTCACGATGTTCGGGCTCCACAGGTCCCCCGCGGCGATCGACACGGGAGTTTCCGGCGATGCGGGCGCGTCGGGAGGCACGCGGGCGTTGATCTGGAACGCTCCGGCGACAAGCCCGGGTGCGGGGCCGGCGTACTCGACAACGGCCTCCCGGCCCCCAATGCGGACCCGCACCGGAGCCTCCGGAGGCGGCAGCGCGCCGGACACGATTTGCCCGTCCTCCAGCGGCGTCACCGTTTTCCCCAAGCCATTGACATAAAGCACGACCACCGACCCGCGGGCCGCCGGATTCGCCGGCCCGTTAACCGTCGCGTCCTCGTTCAGGATGGCCCCCTGCCCGCGGCCCGTCCCGCTGAGAGTGAACAGGGAAGGTGCGGCCGGACGCACCGGCATCCTCTGCATCTCTTGTCCCAGAACACCATCGCGGGTCAATTGCAGCAGCGGCGCGCGGCCGTCGAGCGCAAGTCCAAACGGCATCACGAAGTTCACCTGCCGCGCCGAGACGAACAGCAGCGGAACCGGAACGCCGTTCACCCGCATCTCCGTCCCATCGAGCCGCGTTGGGTAGCGGCTGGTCGCGTCCGGCTGGCCAACGGTTCCCTGTTCCTGACCGGCGCCGGCGGTGAACAGCGTCACGATCTGGCCCGGCGCGAGCGACGTGCCCATCAGCGTGGCGGCGTTGCGCACCGCATCGCTGAAGATCGCCAGCGGCGCGGCGAAGCGTGCCTCCAGGGTAACAGGGTCACCCACATCGAGCTCGAGTTCGGATGCAGGGGCGGTGAGGTCTCCGAAGAATCCGTAAAAGGCCGACCCGGGGGCAGGCGTCGCGCGGATCTTGAGCTTGGTCCCTGCGGCGTAGTAGGAATCGTCGGACGCCGGTTCCGTGGTCACGGTTCCCAGGTTCCGGTTCCAGTTCACGCGGACCTCCCGCTCGTCGGCAAAGACGGCGGTGAAGACTGCTGAGCCCGAGGGTGCGGAAACCGTCTGCCCGATCGAGCCGCCGTGGTTCCAGCGCTCGAAACGGACGCGACGTCCCGTGCCGGACGGGTCGCGCGTCTGCTCGGCGGAGATCGTGTGCGTCGTGCCCGCCGCCCACTCAAAGATCGCCGGGGACACGTACTGGGTCCCGTCCACGCGTAACCCGAGATTCGGAGGCTCGGTCGTCACGGTGACCGTCGGTCCCGCGGTGAACTCGGCGCGGAACGACGCCCGCCCGCTAAAGGCGACCAGCGCGTAAGGATTCGCCCCAATCCGGGCGCGCCCCGGCGCCGAAGCCCAGCCGAGGAACGAATGTCCGGCTGCCGGCTCCGCAGCCAGGCGGATCTGTGTGCCCGAGAGCACATACCCGTCTTCCACCGGTCCTTCCACACGCACCGTTCCCTTGGAGGGGGCTTCGCTGATCGCGTCGAGGCGCCACCAGACCTGGTAGTTCGCCATCAGCATCGTCTCTTCAGCCGAAGCGGTGAATGTCTGGCGCCGCGGACCCTCGTTGCTCCACCGCGCGAACGAGACGCGCCGGTCCCCTTCGATCACCACGTCCGGCACTTCGATTTCATGCCGCGAGCCCGGTGCCCAGGGCAGGGTGACCGGGGTCACGAGCGTCTCACCGTCTACGACGATCGCCAGCCCCTCGGGATTCGTCGTAATCGTGGTGTCCCGCGGCGCGCCGCTGTACAGGCGCTGGATCACGTCGATGTCGCCGGGCGAAAGCGTACTCCGCTGGCCGAACGGGATGCCGGGCGGGATCGACTCCATGCTCGGCGGATTCCCGCCGGCGCCGTAGTGCATGACCGACAAGTAGTCGTACGGGCCCATATCCACGCCCGCGGTGAACTGCTGCGTGTACTGCGGACGCAGGCTGGGCGTGATCTGTCCGAGCCGCACGATCACATGCCGGTCGCGGTCCTGCCGCGACTGCGTATGCCACATCCCGGCCGTGTGGCCGATTTCGTGGATCACGGTTCCCGTGCTGCACCCGGCGGAAAGTAGAATCGATTGCTCTCCCCGCGTCATGCCAATGGCCGAAAAGCATCCCGACTCCGTGGGCCGGAAGACAACGTAGTTGGGCTCGCTCGTGCGCTCGACGAGCCGCACCGGCGTCGACTCGTTCCAGTGGCGGACGGCCGCCAGCACGCGCGGCGGATTCACCAGGTCGGGGTGAATCGTGTACGGGATCACGCCTCCCGGCCAACGCCGGTTCGGATCCTGCACGACGATCGCGTGCCGCTCGACAAGGATGTCGCCTTCGACAACCGAGTACCGTTCCAGCACCCGGTCAGCCGCGGCCAGCGGCAACAGAGCTACCAGCAGGACAGGCAGTAGAAACATCGCGTTCTCTTCACAACGGTGCCGCCGCGTCAAACAGGCAGGCCAATGGACAAAGGTTTTCGTTGAGCGCCGCTGTCCTTTTGGATGACGAGAAAGATGTCATCGCCCCGGTCAGCGGCGGAGTACCCGTGCCTGGAAAGCAGGTCCACAATCGGTCCGAAATCCCAGCGGTACCAGACGAACTCCGTCTGCAACTGCACGACCGAGAATCCAGCGTGCTCGGCAAGCTGGCGGAGTTCACCGACAGTGAATTCGCGGAAATGCCATTCGTACATCATCGGCGGCTGGCCAAGCAGCGCGCGCTGGATGGTCCACAGGCTGGCGGCGTTGGGCGTCGTCACCAGCGCGCGGCCGCCGAAGCGGAGGACCCGGTGCAATTCGCCGAGAAAGTAACGCACGCCGCTCAACGTCGTCGCGTGACCGTAGAGGGGATCCGACAAGTGCTCGATCACCTCGAGGCAGAACGCGGCGTCGACCGATCCGTCGCGAAACGGCAACGTCTGGCAACGGAGATCGTTCCTCGTTTCGACCGGTTCCGTCCCAGGAAAGAACGACCACAACGCCCGGGAGGTCGGGTGTTGCGACCCGCCGATGTCCGCCACCATACCCTCCGTCAGACCGAATGCGCGCGCGTAGTGGACCGTGGTCGCGATCCGCCGCGCATCGAACTGGGTCTCGGCTCCGGCTTCGAGGAGGCGCTTGCCGGCCTCGCTGATGAGTGCCTCATCCGCCGGGACTTCCGGCAGAACGAAAGGCGGTGGGACGCCCGGCGCGCCGCCCCGGAACCGGTCGAAAAGGCGCGCGGCGAGGTCAATCATCCCGACGCCGCCCTCCCGATTCCTGCGCTCTCGTACGCCGCTTCTACCACCCGGACCGTCTTGAGGTACTCCCGCCCGCCGCTTTCGAAAGGTCCTCCCGAGCGCAGGCAATCGATGAAGTGCCGTTGTGTCGCCAGGACGCTGTCTCCCCGGTATCCGGTGTTGACGGTGTTCTCCCAGACCTTCTCGCGGTTCCTGTAGATGTCGCCCGTGGCAAGAATGGTCAGCACAGCTTCCTCGCCCTCGAAGACCGCATCGCCCATGGCCGGTCCCGCCGGGATCGGATCGGCGAAGCGGTTTCCGTCCACGACGCCGCAGAGGCCGGATTCATGGGTCAGCGTCAGAATCGCCTGATCTTCTCCGAGAATCATCGGGTTGTACCGCCGCGTGCGGGCGAGGACAGAAGCAACTTCGCCGAACAGGAACCGGGCCGTATCAATGTGATGGATGAGCGTCTCATAAATGAGGAGCCGCGGCATTCGGGCGAAGTACGGTTGATTCGGATATGGCGTGTCGCCGAGACCGTCTTTCTGACGCGTGCGGAACTGATACGCCACCGGATTGCCGATCGCGCCTCCGGCAATCCGGCGCGCCGCTTCCCGGTACCACGGCTGCCACCGCCAATTCTCATGGACCATGCACGGAATGCCCGCCGTCTCGGCGATTTCGACGATCTGAACGGCCGACTCCCACGACGGCGCGATCGGCTTCTGGCAAATCACCGGCACCTTGTGACGCGCCGCCAGGTCGACCAGAGGCAGGTGCCATTCCGGCCGCGTCGTGATATCGACGAAGTCGAGCGACTCCCGCTCGAACATTTCTTCAGCCGTTGCATAGGCCCGTGGCGCGGCGTTCTGGGCGCGGCGCAGATCCGGATCGGCTGCCGCGACGATTTCCACGTCCGGCATCCGTCCCCAGGCCTCGAGATGAAACTGCGAGAAATACCCGCAGCCGGCGATTCCGCCGCGCAGGATATTGGATTCAGTCACTGCTGACAGAATACACGGTTCCGCCGGGGCTACACTCAAGGTAAGGAGGGCTGACCATGGAACGTCCGGACGAACTGCGGAATTCTCTTGAGGACCCGGCCTTGGAGGAATGGCTGGCCCGGCAGGGCGAGGGTCCCATCCACAATCCGACCGTACTCCTGGAGGATTCCTGGCCCGAGGACGAGTTGGTCGACGAACTCGTTGCCGCTCTTCACGACCGCCGCGGATAACGCGGCCGCCGGCTACATCCCGTCCCCGTCCTGGGGTCCGGTTGCGACGCGCCCGTCGAACAGATGCACCGTGCGCGAGGCGTGACGGGCGAAACGGCTGTCGTGCGTCACCATGCAGATGGTCGAGCCCTGCTTGTGCAGCTCGTCGAGCAACTGCATCACCGCGTCACCGTTTTTTGAGTCCAGGTTGCCGGTCGGCTCGTCGGCCAGCAGAATCGACGGGCTGCCCACCAACGCGCGCGCCACTGCCACACGCTGCTGCTGGCCGCCGGAAAGCTGCGCCGGAAAATGCTTCATCCGGTGCGACATCCCGACGCGCTCCAGCGACTCCCGGACACGCCGCTTCCTCTCGTCTCCGCCCATGCCGCGGTAGGTCAGCGGCAGTTCCACGTTCTCGTACACCGTCAGGTCGCCGATAAGATTGAACGCCTGAAAGATGAACCCGATCTCGCGGTTGCGAATGCGCGCGCGCTGCGCGGCATTGAGCTGCTGCACCGGCTGGCCATTGAGCGTATAAACGCCGTCGCTGGGCGAGTCGAGCAGACCCAGAATCGACAGCAGCGTCGACTTGCCGCAGCCCGACGGCCCCGCAATCGCCACGTATTCACCCTTCCGGATTTCCATCTGGATGTCCGCCAGAGCGTGTGTCTCCACTTCATCGGTCAGAAACAGTTTCTTGACACCATCGAGTTGAATCAGGACTTCACTCATGCGCTCTTATCTCACAAGCTGGATTTCGTCCCGGCCTTCGGCTGCCGGAATATTCGAAAGAACCACGCGGTCGCCTTCCTGCAATCCATCCCGGATCTCCACCAGGTTCACCGAGGCGCGGCCGAACGTCACCGGCACGCGCACCGCGCCGCGGCCGTCCGGACCCAGACGGAAGACCGCGCTCGCGCCTCCCGGTTGGCCGAACGCCGGCCGTCCCACTTGAAGGACGCTCTCCAGGCGCTCGATTTCGATCGTGCCGTCGACGCTCAGGTCCGGCCGCGCGCCGGGCGGCAGCGGTCCGGCCAGGGCCACGTCCACCAGCACCGTCCCCTCTCTGGCCGCCGGATCGATGCGCACGACCCGCCCGGGGATGATGCCGTTGCGCGTGTCGATCTGCGCCGCCTGGCCAAGCTGTAAGTCCTTGGCTTGAGTCTCGGGAATCTTCAGCTCCGCCTTCAATTTGCTGGGTTGCGCCACCTTTGCGAGGATCGAGCCCGCGGCAAGCTGCTGCCCCTCCTGCACGGGCAGTTCCTGGAGCACCCCGTGAGTACCGGCGCGTACGGTCAGCGCCTGGACCTGTTCGCGCTTCAGTTTCGCCAGCGCGCGCAGCTTTTCGATATCCGCGCGCTGCACGGCAAGCTGGGCCTCCGTGGCGTCCTTTTGCATCTTCAGCCGCTCGTGTTCGAGGGCGAGCCGCTTGGCCCACTCCTCTGCCGCGGCCTTGGACAGGCGCACGTTCAGGTCAGCCAGCAGCTCTTCGCGGAAGAGTTGTTCGTCGCGGTCCGCCTTCAACTGGGCCTGCGTGCTTTCCGACTGGAACCGCGCGATCTCGGCCTGCAGCGCCAGCCGGTCGCTGTTGAGTTTCACTTCCAGGTCGCGATACCGCGCTTCGGCGGCCTTGACGTCGAACTCCGCTTCCAGCGTGGCGACGTCGAGTTCCGGATTCGTGAGCGTGAGAATCACCGAATCCGGCCGCACTGCCGCGCCCGGCCGGACCAGGATCTTCTGGACCCGTCCATCGGTCACCGCCGGGAGCCACAGGAACTCCTCCGGCGTCAGCACGCCCAGGCCGCGCACCAGCAGCACCATCGGGCCGCGCTTCACGGTGTCGATCAGCACGGAGTTTGCATCCACGCTCATCGCCGCGGGCTTGAGCCGGCTCAGGGCGACCGTGCCCCACGCCACCGCGGTGAGCCCGACGGAAGCCCACACGCCGCGCCGGATCCACCGCCTGCGTCCCGCATCCCGCCGAACGACGTCCATGTGCCTTATGATACGGGAAAAGCGGGAGAAATCGCACAGGAATTCCCGCCAGCGGCCCTGTTCCGGGAGCAGGCGGGCGCGAAATCGAGGCAGACCGGGTGTTGCCGTTTACCGCGAAATCAGGACCGTTTGACCCGGTTTTCGTCTCGCCCATCGGGATTCCCAACGGGAGACCGCCAATCCCATGGACACTCCGGGGATGGGCGGCCGCGATCTCGTCTTCGCCTTCCGCCAATTGCAGGCACAGCCGTACTTCACGCTCGCGGCCGTCTCGACGCTGGCGCTCGGCATCGGCGGCCTGGCCCGCCTCGATGCCGCGACCAGCCTTGACGATCTGAAGGCGATTCGAGGAAACAGGCTCGAATCGCTCCGTGGCGATCGAGCAGGTGAGGACAGCATCCGGATTGACGATCGATGGCGGATCTGTTTTCGGTGGCGTGACGGCCACGCGCACGACGCCGGGATCGTCGATGACCACTGACGAGGTTGCACCATGTCTGAGAAGAGACACCGGCTTGCTCCGCTTCATCCGGGCCGGATCCTAAAGGAGGACCTGGACGACGCTGGTGTCAGGATGAACCGCCTGGCCCGGGACATTCGGGTTCCGATGAACCGGGTGAGCGCAATCGTCAACGGAAAACGCGCGATCACGGCGGACACGGCCCTGCGTTTGGCCCGCTACTTCGGCACATCGGCGCAGTACTGGCTGAATTTGCAGACCGCGCACGATCTTCAACTCGCCACGCAGGAGTCGGCGGCACAGATCGAGCGTGACGTCCTGCCTCTGAGCGCGGCCTGAAGCCTCCTCACAACCGGAACGGGAACGAGGAGCAGCCCGAGTTCACGTTTGGGCAGTGAGCCGAACGCTGGGCTGGCTGCGCCATCGAGGATTCTCGTGAGCGCGGTGCGAACGTCGGCCTCGTCCGCGTTCGTGACCGCCTCAACACGCTAACGGATTTGGGCGCTCAGGCGCGGCCCGGTTCTGGCCGTCGCCTGTAGCGCCTCGTTAGACGGTTGCTTGCGTCACGCGTCGATCAGGCGGCGACCTTTGGGCTCTGGAACCGGATCGCCAAACTGCTTCGCCGTATCGACCCAGAGACGAATCGCTTCCTGTGCGCTGGCGAGCGCCGCCTCCTGGGTGGGCCCGTGTGCGGCGCACCCTGGCAGTTCGGGCACTTCGGCCACGAAAGCCTCGTCCTCTTCACTCCAATAAATGATGACCTCGTACTTGTTCATTCGTCTTCACCAAGCTTGTATTTCAAGATCACAGCCTGGACTAGGCCGGCCCGGGATTTTGATGGACAGATCTTTGGGAACATTTGATCGAGAGAATGTTGTACAAGGAGATCCATCATGTCCAGTCCAAAGAAACACGATTCCGGGGCCGCGGAAGGAGCCCGGAGGGCGACTGAGCAGGCCCCGGAATCGTCGGCCGGTCTCGCCGGCGGGGGCCGCTGGTCGGCCAAACGCAAGGTCGGTGTGATTCTGGAGTTGCTCCGGGGCGCGGACCAGGAGACGATATCGCGGAAACATCGTGTGACACTCGCCACCCTCACCGAATGGCGCGAGCAGTTCCTGGCCCACGGCGAGGCCGGCTTGAAGAGCCGCGAGGTCGATGTCGCAGACGAGGAGACGCAACGCCTCAAATCCGCGGTCGCCAATCTCAGCGTGGACAACGAATTGTTGCGCGAGAAGATCGCCAGGCTGGAAGGCGGCCGCCCTTTGGCCCGGAGGAAGTGGAGCAGATGAGCCGCACCGTCTCCCCTTCCAGTCACAGATCCTATGGTGTGGCTCGTGTGGCGACCGTGTGGGGCCTGGCGCGTTCCAGTTTCTACGCGGCCCGGCAGCGCCGGCAGAATCCTCGCCCAGCCGCCAAACGCGGTCCCAAGGTCCACTCGGACGACGAACTGCTGACCGAGATCCGGAACCTGCTCGCCGCCCCGGTCTTTCACGGCGAAGGGTACCGCAAAATCTGGGCACGCCTGCGCCACCAAGGCATTCGCACCTCGAAAGATCGGGTCTTGCCTTTGCTGCGCCAGCAGCAATGGTTGTCCCCGGCGCGACAACCGGAGCCCAGGCCGGCCCATCCCCATGAGGGCACCATCGTCACCGCCGCCCCTTAGCAGATGTGGGGCACCGATGCCACCCAGACCGCCACCGACGAAGAGGGCACGGTGACCATCTTCGCCGCCATTGACCATTGCACCGCCGAGTGCATCGGCATCCACGTCGTCAAGCGCGCTGTCCGTTTCGAAGCGCTTGAGCCCATCCGCCAGGGGATGCGTGAGTACTTCGGCGATTTCTCGGCCGGCGTGGCCGCCGGCCTGCGGTTGCGTCACGACCATGGCAGCGTCTACATGAGTGACGACTTCCAGAGGGAGATCCGCTTTCTGGGGATCGACCCCTCGCCCGCTTTCGTGCGGCAACCAGAGGGGAACGGCTGCATCGAACGCTTCTTTCGCACCCTCAAAGAGCAGTTGCTCTGGATCCGGCGGTTTCGCAGCCTGAACGAACTCCGTGAGGCGCTGCAAGCCTTCCGCCATCGCTACAACCACCACTGGATCATCGAGCGTCTTGGCTATCAGACACCGGTCCAGGCGCGGGCCAGCTTCGCCCATCTTGAAACTCCGCTCGCCGCGTGATTCAATGGCTAACACTTACTCCCAACGCACTGTCCACCAAGTCCGGAGCGGAACAATCGCGGTCCAGTCGGAACGCAGATGGATGGCCCACTCGGCACTCCCCGGGATTCACGGAAGGCGTCGGGGGTCGCGGGCCTGGCGGGCGGTAGGATCCAGCATGCTGAGCTCGTCGGCGGCATGCCGAAGCCGCGCCCGCCAGCACCGCGCGTGGTGCCAGGAGCATGCTGCCAGCCGTTGTGCCACGGCAATGCGTGCACTCGGGCGATCCTGTGAAAGAATTGGAGGTATGAAGCGCCCGTTTGTGGCCAGGGTCTGGAAAGAAGGGGAGTGGTATGTCTCCCAATGCTTGGAAGTTGACGTCGCGAGCCAAGGAGAGACCGAGGCCGAAGCCCTGGCCAACCTCAAGGAAGCCCTTGAGCTGTACTTCGAACCGCCTCGGGCCACGCGCCCACCGCGAGTCCGTCTGATTGAGGTCGAGGTTGGCGCGGCTTAGCCCGCAACCCTACCGCGAGATCAAGCGCCGACTGGAGGCAGCGGGCTTTGTGGAGGCAGGCCAGAAGGGCAGCCACGTCAAGTTCATCCGGCGTTCGAATCTGACGGTGGATACGGTAATCGTCCCAAGGAAGCACGAGGTTCCTGTGGGTACGCTCCACAGCATTCTGAATCAGGCTCACATCCAACTCGATGAGTGGGAGAACTTGTAGTCCTGGCTCAGCTCGGCCCCGCACGCAGCAACTTGGGGATACCGGCAAACATCGGTTGAAGCTCCCGGATCGTAAGGTCGCCTGGACAGATTCGGGACGCCCTCTGGCCGTGGTACTGGTGGAGCGGGGCGAAAGGATCCGAGTCGTCACCGCGTACGTCCTGGACGCTGGACAGAAGAAGCATTACCTCCGTGCGAGGGGAGTGAAGCTAACCTGCCCCCAATCGTTCCACCAATCAGAGTTTGGAAAACGTACTTGTCATGATACGCCGGTTCGTCATCCCGCCGGAGCCGCCCGTCGCTGCACTCGTCCTGGAGCGGAACCGCGCGGAGCGGGCAAGGGCGCGGCGTCAGCCGCGGCCGAAGGCGAACCCTTGCCCGCGAGCACGGTTCTGCTATCCGGAAACGCCGGCGGGCGGTCCGGTGGGATGACGGTCATCCCGCTGGTGGGCTCTGAGCACGCGCGCGCAAACTCCTCGGGCGTCTGATAGCCGAGGCTGCTGTGCGGCCTCAGCGTGTTGTAGTCGGTCCTCCATGCTTCGGTCATGGTCCGCGTTCCGGGCATTGTGATGAACCAGTTCGCGTTCAGGAATTCGTCCCGGAACCGGCCGTTGAAACTCTCCGAGTGGCCGTTCTGCATCGGCCGGCCGGGCTGTATGTGGTGCACCACGATGCCGCGCTCCTCACACCAGCTCAGAAAGTGACGGCTGGTGAACTCCGGGCCGTTGTCGCAGCGCCGCGACGACGGCACGTCCCTCGTTGCAATCACGCGTTCCAGCGTCCGCGTGACGCGGCGGCTCGGAATACTGCCGGCCACCTCAATGGCCGGACATTCGCGCGTGTAGCTGTCGATGACCGTGAGGAAGCGGATGCCGCGGCCGCTGGCCAGACTGTCTGAAACGAAGTCCAGAGCCCACTCCTGATTGGCTCTGACCAGTTCCGGCCGGGGCGGCGCGACACGCTGGACGCGCTTGCGCTTCAGACGTCTGACGGCCAGGTGCTCCTGCCGGTACAGCCGGTACACCCGCTTCGGGCTCACGCTGAATCCGCGCCGCGTCAGCAGCGCCCACAAACGGCGGTAGCCGTAGCGCGGCTTCTGCTTCGCCAGCTCCAGGAGCGCGGCCCTGAGCTTCGCGTTCCGGTCCGGCCGCGCGCCGTACCGGTATGTGCTGCGGTCTACCCCCATGAGCTTGCAGGCGGCGCGTTCGCTGTAGCCGAACTGCTCCACGGCGAACGCGACGTCCCGCCTTGCGCCTACAAGCTCCATCCGTTTTTTCGGATCACCGCCTTCAGCGTCTCCTTGTCGAGGCTCAGGTCGGCGACCATCGTCTTCAGCCGCCGGTTCTCGTCCTCGAGCTCTCTGAGGCGCTTCGCGTCGCTCACTTCCATCCCGCCGTACTTCGACTTCCAGTTGTACAGCGTCTGGTCCGTCACGCCGAGTTCGCGGGCGACGTCCTTCGTCGCGCGGCCGGCCTCCATCTGCTTCACCGCCGCGATGATCTGCGCCTCGGTGTACTTGCTCTTCTTCATCTGAAAGGCTCCTTCTATGTCCTGTCGTCTGGAGCTTTCCAAATTATGACTGGCTCAGATTACCGGGGGCAGGTCAGGGCGGGCCAACGGGGCGCAGCTTTTGTCGAGGTCCTCTCAGTGGCATCGCGTCAAGCAGGACCTCGAGGTACTCGATCCGGAGCCGCCGCCGCTGTTTCCGAATGATCCGACACGCCTTTCTTCAACGATTAACGACGACCGCAGCTCCCCATTCCCGTACTACACTACCCGCAGAACCGCCATGCGCCTCTTCCTCCTCACCCTGCCCGTCCTTTGCTTCAGCCAGCCCGGCGATCTCCCCATTCCGCCGGACCACGAGGCTAACCTGCGCGCCCGCGGCTTCACCGAGCGCTTCCTGCCCGCCCAGGACGCCGTGCTCACGCCGTCTCCCGCCGAGGCGCGGCGCGGGTGGCTCGTCTACCGCCGCGACCGCAACTTCGAACTGCTGCCCAATTCGCGCCCCGCGCCCGGCGAAGCGCTCGACCGGCTCGTGCTCACCGCCACCCCCGGCGAAATCGAGTCCGAGCCGTTCGCCATCTACGCCTTGCGCGACACCGCCGGCATCCGCGCCGAGGCGGCCATCGAGTCGAAGACGCCCTGGCTGGCCACCCAGGGCCGCGTCGAGGACGTGCTGTTTCATCCCGTCCAGTACACCGCCGTCGCCACCCGCGACCTCGACGAATCCCGCGCCACCGCGCAGAAGAGCTACGTCCGCTACCCGGTCTTCCTGCGCCCCACTGCCGCCCATGCGATTCCCGCCGGCACGAGCCGCCCGTACTGGGTGACGGTCGCGGTCCCCGACGGCACGCCCGCCGGCTTCTACCACGGGACCATCCGCCTCGCCGACGCCTCCGGCCAGCGCGCGGAGCTCCCACTCTGGAACGTATCTCGGGGACAGTCACCTCAACCTCGAAATTGTCTCCCGTAAGATTTTGGGGGAGAGAGTCTGAACGTCCGGCGGCGGTGGTGGACTTCCGGCGTGTTGGCGTGATGTCCGACCTGAACCGTGTCACCGCCCCGGAGATGGGCGCGACGCTCAGCATCCTGCGGCACCGCGCCGGACTCGGACGATGTCTCCGTGCGAGACGGCCAGACAACCGGCCAGCGGCGTCGTCCGCAGCAGGCGCAGCGCCCGCTCGATCTGCTGCCGGATCGCTTCTTAGTTGCGGGCTGCACCTTCAGGCGGATCACTCTGTCACGTGATCCCTGGTGACCTGCCGATACCTAGCCAGAATCTGCTCGCCCTTCTCTTCGGCTCCAACATTCACCCACTTGCTGAATATAACCAAGTAGGTTAATTTGGGATAGTGGAGAAGCGCCCGCCGCATTGCAAGTTGGCGGTCGTCAAGAGCCTGCTTGCGGCGGGCAAGGTCCGCGCCACGGTCTCGGCGCTCGCTGGCGGCGCGGCGCTGGGCTTCGGCTTCGAAGAGATCGTCGGCGTTATCGCTGCGCTGGCACCGCGCGACTTTTACAAGAGCATGACCACGCACGCCGATCACCGCATCTGGCAGGACGTCTATCGCCCCAAGACGCCGGCCGGCGATGTCTACCTGAAGCTCACCGTCATCGACGATGTGCTGATCGTCTCGTTCAAGGAACGATGAGGACAAGGAGCCATGTCATGAAATGCCCATCCTGCGGCGCCGGGAAACTGGTGCGGGACACGCGTGATATTTCCTACACCTACAAGGGTGAAACAACCGCGATTCCGTCCGTGCGCGGCCAGTTCTGCCCGGCCTGCGGGGAAAGCGTCCTGGCCGCGGCGGAATCGAAGCGGGTCAGCGCGGCGATGCTGGAGTTCAACAGGCAGGTGAACGCCTCCATCGTCGATCCTGGCTTCATCGCGCGTGTCCGCAAGAAACTTGCGCTCGACCAGCGGCAGGCGGCCGCGCTCTTCGGCGGCGGCGCCAATGCCTTCTCGCGCTACGAGAACGGCAAAACCAAACCCCCGCTCGCACTCGTGAAACTCCTCATGCTGCTCGACCGCCACCCCAGGCTTCTGAATGAGATCCGCTCCGGGCAATAGCGCGGCACGGCGGCCGGCGCAGCGCCTCACGCAGCCTCGATCTGGTATCTCGGGGACAGTCACCACCTCAACCTCGAAATTGTCTCCGTAAGATTTTGGGCGAGAGTCTGAACGTCCGGCGGCGCTGGCGGACTTCCGGCGTGTTGGCGCGACATCTGCCGTGACCGATCTCTGCAACCGGGCGTATTCGGGGCGTATTCGGGGACGGTCACCTCAACCTCGAAATTGTCTCCCGGGAATCCCGGGCCGCATGATCCCCACAGCCGGAAAGGCCGCGAGCGCGATTCACAGCTTTCGTCAATCATCAACACGCAAGAAATCCACAGGATCCGAACCGTAGTGCTCCACTGGTCCACTGGTCTCACCTTGCCGCGCCATCCTCTGGGTGAAAGGGCAGGCCACAGGCGCTCATACACTGGCGGCCATCGAACCAATTGATCTGCGTAATATCAACGACTGCGATAGCCGCCCCGCGCCAGCGGGCGGATGCGGTTGCCGTATTTCCGGAACTCAAGCGTATTTCCTGGGCTGTAAATTGTCTTGTAGTTCTCAGTTTGTCGTGATATTGTTTGGATTATGAATGGGAGCCAGGGAGAACTAAGGATGCCGGCCACGCGAATGCATCGCCGGGAGCCGCTCGCGCCCGCGGTCACCCCCAACCCCCCGCCCCCGTCTGCTTGTACCCCAATGCTATCCCGCAATTGAAAGGACTCCCCCAATGGCAACCGAAAAACAAATCGCCGCCAATCGTCGCAATGCTCAGCATTCCACCGGTCCCCGAACCCCCGAAGGCAAGGCCGCGTCGTCGTGCAATGCCGCCGTCACCGGACTGTTCTCCCGGCACCTCGTTCTCACCGGCGTCGAAGACCCCGCCGAATTCCAGGCCCTCCTCGACGGCTTGATCGAGGATTTCCAGCCGCAATCCGCCCACCAGCAGATCCTGGTCACTCGCTACGCCCGCCAGTTGTGGCTCTCCCAGCGCATCGCGCGCATGGAGTGCGCCATCGCCCAATCGCAAATCGACGAGGCCTGGCAGAAATTCTGGGGCAATCAACCCCTCCCCGACGACCCCGCCGAGCACGACGAGATCGCCAGCCACGTCCTGGCCGAAACCTGGACCGCCGACGCCTCCGGCAGCCGGATCCTGGAGCGTCTCCAGAAGCACGCCGCCATCGTCGAGCGCCAGATCGCCCGCTCCCTCCGCATGCTGCGCCGCGAGATGCCCTTGCAACAAAAGCGCGAAAACGAAGCCATTTCTACGGCCGAACCCGAGCCGCCGGGCAGCGAAGCGCCCGCGCCCGCTCCGGAAATTGCAAAAGCGAACCCAATTTCCGAAGCATCCAGCCCCCGCCCCGCGGCCTGCACCCGTTGCCACAACACCCGCCGCCGCGCGCCGCGCCTGACGCCACGGCTGAAGGCGTTCCTGGACATCAGGCGCAACATGCGCCGTGCAGCCTGACGGGCGCGCTCCTGGTGGGCGGCCTCCTCACGAGTACAAGGAATCAGGGATCGGCGAGGAATTCACACCAGGGCAACGAATTCGTCCACGGACATCCGCGCCGCGCGAATCAACGCCCGCGGCGTTCCCGGAGCTATTTCGCGATGTTGTGGCACAGATAAGCTTGCCGTGCGTCCCGGCTTGATCGGAATGACGTGGCTTGCCACTTCAGGCGGGAACCTCAACCTCTCGGATCTCAATGGTCAGTGGCATGCCGTGAACTGCACGTGCTTCGAGACAACCGGCGATGGCCTCGCGGATATTATCCAGGGCCTCGGCCTCCGTGCGTCCCTGGGAGATGCACCCGGGAATCGAAGGGCACTCTGCAACGAGCATGCCGGTCTCATCGCGCTCCAGCGTCACGATGAGTTTCATGCTTGGATTCTACTGTACCTGGCGCCAGACCATGGCACACCCCCTGTGCGACTGGCCCGGAAGTCGGCTGGTCACAGCGATCCACCATTCTCTAACCTCAACAAAAACCTCCTTCTACACAACGCCCGGTGCCCGTCTTCTTGACCACGAATGCCATCCTGGAGTTGACAGGACTCCCTCATGGCGACCCAAGAGCAAATCGCCGCCAATCGCCGCAACGCGCAGTGTTCCATCGGTCCGCGCACCCCCGAAGGCAGGGCTGCGTCGTCGCGCAATGCCGCCGTCACCGGAATGCTCTCCCGGCGCCTCGTCCACACCGGCGTCGAGGACCCAGCCGAATTCCAGGCTCTCCTCGACGTCCAGCCCCCGCGCCGCGTGATCCACAGCCCGGCCGCTGGCGGCTTCCTTCACTTGCCCAACGAACCAACGGATTGGCGGCTGCGATAGCCGCCCCGCGTAGCGGGCGGATGCGGTTGCCGCAGTTCCCAAACCCTGTTCGCCGAAAGAGGAAAATCGAGTGCCAGGATGTCCCCATTTGTTCGCACCCCGATCGCGCCGCCATCGAGCAAAAAATCCGCCGCGGCGTCTTCTGGACCCGCCTCGCCGCCGAATACGGCTTCCGCGCGTACCTCTTCGCCGTCCACCGCTTCCGCCACATGCCACACGGCCACGCCGCTGCCGGCCCTGCCCCGCGCGTCGGCTTGCGTAGCCGCTTCGTGACGATCGCCATGAGGAAGATGGGGTGGCAGGCGCATGGTACCCCGCAGACAGCCCGATGCGGTGGTAGTCTGGCCGCATGGCAACGTGCGGTCTCGTTGAATACGATCAGGCCCCAGCCGAGGTCCGTGCCGTCTATGACGACATCATGGCGACGCGCGGCACGGACTGGATCAACAACTTCTGGAAAGCGCTGGCG
Organism: Bryobacterales bacterium; assembly: GCA_016716385.1. Lineage (GTDB taxonomy): Bacteria > Acidobacteriota > Terriglobia > Bryobacterales > Bryobacteraceae > JADJWL01. The sequence goes on along the minus strand of JADJWL010000002.1, from coordinate 132,836 downwards.
CACCACCCGGCGACGCTGCGGCGCACCTGGGAGTCCGTCAGGCAGGTGATGGCGCCGGGTGCGCTCGACCCACTCACCAAGGAACTCCTCTACGTCGCGGTCAGCGCGACCAACCAGTGCGGCTATTGCATTGCGTCGCACACGGCGTCGGCCCGCAAGGCCGGCATGACCGACGCCATGTTCGCCGAAGTGATGGCCGTGGTCGGCATGGCCAATGAAACCAATCGCCTCGCCAGCGGCTACCAGGTCGAGATCGACGAGCGGTTTCGCCCCTGACCCTCAGAACTCCCCTCACCCGCGGCCGAGCCCCGTGGCGCCGGGATCCCGATCTGTCGCGATCCGCCGACGGCGCCACAGAACGCCGGCCAGAAGCGCCGAACCGAACAAGGCGTAGGTCGATGGCTCCGGGATGGCGGTCCCGGCGTCCTGGAAGTTTACCGTGACGCGATAATTGTCGATCCCGGAAACGATGTCGAAGGGAGGGCAGGTGGTCGTCAGGCTGCAACCGAATGTAACGGCTGTACGATAGCCGAATTCGATGAGCCCGCCGCTGGCGCTGAAGTCTGGCAGAGATCCCGAGCCCGTTACCTCGAGCCAGTCACTCGCTCCGGTACTTGTGTTTTGAAAAGTCTGCCAGGCTCCAGCCGCGCTGTTATTCACGCCGGCGATGCCGAAGATGAATCCATTCTGCCGGATGTAGGGCCGGAAGAACCCAGCGGTGCTGGTTGGCGAAGCGAGAAAGGCCAAGTCATAGCTGAAGTTGAGGCTCTGGATGGCGCCATTGGCGGAAGGGTCGAAAGTGAACAGGTTTCGGAAACTGGCGATGTTGACGCCTGCGGTTGTTCCCCCCGGCAACCCCAACGAACTAAGCGTCTGCTGGCGGTACGCGCCAGGATTCCCGCCGGACGCGATCTGTCCATTGATAGTATGGCTGGTGCCCGCGTCCTGTTGGACCACGACGGTGCTCCAGTCCGCGTCAAGAAACGTCTCGTCGAGAAAGCTCACCACACCCGCCTGCGCCGCCGGCAGGGTCAACATGGCAATCCAAAGAACAGCACGCAGCATCGGTAAAGGCTCCTATCTCTACGTGGCGCAGGGCTCGGCAGCTTTCTCCGGTCAGCGAAGTACTATTCGACCGGTAGTGCCACGCGGAGCATGCCGCCATGTTGTCCTACCGCACGAAGCGATTGCGCCAGTAGAGTGCCCCTATCGCCAGAGGCAGCAGGCCCAGCGTGGAGGGCTCAGGGACCGGATTCAGTTCCGTGGGGGCAGTCACCCCGAGCCGCAACCCAATCGAGTCTCCTTGTATGTCCAGGTCCGAACGCCCCTGCGTATCCTGGAAGAACTGTGTCGAGTCCACCCGGAACTGAACCGTGTCGCCCGCGGTCAGGTTGAGCAGCAAGTTGATGCCGACGTTTCCGCCGGGGCTGCCTGAAGGAGCATTCAGCGTGGTCGCGGGAAGGAGCGCGGACGTCCCGTTCAGAAAGGCCGACACCAGGACGGTGGGCCCGGGTGCTGTCCCGAAGCCGCCCCCGCGGTCAAACGGCTGCTGAAGTCCAAGGAACTCGCCGGTGAACGTATGCTGGCCGCTGTCCGCTGCGGTGAACTGCACAATCGACAGCAGGTTGATGCCAGGAGCCATGTACAGGACGTCTGTGGGTACTGCAAGACCGAAGTTGTTCGTGAAAGTCGACCCGGTGGCGTTCTTCGCCACGAACGGAAAGTAGTTGGGAAAGCCCGCGCTGAACGGCTGGTTCAGCCAGTAGCTGGGGCTGTTGACGTTGGGGGCTGAGTGCGTGAACGCCGAGAAGCTCCCTCCCGTTCCCGAATTGGTGCCGTAGCTCCAGACTCCGTTCGGGTTTGCCGCCAGGGAGAAGTCGCTGACGGCATCGTACAGGGTCGCCGCGCTGGAGAGTGGCGCTGCCCATGCCATCGCCGCCACCAACAGCATCCTGAGGCCCGCGCGTGACGATGTCACGTTTCCATCTGATGTTCCGGTCAAGGTACCGCAATAGCCACGCTGCATTGATCTCTCCGTCTTCCGTTCAGTAGGTTCTTTCTAGACATGGCGCAAACCTCGCGGACTTTCGTCGCCGGTCCAGGTACACTATGCCTACTTGTGGCCGAAATCACCGATTTGCTGAACCGGTGGACGGCGGGGGAGCCCGCTGCCTTCGAAGAACTGGTCTCCGTGGTGTATTCCGAGATGCGGACCATCGCCCAGAGCCTGATGCGCCATGAGCGCCCCGGACACCTCCTCGGGACTACCGCGCTCGTCCACGAGGCCTACCTCCGCCTGGTCGATCAGAATCGCATCGGTTGGCAGGGCCGCGCCCACTTCTTCGGAGCCGTCGCCAAGGCCATGCGGCGCATTCTCGTGGACGACGCACGGAAGCGCCTCGCCGCCAAGCGCGGCGCCGGGTCGGTGGCTGTGGGCCTCGACCTGGCGCTCACTATCGCCATCGAACCCGACCTGGACGTCGTCGCGCTCAACTCTGCCCTGGACGAACTGGCGCAGATGGACCCCGAGCGGGCGCGCGTCGTGGAGTTGCGCTATTTCGCCGGATTGACCCTGGAGGAGACCGCCGAGATTCTCGGCTGCTCCCCGCAGGCCGTCAGCCGGGATTGGACCGTCGCGCGGGCGTGGCTGGCGCGGCGTTTGCATGCATCCTCCGGTTGAGACGCGTCCGGAATGCGCCAGGAATCAATGTAGGGACTTGCCATGGATGCCGAAACTTGGACACTGGTCCGGGATGCGTTCGCGCGAGTGCAAGAAGCGCCGTCCGACGGGCGTCAGGCCCTGCTTGACGATCTACAGCCCGGCGTGCGCGCCGAAGTGGAAAGCCTGCTGGCGGCGCTCGCGGCAGCAGGCGGATTTCTGACGCCGCCCGGCGAGTCCGCCGTCGGACCGGGCGCCATGATTGGCCCCTACCGCCTGCTCGAAGAACTAGGGCGCGGCGGGATGGGCGTGGTCTATCGCGCTGAGCGGAACGACGGCGAATTCCGCCGCGAAGTGGCGCTCAAGATCGCCGGCGGCGCTATGTTCACACCCGACGGCGAACGCCGCTTTATCCAGGAACGGCAGTTGCTTGCGCGGCTGGAACACCCGGGGATTGTCCGCCTTCTCGACGGGGGCATCGCCGCGGGACGGCGCTACTTCGCGATGGAGCTTGTGCGCGGCGCGCCCATCACCGATCATTGCCGCAAGCTTGAACTCCGGCAGCGCCTCCGCCTGTTTCGCGACGTATGCGCGGCCGTTTCGTACGCGCATCAACACCTGATCCTGCACCGCGATTTGAAACCCGGCAACATCCTCGTGACGGAAGATGGCGCCGTGAAGATTCTCGACTTCGGCATCGCGCGGCCGGTCGGCCCGGAGTCGCCGGAGGCAACCGGAACCCTGCTTCAGCCGATGTCGCTGCACTACGCCAGTCCGGAGCAGCTTCGCGGCGCTCCCCTCACGCTGGCCTCGGATGTGTACGCACTCGGGCTGCTCCTCTACGAGTTGCTGACCGGCACGAATCCGAGGCGACTGGAGGGCGCCGGTTACGCCGCGGCGATCCGGCACGCCATGGAGCATGAATTGCCCCCACCCAGCCGCGTGGCACGCCGCCTCCCGCGTGACCTCGATGCCATTGTCACCAAGGCCATGGCGGAGGATCCGGCGAACCGCTACGCCTCGGTCGCGGAACTGGAGGCCGAACTTGGACGTCACCTGGACGGGCATCCCGTACTCGCTGTCCCGCCGAGCGCGACGTACCTGCTGAGCCGCTTCCTCCGGCGCCACCGCGTGCTTGCCCTGGGTGCGTCCGCGCTCGCCATCGCCCTGGCCCTGGGCGCCGGGTTCTGGGCGCGGCAGACGCAGCGCGAGGCCAGACGGTTCGAAGATGCACGGAGGCTCGTCCATACCGTCATCTTCGAGATCCAGCCCGCGTTGGACGCTATTCCCGCAACCCTGCCTCTGCGCAAGAAGTTGATCGAAGGTTCGATGGAGTACCTCGACGCGGTGTCCCAGGATGTGGGCGGCAATGCGGCTCTGCTCGAAGAACTGTCCGGGGCGTATCTGGAACTGTCCGCGGTCCAGGGGAATCCCTTGTCCTCAAATCTGGGAGACTTCGGGAGCGCCAAGGCGAGTCTGGACCGGGCGGAAGCTTTGTTGCTCCAGGCGCTGGCGGCGAGCCCCGGGCGGTCTTCGCTTCTCCTGCTGGCGGCGCGCGTCCATATTAGGCTCGCTGAATACCACAGCCAGCACGGCCAATCCGACGCCGCATTCCGCAATGCAGGAAAGGCGGTGACCTACGCGGACCAGTACAGCGCCGCGCAGCCGGAGGATCCCGATGGCATCTGGTGGGCGGGCGTCGCGCGGTTCACCTCAGCCCTGGCGATGCCCGCGGCGGATTGGAAGCTCCGCGTGGCCGAATTCGGGCGCGCGGCTGAACTGGCACTGGAGGCGGCCGAGCGAAGTCCCGCGGACCGCCGGTACCGCCGCTCGGCGGACAGCGCGTACCGCAGGATTGCGGAGATCTATGCCGTGCACGACCAGTTCGACCCTGCGCTCGAACATGCCCTCAAGGCATCCCGGCTTTCGGCGCAACTGCTCGACGAGAACCCCGGGAATCCCCAGAGCATTCTGGACGCGGCGGCGGATGCCGCTGTGATGGGCGAAGTCTACGACTACTCCGGCCGCGACCCGGAGTCCCTCCCCCATTACCGCCGCGCCATGGAACTGCTCGACCGCGCCCGGAAGGCCGATCCGGCGAACACGCGCATCCAGGAGCGGCTGGCGGTGGCGTCGAGAGACTATGCGGAAGCCTTGATCGAAACCGGGAAACCGGCGGAAGCCACCGTCCCCGTGCGCCGCGCACTGGACCTGTACGAGTCGCTCGCCGCCAAGGGGCAACTCCCGGCCGTACGGCGTCCCGGCTTTGCCTACGCCTGGTTCATCCTCGGCCAGGCCGAGGACGGACGCGGCAACCGTCTGGCTGCTTGTGAGGGATTCCGGACGGCCGTCGAGCGCCTGCAGGAAATCGACCGCGATACGCCACTGGCATCGAACTGGCGGGACATCCTGATCAACGTGCGTGCGCAGGCGGACGTCTGCAAAGCTCCGTAAGCCTCTAACGCACGCGCCCGCGTCCCGCGACAGGCCACACCGCTTCGATCATTCCCTTGCGCACGGCATAGACTTCGTCGTGGTGGTTGATCGTCACGCCCTGGTGCTGCGGGATCACGGCAAGTCTCTCGCCCACCTTGAACTTGTGGCTCGATCCGCTCACGTCGACATGCCCGTGCTCCACGGACATTCCGTTGATCAGCGCTTCCGGATGGCCCTCGATCATCGCGTACGGCCGCTCCGGGTTGCGTTGAAACGTCTTCTGGCCGCCGTCGATGATGACGCGGTCCGCCGTCGGCGTGCTCACCACGGTCATGATCATGCGCGTCGCGCACGTGACCGGGTTCGGACGGTTCGTCGTCGTGTTGATGCGCTTCAGACCTTCGAACACGTACGAACCGCTGCGCGTCACATTGCAGCCGATCTGCTTCGACGCCGATTCGGCGCCAGTGCCGCCGCCGCTGATCTCATGGAGCGGCAGCCCCGCTTTCTTGAACAGGTGGATCGTCTCGTCGAAAAACGGCTTTGCCTCCAGCCGGCTTGGGAATGTCATCACGCCGCGGAAGTCCAGCTTCGGCATTCGGGAGATCTTCTGTGCCAGTTCCAGCGCCGCCTGGGGCGACTGCACGCCGGTCCGCCTGCCGCCGGTGTCGAGTTCCACCAGCACGCGCACGGATCCGCCGTCCTGCTGAAGCTGTTGCGAGATGCCTTGCGCGACGACCTCGGAATCCACCGCGACCGTCATCCGCGCGCGCTTGCACAGACGCGCCAGACGGACCAGCTTCTGCCGCCCAACGATGTTGTACGGCACGAGAATGTCCGAGCGGACACCGCCCGCCACCATCACTTCCGCTTCGCCCAGCTTCTGGCAGCAGATGCCGGTGGCGCCCTGCCGCAACTGCATCAGGGCGATCTCCGGGATCTTGTGCGTCTTGATGTGCACGTGCAGCGGGATCTGCTCGCGGTTGCAGTGCTCCTGCATCTCGCGGATGTTCTTCTCGAGGATGTCGAGATCGATGATCATCGCCGGCGTGTCGAGGTCGTCCACCGTGCGGATGGCTCCTGTATGGTGCGGCGCCGCTCCGGCGGAGGAGGCGGCGGCGAACAGGCCCGCGCCCCGGAACCAGTCGCGGCGGCTCATGCCGCGGAACAAGGTTGAAAACTGCGTCATCATGGCTGCGATCTCCTCGCGTGGCTTTGGCAGCCATTATAGGTCACCGGCGAATTGTGGTACCGTGACGGTCAAACCCCATGTCGAAGCAACATTCCGATTTCGCTCCCTTGAACCGCCGGGACATGTTCTACGCCGGCGTTGTCGCTTTCGCCGGCAGCCTGTTCGGCCCGCGCGCCGCCCGCGCCGCCGCCGCCCGCCTGCCCGTCCGCGCCGGTGGACCCGCGGTCTACCAGGGCTTCGGGGTCCGGCCGTTCGTCAACTGCACCTCGACCTACACGATCAACGGCGGCTCCGCGATGCTGCCGGAAGTGATCGAGGCGATGAACGACGCCTCGTATTACCCGGTCAACCTCGACGAGCTCATGGAAGGGGCAGGGAAGCGCATCGCGCAACTTCTCCAGGTGGAAGCAGCCATGGTCAGCTCCGGCGCGGCCGGGGCCATCACCTGCGCCACCCTGGCCTGCGTCGCCGGAGGCGATCCGGAGAAGATGCAGCAGCTCCCCGACACGACAGACCTCAAGAACGAAGTGATCGTCCCGCGCTGGTCGCGCAGCATCTATGACCACGCGGTGCGCAGCACCGGTATCCGCATGGTGGAAGTCGGCACGCTGGCGGAACTCGAAGCGGCGTTCAGCCCCCGTACCGCGATGGCGACCGGACAAATCAATCTCGCCAACGACGGAAACCCGTTCACGCTGGAGCAGTTCTGCGCGGCGGCCAAACGCCGCGGCGTGCCGGTCGTCATCGATTCGGCCGACCGCCTGCCTCTGGTGCCGAATCCGTACATCTCCCGCGGCGTCGACCTCGTGGCCTATTCCGGCGGCAAGATCATCCGCGGACCCCAGACCGCCGGCATTCTCGCCGGACGCAAGGACCTCATCGCCGCGGCGTTCATGAACTCCGCGCCGCATCACGCGTTCGCCCGCGCCATGAAGGTGAGCAAAGAGGAAGTCGCGGGAATGGTCAAGGCGATTGAGATGCTGCGCGAGGGCAAGCGCAACCGCGACGCCGAGGACGACGAGTGGCGCGCGTGGTTCCGCCACATCATCGCGACCGTGTCCAAAGTGCCCGGCGTCTCCGGCACGATCATCGAGCCGAAGGACAAGGCCTACTATCCGACGATGCGCGTCATCTGGGATCCGAAGAAGATCGGCTACACCGCCGGCGAAGTCGGGCAGATGCTGCTTGCAGGTGAGCCGCGCATCATGACACACGCCGGCTTGAACGAGAACGACAGAGCCAGCGAAATGCTGATCCGTCCCGCCGCCATGTGGCCGGGCGAATTCCAGCTCGTGGCCGATCGCCTGCACGAGGTGCTGAGCAAGGCGCCGGGGCCCAAGGCGAAGCCCAGCTACGCCGCGCCCGCGGGCGACGTCCGCGGCCTGTGGGAGGCCGACCTGGAGTTCAGTGTCGGATCGGTGCGCCACACGTTCTATCTCGATCCCAAGGGCAACGCGATCAGCGGCCAGTACACCGGACGCCTGGTGAAGGGACCGCTCTCCGGCCACATTGACGGCAACCGCGTTCAGTTCGCCGGCGGCGGCCGCATTGAGGGAGCGAATCTCCGCTACACGTACAAAGGCGCGATCGACGGCAATCGCATGTCCGGAGTCGTCGAGTTGGGCGAATACGGAACCGCGAAGTTCACGGCGGCGCGCAAGGGTTAATCTACAGCGGCGGGACCCGTGGACGTCCCGCCTCGACTAATCTCCGCGGAGCGGCCAGTCGTTTCACCGGCTCTCGTCCGGCGTCGGACCTTGTAGATGCAATTGTATGGCAAACAGGCACTTTGACGCCGGACGTCCTGACAAACGCCATCTCCGCATTGACACACTAAACCCCGGCATGCCGTTCCCACGGAAGGCGTCCCCGAATCAGCGCGGCCTCAGCGCCCAAAGCTGAAACGGGTGTGGACGCCCAGTCTTGCCGGGCCACCTTCCCTCCGCCGTCTCCTGAACAGATCAGCCCCAAGAAATATTGGACGCTTTTGGTCCTATTGCTGTATCATCAGTAGTCAGATGCAAATCGGTTGCGAAAGTGTGACCGATCCTGAAACTCCAGACGCGTCCGCCGGGAACCTTTTGGCGAAGACCCGGCGGACGCGCGACCGACAACCGGGATGGCTGCCGACGTCTCCATTCTACGCCGGCAATCACCCCACAACCGACTGAGGGTTGTGCGCTGGTATGTCGCCGGCAGAGTCGCTCTACCGACGGGCTGGCGCACACACCTCGATCGCAGATGAGGGGAGAGTGGTTTTGCGCTTTCTGATTGGTTTTGCCATTGCCCTTGCAGGGGCCATTGGTATGACAGCCGCGACGATTGAAGGGACGATCACAGATCCATTGGGTGTGCCCGTTCCCAAAGCGGAGGTCACGCTGCGCACGGATGCGGGTGCCCTGATTGCGCAGCAGGAATCGGACTGGGAAGGACGGTACCGCTTCACCGGTCTCCCTTCCGCATCCTATCGCGTCAGCGTATCGGCCGAAGGATTTCTCGTCGAACGAACTGAGTTGCTGACGCCTTCCGATGCGACAACGCGCGATGTGCTGCTTCGTCTATCGGGGCTCAGTCAGCAAGTGGTGGTGACGGGGGCCCGCCGTGAGGAGATCCTGATGGAAACTCCGATCCCCACCACGTTGATCGAGCGCTCCGCCATCGAAGACACTGCTGCACAAACGCTGGAGCAGTTGCTGGTGGAGCAGGCGGGCGCCGGTGTTTATGTGTCGCGAGGGTTTGGCATTGGCTTCCCGGCGATTAACGGTATTGGCGGCAACCGCGTCCTGGTGCTCGTGGACGGCCAGCGACAGATCGGTACTGACAACGGGACACGCGACGGCATCGATCTGGATCAGTTCACGACCGAACGGTTGGAGCGCGTGGAAGTGGTCAAGGGCGCGGCTTCGGCGCTGTATGGCTCGGACGCGATGGGCGGCGTCATCAATCTCATCACACGCACGCCGCAGAAGCCGTTCACGCTGGATCTGAACAACAACTATGGTTCCTTTGGGGAAGCCAACGCGGGCGCCACGCTCGGCTTGCGCCGCAACCGGATGGGCGCGGTGATATCCGGCGTCTACCAGACTTTCGACGGCTTCGATCTCAATCCTGCCAACGCAGCCACCACCGGCTTTGCCGGCGGTGAGAACGCCTTCATCGACCGAAACCTCTCGCCTTCGCTGTTCTACGACATTCGGGACAATCTCAAGTTCCGCCTCAACGGCAATTTCTACCGCCGCAATTCCAACTTCCTCAACGCACAAGGTGCGTTCACCTCGGAGAACAACCAGGAACGCTGGAACACCGCGCCGGTGCTGGAGTGGGTGGTGGGGGCACGCCACCTCTACACCTTCCGCGGCGACGTGTCGGTGGCGCGCCGCTTCGATCTGGACCGTGTGGAGAATCTAGGCCAGTTCGAGGCCCTGGGGAACTCGGCGCTGCACCCGACAAACAACCTTCAGTACGGCTTCGATTGGCGTCGCAAGCAACTACGCCGGCCGGGGCTGGGGAGCGAGGACGACATCACGCTGCCGCTGGGCGCTCGTGGCACCCGGTACATTCGGGTAGCGTCTCTGTGGACGCAGGACGAGTGGCGTCTGCTGGGCGGACGCCTGACCGTGAGCGGGGGCGTCCGATGGGAAGACAACTCACAATTCGGCAGCAACTTCAGTCCCAAAGCAGGGGCTGTCTTCCGGCTGGCGCCCGCCCATCGTCTTCGCTTCGCCTACGGCCGCGGCTTCCGCGCCCCGGATGTGAGTGAGCTGTTCCTCGGCTTCTCGCCGGGTGCCTTCGGTTTCGTGGGCAATCCCGAACTTACGCCAGAAACCTCGTCCAACTACTCGACCGGATGGACTTGGGCCGCGCCGCGGGTGCAGGCCTCGATCGACCTGTTCCTGAATCGCTTCCAGAATGGGATCGGCTTCTTTCAGGTGGACAAGGCGAATCCGTTTGCGCCATTTCTCAATACCATCATCCCGCTGCTCGGTCCGACGCAGCAGTTGTTCACCAACCGCAACCTGGGCGATTTCAGCGCCAAGGGAATCAACACGGCACTCACGGTCTCCATCGTGCGCGGGCTGGAAGGCACGTTCAACTACACACTCCTCGAACGTCTGAACCAGAACGGTTCCCGGCAGATCGGGTTGGGCAATCTCCGGAACTCCGCGTTCGCGAAGTTGGGTTACGCGCGGCCGCTGCGCCTTGGAGGCCGCGTCGCGAGCTTTCGGACGAACGTTCGGGGCATCATCCGCGGGAGAGAGGCGTTCGCGACCACGACTGCCCTCAACGCCCCCGGCGACCCCTCGCGCGTCGGGCAAACGCAGTTCATTCCTGCCTTTGCCACCTGGGACTGGCTCGCTGGCTTCACAGTCCCCCTGTCAGGCGAAGGCGCCAGCCTGGAGCCCTTCGTCTCTGTGAACAACCTGGGCGGGTTTATCCCCCGGGGTCAGGAGTACGCCGACGGTGCGGTGGTTTCGCATTCCAGCTCCGATCCAACGCTGCCTGTCTTCCGCGAACCGGGTCGCACCTGGAAAGCAGGCTTCATCCTCCGGTTCCGCTAGCGGAACCGGATTCCAAGAATGCCAACGAACTGGGAGGGAAGGCTGATGAGAATTGTCTGGCTGATTTTCACTTTGCTGGGGATGGCGGCTGCGGTCGCCGGCGGCGAACCGCACCGTGTGTTTCTTGGGAATGGAGAGGCCTCCACGCTGGAGGCCCTGATGGAGGAGGCCCGCGCGGCGGAGGTGGTCTTCATCGGGGAGTCTCACGACGACCCGACTGCCCATGCTCTGGAGCGGGACATCCTGGACCGACTGACCGCTTCGGGTCCGGTAGTGCTTTCCCTGGAAATGTTTGAGACCGATGTGCAACAGGTGCTCGACGAGTACCTGGCGGGATGGATCACTGAAGATCATCTCCAAAAGGCCGGCCGTGCCTGGAAGAACTACAACACGGACTACCGGCCCATGGTGGAACTGGCGAAGCAGCGGGGAGTCCCCGTGGTCGCCGCCAACGCCCCGCGGCGCTACGTGAACCGCGTCACTCGGGAAGGGCCGCAATCACTCCAACAGCTTCCGGCGGCGGCGAAGCATTGGCTGCCCCCTTTGCCTTACGCCGAGGCCAATCAGGACTATGCAGCGAAGTTCCTGGCGCTGATGCAGCGGGCCAAGGAACAACCGGCGGCTGACCGGAAGATCGACCCGGCGAAGCTGCTGGCTGCGCAGTCCTTGTGGGACGCCTCCATGGCCTATTCGATCGCCCTGGCTAGAATGCGCCATCCCGGCGCCCGCGTTCTACATGTGAACGGCAGCTTCCACTCCGAAGGGCGTCTCGGCATTCTGCACCATCTCGAGCGCTACCGTCCGTCCACCCGCAACCTGGTGGTGACCGTGACGTCCGCCAAGTCGTTCCCGGAGTGGGATGACGACCTGCGCGGCGCTGGAGACTTCGTCATCCTGACAGACCCCGCGCTACCACGCTCGTTTTCCGTAACCCCGGCGCCCGAAAAGACGAATGCGCCCGTTTCGGACAATCCGGCGATCAAACCGGCGGAATCGAAATGACACAACGGCGCATCGAAGAACGCCGGAAATGCACAAGGTATCCTACAATTCCTTGATAAGCCGGAATCCCAGCGCCGGACGGGTGGGACCGCTCATCGGGCGCACCACCCCAAGCCCCGCCTGCAAGTGGATGCCGGCGCCCAGTTCGACGTGCTTCTGCGGCATGAGCAACACGCCGGCGCGGCGCCGCTGGAGTTCCAGGTTGGTCTCGAAGCCTAACGTTCCCGCGCGCCGTGACTGGTAGAACACTGTGTGGTTCGCAAGGACCGATGTTTCCACGTGTTCCAGTCCTTCCCATTTCAGGCCGTGCATCGACAACAGGCTCCATCGACGGTTGAACCGGTAGCCGGTCAAGTACAGGCCCACCGCGGACCACGGTTCCCCGTCCCGTCCGATCTCCCCAATGCCCTGCCAGCCGTGGATGAACTTCTTCGCCGTCCACGTGTTCAGCGTGCCCTGCACAGCCATCTTGTAATGCGTCACCCGCGTGTTCTCCGCGGGCAGTTCGAACTCCACGCCAAAGCCGTCGAACAGTGTGTATTCCACTTCCGGCGCCCAGTTGAGGGTCCGGCGGCGCGTCAACGGCAGGACGCCGAGCGAATTGATCTCCAACTCACGCTCGCGGGCGCCGAGGGGCCGTACAAGGTCGAACACCATGGGTTCCGGGATTCGAAGACGGAGCGTGCCGAGGACGGCCTCGTCATCGCTTTCATCGATCCGGGGATGTGTTTCGGAGATTCCAGGGCAGGCCAGAAGCCCCAGAAGAATTACCAACCAAACCATATGGACCAATCATCATGATACCCGACTGGTCCATGGGGGCCGGGAAACCGGCCCCCAATTCACCCGTCACTGCGAACGGCCGCCTCCGCGCTTGCCGCCGCGCTTGCCCGCTCCGAAGCCTCGCTGGCGCATTTCTTCGCGCTGCTTCTCGAACTTCTCCTTCTGTTCCGCGGTGAGTACTTCGGAGATCTTCGCGTCCGTCTCCTGGCGGACCTTCATCATCTCCTGCATCGCTTCGCGCGAGGGCCGGCCTTCGCCCGCGCCTCCGTGCTTCTCGCGGACCGCCAGAGTCCTCTTGGCGGAGTCCTCCAGGATGGGTTTGAGCCTGGCCTCCTGGTCCGCCGTCAGGTTGAGCGATTCCTTCATTTGGGCCAGTTGCCGTTCGGCGAAGCGTGAGCCGTCGGGCGGCTGGGCGGGTGTGGAGAGAGCGAATGCCAGCAGGGCGGCCGGCAGGACTGCGAATGAGCGGAAGGTGCGCATGTTCGGTTGACCTCGCCTTTCAAGACGGCGCGCATCCGTCTCCGGGTTACGATGTTGCCGCCCTGCGCCGCGCCTTGACGATCAATCCCTGGCCGGTCGGCAGGGCGAGCACGGAGGCGTCCAGTTTCCGCGCCGCCGCGTCGATGGCGTCCCCCTGGTGTTCGTGGCCGAAGTACGCGTAGTCGTCGAGCAGCACCACCCCTCCGGGCTGCAGACGCGGCCAGAAGTACTCGAGGGCCGCGACCTCGGGGAACGCGCAGTTCATGTCGAGGTGCAGAAACGCGACGGCGTCGACATCCAGCGCGGACAGGACGCCGGGAACCGCGCCCTGCACGACGACGACTCCGGGCCACGCCGCGAACTGTGCGCGCACGCGGGCGGCATCGGTCACGTACGCGCCGGCGGCCAGTGCGTCCCGCGCAATGTCCAGGCGTCCTTTGGCGATCTCTTCCCGCGAGTACTGTTCCGCGACCGGTCCGGCGAAGGTATCGACCAGATGGAACCGCTTTCCGGCGACCGGCCAGCCCAGATCCTCGGCGATCGCCGAGCTGACGAATCCGGCGTTGACGCCGCATTCCACGAAGTCTCCCGGAACGTGGGAAGCGAGCCTCGCGGCCCAGAGCGCGACGTGGATGCGCCATTCGAACTCCGGGTCATGCCCCTGGCTGGCTGCGACGCCCCTGGCGTACGCCGCGCGAAAGCGGGCCTCGGCGCGGAAACGGGCGCCGTGGAGCGTGAAGAGCCCGTCCTGCCAGTAGCGCCCTCGCGTCCTGAGCACGGCGTACCCGGCGCGCGCGGCCAGGGCCTTCAGCCAGCGCTTCACTTCAACAAGCGCCTCAATAAAGCCCTACTGGCTCATGCCGCGGGCGGCGATCTGCCACACCGCTTCCACCTGTTCGCCGCGCAGGCAATACATGCGGTCGTAGAGGTTCACGTTCGGGTCGCAGTGCGGCACGAGGAACTCGATGCGGTCGCCCAGGTTGACGCCGCGCGAGGCCTTCGCCACGTTGACCCGGCCATGTTCGTCACCGCCCCAGGCATAGACGATGCCATTGCCGTTCTTGGGTTCGGGGCCGAAGCTGCGGTCGGTGGCGAACGCCTTGAAGCCGCCGTCCACGATCGCGAGGTCGTCGGTCGGCTTGCTGACGACGGTTGTGAGCACGGTCAGCGCATTTTTGAAGTCGTCGTAGACTTCGCCGTTCTGCCCGCCGATCTTGCGGTAGTCGATGTCCATGAAGACGAAGCTGCCGGGCTGGAGTTCCGTGATGCCTTCGATCTGGGTATCGATGTTGTAGGTGCCGGTGGATCCGCCGGTCAGCAGCGGGCAGGAGATGCCGGCTCTTTCGATCACGCGGCGGGTATCGACGGCGGCGGCCATCACTTCCTCGCTCTTGCGGCGGCGCGCCTCGAAGCCGGTGACGTGAGAAGCCTGGCCCGCGTACGCCTGAATGCCGGCCAGCGTGACGTTGGGCAGGGATTCGATCAGTTGCGCCAGGTTCAGCGCGGGCGTGCCGGGCAGAACGCCGGTGCGTCCGGTGATGAACAGGTCGATCGCGAGGTTCAGCGTCAGCTTCGCCTCGGCCGCGGCGGCATTCAGATCGCGCACGTTCTGCGAGTTATCCACCGAGAAGATTGTGTCCCGATTCTTCTTCGCCAGCCGCACCGCGCGCTCGATCTTGTACGGGCCGACGACCGCCGTGGTGATCAGCAGGCCGCGGATGTCATGATCGGCGAAGACTTCGGCCTCGTTCAGCTTGGCTGTACAGGCGCCGACAGCGCCGGCGCGGATGAGCGCTTTGGCCACCTCGGGGCACTTGTGCGTCTTGGCATGGGGGCGCAGGGCGCGATTGTGGCTCTTGGCGTGGGCCGCCATCTTGTTGACGTTGTGCTCGAAGGCGTCGAGGTCGAGCAGGAGTGCGGGGGTAGGAAGGTCGTCGCGGCCGAGCTTGCCCTTGACGTCGCCGCGGGAGAGCATCTTCTCCACTTCCGCCCACGTGTAGCGGCGCTCGGACGCCGCGCGCAAAAATCCTGGAGCGGCCAGCGCGCCGGCCAGGAACGTTCGCCTGTACATATGGTCGAGGATAGCAAATCGGCCTTCGCGAACCGGGGTCTGTCCCTACGGCGAGGAGTCCTGACTCGCGGGTCTGGTGAGGAAGACAAGAGAGTCGATGCCTTCGAGGACACGTTCCCAGGCGACGGGGTAAGGCTGGAGGACGTCGCGGAGCATGTTGGCGACGAGGATCCATTGTTCTTCGAACTCGGTGCGGCCCATGGCGTTGCGGGCTTCGGGCGCGGGACCGGCGGCGGCGTCTTCGCCTTGCGGCATGTGGCGGAAGCGGTGGACGGCGAACCGGTAGGCGCGATCGCCGTATTCGGCGGCGAGGCGGGTCCAGAAGACGCCGCGGCGGATCTTGTCCTCGATGGCGGCGCGTTCGGGGTGCGAGCAGATGGGGCATCCCGGCATTTTGGTTCCTCCTATTCGACTGGGACGTTTGTTGATTTCAAACGGCCAATTGGCTTCGTTGTTCAAAATTTTGAGATTGCGGGCCAGCGTTCTCCGGGGTCAGGGCGGCGAATTGTCTTCGGGCGGCCATGCGCGCTGTCCTCTCACCCGCAGGATGGCACGGGGGAAGAAGCCGGAGGGGTCCGGGGCGGCGAGGTTGTCTTGTGTTTTGTTGGGTTTGGGCGATTCGGAACCGGTGTGACCGCGGGACGGGCGTCGCGGTTTCGTACTCCGTCTGCGTATGCCGCGTGTGGTTGCCCGGCGGCGTCACCCCGAAATCGTACTCGTACCGATGGGTTCCGGCGCTCCGCCTACCCGCCGCCCAGAGCGCCGGAAGGGTCCCACGGCCGGTGGGCTGGCTTCTCTCACGCTGCGTCGAGATCGATCCGCACACGGCACCCCAAAGCGGTGGAGATATTCACCAGCGCGTCCAGCGAGAAGCGCGATACCCGGCCGCGGAGCAGATCGTTGATCCGCGGCTGGGTCACTCCACAGTGTTCCGCCGCCTCGGCCTGCGTCCACCCTTGCTTCTTCACCAAGGCCGCAATCTGCCGCATCAGTTCGGCCCGCGCGCGCAGGTTGGCCGCCTCCCCGGGCGTGTCCGTAATCGCATCCCAGACGCTGTCGAAGCTCTCGGACTTCTTCATTTCCCACCTCTCGTCAGTTCCGCGAAACGTCTCTTCGCCGTGTCGATGTCACGCTTCGAAGTCGCTCGCGTCTTCTTCTGGAAAGCGTGCAACACGTAGACAGCCTCAGCGCGCCCGGCCACGTAGATCACGCGGTAAGCGCCGCTATCGTGCGCCAGGCGAATCTCCTCAACGCCCTTGCCGACTGCGGGCATTGGCTTGAAGTCGTCAGGCTGTTCTCCACGCTGCACCTTCTCCAGTTGGTAGCCCGCATCGTGCCGCACGTCCTCGGAGAAGTCTCTTAGGCACTGGAGCGAGTCCCCAAGGAAGCGTACTGGCTTCACTCCCCGATTATATCTGAATGGATATAGCGCGAGGGCGCAGGCCGTGACCGCCGCCTCGGGGGCGTGACGGCTTCATAGACTGGGACGTTTGTTGATTTCAAACGGCCAATTGGCTTCGTTCTTCGAAATTTTGAGATTGCGGGCCGTCGGGATATGCCGTCGAGCCGCGGGTCAGCGTTCTCCGGGGGCAGGGCGGCGAATTGTCTTCCGGCGGCCATGCGCGCTGCGTCCTTTCACCCGCAGGCTTTCACCAGCAGGCTCTCACCCACAGGATGGCACGGGGGGAGAAGCCGGAGGGGTCAGGAGCGGTGGGGTTGGCTTGTGTTTTGTTGGGGTTGGGCGATTCGGAATCAGTGTGACCGCGGGACGGGTCAGCGGCCATGCAGAGTGGTTCGCGGCAGAAAAGTCGTCACGGAGCGGATGGCGAATCTCGCGCCGAGCCAGTCACCTGAGGGAAGCGGTCTGCCGCACCAAGTCCAAGGTGATGCCCAACTCCTTGACGAGCTGCTCAAGAGGAATCCCCTCGTTGTGTTTGAACCACTCCTTGGAGCGAGCGGCTGCGGCCTCCTCCTCCGGGCTGATCTCTTCGTCCTCTTCGCGATCCTGGACCATGACTTCGAGCAAATGAACCACGGCGGCCAGTTTGCCGGGGCTTTAGTTGTCCTGGAGTTCGTGGGCCCGGGATTCCAGGGTTTCAGCGGCCATGGGGTTTTCCTCCGTGCGAGCCGCCATTCGCGCGGAGCGAACGGGCGGCGTATGAAGCATAAATGGGCCGGACGATCACCGGAAGGTGCGCGCCGAGCGTGGTTTCGTCATGCGTTCTTCCGGGCGTGCCGCCCTCGATGAACAGGCCGTTTTCGAGATCACTTTCACCCGGCGCTGGCAGAGCCTCCATATTCCGTATCCTGTCAGAGACCCGCCCGCGCGGTCAAGAAGGGAAAGCGTGGACAACCCCGTTCGACGGAAGCCGTCCTCCTCGCGAGAAGCTTGCAGCCACAACGGACGAGCTCGCGCGCATGCACCTTCTACGGTACAGTGCACCTTAGGGGTCACAAGATTGCCGAAGCGCCGAAGCATGCCTCCGTCGCGAGCACGTGAGTTGGAACGATGAGCAAGAAGCACATGGGTTCGAGCATCGATGACTTCATGAAGGAAGAGGGCATCTTCGAGGAAGCCCAGGCGCAGGCGATCAAGGAGGTGGTCGCGTGGCAGCTTGCCGAGGCGATGAAGGAAAAGAAGATCTCGAAGAACAGGATGGCGGCCATGCTGAAGACGAGCCGCTCCCAGGTGGACCGGCTGCTCGATCCGAAAAAAGACATCACGCTCGGCAGCCTCCAGCGGGCGGCGGCGATGGTCGGCCGCCGGGTCAGTATCGAACTGGTCTAGAGAGCGGCAGAGCCGGACCTGGTCGATAAGCACGGCCTGGCCGCCGTCGCCTAGACTGCGTGGCGCTTCGCGCCATGTGGCACGAGCGGTGGACGGCGGGCCGATGGGGCATTCTGGCATCTTCTGTTTCTCCTGCTTGGCGTTGCGCCCGGTGCGGGGCCGGACGGTTGGGGCATTTGTTGATTTCACACGGCCCAATTGGGTTCGTTCTTGAAAATTTGAAATCGCGGGACGGCGCGGCGGCGTGCCGGAACGAGTTGGCCGGTCCAAGAGCCGCGAGGGCGGCACGGAGGAATCCAGATGGCACTGACGCAAGCTTTTCGGGAAACGGTCTATGAGCGCGCGCAGAGGGACGCCGGTTTTCGCAAGGCGCTGTTGATGGAAGCGATGAACGCGTCTCTGCGCGGCGACTGGGAGACGGGCAAGGCGGTGCTGCGCGACGTGGTCAACGCCACCATCGGCTTTGAGCGGCTGGCCGCAGAGTTGGAGAAGCCCAGCAAGAGCTTGCATCGCATGCTTGGGCCGAAGGGCAATCCGAACACCGCCAACTTCTTCGCGATCCTCCGGGTGCTCCAGAAGAGCGTTGGAGTGAAGCTGACCGTGAAAGCGGCGTGACCGCGAGCCGGCTTGTGCGGTGACCTGACGCACGGCGGCGCGCTGGAAGGGCACCGTCACGACGCGGGTGCGGTAGAGAGGACGAGGGCGTCGATGCCTTCGAGGACGAGGCGCCACGCTTCGGGGAAGGGCCGGAGGACGTCGCGCAGCATGTTGGCGACGAGGATCCATTGTTCTTCGGTCTCGGTGCGGCCCATGGCGTTGCGGGCCTCGGGCGCGGGGCCGGTAGCGGCGGCGTCGCCCTGGGGCATGTGGCGGCAGCGGTGGACGGCGAACAGGTACGCGCGATAGCCGTATTCGGCGGCGAGACGGGTCCAGAAGACGCCGCGGCGGATCTTGTCTTCAATGGCGGCGCGTTCGGGGTGCGAGCAGATGGGGCATCCTGGCATTTTGGTTTCTCCTCTTGGCGTTGCGCCTGGTTTGGGGCCGGGTGGTTGGGGCATTTGCCGATTTCACACGGCCGAATTGGCTTCGTTGTTGGCAATTCGAAATTGTGGGCCGGCGCAGCGGCCTGCCGGAGGTTCGCGCGGGACATTCCGTCTGGGCGGCGAATTGTCTTCCGGCGGCCATGCGGCGGTGCGTCCTTTCACCTGCAGGATGACACGGGGTGCGAAGCCGGGCGGGGCTGAGGAGGTGGGGGCGGCTTGTGTTTTGTTGGGGTTGGGGGATTCGGAATCGGAGTGACTGCGGGACGGGCGGCGTCACGGAACCCGAAACGAAAGCTGGAGCGGAGTTTGTCGCCGGATGAGAGCGGGTTTGCGAAGGCGGCGGAAGCATCCGGGTGGCGTCTGCCGGGCGCGCGTGGGCCGGAGTCTCGACGACCCATTTCCCGGCAAACGCTCAGTTGAACCCGTCAGCAATCGACAATTGACAAGGAGTACACTGGTCGTTCATGGCAAAGAAGCCTACCGCACCCGACCCGCCGGAACGACCCTACAAAACCACAGGAGTCCATCTTCCAGCCGATTTGTGGGAGTTGCTCAATCGGGTCGCCTTCTATCGGGCGAAGGACGAGGGTGGCCGTGCCAGCGTGTCGGCCCTGCTGGTTGAGATGATCGAACAGAATCGCAAGACGCTGGAACTCGAACTTCGGCAGAGGATGCGGTAAAGGGCATGCCAGCGGTGACCATCGACAATGGAAATTGGGTTGCGCCTTCGGAACCGTACACCTCCCGGATCATCAAAGCAGGTGCGCTGATCGGCGACACGAAGACGTTGCTCTCGCATTGGGATGTTGCCGCCAGCGTCGATGACAACCTTACTCGGGTCCGGCAGCAGAACATTTTTGGGAAGGCCTCTCGTTCTCGTGTTGAGGACATCCTGGGGATCTTCCGCCAACGCTATCTCAGCGAAAGGGAAGTAACCAGGGCGCTGGTCACGCTTGTGCGCAAGAAGTTCTCGACTGCAGCGCTCGACCGAATCTTTTATTTCCACGCCGCCCGTGCCGACAAGCTGCTTCGGGACGTGGTTACCGAGATCTTCCTTCCGATGCGGGATCGAGGATTGTCGGATGTCAATGTCCCCGAATTTCAGCGAACACTTGGAAGGTGGGTCGACGAGGGGAAGATGACCAGTCGTTGGTCTGAATCTACTCTGATTCACGCTGCCCAGGGCCTCCTTTCGACTTTGCGGGACTTCGGGGTTCTCCAAGGTGCTGTGAACAAGAAGATCGCTCCAGCGTACATCCCGGTCGAAGCATGTGCCTATATCGCCTTCTACTTGAAGCAGCATCAACCATCGGGGGCAAAGCTGATTGAACTACCCGATTGGAAGCTGTTCTTCCTACATCGGGAAGCTCTTGAGAGGCTGCTCTTCGAAGCCCACCAACTTGGACTGCTGGAGTATCACGTCGCCGGAAGCGTCACTCGGTTGAGCTTCCCCGCCGAAACCTTAGAGGAGTATGCGAATGTCCTCGCTGAAAGATAGCATCGCCCTTCTGGAGAGCGATCTGAAGGCCCTTCCGCCGAGGATCAGCGTGTACCACGACCTGCCCTTCGCCATCCTCCGCTACGATCCAACAGCCGAGTGGGATCTCAGGCGAGAGATCCGGCTGCTCGAAACCCGCTTGTTGGGAGTCGGGAAAGAGGTTCACATCATCCCGATGTCAGACCTCCTGTGGTCGGCACTGGAACGGGTTCATGAGAAGGACGATGACGAGGGTTTAGAAGCCGTCATCGAGTTGGAGAAGCAGCGGGGCTTCGTTGAGGCCCAACAGCAATTGACGACGTACCTATCGAGCAAGGTCTGGGTGCCGCTGTGGGATCTTTTGGCCGAGCGACTCGCCCTGCTTGATCCTCGAAACTCCGTCGTCTTCTTAACTCGGGTCGCAGCGATGTCGCCGGGGATCTTTCATATGTCGATGCTGCTCGACAAGATGCACGGAAAGACGAAGGTGACGACCATTCTGTTCTATCCCGGCTCCATCGAGGGCACTACTGGTCTTCGATTTATGGACCTGAAGGACCGGGATGCCCTTGGCAACTACCGGGTGAAAATCTATGGCTGATGTGATCGGAGAGCAGATGAAGACAATCGGCGATCTGTTGACTCGTGACCTGACCCAGAAGATCGAAGAGATCATCCAAGTCGATCAGGCAGACGAGCAGTCCGTCTACTCGGAGATCACCGAGTACATCGCCACGGACAGCATTCGGGACCAGTACCACGACTTGTTCAAGGCCATTGCGGAAGCGCCCAGCGAACCGCATGAGAGCGTGGGTGTATGGGTCTCGGGCTTCTTCGGCTCGGGCAAAAGCTCGTTCGCCAAGAACCTCGGTTACGCACTGGAGAACCGCAAAGTCCTTGGCCACAGCTTCGCCGATCTGTTCAAGAAGCAACTTCAGGATGCTGCCAAAAAGGAAAATCGCATCGGTCCTCTGCTCGACAACATCAATGCTAGGTTCCCCACGCAGGTGATCTTGTTCGAGGTAGCCAAGGAAGCCGACACCCGGAAGGTTACGCAACGAATCGCCGAATTGATGTACACGGTATTGCTGCGGGAACTTGGCTATGCCGAGGATTTCGACATCGCCGAGCTTGAGATCGAGCTTGAAGCCGAAGGGAAACTGGCCGAGTTCGTGACCACATGCAGCAAACTGCTCAATAAGGAGTGGGAGACCGTCCGAGCCGGGGCGCAGAAGTTGTCCAGGGCCAGCGCCATCCTCCATGCCCTCGACAGAAGCATCTACACCTCGCCGGACTCATGGGCGCACTCCCAACGAAATCGTGATGCCTCGATTTCGGTAAGCAAGGTCGTCCGGCGCACGTTCGAGCTTTGGGGCCGCCGTCGACCTGGGAAGGCATTGGTCTTCATCATCGACGAGGTGGGCCAGCACGTCGCCCGCAGCGGCGACAAGATCGAAGACTTGCGTGCAACCATCGAGGAGTTCGGAAAAGTTGGCAAGAACCTTTTGAAGGAGGGCAAGATCAAGGCCCCCTGTTGGATCGTTGTCACTTCACAGGAAAAGCTCGATGAAGTGGTCGCCGCAATCGACTCGAAGCGAGTGGAACTTGCGAAGCTCCAAGATCGCTTTCGTTACCGGGTGGACCTCGCACCTTCCGACATCCGGGAAGTGGCGACCAAGCGTGTTCTGGCGAAGAAGGTGGAAGCTGAGAAGCCACTGAGGAAGTTGTTCGGCGATAACCAAGGAAACCTGAACGCTGCCCTGCGGCTGGAACGGACAACCCGGCGCACGGACATCAATGAGGGCGACTTCATCCATTTCTACCCGTATCCGCCGCACTACCTCGACCTCTGCATCGGGATCATGTCGGGCATTCGCCTTCAGCCCGGCGCTCCTCGGCATTACGGCGGCAGCAACCGCACCATCATCAAGCAAGCCTACGAAATGCTCGTCTCGGACCGCACTGCTTTCGCCAAGAAGCCCATCGGTGCGCTCGTCACGCTCGACAAGGTGTTCGAGTTGGTGGAAGGCAACCTCTCCAACGAGAAGCGGACCGACATCTACCAGATCGCCGAACGCTTCAAGAACGACGCCCATGACAAGGGTTGGGCACTGCGGGTTGGGAAGGCGATCTGCCTTCTGGAGTTCATCCGGGACCTTCCACGCACGGAAGCCAATCTCGCCGCCGTCCTGGTTGATGAGGTCGGCAAACCGACTCCTCTGAGCGAAGTTCAAGCTGCGGTGAAGCGATTGAATGACGCCCAGTTCATCCGCAATACCGAAGAAGGATGGAAACTCCAAACGGCGCAGGAGAAGAATTGGGAGACCGAACGCCGGGGCCATCTGGAGCCGAAGCCTCGTGAGCGCAACGAACTCACCCGAGCCTCCCTCCAGCAAATCTTCGATGAGCCGGAATTCAAAACGTACCGTTATCAGAATCGGTCATTCCGCATCGGCATGACGGTCGATGGAACCACCATCGGCGATGAGGGTGAACTGCCGCTGACACTCTGCGTGGCCGACGACGCCGATGAACTCACGAAGCGGATCGAGGACACCCGCACCGAGAGTCAGCAGAAGTCGCACGAGAACGACCTGTACTGGCTGTTCTGCCTTACCCCAGAAATTGACGAGTTGGTCGCTCAACTTCATGCCTCCCGCAAGATGGTGGACAAGTACAACCAACTCAGCGCCCAGCAGAAGATCAGTCCCGACGAATCAACGTGCCTTCAGGACGAGAAGAACTCCAGGAACGGCTACGAGACCCGGCTGCGGGACAAGCTGACGGAGGCTATGGAACTTGGTACTGGCATGTTCCGTGGCGTCCAAAAGGATGCTTCGGCGCTAGGAAAGGGTCTCGGCGAAATACTGAAGAAGCTCTTCGGGCAGGTTGTTCCCGATCTCTATCCAAAGCTGCAGATGGGTTCTCGATCCCTCAAAGGAGACGAGGCCGAGCAAGTACTCAAGGCGGCTGATCTGAAGGCTTTGCCGAACGTCTTCTACCAGAACGAACACGGTCTTGGGCTAGTAGTCAAAGAAGGCCCGAAGAATGTTGTCAACCCGAACGCTCCGGTCGCCAAGGAAGTCCTCGACTACCTGAAGAGCGAACACAGTTACGGCAACAAGGACAGCCGAATGGGGAAGGCGCTGGAACGGCGTTTCGGCAGCACCCCGTATGGTTGGGAGCGTGACATGATTCGCCTGATTCTCGCCACGTTGTTCCGGGCTGGCGAGATCGAGGTCACGTATCAGGGGAACCGATTCCACAACTATCAGGACCCTGCATCGAGGTCTCCCTTCACGAGCAATCCGGCCTTCCGCAACTCGTTATTTTCGCCCCGGCAATCCGTTGGCCTCAAGACGCTGACTCAGGCCGTCCAGCGATTGGAAGACCTCACAGGAGAAGAGGTCGATGTCGAAGAAGGGGCTATCGCCACAGCGTTCAAGAAAGTGGCTGCGGAGGAACTGGCGAAACTGTATCCATTGAAGGCAACGGCAGAGGCGCACCGTCTCCCGATCCTCACGATGATCTCCGAATACCAGCAGACGTTGGCTGGCATCCAATCCTCCGCTTCAGACGACTGCGTTCGGCTGCTCACTGAGAACGGCAAGGAGTTCGGCGAGACCAGAGAAAAGGTAAGGAAGCTACGTGAAGCCCTGACCCCTGATGCCATCGGCACTTTGCGGCAAGCTCGACAAGCCACGGATCAGATTTGGCAGCGGCTTCTGGCCCAGAATCCGCCACCCGAGCTGGAGGAAACGGTGGTGACGCTCAAAGAGATCCTCGCGTCTGAATCCTTCCTGGACTCCTGGAGCGATATTGAAGCCAAATCGGGCGCAGTACTTGGGGCTTATAGAAGCGCCTACGGCGACCTGTTCGAGCGCCGGAAGAAGGCGTATGAATCCGCAATCGGCGAGATCAAGAATCGCAGTGAATGGGCACCCCTGGAAGCGAACAACCCGAGCATGGCGTCCTCCTTGCTCTCGCCGCTCCAAGCCCGACTCGGTGACGACGGCGACAAAGCAGCAGTCCAGGGCGGCACTTCTCTCGGCAACTCGAGCCTCACGGAAATGGAGTCCGACATCGCCGCCGTGGAAGCCCTCAAGTCGTCCGTGCAGGTGAAGTTGCAGGAACTCTCGATAGGCAGTGAGAAGAAGGCACCCGTCAGGAAGGTCCGGGCCTCGGAGTTCTTCAATCGACCCATCCAGACGCAGCCCGACCTCGAAAAGGCGCTGGAACTGATTCGGGATGCGCTCCAGAAGTACATCGACGAAGGCGCAATCATCATTCTGGAGTAATCATGCTCAGTCCTCGGCAAATCTTTGAAGACAACATCCGGCCAGCCGACCTGCTGCTGAAAGTCTTTCGGCTGCTGGAGCATGATTCCCTCAGCACCGAGGAAACCCTGCTGCGTTCACTTCGAGAACTCGTAAAGGCGAGTGAAGATGAGAGCCTGTTGGTGATCTCGAACGGCATTTTTCTGGGGTTGATTCGGGAACTGGCTGAGGTCCCACCCGCCGCCATCAAACGCAGCGCCCTTGGCAACCTGCTGCGCCAATCTGTCGTCACGGCAGCGACGGGCCTCGAAACGTACCTTCCGCTTCTCCTGCGCCATAATCTCTCCGAAGTGATCCGTCTGCGGGGTCGTGACTTCGTACCCAAAAAGGACGATGAGGTCAAGGCCCAATTCAAGAGCCTCACATTTTCTTTGGATGAAGTGGTCCGTATCCTGTCCGACCCCGATCCTCTCTTCGTCGCCAACAAGATGGTCAGCAGTCTGGATTTCAGCTACCTCAGCGGCAAGCGGGGCATTCATGTGACGGGCGTGCTCCTCGGCCTGGACAATCCGTGGAGTCTCATTGCCCAAAAGCTCGGCCGTACGGAAGACGAAATCAAGAAGACATTGGATGCAACAGTGAAACGGCGCAACGACATCGTTCATCGAGCCGACCGATCCCAGGACGATCCTTCTGGCCCGATCCAGGAGATCGGCTATCCCTGGGCAAAACAGGCAGTCGAAACTATCCGGGTCGTATGCCTTGCGCTCGATGATCTCGTGAACACCCGGATCAAGGAACTCAAGCAGCTAACGATTGTGCCCCGATCGCAGGGAGTGGCGTGAGATGGATCAAGAACTTCGTAACAGGCTACGCAATGTCGTAATGCAGTGCCGCAAGCTGCTGGAGGAGTCGATCTCCCAGGAGCTTGAAGGCAAGTACGCCATCTTCGCCAAGAAGGATCAGGTCACTACCGATCCGAATGCTCCGATGACGCACCTGAGCGACGAAGAGCAGTCCGCACGCAAGGACATCCTCGACCACTTCAATCACATCCAGGCTCGTGGATTCAAGCCGAAGGACGCTCTCGACCAATTGATCCGGGAGATTGCTTTCACACACCTGAATCGGTTGTGCGCTTACAAGATGATGGAGGCCCGAGAGGTCTACATCGGGGAGTACAAGTTCAGGGATGCCGTGGGCAATGGCGTCAACTCGAAGGCCGTGATGTTCTATCTCGCCGACCATCCAGAAGACGAGCGGCTGTTCAACACTGGGCATCAAGATATCGCTTATCGGCACTTTTTGGATTGGTTGGGCGCTCTCCTCTCTGATGAGATCGGCGTGTTGTTCAGTCCCAACGACCCAGCCAATAGGCTCTACCCTAAACAGAAGACGCTTGATGAAGTGCTGGACCTGCTAAATGGCGGCGGCATCAAACCAGACGAAACGGAACTGCGAGAGAAGTGGCCGCAACTCTGGTCTCAAGACGAGACTATTGGTTGGGTCTATCAGTATTTCACGCCAAAGGATCTTCGTGATCAGGCCCGCAAAGAAAGTCAAGCTCCACGAAATTCGTACGAGCTTGCTTTCCGCAACCAATTCTTCACGCCCCGCTACGTGGTCGAATTCCTAACTGACAACACTCTAGGCCGCATCTGGTTCGAGATGCAAAAAGGCCAAACCAAGCTCACAGATCAGTGCCGTTATCTCGTCCGTCGCCCAAAAGAGATTTTCCTTCATGATGGGGAACTGCCGCCCAAAGACGCCGAAGGGGGAGACCGTCTCTCACAAGAAGGATTGCTCAAGCTCCCGGTCCACATCCCACATCGACCGAAGAGGGACCCACGGGACCTGAAGATCCTCGACCCTGCCTGTGGTAGCGGCCACTTCTTGTTGTACTGTTTCGATCTGCTTATATCCATCTACGAGGAAGCCTACGCCGATCCACAACTTGGCCCGGCACTTACGGAGGATTACCCGACGCTTGATGCCCTACGGCGAGATATTCCACGGTTAATTCTTGCTAACAACATCCACGGCATTGACATCGACCTTCGCTGTAGCCAGATTGCGGCGTTGGCCCTGTGGCTCCGTTGCCAGCGGGCCTATCAGGAGATGGGGCTAAGAAAAGAACGTCCCAAGATCACTCGCTCGAATTTTGTATGTGCCGAACCGATGCCCGGTGAAGAACCGATGCTCAAGGAGTTCGTCTCCCAGTTGGAGCCGAAGCTACTTGGGCACGTAGTGGAGGTCGTTTTTGACAAGATGAAGCTGGCTGGAGAAGCTGGTTCACTGCTCAAGATCGAGGAGGACATTCGGGAGGCTGTAGTCGCTGCCAAGAAACAATGGGCACGGGAAACAACCCAAGCCACGGATCGCAAAGGCCAGCCGCTTTTGTTTAGCCAAGCAGCGATGGACCGTCTCACAGCAAAGCCCGACCAGCCCACCCTCTTCGATTTAACCGACCTCACTGACGATCAATTCTTTGAGCAGGCCGAAGCTAAGGTTGTAGAGGCTCTACGTAGCTACGCCGAGAAAGCGCAGAACGGCCGAAACCTCCAACGGCGACTCTTCGCTGAAGATACCGTGCGTGGTTTTGGTTTCGTGGATGTGTGCCACAAACGATTTGACGTGGTCCTAATGAATCCGCCGTTTGGATTGTGTCAGAAACACTTGACGGACTACA
This sequence comes from Bryobacterales bacterium, assembly GCA_016716385.1. GTDB lineage: Bacteria > Acidobacteriota > Terriglobia > Bryobacterales > Bryobacteraceae > JADJWL01. Next base: position 105,380 of record JADJWL010000002.1, on the reverse strand, counting down.
ACTGGCGATCCTATCCAGATACTTACGTTGACTTGCTCGGGTGCTTTGTAACCAGAGGCCTTCAATTGGCACCGACCGGGCTTGTGGGGGCAATCACCTCACGTTCGTTCCTCGTGGTTAAGAAGCTACTTCGGTGGCGCAAGCACGAGGTCATACCGACCTTATCACTACTCCTCGATCTCGGAGAGGGAGTAATGGATGACGCATACGTTGAGTCGTGTGCCTATGTTCTTGGGCACGCCACCTCCACTGAAGTGATAGCCATTGATCGCCGTCACACCACGGCCTCGGATAGAACGTTGCCAACAGCCGATAATTCCACTGGCATCAATTATTGCGTTCCAAGGGAGATGTTCCTCCATCTACCCGAGTACAAGTTGCTTTATTCTTCGCCAAGCGCCATTGCGAACCTCCTAAAACACTCCAGCCCGGTATTCGAGCCGGAGATTGGAACCGCTCGTGAGGGAATGCGTACTTTTGACAATTTTCGGTTTCTTCGCCTTCGGTGGGAAGTTGATCCTACGGCGATCTCTCCAGGTAGCATATGGGAGCCTATGTCAAAAGGTGGTGACTATGCGCTGTATTACGCTGACATTCACCTGCTTGTTAAGTGGAATCGAGATGGAGCTGAACTCGCAGAGGAAAACAGGCGAGTGAACGGGCAGGTGGCGCAAAGTCGCCAAGCGTCCGCATACTATCGAAGACCCGGCGCAACTTACTCAATACGTAGCGCCAAGGGGTTTAGCGCACGTGCGCTGCCCGCAGGATGCATATTCGGTCACGTTGGCCCAGCCATTTTGAGCGAATCAGAAATCTCGCCAGAATATCTTGTGGGATGGCTAAACTCCCGACTCATTGTGTATTTAGTCCACCTTCAAGCGTGCTTCGGAAAATTCAACACTGGTGTTATCAAGCAGATGCCATGGCGTGTGCCTGAAAACGCTGACCTGCTTGGCGCAAAGACTAAGGGAGCAATTGAATCTCTCCGACTCGTTTCCGCTCATGACGAAGTAGCATCATGCTTCGTCTCGCCTCCCCTCGGCGAGAGCCTCCAGGCGGCTTTGGATCAGCTAGTTAAACGAATAGCCGATGCTGAGGCCGAGCGGAACGCAAGTGCTGCCTCATGGGACGAAGCCATCGACAAATGCTATGGTGTGAACTCCTCAAATCTTGAATTAGAAACAGAATACGACGATGACACCGAAGCGGAGGAGCGGAATGAGGACGACGGCGTTCCAGTGGGACTTGCTGATCTTGCTCACCGAACGATCTCATACGCTGTAGGTGTTGCCTTTGGACGGTGGGACTGTGCCGCAGCGTTAACCGATGTTGGGTGGATGTCACTTCCTGATCCTTTTGCATCTTTGCCAGCGTGTCCGCCAGGAATGCTCAAAGACTCAAATGGGCTGCCAGCCGTGGAGAGTCCTATCGAGTACCCCGTCGATATTTGTTGGGATGGGGTGTTCTGTGATGATGCAGACAACAGCGACGACATAGTCCATCGTGTCGGCAACGTGTTCGAGGTCATTTGGAAAGATGGAGCCGACCAGGTGGAGTAAGCTTCAGCACCTGAGAGTAAACAATGTCCGTGACTACTTTCGACGGCCATCTAGGGGCGGCTTCTGGGACGATCACATTTCTCGCTACTCTAAGAGTCGGCGAAAGGCTCCAATCTATTGGTTGCTCCAGTCCTCAAAGAGGAACTATGCCCTCTGGTTGTATTACCACAGACTCGACAAGGACACCCTTTTCAAAGCCTTGGTGAACTACGTCGAACCGAAGATTCGCTTGGAACGAGCCGCCTTGATACTCTTCGAGCCAAAACGCCATCAAGGCGAATCGGGCAAGGAAGGCAAGCGGTTCGCCAAGGAGGTAGAACGACTGGAGGACTTCGTCTCCGAACTGCAGGATCTTGAAGACAAGCTGCGTCGTGCGGCGAACCTGCATCTCGAACCAGACCTCAACGATGGCGTGGTTCTGAACATCGCCCCCTCCACGAGCTCGTCCCCTGGAGAGAGGCGAAGATCTATTGGGACGAACTCCTCGCCGGGAAGTACGAGTGGTCGTCCATCAGCAAGCAGCTTCGGCAGAAAGGGCTTGTGAAGTGCTGCCAGTAGTGACCGAAGCTCTCGTTCAACAGATCGCAAAGCAGGTAGATGAGAAGAAGCTGGTTGTCTGGTACGACCCGGAACAAGCCTACAGCCGAGTGGCGGCACAAATGTCGATCTCGAAGACTACGGTCGCTCGATACAACGGCAGCTTCCTGCGACTGCGAAAAGAAGTCGATCAACTTCTGGACGGCAACGAAGCACCACGACTGGTTGTGTACGTGCCAATGGAGCGCACGGACACCGCCAGCGCCTTGATCGAACTGGACTGCGCCGGGGTCATCATGCAGCCCCGGCAACAACCGCCAGCGTGCAATACCCGCCTCTCGGTTGTGGGAAGGAATGCGCTGCGGCCCATTCTCGGCGACGATCAGGTTGCGGAAATCGAGCGGCAGGTAGAAGCCGGGAAACTCTCGCTGGCCGACCTGGACTCGCTTGCCGACAAGGGCAAGGACATCTCTGCTGGCCTTCTGACGCTGATCTTCGGTTCGGCCAACCCGCAGGATGTCGCACTGGCGTTCCTCGGCAGCGGCGAGGCCGACGAAGAGATCCGCAATAAGGAGGCCCAGAAGGAACTCGTGACACCTGCCAAGCTAATTTCTGATATCGAATTCCCGACGCCGAAGTCCTCTCCAATTGGCGTGTCCGGTTGGGGCGGCACGTTCTTCTCACGGATCTGTTTCTGTCGTTGAAGGGCCAGATTCCAGCGTCACTGGCTTCGGTCCCTGTGGCGAACAGTGTTGGCGGCAAGGACTCCTGCGTGCGCCTCGTTCAGACTTGGCGCAATAGGCGAGACCTGCGGGACAGCTACGTCAAGCTGGCGAACCAGGTGGAAGACGAGATCGGCCTCGGAAAGCTCGATTTGCCTGTCGAACTGCTTCAACGCAACGAAACATTCTTCTGCGTGGAACGGGCGTTGATGGTGCAGGTGGAGACGGGGCTTTTCAAGGCAGCGAACCCGGCACTCCTTCAACTAGCGCAGCAACGGCTCTCCCGTTTCTGGGCTGATGTTAAACCCGAGGTCCAGGCTCGATGGGCGCTGATCTCTTCCGCAGCCGAGGTGCTGATTGAGGCGGAGCGAGTCGGCAAAGCCATCAAGCAGGCCCCGGCTACCATCCCTGCACTTCTGAAGGCATACACCGATGATGACGAGCCGTGGTGCCTGCTCGATACCCACCACCGGAACATGGAAAGCCGCCATTACAGCTTCGACTTTGGGGGCAGCGGCGATCATCCCGAATTGGAAAAGCTCATCACCAAGGCCGAGCAACGATATACGGAAGTCGGTTCCGAACTGGCGAAGCACTTCATGACGGCGTATCAGAAGGCCAAGCCGCCAGTGAAAGGAGTCCTCCAGCAGCGGGAGGTTTTTGAGAAGAAGGTGAAGCCGCTGCTCGGGGATGGGAAGGTCGCCTACGTGTGGGTAGACGCTCTGCGGTTCGAGATGGCTAGGGAGTTGTCACGACTTCTCAAGGATGACTTCGACCTGTCTCTGCAACCTGCGGTGGGCACGATCCCCACAATCACCGAGATCGGGATGGCGGCGTTGCTCCCCAAGGCAAACGAGTCGGCCAAGGTGGTCGCTGTGGGCGGGGGAAAAGTGGCGTTGGACATCGGCGGCACTGTCATCAAGGATCGGAAGGACCGGGTAGCGTTTTTGAGAGAAAACGCTGGCGTGACAGTTTTCGAGGCGAAGCGGGAAGACCTGCTCCCCGAAGCCAACGAAGAAGGTGAAGGACGGCATCCAGGGTGCGGAGTTGATCCTCATTACCTCCCAGGAAATTGATGAGTTGTGCGAGGCCGATAACGTGGCGCAGGCTCGGCTCCAGATTGACGGCGTGCTCCATCATCTGCGGCGTGGGGTTCGGGTCCTGGCCGATCACGGCATCAAGACCATCGTGCTGGTGGCTGACCACGGCCATCTGTTCGCAGAGGAGATCGGTGACGATATGAAGATCGAGGCTCCTGGGGGCAAGGCGGAAGACCTGCATCGACGGGTGTGGATCGGCGTCGGCGGCACATCGGAACCTTCCTACTTGCGGACCTCGCTGGCGTCCTTGGGAGTGGAAAGCGAGTTCGACGTTGCGACTCCGTGGACTTTCGCCGTCTTCAAGTCGAAGGGCGGTGGCCGAGCCTACTTCCACGGTGGGATGTCACCGCAGGAGTTGATCGTGCCCGTCGTGGTGATGCGGGCGATCACGAAGCCGTCAGCGCCCTTGTCTGGAATCCGCTGGACGCTGAAGCCTGGAACGGCGAAGCTGACCACGAGATTCTTCTCCATCCAAATCGCCGGGGAACAGGCGGGGCTGTTCGGGATCGAACCGCCCAAAGTACGAGTTGAGTTGAGGGCGAACAAGAAATGCGTTTCGACCCCGGTCAGTGCCTCGTATGGTTTCCAGAATGCGACGGGCGAAGTGAAGCTAAAGGCTGCGGAGAACGACAACCAGAAAGTCGAACTAAACACGGTCACGGTGATGCTATCGGAAGAGGTCACGCAGAAGACGGTTGGCATCCATTTGCTCGATGCCGCCACAAACGATGAACTCACGGCTCCCCTGACGATTGAGGTTGCCATTTCGCTGTAAGGGAGAACGATGCCAGAACTTGATCGAAAAGCAGCAGCAGTCTTTGCAGGGAAGGTCGTTCGCAAGGACTTGGTTCGCAAGGTGAAGGTCGGAGCCAATGTTCCGGTGTTCGTCCTCGAATACCTGCTCGGGAAATACTGCGCCACGGACGACCCGGTGGCGATTGAGGCGGGACTGAAGGTCGTCAACAATACCTTGGCCTCGAACTTCGTGCGGCCCGACGAGGCGAACAAGGCGCAGTCGATGGTGAAGGACAAAGGCAAGCACACCTTCATCGACAAGGTGCAGGTGCGATACGTTTCCGACGACGACAAGCACTGGGCCGAACTGAAGAACTTCGGCCACAAGCACGTTCACATCCCCGAGCATTTTCTTCGGGACTACGACCGTCTTTTGATGGGCGGCATCTGGGTGCAGTTGGACCTGCGCCATCAGTACGACGAGGAGCAGAAGGGCAAGCGCAGCCCGTTCTGGATCGACAGGTTGAAGCCGATCCAGCTTGCGACGTTCGACCTGGACGAGTATCGGGCGTGCCGGAAGCAGTTCACGACAGACGAGTGGATCGACCTGCTGCTGCGAACCATCGGCCTTGAACCGTCGTACTTCAGCCGCCGCCAGAAGTTGCATTATCTGATCCGGCTCATTCCATTGACTGAGGCCAACTACAACTTGGTGGAACTTGGCCCTCGTGAGACCGGGAAGAGCTATGGGTACCAGGAGTTGTCGCCTTATACGATCCTGCTGACTGGGCCGACGACCGTAGCGAATCTGTTCTTCAATATGGCGACCGGGAAGATGGGGTTGGTCGGGATCTGGGATGCGATCGGCTTTGACGAAGTGGCCGACCTCCAAAAGATGCCGAAGGAAGTCGTCACTACACTGAAAACTTACTGCGAATCGGGCACGTTTGCTCGGGGCAAGGACTCGCTGTCCGGTCCCGCCTCGATTGCTATGTTCGGCAACACGAACCAGCCCGTTGAAGTGATGGTGCGGTCGTCACACCTTTTTATGCCTATGCCCGATGTGATCCGAGAAGACATGGCGTTCCTCGACCGAATCCACTTCTACATCCCCGGCTGGGAGATGCCGAAGATGAAGGTGGACTTCTTTACGAATCACTACGGCTTCGTCGTTGATTATCTGGCGGAAGCGTTGCGGGAACTTCGGAAACATACGTTCACAGAGGTTTTGGACCACCACTTCTCGCTCGGGTCGCACCTGAAATCTAGGGATGTCAAGGCTGTTCGGAAGACCGTATCCGGTTTGGTGAAGTTGATCTATCCGAATGGTGATCTGTCGAAGGATGACCTCGCCGAACTGGTTGAACTATCGCTCGAAGGCCGACGCCGGGTGAAAGAGCAACTGAAGAAGATGGGGTCGTTCGAGTTTCACCAAGTCTCGTTTTCGATGATCGACAACGAGAGCCGTGAGGAGAAGTTCATCGGCGTTCCTGAGCAGGGTGGCCGGGACATGATCTCGCTCGATCCGTTGGCTCCAGGATCGGTGTACACGTCTTCGGTGGACGATCACGCCAAGGTCGGACTGTACCGCCTGGAGGTTGGCTGCTCACCCGGCACAGGCAAGCTCAAGATTGCTGGTGGCGTCGAGGGATTGATGCGAGAGTCGATCAATCGGGCGTTTGCCTACCTGATGGGCCAGAAGGTGAAGATGGGAATCGGCCAGCAGGTTGACACGACCGATTTCCATGTTGAAGCCATCGACCTGTTATGCAATCAGGTTCCATGCGAGGCCGGGATCGCTCTGGTGGTCGCCATCTATTCGGCACTGAAGCGACAGTCCGTCCAGGCGGGGCTGGTCATCCTCGGTGATCTGAGCATCCAGGGCAACATCAAGGCCATGCGGTCGCTGGCCGAGCCGCTGCAGGTGGCAATGGACAACGGCGCAAGGAAGGCACTCATCCCATTGGAGAACAAACGGAACTTCCTCGAAGTCTCGGGCGATATCGTGGAGCGGGTCGATCCGGTGTTCTTCTCGGACCCGATGATGGCGGCGATGAAAGCCTTGGGGTTGACTTAACGCGATTCGAGAAGCTGGGCCTATGCCTATTTCGGCTTTTCTTCGGGATCCTGCTCTTCCCGAGCCAACTGAGCAGAGAAGTCATTGCCATCGATACCGGCATCGCCCAGGGCACCAGGAGCCAATCCCATGACGGGAATGGAGCTATTGAAACAACAGTTCAACGGTCACGTGGCATTCCGGGAGCGGCGGCCGGGCGTGGTCCAGGTGCTCGCGCCGCTGTTTCACGAAGACGGGGACATGGTGGACATCTTCCTCGACGAGACGGGCGACGGGTCCAACCGCGTGCGCATCAGCGATCACGGCATGACCCTGATGCGGCTCACCTACCACTACGACCTGGATACGGAGAACAAAGTCCGGATCTTCAACCGCATCCTGGCTGAGAACCGGATCGCGGAGCAGGATGGGCGGCTGTTCCTCGAAGCGGAACCGGAGCGCCTCTACCCGGCGATCCTGCAGTTCGCGCAGACGGTGGCCAAAGTCTCCAGCATGCAGTTCTTCAGGCGCGAGGCGATCCAGAGCCTGTTTTACGAGCAACTCGCCGAGTTCATCGAAGAGCGCCTGGCCGCGTTCAGCCCGCGCGCCCGCGTGCTGCCGATCCCGGACCATGACGAATACGAGGTGGACTACCAGTTGGACGCCGGTCCGCGCCCGGTGTACCTGTTCGGGGTGAGGGACAACGACAAGGCCCGGTTGGCCACGATCTCGTGCCTGGAGTTCCAGCGCCGGCGGTTGCCGTTCAAGAGCGTGATGGTCCACCAGGATTTCGAAGGCGGTTTGACCAAGAAAGATCGCACCCGTATTACGAGCGCGGCCGACAAGCAGTTTCCGTCGCTCGACGACTTCCGCGAGAACGGCGCGCTGTTCCTGGAACGGGAGCGGGGGGCGTAGGTGGGGGCGAGGCGGGCGACGGTGCTGTGGTGCATGCGTATTCCGGGGCAAGCCGATCACGATTCCGGGATGATGGCGATCAAGATTCCGGGGTGAAGCCGATCAGGATTCCGGGCTCATGCCGATCACTTGTGAGCCGGTCCCGGAACGCCGATCGGCATCCCCGGAATACGCATCATGGCCGGTCGTAGCCCATTTCGAGCTCTTGCGCCTCGCGGGCGAGCGCATCGAGCACCGCTTCGCGTTCCTGATCGATTTTCGACTTGTAGGCCATCACGTCTTCCAGGCGAATGCGCCGGTGCTTGCCGACCTTGCGGTGCGGCAGGACGTGGTCATCGAGGAGCTTGATCAGGTACGGCCGCGAGACGTTCAGGACCTCGGCGGCCTGGACCGTCGTCAGCTCGGCGTTTTCCGGGATCAGGGTCACGCCGCGGCCTGACGCCATCGCTTCCAGAATTTCCATGAGCAGGGCGACCGCGCCCGCTGGCAGCTCCAGCGGCTTTTCCTGGCCATCCTCGCGGACGCGCAGCGACAAGGGACGCTTCTGCCGCACAAACGGGGACAGGACCTGGCCGGACACGCGCGCCATCGCCGCGTCCTGCGCTGAGGGCGGTAGTTCTCTGTGGGCAAGCATGGTCATGGCGGTCTCCTTTCGAGTCCTATCCGTATTCTACGCCGTAAACGAAATAAATGCACCAAAGGCATTATATGAAAGACTTGCACCTTTGGCGGGCCATGAGCGCATCATGCAGTTCAGCCTGCGCGTTGGCAACTCGTGTTTCGGTCTGCGTAGGGCTTGGGAACCGCATCCGCCCGCTCCCGCAGGCGGCTATCGCGGTTTGCGCGGGGTGCCGATGTCGCCGGCGACGGCGGGCGATGGCCCGATCCGCAGAGAACGCACCCTACTCCCGCAGGCGCCGCACCGTGTAGGCGGCGATGCGGGTGGACAGCGGCTCTCCTTCGGCGCTCCGGATGCCCGATGGACGCAGCTCGAACACACGGTCCGCCACGAGGTTGTCGACGCGCAATGTCACTCTTCGTTTGTCCCACGAGACCGACGCCCCCGTGACCTTGACCGGCGTCACGTCCGTCTTCGGTGAGCCGTATTGGCCGTGATAGCGGTAGTAGTAGTGGCTCATGGCGTAGTTCGCCGGATTCCCCGCCGTTGCGCGGTCCACCGGCCTGGTGAAGGTGAGCTCGAAGCCGGTCTTGGTGAGCCGCATGTGCTGGATGTCCATCGGGACGCGGCCCGTGTAGACGAGGCGCTGGATGCCTTCGGTGGCTCCCCAGATGCGGGAGGTCTGGGCGATGTAGAGGCTCTTGCCGTCGGGCGCCAGGGCCAGCCGGTTGCTCCCGGTGCGGAGTCCGTTGGCCTCGAAGAGAATGAACGCCGCGCCCTGCCAGACGCCGCCGACCTTTTCGAGGTCCGCCCGCAGGACGCGGGGATAGGTCCAGTCGGCCACCAGCATCTGCCCGCTGTAGGGTCCGAACGCGCCGCCGCTTGTGTCCACGGCGGGGCCGGCGACCGAACCGGCCATGTCGAACTGGGGGAATTCGATGGCGGGCCGCTTGCGCTTCCGGTCCAGCTCTTCGACGGGAATGTCGACCGGGTCGCGGCCGGCGAAGTCCGGGTGCCAGTTGAGTGAGGAGGGATGCCCGTGGAATGCGCCTTCGGTGACGTGATGGAGCGGGGAGGTGCCGATCCAGTCGCCCTGGTTGTCCACGGCGAAGAGGTCGCCTTCGGGGGTGACGACGAGGCCGTTCGGCTGGCGGAAGCCGCAGGCGAACAGCTTTGTTTCGCGCTGGGGCGTCACCTGGACGATGCAGCCGCGGTAGAGGGTGGGCGCGTAGTGGCCGACGCGATTCACGAGTCCCGGTTTGGGCTCGCGGGAGGCGCGGCCGCGGTCCGTGAGGGCGCCGCGGACGGGCAGGCGCGGGTCGGCCGCGCCGGACGAACTGCCCATGGAGACGTAGAAGTTGCCGGCGGCGTCGCGCGCGGGGCCGGAGATGAACTCGTGGTAGTTGCCGCTCATGCCCCAGGCGTCGGAGAGGGTTTCGTAGAGGTCGGCTTTGCCGTCGGCGTTGGTGTCGACGACGCGCGTCAGCTCCGGCAGGTGGACGACGAAGAACTCGCCGGGTTTGCCGGCGAGCACGCCGAGCGGGGTCTGAAAGCCGGAGGCGAAGCGGTTCCACTGGGCCGTGGCCTGGTCGTAGATGTAGAGGCCGCCGCGGCGGAAGGTGGCGGCGAGCGATCCGTCGGGGGTGAAGGTGACGGCGGACGACTCCGGGGCGATGCCGCGCGGCATGGGGACGTTCTCGACGCGGTAGCTGGTGGGCGGCGCCTGCGCCCAGGCGGCGGCGGCCAGGAGCCAGACGGCGTACTTCATGGCGCCGGCGTACTTCATTTCGCCTCCATTCATTTCGCCGGCGTTCATTTCGCCTCCAGGGTGAGTGTGAACTCGACGTTCTCGCCTTGGGGGATTTCCGGCGTGCGCAGCGAGAGGCGCGCGGGACCGGCTTCGACCCACATCGGGCGGTCGACGCGGGGCAGGCGGAAGGTGCGGCGGATGCCGCGGGGCAGGGCATCGATGCGTTCGAACACGTCGCGGCCGTCGAGTTCGTAGTGGAACTCCGGGACGCCGTCGACGATGCGGTAGCCGCGGAAGCGCCGGTCGGGGATGCGCTCGGGATCGCCGGCGCGGATGGGAAAGGGGGCGCGGTAGAAGACCGGGCCGAGGGGCTTCGCGGTGGGCGTCAGTTTCGTTTCGTCGACCTTGCGGTAGAGCGTGCCGCTCATGTCGAGGAAGCCGCCGCGCCAGGCGTAGAGCAGGCGGCACTCGGCGGCGTCGAAGCAATAGGACACGCCGCCCGGCAACCCGACGGCGATGGCGGCCGGGGTGGCTTCGGGCATGTCCCAGCGCACGACGACGGCTTCGTCCGCGGGGACGGGGCGTGCTTCGGGGTCGTCGCCGGTGTCGCGGCGCCGCAGACCGGAGACGGGGAGCTTGGGGCCGAGGTCCAGGGCCGCCCAGAGAGAGGCAATGCTGGCTTCGCGCTGTTCGCCGGCTTGGTCCGCGAAGAACTGGGGCATCGACGTGCCGGAGACGATGCGGCCCGGATCGCGGATCCAGCGGCCGAACCAGTCGTAGCGGAGGCGGGCGGTGGCGTTGATCAGTTGGGGGCCTTCTTCGCCGAGCGACCGGTAGTCGCCCCAGTCGTGGCAGCTCAGGCAGTCGAGCCCGCCGCGCTCGCCGTCGGCTGAGAACAGGTCGAGACCCTGCTTTCTGCGTGCGGCGTCCGTTGGCGGGGGAGGCGCGCCGTCGCCGGGACGGACGCCCGCGCCTTTGGCCAGGGCTTCGACGAACGCGGCTCCGGAGGCCTCGGGGAAACGGGGCATGCGGATGGCGCGCGCGTGGTGGATGCGGGAATCGCCGAGGACGACCTGGCGGATCCAGGCGGTCCGCAGCTTGGCGCCGGCGCCATCGAGCGGCGGAACGGCTTCGGGCGTGATGGCGAACGGGTCGCCCCACTCGGTGCGGTGGCAGCTCACGCAGCCGAGCGTGCGCGTGTCGCGCCACAGCTTATGGACGGGCGCGGGATGCGCATCGGTGACGTCGATGTAGGCGGTGAGCGCTTCCCGCTCGCCTTCGCGGAAGGTGAAGCGGGGCAGTCCGGCGGGCGGTTCGGCGGCGAGGCAGCCTTCGCCGGCGCGCAATGCGGTCCAGGGCCTGGCGGCGGCGGGTGGCGCGATCCCGGCAATCTCGTGGCAAGCTGTGCAGCGCGCTGTGTCCACGGCGGCACGTCCGAGCGCGGGATCGCCCTGTGCGGGGGCCTGTTCGAACTCTGCCTTGTGCGAGTCCATCAGGTACTCGGCCAACTGCAGGGCTTCGGTTTCGCTCAGCAGCATGCCGGGCATGCGGCCGTTGGGGATTACGGCTTCCGGCTCGAGCAGCAGCGCTTTGAGCCCGTCGCGGTCGTACTTGGACCCCAGTCCTTCGAGCACGAGACGGTTGCGGTGACAGGCGGCGCAACCGAGCGCCGAGTAGAGTTCGTTGCCTTTGGCGCCGGTGTGGACGCTGAGGCGTCTGTCGGATTCCGCCGGTTGCCGCGATCCAAGCGACGCGAGGTAGGCCACGACGTGCGGGCGGTCCTCGTCGCGGAGGATCTGGGGCATGCGCGCTCCGGCGCGAAAGGCGCGCGGATTGCGCAACCAGCCGTCGAGCCAGGCGGCCTTCGCCCGCTCGCCGACGTGGCTCAGGCGAGGGCCGGAGCGCGCGGTCAGGCCGGAGGCGGCGTGGCAGGCGACGCAGCCCATCTCCTCGGCCAGGACGCGTCCCTGTTCGGCGGCGAGGGCGTGGCGGTCCCCGGCCTCCGGCTGGTGGAAGAACGCCGACGCCGGGACGGGCTCCTCGGCAAACGTGGCCGCTTTCCAGCGCAGTTGCAGCCGCGCGGGGCCGCCGGAGCGGCGGAACCGGATGGTCAGCGGGTGGCGTCCGGACGTGAGTGCGACGCCTTGCGAGGCGTCCTGTCCGTTCACCGTCACCGAGGCCTCGCCGCCCTCGGTGTCCGCGCGCAGCACATGCTCGCCGCCTTCGGTCACGGAAAGCAGACCCGTCCAGACGGCTTCCGCTTGCGGCGCCGCGGCCGGGTGCAGGGACTCGTCGGCCTCGAGGAAGAAGTTGGGAGACGGGGTGACAAACACCGTGCCGCCTGCAGCGGCCCGCAGTCCCCGGACGGGTTCCTGTGTTTGGGGCGCGCGCGTACAGGCGGCGAGACAGAGAACCGCCAGCAGCACCCCGTGACGAAAAGTCATCAAGGGTTGATTCTACATTTTCCTGGCGGCCGGTCAGTAGCGGGCGGTCGTACGGCGTCCGGCCTCTTCGCCGCGCAGCCAGACGTAGAGCGGCGCGTGGGGCACCGGCGAAGGCCAGTGCAGAGCAATGCGCAGACGCTGCTTCTGGCTGTCATCGGCGATTGGCACGGGCAGACTGGCGACGGGGTTGCCGTTGACCTCGTCCCAGCCCACCTTCTCGATGGTCTCGAGGTCCTGGCCTTCGAGCACCCCGGCGAACGCTCCGTCGCCGAGCATCTCGTCGGTGAGCCGGAAGGTCTCAATGCGCGGCGCGCGCACGACGCGCCCGAGTTCGTACGGCTCTGACGCACCTTCGAGCGGATTGATCACCTGCCCCAGAACCGTGCAGCCGGCCTGGCCCACCGCGCCCGGGTCGAACGACAGAAACAGGGACTCGCCGGAGGCCAGGCGGAGCCGCGCCTGCGCCGACTGCTCGCCGGCGCGCACCGAAACGGTCCCCAGGCGCAGGGCGGATTCGGCGCAGGTGAGGGAGACGGACGCGGTCGGGGCGGCGTGCGTCACGCGCATCCCGAAGCTGGCGAAGGACTGGGCCGGGAGTTCGCCGGTCTTGAGGGCGATGCCGAAGTCGCGCGGCAGCGAGGCTTCCACCGCGACGATGCGGGGTCTGGGGCCGGCGATCTCCGCCCCGCCCGCGACGGTGAGCGGCGCGTTGCGTCCGGCCACGTGCAGGCGCAGCGTCAGTTTCGCGCCGCGTTCGGCGCCGGAGCCAAGGGTCGCCCGGATGGATCGCGACGCGGCGGAGCCGTCTTCCAAGGCGAACTCCACGCCGTCGGCTTCGATGCGTTCGATGCGGTCGAGGTGGGTGCCGCGCAGGGTGAGCGGCTGCCCGGTCTCGCCGAGGTTCAGGCGGAGCGGGAGGCCCGTCAACGTCGGGGGCTCGGCCTGAATCTCAATCTCGGCGGCATCGACGCGTCCGCCGGCCTGCGCGAGCAGAAGGTGATAGGTGCCGGGCCGCAACCCGCGGGTGTCGATCTCGGTTTCCATGCGCGTCTGGCGGCCAAGACGCGGACCTTCCGGCAGACGGAACGGGAGTTCGACGGGCTCGCGGAAGCGTTCGTCGGGATCCCGCAGGTGCAGCTTCTCGATGAACTGCAAGTCGGACTCGGGCGCCTCGACCGTCACGGGAACCCTGCCGCGGCCGGCAAGCAGGCGGTCCTGCGATTCGGCGGTGAGCCGCGCCTCGGAGAGGTTGGGCTGTTCGTGGACGTGGATCAGGCCGCCGACCCTCACGGACTCCCAATCCCAGCGTCCTTCGATCTGGTAGACGCCGGGTTCGAGGTTCGTCCGCCGAAGATCGACCTCCAGACCACGGGCCGCGGCGTCCAATTTCACCGGCGCCTTGTAGCGCTCGCCGTTCTCATGCCGCAGCGTCCAGTCTTCGACGCGGGCCAGCAGCGGCCAGTCCTTGCCCGCGGCCTGCAGGGGGAGCGGTGAGGCGGCCTCCATCGGAACGTGCAGCGCGCGCTTCAACTCCAGGGCCGGCGCCTGTGCGTCCGGCAGACGCGTGGCCCACACATAGACCTGCCGGGTACGAGGCTGTACCGCCTCCCGGCGGGCGCAGAGCGTCACTGTCTCTGCCGTCCCGTTTTGCGCGAAGGTGGAGCGCAGGTCCATCTTGGGGAACATGAGCGTTCGCAGATTGGCGAACAGCGCCGCGCCGCCGGCTGCGATGCCGACCGTGTTGCCGAAGAACAGTCCCGCGACCGATGCCGCCAGCGCCGCCGACTGCTGCATCCGCACCTGGGGCTCGGAGGCCAGCGGATCGTAGGTCGATAGCGCCGGATTCAGAGTCCGCAGCAATGCCATCGTCTGCTGGTCGGGAGGCGCGTCGCGGTTGATGCGGGGCGTCACGCCGTAGCGCGACGCGAACGTCAGGAGCGCCGAATCCATATCCTGCCCGGTGATTGTTTGCCGCTGGCCTTGCGCGATTGCGCGGATCAGCATCTCGGTTTGCGTGGTCTGGTCGGCGTATTCGGCGAGTTGCACCAGGAGTTGAGGGTCCTTGTTCACCGCGGCCTGCATCTTCCCGCGGTTCAGACCGGCCGGACCCCAGAACACACCGACGATCCGCACCCTCTTGGGAAGCGTCCACTCCGCGGCTTCGCCGGCGGGGTGCGCGTCGAGAAGGATCACCTCGGAGCCGTCCGACGGTCCGAGGGCCAGCGCGATCTCTCCCTTGCCGTTCTCTTTCTGCTCCTGACCCGGCTCGTAGCGGAGAACGTAACCGGCTTCCGCGCGGTTCACCCTGGTGAGCGGACGGAAGCGGATCGAGGGGTCAAGAAGTGCGCCGGGCTTGACTTGAAGCTGGAATTCGCCGATTGGATTGCCCCCAGGGCAGGCGAGCGGGGGAGCCGCGATCAGGCAGGAAGCCAGCAGAGACAACGAAAGGACGCGCCACATGATTCTTATCGTATTGACGCATAAGACGCGCCAGAAGACGATCCGGCTACGCGCGTTCGTCAAAAACCTGGTCGAGAAGAACGTTGAGCTGCTCGCTCTTCTGCCCGATGCGGTCCTTGAGGCTTTGGAGGGTCGTCTCGAGATCCCGGAGCTTGTCGGCCAGGTGCAGGCAGCCGAGCACGGCGAGCTTCGCCGTATCGGCGTTGGGCATTTTGCGGGACAGGTCGTGCAGCATCGTGTCGACGCTCTGGGCGAGCCGCTCCACTTCGCGCGGATCTCCCTGCGCCAGCAGGGAGTACGACTGGCCGAGAATCGTGATGCGGACCGGACGCTTTGCCGCGTCGCTCATTGCCTACGCTCCGCTGAGCTGGTCGATCTGGCCGAGCAGCTTCTCGATCCGGCTGCGGACCTTCTTGCGGTCGGCCCGCAGCGAATCGATTTCGTCCTGGAGGCCGGTAAGCTGCTCCTCAGTCTCCGTGAGCTTCTTCTCCACCGCCTGCTTTTCGAGGAGCAGAACTTCCTTCTCTTCCTGCAGAGCCTCTTTGTCCTGACGCAGGCGGCTCACCAGTTGCACCGCCTGAATCACGCGGTCTTCAAGGCTGGAGAGGGAATCGGCTTCGGGATCGGCTGGTTCCATGGGCAACAGCTCCGGATCAGACTTCATGTCACGCTCCCGCCAGAGCCGTCTTGGCCTTGTCGGCGAGGGCACGAAATCCGTTCTCATCGTGCATCGCCACGTCGGCCAGCACCTTGCGGTCGAGCTCGATGCCCGCCGTCTTCAGCCCGTGCATGAACTTCGAATACGAGATGCCGTTGGCCTTGGCCGCCGCGCCGATCCGGACGATCCACAGCGAGCGGAAATTGCGCTTCTTCTGCTTGCGGCCCGTATAGGCGTACTCGAGGCCCTTTTCGACAGCTTCCTGCGCCGCGCGGTACAGCTTGCTCTTGGTGAGGAAGTACCCCTTGGCCATCGACAGAGTACGGCGGCGTGAATCTCTGCGATGGGTTCCTCTCTTAACTCTGGGCACGTTTTTTCTCCTATTGGTTCTTGTCTTCTGTCTGCGGCGGATCGGGCACGTGCCACGCGCACCGGCCGCTCGCGTGATCCGCCCTTAGTAGGGCAGCATCGTATTCAGCACCGCCTGGTCGGCGGCGCTTGCCACCACGCTCTTCACGAGGCGGCGCTTGCGCTTGCGCGACTTCGAGGTGAGGATGTGCCGGGCAAAGGCATGATTGCGGACAATCTTGCCCGTTCCGGTCTTCTTGAACCTCTTAGACGCACCTTTATGCGTTTTTAACTTGGGCATACGAAAACTCTGTGCCTGGGAATTTGGACTTTCAGGACAACGCTCTAGTGTAGCACCGGGCGGTGGGGCTCGTGCAAGTCCGCCCGGCGGTCAGCGCGGAAGCCGTCTCCGCGGCGGCGCGTGCGTCTCCAGTTCGCCGAGAAGCGTGAGCGACGCACCGGAGATGCGGTCCACCGCGGCCTGGAACGCCGCCTCGTTCGATTTGGAGGGCTTATGGAAGCCGCTGATCTTGCGCACGAACTGCAGGGCCGCCGCGCGAACTTCCTCTTCGGTGGCCGGCGGGTCGAAGTGATAGAGCGTCCGGATGCTCCTGCACATACACTACAGTTTCGCTCGCGTCCGGAGCGCGAGCAACTTCCCTGTCGGTCTGAATAGGCGACGATGGCGTGCCCGGCTGCGGAGCGAGTGGCCGCGACGACGAGATCGAGGATTCCAGCGCCTGCCGGTTCCGATATCCTGGGGGAGGCGCCTCCCCCCTGAAGTACACGCCCGCTAACCCGGACAGAAGAGCAGCGTCTGGTGCCCTGGCCGCCGGGGCTGCTGGTCGCAGGGGCAAACCGGGAAGAGGCCCTGTCAAACCAAGGCCTCCAGCATGTCGCCGTGGCGCGACAGCTTGCGGCGTGAACTCCGCGAAGTGGGGTCCCGGCCGGTGGCCCGCCGCGTTCGGCGAGGGCGCGGCGTCATCGCCGGAAACGGCGACGGGGTCTGAATCGGCAGCATTGGCGTGAACCGGTTCAACCGCGCGGCTTCTTCGCGCCGGCCCTGACCTGCCAGAGCCCAGACACGCAGCGCCGGAACGGTGTCGGTGACCCCGCCGGAAACGCGGCGTTCCAGTTCCACCAGGACCGCGTCGGCGTCCGCGAAGTGCCCGTCTACCAGGAGCGCCCAGGCAAGCGCGACCCGCTTCGTCTGATCCAATAGCGGGGACGGGAACGCGCGGTCCGCGCGCCGCGACCATTCGTCCGGCGGCGCGGACCCGGCCGCCGCGAACGCCGCGATGGCCAGTGAGGGACCGCCGGCTCGTCCTGCGCCTGCAGCCAGCCGCCGTGCCGCGGAGGCGCGGTCGCCCTCGGCCAGCGACAGCGCCGCCAGGATCAGCGCCGCGCCGGGCGCTCCCGGTCCATCGAGAGCCTCCAGCCGTCGCCGGGCTCCGTTCCCCTCGCCGCGTGCGATATCCCACTCGGCCAGGAACAACTCAGCCTGCCAGGCGCTGGCCGGCGCATGGGTCGCGAAGTACTTCGCGGCCATTTCCGCGGCGGCGTCCCGGTCTCCGGCGAATGCCGCGGCCTGGGCCGCCTTCAGCAACGCCACGCCCTGACCGGCTTCGGGTTCGGCTGCGTACGCCTCCTCGAAATGCTCCTTTGCCTGGCGGAACTCGCCGAACCAGAACGCCGCTTCGCCCATCGAATCCCGCGGATTCGCCTGCCGTGGGTGCAGCTTCTGATACTCATCGAATGCCCGGAACGCCGCCTCGCGCTGCCCGCCAAGCGCAAAGGCGTAGCCTAGCTGGTTCCACAGCACCCCGGGCGAGGGTGGAGCAAGGTCGAGCGCGCGTTCCAGGTGCCTGGCCGCTTCTTCGTACTGCCGTGCGGCGAGGGCAGCCTGTCCGACCCTGGTCCGGGCGTTCGGGTCGTCCGGTCTCGCTTCCGCCAGGGAGCGGAGGGGACTGAGGGCCCGCTCGAGGATGCCGCTCGCCGCGGCTGCTTCGGCTTCGATGTCCCACCGCTCTTCCGCCGACAGCCGATCACCTGCGGCACGCGCCAGATCCAGAACCTGTTCCGCCCCGGCTGCGTCACGGTGCGCCGCGGCGTACTGCACCCACGACCGGTACGGCAGAGGAAAGGCCGGATCTGCCTGGATCGCTGCCGCGAACCGGCCGGGTTCCGGAGCGTCGAGCGTCTCGGCGTAGAGGCGGAGCGCTTCCTCGCTCCCGGTCGCTGGAGGACGCGCGGCGGGCTCGATCGCCCGGGCGAGGTCCGCCGTTGCCGCGATGAGATCCGGTCCACTGGCCGTCTCGCGCCGCGCGACCCGCCCGCGTGGATGCTCCACTTCCGCTGCCACGGTGACCTGCCCGCCCGAGGCGGTCACCCATCCGCGGACGAGCCTCCCGTCCGCGGCCCGCGTCCGCTCCGCCGCGGGATCGTCCGAATCCATGGCGACCCCGCCCGGCAGTTGCCAGGCAAGCTGGCGCGCCACCGCCCGCTCCATCCAGTCGAAGGAACGGTCTCCGCTCAGGTTGTCGAATCTCAGGATAACGATTGGCCCGGCAGTGGCAGGGGCTTGGCCGAGCTGGCACGCGGGCAAAGCCGCAAGGGCCGCCGCCAGCAGAATCCGGCTACAGAACACGCGTCTCGATCGTCAGCAGATGCTGGAACTCCGGCAGTTCCCGGATCTCGGCGAACTCCGGCTCATCGGCCGCCTTCTTCTTGTCCCGGTAGCCTTCCTCGAACGCGATGCGCAGGTACTGCAGTGCCCGCTCATAGGCTCCCGCCTTTGCGTAGGCCTTGGCCAGGTAGTAGTGGAACTTGGCCTTCTCCTCGATGGTCCGCTCCTGAAGCAACGTGCCGTACCCGCCGCGGTGTTCGAATACATCCGGGTCAAGCTCCAGCGCCTTCTGGTAGGCTTCCGACGCCTGCTTGTACTTGCGTCTTGCGAATTGCGCCGTGCCCAGGTTGCTGTAGACGGAAGCCGAGTAGGGCGCCGCCTTCAGGGCCTTGTTGTACCAGCTCACGGCCCGGCGGTAGCTGCGCTGCGCGTAATACACCGTGCCGATGTTGTTGAGCGCTTCCGCATATTTCGGATTGAGCTTTGCCGCCCGCTCGTACTGTTTCTTTGCCTGCCGCAGATCTGTGAGCTGATGGAAGGCGATCCCCAGCTTATTGTGGACGACCGCCGAACTCTGGGGCGCATGGCGGTACATCTCGATGGCTTCCCGATACATCTTGCGGGCCATGAAAATGTCGCCGCGTTTCTCCGGAGTCAGCTCCTGCAAGCGTTCCGGCTCCGGAAGAGCGGGCCGCGAACGGGGGACGACATTCAGGGGATTCAGATCCTGCGGGACGGTTTGACCAGAGGCGAGGCCGGCGGCCAGCAGAACCGGCAACGCCAAGGAGAGCACACAAAAACGCATCGCAGCCTCCTGCTACCCTCATTTAAGCACAACGTTTACCGGAAGACACCCAGAAGCCGTCCGAAGAAGCCGCGGCGCTTGGCCGGGGACTCTTCCTGCTGCGCAGGACGCTCCGGCAGCGGGGGCTTGGCCACCGGATCCGGACGCGGCGCGGCAGCCTGGTGCGTCGAGGTTGCGGATGCCACCGGCTGGTCCCAGCCCGACACGTACGATAGCGTCTGCCCGCCGTGCAGGTAGCAGAACTTCACCGGTTCGGTCCCCGCAATGAACACCTCGTTCACCGTGCGCGGGCAGGCGGTCGAGGCGATCGCTCCCGTCAGCGGATCGATCGGCACAACCACGACCCCCTCCGGCGCCTCAAATGGTAGCGGACTCCGGTATTCCTTGAACTTCACCGCCCTCTTCATGAACTCGGTCCAGATCGGCAGCGCCGCCTTGCCTCCCTCCAAACCGAGTTCGCGGTAATCATCGAACCCCACCCACACGATGCACAGCAGGTTCTGCGTAAAGCCGGCGAACCAGCCATCGTGTGCGGTTCCGGTCTTGCCCGCCGCCGGGAGAGTGAAGCCGCGTCCGCGAATTCCCGCCGCGGTGCCGGACCGTGTGACTTCTTCGAGCAGGCTCACCATCATATAGGTGATCCTCGGATCCAGCACCTGCCGCATCTCCGGTTCGGCGCGATACAATTCGGATCCATCCTGCGCACGGACGAGGCTGATCCAGTGCGGCTTGCTGTAGTACCCGCCGTTGCCGAGCGTTGTCCACGCGCCGGCCATCTCGATCGGGGTCACCCCGTGCGCGCCCAGGGCCAGAGCCGGAGTCGGCGCGGTATCGAGCGTCATGCCCGCCTCACGCGCCAGCGCCGCGACCTTCTCGTATCCGGCGATCTCCGCCAGCTTGACGGCCGGGATGTTGATCGATTTCGCCAGCGCCTGCCGCACCGTCACCTCGCCGTGGAACTCCTTGCCAAAGTTCTCCGGCTCGTACGGCTTCTCGTCATACCAAAACGTCGTCGGTTCGTCCATGATCCGGGTGACCGGTGTCACCACCTCGCGTGCATCCGGCGAGAGGGCGGTGTTCAGCGCCGCGGCATACACGAACGGCTTGAAGATCGAACCTGGCGGACGCTTCGCCGTGACATGATTCAACTGGCTCGTCCCGTAGTTCCTGCCCCCGATCAGCGCCCGGACTTCACCCGTCTGCGGCGACAAGGCGATCAGCGCCACCTGCGCCTCGGGGATCTCCTTGCCCCGGTGCCGCCGCGACTTCTTCAGGAGGTCGTCGACATTGGCCATTCCCACCCGCACCGCCTCCGACGCGGCGTTCTGCAAGTTAATGTCGAGCGTGGTGTAGATCCGGTACGACCCGGCTTTGAAGTCGTGATCCTGGAACCGCGCCTGCAACTCCTCGTTCACCAAGTCCACGAAGTAGGGCGCTTCGGTCGCTTCCAGGCTGCCCGGAGACAGGCCCAGCGGCGCTTCCGCAGCGGCCTGATACTGCTGAACGTCGAGGAAACCGTTCTGCCGCATCATCGACAGGATCAGGTTCCGCCGTTCCTGCATCCGCTCCGGGTGCCGGAACGGGTTGTAGAAGCTCGGCGACTGGATGAGTCCGGCCAGCATCGCCGCCTCAGGCAAATTGATCTGCCGTACGTCTTTCCCGAAGAAGGCCTGCGCCGCCTGTCCGAAACCGTGGACCGCGAAGCTCCCCCGCCGCCCGAGGTTGATCTGGTTGCAGTAATACTCGAAGATCTGTTCTTTGGTCAGGCGCTGCTCCAGCAGCACCGTGATGAACAGCTCTTCGATCTTGCGCCGCCATGTCTTGTGAGGGTGCAGCCAAAAGCTCCGCGCGAGCTGCATGCTGAGGGTCGAGGCGCCCTCCTGCTTCCGGCCTTCGCGCAGGTCGACGTAAGCCGCCTTGACGATTCGCAGCGGATCGAATCCCGCGTGGTGGAAGAAACGCTTGTCCTCGGCGGAAATCACCGCCTGCACCAGGACCTGGGGCAGATCCTCGAAATTCACCAGCCGGCGCTTTTCCCGGTTCCGGTCCGAGAGCGACGTCACCAGTTCCGGTTCCACCTGGTACTGTGTCCGTTCCGTATGGTCGTTGGCCGAGACGATCTGCACGATCCGGCTCTTCTGGAACCGGACGACCGCGGCCTCGTTCTGCCAGGCGTCGCGGCCGGGAAAGATCTCGATGGCGTCAGAACGGACGTGGTACCAGCCTACGCGGTTGGCCCGCGATTCCCCGTAGCCCGCGCGCCGCAGGTGCGACAGCAGCTCGCCCGGTTCCATGGCATCTCCGACGGCGATGGTGCGGGGCGCGGCAAAGATCTGCGAAGTCTGGACGAACGGACCGCCCGCCAGCTTCTCGTCGATCAGCCGCGAGTAGCGGCGGTGCAGGTAAGCGAGCGAACCGGCGCCGAGCAGAATCGCCACAGCACCCACCCCGATCGCGGCCTTGCCAAAGATCCCGAGCCTTCGCGATGGCTTCTTCCTGCTCACGCCGCCCTCATTTTCTCACAGACCGTCCGATGCCTTCAGCGGCTGCCCGCGCCTGGATAGAAGTGCAGATCCACCGTGTACAGCGGCAAATCCACCCGCACGACGTACCGCACATCGACCTTCACGGCATCCTCCTGGCGCCGGATCTGGATGCCGGAATCCGTCACGGGCAGTTCGAGCGACGCCGCTTTGTCCAGAATGCGCTGGCGAAGCACCACGTCCGGCGCCTCCCCCGCGGTGCGCGTCATGTCCGACACATACGCTTGCAGTTCGTGATTGCGCAAATAGACAGGAACCAAGTGGATCGCCAGGACCACAAGGACGGCAACGATGAGCAGTGCGGCCGCGACGCGGATCCGCTTACCCGTCACGCCGCTCCCCGTCGCCGGGGCTGCCGACGCCGGCCAGTTCGTCCCACATATCGGCCTGCGGTTTCCACTCCGGGTGTTCCTTTCCGGAAATCTGCACCTCGGACACGTTCAATTTCCCATGCCCGTACGTGCAGATGTATTCGATCTCCGGGCGCCCCATCTGCAGCATCCGGCTCCACGAGCCCACCACAATCGGCATCCGCATCTTGCGCAGGCAGACGCGGCAACGGTAGCGCTGATCCCAGATGCAGTAGTACAGCAGACCCCACGACAGGACAAACCACAGGAGGATCCCGAGTGTATACCCAAGGTCATGCCCGAACCGCGGCGGGTACGAGTAGATGAATTGCTGCTGCTCCGGCCAAGCCCATTGCATCAGGCGCAACGCCCCGTACGAGAAGGCGCCCGCGCCCAGGATCTTCGCCGCGAAGAACGCCCAGTAGCGCATATCCGTTGGACTCACGCACCCTCCGGAAAGTTCCCGAAGGTTTCTCCGACTTCAGTTTACTTCAGCACGCTCCGTGCCAGGAACAATAGGTTAGCCGGACGCTCGGCCAGCCGCCGCATAAAATACGGGTACCAGGCCACCCCGTACGGCACGTACAGCCGGACCCGGTAGCCGTCCGCCACCAGTTGCCGCTGCAACTCCCGCTGGATGCCGTACAGCATCTGAAACTCGAACCGGTTCGGGGCAATCCCTTCCCGCGAGGCGAACTCCCGCGTCGCCGCGATCATCCGCTCGTCGTGCGTCGCGATGGCCGGGTAGGTGCCGTGCACAAGCAGGTACCGCATCAAGCGCAGGAAGCTCTCGTCCACCTCCGCCTTCTTCTCAAACGCCACGCTCGGCGATTCGAGATACGCTCCCTTGCACAGCCGGATGCGGATTCCCTCTTCCGACAACCGCTCCGTATCCCGATCACTCCGCCGCAAGTACGCCTGGATCACAGCCCCCACCGTATGATGACTTCTGTAGAGATCCGACACGATCGCCAGCGTCCGGTCCGTATAGGCGCTCGATTCCATATCGATGCGGACGAACCCACCGATTTCAGCCGCCTGGCCCGCAAGCTGGCAGACGTTCTGCCGGCACACCGCTTCTCCCAGATCGAGACCGAACTGCGTCAGCTTGATGGAGACATTCGGCTCCAGACCGGCCGCCGCGAGTTCCCGGAGGGCTTGGCCCGCCTCGGCTGCGTCGGCGCGGGCTTCGAACTCGTCCGTCACGTTCTCGCCCAGGTGGTCGAGCGTCACCACCAAGCCTTGCGCCGCCACCCGGCGCGCGGCATCCAGCGCCTCGGCGAGCGTCTCGCCCGCGACGAACCGCCGCGACATGCGTCTTGCCAGCGCCGCGGTTTCCGCCCACCGCCGCAGTCGCGCCTGCCGCGAAAGATAGAGAAAGCTGCTGCGCAGCACAGCCACCCTCCTGATTCCAGAATAGACCGCGGCTCGCCCAACGGCGCATGTTGGCGATACAATCAGCCAATATGAAGGGTTGGATCGTCCTGGCCTCCATGGCCGCGGCATGGGGTGCGCCCGTCGAGTTCAACCGCGACGTCCGCCCGATCCTCTCCGACAAGTGCTTCCTTTGCCACGGGCCGGACGCGAAGAACAAAGGCATCCCCCTCCGCCTCGACGTCGAGGCCGAAGCCAGGCAACGCGCCATCGTCGCCGGCGACCCTGATCGCAGCCCGCTTATCCGCCGCGTCACGGCCGACAAACCCGGTCTGCGCATGCCCCCAGTCCACTCCGGCCTCAAACTGACAGATCGCGAGATCTCCACGCTCCGTTCCTGGATCGCCGAGGGCGCCGTCTGGGAAAAGCACTGGTCGTTTCTGCCCCCGAAGCGCCACACGCCGCCCGCGCCCGGCCATCCCATCGACGCCTTCGTCAAGGCCAGGCTCGACCGTGAGGGACTGGGTTTCTCTCCCGAGGCCAGCCGCGAGACAGTCCTCCGCCGCGCCGCCCTCGACCTCACCGGCCTGCCTCCCACGCCCGCCGAACTCGACGCCTTCCTCGCCGACCGATCCCCCAACGCCTACGAAAAGGCCGTCGACCGCCTGCTCGCTTCGCCCCGCTACGGCGAGCGTATGGCGATCCGCTGGCTCGACGCGGCCCGTTACGCCGACACCAACGGCTACCAGTTCGACGGCGAGCGCTACATGTGGCGCTGGCGCGACTGGGTGATCGAATCGTTCAACCGCAACCAGCCGTGGGACCGCTTCGTGATCGAGCAGATCGCCGGCGATATGCTCCCCAACGCTTCGCGCGACCAGATCCTCGCCACCGGCTTCAACCGCAATCACCGCGGCAACACCGAAGACGGCCTCGTGCCCGAAGAGTACGCCGTCGAGTACGTCGTCGACCGCGTCGAGACCACCTCCGCCGTCTTTCTCGGCATGACCTTCGGCTGCGCCCGCTGCCACAACCACAAGTACGACCCCCTGACGCAGAAGGAGTTCTACCAGGTCTTCGCCTACTTCAACAACATCCCCGAGAACGGCCGCGCGATGAAGTACGGTAACTCACCGCCGCTCATTCCCGCCCCCACCGCCGATCAGCAGCAGCGCTACGACGCCCTGAACGCCCAACTGGGCGAAGTAGAGGCGTTCCTCACCTCACAAGAGCCGGCGATCGCCAAAGCGCAGCAGAAGTGGGAACGCTCGCTGGCGGCGGCCCCGCCGGTCTGGTGGACCCAGCCACTTGGCCTCGACTCCGCCTTCCCGCTCGACAACCTCGCGGACCTCAAGGCCCCCGCCGGCTCGCCCGCGTTTGCCCCCGGCAAGCTCGGACAGGCCGCGCGCTTCGACGGCGCCGCGTACCTCGAAGCCGCCGGCGCAGCCGACTTCGACATCGAAGACCGCTTCACCCTCTCCGCCTGGGTCTACGCCGATGAGACCCCCGACGGTCCCGTCGTCACCCGCATGAGCGACGGTCCCCAGGGCAAAGGTTTCGGCCTCCACCTTGACAAAGGCAAAGTGCACGTCCACGTCACCAGTTCCTACGTGACCGACGCCCTGCGCATGGAGTCCGAGGAATCGCTCGCCGCCGGACGCTGGTATCACCTCGCCTGGACTTACACCGGCTCCCGCATGGCCGAAGGCGTCCGCGTCTACGTCGACGGCCGCCCGGCCGCTATGAAGACGCTCGCCGAGACCCTCTACCGCCCCCTCGGCAACGCCGGGAGGCGCTTCAAGGAACCGGTCCGGATCGGCGGCGGCTGGGGCGAAAAGCGCCGCTTCCGCGGCATGATCGACGACGCCCGCATCTGGTCCCGCGTGCTTGACGCCGAAGAAGTCGCCGCTCTCGCCGCCGGCGACGCGCTCCACAGCCTCGCCGCCATCCCGGAAGCGCGTCGCACGCCGGCGCAGGCCCGCCAGCTCCGCGCCTCCTTCCTGGAGCATGCCGCGCCCGGCAGGATCCGCGACGCCTGGACGCGCGCCACCGCTCTCCGCCGCGAGCGCGAGGCGCTGGAGCGCAGCTTCTCCACGGTCATGGTGATGCAGGAAAGCCCGGTCCAGAAGGCGACGCACCTGCTGATCCGCGGCGCCTACGACAAACCCGGCGAACGCGTCGAACCCGGCCTCCCGGACTTCCTACCGCCTCTGCCCGCCGGCGCGCCCAACAACCGCCTCGGCTTCGCCCAATGGCTGATCGATCCGGGCAACCCGCTGCTCGCCCGCGTCACCGTGAACCGCTTCTGGCAGATGTATTTCGGCACAGGCCTCGTGAAGACCGTCGAGGACTTCGGCCTCCAGGGCGAATGGCCCTCCCACCCCGAACTCCTCGACTGGCTCGCCACCGAGTTCATCCGCACCGGGTGGGACGTGAAAGCGCTGCACAAGCTGATCGTCACCAGCGCCACCTACCGGCAGTCTTCCGCGGCCACGCCCGGGTTGATCCAGCGCGACCCGGAGAACCGCCTGCTCGCCCGCGGTCCCCGCTTCCGCCTCCCCGCCGAAGTCCTGCGAGACCAGGCGCTGGCGATGGCCGGCCTGCTCACGGAGAAACTCGGCGGCCGCTCCGTGATGCCCTATCAGCCCGACGGCCTCTGGGGCGAACTCATCATGCAGGACCAGGAATACGTGCAGAGCCAGGGTCCAGACCTCTACCGCCGCAGCCTCTACACCTTCTGGAAGCGCACGGTGGCGCCGCCCATGATGGTGAACTTCGACGCCGCCAACCGCGAAGCGTGTGTGGTCCGCGAGAACCGCACCAACACTCCGCTCCAGGCCCTGAACCTGATGAACGACGTCACCTTTGTCGAAGCCGGACGCTTCCTCGGCCAGCGTATGATGCGCGAGGGTGGCAGAACTGCCGAATCGCGCCTCCGCCACGGCTTTCGCATCGCCACCGGCCGCACGCCCCGCGCGGCGGAACTCGACGTACTCACCGGCAGCCTCCGCTATCACCTTGACTATTTCTCCGGCCGCGAAGCCCAAGCCGAAAAATTCCTCGCGCAGGGCGATTCGCCCGCCGACCCCGCCCTGCCGCGCCGCGAGTTGGCCGCCTACGCCGCCGTCGCCAGCCTGCTGCTCAACCTTGACGAAACCGTGACCAAGGAGTAACGCCATGGACCCAACCGCCGAAGCGAAGCTCCTCATGACTCGCCGCCACTTCTTCGGACGCGCCAGCAGCGGCATCGGCATCGCCGCCCTCGGGTCCCTGCTCGGCGCCGAAGCCCGCGCCGACGACGCCCTCGCCGGGCTCCCCCACCATCCGCCCAAAGCCAAGCGCGTCATCTATCTGTTCCAGCACGGCGGCCCCTCGCAAATCGACCTGTTCGACCACAAGCCGGACCTCGTCCGCTTCCGCGGCCAGGACCTCCCCGAGTCGGTCCGCATGGGCCAGCGCCTCACCGGCATGACGGCGTTCCAGGACAACTTCCCCACCGCGCCGTCGATCTTCAAGTTCGCCCCGCACGGTAAGTCCGGCATGCTGCTGAGCGAACTGATCCCTCACACCGCCCGTATCGCCGACGACCTCTGTCTCATCCGCAGCCTGCACAC
This sequence comes from Bryobacterales bacterium, assembly GCA_016716385.1. Taxonomy (GTDB): domain Bacteria; phylum Acidobacteriota; class Terriglobia; order Bryobacterales; family Bryobacteraceae; genus JADJWL01. The sequence goes on along the minus strand of JADJWL010000002.1, from coordinate 78,165 downwards.
CGAAGCGATCAACCACGATCCGGCCGTCACGTTCTTCCAGACCGGCTTCCAGTTGGCCGGCCGGCCCAGCATCGGCTCCTGGATCGCTTACGGCCTCGGCAGCGAGAACAAGGATCTGCCCGCCTTCGTCGTCATGGTGTCGCAGGGCAAGGGCGGCAGCCAGGCACTGGCAGACCGCCAGTGGGCTTCGGGCTTCCTCCCGTCGAAGTTCCAGGGCGTCAAGTTCCGTGCCGCCGCCGATCCCGTACTCTACCTCGGCGATCCGCCCGGCTACGGCCGCGACGCCCGCCGCCGCTATCTCGACGACCTCGGCAAGCTGAACGAGATGAAGCTCGCCGAAATGCAGGATCCGGAGATCGCCACCCGCATCGCGCAATACGAGATGGCGTTCCGCATGCAGGCCTCGGTCCCCGAGTTAACCGACCTCTCGACCGAACCCGACGCCACCTTCGACCTCTACGGCCCGGACGCCCGCACGCCCGGCAGCTACGCGGCCAATTGTATCCTGGCGCGCCGTCTGGCCGAGCGCGGCGTGCGGTTCATCCAGTTGTTCCACCGCGGCTGGGACCAGCACGGCAACCTGCCCCGCGACATCCGCCTGCAATGCGAGCAGACGGATCAGGCCTCGGCGGCGCTGGTCACGGACCTGAAGCAGCGCGGCCTGCTCGACGACACCATCATCGTGTGGGGCGGGGAATTCGGCCGTACGGTCTATTCCCAAGGGACGTTGACGGAGGAAAATTACGGCCGCGACCATCACCCCCGCTGCTTCGCCATGTGGCTGGCGGGGGGAGGCATGCAAGGCGGCCTGACCTACGGCGCGACCGACGATTTCTCGTACAACATTGTGGAGAATCCGGCCGACGTTCACGATTTACACGCCACCATCCTGCACCAGCTCGGCATCGACCATACGAAACTGACGTACAAGTTCCAGGGGCGCCACTACCGTCTGACCGACGTCCACGGTAAAGTGTTGCGCCCACTGTTGAGCACTGCGGCATGAATCGTCGGGTGTACCCGGTCATGAAGATGGGTGAATGCCCGCCGCCGCGGGAGTTCTGTCGTAGGGGGCGGGCGGCTCCGGGGAGTTTGTCCGCCAGGCGCCGGAGGTCCGGGCGCTCTTGATCAAAGTGACCAGGCATTCGACACCCGCATGGATGCCGCGTTTTGGCAGGCGTGGACGAATTCCCGGCAACCTTGGCGAAAGCCCAGCGAAGCCATTCCTGAGCGCCGGAACCCGTGCGGGCGCCGTCCCGACCATCATCATTGCGGCCGGTCTGGCGCTGGTTGTGATGCTGGCAGTCGGTGCGGCCTTCGTCGGCTATCGCGGAGCGTGGTCGATCCACGAGCACGCGCAGGAGGTGATTCGCGATCACCTGGTTCAGTCGGGGCGGGGCACTGAGCTCGAGTTGCAGATCGAGCGCGAGTCCCTTGAACTCGTGGACGGTCTGGTGTGGATCCTCGGCGCCTGCGCTCTCCTGGCCTTGGCGTGCGCCGGGTTTACCGTGTGGACGATTCACCGGTCGTTCAGGCGGCTCGAATGGAAATCGCAGGAGTTGCAGCGTGTCTCATGGCATATGCTGGAAAGCCACGAAAGGATTGCGCGGCGGTTCTCGCATGAGATGCACGACGAGCTTGGCCAGACGCTGACGGGTCTCAAGGGTCTCCTCAAACGAATTCCTCCGGGCGAATTGGAGGCCAATCGAGGCCAATGCATCGCGGTCGTGGATGAAGCTCTCACAAACGTGAGAGAGCTTTCTCAACTGTTGCGGCCGGTTGTCCTCGACGATTTCGGCCTCGATGCCGGGCTCCGATGGCTCGGCGAGCGCTTCCAGCAGCGAACCGGCATCTCCGTTGAGTACGAAGCACGCCTGCCAGGCAGGCTGTCCGACTCCATCGAAACGCAGATCTTCCGGATTGCCCAGGAAGCGCTGACCAATGTCGCGCGGCACTCAGACGCCACGACGGTTCGAGTGTCGGTTCGGGAGGAGGGGGGCGAGATCCAACTCGTGATCGAGGATAATGGCCGGGGTCTGTCCGCGCCCAGCGGGCGGTCCAGCCTAGGCATGGTGGGCATGCGGGCGCGCGCGCGGCAAATCGGCGGTGAACTGGTCGTCCGGAGTGCGGCGGGCTCGGGCGTCCGGATCGAAGTCGCCGCGCCCGCCGTCCTGGCATCTGAAAGTCCCGATGAAGAAGATCAAGATTCTCTTGGCTGATGACCACACCCTGGTGCGCCGGGGATTTGCCATGATCGTCGGCGCTCAGCCCGACATGGAGGTTGTCGGCGAAGCACGCAACGGCAGGGAGGCAGTCGAGCTATCGCGGTCCCTGCATCCGGACGTCGTCGTGATGGACGTGACGATGCCGGAACTGAATGGGATCGAAGGAACGCGGCGGATCGGCGACGAATGCCCCCGCACACGGGTCCTGGCGGTCAGTATGCATCGCGATGCAACATACGTCCGGGAGATCCTCCGTGCCGGCGCGCGCGGCTATCTGGTCAAGGATGCCGACGATGACGCCCTGATCGAGGCGATTCGCGCCATCGCACGAGGCGAAGGCTACCTCAGCCCAGCCGTCTCCGAAGCCGTGCTCAGTGACTACAGGAAGCACGTGGTACACCCGGTTGACCTGCTCACCAGCCGCGAGCGGGAAGTGCTCCTGATGATCGCTGAGGGCAAGACCAACAAGGAGATCGCTAACCTGCTTCGACTCAGCGTCTATACCGTCGAAGCGCACCGGGGCAAGATCATGGAGAAGCTGAATCTCCACTCCACCGGCGACATCGTGCGCTTCGCGATCCGGAATGGCCTCACTTCCTGAAAACATTAAAGAATTGTAATATACACGCCGGCAATCCCTTACAGAAGCTCCCGCGGCCCCCCTCCGGAGGCGATAGTCATGGTAAGGGGCGCCGAAGCATAGTGGTAGCAGATGCCACGCCTCTCGTACCTCCGGCCAGACATCATTGCAGGATTTCTGGTCTTTTTGATTGCCCTTCCCCTTTGTCTCGGAATCTCGTTTGCAAGTGGATACCCGCCGACGGCCGGACTGATTACTGCCATCCTGGGCGGAATGCTCGTGTCCGTTCTGGGCAGCGCTCGTTTGACGATCAAGGGTCCCGCCGCCGGATTGATCGTGGTCGCTATCGGCGCGGTGACCGAACTGGGGGGAGGCGTCACCGGTTACCGCCGTGCCCTGGCGGTGGGCGTGGTCGCGGGATTGCTCCAGATCGCGCTGGCGCTCATCCGCGCGGGAGCACTGGGCGACCTGATGCCTTCGTCGGTCGTCCATGGAATGCTGGCCGCGATCGGAGTCATCATCATTTCCAAGCAGGTACACGTGATGCTCGGTGTTGCGCCGGAAGGCCAGGAGCCGCTGCATCTGCTCGCGGAGATCCCGCGGAGCCTCGCGAACTTGAACCCTGAGGTGTTCCTCATCGGCCTGATCTCGCTGCTGATTCTGTTCGGGCTGCCCCTGGTGCGCACGAACTGGGCCAGGCGCGTTCCCGGGCCCATGCTGGTTCTGGCCGCCGCCGTGCCGCTCAGTCTTTTTTTTGACCTGGAGCACGAGCACGTCTACACTTTCGCCAACCACCTTTACCACGTCGGTCCCTCGGCGCTCGTCCGGCTCCCCGGCTCATTGGCGAGCGCCATTGTCTTCCCGGACTTCTCCATGATCGGGAGTGCCGTCTCGCTCAAGTACATCGCCATGTTTGCACTGGTTGGAACGATCGAATCGATGTTGAGCGTGATCGCCGTGGACGCCCTTGACCCGGAGCGCCGGAGCAGCGACCTCAACCGGGACCTGTTGGCCACCGGCGCCGGCAATGTGGTTGTGGCACTGGTCGGCGGGCTGCCGATGATCTCCGAAATCGTGCGCAGCAAGGCAAATATCGACAGCGGCGCCAGGACCCGCTGGGCGAACTTCTTCCATGGGGCCTTCCTCCTGGCAGCCCTCGCGGTGATCCCCGGTGTTCTCCAGGAGATCCCGCTTGCTGCGCTGGCGGCCATGCTGGTCTACACTGGTTTCCGCCTGGCATCCCCGAAGGAGTTCGTCCATGTCTATCACATCGGGCCGGAACAACTGCTGCTGTTTGTCACGACCCTGCTGGTGACGTTGGCGACGGATCTGCTCGTGGGCGTCGGAGTCGGGCTGGTGCTCAAGATCGTGCTCCACCTGGCGAACGGCGCACCCTTTAAGAGCATCTTTCGCAGCGTCGTCAGTGAGACGCGCGACGGGGACACGGTCACAATGACTGTCCACGACTCCGCCGTCTTCACCAATTACCTTGGCCTCAAGCGGCGTCTGCAGTCCGTGCCGGATGACGTCCGGACCGTCACGCTCGATTTCGAGAACGCCTGGGTGGTGGACCATACGGTTCTTGAGAAACTCCAGCGATTGGGACAGAACTGGACAGGTCACCGGCTCGAGATTCGCGGTTTCGACAACCATGAGCCGATGTCGAATCACGAACTCTCCGCCCGCCGCCGCCGGCGCGAGGTGAATGCTTGAGTTGCGAAGTGACCACCTCGCCGGCGGAGCGGCTGGCGGGGACGGTAGAACACCTTGCGCACCTGCTGCCGGCGCAGGGTCCCATCGGCGTGTTTGTGCACCACAACACCCTGCACGCATTCGAACACCTGCCTTTCGAGGAGGCTGTCCGTCAGGCGGGCCAGCTCTACGGCGCCGAGCCCTATCTGAGCGAAGACGAGTTCCGGCGCCAGTTTCGCGCCGGCCGGATTGAGGCTGTGGATGTTGACGACATTCTGGCCGAGGAACCGGATGCAACATTGATCCCGTATGAACTGACGAGACGGCAACTGCGACGGGCCATCCTGTTGAACGGCAGGACGCCAATGACGGCGCAAGAGGTCCGGTGGTGGCTGAACGAGGGACGGGCATCGGCGGATGAGAGACGCAGGTTCGCCCAGTGCCTGTCCGCCGTTCAGCACTACCCGCCCGAGAGCCAACCGCAGAAACGCCTGGCGCCCGTGGTGGACTCGCTCATGATCCGGCTTTGCAGCGCATACCTTGACCAGGGAGTGTCCCACTGGCCGATGGGCGACCGCGAGGCCGGATTCCTGACGGCGGTGCGGCAGTTGCTGGCTGCATCGCCCGTGGAGCCGCTCACGGGCATCCGGAAGGAGTTCGGAGAGCAACTCGAGAGGCGTGAATCCGCGGAGGAGACAATTCTGAGACTCCTTGCGCTCCGACAGGTTGGCCCCGACGAAGAGGAGGCATTTCTGCAGGATGAGCTGATGGCGCTTCCAGGGTGGGCTGGGCTGATCCATCGGCTCGAGTGCGAACCGGACCTGGTCCCGCACGAACGAGTGCCGTGCTCACTGATTGACTATCTCGCTGTCAGGCTAAGCTTGCGCCGGTACGCCCCTGAGGAAAGTCCCGTCCAATCCAGCGGCGAAAACAGTGTCCCGGAGCACGCCGCGATTCTTTACGCGGCGGTCGAATCGTTGTCGCCTGCCCTGCCGCCCATCGAATCCCTGGGCCGTCCGAACCTCGACCGCTTCAGAGAAGAAGTGTTTGCTTTCGATTCGATCGAGCGCCGGCGCGTCTGGCACTTGGCCTATGAACGCCGTCACGAGAAGCTCGTCCTCGGACCGCTGGTCACGTGGTTCGGCTCCGGGAATCGCGCCGCACCCGCGGGCCGGCCGGCCGCACAGGTCATCACGTGCATCGATGAGCGGGAGGAGTCCTTCCGGCGTCACTTGGAGGAGACCAGACCGGAAATCGAAACGTTCGGCGCCGCGGGCTTCTTCGGAGTGGCGATGGACTACGCCGGGATTGACGATGCTCACGGCGTTGCTCTCTGTCCCGTCGTCGCAAAGCCGCGCCACGCCGTGCGAGAGGTTCCGGTTCCGGGCGATGCCGGCGTCAGCGGCCGCCGGAAGGCGGTCCGCCGCCTGTGGGCGCGGATTGCGCAGACCGCGGTGCGGTCGACCCAGTCGTTGTGGCTCGGATGGCTTAGCACGGCGGTTTTAGGCATCTTCAGCTTGTTCCCGCTTCTGGTCAGAGTCCTCGCGCCGAGGACCTATGGGCGGCTGCGTGCCTGGCTCAATGCCGTGTTCCTGCCGGTGCCCCGCACCGAGGTCACGCTCATGCGCACCGGCAGCGAGTCGCACGGACTCAGCGAAGGGTTGCAGTTGGGATTCACCACGTCCGAGAAGGTGGAGCGCGTCGCCAGTGTCCTGGGTCCGGCGGGACTGGCGAAGCGGTTTGCACGAATCGTGCTCGTGCTTGGCCACGGGTCGACGAGCCTCAACAATCCCCACGAGTCGGCGCACGACTGTGGAGCCTGCGGCGGGCGCCGGGGCGGGCCGAATGCACGCCTGTTCGCGGCGATGGCAAACCGTCCGGCAGTGCGGGACGGTTTGCGCAACCGGGGGATCACGATTCCGGAAGACACCTGGTTCGTCGGCGGCTACCACGATACCTCAAGCGACGATATCGAACTCTACGATCTTGAGGACATGCCGCCATCGCATGGCGACGAACTGGCCCGGTTACGAGTGGTGCTCGACGCCGCTCGCGCGGCCAACGCGCTAGAGCGGATTCGGCGGTTCGAATCGGCGTCCGCTGTGACATCTGAAGAGGCGGCTCTGCAGCACGTCGAAGCGCGGGCGGAGCACCTTGCTGAACCGCGGCCCGAGTACGGCCATTGCACAAACGCGGTCGCTCTTGTGGGCAGGCGCGATCTCACGCGCGGGCTCTTCCTTGACAGGCGGTGGTTCCTTGTCTCCTACGACCCAACTTGCGACGACGCCCAGGGTTCGAACCTCGAGCGGCTTCTCGCGGCGGGTGGACCTGTCTGTGCCGGCATCAGCCTCGAGTACTACTTTTCGTCGGTGGACAACACCCGTTACGGGTGCGGGACGAAGCTGCCGCATAACGTCACAGGGTTGGTCGGAGTGATGGACGGGCATTCGAGTGATCTTCGTACCGGACTTCCTCTACAGATGGTGGAAATTCACGAGCCGGTTCGCATTCTCTTCGTGATTGAGGCTCGTCTCACCCTGGTTGCCGAAGTTGTGACACGTCTTCCCGGGGTGGAACAACTGATCCAAAACCGGTGGATCCGCGTCGCGGTCGTGGATCCCGAGAGCCGTCAGATTCACGTACTCAGGCATGGCTCTTTCCTTGCGTTCACAGAGGGATCCGTACTGCCGGCGTCCCCGGCGTCCCACGATTGGTATCGCGGTAAGAGCGGACACTTGCCCGTGGCGCGGATGGGAGCCGCGGCATGAACGAATTGATCGCCGCCGCGGTTGCAGCACCAGGCGCAGCTGTGGCTTTACTGGCAATTGCGTGGCTCCTGGGCATCGAGTGCCGCGAGCGATGGATCGCGCGCCTGACCGGCCTTGTTTACAGTTTCTCGGCTGCTGCTCTTCTGACGCCGGCCGTCCGGATGTGCTTCGGTGACGCAGCCGGATGGAGCATCCCGCTCGGAGAGTGGTTCCGGGTGGGAGACCATGCATTCCAGTTTGCGCTCCGCGCTGACCCGGTATCTCTCCCGATGCTGCTCCTGACGGCGCTGCTGGCGGGCATTATCGGAGCGTTTTCCCGTACGTACATGCACCGCGAGCCCGGATACTTCCGGTTCTTCTTCTGCCTTCATTTGTTCGCGTTCGGAGCGATGATTGCGTTCGCGGCAGGGAACCTGGATCTGCTGATCGTGGGATGGGAACTGGTGGGTTTGAGTTCGGTGTTGCTGGTGGGCTTCTTCTATGAGCGAAGCGGCCCCCCCGCGAGTGCGATCCGGGTCTTCGCCACGTACCGGTCGGCGGATGTCGGCCTCCTGGTGGGGGTGTTTGCCGCGCATCACTTCCGCCATACCTCTTCCCTCGAAGGCATCGCCGGGCACGCTCTGAAGCCCGATGAGGCGACTATTGTCGGGTTGTTGCTGCTGGTAGCGGCGATGGGCAAGGCTGCGCAGATCCCGTTCTCCGGATGGCTCCCGCGGGCGATGGAGGGGCCGACTCCTTCGAGCGCCATCTTTTACGGCGCCATCTCCGTTCACCTGGGCGCCTATCTCCTGCTGAGAGCGTACCCCCTGCTGACCGCATCGCCCGCCGCCCTCCTGGCTGTCACGTTGATCGGCCTCGGCACCGCGGTTCACGGCGTCGTTGTGGGCAGGGCGGCTTCGGACGCCAAGACCTCGCTTGCGTATGCGTCCATCACCCAACTGGGCTTGATCTTTGCTGAGATCGGCATGGGATGGACGACGATTGCGCTGATCCATATTCTGGGCCACTCGGTCGTGCGAACCCTCCAGTTCTTGCGCGCGCCGTCGATGCTGCATGAATACCACCACATGCACGCCGCCGCCGGCGGCCGCGTCGACGCCGCCGAAGCATCCCTGGAGTCGATCCTGCCCGAGGGCCTGCGGCGCCGCCTGTACTGGTTCGCGCTGGACCGGGCCCACCTGGACCGGTTTCTGGATGCGGTGATTGTGCGACCGGTCTTCGCTGTATCCGCCTGGCTTGCCGGCTCCAGCCAGAACCCGAAAGCCAGTGCTCGCTCAGAGGCAGTTCCCGTTGCGCTGCAGGAAGGCGCCGATGCCTAGTCCATCGCACTGGTTCGTCCTCGAAGGCCGGAATGCCGGTCTGCTGGTCCAATTCCTGCTGCTCGCCCTGCTCTCGTTACTGGCCGCCCCCCGCCAGGATCGCCGGAGATGGGCTGGTTACGCGTTCGTTGTTGGCGGCATCGTCGTGTCTTATGCCGCGAATCATTCCTTCCTGTTTTGGATAGGGTGGACGATCAGCGTGGTCCCCTGGCTGATGGACCAGTCGATCCGGCCCTCGAGCCGGATCAGCCTGGCCGCAGGCTGCCTGGCGGTCGCCGCCGGTCTCCTGTTGATTGAACAAGGCATCCACCGCGATTGGGGACTTGTCCTTCTGATGCTGGCCGTGGTGCAACGGAAAGGATTGTTTCCTTTCCACGGATGGGTGGCGGACACGTTCGAACGAACCGACGTGCTCCAGTCGTCGCTGTTGTTCAATAGCCACTTGGGCGCATTCGTCGTGATGCTCACAGATTCATCCGCATTCCTGGGAGTTCCACGCCCAGCCCTCACTCTCCTGGCGGATCTTGGTCTGGCGACGGCAGTGCTCGCCGCTCTGGCCGCGGTCAGCGAACGGAATCCACGGCGGCAACTCGCCTTCATTTCGATCAGCCAGGCGTCCATCATTCTTGCCGGCATTGAGGGAGCCAGCCGTGTGGCCGTTAGTGGGGCCATGCTCCATTGGATCGTCGTGCCGCTGGCGACCACAGCTCTCGCCGCAATCCTGCGTGGAATCGAGGTTCGCGAGACTCCGGACTGGAACACACTTCGCAACGGCGGGCTCGCCGGCCGCTACCCGCGGATAGCCGTCTTTTTCGCGATCGCGGCGTTGGCTCTGGTGGGTCTGCCGGGAACGCTGGGCTTTGTCTCGGAGGACCTGCTGCTCCACGGAGCCCTTCAGACACATCCCTGGATTGGTCTGGCGATCCCGGTGTCGACCGCACTCAATGCGATCACGCTCTTCCGCCTGTTCTCCCGGATCTTTCTCGGCGCGCGCCGCTCCCCGTCCGCGGTGATTCCCGATGCCACGCTGCGTGAACGCGTGGCGCTGACGCTGATTGCCGCACTGCTGATCGGGTTCGGTCTCTTCCCCAGCGTCCCGCTAGGGCTCACCTCTCCCACAGCGGAGATCGCGGCCGGCGCCGGCTGGAAGTAGCTCTCAAGAGAGAGGCAGGCGAGGGTCTTCCGCCCGTTGCCAAGCTGATCCGCTCCCAATAGTACTCTGCGGAAGCGGGGCAGCGCGTCTCACGCCGCCCGCAGCGAAGCGCAAATCTCAAAGAACCACGCCGGCATCGCAACCTCCAGGTCCCAGTAAATGCTCATCGGACGGTTCCCGGTATGGGAAACGTAATGGAGCGGTCCGAGAAACACAAACGGATCGCCCTTCTTCGCCCGGACCAGCAACAGGAACCGCGCGCCATTCTCCTTCTGCCGCGCGTACCGCTGGCCGGTCGCCGAGTTCTCGCCGGTGGTGCTCTGCGACTGCCAGTGAAAGCGCGTGGGACTGACCGCGAAATCCTCATACCGCGTCGACGGCGAGAACGCCTTCTCGGATTTGTCCAGCGTCACAAAGAAGATCTCCGTCTTCAGCGCGTCGATCCAGAACCGGCCTGTCTGGGTATGGCGCGCCCCGACCAGTTCCGGCAGGCCCAGCGCCACCAGTACCTCATCGCGCGAGTACTGCCGGTGCAGGAACAGCGGGCAATCGTCGAGAAGCGGCCGCTCGTCGCTGTGCAGGTGAATCCGGTCCAGCAGGGCCCGGCAGAGTTCCTGAAACTCGCGTCCGGCCCCCGCGTTCTCCCGCAGCCGCCTCAACCCCGCGGCCCAATCGCTCCCTGGCTGCCGCGCCTCGTTTTGCAGCAGCCGGAACGTGAGCATCTCGGCCATCCGCCTCTCCAGCACGGGTGGCGGCTCTGGAAAAGACCGGTCCCTGGAAAGCAAGTCCAGATAGAAGCGCAGCCGCCGGACAGAATCCACATGAAGCAGAAGCTGGAACCGCTTCGTCAGAAGCGCATCCGCTTCCGCCGGCGCCTCGGCCAGAAGCCGCCCCTCGCAGAGCAGCGCATGCCAACCCCCGATCGACGATTTGTACACATCGGAAAGCTCATAGCGCGTCTCGGCCAGGTACTCGATCAAGGTGGGGCAGCGTCCGAGCTGCCCTGCCAGGGCGTTCAGTTCGGCGACCATCCGGGCGCGGCTCACCTGCAATTGCGCCTTCAGGTTCTCCAGGATAACTTTGCGCGACTCCTTGTCCAGCCGGAAGTAGCAGCTTCCCGGCAGCCGCGTAATCCCTGTCTCAATCTGCCGGATCACCTGTTGGCGTGTGCCGCCGAACAATGCGCGAAATCGCTGGTCGAAGCGGAACTCCCGTCTCTGGTTCCCGATGAAATCCAGCACCAGGCACGTTGTCTTTCCCGTGTCCAGGCGCAGCCCGCGGCCCAACTGCTGCAGGAACACGGTCGCGCTCTCGGTCGGCCGCAGAAACAGCACGCAGTCCACCTCGGGAATGTCCACGCCCTCGTTGAACAGGTCCACCGTGAACAGCACATTCACTTCCCGGTTCCGCAGTCTCGACGCCGCCTGAGCCCGTTCCCCGGGCGGCGACGCACTGGTGACCGCCAGCGCCGGAATCCCGGCGTCCCGGAACGACTGCGCCATGAACTCCGCGTGGGCAATGCTCACGCAGAACCCCAAAGCCCGCGCCATCCGCCAGTCGCCGGTGAATTCGCAGAACTCCCCCACGATCAGGTTCGCCCGGCGCGCGTTGCCCAGGTAGCACGCATCCAGCTCGCCCGCTGCGTACGCACCGCGCGTCCAGGAGAGCCCCGACAGGTCGGTGCCGTCGTGGATGCCGTAGTAGTCGAACGGGACGAGGTACTGGCGCTCAATCGCGTGCCACAGGCGCATCTCATCGGCGATGCGGTTGTCGAACCACGGCAGGATGCTGGCGCCGTCCGTGCGCTCCGGCGTCGCGGTCAGTCCCAGGAGAATACGAGGCTGTAGAGACGCGATGATCTCGCGGTAGCTCTCGGCCGGCACGTGGTGTGCTTCGTCGAGCACGGCGTACTCCCAATAAGCCACACCCTGGGATCCAAGCAGCCCCCGGCTGCGGAAACTCTGCACCGTCGCGAACAGGTGATCGTAGCTCGCCGGTTCTTCACCGCCGCCCAGCACATCGCCGAACGACTCATCGCGCAGGACATGCCGGAACCGGTCGCGCGCCTGCCGCAGCAATTCCTCACGATGGGCCAGAAACAGCAGCCGGGGCCGGCGTCCCGCAAATGGCTGGCGTGCGTAATCGAATGCGGCGATGAGCGTCTTTCCGGTCCCGGTGGGCGCCACCACCAGGTTGCGGAAACGGTCCCGGTCGATCCGCTCGGTCTCCAACTGGTCGAGCGTGGCCTGCTGATAGGGATGCGGACGGAGATCGAAGAAGGCCGGCGGACCGGAATCCCGCCGGCCTGGACCCCGGCGGGCGTGCTCCAGGGACTGCCGGACGCGCCGGCAGATCTCCTCGTCGTCCGCCCGGAACGGCGCAAACTCCTCATCGCACCAAAGCGAGTCGAACGCGCCGCGGAAGCGCTCGACGATATGAGGCGCCTCGACCTGGCTCAGCTTCACCGTCCATTCGATCCCGTCCTCCAGCGCGGGCCCCGACAGGTTCGCCGACCCCACGTAGACGCTGCTGAAGCCGTTGTCCCGCTGAAAGAGCCACGCCTTCGCGTGCAGGCGCCGCCGCCGTCCGTCGAGCGAGATGCGCAGATCGACATTGGGCAGCCGCGCGATCTCCTGAATGGCCCGGAAGTCGGTGGCGCCGATGTAGGTGGTGGTCAGGAGCCGGATCGGCACCGCGCGGGAGGCGAGTTCCTGGAACGCGCCCTTGAGCCGCTGCCAGCCGCGCCACTGGACGAAGCTGACGAGCATGAAGACGCGGTCGGCGGTGGCCATTTCCCGTTCGAGATCGAAACCCAGCCGCGGTTCATCCAGCGCGTTCATCAGCAGGCTGGTGGCGCTGAGCGGCGTCGACGGCGGCCTCGGCGCGGCCGCACCGCGATAAACGGCCCGCAGGACTTCGCCCGGTGGGTCGACCGCATCCGTTTCGATCTCGCGCTCCTGGGAATGGATGAAATCCAGGAGCGAGTTGGCCATCTCGATCTGGCGCCGCTTGCGGTCTTCGGCGGGGACACCGCGCAGGGCGGACTTGATCTGACGGATCAGGTGGCGGGCGAGATAGTCCGGACAATCGCTCTCTTCGACCGCTTCAACCAGCGATTGCAGGCCCAACGCAGCCTGCCGGTCGAGGCGCTCCCGGATCTGCCGGGTGACCAGTTGATCGTACAGGCCTTCCTTGAGGTCGCTCATCCTGCTGAAACGTCATCTTCCCCTATCGGGCGGCCTGCGACAAGCTTTCGCCGGAGGAAGGCAGCCCGTTTCGACATCCCTTCGTCGATGCGGGACGCGAGCAGGACGGTCGGAATTGCGCGATCCCGTCGAAGTCCAGGTCGCAAGTCCCTGGCGGGTCAGCGTGTCACGGCGCGAGCCAGCACCCGCGCGAGCCGATCAGCGCCAAGATAGGTTTCGCGGATCGGCTCGGCTCCGGGCGGCGTCACGGTGACAGTTCCCTCCACAGCGCGACGCGCCACCCATGCCTCGCGGGAGAACCCGATCACCAGCGATGCGCCACTGGCGAGCGTAGTGGCGATCTCTTCCGCCGGACTGTTCAGGTGGGCTCCGCGCAGGCGGACGCCGCGACCCTTCGCCGTATCCCGGGCAAGTTTCCAGATCGCGTTCATCTTCATGTGGTAAGACTTCGGCAAGACATCGGCGGCCGCGCGCCCCCCGATAGCCGCGATCGCCAGGCGGATGCGCACCTCGCCGTCGCGCTCCGGAGCCTCTTCGATTAAGCGTGTCAGTGCCGGCAGCGCGGAGTGTGCCGCCGGTCCAAACCGGCCCAGCGCCTCCGCAACCCGGTAGGCGGTTTCGCCGCGCCCGAGCGCGGCTGTCAGTGCCGGAATCGCCGAGACTTCGCCAATCGATCCAAGCGCGGTGGCGGCACCTTCGACGAGGTAGCGCTCTTCGTGTCCGAGGTAAGGCAGAATGCGGGGCACGGCCGCGGCTGCCGCCGGTCCAAGGAAACCGAGGGCGTTTAGCGCCGCCAATTCTCCCACCGGCTTGTCTCGTGGAATTGCGCCGAGGTCCACATCCATGGGCTTCGGGTTCGCGAGCGCTTCGAGGAGTACCGGAAGCGCACGCGGATCGCCCGTCCTGCCGAGCGCTTCCACAACGGCGTCGCGAACGTGGATCACGCCGTCGCCGGTGTCGAAGTTGTTCGGTCCGTTGCGCACCGCCTCGATCAGCGCCGGAACCGCGGGCTTCGCCGCGGCACCCATCGTGGCGAGACACTGGGCGGCATCGCGCACGCATTCCCGCTTCGAGGTCACCAGCCAATTGAACCAACCGCGCTGCGTGCAGGATTGATCCAATGCGCACGTCTCGCCCCGCAACTGCCGGGTGAGCGACTCCGTGTCCTGGGCGTTCAATGCGGTAAGGATCCACAGCAGGACCGGAAAGAAACGCATGATGGCATCTTAATTCAATGCGAAAGTCGCCGCAGGCCCCCGAAAGGCGTCAAGACACCCGCGGCCGCAATGTTGTGCGCTCTTATCGAATCGCCATCGAGTCCAGCGCTTCGCCGCCGGCCGGCAGTTCGGCGTCGCCGGCTTTGAACCCGTTCATCTCCAGCATGTACGCCACGAGGCTGGCGTAGGTGGCGTCAGGCAGCGACGCCGGATCGGCCGGAGGCATCGTTTTCGACTTGTCGAACAGGGAACGCACCGACTGTCCGTGCCACTTGTTCTTGAAGTAGTCGCCCGCCAGCGGCGTTCCGTACGCTCCGTTGGTCATCGTGCTGCCATGGCAGACCGCGCAGCGCGCGGTGTACGCCTCGCGGCCGGCCGCGACCTGGGCGGCGGAGAAGCGCGGCGGCTTCCCGTTCAGCATCTTCGCAGCCGGGACACCCGCGGGCGGCCGCGTCCCGCTGACAGGCTGGGGTGCTGCGATGGGATCCGGCTCGCCCTCGCCCTCGTACGTGAATGCCAGGATCGCCCCCGGGCTTTCCATCGCCGAAGCCATGCCTCCGCCGCGCCCCTCGACCATGCCGTCCGGATCGGTCGCGATATAGATGGTCCGGCGATCCGGGCTGACCGCGGTGTCGCGATACCGGTTCTCGGACTGGAAGTAACGCCACATCGGACCGGCCGCGGCCTTCCCGTCAGCCTTCAGCGGCAGGACGTACAGCGATCCGCGCTTCAACGTCGGGATCAGCAGCACGCGATCCCAGCCGGGGATGCCGGCGGGGCCCGCCTGGTAGTGTTCGACTCCGGAGACACCGGTAGTCGGCCAGCAGATGACGTCGACGCCCTTGCAGGCTGGATCGCTGAAGTTGTAGTCGTCTTCCACCGTGAACATGGTGGCGATCGGTTCCACGTGACGCTGCTTGAAGGCTGACTCCGGTTCGCGCGGCACCGAGGCGGGAATGTCGAGATCGTCGTACCGCAATTGGGTGCAGGGAGTGGTCGAATCGGACCAGCGTGCGTATTCGTATGCCTTGCCGTCCTGAAGTCCGGCGAGGTTGGGCCAGCCGTAGTTCCCACCGCGCCGGATCACGTTGACTTCGTCGTCGGTCTTGGGACCGTGCTCGGTCGAATACAGCGTACCGTCGGGGCCGAAGTCCAGACCTTGCGGATTGCGGTGGCCGTAGCTGTACACGTGGCTCACGACGCCGGCGAGCTTCGGGTTGTCCCTGGGAATGCTGCCGTCGGGATTCATCCGGATGATTTTCCCGACGTACGACGAGTAGTCCCGGCGGGCCATCTCCTGTTTGGTCGGGAGGCGCTGCGATTCGATCGGCCGGCAGAAGTTGCCGAACTGATTGTTGCCCTGATCGCCGAACGAAAGGTACAGCTTCTTGTCTGGACCGAATTTGATGCGAAGGGCGTTATGGTCGTTGCCGGCAGGCAGTCCGGTGATCAAGTCCACCGGCTTGCCCAGTGTTTCCGTAGACCGATCGTAGGTCAGCCGGACGACCTTCGCGTAGAAGGACCGGTAGGGGTTCTTCGGATCGGGGATCCAGGCGTGCGGTCCCCTGCGCTCGTCGACATAGGTGTAGACCGCGTACACGAAGTCCTCGCCGGTCCCCTTCAGAAGTCCGGGGTGCAGGGCCATGCCCGGCAAGCCGTCCTGGCTTCCAGGCGCCACAACCTCGGGAATCGTGATGGCGACGCGCTTTTCTCCGTTGGTTGGATCGACCCGTGTGATGCGTTTGCCGGTGCGCTCGGTCACCCAGAGCCTGTTGTCGGGGCCCCAGGTGAGTTCCCAGGGGTGGGCGAGTCCGGAAACCAGTACTTTCCGGCTGAACCGCTTCACCGGGCGCCGGACAGAATCCGGACCATCCTGCGCCATCATCAATCCAAAAAAAGCAAAGGAGGGCAGCAGAGCCACTGCCAGGGAGGCGTACCTGATCGACATCTTGTACCAGGATAGCCAAGGA
Source organism: Bryobacterales bacterium (assembly GCA_016716385.1). Taxonomy (GTDB): domain Bacteria; phylum Acidobacteriota; class Terriglobia; order Bryobacterales; family Bryobacteraceae; genus JADJWL01. Next base: position 62,035 of record JADJWL010000002.1, on the reverse strand, counting down.
TCGGCCTGAAATATATCGCCACCGCGACGATTCCTGGCGCAGTCAGGACGATTCCCGAATCTGTCAGAAGGTTCCGGTTTTTATGACCTGTTCGAGGCTCTGGCGGAACGTGGAGGTGGGTGCCCAGGCGGAACCGGCGGCGGCGATGGCCGCTTTCGCGAGCGCCTGTGCGTCGGCTCTCCGGCCAGTCCGTGACAGGCAGAAGGCCTCGACCCCCAACCGGTTCCCCTTCCAGCGCGGAGGCATGTTGCCGCCACTGATCCGGTCGGCCTCGGCAAGCAGTGGCGGCGTGAGCTCGCAGTGGCCGGCGCGGAAGTACGTCAGGGCGGCGTCCACCAGGATCATCCAGCGGGTGTGGGTGAGATCGGAGGCGTGGCGCTCCGCTTCGGCGAGGGCCTGGCCGGCGAGCAACACCGCGCGCTCCGTCTGGCCGGCTTCAGCCAGACGCTGGCCGGCCATGACTTTGAGCCGGATCGCCTCGAACGGCGCCGCCGTGGACTCGGCAAGGGAGGCGGCCTCGTCGAGGGAGCGTGCCGCGGCGGCCACGTCCCCTGCGGCGTACTCGGCCGCGGCGCGGCTTTGCAGCAGAGCGACGCGGACATTCCTCCCGTCCGGTTCCGCCGTCGCGAGGCGCAAGCCCTCCTCCGCCGCCGCGGCCGCTTCACCGGTCTTGCCCTGCCGGGCAAGCAGGCGCACGTAGCCGTTGAGAGCCAGCGCTTTGAGAAGCCGGTTGGGCATGCCGGCGTCGCTGCCTTCATCCGGCACGCTCCCAAGCAGCGCAATGCCTTCGACCGTGAGCGCGCCGCTGTGGTCGTCTTCACAGGCGTCGCGCACCTGGTCGCGCGAGATGAGGTAGCCGATCTTCACGGCGGCAGGCAGCCGGGCAGCCTCGCTCCGGTAGAGCGCATCGGCTTCGGTGGAGACCTGGATGCTGGCGGCGCAGTCTCCGCGGCTCAGGTGGACGGTTCCGAGTGTGGTCGCGGCGTTGAGCGCCGCCGGCGCGGCGCCGCTTGTCCGGGCGCGCTCGAGCGCACGGTTGAGCACGGGGATGGCGCGTGCCTCCTGGCCGGACTGAAACAGATACGCCCCCACGCTGCCCTCAAGAGCCGCCGCGACCTGCGCATCGGCCACGTCGCCGCGTGCGAGGCGCTGCTCGGCGCGCTCCACGAGTTCGACCACGGTCATGCCGCGCTTGCCGCCGTACACGGGGTTGGCGCTGGCAATCAGCCACTGCAGGAAGCCGGCCGTCGTTTCCGCGCGGCGGCCTTCGGATAGCGCCCGGCGGTTCTCGCGCCAGCCGTACGCGGCGGCTCCGGTGAGCGCCGCCAGCAGCACGAGAGTGACGGCGAGCGCACGCGCGTTGCGGGCGGCGAACTTGCGGACCCGGTAGCCCGCGGTCTGCCGGCGCGCCAGGATCGGCCGGTTGGCCAGATAGCGCTCCAGGTCGGCCGCGAAGGCGGCGGCGGTCGTGTAGCGCTGCGCCGGTTCCCAGGCCAGCGCCTTCGCGACGATCACGTCGATATCGCCGCCCAGGATCGCGCGCAACCGCTCCACGGGCAACCCGCGATCCCGCGCCGCCTCGCCCGTGACGCGGGCCGCGAGAGGGGCGGTGGTGGTGGCTCCGGCGGCGCGTTCGGCCACGGCCACGATCGATCCGGCCGCGAAGGGCCGGGTGCCGGCGAGCAACTCATAGAGCACCAGACCGAGACCGTAGATGTCGGATGCCGTAGTGACCGGTTCGCCCCGGAGCTGCTCGGGGGCCGCGTACAGCGGCGTGAAGTGGCGCGTGGTCGTGAGGTCCACCCGCGGGTCGATCAGTTTCGCGGTGCCGAAATCCAGGAGGTGGACGCGTCCGTCCGGGGTCACCAGCAGATTTCCCGGTTTCAGGTCGAGGTGGACGATCAGGCTGCGGTGCGCGGCGCCGAGTGCGTCGAGGACATCGATCACCAGGCGGATCCGCTCAGGAACGGACAGCCTGCGGCGGTTCGCGTACACGTCGATGGGCTCGCCCTCGACGAGCTGTATCACGAGGTACGGCTGTTGCGCCGGGGTCAGCCCGGCGTCGAGCAGGCGGCACACCGCCGGGTGATCCAGCCGGGCGAGCAACTCCTGCTCGCGCCGGAAGCGGCCGATCTGTTCGGCGTCCAACAGGTACGCGTGGAGGACCTTGAGCGCGACCCGCTGCGTGGTTCCGTTGATGTCGCGCTCGGCGCCGTAGACCGTGCTGGTGCCGCCGCGGCCGAGCAGTCCGGTGATCCGGTACGGGCCGAGAGACGCGGGCGCGAGTGGCTCGGATGGCCGCGGGGCGGCGGCACGGGCTTCGGCCTCGCGTTCGAGGGCGCGCAGCAGGACGAGGACGTCGCGGCGGACAACTTCGTCGTCCGCCGCGGAGATGAGCGCGGCGTCGCGCTCGGCGGCCGGCAACCCTTCGAGTTGCTCGGTGAGCGCCTGGACACGACGCCAGCGTTCGTCGGGAGTCATCTCAATCTGTTATGGCGCAAGATCCGGCGCCGGAGCGTCAGTTCCGCGCAGACGGGCGAACAGCCAGGCCCGCGCCAGGCGGACCTTGCGGTCCACAGAAGACTTGGACACGCCCAGCAGGCCGGCTGTCTCCTCGACGCTGCAGCCGAGAATGAACCGCAGTTCCACCATGCGGGCCTGTTCGGCGTCGAGCTGCTCGAGTTCCTCGATGGCGCGGTCGAGGTCCACGACCTCCGGGTCGGCCGCGTTGATCCACGGGATCTCGTCGTGCAGCGGGACAAAGACGGCTTCGCCCCCACCCCGCTTCTGCGCCGAGCCGTTGCGCGCGTGGTCGATCAGCGCCATGCGCATGAGCTTTGCGGAAAGGGCATAGAAATGCGCGCGGCTCTCGAAGCGTGCCTCGCGGCGGGCGAGGAATTTCAGGAACAGCTCGTTGACCAGCCCGGTTGCCTGGAGAGTATGGCCGGGGCTCTCCCGATTGAGGCAGGACGCCGCGATCGTCCGCAACTGCGGGTACACCAGCGGCGCCAGACGTTCGAGCGCCGTGCGGTCGCCGCGGCCCCACTGGTCCAGGATTGCGGTGATGTCGCCGGTCATTGCCGTGAGACCCGAAACCAATCAGTATCGCGCAGCCGCCGGCTTCCGTGCGGCGACGGCCTGGAAGCATGCGGTCAACCGCCGCGTGGGCAGGCGGTCCAGTTGGGAAAAGGCGGACAGCAGGCCGCCGATCATCCGGTCCGCGCGTGCCCCAAGGAGGCGCGCCAGCATGAGAAACAGGGCGGTCGAGATCGCCCGCGGGTTGTGGGACACGTCGGTCGGTGGGACACGTCGGGGATGGAGCGCACTCAATCTCGAAATTCTACTGAGAGGAATCCGTCTGCCCGCCCACTCTATGGGTTATGGGACGAATCGCCAGAGGCGTCGCGGTCGGATGCCCGCACCATGTCACCCAGCGCGGCAACTTCCAGCGCGACCTCTTCTTCGATGACGCCGACCGCCTGACCTGCCTCGCCCTCCTCGCGGCCGAGGCCGGATTGCGGATCCTGGGTTACTGCCTCATGACCAATCACGTCCACCTCATCGTGGTCCCGGACCGCGGCGATGCGATGGCAGCCACCTTTCGCGCGGCCCACGGCAGCGATTCGCGCTGGCTCAACATTCGTCTGCGGCACTCGGGACATGCCTGGCAGAGCCGCTACGTCTCGTGTGCGATCGATCCCGCCTCCACCATGCGCTGCGTAGCGATGAACCCGGTCCGCGCGGGGCTGGTGGACTCCACACTGGACTACCGCTGGTCCAGTTCGCATGCCCATGCCGGCCTGGAGCCGGCCCCGGACTGGCTCGCCACGGCCGATTGGGCGGCGCGCTACCCGCCCGCGATGTGGCGGGAGGTCCTGGGGCTCGGCTTCCGCGAGGCGGCCGTCCTCGACGCGCACGGGACGCCCCTTCGGAGCGCCGGATTTCGTCGCGGCCCTGGAAGCGCAGCTCGAGCGCAGTCTCTCGCCCCGGAAGCGGGGTCCGAAGCGCAAGGGATCGTCCGGGGAGGCGTCGGCGGGTCCACGCGCGGCTGCAAGCCGGTGTTGGGTCGCCCGTCCGCGCGCCGGTATCCTGGTGTCATGACCCAAGTCCTTGAAGCGGCCCTCGCGGAGTTGGCCAAGCTGCCGCCCTAAGAGCAAGACCGGGTCGGACGCTGGCTGCACGAGGAACTTCGCGCCGACGAACGGTGGGACGGCGAGTTCAGGGGCTCGCAGGACGCCCTGAGCAAGCTTGGGGCCGAGGCCCTGGCTGACCACGCAGCCGGTCGCACGACGCCGCTCGACCCCGACCGATTGTGACCTCCCACGCGACTCCGCGATCCTGGGCGGCGTATCGTGGCTTGTCTCCGGAAACCCGCGGGTACGCCCGGAAGGCGCATCGCCCATTTCAGGAGAACCCGCGGCACCCAAGACTTGCCAGTGGAGGCGATGGCGGCCGCTGCTCTGTCCAGCGCCGCTAGGTGATAACTCGTTCAGACGAACATTCCGGAGACGCCGATCAGCGTTCCGGGACCGGCCGAAAGTGATCGGCATGAGCCCGGAATCCTGATCGGCTTGGCCCGGAATACGCATCCCCGTCCATCACCGTGACGGAAAGCCCTCCAGGATGGCCCGCGACCAGCATCGACTGATGCAGATGGGGCAACCCCGCGGCCATCGCGCAGCCGGTCCCGCCGCAACCGATCACGGCTACGCGGACGGGCCGCCGCAGCAGTTCGGCCACGAACTCATGCATGTCGCCTCCTCACGCGCAGCGGCGAATCAACTCGGCCAGCGTCTCGTTCGCCGGCACGAGGCACTTCGCGGGGAACGCGCGCCGGCCGCTGCGGACCTGCTCCCACACGTCGAAGTATCCCTTCGCGCCCCGGACCAGCCGCTTCACGCCGGTCTGGTGCGTGAACTCGCTCTGGAAGAACGCCCGCTCCCACTGCGCGAGAGCCGCAACGCCCGCCAGTTCAGGAATCCTCATGCTGCCCAGGCAGACCCGGCCCGAGTCCCCATCCACGTTCCAGTAGGGAGCGAGCATCAGCGGCGTGTCCGCACCCGGACGCCGGTCCGCTGCAAGCGCCCGGACCGTCAGTTCCTGGCTCGAGACGCACCAGAGCAGCGCCGGTTGTGAGAACGGCTCGCCGCTGAGTCCCGCAGGCGCCTCGCTATTGTTGCGGAAGAACATCCGCCGGATTGTAGGGCGTGACCACCAGACGACGAGATCCGAACTCCAAACCAGGATGTTCTCCGACAGTAGTTCCGGCTGAATCTCCGTCCGCAGCCCTTGGCTCAGCGACCTGACGAACTCGGTCGTGAGCGCCTGGGCTTCTCCCAAATGAGTGCCCTCACCGAGTCCAGGCTTCGATTCGTGCCAGACCGCGAACGCGCGATTGCGGCCCTGATATAGGATCAACGCGCCCTTCAAGGCGAGCGTCTCGCTGTCACCGAGGGCCAGATAGCTTTTCATTGGTGTCCACCTCTTCCCTCGATCACTACAGAGCCACCGCGGTCGAGATCGTTCCTGCGATGGACGGAGGACAGCCGACTGCGCGGGGGAGTCCGCGGGAGGAATCTTCACTAGTCCTCGGCTTCCGTGTAGCGCGTGATCCAGGAGCAAACCGGACGGTAGAGCTTCGAGGAACAGCGACTCCTGGCGGATCTGCTCTAGAATGCTACTCATGTAGGGCTGAAGTCGGCGACGGTGCCATTCGCGGGTAGGGACCGGCAGTGTGCCCTCGACCAGGATAAGGGTTAGGTGCAAACGGGTGACTCAAGAAGAGCGCGTATACCAGCGGATCGGCGAATTCGCCGTTTCGTTCCAGTGGATCGAGAACAAGCTTCGCGAGATCGGCTGGCTCATCATGGATCCTAGTCGATCCAATTGGCCGCCGATTGGTCTCCGGAGCCTCACAAACGAGAGACTCATAGACCGGGTCCATGAACTCTTTGTCGATGCTTTGCCAAAGTGCAACCTGCCCGACGAGCTTGAGGCAGACTTCAAGAACTCTTTCGCATCCACGGTTACGGTCTTGCATCAACTGCGCCGCGATAGGAACCGCATACTGCACTCGGCCTTCATCGAACTGAAGGCGGGTGGCGAGGTTCAAGGGCTTCTGCGCTCGAATCCAAAGTTTCAAGTTGAGGAGGCTGGCGAGCCACTTTTCGATCAGGAACTTCTCACCCCCGAGTCGTTCTCGAAGGAGATGACACTAATGGGCGATGTGGCGCTGTTCTTGAACCGCGCGTACCTGCAGCTTATCGCTCGATATCCAGATGGGGGCCGCTGCATTGCGAACGGTTAGCCCTTCGCTGCAACCGCATTGCACTCTAGCTACTTCATAGAGGACGCAATGTGCGCAAGACGCAACAACATGAGCGTGGAAAGTAAATCATCGGTTCTCCCGTCTGTAGCGGTGCGCGCCGCGTCTGCTGCCAAGATCTGACGCTGCGGAAAGCGATGTGGCGTCATGGAGCTTGATAATCACGCTTTCGGCGTCGGAAGGCTGGAAATCGACTGAGAGTAAGAACAGCCACTTCCACAACCATTCCCGGCTGTTCTTCCGAGATGACGTTAAGCCTGAAATCTACTATTACGCCGACAACATACAAGAAGTACAGCCAGCGTTCTCCCGTCCTCTGCGCAACGTGTTGCCGCGGTTGGAACTTCTTGGATACAGCTTAGCCAACTGCAGGCGAATGTACGAGGAACTTGCCGAGGCCGTTCCTGACTACTACCCCGATCCGGAAATCAGCTTCGACCTGCTCGCGCGCGTTCTGACTTCAGTCGATGTCAAACGCATGGGAATGGGCGAGGACGGAGAGAATTACGACCTTGGCGAGTATGCCGCAAAGGTGATTCTTGCCGACCCGGAATTCGTAAAGACCGCAGACGATCTCGCCTCCCTCACACGGGATGATGGGATATTCTTCGAGAACCTTGGTCCATACGTTATCCTGCGACTCTTGTGCGAGAACCCAGCTAATCTCGACCAGAACGTCATCTGGCGTTTTCAGGATGTGTTGGAGTCCGGCTGGATCAGCGATGATTTGGATGACCTCTATGAAGGGCTCGGAGATGCCGAGCGGTTTCTGGTAGTCACGAGGGATCATTGGACAGCTCTATCCTAAAAGCATCTCTTCCGCTTGTGGCCCACGACGTTTCCGATTTCTTCAACTTCATCGATATGTCCGACAATTATCCATTCACGGGGACCGGCAACTTGTTCCGCTTCTGCCAGGGCCTCGCCGCGATCAGGATCCAGAACAATATCGTAGTTGTCCTTGATTCCGATGCCGCCGGCAGTGAGACACTTCAGAAGCTACGGAAACTCACCCTTCCGAAGAACCTGCGCGTCATGTGCCTCCCGCCCCTGGATGAGTGCCGGGCATTCAAGACGCTCGGGCCATCAGGCGCATCCATCGAGAATATAAATGGGCGTGGTGTCGCAATTGAATGCTTCCTTGATCTCAAGTACAAATCGACTGGAGATCCGGCGGTTCGGTGGACGAGTTTCAATCGGGAACTCGATTCTTATCAGGGCGAACTCGTCGGAAAGGAGAAGTACACCCGGACATTCTTCGAATCCGCAGGCAAAGATACGGCATATGATCTCGGGAAGTTGTCATACCTCTGGAAATACCTTCTGGCGGAATGTGTGGCATAATCGTTCCACTTTCTGTTGACCCTCTGCGGCCGAGTTCCTTTACCGGATGCACCGCGGAACCGGACATCCGAACATTGCACGCTCGCAAGTCTATCTCAGCGGTCTGGAATACATGCTTGGGGCAGTGGTGAAGTCGATGCTTGTGCAGGAAATCAAGACGCCCGAGCGGCGCTTCACGCTCATGGCCAGTATTGGCCCACAGAGTCGACGATAGTGATTGCGTTTCAGTTCGAGTGCCATTTCGCCGTTAGGGGGACGAGATGAAAGAGCAGCTGCTATATTAGGAAGGATTATGAGCGATGTCAGCGAACTTGTGGCGCTCGAAAAAGAGATCGATCACAAGGTAGCGGCGTTACCAATTCTCCGCGAGCCAGTTCGGGTCACTCTGTGTGCATTGTTGAGGGTGCTGCATTCATTGATGCATGGCACACCGGCCACGGCGACTCCGCCGAACCGTGAGGCCGCTACCGCACTGGCTGCACGTTTGAGCCACCTAGTTCCACTCCTTGCAAGCTGCCCGAGCGGGCCGACAGGTGTTGACGCGCAGCAGGCAATGGAGGTCTACGCAGCGTTAGATCCCACTGGAGAGCAGCTCAAGCTACTGATCTCTTATGCCCACTTCGCGGACGTCATGCCTGAGGTCCATCGTGACTACTTCTCCGTGGGGCGTGAGGCTGAGCATCGGTTCTTGCTTCGGCACCGCTCATCCAAGCTAGCGAGTGCCGAAGCGGAGGACATCCTTCTCAGTGAACTTGCGCTCGGTTTTGCCATCACTCGCCATCAGATTCCGGCTGCTGTTTTCGACAGGATGACAAAAAGGAAGCCGGGAACCTTGTCCGGTGAGGGGATTATTGCGATCAAAACGCTCAACTCGCACTTCCAGGATCACGTTTTCGAGGTACCGCTCGTCACTGATGATGGCTTACGGTCAGCCATCGGCGTTACCTACAGAGAACTCAACCGGTTCCGGGCGGCCTTGCTAGCAATGGCGACTTTCGCCAACGAACTAGCCCTTGCCTATGCCCGCGTTCTTGCAAAGCTGACGCATGACGAGGCATTCGGAGAATGGTTACATTGGATTGCTCCAACTTGGGGCCTAGAGTTCTTGCGGGGGTACCTGATCACCGAATCAGGTCTCTCAGACGAAGCCTCTGAACGTCTGCTTTCTTTATTGAGCATCGACGTTAGAACGAATCAGCCGTCAATCCTTCATGCCCGGGACGGCTACTTTCCACCGATATGGCAGTTGCCCGGAAACCTGCTGCTGGCATCAGACCCGGCGATGATGTTTATTCAAGCGCGGAATCTTCTGTTCTCCGTACAGCAGACGGACAAGAAGCTTTTCGATGATCTCGTATCGCACCACCTCGAACCCGCACTGGTGAGCTTTGCGGCAAGGATACTAAACGATGTCCCTATGCTTCATCTGCAAGAAAATGTCGAATGGACTGGGGGTGGAACGAAGGGTGAAATAGATCTTCTGGTGTTTGAAGAGACATCGAACACTGCTCTACACATCCAGGCTAAAGCACCCTTACCGCCCCAAGGCGCGCGGATGGTGCAGAGACTTGAGAATCGTCTCGAGGAGGGAATATCACAGCTAGGACGATTCCGGAAGCTTCCAGCAGCCGATCGCGACCGCATTATCAGCCAAGCTACGGGTCGATCCGTCTATGGAGTAGAAGTCGTCGACGTATTACTAGCTAGATCGTGCTTCGGAACGGCTGCAATTTGCGAGGAAGCTAACGGCATCAGAATGATCTCACTCGCCGTGCTTGCGGGTGCCGTTGCTGACTGCTCTGAGACGGACCAACTCGACGTCAGAAGCGTTCTCAACGCCTGTGAAGGGATTAGGCATCAGCTGATACAAGCCGCGAAACTAAATTGGAAACACGAACATTTGCGCGTTGGAAACCTAGTAGATCTCGAATTGCCACTACTGAACTTCGATCACAAGGCCGTCGCGGATATGCGGTACCGAGTGTGGCGGAACCACGGTGCACTAGGGACCGTTAGTTGATCGGTGGCCCATCGTGCGTATTCCGGCGAAGCCGATCAGCATTCCGGGCGGAAGCCGATCAGGATTCCGGGGCGATGACGATCGCCATCGGAGCGAAGCGACGCTGGCTTGTTTCATGATCCAAGAGTGATCGGCATCCGTCAATCTTTTTCCTTCTGAGCCGGGGAGTGGGGTCCGGGGCGAGGGGGCGGCGGTTGAGCCCCCTTGCCCCGCCCAGCACGGCAGAAACCAGCGCGGCGGCTCCAACTCACGAGTTCTCCTTTCCAGCTTTGGGGCCGCGCTTGCGGCGCATCGATTCGCCCTTCAACTCGATCCGGTGAGCGTTGTGCACCAGGCGGTCGAGGATCGAGTCGGCCAGCGTCGGATCGCCGATCTGGACGTGCCAACTCGCCACCGGCAGTTGGCTGGTGAGCAGCGTGGACCGCGTCTGATAGCGCGTGTCGCAGATCTCCAGAAAGTCGCGGCGTTCGCCCTCGGTCATCGGCGCCATGCAAAAGTCGTCGACCACCAGCAGGTCCAGCCGGCCCAGTTGCAAGAGCAGCCGGAAGTGGCTGCCGTCGGCGCGGGAGGCGGCGAGTTGGCGGGCCAGTTCGGCGGCTTTGACAAACAGCGCGGTGTAGCCGTCGCGGCAGGCCTTCTGCGCAAAGGCTCGCGCCAGCCAGGTTTTGCCGATGCCGGTGGGACCGATGAGAAACAGATTCTGATGCTCCCGGACCCAGGCCGATTCCTGGGTGAGCGAGCGCACCTGCTGGCGGTCGAGACCGCGCGGGGTGCGGTAGTCGATGTCTTCGATCGTGGCTGGCCCCTGCAGCCGTGCATTGCGCAGACGGCGCTCCAGGGCGCGGTTGGTGCGCCAGTTCCATTGGCGGTCGATCAGCAGGCCGAAGCGCTCTTCAAAGCTCAGGCGCTGCAGATCGGCGCTCTCCTGCTGTTCGCGGAAAGCTTCCGCCATGCCGCGCAGGCGCAGGACGTGGAGTTTGTCGTGGATGGGTTGTGTCAGCATGAGTCCTCTGGTGCTTTACTGCAGCGGGGCGGATCACTTAGAGCGTAGTAACCGGGACCGCGCAGGTTAGGATGGTCGACGGGCGGCCGGGGCGCGGGAGCAGTCTCCGGCTCCTGGCCGTCCAGATTGTTTTCGAGAATCGCCTTCAGGCTTTTGTAAGTGCAGACGTTCAGGGCCAGGCACGGCGCGCGGCGGCCTCGAGGCGGGGATGCGGGTAGTTCGCCCAAGCCGGATGCCCCAGGCACGAGCGGTAGCCCTGCTCCGGATGCCGGTTGCCGGCCAGGATGCGCTTCACCACCTCGGCCGTGGCCGGACCGATTCTGCCGCACCATTCGACGATGCGGGACGGCGGCCATTGCTCGTGCCGCTGGTGCGCTTTGGGCCGGTGATCCTGCACGGTGGTGTGCTGGTAGGCGGCCGGCGAGCGGGCGTGCGAAGCCACGCGGCTGCCCCGGTGAAAGATCTCCACCGTCGTGGCGGTGGCCCGGATCTCCACCTGGCTCTGCGTGAGCGGTAGGGCACGCTGTACCAGTGCTGGCTGACCTCCACGTGGTAGTCGATGTTGACGCGGGCCGTCTTCCACTCGCCGTACTGATAGCGCTCCACCGGCAGCGGCTTCAGCGCCGGGGAGTCCAGGCCTTCAAACAGGCTGCGCCGCGTGCCTTCGCGCTTGCGGAACGGACGGTCGTTGAGCCGCGCCAGAAGCTCGGCGATGGCGGCGTTGACCTCGCCCAGCGAGAAGAACGTGCGCTTGCGCAGCGCCGCCACAATCCACCGCTCCACCACCAGCACGCCGCTCTCGACCTTGGCCTTGTCTCGCGGCTTGCGCACCCGCGCCGGCACCACGGCCACGCCGTAGTGCTGGGCCATCTCCTCGTAGGCGATGTTGACGCCGGGCTCATAGCGGCAGGGCTTCGTGACCCCGGACTTCAGATTGTCCGGCACCACGATCTCCGGCACGCCTTGCAAGAACTCAAAGGCCCGGATGTGGGAGCCGCTCCAGTCCGCCAGGCCTTGCGTCCAGGTGGCTTCGGCGAAGGTGTAATTGCTGGCGCCGAGCACGGCCACGAACAACTGCGCCTGGCGCGTTGCGCCGCTCTCCGGGTCGCGCACGGCGATGGTGTCGCCGGCGTAATCGACGAACAGCTTCTCGCCGGCGCGGTGCTCCTGCCGCAGCACCACTTCCTGCTGCTTGCGCCAGCGCTGGTAGAGTTCGCAGAACCGGCTGTACCGGTAGCCTTCCGGCTGGGTGGCGCGGTACTCTTCCCAGACCAGTTGCAGCGTCAGGTGCTTGTGGGTCTGCAGTTCGGCATGGACCGCGGCGAACTCGGGCGGCGGCAACTGCGCCCGCTCTCGGGCGGCTGGCCGGCTGGGCAGCAGCGCCTTCTCCAGCCGGTCCTGACTCCAATCGGTGATCTCCGCCCACCGCAGGCCGGCCGCTTCGGCCGCTTTCAGGTACTCAGAAACCGTGCTCTGGCCGACCGCGCAACTGCGCGCGATCTCCCGCTGCGTCAGGCCGAGCGAATCAAGCCGTAGGACTTCTCTGATCTTGCGCATGGACAACCTCTTCTGCGGCAACCCGTCACCTCCACTTTTCAGTGGAGGCGACGGCAGCCGCTGGTTTGTCCAGCGCCGCTTCGCCCTTCCGCGCGATGCCGATCAGCATTCCGGGGCCCGCCGAAAAGTGATCGGCATGAGCCCGGAATCCTGATCGGCTTCACCCCGGAATCTTGATCGCCATCATCCCGGAACGGTGATCGCCATCACCCCGGAATCGTGATCGGCTTGCCCCGGAATACGCACCCATCGAGCATATCTTCACAGTTGTCGGGTTCTCTCCGGCTACCATGCACCTTCGCCACTCTCGGATAATGATGCCCGATGTGTTCGTCTATCAGAAGCTGATGGTGCGCATGGATGCACATCACGCGCCTCAACCGTGGAAGTGTGGTTCTTGGCTCGCGAGTGGACGGTCGGCGATCCGGAAGGTGGCGGTCAATCAACAATCAACAGCCTGGAACACAGTCGCTCGGAGAGACGCTGGCACCCTCAAGCGAGTCAACTTCGGCTACGACGGCTACCCTGCGTGAGTTCGATCAGCTCCGATGCAAGTTCCATCGCTTGGAAGAGCGCCCTAAGGTTTGTGAACGCCCTGGAAATGCCGCGAGCGCAACTGCCGTCAAAGATGAGGATCAAGTTCGGCTCAGGCGTCACTTCCTGCATCCCCTGCGATTCCTCATCGAAGGCGCCTTCAATGGCATCGTGCTCCTCGAAGACGGCGAGCAGGGCGGGGACGGGTTCGCCGCAGTCCATCAGAAGCTCGCGAGTCTCCTCATCGACGGTGGGTCTTTCGACAGATCTTGACACGCGGTCGAGTTCGCGGGCTTGCTCGATCAGGCGGCGCACGTGGCTGTCCCTCACGCCCTGGAGCACTTGATCCAGCCCTCGCGCACTGAGCCGCTTGCGCCGGACGAAGTCGGGAATCGAAGCTTCCACGTTCGGGAGTTCGATCTGGTCTTCGTCCGCGTCGCCCTCGTACCACTCGCGCAGGCGGTCCAGCCGATCCTGGGCATCACGATAGTCATACACGCGCAGCCACCGATTGAGCGCGCCGAGAAAGAGATGCAGAAATGACGCGGGCAGGCGCGGATGCGCCGCGTCCAACAGTCGCAGCGTTGGACCCAGCACCACGTACCCCGCGGACTCGGGTTCGATGGTCAGATACATCCGCGAGATGTCGCCGGACTCGGCTGCCCGCCCGCAGGAGTAGCGATCGAGCGCGTTCGAGAGCACCACGTCGAGAAAGAACTGCTCCTGGATCTTCGCCCGGCCGTGATCGTCGAGCCAGCGGTCGAGCGACCGTTGGATGAAGGCGAGCGCGCTGCCGCCGCACGCCGCCCACTCGTCCGCATAGCCAACGCCCGCCTCCAGAAGATTCAGGGCGAGCCTCGCCGCTCGCTCGCCCTCCACCAGCCGGAACTCGGTGGCCACGGGATGCCCATCGGCGGTCTTGAGGTGCGGGATGGTCCAGCCCGTGCCCTTGGGCATCAGAGCGGATGGAGCCATCCGGGCGGCGGCGGCAGGCGGGTGCGCCCGCGCCCGCGCTGCGAGGCCCGGACCGCATCCCGGATGATCGTTGAGGCGAGTTGCCAGTCGGGACATTCCATGAACCTTTCCAGCAGCGATTGCTGCGCCGTGGAGCGGCCCTGCGCGAGCGCCGTCAGGTCGCGGATGGCGTCGGCCTTGGCGAACGACTCGCACAGGGTTTCGCCCGGCTTCTGAGTACGGCGGCGCACGGCCTCACCCCTTGCTTCCGATGGCGCGCTCGAAGGTGTAGTGCATCTTGTCGCCCTCGGCTTCGGGTCCGTTGACGACGGCCGTGGCCAACTCCGGGTACTGCGCCTTCATCGACGCTCATGCCGGAGTTGGGTTGACCAAGTTAGTGACAATTCGTGCAACGACAGCTCGGTAGCAAGATCGTACTGCCGGCTTCGTGCGGAAGGCACGGGAGTTCAGATTCGGACATCCGTGTCAGAATCGATTCTTGAGCAGCGCGCTCCGCGCTGCCCACTCGCCAACGGACTCAGCGAGACCGCTTTTTCGTGATCTCGGAGAGCACCGCCTGCGACACGCGGAAGCTGGTCTTCTGAAGCTCGGCCACCGCCTCATTGAAATCGGCGAGCCCGGCTTGTTCGGCTTCGTCGAGAACGGAAAGCGTGCCGGCAACCTTCAGCCCTCTGCGAGTTGCCTCTTGGCGTCCCGCCTGCTCATCGATCAGCAGCACATCGGCATGCACCTCGGTTGCGAGCGCGATCGCCTCGCTCTCTCCGGGGTCAAGTTGCGTCTGGACAAGGCCGGTGTTGGGCCTAAGAACTTCCACCCACTGCGGCGCGTTGCCAACCCAGTTCCGGACCAGTCCCGGCGCCAAGGGGTGCTTCAGTTCTTCCAGCACCGCCGGTGGAATCAGAATTCGCGAGTAAAGCTGTGGGAGGAGTTCGATCTGCCCGATCAGAATGAGGTAGTTGATCGGCGAGGTGTCCGCGACGACAACTGTCGAGAGCGGGTTCAGTGCTGAGCCTCTTCCGCCCGGAGCTGACGGAGTGTTTCGCGATCCTGTTCGAAGTCTGCCGCCGTGAAGTCGTAGACTTCGTGCTCCTTCAAGAAGGCGTCCGCCTGCATGCGCGTTTCGAAACCAAGAAGCCTCCGCAATTGAGCGACGGTGAGAGCTTGGGATCTATATGCTTCGATCGCCAGACTTTCGAGGGCTGCTCGAGGCAGGTCCTTCCACTTGGATTCCAGTCGCTGCGCGATGTCTTCCGGCAGTTCCAAGGTGATCTGCATGCCAGCGTCCCTTCAATTCAGTATCTCAAGGGACAACGCCGCGTGGGAAGGTCCACTCCGTAGGTGCACGTCGCGAGGCGCCGGGACGCCAGAAACTCCTCTCATGCGGTTCGTCCAAGAGAAGCTCGCTCACAGCAAGTTGTCCGAGGCAACTGCGACGCTGGGCGCCGGTCGGTGCGTGACCGCGCGACCCCAGGTGCCGCTGCCTGAACCCGGTCCCAGCACTCCACAATTCTCTAACCCCAACAAAAACTGAGGTCTTCTCCGGCTCCCGGCACCCGTCCGCTTGCATCCGCATGCCATCCTCAAGGTGAAAGGTCTCCCCGTGGCCGCAAAGAGCAGATCGCAGCCAACCGTCGTCGCGCAAATGCCGCCGCCGCAATTAAAAGTGCGACATCGAACCCATTTCCCCAAGGGCCGGAAGTGCTCGCCGCCGCTCCGGAAATTGCGTTCACAGCCCTTATCGATCCAATAACACTCACGAAATCAACATGATCCGAACCGCGGTGCTCCGGCGGCCTCACCCTGCCGTGCCATCCTTTGAGTGAAAGGGCAGGCCACGGTCGCCCGCCCCCGATAGCCGCCCCGCGAAGCGGGCGGATGCGAGCTGCTGATAGCTGATAGCTGACCGCTGATAGCTGACTCAAGGAGAACTCAAAATGCCAGGATGTCCCATCTGTTCGCACCCTGACCGCGCCGCCATCGAGGAGAAAATCCGCCGCGGCGTCTTCTGGACCCGCCTCGCCGCTGAATACGGCTTCCGCGCGTACCTGTTCGCCGTCCACCGCTTCCGCCACATGCCGCACGGCGACGACGCCGCTGCCGGTCCCGCGCCCGAACCCCGCAACGCCATGGGTCGCACCGTGTTCGATGAGCAATGGATCCTCGTCGGCAACATGCTGCGCGACGTCCTCCGGCCCTTCCCCGAAGCCTGGCGTCGTGTCCTCGAGGGCATCGAGTCCCTCGACTTCTGCGCCACGCCCGCGTCATGAAAACGCCGCTCCAGCGCGCCGCCAGCCCGCTCGCCTTCGCCCGGCACACGCTCCAGTTCCGTCCTGACGAAGTCCAGGCCGGCATCCTCACATCGACCGAGCGCCGCATTCTCATCAACTGCTGCCGCCAGTGGGGCAAGTCGACCACCACCGCCGCCCTCGTCGCCTACACGCTCTGGCACATGGCCGGCTCCCTGGTCCTGCTCCTCGCGCCCTCCGCCCGCCAGTCCGCGGAAATCTTTCGTAAGGTCCTGGGCTTCCTGCGCCCTCTCGGCATTCCCATCCGCGGCGACGGCACCAACCCCGTCTCCCTCCTGCTGCCCAACCAGGCCCGCCTCATCGCCCTCCCCGGTGGCGACGCCACCATCCGCGGCTTCTCCGCCGTCTCTCTCCTCGTCCTCGACGAAGCTGCTCGCATCCCGGACGAAACCTACTTCGCCGTCCGCCCCATGCTCGCTGCAAATCCGAAGGCCGTCCTCTGCGCCGTTTCCACGCCTCACGGCCAGCAGGGCTTCTTCTATGAAGCCTGGACCAATGGCGGCACGCTCTGGCAGCGCTTCCACGTCCCCGCCACCGAATGCCCGCGCCTCTCGCCCGAGTTCCTCGCCGAGGAAAAGTACGTGCTTGGCGAAACCCGTTTCCGTCAGGAATACCTCTGCGAGTTCCTCCAGCCCGACGACTGCTGCTTCCCCGCTGACTTGATCGATGCCGCCTTCACCCGGGACGGGAAACCGCTGTGAAGAAATTCGCAGAATCGAAGCCAAATTGTCGGGCCCGCGCAGTATCGCCGATCACAGCGGCTTCCGCGCGGCAACGGCCTGGAAGCATGCGGTCAACCGCCGCGTGGGCAGGCGGTCCAGTTGGGAAAAGGCGGACAGCAGGCCGCCGATCATCCGGTCCGCGCGCGCCCCAAGGAGGCGCGCCAGCATGAGAAACAGGGCGGTCGAGATCCCCCGCGGGTTGTGGATCAGCCAGTCCTCCGCCTCGATGGCGAGTCCCTCGGCTTCGAGATCCCGCCGCAACTGCCCGATCGGCGGGGTGTAGCCGATGGGGAAGGGCGCCTGTCCCCGCCGGCTGAACCAGCGCAGGGGATGGAAGAGCGGGTTCCAGGGATTGTCGAGCGTGAGGATAAGCAGTCCACCGGGAGCCAGCAGCGCGGCAAGCGCGCCGATGGCCGTGACGAAGTCGGCGCGGGCGGAGAAGTGGTCGAGCGTCGAGGTGGACACGATCAGGTCGAACGATCCGGGGCGGTACGCCGGACGACGCACATCCATGGCCGCGAATCCGCGCGCGAGGACGGGATGGCGTTGCGCGGCGCGGCGCGCCGTCGAGAACGCCTCGTCCATGCCGCAGACGAATGCGGCATCCGGGAAGAGCCCCGGCAGGAGCTGGTCTTCGCCGAAAGCTTCTTCGAACAGATCGGTCTTCAGGACGCGCCGGAACGTTTGTCCTCGGGCCCAGCGGCGGATGAGATTCGTGTGGACTTCGCGCTTCTGGCGGCCGACAAGCGGATGGAGGTACCAGGAAGGGGTCTCCTGCTCGCCCAGCTCTTCCCAGACTCGTTCTTCAACTCCCAAGCCTTCGATGGTATACTCGCGGCGACTGGTGGGCAAACGAACGATGTTGCGCTTTCTTGTTCCAGCCGGCCTGCTGATCGGATGCGCCGTGGCGGCGGGTCAGGATCGGCCCTTGTACGAGCGCTTCCTGCGGCACGTGGCCAGGGCGCCGGTTCACACCGATGGACAGGTGCTGCTGAACGGCCAGCCCGTGGCCATGCGGGCGCAGAGCGTGTCCGAGCATCTCGGTCTCACGGACGGGGAAACGCGGGTTCTCCGCGAGATTGCATCCGAGTACCTGAAAGCTGCCGTTGGCTGGGACGCAACTGAGAAGCCCCTGGTTCTTGCCGTGCGCCTGGCCCGGATCGAGGAGCGCCAGCCGGATGAGTCCGTGGCGCGGAGGCTGGAAGCGGTGCGGCGCGAGAGGCGCGCAGTGACCGGGAAACTGGTGGAGCGGCTGCGCTACGAACTGGGCGAGGCCCGCTTCGACGCGCTGGATGCTTTTGTGCGCTCGCGGCGCGACGCGTTTTCGATGGCGCCCCCTCCCGCGCCCGTCGAGCCGTAGTGCATCTGCCGCTCCGCGCTGCGGCACTCGGAACAAATCGAGGACGCATTGCGCCAGTGCGGTTTCAGGGGCAGCCCAAGCTACTCGACATCTTCTTCGGGCTCTTCTTCCTCGGGCTCTTCTTCGTCCTCGTCCTCCGCCGCCTCGATCTGGATCAAGCCGGATGCGCGGCAGGTCGTGGTCGAGGGAGCGAACGGACCGTTGTGTCCAATGCCGTGCGCGTAGATCCGGATGAACAGCGAACCAGGTCCTGTCGGCCGGGGATCATCCTTCGAAAGGGTGATCGGCGGATTCGGCTGGCTGATGTTCGTCGGAGATCCTTGCGAGACGTTCTCAGAGGACGAGCCCAGCCGCACGAACATTTGGCACCAGTCGGCTCCCAGCGACTTCGCCTCCCCGCGCAGGGACAGCCGGTAGGAGTTTTCCCGCGGCTGAGCGAACCCGAGTCCGATATTCACATACGCCGTTGCCGGCCAGAACCGGAAGATTCTAAAGGGAGGCGGGTCAAAATCCGGCTCCTGGTACCCCTGGGCTTCCATCTCGATCTGCCAGGATGTCTCGCTCACCCGTGTCACGGCCACGCGCGCATTGGAGTGACCGCCACCCCCTTGCAGGATGTACGGACCATCGCGGTCATGCAAGGTCTCGTTCCGGAAAACCTGCTGTGTGTTGGGCGGAACTCCATGTGAAATCTGTGCGTCCGCCGCTGCGTTCGTCACCGTGACCGTCGCGTCGGGGGGCCCGACGAACACCCGTTGCGCATAGCTCCGCGCCTGCGGGAGTCCGGGAAGCGCGGCCGGTCCAGTTTCCGCGAAGCGCCGTGCACCGACCCTGGGCTTCACGCTCACGGGAGCGCTGAAGGCGCACGGATCCCTGGTGGTCCTGGTCAACTCCCTGGCCTCACCCTCGGTGTGGAAGATGAAATTGTCGGGTCTGGGGACAATGCAGAGACTGTCGGAACCGCGTGGGATCCTGCCAACAAAGAAATAGTCATCCTCGCCTTGAGGGCGCTTCGCGTAAATCCACAAGACGCTCCGGCCTCTCCTGTATCCCTGGTTCGGATTGCCGTCTCTGCCGGGGCCATTCTTCTTGGGATAGACATGCAGGAGGTCGCAGTTGCCCACCTGGATTTCCCGGACCCGTTCGTTGTGGCTCTCCGCCAGCTTGGCGATGATTTCGATCAGGGGATCTTTTTGCAGAAGCTCTTCGTAGACCTTGGCGATAACAGCCGCCGTGGCGTCGTCAACACCTCCGGCCTTCAATCCCTTCTTGAGAAGCGCCAGTTCCTGGGCGCGCAGTTTCTTCCGCAGTTCTTCCGTCGGGATATTCGGCACCAGAACTGCGTTCACCCGCACGGGCGTGAACAGGTCGTAGCTCCGTGAATACAACACCTCCTTGGGCAGAAGGTTTCTGCGCTCCGGCGGCAGGTGCCGGATCACCCGGCCGACCGTTTCCACCTTGAAGTCCTTAAGTTCGATCGGATCGACAACGCAGGCGATGTTGACGGCCTGCAGCAGGGCTCCCAGCCTCTTCGCCAAGGCGATCGTCGACTTCGCGATAAACTTCTTGATCACGTGGTCCCGTAGGGCCTTTCCCGCCTTCGGAGCGTCCTTGTGGATGTCGGTGAGAAAGTCGGCAACTCCATCGGCCAGCGCGTTGGAGATCTTCTCCCGCGCCCGGTTCGCCTTGCAGATGCGGATCAGCCCGTTCAACTTTGCGTCCAGGCAGGTCCCCGCGAAGTTGGATCGCGGAGCCGCCTTTTGCTGCTCTTCTTCCGCGCCCAGGATGGCCTTCCACGCCAGACCGGCATTGTGGTTGTACGCCAGGAGCACGCCCAGGTCCGCTCGCGTCACCACGGCGCGGATGGCCTCCGGGTCGGAATCGGGCAGAGTATCGAGCGCGATCGTACCCCGGCCTGTCGAACCGACCGCCGTCACCAGGTTCCGCAGATCGTGGAGAAGACTCCGGGCAACGGTCGCATTCCCGCAGGCCCTCGTCGCGGATCCCCATCTCGGGGGTTCTGCTCAATCGCAGCGCCAATTCCGTCAACAGATCCTGGAACCCTTCGACGGGTTGCCGTCGTCGCGGATGGATCGATCCTAAAGGCCCGCGGCTCGCCTCGTTCGCCATTGGCGAAGACCGGTACAAGCTGGACGGGGCCCGTCACCTGCCGGTTGTCGTCCCTCTCCGTAATCATCGGCACGAGTGCATACCACTCGCCGCCGGTCCCGCGTTCCAAAACGCGGAGCGGAAAGGACCAGCCATCTGCCGTCACGACGTGCACCTCTTCGATCAGGTCGGGTTCGGCGACGTTGTCAAACTGAAGCGCGAGCAGTTCGCCCGGCTGCCCGTGCTCGCGGGCTTCCCCAGGGGCGCCCGCGGCAACTCCTGACAGAGCCGGCAAGCCGATCGAGACTTGGAACTGCGCCTCCGACTGCCCGCAGGCATTCTCTGCCCGGAGCAGGAAACCCCGGCTTCCTTCGAGATCGAGCGTCATCGAGCCGTTTGCCTCGATTTCTTCGGCTTCGGGATCGAGGTAGATCTCTTCGGCATGGCTCGTTTCCCAGTTCAGCGTGACCGGTCCTGGTTCGTCCAGCGTATAGGCCGAAGCTGTGAATGCGTGGATTACCGGCGGCTCGCAGTCCAGGCTTGGTTCGGCGGGCGGGATCTCGGCATCCCGCCAGACGAGGTCATTGGAACCAGGAAGAAGATCCAGCAAGCCCGCGCGGACCCGGCCGGCGAAAAGCTGCAAGGCAAGCGGGCTCTTCGGGTTTGTCGCACCAGGGACCACCTCGTCGAGGCGCGCCATTTTCATGCTGTTCGGCTCCACGGAGAGCCATTGTTCGGGACCGGCCGGGAATCCGTACGGATCCTCCACCTCAAAGCGGGCGACTGCTTCGTCGGCCTCGGAAGCGATCACGAGAAACCCGCGTCCGACCTCCGTTCGAGGTGGTGGCAGCAAGAGCCGGTTCTCCGCCTCGGCTGTATCGGCGGTCTCTTCGAACAGCCGCGCTTCTGCCATGGACAGCGGCTCCTCTGGAGCCGTCCTGCGCTCATTGATGCCCACCGCAAAAAATGCGCTGGATCCTACGGCCCGGATCGGCGCCGCGGCCGATTCCTCGCCAAAGCGCGCGCCAAGCACATCGGGAATTTCCAGAATTTGAAAGGGACTCAGAGTTACGCTCGATCTTCGCGTGTCGAGACGCAGCGTCACCACGATCTGCGTGGCATACGGATTGAACAGCGCGACCTTCGTCGAAAGGAATCCCTCTTCTCCGGAAGTGCGGAGAGCGGGCAGGAACGTCTGATCGCGAGTGGCGGCGTCGAGGTTCCTGCCGGCATAGCCAAAGCGGTCCTCGCTGCCGGTCACGGTCATCTCTGCGAACACCGCGGCCAGTCCCTCCCGGATCCGCAACTGGGCGCGGCAAATCTCTGGAGCTTTCTCCAGGAGGTCCGACAGCGAGAGCCGAAGGACTCCCTCGGCCTCAAAGCGCCGTTGGAGAAGCTGTTCGCCGGCAGCGTCGAACAGGTACAGGTCTGCCTTGGCGGGCGACTCGAGAAGGCTTATCCAGATCGTTGTCTTGACGCCTTCCCTCTGCACGAGGTAGGGAAGGTCGAGAATCTCCGACTTGCGTCCGAGCATCTCGGAACGCAAGGCAGGCAATGTCATTCCTCGCTGCCCGTCGGCGTGTTCAAGCACACGCTCGGCCGTTACGAGGAAGCGTCCTTCTCCATCGAGGCGCAACGCCCCTGCGGCTTCCTCGAGATGAAGCAGTTCCCGGAGCGCACGATCGACCGTGATCGTCTCACCGGCGCCCAAATGCAATTCCGCTGCCGGAAGCGCATCGCTCTCCGGTTGCCCGTACAAGGAAACGCCTACTTCCGCGGCGTGCTCTTCGAGGTTGCGGACGACGAGGCGGACATCTTCCTGCGGTGCGCCAACCGCCGCGGGGATCCAGACTGTCTCCCCGAGCGCGGCTCCAACAGGAACGAGAAATGCAAAGACCAGAGCAGCCCGAACCAGCCATCCGCCACCCGGACTGAAAGAACTGCGTCCCACAGCTTCAACGGACCGGAACATTCCGCTGGCCTCCCCTCGGAAGCTCGATCATTATCGAGGTTGTTGTCTCAGTTTGTGTCGACGAACCTACTGCCTGCCGCCCGGCACCGAAATTGCTACTGACAGCAATCGTAGTCGGGACCTCAGTTGTTGTCAATGATCTTGCGTGTGCGTCATCTACCCCCAAGACGCTGACTGTGCTATACCTGGAGCAGTCCGGAGAATACTCCGGCAGGGAGCCTAGAGCACATGCGCGTTGCGTGGGTCCTGCTCCTCCTGGGGAGCAGCGCAGTGCTCCCGCCTCTGCTCCTGGCGGGTGATTCAGGCGGCCGGGCTCACTACGTGGGTGGAACGGCGGCCGACCTTCCCGGCAAAACGGAAGGAAACCTCATCGTCACCGACGAGCAAGTGCTGCACTTCCGCCACGGGCGCGGAAGCGTACGGATTCCATTCCGCTCGATCAACACATTGGAATACGGCCAGCAGGTAAGCCGGCGGGTGGCGGAGGCGATTCTCGTTTCGCCCCTCATGCTGTTGGTCAAGAAGCGGCGGCACTACCTGACAGTCGGCTACGTCGACAGTGGCGGACAACAGCAGGCGCTCGTCTTTCAGGTCAATAAGAATGCCGTGCGAGTGGTCCTGGCGGGTCTGGAGGCGCGCACGGGGCTGCGCGTCGAATACCAGGATGAGGAAGCCAGAAAGGCGGGGCGGGGATGATGCGCATTCTGCTGGCGATGCTGCTCAGCGCGGCGTTCTCTGTGGCTGACGACCGTCCGGCGGCGCGTCCGGAACCTGCGCCGAGGCCTTCCGACCACGAGGTGGAAGCCTACACGCATCTGCTCACGGTGCGGCGCGTCTACGTCGACCGGCTGACCGGCGGCGAGACGGCGGCGCAAATGCGCGACCTGCTGATCGCCAGCCTGCAGGCAACCAAGCTGTTCGTAATCACGGAAAATGCCGACCGCGCCGACGCGTTCCTGCGCGGCGCCGCCGAAGACCTGGTCTACACCGAGCGCCACGAGACCGACGAGCGGCTCGACGCGCGGGTTGGCGTCGGCCGGACGGCGACGGCGCGGCGGGACGGTCTGCCCGGCGTGCAGGCCGGTGCGGGCGCCTTCGAGCGCAGCCGGATCGAAGACCGCCGGCACGAAGCGTTCGCCACCGTGCGGCTGGTCAACAAAGACGGCGACGTGATCTGGTCGACCACGCAGGAGAGCAAGGGAGCGAAATACCGCGGATCGAGCGCCGACGTGGCTGAGAAGGTCGCCCGCAAGCTGCGCGAGGATGTGCAGCGGGCAAAGCAACTCCTGCAGTAGCCGTCAGCTTCGCTGCGCTAGCATCGCGTCGAACAGGGCGACGAGCAGGTCCCGCCGCGTCATCCGTTTGCGGACGGCGTCTTCCGCGGTGAACGGCGGCTGGATCCCGGTCTCGGCGGCCATGCGGATCCATTGTTCGGCGAGGCGGCGGTCAACCAGCTTCGCCGGGTGCAACGCGTGACCAGGAAACGCCGCCGCCCACTGTCCGGTGACGCGCTCCGGCCGGCCGCCTGGTTCCTCATCCCGCAGGACGTGGAAATAGCCCTTGGTGCCGAACCACTGCGCGGCGCGAAACAGGGGCGCGTCCACCGGCGGGACGCGGCTGAGCGTGACGCCGAAGCTGCCCGGCGGATCCCAGGACGGCCGCGGCACGCTCGACTGCTTCACCCAGATCCGAGACATAGACCGTCTTGGCGCCGAGTTCGTGAAGGCGCAACTGCAGCGTCGGGACATCGAGCGCGCGCAGCGAGGCGCCGGTCTTGAGCGACATCGCGGCCGCCACGCCCGCCGCCTGACCGATGGCCGTCCACGCCGGCTCCATGCGCAGCGCGGCGAAGCCCACGTGGCTGGCCGACATCGGGACCGGCGCGAGGAAGTTGTCGACATCCTTCGAGAGCAGCACCCCGTACGGCACCTGGTACGGCTGGATCGCCTTGCTCAGGTGCCCGAGGGACGGCTGTCCGGGACCGGCCGACCAGACGCCGTGGCAGTTGATCGAGTAATCCGCCATGGCGATGGCGTCCGGATTCAATCGCGCCCGGAGTTCGCCCGGTTCGGGCTGGGTGTCCTGCTCGATGAAGACACGCATCCCGATCATACGGCGGCCTTCGCGGACGTAGAGCGCGGGGGTCCAGTGGCCGGTTTCGGGGTACTCGTCTTTCGGCAGGCCCCATTGGGCCATCTCGGCACGCCAGTCCGCCGGGACCTCCGGATCGTGCGTCAAGAACCAGAGCAGGCCGACTGAATAGTCCTTGTAATAGTTGAAAATCCGCTGGCGAACTTCAGGCGATCCTTCAGGCCATGGATGGTTGACGTTTTCCACCGAAAGTGAGATCGGCGACTGCCAGACGTCGTTGAAATCGGCCTTGTCGTTGGCCATTGGCCGGACCTTCAGGACCGGCTTCGCGCCGGTGCGCTGGTCGAGTGCGTCGACCACGCCGTCGCGCAGGTAGCCGATGAGCGGTGCGTACTCCTTGCGGTCATAGTTCGACGGCTTCTCCAATGGGATCCGGTTCGCGGGGCTGCGCGACATGCAGACCCGGAAGTTGTAGGTCTGCACGTAGCGGTTCTCTTCGTCGAAGGCGAGCGATTCGCCGTAGGCCGCCTTCGATTCGCACCCGAGGTGGTAGGCGATGCCCGCCTGCGCGAGCAGGTCGCCTTCGTAGGTGCCGTCGATGAACATCCTGCCGCTGACCTCGACCGGCCGTCCCGAAGCCAGGTCGGTGAACCGGGCCTGCGTGATCCGGCGCCGCTCGCCGGAGGGTTCGGCGCTCACCGCAAGCAGCCGGTGCCGGACATGGACGGCGACGCCGGCTTCGCGGAGCATCTCTTCGAAGACCTTGCGGGCGACGCTGGGCTCGTAATAGCCGCCCTCGACCGAGTCGACGACCTGCTGTGAGTCCGGACCATGCGCGGCCGCATAGTGCTGCTTCACGCGCTGGGTGAACTCGAGGAACGTCCCGCCGAGCGATTCGAAGCTGCGGAAGTCGGAGTTGGACAGCCCGCCTGAAGCAAGACCGCCGATGTGGTGGTCTTCCTGAAGGAGGGCTGTCGAGACGCCCTCGCGGGCGGCGTTAACGGCGGCGGCGACGCCTCCGGGAGTCGCCCCGTAGACAACCACGTCATAGGTGCGCGTTTCCGGGGCGCGTCCGCAGGCGAGCGCCAGCAGCGCCAACGGCAGGACGGAGTGTTTCATCAGTGTTATCCTACGATACCCGTAGGATGTCTTCGACCGAAGCCTTTGCCATCCGCCGCGGGTCGCCGCTGCCGCTCGGCGCGACTCCGCGCCGCGGAGGTGTCAATTTCGCGATCTTCTCGCAGCACGCCACCTGGGCGGCTCTCGTTCTGTTCCGGCCGGGGGAGGAGGAGCCGTTCCTCGAGCAGCAGCTCGACCCGCTCACGAACCGGACCGGCTTCATCTGGCACGCATTTGTCGAGGAGCTGAATCCGGGGTATCAGTATGGCTTCCGGTTCGACCGGCAGCCCAACGACGATCCGCGGCAGCATCGCTACGATCCGTCGCGAGTCCTGTTCGATCCGTATGCGAAAGCGCTTTCCGGGGGCTTCGAGTGGGGGACGCGCGGACCGGGCGTCATCGCCAAGCGCCGGTCGATCATTCTGAACGATCCCTTCGACTGGCAGGACGATCAACCCCTCAATTACCCGCTCGCGGACTCAATCATCTACGAGTTGCACGTCCGGGGCTTCACGCGCCACGAATCGTCCGGCGCGGCACAGCCGGGAACGTTTCTGGGGCTGATCGAAAAGATCCCGTATCTGAAGGATCTGGGGATCACGGCGGTGGAACTGCTGCCGGTGTACGAATTCGAGGAAGCCGATACCGACCGTGTCAACCCGTTTACCGGGGAGCCGCTGCTCAACTTCTGGGGCTACCATCCGATGGGCTTCTTTTCGCCCAACGCCTGCTACTGTTCGAGCGGGCACGATGGCGACCAGGTCCGCGAGTTTAAGGAGATGGTGCGGGCCTTTCACAAAGCAGGCATCGAGGTGATTCTGGACGTGGTCTTTAACCACACGTCGGAAGGCGATGAGCGCGGCGAGACATTCTGCTACCGGGGTGTCGATAACGCGGTGTACTATATGCTCGACCGGCCGGGCGGGCGGTACCTGAATTTCTCCGGATGCGGCAACACGCTCAACTGCAATCATCCCCAAGTGCGCGACCTGATCCGCGACTGCGTGCGGTACTGGGTCACTGAAATGCACGTGGATGGCTTCCGCTTCGACCTGGCGTCGATTCTGGGGCGCGACCAGGACGGCAGCGTCCTGACCAATCCGCCGTTGCTCGAGATGCTGGCACACGACCCGGTGCTGGCGCACACCAAGCTGATCGCCGAAGCCTGGGACGCGGCGGGTCTCTACCAGGTGGGCACCTTTCCCGCCTGGGGGCGCTGGGCCGAATGGAACGGCCAGTTCCGCGACGATGTCCGCCGCTGGGTGAAAGGCGACGGGGGTATGGCACCGCGGCTGGCAACCCGGCTGCTCGGCAGTCCCGATCTGTACCAGACAAGCGCCCGGCAGCCCTACCATTCGATTAATTTCGTCACCTGCCACGACGGCTTCACGCTAAACGACCTCGTCTCTTACAACCAGAAGCATAACTGGGCGAACGGCGAAGACAATCGCGACGGCGCCGATGATAACCACAGTTGGAACTGCGGCTGGGAAGGTCCGACGGCCTCGCGCGAGGTGCTTTTCCTGAGGCGCCGCCAGATGAAGAACCTGGCGGCGATCCTGCTCATGTCTCACGGGGTTCCCATGATCCTCGGGGGCGATGAGATGGGCCGCACCCAGTTCGGCAACAACAACGCCTACTGTCAGGACAACGAAGTGAGCTGGGTCGATTGGGCCATGGCCGACAGCAACGCGGACCTAGGGCGCTTTTTCCGGCTCATGATCGCGTTCCGCAAACAGCACGCCCTGCTGCGGCGTACGGAGTTCGACGCGGCCAGCGGGCCCCGCATCGAATGGCACGGCGTGCGGCACAACGAGCCCGACTGGTCGCACCACTGCCGGACGATCGCGCTGCACCTGTACGATCCGATGCCCGGCTCGCCTGAGGACCAGATCTATTTCATCAGCAATACCCATTGGGAGCCGCACACTTTCGAACTGCCGGCCGTTGCCGGGCTGCGATGGCGGCGCTTCGCCGATACGACACTGGCGTCGCCCCACGATATCCGGGAGCCGGGCGACGAGCCGGTGCTCACGCCGCAGAGCTTCTATACGGCCGGACCGCGCTCGGTCGTGATCCTGGTCGGACGCATGCAAGGAGATCCCGTTGAGCGAGTTCATCAAGAGCAGCCGTGACGGCGGCGTCGCCGTCATCACAATCGACAACCCGCCGGTGAATGCGCTGAGCCCGGGAGTTCCGGAGGGCCTGCGCGATGCGATTCAAGCGGAAGCCGCGCGGAGCGACGTACAGGCGATCGTCGTCACCGGGGCGGGGAAGACGTTTATCGCCGGGGCCGACATCAAGGAGTTCGCCAAGATCCGCGCGGGCGAGCGCCCGCGATTGTCGCTGAACCCGGTCGCCAACGCGATCGAAGACTGCCCGAAGCCCGTCGTGATGGCGGTCCACGGGACGGTGCTTGGCGGTGGGCTCGAGATCGCAATGGCGGGACACTACCGTGTCGCGGCGCCGGCTACGAAACTGGGACAGCCGGAAGTGAAGCTGGGACTGATTCCAGGCATCGGAGGAACCCAGCGCCTGCCCAGGCTCGTTGGCGTCGCCAAGGCGGCGGAGATGTGCGCGTTCGGCGAGCCCATTGCGGCCGCTGAGGCACAAACTCTGGGCTTGGTGGACCGGATTGCCGGGGCCGATCTGCTGGCCGATGCGGTGGACTTTGCCCGGTCGGTGCGGGGTGTGCCGCGGCCGAGGACGCGCGACCGCGTGGAGAAGCTTGGCGCTGCATCCCTCGATGCGTTGCGCCAGCAGGTCCGCCGGCGCCTCCGGGGCCAGGAAGCGCCGCTGGCAGCGATCGAGGCGGTCGAGGCCGCGGCGCGCCTGCCGTTCGACGAGGGCATCGAGTTTGAGCGCATCCTGTTCGAGCAATGCCTGCATGGATCGCAGTCGAAGGCTCTGATTCACGTTTTTTTTGGAGAGCGGGCCGTGGGGAAGGTGCCGGGGCTGCCGGCCGGGACGCCGGGGGAGGTGCGCGAGGCCGCCGTCATTGGCTTCGGCACAATGGGACAAGGCATCGCCATGGCGTTTGCCAACGCCGGAATTCCTGTGTCGGTGCGCGACAACTCCGACCAGGCGCTGGCGCGTGGCATGGAAGAGATCCGCGGACGCTACCAGGGCGCCGTGGCAAAGGGCAAGCTCGACACCGCGGAACTGGAGCGCAGGGTCGCGCGCATTACCCCCCTCGGAAGCATCGCCGAGGCGGACCTCGTGATTGAGGCGGTGGACGAGGACCGCGCCAGGAAGCGGGTCGTGTTTTCCGCCATCGACCAGGAAGCGAAACCCGGCGCGATCCTGGCGACCAATACGTCGAGCCTGAGCATCGACGACCTTGCTTCGGCGACGAACCGGCCGCGGGAGGTGATTGGGCTGCACTTCTTCAGCCCCGCGCAGGTCATGCGGCTGCTCGAGATCGTGCGAGGCCGGCGCACCGCGGGTGAAACTGTGGCCGCGGCGCTGCAACTCGCCAAACGGCTCGGGAAGACCGGCGTGGTGGTGGGGGACGCGCCGGGATTCGCGGGCAACCGGATCTACCACGCCTACCGCCGCGAGGCGTGCCTCCTGGCGGAAGAGGGGACGCCGCCCGAGGCCATCGACGCCGCTCTCACGGAGTTCGGCATGGCAATGGGTCCTCTGGCCGTGGGGGATCTGGCGGGGCTCGATGTGGGCTGGAAGATTCGCCGTGCCCACGCGGACCTGAGGCTGGATGGCGGGCGCTATCCCCAAATCGAGGACCTCATGTGCGAACGCGGCTGGTTCGGGCAGAAGACCGGATCTGGCTGGTACGTATACACGGAGGGGCAGACCCCAATTCCGAACCCGGCGGTCCTTGAACTGTTGGGGGCGATGGACGGGCTGCGGCGGGTGGCCTCCGCCGGGGAGATCGTCTCCAGGACGATGGCTGCGTTGGTGAACGAAGCCGCCAAGGTGCTCGATGAGGGGATCGCCGCCCGGCCGGTGGACGTCGACATCATCTTCGTAACCGGCTACGGATTTCCTGCGTGGCGTGGCGGTCCCCTGCACTACGCTGACGAGTGGGGCTTGACGGCGATTCTGGACCAGGTCCGCCAGCGGCATGCCGGATCGGACGCCGTGTGGACCCCCGCACCGCTTCTGGAACGGCTTGTCAAACAGGGACAGACCTTCTCAGAATTTCGTGCGGAGCTTTAATCTGCGCGCATAACTCCTTGTTGTCGCGAAGCTTTTCGGATACGATGGAAGTCAGATCACAAGCGCCGCATGGGCGCGTTGTCCCGGGTTGTGTCGCAGCAACCCAACTTCGCCGTTGAAACCCGCCTTAACTTGTTGAGAACAGGAGGTGCGGGTTTTGGTGCTTCAGATGCACAGGAGCCCGTGGATGAGGATTCTCGCGGCCAGTCTCGCAGTGCTCCTGACGGTGGCGATCCCGTCCAGCGCGACGACTCTGGCGCGTGCGACCCTCGAAGAATTGGCTCAGACCTCGACCCACGTCGTGCGCGGGCGTGTCATGACGACACATGCCCGGCTTTCCGGCGGTGTTGTATCCACGGCCGTCACGATCCAGGTTTCGGACCGATGGAAAGGTCCGGCAGGGAGCAGCCTCACGTTCGCTCTGCCTGGGGGACGGCTGGGAACGCTCCGGCAGCGCGCTGCCGGAACTCCTGAACTCGTCCAGGGCGCCGAGTATATCTTCTTCGTTTGGACGTCCCCTAAAGGAAACAACCAGTTGCTCGGTCTTTCCCAGGGTGTGCTTGAGATTCTGACCGACTCCAAAGGCGACACTGCGGTCAGCCGTCCTTTGATTGCCGCGGAGTTGGTGGATCGGGTCAGCGGCGCCCGGGTTCAGGACGAAGGGGTATCTCTGACGATCGAGGAATTCTCCGCCCGCATGCGGCGTGCATTGGGAGGCTCGCGATGAGCCGTCCCGGGTGGACGTCCGTTCTTCTGGCGGTGATGGCGTGCAGTCCCGCGCTGCCGTACGGGCACTTCGTGGAGTATTCCACCCGCACGGCGCCTTTCCGCGCAATCCCGCAGAAGTACAACGTTGGAGCCTTGCCGGACAGATCGCTTCCCGTCTTCGTGGCGGAATCGGCAGTTTCGACGATGCCGCGGGAGTCTCTCGCCTCTGTGCTGAATCTTGTCCGGGACGGCGTCAATGTCTGGGATCGGGTGCCGTCGTCGGCGTTACGCGTGACCTTTGGCGGACTCCGGCAATCCGGGCTTCCTGCCGCGAGTCCCGCGGTCCAGATTGAGTTTGACGAACTTGACCCGTTGACCCTCGGAATTACGTACACGACGACCGTCGATGGCGAGCCTGCCGGAACGGAACAGAGCCCCTTCCGCCCGATCGCGAATGCTTTCGTGCGTCTGAACCAGGACCTGCGCCTGTGGGAAGGCAATCCGAACCGGTACGAATCGCTGTTTCTGACGATCGTGCACGAACTCGGGCACGCCCTGGGATTGCAGCACACCTTCACCGCGTCGGCGATGGCGACCGAGGTCACGCGAGCGACCAGTTGGGTCCGCCCGTTGGAGGCGGACGATATCGCCGGGATTTCGGAGTTGTACCCGGTTGACGGTTACGCGGCGCGCCACGGGGCGATCGCGGGCCGGATCGTATTTGACGACACTCTGGAGGGCGTACACCTGGCATCGGTAGTCGCGATCTCGCCGAGCGGCAGCGCCGTGAGTGCGCTGACCGACCCGGGCGGATTCTACCGGATTGCGGGTCTGACGCCCGGGACCTATCAACTGTACGTGCATCCCCTGCCGGCGTCCGGACGGACCACCGCCGCCGGAGATATCGCATTCCCGCTGAGCGCGGACGGTGTGCCGCTGCCGCCTTCTGCGCCGTTCGCGACGGTATTCTTTGCCGGTGGCCAAGGCGTTACTGATCCGTTGCTGGGCAGCTATCTGACCGTTGCGGCCGGATCCACCGTCGGAGACGTGAACCTGCCGGTGACGCGGCGGGCGATCTATCCATTCTCTCCGGTCACTCTGTACAGCTTCTTCGGCCAGCAGGCGGTGCGGCCGGGCTTCGTGGATACCAGTTCGAACGGGATCAGCCGGATGGTGGCCGTGAGCCGGGGCCTGGCCAGCAACAACCTGCCCGCGCCGGGTCTGCGGGTCTCGTTCCTCGGGGGCACGCCGGTTCTGGCCGGCTTGAGCGCCTACGCCGGGGAGACGCTGATCATCGATATCTCCGCGACGTCGACGTTTGGTGGGGTGGGTCCGCGGCACGCCGTCTTTGCTCTGAGCGGAGACATCTATGTCCGGCCAAACGCCATCCGCCTGGTCGCGGGGGGACCGCCGAGGATCGAGCAGGTTACCGTGCGTGAGAACGGCGCCCGCCGTCTGGCTGTGACGGGCCAGCGTCTGTCCGCAGCCACGGCCTTCTTTCTGGATGGAGTCCGTGCGCCGGTTGCAGGACGGGAAGAAGGCGGGACGATCCTGCTGGACATCCCACCCGGTCTGTCCAACCATCGGGCGATCCTGACGGCGGCAAATCCAGACGGCCAGAACTCGATGTTTGTTCAGTCCGCGGATCCGCCAGCGCACGTGTACGGCTTCGGTGAGCCCGGCTCGATCAGGCTGGCGCCTTCGCAGGTTCCCGCAGGCACGGACACACTGGTCGAAATCATAGGCGCCGGCACCGGCTTCGTCCCCGGCCTTACCTCGCTGGGAGTGGGTTCACCGGAGGTGCGAATCCGCGGGATGTGGGTGACTGGGCCGGACCGGATTCTCGCCAATGTCGCGGTCGCCGGCCAGGCGGCGCCGGGAGCCTATACGGCCATCGCGCTCACGGGTAGCCAGGCGGCCGTCCGGCCGTTCGCTCTCGACATCGGGACCGCTTCGGCCGCTCCGCGCCTGGACTCCCGGCTGCGCAATGCCGATCCGGCGCAGCGCGTCCTGTTCCCTGGCGCTGAGGTGATCTTAACTGGCGCCAACATCGGTGTGCTTCCAGTGGTCATTCTGAACGAGACGCCGCTTTCGGTCCTCGAGACGACCGAGACCAGCGCCCGGTTCCGGATTCCCGCCTCCACGGCGGTCGGATTCCACAGGCTGCGGGTGGAGAACGGTCTTGGGGCGACCGTCGTAGGCCTTGACATCGGTCCGCCGCCGCCGGAGATTTTGACTGTCTCGCCGGCGCCGCCTGAGGCGTTTCGCGCGGGTGACGGTTTTGCGGTCACGGTGAGCGGATTGAGCTCCGCGGAGGCTGGCGACCTCGCCGGCATCCGGCTGCTGGTGGGCGGCGTCCCCCACGCGGTGCTGGCCGCGGATCCCGTGGAAGGCACAGCCGCCTGGCGCCTGGAGGCGACGCTGCTCCCGGATCTCGCACCGGGGAACGAAGTCCACGTGGCGGTTACGGTGGGCGGCCGGACGTCACGGCCGGTCGTGGTTACGGTCGCGGCGCCCTAAGTTCCCCTGCTCCCGTCCAGCTTGCGGACGATCTCCTCGACATCGTACACGGACCCGCCCCAGGTGCCGCCGCTGGCATTCTGCAGCGCCGCCCAGAGGCGGGATTCGGGCGGCAGCGCATCGTCCGCCTTCAAATCCGTTCGCAAAGGACGTTGCTCCAGGACGCGGGCACCTTCCTCCGCGCTGTAGGTTTCTCCGCCGTGCCCCACGAGGTTGACCGAACCTTCGAGGTTTAGGCGATCGACAACGATTTCGATGAGGTCGCCATCGAGCACCTTGCCCAGCGGTCCACCGGCGAGCGCCTCGGGCGTGACATGGCCGATGCACGCTCCGGTCGAGACGCCGCTGAACCGCGCATCGGTCAGGACGGCGATGTGTTTGCCGAAGGTGAGATAGCGCAGCGACGACGTGATCTGGAAGATCTCTTCCATTCCGGAGCCCATCGGTCCACGGCACATCAGCACGAGGATGTCCCCGGGCTTGATCGGCTCGGGTCCCATGCCCTTGATGGCGGCAATGGCTTCCCGCTCCGTGCGGAAGACGCGCGCCGGACCGCGCTTCCGGTAGATTCCGTCCGGATCCACGACGGTCGGATCGATGGCGGTGCTCTTGATCACCGAACCGCCGGGTGCCAGATTGCCTTTGGGGAACGTCACGGTCGAGGTCAGACCCGCGGCGCGCGCCGCATCCGGCGACATGATGACGTGATCGGGATCGATGCCGTCGCGCTCTTGCAGGAGCTGGCGCAGGCGGGCGCGGCGTTCGGAGCCCTCCCACCAGTCGAGAACGCTGCCCAGGGTTTCTCCGGTAACGGTGAGCGCTTTCGTATCGAGCAGGCCCGCGCGCCGCAGGTGCAGCATCACCTCCGGGACGCCGCCGGCAAGGAACACCTGGACTGTCGGGAACCCCTTCGGTCCGTTGGGTAGGGCGTCGACCAGGCGCGGGACCTGGCGGTTGACCCGCGTCCAGTCATCCACCGTGGGCCGCCGCAAGCCCGCCGAGAACGCGACCGCCGGCAGGTGCAGCACGAGGTTGGTCGATCCGCCGAACGCCGCGTGCAGGACGAGAGCGTTTTCGACGGATGCCGCGGTCAGCACGTCGCCCATCTTGAGCCCCCGGCGTTCCATCGCCAGGACCGCGATCGCGGAGCGCTTCGCCGCGTCGCGCCAGATGGGCTGCCCGGAGGGCGCCAGCGCCGCGTGCGGCAACGTCATGCCGAGCGCTTCGGCAACCACCTGCGAGGTGGCGGCGGTCCCGAGGAACTGGCAGCCCCCGCCGGGGGAGGCGCAGGCGTGGCAGAGCGCTTCGGCAGCCTGGTCCAACGTGAGTTCGCCGTGGGCATAGCGTGCGCCCACCGACTGCACGCGGCCGGCGTCCTCGCCCTCCTCCGGCAGCAGTGTGACGCCGCCGGGCACCAGCACGCAAGGCAGGTCGCGCGTGGCGGCGAGCGCCATCATCATCGCGGGCAGTCCCTTGTCGCAGGTCGCGACGCCGATGACACCACGCCGCGTCGGCAGCGACCGGATCAGCCGGCGGAAGATCGACGCCGCGTCGTTGCGGTAGGGCAGGCTGTCGAACATGCCCGTCGTGCCCTGGGTGCGGCCATCGCACGGGTCGGTGCAATAGGCGCCGAAGGGCACGGCCCCGCGCGCCGACAGTTCCCGCGCCGCCTCCTGCATCAGCAGGCCGACTTCCCAGTGCCCCGTGTGATAGCCGAGGGCAATCGGCGTGCCGTCCTCGGCGCGGACGCCGCCGTGTGTGCTCAGAATCAGCACCTCGGCGCCGCCCAGTCTCTCCGGGTTCCAGCCCATGCCGGCGTTCTGGCTCCACCCGAAAAGGTCGCCCGAGGGACGGTGCAGCAGCATCTCCGGCGTGACGGGCAGACGGCCCGGTGGTCCAGGCGCCTTGGCGGGGACGTCCCACAGGCTTCGATCGCGCGAATCAACAAGGTCTTCAAACTGGGTAGGCATGCGAATCTCCAATGATACAATCGCGGCTATGTCACCGACCCGTCGCGGCCTTCTGGCGGGCCTCGCCGCAGCCAGTTACAAGCGGATTCTCGGCGCCAATGACCGGGTGCAGGTAGGCTTCATCGGCTTTGGACTCATCGGCGCACGGCACGTGCACGACTTCAAGAACCAGCGCGACGCCGATCTGGCCGCCATGAGCGACGTGTACCAGCCCCGGCTCGAGCAGGGGGCTGCCGCCTGCGGTCCGGGAGCCAAAGCCTACAGGGACTTCCGGCACCTCCTCGACAACAAGGATCTCCAGGCAGTCGTCGTCTCGACGCCCGACCACTGGCACGCGCTCATGACCATCATGGCGTGCGCCGCCGGCAAAGACGTCTACGTCGAAAAGCCGCTGACGCTGTTTGTCCGCGAAGGGCGGTGGATGGTGCGCGCGGCGCGCCAGTTCAACCGGATCGTTCAGGTCGGCACCCAGCAGCGGTCCGGACTGCATTACCAGCAGGCGCGCCAGTTGATGCGCGAAGGGCGCATCGGGAAGATCCACTCGGTCCGGTCGGCGTCTTTTCGCAACGTGATGCCTGGTTTCGGCGCGCCGCCCGACGATGCCGCGCCGACCGAGATCGACTATGAGATGTGGCTTGGACCTGCGCCAAAGCGGCCGTACAACAAGCAGCGTTCGCTCTACCATTTCCGCTGGTTCTGGGATTACTCGGGCGGCCAGATGACGAATCTCGGCGCACATTCGATCGACATCGTGCAGTGGGCGATGGGGGTGAAAGGACCTGCGTCGGTGGTGTCGGTGGGCGGGCGCTTCGCCCTCGAAGACAACGGCGAGACGCCCGATACGCAGGATGCGCTGTTCGAGTACCCTGGCTTTACCGCGGCGTATTCCTTGCGCGAAGCGTCCAGCGGGCGCGGCGGCCTCGAGTTCCATGGGACCAAGGGCACGCTTTCGATCGGGCGCGGCGGCTTCGAGATCCGGCCCGACATGAAGGTGAATCCGGAGAACTCTATCCCGGTGTTTACCGGCCATCCCACGGGCGGGCCCCAGCGCACCGAGGAGAGGCCGCAGCCCTGGACCGAAGCGATGAAGGTTCCGGGCTCCTCCGACGAACAGTTCGACCTGCACGTGCGCAATTTTCTCGACTGCGTCAAAACCCGGCAGCGGCCCATTGCCGACGTCGAGGACGGGCACCGGATCACCACCGCCTGCCACCTCGCAAACATCTCGCTGCGTGCGGGCCGGAAGCTGCGCTGGGACCCGGAAAACGAAGAAATCATCGGCGATGCTGAGGCCGCACGCTACTTGGAGCGCCCGTACCGCCAGCCGTGGGACGGCGTCCTGCGCGGCATCCTGAAGGTGTGACATGACACGACGCGACTGGCTCTTCGCGATGGCTGCCGCGCCCGGCGCGGCGTCTGTGCGCCGGACAGGCATGGGGCTGGCGACGACATCGTTCCTCGGCTCCCGGCGTCCGAAAGATACGTACGACTACCTGGAACTGTGCGACAAACTCGGCGCCGGCGGCATTCAATCCGCGCTGTCGTCGCTCGAACCGGCTGACCTGCGGCGTCTGCGCGACCGGGCCGAACGCGCCGGCATGTACATCGAAGTGATGTCCGGGTTGCCGCGTACGGATGTCGCGCAGTTCGAACGAACGGTTGCCGCGGCGAAGGAGGTTGGCGCGCTGGCGATCCGCACGGCGTGTCTCGGCGGGCGGCGGTACGAAACGTTTTCCACGCTCGCCGACTGGAAGAAGTTCGTCGCCGATTCGAAAGCGGCGATCGCCCGCGCCGTGCCCATCGTCGAGAAGCACCGCGTCCCGCTGGCGATCGAGAATCACAAGGACTGGACGCTTGACGAAATCATCCCGCTGCTGCGCGCGTATTCGAGCGAGTCCGTGGCCGCGTGCCTGGACACCGGCAATAACATCTCGATGCTTGACGACCCGATGGAGCTGGTCGAGGGGATGGCGCCGTACGCGGTGTCGGTGCACTTGAAGGACATGGGCGTCCAGCGCTACGAGGACGGCTTCCTGCTGTCGGAAGTGCCGCTTGGCGAGGGCTATCTCGATATGCCGCGCATCGTGGCGACGATTCAGAAGGCGCGTCCGAAAACGCGGTTTTCGCTCGAGATGATGACGCGCGACCCGCTGAAGGTGCCTTGCCTGACGGATAAGTATTGGGAGACCTTCCCCAGCCGCAACGGGCGCTTCCTGGCAAGGACACTGGCGGCGGTGGAACGGAATTCCGCACCGTCGCTGCAGCGGGTCTCGCACCTGAGCCAGGTCGAGCAGTGGAAAGCAGACGAGGAGAACATCGACAAATGCATTCGCTACGCGCAGGAACGCTTGCGGCTGTAGTGTTGTTCATGGGGGGGACCGCCGCCGCGGACTCCACGCGGCTGAACCAGCACCGGGTGAGCAATCCGCGCAGTCCGGCGCCCGAGCCCGGCGCGGAAACGCAACTGATTCCATCGCTGATTGAGGGCGTCCAAACCGCGGAGGACTGGCGGTCGCGCAAGCGGCCGGAGATCCTGGAGCGCTGGCGGCGGATCCTCGGGAAACTGGAGCCGGCGCCGGAAGACCGGCAGTGGTTCGGCGACATCACGCAAGCGCGGGTCATCGGCACCGAAGAGTTAGAGCATTACCGGCGGATCCGCCTCGATCTGCCGATCGAAAAGGACTTCTACCAGAGCCATCTGCTGCTGATGCCGAAGAACCAGGGGAACGGCCCGTTCCCGGCGGTGATCGCGTGGACCTCCTCGACGCCCGATTTTCGCGCGCCCGAGGAATGGTGGGGCGCGTGGCTCGCCGAGCGCGGCTATGTCGTGCTGACAAGCTGGTCGTTCATCCGGAACTATCGGGACGGCTCGCAGTACAACCGCAACGTGAACGAGAAACTGTACGAGCGCTTCGGACGCTGGCTGCCGATGGGCAAGATGGTGCACGACGCGCAACGGCAGGCCGAGTACCTGCGCAGCTTGCCGGAAGTGGACGGCGAACGCATCGGATTCATCGGGTTCTCTCTGGGCGCAAAGGCTGCGGTCTACGTGGCGGCGTTCGCGCCGGAGATCAAGGCCACCGTCGCGCTCGACCCGCACATCGCTGTGAACGGCGGCACCAACTGGTACGCGCCCTGGTATCTCGACTGGCTGCGCCCGTTCCCGGACATCCCGACGCAGGACAAGACCGTGCTCAGCCTGCTCAATCCCGACAAGGAGCGCCCCGGATTCGAGCATGACCATCACGAGTTGATGGCTCTGACGGCGCCGCGCGCCTTCCTGCTCATCGGCGGCAGCCACCGCGAGGACAACGGCGGCGATTCGGACGACCTGCAAAGCTGGGGCTACTTCAACCGGGCTCGCGAGGTGTACGAGAAG
The DNA here is from genome assembly GCA_016716385.1 of Bryobacterales bacterium. Classification (GTDB taxonomy): domain Bacteria; phylum Acidobacteriota; class Terriglobia; order Bryobacterales; family Bryobacteraceae; genus JADJWL01. Next base: position 23,842 of record JADJWL010000002.1, on the reverse strand, counting down.
CTGGGGATTCCCGAGCGGATCCAGTTCGCCTCGACGAACGACGGGCACAAAGCGAACGGGCCGAACATCGATCGCGCGTGGCGCGAGTTCTTCGAGCAGTGGCTGAAACAGACGCCGGTACGATGAGGGCGAAGCGTACTCGCTATATCTTCCGTAGCTCGGCTGGAAGGGACTTCAGAAACTCACGGAACGGCCGGGTTGTTCCCATGCCTCGCGAAAAGACCAGGCTGCCCTGAAGCATCATCACCGTGCGCTCGGCTCGCGACCGGGCTGTCTTCCTGTCCAAGCCGGCATCGAGCAGGACCGCGGACAGGGCTCCAATCCACGCCTCGAAAACGCGCTCGATCATCTCCGTAAACGGACCTCCGTGGATGCGGGCCGAAGAGAGCATGTTCAACAGGCATGCCTGGCGGCCTCCTGAATAGAACGCGTCAAGCTGCTTCACCATGGCGTCGATTCTGGAAGCCGGCGCTCCCGCCGCCCTCAAAGGCGCAAGGATGTGTTCCTCGAGCCACGAACCCGCTTTCTCGAGGACCTCGCGCGCCATCTGCTCCTTCCCTTGCGGGAAGCGGTGGTAGAGACTCGCTTTCTTCAGCCCAGTCGCCTCCGCCAGGAGCGCCAGCGTAGCGCCTTCGTAGCCGACCTCACGAAAGACATTGCTGAGCCTTGAGATCAGCTCTTCCTCATCGATTAGCGTTTTGCGCCCCATCGGGATCCCTCACGCTTCCATTGTATTCTGCCCGAACGACCGGTAAAAAACGTATTGACATCCGAGAAGGTCTCCAGGTACTCTTAACTAGACTGATCGGTCGGTAAAGAAAACAAGGAGCAAGGAATGTCGAAGACTGCGGTTGTGATTTACTCCGACCCCAAAGCGGGCACGGACGAGGCGCTGGGCCGCCTGTTCAACGGGATGTTCGTGGCCTACGAACTGAAGGAAAAGAAGCAGGACGTCGTCCTCCTGTTTCAGGGGGCCGGTGTCCGGTGGGCCAGCGAAGTCGTTAAACCGGACCACCCCGCCCATGCACTGTACAACGCCGTCAAGGACACCGTGGCCGGTGTTTGCGGCGGTTGCGCCGATGTGTTCGGCGCAACCGACGACGTCAGGGCGGCGGGGGCGGAGTTGATCCATGAACGGGCGATCCCCGGGACTTCGGGAATCATCGATCTCTCAAAGTACCTGGACGAGGGATACCGCGTCCTGAACTTCTAGTTCCACAGCAACGTGACGTCTGGCCGGGGCGGCTGGCGCCCCGGCTCGCGGGAGGAGCCATGGCAGAGATATTTCATTCGGGCGAGCGTGAGATTCAGGAACGGACCGGCGAGCGCGACAGGGCGATTCTCAATGGCCGGGTGATTGGCGGCAGCATCCCGGCGGGAGCACGGCCGTTTCCCGGCAGGCAGCAGTCCTGCGTGCTGGGCTGGGTGTCTCCGGAGGGCGATGTTTGGTCATGCTTCGTGACCGGGCCATCCGGCTTCGCCGCGGCGGATGAGGCTGGAACGTCGCTCTCGATTGACCTGGGCGGGGAGGACACGATCTCCGGTTCGATCCCACCGCTGGACGGGGTACGTGCCGGCGATCATCTGGGAGTCCTCTTTGTCGAGTTTGCGACACGGCGGAGGCTCCGAGTCAACGGAAAGGCGGCGGAGGTGTCGCGGTCGCGACTGCGCATCGATGTTGCGGAAGCCTTTCCGAACTGCCCCAAGTACATTCAACGGCGCAATGCAGAGCACCCGGCGGCCGCTCCGGAGCGCGACGGGGCCCGCGTTGAGGCCGGCAAGCGATTGAACAATGCGTTGCAGTCATGGATCACGAACGCGGACACGTTCTTTGTCGCAAGCGCGCACCGGGACGGTCCTGTCGACGCTTCGCACCGCGGAGGGAAACCCGGTTTCGTCAGGCTGCACGGGGAGGAGTTGTACATTCCCGACTATCCGGGAAACTCGATGTTCAGCACGCTGGGGAACTTCGCCGTCAGCCCGCGCGCGGGCTTGGTATTCCTGGACTTTCATGGCAACCGTCAACTCCAATTGACCGGCGACGTCAGGCTTGATCTCGAGGCCCGAGAGAATGCCGTTGAGACCGGTGGCACCGGACGCTGGTGGACGTTCTCACCAAAGAAGTGGATCGTCTCCTCGTTGAGCCCGTCGTTCGACTGGACGCTGGTCGACAGCTCGCCGTTCAATCCGTAGGCCGGCATCGACAGGACCGCGCTAGACTTCTACTAGTGGCAGTCCCTGTGTATGAAGCGCCCGCGCGCAGCATTCTGTCGGCGGTTTCGGGCTTCATCGCCCAAGCCGGGTTCACGCATTCGCTGACTCCGGCGCGGAACTGTACCTTCGGTTGTACCTATTGCTACGTCCCGACGATGCGCGTCTACGGCGGGCTGAAGCGCGAGGACTGGCTGCAGTGGGGACAGTTCACCACGTTCAAACAGAACGCGGCCGATCTGTTGCGTCGGGAACTACGCCCGGAACAGCGCATCTACTGTTCGCCGCTGGTCGATCCGTACCAGCCGCCGGAAGCGGAACGGCGACAGATGCCGGGTCTGTTCGCGGAGTTGATCGCCTGTCCTCCGCGGGTGTTCGTGATCCAGACACGGGGGCCGCTGATCCTGCGCGATCTCGATCTGTTGCGGGAGCTTGCCCGCAGGACTCTGCTTCGCGTGAGCTTTTCGCTCACGACGGATTCCGAGCACGTGCGCAAACTGTACGAGCCGCTGTGCGCACCCGTCGGCGAGCGTCTCGCCGCGATGCGGACATTGCGCGAGGCCGGCATCGCTGTGCACGCGACTCTGGCGCCGCTGCTGCCGTGCAACCCGGACGCGCTGGCGGCGCTGGCGCTCGAATCGACGGACGCCGATCTGATTGGCGATCCGTTTCACACGCGGCGGACGAAGTGCCGGGGAGCGACCACCCGCGATGCGGCGTTGCGCATCAGCGAGCACCGCGGCTTCGCCGCCTGGCATGATCCGCACTTCGCCGGCGGCGTGGTCGAACGGATTCGCGAACTGGTTGAGGCCGCGGGAAGACGGTTCGGCGTGGGTCCGGAAGGGTTCGGGTGGTTGGCGGAGGTGCCTGTATGAATGCGATTCTGGAACGCCTGGGTGTCGCCGGGACGGTGCCGGGCGCGTGCGGTGCGCGGTGGATCGAAACGCCGGGAGGCCGCGAGTCGGTGTCTTTCAACCCGGCCAATGGCGAACCGCTGGCGACGGTCTTGCAGGCCTCCGCCGAGGATTACGACCGCATCGTCGACGAAGCGTCAGCCGCGTTTGTCCGCTGGCGCATGGTGCCTGCCCCGCGGCGCGGCGAGATCGTGCGCGAGATCGGCGAGGAATTGCGGAAGGCCAAGGACGATCTGGGCGCGCTCGTGACGCTCGAGATGGGCAAGATTCTTGCCGAAGGCCGGGGCGAGGTGCAGGAGATGATCGACATCGCGGACTTCGCCGTGGGTCTGTCGCGCCGGTTGTACGGATTAACGATGCACAGCGAACGCCCGGGCCATCGCATGTACGAGCAGTGGCATCCGCTTGGGGTCGTCGGGGTCGTGACGGCGTTCAACTTTCCCGTAGCGGTCTGGTCATGGAATGCATTGATCGCCGCGGTCTGCGGTGACTGCGTCGTGTGGAAGCCGTCAGGCTTGACGCCGCTGACCGCGGTGGCCGTGCAGCGCATTTGTCACCAGGTGACAGAACGGCATGGATTCGCCGGAGTCTTCAGCCTGGCGATCGGCGCGGGCTCCGAGATCGGCGCGCGAATGGCGGAGGACCGCAGGCTGCCGCTGATCAGTTTCACCGGCTCTACCTCGACCGGCCGCGATGTCGCCGTGAAAGTGGCGGAGCGCCTTGGCCGGAGCATTCTGGAACTGGGCGGCAATAACGGCGTGATCGTGATGGACGATGCGAACCTCGACCTCGCGCTGCGCGCCGTGGTGTTCGGGTCGGTGGGCACGGCGGGACAGCGCTGCACCACCACGCGGCGGCTCTTCCTGCAGCGCGGCATCGCCGAGCGCTTCACCGATGCGCTGCTCGCCACCTACCGGCAGATCCGCATCGGCGATCCCATCGATCCCGAAACCGTCATGGGACCACTGGTCTCGGAGACCGCCGTCGAAGAGATGATGCGGGCGATGGAAACCATTCGCGGGCAGGGCGGGGAAGTGCTCTGTGGCGGGAAGCGGCTCGATGGGTGTTTCGTCGAACCGGCGCTTGTGCGTGCGAAGGCGGCGATGCCCATCGTGCGAGAGGAAGTGTTCGCCCCGGTCCTGTATCTCATCGAGTTCGACACGCTCGACGAGGCGGTCGCCTGGCACAACGACGTGCCACAAGGCCTGTCGTCGTCCATTTTCACGGACAGCCTGACCGCCGCCGAGTCTTTTCTGAGCCAGCGCGGGAGCGACTGCGGCATCGCGAACGTGAACATCGGCACCAGCGGCGCCGAGATCGGCGGGGCGTTCGGAGGCGAGAAGGAAACCGGCGGCGGGCGTGAGGCTGGAAGCGATTCCTGGAAGGCGTACATGCGCCGCCAGACCAACACGATTAACTGGTCCGGAGAATTGCCGCTCGCCCAGGGAATCGAGTTCCGCATCTGATGTGCGGCATCGCCGGGTTCACGCACACCGGGCGTCCGGCCGATCCCGCCGTGGCGCGGGAGATGGCGGAACGCCTGCGGCACCGGGGGCCGGATCAGCAGGGAACATACGAGTCCCCGGATGTGTCGCTGGCGGCGGTGCGCCTGAAGATCATCGATCTCGCGGGGGGCGAGCAGCCGGTCCACGCGGGCGACGGCGACCACGTCATCGTCTTCAACGGCGAGATCTACAACCACGCTGCACTGCGGCGTGAACTGGAATCGCGCGGCCACCGCTTCGATTCGCTCTGCGACACCGAGGTCGTGCTGCGTGCGTTCATCGAATGGGACAGATTTTGCTTTGCGCGTCTGCGCGGCATGTTCGCCGCGGCGGTCTGGTCGGAGCGGCGCCGGCGTCTGGTGCTGGCGCGGGACCGGCTGGGAATTAAGCCGCTCTACATCCTGGAACGCGGCGCCTGCCTCCACTTCGGTTCGGAAATGAAGGCGCTGTTCGCGCATCCCGAGGTCGAACGCTCGCTCGATCTTGCCGCGCTGGATCACTATTTGGCGCTCAACTGGACCCCATCGCCCAACACGCCGGTCGCGGGCGTGAGGAAGCTGCCCGCCGGGACGTGGCTGGCCTGGGAAGACGGACGCACCCGCGCCGAGCCTTACTGGAACCTGCGATTCGAGCCGTCCTCCCGCTGGACGCTCGGCAGCGCCAGGGAAGCGCTCGATGCACTCCTCCAGGAAGCAGTACGGGAGCACCTGGTCTCAGATGTTCCACTCGGCGTCTGGTCGAGCGGCGGCATCGATTCCTCGACCATTCTCCATTACGCCGCGCACGCGTCTTCCAGGCCGCTCAAGACATTCTCCGTCTCGTTCCGCGGGCGCTCGTTCGATGAGAGCCCCTGGTTCCGCGAAGTAGCCGAGCGGTATGGCACCGAGCACCACGAGTTCGACCTGAATCCCGAAGTCGAGCTTGCGGATGCGATTGAGAAGTTCGCCTGGTACGCCGATGAGCCGACCGCCGATGCGGGTGCGCTTCCGGTCTGGTTCCTCTCCCGGATGAGCCGCCAGACTGTCACGGTTGCGCTGGCGGGCGACGGCGGGGACGAATTGTTCGGTGGTTATCTGACGTATCTCGCCGACCGGTATGCCCGGTGGATGCGCCTGACACCGGCGCTATTGCGCCGCGGCACGCTGGCCGCGCTGCAGCGCTGGTGGCCGGTGTCGGACGACAAGATCAGTTACGAGTACATGGCCAAGCGGATGCTCGAAGGCTCGCTGCTGCCAGCCGACGAGGCGCACTTCTTTTGGAACGGTACGGGATCGCGCGAGCAGCGCGGCCAACTCCTGGCAGGCGGGGGCGCCTCACTTGTGCCATTGATGGAGGGCATCGATACGCCTCCGCTCAACCGCTACCTGCTCGCCGACCATCGCTATTACCTCGCCGACGACATCCTGACCAAGGTCGACCGCATGAGCATGGCGCATTCGCTCGAAGTGCGGCCGCCGTTCCTCGATCACCGTATCGTCGAGTTCGCTGCTTCGCTGCCGGAGTCCTTCAAGATCCGCGGCAGTCGCCTGAAGTGGATCCTGAAGGAAACGATGCGGGACAAGCTGCCGCCTTCAGTGCTGCGCCGAAAGAAGATGGGCTTCGACGTTCCGGCGCACGAATGGTTCCGCGGGCCGTTGCGCCCGCTGCTTCTCGATACACTGTCAGAGAGCGCCATCCGCGCGACCGGCGTTTTCTCGCCGTCGGCCGTGCACCGCCTGATCGACGACCACCTCGAAAGACGCATCAATGCCGGATATAACCTATGGGGCCTGTTGATCCTGTTTCTCTGGATGCGCGCCTGGGGCGTTGGCTCCTTCTCATCACCGCAGTCATCTACGTCGGATGCGTCCTCAGCCCGCCCGGCTTGATGGACGACGTCGACAGCGTCCAGGCGCAGATTGCGCGCAATATGCTGGAGTCGGGTGACTGGGTGACGGCGCGGCTGAACGGCGTCGCGTACCTGGAGAAGTCCCCGCTGATCTACTGGCTCATGGCCGGAGCCATGGCGGTCTTCGGTCCGCACGACTGGGCCGCGCGGCTGCCGCTGGCGCTGGGAGTGATCGGCCTCGTTTGGGTGACCTCCCGGTTCGGAGCCTGGGCATTCGGTGCGCGCGGCGGATTCCACGCGGGGCTAGTACTGGCGACGTGCGTCGGCCTGTTTCTGTTCACGCGTATCCAGATTCCCGATGCCCTGCTGACGTTGACGATCACGCTCGCGATGTGGGGCCTGTTGCGGGCGCTTGAGGACGACGAGCCGCATCCGCGGCGGTGGGCGTGGCTGTTCTGGGCGAGCGTCGGCGTCGGGCTGCTCTTGAAAGGGCTGATCGCCGCCGTGTTTCCGGTGGCGGCCGGGTTGCTCTACCTCGCGGTCACGCGCCGCGACTGGCGGCGGCTGCGACCCGTTTCCGGAATCCTGCTGATGCTGGCGATCGCGGCGCCGTGGCACGTCCTGGCGACGCTGCGGAATCCGCCGTATCTCGACTTCACGATGCGCAGCGAACCCGGCGCCTACCGCGGCTTCTTCTGGTTCTACTTCTTCAACGAACACATTCTGCGCTTCCTGAATCTGCGCCATCCGCGCGACTACAACACGGTGCCGCGGCTCTACTTCTGGCTCTTCCACCTGCTGTGGCTGTTTCCCTGGAGTGCGTACCTGCCCGCGGCCTTGCGCGGCGGATTCCGCCCGGTGGACCGGGCGTCGCGCGTGCGCCTGCTCTGCCTGTGCTGGACGGGCTTTCTCCTCGTGTTCTTCACGTTCTCGACGACGCAGGAATACTATTCAATGCCCTGCTATCCGGCGCTCGCTCTGCTGATCGGCTCGGCAGTCGCCGCGGATCATCCCTGGTTGCGTCCGGCGGGCCGCGTCGTTGCGGCGATTGCGGCGGTGGCGGCGATTGCGATCGCTGCGACCGTATTTGCCGTCCGCGGTCTCGACACGCCCGGTGACATCGCCGGAGCGCTGACACAGAACCCCGACGTCTACACGCTGTCGCTCGGCCACATGACGGACCTGACGATCGAATCATTCGCCTATCTGCGGCTGCCGCTGGTGGTGGCGGGCATCGCGTTTCTCGTTGGCGCCGTGGGCGGTTGGCGCAAGCCGCGGGCCGCCTGGCCCCTGGCGATCATGATGGTGCTGTTCTTCCACGCAGCGCGGCTGGCGCTGATCACCTTCGAACCGTATCTCGGATCCCGTCCGCTGGCCCGAGCGATCGAGCAGGCTCCGCCCGGGCGGCTCATCGTTGACGATCAGTATTACGCCTTCTCCTCGGTGTTTTTCTACACGAACCGCGCCGCGCTGCTGCTCAATGGTCGCGTGAACAATCTGGAGTACGGTTCCTACGCGCCCGGCGCGCCCGATGTGTTTCTGGACGACGCTGACTTCGCAAGAGTGTGGCGACAGCCGGAGCTGACTTACCTTGTGGCCGCGAAGCCGGAGGTGCCGCGCTTGGAAGGTCTCGTCGGTCGCGAGCACCTGCATGTTGTCGCCGCGAGCGGAGGAAAGTTTGTGTTCCGTAACCACGCGGGTTATACTCAACCGCTTCAGTGAATTCCACACCCACATGTATCGCCTGCGGCGCCAGCGACTGGACGATCGCGGGCCTCGAAGACCGCGACGGCAAACCTCTGCGCTCGGTGGCATGCGAGGTCTGCGGCCTGATTCGTGTGGATCCCTTGCCCGACATGGGCGAACTGCGGCGCTTTTATGAGGAGGAATACCGGCTGCAGTATAAGGGCATCCGCCAGCCCCGCCTGAAGCACGTGTACCGGGCCGGTCGTCTCGCCCTGGACCGGCTCGACACCCTCCGCACTCATTTGCCCGCTGGCGGGCGGGTTCTCGACGTGGGCGCCGGAGGCGGGGAATGGTTGTACGTGCTGGAGCAGTCCGGCTACCGGCCGAGGGGCATCGAGCTCGATGCCGGCTACGGCGGTTTCGCGCGCGAGGTTCTGGGCGTGGATGTGACGGCGTGTCCGATGTGGGAGGCGTCCTTCAGCGCCGGATCCTTCGAGGTGGTGACGCTCTTTCACGTCCTCGAGCATCTTCCCGAGCCTCTGACGGCTCTGCGCCAATGCCGCGAGTGGCTGGCAGATGGGGGCCGGATCATCGTCGAGGTTCCGAATATCGGGTCGAGGCACCAGCATCCGCGGAAGCGCTTTCACCCGGCGCATCTCTACGGGTTCTCTCCCGCGACGCTTCGCCGCGTCCTGGGGCAAGCGGGATTTGCGATCGCTTTCCTCGAGACCGGTGCGTTCGATCGCAACATACTTGCTGTGGGCGTCAAGACGGACGAACCGTGCGCGCCGAGTGAGCCGGAACCGGCTGGCCGCTATTCCGAATCGCTCTGGAGCTACTACGCGTCGCCGGCGACGTACTGGCGCTTCGGCCGGCGCATGAGTGGCTTGCTCCGCGAGGCTCTTGCGGTCGCCGGACAGCGGGACGCGAGGTCGCTGCTCGACGGCTTGATCGCCGCCCATCGCTGAATCGCTTCCGGGCTGGCTGCGACCGCGACCCGCGGGCTACTATGACGGAATCATGCTCCGTCGAGAGTTCCTCCTGACCCCGCTGGCGGCCGCCTCGCTGGCCGGCCAGACATCGACCTGGCGGCCGGTCTACATGGCCCGCCACGGGATCGTCGCCACGGGCCACTACATGACGGCGATGGCCGGCTTCCGCATGCTGGAACAGGGCGGCAACGCCGTGGACGCCGCGGCCGCGGCCGCGTTGGCGTCCACCGTCGTCGAGCCCAGCCGCGCCGGAATCGGCGGACACGCGGCCATCCTGCTCTACCTTGCCCGGGAGAAGCGGATTGTCTACATCAACGGCAACGGCTGGGCGCCACAGGCTGCGACGCCCGAGCGGTTCGCCAATGGCGGCATTCCGATGGACGGTCCGCTCGCGCCGGTCGTGCCGGGCGCCGTGGACGGACTTCTCACCGCGGCCGGCAAGTACGGCAAGTTGAAGCCACCCGCGCTGCTGGCGCCGGCGATCGACCTGGCCGAGCACGGCTTCGGCACGAGCGAAAACATGCAGAACGTGTTCCAGCGCAACGCGTCACGCCTCGATCCACACCCGTCGACGGTCGCGTTCTGGAAAGCCGGCGGCGAGTGGCCGCGCATGGGACAGCACATCGTGCAGAAAGATCTTGCCGCCACATTCCGGCGGATCGCTCAGTCCGGACGGGACGGCTTCTACCGCGGCGTCACCGCGCGGCGCATCGCCGGATTTCTGGAAGCACAGGGCGGCATCCTCACCGAAGCCGACCTGGCCGGCTTCACCGCCGAGGAAACGGAGCCACTGCACATCCGTTACAAGGACTTCGATCTCTACGCTGCGCCGCCCACGTCGTACGCCCACGTGATGCTCGAGTCGTTGAAGATTCTCGAAGGCCTCGACCTGCGCGGGATGGGCCACAATTCGCCGGCGTATCTGCATCACGTCGCCGAAGCCATGAAGATCAGCTTCGCTGACCGCGATACCTGGATCTCCGACCCGCGCTTCCCGCACCGCGCGGACGTGCGGAGGCTCCTGACCGATGCCTATGCGGCCCGGCAGCGCGCCCGCATCCGCCCGGACAGCGTCCTAAATCCCAACGAAGCGCACGGCGATCCGCTCAATCTCACTGCCAGCGCGTACCCGGACTGGATCGAAGGGCTCACCACCTATTGCGGTGTGATCGATCGCGAGGGCAACATGGCGTCGGTAACGTCCACGATTTCCTCCGACTTCGGCAACGCACAGTATGTGGACGGCGAGGGGGGCGGGTTCTTCCTGAACAACTGGATGTCGCTGTTCCGCGTGGAACCCGACCATCCGAATTGCATCGCGCCCGGAAAGCGGCCCCGGCACGGGTTGAGTCCTTGCCTTGCGCTGCGCGGCGGCGAGGCCGTGATGGCGTTCGGGACACCGGGCGGCGATACAATTCCGCAATCGCAGTTGCAGTTCTTTCTGAACACGGCCGAGTTCGGGATGAACCTGCAGCAGGCGGTGGAGCAGCCGTATGCGCTGACCTCGGCGTTCGTGGCTTCCCGCACCCCGCACGGGATCGGCAACCGGCTGGCGGTTTCCGAGCGGATCGAGAACCAAGTGAGGGCCGGACTGGAGAAGCGAGGCCACCGTGTGACCACGCATCCGGCTTTCGGAGTCGGAGGGGTGAAGGCCGTCGCACGCGACCCTCGCGGCATCCTGCTCGGAGGAGCGGCGCCCGCCACCGACAGCTATATAGCTGGCTGGTGACGGGCGCCCAAGCGAATGCGCCAGCGACGGGCGTTCCGATCAGAAGTCGAACCGGAACCCGGCCTGGATCAGACGGGGTGAGTTGGGCAGGATGCCGCGCACGCGGTCGACAATTACGGTGCGGTCGGTGAGGTTCTTGGCCGTGATGAAGAGCGTCGTGCGCTGGGCCTCCAGTGGGACATTCAGCGTGGCGTTCCAAAGGACGTTGCCGGGGATGACGCCGCGCTGCCCGTTGGGTGTGGAGTTGACCGTATTGAGATCGTCACCGAACTGACGCCCTGTGTGCACCGCCTCAATGAATGCATGGACACCCCTGCGATGCAGGAACCCCAGACTCGTGGTGCTGAGGTACTCCGAGGCATACGGCAGGCGGTTTCCCGTCACCAGCACGTTTCCGAAGCCTGAGACACCGGAGAACCGTACTCCTTCGAAGCGCGCCGTCGGCAGCCAGGTGTGGGCGCCCCGCAGGTAGAGGCTGTTACCCGTGCCGAGCACGTTGCGGAAGTCATACCGCCCGCTCGCCTCCATGCCCTGATGCACCGTCTCGCCGGCGCTGGTCAGCACCGCACCGACCCCTCCCGCCAAGCTCGCCGGGATGATCTGGTTCTGGTAGTCCATCCGGAACCAGGTGGCGTCCAGCGTGAAGTTGTTTGCCGGCCGCGTGCGGACACCGGCTTCGTAGTTCCAGCTCAGCTCGGGATCGAGCTCGACAAAGCCGCCCGAATTGCTGATGATGTCTTCGGCGCGCGGCGGGGCAAAGCCTCGGTGGACGCCGCTAAAGAAAGTGACCCGCTGGTTCGGCGAATAGGAGACACCGATGCCCGGGATCACCTGGGTCAGATCCGCCTTTCCGAAAACGCCGGCGCCGCCGGCGAACAGGCGGTTGGTGCGGTCGAACCGCACGTGCTCGAGACGGACGCCCGGCGAGATGACGAAATTGCCCAGAAACATGCGGTTCTGCACAAAGCCCGACCAGCCTTGCGTGGTGCGCCGATTGTCCTCGACCACCGTCCCGGTGCGCGCGAGCGGTGCGTTGCCGTTCATCTGGATGCGATTCTGGAACTCGAAGTGGCCGCGGAAGCCGATGTCGGTCTCCTGGCGGATGCCGAGCCAGGAATGGTTCACCTTGAGCTTCGGATCGAATCCCCAGGTCTGATACTCGCGCAGACGTCCTTCGTTGCCGCAGCCGGTGTGAAGGTCCACCATGCCCGCACAACCCGGCGTGTTGATGCGGTTGGGACGCTGGCCCGAGTTCGAAGACTGCCGCCACCAGTCGCGCGTGAACCGCGAGTAGTAGAGGTTGGTGGAGAGAACCGCGTTCGGGGTCAGCGCGGCGCTGTGCGTGCCGGAAAGACCCGTGCGCTGGGTGATGAACGAGTCGTTGCGGAACGGATTGGAGCGCGGCGCCGCCTGCCATTCGTCCAGGGTGAGGCCGGAGTATGTGACCCGGGAGTCTTCGTCGTAGTGGTTGATTTTGAGGGCCACCATCTGCGTCGCCGACAGCGGCGCGTTCAGTTTGAAATTGATGTCGTTGATCCCTGAGCGGATGTTGTCGCGGGCGCCTTCGCCCTGTTTGCGGACGCCGTCGAGCAGCATTCCGACGCCGTTGAATGTACCGCCCCAGCGGCCGTGCGCGTTCAGATAATCGCGGTTCCCCCCAGTGATCGCAATCGAACCAGACTGGCGGTCGGGAATTGGCGGCGTCACGTAGTTCACTACGCCTCCGACGGTCATGGGCCCGTACAGTACCTGCCCCGAGCCCTTCACCACCTCCACGCCGTCAAAGCGATCGATTGGCGGATGATAATAGGACGCGTTGTCGCCGTAAGGGGCGTAAGCCAGAGGCACGCCGTCTTCGAGGAGCAGGACGCGCGCCGACCGTGTCGGGTTGATTCCGCGGATGCCGATATTCGGCCGCAGCCCGAAGCCCTCCTCCGGCCGGGCGTACACTCCGGAAATCTTGCGTAGCGCCTCGTCGAAGGTGAACAGGCGCGAATCGCGTAGCGTTGCCGCATCGAGCACCTCGACGCTGCCCGGAATTTTGTCGATGTCTTCGCTTGCCCCGGCAATCAGGTTGGCGCTGACGAAAATCTGTTGCGCCAGCACCGCCGGCTCCAACTGAATCTCAATCGCTTCGACATTGGCAGCGGCCACCGTGACGCGCTGCTTGCGCGGCGCCAGGCCGCGGCCCTTCACGGACAACTCATACTCGCCCGTCGACGTCAGGCTCACGCGGAACGAACCATCGATGTCTGTCTGGACGGAAGCACCCTGGCCACCGGCCAGGTTCGTCACGTCGATCTGCGCGCTGCCGACGCCCGCTCCCTTGGAATCGACGATCCGCCCGCTCAGCGTGACGCGCTGCGCCGAGGCAGACATGCAAAAAATGAACAAGAAACAACCAGTGAGAAGTAATCGAAGCATCAGTGCACTCCAGGCCGAAATGCCTAACAAAAAGTCCCCTTCTTGAGGTGATGGCTCCATGCCGAGCTGCGCAGGAAGCGAACTCCTCGATTCTACTTGCAGGATGGTTGCAAGTCAAGCGCAGGCGTAACAAGGCCTGCCGGGGCGTCGCGCTACGCCCCGGCGGTGGTTGTGCGCTTGGAATGGGGATGCTGTCGCCGGTCAGAACAGCAGCTTCAATCCTAACTGGATGTGCCGCGGGCTCTGCGCGGAGAGGATGCGCCCAAAGGTCGGCGAACCGAAGAAGTTGTCGGGCAGATCGAGGTTCGTGCGGTTCAACAGGTTGAACGCTTCGGCGCGGACCTGCATCCGCGCGGTTTCCCTGAATTCGATGTTCTTGATCAGCGCTGCCGATACCGCGGCCAGTCCGGGCCCGTCCAGCACGTTGCGTCCGGCGTTGCCGAAGCTTCCGAAAGGCGGCATGGCGAAGGCGTCGGTGTTGAACCAGCGCGAGCGGGACTGCGCGCCGGCGCGGGCGTCGCCGATGACGTTCGGCCGGTCGTTGGCGCCGAAGCCGATCACCGAGCGTCCCGTGTTGCTGTTGTCGAGGTCAGACAACAGGGCCACCGTGAACGGGCGCCCGGTCTGGAAGGTCCAGACGCCGCTAGTCTGCCAACCACCCAAAAGCCACCCCGTGCCGAGCGGGAGGTCGTAGGAGTAACTGAGCGCCAGGCGCTGGCGCGCGTCGAAGTTCGAACGCGAGCGCTCCGCGGCCACGTTGAAACTGTCTTGCGGGAAGTTCGGGTCGCCCGCACTCGGGAAGAAGCCTGAAGCGTCGTCGATCGATTTCGACCAGGAGTACGACGCCAGCGCGGCCATGCCCTTCCAGAAGCGCTGCTGGTAGCGCGCCTGCAGACTGTGAAACACCGAATTGCCGCGGGATTCGAGAGCTGTAATGTCGTCGAACGCCGGGTTCGGACGCAGATTCGGCTGCTGCGGGCTCGGGCGGGGCTGGTTGATGTCGCGCGCGCTCAACAGGCGTGTTCCGGTGGATCCCACATACGCGACTTCGGCCACGCGGCTCGATCCCAGAGCCCGCTGGACGCTGAGGCTCCAGTGCTGCATGTAGGGCGTGCGCAGGTCCGGCTGGAAGGTCAGAGCCGAGGATGGCACCGGGATAGGGAAATTCGCAGGGAATGGATCGCTGAGCGAGACGAGTGTATTGCCGAACGGGAAGAACAGGCGGAAGTCGAAGTACGGCGCGTTGAAGTAGAGGCCTTCGCCCGGCGCGAGTGATCCCTGGTCGTAGTAGAGGCCGTATCCGGCGCGGACCACGGTCGCGCCCGAACCGGGTGACCACGCCAGGCCGGCGCGCGGCGCCCAGTTGTTCCGGTCGGCGCGGAAGCCGCCTCGCGGGATGCCGTCGCGGCCTACGGGGACCAGCGACCCCGTTGCGGAGTCGTACACGTTTGCGCGATCGTGCGCGTCGAAGGGCGGCGCATTGAACTCGTAGCGCAGGCCGAGCGTCAGCACCAGCGATGGCGCCGCGCGCCAGGTATCCTGCACGAAACCCGCCCAGCTTGAGGTGCGCAGGTTCTGGTGGTTGTCCAGACGCGCGACGCCCGTCACGGTGGGGAACCCCTGCAGAAGGTCGCCCAACGGATTGCCGGTGAGTCCGAAGAAGTTCAGGAAGCCCCGGGATTGCACGTCGCGAAATGCATTCTGCCGCACATGGCGGAACTCGAACCCGGTCTTGACCTGGTGGCGCCCACGGATCCAGGTGAGCTGGTCGATGAACTGGTAGCTGTTGGCCGCGCTTTGCTGGGGATTATTGAACTCGTTGCCGAGCGGGGAGAAGCCGGGAAGGGAAATGAAGCTGAGACCCGTATCGCGCTCCTTTGAGGAGATGACCGGCAGACCCACATCCTGGTTGCGGTTGCCCTGGAGCGCCTGCTGGAAGACTCCGATGGCCACGCGGTTGTAGGACAGCCGCACTTCGTTCAGCAGCGCCGGCGTGAACGTATGGGTCTCGCTCACCATCAGGTTCTGGGCGCGCCGCGGAACATCGTTGCCGAAGTTGGGCACCAGTGCGAAGCCCGCCCCGGAAAAGGGCTCGTAGAGCAGCCGGTCGCCGAAGCTGTACCGGACCGCCAGGTCGGAGTTGTCCGCCAGCGCGTGATCGAGGCGCAGATCGAAGTTGTCGGCACGATCCCGCACGGCGGGCGCGGAGACGAAGTTTTCTCCGAGGACGTCGCGATTGGGCAGCGGGTAGAGTTCGGCGACCGCGCGGCCCACCGGGTGCACGCGGAATACCGGGATCTGGTTGCCGGGGAACGGTCGCTGCGTGAACAGGTCGGCCGGCGGGCGCAGGCTTTGGCTGAAGTCCCCGCGCCGCTCGAGGGCGGTTGGAACGTTGGTGATGCGGGTGATGCCCTCGCGGACGCGGCGGCCTTCGTAGTCCCCGAACCAGAACGTGCGGTTCTTGCGCAGCGGTCCGCCGAGCGCGAAGCCGAACTGGTTGCGCTGGTACTGCGGCGGGGGTTCACTGCCGGGAGCGAAGGCGTTGCGCGCATCGAGCTTGGCGTTGCGGAAGAACTCGTAGACGCTCCCGTGCAACCGGTTCGTGCCCGACTTCAAGACAACATTGACCTGCGCGCCGGCGTTGCGGCCGAACGCGGCCTCGTAGCTGGAAGTCAGCACTTCGAACTCACGCACGGCATCGACCGACGGCGTCACCGAGACGCCGTTGAGCTTCGGATCGCTGTTGTAGATGCCGTCGAGCAGGAAGTAGTTCGAATCCTCGCGCGCGCCGTTCGCGCTCACGGCGAAGTCGCCACGCGCCGATCCGGCGGAGCCCTGGGCCGGCGGCAGAACGCCGGGCGTCAGCAGGCTCAATTCGTAGAAGTTGCGGCCGTCCAGGGGGAGATTGACGATCAGGAAGTTGTCGATGACTGTGCTCGCCGCCGCGGTGTCGGTCTTCACAAGTTCGCGCCGCGCGGTGACCGTTACTTCCTCGGTCGTGAGTCCCGGCAACAAAGGGATCTCGATACGCATCTCTTGGTTCACGAGCAGATCAATCGGCTGCCTGTGCTTCCGGAAGCCTTCTTGCGCCACTTCCAGGCGGTAGCGGCCCGGAGGCAGGCTGCCGAACGTGAACTCGCCCTGGGAGTCGGAGCGGCTTGTACGGCGCCGGTTCGTTTCCTGCTCAACGATGTCGAGGACGGCGCCGGCAACAGGTTGCTCCTCAGAATCCGTTACGCGTCCGCTGACAACACCCCGCCACGTCTGCCCAGCCATGACCGAAGCGAGCAATAGAAAGATCGGAACGATGGATCGCACGAACACCTCAGAACGGGAAATCCCTTCATGTTAGCGCACCGAGCAAGGTAACTTCTACTCATCTGGTTTTCTCTTTAGCTCCGTTTTATCAACAAGATACGGTTTGGACTGCTGCGTGCGAGCGAACGGATGAACGATAATACTCAAGAGGAGGAAGGACGATCTTGAAATTACGCTTCGCAGCATGCCTGATCCTGACCGCGAGCGCCCTGCTGGCAGCGAAGGCGGACGCCGATAAGCGCCTGAACGACGCGGCGCTGGTGTTCGAAGAGGTGATGTCGATTTCCGACAAGGCCATCCCGCAGGATCTGCTCGACAAGGCGCACTGCATTGTCATTGTGCCGGGACTGAAGAAGGGCGCCTTCATCATCGGCGCCAAGTACGGGAAGGGCTTCATCAACTGCCGCAAGACCAATGGGCAAGGATGGACGGCGCCGGCCACGGCGCGGATCGAAGGCGGCAGCGTCGGTTTTCAGATCGGCGGCTCGGAGTCCGACGTCATCATGCTCGTGATGAACGAACGGGGCGCCGAACGGCTGCTTTCAAGCAAGTTCACGATGGGCGGAGCGGGCGAAGTCGCAGCCGGCCCTGTGGGACGCTCGGGCACGGCGCAGACGGATGCGACGCTGCGCGCGGAGATTCTGTCCTGGTCGCGTTCTCGTGGGGCCTTCGCCGGCCTCTCGCTTCAGGGCGCCACGTTACGCCAGGACCTCTCTGATAACCGCGAGTTGTACGGCCGGACGATCGAGAACCGAGAGATCATCAAGGGCGAGGTGGCGCCGCCTGACTCCGCGGGCAGGCTGTTGGGACTGCTCAATAAGTATTCGCCCCAGCACCTGAAGTAATCCTATCCGCGGGCCCTGATGCGGATGCGGAGGATCACCGCGCCGTTTGGAAAAGCCGGTTCGGTAGAAGGCGCCAAACGAGAAAGATCGCCAGCGGATGCATCAGGCCCGCGACCAGAAAAACGGGCGTATACGAGTACCGCGCGACGACCCAACCGGTCCCCAGCGTGGCGAGGATGCCGCCCACCGCGCCTCCCATGCCCGTGAAGCCGGACGCTGTGCCGACCTCTCTCCCGGGGAAGAGATCCGCTGGAAGCGTTTGCAGGTTCGCGACCCAAAACGCGTGACCGAACGTCGCAAAACAGGTGGCACCGATCGCCATCCACACTTCCGGGACGCGCGGCGCGAGGATGGCCATGGGCATTACGGCCGCGCCGAGAAGCATCACGAATTTCCGCGCTGTCGGCAGACTCCATCCGGCCGCCATCAGCCGCCCGGAGAGCCATCCGCCCAACACGTAGCCGATGTCGCCGAAAATAAACGGCACCCACGCGTACTTGCCCACCATCGCCAGGTCGAAGCCGCGCTCGCGCCGCAGGTACTCCGGCAGCCAGAAAATGATGAAGTAGATCACCGGGTCGGTGAAGAAGCGTGCCAGAATCAGAGTCCAGCAGCCGCGCGTGCGCATGACGCGCCACCAGTTCACCGTACCCGCCGCGGCTGGCTCGGTCTCTTCCGGCGGGCGAACGTGGTCCTTCAACAGGTCGTACTCTTGTTTGGTGATCCAGCGGTTCTTATGCGGCGGTTGGTAGAGAATCAGCCACGCGACCAGCCAGATCAAGCCCAGCGCCCCTGTGAAGAAGAACGCGAAGCGCCAGCCATAATGCAGCGTCAGAAATGCCACCACCGGGGGAGCGAGCGCCGACCCCATGGAGGAGCCGGCATTGAATAGACCGACGCCGAGCGCGCGCTGTCTCGGTGGAAACCACTCGGCCACAGCCTTCGCCGCCGCGGGCCAGTTCCCGGGCTCGCCCAGGCCCAGGAAATACCGCGCCCCCATCAGCGACCACTTGCCCCGCACCAGCGCATGCGCCATCGCCGCCACAGACCAGGTGAAGATGAAGAACGCGAAGCCCTTGCGCGTGCCGAGCCTGTCGACCACGTACCCGGACCCCGCGTACATGATGGCGTAGGCAAACAGGAAGGCCGTGACGATGAGCGCGTAGTCCTGCTCGGTGAGCCCGAACTCCTGGCGGAGGTCGGTCGAAACCACCGAGAGCGCGAGGCGGTCGGTGTAATTGATCATCGTAGCCAGGAACAGCATGGCGGCGACGACCCAGCGCATGTGAGGGATCTTCATGCCGGAACCCCCGATTGTACACGCCCCCGGCGCCGGGCGGCGGCTGGTTTACAGCCGGACGATCTTGGCGGAGTTGAACCGCTTCAACGCGTTCCGCGTGTCGACGATGAGAGGCGCTTCCGCCACGACCTTGGCGTAATCGAACGCGGAATGATCTGTCACGATCACGACGCAGTCGGCTGAAGCCGCCGCCGCCGGGTCCGACTTTAAGCGCAGATCTTCGATGTCCAACTCCGGAACGTGCGGATCCTGGTATGACAGCTTCGCGTGACGCCGCTGCAGCAGCAGCAGGACGTCGATGGCGGGCGATTCGCGCATGTCGTCGATGTCGCGCTTGTAGGCGACCCCCATCACGTGTACATGGGATCCGTTGACGGCCTTGCCATGGTCGTTCAACGCGTTCTGCACCTTGTCCGCGACGAAGTGCGGCATCTGCCCGTTGATGTAGCCGGCGAGTTCGATGAACCGCGCTTCGATGCCGGCCTGCTTCGTCTTCCAGGACAGGTAGAAAGGATCGACGGGAATGCAGTGTCCGCCCAAGCCAGGGCCGGGATAGAAGGGCATGAAGCCGAACGGCTTGGTCGCCGCCGCGTCGATCACTTCCCAGACGTTGATCCCCATCCGGTCGCACATCAGGGCGATCTCGTTCACGAGACCGATGTTGATCATGCGGAAGGTGTTTTCGAGCAGCTTCACCATCTCGGCGACCTGCGTCGAGCTGACCGGCACCACGCTCTCGAGCGCCTGCGAATAGAAGAGGGAGCCGATCTCGGTGCAGGCAGGCGTCACGCCGCCCACCACTTTCGGAATGTTGACGGTCTGGAAATTCGGGTTCCCCGGATCGACGCGCTCGGGCGAGAAGCAGAGGAAGAAGTCCTGTCCAACGCGCAGGCCGCCCTTCTCCAGCATAGGCAGGACAAGCTCATCGGTGGTTCCTGGATAGGTGGTCGATTCCAGGATAATCAGCGTGGGTGCGTGCAAGTGCTGGGCGATCTCCTGGCTGGCCGACACGATGAAGCTCATGTCCGGGTCCTTGGTCTTGCGCAGCGGCGTGGGGACGCAGATGTTGATCGTGTCGAGGTCGCGGATGGCCGAGAAATCCGTCGTGGCCTCTAAGTGCCCGGAGGCGACGAGCGGGGCCAGCACACTGGTTGGGACGTCCCCCACGTACGAGTCTCCGCGATTCACACGCTCACACTTGGCGGCATTCAGGTCGATTCCGGTCACCTTGAACCCGGCTCGGGCGAACTCCACGGCCAAGGGCAAACCGACGTAGCCCAGGCCGACAACGCCGACGCGCGCTGTGCGCGACCGGATCTTCTCATCGAGTTCTTGTCTCATAGCGGTTCAGAAATAGTAGAAGTCTCCGCTTCCGATGAGGACGGCGGGTCCGGTGAGATACAGGCCGCCGGCGTCGCGCACCGGCAGCGGACCGGCGGGGGTCAGCACCGTGACAGGGCTGCCCGACCAGCCGAGATGCATTGCCGCAGCCACGGCGCCGGTGGAGCCCGTGCCGGAACTGGCCGTCTCTCCCGCCCCGCGCTCGAAGAACCGCACCTCAATGGTATGCGCATCCACCTTGCGCAGGAACGAAACATTCGTCCGCTGCGGGAACCGAGGGTGGCGCTCAATCGCCGCGCCGGCGGCGCGCCAGTCGAAATCGAAATCCTCCACCGGGACGGCGAACTGTGGGTTGCCGACGTCGATCGCCAGACCCCGGACCGGCGCCGGTGGCACATTCAGAGTTTCGAGGTCTGTCGAGAGAACGCGTGGCGTTCCCATGTGCATCTCAAACTCGAACCGGATCCCGTCGCGCGCGAGCAGGCGCAGACGTTTGGGTCCGGCGCCTGTCTGGATCTCGAACTCCCCGTCGGCAAGACCGGCATCCACGAGCAGCGCCGCCGCGCAGCGTGTGCCATTTCCGGAGATCTCCGACGCACTGCCGTCCGAGTTCAGCAGCCGGATCGCGGCGGGCTGTCCGGCAGCGGGGGGCGTGACCAGGATCCAGCCGTCCGCGCCGATTCCCGCTGTGCGATCGCAGATCGCGCGCGCGACTTCCGCGTGGTCCGCCGCGGGCGCCCCGGCCGACCACGTCAGCAGAAAGTCGTTGCGCGCGCCGTGTGCCTTCACAAAAGGAACTGTCATACCGGATGCTTCATTCGTCGTCGCGGGGGTCGGAAAACTGCTCCCGCAGCCCGCGCTGGCTGTCGCGGCGGAAAATCTCGATCACTGGGGCGTTGCGGACAACGATCCGCCTCTGAAGAGTGTAGCGCGGCCCATCCAGTTCGGTGCGGAGGATGGCCGTGTGGACCGGATCGCCGGCAATCGTAATCGCCCACTCGTCGCGGAGGAACAGGTCCGGGCGCGCGACGGCCGCGTGCCAGACAACGTCGGCGTCCCAGGTGAGCGTTTCGCGCAGAGGGATGCCAGCCTGTTGCAGGACGCCGGTCAGATCGCCGAAAGTCATGAGGATTCCGGAACCAGGCGTGTAGCGGGACGAGAGGAAGCGGGCCGCTTCGCTCGTCCAGGCGCGCCGCGCCGTGGAATTGACCTCGGCCTCCTTGCGCACGATCCAGGCCTCGGGATCCGGCTGCGCGAGCCAGAAGCCAAGTGACACGCCAAGCGCGACGAGCGGCAGCCATCGCCCCCGGAGCAGGGCCAGCCCGCCGCCGGCGACGGCCAGCAGCGGCAGGATGGCTGTGCCATAGCGCGTGTTGTAGTAACTGAACGGTTCAAGGTCCGGCACGTAGATGGGCGTTCCGCCGGAATGCACGCTCGCCACATAGAAAGCAGGCGGGCAGGCGAGCAGCGCCAGCGCTTTCCAATGGCGGCGCCAGAGCGCCACGGCGGCGCCGGCCGCTCCAACGGCGGTAAGTCCCGCACCGGCGCAGTGCCAGGCCGCCACGCCGTACTGCTGGAACGCGCCGGCCCAATCACCGCGCCCAGGGTACCGTCCGGCGCCCTGAATGGCGTGCGCCGACCAGGGACCACGATAGAACTCGAGCGCATCGCCCCAGAACCACCAATTGTGGGCGAACCAGGCGAGGGGTCCCAGCCCTGCCGCGCAAACGAACAGAAGCGTGTATCCCCAGCGGCGTCGGCCACCGGTCCACAGGATCGCCAGCGCGAAGAAGGGCAGCATCCACCAGCCCTCATAGCGCGTCAGCGACCCGCAGGCGGCCGTGAGTCCAGCCAGGAGCGCCAGCCAGGCACGCGGGCGTGACATGAAGACCGCGATGCCATAGAGGGTCAGAGCGAAACAGCCCAGCCAGAGCGCCTCGGTCATCGGGACGGACTGCAGGTACAGCAGGTTTGGGTTGAAGGCAAACAGCGCTGCCGCCAGCGCACCGGCCATGCCGCTTCCGTAGATCCGGCGCGCGGCCAGAAACAGGCAGACCGCCGCCAGCACGAAGGCTGCGGCGCTGGGGACGGCGCCGGCGAGCCCGTTGCGCCAGAGGTCGTCGCGATGCACCAGCGGGAGCATCGCGGCGTGCGGCAACGGCAGCCAGACGGTGCCGATCTGCTTGGGTCCGGGTGTCCGCGAGTCAGTCACGCGGCGGGCGATATTGATGTGAGCCACCGCGTCGCCGTAAAAGAGCAGGCTGCCTTCGCGATGGAAGAAGGCGATTGCGCCGGCGCTCAGCAGCGCCGCCAGCACCGCGACGAGCAGCGCCTGCCACCAGCCGCGTCCGCGCCGCCTAGGCACGCTAGAAGTCCGTGATGTCGCGGAGTTCCGCGTAGCGGTGGTCGATCTCGGAGCGCGTCAGCGTCCGGAAGCGTTCCGGGCCGAATGCTTCGCAGCAGAAGCTGCCCATCACCGACCCGTAGATGACGGCGCGCCGCAGGGCGGCTCGGGGGAGATCGCCGTCCATGCCGAGGCCGGCGAGATAGCCCATGAAGCCGCCGGCGAAGCAATCGCCCGCTCCCGTGGGATCGAAGACATCCTGCAGCAGGTAGCCCGGCACGATGAAGTGGCCGTCCGGCCGGAACAGGATCGCGCCATACTCGCCGCGTTTGATGATGAGCGTTTTCGGCCCCATCGCCATGATCTTCTCGGCCGCTTTGCGCAGGTTCCATTCGCCGGAGAGGAGCCTCGCTTCGCTATCGTTGATCATGAGGAAGTCCCAGTGTGCGATGGCCGCCAGGAGTTCATCGCGATGCCCGTCGATCCAGAAATTCATTGTGTCGCCGCCGGTGAGTCGCGGCGCCTGCATCTGCGAGCGGACACTCGACTGCAACCCCGGCTGGATGTTGCCGAGCATCAGGTAGGGCTGCGACCGGTACGCTTCAGGAAGGCGCGGCTGGAAATCGGCGAAGACGTTCAGTTCCGTGCGCAATGTGGTGCGCTCATTCATGTCGGGCGAATAGACGCCCTGCCAGAAGAAGGTCTTGCCCGGCACGCGATCGAGGCCGGTGACGTCCACGCCCTGGTCTTCGAGCCAGGCGATATCGTCGGCGGCGAAATCCTCGCCCACCACCCCGACGATCTTCACTTTCGCGAAGAAGCTGGCGGCCAGCGCGATGTAGGTACAGGCTCCTCCGAGGATGCGCTCCCGCTTCCCATACGGCGTCTCGATTCCGTCATAGGCGACGGACCCCACGACAACAAGCGACATAGAATCTGATTGTACCAACGGCCCTAAAATAGCTCCCGGCCCCGAAACACGAGATCGCCGTCCTGTTCGATGATCAGCAGCCGGTTGTACTTGGCAAGCCGCTCGGACCGCGTGATGGAACCCACCTTGATCTGTCCGGCGCCCGAAGCGATCGCCAGGTGGGCCAGGAAGTCGTCCTCGGTCTCGCCCGAGCGCGCCGAGATGACGGCGCGGAAGCCCGCGTCACGCGCCATGTCGATTACCTCGAAGGTCTCGGTCAAGGTGCCGATCTGGTTCATCTTTACGAGCACGGCGTTGGCCGCACTCTCGGCGATGCCGCGCGCGACGCGTTGCGGGTTGGTGGTGAAGAAGTCGTCGCCGATCAACTGCACCCGCGCTCCGATGCGCGCGGTGAGGGTCCGCCAACCCTCCCAGTCATCTTCGGCGAGCGCGTCTTCAATGGACACTACGGGGAAGCGCCCAGTCCAGCCGTCC
>JADJWL010000001.1 GCA_016716385.1 Bryobacterales bacterium | reverse complement strand
GAACCAGGCTCAGCACCGCATGACGCTTGGAACGACTGGACCTCCCCTTTGGGCGGGGCCGCCGATTTAACCAGGAATGAATCCGGTGCTGAACGCTATCGTTGGAGGTTGGTCAATGAGCAGCATCTTCGTGTTCAATACCGGGGCGTTTCTACGCTTCGGCCAGTTGGACGTCACCGGCGAACCGGGTTCGAGTCCTCGCACATGGGACAAGTGGTTTTGATACGTCGGTCTTCAAGCAGGCCATTCATTTACCCCACTTTTAGCCCGTTCCAGTACCCGCACGTTACCGGCCCCGGAATGCTGGAATCTCGACACGACGCTCTCAAAGAACTTCGATTTGACCGAGGCGGTTCAAGCTTGGAGTTCAGGTTGGAGGGATACAACCTCACCAACAGCGTGATGCCGAAACCTTGAACCTGACGGTCACCGGCACCCAGTTCGGCCGGATCACGAAGTCAGGTGAACTACGGACGCGAAGTGCAATATACCTTGCGTCTACGCTTCGGCGTATCCTCAGCAGGGGCCGCCTCAGCATTAACCACTCCAGGGGTTTCTACGCAGACCTCTTCGGCTGGACGCGAGGCGCCCTATTCGCCGTGATCCCGGCGGGTGACCCTGATTGACGGTTTCGCCGCCACTACTGCGTGGTATAACGTGGCAATGCGAATCGCTGCAGGGTCGGACCATGCCGGGATATGTCTTGAAACAAGGAGATGGTCGAGCACCTGGGCGCTTTCCGGGCACGAGGTTCTGGATCTGGTACCGACGGTGCCGCTCCGCCGACTACCCGGACTATGCCGAAGCCGTCGGTCTGGCGATCCCGCGAGGGCCGTGCAGAGCGCGGTCATCATCTGACGCAGCGGCGTCGGCGTCTCGGTCGCGGCGAACAAGATTCCAGGCATCCGCGCAGGCCTGTTACCCGACTCGTACTCGGCGCCAAAGGGCGTCGAACGCGACGATGCAAGAGCGATGCTTGTCCTGGGCGCGCGCATCGTTGGCTCCGAACTGGCGCGCGACGTGATCGACTCCGCTTCGTCGCGGCGCTACTCGGCCGAGGATCGGCATGCGCGCCAGCTGTGAAATCAACGCAATCGAGGCACGCTATAGCCGCACCCTGAGATCAGGCTGAGGGCGGCTGGCAACACCGAGAGGCATGCGCGTCACCCGATTGCGACGGCGACCGCGATTCCGCGCTGGTAGAGATCTCGAGCGGCATCGATGCGGCCGAGCCGTTCCCAAGTCTGGCCGCCATGGTAGTAGGCCGCGGCGTGTCCGGGATTGGCCGCGAGGAGAGCGTCGTACTCGCGGACGGCGTCCTCGAACTGGCCCGCATTGGCGTACTCCTGATTAAGCCGTAGCGAGCAAAGGTGCTGTTTGGGTCCTGGCGCAACAATTCACCGAAACTTTTCCACGGCTGGACATGGATACCGCCAGTATGGCGGCAATGCTAGGATAGCGGGGAATGGCCTGCCCTCACTTCCGGCCCCGACCCGCCTGCCGCATCCCACCGGGACCGCTCCCGCGCCCCTGGGGACCTCTACGCCGACATTGCCTGGCCCGTCGGGCCGGACTCAGACCGAAGCAACGACGCGGGGGGTGTGCAGCTACGGCTACGCTCGCGGGCGATGCCCGTCCTTCCAGGCGGATTCACCGGCCGACGCCATCCGCTCCAGCGTCAGGGATCACCACGGTGGCGTCATCCTCGGAGCCTGGGCGGTGGAGCCGCGCACCGTCCCCACGCCTGGGGCGCCTTCCGCTACGACGAAGGGAGCGCCGGGCTCGACGGCGCGCCGGAAGAGATCGCGTCCACCTGCGCATCTATCTTGGGGGCTACTTGCGGCGTTTATGGAAAAACGACTAGAGCATAGGTACGTGCGGGAATCGGTTTCGGAGTATTCCGAGCTGGCAAAACCGAACGATGCGAATATCCTGGGGCACGTCATGGGCGGCAAGGTGATGCATCCTGGTCGACCTGGCGGGGGCGCTGGCGGCGCTGCGTCACGCCCGCAGCGCGGTAGTGACTGCGTCCATTGACTACATGACCTTTCTCCACCCGGTCCAGATCGGACAGTTGATCCCTTTCTGCGATCCTCGGTGAACCGGGTCTTTCGCACCTCGATGGAAGTAGGCGTCAAGGTATGGGTGGAAGGTTTGAAGACCGGGGCCGTCCGCCACACTTCGTCCGCCTATTTGACGTTCGTCCCACTGGACCCGAGGGGAAATTTACCCCGCGCCGCAAGCGATACCGGAAACGGAAGAAGAACCGGATTACGAGGGAGCCGCAGTCCGCCGCAGAGCACCGGCTCGGAATGCGCAAGCAGTCCCCTATGAACTCTCTTCGTCCTTGTACATGTACTTGATATTTGGTTTATAGACCAGCAGGTTCGGCTCGCCGTTCCGATTGATCTTCAGGCATGACTTGTCGTACCACTCAATCACGCCGCGCAGCTCTCGCCCGTCCTTCAAGACGAACACCGTCGGCGTCTTGGACTGCATTGCTGACGTAGTAAAGTTCTCGGCGTTGGTTTGATCGTTGGCGTGGGTTTTTCTGGCCGCGACGCGCATAAACCGCATCTGATCGCCCAGGTTTCGTTGAGCGACGGACGGATTGGCTTTGCGGTTGGCGGACTCCACAGATCACCTATTCTTCCGGACTGGTTACAGGATGCCGTCGCTGGCGGACGGCCGGAAGACGTCGAGTAAACAGCATCCACTGATAACATACGGCGGCCCGGCGATCAACCGGGAGCACGGCGCGAAAACGCTGTTAGGAATAAGGGGTTTATCGAAACGAGGAGGTCCGGCCATTGCGCCTCATGCGGGATTGCTGCGAGCCTTTGGATATACCACCTGATTCTGGCGCTGTTCGCGCTGGGGTGGCCGTGGTGGCGCTCGGCAGCCGGGGGGTCACGCTGCAACTGGACATGCCCTGGGGCATCGACGTCTCCTTCTGGCTGATGCTGGCGGCCCTCATCGGGCTTGTGTCGGTTGCGGCGGCTGTCACGGAGCCAGACGCGGATCCTGTATGCGGTGTACACGCTTGCCGTGCTCGTCATCCTGGTGCTAGGGCTGTTCCTGGGGCCCTACGTTCGGCGCCGTCATGGAGTGGACGGCAGCCCTGTGGCTGCTCGCTTGGCGCTACTGGCCGCCATCGGCGCGTTCTCGTCTCGCGGCGAACGTCGGTAGGCGACCAGCGCCTGCTCGAACATCGCCGCCAGGTCGTCGCTGCCCGCCGGCCGGGGCGACAGCTTGGTGACGCGCGGTGCTGGGAGCGTTCCTTCCACCCGAGCAGGAATGTCCGAGTGTCGTAACCGACCGCGCGCAGCCCGTTCGGGACCCCTGGCTTCTCCATGTATCCAGTGATGGTGTCGGCCAGCAGGCGGCCGGCATCGTCGGCGTACTCCTCCACGTTGCAGCCAAAGAGCTTCGGCGGCGGCCAGGTGCCGGTCCGGAGCAGGCGGACGCGGTGAAACCGAACACCGCCGGCGCGTTCGGGATCACGGACATTCCATGAGGCACCATCGGGTGGTCCACTGGATAACCGGGCGGCATGTACGAACGGACGCGGCCGGAGACGGGGTACGACCCGCCCTGTGGCAGGTGGCAGCCGGCGTTGCCGAACCCGACCCCGGCATGAGGAGGCCGCAGGCCGCGGTAGGCCGCGGGCTTCGTCGTCGCAGATGTCCTCCACCGCGCGGACCGGGTATTTTGACGCCAGCCGCAGGGCGTGAAGCGACCAGACATCGCTGATCCGGGACGGTTCGACCCCTGGTAGGCCGGGCGGAGCGTGGGCCGCGCCGGGCGCTCGCGCTGCTGATACGGAATCGCCGTGAAGGATTCGATGGCATGACACAGCCCGTCAGGTCCGGTGGCCGCAGGGACTTCGGGCGGCTGCGTCAGCGTATTGTCCGGATCGAGCAACCCCAGCGTCGGTTTGAGGCGGCGATGCCCGATGCCGGTGTTGGCATGCATGCGTACGAGATCGAAGATGGCGACCCCGTCGTTTCGCTGCCGGTGCCGCACCATCGTCAGCACGGCGATCAGCAACTTTACAGGTCCCCAAGGCGGCAGTTGCCTGCCGGTGGACGCGTGGCAGCTGATCGAGGAAGTCGGCCGGCGGATGCGTGGAATAGAGATTCGCGGCCTTGGCCGTGTCGATCTAGGATCCGCCGCCCACCGCGACGAACGCGTCAGAAGCCGCCTTCCACGGCGTACCGGATGGCCTCCTGGAAGCGACTCGTCCCGGTCAGTTCGGTGTGCGCACGCAGTCGTACAACGCGAAGGAATCCCATTCCCCTGGTGCGCTCCAGCCGAGCACGGTGGCCACCGGTGGCAACGCGCGCAGCACCGGATCGGTGAGCACCATGACGCGGGCGACGCCGAGATCCGGCGGAAATCCATCCCGATTTCCGCGGTAACCGCGCCGAAACGGATATTGGAAGCAGCAAGTTCGAAAGCGATTTCGTGCATGAAGGGTTTCCTGGGGGACTTCAGAAGCGGCGCGACCATTCGCGCGGCCAGCGCTCGACGACGACCTTGGCCCGTGTGAAGAACGCGACCGCGTCGCGGCCCTGGCCGTGCAGGTCGCCGAAGAAGCTCTCTTTGTGTCCGCTGAGCAGGAACCAGGCCAGTGGCGCCGCGACGCCCGACATTGTGCTGCCGTGTTGCCCGCTCGGCTGCAGAGCGGAACTGCCGGGCGGCTGCGCCGGATGAAGTGAAAGGTGAGGCCATGTTGCCGTAGCGGCGCTGTTGGCGGCGCGATCGTCTGCTCGACGGAATCGGCGTGGAGCAGGCCGAGGACCACCCGAAAGATTTCGGCTGGCGGCGGCGCGCCGTCAGGGCGGACGCAGTCGAGCACCGTGGGCCGGACGAAATGGCCGCTTTCGAAGCCGTTGATGCGGGGCTTGCGGCACGTCCACGACCAGCGGCCCCTGCCTTCCTGGGCGCTGCGCCCCGCGTCAATGTCGCTGCGCTCGCGGCTGTCGGCGGAGATCACAGGACCCATCTCACCGCCATCGTCCAATCCGTCACCCGCCCGCCGCGAGGAAGCGGCTGCGGCGATCGCGTCGGTGAAGGCCCGCTGCGCGTCACCCACCGTGATCGCCAGGTGAGGCTTCCAGACGGCGCTGTCCGGCGCAGCCCGAAACGCCGGAGTCGGCGGCGATCTGGCTGGTCATCTCCATGTCGGCGTCAGGCAGCACGACCATCGGTTCTTAAGCCTCCCTGGCACTGAACGCTTACCGTGCGAGGCGGCGTGCGCGTAAATGAGGCGCACGTCCGCCGTCGTGCCAACAAAACTGATTGCCTGGACGTGCGGATGCTCGATCAGCGTCTGCGCGGCTTCCTTGCCATTGACCAGGTTCCCACGCCCCGTCGGAAAGCCGCACGTATGCGATCAACTCAAAGATCCGCTGCATGGGTCAGCGGCACGCGTTCAGAGGGCTTCCGGCACGCATGTGTTTCCGCAGGCGATCGAATACGGCAGGAACCAGGGCGGGTCATCGCCGAGAGTTGAATGGCGCGATGATCGCTGTCACGCCGAGGGCTGGCGGATGACGAACTCGTCGATCCCGGAAGCGATGTTCTCCGAAAGCTCTCCCTGCATCAGCATCCGGACGTCGCAGGCGCAGCTCTCGACGTTCTCGATGTGCCCGCCGCAATTCCCCGCGGGACTCGTTGAGCGTCTTGCCTCAATCGGTGTGATGGTCGAGGCGATCTCCTCGATGTGGCGTTCGAGCGCAGAGGCGAAACAGGGGCTGGATCCGGTCACCTGGCGGCGCATTTGCGCCACGCGAAGCGTCTGCGCGATCTCCACCGCAATAGACCGTCTTCAGGGGAAGAATAGCGGCGTGCTCAAAGACTCTTCCAGGGTAGCCGGGTTCCCTGGCAGCAGCGACTCGGCTGCATGAGACGCCACCCATTCCCGTGAACGTAGTTGCGCAGCATTAGGGGTCGTATGGCTCGACGGGAAGGAATTATCATGTGGAGCAACGCGATGCCGGGCGAACGACCCAACATCCACTGCTGCTGCCGGACCAGTGGCGTCGGACTGGACCGGCGCGAACACAGGCCTCCCACTGCGTACGCCGCACCTCGACCGCCTGGCGGAGCGGGGCGTGCGCCTGACAACCGTCGTGGCGTCCGCTCACTGCGCCGTCGCGCGCCTGCCTGGCGGCCAGCAGGAGTACGAACGCTGCGGCGTACTGGCAACCAGCGCGACTACCCCCCTCGAGCAGACCACCTCCTACACGCTGCTGCGCGGTCGGGCTACCACACGTGATGGGCTGCGGCAGACTCGACCTTCACAAGGCCACGCTGGACTGGGGTCTGGACGGGCGCAGGCTCCTGCCCGAGTGGGGGCTTCAGCGGCGGCATCGACGCGGGCAAGCGGGACGCCGTGCGCAGCAGTGCCCGCGAGACCTCGAGACCCGTACATGGCTCACCTGCACCAGCGCGGTCTCGCGGCGGCCCACGTGGACGATTTCGCCCGCCGCCGGAACTTCGCCGCGACGTTTCCCACGCCGCTGCCGGACGATGCGTACTGCGACAACTGGATCGGCCAAAACGGGCTGACCCTCCTGCGGCGCGCACCGCGCGGCAAGCCCTGGCACCTCGTGGTCAACTTCACGGGTCCGCATGAGCCGATGGATGTGACTCCGGGCATGGCGCGGCGCTGGCGCGGCATCGACTTTCCACAGCCCCGTGGATGCCGCCACTTCGATGTCCCGACGCATGTGGCGATCCGCCAAAATTACGCCGCGATGATCGAAAACATCGACCGCTGGACCGGTCTCTTCATACGGGAACTGCGGCAGCGCAGGAAGCTCGACCGCACGCTCATCATGTTCTCGAGCGATCACGGCGAAATGCTCGGCGATCACAACCGTTGGGGCAAGTCGGTGCCGTGGCACGAGTCTGTCGGCGTGCCGCTAGTGGCTGCCGGACCCGGCGTCGAACAGGGCGTGGTCAGCGACGCGCTGGTTTCCCTCATGGATCTGGCGGCGACCTTCCTCGATTTCGGAGGCGTCGCCGCGCCACGCGAGATGGACAGCCGGTCTCTCCGCCCGCTGCTGGCAGGGCGCACAGGCAACACCGCGACATTGTCCGGTCTGGCCTGGGCCGGTGGCGCATGGTGTGGGATGGCGAGTTCAAGCTGATCCGCCGTTTCGACCCGGAAGGCCCCGCCCTGGGCCGCGAAGACGCGCCGGATCTGTTGTTCGACACGGTTGCCGATCCCTACGAAGAACGTGACATCGCCGCGCGCGATCCGCGCCGCGCCGCCCGCTTGCGGGAAGCAGCAATTTGAGTTTGGGCGTATAATGCGCGCATAACCCCGTACGGCGGGGTGGAGGTCCACGAAGGTAATGTCTACTCTCCAAATCTCGCCGGCCGGCGAATCCACGGGCAATGCCGGCCGACAAGTCATCAACGATTTCAGCATCCAGGTGGCGACAGTCAACGGATCGGGCAGTCAGACCGCGAACAACGTTCTGATGCGCTCCATCTTCCAGATGGGAATTCCTGTTTCCGGGAAGAACATGTTCCCCTCCAACATCGCGGGGTTGCCTACCTGGTTCACGATCCGGGCAAGCAGGCACGGGTTTATCG
Source organism: Bryobacterales bacterium (assembly GCA_016716385.1). Classification (GTDB taxonomy): domain Bacteria; phylum Acidobacteriota; class Terriglobia; order Bryobacterales; family Bryobacteraceae; genus JADJWL01. Next base: position 16,456 of record JADJWL010000001.1, on the reverse strand, counting down.
GCCGCAAGAAGGAAGTCGATTTTCTCGTGGCCATGAATGGGGAAACGGCGATCGAGGATGTGGCCGGTCTCGCCAGCGGCGCGGCCTGCGTCTACGATGAGCCTTTGAAACTCAACGAACAGCGGGATGATCTGCACTTCTATCCTGTTCCATTCGACAAGCTGGTGGGCCCGGTCTGCCCGCAGCCGAAGCTGCGCAAGCTGGTCCGCAACATGATCTACGACGGTGTGGTCGCCTACCTCCTCGACATCGACATGGAGGAGATGCGGAAGGCGCTCTTCAAGCAATTCGGCCCGAAGAAGATCAAGGCCGCGGAGTTGAACTCCGGTGCGCTCGTGGCGGGCTACGACTACGCGGCGCAGAATCTGTCGAAGACCGACCCGTTCCGTGTGGAGCGGATGAACGAAACGGCGGGCAAGATCATCATCGACGGCAATTCGGCGTCAGCGCTGGGGTGTGTGTTCGCAGGAGTCACGGTGGCCACCTGGTACCCGATCACGCCGTCGTCTTCCATGATGGAGGCCGTCATCGAGTACATGCGGCGCTTCCGCCGCGATCCGGAGACGGGCAAGGCTACTTACGCCATCATTCAAGCCGAAGACGAACTGGCGTCGGTCGGCATGGCGCTCGGAGCAGGCTGGGCGGGGGCGCGCTCGCTCACTGCGACCGCGGGTCCCGGCATTTCCCTGATGTCGGAATTCGTCGGGTTGGGCTACTATGCCGAAGCGCCCTGCGTGATTTTCGATGTCCAGCGCGTCGGACCCTCCACTGGTCTGCCGACGCGCACAATGCAGGGCGACATCCTGTCGACGGCGCTGCTGTCGCACGGCGACACGCAGCATCCCCTGTATTTCCCACGCTGCCCGGAGGAGTGCTTTAGCATGGCCTGTGAGGCCTTCGACCTGGCTGAGCGTTTCCAGACGCCGGTGTTTGTCATGACCGACCTCGACCTCGGCATGAACAACTGGATGGCCGATCCGTTCACCTACCCGGAGAAACCGCTGGATCGCGGGAAAGTCCTGACGGCGGACGATCTCGAACGCCTCGGCGGATTCGAACGATACCGGGACGTGGACGGCGACGGCGTCGGCTACAGGACGCTGCCTGCCACCAGGCACCCTGGCGCGGCATACTTCACGCGCGGCAGCGGCCACAACGCGAAGGCGCAGTACAGCGAGCGCGAAGACGACTACGTCAACAACGTCGACCGGTTAAAGCACAAGTTCGAGACGATGCGCAAGTTCGTTCCCGCGCCGGAAATCGAACTCGATCCCGAAGCCGCGGCGGGGTTGATCTGCGTCGGCACCACCCACCAGGCGGCACAGGAATCGCGGTGGCAGTTGCGCCAGGAGTACAACTTGCGGACCAGCTACATGCGCTTGCTCGCGTATCCGTTCCGGCATGAACTGGTGGAGTTCATCCGCCGCCACGAGCAGGTCTACATCGTGGAGCAGAATCGCGACGGGCAGTTGCTGGCCCTGATGCGGCTGGAACTGGATCCGGGCGACATCGCCCGGCTGCGCAGCGTGCGCTACTACGGTGGTCTGCCGATCGACGCGCGCACCATCACCGACAGCATCGTCGCCCAGGAGGGTTTATGAGTACGACCGCGACGCCTCCGCCGAAGAAAGTCAACCGGCTCGGCCTGGAGGTTCTCAGCTATAAGGGATCAAAGACGACGCTGTGCGCCGGCTGCGGCCACAACGCCATCTCCGAGCGCCTCGTCGAGTGCTTCTACGAGATGAACATCGAGCCGTGGATGGTCTCGAAGTTTTCCGGCATCGGGTGCTCGTCGAAGTCGCCGGCGTATTTTCTCAACCTCGCGCATGGATTCAACGGCGTGCACGGCCGCATGCCGGCACTCGCGACCGGCGCCGTGCTGGCCAACCGCAATATTATCGGACTGGGCGTCACGGGCGACGGCGACACCGCGTCGATCGGCATCGGCCAGTTCATGCACCTGTTGCGCCGCAACCTGCCGTTCATCTACGTGATCGAGGACAACGGCGTGTACGGGCTCACCAAGGGCCAGTTCTCCGCCACGGCCGATCTCGGTTCCAAGTTAAAGACGGGCGTGATCAACGACCTGCCGCCGTTTGATTGCTGCGCCCTGGCGCTCGAATGGGGGGCGACCTTCGTGGCGCGCTCCTTCTCCGGCGACAAGCGGCAGTTGGTCGCAATCCTGAAGGCGGCCATCGCGCACAACGGGCTGGCGATCATTGACGTCATTTCCCCGTGCACCACGTTCAACGACCACGAAGGCTCCACCAAGAGCTACAGCTACATCAAGGAGCACGACGAGCCGCTGCATGAACTCGACTTCGTGCCGCATTTCGAAGACATCCAGGTGGAGATTCCCGAAGGGTCTTCGCACGACGTGCGCATGCACGACGGGTCTCTGCTGCGGATCAAGAAGCTGGGGCGCGACTACGACCCGACCGACAAGATGAGCGCCCTCCGCGTCTTGCACGAGGCCGCCGAGGCGGGCGAGGTGGTGACGGGCGTCCTCTACGTGAACACACAGAAGCCGACGCTGCTCGACATGATCAACATGGTCGACGAGCCGCTGGCAACCCTGCCAACCGAGAGAGTGCGCCCGTCGCGCGAAGCGCTGGAGACCGTTATGGAGGAGCTGCGCTAAGGAAGCTCCGTTCTATTTGCGCACCAGCCGGCTGCGTTCCCATGGCTGCGCCAGCGTCGGCTGGTGCGCGTAGCGCTTCATCGAAAATTCGAACCGCGCGCCGGCGCCTGGCGCCAGGTGCACGTTCACGTACGGGTGGTCGATCGCAGTGGTCCGGCCATTCACCGTGACGCGATCGAAGTGATGCTCGCCGTAGCCGCCCGCCTGGACGGCCACCAGCCTCTCGTCGGTGTGGCTCGTATTGACCAGGGTCAGCGTGACGGAGTCCGCCGTCAGCTTCTCCACCAGCGCCGCGACGTCTTCCGGCAGTCCGCTGCGCCGCCGCGCCGGATCGAAGTAGCGGACGCGCGCGTGCAGAGTCCAGATGTTGCCGGTCAGGTAGGAGCCCATCGTGAGATTCGTCAGGGCGTTGGTCTGCACCGGGTTGCGGATCTGGACCCAGTCGGCCAGACGGGTGTCGGGCGACGTCGGGTCGTTGTGGATCTCTTCGATCTGCTTCCTGACCTGGTCCAGGTCGCGGCGCAGGGCGGTCTCGGGGTAGGCGTCGTCCATCCCCTCGAGGTAGCCGATCCATCCGGTCTTGGGAACCCGTTCCAGGTCGGCGCGGTCCATGGACCACATGTAAATCTCGGCCAGCCGGTGGTGGAACATGTTCGGCGTCCAGTGATACCACCCCACCTGCCCGTCGTGCTCGCCATACATCTGCGGCACCATCTCTTTGCCGTCCACCATTTTCTTCTGTGCGTGGATGTTGTCCATCTGGCGGCGCAGCACGGCGATGTAGGCGGGATCGCCGGTAAGGAGAAATGCGTTGCTGAAGCCCGGCCACGAACCGGCGTCGAAGGTGTTGCGGTGGGCAATCTGCTGGTATTCCGGCGACCAGATCGTGAAGTTCCAGCCGTAGGTCCCCTTGTACCACTTGCCGCCGTACTCGCCCCCGACTTTGCCGTCGAGACCGATGTTGGTCGGGATGTTGCCGCCGTTTGAAGCGATGCGCTCCTTCCACGCGTCCACGTACTCGAGCAGCCAGTCGCGGTACTTCTTCTCGTGGCCGAGCATGTAGGCGTTCAGCGCCAGGTTCGTCGCTGCAAGGTTCAGCGGGTGATCGCCGACGCTGTCCAGGTACTCGGAGCAGTGCTCCAGCATTTCGAGGTAATACTCTTCGAAGTCGACCGTCTCCTGCGCCCCCTTGCCGCCATGGAGGAGATGGAAACGTCCATAAGCGGGGTCTCCCACCCAGTCTTCCTTGGTGGCGCGCCGCAGCATCGGGCCCTTGCTGCCGGTCCAGATGCTTTTGATGATCTTGTGCTGTGGATCGTAATTGGGGGCATCCGGGTCCTCGTTCATGTAGAAGCCGGCATAGCGGCGCATGCGCCTGCCGTAGAGTTTGTCCACCGGCTCGGACAGCCCCTGAAAGACGAAACCACGAAGCCCCTCGCCGTTGTGGAACCAGTCCGACATGGGGAGGAACTCCTTGTAGTAGGCTCCGTCCTTGGCGATGTCGGTGGTGAACGTCTTCAATTCCTTGTACTGGAGAAGATGGCCTTCGAGCCCTTTCCGGAACAACCCGAGGACGTTGTCCGAACCGCCAAGGGCGTGCAGGAGGGTCCAGTTATAGAAGGCCTCGGCGGCGTCGTCGGCGCCGTCGAGGGTTCCCCAGCGCGGGTAATGAAGGAGATAGCCGCGGGAATCGAGGTAGTTCTCGGCATAGACCTCGACCGCCCGGCTGTTGGCGCGCAACAACTCCCGTTCGAGCAAGGCCCAGGCGGGCGGGGTCATCGGGGTATCCACCGGGATCGTCACTTCGCCGGCCCACACTGGGAATGCCAGCAACAGGGGAAGAAGCAGGGAGCTTCGCATCACCCGGCAATTATAGACCGGAGACCGCCGGACATGCCGCGCTCTCCCCGGAATACAATGGAAGAGAATGGCTTATCAGATCACTCTTATCCCCGGTGACGGGATCGGTCCGGAGGTGTCGGCGGCGACCGTGCGCGTCATCGAGGCGGCCGGGATTCAAGTGGATTGGGAGGTCGTGGAGGCCGGTGCTTCCGCGCTTGCTGATTTTGGACAGGTCCTGCCACCGAAGGTTGTCGAGTCGCTGGAGCGGACCGGAGTCGGCTTGAAGGGCCCCACCGCGACCCCAGTCGGCGGCGGCCACCCGAGCGTCAACGTGGCGTTGCGCAAGAAACTGGATCTGTACGTGAACTTCCGCCCGATCCGGATGCTCCCCGGAACCGTTAGCCGGTTTAACGATACCCACATCGACATGGTGATCTTCCGGGAGAACACCGAGGACCTGTACTCCGGCCTGGAGCACGAGGTGGTCCCGGGTGTGGTGGAGAGCATCAAGATCATCACCCGGCAGGCATCTTTGCGCATCGCCGAGGCGGCGTTCGCTTACTGCCAGCGCGAGAACCGGAAGAAGGTGACCGCCATCCACAAGGCGAACATCATGAAGATGAGCGACGGCCTGTTCCTGCGCTGCTGCCGGGAAGTCGCCGAACGCTATCCGTCGATTCAGTACACCGAGCTGATCGTGGATAACGCCTGCATGCAGCTTGTGATGCATCCGGAACAGTTCGATTGCCTCGTTCTGCCGAACCTTTACGGCGACATCGTGTCCGATCTGGCGGCTGGACTGGTCGGCGGCCTGGGAATCGTTCCCGGAGCCAACCTCGGCGCGCGTCAGGCGGTGTTCGAAGCAGTGCACGGGACGGCGCCGGACATCGCCGGCAAAGGCGTTGCCAACCCGACCGCGCTGATCCAGTCGGCGAGCCTGATGCTGGCGCACATCGGGGAGCGCGAAGCTTCGGTGCGGGTGAAGAACGCGCTTGAGGCCGTGTACGCCGAAGGGAAGCATCTGACCGGCGATGTGGGCGGCTCGGCGTCGACAAGTGAGTTCACCGATGCCGTGTGTGCGAACCTTTCGTAACACAGGACGTCCCGCACGCGTCCAATGAGCAGGCTGGCGGGGGCGTGTCTTCCGCGGATTGGCGTTATACTACCGAAAAGGTGTCCTGGATGGCGAGAAAGAAGCGCTCGTTCCTGATTGTCCCCCTGATCATCGCGGTTTGCTCGCTGGTCGGGGGTGTTTACGGCCCGCGGGTGGAAGTCGCCGCCGCGGCCAGCGAGGATGAGATCAAAGCCAGCCTCAAGACGTTCACCCGGATCTACAACGCGGTCGAGCAGAATTTCGCCGATCCGCTAGATCCCGGGAAGACGGTGTACAAGGGCGCCATCCCGGGCATGCTGCGGACGCTCGATCCGCACTCGAACTTCTTTGATCCGCGGGACTTCCAACTGCTCCGCGAGGACCAGAAGGGTCACTACTTCGGCGTCGGCATGACCGTCGCGCCGCGCAACCATAAGACGATCGTCATCGCCCCGTTCACGGGTTCGCCCGCCTACAAAGCGGGCATCCGGCCGGGTGACGTGATCATGACGGTGAATGGCAAACCGACCGACAACCTGAACACGACCGAAGTGGCGGACCTGCTGAAGGGCCCGCGTGGCACGCAGGTGGAGATCGTCGTAGAGCGCGAGGGCAGCCGCGAGCCGATCACCTTTCTCGTGACCCGCGACGAAATCTCGCGCAAGAGCGTCCAGGACGGCTTCTGGGTCAGGCCGGGCGTTGCCTACATCGAGATCGATTCGTTCAACGAAACCACCAGCACCGAACTTGAAGAAAACCTGCGGCGGCTGGGCTTCGACAGCATTCAGGCGCTCGTGCTCGACCTCCGCGACAACCCCGGCGGTCTGCTCAACGAAGGCGTCGCGGTAGCGGACAAGTTCCTGGCCAAGGATCAGGTAATCGTGTCGCACCGGGGACGCGCCTCGGCGGAGAAGCCTTACGTGGCCCGCCGCGGCAACCGTGGCTATGAGTTCCCGATCGTCGTGCTGGTGAACCGGTACTCGGCTTCGGCTGCTGAGATCGTGGCTGGCGCGCTGCAGGATCACGACCGCGGCTGGATCCTCGGCGAGAACACCTTCGGCAAGGGTTTGGTCCAAACCGTCTACCCGCTTCTGGAGAATACGGGGCTGGCACTGACCACCGCCAAGTACTACACGCCGAGCGGCCGTCTGATCCAGCGCGACTATTCGAACACCTCGTTCTTCGACTACTACAACCACAAGAACCTCGAAGAGAAGAATCCGCTCGACGTGAAGATGACCGACAGCGGCCGCACCGTCTACGGCGGCGGTGGCATCTCGCCCGACGAGAAGTACGAGACGCCCAAGTTCAACCAGTTCCAGATGCGTTTGGGGCGGTACACCTTTTTCAACTTCACGACCCGCTACTTCGGCGAGAACGACGTGAAGATCACCAAGACCTGGCGCCCCGACGATGCCCTGATCGAGAAGTTCCGCCAGTATCTTCACCAGGAAAAGGTGGAGTTCACCGAGGCTGAGTTCACGGAGAATCTCGACTGGGTTCGCCGTGGTCTGCTGCGCGAAATGGCCGTCTCGGCCTTCGGCGTCGAAGACGCGCGCCGCATTGAAGTGGAAACCGACCCGATTGTCGATGTGGCGATCGATGCCATCCCCAAGGCCAAGGCCTTGCTTGAGAACGCCAAGCGCATCGTCGCACAGCGGACGGCGGCGCCGTAGCCGCGCGCATGTCCGCATCTGCTACCGCCGCCATCAGCGTCCTCGACGCGGGCGGCCAATACTGCCATCTGATTGCGCGAAAAATTCGTGAGTTGGGAGTCGAGGCGGAAGTGCGCGCCAGCGACACCCCGGCAAACGAGTTCGCGGGCCGCCATGGCATCGTGATCTCGGGCGGTCCAGCCAGTGTCTACGACGCGGACAGCCCGTCGATCGACCCGGCGATTCTGTCGGCCGGCATCCCCGTTCTGGGTATCTGCTACGGCCTGCAGTTGATCGCGCACCATTGCGGCGGCACAGTGCAGAAGGGGGAGCGTGGCGAGTTCGGCCTGGCCGAATTGCGTACTCTTGAGGATTCCGCGCTGCTCGCCGGCACACCGCCAGGTCAGCAGGTCTGGATGAGTCACCGCGACCTCGTCACCGCGATGCCGGAGGGTTTCCGGCGCGTCGCGGAAACGGCATCCTGCCCGTACAGCGCCATCGCCGACCCCGCGCGCAGGCTGTACGGCGTGCAGTTTCACCCCGAGGTCGTCCACACGCCGCACGGCCAGCGCATCCTGTCGAATTTTGTGCTGGATATCTGCCGCGCGCCCCGCGACTGGGATCCCGTGCACAGCATCGAGGCCCTCGAGGAGCAGATCCGGCGCTCCGTCGGGGACCGCAACGTGTTCTTCTTCGTGAGCGGCGGCGTCGACTCCACCGTGGCCTATACGCTGTGCCTTCGCGCCCTGGGCGCTGAACGCGTGCGCGGCGTCTACGTCGACACCGGTCTGATGCGCGAGGGCGAGACGGATTTCGTCCGCCACACCTTCGACTCGCTCCACGCCGAGGGAACGCTGGCCATCGAAATGGCGTGCGAGGAGTTCCTGGGCGCGCTCCAGGGCGCGAGCGACCCCGAGCAGAAGCGGCACATCATCGGCGAGCAGTTTGTCGCGCTGCAGGAACGGATCATCGAAACGCGCCACCTGCTGGACGGCCACTGGGTGCTGGGGCAGGGAACAATCTATCCCGATACGATCGAATCCGGCGGCACGGCCAAGGCGGCCACGATCAAGACGCACCACAATCGGGTGGCGGGAATCCAGAAGTTGCTCGAAGAGGGCCGCGTTGTCGAACCCCTGGCGCAGTTCTACAAGGATGAAGTCCGGGCGATCGGACGTCAATTGAACGTGCCGGATACGCTGTTGGAGCGACATCCGTTCCCAGGTCCGGGCTTGGCCATCCGCTGCCTCTGCGTGGAATCCGGAGCCTCCATGGTCCGCGACGCCGACGGGTGGGTGGTGCCCGTCAATTCGGTTGGGGTCCAGGGGGATTCACGTTCCTACAAGCCCGTACTCATCCTGACGGCCGGGGGGCCGAGAGAGGCAACGGAGGTCATCAACCGGCGGCATGACGTCAATCGCGTAACAGCGTGCCTGGGAGGGAACGCGCCGGTCGACGCGCTGTCGGTCCGGCCTTCGGGCCTCACCGCCGCCCGCCTCGCGACGCTGCGCCGTGCCGATGCGATTGTCCGGCGGCTCTCTCACCAGTCGGGATTCGAGACCCGGGTCTGGCAGTTCCCGGTCATCCTGATTCCACTTGGAACCGCCGACGCCCCGGACTCGGTCGTTCTCCGTCCGGTCCATTCGGTCGACGGAATGACGGCGGAAGCTGTCGTGCTCCCGGACTCCCTCCGCGCCGCCATGGCGGCGGAGTTGCTGGCTGTCAGGGGTGTTGCGGCAGTCCTGCTGGACCTCACCCACAAGCCGCCCGGCACGATCGAGTGGGAATAGGCGCCTCGCCGGCTACGGGATGAACACGGGCGTGTCGAACCATCGCGCGCCCGGGTTCCCGGGGATTGGCTCGCGGATGATCCGGCCCGCCGGGATAATCTGCGCAGGGACCGCGCATCCAGCCAGCGGCGCCACGGCGAAGCCTGCCGTCGCCGGTCCTGCGATGCCCGCTGGCACAGGGCCGGATCCGTTCAGCAAGTGCACGCGCTGCCCCTCCAGGATCACCGGCGCGAGTTTCATCGCCTCTTCGAGGATCCCGAGTCTCGCCTTCTGGTCCTCGTTCAGGACCGCCCCATTGCGCGCCACCAGTTCGGCTGACTTGGTTCGCGCTTCCCGGCAAATCGCCTCGATTTCGGCGTAGCGGATCCCGAGCGCTCCGGGATCCAGCGGCTCGCGACGAGTCTCTTCGGCGATCTCCCGTTGTACCTGCCAGATCCGGCCCTGCTTGTCCGAGGCCCAACGGCCGAACTCGCCGTTCTGCTCCACGATGACCTGAAGCTGGGAGTCCGACAGCCGCAAAAAGTCCTTGACTTGGCCGAACGGGCCGGTTAGCACCGGAAACGGTTGTGCCCAGGCGGATACCGCGAACAGGGCAGCGGCGAAGAGCGACGCAGGGTGCTTCATGCTGCCAGGATACACCCGATTTTCGCCTCAACCGGGACCGGTTCGGGATATTCTAAGGGCAGAGAGACCGCACCGGGGAGCCGCCACGCGGCTCTCCAAAAGATTCGTCGTTCGAACCGGGCCACGCCCCGCAAGGAGGCCGCAGATGCCTGCCAACGATCGATTCGAATTCCGTATCCCTTTCAAGACACTTCTGATTGGCGTGTGTCTGACCGCCGTCCCGATCAGCGTCGCGGCGCTCTACAGTATCTTGCAGAGCGACCGTTCTCTCGAGCGGACCATTGGGCACCACTTCCACCTCATCGCGGCAGGAACCGCCTCCGAAATCCGTCACGTCATCCAGGACCGAGTCGTGGACGTTGGAAAGTTGACGATCGCACCGGACGTTGTGGCCGCAGTCGAAACCTCAAACCGGTCCTACCAAGGCATGAGCGAACAGGCGATCTCGGACCGCATCTCCCGCATCGACGGGATCTGGGATACGCCGGAGGCCGATCCGATCGTGAACCGGATGCTGGCCTCGCCCGCCTCGCGGTTGCTGCTCCAGCACAAGGCGCGCGATCCCTCGCTGCTGCGGATCACCGTGACCGATGAGAAAGGGGCCACCGTCGCCGCCTCGCACAAGACGCTCGACTACTACCAGGCCGATGAAGATTACTGGCAGGACATCTACGCCAAGGGCCGCGGAAGCGTCAGCGTCAGCGACGTGAAGTACGACGACGTGACGCATTCCTACTACGTCGGTGTCGGCGTCCCGATCCTCGAAGAGGGAACCACCCGGGTGATCGGCACCCTGGACGCCCTCGTCGACCTGTCGAAGCTGTTTCCCGTGGTCAGCCGTTCCCGGATCGGGCAGACCGGCCGCACCCTGCTCATCAAGGACGACGGGACGATCATCGCGGCTCCCGATGCCGACCTCGCGATGAAGGCTCGCGCGATTGAAGCTGGCGCGGCAACCGAGGCGATCAACGATCCCGAAGGCCTGCGGACAGGCTACGTGGTGACGGACTTGCCGGGCGTCCGGCGCACCCTCATCGGATTTGCCGATGTCGGTCTGAGGACGGAGCTTCCCAAGCTGGAATGGCTGGTGCTGGTCTCGCAGTCCACACGAGAGGCCTTCGCCCCGATCCGCGTCGTAGGCCGGCTGATTGCGTTCGTCTCAGTCGTGTCTCTGGGGCTGGTCGTGCTGCTGATCGTCTACTTCACCCTCCACCGGCGTGAGGAATTCACCGAAATCGGTGAGATTCAGCCGCGCGAACCGGAAACCGTCAAACAGGCGTAGGCATTGGTATAATCGGGTGTGACACGGCGGCTGTAGCTCAGTCGGTAGTAGCGCCAGATTGTGGTTCTGGATGTCGTGGGTTCGAATCCCACCAGCCGCCCCACCTGTCAAACCCTCGCCAGATCTTCCAGAATTCCCGGCCGCGACGGCGTCCACCCCAGGAGCCGCCCCGCCTTCGTGCTGCCCACCCGGGAATCGAGCACGAGGGCGTCGGCCAGCAGGCCGAAACGCTCTCGGGCTTGCTCCACCGTCTGGAACTCCACTTTCACGTCATGTCCGGCCGCGCGCGCGGCGGCGAGAGCGATCTGGCCCACGGGAATCGCCGGTCCATCCGCGGCGAGGTACAACTCCCCAGGGCCGGACTTTTCCAACGCCAGGACGTACAGGTCGGCCAAGTCCTCCACGTGGATGAAGGTCCAGTAGTTCGCTCCGTTTCCCACGACATGGACGACGCCAGTGTCGCGTCCCTGACGGACCCAGTTGCTCACCATCCCGCCGCCGCGGCCGTGGACCATGGCGGGCCGGATGACGATGCCCCGCACCTGCTTTTCCACCGCGTCCAGGACGATTCGCTCGACCTCGGGGCGCCAGGCGACAATCGCTGCCGGTACCAGGCGCACCATCTCGCCCGCGACCCGGCCGCCCGTATCTCCCATCACCCACACGCCGCTCGTATAGAGAAACGGCTTCCCGGACCCATCCAGCGCGCCCACCATTGCGGCCACTGCGGCGTGATCCACTGCTCCGCTGTCGGGCGCCCAGGCGAACGCTGTATGGATGACGCCATCGGCCGCAGTCGCAGCCGTGGCGAGGGAAGCCGGGTCGCGCAGGTCGGCACGCGCGGTCCGGTAGCCCTTCGCTCCGAGCTCCCGCGCCTGCTCGTCCGACCGGGCGGCGGCCACCACCGAATGTCCCGCGCGCACCAGCGCTTCGGCGACCGCCGAGCCGATATAGCCGGTCGCCCCCGTCAGAAAGATGTCCATGAGCCGATTATCGCGCGGCGGACTTACGAAGCGCCGAGCACGGACTCAATGCGCGCGCGCAAATCCTCGTAGGTCATCTTGCCCGGATGGTACAGCCGGACAATGCCGGTGCTGTCCACTAGGACGAGGGTCGGAGTCGTCGAAACACCGTAGTTCTTGAACGTTTCCTCGCCCAGCGGGACCGGCATCGTGTCGAGAGCGCCATAGAACTGCCGGCGGACCCGGTCGATGTACGGTGTCTCCTCGGCCGGGGTGGCGTCCTGTCCGCCGGCGACGTAGCCATAGCGTTGCGTCGGGCCGAGGATGGCGAGTCCCCGCGGACCGTACTCCCGCTGCAGGCGGGCCAGGACCGGCCCCTGTTGCTTGCAATCCCCACACCAGTGCGCCCAGAAGAACAGCAGCAGCGTCTGCCCCCGGTACGCGGACACCTGCGTCGGTTTGGGTCCGAGGTGGCTCTGTACTTCGAGCGGAGGGGCGGGTTTCCCCTCGAGGCTCAGCAGGTGCAGGTTCTTCTGGATCCGGGTGCGGATGGACGTGTTGAACCACGTCTTCAACTCACTGCGCAGGAATGCCACTCCCTGGTCGCGTTCGCCGCGCTTGTCGAGAACGTGAGCCTGCACTTCGATCGAAGCCCCCAGAGCGAGCGGAAGGTCCTTTTCGGCGTCGAGGGGGCGCTTCTTCAGCTCAGCGAGCGCGAGTTCGCGGGTTTCGGCGGCGAACCGCTCGGCTTCGGTGAGATTGCCGGCGGCGAGGTGGCCCCGGCCGAGCCAGGAGAGGCCGAGGATCATTTCGGGCGTGGCGCCAGCGGAGGCGTGGAAGTCGCGCACACGCTTTTCCGCGCCTGCAAAGTCCTGGCGCGCGATGGCGGCGCGGACGTCGGGAACGAGCGCCGCGGCGGCCAGCGATGGCAGCAGCGCGGCGATGAAAACGAATCGGAGCCGCATGGGGAAAGCATACCGTGAAAGCATGGCGTATGGTACGATTCGGAAAGACCAGCACAGAACCGGAGAGGTGGCTGAGTGGTCGAAAGCAGCGGTTTGCTAAACCGTCGTAGGCCTTTAAAGTCTACCGAGGGTTCGAATCCCTCCCTCTCCGCCAGATCAATAACTTACAGACAATTTGGAGATCGGTTCCGGCTCTCGCCGGAGGCCTGAAAAGGCCGATTTGCTACCCGATTGCTACCCTACTGTACTTCCAGATTTGTCGAACCATTGGCCGGAGTCCGTTTCTGGCCGATCACCGGGCGGAGCGCCTGCTCGATTCTCCGCGCGGCTTCCTGATCCTGGCCGGGCAACAGGTGAATGTAGGTGTCGGCTGTGAACGCTGTCCGGCTGTGGCCGAGGCGAGACGAGATCACCTTCATGTCGATACCCGCACGTAGAAGCTGGCTCGCATGACTGTGGCGCAGAGCATGGAAGTTCGGGCCGTCGAGTTTCCGGCGCCGTAGGAGATCGCGGTATGCCGACGTGAACGCGGACGGCTTCCACAGGGAACCGTCCTCGACACAGCACACGAGATCGTTGTCTTGATAGGCCGCCCCGAGCAGAGCGCGCCTCTCCTGCTGTCCGGCGAGGTGCGCCTTCAGAGCTTCCATGGCCAGCGGCGGCAACGCCACAGAGCGCCTCCCTTGGCGGCTCTTGGGCTCCTTGATGCGGATCTCCTGCTTCGTCTGCTCGACCGCGCGCCGAATCCAGAGGAGGCCGGACTCGAAACCTACGTCCTGCCAGCGTAGAGCGAGGATCTCTCCGCGGCGGAGTCCGGCAGTGATCGCCAGCATGACCGGGATGTACAGGCGCGTCCCGAGGGCGGCATCGAGCAGGAATGCGGAGCGGTGTTCATCGAGCACGGCTACCTCTGGGCGGCGCACCTTCGGCGGCTCGACCGCTTCGGCGGGATTCCTCGCGAGGAGTTGCCAGCGTACCGCCTGCTTCAGAGCTTGAAACAGAATGCGGTGGAAGTGAAGAACTGTCTGAGGCGAGAGAGATCCTTCTCGGCCATCCTTCCGGGCGCCGGGCTTGAGCGCGGCGGCATAGAACGACTGAAGGTGAAGCGGGGCGAGCCTGTGAAGGGGAAGGGCTCCGAGCGCGGGCTTGACGTGATGCTTGATTGCGCTGCTGATACGCTCCGTAGACTTGCCGGCGAGATTGACGGACACGTAATCCTCAAGCCACCGATCCAGGTAGGACGCAACGGTGAGTTTGGCGGGCTCTACGAAGGTTCCGATGTTGATCTCGTTGAGCAGGCGCGCCAGTTCCGCTTCGGCCTTCTTCTTGTTTCCCTCGACCGTGAACCATTTCTGCCGGCGGGCTCCTGTTGATGGATCTCTCCCGAGATCGAGCTTGATCGAGTACGAGTTCTCCGACCGCTTGACGATGTGACCCTTCATTTCGATTGCCTCCCTGATGGATTGACCCAACCCTGAACCTTCGCCGGCGTGGAGTCGAGTTGCCGGGCGATCTCCTTGATTCCGACGCCACCGGCATAGAGGCGCCGGGCTTCGGCGATCTTCTTTCTATGTGCCGAAGCCTTGCACGATGGTGAGCAGAATACCCGATCCGAGCGCGTCGCGTGTGGCGTTGACTCGAACCACTTCCGGCAATCGGGGCAACGCCGGTAATCCTTGTCACCGTCGATAGCCTGCGCGAACTGGAACCACAGGAACCCGATCAGGCTCAACGGCACGATGTGGAGGCCGAGGCGCGTATACCGGGCATCCCAGAGCAGCCGGGCTGAGACTCCGTGCTCCACGAGCTTCCTATTCACCTGGCGCTGCACGAGGTGGAGCGCGGGGCCGACGACATCACCTCGCGGGAAGCGGTCGAGCAGATCGGGATACAGCTTGTCGGTAGCGATCCACTCCGAGGACTGCAAGCGGCCGCGCTGATCCGCATCCACCCATCGAACACCGGGCTCCTGCCACAGAACGTAATCGCCCAGCCGTGCATCGCGGGACCGGGCGAGATCCCAGAGGTTGACCATGCGCCTCATTGCGTCGATCTCCGACACCCATGAGCGGAGACGCTCACCCGCGCCCACGATACTGCGCTCACCCGAGGGAATCGCGATGGGTTCGGCGACAGTGCCACCGAGCGAACCGTAGGCGTCTGCGAAGCCGAGCACAGATGCTTCGGTCGGCTCGATCTCCGCGAAGTGGCGGAAGAGGCCTGTCTCCGATGCCGGGCCGTAACGATGCGCCATCCCGACGCCGGGCACGAGATAGCGGTGAGATTCGCCGGACCCGTTGACCGGCTCCGCGACCATCCAGCGGTGACCGGCTTCGGGCCGCGACCATGAGGTGAAAGTGAGATCGGCTGCCATTACGACTATAGTACGCTGCTACGGCTATACAGTCAAGAGACGTACCGATACGCTGGAAAGCAGGAGGTTCGATAAACGCAATGCAGAAACAAACGGTATCGGTTGAAGAGTTCGCGGCGGTGATGGGGATTGGACGCAACCTGGCCTATCGCAGTGTCGAGCGCGGAGACGTGCGCGCGGTGAAGATCGGCAAGCGCATCGTGATCCCGCGGGCCGAAGTCGAGCGGCTGCTCAACGGAGCGCAGAGCCAGAACAATGCGGCGTAAAAGGAAAGCCCGCGCGGGCGGCGCGGGCTGGAAGGCATTTTCGAGGTGACGAAGCCTTGTCTTTATCCTATCAGACATCCGAAACAAGATCGTACCCGAATGTAGCGCCGTCCGGCATCGGCGACGTGTCCATCATCGCCGCCTGGCGCGACCTGGGCGGCGGGCCACTCCGACACGGCAGAGGGCGCGCATTCTGGCGTGGTGGCGACGGCTGGAACATCAGCCTGGACCCGCAGCATGGGCGCTGGTACGATCACGCTCACGGCGAGGGCGGCGGTGTCCTGCGGTTGGTCCAGACCGTCCTGGGTTGCGACAAGGCCGGCGCGCTGGCTTGGTTGACTGCGCGAGGCTTTCTGCAGGACAGGCAGAGCACACCCGAGGGGCGGCGCGAATTCGCACGGCGCCGGGCTGCCACCGAGAAAGAAGCGGCGGCTCTGGCGAGCAGGGCGCAATCCTTCTACCGCCACGTCGAACGGCAGCTAGACCGCGAGCTCGCGCAACTTTCGGTTGTCCTGGCTTGGGCCATCGAAAACGATGCCGAAGTCCTGGGGAATGCGGCGGGCGAGATGATCGCAGAGCGGACCCGTAGCCTGCACTGGGTCCGGGACCATGCCACCGACCGCGAGATGATCGACGGTTTCCGCCACGTCGAGCGCCAACGGCCCGACCTGGCGCGGCGCATCGTGACCGTGGGGGCGGCAGACCTGGCGCGCTGCCGCGAGTGGGGCCAGATCATCGTGGATCTACTCGGGAGGGCAGCTTGAGGGACTTTGCCGGCGCGGCGAAAGCGTCGCTGATGGACGACCCGCAACCGGCGCCGCAACCGAAGCCGACTCCCACCGAGTATTTCGGCGTGTTGAGCTTGGCCGAACTGCGCTCCATGAATCTGCCGGAGCCGCGGTACCGCATCGCTGGCCTTCTCCGCGCCGGCGAGTCTATCGGGCTGATCGGCCAACCGAAAG